>NZ_MOBK01000001.1:0-1219466 GCF_003732265.1 Pseudomonas brassicacearum
AAGTGAATACAGCCCAAATTCTATGTTTGGGGGTTCCCCCCAAACATAGAATCTCCCACATTTCTGATAGGTGTCAGGCCACCGGGATGATGGGCAGGTCCAGGGTTTGGTCACCGCTAAACCGTGAGAAAGAGCCGGCAAGCGTTTCGTGCGGCACACCTTTGGCCACATCGCTGGCACCATCGAGTCGCGACAACTGATCCGCGCTCAGTTGCACGTTCAGTGCCCCCAGCGTCGCGTCCAATTGCTCACGGGTGCGCGAACCCAGAATCGGAATCAGCGCGGTGGTCGAGCGCTGGGCTTTTGCCCGCAACCAGGCAATGGCCACGTGCGTCGCGCTCGCGTCCAGTTCGGCTGCAACGGCGAGCAACGTATCAAGGATGGCGGTTTCCCGGGCGCCTTTTTCCGCATGAATCAACATGCCGAGTTTGGACGCGCGATTGTCGCCATCGTTGGAGCGGTACTTGCCGGTGAGAAAGCCGCCACCCAATGGCGACCATAATGTCGCCGCCAGGCCCAAGGCTTCGGCCATCGGCAGTTGTTCACGTTCGGCTGTACGTTCAGCCAGGCTGTATTCCACCTGAAGCGCTGCAATCGGCGAAAAACCACGCACCTCGGCCAACACATCGGCGCGGGCGATACGCCACGCGGGGAAGTTCGACAGCCCCGCGTAATGAATCTTGCCGGCGCGCACCAGATCATCGAAGCCGCGCAGGATTTCTTCCATGGGCGTCACGCCATCGCTCATGTGCGCCCAGAACAGGTCCAGGTGATCGGTTTTGAGCCGGGTCAGGCTTTCTTCCACGGCGCGAACCATGTTTTTGCGGTTGTTACCGGTGTGGGAAATGCTCGCGGACGGCGTCGTCCCCAAGGTGTACTTGGTGGCGATGACCAGGCGATCGCGCTCGGCGGCGATGAACTCGCTGAGCATCACTTCCGACTGACCCGCCTGATAACCGTTGGCGGTGTCGATGAAGTTGCCGCCGGCCTCCAGGTAGCCATCGAAAATACGCTTGGCCTCGTCACGCTCGGCACCATGCCCCCAACCCGTGCCGAAATTGCCGGCGCCCAGCGCCAGTTCCGAAACCCGCAAGCCGGTTTTGCGGCCGAACACTTTGTAATGCATGGGGTGACTCCTGAGAAAATACACCGGGATTAAGTATAGATGTCTGGCAACATGTATTTAATATGATGCCGATAATCTATGCCGTCAATGCGCTTTTCCTGGAAGTGGCAAAATAGGCGACCACCGGGCCTACTCAAGTTTTTGCGGGGGTCGCACGTAGCAGCTGTCGAGCACCGCGAGGCTGCGTTCGGCGACGCAGTCGTCGTAAACCCTGCGAATGCGGTTTTCCTGTCACACTGCGGTGTCTGATTTCACGACCACTTCGTCGCCGAACGCAGCCTCGCGGTGCTCGTCAGCTGCTACAGGCGAACGCAGTCTGCGGCAGTTGCTCCAGATCAGACGTATACTCCCGCGCATGAATGTCGACTCTCCGTTAAGCGCCTGGCAACACGCCATTGAAACCAAGGGCTTCGTCCAGGACGAAGCCCAGGAACACGCCGTGTGGGCGCTGCAAAAATGCCACGAAGCCTTGCATGAAGGGCGAACCCCGGTCACCGGTGTTTACCTGTGGGGACCGGTCGGGCGGGGCAAGACCTGGTTGATGGATCAGTTCTATCAAACCTTGCGCGTGCCGGCCCGGCGTCAGCATTTCCACCACTTCATGGGCTGGGTGCACCAGCGTTCGTTTCAACTGACCGGCACCGCCGACCCCTTGAAAGCGCTGGCACGGGAGTTGAGTGAGGAAGTGCGCGTGCTGTGCTTTGACGAGTTGTTCGTCAATGACATCGGAGACGCAATCATTCTCGGGCGCTTGTTTCAGGTGATGTTCGAGCAAGGCGTGGTGGTGGTGTGTACCTCCAACCTGCCGCCGGACCAGCTCTACGCCGATGGTTTCAATCGCGACCGCTTTGTGCCCGCGATCGAGGCAATCAAGCGGCACATGCAGGTGATCGCGGTGGAGGGCGGCGAAGACCATCGCCTGCACCCGGGCACCGCGTTGCAGCGCTACTGGGTGAGCGATGCCGCGCATCCCGATGCACTGGGCGAGGTGTTCAAGGCCTTGACCGTGGGCCAGTCCGTGTCCAGCGACCCGGTGACCGTCGGCTACCGTCACGTCAATGTCCTGCAGGCCAGCGCCAGCGTGTTGTGGTGCCGGTATGCCGACCTGTGCGAGCAACCTTTCTCGGCCATGGACTTCATGGCCCTGTGCGACACCTACAGCGCTATTCTGTTGAGTGAAGTGCCGAACCTCAGCGCACAAAAACGCGAAGGGCGCATCGCCCGAGGCACCGAAGACGCGGCCGAACACGTCGTTGCGGGAGACCGCGAGCTGCCGCAACTGTCCGTGCACGACGATGGCGTGCGGCGGTTCATCGCGCTGGTGGACGAGTGCTACGACCGCAAAGTGCCGCTGTACCTCGAAGCGCAGGTGCCGATGGAGGCCTTGTACACCGAGGGTTATCTGGAATTCCCGTTCCGCCGCACGTTAAGCCGTTTGAAGGAAATGCAGCTGCAACGCTTTGCTGAAGCCTGATTGTCGGGAGTCGCGAACATGAATCAGCCCCTGTCTCACCATCTGCTGACCATGGCTTATCAAAACGCCTGGGCCAATTACCGACTCGCCAAAGCCTGGAGCCGGTTGCCCCCGGCCGAGTTGGCGGCCCCGCGCGTCAGCTTCTTTCCCAGTCTGATTGCCACCCTCAACCACATCCTGACCTGCGACTGGTTTTACGTGGACGCGCTGGAGCGCGAGTTGCGCGGTGATGATCCGCACCCCGACTGCTACGTTTTTTTCAAGGATGACGAGCCGTTCAGCGTCGGCGCTGACCTCAAGCGCGAGCAATCGCTGGTGGACAATCGGTTGATTGCCTACTGCGAGCAATTGCGTGATACCGACCTCGGGCGAATCGTCACCATCGCCCGTGACACGCCACAACATGACAGCCGTTTACGTCTACTGTCCCACCTGTTCGAACACCAGCTTCATCACCGCGGCCAGGTCCATGGCATGCTCAGCGGCACCTCGGTGGCACCGCCGCAACTGGACGAGTTTTTCTGTTCCGGCGAGTCGGGTTTGCGCGCGGCGGATTTTGTCGAGCTGGGCTGGACCGAGACGCTGATCTGGGGTGTTTGAAGGCTGGATCAGGTTGTCGGCGATGGCGACTCACGTTAATGTCCTCCGACTTTGCGGCGCGAGTACGCGCCGGGACAACTCGACGGGATAGCAACGATGGAAATGGAATCCGCAGACATTCTGGTGCTTCAGGCCAGCTACACCAACCCGGTGCACGCCGAGGCGATTGGCGTGGTGCTCAATGCCTATGCCCAGGACCGGATGGGCGGCGGGCATGCATTGCCCGAAGATATTCTGCAGCAACTGCCGGGGGAGCTGGCCAAGCGTCCCCACGCGTTCAGTGTGTTGGCGTTTGTCGACGGCGCGCCGGCCGGGCTGGTCAATTGCTTCGAAGGTTTCTCGACCTTTGCCTGCCGGCCACTGGTCAACGTGCACGACGTGTCAGTGGTGCCGCAGTTTCGCGGGTTGGGGCTGAGCCAGAAGATGCTGCAAAAGGTGGAAGACATTGCCCGCCAGCGCGGTTGCTGCAAGATCACCCTGGAAGTCCTCGAAGGCAATGCGGTCGCACAAGCGTCTTATGGCAAGTTCGGGTTTGCTGCCGGCATGTTCGACCCGGCCCATGGCCGCATGCTGTTCTGGACCAAGGCGCTTTAACTGCTCAGGCATAAAAAAGGGCGCCCCTCAGGACGCCCGGCTGGCTTCGATTACTTCGGTTTGTAGTTTTCGGTCACTTGTGCGGTTTGATCGCTCGGAACACGCAGTTCAATATTTTTGATCTCGAAGCCATTTGCCTTTTGCTGGGCGAGATGCAACGTCTCGTAGTAATACTGCATGCGTTCGGAGCCGTATTCTGCAAAGGCAGAGACTGAGCCGAACATCATCAGGCCAGCAACGATCAGGGTCGTACATTTCATGGGTGCCTCCCATTACGGGTTCAGGGCCTTTCGTCCATGAAGCAATGTCGCAGGGACATTATCTGCCGATTCTGCCAAATGGGAATGAGCATGCTAGAGCTTCCAGTCCAGGCTTAACGTGACGGTACGCGGGTCACCCCAAAACACGCCGTTGTAGAACCCGACGTTGTCGTAATACATCGTGTCGAACAGGTTATCGACGTTCAGCGACGCCGAGAGGTGCCGGTCGAATTCATAGCGCGACATCAACTTCACCACGCTGTACGCCTCCTGGCGGATGTTCGCGCTGGCGGTGATCACTTCGCCATCGGCGCCACGCCCGACCGGGCGCCTGGCCGCGCGGTAGACGTCGCTTTGCCAGTTCACCGCGCCACCCACGGTCAGTGCCTGCCACTCGCCGGGCAGCCGATACGCCGTGGACAGCCGCACCATGTTCAGCGGTTGAGGGGTGTTGGTGCGTTGCTTTTCACCGTTGACCGAATGGGTGTAGGTGTAACCGGCCGTCATGTTCCAGCCTGCCATGACCTCGCCGGAGACCTCGGCTTCAAAGCCCTGGACCTTGTTGCCTTTGCCGCCGGATTTGAAAAACTCCTCACCGGTGACCGGGTCCGGCGGCACCGAGTCGTCGAGTTCGGCAACGTTGTCTTGCTTGCTCCAGAACAATGCCGTGGCGAGATTGAGGCGTTCTTCGAGCAGGCTGCCCTTGAGCCCCAGTTCATAGTTGCTGCCCACCACTGGCTCGAGGTATTTGTGGTTGCTGTCGCGCGCGTCTTGCGGCTTGAAGATGTCGGTGTAGCTGACGTAGGCGGTGTACTCGGGCGTGATGTCGTAGAGCAGACCGGCGTAGGGCGTCCACATGTCGTTGTGCTGCTGGCGGGTGGTTTCGACGCCGGTCAGTTGCAAGTTGTTGTCGTAACGGTTGGACTTTTTCGAGATTTCCCACGTGCCATAGCGACTGCCGAGTACCGCGTGCAGGTCGTCGGCCAGGGTCAGGCGCGTGGCCAGGTAACCGGCCTTTTGCCGGGTGCTTTCATGGGCGCCTTGCAGGCGGGTGACGGTGTCGGGGAATTTGGGAATGCCGCCCATGTATTTCCAGTCAGGCACATTTTCGTAATCCGACGGCCGTGCGCCATCCACCGTGTAAGGATTTTCTTCGCTGCGCTCCGATTCGCCATACCCGATCATCATTTCGTGCTCACGCCCGAACAGTGAGTAAGGCCCGGCCACGTTGAAGTCATACACGTCCATCTGTTGCGTGCCGATCATGTGGCTGACGTTGGCGACCATGCCGCTACGATCCGCCTCGGGGAAACCGCCACCGGCGTAGTAAATCTTGCCGTCGGTGTCACTCTCGCGATGGGTGTAGGCCGCCTTGAAGTGCCAGCCCGCGCCGAGTTGCTGCTCCAGCGTGGCGAATGCCGTCCTGTCCTTCAGCGGCCAGGAACTCCACGGCGTCGCCATGTTGGTGGAGCGACCCAGATTGGCTTTGCTGCCGTCGGCGTTCCAGTATGGGACCGTGCCCCAGGACGTGCCTTGCACCTGTTTGTCCTGATAGTCGTAACCCACGGCCAACAGGGTGTCGTCGGTCAGGTCGGCTTCAAGAATGCCGTAGCCGACTTCCCGTTGCAGTTGGTACTTGTCGCGGTAGGAATGGCTGTCGCGATACGCCAGCACGCTGCGCCCGCGCAAACGGCCATCGAAGGCCAGCGGCCCGCCAACGTCGACGTAACTGTAGTAATCGTCATAGCTGCCAGCGCTGACCCCGCTCTGCGCTTGCCACTGCGCGGTCGGTCGTTTGCGCACCATGTTGATCGTTGCCGAAGGATCACCGGCGCCCGTGGTCAGCCCGGTGGCGCCGCGAACCACTTCGATGCGGTCGTAGATGATGGTGTCCGAATCCGACTTCATGTAGCTGAAGGTATTGAGCATCCCGTCGATCTGGAAATTGGTGATCGAATAACCACGGGACGAATAGCTGACCCGGTCCGAGTCATTGTGCTGGACCACGATACCGGTGGTCTGGCCCATGGCTTCGGACAGCGTGCCGAGTTTGAAATCGTCCATTTGCTGGCGGGTGACCACGGACACCGATTGCGGGGTGTCCTTGATTGACAGGTTCAGGCGCGTGGCAGTGCTCATGGCGCCGGTGGTGTAGGACTCGGTGTTTTCGGTGGTGCTGCCCAGGCGGTCGGCGGACACGCTGGTGGCGGCCAGTTCAAGGGTGGCGGGCTGTTTGTCGGGATCAGTCTCGGCCAGCGCATCAGGGCTGAGTGCGGCACTGCACAGGCCGAAGGTCAAAGTCATGGAACGGGTGATAGGCGCGAACATCGCAGCCGACTCCTTGTCGTCAATGGAAAATTTCCGTTTGTTCAAAGACGAAGAGAGGAGAGGGGATTTAGCGACAAACGAGAATTAATCTCGTTTTAAGATGTTTCCAAGAGGGGAGGTTTTGCGCAGGGCACAACAAAAGGGGCCGGAATCGGCCCCTGAATGGATCTACTGCTTGACGATGGTCGGATCAACTTTCGAATCAGCTTTCGGCTTCATCAGGCTGAAGTCGATCAGTGGGCGCACCTGGCGCTCATAAGGGTTGCCGATCATCAATGGGCGCGGCTTGAAGCTGGCGCTGACCAGGCTCTTGCTGCGGTCCAGTTCATCAGAACTCAACCCGGCGAGGTCAGCCCAGGTGTGAATCAACTGCGAGCTGCTGTAAGGCCGGCTCAGGTCCGCGGCAAAACTCCAGTCATGGTTTTCACGCCATTTCGGCGAGGCCCAGGCCATGAACGGGATGGTGTACATCGGCGCGGTTGGCTTGTTCTCGTTGCGGCCGAGGGTGGTGTGGCCGACGGAGTCGAACACGTCTTCGCCGTGGTCGGAGAGGTACAGCAGGAAGCCGTTCGGATCGGACTTGGCGTAGTCCTTGATCAGGCTCGATACCACGAAGTCGTTGTACAGGACCGCGTTGTCATAGCTGTTGTACGTAGGCACCTGGTCGTCGCGCACGCCGTCCGGCACGCCTTTACGGTCGGTGAACTTGTCGAACGTTGGCGGGTAACGGTATTGGTAGCTCATGTGTGTGCCGAGCAAATGCACAACGATCAACTTGCGCGGCGCGGCATCGGCCAGTGCCTTGTTGAATGGCTCGATCACGTCGCCGTCGTACTGCGCGGCGTTCTGGTTACGGTTGTTGTTCAGGTACACCTGCTCGTCGGCCTGCTCGGAGAAGGTCGTGAGCATGGTGTTGCGCTTGGTCATGGTCTGTTGGTTGGTGATCCAGAACGTCTTGTAACCCGCCTGTTTCATCATGCTGACCAGCGAAGGCGTGGACAGGTAAAGGTCCGGGTTTTCTTCGTCAGCAAAGGTCAGCACCTGTTGCAACGCTTCAATGGTGTAAGGGCGCGGGGTGATGACGTTGTCGAAGACCGTCAGTTGATCCTTGAGCTTGTCCAGCTCCGGCGTGGTTTCACGCGGGTAGCCGTAGAGGCTCATGCGCTGACGGTTGGTGGACTCGCCGATCACCAGCACCAGGGTCGCCGGCTGGTTGGCCATGGTGTCCGTCAGGTTTTTCAGCGGTGGGATCTTGCTCGCGCTGTGCAGCATGTCTTGCATGCCTGCCAGGGTTTCCAGATAACGGTGGTAAGCCACGGCCATCTGCCAAGGCACGGCAGGCTCGATGCGGGTTTCGAATTTCTCGAAACCTTCAGCGAAACTGCCGGTGCGTGCGGTCTGCTTGACCAGCGGGTAGCCGACCACGGCGATCACAATGGCCGTCGCGGCAACCAGTGCCTGCCAGCGGGGCAAGACGACCGGGCGCAAGCGAGTCCACAGGAAATAAGCGAACAGCGTGTGGGCGAGGAACGCTGCGACCATCCACCAGGCGAAATACTGGGTCATGTACTCGCCAGCTTCAGAGATGTTCGACTCGAACATGATGAAGATGACGCTCTGGGAAAACTCCTGCTGGTAAATAAAGAAGTAACCCAGGCTGGCCATCGAGCAGGCCCACAGCACGACGCCGATCACCGCCGCCATCACGCGCGTCTGTTTAGGGAACAACAGCATCGGCGCAAGCCAGATGGCGCTCATCACAAACGCCTGGCGGAACCCGGTAAAGCCCGAGGTGCCGGTCAGTTGAATGAGTAATTGGGTGATGCCGGAAAAATACCAGAAGAACAGGAACAACCAGAGGAATCCTGCCCAATCGAAACCTTTCGCAGACGTAGTGCTGCGTTTAAACAATGCCATTCAACGCTCCAGCCAGAAATCACTTCGACGTCGTGCCATCCCTTGCCGACGAACGGAGACCACACGAGAACCGAGCGGCCATAATGCGCGGGATTATCAGTAAGTATTTGTGAAAAATTTGTGAAACGGAGGAGCTTGCGGGGGCCAGACGAGGACGGAAACAGCAGAAGGCTGTTTCCGATTTACCTGAACGAATCAGGCCTGAGGTGCGCGCTGGGTAACGGGTAAGGAAGGCGATTGAGTGCCTTGAGTCAGCTGGCGCAGTTGCGCGAGTTCCTGCTTCAAGAGGTCGCGCTCTTCTTTCAATTGACGCAATTCATCCCGACGAATCGTAACGTAAAGGGTCTGTGCTGGCCGTGCTGCGTGTACTGTGCCCATTGCTCACCTCGCAAATGGTTGACTCAACTGTAGATCCGCGCTTTGCAAGCGGGTGCTGATCTACTATCGGCGCTGATTTTGATTTCTTTTGCCTTACAAGGGAACTTTTTTATTTTTCATGGTCGTTGTGTCTTCGACGCGATTACCGACGTTATCAATCTGGATCGGGCACAATGCCCGGAAACTATGTGCCAACGCTCTGGACTAAACCCCATGTCTCACGTTGGGCTATAACCTTTGACACACTTTATTTGTAGTAGGGAGCATCAGCACATGCAACTCGGGATCATTGGACTGGGCCGCATGGGCGGCAATATTGCGCGGCGCCTGATGCTCAATGGGCATACCACTGTCGTTTACGACCGCAATACCGCCTTCATCGACACCCTGTCTGCCGAGGGCGCCACGGGCGCCGCAGACTTGCCGGCCCTGGTCGCCGGCCTGGCCAAACCGCGAGCGGTCTGGGTCATGCTGCCAGCCGGCGCACCGACCGAAGACACCATCGAGACCCTGAGCACCTTGCTCGAACCCGGCGATACCATCATCGACGGCGGCAACACCTTCTATAAGGACGACATCCGCCGGGCCAAGACCTTGTCGGAAAAAGGCCTGCACTACATCGACGTCGGCACCTCCGGCGGCGTGTGGGGCCTGGAACGCGGCTATTGCATGATGATTGGCGGCGATGCCGAGGAAGTAAAACGCCTTGATCCGCTATTCGCCAGCCTGGCGCCGGGCATGGGTGACATCCCGCGCACCAAGGACCGCAAGTCCGATGACGATCGCGCCGAACGTGGCTACATCCACGCCGGCCCTGCAGGGTCGGGTCATTTTGTGAAGATGATTCACAACGGTATCGAATACGGAATGATGCAGGCCTTCGCCGAGGGTTTCGACATCCTCAAGACCAAGGCCAGCACCCATCTGCCGCAAGACCAGCGCTTTGACCTGAACGTCGCCGACATCGCCGAAGTCTGGCGTCGTGGCAGCGTGGTCTCGTCCTGGCTGCTCGACCTGACCGCCGATGCGCTGGCCAGCGACCCGAAACTCGACGGCTATTCCGGTTCCGTGGCTGACAGCGGTGAAGGTCGCTGGACCATCGAAGCCGCCATGGAGCAATCGGTGCCCGTGCCAGTACTGTCGAACTCGCTGTTCTCGCGCTACCGTTCGCGCGGTCAAGGCACGTTTGGCGACAAGATTCTCTCTGCCCAACGCTTCGGCTTCGGCGGCCATGTGGAGACTTCGAAAAAATGACCCGTCTGATCCGCAATAAATCCAAGGCAGAACCCGCACCACCGACCACGTTGTTCCTGTTCGGTGCCCACGGTGACCTGGTCAAACGCCTGCTGATGCCGGCGTTGTACAACCTGAGTCGCGACGGTCTGCTGGGGGATGGATTGCGGATCATCGGCGTTGACCACAACGCCATCACTGACGATGCCTTTGCCCGCAAGCTCGAAGACTTCATTCGGACCGAAGTGGCCGCCAAGGTCGGCAAGGGCGATCAAGCCCTTGATCCGCAGGTGTGGGACAAACTGGCCCAAGGCATCAGCTACGTCCAGGGCGACTTCCTGGACGACAGCACTTATCAAGCGCTGGCGGCGAAAATCGCCGACAGCGGCACGGGCAACGCGGTCTTCTACCTGGCGACCGCGCCACGTTTCTTCAGCGAAGTGGTGCGTCGGCTCGGCGCCGCCGGTTTACTGCAGGAAACGCCTGAATCGTTCCGAAGGGTGGTCATCGAAAAACCGTTCGGCTCCGACCTGCAAACCGCCGAAGCCTTGAATGCGTGTCTGCTCAAGGTGATGACGGAAAACCAGATCTACCGGATCGATCACTACCTGGGCAAGGAGACCGTGCAGAACATTCTGATCAGCCGGTTCTCCAACAGCCTGTTCGAAGCCTTCTGGAACAACCATTACATCGACCACGTGCAGATTACCGCCGCCGAAACCGTCGGCGTCGAAACCCGTGGCAGTTTTTATGAACACACCGGCGCCCTGCGGGACATGGTGCCCAATCACCTGTTCCAGTTACTGGCGATGGTGGCCATGGAACCGCCGGCCGCGTTTGGCGCCGATGCGGTACGAGGCGAGAAGGCCAAGGTGGTGGGGGCCATTCGCCCCTGGTCCACCGAAGAGGCTCGGGCCAACTCGGTCCGTGGTCAATACGCCGCTGGCGAAGTCGACGGCAACCCACTGCCGGGTTATCGCCAGGAAAACAACGTGGCGCCCGACAGCACGACCGAAACCTACGTGGCGCTCAAAGTCATGATCGACAACTGGCGTTGGGTCGGCGTGCCGTTTTACTTGCGCACCGGCAAACGCATGAGCGTGCGCGATACCGAGATTGTGATCTGCTTCAAACCGGCGCCGTATGCGCAGTTCCGCGACACCGAGGTCGACGAGTTGCAACCGACCTACCTGCGCATCCAGATTCAGCCCAACGAAGGCATGTGGTTCGACCTGTTGGCCAAGCGGCCTGGCCCGGCGTTGAAGATGGCCAATATCGAACTGGGTTTTGCGTATAAGGACTTCTTCGAAATGCAGCCGTCCACCGGCTACGAAACGCTGATCTATGATTGCCTGACCGGCGATCAGACGTTGTTCCAGCGAGCCGACAACATCGAGAACGGTTGGCGCGCCGTCCAGCCGTTCCTCGACGCCTGGCAGCAAGACGCAACGGTTCAGCCTTACGCGGCAGGTGAGGATGGCCCGGTCGACGCCGATGAACTGCTGACCCGAGACGGTCGCGTCTGGCACGGCCTCGGATGACCGGCGTAACGCAACACCCCATCCGTTTTCTGCTCAGTGACATGGACGGCACGTTGTTGCTGCCCGATCACACGCTCAGTCAGCGCACTATCGAAGCGGTCCGTTCGTTGCGCGAGGCGGGCGTGCTGTTCAGCCTGGCCACCGGTCGCCCGCCCAAAGCGATGTTGCAGCAAATCGAAGCGTTAGGGGTCGATGTGCCGACGGCGGCGTTCAATGGCGGCACCATCGTCAACCCGGACGGCAGTTTGCTGGTGGCTCATTACTTGCCGGCGACCGCTGCGCTCACCACCCTGACGCAGTTCGCCGATCTGCCGGACATTGAAGTGTGGGTGTTCAGCGGCGGCGACTGGCTGTTGAAGGACGCCGATGGCCCGATGGTTCCCCGGGAGCAGCATGGCCTGGGGTATCCGCCGGTGGTGGTGGAGAGTTTTGAACCGTACCTGGAACGCATCGACAAGATCGTCGCGGCCAGTAATAACACCGGTTTGCTGATCGAACTGGAAGCGCAGTTGCTGCCCAAGGTCGAAGGCCAGGCCCAGGTCTCGCGCTCACAGCCGGTGTACCTGGACGTGACCGCGATGCAGGCGAACAAGGGCGCGGCGCTGGCGACACTGGCCGAGTACCTCGGGGTTTCGCTGGAGCAGACCGCTGCGTTGGGGGATGGCGGCAATGACCCGGCGATGTTTCATCGCGCCGGGCTGTCGATTGCCATGGGCCAGGCGGAAGAGGCGGTCAAGCGTCAGGCTGACGTAGTGACCGGGCCTAACACCGAAGACGGCGCGGCCCAGGCGATCGAGCGCTACATCCTCCCTCGATAAACACTCAAAACCAATGTGGGAGCGGGCTTGCTCGCGAAGGCGTCGTATCAGTCGACATCTACATAGACTGGCACACCGCTTTCGCGAGCAAGCCCGCTCCCACATTTGATTGCGGTGTTACAGCCAGTAACTCACGGCGTACCACCCAAGCACACCCATCACCACCGTATACGGCAATGCCATCCACACCATCCGCCCATACGACAACCGAATCAGCGGTGCAATCGCCGAGGTCAGCAGAAACAGAAACGCTGCCTGGCCATTGGGTGTCGCCACGCTGGGCAGGTTCGTCCCGGTGTTGATCGCAATGGCCAGCGTCTCGAAGTGCTCGCGGGTCATATGACCGGCAATGAACGCCCGTTTCACTTCCGTGATGTAAATGGTCGCCACAAACACGTTGTCGCTGATCGCCGACAGCACACCGTTGGCAATGAACAACATGCCCGGCTGCTGATCCGCCGGCAGCGCCAGGACCCACTGGATCAGCGGCGTGAACAGTTGCTGATCATGAATCACCGCCACCACCGCAAAAAACACCACCAGCAACGCGGTGAATGGCATGGCGTCCTTGAACGCGTTGCCGATCCGGTGTTCGTCGGTGATGCCGGTGAATGCAGTGATCAAGATGATCACCATCAACCCGATCAAGCCGACTTCCGCGATGTGAAACGCCAGCCCTGCAATCAGGATCAACGCCGCAGCGCCCTGTACCAACAAGGCAGCGCGCTGACGTGCAGTGCGTTCGGCGTCGTCTTCGGCGGCATAGTTGGCCAGCACGGCGCGCACGTTATCGGGCAACAGGGTGCCATAACCGAACCAGCGCAGTTTCTCCAACAGCACGCACGTCACCAGGCCAGCGACCAGCACTGGCAGCGAAACCGGGGCCACTTTCAAAAAGAATTCGGCGAAGTGCCAGCCCATCTCATGGCCGATCAGCAGGTTCTGCGGCTCACCCACCAGCGTGCACACACCGCCCAGTGCCGTGCCCACGGCACCGTGCATCAACAGGCTGCGCAGGAAAGCGCGGAACTGCTCAAGGTCTTCATGGTGCAGTTGCGGCAAATGCTGGTCATCGCTGAACTCGCTGTCCTGGCGTGGATCGTTGCCCGAGGCGACGCGGTGATACACCGAATAAAACCCCACGGCCGCACTGATAATCACTGCCGTGACGGTCAAGGCATCGAGGAACGCCGAGAGGAATGCCGAGAGGAAGCAGAACATCAACGCCAATAGAGCCTTGGAACGAACACCCAGCAGCAAGCGCGAAAACAGGAACAGCAGCAGGTCTTTCATGAAGTAGATGCCGGCCACCATGAACATCAGCAGCAGGATCACCGGAAAGTTGTGCACCAGTTCGTCATACAGCGCCTGTGGTGTGCTCATTTTCAGCAGCAGGGCTTCGATCACCAGCAGCCCGCCGGGCATCAGCGGATAACATTTGAGCGCCATGGCCAGGGTGAAGATGAATTCCAGCACCAGCAACCAACCGGCCACGACCGGACCTACGGTCCACAGCACCACTGCGTTGAGAATCAGAAAACCGAGAATGCTCGCCTTGTACCAGCGAGGTGAGTGGCCGAGAAAGTTATGCGCGAACGCCTGGGCCATTGAACCGGACATCGGCTACTCCTTGTATTAAGAAGCGCGCAACTTGCCGTAACAGGATGGGAATATCAAGTGCGGGGAATGCAGGTCTAGCCGAGGTATCGCACAACAACGGCCTTATAGTTGCCATCCAGCGAATAACCGCCGACGACGATTCTTCCGTCAGCCTGAGCGGCCACCGACGTGGCAGTGTCCAGGCTGCGGCCCAGCCGCGTTCGAACCCAGCAGGTGCCTTCGGCAAACCCCGGGTCCAGCTGACCGCCGGGTAAATATCGGGCCAATAGAAAATCGGCTTCGACGCCGCCAATCGTGGCGCCAACCGCCATCACTCGACCGTCGCTCAGGCGCCGGGCAGCTGTCCATTGGCAACCGCTGCGGCCGATTTTCAAGAGTTGGGGATGGCCACTGTTGCAATGGGTGTCCGGGCGGCCATTGCCGTGAACTTTGAACGCGAGGCAATGCATCGGGTCGCGGCTGCTGCCAAAGCACTGCAAGTCGCCATTGTCCTGCTCGATGATCTGGCTGACCTGAGCGCCGCGTTCCTCGGCCCGGAACGTCATAAAACCATCCACGGCGAACGTGTCATCCAGGCGCCCATCGGGGTGGTAACGGGCGAGCAAGCCTTCTTCGGGGAAATTGATTGACCCACCCACCATGATCCGGCCGTCGCGTTGCACCATCAGGCTGCTGAGCCAGGAGTTCATCAGTAGATGCCGGACGATGACAAAACCTCGGCCGTTGAAGGACGTGTCCAGTTCCCCCTGGCGGGTAAGACGTATCAGCAGGCCGACGTGGTCAGCCAATTCGAAATGGTGGTTGGCCAGCAGCAGGATCCGGCCATCCGCCTGGACCTGGACGTCGCAGGCTTCGGCCCCCGGGACCCCCGGAGGCAGCCAGAGGTCGCGCATGCCTTGGGACAGGTTTCCCGGCAGGCGGACGACACAGCGCCCGTTATCACCGAAATGTTCGACCGGGTGACCTTGCGAATCGAACAGTGCCAGCGCTGGCAGCGTTCGGTGGGCGTTTTCATAGTGCAGGCCAGCCACCAGCAGGTGTCCGTTGGCGAGGACGTGGACTTTGCCCGCCATGGCTTCGTGACCACGCTGAAACTGTCCGATCACGCTGCCGTTGAGCCCGAACGTCAGGTCCGCCGAGCCGTCTGCCAGTAGCCGGGCCAGGCCAAAGCAATTGCCATCTCGCATGCCGACAGTTGCCGCCACCAGCACACGACCATTCGGGTCGATTTCCACGCTGTTGGCGATGCTTGAGGTACTGCCCGCGAAATACACCTGGGTTTTACCATTGGCGGCAAAACTTTTATCGAGGTCGCCAGCGATGTTCCGCGATACAGGTAAGGCAAAAACAGTCTGGTGTGGCATGCGCGCATCTCCTTGCGAGCTGACCGAAACCCGGGTGTGGGAGGGGCAACTGCCTGCGAAACATTCAATCCCTGAATGCGCGATTGCACAACTGTCATAACTAACAGGCGGAGGGTCACTGTGTGCCAGAACAGTGTCTTTTCGAACCACTGGCGAGGCAGCCAAGTAATACGAGGCGGGGAAGTTGGAGTATCGAGTGCGCTGTTATTGCCACAAACAGCCAGATAAAGAGGGGGCGGATTACCTTGAAGTAATCCGCGAACACCCTTAATGCGGCATGGACCACGATTGCAGCTTATAACCTTCCTGGCTCAATTCGGCACGGGCCTGCTGCAACAGGTATTCGAGTTGTGCAGGATCGGTATAGGCGCTGCATGGGATTTGGGTGCGGCCGATATGGGTTTTGGTGCGGTCGATGACGGTGATGCAGAGCTCGCCGTTGCCGTCTTGTTGAGCCCAGGCGACGCATTGGAAAGGTTGGAATGCGCGGTCGGCAATCAAAAGAGCTTCGTTGATACGGAGCGGGGCGGTCATGGGGTCTTCTCTCTGTATGCCCAATCAAGTGATGTGCCGTCGGTTGGGCTTACCGTTCGGCTGGTTACTTGTACTGATGCCCCCAATAGGGGGTCAGGTCACACACAAACAAAAGAAATTTCAACTTTCTTTCATATACTCAATAGCAGGGATTGCTTTTGAAAGCTGAATGAAAGGTTCAACTCGTTAGGTAACTAAGCAAGTCGCTGCTTATAACTTATTAAGTGGCTGCTCTATAGTCAATCGATACAAGGCTGTGTCAAATTCTTGCTAATGTTACAGCCAGGTCCGCCAAATGACTGTTTTTACTAATATTTCCTATAATTTGGCGCCAAGGAACAGTCATGATCGAAGCGCCCGCGTTACGACGTCTGTTAGTAGTAGATCCCTGTGACGACTGCCATCGTCTGTTACCGGGTTTACGCTCTGTGGGTTGGGATGTTGATAGCTGTTCTCTGGAGAACGCCGCCGATAAAACCTGCGACGTTGGCCTCTTGCGATTACAACCCTTCCACCTGGAACGCCCGGAAGCCGTCAAAGAGCTGATCAGCCGCAGTGGCACCGAGTGGATCGCCGTACTCAATCAGGAAGTCCTGCGCCTGCAGAATGTCGGGGACTTCGTTTGCGAATGGTTTTTCGACTTTCACACCTTGCCGTTTGACGTCTCCCGGGTTCAGGTCACCTTGGGGCGGGCGTTCGGCATGGCGCGCCTGCGCGGGCAGGGCACGATTCACATCGATCAGCCTGAGCACGAACTGCTGGGCGACAGCAAACCGATTCGCGAACTGCGCAAGTTGTTGAGCAAACTGGCGCCCACCGAATCCCCGGTGTTGATCCGCGGCGAAAGCGGCACTGGCAAAGAATTGGTCGCCCGCACCCTGCACCGACAGTCCCAGCGCCACAGCAAACCTTTTGTGGCGATCAATTGCGGCGCTATCCCTGAGCACCTGATTCAGTCCGAGTTGTTCGGCCATGAGAAGGGCGCCTTCACCGGCGCCCATCAACGCAAGGTCGGGCGGATCGAAGCGGCGAACGGTGGCACGTTGTTCCTAGATGAAATCGGCGATTTGCCGCTGGAACTGCAGGCCAATCTGTTGCGCTTCCTACAGGAAAAGCACATTGAACGCGTCGGCGGCAGTCAGCCGATTCCGGTGGACGTGCGGGTATTGGCGGCAACACACGTCGACCTTGAGGCCGCTATCGAGAAGAAACGCTTTCGCGAAGATTTGTACTACCGCCTGAACGTCCTTCAGGTGGTGACCGCCCCGTTGCGTGAACGCCACGGCGATCTGTCGATGCTGGCCAACCACTTTTCCCACTTCTATAGCCACGAAACCGGGCGCCGTCCGCGCAGTTTCAGTGAGGACGCGCTGATTGCCATGGGCAAGCATGACTGGCCGGGCAATGTCCGCGAGTTGGCCAACCGGGTACGGCGCGGGCTGGTGTTGGCCGAAGGGCGGCAAATCGAAGCGCGCGACCTTGGGCTGATCAGCCAGCAAGCCTTCGCCACGCCCATGGGCACGCTGGAGGACTACAAGACGCGCGCTGAGCGCCAGGCGCTGTGCGACGTACTGAATCGGCACAGTGACAACCTCAGTGTCGCTGCCAGAGTGCTGGGGGTTTCACGCCCAACCTTTTACCGATTGCTGCACAAGCATCAGATCCGCTAGGGCGCGGCAAAACGAAAAGGCCCGCTGCGACTTGCATCGCAGCGGGCCTTTTCCATTCCTCGTCAGGCGTTAGAAGTAGTAAGGGAATTTCAGGCTGAACTGGAAGTCCGGGGCATCGTCCGTCATGCCCATGGACAGGTTGGGTACGATGGTCAGGTTGTCGGTGGCCGCAATGGTCATGCCGATGTTGAAGTAGCCGGCGTTTGCATCGCTGGAGACCACGGATTCCCAGTCCCCGCCATCCTGTTTCAGCTTGCTTTTGCGTTGCACCAGGTCAGACACCGAGAACGACATACTCATCTTTTCGTTCAGGGCAAACGCAATACCTGCGCCGATCTGGAAGCTGTCGCCGATTTGCACCTTGCCCGGGGTCTTCTGGTTGACCGTCGCGCTGATGTCGTCGAAGGATTCTTCGAAGTTGTGCGTGTAGGACAAGCTGCCGAACAACACCGCCGGGTCAAAGGTTTTGACCAGCGAGATACCAGGGGTGACGGACCACACGCCGTTACCGGTCGGCAGGGAGTCAGGTACGAACAGGTTGGTATTGGCATCGGTCTGACGCAGTTTGATCCCGAACGGGTCCTTGCCCGTCGGCGCCTTGACCCTGAAGGTGAACACGGCATCCGGGGTGTTTACCGACTCGTCCATAAATTTGTAGGCGACGCCAAAGTTCACGTCACCGATTTCCGGATCCTGGGTGACAGTCGCTTCTGTCGTGACGTTAGCCGCGCCCTGATTGCCGCCACCGGATTGATAGGTCGACTCGCGGTAAATCACCGGCACGTTCAGGTCGAACTGCCAGCGGTTGTTGAAGTTGTAGCGACCCGTGAGGTCGAGCGTCCAGGTGTCGGCCTTGATCCGGTCGAGGTTGATGTTGCCAAGGAAGATCGAGTCCAGTGCGAGAAAACCGTTGAGGATCAGCTGGCGGGTGTCGTATCGGGAGTAAGTGATCCCGGTTTCGACGCTGAATTTTCCGCCGCCGAAGAACCCGCTGGCTTCGTCGTACAGGTTGGAAACGCTCTGAGCCGGTTGTGAATCGTCAGCCAGCGATTGGCCGTAAGAACTGCCGCTGCCCCCCGCGGCTCCCCCCGATGCTGCGGCGGCGCCAGTCCCTGTGGCTACCGCGGTTCCCGCGTTCCCCTTCATGTCGGCTGGCGACTTGGCCAGGCGTCTTGGTGGGGGAGCTGCGGGTTGATCCTCTACCTGGCGGACCCGTTGTTCGAGTACCGCCAGGGCCTTTTGTTGTACTTCGTATCGTTGCTTTAGCTCCAGAAGTTCCTGTTTCAGGGCCTCTACATCGGCGTTGGGTGCTGCTTGCAACATTGCCGCCGGAAACAGAGTGCTCAAACAAACTACTGCACGCAGTGATACTGATCGATACATGAATAAGCCGTCCCTTAAAGCCCAATGATCGAGAGTCAGCGTAGTTCAATATCCTAAGGTGCGTAGGGCGTTAAGTTGGGTCAGGTTGCAGTCCAATGCGCCAGCACTCGGGCCATTATTATTGAGCACCACGTTGAGTTGGGTGAGGTTATTGACCATGTTGCTGTTGCCCAGCAATCGGGTGTTCTGCAGCAATCCGCCCTGGGCGACTTGTTGCAGCGCCGTGCCCTGGTTGCCGCTGGCTTGAATAGCCATTTGTATGCCACCCCCGGTGGCTGACACGGCGACGCTGCCGGCGGCGTTGCTGCCGCTGATGGTTTGCCCGGCCATCAGGGCTTGACCTTGACCCGGCACGAGCGCCGGAGCCTGGTTGGCTTCTTTCACGTCGATCGCGACGTTGTTGTAGGCGGTGTTGCCGTCCCCGGCGGCTCGAACGCTTTGGGTAACGCCCTGACTGGTCGCCAGGCCTGCTCCACCAATCACGCTGCCGGCGCCTTGGTCAGGCGTAGTGCCATTGCCGTCGATCTTGATGGTTGATACGTAGAATTCGGGTTTGATCGTTGTTGCCTGGATTTGCATGGACGACGCCGCTCCGATGACGTCACCGCTGGCATTGCGCCAGGTACTGCTCATGACCACGCCGAAGCTGATAATCCGGCCCGGCATTACATAACGGCCGCGCAACTGGGCGAGTTCCTGATCCTTGATTTCGATGGGTTTGAATCCATTGGCATAGCCTGATGCGCTCGCTGCCAGACAGGCAACGGCCAGCCAGTATGAGGTTTTCATCTGCTGCTCCCGGAGCATCCTGCCCCAATATCATCTTTTGGCGATTAAAAGAAGTCGCTCTGTATGAAACCAAAATCCATCAATTCAGCGTCTCTGACAGGGTTGAAGGTATCCAGCTTGTTCTTGGCCGTCAGCGGTACCGGTGGACTGCGCAATGCATTGGTTTTGTCGTAACCGGGACCTACGATAGCGAAGACTATGCCGTTCCAACCTTTGACAAAGTCATCATGGGAGTAGCGTTTGTGTCCAAGTACCGGGTCGCCGATATAGACCCACTGCTTGTCCGCACGCTGCATCACCACGAAATGCTTGTAGCCGCGAATTTCCATCAGTACCACCACCGGAATCGTCACAGCGTCCAGCTTTTCGGGTGGGATCTTGTAGCCTCTGGCGCGCATGCCGATGCTTTCTATGTAGCGCTTCATGTCCAGCATGGAGAAACCTTGAGTACGAACAAGGTTCTGGTCAGCGTTGACCAGCATGCCTTTGATGATGTGCTCCTCATCGACGTCGAGCCAATAAGCCTGGCGTAACACCGTCGCCAGTGCGGCTGCACCGCAACTGAAGTCGGTTTTCTGTTCGACGATGTCGGCAAACTTGCGCTCACGCAAACTCTGTACCTGCTTATAGACCAGCACGCCGCCAGGCAGGGCGGCAACCGGCATCTGTGCGGCCTGAGTCAGGCCAGACAGGCAGAGTAGGGCGAAAAGGGCAGTCTTGCGCATGATCGATTACGCCTTTGCGGACTGTGGAAAAGCCCCGTTGCCGGGGCTTTCATTTCGATCGCGATTACAGGCAGGCTTTGCAACCTGCGGCGATGGACAGCGAGTTGCTTTGTTGGTTGCCTACACCAGACGATACGTTGGCTCCGCCGTTGCCGGAGAAGTTGTTCATCGAGTTTTGCATTACAGCAGTGTTGGTTACAGGGTTTTTCCAGCCATCTGGGGTCATCACTTGTTGAGTGGTTACGCCAGCCAGACCGAAGACGCCAACTGCAACGAAGTCGGAATTGACTTTGCCATCATCATGGCCGCCGCCATGACCACCACCTCTGTTGTCGTTGCCATAGCCACCGTGACCATGGTCATCGTCAGCAGGAGTGGACACTGCTTTACCCGCTGCTACAAACGCGCCAGCAGCAGTGAAGGTACCTCTGAGGGTGTCGGTTTTGTAGGTCTGAGTGCCGTTGTTGGCCACTTGCAGACCACTGGAGCTTTGGTCAGCCGATGCGGCTGCTGCGGCTACACGGCCACCCGATACAGCAATCGCCAGGTTGTTTTTCTGTTGGTTGAAGTTGCCAGCAGTCACGTTCATCCCGATGTTGCCGGAACCATTGTTGCCTGCGTTAGTGAGCGTAGCAGTGTTGGTGTTGGAGTAGTTGCCAACGGCGTTGTTAGTGTTGGTTTGAGTGGCGCTGGAAGCCGCAACTGCGGAACCAAAAATAAAGCTTTCGTCAGCAGTAGCCAGTGCCGCGGCGTTGTCTTGTTGGTTGCCGTCGCCGGCTGCCACGTTAGCGCCCATGTTGCCGTTGGAACCATTGAGCGAGTTGTCGAGCGCGGCACCATTTTTGGTGCCTTGGTTCAGCACGGTGTTGCCATCGCTGTCCTGTGTATCCATCACAGTAGCGCCAGCGCCTGCAGTAATTGAAAGAATTTGATCCAGGGTTGGGCCTTTAGGCTGATGACTGCCATGCCCGTTGCCGTGCCCATTGCCATGACCGTGATCATCATCACGACCGCCTGCTTGTGCTGCGATTGCCATCACTGCTGCGAGAGCGAAAACCAGTGGTTTCAAGGCCATTGTAGGTTTCATGGTGTTTCTCCGTGCTTATTAGTTGGTTAAGTGTTGGTACTTTCTAATCGCACTGCGTTTGGGTCAGTCAGCGACCCGGATGCTCAGGGTGTTAGCCATTCGGTTCCCCACCCCGGCACTCTGGTTCACCTGGATAATCCCTCGGCTGCCGGTGAAGGCCTGGTCGCTGGTAACGACCTGGCGACTGCCGGTTTGGGACCCAGTTGCTCCTGAGTTTGGTAGCAACGCCACGTTCTGTTGAGAAAGGGCGCTATCGTCGACGCTCTGCGGTCCTGCACTGATGCTGATCCGCGCAGCGTTGGCCATCTGGTTGTTGGCCCCGGCGCTCTGGTTGACGCCCAGTACACCGTTGCCATTGCTGAAAGAGGTGCCGCCGATGGTGGCCGTCGCATTCATGGACGGATTGGCGGGGGTGTCGAGTGACTGGTGGATCTTGGTGCTCGCCCCGGCATTGGTGCCGATAGCGATGGCGCGAACGTTGGTTTGTTGTTGTTGATCACCGGCCGCCTGGTTGACGTTGAAGTTGCCTTTGTACTGGACGCCGGCATCCTGGATGTTGGCGTTGTTCACGGTTGGAACACCGGAGTCGGCCATGGCGCTGGCACTGGCCAACAGTGCGAGAAAGATCAGGCTACGATTCATGTCATTGACCTCCGGCCATTCTGGTCAGTGGGGCCAGGCCGGAACTCATGGCCCGATTGATGGTTCCGGAAATCGCGGCACCGCTGCCACCACCGTGGCCGGCGCTCATGCCAGGCATCCCGTTGGGATTGGTCACGACGTTGAGGCCGGGCATGCTGCCACCGGTTGAGTTCGGATTGATGTTGCCGCTGATGGTCGAACCGCTGGCAATGTTGGCGAAATCACCGTCAGTCAACTCGGTGTTGGACATGGTTGAAGTGATGCGTGCCGATGGGTTGGCATTGACGGTGGTCGGGTAGGGGTCTTTGCCACCAGTGCGGCCAATAGGGACGGGCTGTACATCGCGTTTCAGTACAATTACGCCGTTACCTTCAGCCTGGGCATTGAAACTGAGTACCGAGGTGGCGGCACATCCGATCAGCAGTAGGCAGGTCATGCCTTTATTGAAAGTCCCCACGGCAGCAATTCCTTCTTTTGTGGGCTGGCCCTAGTCAGCGTTGGGAAGGAGAGAGCGAAAGCTGTGCCGCTTTTGAATTATTGTTTTAATTCAAAGGGTTAACCTTTTATGAAAAGCGCGCGATACGTTCGCTGTTTCATAGCTGAGACAGGCCCTGCAGGGTTACGCTGAACAATCGCGACGCAAAGCTCTAGATCAAGGGTTTGCGCGGATGTGTTTCAAGCGCTTAACAAGACCCATGACAAGATGATGAAGGGCGCTGAAACGGCCTGTTTGCGGGCAGATGAGTGTTTCACGAACGGACACTCTTTCCCCAAAACAGGGGAAATCGCTGGGCAAATCGACCCAAAACAGGCTCAGCTAGCCAGTAGGCGAGAGACCGCTTCAATGGCCTGAACCCGGCGGTTTTCCCAGCTTCCCCGCAGGATCTGAAACGGTTGGCGGTGCTGTTCGAGCCAGGTGTGGGTCGCCTGGAAAAATACCAGGCGTTCACTCAGTTCGGGCTGACAGCGCTGGCCATCATCCGTCCAGTCGACGTGCTCCGGTGACAGCAGCAAGTGCAAATCGTAATGGCGAGCCAATAATGCCGGTTCAAGCCATTCAGGGCAGTCGCCAAACAAGGTCTGGCTCCAGAGGATATTGCTCAGCAAGTGAGTGTCGAGAATTAGCAGCCGGGGTTGCGGGGAGCGGGCCTCATCTTCCCATTGCAACTGGCCGCGGGCAATCTCGGTAATATCGCCAAGGCACGTATCGCGGGGGTTCTGCTCAATGAACCAGCGCACGTATTCATCGACCCGCACACCGCCGAAATGCCCCTGCAACTCGGCCGCCAGCCAACTCTTGCCACTGGATTCGGGCCCTGTGAGCACCAGCACCTTCATGTGCGCAATGCCGGGTCGGCATGCCATTCACGCCAGCCTTGCACGGCCAGCAGCAGGAACAGTGCATAGAGGGCAGAGGTGAGGTACATGCCTTTATAAATAAACAGCCCGACGAAAATCACATCAACGGCGATCCACAGTGGCCAGCATTGCACGCGTTTTTGCGCCATCCACATTTGCGCGACCAGGCTGAACCCGGTCAGTGCGGCGTCGAGCCATGGCTGGGCGGCATCGGTCCAGTGCGCCATGGCAGCGCCCAACAGCACACTGCCCAGCGCGCCGACCGCCAGGCCCAGGGCCACTGACCTGCTGTCGAGGCGGCTGACCTGCCGACCGGAATTCGCTTCGCCTGCGCGGGTCCATTGCCACCAGCCATAGAGTTGCAGCGCGGCGTAGATCACTTGCAGGAGCATGTCCGAATACAGCTTCACCTCAAAAAAGATCCAGCTATAGAGCAGTACCATGACCAGACCGATCGGCCAGCACCAGGGGTTCTGTTTGACCGTCAACCAGACGGCGATCACACCGAGGGCGGCGGCAAACAGTTCAAGCCCGGACATGGAGGTTCCTTGGGGAAAGCGAAGTGGGGTGCGGATTGTACCGGCAGGCGCCTCGGACGTGTAGCAGCTGTCGAGCAGCGCTCTGTGGCGAGGGGGCTTGCCCCCGCGGGGTTGCGAAGCAGCCCCCTAATTCTTGAGCGTTTCCATAATCGTGCCAGCGCGGCGCACTGGAACGGGGGCAAGCCCCCTCGCCACAGGGTTTATCGTGTGTGCGGTTACACGCGAAATTGCTTGAGCAATCCGTTCAACTGCTCGCTCAGGTCTTTGAGTCGAACACTCGCCACACTCGATTGCTCCGCCGCCAACGCAGTGCTGTGGGACAGCCCCGCAGCCTGGGTCACGTTCTGGTTGATATCCTCCACCACATGGGCTTGCTGCAACGTCGCGCTGGCGATAGACGCGTTCAGCCCGTTGAGGTTGCGTAACGCCTGGCCAATCGCATTCAGGCTCGCACCGGCCAGGCCGGCCTGTTCGATGGTCAGTTGTGACGCGCGGCTGCTGTCACCGATGACCTTGACCGCGGCTTCCGAATGGCTTTGCAGGCGTTCGATCATCGACTGGATCTCTGCTGTGGACTTCTGCGTGCGCTGGGCCAGCAGGCGCACTTCATCGGCCACCACCGCGAATCCTCGACCCTGTTCACCGGCCCGGGCGGCTTCAATGGCGGCGTTGAGGGCGAGCAGGTTGGTTTGCTCGGCGATGGAGCGGATCACCTCCAGGACGCTGCCGATCTGCGTGCTTTCCGTTGCCAGGGTGCGAATCACTTCGACAGCCTGATCGATGGTGCCGGACAGTTTGTCGATCTGCTGCAAGCTCCCGTCGATGTTGATCTGGCCCTGCTGCGCCTGGGATTCGGCGTCGCGCATTTCGCTGGCCGCATGCTCGGCGTTTTTGGCCACATCCTGCACGCCATAGGTCACTTCATTAATAGCCGTGGCCACCAGTTCCATTTGTTGGGACTGTTTCTGGCTGCGTTGCTGAGCCTGGGCGGCGTCACTGCCCAACTCACTGGACGACTGACCCAGTGCGCTGGCGGACACCTGCAGCTCGGTGACCACCAGGCGCAGCTTGGTGGTAAACGCGTTGAAGTGCCGTGCCAGTTGCGCCACTTCGTCCTGGCCGTGGGTATCGAGGCTGCGGGTCAGGTCACTTTCACCGCTGGCGATGTTGGCCATGGCGTTCACGGTGTCCTGGAGCGGGCGAACGATACTGCGCGCGATCAGGATGACCAGCAGCGCCATCACCAGCGCAATCACCACGCCGACGAAGGTGGCCTTCCACACTTGGCCATTGAATTCGGCTTGCATGTCATCGATGTACACGCCCGAGCCAATCACCCAGCCCCAGGGCTCGAAGAGTTTGACGTAAGAGGTTTTTTCCACCGGGGCACTGGCGCCCGGTTTCGGCCAGCGGTAGTTGACCATGCCGGCGCCCTTGGCCTTGGCCACGGCGACCATTTCGTTAAACACCGCAAAACCGTCCGGGTCGCGGATAGCCGAGAGGTTCTGGCCGTCCAGCTTGGGGTTGGCCGGGTGCATGATCATCACCGGCGTCAGGTCGTTGATCCAGAAATAGTCATTCTGGTCATAGCGCAGCCCGCGAACCGCGGTCAGTGCCTGCTTCTGTGCGGCATCGCGGGTGAGGGTGCCGGCTGTTTCCAGGTCATGGTAGTAATTCAGAATGCCGCTGGCGGTCTGTACCACGTGCTGGGTTTTCTGGGCCTTGGCCAGATAAAGGTCGTCGTGAATCTGTTTGAGCATCAACACGCCCAGCGTCAACAACATCACTACCGACACGATCAAGATGAGCCACAAGCGTCGGCTGATCGACACACTGCGCAAGCTGTTCATAACGCTGTCACTCCAGTTTTCTTTTTATTGTCATAAACGATTGCCAGCATCCAACCACGCTTTGCCGGTCGGGCATAGGCGACCCAAGTCGTATTCCGCGGCAGCGTTTTAAAGGCTTGTCTGATAGGATTTCGGCCCCGCGCGGAAAAACCTGAATCACGCTCGACTTTCACGGAATTTTTACAGTTTCGTCTGGATCCTGTGCGCGCGGAACTTCAACTACGCTCAGCGCAATGAACGTTTAAAAAAAACTAACGGGGCATGCCTGGGGGCATTGTTTCTTGGGGGATTGATGGATCTTTGGACCGCCTTTCAGGCATTGATACTTGGCGTAGTAGAAGGGCTGACAGAGTTTCTGCCCATTTCCAGTACCGGGCACCAGATCATCGTGGCCGACTTGCTCAACTTCGGTGGTGAACGGGCTATCGCGTTCAACATCATTATCCAGTTGGGTGCAATTCTGGCGGTGGTGTGGGAGTTTCGTCGCAAGATTCTCGATGTGGTGACCGGTTTGCCGACGCAACCGAGCGCCCGTCGTTTCACCGCCAACCTGCTGATCGCCTTCATGCCGGCCGTGGTACTGGGGGTGATTTTCTCCGACCTGATTCACCATTACCTGTTCAACCCGATTACCGTCGCGACGGCGTTGGTGGTGGGCGGTGTGATTATGTTGTGGGCCGAGAAACGCCAACATCAGGTGCATGCCGAAACGGTCGACGAGATTACCTGGCAAGATGCGCTGAAAGTCGGTTTCGCCCAGTGCCTGGCGATGATTCCAGGGACCTCGCGTTCCGGGTCGACCATCATAGGCGGGTTGCTGTTTGGCCTGTCGCGCAAGACCGCTACCGAGTTCTCGTTCTTCCTGGCGATGCCGACCATGGTCGCGGCGGCGGTGTATTCGGGTTTCAAATACCGCCACCTGTTCGTGCCGGCGGATTTTCCGGTGTTCGCGATCGGTTTCGTGACGGCCTTCATCTTCGCGATGATCGCGGTACGAGGCCTGCTCAAGTTCATCGCCAGCCACAGCTACGCAGCGTTCGCCTGGTACCGCATCGTGTTCGGCCTGGTCATTCTGGCCACCTGGCAGTTCGGCTGGGTTGACTGGTCTGCGGCCAAGCCATGAGTGACGCCGGCAGGCGCCACGATCCTGGACGCAGGTCCGGGGGCGAGCGCATCCAGCATCCACGGCTAAAACTGCTGGTTTTCGCAGCGTTGTGCGCGTTGCCGCTGTTTGGTTCGGTGTCGCTCTGGCTGCGCGGGGTGTCGCTGATTCCGCTGGCGGCGTACGGGATTGTCAGTGTGCTGGCGTTCTTCCTGTACTGGAGCGACAAGCGCAAGGCCCGCGCCGACGCCTGGCGCACGCCGGAAAACGTCTTGCACGCAGTCGAACTGGCCGGTGGCTGGCCCGGCGCCTTGCTGGCCCAGCAGGTGTTTCGGCACAAGACCCGCAAAGTCTCCTATCAACTGTTGTTCTGGCTGATTGTGTTGCTGCACCAGGTGTTCTGGATCGACCAGATGTTTCTCGGCGCACACCTGTTGGCCTTGTTTTAAAGCAGCAGTCCTACCCGGGTGCGTTTGGGCAGTTTGCTCGCCACCAACTGGTGGGACCGTTGCAACAAACCTTGCAGCTCTTCAGCGCCCAGCGGGTAGGGCGTTTGCATGATGATCCACTGGGCCCTCGCCAGATAGGGGGCCGGGTGGATGCCTGGTCGGTCGCAATGCCCCAGAAACAGGTCCTTGTCGACTTTGAACGCCAGGGAATCGCCGCGCAGGTTCTGCAACGCGAACATCTTGTTCCCGGCAATCGAAAACACCCGCACTCCGCCCCATTTATAGTCTTCCCGCGCACCCGGTAGCGCGAGGCAGAATTGCGCGACATCCTCTTCGCTCATACGTCCAGCCTTCATATCAATCGGTCCCCACACGCATTGAATGTTTCGATCAAATGGTCGAGCCAGGCGCGAACCGCCGGCATCACCCCGCGCCGGTGAGGGTAGACCGCTTGCAGCCAGCCGCCAGGCAATGACCAATCGGGCAGCAGTTGAACCAGCGAGCCGTCTTCCAGCTCCGGCTCGCAATACATCATCGGCAACATCGTAAAACCCTGACCGGCGAGGGTGCAGGCCTTGCGCACGATAAAGTCGTCGATGCCCAGCCGCGCTTCGAGGCTGAGTTCGACACTTTTGCCCTGTTGATCCAGCAAGCGGATATGCACCATGCGGTCGGCTTCAAGGGCGCCGAGCACGGGGAGGGTTTTCAGGTCGTCGGGGTGATTGATTTCACGCCCGTGCAAAAACGCCGGGGTGGCGACCATGGCCATTTGTGCCTGGCGCAGGCGTCGGGTCACCAGCAGCGGATCTTCGTCGCCCAGTTCACGCACGCGCAAGGCGACATCGACGCCTTCGGTTACCAGGTCGACCCGGCGATTGAGCAGCATGACTTCAAGTTGCACCTGCGGGTATTTCTCAAGAAATCGGGCGATAACCGTCGGCAGCATTTCATGCGCCAGGCCGACGGGGCAGGACACTCGCAAGCGCCCACGCGGTTCGCTGGACATGCTGGCCACCGCTTCATCGGCCATCTCCGCTTCCAGCAGCATCGCCTGACAGTGCCGCAAATAGCGCTCGCCCACGGCCGTCAACTTGAGTTGGCGGGTGGTGCGTTGCAGCAGGCGAGCGTTGAGGCGTTCTTCCAGTTCGGCGATGCGCCGCGACAGGCGCGACTTGGGAATCCCGAGCAAACGCCCGGCGGCCGCGAAACCGCCGGCTTCCACCACCTTGGCGAAATAGTAGAGATCATTGAGGTCTTGCATGACGGCAGTCCGATTGTTCTATCAGTGGGACGAACTATCGCATTGTTGCGGTCTAATCAGCCATTGGTTTCGCCTGTAGGATTCACTCCATCAGATCGCCCCGTGGCGGTCCTCACCTGGAGATCCCCACATGAAACTGTTGCATATCGATTCGAGCATTCTTGGTGACAACTCGGCTTCCCGTTTGCTGAGCAGCGAAGTCGTCAAAGCCTGGCAGACCGCTGAGCCTAACGCCGTGGTCACTTACCGCGACCTGGCCGCCGATGCCATCAGCCATTTCTCCGCCACGACACTGGTTGCTGCGGGCACTACCGCTGAACTGCGCGACGCCGCCCAACAGCACGAAGCCGAGCTGAGCGCCACCACCCTGGCCGAATTCCTCGCTGCCGATGCCGTGGTGATTGCCGCGCCGATGTACAACTTCACCATCCCGACCCAACTCAAGGCCTGGATCGATCGCATCGCCGTTGCCGGTCAGACCTTCCGTTACACCGAAGCCGGCCCAGAAGGCCTGTGCGGTGGCAAGAAAGTCGTGATCGTTTCGACTTCCGGTGGCCTTCACGCCGGTCAAGCCACTGGCGTGGCTCACGAAGAGTACTTGAAAGTGTTGTTCGGCTTCATCGGCATCACCGACATCGAGTTCGTGCGTGCCCATGGCCTGGCCTACGGTGATGAAGTGCGCACCAAAGCCATGAGCGACGCTCAAGCGCAAATCAGTGAGCAATTGTTCGCCGCCGCGTAAGGCTTGCGTAAAAACGCAAAACTGCTCAGGCAACACCCCAAAAAACTCTGTATTCTGGTCACGCAAGTGCCAGATACGGAGTTTTTTGTTTCTGGCCGTTTCAGGTTGTGGCCCAGGTTATGCAACAGGGGGTTAACGCTCCCGTTCTGCAACGACCTTGATGGCCGCGATTGCTGGTACAAGGCCGCTGCCTCGATCAACCGAGGAGAACGGGCTTTCCGGTCAAGTAACAAATGGTGGGGCATCCTTATGGTGCGTCTTTGTGCAACGTTACTGTTTTGCCTGCTCAGCAGCCTGAATTCAGTGCACGCCGCGCCTGCGCCGCATCCTCACTGGAGCGTCGGCTTCCATGAGATGAGTTTTCTCGACCCGCTCGATTTGCAACCGATGCACGCCATCGCTTTCTATCCCTCCAGTGACCGCGAACACACCAGTAAAATCGAGGGCTACACGGTCGAAGCCGGTGAAGACATCCCGGTGGCTATCGGCCGTTTCCCGATGCTGATGCTGTCCCATGGCAACACCGGAACCCCACTGGCCCTGCATGACCTCGCCACCTCGCTGGCACGCAAAGGTTTTGTGGTGGTGGCGGTGGTCCATCCCGGTGACAACTCCAAAGATCACAGCCGCCTCGGTACATTGAGCAACCTTTACGGTCGCCCGATCCAGATTTCCGAAGCCATTACCGCCACCTTGGGCGATCGCATGCTCGCGCCGTTCGTCAATGCCAATCAGGTCGGCGTGATTGGCTACTCGGCGGGCGGGGAGACAGCGTTGATCCTCTCCGGCGCCACGCCAGACCTGGATCGTCTGCGTCGGTATTGCGAGGAACGCCCGGACGATCGTGATGCCTGCAACACCAAGGGTGAATTGATTGTCGATCGTGACGACCTGCAACCTGTGGCCGACCCGCGGGTGCGCGCCTTGCTGTTGATGGCGCCGTTGAGTTTGAAATTCGGCCGTCACACCCTGGCCGACGTGCATGTACCGGTGCTGCTGTATAGCGGTGACGGCGACAAACTGGTGGCCTTCGACAAGAACGCGGCTGCACTCGCGCGTAAGCTGCCGATTGCACCGGATTTCAAATTGCTGGCGGGGGCCGGGCACTTCGTGTTTATGGCGCCGTGCAACGAAGAGCAGATCGCGGCCATGCCGGCGTTGTGTACCGATGCCGACGGTGTCGACCGCGAAGGCATCCATCGCGACATGATTTCCGAGGCTGGGCGATTTTTCTCTCGCACTCTGGGCATCGCCACCCGCGCCGGCCTGCAAACCGCAGATCAGTGAACACCACAACCCTTGTAGCAGCTGGCGAAGCCTGCGTCCGGCTGCGCAGCAGTCGTAAAATCAGCCGCTACGGTGTTTCATATAGACCGTGTTATCAGGGTTTACGACTGCTACGCAGCCGGACGCAGGCTTCGCCAGCTGCTACAGGTCGCGTGTCGGCTAGGCCATTGCGCGGCGTTTCAGTAGCAGGGTCAACGCCAATCCGGTCACCGACAACAACGCCGCGCTAAAGAAAATCCACGTATACCCCAGGTTCAACGCCACCGCGCCCATCAGCGGCCCGGCGATAGCCAGTGCCAGATCAAAAAACACCGCATAAGCACTCAAACCCGCACCGCGACTGGAGTTGGGCACCTGTTTGATCGCTTCAACCCCCAGCGCCGGATAGACCAGTGACAGGCCAAAACCGGTCAGCCCTGCGCCGATCAGTGCGTAACCCGTCGAAGGCGCCAGCCACAGCAGCACCAGGCCCACGGTTTCAATGCTCATGCAGGCAATGGCCGAGGTGAATCCGCCGAAACGGCTGATGCTGGAGATGAACAACAGCCGCGCCAAAATGAAGCAGACACCGAACACGGTGAGGCAATACGCGGCACCGGCCCAGCCACGGCTGACGTAATACAGGGTAATAAAGGTGGTCAGCGTGCCATACCCGATGGACGCCAGACTCAGGCTCGCCCCAAACGGCGCGATTCGCCCGAACACCGCCCAAAAGGGCAGCCGCTCGCCACGAATCACCGGCACCGAGGGTTTGTTGCGGATCAGCAACAGCGCGGCAAGCGCCAACAGTGAGAGCGCGATTCCCAAACTGGCGAAACCATACTCGGCGACCATCACCACCCCCAACGGCGCGCCGATGGCGATGGCACCGTAAGACGCGATGCCGTTCCAGGAGATGGAGCGGGCGGTGTGCTCCGCGCCGACCTGGCCCATGCACCAACTGATGGTGCCGACGCCGATCAAGCCCTGGGCTATCCCGAGCAGCAAGCGACCGGCAATCAGGATCAACAGGCTTACCAGCGGCATGCTCTGCAGCAACGTCGAAATCAGCGTCAACACGCCGCTCAGCACAATCCCCGACAACCCATAGACAATCGCCCGCTTGGTGCCAATGCTGTCCGACATGCGCCCGGCCATCGGCCGGCTGAGCAGGGTGGCCAGGTACTGCGAGCCAATGGTCAGCCCGGCGATGATCGCGCTGAAGCCCAGTTGCTCATGAACATAGCCCGGCAACACCGCAATCGGCAGGCCGATGCAGAGGAAGGCAATAAAGGTATAAAAAACGATGGAGACGATCTGCAGGGTGATCGCCAGGGAGCTTTGCGGGGGCTGTTGCTGCGCAGACATGTGGGCTCGTTCGCGGGCGGCGGTGGGAGAGCTGCATCATGGCTTGGGCTGTGAATAAAAGGAAGCAGGCTAACTATTTTGTCTGACTATTTTTGGTTGTCCTTTAGGGCCCCTTCGCGAGCAAGCCCGCTCCCACATTTGCCCGCATTCTTAAAGGGAGAACTCGATCAAATGTGGGAGCGGGCTTGCTCGCGAAGGTTTCAGCACCAGAAAAACTGTCGCCATGAAATGCAAAAAGCCCCGTCACCAGGACAGGGCTTTTACTTGCCGCTTGCAGCTTTAAACTAATCGCTGCTCTTAAAACACTACACCCTGGCTACGCAGGTAATCGTCATAAGTACCGCTAAAGTCGATCACGCCACTAGGGCTCAACTCGATGATGCGGGTTGCCAACGACGATACAAACTCACGGTCGTGGCTGACGAAGATCAGCGTGCCCGGGTAATTCTCCAGCGCCAGGTTCAGCGCCTCGATGGATTCCATGTCCAAGTGGTTGGTCGGTTCGTCCATGATCAGCACGTTCGGCTTTTGCAGGATCAGCTTGCCGAACAGCATACGACCTTGCTCACCACCGGAGATGACCTTGACCGACTTGAGAATCTCGTCGTTGGAGAACAGCATGCGACCGAGGGTGCCGCGAACGATTTGCTCACCGCCCTGCGTCCACTGGCCCATCCAGTCGAACAGGTTGCAGTCGTCTTCGAAGTCGTGCGCGTGGTCCTGAGCGTAGTAGCCCAGTTCCGCAGCGTCGGTCCATTTCACAGTACCGGCATCCGGGGTCAGTTCGTTGACCAGGGTACGCAGCAGGGTGGTTTTACCGATACCGTTCGGGCCGATGATCGCCACGCGCTCGCCGGCTTCAACCTGGAAGCTGAAATCCTTGAACAGGGTCTTGCCGTCGAAGCCTTTGGCCATGCGCTCGACGATGACCGCCTGACGGTGCAGCTTCTTGGTTTGTTCGAAACGGATGAACGGGCTCACACGGCTCGAAGGCTTGACTTCGGCCAGCTGGATCTTGTCGATCGCCTTGGCGCGGGACGTGGCCTGCTTGGCTTTCGAGGCGTTGGCCGAGAAGCGGCTGACGAACGATTGCAGCTCGGAAATCTGCGCCTTCTTCTTGGCGTTGTCCGACAGCAGTTGCTCGCGGGACTGGGTCGCCACGGTCATGTATTCGTCGTAGTTGCCCGGGAACAGACGCAGCTCGCCGTAATCCAGGTCAGCCATGTGGGTGCACACGCTGTTCAGGAAGTGACGGTCGTGAGAGATGATGATCATCAGGCTGGAGCGCTGGGTCAGAATGTTTTCCAGCCAGCGAATGGTGTTGATGTCCAGGTGGTTGGTCGGTTCGTCGAGCAACAGCACTTCAGGATCGGAGAACAGTGCCTGCGCCAGCAATACGCGCAGTTTCCAGCCTGGGGAAACCTCGCTCATCGGGCCAAAGTGCTGCTCGATGCCGATACCCAGGCCCAGCAACAATTCACCGGCACGGGATTCGGCGGTGTAGCCGTCCATTTCGGCGAACTCGGTTTCCAGCTCGGCCACGGCCATACCGTCTTCTTCGGTCATTTCCGGCAGCGAGTAGATGCGATCGCGCTCGGCCTTGACCTTCCACAGCTCTTCGTGACCCATGATCACGGTATCGATCACGGTGAATTCTTCGTAGGCGAACTGGTCCTGGCGCAATTTACCCAGACGCACGTTCGGCTCGAGCATGACCTGGCCGCCGGATGGCTCGAGGTCGCCACCCAGGATTTTCATGAAAGTCGACTTGCCGCAACCGTTGGCGCCGATCAGGCCGTAGCGGTTACCCGCGCCGAACTTGACCGAAACGTTTTCGAATAGCGGCTTGGCGCCGAACTGCATCGTGATGTTAGCTGTAGAGATCAAAGGTTTTTCCTGCGAAGCATTCAGAGTAGCTAGGGTTGCGGCAGTACCGATTCAGTACCCGTTTCCGGTATTCAAACCACGGGAAATGCATCCCGGTCAGAAGCGGAAGGTCCATCTGGCAATAAGTGGACAGCAGCATATGGAGCGCTTGGCCCGAGTCGAAGTGCGCTGAGACGGGGTTCATTCCCGTCATCAACCAAGGGGGGCGCGTAATGTTTGGCGGCGATTGTACTGGTCTGGCTCTCTAAACGATAGGGCGTTGAGGCCGCTCGGGCGCATTGACAGTACCAGCGGACAGATTTTCACATTTGTAAGCTAACGATTTGTTACAGAGAGTGGCTAAAATGCGATTTTCCACCCGATGCCGACAACCGGCGCAGGCTCAAGGACGCGCCACCGGGTTCGCTGTTTCGTTTTCAGACGCTGCACAAGACCCTTGGCCACTGGGTTGGCCGGGAAGGCAGTTTGTTCACTTCAGCCGTGTGACGATTTCTGTGAAACTGACCATCGCCCTTGTTTACATATTCTCCATTGCGTACGTCCACCTGCGTGGTCGCGTGCGTCACAAGCTCGGCCGCCAGTTGAGTGATCACTCTTCGTTTTTGGCGCCGCTCAATTGCTTCCTTTATCTGTTCTCGAAAACCCCGAACAAGCCTTATCTCGATCCTGCGGATTTTCCTGATCTGAGCCCGTTGCAGGCGCATTGGCAAGAAATCCGTGCTGAAGGTCAGAACCTGCTGAAGGCGGGGGAGATCAAGCGCTCGGATCAATACAACGACGTTGGCTTCAACTCGTTCTTCAAGACCGGGTGGAAGCGCTTTTACCTGAAGTGGTACGGCGACAGCCATCCTTCGGCAATGAAACTGTGCCCGCGCACCACGGAACTGGTCCAGGGCATCGGCTCGATCAAGGCCGCGATGTTCGCGGAATTGCCGCCAGGCTCGAAATTGGTCCGTCACCGTGACCCGTATGCCGGGTCCTACCGTTATCACTTGGGCCTGGAAACGCCGAACGATGCCGGTTGCTACATCAATGTCGACGGCGAGAAGTACCACTGGCGCGACGGCGAAGCGGTGATGTTCGACGAAACATTCATTCATTACGCCGAGAACACCACGCAACAGAACCGGATCATTCTGTTCTGTGATGTGGAACGTCCGATGAAGTACCGCTGGGCGGCGGCGTTTAACGGGTGGTTCAGCCGTAACGTGATGTCGGCGGCCGGGGCGCCGAATGACGAGGGTGACAGGACGGGGGGGATTAACCGTTTGTTCACCAAGGTCTACAAGATTCGCTTGCGGGGTAAAGCGCTGAAAAAGCGTAATCGCAAGCTCTACTATGCTCAGAAGTGGGCGATTTTTGGCGGGTTGCTGGCGGTGTTTGTGTTGATCTGAATGATGTGTTGTGCCGTTTGACGCCTTCGCGAGCAAGCCCGCTCCCACAGGGCATTTGTGTTCGCCGCGAATCCAATGTGGGAGCGGGCTTGCTCGCGAAGAGGCCCTGACAGCCACCACAAAACATCAATCAGCCACGAGAAGTCTTCGTGGCTTTTTTGTTTGCGGCAGGTTTTGCGGCCGGCTTCGTTTTGCCCGTACTCTTGCCGCCAAGACTACGCTTAAGCAACTCAGTCAAATCAATCACATCCGCCGTTTTCCGTTCCTCCTCACCCGTCGCCGTCTCGACATCCTCAATCTTGCCTTCATTGGCCTTTTTCTCCACCAGCGCCATGATCTTGTCTTCGAAACTGTCGCGGTAGTCTTCAGGTTTCCAGTCCGCGCTCATGTCCTGCACCAGACGCTTGGCCATATCCAGTTCACCCTTGGCCAGTTCGGGTTTGGTCACTTCGCTCCCCAGTTCAAGGGTATCGAGGCTGCGCACTTCCGCCGGCCAACGCAACATTACCAGCACCATCGCCGACTCCAGCGGCATCAATGCCGCCAGGTGCTGGCGTGTGTGCAACACCACGTGGGCGAGCGCGACTTTATTGGTTTTGCTCAACGTTTCGCGCAACAACGCGTACACCTTGCCGCCGCGTTTATCCGGGGCGAGGTAGTAGGGCGTATCGATGTTTTGCAGGGGAATCTGTTCACTGTCGACAAAGGAAAATATGTCGATGGTTTGCGTGGATAACGGGTGCGCCGACTTGATTTCCTCTTCGCTGAGGACCACGTACCGTCCCTTCTCGTACTGCACGCCTTTGACGATGTGCTCCTTGGTGACTTCCTTGCCAGTGACCTTGTTCACGCGTTTATACCCGACCGGCTCCATGCTGCGGCTGTCGAGCCAGTCGAAATCCACCCCCTGGGAAGACGTCGCCGAGACCAGCGCCACAGGGATATGCACCAGCCCGAAACTGATTGCGCCTTTCCAGATTGCCCGTGCCATGGTCGTCTTCTCGCGAGTGATGATCAGGTGACCTGTGGCCTGAGGCAAAAGTTTCAGCCAGTTGTGGGCCCCGGCCGGGCGGGGTGGTCGTCTCGTCTTACATCTTGTGAAGGAGGTTTTAGTTAACAAATCCGAACCTCGGGCGTAGCGTGCTATCGAAGACCCTATCCACGTCGAGAGGCTCGCCCCATGAACAGATATGTACTCGGCTGCTGCACTGTGCTGGCGCTGAGTGGTTTGCTGAGCAGCCTGGCCCAGGCTTCGCCACCCTCGTCATTGCTCCTGGCACAAAGCCCAACGGGGGTTTCGAGCAATCCCTACAACAGCCCGATTCGCCGCGCCAACCCGAACAGCATGCAAGGCTCTCAATCCAGCGCCCCGGCCATTCGTGGGCCCAACACCATGCCAGTGCCGCGTCCGCCGACGCTGGACAACGGCGGCATCGGCAACCGCTATCCGCAAAGCCAACCGGCCCCCTCCAGCCAACCTAAATTCATTCCCAATCCACCTCAGCGAGATACAGGCACCAACAACCGTTGAACCGAAACGACAAAAGGAAGCGTGCATGTTGCGTAAAACCCTCCTGGCCACCCTGTGTGCCAGCGCATTGATCACCGCCGCGGCGCCTGTCTTCGCGGCATCGACTCAGGAACTGGACAGCGAACAGGGCACCCTCGAAGTCACCACGATCACCAAGGGGCTTGAACATCCCTGGTCGGTCGCCTTCCTGCCGGATCGCAAGGGCATGCTGGTTACCGAACGGCCCGGCAACCTGCGCGTCGTCAGCGTCGACGGCGAACTCTCCGGCCCGATCGATGGGGTGCCGAAGGTCTGGGCCAAGGGGCAGGGCGGATTGCTGGATGTGGTGCTGTCCCCCGACTTCCGGCAGGACCGCACGGTTTACCTGTCGTATGCAGAAGGCGGCGGCGCGGGTGACAAGGCAGGCACGGCGGTCGGTCGAGGGCAATTGTCCGAAGACCTGAAAACCCTCAAGGACTTCAAAGTGATCTTCCGCCAGGAGCCGAAGCTCTCTGTCGGCAACCACTTCGGTTCGCGACTGGTGTTCGATCGTGACGGCTATCTGTTCATCACCCTCGGCGAAAACAACGATCGGGCAACCGCTCAGGACCTCGACAAGTTGCAAGGCAAAGTCGTGTGGATCTACCCGGACGGCAAGGTGCCGGACGACAACCCCTTTGACGGTCAATCCGGCGTGCGTCCGGAAATCTGGTCCTATGGCCAGCGCAACCCGCAAGGTGCAGCGCTGAATCCCTGGACCGGCGTTCTCTGGGAGAACGAACACGGGCCACAAGGCGGAGACGAGCTGAACATCATCGAACGCGGCAAGAATTACGGCTGGCCGCTGGCAACCCACGGCATCAACTATTCCGGCAATCCGATCCCGGAAGCCAAGGGCAGGACCGCCGTAGGCACCGTGGCGCCGCACCATGTCTGGGAAAAATCCCCGGGATTGAGCGGGATGGCGTTCTACGACGGGGATCGCTTCAAGGCCTGGCAGCACAATGTGTTTATTGGTGCGCTGGTGAGCCAGGAGCTGATTCGCTTGCAGTTCGATGGCGATAAAGTGGTTCACGAAGAGCGCCTGCTGGGTGAACTCAAGGCGCGGATTCGCGATGTGCGGCAAGGCCCGGATGGGTACTTGTATGTATTGACCGATGAAGACGACGGCGCGTTGTACAAGGTTGGCCTGAAATAACCCGAGCCGCTGCATGCCCCCTGTAGCAGCCGGACGCAGGCTTCGCCAGCTGCTACAGGGACGATTCAGCGTTGGGAGAGAATCACCGCCGCCCGCAACTTGCCCCGGCCAAAACTGCTCATCTTCTCGAACTCCCCATGACTCACCGGCAAATGCTGGCAGTCCATGGGCTGGCGATGCTGGCTGTGGTCGACATCCGGATCATGCAGGTACACAAACTCCTCATCGCAGTCAGTGACGATGACCCAATGCGGTGATTTGGAGCGGGTAAGCCGATAGCTGCTGATCAACACCAACGGCTGGCCAACGTCATTCAGCAAGCGCGGCAAGTCCAGCGGGCCGCCGATCACCTGCTCGACATCCGTAGCCTGCAACTGCGCGGTGAACTCTTCGTGCACCAGGCGCATGACGTCTTTTTTATGCTCGTCACGCACCCCATCGAGAAATAACGGCCCGGACATGCTCACTTGCAGACGCACGCCAAATCCGCGATTCCATGCGGCCAACGCCAGGCCTTGCGGGCTGCAACCGCCGTGACCTGAGGTCATGAACACGGTCGTCGCCTCGCGCCAGAGTTGCAGCTCTTCGCGGCGTTCCAGTTTCCGGTCTTTTTGCAGCGCGCCCATGGCCATCAGCAGGCAGGCCGGGCCGCAGGTGAAATCGGTGGTCTGCGGGTAATACGGGACCTTGATGTTTCTTGAATCACGGTGCTGGAGAATGCGTTTCTCCAGACGCAACGCATCGGCGTGGTCCTGGTAATAGTCATGGATCAGCGCGAAACGCCGGTATCCGTTGCGTTCGTACAGAGCAATCGCCGCTGGATTGTCCATGCGCACCTCCAGCCGCACGTAGGCACAATCGTGTTCCAGCGCACAGGCTTCGATGCGTTGCAGCAGCTGCTTGCCCAATCCGCTGCCACGCGCTTCGGCGGCAATCGCAATCGAATAGAGACGGGCCAGCGACGTGCCCCGATGAAACAACACCACGGCGTAGCCGACCAGTTGCTCGTCCCGCTGTGCCACCAGCAACTGTCCGTGTGCCCGAGTGATCATCCATTGAAAGCTGCGACTGGTGAGCCGGTCCGTGGTGAAACATTGCTGTTCAAGTGCCAACAATGCAGGTAAGTCTTCAACTACCGCCAAGCGAAAGACAAGATTCATATGACCGCCGTAAAAGTTGCGTAACGAAACGGGACTTTCGAAAAAGTTCGTGCTTAATAGGAAAGGTCTTGTTCTCCAACGGATCAATCACTATGTCAGCGGTACAAGGTCATTGGCGCGAAGTATCCGAGCAAACTTCGCCGGCGGCAACTTTTTTAAATGAAGCAGTCAGCACTTCAAGCCAGTTGATTATCATCGTCGAACGCAAGGAAGACTGGGCCTCCTACTTTCCCAGTGAAGACATCGTCACCGCCCAGGAATACCTCGAAAAGGCCCACGACAACGGGCAAGGCAAACGGGTCCAGGTGATCAACCTGTGCCGCAGCTACAAGTACCTGGGGCACGGTTATTACTGCTCGCTGCTGGCGGAAGCGCGGGGGCACAAGGTCATTCCGTCGGTGCGGACCATCAGCGAACTGACCAAAAAATCCTTGTACGGGCTATCGCTGGATGATCTGGAAAAACCGCTGGAAAAAGCCCTTACGCATCATCTTTACAGCGACACCGAAGGCTTTACCCTGACCCTGTATTTCGGCAAAACCAATATCGAACCCTTGCAAGACTTAGCGCGACAATTATTTGAAGTATTTCCATGTCCAATCTTGTTAGTTGAGTTTCGTCGAACTAACGGTTGGCACATTGAAGGCGTCAAGTCTGGCGCACTGCACAAGTTGCGAGAAGACCAGGAAGATCAATTCGCCCACTCGCTGGACAGTTTCAGCCGCAAGATCTGGCGCATGCCACGCTCACGGCGTTTGGCCCGTTATGACTTGGCCATCCTCCACGATCCGTTGGAAGCATTGCCACCGTCCAACCCCAAGGCACTTGAAAACTTCGTACGCGTCGGCAAGACCTTGGGCATCGATGTGGAACTGATCGAGCGCAAGGACTACGCGCGCATTGCCGAATACGACGGCTTGCTGATCCGCGAGACCACCAGCGTCGATAACCACACCTACCGTTTTGCCAAGAAGGCCGAGAGCGAAGGGCTGGTGGTAATGGATGATCCTGCGTCCATCCTGCGTTGCACCAACAAGGTCTACCTGACCGACCTGCTCAAAAGTCATCAACTCGGCATGCCGGCCACCGAAATTCTCTACAAGGAGCGACCGGAAGATTTCGAACGGGTCGGCGAGCGCCTGGGTTTCCCTTTGGTACTGAAGATCCCCGACGGGTGTTTCTCTCGAGGCGTGATCAAGGTTGAAAGCCAACAGGCGTTGCTGGAAGCCACCGCCGAACTGTTCGAACACTCGGTGCTGTTGCTGGCGCAGGAATTCTTCTACACCGAGTACGACTGGCGCATCGGCGTACTGAATCGCAAACCGATCTTTGCCTGCCAATACTTCATGTCCAAGGGCCACTGGCAAATCTACAACCACAAGGCCAAAGGTCAGGACATCAACGGCGAATGCCGCACACTGGCGGTCCACGAGGCACCGCGCGCCGTGGTGGAACTGGCGGTAAAAACCGCCAATCTGATTGGCGATGGACTGTATGGCGTCGACCTCAAACAGTCCGGCGACAAGGTGGTGGTGATCGAGGTCAACGACAACCCGAACATGGACGCCGGCATCGAAGACGCTTACTTGCAGGACGATTTGTATTCGTTGGTGCTGGAAGAGTTCGTCCGTCGGCTGGAGCTCAAGCGTCGCGGCCAGGCCTGGTGATCGCTCGATGATCAAGAGCTTTCAACTGACCCACGGCGCCCTGCAATCAGTCGAACGGCTGGACGCCGAAGTGATGCTGTTCAGCAATCCGGATGCCGCCGAACGCGATCTGCTGCACAGCCATTTCAAACTCGATGAACACGCGTTGGCTTCCGCCCTCGACCCGGACGAGGTGTCGCGCATCGAGTTCCATCCCGACAATTTGTTCCTGATCTGGAAACGCCCGGAAAACTATTCCGGCGCCGACAGCCTGGCGTTTGAAGTGTCGTCGTGTGGGTTGTTGTTTTGCGAGCACCGGTTGTTGGTGATCGCCACTGACGACTCACCGCTGCATGGGCTCGGCACCCGGCAGCGGTTGAACACGCCGTTGGATGTCTTGCTTGATCTGCTGTTCAACAACATCCATCACTATTTGGGTCACCTGAAGGTGATCAAACTAGTTGCCCGGGAGTTGCAGCAAAAATTCAACGCCTCGATGCAGAACCAGCACCTGATCCAGATGTTCAACCTCAGCGAGAGCCTGATCTATTACATCAACGCGATTCACAGCAACGGTGCGGTCCTGACGCGGCTGCGCAATCACGCGGCCAAGGAACACTTCAGCGCCGAGGCGATCAGCCTGATCGACGACCTGATCATCGAAAACAACCAGTGCTACAAACAGGCGGAAATCTACTCCACGGTGTTCTCCGGGCTGATCGACGCCCGGGGCAACCTGATGAACAACAGCATGAACAACCTGCTGCGCAAACTGACGCTGATCAACGTGGTGTTTCTGCCATTGAACCTGATCGCCAGCATTGGCGGCATGTCCGAGTTCAGCATGATGACCGCAGGCACGCCGTGGTGGGTGTCTTATCCGTTGTTTCTGAGCGCGATGATGCTGGGGGCGGGGGTGATGGTGTTGGGACTCAGGCGGTTGGCGAAATGAATGGGTTGGCAGGTCCGGCCCCTTCGCGAGCAAGCCCGCTCCCACATTTAACCGCGTCCTTCGGGAAATACTCGGTCGAATGTGGGAGCGGGCTTGCTCGCGAAGGCAATTTCAAGAACACACCTTCCGACCCTGCAGCCCCCGAACGACGAGATACAGAGTCAGCACCCTACACAAGCCCACGAAAATTGACCATTGACTTGCCATCCCCCCAAAGGCTAATTTTCCAGCCATGACTTCCACCGTATTGCGCTGCCAGCCAAGCATTATTACCGCCATTCCTTATCTGGCGGGCTAGCTCACGACTGCAGCACCCAACCCGCCCTAGAGGCGGGTTTTTACTTTCTGTCTCCAGGGCCCCGAACACAGCCAGGAGACGACCATGACCAGCACGCTCGCCCAGCAGACCTTGCTTGAGCATTACGTAAAAAAGATCCTCGCCGCGCCGGTGTATGAATTGGCGGTGCGCACCCCGTTGCAAGCGGCGCCGGCGCTTTCCGAGGCGTTGGGCAGCCAGGTGCTGCTCAAGCGCGAGGACTTGCAGCCGACCTTTTCCTTCAAGATTCGCGGTGCCTACAACAAGCTGGTGCAGCTAACCGACGAGCAAAAAGCACGCGGCGTGATCACCGCGTCGGCGGGCAATCATGCCCAAGGCGTGGCGCTGGCGGCGAAAACCTTAGGGATTGCCGCGACCATTGTCATGCCGCTGACCACGCCGGAGCTGAAAGTGCTTGGGGTTCGAAGTCGCGGGGCCGAGGCGGTGCTGTATGGCGAGAGTTTTCCGTTCGCCCTCGACTATGCGTTGAACCTGGCCGAACACACCGGTCGCACGTTTGTGTCGCCCTTCGACGACCCGGACGTGATTGCCGGGCAGGGCACCGTGGCGATGGAAATCCTGCGCCAGCATCAAGGCCCGCTCGATGCGATCTTTGTGCCGGTGGGCGGTGGAGGTTTGATCGCCGGCATCGCCGCGTACGTGAAATACCTGCGACCTGAAGTGCGCATTATCGGCGTCGAGTCGGAACATTCGGCGTGTCTGGCGGCAGCGCTACAGGCGCACGAGCGGGTTGTGCTGCCGAGCGTCGGCACTTTCGCCGATGGCGTGGCGGTGGCGCAGATCGGCGCTTATGGCTTTGAAGTCTGCCGGTTTTGCGTCGATGAAGTGTTGACGGTCAGCAATGACGAACTGTGCGCCGCGATCAAGAACATCTATGACGATACCCGCTCCATCACCGAGCCCTCGGGGGCGCTGGCCGTGGCTGGAATCAAAAAGTACGTCGCGCAAACCGGTGCCCGTGGTCAGACACTGGTGGCAATCGATTCAGGGGCGAACATCAACTTTGACAGTCTGCGCCACGTGGCCGAACGCGCCGCTATCAGCGGCGTCCCGGCGTGAGGCAGGAAGGTGTTATTCCTGAACGGCTTTCTCGACCTTGCTCGATGCAGACCAGATGCGATAGCGGACTTCGATGTCTTTAGGCACGTAAAGCACGATCGGCAGCTTGCTGTTGTACCGCAGCAAGAAGCCGTCGCCGACCACCGGTACGAAGTCTTTTTTGCTCTTGCCATCCGGGCAGGCCATCAGCGTGCTCATCGGGCCGATGACTGTTTCCAGTCGGTAGAACGGATAGCCCCAACCCTCTAGGTTTTTCTCTTCCAGCATCCCGCCAAGACGCTGGCGATTGCAGTCCACGGTCAAGGTTTTACCGGCGAGGATTTCGACCTGGAAGTCGTCTTCTTTCGTTTGCGGGGCGAGGTGAATGACCTGGCGGGTAAAACCGCTTTCAGGCTTGGGGAAGGGGGCGACGGTTTCCAGTGTTGCGGCGTGAGCGATGGTCGACAGCCCGGCAACCACTAGTCCGACAGTCGTGGTAAAGGTCAAAGAACCCATGATGCCTCCTTGCGTGTATTCAATTGGTGGCGCCATTCTTACTGCGCTCAGGCCCCAATGCAAACCCGGCACTGTCAGACCGTAATTTGCAACGCCTTCCAGACCCCTTCATGCAAATTGCACGGTAGTTTCATTAAGTCTTGCGGCTAAATCATTGATTTGCCGATGAACTGCACGGCGAAATCCAAGGCATGTTTTATGCTTCAGTTGCTCTTAATCTGGCCGGACTGCACATGAGCCAGCGTCGATTGTTGATTGGCTGTCTCACAAAGGAGGGGTCGCCATGTTTCTTTCTGCCTTGGAACTTCGCAACATCATCGAAAACAGCTTTTTGCCCAAACGTTGCCAATGTACGCTGTCCCCGGATTTATTGATGACGATAAAAGTGTACGCCGACGGTCAGACCGATCGGCTGGATCTGCACGTGACCGGGATTGATGCCAAGGGGCTGAATGGCTGCCGGGAAATCAACGAATTGATCGCCGGGCTGCGCACCAGGAAACATCCTGAGCTCTTTTCTCCACATCGGGCGAGGGCGCTTTAGCGCACAGTTTCGAGTTCCACCGACAGGCGCCGGGCCTGAAGAAATCCCAGGCCTAGCGCCAGCTCCACCAATACCGCCAGCAAAATGCCCGGCCCGGTATGGCCGTTGAGCCATTCGCCGAAACCCAGTGCCGCCAGACCGAAACAGCCGACCATAAAACCGCTGCTTAATGCGCTGCGGATGACCGAGGGTGGCTCGTTTCGAACCCAATAAAAGATCAACCCCAACGCCGCGAACACCACCGCGATGCGCCGTGAAACAACGCCTGTCGCCGAGGAGTATTCAATGCCCCAAATCGCCAGCAGCCAGTCCGGCATCAAACCCCAGACCAGCGCCAGCGCCAGACACAGGGCGGCGGTGAATATCGATAACGTGCGAAATGACAACTGCATAGCGAATCCTTGCGGCAGTGAGGGAGGCGCTAGAGCATAACGCCAGAACCCTCACAGCAAAACCGCCAGGTTTCGAATCAGACCTTTCCGTCAGTTTTGCAAACTGCACGCGTCGGAAAGTTTCCTGTAACTGATTTCTTCAGGCTTGCCCGACGTGTCGATGTACTTCATGTCTGCGGTAATCACTTTGCATTCATTGGTCGTAGGCTCTGTCAGCGCCACGACTTTGCCGACATTGAGCGGCATGCCGTAGTGATAGGGCGTGGCTTTGGACGTGGACGTGTCGTTGGCCTGAGCAAGCCCGGCATACGCGGTGCAGGCGAGGGCAGAGGCAAGGAGCAGCATGCGAGTGTTCATGTGACGATCTCCAGTGCAGACGGAAGTTAGTTCGACGATCAGCGTCAAACCTGCCGCACTGGGCATCAGAGGAGTCTGAGGGCGTGCGGTCCAGTAGAGTTTTGGACCGCGGCGTTAAGCGATGGTTAACCCGCCTGAACGCCGCCTGTCGCGAGGGGCGGTGTCTGACGGATGTTTCGTTAGGAAAGGGGGGACGGATTCTTCGGCCTGGTCCTACAGAGCCAGACGCCTTATCGACTTTCGCCTGATGGGGGGAGCGATTACTGTTTGGGCTCGCTGCAAAATCAGCGATCGGGTTTGGTCACCTGAAACAACGCACTTAAGTGTGCCATTATTCGCCCCGCGGACTTCTACGTCCTCATGTCGAGTAGTTATGGCGGCTGTGTGCCGGACGCTTTCGAGCGAGCCGATGGTTGTTTCGGTTGACCAAGCCTGTACACAGTCCGCCTCCCACCGTTTGGTCACGGTGTTTGCGGTTATTTTACAAACAACCGAGTAATTACTATGCCAACGTTCAAACCGTTTCCAGATCGCTATCGTCCACTCAACAGCGGCGTTACCGATTCAAGTCCTTTGCTGATCGACACCGAAGCCAACCCCCAAGACATATTCGAAGCTGGGTTACAGCGCGTACGAGCCTCTACCCAGCTACTTGAAACGCTTCATTGCCTATGTTTCAAACACAGCGATGTTCAAGATATTCCGCACATTACTCACGCGCTTTACTTGCTGACACAGGATGGGTTTGACCTGTTAGCGGTTGCGCAACAGCGAATGATGGGGTGGAAGGCGCCGGTCTGAGGCTGATCATTAAAAAATCCAGCGCATGTAGACGCTGGATTTTTTGTTGTCGATGGGAACTCAGCGTTCACGCTTAAGCATTATCGGCGCCAAGCCTGAATGCGCTTAAAGTGGTTTGTGAAAGTTCTTCAATCTGTTGCCGGTCTTTCACTTCCAAGAATCATAGGGCACACCAAACTCTTTGACATAAGCTTTGGATTCATCAGATAGAGAATCGTACTTGCCACCGGATTTCCCTTCATATGGGCCTCGCGGATCAATCACGCCTTTTACCCTGATTACCTCGATCGGAGAAAGGCATGACCCTCGTACCCAAACCTTGGCTATGCCACCGGGAGCCAAATTGATAACCAATGCGTTTCGGTAGTCTGTTATCCACTTGCCATCGGCAGCACAAAAAGCCTTTTCGCCCTTGCGCATGATCTCCTGAGTCGCCTCGGGTATGTTGATCACTATCTGATAAGTCTGGGGTTCGACCAAAGATTGCCAGCGGACATAGATTTTTTGGGGCAAATCCGCCCCAGTCACATTTTTACCTTTTCCAATGCCAGGTTTCTGAGGCTATCCTTTAGGGTCACCTGAATTGTTGGGAGGTCTCTGTATCGCAGCGGTGCCACTCATCGCACGGGGATACACCTGTTCCTTTACATCGACCACATCAGCTGACTCGATCCAAACCTCCATGTAATCGGGCGCCGAGAATCCCAAGTACCAGGATTTGTAAGGCATTGGCTCGCTGTTGGCGTATGTGCAACCACTGAGCAAAAATGCGCAAATCGTAGTTCGCAAGAAATTACTCATCAGGCTGCATTGGCTCTGTCACTTCCAGAATCATAGGGCACGCCAAATTTTTCGACGTAGGCTTTGGATTCATCGGAGAGTGAGTCGTACTCACCCCCTGATTTACCCTCATACGGGCCACGTGGGTCAATCACCGCTTTGACCGTTGTGACCTCGATCGGCGTCATGCATGGACCGCCAACCCAGACTTTGGCAATACCTCCGGGGACCAGCCTTATACCGATTGACTGACGATAGCCAGTGATCCATTTTCCATCGGCCGCGCAGAAAACCTTTTCACCCTTACGCATGATCTCCCGAGTAGCCTCAGGGATTTTAATCACCATCAGGTAGGTTTGAGGTTCGACCAGCGATTGCCAACGAACATAGATCTGTTTGGGCAAGTCGGCCCCTGTTACGTGCTTACCGCTGCCAATGGCCGCTCTTTTCGGCCAGCCTCGGGGATCGCCGGAATTGTCGGGAGGCTTTAGCATGGAGGCGACTCCACTCATCGCACGTGGGTATACGTGATGCTGAATATCGACCACGTCGGCGGTTTCGATCCAAACTTCCATGTAAGCGGGGGTCGAGAACCCCAAGTACCAGGATTTGTAAGGCATCGTCTCGCTGTTGGCGAATGTGCACCCGCTGAGCAGTAACGTGCAGATGGTTAATCGTAAGAACCTATTCATTAGAGTGCCATGGCTCTTTCTTTACCAAGAACCATATGGCACACCAAATTTTTCAATGTGAGCTTTTGATGCGGCGGAGGGCGGGTCGTATTGCCCGCCAGTCTTACCTTCATTCGGCCCACGTGGATCAACTTCAGCTTGTACCCGTGTGACCTCTATGGGTGGAAGACAAGGGCCGATTACCCATACTTTGGCGATGCCTCCAGGCGCAAGGCCTATGACCAATGCCTCGCGGTAATCTGTTATCGATTTACCATCAAAGGCGCAAAAAGCCTTTTCTTCCTTGCGCATGATCTTTCTGGTTGACTCGGGAATATCAATGGTCATTTGGTACGTTTGGGGCTCGACCAATGACTGCCAACGAACATAGAGTTGTTTTGGCAGGTCCGCTCGCAGAACATATTTGCCTTTCCCCCATCCAGGCTTTGCAGGCCAACCTTTAAGATCGCCAGTGCTGTTGGCAGGGCTCCGTATTGCAGCGTTACCGCTCATGGCACGGTTATAGACTTTCCCCTGAATATCTATAACGTCTACTGTTTCGATCCAGACCTCCATATAGTCAGGCACGAAAAAGCCCAGTCGCCAAGCATCATAAGGTAGTGGCCCGCTATAGGCAGATGTGCATCCAGTGAGCAAAAATGCGCAAATTGTAGTTCGCAAGAAACTACTCATATGAATGCTTTCGCGCTGTCACTTCCAAGAATCATAGGGCACACCAAATTTTTCGACGTAGGCTTTTGATTCATCGGAGATTGAGTCGTACTCACCGCCAGACTTACCTTCATAGGGACCACGTGGGTCAATCACCGCTTTTACCGTTGTGACCTCGATCGGCGTCATGCAAGGACCGCCTACCCAGACTCTGGCGATACCTCCAGGGACAAGTCTTATGGCTATTGCCTCACGATATCCGGTGATCCATTTTCCGTCGGCGGTGCAGAAAACGTTTTCGCCCTTGCGCATGATCTCCCTAGTCGCCTCGGGTATATTAATGACCATCTGATAAGTTTGCGGCTCAACCAGCGACTGCCAACGAACATAGATCTGTTTGGGCAAGTCTGCCCCTGTTACGTACTTACCTTTCCCCCAACCAGCTCTTTTTGGCCAGCCGCGGGGATCGCCGGAATTGTTGGGGGGAGTTAGTATTGAGGCGTTGCCGCTCATCGCACGTGGATATACCTGGCCCTGAATATCCACCACATCAGCCGACTCGATCCAGACCTCCATGTAGGCGGGGGCCGAGAATCCCAAACGCCAAGCTTTGTAAGGCATTGAATTGCTGTTAGCAGATGTATAGCCACTGATAAGTAAGGCGACAAGCGCAATACGTATAAAATTACTCATTTGGATGCACCGTGCGCACAGAGTTTTTGTCTGGCCGATTGATGAAAACGATATTCAGGTCACTATTATTTCGGCTTTTAGCAGCATTCCAGTTATCGGAGATATGAACATAGCGCTGGAAAAGCAGTTCCTCCTCCTGTGAGGTTAGCCCGGTCGTTTTTCTTTGCCCCTGGGCATAGGCCATTAATTTTTCGGAGATGGGGACCAGCTCTGCAGGTAACGCAAATCTTGGATTTTTCTCCGGGATATGTCCAAAAGGCACTCCATTTTCCACGGCCAGTTCGCGCATGATCCGTAAGTAGATCAAAGACAAATCGCTACGGACTTCGCGCTGGCTGCTAACCGCGGCGTAAACGTACTTCATGTTTTTGCTATTGTTTTTCTCTGTGGTACGAAATGGCACTTCCCACGTCCGGATTTCCAAAGAAAGGTTATATTGGGCCAGCTGATCTTGAAGTCGACGCAGGTCTTGTTGGGCACGTTTGTAACTGTTGGCTTCAACGAAAGATGTCCTCTCTTCGACCGCACTACTACGCGGTTTGCTGAGTAAAATCCGTTCGGATGCTTTAGGTAAGTAGCCACCACCCAAGTCCGAATGCACGCCAGGCAGGGAAATATCGGCCGCCCCAAGACTGTTGAGGGCAAAGTTATAGCGACGCTCATTTCGAGCGACCAATTGCACGACCTTTTTCGCTGCATCAGGTGCCAAAAATATATTGATTCCAGGGTTGTAAGCGTTATTACCATTCCAGTCCCCTACAAGCGGATTGGCAATGGCTGCGACAGTGTCGTAAACCCCTATAAAGTTTATGGAAACGTCGGAATGTGGTACCCAGCCAAAACTGTCAGCCAGTCCCTGTGATCCCGAAGGTAATGCTTTGGCGAGGATACTTTGGTTGCCCTTTAATACTTCATTTGCAAAGTCCCTTGCCGCTGCTGAGCCTCGACTGAACCCGAAAATATCGAACTCGATTTTCGCTACGCGCTTATCGGGATTGCTGTCCTGAAAGGCTTGGATAGCCTTAAGAATAAGTGAAGGTGTTTCTTCCACTCGTGTCCTTACGCCCTGCGGACCAATACCTGTGCCTTGCGAAAAAGTGGAGTCAGCTCCGGTGCTACTGGTACCAATTCCGTCCACATAAACAGGCACACTGGCCGTTTTTGCGTCGATGGGCAGAGTTTCATCCGTTTGGTCTATGTAAAGGTCATACAGCCTGGCCACGTTACTGACATCATTGCCATAACTGTTATCCGGGCTACTTCCCTTGCCGTCATAACCATGCGCCGCACAGAACTGACGAATATCCTCAGCCGATTCCTCCAAATTCACATCCGGCGCAAAGCAGCCAAACACCCGTTCACTGTTACTGCGGTTATTCCCCGTACCATCAAAGAACATCCCTATCCGCAAGATAATTTCTTCCTCCCCGACCTCTTCCTCTTCCTCTTCTTCCTCCAGCTCCTCCTCCTCAGCCGGACGTGCTGCCTTAGGCTCCAAATCCGCCACCGCATTAAACTTGCCAACCGGCGGAGCACTCAGCAGTTTCCCTGCTGCGGCCGCCGCTGCTGCACCCGGAATAATCGGCGGAAGAATCTTAATCCCGCTCCCCGAACCCGGCGCCCCACCCGAATTGGTCTTCACCTCAGCCCCACTGATCGTCACACCCCCGGCATCCACCTTGACGAAACTCCCGCCAGCCTTGGCCGTCAGTTCCATCCCGCCTTCAACCACGACCTTGTCGCCAGCGTTGTAGTGAATCTCTTCACCCGCCTCGACAAACTGCGCCGTGCCGACCTTCACATGCTGGGTCGCCGCCACCGTCAGGTGATCATCGGCCCGCGCTTCAGTCTTGCGGTCCAGGTGAGTGATGCGGTGTTCTTCAACCTTGAACTCGCTGAAGACATTGGCCTCGACCGTGTCGTGCCGCTCGTTGCCGATGCGGATTTTCTGGTCGTGTTCGATGTTTTCATCCCAGTCGCGCTGGGCGTGGAGGTAGATCTGTTCCGCGCCTTTTTTGTCTTCGATGCGAAATTCGTTGTAGCCCTTGCCGCCCGGTGAGCTGAGGGTCTTGAAGGTGCTGCGGGTTTTGTTTGCCGGCAGGTCGTAGGGGACGACGTTTTCCTTGTGGTACAGGCAGCCGGTGACCAATGGCTGGTCGGGGTCGCCTTCGAGGAAGGTGACGAGCACTTCCATGCCGACGCGCGGGATGGCGATGCCGCCGTAGGCACTGCCGGCCCAACCGGTGGCGACGCGTAGCCAGCAGCTGGTTTTGTCGTTGGCCTGGCCGTCGCGGTCCCAGAAGAATTGCACTTTGACGCGACCGTATTCGTCGCAATGGATTTCTTCGCCCGGCGGGCCGGTGACGATGGCGGTCTGGCTGCCGAGGACTTGCGGTTTCGGGTGTTCGAGGGCAGGGCGGTAGTGCGCGTCCCACTGCGTGGCGAGGAAGCGGTTGCGGTAGCCCTGGTGGAAATCGTCTTTGTTGTGGGTGACGTCGCTGGTGATGTTCTCGCCGAGCACTTGCGGCTGTTTGCCTTCGTGGACCACTTCCAGCAGCAGCCAGAGATCGTTCCATTCGCTGCGCGGGTGTTCGCTGAGGGCCATGAAGTGGCCGCTGACCAACGTCGGTTCGTCACCTTTGCCTTCAGCGAGTTTGTAGTCGCTGCGATGGCGTTCCAGCGCACGGGTCGCCAGTTGTTTACCGCGTTCGCGCGTGAGAAAGAGGCCGGGGTAATCGTAGTCTTCGAGGTCCGGGGCGACGCCGCTCTTGGCGGCGCCTTCGGGCAGGATGCGTGGCTTTTCAAAGTCGTAGTCGCGGCGGCTGACGCGGCTGGTGCGGGTTTCCAGGCGCAGGTTGAAGCGTTTGATCACCGGTTTCTCGGCGGCCATGCCGGAGTCTTGCTGGTAGGCCACGGGCGCGAGTTTGCGGAACACGGTCTGATCGTCGCCGAACACCAGTTTGTGGCCGCTGGCGCTGTGCTGGAAGTGGAAGTGAATGCCTTCTTCTTCGCACAGGCGCTGGATGAAATGCAGGTCGGATTCGTCGTACTGCACGCAATAGTCGCGGTCCGGGTAAACCGCGCCGAGCTGAAAACTGTAGGCGTCCGCGAGGATGCCGCGCGCTTCCAGGACCTGCGCGATGATCTTCGGCACGCTTAACTGCTGGAAGATTTGCTGGTCGTGGTTGTGGCGCAGGTAGGCCAGTTGCGGGCACAGACTGATGCTGTAGCGGGTCAGTTTTTTACCCGAGTCGCCTTGCTCGATGCGATAGACCAGGCCGTGGATGATGCCTTTGCCGGTAGCGCCGAAAGTCAGGCAACCGGGTTTGTGCAGGATGTCTTCGAGTTTCAGGTCGGGGCGGGCGCTGACCAGTTCGATGTCGAAACAGAACGGCTGGTTGAGGGCTTCACGGCCGACGAAACTGAGGACTTGCAGGTCGGCGGAAACACCTTCCAGCGTGAGGGAAATATGGGTTGCGTTAGCGTCCAGCATGCCTTGAATTCCGTCCTTTGGATAAGCTGGGGCGGATGGTGCAGGATTAAACCGCCTCGTTCAAGGCGCAAATGGCGTAGGCGCGGGGGGCTTGGGGTATCGGGAAAACCCTTAGTGGCACGGTTTTGGCCAGTGAATTCGGGGGGATACATCACTTGATGTGCCGCTCTTGAAGTGGTGAATGGCTGGCATTTGCGGTGTAAGTGATACCGCCTTCGCGAGCAAGCCCGCTCCCACATTGGATCTCCAGTAAACACAGATATTGTGTTCGGTGATTATCAAATGTGGGAGCGGGCTTGCTCGCGAAGGGGCCATTAGCCTCAGAGAAGATCCAACTGATGCCGATACGGCAAATCCGGCCCGGTCTTGCTGCACGTCAACGCCGCCGCCTGCACCGCGAACTTCAACATCCCGTCAATCTGCTCACGGCCGAGCGATTGCACACCTTCCACCGAATCCAGCTGTTGCTCAGTCAACCAGGTAATCAACGCCGCCTGAAAGGTATCGCCAGCCCCCACCGTGTCGGCAATCTTCACCGAATTGGCCGGCACCGACCAAGAACCATGAACCCGGCTAAATACCGTCGCACCTTCGCCACCACGGGTCAGGAACACCAACTGACAGCGATGCTGCAGCCAGCCTTCGATCACGCGCTGCGGGTCCTGCTCGGGATACAACAGGCTCAAATCCTCATCGCTGACTTTGATAAGGTCCGCAAATTCAACCAGCGTCGCGATCCGCGAACGCCACAGGTCGATGTTCGGCTCAGGATTGAGCCGCACGTTCGGGTCGAGGCTGATCAGGCGTTTACCGCTTTCGCGCTGCACCAGCGCCAGTAACGTGTCGGCAATCGGTTGCACCACCAGCGAGAACGAACCGATGTGCAAACCGCGCACATCAGCCCCCAGTTCTGGCAGGTGTTCCGGTTTCAGCTGACGGTCCGCGCAGCCTTCACCTCGGAAGCTGTAATGCGGCGAGCCGTTGGCGCCCACTGCAACCATCGCCAATGTCGTCGGTGCGGCGAAGTCCACGAGGAAGTCCTGGCGCACGCCTTCGTCCTTCAGCACTTGCTGCAAACGCCGGCCGAGGTAGTCGGTGGACAGTCCGGCAAACAGCGCCGAGTCCACGCCCAAACGGCGCAAACCGACTGCGACGTTGAACGGCGAGCCGCCGGCAATCGCCTTGAAATTTACTTTGGAAGCCAGGCCGCTGGCATCTTCTTCGCTGAAGAAATCGAACAGCGCTTCGCCACACACCAAATACATAATTGTTCACTCTTTAAAGGGTTGCGACATGCTGTTGATAGCGTTCGTAGGCCTGCTGACAGGCCGCTACATGCTCTGTAATCGGCAAGGTTTCGCTGGCCAGGTCGAGTTTGACGCAGCGCTCGCACAGGTCCGCCAGACTGTCTTCCTGGCCGTTTTCCCAGGACCTGCACCACGCCGCCTGAATCGCCGCGCCGAGGGCGGCGGCTTCGCTTTGTTCGGTGCAGATCACGGGTGTATTCATGATGTCGGCGACGATCTGTCGCCACACCGGACTCTTCGAGCCGCCGCCGATCAGGCAGATGCTGCGGCTTTGTAAGCCATTCTGGCGCAACAGGTCCAGCCCATAACGCAAACCGAAGGTCGTGCCTTCCACCACCGCGCGGCACAGGTTGGCCTGCGTCAGGTTGGTCATCGTCAGCCCCAGCAGGCTGCCGCTGGCATGGGGCAGGGCGGGGACGCGTTCACCGTTGAGAAAGGGCAGCATGCTCACGCCTTCGGCGCCAATGGGGGCTTGCGCGACTAAATCGTTGAACTGTTGGATATCCAGGTCGAACAACTCGCGAACAACACCCGTCGCATTGGTCAGGTTCATCGTGCAGATCAGCGGCAGCCAACCACCGCTAGAGGAACAGAAGGTTGCGACCGAGGCGTCCGCGCTGACTTTCGGTTGATCGGCATAAGCGTAAACGGTGCCCGACGAACCGAGGCTCATGGTGATCGCGCCGGGCTTGATGTTGCCAGTGCCGATTGCGCCCATCATGTTGTCGCCGCCGCCGCTTGAAACGAGCGCTTGCGGGTTGATGCCCAAGTGTTCGGCGATGCTCGGCAGGATCGTGCCGACGGCTTGATGGGCGTCGATCAATTCCGGCAAGGCCGCTTGCAGGCGCCCGCTGGGGTCGATGTCGCGCAGCAGTTGCAAGTCCCACTGGCGGCTGCGCACGTTGAAATACCCGGTGCCGGAGGCGTCGCCGTACTCGCTGCAACTGCGGCCGGTGAGCCAATAATTCAGGTAGTCGTGGGGCAGCAGTATGCGGGTGATTCGGGAAAAAACCTCGGGGTGCTGTTCTTTGGTCCAGAGCAGTTTGGACACGGTGTAGCCGGGTGCAATGACCACCCCGAGGCGCTCGAGTGAGCCTTTTTCACCGCCGAGGTGCTCCAGCAGGCGGTCGTTTTCAGGTGTGGATTCGGTGTCGCACCAGAGTTTGGCGGGGCGCAGGACCTGGCCCTGATCGTCGAGCAGGACCAAGCCGTGTTGCTGGCCGGAGACGCCGATGCCGAGGATGTGTTGGCCGTCGACGTTGGCGGCGAGCAAGGCGTTTCGGGTGGCGAGGGTGAAGGCTTCCAGCCACTGATTTGTGTCTTGCTCACGGCGGCCGTTGGCGCCGCTGATCAGGGGGTGGGCGGCGGCGCCCTGGCCCAGCACTTGTCCGCTGACTGCGTCGAGGACGATGGCTTTGGTGCCTTGGGTGCCGCAGTCGATGCCCAGGAATAGGTGTTGGTTTGGCATGTCAGGTCCTTGGTGTGTCAGGTCGATCTCGGTGAAACCATTCGCGAGCAAGCCCGCTCCCACATTCGATCGTTGTCGAACACAAACGCTGTATCCACTGAGAGTCTAATGTGGGAGCGGGCTTGCTCGCGAAGACGGTTGTCCATTCACCGCAGTACTCAGGCCAATACCCGCTCCAGCGTCCGCGTCACACCCACCTCCCGCAAGCTGTTACAGCACCACTCGAACGCCGCGACAAACCCGGCCGAATGCGGGATCGCCGTGCCAAAAATCTCCTCGACCGCCAGCAACCGCTGGGTAATCAACACATCATCCGCCACCAATCCCTGACAAAACGCCGCCCGTGGGTCCGGAATGGAATACGTATCACCGTTCTCATCCACCCCCTTCAAATACAGCGCCCACGCCGCCACCACCAGCGCCGCACGTTTGGTCTCGCGACCGTCGGCAATCAAGCGGTTGATCGTCGGAATGGTGAACTTGGGAAACTTCGACGAACCGTCCGAGCACACCCGCTCCAATTGATCGGCAATCGCCTGATTGGAGAAGCGTTCAACCAGTGTGTTTTTGTAGTCGGTCAGGTCAATCCCCGGCACCGGCGACAGTTGCGGGGTCACGTCCAGGTCCATGTAAGCCCGCATGTAGCGCACGAACAGCGGGTCGTTCATGGTTTCGTGAACGAAGCGATATCCCTTCAAGAATCCGAGATACGTCAGCGCCAGATGGCTGCCATTGAGCAGCTTGATCTTCATTTCTTCATAAGGCGTGACGTCATCCGTGAATTGCACACCGACCTTTTCCCAAGCAGGGCGACCGTTGACGAATTTGTCTTCCAGCACCCATTGCACAAACGGTTCGCAAACCACCGGCCAGGCATCGTCAACCGCGTGTTTGTCGGCCAGTTGCAGACGATGTTCGGTGCTGGTCATCGGCGTGATGCGGTCGACCATGGCGTTGGGGAAGCTGACGTTGCGGTCGATCCAGTCGCACAGATCGGCATCGCGCAACGCGGCGAAGGCCAATAGCGCCTTGCGGGTCACCGCGCCGTTGTGCGGCAGGTTATCGCAGGACATCAAGGTGAACGCCGGGGTGCCGGCAGCGCGCCGTTTGGCCAGCGCGGCGCAGAGGAAACCGAACACGGTTCTCGGTGCATTCGGGTGCGCCAGATCGTGCTGGATTTGCGGCAAGTGCGCCATGAACTCGCCGTTGCTGTCATCGATGCAGTAACCGCCCTCGGTGATGGTCAGCGAGACGATGCGGATCTCGGAGCTGGCGAGTTTGTCGATCAGCGCGGCCGCGCCGTCTTCCGCCAGCAGCATGTCGCGAATGGCACCGATGACTCGGACTTCGGTGTCATCGGTGTCGCCGAGCTCGAACAGGGTGAACAGGTAGTCCTGCTCTTTGAGATCTTCCCGGGCGCGGCGGTCTTCGGCGCGCAGGCCGACCCCGCAAATCGCCCAGTCCAGGCCTTCGCCAGTGTTCATCAACGCGTCGGTGTAATACGCCTGATGGGCGCGGTGAAAACCACCGACGCCAATGTGCGCGATGCCTTGGCGCGTATCGCTCAGGGCGTAGGCGGGCAGGACCACCTCGGGATTGAGGTGGTGGAGATTCTGTTTATTGAGTTTCATCACATAGTCTCGATATCAGGCCGCAGCGCGCAACGGACGGGTCAACGCCACGCCGTCGGCATCGAATAAATGGCAGTGTTCCGCGTCCAGGTGCAGGCTCAGCGTCTCGCCATAACGGCTGGCAAGGTCGCCACGAACACGCATGGTCAGCGCTTCGCCGGAGGAGGTCACGACGTGGCAGAAGGTGTCGCTGCCCAGGCGTTCGCTGACATCGGCGGTGACCTGCAATGTGCAGTCGCCGGGTTGTGCCAGTTCCAGGTGCTCCGGACGAATGCCCAAGGTCACTGCGCCACCGAGGCTCAGGTTGGCGCCGGTCAACGGCAAGGTGATGCGAGCACCGGCGTCGAGCAGCACTTCACAGCTTTGGCTGTCGATGCGAGTGACGTTGCCCTTGAGGAAGCCCATTTTCGGCGTGCCCAGGAAGCCGGCGACAAACAGGTTGGCCGGTTGGTGATACAGGTCCAGCGGCGAGCCGACCTGTTCGATTTTGCCGCCGTTGAGCACCACCACTTTGTCAGCCATGGTCATGGCTTCGACCTGATCGTGGGTCACGTAAATCATCGTCGCTTTAAGCTCTTTGTGCAGTCGCAGCAGTTCAAGGCGCATCTGCACCCGCAGGGCGGCGTCGAGGTTGGACAGCGGTTCGTCAAACAGGAAGATTTTCGGGTTGCGCACAATCGCCCGGCCGATGGCCACGCGCTGACGCTGGCCGCCAGACAGTTGTTTCGGTTTGCGCTCCAGCATCGGCCCCAGTTCAAGGATGCGCGCCGCTTCGCCGACTTTCTTCTCGACTTCCGCTTTCGGCACGCCCGCCAGATCGAGGGCGAACGACATGTTCTTTTTCACGGTCATGTGCGGGTACAGGGCGTAGGTCTGGAACACCATCGCCAGGTCGCGCTTGGCCGGGCTGACTTCGGTGATGTCGCGGCCATCGAGCTCGATGGTGCCGCCGCTGACTTCTTCCAGTCCGGCGATCAGGCGCAGCAGGGTGGATTTGCCGCACCCCGACGGGCCGACGAACACCACGAATTCCTTGTCGTTCACTTCCAGGTCGATACCTTTGATGATGGAAAAGCCTTCGAAGCCTTTTTGCAGATTCTTGATTTTCAGGTTGGCCATGGTGGCGCTCCTTTTATGCTTATTCTTTGAGGGCTATTTCACGGCGCCAAACGACAGGCCGCGGACCAATTGTTTCTGGCTGATCCAGCCGAAGATCAGGATCGGCGCGCAGGCCAGCGTCGACACCGCCGACAACTTGGCCCAGAACAAGCCTTCAGGGCTTGAGTAGGAGGCAATCAATGCGGTCAGCGGTGCGGCTTTGGATGAGGTCAGGTTCAAGGACCAGAACGCCTCGTTCCAGCACAGGATCAGCGACAGCAAAACGGTGGAAGCCAAGCCTCCCTTGGCGATCGGCAACAGTACCCGGACCATTTCCTGCCACAGCGTGGCACCGTCGAGGCGCGCGGCTTCGAGGATGTCTTTGGGGATGTCTTTGAAGTAGGTGTAAATCATCCAGACCACAATCGGCAGGTTGATCAGCGTGTAGATCACGATCAGCGCGATGCGCGTGTCGAGCAGGCCAAAGGTCTTGGCCAGCAGGTAGATCGGCATCAACACGCCCACTGGCGGCAGCATCTTGGTGGAGAGCATCCACAGCAGCGTGCCTTTGGTGCGTTGGGTTTCGTAGAACGCCATGGAGTAGGCCGCCGGCACGGCGATCAGCAGGCACAACGCCGTGGCGCTGAAGGAAATCACCACCGAGTTCCAGGCGAAGCTGAAGTAATCGCTGCGCTCGTTGATGTGCAGGTAGTTCTCCAGCGTTGGCGTGAAGATGAACTGCGGTGGCGTGGCGAAGGCGTCGATTTCGGTTTTAAAACTGGTCAGCACCATCCAGAAAATCGGGAAGAAAATCAGGATGGCGATGGCCCAGGCCAGCGTGCCGAGCAACAGGCTTTGCAGGCGACGGGATTGTTGAAGGGTCATGGCGCAGGCCTCAGGCTTTGTCTGTCAGGTTTTTGCCGATCATGCGCACCAGCACGATGGCCGCGATGTTGGCAATCACCACCGCGATCAAGCCACCGGCAGATGCCATGCCGACGTCGAACTGCACCAGCGCCTGGTTGTAGATCAGGTAGGCGAGGTTGGTCGAGGCGTAGCCGGGGCCGCCGTTGGTGGTGGTGAAGATTTCGGCGAACACCGAGAGCAGGAAGATGGTTTCGATCATCACCACCACCGCAATTGGCCGCGCCAGGTGCGGCAGGGTCAGGTGCCAGAAGATGGCGACAGGCCCGGCGCCGTCGAGGCGTGCGGCTTCCTTCTGTTCCTGGTCGAGGGACTGCATGGCGGTCATCAGGATCAGGATCGCGAACGGCAGCCATTGCCAGGACACAATGATGATGATCGACAACAGCGGGTAGTGCGCCAGCCAGTCCACCGGTTGCGCGCCGAACAGTTTCCAGACGTAGGCGAGAATCCCTGACACCGGATGGAAAATCAGGTTCTTCCAGATCAACGCACCGACGGTGGGCATGATGAAGAACGGCGAGATCAACATGACCCGGACGATGCCGCGCCCCATGAATTCACTGGCTTCTAGCAGCGCACTGATCAGCACGCCGAACACCACGCTGATCAGCAGCACGCTGCCCACCAGCAACAAGGTGTTGGTCGCACCAGGGAGGAAACCGGAATCGGTCAGGAAGTAGGTAAAGTTCTCCAGCCCGACGAACTCGTTTTCACCCGGATTGAGCAGGTTGTAGCGAATGGTCGAGAAGTAGACGGTCATGCCCAGCGGCACGATCATCCACAGCAGCAACAGTGCCACCGAAGGACTGACCAGAAACCAGCCGGGGTTGGCCAACCGGCTTTTGCGCACCGGTTGGGGAATGTCCATGTGAGCGTTGGCAGTTGAAATATTCATGGCATTAAACCGATTAGGAACAGACAGACGAAGATCGAAATGTGGGAGCGGGTTTGCTCGCGAAAGCGGTGTTCTGGTCGCTGAAGAAGCATCGGATGTACCGGCTTCTTCGCGAGCAAGCCCGCTCCCACATTTGATTGCGTTAAACCTGTAGGAGCGAGGCTTGCCCGCGATGGGGGCAACCCGGTGTCCCGACAATCAGGACATGGTTACTTGGGATAACCGGCGCGCTTCATCTCGCGTTCGGTGGTTTGCTGGGCCGCGGTCAGCGCTTGATCGACCGTGGTTTGCCCAATCAGCGCCGCCGAGAACGACTTGCCCACCTGGGTGCCAATGCCCTGGAACTCAGGAATGGTCACCAACTGAATGCCGATGTAAGGCACGGGCTTGAGCGTCGGTTTGCTTGGGTCTGCCGCTTTGAGCGATTCCAGCGTGACCTTGGCGAACGGCGCGGCATTCATGTAGGCCTCGCTGTAGGTGGAGGCGCGAGTGCCAGGCGGCACGTTGGCGATGCCGTCTTTTTCCGCGACCAGCGCGCCGTATTCCTTGGATGTGGCCCAGGCACTGAAGGTTTTAGCGGCGTCCTTGGCCTTGGAACTGGTCGGGATCGCCAGCGCCCAGGAATAGAGCCACGCCGAACCCTTGTCGGTGGTTTCGTGCGGGGCGTAGGTGAAGCCAACGTGGTCGGCCACTTTGCTTTGGGTTTTGTCGGTAACGAAAGAACCGGCGACGCTGGCATCGACCCAGATCGCGCACTTGCCGCTGTTGAACAGCGCCAGGTTTTCGTTGAAACCGTTGCTGGAAGCGCCCGGCGGACCGGATTGCTTCATGGTCTCGACATAGAAGTTCAAGGCGTTTTTCCACTCTGGACCGGTGAATTCCGGCTGCCACTTCTCATCAAACCAGCGCGCGCCATAGGCGTTGGCGACGGTGGTGATCAGTGCCATGTTCTCGCCCCAGCCGGCCTTGCCGCGCAGGCAGATACCGTACTGTTCTTTATCCTTGTTCGTGAGTTTGCTGGCGAATTCGCCGATCTGGGTCCAGGTCGGGCGCTCGGGCATGGTCAGCCCGGCCTCTTTGAACAGGTCGGTGCGGTAATAGGTGATCGAGCTTTCGGCGTAGAACGGCAAGGCGTACAGGGAACCCTTGACTGAAAGGCCCTCACGCACCGACGGGAAGACGTCGTCGAGGGCGTAAGACGCTGGCAAATCCTTCATTGGCTCCAGCCAGCCCTTGGCGCCCCAGAGTGCGGCTTCGTACATGCCGATGGTCAACACATCGAACTGTCCGCCCTGAGTGGCGATGTCAGTGGTGAGGCGTTGGCGCAGCACGTTTTCTTCCAGCACCACCCAATTGAGCTTGATGTCCGGGTGCTCGGCCTCGAAGGTTTTCGAGAGCTTTTGCATACGGATCATGTCGCTGTTGTTGACGGTGGCGATGGTCAGGGTCTGGGCGCCGAGACTGACGCTGCTGAGGGTCATGCAGGTGAGAGCAAGCAGAGCTTTGACAGAAGGTTGCATCGTGCACTCCTTTTCTGCGACCCAAGGGTTACAGAAGGACAGTTATTGTTTTTGTGTCTTCCTGCGGCAGGAAGAATGTGCACTGATTACAGCCCTCAATTGATGGTGTGACAAATCATCCATCGCACTTGGATCGATACTATTTTGCACTGGGCTTTAAAGCAGTAGACGTTGGGAAGGGCTTTTCAGCGCGCAGGCGCTATCGATTCCGTACAGGTTTCAGGCTGCAATACAGCCCCCTGTGGGATTAACCGAGATTTTGCTCAGTAAGACGCTGCACCGCCAGCCGCCGATAGTGCGACGGTGTCATGCCCTTGAGTTGCTGAAAACGCCGGTTGAAGTTGGAAATATTGTTGAAGCCCGACTCGAAACACACGTCGGTCACCGGTTTGTCGCCATCGGCCAGCAACTCACAGGATTTGCTGATGCGCAGACGATTGACGAACTCGATGAAGCAGCGCCCGGTGGCCTGCTTGAAGACGCGACTGAAGTAGGTCGGCTTCATGCCCAAATGCTCGGCGACTTCCTCGAGCGACAGCTCCCGGGCGTAGTGGGCGAAGATGTAGTCCACGGCCCGGTTGGTGCGATCGATATTGTGCTCATCGGCCAATTGCGGCGTCGTTGCACCAGACAGCAATTGAAAATCGTCGGAGGCCGCCAGCAGTTCCAGCAGAATGAAAAAGTGTCCCAGGCGGGTGACCCCTTTGGTGTCGGCAATGCGCTGCATCAGCGTCATGGCCTGGCGGATGGTGCGCTTGCAACGAAACTCGATGCCGTACTGTGCGCGCTCCAGCAGGGGTGAAAGGGTCTTGAGCTCGGCAAACACCTGATGGCCGCTTTCGAACAATTCGTCGGTGAAGTTGACCAGCATGTCGCGCTTGGGCACCACTTCGTCTTCCTCGACCTGGCTGATCCAGTTATGCGGAAGGTTGGGGCCAGTAAGGAACAACGTCTCCGGATAGAAGTTGCCGATGTAGTCGCCAATGAACACTTTGCCGGAGCTGGCGACAATCAGGTGCAGCTCGTATTCCTTATGAAAATGCCAGCGCACCAAAGGGCAGGGGAACCCGTGCTGACGGTAAATGATGGACAACCCATTATGGTCATCCATCAGTTCATAGGAGGGGTCTGTCACGCGGGCTGTTCGGGTCATGTCGGGGCGCTTTTCTTGTTATCGCTGCCGGATCATGCCCCTTTTGGCACCCGAGATGCCAGCCTGCAACGACTTTCGCCTATGCCGGCTCATGCAACCGGTGTCCGTAAACCGCCTTCATACTGGTTGCACTCCAGCAATAGCGGACAATGTCCGCCTCATCAAAGAAGTCGGTGCTGATGATGCTGCATCGGGTTACCCAATCGCGAGAGCTGTGGAACCAGTCGTTGATTTGGTTTTTTAAGTGTTGCGGGCCACCCAGCAGCGAATAGCAGGTCGCTGGTAACGACCAGAGGAAAGTCTCGTAAGGCGCTCCCGCGAGGGTGGTCTCAATGTGTGATTTCAGATCGCTGGAATCGGTGAATGCGTTGCCGTTCCACTTATGAGGAATCTGCGGCCAGAAATACTCATCGTCCAGTCCGGGTTTCGCCTGCGCCGCCAGGACGATACGGCGCTGCGAACTGGCACGCTTGAGCTGTTCCACGGTGCTGAATGCATCCGACCAGGGAATCAAGCGCGAACCCAGGCGACCCATCAGCAAACCATTGAATTGCTGGTAGTCGAAAATCCTTGGCCCATCTCCCAATTGATGGAAATCGAGGACGATGAATTCGTCCGGATTCTGAGTCAGGAATGTCGTCACCGCTTCGATCAGCTCATCAAGAATGCGGTGGGACTGAAAGCCGTTGTGATGAAAATAATAGACCGGTACTACCGGGCCGGCGGTACAGCCGAGCCGGATATCGAATGCCCGTGCGCCGTTGGCCAGTTGCCAGGCAAATGAATCGTTCTGGCACGTCGTCCAATTGCCGACCACTACCTCGTAGTTGGGTGCCTTCTTGTCCATCCCGGCGTTGTGCGTGCCGGGCCAGACAATATCGGTCAGCTTCAACCGGCCGATGTCCAGTACGTTGCTCATCCATTTCTGTTTGTCGAGTGCGGTTGTTGTGTTGTGGGTCATGACGTTTCCTTGTCGTTGATTCGCCCCATCCGTGGGGAGATTTCATGACCCAGCATAGAAGTGCCTTCCAGCATTGCCAGTCACGGAAACACTTGCACAAAAATAGCGGTTTGGTGGCACGGCAACCAAGGATTCCGCCGGCCGGTTTTTTTCAGGTTGCCAATTAAATGACTGACGAAAAATGATTATTGTGGGATTTTTACAGTGGGGTTTTATTCTTGGCTTCAATCCATTGAGCCATATACTGCGTACTTTTATGGTGGTGGTGACGCAGCATGCTGCCCGTGAAGTTATCTCTTCTAAGTTGCGTCAGGTTTTGCTGGCAGTACAACAATTTTTCGATCAATGCAGGGCCATGTTCAGACTGTTGATAACGATCGACCAACAACGTCCGCCCCTGAGATTGGGCCTCTATCCAAAGTGTTTCATCCTTGTACAGTCGAACCGCGCTATCGGCGAACGCCTGAGCTGTTTGGGTCACTGCGCCGGGCCACAGATGTTCGCCATGCATCGCTTCAGCACCGATTGGCGTCGTGACTGTAGGCGTGCCACACAACATCGCGTCGACGATCTTGCCTTTGATACCTGCACCGAATCGCAGCGGTGCCAGACACACCCGTGCCGCCGACATGACTTGCAAGGCATCTTCAGCCCAGTTCATGACATGAAAGCCCTGCGCCGGATTGTGCAAGGCCGTGGCCTTGGGCGGTGTGTAAGCGCCGTAGATATGCAACTGCGCCTTGGGCAATTGTTCGCGAATCAGTGGCCAGATAGCCGTTTTCATCCAGAGTACCGCGTCCCAGTTCGGCGCATGGCGAAAGTTGCCGATACTCAAAAAATGCGCCCGGTCTGCAAACGGCACCGGCGGCGCACTGGGCGGTTCAACCATCAGCGGGCACCAGTGCAACAGGTCGCGTGGCAGCTTGAACTGCTCGACCAGCAACTCGATTTCCACCTCGGAGATCATCAGGTTCAGGTCGCAACGATACAGCGCGGCAATCTCGCGTTTGGCCAGGTCCGCATCGGCCATCAACTCGAACTCTTCACGCAATGCCGGGGCAAATAACTCGGTGAAGTCATTGGCGTCATCACGGTCTTTCAATCGGTCTTTCAGTCGTTGATGCCGGGCATGACGCAGGCTTTGCAAATCGGAAGTTTCGAGCACACGTAACGCGTTGGGGCAGTGTTTTTCAACGCGCCAGCCGAACTGTTCTTCGATCATGAACTGATCGAACAGCACAATATCCGGCGCCAGCTCAGTGATGAACGCGTCGAAGCTGCTGTTGTTCAATTCGATGGCGACTTCACGGATACCCAGCGCCGTCAGGTCCGCCCGGTGTTCACCGGTGCCGGCCGGACTGCTGAAAGTGATGTCCCAGCCTTGCTGCAAGAACGTATCGAGGATCTGCATGACATGCCCGCTGGCCGCTGAAGAGCGGGGCTCGGGCCAAACGTAACCAACAACCAGAACTTTGGTTGCGCGGGGCTGACTCATTAACGGGTATTCCTTGGTGCGGGTAATGGAGAGGGGGAGTACGAAGAAGTCAGGCAAGCATGGACTTCACCTTGTCTCGCAACTGATCAATCGAGAACGGCTTGCCGATCACTTCCATGCCTGCAGGTACATCGATGCTTTCGGCATAACCGCTGGCGAACAGGATGGGCAACTCAGGGCGCAGCATCCGCGCCTGGGTGGCCAGTTCCCGGCCGTCCATCACGGGCAGGCCGACATCGGTCATCATCAAGTCGATGTGCTGGTCTTCGTCGTTGAGAAACTCCAGCGCCTGTTCGCTGCCATCCGCCTCAAGAACTTTGAACTCCAGCTCCTCCAGCACGTCAACGATCAGCATGCGCACAATGGCATCGTCTTCGACTACTAATATGATGGATGCGTCGGCGGACATAGTGGGGCTCTCAAAGAATGAATTCAGGTGCCGGTCGAGAAAATCACCGGGTTCTTGCATGAGTAAGTGGCGGATCCCGACAAGTTCCCAACGCTGTGCAAAAAAGAATAGCTGCACAAGACGGCAAGGATAACCGCTCCCTTCGCGCTCGCGCAGCTAATTGCGGGGATTTACCCTGATACGTGGCAGAAAATTGGATCAACACGCCCTATATGGGGCAAACTCCATCATTTCGAACAGTTCGACAAGGCCTCCACATGACCACTGCGTCTTCGGTTGATGAGCAACGATTCCGCAAACTCCTGAGCCGTAACGTCAGCCTGCCATTGGGCGTGGGTCTCATCAGTGCGGTGTTTTTTGTCTCGCTGATCACTTATCTGCTGTCGGTGATCCAGTGGGTTGAACACACCGACCGGGTGATCAATAACACCAATGAAGCGGTCAAGCTCACCGTCGATCTGGAAACCGGCATGCGCGGTTATTTATTGACGGGTGACGATCACTTTCTTGAGCCCTACGAAACGGCCAAGCCGAGAATAGCGGTTGCTCTCGACACGTTGTTGGAACTCACCGCTGACAACCCGTCGCAGACTGATCGTTTGCGGCGTCTGCAAGCGTTGCAGACCGAGTGGGCGAGCTACGCGCAATCGATGATCGATTTGCAGCGTGCCAGTGGTGATTATCGCGGTGCGGTCAAGACCGGGCGCGGCAAGCGACTGACCGATGAAATTCGCAAGCAGTTCGAAGAAGTGATCGACATGGAGCAGCAGCTGCGCGCCACGCGCAACGACGAAGTGCGCCGTACCACGATCTGGAGCATCGCCCTGTACCTGCTTTTCGTCGCCAGTATCAGCGCCTTGCTGGCCTACATTGGCCGTCGCGATTTGCTTAATCTCTCGCAAATCTACAGTGCCAACCTCGCGGCGCAACAAGCCAGCGCCCTGCGTCTGGAACAACAAGCCTGGCTGCGAAACGGCCAGACCGAGCTGGCCGAGCAAGTGCTGGGGCAGTTGAGCCTCAATTTGTTGGGGCGCAATATTCTGCAGTTCTGCGCGCAGTACCTGGGCACGGCGGTCGCCGCCATTTATGTCCGCGAAGACCACGGCGGCCTCAAGCGCGTCGCGTCCTACGGCTTCTCGCGCGAGCAGGAAGAGCGCGATCAGCAGATCTACAGCGATGAGGGAATTGTCGGCCAGGTCGCGAACCAGGCCCGCCTGATTCGTCTGGATGCTGTGCCGAGCAACTATTTCAAGGTCAGCTCCGGCCTGGGCGAAGGCCTGCCGCACAGCGTGCTCGTGGTGCCGACCAGTGACGACGACCGGGTCAACGGTGTGATCGAACTGGGCTTCCTGCGTCCGTTGTCTGATCGTGACATCGAGTTGCTGGAGCTGATTGCCGGCAACATTGGCACCTCCATCGAGGCGGCACGCTATCGCCAGCGTTTGCAGGAAGTATTGGCCGAAACCCAGCAGCTCAACGAAGCGCTGCAAGTGCAGCAGGAAGAGCTGAAGACCGCCAACGAAGAACTCGAAGAACAGTCGCGGATTCTCAAGGAGTCCCAGGCACACCTGGAAACCCAGCAGGTGGAGCTTGAGCAGACCAACGAGCAGCTCGCCGAGCAGGCGCAGATCCTCGCAGACCAGCGCGATGCCATGGACCAGAAGAACACCGAGCTCAACCTGGCCCAGGTGCAGCTTGAGGACCGTGCCCTGGAGCTGCAGCGCTCCAGCAAGTACAAGTCCGAGTTCCTCGCCAACATGTCCCACGAACTGCGCACGCCGCTCAACAGTTCGTTGATCCTGGCCAAATTGCTCGCCGAAAACCCTCAGGAAAACCTCACCGCCGAGCAGGTGAAATTCGCCGAGTCGATTTATTCCGCCGGTAATGACTTGCTCAACCTGATCAACGACATCCTCGACATTTCCAAAGTCGAGGCCGGCAAGCTGGAGATGCGTCCGGAGAACGTCAGCGTCGAGCGTCTGGTCGACGGCTTGCGCGGGATGTTCGAGCCGATGGCGGCTGACAAGCACCTCGCGTTTCACGTCGAGTTGCAACCCGGTGCGCCGAAGATGCTTTTCACCGACCGCCAGCGTCTGGAACAAGTGATCAAGAACCTGCTGTCGAACGCGGTGAAATTCACCGAGAAGGGATCGGTCAGCTTTACTGTGGCCTCGCAACCGAATGATGGCGTGGCCTTCATCATCCGCGACTCGGGCATTGGTATCGCCGAAGACCAGCAGGACAGCATTTTCGAAGCGTTCCGCCAGGCTGACGGCACCACCAATCGCCGCTACGGCGGCACCGGCCTGGGCTTGTCGATTTCCCGGGACCTGGCCGCGTTGCTCGGTGGCTCGATCAGCGTCAACAGTGAACCAGGGCAGGGCAGTGTGTTCACACTGGTGTTGCCTCAGCAATACGTCGAGCCGGGCGACGAGCCTGTCGAGCCGATGCAGGCTTCACCCGTCGCAATCACTCCCCGCGCAGCACCGCCAGCGTTGGCGCCACTGGTTGCCCCGGTTGATATTCCCCGTTTCAACGACGACCGTAGCCAGGCGCCGTTCAAGACTCGGTGCATTCTGATCGTGGAGGATGAGCCGAATTTTGCGAACATTCTTTTCGATCTCGCGCATGAACTGGGCTATCAGTGCCTGGTCGCCCACGGGGCCGACGAAGGGTATGACCTGGCCAAGGAGTTCATTCCCGACGCCATTCTGCTGGACATGCGTCTGCCGGATCATTCCGGGCTGACCGTGCTGCAGCGCCTGAAAGAACACGCTGAAACCCGGCACATTCCGGTTCACGTGATTTCCGTTGAAGACCGGGTCGAGGCGGCCATGCACATGGGCGCCATCGGTTACGCGGTCAAGCCGACGACTCGCGAAGAGCTCAAGGATGTGTTCGCCCGCCTCGAAGCCAAGCTGACCCAGAAGGTCAAGCGCGTGCTGCTGGTGGAAGACGACGATTTGCAGCGCGACAGCATTGCCCGGCTGATTGGCGACGAGGATATTGAAATCACCGCGGTAGGCCTGGCTCAGGACGCGCTGGACCTGCTGCGCACGACGATTTTCGATTGCATGATCATCGACCTGAAATTGCCGGACATGCTCGGCAACGACTTGCTCAAGCGCATGTCCACGGAAGACATCTGTTCGTTCCCGCCGGTGATTGTCTACACCGGGCGCAACCTGACCCGCGATGAAGAGACCGAACTGCGCAAGTATTCGCGCTCGATCATTATCAAAGGCGCGCGTTCGCCTGAGCGTTTGCTGGACGAGGTCACACTCTTTCTGCACAAAGTCGAATCGAAGTTGTCCCATGATCGGCAGAGGATGCTCAAGACCGCGCGCAGCCGCGACAAGGTCTTCGAGGGTCGCAAGGTGCTGCTGGTGGACGACGATGTACGCAACATCTTCGCCCTCACCAGCGCACTGGAGCAAAAGGGCGCAGTCGTGGTCATTGGCCGAAACGGTCGTGAAGCGATTGAAAGGTTGAATGAAGTCGAGGACATCGATCTGGTGTTGATGGACGTGATGATGCCGGAGATGGATGGCTTCGAAGCCACTATCGAGATCCGCAAGGACCCGCGCTGGCGCAAGCTGCCGATCATTGCGGTGACGGCCAAGGCCATGAAGGATGATCAGGAGCGCTGCCTGCAGGCCGGCTCCAATGATTACCTGGCCAAACCTATCGACCTGGATCGCCTGTTCTCGCTGATTCGCGTGTGGTTGCCGAAGATGGAACGTATTTAGTGGAAGGCCTTTATTCCGTGGAGCGAAACAGCGACATCGAATTGCGCTTGTTGATCGAGGCAATTTACCTCAAGTACAGCTACGACTTTCGCGACTACTCCGGCGCTTCGATCAAGCGTCGGGTGAGTCATGCGCTGGTTCAATTCGAGTGCAATACCATCTCGGCCTTGCAAGAAAAGGTCCTGCACGACCCGACTGCGTTCATGCAGTTGCTGCAACTGCTGACGATCCCGGTCAGCGAGATGTTCCGTGACCCTTCGCACTTCCTTGCGATCCGCAAGGAAGTGGTGCCGCTGCTCAAGACCTATCCCTCGATCAAGATCTGGATTGCCGGGTGCAGTACCGGCGAAGAGGTCTATTCGATGGCGATTCTGCTGCGTGAAGAAGGCTTGCTGGACCGCACCATCATTTATGCCACCGACATCAACCCGCGCTCGCTGGACAAGGCCCGGCAAGGGATTTTCTCCATGGAGAATGTCCGGGCCTACACTGCTAATTACCAACAGGCAGGTGGCCAGTGTTCATTCGCCGACTACTACACGGCGGCCTATGGCTACGCCATTTTCGACAAGAGTCTGTGCGAGAACGTGACCTTCGCCGATCATAGTCTGGCGACTGACAGCGTCTTTTCAGAGACTCAATTAATTTCGTGTCGTAACGTATTGATTTATTTTAATAAAAAACTTCAGGATCGTGCCTTCGGATTGTTTCATGAGTCGCTATGTCATCGGGGTTTCCTGGTATTGGGCAGTAAAGAAACCCCGGATTTTTCGGCCTTCGGCGACCAGTTCGAGCCGTTGGTCAAACAAGAACGGATCTACCGAAAATCATGAACAACGCTGCAACTGTTCCTTCAATTGAAGCCATCGCGATCGGCGCTTCGGCCGGCGGCGTAGAGGCGTTGCTCGCTATTCTCGGCCCGCTGCGCGAAGGTTTCGCGCTGCCGATCATCGTCGTGTTGCACCTGCCCGACGAGCGTCGCAGTCTGTTGGCCGAAGTGTTTGCCCGCCGGGTTTCGATGCCTGTTCGGGAGGCGACTGATAAAACCCGGATTGAAGCCGGCACCTTGTATTTCGCCACACCCGGTTATCACTTGTCGGTGGAGCATGACCGCAGCTTCTCGTTGAGCCTGGAAGATCGCGTCCACCATTCGCGACCTGCCATCGATTACCTGTTCGAGTCCGCTGCCGACACCTACGGTTCAGCCCTGGCCGCCGTGTTACTGACCGGGGCCAACCGTGACGGCGCCCGTGGTTTGTCTCACGTCAAACGTCGCGGTGGCATGACCGTCGTGCAAGACCCGAATGAAGCCCAGGTCGCCACCATGCCCCAGGCGGCGCTGGATATTCATGAGCCAGACCATATTCTCCCTATCTGCGGCATCGGCCGTCTGCTTGTCGAGCTGGAACGAATAGCATGCTAAGTAACATCCAAGCCAAACTGCTGATCGTCGACGATCTGCCGGAGAACCTGCTGGCGCTCGAGGCGCTGATCAAGCGTGAAGACCGCATGGTCTACAAAGCGTTGTCCGCCGATGAAGCCTTGTCGCTGCTGCTGCAGCACGAATTTGCCATCGCGATTCTCGATGTACAGATGCCCGGCATGAACGGCTTCGAGTTGGCCGAATTGATGCGCGGCACGGAAAAAACCAAAAACATCCCGATTGTGTTCGTTAGCGCTGCCGGCCGGGAGTTGAACTACGCGTTCAAAGGCTACGAAAGCGGGGCGGTGGACTTCCTGCACAAGCCGTTGGACATTCACGCGGTCAAGAGCAAGGTCAATGTGTTCGTGGATCTTTATCGCCAGAGCAAAGCGATGAAGCAGCAGGTTGAAGCGCTGGAGCAGAGTCGTCGCGAGCAGGAAGCGTTACTCAAGCAATTGCAGAGCACTCAGCTGGAGCTGGAGCAAGCGGTGCGCATGCGCGATGACTTCATGTCGATTGTCGCCCACGAAGTGCGCACGCCGCTCAATGGCCTGATCCTTGAAACCCAGTTGCGCAAGATGCACCTGGCCCGGGATAACGCCTCGGCGTTCACCCTCGACAAAATGCACGCCATGGTCGACCGCGACGAGCGGCAGATCAAGAGCCTGATCCGCCTGATCGAAGACATGCTGGATGTGTCGCGCATTCGCACCGGTAAGCTGTCGATCCGTCCGAACCGATTTGACCTGGTGCAATTGGTCAGCAATCTGCTGAATAACTTCAAGCCGCAAGTCGAGGCCGCCGAGTGTTCCACGCGCTTTACTGCCGAACAGCCAGTGGTCGGCAACTGGGATGAATTTCGCATCGAGCAAGTGATTTCAAATCTGCTCACCAACGCCTTGCGTTATGGTGGCAAAAGCCAGATCGATGTGCGGGTTTACGTGCAGGACGGTCAGGCGCGGGTCGAGGTGCAGGATCAAGGGATCGGCATCAGTGAAGAAAACCAGAAGCGTATTTTTCAACAGTTCGAGCGTGTTTCCGCCAAGACCGTTGTCGCGGGGCTGGGGCTTGGACTGTTTATTTCAGAGCAAATTGTCGCTGCCCATGGCGGCTCCATCGCCGTCGAGAGCAAAATCAACGAAGGCGCCTTATTTCGCGTCTGTCTGCCGCTTTAGGAAATGAGCCAGATAAACGCAACCTCTGAGCGACCCCACGGTCGTATCAGCAGCTATTGACCGAACAAAGGCTTCCCATGAGTGAAGATGCGCAAGATGTAGTACTCATTGTCGAGGATGACCCCTCGATTCTGATGGTGTTGTCCGCTTACTTGTCGGGTGAAGGTTACCGGGTGCTGCAAGCCGAAAACGGCGAGCAGGCCTTCGAAATTCTGGCGAGCAAGCCGCACCTGGACATGATGATCACTGACTTCCGTCTGCCCGGCGGGATTTCCGGCGTGCAGATCGCCGAACCTGCCGTGAAATTGCGACCGGAACTCAAAGTGATTTTTATCAGCGGTTATGCGCAGGAAGTCCGCGAGACGGACAGCCCTATCACCAAAAGAGCGCCGATCCTGGACAAACCATTCGACCTGAATGAACTGCAAGAGCTCATGCAGCAAATGCTGTCCTGAGCTCGTTGCCATAGGTAATCAAGGCGCATCAGATACTGATCATCTCCCGCACCTTTGCCGTCAGCAGGTCAAAGGTGAAGGGTTTGGTGATCATCTGCATGCCGGGGTCGAGGAAACCACCCCGCACGGCCGCGTGTTCGGCATAGCCGGTAATGAACAGCACTTTAAGGTCAGGTCGATACTGCCGACCGATTTCCGCCAGTTGCCGACCATTCATTCCCGGCAGCCCGACATCACTGATCAACAGATCGATCCGTTGCGCAGAATCCAGAATCGGCACCGCGCTGTCGGCGTCACTGGCCTCCACGAAGGCATACCCCAACTCACTCAACACGGCACTCACCAGCACGCGAACCGCCGGATCGTCTTCGACAATCAATACGGTTTCGCCGTCCTGGGCGTAAGGCGCCTGCTGGATGTCGAGCAGGTTTTCCTCGGCCAGGTCCCCGCCGCTGTAACGCGGCAAATACACACTCACCGACGTACCGTGACCCACTTCGCTGTCGATCGTGACGTGACCGTGGGACTGCTTGCTGAACCCGTAAATCATCGACAACCCCAACCCGGTGCCCTGACCAATCGGCTTGGTCGTAAAGAACGGGTCAAAGGCGCGGCTGATCGTGCTTTCGGGCATGCCGCAGCCAGTGTCGGTAACGCGCAGCACCACGTAATCACCGGGTAGCAGATTGCCTTGGGCCGCAACGAACCCCGCGTCGAGTTTTTGATTGGACGTATTGACCACCAGCGTGCCGCCTTCGGGCATGGCATCGCGGGCGTTGAGCACGAGGTTGAGCAGGGCGCTTTCGAGTTGATTGGGGTCGGCCTCGGCCACCCACAAGTCATCGCTCAACTGCATGTCCAGATGAATACTTTCATTGATGCTGCGTTGCAGCAGTTCGCCCATGGACACCACCAGTGTGTTCATTTCCACGGGTTTGGAATCCAGTGACTGACGGCGCGAGAATGCCAGCAGCCGGTGAGTCAGGCCGGCGGCGCGGTTGGCCGAGGTCACGCCCAGGTCGATCAAGCCGTCGAGGTCCTCGGTGCGTCCTCTCGCGAGGCGCCGTCGCAGCAACTCAAGGCTGCCGATGATGCCGGTCAGCATGTTATTGAAGTCATGGGCGATGCCGCCGGTGAGTTGGCCGACCGCTTCCATCTTCTGGGATTGTCTGAGGGCTTCTTCGTTGTGGCGCAACTGTGCAGTGCGTTCCTCGACCTGTTGTTCGAGGGTTTCCAGGGTGTTTTGCAGGCGCAGTTCACTTTGGCTCAGATCGATCAACCGGTCCCTGGCTTCATACTGTCGTCGACGGCCGCGCAATGCGGTGGTGACGAGGCTGATCAAGGTCACCGGGTGAAAAGGGCGCTCAAGGAACGTGACATTGCCTAATTGTGGACCGAGCCGCGACGCAGGGTTCTGCTCCGGACCACCATGGTGGGTCAGCAGGACGATCGGCAGATCGGACCAGGCCGGTTGCTGGTCGATCAGACCCCGCAGAGGGTCAAGATCACAGCCCATCAGGGCTTCTGAAGAAATCAGCAGCAGACCGGCACCTTTGACCAACTCGCCGCACAGCGCCACCAGATCACGGGTCACAATGCCCTCGAATCCCGCCTCGTTGAGCATCATCAGCGCAATCTGGCTGTCGCGTCCCAAGGGCGCGAGAATAATCGCGCGCTCGGACGTCGCCTCGACAATACTCACCGGACATCGTCCTTGAGCAGCGGCTGGCTGGCGCCCAGATAGGTCGGCACGCCGCGCAATACACCCTGGAACGCATCCAAAGGCTCACCAATCGTCATGCCCTGGCTACCGATGCGGTATTCGCGAATGGTCGATTCGTGGCTGCCGGTACGTTTCTTGATGATCGATATCGCCCGGCGAACCTTGCCCAGGGCTTCGAAGTAACGCAACAGAATCACCGTGTCAGCCAGGTACGTGATATCGACCGGCGCTTGCATGTCACCGACCAGTCCATGCTGAGCGACTGTCATGAACGTCGCAGCGCCTCGGCGATTGAGGTACAGCAGCAACTCGTGCATGTGCAGCACCAGCGCGTTTTCCTCAGGCATCGCGGCCTGATAGCCGTTAATGCTGTCGATCACCACGGTTTTGATTTGACGCTCATCGACACAGCGGCGCACGCGGTGAGAGAACTCGCCAGGGGACAATTCGGCGGCGTCGACTTGCTCGATCAGCAGGTTGCCGGTGTCTTGCAGGGCCTGCAGGTCGATGCCCATGTTTTTCATGCGCTCGAACAGCAGCCCCAGCTCTTCGTCGAAGATGAACAATGCTGCTTTTTCGCCACGGGCCACGGCGGCAGCGGCGAAGATCATCGAGATCAGAGATTTACCGGTACCGGCCGGACCCAGAATCAGCGTGCTGGAACCTGTCTCGATACCGCCGCCGAGCAGGGCGTCCATTTCCCTGATGCTGCTGGTCAACTGTTGGCGGATATAGCCACCGCGGTGTTCGGCCGCGACCAGACGCGGGAATACGTGCACGCCGTCGCCCATGATGGTGAAGTCATGAAAGCCGCCGCGATACTTCTGGCCGCGGTACTTCACCACGCGGATGCGACGGCGTTCGGCGCCATAGTTCGGCGTCAGTTCTTCGAGGCGAATCACACCATGCGCGACGCTGTGTACGGTTTTATCGAGGGATTCGGTGGTCAGGTCATCCAGCAACAGCACGGTGGCGTCGTAACGCACAAAGTAGTGTTTGATCGCCAGGATCTGCCGGCGATAACGCAATGAACTCTGGGCCAACAGGCGGATTTCGGACAGGCTGTCGAGTACCACACGCGTCGGTTTGACCCGCTCGACCACTTCAAAAATCTGCTTGGTGGCTTCACCCAGTTCCAGGTCCGAGGAGTACAGCAGGCTTTGCTGGTGCTCGGCGTTGAGCAGGCTTTCTGGCGGGGTCAGCTCGAAGATGTGGATGTTCTTATCCAGCTCCCAGCCGTGGGACAGCGCGCCTTGACGCAGCTCACGTTCGGTTTCTGACAGAGTGATGTACAACGAGCGTTCGCCGGCTCGAGCGCCGGCCAACAGGAAATGCAAAGCAACGGTGGTTTTGCCGGTACCGGGTTCGCCCTCCAGCAAAAATACATGTCCACGAGACAAGCCTCCGGCCAGGATGTCATCCAGACCTTCGATGCCGGTGGCGGCTTTTGCACTGAACAGCTCGGTTGATGTAGACAAGAAAAACCCTCTCATGACCAGGGGAAGCGAGGCAGCAGGCTTGAGGTGCCTGTTGGGACTGCCTGTTCTCTTGACCTTTGGCCGTGACGAGGGTTCCCACTATTTGCGGGGCAGCTGCTACAGAGGGGAGTGTTACAAACCTTGCTGCAATGCGGGGTCATCCGGGTTGAGCTGTTCCAGCTGCGCCAACAGGATCTGCACGTTCTGCAACTGGCCGCTTTCTTTCCAGTAATTGATCAGCAGTACGCGCGCCTTGCGGTCGGATGGGTGGCGCTGGACGATCTCTTGCAACTGCTTCTGCGCGGCTTCCAGCTCCTGCTCAAGGTGCAAGGTGGTTGCCAGGTCATAGCGATAATCCTTGTTGTCGGGCTCCAGCTCCACGGCTTTGGAAAGGCCGAGCACGGCAAACTCACTTTGTCCGTGGTGCAGCAACCAGAGCCCGAGGGCATGTTGCAGGTAGGCCGAGTCGGGTTGCGCTTTCAGCTGTTTGGCCAGCAACTGGCGTGCGGCATCGCTTTGACCTTGCCGGTCGAGCACATCGATTTGCATCACCAGCGCCGGCAGGTTGCCGGGGTCTAGCTGTAGTGTGCGGTCCAGCGCTTCTTGTGCCTCTTTCAATTCGGCGTTGTGCAAGTGCAGGCGCGCCAATTGGTATTGGTTTTGCGCGCTCGGCGGCTGACTTTTCAGGGCCAGTTCCCAGGCATCGATGGCTTGCTCCAGCGGCGCGAAATATAAGCCCAAGTCATCCGGCGACAATCCCAGCAGTGCATTGACGGCGGCAAATCGTACGCTTTCTACGCTGTCATCGAGCAATGGGCCGATCAACAGGCTGCGTTGCCCAGAGGCCACCAGGCCGCTGATGCTCTTGATCGCGGCGATTCGTACGTTTTCATCAGGATGTTGCAGGTCCGCATCCGCCAGTTTCAGGGCCTGCGGGCTTGGGTAGTTGGGGAGTTCGGCATGCAGCCAGATGCGCCGCTTGGGGGACAGGTCAGGGCGAGCCAATTGCTGGTACAGCACCCGTGCGGCACCCGGCTGACCGGAGCGTGCCTGGGTCAACGCTTCGCTGTAACCGCGTTTGATCGCTTCGGGCACTTCAGGCGTTGTGCTGCGCAGGAACAACCAGGCAATAACGATGGCAAACAGTACACAGAGACTGATGAGCAAGTAGCGGCGGGACTGGGGCATGCAGGAATCCGGGGGCTGGCAAGCTTTTGCAAAGGTCGTCAGCTTCGGTCAGGTGGGGCTGTGAGTCAAATCCCGAGGTGGCTCAATGTCGACGATTTTGCCTACGGGCTCCGTCGACATTGAAACCTGTCGGGGCCTTGAAGCAGTGACTACGCTTGCTGGATACGAACCGAAGAGTGCTCCCATGCAACCGCTGCTTCAATACTTCAAGGCAATCCTCAACCCCGGGCCCGGGGTACTGCTGTTTGCCTTGAGAACCATTGTGGCCGGGCTGCTGACACTGTACCTGGCCTTCCTGTTCGACCTCGATCAACCCAAGTGGTCGATCATGGCGGTGGTCATCGTCAGCCAGCCATTAGGAGGCATGGCACTGGCGCGCAGTCTCGGTCAGGTCATCGGCACCACCCTGGGCGCGGTCGCAGCGGTCGTGATCATGGCGATATTCCCCCAGGCGCCACTGCCTTTCATCATTACTTTGGCGTTGTGGCTGGCGCTGTGCACCGCCGGTGGCACACTGTTGCGCTACACCAGTTCCCAAGCCTTTGTGCTCAGTGGTTACACGGCAGTGGTGGTGGCGCTGTTGGCCGTGCCTGATCAGGACGGCACCTTCCTGCTGGCGGTGACGCGCTTGACCGAGACGCTGCTGGCGGTGGCGTGTGTCTGCGTCGTCAGCCTGCTGACCGCACGCCCCGAGACCGTGGCCCGGAGCTACTTCGCCAAGATCGATCAGGTGATCAAGTTGCTGGCGACTCACGCCGCGGCGGTCATTCGAACCGAAGAGAGCGAAGCCGATTTTCATCGCAGGCAAATGCAGTTGCTAGGCGAAATCAGCGTCCTTGAAGGATTGCGCCGGCACCTTTACTACGATGCCCCCCGATTGCGCAGCGCCGATGGCCTGGTGCAGCTGCTGGGAAACCAATTGGTGTTGCTGACCTCCCGGTTGACGGCGCTGCGCCACCAGCGTGAGTTGCTGGCCGAGCGCTGGGAGGGTGAATTGCCCCTGGAAATACAGCATTTACGCGCCGAAGAACTCACGTTTCTTGATGAACTGGCCGAAAAGGGCCGCTCGCTATCGGCCGATGCTCGTCATCATTTTTCGGCGTTGCAACAACGCTTTGATGATCAGGCTTACAAGGCAGAACAACTGACCGAAACAATGCCGGCCACATTGCGCTCGCTGGCGTGGGCCCTGCGCTGGGAGCAGGCGCGGTTGTTACAGCAACTGGAACAGATTCTGGAGCTGAGCGACGCCATTCAGGAGGAACGCCAGGCCAGCTGCGTCTACCGGGGACAGGCGAATCCGCTGCATCTGGATTTCACCCTGGCGGGGATGAACGCCATTCGAGCCTTTATTGCATTACTGGTGGCCGGACTGATCTGGATCGAGACCGGCTGGGACGGAGCGCGGGGCGGGATGGTGCTGGTCGGGATACTTTGTTCGCTGATGGCAACGTTCCCCAGACCGCTGTTGGCGGCGCAAAGCTATGCAAGAGGGCTATTCCTGGCGTTGATTGTGTCGGCGCTTTACCAATTCATGCTGGTGCCGATGATCAGTGATTTCGAGCTGATGGCCTTGCTGTTGGCGCCGTTGCTGTATGCGGTCGCGGTAGGTCTCTCCGCGCCGGCGACCACCGGGACGGGCATCGGTCTTGGGTTGTCGACCTTTCTCTTGCTGGGGCCGCAAAATGTGGGGATCGGCCAGAACAGTGCGAGTCAGTGGTTCGAGTTTGCCGGAGCCTATGTCAGCGCAACGGTCCTGGCATTGAGCGTCTTCGCCTTGATCTTCCCGTTCAGGCCTGTTCTGCGGATTCGCCGGCTGTTCAAGGAAAACGCAGAGCAGGTCTACACCTTGATGAAGACGCCGGCCACCGATGCACAGCAATTTGCCTTCGAAAGCCGCATGGTCGATCGACTGACCATGATGCTGGGGCTATTACCTGCGACCAGCGATAAGCAGTCTCGCGAACTGTTTCAGGTCAGCCTCGGGTGCATGGCTCTGGGTGTTGCGTTGAACCAGCTCAGGCAACAGGGGCAGGGCAATACCTTGTTGAGTTCGCAGCAACAGCAACGGTTGTTGGCTGCGGTCCGCGATTGCGCAAGATGGGTGGCCGGGCGGTCCGGGACTGACTCCGATCGGCTGCTGGGGGAATTGCGCGTCCTTGGCGACGAGCTGGACGACCTGCATCTGATGGTTCACGAGCACCTGTGGTCGGTGTTCCGAATGCGCGTGGCGCTGCTGATCGTGGAGTCGTTCGTGCGGCGATATCGCGAGTACTTTCAACCCGTAGTCGCAGAAGGAGTGCCAGCCCTTGCCCATTGATTTTGAACTGGGTGGCGTGTACTTGCCGCCCATCGCCCAGGCGCTGTTATTGGCGTTGCCGATTTTTCTGGCGCTGGACTGGGGGTTGCGCCGCCTCGGTGTGCTGCGTTTCGTCTGGCATGAAGCTTTATTCGAGGGCGCGTTGTATGCCTGCGTGTGCGCAACGCTGATTCTGGTAATGGGAGCCTGATGCCTTGAAGAAATTCCTTCCCCGACTCGCCACACTGATCGTTGTACTGCTGGCTTTCATTCTTGGCTGGTTTGCCTGGGAGCATTACACACGTGCCCCCTGGACCCGGGATGCACGGGTTCGCGCTGACGTGGTGACGCTGTCTGCCGATGTCTCGGGGCGCATCGTCAAGCTGAGCGTTCAAGACAACCAGCATGTTGAAAAAGGCCAGTTGCTGCTGGAAATCGACCCGGCTCGCTACACCCTGGCAGTGGAGCATTCCAAACGCTCGGTGGAAGTGGCGAAAGCTTCACTGGGGCAATCACAGGCGGCAATTGTGGCCAGCGAAGCGTTACTCAAGCAGCGGCAGAGCGAAGAACGACGCCGACGCACGTTGAAGGAACGCTCGGCCGTCTCTGGCGAAGAGTGGGAAAAAGCCAGCACGGACGTGTCCGTGGCAGAAGCCGATCTACTGCGTAACCAGGCCATCCTGGTGCTGGCCCAGGCCAATGTGCAACTGGCCATCGCGGCATTGACCCAGTCCGAACTGGACTTGCAGCGCACTCGGGTTGAATCGCCCGTCACCGGTTTTGTCACCAACCTGCTGACCCGTCAGGGCGACTATGCCTCCGCTGGCAGCCCGTTGTTGGCACTGGTGGACAGCGATTCGTTTTATGTCAGCGGTTACTTCGAAGAGACCAAGCTGCCGCGAATCTCAGAGGGCGACCGGGTCGATATCCAGTTAATGAGTGGCGAATCCTTTGGCGGCACCGTGCAAAGCATCGCTTTCGCCATCGCCGACCGTGAAAACCTGCCGGGCGGACGCTTGCTGGCCAACATCAACCCCAGCTACACCTGGGTCAAACTGGCGCAACGGGTGCCGGTACGGATAAAGATTGATGATGACTATGCCGGCAAAAACCTCCTGCGCGCCGGAACAACAGCGACCGTAACCGTCCGCGAAAACCGCAACGATAAGGAAGCCCACTAACCCATGTGGGAGCGAGCCTGCTCGCGAAAGCAGAGTATCAGACGACATTGATGTTGAATTTGCCGTCCTCTTCGCGAGCAGGCTCGCTCCCACAGTGGGGCGTGGTGGTTTCAAGAATCAGCAGACGAAAAAAAGCCCCGCGACCGAATGAGACGCGGGGCCAAAAATTTGGTTGGTTGCGACCAACCAAAGGAGCTCTTTAACAACTTACTTGCTGGCGACTGTCTCCGGTTGCCAGCCACCGCCAAGGGCTTTGTAAATCGCGACAATGCCGCTATACAGCTCGGTTTCGGCCTGTGCCTGGGTGTCTTCGGCCGCCAGTCGCTCGCGTTGAGCGTCCAGCAGGACGAGGAAGTCCGCCGTGCCTTCGCGGTAGCGAATTTCGGCCAGGTCGGCGGCGGCGCGGCTCGACTCGCTCTGACGAATCAGTGAGATCAAGCGTTGCTGACGCTTGCCGTAATCGCTGAATGCGTTTTCCGACTCTTCCAGTGCCAACAGCACTTGCTGCTCGTAGCTGGCCAGCGCGCCTTCGGCATCCGCGTCCGCACCGCGAATACGGGCCTTTACACTGCCCAGGTCAAACGCAGCCCAAGTGATGCTTGGGCCCAAAGCCCAGGCGTTGGCTGCCGAGGAACCGATTTGCGAACCGCGTCCTGCCGTAAAGCCAAGGAAGCCGCTGAGGCTGACCTGTGGGAACAAATCAGCCGTGGCCACGCCGATACGGGCGGTGGCAGACGCCAGTTTGCGCTCGGCGCTGAGGATGTCCGGACGACGTTGCAGCAGTTGACCAGGATCGCCAATCGGCAGCGCTTTGGCGATGGCCGGCAGGCTTTTGGGGCTCAGGTCGACCGTCAGCTTGTCCGGGCGCTCGCCCAGCAGGGTGGCGATACGGTTTTTCTCCCGAACCTGTTCGGCCTGCAATTGCGGCACGCTGGCTTCAACGGACGCCAGGCGTGCATCGGCGCGCTCCACATCCAGTTGATCGCCGACGCCGGCATCACGCAGGCTGATGGTGATCTTGCGTGACTCCTGTTGGTTCTCCAGGTTCGCCAGGGCGATTTTTTCCCGCAGTTGCGCACCGCGCAGTTGACCGTAGGAATCCACCAGTTCGGCAATCATGGTGACTTGCAGTTGGTACAGATCGGCCTCGATGGCTTGCTGTTCGGCGTTGGCCGATTCCAGGTTGCGCTGGATACGGCCAAACAGGTCGATCTCCCACGCCATGTCCAGGCCCAGGTCGTAGCGTTCGCTGTTGACCCGTTTGGTGGTCTGGCCAGGGATTTGCCCTTTGCCCAGCTCACTGCTGGCCCGGCTGGTGATGGTCGGCATGGCGTCATTGCTGATGTCATCGCGAATCGCCCGGGCCGCTTTCCAGCGGGCGAATGCCACGCGCAAATCACGGTTGCCTTGCAGCGATTGAGTCACCAACTGATTGAGGGTCGGGTCCTCGAATTGCTGCCACCAGATGCCTTCGAAGTGCGAGCGATCGAAGTTTTTCTGGCCGGCAGCGCCATCGGTAGCCGTGGTGATATGGGCCGGTTCAGTCGCTGGGGTCTTGTAGTCCGGGCCGACGGCACAGGCACTCAGGGCCAGTACCAGCAGGCTCGGAAGAAAGGCTTTCAAGCTCATTGTTGCGACTCCAGTTGCTTTTGAAGATTCAGCGCCTTGGCCGCTTTGCGCTTTTCACCGCGCTCCACAAAGTTGCGAATCAATACGTAGAAGACTGGCGTCAGCAACAGACCGAAGAAGGTCACCCCAAGCATCCCGGAGAACACCGCCACACCCATGGCGTGACGCATTTCGGCACCGGCACCGCTGGAGAACACCAGGGGCACAACACCCATGATGAACGCGAAGGAGGTCATCAGGATCGGACGCAGACGCAAGCGGCAAGCTTCCAGCACCGCAGCGAGCGGGCTCATGCCTTCGCCCTGCTGTTTGTCCTTGGCAAACTCGACGATCAGGATCGCGTTCTTACAGGCAAGTCCCACCAGTACGATCAAGCCGATCTGGGTGAAGATGTTGTTGTCGCCACCCGAAGCAATCACACCGGTAATGGCTGACAGCAGGGTCATCGGTACGATCAGGATCACCGCCAGTGGCAGGCTCCAGCTTTCGTACTGAGCCGCGAGTACCAGGAACGCCAGCAGTACGCAGAGCGGGAACACGAACAGCGCGGTGTTGCCGGACAGAATCTGCTGGTAGGTCAAGTCGGTCCATTCGTAGGTCATGCCGTTCGGAAGTTCATCCTTGAGCAGTTTCTCGATGGCTTTTTCGGCCTGGCCAGAGCTGTAGCCCGGGGCTGCTGCACCGTTGATTTCAGCGGTGATGAAGCCGTTGTAGTGCATGACGCGGTCCGGCCCCGAGGTGTCGCTGACCTTGATGAAGGTCGCCAGCGGGATCATCTCGCCTTTGTTGTTGCGCACTTTCAACTGACCGATCTGATCCGGTTCAAGGCGGAACTGTTGTTCAGCCTGAACGTTGACCTGGTAGGTACGACCGAAGCGGTTGAAGTCGTTGGCATACAGCGAACCCAGGTAGATCTGCAGGGTGTCGAAGATGTCACTGACGGCCACGCCGTGGGTCTTGGCTTTTTCCCGGTCGATGGCGGCATCGACCTGCGGCACGTTCACGGTGTAGCTGGTGAACAGGGCGGCCAGTTCCGGCACGTTGTGGCTTTTGTTGATGATGTTCATGGTTTCTTTGTACAGCTCGTCGTAGCCGAGGTTGCCCTTGTCTTCGATCTGCAGGCGGAAACCACCGATGGTGCCCAGACCCTGTACTGGCGGCGGCGGGAAGATCGCCATGTAGGCTTCCTGAATCCCGGCGAACTGACCGTTCAAGGCCCCGGCAATCGCACCGGCGGACATGCTCGGGTCTTTACGCTCGTCGAACGGTTTCAGGGTCACGAACACGATGCCGGCGTTAGGACTGTTGGTGAAGCCGTTGATCGACAGGCCCGGGAAGGCCACGGCGCTTTCCACACCCGGCTGTTTCAGGGCCAGGTCGGACATGCGTTTGATCACGTCTTCGGTGCGGTCCAGGCTCGAAGCGTCCGGCAGTTGCGCGAAGGCCACCAGGTATTGTTTGTCCTGGCCGGGTACGAAACCGGTCGGGGTGTGCGCGAAACCGAAGAAGGTCAGCACCATCAGGCCTGCGTACAACAGCAGGGCAATACCGCTGCTGCGGATAACCCGGGCTACGGTGCCGACATAGCCATGACTGGCGCGTTCGAAGAACCGGTTGAACGGACGGAACAGCCAACCGCCCAATAGTTTATCAAGCACTTTGGTAAAGCGATCTTTCGGCGCATCGTGGCTCTTGAGCAGCACGGCGGCCAGGGCAGGGGACAGTGTCAGCGAGTTGAACGCCGAGATCACGGTCGAGATGGCAATGGTCAGGGCAAACTGTTTGTAGAACTGGCCGGTGAGTCCGGAAATGAACGCCGCCGGGATAAATACCGCACACAGCACCAGCGCCGTCGCGATGATCGGCCCGGTCACCTCTCGCATGGCTTTCTTGGTGGCTTCTACGGGCGTTTCTCCCAGCTCGATGTGCCTTTCCACGTTCTCCACCACCACGATGGCGTCGTCCACCACGATACCGATCGCCAGTACCAATCCGAACAGCGACAGGGCGTTCAACGAGAAGCCGAACAAGTGCATCACCGCGAACGTACCGATCAGCGATACCGGCACGGCTACCAATGGAATGATCGAGGCGCGCCAGGTTTGCAGGAACAGAATCACCACCAACACAACGAGAATCAGTGCTTCGAAGAGGGTGTGAACAACGGCTTCGATGGAACCGCGAACGAAGATCGTCGGGTCATAGACGATGCTGAAGTCCATGCCTTCCGGGAAGTTCTTCTTCAGCTCGGCCATCTTGTCGCGCACTTCGTTGGAGATTTCGATCGCGTTGGAACCAGGGCGCTGGAAAATCGGGATCGCCACCGCCGGCTGATTGTTCAGCAGCGAACGCAGTGCGTATTGACTGGAACCCAGTTCAACGCGGGCAATGTCTTTCAGGCGAGTGATTTCACCGTTATCGCCGGAGCGAATGATGATGTTCTCGAACTCTTCTTCAGAAACCAGACGACCCTGAGTGTTGACCGACAGCTGGAAAGCGGTGGCATTCGGCGCAGGTGGCGCACCCAGTGCACCGGCGGCCACTTGACGGTTCTGTTCACGGATCGCGCTCACCACATCGGTGGCGGTCAGGTTACGTGACGCGGTCTTGTTCGGATCGAGCCAGACGCGCAGCGAGTAATCGCCCATACCGAACAATTGCACATCACCGACACCGCCCAGACGCGCCAGCTCATCCTTGATGTTGAGCAAGGCGTAGTTGGACAGGTAAAGCATGTCGTAGCGTTTGTCCGGCGAGGTCAGGTGCACAACCATGGTCAGGTCGGGCGAAGCCTTGTCGACAGTGATACCGATGCGCGTCACTTCTTCTGGAAGTTTCGGCTCGGTACGGGTTACCCGGTTCTGTACCTGCACCTGCGCGTTGTCCAGGTCGGTGCCCAGCGCGAAGGTGATGGTCAGGGTGATCTTGCCGTCAGCGGTGGACTGCGAGGACATGTACAGCATGTTCTCGACGCCGGTGATGGCTTGCTCCAGCGGAGCGGCCACGGTTTCACCGATGACTTTAGGGTTGGCACCCGGGAAGTTTGCGCGGACCACAACGGTCGGCGGCACGACTTCCGGGTATTCGCTGATCGGTAATTGGAACAGCGAGATGGCGCCGGCGATCAGGATCAGCAGCGACAGCACCGCTGCGAAGATCGGCCGTGAAATGAAGAATTGGGAAAAATTCATCGCAGTTGTTGCTCCCTTAACCGCGTGGAGTCGCAGCAGCCAGTTTCACAACCTCACCCGGCGCGACCTTGGCAGGTGCGACTTGGGGCAGGTTGCTGGCTTCCAGCGCTTGTCGTTGTTGAGCCAAAGCCGCGAGGGTTTGTTCGCTGGCCATCGGGATCACTTCAGGGGTGACCGGCGAGCCCGGACGAACCCGTTGCAGACCCTTGACGATGACGGTGTCATCCTTGTTCAGGCCGTTGCGCACGATGCGCAAACCTTCGATCTTCGGTCCGAGCTCGACGGCGCGGTACGCCGTTTTGTTGTCGGCATCCATCACCAGCACGAATTTTTTACCCAGGTCGGTACCAACGGCTTCGTCGTTGATCAGCACGGCGGAGTAGGTGCCGCTGCCGACCAGTTTCAGGCGAGCATAAAGGCCCGGGGTATAGCTGCCGTCGGCGTTGTCGAAGACTGCGCGACCGCGGATGGTGCCGGTTTTCGGATTGACCTGGTTGTCGACGAAGTTCATCACGCCTTGGTGCGGGTTGCCGTCTTCGTTGGACAGGCCCATGTAAACCGGGGTGGTGGCACCGCGTTTGCCCTGGCGAGCGAGCTGGGTGTACTTGAGGAATACGCGTTCGTCAGCGTCGAAGTAAGCGTAAACCTTATCGGTGGAAACGACGCTGGTCAGCGGCGTGGTGTCGGCGGTCACCAGGTTACCGGCGGTGATTTCCGCACGGCTGACACGACCACTGATGGGCGCGGTGACGCGGGTGAAGCTCAGGTTCAGTTTGGCCAGGTCCAGTTGTGCCTGCAGGGCACCGACGGCGGCGCGGGCTTCTTGAGCGGCACTGGTGCGCGAATCGGCCAGTTCGGCGGAGATCGCGTTGCTGGTGCGCAGACGCTCGCCACGCTGGGCTTCGTTTTCACTGCGGGTCGCGTTGGCGCGGGACTGGGCAACCAGGGCTTCGAGGCGGCGGACCTCAGCCTGGAATGGACGCGGGTCGATCTGGAACAGCAAGTCGCCTTTCTTGACCAGCGCGCCTTCTGTGAAGGCCACGTCATCAATCTGGCCGGAGACCCGTGGACGAATTTCTACAGTTTCCGGCGCTTCAAGACGCCCGGTGAATTCGTCCCACTCGTTGATCGGTTGTTCCAGCACCTTGGCGACGCTGACCTTCGCCGCCGGCATGGTCGCGGCAGACTCCGGCGCCTTGCCGCAGGCGCTCATCACCAGTACGGCCAACATGGCCAATGGGAAGCGCAAATGTTTGAGTGACTGTTCCATGGATGCATCCGCCAATGTATTAAGAATGGACGGATGATGAGCGGCGAGGGTGTGTCTCACGAATCGAATGAAGCGAAGGTAACTATCATTCGGAATGATATGAGGCTCGGGCGAGCTCTCTAGCATGCACCTTTGGCTAAACAGTGATCAATTGAATTGATGACAATTCAGTGTTGCAGGGAATGCAAAGGACAGGTTTGAAACTGTGTGATGGCTTTCGCGAGCAGGCTCGCTCCCACATTAGGATGCATTTCCCTGTGGGAGCGAGCCTGCTCGCGAAGAGGCCAGAAGCCTCAACACAATCTCAGGATCAGGCAAGGCTATCCGGATCCCCAAAGAACATCTGAATCCGCGACCGCAACCAACGCTCACCCGGATCATTATCCTGCGACCCACGCCAAGCCATGTGCAATTCAAAACTGCGCACCGGCAGCGGCGGGTCTTCAGCCCGGACACCGCCAGCCGCGGTCAACGCTTCGGCGGTGTAGTCCGGCACGGTCGCAACAATGTCGGTGCCACTGATGAGCGTGCTCAACCCGTTGAACTGCGGCACCGCCAGTACGACATGCCGTTTGCGCCCGAGTTTTTCCAGTTCTTCATCTATAAAGCCGCTCAGGTCACCCGCGAACGACACCAACGCATGCGGTCGCGCGCAGAAATCATCCAGGCTCAACGGCCCCGGCACGGTGTCGGCGCGCAATAACTTCGGCATGCTGCGACGCAGCACTTTGCGCTTGGCGTTGGCCGGCAGGTCGGCGGTGTAGCTGACGCCGATGGAAATTTCACCCGAGGCCAGCAGGCTAGGCATCAGGATGTAATTGGCGCGACGCACCACCAGCACGATCCCGGGGGATTCGGCACGCAGGCGCTTGAGCAGCATCGGCAGCAGGGCGAACTCGACATCGTCCGACAGGCCAATACGGAATACTGCGGTGCTGGTGGCCGGATCGAATTCCGCCGCACGGCTGACGGCCGTGGAAATCGAGTCCAGCGCGGGGGAGAGCAGGGCAAAGATTTCTATCGCCCGGGCGGACGGCTCCATGCTGCGACCGGTGCGCACGAACAGCGGATCATCGAACAGCCCGCGCAGGCGTGAAAGCGCCGCACTGATGGCCGGCTGGCCGAGAAACAGCTTCTCCGCAGCGCGGGTCACGCTGCGTTCGTGCATCAATGTTTCGAAAACGATTAACAGGTTCAGGTCGACACGACGCAGGTCATTACGATTCATCTGGAGTCCTGGCAGAGTCATCAAGCTTGACGAGAGCGGCCATATGAGAACAATGGCCGGCATGAATCTTACGGGGAAAGGCTGCTACTCTGCACCGTGTAATTCAGTTTTTCCTGAAGGGCCGCTTCGATTTTCACGACATTTGATGATGTCGGCGGTGCTGCGGAATCAATGACAGGCATGTCGACTATTAATAGCCACTGATAGTCTTGGGTAGAAAGCCCAGATAGAGTTCATGGCATTAGAGGTTACTTTGACGAGGTTTGCGATGTCCCGCACGATCCGTTTTCACAAGTTTGGTCCAGCCGAGGTGCTCAAATGCGAAGAGCATGCGGCCGCACTTCCTGCTCCGGGCGAAGTGCAGGTGCGTGTCGAGGCGATTGGCATCAGCTGGTATGACACGCTCTGGCGTCAGAACCTGGCTTCATCTCACGCTCGTCTGCCTTCGGGCCTCGGCCAGGAAATGTCGGGGGTCGTGACGGCGCTCGGTGAGGGCGTCGATGACCTGGCAGTCGGTGACAAGGTCGCCAGCTTCCCGTCCCAGAGCCCGAACGACTATCCCGTGTACGGCGAGCAGATTGTTCTGCCGCGCTCGGCACTGACCCGGTACCCGGATGTGCTGAATCCGGTCGAAGCGGCCGTGCATTACACGCCGTTGTTGATCGCCTACTTTGCTTATGTCGATCTGGCACGGATCAAACCCGGGCAGTTCGTCCTGGTGACTGACGCCAGCCATTGTGCCGGACCTTCGTTCGTACAACTGGGCAAAGCCTTGGGTGTACGGGTGATTGCCGCCACCAAAACGGCGGAAGAACGCGAAAACCTGTTGGCGCTGGGTGCCGAGAAAGTCATCGTCACCGAAGAAGAAGATCTGCTGATGCGGATCAACAAAATCACCGATAACCGCGGTGTGGATGTGGTATTCGACGGGTTGGGCGGGCCGCAGATGTCATTGCTGGGCGACGTGCTCGCACCGCGTGGCAGCCTGGTGTTGTACGGCCTGCAAGGCGGCAACCAGACGCCGTTCCCGGCCTGTGCAGCGTTCCAGAAGAACATCCAGTTCTTTGTGCACTGTATCGGCAACTTCACCGGCAAGCCGGAACTGGGGATCATCCAGGATGAGGTCGCACTGCAACGTGCGTTGCGTGACATCAACCAGATGACCGCTGACCGCGTGCTGCTGCCGCTCAAGACTCGGGTTTTTCCGTTTTCCGAGTTTGTCGAGGCACATCGCTACATGGACGAATGCCCATGCCGCGAACGGGTGGCCCTCCAGGTCGAACCTGCGTAAAACGCTCCAAAAAAAGTCCGTGCTTGCACGGACTTTTTCGTTCTCCCTCCGAAAATATGAGGCTCCCGTCAATTCGTGGCGGGTCAGTTCAGCAACTGAACTGGTTTTTGCCCTCAATCTGTATCTTCTAATCATCATATAAGCCCCGATAATTGAATGATTACTTTCATCTCAAGGAATGAGCTATGGCCAGGTATCGGGCAGATACTTTTCAATGCGCCCCGGCAATACAAACTCAACTATTAGTGCGTTATCGATCGTTTGCCGAAAAACTACGGGTGACTTCTTTCTTTATTTTTCGTGCTACTTGTCTGTGGGACGCTGTCGGACATTTCCTAGGACTCCTCGCGCCCGCGCCAGGCGCCCGCTCTGCCGGGGCTGGCGGGCTGTGGCTGTCAGGAGGACTAACGGTCAGTTCTAATCATTTCAAATAATGACTAAAAACTAAGTGTTAGCATTTGATATCCGGCACGACACTTTCATCATGACAGGCAACCGATTGCGCAATGCATAGCGTTGTTTGCGTGACATCGAACCTATGAGTAACAGGTAAACAATGATGACAAATACCCACGATCAGGCAATGAACTATGTCTATCAGCAAGTACTGCAACGATTACTGAGTTTCTTTTCAAGGGCGGAGCGCACTGCATTGCAGCTGATGATTCAGCGCGTGGTGGTCGCTGCCGGTGGCATGGAGCGTATTGGCGAGTTCAAGGTGCTGACGATTCAGTCCGGGACCCGCGACAGTTGTTACACCCTTGCGCTGCTGCGTGCTGCGCAATTGAGCATTGCCGGCCGGGCCCCTGCGACATTCCAGCTGCGGGTGGCGACCTTGCGGTCGAACGGTGCTGCCTCGGCAGCTCTTGAAAACATCCATCGCAGTTGCAGCGCGTTGTTTCTCTATGATGATCCTCGGGTCGAGGTACTGATGGTCGATAACCGCGAGGTCCTGCCGTTCAATCACGCGGCTGCGGTCTCTGAAGCCGGTCACGAGTCAAATCGCCTTAACTTGTTGATGGTCGGCCACCGCCGAACCTGGGACGACCCCCTCGACCTGTGGGATGACGGCTACCTGACATCCGGCGAATTCCATGGCCAGATTGCCCGTTGGGACCGAGGCGTCGATGCCTTGCTCAGCAGCGATTCACCTCGCCAGCAAAAACAGTTCATGGATGGATTGAACCGTGCGGCGGCCAAGGCCGGTTTTACGATGCCGGATCAGCCTCAAACCGGGTATGAGCAGCTCTTCGCGCGGCTCGATGAACTGGGCAGCGACTGTTTTCGCGAGTTTTATACGGGTCATGAACAGCCGGTGTGGCGGCCCGCAGAACGTTTTGAGGCGTGTCGCCGCGCGACGTTCATCGACATTCACGACATGCTGGTGAGCAACCTGGAGGAACGCTGGCCGCTGCTCACAGAGTTCCTCAAGTTTCAACCGGACGGGTGGGCGCCCCAGCTCAGTGATAACGAATACGTGAGCCCTGCGATTTCCGCACACCTGCGGGGGCTGCACGCCTGCTTCGTGCAGGGCCGGACCTATGAAGCCGGCATTGCCGAATACCTGCAGCGGGTGTTGGTGATGATGCGCCGCAAGCAGCTCCCGGAGCATGTGTGCGAGCTGGCATTGCAGACGTTCGGGGCTCCGGCAACCCCGTCAGACCAACGCGAACTGGCGGCGGCCGAGGCGCAAAAAAAACTCGGCCTGAACGAAGCACAACTGGTGTGCTTGCTGTTCGCGCCCTTTGTCGAGAACGGCGCATCGCTTGAGCGTTTTCTGCGCCAATGCCATCCCGGGATGCTCGTGGCGCTACCGGAACTGCATCGCGCAATGCAGGGCAAGCCTGCGCCCGAGCAGGTGCTGCAATGGATGGTCGACGTCAGCGGATTGCCCGTCAGCCTGATCGGTACGCTGTATCGCATGGGGCCGGTGGCCGGCGGCGTGACAGCGGACACGGGGTTGCAAGCCAATGTAATGGCCATTGACGCCGTGACGGGCGAACGGTCAATGGGGCGTTGAAAGTGCGTCGTTTTATAACGCCCACCCGGATGCATCGGGTTGCGCTCACCGTGTTCGGTCATTGCCCATGAAAGGCCCCCGGGAAACCGACTTCGCTTATCAGGCGGTGTACCGCTACCTGACCCACCTGATCAGCGAACCGGTCAGCGACACGCGCGTGCGACTCCCTTCGTTACGGCAGTTGGCGGAGCGCTTGAGTGTTTCAATCTCGACCATTCAATACGCGTATTCGCTTCTCGAGAAAGAAGGGCGCGTCTATTCGGTGGCCAAATCCGGTTATTACGCATTGCCCGTGTCGTTCATCCGGCCCGCGTGCAGCGGCAATGACCTGTTGGAGACGGTCTATGTGAACGCCAGGCGTCCGGGAATGCTGGTGTTGAGCTCCGATGAGCCCGCGCTGCTGCAGCCGTTGGACAGCCCGCTGTTGCTGCTTGAGAGAGAGCTGTTGCGCCAATATCCGCGTCTTCCGCAACCGACGTCTCAACCCTGCGGCGAAAGGGAACTGCGCGCAGCCCTGGCGGCACGCTATACCTCCTCGCCGGCGCGTTGTTGGCATGCCGACGACGTCTACATTGGCGCGGACCTGCGTGGTGTGCTGGAAATATTGATCGCGGTGCTGTGCCTCAAAGACGCCGTGGTCGTGGTGGAGTCTCCCTGCGACTGGACGATTTTGCGGTTGTTTCAGGATAACGATGTGCAGGTTATCGAGTTGTCCTTGCACGCCGATGGCGGCCTGGACCTCGACCATTTGCAAGTGCTGCTGGAAACCGAACCCGTGAGGCTGGTGATGCTGTCATCCGGCCTGAACATGCCGCGTGGCAGTGTGGCCGGTGAAAGCAACAGGCTATCAATCGCGCAGTTGCTTGCACGGCACGGCAGTTGGGTGCTGGAGAACGACTGTTACGGCGAACTCGAATTTGAACCCGATGGCCCACGGTTCCGCGATTTGCTGGACCCGGACCGGCTGATCGTCTTTTCCACGTTCGAGAAGGTTATCGGGCCTGAAGCGCCTTACGGCTATGTACTTTCGCGGCAACTGCGAGGCGAGCTGCAGCGGCACTTTCTGCTGCGCTCGTTCCGGTTGTCGCCGATTCGCCAGAAAGCCATCGCGCGCCTGTACAACAATGGGCGCATCGATCAGCACTTGTTGGTGCTGCGCCGGCTGCTCAAGGAGCGCAAAGTGCAGATGACCCAATTGCTGGAGGAGCGACTGGCAGACGCGTTGCACTTCGTCGATCCCCAGGGCGGTGCGACGGTGTGGGTGCGCTCGTTGCGTCAGGTCAATGTACGCGGCGTGTTCCACCGTCTGCTCAAACAGCAGGTGGTGGTGGCGCCGGGTGAGTTGTTCAGCTTGCGCGGGCTGCACGCGCAACATTTGCGCCTGAGCCATACCTTCGGTGGCGAGCATGATCTTGGCGCTGCGCTGGGTTTGCTGGGGGATGCCTTGCGTCTGGAAGCGATCGATTGAGCGACGCGGGATAACATCCTCGACCCTCATGGATCTATAACATCGCGTTGCGGTCGAACTGCCAGTAAACTGCCTTCAATTCCTGAACCACTCAATTTCAGAGGTTTTGCATGACACTCAGTCCTTTTGCGGGCAAACCGGCACCGGCAGAATTGTTGGTCGATATCCCGCGACTGGTAACGGCCTATTACACGGGCCAGCCTGACGCCGCCATCTCAACCCAGCGTGTGGCCTTCGGCACCTCTGGACACCGGGGCAGCTCGTTCGACCTGAGTTTCAACGAGTGGCACGTCTTGGCAATCAGCCAGGCGATCTGCCTGTACCGCGAAGCGCAAGGCATCGACGGACCGCTGTTCGTCGGGATCGACACCCACGCATTGTCTACGCCAGCGGGTGCCAGCGCCCTGGAAGTGTTGGCTGCCAACGGTGTCACCGTGATGATTGCCGAAGGGGATGAATACACACCGACCCCGGCCATTTCCCACGCGATCCTTTGCTACAACCGTGGCCGTACTTCCGGTCTGGCGGACGGTGTCGTCATCACGCCGTCGCATAACCCGCCGCAAAGCGGTGGTTACAAGTACAACCCTACCAACGGTGGTCCGGCCGATACCCACATCACCAAGTGGATCGAAGCCAAGGCCAACGAACTGCTGGCCGCCAAACTCGCCGGGGTCAAACGCATCAGCTACGAGCAAGCGCTAAATGCCGGCACGACCCATCGTCACGATTACCTCAACACCTACGTGGCCGACCTGATCAACGTGATCGACTTCGACGCTATCCGCGATGCCAAGCTGCGTCTGGGCGTTGATCCATTGGGCGGAGCAGGGGTGCGCTACTGGTCGGCGATTGCCGAGCACTACCGTCTGGACCTCGACGTGGTCAATACACAGGTCGATCCGACCTTCCGCTTCATGACCGTCGACTGGGATGGACAGATCCGCATGGATCCATCGTCCACCCACGCGATGCAAGGCTTGATCGGTCTGAAAGATCGCTACGACGTTGCGTTCGGCTGCGACCCGGATCACGACCGTCACGGCATCGTTACGCCGTCCGGTGGTTTGTTGGCACCGAACAACTACCTCGCTGTATCGATCGACTACCTGTTCCAGAACCGTCCGCAATGGCGCGCGGATGCTGCGGTGGGCAAAACCGTGGTCAGCAGCGGCTTGATTGATCGCGTGGCCAAGCGCCTGGGCCGTCGTTTGTACGAAGTGCCGGTGGGCTTCAAATGGTTTGCTGACGGTTTGTTCGACGGCTCCCTGGGCTTCGGCGGTGAAGAAAGCGCCGGTGCCTCGTTCCTGCGCAAGGACGGCGGCGTCTGGAGCACCGACAAGGATGGCTTGATCCCGGCGTTGCTGGCCGCAGAAATGACCGCTCGCACCGGTCGCGATCCAAGCCAGGCCTATCGCGCGTTGACCGATGAGCTCGGCGAACCGTTCTCGGTGCGCGTGGATGCCAAGGCCAACCCTGAACAGAAAGCCTTGCTGAGCAAGCTGTCACCGGATCAGGTCACCTCGACTCAACTGGCGGGCGAAGCGATTCAGAGCATCCTCAGCCATGCGCCGGGTAATGACCAGGCGATTGGCGGCCTGAAAGTCATGACCGAAAATGGCTGGTTCGCGGCACGTCCGTCGGGCACTGAAGACATCTACAAGATCTACGCTGAAAGCTTTGTCAGCGATGACCACCTCAAGCAGTTGGTGGCAGAGGCTCAAACGCTGGTGGATGGCGCAATCGCCGCCAAGTAATCCAGACAGAAAAAAGGGGCGACCATCACGGTCGCCCCTTTTTTTGCCCAGCGTTTACCGAGTTATGCGAGGTCAACCAGGACAATTTCACTGTCCTCGATAGCCGTCACTCGCAGCACCTGCTCATCGGCCACCGCAACCCCGTCTCGAGCTTGCGCACGTAAGCCATTGACTTCAATCACTCCCGTGGCCGGAACCAGGTAGGCGCGACGACCGCTGTCGAGATGATACTCGGCAGATTCGCCAGCCTTCAGGTTCGCTGCCACCAGCCGCGCATCAGCACGGATGCGCAGGCTTTGATCATCGCCGGACTTGCCGCTGGCCAACGTTACGAAGCCTTCACGATCACCTTTGGGGAACGGCTTGGCCCCCCAGGACGGAGCAAGCCCGGATTCGTTGGGGATGATCCAGATCTGGAAGATCTTGGTCGGCGTTGCTTCCAGGTTGTACTCGCTGTGAGCGATGCCGGTGCCGGCACTCATAACCTGAACGTCGCCGGCTTCGGTACGGCCCTTGTTGCCCAGGTTGTCCTCATGAGTAATCGCGCCTTCACGGACGTAGGTAATGATTTCCATGTCCCGGTGCGGGTGTTTTGGAAACCCGGTGCCGGAGGCAATCACGTCATCGTTCCAGACCCGCAGATTGCCCCAGTTCATGCGTTTGGGGTCATGGTACTCGGCGAACGAAAAGTGGTGATGAGCATCCAACCAGCCATGATGGGCGCCGCCCAGGGAGTTGAAGGGTCTGAGTTCGAGCATGATCGTCTCCTGAAAGGGGTTAATGGCGAGCATCATCTATCAGGCACTGATCGATAAAAAGCGTAAAAAATGCCGCATTACCATCGAATTGATTGATGTGAAATAACCTCGAAAGTTTCTCATCCAGCCTTCACTTCATCGCATAAGCCAATGACCTGTAAGCATTTCACTAGAACTCAAGGGCAAATGCAGACACCATAGCCCGCAACAGCCTCACACCCTGGAGTCAGCCCGCGTGCCGCAACACACCCCCGATCTTCCGCCCGAACTTCGTCCCTTGGCCGAGATGCCATTGCTCAAACGCCTGGCCGCCCGGTTCTTCGGTCATGGCTTGACCCGACTGCGTGCACAACACCGCGCGTCCTGGCTGCACGGGCAAGCCGACGGTTTTCGCAGCGGCCACAGCGCGGGGTTTGATTACGGCTTCAAGGAAGGCAAGGACGAAGGGCTGGAGCAAGGCCGGCAAGTGCTGCTGATCCGTGATTCGCGGTCAACCGAGCATCGGCCGCCCAACGTCGATGACAACCTGTTTGACGATTGGCGCCTGCCATTAAGTGCGGAGCTGAAGAAGCGCATGAAGGCCGATGTTGCCCGGCTGCTGCCACCCCATGCCCAGCCAAGCGTTGCGCAGTGGAAGATGATCTTCAGCGACACGCCGTCGACGTCGGTGATTGCCGGGGCGGGTGCCGGCAAGTCGACCACGCTGGTGCTGCGTATCCTGTTGCTGACCCACTACCTGGGCTTCGAACTGGATTCGATGACCGTCGTGACATTTACCCGCGAATCACGCAAAGACTTCATTAACAAGCTGATCGAACTGTTTGCGCTGTGGGGCCGGGCGCTGAGCCTTAAGGAGGCACGTGATCTGGTGCGCACCTTCCATTCGCGAATTCTGCCGATGGTTCGCAGCCTGCCGGGGTTCGAGCGCCTGCAATCCTTCGAAAACCTCAGCAATCGCCTGCAAAACGCCGATGAAGACGTCGACAGCAATCCGTTCGACCTGCGAATCAATGACGCTCAGCGCCAGCAGCTCAATGCCTGTTATCACCAGCTGCATACCCGCGATGAACGCTTTCGCGAGTTGATCAAGCCTTTGTCGCGCCATGCCTTGCAGCTCAAGGAGCTGGAGCGTGACCATCCCGACGTGCAAAAACGCGTGGCGGTGACCGAGCTGGCTGCCAAGCGCGATGAAGAACTCTGCGACGCCATTGAAGACTTGTGGTTTCGAGCGGGTGCCTGGCCGATCAAGGGCATCGAACCCAATCGGCAATCCTTCGATATCAACGGCGCGACATTCCATTGCCACGGCTACATCCCAAGCCTCGATGCGTGGGTCGTGCTGGGGTTTGATCCGCGGGAAAACCCGCGGGTCTGCCGTCCAAATGCCAAGCTGACTGTCCGTGCAGAATGGGCGGTAAAGCGCACCCTGTTTCAAGCTTTCTGTCGTAAGCCATTGATATGGCTTGATAGTTACGAGTCATCCAAGCGCGTGCTGGCCTCGCTGGCAGGCGACGCCAGTGCCGGGCCGGGCTTTGATTACAAGGTCAAAGGTGAACTGGCTTCCGCGCCGTTGCTCGACTGTTTTGTCGCAGCAGCCGGGTTTATAGAAAATCTCGGCCTGGATGTTCCGAACGCTGTTGGCCAGATGAGTTTCGCCAAGGACGATCCAGACCGGTTCTTCTTCGAGGCCTTGAGCCTGTTCTGGCGAGCGCTGGAAGATCATCTGCTCGATCAGAAACCACCGGTGATGACCTACAACCGGATGTTCGCCTTGTTCAGCGAGCATTCACCGGAAAACCTGAAGCTGCTCAGCGATGAACTGTTGCGGCCATTGTCACACCTGATGATCGACGAGTTTCAGGACGTATCGCCACAAATCGTCTCCTGGCTCCGCGCCAGTCTGACCGAGATTCGCAGTCGAGGCCCGGCGATGCACGTGGGGCGCGGTGCACAACGCTCATCGCTGCTGTGTGTGGGGGATGACTGGCAGTCGATTTACGGCTGGCGCGGCAGTTCGCCGACATACTTCATGGAATTCAACAAAGAGTTCCCGTCGCCCAGCACCACCAAAGTCATGCTCAGCGACAACTATCGCAGTCATCAGCACATCATCGACGCCGCCGAGCATATCGTTCGCGCGGCACCGGCCATCGCCGGCAAGAAAGCCAAAGCCAGCGGTGAGCCGAAAGCGCTGTTGCCGGTCAACGTTTTGGACCGCGACGATCAAGGCATGGCCCAGCGCTTGATGGAGCATTACCAAAAGGGTGATTCGATCTTGATGCTTTATCGAAAAAGCAGCGATAAGTTATTGATTGAACAACATATTCAACCTGTAGTTAATGTTGATTCGAGCTTGCCTTATGAAACGCGGCGTCTGAAACAACTGACCTATCACAGCGCCAAAGGCTTGCAGGCTGACGCGGTGTTTTTGCTCGGCGATTGCCAGCATCTGACCAGCTCACCTTACAAGAACCAGGTGTACCGGATGGCGGGACTGGGCAAGGCCGGCGACAGCGAGCCGTACGACAGCGCGCAAAAAGACGAAATCCTGCGCTTGGCTTACGTCGGCATCACCCGGGCCGTCAGTCATTGCTACTGGTATGTCGAGGGGCAGGACGCGGCGGTGAATATGCCCAAGGCGTCAGACCGGATCGACAGCGGCAAAGCGTTTTTCGCCGATCATCGAGTCGGTCAGAAAACGGCGTAACCCTGTTCGGCGCCCATTAAAAAGCCCACATCAAGTGGGCTTTTTAGTGAGTGACCAGCCTTCAGGCGTAGCTTTTTAGGGCCTCAGGTGGAATGAATGCTTCCAGTTCATCCTCGACGGCTTCAATGATTCGCTCGACATCCGCCGCATTCATGACGGTTGCACAAGGAATACCGGCAATGGCGATCATGGTCTCGCCACTGGCGCGATCAAACAAACGGGCGATCATGCTGCCCGGTGCGTCCATGCTCGCCTCAAATCCCATGGGATGAAAATGCCAGCGCATCAGCTGGCAGGCGTTTGGAAACGTGACTTTGCTGTAAGACCCCTTATTCATATGTTGCCCGCCTTCTTCATCGAGCGCTTCCTTTAGCTCATGTTAGGAGGGAAGAGCCTTCAATGGCTCAACCGGTGACTGCCTTTAAAAGTAGCATCGGTATGTGAAAACCATGTGATTTTTTTCGGGCCGTTGGGCGGTTAGTCGAGTTTTCATGATCGAGGTCATGTCCCTGTGCGCATAGGGGCTCGCCCGGCCAATATTTCAGCCATTGAACCCGCTGCAGAACTTCGGCAAGCTCGGCGTTTTCCCGTCGAGACCTTTATGCACCCCGATGATGATGGGCCGCAGCAAACCCGGGCCACGGGTGAGACGGTCATGCGCTACCACTTGTGCTGGAAACACCGCGACCTGGACGGCGTCATGGCGCTTTATCACCCTGGCATCCAGTACCACGATTTTTTCCAGAATCGCGTGATGGGACTCGACGAACTGCGCGAGTACGTGCGCGTCAGCATGCCGCGCAATCCGGACGAAGCGCTGGAGCACTCGGACCGTATTCGCCTGGACGGCAATACTGCGTTTATCCAGTACCGGATGACGTTGCGTGGTGGCGAAGGGTTGGTGTCCTTCCACACCAGCGAAGCGATCACGGTACGTGACGGGTTGATCTGGCGGGTCAACGAATACGCCACGCTGGTCCATGAACAGCCGTCCAGCACGGCGACCAAAACATTGCGCCCGGCGGTCAGTCGACTCGGACTGTCCCCGCGCCAGTTGAGTTTCATGGCCGACGACTTGCAGCAGTATTTTCAGCGTCAGCAGCCGTATCTGGACCCCGAACTGGATCTGCAACGGGTGGCGAAGGAGTGCGGTTACAGTCGCAACCAGATTTCCTATCTGTTGAATCAAGTGCTGGGACAGAGTTTCTATCGCTACGTGAACCAGGCGCGCCTGCAACATCTGCTCGGCACGCTGGATGCCGCGACGCCACCGCTGCGTATCGACGAACTGGCGTTTGCCGCGGGATTCAATTCGCTTTCGGCGTTTTATAACTGTTTTCGCCAACACACCGGCCTGTCGCCCAAGGCCTATGCCAAACAAATTTCCTTGCGTGCCCGCGCGCAAGACAGCCCCTGAGTCCACGCACTAGGATCGACGCCATCGAAGTTTGAGTGGCGGAGTCTTGCATGTCGGCGTGGCGCACTATCAGTTTATGGATGGATCAACTCGACGAGCCGTTAGCGGCGCGTGCGGCGCTGGAACACGACCTGGACGTCGACGTGGCCATCATCGGCGCCGGGTATACCGGGCTGTGGACCGCGTATTACCTCAAGCGCCAGGCGCCGGGCCTGAACATTGCCATTGTCGAAGCGCAAACCGCCGGTTTTGGCGCCTCGGGCCGTAACGGCGGCTGGCTGATGGGCAATATCCTCGGTGAAGACCGGTTACTGGCCGGCCTTTCCCCGGAACAACGTCGCGCGTCATTCGACTTGCTGCACAGCATCCCCGATGAAGTAGAACTTGTCATCGAACATGAAGGCATCGCCTGCGATTATCGCAAAGGCGGGGTGCTTTACTGTGCCGCTCGCTACCCCGAGCAGGAAGCCGGCCTGCGTCGTTATCTGGACGATCTCTACCGTCAGGGCCTGACCGAAAGTGACTACCGCTGGCTCAGCCCCGAACAACTGGCGCAACAGATCAGAGTTGCCAAGCCTTATGGCGGTATCTATGCACCGCACGTCGCGACCATTCACCCGGCAAAGTTGGTGCGAAGTTTGGCACGCACGGTGGAGAGCATGGGGGTCAAGATCTATGAAAACAGCCCGGTCACCCAGTGGCAGTCAGGGCGTCTGCGCACAGCCAAGGCGTCGGTTCGCAGTCGCTGGATTGTCCCGGCCGTAGAAGGTTACGCGACGACGTTACCGCCGCTGGGTCGCTATCAACTGCCTGTGCAAAGCCTGATCGTTGCCACCGAGCCGCTGTCCGCCGCGACATGGGACGAAATCGGCCTGAATCGCGGTCAGGCGTTCAGCGAAAGCAGCCGTCAGGTGACCTACGGCCAGCGCACCGCCGACAACCGCCTGGTATTCGGGGCCCGGGGCGGCTACCAGTTCGCCGGCAAGTTGCGCCATGACTTCGACCTGACGACCAGCGAAGTAGAACTACGCCGTTATCTGTTCGGCGAACTCTTCCCTCAGTTGAAGACCGTGCAGATCACTCACGCCTGGGGCGGCAACCTGGGCATGTCGCGGCGCTTCAAGCCGCACATGCTCTGTGATCATGCCAGCGGCATTGCCTTGTCCGGCGGTTATGGCGGGGAGGGTGTCGGGGCCAGCAACCTGGGTGGCCGGACCTTGGCCGACCTGATTCTTGAACGCGATACCGAATTGGTCCACCAGCCTTGGGTCATGCCGCAGGGCGGACTCGACACGCTCAAGGCCTGGGAGCCGGAGCCCTGCCGTTGGCTCGGTTACAACGCGATCATCCGCAGCTTCGTCCACGAAGACCAGACCCTGGCCAACCCGGCTACCGCCCCCTGGCGCCGAAAACTGGCCAGCGGGGTCGCGGGGTTCATGGAAGGTTTCATGCACTAAACAGCGCTTTCTCCATCGACAGGTACGCCCATGAGCATCACGCAATTCAAGAATACCGTCACCCTGCAGCTCGAAGAGTCCAACCCGGTTGCCGTGCCACTGGGAACACCCGTGGCTGTGGCCTCGACCACCAGTGTCGAACGCGACGATGGCGTCGAAACCGGTGTCTGGGAATGCACACCCGGGCGCTGGCGTCGGCAGATCGTCGCCCAGGAATTTTGTCACTTCATCCAGGGCCGCTGCACCTTCACCCCGGACGAGGGCGAAACCCTCACCATCGAAGCCGGCGACGCACTGATGTTGCCGGCCAACAGCCTCGGCATCTGGGATATCCAGGAAACCGTGCGCAAGACCTACGTTTTGATTTTTTGATCTTCTGATTGCCTGCCAATAACAAAAGCCCTTACAGGAATCGACTCATGATCCGAAAGACACTGACACTGACACTGGCACCACTTGCACTCGTCGCAACCCTCAGCCAAGCGGCCGAAACGGTCAAAATCTACAACTGGTCGGACTACATCGCACCGGACACCACGAAAAACTTCCAGAAAGAAACCGGCATCGCCTTTACCTACGACGTCTACGACAGTAACGAAACCCTCGATGGCAAGTTGATGACCGGTAAATCCGGGTACGACGTGGTCTTCCCGTCCAACCACTTCATGGCGCGGCAGATTGAAGGGGGCGCGCTGAAGAAGCTCGACAAGGCTCAATTGCCAAACTGGAAGAACCTCAATCCGGTGTTGCTCACGGCGTTGCAAACCAACGATCCGGGCAACGAGCATGGCTTCCCGTACCTGTGGGGCAGCACCGGCATCGGCTACAACATCGCCAAGGTCAAGGCCGTGCTGGGCGACAACGCCCCCGTGGATTCCTGGGACCTGATCTTCAAACCCGAGAACATGCAAAAGCTACAAAAGTGCGGTGTTGCCATCCTCGACAACGGCCCGGAGCTGTTGCCCGCCGCCCTGAATTACCTGGGTCTGCCGCACCACAGTAAAAACCCGGAAGACTATAAAAAGGCCGAAGCGCTGCTGCTCAAAGTCCGGCCTTATGTCAGCTACTTCCATTCGTCCAAGTACACAAGCGACCTGGCCAATGGTGACATCTGCGTGGCGGTCGGCTTCTCCGGCGACATCCTGCAAGCCGAGAACCGCGCCAAGGAAGCCAACAATGGCATCGACATCGGCTACTCGATTCCCAAGGAAGGCGCCGCCATCTGGTTCGACATGGTCGCCATGCCCGCCGACGCACCGGACGAGAAGGCCGGCTATGCCTTCATGAACTACCTGCTGCGCCCGGACGTCATGGCCGGTGTCAGTAACTACGTGCACTACGCCAACGGCAACCAACAGGCCGACAGCCTGGTCGACCCGACGATCAAGAACGACACCAAGATTTATCCGAGCCCGGAGATGATGGGCAAACTGTTCGCGCTGGAGGCGATGCCGCTGAACATTGACCGGGTGCGTACGCGGGTTTGGAACAAGATTCGCACCGGTAGCTGATTCATATTTTGTCGTCATAACCCCCAGTGGCTCGGCTGACAACACGATAAATTCCAGCTCCTTTCGATAGATCAGGAGGCAATGGAATGCCAGTCGATATAAAAGCGGGTCACCTGCGCATTGGACGCTTTTCGGAATCTGGGCGCATTTACTTATTAACGGTTGTCGTTCACCAGCGGCAGCCGTTTTTTGTTGATTGGGGGGTGGGGAGGTTGGTTGTGCAGCAATTACGTGTGGCACAGGAGGAGGGATGGGCCGATTTTCTGACGTGGGTGGTGATGCCGGATCATCTGCATTGCTTGGTGCAGCTGCGGGACAGGACGCTGGCGGAGCTGATGTGTCGAATCAAATCCCGGAGCAGCGTGGCGGTCAATCGGGCATTAGGGCGGCGAGGGCGGTTGTGGCAGAAGGGTTATCACGATCGAGCGGTTCGGCGGGACGAAGACGTGAAGGCGCTTGCGCGCTATGTCGTGGCTAACCCGATACGCGCGGGGTTGGTGACGCGGGTTCATGATTATCCGCTTTGGGATGCGTGTTGGTTGTAAGTTTTTGACGACTGCTTCGCAGCCGGACGCAGCCTTCGGCAGCTGCTACAGGGTTCATGCACACCGCAATCCATGTAGCAGCTGGCGCAGCCTGCGTCCGGCTGCGCAGCAGTCGTAAATACTCAAACCCAACATAAATTTAACTGATATCAATTCGCTGGCACTCATATTAATAAGTCCATAATTGAGACCTTCTGGACAAAAACAAACTTACCCCTATTTAATATTTAAATATCAAATCGTCAGACAATTTGCGCAAACGCACATACTCAAAAACTAACTTTCGACACCGCAGGCATTGTTTCCGGGCACTTGCTGGAACAGCACAATTTGACGTCAAAAAAACACTAGACGTTTCATTTCGAATTGTGTCAGTTTTCTTTCGCCTTCATTGGGCGAGTGATAGGACGATCTCGCCAGAGATTGTCGCTATCTGACAAAAACTGTTCCATAGCTAAACAAGGAAGTGTGTTTATGTCGAAAGTAGAAAACAGCGCTATTGATCAAGCATTGGCTGCACCGAGTTCGGCCTACAGCCAGATCGACAGCTTCAGCCATCAGTATGACCGGGGTGGCAATCTCACGGTTAATGGCAAACCCTCCTATTCCGTCGACCAGGCAGCCACCCAATTGCTGCGCGACGGTGCTGCCTACCAGGACAAGGACGGCAGCGGCAAAATCGAACTGACCTACACGTTCCTGACCTCGGCGTCGTCGAGCACCATGAACAAGCACGGAATTACCGGCTTCAGTCAGTTCAGCACCCAGCAAAAAGCCCAGGCAGTGCTCGCCATGCAATCGTGGGCCGATGTCGCCAACGTTACCTTCACCGAGAAGTCCTCAGGCGGCGACGGTCACATGACCTTCGGCAACTACAGCGGTGGCCAGGACGGCGCTGCGGCATTTGCTTATCTGCCGGGCACGGGCGCGGGTTACGACGGGACCTCCTGGTACCTGACCAACAGCAGCTACACGCCAAACAAGACGCCAGACCTGAACAACTACGGTCGTCAAACCCTGACCCACGAAATCGGTCACACCCTGGGCCTGGCCCACCCTGGCGACTACAACGCCGGTGAAGGCGCGCCGACCTACAATGACGCCACCTACGGGCAAGACACCCGCGGTTACAGCGTCATGAGCTACTGGAGTGAAAGCAACACCAGCCAGAACTTCAGCAAGGGCGGTGTCGAAGCGTATTCGTCCGGCCCGCTGATGGACGACATTGCCGCCATCCAGAAACTCTACGGTGCCAACACCACCACCCGAACCGGTGACACCACTTACGGCTTCAACTCCAACGCCGGTCGCGACTTCCTGAGCGCGTCTTCGTCGTCGGACAAGGTCGTGTTTTCGGTATGGGATGCGGGCGGCAAGGACACCCTGGACTTCTCCGGCTTCACTCAAAACCAGAAGATCAATCTCAATGAGGCCTCGTTTTCCGACGTTGGTGGTCTGGTGGGCAACGTTTCCATTGCCAAGGGTGCAATCATCGAGAACGCGATCGGCGGCTCGGGCAACGACCTGTTGATCGGCAATGGCGTGTCCAACGAGCTGAAGGGCGGTGCCGGCAACGACATCCTCTACGGCGCGGGTGGTGCGGACAAACTGTGGGGTGGCGCGGGTTCGGACACGTTTGTGTTCGCCGCCAGCAGTGACTCCACGCCAGGAGTTGCCGATCAGATCCTCGATTTTGTCAGCGGTCTGGACAAGATCGACCTGACCGGTATCACCAAAGGCGCGGGCCTGCACTTCGTGAGTTCGTTCACGGGTGCGGTCGGCGATGCCGTATTGACCAGCTCGGGCGGTAACAGCCTGTTGTCGGTGGACTTCTCCGGGCACGGCGTGGCGGATTTCCTCGTCAGCACCGTAGGCCAGGCGGCGTTCTCGGACATCGTGGCCTGATTCAAGGCTGTAACGGAGCGCGGTGCACGTTGCGCCGCGCTCTGTCCTTGCATCGATGCGCGCAGTGCGCAAGGCTACGCGACGGAGTGAAACGCCCTATGGCCCCTGACGCCTTTACCTACAGAAAGACCGCGTGGCTATTGGCGGCGCTGATGATGTTTCTTGGAGATGTAACCATGGCAAGCAGCCTGAAATTAGCCGACCCCTCTGAACTCGCCGGACAATGGCAGGCGACTTTGATTGCCAAAGAGGATTTGTCCGAGTCCCGCACCTTGCAGGACAAACCGTCGAACGTTTGCCTGATTGACCTTCAACCCAATCAGACGTTGGGCGAGGGCGCCGAGTGCCTTGGGGCCTGGCTGCAAGCGTCGGCCATTGGCTGGTTCACGGAGCCGGACGGGATTGCGATCACTGGCAATGAAGGCTCAAGAATTTTCTTTTTCAGCCGACAGCATGATGGGCTTTATCAAGGCAATTTGAAGTCAGGTCTGATCATCACGCTTGAGCGGGCTATGCGTTAGAGCAAATAGTTGGTGGGCCTGTGCAGATTTAAATATAGAGCCCGCTGTTGTAGTTATAAGTAGCAAAACAAAACGTCAACTCTTTATCGAGCATGGAAGTGAGTTGTTAGTTTGTAAGTGATTGCCGACAAAGAATGTCTTCAACCGCGCACACACACAGTTAATTAAAGCCTCGCCAGATCAGGGCGGGGAATATCATCTCGGGAAAAATCAATGAAGATGGCTAAGGCCCCAGCCACCGCTCCGTTATTCAAGGCACTGGGCGACTATAAAAGCATCTTGATCAGCGTCGGTTGTTTTACCGCGTTGATCAACGTACTGATGCTGGTCCCGTCGATTTACATGCTGCAAGTCTATGACCGTGTGTTGTCTTCGCAGAACGAAACGACCTTGGCCATGTTGTCGCTGATGGTGGTCGGCTTCTTTGCCTTCATCGGTTTGCTTGAGATCGTGCGCAGCTTCATCGTGATCCGCATCGGCAGCCAACTGGAACGCCGCTTCAACCTGCGGGTGTATCAAGCCGCGTTCGAGCGCAATCTGCTCAAAGGCGAGGGCAACGCCGGGCAGTCCCTGGGGGATCTGACACACATCCGCCAATTCGTCACCGGCCCGGCGCTGTTTGCCTTCTTCGACGCGCCGTGGTTTCCGGTCTATCTGTTTGTGATTTACCTGTTCAACGTCTGGTTGGGTGTTTTTGCGACGGTGGGGGCTGTGGTCCTGATCGGCCTCGCTTTCCTCAACGAAACAATGACCAAAAAACCCTTGGGCGAAGCCGCCGGTTTTTCCCAGAAGTCCAGCCAGTTGGCCACCAGCCACCTGCACAACGCCGAGACCATCCAGGCGATGGGCATGCTCGGCGTGTTGCGCAAACGCTGGTTTCAAGTGCACTCGCGCTTTCTCAGTTTGCAGAATCAGGCCAGCGACACTGGCGCGGTCATCAGTTCCGTGAGCAAGACCTTGCGTCTGTGCCTGCAATCGTTGGTCCTGGGACTGGGTGCGTTGCTGGTGATCAAGGGCGAAATGACTGCCGGGATGATGATCGCCGGTTCGATCCTGATGGGCCGCGTCCTGAGCCCCATCGATCAGTTGATCGCGGTCTGGAAACAGTGGAGCGGTGCGAAGCTGGCCTACCGTCGCCTGGATGCGTTGCTGCAAGCCTTTCCACCGACTGACGACGCCATGGCGCTGCCGGCACCGAAGGGGCAGATCACTTTCGAACAAGTCAGCGCCGGCCCTCCGGGGCAGCGCACGGCGACACTGCACATGGTCAACTTCAATCTCGGTGCCGGGGAGGTGATGGGCGTGCTCGGCGCTTCTGGCTCGGGCAAATCGACACTGGCCCGGGTACTGGTCGGCGTCTGGCCAACCCTCGGCGGCACGGTTCGGCTCGACGGCGCGGACATTCATCGCTGGAACCGCGACGACCTCGGGCCCTACATCGGCTACTTGCCACAAGACATCGAATTGTTCAGCGGCAGCATTGCCGAAAACATCGCCCGGTTTCGCGAAACGGATCCGCAGAAAGTCGTCGAGGCGGCGCAACAGGCCGGCGTGCATGAATTGATCCTGCGCATGCCGCAAGGCTACGACACGGTGCTCGGCGAAGACGGCAGTGGCTTGTCCGGTGGCCAGAAACAACGCGTGGCACTGGCCCGTGCGTTGTACGGCAACCCGAGCCTGGTGGTGCTGGACGAACCCAACTCCAACCTCGATACCGTGGGCGAAGCCGCCCTGGCCAGTGCCATCGCACAGATGAAAGCCCAGGGCACCAGCGTGATCCTGGTGACCCATCGGTCTTCGGCCTTGGCCCAGGCCGACAAATTGCTGGTGCTCAACGAAGGGCGCTTGCAGGCCTTCGGCCCGAGCCAGGACGTGCTCAAGGCACTGTCCGGCGCTCAGGAACAACACCGTGATAAAGCCGCGCAGGCACCGGGCGCGCTGAGCATGAGCCGGCAGTATCAGCCCACGACAAGGAATTCGGGTGTATGAGCAGCGCACGCATGAACTCTGAAAGTGAAGCCACGATGGAACACGATTACATCGCCGAACGCCCCGAGCGCGATGCGCGATTCTTCGCGCGCATGGGCTGGATTCTGGCCATCGTCGGCGCTGGCAGTTTCTTCACCTGGGCCAGCCTCGCGCCGCTCGATCAAGGCATTCCGGTGCAAGGCACCGTCGTTGTGTCGGGCAAACGCAAAGCCGTGCAGTCGATGAGCCCCGGTGTGGTCAGCCGGATTCTGGTGCGCGAGGGTCAAGTGGTGAAGCTCGGCCAGCCGCTGTTCCAGCTCGACCAGACTCAGGTCGCGGCCGACGTCGACTCGCTGCAGGCGCAGTACCGCATGGCCTGGGCCAGCGTTGCGCGCTGGGAAAGTGAACGGGACAACCTCAAGCAAGTGAATTTCCCGGTGGAGTTGAGCAAGGATGCCGACCCCCGTTTGGCCTTGGTGCTTGAAGGCCAACGGCAATTGTTCAGCAGCCGCCGCGAAGCGTTCTTCCGCGAGCAGGGTGGGTTGCGCGCCAACATGGAAGGCGCCAGCGCGCAATTGGCCGGCATGCGTCGTGCGCGCACCGACCTGACGGCCCAGGCCAACTCGCTGCAACAACAACTGAGCAACCTTCAGCCCTTGGCGGACAACGGCTACATTCCGCGTAACCGCTTGATGGAATACCAGCGTCAGCTGTCGCAAGTGCAGCAGCAACTGGCCGAGAACACCGGCGAAAGCGGTCGGGTGGAGCAGGGCATCCTCGAAGCGAAGCTCAAGCTGCAACAGCACATCGAGGAATATCAGAAAGAGGTCCGCACTCAACTGGCCGACGCGCAACTCAAGAGCGTGACCCTCAAGGAACAACTGACTTCCGCCGGGTTCAACCTGCAACACAGCGAGATCGTTGCCACCGCCGACGGCATCGCAGTCAACCTCGGGGTGCATACCGAAGGCGCGGTGGTGCGCCAGGGCGACACCTTGCTGGAAATCGTGCCCCAGGGCACACGCCTGGAAGTGGAAGGGCACCTGCCGATCAACCTGATCGACAAGGTTGGCACCCATTTGCCCGTGGACATCCTGTTCACCGCGTTCAATCAGAGCCGCACGCCGCGAGTGCCCGGCGAAGTCAGCCTGATTTCCGCCGACCAGATGGTCGACGAGAAAACCGGCGCGCCGTACTACGTGCTGCGCAGCAGCGTCAGCGATCAGGCGATGGAAAAGCTCAATGGCCTTGTGATCAAGCCCGGCATGCCGGCGGAAATGTTCGTGCGTACGGGTGAACGTTCACTCCTCAACTATCTGTTCAAACCGCTGCTCGACCGGGCAGGCTCCGCGTTGACCGAGGAATAAGGATGTTCGGCTGTATGAATAAGCTTTCCCTGCTCGCAGCGACCCTGGCGTTGCTGACGTGCAACAGTGTGATGGCCATGGGGCCGTTCGACATCTATGAGCAAGCGTTACGCAATGACCCGGTGTTCCTCGGCGCGCTCAAGGAACGCGATGCAGGCATGGAAAACCGCATCATTGGCCGTGCCGGCTTGCTGCCGAAGCTGGGTTACAACTACAACAAGGGCCGCAACTCGTCCAAGGCCACGTACCTCAATGACCGCGGGCAAAACCAGACCGATGACCGCAACTACAGCAGTTACGGCTCGACCCTGACCCTGCAACAGCCTTTGATCGATTACGAAGCCTACGCGGCGTACCGCAAAGGCGTGGCGCAGTCGTTGTTTGCCGATGAAGCCTTCCGCGGCAAGAGCCAGGAGTTGTTGGTGCGGGTGCTGGAGAACTACACCAAGGCATTGTTCGCTCAGGATCAGATCGACATTGCGCTGGCCAAAAAGAAAGCCTTCGAGCAGCAGTTCCAGCAGAACGAGCAGATGTTCCGCCAAGGCGAGGGCACGCGCACCGATACGCTTGAGTCCGAGTCCCGTTACGAACTGGCGACCGCCGAGGAAATCGAGGCCCGCAACGAGCAGGACGCGTCCTTGCGTGAACTGGGCGCGTTGATTGGCGTACCGACGATCGACATCGCCGACCTGGCACCACTGGACCAGAACTTCCAGACCTTCAGCCTGCAACCGGCCAATTACGACACCTGGCACGAAATGGCCGTGGCCAATAACCCGAACCTGGCCTCCCAGCGTCATGCGGTGGATGTCGCGCGTTACGAAGTTGAACGTAACCGCGCCGGGCATCTGCCGAAAGTCAGTGCCTACGCCTCGGTGCGCCAGAACGAATCGGAAAGCGGCAACACTTACAACCAGCGTTACGACACCAACACCATCGGCATCGAAGTCAACGTGCCGCTGTATGCCGGTGGCGGGGTGTCGGCGTCCACCCGCCAGGCCAGCCGCACCATGGAGCAGGCCGAGTACGAACTGGACGGCAAGACACGAGAAACCATGATCGAGCTGCGTCGACAGTTCAGCGCCTGCCTGTCGGGTGTGAACAAGTTGCGCGCGTATCAAAAGGCCTTGGTGTCTGCCGAAGCGCTGGTGGTGTCGACCAAGCAAAGCATTTTGGGCGGTGAACGCGTCAACCTGGATGCACTGAATGCCGAACAACAACTATTTACCACCCGCCGCGATCTGGCACAGGCACGCTATGACTACTTGATGGCCTGGACCAAGTTGCATTTCTACGCCGGAACCTTGAGCGAGCAGGACCTTGCCAAGGTAGACGAAGCGTTCGGCCAGGGCCCAAAGACCCAATGATGGACCTGTAGCAGCCTTCGGCAACTGCTACAGCAAGCGTGTGAATTTGCAGGTGCCTTTCGAGGCAAAAAGGGATTTTGGCAACACAACTAAGGACGGTAACTGGATGAATAACAAGCACAACACACTGGCCGTGCTCTGCGCACTGGCCACACTCGGTCAGGCGCATGCCGCGCCTTACGTGGAAAGCGGTCGCTCAGGCGACCCCAACAGCTGGCGCAGCGCCGAATTCAATGCCGATTGGGGCGTCGGCGCAATCAACGCACAGGACGCCTACGCCGCCGGTTACAGCGGCAAAGGCGTGAAACTGGGGATCTTCGACCAACCGGTCTACGCCCAACACCCGGAGTTCTCCGGCGCAAACAAAGTCGTCACCCTGGTCACCAGCGGTATCCGTGAATACACCGACCCGTACATCCCGGTCAAAGCCGGGGATGCGTTTCGCTATGACGGTACCCCCACGGTTGGCTACGACGGCAAGCTCGGTGCCCACGGCACTCACGTCGGCGGGATCGCTGCCGGCAGCCGCGATGGCGGACCGATGCACGGCGTGGCGTACAACGCGCAAATCATCAGCGCCGATAACGGCGACCCGGGCCCGGAGGACGGCATTATTCGCGGTAACGACGGCGCGGTGTATAAGGCTGGTTGGGATGCCCTGATCGCCAGCGGCGCACGGATCATCAACAACAGCTGGGGCATCGGCATCACCGATCGCTTCGACCTCGGCGGACGCGATCCGGCGTACCCGCACTTCACCGTGCAGGATGCGCAGTTGCAGTTCAACGAGATCCAGCCGCTGCTCGGGACCAAACCGGGCGGAGCCTATGACGGCGCCATCGCCGCCGCGCGCAGCGGCATCGTCACGATCTTCGCGGCCGGCAACGACTACAACCTGAACAACCCGGACGCCATCGCCGGACTCGGCTATTTCATTCCGGAGATTGCGCCGAACTGGGTGACCGTCGCGGCATTGCAGAAGAACCCGGACCTCACCAGCCCGGACCTCTACAACATCAGTTCGTTTTCGTCGCGCTGCGGCTACACCGCCAGCTTTTGCGTGTCGGCCCCGGGCAGCAAAATCTACAGCTCGATCATCGGCGGCACCAACGCGGATAACCTCACCACCGGATACGCCAATTACAACGGCACTTCGATGGCGGCGCCACATGTCGCAGGCTCCATGGCGGTGCTGATGGAACGCTTCCCGTACATGACCGGCGCACAGGTCGCCAGCGTGCTGCGCACCACGGCCACCGACCTCGGCGCACCGGGTGTCGACGCGTTGTATGGCTGGGGCATGATCAATCTTCGCAAAGGCATCGATGGCCCGGGGATGTTCGTCACCGAGCAGGACATTCCCGAGGAGTTCCGCATTCAGGGCGCTTATGGCTCCAGCCAGTTTGTGGCCGATTTGCCGGGCATCGGCGCGATCATCGACGCCGGCAAACCCACCGAACGTGTGTGCACCGACGTGCACTGCGGACTCGACGTCTGGCGCAACGACATTTCCGGCCATGGCGGCCTGACCAAGCAGGGCATCGGCACGCTGGTCCTGACCGGCGCCAATACCTATGCCGGCCCGACGCTGGTCAATCAGGGCCGGTTGGCCATCAATGGTTCGCTGGCTTCGGCGGTCACCGTCAACGACAGCGGCATTCTCGGCGGTAACGGTCGCATCGGCGGGTTGACCGCCAAAAGCGGCGGCACCGTGGCGCCGGGCAATTCCATCGGCACCTTGCAAGTGGCGGGCGACGTGACCTTCGAGCGCGGCTCGACGTACGCCGTGGAGTTGTCGCCGACTCGCAGTGACGAAATTGTCGCCGGTGGCAAAGCCATCATCGACAACGCCACAGTCAGCCTGTCCCTGGAAAACAGCCCGACGTTGCTGACCACCAGCGAGGTGAAATCCCTGCTCGGCCATCGATACAACATTCTGCAAGCGGCCGGCGGGATCGAAGGGCGCTTCGGTGCGGTGGTGCCGAACTACCTGTTCCTCGGGGGCACCCTTGATTACTCGGCCAATGGCATTCAACTGGCGGTAGAACGTAACGCCACTACATTCAGCAGCGTCGGCCAGACGCCGAACCAACGTGCGGTCGCCGCGGCTGCCGAGCAACTCGGCGCAGGTAACGCGCTGTACGAAACCTTGCTGCTGTCGCCCACCGCCAATGTGGCTCAGCAAGCCTTCCAGCAACTGTCCGGCGAGATTCATCCGGCCATCGGCACGCTGCTGATCAACGACAGCCGTTACCTGCGCGATGCCGTCGGCGAACGCCTGCGTGAGCGTGACCTGTTCAACGCCGCCGCACCCACCGATAACCGCAGCAACGCCTGGCTCAAAGTCCTTGGCGCCTGGGGCAAGAGCGATGGCGGGCACGACAATGCCAGTTCCAACAGCTCCATCGGCGGTTTGCTGGCCGGGGTTGACGGTCTGATCACTGACAACACGCGACTGGGTTTTGTCACCGGTTACAGCGACAGCTCGTTGAGCATGGGCGATGGCACGCATTCCTCGGCCTCGGTCGACAGCTATCACCTGGGCGCGTACCTGGGCCATGAAATCGACGCCCTGCGCTTGAGCGTCGGCGGCGCTTACAGCTGGCATCGCATCGATGTGAAACGTGACCTGCAGTTCGGCGACGTCAGCGGCAAACAGAAATCCAAGCGCGATGCGACCACGGCGCAATTGTTCACTGAAGCGGCGTATCGCCTGGACGTGCAACCGTTGGCGCTGGAGCCGTTCGCCAACCTGGCTTACGTGCACCTGAACAGCGACAGCTTCACCGAAAAAGGCGATGCCGCCGCGCTCAAGGGCGGTGAAGACAACCGTGATGCCGTGCTTTCAACCCTGGGCTTGCGGGCGAGCAAAGCGATTGCCCTGTCGGACAAACAGCAGCTGGAACTCTCCGGCACCCTCGGCTGGCAACACAACCTGAGCAGCACCCAGTCCGAAGATCACCTGGCGTTTGCCAACGGCAATACCGCGTTCAGCGTGCAAAGCGTTTCGCTGGACCGCAACGCCGCCGTGATCGGTGCCCGCGCCGGTTTGGCGGTGGCGCAGGATGTTCGCTTGAGCCTGGATTACAACGGGCTGATCGGTTCCAACGAGAAAGACCACGGCGTGGGCCTGACGCTGGACTGGCAGTTCTGATCATGCACTAACGGCTCCGGGGCGCTTCGTGAGTGAGGTGTCCTGGTTGTGAGCCATCTCTGACAATTCCAACAAAAGAGAGGCAATACCAATGGGTGTGTACGACTACAAAAACCTCGGCACAGCGGATTCCAAGGCGTTGTTTACCGACGCCATGGCGATCACGCTGTATTCCTATCACAACCTCGACAACGGCTTTGCCACCGGCTATCAGCACAACGGTTTTGGCCTGGGCTTGCCTGCGACACTGGTCACCGCGCTGCTCGGTGGCACCGATTCCCAAGGCGTCATTCCCGGCATCCCCTGGAACCCCGATTCGGAAAAAGCCGCACTGGATGCCGTGCAAAAGGCTGGCTGGACACCCATCACCGCCTCGCAACTGGGCTATGACGGCAAGGTCGATGCGCACGGAACCTTCTTCGGCGAGAAGGCCGGCTACACCACGGCGCAAGTCGAGATCCTCGGCAAGTACGACGCCCAGGGACACCTGACCGAAATCGGCATCGCCTTTCGCGGCACCAGCGGCCCACGGGAAACCCTGATCGGCGACTCGATTGGCGACGTGATCAACGATCTGCTGGCGGCGTTGGGTCCCAAGGATTATGCAAAAAACTACGTCGGCGAAGCCTTCGGCAACCTGCTCGGCGACGTAGTGGCGTTTGCCCAGGCCAATGGCTTGTCGGGTAAAAACATCCTGATCAGCGGCCATAGCCTCGGCGGGTTGGCGGTCAACAGCCTGGCAGACTTGAGCACGGACAAATGGGGCGGGTTCTTCAAGGACTCCAACTACATCGCCTACGCGTCGCCCACCCAAAGCGCCACCGACAAAGTGCTTAACGTCGGCTATGAAAACGATCCGGTGTTTCGTGCGCTCGACGGTTCATCGTTAAACCTGTCGTCGGTGGGCGTGCACGATGCGCCCAAAGAATCGGCCACCGATAACATCGTCAGCTTCAACGATCACTACGCGTCGACGGCGTGGAATGTGCTGCCGTATTCCATCCTCAACATTCCGACCTGGATCTCGCATCTGCCCACGGCGTATGGCGATGGTATGAACCGGGTGATCGAATCGACGTTCTACGACCTCACCAGCAAGGACTCGACGATCATTGTGGCCAACCTGTCCGACCCGGCACGGGCCAACACCTGGGTGCAGGACCTTAACCGCAACGCAGAAACCCACAAGGGCAGCACCTTCATCATCGGCAGCGACGCCAACGACCTGATTCAGGGCGGCAAAGGCAACGACTACCTGGAGGGCCGCGACGGTAACGACACGTTCCGTGATGGCGGCGGTTACAACATCCTGTTGGGTGGCCAGGGCAACAATGTGCTGGAGTTGCAGCAGTCGGTGAAAGCCGTCGAGTTTGCCAATGACGGCGCTGGCACGCTGTACCTTCGCGACGCCAATGGTGGCATCAGCATTACCCGAGACATCGGCAGCATTGTCAGCAAGGAACCGGGATTTCTCTGGGGGCTGTTCAAGGATGACGTGACGCACAGCGTGACGGCGAATGGGCTGGCGGTCGGTAACAATCTGACCGCTTATGCCTCATCGGTGAAGGGCGGTGCCGGGGCGGATACGCTCAAGGCGCAGGCGACGGGCGACTGGTTGTTTGGCCTGGACGGTAATGACCACTTGATGGGCGGCAAGGGCAACGATGTATTTGTCGGCGGGGCAGGGAATGACGTGATGGAGTCGGGCGGCGGGGTCGATACGTTCCTGTTCAGCGGTTCGTTTGGTCAGGACCGGGTGGTGGGTTATCAGGCGCACGACAAACTGGTGTTTCTCGGGGTTCAGGGGGTGGTGGCCAATGATGATGTTCGGGCGCATGCCGCTACGGTGGGGCATGACACGGTGCTGACGTTTGGCGGGGATTCGGTGACGTTGGTGGGGGTTGGGCTGGATAGCTTGTCTGGGGTTGTGATTGCCTGAGGGTTTTGGGGCGCCGGTAAGGGCCCCTTCGCGAGCAGGGATTTTGTGAACGCCAGAGATCCAGTGTGGGAGCGAGCCTGCTCGCGAAGAACGAGAACGCGGTCCTCAGTCTTCCTCGCGAACCGTGGCCACATCCTTGGCATTAACCTTAACTTTCGCCCCGGAAATATCCTCGAACTCGTAGAACCCATCCTTGGTCTTGGTTTTCGGCATGTCCTTGGTCAAATACTGGGTGCCGTTCTGCAGGGTTACCACCGTTGGCGTCGAGCAACCGGCCAGCACCAACAACGCCGCTGCGGCCAGCGGCAAACCCAGGGATTTGATGTTCATGTCCACCTCTCAAAATGTTGAAAAAAACCTCTATGCCGGTTGGTGCCATCGATTGGCAGAAAGTTCGATGCCCGCACGAAAATGACCGAATAACGCCGCCGCTTATCTTTTTCCGTTTGCACCGCACGGCGGGTAGCTGTTATCTGTACGCATAACCAGTACTCGCTTGCCATGGCGCTTTTCCTTGTGACCGCAAATCCCCTCGACGACCCGTTCTATTACCTCAACAACTTCATGCAAGTGCTTGACTGGCTTGAACATCGTTATGCCGATGTATTAAGTGTAGAAGAACAAGCGTTCATCCGTGATTTCACCCGGCTGCCCAAGGAGTCCCGGGCGCTGCTGGTCAGGATGGTGATGCGCAAGGGCGTGCATTTCAGGGCCGGCAAACTGAGTTATGTCGAAATCGGTGACGTCGTCAGCGCGGCCGAACCGTTGCTGGCGGCAGGCTGGGTCTCTGATGTGTCGCCGTTGCACATCGAGGAACTGTTCGACGTGCTGCTCAAGGCCGAGATTGTTCACTGCCTCGGCGCTGCGATTGATCAGCCCAAAGGCAAGAAAAGCGACTGGCTGCCGCTGCTGAGCGAACAGTTTCCCGAGCCACAAAGCTTTGCCCAATGGTGCCCGGCATTGAATGACCGGCTGTTCACCCTGACCATCATGGACCTGTGTGACCGGTTTCGACTGATGTTCTTCGGCAATCTCTATCAGGACTGGTCCGAGTTCGTGCTGGCCGACCTCGGCATCTTTACCTATGAAAAAGTTGAATTCAGCGCCGAATCCCGGGGCTTGCGCAGCCGTGAGGACGTGGACGCCTGCCTGTTCCTGCATCAATGCCAGCAGCATTTCGAAGCAGGCGAGCCGGTGGCAACCATCGTCGAGCAGGTCAACGGGCTGATACTCGGCAATCCGTGGTTGCAGCGCCGTCGTGGCAAGTTGCTGTTCCAGATCGGCCAGCACTGCGAGCGAATCGCCGATTTCTCCAGTGCGCTGACGATTTACCGCGATTGCGCCTATCCCGGCGCACGGGCGCGGCTGATTCGTGTGCTGGAACGTTGCGGTGAGTTTCAGCTCGCCCTGGACCTGGCGAACCATGCGCTGCAATTGCCGGAAAGTGCCACCGAACATCAGCATTTACTGCGTGTGCTGCCCAGACTGCGGCGCAAACTCGGTGGTCCGGCACTCAAGCGAGCAGCCCCACGTCTCATGCAGCGCCTGGATCTGCAGTTGCCCAGAATCGATCTGGCGCTGTCGGTGGAATATTACGTACAGGCGCATCTGGAGGAAGAGCAGGCACCGGTGCATTACGTCGAGAACAGCCTGATCAATTCGCTGTTCGGGTTGTTGTGCTGGCCGGCCATTTTCGCGCCGCTGCCGGGGGCGTTCTTTCACCCGTTCCAGCGTGGGCCGGTCGATCTGTTGAATGAAGACTTTTGCGCGCGCCGTGCCGAGTTGTTCGAGGCGTGCCTGGCTGAACTCGATGACGGTCGTTACCGGCAGACCATTCGTGAGCGTTATGCCGCCAAGTGGGGCGTGCAGTCACCGTTCGTGTTTTGGGGCGTCTTGAACGACACATTGCTGGATCAGGCGCTCGATTGCCTGCCGGCGGCACACCTCAAGCACTGGTTCAGCCGTCTGCTGCTGGACATCAAGGCCAACCGCGCCGGCATGCCCGACCTGATCCAGTTCTGGCCGCAGCAGAAAACCTACCGCATGATCGAAGTCAAAGGCCCGGGCGACCGCCTGCAAGACAACCAATTGCGTTGGCTGGAGTTCTGTCATGAGCATCAGATGCCCATCGCCGTCTGCTACGTACAATGGGCGGAGCAGAGCGCTTGAGCTACAGCATTGCGGTACGGGCGCTGTGTGAGTTCACCGCCAAGGTCGGCGACCTGGACCTGCGTTTCACCCCGTCACCGACGGCTCTGGAAGGCATCGTCGGACACCGCACGGTCGCGTCCCGGCGCAGCGACGGTTATCAAAGTGAAGTGCCCCTGGAAGGCGAGTACAAAACCTTGCGGGTCAAGGGCAGGGCGGATGGTTATGACCCAGGGCAAAACTGCCTGGAAGAGGTCAAAACCTATCGCGGCGACCTGAGCAAACAACCCCCCAACCACCGACAGTTGCACTGGGCGCAGGCGAAGATCTATGGCTGGCTGATGTGCCGCAAGCTGGACCTGGCGCAGATCAACCTGGCGCTGGTGTATTTCGACATCGTCAGCGAAAAGGAAACCTGTCTGGTCGAGGCGTTCAGCGCGGCGCAATTGCAGGAGTTCTTCGAACAACATTGCGCGCTGTTTCTGCACTGGGCCGAACAGGAAATGGCCCATCGCGACGCACGCAATCAGGCGGCGCAGCACTTGGCGTTTCCCCATGTGGGCTTTCGTCCGGGGCAGCGTCATCTCGCCGAATCGGTGTTCAAAGCCGTCAGTACCGGGCGCTGTCTGATGGCGCAGGCACCGACCGGCATTGGTAAAACCGTGGGCACGCTGTTCCCGATGCTCAAGACTCTGGCACCGCAGAAACTCGACAAGGTGTTCTTTCTCACCGCCAAGACGCCGGGGCGAAAACTCGCGCTGGATGCGGCGCAGGTGATCCTGCAAAGCACCGGTGCACCGCCGCTTCGGGTGTTGGAGATGATCGCCCGCGACAAAGCCTGCGAGCACCCGGACAAAGCCTGCCACGGTGAATCCTGCCCGTTGGCGCGGGGGTTCTATGATCGTTTGCCCGCTGCTCGCCAAGCCGCCAGTCAACTGAGCCTGTTGAATCAGGCGGCCTTGCGCGAGGTGGCGCTGGCCCATGAGATTTGCCCGTATTACCTGAGCCAGGAAATGGCCCGTTGGGCCGATGTGGTGGTCGCGGACTACAACTATTACTTCGATTTCAGTGCGCTGCTGTTCGGGCTTGCCCAAGCCAACAATTGGACCGTCGCGGTGCTGGTCGACGAGGCCCACAACCTGGTGGAACGCGGCCGGCAGATGTACAGCGCCAGTCTCGATCAGTCGACCCTCAACGGTGTACGCAAAACCGCGCCTGAAGCACTGAAAAAATCGTTGCAGCGGGTCAATCGGGAATGGAATGCCCTGCATAACCAGCAATCCGGTGTGTATCAGGCATACGACAAGGCACCGGAAAAGCTGCTCCAGGCTTTGTTTTCGTGCAGCGCGAGCATCGGTGACTACCTCAACGATCACCCGCAGGGGCTGGACAGCACGCTGCAAAATTTCTACTTCGAGATGCTGCAATTCTGTCGGGTGGCCGAACTCTTCGATGAACAGTTCCTGTTCGACATCAGTAAACGCGACCTCGACCGTCAGCGCCCGCTGTCGCAGCTGTGCTTGCGTAACGTGGTGCCGGCCGGTTTCATCCGCCCACGCCTGACCGCTGCGCGCAGCACCGTGCTGTTCTCGGCGACGCTCAGTCCGAAGCATTATTACGCCGACTTGCTGGGCACCCCGGCGAACACGGTATGGATCGACGTAGAATCACCGTTTCATGCCGACCAGTTGCAGGTGCACATCGTCAGCCAGATTTCGACACGCTTCGTTCACCGGCAGGCGTCGCTTGAGCCGATTGTCGAACTCATCGCCCGGCAGTTCGACCAGCGCCCCGGCAACTACCTGGCGTTCTTCAGCAGCTTCGATTACTTGCAGCAAGTCTTGCAGTTGCTGGCCGAGCGTCATCCCCACATCACTTTGTGGTCGCAGTCCCGCGGAATGGGCGAAGCGCAACGCCAGGACTTTCTCGACCAGTTCACCACGCACAGCCAGGGCGTCGGCTTTGCGGTGCTGGGTGGCGCATTTGGTGAGGGCATCGATTTGCCGGGCGCACGGTTGATCGGTGCGTTCATCGCCACACTGGGTCTGGCGCAACTCAACCCGGTCAACGAACAGATTAAACACCGCATGGCCGCCATTTTCGGTGCCGGTTATGACTACACCTACCTGTTTCCCGGTGTGCAGAAAGTGGTGCAGGCGGCTGGACGGGTGATCCGCACCCAGCAGGATCAAGGGGTGGTAATGCTCATTGATGACCGGTTTGGCGAGAGCAAGGTTAAACAGCTGTTCCCACGCTGGTGGTCAGTTGAGCCGACGCATTTTCGCGCTATCGAGTAGGAACATTCCTTTTGAAAAACAGCGACATATCTTGAAAGACACGCCGATTTGAACAAACACCGAATCAGCGCTTTATTCAAAGGGCAGGCAATCACTTCCAAGCGAATCTTTGATAAGGAAATCAAGGTATGTCAGTAACGCCGCAATACACTTACACCCCGGAGCAGGTCACTGCCGCCTTCAATGAAATCAAAGCGACGTTGTTCCGCGGCATCACCGCCCAGGCAACTCCCAAAGTCCTGATCGTTGCCGGGCTGCAAGGCTCAGGAAAAACCTATCTGCTGGAAAAAACCCTCCTGCCTTCCAAGCGCTATGAACAATATGTTCGCCTTTACTTGCCCGAGTACCGACAAAAACACCCTCAATACGCCGAGATGATCAAGCGTGGCGTCCTGCATGCGTATAAGCACACGGAAGCCTTTGTCCGGGAAGTCTGCACCAAGATCTTTACCGAAGCCTTCACCCTCAAATACAACATCATCATGGAATGTGCATTCGACAGCCTCGATTTCGCTGGCTTTCCACCCTTGGCCACCGCCGCCTGTTATCAGTTCGAGACACATATCGTTGGATGCAATCAGGCGTTCGCTCACGTGTCGAGCATCAAAAGAGCCTTGAGCAGCCTGGAAAAAAAGGAACTGGAAAGGTTCGTCACGCTCGCGTCGCTCGACGCCAGCATGAGTAATGCACAGGCGATCATCCTGGCTGTTGAAACCGCTTCCAAAGCGGTCAGCGGCTCACAGATCACGGTGTATGAACGCGGCCTCGGCGGGTTGAAAGAGCGGGTGTCGCGCTTCCAGAAGACTTATACCAAAGACGCGACCGAAGTCACCCTTCCAACGGCACCGACCGCGTGCAACACCTATGCAGACATCATCAATAACGACGTCTACACCAAGAGGGAGCGTGACGAGATGCTGAAGGAATGCCACCTGGCATTACTCAAAACCCAGGCACACGCCACACTGGTGCCTGATTTCGTTTACAACAACCTGCATGCCTACATCGTCAAATACGTGCACCGATAAGTCGTACCCATTCGGCGGCAAAGCGATGACAGTCTCCCGGCCAGCGAGCGGTCAATAACTGGCCATCGCTGACGACAAAACCTCGTTGTGGCTGGTCCACCGAATCACGTACGGCGAGAAAGGGGCCCCGCAGGAAATCTGCGGGGCTGGACAAGGCCGCGGTGACTTCCGCCTCGACCGTCTGCGGGTAGGTTCGGTAATAACGTCCAAGCCAGGGTGCGGTCATTGCCCAGGCAGGCAGTTCCATGGTGTTGGCCACCAGCGCGGTGACCTTGCGACCCCGCAATACGGAAAACCCGGTATCGGGATTGAGGGTGCGGGCCAGCAATAAAACACCGTGGCACACCGCAGCCACCGGTTTGTCTGCGTTAAAAAAGTACAGGGCGATCCGCTGTGCCTGGGCAGATTCCAGCAAGGTGCGCATGCCCTTGGCATGGCCGCCTGGAATCAACAATCCATCGAACTCGGACGGGTCGACAGCGTCATAGGACAGCGGTTTACGAAATGAGGCGTCTTCGGTCATTTGCCTGTAGCTGGCAAGGTCGGGCTTGCGAGTCATCAGCAACGGGTTGAGCGGACCAAAGCCAATGTCCACCAGACGCGAATCGGCGTAGGCAGGCAAACCCTGTGGTGTGGCAAAACACACTTTGATCCCGGCGCTGCGCAGCGCTTGCCAGGGCACGCTGCTCTCGGTCGGGTCGTAGTCGCAGGTCGGCAATAACATCAGGATCATGGGCGCGCCTTTTATCGGCCGGAAACGGCAGTGGGCGTCGAGCATAGGTGGTCTGCTGCCTGGACTCCACTGAACAAACGAGTTGCAGCTTTCCAAACCCACGGTTTGCCGCATACTCCATAAAAATGATAGTCGCGGGTGTGATTGATGAGTGATGTGCCGTCCAAAACCAATTCCATCGAGGAGATGCGCTTTCGCCTGCTGATTGATGCTGTGGTGGACTACGCGATCTACATGATCGATCCCGACGGCATCATCACCAGCTGGAACTCCGGCGCCCGGCGTTTCAAAGGCTACGAGGAGGCGGAGATTCTCGGCCAGCACTTCTCGCGGTTCTATACCGATGAAGATCGACGTGCCGGTTTGCCCCAGCGCGCACTGGACACGGCCATTAATGAAGGCCGTTTTGAAGGTGAAGGCTGGCGGGTGCGCAAGGACGGTACGCATTTCTGGTCGCACGTGGTGATCGACCCGATTCTTGACCCGACCGGCAAGCTGCTGGGGTTCGCCAAGATCACTCGGGATCTCACCGACCGTAAAATGGCCGAGGAAACCCTCAAGCAAAGCGAGCAACAGTTCCGTTTGCTGGTGCAAAGCGTCACGGACTACGCCATCTACATGCTGAACCCGGATGGACGCCTGACCAACTGGAATCAGGGTGCCCAGCGCATCAAGGGTTACCGGCCCGAAGAAGTCATCGGCAAACACTTCTCGATTTTCTATACCGCTGAAGACCGCGAAGCCGGTGAACCGCAACGGGCATTGGAAACGGCCACACGAGAAGGACGATTCGAAAACAAAGCCTGGCGCGTGCGCAAGGACGGTACACGGTTTTACGCTCACGTCGTGGTGGACCCAATCTGGGGCGAGACCGGCACGCTGTTGGGGTTTGCCAAGATTACCCGCGATATCACTGAGGCGACCCTGGCCCAGCAGGACCTTGAGCGAACCCGCGAGGCGTTGTTCCAGGCGCAGAAAATGCAGGCTATCGGCCAACTCAGCGGCGGGATCGCCCACGATTTCAACAATCTCTTGACGGTGATCCTGGGCAACCTCGAAATCGTGCGCAAACGCGTTGCGGATGATCCGAAAGTCATGCGCCTGATCGACAACGCTACCCAGGGAGCTTTGCGCGGTGTTTCCCTGACCCAACGCATGCTGGCGTTTGCCAGACGTCAGGAACTCAAGTACGAATCCGTTGACATCCCCGGGTTGATTGAGGGAATCAGCGGCCTGTTGCGCAGTTCCCTTGGGCCAGCGGTACAACTCGAGACCCGCTTTTCGCCAGGACTGGTCCCGGTCATGGCGGACAATAACCAGCTCGAACTGGCCGTGCTCAACCTTGCCACCAACGCTCGCGATGCCATGCCCCATGGCGGCAAAATCGTGATCAGTGCCCAGACGGAAGAGGTGCACGATCATTCGGCATTATCTTTGGCACCGGGCCAATATGTTTGCATGAGCATCGCCGATACGGGCGAGGGCATGGATGCAGGCACCCTGGCATCAGCGATGGATCCGTTCTTTACCACCAAAGGCATCGGCAAAGGCACTGGCCTGGGTTTGTCGATGGTTCATGGCTTTATCGAACAACTGGGCGGGCGATTCGTCCTCAAGAGCAAGGCGGGCAGTGGCACCCGGGCCGAACTGTGGATTCCCGCCGCCACGACGGCTTCAGTCGACACCAAGGTTGCCGACGACGAGGCAGTGACTCCCGAATACAGGCTGTGCGTCCTGGTCGTGGACGATGACAGCCTGGTGCTGACCAGCACCGGCCTGTTACTTGAAGACCTCGGCCATCGGGTGATCAGTTCGACTTCCGGTGCGCAGGCGCTTGAGCTGTTTGGGAGTACGCCGGACATTGATCTGGTCATCACCGACATGGCCATGCCGCAGATGAATGGCGCACAACTGGCACACGCCATCCGGACCATGAGACCGCAGGTGCCGATCGTCCTGGCAACCGGTTATGCCGAGCGCCTGGAAGGCTTTGCGCTCGAACTGCCGCGGTTGTCCAAACCGTTTACTCAGCTCAACCTGGTTGAAATTATTGCCCAAGCCATGAAATGACAAGGGCTAACGTGTGGCGAGGGAGCTTGCTCCCGCTGGACTGCGCAGCAGTCCCCTTCTTATTGGGGTGGAAAGGGGCCGCTTCGCGACCCAGCGGGAGCAAGCTCCCTCGCCACAGATACAGCGTCGAGTTTAAGTGATTGTTCAAGCAGCGAGATTGCCGTCACTCAATTCTTTTTTGTACTGAGCTTTGAGCATTTCCATCTGCGCGCCCAATTCTTCCAGCGTCGCTTTACCCAGCAGTTTTTTCGCCTGCGGGAACATTTCGGTTTCTTCCTCTTCGATATGGTGCTCCAGCAGCTCCTTGACCACTTTGACTCGGCCGGCAAACTCCGGGGTGGAAGGGTCGGTGACCTTCAAGTCCGGCAGTACCAGTGAGTCCACGGTGCGATGCTCTTCCTTGGCTTCGTAATACATCACGTCCTGCTCCTTGCCACCGGCCTTTTTATAAGCCGGGTACAGGACTTCTTCCTCAAGTCGCGTATGAATGCTGATTTCCATTTCCAGCTTGGCCAGCAACTCTGTACGTTTTTTAATGCCGCGTTCAGTGGATTCGCTCAATTGGCTCAGGATGCCTTTTACACGTTCATGGTCAGCTTTCAACAGATCGATGGCGTTCATGGTCAAGTCTCTCAAGTCGTCACGGGGATGAGCGCAAACGGTCTCATGGCCGAAAGTCGCTTGAGGGTATAGAGCAGGAGTCGTGCCGACTTTCGAATCGAATCAACCTTGATATAAATCAATCAGTTAATCCAACCAGTGGGCAACTTCACCCGTGCAGGCTGCATGAGTCCGGCATTTGCCTCATGCAGTTCGCATTGCCAGGCGAACAACCCATCAAAGGCACCCTTTCGCAGACAAAAAAAAGCCCGGCAATTGCCGGGCTTCTTTACGCTCAAGCTCGATGTTCAAGCTGCTGGCGCAGATGATGAGAGTTACTGACCGACAGTGGAATCGGCGGGAAATCCTCGTTGAGCAAGCGCAGATGCTCAATCGCTTCCTGAAACTTCAGATCAGCTTTGCGGCGCAATGCGCGATAGCGATCAAACAGCTCCACATCCAGATCGCCGCCATCGAGCATTTCGAACGCACATCGGCTCAGGTCTTGAGCCTCTTCGAACATCTGACGGTTACGCTCCAGAGCAAATGCCCGGCAGGCTTTGATTTCATCAGGGGAGGAACATTCGATCATGACCGGCACCTTTTTCTTTTCCAGGGTTCCTTTGAATAGGCGTCGTTGCCACAGTGGAACCGAACCTGTCGGATCCCGCGCGACACAAACACAGCGGGACTAAAGGTGTGACCGCCGAGAGAAAAAGGGATTTCAATTTTTTGCAGGCGAAAATTCGATTAATCCACTGAATGAAATACAGAGAAAAAATCAAATAACCTGTTTTTTCAGCCGTTCGTAACGGGCGAGGGTCGGCTGGGTCGTGATCCCGTGAATCAGGATACTCAAGGCAACCACCGACAAGGTCAGGTCGGTACACAGCGACGCGACCGACTGCCCGAGCCCGTGGTTCAACGCATAAAACAGGTAATAAAGGCTGCCGATGCCGCGAATACCGAACCAGCCAATCAATGCGCGCTGACGCCAGTCAAGCAAACGGCCCCACGGCATGGCGGCCACACTCAACGGCCGGATCAAGCAGAACAGCACGCCGCCGATGGGAATGGCGCGCCAATCCCAATGGGCAATCAGCACCACCCCCAGCAGCGTGACCAGAAACACTTCCATGGCCCGCTCCACGAGGCCACCGAAGGCGAGCATGTCACTCATCATGATGCCCGCCGCCACCTGGCCATCCTCAAGATGGTCGGTGTTGCCACGCATCGCGTGTTGCGGTTCGACATTCTGGTGACCCACCACGGGCTGGACCAGGTGTTCGGCAGGCTCTTGCGATTCGCCCGTGGTGCTGACTTCGGCCTGACGCAAGCCAAGGCCGGCGGCGAACACCGAGAGAAATCCATAGGCATGAATAGCTTCGGCCCCGACATAGGCCAGGGCGATCAAGGCGAGGGCGAGGTAATCATTCGGGGACAGCGTGCTGTCATCATTCTGGATACGCAGCGTAAGCGTCACGCGCCCGATGCCGCGTCCCATCCAGTAACCCATGAGCAAACCGGCGGGAACGGCCCAGAGCAGGCTTTTCAGCGCCCAGTGGCCCAGCCAGCCGGGATCGCCGTCGTGTTGCAACAACAGCAATCCAAGAATCACGAACGGAAAAGCAATACCGTCGTTGAGCCCGGCCTCGCCCGACAGACCGAAGCGCACTTGGTCGTCATCCCGCGCGTCGTTGACCTGTACGAGGGCAGCCAGCACTGGGTCGGTCGGTGCCAGAATCGAGCCGATCAGAACCGAGGCACCCCACGACACGCCGAAGCCATAGTGCAACAGCAAACACACGCCGCCAATGGTCAAGACCATGACCGGCCCGGCCAGCCCGAAAGCGATTCGCCAGGTCTTGTCCTTGAGCGGCAGGCGCAATTTCAGACCGCAGACAAACAACGAAAAGAGCACCGCGACTTCCGTCAGGTGCTCCATCCAGTCAGCGGCGTCATTGGTGTTGAGCTTCAACAAACCCAGGGCGCCCGGCCCGATGACCGCGCCCAGTACCAGGCAAACCGCCGATGTGGTCACCGGCATCCAGCGCAGATACGACGACGTCAACGCCAGTGTCAACAGCACGGCACCCAGCACCGCCACCCATAGAATGAAGCTCATGTCTTAACTCGCCGGGCAGGTGGTGCGGTGCAGGAATTGATGCGATCAACCAACCGTTGCGCGCAGGTATTCAGGCGACAGCAGGTTGGTCCACACCAGAATCATTTCCACCAGAATAGTCACTAAAACCAGCAGGCCAACGCCCCACACGCTCGCGGCGTACAGCAGGCCTTGTTCCTTGCGCTCGTGCATGAAGGTCGGCAAGCCGACAAACAGCAAGAACGTCGAGTAGAGCGATGCGGCGCCGAGTACGAGAATCGCCAGCCAGCGATTCGGGTACAGCCCGGCGAAGCCTGCGATAAAGAACGGCGTCACGGTGTACGCGGCAAACCCGATGCATTGGTTGAGGGTAGGGCGTGCGTCAAAGGTGCGCGACATCCAGCGAATGAACCCGCCCATCACCGCGACGCCGGCGACAATCGTCACGTACAGCAGCACGCAAAGCTGCAGGGCACTGGCGCTGCTGAGCTTGACCGTTTCGTTCTCGGCCAGGCTCCAGCCGACGTACGTGGTCCCGATAAACAGGCACACGGCGGGGATCAAGGCGAGTAACAGCAAATGAGCGAGGTAGTGGCGCGGGTGCGCTTCTTCTTCGCGACGGATATCGGTCCACGCGAAGTTCGGTTGGGTGAAGAGCTTCACGATAGGTGCAGACATGACGACCTCCTCAGCGGCCCGAAATGGGGGGCTTAATCTATTGAGGGCGGATAGTTGCCGGCGGTTCATTTTTTCGGTTGACCCCGCCCCCTGTAGCAGCTGCCGAAGGCTGCGTCCGGCTGCGAAGCAGTCGTGAAATCAGGCACTGCGGTATATCAGGACAACCGCGTGTACTGGGTTTGCGACTGCTGCGCAGCCGGACGCAGCCTTCGGCAGCTGCTACAGGGGCCGGTTTCGACAGCTGCTACAGGGTTCAAAGGATTGGCTTGCCGCCCGTGATGCCATAGCGTTGGCCAGTGATGTAACTGGCCTCGTCCGACGCCAGCAACACATAAATCGGCGCCACTTCCACCGGTTGCCCTGGCCGCCCCAGGGGCGTCTCTGAACCAAAATTCTGCACTTCGTCATCGGGCATGGTCGAGACAATCAGCGGCGTCCAGATCGGACCCGGTGCCACGCTGTTCACCCGGATGTTTTTCGGCCCAAGCATCTGCGCCAGTCCGCCGGTGAAATTGGCAATCGCGCCTTTGGTGGTGGCGTAGGCGAGGAGGGTTGGCTTGGGCAGGTCCGAGTTCACCGAACTGGTGTTGATGATCGAACTGCCGGCCTTCATGTGCTTCAGCGCCGCCTTGCAGATCCTGAACATGGCGGTGATGTTCACATCGAAGGTCATCACCCATTCTTCATCCGTGATGTCCTCGATGCTGTCGTGGCTCATCTGAAACGCAGCGTTGTTGACCAGAATATCGATGCGCCCGAACCGCTCGACCGTCTTGTCGACCAAGGCCTGGCACTGGGATTTGTGCGCGATATCGCCGGGCAGCAGCAGGGTTTGGCGACCCGCTTCTTCTACCCAACGGGCGGTTTCCTGCGCGTCTTCGTGTTCATTCAGGTAGGCAATGGCGACATCCGCGCCTTCACGGGCGAAGGCAATGGCTACCGCGCGACCGATGCCGCTGTCGGCCCCCGTGATCAAGGCGATCTTGCCCTGTAACCGGCCCGAGCCTTTATAGGACTGCTCGCCACAGTCCGGGACCGGCTGCATTTTGCGCTGGGAACCGGGGACGGCTTGGGCTTGTTTGGGGAAGGGTGGTTTTGGATAGTCAGTCATCTTCAATCTCCGGGTTCAAGGCAACGGGTCAAAGGGTTGACCCTGGGGTTTTGTCTTGAGTTCGGTTGGATTTCAGCTGCCGATAATCCAAATTTCCCACAAATCCCAATGTGGGAGCGGGCTTGCTCGCGAATGCGGTATATCAGTCAACATCACTGGTGACAGGAAAACCGCATTCGCGAGCAAGCCCGCTCCCACAGGGGATTTGTGTTGTTACTGAGAGAGGATCAGGCCTTGCGATTGCGCAAGCTGCGCTCCATCCGCGCAATACCCTCTTCGAGCAATGCCCGTGGGCAGCCGAAGTTCAGGCGTACGAACTGCCCGGCGTCATCGCCGAAGTCCAGGCCCGGGCTCAAACCGACTTTGGCTTGCTCGAGGAAGAACTGCTGCGGGTTGTCCAGGCCCAGCGCCGAGCAATCGAGCCACGCCAGGTAGGTGCTTTGCGGCACGTTCATGCTGACGCCCGGCAGGCGGGTGCGAACGGCGTCGACGAGGTAATCGCGGTTGCTTTGCAGGTACGCGCTCAGCTCCGCCAGCCATGGCCCGGCCTCGCTGTAGGCGACGCGAGTGGCTTCCAGGCCCAGCGGGTTGACGCTGTCGACCATGCCGCAACGGGCGTGGTTGACCTTCTCGCGCAGGGCGCGGTCCTGAATGATCATGAACGAGGTTTTCAGGCCGGCGATGTTGTAGGCCTTGCTCGCCGACATCAGCGTGATCGTGCGCCGGGCGATGTCCGCACTCAGGGTTGCCATCGGCACATGCTTGCGCCCGTCGAAGCACAGCTCGGCGTGGATTTCGTCCGAGATGATCCAGGCACCCTGTTCCAGGCAGATGTCGGCAATCGCTTGCAGTTCTTCGCGCGGGAAGGCTTTGCCCAGCGGGTTGTGCGGGTTGCTCAGCAGCAATGCGCCGCCACCTTGCAGCGACTGGCTGAGGGTGGCGAGCGGCGTGGTGTAGGTGCCGTCGGCCTGCGCATCGAAATTCAGCTCGACCTTGTTCAGGCCCCAATGACCCGGGGCATGACGCAGCGGCGGATAGTTGGGCACTTGCACCACGACGTTCTGTGGCGGCTGGACCAGCGCTTTGAGGGCCATGTTGAAACCCGATTCAACCCCCGGCAGGAAGATCAGCTCTTGCGGCTCGACGCGCCAGGCATATTTGTTCCAGAGGTCGGCGACGATGGCATCGCGCAGGTCATCCGGGGCCACGCTGTAGCCGACCATCGGGTGTTCCAGGCGTTTTTGCAGGGCCCGGATGATCATCGGCGGCGCGGCAAAATCCATGTCGGCCACCCACATCGGCAGCACGTCGACCGGGTAGCGGCTCCATTTGGTGCTACCGGTGTTATGGCGGTCGAACACCTGATCAAAATCGAAAGTCATGCGCGGTCTCGTGAAAGCAGGATTGGAATGGTGACCATGATAATCGCCAAGCCCTGTGGGAGCGAGCCTGCTCGCGATGAGGCCGGTACAGTCGGCATTGATGTTGTCTGATCGACCGCTATCGCGAGCAGGCTCGCTCCCACAGGTTCGGTGGTGTGGCGGGTATCGGGTGGGTGCCCGACGGTCGGTTTTCACACCGGGCACGCCTGGGTTGTCTAGAGTTTCAAGTGTCGGCAGCCCGGCTGCCGCCACCGTGATTGATTGAAAAGTCCGGCAAAGTCCCGGATTTCCACCTGATCAGGAGTGCACGATGGACCTCAGCCGTCGTCAGTTCTTCAAGGTCGCTGGTATCGGCCTTGCAGGCTCGAGCCTGGGCGCGTTGGGCATGGCCCCCACGCTGGCCTTCGCCGAGCAGGTGCGCCACTTCAAGCTTGCCGCCACCCATGAAACCCGCAACACCTGCCCGTATTGCTCGGTCGGTTGCGGTTTGATCATGTACAGCCAGGGCGATACAGCCAAGAACGTCGCGCAAAGCATCATCCACATCGAAGGTGACGCCGACCACCCGGTCAACCGCGGCACCCTGTGCCCCAAAGGCGCGGGCCTGCTGGATTTCATTCACAGCCCCGGTCGCCTGCAATACCCGCAGGTGCGCAAGCCCGGCAGCAGCGAATGGACACGCATCTCCTGGGATGAAGCGCTGGATCGCGTCGTCGACCTGATGAAGGCCGACCGCGACGCCAACTTCATCGAGAAGAATGCGCAAGGCCAAACGGTGAACCGCTGGCTGACCACCGGTTTCCTCGCGGCATCGGCAGCGTCCAACGAAGCGGGCTACATCACCCACAAGGTCATTCGCAGTCTCGGCATGCTGGGGTTTGATAACCAGGCGCGTGTCTGACACGGCCCGACGGTGGCAAGTCTTGCCCCGACGTACGGCCGTGGTGCCATGACCAATACCTGGACCGATATCGCCAACGCGAATCTGGTGCTGGTAATGGGCGGCAACGCAGCAGAAGCGCACCCGTGCGGTTTCAAATGGGTGACGGAAGCCAAGGCGCATAACAAGGCGCGGCTGATCGTGGTCGACCCGCGATTCACCCGCACGGCCTCGGTGGCCGACTATTACGCGCCGATTCGCACCGGCACCGACATCGCCTTCATGGGCGGTCTGATCAATTACCTGCTGACCGAGGACAAGATCCAGCACGAATACGTGCGCAACTACACCGACGTGTCGTTCATCGTCAAAGCCGGTTATGGCTTTGAAGACGGGATCTTCAGCGGTTACGACGTGGCCAAGCGCAGCTACACCGACAAGTCCGGCTGGGGCTATGAACTCGGTGAGGACGGCTTCGTCAAGGTCGACCCGACCCTGCAAGACCCACACTGCGTCTATCAACTGATGAAGCAGCATTACAGCCGCTACAACATCGACCTGGCGAGCCAGATTTGTGGGATGCCGGTCGACGCCATGCAGAAGATCTGGGATGAGATTGCCACGTGCTCGGTGCCGGGCAAGACCATGACCATCCTCTATGCGCTGGGCTGGACCCAGCACTCGATCGGCTCGCAGATCATCCGCAGCGCGGCAATGGTGCAATTGCTGCTGGGCAACGTCGGCATGCCCGGCGGGGGTGTGAACGCCTTGCGCGGACACTCCAACATCCAGGGCCTGACTGACCTCGGGTTGCTGTCCAACGCGCTGCCGGGTTACCTCACCTTGCCGACCGACGCCGAACAGGACTACGCCGCCTACATCACCAAACGCACGCAAAAACCATTGCGTCCGGGGCAGTTGTCCTACTGGCAGAACTACAGCAAATTCCACGTCAGCCTGATGAAAGCCTGGTACGGCGGCAACGCCACGGCCGAGAACAATTGGGCGTACGACTACCTGCCGAAACTGGACATCCCCAACTACGACATCCTCAAAGTGTTCGACTTGATGGGCCAGGGCAAGGTCAATGGCTACATGTGCCAGGGCTTCAACCCCATCGCGGCGTTGCCCGACAAGAACCGGGTGATGGCGGCGCTGGCCAAGTTGAAATGGCTGGTGGTGATGGACCCGCTGTCCACCGAGACCTCGGAATTCTGGCGCAATGTCGGGCCGTACAACGATGTGAAAAGCGCCGACATCCAGACCGAAGTGATTCGCCTGCCCACCACTTGTTTTGCCGAAGAAGACGGCTCGCTGGTCAACAGCAGTCGCTGGCTGCAATGGCACTGGAAAGGCGCGGATGGACCGGGCGAGGCGCAAACCGACATCCGGATCATGGCTGAACTGTTCCTGCGTTTGCGTCAACGTTATGAGGCGAAAGGCGGCGCCTATCCCGATCCGATCCTCAAACTGTCGTGGCAGTACAAGATCCCCGACGAACCCTCACCGGAAGAACTGGCCAAGGAAATCAACGGCTACGCCACTGCTGACTTCACCGACGCCACGGGTGCGGCGATCAAGGGCAATGCGCAACTGGCCGCGTTCAGCCAGCTCAAGGACGACGGCAGCACCGCGTCCGGTTGCTGGATTTTCTGTGGCAGCTGGACCGAAACCGGCAACCAGATGGCCCGGCGCGACAACAGCGATCCGTATGGCATGCACCAGCACCAAGGCTGGGCCTGGGCGTGGCCGGCGAATCGGCGGATTCTCTACAACCGCGCCTCGGCCGATCCACAAGGCCAGCCATGGGACCCGAAAAAACGCCTGGTGTGGTGGAACGGCAAGGTGTGGGGCGGCACCGACGTGCCCGACTACAAGGCCGATGTGCCACCGGAAGCGGGGATGAATCCGTTCATCATGAACCCCGAAGGCGTGGCGCGGTTCTTCGCCGTCGACAAGATGAACGAAGGCCCGTTCCCCGAGCATTACGAGCCGTTCGAGACGCCGATCGGCATCAACCCGCTGCACCCGACCAATAAAAAAGCCACGAGCAACCCGGCGGCGCGGATCTTCGATTCGGTGTGGGATTCCCTCGGCGTGGCCAAGGATTACCCGTACGCGGCCACCAGTTACCGCTTGACCGAGCATTTCCACTTCTGGAGCAAGCACTGCAAGCTCAACGCGATTGCCCAACCGGAGCAGTTCGTCGAAATCGGCGAAGTGCTGGCCAAGGAAAAAGGCATCGTCGCCGGCGACCGGGTGCGGGTCAGCAGCAAGCGCGGGCACATTGAAGCGGTGGCGGTGGTGACCAAGCGGATTCGTCCGCTGCAGGTCAACAATCAAGTGGTGCACCAGATCGGTATCCCGCTGCACTGGGGGTTTACCGGGCTCACGCGTCACGGTTACCTGACCAACACCCTGGTGCCGTTCCTCGGCGATGGCAACACACAGACCCCGGAATCCAAGTCATTCCTGGTCAACGTGGAGAAAGTCTAAATGGCCAGCCAAGACATCATTGCCCGTTCGGCCACCACGACTGTCCCGCCTTCGGTGCGCAATCAGGAGGAAGTAGCCAAGCTGATCGACACCACCAAGTGCATCGGCTGCAAGGCGTGTCAGGTCGCCTGCTCAGAATGGAATGAGCTGCGCGACGACGTCGGTCACAACCTCGGCACCTACGACAACCCGCAGGACCTGAGCGCAGAAACCTGGACCCTGATGCGCTTCACCGAGCATGAAACCGACGCCGGCAACCTCGAGTGGCTGATCCGCAAGGATGGCTGCATGCACTGCGCCGAACCCGGTTGCCTGGCGGCGTGCCCCAGCCCCGGCGCGATCATCAAGCACGCCAACGGCATTGTCGATTTCAACCAGGACCATTGCATCGGCTGCGGTTATTGCATCACCGGTTGCCCGTTCAATATTCCGCGGATCTCGCAAAAGGATCACAAGGCGTACAAATGCACCTTGTGTTCGGACCGGGTTGAAGTCGGGCTGGAACCGGCCTGCGTGAAAACCTGCCCGACCGGCGCCATCGTCTTCGGCACCAAGGAAGACATGAAGGAACACGCGGCCGAACGGATCGTCGATCTGAAAAGCCGTGGCTTCGACAACGCCGGCCTGTACGACCCGGCCGGTGTCGGTGGCACTCACGTGATGTACGTGCTGCACCACGCCGACACGCCGCAGCTGTACGCCGGGCTGGCGAAAGACCCGGAGATCAGTCCGTTGGTGGGCTTGTGGAAAGGCGTGAGCAAACCTTTGGGGTTGTTGGCAATGGGCCTGGCGGTGCTGGCCGGGTTCTTCCACTACGTGCGCATCGGGCCGCAGGTGGTGGAAGAGGATGAGTTGCCGCCGCCGCTTAAAGATCCTGCCGTGCACGAAGTCGATCCATCGGTGCATACCTTTGATCCGCGCAGGGAGGACAGACCATGAGCCGCAAACAGATCCTGCGCTACACCGCCGGCCAGCGCACCAATCACTGGCTGGTGGCGATCCTGTTTTTCATGGCGGCACTGTCCGGACTGGCGCTGTTTCATCCGGCGCTGTTCTGGCTCAGCAACCTGTTTGGCGGCGGCCCGTGGACGCGGATCCTGCATCCCTTCATGGGCGTGTTGATGTTCGTGCTGTTCCTCGGGCTGGTGTTTCGCTTCTGGCGGGCCAACTTTTTCATCCGTAACGACGGTTTGTGGCTCAAGCGGATCGACAAGGTCATTCAAAACGAGGAGGAGGGCGTGCCACCCATTGGCAAGTACAACCCCGGACAGAAGCTGCTGTTCTGGACTTTGTTGGCCTGCATGCTCGCGCTGTTGTTGACCGGATTGGTGATCTGGCGCGCGTATTTCAGCGTTTATTTCGGCATCACCGCGATTCGCTGGGCGATGCTGTTGCATGCGTTGGCGGGGTTTGTGCTGGTGCTCAGCATCATCATCCATATCTACGCCGGGATCTGGATCAAGGGCTCGGTCGGCGCCATGGTGCATGGCTGGGTCAGCCGCGCCTGGGCGAAGAAACACCATGAACTCTGGTACCGCGAAGTGACGCGCGACGAACGTCCCGACCCGCCGATCAGTAAAAAAGGATAAGCACTTGGCGACGATTCTTGAACCTGGAGAGATTGAAGCGGCGGCGAGTTCACCGCCGTTTCTGTACTTGCCGCCGCACAACCTGTTCACCTTGCGCGCCTTACGGCTGGAGCATTTGGCCGAGGGCCATCCGCTGGCCGATTACCTGCGCCTGATCGCCGGTTTGTGTCATGTGCAGCAGCGTTTGATCGACGATCCGCCGGTCACCACCTTGCCTGATCCCGAACGCATCAAAGTCTGCCAGGCGCACGGTCTGCCACCGTTGGCCGCCGACACGCTGGTGCGCGAGGGTCATTGGTTGCCGTACCTCGACGCCTTGTTGCAGCACTACCCGCCAGCGCCGCAACCGGCGGTAGCAAAAGCCCTGGCAACGTTGCGCAGTACCGACGCCGGGCAACGCAAAGCCTGGGCGGTGGCCTTGGTCAGCGGCCAGTTCACGCTGCTGCCCGCCGCGCTGGTGCCGTTTCTCGGCGCCGCGTTGCAAGCGGCCTGGAGTCACTGGCTGCTGAGCACACCAGACCTTTCGCTGAAACCCGGCGACAGCCTCAATCAATGCCCGGCCTGCGGTTCGCCGGCGATGGCCGGGGTGATTCGCCATCGCGGCAAACATAACGGTTTGCGTTATCTGGTGTGCTCGCTGTGTGCCTGCGAATGGCACGTGGTGCGGGTCAAGTGCGTGTACTGCGAACAGAGCAAAGGCCTGGAATACGTCAGCCTCGATGACGACCGCCACGCCGCCAATCAAGCGCCATTGCGCGCCGAAACCTGCCCCGGTTGTCGCAGTTACCTCAAGCAGCTGTACCTGGAAAACGATGCTGAAGCCGAAGCGTTGTCGGCGGATCTGGCCAGCCTGATGCTCGACATGCGCCTGGAACAGGAGGGCTACCTGCGTCCGGCGCCCAATCTGCTGCTGGCACCCGGCGGCGACTAAACACTCAGCGGCTACACTCAGGCGCGACGGTCAATCGTTTCCAGGAGCGCCTGATGCCTTCAACTTCCGCCAGTCAAACCTTGCGGCTGCCTTCCATCGACAGTCTGCTGCGCCATCCCGCGTGCCAACCGCTGGCCGAGCGTTATGGGCGTGACGCGCTGCTGGCGAACCTGCGGCAATTGCTCGATGACTTGCGTGCACCGGTCCTGACCGGGCAACTGGATGCCGTGGAAATCAGCCCGCAGGTATTGGCGGGACGGGCGGGTGAGCGTCTGGCCCGACATCACCAAAGCCATGTGCGCCGGGTGTTCAACCTGACCGGCACGGTGCTGCACACCAACCTTGGACGGGCGTTGCTCCCCGACGTCGCCATCGAAGCGGTGCAAATGGCCGCGCGTTATCCGCTCAATCTTGAATTTGATTTAAGCAGCGGCAAGCGTGGCGACCGTGATGACTTGATCGAAGGCCTGATCCGCGAACTCACCGGCGCCGAAGCGGTGACCGTGGTCAACAACAATGCGGCGGCGGTGCTGCTAACGCTCAATAGCCTCGGCGCGCGCAAGGAAGGGATCATTTCCCGAGGCGAGCTGATTGAAATCGGCGGCGCCTTCCGCATTCCCGACATCATGGCGCGTGCCGGGGTTCGGCTGCATGAAGTCGGCACCACCAACCGCACCCATGCCCGAGATTACGAAGCGGCCATCGGCCCGCGCAGCGGTCTGGTGATGCGCGTGCATGCGAGCAACTACAGCATCGAAGGTTTCACCGCACGGGTGCCGACCGCCGAGCTGGCGCAGTTGGCGCACAAGCATGGCTTGCCGCTGCTGGAAGACCTCGGCAGCGGCAGTCTGCTGGACCTGACCCGCTGGGGCCTGCCCGCCGAACCGACCGTGCGCCAGGCGCTGCTCGATGGTGCGGACATCGTCACCTTCAGTGGCGACAAATTGTTGGGTGGGCCGCAGGCGGGGTTGATAGTCGGGCGCAAAGACCTGATCGCGAAGATCAAGAAGAACCCGCTGAAACGTGCACTGCGGGTCGACAAACTGACTCTCGCCGCGCTCGAAGCGGTGCTGGGGTTGTACCGTGATCCGGATCGTCTGGCCGAACGTCTGCCGAGCCTGCGTCTGCTGACTCGCCCGCAAGCCGACATCCTCGCCCAGGCCGAACGGCTGCAACCTTCGCTGGCCAACGTTCTGGGTGATGGCTGGAACGTCAGTGCGCTGCCGGCGCTGGGCATGATCGGCAGCGGCAGCCAACCGGTGGCGCGCTTGCCGAGCGCCGCGTTGTGCCTGCGGCCTAATGTGTCCAAACGTCTGCGTGGCCGGCAATTGCTGGGGCTGGAGGCTGCGTTTCGTCAGTTGTCCATTCCGGTGCTGGGCCGTATCGATGACGACGCGCTGTGGCTGGACTTGCGCCAACTCGACGACGAAGTGGCATGGCTGGAACAACTTGATCAGTTGGCCGTCGAGGGGCGGGCAGGGTGATCGTCGGCACCGCAGGGCACATCGACCACGGCAAGACCGCGCTGTTGCAGGCGTTGACCGGGCAGGCCGGCGACCGGCGTCGGGAAGAGCGTGAACGTGGCATGACCATCGACCTCGGTTACCTGTATGCCGTGCTGGAGCCGGGCGCCGAGCTGACCGGATTCATCGACGTGCCCGGCCACGAGCGTTTCACCCACAACATGCTGGCCGGGGCGCAGGGCATTGATCTGGTGTTGCTGGTGGTCGCGGCGGACGACGGCGTCATGCCGCAGACCCGCGAACACCTGGCGATTGTTGAACTGCTGGGCATTCCCCGGGCGCTGGTGGCGATCACCAAGTGCGACCGGGTCGAGCCGGCCAGGGTGCAAGCGGTCCATGAACAAATGACCACGCTACTGGCACCCGGACCCTATGCCGATGCGCCGCAAATCGCGCTGTCGAGTGTGACCGGCGAGGGTGTCGAGACACTGCGCCAGGCATTGCTCGACGCACAGCGTGAGGTGCATCAGCGCAGTACCGACGGCGGTTTTCGCCTGGCGATTGATCGTGCTTTCAGCGTCGCCGGCGCCGGTATCGTGGTGACGGGTACGGCGCTGTCCGGGCAAGTGGCGGTGGGCGACACACTGGTGTTGAGCCCATTGGGCAAACCCGTGCGTGTGCGCGGTTTGCACGCGCAAAATCAGGCGGCGGACACGGCGTTTGCCGGCCAACGCGTCGCCTTGAACCTGAGTGCCGAGCGCCTGGCGCTGGAGCACATCCACCGTGGTCAATGGCTGCTGGCCGAGTGGCTATCTGCGCCGACTCAGCGGCTGGACATCGACCTGCGGTTGTTGGCCAGCGAAGCCAAAGCCTTCGAACATTTTCAACCGGTGCATGTACACCTCGGCACTCAGGACGTGACGGGGCGGGTGGCGTTGCTGGAAGGTACGAGCGTGGCACCGGGCGGGCGGATGTTTGCGCAGATCCTGCTGAATGCCCCGGTGCAGGCGGTGAGGGACGATCCGTTGATCCTGCGGGATCAGAGTGCGCAGCGCACCCTCGGCGGCGGTCGGGTGCTCGATCCGTTTGCCCCGACCCGACACCGTCGCAGCCCCGAACGACTGGCGCAGCTTCAGGTGCTCGCCACCCGCCATTCACTGGAACAACTGCTGCCGGCCTTGTTGGCCAACAGCGACAGCGGCCTCGATCCACGGCAACTGGAGCGTCAGTTCAACCGTTCGCGCGCGACCTGGGTTTTGCCTGATGACGTGCGTTTGATCGAGACCCGCCAAGGTCCGCTGCTGTTCAGCTCGACACGTTGGGAAGCCCTCAAAGCCCCCTTGCTGGAACACCTCGCACGCTTTCACGAACTCGAACCGGATCAAATGGGCCCGGACCGTGATCGATTGCGCCGCTTCACCGCCACCACGCTGGAGCGCCCGACCTTCCTCCGTCTGATCGACGACTTATTGGCCAGCGGCGCCATTGCCGCCAGCGGGCCGTGGCTGCATTTAACCAGTCATCAGGTGCGCTTGAGCGCAGAGGACGAAGCCTTGTGGCAGCGCTTGCAACCGCTGTTTGAACAGGCCGGTTTCGATCCGCCGTGGGTGCGCCAACTGGGGCATGACGAGGCAACCGTGCGCCTGCTGTTGCGCAAAATGGCGCGGCTGGGGTTGCTGCATCAAGTGGTTCGCGACCTGTTCTACACCGACGCGATGATCCGTCGATTGGCGGCTATGCTGTTGCAACTGGCCGGGCACGACCCGGTGATACAGGTCGCGGCGTTTCGCGATGCGGTCGGCCTGGGCCGCAAGCGCAGCATTCAGATTCTGGAGTACTTTGACCGCATCGGCCTGACGCGACGCATGGGCGACAAACGCCAGATCCGTCTCGACAGTGCCTTGGTCCAGACAGACGACCACTGAGTTCAAGGAAGGCAATCGCGCCCGGTGGCGCGGCCGGGCTTCAAACCCGGTTGGGGACGGCATCCGTTCCCGGGCAGGTTCGACTCCGGCTGCCTTCCGCCAATTTCCCGATCAAAAAGGCCCGAAGCTCAACGGGTACTGGATCACCACATACACCCGGTCGATATCATCGCCTCCCTGCGCCGGGTTGGCGCGGTGCGACACATGGGACAGTTGCAGGGACAAGTCCTTGGCCGCCCCCGATTGCACGATGTAGCGCAAATCGATGTCGCGCTCCCAATGCCGTCCGCCGTCGCCTTGTTGCGGGACGAAGGTGCCGGTCGCTGCGTCGAACGGGTTGTAGGCACCGCCCTGGGGCGCATGGGTGCCGTCGATCTGCGTGCCTTTGACGTAACGCGTCATGAAGGCCAGGCCGGGAACGCCGAAGGTGCTCAGGTCGAGGTCGTAGCGCACTTGCCACGATTGTTCGTGGGCGCCGTTGAAGTCGGCGTACTTGATCGAGTTGGCCAGGTAGATGGAATCGCCACCGACGAAATCGAACGGGGTGTCGCCGTTGACTTTCTGATAGGCCAGGGTGAAACCGTGGGCGTCGACGGTGTATTTGCCCGACAGGCTGAACGCGGTGTTGTCGATGGCGCCGGCCAATGCCTCACCCGTGTCCCGCGTGTGGTAGACATTGGCGTCGACGAACACGCCGGGCTGCTTGAGGTGAAGATTGCCGTAGTACTGGTGCCAGGTGTCGGTCAACGTCGAGGCATAGAGCGCGCCGCCGACAGGGCTTTGCGTGAACAGGTCGGCGCCGGCAAACGAAATGCCGCCGGCGTCGGTGTTGGCCCCGTAACCGGAAAAATTGCCCTTGCTCGATGAACTGTCCTGATTCTTGAACGCCGTGAAGTGACCGGCCTGCACATTCATGCCATCGATTTCGCGGCTGTTGAGCAGAAAACCGGTGGCGTATTCCGGTTGCAGGCGTTTGTCGGCGGTGTCGAACACCGGTGTTTCGACCATCATTTCGCCGTACGCCACGGTCGTTTTGGACGCCTTGATTTTCAGCGCGCCGCCAGCGCTGGAATAGTCGTCCGCACTGCGGCCATCACTGTCCACCGGCAGCAATCCGGTGCCGGAACGGCCCTTGCCACTGTCGAGCTTCACGCCCAAAAAGGCGTGGCTGTCGAGGCCGAATCCGAGGATGCCGGGGGTAAAACCAGACTCGAAAGCGCCAATGAAACCTTGCGCCCATTCCGCCTTGTAGCTTTTGCCGGACGGCGAAGGGGAGCGGTAATCACTGTTGAGGTAGAAGTTGCGGCTGAGCACATTCAGCGTCGCACCGTCCAGGAACCCTTGCCCGGTTTGCGCCGTGTCATCCGCCTGCGCCGTTGCGGTGGTGCCGGCGACTATCACCGATAACCAGAAAGACAGGCCGGGTTTGCGCTTGGAAAACGTCATCGATCAATCACCACCGGGAAGCGACTCCGCGAGTACGGAGTCGCTGGTTCTGGCTTAGTGGGCTTCCGAGGCACCGAACATGCTCTTGGCATAGATCAGCCCCAGACCGTAGGCACCGCCGTTGGCGATCGAGGTTTTTACGGTTTCGTCATAAGTTTCGCTGCGCGCCCAGTCACGCTGCAGTTCCAGCAAGTATTGCAGGGACGTCATCGGGCGTGCGCCGATCTGGATCATGCGCTGCAGGGCCACTTCGTGGGCTTCGGTGGTGACGTCGCCGCAGGCATCGGCGATCACGTACACCTCGAAACCCTGGTCGATGGCCGACAACGCCGGGCCGACGATGCACACGGAGGTCCATAGACCGGCCAGGACGATTTTCTGCTTGCCGAACTTATTGACTTCAACGGCGATGCGCTCGTCTTCCCAGGTGTTCATGCTGGTGCGGTCGATCACGTTGTGTTCCGGGAACACCGATTTGATTTCGTCGAAGATCGGCCCGGAAAAACTCTTCTCGGCCACGGTGGTGAGAATGGTCGAGACCTTGAACCCACGAGCTGCCTTGGCCACGAGCGCAGCGTTGTTGCGCAGGGTCACGGCGTCGATCGACTTGGTCGCAAAGGACATCTGTGATTGGTGATCAATCATGATCAGCGTGTGGTCTGAGGGGGTCAGCAGGGTTTTGCCGGGAACTGCTTTTGCAATGGCCATGATGAGGTCCTTACGGGGTGAGTGAGGAGGCCATGGTTGCGTGGATTGAGCCGCGGATATTGAATCCATGTGCTGTTTTTGCGGTTTTTTTTGCAGCACAGCGATGCAGAGCACAATGTGGATGTCGCACCTTGAAATCAGCGTCTATGCTGCCCTAACCGTTCCCCAACCGTTGTTTGCAGCTATCAGCAAGGAGGCATCCATGGTGCCCTTACCTCTGTCCGAGAAATCGCTGACCCGCAGCATGCTCGATGTCCTGATTCGTGCCGGGTTGATTGTCGTTCTGGTGCTGTTCTGCTTCGAGATTTTTCGACCGTTTCGCGACCTGATGCTGTGGTCGGTCATCCTCGCGATCACCCTCTACCCGTTACAACTGAAACTCATGGGATCGCTGGGGCGCAGCGAAGGGCGTGCTGCAACCATCCTTGTGGTGATTGCCATCGCGATTCTGGTGGTGCCGGTCTATCTGTTGGGTACCTCGATTGCGGAGTCGGTGGCCAAGGTCGTTGATCTGGTGAAGGAGGGCAGCTTCCATATCCCGCCGCCCCCGGATACGGTCGCCACCTGGCCGCTGGTGGGTAAATCCGTTTCGGCGATATGGCTGCAGGCCTCAACCGATCTTCCCGACCTGATGGTGAAATACCTGCCGCAAATAAAAGGCGTCACGCTGGGCGTGTTGGCCAAGATCGCTGGCGTCGGGGCAGGTTTGCTGATGTTCATTGTTGCCTTGATCATCGCCGGTATTTTCATGGCCCATGGTGAGGCTGGCAGCCGTTGCGCGGTGGATATCGCGTCGCGTGTCAGCGGTCCGGACAGGGGGCCACAGATCGCCGAGTTGTGCACGGCGACCATTCGCGCCGTTGCGCTCGGGGTGGTCGGTATCGCCTTCATCCAGATGTTGCTGGTGGGGATCGGCTTCGTGCTCAAAGGTATCCCCGGCGCCGGTCTGCTGGCCATCGGCGTGTTGCTGCTGGGCATCATGCAGTTACCGGCCACGCTGATTACGCTGCCGGTGATCGTCTATGTCATGGCCACCGAAGGGCCCAACACGAGGACCATTATATTCTCGGTCTTTGTGTTTATTGCGGGCCTGGTGGACAACGTCCTCAAACCGCTGTTGCTGGGACGGGGCGTGGATGTGCCGATGCCGGTCGTGTTGATTGGTGCATTGGGCGGCATGGTCACCAGCGGCATCCTCGGACTGTTCATCGGGCCGGTCGTGCTGGCGGTGGGTTACCAATTATTCTGGCAGTGGGTTCAGGATCGACCGGAGGGTGTCTGACGTCCTCAGGTCATGAGGAGGCGTGTTGAAACCATTCCAGCCCGGGCCAAGTGCGTCAACGTGGAACATGTTGCGCCAGGCGTGTCTGCAACGCCGGGATGCCGTGCCGCCGACCCTGACGGAACTGGCGGTCGTCCCCGGCATTCCCGAGGCACGTTACTGGCTGGACCGGGACCTCGCGCCGCTGATTCGGGATGTGCATCAGTCCAACTTGCGAGAAGCCGAAGCGCTGGCCAGGGCAGGGGAGCCGAATGACACCCTGCCACTGGCCAACATGCTGGCGATTTCCGGTGGCGGTGACGCTGGCACCTTTGCGGCGGGGATCATCGCGGGATGGACGTTGCATGGCTCGCGTCCCGATTTCAAAGTGGTCACGGGCATCAGCGCCGGGGCCCTGGTGGCTCCGTTCGCGTACCTGGGGCCTCAGTACGACGACATCATCCTGCGCATTTGCAGCGCCATTGGCCCCAAGGACGTTTTCCATTCGCGAAGTGTGCTGACCCGGCTTGCCAGCGACGGCATTGCGGACAGCAAGCCATTGGCGCGGCTGGTCGCGCAGTGCATTTCTACGGACATACTGGCGGCGATTGCGGCGCAATACGCCAATGGGCGGCTGCTGATGATCGGCACCACCGACCTCGATGCGGGGCGGCCCGTGACCTGGAACATGGGCGCGATTGCCGCCAGCGGCGCACCGGGAGCACTCGAGCTGTTCCGTCGAATCCTGATCGCGTCGATGAGTATTCCGGGGGCCGTTTCTCCCGTCATGATCGACGTGGAGGTCAGCGGCCAACCGTTCCAGGAAATGCACGTCGATGGCGGCGTCATCACGCAGGTATTCCTTTATCCCCCAGGCACCGTCATGGCACTGAACAGCGTGGCCGGCGCGCGTTTGCGCCGTGATCGCAATTTCTATGTGATTCGCAACGGCAAAATGGAGCCGCAGTGGTCGGGGACCAAACGCCGTACGTTGAGCATTGGCGGTCGCGCCATCAGCGCGTTGATTCAGATGCAAGGGATCAGCGATCTGGAACGGATCTACCGGATCGCCCAGCAGGACGGGGCGGATTTCAATCTGGCGTATATCGGGGCGGATTTTCATCACCTGCGCAATCGTCAGTTCGATGGAGAGTACATGAAGCGGTTGTTTGAGTACGCCTTTGAGCTCAGTGCGAAGGGGTATCCGTGGCATAAGTCGCCTGATACCTGAAGGGTCTTTTTGGTCTGGACCGGCCCCTTCGCGAGCAGGCTCGCGAAGGGGCTGGCCAAGGCTCTGAAAGACTTGCCGGTTGCCCATATGAAATTAATCATGTAGTTTTTCATGAAATTATATAAACATAATTTCATGAGGGCTTGTATGTTCCAGCAGTCCACGCAGCATGTCGCCAGCTACTACGCCCACAGCTGCGCCGATCGCCTGACCAGCCGACCCGCACTCGCCGGTGAACACGACACCGACATCCTGATCATCGGTGCCGGATTCAGTGGATTGCATACCGCGTTGCGCCTGGCCCTGGCGGGCAAGCGCGTGACACTGCTGGAAGCCAGTCGCGTGGCGTGGGCCGCCTCGGGACGCAATGGTGGTCAAGCCATTCTCGGCTGGTCGTGTGACATGCCACCGCTGGAAGCCGCGCTCGGTTATGAGCGCGCACGACGTCTGTGGGACGGCATGCGCTGGGCGGCGCAGGAACTGCGTGAATTGCCGGCTCGCCATGGCTTCGACTGTGATTATCGCGCCGGCCATTTGTGGACCTCGGTGATGCCACGACGTGTCGGCCTGCTGACCGAGTGGCAGCGCGAGGCCAGTCACAAGTGGGGGCACCACGGGTTGCAGTTCATCAGCCGTGAACAGTTGCCGGACTGGATTGCCAGCGAGCGCTATCAGGCAGGGTTGTACGACCCAGAGGGCGCTCATTTGAACCCGCTGAAACTGGCCATCGGCCTGGCCGCCGCCATCGAACGCGCGGGTGGTCGTATCCATGAACAAAGCAAAGCGTTGAGTTATCGAGAGGAGGGTGGCCGCTTCGTGGTGAACACTGAGCGCGGGTCGATTCGCGCCGATGTGCTGGTGCTGGCCTGCAACGCCTATCTGGATCGGCTCGACCCGCAGTTGGCCAGTTGCGTATTGCCCGTCGGGACGTATCAAGTGGCGACCGCACCCCTGACGCCAGAGCAAGCCACGGCGCTGCTGCCGAGCAATGTCTGCGTCACCGACAACCAGTTTGTCCTCGACTATTTCCGCCGCACACCCGACAACCGCCTGCTGTTCGGCGGCGGTTGCACGTATCTGGGCGGCCTGCCCAAGGACATCGCCGGGGCGACACGGCCGTTCCTGGAACGGGTGTTTCCGCAGCTCAAAGGTGTGGAACTGGAATTCGCCTGGGGCGGGCACATCGACCTGACCCTCAAACGAACGCCCGACGTTGGCCGGGCGGGGGATCGCTACTGGTTACAAGGCTATTCCGGGCATGGCGTGCTGCCGACACTGGCCGCGGCCCGTGCAGTGTCCGACGCCATTCTGGGCCAGGACGATGAATTGTCCTTGTATCAGGGCCTGAACAACGGCAGTTTTCCCGGCGGCAAATACCTCGCCGCGCCGCTGGAAGCCATCGGCAAAGCCTGGTATCGACTGCGCGACAGTATCTGATGAGTCATCTACCGGAATTCCAGGCATGAACAAGCAAGAAGAAATCGCTGCGCTGGCGATCCTGATTCACGATTTGCGCAAGCACAAGAAATACACCTTGAAGGAATTGGCCGACAAAATCGGCCGCTCCGTCGGCTTTCTTTCGCAGGTCGAACGCGGCCTGTCACGGCCCACCGTGGCCGACTTGACGGCGATCAGCGAAACCCTGGGCGTGCCGACCACGTACTTCTACAGCCTGCCGAAACCCAAGGAGTTGCCCTGGGTCACGCGGCCGGACGAACGCCGCACGCTGTACTACGCCAACGGCATTACCGACATCCTGGTTTCGCCAAAGATGCGCGCGTCATTTTCCATGCTCGAAAGTCATCTGGAAGCCGGTGCCAGCAGCGGCGAACGACACATGAGTGACAGCTCGGAGCAGGGCGGCTATGTGCTCGAAGGCGAGTTGACGCTGTGGCTGGGCGATGACGAAGAACCTGTGACTTTGGTGGCTGGCGACAGTTTTCAGTTCGACAGCCATACCCGTTGCCGCTACGGCAACCTCACCGGGCAACTCACGCGAGTGCTCTGGGTTTACACCTGATAACAAGCAAAGGACCGACAATGATGGATGCTACCTGCTCTGACCTGCTGGCCGAGGTGCGTGCCTTTCGCCAACGCTACCCTGAGGTGCGTTATGTCGACCTGATTTCCCTCGATATCCCCGGACATTTCTACGGCAAGCGCTACCCGGTGGACATGCTGGAAAAGGTCGCGGCCGGCACTGCGCTGAAACTGCCGCAGAACTGTGTGCTGCTGGGTGTGCAAGGCGGGTTGTTCAAGATTGGTGATTACTGCTTCAACGATGGTGATCCGGACGCCGTGCGTCGGCTGGTGCCGGGTACTCTCAAGCCAGTGACCTGGGAAGCGCAACCGCTGGGGCAAATGCTGATCACCTCGGACGGCACTGAAAAGCCTATCGTGTTCGAACCGCGCCAGGTGCTGGCGCAGGTTCTGGACCGGCTCGCCAGCAAAGGCATTCATCCGGTGGTGGCGTTCGAGCTGGAGTTCTACCTGTTCGATAAAAAGCTGCGCGACGGGCTGCCGCAGTTTCCCCGCGATGACTTCACGGACGATGCCGACGATCAACCCAACATGCACATCGAGCGACTGTCGCGCTTTGCGCCGGTACTCGACGACATGGTCGAAGCCTCGCGGGCCCAAGGCATCGACAGCACGGTGATCACGGCCGAACTCGGGCCGGGTCAGTTCGAAATCAATTTCGGTCACCTCGACGACGGCTTGCGCGCCGCCGACTGGGCGGCGCTGTTCTGTCGCAGCAGCCGTGGCGTGGCGCTCAAGCATGGTTACCGCGCCAGTTTCATGGCCAAGCCCTACTTGCAGCATCCAGGCAGCGGCATGCATGTGCATGTGAGTCTTTACGATGGGGCCGGGAATAACATTCTGGCGGCCAACCAGCAGCAATCACTGCGCCATGCTGTGGCGGGTTGCCTGGAGCTGCTGCCGCATTGCATGCCGGTTTTCGCCCCGAACCAGAACGCCTATCGACGCCTGGGCGGCACGACCAACATCGCCACCCAAGCGAGCTGGGGATTTGAAGACCGCGATGCGTGCCTGCGCATTCCGGAATCGGACTCGAAGAATTTGCGCATCGAACATCGCCTGGCCGGTGCCGATGCCAACCCCTATTTGGTGTTGGCGGCAATTCTGGTTGGATTGGAACATGGACTGGAGTCCGGCAAGGAACCGATCCTGCCGCTGAACGAAGACCGCAACAGTGGCGTCGACTTTCCGAAGGAAATGCTCGAAGCCGTGCGCGCGATGCAGCATCAGCCGCAACTGCGTGAAGGGCTGGGGGTGGAGTTTGTGGATGTGTATTGCGAGAACAAACGTCAGGATCACCTGGCGTTCATGCAGGAAATCACCGCCCGAGAATATCGCTGGTACCTGTAAACCGAGGATCGCGGGCAATCACCGTGATTGCCCGTGAATCTAACGGGACGAGCGTCGGCTACCCAGACGATTGAACGCGAGCAGGCAACCGCTCACCAACAGCGCGGCACCGATGACCAGCAGCGGCGAAGGTCGGATGGGCCTGGCGGCGGCCAACGGGTACGTGTTCAGAATGTCATCGGTCATTTCGGTGGGCAGGTATCTGGGGGCGTCGTACGCCATCTCGTTCAATTTCAGGCGCGCGCCATCCCCAAGGATCAGCGTCAGGTCTTCAATGGTGCCGGCGACGCGCCCGGGATACACCGGCTCGCCGGTCGTATCGAGCTGGTCATACAGAAACTGCTGCCCTTCAAGCCAGCCGACCGCCGTCTGCAACTCGGGCCCGAGGTAATACTTGCCATCGAGAAAGAAGCCGGGGAAATGCGGTGTGCGCTCAAGGCTTTCGACGCTGTAGCGCTCGCCCGGCCTCATGCCGGTTAATGGGTCGATCATGATGACTTCTCCTTCTGCTGGTCCTGCGATAGAGAACGGGCTTAATCCTTAGGTTCCATCGGATTGATCGAAAGGCGCGGTGCGCTGCTCATTCGCCATGGGCAAAAGAATTCGAACTCTGCTTGCGCGAGCATTTCAACTCTACACAGGACAATCCTTTGGGTGGTTTTCCCCGCGTGGAGATTGATTGAATGGGCCTGCCGATTTTCATCGGGTGTGCGGGATGGAGTCTGGCGCGCGAGTTTGTGTCGACCTTCCCGGTTGAAGGCACGCACCTGCAGCGCTACGCCTCGCACCTGAACAGCGTCGAGATCAACAGTTCGTTTTATCGTCCGCATCGCCGGGAAACCTACGCTCGCTGGGCCGATTCGGTGCCGGATGGTTTTCGATTTTGTGTGAAGGTGCCCAAGCTCATTACCCATGAACTGCGCTTGCAAGAGTGCGGCGGGGAGCTCGGTGAGTTTATCTCGCAGTGTTCAGGATTAGGTGATCGATTGGGCTGCTTGCTGGTGCAGTTGCCGCCCTCATTGGCGTTTGATCATTCAGTGGCTGACAGCTTTTTCAGTGCACTCAGATGTCAGTATGCCGGCCACGTGGTACTGGAACCCCGGCACGAAACCTGGCTCGGTGCCGAGCCGCTTTTGATCCGTCACCGAATTGCCCGGGCAGCGGTAGATCCATCACGCATCAGCCATGACGCTTTGCCGGGGGGCTGGCCGGGATTGAAGTATTGGCGACTGCACGGATCGCCCCGAACTTACTTCAGTCCCTACGAATTGCCCATGTTGCAGAGCCTGGCAATCAATCTTCAGACAGACACCACCGACAGCGAGGCGACGTGGTGCATTTTCGACAACACCGCCAGTGGTGCAGCAGTGGGCAACGCGCTAACGCTCTCGGCATTGCTCTGCTGAGTGGGCAGGACCGTTCGTCGGCCACGATGAACACCTTCCAGCGCTCGCGGCTCTCTACTTTTCATTGGGTGGAGACCGACTATGTCCTGTTTGATCTGTGAAAATCCTTTTGCACGAACACTCTGCGCAGGCGTGGGGCAGGAATTTCATTGCCCTGAATGCGGCCACGGACGGGTTTCCCAGGAGTTGCTGAGCCTGATGATGTTGTTGAATCTGCAACTGGATGTCGGACGCAGTCGCCAATGGCTCAAGGAGCGTCGGAAGACAGACCCGCTGCCGATCCTGCGCGTGGCTGACATTTTGCTGTGCTGCGCCGCCGCCAAGGATGCACCCGGTCCGGCCACCGGCGCTGAGGGTTAGCCGCTCGTCTGTTCGAACGCACGCAGCAACCCAGTCCAATTCAAATCTGTACGGACCGGAGAATCCGGACCCTTTGAGCGGTGAGGTGGGTATGTCCAGCGATTCGACGTTCCAGCAACAAGATCAGAACCCGATGCAAGACGCGGTCCCATCAAGACCTGAGCCAGGCACCGACAACCCGATGGCCAACCCTGAGGATCCGGGTCGATACGATCCGCTGACACGGCCAGACGACCAGCGCCCGGACGACTGGGAAGACCCGGACAGGGACATGCCGGAGGCGGACGAGCCGACCCCGCTGTCTGATGACCGACGCTGAACAAGGGGAGGGAGGTCAGCCATCGACCTCCCGCTTCCCGGGGTCGCTAATTACCATCCGCCACCTTGCGTTCTATTTCCGCGATTTTATCCCTGAGCGTTTCAGCGTCCTGTTCCTTGGCGCGGGTGGAAGAGGGGGTAATGGTTTCATCGACGCCCTCGGTTTCACTTGATGTGTCGTGCAGGTCCCTTTCGACCACGTTGACGGGCTTGCCCGAAACATCAGAGGGAGGGGCGTTGGATGCTTTATTCACATCGTCATCGTTGTGCATATCGTTTACCTCTGTTGACTGCGTTCACTCGGTTTTTTCTTCGCCCTTCGAGTCGCTCGACGTAGCGGCGTCTTTTTCCGTTTCGTGCGATTCGGCGCCAGAGTTTGAGCCCGAGGCTTCCTCGCCTTTTTTGTCGGCCTTCTGCTCGTTGGATTCGGCGCCTTGAGCCTGGTTGACGCCGGGGATGGCCGTTGGTGGGGTTTCTGTCTTTTCGGCGGCCATGGCGATCGTCGACAACAGGCTGGCGATGGCGAGGGTGGTGATTGTTCTGTTCATCATCCGGGTCTTCCTGCGGTGGGGTATAAAACGTTGGAAGATGCTGGTTGGGGATGGTGCGGAGGCGCTGACGAGTGGCAGCGCAAATATCTCCAGCACACCACAAAACCCTGTGGGAGCGAGCCTGCTCGCGATGGCGGTGTGTCAGTCGACATCAATGCCAACTGATCGACCGCCATCGCGAGCAGGCTCGCTCCCACAGGGTTTGTGGTGTGCATGCCTATTCAGCAGGCATAAAAAAAAGCCGCTCATCTCACGATGGGCGGCGTTTTCTATTGCGTTGTAACGTTAGGCTTGAACGACCGGGATGTTGGCGTTCGCAGCAGCTTCACGGAACTCGGCGATCTGGTCAAAGGACAGGTAGCGGTAGACATCGGCCGCCATGCTGTCGATCTTGCCCGCGTACTCCATGTATTCCTCGACGGTCGGCAGGCGACCCAGGATGGAGGCAACAGACGCCAGCTCGGCCGAAGCCAGGTAGACGTTCGCGCCGTCACCCAGACGGTTCGGGAAGTTACGCGTCGACGTCGACACCACAGTCGAGTTCGGTTCTACGCGCGCCTGGTTACCCATGCACAGCGAGCAGCCCGGCATTTCCATGCGTGCGCCGGCCTTGTTATAGATGCCGTAGTAACCTTCCTCAGTCAGCTGATGCGCGTCCATCTTGGTCGGCGGCGACAGCCACAGGCGGGTTGGCAACTGACCGTCGACCTGCTCCAGCAATTTGCCGGCGGCGCGGAAGTGACCGATGTTGGTCATGCACGAACCGATGAACACTTCGTCGATCTTCTGACCTTCAGCAGTCGACAGCAGACGGGCGTCGTCCGGGTCGTTCGGTGCGCACAGAATCGGTTGAGTGATCTCGGCCAGATCGATCTCGATGATTTCGGCGTACTCGGCGTCTTTGTCAGCCACCAGCAACTCAGGGTTGGCCAGCCAGGCTTCCATCGCTTGAGCACGGCGTTCCAGGGTACGCGCATCGCCGTAGCCTTCGCCGATCATCCAGCGCAGCAGGGTGATGTTGGAGGTCAGGTACTCGGCAATCGCCTTTTCCGGGAGCTTGATGGTGCAGCCGGCTGCCGAACGTTCAGCGGAAGCGTCAGACAGTTCGAACGCCTGTTCGACGGTCAGGTTGTCCAGGCCTTCGATTTCGAGGATGCGGCCGGAGAAAGCGTTGATCTTGCCTTTCTTTTCCACGGTCAGCAGACCGGCCTTGATCGCGTAGTAAGGGATCGAATGGACCAGGTCACGCAGGGTGATGCCCGGTTGCATCTTGCCTTTGAAACGCACCAGAACCGATTCCGGCATGTCCAGCGGCATGACGCCGGTGGCGGCGGCGAACGCGATCAGGCCGGAGCCGGCCGGGAACGAAATACCGATCGGGAAACGGGTGTGCGAGTCACCACCGGTACCGACGGTGTCCGGCAGCAGCATGCGGTTCAGCCAGCTGTGGATGATGCCGTCACCCGGTTTGAGCGAAACGCCGCCACGGTTGCGCATGAAGTCCGGCAGGGTGTGGTGAGTCGTGACATCGACCGGCTTGGGGTAAGCCGCGGTGTGGCAGAAGGACTGCATCACCAGATCGGTCGAGAAGCCCAGGCATGCCAGGTCTTTCAGTTCGTCACGGGTCATTGGACCGGTGGTGTCCTGGGAGCCGACGGTGGTCATCTTCGGTTCGCAGTAAGTACCCGGACGCACACCGGCTACGCCGCACGCCTTGCCGACCATTTTTTGCGCCAGGGTGAAACCCCTGGTGCTTTCAGCCGGCGCTTCAGGCTTCTTGAACAGATCCGAAGGCGACAACCCCAGCTCGGCACGCGCCTTCTCGGTCAGGCCACGGCCAATGATCAGCGGGATACGACCGCCAGCACGGACTTCATCCAACAACACCGGCGTCTTCATTTCGAAGGTGGTGATGACGTCGTCAGTGCCGTGCTTGCAGACTTTGCCTGCGTGCGGGTACAGGTCGATCACATCGCCCATGTGCATGTTGGATACGTCGAATTCGATCGGCAGGGCGCCGGCGTCTTCCATGGTGTTGTAGAAGATCGGGGCGATCTTGTTGCCGAAGCAGAAACCGCCAGCGCGCTTGTTCGGCACGAAAGGCACGTCGTCGCCGAAGAACCACAGCACCGAGTTGGTCGCCGATTTACGCGAGGAACCGGTACCCACTACGTCACCGACGTAAGCGATCGGGAAGCCTTGACCGCGCATTTCCTCGATCTGCTTCATCGGACCAGTGACGCCTTGCTCGTCCGGCACGATGCCGTCGCGGGCCATTTTCAGCATCGCCAGGGCGTGCAACGGGATGTCCGGGCGGGACCAGGCGTCCGGAGCAGGGGACAGGTCGTCGGTGTTGGTTTCGCCGGTGACCTTGAACACGCGCAGGCTGATCTTGTCGGCCAGTACCGGGCGGTTCTTGAACCACTCGCCGTCAGCCCAGGATTGCAGCACGCCTTGTGCGTGAACGTTACCGTTCCTGGCGCGTTCAGCCACGTCGTGGAAGGCATCGAACATCAGCAGGGTGTGCTTGAGTTCTTCGGCCGCCACTGGTGCCAGTTCGGCGTCGTCCAGCAGGTTGACCAACGTCACGATGTTGTAGCCGCCCTGCATGGTGCCGAGCAGTTCAACAGCGCGCTTCTTGTCGATCAGAGGGGATTTGGCTTCGCCTTTGGCGAGGGCGGACAGGAAGCCGGCCTTTACATAGGCTGCTTCGTCCACGCCAGGTGGAACGCGATGGGTGATCAGGTCAACGAGGAAAGCTTCTTCGCCAGCCGGAGGATTCTTCAGCAGCTCAACCAGGCCGGCCGTTTGTTCGGCATTCAGCGCCAAGGGTGGAAGCCCTTGCTCGGCACGTGCTTGTAATTGTTGTACGTAGGTCTCAAGCACTGGGTTTCTCCTGTCATACCGCGTGTTGGGCGAAAAGCCGCCCGGGTTGTGTCCGAAAAATAAAAGTAGGAGCTGATGCCCAGTAGTCGAGGGTGACCACCGGTAACCACTGGAGCATCGGCTCCTACAAAAGCTGTTCTGAGCTAGCTGAAGACAGTGATTGTCGACACTATTTCGTGATAGAGGCGGAATATAATGATTTATGCGGGTCGCATCAACAGTATTGTCGACACATTTGAGGGGTCGCTTAAACGCATGCGATGTACGGTCGCATGTTCGAGCGAGCAGGATCGTGGTCCCAGAGCGGTTGGAGCGACAAATGCAGACCGGATACCGCCAGAGCCTTCAGCCGACCGGTTCGGCCGTACAGTTCATCTCTCCAGAGCCCGGTTTCTGGAAAAACACCCCGTTTTCGTTTTGCCGGAAGCTGTAGCTCCCCAAGACATCCTTGCCGGTGTATTGGGTGCCTGAATAGCTTTGCACCTGGCTGAGGGTGACCGAGGTGTTCGCCCACTTCAGGTACACGACACCCGGTTGCGTAGTAAAAAAAGTCGCGGCAATCGGTGCGTTAAACCCGGCACATCGAAACGCCTGAGGGCCTTCGGTCAGCCTATCTGGGTCCTTGGTTCGCACAATGGCCGAGCCTTGGCGCAGTTGGTAGGCACGCTGGGCATAACTGCGGATCGTGCAGGCCTTGGCCTCAGGCCCGGAGCCGCACTGGTTGCGGGCGTCGATCCAGAACTGCTGGTCGATGATGACTTTGTCGGGCGGCGGTACGGACCGTTCGTCCGTGAGCGCCAGGCGATAGAGACGCGTCAGCTCAAGGTCCATCTGCGCGAGTTGCGGATCGCGGCAGATAAGCTTTTCCACGGGGACTCTGGTGCTGGTGCAGTCGAAACTGGTCTTGTAGGTTCGCGGAGGTGATGCGGCATTGGCGCAGGAGATTGCCGCCGCGCTGATGCTGGCGAGCAGGCAGGTGAAAAGGGCCGTGAGCGTTTTCATGTTGACGTCACTCAGATCATTTTCTGTAAGCGACTATAACCCCATGCGAGAGAAGTTCCACCCAGGCACTTCATTGAACTTATGGGCGATGACCGGTGCTCATAAGCAGCTATAGCCAGAAAGTAAGTTAGAGTGTCCGTCATTGCCTGTTCATCAGGCCCCCCCCACTCGATTCCCGTAATTGCGCCAAGCGGTTCCAGCGCACGAACCGGACAAAAAAACCGTACACCAATTGATAGTTGAAGAATGAATCGTCCGCTGTTTGTTTCTCTGGATGGGCCCAAGGGAACCGGCAAAACCACACTGTTGGAAGCCGTTACGAAAGCACTGAGGGCCGACAACAAAAAGGTGATCCGACTTTCCGAGCAAAAAAGCGATCCCTATCGGGGTGAAACAATGACCCTCGTTAACAAACTCGTCAGAAATCCCACCCGGGATTTAGAGTTGGAGGTTTGTGAGCGCCTGGCAGATAGCCGTAGCTGGATTTCCCAACACGTGCTGGCTGAACAGCCACCAGACAGCATCATCTTGATCGACCGCTGGTACCCGTCTGATGCCGCGTTTCGCCGAATCGTCCCGTTTGCAGAGATTCTGCAGTTGAACATTGATCGAAAAGTGCAAGTACCAGACCTGCATGTCGGGGTTGTCACCCACCCTGAAATTTCATGGGCAAGGGCAACGGCACGACGGCGTGGGCTGAGCAGTACGGTGATGCATAAGCTGGAAGAACATGTCGCTTGTACCCAGGCGTTCGAGCAAGCGATTGCAGATCACGGCTGGGTTTTGTGCCGTAATGAAGGAACGATCGAAGAGGCAACGATGCAGGTGGTTTCTGAGATCTATAGAGTCCTTCGATGCTCCGTAGGCAAAGTTCGCGACGCCGGCCTTGATTCGGTCGAGATAGCTGAAGACATAGGTCGTTAGCCAAGAGGGCAGGGGGCTCAGCCTGCCCGCAGCAAGTGTGGTGCGGTCGAGAATGGAAGCGGCCGTAGCGGACGGACTGTGCGCTCAGCTGCTGGCTAAACAATTCCGACAAACGACAGAATCACCAGGACAATCACAACGGCCCCAACGATGTAGATAATATTGTTCATGACAACCTCTCTATTTCTCAACAGGGTGTAAGACACCAAGGTGCCTAATTCAAATGACACCCTGGTTTGCATTTCCGTTCCGTAAACCGTTGGGTGGCTCCGCGCATTTGAAAATCGCGACCTCCGATATCGCGGATGGATGCAATCAGATGTGATCGCTCCAATACCGCTGCAGCGCGCCATTTACGCCCATACCGGGTCCTGGTCTGGAAACGGCAGATTTGCAATGCTCACCAGCTGCTCCGGATTCGGCGCTTCGCGACAAATGTTGCCGTTCTGCCCTGGTGGGTAAGCACCGACAACCATAAAGTCGTCACTGGAGCTTATATTGCAGTGGCCGGTGCCGGCAGGTAAGAGCAACACGTCGCCAGCGCTAACTTCCAGCACCCGACTCTCAGGGCCGCCAAGCATCAAACGAGCGAAGCCGCTGGCAACACCCAGCACCTCATGGCCTTCGGTATGGTAGTGGTGAAAGTCATAAACCCCATAACGCCATTGGGGCGGCCATCCATTGGCACTGAAGGTTTTCTCGAATAACGCAGCTGGATCGCTACCTTGAATTGCAATAGCTTTGATATAGATGAGCACAGGCAGGCGAGCGTTGTTCGGCACCCAGCCGTTGCGATCGAGTAGCAGGGCTTGTATGGGCGCATGTACAGCTTCTGACTTGACCATTAGCGGGCCTCAAACGAAAGTGGGTTCCCCATGGGACCTGCAATGGGATAGGAGCAAGGTAGGAACCTTCCAGAAGTTGGGTAACCACGCCTTGATTTTACGGCTATTGATAGTTGTCGAAGACAACACTGTCTGAGGAAGCTAGGGCTTAAAGCCCTAGCAAATCTAATCGCAGAGGTTACTTTTTCTTTTTCGCCGGCTTATCTGACTTCTCGGATTTTTTGGCCGTTGCTGGCTTGCTATCAGCTTTTTTTGCAGATTTCTTTGGTTCGGCATCTTTTTTCTTGTCTTTCTTTTGGGAAGATTTCGAAAGAGCCGAGGCCGCAGCTGATTTCTTTGTCGATGATGACTTTTTGTCTTTCAATTCCTTGCTGGCTTTCGAAGCATCACCTTTGCTTTTCTTCTCGTCTTTAGCCATTTTGCGCACCTCTCGGAGTATGCCGGTATTGGCACATTTGCCTGTGCGATTTTCCACAAGCTAATCATTAGGCGAGGGCGTCCTGAAGCGGTTCATTTTTTTTGAAACGTCGAAATGGCTTTGGGTGAAGCACCTGGTAGGGGTGGCACGCTTCTCATTGGAAACTCTTGATGGCTGCTTGCCGTGTGTTCAGTGGAATGCCATAGAAGCAGGCTGAACAAACGAGTAAGTTGATTGGCAGATGTTTTCAAAACTCGTTGCGACTTCAGAGGTCAACGATTCATCACTGCGCAAGTGCGCCGCAACGCGCGCGGAGAATGGATGGATACCTAGCACATCACCAAAATCTCTGTAGTCCTGTCAGAGACTTGAGGGCATGGACGGCTTCGAGTCGGCGCTGATCGCTGCGCGCGCCCAGTTTGCGATCACCATCAGCTTTCATATTGTGTTGGCCGCGCTCACCATCGGGTTGGCCAACTTTCTGATGGTGCTGGAAGGTCTTTGGCTCTGGCACAGACGAAAGATCTATCTGGATGTTTACCTCTTCTGGCTGAAGGTATTTGCCCTCAACGTGGCCGTGGGAACGGCGTCGGGTCTGATTCTGGAGTACCAGTTCGGACTCAACTGGTCGCGACTGTCCACACAAGCGGGCGATATCCTGGGCCCGTTAATGTTTTACGAAGTGCTCGCCGCTTTTTTTCTGGAGGCGGGCTTCCTCGGCATCATGCTGTTTGGCCTGAAGAAGGTCGGCCCTCGTCTGCATTTCTTCGCCACCTGTGCGGTAGCCATTGGCTCATTGATCAGTGCGTTTTGGATCCTGTCGGCCAATTCCTGGATGCGGATGATCGTCGTGCTCTCACCTCTGCAAATCGTAGTGGGTGATCTACACGGTCAGCACAACCTGAAGGTTCAACCCATGAAGGTTGCTGCTATTGAAGGCTCGTGGACGCGTCCACCTGAACACGCGGGTGAACCGTTACGCTTGTTTGCCATTCCCGACATGGACGAACGGCGCAATCGTTGGGAAGTGGCGATTCCACGGATTGGCTCACTGTACCTGCGGCACGACCTGACAGGCACCATCCCCGCGCTGGACGAATTCCCGCCCGAAAACCTTCCGCCGGTACCGATTGTGTTTTTCGCGTTTCGTTTCATGGTGGGTCTAGGGCTGTTGATGGTGGGGCAGGGGCTGACCAGTTTGGTGTTGCGAAGGCGGCAGCGGTTGAACACCTCACGTTGGATGCTGCGAGGGTGTACTGATGGCTCCGGCTGGATTTCTCGCGATGCTGTTTGGCTGGGTAGTGACAGAGGTAGGTCGCCAACCTTTCACCGTCTATGGCCTGCTGCGCACAGCGGACAGTCTGTCCTCGGTGTCGCGCCAGCAGGTGATCGGCTCAGCCTGGACGATCCTGATGTTTTACCTGCTGATATTCGGTGTCGATGCCGGCCATGACGTTGCTTGTTGCATTGCTGATTGGCTTCGCCTTGGGCTTTCGAAGCCGTCGTCATTTTCTGCCGCTGTTCTGTGCATTGGGCGTTTTCATATTGGCGTTTGCATTGATGATTGCGGCGCTCTTTCCAATGATTGTGCCGCCGAAATTGACCTTGCAGGCTGCTGCCTCAAGCCCCAACAACCAGATCTTCATGCTGGTGGGTTTTGCGGTGCTGATCCCGGTAACGCTCATCTATAACACCTACGGCTTCAGCGTCTTCAGCGGGAAGGTTCGATCTGATCGTGACTGACATCCGGCAGAACTTCGATCTGCACCCGAGTGTCCAGACCCTTACACGTTCCGACGGGATGTTCTGTCGGAAATGCTCGATGCACCGGTTGAAGGCGAGGAACAACATGACGACGACAGTTGGCGACTTTCTGATTGCACGGCTCAGCGAATGGGGTGTGACCCGGATTTTTGGTTATCCAGGCGACGGCATCAATGGCGTATTCGGAGCACTGAGCCGGGCCAAGGGAAAGATTGAGTTCGTTCAGGCCAGGCACGAAGAAATGGCCGCTTTCATGGCGTCGGCACATGCCAAGTTCACCGGTGAGTTGGGCGTTTGTATTGCCACTTCGGGCCCTGGCGCGTCGCACCTGATCACCGGACTGTACGACGCACGAATGGATCATATGCCGGTGCTGGCCATCGTCGGCCAGCAGGCGCGTACCGCGCTGGGCAGCCACTACCAGCAGGAACTCGATCTGGTGTCGATGTTCAAGGATGTCGCTGGAGCCTTCGTGCAGCAGGCGTCGGCACCGGCGCAAGTACGACACTTGATCGACCGCGCAGTGCGCACCGCCATCGGCGAGCGGCGTGTAACCGCAATCATTCTGCCCAATGATGTGCAAGATCTTGAATATGAGGCGCCGGGCAGGGCCCATGGTACTGCGCATTCGGGGGTTGGTTACAGCAAGCCTAGAGTAGTGCCTTACGAGGCGGATCTGCAGCGAGCGGCAGACGTTTTGAATGCGGGTGAAAAGGTCGCGATTCTGGTCGGCGCCGGCGCCTTGCAGGCCACCGATGAAGTGATTGCCGTGGCGGAAAAGCTCGGCGCCGGTGTGGCGAAGGCCTTGCTCGGTAAGGCAGCACTGCCCGACGATTTGCCGTGGGTCACTGGCAGTATCGGTTTGCTCGGTACCGAGCCCAGCTACAAGCTGATGACCGAATGCGACACCTTGTTCATGATTGGCTCGGGCTTTCCGTACTCCGAGTTCTTGCCAAAAGAAGGGCAGGCGCGCGGCGTGCAGATCGATTTGCAACCGGACATGCTAAGCCTGCGCTATCCAATGGAGGTCAATCTGGTCGGCGATGCTGCAGAAACACTTGCCGCGTTGCTGCCGTTGCTCGAACAGAAGACCGAGCGCAAATGGCGGAAAAAAGTTGAAGGCTGGCGCGGCAGTTGGGAGAAGACCCTGGAAAAACGCGCCATGGCCAAAGCCAGTCCGATCAATCCCCAACGCGTGGTCTACGAACTGTCCCCACGTTTGCCGAACCAGGCGATCATCACCAGTGACTCGGGTTCGTGCGCCAACTGGTACGCCCGCGACCTGAAAATCCGTCGCGGTATGAAGTGTTCGCTTTCTGGCGGATTGGCTTCGATGGGTGCTGCCGTGCCGTATGCGATTGCTGCGAAATTCGCGTTTCCCGAGCGCCAGGTGATTGCGCTGGTAGGTGACGGAGCCATGCAAATGAACAACATGGCCGAGTTGATTACCGTCGCCAAATATTGGCGTCAGTGGGAAAGCCCAAAATGGATCTGCGCGGTCTTCAACAACGAAGATCTGAATCAGGTCACCTGGGAGCAACGGGTGATGGAGGGTGATCCGAAATTCGAGGCCTCGCAAAATATCCCGGACGTGCCGTATCACCTGTTTGCCATTTCGATTGGGCTCAAAGGGATTTTCGTCGAGCGCGAGGAAGATGTCGCTGCTGCGTGGGAGCAGGCTCTGGCCTCGGACGTTCCTGTGCTGATCGAATTCAAGACCGACCCCGACGTGCCGCCGTTACCGCCGCATATCAAGCTCGAACAGGCGAAGAAGTTTGCCACGACTTTGCTCAGGGGCGACCCGAACGAGGCCGGGGTGATCTTGCAAACCGCCAAACAGGTATTGGGAGCGGTACTGCCGCACAAAAAATAAGCGCTGCCAGCCATTGAACCGATGCTTGTTCCTTACGCGCGACTCAAGTCAGTAGAGGAAAGTTTCGATGCACAAAATCATCAGTGCCCAAGACTTGAACATCGATCTGGAAAACGCGAATGAGGAGGGCCTGTTCAAATGGCTGGTCGCCAGTTTTTTGATGGGTAAAAGGATTCAGGCCCAGATCGCCGCCGAAGCTTATCGAGTGATTGTGGTTAAGCACCAGCGTGACACACCACGCAAGCTTGCCAACTGCACTCACCGCGAACTCGTTGCGATGCTCGGAGAGGCGCACTACGTGCGTTACGACGAAACCACTGCTGCGCGTCTGCTGGCGTTGGCCCACAAGCTCAACAATGATTATGCAGGGAAGGTGAGCAATATCGTAGAGGCGAGTACTGACCGCCGGGACTTTGAGAATCGGCTTGCCGCGTTTGAAGGCATTGGCCCCAAAACCGTCGAAATTTTCATGCGGGAGGGGTCAAGGGTAATCCTGTGAAACGCTCGGGCATGCCAGGCACAAGAAGATGCGCCTGGTGCGCACTGAGGATCAAACAGATGAAGGTTCATCCTGCGTTGGTTTTGATTTGCCAAGTATGTAACACGGATGGAGCTGGCCATTGGGGTGAGTAGTCACTACAACACTGAGGAGCTTCCATCCCTCGTGAAGTTTAAGATTCACGTCATTGGTAGATAACGCTTCGGTGATTTGGTACGCCTCAGACATATGCATATGACTTGCTCTGATTTATGGACTCACCCGTTAGGCATACGTCGATCAGGCGGGTTCCCCCGTAGTGTAGAGCGGTTTCGCAGCAAGTTTGACTGACAGTTGTGGTTCCCCATTACAAGGATTTCACCATGCGCAGATACGTCCTGGAATACCTTTTCAACGGCCAGTCCCGCACCCACCTGTTCGAACTCAAGCAGGCTCAGTTGCCTTTACACGAGGCGGCGATGCATTTGCTAGAGCTTCATTTCGGGGACGCAGAGAATGGCTTGATCATGCCCCCTGCGGATGCGACGCCAGAGAAGATTCTAGAGCAGGCTGAGCGGGTAGGGCTGACACAGATTAAGGTCGTCGATCAATCCAGTTGATACAAGGTGCGGCGAGCCGCAGCCGTGAACTGGCAGAATGGAAATGCCATTATTGACGAGGTTTTTTTTCGAAGTACAGTAACCCAAAGGGGTCAGCGCGATATCAGAAGAGCCGACGTGGCGCGTCAGGCGACTTATCGTGACGTTGCCATTCTCTAGTTCTGTTGTCCTTGAAGGTTCTTTTTGAACCCGCGCAGGTTCATAAGGAAGAGGCAAACCTGCAGAACGATTAATGCATACGCGTCTGCGTAGACTCCCCAGATCACCCAGAGCACGTTGCTCAGACTGAAACATACAAATCCTGCCATTCGCCTCGCGGGTCTTTGAGACCCGATCAGCCACGCGGCTAACACCGTAACCAACATTGCGGGCCATTGCACCCAGTCCAGATAGGCCAAGACTCTCAGCCTCCTTCCACATTGAATTTTTGATACGGCAGGGAAGCGCGGCCTCGTTCAGCAGATTCAATCCCTACATTTCCATCCTGGGTTCGTCCCGCAGGGCGCATCTCAATACACTTGGTTGCGGTGTGTCAGCATCAGTTTCACTCTGGTTTTGTAAGCAATCTTGCCTCCGGTATCCGAAAAAACGTGGTCGATGTCTACGACTCGATATTCCTCTTCTTCGGAGGCCGTTTCTCCCCATGCAGCACCAAGGCCTTGATGATTGAAGCGGTCACCTATCGACACAGCTGGGAACGGCGTTATTGCTTCAATGCTCCAAACGGGGGCATTAGTGAAAGACTCTTTGTAGACTTCGAAATAGTACTCAATTTGCTGAGCGCTCATAAAACCTCCTGACACTGGTTTGCTCACGAAAATAAGCAGTTCATCAGTATCAGATTGTTGCCTGAATCGGATCGTTCAGTTTGAATGCTCCTGAATGCCCTCGCCAATCACTCTTACAGCACCCTCTGGCGAGCCTCTCTTCACCAGCATCACGTAGTGACTAAGATTTCGGCGCCCCATGCACATCCATGTTTATTTTGCGCCAGGCGGCTTCGGAAAAGCTGTAGGCCGAAAAGGCGATCAACCCCAGAGCCATTACCATTAAAATCAAGGCTCCGGCTGGCAGGTTCTGGAGAGCATCAAGGGCTTCCTTCATGCCAGGAGGATCCATGGCTTTATAACGGGAGCCGCTGATCGCGAGCAACAGCGCTATCTCAATAAACACCACTCCTCGAGCTATTAGTCCAAACCGAGACACCGGGCGTATATAGCGCATTACGTCTTCGTCAGCCTCAAAGTACTTCTCGAACGACGCCTTCCATCCCTTGATGATGTGAGCGATTCCGACTCCGAGTGGGACGAGCGCCATAAGGTAGACCAACACGTTTGAGTGATCCCAAGACAAAAGATGCGCCAGTAAATCCTTTGTCTCCCCACCACTGGAGTTGCCTGAACTTCTGATGCCAGTGATGAGCAGGCCCAATGCAAAAAACGCAAGGGCGCCGTTAACCAAACCTCCCGCCAACAAACCTGTACGAATCACCAAGCCCTTAAGTTTCCTACCGTGATGATCGACGTCGCGAATCGCTTGAAGCAATCGCCACCCGGCGAAAGCTAGCAAACCAGCCACCACTAGCCCGACCAGGACATATCCGAACGGCTGGCTTAACAACGCCTCAAGGCTTTTCTGACTGTCCTTCGGTCTTGTCGAGTCTTGAGCCGCCAGCAGAGCGAAGATACCAATGATCAAATACAGAACGCCTCGAGCGGCATATCCGCCCCGAGCGAGTACGACAAGGGTTTGTTGAGCGGACATTGGATTATTTCCGAGGGGTTATACAGGAGCAGACCCATTACGTCGGAAGGGGTTCGATAAACCGACTCGTTCCATGTGGTTACATTGCGCATTAATTTTGTGCATTCATAGGATAAGCTGATCAATCTGTCTGATCCCGAGTGCGCACCATGGCCATCAACTTCGACCTCAACGACCTGCAAGCTTTTCGCGCCGTGGTCGAGCAGGGCAGTTTTCGCAAAGCCGCCGACGCCGTGCGTATATCCCAGCCTGCCCTGAGCCGGCGCATCGAAAAACTTGAAGACGCCCTCGGCGTGCGATTGTTCGAACGCACCACACGTAAGGTCAGCTTGACTCAGGCCGGGCGCGGGTTCATGCCCAGCGTCGAGCGCTTGCTGGACGATCTGGATGTGGCGCTACTGGGAATCAGCGAAGTCGCCTCGACCCGGCTCGGCCATGTCACGGTGGCCTGCGTGCCCTCGGCGGCGTATTACTTCATGCCGCGCGTGATCGCCCATTACCATCGGCAGTTCCCGAGGATCAAAGTCAAAGTGCTCGACTCTAGCGCCCACGACGTACTCAGCGCCGTGGTCAATGGCGAGGCGGATTTCGGCCTGAGCTTCATGGGTACGCTGGAGGCTGAAGTCGAGTTCGAGCCGTTGGTGCAGGAAGGTTATGTAGTGGCCTGTCGGCGCGATCATCCGTTGGCGGGTCGAACCAGCGTGACCTGGGAGGAGTTCTATCAGCAGGATTACATCTCGCTGGACAAGACCTCGGGCAATCGCTTTTTGCTGGATCAAGCGCTGGCCGGAATCGTGCCGCAACGGCAGAGCATCTGTGAAACCCGGCATGTGACGACGATGATTGGCTTGGTGGAAGCGGGGTTGGGGGTAGCGGCGGTGCCGCTGATGGCGATGCCGGCAGCTGATCACCCGATTCTGACGCGGGTGCCGCTGACCGACCCACAGGTGATGCGCAGTGTCGGCCTGATCAAGCGCCGGGGTCGCACGTTGACCCCGGCTGCATTGGAACTGGAACGGCTGGTGGTGGAAATGAAAATTCAGGTTAGCGACTGACCGAATCCAGCCCGGTGGCCTTTACGTCCGGTTGCGCTGCCGAGGACGCCAGGTACTCCAGCAAGGCTTTGGCTTCAACCGGGTGTTGCGCGCCCACGGGAATGCCGGCTGCGAAGCGCGTCACCGATTGCACCGACTCTGGAATCTTTGCCACAAAACTTACGCCCGGCACCGGCAGCAATTCGCTGACCTGCTGGAAGCCCAGTTGGTAGTCGCCGGTGGCAACCACCGAGCCTACCGGAATTTTCGGGATCATCTTTGATTTGGGTTTGAGTTGGTCTTCAATGCCCAGGCGCTTGAATAGTTGATCTTCGATGTACACGCCACTGGCGCTGTCGGAATAGGCCACGGATTTAGCGTCCAGCAACGTTTTTTTCAGTCCCTCGACGGAGCTGATATCCGGTTTCGGAGCACCTTCGCGCACCACCAGGCCGATCCGCGAATCCGCCAGTTCCACCCGTGAAGCGGGATCAACTTTGCCTTGCTTGATCAGGTCATCAAGGGCGTAGCCGACCATGATCACTACGTCAGCTTTTTCTCCGCGAGAAAGACGGTTGGGAATAGCTTCCGGCGCTTTGCCCATCGACGGGCCAAGGGCGGTGTCCAGCGTGTTGCCGGTAGACGCAGCGAATTTCGGGCCGAGGACTTTATAGGCTGCGGTGAAACCACCGGAGGTCATCACGCGGATCTCTTCCGCTTGGGCGAAAGGACTCAGGCCGAGGCTGGCCACCAAGGCCAGGGCAGCAACATTGAATAGTTTTTTCATGGTCATTTTCTCGAAAGTGCTGGTTCAAGACATCGCTGGTTGCAGGCGGCCACTAGAGCGGCGATAGAGATATAGCGTGGCGCACAGGGCACAGAGCGCGGCGAAACTCATCCAATAGCCGGGAGCAGCTTTGTCACCGGTGTACTGAATCAGGAAAGTCGACATCGCCGGGGTGAAGCCGCCAAACACCGCCGTAGCCAGGCTGTAAGCCAGGGAGAAACCGGCGACGCGGACTTCGACCGGCATGATTTCCGTGAGCGCCGCAATCATCGCGCCGTTGTACAAACCGTAAATGAACGACAACCACAGCAAAACCAACAGCATGTTGACGAAGCTTGGCGCGTTGACCAGATAAGTCAGCGCTGGATACGCAGTGGCTAGGGTAAACAGCGCCATGGCGATTAGCACTGGACGCCGACCGATGCGATCAGACAACGCGCCGCCAATGGGTAACCAGAAGAAGTTCGAAACACCCACCAACAAGGTCACCAATAGCGCATCCGACGTACTCAGGTGCAGCACGGTTTTGCCGAAGGTTGGTGCGTACACGGTGATCAGGTAAAAAGCCGTGGTGGTGAGGGCGACCATCATCATTCCGGCGAACACGATGACCCAGTTCTGCGCGAGGGTGCGGAACACATCGCCCATACTCGGCCGATGTTTGCGCGCTTCGAATTCCTCGGTTTCTTCGAGGTTACGGCGCAGGAAAAAAATGAACGGCACGATCATGCAACCGACGAAAAACGGAATCCGCCAGCCCCAATCGGCAATCATTGCGGGCGCCATCCACTGATTCAGCCCGTAGCCCAAAGCCGCCGCGACGATAATTGCCACTTGCTGGCTGGCCGACTGCCAACTGGTGAAGAAGCCTTTGTTGCCCGGGGTGGCGATTTCCGAGAGGTACACCGAGACGCCACCCATTTCCGCACCGGCCGAGAAGCCTTGCAGCAAGCGACCGATCAGCACGAGGGCCGGTGCAAATAGGCCGATGGTTTCGTAGCCGGGCACCAACACAATGAGAATCGTGCCGCTGGCCATAATCGACAGCGTCACGATCAAGCCTTTGCGCCGACCCACATCGTCGATGTAGGCACCGAGTACCACCGCGCCCAACGGGCGCATCAGGAACCCCGCGCCAAACACCGCGAAGGTCATCATCAGGGAGGCAAACTCACTGCTGGCCGGGAAGAACACAGCCGCAATTTGCGTGGCGTAAAAGCCGAAAAGGAAAAAGTCGAACTGTTCGAGGAAGTTGCCCGAGGTGACCCGGAAAATCGCACCGGCGCGTGAAAGCCCGGAAGGGTTTGATGTTTTCATTGACCTGTACTCCACCGCTTTTATGACGTGCGCTACCTGGACACAGCGCACGGTTCTTATTGGGGCGAATGGTGGAGCAGGGCGATCAATATGATAAGTGCATTGTTGGCATGCATTAATGCATGAAACAGATCAATACAGATCTATCGAGTCGGGAGAGGTTCGATTAAAGGTCGGGCTTCAGCAATGAATGCACTCGTGAAGTGAGTTCATTAAGACTGAAGGGTTTGGTCAGTAATCGGGTTGTCCTGTCGACAGAGACAAGTCGCGAACCGCCAGCAAACCCGGTAATGAAAAGTACTTTAAGCGGCGGATATTTTTTCTTGAGTTCCGCAGCCAGACTGATCCCGTTCATCAATCCTGGTAAACCTACATCGGTCAGCAGTAAATCAAGGTGTTCCAGCTTCTCCGCCTGTTTGATGGCAGAAACACTATCCACTGCCTCAATGACGCGATAGCCAATGTCTGACAAAAGCTCCGACGCCATTTGCCGGATAGCCGCTTCGTCGTCCACCAGCAAAATAGTTTCGTTCTGCCCCGACGGCACCATCTGTTGAGTGTCACCAAGATCTACTTTTGGGTCATCTGCCTGCGAATTATCTACCGGAAAATACAGCGTCACAGTGGTGCCGATACCCAGGCTGCTGTGGACTTTGACCTGACCACCGGATTGCTGAGTAAAGCCATATATCATTGACAGACCCAGCCCGGTACCTTCGCCCAACTTCTTGGTCGTGAAGAACGGGTCGAAGATGCGCGACAAGATGTCAGGACTGATCCCTGTACCGGTATCCGTGGCGCAAATGCTCACATATGCGCCAGGCGGCATCATTTTGTCGGATGAAGAGGCTTGATCGATAACGCATCGATCAACCTTGAGGTCGAGCCTGCCTCCATTGGGCATTGCATCCCGTGCATTGATTGCAAGATTAAGCAGCGCGTTTTCCAGTTGGTTAAGGTCACACCTGATACGGTCGGTCGTTCTGAATGAGCACTCGACTATAATGCTCGGCCCCACTGAACGCCGAATCATTTCTTCAAGATCTGCGATTACTTTTCGAGGATCAAGCAGTTCAGGCTCGAGTGATTGCTGCCTGGAGAACGCAAGTAGTCGTTGCGTTAATGCCGCCGCTCGAGATGCCGAGGTCAAGGCAACTGAATTGTATCGGGCCAGATCGTCGTAGCGACCCGCATCAATGCGTCGTTGCATCAGTTCCAGGCTACCGATGATCCCCGCCAACAGATTGTTGAAGTCGTGGGCGATTCCGCCGGTAAGCTGCCCGACCGCTTCCATTTTTTGGCTTTGCCGCAACTTGGATTCCGTTACGGCGCGCTCTCGCTGTTCTTCTTCCAGTTGTTGGGTACGTTCGCCAATGCGTTCTTCAAGTAAGTCGTTCCAGTCACGCAACGCACTCTCCAGTTGCACCCGGTCTTCTATGTCCTCGATGGTGCCGTACCATTGTTCGGATTTTCCGGCGCTGTCGCGGCTGCACAGCGCACGGACTCTAAACCAACGGTAATCGCCCGTGTGTTTTCGAAATCGGACTTGCAGATCGAAAGGCTGCAGTGTGGCCAGAGATTGATCCCAAAGAGCCGCGATTGACACCTGATCCGCCTCATACGCGGCATTGGCCCACTGACGTTCCAATGTCTGCTCGAGCGACAGACCGGTGTATTCGTGCCAACGCGGATCGATAGAAATCAGGTTACCGCCCTTGTCGGCAGTCCAAGGCCACAGTGGATTGAGCTCAGCTGCAATGCGGTAATGCCTTTCGCTTTCACGCAGGCGTTTTTCTGTGGAGCGCATAGCGTCCAAGGTCTTGAAGCGCTTCAACGCCGCACCAAGCAGATTGCTATATCCGCGGAGGAAGTCGATATCGCTCTGCGTAAACTGACGAGGACTTCGGCTGTCCACCTCAAATATTCCGAAAGGACGTTCTCCTTTTGCGCCGTGGACTAGAACGTTGACGAAGGCTTTTACCCCATTGTTCTTTTGAAAATCGTGATACCGAAACCGTGACTCCGTAGAAATATCCGTCGAAATGACGGGCGCGTTGGTGTTGAGTGAGAAGATTTCGGGACTGCCTTCGCAGGCTTGCACCCGAACCTTCCCGACCACATCGGGTGCCCAGCCCACACCATTTCTCACGAAGAACGTGATGCCGTCTTCTTCAAGCAGCATGAATTTGGCGAGGTTGGTTTCAAGCGCCTCACCGACTAGTCGACAGGCCTCGTCGAGGATTTGTTCAAGGTCATCTGACGCCAAGGCGAGCTCACCAAACTTGGCGAGCACCTTACGCTGGCGCAGTAACGTATCCTCTATTTTCATAGGCTCACCCAAGGTGGTTTCAATATCCGAGGCTTGGGTTTCAGCTAGGTTCAATCGGCTTGCAGGCTGATCATCCGCCACTGACCTTCCAGTGTTTGACATCATCAGCGAACATCATTTGTTTCATCTCATGCGCAATCCCGTAAGCGAGGGACTCGTGGGCAGCGATGACTTTTTCCTCCGCTGAAAGGCAGTGAAAAATATCGAGCTTGGTCTCTGCATCAGCGGTTTCCAGCGTGAAAATCTGGACGTAACGCGCGAGGTCATTGTCGAGGCTCGATAGATATTCGCGCAGGCGTTGGTGATCGACGGATTTCTGGTTGAAATACCAATTCATCGGGTGGATCAGGAATCGAGAGTGGGGCGACGTTATTCGCCGGCTTGCTGCCAGAAACATGATGATGCCCATCGACTCGATGTTCCCGGCATTAATCGCACATAGCGGAACAGGCAGTGACTTCAGAAAGGTATAGAGCGTGAAGCCGAAATTGGTGCTGCCGCCAGAAGTGGACAGGTTCAGCAGCAAGGACGTGGCGCCTTGATCAATGGCTTCAAGACAGCAATCTCTGAAACGCTCAGTCGTTGCCTGGTCGATCTGGCAGTGAAAGTGCACGATATGTTCGGTCATGACTGACTTCCGAAATTTGTCATTTGTAAAGCTGCTTATGAGCTAGAAAGCTTAGTTCATATTGGCCATTTTTTAGCGAAAAAAACGACTTCTAAAGCCCACTTTGATCACCCGTTCCGCCAGTCGAAAGTCTCTATCTTTCAGGGAACTAACGTCGAAAATCCATTGGTCGCCAAATTCGATTTTCGTCCAAACTTTCAATTTTCTGCGCCCTCCGAATTAGACGAGCAAATGCTCGTATTAACGAAGTAGAGGTGAATAGAAATGGCCAATACCGGAAACAACAATCCCGGCAATTTTTCTAATGACCGAGATAAGGCTTCTGAAGCAGGCAAGAAGGGTGGGCAAGCTTCAGGAGGTCAACAATCACGCGATGCCGATCGTATGTCCGGAGGAGGGCAAGGCACCAATCGCGGAGGCGAATTCGCTGACGATAAGGAAAGCATGGACAAGCCTGGGCAAAAAGGCGGCCAGGCATCGGGCGGGCAGCAATCAAACAAGGATGATCAGTCCACCGGCGGGGGCCAGAGCGGTCGCGGCGGCAACTTTGCCGATGACCGGGACAAAGCCTCTGAAGCGGGCCGTAAAGAAGGTGAAAACAGCGGTGGCGGAGGGCGTCAATCCTGAAGCCGGGTGATTATCAAGCCCCGAATTTTTCGGGGCTTGATTGAAAAAATTCGCGCGCCATGAACATTTTGGTGTTTGAAAGGTTCTACCGTGACACTGCTCAACACGAGTGACCTTTATGGACGCTGTCGAGTCGGGCCTTTTGGCTGCGCGAGCTCAGTTCGCAATCACCATCAGCTTTCATATCGTGCTGGCAGCATTCACCATCGGCCTGGCCAATTTTCTCATGGTGCTGGAAGGCCTGTGGCTGTTGCGTGGTAGGAAGATCTACCTGGATGTCTATCGTTACTGGTTAAAAATATTTGCCCTTACCGTAGCGGTGGGCACGGCCTCGGGGCTGATTCTGGAATACCAGTTCGGACTCAATTGGTCGCGTCTTTCAACCCAGGCCGCAGACATCCTTGGCCCATTGATGTTCTACGAAGTGCTGGCCGCTTTTTTTCTGGAGGCCGGCTTCCTGGGAGTCATGCTGTTCGGGTTGAAGAAGGTCGGGCCGCGCGTGCATTTCTTCGCTACCTGCGCAGTCGCATCCGGGTCATTGATAAGCGCATTCTGGATCCTGTCGGCCAATTCCTGGATGCAGACACCGGCGGGTTTCTCAATTGGCATTGATGGCCGTTTCATCGCCCAGGATTGGTGGGCGATCATCTTCAATCCATCTTTTCCGTATCGACTGGTGCACATGACCTTGGCAGCCATGCTCGGCACAGCCACTCTGGTAGCCGGAGCCAGTGCATGGCAGGTGTTGAAGCAACCAGAAAACCCGCGAGCTCGCCTTCAATACTCCATGGCGCTATGGACAATCCTCGTGCTCGCCCCCACACAAATCGTCGTCGGACACTTCCACGCAGAACACAGCCTCGTCGTACAGCCGCAGAAGGTGGCGGCCATCGAAGGCTCCTGGACACGTCCACCTGAAGGGGCGGGCGAACCTATGCGTCTGTTTGCCGTGCCGGACATGGAGGAGGGGCGCAACCATTGGGAATTGGCGATTCCCCGAATAGGCTCGCTATATCTGCGTTACAACCTGACGGGTTCCATCGCCGCGCTGGATGAATTTGCGCCCCATGACATCCCGCCCGTGCCGATTGTGTTTTTCGCTTTTCGTTTCATGGTCGGGCTGGGTCTGTTGATGCTGGGGCAGGGCTTGATCAGTTGGGTGCTGCGTCGCCGGCATCGGCTGTTCAGGGCTCGCTGGATGATGCGAGGTTGCGTGCTGCTGGCTCCCGCCGGATTCTTGGCCATGCTCAGTGGCTGGGTGGTGACGGAGGTCGGCCGCCAACCGTTCACGGTCTACGGTCTGCTGCGCACGGCTGACAGTTTGTCGTCGGTTTCGCATCGACAGGTGATTGCATCGACGTGGTCGATCCTCGGGTTTTATCTATTGATCTTCGGCATCGGACTTTGGGTGCTTTTGCGAATCCTGCGCAAACCTGCGCAGAAGGATGAACCCGGGCCGCAACCCACGCTGGCGGATGAGACCGGCGATGCCTGAGGGGAGGGCGAACCCATGTTGGGCAATGACTGGATAACACTGCTATCAGCCGCAGCCTTGGCGTTTTCGGTGTTGAACTATGTCCTGCTCGACGGCACCGATCTTGGGGTGGGCGTTCTTTTAGGGCTTACCCGTTGTAGCAAGCAACGGCGGGCCATGGCAGTGACCATCTTGCCGATCTGGGACGCCAACGAGACCTGGCTGGTGCTGGGAGGCGGTGGCTTGCTGGCGCTCTTTCCAATGGCCTACGCCATCTTGCTTCCGGCGCTATATCTACCATTCATTGTGATGTTTCTGGCTTTGATTCTTCGTGCGGTCGCGTTGGAATTTCGCGACTATGCGCCTGATCAAACCATCAAGCGTTGTATTGACGGCTTGCTCATGTGTGGTTCGTTGCTCGTCGGCGGATCACAGGGAATAGTCCTTGGCACGTTGGTTCAGGGCCTGCCGAATAACGGCGTGCAATACACCGGGAATGGGCTTGAATGGCTGAATATGTTTCCACTGTTTTGTGGCGCAGTGCTGGTGGTGGGCTACACATGGCTGGGCGCGTGCTGGCTCTATTGGCGCACCGAAGAGGAACTACAGCAGCGATCAAAGCGCCTGGCAAAAAGGCTGGCCGTGGTGACCATCGTTTTGCTGGTGGTTTTGGTTGCCTGGACGGCGAAGCTGGATGTTCGGTACGCGCGACGGCTTTGCGACACGCTGATCTGGCTGCCGGGCGCCGCGTTGTTTATTAGCCTCTCAGTGGGCTTCATCATGGGCTGGCGGAGCCGTCAGGAGTATCTGCCATTGTTTGCGGCGCTGGGTATCTTTGTCCTGGCCTTTGCGATGATGATCGCAGCGCTGTATCCAATGATTATCCCGCCGAACCTGACCCTGCAAGCAGCTGCCTCCAGCCGCGTCAGTCAGATGTTCATGCTGGTTGGCTTCGCCGTATTGATACCGGTGACGCTCATCTACAACACCTATGGCTTCAAAGTTTTCAGTGGCAAGGTTCATCCGGTTCGGGATTGATCAGGGAGGGCCATTGGAGAAGTTCTACTCAGACACATCATTTAACATAATATACATTACACGTAACACCGTATTTCACGATTTGCCCGGTTGCACGCAGATTTCACAGCCCTCGATCCACCTCAAGCCCTTATCCTCGTGTAAGCCTTTTTATCAACATCGAATACTCAGGAAACCGCTCACTGAGCTTTTCTCGATCACCCAATTCCATATCCGCATAATCAAACCCTGGCGACACCGCTTCACTGATCAAGCCGAATCCACCTGATCCCTCTACAAGCCGCGAAGCTTTCCAAACGCCGCCAGGTACATTCAGCTGCAAACATTCTCCCGCGATGACATCGCTGCCCATCATGACGGTCTTCAATGTGCCGTCCGGAAAAATCAGCGAGTACTCGATGGCATCGCCCAAATGAAAGTAATGAACAATATCGGACTGGTTGAGATGAAAATGGCCAACGGGGGAATCTTGCGTTAACAGATAATAAATCGACGTCATCCGGTAACGCTGTCCACCAGTCGTTGTGACCATGCTTTGATCATCCGACTGATACGTTCTGCGGTAGTAGCCGCCTTCCAGATGCGGCTCCAGATCGAGCGCTGCGACCAGATCGTCGATACCGGGTGTCTTTAAATACATTGTGAAAACCCCTGCTGAGCGTTATTGATGTAGATATCGACACGTTTGTAGACGTTAGCAACATAACTCGACTAAATAGTGCTTTAGATGAGTTAGCCCTGTCGGCCGCCTACAGGCGCATGGTGTGCCATCAGTTCGACCACCCACTCTATGAACACTCGCAGCTTGATGCTGATATGCCGGTTCGGCGGATAGGCCACGTAGAGTGGCATCGGATCGAGCCTCCAGTCTTTGAACAGTTGCACCAGTTCACCGCGTTCCTCGTGGATTCTGGACATGTATTTGGGCAGCCAAAGTACGCCCAACCCGGCAAGTCCGGCGGCGATATAAGCATTGCCATCGTCGACGGCCAATACGTAACGGCCTTTGATTTGAACGTGCTCACTTTGGTTATGCATGGCATAAGGCACGGGTTTGCCGGTGCGTGCCCACAAGAAACCGACGATACGATGATCCGAGTCTTCCAGTTCCTGCGGATGCGCGGGTGTGCTGTTGCGCTTCAGATAATCGGGTGATGCAAATACGCCAAGTTGCAGGTCCCCTACCCTCCGCGCTATCAGCGACTGGTCCGTCAACTCGCCGCCGCGCACTACGCAATCGACGTTTTCATCAATTATATCGACGAGGCGATCACTGACGCCCATGTCGATCTGGATGTCGGGATATCGCGCGTAAAACGCCGGTAATGCCGGCACCAGGATCAGACTGGCCAGCGGGCTGGGGACATCCACTCGCAGCCGGCCCCTGGGCAGCGCGGATGCGTCGGACAGGCTGGTTTCAGCATCGTCCATGTCGGCCAGCAGCCGCAGCACCCGCTCGTAATAAACTGCGCCATCGGCCGTGACGTTGACTTTGCGCGTCGTACGGTTGAGCAATTTAACGCGTAACCGGGCCTCCAACTGCTGCACCAGTTGCGTCACGGTGGTCTTGCTCATGTGCAGCGTTTCGGCGGCCTTGGTGAAGCTGCCCACCTCCACGACTCGAGCAAATGCCTGCATCGCATCAAAACGGTCCATTGTTGCCCCGGCTATCGATCGGATTGTTTGAGTTTTACAAACAGTGATGCCTAAGGTTGCTCGTTTATCGGCCTTGCACAAGTACTTACAGTCTCTCCAACGTTAGATCCGGGCCGGTTTGGGCTCTTCGAGGAGTAATGTATGACACCGCGTGATGTCGTTTTTCCACCAGGACGCCAGGCGCTGTATGAGCGCAATCGCTATTCGCCGGCCATTCGTTCCAATGGCTTTTTATTCGTTTCCGGGCAAGTCGGCAGCACCGAGGAGGGTTCGCCCGAACCCATATTGGAAGACCAGGTCCGCCGCGCGTTCAACAATCTCAATGCCATTCTGATTGAAGCGGGTTGCACCTTCGACGACGTGATTGACGTGACCATCTTCATGGTCGATCCCGAATCAACGTTCGAGAAGATCTGGACAGTAGTACCGGAATTCTGGGGTAACGCGCCGCACCCGACGTTAACCGCTGTCGGCGTGACGTGGCTCTATGGCTTCCAGTTCGAGATCAAGGTGATCGCCAGGCTCGCGGAATCTACAACCGGCTAATCCACACAGCGGTGCGCCCCATTCATCAACTTCCGAGACAAGCGCAAGCGCCCCGCTACACTTCCTTATCTGCGCCGCGCCTCCCAAGCGGCCGCTGTTATGGAGGTTCCCCATGAGCGACAGCACCGAACTTTCGACGTTCACCGGTTGGGCCGCAACGAAGGCTGGCGCGCCACTTGAACGCCATAGCTATGTTCCGGGCAGCGAGGAAGTGGGAGTCGCCGTGGAGTATTGCGGAGTCTGCCATTGCGACCAATCGATGATCGATAACGAATGGGACATCAGCCACTAAGCCTGAGAACGGAGTAATGGATGCTTTATTTTCAGCAAATGTTGGGCACTGCCGTGTTTGCCATTACCGGGGTGCTGGCGATCCAGAAGGCGGGGGTCGATGTGTTCGGCGCCGTGGTACTGGGCATCATCACCGCTATTGGTGGCGGCACCGTTCGCGACCTGATACTCGATCAACCGATTTTCTGGATCGCGGACTTCAACTACATCTGGGTTGGCTTGATTGCAGCCACGCTGGCTTTTTTCCTCACCAAAAAGTTCCAGCAGCGTTATCGCCTTTTGCTGTACCTCGATGGTTTTGCGGCCGCGCTGTTCGGGTTGGTCGCTACCGAGAAAGTGCTCGGATTACATCTGGCTGCGCCGTTTGCCGTGATGATGGGCGTACTGACCAGTATTGGCGGCGGCATCGTGCGCGATGTTCTGGCGAGCAGAACCTCGTTGTTGATGTCACGTGAGATCTATGCCACGCCGATCCTGCTGGGGTGCATCGTCTATGTCTTGTTGCGCGATGTATTCCCGACCATCCAGGTCGCCGGATGGATTGCCTTGCTCTTCACCTCGGGCCTGAGGTTTCTCGCGATTTACAAGGATCTGCAAATGCCGACGATTTTATCCACCCGGCAGGGGTAACAATGAAGCTGATGTTCGGCGTTACTCGAAATGAACCGTCCAACGCTGATCGACCCGAACGGTGTTGCTGGTAAGTAAAAATCTACTAAGGAGCTTGGTTATGAGAATCATCGCGACCCTTGGATGCACACTCTTGTTCTCCCTGGCTTTGCCATCGCTATCCTTCGCCGCTTCAAATTGCGATAACGCGGGCAGTGCAAGTGCTGCCAAAAACTGCATAAAAAACAACAATGATCAAAAAGGGAAAGGCAATTGCAATGGAAATGGCAACTGCGACAAAGCCAAGGATGCCAAAAACAAATCTGATGATTATTCGGTCAGTTGCATGGAGATCAACAACATGACCCTGCGCCGTCAATGCCTTGATAAACGCAGGGATTGATTGACGGACGCAAGTGGGAAGCGAGAGCTCTTCGCGCGTTTGAAGTCGAGCACTCGCCTCTCTCACCGATACGACCCAACAGCCAGAATTCAGTAGCGCGAGAAAAAACCAACGCTTGCATAAAACGACCTAGAACACAGCGGCAATTAAGCAGATTCTCTCGCTCGCTCTCCCGCAGGCCAGGCCTGCGCAGGCTGACAATTTAGTGACCGGTCCAATTCTGGTAATCAGGACCGCCCGCACTCCTAAAATCCGTGACTACACTGACCCAAGTACATCGCTTGTGCCATGAGGGGGAGACCATGCTGGATTACTTCGCGCTAGGCCTGTTGTTCTTTGTCGGCCTGGTCCTGTTCTACGGAATCATCGCGCTACACGACATTCCTTACGAAATCGCCGTACACCGCAATCACCCGCATCAGGACGCGATCCATGCCACCGGCTGGGTCAGTTTGTTCACCCTGCATGCGCTTTGGCCGTTTCTGTGGATCTGGGCGATGGCGTACCGGGAAGATCGGGGATGGGGATTTGGTGATGGCAAGTCACCACAAGTTCATGTCGCTCATCTGGAACAACAGGTGGCCGATCTGCAAAGTCGCATAGAGCGACTGGAGACGGCTACAGGCACTGCGCGGGGCAATCCGGCGTCGGACAATCGCGGTGAGGGAATCTAAGCCATGGATCTTCTGCTTGTTTTGACTTATGCCGCCATTTGCACCGCCATCTTCAAGATTTTCCGCATACCGTTGAACAAATGGACGGTACCGACCGCAGTCCTCGGCGGGATCCTGATCGTGGGGGCGATGATCTTCACGATGAACTACAACCATCCGTACTCCGAGGTGGCGCGCACTTACTTCGTTTCCGTGCCGGTCGTTCCGGTCGTCAGTGGCCAGGTCATTGACGTGCCGGTCAAGGTTAACGAGCCTTTGGAAAAAGGCGATGTACTGTTTCGGATCGACCCGGCCCCGTTCGAGTACAAGATCCAGTCCATCAAGGCACAGTTAGTCTCGGCAAAAGCTGATCGTGCCCGAATCACCGAGTTGATCAAACGCAACTTTGGCACCCAGCGTGAACTGGACGTCGTCGTCGCTCGCTCCGACGATCTTCAGGCACAACTGGACAATGCTCAGTATGAATTGGACAACACCACTGTTCGCGCCCCGAGCAAAGGCTTCGTCACCCATGTTTCCTTGCGTCCGGGCATGATGGCCACCAAGTTGCCCTTGCGGCCTTCCATGGTGTTTATCCCGCAAGAGGGACATTACTTAGCCGCTTGGATGCGTCAAAACAGCCTGTTGCGACTGGCGGTCGGCGATGAGGCGGAAGTGGCCTTCGATGGCATTCCCGGGAAGGTGTTCGAGGGCCGGGTCAAGACCGTCGTTACCGTTATCGCAGAGGGACAAGTTCAGCCCTCCGGAACATTGATTGGCTTCACGGGTTCACCGCCGGCAGGCCGGGTACCGGTCATTATCGAGATCACCGATCCGGACTACGCCCAATATGTTAACCAGATGCCTGGCGGCGCGTATGGGCAGGCGGCGCTCTATAGCCAGCACTTTGAGCATATCGCCATGATGCGCAAGATTCTGCTGCGCATGGCTGCTTGGATGAACTACATCTTTCCATTCCATTAATAAATAACAGGCGTCCCCTTTTACCGGGGGCGCCTGCCCTCCTCTGTGTGTTCTCGATCAACTGCATTTTCTGTCACTGCACGCCGCCGTTCAGGCGCCGCGTGGGCGATGGAATAGGGATTTAACGCGGCATGAAAAGTTTGGGTTGGAGCACTTCATGAACCAACAACGTAGCGGCAAGGACGATTCCCTGTTACCAGAGTGGCTTGGCAACTATCAACAAGGCTGGTTGAAAGGCGATGCCATCGCGGGATTGACCGCCGCAGCCGTGGTCATTCCCAAGGCACTGGCCTACGCCACCATTGCCGGCCTGCCGGTCCAGATCGGCCTCTATACCGTGTTGGTGCCGATGGCGATCTATGCCGTGCTCGGCAGTTCACGCCCGCTCAGCGTCAGTACCACCACAACCCTTGCCATCCTGGTCGCCTCCGCACTGGGCCAGGTCAGTCCGTCCGGTGATGCGGCAACCCTGATTGTTGCCTCCGCCACGCTGGCCTTGATGGTCGGTGCCATCTTGGTCCTGGCCGGGATAATGCGCCTCGGCTTCGTTGCCAACTTCATTTCAGACCCGGTGCTGGTGGGTTTCAAGGCCGGCATCGGGATTGTCATCGTGCTCGATCAACTGCCCAAATTACTCGGCATCCATATCGAAAAAGGTGGTTTTTTTCACAACGTCATCGCCACTGTTGAAGGGTTGGGTCATGCCTCATTGCCGACCGTGGCCGTCGGTGTGTTCATGGTGCTGATTCTGATCGGCATGAAGCACTTCACCCCGCGATTGCCCGCACCGCTGATTGCGGTGGCGCTCGGCATTCTCGGCATGAGTGTGCTGAATCTGGAGCAACTGGGTGTGTCGGCCGTGGGCGTCGTTCCAATCGGGTTGCCCGAATTGACGCTGCCCGACTGGTCGATCGCGTCGCAACTTTGGCCATCGGCCCTGGGTATTGCGCTGATGAGCTTTACCGAAACCATCGCGGCGGGACGAGCATTTGCCCGCAGTGATGAACCCGCGCTGCAGCCCAACCGTGAGTTGGTGGCGACAGGGTTAGCCAACATCGGCGGTGCATTGCTGGGGGCCATGGCCGCCGGCGGTGGGACCACCCAAACCGCCGTCAACCGCTTGGCCGGTGCGCAATCACAACTGGCGGGGTTGATCACGGCCGGACTGGCGCTGGGGACTTGCCTTCTGCTCGCACCGTTCATTGGCCTGATGCCCAATGCCACGCTCGCCGCCGTGGTGATCGTGTATTCGATTGGGCTGATCCAGCCTTCGGAATTTCGCGAGATTCTTTCGGTACGCCGCACAGAATTTATCTGGGCGCTGGTGGCACTGGTCGGGGTCATGCTGCTCGGCACGCTGCAGGGTATCGTCGTGGCAATCATTGTTTCGTTGCTGGCGCTGGCCTACCAGGTCTCGGACCCGCCCGTGCACAAATTGGGGCGCAAACCGGGCACCAATGTGTATCGCCCGCCCTGCGCCGAGACTGAGGACGAACACTTCGAGGGGTTGCTGATGCTGCGGCCTGAAGGTCGCATTTTCTTTGCCAACGCCGAACGACTCGGTTCGAAAATTCGCTCGTTGATCGTGGCGGCAGCGCCCAGCGTTGTGATTCTCGATCTGCGCAGTGTTTTCGACCTGGAGTACACCGCTTTGAAAATGCTCACGGCGGCCGAACAGCGTTTGCGAGAAAGAGGCATTTCGTTGTGGCTGGTGGGCATGAGTCCCAGTGTTTACGCGATGGTTATTCATGCTCCGTTGGGCGTCGCATTGGGTGATACGCGGATGCTGCCCAATCTGGAGCAGGCCGTTGCGGATTATCAGCACCCACAAAGAGATCAACCGTGATTTCGCGAGCGGCCCGGAAGGCGAATGACCTGCGTCATCTTGACCTTGCTAATTTGAACTACCCTCTATTCGCAAGCCGCACCGGGAATTCGCAACCGGCACACACCCTATTCAAGACCACCAGAGGTTGAAGCATCGCGATGAAAAAAACCAATCGTGAAATAGCCGATTCTGCGGAGAGAAAAGCCGACACGCTTAGCCGCAAAGACTACGAAAAACAGCTCAAGACCCTGCACGTCGAAATGGTCAAGTTGCAGCAGTGGGTGGTCGCCACCGGGGCCAAGGTCGTGATTGTTTTCGAAGGCCGCGACGGTGCCGGCAAGGGCGGCACGATCAAGGCGTTGACCGAGCGCGTCAGTCCGCGGATTTTTCGTGTGGTGGCCTTGCCGGCACCGTCCGAACGAGAAAAAAGCCAGATGTACCTGCAACGCTACATGCCGCACTTTCCGGCGGCCGGCGAGGTCGTGATCTTCGATCGCAGCTGGTACAACCGCGCGGGCGTCGAGCGGGTCATGGGGTTCTGCGACGAGAAGCAGGTCACCGACTTTTTAACGCTGGCACCGTCGTTCGAACGTCTCATGGTCAATTCCGGCGTGCTGCTGTTCAAGTACTGGCTGGAAGTCAGCCCTGAAGAACAGACCCGGCGGCTCAAGGAGCGCATCACCGACGGGCGCAAGATTTGGAAACTGTCACCGATGGACATCAAGTCCTACAACCGTTGGGACGACTACACACGAGCCCGTGACGATATGTTCGAAGCCACCGACACCGACTGGGCACCCTGGAACGTCGCCCGCTCCGAGGACAAGAAATCCGTACGGCTCAACGTACTGACTCACTTGCTGGGGAATATCCCCTATAAGAAGGTCAAGCAAGAAAAAGTCAGCCTGCCAAAACGCAAAATCGGCAGCTACAAGGCGGCCAATTACCCGTTCAAATACATCGCTGAACCCTACTGAGGGCCCAGCGCGATGCGACGGCCTTATTCCTCGGATTTGGCCGCTCGCGCGGTCTCTTCGATGGCGCGGATACTGACGGCGGCAAAGATGGCCGTCATCAGAACGCCATTAAAACCCAGCAACACTGCAAGGACACGCGAGATGGGCGTTTTGGGTACCAGGTCGCCGTAGCCGATGGTCAACCCGGTCACGAACCCGAAGTAGATACCGTCAAACGGCCCCCACCCTTCCAGGTAGGCGATGATCAGACCGAACAGCACGATCGTAAACAACAGGATTGAGAAAATCGGCCAAACAACACGAATGTAGAACCACACTGTTTTGTAAAACTCGCGACGGACGTGCTTTGCATGAGATTGCGTCATGACATGGGCTTCCTGAAGTTGAGCTTGGCGACATCTGAGTGCGTGGTGCAGTAACACCTGACAGCTTGGCACAAGTGCGGAAAAAGGAGTTTTTGATGGCCGACTCAAGCAAAAAAATGAGCCTTGTGGGGCTCACTACTCTGGTGATGGTCAACATGATGGGATCGGGCATCATCATGTTGCCGACCAGCATGGCCCAGCTCGGGGCCATTTCATTGCTGTCCTGGATCGTCACGGCCATTGGCTCCATGGCCATCGCCTACTGCTTTTCCCAATGCGGCATTTACTGTCAGCGCCCGGGCGGGTTATCCGCCTACACCGAAGAAGCGCATGGCAAGTCCGGGTTCTTCCTCTGTTCGTACCTGTACTTCCTGTCGCTGGCCATTGCCAACGTCGCGGTCGCTATCTCGGCCGTGGGTTACATGACCTCGTTCCTGCCCTGGCTGGGCACGGGCGCGATCCCACTGTTCATCGGCACGGTCGGCCTGCTGTGGCTGACCACCGTCGCCAACTTCGGTGGCCCCGGCATCACCGGCAGGATCGGTGCGATTACCGTCTGGGGGGTGATTATCCCGGTGGCCGGCCTGAGCATCATTGGCTGGTTCTGGTTCAAACCGGAGATATTGGTGTCCGCCTGGAACCCGAATAACCTTTCCAACGCCGATGCGATCAGCAGTGCGATTCCATTGACCCTCTGGGCGTTTCTGGGCATGGAGTCCGCAGCGCAAGCCAGCGACGCCGTTGAAGATCCCAAGCGCACCGTACCGCTGGCCTGTCTGTTCGGCACGCTCGGTGCGGCGGTGGTCTACGTGCTGTCGACGACCGTTATCCAGGGCATCATTCCCAATGAACAACTGGCCAACTCCTCGGCCCCCTTCGCGCTGGTGTACGCGCAAATGTTCAACCCCACGGTCGGCACCATCATCATGGCGCTGGCGGTAATGGCGTGCGTAGGCTCGCTGCTGGGTTGGCAGTTCACCCTGGCACAAACGGCGAAAATGACCGCCGACCAAGGGATGTTTCCGAAACTGTTCAGCAAGCTCAACAGGCACAACGCCCCTCTCATGGGCATGCTGGTGTGTGGTGTGTTGCAGACGCTGATGGCCCTGTCGACCATTTCACCCAATGCCGCGGCCCAGTTCGGCAAACTGGTCAATCTTGCCGCCGTGACCAACCTGATTCCTTACGTGACGGCGCTGACCGGGTTGCTGGTCATGATGTACAAGGCGCGGGTTTCGTCAGCGGTTTACTTGCGCAATACCCCTGTGTTGCTGATCGCCATCGCCTATTCGTTGTACGCCCTGCACTCGTGCGGCAAGGACGCTGTGTTCGGGGGCGCCCTTGTGCTGGTGTTCGGCTACCCGCTGTATGGCTGGCTCGCCAAGCGCTTTGCCGTTATGCCTGCCACCGACCCCGCCAGGAACGACACCCCTTAGGCCTGGTTTCTGGACGGTACTGACATCTGAACTCGGGGGAATCAGGACATGAACGCACAACGAAACAAAACCATCGCACTGCTCTTTGCCTGCCTGCCGTTGCTGGCCAGTGCCGACACACTTGAACGGGTGCGTTCAAGCAATACGTTGACCCTCGGCTACCTGCCGGATTTCGCCCCTTTTAGCATCAAAGTGGGCGACAAGGTCCAGGGTTATGCCATCGGTCTTTGCGACAAAATCGCCGACAAGGTCAAGGCCGAACTGGGCTTGCCCGAACTGCAGGTGAGTTACCAGCCTGTCACCGTCGCCGATGAAATCACTGCGGTCAGCTCGGGCAAGGTCGACCTCCTCTGCACGCCAACACCGCCAACACTGGAACGACGCAAGACAGTGAGCTACTCGGTGCCCATTTACACCGCTGGCCTCTCGGCGGTGGTGCACCAGGATGCCCCGGCAACGCTTTTGGATGTGCTCAACGGCAAAGTCGCTCACACCGGACCCACCTGGCGTGCCACCGTCAACCGTGGTCTGTCCAGCCAGACTTACGTCACCACGGCGGGAGGCGTGACCGAGGCGTGGATTCGTCAGCAGATGCACTTGCTGGGCGTGGTCGCCACACTGATCACGGTCGACACCACCGCCGACGGGCTCGAGTTGGTCGCCAAAGGCAAAGCCGATGCCATGTTCAGCGAACGGATGATGCTCAGGAACCTCCTCGACAGCCATTACCCGACCGGTAATCTGGTGCTGCTGGAACGTATTTTCGAGTACGCCCCGACGGCCATGGCGGTGCCACGAGACGATGAAGATTTCCGCTTGCTGGTCGACACCACGCTGAGTGAAATGTACCGCTCCGGCGAGATTGAACAGGCTTACGATAAGTACCTGGGAGGCGCCAGCGACACGACCAGAAAGCTGTTCAAGGTTTATGGGCTGCCTTAGCGCCGGTGACTGTCCTTCGGCTCTTGGGCGGGTGCCGTAAACCATTTTCCCCCGTCAGCGAGCAGCAAAAAAAAACAGGAGCGCGGCAAGCCGGGCTCCTGTTTTTTTTCATCCGGACTTAGTGCATCAACAGCACTTGGGCCCAGCCTTGCTGCCGTATCGAGCTTCCTGGCGTTCCCGGAAGAACACCTCGTAGCTCATCACCGGTTTGTCCGGGTGCTTGTTCTGCATGTGCTCGACGTAGGTGTCGTAGTCCGGCATGCCCACCATCAGGCGTGCGGCCTGACCGAGGTATTTACCGAGACGACTCAGGTCATTGAACATCAATACCCTCCTCCATCAAGCCTGTGGAATGGCCTGGAATGGCGCTTCTTTATCCGTACGTTCCTTGGTTCCCCAGGCGGCGATGCCGACCTTGAGGGCAAAGAACAGAATGCTGAAGACCACGAACAGGAACAGCGCCGTCAGCGTTGCGTTGGTGTAGGCATTGAAGATCACGTGCTGCATCTGGTCAATGCTTTTGGCCGGGGCCAACACCTGACCGTTGGCCAGCGCGTCGCTGTATTTCTTCGCCAGGGCGAGGAAACCAATCGCCGGGTTCGCATCGAACAGCTTGATGAAGCCTGCGGTCACGGTGCAGATCAGCAGCCAGACGGCTGGCAGCATGGTCACCCAGATGTAGCGCTGGCGCTTCATTTTGATCAGCACAACCGTTGCCAACATCAGCGCGATACCGGCCAGCATCTGGTTGGAGATACCGAACAGCGGCCACAAGGTGTTGATCCCGCCCAGCGGGTCGATCACGCCCTGGTACAGCAAGTAACCCCACATTGCCACGCAACCCGCGGTGGCGATCAGGTTGGCAGGCCAGGAATCGGTGCGTTTCAGCGCCGGCACGAAGGAACCGAGCAAATCCTGGAGCATGAAACGACCAGCACGGGTACCGGCATCGACCGCCGTCAGGATGAACAGCGCTTCGAACAGAATCGCGAAGTGGTACCAGAACGCCATGGTGTTTTCACCCGGCAGGACGTGGTGCAGGATCTGCGCGATACCGACCGCCAGGGTCGGCGCACCGCCGGCACGGGCGAGGATGGTGGTTTCACCGATGTCCTTGGCCACCGCTTGCAGGGCTTCCGGGGTAATTGCAAAACCCCAGCTGCTGACGGTTTGAGCGACGGAGACAACATCCGCGCCGACCAACGCCGCCGGGCTGTTCATCGCAAAGTACACACCCGGCTCGATCACCGAAGCGGCAACCATGGCCATGATGGCGACGAAGGATTCCATCAGCATGCCGCCGTAACCGATGTAACGGGCATGACCTTCACTGGCCAGCAGCTTCGGCGTGGTGCCGGAAGCGATCAGCGCATGGAAACCCGACACCGCGCCACAGGCGATGGTGATGAACAGGAACGGGAACAAGCCGCCTTTCCACACCGGCCCGGTGCCATCGATGAACTGAGTCAACGCGGGCATTTTCAGGTCAGGCATGGTGATCAGAATGCCGATCGCCAGGGCCACGATGGTGCCGATTTTCAGGAAGGTCGACAGGTAGTCACGGGGTGCCAGGATCAGCCACACCGGCAATACCGCCGCGACAAAACCGTAACCGATCAACATCCAGGTGATCTGGATGCCAGTGAACGTAAAAGCCTTGGCCCACACCGGATCAGCCGCAATCTGCCCACCGAGCCAGATCGAACCGAGCAGCAACGCCACGCCGACCACGGAGATTTCACCGATGCGACCCGGACGGATGTAGCGCATGTAGATGCCCATGAACATCGCAATCGGGATGGTCGCCATCACCGTGAAAATGCCCCATGGGCTCTCGGCCAGGGCCTTCACCACGATCAGTGCCAGCACCGCGAGGATGATGATCATGATCAGGAAGCAGCCAAACAGCGCGATGGTGCCAGGGATGCGGCCCATTTCTTCACGGACCATGTCGCCCAGCGAACGACCGTTGCGGCGAGTGGACATGAACAGGACCATGAAGTCCTGAACCGCACCGGCCAGCACCACGCCGGCGATCAGCCACAGCGTACCGGGCAGGTAGCCCATTTGTGCCGCCAGGACCGGCCCGACCAGCGGACCCGCACCGGCAATGGCCGCGAAGTGGTGACCGAACAGCACGTGTTTATTGGTCGGCACGTAGTCCAGGCCATCGTTATTGATGACCGCGGGCGTGGCACGATTGGGATCGAGTTGCATCACCTTGGTGGCGATGAACAGACTGTAGTAACGATAGGCAACGAGGTAGATAGCGACAGCTGCGACTACGATCCAGAGGGCGTTGATCGCTTCGCCGCGGCGCAGGGCCACGACACTTAGCGCAAACGCTCCCAGAACAGCCACGGCAAACCAGGCGAGGTGTTTAGCCAGACGGGGCATAGCGTGTCTCCTGCCGACAGCCAGTGACTGCGGCGGTAATTTTTATAATTGTGTCCGCGGTGCGGAGCTGGCCCAATATCCCCGCATGCCGTCTACAAATAAATCCGCGTTACTACGTACGTGCTGACTACGTAGTTCTACGTAGACGGAGTTGATCCCCTGTGGGAGCGGGCTTGCTCGCGAAAGCGGTCCGTCAGTTGGCATTGATGTTGACTGACACACCGCTTTCGCGAGCAAGCCCGCTCCCACAGGGGGTTTTGTGTTTCAACTCGCGGACACCCCGGTCATTCCGTCCAGCAGCGCTACTGGAAATAGCCCTCTTTGGCCTATGATGCCGGCCTTCGCCCTTCTTCGGTCCGGTCTGGAGCCAAGATGCAGCTCAAACACAAAATCGTCGCGCTCGGGATTCTGCCGTTGGTATTGGCCATCGCGGTGATCTGTGGGTTGGTGATTTCCCTGAACCGCCAACTCGGCGATCAACAGGCCCAGCTGATTGAAGACAGCATTCTGGCCAGCAAGCGTGCCGAACTGAAAAACTACGTGGAAATGGCGCAAAGCCTGATCGCTCCGCTGTACGACGACGGCCACGGCGACGCGCATGCCCAGCAGCAAGTCCTCGAAGAACTGCGCAAGCTCAGCTTCGGCATCAACGGCTATTTCTTCGTCTACGACCGCGAAGGTCGCAGCCTGATGCACGCACGCCAGACCGAACTGGTAGGCAAATACCTGTGGGACATGAAAGACCCGCACGGCTTGCCGGTGATCCAGGCGCTGCTCAAAAGTGCGCAATCGGGCGAAGGCTTTCAGCGTTACGCCTGGAACAAACCCTCCTCCGGCCAAGTCACCGACAAACTCGCCTACGTGGTGATGCTCGATCGTTGGGGCTGGATGCTTGGCACCGGTATTTACCTGGAGGACGTCGAACGCGCCACCCAGCAGGCCCGTGACGAAGTGGCTCAGGGCATCCGCAAGACCATGCTGGCGATTGCCGTGGTGGCGCTGGTGGCGGTGCTGTTTGTGTTCGCCAGCGGCATGACGCTGAACGTCAGCGAGCATCGCCTGGCGGATAAAAAATTGCAGCGCCTGACCCAGCGTATCGTCAGCCTGCAGGAAGAGGAACGATCCCGGGTCTCCCGCGAGCTGCACGACGGCATCAGCCAGTTGCTGGTGTCGATCAAGTTTCGCTTCGAACTGGCCAGCCATCTGCTGGAAAACCAACAGGGCCATGACAAGGGCTTGAGCACGCTGAAGGACGCCACCGAACGCCTGGGCGAAGCCATTGGCGAAGTCCGCAGCCTCTCCCACGACCTGCGTTCGTCCTTGCTCGACACCTTGGGCTTGCCGGCCGCCATCGGCCAACTCGCCGCCGAATTCGAGCAACGCAGCGGCCTGAAAGTGACGTATGACGACAACGAATTCGACTGTCACCTGGTCGACGGTGCGGCCGTCGCGCTGTTCCGGATCGTGCAAGAAGGCCTGACCAATATCGAACGCCACGCCCAGGCGAAAAACGTTTCCATTACCCTGCACGGCGCTGAACAATCGGTACGCCTGAGCGTGGTGGATGACGGGATCGGCTTCAATGTCGCCCAGGTCGAACGTCGCCACGCGGGCATCGGCCTGCGTAACATTCGTGAACGGGTCGAGCACTTTGGCGGACGTTTCGAGCTGATATCGATCCCCGGCAGAAGTGAACTGGACGTGCAGCTGCCGATGAAAGAGCCCGCAACAAAACGCTGACTCAGCCCTTACAACAAGAGTGAACACCCGCGATGAACCTGCCCTACCCGATCCGCGTCGCCCTGGTCGACGATCATTCCCTGGTCCGTGACGGGATCAAAGCGCTGCTGGCGGTCATGGCGCCCCTGGAAGTGGTGGGCGAAGCCGAAAGCGGCGCGCAGGCGATCGAGATGGTCGGGCGCTGCCAGCCGGACCTGTTGCTGGTCGACATCAGTTTGCGCGACATGAACGGTCTCGAACTGACGCGAGTGTTACGCAGCCAGTACCCGACGCTGAAAGTCCTGGTGCTGAGCATGTACGACAATAATGAATACGTGAGCGAGTCCGTGCGTGCCGGCGCCAGCGGCTATGTGCTGAAGAACTCGCCCTCGCGGGAAATCATTGCGGCCATCGAAGCCATTGCCAGCGGTGGCACCTTCTACAGCGCCGAAATCGCCCAGCGCCTGATCGCCGATAAAAGCACCGACAACGAGCTGACCCCACGCGAGAGCCAGGTCCTGTACAAAATGGCTCAAGGCCTGAACAACAAGGAAATGGCCCGGGAGCTGGACATCAGCGTGCGCACGGTCGAAACCCATCGCTTGAGCATTCGTCGCAAACTCAACATCGACAAACCGGCGGCGCTGGTCAAATACGCGATCGATCACGGGATTATTTCACGCTAGGAAAAAATCCGCCGCCAGCCACTCTACAGTTCATACAGCCGTCTATGCTCCAGTGATCTTTCTTGGCTGGACACGGAACTATGCTTCCAAGTCGGTCCCCGCTGGTGCAACCGGGCTACCTCATCCTGCTGGGTGCGCTGGCCCTGAGCGGCTGCATTAAGCTGGGCCCGGACTTCCAGCCGCCGGGTGAAGAATGGATCAAGCATTGGGACACTCCGTCCCTTGAGCAATCCAGCCAACGCGGGGCGAATCCGGATCTGCGCGAGTGGTGGAGTGTCTTCAACGACCCGGTGCTCGATCAACTGATTGCGCAAGCGGATGCTCACAACTCCAGCCTTAAAATCGCCGGTTTGCGCGTCATGGAGTCCCGCGCCCAACTGGGCATTGCGCAAAGCACGCTGTACCCGCAACTGCAGCAAGTGAGCGCCGACAGTGTGTACGTCAAACGTCACCAATACGGTGGCAACAATCCGCAGGACAATAATTTCTGGCAACACAGTGGCGGGTTTGACATCGGCTGGGAGCTCGACTTCTGGGGACGTTTCGCCCGCGCCATCGAATCCGCCGATGCGCTGTATTTTTCTGCCCAGGCCAACTACGAAGACGCGCTGGTCTTGCTGCGCGCCCAAGTGGCGGATACTTATTATTTGCTGCGCACCACCGAAGCCCGTCTACGCGTCGCCCGTGAAAACGCCAAGCAGCAAAAGCGCAACTTCGAGATCACCGAGAAACTGTTCAAGAGCGGCCAGGATGCCGAGCTCGATCTGCAACAGGCCAAAACCCAGTATTTGGGCACACTGGCCAGTATTCCCAACCTCCAGGATCAGTTGCAACGCACGCGTAACGCCCTGGCCGTGCTGATCGGGCAACCGCCGGGCGGGCTGCCGCAGGTGATCGAGAATGACAGCCTGGTGCCGCTGGTCGATCGCGCCGTACTGCAAGATGTGCCCGCCAGCCTGCTGCTGCGTCGGCCTGACGTGCGCGCCGCCGAACTCAATGTGGCCGCCCAGGGTGCGCTGATCGGCGTGGCCGAAAGTGATTTCTATCCGTCGCTGACGTTGCTCGGCAGCATCGTCTGGTCAACTGACACAATCCACGGCACGTCCAGCAGCCTGGACCTGGTCGGTGGTCCCAGCCTGCGCTGGAATGTGTTCGATTACGGGCAGATCACCAACAACGTGCGCGTGCAGGACGCTCGGTTGCAGGAGTTGATCGAAGCCTACCGCGACAAGGTTCGCCAGGCCGCACGCGAGGCTGATGATGCGGCCAACGGGCTGATCCAGTCGCTGGAAAGCGAACGCATCCTGCGTGAAGCCGGCGGCGCCGCCAAGCGCTCGCTGACGCTGGCCAGCGTGCAATTTCGCGAAGGCTACTCCGACTTCCAGCGGGTGCTCGACGCGCAACGGGCGCTGCTCGAACAACAGGACAATTACCTGATCGCCCGCGGCAATGCGGTCAGCAATGTCATCGCCCTCTACAAGGCTCTGGGCGGTGGTTGGTACTCCACCCTCCCGCGTGTCGACCCGGCCACCCGCCATCTGATGGAACAACGTACGGACTGGGGCAACATGCTGGATGAGCCTGCCGCCGACCTGCCCGCTTTCCCGATACCCGCCAAGGACATTAACCATGAGTGACGCCGCGCAGCCCTCCCCCAACGCCGCCGAGCCCGTGGCGGCCGATCCGGCGAAAAAAGGCATCAAATGGGTATTGCTGCTGATCATCCTGAGCCTGGTCTGGTACTTGTTGGCTGACCGTTTCACGCCCTATACGCAACAGGCGCGGGTCGGCGCATTCGTCATTCCGGTGGCGTCGGAAGTCGCGGGCCGGGTAATCCGGGTAAACGTTCACAACAATCAGATCGTCAAGGCCGGCGACGTGGTTTTCGAGGTGGATCCGGCCCCCTACAAGATTGCCGTCGACCGCGCCCGCGCCGACCTTGAGACAACCCGCCGGCAGTTGGGCGCCAGCACCGCGGGGATTGCCTCGGCGCAAGCAGCCTTGCGCGCCGCCCAGGCCAACGAAACCAAGGCCCGCCAGGAGAATCAGCGTCTGGAAGGGTTGTATCGTGAAGACCCGGGGACCATTTCCGTGCGCGTTCTGGACGCGTCCCGCACCAGCCGCGAAGCCGCGATCAGTCAAACAGCTGCCGCGCGCGCCGAGGTAGAGCGTGCAAAAGAAACGGAAGGTGGCGGCGAAGACGTCAACGCGAAACTGCGCAGCGCCGCCGGGGCACTGGAAAAAGCCGAACTGGACTTGTCCAACACGCAGACACGGGCACGCTCGGCGGGGTTGATCACGGACCTGCGCACCGACGTTGGGCAATTCGCCGCCGCCGGCAGCCCGGTGATGACCCTGATCACTATTCAGGACATCTGGATCACGGCCGACATGACCGAGAACAACCTCGGTCTGGTGCGGCCCGATACGCCAGTGTCCATTGTCCTCGACGCGGTGCCGGGTGAAGTCTTCGAGGGCCATGTACGCAGTGTCGGTTATGGGATCAGCGTCGGGCAGCCAACCCCGCCCGGCACCCTGCCCGGCATACAAAACAGCCGGGACTGGCTGCGACCGGCCCAACGGTTCCCGGTGATCATCGAGTTTTCCGAGCAGTCCATGAGCAAACTGCTAGGCAGCGGGAACATTCGTGCCGGCGGCCAGGCTGAAGTCATGGCCTTCCCTTCACCGGGCAATTGGCTCAATCCGCTCGGCCGGGTCTTTTTAGGGATGATGAGCTGGCTGTCCTATGCCTACTAAACGCACGCCACGGGCGCAACGTGCGTTGCGGTTGGCCAGCGGCGCGGCACTGTGCCTGGCGGTCAGTTTCGGCCTGGCGCTGCCGATCCCGTTTCTCGCGCCCGTGCTGTGCCTGCTGCTCCTGGCTTCGGTCAATCGCCCGCTGCCGTTCAAGGCGGCGATCGTGCTCGCCCTGGTGGCGATGCTGACTACGGGTATCGGTCTGCTATTGATCCCGATCCTGCGTTACTACCCGTTGACCGGCGTGCTGTTGGTCACGGTCAGCCTGTTCCTGGTCTTTCGTTGGGGGCTCAGTGGCGGTAACAACCTGATCGTGACCTTGCTGGTGATGGGGCTGACGATGATCTCTTCGGCGGGCGTTGCCGAATTCGACCTGGCGGCAATGGTCATCGGCGCGCTGGTCAAAGGGTTGTTGCTGGCGGTGATGGTCATTGCGATCAGTCACTGGATCTTCCCTGAACCGGCCAATGCGCCCTCGCCGCCCGCCGCCCCACCGCCGGAAGGTGCAGAAGCCAGTCGGATTGCGCTGCGTGCCACCTTGATTGTCTTGCCGACATTCCTGCTGGCGATGATCGACCCGGCGGCCTACCTGCCGATCATCCTGAAAGCGGTCGGCCTCGGTCAGCAATGCTCAACCACCAGCGCGCGCAATGCCGGGCGTGAGCTGCTCGGCGCGACCTTGCTCGGCGGCTTGCTGGCCATCCTGTTCTGGTGTGCACTGAGCCTGTTTGTACACCTGTGGATGTTCTTCCTGTGGATGCTGCTGTTCGGCCTGTTCCTGGCGCGCAAGCTGTATGCCCTGAGCCCGAGCCGCTATGGCCCGGGGTTGTGGCTCAACACCTTTATCACCCTGATCATCCTGCTGGGCCAGTCCGTGCAGGACAGCGCCTTGGGCAAAGACGTCTACACCGCCTTCGCCGTGCGCATGGGACTGTTCATCGCCGTCACGCTGTACGCCTGCGTGATGGTTCGCTTGCTTGACCGACCAACACCGGCACCGGCTCAGGGATTGACCTGATACCCCTTGCCTTGCAGGCAACTGGTATAGGCCGTCTGGCTGTTGGCTGTGCTGGTTTTCTCATTAGCCCGACGTTCCTGGCGCTGCTTCGAACCACCCACCACGACACCGGCCGCTGCCGCCCCTTTGGCTTGATTCTGCCGGTATTCCTGCTTCACGTTGTCATTGGCGTTGTCGTAAAACTCGTCGTGCTGACGCCCGCGCGCATCGGCTGCAACGGCACCGGCGGCGGCACCCACCGCGGCCCCCTTCACTCTTCCTCCGGAAGGCGACGTGTCGGTCGAGGCCGCCTGACTGGCCGCAATGCTCTGGCATTCATTGATATCCAGTTGAGTCTGTTGCGAACTCTGGCCTTTGGTCGGCACCACGGTTTGCGCCCAGCCCTGGGCAGCTGAAACCGATAACGCGACACACAGACCGATGGAAGACAACTTAGTCATGATGACCTCCTGCGCAGTTCCGAGCAGTCCGTTGACCACCCTCCCGCGCTTGATTGAGCATCAAGAAGTGTAGATCAGCCATCACCCGCCTCAGGGTCCTTATGTCGATTGCGGCCCGTCAAGATGAAACTTTTCGATCGTTTTGGCCTGATGACCTAACCTCATAGGCTGAGTGACCCACAACAGAGCCGAACGCCTATGCGTCATGCATTGATGTCAGTGATTTTCGTCGCGTTCACCCTGCTGGTGCCCAGTGGCGCAGCGCTGCCTGCCGACGATCCGACACCGTCTTCAATCATTGCGCCAAACGCTGCGCCAGCAGCGGTGTCCACCAGTGAACTGCAAGGCCTGCAATTACGCCTGGACCTGATCAAACAGCGGGTTTCACTGGCCAATAACATCACCATGATGGTCGGCCTGCAAGATTCCGTTCAGTCGTTTATCAATGACGTGGACAACCTGCAGTCATCCCTGCTGCCCGAACAGAAACAACTGCAAGCGCAACTTGATGTGCTGAGCGGTCCGGTTTCCCTGGGGGGCGAGGCCGTCGAGCAGTCGGATATCACCACACAACGCGCCGTTCTTTCCGAGCAAAAGAAAGTCGTCGATGCCAGCTTGAAAACCCTCGCCGCGCTGAGAGGCAGTGCCGTCGACCTCATCACTCAGATTGCCAGTATTCGGCGCAGCCTTCTGGAAAGTGAAGTCACGCTGCGCAGTGGCAGCATCCTGGGGCGGGATTTTTGGGAACCGTTGATTAATCCACTACCGGAGGATCGCCTGCGGCTCATAAATTTCATTGAGCAAGCCGGCAACACCCTTGCCGCCGCCTGGCAACCCGGCAAGCGTTTGTCGGCAGTCTTGCTGATGGTGCTGGCCTTTGTCATCTGGATCTGGGGCCGCAGACTGGCTGATCGTGGGCTGACCTGGATTTGCATCCATCGCCTGCCTGAGGGGCGATTGCGGCGAAGCACGCTGGCACTGGCGTCTGTCGTGGCCACGGTGTTGACCACGGCCTGTGCGTTGCAACTGCTGTTTTACGCGCTCACGCGAGAACTGCCGTTGTCGCCGATGATCCAGAACTTCGCCGAGGAATTCGAAAGGGTGGTCTATACCTGCGTGCTGATCACCGGGTTGAGCCGCGCGTTGCTGGCCAACCAGCATCCCTCCTGGCGACTGCCCGCTATTGACGACTCCGTCGCGGAGGCCATTGAGCCCTACCCCAAAATACTGGCCGCCACCCTGCTGGTGATGGCGTCGGGGGCTCAAATCACCAATGTCGCCGGCATGAGCGGCCCCACCTTGCTGTTGGGACGAGGCTTGATCGCGCTGGTGGTCGCGGTGATCTTCACCCTGCTGTTCCGCCGCGCCAGTCACGCCCGCAGAGTCCTGGCAGCCGCCGGCGACACCCCTGAATCGGGCACCGCACTGGCGGGCCTGATTTACACCTGCACGATCATTGCGCTGGTCATTTCGTTCTTCGCTTTGCTGATCGGCTACGTCTCCCTGGCAAGGTTCATCACCTACGAATTGGTCTGGGGCTTTATCGTCCTCTCCGGTTTCTACATGCTGATCCAGTTGCTCAAGGACAGTTGCGAATACCTGTTCTCACCCAAGAGCGCGAGCGGCAAGGCGATCAAACAGTTACTGGGGATGGGCGATGTGCGCCTTGAGCAAGCCCAGATCATATTGTCCGGGGCCGGTCGTGCAACGTTAATACTGTTGGCGGTCATTTCGCTGTTTGTCGGCGGCGTGGGCACCACGTTCGGACAACTGGTGGCTCAGGCGATGTCGATCCTCGGCGGCGACGGCTTGCGCAAACTGAACATCATTCCGGGTCATTTGCTCAATGCCATCATGGCGCTGTTCATTGGTATCTACCTGATACGGGCCCTGTGTCGCTGGCTGGATAACGAGTTCCTGCCGAAAACCGACATGGACCCCGGCATGTGTGCCTCGCTGAGCACCCTGTTCGCCAACATCGGCTACGCCCTGGTGATCCTGCTGACCCTGCAATCGCTGGGCATTGAATGGACTAACCTGGCATGGATCGTCAGCGCCCTGTCGGTGGGTATCGGTTTCGGCTTGCAGGAAATCGTCAAGAACTTCGTCTCCGGCCTCATCCTGCTGACCGAGCGTCCGGTCAAGGTCGGCGACCTGATCAGCATCAGCGGCGTCGAGGGTGATATCCGCCGCATCAACGTCCGGGCCACCGAAATACAACTCGCCGACCGCTCGATTGTGATCGTGCCCAACTCCCAGTTGATCTCGCAAAACCTGCGCAACGTGACGCTGGGTGGCAGTGCCCAAGGCGTGGCGAGCCTGGAGTTGATGTTCCCGCTGGACATCGACCCGGAGCAGGTAAAAGACCTGCTGTACGAGACCTACCAAGAGAACGAGAACATCCTCGATAAACCGGCGACGTTCGTACGCTTCAGCAAACTCAGCCCGGATGGCATTACCTTGACCATCACCGGTTACGTCAGCAGCCCGAGAATTGTCGGCATCACCAAAAGCGACCTGTTGTTCGAGATTTTGAAGCGCCTGGGCGCGGCGGGCATTGAACTGGCCAAACCGCCGCCCTCTGCGGATTGATGAGCGCTGCTCATAACTCTATAGACGAATTACGCAAAAACATTCGCCGCTCAGGCGGGTCACTCTTTCTGTGAGCCTTTGGCAACGCCCAAACACACAGGAATCGAATCAATGGACAACCGTGCCCCGCTACCGCTTTCCAGACGCACCTTCCTGATCGTCGGCGTCGTGACGGCGACAGCCATGGTGCTGCCGCCCTTTATCTCGGCCAAAGCCTGCGCCGCCAATGCCGCGCAGCCGATCAAGTCGGCCGTGTCCCTGTCGGTCAATGGCGAACAGCGCACCCTGGACCTCGACACCCGCACCACGCTGCTCGATGCGTTGCGCGAACACTTGCAGCTCACCGGCACCAAAAAAGGCTGCGACCATGGCCAGTGCGGTGCGTGCACAGTGATCGTCGATGGCCGGCGCATCAATGCTTGCCTGACGCTGGCCGTGATGCACGATGGCGCCAAGGTCACCACCATCGAGGGCTTGGGCACGCCTGAAAAGCTCCATCCGATGCAGGCCGCGTTCATCAAGCACGACGGTTACCAATGCGGGTATTGCACGCCGGGGCAGATCTGCTCGGCGGTCGCGGTGCTGGAAGAAATTCGCGCCGGCATTCCGAGTCACGCCAGTGCCAGCCTGACCGATTCGCCCCGACTGATCGCCAGTGAATTGCAGGAACGCATGAGCGGCAACATCTGCCGCTGTGGCGCGTACTCCAACATCATCGAAGCGATCACCGAAGTCGCGGAGGCCAACGTATGAGGCCCTTCACTTACCTGCGAGTCAAATCCCCCGCCGAAGCCGCTGCGCTGGCGGCTCAGGTCAACGGCTCCCGGTTTATCGCCGGCGGCACCAACCTGCTCGACCTGATGAAGCTGGACATCGAAACCCCCACGCACCTGATTGATGTCAACGGGTTGGCGCTGGACCGGATCGAAGCCACGCCCGAAGGGGGTCTGAGAATCGGTGCCTTGGTCCGCAACACCGACCTCGCCGCCGACGCCCGGGTTCGCAAGGACTACGCGCTGCTGTCCCGCGCCCTCCTCGCCGGCGCTTCCGGCCAGTTGCGCAACAAGGCGACCACCGCAGGCAACCTGTTGCAACGCACGCGCTGCCCGTATTTCTACGACACCAATCAGGCCTGCAACAAGCGCCAACCCGGCAGTGGCTGCGCAGCCATCGGGGGTTTCAGTCGCTCGCTGGGCATCATCGGCGTGAGCGATGCCTGTATCGCCACGCACCCCAGCGACATGGCCGTGGCCATGCGTGCGCTGGATGCACAGGTGGAAACCGTACGCCCGGATGGCTCGACCCGTGTGATTGCCATCGCCGATTTCCATCGATTGCCGGGTAACACGCCGAACATCGAAACCACATTGGCGGCCAATGAGCTGATCACCGCCGTCACCCTGCCGGCGCCACTCGGCGGCACGCACATTTATCAAAAGGTTCGAGACCGTGCTTCGTACGCGTTTGCGCTGATTTCCGTGGCGGCCGTCATCCAGCCGGACGGCAGCGGCCGCGTCGCACTGGGCGGCGTGGCGCACAAGCCCTGGCGCGTCGAAACGGCTGAAACGGCAATGCCACAAGGCGCCAAAGCCGTGGCGGATCAGTTGCTCACCGGCGCGACACCCACCCCGGAAAACGCCTTCAAACTCACCCTGGTCGAGCGCACGCTCGCGTCGGTCATGGCACAAGCGAGGACTCACGCATGAAATTCGACACCCTCGCCACCACCAATCCCATCGACCAGATGAAAGTGGTTGGCAAACCGACCACCCGCATCGAAGGGCCGTTGAAGACCACCGGCTCGGCGCCTTATGCCTACGAACACCATGACGTGGCGCCGAACCAGGCGTATGGCGTGGTGGTCGGTTCGGCCATCGCCAAGGGACGCATTGCGTCGATGAACCTTGAAGAGGCGCAGTCCGCGCCGGGCGTGATCGCCATAGTCACGGCCAGCAACGCCGGCAAGCTGGGCAAAGGCAAATACAACACCGCTAAACTGCTTGGAGGTCCTGAGATCCAGCATTACCACCAGGCGGTGGCGCTGGTGGTAGCAGATACTTTCGAACAGGCACGGGCCGCTGCGCAGCGGCTCGACATCCAGTACGTCAGCAGCGAGGGTGCCTTCGATCTGGCCAGCGTTCGCAACTCCGGCGCACCGACCCAAGAGGCGCCGGACACCACCCATGGTGACTTCGGCGCCGCGTTCGCGGCCGCGCCGGTGCAGTTTGATGCGACCTATACCACCCCGGATCAAGGCCATTCAATGATGGAGCCCTTTGCCTCGATCGCTTCATGGACGGGCGATCAACTGACCGTGTGGACCTCGAATCAAATGATCGACTGGTCGGTGACGGACCTGGCGACCACGCTCGGTATCCCGAAGAAAAATGTGCGCCTGATTTCGCCCTACATCGGCGGTGGCTTTGGTGGAAAACTGTTCTTGCGCTGCGACGCGGTCCTCGCCGCGCTAGGCGCGCGCCTGGCCGGTCGGCCGGTGAAAGTAGCGCTGGCACGGCCGATGATGTTCAACAATTCGACCCACCGCCCGGCCACGATCCAGCGCATTCGCATAGGCACCACCGCGGACGGCAAGATCACCGCCATGGGCCATGAAAGTTGGTCCGGCGACCTGCCCGGCGGCAAACCCGAACTGGCCGCGCAACCGAGCAAATTGTTGTATGCCGGGGACAATCGCTTGGTGTCGATTCGCCTGAGCACGCTTGACCTGCCGGAAGGCAACGCCATGCGCGCACCCGGTGAAGCACCGGGGCTGATGGCGCTGGAAATCGCCATGGACGAGATGGCCGAGAAACTCAAACTCGACCCCATCGAGTTTCGGATCCGCAACGACACTCAGGTCGATCCGGTCGACCCCAAACGCCCATTCTCCCAGCGGCAATTGATCGAATGCCTGCGCACCGGCGCCGCACGATTTGGCTGGGACAAACGTCATCCACAACCGGGCACGCAACGCGAGGGGCGCTGGCTGATCGGCATGGGCGTCGGCGTCGCGTTTCGAAATAACCTGCAGGTGAAGTCGGGGGCACGGGTGCGTCTGGATGCCAGTGGAACGGTGACCGTGGAAACCGACATGACCGATATCGGCACCGGCAGCTACACAATCATCGCCCAGACCGCCGCCGAGATGATGGGCGTCGGCCTTGATGATGTGGTGGTGCGGCTCGGCGATTCGAGCTTTCCGGTGTCCTCCGGTTCTGGCGGTCAGTTCGGCGGCAATTGCTCGACAGCAGGCGTGTACGCGGCGTGCGTCAAACTGCGCGAAGCGGTCGCGCAACAACTGGGCGTCAACGTGGAAGAGGCGGTGTTTGCCGGCGGTGAAGTACACGCGGGCGGCAACACCTATGCGCTGCACGATGCGGCCACCGCCGGCGAAATCGTCGCCGAGGACTCCATCGAATTCGCCGAGTTGAGCAAGCAATACCAGCAGTCCACCTTCGGCGCGCACTTTGTCGAAGTCGCGGTCGACAGCGCCACCGGCGAAACCCGTGTGCGGCGGATGCTCGCGGTGTGCGCGGCCGGGCGGATTCTCAACCCGACCTCGGCGCGCAGTCAGGTGATCGGTGCGATGACCATGGGTGTCGGCGCGGCGTTGATGGAAGACCTGGTGGTCGATAAACGCCTGGGCTTTTTCGTCAACCACGACCTGGCCGGCTACGAAGTGCCGGTGCATGCGGACATCCCGCATCAGGAAGTGATTTTTCTCGACGAAACCGACCCGGCCTCCTCGCCCATGAAAGCCAAGGGCGTTGGTGAGTTGGGCTTGTGCGGTGTCAGCGCGGCGATTGCCAATGCGATCTACAACGCCACCGGCGCGCGCGTTCGGGAGTACCCGATCACGCTGGACAAGATATTGCTGAAGCTGCCGCCGATGATTTGATCAGCAGTGGCACAATCCTGTAGCAGCTGGCGAAGCCTGCGTCCGCCTGCGCAGCAGTCGTGAAATCAGGCGACGCGGTGCATCAGGGAGTCCGCGTATTCAGGGTTTACGACTGCTTCGCAGCCGGACGCAGGCTTCGCCAGCTGCTACAGGGGGCTGTTTGCCCCCTTTTCAGCGTTGGCCGCAGCGCTTGAGTGTTTCACTCGGCAACTCCTTGAACAGCGCCCGATAACTGCTGGAAAACCGCCCCAAATGCCAGAACGACCAGTTCATCGCGACTTCCGCAACGGTGGTCTCATGGGGCGCACGGCTAAGCAATTCACGGTGTGCGCTGTTGAGCCTGCGCAGCCGTAGCCAATGAGTCGGCGTCATCCCGGTGAAGGCCTTGAATGCCTGCTGCAACTGGCGCAGCGACACCCCGGCGACCTGGGAAAGTTCGAGCAGATTGAGGGTTTCTTCCGGGGAATCGGCGGCCCACTCGCCGATGCGTTTCATGATCGCGCGCTCTACGGTGCGGCGCTGTAAGCCGCCCCGGTCGAGGCACACGCAGGCGTTGTCGAGGATGTACAAACAGTCCTCCAGCAACTGCTGCGTCAAGGCTTCCTTGCTCGGTGGGTCGAGGGTTTCTCCCAGGCGGGTCAGCGTGCCGCTCAACCAGCGGCTGAACAAGGCGTTCTGCCCCGAGTTCAGCGGCGACATGAACAACCCTTCCAGCCGCTCCACGTCCAGACCCTGTCGTTGAACGAACTCCGGGCCGAACACCACGGCGATTTCCTGGTAGTTCTCGGGGGTGATCCAGATGTTACGGCTTTCACCATTGAGCAGGTAAAGCGCGTTGTCGCTGCGATCGAAACAGAACGCCAGCGCCCCCTGTGGCGCGCTGAAATTCTGCTCGACCCGGGTGTTCATCTGTTCTTCGTAGATCTCCACGCCCTGCAAGTCCAGATAGCGCACACGCCCGGCGAAATGTCCCGGTGACATCTGCTGATAGTGCTGGACCCAACCCGGCGTGGCGCGGATTTGCTCGGCGACATCTTCGGTGTTGAACGCTTGAACCTGGATCGGACTGGACGCTGACATGGGTGACCTTACGCACTCGTTTGGTGCGTTTTGGTGCTGCTTAAAGTGGATAGATGGAACCGCAAGGCTCGCCCAAGATAGTCGTCAACGCGTCTCAGGGGAAGAGTGCGGTGGATGAAACCGCCCTCCCCGACGTTAATAAAACCAATAACGAGGTCTTTATGAATGTCCCTTTCGATCAGCTGTTCACTTGGCTGAAAGATCACAAGATTACCGAAGTCGAGTGTGTGGTCAGCGACTTGACCGGCATTGCACGCGGCAAGATTGCACCCACCAACAAGTTCCTGCATGAGCGAGGCATGCGCCTGCCGGAAAGTGTGCTTTTGCAAACGGTAACCGGGGACTTTGTCGACGACGACATCTACTACGACCTGCTCGACCCGGCCGACATCGACATGGTCTGCAAGCCGGACCCGAATGCGGTCTACGTGATTCCATGGGCCATCGAGCCGACCGCCATCGTCATCCACGACACCTTCGACAAGTTCGGCAACCCGATCGAATTGTCGCCGCGCAACGTGCTGAAGAAAGTGCTGCAGTTGTACACCGACAAAGGCTGGCGGCCGATTGTGGCGCCGGAAATGGAGTTCTACCTGACCCAGCGTTGCGAAGACCCGGACTTGCCACTCAAGGCGCCGATGGGCCGTTCTGGCCGCGCGGAAAGCGGTCGTCAGTCGTTTTCCATTGATGCCGCCAACGAATTCGATCCGCTGTTCGAAGACGTCTACGACTGGTGTGAACTGCAAGGCCTGGACCTCGACACCTTGATCCACGAAGACGGCCCGGCGCAGATGGAAATCAACTTCCGTCACGGCGACGCGCTGGACCTGGCGGACCAGATCACCGTGTTCAAGCGCACCCTGCGTGAAGCTGCGCTCAAGCACAACGTTGCAGCGACGTTCATGGCCAAGCCGATTGGCGATGAGCCCGGCAGCGCCATGCACATCCACCAGAGCGTGGTCGATATCGCCACCGGCCAGCCGATCTTCGCCGATGCCGATGGCAACATGAGCGAGTTGTTCCTGCACCACATTGGCGGTCTGCAAAAGTACATCCCCAAAGTACTGCCGATGTTCGCGCCTAACGTGAACTCGTTCCGCCGCTTCCTGCCGGACACCTCGGCGCCGGTCAACGTCGAATGGGGCGAAGAAAACCGCACCGTCGGTTTGCGGGTGCCGACCTCGTCGCCGGACGCGATGCGCGTGGAAAACCGCCTGCCGGGCGCCGACGCCAACCCGTACCTGGCGATTGCCGCCAGCCTGCTGTGCGGTTACCTGGGCATGGTCGAGCGCGTCGAGCCGAGTGCCGGGGTGCAAGGGCGCGCCTATGAACGTCGCAACCTGCGCCTGCCGATCACCATCGAAGACGCCCTGACCCAGATGGAAGAGTGCGACACCGTCGAGCGTTATCTGGGCAGCAAGTTTGTTCGCGGTTATGTCGCGGTCAAGCGTGCGGAACACGAGAACTTCAAGCGCGTGATCAGCTCCTGGGAACGTGAGTTCCTGATGATGAGCGTCTAGTCCGTAAGGGCCCCATCGCGAGCAAGCTCGCTCCCACAGGGGAATGCATTTCAAGTGTGGGAGCGGGCTTGCTCGCGAAAGCGGCCTCAGGAACACCAAAGAATCTCCGGAAGAATCCAATAATTAGAAGAGGTGTCGATATGCGTCTATTGAAATCCATGGTCCCGGTCGCGCTGGCGGCAATGTTCAGTGCCGGCGTGCAGGCTCAGCCACAGGTCAGCGTCTATAACTGGACCGATTACATCGGCGAAACCACCCTCGCCGACTTCCAGGCCAAAACCGGGATCAAGGTGATCTACGACGTCTTCGACTCCAACGAAACCCTGGAAGGCAAACTGCTCGCGGGCCGTACCGGCTACGACGTGGTGGTGCCGTCCAACCACTTCCTCGCCCGTCAGGTGAAAGCCGGCGCGTTCCTGAAACTCGACCGCGAACAACTGCCGAACTTCAAGAACCTCGACCCGAAACTGTTGGCGCTGCTGGAAAAGAACGACCCGCAAAACGCGCACTCGGTGCCGTACCTGTGGGGCACCAACGGCATCGGCTACAACGTAGACAAGGTCAAGCAAGTGCTGGGGGTCGATCACATCGATTCCTGGGCCGTGCTGTTCGAGCCGGAAAACATCAAGAAACTCAGCCAGTGCGGCGTGTCGATGATGGACTCGGCGGATGAAGTGTTCCCGGCGATCCTCAACTACATGGGCATGGACCCGCGCAGCGAAAACCCCGAAGACTTCAAAAAGGCCGAAGCCAAGTTGTTGGCGATTCGCCCTTACATCACCTACTTCCACTCCTCGAAGTACGTGTCGGACCTGGCCAACGGCGACATTTGCGTGGCCTTCGGCTACTCAGGTGACGTGTTCCAGGCCGCCAACCGCGCCAAAGAAGCCAAGAACGGCGTGAACATCGCTTACGCCATTCCCAAGGAAGGCAGCAACTTGTGGTTCGACTTGCTGGCCGTTCCCGCCGACGCGAGCAACCCAAAAGAGGCCCACGCATTCATCAACTACCTGCTGGACCCACAAGTGATTGCCAAGGTCAGCGCATCGGTCGGTTACGCCAACCCGAACCCGGCGGCCAAGGCATTCATGGACCCGGAACTGGTGAACAATCCTGAGGTGTACCCATCGCAGGCTGTCCTCGACAAACTCTACATTTCGACCACCCCGCCCCAGGCGATCATGCGTTTGATGACCCGTTCCTGGAGCAAAGTGAAGTCCAACAAATGACTCAGTACAGCAACGAACACGCCCATTCCTACTACGCCGCGTCGGCTAACGGCCTGACGCCGCGCCCCACGCTGGCCTCGGACCTGACGGCCGATGTCTGCGTGATCGGCGGCGGCTTCACCGGCGTCAACACCGCCATCGAACTGGCGCAACGTGGGCTCTCGGTAATCCTGCTGGAGGCCCGGCGGATTGGCTGGGGCGCCAGCGGACGCAACGGCGGCCAGTTGATTCGCGGCATCGGCCATGACGTCAGCGGGTTTGCCAAGCATGTCGGGGCCGAAGGTGTGCGCTACCTGGAACGCGCCGGTGTCGAATCGGTGCAAGTGGTGGGCAATCGGGTTCGCGAACACGGCATCGATTGCGACCTGCGCTGGGGCTTCTGCGAACTGGCCAACACCCCGGCGCAGTTCGCCGGGCTGAAGGCCGAACACGCGGAACTGATCGCGTCGGGCTACGCCCATGAAACCCGCCTGGTCGAACCCGGGCAGATCCGCGAGCAGGTGGTGAACTCCGGCGTGTATGCCGGTGGTTTGCTGGACATGGGCTCGGGGCACTTGCACCCGTTGAACCTGGTACTCGGCGAAGCCAAGGTCGCGCAATCCCTCGGCGTGCAGATCTTCGAGCAGAGCCCGGTGCTGGAACTGATCCATGGCAGTACCGTGCAGGTACGGTGCGCCGGCGGTACGGTGCGCGCCGGCAGCCTGGTGCTGGCGTGCAACGCGCATCTGGAAGAACTCGAACCCAAGCTCAGCGGCAAGGTGCTTCCGGCGGGCAGTTACATCATCGCCACCGAACCCCTGTCGGAAGAAGCCGCGGCGCAACTGATCCCACATAACGTCGCATTGTGCGACCAGAAAGTCGGCCTCGATTACTACCGGCTCTCGGCGGACCGGCGTTTGCTGTTCGGCGGGGCTTGCCATTATTCCGGTCGCGATCCGGCAGACATCGCCGCCTACATGCGCCCGCACATGCTCAAGGTGTTCCCGCAACTGGCCAATGTACGGATCGACTATCAATGGGGCGGCATGATCGGCATCTCGGCCAATCGCTTCCCTCAGGTCGGCCGCTTGAGCCAGCACCCGAATGTGTTCTACGCCCAGGGCTACTCCGGCCATGGCCTGAACGTCACCCATTGGTGCGCCAAGCTGTTGGGCGAAGCCATCCATGCCGGGCACAGCAAAGGCTTCGACGTGTTCAGCGCGGTGCCGCACATGACCTTCCCCGGCGGCCGCGCCCTGCGCTCGCCTCTGCTGGCGTTGGGCATGTTGTGGTATCGGATGCGCGAAATGTTGGGTTAACGGTGTGTGGCGAGGGGGATTGCCCCCCTCAGTCACTCTGCCGGGGCGTATTGCATCTCGCCATTGCCGAATGACCAATCCTCGCGCTTCACATCCACCAGGCTGATCCAGACATCTTCCTTGCGCAGCCCTGTCCTTGCGTGAATGCCTTCGGCAATCGCCCGGTAAAAGGCTTTCTTGACCTCAACGGTTCGTCCCGCATTCCACGTCACTTGAATGAACACGATCCCCGGGGTGTACGTCAGGCCCAGGTAGCCGGCCGACGGATAAACCAGCTCATCCTTGCGGTGGCGATTGATGATCTGGAACTTGTCGTGCTCGGGAACGTTGGCCGTCTGCATCATGGCCTCGTAAACCACATCGCTGATGGCGGCGACGGTTTCTTCGCAGGTATCAGCGGCAACATCGATTCTGGCTAAAGGCATAGTGGATTCCTGCTGGGGTTGAGGGTGGATGCGGCTTGCGATTCAAGTTAAGGCGGCGGGAACGGCGCGCGGCGCAGACTTCCCGACTTGCAATACATAGACCCCGACGATGATGCACAGCAGTGCCAGCACATCATGGGCCTGCAACGGTTCATGGATCAGCAATGCACCAATGCCCAGCGCCACGACGGGCGGAATGTAAGTGACACCCGCCGCCTTGAGCGCGCCGAGGTGCTGCACCAGAAAGTAATACAACAGGAACGCCACGCCGGTGCCGATGATCCCAAGCCCCAACACCAGCCCACTCAAGGCGACAGGCGCGTGTGCAATGCGCTCGATCCCGTGAAAATCGGTGGTCAACAACAGCACCAGCAGCGCCAGGCCGATCTGGTACGTGGACAACGCCAGCGGCGACAGATCCTTGTCCATCAGGAACCGTCTGGCGTAAACGAATGAGCAACCCAGGCTCAGCGAACCGCCGACCATGTACAGCACGCCACGGATATCAACGCCGTTGCTGCCGCTGTTCCATGGCTGGGCGATGAGCAGCACACCGACAAAACCGATCATCAGGCCCGTCACCGTCAAGCGATTGATCGGTTCCTGGCGCAAAAACACAAACGCCGTCAAAAAGGCGAAGAGCGGAATCGCACCGCTGAGCATGCCGGCGATGCCCGAAGGAAGCAGCGCCGCGCCTTTGGCAAACGCCAGGTAATACACGGTGGTGGCGAGCAAGGACATGACGAAGAAATGGTGCAAGTAGCGCAAATGGGACCAGCGCAACGCACGGCGTGACAGTGCCAGGACAAGGATCGGAACGAAGCCAAAGAGCACCCGCAACAGCACAATCTGCATCGGCGTTATCACCTCGGCAGCCCACTTCATGAAAATGAAATTGGTGCCCCAGATCAGCCCGAGCAATGCAAAGGCAGGATAGACAAATTTGTTCATGATGAACCTCTGCACGGGGAGTTAATGTGCGAAGGTACGGGCTAAAAGCCAAACTGAACAAACGATTAAAAAACCTGTATGGAGTAGAAAAACTTCAGTATGAACGGCATGCCTCCCCTAAAAGCCCTGATCGCGTTCGATGCCGCGATGAAACACGCCAGTTTTACCGAAGCGGCGGCGGAACTGCATGTCACCCCGGGCGCCGTGGGGCAGCAGATCCACAAGCTCGAGGAATGGTTAGGTACGCCGCTGTTCGTCCGGTCGGTGCGGCAAGTCCAGCCGACTCAAGCCGCGTTGAGTTACTGGGCCTCCGTGCAACCGGCGTTGCTGCGGATCCAGCAAGCCAGCAACGAGCTGCGTCTGAGCAACGTCAATGAAGTGTGGTTGTCCATGCCGCCGACGCTGGCAGCGAAATGGTTCGCGCCACGAATGGCCGACTTCTTGAGTTTCAGGCCGGACATTTCCCTGCACCTGAGTGCATCGACGGCCTTGATCGACTTTGAGCGGGACCGGGTTGATCTGGCGATCCGCTACTTTGACGGCAACGATCCGTCGTTGGACTCCACCTTGCTGTATCGCGATGAAGCGCGGCTTTATTGTTCACCCGACTATGCCCGCAAACTCAAACTCAAAGGCCCCGAAGACCTGGTGCGGGCGACACTCCTGCAAACCACCCTGCTCCCCCACTGGACGCCGTGGTTCAAACGGTTCAGCCAATTGACCGACGCGCAGGTGGCGGGCATTCCCAGCCAACATTTCGATCAGTCCATTCTGGCCATAGAAACGGCACGACATGGACAGGGGGTTGTACTGAGCAGCGCGGTCCTGACGGAGGTGGAAGTGCGCAATGGCTCGCTGTGCGAACCCTTTGACATGCGCCTGCCGGTGTCCAGAGGCTATTACCTGGTTCACCACCGTCAGGCCGGCTTACGTCCGGCCGCTGCGGTATTGAAGAAGTGGTTGATTGACCGGGCCAGCGCGGAGCAATCAACCACTTCCACGTGACCCGTTAACGCCCCACCGCCGCTTCAATCGCCGCAATGTCGATCTTGCCCATTTGCATCATGGCCTCGAACGCTCGCTTGGCCTTCGCTTGATCAGGATTGGTGACTGCGGCCGTCAACACACGCGGGGTGATTTGCCACGACAACCCCCACTTGTCCTGGCACCAGCCGCAGACATTTTCCGTGCCGCCGTTGCTGACAATCGCGTTCCACAGGCGATCCGTTTCGGCTTGGTCGTCGGTCGCGACCTGGAACGAAAAGGCCTGGTTATGCTGGATCCCCGATCCGCCGTTCAGGCCGAGACACGGAATGCCCATCACCGTGAACTCAACCGTCAAGACATCGCCCTGCTTGCCCGCGGGATAGTCACTCGGCGCGCGGTGCACGGCACCTACGGCACTGTCGGGAAACGTCTGGGCATAGAAGGTCGCCGCTTCCAGCGCAGTGCCGTCGTACCAGAGACAAATCGTGTTTTTGCTGATCATCTTGGTTCTCCTCGATTGGAACTCGAAGGTGCATTTTAGCAGCGCAGAGGATTGCGACCGGACGCCGAGGTGTTTACCGAGATTCGAGCAGGATCACTCATGAGCGAACCCCGCCGTTACGCAGTGGTCACAACTTGTGATGGCATCGCAACTGATCAGCGGCCCGGGGCCTCTATCTTCAAGCGCGACGCTTGCAGTCCCAACCTTTCAGGGTGCGCCGGATAACGTCAGCAAGCTCGGTTCCCGTCTATTACAGGCACTGGCTGCTGTCCCATCCAAGCTCCCTTTCTCGGAGTACGGAAATGACACAATCAATGCGGTTCTTCCTCTCGTTCTTCCTCGCGACCGCCGCGCTAGCCTCGGCGAGCCTGCTCAACACCGCGGGTGCAGCCACCGCCGAGGATTTGAATGCCGATGCTCGGCAAGAATTGAAAATCCTCTACAAATCCACCCCAGCTGCCGAAACCCTCTCAAAACAAGCCAAGGCTATTTTGGTCTTCCCGAAAATCATCAAGGCCGGCCTGGTGTTCGGCGGTAGTTATGGCGAAGGCGTGTTAATTGAAGGCACGAAAATCGATAAGTATTACAACTCCGTCAGCGGGTCATGGGGGCTGCAGGCAGGCGCCCAGTCGTATGGGTATGTGGTGTTTCTGATGACCGACAAAGCGGTGAAATACCTCGCCGAAACCAAGGGCTGGGAAATCGGTGTAGGGCCAACGGTGGTTGTAGTGGATGAAGGGATTGCGAAGAACCTGTCCAGCTCGACGATGAAAGATGACGCGTACGCGTTCATTACCGACCAGCAAGGCTTGATGGCCGGGGTTAGCATCGAAGGCACGAAGATTTCGCAGATCAAACGCTGAAATCGTTGGTTTTGAGCGTCTGGCGCCCTCGCCGATCATTCTTCTGGCCGGTTCCTGCCCGTCGTAACGGGCAGGAATCGCCTGTGGATTCAACCGGTCGAGGCAACAGATTGGCTAAATCGTTCAACGGGCGCTTCGTCGTTCAATGTTTTCCGAGGGGCAGCCATATATTTGCCTTGCCCTTCATTAAGCGAGGCTTGCGACCGAGGTTTTGATTACCGACTCATTTATCCCCATAAATGACTGTAGCTCTACGCAGCGGCCAATTAAGTCTCAGGAGCCCGCTGTAAGGTGTAGTATCAACACCTGTCCTTCAGATATCAGTTAGCCATGTCCACGCTAAGCGAAGAGAGCCGTCAGATCGTAGCTTCTCTGGCGCACCGTGTTGGCCCTAACGCTGACATTGCAACAGTCGCACAAGCGATCGCTTCAATATTGCAGGATATGGACGCAGCCCTCACGCCCATCATTGGCCAGCAAGGGGTTGCCGCGCTTTATCGCCGCAGCCTTCAACTGTGCGCCTCCCTTCATCCGCGCCTGGCCGGAACCTATGACAGTGTGCAGGCCTCCCTGGATCTGATTGCCCTCAAGTCCGTAATCGTTGAGCAAAGTGAAGCCGATGGGTTGTTTTTCGGTGAAACGTTGCTGATGACCTTTTACGAGTTGCTAACCACGCTGATCGGGCCATCGCTCACTGCCCGTTTGCTGCGTGGCGTGTGGGACCCTTCTTTGAGCGACACCCCTTCGCAGGAAACTTCGCCATGAGCACCAAAGTGACTATCAACCGTCTGGCCACCGGCGTGCCAGGACTGGACGAGGTGCTGGGCGGAGGTTTGCCGGAGTTTTCGTTCAACCTGATCGCTGGTCCGCCTGGCTGCGGCAAGACCACTCTGGCACATCAAATGATGTTTGCCCTCGCTACGCCCGAGCGTCCGGCGTTGTTCTTCACCGTACTGGGCGAGCCGCCGCTGAAGATGCTGCGTTATCAGCAGCAGTTCGACTTTTTTGACAGCGAAGCGATCAACCATTCGATCCGCTATATCAACCTGGCCGCCGATACGCTGGCAGGGAATCTGGACGAAGTGCTGCGGCGCATTGTCAGCGAGGTGGAGACGCATTCCCCGGCGCTCGTGTTCGTCGACTCGTTCCGTTCGGTGGTGCTGGCCAGCCAGACCCAGGACAACCCGAACAACAACCTGCCGCAGTTCGTTCAACAACTGGGCATGTTGATGACCACCTGGCAGGCGACGACGTTCCTGATTGGCGAATATTTCACTGAAACCGACACCAACCCGATTTTCACCGTGGCCGATGGCCTTATCTGGCTGCGCCAGAGCGTTCAGCGCAACTCAATGGTGCGCAAGATGGAAATCATGAAGATGCGCGGCCAGCCGACATTACCGGGGCTGCACACCTTCCGCATCGCAACGTCGGGGATCAAGGTCTTTGCGCCAGCAGCACTCAACCCGTTTGAAGCACCGTTGGAGTTCCCGATCAAGCGCCTGAAAATGGGCGTGCCACAGCTCGATGAAATGCTCGGCGGAGGCCTGCCCCGTGGTTACTCGTTGCTGGTGGCCGGGCCGTCGGGTTCGGGCAAAAGCATTCTGGCGTCCACCTTCCTGGCCGAAGGCGCGAGAAATGGTGAAACCGGCGTGATCGCGGTGTTTGAACAACGACCTAATCACTCCCAGAACGCCACCCTTGCGGGCCTGATCCAGAGCGGACAGGTCAGTCTGGTGGACAGCCGCGCCCCGGACCTGTCCATCGACGAGATCGTGCAATTGCTGCTCAGCGAGATCAGCCGACTGAAAGCCACCCGCGTGGTGATCGACTCTTTGTCAGGCTTCGAACTGGCGCTGGCGCCAACCTTCCGCGAAGATTTTCGCGAATCGCTGTCGCGCATGGTCACTGCTTTGACGAGCGCCGGGGTCAGTGTGTTGCTGACCTCGGAGCTGGAAGACCGCTACACTGATCTACGCTTCAGCCCTTACGGCACGGCATTTCTCACCGATGCGATCATCGTTCAGCGCTATATAGAAGTGCGGAGCCGCCTGATGCGCATCATGGCCGTGGTCAAAGTCCGGGCCAGCGCTCACTCCGATGAGTTGCGCCTGTACCGCATCGACAATAACGGTTTGCAGATCGGCGACATGTTACCGGACCAGGAAGGTCTGCTCGGAGGCCGTCCTACCCGGCAGCATTCGGGCAATGACAACGGATGAACGAAAATCATGACTGAGGCAAATGGCAAGAACGAACTGGCGATGGTTTCGGCCGCTCGCGAGCTGTTCCTGCTTGGCCAGAAAACCGTCGAGGCGCGCGCGGTACTGGCGGCGCTGAATCAGGAACTGAACGACGCCAACACCCAGCTCGCCCATAACCAGCAGCTCGAGCAATTGATCGAGGCCAATCAGCAATTGGTCCTGGCGATTTTGTTGGCGCAGTCGGATGCGGAAAAACCCCAGCGCTCTGCTGAGGAGCAACAGCGCTACCTGGAAATGCGCGAAGCCAACGAACAATTGATCCTGGCGGCCCTCAGTGCGCAAAACTTGCAGGCTTCGGCCGAGCATAGCCTGGAACAACAACGCAACATCCTGACGATGGTCGCCCATGAACTGCGTAACCCGCTGACGCCCATCAGCATGATCGCCGGCCGGCTGGTGCGGGTGCCCAGTGAAGAACTGCCGAGAATGCAGGCGCTGATTGAAGGTCAGGTGCAACACATGTCCCGGTTGGTGGACGATTTGCTCGACGTCTCCCGGGCCAGCACCGGCAAGCTGCGACTGGATTGCCACCTCGTCGACATGGTGCAGATCATCCATCAGGCCATCGACGTGTGCAGCCCGTTGATGACGTCCCACCATGTGCACTTCACCGCCGAACTGCCCGAGTTCGCGCTCACAGTAGAAGGCGATCCCGTACGGCTCGCGCAGATCCTCGGCAACCTGCTGGGCAACGCGGCCAAGTACACGCCAGCTGACGGCAGCGTCACGCTTTCGGTGACAGCCCAAGCCGATCTGCTGCAGATGAGCATCCGCGACAATGGCATCGGTATTTCCGCCAAGGCGCTGCCGTTTATCTTCGAACCATTTGTACAGGATGTGCATGCCGTCGGCTTCAATGGCGCAGGCCTTGGCATTGGTTTGACAGTGGTACGGGAGCTCGTCGAAGCCCATGGCGGCACGGTGAGGGGGATGAGCGAAGGCGACGGTAAAGGAAGCGAGTTTGTGGTGACTCTGCCGCTGGTGAAAAATCCAATTTTTTGACAAGGGTATTGGGAGCACTACTACCCGGCAATCCTTTCTTCCACAACGGCGTTTATCGATCTTCGACTCGGACCCTGTGACCTGGCCATGAATGAACACCTTTTCGTCGTCATTCACCTGTGTCTCTGCGCGGCATGGATCATGGCAGTCGTCGGCGTGCTGTTTTGGTTCGGTTTAACAGTCGCTTGATAGCTCTCCATCGACGGCGGTGACGCTTGGCAGTCTTCAAAATGATGCTGTAACAATGGCACACCTCGCCAATACCCAACGTAGACGCCTGCTCGCCGCAAAAAACCCTCCTTGCAAGCGCGATAAGTAGCTAGCTATTTGTTAACAAAAGTCTGAAGTATTCATTTGAACTTTCAGATTCTTTCGTCGCACCGCCTGTGCGTAACATCGGCGCCACAGTGAACCGGCTTCGGTATCGCTCGGTGGGTCAGATGACGCAGGAATCCGGATGTAACGTCCTCTGCCCCGCCTGACTACTGATCGCTGATTGGCCTGGCGCCATCGAAGTGCTTTTGCAGTAGGCCATGGGGTTTTTGAGGATCACCGATGAAGCTGGAAATCTTTCGCACGCTGTGGGGTTACACCGCCAGCAAAGCTCAAGCGCTCGAGGAGCTGCTGCAAGCGGGCTTTGATGGCATGGAAGCACGCCTGCCCCTGGACGCCCGGGAACGGGCTGAGTTTGGCGCCTTTCTCCAGGCCAACCGCCTGGGCTATATCAGCACCGTCTTCACCGCGTACGACGTGCTGCCGGAGCAGTCGGCATCGCCTGCCGTCCACCTCAATGACCTCGATCAGAAACTCGCCTGGGCCGCCGAGCTGGGCCCACGTTTCGTCAACGTGCTGGCGGGCAATGATCGCTGGTCCTTGCCGCAACAAGTCGAGTTCTTCGGTCAGGCACTGGAACTGGCGCGCAAGCATGGTCAGGTTTGCAGTTTCGAAACCCACCGTTCGCGTTCGCTGTTCAACCCCTGGGTGACCCTGGAGTTGATCCGTCAACTGCCCGATCTGTTGTTCACCAGCGACATCAGTCATTGGGTGGTGACTTGCGAACGACTGCTCAATGACCCGGCCGATGACCTCAGCGCTTTCATCGAGCGCGTTCACCATATCCAGGCCCGGGTCGGTTACGACCAAGGCCCGCAGGTCCCGCACCCGGCAGCTCCCGAATATGCAAAAGAACTGGCTTTCCATCAGCAGCACTGGGAAAGCATCTGGCGTTCGCAGCAAGCCCGCGGTTACCAGGTCAGCACCCTGACCCCGGAATTCGGCGCCGATGGCTACCTGCATCATTTGCCTTTTACCAACGTCCCGGTGGCCGACTTGTGGTCATTGAACGTGTGGATGGGCCAGACCGAGCGCGAGCACTTCGAGCGTTTCCACCACTCAAGCCATCCTTAGGGAGCCGATGCGTCATGCCTGACAATAAAAACAACAGCGCCAGCACTGACACCCACACAGCCAACTTCAATAGCATCCCGGTGGTGAACATCGCCGGTCTGTTCAGTTATGAACTGGAACACCGCCTGGCCGTGGCCGAACAATTGGGACGCGCCGCCAGCGACGTCGGTTTCCTCTATATCACCGATCACGGCATCGACCCGCAACTGATCGCCAACCTGCGCAAGGCTGCCAAGGATTATTTCGACCAGCCTTTCGACACCAAGATGCAGCACTACATTGGCACCTCGCAAACCCACAAGGGCTTTGTTCCCGAAGGCGAAGAGGTCTACTCCAAAGGCAAGCCGGACCACAAGGAAGCCTTCGACGTCGGCTTCGAAGTCCCGGCCGATGACCCGCTGGTGCTGGCCAACACTCCCTTGCTGGGGCCTAACGACTGGCCGCAGCTGGCAGGTTTCAAGGCATCAGTGCAGGCCTACTATGAAGCGATCTTCGCGTTGGGCCGGCGCCTGTTCGGCGGCTTTGCCCTGACCCTGGGCCTGGAAGAAAACTATTTCGACAGTCTGGTCACTCGTCCGCCATCCAAACTGCGGCTGATTCACTACCCCTTCGACGGTGCCGCCCACGACGCACCGGGTCTTGGCGCCCATACTGATTATGAGTGCTTCACCATTCTCTTGGCCGACAAACCTGGCCTTGAGGTGATGAACAGCCTTGGGCAATGGATCGATGCACCACCGATGGCTGATGCCTTTGTGGTCAACATCGGCGACATGCTGGAAGTGATGACGGCAGGCGCATTCGTCGCCACTGCGCACCGGGTGCGCAGCGTGAAAGAGGAGCGCTATTCCTTTCCTCTGTTTTATGCCTGCGACTATCACACCCAGATCAAACCGCTGCCAGGGTTCGCCCAGGCAGGCAACGACTACGAAGAAATCACGATCGGCGAACACATGTATGGCCAGGCTCTGCAGACCTATCAGTATCTGCGTCAGAGGGTAGCCAACGGGGAAGTTCAACTGCCAGGCAAGGCACGTAAGCCCGCCAGTTTCGGACATTTGAAAAATCAGGCTCAACCGTCCTGATTGAAGTTTTCAGTTACACCCTTACCTACGCCGGAGTCAGTAAAAAATGAAAAACAATAAAAAGAACCTGTTGAGCTTGGCTGTATTGGCAGCCGGTATGCTCGGTGCCTCGGTGAGCATGGCGGCGGCCGGTCCGTTCAAGGTCGGCATGGAGATCACCTACCCGCCGTTCGAGTCCTATGACAAGGACAAAAACGTGGTGGGTTCCGATCCCGAACTGGCAGCGGCACTGGCCAAGCACATGAACACCACGGTGGAGTTCGTCGACACCAAGTTTCCGAGCCTGATCCTGGGCTTGAACTCGGGCAAATACGACGCCGTCATTTCCGGCATGTACATCACACCGGAACGCCAGACTCAGGCCCAGACCATCGCCTATGCCAACACCGGTGCCGCGGTCATGGTGCCCAAGGGCAGCGAAATCAATGCGAAAAAACCTGAAGACCTGTGTGGTTTGAAACTGGGTCTGGAACAGGGCACCACCTGGGTCAAGGAATTCCGCAAACTGTCCGATGACTATTGCGTGCCCAACAACAAAGGTGCCATCACCGTCAGCGAATACCCTTCGGCGCCTGAAGTCACCCAGGCCCTGTTGTCCAAGAACATTCAGGCCCAGGTTGAAATCGCTGGCGCGGCAAAATTGATCGCGGAAAAGACCAACGGCCGGGTAGTCATCACCACCGATCACCCGATCTATCAGCAAACCCTGGGCATTTTCGTCAAGAAAGGTAACGAAGAAACCTTCCAGGCGGTGCAAAAGGCCTTCGAGGAGACCAAGAAGAGTGGTGAGTATGCCGCTATTCTTAAAAAATACGCCTTGGAAGAGCCGACCTCCAATTAAGAACCTGTCCTTGTAGTCTGGTCATCTGCCGCCCCTGCACGGGGGCGGCAGATCGAGGTGCCCTATGCCATTCGATTGGTCGTATTTCTTCTCCCTGTTCTCCCTGCCGGACTTCTGGAATGCCTGCGTCACGGTGATCCAGCTTAGTGCCCTGGCCTGGTTCATCGGCATGCTGCTGGGTTTTCTCCTGGCCACCGCCAAGCTGTCCCAATCGCCCTTGCTGCGCATTCCCGCCGCGGTCTACATCTGGTTCTTTCGCAGCATCCCGTTGCTGGTGCTGGTGGTGTTCGTCTACAACCTGCCGCAATTGTTTCCCGGTAGCGGCCCGATTCTGTCCAACCCCTTCTACTCCGGCTTGTTGGCCCTGGTGGTCACCGAAGCGGCGTACATGGCGGAGATCCATCGTGGTGGCCTTATTTCCGTGGCCAAGGGCCAGAAGGAAGCCGGCCGCGCGTTGGGTGTTGGCGTGTTAGGCATGCAACGCTTGATCGTAATCCCCCAGGCATTCCGTATTTCGCTGCCCACGTTGATCAATGAATACATCACGGTGGTCAAGCTGACATCGCTGGTCTCGGTCATCTCCCTGACCGAAATCCTCACGGTCGGCCAACGCCTCTATGCCACTAACTTCCTGGTCATGGAAACCCTGGCGGCGGTAGGCGTCTACTACGTGTTGATCGTCACCGTGTTCGGCTTTTTCCTGCAGCGTCTGGAACGCTACCTGGACCTGAACTTCCGCAAGCCGCACACACTCGATGACGCGGCCGTGGCCAGGTTCAAAGCCTGCGCCGAAGCATTGCCCGACAGTGCGCGCAAAGCCGCCGGCAACAACACAACGCCCATCCTGCAATTGAAGAACATCCAGAAGAGCTACGGCACGCATAAAGTGCTGCTGGGCATCGACCTCAAGGTCGAATACGGCCAGGTGGTCTCGATCATCGGGCCCTCCGGCTCCGGCAAGACGTCGCTGATCCGCACGGTCAACGGGCTGGAAAGCATCGATACCGGCGACATTCTGTTGTTCGGCGAAACCTTCATAGAAGCGTCGGACAAACCCGACAGTTCCCGCCTGCGCAAAGGCGTGCGGCACATCGGCATGGTGTTCCAGAACTTCAATCTGTTCCCGCACCGCACCATTCTCGACAACGTCACGCTGGCACCGCGTTACCACGGTCAGCCAGTCGAGCTGAGTGAACATCGGGCCTATGCGCTACTGGACAAGGTCGGCCTGCTGGCCCATGCCCACAAGTACCCGCATCAGCTCTCCGGCGGGCAGCAACAGCGCGTGGCAATCGCCCGGGCCCTGGCGATGGAACCGCAGATCATGCTATTCGACGAGCCGACTTCGGCCCTCGACCCGGAACTGGTCAACGACGTGCTCAATGTGATCCGCGACTTGGCCAAGGAAGGCATGACCATGCTGATCGTGACCCACGAAATGGACTTTGCCATGTCAATCTCCGATCGGGTGATTTTCATGGAGAACGGCAATATTCAACTCGATGCGGCCCCTGAAACCATACGCTGCGATGCCGAGGGCGAACGAGTGCGGCGCTTTATGGGAGTCGGTGCTCAATCACCCAATCGGTCCGCAGCGGTGGATCACGCATGAACAGGCAGCTACTTTCGTTGAGCACTCTTCTTTCAGGAACACACGCATGAACCTTGGAATAGCAGGACGCTGGGCGCTGGTATGCGCCGCCAGCAAAGGCCTGGGTAAAGCCTGCGCACAGGCACTCGTCAGCGAAGGTGTGAACGTGGTGATTACTGCACGGGGCGAACAAACGCTGAATGAAACAGCCCATCAGCTCAGAGCGATCAATCCTGAGGTGACGGTCATCGCCGTGGCCGGAGACATTTCGACGCCCGAAGGTCGGGCCGCCGCCCTCTTGGCCCACGAGCATTTCGACATCTTGATCAACAACGCTGGAGGCCCGCCTCCCGGGGATTTCCGCGAATGGGATCGCGACGCCTGGCTCAAGGCACTGGACGCCAACATGCTCACCCCGATCGAGTTGATCAAGGCAACGGTAGACGGCATGGCGGCACGCGGATTTGGCCGGATCATCAACATCACGTCGAGTGCCGTGAAGTCGCCTATCGAAAGCCTGGGTCTGTCCAATGGCGCGCGCAGCGGCCTGACGGGGTTCATCGCGGGGCTTGCCCGGCAGGAAAACATTGCCAGTCGTAATGTGACGATCAATAACCTGCAACCGGGCTCCTTCGACACCGATCGACTGCGTGGCAATCTGGTCGCGGCTGCCCGGGAGTCTGGGCAAGACGGTGAGGCATTCCTCGACGAATGCCGTAGTGAAATCCCTGCCAAACGCTTCGGTTCACCCGAGGAGTTCGGTGCGCTGTGTGCCTTCGTTTGCAGCCGGCATGCGGGTTACCTGACCGGGCAGAATTTGTTGATTGATGGCGGGGCAGTTCGCTCCAGTCAATAACAACGGCAGGCGCAACTGGAACGGACCTCGTGATGGTGTCCGTTCCAGCGCGAGATTCCCCCTCGCGCTGCCGGGGTTTAAACAACAAAAATCCTACTTGTTTAAACGAAGCCTCCTGTTACCACCCAAAGGCTACAACGCCTTGCGTCATCGCCTACGGGTAAGACAGAATCCGCCGGCTTGTGCGTCTGGGGCACGGGTTCTATCGTGGCTGGGTCACTGAAAAACAGTGATCGGGTTTGGTAGCCCGGTATGTCCAGGCGCATAGCGCCACCTTTTACAGAGATCGTTTTTATCTCTGTTTTTTATGGTGGCCATGCGTAGGGCTCCCTCGGGAGCGCCGGGTTCCTGGACCGGTCTACCAACCTGTGCATGGCCACCACCTTTCGTTTGGTAGCGAAGGGAGATGGCTCCTCAATAGTTCTTCCAGGAGTTTCACTATGAAAAAACCAACACCCAACCCACCGGACACTGACCCGGCATCACCCTACGAATCGCTCGATTCCAAAAAACTCCACGAAGCGGCCGAACGCGCCCTCGACCATTACCTCAACCCGGCCGCCCAAATCATGGCCAGCACCCACGAACCCGAACCGATGTTCCTCGCCAACCCCAAGTACGACACCGAATCCCTGCTGGTCAACGCCAGTGAATCACTGGGCTCGGCGACCACCATGCTGAGTAATTTGGCGGCGCTACTGGACCACTCAAACCGTAAGACCCTACTGGGGATTACCCAAGTGGTGATGTTGGGGGAATTAGCGGTGAATCAGGCGCTGGATAAGGTTGAAGTGAAGGCGTAAGCACGGCCCTTCTATTCACCTTCATCGAACGTTCCAGTGCGCACCTCCCCTTCGCGCACATATCGGGTGATCAGCACGCCGCCCGGCGTGCTGGTCGAATGCGCCAACGTGAAGGCCGAAGTCTGCGCCGTATCGTCAAACAAGCGCCTGCCGCGCCCGAGCATGACGGGAAACGTCATCAACCGAAGTTCATCGACCAATCCGGCAGCAAGCAGTTGCCGCACCAGATCGCCGCTGCCTTGGGTCAACAGGTTGGCGCCGTCCTGTTGTTTGAGCGCACGTATCGAATCGGCAACGTTCCCTTCCAAGGCATGACTGTTCTGCCATTCCAGCGTATCGGGGCGATGCGTGGCCACATGCTTGGGTGCTCGGTTGAACAGGTCAGCAATGCAATGGCTATGTGAATCAGCCTTTTGCCGCGGCCAATACGCCGCAAAGATGTCGTAGGTGCGACGCCCCAGCAGCAACTCGAACGGCTGCGAAAACAGGTCCTGTACCGCCTCGCCAGAGACCTTGTCGGCGTAAGGCACGATCCAGCCACCGAAGCGAAATTCGCCGCTGGTGTCTTCTTCGGGGCCGCCGGGGGCTTGCATTACGCCATCCAGGCTCAGGAAAGCGGCAACGGTGAGTTTGCACATGGTCTTCTCCTGTTGAGTGCACGGTTCGGGAATGCCGGGGATCAGCGTACCCGCCGATTCATTCCCTGATGGATAGTCGAACGGGCCGTTGCGAAATCGACAGTACGCCGTACAAAAGAAGTTCGCCGATACAGCATCGTTTAAACTTTCGATTTGCTCAATTGCGAGGCACTTCTATATTGAGGAGGTGCTCTGAACTTCCTGCCTACTGTTGAGCCTTGGCCCATGGCGAATACTGATCAATTGATCATCTGCGAGCACTGCGACTGTGTGTATGAAAAAGTCACGCTCGCCAAACACCAGAAAACCCTCTGCACGTGCTGCGGCGGCGTGCTCCAACGCTACAACGGCCTGACGGTGGAGCAACGACTGGCGTTGACCTTCACGGCGTTGGTGTTGTGGATTTTCGCTAACTTCTATCCGGTCATGAGCATCAGCCTCAAAGGCCTGAAAAACAGCGCAACCCTGTGGGATTCGGTATTGGCCCTGAGCCTGGGACCGATCACGTTCATCGCGATGGTCGCGGCGATTGCCATGATCATCGCGCCGATTTTCCAACTGTTGCTGCTGATCTGGGTCCTGGGTTTCGCCCTCTCGCACCGACGTTCCCCCGGTTTCAAATTCTGCATGCGCTGGCTGGAGGCCCTGCGGCCGTGGAGCATGCTCGAAGTCTGCCTGCTCGGTGCAATGGTCGCGGTGATCAAACTGGCCGGTTTGCTCGACGTACTGCCCGGCATCGGCCTGTTCGCACTGGCCGTGCTCAGCCTGATGATGATCCGAATCGCCGGGCGCGACATCCGTGAATTGTGGGACATCCTATGAATACGCCCCCGGTCGCCAGCGATCTCAACCTTTGCCTGTGTCATAGCTGCGGCATGGCCTGCGACATGACCGGTGAGCCTCATGAATGCGAGCGCTGCGGTGCGCCGCTGCACCGGCGTAAAACCAACTCGCTGACCCGCACCTGGGCCTACATGTTCACCGCCCTGGCGTTTTACGTCCCGGCCAATCTGTTGCCGGTGATGAACACCAAGATGGTCGGCAACGGCGCCGACAGCACGATCATGAGCGGCGTACTGGATTTCTGGCAGCACGGCGCATGGGACATTGCCCTGATCATTTTCATCGCCAGCATCGCAGTGCCGGGCATCAAGTTCGTGGCCCTGACCATGCTGCTGGTGACCGTCAAGCGCGAGAGCCAATGGGCGCGCAAAGAGCGGTCGAAGTTGTATCGGTTCGTCGAGGTCATCGGTTACTGGTCGATGCTCGATGTGATTGTGGTGGCACTGGTGGCTTCACTGGTCAAGTTTCAAGCCCTGGCCGACATTGAACCGCGCCCGGGCATTCTGTTTTTTGGTTTGGTGGTGGTGTTCACCATGCTGGCGGCAATGAGTTTCGACCCGCGCCTGATCTGGGATCAAAAGCGGGAAAACCCACAAAACGAGGAGGTCATGGATGAAGTCACAAGCCACTGAAGGGCCTCAAGCCCCCGGACAGGCCCCGGTCAAGACCGGTCGCAGCCTCTCACTGGTCTGGATCGTGCCCATTGTTGCGGTATTGGTGGGACTGTCACTGGTGGTCCACAGCATCTTGCAGGAAGGCCCGACCATCACTGTCACGTTCAAGACCGGTTCTGGCCTGACGGCCAACAAGACCGAGGTCAAATACCGCAACGTGGTGATCGGCCAGGTCTCGGACGTGGAGCTGAGCAACGACCAGAAGAGTGTCAACGCCACGATCAAACTGACCAAACAAGCCGAAAGTTTCACCCGTTCAGACTCGCAGTTCTGGGTCGTGCGGCCACGCATCGGGGCCGGTGGGGTGTCGGGCATTGATACCTTGCTGTCCGGGGACTACATCGGCGCCGACATCGGCCAGGCCAATGGCCGCTCGAAAAACTTCCAGGGTCTGGAGAATCCACCACCGATCACCTATGGCGAGCCTGGCAAACGGTTCACCTTGCGCACGCCGGACCTGGGTTCACTGGACATTGGATCGCCGGTTTACTACCGCAAGATTCCGGTTGGCCAGGTGGTGGCCTATGCGCTGGACCCCGACGGCAAAGGCGTGAATATCGACCTGTTCATCCATGCGCCCAATGACCAGTACGTCACCGAAAACACCCGCTTCTGGAATGCCAGCGGCGTGGACGTGAGCGTCGGTGCCAACGGCTTTGCGCTCAAGACCGAGTCCCTGTCCGCGATGCTGGTGGGCGGTATTGCCTTCCGCGCGCCGGACTACAACCCCAACGATAAACCGGCCGCCGAAGAGTATGCCTACGAGCTGTTCGAAGACCAGCAAACAGCCCTCGCCCCGCCCAATGGCAAGGCGCAGTTCCTGGCCCTGCGTTTCGATCAGGCGATGCGCGGGCTCAAGGTCGATGCGCCGGTGGAATTCCTCGGCATGGAAATAGGCAAGGTGGTGTCGGTCAATCTGGATTTTGACCCGGTAAAACGTACCTTCCCGGTCAATGTCGGCATTGTGATCTACCCGCAGCGTCTGGGTCAGGCCCACACCAAAATGATCAAGGCGCTCAATCATGACCCCAATGACGAAGCGGCTGGCGTGCGGATGATCGGCAGCTTCATCGACAACGGTCTGCGTGCCCAGGCGCGTACCGGCAACCTGTTGACCGGCCAGTTGTACATCGCCCTGGACTTCTACCCTAAAGCTGAAAAAGTCGCCTTCGACCCCACCGCACGCCCGGTCATGATTCCGACCCTGCCGGGCAGCCTCGAACAGTTGCAGGAAAAACTCGAAGCCATGGTGAGCAAGATCAACAAGCTGCCCGTGGAGCGCATTGCCGACAATCTCGACAGCAACCTCGTGGAGCTGCGCAAAGGCCTGGTGAAATTCAACAGCAAGACCCTCCCCGGCGTAGATTCCACACTGTCGGACGTCGGCAAAACCCTGCAATCGGCTAATACCACCCTGCAATCGGCTAACTCCACCATTGCCGAAGATTCGCCACAAAGGGAAAAACTGGGGCAGACCCTGGATGAGCTTTCACGCACGGCGCGATCGTTGCGTGAGCTGACGGATTACCTGGGCCGCCATCCTGAATCACTGATTCGTGGTCGACCTGACAATGCCGCGGCAAAGGACCTTAAATAATGACCGGGCCGCAGAAGAAAGGAGCAACACCCATGGCTTTTTTGCCGAAGCTCACGTTGGTTACTGCGTTGGTGCTGCTCGCGGCCTGCCGCAGTGATCCTGTTCACTACCACACCCTGATGCCGGCTCAAACGGGGGGTGCGACGCACTCCGGCGCGGGGTCCATCGAGATTGAGAGCCTCAGTGTGCCGGCACAGGTTGACCGGCCACAGGTGGTCATTCGCCAAGGCAACAGCGGCCTGGTGCTGCTTGAAACCGAATGGTGGGGGGCGTCGTTGTCCGATGAATTTCGAAGTGCGCTGGTGGATCAACTGGCCAACACCAACCCTGCGCGCAAGCTGTCGTTGCGCATCGACGTGCAGCGCTTTGACTCTATTCCCGGGCAATACGGGCTGATTGATGCGACGTGGCGCTTGCGCGTCGCCGGCGAAGGCAAAACCGACGCGATCACTTGTCGCAGCACTCTGCAAACGCCTTCGGGACCGACCATTGAGGATCTGGCCCAGGCCCAGCAGAACAACGTCAAGCGCCTGGCTGAACAAATCAGCCAGGCGGCCAGGGGAACACAACAGCGTTGCCCGTCCTCCTGATGACGCCTTCGCACTGATCAGCGGTGCCCCTGTCACCGCTGAACCACCCCTTGCATGACGGTTTGATTTCGACACGCCAACGTCGCAACAGGAATTAAGTAAAAGATAAGGGTTTTCAATCACTAACTAAGTTATCCCCGTCTTCTTTCCGCGCAATTTTTTCACATTCGTTTCACTCCTCCGCTACCTGCGCGGCTCTAGTTTTGCTCGTAATTCTTCTACTTCAGATTACGAACAAAACATGACTTCGCGCACAGTAAAACTGGCTTCACTGATCACCGCCTCAGTGGTTGCTGTCGTCGTTACGGGTTTTGTCTTGTGGCCGAAATCGCCTACTCACCTGGCCAGTGCCAATAACGCCGCCAAGGCTGAGCTCATCCAGGACTGGCAGGCTGGCGAAGTGGTAGCGCTGGTTCGCCACGCCGAGCGGTGCGACCAGTCCAGCAACCCTTGCCTGGGCCCGGCGGACGGTATTACCCGCTTCGGCAATGAGTCCTCCACGGCGGTCGGCCAGCACTTCATACGCCTGGGGATGGCGCAAACCGATGTGTTGAGCAGCCCGGTCACACGCACGATACAAACCTCGCACGCCATGTTCGGCAACGACCCGAAGACTCAGGAATGGCTGGCCAGTTGTGGCAAGACGCTGCGCAACGATGTGGTCGCGCACAAGCAGGCCCATCGCAATCTGGTGTTGGTCTCTCACAGTGGTTGTATCGGCGACTTCCTCGCCGAAACCGGTTTCCCGCATGCAGCCAAGAGTGAATATGGCAGTTCACTGTTCCTGCGCATTGACACTAACGGGCAACTTCAAGTGCTGGGCATTGTTAATCCCGAAGACTGGAACGCTGTGCAGGCTCAATAAAACTCGCCATCCGTCGACGCCGACTCAACTTGAGTTACCCCACTGCCTGTTGAACTTCGCTACCCACGCTGCCCACTCGCGGTATTGCGCCAAGGACGAGTCATGACTTCACTTCATCCATTGCCCCTTTCTGCAGGGCAGTTAACTTGCGCTCGCGCCCCCATCGACCGTTGGCTCGTGCCGGGCCTGTTGTTAGCGTTTGTGGTTTTTTACCTGCTGCCACTGGTGACGCACGGGTTGTGGATTCCCGATGAAGCGCGGTACGGCCAGATCAGCCAGGAAATGCTCCTGAGCGGCAACTGGGTTGCGCCACACTTCATGGGTATTCGTTACTTCGAAAAACCCATCGCCGGTTACTGGATGATCGCCATCGGCCAGGCGATCTTCGGCGATAACCTGTTCGGTGTGCGTATTGCTTCGGCCGTGAGCACCGGGCTGAGTGTCTGGCTGACTTACCTGATCGCCCGCAGGCTTTGGAACGATCCGCGCAAAAGTGCTGCCAGCGCGTTGCTGTACATGAGTTTCGGGCTGATTGCCGGTCAAGCCGGTTATGCCAACCTCGATCCGCAATTCACCCTCTGGGTCAACCTGAGCCTGGTCTCGCTGTGGTTTGCCATCGACAGCCCTACGTCGCGAAACAAAGCGGGCGCGTGGGCGTTGATGGGTTTTGCCTGTGGCATGGGTTTCATGACCAAAGGCTTCCTCGCCTGGCTGCTACCGGTGTTGATCGCCCTGCCCTACATGGTCTGGCAACGGCGCATGGGAGAATTGCTGCGTTACGGGTCGTTGACCGTGTTGGTCGCGGTGGCGGTGTGCTTGCCGTGGGTGCTCGCCATCGCGCATCGGGAGCCGGACTTCTGGAACTTCTTCTTCTGGAATGAACACGTGCGCCGGTTCGCCGCCGATGATGCGCAGCACGCACGGCCATGGTGGTTCTATCTGCCGCTGCTGGTTGCGTCGAGCCTGCCGTGGGCTGCATTGCTGCCCAGCACGTTCATCAACGCCTGGAATCAAAAACGCCAACCCGCCATCGCGTTCATGCTGCTGTGGCTGTTGTTGCCACTGGCGTTCTTTAGCTTGAGCAGCGGCAAACTGCCGACCTACATCATGCCGTGCCTGTTGCCGTTGGCCCTGTTGATGGGGCACACGGTCATGGAACAGTTGAATCAGGGGCGAGGCCGTTCAATCCGCATCAATGGGGTGATCAACATCAGCGTGGGTACCGCGGCCCTGATCGCCTTGCTCTATATGCAAACCAGCAAGGAAATCTACGAAAACACCGAGATGTTCAGCCTGTCCCTGGTGTTCATTGTGTTGATCGGCTGGATCATCTCCAACGCCTTGCAAGTCATGCGGCCATTGACGTTTTGGGCGATGCCGGCCATCGGTATCTGGCTGCTGGTTGCATTGGTACCGGCCGCGATGCCCTCGCAGATCGTCAACAGCAAGATGCCGGATCAGTTTATCGCCGAGCACTTCGATGCCTTGGCGCAAACCTCCTCGTTGCTGAGTAACGACCTGGGGGCGGCTTCGGCGTTGTCCTGGCGTTTGAAGCGGCCACAGGTCGACCTGTTCAATACCGTTGGCGAGCTGAAATACGGCCTCACCGACCCGGCCATGGACTCACGCAAAGTCACCAAGGACAGCGTCGGGAAGTGGATGACCGAGGCGCGTAAAAAAGGCGCGGTCGGCGTGGTCATGCGGGTGAACAGCGTCCAGGAAGTAGAGGAAGTCGAACTGTTGCCTATCGACGGCGTGCGCTATCGGCGAGGCAATTTGCAGATCCTGATATTTCCGAAAAGCGGCCCTGAAAGCGTTTCTGCCAACGTGCAGACTGGAAACCCGTCATGAAATTCTGGGCCAGCGACAAAGGCCGGTTGACGCTCCTGCTGGGCGTCACCGCGCTGATTCTATTGTTGGGCCTGGGCACCCGCGAGTTGTGGGGCGCGGAAACCCGCTGGGCCAACATCGCGTTGCAGATGCTGCAAAGTGGCGACTATTTCGACCCTTACCTCAAGGGCGGGGCGTATTACGACAAACCCCTGCCCTCTTATTGGCTGATCACGGCTTCCGCCTGGTTGACTGGCGGCCTGGACCACTGGTCATTGCGCCTGTCTTCGGTGATGGCCGCGTGGCTGAGCGTGTGGCTGGTGTACCTGATCGGCGAACAGTTGTTCCGCAAAGGCACCGGTTTGATTGCCGGGTGGATGCTGGCGACCACCTTCTATTTTGTTTTCTGGGCGCGGGTGGCCACGGCCGACATCCTCACGGTGTGCGGCGTGCTGGCGGCGGTGTGGTGGTACTGGCGCGGACCGGACGACACCCGCTTGGGTCGTTACCTGGTGTTTTTCCTGCTGCTGTCCCTGACCTCGCTGTTCAAAGGCTTGATCGGTTTCATCCTGCCGGGCTTGTTGCTGTTACCGCATCTGGTTCAGGAGGGACGCTGGAAACACCACCTCAATCTGCGGCTGTGTGCTGCCCTGCTGATCGCCGGCGTTTTCTACATGACCCCCTTCATGCTCTCGCATGTCTACGGTGCGCCGACCTATGGCGAAAGTGGCCTGGGCCTGGTGTTGCGCGAGAACGTGGTCCGTTTTTTCCAGCCGTTCGATAACATCGGTCCGATTTACACCTACCTGCTTTACCTCCCGGTCTACACCCTGCCGTGGGCGCCATGCTGGCTCTTGGCGTGCCGGGTCGCGTTGCGCAACTGGCGCAGTGTCGAGCCCACGACACGTTGGCTGATCTGGGGCCTGGGGTTGCTGATGCTGTTTTTCACCGCCAGTGGCAGTCGACGCAGCTACTACGTGCTCCCGCTTGTGCCCTTTGCCCAATTGCTGGGCGCGTGGTGGATCACCCGGCGCATGGCTGAGCGCAACGCGATCGGTACGTTTGCCAGTCGCGGCTTGAAGATCGGTTTCGGGGTCAGTGCCGTCGCACTGATGGCCGTGCTCGGCGTGCTGTATCCCTGGAGCAACAGCGGTGGCGGCGTGGTGGATTTCGGCGATACGGTCAAGCTTGAAGCCAGTAAACGGGCACCCTTGAATCACTGGCGCATGGTGATGATCGACGTCGACAACAAAGTGCCCCTGTACCTGCAAACCGGCGGTCCGGCGTTTTTTTACGTGCAGCAAACCGAGGACTTCCCTCGCTCCGGCGACACCGCCGCGCTGATGGCCTGGCTGGACCGCACCAGCGGCCAGCACTGGAATGCGCAACGCACCATTGTTGTCGCGCAGTACCGCAACGGCGATGCACTGCCGCTGAACTACCTGAGTGCCGACCACAAGGTCATCACCACCACGCCTACCAATGGCGAGCGGCTGTTTCACGCCCGTGAAGACCAGAGCGTCGCGTTTATCCCAGAGTCCTCCACAACGAAGCATTGAAACGTCGGGCCGCGCTTCCCGGCGTGCCTTTGAGAACAGTACTATCCTTTCGCCACCTTCTACACATGAGCGGCCGCAGGCCGGGTGCTCACAACGAGGTGCGCGAAACGAATTTCTGCCGGGCAAGCCGCTGAGGGGCTGCTAATCTGAATGAAAATGACATGTATTAACGGTTTCTTTGACGTTTTTTTCTCATTTTGCGTTCTACATTCCCTGCCACTCAAAACATGCAAATGATTCGCATTGATTTGCTAGCGAATCGGCGTGCGTGACACCTAACAAGAACAGGAGCCGCCCCCAGAATGACGCCCTCTATCCCTTCGTTCCTCAAAACAGCACTGCTGACCACTGCACTGCTCAGCGCCGGACACGTGTATGCCGCGGATACCGCGGGTATCGTGGTCTACAACGCCCAACACGAAAGCCTGACCAAGGCTTGGGTCGAGGGATTCACTCAGGAGACCGGGATCCCCGTCACCTTGCGCAATGGCGACGACACCGAGATGGGCAACCAGATCGTACAAGAAGGCGCCGCCTCCCCGGCCGATGTGTTCCTGACCGAGAACTCCCCGGCCATGGTGCTAGTGGACAACGCCGGCCTGTTTGCACCGGTCGCGCCGACCACGCTGGAACAAGTCGATGCGGCTTATCGTCCGGCGCATGGCAAATGGGTCGGGATCGCTGCGCGCTCCACAGTATTCGTCTACAACCCGAGCAAACTGCCTGAAGCCGATCTGCCGAAATCGCTGATGGACCTCGCCGGGCCAAACTGGAAAGGCCGTTGGGGCGCATCGCCCGCCGGTGCCGATTTCCAGGCCATCGTTGCTGCCGTGCTGGAACTCAAGGGCGAAGCCGCCACCCTCGAATGGCTTAAAGGCTTGAAAACCAACGCCACGATTTATCGCGGCAACAGCGCCGTGCTCAAGGCCGTCAATGCCGGCCAGGTCGACAGCGGTGTGATCTATCACTATTACAGCTTCGGTGATCAGGCCAAGACCGGAGAAAACAGTAAGAACACCGCCCTGTACTACTTCAAGCATAAAGATCCGGGTGCCTTTGTCAGCGTCTCCGGTGGCGGCGTTCTGGCCTCCAGCAAACACAAGGAAGAAGCACAGGCACTGCTGAAGTGGATCACCGGCAAGGAAGGCCAGAAAGTCCTCGAAACCGGTAAATCGTTCGAATACGCCGTGGGCAAGAACGCCCCCTCCAACCCTAAACTGGTGCCTTTGCAGCAACTCGACGCGCCAGCTGTCGATGCCTCAAAACTCGACAGCAAAAAAGCCGTGGAATTGATGACTCAGGCGGGATTGCTCTAATTGATGCCTGAAACCCTGCCAGGGGGTGTCGCCACGGCGATGCCCTCGAACTTGCGACGACGCTCTCGTGGCGTCTTCGCAGGTCGCGGCGGCGCGTGGGTGATCGGTTTGTCCGTACTGGTCTCGCTCCTGTCGCTGTTGCCGATTGCCTTCGTCATCGGCGTGTCGATTCAAACGGGCTGGGCGGCCATCGTGCCGCTGGTCTTTCGGCCTCGTGTCGCTGAATTACTGATCAACACCGTGTTGCTGGTGGTGATCACCATTCCGTTGTGCGTGATGTTGGGCCTGGCGCTGGCCTGGCTGACAGAGCGCACCAATCTGCCGGGTCGACGCGGATGGTCACTGCTGGCCACCGCACCGCTGGCCGTGCCGGCCTTTGTGCACAGCTATGCGTGGGTGAGTCTGGTGCCACCGATTCACGGGTTGTTTGCCGGCGTGCTGGTCTCGGTCATCGCCTACTTCCCGTTCCTGTACCTGCCGATTGCCGCCACCCTGCGCCGGCTCGACCCGGCCATCGAAGACGTTGGCGAATCAATGGGGCTCAAACCCTGGGCGGTGTTCTTTCGTTTGGTGCTGCCACAGCTGCGCCTGGCCATTTGCGGCGGAGCGTTGTTGGTGGGCCTGCATTTGCTCGCCGAATATGGCCTGTACGCGATGATCCGCTTCGACACCTTCACCACCGCGATCTTCGACCAATTCAAATCCACCTTCAACGGCCCTGCCGCCAACATGCTGGCCAGTGTGCTGGCGCTGTGTTGCCTGGCGATGCTGACCGCCGAATCCTCTGCTCGCGGCACGGCGCGTTACGCCCGGGTCGGGTCAGGAAGCGCGCGCACGCAGCGGGTTGTCCGCCTGGGCTCGCGAGACATCGCGCTCGGCCTGCTCCTGCAAGGCATCACCTGCGCACTGGCGCTGGGTGTGCCGTTGATCACGCTGGGCAAGTGGCTGATTGCGGGTGGCACGGAGGTCTGGCAACTGGATGACCTGATGCCAGCGCTGCAACAGACGTTGCTGTTAGGCGCTGCGGGTGCGGTCCTCACCACCTGCGCCGCGATCCCGATTGCCTGGCTGTCGATTCGCTCGCCGGGCCGGCTGCAACGGCTTCTGGAAAGCTGCAACTACATCACCAGCTCGTTGCCGGGGATTGTCGTTGCGTTGGCCCTGGTCACGATCACCGTCCATTTCGCCCGGCCGATTTACCAGACCACCATCACCGTGTTGCTGGCGTATCTGCTGATGTTCTTGCCCCGGGCCCTGGTGAGTTTGCGGGCCGGTATTGCCCAGGCACCGGTGGAGCTGGAAAACATCGCGCGCAGCCTCGGCCGCTCGCCCGGTCGGGCCTTGTGGCTGATTACCCTGCGCCTCGCCGCGCCTGGGGCCGCCGCAGGCGCTGCACTGGTGTTTCTGGCGATCACCAACGAGCTCACCGCCACCCTGCTGCTGGCGCCCAACGGCACGCGCACCCTGGCCACCGGCTTCTGGGCCCTGACCAGCGAAATCGACTATGCCGCCGCCGCACCTTATGCCCTGTTGATGATCCTGCTGTCGCTTCCACTGACCGGACTTCTTTATCACCAATCCAAACGAACGGCTGGCCGATGAACGCACTTGAACTGCATGCCATTTCCAAGTCTTACGGCGACCATCAGGCGCTGGAGAGCATCAACCTGTCGGTGCCCGCCGGTAGCCGGACGGTGATTGTCGGGCCGTCCGGTTCAGGCAAGACCACGCTGTTGCGGATGATCGCCGGCTTCGAATTCCCGGACACCGGCCGTCTTTCACTCAATGGCCAGACACTCGTCGACGAAACCCACGAGGTGCCGGCGCATCAGCGTTTGATTGGTTACGTCCCGCAGGACGGCGCCCTGTTCCCGCACATGACCGTGGCCGCCAATATCGGCTTCGGGCTTACGAGCAAGGGCAGCGAAAAAAGCGAGCGTATCGCCGAGCTGATGGACAGCGTGGCCCTGGACGCAAACATGGCCAATCGTTGGCCCCATGAACTCTCCGGCGGCCAGCAACAGCGTGTGGCGCTGGCACGGGCATTGGCGCAACAGCCGCGCCTGATGCTGCTGGACGAGCCATTTTCCGCCCTCGATACCGGCCTGCGCGGCGCCATGCGCAAAATGGTCGCCCGGCTGCTGTCCGATGCCGGTGTCACCACCATCCTCGTCACCCATGACCAGAGCGAAGCGCTGTCGTTTGCCGACCAATTGGCGGTGATGCGCGACGGTCGGCTGGTGCAGTCAGGCCATCCCCTGGATCTTTACCGCTACCCCGACGACGAACAAACCGCGCTATTTCTCGGCGATGCGGTGGTCATGCCGGCCCGAATCGAAGCCGGCTGGGCGCATTGCGACCTCGGCCGGATACCGGTGAACAACCACCGCAACAACAGTGCCGCGCAGATCATGCTGCGCCCCGAACAACTGCAACTGGTCAGCGCCCAGCCCAGTCCCTCCGAGGCTGCCGGCTGCCGTGCGGTGGTCACCGACCGGGATTTCAGCGGCAACACTTGCACATTGACCGTGGAGCTAGAGGCAACGACTGCCGGTGAACAGGCAGGACGGTCATTAACGGTGCGCAGCTCGGGCATGTATGCGCCCCCTGCCGGCAGCGCGGTCCACGTCTCGACCATCGGCCATGCCCACGTGTTCAGCGACGCCTGACGGTGGTGGGTCAAAGATCAAAGCGATCCACTGCGCGACGCCGCTCGTTGTCGTCGCGCACATCGTAGTTGGCGGTGGTCTGGATGTTGCTGTGATGCGCCAGTTTCTGCGCGATCGACAAATCGTGTTCTTCGATCACGCGGGTGATGAAGGAACGGCGAAAATCATGCGGCATGATCTTGACCCCGACTTCAGCACCGCGCTGGCGCGCAATGTAATAAATCGCATGTTTGGTCACGCGCTCGCGGGTGATATGGCTGCCACGGCGGATGCGGTTGAATAGAAAGGGGTCGTCCACCTCGCCTTCCTTGAGCTGTGATCGACGGAACGCCAGCCAGGCTTCCAGCTTGGCGAAGGCCCAGGCCGGCGCGTACTTGATCAGTTGCTTGTTGCCCTTGGCGGTGACCCGCAGGCTGCGCTCGGAAAAATCGACTTGTGACAGGTCGAGGTTCACCGACTCGGACTTGCGCATCCCCGAACCGTACAAAATCCCGATGATCGCCGCGTCCCGCAACCCTTGTGGGCGTGGATCGGCGGCACACACCGCCATCAACTCCTGGATCAACGTGCGTCGCAAGTTGCGCCCTTGGGACAATCGGGTGCCGGCAATGCCTTTGACCGAGCGCATTTTCAGCAGGTGTTCCTGGCTGATCAGGCTCATGCGCCACGCCTCATTCATCACCCCGCGGACCGCGTTCACGTACAACGAAGAGGTGTTCGGCGCATAGCCGTCCTCGCGCAACGCCGCGACCAGCGCAATGACATCTTCTGGCTGTAGCTGATGCCAGGGAATTTCCTCGATGTTCATGTCTTCGAAGCCCAACCGGTCGGCGGCATCCTGCAAAACATAACGCATGGTCAGCTGGCTGGAGGGCGCGAGCCGGGCCAGGTACACCGTCAACGGGTTGGTCTTTGAAGCAACAGGAGGGGTAACAGGTAAGTCAGTCAAACGAAACGGCCTTGAGTTAAAACACTGCAGTAAAACAACTAAGGATTGAAATATCCCTCATCTAAAGCGGAGACTTCCGTAGGGCTTTTCTTCTAAAAAACGCGATGAGCGGCAGGAGTCTGAACAGTGCCTGTATGACTCTCAGATAAACGAATTGCCGACCGGGTTTTCATGTTCCTTTCACGAAATTGCGCATACCCTCAATGAGTCGCGGCTGTCCCTCACAGGGCCCCAACGTGCCGACTGGAACAGGAAAAGTCAATTGATGCGGTTTGTCACACTTTTCGTGTAACTGATTGAAGCAGCATATTTTTTATCGACTACGCTTGCCTTGGATCCAATACACCCAGTATCAATGTTCGTCCAATTCAAGCCCGAGGTGCCCATGAGTCAGGCGTTTCTCCCCTTCTCCCGCCCAAGTATCGGCGATGAAGAAATTGCGGCCGTCGAGCAAGTATTGCGCTCCGGCTGGATCACCACCGGGCCAAAAAACCAGCAACTGGAAGAGCAGTTCGCCAACTATGTCGGATGCCGCCACGCCGTCGCACTTTCTTCGGCCACCGGTGGCATGCACATCACCTTGCTGGCCTTGGGCATTGGTCCGGGCGACGAAGTCATTACCCCGTCCCAAACGTGGGTGTCCACCGCCAACATGATCTGCCTGCTGGGTGCGACGCCGGTGTTCGTCGATGTTGACCGCGACACCCTGATGAGCGATCTGGCAAGCATCGAAGCGGCCATCACTCCGCGTACCAAAGCCATCATTCCGGTGCACTACGCTGGCGCCGCCTTTGATCTCGACCCGCTGTATGCGCTGGCCGACAAACACGGCATTCCTGTTATCGAAGACGCCGCCCACGCCGCCGGCACGTTCTACAAGGGTCGTCATGTCGGCTCCAAGGGCACGGCCATCTTTTCGTTCCACGCCATCAAGAACATGACCTGCGCTGAAGGCGCGATGTTTGTCAGCGACGATGAAGCGCTGGCCAACCGCGTGCGCATGCTCAAGTTCCATGGTCTCGGCGTCGACGCCTACGACCGCATGACCCACGGCCGCAAGCCGCAGGCGCAAGTGATGGAGCCGGGTTTCAAATACAACCTGGCCGACATCAATGCCGCCATCGCCCTGGTGCAACTGGAGCGTCTGGACGAGATCAACGCCAAGCGCACCGAACTGGCTCGCCTGTACCAGCAACGCCTGGAAGGCTGCGCCGTACAACCGCTGGCGTTACCGACCTACCCGCAGCAACACGCCTGGCACCTGTTCATCCTGCGCATCGATGCCGAGCGTTGCGGGCTGGACCGTGAAGCGTTCATGAAGGGCTTGCAGGAGCAGAACATCGGCACCGGTATCCACTTTATCGCCACGCATTTGCACACGTATTATCGTCAGCGGTACCCGAACATTTACTTGCCCAACACCGAATGGAATTCGGCGCGGCTGTGTTCGATTCCCTTGTTCCCGGACATGACTACCGATGATGTCAATCGTGTGGTCGATGCCATTGAAAACGTTATGGACAGATCTCAGTGAAACCTTACCCAATCCGTTGCGTGTCGGTTGTTATCCCGGTCTTCAACGAGCAAGACAGCCTGCCCGAGTTGCTGCGGCGTACCGAAGCAGCCTGTGCGCAGTTGCACCATGAATACGAAATCGTGCTGGTGGATGACGGCAGTCGCGACAACTCGGCGCAAATCCTCGAAGAGGCTGCCAGTCGCGAAGGCAGCCCGGTGGTCGCGGTCATTCTGAACCGCAACTATGGCCAGCATGCGGCAATCATGGCCGGTTTCGAACATTGCAAAGGTGATGTCGTCATCACGCTCGATGCCGACCTGCAAAACCCGCCTGAAGAGATTCCGCGCCTGGTGGCCCAGGCCGAACTCGGTTATGACGTGGTCGCCACCGTGCGCAATAACCGTCAGGACTCGGCCCTGCGCCGCTGGCCGTCGAAACTGATCAATATGGCCGTGCAGCGCTCGACCGGTGTTGCCATGAGCGATTACGGCTGCATGCTCCGCGCTTATCGCCGGACCATCGTCGACGCGATGCTGGCCTGCCGCGAACGCAGCACCTTCATCCCGATCCTGGCCAACAGTTTTGCCAGGCACACCACGGAAATCCTGGTGATGCACGCTGAGCGCGAACACGGCGAATCCAAGTACAGCCCCATGCGCCTGGTCAACCTGATGTTCGACCTGATCACCTGCATGACCACCACGCCGTTGCGCCTGCTGAGCATTGTCGGCTTCGCCATGGCCGGTCTGGGCGTGCTGTTCGCCATGACCTTGATTTTCTTGCGCCTGGTGTTCGGCGCCGAATGGGCCGGCGACGGTTCGTTCGTGCTGTTCGCCGTGCTCTTCGTCTTCACGGGTGGGCAATTCATCGGCATGGGCCTGCTGGGCGAGTACCTGGGGCGCATGTACAGCGACGTCCGCGCCCGCCCGCGTTTCTTTGTCGAAAAAGTCTTGCGTAGCCAACCCGCCGCACCCGCTCCCGTTGTCACTGTTGACGGCCTCACTTCCACTTCAGATCAGGTTCTCTCATGAGCGCAAAAGCTGTTGTCTTCGCCTACCACGATATTGGCTGTGCCGGTATCGAATCCCTGCTCGCGTCCGGCTTTGAAATTGCCGCCGTGTTCACTCATGCCGATGACCCGAAAGAAAACGCGTTCTATGGTTCCGTTGCGCAGTTGTGTGCCCAAAAAGGCATCCCGGTGCATGCGCCGGAAGATGCCAACCACCCGCTGTGGATCGAGCGCATCGCCAAACTCAACCCTGATTTCCTGTTCTCGTTCTACTACCGCAACCTGTTGACCGAGCCACTGCTGGCCACCGCCCGCAAAGGCGCGTTCAACCTGCACGGCTCGTTGCTGCCACACTACCGTGGCCGCGCGCCGGCCAACTGGGTGCTGGTGAACGGCGAAACCGAAACCGGCGTGACCCTGCACCGCATGGTCAAGCGCGCCGACGCCGGCGCGATCATCGCCCAGCAAAAAGTTGCCATTGAGCGCAGCGACACCGCGCTGAGCCTGCACGGTAAATTGCGTGTGGCCGCTGTCGACCTGTTGCGCGACACCCTGCCCGCCTTGCTGCAGGGCAAAGTCACCGAAACCGCTCAGGACGAATCCAAAGCCACGGTATTTGGTCGCCGCACCGCCGCCGACGGCAAGCTGCTCTGGAAGAAGCCGGCGGAAGAACTGTTCAACCTGGTTCGCGCGGTTACCCAGCCGTATCCGGGCGCATTCTGCGACGTGGGCGAGCACAAGCTGATTGTGTGGAGTGCCGAAGTTGCCAAGGGCAACGAAGGTCTGGCGCCGGGCCGTGTGATCAGCGTCGATCCACTGCGTATCGCGTGTGGCGAAGACTCGCTGGTGATCACCGCCGGCCAGCGCAATGACAACGGTCTGTACCTGAGCGGCCCGCAACTGGCCAACGAATTGGGTCTGGTCGACGGTTCCGTCCTGCGCGGTGCTGAATCCGGGCGCAAGCCACGTCGCACCCGCGTGCTGATCCTTGGCGTCAACGGCTTCATCGGCAATCACTTGTCCGAGCGCCTGCTGCGCGATGACCAGTACGAAGTCTACGGCCTGGACATCGGTTCGGACGCCATCGACCGCCTGCGCAGCCACCCGAACTTTCACTTCGTCGAAGGCGATATCAGCATTCACTCCGAGTGGATCGAGTATCACATCAAGAAGTGCGACGTGATCCTGCCACTGGTAGCGATTGCCACCCCGATCGAATACACCCGTAACCCGCTGCGCGTGTTCGAACTGGACTTCGAAGAGAACCTGAAACTGGTTCGTTACTGCGTCAAATACAACAAGCGCGTGATCTTCCCGTCGACTTCCGAAGTCTATGGCATGTGCCAGGACCAGAACTTCGACGAAGACACCTCCAACCTGATCGTCGGCCCGATCAACAAGCAGCGCTGGATCTACTCGATCTCCAAGCAATTGCTCGACCGCGTCATCTGGGCCTACGGCCAGAAAGGCCTGAACTTCACCCTGTTCCGTCCTTTCAACTGGATGGGCCCACGCCTGGACCGTCTGGACTCGGCACGTATCGGCAGCTCCCGGGCCATTACCCAGCTGATCCTGAACCTGGTGGAAGGCACGCCGATTCGCCTGTTCGATGGCGGCGAGCAAAAGCGTTGCTTCACTGACATCGCGGACGGCGTAGAAGCCCTGGCGCGGATCATCGACAACGAAAACGACGCCTGCAACGGTCAGATCATCAACATCGGCAACCCTGAGAACGAAGCGAGCATTCGCCAGTTGGGCGAAGAACTGCTGCGTCAGTTCGAAGCTCACCCGTTGCGCGACAACTTCCCGCCGTTCGCCGGTTTCCGCGACGTAGAAAGCAAAGCCTTCTACGGCACCGGCTACCAGGACGTGTCCCACCGCAAACCAAGCATCGCCAACGCCAAACGTCTGCTGGACTGGACGCCAACCGTGGAGATGAGCGAGACCATCGGCAACACGCTGGACTTCTTCCTGCGTGAAGCCATGCTCGAAATCGCGGACAAGCGTTGATGCAGGCAGGCCTTCGAATCGATGTCGACACCTACCGAGGCACCCGTGAGGGGGTGCCCCGGCTGCTGGAAATCCTCGACGAAGCGCAGGTCAAGGCGACGTTCTTCTTCAGCGTCGGGCCGGACAACATGGGGCGCCACTTGTGGCGCCTGATCCGCCCGCAATTCCTCTGGAAAATGCTCCGTTCCAATGCCGCCGGGCTGTACGGCTGGGACATTTTGCTGGCCGGCACTGCCTGGCCAGGCAAGCCGATCGGTCGGGACCTGGGGCATTTGATGCGCCAGGCTCAGGCTGCCGGGCATGAAGTCGGCCTGCACGCCTGGGATCACCACGGCTGGCAGGCCAATGCCGGACGCTGGAGCGACGCGCAACTGATCGAGCAAATCCGCCAGGGCGTCGACACGCTCAGCGACATCCTCGGCAACAAGGTCGACTGTTCGGCCGCCGCCGGTTGGCGCGCAGACGAGCGCGTGATCGAAGCAAAAGAGGCGTTCGGCTTTCGCTACAACAGCGACTGCCGGGGCCAGAGCCTGTTTCAGCCGACGCTGGCAAACGGTGGTTCAGGTGCGCCGCAGATTCCGGTGGACCTGCCGACCTTCGATGAGGTGGTGGGCCCGACGGTCGCTGCCGAGGATTTCAACGCTTACATTCTTGAGCGCTTCACCCCCGAAAAACTCAACGTCTACACCATTCATGCAGAAGTAGAAGGGATTCTGATGGCCAACGATTTCCGTCAGCTGCTGGCCGATGCACGCCAGCGTGACATTCATTTCCAGCCCTTGGGCGATCTGCTGCCCGACGCCCCCAACACCTTGCCCGCAGGACGTGTCGTACGCGGCGTCCTTGAAGGTCGCGAAGGCTGGTTGGGAGTGCAAGGCGCATGAGCAAACGCTGGGCATTACCCTTGCTGCTGGTTCTTTTTGTCTTGGGTTACCTGCTGCCACTGGGCACCCATGGTTTATGGATCCCGGACGAAACCCGCTACGCGCAAATCAGTCAGCACATGCTCCTGAGCGGCGACTGGGTGTCGCCGCATTTCATGAGCGTGCGCTATTTCGAGAAACCGGCGGCGGGTTACTGGATGATCGCCGTCAGCCAGGCGCTGTTTGGTCAGAACCTGTTTGGCGTGCGGTTTGCCTCGGCGCTGAGCATGGGCCTGAGCGTGTTGCTGTGCTTCCTGATCGCCCGCCGATTGTGGAACGATCCACGCAAGAGCTTTGCCTGCGCGCTGCTGTACATGAGTTTCAGCGTCATCGCCGGTCAGGCTGGTTATGCCAACCTTGATCCGCAATTCACCTTATGGGTCAACCTGAGTCTGGTGGCGTTGTGGTTTGCGCTGGACAGCGTCGGCCGCCGGCAAAAAATCATCAGTTGGGCACTGCTCGGCCTGGCCTGCGGCATGGGTTTCATGACCAAGGGTTTCCTCGCCTGGTTGCTGCCGGTTCTGGTCGCCCTGCCTTACATGATCTGGCAGAAGCGCTGGAAAGAACTGCTGGTCTATGGCCCCGTAGCGATTGTCGTGGCCATCGCGGTGAGCCTGCCTTGGGTGCTGGCGGTGCATGCGGAAGAGCCCGATTACTGGCGGTTCTTCTTCTGGCACGAGCACATTCAGCGCTTTGCCGGTGAGGACGCCCAGCATGAAGAGCCGTTCTGGTTCTACCTGCCGTTGCTGGTTGCCTTCAGCTTTCCGTGGGCGGCGTTATTGCCGTCGGCACTGAAGCAGGCCTGGCAAACCCGGCGCCAGTCCAGCATCGGCTTCCTGCTGCTGTGGATGGTGATGCCGCTGGTATTTTTCAGCATCAGCAAAGGCAAATTACCCAGTTACATCCTGCCGTGCCTGCTGCCCTTGGCCTTGTTGCTGGGTCACACGCTGGCCGACCGACTGAAGCTGGAACAGGGACGAGTGCTGGGGATCAACGGTTTGCTCAACCTGGCACTGGGCCTGATTACCCTGATCGCCCTGGTCTACCTGCAACTGAAAAAGCCGCTGTACGACCATGAACTGCACAACCTGGTGCTGGTGTTCATCGGTTTGATGGGCTGGATCATGGCCAATCTGCTGCAAGCCTTCAGGCCCTTGCAATGCTGGGCTGCACCGGCGTTCGGCAGCCTGCTGCTGATCGGTCTGATACCTGCCGGGCTGCCCAACTCAGTGGTCGCCAACAAGACGCCCGACCAATTCATCCTCCATCACATGGATGAACTGGCGCAGACCGGCAAATTGCTGAGCAACGATCTTGGCGCCGCATCGGCTCTGGCCTGGCGCATGAAGCACCCGGATGTGTCGTTGTACAACTCGGTAGGCGAATTGAAATATGGTCTCGCCTATCCTGACTCGGCACAGCAACTGGTCACTGTCGGCCAGGTTCAGCAGTGGATGCGCGACGCCCGCCGCAGCGGCTCCGTCGGTGTGGTCATGCGGGTCAAGGGTGAGGACGAATTGCAGGAAATCGAATTGTTGCCCAAGGACGGTAAACGCTATGAACAGGGCAACCTGGTGATTCTGATTTTCCCTCAGGAGGCACCATGAGCCTGCTACTGGTTCTGGTCGCGTGTCTGTTGACGTGCCTGGGTCAGATTGCGCAGAAATACGCCGTCGAGAGCTGGCGCGGCCAGGCTTCGGGATGGGGCGCGAAATTGCGCTCGCCCTGGCTGTGGCTGGCGCTCGCTGCGCTGGGATCGGGCTTGCTGGTCTGGCTGCTGGTGTTGCAACGCCTCGAAGTCGGCATCGCCTACCCGATGCTCAGCCTCAATTTTGTATTGGTCACCCTGATCGCCCGCTTCGTCTTCCACGAAACCATTGATCGTCAGCACTGGTTTGGCGTCGCACTGGTGATCGGTGGCGTGGTTCTGCTGGGGCAACACGCATGAGCCTGCGTCGCGGAATCACCTTCGCGATGGGCAGCGTGGTGCTGGGCAGCGCCGCGCAACTGGGCATGCGCTGGAGCATGACGCGCCTGCCCTCGCCGGAAAACTGGCTGAGCGCCAGTTTCGAATGGGTCCCGGTACTGGTCGTGCTGAGCGCGATTCTGGCCTACGCCCTTTCGATGCTCTGCTGGCTGGCCGCCCTGCGCGACTTGCCGCTGGGCCGGGCCTACTCGCTGCTGAGCATCAGCTACGCGCTGGTGTACGTGCTGGCCGCCAGCCTGCCGCTGTTTCACGAATCGTTCAGCCTTTCCAAGACCGTCGGGGTGGCATTGGTCATTCTCGGGGTCATCACTATCAACTCTCGTTCAGTCCGTGCGACCGAACTCCGGGGTGCGTCATGAAAATCAGTGTATTTGGTAGCGGTTATGTGGGCCTGGTCCAGGCAGCCGTGCTGGCTGAAGTCGGCCATGATGTGGTCTGCATGGACATCGACGAGAAAAAAGTCGCACTGCTGCAACAGGGCCACGTGAGCATTTTCGAACCAGGGCTGGCCAGCCTGGTGCGTGAAAGCCTGGAAGCCAAACGGCTGCAATTCACCACCGACGAAAAACTGGCCGTCCAGCATGGCCAGGTGCTGTTTATTGCCGTGGGCACGCCGTCCCGGGACGATGGCTCGGCGGACCTTAGTTATGTGATGTCGGTCGGTGACGCCGTGGCGCGGCATCGCGAACAACCGGTGATTCTGGTGGAGAAGTCCACGGTCCCGGTGGGCACCGGCGATGCGTTGCGCGCGCATATCGACAAATCCCTGGTGAAGATCGGCCGTGTGTTGCAGTTCGATATCGTCTCCAACCCCGAATTTCTCAAGGAAGGTTCGGCCGTCGCCGACTGCCGGCGCCCGGACCGGATCATCATTGGCTGTGAACGTGACGAAGTGCGCGAAGTGATGCGCGACCTTTATGCACCGTTCAACCGCAATCACGACCGCGTCATGTTCATGGACCTGCGCAGCGCCGAACTGACCAAGTACGCCGCCAACTGCATGCTGGCGACCAAGATCAGCTTCATCAACCAGATCGCCGAACTGGCCGAGCACTTGGGTGCCGACATCGAATCGGTGCGCCTGGGCATCGGTGCCGACTCGCGCATTGGTTACCACTTCATCTACCCCGGCTGCGGTTATGGCGGCTCGTGTTTCCCCAAAGACATGCGCGCGCTGATTCACAGCGCCCAGGAAGCGCACTGCTCCAGCGACCTGCTGCAAGCGGTAGAAGCGATCAACGAGCGCCAGAAGCACAAGTTGTTCGAACGGATCAACGCGTTCTACCGTGGCGACCTGCGCGGCAAGACCTTTGCCGTCTGGGGCCTGGCGTTCAAGCCCAACACCGATGACATGCGTGATGCGCCGAGCCGGGTCTTGCTGGAATCGCTGTGGGCCGCCGGGGCCAATGTCCGCGCGTATGATCCGGAAGCCATGCAGGAAACCCAGCGCCTGTACCCTGACGAGTCGAAACTGATGCTGATGGGCACACCGGAATCCGTGCTGTCGGGCGCCGATGCGTTGATCGTCTGCACCGAGTGGCAGCAATTCAAGGCCCCGGATTTCGACCTGATCGAACAGCGCCTGAATGCGCCGGTGATCTTCGACGGGCGCAACCTGTACGACGCCGAACGCCTTGAGCGCAGCGGTTTCAAGTACTTCCCCATGGGCCGCGGCGAGTCGCGCAACCTGCCGATCCCGCATCAACAATGGGCCGCTGATTCGGTCGTTGCCTGATCGTCATGTCACCGACTCGACAGCAGTCCCTGGGCATCGGTTTACTGGCACTGATCCTGTTCAGTGCCGGGGTTTATCAGCAGGCGGCCATCGGTTTCGATTCGCGGTTCGTGATGTTTGCCCAAGAGATGCTGCGGAACGGGCCATCGGTGTTTCCCACCACCTATGGCCAGCCTTACGCCGACTACTCGGCCGTCTCGACGCTGTTCATCTGGCTGCTGTCCTTGCCGTTCGGGCAGGTCAACAGCCTCAGCGCCTGGCTGCCGAGTGCGATGGCCGGTGCCGTAATTGTCACATTGATGTACCGCTTACTGGCGCCCTACTCCCAACGCTGGGCGCTGCTCAGCATTGCCTTGATGCTGATGACCAGCACCTTCATCACCGAAGCCCGCGCCGTGTCTCAGGACCTGATACTCGCGGCGGTCGCGTTTTCGGTGTTTTACCTGGGGTATGCCGCCGACCACTTCGCGGCACAACGCCGCTGGTGGCTGATCTTCGCCCTGCTGGTCCTCGGTTTCGGGGTGCGCGGGCCGATCGGGCTGGTGGTGCCTACCGGCATTTTGTGCAGCTACTTTTTTCTCAATCGCCAATGGCGCCACCTGTTCGGCTTCGGCCTGACAGCGGCCGCGTTGTTGGCGGTCAGCGTCGGCGCCTTGTTGTGGCTGGCCGACACCGATGGCGGGCCGGCCTTCATGCAAGACGTGGTGCGCATGCAGTTCATGGGGCGCCTGGACGGCAGCGAAGGCGCCAGCGGTGCGTTGTATTACTTCACCAGTTCGATGGGCAACTACGCGCTCGCCTATCCGCTGGCCTGGCTTGCGTTGGCGGCGATCGCGCTGACCAAACCACGCCAGGCAGGCCCGGCATGGCGCCTGTTGCAGTACTGCGTGGCGGCCGGGTTGATTGTGATGATCGGGTTGTCGATCCCGCAGGCGAAGAAGGCCCGCTATCTACTGCCGATGTTGCCGATGGCGGCGATTGTTGCGGCATACCCGTTTCAGGTCACGCAAGGTCGGTTGTTTGCCGCGCTACGCGGGTTGATGCAGGGGGTATGGCTGCTGATCCCGATACTCATGATCGTTGGCTTGGTGGTCGCTCAGCGCCGGTTTCCCGAGCAACTGACGTCGATTCGCTCGATTGTGATCCTGCTCGGCGTGTTGCAGGCCATCGCGCTTGCCACGCTGTTCAAGGCTCGTTGGCGTGCAGAGACACTGGCTTTTTGCGCGGTGCTGGCGGTGTGGTCGGTGTACATGAGCGTGTTCGAACCGGTTGAGCGTCGGCTCTATGACACCCGCACTTTCAGCCTCGCCGTCTATGAACAGGTCCAGAAAGCGCCGGCGCCGCTGGTGTTGCACGGGATGGGCAAAGATGCCAAGGCAATCAAGTTCATGATCAACATCCCGCATGACTTGCAACCGCTGTTTACTGACTCTGTTGCGGAACTGCAAAGTCTCTCCGGGCCTGCGTGGTTGATGATGGACCTGAACGCTTACGACGCCTTGCAGGGCACTGCGCTGGGTAACTTGCAGCCAGTGTTGAGTGGGCGATTCGACAAGAATGATTTCGTGCTGCTGCATAAACAAACCCCGTAGGGCGACGCACAGGAAGTTGCTGTTAGCCGACCCTGTCTGTTTCACGCGGGGGCCTTCAAATCGACCCCCAACGCCTGCGCAAACGCCTTGACCAGCGGACTGCGTACGGTGTTGTGGCGCAGGATCAGATTGAACGGCGTGACGATGTTGATCAGGTCCGGACGCACCGCACGAAGCTGCCCCTGAGCCACCAGGGACGCCGCGTAATGCTGCGGCAGGAACCCGACAAAACGCCCGGTCTTGATCAACAGCGCCACGGCTTCCACCTGGGTGGCGGACGCCGAGAAACTGTCGTAGTGAGCGAAGTTCAGCTTGTCCCGATGAATTGCGTAGCGATGGTTGATGCACTCATGATGCCTGAGCACATCGCTGCCCATTTCGGCGTCCGGCGTCGAAAACAACGGGTGACCGACAGCGCAATACACTTCCGAGCGTTCTTCATACAGCGGGTAATAATCGAACTCCTCTCTTTTTTGATACACCGGCACAATTCCCGCCACTAATCGCCCCTCGACTACACCCCTTTCCACCTCATCCAGTTGAGAGGCCTGAAGTTGAAACCTTACTTTCGGTGACTCTTCGTTAATTCGTCTAATCGCTGCAACTAACGGTGAATTAGCATCGGAAATCGTATTATCAATAACCCCCACACCAAGGTCGCCAATCAGTTCGTTCTGCGCTGAACTAAGTCGATCTCGAAAGTTATCGACCGAGGCAAACAAGTCGATCGATGCCTGATACACCAAGCGGCCTTCTTCGGTCAGATGAAAGCCTTCTCGACCCCGGGTACACAGGCGCATGCCGATGCGGATTTCCAGGTCGGAGATCTGTTTGCTGATGGCCGCCAGCCCCACATTCAGCTCGTTTTGCGCCGCACTGAAGCCCCCGGCCTCGACCACGGCCTTGAATACTTTGAGCAATTTGAAGTCCAGCCCACTGAGGGCCAGCGGTGCCCGTTGCAGCGGTTTTGGCGGCGGGTTTCCGGAACTGGAAAGTGGGGTTTCCATAATGCTTATTTACCTCTGGCGCCGTATTCAACAACCTGTGTCCAACAACAAAAATACTGCCGGTAAATAATAATGACCACAGAAAACCAGGCTTGGCAACCGCCAATAATTTCCGTACTTCAGTGCCAACTCACTGATGTCCAACGACTAAAAGCTGACACTTCGATCAGCTCTCGTGACTTCGCAACTGCGCTTATCCCCTGCCCTTGAATGATTGATTAGCCCGAACCTCGTCCGAATGACTTTCGACGCGTGTTCCGGGCCCGGCATACCGATTTCAGTTCGCTTTACCGACGAGGAAAACAACAATGTCTCAAACCACCGACCGTCTCTGGGGTGCTCGCTTCAAAAGCGGCCCGTCCGAAGCCCTGGCGGCCCTGTCCCGTTGCCCCGAGCGCTACTTTCGTCTGACCCCGTACGACCTCGCCGGCTCCAAGGCGCATGCCCGTGAACTGCAACGCGCCGGGCTGCTGACCGAGCAAGAAACCCTGACCATGCTCGACGCACTGGTGCGCATCGGTGATGACTTCCGCGCCGGCCGCATTGCCCCGACGCTGGACGACGAAGACGTCCACACCTTCATCGAGCGCCTGCTGACCGAACGCCTCGGCGCCTTGGGCGGCAAGCTGCGCGCCGGCCGTTCACGTAACGACCAGACCGCCAACGACCTGCGCCTGTTCCTGCGTGATCACGTCCGCACCCTGGCCGTCGAAGTGCTGGCCTTGCAACAGGCCCTGGTCGATCAGGCCGAGCAACACATCGAAAGCATCTGCCCGGGCTTCACCCACCTGCAGCAGGCGCAACCCATCGTCTTCGCACACCACTTGCTGGCCCACTCGCAATCGATGCTGCGTGACGTGCAACGCCTGGTGGATTGGGACATACGCACCTCGCTGTCGCCACTCGGTGCCGCGGCAATGGCCGGTTCTGCCATCGCGCGCCTGCCGCAACAGTCGGCCAAGGAAATGGGCTACAGCGGCGTCTGCGAAAACTCCATCGACGCCGTCGCCAGCCGCGATCACGTCGCCGAATTCCTGTTTATTGCGAGCATGCTCGGGATCAACATTTCCCGCCTCGCCGAGGAATTCTGTCTGTGGTCGTCGCGGCAGTTTCGCTGGGTCGCACTGGACGATGCCTACGCCACCGGCAGCTCGATCATGCCGCAGAAGAAAAACCCGGACATCGCCGAACTGGCCCGGGGCAAGGCGGGTCGCCTGATCGGCAACCTGACCGGTCTGCTTTCCACGCTGAAATCCCTGCCGCTGTCGTACAACCGCGACTTGAGCGAAGACAAGAACGGCGTGCTCGACAGCGTCGACACCTTGCTGCTGGTGCTGCCGGCCATGGCCGGGATGGTCGCGACCATGAAGGTCAACGTTGAAGAGCTGCGGCGTCAGGCACCCCTGGGCTTCACCCTCGCCACCGAAGTCGCCGACTGGCTGGCCATGCGCGGCGTGCCGTTCAAGGAAGCGCATGAGATTACCGGCGCACTGGTCCAGGCCTGCGAGAAACATGACATCGAATTGTGGGAAGCCTCGCCGGCCCTGCTGGCCGAGATCGACCCGCGCCTGACGCCCGAAGTGCGTGACAGCCTGACCCTGGAAGCCGCCATCGCCGCCCGCAGTGGTTGGGGCGGCACCGCGCCGCAACAGGTGCGCGAGCAGATCGGCCGCCTGAAAGCTGCCCTCACTGCGCAACACGCGTGGACCGAGAACTATCAGGGTTTCCGGCTCTGAAGCAGTACGCAAATCCTGTGGGAGCGGGCTTGCTCGCGAAGGGGCCGTGTCAGTCGCCATTTATGTTGAATGACACACCGCATTCGCGAGCAAGCCCGCTCCCACAGGGGATTGTGGTTGGCCTGAATTACCCAGTGTACGGAGAAACATCATGAGCCAGACCCAGGCAGAACGACTCCAGGCGGAGCGCAAACTGGCGGAAAACCAGTTCGACATCACCCAATACCACCATGTGCCACGGCGTTACTACGGGCGGATTTTCTTCGCCAGCGTCATCGTCATCGCCCTTCTCGGTCTGGTGCGAGCCTTCGCCGAAGGCAAGATCGAATGGTCGTACATCGGCCAGTTCCTGACCTCCCAGGCGATCATGTGGGGCTTGCTCAACACCATCGTCATGGCTGTGCTGGCGATGGCGCTGGGCATTATTTTCGGGGTGATCACCGCGATCATGCGCATGTCGGCCAACCCGATCCTGCGCTACGTGGCAGTGACCTACACCTGGCTGTTTCGCGGCACGCCGCTGATCCTGCAATTGCTGCTGTGGTTCAACCTGGCGCTGATTTTCCCCACCATCGGCATCCCCGGCCTGTTCGAAATGGACACCGTGAGCCTGATGACGCCATTTGTGGCCGCCCTGCTCGGCTTGAGCATCAACCAGGGTGCCTACACCGCCGAAGTTGTCCGTGCCGGCCTACTGTCGGTGGACACCGGCCAGTACGAAGCGGCCAAGTCGATCGGCATGCCGCGCCTGCAAGCGCTGCGCCGGATCATCCTGCCGCAGGCCATGCGGATCATCATTCCACCGGTTGGCAACGAGTTCATCGGCATGGTGAAAATGACCTCGCTGGCGAGCGTCATCCAGTACTCGGAACTGCTCTACAACGCCCAGAACATCTACTACGCCAACGCCCGCGTGATGGAGCTGCTGATCGTCGCCGGTATCTGGTACCTGGCCACGGTCACCGTGCTGTCCTTTGGTCAAAGCCGCCTGGAGCGTCGTTTCGCTCGCGGCGCCGGCAAGCGTTCTTGAGGAGCCCCACATGAGAAGCATCGTCAAGGCCGTGAGCCTGAACAAATATTACGACCAGTACCACGCGCTCAAGGACATCAACATCGAAGTCGAGCAAGGCGAAGTGCTGTGCATCATCGGCCCGTCCGGTTCCGGCAAAAGCACCTTGCTGCGCTGCGTCAACCAGCTGGAAAAAATCGACAAGGGCGGCCTGTGGGTCGATGGCGAACTGGTCGGTTACCGCGTCGTCGGCAATAAACTGCATGAGCTCAACGAGTCGCAGATCGCCCGTCAACGCCTGTCCACCGGCATGGTGTTCCAGCGTTTCAACCTGTTTCCGCACATGACTGTGCTGCAAAACATCATCGAAGGGCCGTGCCAGGTGCTCAAGCGTTCGCCCAAGGAGGCGCACGAAGAAGCGGTGGAACTGCTCGCTCGCGTCGGCCTGGCCGACAAGCGCAACAGCTACCCGATCGAGCTGTCGGGTGGTCAGCAACAACGCGTGGCCATCGCCCGCGCCCTGGCCATGCGGCCCAAGTTGATGCTGTTCGATGAACCCACTTCGGCACTCGACCCGGAACTGGTCGGTGAGGTGCTGTCGGTGATGCGCGATCTGGCGCAATCCGGCATGACCATGATCGTCGTCACCCATGAACTGGGCTTCGCTCGCGAAGTATCCAACCGCATGGTGTTCATGGACGGCGGGCAGATCGTGGAGGCAGGAAGCCCCGAAGAAATACTAATAAGCCCGCAAAACCCTCGCACCCAAAGCTTCATTTCTGCCGTTCGAACCTAAGCGTCCTTTGGCGCTCACAACACTCATAAGAGAACGACCATGAAGAACATAGTAATTCCAGCAGTACTCGCAAGCGTTATGGCCTCAGGCTTCGCCATGGCAGCCGAATTGCCGGCCAGCATCAAGGCCAAGGGCGAGATCGTGGTAGCGATCATGCCCAACTACCCGCCGATGGATTTCAAGGACCCGGCGACCAACACCCTCACCGGCCTCGACTATGACCTGGGCAATGCCCTGGCCGAGCGTCTGGGCGTGAAGATCAAATGGCAGGAAACCGGTTTCGAACAGATGATCAACGCCCTGACCACCGCCCGCGTGGACATGGTGTTGTCGGGCATGACCGACACCGCCGAGCGTCAAGCCAGTGTGACGTTCGTTGACTACTTCACCAGCGGTCCGCAGTTCTACACCCTGCAGAAGAACAAGGACTTCAACGAGATCATCGACCTGTGCGGCAAGAAAGTCGGCACCAGCCGCCGCACCACCTTCCCGGCGGAAATCGCCGAGTGGAGCAAAGCCAACTGCGAGGCCGCCGGCAAGCCTGCGATCAACGTGATCGGCACCGAAGGTTCGGCCGATGCCCGTGCGCAACTGCGCCAGAGCCGTATCGACGCGGCGATGCAGGGCAGCGAGACCCTGCCTTACCTCAAGACCCAGGAAAAGGACATGTACAAGACGGTGGGCCTGCCGATCTCCTCGCAGTTCACCGGCCTTGGCGTGAGCAAGAAAAAGCCTGAGCTGAGTCAAGCGGTGAAGGTCGCGTTGCAGAGCATGATCGATGACGGCAGCTACCAGACCATCCTGAAGAAATGGGACCTGGAACTGGGCGCGATCAAGACAGTGACCATCAACGCCGGCAAGTAAGGACCAGTACATTACCCATTGTGGGAGCGAGCCTGCTCGCGATAGCGGAGTATCAGTCAACGGTGATGTTGAATGTGACGGCCACTTCGCGAGCAGGCTTGCTCCCACAGGAATTGAGTAGTGCCTATATATTATTGGAGTGCCACTGATGTCCTCCTCGCTGCAACCCACCTGGCCCGACCAGCACAAAGCCTGTCTCGCCCTGGCCTTCGACCTCGACGGCCCGACCGGCGATGCCATGCTCAACGGCTCGATCTGGCACAAGCCCGAGTACTTCGGTTTCGGCGGTTACGGCCCTTACCGGGCGTTGCCGCGGATTCTCGACTTGCTGGACGCGTTCAGGATCCCGACGACATTCTTCGTCCCGGCCTGGGTCGTGGAGAACTGGCCGAAACAATGCCAGGCGATTGTCGAGCGCGGGCATGAGGTGGCGTACCACGGCTACAAACACGAATCCTTTTACGCCCTGACGCTGGACCAGCAAAAGGACGTGATGAAGAAATCCCGCGAGGTGTTCTGGAAATACTTGGCGATCCGCGCCGAAGGCTTCCGCACCCCGTCCGGCGATTGGCGCGCCGAGACCCCGGCGATGCTGGTTGAAGCCGGCGTGACCTATTCCAGCAGCATGCGCGGCGATGACCGGCCGTACCTGGTCAAGGTGCCCGGCCACGACACGCCACTGGTGGAAATCCCCGGCCGCTGGGAAATGGACGACTACGCCTCCCTCGCCTATACCCGCGCCCCGGACTTCCCCTCGGGCCTCGACCGCACCGCCAGCTACGCGCTGACCCTCGACAACTGGTGTCGCGAGTACGACGGCGCGATGAACGAAGGCCTGTGCCTGACCACCCTGTTCCACCCCAAGATCACCGGCAAACCGGGACGCATCCTGTTGCTGGAAAAACTCTTCGAGCACATGCGCCAGCGCGATGACGTGTGGTTCGCCACCTGCCGCGACGTCGCCCAGTGGTGGCTGAAGGAGCATCACCATGGCTGATTCCAACGTCTGGCCCCAAGGCAAGCGCTGCGCCGTCGTGTTGACCGTTGATTACAACGACATCCACGGCATTCTGACCCAGGCGCCTGAAGTGGCCGGGCGCGACAAAACGCTGTCCGTCTGGCGCTACGGCAGCCAACGCGGGGTCGAACGCTTGTTGGGTTTGTTCAAGGAACTGGGGGTGCCCAGCAGTTGGTGCATCCCCGGCATCGTCGCCGAGGAAAACCCCGAACACATCCACGCGATTCAGGCCGGTGGACATGAGATCGCCTGTTCAGGCTATCGCCATCAGAACTACGACACCCTCGATCTCGCCCAACAAAGCGCCGAAATTGCCAAGGGTTGCGCAGCGCTGGCCGCGCTGACCGGCCAGCGTCCGACAGGGTTTCGTATCCCGGCCGGCAACGGCGCGCCGGGTTTTATCGAGGCCTTGAGGGACCATGGCATTCGCTGGTCCTCGTCGTGGCGTGGCGATGACTTGCCGTTCAAGCATCCGGCTGCACCTGACGTCGTCGAGTTGCCGCTGCACTATGAACTGGAAGACGAGCCGTATTTTGCCTTCAACCTCAGCCCTGCCGTGCCTCCGGCGCAATCGCGGATCGCGTCTTACAGCCACACCCTGGGCAACCTGCAAATGGACTTCGCCGGGTTCCACCGGTTTGGCCTGTGCTACGTGTTGCGCCTGCACCCGGAAATAATCGCCACGCCGGGGCGCATCGGGGTCCTGCGCGAATTGCTTGAGGGCATTCAGCAACACAAAGACGTGTGGATCGCCACGGCCGCTGACGTCGCGCAGTGGTGGGCAGATTCGGCGCAGCCTGTGACCGAGGATCACCCGGCCTCAGTTTATGAGCGCCATTATCGGGACTACCTGGTATGACCGAACGCATGCAGCGACTGGCGCAGTTTTGCGTCGACACTCGCTACGAAGACTTGCCCCCGACACTGGTGGCGCAAGCCAAGCGGCACATCCTCGACACCTTCGGCGCGACGTTGGCCGGTGCTGTCAGTGACGTGGCGAAACAGGCGCAACAGGTGTTCGCGGGTGAAACCGGTGAAACGTTGGTCTGGGGCACCGGATTGCGGGTCGGGGCCATTCAGGCGGCCATGCTCAACGGAGTCGCCGCCCATGCGCTGGAACTGGACGACACCGGTGGCTGCGACCATTCCGGCGCGGTGGTCCTTCCGGCGGTCATGGCAGCGGTATCGATGTCGCCCACGCCAGTCAGCGGCCGCGAACTGATAACCGCCGTGGTCATCGGCTACGAAGTCGGCCGCCGCGTGCTCGAAGCCTGCGGCGGTTACTCGGCGCACAACGGCGCGGGCTGGCACTCCACCGCCACCTGCGGTGTATTCGCCGCCGCCGCGGCGAGCGCTCGGATCTTGCGCCTCGATTTTCAACAAACGTTATCGGCGCTGGGCATCGCCGGCAGTTTCAGTGGTGGGTTATGGGCATTTATCCACGACGGTTCGCACAGCAAGAAACTGCACAGCGGTCGGGCCGCAGAGGGTGGATTGCTGGCCGCGCGGTTTGCGCAACAGGGCATCAGCGGGCCGACAAAGTTGTTTGATGATGTCTGGGGCGGGTTTCTGAAAACCCTTGCTGGCGTGACGTCGCAACCCGAAGCGCTGGACGCCGAGCTGGGCGTGGTGTGGAAACTTTCCCGCTGCTCGATCAAGCCTTACGCCTCGTGCCGGGGCACGCACTCGGCCATCGACGCATTAGGGCTGTTGCTGGATCAATTGCAGGTCGATGTCGATCAAGTCGAAGACATTCATGTTTCGCTGTGCGGGTTTCTTCAAGGCATGTGTGGCGACCAGGAAGTCAGCACACTGGCGGCGGCGCAAATGAGTTTGCCGTATGCCTTGGCGGCACGGTTGGTTCATGGTCATTGTCGCCTGCAGGCGTATGACGATGCACAACGCCGCGATCCGCGTATCGCGCACTGGATGTCGCGCATTCGTCTTGAAGTGGACCCGCAACTGTCAGAGGATGGCGAGCCGGTTGTCAGCCTGCGCACCGTGGACGGTCGGCAGGCGCGCCTGTGTGTCGAGGTGCCGCTGGGGGCGCCGGGGAATCCGTTGAGTGATGCGGCGCTGGAGCAGAAGTTTTTCAGCCTGTCTGGGCGGGTGATGTCGCAGGAACGGGCGGTGCAATTGCTTGGGCAGTTGTGGCGGCTGGATGAGATGGAATCGGTTCGTTTGCTGGATCGGAGGCTGGTTTGATCTGGGTGTTGAATCGGCTGACGCCATCGCGAGCAGGCTCACTCCCACAGTTGGAATGCGTTCCCCTGTGGGAGCGAGCCTGCTCGCGATGGCCGCGCCTCGGTCCCTCGACGAACACTACACAAACCAAATAAGGACATTTGCCCCACCGTGGCCACTTACTCGCTCGTTATCCGCCGCTTGATGATTGTCTCGCTGACGATTGTCGTCAGCCGCGCCATCACCAGCCCGCTGCTCACGCTGTTCCTGAGCAACAAACTCGGCCTCAACCAACAGGACGTCGGTTTGCTGCTGGGCATCGCGGTGTTTATCGCCACGCTGCTCGCGCTCTATGGCGGCTACATCATCGACCGTCTGGAAAAGCGCCGGCTGCTGATCCTCGCCATGCTTTCCAGCGCCATCGGCTTTGTATTGCTGACATTCGCCGAGAACCTCTACCTGACCACCGCCACGCTGGTGATCACTGAAACGGCTTCGGCGCTGTTTTTGATCGGATCGAAAGCGATCCTCAGCGAAAACCTGCCCATGGGCCAGCGCGCCAAGGCCTTTTCCCTGCGCTACACCTTGACCAACATCGGCTATGCCACCGGGCCGATGCTCGGCGTGGTGATTGCCGGCGTGTACCCGATTGCGCCGTTCCTGATCGCTGGCGGCATCGCGTTTTTCAGCATTTTCCTGATGATCGGGATCCCCAAGGATTCGGCCCAGCCACCTGCCATCGGCCAACCCCAAAGCTTTCTCAAGACGCTGATCACCCTGAAAAACGACCGCACGCTGATCATGTTCACCTGCGGCTGCCTGCTCAGTACGGTGGTCCACGGCCGGTTCACGTTGTACCTGTCGCAATACCTGCTGGTGACGCATGATTCCAAACGCGCCCTCGAAACCATGGCCGCCCTGCTCGCCTGCAACGCCATCAGCGTGATCCTGCTGCAATACCAGATCGGCCGGTTTCTCAAGCGTGAACAACTGCGCTACTGGATTGCCGGGGGCACCAGCCTGTTCATCGTCGGCCTGATCGGTTTCAGCCTGGCCGACAGCCTGGTGTCGTGGTGCGTGGCCATGTTCATCTTCACCCTCGGCGAAATGATCATTTACCCCGCCGAGTTCCTGTTCGTCGACACCCTGGCCCCGGAAGAACTGCGCGGCAGCTATTACGGTGCGCAGAACCTCGCCGCACTCGGCGGCGCACTGAGCCCGGTGATCTGCGGTTTCCTGCTGATGCACACGCCCGCACCGACGATGTTCTACGCCCTGAGCGCACTCACCGCGATGGGCGGATTCCTGTGCTTCATGAGCGGACGGCGCGTGGCGATACTGCAAAATTAATGCACTGAAGCTGCATTAATATGAATTTGTCAGCACATGGAATCAACGGCACACTGTGCCCGTTCCTCCCCCAATCGTTGGAACACCTTCAAGGGCTTTCTGGATATCCCAGCCAAGCCTTTTTTTTTATTCGTTTTTTTGTCCATGGATCGATTTCATCATGCTTGCTCGCTGGTTGCCCGCCGCCATCAACACCCGTCCTTCCGAATGGAGCCGCGCCGCCATCGGCATGGCCCTCGGGACGCTGTTCAGCGTCTGGGTTTGCGGGCAAGTGTTTGGCATGGACGTGGCGCAGCACCTGATCGGCCCGCTGGGCGCTTCGGCGGTATTGTTGTTTGCCGTGTCCTCCGGCGCCCTCGCCCAGCCGTGGTCGATTCTGGGCGGCTACTTGAGCGCCGGGGTGGTTTCGCTGCTGGTCGCCCACGTGCTCGGGCGAACCCTCGGCAGTGCCTGCCTGGCGGCGGGCATGGCGCTGATGTTGATGTGCTGGCTGCGTTGCCTGCATCCGCCGGCCGGGGCTTTGGCGCTGCTGTTGGTGTTGGCCGACCCGGTCACCATCGCCATGGACTGGAAGGCCCTCGGCCCGGTGATGCTCGGTGCCTCAGCAATGCTGCTCAGCGCCCTGGCGTACAACAACCTGACACGCATTCGCTACCCGAAACGCGCCAGCGAACCGGCGGCCGTGATCCCCGCCGACCACCCGCCCGTCGACACCCAGGCCATCACCGCACAAGACCTGAAACTGGCGTTGGCGGACATGGAGGCGTTCTTCGATGTGACGCCTGAAGACCTCGAACAGCTGATCCACGCCAGTGAATTGCATGCCAAGCGGCGCAGCATCAGCGAAGTCCTCAGCAAACGAATTTGACCAATCCTTGTGGAAGCAGGCATTGGCCTTAAGGCAAAAACGCAGACAGAACCTGCACATATCCCGGTTGTACATCACAAATTTGCACTGGTACGATCCTGCATCGCTCGCGCGCGAGCATCTCTATAAAGAACAATAAAAGCAGGGAGTTACTGATGACTGCTCAGGTTTCATCGAAGGCGACTTCGTCCATGAATGCCACGCAAAACGACGTGCTGGCCGAGGTTCGTAACCACATCGGTCACCTGACCCTCAACCGCCCCGCCGGCCTCAACGCCCTGACCCTGGACATGGTGCGCAATCTGCAGCGTCAACTCGACGCCTGGGCCCAGGATCCACAGGTACACGCGGTGGTCTTGCGCGGTGCCGGCGAGAAAGCCTTCTGTGCCGGCGGCGATATTCGTTCGCTGTATGACAGTTTCAAAAGCGGCGACACGCTGCACCAGGACTTCTTCGTCGAGGAATACGCCCTCGACCTCGCCATTCACCATTACCGCAAACCCGTGCTCGCCTTGATGGACGGCTTCGTCCTGGGCGGCGGCATGGGTCTGGTGCAAGGCGCCGATCTGCGAGTGGTCACGGAAAAAAGCCGACTGGCGATGCCGGAAGTCGGCATTGGCTACTTCCCGGACGTCGGTGGCAGCTACTTCCTGCCACGCATCCCCGGCGAGATTGGGATGTACCTCGGTGTCAGCGGTGTGCAGATTCGCGCGGCGGATGCGCTCTATTGCGGGTTGGCCGACTGGTATCTGGAGAGCGAAAAACTGGCCGTGCTGGACGACAAACTCGACCAGCTCGAATGGCACGACACGCCGCTCAAAGACCTGCAGGGCTTGCTGGCTAAACTCGCGGTGCAGCAACTGCCCGACGCACCGCTGGAAGCGCTGCGCCCGGCCATCGACCACTTCTTCGCCTTGCCCGATGTGCCGAGTATTGTTGAGCAACTGCGTGAAGTGACGATTGCCGACAGCCATGAGTGGGCACTGAGCACCGCCGACCTGCTGGACAGCCGTTCGCCGCTGGCCATGGGCGTGACCCTGGAAATGCTCCGTCGTGGTCGGCACTTGAGTCTGGAAGACTGCTTCGCCCTTGAGCTGCACCTGGACCGTCAATGGTTCGAGCGCGGCGACCTGATCGAAGGCGTGCGCGCCTTGCTGATCGACAAAGACAAGACGCCGCGCTGGAACCCGCCGACCCTAAAGGCACTGGATGCCGAGCACGTCGCGAGTTTCTTCAACGGCCTTGATGAAAGCGGGAACTGAGCCATGCACGATATCGAATTGAGCGAAGAGCAAGTCATGATCCGCGACATGGCCCGGGACTTTGCCCGCGGCGAAATCGCGCCCCATGCACAAGCCTGGGAAAAGGCTGGCTGGATCGACGACGGTCTGGTGGCGAAGATGGGGGAACTCGGGCTGCTGGGCATGGTGGTGCCTGAAGAATGGGGCGGCACCTATGTCGACTACGTGGCCTACGCCTTGGCGGTGGAAGAGATTTCCGCGGGTGATGGCGCTACCGGTGCGCTGATGAGCATCCACAACTCGGTCGGCTGCGGTCCGGTTTTGAACTACGGCACCGAAGAACAGAAACAGACCTGGTTGCCGGATCTTGCCAGCGGCCAGGCCATCGGCTGCTTCTGCCTGACCGAACCACAAGCCGGTTCCGAAGCGCACAACCTGCGTACCCGCGCCGAACTGCGCGACGGCCAGTGGGTGATCAACGGCGCCAAGCAATTTGTCAGCAACGGCAAACGGGCGAAACTGGCGATTGTGTTTGCCGTGACCGATCCGGACTTGGGCAAACGCGGTATTTCGGCCTTCCTGGTGCCGACCGACACCGCCGGTTTTATCGTCGATCGCACTGAACACAAGATGGGCATCCGCGCCTCCGACACCTGCGCGGTGACGTTGAACAACTGCACCATTGCCGAAGCCAACCTGCTGGGTGAACGCGGCAAAGGCCTGTCCATCGCCCTGTCCAACCTCGAAGGCGGCCGTATCGGCATTGCCGCGCAAGCGTTGGGCATTGCCCGTGCCGCGTTTGAAGCGGCGTTGGCCTATGCGCGGGATCGGGTGCAATTCGACAAGCCGATCATCGAACACCAGAGCATCGCCAACATGCTCGCCGACATGCACATGCAGCTGAACGCCGCGCGCTTGCTCATCCTGCATGCGGCGCGCCTGCGCACGGCCGGCAAACCCTGCCTGTCGCAAGCCTCACAGGCCAAGCTGTTCGCCTCGGAAATGGCCGAGAAGGTGTGTTCGTCCGCGATTCAGATTCATGGCGGTTATGGGTATCTGGAAGACTATCCCGTGGAGAAGTACTACCGGGATGCGCGGATTACGCAGATTTACGAAGGGTCGAGCGAGATACAGCGGATGGTGATCGCCCGCGAGCTAAAGAACTATCTGGTGTAAAAAGCTAAAAGCTTCGCGAGCAAGCCCGCTCCCACATTTGACCGCATTCCTCCTGTAAGAATGCGGTCAAATGTGGGAGCGGGCTTGCTCGCGAAGGCGTCCGTGAAAACGCTACATCACTTCCCTTGGAACTCAGCCTCACGTTTGGCAATAAACGCCGCCATCCCTTCCTTCTGATCCTGCGTCGCAAACGCCGCATGGAACACCCGGCGCTCAAAGCGCACGCCTTCGGACAGGCTCACTTCGAACGCGCGGTTCACGCTTTCCTTGACCATCATCGCAATCGGCAGCGACTTCTTCGCAATCAGCGCTGCGACTTTCAACGCTTCGTCCAACAACTCATCCGCCGGCACGATCCGCGCGACGATGCCGCAACGCTCCGCTTCCACCGCGTCGATCAAACGCCCGCTCAGGCACATTTCCATGGCCTTGGCCTTGCCCACGGCGCGGGTCAGGCGCTGGGTGCCGCCCATGCCCGGCAGCACGCCGAGGTTGATTTCCGGCTGGCCGAATTTGGCGTTGTCGCCCGCCAGGATGAAGTCGCACATCAGCGCCAGCTCACAACCACCGCCCAGGGCAAAACCGTTGACCGCGGCGATGATCGGCTTGCGGCGGTTGGCCACGCGATCGCTGTCGCTGAACAGGTCGTCGATGTAGATTTGCGGGTAGGTCAGCTCGGCCATTTCCTTGATGTCGGCACCGGCGGCGAAGGCTTTTTTCGAGCCGGTCAGTACGATGCAGCCGATGTTCGAATCGGCTTCCAGGCCATCGAGGGCGTGGTTCAGCTCACTGACGATCTGCGCGTTCAACGCGTTCAGCGCTTGCGGCCGGTTCAAGGTAATCAGGCCGACGCGGCCGTGGGTTTCCAGCAAAATCGTTTCGTAACTCACAGAGGGACTCCTTCTTATAAATTGCGCGAAATAACCATGCGTTGAATATCGCTGGTGCCTTCGTAGATCTGGCAGACCCGCACGTCGCGGTAGATCCGCTCCAGCGGGAAGTCGTTGAGGTAACCGTAACCGCCGAGGGTTTGCAATGCCGAGGAGCAGACCTTTTCAGCCATTTCCGAGGCGAACAGCTTGGCCATGGACGCTTCGACCAGTGCCGGTTTGCCGCTGTCACGCAGCGCCGCCGCGTAATGCACCATCTGCCGGGCCACGGCAATTTTCGTGGCCATGTCGGCGAGGCGGAACGCAACGGCCTGGTGTTCGATGATCGGCTTGCCGAAACTCTCGCGCTCACGGGCGTAGTCGCGGGCCGCTTCGAACGCGGCGCGGGCCATGCCCACCGATTGCGACGCAATGCCGACACGACCGCCTTCGAGGTTGGCCAGGGCGATTCGGTAACCTTCGCCCTCTTCGCCCAATCGGTTGGCGACCGGGACTTTAACGTCTTCGAACAGGATCTGGCAGGTGTCGGACGCGTGCTGACCGAGTTTGTCTTCAACCCGTGCGACTTTATAGCCCGGTGAATCAGTTGGCACGATCAACGCGGTGATCCCACGTTTGCCGGCGCTCGGGTCTGTCACGGCAAACACGATCACCACTCCGGCATTCTGCCCGGAGGTAATGAACTGTTTGCAGCCGTTGAGCACGTAGTGATCGCCTTCCAGGCGCGCGCGGGTTTTCAGGCCGCTGGCGTCGGAACCAGCCTGCGGTTCGGTCAGGGCAAAGGCGCCGAGCATCGCGCCGCTGGCCAGGGGCTTGAGGAAGCGTTCTTTCTGATCGTCGTTGCCGTAGTGCAGGATCGGCACGCAGCCCACGGAGTTGTGCACGCTCATGATGGTCGAGCACGCACCGTCGCCGGCGGCGATTTCTTCCAGGGCCATGGCGTAGGCTAGGTAACCGGTGTCGCACCCGCCCCACTGCTCCGGCACCAGCATGCCGAAGAAGCCGAGTTCAGCCATTTCACCGATGGCTTCCTTGGGGAAGCGGTGTTCGCGATCCCAATCGGCGGCGAACGGTTTCAGCCGTTCCTGGGCGAACTGCCGGGCGGCTTCGCTGATCTGCAGTTGTTCGTCATTGGGAATCATGCCAAGTCCTTAAAATTTGCCTGTCGTACAAAATGACCGGCTGAAACACTGAACCTGTGGGAGCGGGCTTGCTCGCGAAAGCGGTGTGTCATTCAACATTGATGTCGCCTGACACGGCCTCTTCGCGGGCAAGCCCGCTCCCACAGGGATTGGCGTCAGCCCTCAGTAGAGGCATTCAACCGCCATGGCCGTGGCTTCGCCGCCGCCGATGCAGATCGCTGCGACGCCGCGTTTCAGGCCTTTCTGGCGCAGGGCCGAGAGCAAGGTCACGAGAATTCGCGCGCCCGACGCACCAATCGGGTGGCCCAAGGCGCACGCGCCGCCGTGAACGTTGACCTTCTCGTGGGGGATTTCCAGTTTGGTCATCGTGACCAGACTGACCACGGCGAAGGCTTCGTTCACTTCGAACAGTTCGACCTGGTCCAGCGACCAGCCGGTTTTTTTCATCAGCTTCTTGATCGCGCCCACTGGCGCCACCGGGAACAGGCCCGGGGTGTCGGCAAACGCCGCGTGACCGTGAATCACTGCCAGCGGTTTCAGCCCTTGTTTCTCGGCTTCGGAACGGCGCATCAGCACCAGTGCCGCCGCGCCATCGGAGATCGAACTGGAGTTCGCCGCCGTGACCGTGCCGCCATCGCGGAACGCCGCTTTCAACGAGGCAATCTTGTCCAGTTTGGCTTTCGGTGGCTGTTCGTCGTTGCTGATCAGCACCTGTTCTTTTCCGACCATGACCGACACCGGGACGATCTCGTCCTTGAAGCTGCCGTCCTTGATCGCCTGCTGTGCGCGGGTGGTCGAGGCGATGGCAAAGGCGTCTTGCGCTTCGCGGGTAAAGCCGTTGGTTTCGGCGCAATCCTCAGCGAAGGTGCCCATCAGGCGGCCTTTGTCGTAGGCATCTTCCAGACCGTCGAGGAACATATGATCGAGCACACGCCCGTGGCCCATGCGATAACCGCTGCGTGCACGGTCCAGCAGGTATGGCGCGTTGGACATGCTTTCCATGCCGCCCGCGACCACGATTTCAGCACTGCCGGCCACCAGCATGTCGTGGGCCAGAATCGCCGCTTCCATGCCCGAACCGCACATCTTGTTCAGCGTGGTGCAACGGGTCGATTTGTCCAGCCCGGCGCCCAGTGCAGCCTGACGCGCCGGCGCCTGGCCAAGGCCAGCGGACAGGACGCAGCCGAACAGCACTTCCTCGACCGATTCGGCATTGATGCCGGCGCGCTCGACGGCGGCGCGGATGGCCAGAGCGCCGAGTTGCGGTGCGGTCAGGCTTTTCAGTTCGCCCTGAAACCCACCCATCGGGGTGCGGACGGCGCTGACGATAACAATCGGATCGTTGGCAATGGTCATGTCAAAACTCCTTACTTGGCGGCCATGCGCAAGGCACCGTCGAGACGGATCACCTCGCCGTTGAGCATGCTGTTTTCAATGATATGCCGGACCAGCGCGGCGTACTCGCCAGGTTTGCCCAGGCGTGGCGGGAATGGCACGCCAGCGGCCAGCGAATCGCGGACTTCCTGGGTCATGCCGGCCATCATCGGCGTTTCGAAAATGCCCGGGGCGATGGTCATCACGCGGATGCCAAAGCGCGCCAGTTCGCGGGCGGCGGGCAAGGTCAGGCTGACGATTGCCCCCTTGGACGCAGCATAAGCAGCCTGGCCGATCTGGCCGTCATAAGCAGCGGCGGAGGCCGTATTGATGATCACGCCGCGTTCCCCATCGGCGTCGGGATGGGTTTCGGCGATAGCCGCCGAGGCCAGGCGCAGCATGTTGAAGCTGCCGATCAGGTTGACGTTGATCACCTGGCTGAAACTGGCCAGTGAGTGCAGGCCGTTCTTGCCGAGGATCTTCTCGCCACGCACGATACCGGCGCAGTTGACCAGACCGTTAAGGCCACCGAAGGCCTTGACCGTCGCCTGCACCGCCGCTTCCGCTGCCGCTTCGTTGCTGATGTCCGCGACCACGCTTTGCGCGCCCAGACGCTGGGCCTGCGCCGCCACGGCCTCGGCATTCATGTCCACCAGCATCACTTTGGCGCCGGCCGCAACCAACATTTCAGCGGTGGCAGCACCCAGGCCGGAAGCACCGCCGGTGACCAGAAAAATCTTGTTTTCGATCTGCATCATTGTTTCCTTGGATTCAAGCTGAAACGTTCTTCGCGGCGGCCTCTTGAGCCTTGGCGATTTCCTGGTTGCGCAAGATAAAGCGCTGCAATTTGCCGCTTGGGGTTTTCGGCAACTCGCTGACAAATTCGATTTCACGGGGATAGGAATGCGCCGCCAGACGCTTGCGCACGTGTTGGCGCAGTTCTTCGGCCAGCTCCGGTGTGGCGCGGTATTGCTCGCAGATCACAACGAAGGCCTTGACCAGTTCAGTGCGCTCCGGATCGGGTTTGCCGACCACCGCCGCCTCGACCACGGCCGGGTGCTCGATCAACGCGCTTTCGACGTCGAACGGGCCGACGCGGTAGCCGGACGTGGTGATCACGTCATCGCTACGGCCGACGAAACTGATGCTGCCGTCCGGGTTCCACTCCACGGTGTCGCCACTTAAATAATAGTCGCCGACGAACGCTTTGGTCGGCGCGCCTTCGTAGCCGTTGAACCAGCACATCGGTGATTGCGTGCGGTCGATGGCCAGAATGCCGGGCTGACCAATACCGAGTTCCTTGTAGTCATCGTCCAGCACCACGATGCGGTGGCCAGGCGAGGCAAAACCGGCGGCGCCCACATGGACCGGGTGTTCCAGTGCGTGGTGATTGCACAGGACCATGCCCAGTTCGGTCTGGCCGTAATGGTCGTGGATGACCACACCGAGGTTGTCGGCGAACCAGCGGATCACTTCCGGGTTCAGCGGTTCGCCGGCGCTACTGACGATGCGCAGCTTGCCCTTGATCGACTTGGCGAACTCGTCGCCGCCCGCGATCAGCAGGCGGTAAGCGGTCGGCGAGCCAGTGAGGTTGGTGATCCCGTACTTGTTGATCACCCGGCAGGTGCTTTCGAGGGTGAATGGGCCATCGTAAAAGGTAATCGGATGCCCCATCGACATCGGCCCGGTGACACCGAAATAGATGCCGTAGGCCCAGCCCGGATCGGCCACGTTCCAGAACGCGTCTTCGGGACGCAAATCCACGGCGTCGCGGGTGTAGCTCTGAAAGGCGACGATGGCTTTCAGTGGCACCGACAAGGCTTTCGAAGGACCGGTGGTGCCCGAGGTGAACATCAGCAGGAACGGGTCTTCGCCGGTCAGCAGCACCGGTTCGCAGTCGGCGGAATAATTCGCCAGTTCGGCCCAGAAGCTGTAATCGCCACGGACGATGCCCTGGCCTTTGGCGCCACCGACGGTGACGACGGTCGGGCAGTCGGCGACTTCAGCGAGTTTCGGGCGATTGACCGCGTCGGTCACCACGACTTTGGCCCCGGAGCAGCCGAGACGGTGTTCGATGGCTTTGGGGCCGAACGCGGTAAAAAGCGGCTGATACACCGCCCCAATGCGCCAGGTGGCGAACACGGTGATCAATAATTCGATGTTGCGTGGCAGGAGGCCGGCGACCTTGTCGCCCTTCCTCACCCCTTGGGCCAGCAGAAAATTGGCGAAACGTGCGGCTTTGTCCTGCAGATCGCTGAAGGTGTACGTGGCGCTGGCGCCATCGCGACCTTCCCAGAACAGCGCAATGCGCCCCGGCAAGGCATGCCGGTCGCAACACTCGACACAGGCGTTGAGCGCTTGCAGGGAACCGCTGAGTGCGGCGTCGACGGTGTGCTGATAATTGAACTGTGATGTGGCAGACAAGTAATCGCGCATTGCCAGAATCCCTCTGTTTTTTTATTAGGTTGGGGGAACCGTAAAAAGCAGGGAAATACTCGCTCTGTGGGCAGAACGGGGCAATGGTCAAAGTTATCAAGTTGCGTGACTGCTTTGGCCAAGGTTCAAGGGTTGTTGTGCCTGGGCGGGCCTCTTCGCGAGCAGGCTCGCTCCCACATTTGCAATGCACTCCCCCTGTGGGAGCGAGCCTGCTCGCGAAGGGGCCAGAGTGAACGACACAAAATCCGGATCAGTGCGCTTCGTTCAGAATCAGACTGCGGTAATGCCCCGGATTCGACCCCGACCACTTGCGGAACGCCTTGTAGAACGAGCTGGCATCGGCAAACCCCAACCGCGTGGCGATCTCGGCGAAGCTGATGTTCGGCTCGGCCAACCAGACGATGGCCAGTTCCTTGCGCACGCTGTCCTTGAGCCCTTGATAGGTCTGCCCTTCTTCCGCCAGACGCCGGCGCAAGGTCGAGGCAGACATGCACAGTTGCTGTGCCAAGGGTTCGGTCTCCGGCCACTGCTCGGCGGGGAGTTGCCGCAAATCGTGTTTGATCCGGCTGGCCAGGCTTTCGGGATCACGGTATTTCACCAGGATGTTGGCCGGCGCATGAGCCAGGAAACGCTTGAGCTCTTCCAGGCTGCGTTTGATCGGCAGGTCCAGGCAATCGGCCGAGAAAATCATCCGTGTACGCGGCCGGTCGAAGCGCAGGTTCTCGGAGAACATCACTTGATAGTCATCGCAAAAGTCCGGTGCGGCGCAGCGCAATTCTACGGCCAGGATGGGGATCCGCCGCCCGGCCAGCCAGCAGGCCACGCCATGGACGATCATCCAGTAAGTGAAATAGGTGAAGGCGCGACGCGGGTCCTGGTCGTCTTCCAGCAGGACGATTTCGGCCAGGCTTTGTTGGCGAACCAGTTGCGCGGGCAGGTGTTCGAGCATCAACGACAGAAAGCTCAACCCCGTGGTTAAAGCAGCGGCGAGGCTGGGCTGAACCATCGAGCAACGGCACAGAAATTCCAGGCTGCCGGACTTGAGCTTGCGCGGGTCCATGCCAAAAAACTCGTCATCGCCGCGCCGGGCCAGCAAGCGCCAGAGCCGCGCATAAGCGGTGGCCGGCACACGGGCATCGGTGGTCTGCAGCCAGGCCGGATCGATGCCGACCTTGTCCAACACCTCGTCGGTGGCCTGACCGGGGGCGCAACTTTGCAGCAGCGCTTCGCGCACCAGTTGAATGGAGATGGTGTCTTTTTCCGACATTGAGCGCGGTGAGCCCTGTTGTTTTTTTGAGTGTGGGCATCTTACCGCAGCCGTTTGCCCAGTGCAGATCCCTTGTAGGAGTGAGCCTGCTCGCGATAGCGGTGTGTCCGTCACCCAGTTGCTGGCAGTCAGTCCGCTATCGCGAGCAGGCTCACTCCTACAAGGGATTGCGTGATGTTCAGGTTAGGTTCAGGTAAATGGCAATCAACCCCATATGAGAATGAGTGTCATTATGTTACAAATTAGCACCCTATCTAATTCCACCGGTGCTGAATGCTCGTCCCTTTCCTGATCATGCTGCGCGAAGGCATTGAAGCCGCGTTGATCGTTGGCATCATCGCCAGCTACCTCAAGCAAACCGGCCGTGGCCAGTGGATGCCCGCCGTGTGGATCGGCGTGTTCCTCGCCGCCGCCCTGGCCTTGTTAGTGGGCGGTGGCCTGGAGCTGGTCAGTGCCGAGTTCCCGCAGAAACAACAAGAGCTGTTTGAAGGTGTGGTCGGTCTGGTGGCCGTCGGCATTCTCAGTTCGATGGTGTTCTGGATGCGTAAAGTGGCGCGTTCGATCAAGCATTCCTTGCACGTATCCCTCGATCACGCGCTGACCGGTTCCAGAAACCAGGTGTTCGCGCTGATCGCCATGGTGTTTTTCGCCGTCGCTCGGGAAGGCCTGGAAACAGTGTTCTTCCTGCTCGCGGTGTTCCAGCAAAGCGATGGCCCGGCCGCGCCGATCGGCGCCCTGCTCGGCCTGGTCCTGGCCATCGTCATCGGTTTCCTCATCTATACCGGCAGCATGCGCCTGAACCTCAGCGCGTTTTTCCGCTGGACCGGGTTGTTCATCCTGGTGGTCGCCGCCGGCATTCTCGCCAACTCGGTGCAGGCGCTGCATGAAGCCGGGCTGTGGAATCACCTGCAAACCGTGCTGTTCGACTTAAGCGCCACGCTACCGATGGATGGTCCGCTGGGCTCGGTACTGGCGGGCATGTTCGGCTATCAGGACGCGCCCACCGTCAGCACTCTCGGCGCTTATCTGATTTACCTGGTGGTGGCGCTGGTGATGTTTTTTCTCCCGGCCCCGGCGCCCGCTAAACAGTCTTCTTCCGTTTCCAGTCAGTAAGGGCTTTCATGTCAACGCCTACTCCTACCGTGGCCACACCTTCCAGGGCTTTGCGCTGGGCGGTGGCCGGTTCGGTGATCGTGATGATCGCCGCCGGCGGCCTGTTCTACTACGCCTCGAAAATGGCCGCCGCCAAGCGTCAGGCCAACCATGACGAAATCGTGGTGAACATCCACCCGCACAGCTGCGAGCCGAATGCGCTGACGGTCCCGGCCGGTCGCGCCAGTTTCCGCATCGTCAACCGCTCGGATCGGGCCGTTGAATGGGAAATCCTCGATGGCGTGCTGGTGCTCGAAGAGCGCGAGAATATCGCGCCGGGCCTGAGCCAGGTGATCAACGCCAACCTTGCCCCCGGCGACTACACCATCACCTGCGGCTTGCTCAGCAACCCGCGCGGCACGTTGCACGTGACCCCGACGGCCGCGTCCGACGCTGCCGCCAAGGCCAAACCGTCAATGGTCGCGTTCATCGGGCCACTGTCGGAATTTCGCGTGTACCTGAGCAGCCAGGGCACCGCGCTGATCAAAGCCACCACCGCCCTTGAGCAAGCCATCGAGGCCGGCGACCTGAGCCAGGCGCAAGCCTTGTACACACCGGCCCGCGCCGCCTATCAACGCATCGCCCCGGCCGCCCAGCGCCTGGCCGAACTGGACAACGCGATCAATGCCCGCGCCGACTATTTCGAAAAACGCGAACAGGACCCGGCCTTCGTCGGCTTCCATCGCCTGGAATACGCGCTGTTCCAGCAACGCAACCTCGACGGCCTGACGCCCGTTGCGCAACGCCTGACCCGCGACGTCACCACGCTCAAACAGCAACTGCTGGCCGAGCCGCTGCCGCCGGAGCAACTGGTGAGCATTGTGGTGCGCAACCTCAACACCCTCGCCGACGTGCGTGCCAGCAGCGGTGAAGAAGAACGCTACAGCCACACCGACCTCAACGGCTTCGCCGCCAACCTCGACGTCGCGCGCAAAGTCGTCGAGCTGTTGCGACCGATGCTGAGTAAATCCGCCGCTGCCGTCCTGCCGAAGATCGACAGCGCCCTCGCCGCCTTCGACAGCGAACTCAATGACCTCAAGGTCAAGGACGGCTACGCCAGCTACGACAGTGTCAGCGCCGAGCAGCGCAAACAGGTCGCCGACAAGGCCCAGGCCCTGGCCGACGCCCTCGACACCATCGATCCCGCCCTTGGCCTGTCCGGCCTGTAAGCAGAAGACGACATTCAGATGAACGATTCAGAGCAATTCAACCTCCAGCGTCGCCGGATCCTGATGGGCATGGGCGTCGCCGGCGTGGCACTGGCCGGCAGCGCACTGAGCTGCCCGGCGATGGCCGCCAGCCCCGCGCAAGTCACTGAAGCGCCAAGCAGCGACAAGACCGAAGACCGCCATGCGTTCCACGGCAAGTACCAGACCGGCATCGTCACCCCACGCCCGGCATCCGGCATGCTGGTGTCGTTTGATGTGTTGGCCAGTGACCGCGAAGACCTCGAGCGGCTGTTCCGCACCCTTAACGAGCGCATCGCGTTTTTGATGAAGGGCGGCCCGGTGACCCAGGTCGATCCAAAACTGCCACCGGTGGATTCCGGGATTCTCGGCCCGGTGGTGACGCCGGACAACCTGACCATCACCGTCTCGGTAGGGGAATCGCTGTTCGATGAGCGTTTCGGTCTGGCCAGCGTCAAACCCAAGCGGTTGATCCGCATGGTCGGTTTCCCCAACGATGCGCTGGAAGCCGACTGCTGCCACGGCGACTTGAGCTTGCAGTTCTGTTCCAACACCACCGACACCAACATCCACGCCCTGCGCGACATTGTGAAGAACCTCCCGGATTTGCTGCTGGTGCGCTGGAAACAGGAAGGCAGCGTGCCGCCGCAAGCCCCGGCGAAACCCGGTGTGCCCGCGCAGAGCGCGCGCAATTTCCTCGGTTTCCGCGACGGCTCGGCCAACCCCGACTCCAACAACGCCAAGACCATGGACAGCATCGTCTGGGTCCAGCCCGGCAGCGATGAACCGGCCTGGGCGGCGAATGGCAGCTATCAAGCGGTGCGGATCATCCGCAACTTCGTCGAGCGCTGGGACCGCACGCCGTTGCAGGAACAGGAAAGCATTCTCGGACGGGTCAAAAGTACCGGTGCGCCCATGGGCGGTGGCCACGAAACCGAGGTCCCGGACTACGCCAAGGACCCGCAAGGCAAACTGACCAAACTCGACGCGCACATCCGCCTGGCCAACCCGCGCACCGCCGCGACCCAGGCCAATCTGATCCTGCGCCGGCCGTTCAACTACTCCAACGGCGTGAACAAGAACGGTCAGCTCGACATGGGCCTGCTGTTCATCTGCTATCAGGCCGATCTGGAAAAAGGCTTCATCACCGTACAGACCCGTCTGAACGGCGAACCGCTGGAGGAATACCTCAAGCCTGTCGGCGGCGGCTACTTCTTCACCCTGCCGGGTGTCACGGGCGATCAGGATTTCATCGGTCGCTCGCTGCTGGACGCCACCCATTCAACAACAACCGCATAACAACGCCCAACACGGAACCGCCCCATGAAAAAGTCGCCACTCGCTTTGCTGCTGACCCTTGGCTTGCTCAACACTCCGCTCTCAGCGTTCGCGGCGACCGCGCCGCTGGACCTGGTGGGGCCGGTGTCGGACTACAAGATCTACGTCACCGAACAACTGGACGAATTGGCCAGCCACACCCAGCAATTCACCGACGCGGTGAAAAAAGGTGACCTGGCCACCGCACAAAAGCTCTATGCGCCGACCCGCGTCTACTACGAGTCGATCGAGCCGATTGCCGAGCTGTTCAGTGACCTGGACGCGTCCATCGACTCCCGCGTCGACGACCACGAAAAAGGCGTGAAGGCTGAAGACTTCACCGGTTTCCACCGCATCGAATACTCGCTGTTCTCGGAAAAAAGCACCCAGGGCCTGGGCGGGCTGGCCGACGGTTTGAACAAAGACGTCAAGGACCTGCAAACCCGCGTGGCCGGCCTGACCTTCCCGCCTGAGAAAGTCGTCGGCGGCGCGGCGGCGTTGCTGGAAGAAGTGGCGGCCACCAAGATCTCCGGCGAAGAAGACCGTTACAGCCACACCGACCTGTATGACTTCCAGGGCAACGTCGACGGCGCGAAGAAAATCGTCGACCTGTTCCGTCCGCAGATCCAGAAGCAGGACGCGGCGTTCATTGCCAAGGTCGACAAGAACTTCGCGACCGTGGACAAGATCCTGGCCAAGTACAAGACCAAGGACGGTGGTTTCGAAACGTATGACAAGGTGAAAGAGAGCGACCGCAAGGCGCTGGTTGGGCCGGTGAATACGTTGGCTGAAGATTTGTCGACGTTGCGTGGAAAGCTCGGTTTGAACTGAGGTTTTTGTAGCGTCTGGGCGGGCCCCTTCGCGAGCAAGCCCGCTCCCACATTGGATTTGTGAACGACACAAAACTAATGTGGGAGCGGGCTTGCTCGCGAAGGCATTATCACTACCACCGATATTCCCCCCGCCTGTCCGATACCCGCGCTACCATCCCCCGCAAACAACAAAAGCTCACGGAAGACTCCCCTCATGACCACCCCCGCCTTCGACCTGCGCCCATTAATGGTCGCCAACATGGCTTGCTCCATGTCGATGATGGCGTTCGTCTCGTTGATCGGCCCGATTGCCCGGGTGCTGGGCCTGGCCACGTGGCAGGCCGGTGCGGCGGTGACGGTGTCCGGGGTGATCTGGATGCTGCTGGCCCGCCCCTGGGGCCAGGCCAGCGACCGCTATGGCCGGCGCCGGATTCTGTTGATCGCCACCGCCGGTTTCACCCTCGCCTATTGGGCCTTGTGCCTGTTCATCGATGCTTCATTACGATTCCTGCCGTCGGCGCTGCTGGGGTTCATCGGTTTGATGATCGGGCGCGGCTTGATCGGCGTGTTCTATGCCGCGATCCCGGTGGGTTGCAACGCGCTGATCGCCGACAACATTGAGCCGCAGCACCGTGCCAAAGCCATGGCGGCGTTGGGCGCTGCCAACGCCTGTGGCCTGGTGATCGGGCCGGCCATCGCCGCGTTGCTCTCGCGTTTCAGTTTGAGCCTGCCGTTCTACGCCATGGCCGTCCTGCCGTTGCTGGCGTTTCTGGTGTTGCGCTTCAAGCTCAAGGGCCAGGAATTGCACCTGCGGCAAGTACCGCGCAAGGTCCACCTGAATGATCCGCGCCTGCGCCGGCCGATGGCGGTCGCGTTTGTGGCGATGTTGTGCGTGTCGATTGCGCAGATCACCGTCGGCTTCTTCGCCCTCGACCGGCTTCGCATGAGCCCGGCCGACGCCGCACAAACCGCAGGCATCGCCCTGACCATGGTCGGGTTCGCGCTGATCTGTTCGCAACTGGTGGTGCGCCGGCTCGAATGGCCGCCGCTGCGGTTGATCCGCGCCGGTGCGCTGATGGCGTCCGTGGGATTTGCCGGCAGTATCCTGGCGAATACCGCGTGGGGCTTGTGGCTGTGCTTTTTCGTGTCGGCGGGCGGGATGGGGCTGATCTTTCCGTCATTCGCAGCGCTGGCGGCGAACGCCGTGGACGCTTCGGAGCAAGGCGCGACGGCAGGCTCAATCGGCGCTGCGCAAGGCTTTGGCGTGGTCATCGGGCCATTGGCAGCCACCTTGATCTACGACCTCGAACCGCGCCTGCCCTATCTCGTCGCGGCCGCGCTACTGCTGCTGGTGGCCCTGTGGCCAAAGCCCCCGGCAGCGTTGAGCCTTACAGAATCCGATAGAGCAACCGCTCGATCCGCACGCGACTGACGCGCGTGAGGAACTTGGCCACCGCTGGCGGGTAATCCAGCAGCGTTTCCAGATCCTGATAACGCTCGATGCGCTTTGTGTTCTGGAAAATCTCCACCAGCTCAGCCTTGCGAGGCTCCAGCAACTCGCCTTTCGGGTCATCGATCAGCAGCGCGTTTTCCAGGTCAAGACGGAACGCTCGCGGGTTGAGGTTGTTGCCGGTCAGCAAGGTGTAGCGCTGGTCGATCCACATGCCTTTGAGGTGATAGGTGTTGTCGCCATCGCGCCACAAATGCAGGTTCAGCTTGCCGCTGTCGATGCTGTGTTGATGGCGTTTGGCAAAACGTCGCAGGCTGATCTCGTACAAATACGGCAGCGCCGCGATCACCTTGAACGGCTCGCTCGGCGGGATGTAGAAGTCGTTGGCGGTCTTGTCGCCGACCACGATGTCGACCTTCACGCCCCGGCCCAGCGCCCGGTTGATTTCCCGGGTCACCGCCAGCGGCAGGTTGAAGTACGGCGTGCAAATGGTCAGTTGGTGCTGGGCGCTGGCGATCAGCTCGCAAATCACCCGGTTCAAAGGATTGTTCTTGCCCACACCCAGCAACGGGCTGACGCACAAACCGCCTTTGAGCGTGGTGCCTGCCGTGGTGTCGTACGCGGCGTGCTTGAGGCGGCTGCGCAAGTCGCCGATGTCGTTGCGCAGGCTGCGGGTGGTCGGCAGGTTCGGCAAGTCGAGGCGGTGCACAGCTTTTGAGGCGATGAAACCGTGCTGGATCAGGTGCTGCATGGAGTTGGCCAGCGCCTGGTTCTGCAGCACGTGATAGCGGTCGAAGCGGTACTTGTCGAACTTGTGCAGGTACACGTTGTTCAGGCTCGCGCCGCTGTAGATCACGCAGTCATCGATCACAAAGCCTTTCAAATGCAGCACGCCGAACAGTTCGCGCGTCTGCACCGGCACGCCATACACCGGCACTTCACTGGCGTGGGTGCGGGTCGCTTCCTGATACCACGCCGAGTTGCCCGGCTGCTTGCCCGCACCAATCAGACCGCGCTGGGCGCGCAGCCAGTCGACCACCACGACCACGTCCAGCTGCGGACGCGCCAGTTTGGCGGCGTGCAAGGCATCGAGGATTTCCTGGCCGGCTTCGTCCTGTTGCAGGTACAGCGCGACGATATAGATGCGGTGCGTGGCCTGGGCGATTTTCTCCAGCAGGCAACGACGAAACTCGGCAGCGCCGGACAGGATGGTGACGGCATCGGCGGTCAGCGGAAAACTGCGCAGTTTGGGCAGCAGAGAGCGTTTGAAAAGCGACGGCATAGGGCTCGCAATGGGTCGAATCCGGAGAATTCAAGAGCTTACACCATGGATCGGTTCGGGTCTTCCGGTGTTGTTAAGGTCCCCTTCGCGAGCAAGCCCGCTCCCACATTGGAATGCATTTCAAATGTGGGAGCGGGCTTGCTCGCGAAGGGGACCTTACAGGCGACAAATAATTATTGTTGACCATGGAGAACGAACGTTCTACTGTACCCAACATGAACGAATTAGCCGATAACACCACACGCGACATCATTCTGGATGTCACCGAAAAGTTGATATATAAAAGTGGCATCGCCGCCACCGGCATGGACCTTCTGGTGAAAACCGCCGGCGTCTCCAGAAAAAGCATCTACCGCTACTTCGCCAACAAGGAGGAGCTGACCGTCGCAGCCCTGCAACGCCGGGATGTGCGCTGGATGCATTGGTACAAAACCGCCGTCGATCAGGCTGAAACACCGGCCGATCGCCTGCTCAACCTGTTTACCGTGCTCAAGGCCTGGTTCGCCTCCGAAGGCTTCCGCGGTTGCGCCTTCATCAACACCAGTGGCGAAACCGGCGACCCGCAAGACCCGGTCCGCCTGGTGGCCAAGGAACACAAACAGAAACTGCTCGACTACGTGCGCGAGCTCTGCACCGAACATGGCGTCACCGATCCGGAGAACACGGCCAAGCAGCTGCTGATCCTGATCGATGGTGCCATTACCGTGGCGCTTGTCATGGGTGATTACAGTGCCGCCGATAATGCGCAATGCATGGCGCGAAAGTTATTGGACCTGTAACACTTATATAAGCGCTGCAACGTGTTTGAACTTTACTTTTATTGGGAGACTTTACATGTCTAACGCTGAAGTTCGTCCGCCATTGCCCCCTTTCACCCGCGAGTCGGCCATCGAAAAAGTTCGCCTGGCCGAAGACGGCTGGAACTCTCGCGACGCGGAACAGGTGTCGCTGGCCTACACGCTTGACACCAAATGGCGTAACCGCGCCGAGTTTGCCTACAACCGCGAAGAAGCCAAAGGTTTCCTGACCCGCAAATGGGCCAAGGAACTCGATTACCGCCTGATCAAGGAACTCTGGGCCTTCACCGGCAACCGCATCGCCGTGCGCTATGCCTATGAATGGCACGACGACTCGGGCAACTGGTTCCGCTCCTACGGCAACGAGAACTGGGAATTTGATGAAAACGGGTTGATGGCCAACCGGTTTGCCTGCATCAACGACATGCCAATCAAGGAAAGTGACCGCAAGTTCCACTGGCCGCTGGGACGTCGTCCGGATGATCACCCGGGACTGTCTGACCTCGGCCTGTAAATCCACCTAGATCCACCGATCCAATGTGGGAGCGGGCTTGCTCGCGAAAGCGGTGTATCAGTCACTGTATATATCGACTGACACTCAGCCATCGCGAGCAAGCTCACTCCTACAAGGGTTTTGTGTGGGTTATACGGCTGCGGTGGTTGGCTTCGATTGGGCCTTGGCCTCTAGCTCCCTCACCAACGGCAACACGCGCTTACCGAAATACTCCACCTCTTCCTGAAAGTGCAAAAACCCCGCCAACACCAGGTCCACGCCCACTGCCTTCAACGCCACGATCCGCTCGGCAATCTGCTGCGGCGTGCCAATCAGGTTGGTCTTGAAGCCATCGTTGTATTGCACCAGATCCTCAAACGTCGACTTCGCCCAATTGCCCTCACCTTCCGGCGACGCCTTGCCCGCTTGTTTCGCGGCATCGCCAAAGGCATTTACCGCCTCTGGATCGGCCTGATCGATGATTTGCGCCAGCACTGCCCGCGCCTCTTCTTCGGTGTCGCGAGCGATGACAAACGCATTCACACCGATTTTCACCGAATGATTATTCGCGGCAGCCTTCACGCGGATATCGTCGACCTGCGCCTTGATCCCTTCTGGCGTATTGCCGTTGGTGAAGTACCAGTCCGACACCCGCGCTGCCATATCCCGGGCGGCACGTGAACTGCCGCCCTGAAAGATTTCCGGCTGACCCAGAGGCTTGGGTTTGAGGCTGTAGTTGTCGAAACGGTAGAAGTCGCCGCGAAAGGTGAAGTTGTCCTGGCTCCAGATACCCTTGAGCGAACGGATGAACTCCTCGGAACGGCGATATCGCTCGTCGTGCTCCAGCCAATGCTCGCCAATCGCCTGAAATTCACCTTTGAACCAGCCACTGACGATATTCACCGCCACTCGCCCATTGGTCAGTTGATCGATGGTCGCCAACTGCTTGGCCGCCAGCGCCGGTTGCCACGGGCCGGGCAGGATCGCGGCGATCACTTTGAGTGTGGTGGTGGCGGCCAGCAACGCGTGGCTGAAGGCAACCGACTCATGTTGGTATTCGGCGCCGTAACCGGCGGTGAAACGGATTTGGGTCAGGGCGTATTCGAACCCCGCGGCTTCGGCCAGTTGCGCCAGTTTGCGGTTGTAGTCGATGCCCCAGTGGGTGCGCTGCTCGATCTTGCTGACCACCAGCCCGCCGCTGACGTTCGGCACCCAGTAGGCAAATTTGACGGCTTGCTGACTCATTGGCGTGTCCTCGGGACTCAGGGATGTACCAAGGGCTAGAGCAGCAACCGTGCCAGTACTGAAGTGGCGGTTTTGCGGGGGGTTCAGAGTGGTTGGCTGTCAGGCATCAGGGCGATTTGTCGATGGACTGTTGGTGGGGCAACAGTGGCGCCTGGGAGTCAGTCATCGCCAGCAGGCTGGCTCCCACATTGGATCTATGCAGCACCCGAGATCCCTGTGGGAGCCAGCCTGCTGGCGATAGGGCCAGACCAGTCGCCGCAAAGTCCGGATCTAGGTAAGATACCGCCCCTTCCCCGCAGCCCTTTCCTGCACCCCGCCGAATAAGCCGATTCCATGCCTTTCGAACTCAGCGTTGACCTCACCACCCTGGCCATTCTGGCCGTCGTTGCCTTTATTGCCGGCTTCATCGACGCGATTGCCGGGGGTGGCGGCCTGCTCACCACGCCGGCATTGCTCACCGCCGGCCTGCCGCCGCACTTGGTGTTGGGTACCAACAAGTTGAGTTCGACCTTCGGCTCGGCCACCGCCAGTTTCACCTTCTACCGGCGCAAGCTGTTCCATCCGCGGCAGTGGGTGCATGCCATCGTCGGCACTCTGGTCGGCGCGTTGACCGGCGCCATCGTCGCGCATTACCTGCCGGCCGAGTGGCTGAACAAAATGCTCCCGGTGATCGTCTTCGCCTGCGGCGTGTACCTGTTGTTCGGCGGCACACCCAAGGCCCCGCTGGACTGCGATGCACCGATCAAGAAAAAGTGGCAGTCGACCCAAGGTTTCAGCCTCGGTTTCTACGACGGCGTGGCGGGTCCCGGCACGGGCGCATTCTGGACCGTCAGCACCCTGTTGATGTACCCCATCGATCTGGTGAAGGCCAGCGGCGTGGCGCGCAGCATGAACTTCGTCAGCAACATTGCGGCGCTGTCGGTGTTTGTGTTTTCCGGGCAGGTGGACTGGATCATCGGCCTGAGCATGGGCGTGTCGGTGATGGCCGGCGCATTCTTCGGCGCTCGCACCGCCATCAGCGGCGGCGCGAAGTTCATTCGTCCGGTGTTCATCACCGTGGTGCTGGGCTTGACCGTGCGCTTAGCCTGGCAACACTGGTTCAGCGTGGCCTAAGCGCCGCGCCACGTAGACGTCGATCAGGTAACGGGCAATCGAGCGCGACGCCGGCAACGGCGGCAGCGCATGGACGTTGAACCACTGGGCGTCTTCGATTTCGTCTTCCTGGCAGACAATCTCGCCACCGGCGTACTCGGCATGGAAGCCGAGCATCATCGAGTGCGGGAACGGCCAGCACTGGCTGCCCAGGTACTGGATGTTCTTGACCTCGATCTGCACCTCTTCGCGAACCTCGCGAATCAGGCAGTCCTCGGCCGACTCGCCTGGCTCGGCAAACCCGGCCAGCGTGCTGTAGACCCCGCTGACAAAACGCGGCGAACGCGCCAGCAGCACTTCATCGCCACGGGTCACCAGCACGATCATGCTCGGCGAAATCCGTGGGTAATAGCGTAAATCGCACGGCTCGCAGTACATCGCCCGCTCACGCGGAACCTGCGTCGCCGCCTGCCCACAGTTGCCACAAAAGCGGTGCTCGCGATACCAGGTGCCAATTTGCGCGGCATAGCCGAGCACCTTGTACACCGTGTGATCGCCATCGAGCATGAACGCCCGCAGGCCTTTCCAGTTGCAACCCGCCACGTCGCTGGCGCTGCGCAGCTCCAGTAGATAGACCGGCTCACCGTCGAGATGGCCGATGCCGTGTTCGGCGAGAATCGACAAGTCCTGACGCTTGAGCCATTCACGCGGGAACAGCGCGCCATTGTCATCGAACAGGAAGCCTTCCGGGCTGCGGGCCACGGCCCAGCCGCCGGGTTGGTCAGTGTCCAGTACTGCAGTGGTCCAGCGTGAAGTCATGTTTAATCAGTCCAGAAATTCGGGTTTCTGTTTGCTCATATGGGCGGCCATGGCCACGCGCAAATCAGTGGATTGCAGCATGGCGGCGTTCCAGGTGGCGACGTATTCGAGGCCGTCGTCGATGCGGTGGTCGCGCATGTAGCTGATCATCTCTTTGGTCCCGGTGACCGCAATCGGCGACTTGCTGGCGATTTCCCGGGCAATGCCCATGACGCCATCCAGCAGGCTGGCAGTGTCGCTGTAGACGCGATTGACCAGGCCGATGCTGCGCGCTTCCTCGGCGCCAAACGTGCGACCAGTGTAAGCCAGTTCACGCAGCATGCCGTCACCGATGATACGCGGCAAGCGTTGCAAAGTGCCTACATCCGCCGCCATGCCGATGTCGATTTCCTTGATCGAGAATTGTGCGCCTTCGGCGGCGTAACGCATGTCGCAGGCGGCGATCAGGTCGATGGCGCCACCCAGGCAATAGCCCTGAATCGCTGCCAGCACCGGCTTGCGGCAATTGTCGACAGCATTGAAGGACGCTTGCAGGGCGAGGATTTTGCGGCGCAGCAGACGTGCATTGCGGCCGACGTCCTTGCCCAGTTCATTGGCCACGCCGGCCAGCATCATCAGGTCGATGCCGGAGGAAAAATGCTTGCCGGCGCCGCTGAGCACCACCACGCGGGCTTCGTCGGTGTCGTCGATCCACTGGAAAATCTCAATGATCTCGCTCCAGAACGCGGCGTTCATCGAATTGATCTTTTCCGGGCGGTTGATCTGCACATGGGCGATGTTGTCGGCGAGTTCGACGGTGAACGCGGTGTACTGAGACATGGCAGTGATCCTTTTACCGGGCAAAAAATGAGGTCCGGACTATAACAAGGCATTGGCGGGGGGAGTAAGGCAGTGGTTCGGCCAAAAGCGGGACTGGCTTCAAGTTCTTTAGTGTCTGGGCCGGCCCCTTCGCGAGCAGGCTCGCTCCCACAGGGGATGTGTGAACTGCGCAGATACGATGTGGGAGCGAGCCTGCTCGCGAAGGCCGCTCCGCTGATCTAACTGCCCTTCACCACCACAAACGCCGCGGTCTCATAAGGCACCGTCCCCACATCCCGCCCACGCAACGCCGGCTCCCCGGCAATCAACGCCCGAACCTGTTCATCCACCTTCGTCCGCTCCGCCTCTGGCAATGCCGCTATAAAACTGGTCGAACGCACCCGATTGAAAATCACATCCTCAGGCGCCCCCGTGTGCCCATGGCTGAAATGCTGCGCCTGCAACGGCCCGAACGCCCGGTGAGGAAACGCCCGACGCCAGGCACCGGTGTAATAACGCGGAAGGCCTGGGCGCAGACCACCACGTCCACGCAGGCATCCGGTAATGGCTGTCTGCATTCAAGCCCAGCGTACCGGTCAGCCAGTCGACCACGGCCGGCGGATAGTCCGGGCGGCCGCGTACATAGGTGTCAGCGCCGGTCTTGTATCCCGCCGCGGCAGAATGATGGACATGGTCTTTCATGGCAGTTCTGCGCTGGACAACGAATGCTGTCGAGCATAGCGCCAAGGTTTAAGCTTTCCTTGTAATGATCAGCACAAAGAAATGAATAATTGTTCACGCTGCGGTGTTCTTGTAGCAGCACCCCGAACGATCGTGGATCAAACCCCGGAGCCTTGCCCATGAACCTGCGTTTTGCTGTTTTCACCGCCCCGCTGCTGCTTGCCGGTTGTCTGACGGCAGCACTGACCAGTTCCCTGGCCCTGGCCCATGGCGACGAGGACGCGCCCGCCAAACCCAACTGCCCCAAAGGCCAGGTCCTGGATTCCAAGTCGCAAAAATGCCTCAAGCAGACCAGCAGTCTGCTGCCGGATGCCGACCGCACCAATTACGCCTATCGTCTGGCCAAGGACGGTCGCTACGAAGAAGCCCTGGCCCTGCTCGATACGCTGAAAGATCCGAACACCGCCAAAGCGTTGAACTATCGCGGCTACGCTACGCGTAAACTGGGGCGCACCGACGAAGGCATCGGTTATTACCTGCAATCGGTCAAACTCGACCCGCAGTATGCGCAAGTGCGCGAATACCTCGGCGAGGCGTATGTGATCAAAGGTCGACTCGATCTGGCGCAGGAACAGTTGCAGCACATCAAATCGATTTGCGGCAGCACCTGCGAGGAGTACCAGGACCTGGCCGAAGCGATAAACGATTCATCGAAAACCTGACACCGAATAAACGACGGAGGTCGCTATCGCCAGCGATCAGGCAATACGGGCAGAACTGGGCCAACATCTGGCGCGTTTGTGGCGCTATGGCTTGCTGCTGTCCCGGCAACGGCATGTGGCCGAAGACCTGGTGCAGGCGACCTGCGTGCGGGCGCTCGAGCGTGCCGGGCAGTTTGTCCCCGGCACGCGCATGGATCGCTGGCTGCTGAGCATTCTGCATTCGATCTGGCTCAACGAGGTGCGCGCGCGCCGGGTGCGCCAGGGTCAGGGATTGGTAGACGCGGAAAGCCAGTTATCGTTCGACGGCGAGCACGCGGCGCAAACCCATGTGCGCGCGGCCCAGGTGATCCGGCGTGTCGACGCGTTGCCCGAAGCCCAGCGCGAAACGGTGTACCTGGCGTACGTCGAAGGTTTGTCGTATCGCGAAGTCGCCGAAGTGCTGCAAGTGCCCGTCGGAACAGTCATGAGCCGACTGGCCGCGGCACGGGTGAAACTGGCCGAATATCCACCGCTGCACGCTGTACCGAACCCTTCCTCGGGAGAACGTCGATGAACCAACGCGCCACACCCTCAGACGAGCAACTGGTGGCCTACCTCGACGACCAGCTCGATGCCGAGCAACGCGCCCGCATCGACACGGCCATTGCCGAGGATTCGACGCTCAACCTGCGCCTGCAATGGCTGGCCCGCAGCAACCTGCCGTTCAAGGACGCGTTTGCCCAATTGGCGCAACAGGCGCCCACGGATCGTTTGCAGTCCATGCTCGACACCTTGCCTTCGCCGGAGCTTCCGTCGATGGATCGACGCTGGTTTCTGGCAGCCGCGGCCGGGTTGGTGGCCACCAGCGTGGTGGCGGACCGTTTGTTCCTCGGTTGGCAGTTGAATCAGGAACAGCACAATTGGCGCGGGTTGGTTGCGGATTACATGTCGCTCTACGTGCCAGAAACCCTGGAGCATTTGTCCAGCGATGAAGCCACCCAACGCGCGCAACTGCGCTCCATCGATACGCGCCTGGGCCTGAACCTTGAACCCGCGAAGCTGACCTTGCCGCGCTCTGAGTTCAAGCGCGCGCAGATCCTGGAATACGATGGTGTGCCGATTGCCCAGATCACCTACCTGGACCCGGCGAATGGCCCGATGGCGCTGTGCGTCACGCTCTCCAATAGCGGCAGCCGACACTTCGCCCGTGAGCGTCGGCACGGCATGAACGTCGTGTATTGGGCGGACATGGAACACGCGTGGATGCTGATCGGGCACAACCCGGCGGCAGAGCTCGAAGACATGGCGAAACTGCTGCGAACCCGGCTTAGCGCATAACCCGCCATCACCTGTGGCGAGGGGGCTTGCCCCCGTTCGGCTGCGCAGCAGTCGCAAAACCATGCAACACGGCAGTAAGAATGCAAGGGGCCGCTTCGCAGCCCAACGGGGGCAAGCCCCCTCGCCACAGGGTTGATGCTGAATCAGGGCTGGGTGGGTAGCCATAACCGGAAGCGGGCGCCGCCCAGTGGCGACGGTTCGACCGTCAGGGTGCCGCCCTGCGCCTCCAGCGCTCGACGGCTGATCGCCAACCCCAACCCAAAACCGCCCGTGGCCCGGTCGCGGCTGCGATCCAACCGATAAAACGGCTCGAAAATCCGTTCCCGCTCGTCATCCGGAATGCCGATCCCGTCGTCATCGACCCAGATCTCACAGCCCTTCGCACACACCTGCACCCCCACCTGAATCCGTTTTTCGCAATAACGCATGGCGTTGCGCAGCAGGTTCTGGATGGCGCGGGCGGTCAGTCGCGGGTCAAGCGTGAAACGCTCGAGTTGGCCATGAAGCAGCACGTCCATCACGATGTGCGGCGACTCCAGTTCTTCATCAACGCTGCCCAGAATGCTGTCGATAAACTCGTCCAGCGCCACTTCAACCTGCTCCGGTATTTGCGCCGGGTTTTGCAGGCGGCTGTAGGACAGCAGTTCCAGGACCAACTCATCCAGCTCACGGATGTGCGCGACTAACCCTTGCAAGCGCTCGCGACTGGTCACGGGCAAGTCATCGGACAGCGCCAGCGCCAGGCCGAAATCCAGGCGGGTCAGCGGCGTGCGCAATTCATGGGACACCGCGTTGAGTAAATCGCGCTGCTGATTCAGCAGGTTTTCGATGTCGCCGGCCATGGTGTCGAAGACATTGGCCAGGCTGCCGATGTTGGAATGCCGGGAAATCCGTGTGCGTTCGCTCAACTGGCCTTTGCCGAAACGTTCGGCGGTGCCTTTGAGGCGTTCCAGGTCGCGCCAATGCGGGCGCAGCCACAGCAGCAGGCACGCAAGCATGGTCGCCCCGATCAGGACGTTGATGCTCCAGTACAACAAGCTGACGTCCATCGGGTCCGGCGGCACGATCATTTGCACCACCGTTTGCTCGTTCAGCGGCGCCACGGCCAGCGTGCGCCAGCCCCAATCGCCGATGCGTACCACGTTCTCGCCGCTTTGCAGGCGTTCGCGCTCATCCAGGGTGAAGTCGGGATCGTCATTGCGCGTCAACGCGATGTGCAGCGGGGCGAAATCCTTGTCCATCTCGACCGCCAGCGCCGGCCACTGCGCTTCGGGCACGGCGTGGAACTGTTTGACGATGAGCGTTTGCAAGCCGCGCGAATAGTCGAGGTTGTAGGTGACGAAGCGCTCATGGAAGACCTTGATTACCAGGTCCGGCACCAGGTAAATCGCCGCGCTGAACGAGACGATGGTCACCAGATACAGACGAAACAGAATCCTGAACATCGTCTCAGCATTCCCACTCGGAACGGCTGAACAGGTAACCCTTGCCCCACACGGTCTTGATCTTGCGCGCCTCGCCCGCGTGGTCGTCGAACTTGCGCCGCAACTTGGAAATCGCCACATCCACCGAACGGTCGGTGCCGTTGAATTCAATGCCGCGCAGGCGTTGCAGGATCTGGTCGCGACTCAGCACCTCACCGGCATGCCGGGCCAGCACCACCAGCAGGTTGTATTCGCCGCTCGACAGTTCGACCAGTTGTTCGCGCCAGGTCACGGTGCGCTCGGACAGGTCGATGCACAGGTTGCCCATGAGTATGCGGTCGTTGGCGGTTTGCGGCTCGCCAAGGCTGCTGCGGCGCAACAGCGTGCGCACGCGGGCCAGCAGGACGCGGGGCTCGCAGGGCTTGGTGACGTAATCGTCGGCGCCCATTTCCAGGCCCAACACTTGATCGTGGCTGTCGTCGCGGGCGGTGAGCATCAGGATCGGCAACGTCGCCGAATCCGCCCGCAGCAAACGACAGACTTGCAAGCCGTCGAGGCCCGGCAGCATCAGGTCGAGGATCACCAGGTCCGGCGGATTGACCCGCGCGCGTTCACGCACGTGATCGCCACGGCTGATCACGCTGACCGAATAGCCGTTGCGTTCCAGGTAGCTGGCGATCAGTTCGGAGAGCGCGGAGTCGTCTTCGACCAGGAGGATGTTGGGCATGGGGGTGTTCCAGAAAGTGCTGTGGCGACAGGTCGGGCCTTTTCGCGAGCAAGCCCGCTCCCACATTAAACCGAGTTCTTCCAGCAGGATGCGGTCGAATGAGGGAGCGGGCTTGCTCGCGAAGGCGGCTTCAGCTTCGCAAAAAGTATCAAGTCACCAAGGATATACGCCCTCACCCCCGCCTGAGTAAAACCCTTACACAATTTCACACAGCACCAACAAAGCTTCACCGCTACCCTCGTCCGCTCCCCGTAGGATGCGGGTGGTCATTATTGGGGTAATTCCATGTCAAAGAATCTGTTCGCCACGCTCGGCCTGCTCGCACTGGCACTGACGCTGAGCGCGTGTGACAAGTCCTCCACCGCCGAGGAACAGGCGCCGTTGGCCACCGTGCGTATCGAAACCATCGAAGCCCGGCCCCTGTCGATCACCAGCGAGTTGAGCGGGCGGATTGCTGCGCCACGGATTGCCGAAGTTCGCGCCCGCGTCGCCGGCGTCGTATTGCAACGCACCTTCAATGAAGGCAGCGATGTGAAAAAAGGCGACGTGCTGTTCCGCATCGATCCGGCGCCGTTCAAGGCTGACCTGGACAGCGCCGAAGCGGCGTTGCGCAAAGCCGAGGCCAATGCGTTCCAGGCAAAACTGCAAGAGCAGCGCTACGCCCAACTGATCGAAGGCAACGCCATCAGCGGGCAGGATTACGACAACGCCCGCGCCAACGTCCGGCAAACCGCCGCTGACGTTGCCGCCAACAAAGCCGCCGTGGAGCGGGCGAAACTCAACCTCGGTTATGCCACCGTCACCGCGCCGATTTCCGGACGCGTAGGCCGCGCGCTGGTGACCGAAGGCGCGCTGGTCGGGCAAAACGAAACCACGCCACTGGCGCTGATTCAACAGCTCAACCCGATCCATGCCGACCTGACCCAGTCGACCCGCGAGCTTAACGATTTGCGCCGCGCCTTCCGCTCCGGTCAGTTGCAACAAGTCGGCCAAGGCCAGGCTAAAGCCACGCTGATTCAGGATGACGGCAGCCTCTACCCGCTGCCGGGCAAGCTGTTGTTCACCGACATCACCGTCGACCCGGGCACCGGCCAGATCATCCTGCGCAGCGAATTCCCCAACCCGGACCTCGACTTGCTGCCCGGCAGTTTCGTGCGGGTGCGTCTGGAGCAAGCGGTGAACCAGCAAGGCATCAGCGTGCCGCAACGGGCGATCCAGCGTGACAGCGCCGGCATTGCTCACGTGTTGCTGCTGGACCCACAGCAGCGCGTGGGCCTGCAACCGGTTGAACTGGGCACGGTGCAGGACGATCGCTGGATCGTCACCGGCGGCCTCAAGCCTGGCGACCGCATCGTCACCGAAGGTCTGCAACACGCGCGCCCCGGCGAGCAGGTCCAGATCGACAGTTCCCCTCTTCCACTTGCCCAGGTTTCTGGTCAGTAAGCAGGACGCTTTTTATGCCGCAGTTCTTTATTGATCGCCCGGTGTTTGCCTGGGTGGTTGCCTTGTTCATCCTGCTGGCCGGCGCATTGGCCATTCCGCAGTTGCCCGTGGCGCAGTACCCCGACGTTGCCCCGCCGCAAATTGAAATTTACGCCCAGTACCCGGGCGCTTCGGCGCAGACCGTGGACGAAAGCGTGGTCAGCCTGATCGAGGAAGAACTCAACGGCGCCGACCATTTGCTGTACTTCGAGTCGCAAAGCAGTCTCGGCAGCGCCACCATCAAGGCCACGTTCCAGCCGGGCACTGACCCGGAAATGGCCCAGGTCGATGTGCAAAACCGCCTGAAAGTCGTGGAATCGCGGCTGCCGCAAGCGGTCAATCAGCAAGGCCTGCAAGTCGAGAAGGTCTCCGCCGGTTTCCTGCTGCTGGTCACCCTCACCTCCAGCGATGGCAAACTCGACGACGTGGCGCTCAGCGATTACCTGGCGCGCAACGTGATGAACGAGATCAAGCGTCTGGACGGTGTCGGCAAGGCGCAGTTGTATGGCGCCGAACGGGCGATGCGCATCTGGATCGACCCGCAGAAGCTGATCGGTTTCAACCTGACCCCGGCGGACGTCAACGCCGCCATCGTCGCGCAAAACGCCCAGGTGTCCGCCGGCAGTATCGGCGATTTGCCGACCCGCACCACCCAGGAAATCACCGCGACCATTCTGGTGAAGGGCCAGTTGTCGACGCCGGAAGAATTCGCCGACATCGTGCTCAAGGCCAGCCCCGACGGCTCCACCGTGCGCATCAGCGATGTCGCGCGGGTGGAAATCGGCAGTCAGGAATACAACTTCTCCACCCGCCTGAACGGCAAGCCGTCGACTGCGGTCAGCGTGCAACTGGCACCGGGCGCCAATGCCTTGAGCACCGCCACGTTAGTCCGCGCAAAGATGGATGAGTTGGCGCGCTACTTTCCGGCTGGCGTGGAATACAAGATCCCGTACGACACTTCGCCGTTCGTCAAAGTCTCGATCACCAAAGTGGTTTACACCCTCGGCGAGGCGATGCTGCTGGTGTTTGCGGTGATGTTCCTGTTCCTGCAAAACATCCGTTACACACTGATCCCGACGCTGGTAGTGCCGGTCGCACTGATGGGGACGTTTGCGACCATGTTGGCGCTGGGCTTTTCGATCAACGTGCTGACCATGTTCGGCATGGTGCTGGCCATCGGCATTCTGGTGGACGATGCCATTGTGGTGGTGGAGAACGTCGAGCGGATCATGGCCACCGAAGGTCTGTCGCCCAAGGAGGCGACTCGCAAGGCAATGACGCAGATCACCGGGGCAATCATCGGCATCACGCTGGTGCTGGTGGCGGTGTTCATTCCGATGGCGTTCATGCAGGGTTCGGTCGGGGTGATCTATCAGCAGTTTTCGTTGTCGATGGCCACGTCGATCCTGTTCTCGGCATTTCTTGCGCTGACCTTGACCCCGGCGCTGTGTGCGACGCTGCTCAAGCCGATTGCCAAGGGCGAGCATCACGAAAAGACCGGTTTCTTTGGTTGGTTCAACCGTGGCTTCGAACGGTTGACCGAGCGCTATCAAGGCTGGGTTGCCTATGCGTTGAAACGCACCGGCCGTTACCTGCTGATCTATGGCGTGCTGCTGATCGGTCTGGGCGTGTGTTTCAGTCGCCTGCCCTCCTCCTTCTTGCCGGTCGAGGATCAGGGTTACACCATCACCGACATTCAGCTGCCGCCGGGCGCGAGCAAGAACCGCACGGTGCAGGTGGTCGAGCAGATTGAAGCGCATAACGCCACGGAACCGGGGATTGGTGACAGCACGATCATTCTCGGCTTCAGTTTTTCCGGTAGCGGGCAGAACGCGGCGCTGGCATTTTCCACGCTCAAGGATTGGTCTGATCGCGGCAGTGACGACTCCGCGAGTTCGATTGCCGACCGGGCCAACGTCGCGTTGAGTCAGATCAAGGACGCCGTGGTGTTCTCGGTTCTGCCGCCACCGGTTGACGGCCTCGGCACGTCCAGCGGTTTCGAGTTCCGCTTGCAGGACCGTGGCGGCCTCGGCCACGCCACGCTGATGCAGGCGCGCAGCGAACTGCTCGCCGCTGCGCAGAAGAGCCCGATCCTGATGAATGTGCGCGAAAGTGCCTTGGCCGAAGCACCGCAAGTGCAACTGGAAGTCGACCGCAAGCAAGCCAACGCGCTGGGCGTGTCCTTTGCCGACATTGGCAATGTGCTGTCCACCGCCGTCGGTTCCGCCTACATCAACGACTTCCCCAATCAGGGGCGCATGCAGCGGGTGGTGGTGCAGGCCGAAGGCGATCAACGCAGTCAGGTGGCTGATCTGCTGAAAATGCACGTACGCAACAGCAACGGAAAAATGGTGCCCTTGTCGGCCTTTGTCCAGGCGAAGTGGACCCAAGGCCCGGCACAGTTGACGCGGTATAACGGCTACCCGGCGATTGCCATTTCCGGTGAACCGTCACCGGGCCACAGCACCGGTGAGGCCATGGCGGAAATCGAGCGGCTGGTGGCACAGGGGCCGGCGGGACTGGGTCAGGAATGGACCGGGCTGTCGTTGCAAGAGCGGTTATCCGGCAGCCAGGCGCCGATCCTGCTTGGGCTGTCGTTGCTGATCGTATTTCTGTGCCTGGCAGCGCTGTATGAGAGCTGGTCGATTCCGACGTCGGTGCTGCTGGTGGTGCCGCTGGGTGTGCTCGGCGCGGTATTGGCCGTGACCTTTCGCGGGATGCCCAACGATGTGTTCTTCAAGGTTGGACTAATCACCATCATCGGGCTGTCGGCGAAGAACGCGATTCTGATCATCGAATTCGCCAAGAGTCTCTATGACGAAGGACACGACCTGATCGACGCTACGCTGCAAGCCGCACGGTTGCGGTTACGGCCGATTGTCATGACGTCGCTGGCGTTCATTCTTGGCGTGGTGCCCTTGGCGATTGCCACAGGCGCCAGCTCGGCGAGCCAGCAGGCGATCGGTACCGGGGTGATTGGCGGGATGATCACGGCAACGCTGGCGGTGGTGTTTGTACCGGTGTTTTTTGTGGTGGTGATGAAGCTTGTCAGCAAGCGCCACAAGGACCTCTGACCCACAACACCGACCCAATGTGGGAGCGAGCCTGCTCGCGAAAGCGGTTGTACATTCAACACTGATGTTGGCTGACACTCCGCTTTCGCGAGCAGGCTCACTCCTACAATGGACCGCGTTACTCTGAGCTTTGTGGTCATGACCGGCTGCGCTGGGCTAAGGTGTTTGCACAGCCCTGACGCATCGAGTCTTCATGCCCTACCTCACCCACACCCACCCTCGCCTGTCCACTGCCGCCACCCTCGGCGTCGCGGCAGGCATTCTGGCCCCCGCCGACTCGGTGATCAGCAAAATCCTCATCGGCTGGAATGCCGGGGTCTGGACTTACCTGATCCTCATGCTGTGGCTCGCCGCCCGCGCCAAGGCACCCGACGTCAAGCGCATCGCCGAGATCGAAGACGAAAACGCCGGGTTGGTTCTGTTTGTGGTGTGCATCGCCGCGATCGCCAGCCTCGCCACCATCACCTTCGAACTGGCCGGCAGCAAGGACCTGGAAACCACCCGCAAGCTCCTGCATTACGGCTTTACCGGGCTCACCGTCATCGGGTCGTGGTTGCTGATCGGGGTGATTTTCAGCGTGCATTACGCCCGTTTGTTCTACACGTGGGAAGGAAAAGACCTGGCCTTACGCTTTGCGGAAGGACTGGAAACGCCGAACTACTGGGACTTCCTGTACTTCTCGTTCACCATCGGCGTGGCGGTGCAGACCTCGGATGTCGGCGTGGCGACTCGGGAGATGCGCAAGATTGTATTGGCGCAGTCGCTGATCGGTTTTCTGTTCAACACGGCCATTCTCGGGTTCTCGATCAACATAGCCGCCGGGTTGTTCAACTGATCGGTGCACAAACGTTCTAGTCATCACCCTCGAGGCAGGCGTTAAATAAGTCGGTAATCCGTCCCGCAGGTGATGCATGACCCCTCACAACTGGATCGACCTGGCCCAGGATGCCGACACCGGCATCGAGACCCTGCGCGCGCATTTCGAAGGCCACGCTTACGATCCGCACTGGCACGACAGCTATCTGGTGGGGGTCACCGAGCAAGGTGTCCAGCAATTCAATTGTCGGCGCACCCGACACCAAAGCACGCCGGGCAAGGTGTTTTTGCTCGAGCCGGGCGACATTCATGACGGCGAAGCGCCGACCGAGGATGGCTTCACCTACCGCATGCTGTACCTCGATCCGCAGTGGTTAGTGCGCGAACTCAGTGCGGTATTCGAAAATGCTCCCGACAACGGTCAATTGAGTTTCGCCAACACCCTGGCCAGCGACACACGACTGGCTCACGCCACCAGCCTGGCCTTCCAGACACTGCATGGCGGTGAACTGAAGATCGTGCGCCAGACCGCCCTCGACGGTTTGCTTGAGCGCCTGACCAGCCACCTGCATTGGCGCACACGTTATGCCGAAGATCCGCGCCTGCCGCTGGTGGCGCAAAAGGCCCGGGAGTACTTGCACGCCAACGCCCAGTACGACATCGGCCTCGACCAGGTGGCGGCGGCAACCGGTGTCGACCGATTCCGCCTGACCCGCGCGTTCAAGGCTGCCTACGGCCTGGCGCCCCATGCCTATCTGGTGCAACTGCGCCTGGCCACTGCCCGACGCCTGTTGGCCCGTGGCGAACAGCCGGCGGCGGTGGCAATGGAGCTGGGTTTTGCCGACCAGAGCCATCTGGGGCGATGGTTCGTGCGGGCATATGGTTTGACGCCGGCCCTGTACCGCAATCGCTGCTCAAATCTTCCAGACGCTTGAAGCCGACTTTGTGAGGATCAGCTCCTGAGATCATTCACGGAGCCCGCTGACATGTCGTCCACTTTCCCCACGCTGTTACCGTTTGTGCTGTTCGCTTTTGTCGCGTCCATCACACCGGGACCGACCAACATTCTGGTGCTCAGCAACAGCGCCCGCTATGGCTTCAAGGCGACATTGCCGATCATTTTCGGTGCGTGCGCCAGTGCGGCGCTGGTTGTATTGCTGGTAGGTAGCGGTTTGGGGCAAGCCTTGCAAGCTCACCCCCTTATAGAAACATCCATGCGCTGGGCGGGCATTGTCTGGCTCAGTTACCTGGCGTGGCAGATTTTCCGCTTGCCGCCCGACGTGATCGATCCACAGTCCGCGTCTGGCACGCCTCAATTCGGATTAAGGGGCGCGGCTGTGCTCCAGTGGATAAACCCCAAGACCTGGATGATGGCGTTGGCCGTAGTCGGTGTTTTTTCCGGGAGCGGTGCAGAAAAAACGCTGCAAGTCATGCAATTGTCGCTGGTGTTCTTTTGGGTGTCGCTACCGTGTGTGGGGGCCTGGGCGATAGCGGGGGCGAAGTCTGGCAAATTGTTGCGATCACCCGCCGCGCAAACGTATTTCAATAGAGGGATGAGCGTGTTGTTGTTATGTGCTGCCTGGTTGCCGGTCACGGTATAGAAAACAGCGCGACACGTACCTGCCAGCAGACATATTGCGCGATGGTTTTGTCATTAATTTCACGAATCACAGCCCTTGTAAACTGTCAACAATGACAGTTTACAACCTGCCCCTTTACGGGCTTTTATAGTTCATCCAGGATTAGGGCCGCGCATGGCCTTTGGATACCTTACTTAACGTAACGGAGACCGAATCCATGAACGCTGTCATCAAACGTATCAGCTTTGCAGAGGGCAATTATGTCACTGCCACCCCTTACGCAACTCACAAAGTAATTCCGGAATTCATCGCTACTTCCCGACTCATCGACACTGTCAAATCCGGCCCGAAAAAAATTAACACCGTCAAAATTACTGCCATTGACCGGCCGGCTTCAAAAACAAGAGCTAAAAGCTCGCCTGCGCGAGAAATCTGTTTGTGCCTACCTGACAGTTTCGAACCGGGTGAGTACGTATTAAAAACTCGCGATGACGTAAGTTCTAGCTTCAAAGACGAAAACGGCATTGTCTACGAAGGTGTTTCTGGCAATATCACATTGCAACCGACGGTAGGAGAAAACAATGTCGCGGGCCTCTTCGATATCAACTACGAACTACCAGACACTGAAGGCGAGACCTTTATTCTAAAAGGTAAATTTCAAGTACTAAAAGCCGGATAGTTCACAGCGTTATCAATAAAAAGGGAAGCCTGCGCTTCCCTTTTTTTTGCGTCACATTCAGAACGAGTAATGAACCCCCATGTTCACACCATAATCCTTGGTCACATTGTCACCTTTACTGGTTTCCAGTTCAGCATGCAGTTGCCAGCGATTGGTCAATGTCCATGAGCCCCCGGCCCCGATTTCGAACCGATCACCCGACAGGTCATTGTTGAACTTGTTTTTATTGACTCGCACTTCGTTATTGTTCACGAACTCACGAACAACAGCGGCCCGAACATGCGGTTGCAAAACGCTGCCATTGGCCAGTTTCATCCCGCGTCCCAGCGTCACACCTGCCTTGCCTAGCAGCGAACGCGTGGTGTCGGCATCAGCATTCAAACCGTTATCCAGATTGAAATTCTTGCCTTGCACGGCGGCGCCCTGCCACTGGGTAAACACTTCCGCGTAATACCCGTCGCGGATATCGATGTGCTTGCCAAACTCGGCGGACACACTGGCGCCCAGGTTGTTGTAATGCCCCTTGGTCAGACTGCCGTCACTCATCGAGACTTTGGCGTCGTTGCGGAAATGATTGAGTTTGGCCACGGTATCCAGGTAGTAACCGCGTTGGCCCAGCCACGTACCGTAGGCGCCAATGGACGTGCTATCGATTTCACCGGAGCTGCCGCGACTCAAATCGAGGTTCGACTTGCTGTAGCCGGCAAACACGCCCAGTAATACCTGCTCGCCTGCAATCTGTACCGGGGTGTCGACACCCAGGGAAAGCCCGTACTGGTTCTGGCTGTAACCATCACCGTAAGCGTTGTTGCTGATGCTGTATCGACTACCGAAAGAGCGAGCCCATGCCCCGGTTTGTCCAGCGTTGGCGCGCAGATCCCCCATCCGGTTAATCAACTGAACATTCTCGCCCCAGACCACTGTCGGCGTTGCGGCGGAAATCGCCAGGACCGTACGGGTCGACGTGCTGACGACTGCTTTATCAGGTTGCAGGTACCAGTCATCACCCTCCTTGGCCAAGCGGTAAGTGAATGCCCCCACGTCGACCCGATTGTTGACGAGGCCGTACTGGGCACTGCCTGCGACGCTCTGTACGATCTTGATCGACGAATCATTGACCGGGTCAAGACCTGTGCTACTCACCAGTAACTGATGATTGCCGGCAGCGCTGCCGGTCACGTTCAACAGGTCGCTGACACCCTTGTTGAAATCCGTGCCCATTTCGAACGTACCGCTGCCGGCCAGGTTGGCCACGTTCAGCTGGAAGTAATCCTGATTCCCGCCGAAACGTACCCGGCCGCCATTGAGCGTGAGGTTGTTAACCGACTGACTGTCAGTCATTTGCCACAGCGCATTATTGTTGATGCCGAAATTGGCGACATTGTTGACCTGACCGGTCAGGCTGGCACCGTTGTCCAAGGTCAAATTAGAAACGCTTTCAGCGGCAGCGTTGACATTCCCGGTCATCACGCTCTGGTTGCTGATCGTTGTATTGGCCACCTCTTGCAAATTGCCGGTGAACGTCGACGCGTTGTCGATCAACACACTGGCGGCGCCCACCACGTTGCCCGTCATCACGCTCTGATGGTTGATCGTTGCATTGGCGACATTTTGCAAATTGCCATTGAGCGTGGACGCGTTGTCGATCACCACGCTAGCCCCGCCCACCATGTCGCCCGTCATCACGCTCTGGTGGTTGATCAGTGCATTGGTCACATTTTGTAAATTGCCGGTGAGCGTCGATGCGTTGTCGATTACCACGCTGGAGGCGCCCAACACGTTGCCAGTCATCCGCGCCTGATTGTTGAGCGTGGCAGAGGTCACGTTCTGTAAATCACCCACCAACGACGCATTGTTTTGCAACGTGACGTTGGCTGAACTACCCGAAGCGACCACGACATTGCCGGTCAGCTCGCTGTTATCAACCAGAAAATTGGCCTGCGCGCCCTGGCGGACTTCCAGCACCGTGTTGTTACCGGAAACCAGGGTCGAGCCATTGCGTACCTGGATGTTGGCCACCGTTGGAAAGTTCGGCGCATTGATGCCGACCACAATGGCTGAGGCGGTTTTGCCTTCCACCCGAGTACCGTCCAGTACGATAGAGGTAGGGATGACAGTCGTTACCAGGGTGTCAGTGCCCACGGTAACGCCATTGAGGCCACCGGTAATCGTGCTACCACTGGCAACCAATGACCCCTCAAGCAGGCGAACTCCGAAGCTGTTGGCGCCGGTGCCTTCAACGGTCGAGTTCTGGACGTTGATGTCACTGAAACGGTTGCCCGCGATCCCCCCTTGCAAACCTTGAACAACAGACCGGTCACGCAGGGTGACCTTGGAACCACCGACGCTTGAGACACCGCGTACAGCCGATATCCCCATTCCGGTCGCACTGGTCACCGTTGAGTTGCTCAGCGCGGCGCTGGCGTTCGTCAGGGCAATACCGTGGACAAAACCACCTGCTCCGTTAGTGGTCGTGCTCGAGTTGCTCAGGTCGATTGTCCCGCCTGCTGCACTGGTGATACCGAGCGTTGTGGCACCGGAGCCGATCAGTGCGGCGTTGGTTTGCAGTTGCCAGGTCTCAACGGGAGTATTGGCGTCGATGGATTGACTGGTGCCCGTCGGGACGGTGGCAGCCTGGATCAGGGATGAAGTCAACATCAAGGACATAAACGATAATGTCCAGATGCCGTTCGATGTCTGGGGAAATGGAAGTTGCGTCTTTGACGACATAGTTGAGCCCTACTCGATAGCATTCCGTCAGGAATAAGTCTCCGACTCAAACGGTGCACAAGCCGGACTAAAACGGCCGCCAGACTACGGCTTACCAACCCTGCGATATGTAGGACAAATCTTTGTGCATGTACGACTTATCCATTTTTGATGTGCGAGGCTCCGTATCTGGGCGTACAACACTTCGCTTCCACTGATGGAGACGACAACTAATGCCGCCTCCATCAGCAGGAAGTTTTACTTGAAGTTCAATCAAGGAACCTCAGGACGCTCTTCCTCGCAATACACCAGGCTCGAGTTCAACAGCGCCACGGCCACGATGGTCTCGGACACAACTCCGTTGACGGTGTAAGCGATCCGCGCATAGCGAGTAACAGGACGTTGACCCGTGCCGGGGCTTGGCGACTGGATGGTTCTGATCGCCGCGTAGTTCATCAGCCTGATTTCCAGGTCACCCGTCGCTGGCATCGTTGCCGTTTCGGTAATCAGCGTACCGGGGATGGGAGTGCCGCCCACCGTATTGGTTGTCCGGCCTTCGAAATTCAAACTGACTGTGGCCCCCGTCGGGATGTTGATATCGCGTCGGATCCTGATCCGTAGCTGGCGCGGCAGATAAGGCGGCATCGGGCCATTCGCCACCGTCGGGTGGTTGAGGCTTGGGCAGTTGATGCTGGTCACGACACGCTCCGGCAACAACGTGGTTGCCGTTCTGAAGGCAGAAACGATAATTTGCGGCAACGGCAGATTGATCACCTTCGCAGTCACGTCGACTTTGGTGGTGATCACCTGTTTCATCACATTGTCACTGCCAGGGTTTTCGACAGTGATGAATGCCTCACGGGCATTAGCGCCAGTACCGTTGCCTTCAGCCAGAATAGTCGCCCACGGCAAGCTGGTGGTAACCGTTGTATCGCCAACTCGCACTGGGATGGGACCACCCACCAGTTTGCGCTGGTAGTAGAATTTGACGATTTCACGGCCAGTTACCGGTCGATTCGGGTCGTCCCACACTGGCCAGTTCATGGCTGCATCCAAGCCCGCTTGAGTGGGGCCAAGGGTGTTGGGGGCGGGTGCCGGTGTGCCGGCGCCCTGGATCACCACCGGCGGAATGTTTGGGTTTTCCAGGTCCGGCAAGTTGGGTTGTACCGGTCCGGCGTACACCAGGTTGAGCACGCCAAAGGTGGACAGCGAAACGGGATTGACCGGGATAGTCGGGCGACTCAATTCATACCAACATTCGAACTCCACCTCCTCGGCCCCGTTCGCATCTCCAAAAACCTGAGCCCAGAAGTCGTAGTCCACGTCGAACAACAGTGGGTCGGTGCCGGTGGCTGGAATAGATTGCTCCGGCAACATAATAGGCGCACCCGCCTGGTCGGAAGTGATGTACGGGATGATCCGGTCACCGACTAACGAATTAAGTGGACGTTTGACTTCAACCGTGACTTTGTTCGGTGCGGTGAGCGACACGAAGGTGATCGGTGTACGACCGAGGATGGTTGGCGCTTCGAGAACGGGCGCCGGTGTCTTGACCCTTCTGAATACGTTCGTGATGCTAGCGTTATTGCTGATATTGCCCGGTAAGTCGCTGACAATGTAGGAAGAAAAGTAAGAACCCTCGGCCAAGTCTTTCAGATACGCTAACGGAATGTTGATCTGGCCACCGACTGGCAGGGGAAAGTCGGCAACGGCGGCCCCTTCGCCTTGCATCAATGGAAAAGTGGTTTGTAAAGAGAGGTAAAAGTTGACCTTGTCGTTGCCCGCTTCAAATTTTGTATAGGCGGTGGGAATGGTCAGGTTCAGGCCACCTGCGTTGGCCGGGTCGTTCAACCAGGCGTCGTCGATGACGGCAGGCACGTCTGTAAGAGGAACGGATGGCGGTCTTGCGCCTGTGCCGTTGCCTCGGCCTGGTTGCTGTTGCCAAGGCGCAGTCAAGTCGACCAGGGCTTCGGCGAACGGACTCGAGGTATCGACGTTATCAAAGGCATCGTAAATGATGAATGCCATTCCGTAAGCCGCGTAATCACCGTTAATATCGAACTTATCGATCAGCGTCGTGGTGGCAAATACGAAATCGATCGGGAATGTCCAGTCCCCTCCAGGCTGATCGGCTTTGAGCAGGGTAAGGACAACATAGGTGGGATCGAATTCGACAGGGGTTACACCTTTCGGGAAAGAATGAAGTTCAATTTTGGCGGCGCCGTCTGGACTTTTATCGTCAATATCGGCTAATTGCACCGTTATTTGTCTGTCTACCCTGAGTTGCTGATGAGTCAGGCGACCACCTGGCAATTGGCCAACAATGGTTGGTGGTAGAGCCAGAATCCCGCCACCTGTTTTAACTTGCATATTCATTTTCGCACTCTCCATCGATAAGTTAATCATTGGCACGCACACGTAATTGCCCGATGGAGAACCGCGCGACTGCTGGCTGCATGCTCCGATAATTCGGCATTCACGTCTTTAAGATTAAAACGCTGTTAATCATTAAACACTTGCACCTTGCTGCTCTTTCAATGCATCACGGACCGCAAAACGTTGGACTCCCTGAAATAACGCGATCAATTTTGACCACGCCCACAGCGGACTTCCCCATTGGAATGCCATTACGATAAAGCGAATAACTGACCAATGCCGAGCCGAGCCCGTTAATGGGCCTGATAAGTCTGTCATACCGTTTGAGAACAAAGTCGAAACCACTGACCGCTTGTTGAGCCGTTAAGGTCTTGGTGAAACGCGTGGAGGTGTTCGGGATGGCGCCGATTCCATTCAAACTCTCGAAAGACTCCCAATCCAGGAAACACTGATCGCCGCTTTTGAACTTGCCCGCTTGTGGTGGGATACGAACCCGGATTTCCTCCCACATGGGCGGGACCGTATTGCAATTTAAATACCCCCACAATGTGGCGTTGGGGAACACCGGTTCCAACAGATTGATCGGTATTTGAACCTTCAAGGTGAATCGTTGTGGCAACGCTGAGTCCTCGTTGTCCGTATCTCCCGACGTCACCCGGTACCGAAGACTGATTTCGCCTTCGCGCTTCAGGTATTGGGCCGGCAGATGGAACCTTGCCGGGAGGGTGATCGGGACAGGAAAACGATGGCTGTAGAAAAGCGTTTCAACCGCAACGCCCGGTTCCAACACCCAGATTTCCAGCAAATCGCTGTTGCCGATCACAACGGATGGCGCGTCCCACAGTGAAATTTTCAGGTTTACACCATTGATTGATGCATCAGCTGGCAACTGCGCCGTGGGATCGTTTGGATCTACGCCCTCCACCGTGAATGCTCGGGCAAACACACCAATGCCGGTATTTGTCGACGCCATCTGCTGTTCTCCGGCTCAGAACGATTGGGTGAACCATGAAGAAATTAGACCCGCTTATCTTCTGGATGCCTACTGTCAGATCTGACAGGTTTTTCGACCGTTCATCGGAACGCCAGCCTTCCTTGCGCGGTGCGCGCGTACAACTTGCTTGACGGAAGACCATTAATGGAGTTTCCTGAAACCGGTTTCAGTGCAATGTTCCTGAACCTGTTAACTCCAATAAAAAGGTCGTCCCCTTTGAACGATTTCTCCGCCGCCCAGCGCAGCCGCGTCACCATGCTCGACGTCGCCGAGCACGCTGGCGTCTCCAAGGCCAGCGTCTCGCGTTTCATTGGCGACGACCGCGCCCTGCTCTCCGATGCCACCGCCTTACGCATCGAGCAGGCGATTGCCGAACTCGGTTACCGCCCCAACCAGATGGCCCGCGGTCTGAAACGCGGGCGCACTCGCCTGATCGGCATGCTGGTGGCCGATATCCGCAACCCATATTCGATTGCCGTGATGCACGGGGTGGAAACCGCCTGCCGTCAGCACGGCTACAGCCTGGTGGTGTGCAACACCGATCGCGATGACGAGCAGGAACGTCAGCACCTGGCGTTGCTGCGCTCCTACAACATCGAAGGCTTGATCGTGAACACCCTGGGTCATCACCGCGACGAACTTCGTGAGTTGCATCGGGAGATGCCGATGGTGCTGGTGGATCGCAAGGTCGAGCAGTTGGACAGTGATCTGGTAGGGCTGGATAACCCGGCGGCCGTGGAAATGGCCCTCACCCACTTGCAGGAACGCGGTTATCGCGATGTGTTGATGGTGACCGAGCCGTTTGACGGCACCAGTTCCCGGATCGAGCGGGTCAGCAGTTTCAAGGCCCAGATTGCGCAGCGCCCGACGCTGACAGGTGCGGTGGTCGAAACCGGTAGCGAGTTGACCGCCCACGTGAAGACGTTCTTGAACACTCCCGGCCCCGGCCCGAAAGCATTGTTTTGTGCCAATGGCATTGCTGCGTTGGCCAGTACGCATTCGTTGCGCGAATTGCAGTGCAATTTGTTTGCGGACGTAGGGTTGATTGCGCTGGATGACCTGGATTGGTATCCGTTGGTGGGAAGCGGTATTACCGCCCTCGCCCAGCCGACGGCGGAGATTGGCGCGAGCGCGTTTGAGTGTCTGCTAAAGCGCTTGCGGGGGGATATCGGGGCGGTGCGGACACTGGATTTTTCGGCGCGATTGATTGTGCGGGGGTCAACCCTTGGGAATCTTCAGTGAATGTTATGGCCCCTTCGCGAGCAAGCCCGCTCCCACAGTTGAACGCATTCCAATGTGGGAGCGAGCCTGCTCGCGAAGAGGCCCCGAAAAACACCGCCCTATTCAGCCATGCATTTTTTTTGAACAAAAATGAAACCGGTTTCAGAGGTATAAAAACAATGAACACACCACCCGTTTCCATCAGCCTGTCCAGCTACGGCGCAGACCTTGTGCGCCAACGTGGCCAAGGCAGTTTTATCGATGTGCTGGCCGCCGCCGGCGCTACGCGCATTGAATGGCGCGAAGAGCTGCTGACCGATGAAAACCCGCTGCAACTGGCCGACAACAGCCACGCCCAGGGTCTGGAAAGCATCTACTCATCGCCCATGGAGTTGTGGCTGGCCGGTCAGTCAAAACCCAATCCCGAATTGACCGCGACCCTGGAGCGTGCCCAAGCGTTCGGCGCCAAATGGCTGAAAGTTTCCCTGGGTTACTTCACCGACAACAATGATCTTCAAGCATTGAACCGCGTCCTCTTGCGCAGCCCGGTGCAACTGCTGGTGGAAAACGACCAGACCTTGCACGGCGGCCGTATCGAACCCTTCCAGCGCTTTTTTACCCAAGTCGAACACCACCACCTGCCGATCAAAATGACCTTCGACATCGGCAACTGGCACTGGCAGGACCAGTCCGCCGCCAGTGCGGCGCGGCTGCTCGGTCGACACGTCGGCTACGTGCATTGCAAAGCCGTGAGCCGCCGGGCCGACGGCAAACTGGTCGCCATCCCGCCAACCGCCAGCGACGTGCAGGAGTGGGAACACCTGCTGCGGCACATGGCCCAAGGGGTTATGCGGGCGGCGGAATATCCGCTGCAAGGCGATGATCTGGTGCAACTGACCACCGAACACGTCGCCACCCTCGCCCGCCTCGGTCAATCCCGGTTGGAGAGCGCTCATGTCTGAGTTCGATATCCTGTCGTTCGGCGAAACCATGGCGATGTTTGTCGCCGAACACAGCGGTGATCTGGCAGAGGTTGGCCAGTTCCACAAACGCATTGCCGGAGCAGACAGCAACGTTGCGATTGGTCTTTCACGGCTTGGCTTTAATGTGGCGTGGCTGAGTCGGGTCGGCGCCGATTCATTGGGCCGATTTGTCGTCGATACGCTGCGCAAAGAAGGCCTGAATTGCACCAATGTCGCCATCGACCCGGCGCACCCGACCGGTTTTCAGCTCAAGTCCCGTACTGAGGATGGCAGCGATCCGGCCGTCGAGTATTTCCGTCGTGGTTCCGCCGCCAGTCACCTGTCGGTGCAATCGATCTCGCCGTCGCTGCTCAATGCGCGGCATCTGCACGCCACCGGCATTCCTCCAGCGCTGTCGGCATCTGCCCGGGAAATGTCCTTCGAACTGATGACCCGCATGCGCAATGCCGGACGCAGCGTGTCGTTCGACCCGAACCTGCGCCCGAGCCTGTGGGCCAGCGAACAACTGATGATTACCGAAATCAACCGCCTTGCCGCCCTCGCCCATTGGGTGCTGCCGGGGTTGAGTGAAGGTCGATTGCTGACCGGGTTTGAAGACCCGGCGGACATTGCGGCGTTTTATCTGGACCTGGGTGTTGAAGCGGTGGCGATCAAACTCGGCCCGCACGGGGCGTATTACCGTACAACACTGGATCAGGGGTTTGTCGCGGGCGTACCGGTGCAAACCGTGGTGGATACGGTGGGCGCTGGCGATGGCTTTGCGGTCGGGATGATCAGCGCGTTGCTGGAGAACCACAGCGTTGCCGACGCGGTGCGGCGGGCCAACTGGATTGGCAGTCGTGCGGTGCAGAGTCGGGGGGATATGGAAGGGTTGCCAACCCGAGCCGAGATGTTTGCCGAGTTTGAACCCGCCATTCGCGAGCAAGCCCGCTCCCACATTCAATCGGATTTGCCCTCCCATTCTGTGTACGACACAGAGTCAAATGTGGGAGCGGGCTTGCTCGCGAAGAGGCCCGCATAAACGCTGAAGATTTAACTACCTGCTGCGACAAAAACAACAAGCTCAGGAGCACCACCCATGCAAACCGCCTCACTCGCCACCCGCCGCTGGTGGTACATCATGCCCATCGTGTTCATCACCTACAGCCTGGCGTATCTGGACCGCGCCAACTACGGTTTCGCCGCTGCCTCGGGCATGGCCGCCGACCTGATGATCACGCCGGGCCTGTCGTCGATGCTCGGCGCGCTGTTCTTCCTCGGTTACTTTTTCTTCCAGGTGCCGGGGGCGATCTACGCGCAGAAACACAGCGTCAAGAAGCTGATTTTCGTCAGCCTGATCCTCTGGGGCGGGCTCGCGACGCTCACCGGTATTGTCTCCAACGCCTACTGGCTGGTCGTCATCCGCTTCATGCTCGGCGTGGTTGAAGCCGCTGTCATGCCGGCGATGTTGGTCTATTTGTGCCATTGGTTCACCCGTGCCGAACGCTCGCGGGCCAACACGTTCCTGATCCTCGGCAACCCGGTGACCATGCTCTGGATGTCGGTGGTGTCGGGCTATCTGGTGCAGCATTTCAGCTGGCGCTGGATGTTCATCATCGAAGGTTTGCCGGCGGTGCTGTGGGCGTTTATCTGGTGGCGCCTGGCGGATGATCGTCCGGCCCAGGCCAAGTGGCTCACCGATCAAGAGAAGCAGGACCTGGAAAGCGCCCTCGCCGCCGAACAGGTCGGCATCAAAGCGGTGAAAAACTACGCCGAAGCTTTTCGTTCGCCGAAGGTGATCATCCTGGCGTTGCAGTTTTTCTGCTGGAGCATTGGCGTCTACGGCTTCGTGCTGTGGTTGCCGTCGATCCTCAAGGCTGGCGCGCAGATGGACATGATCGAGGCCGGCTGGCTGTCGGCACTGCCGTATCTGGCAGCGGTGATCGGCATGCTGCTGGTGTCCTGGGGCTCGGACAAATTGCAGAAGCGCAAACGCTTTGTCTGGCCGCCGCTGCTGATCGCCTCCATCGCGTTCTACGGTTCCTACGCCTTGGGCGCCGAACATTTCTGGTGGTCCTACACCTTGCTGGTGATTGCCGGCGCCTGCATGTATGCGCCGTACGGGCCGTTTTTCGCCATCGTCCCGGAGATCCTGCCGGCCAACGTCGCGGGCGGTGCCATGGCGCTGATCAACAGCATGGGCGCGCTCGGTTCGTTTGGCGGTTCGTACCTGGTCGGCTACCTGAACAGCTCTACCGGTTCGCCCGGCGCTTCGTATCTGCTGATGAGCGGCGCGTTGATGCTCTCGGTGGTACTGACGATTTTCCTCAAGCCCGGCGCCAGTGACCGCGTCGTGACCAAGGCTGCTGCGCCCCGGCCAGCGGCTGCTCACCCTTGATTTGACGTTGAGATGATGACGATGAAAAAGCAGGTTGTGCTGTACAAGAAACTCTCGCCACTGTTGATGGCTCGCCTGCATGAACACACCGAGGTGACGCTGATCGACAACCTCAACCACGAGGGCCTCGCACAACTGCGCGACGCCCTGCCCCGCGCCCACGGTTTGCTCGGCGCGAGCCTGAAACTGGATGCGCAGTTACTGGACCTGGCGCCGAATCTCGAAGCCATCGCCAGCGTGTCGGTCGGGGTCGACAATTACGACATCGATTACCTGACCGAGCGTCGCATCCTGCTGAGCAACACGCCGGATGTGCTGACTGAAACCACGGCGGACACCGGTTTCGCGCTGATTCTGGCGACCGCCCGGCGCGTCGTGGAACTGGCGAACATGGTTCGCAACGGCCAATGGACGCGCAACATCGGGCCGGTGCATTTCGGCACCGACGTGCATGGCAAGACGCTGGGCATCATCGGTATGGGCCGTATTGGTGAAGCCTTGGCACAGCGCGGGCATTTCGGGTTTGGCATGCCGGTGATCTATCACAGCCATTCGCCGAAACCGGCCGTGGAAGCGCGCTTCAATGCGCATTACTGCAGCCTGACAGAACTGTTGCAGCAGGCTGATTACATTTGCCTGACATTGCCGCTGACGGCTGAAACCGAAGGGCTGATCGGCGCAGAGGAATTCGCCTTGATGCGCCCGGAGAGTATTTTCATCAACATTTCCCGGGGCAAGGTGGTGGACGAAGCGGCGCTGATCGAGGCGCTGCGTACAGGGCAGATTAGGGCGGCCGGGCTGGATGTTTTTGAGCGTGAGCCGCTGCAGGCAGATTCGCCGTTGATGACGTTGAATAACGTGGTGGCGACGCCGCATATGGGGTCGGCGACGCATGAGACGCGAGAGGCGATGGCGCGGTGTGCGGTGGATAATCTGTTGATGGCGTTGGCTGGAGAGCGACCGAAGAATCTGGTGAATGCCTCGGTGTGGCAGGCTTAAGACATTTGGCGTTTGTTAGTCAGCCTTCGCGAGCAAGCCCGCTCCCACATTTGATTTGTGAACGACACAAAATTAATGTGGGAGCGGGCTTGCTCGCGAAGGGGCCATCAATTTCGCCGAATATGTTTCAGGCTCTACGCGCCTCCAGCAGATCCGCCGCACACAGCGCAATCCGCCGACACGCATCCGCCAGCTTCACCTGATCCACCACCAACCCGATCCGGATATGCCCCGCCGCACTCGGCCCGAATGCCTCACCGGCCAGCACCGACACGCCATACCCGTCGAGCAACCGCTCGGCAAAACCCTGCGCGCCAAGCCCGGTCTGACGCACATCAACCATCACAAACATCCCGCCATCCGGGCGAACAGGCTTGATACCCGGACAACCGCTCAATCTCGCGCAAACAAGATCGCGACGCTGACGATACTCCTCACGCATCAACGCCACTTCCGGCAGGTCCTGATCCAGCGCCAATTGCGCCGCGTTCTGGATGAAATCGGGTATCCCGAACAGCATGCACAACGACAGATTCACCAGGTGCTCGGCCATGGGTTTGGGGCCAATCACCCAACCGACCCGCCAGCCACTCATGGCGTGGGATTTGGACAGGCTATTGATGGTCGCGGTGCGCTCGGCCATGCCCGGCAGGCTCGCGGGGCTGGTGTGTTCGCCCTCGAACAACAGGTCGCTGTAGACCTCATCGCTGATCAGCCACAGATCATGACGCACGCACAACGCCGCGAGCGCTTGCCACGTGGAGAGCGGCAAACTGGCGCCGGACGGGTTGTTGGGACTGTTGAGCAGGATGACCCGGGTTTTCGGCGTAATCAGTGCGGCGACGTCCGCCGGGTCGACGCGAAAACCGTTCTCCGGCCGCACCGCCACCGGCACCACTTTGGCGGCGCAGGCGCCGAACACACCTTCATAAGTCACGTACATCGGTTCGGCGACAATCACCTCATCACCCGGATCGAGCAAACATTGCGCGACCGAGTACACCGCGCATTGCGCCCCCGGAAACACGATCACATGATCGCCATCCACCGCTTGACCACTGCGCTGGCGATGGCGTCGCGCAATACTGCTGCGCAATCCGCGACTGCCGCGCACCTCCGGGTAATGCGTGTCGCCGGCCTGCAAGCTGTCGATGGCCGCCTGGACAATCGGTTGTGGCGTGTCGAAATCCGGATCGCCGATCGACAGCAGCAGGACATCAATGCCCTGCTCGCGCATGTCCAGCGCTCGGTCATGAATCTGCCAGGCTGCGGCTCCATCGCCGGCGATTCGTTGGGTCAAGGCTGAATAGCGCATGTGATTCTCCTGTCGCGCGCGGACTCCCAGCCTTCACCCTATCTCAAATCACGAAACGCGCCAGCTATTTGGCATCAGCCAGGACTCACTGAGTGAAACTCGTCAACTTGAACGCGTTTTACGACCCTGTCTAGCTGACAACTCTGACAGTAGACGAGCATCTTTTGAGGCTGCTAAATGATCGCAGGAATTTCGAATTTCGATGCAGTTTCCTTTCATGACCATCCAACTACGGAGTATCGAAATGTCGAAATTCAATGAAACACCTCGTTCAGGTACCCAGAAAAATACCGTTGATGAAAATCCTCCTCATAAACCTGAATTACCACGGGAAGTGCTGGAAAACGGCCTCACTCGTGAATACCTCAACGCACACAACAATGAGTTAAAAGTCACTATAAAACCAAATGCTGGCCCCTACGACCACGTCGCGGTAAAATTTGGTACAGCGCCCAAAACTTTTACTCTTCATGCGAAGCTTTCCAGCTCGAGCATTGACACGGTTGTTATATTCACGACTTACAACATCAAAGAAGTAATAGGCAACGGCACACATTCAATGTCCTATGTACTGTACAAATTGGCAGATGACAGCAGTTCGCCAGAGTCGCACACTCAAGAAGTCACAGTGGACGTCATATAAATTCAAATAGGCCACATGGGCATTTCTCAAACCTGGAACCGCGCGATCAACTAAAGTTGGAGCACAAAACGGCTCCAACTTTATTACATCCGCTTCGACTCATACGTTTCAAATCACGAAACGCGCCACCATCGCATTCAAATCCACCGCCAGACGCGACAGTTCATGGGTGGCGACGCTGGTCTGGTTGGCACCTGTAGCAGACTGGGTGGCCAGGTCGCGGATGTTCACCAGGTTGCGGTCGACTTCGCGGGACACCTGCGCCTGTTCTTCCGAAGCACTGGCGATCACCAGGTTGCGTTCGTTGATCAAGTGGATCGACTGGGTGATCTGCTCCAGCGCGACACCGGCGGCGCGGGCCATTTCAAGGGTGCTTTGGGTACGCTGGTTGCTTTGCTGCATCGACGAGACGGCTTCGCCGGTGCCGTTCTGGATGCCGGCGACCATTTTTTCGATTTCCTGGGTCGACTGCGCAGTGCGATGGGCCAATGCTCGCACCTCGTCCGCCACCACGGCGAAACCTCGTCCGGCTTCACCGGCGCGGGCGGCTTCGATGGCGGCGTTGAGTGCCAGCAGGTTGGTTTGTTCGGCGATGGCGCGGATCACGTCCAGCACTTTGCCAATGTCACGGCCCTGCGCGGCCAGGCCTTCGATCATCACCGAGGTGTTTTGCACGTCGTGGGTCATGGTCTGGATCGCGTTGACGGTGTCCACCACGCGGTCACGGCCTTCGCGGGCAGCTTGGGTGGACTGGCTGGAGGCTTCCGAGGTCGACACCGCGTTGCGCGCGACTTCTTCCACGGCAGCGGTCATTTCGTTGACGGCGGTGGCCGCTTGTTCGATTTCGTTGTTTTGCTGTTGCAGGCCGCGCGAGGCTTCCTCGGTGACCGTGCTGAGTTCTTCAGCGGCGGCGCCCAGTTGCGTGGCGGAACCGGCGATCTGTTCGATGGTTTGGCGCAGGTTGGTTTGCATGGTGGCCAAGGCGCCGAGCAAACGGGCTGGTTCGTCCTTGCCGTCGACCTCGATGACTTTGGTCAGGTTGCCGCCAGCGATGGTTTCGGCAGCCTGTACTGCGCGGTTCAGTGGGGTGACGATGCTGCGGGTCAGCAGCCAGGCCAGCAATACGGTCAGTAATGCCGCGATGACCGCGACGACCACGATGCCGGTCACTGCGCTGTTGTAGTGCTCACCCGCCTCGGCCGAGGCGGCTTTGGCATAGCCGTTGTTGAGGGCTACGAGTTTGTTCAGTTGCTCGCCCATCAGGTCGGTGCCGTCCTTGATCCGCGTATTGATCAGGGTGCGCATCTCTTCAGTCTGGTTCTGCCGCGACAGGTCCATCATCTGGTTCTGCGCTTGCATGTAGCTGTCGAGCGTGGCCGTGAACGTTTTGTACAGCACGGCCTCATCCGGCTGAGCGGGCAAGGCGGCATAACTGTTCTGAGCATTGCGCACCTTGTCCATCAGCACGCCGATGCGGGTCTGGGCTTCCTGCAACGCGGCAGGTTCGCGGTTGGTCAACACACGAAAAGACAGGATCCGCAGGCGCAAGACATTTTCGGTCAGGTTGCCCAGAAAGCCCACGCTGGGTAGCTGCGTGCTTTCCATATCAATGGAGGCCTGGCGGATGATCGACATACGGTTCACGGCAAACACACCCAGCACGATGACGAGCAAGGCAATGAAAGCAAAACCGAGGAAGGCGCGAGGCGCGATGTTCAGATTACGCAGTGACATAGGTGGACTCTCGGGTGATTGAAGCTACGAGCATCCTTGCCGGTGATCACTGAAGGGCTTTCCTTCAGCGCGGCGCCACTGTCGAATCGGGTGTGTGAGCGTCTATAAGCTGTATCGGCCGGGGATGAGGATTTTTGCGGGGGTTGGAGAAATATATTTCGGGGGGGTGGGCAATGTCTGAATGGGTGACGCTCTGGTGGTGAGGGGGCTTGCCCCCGTTGGATTGCGCAGCAATCCCCTGCCTTCAGGAAATTATGGGGCCGCTTCGCAGCCCAACGGGGGCAAGCCCCCTCGCCACAGAAGCCCCCTCGCCACAGAAGCCCCCTTGCCACAGGAGCTCCCTCGCCACAGGAATGTCGTTGTATTCGGGTTTGCGTCAGGTTTTGGCGATTCGCCAGACCCGCGCGATGTCGCGGGCGCGGTCTTGCAGCAACCGGGACGCCTCGGCGCACGCCTGTTCCAGCGTCATTGGCCCACTGGCCAAGGCGAACGCCGCGTCGATGCCGTGTTCGTACAATGCCTGATACCCCTCGCCCAAGGTGCCGGCGATCACGATCACCGGCACGCTTTGCTGCCGGGCAATCCGCGCCACGCCGAACGGTGTCTTGCCACGCAAGGTCTGCGCATCGAATCGCCCTTCGCCGGTAATCACCAGGTCAGCGCCCTGCACGGCTTCAGCCAACCCGACCAGCTCGGCAACCACGTCCACGCCGGACTGAAACTGCGCGCCGAGAAACGCCTTGGCGGCAAATCCCAGGCCTCCTGCCGCCCCGCTGCCCGGTTCGTCCTTGACGTCGTGACCCAACGCTTGGGCGCACAACTCGGCAAAGTGCCCAAGCGCCTTATCCAGTTGCTGCACCTGCTCGGGTGATGCGCCTTTCTGCGGGCCAAAAATCACAGAAGCGCCGTGCGGACCGCACAGTGGGTTGTCAACGTCGGCAGCGATGTCAAAGCGCACGTCGGCCAGGCGCGAATCCATGTCGCTCAGATCAATGCGCTCCAGTTGCGCCAGGGCCAAACCACCCGGCGCCAGGGTTTGCCCCTGCGCATCCAGCAACTTCACGCCCAGCGCTTGCATGGCCCCGGCGCCGGCATCGTTGGTGGCGCTGCCGCCAATCGCCAGGATCACCCGCTGCGCCCCGGCATCGAGAGCGGCGCGGATCAGTTCGCCGGTGCCGAAGGTGCTGCTGACGCACGCATCGCGTTTGTTCAACGGGACCAATTGCAGACCGCTGGCCTCGGCCATTTCGATGATCGCGGTGTGGTTGTGCGGCAGCCAGCCCCAGGCGGCGTCGACGGTTGCACCGAGCGGACCTCGCACCTTCGTGCGGCGCAGTTCGCCCTCGCACGCGGCCAGAATCGACTCGACCGTGCCTTCGCCGCCATCGGCCATCGGGCATTTGACCAAGTGCGCGTCCGGCCAGACGTCTGCCAGCCCCAATGCAATGGCGTCAGCCACACCTTGGGCACTGAGGCTGTCCTTGAACGAATCGGGGGCGATGACGATCTTCATGCGAATTCTCCAGTTCCAATGCGCTCCATGCTGCCAGTAGCCCCGGACAATAACGCCAGTCCGCTGCACAAGCGGGCGTGGCGTTTATTGTTCATTTCTACAAAACCGTGCAGCAACACACTGAGTTGTAGCAGCTGTCGAGCCTGCGAGGCTGCGTCCGGCGGCGGAGCCGTCGTAAACCCGGCAAGCACAATTTCCCTGATGTACCGCAGTGCATGATTTTACGACTGCTGCGCAGCCGAACGCAGCCTCGCAGGCTCGGCAGCTGCAACAGGGGTTGTGTTCGGTCAGTCGGTTTGGGGGAGGAGCTGGACACCAAGATACAGCGCGAGCATGCCGTCCAGTTTGAGAGGATCAACGCCACTCAACTCCGCAATCCGCTCCATCCGATACCGCAAGCTGTTGCGATGAATCCCCAACGCATCGGCACACGCCTGGCTCTGCCCATCGTGATCACACCAGCTGCGCAGTGTCGCCAACAGTTGGCCGTTACCATCCTTGGCGATGACTTTGCGCAGCGGTTTGAGCAGTTCATCCAGCGCATCGTCGTTGCGATGCCGCCACAGCATCACCGGCAATCGATAACGGGTCAGCGTCAGCAAACGCGAACGCGGCAACACATCGCGTCCATACGCCAGCAAGTCGCCGACCCGCCGGTAGCAGCGCCGTAACCCCGACAAGCCATCGGCCTGCCCGCCTACCGCGATGCGCAGAATGTTCCAACCGAGGCCGTCGAGCTTTTCCAGCAACCGATCATTCTCGATAGATTGCGAGGCCGGCCGGCACCACAGCAACGACGACTTCGCCGAACTCACGCACCAACTGTCCGGGTAACGCGAGGTCAGCCAGGCACTCAGCGCTTCAACGGTTTGCGCCGGGCCGTGCTCCATGCCCAATTCAAACAGATACGGCACCCGCGTCATCTGCGGCTTGAGCCCCAATTGCTGTGCTTCGTCGAGCAAGCGCGGCGAGTCCCCCGCCTCGCTCAGCAGCAACGCGAGCAGATCGTCGCAACGCTGACGCCGCCACTGCTGCTCGGCCTGCTGATTGCGCTGGCCGACCAGCATCTCCGCGGTCATCCGCACCAGCTCGGCATAGGTGCGCAATGGCTCGGGTTCGCCGGTAATGCCGAGCACGCCAATCAAGCGCCCATCGAGCAACAACGGCAAGTTGATCCCGGGCTGCACGCCCTTGAGATGAATCGCCGTTTGCGCGTCGATTTCCACCACCCGACCATTGGCCAGCACCAGTTGTGCACCTTCGTGGCGGGTGTTGATGCGCTCCGGTTCGCCGCTGCCGAGAATCAATCCCTGGCTGTCCATGACGTTGACGTTGTACGGCAGGATGGCCATCGCCCGGTCGACTATGTCCTGGGCCAGGTCGTGATCGAGTTCGAACATAACGGGGATCCTTGAAAACGGAGTGGGACGGGTTGTTCACCCGCACAGGCCTTGGTCGCAAACCCTGTGCTCAGGCACAAAGACAACAACCCGGAGCGTGGCCGAGACTCTCTGGGCGATCAACGTTACCCTTGCATCGCAAAAAATCATAATAAAGAGAGAACCCGCCATGTCACAGAGCGCCGCCGCTACCCAGGCCATCGTTGACGAGAAGAACGCCGTCTACAAACGCATTACCCTGCGTTTGATCCCCTTCATCTTCATCTGCTACCTATTCAACTACCTCGACCGGGTGAACGTTGGATTTGCCAAACTGCAGATGCTCGACGCCCTGAAATTCAGCGAAACCGTGTACGGCCTCGGTGCCGGGATATTCTTTATCGGCTACGTGCTGTGCGGCGTGCCGAGCAACCTGGCCCTGACCAAATTCGGCCCACGGCGCTGGATCGCGCTGATGATGATCGTCTGGGGCACCCTCTCGACGTGCCTGCTGTTCGTCACCACCCCGACCGAGTTCTACACCTTGCGCCTGTTCACCGGCGCGGCTGAAGCCGGGTTCTTCCCGGGCGTGGTGCTGTATCTCTCGCAATGGTTCCCGACCTTCCGCCGTGGCCGCATCATGGCGCTGTTCATGTCGGCGATCCCGGTGTCCGGCCTGCTCGGCAGCCCGTTCTCTGGCTGGATCCTCAATCACTTTGGCGCAGGCCAGGGTGGCTTGGCCGGCTGGCAGTGGATGTTCCTGCTGCAAGGCATTCCGACTGTCATCCTTGGCGCCCTCGCCTATTTCCTGCTGAGTGACAGCTACGCCAACGCCAAATGGCTGACCCCGTTCGAGCGTTCGGTACTGGAAGCGGATCACGCGGAAGACCTGGCCAACAAGCCAAAAACCACCACTGATTCGTTGCTGGCGGTGTTCAAGAACCCGGCGATCTGGGCGTTCGGTTTGATCTACTTCTGCATCCAGAGCGGTGTGTACGCGATCAACTTCTGGCTGCCGTCGATCATCAAGAACCTGGGCTTCAGCGATAACCTGGTGATTGGCTGGTTGAGTGCGATTCCGTATCTGCTGGCGGCGGTGTTCATGTTGCTGGTCGGTCGCTCGGCAGACCTGCGCAAGGAACGCCGGTGGCATTTGGTGGTGCCGATGTTGATGGGCGCGGTGGGGCTGCTGATCGCGGTGAACTTCGCGACCACGCCGGCGATTGCGATCCTCGGCCTGACCATCGCCACCATGGGCGCCCTCACCGGCCTGCCAATGTTCTGGCCGGTGCCGACGGCACTGCTGAGCGCGGGTGCGGCGGCGGGTGGTTTGGCGTTGATCAACTCGATGGGGCAGATGGCGGGTTTCTTGAGCCCGTACCTGGTGGGTTGGGTCAAGGACAGCACCGGCTCGACCGATGCGGCGCTGTATCTGCTGGCGGGTGTGATTGTGTGTGGCAGCTTGCTGGCGCTGCGGATGACGCGGACGTTGCGGGTATAAGCCTTTTTCACCCCTACAAAAAACGGCCCTTTCGGGCCGTTTTCTGTTTCTGGCTCAGACCTGCTTTTGTGGCGAGGGAGCTTGCTCCCTCGCCACAGGGGTTGTGTTTTAGCTATGCGGATCGACGTTGTCGAGCATCCGGTTCACCGCCAGTTCACCCAGCATCACGGAGTTTTGGATACCGAGCAGCGTGTGGCGCTGTGTGCCGTTCAGTTGCCCGGCGAAATCACTCAACATCACACTCGCTGACGCCAACGTTTCACAGGCGTTGACCAGCAGGGTTTCGTGATCGGTATCGGGGCCGATGGAATAGATGGTGCTGGGTTTGCGTGGGGTGTCTTTGGGGATGACCGGTTTGAGGTAGTAATCGAGAGCGCGGTCGGCGGCGGTGTTGAGTTTTTTGGGATTGGTGGATTCGTAGGGGGAAACGTCGTCGGTGTCGGTTTCTGGTGGGTTGGGTGTGATCTTGAACATAGATGTAACTCCAAATCAGAAAATAGGAGCCATCACTCTCGCTACCAAACGAAGAGGTGGTGGCCATACGAAGGTTGGTAGACCGGTGACTTGGAAACCGGCGCGCTCGAAAGCGCCCTGCGCATGGCCACCATAAAGACACAGACCGCAGGGGCTGTATCAGGTGTGCTATGCACTAAGTCAACCGGGCTACCAAACCCGATCGCTGTTTTTCAGCGACGAGCAAACGATAGAGCCCAGCCCCAAGGCGCACAAGCCGGCGGATTCTGGCGCAGTCGTAGGCAACGGCGCAAGGTTATGTAGCCTCCAGCCCCATCCATCCCGAACGTTTAAACAATACTGTTTATTGCCACACTCCTACACGGGGTCCGCACATTCCGATTGCTCCCGGCAACGGTTCTGGTATTTGATTGAGGCCTTTCTCCCACCGGTAAAAGGATTTCCTCATGAGCTATCGCACGCTGGGTCATTCGGGTTTACAGGTCTCTACCCTGACCCTGGGCACGATGATGTTCGGCGAACAGACCAGCACCGAAGACTCCCTGCGGATCATCGACAAGGCCTGGGACCAGGGCATCAATTTCATCGACACCGCCGACGTTTACACCGGCGGGCGTTCCGAAGAGATCGTCGGCGAAGCGATAGCCGGCAATCGCCATGAATGGGTGCTGGCGACCAAGGTCGGCTTCGGCCCGGTGGACGGTGTGCCGAACCGCAGCGGCTTGAGCCGCAAACACTTGTTCAACGGCATCGACGCCAGCCTGACCCGCTTGGGCACCGACTACCTCGACATCTATTACCTGCACCGCGAAGACCACAACACGCCGCTGGAAGTGACCGTGTCGGCGATGGGCGATCTGATTCGTCAGGGCAAGGTTCGTTATTGGGGCTTGTCCAACTACCGTGGCTGGCGCATTGCCGAGGTGATCCGTGTGGCCGATCAACTGGGCGTCGACCGGCCGGTGATCAGCCAGCCGCTGTACAACATCGTCAACCGTCAGGCCGAGACTGAACAAATCACCGCCGCACACAATTATGGCCTCGGCGTGGTGCCTTACAGCCCGTTGGCGCGGGGTGTGCTCAGCGGCAAATATGCGCCGAATGTGAAGCCAGACGCCAACAGCCGCGCCGGGCGTGCAGACAAACGCATTCTGGAAACCGAATGGCGGGTTGAGTCGTTGCGCATTGCCCAGCAGATTCAGCAGTACACGCAGGAACGTGGCGTGGGGATTGTCGAGTTTGCGATTGCCTGGGTGCTGAACAACGACGCCGTCACATCGGCCATTGTCGGGCCGCGCACCGAGGAACAATGGGACGCGTACACCAAGGCGCTGGCGGTGAAGATTACGGCGGAGGATGAAGCGTTTATCGATTCGCTGGTGGTGCCGGGGCATTCGTCGACGCCTGGGTTCAATGACGTGAGCCATTTTGTGTCTGGCCGTAAACCCCGCACAGCTTGAGATCTTTCGCGAGCAGGCTCGCTCCCACAGGGGGATCTCCATTGAACACAGACCTTGTGAACACTGGAGATCAAATGTAGGAGCGAGCCTGCTCGCGATGGCGTCTTAAACTCAACATCAATGTTGACTGATAGATAGCTATCGCGAGCAGGCTCACTCCTACAGTTTGACCGTGTTGATCGAACGGACAATATTTGATACGAAAACCACGTATCCTCTGCGCCCCGTTTCACCTTCAACCTCGCGAGGGCAGTTTGTCTAAAGGTATCGCTTTATCGGTTTCGGCCTCAGTGCTGTTTGCCGTCATGTACTACTACACGTCGTTGCTCACGCCCTTGAGCGGCGTGGAAATTTTCGGCTGGCGCATGCTGCTGACCGTGCCCTGCATGACCGTGTTCATGGTGGTGTCCGGCGAGTGGACGCGGGTGGTCGAGATTGTCCGGCGCGCCACGGCGAATCCAAAATTGATCGCCGCCCTGATCGCCTCCTCGGCCCTGCTCGGTGTGCAACTCTGGCTGTTCATGTGGGCGCCGCTCAACGGCTACAGCCTGGACGTATCACTGGGGTATTTCCTGCTGCCACTGACGATGGTGCTGACCGGGCGAATCGCCTACGGAGAACGCCTGTCCTATCTGCAAAAAATCGCCGTGGTGCTGGCCTGCCTCGGCGTGCTCAATGAGGTGTATCAGGTCGGTGGTTTTTCCTGGGCGACCTTGCTGGTGTGCATTGGCTATCCGACCTATTTCATCGTGCGCAAGCGCCTGGCCTCGGACAACCTCGGCGGCCTGTGGCTGGACATGGCGTTGACGCTGCCGGTGGCATTCTGGTTTGTGCAGAGTGGCGAGCAAGGCTTCGGCGTGTTCGATCAACACCCATGGCTGTCGCTGTTGATCCCGATGCTCGGGGTGATCAGCGCGTCGGCGTTGGTGGTCTACATCATCGCCAGCCGCTTGTTGCCGTTCAGTCTTTTCGGGTTGTTGAGTTACGTCGAGCCGGTGCTGCTGCTGGGCGTGGCGTTGCTGCTTGGGGAAAGCATCAAGCCTGGGGAATGGTTGACCTATATTCCGATCTGGCTCGCGGTGGTGGTGCTGGTGTTCGAAGGCTTCAAGCATTTGGTGCGACAGCGCAGACCTTAAGCCCTACCCAAAAACAAATGTAGGAGTGAGCCTGCTCGCGATAGCGTCTTCAAATTCAACATCAATGTTGACTGAAAAACAGCTATCGCGAGCAGGCTCACTCCTACAAGTTTAGCGGTGTGGCGGGTTACTCGGTCGCGAGCACGCCACGACGAACCTGATCACGTTCGATCGATTCAAACAGCGCCTTGAAGTTGCCTTCGCCGAAACCATCGTCGCCTTTACGCTGGATGAATTCGAAGAACACCGGCCCCATCAGGGTTTCCGAGAAGATCTGCAACAGCAGGCGCTTGTCGCCCGACTCGGACGAACCGTCCAGCAGAATCCCGCGCGCTTGCAGTTGATCAACCGGCTCGCCGTGGTTCGGCAAACGGCCTTCGAGCATTTCGTAATAGGTTTCCGGTGGCGCGGTCATGAAGCGCATGCCGATGCTTTTCAGGTGATCCCAGGTCTTGAGCAGGTCATCGGTCAGGAATGCAACGTGCTGGATGCCCTCGCCGTTGAACTGCATCAGGAACTCTTCGATCTGCCCGGCGCCCTTGGACGATTCTTCGTTCAGCGGTATTTTGATCATGCCGTCCGGCGCGGTCATGGCCTTGGAGGTCAGGCCGGTGTATTCGCCCTTGATGTCGAAGTAGCGAATTTCGCGGAAGTTGAACAGCTTCTCGTAGAAGTTGGCCCAGTAGGCCATGCGACCGCGATACACGTTGTGGGTCAAGTGGTCGATGATTTTCAGGCCGGCACCGACCGGGTTGCGGTCCACCCCTTCGATGAACACGAAGTCGATGTCATAGATCGAGCTGCCTTCACCGAAACGGTCGATCAGGTACAGCGGCGCGCCGCCGATGCCCTTGATCGCCGGCAGGTTCAGTTCCATCGGACCGGTTTCGATGTGGATCGGCTGGGCGCCGATTTCCAGTGCGCGCTTGTAGGCGAGCTGCGAATCCTTGACGCGGAACGCCATGCCGCACACCGACGGGCCGTGCTCGGCCGCGAAGTACGAAGCAACGCTGTGCGGTTCGTTGTTGAGGATCAGGTTGATCGCGCCCTGGCGATAGAGGTGCACGTCTTTGGAACGGTGGGTCGCCACCTTGGTGAAGCCCATGATCTCGAAGATCGGCTCCAGGGTGTTCGGGGTTGGCGATGCGAATTCGATGAACTCAAAGCCCATCAGGCCCATTGGGTTTTCGTATAAATCTGCCATTTTGGCGCCTCATCATGCTTTTAGAATTAACAGTTAAAAAGTGTTAGTTGCTAGCAATGCTGAGACCGGCGGGTGGCGCACAGGAGATGCCCCGCACGCTGCGGGCGAGGAAGTCACCGTAGATCAATTGAAACCCAAAACTCTTCATTGTTGACCCAAGGCTCTTGCGGGCGAGGCTTCTGCTGCCAGAAGACGTTTATTATTGTATGCGTAACCCGATTCTACACAGCGTAAATCGGTTTGTCCGCCTTCTGTATCAAATCCCCTTTTCCCCTACTCGCGCAAGGGGTTATTACAGAGGAAAATCCCCGCCAGAATCAGCACGCCGCCAAGGCACATCGCCAGGCTCAACGGCTCACCCAGCAACAGTGCGCCGAGGATGACGGCGGTCAGCGGGTTCAGGGCAATGAACACCCCGGAACGCGTCGCGCCGATCTGACGGATGCCGTCGTAATAACCGATGTAGGCCAGCGCCGAACCCAATACGCCGAGGTACATCAGGCTCAACCATTGTTGCGGACCGAGGCTGATCACTGCGCTGACACTCAGTTCACCGCGCACGGCACTGGTCGCCCAGAGCATCGCGGTGCCCAGCAGAATCGAATACGTCACCGTCTGCACCGGCCCCAAGGACTGATTCAGCTCTTTGGAAAACAGCGAATAAATCCCCCAGCCGAGCACGCAGCCGAAAATCAGCAGGTCACCGATCCAGGCATCGTCATTGCCGGCCAAAAGCTGCGGATTACGACTGGCAATCACCACACTCGCCCCGGCAATGCAGATCGCGATGCCGAAGACTTTCGCCCGGCTCAAGCACTCCTTGAAGATCAACCATGAGGCGAGGCCGATCACCGCCGGGTTCAGCGCAACGATCAACGAGGCTCGCGAGGCGTTGATGTAATGCAGCCCATAAAAGAAGCACAGGTTATAGAAGAAGATCCCGAAGAACCCCAGCAGCGCCAATCGCAGCCATTGTTGCGGGTTCGGCCGGATCAATGGGGTGCGGGTCAGCAGCAGGAACAGCAACAACGCCGCGCTGGCCAGCAAAAATCTGAGGCTGGCTGCGAACAGCGGACTGAGGCTGTCGACCAGAAAACGTCCGGCAACGAATGTGCCGCCCCAGATCATGGTGACGGCGGCGAGTTTCAGATACACCGATGTGTGCGAAGTTGTTATTTGTGCAGACATTGTCATGGAGAGGCAAAACCAGGCCAAGGAAGATGACGTATCATTCGACTAATGAACGATCATCGTAAAATGAGTAAAAGCTCATGACCCTGACCCAACTCGAGATTTTCTCGCTGGTCGCTGAGCTGCGCGGTTTCACGGCGGCTGCCAACCGCCTGGGGATTTCCCAGTCAGCGGTGTCTCACGCGCTCAAGTCGCTGGAACAGGAACTCGGTGTTGAACTGCTGCGGCGGCATCAGTCCCAGGTGGAACTGAGCGACATCGGCCAACAACTGTTATTGCGCGCCCGGGCGATGCTCGGGCTGGCCAACACCCTGCGCCAGGAAGCGGCCGATGCGCGCGGGATGAAACGCGGCACGTTGCGCATCGGCTCGTTTGGCCCGACCTCGTCGATCCGGCTGCTGCCGCTGATCCTGCAGCACTACCGCGCGGCGCATCCGGGCATTGAAGTCCACATCGACGAAGGCCCGGACCGCCAAGTGATTCAATGGCTTGAAGAACGGCGAATCGACATCGGCTTTGTGGTGCTGCCTGAAGAACGCTTCGACACCTTCGCGCTGCTGGAAGACCAGATGGTCGCACTGCTTCCTGCCGATCACGCGTTGGCGGATCGTGACAATCTGAGTTTGAGCGATTTGTGCAACGACCCATTCGTACTGACTGAAGCAGGCTCATCGGAGCTGGTGTCGCGCCTGTTCAGCGCCGCTCGCCTGATACCGAACATCCGTTACCGCTGCTCACAATTGCTCAGCACGCTGGACACGGTCAGCCGCGGCGATGCGTTGACGGTCGTGGCTGAAAGTTCTCTGCCCGACAACATCAACAGTCGCTATGTGAAAAAACCACTGTCGCCCCCCGTGATTCGTCAGGTCGGGCTGGCCGTGCTGGACCAGCGTCAGGCGTCACCCGCCACGCTGGCCTTTATCAAACTGGCGCTCGAGCTAAACGCCCGTTGAGCGGCATAAGCGCCAAGGGCCGACTATCATGGCCACTACCTGAACTCTTTATGGGAGGCGTGTTGTCGTCCTGCCCGAAGTTGAGAGCCCTGTTTTTGTGTAAGAGATTTCACGAATGCCATTGAGTGCCAAACGCCGTCGCCCGTTGCGCATCCGCATGATGGTGACCCTGCTGTGTGGGTTGCTCCCGGTGTTATTGGGCTTTGCCATTCTCTATATGCAGGCTGGACGTGTTCTTCAGCAAAGTACCCAGGTGACCGCAGACGAAGCCCTGCGCCAGTTCGAACTGATGCTGGACAACACGGCGCAGTCCGCGAGCGAGTTGCTGCCGCTGGCCGGGCGAAACTGCAACGACGTCAAGCTGGCCTTGCGTGAACAGGTCACCCGCCGCCCGTTTGTGCGCTCGGCCAGCCTGGTGTGGGAGGACAACCTTTATTGCACTTCGTTGTTCGGTGACGCTCAGCAAAAGGTCGATGCCAAGGACTATGTGCAAGGCAGGTTGTGGCTGATGAATGGCAACCCTGTCACTCCCGATACGGCGGTGCTGGTGTATCGCCTGAATGAGGGAAAACAGGGGGCGCTGACGACGCTGGACGGTTATCACTTGACTAACGTGCTGCGCCTGATTGGCCGCAAGACAATATTGTTGCTGCAAGTGGGCCCGCACTGGTTGTCCGTCGACGGCAAAGTCCACGAAGGCGCCCTGCCCACTTTGCCCTTGGCCGAAAGTGAACTCTCGTCCTCGCGCTATGCCTTTTCGGTCGTAGCCGGTTTTCCCGAGGGAGAAAACTGGCGTTACATGGCCAGCGAATACCCGCCGCTGTTCAGCTTGCTGATTTTTTTTGGCGTGGCCTCGGGCGCCATCGGCCACTTTCTGCAAAGACGTTCATGGTCGCCTATTCATGAAATGCAGCGCGCCCTCGCGGCCGAGGAGTTTGTTCCCTACTTTCAGCCGGTGGTGCATGGCGATACCCGGAAGTGGTCTGGCACCGAAGTGTTAATGCGCTGGAAACACCCAAAGGAAGGCCTGGTACGGCCAGATCTGTTTATCCCGTTCGCCGAAGATTCCGGGTTGATCGTGCCCATGACCCGTTCGCTCATGCGCCAGACCGCACAGGTGCTGGGGCCTGTTTCTTCCTCGTTCACCGAGCCTTTTCACATCGGCATCAATATCACCGCCAGCCACTGCAAGGACCTGGAGTTGGTCAAGGACTGTCGAGCGTTTCTGAGTGCCTTTGCACCCGGTTCCATTTACCTCGTACTGGAACTGACCGAGCGCGAACTGATCAAGCCAAGCGACATTACGCTTGAGCTGTTTGAACAACTTCATGCGCTGGGCGTGATGATCGCGATTGACGACTTCGGCACCGGGCACTCCAGCCTGGGTTATCTGCGCCAGTTCAACGTGGACTTCCTGAAAATCGACCAGAGCTTCGTGGCCATGATCGGCATCGACGCCCTTTCACGGCATATTCTGGACACCATCATCGAACTCTCGGCCAAGCTCGATCTGGGAATCGTTGCCGAAGGTGTCGAAACCGAAGAACAAAGTGACTATCTGACCGCCCACGGCGTGAACTTCCTGCAAGGTTATCTGTTCGGTCAACCGATGCCCGGCGCCGAATTCATTAACGCATTAACCCACCATTAACTAATTTTTTTAAGCGACGAGGGATCGACAGCGCGCACCAAATTGAATCAAAAGACTACTGCTGTTACATGAAGAAAATGTCAGGATTTACTCTTGGCCAATTAACTACTACAATTTTTCTTGCCTGTGCAAGATAGGCAGGTGAGCCACTATCACCGAGTCGCTTCAAGGCTCTTGGCTTATAGCTTTGTTTGCGGTTGGTATCAGCCAAACACACTATTGGAGTAAAGATATTGTCCAGACTCGCTGAATTTCGTGCAGCTGAAAAGGCCCTTCAGGAGCAGCTCAAGCAGCTGGAATCGCTGAAGAATGATGCCGGGCTCAAGAAAGAAATCGAATTCGAAGAAAAGCTCCAGGGGCTGATGAAAACCTACGGCAAGAGCCTGCGTGACATCATCGCCATCCTCGATCCGAACCCGGCAAAATCCGGTCTGCAACAAGCAAAAACGCCTAAAACCCGCCGCGCTCGCGTGGTCAAGGTCTATCAGAACCCGCACACCGGTGAACTGATTGAAACCAAGGGTGGCAACCACCGCGGCCTGAAGGCCTGGAAGGAACAATACGGTGCAGCCACTGTTGATTCCTGGCTGCGCGGCTAACAGCTCGCGGTTATAAAAAAGCCCTGCCAATGCAGGGCTTTTTCATGGATACCTACTAAATGCAACGATCTGCAACGATCAACTCGCAACTTTCCGATTAACTTTGTGCTTAATGCCTTTGGGTATCTAAAAATGTCCGCACCCAGCCAAATCTGCGTCCACGTAAAACCTCATCACTAAAGTTTCAAGCTGTTACGCAGCTGCTCAATTTCGTCCTGACTTGTCTTGTAAGCCTCGGCCTGTCCCGCGTACGAAAGAACATAGGCTTTATCGGCATCCACCGCCCCCACCAATGTTTGCGACAGCACGTGTCGCCCGTTCTGGGTAATGGTGCAGGTTGTTTCCAGTGCCGACAGGCGGCTCAATGTCGCGGGATGTATTTTGTTGCAGACACTTTGATAGCCGCTTTGAAAGAAGTCTTTCTGCACCGCCTTGCGCATCTCAAGCAAAACCCCTTGCACATTCACTTGATGACCGCTTTCAACCTGAGTCATCGTCAACTCCATGACCATGACTGGCGTGCCGCTTTGATCGTTCTTGACCGCACGCTGACGGGAAACAGCCGGGTTCGCACCTTCTGGCGCAAGGTTTTCGACTTCCCAACCACTTGGCCACGGCACTTGCGGCGCCTCTGCATGAGCACTGGCCACAGCTGACAAGACACCCAACAGGACGAACATCGGCTTACAGAATCGAACCATTGCAATAAACACTCACGAATTGAACGGTAAAGTCTGAGCCTCGCCCGCCTGTCAGGCAATAGCAGACCGTTTGGGTTTGGTGATGTCAGAGCCCTTGCGTATCATTGTGACCATTCGTTAGCCCCACTTATTTTCCGGAGGGCCCATGAGCCTGCACGAATTGAACACCTTCCCAGGCGTCACCGCCCAACCTGACACCGCGACCCAGAAGTTCGTCTTCAACCACACCATGTTGCGGGTCAAGGACATCACCAAGTCCCTGGATTTCTACACGCGCATTCTCGGTTTCTCGCTGGTGGAAAAACGTGATTTCCCGGAAGCGGAATTCAGCCTGTATTTCCTCGCCCTGGTCGACAAGAACCAGATCCCGGCCGACGCTGGCGCTCGCACCGAGTGGATGAAGTCGATTCCCGGCATTCTCGAACTGACCCATAACCACGGCACCGAGAACGACCCTGATTTCGCCTACCACAACGGCAACACCGACCCGCGTGGTTTCGGTCACATCTGCATCTCCGTGCCAGACATCCGCGCGGCGTGCGAACGCTTCGAAGCGCTGGGCTGTGATTTTCAGAAACGCCTGAATGACGGACGCATGAAGAGCCTGGCCTTCATCAAGGACCCGGATGCGTACTGGGTCGAAATCATCCAGCCTGCTCCGCTGTAAGCTCCACTACAAATCAAGTGTGGGAGCGGGCTTGCTCGCGAAGGCGTAGTGTCAGGCAACATAACTGCTGAATGACACACCGCTTTCGCGAGCAAGCCCGCTCCCACATTTGATCTGAGTGAGGCATAAAAAAACCCCATGATCACTCATGGGGTTTTGTGTTTCCGGCGGCGGCGTTCAGGCCGGGGCCGAGGTCCGGATCAGGTGATCGAAGGCGCTCAGGGAAGCCTTGGCGCCCTCGCCCACCGCAATCACGATCTGTTTGTACGGCACGGTGGTCACGTCGCCGGCGGCAAATATGCCCGGCATCGAGGTTTCACCGCGAGCATCGACGATGATCTCGCCACGAGGCGACAACTCGATGGTGCCCTTGAGCCAATCGGTGTTGGGCAGCAAACCGATCTGCACGAAGATGCCTTCGAGGTTGACCGTGTTGAACTCGCCTGAATCACGATCCTTGTAGACCAAACCGGTGACCTTCTGGCCATCACCCTTCACTTCACTGGTCAAAGCACTGGTGATGACGGTGACGTTCGGCAGGCTGAACAGCTTGCGTTGCAACACCGCATCGGCGCGCAGCTTGCTGTCGAACTCCAGCAGCGTGACATGGCTGACGATCCCGGCCAGGTCGATGGCCGCTTCAACGCCCGAGTTACCGCCGCCGATCACTGCCACACGCTTGCCCTTGAACAGCGGGCCGTCGCAGTGCGGGCAGAAACACACGCCTTTGGCTTTGTATTCCTGCTCGCCCGGCACGCCCATTTCACGCCAGCGCGCACCCGTGGCAAGAATCAGCGCCTTGGTTTTCAGCGTGGCACCGCTTTCGAAACGCACTTCGTGCAACTCGCCGGGATTCTTCGCCGGGATCAGCGCGGTGGCGCGTTGCAGGTTCATGATATCGACGTCGTATTGCTTGACGTGTTCTTCGAGCGCGCTGGCCAGTTTCGGCCCCTCGGTTTCCTGCACGGAAATGAAGTTTTCGATGGCCATGGTGTCGAGCACCTGCCCACCAAAACGCTCTGCTGCCACACCGGTGCGAATGCCTTTACGCGCTGCGTAGATCGCCGCTGCTGCACCCGCCGGGCCACCGCCGACAACCAATACATCGAAAGCTTCTTTAGCGTTGAGCTTCTCGGCCTGACGCTCGATGCCGCTGGTGTCGAGCTTGGCGAGGATTTCTTCGAGGCCCATGCGGCCCTGGCCGAAGTTCACACCGTTCAGGTAAACACTGGGCACCGCCATGATCTGGCGTTCATCGACTTCGGCCTGGAACAGCGCGCCGTCAATGGCGACGTGGCGGATGTGGGGGTTCAACACGGCCATCAGGTTCAGCGCCTGAACGACGTCCGGGCAGTTTTGGCAGGACAGCGAGAAGTAAGTCTCGAAGCTGAACTCGCCTTTGAGTGAGCGAATCTGTTCGATCACTTCAACACTGGCCTTCGAAGGGTGGCCGCCGACTTGCAGCAGCGCCAACACTAACGAAGTGAATTCGTGGCCCATCGGGAGGCCGGCAAAGCGCAGGCTGATGTCGGCGCCTGGGCGATTGATCGAGAACGATGGCTTGCGTGCGTCATCACCGTTATCGAGCAAGGTAATGTGTGTGGAAAGACTGGCAACGTCTTTCAGTAATTCGAGCATTTCCAGGGATTTCGCACCGTCGTCGAGGGAGGCAACGATCTCGATCGGCTGGGTGACCCGTTCCAGGTACGATTTCAACTGGGCTTTAAGATTGGCGTCCAACATACGGGCGATTTCCTTTCTGGTATTTCATGAAAAGCAGGCATAAAAAAAACGCCCGAGCGAATCTCGCCCGGGCGTTTTTGAGGGCGGTTGCAGCTTACTGAGTAGGTGCGGCGTACCGCCCTGATGTAGCGCTCACAGACTTAGATCTTGCCGACCAGGTCCAGGGACGGAGCCAGAGTGGCCTCGCCTTCTTTCCACTTGGCTGGGCAAACCTGGCCTGGGTGAGCAGCGACGTACTGGGCAGCCTTGATCTTGCGCAGCAGCTCGGAAGCGTCACGGCCAACGCCGCCATCGTTCAGTTCAACGATTTTGATCTGGCCTTCAGGGTTGATCACGAAGGTGCCACGGTCAGCCAGGCCTGCGTCTTCAATCAGCACGTCGAAGTTGCGGGAGATGGCATGAGTCGGGTCGCCGATCATGGTGTACTGGATTTTGCCGATGGCTGGCGAAGTGTTGTGCCAGGCAGCGTGGGCAAAGTGGGTATCGGTGGAAACGCTGTAGATTTCGACGCCCAGTTTCTGGAACGCGTCGTAGTTGTCAGCCAGGTCTTCCAGTTCGGTCGGGCAAACGAAGGTGAAGTCAGCCGGGTAGAAGAACACGACAGACCATTTGCCTTTCAGGTCAGCGTCCGACACTTTTACGAAGTCGCCATTTTTGAAGGCGTCAGCTTTGAATGGTTTAACTTGGCTGTTGATGATAGGCATCGATGACTCTCCGTCAGGGTTGAAAAGTTGGGTTAACAAGTTGATGGGGTGAATCCTACCCACTCGATCCCCGGATGGCTCATTGGCAAACCTCATGCTGCTGATTTGTTTTCGCTATTAGCCGACGGTATTAATAGAAGAAAACGTGATCTACAGTGCCACTGGCTTTTCCGCGAGTCGGGCCATGCCCAGAAACGGGCTCACTTCAACATAGCGCATGGCGGACTTCATATCCTTCCAGCCCACGTAACTCATCAACGACTTCAAGTCCCAACCGCTCTGATGAGCCCAACTGGCAAAGCCGCGACGCAAGGAGTGGCTGGTGTAGTGTTCGGCGGGAATACCGGCGCGCTCCAGGGCCTGGCGCAGTAGCGGGATGACGCTGTTGGCGTGCAGCCCCTCCTCGCTCAAGTGCCCCCAGCGGTCGATGCCTCGAAACACCGGCCCGCGAACCAATGCAGCTTCGGTGATCCACTGGATGTACGCGTTCACCGGGCAAAGACGCTGCAAGGCCGGGGTCTGGTAGGTCTTGCCGAGGTTCTCGCGGTCGCTCTTGGTGCGCGGCAAGTAGAGCGTGATGCCTGAACTGGCGACCGCTTGAACGTGCTCGATCTGTACACGGCACAGCTCATCACTGCGAAACCCGCGCCAGAATCCCAGGAGGATCAGCGCCATGTCGCGCCTTGCTCTTAAAAGTTTCGGTTGGTCATCTTGAGATTTAGCGGTCTGTGCTTCCAGCTCCAGCCACGCAATCACCTGTTCCAGATGCTGCAGCTGCAACGGTTCGGCCTGTTTTTCCTGAGCCGGGTGCAATGCGCGAATCCCCTTGAAGACTTTGCGCACCACCGGCGCCTTGGTCGGGTCAGGAAATCCCTGGCTGTTGTGCCACTGCGCCAGCGCCGACAACCGCAATTTCAGCGTGTTGATCGACAACTCCCCCGCATACGCCACCAGATAGCGCGCAACGCTGTCGGCGGTGGCCGGCAGAAACCCGCCCCACGTGACTTCGAAATGCTCAATGGCTGCCCGATAGCTGCGCCGGGTGTTGTCGCGCGTGGCGGCCTCTAGGTATCGATCCAGCTCGGTCATTAGCTCAACTCTCTCAAACGTACCGCGTTGGCGTGTGCAATCGGGCCGTGCGGCTCTTCACACGGGGTAATACCAGTATATCCCGCATGACAAACTGACATCATTTATCTTTATTTATCAGATGGTACACTGCGTACTTTAGTGGCATGTACCACAGTACGAAATCGTAGGAGAACTCATGGCTCGTGGCGGCGTAAATAAAGCAGTGGTGCAAGCGGCACGGTTGGCGATCCTCGCCCGTGGCGAGAACCCAAGCATCGATGCAGTACGAATCGAAATGGGCAATACAGGCTCGAAAACCACGATCCATCGCTACCTGAAGGAACTGGATGACGGTCGTGAACGGGCCGAGTCCGTGGCAGAACCCATCGATGACGAGCTGACGGACCTGGTATCGCGCCTGGCCCAACGCCTGAAAGAGAAGGCCCAGGAACCTATCGACCAGGCTCGCGAGCAGTACGACCAGCAGCGCAAAGCACTGGAAAGCCAACTCACCGAGGCCCAGGAAGCTAATACCGAATTGCATCAGCAGTACGAGATGCAAAGCCTCGCGCTAACCCAGGAATCCGACTCACTGCAAGAAACCCGCTCCATGCTGCAGACCGAGCAAACTCGTAACGCCGGGTTGAATCAGGCACTGGCTGGCTTCGAGCTGCGCTTGCAGGACAAGGACGAGCAGATCCGCTCACTGGAAGAAAAGCACCTGCACGCCCGCGAAGCCCTGGAGCACTACCGCAACGCCGTCAAGGAACAGCGCGAGCAGGAACAAAGCCGCCACGAAAGCCAGGTGCAGCAGATTCAGATGGAGTTGCGTCAGGCGCAGCAAAGCGCAATGGTGCGCCAGGATGAGAACACTCAACTGCACCGCGACAATGAGCGCCTGTTCACCGAAAACCGGGGTTCTCAGAGGGAGCTGAGCCTGTTGCAGGATCAACTCAAGCAGACCAATAGCCGGCAGGACCAACTGCTGGAACAGGTCAACCGAATCGACAGCGAACGCACCCTCCTCCAGGAACGCTTGCGCGTCGCCCTGCTGGAAAGTCAGTCGTTGAAACAGAGCGTCGACGAGCAGTCGCAGGCCAATAAGGTGCTGGAAATTGAATTGCTCAAGACTCAGGCGAGCCTCGATGAAAGCGTGCGCCTGGCGGCTGTTGTTGCAACAGCGCCAGACGCAGACAAGGACGATTAACCCGCGACAGGCGTACGCATGGTGACGAACTCTTCGGCGGCCGTCGGGTGCACACCGATGGTTTCGTCGAAATCGCGCTTGGTCGCCCCTGCCTTCAAGGCAATCGCCAGGCCCTGAACGATCTCGCCGGCATCCGGCCCGACCATGTGGCAGCCCAGCACTTTGTCGGTCTTGGCATCCACCACCAACTTCATCAGCGTGCGCTCCTGGCATTCAGTCAGGGTCAGCTTCATTGGGCGGAAACGGCTTTCATAGATCACCACCTCGTGGCCGGCTTCGCGAGCGTCTTCTTCACTCAAGCCAACGGTGCCAATGTTCGGCAGGCTGAACACGGCAGTCGGGATCATCTTGTAATCCACCGGACGGTATTGCTCAGGCTTGAACAAGCGCCGAGCCACGGCCATGCCTTCGGCCAGAGCAACCGGTGTCAGTTGCACACGACCGATCACATCACCGAGCGCAAGGATCGACGGTTCAGCCGTCTGATACTGCTCATCGACCTCGACAAAGCCTTTCTTGTCGAGTTTGACGCCGGTGTTTTCCAGCCCAAGGTTATCGAGCATCGGACGCCGGCCGGTCGCATAGAACACACAATCCGCCTCCAGCTCACGACCGTCCTTGAGTGTCACCTTCAGGCTGCCATCAGGCTGCTTGTCGATACGCTCGATGTCGGAATTGAATTGCAGGTCCATGCCGCGCTTGGTCAATTCTTCCTGCAAATGCTTGCGCACCGCACCATCAAAACCGCGCAGGAACAACTCACCGCGATACAGCAACGTGGTTTTGGCGCCCAGCCCGTGGAAGATGCCGGCGAACTCAACGGCAATGTAACCACCGCCCACCACCACAACGCGCTTCGGCAGTTCCTTGAGGAAGAACGCCTGGTTGGAGCTGATCGCATGCTCGTGCCCCGGGATTTCCGGGATCTGCGGCCAGCCACCGGTCGCAATCAGGATGTTTTTAGCGGTGTGGCGCTCGCCATTGATCTCGACGGTGTGCGGATCGACGATTTTGGCGTGGCCTTCATGCAAGGTCACGCCGCTGTTGACCAGCAAGCTGCGATAAATGCCGTTCAGGCGATTGATCTCGCGGTCCTTGTTGGCGATCAACGTGGCCCAATCAAACTGCGCCTCGCCCAGCGTCCAGCCAAAACCGGACGACTGCTCGAAGTCTTCGGCGAAGTGCGCCCCGTAGACCAGCAACTTCTTCGGCACACAGCCGACATTGACACACGTGCCGCCCAGATAGCGGCTCTCGGCCACGGCCACTTTTGCGCCAAAACCAGCGGCAAATCGCGCAGCTCGCACACCACCGGAACCGGCGCCAATCACGTACAAATCAAAATCAAAGGCCATTTTCAATCTCCTCGGCAGTCCACAAGCATACCCGCAGACGTTCGCCGGGCAAGTGTTGCAAACGATATGGGGCCAGAAAATGAAAAAGCCACCCGAAGGTGGCTTTTCAATACAAGCGGGTCAACAGCTATCAGTAAGCCTTGCCAGTCTTGTAGAAGTTCTCGAAGCAGAAGTTGGTCGCGTCGATGTAACCTTCAGCGCCACCGCAGTCGAAACGCTTGCCTTTGAACTTGTAGGCCATCACGCAGCCGTTCTGGGCTTGTTTCATCAGGGCGTCGGTGATCTGGATTTCACCACCCTTGCCTGGCTCGGTTTGTTCGATCAGGTCGAAGATATCCGGGGTCAGGATGTAGCGACCGATGATCGCCAGGTTCGACGGCGCATCTTCCGGCTTTGGTTTTTCGACCATGCTGTGAACGCGGTAGATATCATCGCGAATCATCTCACCGGCAATAACGCCGTACTTGTGAGTTTCCTGCGGGTCGACTTCCTGGATGGCGACGATCGAGCAGCGGAACTGCTTGTACAGCTTGACCATCTGGGTCAGAACGCCGTCACCTTCAAGGTTTACGCACAAGTCATCCGCCAGTACCACGGCGAACGGTTCGTCACCGATCAGCGGGCGACCGGTCAGAATCGCGTGACCCAGGCCTTTCATTTCGGTCTGACGGGTGTAGGAGAACGAGCAGTTGTCGAGCAACTTGCGGATACCGACCAGGTATTTCTCTTTGTCGGTGCCCTTGATCTGGTTTTCCAGCTCGTAGCTGATGTCGAAGTGGTCTTCCAGGGCGCGTTTGCCGCGACCGGTAACGATGGAAATTTCGGTCAAGCCAGCGTCCAGAGCTTCTTCGACGCCGTACTGGATCAGTGGCTTGTTTACCACCGGCAGCATTTCTTTGGGCATGGCTTTAGTCGCTGGCAGGAAGCGAGTACCGTAACCGGCTGCTGGGAACAAGCATTTCTTGATCATATAAGTCCTTGAAAGGGCTGTGTGTACGAGTTTCGGCGCAGTCTAATCAGGCGGCGTGCACCTTACAATGCCCCGCACTGGCTAACCGATGCCAACATAGAGAAATATTCCCGCAGATAGTTCCGCGAATAGCTGCACAAGCAGTTTTGCAATCCACAATAGATAGCAGAATTCACCAGACAATCAACCAGGCTTGCAATCGCACCACCATACGCCCATCAGCACTCTCTGGGTGCATTTGGCGCTATCATGGCGCAATTGAACCAGCCAACGAGGCAGATAGATGTCGGAAGTAAAAAGCGTCAACGGGTTCCTGATCAAACAGAAAGACGGCCAATGGTGGATAGAGAACTTCGGCGGCACCGAGACCATCACCGGACCGTTCCCTACCGAGAAGCTGGCGATTGAGGTGGCATCCGTATTGGAGCTTGAACACCCGGCACCCGCCAAGCGCCGCGGTAAAGACAAGACTTGATCTGACCCGGTTTTTGACCAGGCCCTGCTTCGCGCAGGGCTTTTTTGTGGCCATCTGCAAAGAAGTGGCCCTTCGCTATAACCTTTTGATGCCAGCGCTGTCACAGGCTTAGCCCCATCATCCTGACGACGACCACGACATGACTAAATTTTTGCCTCTGATTGCAGTATTGGCCTTGAGCGGCTGCGCCACCTCGGAAACCGCTTACCTGAAAAACGGTGAACAGGGGCTGGCCATCGACTGCTCCGGAGAAGCCAACTCCTGGGCCACCTGCTACGAAAAAGCCGATGCCTCCTGCGCTGGCACTGGCTACCGGATCGTCGGGACGGACGGCACGCCGTCAACCAAGGAAAGTGACAAGACCCTGGGCGTCGACGTTGGCAACTTCAAGAACCGCAGCGTTCTGGTGGTCTGCAAGTAAGACCGACGCTACATGTGAATTTCGGCGAATTTGATCCCGAGACCGCGCACGGTCTCGATCAAGTCGTCGAGACGGCTGAAAGATTCGACTTCGTCGTTATCGTCCACCAGAAAATAACTGCGCCCGGCGCTTTTCTTGAAAAACACGATCCACTCCCCTGGATTCGCCGGATTCTGAATCACATGAGTGGCAGAGATGTGACCCTCTGCATGCCGCTCCCGAACCTGTTCTCGCTTCATGCCTGACTCCAGAAATGACGATGCCGTCAAAGCACAGCCTTGACGGCATCGATGTAGTTTGTTGCCAGTCTATCAGCCGGAAATACAGGTATTCGCGGCTTTCTGCACATCCTTGGGACGCACCGGCACATTGGACATGCGCTCATGCAGTTTGATGCTGCTGCCGTTGGAGCGTTCTTCAATGTCAAAGACGGCAGCCGGGGCCGACGAGAACTTCGCCGGAACGATCACGCGCATTCCGTCTTTGTGCGGCTCGACTTGCAAAGCACCACGGCTATCAGCCAATTGCTCCATCAGGCACTGCGCGTACTCATGGGGCTTCTTGCCTGAGATCACGTTCATGGTCGGCAGCGTCTCGTTGATCTCCGTAACATTCGCGCAACCACTTACGACCAACGCCAACGGCAGGACTAACACACCCCACTTCATACAAAACCTCCGATAAAGACCCTCGGACAGCACAAATGCTGATTTTCTCCGAGGCGCACCGCTTTTATCGCTCACAGAATTCCGAATTACTGTTTTTAATTGTCAAAGCGAACCCTGACGACCCGATAATAACCTGTCCGGGCTGATAAACTGCGCCAATCGCCCATGCTATCGTTTTGATTTTGTAGAAAAAGCCCTTCTGGAGGCGCCTCATGAAATTTATCCACCAGCGCGAGCACCTCAACGAAGACGACATCGTCGTCATCCAGTGCTCCCAAATGTGCAACATCCGCTTGATGAACGACGCCAACTTCCGCAGCTTCAAGAATGGTGGTCGTCACACTTACCACGGCGGCGCGTTCGATACTTTCCCGGCCCGGATTACCGCGCCGAGCACCGGTTTCTGGAACATCACCATCGACACGGTCAACCGCCGGCCGATCAGCGTGACCCGCAAGCCGACCCTGACTCACTCGATCAAGATCATCCGTCGCTCCAGCACGAAACTGAGCTGAGCAACGTCCGCACACGAAACAAGGCAGGTATGACCGTGGCTCAAACGACCAAGTACGTCATCAAATACAAACTCAACGGTGAGCGCCGTTTCGAGTTTGCCCAGCTTGAAAACGGCACTGCCGAAGAAGCGAAGGCCGCGCTCGACGCCATTCATGGCCAGAGCGACGATGTCATCAGCGAGATCAGTGTCAGCAAAGCGCTGTAACAGTCCCCGGAGCGACCACAGGGATGTCTGCTCCCGAGTCTGAAGTTTGACCGCAAGCGCCGGAGTGTTCACCCCGCCACCGCTGCCTAGACTGGCCACCTCAACCTTGGGTTAAGGAGTCAGAACATGCTGGAGCAACAACTCGATCAGGATGGCTGCGCCATTATCAGATCGCTCCTGAGTAGCGAAGCCTGCGACAAGATCAGCGCGTTTTACGCGCAGCCCGGGCTTTTTCGTTCACAGGTGATCATGGCTCGCCACGGTTTTGGCCGAGGCGAGTACAAGTACTTCAAATACCCTCTGCCGGATCCCGTCGCACGCCTGCGCAGCGAGCTTTACCCTGCCCTCGTGCCGATTGCCAACCGCTGGCACGAATACATGGGTCTGCAGACGCGTTTTCCCGCCACGCACGAAGCCTTTTTGCAGCGCTGTCATGCCGCCGGTCAGGAACGTCCGACACCCTTGTTGCTGCAATACGGCCCGCAGGACTACAACTGCCTGCACCAGGACCTGTACGGCGAACACGTCTTCCCGCTACAAGTGGCGATTCTTCTGTCAGAACCCGACGAAGACTTCACCGGCGGTGAATTCGTGCTGACCGAACAACGCCCGCGCATGCAGTCACGCCCTCTGGTCATGGACCTGAAGAAAGGCGATGCCTTGATCTTTGCCGTCAGCCAGCGCCCGGTCAAAGGTGTTCGCGGTTATTACCGAGTGAACATGCGCCACGGTGTGAGTCGCCTGCACAGCGGAAAACGGCATACCCTTGGAATCATCTTTCACGATGCGTTATGAGCCATGAGCCCCTTCACCCTGGATTTGTTTGCCGACACAGAACCCGAGCCGCCGCCCAAGCGCGAGCAGATCGGTGAACAAGCCTGCGTCTTGCGCGGCTTTGCCCTGCCCTGGCTGGACTCGTTGCTGACTGCGCTTGAGGAGGTTTTGGCGGTCGCGCCGTTTCGGCAGATGGTCACCCCCGGCGGCTTCACCATGTCCGTAGCCTTGAGCAGTTGCGGTGCCCTGGGTTGGACCACCGACCGCAGCGGCTACAAATACACGCGCAATGACCCGCAGACCGGGCAACCCTGGCCGAAGATGCCTGATGTGTTTTTCGAGCTGGCAAAAGCGGCGGCACGTGAAGCGGGATTTACGGATTTTGTACCTGATTCCTGCCTGATCAACCGCTATGTCCCCGGCGCGAAGATGTCATTGCACCAGGATAAAGACGAAGGTTCCTACGCAGCGCCGATCGTTTCGGTATCGCTGGGGTTACCAGCGACATTCCTGTTCGGCGGTTTTGAACGAAGTGATAAAAGCCAGCGCGTACCACTGCTGCACGGCGATATCGTGGTCTGGGGTGGCGTCGACCGCTTGCGCTATCACGGCGTATTGCCAATCAAGGACGGACATCATCCAAGGCTGGGCGAACAACGCATCAACTTCACGTTTCGTAAGGCCGGATGAAAGACTCGAATTTGACCGCAAGACCCGGAGTGCCACGCCCCTCCCGCCTGATTAATCTGAATGAAACGGGTCAATGGAACTACAGACATGACAACTCATTCGACTAAAACAGCTACCGAAATCGATCCTCGCTGGGCCGCCGTCGTTGCGCGCGATCCGGCCGCAGACGGGCAATTTGTCTACGCGGTAAAAACTACCGGCATCTATTGCCGCCCGAGCAGCCTGGCGCGCTTGCCGAATCCGCAGAACGTCGAGTTTTTCGACACGCCGGAGCAAGCCCAGGCGGCGGGATATCGTCCCAGCAAACGCGCGGCAAAAGACCAAAGTGATGTGGCCGCCCAGCACGCGGCCACCGTGGCCGCTGCCTGCCGGCACATCGAATCCGCCGAAAATCTGCCGCCGCTCAATGAACTGGCGGACGCCGCGGGTCTCAGCAGCTTCCACTTCCATCGAGTGTTCAAAGCCGTCACCGGGCTGACCCCCAAGGGTTACGCCACGGCCCATCGCTCGCGCAAGGTGCGTGATCGTCTGGCGGATGGCGGCTCGGTCACCGACGCCTTGTACGACGCCGGTTTCAATTCCAACAGTCGTTTCTATGAAGCAGCGGATAATCTGCTCGGGATGAAGCCGGGTGACTATCGCGCTGCCGGGCAAAACAACGACATCCGCTTTGCCGTCGGCCAATGCTCCCTCGGGGCCATTCTGGTGGCGCAAAGTGAACGCGGGGTTTGCGCGATTCTACTGGGGGATGATCCGCATCAACTGGTCTGCGATCTGCAGGACAAGTTTCGGCGTGCCAACCTGATCGGTGCCGATCATGAGTTCGAGCAACTGATCGCCCAGGTCGTAGGGTTTATCGAAGCGCCGGCCCTTGGCCTGGATTTGCCGCTGGACGTGCGCGGCACGGCGTTTCAGGAACGCGTCTGGCAAGCCTTGCGCGAGATTCCCGCCGGCCGCACCGCGAGCTATGCCGAGATCGCCCAACGCATCGGATCACCCAAGGCTGTGCGCGCCGTGGCCCAGGCGTGTGGAGCGAACAGTCTGGCGGTGGCGATCCCTTGCCACCGCGTGGTGCGTAGCGACGGCAACCTGTCGGGCTATCGCTGGGGGGTTGAGCGCAAGCGCCTGTTGCTGGAACGCGAGACGCGCTGATCAGCGATTCACATCGACCACCACCCGCCCGCGCAATTGCCCGGCGAGCAAGCGCGGCGCGGCTTCGATGGCTTCGCTCAAACCAATTTCATGACTGATCAGCGGCAGCAGAGCGAAGTCCAGATCCTTGGCCAGTCGATTCCAGGCCTGTACGCGCTTGGCCTTGGGCTGGGTCACGCTGTTTATCCCGGCCAAAGTCACGCCGCGCAGAATGAAGGGGGCAACCGAAGCAGGGAAGTCCATGCCTTGCGCCAGACCACAGGCCGCTACTGTGCCGTTGGACTTGGTGCTGGCGCATGCATTGGCCAGCGTGTGACTGCCAACCGAATCGATGACCGCCGCCCAACGCTCCTTGGCCAGCGGTTTGCCAGGCTCGGACAAGGTGGCGCGGTCGATGATTTCGCTCGCGCCGAGTCGCTTCAGATAATCGTGTTCGGAGGTTCGGCCGGTGGAAGCGACGACGCGGTACCCCAGCTTGCTCAGCAGCGCGATGGCGAAACTGCCTACGCCGCCGTTGGCACCGGTGACCAGCACTTCGCCTTGATCGGGCGTCACGCCGTTATGTTCCAGCGCCAGGATGCTCAGCATGGCCGTGTAGCCGGCAGTACCGATGGCCATGGCTTGGGCCGCCGTAAATTCCTTTGGCAGCGGGATCAACCAGTCACCGTTCAGGCGCGCCTTCTGCGCCAATCCACCCCAATGCCCTTCGCCAACGCCCCAGCCATTGAGGACCACTTGATCACCGGCCTTGTAGTCCGGGTGATCGCTGGTTTCGACCGTGCCTGCCAGATCGATCCCCGGCACCATGGGGAATTTTCGCACCACCGGGCTGCTGCCGGTGATTGCCAAGCCATCCTTGAAGTTCAGCGTGCTGTACGCCACACGGACCGTCACATTCCCTTCGGGCAGTTGATCGTCATTGATCTCTTGCAGTGTGGCCCGATAACCGCTGTCGTCTTTGTCGATCAAAATACCCTTGAACATCGTTACCTCTCAATGGAATCAATCAGGATGTGGAACCCTTGAAATACCATAAAGAAACATTTCGCCGTACAAGACTTTAAGCCAAACCGCTGACCAGCCAAAAGTCGACTGGCCCTTCACCCTAGATAGCTGGTAAAAAACGGTTCAACCGTCCTGCCCTGTTTTGACGTCGGAGATTGAAATGAATCAATGGCCAGACACCCGCATTCTTGACCTGCTCGGGATCGAACTGCCGATCATCCAGGCCCCCATGGCCGGCGCCAATGGATCTGCCATGGTCATCGCCGCGAGTAGCGCCGGCGGCCTGGGCTCGATGCCTGCTGCCTTGCTGAGCATCGAGCAATTACGCGAAGAGTTGAAGACGATTCGCCAGCACAGCCAGCGCCCGTTCAACATCAACTATTTCTGCCATCAACCTCCGGCCCCTGATGAGCAACGCGCCCGGGACTGGAAGAACTTGCTGGAACCTTACTACCGGGAACTGGGCGCCGATTTCGATGCGCCAACACCGGTATCAAACCGGGCGCCGTTCGATGTTGCTGCCTGCGAGGTCGTCGAAGAGTTTCGCCCTGAAGTGGTCAGTTTTCACTTCGGCCTGCCGGAAGAGGCTCTGCTGGACCGGGTAAAAGCCACCGGCGCAAAAATTCTCTCCTCGGCCACAACGGTCGAAGAAGCCGTCTGGCTGGAACAGCGCGGCTGTGACGCCATCATCGCCATGGGTTACGAGGCCGGTGGGCATCGCGGAATGTTCCTCAGTGACGACCTGAGCAGCCAGGTGGGAACGTTTGCCCTGGTGCCACAGATCGTCGATGCGGTGAAAGTGCCGGTGATTGCAGCCGGCGGGATCAGTGATGCGCGCGGCGTTGCGGCCGCGTTCCTGTTGGGTGCTTCGGCAGTCCAAGTGGGCACGGCTTATTTGTTCACGCCAGAAGCAAAGGTCAGCGCGTCGCACTACAAGGCATTGCGCACGGCCAAAGAAAGCGAGACTGCCGTTACCAACCTTTTCACCGGACGCCCGGCACGGGGCATTCTCAATCGGGTGATGCGTGAAATCGGCCCGATCAGCGATAAAGCGCCGAAGTTCCCACTCGCCGGCGGTGCGCTGATGCCGTTGCGAGCCAAGGATGAAGCGGATTTCAGCAACCTCTGGGCCGGGCAAGCGTTCCGGTTGAGCGCTGAAATGACCACGGCAGAATTGACCCGACGCCTGGCGGATGAAGCGCTGGCTAAATTGCTCCGCCGATAAAGCGATCCCCTGTAGCAGCTGCCGAGCCCGCGAGGCTGCGTCCGGCGGCGAAGCCGTCGTAAACCCTGCCTCCACGGTGTATCTGGTACGCCGAGTTGTCTGATTTTACGGCTGCTTCGCAACCGGACGCAGGCTTCGCCAGCTGCTACAGGGTTAAGCGCGGCTACGACCGACTCCCCACTTAGAAACCAACACATTCCGTTTGAAGGCATTTCGCTATATATTCGTCTATATAGCGTTTCACCCCCTTGTTGCGTTCGCCTATGACGGAGCCGTTTCATGACCATTCGTGCCTCACGTTTTGCCCCTACCGGCCTCGCCAGCCTGATCGCCATCTTCGCTTTCGGCGCCGCACACGCGGACGAAGTCCAGGTCGCTGTCGCCGCCAACTTCACAGCCCCTATCCAAGCCATCGCTGCCGATTTCGAGAAAGACACCGGGCACAAACTGGTCGCGGCATACGGCGCCACCGGTCAGTTCTATACGCAGATCAAGAATGGTGCGCCGTTCGACGTGTTCCTCTCGGCCGACGACACCACGCCGCAAAAACTTGAAACCGAAGGCGACACCGTCAAGGGTTCACGCTTCACCTACGCCATCGGCACCCTCGCCTTGTGGTCGGCCAAAGATGGCTACGTCGACGCCAAGGGCAAAGTGCTGAGCGACAATCAATACCAGCATCTGTCCATCGCCAACCCCAAAGCCGCCCCTTACGGCCTGGCCGCGACTCAGGTACTGGCCAAGCTGGGCCTGACCGACAAGGTCAAGGACAAAATCGTTGAAGGCCAGAACATCACCCAGGCCTACCAATTCGTTTCCACCGGCAATGCCGAACTGGGCTTCGTGGCCTTGTCGCAGATCTACAAAGACGGCAAAGTCACCGGCGGTTCGGCGTGGATCGTTCCAGCCGACATGCATGACCCGATCAAACAAGACGCGGTGATCCTCAACAAAGGCAAGGACAACCCGGCCGCCAAGGCACTGGTTGAGTACCTGAAAGGTCCGAAAGCCGCTGCTGTCATCAAATCCTACGGTTACCAACTCTAAATGACGCTGACGAGTGCCGATTTCTCCGCCATCTGGCTGACCCTCAAACTGGCGTCCCTGACAACGGCCATCCTGTTAGTCATCGGCACTCCGATTGCGTTATGGCTGTCGCGCACCCGCTCGTGGTTGCGCGGCCCGGTCGGGGCGATCGTCGCCCTGCCCCTGGTCCTGCCGCCCACGGTGATTGGCTTTTATCTGTTGCTGGCGCTGGGGCCTCACGGCTTTGTCGGTCAGTTCACCCAATCACTGGGGCTTGGCACCCTGACCTTCAGTTTTGCGGGGTTGGTCGTCGGCTCGGTGCTGTACTCGATGCCCTTCGTGGTTCAACCGCTGCAAAACGCTTTTGCCGCCATTGGCATTCGCCCATTGGAAGTGGCCGCGACTTTACGCGCCAATCCGTGGGACACCTTCTTCAGCGTGATCCTGCCGCTCGCACGACCGGGTTTTATCACGGCAACGATTCTCGGCTTCGCCCACACCGTCGGCGAGTTCGGCGTGGTCTTGATGATCGGCGGCAACATCCCGGACAAGACGCGTGTGGTGTCGGTGCAAATCTACGATCACGTCGAAGCCATGGAATACGCCCAGGCCCATTGGCTGGCCGGGGCGATGCTGGTGTTCTCTTTTGCAGTGTTGCTGGCGCTGTACTCCAGCCGTAAAACCAAAGCGGCCTGGAGCTGATCGATGATCGATATGCGTCTGCAACTGAGCTATTCGGGGTTCGCCCTGGACGTGGACCTGCAATTGCCCGGTCGTGGCGTGACCGCGCTCTACGGACATTCGGGTTCGGGAAAAACCACCTGCCTGCGCTGCATCGCCGGTCTGGAACGGGCCAAACAGGGTTTTATCCAGGTCAACGATGAGGTCTGGCAGGACAGCGAAAAGAAGATTTTCGTACCGCCGCACAAACGTGCGTTGGGTTATGTCTTTCAGGAAGCCAGTCTGTTTGCGCATCTGTCGGTGCTGGCGAATCTGCAATTCGGCCTCAAGCGCATCCCGAAACAGCAACGCCGGGTCGACATGGGTCATGCCACGGAACTGCTGGGGATCGGCCATCTGCTGGAGCGTCACCCGCAGCACCTTTCCGGCGGCGAGCGGCAGCGGGTCGGCATCGCCCGCGCGTTGCTCACCAGCCCGAAACTGCTGCTGATGGATGAACCGCTGGCGGCGCTGGACAGTCAGCGCAAAAACGAAATCCTGCCTTACCTGCAACGCCTGCACGATGAACTGGACATCCCGGTGCTGTACGTCAGTCACTCGCAGGATGAGGTCGCACGGTTAGCCGATTACATCGTCTTGCTCAGCGACGGCAAGGCGCTGGCCAGCGGTCCTATCGGCGAAACCCTCGCCCGTCTCGACCTGCCGCTGGCGCTGGGCGACGACGCGGGCGTGGTGATCGAGGGTCATGTCAGCGCGTATGACGCCCACTATCAGTTGCTGACCTTGCAATTGCCCGAGACCGATCTGGGCATTCGCGTCGCCCATGCGCCCATGCCCTTGGGCCAGACACTGCGTTGCAAGGTTCAGGCGCGCGATGTCAGCCTGAGCCTGCGCAGCGTCGAGCAAAGCAGCATCCTCAATCGCCTGCCGGTGACGGTGATCAGTGAAATCAGTGCCGACAACGCTGCCCACGTGCTGATCCGCCTGAACGCCGCCGGCACGCCATTGCTGTCTCGTATCACCCGCTACTCCCGGGATCAGTTGGGCGTGCACCCCGGCCAGCAACTCTGGGCACAAATCAAAGCGGTCGCGGTGCTGGCCTAAGTCTTTTGGCACCAACGACAAATGCCTGCGGTCAATGGCTGTACTGACCCTGATTTGTTGTCGAGGTTGACTCGCCATGTCCGATACCGCACTGCCCGATGTACTGCCACCCGACCTGCACTATGTCGATGACACACAGCCCGGAATCAGCCGAAAGCTGCTGCGTGGAAAGTTTTGTTACTTCGATCCTGCGGGCCAGCGCATTACCGATCCGGACGAAATCAAACGCCTCAACGCCCTCGCCGTGCCGCCGGCCTATACGGACGTGTGGATTTGCGCCGACCCGCGCGGCCATCTGCAAGCCACCGGCCGCGACGCTCGCGGTCGCAAGCAATACCGCTACCACGCCCGCTGGCGCGAAGTGCGCGATGCCGACAAATACTCGCGGTTGCGCGACTTTGGCCTGGCGCTGCCGAAACTGCGCAAACAGCTTGAAACGCTATTGGCCGCACCAGGCTTCAGCCGAGACAAGGTCATGGCCACCGTCATTACGTTGCTCGATGCAACGCTGATCCGGGTCGGCAACACGCAGTACGCCCGGGACAATCGTTCCTACGGCCTGACGACATTGCGAAGCCGTCACGTTGAAGTCAACGGCAGCGCTATCCGCTTCCAGTTTCGCGGCAAGAGTGGCGTCGAGCACCAGATCACCGTGAGAGACCGACGCCTGGCGCGGATCATCAAGCGCTGCCAGGAAATCCCGGGACAAAACCTGTTTCAGTACCTGGATGAAAACGGCGAGCGACACACCGTCAGTTCCGCCGACGTCAACGCCTACCTGCAAACCCTCACCGGTGCCGATTTCACGGCCAAGGATTACCGCACGTGGGCAGGCAGCGTGCTGGCGTTGTCGGTGTTGCGCGAATTGCACTGGGAACCCGAGTCGGATGCAAAACGCCATGTGGTAGAGATGGTCAAGAACGTCGCCAGGCAGTTAGGCAACACGCCTGCGGTGTGCCGCAAATGCTACATCCACCCGGCGGTGCTCGACGCTTTTATGCTCGGCGCTCTGGCTGAGTTGCCTCGGCCAAGGTTGCGCAAAGGGCTCAGGGCAGAGGAAGTCGGGATGGCGATGTTCCTTGAGCGCATGATCGCCAGGGCTGAAGCGACGAACTGACCTGTCTATTTTTTGCACGATCACAAAGAACTTCTATAGTTGATCTGAACAAGAAATCAGCTGCGGTGACGCCATGGAAGACATTTTCGTTGTGAAGCGTTGCAACAAGATCATCATTCATGGTCGCCGGGCCGGAGAAGCCGGCCACCCGCCACCCGACGCCGCCGTCTGGTACCGCATTGCCGACACTCGCACGCAGGGTTTCATCGGTGACGGCTTTGACGCGGAAGCCGATGCCAGACGGGAATGCCAACGGCTGAATGCCACATCGCAAGTGATGGCCCGGCAAGGATGACGAACAGGTACCTGTCTATTCCGGGTCTATACTGAAAAACAGCTGAAGGATCGGCGACCCCAAAGGCTGAAAGCTCGCACCTGGCGGGCTTTTTGCTGCCATTTGCCAGGTTTCTTCAACGGAGGTGTTTTCCATGTCCGAAAAAGAGTCCATCACCACCCTCCTCACCCTGCTTGACTCCCGCCAGGCTCGACTTGCCGCCGCGTGCAAGGAAATTGCCGACTGGGTTGATCATCAAGGGGGCCATCCGACAGCCCTCAGAATTCGTGATCGGCTGAACGACATCGAAAAAGATACTCCCCTGATTCGAAACACCCTGTCGTCGCTAAAACCTGTCGATCCGCCCCTGCCTAGGTTCAGATGATTAAGGCCGGGCATTCGACGCGAAAACAGTGCCTGTTTCAGGACGCATGAACGGCGACCTTATCGTCACCGCGATTGTGCCTGTCTGAGAATTTGCCGCTACACCCGAACACCCAGCCTGGCGCTGGGCTTTTTTTTGCGACATTTCTTTCACGCCGCATTTACAACGTACGCCCTACAGTGAGTCACTCCTTTGAAGAATCACCTTGGTCTGCCCGCATGCAGACCTTTTTTTTGCCTGTCAGGCAGCCATCGAACGCTGGCGTTTGCGAGGGGTCAAACAATCACACGTCACGAAGGAGACGTTCCATGGTCACCCACTACAAAGTCAGCGGGCATCTGGCCTGCGGTCACAAAGGCAGCAACCTCACGTCCACCCAAGAACTGAACCGCGTGAAATGCAGAAGCTGCCGAAGCACCGATGCGTACAAGGAAGCACGCAAGGCCCAGCGCAATGCGACACGCCGTGCCGCACGCAAGGCCAAAGCCACTCACACCGCCAATGACTGGCGCGCAGCCTGGACCGAACGGCTAACCGCCATGACCGGGTTGCAAAGACTGCCTCGTGGTTTTAGCGGCCAGCCTTTTGTGTAGCAGGTTCATTCGTCAGCGGGGTCGACTTCGTTCGACCCACTGCTGATCAACGCGCTTGCGGGCGCCATCACTTCGGCAAGCGACATGCGCTTGAAGGCTTCGAACAGTCGCCGCCCTTCCTCAGGCGCGCAGGTGATGGCCAAACGCATAGTCGCCTCACCCAGTTGCCAGATCAGAAAAGCGGTATCGGAAACTTGCTGGGTATCACTGCCTGGAAAGACACGAAGCATCGCATCCGCCAGCAACCTGCCCGCCACTCGACTCTCTTCCAGCTCCAGCGCCAGCAATTGTTTGTCGGCTTGCATCCCCGACCAGATATCACGCATTACCGGCTCAGCCTGAGCGATGTCGTAATACTGCTCGAGCAGGTCCGAATAGGCCTCCTGCAACCCTTGTGCATCCTGGACCGCGACCAATGCCGTTTCTATGCAACGGCGACTCGCCGCGTTAAAGCGCTCGGCCAACGTGCGAATCACCGAACTCTTGTCCGGAAAATACTGGTAAAGCGAGCCGATCGAAATCTCCGAGCGTTCGGCAATTTCACTCATCTTTAGCGAATCACTGCCCTTGGTTGCGATCAGCTTCGTGGCCACGGCAAGAATTCGCTCCTGCCGCTCGCGACTGCGTTGTTGCGTGGGATTGCGTCGGGTCGGCTCTGAAACCGCCTGCTCGCGCTCGGTGGTGGTTTTCTTCGGCACTGACGTGCTCTCCGATCAATAACATGACATGCACTCACCTTAGCACCGCCCATCGACTCACCCAAGAGGCTATAGCCGTACGTCGGTTTCCGCTCTTTCGTTGGTTGACGGCATAACATGAGCGTTTATCATCTTTTTAACGTGAGCATCACTCACATTAACCCGATGGAGATGAACGCGATGAAGACCTCTCAAGACCGCATCCTCATTCTCGGCGCGACCGGTAAAACAGGGAGCAGGATTACTCAACGTCTAAAAACGGCGGGATTGCCCGTGCGCCTGGGCTCTCGTAGCGCCACTCCACCTTTCGACTGGGAGGATCGGAGCACTTGGGAGGCAGTGCTTGATGGCATCGCCGCCGTTTACATTTCCTATCAACCGGACCTCGCCGTACCAGGCGCCGTCGAAACGGTGCAGGCGTTTACCGACCTGGCCGTCAACAGCGGCGTCGGCAAAATGGTGCTGCTCTCCGGGCGCGGAGAGGCAGAAGCGGAGGAAGCCGAACGCGTCATACAGAACAGCGGCGTCGACTGGACCATCCTGCGTTGCAGCTGGTTCTTCCAGAACTTCAGTGAGGCGCATTTTCTGGAGCCGATTGTTCAGGGAGAACTGGCGCTTCCCGTCGACAATATCGCCGAGCCCTTTGTCGACGTGGAGGACATTGCCGAGATTGCTGTGCAGGCGCTGACCCAACCCGGACACGCCGGCCAGCTTTATGAACTGACGGGGCCAAGGGCGCTGACGTTTGCCGAGGCGGTCGATGAGATCGCCCGAGGGACCGGCCGCGATATCAGCTTTGTCGCTGTGCCGCCGGACGCCTATAGAGAGGCGCTGGAACAGGCGCAACTTCCGGCCGAGTTGATCGACCTTGTGTTGTATCTCTTCACAACAGTGCTCGACGGGCGCAACACCCCTCTTGCCGATGGCGTCCAGCGCGCACTGGGCCGGCCCGCACGGGACTTTAGCGATTACGTCCGACGCACCGCTGCTACGAAAACCTGGCAAACCAAGGTTTGAAATCGAAAGGATGATGGCTGTCAAAAACAACGGCAAAGGCCCGCATGGCAAAGCTAATGCGGGCCTTCGCAAACCTTCTCGCCTCCATTTTTATGCTGGTGCGGCACACCCCGGACCTAGATATGGCAGCACCCAATGCTGTATAACGCGACGTCCCTGAAAGCCGGCAATCTCGGGCCGGCACGCCTATTCCAACGATGAACCTGATATGACAAAAAACCTCGACATTGAAGTCATGCGAGCTTATGCAATTACGATCACCATCGTTGCGCACTTGGGATTACTTAATCCCACTTGGGACAGCTGGATTGGTTATTACTGGCTCGGCGGCGGCGTTGATTTGTTTTTTTGCATCTCCGGTTTCTTGATCACATCATCCTTGTTGCTATCGCTTACCCGCAAACAACCCTTTACAACGTTTGCTGGCAAGTTCTGGATCCGCCGACTGTTCAGGTTATGGCCTGCCGCCTTACTTTGGGCGACAGTGACACTCATTATTTCCGAGGTGTTTGACGTTTCGAGAACGTTCGGCCCCGTAGAAGATGTAAGGCTCTCCTGGCTTGCCGGACTGTTTAATGTCGAGAACCTCGTCATCTGGTGGACACACGCCAGCGCCAAACCGACCCCTATCTGGCATTACTGGAGCCTCTCGCTCGAAGAGCAGTTCTACATCGTGCTGCCGATTTTGCTGTTTTTCTCGGCAACCAGAAAATACATTGCCGTCTTCATGCTCGCTTTCGCGGTCTACCAGTCAACGCACATCCGGCCGTGGGGAGAATTGCTGTGGTTTATCAGAAGCGATGCGCTGATATACGGCTCGCTAATTGCGTTTGCCTGGCACAACTACGGCGCAAAACTGTCGCGGGCCTTCGCCGCCGGTAAGAAGATTTATTGGCAACTAGCCTTCGCGCTGGTGCTTCCAATGCCGGTGTTGCTATCGAAGATAAGCGCTACGCCTTACTACATGGGACTCGTAGCCGTCAGTGCCGGGATGGTCATTCTTCTCTGCTCGGCGAACAAGGACCTGACAGGTAATCAAAACCCGGTCAAGACAGCCCTTGTGTACATTGGCTCAAGGTCCTATTCGATCTACCTGATTCACTTCCCGGTCTTTGCGGTTCTACGAGAGCTGGTGCTGACCTCAGGGATCTCCGACATGACCGCAGAGTTTGACAAGATAGTGGCAACCGTCGTCGCCATGTCCGCGACTGTCTTGCTTGCCGAGTTTTCGTTCCGCAAGGTGGAAACCCCACTTCGCGACTACGGTAGAAAACTGTCTGAGAACTGGGGCAAGAGCCCGGCAAGGGATACGTTGGCGTCTAGCGCTGCTTAATGCTTCTCCTGACCGATTGCTGGAGGCCGGCCCGAACGATTCGGGCTGTTTACTCGGCGCCGGTCGAGAGCGCCGCTCAAGAGCGCTGACGATGCGAACATAGCGCTGCAGAAGCCTACGGCGATCAAAGCCGCCATGCCGGGGATGCTCAATCTCGCGGCCGCCGGCGGGGCCGATCTCGCACAGACCGCCGACATCGCCTCAAACATCCTCTCCGGGCTCGGCATGAACGCCGGTCAAATGGCCAAAATAGGTGACGTAATGGTGGGCACCTTTACGCGCTCCATCAACCAAGACGGTATTTTTCCGCGATGGCACACCGCGCCGGATCGAATTCAGTCTCAGCCTCAAGCGCATCGACGACGACTGCATTGACCTGATCGGTGCCGGAACAACCGTGGGCGTTAGCATCATGAGGAGCTTGCTGTGATTGTCATCCCTCGATTGATCAACCATCGATCTGATGGACAACCGTGGGATCGAGGCCGACCAATTGACCCTCAGCTTCTGCGACCACGATGGTCTACTCGCGATTCCACCCAAAGGTGCAATCATTCGACTCTACCTCGGCTGGAGCGATATCGGTCTGGTGGACAAAGGCACCTACACCGTCGATGAAACGGAACACAGCGGCGCCCCCGATGTGCTGAGCATCCGCGCTCGATCCGCGGATTTTCGTAAAAGCCTGAAGACCAAACGCGAACGCCGTTGGAGCAACACAACGTTAGGCGACGTGCTGGGCGACATCGCGCTGGGCAACGGTCTGGCCGCGACCATTGCCGGCGCCCTCCATGGTCTGCCCACCCTGCAGCTCGACCAGGCTAACGAATCCGATGGAACGTGCAACACACTCTCAGCGCGGACAACGGCTACACCGTCAGCCTGGCGCTGGAGAGCAAGCTGCAGGATGACACCGTCGAGGAACTGGTTGAAGAGAACAAGGGGGACTTCACCGTCGTCATTGCTCACTACCGCGATAAGCGAAGCGGCAAGGAGAAGACGGTGACCGCTGGGGGTAAGAGCAAGCCGAAACAGTTGCGATGGTTGTATGCCTCTGAGAAAGCGGCGAAGCGGGCGGTTGATCGGGAATGGAATCAGATGCAGGCAGATAAAACATGAGCCCGGTAGGTACCGCCCTCCTTTCATATCGCCAAACGTTTCGAGTTACTGTTTCAAGGAGGGGGACGGCAACCGTACTGTGGAGCTGCAACCAATCATCTAGATTGAACAAATGAACACAGCCATGCCGCCCAAAAACATTGAACGGCCTCACCGCCGGACAATGTCGGGGAGTTTGTGGCCCATAATGGAAAGGCCGCGCATTGGTTGCGGAGTTGATGCCCATCATCGGATAGTTGGCGGTTCGTCTGGAAAGTCATACGTGGAGAGTAGATCTCTTACTTCCATTTCAACCAACTCCAACAACTCCGCGTCGTCGACCATATCGGCTTTGCTCAAGAAAACCACCATATAGGGTACACCAACCTGTTTAGCCATTTGAATCGGTGAAGAAGATCTTGTCATAGGGGGGGGGGATGGAGTCCCGTCATAAAATTTAATAAAAGTTTTGTTTTCTTGCTCGTCAACTAGAACTTCTAAAATTGATGCTTTCTGTTTTTTTCTTCAAATAGTTTAACAACAAGGTCCTTGACTGCTTCCTCATTATCCCCTGACAACAACTTGGGAATTTCTAATGTTCTGATCATGTCTTTACCCTCGGGCTAATTTTAACAACACGTAAATATTTTCACGCTACCCGCAACCCTCGCTACTGTAAGAAATAACAGTTTTTTAGACCCAATCGAAATTACGACTACAACCTGAATCGCAAAAACTGGAAAAACGAATGCAAGACATACGTTGCGGCAAGTGCAGCCGCAAACTCGCCGCCGCCACCGGCTTCATCGAATTACAGATTAAGAGCCCGCGTTGCCGGACACTCAGCCACTTGAAGGCCCAGAGCCTCCCCCAGCGTGCCGCGAGCATCCAAAACAACGAGTTCCTGAATGCAGCAACCCACCCTTGGCAGCCTGTTCGCAGGCATAGGAGGCTTTGATGTCGGATTTGAAAACGCCGGTTTCCGCAGCGCCTGGCAAGTTGAACTCAACCCGGCCAACCGGGCTGTGCTTGCAATCCCACATACCCGCGGTCCGCAAGGGAGTTCCTGGCTGACGCCGCGCCAGTGGACGCAATACCTCCAGCGTCTCAATCGATCCAGTGGCCACGCCCCGCGAATGCCTGGGCCGCCAATACTTAATTGGCAAACAAGGCCGGCTCCCAGATCACTATGGGCTGTACCACTTTCGTCGCTCACGCGAACGGATGGGATCAGATGGCTCAGCGGCAGCGAGCGGTTGAAGATGATGGGTTTTGCCTCGAACTGGATGCGGCCAACCTTGCAGAGACTTTCGGTGCCGGAAACGCCGTTGTTACGCAGGTGGCTGAGTGGGTTGGGCGGAAGTTGATGGCGGTGGGTTGCGCGAGATAACCAAGACAACGCCTTGGGCAGATAAGAGAGTGGATGTGACTTCGAGTCTGACCGAAGCATTCTGGACGCGAAAATACCCCAGTGAATGCCGATCACTGGGGCATTTTATTGGTCGTGAGACCGACCGGCCTGGCTGGGTACCGTCGGATGTTTCAAACAATGCCTAGCGCTATACAGGATCCGTGACTACGGAAGTTGGGCCATCATCACCTTCGAACTCAATTGCCTTCACAATTTGGACTTCGTAGGCCAAATTCTCTAAGCGTCGACGATCCAGTTTATTCAGTTCTTCTGCAAGACGCTTCATTTGCTGATCTTCGCTCTCAGTTAAGTCCACCATGATGTTTCTCCATGTCTATCAGTAAACAGCTTGTTTGGAGACGTCATGTTCCAACTATATTGTTGGTGCGGAAACTGTAAGATATAACAGTTTTTTAGACTATTTCAGGCAATCATTATTCACAAATAGTATATCTATTCCAAGTAGAGCAATTTGGTTGTGAAGAAAAACCCGTTGATCTGGTGATCGGCTGGACTTTCGTTACCTTGAGACCGGCAGGCATCGACGCAGATGTTCCAGTAACGGACTTTTTGTGGGAGTGACACGTGATGCTGTTCGAGCATTGCACAACTCCAGACTCCGCAGGCGGTACAGCGTGCGCGCCATGCTGGTGCTCCGAGCCGACACCTAAGCCGGCCGCGTCAGTCCCGGGGCATCGAGCTGCGCCAGGTAGAAATAATCGGCCGGGTGGGCGAAGGTCATACCTATAAACGGGAATCCATCTACTCTAGTCGGCACCACCAAGATTGCGCGTAGGCGCATCCTTCGATGTACTCAATAACGCTCAGAACAAAGCCAGTGACGGCCATCCCTGCCAATATCGCGTCTACGACACCGGGTCTAAGCCCCGCAAGGAGATTCCACTTGGGTCTGATTATGGCTTGGCTGTTTTCGAATACGCCAAGCTGGAAAAATCCCGGGGCTCGGTTGAGTTGGCGAAAACAGTTCTCACCTTTGAATACGTGGCAAATCTCTATATGGGCGAAGTCGTGCCAACGAAGGCGCCAGCCACCCAAAGAGACAATGCGCGCGAATTAAAGTAGCTGCTCGTTTTCTTCGATGACCCACCTGCCCCGATTGAGTCAATTGAGCCGCTGCATGTCAGGCAGTACCTGCGGTATCGCTCGAAAACGGCCCCTGCCCGGGCAAATCGTGAAAAGGCACTGCTGAGCCCGATCTGGAACTTCGCGCGTCAGAGCGGTTACACCGCACTGGCAAACCCTTGTTCAGGGATAAAAGGGACCGAAGAGACCGGGCGAGACATGATGCGCGAGAAGCGGCGGACATTCCGAAAGCTGACTTTCATATGCGTGATTTGAGGGCGAAGGCGGCGACAGATGAGGAGGAATCGACAGGCAATATATACGAGCAGCACGCGATCAACTGGGGCACACCAGCGTTGGTATGACGGAACAGTACATCCGAATGCGCAAAAGGGATGAAGGTCACCTCCACAAAATAACCGGTGGCAGAGGATTGCGGAGCACAGGTTGATTTTTGCGGAGCAAAGAAATAAGGGCTTACGTGGGGTATCTCACGTAAGCCCTTGATATTCATGGTGCCCGAAGCCGGAATCGAACCGGCACGCCCTTACGAGCGGGGGATTTTAAGTCCCAAGGGAAAATCAATCAGGCTGCACCTTTCAATAGTTTTTCCGGGTCGCAATTACGCCTTTTTGGCAGCAATCCAACCCAATGTTTCCGCGTACCTTTCAGAGATTGCGGACCGGAAAAATCGTCCCATTTCAGCGTTAATGTATGCACTCACTCCGAACCGATCTACATCATGGTATGCCGATAACACATACCATAGCGCTCGCTGTGTGGCCCTTGGCCCCTAACACCCCATGCTGGGGCTGTAGGGAAACACGCGGCCTCCAAAGGAGGTTTTGCGCACATCCCTCCCTTGGCGTCCTGTCGACCACTCAACAATTATTCCAAGCTACGGATTTCACCTGCTACGCTGCTTCCATTCACGGAGGAAACGCGATGCCCAACAATGACCTGCTCCCTTCCCTGCTATTCAAGATCAATGAAAACCAACTCGCCCTGGAGGCTGCAATCATGGAGCTGACGCTTTGGGTAGAGCAGCGCGGTGCGACCGAGGTCGGTGGCAATGTTCGTGGCGCCTTGGAAACGATCGACAAGAACGAAGAGTTCATCAAAATGACACTCGCGGTACTTATGACACCCGAGTGATCGCTCATAAAGCTACCTCGTTTCCTGCGCCATCATCCAACTTGAGCAGCCGCCCTCGCCCAGCCGGGTAACACTTCCATCGAACAGATGGCCCTCGGCAACCGATCATGTAAGACGTTAGAAAGCTACTGGCTTTGGGTCGACTGCGGCCCTTCGCGACAGGCAACAATCGGCCGATTCTGTTGAAAAACGGCCATCCAAAACTGCCCGATCATTGACCGGTGAAAACGCCTTTTTTACACGCTGCTACGTGAAATCTGCGTCTGAAAACCTCTGACGAAAGTAAAGATTTCAATCTCGGACGCGTACGTTTCAGCTGCGGAAACCATGGCCGACTTTTTCAACACAATCGGCCAAAAGCAGCCGCTCGCTATTGACCGACACTAGTCGTTCACGTTTACCTGACAGGTTGCGCGTGCACTGTTCGGGACCTGTGAATCCCCGCTTGTCGAACCCGGAGTGGGATGTTGATGGGACGACCTTATGCCTCTAGTAGCATCCCAAGGGTGTCAGAAAGACAGATGGCGAACGGTGATGAAATTTGCGGTTGTTTCAGAGTCAACTCAGAAAACAGGATTGGTGCGGGACGGTGCGCGCTTTTACTAACGTACGGAGCCCGATGTAATCAATCTCCATGCCAACGCTGGCGCCTTCCCATCTCATGACCAACGGGAGCATTAGGTCGATTTCCAACTATTTGAACAGCAAAGAGTTCGACTTAACGACATTTTGCTGCTGTATCGGGTAGATTCAATTCCCCCCCCCAAAATATGTCGTAACTCAGTGCATTCGAAGAAAAAATGTCCTACGGCTTATGACTCGCAGATGTGTAGATCCATCAGCACAACAATTTCCAATCTGGAGGGAGGTTAAAAAAGGAGTTTTAAATGCGCTTTCCCGCGTCAGCCCCGCTGCGTTTCGTTCTAATGGTCACCGGCCTGTGGTTGGTGGTTTTTTTCTTCACCCGCCTGGTGTTACTTGCTACTCACCTTTCGGAGGCGGGTACTGCCTATGCTTCGCTTTTCGGTATTGGCGTCTTGTACGACATGAGCTTTCTGCTGTATGCCGCTCTGCCGATGAGCCTGTATGTACTGCTGTGTCCTCCCTCGTTGTGGCGTACCCGTGGGCACCGTTGGTTTTTGCAAAGCCTCTTAACACTAAGCGTTTTCGTAATGTTATTTACTGCTGTGGCTGAATGGCTGTTCTGGGACGAATTCGGCGTACGCTTCAACTTTATTGCCGTGGATTATTTGGTGTACTCCGACGAGGTGCTGAACAACATCCTGGAGTCTTACCCGATTGGCAAATTGCTGAGCGGGCTGGCGGTGATCGCTGTAGTCATTTGTATTGCTCTGCACAAGCCTGTACAGCGGGTGATCGGTGCGCCGCTGCCTTCCTGGCGCGAGCGATTGTTGAGTATCGGTGTGATTTTCGCCTTGAGTGCCGTCGTTCTATTGGTCGTTGACCAAGACACGCCACGTGGCAAGGGCGGCAACACTTATCAACATGAGCTGGCCAGCAATGGTCCTTATCAGTTCTTTGCCGCATTTCGCAATAACGAGCTGGACTACGATCAGTTCTATGGCACCTTGCCGAAAGATGTAGTGGGTCAACGCATCCACCAGGAACTGGCGGAAAGTGATGTGCAGTTCATCGGGGAAGATTCGCTCGATGTCCGCCGTACCGTGACCCGGAACGAGAAGATCCAGCAACATAATATTATTCTGGTCACTATCGAAAGCTTCAGCGCCAAGTACATGGGCAGCAACGGGAACCCCGACAACCTGACGCCCAACCTCGATCAATTGCGTAAAGAGAGTCTGTACTTCAACAACTTCTATGCCACTGGCACCCGGACCGACCGTGGCCTGGAAGCCATTACCTTGTCTATTCCGCCAACGCCGGGGCGCTCTATTGTCAAACGGGTAGGACGTGAAAGTGGTTTCGCCAGCCTGGGCCAACAGCTCAATCACGTCGGTTACGACAGCGTGTTTGTGTATGGTGGCCGGGGCTATTTTGACAACATGAATGCGTTCTTCAGTGGGAATGGGTATCGGGTCGTCGATCAAAGTAGCGTCGATGAAGCACAGATCCAATTCAAGAACGCTTGGGGAATGGCTGATGAAGACTTGTACCGCCAAACGCTGAAGCTGGCCGACGAAAACTACGCCAACCAAAAACCGTTCTTCCTACAATTAATGACCACCTCCAATCATCGTCCATACACTTACCCTGAAGGCAAGATCGATATCCCATCCGGTGATGGCCGTGACGGCGCGGTGAAATACACTGACTATGCAATCGGCAAGTTTCTTGAAGCAGCCCGAACGAAGGCCTGGTTCGACGACACTATCTTTGTCTTTGTCGCTGACCACACCGCTGGTAGCGCGGGTAAGGAAGATCTGCCGATTCGTAACTATCAAATCCCATTGTTTATTTACGCACCTAAGCTCTTTCCTGCGCGTGAAGAGGGTCAACTGTCCAGTCAGATTGACTTGGCTCCGACCCTGCTCGGGTTGTTAAACCTCAAATACGAATCGACATTTTTCGGTCGTGACTTGCTTAAACCATCCACCTTGCAACCCCGCGTGTTGGTAGGCAATTACCAGCACCTTGGCCTGTTCGATGGTAAGGATTTGGCTATTCTAAGCCCCCGATCCTTGTTGCGACGCCACGACGACGCGCTGGGCGCAAGCCATGAGGTTACGGTTCAACTCAACGACCCTCTAATCGCACGGGCGATTACCTATTACCAGGCCGCGAGCTATGGTTTCACCCATCGCTTGTTGAACTGGACAGGCAGCGAAAACACTGCCAGGCAATAACGCCCCTCTGATAGCTCGCGCTCGCGACTAATTCAGAGAATGATCCCAAGCCTACATTCAGCAGGCTTGGGACGGCTCGGATAACGCGTAAAGTTCACTTCTAGGGACAACGGCAAAAAAGTCGTCAAGGATTGTAGTTTCTTACCAGTGGAAGAAAATCAGCACTTATGAATTTTCAGGAAGACAGAAGCACGTAGTCCGCTCTGTTTCACTTCATCTGAAAAGCTCAGTCCGACGCGCGCGCCGATACGATCGGCTATCGCCGCAACGATGGACAGTCCGAGTCCGGAGCCGGCTTCACCTGTACCCAAATTGCGGTAAAACGGATCGAACACTAAAGGTTGTTCTTCCACGCTGATACCCGGCCCCGAGTCTTCAATTTCTATAATCACACACTGCTCCGCCAGCTCGACACTCAGGTCCACCCGTCCTCCGGGAGGGGTATAGCGTATGGCGTTATCCAGCAGATTTTTTACTAGAACGAACAGATCCAACTCGTTGATGACGACCTGCACATCCTCGACGCTTTCAACACCGATATCGATGCCCTTGTTCTCTGCCAGTGGCAACAGGTCTTCGAGCACGCGGCGAAACACCGTATGCACCGAAATCGCAGCTTCGACTCGTTGTGTGGCTGATTGCGCAGCGGCCAGGGCCAGTAGTTGCTCAATGAGTTTACGGCTGCGCTCGATGCCCTGAGCTAAGGGCAGAAAGTTTTGCCGGGCTGCCTCCGACATGGGGGCGGACGACAACCGTTCTGCTTGCAGGGACAGCGCCGTCATTGGCGAACGCAGTTCATGGGCGGCATCTGCGATAAAACGCCGTTGCGTTTCCATGGCCTTCGCGACGCGCTTGAGCAACCGATTAATCGCCACTACGAAAGGTCGGATTTCACTCGGCAGGTGCTGTTCATCGACCGGATGCAGCGCCTGCTGGTCGCGCTGATCGATCTCCGCCGAGAGTATCGCGATGGGACGGAACAGCTTGCGCACCAGGTCCCCCAAAACCAATAGCAGCACCGGGAACAGAATGAGAAACGGCAGCAAACTGCGCCAGGCGCTTTCCCGCGCCTCCTTATCGCGAACGTCTGCCTCTTGCGCGACCACGATACGCTCGCCTTCCGAAGTGGTTCTGACCAGCGCGCGAAAGCTTTCGCCGGCGATGTTCAGCGTCGATAAGCCATCGGCCAGGGTCACGGGAAATGGCAACGGGATGCTGGCATCGTCATTGTCGGTCGCTTTGGAGCTATCGGCCAGGTATTGCAAGATGATCCTCGACTCCTCGTCGTCGCCAACGATCCGTTCGGCACCGGGATAGCGCAGGGTCATGTGCTGGCGATCGAACAGCACCGCCACCTGGCGCAAGCTTTCATCCTGCATTTCGTGCGTTTCATTGAGCGCCGAGATAAACGCGAACGCACCGGCCAGCAGGGCGACAATGAGAATGGCCAGTGACAGCGTAACGGAAAGTCGTGACTGTACCGAGTCGCTCAAACGCCTTTTGAAACCATCCATCCCATCCCCCTGACGTTCTTGATGACATGGTTCCCCAGTTTTCGCCGCAATGCATGGATCAGAAACTCCACCGCGTTGCTTTCCACCTCGTTGCCCCAGCCGTAAATCCGGTCTTCGAGTTCACTTCGCGAAAGAATGGCCCCCGGGCGGATCAATAGGGCTCGCAACAGCGCAAATTCGCGACTGGAGAGTTGGACTTCGGCGATGTCGGCGGTGGAGGCCTGCTTGGAAACCAGGTTCAACGACACCTCACCGTTATCCAGCAGCGATTGCGCGTTACCACCGCGACGGCGCAGCACCGCGCGCATGCGTGCGAGCAATTCGGCCATGGCAAAGGGTTTGAGCAGGAAGTCATCCGCGCCACCATCGAGGCCGCGCAGCCGATCGTCCAGGCCATCCCGGGCAGTGATGATCAGCAGCGGCACCGGGTTGTTGCGCTCGCGAATGGTATCCAGCACATCCAGACCGTCCTTGCCCGGCAGGCCGAGGTCCAGCAGCACCAGGTCATAGGTCTGGGTGTCGAGCGCCGCCAGCGCGGTGAGGCCGTTTTTCACCCAGTCGGCGGCGTAACTCGCATCCTTGAGCGCACTTTTGATGGCATCCCCAATCATCAAGTCATCTTCGACCAGCAGAATCCGCATGCACCGCTCCGACATTTAAAGGCGTCACGGTGGTCCCCGTCGCGCTCGTATTGAAGCACTTGAACCGGTGTTTGTCCTCCGCCGGTTCCGTGCAGATTCACTGCTGGCCTTTCATCGAATCGAAAGCCTTGAGCAGGTTGTCCATGGCCGCCTTGCATTCAGCCTGCTTTGGCGCACTGGCGCGCAGCGCATCGAGTGCGTGGTCAATGGCTTTGTCCAGCACATGCCAGTCTGCGGCGGCCCGGGGTTTGATGCCCGCTTCAGCGGAATCCCAGGAGGTTTCCAGATCCTTGATGCGAGTCTTGGCGCCGGGCAGATCGTTTTTCCCGACGAGCGCTGTGACGTCGGCAGCGATGTTGCGGAACTCGCTCAGATCGCCCAATTTCGAGCCGGATTGCGCCGGCGCACTCATGGAGTTGGTCGGCGTGCCGGCACTGAGCTTGTCGGCGGGTTTCGAGCAGCCGGCCAAATTGCCGAGCAGCACCAAAGACGAGATGATCGCCACTTGACGAAAAGCCGTTTGGAAGGAGTGCATATTGATTCCTTGGTGGGTGTCTGAACGGTTATAGAATGGCGGATTTGCGGATGCCAACGCCGATCTGCGCGACAGCCACCAACAGCACAATGACAGTCAGGAAGATCGCGCTGGTCCAGGCAGCCCCCATGCCCAGGCCGCCGTAGATCTTGGCCTGGGTCAGCAGGTCGCCGAGGGAGGCGCCGAACGGACGGGTGAGGATGTAGGCGACCCAGAAGGTCAGCACCACGTTGGTCCCGAGGCGCCAGGCCAGCAGCGTTGCTGCAATCAACGCGCCGAAAATCACCGCACCGACGGTGAAGCCCAGCCCGAGCGCTTCCGTGGCCAGATCGCCGGCGGCGGTGCCCAGGGCAAAGGTGCAGAGCACGGTGGACCAGTAGAATAGTTCGCGCCGCGGCGTGTTGATTTCGCGAATCGACAGGTTGTGTTCCATGCGGAACCAGATCAGGAAATTCAACGCCAACAGCACCGAAAACACCGCCGTGCTGACATACAGGCTGATGTCGAGCATGTCGGTCATGATGTCTGTGATCTGAGTGCCGACGATGCTCACCAACACCACGGTCAACCAGTAGATCCAGGGCGAATAGGCTGTTTTGCGCATTTGCAGGAATAGCGCGCACGCCAGCAGCAGCGCCATACCGATGCTGGTCCAGCCAGCGCCGAACCCCGCGTCCACGGCAAGGAAGTCGGCGCCGGTTTCCCCCACGGTGGTCGACAGAATCTTGATCACCCAGAAAGACAGCGTCACTTCGGGCACTTTATTGAGCCATCCGGCTCTGACGTGATTCATGCTGGTAGCCTCTCCTGAACTGCGCTGAATTTGCGTAGAAAAGAAGATACGGATAAAAACTTAGCTAAGACTGAGGGCGTTGACGTGTTCGCTAATTGTCTATTCGGAGAGCTTCTAATGCCGGCCCAATCTTGATCTGAGCTCTATGATAATTTCAAATGTCGAACTGCGGTATTTGGCCGGATTGTTGCCTTTCGCGAAGGGCAGCAAAGGGTCGACTTCTGCCCTTCAGTCATGAAGACCGGGGAACATCAGTGCACTTAACTTTCAGAATGCTGGATAGAAAAGCGAGCACATCGCGCTAACCCTTCCGGCATGGGCTAGATTGTCATATGTGCATCTCCACCGACTCTGGCGTGGCCATTGTTTTAGGAGACGTGCTGGTCACGGGAGGCTGCTATGCATTACCCAAGATTGGTTGAGTCGGACAGTCGAATCAGTGATAAGGATTTTGCCGCCCTTCTGGAGAGCGGTCTGATAGCTAATGATCCGAGCGTATTGGTTGCTGCACTGGGCACAATTGCACGAGACAGAGGAATGAGTCGGCTCGCTCGCGAGACCGGAATTAGTAGAGCCACGCTGTACCGGGCATTTTCTAAGGATGGTGACCCGAACCTTTCTATCGTTCTGAAAGTGGCCACGGCCTTGGGTATAAAAGTTAAGATCACTGTCGCAACCATTCCCAGAAATGGACACGGTTCAGGGATGTAATCACCATGGCAAAAAGCATGCAGACCACGCACAAACCCGTCCATTGAACGTCGCCTATGGGTCGACTCCTGCCCTTCACGACTGGCAGAAATCGGCCAGAAGCACTCATTCAATATCGGATTTTGTTTTGCCAGACAGATTGGGAGCGATTCAGGTTGGCGTTACATTGCGAGCCCAGAAAATCTCTTAGTGGAAAACAGTGACGCGTCCCTCTACGCCCCTCAGGCCCAATGATAGAATCCTGTTTTGAAAAAGGAGTTTCATCTGTGGAGGCTGGAAAAAAGAGTTGCCCATATTGCGCGGAAGTCATCATGGCTGAAGCCATCATCTGCAAACACTGCAAATCTGACGTCGGGCAAAAAATACACATCCCACCTGGATGGCCGCTACCGTCAGAAAAGAGAATCTGCCTGGACAGCAAGATCGTCATCGGAATCATTATCGCCATCACCTTGTGCCTGGCTTTCGGCTTTTACGTCAGCAACACATCGGAAGACAAGGAAATAACGCAGGTCCGAGAGGCCGCCGAACGATGCCGCGAGGAAGTAAACAGCTACTCCGGGCCGGCAGTCGGGAAAAACGTTATCGCAGAAGTTTGTCGAAAACTGGAGGTCGAACTCCGCAAGAGTTCGGGCCACGCGCTATAGGAAAAGCCGATTCCGAAGCCCGCCCATTGAGCGGGTTTTTACCCTTGGCACCAGGCAACAATCGGCCAAATCAGTCGATGCTGACAGGCAGCTATGGGTCCAGGCTGTGTGAAAACGTTTTAGCGCAAGTTTGAAAGTCAGAATCGAAACGAAAATCGCGCTCCTACGTAAGTTTCAGGGCTGTTAACTAACCAAGCGCCCACAGATTTTACGTAGTAACGCAGACTACAAAACGGTGCATGAGTTTTCACAAAGCCTGAGCCCAAACCGGTCGGCAGTGGCGGACGGTAAGCGGAAGGAAAACGGTTTGTTAAAGGCTGTCTCCTGCGCTGATTAGGCTATCGCTTACCAGCAGCCCTAGGCCGCTTGCGTCGCTTGGGCCTGACGCACCACCGCCGCCAGCCGCTTGAGCCCTTCGCCCAGTCGTGCAGGGTCAATGTGGCTGAAGTTCAGGCGCAGATGCCCCGAATTATTGTCCGGTTCGGGGAAGAACGGCTCACCCGGCATGAACGCCACATCCGCCGCCAGCGCAGCCTTGAGAAGTGTGCGGGTATCCAGCGGCTGCTTGAGCGTCAGCCAGAAAAACAGCCCACCCTGCGGCACATTCCAATCCGCCAGATCGGAAAAGTGTGTTTCCAATGCAGCCTGAAATGCATCCCGACGAACCCGGTAAAAGTCCCGCAACTCGCTCAGGTGATGCTGGAGTTTCTCGGTGCCGATCCATTGCAGCGCTTGCCACTGACCCACTCGATTGGTGTGCAGATCGGACGATTGTTTGAGCCTCAGCAAATGCGGGAACAGGTCTGGACTGGCGATCAGGTAGCCGACCCGCAACCCTGGCAAAAGGGTTTTCGATACGGTGCCGGTGTAGATCCAGCTGGCCTTTTTCAAGCGGCTGACAATCGGCGTGGCGCTGCCGCCGTCGAAGGTCAGCTCGCGGTAAGGCTCGTCTTCGATCAGGGTCACGCCGAACTCATCCAGCAAGACTGCCACGGAATCACGTTTGGCTTCGCTGTAGCGCACGGCCGACGGGTTCTGGAAGGTCGGAATCAAGTAGATGAACGCCGGACGGTTTTTTTCCAGACGGGTGCGCAGTTCCTTCAGGTTCAGACCATCAGCCTCCAGCGGGACGGTGATGCAATCGGCGCCGAACAGCTGAAAAATCTGCAACGCCGCTAGGTAGGTCGGCGCTTCCAGCAGGATATCGGTGCCTTTGTCGATGTAGAGCTTGGCCGCCAGATCGAGGGTTTGCTGGGAGCCGCTGACCACAAGCACCTGACTTGCCTCGCACGGCACACCCAGCGCTCGCGCCTCGGTAGCCAGGGCTTCACGCAGCCCCGGTTCGCCTTCGCTCATGCCGTATTGGCCCATGGAAATGGGCATCTGGCCCCACTCGACTTTCGGCAGCATGGCTTCGGCCGGTAGGCCGCCGGCGAACGACATCACTTCCGGGCGCTGGGCAGCGGCTAGGATTTCACGGATCAAAGAACTTTTAAGGCGCGAGACACGTTCGGAAAAAGCCATTGCGGTCACCGGTAGCGAGGTCTGAGGAAAATGAGTCAAACTGGTTGACCGAAATTACGATAGCCCGGGCGAATATGTCAACATGCTTGACCTAAAAGATCACGGTACCCAGCAACAGGCCATGGAAGCGTTTTTCTTCGGCTATCAGGCTTTCACCGCGAAGGCCGACGAAATGCTCGAGCGGCGCGGCTTGAGCCGGGTGCACCAACGCATCGTATTTTTTATCGCTCGCTACCCGAATCTGAGCGTCAAGGAACTGCTGGCATTGCTCAACGTGACCAAGCAGGCGCTGAACATTCCGCTGCGTCAGTTGGTGGAAATGCATCTGGTGAACAGCGCCGCGTCGCAGACCGACAAGCGTAAGCGGCTGCTGGAACTGACCGATGATGGTGCGCGTTTCGAGCAATCGTTGCGGCGCGAGCAGGTGAAATTGCTGGAGCGGGTGTTCGCCGAGGCCGGGGAGACGGCTGTGAATGGATGGTTGGCGGTGAATCTGGCGTTGGGGAAAACCCAAGTGCCAGCCGAATAACTCTCGTACCTACGCAGAGTGATGTTAGCGGCTGCGCAGTACCCATAACGTGACTGAACGACTGCTTTTGGCCGATGCTGTTGAAAAAGTCGGTTTTTCCAGACTGCCCGCATACGGATCGCTGAAAACTCCTTTTTTGCGCGCCGCTACGCGAAATCTGACCCCGGAATCCTCCGATCAAAGTAAAGATTTCAATCTCAAGCGCGTACTTTTCTTTCGTGGAAACCATGGCCGACTTTTTCAACAGAATCGGCCAAAAGCAGTCGTCGGACGCTCCAGAATATCCGGGATGATTCACTTCTCATTCACAACCATGCATGGATTCTAATGAACTACAGTCAACCGTTTTCGATGACGGTGTTCCTGCATTTATCTAAGGCCTCTTGGTGAGCCAAGATGATTTTCGCACCCATCGAAGTGAAATCCGTATGGTCAACCAGCACACCCGCATGGACACCCCATGCAAAACCTCGCGCGATTGAAACGTGCTCTAGAATGGCCAGTTCCGTGCGGGCCTGAATGATGTTTTCCAGCGCCGTCTCCCAAGCGCATTGCAGCGATTCCGTCAGCAAACGCACAGAGAGTGGGTCGATCGAGTCTATGGGGGATAATTCGTTTACGCGCTGCATATGGGCGCTTCCTGTTTAAGTTGGGCATCGTACGGCTGTTTATCAAGAAAGCTTATCGTTAATCGATTGGTTATCTCATCTGCCACAGGATTACGCGAAAGCTCACAACCAAACCGAATGTGAAGATCGCAAATCCACAGGTAATGCCGAGCAGTAGAGGATGTTTCCACAAGGCGCTAATCTCCGGCTTTGATGCATCAATGAATGCTGCCTCTAACCATCGAAGCAAAATCCACGCCAGTAGGCCACGTCAGCGCCACGCTTCGTGGCACCGCGATAAACCCGCCACGTCATTTCACCAGACATCAATTTTCCTTTAGGACCATGCCCCAAAAACGGGGGCTATCACTTACCTATGGTGCTGAATGCCATATAAACCCGCCGATTACCCATAACGCCGCTTATGTTCAACAGGCCCCCCCTCAGCCAGGTGCGGGGGCCTTTTTGATGGGCCACGGACACCAGCCCCCTGATGACTGGTCTACCATCCTTCCGTGGTCTGGTTTTACGTGCAGACCGCCACTGACTCGAAAACGGAGATCCCACCATGCCCCGTTCACCCGCACCGATCCTGGCCGATCAGCTACCGCCACCGACGCCGCCCCTGCCAGGCTCCCTGCAAGAAGCCTGGCAGCACATCGCGAACCGCCTGGAGCAGGCCGGCGATTGGAGCGCCCTGGAGCGTCGCACCGCGCACGCACAAGGCTGGGGCGCGGCATTGAGTCAGGCGCAAGTGATCGACCTCGACACCTTCCACGCCCTGGTGCGCGTGCGCGAAGACCTGCATGCGCGCGTCACGCAGCGCCTGCTAGAGGCCGAGCAATGACTGGTCACGACCAACACGACCCGCTGGCCGCACTGAACTAGGAATGAGCCGGCTTTCTCGCGAGACCGGAATTAGTAGAGCCACGCTGTACCGGGCATTTTCTAAGGATGGTGATCCGAACCTTTCTATCGTTCTGAAAGTGGCCACGGCCTTAGGCATCAAAGTCAAGATCGTTGTCGCAACTGTTCCCGGAAATGGAGGCAGTTCAGGGATATACACACCACGGCAAAAAGCAGCTAAACGTGTGAGTCCGTCCGATGAACGTCGCCTATGGGTCGACTTCTGCCTCTCGTGATGGGCAGAAACGACCTAGGCTGTTACGTCAAAATAGTCCTCCCAACGCTGCTGGCTCCCAGTTCATGATCACCAGTTCGCCACTGACATCAGCCTTGCCTTGCCGCTGATTCGTCGTGGTGTAGCGGATGTCCAGCTTTTCGAAGTGAAAGCCTTCGAACACCCGGCGGGTATCCGGATGGTCATTGATGCTGACCATCACCCTGCCCTTGCAGCGGCGCATGAAGTCGGCCATTCGCTCGTAGTTCTCAAACGGAAAATCCACCCCATACCCGGCGGTCTGCCAGTACGGCGGGTCCATATAATGGAAGGTGTGGGCACGGTCATAGCGTTCGGCACATTCCAGCCACGGCAGGTTCTCGACGTAGGTACCGGACAGGCGTTGCCAGGCAGCCGATAGGTTTTCCTCAATCCGTAGCAGGTTGATCGCTGGGCCGGTGGTGGCAGTACCGAACGTCTGCCCGGACACCTTGCCGGCGAAGGCATGGTGCTGCAGATAAAAGAATCGTGCAGCGCGTTGGATGTCGGTGAGGGTTTCAACGCGGGTCATTTTCTGCCATTCAAACACCTGACGCGAACTGAGCGCCCACTTGAACTGACGCACGAACTCCTCAAGGTGGTTCTGCACCACGCGGTAAAGGGTCACCAAGTCGCCGTTGATGTCGTTGAGCACCTCCACCGGCGCGGCCTGGGGTCGCATAAAGTAAAGCGCAGCACCTCCGGCAAAGACCTCGACGTAGCATTCGTGAGGGGGAAACAGGGGGATGAGGCGATCGGCCAGGCGGCGTTTGCCGCCCATCCAAGGGATGATAGGGGTAGACATGGGTAGCAAGACCTTTACTGTATAAATAAACAGGTGCTAGGCTCGTTCTGCTTTGTGCACAGAGCAGGAGCCTTGGCGGGACTTGCAGGGACAATCTGCGGGGACGGTGGCCAGGCTGAATGTTGACGCATTCAGCTTGGCCGCTCCTTTACTTTGAAATTAAAACCTCGTTGACCTGGGACAACTCACGCGCCCGGGCCATCAAACTGGCACTTCTAGTACGACTTTCTGCGGCTTCCCTGACGCCTTGGTCTTGCCCTCCTTACCGCCGTTGCATTCCACCGACACCGTCCACCCGGATGGGGTGAAGGTGTGATCGACCGACTCCGCCAAATACTCACCATCGAGCCCACGCTTGAATCCCTGCGCTTCGATCATGCATTCGGCAAACAGGTCCGTCCGACCCGACAGGTCGAGGCGCACCGAGGCCGTCGAACGATTGAACGCCGCCAGGCGTGCCTTCGCCGCCTCATCGGCCGCCGTGCGGTCCGGGTAGAGATGTCGGTCGGTATGCACCGGCGGCAGGCCCTCGGGCACGTTGGGGTTGTCCAGGTGCGATACCATCAATTCACCGCTGGCCGGGTCCTGGTACTGGGTGCTAACGCCCTGATGGGCACTGCGATCGCTCAAGCGAAACTGCCAGCGGGTCACGTCATTGCGTTGCAAGGTGATCACACCCAAGGCCTTACCACTCGCACTCTGCCCACCTTGTCGCGGCAGAACCAACAGCTTGCCGTCGGCCACCTTGGCGGTGCAGTCGTGTTTCTTGGCAAGGCGGGTGATGAAGTTGAAATCGGATTCATTGAGCTGATCCATGCGCGGCACACGAGTTTCGACCGGGCACGACGGCTGCCAGCCATTTCGCGCTGCCACATCGCCGACGATCTGCGCCAGACTGACGTCTTCCCAACTGCCACTGCGGGTGGTCTTGCCGCTGCCTCGCATATCGCTGGCCTTGCCGCTGATCACCAGCGTGTCCGGCGGGCCGGAAACGGCCACCTCGTCCACGGTGTAGCGGCCCATGCGGGTCAGGTCGGCGCCGGCATAACCCAGGTAGACTTCGATACTCGCGCCCCGCACGGGCAGCGACACCGCGCCGTCCCGGTCATCAATGCGCAGCTCAAACGAATCTGAGGCCATACCGGGCCGATCGGAGAGCTGCAGCGAGACCAGCCGATCATTGATCAAGGTGGTGATGTCGGCACCGTCGGCGACGATGCGGAAAAGCGGTTGCATGTCGGCACTCCAGACAAGAAAAAGCCCGCACGTGGCGGGCTGGGTAACGGGATCAATCCCACAGCGAAATCACGCTGTCGGGCTCGATCACCAGATCCGGCAGCGTGATCAACACACCCGCCCGGAACGGCTGCGGCTCATCGGCCAAGCCCTGATTGGCCGCCAGCACCGCTTCGACGCTGCGGTTCAGGTGGCCGTAATAGTGGTGGCACAGGGTGTCGAGCAGATCCCCGTCAGCTGTTCTGCAAGTCATCGCCATAACGGACAAACTCCAGTGAAAATCCTTGCTTGCGCGGAATGGCGCCTGGCAGCAAAGCGCTTTGCTCCTCGTCGATGTTGGTCAGGCACCAGTTGCCCAGCACCTCGCCGTAACCGGTGGTCAAGTTCAGCGGCAACAACTTGGCCCCGATGCTGCGCAGCGTATCCAGTTGCTTCAATCCGCCTTTGTAGCTGGGGTAGATCGCACCCTTGATCGTAATTTTCTCCTCGCCCTGACCCACGGCCTGCTGCGCCGGACGCCGGGTCAGGCGTTCCTGCGCGGCCCAGCGAAACGACGTCTGCCGACGCAGCTCGTCAAAGGCCGCCGTGTCCAGGTTGAAGTAATACGGCCGCTCGTTGGCCTTGAGCGGATAGATGATCAGCAGATGCGGGAACGGCTTCACCGCGTCGGGAATCGGCGACATGTCGCCGGCAAACCATTCCGTAGGGAAGATATTGCCCAGCGCGGCATTGGCCTTGCCGGCGACCTTGTTGAACGCCGCGCCAAAGCGGCCAATCTGCTCAGTCAGCGCGGAAAAGTGTTGCTCGAACTGCGCTAGGGATCGTTGAGTCTGGTTATAGAAACTCGCGACTTTGCCGATCTTGGCCTGCGCCGAGTTGATCGCACTCTGCAGACGCCGGGTCTTGTCGCTCAGGTCTTCGCTGATAAAGGGCAAACCTTCCAGCGCATCCGCCGCCCCGCCAATTTCATTCAGCGCACCATTCATGGGTCCTGTCATCGACTCGAGGTCAGTGCGGCCGGCTTCACCGGCGTCGACCATGTACTTCAATCCGCCTTGCAAGTGTTGCAGGTAGGTCTTTTCATCCGTCATCACATTTCCTCAACCCACATGGGGCGCATCAAACAACTGGCGGGTGCGCGCGTCCCGGGCGAAGTCTTCAAACTGGCGCTGCAGGTGCGGCATTAAAGCTTGGGCCAACTGCGCTGGGTCTTTCACATCACCTTGCACGGTAATGACCGGGGCCGGGGCAAAAGTGAATTGCTGATCGACCCTCGGCCATTCCGGCGCCTTTACCGCCGTGGTCGCCATCAATGCCGCTGCCGTCACCGGCGCGGCGGGAGCGTTTTCCATCGAGCGCACGACCGCGCCCACTTCCTGGCCGGCAGCCATGGGCAAGATGCCGAGCGGCGCTTTGGCCGGCGTGTCCGGCCCGCCAAACAACGCCTTGCCCATGGTCGCGCCCAGCTCACCGCCGCCCCACGCGCCGACGATGCCACCGATCACTCCGCCAATCGCGGTGCCGAGCAGCGGAATGATCGAACCAATGGCCGCACCGGCTGCTGCCCCCGCCAAACCACCGGCCAGCCCACCCGCTGCCTCGCCGTAGCCCTCGGCCTTTTCATCAAGGGTGGTCGCATTCTGGTACGTGTCCAATGCCTGAACGCCGGCACCGACCACCGCCAGCGCCCCGCCCACTTTCATGCCACGGGACATTCGACTTGCAGGGCTTTTGCCCTTTCCGCCCTTCCCTTCTTTGCCGTGATCCAGCCCGTCGTCTTCGTCGTCATTCGCGTTGGTCACGAACACCCGCTGCACGATGTTGGACCGGTCGCCGGCCGAACCTCGCGCGATGTTGGCCAGGCCCCGGCCGATCTTCAGCGTGGCCCAGGCTTTGCCCAGCACCAATGCCCCGGCACTCACTGCCGCCAGGCCCAGCACCACTTGGGGCGTTTGCTCGGACAACGCGGTCAAGCCCCGCGCCGCGCCGGCGATACCGGTGGCCAGCGCATCCGTCGCCGGGCGCAGGGCGTCACCAATGGCCCGCAGCGAATCGTTGAACGCTTGACCTGTTTCGGCCCAGCGTTGCGACGAGCTCTCGCGACGTTCGCTCAGGTTCTTGTCGAGAATGTCCTTGCGCGGACCGCTGGGGTCCGAGGCGCCTTGCTTCAGGTCCGCGTAGAATTTTTTGTTCTGGGTGTACGCCATCAGTGCAGTCTTGACCTGCATGTCGGCAAACAGATCGCCGGTCCGCAGGGTAGCGGCCAAGGCATCGGCCATCGCTTGCGCCTTGGCCGGGTCCGTCTCCTGGCTGATCTGGGTCAGCCCCTGATCCAACTGCTTGGCCTTTTTCGGGTCGGTCTTTTCCACATACCGGCGCGCCAGTTCGAAGCTGGCCTCGAAAGTCGACAAGCCCTTGCCAATGGCGGAGTTCATCGAGCCCTGATAATCAATCCCGGCATCGGCATAGCCTTTGACCGTTTCCTCCGAACCGATTTTCGCGACCCAGTTTTTCAGGTTGTTTGCCGCTTCATCCGCACTGCCGGCGCTCTTGATCTGCACCTGCAGCATCGCCCCCAGTTGCGTGACCGCCTCCTGGCCGGTGATGCCGGTGCCGGCCATCTGCGCCAACAGCTCTGGAAACCACTTAGCCATGTCGGCCGCCTCGAAGCTGCCTTGTTGGCCCAGCAGCGCAACCGATGCCAAGGCCTGTTCCATTTTCTGCGGGTCGGTGATCTTGGCATTGTTCTGCATCGCCAGAATCATCTTCGCCGTATCGGCGCCCGAAGCCCCCTGCCCGACCGCAAACTTGGCGACCACCGGAGCGTATTTCAGCGCTTCGGTCAGATCCATGCCGCCACCGACCAGTTGGTTCACCAACTCGGCCACTTGGGTGTTGGCCATGCCGCTGTCCTTCGAGGTCTGGACGATGTCCCGTGCGGTGTTCACTTCCTGCTGCGTGTTCGCGGTACCAGACTTGATCGCAATGTCGCGAATGATCGCCTGAAAATCCGCGCTGACCTTGGTCGGTACGGCCGCCAGGGTGGTACCGGCCACCGCCGTACCGAATCCACTGCGCAGGCTCTCCTGCCCGTCCTGCACCTGGCCCATGCCTTTGGCCTTGAAGTCGGCATTGCGCACCACCTTTCCCAGGGCCATGTACTCTTTACTCAGGCGCCCGACCTCAATCCCCTGCTTTTTTAGGCTGGCGTTATTGGCCTCCAGCTTTTTTAGCAGCGCACCGGCATTGGCCGCGCCGCTGTCATGGGCTTTTTTCCATTCATCGCGCAGGCGCATGGTCTCGCCGATGACTTTCTGCAAGCCCTTGGCGCGCGTGGTTTGCGCCTCGAGCTTTTTCATTTCACCGCTGACGTTCTTGAAGGCGGCGCCGAGGGATGAATCGACAGCACCGCCAATCACCAGCCCGAGCGAGAGTTTGTTCGACATGGCTTTCACCTACGTGCGACGGGATGGGCTCAGTCCGTGAGCCACCAGACCATCTCGGAAAACGACAGCCCCTGAATCTCGGCCGCCGAAAAATTCAGCTCGACGGCCAAGCGTTTGGCCAGGGCTTTTTGCAGTTTTGGGTTAAACCCCGTCGTCTGTTCCCAGACGAAAATAGGCGGTCTGCAGACGACGGTAATCACGCATTAGCAGCCCCTCCAGATCGCCCCGGCCGATGCTCGCCAGGCTGCAGAACAGAACCATTTCCTGTTCTTCTTCATTGGTACCGCCCTGTAATGTGGCGGCGCGCATTTCGCGTACCGTTGGCTCGCGCAGGGTCAGCTTGTCGACCTTGATACCGTTGGCCTCGCTCGGTCGAGACAGGACTACGGTGGCAATGCCATCACCCAGTTGCAGCCACTTGGGCAGGACGTTGTCTTTTGCATTAATCATGGTGTGGCTCCTTACATGCCCAGGGCAGACCGCACGGCGGCCAGTTGGTCGACGCCGTCAATGACACGAATCGAGTTAAGGGGATCGATTTCAAACATTACGCTGCCGTCGATTTCCAGCTTGTAATAGGTCACCGCTACGGCGTACTTGAACTCACCTTTTTCGCCCGCTTTCCAGTCCCCGGGATCGACTTCCTTGAGGCCCCCTCGCAGGGTGGCAACCACCGCCTTGACCGAACCTTTCTCGCCCTTGAAGGCCCCCCGAAACGACGCGTTGAACCCGGTCATATCGGCCTGACCGAAGAACTTCAGCACCTCGCGACGCACGCCGTTGGTGATGAAGCTGGCCTCGAGCTTTTCCATGCCCACGTCGAGCTCGACCGCCGCGTCCATGCCGCCCGCACGGTACTCGTCGGTTTTGAGGGTCAGCTTGGGCAGGGTCAGGCTCGGCACGTCGCCTTGCAGGCTGATACCGTCGACAAACAGGTTGGTGTTGTAGAGCACTTCCGGAATCATAAAGCGGCCTCCTTAGGCGGCGTTGTCCAGCACTTCAGTGATCCACTGATCGGTCACCTCCACGCGGAAGTTCGGGTTTTCGGCCGGCGGCACATCGGTGAAACGGATGTTCCAGTACACCTTGCCGTCGCTCAGTTCGCTGGACGTGTTCAGCTCTTCGTCGGCATACACCTCGAAGTTGACGATCGCGCCTTGGTTCTTCAGGTCGCGCATGAAGGCTTGCAGGCCTTCGGTCACGTCCTTGACGTAGGTCGCGGTGATCGAGCGGTCCACCGCCCACTTGTGTGCGTAGAGGATGGCGTCCATGACGATGTCCAGCGTGCGCACGCGGGTGACGAACTTCCATTTCGGATCGCTGGACAGCGTACGGTTGCCCCACAAGCGATAGCCGTCATCACGAATGATCGTGGTGATGTTCGCGTTGTTCAGCACGTTGGCCCGGCAGGAAGGATCGCCGTCGAGAAACTCGATCGGACGCGTAGTGCCGGTGATGCCGACATACTCCTTGTTCGACGGCGAGGCCCAGAAACCGTAGGTGGCATCGGTCCAGGCAAACAGGCCAGCGGTCCAGGCCGAAGCCGGAGCGTTGATCGTGGCACTGGTCGTGGTGTCCCAGAACTCCACGCCTGGATCGACCATATAAGCGTGTTTGCTGCCGAAATTGGCGGCATAGGCAATCGCCGCTTCGTCGGTGGTGTTTGGCCCGTCGATGATGGCCATAGCGCGCATCTTGTCGCCCAACGCCACCAGCTCGGTGGCCACCGCCAGTGTCGACGAGTGCCCCGGCGTCACCAACAATCGCGGCTGGGCGTTGAACTTGCTTTTGCCGTTGAGCAACGCCTGCATGCCGGTACGGGTGCCGTCGGCCCAGACGCCGCCGATGATCGCTGACAGCTGCTCGGCTGGGTCCGTCAGCAGCGGCACCCCGACGGCGACAATCACCGCCTTGGCCCGCTTGAAAATAGCCTTACAGTCCTGGGTGATCGCGGCGTCCGGCCCCCACGCCGCGACTGCCTCACTTTCGCGGGTGATCAGCAGCAATTCATTGGCAGCGGCCGTGGCCGGCGGGCCCACGATGAAGGTGTTGCACAGGCCGATGATCGACGCGGACGGGGTGGCGATATGGCGTGCCCCGGTGTCCACCAGAGTCACGGTAACGCCGTGAAAGAAACTCATTGAGTGATGCTCCAAAACGAAAAAGCCCCGCTTAAGCGAGGCTATGAGGGACGTGACGCGTAATCGAAAAGGAAACGCCCCGGCAATGCGGGGCATCAGGGGGTCTGCTGATCCGGTTTATCCGGCCATGTAATCGTTAAGCGGTCGGCCTCACTGGACGCAGGGTGGAATCCGGAAAGTCTGGCGACTGGGGCCAGTTGCGAAGGTCCACGCGGTACTGCCGCCACTGCGCAGGCGTACTCACAAAAGCAGGATCACCGTCCTCAGCTTTCAGCAGTTCCACGTCCGCAACTGTCAGCTCTTGATCACGCCACGAACGCTCAGCATGTTCAGCATGGACCGCGATTGCGGGGCTTACTGGCAGGGCACCAACATCGACGCTGTATTCCTCAATATAATTGAATACCGCTACAGTGGCCGGAGCGTCATCACCTGGAACTGCCGTAAATGGAATCCAACCGTACACTTCGTGAAGAACTTCACAGTCAACAGCCCCATCCTTAAACTGCTTCAGGTTTTTGACTTCATAAACCCACGGTGCAGGTGGCTCAGGTGGCGGTGGTATATCCGGTGGAACAAACTCAGGAATAACGTGTGGTTCAATAACTTCGCCAAGCATTAGGCGACCCTCTTACAAATAGTTGTTGAAAAGACATTTCCCGCAGAACTATTTGAAACGCCCCCGCATACCATCCAAGTACCGCCGGGAGCCCCGTAGTTCTCGCCACCCGCGTTTGACCAACCCAGATACCCCCCTTCCACTAATGTTCCCGGTGGTATTGCGCCCGAGTTTATATTCTTAACAACAATAAACATCCCATAGGTGCCCACGCCGCCGATCGGTTGCGCGGCTATTTGGGACATCAAATTCCAGTAAGCGATATAGTTGGCGGCGATCCAGCTACTTAAATAGCCGCCCCAAATTGGCCCGTAACTGTTGCCATCAGTGCCAAACATGGCAACACCGGAGCCGGAATAACAACCGCCACCGGCGTAAAGTCCTGCGTTGGCTGTAATGTTGCCGTAGGACAACACGCCCGCCGCGTAAGCCGTACCTCCGATAGATATGTCAGTGCCAACGTTTGCCGTGTTCAAGAGGTTGGCGTGACCGGAAACCTGTATGCCATTGACGAAAGCCGGAGCACTCAGCGCTGCGTACAAGGCAGGGTCAAAATTTGATGTATCCCAGACGGTTTCCCATTCGTCCCAAACACCGGCAATCAAGGCCCGGCGGTATAGGGTCTGGTCGTTAAACCCATATAGCTCCTGAAAGGCGTATTGCCCCGGTGTAATAACCGAGACGCGAACCCAACCCTCATAGAGTTCACCATCTGGCGCTCCCGTAGCACCACCGACGTAATAGAGGGCGGACACCGTGTTCAGGTCGCCGATATCTACAGCACCCGCCATATAGGCGGGCCCGCCCAAGCCGAACGCTCCGACCTTCATCAGCGCATCAGCGGTTACATCGTGTAAGTTGGTTTGAGCATCGAGGTATGCGGCGGTTCCTAACCCCAGGTCATCGCCTGTCAGCTGATCACCGCCTGTCACCAAACCTTGGGCATTCACGCTGACGGTGGAATAGGTGCCCGCTGCAACGCCGCTGTCGGCCAAAGTGATCGCTATGTCAGCGTTGGCGGTACCATCGAACGACACGCTGCCGCTAGCCGCCCCGGATACGCTCAGCGTGCGCGCTGTTTCCAATTGGGTGGCCGCCACCGCGGTTCCGTCGACGGGCAAAGCATCGGTGATGCCGTAGCCATCCAGAGTGGTCGGGTTGGTACCGGCGACCACCCGCCCAAGGGCATCGACGGTGACACTGCGAAAGGTGCCTACGCCTGCCCCACTGCCACCCGCGATCATGTCGAACTGCAAACTGGTGGTACCGAGGTTGATCGGCGCGTCGGTGACCAACTGCCAGAGGCTGTCGCCGTTGGTCGTGCCCTGCTCGACGTGGATAAACAGCCCCGGGGTCACTTCCAGGCTGTTGTCGGCATCGGCGGCCCGCGTCCAGCTGTCGACGCTGGCGACATAGATCCCGTTGTCCTGTGCCAGCGCCTGAGCGGTGACCAGCACTCGGTCACCGGTGGCCACAGCCACGTCATCGACCGTCTGCAGATTGCTGAGGGTAATGGCGGCGGTCGCCGCCACTCGCGCGGATTGTTTGTGATCCAGCTTGGCCAGTTCCTCCTGGATCTTGAGGTCCACGTACTCACGCGTGGCCAACACGACGGCGGGGTCGATCTTCAGCACGATGTTCGCCGAGCTGCTGACGATGAAATTCATCCGCACGACCTGAGTCTTGCCACTGCCCTGGTCGAGCAACGGTTTATAGCTCGGCGCACAGTTGGCCACCGCCACCAGGTCGCCGTCGACGTCGTACAGACCGATCTCGCGAATCCATTCACCGCCGACTTCGGGCGGAATAATCTGCTCGGTGATCACCGTGTTGGGGTTGGCCGGATCGACGCGAATCTGGTTGATCGGCGCCCGGCGCCACTCGTTGATCAGCTGGGATTGCAGGCGGTCGGGAATCGGGTCGGTGCCGTTGGCATCGCCCAAGCCCATGGCGGTAAACATCCAGTCCAGGCCCATGGCGATGGCATTGGCGTGCTTGGCTTCGCCCACGGCGGTGAGGATGGCAAAAAACTGACTGGTCTTATCAATCATAGGGATAAACGTCCAAAGTATCGGTTTCATCGACGCAAAGCGCCGGGCCAAAAGTGCCGGTCACGTCGATGTCTTTCGGGGCCGGTGGGTACACGTCGATCTCTTCCCCTTCTTGCACGCACACAGCTATGCCCAGTACGCCCTCGGTCTGCAGACTGAGCGCCAGGTTGGTCATGTGCCGGCTAACCGGGCGGGCGTCGTCGATCAACCACGCCAGTTCCTCGTACAGTTCCTCGGTGATGCCCGAGTCATTCAGCCCGACCTCAAGGGCGAAGGTGCCGGGAACGCCTTCCGGCATGGTGTCGAACCACTCAACCACGTCGATGAGGTAGCCCAAGGGCTCCACCACCCGGCGCAACGCACCAATGGTGCCTTTGCGCGCGTGCACGTCGTACGCCGAACGGATCGCGGTACGCTTGGCCTCTTGGGTCCAGTTGTTGTTCCAGCGGTCCACCGACCAGGACCAGGCCAGATACGGCAGCAAGTGCTCAGGACAGGTGTCGGCGTCGTACAAACTGCGCAGGGGAATCAGTGTGCTTTCGGAGTTGGCCGCTTCCACGGCCAGTTCCAGCGGCGTGCTGTTCAGGGGCATCTGACTGCTCATGTCAGACTGGCTCCCAGCACCACGTTGTAGCCGGTGCAGTACGCTGCCTCGGCCTTGGTCGGTCTGATGTCGGTCCAATCCAGCAGCTCAACCCGAGCAATGCCAGGAATGTGCAGCTGCGCATCGATCCCCGATCGCGCCACTTCCAGCCCCAGGCGTCGACGCGGGTTGATCCACTCACTCAGCCGTTTCTGGCTTTCGGCCAGATAGGCTTCGTTCTCCGGACCGGGTGCCTGCGGATACAGCACGGCTTCAATGCGGTAGTCGATCACCGCCGCGCTCTGCACCGTGAGCCGATCGCCCAACGGCCGCACCTCTTCGTCATTCAGATGCAACCGGACCTGCTCGAGCAGCTCCGGCGGAGCGCCGCCACTGCCCTCCAGACTGAGCACGGTGACCACCACCACGGCCGGCGATGGGCTTTCCGCCGTAGCATCGGCCACCAGCCCCGAGGCGTTACGCGCATGTAGGATGTAGCTGTTACGCGGCCCCGCCGTGGTCAGGCCTTCATACGACAACTGCACCCGCTCACGCAGAGCATCGTCCTCTTCGAGCACCTGCGGCGTCGGCGGCACCGTGCTCGGATCTCCGGCCTGAATCACCAGACGCTGCAGGTTGACGTTGGCAGCCAGGTGATCGAGGTCGGCTCGCTCGGCATGGGCCAACAGCAAAGCCTTGCCGGCGTCGTTGACCCGCGCCCGGTTCTGCAAGGCGCCATACGCGGCCTGCTCGATCAGCTTGAGCACTGGGTCGCTTTCCAGCTCCGCGCTCCAGTTGTCGCCCATGCTCAGGCGGAAGGCTTCGAGTTTCTCCTGGTAAACCGCCTCAAAGTCGAGGTCCTCCAGCACTTGCGGCGGCGGAAGGGCCGCCAGTTCCATGGTCATGCGGACACCTCCAAAGTCACGTCACTGCCCAGGTACTGCCCGGTCAGTTCAAAGGTGATACGACCGTCGAGAATGGCCACAGCGCGCACCCGGCCCAGTTTAAGGCGAGGCTCCCAACGCCCTAGCGTGCTGGCCACCTCCGCCTGCACGGCACTTTTCCAGCCGTCATTCACCGGCAGGTCGACAAAGCGCCGCAGCTTGCTGCCGTACTCCGGGCGCATGCGTCGGCTGCCCAGCGGCGTCGACAAAATGTCCTCGATGGACTGACGCAGGTGATCAAGGCCGGAAATGAGTTGGCCGGTGCGGCGGTCCAGTCCGATCATCCCGATCATTCGATCAGCCCTCGACCGGGATAAAATCCTTGCGACCGTGCAAATACTCGATCGCCACCGTGTCATCCGAGGCCACCGCAACCTGACCCTTTTCCACTTTCAAGGTGCGCTCGGCGTCCAGCAGGATCAGTACCCGCGAGGTGAACAGCGTGTCACGAAAGAAGCTCAGCGTGGCCGGCGCGGGTGCCTCACTGGCCTCTGATACGTCCTTGGTTTTGCTTGTCATGGGCATTACTCCAGGTATAAAAAAACCCGCACACGGCGGGCTGAATGTTTAGGCCATCAAATTAATGTGAGTGGTGGTTGCTGTTGCCGCCGGCATCCATGATCGTGCCGGCACCGGTGATGTCGCCGGACACGCTCAGCGAACCGTCGATGCTCACCTCACCCGCCAAGGAGATCTGGCCTGCCGTCACCCGGACATGTGCCGGCGTCACTTCAAATTGCGAGCCACCGACAGTGATGGTCGCGCTGCTGCCGTCGGGTAACGCGATGCTGTAGCTGCCGGCTTGCCAGTCGTAGACCAGTGACCCGCCATCGTCGAAATACCAAGCCTCGACGTGATCGCGGTTGTCCGGCGGTACCCCAGCGTTGCCGTACAGCCCCGGGATAAAGGTGCCCATGGCCGGATCACCGCTGGGGCTGAACAGCGCACCCTGCTCATTCAGGCTCGGCGCGCGCCAATGACGGGCCTTGCCCGCCGCCAGACTGTGCCAACGCACCCAGGCACTGACCCAAGTACCGGCCTTGACCCGCACTCTCCCGGCCATTAGATCGACGCCGACCACCACGCAGGGCATCAGCATCGCCGCGATCATCCGATCGTGTTCGGCACTTGCGTATCCCATGCCAGATCCTCCGGCTGAAAGTAGTGATCTTCATTGCCGGTACCGGTGCAGCCGTCAACGTTTAGATACAGGGTGCCCGGAGGCTCAACTGGCCATAACCATTCAACCTCACCGAGATAGATCTGCTGGGTCCATTCCACCATCCACACGGTGTAGCCATCCAGTTCGGGCTTGGTCCAGTCTTGGCGCGAAGCCACGAATTGCGCCTGCTCGACATTGTCCAGACCCCAGGTCTGCCCCCGAAGGAGGATTGCTATTTGCGCCGCCAATTGGGCACCGAGTTGCTGATGCCGGACCAACTCGGGCGCGACAATAATTCGCGCCTCAAAACGTTGGACCAGCACCGTTTCACCGGTACCGATGTCTTGCCCGGGCTCAAACTCCACCGGTTCCAGGAACACCGCCGGTAGCGCCACCCGGTCCTGAATGTCTGGACAGGTCGCGACAAATCGCACAGAGGGCAGCGCTTGACGGAGGTGTTCCTCGATGGCGGCGTACAGCGCGTCCAGCGAAAAAGCAGGATCAGACACGGGCGCTCCCCTTCAGGTACTTATGCAGTTCAAAGTTCATTTCCTGCTTGAATACGATCAGCAGGCGCTCATCGGCTTTGTTGGCCCAGATGTAAAAAGGCTCTTCGGCGTCTTCGAGCGAAACCTTGGCCTTGGCCAGTGGAAAACGATGGTCGTTTTCCGCGATCCAGCCCGAGCTTGAACCCCCAGCCGCGGATGCGCCGCCGGGATAGTCGTCCGGGTTGAAATGTTTGCTGGAGGTACGAATCCAGATATCCGCCTTGTTGCCATACACACGCTTGTAAAAAGCGCCCTGATACCGTCGTCCCGCCACCGAGACACCAGCCTTGCCCTGACGGGGATTCCCTACCCGGCTGGCGTCCATTGGGTTGGTGCCGAACCAAAGTTTGCCCGGTTGCCCCTGGCCTTTGATGGGATAACAACGCAGACGCTGCCGCACTGCCCGCACGGCAATCTGCTCCTGCTTGCTGACATCGCGCGCCATGTGGGTGGCCAGCCACCCCAACGTCTTGTTAATCGCCCGTCGTTGCGCCGCGGCCACGGCCTTGGGCATCACCTTGGCCAGTTGTTCAAAAGCCTGCACATCGTCAGCCGAAAGCTGCAGCGACACCGGCACAGCACTCATGCTTTTAACCTCAGCGACAAGGCCACCAGCCCATCACCCGCTGGTTCCAGGTGCGTCAGGGTGTACTCGCCACCGCCGTCCAGGGCGGGCAACTCGATGAGCACCGTTTGCGTTTTTTCCACGCCCGCGGCATCGGCGACCCGAATGTGAAAACACGGCTCGCGCAGACCGGTGTTCAAGCGCCCGATCTTGGGTTGCAACCAGGGTGCCGAAAACATGCCCAGCACCCGCCGACCTTCGATGTAGCCAACGTCGGCCAGGGTGTCGAACACCACGCTGTCGATTTCCGCGACCAGCTCTCGAAAGGCCATGATCAGAGCGTCAGCAGGATCTGCGCCCGCGGACGCGTACACAGGTGCAATGGGTTGGACTGGGCTTCGCCGACCATGCCCTTGTTGAACGGCAGTGGTTCCAGCTTGCTGTAATACGGCAGGCCTTGGGTATTGGCGGTCTCCATGTAGTCCGCTGGGGCAAAGCAGGAGATGTACAGCTCCGGCACGCCTTCAGGAATCAATAACGCCTGATCGTCGTGGATAAATGATACGCCAGCGATGCGCCCCCGGTAGCGCTCCCAGACGATGCCACCCAGCTCGAAACTGTCCCGCGCATCGCCACGCAATTCCGCGGCCTGGATCGTATTGAGATAGGTTTCCTCAACCGATTTGTGCGTGATCAGCTTGTTCCAGAAATTCTTGCCGCAGAAGGCCCGCGCGCCCGAGCTGGTCACGCTACCCAACTCATCGTCTTGCATGTCCAACGCTTCGGCGCACTTGACCCGGATCTTCGTCGCCGAGTCGTTCAGGCCCATGGACAGGCGTTGTTGCTCCACACCAAACGCCTGATAGATGTTCAGCAGGACCGTCGAGCCATCCGCGTCCAGCACCAGGCCATTGAGCGCGCCCATGCGCTGGAATTCATGAGTGGCGTCGAGCTGACGCTTGGCTTTGCTCAGGCGGGTGTTCACCACGCCCTGCACAGCCTGCAGTTCGGTCGTCGTACCAAAGGCGCGAATGCCCTGAATCTCGTCGGCCTTGATGGTGAAACGCTGCGGCAGATGCACGGTATTGAACGGGATTATCTGCCGCTTGCTGGCACCGACGACCAGCCCCGAGGTGCCGCGCTCACCCGCGGGCACCAACGCCAAGGTATTGCCGTCCTTTTCGATCTGGACGGTCAGGGTGCTGATGCCTTCCTCGCGAAACAGCCCCAGGCTGCTGATGCGACCCGGCAAATATTCCTGTTCGTTGATCGCCGCCGTCAGCGAGGACACAGAAAAAACATCGTCGGTAAAAATGCCAATATCGGCCATAAAGAGGCTCTCCAGAAATGCAAAACCCCGCACAGGGCGGGGTTGGGGAAAAGGGAACTGACTTAGCGGGCAATCACAAACTGAGCCGCCAAGGCGGCTTCAGCGTCAGCGTCGAAACCGGTCAAATGCACCTCGCTGACCTCGGCCAGTCGCACCACCGCACTGGCTCGACGCTCCTCGGTCGATTCGCCCAGTGGCCCGTACAGGATGCACGTCGCCACTTCCGTGCCGTCGGTGGCGACGGGATCGTAAGGCGCAAACTCATTGGTCGCGGTGACCAGTCCCAGCACCTGGCCGGCATTCAATGCGGGGCCAGCGGCCACCAGAATGGATTCACGAGAGATCTTCCCGGCCCCTTCGGAGAGCAGAAACTCGCCAGCGTGTAGCGTTTCGTACTTTACGGTCATGCTCGTGCTCCTTTTGCACTGTTGGATTGCCCGGCATGGGCCGCCGAACGGGCGGCCCAGATCGAAGAAGGATTCGGTTGTTTCGCCTGCACCTTCGGCGCGGGGTCATCGTCGAGGGGCACGCTGTTGTCGATTTCGAAACCGTTGCCGCTGCTGACGATCTTGTCGAACAGCCGCGCCCGCACCGCGGGCTCATCCAGCCCCGCGGCCACGTAATCGGCGCTGAGCTCTGGAAGGCGTGCTGCGACGCACAGGTCATGCACCGCCTTGGCCCGGGTTAGCCCCGCCAGGACGATCTCCTCGCTTTCAAGCTGGGTCGAACTGAGCAACGGCGCGACCAGGTTGCTGATCCCTGACTCGGCACAACGCTGAGTGATCAACAACGCCAGCTTGGCCGAGTCGACCACGGGCGCGGGTGGATCGTGTGGCTCCAACTTCGGATCCGGTTCGGGTGCCTCATCAAGTTGGGCCAGCAGTTCGGCCGGTGCGTGCTGGTAACGCTGGAGCACCGCGCCCTGTCCCAAACACGCTTTGACCTGAACCCCGTCGCCGACCTCATCGGCCAAGCCCAGGGCCACTGCTTCATTGGCAGTGAGCCAGGTTTCAGCGGCGACCATGCGCCGCAGCTCAGCTTCATCGATGTTCGGTGCCTTGGCCATGTAGGCCGCGATGATTGCCTCCATGGTTTGGTCGAGGACATCGGCCACTTTACGAAAGCTGTCGGCATCGCCGGCCGCATAGGTCCACGGATTGTGGATCATGTACATGGCATTGGCCGCGATCACCACCTTGTGGGCACCGCACACCGCGACACTGGCCGCGCTCGCAGCCAACGCGTCGATGCGAGCCGTGCAACGCTCGCCCAACCGCGACAAGGTGTTGTGCATGGCCAACCCGTCGAACAGGTCGCCGCCGATGCTGTTGAACGCCGCGATGACCGGTGACACGCCGTCATCGACGGCGCGCAGATCCTGCATGAACTGACTGGCGGTAATGCCCCAGGTACCGATCTCGCCATACACAAAGACTTCGATCACGCGCTCGGTGGCTTCGCCGCTGGCGTGCACGGCGTACCAGCTTTTGTCCTGCACTGGCACGTGTTCGCCGGCCCTGTTGTAAATGCGCGGAGTCGCGTTTTTGCTCATGTTTGCTCCTGGTCGTCGAGCGCCTGAAGCAGTTCGACGAGCGTGCTGTAATTAAGACCTTTGCCCCGAGCCCGCTCGGCATCGGCGGCGTTTTCTTCGTCCACCGTTTCGGCGTCATAACCGGTGCGCAAGACCATCTCGCTGCGCGAGGCGAAGCCGGCGTTGACTTCCATCGTGCGGGACTGAACATCCTGAACCGGATGGATATAGGCCCAGCCTTGTGGCACCCAGCGCGTGCGCAGGTACTCACGTCGGCGCTGGGCATAGTCCGGCAACAGCACGGCGCCACTGAGCACCGCCATGTCCATCCAGGCGGCCCGCACCGGGCGACACAACTGGTGCACATACACACCAAATTGCAGTTGCTCCAGGCGACGCCGGAACTCAGTGAGTACCACGCGCAGTGCGCGGTCATTCACCCCGCGCATGTCGCCCGTGAGAATTTCGTAGGGCATCCCGGCACCGGCGGCCGCGGCCATCAGTTGCTGACGCATGAAGTCCGCGTAGTTGTTACCCGCGTCCGGTGGCGTGGAAAACTCAACCTCCTCGCCCGGTAACAGCTCCTGCATGGTCCCGGGTTCCAGGGCGACCATGGGCGTGAATCCATCCGAGGCAAGGTTCAACGGCGCACCGGTCACCGGGTCCACTGGAGTCTGGATGTCATCCGGCGATGGCTTTTTGATGAAACCGGCGAACAGATTCGCCACCTCCTGACGGAACAGCACCGCATCGTCGTAATTGTCCAGGCTGCGCAAGCGTTTGAGGACCGGCGACAAGCGTGGCAAGCCGCGCAACTGTCCCGGCTCGACCGGCTCAAAAATGTGCAGCACCTGGCTGGCCGGCACCCGCACCAGCTGGTTGTAGCCACTGTTCAAGGACGAGGCATCTCCGGGATGCGAACGGTACATCCAATACGCTACCCGACGGCTGTCCGGAGTGAACTCGATCCCGGCGCGGATAACGTTGCCATTGCGCGCGGCCTCGAACTTGTCGTGCGGCACAAATTCCGGGGCCAGCACCTGAAGCTGCAACGGCACCACCAAGCCTTCGTCGAGGCTGCGCGGACGCAAGCGAACAAAACATTCACCGGCCGTTTCCACGGTCCGCGCGATCAGGGCCTGTTGTCCGTAGAAGTCAGTCAGACCATCGGCATCTGACTCTTCTGCCCAATCGGCCCAGAGTTCCTGTAGCAGGTGCCGAAGTTCATCGTCTTGGGTTTTGGGCCGCGGCGTGATGCCGGTGCCGATCAGATTGCTGACCCGTTTATCGATGACGTTGAAGGCGTACGGGTCATTGCGCACCGCTGCGCGGGAACGTGAGCGCAGGTTGCGCAACGCCGGAATCGCAATGCTGTTGAAGCCGGCGTCGGGTGCATCCCAACTCGCGGAACGACGCCCTTCGGCGGCCCCTTCGTAACTGGCCTTGATGTTCGACGGAATCAGGAAACCGCTGCGGCCCAAGGTGGGAAAGTGACGAGCCATTACAGTCCCTTGCCTCCATGATAAAGCCGTACGATGCGCGACCGAGGACCAGCCGCCGCAATCAGCGAGCTGCGAATTTCATCGCGTGCCCTGAGCAGTTCGTCGATGTCGCGGTACTCAACGTTGCGATCCGCGTAGCGCACGATTTTTTCGCCGCGCGCGATTGCCTTCTCGACCGCATCGAGTTGCTGTTGGGTAAAGGCCATGGGATCGCTCTAAAGTAAAAGACAACGGGGGGTGCAACTGAGCGTTTTCACTCAGCGTCGTTTTTTCAGGTAGCCGCTGTTGGAGGTGCGACGCTGTGCGGGGCGTGCAATCAGCACCGGTGCTCCGGCTGACTTGACCGGTGGCGGTGCGGGATCTGCAGTTGGCTGCCGTGATATCTCCGGAGCGCTGACACGCTCAAACGTGACAGCTTTCTCGCCCAGTGGCGCCGCCTGAAACAGAGCATTTCTCACCCGCTCCCAGTCGTGTTCCTTGTAGCGATTCAAGCCCAAGTAATGCGCCATCGCCAGGCTGTACACCATCAAATCGAGGGCTTCGTTACGCTCCGCTTTGCCCTTGACCCATTCAATTTTTTTGTAGCCTTTGACGTAACGGGTCACCTTGCGTTCGGCGACACATTGGGCAAAAAAATCATCGGGCAGGTCGTTGGCAAAGTGCAATGCACCGGGACCGTCCTCCACTGGATAGCGGTTGTAGATCCAATCTTTGGCGGTGTCAGTGCCGACGAACCACAGCTCGACGCCCTTACGTTCGGTCTGACCTTTCCAAGTGACATCCATCATCGATGGCCGCTGCGCAATGACCGGTCGACCCGGCTTGCTCGCGCCCTTGACGGCGAAGATGTTGCGCCAACGCCGCAGCCGGCAGAACTGGTAAACCTCGTCGGTGTGGTTACCACCGGAGTCGATGCCGGCCGCCCGGATCGTCAGCTCCACACCACACGGGTGGGGGTAACGCGCCTTGAGTTTGTCATCGAGCACCGACCAGGTGCGGTCGTCGGACGGATCGCCCCAGATCACCTGGTAGTCGATGATCCAACGCTCCATGCCGGCGCCCCAACCGACCACCATGAACTCCAGCCGGTTGGCTTGGACATCCACCGAAGCCGTGAGCATCAACACAGCAAACGGCATCGAACCCAGCCCATAGCTTTCCAGGCGTGCCCGCGCCATCAGGACATCCGCTTTGGTTTGCTCCTGGGCACTGTCCCAAACCTTCGCCAGACGGGTGTTGTAGAACACCTGCATGGGTTCCAAATCGCCGCGAGACATGGCGGTTTTGGCCTTCTCGAACTGCTTGGCCAGTGATGCCCAACCGGTCCAGCCGGGAGGCGAGTACAACGCATTGAGGTTGAAGCCGACGGTTTCGCCATCACCTGTGGCATGCGCGCGCCACTCGCCCTTGGTCAACATCTCGCCCTTGTGATGTTCTTCGATCAGCACGTCACAGTCGGGCCCGGCGCACTCGTAGTGCGCCAGTTGGCAATCCGCCGAGTAATGCAGGCGCTCCCATTCCAAGACTTGCATGTGCCCGCAAGTCGGGCATGGCACGTAGTAAAAACGCTGGTCGCTGGTCTCGAACAGATCGGCAATACGCGAAGCCCCTCTGATCGTCGGCGAACTGGAAAAGTAAAACTTGGCGTTACGGCCAAACGTACTGCCCCGGGTTTCAGCCAGCTCGATCGGGTCGCCCTCCTCGCCCACGTCCACAACCCAGCGATCCACTTCATCGCCGTAGATATAACGGGCCGACAACTCTGACAGGTTCGCCGCCGAGCCGGCGGTGGTGACATACAACGAACCACCCTCGAACTCTTTGGTGTCCATGGTGTTGCGTGCATCACGCGAACGGTTCGCCGCCACCCGTTCGCGTAGCACCGGGGTGGCCTTGATGGTCTTGCCGATGCGCGACGAGACTCGCTTGGCCAATCCCAGGCTGGGCAATAGTGTGAGAATGTTAGACGGTGCCATATGGATCAGACCGCCAATCCAGTTCAAGGCGATCTGGGTTTTCATCAACTGCGAAGCCACCATGGTCACCACGCGCTTGCACGGATGTGCCGGCGATAGGCAACGCATGGGCTCGCGGGCATAGGGTGTTCGCGCTGTGCGGTACTGCCCAGGTTCGGCAGCCCCTGCATCACGCGGAATGCGCATGAACTCGTCAGCCCATTGATCGATCCAGACATCCGGCTCGGGTCGCAGCCCGCGAAAGTACGCCTCCCGGTACACCGCTGCACCGTCGGGCATTTCCGCTGACATGGATTAACTCGCTGCAGTCAAAGAATGGATGAGGTCTGTCGAGGCCATCCGTTCTGCATCGTCCAGCACCCGGCGCAATGCGGCAGTGAGGTGCTTCTCGATTTGCCAATGATCACTCATGGCCGCCAATTCGGGTGCCAGCTGTGGCGGCATGCCGAGCAACAGATCTCGCAACATCCGCCCCGTCGTGTACGCCGCCGTTTTAACGGCCTCCAACTCAACATGAGCGCCGCGATTTTTATGAAACTCGCTCTCTGTCAGGCGTGACTCATAAAATTCGCGGTAGGCACGAGACTCCTGAAAATCCGGGATGCCTTCGACAGGCAAAGGCGCCTGGAGTGGAGCAGTGTTTGGTGGTTCGTATGCGATGTGAGGGGCCGGGGTATTTCCGTCGGGCCTGCGCTGAATTCGTTCACGCTCGTGCCGCGCCGCCACGTTGGCTTTGCTCGGATCCGCGGTGCTGAACAGGAGTCGATCCGTAGCCTCGACATCCACCATGCCATCCGCCATCAACACCAAGCGTCCGGCCTTAGCCAACTTCGACACGTAGGGTTTCGACCACCCTTGGCGAGTGGCGAACTCCGCTTTGGTGAGTGCTGTCATGTCGATACCTTACGGTTAACCCGGCGGGGCCGAGAGTTAACCGAGTAAATTAGTCGGTTAACTCCTAGGTTAACCACCTCAACGCCACGGTCTGCTTGGCTTTCAACCAAATTCATGGCCGTTTTTTCAATCGCTTAGTTAACTCCTGGTTAACTGCCTTAGTTAACCGCTCTGCAGGCCGCGGCCCGCATGGCTTACAGACGAATCAGGGGATAGTCGAGTTAACTAGGTTAACTCCTAAGTTAACCGCCCTGTATGCCGCAGCCCACAAGGCTTTCAGCCCAGTTAACCAATGGAGTTAACCAGTTAACTAACTTTGGTGGGGTGCCGCTAACGCGTTCGCGCGAGTCTTATGCCCCGTGTTCCTTGGAAGTTGCCAGGGTCCCCGGCGGATTTGGGAAACATCGAAGGGCCTGCGTTGAGGATCGCGTTTGAAACGGATGCAGTCGAGATCGCATGTGTGATGCTCATGCAGGTGGCGCTGCAATCTGTCGCGAGATCTCGTCATGGATCTGTTTGGCTGACCAGATATGCGCGACGAGGTCGGTACCGGCTTCCAGTAGTGCGGCATCACCTTCGGTTGGCATCGCTGGCGTGTCGCTCAGGTCGTTGTAACTACCCGAGAAGTCCGAAGTCCCACTGCCGATAGCGGTACGAGCAGCCGCGGCATCGACACTCACCAGCACCGCCTTACCGACATCCGACGCGTCCGTGATGCTATCCGAGGTGATGTCGCCTGGCGCACCACCGACATTGCTCGATCCCTTCACCACGGCCTGAAGAACTTGAAAGCCTTCAGTGATGGAGACAGGACTGCCGTACGGCTGCCAGCCATCGGCCATGGACTCAGCCAACTTGGCTACCAGGTCTTCGGCATTGTCGGCAACCACTGCGCCATATTGGGTGTAGGCCATTAGCTATCCCTCACGATTGAATGATTGGGTGGTGAGCGGCTGGCATGCAGGCGACTCACCACAATGGATGTAGCCCGTGGTGGCATAGGCCAGCAGGAGCACAAGAGGCAATGCCCAAGAACAGCGCTTCATGGCGCCGAATCCGATTTAGGAAATTTGAAGTCGGCGAACCGATCAGCCAGATCGGCAATCTTCTTCACGCCCAGGAAACCGATGAACACACCAGCGGCCGTGGCGAAGTTCTGCGGTAAGCCGAAGTACTCCAGTAGTGGTATCAAGCCAATAGTGATCAGCGTGCAAAGCGAAGCTTCAAGCAGCGCCTGCCGCCGCGTGCCACCACCATAAATGATCCGCAAGGCACCGACCACGAATGACAATGCCCCGGCGTAGATCGTCGACGCGTGCTGCCCCAACCACGCGAGAACGAGCAGCCAGGTGTCTGGTTTGTCGGGCATGTTTGTCATCCGAATTCGTCCCTTTCGGGGAGCGCAATAGGTCCGGCTCCAGCAGCACACCCAGCTTGGAGCGATGGGTGTGGTGGAGCCGAAAACAAAAAAAGCCCCGCTCGATGGCAGGGCTTGTAAATGGGCACAAAAGAACCAACTCGATGGCCTAGTTCTTGAAAGCGTCTCGCTGCATTCACAGCAACACACGCTGCTATGAAAACAAAAGTATTCCGCGCGGAAAAGTCGTTAATCGCACAATTTCAACCAAATTTTTTTGGCTCCTCCGGCCCCGACAAATTTATGTCTCAACGGAGAAGAAAGCAAAAAGCCGACGATGGGCTATCGTTGAATGCGCTACGAAGTCTCTCGCCCTGTTCAGCAAGGAGGCAACATGAAAATAGCTAGTATCAAAATCGAAAACTTTAGATCAATCGAAAGCACCCATTTAGCTTTCACCGACTTCAACATTTTAATCGGCCAAAATAACACTGGAAAGACTAATTTTTTTGAAGCTGTCGATTGGTTTTATACAGGGTCAGGACTGACTAGCGACATGAAGTTCCAGCGGGAAGCCGAGAGAGAAATAGTAGTCAGCTTGGAGTTTTCCGGCGCCCAACATGGCGCAGAGAACATGATTAACGAAGCTAACAGAACCAAAATTCAGAATTTTTTAGCTGGCGCCGACAATATAACAATTACTAGACGTAGTTCCGAACCTAAAAAACGCGTCGTAGAAATCAACGGAGAAATCAAAAAAAACCCTACCGGCTTCGACCCCGCGCTAAATGACTTCTTACCAAAATTCGAATACATACACACACGACAGTACTACGAAGAATTTACAAAATACAATCAAAAAAGTGCGGTCGGCATAATGCTCTCCTCAGTTATCGAAGAAATATTGAATGACGACCCAAAATATCGAGCATTCAGAAGCACTTTCGAGGACTTGTTCAATGCCGAAGATTCCGCTGTAAACGGACACTTCAAAGCATTGGGGCAATCCGTAAAAATCCATCTTGAAAAACAGTTTTCTGAGTGCTCAAAAGTATATTTTGAAGTCCTATCCCCAGAATTTAATGATTTGCTTAAAAAGTTTGAAACTGTTGTAGATGATGGCATCGAAACCTATGCAAGCGAGAAAGGTGACGGCATGCAGCGAGCGCTAATGCTCGCGATTATTCAAGCTTATGCCGACTATCGAAAAGCCCGGGAGGATGCAGGTAAATCGTTCTTATTCTTCATCGACGAGGCGGAGTTGCACCTCCACCCAACCGCCCAACGAAAGTTAAAGGAAGTTCTGCTAGAGTTGAGCACGACTCTAGATCAAGTTGTAATAAGTACTCACTCGTCTGTTTTCGTTGCAGACTCCAGCGAGAATGAATCCGTATTTAAAACGGAAAAAAATGATTGCAGAACAGAAATTTTCAAAACTGACGAAAGTGACAAGCCGTATATAATTTACGAATTACTTGGAGGTAGCCCCGCAGATTTATTGCTACCACGGAATTTCTTAATAGTGGAAGGACCTAGCGAGCTAGAACTTTTAACTCGAGTGATAAAACGCCACTATCGCGACCGTCCATCGATACAGATAATCTCAGCCGAGGGAGATACCCATCAAGCAAAAAGATCTATAAATGCAATATCAAAAGCATATTCACCTATGGGTACCAGCATCTATAATGAACGCACCATAATTTTGTGTGATCAACCTACCGAAAAAGCACGACCGGGCTTTGAACAGTTTGTTGAAAACCATATTGAACTACAGCGGAACAACCAGATAGTTGTATTGCCGTTTGGCAGTCTAGAAGAGTGCTACCCCGATGAGCAGGGGTGGCGAAGAAGCGAAGAGCAAACTAAGGGAATGACGGGGCATCAGAAAAAGCAGCTCGCGAAAGCGGTCGGTGAAGAAGTATCGATAGAATCTTTCGAAGCAAACATGCCAGCTCTACTAGATGCCTTATCCAAAGCATGGGCCAACGCTTTTTAAGCGCAAAGCCAGGAAGGTATAGCCTTCCTGGCTGCGCAATGCCTTCAGGCCGCGTCGCGCATTCCACCGACAGCGCAATCAATCCAAGCAGCCCCGGCCCTGACCAGTTCTCTCGCCTTTCCCTCGCTGATGCGATAGTGCTTGCCGACCCGCACCATCGTCCACTTGGCACCGTAGTACAACCAGATAATGTCGCCCATCTGCCGGTCTCGGTGCGCGAGCTTAGCCACAGCATGATCGACAGCAAGCGCCCAGTCGTCGGTAATGCAATAGTTCTTGCTTGTGACCGCTTGTGCCACCGCTTGGCGCATCAGCGCTAAAGTCGGAGATGTGTAACTTGGCACTCCCATACCATCCATCCTCCACCAGCCCCATTGTTCAAGCAGGTATTCGGTATCGCCCAACGGTCGGCCAGCTGGCTTGCGAATCATCATGCTCTTAATCCCCTGTGTAATTAGATCCGCCGGCACCGCGACGGTTGTTCTGTTGGTAGTACGCAGCCGGACCGGATAACGATGAACCCCGCTTCAGTAACTCAATTTCGCGCTGAGCCTGCTGCAATTTGAAGCTCAATTGAGTCACCAACTCGTCCGGAGAAAGCACCAACCCACTGCCCAAAACAACCCAACCTGAGCCGTTGCAATCGGTGCAAATCAACTCATAAGAAACACCCTGCACCACCGCTTTTCCCTTGCAGACCGGGCAAGGCTGCAGCTCGATCCGCTCCCTCTTAAAGCCAAGGTCCTGAGCTTTTTCCATGTTTTCAAACCTCGCCCTTAACAAATTGCGGAATCCACTCGCAGACCGCGCCATTCAAGGCGTCTACGAGGTTTTGCGATTCTTCATATCTAACGTCTGTCTGCTGGTGGATCGCCTTGAAGCCGCGCTCATCTAACCAGTTGTGCCACTTCACCAACGCCAGCCGACGCTGCTCCTTGGCCTGGGTGTTGATGTAGGTCGAGGCGATCTTGCCCAGCGAATGGTTCAACAACATCTCGCCGATGTGACCGTCAACGCCTAGGTCGGTCCACGCGGTACGGGCCACCTTGCGCAAGTCATGACTGGTCCAAGCGCCCTGCCCCAATCGCGTGAAGACGGCGCTAGCCTGGTTGTCGCTCAGCGCCGTGCCTCGGCGGGATGGAAACAGGAACGGCCCCTCGTAACCTTTGGCGGCCTGTCGCTCACGGTAGCGGCGCAGCAACGCGCAGACTTGGTCGGTCAGCGGCACCCGCAGCTCGGTCTTGCTCTTGGTATGTTCGGCCGGCAAAAACCACTCCAGCTCAGCCAACGTGATGTCGGCCCAGCGGGCCTGACGGGTTTCGCCAATCCGGGTGCCGTGGCACAGCATCATCAGGGCCAGCATGGCATCACCCGGCGCGGTGTCGAAACGCTCGGCCAGTTGCGTCACCAGCTCGGGCAATTGCACGTCACGCAACCGCGCGGGCTTGGGCAGGATGCGCGCCGTGGTGAAGTGGATGAACTTGAGCTCGGCCATCGGGTTGGCCGGGATCAGGTCGAGCTTGCGCGCCTGTCGAAACGCCACCGCGAGCAGACGGTACAACTGCTGGACGTAGGACAGCGACAGCTGTTCCTGCGCTGGCCACATCAGCAGTCGGTCGAGGGTTGGGGCATTGACGTCGCGGATCAAAAGATCACCCAGGCGCGGCTTGAGCTGGCAGCTGATGGCCGACTTTCCGGCCGCACGACGCTTGGCAGAAAGCGCGCGGGAACGGGCCATGCGATCGGCAAACCAGTCCAGCAGTTCGCCGACGGTGACCCAACCGGACACGCTGGCCGCCCCATCGGCCGCCAAACGCAGGCGCACCGCCGGCAACGCCGCGACCACTTGCTTGGTGGACAGGTCGGGAAAGGCGCCGATGCGATGCCACTGACGTTTGTTTAGCAGGTACCACGAGCCACGCGCGCGATTCTTCGCAAAGCGAAAGTGCAGCGCAGGATGGCTGGCATCCCTCAGGTCGCGTACATGCTCAATTTTAGCGTTGCGCTTTATTTCAGCGTCCGACAGCTTCACGGTCAGGGTCTTGATCAGGGCGCTCAATCTGTCGCCTCCAATGGAGTGAATCGGTCGATCACCTCAAACGTTGAAGGCCACATCCACGCGCCGTACCGTCTGGCCATGGCCTCGTCAGCGAACAGTGCCGAGGCATGGTCAGGAGTGCTGCTCAGATCCATTTTGAACGAGCAGCAGAACACTGCGAAGCGGTAGGTGGACGGATCAGGAACAGCGAGTCGCTGAGAGACCATCAGAACGATTCCTTTTTTCGGTAACGGTTGGCCAGGCTGGTGACCTTCTCCGGCTGCTCGACAGCCTCAGGCTTCCAGCCGGCAGCAAGGTTTTCAAAGCGGTTGTACTGGCCAAGAAATGCAGTGCGGACTGTGCCCATCTCGATATCGCGGCCCTTGCCGATAATGATTTCGGCAATGCCCTTGGATTCGGTGTTTTCGTGATAGACCTCGTCGCGATACACGAACAAAATCACGTCGGCGTCCTGCTCGATGGCGCCTGACTCCCTCAAGTCCGAGGGGATGGGCCGCTTGTTGGGACGTTCTTCGCATTTTCGGGAGAGCTGGCTCAGCAGGACGACGGGAATCCCTAACTCCTTAGCGAGCAGCTTGCACCCGCGACTGATGCTACTGACCTCTTCGGTGCGGTTGCCGCCCTCGCCTTCCAGCAACTGCAAGTAGTCGATCATCAGCAGGTCGAGGCCATACCGCAGCTTGTGACGGCGAGCCAATGAACGAATGCGCCCAATCGACGAGCCCGCCCGGTCGGCGATGTACAGCGGCGCACGGCGCAGCACGCCGGCCGCCGCAGCGAGTTCCGTGCCGTGGCTCTGGCACGCAGTACCGTTCTTCACCATGGTGAGAGGAATACGCCCCTCGGACGCCACGGCCCGGTCCAGCAATTGGCCCTTGTTCATCTCCAGACTGATGACCAATGAGGACTTGCTTTGGCGCACGGCCGCATCGATGACAAAGCCCATGGCCAGCGTGGTTTTGCCCATGGCGGGACGCCCGGCCACGATGTACAGGTGATCGGGTTGTAGGCCGCCGATTTTTTCGTCCAGATCGCGCAAGCCGGTCGACAGGCCGATCAGGGTTTCGCCGCGAGCATGACGATCATGGCGCTCCTGCCACACCTCCAGCTGGTCGACCAGCACATCACCGACTTTGACGATGTCGTCATCACCGGCACCGCAATCGATGGCCATGGCAGCCGCTTGGACGGCGGCGATTTTTGTCTGCACATCCTGATCGCTGTGCGCGATGTCCATAGCTTGGCCACCCAAATCGAACAGAGCGCGTTCGATGGCTCGCTCTCGCACGATGACGGCGTAAGTCTTGGCGTTGGCGACGCTGGGTGTGCCGTTGACAATTTCGGCGCAGTAAGCAAAAGCAGGGGTGCCATCCAGCAAGACGCCCACGTGGTCGCCCACAGTGAGGAAGTCGACCGCTTTGCCGGCCGAGCGGACCGCCAGAATCCCCCGGTACACTTCGGCGTTTTCCGCGAAATAGAACGATTCGGCGGACAGGTCATCGCTCAGGGAGTCGATCAGTTCCGGGCGCTGCATCATTGCACCCAGCAGGCCGTGTTCGGCCTCGATGTTGTAGGGGTCACGCATGGTAATTACCCTCAACGACCTTGACGAAATTGCTCGGTGCGATCAGCCAATCGAAGTTGCAGCGGAACGGACTGCCACCCGAAGCGGACACCTCGCCCATCAGGAACTTGCTTGAGCGCACCAGGGCGAAGTACTCGGCCCAGAACTGGAGATCCTGATGTACTTCGCTCTCGTTCCAGCGGGCACCGATCTTGGCGATCCGATCCTTGGTCAACATCACAACTCGAGGAAACTCTGGAATCGTCTTGTTGAACAAATCGACGATGGCTTGAGTCGGGCACTTCGCTTTCGAAATTTTGGGTGGTTGCTCATCGCCGACAAGAGGTGACGGTTCACTTGATGGTTCTATTACGGTTCTGGGTGCGGCTGCTGCGGGGGGGGGGTGTCGTGAGCTGCGGGGGTGGTGGTGCATCTGCTGCGGGGTGCGACTCTTGCGGGGGTGCGTAAGCTGCCGGGGTTAAGGTGTACATCGTCGAGCGGCCCATCCGCTCTCGAACAGACAAAAGCCCCACCTTGCCCAGCCATTTGATTGCAGTTTGGACCGTCCTTTCGGAAAGGCAGGTACGTTCCGAAATGCGTGCTACAGATGGCCAGCAAACGCCCTCATCGTTGGCGTTGTCCGCCAACGAGATCAGCACAGCCTTTTGCGGCCCGCTCATGCCTTGAAGCGGCCAGCACAAGCTCATGATTATGGTGCTCAAAGCCGATCTCCAATCTCAGAGTCAACTGTGAAGCAGAGTCGTGACACGTTTTTCGATGCCTCGAAAAGTATCGGGACATGGTGGGTATTGCCGGGATAAGGGATCGTGTTCATAATGGTCACTAGAGTGTTATACGTTTTGAAGAAGCCGGGTTGCAGCCCGGCTTTTTTGTGCCTACGTCTCAGGCGATCGACTTCAGCGCAGGGCGAGACTTTTCGATCAGCTCTTCTGCCTTCCGACCGAGCTCCCCTACCCTCGCTTCAACCTGTCGACATTCTTTAGCAAACGCCGGCAGATGCGGCATGTCCGCTTCGCACATCACTTGGTCGTCAAAGACTTCACTACCTGTATCGATCACATCACCAAGTGCACGAATCAGCGCGCCAAAGCTCTTGTTCGCACACTGCTCGTTTGCCAACTGGCGAGCACCGATTAGGCCGTAGCGGCTGGCCAATTCGTTGATGCAGTGATCACGAAACGCAGGCTCCAAGGCGTTCACCCAAGATTCTTCCAGCCAAGCCGGCATCTCCTGATCCCCAGACAGCCAGCGCTGCACACGCTTGAGCCATCGACCGGTGGCCTTCACGAACTCACCAACATCGTTCAAGCGCACCAACTCATAGAAGTCAGGAACTTTTGCCAGCTCGATCTTCGCTATCGGAACGCGAAGGTGAATTTCCCGGCTAAGTGCTTGAGCGAAATCGTCCTGGCTCAGGTTGGTGCGAGCGATCTGATTGGCAGCGTGAGCGACCAGCACTTGGTCACGGGTTTGGGCGCTGTGTCTTGGACTGGACGTTTCCATGGGAACGGCTCTCTTCTAATCTGGGTTTAGTGATCCAACGATAGGCATGGCTTAAGCAGCGGATTTTTTGGACGGAAACGGTCGCTGCTCTTGAGCCGACAAGCTACCGTCTTCCTCGAGGGTCACGAAAACGTCACGACCTACGCGGATAGCCTTACTTAACGCGCCTTGCGTACAGCCGAGCATCTGAGCCGCCTTGGTATGGCCGTGCTCTTTAGCGAATTCGGAAAGCGGGATACGGCGCATGGCGACGTCCTCAACATAGATTCTCAACACAATTATGACCGCCGGTATTGTTAACAGTCAATACCGGCGATATTGGTTAAGCAAATACCGCAGGTAATATGATCCTCAGATGAAAAAAGACTCCCGAAGACTTCCTCTCTCTGATTGGCAGCGGCAAGACAGCGAGCGGCTCAAAGCGATCTTTCAAGAGAAGCGCGGGGCACTGAAGCTCACTCAAGAAAAGATTGCCGCCGAACTTGGTGACGGCGTTACCCAAGGGGCTGTCAGCCACTTCATGAACGGCCGAACTGCTCTGAGCATCAAGGCGGCAACAGTCTTCGCCAGAATGCTTCAGGTTCCGGTATCGGAGATCAGCCCTACTCTGGCTGCTCAGGTGCAGAAAATGGCATCCTCCCTGGATGGTGGCCGAGACGCGTCGCCTCCCATACCAATGTCACAAGAAGCGGCAAATACTCCGCTTCCTGCTGGAGAGGACATACACGAAGCCATCGACGAGCGTTACGCGTTTATTCCTCAATACACAGCCCGGGCAGCTGCTGGGGACGGACACGACAATCCGCACGTCGAGATTCGAAGCACGCTGGCGTTCAAAAAAGAATGGCTGCGCGTCAAGGGGCTGAATCCAAAGAATTTGAAAGTGATTTACGCCGAAGGCGACAGCATGTGGCCAACGGTCAGCGACCATGACGTACTGTTGGTGGATGAATCGCGAAACGAACCAAAAGACGGACAGGTTTACGTGCTGGCCAGCGCCGACAAAGGCGTGATCATAAAACGGTTGATTAAAACTGCATTGGGCAGCTGGATCATCCGCAGCGACAACGAAGAAAAAGACAACTATCCCGACCAGGTGTTATCACGCAACGATATCAACGAACACCGAATTATTGGCCGAGTGGTCTGGCGTGGCGGGGATTTGTAGATGGTCTGGATCGAGGGATGACGGCATGGCGCACTCGCTTCAATACCATATAGCGGAATCCGTCCGCGCCGTTGAGGTCGAGGCGGGGAAACTGCTCGACTTGGCTGCAATGCTCAAAGAAGCTGGAAATGACGAATTAGCCTTGGCTGTTTCAATGCAGGCAAACAAGCTTATTGAAGCGGCTGTAGGACTTAGAATTGCTATGGTTGGATAAAGGCAGGAAAGATTGTGCGAGGAAAACTTGACGACTTTCAAATCAATTAAATATCAGGGACGAGCAGATGAACCTTCAATACACTAAGTTTTCTGACATTGACTTTACTGACCCATTTTTTGACTCATTAAAAAATGACTACAAAGAACTTCCAGTATGGTTTTCTAAGAAAAGCGCAGAAGGCTCTAGGGCGTACGTATTTTTTAGCGACGAAAACAAATTAGACGGTTTTTTGTACTTAAAGCTTGAGAAAGGTGTTGTCGATGACATTCACCCGGCACTTCCAGATGGCACACATTTAAAAATCGGCACATTGAAGATCAACGCCCATGGAACAAAACTTGGGGAGCGCTTCCTTAAGAAAATATTTGACCACTTGATTCTTCACAAAGCAGATGATGCTTATGTAACTGTTTTCAAAAAGCATGAGGGCTTGATTGCGCTATTGGAAAAATATGGGTTTATCCGACACGGCAACAAAACCACCGACAACGGCGAAGAGTTCGTATACAAGAAATCAATACCCACTACTACCGGCGATCCGATCCTAGATTACCCTACAGTTAATTTGGCTGGAAGCAAAATTCATTTGCTCGCAGTCAAACCGGAATTTCACTCCATTCTGTTTCCGGATTCGATACTAAAGAATGAAGACGCTGCATTGATTGTTCGGGACGTTTCACACACTAATAGCATACACAAAGTCTACGTTTGCAATATGCCTGGGATAGCCTCCATGAAGCGGGGTGATGCTCTAGTTATCTATAGAACTGGAGATGGCGCGGGGGCGGCTCGCTTCCGCGCCGTTGCAAGTTCTGTATGCGTAGTAGAAGAAACTAGGCACATGAACGATTTCCAAGATATTGGGGAATATCTACGTTATTGCATGCCGCATAGTGTTTTCTCTGAAAAAGAGCTAATTGATTTCTACGAAAAAAAGAACAATCAATTTATAGTTAGATTCACATACAATATTGCCTTTCCTAAGCGCCCCAATCGCGGTAGACTTATCGACGAAGCAGGCATAGACGAAAATCTGCGATGGAGCTGTATTGATCTTTCCCGCAAACAGTTTGATGAAATTATTAAAATGGGGTCCCCCGATGAACGTCTTATTATCAATTAAACCAGAGTTCGCGGATAAGATCTTTCAAGGCGAAAAGCTTTTTGAATTCAGAAAGAATATTTTCAAACGAGAGAATATCTCCAAGGTAATTGTCTATGTAACAATGCCAGTAGGGAAAATTGTTGGCGAATTTTCAATTGACGGTGTTATAGAGGGATCGCCATCTAGCGTTTGGAAAGCGACAAAAAGCCATGCCGGAATCAGTAAGGACTTCTATAGCGAGTACTTTTCAGGGCGCGATAAGGCTTTCGCGATAAAAGTCGGAGAGGTAACAAAATACCAAACCCCAATTAATTTGCGAGACTATGGCGATAACATCAGCGCTCCTCAATCGTATCGATATGTTTGAATGATTCAGTCCCCCGGCGCCGGGCTTTTTCTTATCCGCCTGGGGCTCATCTCTTTCCTACCTACACTGACAGCCGCTTACGAATCGGCGCCTCATTACAAGTAGCCCGCCCAATGCGGGCTTTTTGTTGTCTGAGGTCAGCCTTAAGTATGCCGGCCTAGATATTCGCTCAACGCTTTGCGGGTCGATCATTCAGAAAACGCTTTGCTTGGTAGCCGCCACGCTCGCAGTCAGGTAGAGGAGGTGCCCACCCTCTTGGACACCAGCTATTTTTTGTGCGCACAACACGAAAGAATGCAAATACTCTCTTTTCGGATAGTCAAGATCTTCGAGTCAAAATACTGTTTATCTATACAGATAAGGAGTGACACGATGGCAAAGGCAAAACAAGCACCAAACTCCCCGACCTCTTACGAGCTACTCAGTCTGCGAATTCACAAGATCATTAACACACCTCACTCGCAAACGTCGAAGTCTGCTCTCCTTGAAAGAGCAGCCAACGATTCTCCCGAAGACTGGGATCGCATCCTAGAAGAGATCGCCGAAAACGATAACGTGAGTATTGCCCATCGCGATGACGGTGCTGTGCAGATTTTCTGGACTGTACCTAAGGAAGACTGAAATCAACGATCCCTTTTACCCGCCGATGTGCGGGTTTTTTTTGGAAGGCTGAAAATAGTACGACCGGAGGTATTGACCTGATAGCAATACCGCCGGTATTGTTAACGGGTCGCAGCGTTAAACCGCAGCGCTTGGGCTTAACAACTCGCCACTCTTTAACAATCAGCGCTACAAACAACAAACCGCATTGCCTCTACCGGCGACCGGCGAGCAGACAGTCCCGAAAGCCTGCCAACGACAGGAACAACCTGGACGGCTGATCGATGGTGAAACGCCAGAACCGTGTGAATGACCCGGCAAGCAATGCGGCCCTCCCCTCCGGCGGAAATAGGACGAGCTGCATTACTGCATATCAGCCTGACGATAGCCGCCCGAGCAATTGGTACTCCCCAGCACCAGGCCGCATCGGTGAGCTCTGAAGCACAACGATTGTTGGATGGTCCCTGTGCCATCGCTCCAGAGCTCACCGATGCGGACGAAATCCCGGCCTATACCGGCCACCTGCGTGCAACAAACCAAATAACGACGAGCGCCCGCCATAAAGCCAACGGCGCGCATGAAGGATGACCATCATGAGATAAGACCGTAGCCCAAAGTTCACTGCCTCTGCGCAAGGCCCGAACGTCCAACGGGCCTTTTTTTCACGCCTTTATCCGTCAGCACTCTCCCCTACGCATAACGGCAACCAGCAGGCACGCCGAGTGCTGGCGGATACATGCAACCCACACCAAGGAATAGCCATGAACCATACGATCAGACAGAGCCAAGCAGTCCTCCAAGGGCTGCGTCTCCAGACGTCCCTAGCCACCACCGAAATGTACCAACGCATAGGTCGGGAAGAGCCCGTCCGCATACTGCAGTACACCGTTGTGCCACGCGGCGGCATCACAGTTGAAGTAATCCAGCGCTCCACTGGTACGGCAAAAAGTGAGCCGTTTGGTCATGACAATACCAGCCAGTTCGCTGCCAGCCACAAGCCAGCGAAAGCATTCGCTCGCACGCTTCTGCACTGGACCACGGGTTCGGCGCTCCTGCTGATCTTGTTTGCCTACTTCGGCGCAGGACATTGAGACCGATAAAAAAGCTGGTGCGCCAGCGCCGACAGCAGACTTGGCTGGATCTACCAGCCCACGGAATTGAAGAGGCAGGCCATAACGGAAGAACAGTAGAAGCCGAAGGCGATAGCCTTCAGACAACGCAAGAAGGATCCAGCCGAAAACGCGGACCTGGGTATCAAAAAACTCATGGTTGATGACTGAGGTGTTTAAACCGGATCTAAAGCGAATGAAGGATCTAGCGAGGTCCAGAATGAGCAACCGTCATCAAGCTTCCTCAATCGATTCAATGCTGGGCTTCGTTGTGTGCATTATCGGAAAGGTCCATACATTCATCCACAAGCAGTCGACAGCTTGAAAACACATATTGCAAAAAACAACACAAACTCATGGAAAATATCTATCCTCAAGATACTTTACAAAACGACTCAAGCAAACATTCACAACTCCAAATACACTGGCAACATACACCTGCGAAACTTCAAAATTGAACTCACCCACCTCAACTCCAGCAGTTCGCTTAGCCAACTCTTTTAGTTTTCTTCTCTTATCTGACGTTAGAAACTGCGGATTCCCATAAGCATGAGCAATTGTATTTCTTATCTGGGTTAAATCCGCAAGAACTGAGAGTTCATTTTGTGATATTTGAAACTCAAGTCCTAAAACGTGCTGCAGGTAAGTATTCATTCCTGTAGGAATTCCGCCATGACGCATGTCACTCAATTCTATTTTTTTGCCCTCAGCCTTCTGAGCATATCTAATCAAATGAATCATCGACCCTTCAAACAACGCAAAAACCGTTAGTATCAATGGCTGCGTAATATATCTTGCGAACCCTTGCTCAGCTACATACTCAACGGAAAAATCATGATCTTCAATTGATCCAGTTTCAAGTACTGATTCTATATAGCCTGTCTGGGCAGACAACAAAATCTTGGGCATCTGCTTGAGGTACTCACGTAGAATTTCGATTTCCACCTGAATTTCTAGCCCTGGAAAATCGAAATCCACATCATAAAATTTATCACTCATAGCATTGCCCCCCCTAATCACGCCGTGGCTTAGAATTGGATATCTAATATCTGTGTACCTGGTTCCACAAGACGCAAAAGCTTACGTCGATCGGAATGAAACGGATCGTGCGTGACTCCCTCAAAAAACTCAGCGGCCAACAGGTATTCCAAATGAACGCGATGTTTTTCAGAAAACAACATAAAATAGAATAACAACCCCCTACCAGATTTATTGATCTGGGATCGTAATGCACTTAATGCAAAATCTTTTTGCTCATCGTTTGTCCCATACCGATAAATATATGAAATAATAAAAATTATTGAGTCAAAATACGAATCGGTCGAGGCCGAAAATCTAGATCTTACACTAACATAGGAGCCAGCAATACTGTCAAGGTACTCGCGATCTCCGACACCCTCCAACTCTAAGGAACCGAGTTCAGTTCGCACCCTATACCATAAATAATTAATCACTTTAAAACTATCCAACTCACGCTCTGGCTTCTCGACTTTCACCCGAACAAACAAACTTTTCCCTACCTCTATGTTTGCCGCAAGCAATTGAAATAGTCTCGTATCGAAGATCTGTTCTTCATGACGTTTGTCCGACTCTTGCGCCGCAGCCAATTGAATTGATACTGTATAAAGTAGAACTACAAACGCAAAAAAAGAAAGGAGCGGATTTAAAACACCTCCAAAATAGTCACCAAATTGCCCCCACACATCCTGTTTGTCGGATAGTCCCATCGTAAAGTTTTTAATATAGAAAAGAACAACGCCAACAACGAGAAGCACTACAAAAAAAGCAGTAAGCATAAGTACTTTGTTAATTTTCGAGTTCATTTTTTGCCTTCCCCCTACCAAAGGCAGCATTATTTACTCATTCACCATCAATTTGCCACCATGCCGCATCGGATCTCGAGGCTGGAGTCTGCTGAAAGTAGAACTAAGCCATAGATCTCATTCATCAACTAGCGCACAAACAAATCCTACCCCCTTCTGCCGCCAAGCGCGGCACGGACAGCTCATGAGCATTCAATTTTTATCGCACGAAGAGGTTTGCGAACTGACTGGCGCGCGGACCAAGGCAGGACAAATCCTGAACCTCAAGAAAAACGGTGTTAGGCACACCATCAAGATGAATGGTTGGCCAAGCGTGACTGTGATTGCCGTTACAGCCGTCGGCATGTTCGAGCTAGAAAAACCCGTATGGAAATCACGCAAGGCAAGCTGACATGGGAAGACGACCAAGCAAACCTGGCTCTATAGCCCGGTTGCGAGAACGCAAGAAAGCCAGCGGCCGGGTTTTCTATTACTACGATACCGGCGGTAAGGACCGCAAAGAGATCCCACTGGGTAGCGACTATGGCCTGGCGATCATGGAATATGCAAAATTTGAGCGTGACCGGACCGCGACTGACCTGGTGGCCAAGGTGATCACCTTCCGCTACGTCGCCGAAAAGTACATGGTCGACATCGTCCCTTCCAAAGGCAAAGCCACCCAGTTCGACAACAAACGGGAGGTGAAGAACCTGATTGCGTTCTTCGATGACCCGCCAGCGCCACTGGAAACGATCGAGCCGCTACATGTCCGACAATACCTAACATGGCGGAAAGCAGCGCCAGTACGAGCAAATCGAGAAAAAGCTTTGCTCAGTGCAATTTGGAACTATGCCAGGGACAAGGGCTACACGTCACTAGCCAACCCCTGCGCGGGCATCAAGGGCAATAAAGAGACGGGGCGGGATACATACGTCGAGGATGAGCTCTTCAAGCGTGTGCACGATAAGGCCGATCTTGGACTGCAAGATGCCATGGACCTAGCTTATCTGACTGGCCAACGTGTCACCGACACGCGACTGATGGACGAGCGGGATGTCCGTGACGGACAAATTTGGGTACTTCAGGGAAAAACAAAGGCAAAGCGGCGAATAGAAGTCACCGGTGAGTTGAAGGTGCTGATTGATCGAATCATGTCCCGAAAGTCAGGACATAAGGTCCGCTCGACGCGGCTGATCGTGTCAGAGGATGGCGTACCGATGACGGTGGCCATGTTGCGCAGGAGGTTTGATATGGCCCGAGAGGCCGCGGGAGTTTCAAAACCGGAGTTTCAAATGCGCGACTTACGTGCAAAGGCCGGTACGGACAAGGCAGAATCCAGTGGTGACATCATGCAGGCCAAGGATCAACTTGGGCATACCACCGTTGTTATGACGGAGCAGTACATCCGCAACCGTAAGGGCAAAAAAGTTTCGCCAACTAAGTGAATTGCGGACCAACTCTAAAATTGCGGACCAGAAACAAACAAGGGTTTGCATCAGCTTTCGCCCGCAAACCCTTGATTTTAGATGGTGCCCGAAGCCGGAATCGAACCGGCACGCCCTTACGAGCGGGGGATTTTAAGTCCCATGCGTCTACCAGTTTCGCCATTCGGGCGGTAGCGCGGTGAAGCAGTCTGAAGACTGACAAATGACGACCTGGCAGTTCTGACGCTTGTGCAACAGAGGGGGAAATATATACACCCCGCCCCGGTGAAGCAAGTTCGCAGTTGACCTTTTCAAGACAAAATCCTGCAGGGCTGCGGAAATAAAAAAGCTCCGTAAATCATAGATCTACGGAGCTTGTTTATAGTGGAGGCCGAGGTCGGAATCGAACCGGCGTAGGTGGATTTGCAATCCACTGCATAACCATTTTGCTACTCGGCCTCAAACATTTGCTGTCAGTAGCACAACAACAAATGTGTTCAAACTTGGAGCGGGAAACGAGACTCGAACTCGCGACCCCGACCTTGGCAAGGTCGTGCTCTACCAACTGAGCTATTCCCGCGTCTTGGTGTGGCGCATTCTATAGAATCCAGAAGCCCCGTCAACCCCTTGATTCAAAAAAGTTTTATTTCTTTTCAACGTCGGTCTTCAGATGTGGCCAGGCAGCCCGCAAGTACTGGACCATGGACCACAATGTCAGGCCCGCAGACACCAGCAACAAGGCATAACCGATCAAGACCCAGAAGCTAAAGTCTGACGGATTGGCCAGCAGGATCACCAGCGCGAGCATTTGCGCGGCGGTTTTCCATTTGCCCAGGTTCGATACCGCAACGTGAGCACGGGCGCCGAGCTCGGCCATCCATTCGCGTAATGCCGAAACGACAATTTCGCGACCGATGATGACGGCGGCCGGCAGCGTGAGCCACAGGTTGCCGTGTTCCTGCACCAGCAAGACCAGTGCGACGGCGACCATCAGCTTGTCAGCCACAGGATCGAGGAACGCGCCGAACGGAGTACTTTGCTCCAGGCGTCGAGCCAGATAACCATCCAGCCAGTCTGTGGCGGCAGCAAAGGCGAAGACCGAGGCGGAGGCCACGTAGCTCCATTGGTAAGGCAGGTAGAACAGCAAAATGAAGATCGGGATGAGCAGGACGCGTAGAACGGTAATCAGATTAGGGATATTCATCGGCACAACTGGCTACGAGGTGAGTTGGCATTCTACTCGCTGTGCAGATTTGCATAAATCAACTCTGCGAGCTTTTTACTGATCCCGGGTGCTTTGGCGATCTCTTCGATGCTGGCACGAGACAGCTCCTGCAATCCACCAAAATGTTTCAATAAATCGCGACGCCGTGTCGGCCCGACGCCGGCGACGCCTTCGAGCGTGGACGTGCGACGGGTTTTGCCACGGCGAGCGCGGTGCCCGGTAATGGCGAAACGGTGAGCTTCGTCGCGTATTTGCTGAATCAAATGCAGCGCGGGGGAATCACCGCGCAAGGTGAATTCGTGGGCCGCGTCGTTGAGGTACAAGGTTTCGAAACCGGCCTTGCGCGTCGCCCCTTTGGCCACTCCCAACAGGATCAGATCCGGCACCGCCAGCTCATTGAGCACGTCACGGGCCATGGACAGCTGACCTTTGCCGCCGTCAACCAACAGAATATCCGGCAGCTTGCCCTCACCGTCCTTCAGCTTGCTGAAGCGGCGGGTCAGGGCCTGATGCATCGCGGCGTAGTCATCCCCCGCCGTCACGCCCTCGATGTTGTAGCGGCGATAATCGGATTTGATCGGGCCTTCCGGGCCAAACACCACGCACGACGCCACGGTGGCTTCGCCGCTGGAATGGCTGATGTCGTAGCACTCCAGACGCTGCGGTGGCTCGTCCAGGTTCAAGACTTCCGCCAGTGCATCGAAACGTGCCGCGACGTGCTGACGGTTCGCCAGGCGCGCGCTCAAGGCCTGCTCGGCGTTGGTGACCGCCAGTTGCTGCCAGCGTGCTCGCGTGCCACGCACCCGATGACTGATGGTCAGTTCACGCCCGCGCAAGGCTTCGATGGCCTCGATCAGCGTAGGGAAGTCTTCATGAACCACGTTGACGATCAGCTCACTCGGCAAGTCGCGCTCGGGACTGGTGATGAAGTATTGACCGAGAAAGGCGGCCATGACTTCGGAAACGTCTTCGTCGATACCGGTTTGCGGGAAGAAATTCTTGCTGCCCAATACCCGACCGCCGCGCACGCTGATCAAGTGAACGCAAGCACCGCCGGGATTGACGAAGGCGGCGATCACGTCGATATCGCCGGTGCCGCCTTCCATGCTTTGCTGGTCCTGGACTCGACGCAGCAAGGAAATCTGGTCGCGCAATTCGGCAGCACGTTCGAACTCAAGGTTGATCGCCGCCTCTTCCATGCCCGCGGACAACTCGTCCGTCAGCGCATTGCTGCGGCCCTCAAGGAACATCACCGAGTGGCGCACGTCTTCGGCATACACCTCGGGCTCGACCAAGCCCACACACGGCGCCTTGCAACGCTTGATCTGATATTGCAGGCAAGGTCGGGTGCGGTTCTTGTAATAGCTGTCTTCGCATTGACGAACAAAAAAGGTCTTCTGCAGAAGACTCAGGCTTTCGCGAATCGCCCCGGCGCTCGGGTACGGACCAAAATATTTTCCCTTGGCCTTCTTCGCACCGCGATGAATGCTCAAGCGCGGGAACTGGCCATCCGAGAGAAAGACGTAGGGGTACGATTTGTCATCGCGCAGCAGGATGTTGTAGGGCGGGCGCCATTCCTTGATCAGCGTCTGCTCAAGCAGCAGGGCTTCGGTCTCGTTGGCGGTGATGGTGGTTTCGACCTGAGCGATCCGCGCCACCAGCGCTGCGGTCTTGGGCGCCAGACCGGATTTGCGGAAATAGCTCGACAGGCGATTTTTCAGGTTCTTGGCTTTGCCGACATATAACAGACGCGCATCGCTGTCGAACATGCGATACACACCGGGACGCCCACTGACCGTCGATAGAAAGGCGCTTGGATCGAAGACTTCAGTCATTGTCAGAGGCTGGCATCGACCATGCCGTGACGAACCGCCAACAGCGTCAGCTCGACATCACTGCTGATCGAAAGCTTCTCGAAAATGCGGTAACGGTAAGTGTTGACCGTTTTGGGCGACAGGCAAAGCTTGTCGGAAATGATCTGGACCTTCTGGCAGCCGACAATCATCAACGCGATCTGGATCTCGCGCTCGGACAACGCATCGAAGGGCGAATCGTTGGTTGGCTGGAAAGACTTGATCGCCAGTTGCTGGGCAATCTGCGGGCTGATGTAGCGTTGACCGGCAAATACCAGGCGAATCGCCTGGACCATTTCCGGCAACCCAGCGCCCTTGGTCAGGTAACCGGCGGCGCCCGCCTGCAGCAACCGCGTCGGAAACGGATCTTCCTCACAGACGGTGACCGCGACGACTTTGATGTCCGGATGACTGCGCAACAGTTTGCGCGTGGCTTCAAGACCGCCGATACCGGGCATCTTGACGTCCATCAACACCACATCGGGTTTCAATTCACGCGCTTTCAGCAGGGATTCTTCCCCTGATTCAGCCTGGCCGACTACTTGCAGGCCATCGATGTCAGCCAGCATTCGTGTAATGCCTGTACGAACGAGATCATGGTCATCGACTACTAGCACCCTAATCAAGCAGACACCTCGCGAATTGGTCTTATTGGGTTGCCGGACACCTTAGCAAAAAGCAACTGGCAGACCTAGCGGCAAGCGTCATATAAAAAGTATCAATACATCTTGAAAGGCTTGTCGCCAGCGCGTTTCAGCGATGAAGCCTGTAGATATCACGCTGCATTCTCAGGAAACACTCATCCTGACCGACCACCTCCAGCCCTTTTCGTTCGTAAAGCTTTTTTGCCGGATTATTTTCAAAAACGGTAAGCCGTAACGCCGGGCGTCGTTCCTTGCACGCCAGCGCGAAGACCTGATCGATCACCCAACCACCTGCGCCCTGCCCCTGAAACGCTTCGAGCACATGCAGTTCGCGGATGTACAAGGCGTTCGCACCGCGACTCAGGCTGACAAAACCCAACACCACTTCATTGCGCACAATCATACGGTTCTCGCGCCCCGCCCAGGCGACATCAAACGCCTCATCCAGCCAAAGGTGATCGTGCTGAATGTAATAGCGCAGCATGTTGTCGCAGGTCAGTTTTCGGGCGAAGTCGAGGTCCGCGGATGACGCCAGACGCCATTCGAAACTCATTCAAGCCTCCGCAACGTCAACAACAGTGCCGCTCCAGCCAGCCGCCTCGCGGCGCGCCACCACCATTACGTTCCCCGTACCCCGCGCCGCAGCAATCAGCGAACCGTCCGACGCCCAGATGGCGCTGCGTCCTGCAGACTCCCAGCCTCCGGTCGCAGCGCCGTGGTTGGCCATCAGCACCGTCATTGAATGCGCGCTGGCGTAGCCTTGCAGCAGTGCGGTGTCCGGGGCATAGCCGTTTTCCGTGATCAGCACACCGGCCGCATAGAGGTCAGCGCCCTGCTCTGCGGCAGCGGCAGCATGACTGGCGTGAGAAAAATCCGCACACACCGCCAGTGCGACGGTATCGCCACCGACGGTCAACATCGAGCCACCTGTGCCCGGTGCAAACGCTACCTCCTCGCCGGGGTGCAGATGCTGTTTGCTGTAGACCCCGAGCGAACCATCGGCGCCCAACACCAACGCACCAATCAATACCGGCAAATCATCCGACAGCCGAATCGGCATGCCGACCACACTGGTGACGCCGACTTCCCGGGCAAAATCCCGCAACGGTTGCAATACTTCGGCATTCGGCGCGATGGCCAATTCGGCTGCAAGGCCACGCTCATAGCCGGTCAGCGACAACTCCGGAAAGACCAGCAACTGAACGCCCTGTTCCGCTGCTATCAGCATGAAACGCTGATGCAGCGCAATGTTGGTGGCGAGATCACCGGCGACCGAGATCGATTGAGCGGCGGCAATGGTCAATGGCGTCATGTTTCGTCCTTGTGACGTTGGAGGGTGGGCGAAACACAAAGTGTGTCATAAACCAGCGCGCACTCAAGCGATAGAAAACGCCGTCGGCGATCGATAGCAATTTCTGATTGAAACCGCGCACCGGCCTCTAGTAAGCTCGGCGCATCCATCGGAGACAGACCATGCTCAACGCCCTCTCACAGCTTCCAACTGCCAGCGCTCAGCGTTCGGTGGCGGCTGCGCGAGTGAATGACGTCTGTGCTTCGGTCAGCTTTTATTTTGGGTATTGGTTTAGCCACTGGCGCGCCTGATACCTACACGGCGCCCACTTTAAACGGGTCGCCGCCAGAGTTTTCCAAACCCCCGGTCGGCCTCCCGACCGGGGGTTTTGTTTTTTCAGCCCCGAACACTTTTGCGACACACCAGACACTTTGAGGATTCACGACATGAACTACGCCACTTATTACCGTTACGACAGTTTTACCGCCTGGCGATTTACCAGCCTCCGCTCGGGACAGCCTGCCGCCTCCGATCGGTCACCCACAGGTGGCAAGCACACACACGCAGCCAATCCGGCCAATTGTCGAACACCCCAGTAGGGCCGAGCACGCGGGAACGAACCCGCCGCCAGCCCAGGAAGCCATGCCATGAACTCGTCCGTCTCTGCTCTGCCGCTGTCCACCTTGAACCCTGCCAATGAAACGCTGACCCTGCGTCTGCCCAGCTCATTGCAACTCAAGCAGCAACTGCCCCTCAGCAACGCCCTGACTCGCCAGGTCGCCGCTCACCGCGACGCGGTCCGCGCGATCCTCAACGGTGAAGACTCCCGTTTGCTGGTGATCGTCGGTCCTTGCTCGATTCACGACCCGCAGTCTGCCCTCGAATACGCCGCTAACCTTGCCCGACTTGCCACCGACGTCAGCGATCAAATGCTGCTGGTGATGCGCGCCTACGTCGAAAAACCGCGCACCACGGTCGGCTGGAAAGGCCTGGCCTACGACCCGCATCTGGATGGCAGCGATGACATGGCCGGCGGTTTGACGCTGTCGCGCGAGCTGATGCGCGAAATGCTCCGCCTCGGCTTGCCGATTGCCACCGAGCTGCTGCAACCCATGGCCGCTGGCTACTTCGACGACCTGCTGAGCTGGGTGGCGATTGGTGCCCGTACCACCGAATCACAGATCCACCGGGAAATGGCCAGCGGCCTGAGTATGCCGGTCGGGTTCAAGAACGGCACTGATGGCGGTGTGACCGTGGCCAGTGACGCCATGCGTTCGGCCGCCCATCCGCATCGCCACTTCGGCGTCGATAGCCAAGGGCATCCGGCAATCATCCAGACGCCCGGCAATCCCGACACGCACCTGGTATTGCGCGGCGGACATCAGGGACCGAACTACGACCGCGACAGCGTCGGCCAGGTAAACCGCGATTTGACCCGACTGAAGATCCCGGCGCGGATCATGGTCGACTGCAGCCACGCCAACAGCGGCAAAGACCCGGCGCGGCAACCGGCGGTGTTCAATGACGTGCTTGAACAACGCCTGCAAGGTGATCGCTCGCTCATCGGGATGATGATCGAGAGTCATCTGTTCGAAGGTTGCCAGCCCTTGAATCCAACGTTGCGCTACGGCGTCTCGGTGACCGATGGCTGCCTAAGCTGGAACGGGACCGAGGAATTGTTGCGCCAGGCCGCCGACCGGCTTCGCGCGCAACGCGGGCAAATGCCAGTCGGCTAGCCGGACACTGAACCTGTGGCGAGGGAGCAAGCTCCCTCGCCACAAGATAACCTCAGTATTAGTCGAAGCTTTCCGTCCATGGAACGCGACATCATTGACAGGCAAAACCGTTTCTCGAGTAGGCCATCGCAGTCAAATGCGCTGTTACAGATCAAAAGATGTCGAAACATTCCGAACAAGACCTCAACCACTTTCGAACTTTCCTACATTTTCTATACCTTTTTCATCAGCTTACAGCGGATTCCTCATACATCGCCGAGCTGCCGGGGTGCTTTAGAGTGAGCCCATCTGCACACCTCTGAACGATCGCGAAAAAGGAATCAACATGCTACGGAACGCAACCACCCAGTACCCTATCCTGCTGGTCCACGGGCTCTTCGGCTTCGAACGTATCGGCACGACCGAATTCTTCCATGACGTCAAGCACTCCTTGCGAAGTGCGGGGGCCAGGGTGTTCATCCCGCACCTGTCGGCTACTCATAGCAACGAAGTACGTGGTGACCAGCTATTGGCACAGATCGAACGGGTGCTGGAAGGAACCGGCGCCAGCAAGGTCAACCTCATCGGCCACAGCCAGGGAGCATTGGCGGCACGCTATGCGGCGGCGACAGCGCCCCATGCGATTGCTTCGGTGACATCGGTCAGTGGCCCGAACCACGGCTCGGAACTGGCCGACTTCCTGCGCAAGGCGCTGACACCCGGTCGTCTTCCGGAACATGTCGCCGCGACGGTGGCGACCCTGTTCGCCGATTTTGTGTCGTTACTCAGCGGCAACCAGCACTTGCCACAGAATGCTGTCGCCGCGCTCAATGCCCTGACCACTGAAGGCGTAGGGGCTTTCAACGACAAGTATCCTCAAGGGTTGCCGAAGACCTGGGGCGGCAAGGGCCGCGATGTGGTGAACGGCGTGCGTTATTACTCCTGGAGCGGCACGTTTCAGGGAAACCTTCTCGATGAGGGCCTCAAAGCGCTCGATCCACTGCACGGATTCCTCCGTGCCTTCTCTCAATACTTCACCACGGAAGCGGAGCAGAATGACGGTTTAGTCGGCCGCTTCAGCTCCCACCTGGGGAAAGTCATCCGCTCCGACTATCCGCTGGATCACCTGAGCAGCCTCGGCCATACAGGCGGCCAGAATCGAAAAGCCATCGATCCCGTGGCGTTGTATGTGCAGCATGCCGAGCGTCTGAGAAACGCGGGCCTATAATCCGTCCGGAACTTTGACGAGAAATAGGTCACTGAATCCGGTAGGCTCCGCACTTTACTGAATATTGAAAGGAGAATTTTCCCATGGCTAAAGCCACTGCCCGTCACATCCTGGTTGCCTCGGAAGCCAAGTGCAACGAACTCAAGGCCCAGATCGAAGGCGGCGCTGATTTCGCCGAAGTCGCCAAAGCCAATTCCACCTGCCCGTCCAGCCGTCAAGGCGGCGACCTGGGTTCGTTCGGTCCTGGCCAGATGGTCAAGGAATTCGACACCGTGGTGTTCAGCGCTCCAATCAACGTCGTACAAGGCCCAGTGAAAACCCAGTTCGGTTATCACTTGCTGGAAGTGACCAGTCGTCAGGACTGATCGATCCGCCAGGCTTTACCCATAACGGCCCGCCTTTTGGTGGGCCGTTGTGTTTCGGATACGTTTTTAGACTGGCGAGGGATGCGCCGCTAGCGTACAAATTGTGCTTTTCGATCCTCCGGCTCTAAGGCTGACAATGCGACTGGCTTTCCCCACTTTATTGTTCACTGCCGTGGCGCTGCTATTGGGCGCCGCCGGTGTGAATGCCGCACCGCAACATGCGCTGACCGTGTATGGAGAAGCCGCGAAATATCCCGCCGGTTTCAGTCATTTTGCCTACACCAACCCGCAAGCCCCCAAGGGCGGCACGATGCGTCGCTCGGCGATTGAAATTGGCCACTTCGACCATATCCTGCCGTACATCGACAAGGGCATTGGTGTCACGCAAATCGACGGCTTGCTTTATTCGCCGCTGGCCCAGCGCTCGCTGGATGAGCCCTACACCGTGTACGGCCTCGTCGCACAAAAGATGGAGCGCCCGGACGACGGTCTGTTCCTGCGCTTCTATCTCAACCCCAAGGCACGCTTTGCCGACGGCACGCCGATCACCGCTGAAGACGTGCGCTACACCTACAACCTGCTGATGACCCAGGGCAGCCTGCGCTATCGCACCCAATTCGCGGACGTCAAAGGCGTTGAAGTCGAATCGCCTCTGGTCGTGCGGTTCGATTTCAAAAGCAACGAAAACCGCACCCTGCCCCTCGACATCGCGACGCTACCGGTGTTTCCCGAGCATTGGTGGAAGACCCGCGACTTCGCCAACGGCGGCGGGTACGAAGCGCCTTTGGGCAGTGGTCCTTATAAGGCAGGCAAAGTCGACTCCGGTCGCAGCATCACCTTCGAGCGCGACGCCAACTGGTGGGGCAAGGATCTGCCGGTCAGCCGCGGCCTCTACAACTTCGATCACTTCAGCATCGAGTACTTCGGCGACACCGACGTCGCCCGTCAGGTGCTGCGTGGCGGCGCCTATGACTACAACCGCGAATTCTCCGCCACCGGCTATTCCATCGGCTACGAGAGCCCCGCCCTGAGCGACGGTCGCCTGCAAAAGGCGCATCTGGCGCAAGACGCACCGCAACCGGCGCAAGGGTTTGTCTTCAACTTGCAGAACCCGATTTTCCAGGATCGCCGAGTGCGCCAGGCCTTGGCCATGCTCTGGGATTTCGAATGGAGCAACCGGCAGATGATGCGTGATATGTACATCCGCCAGCAGAGTTACTTTTCCAACACCGACCTGGCGGCGCAGCACCTGCCCGATGCGGCGGAACTGGCGATTCTTGAACCGTTGCGTGGACAGATCCCCGACGAGGTGTTCACCCAGGTCTTCGCAGCGCCGAAAACCGATGGCAGCGGCGTGATCCGCGACAAGCAGTTGCAAGCACTGGACCTGCTCGAACAAGCCGGCTGGAAACCCGATGGCGATCAACTGGTCAACGCCGAGGGCGAGCCGCTGAGCTTTACCTTCCTGGTCAGCCAGAACGGCATGGACCGATTGTTGCTGCCTTATAAGCGCACCCTGAAACAGATCGGCATCGACCTGAACATCCGCCGCATCGATTCGTCCCAGTACGTGAATCGCCTGATGAGCCGTGACTACGACATGATCGTTACCGGTTACCCGGTCACCACCTCCCCCGGCGGCGAACTGTTCAATTACTTCGGCTCGATCTCGGCCAACGACCCCGGCGCCAATAACTACATGGTGCTGAAGAATCCGGCGGTCGACACCTTGATCACCGGCGTGGTCCGCGCCACCTCCCAGCCGGAGATGCTGCGTTACGCCCACGCGCTCGACCGGGTGCTGCAATGGAACTACTACTGGATTCCCAACTATTACCCGCCGGGCACCTCGACGGTCTGGTGGAACCGCTTCGGTCGGCCCAACGAGCAGGCCAGCAATGACGAAGCCATCGAGAGCTGGTGGGAAATCAGCACCACGCCGCTGACCAACCAGCAAATGACGGCTGAGCAAATCAGCCGCGGCAGACCCGGAGGGCCACACTGATGTGGGCTTACATACTGCGGCGCTTGCTGCTGATCATCCCGACGCTGGTGATTATCCTGTTGGTCAACTTCGTCATCGTCCAGGCCGCACCGGGCGGTCCGGTGGAACAGGCGATTGCGCACCTGCAAGGCATCGGCGGTGCGGCTATCGGGGGCGGGTCCGGTGAAACCATGCACGGCACCTCGCGCGCCAGCCGGGGCCTGGACCCGCAACTGATCAAGGACATCGAAAAACAATACGGCTTCGACAAGCCCGCCCATGAGCGCCTGTGGCTGATGCTCACCAGTTACGCCCGGCTCGATTTCGGCAAGAGTTTCTTCCGTGGCGCCACCGTCACTGACCTGATCCTCGAAAAAATGCCGGTGACTATTTCCCTCGGGCTGTGGGCGACCCTGATCACTTACCTGGTGTCGATCCCCCTGGGTATCCGCAAAGCCGTGCACCACGGCAGCCATTTCGACATCTGGAGCAGCACCGCGATCATCATTGGCTACGCCATGCCGGCGTTTCTGTTCGCGATGTTCCTGATCGTGGTCTTTGCCGGCGGCACCTCGTTGAACTGGTTCCCGGTGCGCGGGCTGGTCTCTGACAACTTCGACTCGCTGTCCACCGTGGGCAAAATCGCCGACTACTTCTGGCACCTGGTGCTCCCGGTGACGTCGCTGGTAATTGGCGGTTTCGCCACCCTGACCATCCTCACCAAAAACTCGTTCCTCAATGAAATCACCCGCCAATACGTGATCACCGCCCGCGCCAAAGGCATGAGCGAACGCCGGGTGCTGTACGGGCACGTGTTCCGCAATGCGATGTTGCTGGTGGTGTCGGGCATACCGCAGGCGTTCATCAGCGTGTTTTTCGCCGGTTCCTTGCTGATCGAAGTGATTTTCTCCCTCGATGGCCTCGGCCGCATGAGCTATGAAGCCGCCGTCTCGCGCGACTATCCGGTGGTGTTTGGCTCGCTGTTTATCTTCACGCTGTTCGGCCTGCTGATAAAACTCGTCGGCGACCTCTGCTACACCCTGGTTGATCCGCGCATCGACTTCGCTGCGAGGAATGCCTGATGTTCAAGCTCTCGCCGTTGGGCCGTCGCCGTTTTGAACGCTTCAAGAAAAACCGCCGGGGCTGGTGGTCGCTGTGGTTGTTCATCGGTCTGTTTGCGCTGACCCTGGGTGGCGAGTTGATCGCCAACGACAAGCCACTGGTGGTCAGCTATCAGGACCAGTTGTATTTCCCGGTGTTCAAACGCTACACCGAGCAGGCGTTCGGCGGGCAACTGCCGTTCCAGGCGGACTACCGCAGCGACTATGTGCAGAAGCTGATCAAAAAGGACGGCGGCTGGATGCTGTTCCCGCCCATCCCGTTCAGTGACGACACGCCCAACTATGACCTCAACAAACCGGCACCGAGCCCGCCCTCGAACGTGAACTGGCTGGGCACCGACGATCAGGCCCGGGATGTATTGGCCCGGGTGATTTTCGGTGCGCGCGTGTCAATCCTGTTTGCGTTGATGCTGACCTTTGTCAGCGCCCTGATCGGCATTGCCGCCGGCGCCCTTCAAGGCTATTACGGCGGCTGGGTCGACCTGATCGGCCAGCGCTTGCTGGAAGTCTGGTCCGGGCTGCCGGTGCTGTACCTGCTGATCATCCTGTCCGGTTTTGTCGAACCGAATTTCTGGTGGTTGCTGGGGATGATGGCGCTGTTTACCTGGCTGGCGCTGGTCGACGTGGTGCGCGCCGAGTTCCTGCGCGGGCGCAACCTGGAGTACGTCAAAGCCGCCCGGGCGCTGGGCCTGTCGGATAGCAAAGTGATCGTGCGGCACATTCTGCCCAACGCGATGAACGCGACCCTGAGTTACCTGCCGTTCATTCTGACCGGGGCGATCACCACTCTGACGGCACTGGACTTCCTCGGTTTCGGCATGCCGGCCGGCAGCGCATCCCTCGGCGAGCTGATCGGTCAGGGCAAGCAGAACCTGCAAGCGCCATGGCTGGGATTGACGGCGTTTTTCACCCTGGCGCTGATCCTTTCTTTACTGGTGTTTATCGGCGAGGCATTACGTGATGCCTTCGATCCGAGATCCTGACGCGGACGGTTGATATGAGTACCCCCCTGATCGAAATCCGTGACCTCAGCGTCGCCTTCAGCGGCGAAATCGTGGTGCGCAACCTGTGCCTGGACATCCGCCCCGGCGAATGCCTGGCGCTGGTCGGCGAGTCGGGCTCCGGTAAATCGGTGACGGCGCATTCGATCCTGCAATTGCTGCCCGAAACCGGTACCGCATCCACCGGCAGCATTCGCTATCGCGGCAAGGAGTTGCTCGGCGCCCCGGCCAATGTGCTGCGTGAATTGCGCGGCAACCGGATCGCGATGATTTTTCAGGAGCCAATGACCTCGCTCAATCCGCTGCACAGTATTGAAAAACAGATCGGCGAAACCCTGCTGCTGCACAAAGGCCTGACCGGCAAAGCGGCGCAAGCACGGATTCTTGAGTTGTTGCACCTGGTCGGTATCCAGAAGCCCAAGGAGCGGCTCAAGGCGTATCCGCATCAGCTCTCCGGTGGCCAACGTCAACGGGTGATGATCGCAATGGCCCTGGCCTGCGAGCCTGAGTTGCTGATCGCCGACGAACCGACCACCGCGCTGGACGTCACGGTACAGCGCAAGATTCTGATCCTGCTCAAATCCCTGCAACAACGGCTCGGCATGTCGCTGCTGCTGATCAGCCACGACCTCAATCTGGTGCGCAGCATTGCCCAGCGCGTGTGCGTGATGAAGGCCGGGGAAATCGTCGAGCAAGCCACCTGCGAAACGATCTTCACCGAGCCGAAGCACCCTTATAGCCGCTTGCTGTTGAACGCCGAACCGGAGGGCGAAGCCCTGCCCCGCGATGAACGCGAAAACGTGCTCGAGGTAGATAACCTGCGCGTGCAGTTTGCCCTCAGTGGCGGCTTGTTCCAGCGCAAGACCTACCTCAATGCGGTGGACGGGATCAGCCTCAACATTCAGCGCGGCAAGACACTGGGCATCGTCGGCGAGTCCGGCTCGGGCAAGTCGACGCTCGGTCAGGCGATCCTGCGTTTGCTCGACTCCCAAGGCAGCATCCGCTTTCAGGGTGCGGCGCTGGATGGCCTGACGCAAAAGCAGTTGCGGCCGTGGCGCAAGAAAATGCAGGTGGTGTTCCAGGACCCTTATGGCAGCCTCAGCCCGCGCATGTCGGTGGCACAGATCATCAGCGAAGGCCTTGAGGTGCACAGCCAGTTGACCGATGAACAGTGCAAGGCCGAAGTGATTCGGGCGCTTGAAGAAGTCGGCCTCGACCCGCAAAGCCGTCATCGCTACCCACATGAGTTTTCCGGTGGCCAACGTCAACGCATCGCCATCGCCCGGGCGCTGGTGCTGAAACCGGCGCTGATCCTGCTGGACGAGCCAACCTCGGCACTGGACCGTACCGTACAAAAGCAGGTGGTCGCCCTGCTCCGCCAGCTTCAGGAAAAACACGGCCTGACGTATTTGTTTATCAGCCATGACCTGGCAGTGGTGCGCGCCCTGGCCCATGACATGATCGTGATCAAGGACGGCAAAGTGGTGGAAAGCGGTGCCAGCCATGAAGTGTTTGAATCACCGCAGCATCCGTACACCAAAGAGCTGTTGGCGGCGGCGCATGCACGGTAGTCGCAAGACCGAGTCGCGGCCTTCGCGAGCAAGCCCGCTCCCACATGGGATCGCGGTCTAATGTGGGAGCGGGCTTGCTCGCGAAGAGGCCCGCCCAGACACCAAACATTTTGGACAAGACCACCATGAACACCACCGAAAGCCTAAAGGACTACCAGCGTGTCCGCCTGCTGGCAATCCGCTCGCTGTTCGAGATCATCGAGCAGTCCAGCGAAGGCACGGTGATTGTCGACCGCGATGCCAACATCGTCTGGATGAACGAGCGCTATGCCCGGCGTTTCGGCCTGGAGTCGGCGGAAGTGGCAATCGGCAAGGCCTGCGAAAGCGTAATCCCCGGCAGCTTGCTGCGTGAAGTGGTACGCACCGGACGCCCGATTTTGCTCGACATGCAAGACACGCCCAAAGAACCGCTGGTGGTCATGCGCCTGCCGATTCACGACGATGCCGGCGTGGTCATCGGCGCGATTGGTTTTGCGTTGTTCGACGAATTGCGCAGCCTGTCGCCGATGCTCAAGCGCTACATGAGCATGCAGGAAGAACTGGCGTCGACCCGCTCGCTGCTGCGGGCACGCCAGACCAAATACAACTTCGCCCATTTCATCGGCACCAGCGCGGCCAGCCTGGAAGTCAAACGCCGGGCCCGGCGCAGTGCCAGTGCCGAGTCACCCGTGTTGCTGCTTGGTGAAACCGGCACCGGCAAGGAGCTACTGGCCCAGGCGATTCACAGCGCTTCGCCGCGTGCGCACAAAGCCTTCGTCAGCATCAACAGCGCGGCGATTCCAGAATCGTTGCTGGAAGCGGAATTTTTCGGCACCGCCCCCGGCGCGTTTACCGGCGCCGACCGCAAGGGCCGCGTCGGCAAACTGCAGATCGCCCAGGGCGGCACCTTGTTCCTGGATGAAATCGGCGACATGCCGCTGCCGCTGCAAAGCAAATTGCTACGGGTTTTGCAGGAAAAGGAATTCGAGCCGGTCGGCTCCAACGAGGTGATCCAGAGTGATGTGCGGGTGATCGCAGCCACTTCGACCGATCTCGAAGCAGCGATCAAACGCGGTGAGTTTCGTGCGGATTTGTATTACCGCCTCAACGTGCTGCCCATCCACGTGCCCCCCCTGCGTGATCGCCTCGACGACCTGCCGGCGCTCAGTGAAGCGATTCTGGAAGAGTTGCGCAGTCAGCATGAACTGCACCGCGAGGCGCTGGAGTTGTTGGGACAGCACGCGTGGCCGGGGAACATTCGCGAACTGCGCAACGTTTTGGAGCGGGCGGCGTTGCTCAGTGATGACCTGCTGCTGGATGCCGCAGAGATTCGTGCGGCGATTGGCACCATCACGCCGGTCGAGCGCTCGACACCGCCGATGATTGAGCCGGTTGCGCACGAGACGTTTAGCCAGGCTCGAGAGCGGTTTGACCGGCAGTTGATTGAATCTACCCTCGCGCAATGTGGGGGCAAGGTGATTGAAGCGGCGGCGCGACTGGGGCTGGGTCGGTCGACGTTGTACAAGAAGATGGTGGCGTTGGGGATTGCCGAGTCTCCATAAAGAGACATACATCTCCATTGTTAGACAGACCATCGCGAGCAGGCTCGCTTCCACAGTTTGACCGAGTTACCCATGAGAACGCAGTCCCCCTGTGGGAGCGAGCCTGCTCGCGATGAGGCAATCACCTCAAAACAAGTCTCAATGAAGAGACAACCCTCTCAAACACTCATCCAAAACAAACCAAATATTCTTATATTTCAATGACATAACCATCTGGCACGAATCTCGCTATAGCCTTCCTCCACAACGATCTACCCTACAAAAATAACAATCCAGGAGACACACCATGAGTGTGATCATTGCCTTGGCAGCCCTCGCGCTGTTGATGCTCGCTGCTTACCGTGGCTACAGCGTTATCCTTTTCGCCCCGATTGCCGCCCTCGGCGCCGTCCTGCTCACCGACCCTTCCGCCGTCGCCCCCGCCTTCACCGGGGTGTTCATGGAAAAAATGGTCGGCTTCATCAAACTGTATTTCCCGGTGTTCCTGCTCGGTGCCGTGTTCGGCAAGCTGATTGAGTTGTCCGGCTTCTCGCGCTCCATCGTCGCCGCCGCCATTCGCCTGCTCGGCACACGCCAGGCGATGCTGGTGATCGTGCTGGTTTGCGCGCTGCTCACTTACGGCGGCGTGTCGTTGTTTGTGGTGGTGTTCGCGGTCTATCCGTTTGCCGCTGAAATGTTCCGCCAGAGCGACATCCCCAAGCGCTTGATCCCGGCGACCATCGCCCTCGGCGCGTTCTCGTTCACCATGGACGCCCTGCCCGGCACCCCGCAGATCCAGAACATCATCCCCAGCACCTTCTTCAACACCACCGCCTGGGCAGCCCCGTGGCTGGGTTTGATCGGCACCATTTTTGTGTTCTGCACCGGCATGCTGTTTCTCCAGCGTCAGCGCAACAAGGCGCAACGGGCCGGCGAAGGCTATGGCACCGAGTTGCGCAACGAGCCGGAGACCTCCGCCGACATCAAGCTGCCTAACCCGTGGATCGCCCTGTCGCCGCTGCTGGCCGTGGGCATCATGAACCTGCTGTTCACCCAATGGATCCCGCAGTGGTATGGCAAGACCCACAGCCTCGCGCTGCCGGGCATGGCCGCGCCGGTCACCACCGAAATCGCCAAACTGACGGCGATCTGGGCGGTTCAGGCGGCATTGCTGGTGGGCATCATCATGGTGCTGGTGTTCGGCTTCCAGGCGATTCGCAGCAAACTCGCCGAAGGCAGTAAAAGTGCGGTGAGCGGCGCGTTGCTCGCGGCGATGAACACCGCGTCGGAATATGGCTTCGGTGCGGTGATTGCTTCGCTGCCAGGCTTCCTGGTGCTGGCTGACTGGCTCAAGAGCATCCCCAACCCATTGGTCAACGAAGCCATTACCGTGACCTTGCTCGCGGGCATCACCGGTTCTGCCTCGGGCGGCATGAGCATCGCGCTGGCGGCCATGGCCAATGACTTCATCGCGGCGGCCCACGCGGCCAACATTCCGCTGGAAGTGCTGCACCGCGTGGCCGCGATGGCCAGTGGTGGCATGGACACCCTGCCGCACAACGGCGCGGTGATTACCTTGCTCGCGGTCACCGGCCTGACGCACCGCGAAGCCTATAAAGACATTTTCTGTATTACGCTGATCAAGACCCTGGCGGTCTTCGTGGTCATCGGCACTTTCTACGCCACTGGCATTGTGTGAGGTATTCATGACGACTCTTACAGGCAAGACTGCACTGGTCACCGGTTCCACCAGCGGCATCGGCCTGGGCATTGCGCTCAGCCTGGCCAAGGCCGGCGCCAACGTGGTGCTCAATGGTTTCGGCGATGCTTCCAAGGTGATTGCCGAAGTCCAGCAGTTCGGCGGCAAGGTCGGCCATCATCCGGCGGACGTCAGCGACCCGGCACAGATCGCCGAAATGGTTGCCTACGCCGAGCGTGAATTCGGCGGCATCGACATTCTGGTCAACAACGCCGGCATCCAGCACGTGGCGTCGGTGGAAGAGTTTCCGGTGGAGCGCTGGGATTCGATCATCGCGATCAACCTGTCATCGGTGTTCCACAGCACCCGCCTGTGCCTGCCTCGCATGCGTGCGAAGAATTGGGGGCGGATCATTAACATTGCCTCGGTGCACGGTCAGGTGGGTTCGGTGGGCAAAGCGGCGTACGTGGCGGCCAAGCATGGGGTGATCGGCTTGACCAAAGTGGTGGGCCTGGAAACCGCGACGACGCACGTGACGTGCAATGCGATTTGCCCGGGCTGGGTGTTGACGCCGCTGGTGCAGAAGCAGATTGATGACCGCGCCGCGACCGGGATCGACCCGCAGCAGGCGCAGCATGATTTGCTGGCCGAGAAGCAGCCGTCACTGGAATTCGTCACCCCGCCGCAGCTGGGTGAGTTGGTGCTGTTTTTGTGCAGCGAGGCCGGTAGCCAGGTGCGTGGCGCGGCGTGGAATATTGATGGTGGGTGGTTGGCGCAGTAACCAGTCCCCTGTGGCGAGGGGGCTTGCCCCCGTTGGGTGGCGTAGCCGCCCCAATGGTTGCATCAACCTGTTTACGACTGCTGCGCAGCCGAGCGGGAGCAAGCTCCCTCGCCACAAAAGCCCGTGTGTATGTAGATAGAACAAGAGGCAAATCATGTCCGACATCCTCTGGCAACCCGGCGTCGAGCGCATCGCCAAGACGCGCATGGAGGCCTTTCGGCGTTCCATCAGTCAGCGCCATCACCTCCACGTCGATGACTTCCCCGCCCTGCACCAATGGTCCATCGATCAGCGCGAAGATTTCTGGCAGGCCATCGTCGATTTCTTCGACATCCGCTTTCATGATCAGCCCGACGCGGTGCTGGTCGAGGGCGCGCACATGCCCAGCGCCCAGTGGTTCCCCGGAGCCACCCTGAACTTCGCCGAACACCTGCTGCGTCGCCGTGACGATGCCATTGCGGTGGTTGCCATTGGCGAGAACGGCCAGCGTGAACACCTGACCTGGGCAGAGCTGGCGGAACATGTCGCCGGGTTCCAGCACAGTTTGATCGCTGCCGGCGTCGGCCTCGGCGACCGCGTCGCTGCGTGCATTCCCAACACCTGGCAAACCCTGGTGGCCATGCTCGGCACCACCAGCCTGGGGGCAATCTGGTCCTGTTCCTCGCCGGACTTCGGCACCCAAGGGGTGATCGACCGCTTCGGCCAGATCGAACCGAAAGTCCTGATCACCTGCGCCGGTTACCGCTACGCCGGCAAGGACATCGACCAGACTGGCAAAATCAATGAAATCCTTGACCGCCTGCCGTCCTTGCAGCAGCTGATTGTGGTGCCTTATGCACGGCCGCAGGCGCACATCGTCGACTTCCACACCCACGCCAACGTGACGTTGTGGGAGGATTTCTACGACGCGGGCGGCGAGCCGGATTTCGTCCCCGTGCCCTTCGCGCATCCGCTGTACATCCTCTACTCCAGCGGCACCACCGGCGTGCCGAAATGCATCATCCACAGCACCGGCGGCGTGTTGCTGCAGCACGTGAAGGAGCATGGGCTGCATTGCGATCTCGGCGCTGGCGACCGTTTGTTCTACTACACCACCTGCGGCTGGATGATGTGGAACTGGCTGGTGTCGGCCCTCGCCGTGGGCAGCGCCGTGGTGCTGTACGACGGCTCGCCGTTTCATCCTGGCCCGGAACGCTTGATCGACCTGATTGACGATGAGCAGGTCAGCGTCTTCGGCACCAGCCCGAAATTCCTCGCGACCGTGGAAAGCAACGGCGTGAAGCCACGGCAAAGCCATGACCTGAGCAGCTTGAAAACCCTGCTGTGCACCGGCTCCGCGCTATCGCCCCAGAGTTACGACTATGTCTACCGCGACCTGAAACCCGACGTTTGCCTGGCGTCGATGTCCGGCGGCACGGACGTCGTTTCGTGCTTTGTGAACGGCAACCCGTTTCAACCGGTGCGCCGTGGCGAAATACAGGGCAAGAGCCTGGGGATGGCGGTTGAAGTCTGGAACGACGATGGCCAACCCGTCATCGGCGAAAAAGGTGAATTGGTCTGTACCCGGCACTTCCCGGCGATGCCCATCGGTTTCTGGAATGACCCGCAGCAGGAAAAGCTGCACGCCTCCTATTTCAGCCAGTTCCCCGGTGTCTGGGCCCAGGGCGATTACGCCGAGCAACTGCCGCACGGCGCAATGATGATCCACGGGCGTTCGGACGCGGTGCTCAACCCCGGCGGCGTGCGCATTGGCACGGCGGAAATCTACCGTCAGGTCGAGAAAGTCCCGCAGGTGCTGGACAGCGTGGCCATTGGTCAGCAATGGCAGGATGACGTGCGGGTGGTGCTGTTTGTGCGCTTGCAGGACGGCGTTGAACTGGATGAAGCCTTGCAGCAGCAGATCCGCCAGGTTATCCGCGCCAACACCACGCCACGGCATGTGCCGGCGAAGATCGTCGCGGTAAGTGACATTCCACGGACCATCAGCGGCAAGGTTGTCGAGTTGGCGGTAAGGAATGTGGTGCATGGGCAGAAGGTAAAGAACACCGACGCCCTGGCCAATCCCGAGGCGCTGGAACAATTCCGCAACCGCCCTGAACTCCAAAGCTGAAGAAGATCCCCTGTGGGAGCGAGCCTGCTCGCGATAGCGGTATGTCAGCCAATATTGGTGGTGACTGATGAACCGCTATCGCGAGCAGGCTCACTCCTACAAGTTTAGATTTGTGTCAGTCCATTAATCCCCATTCACCTGAAGTGGGCGCTGACGCATCCGCATGCAGTTTCAACCGCAACCGCAGGTTGTTCACCGAATCAGCATGCTTCAACGCCTCCTCCTCACTGATCGCCCCTTCCACAACCAACGCATACAGCGCCCCGTCAAACGTCTGCATCCCCAACTCCGTAGACTTCTCCATGATGCCTTTCAACTCGGCAAATTCATTGCGCCGAATCAAATCGCCAATGGTCGGCGTGCCCAGCATCACATCCACCACCGCCCGGCGCTGACCATCGCGGGTCGGCACCAGGCGTTGGGAGACGAACGCCTTGAGGTTGTTGCCCAGGTCATGCAGCAGTTGCGTATGACGTTCTTCGGGGAAGAAATTGATGATGCGGTCCAGCGCCTGATGGGCGTTATGGGCATGCAGGGTGGAAATCACCAGATGACCGGTGTCGGCAAATGCCAACGCATGCTCCATGGTTTCGCGATCACGGATTTCGCCAATCAGCACCACATCCGGCGCCTGGCGCAGGGTATTTTTCAGCGCGGCATGAAAACTTCGGGTGTCGACCCCGACTTCACGCTGGTTGATGATCGACTGCTGGTGCCGGTGGATGTACTCGATCGGGTCTTCAATGGTGACGATATGGCCGCTGCTGTGGCGATTGCGGTAATCGATCAACGCCGCCAGCGATGTCGACTTGCCCGAGTCGGTGGCGCCGACGAACAGCATCAAGCCTTGTTTGAGCATCACGGTGTCCAGCAACACGGGCGGCAACTTGAGGTCTTCGAAACGCGGGATGTCGAGTTTGATGTTACGGATCACAATGGACACATCGTTGCGTTGCTTGAACACATTGACCCGAAAGCGCCCGATCCCCGGCCGCGACAGGGCCAGGTTCATTTCCAGCTCACGGTCGAACTCAAGACGCTGTTCGGCGTCCATGATGTTCGCGGCAATCGCCGCCACTTCACCCGGTTTGAACGGCTGATCGCTCAGGGGTTTGAGCACGCCGTCGAACCGCGCGCTGGGCGGCGCTCCCGTGGACAGGTAAAGATCAGCGCCATTATGTTTGGCCAGCCGTGTTAACAGTGCATCGATTTCCATGGCAAAAAGCACCCGCGAAGCATTCAATGAAAAAATAATGACCCAAAACGGGTCATTCAGCGTCTACTGCCCTACGAGGATAGTTGACGCCGCCACACCGACTTAAGCGCAGGACCACTTGATGAACGCATCACCCACCGGCAGCGATGCCCAGGCCTTGATTGCCCGACTGGACTGGACACAGACCCCTTTGGGCCCTGCCGGCACCTGGCCGCAGAGCCTGCGTACCGCCGTCGACATCGTGATTCACTCACCGATGCCGATGCTGTTGCTGTGGGGACCGCAGCTGACGCAAATCTACAACGATGGCTTTGCCCTGCTCGCCGGCAGCAAACATCCACACGCTTTCGGACAGCCGACGCACCAGATCTGGCCAGAACTCCAGGACTTTACCGACCCGATTTACAGCGCCGTCCTACAGGGCCAGGTGCGCACCTACAGTGAGCAGCGCTTTACCCTGCAACGTGACGGTGGTGATTCCGACTTCTGGCTGGATTTGACCTACAGTCCGATCCGCGATGAAAGCGCCGAGGTGGCAGGCATTCTGGTCACCGCCATCGAAACCAATGAACGCCGGCGCATCGCCCTTGAACTGGAACAACGCTCGGCCGCCAGCCTCAAGGCCCAGCGTGAAACCGAACAGCGCCTGCAACTGGCCTTGGCCGCGACCGACTCGGTGGGCACCTGGGACTGGGACATCAGCGAAGACCGCTTTCTCGCCGACGCCCATTTCGCCCAACTGCACGGTATCGATCCGGCGATGGCCGGGAAGTTGCCGATCAGCGCCTACCTCCAGGGCGTGCACCCGGAAGACCGGGCGATGATTACGCGCAGCATCAAGCATTGCATCACCCATGGCACCGAGTACGCCGAGGAATATCGCCTGCTGCAACCCGACGGGCAGTTGAGCTGGGTGTTTGCCCGAGGGCGCTGCTACAAGGACCACCACGGCCGGCCGATGCGTTTTCTCGGCGCCGCGCTGGACCTGACCGAGCGCAAACGCACCGAACAGGCCTTGCGCCAGAGCCAGACCGAGCTGCAATTGATCATCAACGCGATGCCGATCCTGATCAGCTATGTCGACAGCGAAGAGCGTTTCCGCCTGAACAATTCGGCCTACCTCGACTGGTATGGCCTGACGCCGCAGGAACTGTTTGGCAAAACCATTCGTGAGGTGCTGGGAGACGAGGCCTATGCCTTGCGCGCGGAACACATTGCCGAGGCGCTCAAGGGCAAGCCTTGTTGTTTCAGCATCAGCACGCCACACCGTGACGGCAGCCTGCGGCACGCGCTGATGAATTACCTGCCGCGCCATGGTGCGGACGGCGCGGTGAATGGGTTCTACATTTTTGTGATCGACGAAACCGAGCGCAAACAGACCGAAGAAGCCTTGCGCAATCTCAATGAAACCCTGGAAGAACGCGTCGCCGCCCGCACCCAGCAACTGGCCGAAGCCAATCAGCGTTTGCAGAACGAGATGATCGAACGCGAGCGCGCCGAAGACGCCTTGCGCCATGCACAGAAAATGGAAGCGGTCGGCCAGCTCACCGGCGGTATCGCCCATGACTTCAACAACATGCTCACCGGGATCATCGGCAGTCTCGACTTGATGCAGCGTTATATCGCCGACGGGCGCACCCACGAGATCGGCCGTTTTACCGAAGCCGCCGTGTCCTCGGCCAACCGCGCCGCCTCGTTGACCCATCGCCTGCTGGCGTTCTCCCGTCGCCAGTCACTGGATCGCAAACCGCTGAACGCCAATGAACTGGTGCTTTCCCTGGAGGATCTGCTCAGCCGGACCAAGGGCGACCATATCGAACTCAAACTGCAACTGGCCGATGAGGTCTGGCCGATCAGCACCGACGTCAGCCAACTGGAAAACGCCCTGCTCAACCTGGTCATAAACGCCCGCGATGCGATGCCCGATGGCGGCCAACTGCTGATTGAAACGGCTAACGTTTACCTCGACAGCAGCGACATCACCACACTGGAACCGGTCAAGGCCGGGGATTACGTGATGATTGCCGTCAGTGACAACGGCACCGGCATGACCCCCTCGGTACTGGCCAAGGCATTTGACCCGTTCTTCACCACCAAACCCATCGGCCAAGGCACAGGGCTGGGGTTATCGATGATCTACGGCTTCGCCCAGCAATCGGGCGGGCATGTCAGCCTGTTCAGTCTGCCGGGCAAGGGCACCAGCGTGCGCCTGTATTTGCCGCGCTTGCATGCCATGGAACCGGAAGACGTGCTGATGCCGGTCACGGGCGAGGCGCCGGCGGCGATTGCCGGTGAAACCGTGGTGCTGGTGGAAGACGATCCGGCGGTGCGCATGCTGGTACTCGATTTGCTCAATGAGCTGGGTTACCACGCTCACGAAGCCGAAGACGCGAAGACCGCCCTGCCATTGCTCGAATCGGATTTGCGCGTTGATTTGCTGGTGACCGATGTCGGGCTGCCGGGCATGAACGGCCGGCAACTGGCGGAGATCGCCCGCCAGCGTCGCCCGGACCTCAAAGTGCTGTTCATGACCGGTTACGCGGAAACAGCCGCCGAACGCCAGGGCTTTTTGGAGGAAGGCATGGACATGGTGGCCAAGCCCTTCTCCATTGACTTGCTGGCTAACAAGATTCGCACGATGATCGGCCAACCCGAGTGAGTTGAGGCATAATCGCCCGCCCCGCTGTCAGCACGTTGCAAGGTACGCCCCATGAAAGCTCAAGCCCGCCATATTTTGGTGAAAACCTCGGAAGAAGCCGAGCAGCTCAAACAACGCATCGCCAAGGGTGAAGCGTTCGATGTGCTGGCCAAAAAGTACTCCACCTGCCCGTCCGGCAAGCGCGGCGGCGACCTCGGTGAAGTGCGCCCGGGGCAGATGGTCGGGGTGATTGATGCGGTGATTTTCAAGAAACCGCTGCGGGTGGTGCATGGGCCGATCAAGAGCAAGTTCGGGTATCACCTGGTGCAGGTGTTTTACCGGGATTGAGCGGTTGGCTCACCAACATTTCTGGCTAGACACTTACCTGTGGTGAGGGAGCCCCCTCACCATAAAATTGCATTTCAATCTTTGGGGATCAACGCTCCGGGCACCTGAATCACCCGACTCGCCAACCGATGCCCCGCCTCAGCCGCTTCAACCGCGCTCCCGCCCTTGAGCCGACTGGCCAGGTACGCCGCACTGAACGAATCCCCCGCCGCCGTCGTATCAACAACACGCTCGACCTTTTGGGCCGGCACTTCAAACGACTCGCCGTCACAGCGAATCAGGCACGCGTCTGAACCGCGCTTGAGCACCACTTCCGGCGTGCCGATCTGTTCGTAAGCATCGAACACTGCCTGACAACTGGAAAAATGGAACAACGCCTGCTCGTCCTCAACCGTCAGCAACGCCAGGTCCACATACGGCAACACACTGCGATACGCCGCGCGCGCTTCTTCAACAGTAGCCCACAAGCGTGGCCGGTAGTTGTTATCGAAGACGATACGCGCATCTCGCTGGCGGGCTTCGATCAAGGTTTCCAGCAACTTCTCCCGACCTTGCACACCAAGCACCGCCAGGGTGATGCCACTGAAATACAGCACGTCGTAATCCGGCAGCGCCGCCAGAATCGGCGCGGCGGCCGGCGTGGTGAAGCAATCGCGCACCGCCGCTTCATTGCGCCAGTAAAGGAAACGGCGCTCGCCGGCGGCGTCGGTCTGGATGCAATACAAACCGGGCAAACGTCCCGGTAAACGCTGGACCATGCCCAGGCCGATGTTTTCGCCGGCCCAGTTCTGGCACATCGCGTCGCTGAAGCTGTCGTCGCCCAGGGCGGTGACGTAATCGACGATGCCGCTCGCGCCCAGCTCACGGGACAGGTAGACGGCGGTGTTCAGGGTGTCACCGCCGAAGCTTTGTTGCAGGCTGCCGTCGGCGCGTTGTTGCAGCTCGATCATGCATTCGCCGATCAGGGCGATGCGCGGGGTGTTGGGGCCGAGGGTGTTGATGGTGTGCATGTTGTGGGGTCTCTGGTGTTTCTGTGTTTTCTGTCAGGCCGCCTTCGCGAGCAAGCCCGCTCCCACATTAATCTTGTGAACTCCCGAGATCTAATGTGGGAGCGGGCTTGCTCGCGAAGGCCGCGCCTCGGTCCGGAGCCTTAGAAACAGGTGTCCATGGTTTCGATGACATTCATCTGATCATCCACCAGACACCCCGTGCGCCACTTGTCGAACGTCAGGCACGGGTGCGAAGTACCGAACGAAATGATGTCGCCCACCCGCAACTCAACCCCCGGCGCCACGGTCATGAACGCATGCTGGTCCATCACCGCCGTCACCTTGCAGGCACTGACGTCCTCGCCTTTCGCCGGCACCACACCGGGCTTGTAACGCAGCAACGGCACCGGCAGACCGGCGTCGTAGGCCACATCGCGCTTGCCCAGGGCAATCACCGCAAAACCCGGTTCCGGCATCGACTGCACGTGCGCCCAGACTTCCAGCGCCGGGCGCAGGCCTTCATTCAGGTCGCTACGGCGGTCGAGCACGCAGCATTGCGCTTCCTTATAGATGCCATGGTCGTGGGCCACGTAGCTGCCCGGACGCAACACACTGAGGAAACGCCCGCCAGCGTTCTGTGCTTCGAACTCCTCGGCAATCAAGTCATACCAGGCCGAACCCGATGCAGTGATGATCGGCTTGGCAATCGCAAACGCGCCGCTGTCCTGCAACTGCACAGCCAAACGCACCAATGACTGGGCGAATGCGCGGATGCCGGTGACCGCGTGATCACCATGGATCACGCCTTCGTAGCCTTCGATGCCGGTCAGGGCCAGCGCCGGCTGCGCATTGATAGCCTGGGCCAGTGCGATGACTTCGTCTTCAGTGCGGCAACCGCAACGACCGCCGACCACGCCGTACTCGATCATCACGTTCAGGCGCACGCCGCGTGAGGCGAAGTAGGCGCCGAGGTCAGCGACGTTGTCCGGGTGATCGACCATGCAATGGAAATCGAACGTCGGGTCCGCCAGCAGATCGGCGATCAGCGCCATGTTCGGCGTACCGACCAATTGGTTGGCCATCAGCACCCGACGCACGCCATGGGCATACGCCGCACGGGTTTGTGTGGCGCTGGCCAGGGTGATGCCCCAGGCGCCAGCATCCAGTTGGCGGCGAAACAAGGCCGGGGTCATGCTGGTTTTGCCGTGGGGCGCGAGCTCGGCGCCGCTGTTGCTGACAAAGTTCTGCATCCAGCGAATGTTGTGTTCCAGCGCTTCGCGGTGCAGCACCAGCGCCGGCAGGCTGACATCGCGGACCAGATTGGCGCCGGTTTGGGCAAAGCCCTTTTCCACGGCGGCAGTATTGTTGGCAGTAGACATGGTCGAACTCCTCACATTCGCGGCCGCAGGCAGCCGCATTTATTCGTTGATACGCCGGGCCAGGTTGTTGGCGTTGTCGATCAGCACCCGGCGATAGTCGTTGTAATGGGTCTTGGCATCGGCCCGTGGGGCCACGATGCACAGGGTCGCAATGGCCACGCCATTAGGGTCTTTGACCGGGGCGGCGAAGCAATGGGTAAAGGTGTCGGCGACGCTATCGAAGGAGAAAAACCCGTCGATGCCAGCCTGACGGATTTCAGCCAGGAACTGTTCGAGCGGCAGGCGTTCGCCGTTGGGCAGGATGAAATCGTCGTGGTCGATCAGGTCGACGATTTCTTCGTCACTCAAATGCGCCAACAGCAGGCGCCCGGAAGCGGTCCAGGGAATCGGCGCGTTTTCGCCGATATCCGAAGAAATGCGGAAATGCCGCTCGCCCTCCTTCATCAATGCCACGGTGTATTTGCGCCCATTGAGCAGGCACATCTGGGCGGTTTCGTGGGTCTGGCTGACGATCTCCTGCAAGGCGTGATCGGCCTCGCGGGTCAGGTCGAAATGACGCAAATGCGCCTGCCCGAGGAAGTACAACTGACGGCCAAGGTAGACGTGCCCGTCCTTGCCCACGGCTTCCAGAATGCGCCGTTCCAGCAAGGACGCGACCAGTTCGTAGACCGTGGATTTCGGGCTGCCGATGCCGCTGGCGATTTCATTCGGGCGCAGGGGTTTGCCGATTTCCTTGAGGAAATCGAGGATATCGAACGCCCGGTCCAGACCGCGTGCCCGGCGCTTGATGGTGTCTTCAGTCATGTCTGTGGTTCCCATACAAAGTGCCGGGAGTTTACCTAGAGTGCGGTGGCGACTGTTAGGCCGCCATCGTCGGAACGCCGCCCGGAGCAAGCCACGCTCCCACATTTGGAACGCATTCCAATGTGGAGCGTGGCTTGCCCGCGACGGGCGCGACTCGGTTCAGGCCTTTTTCTTGTACGCGACGCAGTCGATCTCGACCTTGCAGTCGACCATCATGTTCGCCTGCACGCAGGCACGGGCCGGAGCGTGTTCGGGTTTGAAGTACTCGGAGAAGACCTTGTTGAAACTCGTGAAGTCCCGCGGATCTTCCAGCCACACGCCAGCACGCACCACATCTTCCAGGCCATAACCGGCCTCTTGCAGAATCGCGATCAGGTTCTTCATGGTCTGGTGGGTCTGTTCGACGATTCCGCCCGTAATGATCTCGCCATCCAGCGCCGGCACCTGCCCGGAAACGTGCAGCCAGCCATCGGCTTCAACGGCTCGGGCGAAAGGGCGAGGCGTACCGCCAGCGGCGCTACTGCCGGTGCCGTAACGAGTAATGCTCATGAGTGTTTCTCCTGATTGAATTCTGGAAAGTTAAAAGCGCGTATTTTTGAGAAACTCAGCCAGACGCGGTGATTGCGGGCGCTCGAACAGCTCCTTGGGTGGCCCCTGCTCTTCGATGCGCCCCTGATTCATGAAGACGATCTTGTCCGAGACTTCGAACGCAAAGCGCATTTCGTGGGTGACCAGCAACATGGTCATGCCTTCGTCGGCCAGGCCCTTGATCACGTTCAGCACTTCGCCGACCAGTTCCGGGTCGAGGGCCGAGGTGACTTCGTCGAACAGCATCAGGCTCGGGTTCATCGCAATCGCCCGGGCAATCGCCACGCGCTGTTGCTGACCACCGGACAACTGACCGGGATAGTGATCGCGGCGTTCCAGCAAGCCGACGCGCTCCAGCCATTTTTCTGCCAGTGTGACGGCCTCGTCCTTGTGCAGTTTTTTCACCTTGAGCAAACCCAGGGTGACGTTCTGCAACGCGGTGAGGTGCGGGAACAGGTTGAACTGCTGGAACGCCATGCCGGTCATTGCACGGTGCCGGGCGATGACTTTTTCCGGGTGGCGTACGCGCTTGCCGTCGACCTCGTCATAGCCGATGGACTCGCCGTCGAGCATGATCTGCCCGCCCTGGAATTCTTCGAGCATGTTCACGCAGCGCAGCAGCGTGGTCTTGCCCGAGCCGCTGGAGCCGATCAGCGTGACGACGTTGCCGCGCTGCATGGTCAGGTCGACGCCCTTGAGCACTTCGAGCTTGCCGTATTGTTTGTGCAGGCCGCGTATGTCCAGCAGGGCCTGACCGTTTTGCGTGTTGGAGAGTTGAGTCATGGCAAGGCCACCCGCTTTTCAATGTGCCGGCCGAGTAATTCGATGGCGTAGTTGATGACGAAAAACAGAAATCCGGCGAACAGGTAAAACTCCAGGGTCATGAAGGTCCGGGCGATGATCTGCTGCGTACTGAGCAGCAACTCCGCCACGCCGATCACCGACAACAGCGTCGAGGCCTTGACGATCTCGGTCGACGAGTTGACCCAGGTCGGCAAAATCTGCCGCAACGCTTGAGGCAACAGCACGTAACCGAGGGATTGGAAAAACGTCAGGCCAATCGCCTTGCTCGCTTCCATCTGACCGCTGGGCAATGCTTGCAACGCACCGCGCACGATCTCGGCGACATGGGAGCCGCAAAACAGCGTCAGCCCCAAGGCGCCTGCCTGAAACGCACTGATCTGCCAACCCAGTGCCGGCGCCATATAAAAGCAGGCCAGCACCAACACAAACACCGGCGTTCCGCGAATCAGGTCGACGTAGAAACGAAACGGCGCGCGCATCCAGAACTTGCCGTAGGTCAGCACCAGACCGGCGACAATGCCGACCATCGTGCCCAGCAAAATCGCCAGCGCCGACACCTGCACACTGGTCAAGAAGCCCTGCCACAACACTTCGCGGGCAACCCATAACTCATGCAACCAACCAGGGGATTCGTACATGGGGGGCTCCTATCGGCGAATCGCCAGACGCTGCTCGAGGTAACGCAGCATCATGGCAATGAGGTAACAGGCCGCCACATAGAGCGCCGTGGTCACCAGCCAGGTTTCAATCACCCGGTAGCTCTCGACATTGATCTTGCGCGCGTAATAGGTCAGTTCCGGCACCGCGATTGCGGCGGCCAGCGACGTGTCCTTGAACAGCGAAATGAAGTTGTTCGACAGGGCCGGCAGCACATTGCGCAGCATCACCGGGACGGTGACGTACGCCTTGACCTGCCATTCGCCGAGGCCGATGGCGAGCCCGGCTTCACGCTGGCCCTTGGGAATGCTCAACAAACCACCACGGAACACTTCGGTCAGATACGCCCCGGCGTACAACGACAGCGTAATGATGAACGACGGGATCTTGTCCAGACGAATGCCCAGGCTTGGCAAGGCAAAGTAGATCAACAGAATCAACACCAGAATCGGCGTATTACGGATCACCGTCACATACACCGACGCCAGCACCCGCAATGCGCGGTGCTTGGACAGCAAAGCAAACGCCATCATCAGGCCGATCACGCAACCGATGGCGATCGACACCAGCGCCAGTTCAAGACCCAGACCGAGCCCCGCCAGCAAGGTGTCGAAATCGCGCCATACGGCGGCAAAGTTCAACTGATAGTTCATGGTCAGCAGTACCTTGAGCGGGGCGCGTTATCGGCGCCCCGCTCTCACGGGATCATTTGAATTCGACTGGGAAACCGATCGCTGGAGTCGGCAGATCGACACCGAACCACTGTTTGAAGGACGCCGCGTAGGTCGGAAACTCAACGCCGGTCATGGCCTCATGCAGGGTGGTGTTGACGAAGTTCAGCCAGTCCTGATCGCCACGTTTGACTGCACAGGCGTAGGTTTGCGGGCTCCAGGCGTAAGCCGGGCTGCGATAACGACCAGGGTTCTGCACCATCAGGTATTTCACCGACGACTGATCGGTGGCAGCGGCATCGGCACGGCCGGAGTTCACCGCCTGGTACATCAGGTCCACGCTGTCGTACTGATCGACCTTGGCCTTGGGCAGCGCCTGATGCACCAGCTCTTCGGCGTATACGTTCTGCAAGACCGCCACGGTCACGCTGTCGTTGGCGGCCTTGAGGTCTTCGATTTCCTTGTACTTGCTGTTGGCCGGCAATAGCAGGCCGACGCCTTCGCGGTAGTACGGCAGGGTGAATGCCACCTGTTGCGCACGACTGGCAGTCACGGTGATGAACTGGCAACTGATGTCGACCTTGTCGGTCAGCAAGTTGGGAATCCGCGCATCGGACGACTGCACCACAAACTCGACTTTGGTCGGATCGTTGAACAAGCCCTTGGCAATCATCCGCCCGATATCGATATCGAACCCCTGCAACTTGCCATCCGCTCCCTGGAAGTGCCACGGCGCATTGGTACTGCCCGTGCCCACAAGCAATTTCCCACGGGCCAGCACGCTATCGAGCTTACTGTCCGCCGCCTGGGCCACGCCCATGGCAGCGGCGGTGGCCGCGAGAACAAAAACACACGCTTTTAACAAGGAAGGTCGGCGATGCATGGCAAGCACTCCAGGATGATGTTTATTCCGCTATACCGGATATTGGTATGTAACAACGGAATAGACAGCAGAAAGTGTGCCACAGGTTGTGCAGGGAATGTTGGGGAGATTGAAAATCGATTTGAATCAACAGGATGGGAAAAACGCTGAGGGATCTGTTACCAAACGCACGTGAGGGGGAGCGCTACCGTTGGCTACAGCGTGCGGGTACTTGCACCACAATTGAAGATGAATGACCGGAAATGACGCAGCGTGCACCTGTAATTTCTGACAGTAGACCCGGCCCCACTCCCACCTTTAACGTCGACAAACCTCGATGGTCGTTGTGAAAAGGAGATTTTCAATGAGCTCGACAAACCACCTGGCATCGCTGGCTCCGGTCTACCGCAAGGCGCTGAAAACCTGGCGTCCGGTAATCTGGCTTTTCACCAATGAGCACTGCCCGGCCTGTGAATGGGCAGAACCGATCTTTCGCGAAGTCGCCCAGCGCTATCGTCATCACGCGAATATTTATGTGTTGAGCACCCGTGAATCACCGCGGCACCCGAACGTTACCGGTACACCGACCGTGTTGTTCTTCAAGGACGGGAGATTGCTGAAGAAGCTCAAGGGTTTTGGCTCCAGAGAAACGCTGGAGGAGGATTTCGCCAAACATATTGGCAAGCTCAGGCCGCAATATGTGGCGCATAAACCGACTCACGATCTGGCGTGGTTGCGCCAGACGTTGCGCGGGTTATGTACGGTGCCGCGGGCCTTTGAGCGGTTGAGTTGTCGTAGCGGGTGTTAAGACTTGGGAGTGATGCGTTTGCTCACTCCCACATTGGATCTGCAGTGTGCACAAGACCCGTGTGGGAGCGAGCCTGCTCGCGAAGAGGCCTTGAAGCCCGGCGAAAACCTAGCGGTCGACACGCACCAGCAGCACCCGCGTCACCCGCCGCTCCTCAACCGCCACCACTGTCATTCGCCAGCCCTGCCACTCGAGGCTATCGCCGATCACCGGCAATCGATCCAGCAAGCTGACGACTAACCCGGCCAGGGTCTGATAGTCCTCGGTAGGCTCGGCCACAAATCCGGTCCGCTGCCGAACCCGAGTCAGGTTCAACGCGCCGCTGACCAAAAACCCGCCTTGTTCCTCCACCACGTCCGGGCCTTCGATTTCGCTGGCGTCGGGCAGTTCGCCGGCAATCGATTCGAGAATATCGGTCATGGTCAACACCCCCACAAAATCACCGAATTCATTGACCACGAACGCAATGTGCGTCGAAGCCTGGCGCATCTGTTCCAGCGCATTGAGGATCGAGTAGCTGTCCAGCAAGTTAACGGTCTTGCGCGCCAACTGCTCCAGATTCGGTTCGTTGCCGGCCAGGTATTCTTTGAGCAACTCCTTTTTGTGCACGAAGCCCAGCGGCTCGTCCACCGCGCCGTCACGGATCAACGGCAAGCGCGAATAGGACGAATGCATCAATCGCGTACGAATGGTCTGCGCATCATCGGCCAAGTCGATGTAATCAACGTCGGCACGCACGGTCATCAACGTGCGGATCGGCCGTTCGGCCAGTTGCAGTACGCCGCTGATCATCACCCGCTCGCGGCGGTCGAACAGTGCTTCGCCCGGTGCCTCGCCGTTGTCCAGCAGGTCGGCAACCTCCTCGCCGACCTCCTCCACCTCCATGCTGCGACCGCCGAGCAAACGCAACACCGCATGGGCCGTGCGCTCACGCATGGGCCGCAGTCCCTGCAGGGACTTCTTGCGGCGAGCGCGGGCGATCTGGTTGAACACTTCGATCAGGATCGAGAAACCGATGGCCGCATACAGATAGCCTTTCGGAATGTGGAAACCCAACCCTTCGGCCGTCAACGCGAAGCCGATCATCATCAAGAAGCCCAGACAGAGCATGATCACGGTCGGGTGTGCGTTGACGAAACGGGTCAATGGCTTGCTGGCCACGATCATCAGGCCGATGGAGATGATCACCGCGATCATCATCACCGCCAGTTCATCGACCATGCCCACAGCGGTAATCACTGCGTCGAGGGAGAACACCGCGTCGAGCACCACAATCTGCGCCACGATCGGCCAGAACATTGCGTACGCGGCGTTGGCAGAGCGCTGGCCGACATGACCTTCAAGCCGCTCGTGCAATTCCATGGTGGCCTTGAACAGCAGGAACACACCACCGAACAACATGATCAGGTCACGGCCGGAGAAGCTCTTGTCGAACACCTCGATCAGCGGCTGCGTCAAGGTGACCAGCCACGAAATACTCGCCAGCAGGCCCAGGCGCATGATCAGCGCCAACGACAAACCAATGATTCGCGCACGGTCGCGCTGCTCGGGCGGCAGTTTGTCCGCCAGGATCGCGATAAACACCAGGTTGTCGATGCCGAGCACCAGCTCCAGCACGATCAACGTCAACAAGCCCAGCCAGGCGGTGGGGTCAGCTAACCATTCCATAAAAACGTCTCGATCTCTTCAGTGAATTCAGAATGCCAGGCACGGCAAGGCGCGGCGCAGAGGCCGTGGGGTCGCAATGACAAGGTGTTTTGAATGGCGAAAGACCGGGTGTTTCAAGCGCGCACATTGGCGCGATGAGGAAGGATAACCGGGAGGCTCCAAGAGGGTGTTCATGCAAGTCCTGAAAGACAAAAGGACTTGAATCGTACAGGCGAAATCGACAATTCCTACAATCGAAATCATTTCAAGATCTGTAGTCAGCGATGTCTGACCTGCTCGATGAATCTCATCACTGCCGCCGACTTTTCGAATCGCCGATGGATCAACGACAACCACGACGCTGCGTTACACCCGTTGATCGGCCGATAGACCACGCCGGGCAAACCCACATGCCCGATCACCGACTCCGGCACCACCGCCACGCCCTGCCCCAGCGAAACCAAGGCAATCACCGCCACCAACCCGCCCGGTTGCGCGCCTAATGTCGGGGAGAATTCCCCGGCAGCGGCGACTTGCAAGGTGCCGCTGATTTGCTCCGGCAGGATGAACGTCTCGTTCTGCAGATGCTCCGGGCCGATGCCTGGCAGACGGCACAGCCAGGACTCGGTCGACAGCGCCAGGACAAAGCCCTCTTCGTCGAGGCGAATGGCTTCCAGTCCTTCGGGGAGCGTCATCGGCGAACGGACGTACCCCAAGTCGAATCGACCATCGAGCACCATCGCCGGCAACGTGGCCATGGGGCTTTCCCGCACATTCAGGCTCACGTCGGGGCAGGCGCGGCTGAAGGCTTGCACCTGTTTTTGCAGCAAACCGCAGAACACCGCCGACGCCACATACCCCAACTCGATATGGCCAATATCGCCACGCCCCGCCCGTTGCGCATTGCGCTGCGCAAACTCGAATTGGCGCACGGTCGCTTCGGCCTCGATCAGCAGCGCCGCGCCTGCTTCGGTCAGCTTCACATCACGCTGCTGGCGCAGGAACAATCGGGTGCCCAGTTCGCTTTCCATGTCCTGGATCTGCCGGCTCAGGGTCGGCGGCGCGATGCCCAGTTGTTCGGCGGCGCGGGTGAAATTGCGCTGTCGGGCAACGGCCAGGAAATAGCGGAAATGCCGAATGTCCATGTCTGCGTTAGCTCAAAGGTAATGAAGTGACGATCCGCGCCTAACACAGCCAGCGGTGCCCAACGATAAGCTGCACGGACCTTCACCGTAAAGAGTTGCCGTCATGACCGCCAAACCCAAGGTGAGCCCACGCCTTACATTACTCACAGCCTCAGGTGTCTGCTCGCTGATCGTGCTCGACACCAACATCGTCGCGGTCACCCTGCCGACCATCGCGCGGGACCTGGGCGCCAACTTTGCCGACATCGAGTGGGTGGTCAGCGCCTACATGCTCGCGTTCGCCGCCCTGCTGCTGCCGGCGGGAAGCATTGCCGACCGCTTTGGCCGACAGAAAACCCTGCTCTGGGGCCTGGGTATCTTTATCCTCGCCTCCCTCGGTTGCGGTGCGGCGCCCAACGCGTTGTTCCTTGACATTGCACGGGCGATCAAAGGCGTGGGGGCGGCGTTGTTGCTGACCTCGGCGCTGGCGTCCATCGGTCACACCTTTCACGATGAAGTCGAACGGGCCAGGGCCTGGGCGTTCTGGGGCGCGTGCATGGGCGTGGCGATGACCGCCGCGCCGACCGTCGGTGGGCTGATCACCGAATACGTCGGCTGGCGCTGGATTTTTTACCTCAACCTGCCGGTGGGATTGTTATTGATGGTGATGGTCTGGCGCGCCGTGCCGGAATCCCGCGACGCCCAGTCCTCGCGCCTCGATCCCTGGGGCAGCCTGGCATTCAGTGCGAGTTTGCTGTGCCTGATCTGGGGCTTGATCGAGGCCAACCGCATTGGCTGGAGCAACCCGGTCACCTACGCCCGGCTCATCGGGGGCGCAGCGCTGTTGGGGTTGTTCGTGGTGATTGAGCGAATGCAACAGCGGCCGATGGTCGACCTGCAATTGTTCAAGCATCCGCGCTTTATCGGCGCCCTGCTCGGCATGTTCGCCTACGCCGGTTGCGCTCAAGTGATGATGACGTTGTTGCCGTTTTACCTGCAAAACGGCCTGGGCTTTTCGGCCATCGCGTCAGGGCTCGGGATGTTGCCGTTCGCATTGACCATGCTGATTTGCCCACGCATCGGCGCGCGGCTGGCCGGACGGTTTTCGCCTGCTGCGCTGATGGCGGGCGGACTGGCCCTGGTCGGCAGCGGCAACTTGCTCAGTGCCTGGGCTGTCAGCAGTGGGGGTTACCTGCCCTTCGCCCTGGCGATTGCCGTGACGGGCGCCGGTGCCGGACTGCTCAATGGCGACACGCAAAAGAACATCATGGCCTGCGTGCCCCGCGAGCGCACCGGCATGGCTTCGGGCATGAGCACCACCATGCGTTTCAGCGCCATCGTGTTGGCCATCGGTGTCTATGGTGCGTTGCTCTCCAGCCATACCGAACTGTTGTTGCGCAGCGCTCTATCGACACAAGGCGCGGCATGGCTCAGCCAGACCCAAGGCATCGCTTCGCGAGTGGTAGCGGGCGACATGTCCGCTGCACTGAACCTGCTCCCGGAAAGCGCATGGCCGCTGGTCGAGACATTGGCGCGCCAAGCCTTTGTCGGCGGTTTCAGTCTGTTGCTCTGCGTCGCCGGTTTGCTCGCCTTGGCGGGGGCGTTGGTGGTGGGCACGCTGATGCGCCATCCGGTTCCGGAACCCAAAAACTTTTCCCTGAGCCTGGAATAAACCCTGGCGGGGCTCGTCGTACTGCCACTGAAATCGTTCAGTAGCCACCACGAGAGCCCCGCCATGAAAAGTCTCCTGTCTGCACTGTTTTTGATTGCCTTGAGCGGCACTGCAGCCGCCGCGTCTGTCGCCACCGCCAGCACCTCGAATGTCGAGGACTACCGCTATTCGAAATCGCTGAACATCGCCAAAGTCGTCAACATCACCAGCGGCGATTATTGCGGCATCGGTCCACGGGAGATGACCTACGTCGACACGATGGGCGCCACTCACGTCCTGCGCTATCAGGCGTTCGGTGATTCGTGCATCGATCAGAACTGATGCTTGAGCGACGCCATCACCCGCTCGGCATTTGCCTTGCAGGCTATCCCTTCGGGCCGCGCCTGGATGCCTTCAATCACCCCTAGCAACTTCGCCTTGCTCTGCGCCAGGTGAAGTTGCATTGCTTCGATCTGCTCGACCTTGCGCACCAGCCCCGCCAGCAATTCTTCGTGCTTGAACTCACCCGTCACCGTGTCCGGTAACAACTGCTTGAGCTCTTCGAGGCTGAACCCGGCCTGCTGCGCGCACTGAATGATCATCAGTGTTTGCAGGACTTGCTCGGGATAACGCCGGTAGCCGTTGGCCGAACGCTCGACCTGACGAATCAACCCCTGAGACTCGTAGAACCGAATGCGCGATGCATTCAACCCGCTCAACTGCGCCAATTCACCAATCTTCATCTCCGCCTCATTTGCCTGCTTGACATTAAAGTTAACTTTAAGCTTAGCCTCTGCTCTTTCCTGATGAGGAGTCAAGCATGTCGCCCTTCCAAGCGTTGAATCTGCCCAACGGCCAGACCGTCGGCAATCGTATTGCCAAAGCCGCCATGGAAGAAAATCTCGCCGACACCGGGCAAGCACCGTCAGGCGCATTGTTTAAGCTGTATCAGGCTTGGGCCGAGGGCGAGGCCGGCCTGTTGCTGACCGGCAATGTGATGATCGACCGCCGCGCCATGACCGGCCCCGGAGGCGTCGTGCTGGAAGACGAGCGCGACCTTGAACGTTTTCGTCAGTGGGCGACCATTGGTCGATCGGGTGGCGCGCAGTTCTGGATGCAACTCAATCATCCCGGCCGCCAAACCATGGCCAACCTCGGCCAGCAAGCCTGGGCACCGTCCGCCGTGGCGCTGGACCTGGGCGCGTTTTCGAAGATGTTTGCCGAGCCGAAGCCGATGTCCGAGACCGATATCGCCGAGGTGATCGCCCGTTTCGCGACCAGCGCGGCCCTCGCCGAGAAGGCTGGTTTCACCGGCGTGCAGATTCATGCGGCGCACGGTTACTTGATCAGCCAGTTCCTCTCGCCATTGACCAATCGCCGCACCGACGGTTGGGGCGGTTCACTGGAGAACCGCGCGCGCTTGCTGCTGGAAGTGGTCAGCGCCGTTCGCCGCGCGGTCTCGCCACAGTTCTGCGTGGCGGTGAAACTCAACTCCGCTGACTTCCAACGCGGTGGTTTTGACGCTGATGATGCCCGCCAGGTGATTCTGTGGCTCAACGAGCAGCACATCGACTTGCTGGAACTCTCCGGAGGCAGCTACGAAGCCCCGGCCATGCAAGGCGAAGCCCGCGACGGCCGGACCTTGGCGCGCGAAGCCTACTTTCTGGAAATGGCCGGTGAATTGGCCAGCGTCGCGAGCATGCCGGTGATGGTGACCGGCGGGATTCGGCGGCTGGCGATCGTGGAGCAGGTGCTCGACAGCGGCATTGCCATGGCCGGCATCGGCACGGCGCTGGCGGTTGAACCGCACCTGGTCAAGCACTGGCGCGAAGGTCGCAACAGCCATCCGCAACTGCCGCCGATTCTGTGGAAACGCAAACCGTTAGCTTCGCTGGCGAGCATGGCGGTGGTGAAGTTTCAGCTGCATCGATTGAGCCGCGGGCGCAAGCCTCGTCCGCAGGTGTCGGCGGTGTGGGCGTTGATTCTTGACCGGTTGTACATTGGCCGGCGTACGCGGCAGTACCGTCAGGCGATGGGTAAATAAATTCAGACCGAGTCGCGCCCATCGCGAGCAGGCTCGCTCCCACAGGTTTTGTGAACACTGAAGATCCACTGTGGGAGCGGGCTTGCTCGCGAAGGGGCCAGCACAGGCAACCAATAATTCAGCGAGTAATCAGCTCATCAATGTGCCGATAATCCGCTCGTAGTTCCGCAGCCATCTGCTTCGCTCGCCCCAATCGAATCGGCCCGCGCTCGATATCAATCAGCAGGCCGGGGCATTCCAGCGCAGGCAACAGCGACCACTCCTTCAATCGCCCATCAGTCAGCAACAACACACGCTGCTGCTCCGCCGGAAAGCGCTTCTGTCGAGTCGCCAACCATCGCCCCGCCTCACCCAACGCCGCCAACACCGGCGTGCCACCGCTTGCGCCCAATCCATCAAGCCAGGTTCGCAAACCGCTGGACGCTTTCAAGCCTTGCACCTGCCATTTCGGCACATTGCCGCTGGCCGTCAACAACGCCAACCGCGCACGCTGGCGGTAGGCATCGTCGAATAGCTGCGCGAGTAAACCCTTGGCATCGCTCAACGCCTGATGACGCCTCGTCGAGGCCGAGGCATCGACAATCACCAGCCACAATTCATGGGCGCTTCGAGTGCGCAGGTGAAACAGCACATCGCTGCGCTGACGTGGCCGACCCTTGAGCAAGGTGCCGGGCCAGTTGATCGAGCCGCTGCGTGCGGCATGGCGTTTGCCCTGTTTGCCGTTGTCCAGCCGTCCTGCGCGGGGTCTGGCATTCGCCCCCGCGTCAGATCGAGGGCGAATGCCTAGGGCTTTTTTGGCCAGCTCGGCACTTCACGACGGGCACCGACCGGCAGCGCTTGGGCGGGCATTTCACCCCATTGGCCCTGGCCTTCGCTCGGAGTGGAATGTTGTGGCGATGGCGCCTGACTGTGTTGCGGTGCCGGCGGTGATTGCTCGCGACGGCGATGGCGTAAAGCGAATTCGGCGACGGCATCGATATCGTCCTCGCTGATCGCGTTCGCACCGCGCCATGCGGCGTGGGCGCGAGCGGCACGCAGCCAGACTAGGTCAGCGCGCAAGCCATCGACGCCGGCAGCAAAGCAGCGCTCGGTGATCAGCGCCAACGCTTGATCGTCGAGGGGGATGCTCGCCAGCACGCTACGCGCCTTCTCGCACTGTTCGCGCAGCGCCTGCTGCTGGTGTTCCCACTGCGCGCAGAACTGTTGCGGATCGCTGTCGAAATCCAGTCGTCGACGGATGATCTGGCCACGTTCGGTCGGCGCTGTGTGACCGCTGAGGGCGACGTTCAGGCCGAAGCGGTCGAGCAGTTGCGGACGCAATTCACCCTCTTCGGGGTTCATGGTGCCGATCAGCACGAACTTCGCCGAATGCCGATGGGAAATGCCATCGCGCTCGATCAGGTTGGTGCCGCTGGCGGCGACGTCGAGCAACAGGTCGACGAGGTGATCGGGCAGCAGGTTGACTTCATCGACGTAGAGCACGCCACCGTCGGCCTTGGCCAGTACGCCGGGGGAGAATTGCGCGCGGCCGTCGCTCAGTGCGGCGTCAAGGTCGAGGGTGCCGACCAGTCGCTCTTCGGTGGCGCCCAGCGGCAAAGTAACGAATTGACCGCTGGCCAACAGGTCCGCGAGGCCCCGGGCCAGGGTGGATTTGGCCATGCCGCGCGGGCCTTCAATTAGCACACCGCCGATTTTCGGGTCGATGGCGGTCAGGTACAGGGCGAGCTTCAAGTCGTCGGCGCCGACCACGGCGGATAAGGGGAAATGTGCGGTGTCGGTCATTGTTCAGTCTCAGTCATGGTCAGTGATCCCTCTACACATAACACAGGCACCTGTATCCCTGTGGGAGCGAGCCTGCTCGCGAAGAGGCCAGCACATTCAACATCATCGTCAGCTGAAAAATTGCCTTCGCGAGCAGGCTCGCTCCCACAGGGATTTGCGGTGCATCAGCTGTCTTCTTCTATATCCAGCAACAGGTTTTTCAGGGCCTCGCGGTATTCGCCCGGCTCCTTCCACATCCCCCGCTGCTGCGCTTCGAGCATCCGTTCGGTCATGTCGCGCAAGGCGTGCGGATTGTGCTCGCGAACAAACTCGCGGGTCGCCGGGTCCAGCAAATAAGCATCGGCCAGCAGCGCGTACTGGTGATCGTCAATCAGCTGCGTCGTGGCGTCGAACGCAAACAGGTTATCGACCGTCGCCGCCAGTTCAAACGCGCCTTTGTAGCCGTGACGCTTGACCCCGTCGATCCACTTTGGATTCGCCGCCCGGGAGCGGATCACCCGGTTCAGTTCTTCCTTCAAGGTACGGATCTTCGGCAAATCCGGCTGACTGTGATCGCCATGGTAACTGGCCGCGGCTTCACCGCTGAGGCTTTCCACCGCAGCAAGCATGCCGCCCTGGAACTGGTAGTAATCGTTGGAATCGAGCAAATCGTGTTCGCGGTTGTCCTGGTTTTGCAGCACCGCTTGCACCTGACTCAAGCGCTGGGCGAATTGTTCGCGGGCGGCGGTGCCTTCGTCGGAACCGCCGTAAGCATAGCCGCCCCAATTCAGGTAAACCTCGGCCAGGTCCTCACGGCTTTGCCACAGGCGACCATCGATGGCGCCCTGCACGCCGGCGCCATACGCACCGGGTTTTGCCCCAAAAATTCGCCAACCGGCCTGACGATTCGCGGCGTCTTCATCAAGGCCTGATTGCATCAGCGCTTCACGCTCGGCGCGCACTTTGGCGGCCAAGGGGTTGAGGTCGTCGGGTTCATCCAGCGCCGCGACCGCTTGCACCGCCGCATCGAACAGACGGATCAGGTTGGCGAAGGCATCACGGAAGAACCCGGAGACACGCAAGGTCACGTCCACGCGCGGACGGTCGAGCAGGCTCAGCGGCAGGATTTCGAAATCGTCGACCCGCTGACTGCCCGTAGCCCAGACCGGCCGTACGCCCATCAGCGCCATGGCTTGGGCGATGTCGTCGCCGCCGGTGCGCATGGTGGCGGTGCCCCAGACGGACAGGCCGAGCTGGCGCAGGTGATCGCCGTGGTCTTGCAGGTGCCGTTCGAGGATCAGGTTGGCGGACTGGAAGCCGATGCGCCATGCGGTGGTGGTCGGCAGGTTGCGCACGTCCACCGAGTAGAAGTTGCGCCCGGTGGGCAGCACGTCGAGGCGACCGCGGCTGGGTGCGCCGCTCGGACCGGCGGGGACGAAGCGGCCGTTCAGGGCGTCGAGCAGACCGCGCATTTCGGCTGGGCCGCAGGCGTCAAGGCGTGGGGCGACGACTTCGCGCAGGCTGTCGAGGATGGCGTGCACTTCGGACCAAACCGCCTCCTGTGGGAGGGTGCCTTTGTGGCGAGGGGGTTCTGGTTCGTTCAACAAAGTGTGGGCGATGAGTTGAGCGGCGAACAACTCAAGGCGTTCACGGGTATCACCCGCCGTGCGCCAGGCTTCATCGGTGAGGTTTTGCAGTTCCATGGGGCGCGGACCGGTCCAAGGCTCGGCCAACGCACAATCCAACGGATCGAACCCCAGCTCGAACGCCTTCGCCAACGCCCGCAGCAAACTCGATTGCGCGCCCCGCCCATCGCCACGGGGAATCCGCAGCAACGCGAGCAAGGTGTCAATGCGCAATCGCCCGGTCGGTGACTCGCCAAAGATATGCAGGCCATCGCGAATCTGCGATTCCTTCAAGTCGCACAAATACGTGTCCAGGCGCGGCAACCAGATCGCTGCATCGGCATCGCTGTCGAGTTTTTCGTCCAGTTGCAGTTCGCGATCGATGTGCGTGTCACGCACCAGTTGCAGGATGTCGCGCTGCAATTCCCGGGCGCGGCGCGGATCGAGCAGTTGCGCTTCGTAATACTCGTCGGCCAGCAGTTCGAGGTTGCGTAGCGGCCCGTAGGTTTCGGCGCGGGTCAGCGGCGGCATCAGGTGGTCGATGATCACCGCTTGGGTGCGGCGCTTGGCCTGCGCGCCCTCGCCCGGATCGTTGACGATAAACGGATAGATGTTCGGCAGCGGTCCGAGCAGTGCATCCGGCCAGCAGTTTTCCGAGAGCCCGACACCTTTGCCCGGCAGCCATTCGAGGTTGCCGTGTTTGCCGACGTGGATCACACCGTGGGCGCCGTAGGTGTTGCGTAGCCAGAAGTAAAACGCCAGATAGCCGTGGGGCGGCACCAGGTCCGGGTCGTGATAGACCGCGCTCGGGTCCACCTGATAACCGCGCGCCGGTTGAATGCCGACGAAGGTCAGGCCGAAGCGCAGACCCGCAATCATCATCCGTTCGCCACGGTACATCGGATCGTTTTCGGGTGTGCCCCAGCGTTCCAGCACGGCCTCGCGATTGGCCTCGGGCAAGGCGTCGAACATGCGCTGGTAGTCGTCGAGCGCGAGGCTTTGATGACACGGACGCTGATCGAGGGTATCGAGGTCGTTGCTGACGCCGCCAAGCAATTGCTGGATCAACGCGGTGCCGCTGTCCGGCAACTCGGCCGGCAACGGATAACCTTCTTGATGCAGCGCACGCAGGATGTTCAGCGCAGCGGCCGGTGTGTCGAGGCCGACGCCATTGCCGATCCGCCCATCGCGAGTTGGATAATTGGCAAGAATCAGGGCGATGCGTTTTTCGCTGTTCGGCACCCGCGCCAGATCGATCCAGCGTCGTGCCAGTTCGGCGACGAAATCCATGCGTTCCGGTTGCGGTCGATAACACACCACATCGGACTGACTGCGCTCGCTGCGCCATGCCAGATCCTTGAAGCTGATCGGGCGGCTGATGATGCGGCCGTCCAGTTCCGGCAGCGCGATGTGCATGGCCAGGTCGCGCGGGCCAAGCCCCTGCTCGCTGGCACGCCAACCGGGTTCGTTGTCCTGGGCGCAAATCGCCTGGATCACCGGAATGTTGCGGCGAAACGGTCGCAGGTGCGGCGCTTCGGGGCTGGACTGGGCGAAACCGGTGGTGTTCAGAATCACCCCCACCTCGACGTCATCCAGCCAGTCCTCGACCACCGTCAGGCAGCCGGGCTCTTTCAAACTGGCCACGGCAATCGGCAAAGGGTTTAACCCGGCCGTTTGCAAACGTTGGCAGAAAACATCAATGAACGCGGTATTGGCCGCCTGCAAATGCGAGCGGTAAAACAGCACCGCCGCCACCGGTTGATCGGCTTGCCAGTCGGCTTGCCAATCGCTCAGCTCAGCGGGACTTTTGTGCGGATGGTAAATCGCGGTGCGCGGCAGGGCTTGCGGCTCGGCCCAGGCGTAATCGCGGTCCAGCCAGCGAGTGGCCAGGCAGCGGAAAAAGTCCAGGGCATTGCCCATGCCGCCCTGACGCAAAAACTGCCAGAGCCGATCACGGTCGCAGGCCTCGACGGTGCTGAGGTCGCTGAGTTCCGGGTCCGGACGATCATCGCCCGGCACCAGAATGAGCTGTACGCCGCGCTCGGACAATTGCACCAGCCGCTCGACGCCATAACGCCAATAGGCGATACCGCCGTGCAGCGAGATCAGGATCACCTTGGCGTGGCGCAGCACTTCATCGACATACAAATCGACCGAGGCGTGATTCTGCACCTGCATCGGGTTGGCCAGGCGCACGCTCGGATAATCGTCGGGCAGTTGCTGCGCGGCTTCGGCGAGCAGCGCCAGGCTGGAGTCGCCGCTGCACAGGATCACCAGCTCGGCGGGGGTTTGTCCAAGGTCGGCGATGTTGTCATCCGACACGAAACCGCCGGGCTGGGTCCTGAGCAGGTGCATGGCTTAAACGCTGAGCGCGGCGCGCAATTGCGCTTCGAGTTGCGCAGCGTCCAGTTCCTGGCCAATCAATACCAGGCGCGTGGTGCGCGCTTCCTCGGCGCCCCACTGACGGTCGAAGTGCTTGTCGAAACGCGTGCCCACGCCCTGAATCAGCAAACGCATCGGCTTGTTCGGGATCGCGGCGAAACCTTTGACGCGCAGGATGCCGTGCTTGACCACCAGTTGCGTCAGCGCGTCCATCAGCAGGCTTTCGTCGGCTTGCGGCAGTTCGATGGAGATCGAGTCGAATGCGTCGTGGTCATGCTCATCGTGATGGCCGTCTTCACCTTCATGGTGATGGTCGTGGTGGCTGTGACGGCTGTCGATGTGTTCTTCGGAGCCTGCGCACAGGCCGATCAACACGTCCAGCGGCAGGCGACCGCTGCTGGCTTCGATGACTTTCACCGCCGGCGGCAGTTCTTCGGCGACTTCGAGGCGCACGCGGGCCAGGTCTTCAGGGCTGATCAGGTCGGCCTTGTTGAGGATCACCAGGTCGGCGCTGGCCAGTTGGTCGGCGAACAGCTCGTGCAGCGGCGATTCGTGGTCAAGGTTCGGGTCGAGTTTGCGCTGGGCGTCGACTTGATCCGGGAACGCGGCGAAGGTGCCGGCGGCAACGGCCGGGCTGTCGACCACCGTGATAACGGCATCAACGGTGCAGGCGCTACGGATTTCTGGCCACTGGAAAGCCTGGACCAGCGGCTTGGGCAGGGCCAGGCCCGAGGTTTCGATAAGGATGTGATCGAGGCCGCCGCGACGGGCCACCAGTTCGCGCATCACCGGGAAGAATTCTTCCTGGACGGTGCAGCACAGGCAGCCGTTGGCCAGTTCATAGACGCGGCCGTTGGCTTCTTCTTCGGTGCAGCCGATGGAGCACTGCTTGAGGATTTCGCCGTCGATGCCCAGCTCGCCGAACTCGTTGACGATCACCGCAATGCGACGGCCCTGAGCGTTGTCGAGCATGTGCCGCAGCAAGGTGGTTTTGCCCGAGCCGAGGAAGCCGGTAACGATGGTGACGGGGAGTTTGGCCAGTGTTTTCATCGGATGCCCTTTGGCAAGGTGGCGGGCATACGGGACGACGACCGCTGCAGCACACGCTGCGCGGAAGATTTCGCCACCGGATCACCCCGCCCGGTTGAAAGTCAGAATCTGTGTCGAGGCAGGTCTCCTGGCTGACGGCTGGCCAGTCGTTTGACTGGCGGTTTCTGCGCCTTCCCGCTCGCGCCATGGCTGGCGCATGCAGTGGCATGGCAGAAACTGAACCGTTCACAGTTGCGGGGGCAGCCGCGGCATTGACCGCGTTCCCTTCTTAGCTTCGGCAAACGCCGAAGAACCTCGAAAGCGCAAGGCTACGCATCGCGCTGGGGCGGGTCAATGTTCACATGAGATCGGCGGCGCACCCTTCGCGAGCAAGCCCGCTCCCACATTCGACCGCGCTCCAATGTGGGAGCGGGCTTGCTCGCGAAAGGAGCCCCTCGGTTTCGAGTTGAGAACCCTTGCCAATTGACGCGAATCCCCCACCCATGCTCTCCTACGCATCTTGTTACGGGTGCCCTTCACAGGGTGAAACGGGAAACCGGTGAATCATGTGCTTTACTCAAAGCCATGTCAGTCCGGTGCTGCCCCCGCAACGGTAAGCGAGCGAAGCATCAAATCCACTGTGCCAGCAGTTCGGTATGGGAAGGTGATGCTTGCAGGTCAAGGCGAAAGCCTGCGCCCCTCGTGAGCCCGGAGACCGGCCCGCAACACAAAGTGACCGTTACGGTCACTGAACAACAAACCCGCGGTGGGCGGGCGCTGTTTGAACGTCTGCGTGTCCGGCTCGCAGGGGTTTTCCATGCGCTCTATATCACCCGCTGACAGACCAGAGGGATGCGCCATGTCGATCATCAGCAGCACCGGCCACACAACCACCAGCACCACTTCCACCCTGACTCAACGCCTGACCGTCGCCATCTGCGCGTCGATCCTGGGCGCGTGCCTGGTGTACTTCGCCGGTTTCTCGCACATCGAAGCGGTGCACAACGCCGCACACGATACCCGTCACAGCTCCGCGTTCCCGTGCCATTGAGAGCTGACGACATGATCAAGCGTATTGCGCAAACCGCAGGGTTTACGGGGCTGCTGGCCGCCCTGCTGCTGACCTTGCTGCAAAGCTTCTGGGTCGCACCGCTGATTCTTCAAGCGGAAACCTACGAGAAAGCCGAGCCGGCGGTGGTTCAACCCCATGAACACGCCGACGGCGCCATGGCCGCACACACCCACGACGCCGAAGCCTGGGAGCCGCAAGACGGCTGGCAGCGCGTGTTGTCGACCACTGGCGGTAATCTGGTGGTGGCCGTTGGTTTCGCCTTGATGCTCGCCGGCCTCTACACCTTGCGCGCACCCAACAGCACCGCTCAAGGTCTGTTGTGGGGTCTGGCCGGTTATGCAACATTTGTCCTCGCACCGACCCTGGGCCTGCCGCCTGAACTGCCGGGCACCGCTGCGGCGGATCTGGCGCAACGGCAGATCTGGTGGATCGGCACTGCCGCTTCAACCGCTGTCGGCATTGCGTTGATTGTGTTCAGCCGTCACTGGCTGATGAAAGTGCTGGGCGTGGCGATTCTGGCCGTTCCGCACGTGATCGGCGCGCCACAACCGGAAGTGCATTCGATGCTCGCGCCGCAAGCCCTGGAGTCTCAATTCAAAATCGCTTCGCAGTTGACCAACGTGGCGTTCTGGCTGGCCCTGGGCCTGATCAGTGCCTGGTTGTTCCGCCGCAAAAGCGATGGCCAATACCACGCATGACCGATGCCAGCACAGCGCCGACGTTAGTGGTCGGCCTGGGCTGCCAGCGCGGCTGCCCCGCCAGCACGCTGCGGGCATTGCTTGATCAGGCACTGCAGGCTCATCAAATCGGGCTTCACCAAATAAAGGCACTCGCCAGCATTGACCTGAAGCGCGATGAGCCTGGCCTGATCGAACTTGCGGAACAACTCGCACTGCCGTTGATGTTCTTCAACAGTGAACAGTTGGCCGGATATCAATCCAGACTCAGTCATCGTTCCGACATCGCGTTCGAACGCACTGGCTGCTACGGCGTAGCGGAAAGTGCCGCCCTGGCACTCGCCGAACAGCAGAATCAGGCACCGGCAAAACTGCTGATCCCCCGACAAAAATATGCGCAAGCAACCTTGGCGTTGGCCGGCACTGCGTAAAATCCCCGATAATCGCGCCTTCGATCATGAGCAATCTTCATCTGAAGCGTTGCCCAGCCTCTTTTTTCACAGGAAACGACGATGACCGTCTACTTCATTGGCGCAGGTCCCGGCGACCCGGAACTGATCACGGTCAAAGGCCAACGGCTGATTCGCAGCTGCCCGGTGATCATCTATGCCGGCTCCCTCGTGCCGGCAGCCGTGCTGGAAGGCCATCGTGCCGAACAGGTGGTCAACAGCGCCGAATTGCACCTGGAACAGATCATTGATCTGATCAAAACTGCCCACGCCAACGGCCAGGACGTGGCGCGGGTGCATTCCGGCGATCCGAGTCTGTATGGCGCGATTGGCGAGCAGATTCGCTACCTGCGCGAACTCGACATTCCGTTTGAAATCATTCCTGGCGTGACGGCCACCGCGGCGTGTGCAGCGCTTTTAGGGGCTGAACTGACTTTGCCGGACATCTCACAAAGCGTGATTTTGACCCGCTACGCCGACAAGACCGCGATGCCGGCGGGCGAGGAACTGGGCAGCCTGGCGCAGCATGGGGCGACCATGGCCATCCATTTGGGCGTGAATCATCTGGAAAAAATCCTTGCTGAACTGCTGCCACATTACGGCGCGGACTGCCCGATTGCGGTGATCCACCGAGCGACGTGGCCGGATCAGGATTGGGTGGTGGGGACGCTTGAGGACATTGCCGGGAAGGTTGAAGCCAAGGGGTTTCGGCGTACGGCGTTGATTTTGGTAGGTCGGGTGTTGGGGAGTGATCAGTTCAGCGAGTCGTCGCTGTATCGCGCGGGGCATGCGCATCTCTATCGCCCATAGGGCCTCTTCGCGAGCAAGCCCGCTCCCACATTGAATCTCCTGCGAACACGCATGTTGTGTACGACAAAAATCAAATGTGGGAGCGGGCTTGCTCGCGAAGGGAGCAGTGAATTTCACCCATAAAAAAACGGCACTCACGGGTGCCGTTTTTTCATGTCGCAGCGAACACCTTAGTAGTAGGCGTTTTCTTTCTGCGTGTGGTCAGTCACGTCACGTACGCCCTTGAGCTCAGGAATACGCTCAAGCAACGTGCGCTCGATGCCTTCCTTGAGGGTCACGTCCGCCTGGCCGCAGCCCTGGCAACCGCCACCGAACTTCAGCACGGCGATGCCGTCTTCGACCACATCGATCAGGCTGACCTGACCGCCGTGGCTCGCCAGCCCCGGGTTGATCTCGGTTTGCAGGTAGTAATTGATGCGCTCGTTGACCGGGCTGTCGGCGTTGACCATCGGTACTTTGGCGTTTGGCGCCTTGATGGTCAGCTGGCCGCCCATGCGGTCGGTGGCGTAGTCGACTACCGCGTCGTCCAGGAAGGCTTCGCTGAACGAGTCGATGTAAGCGGTGAAGCTTTTGAGCCCCAGCGCCGTGTCTTCAGGTTTTTCTTCGCCCGGCTTGCAGTAGGCAATGCAGGTTTCGGCGTACTGGGTGCCAGGCTGGGTGATAAAGACGCGGATGCCGATACCCGGGGTGTTCTGCTTGGAGAGCAGGTCAGCCAGGTAATCGTGGGCGGCGTCGGTAATGGTTATAGCGGTCATGGAAACTCCTCGCAGGCTTGGGCGCAGTTTACGCCAATCAACGCGCCGCACAAAGTCCTAGTATTTTTGTCGGGAAAGAAACACCGATCCCCTGTGGGAGCGGGCTTGCTCGCGAAGGCGTCAGATCAATCAACATATTTGCTGAATGTGACGCCCCCTTCGCGAGCAAGCCCGCTCCCACATTGGATTGCGGGGAGTCAGAGGTTTTCGTAGCGATTCATGTCCAGCACGCCCTCTTCCATTGGATCGGTCTCGTGGACATAGCGACTCAGATCGTGGAAATAGAACCAGAATTGCCGATGACTGCGGCGAATCCCCCAGCGTTCGACGATTTTCTCGAAGCTGTCGGTGTCCTTGGCGTTTTCCATCGCTTCTACGAAGGCCGGCACTTGGTCGGCCGGAATGTTGAACATGAAGTTCGGGTAGCTGCTGAGTACCCCCGGAAAAATCGTCAACGTGTCGAGCCCCGGCTGATAACGCAACGACTCACCGACCAGGAACGCCACGTTGCTGTGCGCCCGGTTGCGCAGCAGGCTGTAGACCTCGCGTTTGCCGCCCGTCGTTTCGATGCGCAACATCGTCGCTTCCGGCAACTGGTCGATGACCCTTAGGCCAGCCGCTGGCCGCGAGGTCAGGCTGCTCAGCGCCTGTTCGGCATTCTGCAGGTCAGGGTCGATGTTCGGTCGCGAGCAATACGCGCCGTCGCAGCGGTTGATCGGATCGGGCGTGGCATTCAGATCGCCGTAACGGGCGAGCAACTGCTGGGCGAAGTCGCGCTTGGGGTCTTTCTCGTCGAGCTTGAGCGCCGTTGGTGTGTCGTCGTCGATGGCCTCGTAATCCAGCCACATCTTGAACTTGCCGCCGTCCTGGTACCAATCGTCGAGGTAGCCGTCCCGCGAATCGGCCGGCATCAGGCGCAGGAAGTTCTGCTCGGCGCCGTTTCGGATCAGGTCGAAGTACAGGCGGGTCTGGGCCTGGTGGGACACGTTGCCGAACACGTCGAAGTTAACCGCCAGCTGATAATAGGTGCGCTCCAGCAGCGGGAAGTCGAACAGCCACATCGTTTGTGGCACATCGCCGATCAGGCCCTTGTTCACCGAAGCACTGTCGAAGTGGCGGAAGATGCTCAGCAGCGCGTTGTCATTGCCCGCCCACAAGGTCGACCAACTCGGCGCAGGTGATTCTGCGTAACTGTCCCGGCGCAGTGCTTCGTACTCGTTACGTTTGTCGCGGTAGTCACGCCACAGGCTCAAGACGCTGCCGACGTCATCGTTCTGCCCCGGCATGGCCAGCAACGGCGTGGCCTGGCCGCGGTAGTTCGGGTCGATGATATAGAGGTCATGTTCCGGGGCCTGGAACAACGCCCAGAAGTTATCGCGGATCACGTCCGTAGCAATCTGGCCACGGCAGACCGGGCCACGAATAAAGGTGCGCACGAAGTATTCGGCGTTATCCAGCATGAACTGGTAGCGCGCCTGCGCCGGAATCGCCTCGAAGGTAGCGAACGGATTGGCCCGGCGTTCCGGCCCGTAGCCCGGCAAGGCGTTGACCTGCCAGTTGCCGCTATAGAACAGGCTTTTGATCCGCGCCATCTTCGCTGCACTCAGCGGATAGGTGATGTGGGTTTTCTGCACAATCACACCCTGCACCGGCCACAGGCGGTAATACACCTGAGTGCCTGGGTCGTCATTCGGGCGGCGGGTGTTGATCAGGTCAATCGGCTGGCCGGTGGGCGTACGCGAGCGCACCCACTGGAAAAAGTGCCCAGGCTCGCCGTCCTTGAAGTAGATGTGCGCCAGAAACCAGTGCTCGAACAACCAGCGCGCCACCAGGCTTTGCCGGGAACCGGGCGCGTTGAGCAGGTTTTCCCATTGCACCACCTCCAGCGCTTCTTTCGCGCTCGGCATCAGCGCCTGCTCATCGATCGGCGCTCCCGACGCCAACCAGCGTTGCAGTGTCTGGTATTGCTGATCGGTCAGGCCCGTGACCGCCAGCGGCATGCCCTCTTTGGGATGCGAACTGGCGTAGCCGTCGAATTCCGCCGGCATGGCGCACATGTTTTCCCGGTTCAGACCCAGAACGATGTCTTCCGGCAATTTGGCATTGGGTTGCAACGGGGTTTTATGGCCCAGTTCGAGCATCCGCGCCATCAACGCAGCCTGACTGCCTTGAGCGTCAAGCACCGGATAGAAGCCCTTCTGTTGCCAGGCATGCTTGCCGAACGCGTCAAAAAAAAGCCGGGTCGGGGCCGCAGCGGTACTGCGGTCGCCGTCGTAGACCGGGACTTTCGTCGCGCCACGCGCCGCCCCTTCGCCACTGCCCAGGTTGAGCTGGCAGGGAGAATCGTTGCACGCATGGCAGGCCACGCACTTTTCGGTAAAGATCGGTTGAATGTCGCGGCTGTAGGAAATCGCAGAGGAAATGGACGGACCTTGCGCAGCGGCGCCCCAGCTTAAAAGCAGCATGAAAATGCTGGTGATGACGCGATACGACATATCCCTGGTCTCAATCCTGAAAAATCGCGGCGATTCTACCGGTCAGGCACCCACACCAACATGAACGATATTCATGCAAAACCGGTTGATGCTCTAAAAGCGCACAGGTTTGCTATGATCCCGCCCCTTCGTCATGGTCTTTCCGAGTAGTCCAAATGTCCGATCGCAGTGTTCGCCTTCAAGCTCTCAAGCACGCCCTCAAAGAGCGCATCCTGATTCTCGATGGCGGCATGGGCACGATGATCCAGAGCTACAAGCTCGAAGAGCAGGATTACCGTGGAAAACGCTTTGCTGACTGGCCAAGCGATGTCAAAGGCAACAACGACCTGTTGGTGCTGACTCGCCCGGATGTGATTGGCGGTATCGAGAAAGCCTACCTGGATGCCGGCGCCGATATTCTGGAAACCAACACGTTCAACGCCACCCAGATTTCCCTGGCCGACTACGGCATGCAGGGCCTGGCGTATGAGTTAAACGTAGAAGGCGCACGCCTGGCCCGCAAGGTCGCCGACGCCAAGACCCTGGAAACCCCGGACAAGCCGCGCTTCGTCGCCGGTGTACTGGGCCCGACCAGCCGCACCTGCTCGCTGTCCCCGGACGTGAACAACCCCGGCTACCGCAACGTGACCTTTGATGAGTTGGTGGAGAACTACACCGAATCCACCAAGGGCCTGATCGAAGGCGGCGCCGACCTGATCCTGATCGAAACCATCTTCGACACCCTGAACGCCAAAGCGGCGATCTTCGCCGTACAAGGCGTGTTCGAAGAGTTGGGCATCGAGCTGCCGATCATGATCTCCGGCACCATCACCGATGCCTCCGGCCGCACCCTCTCCGGCCAGACCACCGAAGCGTTCTGGAACTCCGTGGCCCACGCCAAACCGATCTCGGTCGGCCTGAACTGCGCCCTCGGTGCCAGCGAATTGCGCCCGTACCTGGAAGAGCTGTCGAACAAGGCCGGCACTCATGTTTCCGCACACCCGAACGCCGGTTTGCCGAACGAATTCGGTGAATACGACGAACTGCCGGTGGACACCGCCAAGGTCATCGAGGAATTCGCTCAAAGCGGTTTCCTGAACATTGTCGGCGGCTGCTGCGGCACCACGCCGGGCCATATCGAAGCCATCGCCAAAGCCGTGGCCGGTTACGCGCCGCGTCAGATTCCAGAGATCCCCAAGGCCTGCCGCCTCTCAGGCCTGGAACCATTCACCATCGATCGCAGCTCGTTGTTCGTCAACGTCGGCGAACGGACCAACATCACCGGTTCGGCCAAGTTCGCCCGCCTGATCCGCGAAGACAACTACACCGAAGCCCTGGAAGTCGCCCTGCAGCAGGTCGAAGCCGGCGCCCAGGTGATCGACATCAACATGGACGAAGGGATGCTCGATTCGAAGAAGGCCATGGTGACCTTCCTCAATCTGATTGCCGGCGAGCCGGACATCTCCCGCGTCCCGATCATGATCGACTCCTCGAAATGGGAAGTGATCGAAGCCGGCCTGAAATGCATCCAGGGCAAGGGCATCGTCAACTCGATCAGCATGAAGGAAGGCGTCGAGCAGTTCATTCACCACGCCAAACTGTGCAAGCGCTATGGCGCCGCAGTGGTCGTGATGGCCTTCGACGAAGCCGGCCAGGCCGACACCGAAGCGCGCAAGAAAGAAATCTGCAAACGCTCCTACGACATTCTGGTCAACGAAGTCGGCTTCCCGCCGGAAGACATCATCTTCGACCCGAACATCTTCGCCGTGGCCACCGGCATTGAAGAACACAACAACTACGCTGTGGACTTCATCAACGCCTGCGCCTACATCCGCGACGAACTGCCGTACGCGCTGACCTCGGGTGGCGTGTCCAACGTGTCGTTCTCGTTCCGTGGCAACAACCCGGTGCGTGAGGCGATCCACTCGGTGTTCCTGCTGTATGCGATCCGCAACGGCCTGACCATGGGTATCGTCAACGCCGGCCAGCTGGAAATCTACGACCAGATCCCGCAAGAGCTGCGCGACGCCGTTGAAGACGTGGTGCTCAACCGCACTCCGCATGGCACCGACGCCCTCCTCGCCATTGCCGACAAGTACAAGGGCGACGGCAGCGTCAAGGAAGCCGAGACCGAAGAATGGCGCGGCTGGCCAGTCAACAAGCGTCTGGAGCATGCGCTGGTCAAGGGCATCACTACGCACATCGTTGAAGACACCGAAGAATCGCGTCAGTCGTTCGCGCGCCCGATCGAAGTGATCGAAGGTCCGCTGATGTCCGGCATGAACATCGTCGGCGACTTGTTCGGCGCCGGCAAAATGTTCCTGCCCCAGGTGGTGAAATCCGCCCGCGTGATGAAACAGGCCGTGGCCCACTTGATTCCGTTCATCGAACTGGAGAAAGGCGACAAGCCGGAAGCCAAGGGCAAGATCCTGATGGCAACGGTAAAAGGCGACGTGCACGACATCGGCAAGAACATCGTCGGCGTGGTGTTGGGCTGTAACGGCTACGACATCGTCGACCTCGGCGTGATGGTCCCGGCAGAAAAAATCCTGCAAGTGGCCAAGGAGCAGAAGTGCGACATCATCGGCCTGTCCGGCCTGATCACGCCTTCGCTGGACGAAATGGTCCACGTCGCCCGTGAGATGCAGCGTCAGGACTTCCACCTGCCGCTGATGATCGGTGGCGCAACCACCTCCAAAGCACACACGGCGGTGAAGATCGAACCGAAGTACAGCAACGATGCGGTGATCTACGTGACGGACGCTTCCCGCGCCGTGGGCGTGGCGACGCAGTTGCTGTCCAAGGAACTGAAACCGGCGTTTGTCGAGAAGACCCGCCTGGAATACATCGACGTTCGCGAACGCACCGCCAACCGCAGCGCGCGCACCGAACGCCTGAGCTACCCGGCCGCCATCGCCAAGAAGCCGCAGTTCGACTGGAGCACCTACGCGCCGGTCAAACCGACGTTCACCGGCTCCAGGGTGCTGGACAACATCGACCTCAAGGTGCTGGCCGAGTACATCGACTGGACGCCGTTCTTTATCTCCTGGGACCTGGCGGGCAAATTCCCGCGCATCCTCACGGACGAAGTGGTCGGCGAAGCCGCGACCTCGCTGTACGCCGATGCCCAAGAAATGCTCGCCAAGCTGATCGATGAAAAACTCATCAGTGCCCGTGCGGTGTTCGGCTTCTGGCCGGCCAACCAGGTGCGCGACGATGACATCGAAGTCTATGGCGATGACGGCAAGGCGATTGCCAAGCTGCATCACCTGCGCCAGCAGATCATCAAGACCGATGGCAAGCCGAACTTCTCCCTGGCCGACTTCGTCGCGCCGAAGGACAGTGAAGTGACCGACTACGTGGGCGGGTTCATCACCACCGCCGGCATCGGCGCCGAAGAAGTGGCCAAGGCTTATCAGGACGCTGGCGACGATTACAACTCGATCATGGTCAAGGCCCTGGCCGACCGACTGGCCGAAGCCTGCGCCGAATGGCTGCACCAACAGGTCCGTAAAGACTACTGGGGTTACGCCAAGGACGAGACGCTCGACAACGAGGCGCTGATCAAAGAGCAATACACCGGCATCCGCCCTGCTCCGGGCTACCCGGCGTGCCCGGATCACACCGAGAAGTCCACGCTGTTCAAACTGCTGGATCCGGAAGCTGAAGAGTTCAAGGCCGGCCGCAGCGGCGTGTTCCTTACCGAGCATTACGCAATGTTCCCGGCGGCGGCGGTCAGCGGCTGGTACTTCGCTCACCCGCAGGCTCAGTACTTTGCCGTGGGCAAGATCGACAAGGATCAGGTGCAAAGCTACACCTCGCGCAAAGGTCAGGAACTGAGCGTGACCGAGCGCTGGTTGGCCCCTAATCTCGGGTACGACAACTAAGCAGCCCGGTTGGCCACAAAATGTGTGGCTGGCAATAATCCCTTGTGGGAGCGGGCTTGCTCGCGAAGAGGCCGTGTCAGCCAACATTGATGTCGCTGATACACCGCTTTCGCGAGCAAGCCCGCTCCCACATTTGTAATGGGGTGGGTTCGGGAGAGAGTTGAACCAGGGCGACCAGTGCTGCGCCACTTTGGTGATGCGTGCCAGCAAATCCTACTGACAAACACATATCCCCTGTGGGAGCGGGCTTGCTCGCGAAAGCGGTGTATCAGGCGACATCAATGTCGTCTGGAAACGGCCTCTTCGCGAGCAAGCCTGCTCCCACAGTTGTTTGTGCTGGCCGTAGGGCTATGCTTACGGCTCACACACACGTGACGAGGGGTTTATGGACGATCCAGTCGACAACAAGCCGCCGAGCTTCTGGCAGATGCTGCACAGCGTCATGGCGGCGGCGTTCGGGGTGCAGAGCGGGAAGAACCGGGCCCGGGACTTCACCCACGGCAAACCGAGTCATTTCGTGATTCTGGGAATTTTGTTCACGGCAGTGTTTGCCTTGACCCTGTACGGCATCGTGCAACTGGTGCTGCATCTGGCCGGGGTTTAACGCATCAGCGTTTGCAGGCTGAACGGGTAGCGATAAGAGGTCGGCCGCCCCTTGGCCGACATCTGACGGAAATTCACGCTATATTCCGGCGAATCACCCATGGCCAGAATCCGTTTGGCAGTTGCGTTGTTCACCAGCTGCAGCAACGGGATCTGCCTGTCCCGGCCTCCATACTGGTCGAGGTCCACGCCCCGATCCAGATCGTGCAATTCCACCAATGCCCAGCCGCCCAACGTGAAGTGCCCGCCCAGCAACACGCTCAATCTGCCATCGACTTTCGCCTGCAACGCAGCGGGCGAGGTATTGACCGCGCTGAACAAAGCATCCTTGCCTGGTACGCCACCGGTTTCCGAATACGCCTGCATCGCACCAAATGCCATCTCATCATTGGCTGACCACACCAGAGAGATCTGCGGATAACGCCGGAACAACAGCTTGGCCTGCTCATAGGCGCGGTCCCGGGTCCAGCCGCTGTAGACCAATTGGCGCAAACGCACTTCGGGATGCTCGGCCAGGGCGCGCATCATCCCTTGCTCGCGCAATTGCGCGGACGGGGTGATTTTCAGGCCGGAGAATGCCAAGAGCTCGATAGGTTTGCCGGGGGTTGCCGGTGGATGCTGACGGATCAGTTCCTTGAGCATCAGGTAACCGCCCTCCTCGTCGTTGGGCACCAGGCTGCCCAATTGGTCCGGGCGCTCACCCAAGAGGCTCTGCTGGTTGGCTGTCAGCGAGGCGTTGACCATGAACAGCTTTACCCCGCTGCCCTGGGCCAGGCGCAGGATCTGCGGGGCGACATACTGTTCATTGACGAACATCAGATAGTCCGGGCGATCCGGACCTTGCAGAGCCAGACGCGCTTGCGCCACCGTGAGTTCGGGCATGCGCTGGGCGTACTGAATTCGCAGGTCAACCCCCAAATCCCGGGCGGCGGCCTGCATGAATTGCGCATAACTGACCCAGAAAGCTTCCTGAGTAGTGCCCGGGCTCAGGAACAGCACCGATTCCGCACGCGCAGCCGGTCCGTAGACCGTGCCAAGCACCAGCAGGAAGGTGTAGAAAAACTTCAACATTAACGTCCGAGCCCCGGAAATTTCGCCGCGCATTATAGCCAGCGAATTTCCGTAAAACGGCGTTTATTGCGGTTTTTGTCCGACAATCGTCGGAACCGGGCCCGGACGGGGTCGGTTATTGATGGCTGACCCAAAATACCGCAGTGCCCACGACCAGAATGATCAGGAACAGAATCGCCCAAGCATCGACCGTGCTATCAGGTTTTGTCGCTTTGGTAGGGTTGCTCATTGCATCGCCTCTTGTCGGTTTTATCGGTGATTGCATAAAGACTCGACCACAGTAAAGACGACGATTGCCCGCACCACAAATAAGGGTTTGGCAATAACGGTTCTTGTTAGGCGTTTTGGTTCTTTACATATACTCAAACATCACTTTTGCGCATAACTGCAAACTGGTATCTTGCCCCGGCTCCGTAGGGAGTGCGCGGCCGTGCGCGCAGAATTGCAGAGGCTCTTGGACTGCGGCAAGCAAAAAACGCAGCTGTATCCGAGCGACCCAAGCCTGAGAACAGGACTTATATGTACGTATACGACGAATACGATCAGCGGATCATCGAGGACCGCGTCAAGCAGTTCCGTGATCAGACCCGACGCTATCTGGCAGGCGAGCTGAGCGAAGAAGAATTCCGCCCCCTGCGCCTGCAAAACGGGCTTTATATCCAGCGTTTCGCGCCGATGTTGCGTGTGGCGGTGCCATACGGCCAACTGACTTCGCGTCAGATACGCATGATGGCCAAGATTGCCCGCGACTATGACAAGGGCTATGCCCACATCAGTACCCGGCAGAACGTGCAGTTCAACTGGCCGGCCGTGGAAGACATTCCGGACATTCTGGCTGAGCTGGCGACCGTGCAGATGCACGCGATCCAGACCAGCGGCAACTGCCTGCGCAACGTCACCACCGACCAGTTCGCCGGCGTCGCCGCCGATGAGCTGATCGATCCGCGCCCATGGTGCGAGATCGTCCGTCAGTGGACCACGTTCCACCCGGAATTCGCCTACCTGCCGCGCAAGTTCAAGATCGCGGTCAACGGTTCGACGTCTGACCGTGCCGCCATTGAAGTCCATGACATTGGCCTTGAGCCCGTGCATAACGCCGCTGGCGAATTGGGCTTCCGTGTATTGGTTGGCGGCGGCCTCGGTCGTACGCCGGTGGTGGGCGCGTTCATCAATGAATTCCTGCCGTGGCAAGACCTGTTGAGCTACCTCGACGCCATCCTGCGGGTCTACAACCGCTATGGCCGTCGCGACAACAAGTACAAGGCGCGGATCAAGATTCTGGTCAAGGCGCTGACGCCTGAAGTGTTCGCACAAAAAGTCGACGCGGAAATGGAACACCTTCGCGGTGGCCAGACCACGTTGACCGAGGCTGAACTGCATCGCGTTGCCAAGCATTTCGTCGACCCTGACTACAAGGCCCTGGACAACCAGACTGCCGAACTGGCCGAGCTCGACCAGCAGCACCCTGGTTTCGCACGCTGGCGCACGCGCAACACCCTGGCGCACAAGAAACCGGGCTATGTGGCCGTGACCCTGTCCCTGAAGCCGACCGGTGTCGCACCGGGCGACATCACCGACAAGCAACTCGACGCCGTGGCCGACCTGGCCGATCGTTACAGCTTCGGTCAACTGCGCACTTCTCACGAACAGAACATCATCCTGGCCGACGTGGAACAGTCCCGACTGTTCGCGATGTGGGGCGAATTGCGCGAGCAAGGTTTCGCCACGCCGAACATTGGCCTGTTGACCGATATCATCTGCTGCCCTGGCGGTGACTTCTGCTCGCTGGCCAACGCCAAGTCGATCCCGATTGCCGAATCGATCCAGCGTCGCTTCGACGACCTGGATTACCTGTTCGACATCGGTGAACTGGACCTGAACATCTCCGGTTGCATGAACGCCTGTGGTCACCACCACGTTGGCCACATCGGCATCCTCGGGGTGGACAAAAAAGGCGAAGAGTTCTACCAGGTGTCCCTCGGCGGCAGTGCCAGCCGTGACGCCAGCCTGGGTAAAATCCTTGGCCCGTCCTTTGCCCAGGAAGCCATGCCTGACGTGATCGAAAAGCTGATCGACGTGTACATCGAACAACGTACCGAAGACGAGCGTTTCATCGACACCTACCAGCGTATTGGCATCGACCTCTTCAAGGAACGCGTCTATGCAGCGAATCATTAAGAACAACGAGGTCGTCGACGAAACCTGGCACTTGCTGCCCAAGGATTTCAACATCGACGAGATCAGCAACTGCGATGACCTGATTGTCCCGCTGACGCTGTGGCGCGAACACAGCCGTATGCTCAAGGCCCGCGATGGCGGTCTTGGCGTGTGGCTGGATGCCGATGAAGAAGCCGAAGAAATCGGTGATGACGTGGAAAATTTCCAGGTGATTGCCCTGAACTTCCCGGCCTTCACTGACGGGCGCAACTACTCCAATGCGCGTCTGCTGCGAGACCGTTACGGCTTCAAAGGCGAACTGCGGGCGATCGGCGATGTGCTGCGCGACCAGCTGTTCTACATGCACCGCTGCGGGTTCGATGCATTTGCGATTCGCGCCGATAAAGACCCGTATGAAGCCCTTGAAGGTCTCAAGGACTTCTCGGTGACCTATCAGGCCGCCACCGACGAACCGCTGCCGCTGTTCCGTCGCCGCTGATGGTCAAACCTTGAACCCCTTTCGGGGTTCAAGGCTCCCCTCCTGCTTCACGTTAAAGACTGGCCCGCTCCTCCAACGCCCTGAAAGCCGCCATCGGATGATCAAAGCGCCCGCTGCTGCGACTTAATTGATCCCACATTTCCTCAGACGCATCGGCCTCGTTCAACAATCGCCAGACTCTCGTCTGCAGCGACACGTAACAGACCCGAAAGTCAGCTGTCAGACTCAGCCTGTCCATGACGGCTAAAAATCGTGTGCCGGAAGGCTTGTCTGCCAGTCGCTGCCAAAGCGCCGTTCGGGACTGTTGCAACGCTTCGTCGCAGTCTCGCAGCCATACCATCGGCGTGCCATAGCCGGCGCCGGGTACGCTGAGCCATAAATTGACGCCCGTTTCCTCTCGATGGCTGACTAATCGGCGCAGCGTGTCTTCATCTGTCAGCGGATTTCGCAAGAGCAATACATAATCATCTTCGACAGCCTGGTTGATGACCGCTGGCGGTACCCGGGTGATCTGGTTATCACGTAAATCCAGCGACGTCAGATAGGGCTCCTCCCTGATACCGATCGGGCATCGGGTGATTTGAGTATTTCTGAGGTTGAGCTGACGCAGATCGTTCATGCCCATCACCAACGGCGGCACGCCCAAGGGGTTGTCGCTCAAGTCCAACGTTTGCAGACGGGTCAGGTCACGCAGTTGTGAAGCGGCACTGTCAGTAAATACCAGCTGTGTTGCTTGCAGGTGTAGTGAGCGAAGGCGCGTCAATCGACCCATCGCCGGAGGCAGGGAATGACCCGTGTCGCCTGCCACGAAAAAATGACGCAAGTCCACATTATCCAGATTCAAAATCTCGAGGTTAGGGAAGCTCTCGAGAAATCCGTTCAGACTGTCTTGTTCGGTCAGGTGGAAGCCCTTCATCAACAACTCGGTCACGTCGTCGAACCTCACGTTCAACGCCGGTAGTCGGTGGTAGTTTTCGAAGTTCATATCCAGCGTGGTGCTCGGCCCCGTTCCCCGCTGTTGCCAAATGGCAGTCAGTTCCTGCGCAAGCTCGGTCCTGAGCGTACGCTCGTCCGCCATCTCTTCCATCAGAAGCTGGACGTTATAGGTCGCAACTTGTGCCGGGGTCAAACCCTGCGCCGCCTCATCGCCAAACGCCAGAAACCCAAGCTCCATGTCATGGACATCTTCGGCAGCCTGATCTACCCAACTGCTCAGGTCGGTGTTGAGTTGCTGTAATTGCAGCTTCAACCCATCGATGTAAGCCTGTGTATTGTTGCCCGCGCGCTGCAGTGCCTCATCTGCCCGGGTATCGGTGAAGTCGGGATAAATTTCCTTAATCTGTAACCTCATCATCTCGTGGGTCATGGCTGCGCCCTGCGGCGTCGAGGGATAACCTCCGCCACGCAAGCCCCGAGGTTCAAACGTCAGCCCGCTGTCCATCCTTTGTAACCCGAGCAGGGTTTGCGAGCGAGGCAGTGCCACCGCGGCAACCTTGCGTCGCAATTCATTGGCAGAATCATCGGATATCAGGTGTAACGCCGAACGTTCATCAACTGACAGAATCCCGAGGACGGCTTCGTAGAAGTCCGATTGCATGCCTTGTCGCTGATAGCGATTCCCCACCCTGATGATGCTTCGACAGTGAGCGGCATCAAGCGGACCACTGCGGTCCAGTACCCGGCCAGCAGGTGAACGGTCAAGAATGTCTATTCGAAGATCTTTGGGCCATCCCGGTAGATGCGCCAGTGAGTGCAGGGCCAGCGTGTCTGTCTCGGGGTTGTCGATAGAGCCAAGGTAAAAGCCTTCGTAGGCACGATTGAGACGGACATGCTGCTGATATTGCCGGGCCTTGCTGTCCAGGCGCTTGAACACTTGCTTGACCTCGCTGACGTCGGGCGTCGCGTGAATGTCTACGCCGTAGCGGTCGAGCATCTGCTCAATGGCGCTTTTGGGAAGCCCCGGATACTGACGCTGAAACAGCCGGACCCACTTATGCGTCGATTGCTGTAAAGCGGCATAACGACCGTTGAACAACCCGGCTTTCCCCGACCCGCCCAGTTCCTGATCGAGCTTGAAGCGACTGATCGTGTCAGCCAGCAACGGTGTCGGTGGCCGGCCGGCGTTCATCAACCGCAGCATATCGTCGTCGACAGCGCTGACCTTGGCGATCTGCGCCAGGACTTCATCGCCGAATGACGCGACCGAGGGGCCGATGCCGCGGATCAACTCCAGCCGCGATAGGCTGGCAGGCGCTGCCACGCTATCCTCCGCTGGCGTTACGAGGGTGACGTGCTCACTGGGTGTGAGTGCCTCGGCCTCAGCCTTTCCAACGCTAACGTTCGCCGCTGCGCCGGCCAGCGGCAGCGCATTGAGCAGGCCAAACACCGTACGCGTTACGCCCTCTTTGCGTTGGCTCGACGTCTCACCGTTCACAGCCTGATCCAGACCGTAACCAGCGTCGATGAGCCCGGCCAGTGCCAATACCCCCTCTCCTCCCGGCACAAACAAGGCCAGCGGACCAAAACGGTTTATCCACTGCACGACCGGCTCAACAACGGCGCTCAAATTATCGCGATTGACTTGTGCATCGTCCCGGATGGTTTTGACGCTCTCCCAGGCCGCCTGCTTCATAGTCAAAACCAACTGCGCAAACGGGTCGGTCGCGGGGGGCTGATCATCGAAGCCGATGTACTCGGCGGGGTCCCAATAGCCATCATTGTTGAAAAAACCGGCATTGTTCGTCAGCCAATGCTTTCGGGGGTAATTCGCCATGCCATCCAGCGCCGTCAGCACACCGGCGTGGAACGTGCCGTCCTGTCGATCATCTTCGATAAAGTGAGAAGCCAGGGCCTGCTTCGTGGCGCTGGCGTTGCTCTGTTTCACCACCCATTGGTGCAACTGCGAAACGTCGGCGAAGTCGTGCAGCGGTGAAGAATTGCCCGGGATGTACATCAATACCCGAGGGCTGGTGGCCACACGAAAGATCCAGATGTCGGTCGCGGTGTAGCGATACAGCCTTAAACGGCTTGCCGTGACCATGGGCGGAATACGGGTGGATGCTTGCAGCGATTCGGTGGACAGCGTTTCCCATGCCTGATCCAGCGGCAAACCTGCAGCCTGCATCGCGAGCTTCCGCCCCTCTTCACTCAAGCGTTGCTCCTGTCGCTGCAACCAGGCGCTCATGACAAATGCCGCTTTGACCGACGTCCTCAACCCATAGGCTTGCGGTGCCATGAGCGCCGCGTCAGTCGGCCAGGCCTGATCGAGATAAGTCTTGTACAAACCCTGCAAATCCATTTCCCAGACCCATTTCTTGAAGTCTGCGGGTTTTAAGGTGATCTGTGTCGACGGCCCATAGGCCTGTGGGATCGTTTGGCGATAAATGCCCTCATAGGTTTGGTGATTGCCGCTGCCGTGGTCAGCAAATTCGTCGACATGCTGCACGATTCGAACGCAAGGGCCGATGTCCGGCGGTGTGTACAGGCCAAACGCGGTTTCTGCGAAACGTCCGTCGCCCACGGTCTGATAATTGGAAAGCAGCGCTTGCAGCAGCGATTGCGAGCTCGCCACTTGTCCTTGATGAATGCCGTCCCTTGCAGGATGGCCCTTGTAGTCGTAATCGAGCGTGACCAGAGAGGCAGACTGCGGATCGATATCCGCCCCCCACTTTTCCTTGATCAAACGGGCACCAAATTGCCCAGGGGTTTGTGGCAGGGCGATGTTCACGGCGGCGTTGAGTTCGTCGCGCATTCGTAGCGGACGGGCGACATTGTCAGGATTGAGATCGGTCATGTGCATTCCATTGCGAACATTTGGAACATCACCCTAACCAACCGCTATTCAATCGAATGCAGGACAACGACGACGGCCGACTTAGGAGATTTCGCCATTTCAGGAAGGAAGGCGGACAGAGTCCAAGCAAAAAAAAACCGGGACATGAGCCCGGTTTTTTTAACACGCTATGCGCTGACGATTACCAGAAGCGTTGCTGAGTCAACCGGCTCCACCAGCTCAGCAAGACGCGATCGACCGACCCACTGGCCGCCATGCCGATGCGCTCTTGCAGGCTTTTACGTTCGGCGTAATGCAAGTGGTACAGCTCGGACTTCTTCGCTCGTTCAGCGAGGTATTCGTCGCTGGTCTTGAGTTCGTCCACCAGTTGCTTGTCCAGCGCGGCGATGCCGAGCCAGATTTCACCGGTCGCGACCTCGTCGATGGCCAGTTGCGGGCGATAACGCGCGACGAAGTTCTTGAACAGCTGGTGAGTAATGTCCAGGTCTTCCTGGAACTTCTCACGGCCTTTCTCGGTGTTTTCGCCAAACACGGTCAGGGTGCGTTTGTACTCACCGGCGGTCAGCACTTCGAAATCGATGTCGTGCTTTTTCAGCAAGCGATTGACGTTGGGCAACTGCGCCACCACACCGATCGAGCCGAGAATCGCGAACGGTGCGCTGATGATCTTCTCGCCGATGCACGCCATCATGTAGCCGCCGCTGGCCGCGACCTTGTCGATGCAGATGGTCAACGGCACGCCCGCATTGCGGATCCGCGCCAGTTGCGAGGACGCCAGGCCGTAGCTGTGAACCATGCCGCCGCCGCTTTCCAGGCGCAGCACCACTTCATCCTTGGGCGTGGCAAGCGTCAGCAGCGCGGTGATCTCGTGACGCAGGTTCTCGGTGGCAGACGCCTTGATGTCGCCGTCGAAATCCAGCACGAACACGCGTTGCCTGGCCTCGGGGGTTTTCTTTTGCTTTTTCTCGGATTTAGCCTGGGACTTGCGCAAGGCCTTGAGCTGATCCTTGTCAAGCAAGGTTTGCTCCAGGCGTTCACGCAGCCCTTTGTAGAAATCATTGAGCTTGCTGACCTGCAACTGGCCGGCCGCCTTGCGTCGACCTTTGCTGCGCAACGCCGCAAAACTGGCCAGGACCACCAGAATGGCGATCACCAGTGTCACGGTCTTGGCCAAAAAGCTGGCGTACTCGGTGAGAAACTCCACATTGACTCCTTCATGACATTGCGCGACTTAAAACACGCGCGGGATGTGTTCAGCATACCCATGCGCCAGCTCGACGACCAGCCGTGAAACCTCTGGCAACAGGCCTGTAACGGCCATTTCAAACAAGCGTATGTTTTTTCATTGACAGCTCAGCGCCATCCTCATAACCTCGCCAAACCTTCAACGTACCGGGATGACGCGGACGTGGGCAGTATCTATTTGATTCGACATGGCCAGGCCTCCTTTGGTGCAGACGACTATGACGTCCTGTCGCCGACCGGTATTCGCCAGGCAGAAATCCTCGGCCAACACCTGGCCGAGCTGGGTATCAGCTTCGATCGCTGCCTCTCGGGCGACCTGCGCCGTCAGCAACATACCGCCAACAGCGCGCTGGAACAGTATGCCGCCGTAGGCCTGCCGGTGCCGACCCTGGAAATCGATTCCGCCTTCAATGAGTTCGACGCCGACGCGGTAATCCGCGCGCTGCTGCCGGCCATGCTGGAAGACGAACCCGAGGCCCTCGACATCCTGCGCAACGCCGCGCAAAACCGCGCCGAATTCCAGCGCATCTTTGCCTTGATCATCGAACGCTGGCTCACCGGATCCTATGACACACCGGGCCTGGAAAGCTGGCTGGGCTTTGTCGAGCGCGTGCAGGGTGGCCTGCAACGAATCCTGGAAAGCGCCGACAGCACCCAGAAAATCGCCGTGTTTACCTCCGGCGGCACCATTACTGCCCTGCTCCACCTCATTACACAAATGCCTGCCCGGCAGGCATTCGAACTGAACTGGCAAATCGTCAACACCTCGCTCAACCACTTGAAGTTTCGTGGTCGCGAGGTGGCGCTGGCTTCCTTCAACAGTCATGCACACCTGCAACTGTTGAAGGCCCCGGAACTCATCACGTTTCGCTGAGTCCGGATTATTGTGACCCTGGCTGTAATCACCCAGCTCTAATTACCCAAGAAAGGATCGAACCATGACCTCCGTAGCTGATGCCGTACAAGCAATGAAAGCCAAGTTCAACCCAGCCGCTGCTGCCGGTCTGGACCTGGTCTTCGGTTTCCGCATCGACGAAGAAAAGAACTTCTCGCTGATCGTCAAAGACAGCACCTGCGAACTGCAAGAAGGCGTGAACCCTGACGCCCAGGTCACCCTGGTGATGGACGGCGAAACCCTGGAAGGCATCGTTGACGGTTCGACCGACGGCATGCAAGCGTTCATGGGCGGCAAACTGCGCGCCGAAGGCGACATGATGCTGGCGATGAAACTGTCCGAGCTGTTCCCGAGCTAAGACGACGGCTCCCGGTCTTCGGGAGCCTGTCTGACTATCAACGAATCCCGCCCCTTGTGGCGGGATTCGTCGTTTTCCGCCTCCGGAAAACGGCCCCCTGCGGATTCACCGTCTATATTCCTTCTGGCCGCCTGCGTCAGACATCGGCTGTTTGCCCCCGACCCCATTGCGCGGAGCACGGCCATGAGCCCACCTGACGACCCTGACGGTTTTAATCGCCGACGTGTACTGCAAGGCCTTTCGGCAGGTGCTGTCGGTGCCTGGATCAGCCCGCTTTTCGCAGGGAGTAAAACCATGCCCGATACCCCCGCCGACCTCATCCTGTACAACGGACGCCTGCACACCGTTGACCGCAAGAAACCCCAGGCCAGCGCCGTAGCGATCAAGGACGGACGCTTTGTGGTGGTCGGCAGCGATGCCCAGGCCATGGCCTTGCAAGGCCCGGGTACGCAGATCATCGACCTGCACGGTCGCACGGTGATTCCCGGCCTCAACGACTCGCACCTGCACCTGATCCGCGGTGGCCTCAATTACAACCTCGAACTGCGCTGGGAAGGCGTGCCGTCACTGGTCGATGCCTTGCGCATGCTCAAGGACCAGGCCGATCGCACGCCCACGCCACAATGGGTGCGGGTGGTCGGTGGCTGGAACGAATTCCAGTTTGCCGAGAAGCGTCTGCCAACGATTGATGAACTGAACAAGGCCGCACCGGACACTCCGGTGTTTGTCCTGCACCTCTACGACCGCGCCCTGCTCAATCGCGCCGCCCTGAAAGTGGTCGGTTACACCCGCGACACGCCGAACCCGCCGGGTGGTGAAATCCAGCGCGACGCCAACGGCGACCCGACCGGCATGCTGATCGCCCGACCCAACGCGATGATCCTGTATTCGACCCTGGCCAAGGGGCCAAAACTGCCGCTGGAATACCAGGTCAACTCGACCCGCCAGTTCATGCGCGAGCTCAATCGCCTGGGCATCACCAGCGCCATCGATGCCGGCGGCGGTTATCAGAACTACCCGGACGACTATCAGGTCATTCAGCAACTGGCCAAAGACCAACAACTCACCGTGCGCATCGCCTACAACCTGTTCACCCAGAAACCCAAGGAAGAACTGAGCGACTTCAAGAACTGGACCAGCACTTCACACTACGGCCAGGGTGACGATTTCCTGCGGCATAACGGTGCCGGGGAAATGCTGGTGTTCTCAGCAGCGGATTTCGAAGACTTCCTCGAACCGCGCCCGGACCTGCCGCAAACCATGGAGCAGGAACTGGAACCGGTGGTTCGGCATCTGGTGGAGCAACGCTGGCCGTTTCGCTTGCACGCGACGTATAACGAATCCATCAGCCGCATGCTCGACGTGTTCGAGAAGGTCAATCGCGACATTCCGTTCAACGGTCTTCCGTGGTTTTTCGACCACGCCGAAACGATCACGCCGCAAAACATCGAACGGGTCAAAGCCTTGGGCGGCGGCATTGCGATTCAGGACCGGATGGCGTTTCAGGGCGAGTATTTCGTCGACCGATACGGTGCCAAAGCCGCCGAACACACCCCGCCCATCGCTCGTATGCTCGCCGAAGGCCTTCCGGTCGGCGCCGGCACCGATGCCACCCGCGTTTCCAGCTACAACCCCTGGACGTCGATGTATTGGCTGGTCAGTGGCCGCACGGTCGGTGGCCTGGAGCTGTACCCGCAAGGCCTGAGCCGCGACACGGCGCTGGAACTGTTCACCCATGGCAGTGCCTGGTTCTCTTCCGAGCAGGGCAAGAAAGGCATGATCAAAGTCGGGCAACTGGCTGACTTGATTGCACTGTCGGCGGACTACTTCCACATCGAGGATGAAGCGATCAAATGGATCGAGTCGGTGCTGACCATTGTCGACGGCAAGATTGTCCACGGCACCCACGAGTTCGAAAAACTCGGGCCGCCGCCGATCCCTGTGGTGCCGGAATGGTCGCCGGTGACCAAGGTGCCGGGGCACTGGAAACATCTGACGCCGATGACCGCGCAGGTTCACCAATGCGCCGGTGCCTGCGCGGTGCATGCCCACAGCCATGAGCGGGCGCGGATGTCGTCAGCGCCCGTCAGTGACTTTCAGGGATTCTGGGGCGCGTTTGGTTGTTCGTGTTTTGCGTTTTGAACAACGATTCTGCAAACACCGACACTCCAATGTGGGAGCGGGCTTGCTCGCGAAGGCGTAGTGTCAGTCGACATCAATGTTGAATGGTACGACGCCTTCGCGAGCAAGCCCGCTCCCACATTGAGTCTGCGTTGGGCTGGAAATGGTTGCAGTGTAGTGCGCACACCTCGCCACCGGGTGGGAGTGCTCCTACAATGCTCGCACTTCCCGCACCGGCCGCCCCATGGACATCGACCTCGCCCGCACCTTTCTGGAAATCGTTCGCCACGGCAGCCTCGCCGCCGCAGCTGAAAAGCTCCACGTCACCCAGACCGCGATCACCGCGCGCGTGCAGAAGCTTGAAAGCCAGCTCGGCAGCACGCTGTTCGTGCGCAACCGTGCCGGCGCGCGCCTGACGTCCAATGGCGAGGCCTTTGTGGTGTACGCCAATCAACTGGTCGAGACCTGGGAAGCGGCGCGTCGGGATTTGCCGTTGCCTGAGGGTTACCGCGATGTGCTGCACATCGGTGGCGAGGTCAGCCTGTGCAACCCATTAATGCTCAGTTGGGCCGGTGAGTTGCGCGAGAAGATTCCCAGCCACGCCTTGCGCATGGAAATCCGCGACGGCGAAAACCTCTTGCGGCAACTGGAACTGGGCGTACTCGATGCCGCGCTGGTCTATCAGCCGGAGTACTGGCCGCGCTTGCAGGTCGAGCAGGTACTGGAAGAAAAACTGGTGCAGGTGCGCCTCGCCGGCAAACCCGATCCTTACGTGTACATCGACTGGGGTCCGGACTTCCGACGCCAACACGATGCAGCCCTGCCGGAAAAAGCCAAAGCCCCGCTGAGCTTCAACCTTGGCCCACTGGCTTTGCAGTACATCCTCGAAAATGGCGGCAGCGGCTATTTCCGCACCCGCGTGGTCCGCAGTTACCTGGAAAGCGGTGTACTGGAAGCCGTACCCAAAGCCCCGGAGTTCAGTTACCCGACCTACCTGGTGTATTCGCGTGATCGTGACTCGGCGACCCTGCAACAGGCTTTCGATTTGCTGCGTGAATTGATCCGGTCCGATGAAGACTGGTCGCAGCGCTGGAATCCGCTGACCTGAGCACACCGGATCATGGCGTTTGTGTCCTCTAAGTAGCGCCAGCCTTTGCAGGGAGATCAGCTAATCTGCTGGTTATAACAATAAGCAGAGGTGAACGCAGTGAGGCAGACCACCCAAGACTTCCGCAGCCGCTATCGCGCCGCTATACACCCCCTCTACAACCCCTGGCTGCACGGCGCGTTTGTGCTGGTTTTCGGGGTGCTGGCCATTGGTGGATTCTGGAGCACCGTGCATCAGGTCACCCCGCTGGAATGGCTGGCGGTGCCGATCACGCTGCTGTTTTTCAACTTCGGCGTGTACAAGGTGCATCGAGAGCTGGGGCATCACAAAAAGAGCTTCGCGCGGATGTTCTACGCCCGCCACGCCGGCGACCATCACAGCTTTTTCGCCCCCGGCCACATGACCTACGACAGCGCCCGGGACTGGCGGGTGATTCTGTTTCCAGCCTGGTTGATCGTGGTGCATACCGTGGTCATTACCCTGCCCCTGTGGTGGGTGCTGGGTCGCTTCGATACCAACGTCGCCGGCTTGTTTGGCGGCTGTCTGGTGCTCGGCTACCTGACCTATGAAGTGTTTCATGCCTGCGAACACTTGCCGCCCGACAACCCGATCACACGGTTGCCATGGATTCGCCAGATGCGCCTCCTGCATGAGCTCCATCACCGCCGCGAGTTGATGCAGGAACGTAACTTCAACATCGTGTTTCCGCTGATGGATTACCTGTTCGGCACCCTGTACTGGGAACCGGAACATGACCCCTTGCCCTTGACGAGAACGCCCATGACCCGCATGCAGCACCAGATCGTAATCGCTGGAACCCCGATTGACGTGCTGGCCTACGCGAGCACCGTCACCCGTTGGCCGGAGTGGCATCCGTCGTCCCTCAAGATCGACGGCCAGGCCGGGCCGCTGCACGCCGGCTCGCGGTTCGAGGAGGACATCCGGGCCGGCGGGCGCGACGGGCACTTGAGCTGGGAGGTCAACGAATACCTGCCGGGGCGCCGTTGGAGTGCCCAGGCGCGGGGCGATCACGGGTTGTCGCTGGTGGTGACTTACGAATGCGCGGCCGAGGGCGACGGCACGCAATTTATCCGCACGCTGGAGTATCAATTCGCGGGGATTGCGATGCGCATCGCCAATCAGCTGTTACTCAAGCGGCGCATCGAGCGGGAATCCGCCGAATCGATGCTGGCCTTGCGCGAGATGGCGCAAAAACAACTGACATCTGCCGGAGCCCATGTGTGAGAAGACTCATCAAGTTCCGGCATCTGGTGTTACTGCTCTTGATTGCCCTGTGTGCCTTCCTGTTGCTGTTCCCGACCAAAGTTCGCCCGGTGGCATGGAACCCGCCGCCGGCGCCCTCCCTCACCAGCGGCGTCTACGCAGACAATGAACGCCTCAAAGGCGTGGAGCGTGTCGGCCCGGCTGACATCGAGGGACCGGAAGCCCTGCTGCTGGAGAGCGACACACTGATCACTGGCCTGCATGACGGCCGGTTGATTCGCACCAGCCTCGACGGCAAACAAACCAAAGTACTGGCCGATACCGGCGGCAGACCGTTGGGCCTGGCGCGTCACCCTAATGGCTTGCTGGTCGTCGCGGACGGGGTCAAAGGGCTGCTATCGCTGGATGCCCAGGGTCAGTTGATTCCTTTGAGCACCACGGCGGGCGGCGTGCCTTTTGGTTTTACCGATGACGTGGCCATCGACAAGGCCGGGCATTTCGCCTATTTCAGCGATGCTTCCAGCCGTTGGGGATACGGCAAGGATGGCGAGGCGATCATCGAACATGGCGGCGACGGCCGTTTATTGCGCTATGACTTTCAGACCGGCAAGACCGATGTGTTGCTGGACAAGCTCGAGTTTGCCAACGGCGTGACGCTGGGGCCGGACGACGCCTTTGTGCTGGTCAACGAAACCGGCGCTTACCGAATCAGCCGCTTCTGGCTGACCGGGCCGAAAGCCGGCACGCACGACCTGTTTATCGACAACTTGCCGGGGCTGCCGGACAACCTCTCGTTCAACGGCCGCGACCGGTTCTGGGTCGCGCTCTATTCACCGCGCAACGGCTTGCTCGACCGCACGGCACCGCACCCGTTCGTGCGCAAGATGATTGTCCGGGCGCTGAAGGTGCTGCCCAAACCGGTGGAGAACCGGGCTTTTGCCATCGGGCTGGATGTGGACGGCAAGGTGATTGCCAATCTGCAGGACGGCAGCAGCGGTAGTTATTCGCCGATCACGACGGTGCGCGAGTACGGGGACTGGCTGTATTTCGGGTCGCTGAAGGCGAAAAACATGGCCCGTTTACCACTCGCCACCGCCCTTCAGAAATAACATAGATCGAATGTGGGAGCGGGCTTGCTCGCGAAGGCGGTGTGTCAGTCGCCATCAATGTTGAATGACACGACGCCTTCGCGAGCAAGCCCGCTCCTACAGGGGATTTGTGTGGGTTATTCGGGATCTGGGTCGTCAGCCTTTTCTTCACGCTCGCGCAAAGGGTCATCATCCTCGACATCTGGATGGGTCGTGATGTGGTTCGGGCTCAACGGCTCGGGATGAGTCGGGATCGGGTCGTACCCGCCCTGCTCTTCACTCGGGAATCTGGGATTGGACATATGGCACCTCTCAGTGAGTCGTTAACGAAGACTCATGACATTCGAGGTGCCGGGTTTGATGCCGTTCCACTTTTCAGTCACCGGTCGTCGGTGACTCGGTACGACGCGTCAGGACGATGCCTGCAATTGCTGGACGATCTTGTCCTTGACCAATAAGCGATGTTCCTTGAGCTTCTTCAACTGGTCATCACTGGGCGCGTCGGATTTCGCGGTCTCGGCCTTCACCACTTCAGCGTCCGCCTGGGAATATTTGTTGATCAGCGAATCCAATAACGGATCCTTGGTGCGTCTTTGCTGGATCTCTTCCTTTGATACCTTCAAGTCCTGATACAGGTCATGGTTCACCGGCATGGAACACCTCCGTTTGATGATCGGTAGCAAACGCGATCGATTGCGTTCACCAACTATCAGAATGGCCTTGGTTTACGCGTTCTGTCGACCACCTGTCAGACCAGCGGTGTCCGTTCGTCGTCCTGTCGCAAATGCGATAAAACCTTTGCCCGGGCGCCAGCCTCCACTGAGTAACGATCCACCGGATCGCCTACCCAAACCTGTGTGGAGAATGACCAATGGACGGATTCACCCTGCGCCACCTCGCCCTGGCCGTCGCCTTGTGCAGCAGCATGGGCACGGCATTTGCCGCCACCTCCAATGATTTCGTCGACAAGGCAACCGCCGGCGGCATTGCCGAGATCGAAACCAGCCGCCTGGCGCTGGAAAAAAGCGCTTCGGCCGACGTCAAGGCGTTTGCCAACATGATGATCACCGATCATTCCAAGGCCAACGATGAACTGGCGGCCCTGGCGAAAAAGAACGACATCGAGGTGCCGGACTCGACGACGCTGGTCAAGCAGGCCAAGGAGAAAATTCTCGACATGCGCGATGAGTCCTTCGACGCGGCGTACGCCAACAACCAGGTGAAAGCCCACGAAGACACCATCGAGTTGTTCAAGAAAGAAGCCAACACCGTGACGGACGACAAGGTTAAAGGCGCCACCGCATTGAAAGGTTTCGCGCAACAAATGCTGCCTGCCTTGGAAAAACACTTGGCAATGGCGAAAAAACTCCAGGCAGCTCATCCGGATAAGTAAATACACGGAAAAGACCGCAGATGCGGTCTTTTTTTTGCCTTTGGAACACCCTGAAACCAGTCAAAAAATCGCCACCTGAAGCAGTGCCGTCTAGAGTTACCGGGCAACTCACCGCCGTAACGATAAAAACCTGCGCAAAACGAACAACTATTTCATTCGGCAAAGGTCACTGCTTTCACGCCGGTCGTTTTTCACAGGGAATCGGCAAAGACTCATTAGGAGCGTTAGGAAATGGCAGCACTGCAAATCAGCACACTCGATGCGATGAAAAACAATCAGGCACAACTGCTCGCCGATTGGATCAAGGGACTGGAAGCCAATGGCGCTGCCCGTAACCTGAAAGAACAGGACCTCAAGCAACAAACCGCCGAATTTCTGCATCTGGTGGTCAGCGGGCTGGAAAAGGGCAACGGGCAGAATGTCGCCGCGCCGGGTTGGGACGAGGCGCGTCAGTACCTCGAAAAACTCTCCCACAGCCGCGCCCTGCTCGGCCAGGACTCGCACCAGACCGCCAGCTTCATCTTCTCGCTCAAAGGCCCGCTGTTCGGCCTGCTGCAAAGCCACTACAAAGACAACCCGGCGGTGCTCGCCGAGCAACTCTGGGAAGTCTCCGAGCTGCTCGATGCCTTGGGCATGCACACCATCCGCACCTTCCAGAAATCCCGCGAAGCAGTAATCAAGCGTCAGCAGGAAGAACTGCTGGAGCTGTCCACCCCGGTGGTCAAGCTGTGGGACGGCGTTCTGGCGCTGCCGATGATTGGCACCCTGGATTCGCAACGCACTCAGGTCGTGATGGAATCGCTGCTGCAACGGATCGTCGACACCGGTTCGGAAATCGCCATCATCGACATCACCGGCGTGCCGACCGTCGATACCCTGGTGGCTCAGCATCTGCTCAAAACCGTGACCGCCATTCGCCTGATGGGTGCCGACTGCATCATCAGCGGCGTGCGTCCGCAGATCGCCCAGACCATCGTGCACCTAGGCCTGGACCTGCAAGGCGTGGTGACCAAGGCCAACCTGGCCGATGCCCTGAAACTGGCCCTGACCCGCCTGGGAATCACCGTCAGCAAGACGGTATAAGCCCATGGACAGAATTCCGATTCTGCAGATGGGCGACTTTCTGCTGGTGACCATCCAGGTCGACATGCACGACCAACTCGCCCTGACGCTTCAGGACGACTTGTCCGAGCGGATCAGCCGGACGTCGGCGCGTGGCGTGTTGATCGATATTTCCGCACTGGACATGGTCGATTCGTTCATCGGCCGGATGATCGGGACCATTTCCGGCCTGTCGAAAATCATGGACGCTGAAACCGTGCTGGTGGGCATGCAACCGGCCGTGGCGATCACCTTGGTCGAACTGGGCCTGACCCTGCCCGGCGTCAGCACGGCGTTGAACGTCGAGCGCGGCATGAAATTGCTGCAGGCACGAGTGCGCGAGCAATGACCCCGCGCAGCAGCGGCACTCATCCGATTCACATCGAGCAGGACGTGGTCCTGGCCCGGCAGCTGGCGCGCAAGCTCGCTACCGAGTGCGGCATGCGCCTGATCGATTTGACCAAAATGGTGACCGCCGTCAGCGAGCTGGCGCGTAACACCATGGTCTACGGCGGCGGTGGCGACATGGATTGGCAGATCATCGACGAAAACTCGCGGGTCGGTCTGCGCCTGACCTTCCGCGACGAAGGCCCGGGCATTCCTGACATCAAACTGGCGATGACCGACGGCTGGACCTCCGGCAGCGGCCTCGGGCTGGGCCTGACCGGGGCCAAACGGCTGGTCGATGAGTTCGAACTGGACACCGCGCCCGGCCAGGGCACTCGCATAACGATCACCCGATGGACATGAACATTGCAGGCACCCTGACCGACGTCCTGCTGATCGAAGACAGCAGCCAGATCGGGTATGCGCGGCGCACCGCGCAAAAGCTCGCCGAAACAATCGGCTTTGACACCACCGATGCCGGGCGTGTCGCGCTGGTGGCGACCGAACTGGCGAGCAACGTGCTCAAGCACGCGCAACGGGGCGAATTGCACCTGCGGACCCTGCCCTTTAAAGACGGTCACGGGATCGAGATGCTGGCGGTGGATCGCGCACAAGGCTTTGATGTGCACGCGTGCCTGACGGACGGTTTTTCCACCGGCGGCACTCAGGGCATTGGCTTGGGTGCCGTGTCGCGGCAGACCGACGTATTCGATGTGTACGCCGATTCAAGGGGCGCCGTGCTGTTGGCCCGTTTGTATCCGCGCACCCACAAGGTCGTGGACTTGCGATTGGGCGTCAGCCAGCATTCACTGGCCAACGACCCGGCGTGCGGCGATGTCTGGCATTTGGCGATTGACGGAGCGAACCTCAGCGCCCTGATCATTGATGGCCTGGGCCATGGCGAAGAAGCCGAGCGCGCTGCCCGCGCCGGTGAAAAAGCCTTCGCCCATGCGCCGTTCGCCTCGCCGGTACTGCTGCTCGAAGACATGCACCACGCCATGATCGGCTCCCGCGGTGGAGCGTTGGCTTTTGCGCAGTTCGACGCGCAGCGCGACAAACTGACCTTCACCGGCATCGGTAACATTGGTGCCAGCCTGATCGCGGCAGACAAGTCCCGAGGCCTGGCGTCCCATCCTGGCATCGTTGGCGGCCAGTACCGAAAAGCCCAACCCTTTGACTATGCTCACGTGAATGGACATCTACTGATCATGTACAGCGACGGCTTGCAGTCCCGATGGAACTTGCACGACTACCCTGGCCTGGTGCACCGGCACCCCGCCGTGATAGCCGCGGTCCTGCACCGCGATTTCTGTCGCGGCCGGGACGATGTGACGGTATTGGTCGTCGCGCTGGAGGCCGCCCATGGCTGAGTCACCCACCCTCACCCCCGAGGATCCTTCGGCGCTGATCGAACGCTTGCAAAGTGAAACCGCCGCTCTGCGCGAGGAGCTCGATGAAACCAATCAGGGCGTGCTCGCGCTGTACGCCGAGCTCGACACCCAGGCCGAAGAATTGCGTCAGGCCTCGGACCTTAAAAGCCGTTTCCTGTCGTACATGAGCCACGAATTTCGCACGCCGCTGGGCTCGATCCTGAGCATTGCCAGCCTGTTGAGCGATGAACTCGATGGCCCTCTTAGCCCCGAGCAACACAAACAGGTCACCTTCGTCAGCACCGCTGCGCGGGAGTTGAGCGACATGGTCGACGACCTGCTCGACCTGGCGAAAATCGAGGCCGGACGCATCAGCATTTCACCGGCCTGGTTCGACATGTTCGACTTGTTCGCCGCCCTGCGCGGCATGTTTCGCCCGATTGTCGACGCCAGCGCCGTGGACCTGATCTTCGAGGAGCCGGTGGGTTTGCCGCGCCTGTACACCGATGACAAGAAGCTCGCGCAGATTTTGCGCAACTTCATTTCCAATTCGCTGAAGTTCACCACGCGTGGTGAGGTGCGGGTGTCGGCCCGGCTCGAAGGCAGCAGTCATGTGCGCTTCGCCGTCAGCGACACCGGAATTGGTATCGCTGCCGAGCTACATGGCGCATTGTTCGAGGACTTCTCCCAAGTCGATTCGCCCTTGCAAAAGCGCTTGCGCGGCACCGGGCTGGGATTGTCGTTGTGCAAACGCTTCGCCGCGTTGCTGGGCGGCGAAGTCGGGGTCGAGAGTACGCCGGGGGTCGGTTCGACCTTCTTCGTGATCATCCCGCTGGCCATCGCCATGGAGCCTGCCGATGAAACGTGACATCCGCCTGCTGATCGTCGACGACAACGTTGCGACGCGCTACGCCCTGCGCCGGCGCCTGGAGTCACACGGTTACCGGGTGCTGGAGGCCGGGACCGGCGGTGATGGCCTGGCGCTCATCGACAGCGAAGCCATCGACGCGCTGATTCTGGACGTCAACCTGCCGGACATGAGCGGTTTCGACATCGTACGCAAGCTGCGCACCGAAGCTGCCACCGCGCTGCTGCCGGTGATTCACGTATCGGCCGCCTCGATCCAGACCGGCGACATCATCACTGGCCTTGATGCCGGGGCCGATGCCTACCTGATTCATCCCGTGGACCCGGACGTGTTGCTGGCCACCCTGCGTACCTTGCTGCGGGTGCGCGACACCGAAAACGCCCTGCGTGAAAGCGAGGCGCGGTTCCGCGAGATCTTCGTCAATGTGTCGGCGCCCATCGCGGTGCTGGACGCGGATTTCAACATACACGAGTGCAACCACGCCTTTGCCCGGCTGATTCAGGACAATGTCCACCCGGATACGCTGAGTGAATGCTTCGCCGAGGACCAGGAAGCAGTGATCGAGGAACTGCGCCTGCGTCTGATCGCGGGCGAGCGCTGGAAAGGCATTTTGAACATGCGCGTGGAAGGCGAATTGCGCGAAACCGAGTGGCAGATTTCGCCGTATCGCACACCGGGCCTGAGCCTGGTGTTCGTCGAAGACGTCACCGAACACCGCCATCGCGAACGCTCACACCTGGCCCGACTCGACGACGCCACTTCGCAACTGGAACGTGAAATCGCCGAACGCGTGCGCACCGAAGCCCAATTGCTGCAAGTGCAGAAAATGGACGCGTTGGGCAAATTGACCGGCGGCATCGCCCACGATTTCAACAACCTGCTGACCGGTATCATCACCAGCCTGGAACTGATCCAGAAACGCGTCGCCGACTCACGCACCGACAAGGTTGCCTTGTATGCCGATGCGGCGTTGAACTCGGCCATGAGCGCCGCCGCCCTGACCCATCGCCTGCTGGCTTTCGCCCGTCAGCAACCGCTGGACACGCGGCCGGTGGACATCAACGAACACATCCGCTCCCTCGAAGAGTTGCTGGTCCGCACCATCGGCGAACACATTGCGCTGAAACTCGAGCTGACCTCCAAAGCCGCGACTGCACTGGTCGACCCGATCCAGCTGGAAAGCGCCGTGCTCAACCTGGTGATCAACGCCCGCGATGCGTTGCCGCAAGGCGGGAACATCTGGGTCAGCACGTATGCGGCGTATTCCCACGGTGACCTGAAACTGGCGGACGGCGCCTATGTCGCATTGTCGGTTCGTGATGACGGGACCGGCATCGAGCACAATGTGATCGACAAGGTGTTCGACCCGTTTTTCACCACCAAGCCGCTGGGCCAGGGCACCGGTCTCGGGCTGTCGAGTATTTACGGTTTCGCCCGGCAATCAGGGGGCGATGCGCACATCCGCAGCGTGGCCCGACGCGGCACCGAAGTGACCATCATGCTGCCCGCCAGTTCGGACCCGACCACGGCTGCCGTTGTCTCGGAAGCGGTGGATCAGCAAGGCTCGGGGGAGCATGTGCTGATTGTCGAGGACATGCCTTCGGTGCGCATGTTCGTCGCCGAGGTGCTGGCGGACGCGGGTTATCGCTGCACTCAGGCGGGCGATATCGAAGCGGCCCTGGAGCGCCTGCAGAACGATCCGTCGATCGATCTGATGCTGACGGACGTAGGCCTGCCGCGTATGAACGGCCGGGAACTGGCGGATATAGCGCGAGGGTGGCGCGAGGGATTGCCGATCCTGTTCATGACCGGTTACGCCGAGAATGCCATCAACCGCCAAGTGTTTCTCGGGGATCGAATGGAGATGCTGATCAAGCCGTTCCAGATCAGTGAACTGCTGGACAAGGTCAGACGCACACTCGGTTACGCCTGACAGACCGCCTTCGCGAGCAAGCCCGCTCCCACATTTGACTTGTGAACGACACAGATCAAATGTGGGAGCGGGCTTGCTCGCGAAGAGGCCAGCTAGATCACCACATCAACCCCTGCCAAGCACCCGCGCCAAAAACGGCGCAGTCCTGCTCTTCTTGCTTTTGGCCACGGTCTGCGGCGTGCCGGCCACGACGATTTTACCGCCCTGATCCCCCGCCCCCGGTCCGATGTCGATCACCCAGTCACTCTGCGCCACCACGCGCATTTCATGCTCGACCACGATCACCGTGTGCCCCGCCACCACCAGCGTATTCAACTGCTCCAGCAACCGATCCACATCTCGTGGATGCAAACCGGTCGTGGGCTCATCGAGCACATACAACGTCGCCCCACGCTGATTGCGTTGCAGCTCGGTCGCCAATTTGATCCGCTGCGCTTCACCGCCCGACAATTCGGTCGCCGGCTGCCCCAGGCGCAAATACCCCAACCCAATATCGCGCAACACCTCCAGCGAGCGGCGAATGCCCGGCTGCTCGGCGAACACCTCGACCGCTTCATCCACCGTCAACTGCAACACCTGGGCGATGTTCAACCCTTCCCAGGTAATCGCCAGCGTCTCGGGGTTGTAGCGAGCGCCGTGGCACGTCGGGCATGGCGCGTAGACGCTGGGCATGAACAACAATTCGACGCTGACAAAGCCTTCACCTTCGCACGTCGCGCAGCGGCCCTTGGCGACGTTGAAGGAAAACTGGCCGGCGTCGTAGCCTTCGGCCTGCGCCTCGGGTGTGGCCGCGTACAGCTTGCGCACGTTGTCGAACAGCCCGGTGTAGGTCGCCAGATTGGAGCGCGGCGTACGGCCGATGGGTTTCTGATCAACTTGCACCAAACGCTTGATCGACTCCAGCCCCGCCGTGACCTGGCCGCCACTGACCTGCGGTGCATCGTCCTCAAGGCTCAACGCCTCGGCTTCATTGTCGTTGGCGGTCCGACCTAAATGCGCGCCGACCAGTTCCAGCAAGGCCTGACTGACCAGACTCGATTTACCGGAACCGGAGACCCCCGTCACGGCAGTAAAACAGCCCAGCGGAAACTCGACGCTGAGGTTGTTCAGGTTGTTGCGGGTGATGCCTTCCAGTCTCAGCCAATCCGTAGCCTTGCGGCTGGCACGGGGTTCGGCGACCTGTTCAGCGAACAGATAGGCGCGGGTCTGTGAGTTCGTCACGGCGGCCAACCCTGGCGGCGGGCCGCTGTAGAGGATCTGGCCGCCGTTCTCGCCCGCCGCCGGGCCGACATCGATCAACCAGTCAGCGCGGCGCATGGTTTCCAGATCATGCTCAACCACAAACAGCGTATTGCCGGCGGCTTTCAGGCGTTGCAGTGCTTCAAACAACGCCTCGCCGTCCGCTGGATGCAGGCCGGCCGAAGGCTCATCCAGGACGTAGATCACCCCGAACAATTGCGAGCCCAATTGCGTCGCCAATCGCAAGCGCTGTAACTCGCCGGACGACAACGTCGGCGTGCTGCGTTCCAGTGCCAGGTAACCGAGGCCCAGGTCCGTCAGGGTGCTGACCCGTTCGAGCAGATCCTGGGCGATGCGTTGCGCAGCCAGGCGTTTCTCTACCGACAGATTCGGCGTGTGCCGCACGTCCGGCGCGTTGGCGTGCCCGCTGGCACCGTGGGCAACCCGCGCTTCCCGGGCCTCGCGGGTTTGCCGGTGGGTCAACACCTCGCCCGCCTCATCGGCCTGTTCCAGGTAACTGTGCGCCGCCACCGGTTTCAGCACGGCGGCCACTTGCAGCAACGGCATCTGCGATAGCTCACCGATGTCGTACCCCGCGAACGTCACCGACAGCGCCTCGCGCTTTAGTCGTTTGCCGTCACACAACGGGCACGGGCTGCCGAGCATGAATTGCGAAACGCGCTTCTTCATCAGCGCACTTTGCGAGTGGGTGAAGGTGTGCAGGATGTAACGGCGGGCGCCGGTGAACGTGCCCTGATAGCTCGGTTCCATTTTGCGTTTGAGCGCGACGCGGGTTTCTTCCGGGGTGAGCCCGGCATACACCGGTACCGTCGGTGTTTCTTCGGTGAAGAGGATCCAGTCGCGCTGCTTTTTCGGCAGCTCGCGCCACGGGACATCGACGTCGTAGCCCATGGTCACGAGGATGTCGCGCAGGTTCTGCCCTTGCCAGGCCGTAGGCCAGGAAGCGACCGCACGCTGGCGGATGGTCAGGCTCGGGTCGGGGACCATCAGCGCTTCGGTGACGTCGTAAACCCGGCCCAACCCATGACACTCCGGGCATGCACCTTGCGGGGTGTTGGGCGAGAAGTCTTCGGCATACAGCATCGCCTGCCCCGGCGGATAACTGCCGGCCCGGGAATAGAGCATGCGGATCAGGCTCGACAGCGTCGTCACACTGCCCACCGAAGACCGAGTGCTCGGCGTGCCCCGCTGTTGTTGCAAGGCCACGGCCGGCGGCAGGCCTTCGATGGAATCGACATCCGGCACGCCGACCTGGTCGATCAGCCGCCGCGCATACGGCGCCACGGATTCGAAATAGCGGCGCTGCGCTTCAGCGTAGAGGGTCGAGAACGCCAGCGAAGACTTGCCCGAACCGGAGACACCGGTGAACACCACCAGCGCATCGCGGGGGATGTCGACGTCGATGTTCTTGAGGTTGTGTTCCCGGGCGCCGCGTACCCTGACCATGCCGGAGGGAGGGTTGGACGTGCGCTTGGATGTCATCGGAAACCCTTAATGAAATAACTGAATAAACACCGACCCAATGTGGGAGCGGGCTTGCTCGCGAAGGCGGTGTGTCAGGCAATATCAATGTTGAATGTTCGGCCGCTTTCGCGAGCAAGCCCGCTCCCACATTTGGACTGCGTTAACCATTGAGGACCGTACGCACCATGCGGGTCAATGAGTCAGGCCCGTAAGGCTTGCTCAGCAAATGCGTGTCGGGGCTGAGTTGGTGGTTGCGCGAGATAATGTCACGGGTATGTCCCGAGGTGAACAGCACCGCCACCGGAGGATTCTGCACTTTGGCCCACGCGGCCAGGTCCGCACTCTTGATCAGGCCAGGCATGACCACGTCGGTGAAAATCAGCTCCACCGCCGTGCCCTCCAGCAGCATTTGCATCGCCTGGTCGCCGTTGGCCGCCGTCAGCACCTGATAGCCTTCTTCACTCAGCAACTCCACCGCCGAGGCGCGGACCGCTTCGTTGTCTTCGACCACCAGAATCGTTTCATTCCCGCCGCCCTGCTGCGCATCATGCTGCGTGGTTTCACTGGGCGCCGCTCGCAGGCTGCGGGGAAAGTACAACTTCACCCGAGTGCCCAGGCCCTCGATGCTGGAAATCTCGATGTGGCCGCCGCTCTGCTTGACGAAACCGAACACCATGCTCAACCCCAGCCCCGTGCCCTGGCCGTCAGCCTTGGTGGTGAAAAACGGTTCGAACGCCTGCGCAAGCACCTGTGGCGGCATGCCGATACCGGTGTCTGCCACCGCGACACACACGTAGTCGCCGGCCACGATGCCCTTGCCCGCACAAAACTTCGGGTCGAGGGCGATGTGCTCGGCACTCAGGCCAATGGTGCCCTCGCCTTTCATCGCATCACGGGCATTGATCGCCAGGTTGAGAATGGCGTTTTCCAGCTGATTGCGGTCGACGAAGATGTGCCAGGGTTCATCCGGGGCACTCACCTTGATCTGCAGGGTTTCGCCCAGCGCCCGCTGCAACAATTCCGCCAGACCGTCGAAGACCTGCCGTGGATTGCACACCGCTGGCGACAGTGGCTGACGGCGGGCAAACGCAAGCAATTGCGAAGACAATTTGGCGCCACGTTCAACCGCGGCAATCGACGCTTTGACCCGGCGCTGCACGTTGGCGTTGTCCGGTTCGTGCCGCGCCAGCAAATGCAGGTTGCCGGCGATCACCTGCAACAGATTATTGAAGTCATGGGCCACGCCCCCCGTGAGGCCGCCGATGGATTCGAGTTTCTGTGATTGGCGCAGTTGTTCTTCGGCAGCCAGCCGCGCTTCCACTTCATCGGCAACGCGCTGTTCCAGGTTGCGAGTGAACCTGAGCAAGGATTCTTCGGCGGACTTGCGTTCATGGATGTCGATCAATACGCCGGGAAAGCGGAACGGCTCACCCTGTTCATTGAACTCGCAACAGCCACTCGCCTGCACCCACAGGTAAGTACCGTCCGGACGCAGGACCCGATACTCGGCGTTGAATGCTTCGCCGGACTCTACCGATTGGTTGACCTGTTCCTGTACCCAACTGAGGTCGTCGGGGTGGATCTTGGCTTCGGCGACATCTGTCGGCAGGTTGGCCAGGTCCTGATCGGCGGGATAGGAGAAGGTCCGGGCAAAACGCTCGTCGCCGGAGAGCCGGTTGGCCTTGATGTCCCAGACGAACGAGCCGAGCAAGGCACCAGCATTGAGTGCCAGGCGCACCCGTTCATTGTCGGCGCGATAGGCATCTTCGGCGGCCTGACGGCGGCGTTCGGAAATCACGTGTTCGGTGGTCTCGACCACCATCGCCATGACTCCGGCGGGCTTGCCTTCATCATTGGCGACCGGGCTGTAATAGAGATCGAGCCAGACGTCTTCGGGGATGCCGTCGCGCAGCAACACCAGCTCTTTATTGCGATAGGACAAGGTGCCGCCCGCCAGGCAGGTATCGACCACGTTCCGATTGAATTCGGCAACTTCCGGCCAACCCAATTCCACCGGGGAACCCAGCAGGTAAGGATGGCGGCCACCGGCGAATTCGGAATACGCGTCGTTGTAGATCATGTACCCGGCGCGGCCCCAGAGCATCACCATCGGCAGTGGCGAGGCCAGCATCAATTGCACCGTGCTGCACAGGCTCGCGGGCCAGGTGTCGAGGCTGCCCAGTTCAGTCTGGCCCCAGTCGAACGCACGTATACGCCCGGCCATTTCGCCGTTCCAGCCGGCACACCCGTGGCTTTCGTCTAGAAACTGCATTGAGTGGCTCTTAGTCCCTGTAGGTGAACTGGCTCAAGGGGTCGCGATTGTGTGAAGACGGCGCGGCACGTTTGTTTCGAACATCGCCGAGGTCAAATGGTTTCATAGAGGTTAGCTGATTCTTCGGGTCCTCCGCAGCCACCCCGTTCCCATGTAGGAGTGAGCCTGCTCGCGACAGCGGTGTGTCAGTTGGTATGGATGTTTAATGAACCACCGCTATCGCGAGCAGGCTCACTCCTACAGAAGGATCTGCGGCAGCTCACACATTTCGCATTCAACGGAAATCCCGGCTGCGCACGCTGATGCCGTCGAGCAAAGAGCTCAGGTCGCTCAGGCGTCCGGCAATCAGGTGGCGGACCTCGCCTACCTGTTCCCAGCGACCATCGACCTTGAGCAATTGCGAGCCGACCAGCACCTGGCGTTGCCGCTCGGCCAGGTCGCGCCAGACCACTACGTTAACGTTGCCAAACTCGTCTTCCAGGGTCACGAAGGTCACGCCACTGGCGGTGCCCGGCCGTTGCCGCCCCGTCACCAGCCCCGCGACACTGACCGGCCGCCCGTGTTCGACCGTCATCAGTTCTTGCGAACTGCGGCAGCGCCGGGCTTTCAATTCACCGCGCAGCAACGCCAACGGATGCGGGCCGAGGGTGGTGCCGACACTGGCGTAATCAGCTTGCAGGTCTTCGCCGACCGTGGGTTTGGGCAACGACACGACATCCTCTTCCTGACGCGGCAGCCCGGCAAACAAACCGAGTTGCTTTTGCACCCCCGCCACCTCCCAGCGCGCCCGATGCCGGTCACCGGCCAACCCCCGCAATGCACCGGCATCGGCCAGTTGTTCCTGGGCGCGGGCATCCAGTCGCGCACGCTCGCCGAGGTCGGCGATGTCGACAAACACCCCGCGCGAGCGCGCCGCTTCGATACGGCGGGCATCGTCTTCGCGAAAGCCCTTGATCATCCGCAACCCCATGCGAATCGCCGGTTGCCCGACGGTGACCGGCTCGAGGCTGCAATCCCAGTCACTGGCGCGCACGTCCACCGGGCGGATCTGCAAATGATGCCGGCGCGCGTCCTGGAGAATCTGGTCCGGGCTGTAGAACCCCATCGGCCAGCTGTTGATCAGCGCACAGGCAAAAGCCGCCGGTTCGTGGCATTTCAGCCAGCAACTGGCGTAGGTCAGCAAGGCGAAACTGGCGGCGTGGGACTCGGGGAAACCGTAGCTGCCGAAGCCTTTGATCTGCTCGAAGATCTGCGCGGCGAACTCGGCCGTGTAACCGTTTTTCTTCATCCCGGCGGCCAGTCGATCCTTGTGCGGCTCCAGCCCGCCGTGGCGCTTCCAGGCTGCCATGGAACGCCGCAACTGGTCGGCCTCGCCGGGGCTGTAGTCGGCGGCGACGATGGCGATTTGCATGACCTGTTCCTGGAACAGCGGCACGCCCAAGGTGCGCTTGAGCACCGCTTCAAGTTCCGGCGAGGGATAGGTTTCCGGCTCTTCCTTGTTGCGACGGCGCAGGTACGGATGGACCATCCCCCCCTGAATCGGGCCCGGACGGACGATGGCCACCTCAATCACCAGGTCATAGAACTTGCGCGGCTTGAGCCGGGGCAGCATCGACATCTGTGCCCGGGACTCGATCTGGAACACGCCGATGGTGTCGGCATGGCCAATCATGTCGTAGGTGGCCGAATCTTCGGACGGGATCGTCGCCAGGCTCAGGTCAAGGTTGCGGTGGCGACGCAGCAGATCGAAACAGCGGCGTATCGCGCTGAGCATGCCCAAGGCCAGAATATCGACTTTGAGCAGACCGACCGCGTCGAGGTCGTCCTTGTCCCACTGAATGATCGTGCGCTCGGCCATGGCGGCATTTTCCACCGGCACCAGGCTGTCCAGCGGCTGCTCGGAAATCACGAAGCCACCGGGGTGCTGCGACAAGTGTCGAGGGAAGCCGATCAACTGTTGCGTCAGGCTCAAGACCCGGCGCAGAACCGGGCTTTCGGGGTCGAAGCCGCCTTCCAGCAGGCGTTCCACAGGCGGCGCGGTATCACTCCAGTGCCCACAGCAATCGGCCAGCGCATTGATCTGGTCCGGCGGCAAACCCAACGCCTTGGCCACGTCTCGCACCGCGCCGGCCGCGTGGTAAGTGCTGACCACCGCCGTCAACGCCGCACGTGTGCGGCCATAACGCTGGAACACGTACTGCAGGACTTCTTCGCGGCGCTCATGTTCGAAATCGACGTCAATGTCCGGCGGCTCGTTGCGCTCTTTGGAGAGAAAACGTTCGAACAGCAACGTGGTGCGGTCCGGGTCGATTTCCGTGATACCCAAGGCAAAACACACCGCCGAGTTGGCCGCCGAACCCCGGCCCTGACACAGAATGTGCTGGTCACGGGCGAACCGCACAATGTCATGCACCGTCAGGAAATAGCTTTCGTAGCCCAGTTCGGCGATCAGCTGCAGTTCTTTGTCGATCTGCGTCAGCACCGCCGTTTTCGGGCCTTTGGGCCAGCGCCATGCAATGCCTTCATCCGTCAAATGACGTAGCCAGGAGGTGGCTGTCTGGCCTTGCGGGACCAATTCCCGTGGGTACTGATAACGCAACTGGCCAAGATCGAAAGTGCAGCGCCGGGCAATGGCCAGCGTTTCATCGAGCAAGGCTTGTGGGTAGATCGATTGCAAGACCTCCAGGCTGCGCACATGCCGCTCGCCATTGGGGTGAAGGCGCAGCCCGGCTTCGGCCACCGGCAGGTGATGACGGATCGCGGTCATGGTGTCCTGCAAGGCGCGCCGGCCACGGGTGTGCATGTGCACATCGCCGCTGGCCACCGCTGGAATTCGCAATTCCCGGGCCAGGGTCAGCAGCGCCTCCAGGCGCCGGGTATCGTCCTGGCCGCAATGCAACTGGACGCTCAGCCACAGGCGTTCGGCGAAGGCCTGTTGCAGCCAGCGGCCCTGTTCGAAGTCATCGACCGTGTCCGGCACCCACAACACCAACAACCCCGGCATCGGCGCGCTGAAGTCTTCGCGCAGCACCTGATACCGGCCTTTTTGCGTGCGCCGTCGCGCCCGGGTAATCAGCCGGCACAGGGTCTGGTAGCCCTCAAGGTTCTCCACCAGCAGCACCAGTTTCGGGCCGTTCTCGATGCGGATTTCGCTGCCGATGATCAGCGGCAGCTCCACCGATTTGGCCGCTTGCCAGGCGCGGACGATACCGGCCAGGGTGCATTCATCGGTGATCGCCAGCGCCTGATAACCGTGCTTTTTCGCCCGTTGAAAGAGTTCAAGAGCACTGGAGGCCCCGCGCTGGAAGCTGAAGTTCGACAGGCAGTGCAACTCGGCGTAGTCGCTGCTCATGCGAACCAGCCTTGCAGCCACAATGGCCCGCCCTCACCCACCGCCCGATACGCCCAGCCCTGCTGGCCGGAACGGGTTTCGACCAGGTAGTAATCGCGGCGCACGTCGGCGCCGTCCCACCAGCCGGACTCGATGCGCTCCGGGCCCATGAGGATGCGCGTCGAGCCTTCGTGGATCGCCTGCGGTTCCGTCAGCAACCAGCCCGGACGCTGCACACCCGGCAACCCTGCGCACAGTTGACTGTCGACCCGCGCCTGCCACGCGCACTCCGGCCGGTGATCGGCCTGGAAGCGCAAGCCGTGCACCGCCTCATCGCCGAGCCGCGCGCGCAAGCGTTCGCGCAGTTGCTCCCACGGCAAGGATTGCTGCGGGCGGTCGTCGAACAGCTCCTGATACTGCGGGACGAAGCTCGGCAAGTCTTCGGCACACAGCCGAAAACCGCGCACAGGGGCCTCGACCTGAACCTGTTCCAGTCGTCCCCGGGCCAGTTCGAAGAGCATCGCCGGATCGCGCTCGGCGCTGAGCAGGCCGACCTTGATTACCGAGTCCGGCAGACCGGCGTGTTCCAGGTGCAGGTCGAAACGCTGCACGCCGCTGTCCCGGCCGCAGAGAAAGGCCGACAGGTCGCCGGTCAACCGGCGCAGCGGAAACAGCAGCGCCTGATGCGACTGCACGTCGAAATTGAGCTCGATGCGCACGTCGAAACGGTCCGGCGGCAGGTAGAACGCCAGGGCCAACTGCCGCGCCCCCGTCAACGCGTCCAGATGCTTGAGCACCTGGGCTTCGAAGCGCCGGGCCAGACTTTGTCGTGGCAGCGCCTGCACCTGACTCAAGGTGCGCAAACCCATGCGCGACAACGCCGTGGCCACCACAGGCTCCAACGCGATGCGGTCGACGGGCAATTGTCCGAGATGGTATTGCAAGGCGTCGTTGTCCGGCACCACCAGCCCGTCATGCACGTTGGCCAGCACCCGTGCGGCCACCGGGTTGGGCGCCGCGACGATCCGATGGCGAAAACCCAACTCGCCGAGTTCAGCGCGCAACCGTGCCTCGAAGGTTGGCCACGGTCCGAACAAACCCAGGCTGGACTCGATTTCAAACACCACGGCACGCGGGTAATGCACGCTGACCTGGGAGCTGAAGCGATAGGCCCACGCCGCCAGAAACTGCTGCCAGTGTTCGATCTCGGCGGCGTCGTATTCGGCCGTGGCAAAGCCTTTGCTCAAGGCCTGCGCGGCGGTCATCGACTGCCCCGGACGCAAGCCCAGCGCCCGTGCCGACGCGTTGACCGCTTGCAACACCCGGCGCTGCGCCGGGCCGGTCAGCAGCGCCAGCGGCTCATCGGGATCGGGGCGCTGACGCAGCACCGCGTCCAGCGCCAATTGCGGGAAAAGAATACAGACCCAGCGCATGACAACCTCAATGCCCCACGGGGAAGGCAATCGGCGCCGAACGCGCCAGCCCGCCCCGGCACTTGAGCACGCGCAATTGCGCAGGTCTGGCATCGATGGCGATGCGCAGCGCGGCGGGCGAAGGGTTGACGGCTTCATGGATCGAGCGGTAGGCGAACGCCAGGGTCGAGCCGGTTTCCGCCGCCACCTGCAAACGGCGCAACGCCCGGTCATCGGCCTTGTGCGGCCAGCACAGCACCGCACCGCAACTGCCCGAGCGCAGGCATTGTTCCGCGGCCCACAAGGCATCGCGCTCACTGGCCTGGATGATCGACAATTGGCGCAGATCGACCCCGGCGTTCTGCCACGCCTGGGGATACGGCACGTAAGGCGGCGCCACCAGCACGATGCGCTCGCCCGCCGCCGACAACCGCGCCAGTGCCGGCCACACCAGTTGCAACTCGCCGACGCCCTGCCCGGCCAGGAGAATTTCGGTCAGCGCTGCTTCCGGCCAGCCACCGGTGGGCAACGCCGCATCCAGTGCGGCATGCCCGGTGGGTTGCGGGCTGACGGCCGGTGGCGCAGGCCGGCCCTTCCAGACCTGGCCGCCATTGAACAGCGTATCCAGCGCAACGACGGCGCCCATCACCCTTGCCTCACCAGACCGCAGAACACGCCTTCGATGGCGAGGTCCTGACCGGGCTGCACGATGATCGGCTGATACGCCGGGTTGCGCGGCAACAGGCGAACCGTGTCGCCGGCCCGCTCGAAACGCTTGATGGTGACCTCACCGTCCAGTCGCGCCACCACGATCTGGCCATTGACCGCTTCCGGGTTGCGCCGCACGCCCACCAGATCGCCGTCGAGGATGCCGTCCCCGATCATCGAGTCGCCCTGAACCCGCAGCATGTAGTCCGGCACCCGCGAGAAAATCGACGGGTCCAGCAGCAAACGGCTGTGCACCTCGGCATCGGCGCCGATCGGCGCACCGGCCGCGACCCGGCCGAGCACCGGGATGTCCAGCAACTCGGGCCGCGCCGGTTGCCCGAGCAGACGAATGCCGCGGGCCTGATGCGGGTTGACCTCGATGAAACCGGCTTCGGTCAGCGCCAGCACATGCTTGCGCGCCACGCTACGGGAGGCAAAACCAAAGGCCTCGCTGATTTCAGCGAGGCTCGGGGACTGGCCGTGCTCCGCGATTCGGTCGCGGATAAAGGTCAGGATGGCGGTACGGCGGGGAGTTAAAGTGGTCATGGAGTACATTTGTACTCTTTTGGCATTTTCCTGGCAAGGACCGCCAATCAGCTCAAGCCACGGGACGCCAGAAACCCTGCGATGTAATCAATAAACGCCAACACCTTCGCGGTCGCCCGTCGATGGCTTGGGTACACCGCCAGAATGTACGGGCCAAAGCTGTCCGGGTCGATGTCGTAGTCGGCCATCAGCCGCACCAGCCGGCCATCGGCGATGTACGGCGCGGCGCTCCACAACGGGGTGTGCAACAAGCCGCGTCCGGCCAGCGCGTTGGCCAGCAGCAAGTCGTAATTGTCGCTGCGCAACCGCGGATTGGGCGGCTGCGGCAGGCTCAGGCGTTGCCCGTCGCGCTCGACCCACCAGAATTCACGGCTAAGCAGCGGATGGCGGTACAGCAGCCATTCATGATCATCTAGGGTCTGCGGGGTGACCGGCAACCTCTTGCGCGCCAGATAGGCCGGGCTGCCGCACAGCGCCAGGCGATTACTTCCAACCACGCGGGCGATCAGCCCCGGCAAGTCATCATGGCCTTCGCGCAACGCCAGGTCGTAGCCGCTCTCCAGCAGGTTGACGAAGTCGTCGCACAGGTCCACCTGCAGATTGATCTGCGGGTATTGCTCCAGAAAACCGCCACACACCTGATCGAGAAACGCCTGCCCATACGCCAGCGGCGCGGTGATTTTCAGGTTGCCGCGCAGGCCATGCTGCAACTGCTCGATTTCCTCGCCGGCCTCCTCCAGCCGCTGCAACACCTGGCGAGCGGTGTCCAGATAGAGCCGTCCGGATTCGGTCAGCAAAATCCGTCGGGTGCTGCGCTCGAATAACCGGGCGCCCAGTTCGGCTTCCAGGTGGTTGACCGCTTTGGTCAGGGCCGACGGGGTCTTGCCCAACTGCTCGGCGGCGCGGCTGAAGCTGCCCAGTTGCGCCGTCACCACGAACATTTTCAACGCACCCAACTTGTCCATACTTTTTCCATTCCGGCAAAAACGTTTTTCGTGAGGAAGGCGTTCTGCTGCGCACCAGCAGCCACTAATCTGGCCATCAGACGCAATAACAAGGAAACATTCAATGAAAAGATTCATTCCGAATCTCTTGATGGCCGCTGTTAGTTTTGCCTCGATGGAAGCCATGGCAGCCACCGATCTGGTGCTGATCAATGGCAAGATTTTCACCGCCGACCGTGCCCAACCGAAGGCTCAGGCGCTGGCGGTACAGGATGGCAAGGTGCTGCAAGTCGGCAGCGATGCGCAGATCAAGGCCTTGATCACACCCGACACCAAAGTGGTCGACCTCGGTGGTAAAACCTTGATGCCGGGCCTGATCGACACCCATTCCCACGCGATTTTCGGCGGTCTGGAAATGGTTGCGGCCAACATGGAAGACGAGGTGGTCGAACTCGACGAACTGGAAAAACGCCTGCGCGGCTGGCGTGACGATGGCAAGGCCAGGCACGGCGATGTGTTGACCATCGCCGGCATGAGTTCGGTGTATTGGGCCAAGGCCGAAGCACTGGGTAAAAAATTCAGCAGTGGTGAATGGGCCGACGTCCCCGTAGTGTTCACCGGCAGCGACCACCACACGGCCTGGGCCAACGACTTCATGCTCAAGCGCGCCGGGATTGATGCCGCGTTGATCAAGTCATTGCCCGCCGCCGAAGCGGACACCATCGGCAAACGTGCCGATGGTAGCCCTAACGGCTTCCTGGTTGACGCAGGCTGGGACCGAGTGTCCTCGAAAATACCCGTGCCGAGCAGCGCCGACATGCTCAAGGCCGCCCAATCAGCCGTGCGCTACAACAACAGTTTCGGCATCACAGCCTGGATGGACCCCGCCGCCAATGCCGCGCCGGGCGAACCGCTGTTCGCGCTCAAGCCCACGGAAAAAACCGTCGGCGTGCTGCCGGCCTATAAAGCCCTGGCCGAAAGCGGTGGCATGACGGTCCACGTAGCGGCGCTGTTGGTGGCGAATTCAAAAAGTGTACCGGCCGATCTCGATACGCTGGACAAGGTTCGCCAGCAATTTCAGGGCATCCCCAACCTGACCCTGCCTGGGGTCAAGATCTTCGCCGACGGCGTGATCGAATTCCCGGCCCAGAGCGCGGCGATGATCGACCCTTACAACAACTCGCACAAACAGGGCGAATTGCTGATCGATCCGAAGCACTTCGGCGAACTGATCAGCGCCATCGACCAGCGCGGCTGGCTGGTGCACATCCATGCCATCGGCGACCGTGCGGTGCGTGAGTCGCTGAACGGCATCGAACAGGCGCGCAAGGATCGCCAGAGTGGCGTGACGCATTCGATCACCCACTTGCAAATCGTCAACCCGAAAGAGTTTGCGCGGTTCAAACCGCTGAACGTCATCGCCTCGATGCAACTGCTGTGGGCCTCGGCCGACGACTACACCACGGACATGATCAAGCCTTACGTCAGCGCCCTCGCCTTCCGCTATCAATACCCGGCGCATTCGTTGCTCAAACAGGGCGCGACCATCGCGGGCGCCAGTGACTGGCCCGTCTCTTCGCCCAACCCATGGAACGCCATGGCCCAGGCCATCACCCGCGTCGGTCCAATGGGCGTGCTGAACATCAAGGAAGCCGTGGACCGCGAAACGATGTTCTACGCCTACACCGCGAATGCCGCGCGCACCATCGGCCTGGAGAAGCAGATCGGTTCGCTGACCCCTGGCAAGCAAGCTGACTTCATCGTGCTCGACCGCGACGTCTTCACCGTCGACAACAAGGCCCTGAGCGACACACAAGTACTGCAAACCTGGTTTGCCGGGCGCGAAGTCTACGCACCGACCCTCTAATAAAAACCCGCTGTAACCCGCTGCCCGATCCCGCGTTCAACGCTGGGGCTCGGCGCAGCTTTGCCACAAAAAAACTGCCCATAACAATCACAATATCGGGACTGCATTCATGAAAGCTTTCACCCTGTTCGCCCTTGGTTCCTTGAGTCTGCTGCCGTTGAGCAGCCAGGCCATCGTCTTGAACGACGACTTCTCCGTGCTGGTGGACCTGACCCTGGCGAGCGATTACCGCACCCGTGGCATTTCGCAAACGCTCAATGACCCCGCCATGCAAGCCGGTGTAACCCTGGCTCACAGCACGGGTTTATACGTGGGCGCGTGGAGCTCGAACGTCGATTTTGGCGGCGGCCTGAAAACCCGTCAGGAAGTCGATTACTACGGCGGCTGGCTCTGGGAAGCGACCGAGGATGTCAACCTCGACATCGGCTACCTCAAATACACCTACCCAAAAGAAAGCCAGTTCAACCAGAGCGAGGTCTACGGCATTCTCAGCGTCTACGGGGTGAAACTCGGCGCCTATTACTCGGACGATGCACCGGGCATCGACAGCAAGCAGAACTCGCTGTACAGCTATGTCGGGTACGAAACGCGATTGCCTTATGACACCGGCCTGAAACTGCGCTACGGCAACATGGACTTCAAGGACCCGCACCTGTACTCGAACTCGGGCCATGCCGAAGACTCGTACCGCGAATGGGAAGTCAAACTCACCCACGAACTGGCCGGCGTGATGGTGGGCCTGAGCTACATCGACACCGACCTGTCGAAAAGCCAATGCACCAGCAACTGGGGCTACGACGACCTGTGCAGCGCCACGGTGGTGGCGAGCGTCAGCAAGTCTTTCTGACAGACATCGATCAAATGTGGGAGCGGGCTTGCTCGCGAATGCGGTTTCACATTCAACATCAATGTTGACTGACCCGCCGCATTCGCGAGCAAGCCCGCTCCCACATTTAGGTTTCAGTGTTTTCAGGAGTGAGTTGTGCCAGGTAGGGCCACGGGTAGATGCCGCGTTCGTGGCCGTCGCTGAAGATCAGTTGCAGGCCGTAGCCCTGGGCGTTCAATTCGACCACACGGATGCGCGGATCAACCTTCACCGTCAACCCTTGCAGGCGAAACGCCCGGCATTGCGAGCACGGGCACTGTCGCCGCAGTTCAGCATGATCCAGCCGCTGCTCGCGCCCATCCGGCCAGTTCAATCGCAGCTGCTGTTTACCCTGGGAATTACCCACCGCCACCGGGCTCATTGCAGCTGACTCAAGGCAATGCGCACGGCTTTGCGCACTTCCGGGTCGCCGTCGTCTTGCGCGGCCTGCAAGGGGGCAATCGCGCCTTTGTCGTCCAATTCGCCGAGGGCCAGCGCGGCTTCCTTGCGCAGGTTGCTGATGCGGTGGCCGAGGGTGTCGATCAAGGCGTTGAGGGCCGGGACGTAACGTAAGCGACCGAGGCTGCGGGTGGCGCGCAGGCGGACCTGCCAGTAATCGTCACTCAAGGCTTCGACCAGTGCGCTGCCGGCATCAATGTGGCCGACTTTACCCAGCGTGGTCGCGGCTTCTTCGCGCACTTGCCAGGCGCCATCTTGCAAGGCCTGGCGCAGAGCCGGCAGCACTTGGGCGTCGGAGGCCAGACCCAGGGCGCCGGTAGCGGCGCGGCGGACTTCCGTGTCGGGATCGGCGCTGGCCAATCTCGCCAACGCCGGCAATGCATCGAGCTGTTTGAGCCAGCCGAGCACGCCCACCGCTTCGCGACGAACGCTGGCGTCTGCATCCTTCAACGCCTCTAAAGCGGCAGCGGCGGCATCGGGGCAACGCAACTCACGCAATGCCCTGAACGCGGCAATGCGCACGCTGGCTTCGGCATGCCCGGTCCACGGCAGAATCACCCGCCCCGCCGCTGCGCTTTTGAGCAGGCTGAGGCTTTGTGCGGCGGCCGATTGCACGGCCAACGAGGGATCGGTCAGCGCCTGGCACAGCGCTTCGACCACGGGTTCGTCCTCCCAGGCTTCGAGCAAGCGAGCGGCTTCGGCGCGGACTTCTTCGGTCGGATCTTCGGCCAGTCGATTGACCAGCCACAACAAGCCGTCCGGCTCCTCAAGGTCGGCCAATTCGATCAGGGCGATGCGCCGTACGCCGGGATCGTCATCGGTCAGGCGCGGTTGCAGGGCAAGGATGTCGTCGTTATCGGTTACATCGAATAGAGAGGTCATAGGGCAAATCGCGGCAGTTTGTTTTCAGGGGGCAATCCGAGAGGGTTCAGGCGCGGTAGCTGCCGACCATCTTCGTGACGCAGTAATTCGAGGCAATGGCGCTTCAGGCGGGAAAACTCGTGGCTCGTCACCAGCTCGGTGGTGCGTGGCCTCGGGAAGTCGAGGCGCAGGTCTTCGATGATCCGGCCGGGGCGCGAGCTCATCACCAGCAGGCGATCCGCGAGGAACAACGCTTCGTCGATGTCATGGGTGACAAACACCACGGTGGTGCGAATCCGTGTCCAGATGTCCAGCAGCAGTTCCTGCATGTTCAACCGGGTCAACGCGTCGAGGGCGCCGAAGGGTTCGTCCATCAGCAACAGGCGCGGGCGGTTGATCAGCACCCGGGCGATTTCCACCCGTTGCTGCATGCCACCGGAGAGCTGGTCCGGCCAGCGCTCGGCAAAACCTTCGAGGCCCACCAAGGCAAGGATTTCATCGGCGGCTGTATGGCGTTCAGCCTTGCCGATGCCGCGCATCTTCAGGCCGAACGCAACGTTGTCGCGAACGGTTCGCCACGGGAACAACGTGTGGTGCTGGAACACCATGCCGCGCTGCGGCGACGGGCCCGAGACCTTCGCACCATCGACTTTCAGGCTGCCGGAGCGCGGTTGCAGGTGCCCCGCCAGCGCACCGAGCAAGGTCGATTTGCCACAACCGGACGGCCCGAGAATGCACACGAACTGCCCCGCTTCAATCTGGCAATCCAGACCTTGCACGGCTTCAAAAGCGTGTGGGCCTTCACCGAGGACGATGGACAATCGGCGAATATCGATCCGCCCTTCCGGGGTTTGCATCACGCTCATCAGGCTTTTCCTCGTGGTCGGTGCCACGGCGTGAACAGCCCGCCGAGACGTTTGATCAGCAGGCTGCAGCCCATCCCGAGCACACCGATCAGCAACATGCCGACGACGATGTCGGCGTAGTTCTGGATGGTGTAGGACTCCCAGGTGTAATAGCCGATGCCGTACTGGCCGGAGATCATTTCCGCCGTCACCAGGCAAAACCACGAGGTGCCCATGCCAATGGCCAGGCCGGTGATGATGCTCGGCGCGGCGCCCGGCAGGATCACTTCCAGCAGAATCGCCCGGCGCCCTGCCCCAAGGCTTTTGGCCGAGGCGATCAGGCGTGGATCGACGCCTTCGACACCGTGCACGGTGTTGAGCAGAATCGGGAACAACGCGCCGGTGAAGGTGATGAAGACCATCGACAGTTCCGAAGACGGGAACATCAGAATTGCCAAGGGAATCCAGGCCACGGCGGGGATTGGGCGCAGGACTTCCAGTGGTGGTAACAACAAGTCTTCGGCCCATTTCGAGCGGCCGATGGCCAGGCCCAGGGCGATGCCGATGATCAACGCGGCGAGGTAACCGGCGAAGACCCGGCTGAGGCTGCTGCTCAGGTGCTGGGCGAGTTTGCCGGAATCGCCGAGGCCCAATGCGGCGTGGATCACCGCGAGTGGCGTCGGGACGTTGGCGAAGGTGACCAGGCCGAGGTTCCAGTGGTGGCTGGCGGCGAGTTGCCAGAACAGCAGGCAGAGCAGCAATGAAGCGGCCCGGGGAATCCAACGTAAATATGATCCGTACACAATTCTTCCTCTCAACCCTGAACCCTTGTGGGAGCGGGCTTGCTCGCGAATGCGGTGGGTCAGGCGATATTGATGTCGACTGACACTCCGCCTTCGCGAGCAAGCCCGCTCCCACATTTGATCGCGGTGTGCTTGGGGTTAGCGGGCGGCGATGGCTTGGGTGGTGGCTTCGCTGAAGTCGAAGACTTTGCCGCCTTGGGCCGTGGCGAATTGTTGGGCCTGGCCTTTGAGCAGGAACGCGCTCAGGCGTCCTTTTGCATCACTGGCAAACCACGCCTGATCCGCCAGCAGCTTGATCCCGCTGTCGCTGGCCTGGGCGTACACCGCGCGGATGTTTTTGCCTTCTGACTTCAAACCGGCCAACGCGGTGAAGGCCGCTTGTGCCGAGGCGTACTGGCGGACCTTGGGTTCGCCGCGTACCCAGATTTCCGCGACATGGCTGAAGTCGGTGATCGCCTGGCCACTCGATGCATCGACCGCTTTTAACGGCGTTTGCCCGTAGTTGGCCAGTTGCGCGGTGTAATCCAGATTCGATGCCTTGAACGCGGCGCGGATGTACTGATCGTCGATAAAGGTATTGAGATCGAGACCACGATCCGCCTTCTTCAACAGCTTGAGCGTATCGATCGCGGTGCCGACCGCCTGACGGTATTCCGGCTTCCAGCTCAGGTCGCGGGTTTGCACGCCCAGCGGGCCGTGGAACAGGTAATTGACCTCGGCGTCGACCCCGGTGACGTTGGCGATCAACTCGCTGTACTTCTCCGGTTCAGCCGCGAGCAACTCATTGGCCTCGATGCTCGCCCGCAAGTAGGCGACAACGATTTCCGGGTACTTCTTCGCGTACGCCTGATCCACCAATGCCCCGTGGAACGTCGGCGCGCCGGCCTGGGCACCGTCGTAAATCTTGCGGGCGAAACCACGGCTCGGGAACAGTTCGGCGAACGGCACGAAGTCAGCGTGGGCGTCGATCTTCCCGGCCTGCAACGCCGAGCCTGCGACTTCTGGCGGCTGGGCGATGATGTTGACGTCCTTGAGCGGGTCCCAACCCTGGGCCGCCACGGCGCGCAGCAACATGCCGTGGGCGGTCGAGGCGAACGGCACGGAGATGGTCTTGCCCTTCAGTTCCGACAACGACTGCACGCCCGAAGCGCTCGGCACCACAATGCCGTTGCCGCTGCCCTTGATGCTGCCCGAGAGCACGCTGATGAACAGGCTGTGCTTGCCGGCGGTTTCGAACGCCACGCCGTTGAACGCACCGGGGAAATCGGCCATGGCGCCGAAGTCGAGTTTGCCGGCGACCATTTCGTTGGTCAGCGGTGCGCCGCTGGTGAAGTTTTTCCACTCGACCTCGTATTTGGCGTCTTTGTATTGGCCGTCGTGGGGCAGGTATTTGTCGAGCAGGCCGAATTCACGAATCAATAGTCCGCCGGCGGCGCAATTGATCGTGGTGTCCTGGGTGCCGATGGCAATGCGGATGGTTTCGGCGGAGGCCGACAAGGTGAATGAGGCCAGTACCAGACCGGCGAATACTGCACGCAACATGGGTGTATCCCCTCGAATCATTTATTGGATGTTCGTCTCCGCCACGATCAGGGCGTGGTGGGAAACGAGGGGGTGGTTTGAAGCTGGCGTCCGGGGGTTACCGGATGGCTATTTTGTTGTCTGTGGCGGCCTCATCGCGGGCAAGCCCGGCTCCCACAGGTTGCCTGGTGTACACAAAATTTGCGGTTGGCCTCGATCCACTGTGGGAGCGGGCTTGCTCGCGAAGGCGTCCTCTCTGTCAATGGAGATGCAAGCTGTGCCGGCCTCTTCGCGAGCAAGCCCGCTCCCACACTCGATTGCATTTCAACGGAGCAAATAAGGGATTTCAACTTTCACCGCCCCGGTCGGGCAGTCCTTTTCACAGGGCATGCAGTACCAGCATTCATCGAACGCCATGTAGGCTTTTTGCGTGGCCGGGTTGATGGCCAGCAGGTCCATCGGGCAGACGTCGACGCACACGGTGCAGCCTTTGTGGGCGATGCAAAGATCCTCGTCGACCGTGACCGGCGCGTTGGAGCGGAAGAAGATTTCCTGGGGTTGATAGGCCATCGGGCAGTCTCTCTGTTAGTGATGCTCAGGCGGCAAAGGCACCGACCCGCAACCGGTCGTAGGCCTGCATTTCTTCGGCATCGAGCGGGATGATGTAAGGCTCGACGGCTTTCTTGAAACTGGTCATCTGGCCGTCTTCACCCTTTTTCAGGTGGCAATGGCAGAACCAGTCGCTGTCGTTGCGTTGCGGGTGATCGACCCGATAGTGGTAAAGCCCCCAGCGACTTTCGGCGCGGTACAACGAGGCGCGGGCAGCCATTTCGGCGCAGTCGCGGATCATGCTGACTTCCATGGCGCGCATCAGCTCGTGGGCGTTGTGGGCCTTGATCTGATCGAGATCACGCTGGATATCGCTGAAGCGCTGCAGGCCGATTTGCATCTTCTTGGTCACTTTCGGCGGTTGCAGGTAGTCGTTCACAAAGCGCCGCAGCTTGTACTCGACTTGCGCGGGTAGCAGACCGTGTTCGCGGTCCAGTGGCGCGTACACCCTTTGCTTCTCCGTCTCGATTTGTTGGGCATCGACAGCTGAGAACTCGCGCCCGGCGACGAAATCCGCCGCGTTGGTGCCGGCAAACCAGCCATAAGTAAACGCGCCGAGCATGTAGTTGTGCGGCACTGCCGCCATGTCCCCCGCTGAGTACAACCCCTTCACAGAAGTCTCGGCCCGCTCGTTGACCCACACCCCCGACGCCGAATGCCCGCTGCAAAAGCCGATCTCGGAAATGTGCATCTCAACCATCTGCGTGCGGTAGTCGGTGCCGCGATTGGCGTGGAACTGGCCGCGACTGGGGCGTTCGTTGCTGTGCAGGATCTCTTCGATGTTCTGGATGGTTTCCTCGGCCAAATGATCGAGTTTGAGGAACACCGGGCCGTTACCGCTTTCGAGCTCCTGGTGGAACTCCCACATCATCTGGCCGCTCCAGTAGTCGCACTCGATGAAGCGCTCGCCCTTGTTGTTGGCGGTGTAGCCACCCAAGGGGCCGGTGACGTAGGCGCAGGCCGGGCCGTTGTAATCCTTGATCAGCGGGTTGATCTGGAAGCATTCCAGGTTCGCCAGTTCGGCACCCGCGTGATACGCCATGGCGTAACCGTCGCCGGCATTGGTCGGGTTTTCGTAGGTACCCATCAGGTAACCCGAGGCCGGCAATCCCAGGCGCCCGGCGGCGCCGCAGCACAGGATGACCGCTTTGGCCTTGATCACATGGAAGTCGGCGGTGCGGCAATCGAAGCCCATCACGCCGTTGACCGCGCCCTCTTCGTCCGTCAGCAACCGCGTGCAAACCACGCGATTGGTGATGCTCACCCGTGCCCGTTTCAACTGGCGATACAGGACTTTTTTGATGTCATGCCCTTCCGGCATCGGCAGCACGTAGGCGCCCATGTGGTGGACCTTTTTCACCGCGTAGTCGCCGGTTTCGTCCTTCTCGAACTTCACGCCCCAGCGGTCCAGTTGTGAGAGGGTTTCGAAACTGTGAGTGGCGTAGGCGTACACCGCGGCCTGATTGACGATGCCGTCATTGGCGATGGTGATTTCCTTGGTGTACTGCTCCGGCGTCGAGTGGCCGGGGATGATCGCGTTGTTCAGGCCGTCCATGCCCATGCTGATCGCGCCGCTGCGTTTGACGTTGGCCTTGTCGATCAACAACACGCGCAGATCGCGGTTGCGTTCCTTGGCCTTGATCGCCGCCATCGGTCCTGCGGTGCCGCCGCCGATCACGACGATGTCGTATTCCTGCTCAATAGTGTTTCGGCTCATGCCTGCGCCCCTTTTTGCCGGTCGATCCGCAGGCGGTACTGGAAGGCATCGCCACGGTAGTAAAGGTGTTCGAAGTCGACGGGCTGGCCGCTGGCGTCGTGGGTCAGGCGCTCGATGCGCATGATCGGCGAACCCGGTTCGACGTTGAGTGCCTGGGTCAGGTCGCTGTCGGCCAGTACCGCGTCGATGGCCAGGTCGGCGTGGCCGAGGGCGATACCGCAGTCGTTTTCGAGGATCAGGAAGATGTCGCGAGTGACCAGATCAGCCTTCTCCAGCCGTTCGCCGATGACTTTGGGCAGGTAGGTGATTTCCAGCGAGATCGGCTCGCGGTTGATCAGCCGCACCCGTTTGATCTGGGCCACGGTTTCACCTTCGGCGACCTGCAAGCGTTCGGCGACAAGTTTGTCGGCAGCGATGAATTTGAAGCTGCGCAGGCGGTTGATCACCTCGTAGCCGCGACCGGTCATCGACTCGGCCAGGCCTTGCAGCGTGCTGACGTTCTGGAAGGTTTTCGGCTTGGCAACGAAGGTGCCCTTGCCGTGGATCTTGAAGATCAGCCCTTCTTTCTGCAGATCGCCCAAGGCCTGGCGCACGGTGATGCGGCTGACTTTGAACAACGCGCCAAGTTCGCTTTCGGAGGGCATCTGGCTGCCTTGCGGGTATTCACCGTCGAGGATGCGGGCGCGTAGCACGTCGCGCAGTTGGGTGTGCAGCGGCATACTGCTGTTGGAAAGCGGGCTGAGGGATAGAACGTTATCAGTCATTGGAGATCACTTGTTATAACGAGTTATGACGTGATCTTAGAGAGACAGCGTGAGGGTTGAGAAATATTGTTTAAGCATAAGGTTAGATTCGCCGAACCAGCACAATCCGGTGTAGCAGCTGCGGAGCACCGCGAGGCTGCGTCCGGCGGCGCAGCCGTCGTGAAATCAGAGAATGCGGTATGTCAGGAAAACCTTGCACGAAGGGTTTGCGACGGCTTCGCCGCCGAACGCAGCCTCGCGGTGCTCCGCAGCTGCTACATCGGTGGAGTTCAGTGATCGCGCTTGAGGATCTGGTCCATCACCCAGTCGGTTTTCAACGCTTCCCCGGCCACCGCCGGGTGCTGCGCATGCCCGCGAATGTGCGCGTTCATGCCCAGCACGTGATGCCACTGGATGTGCTCGTGATGGTCGATGTTCAGGCTGAGCTGTTCATCCGCTTGAAGCTGCACCGGGTGCTCGTCGAACACCGAAAAGCTGATCCGCCCCTGGCTGCCAATCACCTCGACCCGATCCTCGCGGCGATCCGCCACGAAGTTCCAGCAGCCCATGCCCGTCGCCCCCGAAGTAAAGCGCCAGGTGGCACTGACCGCATCTTCGGCGGCATACAGTCCGGCCTGTCGCGCGGTGAAACCGGCGACTTCAGTGATGTCGCCGAGCAGGTACTGGAACAGGTCCAACCCATGGCTGGCAAGGTCGGCGAAGTAACCGCCGCCGGCAATGCCCGGGTCCGTGCGCCAGTTGTGCACGCCGCCCAGATCGACGGGCGATGGGGCTTTGGTGAGGGTCCAGGTCAGGTGCCGGACTTCGCCGATCCGCCCCGCTTCCAGCCACTGGCGCACTTGCTGGAAGCGCGGCAGCGAGCGTCGGTAGTAGGAAACGAACAGGTGCAATCCGGCGTCGGCAAAGACCTGTTGCATCTCGCGGCTTTGCCCGGCATTCAGCGACATCGGTTTTTCGACGCAGCAATGTTTGCCGGCGGCGGCCACCATCAGGCTGTAGGCGTGGTGACTGTCGGGCGGCGTGGCGATGTAGACCGCGTCCACCTCGGGATCATTGATCAGCGCTTGCGCGTCGGTGTAGACCCGGGCGATGCCATGGCGAGTGGCGTAATCCGTCACCGCCTCCAGACGCCGCCCCATCACCGCCACCAACGCCGAACCGGGTACCTTGTAAAAGGCTGGCCCGCTCTTGCGCTCGGTAACGCTGCCACAACCGATCATGCCCCACCGCACCACGTCCATGTTCAACTCCTGCTGGTTAGCCGATGCGCAAGGCGCGCAGGTCCAGGCGACCGTCCTTCAACGGCGGGCACCAGTAGTAGCCGCCGGTGATCGGGCGGCTGATGCGGTACAAACCGTCAGTGATGCCGTCTTCCAGGCCACTCATGCGCCGCAGTTGCGCTTCGAAAGCGTCGAGGGAAAAACCGAACGCGAGGAACATCAGGCCGGCGCGATCACCTTCGATCCATGGCATCGAGCGACGAACCACGAATGCCTCGGGGGCGAAGCTTTCCTGAGCGGTGCGTTTGACGTGGGCCGAAATCGGCGCGTCATCGAGTTCTTCGTTGTCGCTCAAGCGACGGCCCATGATGTTGTCCTTTTCATGGGGCGGCATCGCGTGGAAGCCCTTGAGGTCATGCTGCCACTGCTGGATCGCGGCAAAGCTGCCACCGACCAGGCCGTCTGCGCCTTCGCTCAACAGTGCGGCGGCGACAGCGGCGTCATCGTGCGGGTTTTCGGTGCCGTCTTCGTAGCCGGTCAGGTCGTGGCCGGTCAAGTGGCGGAAGGTTTCGTTCATCTGCACCAGGCGCAGGGCCGGCGCCAGCGCGGCTTCGATGGCCTGGCTGCGATTGAGCAGCTCACCGCGGTCGATGCCGTGCAGCCAACACCAGAGTGCGTGTTGCGTCGACGGGTTATCGACGCCCACACCGGTCAATGCCGGAAAGGCTCGCAGGCCATCGACCTCGGCGTGCAACGCCTTGACCAGCGATGCCCCGAAACCGACGACAGCCGATTTCCCGTCCACCAGTTGCATCAAGTTGTCGAGCGCGGCCGGCAAGGCTTCGGCGGATTCGAGGGCGAAGAACATATGGCGGGCTTGAGGCGGAACAGGGGTGGCGAGAATGCCCGGCTGGTAATAGCTCATATGAACTCCTTGAAAAGAGCACGGAGTTTAACCGGGGAAAGACCGTTTGTGTGCACTGTCCTGTAGCAGCTGTCGAGCAACGCGAGGCTGCGTCCGGCTGCGAAGCAGTCGTCATTCCTCTGTGCGAGGTGTGCCTGATACGTCGCGTTGCCTGGTTTTACGGCTGCTGCGCAGCCGGACGCAGCCTCGCGCTGCTCGTCAGCTGCTACACAGGGGATCGAGGGCCGGGGTTTCGTTGCGGAATGCGCTCGGGCTCATGCCGGTCCAGCGTTTGAAGGCGCGGCGGAAGCTGCGTACGTCGCTGTAGCCGACTACTTCGGTGATGCGCTCGATGGACATGTCCGGGTTGGCCAGCAGGCTCATGGTGCGGGCCTGGCGCACTTGTTCCAGCAGGGTTTCGAAGGTCAGCGCATGTTCGGTGAGGCGGCGGCGCAAGGTGCGGCTGCTCATGTTCAGGTCGCCGGCGATTTTCTCGATGTGGCTGCCCTCTGTCAGGTCCCGGGCAATCGCCCGTTCCACGGCCTGGATCAAGTCCATCTTCTGATGCACTTGCGCGGCCTCCAGCTCGAGCAATTTCACCGCCTGACGCAAGGCCAGGGAATGGTGATTGGGCAACTGAACGTCCAGCCAATGCGCCGCGATCACCATGCGATTCTGCAAGCATCCAAATCGTACGTCCGGCCCCAGAAGTCGCGAATATTCGCCGAGATAATCCGGCGCAGCGTGCATGAACTCCACCGCCATCGGCTTGAAATCCGCCCCGACCAGCGCCCGGCCGTACACCAGCAGACTGGCGAAAAACTCCTCGACCGCAAACAATTGCACATCGGCGAACGGCAAGCGGCATTCGACGTCGACAAACACCTGGTCACCCGCCTCCTCCACGCTCGACACCACGATCCCGCCGGAGGTGTGCTGATGGCGAATGCCCAGCTCGAAAGCATCACGCAGGGTCTTGCACAGCGACAACACATGCCCGAGCAACCCCAGCGTACCGAGCACATTCTGCGCCCCGACCCACAAACCCAGGCCCTGATTGGGCAACGCTTTGAGCGCGCGCTGAATCATCGCCACGGCCTGCCGATAGGAAATGCGCTGCGCCGGGTCCTGAAGATCTTCAAAGGTAAAACCCAGCCCTCGGCACAGGCTGTCGGGATTGACGCCTTTTCGCTCCGCGACTTCGGCGAGGGTTTGCAGGAGAAACGGCGACACCAGCGCCAGTTCAAAGGTGGGATCAATCACTTTCATTTGCATGGGGGTATACATTCCGGGGCGAACTGCATTCTTATTTTTGTTACCGGTTATGTCGAAAGAAGTTAGCACAGGGTTAAAAGGCTGTCCGCAGAAGTCCCCCTAAATGGCCGCCAATACCCTGCCTTGCACAGCACAGACAGCTTATTTCTATGTTGCGGCCCTCGTATGGACGCAGGACAGCCCGCTAACAATAATAATGAGTACACCCATGATCCCGACCCGCACGAGATTCCCCCTACTGGTCATCAGCCTGGCCGGCGCCTGCGCGATCCAATCGGCGCTGGCCACCGAGGCTGGCGTGGACAACATCGGCCCCGGCACCGACGGTTTTTTCATGTTGCCGCTGTCGCCCGACAGCCTTCCGGACAACATGGTTGCGTTCAACCTCTACTACAACCACTACACCTCCACGAAGCTGAACATCAGCTCGCTCGGCGGCAAGGTGCCGGATGTCGATATCGAATCCACGGCCGTCATTCCACGCCTGGATTATCTCAGCCCGTTGCGGGTATTCGGCGGCCGGTTGGCGGGTTACATCGCGCAGCCCTGGCTCAAGCAGGAAGTCGCCGTGTTCGGCTTGCACGACACCCGTGAAGGCATGGGCGACACCACCTTCGCGCCAATCATTCTGTGGGACATGAGCCCGAGCCTGACCCTGGGCGCTGCGGTGGAAGTTACCGTGCCGACCGGCGAGTACAGCGTCGATCGCCTGGCCAACACCAGCAACAATTTCTACACCTATAAACCGCTGTTCTCCTTCACCTGGCTTCCGACGGATAAAACCGAGGTGTCGATGAAGACGACGTACAGCTTCAACGGTAAAAACAAAGATACCGATTACGAGTCGGGGCAGATTTTCCACTTCGACTATTCGGCCAGTTACAAGATCACCGACAACCTGATGCTCGGGTTGAACGGCTACTACCTCAAGCAAACCACCGACGACAAACAGTTCGGCCATACCGTGCAGTTCAATGGCGAGGACGTGAACGACGGGGTGCGCGGGCAGGTATTTGCGATTGGTCCGGCGTTGCACCTGACCTTTTTGAAATACGCCACGGCGGAGATTCGCTGGGCCAAGGAGTTTGATGTGGAGAACCGGCCTGAAGGGGAAATGCTCTGGGCAAAGGTCAGTATCCCTTATGCGTTTTGACTGAACTGCCGCCTTCGCGAGCAGGCTCGCTCCCACAGGGAATCGCATTCCAGATGTGGGAGCGAGCCTGCTCGCGAAGGCGATAGACCAGACACCAGAAAACCTTCAGGAATACACCGGCCAGCTATCAACAATCCTCCCCCCTCGAACCGCCAGCAAATCCCCAAACTGCAACAACACCGACTCCGTCTGGGTCGGCCGCAAAAATACCTGGTCCTCAACCCCCAGCCCCACCGCCGCCGAACCATTGACCATTTCCTGATTCGAGCTGCGACCATACACCCCGTTACTCTGCAACCCCGATGGCGATTCAAACTCCGCCATCCAGTTACCGCCATAGATGAAAAACGTCTCGCGCTGATTGGTGTCCCACCACGAGAACAGCCGGGACTTGTCATCCAGCGCCGGAATGTTCACCGCCCCGGTACTTTTCAACACCGGTGTGGCGATGTAAGCCGCCGGCACATGGTCCACCAGCGACGGCAAATCATAGTGCGTCGGCTTGAGCATCGCCGTACCCACTGAGACTTCACTGCTGAGCTGTTCATGCTCATGCATGCGATAACTTGGGCTGCCAGCGGTGTTGAGGGTCAGCCCTTCATGCCACAGGCCGGGATATTGCTGGCGGGTGAAATCGACGCAACGGTTATAAATCACCATCACCTTGGCGAACAGTTCTTCAGGCGAGCCCAGTATCCCCGGCACGCCCATGCCCACGAACGGGTCGTAGCCCATGAACCCGGCGAACTCCAGGTGCTGAGGATTCTTGCTGATCAGCGCCAGCATCGGCCCGAGCACCGCCACATCGCTGACACCGCCGCGATGCAGCCCGACATCCAGCTCGATGTTCACCCGCAATCGCGTGCCCAATCCCTGCGCCAGCGCCAGGTATTGCTGAAGCCGTTCTGGTGTATCAAGCAGCCACTGTAATTGCCTCGACGGATCGAACGGCCCTTTGTGCGACTGATAAAACAACTCGGCCGAACGCACCGGCAGCGGCTTGCCCAACAGGAGGTCGGACTCGGGAAACTGCAGCGCATCATGATTGAGAAACGGTTGATGAAATGACATCAAGCGCTGTGTGCCCGCGCGCTTGGCGATGTAGGTCAGCAGCCCCGGCGCCGGCAGTGATTTCTCCACCAGCCGCAGGTGCTTGCCGCCGCGTTTTACCGACAGCATCACCACGTCGATGTTGTGATCCAGCCGATCAAGATCGATCAGCATCACCGGCCGCATCGGCCCGTGTTCCTTGAGTTCGCGGTTCAGCGTCTGGAAATAGTCGCTATACGGCGCGCCTCGATCACCGGGCCGCAACCAGGCTCCAACACCCGCCAGCAATACACCGACGCCGGCGGCTCCCATCAGGAAATTGCGTCGATTGACCGCCATCAGCTCACCCCCAGAATCGATGACAAATGCGCATTGAGGAACTTGCCACTGGGGTCCAGCGCTTGCCGCACCTCAATGAATTCCTGCCAGCGCGGGTACAGCGGCTGCAGGTTTTTCGCGTTGAGCGTGTGCAACTTGCCCCAGTGTGGCCGGCCGTTGTACTTCCAGAAAATCGGCTCGACGGCGGCGAAGAAGTTGTGATGGTCCATCTGATAATGCTGGTGGACCGAGATCGAGCAACTGTCGCGGCCTTCGAACATGCTCAGTGGGATGTCGTCGGCTTTGACGTAGCGGTATTCAATCGGAAACCAGGTGCGCAGGTCTTTGTCCTGAATCAGCTTGAGGATTTCGCGCAGGCACGCCGGACCATGCTCGGCCGGCACCGAATATTCCATTTCGTTGAAACGCACCGTGCGCACGTTGGCGTAGATGTCGAACGAGTCGCCCACCCGGTCATCGAAACTGGCGAGGTGGCGCAGGCTGTTGAGCATCGTTCGGCGCAGGTCCGGGAAGTCGCTGCCGTACTTGTCGATTTTCTCGATCAAGGTGACGAATTCGTTACCGCCCTCCTCATCCGCCGGAATCGGCGGTGTCGCCGGGTCGGTGGTTTCGTTGAGGGCGATCGACAAGGCGTAGTCGGAATGGGTCACCACGAGCATTTCCCAGTGCTGGTTTTCCCGGGTGTTCTTGTCGAGGTCTTCCAACAGTTCTTCGGTTTTCGCGATCCACTGGCGTTCTCTCAAGCGATACGCCGGGCGGTTTTGCAGACGGATTTTCGTCGCCACCCCGAGCGCGCCGAGGGACACCCGCGCCGCGCTGAACACCTCAGGATGTCGCGTGCTGTCGCAGTCCAGCACCTCGCCCGTGGCAGTCACCAATTGCAGGCCGCAGACGTGGGCGGAATAGGACTGGAAGTTCTTGCCGGTGCCGTGGGTCGAGGTGGAGATCGCGCCGGCGAGGGTCTGGTAATCGATGTCGGCCATATTTTGCAGGGCCTGGCCGACGTCCTTGAGCGGTGTGCCCATGCGCGACATCGGCGTGCCGGCAGCGAACTCGGCTTGCAGGGTTTTCCCGTCGTGATCGAGCAACCCGGTGAAATAGCTCAGGGACAGCAACGTGCCGTCGGTGGGCACCAACGCGCTGAAGGAATGCGCCGAACCCACCGGGCGAATCTTGCCCGGAGCCTGGCGCACAACCTGGGTCAATTCATCCAGATTCTTCGGCGCCAGCCGCGCCGCCGGCAGGCAACTCTGGCCCCCCGACCAGTTACGCCACGGGATCAGCCGAGGCGCGCGCAGCAGTTCGGCCAGCGCCGGTGTTGAACCGAGCGCGGTAAAGGCGCCAATGACACTCGCCCGTTGCAACAACTGACGCCGTGTTAAGTCCATCGTCATGAATCGCACCCTGTCGTTCTTATTGTGGGATGTGCTGGCCGGACATGAAGCTGATCAGCGCCAGGAACTGCTCCTCTGAACACTGCACGCACTGGCCCATCGGTGGCATGCCGTTATAGCCGTTGATCGCATGGTCGAGCAGCGTGTCGGCGCCCTGCAGGACCCGCGGCTCCCAGGCTTTGCTGTCGCCGGTCAGCGGTGCCCCGGCCGCCGGGTTGGCGTGGCAGAGCTTGCAACTGTTGTCGTAGACCTGCGCCAGCTCGGTGTCGGCGGGCCTGGCGGTGGCCGCGTTAACGTGCGACGCCGGGTTTTTTGGCTCTTCGCCACACCCTGCAAGCAACATCGCGAACCCCACCAGGGCAAAACAAAGGCTAGGCTTTTCACTGGATCGGCGTGCCCGCATGGCGTTCCTCTCATGGGGTGCCCGGTCAGCCAGGTGCACCGTTTATTGTTGTGATCAAGGAGAACTCCACACTAAGGCACCCGGCGTGGGCGGGTTGAGGGCATTGGGGGCCAACAAGGGGGGCTTCTGAGGCCATGACCGATGCACCGTGAAATCCGCACGCCATCACCCACCGGCACAAAACCCTGAGATGAGTCATGACAAGCGAGGCCGAGGTCTGCTAAAACGATTCATCAGTGCATGACCCAATCCAGAGGGGGTAGCGACATGACCACAGCCAACATTCTCGACAACCTGTTTCCGAGCCTCGCCGACATCCCGGAAAAGTACCGCCTAGACGGCCAGACCGAGCAGCGCGAGTACCTGGTCGATGGCGAACTGAAAACCTGGGACGGACCGCTCGCCCAGGTCCGCAGCCCGGTGTACCTGACCGGCGCGAATGGCGACGAACAAGTGATCCTCGGCAGCACGCCGCTGCTGGACGCCGACACTGCGCTGACCGCGCTGGACGCCGCCGTCCGTGCTTACGACCGTGGTCAGGGTTTGTGGCCGACCATGCGGGTGGCCGAACGCATCCAGCACGTCGAAGCCTTTCTCGGTCGCATGCGTCAACAGCGTGAGGCGGTGGTCAAGCTGCTGATGTGGGAGATCGGCAAGAACCTCAAGGACTCGGAAAAAGAGTTCGACCGCACCTGCGATTACATCGTCGACACCATCAATGCCTTGAAAGAACTCGACCGCCGCTCCAGCCGCTTCGAGCTGGAACAGGACACCCTCGGCCAGATCCGTCGCGTCCCGCTCGGCGTGGCCCTGTGCATGGGCCCCTACAACTACCCGTTGAACGAAACCTTCACCACGTTGATTCCGGCGCTGATCATGGGCAACACCGTGGTGTTCAAACCGGCCAAGCTTGGCGTGTTGCTGATTCGCCCGCTGCTCGAAGCGTTCCGCGACAGCTTCCCGGCCGGGGTGATCAACGTGATCTACGGCAGCGGCCGCGAGACCGTCAGCGCGCTGATGGCCAGCGGCAAGATCGACATCTTCGCGTTTATCGGCACCAACAAAGCTGCCAGCGACCTGAAAAAACTCCACCCAAAACCTCACCGTTTGCGTGCGGCGCTGGGCCTTGATGCGAAGAACCCCGGCATCGTCCTGCCGGAGGTTGATCTGGACAACGCGGTGAGCGAAGCGGTGACCGGCTCGCTGTCGTTCAACGGTCAGCGCTGCACCGCGCTGAAAATCCTCTTCGTGCATGAAGACGTGGTCGAAGCGTTCATCGAGAAATTCAACGCCAAACTCGCCAGCCTCAAACCCGGCATGCCGTGGGACAGCGGCGTGGCACTGACGCCGCTGCCGGAGTCGGGCAAGGTCGATTACCTGCATTCGCTGGTCGCCGATGCCGAAAGCAAAGGCGCCAAAGTGGTCAACCCCAACGGCGGCGTGGCCCGCGCCTCGTTCTTCTACCCGGCGGTGCTGTACCCGGTGACCACGCAGATGCGTGTCTATCAGGAAGAACAGTTCGGCCCGGTCATTCCGATCGTGCCGTACCGCCATCTGGACACGGTGATCGATTACGTCCTGGAATCGGACTTCGGCCAGCAGTTGAGTATTTTCGGCACCAACCCGGTGGCGGTCGGCCGGCTGGTGGACACGTTCGCCAACCAGGTCGGGCGCATCAACCTCAACGCCCAGTGCCAGCGCGGCCCGGACACCTTCCCGTTCAACGGGCGCAAGAACTCGGCCGAAGGCACGCTGTCGGTACATGATGCGCTGCGGGTGTTTTCGATCCGTACGTTGGTCGCCACCAAGTTCCAGGAGACCAACAAGGACCTCATCAGCGAGATCATCAGTGGACGCAGTTCGAGCTTCCTGACCACCGATTACATTTTCTGAGGACACCGAGCCTGAGTACCTTCAGCCATCGACTGCCACCGCTGCTGCGCCGACTGCTGCGTCCGTTGCTGGACCCGTACCGGCGCTATCGCCACGCCAGACTGATCCACGCGGTGCGGGTCTCGCTTGGGTTGCTGGCGACGATCCTGCTGACTACCGGCATCCATTTGCCGCACGGTGAATGGGCCTCGGTGACGATGCTGGTGGTGATTGGTGGCTTGCAGCACCACGGCAATATCGGCAAAAAGGCTGCCGAACGGGCCATTGGCACGTTGATCGGGGCCGGCGTTGGTCTGGTGCTGGTCGCGCAACAGGCCTGGCTGGGGATGCCGTGGTTGACCTATTTCGCCATGTCGGTGGTGTGCGGGTTTTTCTCGTATCACGCCATTGGCAAGGGTGGCTACACGGCGTTGCTGGCGGCGATCACTGTGTTTATTGTCGCGGGGCACGGTGACAACCCGGTCACGGACGGCTTGTGGCGCGGGGTGGATATCCTGATCGGCATCGCCCTGGCGCTGGCGTTTTCCTTCGCGCTGCCGCTGTACGCGGTGTTTTCCTGGCGCTACAACCTGGCTGATGCGTTGCGCGATTGCGCGACGATCTACGGGCGCATCATCAATGGCCTGCCGGTCAGCGATGACGAACACCTCAAGCTCATGAGGCGCTTGAACACCGTGATGGTGCAATTGCGCTCGCTGATGCCGTCGGTGTCCAAGGAAGTGAAAATCTCCATGACCGAACTGGATGCCATTCAGCGCAATTTGCGCATGTGCGTCAGCACCCTGGAAATCCTCGCCAACACTCGTCCGGATGCCAGCGATCCGAAGGCCATGGCGCAACTGCAATCGGCGATGACCGCAGAGCATCGGCTGATCCGCGTGCAACTGATCGGTATGGCGCGAGCGCTGAAGACCGGTGCGTCGCAACGGCTGAGCCGGCCTGTCGACCTGCCGCCCGCTTCAAGTCTTGAAACGCCGGTCTACAGCCCGCTCGACGGTTATCGGCTGTTGACCCGCCAGTTCGCCGCCAACATTGGCGAGATGCGCCAGCGACTGGCCAAAACTGCGCCGCGCTGGAACATCTGACATTTACTGAGCCGCCAGTTTGCGCGACTTGAAACCCCAACCCTGCTGCATGCCTGCGGCAGCCAGCAGAATCGCCGCGACACCGAGCCATTGCAGCGGCTCCAGGCGATGGCCGAAGGCAAACCAGTCGACAAAAATCGCCGCAATCGGATAGATGAACGACAACGCCCCGGTCAGTGCCGTCGGCAGTTTCTGAATCGCGCCGTACAACAGCACGTACATCACACCGGTGTGGACGATGCCCAGTGTGACCAGGCTGGCCCAGGCACTCGGCGCTTGCGGCAGCGCCGAAAAGTGCGCAAACGGCGCGAGCAACAGCACCCCGGTGCAGACCTGGATCAAAGCGATCAGATGCGGCGGCGTACCGGTCAGGCGCTTGATGATCAGCGCGGCAATTGCGTAAAGGAATGCTGCACCCAGCGCCAGGCCAATCCCCATCAGGTAATCATTACCGCTCTCGCCCTGCCCGCCATGGGCGCTGACAATTGCGAGCATTCCGAGAAAGGAAATGCCCAGCCAGAACAGTTTCTGCAGGGTTATTTTTTCGTTGAGGAACAACGCGGCCAGGCCCACCAGCATGAACGGTTGCACGTTGTAGACCGCCGTGCCAATGGCAATCGAGGCGCGCGAATAGGACGCGAACAACAGCACCCAGTTGCCGACAATTGCCACGCCGCTGAGCACCGCCAGCAGGAAGGTGGTACGGGTCAGAATGCCGGGACGCAGGAAGCCGAACGCCGCGCAAATCAGCAGCAAGGTGCCGGCCCCGAACAGGCAGCGCCAGAACACCACGTCCAGCACCGGTTGCCCCGACACCAGCACAAACCAGCCGATGGTCCCGGAGATCAGCATGGCGGCGCTCATCTCGAATGAGCCGCGACGTATTGATGTGTCCATCTTCAGACTCCTGTGTTTGAGCGCAAAGTATGCCAATCCACCAAGGGGCTTCTCCAGCGCAAAAAGCAGGCTAAACTCGGTTTCTGCCTTTTTTATCAAGGCAGTTTCAATTTAATGCCTTACAGGGGGTTCGCCATGACCGACGACATCGACCAAGTGCTGATCAGCGCCTTGATGGAAGACTCACGGCGCTCGCTCAAGGCCCTGGCACACCTCAGCGGCTTGTCCTCACCCAGTGTCGCCGAGCGCCTTCGTCGCCTCGAAGAACGCGGGGTGCTCAAGGGCTACACCGTGGAAATCGACCCGAAATGCTTCGGCTATCAACTCCAGGCCATCGTGCGGATTCGACCGTTGCCGGGTCAGTTGCAGGAAGTGGAGCGGCAGATTCAGGCGATCCCCGAATTCACCGAGTGCGACAAAGTCACGGGCGACGACTGCTTCATCGCCCGCCTGCATGTGCGTTCGATGGAACAATTGGACACCCTGCTCGACCGTCTCAATACCCACGCCGAAACCAACACGGCAATCGTCAAGAAGACTCCGGTCAAACGCCGGCTGCCGCCGATGGCATAAGTGATGTTTATTCGCCAATGGCGTAGATTGAGGTTTTTCCGGCGAAGGATTGGCGGTCTATGAAAACTCAGGCAATGCTGCTGGCGATGCTGATGCTGATGCTGGCGGGCTGCGGCACGATACAAACGGTGGTGCGCGGCGACAAAGTGGCGGCGAAAAGCCTCAACGAGCAGAAAAGCTATTGCGGTGCAGTTCCGCGAATTTACAGCGGCGTGACCTATGACTTCTGCAGCCTGAACGCCCCCCTGAAGAACGGCCTGGATGCGCAAACCTACACTGCCGAGCCTGGTTGGGTGCTGATCGATGCGGTCATGTCCGGCGCGCTCGACACCTTGTTGCTCCCCTACACCATTTACCGCCAACACGCCGACGGCAGCATTGCCATTAACTGAATGACTTGAATATCAGGTAATAAAAAACCCGCCGAAGCGGGTTTTTTACTCAAGGCCTTCGATCAATCATCGCGGCTCATGATGCCAAACAGCTGCAACAAGCTGATGAACAGGTTGTAGATCGATACATACAGGCTGATGGTCGCCATGATGTAGTTGCGCTCGCCGCCGTGAATGATGGCGCTGGTCTGGAACAGAATGCAGACCGAGGAGAACAGCACGAAACCTGCGCTGATCGCCAGTTGCAGGCCGCTGATCTGGAAGAAGAAGCTCGCCAGCGTCGCACCCAGCAGCACGAAGAAGCCTGCGGTGATGAAACCGCCGAGGAAGCTCATGTCCTTGCGGGTAATCAGCACATAGGCCGACAGACCACCAAACACCAGCGCCGTCATCGCGAACGCCGAACTGACCACTTCAGCGCCGCCCTGCATCCCCAGGTAACGGTTGAGGATCGGGCCGAGCAGGAAACCCATGAAACCGGTCAGGGCAAAAGCAGACACCAGGCCCCAGGCCGAATCACGGAGTTTGTTGGTGAGGAAGAAAAGGCCGTAGAAGCCGATCAGCACCACGAACACGTTCGGGTATCCGACACGCATCTGCTGAGCGACAAACGCCATCACGCCGCTGAATGCGAGGGTGAGAGCGAGTAAGCCGTAAGTGTTGCGCAGGACGCGGCTAACCTCTAGCTGCTCAGCCTGCACGCTGTTATTAACTGCGTAATCCTGTTCGCGCATGGCGACACTCCTGTTGGTTTGAAACGTTCAGTCGCAAAGATCATAACAGACGCTCTGTAACAAGCTATGCAGAGAGTTTGACAGTGTGTTTCATTCAGGTATTATGGCGCCCGCAACGCAAACGGAGGTGTGGCCGAGTGGTTTAAGGCAACGGTCTTGAAAACCGTCGACTGTAACAGGTCCATGAGTTCGAATCCCATCGCCTCCGCCATATTTGTACCGACAAAGCCCTGATTATTCAGGGCTTTGTCGTTTCTGGGGTTTGAACACTCAATTCGGCTGGAGCGGTGCATTTGTGAAACCACTGGCGGGAATCAGCCCCACGCAGCGCGAATTTACAGTCCATTGCCCACCATCCCGCCGTCCCTCTGAATGATCGCGATCTTCACTCTTGATGCTCAAGCAGTACTCTTTGGCGATGCTGACTGCGGGCAGGCTAACTGTTCAATGACATTAACGGTCATCAACCCCGTGTACCTTGAGAGGCACCTAACCTAGTTGGATCTCAGGCTTCAGGAGACACCTGAGCGGATACGAAATGTTTCACACTTATGCTAGACGTATTTGTTCTGTATGATTCTGGAGCCAAAACGCACTCGAATAACAATGAACACGCTCAGTCAAGAGAGGGATTGATCAGAGAGAAAAGGTACCGTTGAAACGGACTCGCCCCCGAAAATCCATCAGCCTCATGCCTTCCAATTCTCCATACCCTTTTTTTGACGAGCCCGGCCCGTAGCAAGCCCTAACCCACCTTGCTGCGCGTGTCAACTTATGATTGGACAGACTAATGATATTTAAGACACCGGAGGCAAAATGAAGATTGCCCACATTTTCCTCCTGCTACTCTTCGCTGTTGGCATGGGCTTTGGTCAACTGCTGCTCAAGTTTGCTGCGCAACGGCAGGTACCCAATGTAGAACAAGACCTTGTTATGCGTCTGCTTACAATGGTCTTCGACTGGCCCTTTGTCCTGGGTGCCGCCTGGTATGCATTAATGCTGGTTTACTGGGTATGGTTGCTGACCTTTCTGCCCCTTTCTCGCGCCTATCCCTTCACCCTTGTCAGTTTGGCAGTGGCGGCAGTCGGCAGTTCGATATTCTTCCAGGAACAACTTTCCGCACGTTTCGGGCTAGGGTTGTTGGTCATTGCTGCAGGCCTTCTATTAGTTGCGGCGGAGTAAGTAATGCATAAGATTAACAAGCCAAATGTTTGGGTAGTAATAGCCGCCTTCGAGGAAGGGTCTGTCATCGCCGAAACCGTTACAACGCTGCTGCAACATGTCGACAACATCATTGTTGTTGATGACTGTTCACGCGACAAGACTGCTGCCATTGCTTTTGCTGCTGGCGCACATGTCCTGTCTCACCCGATCAATCTCGGTCAAGGTGCCGCACTTCAAACCGGTATCACTTACGCATTGCAACAGGGCGGCGAAACGATCGTCACCTTCGATGCTGATGGTCAACATGACGCTCGCGAGATTGCCCCGATGTTGGAGGCCCTCGAGACAAGCGACGCCGACCTGGTATTGGGTAGTCGTTTCCTCGGCAAGACCAAAAACATTTCCACGCGACGCCGACTATTGCTGGGCGCCGCGCTGTTTTATACACGGGTTACGGCACGCATAAAGATTACCGATGTACACAATGGCTTTCGCGTCCTGACCCGCAAGTTCTGCGAGACATTCGAATTCCAGCAGAACCGAATGGCCCACGCCTCGGAAATCCTGGACCATATCGCGGTACATCGCACCCCGTTCATCGAGTTCCCAGTGACCATTACCTACACTGACTATTCGATACGCAAAGGACAAAAAGGGATTAACGCGATTCGCATCTTGATGGAACTTTTGATGGGGAGGATTTCTAAATGATCTTCAACTTTTTTCTCGCCGCCGTGTTCCTGTTCATGGCCATCTATATCTTTGTCTTCATCAAACAACCTGCGACACGCTGGCTACTGTGTACCGCTTATCTTGGTGCTATTTACTTTGTCTGGAATCCCGACGCCACTACTACTATCGCGCACTACTTCGGTATCGGCAGAGGCCTGGATTTTTTCTTGATCCTTCTGTCCGTTACGATCGTTAACGCTTTGGTCCTTGTTCTTCGACACCTCCACGCGCAACAGAGACAACTGACCAAGCTAGCCCGTCAATTCGCGCTGCAAAACGCCCGTCCGCGAACAGACCTAAAACAATAAGCGAATATCCATGACATCTCCTGCCAAATTTTTTCGACTGATGGCTCCCGGTTATTGGTTGGCGGCTGCACTGGCCACAATCCTCATTGTCCTGTCGCTGGACCTCGGACATGAGCACACGGTGTATCGCGTCAGCATCACTCCAGTTGCAGGGCAGGAGGGCGACGTACGTCTGGTGCTGTTTGGAAAAAGTTACGAACAGTACCTGACAGAACGCAAGCTTGATGTGCCGGATGGCTGGCAGGTTACCCAACTGGTTGACGCGACGATTCTGCAATCTGCCGGGCCCGTAAAACCTCTCGTTATCACGACCGAAGATGAACCCGTCCGGGTCTTTCTCCTTCGTCACCCCCAAGGTGCAATAGCCAACATCAGTAACGAGGCCGGTAGCCAGCAAGAAGTCGTCTTAAAAGCGCCTGCCGAATCATTCTGGCCATTGGTTGTTGGCGGCCCCGAGTCAACACTAGCCTATTCAATCAAAGCTCCGATTTACCATTCATACTGGTTTGTCGCGGCCGCTGTCGTATTTTCCTTACTGGCATTTATCGCTCTGCGGATCACTCGCAAGCAATGCGACGAACTGACAGTCAGCTACCAGCCTCGGGGCTGGGAAATCGTAGCCATCGCTCTGCCACTGTTATTGTCCACGGGTGTAACTTTGCTTGCCTTCTTTCCGGGCAATGTAAGTTACGACGGTTCACTACAGTGGGTACAAGCTGCAGAACGCGGGGAGTTGACCGCGACGATCGGCTATCCAACAACCTACCTCATGCGCCTGTTTACGTTCATTAGCAATTCGCCCCTGCCGCTTCTCGTCTTTCAAAGTTCTTTAGCCGCTCTGGGCGTAGCGCTCGTGTTGCACGAACTAAGGTACCGCGGTGTTCCGTTCTTCTGGACCTTTATCGTAGTCTTGGCCATGGCCTTGACCCCGCAGTACCCGACCTTCTTCACGGGCTTGGGCAAAGATGCACTCTGCACGATGGGCATGCTCTTTTTCATTTGGACGTTACTGGCGTTATTCCGTCAAACCGATAAAACACGACCTTCGCCACGCCTGTTAATCGCGTTTGTCGGTTGGGGTTTATTCGCAGGTCTAATGCGCTTCAATGCCATGCCCGTTATCTTGTCCGTCACGATACTGGCACTTGCGTTGCTTTTTTACCGCTCCAGAGATCGACGCTTGGTTGCGGCGGGACTGATGTTTCTCGCTGGCATTTTCGTCCTGCCACAGACTCTGGGGACAATGGCACACCGTGAAAATTACGAATACAACCAGAACCTTAACGAGTTCTCTACTGACGGACTTCCGCTGGGCACCTTCGCCACGGCGTACATCTATCATCTGTTCGGGGCAGCCATAGCCACGGGCATACCAATCCCCGCCGAAAGCTCCGCATTGTTCTATTCGATCGCGCCTCGCGAGGCGTGGTCCACCTACGACTGCAACATGACCGACACGACATTCAGCGGCGTCAACAAGGGCATACTTCTTAATTCTCTTGACTATGCGGACTACTTGAAAAAACACCAGGTGGAAATGCTTCAGGCAATCATCGGCCTGGTACGTCAGCACCCCGATCTCTTGCTCCAGCGACAGGCGTGCATTACCCAAGTCATGTGGCACACCGGTTTCGGCCAACTGCCGTTCCAGACAACGGCCACGCTCGGATACGATAACGTCGACAAACGTTTTCTGGCATTGGCAGGCGAAAGCAGGAGTTTTTGGCCGCAACTGCGTGAATCACTCGAAACCTACAAAAAGTGGACTGAAGGTCAGTATTGGTTCTGGTTATTCTGGAGACCCGCGTTGTTGCTCGGCCTAGGTTTCTTCGTCGTCGGGATTTACATCGCTCGCACGAAGGACCTTGGGTTATTGTTAGTCGCGCTGGTACCGCTTACTTCAATACTGCTGCTTCTACTCATTATCCCTTTTCCGGCCTACCGCTATACCTACCCATGTGTATTGATCCTGACGCTGCTTGGGACCCTGGCGTTCTCTCGCCTACCCTCCTGCAGGGTCTCGCCCGGCAATCTGCCTGAGAAATCGCCACCTCAAACGATAACCGAAATGTCGAGCAGGCCAGTGGAGGCTCCTTAGTGGTTTACTAAGTCAGCTCGAAGCTGAGAACTCCGCCATCGCTATAAAACAAAGCCCCGACTTTTCGGGGCTTTGTCATTTCCGGCCGTTGTTGCCTGAGTCGCTAGGCAACAGCGCCGTCGGGGCCATGGCAACCCGATTAATCCAACACCCATATCGGCACGGCGTGAAGCTTTCGTCTGAGAACTGGGGCTGGTTTCCCGATCTATCACCGTGATCAAAGAGGCCACGTGAATGTTAATCCTGAGTGCGCCAAATGCGTGTTGACCCACTGCTCGGCTGAAGGTACCGTTTCAGCACATTAAGAGTTTCACCAATGGCGAACCTGACCGACATTTTAGAAGCCCCGCCAGAGGAATCTGCCGGGGCTTTGTCGGCTTTGGCTACGGAGAAGATTATGTCCAGAGCACAACGCCGACACGATACACGACGCCTCAAGTCTCGCTTTTTTGCAAAACAGCGGGCTTATGAATGCTGGACAACCAGCGAAAAAAACGCCGGTATTTTTGCCAACCACGGGAAGGTGTGTTCTTGCCGGATGTGCGGTAATCCCAGAAAACTGGGGTTACTCACGATGCAGGAGCTACGGGCTGACTCAACGATTCAGGAATGAATATAAAGCCAGCCCGCAGAGGGTGATGCCGCGCTGCCAGGATGATTGCACTGATGTAGCGCTGCAGAACTCGGAGGCTTTGGAAAAGTGGCTAGATCGTTAGCTCTTTGTTTAGGTTACCCATCACAAATGCATAAGCGTCTGGTGATGTGAAAAAAGAGTGCCACGCATAGGGTGCTCTGAAGTAAGTTTGATTCCCCGACCGCCAGATAACGACGACATGCCCCGCGAGACTTGCGCCGGAAGCCGCTAACTGAAACGTCCTTATAATCTCTTCTTGCGTATGGTTTGACTGACTGCCGAATGAAGCGTTCAGCGGGAAAATAATCATGTTTTGCCCCCCCTGACGCACATGAGCGATGAGGTACTTTGCCATCTCCTTCTCCTTGAATTGCTACCGCTACTGTTTGCCCTTGCGAATTCAAGGGCGTGGGTACGCTACAGATTTAAGTACGATCGCCCATTGATACAGATGACGAAAGAACATGGTCCCAACAACTAACTAAAGGTGTATCAGGACCTCTAGCCTCCCGAGTGACGACCCATTATTAGAACCGGACATTGTATTTGTTGCTGGCAATATTCAGCGTCACCATAACTCTTACAGCGTTATCACCGAAAAACTTCCGAACAACGCCGTCATAGACACAAAGTACAGCCCCTTCATTCGACACATATGAACTACCGTTATTCACCAACATTAAGTTGTACACGCCGTAACTACGCGTGACATCTGGCTTGAGTCCATTGCAAATGGCAAGGTGGTCAGGTTCGCCAGCACTTGCCATAATAGGTGCAAGCAGGGCCAGCAGGATGACTAGTTTTATCACTTTGGCTCGCCTTTAACGCACAGTGGTTTTATCTGACATGTTTGGTATTCAGCAATACTGCAAACATAACATTCACATAAATATACACTTCCACCCTGACGCCTTAACAAACGCAAGACACCAGTGATTTGATGGGATAAAGATCGATGGCGACGGATGGTAGTTTTGGCTTGACTGCCTGTCAATATGCGATATCTGCTAGCTTTTTTGCGGCATCAGATTTTATTAATTACAAAAACCGGCTGTTTAACCATTGAAAAATCAACAACAAATCCGACCAGGCAGCTAGGTTAATACAGCGTTTCAATCGACCACATTAGTAAAACCTCTAAACGGCGCAGGGGAATAAATGGCACGCCATCTCATGTACAACAAAACCCTGATTATTCGGACTTTGTAGTTTCTGGCTTTTAGAAAACTCGCTCCGTCACCCGGCTACCCAAGCAACACAAATATTCCGGTTAATTCACCCCTCCTCAGCCCCCGCTAAGTTTCTTCCCATACCTTCTCCCCTGCGCACTTTCAGCGCTGCCCAGGAGAGGCCCTCACATGAATTCCCCCACAGCCGGTTGGCTCAACAAAGTGCCCGAGGTGACGCTGTCGTTCTGGGTGATCAAGATTCTGTCGACCACCGTTGGTGAAACCGGCGCGGACTTCCTGGCCGTGGATGCCGGTTTCGGCGCCGGCTGGACCAGCATCGGCATGGCGTCGTTGTTGGCGATTGCGCTGTTCTGCCAGATGCGCACCAAAACCTACACGCCCTGGATCTATTGGCTCACGGTGGTGCTGGTGAGCATCGTCGGTACGCAGATCACCGATATTCTGACCGACGTCCTCGACGTCAGCCTCTACACCAGCACGGCGGTGTTTTCCGTTCTGTTAGCGATCAATTTCCTGGCCTGGTACCGAATGGAGCACAGCCTGTCGATTCGTGAAATCGTCACGCCACGACGGGAGCTGTTCTATTGGGCGACGGTGCTCTGCACGTTTGCCTTGGGAACGGCGGCCGGCGACCTCGCGACCGAAGCGCTGGGCCTGGGCTTCACCCTCGGCATTGTGATCTTCGGTGCCTTGATCATCGCCACGCTGGCGTCCTGGCGTATGGGCGGCAATGTGGTGCTGACCTTCTGGATCGCCTACATCCTGACCCGGCCTTTCGGCGCGTCCCTGGGCGATTTGTTGACTCAAGCCAAAACCTACGGCGGCCTCGGCATGGGCGCCGCCTGGACCAGTGCGATCTTCCTCAGCGTCATCTTTCTGCTGGTGGTCGTTGCTCAAATCAGCGTCGGCACCCGTAAATCCGTGACTCAGTAACCGTTAAAACGCCCATCAAGGAATCATCATGCGCCACGTTCAAACCCTTATTCGTCATGCGGCCATTGTCTCGTCTATTTGTTTGCTAGGCATGATCGGCGGCTGCTCCAAGCCTGCCGACAAACCCGCCACAGGCGCTGCGTCGAGTTCGGTGAGCACCCCAAGTCAGTCGGGTACCAAACTGGGTGACCTGTCCGAGTTCCGTAATATCGCCGCCGACGTTGCCGCCCTGGTCGACAAGAATGATTTGCCCGGCGCCAAAACCCGGATCAAGGACCTGGAAACCTCCTGGGATTCCGCCGAAGCCGGCATCAAGCCTCGGGCCGCCAGCGACTGGCATGTGGTGGACAAAGCCATCGACCGGGCACTCGACGCCTTGCGCGCCGGTAGCCCGAAGCAGGACGAATGCAAAGCCGCGATGGATGACTTGCTCAAAGCCTTCGACTCGATGAAAGGCAAGTCCTGAGCCGACGGCGGACAAACCCCGGCACAGGTGCTTCAATACAGGCGCGACGGTCATGACCGCCGCGCCTTTTTTTGCGGAGCGGGACATGCGGATATTGCTGGTCGAAGACGACCCGATGATTGGTGATGCCATTGAGGGTGCCCTGAACGATGCGAGCTATGCCGTCGACTGGGTGAAGAACGGACTCACCGCCCTCTCGGCGCTGGACACCCAACACTATGATCTGGTGCTGCTCGACCTCGGTTTGCCGGGCAAGGACGGGCTCGATGTCCTCGACAGCATCCGCGCGCGCAACAACCCGGTGCCATTACTGATCATCACCGCACGCGACAACCTCGATGATCGCCTGCGTGGCCTCGACGGCGGCGCTGACGATTACCTGGTCAAACCCTTCGAACTGGTCGAACTGCTCGCCCGGATGCGCGCAGTGTTGCGCCGCAAGGGTGGCAGCGCCCTGTCCGTGCTGGACAACGGTGTGGTGGCGCTGGACCTGGTTTCCAAACTGGCCAGCACTGCCGATAGCCGCGACGTGCCGCTATCCAGTCGCGAGTTTGCCCTGCTACAGGCGCTGTTGATTCGGCCCGGCGCGATTCTCTCGCGCAGCGAACTCGAAGACCGCCTCTACGGCTGGGGCAATGAAGTGGAAAGCAATGCGGTGGAATTTCTGATTCACGGGTTGCGGCGAAAACTCGGCAGCCATGTCATCAAGAACGTCAGGGGAATGGGATGGATGGTTTCAAAAAGCGCTTGAGTGACTCGGTACAACTGCGGCTGTCCGTCACGTTGTCGCTGGCCATCCTGATCGTTGCCGTGGTGGCGGGGATTTTTGCCTTCGTCTCAGCGTTCGACGAAGCCCACGAAATGCAGGACGACACCTTGCGCCAGGTGGCGGTGTTGTTTGATCGCCAGCATATGAGCCTGCACTATCCCGTGGGAAACGAGGTCGCCGACGACAACGAAGAATCCAGGGTGATCGTGCAATACCTGGCCGATGGCAGCACCGCGCTCGGCAACGACGACGCCCTGTTGCCGCTGCCCTTCCCCATGACATTGGCCGATGGCTTGTCGACGTTAAACGTCGTGGGCGAAGATTTTCGCGTGCTGGTCAAGACCACTAGCCGTGGCGAACGCATTGTCGTCGCCCAGGAAACCGGGATTCGCAACAAGGAGGCTCGCGAGAGCGCGTGGCGCAGCCTGCTGCCATTTCTGATCCTGTTTCCGGTGCTGTTGCTGGTGGTCGGCGACCTGGTGCGCAAACTGTTCCGTCCGATTGCCACGCTTTCGGCTGACATCGACGGGCGCGACGAACAGGCATTGCACCCCATCGACGAGCACCACTTGCCGACCGAAGTCCGTCCGTTCGTGGTGGCCATCAATCGCTTGCTTGGGCGTGTCGCGCAGTCCATGGACGCCCAACGCCGCTTCGTCGCCGACGCCGCCCACGAACTGCGCTCGCCCATGACCGCCCTGTCCTTGCAGGCCGAGCGGCTGGCGGCTACAGCAATGCCGGCGCCCGCCCGTGAGCGTTTGCAGCCCTTGACGCAGGGCATAGAGCGCAGCCGCAAACTGATCGATCAACTACTGGCGCTGGCCACCGCGCAATCGGGGTCAAGTCGACCGCAAGCAGCCGTCTCAGTCCATGACGTCTATCGGCGGGTGCTGGAGGATCTATTGCCGCTGGCCGAGCGCAAGCACCTCGATATCGGTGTCGAGAGCACCGAGGACGCGCAGGTCATCATCAACGAAATGGATCTGGTCGTTTTGGTGAAGAATTTGCTGGATAACGCCATCCGATATACGCCCGACGGCGGACGCATCGACCTTTCCGTTGAGCGGACGCAGGACTGGGTGAAGTTGCAGGTCAAGGATTCGGGACCGGGTATTACTCTGGAAGAACAAACGCGCGTGTTCGATCCTTTTTACCGCAGCCTGGGAACCGAAGAGGCAGGCTCGGGGCTGGGGTTGTCGATCGTCAAGGCCATAGCGGACCGTACGGGTGCACAGATTCGGCTTGGCTTTACAGATGAGGAAAACAACAGCGGTTTGTGTGCATCGGTGTGGTTGAACACCGCGAAACATTGAAATCAACACGACTTCTTTTTGACGTATTTTTCGCAAACGGCCTCGTAAGGTGCGTTATCCGGCCAAACAGGTAACAGTCAATGAATCCACCCAGCTCTTGCGACATGGACGAAGCAATCCTTAGCCAAGCCGCTCATTGGTGTATGCGTTTACAGGAAAACACCTGCACTCAGACGGAAAAGCTGGCCTTTAAGGAGTGGATTCAGACTGACCCTCGCCACGCCTTTGAATACGCAAAAATGCTGGAAATCTGGGACATCAGCGACCAGTTGCCAAACCATCAAAACACTTCGAAAAAGCTGCTGACTGACCTATCGACGCGGCAAAACACCGCGCACAAAATGTGATGCGCTGAAACTGGCGCACCATTGCAGTGCAATCTGTTGGCGAAAACCGGTTTCCTCAACTAGGGTCTCTACGCAATCAAATGCCCCCGCTCATGGGTGGGTCGCGCCTGATCAAGGAGAGATAAATGACGTCCGTTCGCGCTGTCGAAAAAACCTATCGCGCCTGGTCGAGCCCCATCCTGCTGGAGCTCAAGGAGCGAGAACACCAGCTGGACCCCGTCGCACGCCAGGCGCTCGAAAACATCCTGGTAGAAAGACGATTGATCAACCTCGGCAATCCTTCAGGCAATGACCGGCGCATCGTTGGGCAGGACAAACATCAGTAATTCGCGTGCCGATGAACGGGTAAATATCTGCCTTTTGCTCATGCAGACAGAAGTCCGAAATCCAAAGGAACTGGCACTACGCCATTAATGTCGTAGCGGTAGCACCTGGAGAATCGGATGACTCGCACTCGCTATTTTCAAATCACCTATCGTTTTAATGACCAGCGACACGTTTTTGTACAGCCAGACACGCACATGAATCACGCGGACGCATGGTATTACGCCTGCCTGCATTCAGGGTTGGGGCTTTCGTATGGGCACGATCACGATCAACAAAATGACGACGCACTTCAAGGCCACGCGCAAGCAGGCGGCCTGATCGATGTCAGCTGGGAAGAATTACCCAATTGAAAAGTGTTACAGACAATCCTTCACGGCTTTGCGCATGGCGCCGGATTTGGCCCAAGGTGGCCCCTGATACAGCGAAACCCGGCTGCCGTCCTTGTACTTGACGATATCGAGAATTTCATCCGCCGTGATGATGCTCGGCGCATTGAGCCGGTAGCCATTGGAAATACCGACCTGAGTCGTTTTAGGAATTTCTTTCTGCCACGCCGGCAAAATGCACGCAGCCAGTTCTTTCGGTGGCTTGTTGCTGTATTTGCTGACGTTGGGTTCACCCGGCACCACAGACGCCGGCAACGAACAACCTGCCAGCATCGCCAGCGTTACTCCCCCAATCCACATCCGCATGACGCATCCTTATCCCGTAAAAACGCGAAATGTAACGCTTCGCCGGCCGGACATCCATCTATTGAATACAACTCAATGTGGGGCATTGTCTTCAGGAGGCTCTGGATAGCTTCTTTCGTTGAGATAAGCCATCCACCGTTCATAGGCTTCATGCTGCCATTGCGTGACACGCTCCCACTCCGGGCCGCTCAGTTGATGCGCTGAAATCAGGTTCATCATCTCCGTGGTGGCGGCATCCAGGTCAACAATCAACTCATGGGCATGAAATCTGAAGTCATCGGTATTGCTCATAGTGGGTGGCCTCGCCCTGACAAAATTGATTGACCTTCGTACGACATCCGCAAAGGTCACTCGCCCCCAACTTCCCGACCAATGGAAGCACCTTCTATCCCACGGGAATCTGACGAACAAACGTTGCGCCGTTCTAAATGGAACTACTCTTTCCTACCGAGACATTGCTGGAGGTCGTCATGTGGCTTAATGAAGATGAAAACAAACTTCGCCGTGACCTGCAAAGCGTTGCGTCAGATTTGAGGTGGTCGGCGGTCGAGTTGCTGCGCATTGAGCAACAGTTACGTCTGGCAGGTAATGAAGTTGATGCGGATGCCGTTCTCAAATTGTGCGCATTGTTTCAGGGCGATGAAGCAGTGCTGGCGGGTTATTCCGAAGAGGTGAAAGCCAAGGTGATCAGTCGGACGAAAGCTCACTGACGGGAGCACTGCCATGAACAAGTCGCTGTTCACGCTGGCAGTCCTGCTGGCGGTGGGTGGCTGCAGCACCGAGGAACACATTTACGGTACCCAGCCCCTGGTTGCCAACGTCCAGACCGGGATGAGCAAGGATCAAGTGCAGCAGATCGGCGGTCAACCGGTCGCGATCACCGAGCGTACGGTGCAGCCTGGCAGTTGTTTTGACTACAAATTAACGCAGGCGGAGCAGCATCAGTCGTACAACGTCAGCTTCGATGGCAACGGCAAGGTCGACCATAAAAGCTTCATGACCTGCGCCGAATGGAGCCATGTACAAGAGAAAGCCCGTGAACCCTCACGTACAAGCGGTGGTGGAGGCTACTGAGCGACCTAGCCGGAAACAGGCTTGTTGCAGGTCTCCCCAAAAAAAGCCCCGGCATTCCGGGGCTTCAAGCGTGCTGTCATTCTGACTTTTGCGCTGACGGGCGAACCTTGCGCGCTCTATAGGCTGGAAGCGATGCCGCATAGGCCAGCGCTTCCTCTCTGCAGCTGAAAGACCCCAGCCTGTCACCTTGGGTGCAGACCCGCCAGGGGCCATTGTTTACGCTTAGTACGTCATAACCGTTCATGTGCATTTTATTCAGCATCGGAACACTCATGGTCACCTCCTGTTCGGTAGTGGAACCGACGATTGAGTCCAATACCTTACACCCGACCCTTGCTCAAGTGCCGACCAGACGTCGCGTCAGGAATCCAGCGTTCAATTGCACTTTTCGCAGAGAGCATCGCTCTAACCCCTGAAACAGAGCTCACGGCCCGAATGTTGCATTTTTATTTCGTTTTTATGACATCCGATTGTTAGGTAACCGATGAAAGTACGTGCAACGGTCATTTGCGAACTGGACCGACATGTTCTCCTGGTGCGTAAACCCAGGTGTCGCTGGAGCTTGCCCGGCGGAAAAGTCGAGCCCGGTGAAACCACGGCGGGCGCCGCGTTGCGTGAGCTTCAAGAAGAAACCGGTCTGGACGCCGACAACCTGCTGTACCTCATGGAGCTGGAATCGGGCGGCACCCGCCACCATGTCTACGAAGCGTCGGTGCCGAACCTTGAGCAGGCCCGGCCGCAAAACGAAATCATCGACTGCATCTGGCATCCGCTGGAGACGGTCGACAACCTGAGCACCAGCGAGGCCACGCGCCAGATCGTCAAAGCGTTTCGGCGGCGCCTGTAAGCGTCAGCCCTGGTCGCCGCCGCCGACCGGCATGATCATGCCGGTGATGTAAGACGCTTCGTCGCTGGCCAGAAACAAAATAGCGCCCGCCTGCTCATCCAGCGTGCCGTAGCGCTTCATCAAACTGCTGTCGAGCGTCTGGTCGACGATCTGCTGATACCAGACTTTTTCCTCAGGACTTTGCTCGGCACTGTTGCGCGCAATGACCCGAGGCGGCGCTTCGGTGCCACCAGGCGCGGTCGCATTGACCCGCACCCCGCGACCGGCGGTTTCGAAGGCCAGGCAGGCGGTCAGTGCGTTGACCCCGCCCTTCGCCGCGCCATACGGCACGCGATTGATACTGCGCGTGGCGATGGACGAGACGTTGACGATGGCGCCACTGCCCTGCTCCAGCATGAACGGCAGCGCCGCATGACAGCACCACAACGTCGGAAAGAGCGAGCGGCGGACTTCGGCTTCGATCTGCTCCTCGGCATAGTGCTCGAACGGCTTGGTCCAGATTGTGCCGCCGACGTTGTTGACCAACACGTCGAGGCGCCCGAATCGCTCAATGGCGGTTCGCATCACGCGACTGCATTCGCTGTATTGCTCAAGGTCGGCGGTCAGGGCCAGTACTTGATTACTTTGGCCCAACTGCTGCTGCACCTCGAACACATGCTCGGAACGGTCGACCAGAATCAACCGCGCGCCCTCAGCGGCCATGCGCTCTGCCACCCGCCGCCCAATGCCTTGGGCAGCCCCGGTAATCAGCGCCACTTTTTCGTGAAATCTGTTCATACCCACCTCGTAAAAAAACACTGCCCTGTAGGAGCGAGCCTGCTCGCGAAAGCGGTTTCACAGGCGCCATCTCCGTTGAATGCCCCGCCCCCTTCGCGAGCAAGCCCGCTCCCACACTGGATCGCGTGCGCTACTCAAGCCGCGCTGGCGGCGAATTTCTCGTAGTAGAAATTCGCAGGCTGGACACCTTGCTCGCGAATGAACTGGCTGACCGCCTCGACCATCGGCGGCGGGCCGCACAGGTAGACGTCGACGTCGCCCTCGTTCAAATGCCGCGGCTCGATGTGCTGAGTCACGTAGCCCTTGAGCGGATGTTGGCTGTCGGGGTTGGCCACGCAGGCGCTGAAGCTGAAATTCGGGATGCGCGAGGCGAAGGTTTCGAGGCGGTCGAGTTCCACCAGGTCGAAATCGTTGGTCACGCCGTAGATCAAATGCAGCGGATGCTCGCTGCCTTGCTCGGCGATTTTTTCCAGCATCGCGGTGAACGGCGCCAGCCCCGTGCCACCGGCCAGCAGCAACAACGGACGGCGGATATCGCGCAGATAGAAACTGCCCAACGGCCCGGCCAGGCTCATGCTGTCGCCGGCCTTGGCCATGCCGGTGAGAAAGCTGCTCATCAAGCCGCCAGGCACATTGCGAATCAGGAAGCTGACCTCGCCGTCGCGCTGCAACGAACTGAACGAGTACGCGCGGGTCTGCTCGCTGCCCGGAACCCCGAGGTTGACGTATTGCCCCGGCAAAAACGCCAGCGCGCTCAACGCTTCCCCTTTGATCGACAGCGCAATGGTGCTATCGGACAACTGCCGCACCGCGCTGATCGTCGCGTCATAACTCACCTGCCGCGTGCGGCAAACCTCCGAGGACGCCGGCACCCGCACCACGCAATCGCTCTGGGCGCGCATCTGGCAGGTCAGGACAAAACCCTGCTCGGCTTCTTCCGCGCTGAGTGCGTCTTCGATGTACTCCTCGCCCAAGTCATAACGGCCGGCCTCAGCGAAGCATTTGCAGGTGCCGCACGCACCGTCGCGGCAGTCCAGCGGGATGTTGATGCCCTGGCGGTACGCGGCATCGGCCACGGTTTCACCGACATTGGCGTCGATGAACCGGGTGACGCCGTCTTCAAAATTAAATGCAATGGAATGGGTCATGACCGCCGCCTCACAAGTGGTAGACATCGATGACCTGGCGAACGTAATCGTTCTTCAGGATCACTTTCTTGGCCTTGATCAGCGGGTTTTCGCCACGCACATCCAGGGTGTAGAAACTGCTGCCGAAATAGCTGTCGACGGTCTTGTAGCGAAAGCTCAGGGTGTGCCAGTTGAAGCGCACTTTGCACAGACCATCAGCCTGTTCGAGCAACTCGATGTTGCTGAGGTTGTGCGAGGTTCGCGTGTCCGGAATGCTCGCGCTGGAACGCTCGGTCTTGATGCGGAAGATGCGGTCTTCCAGCCCCGTGCGGTTGCCGTACCAGATCAGTGAAATTTCCCGCTGCGGGTCCTCGGTCAACTCGTCGTTGTCGTCCCAGGAAGGCATCCAGAAGGACGCATCGGAGGCGTACAGCTCCAGCCAGTCGTCCCACTGTTTGTCGTCGAGGTAGCGTGCTTCGCGGTACAGAAAATCGCGCACGGCATCGTAGGTGATGGTCATTGCACGGCCTCCACTGCAATCAATTCGGACTGTTCGGCGGCCAGCGCCTTGAGCATCGTCTGTTGCCAATATTTGTGTTGCAGCACGAACAGGCCTTCGTCCTCGGTGCGCACGCCGCTGAGCAGCGGGTGCAGGTCGATTTCCTTGGCCGCCTCGTCCGCGCCTTCGATCCAGTGCTCGGCGCCCCGGGACATGTCATTCCAGGTGGTGACGCTGCCCTGATAGCTGGTCTGGCACGAGCGAAACTCTTCCAGATCGTCCGGGGTGGCCATGCCGCTGACGTTGAAGAAATCCTCGTACTGGCGAATCCGGCTGGAACGGGCGTGGTCGCTTTCGCCTTTGGGCGCGATGCAGTAAATGGTGATTTCCGTGCGGTTGACCGAGATCGGCCGGGCGATGCGGATTTGCGAGCTGAACTGGTCCATCAGGTACACGTTCGGGTACAGGCACAGGTTGCGCGAGTTCTCGATCATCCAGTCGGCGCGGGCCTTGCCAAAATCCCGGGCCAATTCGTCGCGACGCTCGTACAACGGACGGTCCTCGGGGTTGGACCAGCGCGTCCAGAGCAGCATGTGGCCCTTGTCGAAGGAGTAAAAACCACCGCCCTGCTTGGCCCAGGTGCCGGCGCTCATGGTTGGGTTGCTGTCGCCGGAATCGCGTTGCTTGCGCTGGTTCTGGGTGGCGGCGTAGTTCCAGTGCACCGAGCTGACGTGGTAACCGTCGGCGCCGTTTTCGGCGGTGAGTTTCCAGTTGCCTTCGTAGATATAACTCGAAGACCCGCGCAGCACTTCCAGGCCATCGGCGGACTGGTCGACGATCATGTCGATGATCTTTGCCGACTCGCCAAGGTGTTCAACCAAAGGCACCACGTCGGCCTTGAGGCTGCCGAACAGGAAGCCGCGATAGGACTCGAACCGTGCGACTTTGGTCAGGTCATGGGAGCCTTCGCAGTTGAAGCTCGCCGGGTAACCGGCCGCTGCCGGATCCTTGACCTTGAGCAGCTTGCCGGAGTTGTTGAAGGTCCAGCCGTGGAAGGGACAGGTGTAGGAGCTTTTGTTGCCGGTCTTGTGCCGGCACAGCGTCGCGCCGCGATGGCTGCAGGCGTTGATGAAGGCGTTGAGCACACCGTCCTTGTTGCGCGCGATGAAGATCGACTGGCGCCCCATGGTGGTGGTGTAGAAATCGTTGACGTTGGGGATCTGGCTTTCGTGGGCCAGGTACAGCCAGTTGCCTTCGAAGATGTGTTGCATCTCCAGGTCGAACAACCGCGGATCGGTGAACATCTCGCGCTTGCAGCGGTAGATGCCGGTTTCCTTGTCATCTTCAAGCAGGGAGTGAAGGTATTCGGGTCGCAGGGACATGGCCGCCGCCTCCATTGTTTTTATTCAGGCAGGGCCATGCTAGGACGGGGGGATGTGCCGGACTATCCGCTGGGTGCAGAGGTGTATCCGTTTACTGCAAAGGGAGATGCTGGTTAGTTGAGTGCGACGCTGAACCTGTGGCGAGGGGGCTTGTCGGAACGCCGAACCGCCCCGTTCGGCTGCGCAGCAGTCGCAAACCGGGCTATGCGATTTTCCTGAATGATCGAATTTGCAGGTTTTGGGGCCGCTTCGCGACCCAACGGGGGCAAGCCCCCTCGCCACAGGGAACTCACATCCGTCAGTGGCGGCGTTTGAGGGTGTCTGAGGGCAGTTCGCCGAACTGTTTGCGGTAGTGGTCGGAGAACCGTCCCAGGTGCAGGAAGCCATAATCCATGGCCACTTCCGTGACGTTGCGCACGTTGCACGTCGGGTCGCTCAGGCACAGGTTGATGCGCTCCAGCTTCTTCTGCCGGATGTAGTTTTGTGGCGACGTTCCCGCGTTGCGCTCGAACAACCCGTACAGCGAACGCAGGCTCATCCGCGCCTGGCGTGCCAGTTCCTCACTGTCGATGTCGTGCTTGAGGTTTCGCGAGATGTAATCGGCAATCACCTCGAAAGCAGGTGAACCCAGGCTGGTACGAATAACGTTGGTCTTCATCAGGCTGAGCATTTTGCTGACGATGATCTGCGCGTAGTGTTCCTGCACGCGCGGGATCTGCTCGGTGGCCTCGGCTTCCTGGCAAATCATCGCGAGCAAGCTGACGAAACCCTCCAGCTCATCGAGCTGATAACGGTTCTCCAGGAACCGCACGCCCTGCCCCGGATACCGCCAGCGCTGTTCATCGCACACCGACTCAAACAACCGGACAGGAATCTTGAGAATGAATTTTTCGCAATCGTCGGAATAGGTCAGGTCGACCGGTTCATCGGGGTTGATCAGCAGCAGCTCACCCGGCGCGAAGTAATGTTCCTGACCCCGTCCACGCGACAGGCAGTTGCCCCGCAGCAGCACTTGCAGGTGATAGATGCTGTCGAGTGCGCCGGACGTCACGCGCACACTGGCGCCGTAGCTGATACGGCACAGATCCAGGCTGGCGAATTTGCGGTGATCGAGGCTGGCCAGCGGCCGGCCGACATTGGGCATCAGGATGCAATGGTTGCCGACATGCTGATTGACGTAACCCGATACCGCATAGGGGTCGGCATGGTCGAATACTCTGCTGCGCTGACTCAACAGTTGCGCGTGCATCATCGGGTCACTCTCGTTGTTGTTATTGGCGGTGGCAGGTCCAGTCTAGAACATTGACTGAAAACCCTTGTGGGAGCGAGCCTGCTCGCGAAGGCGGCGTCAGCTTCAACATCACCGTTGACTGACACTCCGCTTTCGCGAGCAGGCTCGCTCCCACAGGGTTGATCTCGCTATCAATCTTCCAGCGCGCGAACCCGCTCGTGGCGTTGTTGCTCTTCAGGCTGCGCAGTCGACTGCAGCGTGAAATCAAATTCGATTTCAGCAAACCGCCCGCTCACACCATGCGCCGCAGCGCGTTGTTGATCGTCGCTGAAGCTGATGTGGGCGATCAACTCATCGCGGGTGGCGTAGGCGAAATCGTCGTGCAGGTACTGATCGCCATCGAGGTTGATCTGGGTGGTCAGGTGACGATGATCCGGCGCCGAGATAAAGAAGTGCACGTGCGCCGGACGCTGGCCGTGACGGCCCAGTTGATCGAGCAGTTGCTGGGTCGGACCGTCCGGCGGGCAGCCGTAACCCGACGGCACGATGCTACGGAAACGGTAGCGACCTTCGGCATCGGTGACGATCCGGCGGCGCAGGTTGAACTCCGATTGCGTGGCATCAAAGTACGAGTAAGTGCCACCGGTGTTGGCGTGCCAGACGTCGACCACGGCGCCGGCCAGCGGTTCGCCGGCGGTGTTGAACACGCGCCCTTGCATGAACAGGGTCACACCCGGATCGAGGCCATCATCGAGTCGCGCTTCGCCTTCGGACAGCGGCGCGCCGGCTACATACAGCGGGCCTTCGATGGTGCGTGGCGTGCCGCCGGATTTGCCGGCCTGCTCGTCTTCAGCGTCCATCAGCAAATCGAGGTAATGCTCCAGACCCAACCCGGCCACCAGCAACCCGGCTTCCTGACGCGCGCCCAGCACGTTGAGGTAGTTGACGGCTTTCCAGAATTCTTCCGGGGTCACGGCCAGGTCTTCGATGATGTTCACCGAATCACGCAGAATGCGGTAGATCAGGGTTTTGACGCGCGGGTTGCCGGCATCATTGAGCAGACCGCTGGCGTCTTCGAGAAACTTCTGTGCGCTGGCAGTGTGGGAAATCTTGACGTTCATGGTGGATCCTCATCTTGTAATTATTAGCGTAGCGAACTGAACAGGCTGGGTTCAGCGGTCATCCTCGCGGATGGAAGACGGATGCCGGCACATCGCGTCGATCTCGATCGCCATGTAGGGAAACAGCGGCAGTTGCATCAGCAGGTCGTGCAGTTCCTGGACGCTGTCGACATCGAAAACGCTGTAGTTGGCATAGTGCCCGGCGATGCGCCACAGGTGGCGCCACTTGCCCTGCTCTTGCAGGCGCTGGGCCAGGGCTTTCTCGTCTGCCTTCAGCCTGGCGGCGGCTTCGGGGTTCATGTCGACCGGTAGATTCACGGTCATTTTTACGTGGAATAGCATGATCTCTCCTCAGGCTTGATGAACGGACGTGGATGTTTTGTCGCGACGGAAAAACGCCAGGCGCTCTTCATCGAGGTTCAGGCCCAGGCCCGGTGTTTGCGGGACATGCAGTTCAAAATCGCGATACACCAGCGGCTCGCTGAGAATGTCTTCGGTCAGCAGCAAGGGGCCGAACAGTTCAGTGTCCCAAGCGAGTTTGTTCAGGGTGATAAAGGCATGGGCCGAAGCCATGGTGCCGAGGCCACCTTCGAGCATGGTGCCGCCGTACAGGGCGATGCCGGCGGCTTCGGCTATCGCGGCAGTACGCAACACCGCGCGCGGGCCACCGTTCTTGGCGATCTTCAAGGCAAACACCGAGGCAGCGCCTTCGCGCGCCAGATTGAAGGCGTCTTCCACGCACTCGATGGATTCGTCGGCCATGATCGGCGCCGGGCTCATCGCATTCAGGCGCGCCATGCCGGCGCGGTTGTTGCGCGAGATCGGCTGTTCGATCAAGTCGATGCCGTTGGTGCCGAGGATCCGGCAAGCGCGCAATGCGACGGCTTCATCCCAGGCCTGATTGACGTCGACCCGCACGCTGGCGCGGTCACCCAGGGCTTTCTTGATTGCAATGACGTGGGCCAGGTCGCGGTTGACTTCACCGGCACCGATTTTCAGTTTGAAGATGCGATGGCGGCGCAGGTCGAGCATTTTTTCCGCTTCGGCGATGTCTTTGTCGGTGTCGCCGCTGGCCAGGGTCCAGGCCACCGGCAAGGCATCACGCACACGCCCACCGAGCAACTCGCTGACCGGCAGGCCGAGGCGTTTGCCCTGGGCGTCGAGCAACGCGGTTTCGATCCCGGATTTGGCAAAGGTATTGCCGCGAATGCTGCGTTCCAGGCGCAGCATGGCGGCATTCACATTGCCGCTGTCCTGGCCGATCAGCAGCGGCGCAAAGTGTTTGTCGATGTTGGTCTTGATGCTGTCCGGGCTTTCGTTGCCATAGGCCAGGCCACCGATGGTGGTGGATTCACCGATCCCTTCGATGCCATCGGCGCAACGCACACGGATGATCACCAGGGTCTGGTTCTGCATGGTGTGCATCGCCAGCTTGTGCGGGCGGATGGTCGGCAGATCGACGATGATCGTCTCGATCGATTCAATGGCTGTTGCACGCATGTCGATACCCGTCAGGTTCTTAAAGTTCTGGAACCGATTCTCGTACGGCTTTTTTCGCGATGCCAATATAGAATTGGTCTGACTTGATACCTTAAAGGTATGCAAACGACTGACGTTCGGAGGCTCCATGGAACTGCGTCACCTGCGGTATTTTCAGGTGTTGGCTCAAACCCTCAATTTCACCCGCGCCGCCGAGCTGCTGCACATCGCCCAACCGCCCTTGAGCCGGCAGATCCAGCAATTGGAAGACGAACTCGGTGTGTTGCTGCTGGAGCGTGGCCGGCCGCTGAAACTGACCGAGGCCGGGCGGTTTTTCCATGAACACTGCACCTCCCTGCTCGAACAACTGAACAAGGTCTGCGACAACACGCGGCGGATCGGCCTGGGGGAAAAGACCTGGCTGGGCATCGGCTTCGCGCCTTCGACCCTGTACGGCGTGCTGCCGGAACTGATCCGCCGCCTGCGCAGCGGCGAGCCTCTGGAGCTTGAACTGGGGCTGTCGGAAATGACCACGCTGCAACAAGTGCAGGCGCTCAAGGCCGGGCGCATCGATATTGGCTTCGGGCGCATTCGCATTGACGATCCGGCGATCATCCAGACGGTGCTCACCGAAGATCGTCTGGTCGCTGCCCTGCCCGCCGGCCATCCCCTGCTGGCTGGGCCGATCAGCCTGCGCGAATTGGCCAAGGAACCCTTTGTGCTGTACCCCGGCAATCCGCGCCCGAGCTATGCCGACCATGTGATTGCACTGTTCGAGTCCTATGGCGTGAGCATTCACGTGGCGCAATGGACCAACGAACTGCAAACGGCCATCGGTCTTGTGGGGGCCGGGATCGGCGTCACGCTGGTGCCGGCCTCGGTGCAATTGCTGCACCGCGACGACATCGGCTTTACCCCGCTGCTGGAAGACAACGCCACCTCGCCGATCATTCTCAGTCGGAGGGTGGGTGATGTGTCACCGGGGTTGAATCATTGCTTGAAGATGATCGAAGAGCTGCAACCGCAGGCCTGACCGTCAGCCGGCAAACGCCCGGCGGCCGGCGCTCATCTCGACGCGCAATTCGCCCACTAGATCGGAGATCGCGCGGATCGTGGTCAACTCGGCGGGAGATACGCCGTTGATCAACAAATCTATACGCCCAGTGGCGCGGTCAAATACTTTGATGCGCAGTAACCCGTCGGCACTCACCGAGCAATCGCAAGAAAGTGGCTCGAAGCCAGATTCCACAATGCTGCAAAGGACTGAAATGGGAACCATCGCTGTCGCCTCCGTGGCGGTTGGTGGAAATCATCCTGATCAGAATAGATGGGCTTTTTGCTTTCCGCCGCGGCCAATACTGAACAAAAGTGATACCTGCCTCGCATATTGGCGAGGTTTTAATGGGAGTTGCGGTCCCAGAACCAGTTCCAGAACCCCGGCAGCTCGACTGGCTGGGAACTGTCCTTGATGGTGCGCGCCATGGCCGCGCGCAGCACGGCATCGTGATCGTCATAAAACGGTTTGTCTGCTAATGGCACGCCCGTGGCCTTGGCGCTGTCGATCAGGATTTGCAGGTATTCGCGCGCATGCCGGGCGGTGTAGCGGTTGAGGTCGTGGAAGGTCACCACCACCGGAATCACCCCGTCCACGGTCGGAAACTCGCCCTGGGCGATGCGCTCACGCACTTCAGACATTGATCGCAGCATATGCGACCGACGCCGGGGGCTGGCGTTGAAGCCCCAGATCTTGCCGTCGTTGGCGCTTAAATCGGTCAGCAGCACATGCATGCCGTGCTTTTGATAGGCCGCGAAGACTCGTTTGTCGTAGTTCCAGAATGGCGGGCGCACCAGGGTCGGCGGCGCGCCGGTAATGGCCGCGATGTCGGCACTGCCTTTGCTCAGCGACTGCTCCAGTGCTTCCGGGCTCAGCGAGCGGTGATTGGTGTGCCAATGGGTGGCCGTGTGAAATCCCAACACCTGCCCTTCTGCATGTTCGCGGTGCATGAGCTCGCGCCCGATATCACTGTCGCCGGCCCGTGGTGCGCCGGTCTGCACGAAAAACACTGCTTTGATGTTGGGCTGTAGAGGGTTGTCTTTCAGGCTGTCGAGCACTGTCGCGGTGGGGTTCCAGAAACTCGAAGCGCTGGGGCCATCGTCGAAGGTCAACAGAAAACGAATGGGCGCCTGGGCCTGTAGACGTTGTTCCGTCTGAGGGGTCAGTTCGATGGGGGCCGAAATGCAGCCTGCCAGCCCGATGGCAATGGCGAGTGCGCAGAAAATCTTGAACAGCTGCTTCATGTTTTGCCTTGGGCCAGACCATGACGGTCAACACTATGAATGGCAGAAATCCTTCGCCCGCTCTTCCTTCGCCGGCCCGCCAGTTACGCGGGCCGAGGTTTGATCAGGGTACACAGTGTTTGGTTCCGCGACCCGCCCACCCAACGCACGGGTGATCCGAAAGCTAAGCTGAACATTCCCGTCAGCGCTTTCCAACCGCAGGTTCAGCCGATGTGTGGACGTCTGTCGCAGTACCGTGGCATTCACGATTTCGTTGCCGTGTTGAGCATTCCCGACGCGATGATCAATCACGTCGGGGATGAGCCCTTAGCCCGCTATAACGCGGCGCCCACCACTCAATTGGCTCTGTTGCATTTTGAGCCTGACGGGCTGCACGCCGATCCGGTGCGCTGGGGTTGGCGCCCGCACTGGGCGAAGGATCGCGCGGCGCCGATCAACGCGCGGGTTGAAAAAGTCGCGCACGGCCCGTTCTTCCGGGCGATCTGGCCGCACCGGGCGATTGTGCCGATCGACAACTGGTTCGAGTGGGTTGATGCGGGTGATTCGACGCGCCAGCCATGGTTGATTCGCCGACAGGACGGCGCACCAAGTTACTGCGCCGCCATTGGCCAGTTCCCGGGCGCTGGCAATGAACCGCGCGGCGACGACGGTTTTGTCATCATCACGGCGGACAGCGTCGGTGGCATGCTCGACATTCATGACCGGCGGCCGGTGGTGTTGTCGCCGGAACTGGCGCGGGAATGGCTCGACCCGGCCACGCCGAAAGAACGCGCCGAACAGATGGTGCTGCTGCAGGGGGAAACCAGTGAAATGTTCGAGTGGTACAGGGTCGACAAAGCGGTCGGCAACGTCAGAAACCAGTCTTGCACGTTGATTGATAAGCTTATTCAGGACTGACCAGTTGGACAGTCCTGTATATACAGGAAGTTATCGTTAAATAACTTCAATGCATGGACGTTACACAGACTGTTTCATATCCGAAACACATGCTGCGAGTATTTGAGATCGAGCCTCAACCGCTTGTCCGACAATGTCTTTATCGTACATACATTCCGTAACACTAAAGTTAGGATGCGCGCCGCATTTCCCGTGGCATTGCCCAGTTGACCAAAGAGTCAACAAAGAAGGAAATCCTTAAAAATCAACAAGCCTTGCAGAGAACTAAGTTGCGCGACGATCTTGTAATTAATCAAGTCAGCAGCCTGGAGTGTGTGTACCTGTCCATGACAGAACGCTATCAACTTGACTGCTTTATCGGGCAATACATAAAGACCCGGAACCTGCGTTCTATCCCCAATATCAATGACATCCTGCGTTCGACCCTCGCCACCTACGCCGGCACCCCGCCGGTCATGGTCAATGAGTTGAATGCATGGATCGACAGGAAATTGGGCTATCGGGCTTCCCACCCGGATTTTCCGTCGTTGGAAGACCTTTGAAATGAGGCCCGGTGCCGTTCAGCATAAGAACTGAACGAACCGGACTTCGTTGCACTCTCAGTAGTAGAGGCCTGCGGGCCTCCTTCTTTTCAGATTCCTTATTTCTGCACACCGCTTGTACAGCAGATTTCCCTGAATTCCCCGTTTCACTGCTGAGCCCAAGCCCAAGGCTGACCTCAGGAGCAAAACATGAGCGAACTCGTCCCCTACGCCGTGCACTATTTGTTCGAAGGCGTTGGTCAGCACTTTTTTAAACTGGCCGAACAGTTTTCGGATGTCGACGCGATTTATTCGGCGTCCGCCCATGCCTATCCGCAGTCCGGGCGAAAGATCGCCGCACACGCCACCCTCGACGCCGCGCGGTTGACCGCCACGCAACTGGGCATCACCCAAATTCGCTGGAACGAGGCGATCTGACAGGCAACCACACAACCCTGTAGCAGCTGGCGAAGCCTGCGTCCGAGTGCGTAGCAGTCGTAAAATCGGCGCATGCGGTGTTTCAGATAGACCGCGTCAGCAGGATTTACGACTGCTTCGCAGCCGAACGCAGCCTCGCGCTGCTCGTCAGCTGCTACACGAGTCGTGGTGTATTTCAGGGCTTCAGCGGACGCTCTACGTCGCGGTCTGACAGTTCTTTACCGTCGTCGGGGTGCTTCCAGTCCTGCCGCGAACGTTCCTGCCGCTTGATCTCTTCTTCCGTGGGTTCATCCTCATTTTCAAAATCCGGATGTTTTTGATCGTTGGCCATGCGCACCTCTCTTCCAGTGAAGGGACCCATTAAGCGTAGAACACATTCGAGCGTTCGACTCAGAGCCACCAACGCAGCAAAAAGAAAAACCCCATGCTCAGGAGCATGCTGAGCAAGGTGTTGCGGGTGTAAAGCACCAGCCCCACCGCCACCAGCGAACTGATCAGGTACGGGTTGTCCCAGTGCAGATTGAGCTGCTTGTCGGGCATGAACACGATCGGCCCACAGATCGCGGTCAACATGCCTGGCACGGCAAAACCGAGGAACTGCCGGGCGTTGCTGCTCAAGCGCACTGGCAGCCGCGGTTCGAGAAACACGTAACGGTTGAGAAACACCAACACACCCATTCCGAAAATCACCGCCCACACCATCATGCTGCACGCCCCAGATAAAGTTTGTTGCAGATAAAACCAGCGGTCATGCCCACCAACCCGGACAGCACCAGCGCCGAGCCCCATTGCCAGTAGCTGAACAGCACCGAACAGAACAACGACACCGCGACGCACACCACCGTGGGCACGTTGCGCACCACTGGGGTAATCAAGGCGATGAAAGTGGCGACGATGGAGAAGTCCAGGCCCAGATGTTCGAGCCCCGGAATGTTGCTGCCCAGCACGATGCCCGCCAGGGTGAACAGGTTCCAGGCGACATAAAACGTCAGCCCGACGCCCAGCGCGTACCAGCGATTGAATTGCTGTTTGTCATGCTGACTGGTCAGCGCAAACAACTCGTCGGTGAGCAAAAAGCCCAACCCCACGCGCCAACGCCCCGGCAACGGCGAAATCACCGAACGCATGCTCATGCCATACAGCAGATGCTGCGAGGTCAGCAGCAACGTGGTCAGCAGAATCGAAAAGACCCCGGCACCGCCCTTGAGCATGCCGATGGCGACCAACTGTGCGGCCCCGGCAAACACAATGCTCGACAAGCCCTGCCCTTGCAGCGGCGTGAGGTTGGCCTCGATGGCCATGGATCCGGCCAGCAAGCCCCAAGGCGCGGTGGCCAGGGACAGCGGCACGATCGCTGCGGCGCCGCGCAGAAAGGCACTGCGCGGCATGATTGAATTCGTCATAACGCCCTACAACCGGTGAAAGACCCGAGACTGTGCCAGCAGTCGCGGCGGATGGCTTGAACAATCTTGCGCACTTGCGTCATAGCCCGTACGGCGAAGGGGCTCCGTTCATCGGCCGGGCGCTTGATTCGCCCCGATAGTAGCAACATGATGGCGCTGCATATTTTCTTGAGGCCAGGCCCTGCATGAGCTCAGTCGAACCCGATAGCGATGTCTATAAAACCCTGCTTGAGTCAACCAATGCAATTCCTTGGCGGATCGACTGGAAAACCATGACGTTCAGCTACATCGGCCCGCAGATCGAGGCGTTGCTGGGCTGGAAGCAGGACAGTTGGATGACGGTCAACGACTGGGTCGAGCGCATGCACCCGGACGATCGGGATTACGTGGTGGAATTCTGCGTCTCGCAATCGCGCGCCGGGGTCGATCACGAGGCGGATTATCGGGCGCTGACCCAACAGGGCGACTACGTGTGGATTCGCGACGTGGTGCACGTGGTGCGCAAGGACGATGAAGTGGAAGCGCTGGTGGGCTTCATGTTCGACATCAGCGAACGCAAGAAAACCGAAGAACACCTGAGCCGGCTGCAGAAGCAACTTGAAGAGTATTCGTTCCAGGACGGCCTCACCGGTATCGCCAACCGGCGTATGTTCGACACCGTCATGGAACGCGAATGGGGCCATGCCCAGCGCAGCGGTTTGCCGCTGTCGTTGCTGATCCTCGACATCGACTACTTCAAGCAATACAACGACCACTACGGCCACATCAAGGGTGACGAATGCCTGCGCCAGGTGGCCCAGACGTTGTCGCTGGCGGCCAATCGACCGCGTGATTTCATCGCCCGGATCGGCGGCGAAGAGTTTGTCTGGCTGCTCCCGGAAACCGATGCCGAGTCGGCACGGCTGGTGGCGCGCAAATGCCTGCACCTGATTCGCCAGCAACAGATTACCCATGAGTTTTCTCCGGTATCGCCCCTGTTGAGCGTGAGCCTGGGCGTCGGCACCACGGTCGCGCCGCTGCAAGCGACGGCGGTCGACTTCATCGAGCAGGTCGACAAGTTGCTCTATCGCGCCAAACACAACGGGCGGATGCGCGCCGAGTTCGCGGATTTGCGCTGAACACCGGGAGACGTCCGAGTACCATGAAGCGATCCACCTAATCAGGTCAGGGAGTCGACATGCTTTACCGGATCGCCGCCGACGGGCTGGTGCTGTTTCATCTGCTGTTCATTCTGTTCGTGCTGTTCGGCGGGCTGCTGGTGCTCAAATGGCGGCCGCTGATCTGGGCTCACCTGCCCGCCGCTGCGTGGGGCGTGATGGTCGAGGTCTTGCACCTGACCTGCCCGCTGACCCAGTGGGAAAACCTCATGCGCCAGGCCGCCGGGCAAACCGGCTACGGCGGTGGTTTTATCGAGTATTACGTCTGGCCAGTGATTTACCCGGCCGGTCTGACACCCGCGATTCAATTGGCGCTGGGCAGCGTGGTGTTGGCGATCAACGTGCTGGTCTATCTTCGGTTGTTCAGGCAGTGGAAACTGCGCCGGGCCGCCTGACACAAACGCCGAGGATGAACCCATGCTGTCGATTGAAGACCTGTCATTGCTCCAGGCCATCCGCGAGACCGGCAGTCTGTCGCGGGCCGCTGCGCACCTGGGCAAGGCGCCGTCGACCGTGTCCTACGCCGCGCGACAACTGGAAGAGCGCTTCGACGCCCTGCTCTTCGACCGCCGTCGCTACCGCTTGCAACTCACCCCGGCCGGTGAGTTGCTGGTGAACGAGGCGGCGCGGTTGATGCAGGACGTGTCCCGCCTGACCCAGCGGGTGCAGCAAGTGGCCAACGGCTGGGAAAGCCGACTCTGGATTGTCACCGACGAACTGCTCGAGTTCGAAGCCTTGATTCCGGTGATCCACGAGTTCGACGCGCTGGAATCCGGCGTGCCGCTGCGCATCACTCACGAGGTACTCAAAGGCGTTTGGGAAGCCCTGCGTGAAGGCCGTGCGGACTTGATCATCGGCGCCACCAACGAGCCGCCAGCGATCCCGACCCTGCGCTGGATGCAACTGGGGGAAATGGAATGGGTGTTCGCGGTTTCACCGAAACACCCGCTGGCCAAGGCCAAAGAGCCGATTTCCCGAGCCATGGTCGCGCAGCACCGGGCGATTGTCGTGGCTGACTCGTCGCGGGTCACCGAGGGCAGCACCTACGGCGTGTCGGGCGGCCAACCGGTACTCGCCGTGCCGACCATGCGCGCCAAAGTCCTCGCTCAATGCGCTGGCCTGGGCGTCGGCTGGCTGCCCCGGCATCGGGTGAACTCATTGCTGAAAAACGGCACGTTGGTCGAAAAACAAATGGCCGACCCGCGCGAACCGAACATTCTGTACGCCGGCTGGCGCGGCGATCATGACGGTCGCGCATTGGGCTGGTGGCTGGAAAAACTCAAGCAGTCGTACCTGTCCACCCAACTGGTTCAGGGCAGCGACCGGTTTGTCTGACCTCAGTTGGCAATCACGCTCATGTTGCGTCCGCTGGACTTGGCCACATACAAGGCCTTGTCCGCTGCGGTGACCACATCGTTGGGCTGGTCCTGCGAGGCCGTGTTGTAGGCGCAAACGCCGACGCTGACCGTCACCCTGCCTTCCGCGCTGTCGAGGTGTTCGATGTCCGCTTGCAGGACGGCGTGACGAATTTTTTCCGCCACCAGGAACGCGCCGACATAGTCCGTGCCGGGCAGCACCACGGTGAACTCTTCGCCGCCATAACGGGCGGCAAGGTCGCCGGGGCGCTTGATGTTGTCCTTGATGATCGCGCTGATCCGGCGCAAACACTCGTCGCCGGCGACATGACCGTATCGGTCATTGAAGCTCTTGAAGTGATCGACATCGATCATCAGCATCGCGAGGTGGGTCTGGGTGCGCCGGGCGCGGCCCATTTCCGCGAGGATAAACAGGTCGAACTGACGCCGGTTGGACAGCCCGGTCAGTGCGTCCTCCAAGGCCAGCAGTTCAAGGCTGCGATTGACCTCGATGAGCTTTTCCTGACCGTCGAGCAACACGCGCTGGAAGTGATGTTGCTGCTTCATGAAGTAAATGAGGCGGTAACCGAGCACGCCCAGAAACAGCAGTAGCGACAACACGATCCCCGCGCTCAGCGCCGTCTCTTTGCGCCAACTGGCCAGGACTTCCTCTTTGTCCAGCGCGGCAAAGATGATCAGCGGATAGCCGGTGACCCGCCGAAACCCGACCACCCGCTCCACACCGTCCACAAATGACTTGACGGTGGCCGTGCCGGAATCGCCTTGGGGCAACAGTTGGGTGAACAGCGGCCCCTTGGCCACGCTGATGCCAATGTCAGCCTCTTTGAACGGCCGACGCACCACAATGCTGGCGTCATCGGCAATCAGGTTGATCACCCCGTTCTGGCCCATGTCGATGCTGTCGTACAGCGCCAGGAAATGGCTGAGATAAATCGAGGCCAGCGCCACCCCGGCAAATCGGCCATCCGGATAATTGATCCGGCGTGACACGGTCATGACCCATTCACCGCTCGAACGACTTTTTATCGAGCGACCGATGTGCGGGCCACGGTCGGGATGGTCACGATGGTAGATGAAATATTCACGGTCGGAATTGTTGGCGTTGGGCACCTCTGCGCCATTGGAGTTGGCGATCCAGCGCCCTTGTTCGTCGTAGACAAACAGGCCATGCAGCTGCTTGAGCTCATCGCGCTCAGCGCGGAGCAATCGTTGCAACCGGGGCAGTTGCTGCGGGCCGGCGCCCTCGTTTTCGAGGCGGTCCACCAGGGCAAACAGCAGCGTATCGGCCTGTTTGATCGACGCCTGCGCCTGCGAGGCCAGGGTCTGCGCCAGGTTGGACATGGCCACTTCTTTGTCCTGCAAATGGTACTGGCGCGAGTTCCAGGCTTCCCAGAACACGATCGCGGTCATCGACAGGCACACCGCGGCGAGCAGCACCACTGCATAGCGGACCTTGAGCCGTGACTCAATCTGGCCGGGCACCCAAGGCGTGGCAGGACGCGGGTTTGCAATCGGATCTTTGATGGACGGATTCCCCATGACAGTCCCTGATTCGTTATGACAGGGCGATTTTTCCTGTTCGCCCTTTAGATGCCGCATCAGAATCACAATAGGTGATTTGCCGGCCCCGTGATGGGTTTGTGTCGGCAAACCTTATTTCGACGCCTGTTTCACCGCCTCAAGCCAGGCTGGATCCAGACGGGTCTGGTCAGTGTCGATGCCCAGTTCCTCCATCCGCGCCTTGTGCTGATCCATCTCGCGAACCAGTTGGCTGTGGTCGCTGGAGTTGGCGTCCAGCTCGTGCATCTGGTGCAGGCCCAGGTGGTAGAAGCGCAGCAGTTTCATGGCCACTGGATCACCGGTCGCCACCGCTGCGGTGACCTGATGCATGATGTTGGTGACGCTCATCAGGCTGCGTTTGAGCTGCCAGCCGTAGACCGCTGCGGCCATCCACGGCTGGTTCCAGAACTTGCCGCGCATCAGCGCCACCATCAGCAACACCGCGACAAACACGCCGCCGACGTTATAGCGCAGGTTGTCGCCGCCGGGTTCACCGAACAACGCCACCGCCGCCGTGGACAGCCCCATCGCCAACGCGAGGAACATCAGGGCAATAATCACCGTACTGCGGCGTGTCTGTTGTCGATAGGTTTGAGCGTTCTGCGGCTGGATTTCGAACATCGCAACAGGTTTCCTTGGGAGCAGAGACAAAAAGAAAGCCAGGCATTATCGCCTCTGCGAGGGATTTAGCTATGCTGGGGCTCCTTTTCATCTTTTCATGTCAAACGGGGGACATGGCGGTATAGCGCAGTTCGTGCCATCTTCATCCATGGATACACACTATTCGGATGCCATTCGCGCGGCTCGGTGAGTGACATCGTTTTAAGGATCACTGAATGACCCAACGACAAGTAATCAACGCCTCGGTCAGCCCTAAAGGCAGCCTGGAAACCCTTTCCCAACGCGAAGTCCAACAACTGAGCGAAGCCGGTTCCGGCAGCACCTACAACATCTTCCGCCAGTGCGCCCTGGCCATCCTCAACACCGGCGCCCATGTCGATAACGCCAAGACCATCCTCGAAGCCTACAAAGATTTTGAAATCCGCATCCACCAGCAAGACCGCGGCGTACGCCTGGAGCTGCTGAACGCCCCGGCCGACGCCTTCGTCGACGGCGAAATGATCGCCAGCACCCGTGAAATGCTGTTCAGCGCCCTGCGTGACATCGTCTACACGGAAAACGAACTCGACAGCCAGCGCATCGACCTGAGCACCTCTCAGGGCATCAGCGACTACGTGTTCCACCTGCTGCGCAACGCCCGCACCCTGCGCCCCGGCGTCGAGCCGAAGATCGTGGTCTGCTGGGGCGGTCACTCGATCAACACCGAAGAATACAAATACACCAAGAAAGTCGGCCACGAACTGGGCCTGCGCAGCCTCGACATCTGCACCGGTTGCGGCCCCGGCGTGATGAAAGGCCCGATGAAAGGCGCGACCATCGCCCACGCCAAGCAGCGTATCCACGGCGGTCGTTACCTGGGCCTGACTGAGCCGGGGATCATCGCCGCCGAAGCGCCGAACCCGATCGTCAATGAGCTGGTGATCCTGCCGGACATCGAAAAACGCCTGGAAGCGTTCGTGCGTGTCGGCCACGGCATCATCATTTTCCCGGGTGGCGCGGGCACGGCCGAAGAGTTCCTGTACCTGCTCGGCATCCTGATGCACCCGGACAACGACGGCCTGCCCTTCCCTGTCGTCCTCACCGGGCCCAAGCATGCCGCACCGTACCTGGAGCAACTGGACGCGTTCGTCGGCGCCACACTGGGCGACGCGGCGAAGAAGCATTACGAGATCATCATCGATGATCCGGCGGAAGTCGCACGGCAGATGACCCAGGGCCTCAAAGCGGTCAAACAGTTCCGCCGCGAGCGCAATGACGCGTTCCACTTCAACTGGCTGCTGAAGATCGACGAAGGCTTTCAGCGCCCGTTCGACCCGACCCACGAAAACATGGCCAACCTGAAGCTGAGCCGGACACTGCCAGCCCACGAACTGGCGGCCAACCTGCGCCGTGCGTTCTCCGGCATTGTCGCCGGCAACGTCAAGGACAAGGGCATCCGTTTGATTGAGCAGCATGGGCCGTATCAGATCCGTGGCGATGCCGAGATCATGCGTCCACTGGACCAACTGCTCAAAGCGTTCGTCGCCCAGCACCGGATGAAATTGCCGGGTGGCGCGGCGTATGTGCCGTGTTATCAGGTCGTGGCGTAACCCACAACCCGACTAACACCCTGAAACCCTGTGGGAGCGAGCCTGCTCGCGATGAGGCCATGTCAGTCAACATTTATGCTGAATGACACACCGCCATCCCGAGCAGGCTAACCCCTGTAGCAGCTGACGAGCAGCGCGAGGCTGCGTCCGGCTGCGAAGCAGTCGTAAAATCTGTACATGCGGTGTTTCAGACAGACCGCGTGAGCAGGATTTACGACTGCTTCGCAGCCGGACGCAGCCTCGCGCTGCTCGTCAGCTGCTACAGAGGCTAGCGCGTGTTACAGGTGATCAGCGTCGATCACTGCCTTGGCAAACGCCTGCGGATCTTCCTGCGGCAGGTTGTGGCCGATGCCGCCGTTGATCAACCGGTACTCATACTTGCCGGTAAAACGCTTGGCATAATCCTCGGCTGCCGGATGCGGTGCGCCGTTGGCGTCCCCTTCCATCGTGATGGTCGGCACCGTAATCGAAGGCGCCGTGGCCAGTTTCTGCTCCAGCGCTTCGTATTGCGGTTCGCCCTGCACGATGCCCAACCGCCAGCGGTAGTTGAAAACGGTGATCGCGACATGGTCCGGGTTGTTCAACGCGGCAGCGCTGCGATCGTAGGTCGCATCGTCGAAAGACCATTTCGGCGACGCCGTCTGCCAGATCAACTTGGCAAAGTCGTGACGGTTTTTTTCGTAGCCGGCCTGGCCGCGATCGGTCGCGAAATAGAACTGATACCACCACTGCAATTCAGCCTTGGGCGGCAACGGGTTCTTGCCTGCAGCCTGGTTGCCGATCAGATAACCACTCACCGACACCAGCGCCTTGACCCGCTCCGGCCACAGCGCCGAAACGATGTCTGCCGAACGCGCGCCCCAGTCATAACCGCCAAGCACAGCCTGTTTGATCTTGAGCGCATCCATGAAGTCGATCACGTCACTGGCCAGCGCAGCAGGCTGGCCGTTGCGCAGGGTCTTGTCCGACAGGAACTGCGTGTCGCCATAGCCCCGTGCATACGGAATCAGCACCCGGTAACCCTTGGCCGCCAGCAACGGCGCCACTTCGCTGTAGCTGTGAATGTCGTAGGGCCAACCGTGCAGGAGAATCACCACCGGACCGTCGGCGGGCCCCACCTCGGCGTAAGCCACATTCAACAAGCCAGCCTTGACGTGCTTCAGCGGACCGAACGAATCGTGCGACTGCGCTTTCGCCACCACCGGCTCCGCAGTCGGGGTCGTGGTTTGATCATCGGCATGGGCCGAGAATGCAGCACCGTTCAGGACGGCTAAGAAGCTGGCGGCAATGAGTGTGTTCCAGTTCATGATCAGTTCCTCAGGGTGACGAAAGGCGGTGGCGGTGAAGCAAGTTGTCTTGTCTCGATGGAAGCCATTTAATCGCCCGGAGGTATCTGCCATGTGTCGTCAACACCACGTTATTAAGGCGTAAGGTGTCAAACAGCGCCTGCGATACAGTGCGATACAATTCTCACAGCGAATAACAAGAGGGTTGAGCGATGGAGCACGTGAACCACATCCTGATTGTCGATGACGATCGCGAGATCCGCGAGCTGGTGGGCAATTACCTGAAGAAGAATGGCCTGCGCACCACAGTGGTTGCCGATGGCCGGCAGATGCGCCATTTCCTGGAAACCAACCAGGTCGACCTGATCGTGCTGGACCTGATGATGCCCGGCGATGACGGCCTGGTGCTGTGCCGCGAATTGCGCGCCGGCAAGCACAAAGCCACGCCGATCCTGATGCTCACCGCCCGCAACGACGAAACCGATCGCATCCTCGGCCTGGAAATGGGCGCCGACGATTACCTGACCAAACCCTTCGCCGCCCGCGAGTTGCTCGCGCGGATCAACGCGGTATTGCGCCGCACGCGAATGCTGCCGCCGAACCTGCTGATCACTGAAACCGGTCGCCTGCTCGGTTTCGGCCGCTGGCGCCTCGACACCACCGCTCGCCACTTACTGGATGAAGACGACACCCTGGTCGCCCTCAGTGGCGCGGAATACCGTTTGCTGCGCGTCTTTCTCGATCACCCGCAACGGGTGCTCAGCCGCGATCAGTTGCTCAACCTGACCCAAGGCCGCGATGCCGACCTGTTTGATCGCTCCATCGATTTGCTGGTGAGCCGCTTGCGCCAACGCTTGCTCGATGACTCGCGCGAGCCGACCTATATAAAGACCGTGCGCAGCGAAGGCTACGTGTTCTCCTACCCGGTGGAGTTGCTCGGTGCCGAATTCTGATCGGGTTTTGTATCCGTCTGTATAAGAACCCGCGACAGATACGCAAACCCCGATTTCGACGGGTTACAGCACACATCACCGATACACCCGAGCGTTTAACTGTGATCACCGGATAGCAGCCGCTACCGACCCACTCACACTAAACGCACGGAGAATCAACCATGTTCAACTTCTCGAAAGTCTCGTCCCTGGCACTCGGTCTGGCACTGGTCGGTGGTCTCGGTCTGTCTAACCTGGCCTCGGCGAATACCGCCAGTGCCATGTCCCACAGCCAGCATCAGCAACTGTTGGTGGAAGGTGGTTCGGATCGCCTGATCCAGAATCGTGTCGCTGAAGGCGGTGCCGATCGCTTGCAGGAACTGCGTGAGCGTGTCGCGCTGATCAGCCCGAGCAACGCCGTGCGAAGTGGTGTGGTGGTTGCAGAGAACCGCCCTGAATTCGGTTCGAAATATCAGCGGTATTGATCCCTGATCGACACCACAACACAGATCAAATGTGGGAGCGGGCTTGCTCGCGAAGGCGGCGTTACATTCAACATTTCTTTTGAATGTTAAGCAGCCTTCGCGAGCAAGCCCGCTCCCACAGTTTTGATTGCCGTACGCAATAAAGAAACGATCATTCCAGTAACGAGATCAGCCGCGGTTCCATCGAGGTATCAAGCACCTCAAGCAACGCCAGCGTCACCGGCAGCTTGAAGCGCCGCCGTCCCGCGCTGCCGGGGTTGAGGAATAGCCGCTCACCGCGCCACTCGATGCGCGGTTTATGCGAATGGCCGGTAATCACCAGTTTGATGTCAGCATCGAGCAACGCCGGAACATCGGCGATGTCATGCACCAGCAACGTGCCCCATCCGTTCAATTCGAAACTCAGCAGATCCTCGATATCTGCCGCCCAAGGCTCGCCCAGGTCATTGTTCCCGCGCACCACCTGCAGCGGAGCAATGGACGCCAGTTGATCGAGAATGTCGAGGGAGCCGATGTCTCCCGCGTGGATGATCCGTTCACAGCCCTCCAGCGCCGCAATCGCTTCGGCGCGGAGCAACCCATGGGTATCGGAAATCACGCCAGCCTTCATGCACAGCTCCAGACGTCGCTTGGGAATCAGGCGATCAAGGATCTACTTGCGCCATCAGTTCGGCAACCGATTCCTGGCGTTTGGCGTAGCGCTGGGCCAGCACCGCACAGACCATCAACTGAATCTGATGGAACAGCATCAACGGCAGGATCAACACGCCGATGGTGCTGCCGGCGAACAGCACCTGGGCCATCGGCACACCGGTGGCCAGACTTTTCTTCGAACCGCAAAAGAGGATGGTGATGCGGTCTTCCACATTGAAACCAAAGGCTTTGCCCAGCACCGTCGAGGCCACCAACACCAGCCCCAGCAACACGCAGCACGCCACCACTAGCCCGGCCAGTTCCCACAATGGAATCTGCTGCCAGATGCCCTCGTTCACCGCTTCGCTGAATGCACCGAACACCACCAGAAGAATCGAGCCCTGATCGACGAACTTCAGCCAACTCTTGTTACGCCCCACCCAGGCACCGATCCAGCGCCGCGCAATCTGCCCGGCAATGAACGGCAGCAGCAGTTGCACGCTGATCTTCACAATCGCATCAAGCGTCGACCCGCCATCGCCATGCACATTCAGCAACAGCGTCACCAACAACGGCGTGATAAAGATCCCGAACAGGCTGGACGCCGCCGCACTGCAAATCGCCGCCGGAATATTGCCCCGCGCCAGGGAGGTGAACGCAATGGCCGACTGCACCGTGGCGGGCAGCGCGCAGAGGTAGAGCATGCCCATGTACAGATCGTCACCGATCAGCGGCGACAGCACCGGTTTGAGCGCCAGGCCAAGCAGCGGAAACAACACAAAGGTCAGGCTGAACACCAACAAATGCAGGCGCCAGTGACCGGCGCCGGCGATGATCGACTCGCGTGACAGTTTGGCGCCATGCAGGAAAAACAGCAGCGCGATGGCGATGTTGGTCAGCCAGCCAAAGCCCACCGCGACCTGACCGCTGGCGGGCAAGAAGCTGGCGAGCAGCACGACGCCGATCAGGGTCAGGGTGAAGTTGTCGGGTAGGAAGCGAGGGCGAGTCATCGAGGGGCATCCGGGTTTGCCAGGAACGTAGCCTCGACTCTAACGCTTCTGCGGATTACCGACTAACGCTAGTAAGCCAGCAGATGTCGCCTAACGGACATGACCAACGAGTCAAACATCGTTCTTGACGCTTGACGCCATTCAATGGGAAAACAGGCCTGGCCCGGATGGAAGCGTCGGTCATTCACGATCAAGGAAGACTCATGAAAACCCTGTTCTGTTTACTGATCGCCACCGGCGTCGGCGCCGCAATGCAATACGCCGGCATTCCCCATGGTCTGTTGCTCGGGTCGATTCTGGCAACGGCGTTGATCGCCAGTCGCCTGCACTTCTCCCCTACCCTGCGTTTCGGCCTCGGCTACGTGCAAATCGTACTGGGGATCGCGACCGGCCTGATGTTTACCGCGTGGGACAGCCACACCGTCGCGGCCATGCTCCCCAGCCTCGGATTGATGCTGTTTTGCTTGATGGTGCAAAGCTCGGTGGCCGGTCTGGCACTGCTGAAAATCGCTGGATGGAACCGCAAGGATTCGCTGCTGGCGGTCTACCCCGGCGCGCTCGCGGCGATATTCGACTTGCTCGAATCCGAACGCGCGTCCAGCAAAGTGATCGTCGTGCATCTGGTGCGACTGCTCGCCATCACCCTCCTCGTCAGCTTCTGCATTCCCGGGCAGACCAACGTGGCGGCGGCCGACAGCGGCGTGCTGGACATGAGCATGGCGCTGCCCCTGCTGTCGCTGATCGCCTTGTGCCTGTTGCTCGGGCGCTTGCTGCTGAACGTCGGCGTGCCGGCGCCGTTCATGCTCACGGCCATCGTGTTCACGGGCGTCTACCTCAAGTTCGGCTACTTGCAGGGCTTTCACATGCCGTCATGGAGTGTCGACTTTGCGACCGTGCTGCTCGGCGCGCTGATTGGCTCGAAATTCAAGGACATATCCTTCGGCGAACTCCTGCATCACGGCCGCGCCGCCGTGATGTCGGTCGGCCTGATGCTGCTGATCGCCGCCGCATTCGCCGGTGTCGCCGGGCAGTTTTTGGCCAGCAACCCGTTGTCGCTATGGCTGGCCTACATGCCGGGCGCCATCGAGACCATCGCCCTCGTCGCCTTCAGCGGCGGGTTGAACGTGGTGTTCATCCTGACCCATCACCTGGTGCGCATGGTGGTGCTGCACTTCGCGCCGGCACTGGTGGTGCAGGCGCGGCGCTGGCGGGAGGATGTTTGAGGAAAGGATTAAGTCGGAGAGATGGTGGCCAGTGCGCCAATCAGAATGGTCAACACCAGAAATCCACCAAGGAAAATTGCCATCTTGCCCATTTGAGGCCTCCTAGATTTTGAGTACGCGGTAGGCCGTCAGTGTGAGCCTGCCGCTGAGTGCATTACAGAGGCAGATAACCCGGAAAAATACGGATCAGATGCCTGAAACGAAAAAGCCCCGCCCCACTGATGTGGGACGGGGCTTTCTACTGCATGGACCGCTGTTTTACAGGTCAGTGATTTCCTTGTGACGTGGCACCAGCATTTTCATCACGCTCCACGCCACCAGATAGGCCAGCGAACAGATGGCGAACATGATCATGTAACCGGTGTGAATGTCGTTGATCGATTTGTAGTAGTCGAACACATAACCACCGATTTTGGTCATCACCACACCGCCCAAACCACCGGCCATGCCGCCGATACCGACCACCGAAGCGATGGTTTTTTGCGGGAACATGTCAGACACGGTGGTGAAGATGTTGCACGACCACGCCTGGTGCGCCGAGGCGCCCACACCAATCAGCAACACCGGCACCCAGAAGCTGATGTAACCCAGCGGCTGCGCCAGCAACACCACCAACGGGAACAGCGCGATCACCAGCATGGCTTTCATGCGACCGTCATACGGCTTGTCGCCGCGCGCCATGAAGTAGCTCGGGAACCAGCCGCCGCCGATACTGCCGATCATCGTCATGCTGTACAACACGGCCAGCGGTGCAACGATGGCCGCACCCTTCATTTCGTATTGCGCCGACAGATAGGTTGGCAGCCAGAACAGGAAGAACCACCACACGCCGTCCGTCATGAACTTACCGAAGGCGAACGCCCAGGTCTGGCGGTAGGTCAGCAGTTTGAACCACGATACTTTTTTGGCTGCGACACCCGACACTTCCGGGGTGACCACTTGCACAGGCTCATCGGCACGGATGTAGGCCAGTTCCTCGGCCGACAGACGTTTTTGCTGCTCTGGCTTTTCGTAGAGTGCGATCCAGACCGCGACCCAGACGAAGCCCAACAGGCCAATCACGATGAACGCGGCTTCCCAACCCCAAATGCCGGCAATCAGCGGCACGCAGATCGGCGCCAGGATCGCACCGACGTTGGCGCCGGAGTTGAAGATGCCCGTGGCGAACGAGCGTTCCTTCTTAGGGAAGTATTCCGCAGTGGCCTTGATCGCGATCGGGAAGTTACCCGCTTCACCAATCGCCAGCACGGCACGCGACAACATGAAACCGGCAATGGACACCGGAATCACGGCAAGCCCGAGCGCACTGCTCAGGAAGCCGATGCCCTCACCCATTGGCACTGCAAAGGCGTGCATCACCGCACCGGTGGACCAGATGCCAATCGCAAACATGTACGCTTTCTTGGTTCCGATCTTGTCGACGAAGCGGCCGGCGAACAACATGGAAATCGCATACACAAACTGGAAAACCGAGGCGATGTTGGCGTAGTCGGTGTTACTCCAGCCAAATTGCGTCGACAGCTGCGGCGCCAACAGACTCAGTACCTGACGGTCGAGGTAGTTGACGGTCGTGGCAAAAAACAACAGTGCACAGATCGTCCAGCGGTATTTGCCGACCGCCTGGCCGACGCGTTGCGCATTGATGGGCTCGTTCAGATTCATGGCATCACTTTATTATTGGATTATGGTGATGATCTCTCGGTTTCAAGCGAGATCAATTGTGTCGTAGAGCATCGCCAAAACGCGAGGAATCCGCGCCAAGGCTGGTCAGGTTCAGCCGTTTCTTGCGATCAACAAAATGCTGTCGGACGAGAGCTAGTAGCGCTTTGACGGGACAATGGACTGCGACGACGCTGATCGCGCGGGCACGCGAGCAGACAACATCAAGCCAGAGGGAGCGACGCTGGAGGGAATGAGTACGCAAGATGGATTCATGATGGGGCCGACACTCTTTTTATTTTTAGGCTTCAACAGCCGATGTCTCGTCTGTCGTCGTACAACTGTGCCTTTTATATCGAGATAAGGGTTGGGGTGTCAATCGGAAAGTTGGCCGTTTGTCTGGGGATTTAGCGCGGATTGAGATTTGATATTCGTAGAGAAGCTGCTAGCTGTGGGAGCGCTAGCCGTGTGAATGGGCGGGTGGTGTCGACAGGATGTCTGGGAATTGAATCATCGCCGCGTTGTACGATGACGCGTTGCTCAGTGCTCCCAATGCGAACAGAGAATGACGCTGCAGAGGTTTGTTCGTTTAAAACCCGGATCCTTGAACGCCAGGAAATCATCGTTAAACGTACCGAATGTGCTGCCAGGACGATGTTTCATCCCCTGATAAAACTCGTCGATCATCTTGTGAGCGAAATCGGTTCCGCGGGGATAGCGGGCGATGACCGCTCCACGTTGTTCGTCGGTGAACTGCTCGAAGCCACGTCCAGCCACATCCATTCCCGCGCCAGCCTGCAACAGGGCAATTTCTGAATGCATGTGTTCCGGTATACCCGGCGTCGTATGGAGCGCGACGGCGTTCCAGACTTTCTCTATGTCCCCTTCGAAAATATGATGGCTGCGCAGGAAGTCGCGCGCGGCGTTCGCGCTGTCCACTTCAAAGCGCAACTGGCTCTCTCGATACACCGATGTCAGGCCGAGATCGTGGAACATCGCGGCGACGTAAAGCAGCTCTGGGTCGAAGGTCAGGCCCTTTTGTTGACCGAGCAAAGCGCCCCAGAAATAGACGCGCGTGGAGTGGGAAAACAGCAACTCGCTTTCGGTGTCACGGATGAGCTGCGTCACTTCCTGGGCCATTTTACTGTCCGGGATTTTTACGCTGAGAAGGTCGTTTGTTACCACGGTGGGTTCGTACTCGAATAGGGTCCACAAAAAACAAAAATACACGCCGCTCGGGGAGGAACACAGCGCCAATATGGTGAATTCTGAGTAGGCCAAAGCCAACTTCCATGACCTTCAGAATTTAGCAACTACATGCCTGAGCCGTGCGGCAGAGCGCTACCGACCGGATGCCACCGGCGAGCGTCAATGTTTTCAGCCGGCGCCGCTTGACGCCCAAGCGGTGCTGATCTTGAATCTTGTTTGCAGTTGGTTTTCCGTGGTCAGCGCGCCCTTTCTTCCCGACACGCCTGTACCGCTAGCAGCCTGCAGCCAAAACCCACCGTCGGGCTTCTTGAACTGGCACCTGTTTGCCGGGAAAAAGGATTTGCCATGACTAATCTGGTGATTTGCTGCGACGGAACCTGGAACACCCCCGACCAACTCGATCAAGGCGTCCCCGCCCCCACCAACGTGGTGCGGCTGTACAACGCCGTAGCTGATGTCGACGCACTGGGCGCAGCGCAAACTACCTACTATCACCCCGGTGTCGGCACCAATGGCAGTTGGTGGGATAAAGCCGTCGGCGGCGGCACCGGTGCCGGCCTTGATAACAACATCATGAGCGCCTACCAGAAGCTCAGTTACTGCTACCAGCCCGGCGATGCCATCTTCCTCTTCGGCTTCAGCCGCGGCGCCTACACGGTGCGCAGCCTTGCCGGGTTCATCGGCCGCTGCGGACTGTTGCAGATCGTCGGGCTACCACCCGCCGAGGTCTGGACGCGCATCCAGACCCTGCTCACCTACGGCTACCGGCGTAAAACCGAGGACCGTAAAGACTGGGACGCTCAAGGCTGGCAGTTCCACAACACGGCAAACGCATCGATCCCAATTCATTTCATTGGGGTGTGGGACACCGTCGGTGCGCTGGGCATCCCCGACGACATGGCACTGCTCAATCTGCTCGACAATCGAGAACGCTACACCTTCCACGACACCACGCTGCACCCCTCGGTAACGCACGCACGCCACGCGTTGGCAATGGACGAACGCCGGGCCTCGTTCCAGCCGACACTGTGGAGCCAGCCGCCGCAGGGCACCACACTCAAGCAGATCTGGTTCCCCGGCGTGCATTCAGACGTCGGCGGCGGCTACCAGCACTGCGGCCTGGCCGATGGCGCGCTGAAATGGATGATTCATGAGGCGGACGCGGCCGGACTGATTTTTGACCCGGATATTGTCGGGCAGATCAAACCAGACATCTACGACACCCTGCACGACTCCTGTGATGGCGTGTTCACCGTGCTGCCGACTCAGCCACGCAGCGTGGCCGACATGACCACACAATCGACGCTATTCCACCAATCAGCGCTGGACCGGCAGAAAATCCCACCCATCACCCAATCGCCCTATCGCAAAGCACGCTTGTTGGCACCGCCTAACCCGCTGGTGCTGGACATCTCCGCGCGCCAGCCGTGGAACGAAACCGGCCTGTGGCTCAACGCTGGCACCCCATACACCTTCAGCGCCAGCGGCGAGTGGCTGGACGCCTCGATCGTTTGCAACCCGGACGGGCCAGTGAGTAAACATTTTCAACCCAGTGAACTGGCCTATGTGGCCGGCGCTGCACTGGGCAAACTGGAAACCTGGTACAGCAAGCTGTTCAACAACAGCGACGCAAACTTCTACTTCACCCGCCGCCACGAGAATTACCCTTGGTTCAGTCTCGTCGGCGCCATCGCCAACAGCGATGGTGTCGACGCCAAAGGCGTCCTGCTGAAACCGGAAACCTTCCTCATTGGCCACGGCCGCACGTACACGCCGAAGCGCTCGGGGTATTTCTACGCCTATGCCAACGACGCGTGGAATTGTTATGGGAACAACAAAGGGCATGTGGCGTTGACGATTCAGTAATTCATTGCTGGTCACTGGCTCATTGCAAGGGAAGTACTCTCCATGGCGGATAAATCTGAAGAACAGAAAATGGGCTCCGAGCTGTCTTCGCTGCTCAACTTCATCCCTAGCGCGTATTACGACCTGATTGCGCGGGTGTGCCCGGGAATGGCGTTCTGGGTCACGTTGTCGTACAAGATGGATTTCATCATCAGCTTTTCACCTGAAAAACCACAAACATCGGTTTCCGGAGCAGATCTGTTCATTCTGATCTTGCTCAGTTATGTGTCAGGCATTGTTTTGACCGGTTTTTGTGTCATCTGGGACGCTGTATCGATATTCATCCTCGAGCGCGCGCCTTTCTGTACGGCCTTGAACCTGGCAAACGCGGCCACGTTTACCCAGCGCTGGAAACAGGTCTCAGTGAGTATCGATCAGGTGAGCCAAGCAAACGACACGGCCGGACGTATCTTGGTTAAAGCCATGGCCGAAGTGACACTGTGCCAAAACCTTCTTACCGGTTTGATCGTGCTCGCGTGTATCGGCAGTTTTTCCGGGAATTTAAAATTCTACGCGTTCGGGCCGTACTACATTTATTACCTGGCCATCGGTTGCTCGTTGTTCATTGCCATGATGTTTCGCCAAGCGATGTTTCTGGGGCGAGTGATGGACTTGCACGCGCTTTATTTTGGCAGTGTTTACCCACCTGCTACACCCGTTGCCATCGCGGCAAAATAGGGCGCGAAGCAGGGCTGCTGAGTTTTGAATCGTTTGCAGATTTTGATGGCGGCCGTGCGAGGTTCTTCCCGACCGACTACCCTAGCGTGGAGACGACTTGCCCGGTTTGGGCCTTAAAAATGTTTTTTTGAAAAAAATGAAAAAAAGTGGACGGATTTATTTCCTGAAAAATATCAGTGCCCTCCCCCCTTAATTTTCATAAGAGGTCGAACGAAGATGCTGACGAACGCCTTAAAAGAGCTGTTCAATCCTAAGAGAAAAACAATGACAAAAAACAACTCACCATACCTTTCAGAAAACAATCGACTTGGCGATGTAATTGCCGCAATTCAAGTCATGGCGGTTTATAAATTTTATAAACTACCATTTAGTGACTGGGCTGATCGGATAAATGCAGATACCAGTCAAGCGGAAAAATGGAAAACCATATTCATGGAGCATCCCGAGTTTTTTCGACTCGATTCAAATCGAGAGAAAGCATCATTAGTTTGGCGCCGACAATTCCCAAAACGTTACGATGTAGATGCCGAAAAAGCACTGAGCTTCGAAGCGTTCAGCGCATTAACTGAACAACAGAAGGAGCGAATCTCAAGAACACCACTCACCCCAAGCGATATTAAAGCGCTAATAGATACTGCTGTTAATTTACATTCCAGAGCATTAGAACATCAGAAAGATAAACGCTGGTGGACTGTACTTGCCAGCGCCATAGGCGGCCTTATCGGCGCAGTTGCGGGAGCGCTACTAAAGTAAAAAATCATACCTCGCGGAATCCGACATCGTTCGGGATACCGAAGCTTTCGGCAACACCACAACTAAAAACACTCAAATTCAATGCTTATTCTTTTTCTAACACCACCACAAAACACTCTTTCGCAGGTTCTGAACAGTGCAAGCTATTGTTAACACTTTTTAGCTTCCATCCTTTCTTTCCCTCAGCATTCAGAGTGTTCTGCAGTTCGTTCAGCCCAGAGCTCATAAACACGACGTACTCAGCTGCGAAAACTGGACTGGTTGTCAGCAAGGCTCCAAATATCCAAAACAACCCCAACCCTTTCGATTTCATAAGTGCCTCCGCAAAGTGAATATCGACAAGCTCCGAGTAAGCGTAGTCGTTCATTCATTTTTCCGTATGGACTGGATGCTGTGAAAAATATCCCCATTAGTGATATCAATAATTGCGAAAGAAGCTAGTTGAGCTCTAAAAAGCCCCCCCAAAAAGCCCACTGACCGTCCCAGCCCCTCTTACCAGTTGGGGACGCTGAAAACAAAAAAATACACGCCGCTCGGGGTGGAACACAGTGCCAATATTGAGAATTTTGAGTGAGCCAATGAGCGCGTGACGGGACACTGAAAAACATAAAGCCCCACCCCCACAAAGGGGACGGGGCTTTGTTCTGCGCAGTGCTCAACCGCGAATAAACGCCAACAGATCAGCATTGATCTGATCCGCGTTGGTCGTTGGCATTCCGTGAGGAAAGCCCGGGTACGTCTTGAGTGTGGGATGCTTCAAGAGTTTGGCCGAAAGCGGCGCAGAGTCTGCAAACGGCACGATCTGATCATCCTCGCCATGCATCACCAGCGTCGGCACCTCAATCGCCTTCAAATCTTCGGTGAAATCAGTCTCGGAAAACGCCTTGATGCAGTCGTAATGAGCTTTTGCACCGCCCATCATGCCTTGACGCCACCAGTTATCGATGACGCCTTGCGAGACCTTGGCCCCAGGTCGATTGAAGCCGTAGAACGGTCCTGCCGGCACATCCACGTAAAACTGCGCACGGCTGGCGACCAATGCCGAGCGGAACCCGTCGAACACTTCCAGGGGTAACCCACCGGGGTTCTTTTCCGATTGAACCATGATGGGTGGAACCGCGCTGATCAGTACGGCCTTGGCAACGCGTCCCGGTTTGGCCCGCGCGGTGTAGCGGGCGACTTCACCACCACCGGTCGAATGGCCGACATGGATCGCACCCTTGAGGTCGAGCGCATCGGTCAGCTCAAGGACATCGGCGGCATAAGTGTCCATTTCGTTGCCCTCCCACGTCTGGGTCGAGCGCCCGTGCCCGCGGCGGTCGTGCGCGATCACCCGATAGCCTTGGAGCAGGAAGAACATCATCTGGTTGTCCCAGTCATCCGCGCTCAATGGCCAGCCGTGGTGAAACACAACGGGCGTCGCGTCTTTCGGCCCCCAATCCTTGTAGAAAATCTGCGTGCCGTCTTTGGTCGTAATTGCGTTCATGGCGTGTTCCCCCTCGTGATCCGGATTGTGTGGGATTTGCAGGGTGCTCATTAGTGCTTGAGTCAACTCGCAAAAGCTGGAAAGCGTTACCAACAAACGTGCAACAGGCTGCTGGCCTGCGGTCGTGAACAATGGGTCACGAACAGGCTTGCTCAGTGTAGAAGACGTTCAGGAAGCAACACTTTCAAACGATAGATGGAGGTTGCGGGTGGCGACGGCAGGATGTGGGGATTGCGAAGATCAAACGCTGCGTCGATGGGAAGGGAAAATAATTGGAACGTTGTTTGTTTCGCTTGGGGTGAAGGTTGCTTTTCAGCAGCAATGAGACAGGTGTAGCGAGTGAACCACTGAAATACATAAAGCCCCATCCAGCCTTCCGACCAAACCACTGAAATGCATAAAGCCCCGCCCACTAAAAAGGGACAGGGCCTTTTTACTGCACACTCTGGTGAAACAACGCCCTCGCGTACCCTTGCGGATCTACTTGAGCCAACACTCGATTGATCGATAGTTCTGCCAGGGAAATTATCTATTGGATGGCGAGCGGTGACAGCGGACAGTCACCCCACCAACTTCGGCTCGGCATTTGAGCTATCGATAGCAAGACCATAGTGAGCACCAATTTTGGCAGCCACCTTGCGATGTATTTCCGTTGACGGATGGAAATGAATTTCGGTCTGGAATAAAGGCCACTGTCCTGCTTTGCGAATCAGATAAACCAGTTCGGCCTCAACAGTCTCGACGTCAATGCAATCATTCTTTGCGGTGGGATTGGTGTGACACCAAACATCAAGCGTGGCGGTTGTGAAACTCTTACGCCATGCGTAGCCGTGATAGCCGTTCTCACCATTCGCGCTCCATCCTAATCGAAGACGATTACGAATTGGCTGCTTAGTCATGCCGATATAGATTGGGTTTGGGTGATCGTCGACACAGACGACATACAATTTCGGGAGACTGGATGTTGCCAATCCTGAAAATTTAGCGGTTCCCATGGGGCACTCGATATTAAAGCTGACGGCATCGAAACTAAGCTTATAACGACCGACGTTAGTGATATCCATGAGCGTCCTTTTAATATGGAGGTTGGGGTTGGACTAAGTATGCGGCCAAAAAACCAATCATACAGATAACACCGGCATAGCGACGAGACGCTTAGCGTCCCGTTTTTATGGAAATAGATAGATCGAACAATGAATAACCTGTGGCGAGGGAGCGTGCTCCCGCTGGGTCGCGAAGCGGCCTCAATGGGCCTGCTGCACAGTCCAACGGGAGCAAGCTCCCTCACCTCAGAACAGCGCTTACACGGCAGGCTCAATCTTATCCAGCACTCCGTTCGCCGTGATCTCCGCCACCATGATGCTGTTTGAAATACCCAGCAGCGCGTAGCGCGCCTCCCCTTCCAGATGATCCACCAAGTGATGAACCATCACGTCAAGCGAGGCCAGTGTCTCGACCAGAAAAACCGCCAGAGTTTCGACTGTGGCTTTCGGGTCCACGGAAAATAGCGTGCTGCGTGTTCGCGGGGTGGCTTTGATGTCGGCGTTCGACGGGAAGTGGAAGTCGAGGGCGCGTTCGGCGGCCTCGTTGAGCTTTTTTGACTCGGGTTCGTACGGGGACACTGGATCGGTGTCTGGTGGATTGGGGGTTACCTTGAACATATTTAAGTCTCCAAATATGGAGCCGTCACCCAATCGCTGCTAAACGAATGCAGGGTGGCAGCTGAGCGCAGGTTAGCAGACCGGCGGAGACGAATCCGGCGCGCCCGAGGGCGCCCTGCGCACAGCTACCATAACGTGCAGGCATGAAATGACCTGACTATATGGATGCAAATGCGCTTCGTCATGACGGGCTGCTAAACCCGATCACTGATGGGCAGTGACACGAATCAAGGTACCGAGCGACCCAAAAGCGCACAAGCCGGCGGATTCTGGCGTACCCGTAGGCAAAGGCACAAGGTTTTGTAGCTTTCAGGACGTTACCTTTAGGGTGTTTAAACATGCGCCCTCAGGAATTGTTGAATAGGCTGACGCGTGCGTCCTACGGAAGGTGAACGCGGTAGCAATGAGGTCTCTTGAGTCAGTCGGCAGTAGGCCAAAAGCAGTCGCTCAGGCGAGACCGTTTTCGACCTATAGCTACCTTTTACAAAAGCCAGGGGCCGGTACGTGATCAGAACGGAGAGCGGAATTTGCTTGCGCGGTGCAAGAGAAATGACCAGAAAAAAGGCTCCCTGCTTTTCGCCTCAGGCCGGCGAATGCAGTCGAGCATGCAGTAGGCTTTTAACTGTTCGCATTACGACGGCGTTGGCTTCCTCCATATATCCGAGCTGCTTGAGCGCCTCTTCCAGTTCCCCACGATCGTGTGCCTCCAGTGCGGCCTGTCCGCTGCTATGTACCTGTCGATGCGAAGCTTCCATGCGCCGGAAGTCGACGTCGCGTTGCTGTCCCTGATTCTGTTCGCCGTAATACCACTGACCGAACAGGCATTGGGTTTCATCCGGCAACGTCAGTGGCGCATGGGGTTTGGGATTGAGCAAGCGGTCGTACACCGTGACTTTTAGCGTCAGCTCTTGCAGGTTGGCCAGTTCTATGTCGGACAATAGATGCGACTGATCAATCTCGCGCTGCATCTGTTGCGCTTGTCCATACATACCGGCCATGGTTTCAGCGGTTTTCTCAATGACCATACTGAAGTCATTAGAAACTAGGCTCTGCTGCGAAATGGCCTGTTTCGCCCGGCCAATTTCCTCCTGAATTGCCGAGGTTTCCTTGACGATTTCCCGGGTGGCTTCAGCCGTTTTTTCCGCCAGCAAGCGCACCTCACCGGCCACTACCGCGAAGCCACGGCCGGTATCCCCTGCGCGCGCTGCCTCAATGGCTGCATTGAGCGCGAGCAGGTTTGTTTTGCGCGCAATGTCGCTGATGAGGTCAACAATTCTATCGATCTCGCTGGCACGACCGACCAAATGAGTTATTACGCCTTCTAGCGCTTGGAGGCCGGCGGCCATAACCCGAGACTGGTCCTGCAAATGATCGACTTGCACGCGGTTATCGATGGCCGCACTGGCTACCGCTTCAGCGCGCTGGTAATTGAGTTTGAGGCGCTGGTTGAGCATCGAGAACGACTCACTGACCGGCTCCAGCGAGTTGCCACAAATCAGCAAGTGCTGCGCCAGGCCACGAAAAAAATCACGGTCGCGCAGTTCACTCACACGGATCGCAAGTAGTCCTTCATCGACTATCGCAGGCGCCGGCTCATTTAAGGGCGCGACGTAGTCTGCGAGTACTTTTTTACGCCACATGAAATTCATGCCAAATCCCCCGACGCCAGCGCGTCAAAAAAGCAGAACCATACAAATGAACCCAATTGGATCAAAAGACCAATAGTGCGAAATACTGGCAGACCACGCGGATTTGGCCTCACGTACGCCTTTTGCCACACAACTTTCGATCTATACTTTTTTCCGTTTCAAAAGAAGCCTGAAGTAAAAAAGGCTGACCTCGCATGCCTCCAACCGTGTCGATTTCCTGATGAGGAAGATTCTATGAGCACTATCGAACTTGTACCTGGTGGTAGCTTGATTGTCCCTACCGCGGAAGCGGGTCGTCAGTTAGCCGTGAAAATGGCTCGATTGACGATCAAGGTCACCCAGCCTGATGACGCCGTTCGTTCGAGACTGCGGCCAATCTACGCCGAAGATCCGGCCATGCTTCTGCAAGTGGCACAGATCGTCGCCACCGAATTTGCAGTGATCGCAGCTGCAAACCAGTATTGGCGTGAAGGGCGTTGATCTTTCCTCGAACACCTAGTTGTTGAGGCTCGTTCGGGCCTTAACAAGTCAGGTCATGCCGTTGTTTTGCGATGTTGTAGAGCCATAAATCAGTATGTAGCGGGCGACTGGCCTGCTTGAATTGCGAAAAATGGGGACGGATTTATTTCCGGAAAAATAAATCTGTCCCCTTTACTCGCTTTTCCCGAGGATCGATGCGACGCGTTTCAACAGCGACCTGCCGATTGCGATTGAGAAATCACTTCTGATTATTAATCCAACTTCTTTCCGAAGCCGAAAACAAAATTCAATTTGTGAACTAGCCTCCCCCTCCAAACTCATTTAGGTGTACCAAAATGACTACCCCTATTCCAAAAATCGAAATTGCATCCCAATTGCTCGATACCGCCTTGCGTCATTTTTTCAGTGAGCCACCAGAGTATTTCGCGACGATATGCCTTGCCGGTGCTGCCGAAGAATTACTTGGAAGACATGTAGAGGCGAAAGGTGGCGAGTCATCATTGAACAGTATAAAAAACGGTGCTGTTCGCCTATCAAGGTTTCTGGATGAAGAGGGAGAGCCAACTACGGCGAAGGCTATTCATGACCTAATGAACAATGCGAAGAACTCGACAAAACACATGAATGGCGGCGATGACTCAACCGTAGATTTTGACCCGAGAGTCGAAGCAAGAGATTTGCTTGATCGAGGGGTGACTAACTATTACCAATTGATGGGGCATTACGAGTTGAAAGAAACGGCTCTGCTCACTCGTTTCAACAATGAGCGCGGTGCGTAAGGCAGCACTGAGCACCACATGAATGCAAGGCATTAATCATCAGCTACCACTCCTAGTGGGGCAGCTATTGGCCAAAAACAGCCCACCAAATAATCCGAATCCATCCCTCGCACAAAACCACCGCCCACAAAAAAGCCCACTGACCGTCACCGATCCAGTGGGCTTTTGACAAGGCCTCTACTTACAAAGCCATATCACTAGCAGCATTAGCCTTCGGAGCCTTTCCAGCATCAGCCGGAGCAACAACCGGAGCCGCCAACTGCGGGATCACCGGCGGCGGAGTCAGCTCCAACACCTTCGCGGTATAAGCCCACTCCTGCGCAACCTTCTCAGGACTGCCGTTCAACTGAGTGCCATAGCTCGGCACGATCTGGTGCAGCTTTTCCTGCCACGCCGGCGAAGCCACCTTATCCTTGAACACCTTCTGCAGCACGGTCAGCATGATCGGCGCCGCCGTCGATGCACCCGGCGATGCGCCCAGCAGGCCGGCAATCGAGCCGTCAGCCGAGGACACAATCTCAGTACCCAACTTCAACACGCCACCCGCCGCTTCATCACGCTTGATGATCTGCACACGCTGGCCGGCTTGCCACAGGCGCCAGTCTTCGGCTTTGGCGTTCGGGAAGTATTCTTTCAGGGCGTTCATGCGGTCTTCGTCAGACAGCATCAGTTGGCCTGCGAGGTACTCGACCAGTGGGTATTCCTTGATGCCGACCTTGGTCATTGGCCACACGTTGTGTGTAGTCGTGGTGGTCAGCAGGTCCAGGTACGAACCTTCTTTCAGGAACTTGGTGCTGAAGGTCGCGAATGGGCCAAACAGGATGACGCGTTTGCCGTCGAGGACGCGGGTGTCCAGGTGCGGAACCGACATCGGCGGTGCGCCGACGGAGGCTTTGCCGTAGGCCTTGGCCAGGTGTTGTTCGGCGATGGTCGGGTTTTCGGTCACGAGGAACGAGCCGCCAACCGGGAAGCCTGCGTATTCCTGGGCTTCAGGAATGCCGGACTTCTGCAGCAGGTGCAGTGCACCGCCGCCGGCGCCGATGAACACGAACTTGGCGTCGGTTTCGGATTTGGTGCCGTCTTTCAGGTTTTTGTAGCTGACGCGCCAGGTGCCGTCTTCGTTCTTGGTGATGTCTTGCACTTCGCTAGACAGCTTCAAGTCGAACTTTGGCGTGGTTTGCAGGTGCGCGACGAACTGGCGGGTGATCTCGCCGAAGTTCACGTCGGTGCCGATCGGGGTCCAGGTGGCCGCGACTTTCTGGTTCGGGTCGCGCCCTTCCATCATCAGCGGAACCCACTTCTTGATCACCGCCGGGTCTTCGGAGTACTGCATGCCGGCGAACAGCGGGCTCGCTTGCAGGGCTTCATAGCGCTTCTTCAGGAACTTGATGTTGTCATCGCCCCACACAAAGCTCATGTGCGGTGTGGAGTTGATGAACGAACGCGGGTTTTTCAACACGCCTTGCTGAACTTGCCAGGACCAGAACTGACGGGAGATCTGGAACGCTTCGTTGATTTCAACGGCTTTCGGGATCTGTACGTTGCCTTTGTCGTCTTCCGGGGTGTAGTTCAACTCGGCCAGGGCGGAGTGACCGGTACCGGCGTTGTTCCAGCCGTTGGAGCTTTCCAGGGCGACGCCGTCGAGACGCTCGATCATTTCCATCGAGGTGTCGGGTTCCAGCTCATTGAGCCACACACCCAGGGTTGCGCTCATGATGCCGCCGCCAATCAACAGCACATCGACTTTCTTTGCCTCTTCCGCTTGAACGGACGTGATCCCCATCGACAAAGCCAGCCCCAGCAGGGCCGTGTTCATTTTTTTAAACATCTGTAGCACCTATGATAAAACGCCATCCGCCCTTCCATCTTCATGTCAAAAACCCCTGGTTCACGGCATTCAGGCAGGATGTCGTGGGTGTTTATGCATGCTGATTGGAGGGTGGGCACACAAGGCCGATTGTCTGCATCGACCTCAGTTATATGTCCCTACTGAACTGACTTTTTATCATTATTGGCTTCAGCTACTTGAGCGACATTGATCCTGTCGGCACGTCTCCAAGACGGGCCAACTGAACAGGTCAAACCAAGTTGGCGCGCAGAATATCACGGCTCGGCGACCGTGCGCTCCCGAAAGGACTTGTGAGTCTAGTCCAGACGAGGCTCGTTCGCCGCGTTCTGGCCCAAACGATTCAGCACAAACACCTTGGCGTTGCGGGTCATCTGGTCCAGATGCCGGTCGCGTTGCTTCTCGGCATCGATCATTGCGCGCTTGCCGTGCTTCTGCAGCAAGTAGTGATGGATCTGCCGAACTTCCAGCGAACTGTAGATCGACGCCACATCCAGCAGCCCCATCAAGCCTTCGCTGCTGTGGTCGCGAGTGTTCATCAGCACTTGCGTAGCGCGCACGCCCAGCACCTGGAAGCCCATCGATTCGAACCACGGCACCTTGGCCACGGCGCAGGTCAATTCGGCGTGCGGGTAACGGCTGATCATGTCTTTCAACATGTTGCGCGCGACACCTTGGCGACGATGGCCGGCGTCGACCGCCATGTAGGCGACGCCGCAGGCTTGCGGATCGTCCTTGATTGGCAGGTACAGCAAAAAGCCGATGACCTTCTCCGGGTCTGCGTCGTCGGTGGCGACGATCAACTCGACCGCAATCCCCTTGGACCCGTCGAGCGCGTCCAGGTACAGGTGCACTTCGAAGCCGACCGTGTATTGGTAGACGTTGTACAGCGGGTTGCTCGGGCCGATGCCGACCATGCTGATGTCGGTCAGGTTATCGACGACCAGTTGCAGGATCTGGCTGTTGATGTGCTCCGGGCACGGGGCTGCGAAGTGGGTGAGTTGGGGCATTGAATTTCTGACTCCGGGAAAAGACTTACTGGGCATCGGCCAGGCTATTGTCACAGATTGAGCGCCACGCGGCTTGGGCCAACAGTTCCCGGTAGGCCTTGGGACTGCCCTTCACCCTCCCCGACAACCACGCGCGGCAGTAACTGTCGGCCTGGCCGATGATCAGTGACAGCAACAGTTCGGCAGGTACCGCGCGCAATTCATCGCGGCGGCCGGGCTCTGCCAGCCATGCTCCGAGTGTGTGGTTACGGGTTTTGTTGCGGGTCGCGAGTTCGTCCTTGAACGGGCCTTTGGTGATGGCGAACCGTGCGTGGTACTGAAACCGCGCCCATTCGGGTTGGCTGTCGACCCAGTCGACGTAGCTGTGCACCAGCGCATGCACGCCTTCCTCGGTGGTCTTCGCTTCGGCCAGATAGCGGTCGCGCAGCTGGGCCTGATCGTCCAGCGCGGTGAAAAACAGCGCCGCCACCAAGCCTTCCTTGTTGCCGAAATGGTGGTAGATCGCGCCGACGCTGGTGTCGCACTCGGCGCGGATCATCTCGATGGTCGTGGCTTCGACCCCCAGGTCGTTGAACAGGGCCAGGGCCTTTCTGAAGATATCGCGCTTGAGTTCGGCTCTTCTGCCGGGGTAGCAGCGTTCGAGTAAATCTGAGGTTTCCATGCGGGACACTGGCCAAGAAGATCCATGACACGGCAGATCGACTGCCAATGAGTAAGCCGCGCTAGGTTGACAGATTTCACCGCGACAGAATACTGTTCCGTCACAGAACATTATTCTGTTACGGAACATCGTTCTGCTAAATCAACCCGTCAGTGAGGCTTCAACATGAGTCAGTTTCTCAGCATGTTTAACAGCGCAGGCCCGGAAGCGTTCAGCAAAATGGCCTGTCAGGTGGCACCCTACTTCAGCACCATCAACCCGCTGATCTCGGAATTGCGTCCGGGGTATGCCGCGGTCCAGGTGCCGTTCACGCGGGAGATCACCAACCATCTGGGCAGCGTGCATGCGATTGCGATGTGCAACGCTGCCGAACTGGCCGCCGGGACGATGACTGACGTGTCTATCCCTACCGGTGCGCGCTGGATTCCAAAGGGCATGACCGTGGAGTATCTGGCCAAGGCCAAGAGCGATGTGTCGGCAGTGGCCAACGGTGAGGCGGTGGACTGGCAGACGGAAGGCGACAAGATCGTGCCGGTGGAGATTCATGACGCCGAAGGCAAGAAGGTGTTCACGGCGCGGATCACGATGAATGTGAAACTGGCCTGAGCCCCAACACTTCCTGCAGCAGCTGGCGTAGCCTGCGTCCGGCTGCGTAGCAGTCGTAAGTCCGCTTGACGCGTTCTGCCTGATACACCGCGTTTGATGGTTTCACGACTGCTTCGCAGCCGGACGCAGGCTTCGCCAGCTGCTACAGGGGTTGTAGCGTACACGCGACATCATCCCCCCCGAAACTGAGGATTTGCCCCCGGTTCGGTGTCCTTTCTCCAGTGTTCAAAAAGCCTTACACATCTCACAACCAAATGATTTAACAGAGTTTTTCATGGCACTACGGTAATGGCGCGCCTTTTGCGTTAGCCAAAGGGCACGTGCCTTCACACCGGCATGCCCCACGAGAACCCTCATGAAAAGCTCAATCCCTGCGAACAAATCGCCCCGCGTTTCCCTGGCGCAGGGCATCACTACGGTGGTGCTCATGACGGCCAGCCTGGCCACACTGAATGCCGCCCCGATTGACGATGTCAGTCAACCGTCACCGACCGATCCCTCGGCCTATTACAACCCGCCGGCTGATCCCGTCGTGGCCTTGGAAGCACTGAAGACCATGCCCGAGGCGAATCAGGGTTCCCTGGCCTTGCCCAACGGTGTGTACGGCGACAAGGACACGCCCCGTGCCGATAACGTGCTGCCGCCCGCCGTGCAAACGTCGTTCAACTTCCCCACCAACGGCAAACCCAGCCCCTTGTTTGGGGCTGAGCCGTTTACCCAGCAACTGCTGCTGTTCGAAGAGTTCGGTACGGAAAAACTCGACCCTACCCTGCCGCAGCCACCACTGACCTTCCCCGTGCCCACCACCGGCCCGGCACCGCAGCAGGACCCAAACCTCGTCGCTCGCAGTGGTCCGTCAAGCGCGGCGCTGGATGCGTTCATGCGTCAACCGGGGCTGTTTCCGTTCCCGTCGCAGTTTTCCAATGTGCTGGACCGCAACCCGTGGCAAGCGCAGATCGAATCGTTCCTCAACCGCCATCCGGTCGGTTCGCCCGCTGAAGGCCGGCCACCGGGAAAAGGCTGGTCGCATCAGCGCTGGAACGAGTTCTACCCGCAGGCTGATTTCAAGACTGTGCAAGCCGGCGCGCGAACCAATCTGGGCCTGCGTGACCGCAAGCAATTGCACAACTACGCCAAGGGTGAATTTGCCCCCGGCGGGCTCTACTACCAAACCTCGGACATCCCGGCCACCGCCGGTACCACCAAGGGCATCGACGTGCGTTTCCACTCGAAAATGCCGATCCAGAATCACAATTCGCTGTGGACCTTCGACGGCACTGTGCCGCCCAAATTGCTCATGGTTCGCTACGGCCAACCGTTGCTGATGCGTCACTACAATGCCCTGCCGATCGACCCGGCGGCCAACATGGGTTTCGGCCTGCACACCATCAGCACCCACGAACACAACGGCCACTCCCCGGCCGAAAGCGACGGCTATGCCAACGCCTTCTTCTTTCCGGGGCAGTACTACGACTATCGCTGGCCCGTGCAATTGGCCGGCTACGACACCATCAACACCAACGCGCAGGATCCGCGCGCAGCCTTCCCTTGCGCGCCCGGTGAAACCCTGTACGTCAACGACGCCAGCCCCGGCCTGAAAACCTGCGACAACGGCACCATCAAAATCCGTGGCGACTGGCGCGAAACCATGAGCACCCACTGGTTCCACGACCACATGCTCGATTTCACCGCGCAGAACGTCTACAAGGGCAATGCGGTGATGATGAATTACTACAGCGCGCTGGACCGCGGTAACGAGGCGATCGAGGACGGCGTCAACTTGCGCTTCCCCAGCGGTTCGGCGATGCCGTGGGGTAACCGTGATTACGACGTGAACCTCGTGGTCGCCGACAAGGCCTGGGACGCGAACGGCCAGTTGTGGTTCAACCCGTTCAACACCGACGGCTTCCTCGGGGATCAGATTCTGGTCAACTGGCAGTACCAACCGGTGCTGAAAGTGCGGGCGCGCAGCTATCGCTTCCGCATCCTCAACGGCTCGGTGTCGCGCTACTTCAAAATGGCGCTGGTGCGCCAGGTCAGCGGTAACGGTGGCGAATTTCCCGGGCCGGCGGGTTCCGGGGTGTCCTATAACCGCGTGCCGTTCCACCTGATCGGCAACGACGGCAACATCATGGCCCACAGCATTCCGTTCGACGGCAGCATGGACCTGGATGGCGACGGTAACTTCCAGGATCACAACGCAATCCTGCCGACCCAGGGCATCGCCGAACGCTACGACATCATTGTCAACTTCGCGAAAAACGGCATCAGCGTTGGTGACAAGCTGTTCTTCATCAATCTGATGGCACACCAGACCGGCAAGGGTCCGGAGAAAGACGAACTGGCCCTGGCCGATGTGCTGTCCGAAAAATACAAAGCGGTGATCAAGCAAGGCAGCAAAGGTCCGGAATGGGACAAGGGCGACCCGGCCGTGGGCAAATTCCTCGAGTTGCTGGTGCAGCCTTATTCTGGCCAGGACCTGAGCATGGACCCGGTCGCCTATGAACCTGCCAAGCCCGGCAAAGCCGCCGGCAAGGTCATGATCCCGCTGACCATCGACCGCGACAACCCGACCGATCAGGCCAAAATCACCGCCGCACGGCACCGTGAGTTTGTTTTTGGGCGTTCCGACGGCACCGACGCCGCACCGTGGACGGTCAAGACCGATGGCGGTTTCGGCTACCACATGGACCCACGCCGGCTCAGTGCCGCACCGCAATTGGCCAACGGCCCGACTGATGGCGGGTATGCCGGCGACGGCACCCTCGAAGTGTGGAAAATCAAGAATGGCGGCAACGGCTGGAACCACCCGGTGCACGTGCATTTCGAGGAAGGCGTGATCCTCAGTCGCGACGGCAAGGCGCCGCCGGATTGGGAGAAATGGGCACGCAAGGACGTCTATCGCATTGGCGAAGGCATCGACAGCTCCGTGGATGTGGAAATGGCGATCCACTTCCGCGAGTTCGCCGGCACTTACATGGAGCACTGCCACAACACCCAGCACGAGGACAACTCAATGCTGTTGCGCTGGGATATCGAGCATCCCGGCCAGTTCCAGTTAATGCCGACGCCGCTGCCGGGTTGGGACGGTGTGACGTATGTAGCCTCCGTGGCGCTGCCGACCTTCCGCACCGGTGGTAACGGTGATGAGGACAACAATGAAGGCGACAACCAAAAACCCTTGGCCAGTCCGGACGTTGCTACCAGCAGCAATGGTCAACCGCTGACCATCAATGTGCTGGCCAACGACACCGACCCGGACGGCAATGTGCCACTCAAAGTGGTGGGCCTGAGCCAGCCGGATTCCGGTAAGGGCACGGTCAGCACCGACGGTGTGCGCGTGATCTACACGCCTCCGGCGATTGTTCCTGCGCCATTCACTGCGACGTTCACCTATCAGGCCAGCGACGCCAAGGACGCGATTTCGGCCCCGGCGACGGTGTCCGTGGCCGTCAGCGGCGCCGCTGCGGTCAACGAGGATCTGGTGGTGACCAGCGCTTCCGTCACCGGTCGCAGCAACAGTCGCTACACCTGGGACATTGCCGGGACCACGTCGCGGGCGGCGGGCAACACGGTGACCGTGACCGCGGCCACCACCGCCGGGCCGCTTAACCTTGGCGCTGCCGTGCTCACGCCGATTGGCACCGGTGCGCGGTGGCGGGTGTCCGTCACGACGACCGGTAGCGGGCCGACAACGAGCCCGACCATCACGGTCACTTCAGCATTCGGCAAGTCGGTCACGGCACCGATAGCCGCGCACTAAAGCGTTATCGATCGCGCCCGGTCTGCTCATTGCGGACCGGGCGCCTGTCGATTGCGGACCGATGCGTCCAGAGAGAGCGGATCGCTGGCCTGCCCGGCGCCTGCCCGAATCGCCATTGCCTTCGACGGTGCCTGTACTGGCAGAGCTGTATTACATGTATGCGCAGGGGTAGCCCGCGACGGACACCAAACAACCCAGAAATAGTCCGTGCCTAAAGTTGTGGCGCCGCTCGCCGACTCCTTCTGTGAATTTATCAACGAAGGACCGTGAGATGTATTACCCCCGCGAAGCTGAAAAAGATCACCTATTCAACCGGGTGATCCTGCTCACCGTTGCCTGCTGTGTGGTGCTGATCCTGGCCGGCATGGCCCGGCATGAAGGCATCCGCTATGCCGCGATCCAGCTGGGCCCTGTCGAGACTGTCGGCACAGTCACGCAACTCGACGACATCCTGATGAACCGCGACGGCAAAGTGATCCATTACCGCTACACCGATCTCGACGGACAGGTGCACGACAACCAATATGTCGACGAACGCTATGCAACAAAAACCGCCTATGAAACCGGCGGCAGCATTCCCCTGCTCTACTCCCGCTGGCTTCCGGCGCAAAGCAGCATTGCCCGCGAGCTGAACGGCAACCGTCCGGGGTTTTACATCATGATGGGTGGGGTATTGCTGACGTTGTTATTCCTGGGGATATCGGCCAGGACGCTGGGCCGGATTTATGCGATGAAAGAGGAAGACCGGTTTTATTAGCCCTTCCCCGCCATTACTCCGAAACTGCCACTTGATTACGCCCACGCGCCTTGGCCCGATACAGCGCTTTGTCCGCATTGTTCATCAGACTTTGCAGATCATGATCGTGCATCTCCATGGCGGCGACGCCAAGGCTGGCCGATATGCGATAAACCGGTCCGGTCATCAACCCACCGATGGACTGGATCAGGTGCTCGGCAATTTCGAGGGCGACCTCAATGGACGTGTCCGGCAGCAGAATGGCGAACTCCTCGCCGCCCAGCCGGCCATAGACGTCGGTTTCGCGAAAACAGGTGCTGATGACCACTCCCATCTGACGCAGCACCTGATCACCGACCTGATGGCCGTAGGTGTCGTTGATGTGCTTGAAGTGATCCATATCCAGCATCACCGCGCACAGCGGCAACCGATGGTGTTGGCAGTTGTTGAACAACTGCTGCGCGTGTTCAAAAAAAGCCCGGCGGTTTTTCAGCCCGGTGAGTTCATCGGTTTGTGCGGCATGCGTGGCGATGCGGTGCGCCAGTTCCATTTCACGGGTCAGGCGAAACGCAGTTTCCAGGGCTTCGGACAGTTTGCGGGTGGCTCTGGCGACAAATGAAGCAAACACCACGACGGCCAGGGCCATACCGACTTGCAAGGTCGAGTGTTGAAACAACAACCACGTAGTACACGGCAACAACACCAGGGCAATCGACACCAGGGTCATGTACCGATAAGACGAGTAACACGACACCGCGCTGACCGACATACCGACGGCAAACAGCATGACCAGCGCCTGGGCCAGCAGATCATCTGCCGGCATGACGGCCAAAGCACCAGCGCCCCAGATACCGGCAGACAACACCAGCGTCACCCAATAGATCCGCTCCCAGCGTTGCGGCGTACGCTCGCTGTCCGGGCTGCGAAAATAGATCACAAACATCAGGATGCGCAGTAACGACGAGGCGCTCAGCAGGCCAACCCAGCCGATCATCACGCTGTGGTCCATGCGCTCCCAGCACAACCCGCACAGCATAAGCGCGGCCAGATAACTGCCGAACACCGCGGACACGGATTGATGGAACAGTTGTCGCAATCGGTCACCGCGCACCTGCGCCGCGATGAAAGTCTCCTGGTCGTACCGAAATCCTGGGCCATCCATGTGAACCGCCTGATCATGATGCTGCGACAAAAAAAGCGATTGTGGCACCCTGCCACCTGTACAAACAAATGAATCCCACGCCTGACCCCGATCCTGAGGCCCACCGCACTTTGTAGCAGCTGGCGAAGCCTGCGTTCGGCTGCGCAGCAGTCGTAAATCCTGTACACGCGGTTTTCCTGAAACACCGCATCGTCTGATTTCACGACTGCTTCGCAGCCGAACGCAGGCTTCGCCAGCTGCTACAGGGGCACCGCTGCATCACTGCTGCGGCGCGACCATCTTGAACCGGATATTGATGTCGTCGGACACCACGGTATCGGCATATTCCCCTTCGCCGATCTTGAAATCGCTGCGTTTGAGCGTTAACTCGCCGTCGAAGATGCCGATGGTGTCCTCGGCTTTCAGCAGCACCGGAACCGCTACATCACGGGTAACACCTCTGAGCGTCAGTTTGCCGATGATCGTGTATTTATTGTCGCCCAGCGCCTTCACATCGGTCGATTCAAAGGTCGCCACGGGATAAACCGCCGAATCGAACCAGGCGGGTTTTTGCAGTTCCGTATTGGCGTCACTGCTGCCGGCATCGATGCTGTCGAGCTGGATGGTGAGCGATGCCCGGGCTGCCGCAGGGTTGGCCGTGTCGAAATCCAGTTTGGCTTCGAATACGCCAAACGTGCCGTATACCCGCGAGGTGAATTGGTTGTACGTGAAGGAGATCTTGCTCGCGGCTTGATTGACTTGTTTGTATTGCACCGCGTGCGCGCAGGGCAAGTAGCCAACAGTCAGCACGACGGCCAGAACAGCGAGCCGCGGGAATCGAACATTCATCGGATGCTCCGTCAGAGGGTTCCCGTTATGAGCCGAACCGCCCGCACACGTGGGCCAGCGATAGGAGGACTAAAGCAAATAACTCGCGTTTCTTCCACTGGCTGCAGGACTTCCGACCACCTGTCGGCCACTGCGGGGCAGCGCCCGATATTGCCACCTTGGCGGGTGTTTAATAACCGCTGCACTCACCGCTTCGGGAGACTGGCCATGAAAGTCGTCGTCATCGGAGGTACCGGGCTGATCGGCAGCAAGGTCTGCAAAAACCTGCAGGAACTGGGCCATGAAGCCTTTGCGGCATCACCGAGCACCGGGGTCAATGTGATCAGCGGCGAAGGCCTCAAAGAGGCACTAAAAGGCGCCGACGTGGTGGTCGACGTGGCGAACTCCCCCTCTTTCGAAGACCACGCGGCGTTGCATTTCTTTGAAACCGCCGGGCACAACCTGTTTGCGGCGGAGAAGCTCGACGGGGTCAAACACCATGTCGCCCTGTCGGTCGTTGGCACCGAGCGGATGCTCGACAGCGGTTACTTCCGGGCAAAAATGGCCCAGGAAGCACTGATCAAGAAGTCAGGTATTCCCTACACCATTCTGCGGGCCACCCAGTTCTTCGAGTTTATCCACGCCATCGCTCACTCCGGACGTGAGGAAGGCGACACCATTCACCTGACATCCGCCGCGTTACAACCGGTGGCCTCGGACGATGTCGCGGCGGCGCTGACGGATATTGCGCTCAAGGCACCGGTCAATCAGACCGTCGAAGTGGCCGGGCCTGATAAACGCCCTCTCGTCGAGTTCGCCAGCGATTACCTTAAGCACACCAAGGACCCGCGCCAAACCGTTGCGGACGACTCGGTTCCCTACTTTGGTGCGCCGATCAATGACCAGTCGCTGACACCGGGCGCCAACCCGATCATTGGCGCGACGCGTTTTCAGGACTGGCTCAAGGCTCACTAGGCGCCTTCTGGACGAGGAAGACTTACCTGCTGAACGGACCTAGCATTGGCTCGCCACCATCCGCGGCGAAATAACGGCGTAGCCCTGTTTTTTTACTCGCTGAGTCAACACCAGCATGCTCAGGAAACCCAATGCGATCAGCACTGGATACGCCATCAACAGTTCGGACAGGGAGTATTTCCAGGCCAACGGCCGACCGACGCCCAGCATGGCCGCATACATCCAGGACACGGCCGACAGCGAGCCGCAGAACAGTGCGAGCATCCGTGCGCTGAATCCGAGATCGAGCAAGGAGCCTGCCTTTTGCAGCGCGGGTAATACCAGGCGATGCAACAAGATGCCGTTGTAGGTCAGCAGCATGACAATGATCACTTTGGCGTGAAGTTTCGGGTTCATGAAGTAGTTCATACCTTTTTCCAGGAAGTCGATACCGATCACCGCGGCGCCCGTCAGCCACAAGGCTATCAATGCAACGATCACAGACTTCTGCAAATTTTCCATATGAGCATGATCGTGCTCAGTGAATGCTTTTCGCTTTAACAAATCTTTAACCATTGCAACATCACTGGTCAACACCAAACCAATGGCCACACAACAAGACACTAAATGAACGTAAATAACGCCCAACCGCACAAACTCCATACATTCTTTATTTTCGAGCAGGCTCATAATTGTATTTATCGCCACGGTACTTTCTCCACCTTGTTCGATAGTACAGATCGACAACTAACAGGGCATTTAACTATTTAAGCCCCTGTGCGATCTTACTTTTATAAGAGATGCCAAATCGCAGACCTGACACTGCGTAGCCCATTGATTCACTTGGTAAACCAATGATCGATTTGTTTACCGCCTCCTGAATTTCAGATAAAAAAATCCCCATTTGCAGTCAGTGCATATGAGGTTCGTTTTCCACTTCTTTCTTTCGATTGCTGGAGCAGGTCATGGTGACGTGCTGAAGCATCAGAGGGTGTTACGCCTCGAATGTTCATTTCTCAAGCAGACTACCGACAAACGGTTAATTCAGCGAAACTCATTAAAACCGATCACGGACCGATAACTTCTCCGTATGCCGCGTGTTAACTGGCCCGCTTAAAATTAGATAAGCTTCAGACTCTTTCATTGGATCCATTAGTTGTTACGTTACTTACGAAAAGTGTAATAGAGACCTTCTCGCATTTACCCCCATGCAGGACTAAAACAGTCATACTTTTTCACGCCTGAAACTCGGGCTCCCGCCAGCCTCCCCCTCAAACTTCGATCGCCGACGCGAGCGGGAGCCAGACGCACACTTCGAAACCCTCTTGTCGACCTGTTGCAGGGGAGCTCAATTTCATTCTCGCGTTAACCCCCTGCACAATCGTTTTGGCAATCGCCAGGCCCAATCCTGAACCGCTGATTTCACTGTGACCTCGTACAAAGCGCTCGGTCAGGTGCTGCAACACTGGCGCCGGCACCACCGGCCCGCCATTGACTATCCGCAGTTGGGCCTGTTCGGTGAGGCTGACTTCGATCGGTTGCGCCGTCGCGCCATACTTCAGGGCGTTCTCAATCAGGTTGCGCAACAAGATGCCAAAGGCGTCCGGGTCAATGTTCGAGTACACGCTGGCCTGGTGTGGCAGTTGCAACTCGATGCGCTGGCCGCTGCGTTGGTTCCACTCATCGACGCCATGGGCCAACAACGGAATCAGGTCCTGAGGCGTTTCGGACAGCAGCCCACCGCCCTCAGCCTTCGCCAGTTGCATGAGCTTTTCCGACAGCCGCGCCAGCTCGCGCAAGGCGTTTTCGATCTTCGCCGCACGCACTCGCAACGGGCCTTCAGGCGCCTCCTGGTGCAAGCGCTGGATCTGCGCCAGGGTCGCGGCCAATGGTGTACGCAACTCATGAGCGCTGTTGGCGGTAAAGCTGCGCTCGGCTTCGAGGGCCTTGCGCAAGCGCTCCAGCAGGTGATTGACCGCCTCGGCCAACGGATCGATTTCTGCCGGCAGGCGGGCCACGTTGATCGGTGACAGATCACCCACACCCCGCGCCTCGACCGCACGTCGATACGCCAACACGCTACGCAGGCTGATCCGCACGAACAACCAGGTGCCCAACAGGCTGACGGGAATCAGCGCCAACAGTGGCAACAACAAGGCAAACAAGGCTTCCCGCGCGGCTTCACGGCGATGATTCAGCGGCTCGGCGATTTCAATGAACAGCGTTCCACGCAATGCACTGGCGCCATACAAACGGTACTTTTCAGAGGTAGAAAAACCCTCGGTCGGTTGTTGATTGAAGATCTTCGGGTTGGCGTCGTGGGACTGCATCAGGATCTTGCCGCTGGCATCGCGCACCAGGTACGTCAGGTATTCCTTGTGCATTTTCAACGCCGCAACGTGCTGCGCTTCACGGGGTTCCTCCCGGTTGCTGATTTCCAACACGGCCAGCGGCAAGATGCGTTGCGCGGTCTCTTCCAGTGCGCTGTCAAATGCCTCGTCCAACTCATGCTGCACCACCAGCCAGGCGCCGACGGTTGCGCCCAGCCAGAGCAAGGTCATGCCCAGGGTCAAACCCAGGCCGAGACGTTTTTGCAGGCTCACAGAGGGCTTCATACAGCCATCAACCGGTAGCCCATGCCGCGCACGGTTTCGATCAGATCGCGCCCCAGTTTTTTACGCAGCCGACTGATATAGACCTCGATGGTATTGCTCTCGATTTCGGCACCGAAGGCATACAGCCGTTCTTCCAGCTGCGACTTGGACAGCAGCGCGCTGGGGCGCTGCACAAACGCTTCGAACAGCGCCCACTCACGCGCCGTCAGGTCCACGGTGGTGCCGGCACGCTGCACGGTGCGGGCGCTCATGTCGACCTGCAAATCACCGAGTCGGATCTGCGGATTGGGGTTGCCGCTGTAGCGTCGGGCCACCGCGGCCACACGGGCCGAGAGCTCAAACAGGTCGAACGGTTTGACCAGGTAATCATCGGCCCCGGCATTGAGACCGGCGATACGATCGGAGATCTGATCCTGAGCGGTCAGAATGATCACCGGGGTTACGTCCCCTGCCGAGCGCTGCTGACGCAGAAAGTCCAGCCCGCGACCATCCGGCAGCATCAGGTCAAGCAGGATCAGGTCGTAAGGCGTGGTGCGCACGCTGTTGCGCGCATGGTCCAGGCGCTGCACCCAATCGACGGCATGGCCGTCATCGGCGATCTGCTCGCGCACCGCCTCCCCCAACCCTGGTGCGTCCTCGACCAATAAAACCCGCATCTGGCACCTCCTGTGATGGTTGTCGTGCAGCACCTTAATCGCCTTACCTGACGTGAATCTGAAGATTCAGCTGGTTGTCAGGAATGCACCTTAGGGTATGCCACAGACGCCGACCTCGGCAGGAGACAGATCATGAAAACAGGTTTTATTGCCCAGGCCGCGCTGTTGAGCCTGCTGCTCAGCGGTTACGCCCTGGCCGATGACGACTGCAGCGACCCGGTGAGCGACTGGCAACCGCGCGAAACCTTGCGTCAGCAGGTCGAGCGGCAATACGGCTGGAGCGTGCAGCGCATCAAGGTCGACGACGGTTGTTACGAGCTCAAGGGCCTGGATCGCAAAGGCAATGCCATCGAAGCCCGTTACTCACCGGCCTCGCTGCGCCTGCACACACTTGAGATTCATTTCCGCGACGACGGCGATGCCAGGGATTACCTCGGCAGCCCGCCCACCGAATGACGCCGCATCTGTCGATGAATTTTTCCTGCGCTTCAGGTTGCTGTCAGCCAGCAGGTCCAGTCTCTCGACCTAACGATCAACAGGACACCCTCATGAAAAAGATCATCGCAGCGACCTGCCTCGCCAGCGCCATTGCCTTGCCGGGGCTGGCCCAGGCCCGTGAAGTGACCCTGACCACTCAGCTCAAGGACTACAGCGGCAACGACGCCTACCTGGCGATCTACGTCACCGACGCCAATGGCCAATATCAGAAAACCCTGTGGGTGGCCGGCAAAAAGGCCAAGTACTACAAGCACCTGGGTGACTGGGCCCGTGGCAGCGGGATGAACCCGAGCGAGTTTGACGGGGTCAGCGGCGCCAGTGTCGGCAGTGGACGCACGCTCAAAGTCAGCGTCGAACTGGCAGACACCCTGATTGATGCCGGGTACCAGATCCGCATCGACAGTGCCGTCGAGGACAAACGTGACGCCCGCGCCGATGTCAGCGTGCCCCTGACGTCCAAGGGCGCAGGCAAGCCGGCACCCGGCAGCGCCTACGTCGACTCCTTTACTTACGATCTGTAGCACCTGCCCTTTCTGGAGGCTGAACATGCTTCGCCAGTCCCATTCCCTGCCCGGCCTGATCGCTGCCCTGTTGGTCATGCTGTTGGCCATCAGCGGCGCGATTCTCTCGGTCAACCCGGCGCTGGAACGCTTGCACAGCACGTCCACTCCTGCCGGACAACTCAACGTCGGCCAACTGGCCGGGAGCGTTGCCAGCCACTTTCCGGGCGTAGAGCAGATCCAGCGCACAGCGTCCGGCACGGTCATCGTCTATTACAACCAGAATGGCCAGGCCGGTGCGGAAAAGGTCGACCCAATGACCGGCCAAGGCCTCGCGCCCTACGAACCATCTGCGTTCTCTCGCTGGGTGAAAGAGCTGCACCGCTCGATGTTCCTTGGCACGCCGGGCCATGGCGTGTCGGGTGTCGGCGCGCTGTTCATGCTGATGTTGTCGGTGTCCGGCGCGCTATTGCTGGCCCGGCGCCTGGGTGGCTGGCGCAACCTGCTGCGGCCGCTGCGGGGCACTTTCAGCCAGCGCTGGCACGCGGAAGTCGGGCGACTGGCCTTGCTCGGGCTGCTGCTGTCAGCATTGAGCGGGCTCTACATGTCCGCCACCACCTTTGGTTTTATCGCCGACGGCAGTCAGAGTGAACCCGCCTTCCCCGCCCACGTCAGTGCGGGTCCGGCCCTGCCCGTGGCGAATTTGCAAGCCTTGCAGGCCACCGACCTCAATGACCTGCGCGAGCTGGTCTACCCCAGCCCCAATAATGCGCAGGACGTGTTTTCTCTGCGCACGGCCCAGGGCGACGGCTACGTGGACCAGGCCAGCGGCGCTTTGCTGTCCTATCAGGCCCACGACTCGATGCACAACCTCTACGAATTGATCTATCGACTGCACACCGGCGAAGGCCTCTGGTGGCTGGGCCTGCCGCTCGGGCTCTGCGCCCTCTGCGTGCCGTTGATGAGCGTGACCGGCATTGTGTTGTGGTGGCGCCGCCGCAAGGCTGGCCCGAACATCCGCCACAACAGCCCGGCCCACTCCGCCGACAGCGTGATTCTGGTGGGCAGTGAAAACAACAGCACCTGGGGCTTTGCAAAAACCCTGCATGACGCTTTGCACCTGGCGGGACACCGGGTGCATAGCGCGACAATGAATCAATACGCCAATAATTACAGCAACGCCCAGCGCGTGTTCATCCTCACCGCGACCCACGGTGACGGCGATGCGCCGGCCTCGGCTTCGCAGTTCCTGGCGCGTCTGGCGAAAACCGGCCTCAAGCCCGGCCTGCCCATTGCTGTACTGGGCTTTGGTGATCGGCAGTTTGCGCAGTTCTGTCAGTACGCCCATCAGGTGCAGGACGCGATGTTGCAGGCCGGTGGCTCGCCGTTACTGGGGCTGGAAACTGTCAACCGCCAGTCGTCTCAGGAGTTTGCGCGCTGGGGCCACGCATTGGGCGAAGTGCTCCAGCATGACCTGACACTGGTCCATACGCCGCAGCGGCCACAGACCCATGCATTGGAGCTGACGGAGCGCATTGTCTACGGTGAGCAGGTGAACGCACCGACCCACGTCTTGCGCTTCAAGGCACCCGGCAAGCTGCCGGACTTTCTGGCCGGTGACCTGGTCGGGATTTTGCCCCCAGGCAGTCCGATTCCACGCTTCTACTCGCTGGCCAGCGGCTCGCAGGACGGCGTACTGGAAATCTGTGTGCGCAAACACGACGGTGGCGTGTGCTCGGAGTTTCTCCATGTCCTGGACATCGGCGGGCCAATCGAAGCGTTTATCCAGCCCAACCCGCAATTTCGCCCGGCGTCGGGCACACACCCGGTGATCCTGATCGGTGCCGGTACCGGCATCGGCCCCCTGGCCGGTTTTATCCGCAACAACACGGCTCGACACCCGATGCACTTGTATTGGGGCGGGCGCAACCCGGCCTCGGATTTCCTTTATGAACCGCAGCTCAATCAATACTTGGCGGACCGACGCCTCACGGCATTGCGTGCAGCCTTCTCTCAGGTTCAGGACCGCTGTTACGTGCAGGACCGGCTGATCGGCGATGCCCTGGCCTTGCGCCGACTGATTGAAAAAGGCGCCCAGGTGCTGGTGTGTGGCAGTCGCGAGATGGCCAAAGGCGTGATGCAGGCCCTCGATGAAGTGTTGGCGCCGCTCAACCTGAGCGTGCTGACCCTCAAGGCACAAGGACGCTACCGTGAAGACGTCTACTGAGTGGCAACGCTACAGCCTGAACGGCGAGACCATGGGCACTCGCTACACCGCCCTGTTCTATGCCGCTGCCGGGATTGATACCGACGCCGTCGGCCACAACCTCGCACGTGCCGTGGCCCGGGTGGATCAGCAAATGTCCACCTGGAAACCCGACTCTGACCTCAATCGCCTCAACGCCGCCCCAGAACAGCAATGGGTCTCGGTGCCTGAGGAACTGGCGACGGTGCTGTCTGCGGCACTGCGCGTCAGTCAGCAATCGGACGGTGCCTTCGACATCGCGGTTGGTGATCTGGTTGACGCCTGGGGGTTCGGCCCCGCAGAACAAGCGATCACAGCGCAGGCGCTCGCCACGACGTCGTCCCACGCACGACTGTCCGCCAGCGCCGCGCTGGTGGTTGATACGCAACGCAATCAGGTGCGCAAACGCGCACCACTGCAGCTTGATTTAAATGGCATCGCCAAAGGGTTTGGCGTGGATGAACTGGCCCGTTGCCTGGACGGATTGGGCATCACCCGCTACCTGGTCGGTATCGATGGCGAGATGCGCGCCCGGGGCGTCAAACCGGATGGCCAGTGCTGGGCCGTGGCCCTGGAAAAGCCCAACCGGGGCGTACGTGAAGTCATGGGCGTGATGGAACTGGGTGATGCGGCTATCGCGACCTCCGGGGACTATCGACACTGGGTCGACGTCGCCGGTCAGTCCTATGCGCATACCATGAACCCGGCCACCGGCGCGCCGTTGTGCAACCCGCTCGCCGCCGTCACCGTGGTGGCGTCCTCCTGCATGCTCGCCGATGCCTGGGCCACGGCGTTGATGGTGCTGGGTGAAACCGCAGGTCCACGTCTGGCCCAAGAGCGCGGGATGGACGCATTGTTCGTGCTGCGTGACGGCCAACAGTTCAAGGAAATATCCATTGTCGGCGGCCAATTGCAGGCGCAGATTGAAACCCGTCCGATATGAACCACCCAATGACAGTGAGTCGCGATCAACCATGAAATTCATGCACAGGCACACCGAGGCACACCGAAGCGATCGTATCGGCTGGTTGCGCGCCGCCGTCCTTGGGGCCAATGACGGGATTGTCTCCACCGCCAGCCTGCTGATCGGCGTTGCGGCAGCCAACGCCAGCCACACCACGTTGCTGGTCACGGGCATGGCTGGGTTGATGGCCGGCGCCATGTCCATGGCCGCAGGCGAATACATTTCCGTGCACTCCCAGGCCGATACCGAGCGCGCCGACTTGTCTCGCGAACGGGCCGAGTTAGCCAATGATCCGAAAGCCGAACACATCGAACTCGCCAACATCTACATGCACCGTGGTGTCTCCCCCGAGTTGGCGCATCAGGTGGCCGATCAATTGATGGCCCATGACGCACTGGGCTCTCACGCTCGGGACGAATTGGGCATCAGCGCCACCCTCACCGCCAAACCCTTGCAAGCCGCCCTCGCCTCAGCCGCCAGCTTCGTGGTGGGTGCCGCATTACCGTTGGCGGTCACGTTTGTCGCGCCGGAGCACAGTGTGGTGCCGTGGATATCGGGCATGTCGCTGGTGTTTCTCGGGTCGCTGGGCGCCATCGCCGCCAAGGCCGGCGGGGCCAATGTCATGACCGGAGCCTGGCGGGTGACATTCTGGGGGGCACTGGCCATGGGCATTACCGCACTGGTAGGGCACTTGTTTGGCGCCGTGGTCTAGTTCACGTTCTTTCCTGCAAAAAACAAAGGGCGCCCGTTAATGAAAACGGGCGCCCTTTGTACGCTGCCAACCTATGCCACGCCGACAAAATCACTCGCGGTAAGGGCCACATGCCCGACCAGATCAATCTGGAAGTCGGCGCCATTGCCGCTGTTTACGTTGCCCTCCACATAGGTGTGATCGACCCCGCCGACATTGACGAAGTGGTACTTCAATTGCGCCTGGTTGTTGAACTCGGTGCCGGCGCCGTTCCACGCGCCGAGGAACGTGAAATCCTGATTACCGGCGGCACCTGCGCCGGAGGTCCGTGCATCGATCTGGGACAAATCGATGTGATCGGTTCCCTGCGTAAAGTCGGTGATCACGTCGCGGCTTGCGGTCGTAGTCCCCGAGTCGTTCGTCGAGGTGAACACAAACATGTCCGCCCCCGCGCCACCGGTCAACGTATCGCGGTTGTCATTGCCGGTCAGTGTGTCGGCGCCACCGCCACCACTCAAGGTGTCGATACCGCCCTGCCCGGTCAGGGCGTTATTGGCGTTGTCGCCGGTCAGGGTGTTGGCACCCGTGCTGCCGATGACATTCTCGACACCGGTCAAGGTGTCGCTACCGGTTTGCGAACTGCTGGCCAGGCCGGTGGACAGGTTGACCGTGGCGCTGGCCGAGGTCCCTGACAGGTCATAGGTATCGGTGTCGCCACCGCCGTTGTAGATGTCGTTGCCGTCATTGACCGACGCCCGGAAGGTGTCATTACCAAGCCCACCGAACAGGCTGTCCGCGCCTTGCCCGCCAATCAACGTATCGTCACCGCTGCCACCGTCCATCCAGTCATTGCCGCCCTGGCCTTGCAACAAGTTGCTGACGCCGTCGCCCTGAATGTGATCGTCGCCAGAACTGCCGGTGACGTTTTCGATGCCGGTCAGGGAGTCGTTGCCGGTCTGGGTGCTGGTTGACGTACCGGCGATCAAATCGACCGTGGCGGGCGCCGAGGTGGCCGACAAATCGTAGGTGTCGGTGCCGGTGCCACCGTCATAGTGGTCGTTGCCGTCGTTCAGCGACGCCAGCATCGTGTCGTTGCCTGCCTCACCAAAGACCGTGTCGTTACCGGCCAGGCCGCTGAGCTGGTTGTTGCCGCTGTTGCCATGGATCACGTTGTCCAGCGCGTTACCGGTGCCGTTGATGTTGTTCGAGCCCAGCAAGGTCAGGTTCTCGACGTTGGCACCCAGGGTGTAGCTGACCGAGGACATGACCGTGTCGGTGCCTTCGTTCAAACTCTCCTGAACCACATCGCCATTGGCATCGACCATGTAGGTGTCGTTGCCGGCATTGCCGCGCATCGTGTCGTTGCCAGCGCCGCCGTCCAGCAAGTCGGAACCCAGCCCGCCATTGAGCACGTCGTTGCCCGAGTAGCCCATCAGGATGTCCTGATAGTTGGTGCCATTGAGCGTATCGCCGAAGAAGAATGAGTTAGTGCCTTCAATGAAGCGCCCTACCGCTTCCGAAGGGTCTGACGTCAGTTGTTCCACTGTGCCGCTGTTGTCGGTGTAAGTGGTGATGACCCGCAGCTGTTGGCCGAACTGCGCCGAGGTGGGCGCAAAGGTCGACGCGTTCGCCCCGGCGATACTCAGCCAGGTTGCGCCCACCAGTGCCTGCCACTGATAGGAGAACCCGCTTGGCCCAGGCAAGCCGTCCGCATCCTGGATGGCCGACGTGTTGGCGGTCAGCCGGTATTGAGCCGGCACCGGACGGCTGGGCGTGGTCGGCGCGGTGGCATAACCGGAGAGCACCACGTTGCCGGTCGGCAGGTGATTGGTGATGCTCAGGTTGATCGTGCGGTCGGCAAAGCGCAGTTTTTCAACGCCGATGACAATATCGGTGCCATCGACGTTAGCCGCGCCCACCCGCAGGTCCACCACTTTGAACGCCGTGATCAGCTCGCCGCCGGGCCGGGTATCGGTGAATTTGGTGATGCTGTAATTGGCATAGTTGCCCGAGTAGATGGCCGTGTCCGCCACGCCATCGGCGGTGCCGGCGGCCTGGTGGTTATCGCCCAGGACGAAGTCGGGGCGGGTCGATTGCAAGCCAGTGAAGTGCTCGGCAAACCCTTGACTGGCCAGCAGGTGATTGAGATCAGCGAGTTTGATCGAGTCACCGACGATCACGTCATTGCCGCCGTTGCCTTGGGAGACATCGTCACCACTGCCGCCAATCAGCCAGTTCTCCGTGGCATTCCCGATCAGGCCGGCCAGAGGATTGGCCGGCGTGGCGGTGTTGGCACGGGCGTCGCTGAAGCGTGAACCGATCAACCCTTCGATGTCCGTCAACAAGGCATTGAACGGCTGGAACAGCACGGAAGTACCCGGCGCGGCCACGATGTTCTGATTGTTGAGGTCAGCCGCCGCGTCCAGCGCAATATTCACATCGCTGAAGGCCGCAATATCGAAGCCCACATCGCCAAGGGCTTCGTCACCGTCACCCTGACCGGGCGCGCCACCCAGGCCCGGCAGCAGAATGTCGTCGCCGACACCGCCAAACTCCTGGTCACCGGTGGAGCCGCCGGAAATGATGTCGTCGCCGTCCTCACCGAACAGGATGTCCGGGCCGTCGCCGCCATAAATCTCATCATTACCGTCACCGCCATGCACCAGGTCGGTGTCGCCACCGGCGTCGATGTAGTCATTGCCGGCACCGCCGTACAACTCGTCGATACCGGCTTCGCCATAGAGATGGTCATTGCCGTTACCGCCAATCACCACATCGAGGGCACCGGCGCTGGTCCCGGCATAGATGGTGTCATCCCCTTCCCCGCCATCGAGGAAGTCTTCGATATCACCGCCATAGATCACGTCGTTGCCGTCGCCACCGTAGATGTGGTCGGCACCGGCCTTGCCATCCAGGATGTCGTCGCCGCCTTCACCGTAGATCGTATCGTCACCATCCCCGGCATCGAGCCAGTCGTTGTAGTCGGTGCCGACCAACACTTCGTGGGAGTTGTAACCCACGGCCGCGGTGCCATCGGGGTTCTCGCCCTGGTCCGGACGGTAGTCCCGGATATAGGTTTGCGCGGTATGCGTTTCCGGATTGGTCAGGCTGACCAGCAAGCCATTGCCGCCAATCCCGCCCGTACCACCGGTTGAGTAGACACCGACATGGTTGGCCGCGATCAGCGTGCCGTATTTGTGCTCGCTCTTGTACGCCGTGGCACTGGCGCCGGAATCGGTGTAGCTCAATTCGACGTAGCTGTCGGCATAGCCAAAGACATCACCGGCCAGGTGCCGGGCGTCGGTGGTGCGTTCAATGATGTCCTTGAACTGTTCGGTGACCACCTGCTCATTGAGGTTGGTCATCGCCGGCAAGCCGAGGTCGAGGCGGAACAGGTAATAGAAACGGTCACCGTCCATCAACCGTTCCATCTGGTCCTCGAAGATGGCGTTGAACGTGGTACCCAGTTGCCCGGTGTAGACGTGTTTTTCCGCCAGGCCACCGATCCACAGGTCAATCGCGTTGTAGCCGTCATAACCTGCCACATGATTGCCGTTGGCGTCCGCTGCGCCGGAGAGGAATAACGCCGCCTCTTCGGCCGTCACACTGCCCCCGGCATAGGTGGCAGTCACGCCGGACAAATCGGCATCGATAATCGCCTGGGCATGGGCCACGTCACCGTCGAAAGAATAGGCGGCGATAAAACTCACCAGGGACTCGGGGTGAATCATGTTGTTGGCGAAGTCACTCCAACTGGTATAGGGCGTCAAGCCATCGACGATCAGGTTGGTGTGGTGTTGCGCGCCGGCAGGTGAGGCCCGTTCGGCAATCAGCGCATCGTGGATCTGCTGACGCGCCTGGTTCAAGGTGGGCAGGCCGAGGTCGCGGCCACGGGCCAGGTTGATGGTCGCCAGGTCCAGCGGCTGTCCGAGCAAGCCTTGTTGCAACGCCGGGGTGACGAACTCGTCGATTTCGTTGCTGATCTGCCGGGTCATGCCCAACGCGATAGCGGTCGGCCCTACTTCGGCAAAACCGCCGGGGTTGAGGAAGGCCTGCTCCAGCGCATAGTGGGTGATCGCGCCGGTCAGGTCGTAGCCACCACTGGCATTTTTTTCCAGGGCATCGATGGTTTCACGCAATTGCGAGTGACCGAAACGGAACGCTGCCTGGCCATACTCCAGCGAGATGTTGGTATTGATGCCCGAGTCGTAAGTCACGAACTCTGGCAAGTCCGGGGTAATCAGCCGCGCGTATTGGTCGATCGCAACGTGCTGGTATTCCATCTCCACGGTCAACTTGGCGGCGTAGAACAACTTGTCCTGATCCCAGGACACGGTGACGCCATCGGCCAGGGTGAAGTTGCCATTGGCATCGGTATAGAAACCACCGCTGCCGTTACTCACCTGTACCTGCCAGTTGTGGCGCACAGTGGCGTCGGTCTGCGCCAGCACCTCGTTCTGCAGGTTGATCAGCTGCACGTTGTGGTCTTCGTGGAAGACGTGGTGAATGGCGGTCAGGCCGAAGTTTTCGTTCACCCGACCATCACCGGCAATGTAGTGGTCGCCCACCGATTGCAGGAGCAATTCGTTGGCCACCGCAAAATCGGCACTGCCGGGCGCGGCGCTGATAGAGAAGTCGGCAAAGTTGACGAAGCTGAACAGGTTCTTCGGCCCAGAGTTGTCATAGTTGATGACCATCCCGAACGGGTTGTTCGCGTCGAATGTGATGCTGGTGATGTGCGCATCCAGCGACATAAGCCTCGCCTGATCGATATGCAGATCATCGAAGTGCGGGTTCATGTCCAGCAGGATCGCCTCGCGGGTGTACACCGCTTGCACGCCTGCCGTGGTCGGGTCGGCGTCCAGCACATGGCCGTGGGCATCGCGCACGCGGAAGTTGGCGATGTCGTCCCAGGTCAGGTCGTCACGACCGGTGGCCAGCACGTGGGCGCGCAGCTCACTCAAGGTCGGCAGGGTCTGGTGGGTCAGCACACCGTTGAGGGTCCAGGCGGCTTCGTCACTGAGGGTCGTGCCGTCAAACAACGCCGCCCCGGCAATGAATTGGCCCGGGTGATTAGGGTCCGCCACCCACTGGCGCAGCAATTGCGTCACGGCATCGTTAGAACCATAAGTCTGGTTCTGATCGATGTACGGCGAGTCGAGGTTGACGTATTGCGCCTGGCCTTGCCCGTCCACTTCACTGACCGAGGCACGGTGCACCTTGATCGAGTAAACCGGCTGCCCGTCCGGGCCGATCGAGCCGTAAAGCGGATCATCCGGCGCCAAAGGAATAGTGATCGTCGCGTTTTGATTGGGCTTGTTGATGAAGTCCAGGCCATGGTCGAAGAACTGCCCGAACAAGGTGAACCAGCCGGTGGTCGACGGGTCGCCGCTGACGGTGTTCTGGTTGCGAATGTAGTACTGGCCGGAATCCGGTGAGGTGGTATCCACCTCGCCAATCGTGCCGAGAATGCCGGGATCCGTGACGATCGCCACGCCCGTGGCGGTGTGCTGGATGTGCCCATTGGCATCGGTGGCAAAGGTCACCCCACCACTGACGATGGTCTGGCTGATCATCCGTGGTGTGTAGTCCACCAGCGAGGCTGTCGGATCGCTATACAGTGAACTATTGTCAGTCAGGGGCGTGGCACCGGCGGGAACGCCCGGTCCTGCCAACGCGGCGTTACCCAGGTTCTGATGAACGTAGTGCGCGTAGTCCGAGTGGGTCAGGCGAATGAAGTTCTGCCCGAAACTGCCCCAACTCTGTCCGTCCTGGGTCAGGTTATTGAAGTGGCCAGAGACGTCACGCAAACCGATCGGGTCCCGTGCGCCGTTGTACCACTGGGTTTCGCCGGCCGGGATGTCCAGCGGGTTGAAACTGCCGAGAATCCCGAGCACATGGACATTGCCGTCCGAACCGTTGTAACCGTACAGCGGTTCACCGGCGGCGTTATAGCCCACGATATGAATGGTCGGAAACGTAACCTGCTGTTCAAGAAACGAAATATCGTTTTGATTGAGGGTAAAGCGCTTTAGCTCATACATGGCAAGCTCCAGATATCCGTTGAACAGCAGGGTTTTTCAACCGACTTATCACGATGATCAGGGAACAGGACCGATGGCAAAAGATGCAAAAGTCGAATCAAAAAACGAGACTTTTGTCGGTGACCAGACTGAGACTTTGGTCGAGCCTCTCTCGGCCAGCGAGCGTGGCCACAAGGCAAACTGGCGCATCAGGTTCAAGACCCGCGCACGCAACCTGAGTCGCTCTACACAATTCGTCATCGCCGCCGCGCTGATCCTCGGGCTGACGATGTTTTTCGTCGGCAAACTGGTCAGCGCGCGAATAGAACGCGCCGCCGTGCAAAGCGCCGCAGAGGCCGGTGCTCACTATATGGAAGCGTTCCTGGAACCCTACGTCCAGGAGATGAGCCGCGATAACGGGCTGTCGGCGTCGAGCATTGAATCCCTCGACCGCCTGATGGAGAGCCGCTCGCTGAAACGGCACATCGTCTCGATCAAGATCTGGCGGGCAGACGGCACGGTGGTCTACAGCACCGACAAATCCATCACCAATCGCAAATTCCCGATGGATGAAATCGCCGGTGCGATCAAGGGAAACGTGGTCACTGACCTTGAGGACCTGGATCAGGAAGAGAATGAGTTCGAGCGGAGGCTGAACGTACCGCTCTATGAAATCTATGCACCGTTGCGAGAGTTCAACTCCGGGAAAATCATCGCGGTGGGCGAGTTCTATGAAATGGCGGCCAGTCTGGAGCAAGAAATCAATCGCGTCCGCCAGCAAGTATGGATGGTGGTCGGTGCCGCGACCCTGGCGATGCTGACGCTGCTGTTCTTTCTGGTTCGGCGCGGCGACAAGATCATCCAGCGTCAACAAGTGGCGTTGCGTTTGCGACTGCTGGAGCAAACCCGGTTGCACATCAGCAATGCCGCGTTGCAACGCAAGATGACCAACGCGACTCAGGAGTTTTCACGAATAAACGAACTGACCCTGCGGCGCATCGGGGCCGACCTGCACGACGGCCCCGCGCAACTGTTGACCCTGATTCTTATCCGCCTCGACGACCTTGCCGAACACTGCACGGAGGTCGATCAGGAGTCGATGGAAACCATCCGGGGAGCAGCGACCGATGCATTGAGGGAGGTACGGGATCTTTCCCGGGGGCTGGCCCTTCCGGAAATCAACGATCTGACCCTGCTGGAGGAGTTGCAGCTCGTGGCGCAACGACATGAGCAGCGCACCGGCACCAAGGTCAAATTGAAACTGGGGCAACTGCCTGATGGGGTGCCGTTGCCGCTCAAGCTGTGCATCTATCGCTTCGTGCAGGAAACCCTGAACAATGCGTACCGCCATGCCGCAGGCAAAGATCAGGTTCTGAGCGGTAACCTTGTTGACGGGATGTTGCTCATCACGGTCAACGATAAAGGCCCGGGCATGAGCGTCGACGCCTTGGTGGCCGACACTCATGGCAGGACACGGTTGGGGCTGGCGGGGTTGCGTTATCGGGTGGAGTCGCTGGGCGGTGTGTTCCGCATTGATTCAACAACCGGCCATGGCACGTCGGTCACCGCACAATTCAAGCTGTAGTCAGGAGCCACCTCGGGCGTCCAGCGGTGGCGTCACCGACGTCACATGAAGTCGACCAATGCTCTCGCGCTCCCAATAGCGCCTCAAGGCCGTGACCGCTTCCACACGGTTGCGCGCATGCAGCTTTTGCATCACGCAGGTCATGTAGTACTTGACGGTTTTTTCGCTGATCAACAGTTTTGAAGCCACTTCCTTATTCGTCAGGCCCTTTGAGACTTCACGGATGATCTGCTCCTCCCGATGGGTCAGGTCGATCTTGCGAACCTCGGCCTCATGCTTTTTGAAATTGCTCAGCAGTTTGTTGGCAAATTCAGGGGTGATGTACGTATCGCCCCGGGCGATCGACCGGATCGCCAGCACCAGGTCCGGCCCGCTGACCCCTTTCAATACATAGCCACGTGCTCCCGCTTCGAGTGCTGAATAAGCATCATCTTCTGATTCGGACACTGTCAGCATCAACACCTTCACATCCGGCAACTGCGTAGAAATGAACCGCACGCAGCCAAACACGTCGCCCGGCATATTAACGTCCATCAGCATCACGTCCGGCCTCGTTCGCATCGCGATGCCCCGGGCTTCATCCGCGCTGCCACCCTGCTCCACGACTTGCAGATCCGCCCTCTTCCTCAACGTATTGGCAACACCTTCACGCAACAACGGATGATCGTCGACGATGCCAATCCGGATGAACGGGTTCATGACAAGCTCCTGAAAGGGCCAAGTATTCAAACACCCAATGATTAATAGCAGGTAACCCGAACGGGCGCCGGGCACCGGTCGGAAGTGCCGGGGACTTTGAGGGCAAAAATTAGACTTAAGTCGCACGAAATTTGACCGTCAATAAGCAATCTTCGTCATAAGCCTCTGAATAATCATCTTCCAACTCATTGTTTTTGAACGCTGTCAAAAACGTCAAAAAAACTTTTTGACGGAAAACCCGGATCAGCCCCCCATCCGACCAACAGTCGTTCCCCTACGCTGAGGTACATGAATCCACGGTTCGGGGACCCTCCGATGGACAAGAAAACCCAGCAGCGATCCGAGTTGGCCGAGGTGTTTTTTCGGCTGCGCCATACGTTTTATTCGCTGGCCGGGTTCAGTGGTGTGATCAACGTGCTGATGCTTGCCCCAGCCATCTACATGCTGCAGGTATATGACCGGGCGCTGGTCAGCAGCAACCTCACCACGCTGCTGATGCTGACCCTGCTGATGATCGGTTTGTACACCTTGCTGGCCATGCTGGAAGTGGTGCGCACCCGCGTGCTGATCCGGGTCGGCAACCGTCTGGACATGGCGCTGAACCGTCGTGTCTTTACCGCCGCGTTCGAGCGCAACCTGCAGCGGGCCGGCGGCAACCCGGCCCAGGCCCTGCAAGACCTGGCGCAGGTCCGGCAGTTTCTGACCGGCAACGGGTTGTTCGCGTTTTTCGATGCGCCATGGACGCCCATTTACCTGTTCGTTGCCTACCTGATCCACCCCTTGCTCGGAATCGTAACCCTGTGCGGATCGCTGATCCTGGTGTCCCTGACCTGGCTCACCGAGATCGCCACCAAAAAACCATTGGGCGAGGCGAACCTGGCGTCACAAATCTCGGGCACGTTCGCCAACAACAATCTACGCAACGCCGAAGTCATCGAAGCCATGGGCATGCTGCCAGCCATCACCCAGCGCTGGTTCGGCAGCCACCTGCGGATTCTCGAAATGCAGACCCTGGCCTCCGACCGGGCGGCCTACATCAGCGGATTGGGGCGGTTCGTGCGGATCGCCCTGCAATCGTTGATTCTCGGCACCGGCGCCCTGCTGGCCATCGAAGGCTCGATCACCCCCGGCATGATGATCGCGTGCTCGATCCTCAGCGGCCGCGCGCTGGCACCGGTGGAACAACTGATCGGCGCCTGGAAGCAATTGCTCACCAGCCGCCGCGCCTGGTCGCGGCTCAAGCAGCTGCTGCAAGCATTTCCGCCCCGAGCCGATGCGATGAAACTGCAACGGCCACTGGGCATGCTCTCGGTCGAGCACTTGCACGCCGGGGCGCCGGGCATGAGCCAATCGATCATTCGCGGGCCGCACTTCAACCTGTCGCCGGGAGAATCGCTGGGCATCATCGGCCCGTCCGCGTCGGGCAAATCCACGTTGGCGCGCCTGCTGGTGGGCATCTGGCCGGCGCAAAGCGGCAAAGTACGGCTCGACGGCGTGGACGTCTATTTGTGGAACAAGGAAGAGCTCGGCCCCTGGGTCGGCTACCTGCCCCAGGACGTGGAGTTGTTCGAAGGCAGCATCGCCGACAACATCGCCCGTTTCGGTGAAGTGGACAGTGACGCCGTGATCGTGGCGGCCAAACGGGCCGGTGTACACGACATGATTCTGCGGTTTGCCCACGGTTATGACACGACCCTGGATGTCGACGGCAACCCGCTGTCCGGTGGGCAACGCCAGCGCATCGGCCTGGCCCGTGCGTTGTACGGCGAGCCGTCGATCATCGTGCTCGATGAACCGAACGCCAACCTCGACGACGCCGGGGAAAAGGCCCTGATCGAGGTGCTGGAAGACCTCAAATCGCGAGGGTGCACCACGGTGCTGATCAGCCACCGCCCGAGCATCCTCGGCACCGTCGACAAAGTCCTGATGCTGCGCGAAGGCAGCACGCAATTGTTCGGTCCCCGGGAAGAAGTGTTTGCGGCATTGCGTCAAACCAGCGTGCTGCCGACGGTGGGCGCTCCGACCCTGTCAGCCGTTCGCGGGAGAGAATAAATGGGCGCCTTGAGTCTCGATCCGCATGCCCAGGATTTGGTGCGCGCGGCAGCCAATATCGATGTCGACGACCACCGTCCGGCACGTTGGGGCGTGTTGCTGGTGATCCTTGGTTTTGGCGGATTTCTGCTCTGGTCCTGGCTGGCACCGCTGGACGCCGGCATCGTCGCCACCGCCACGGTCAAGGTCACCAGCAACCGCAAAACCATCCAGCACCTCACCGGTGGCAGTGTCGAAGCGATTCTGGTGCGCGAAGGTGACAGCGTCACCAAGGACCAGGAGCTGGTTCGGCTCGACGCCACCCAGGCACTTTCGGAACAAGGGGTGGTGAACGCACAGTACATCGCCACCAAAACCATGGAAAACCGCCTCGAGGCCGAACGCGATGGCGCTGCCGACGTGGTGTTCGATCCCGCCATGTTGCAGCGTTTCGCGGGCAACGATCATCTGAACGACGCCATCAACCTGCAACGTCATCTGTTCGCCACGCGTCGCACCAGCCTTGAGGGCGAGATCGGCATCCTGCGCGAGTCGCTCAACTCCGCCGAAGCGCAGATCAAGGGTTTGCAGCACATCTACGGTGCCCGTACCGCGCAGATCGGGTTTCTCAATCAGGAGCTGGTCGGGGTCCGCCAACTGGCCGCCGAAGGTTATGTGCCCCGCAACCGGATGCTCGAACTGGAACGCACCGGTTCCGACCTCAATGCCTCCCAGGCCGACAACCTGAACAACATTGCCAAGGCACGGGGCCAGGTCGCCGACATCAAGCTGCGCATCCTTCAGCGCGAGTACGACTACCGCAAGGAAGTGCAGTCGCTGCTGGCCGACGTGCAGAAAGAAAACAGCGCCCTCACCGACCGTTTGCAGGCGCTGGACTATCAAGTCCGGCACACGGTGATCCGCTCGCCCATCGACGGCGTGGTCCAGGGCCTGAACGTGTCGACCATCGGCGGCGTGATCGCTCCCGGTTTCAAGATCATGGAAATCGTGCCGGCCCACGAACCGTTGCAGATCGACGCGATGGTGCCGGTGCAAGCCATTGACCGGATGACGCCAGGCCTGCCGGTGACCATTTCATTCCCGGCGTTCAATCACGTGCAGACCCCGAACATACCGGGGCAGGTGCTGACCATTTCCGCCGACCGCCTGGTCAGCGACGACAACAAACAGCCCTATTACCTGGCGCAGATCGAAGTGACACCCGCCGGCATGGCCCTGCTGGGCAGCAACCATATACGTGCGGGCATGCCCGCCTCCGTCACCATCAAGACGGGGGAACGCAACATGATGAGTTACTTGTTGAAACCACTGCTGGACCGTGTCAACAGCGCGTTCAAGGAGCAGTGACGTGAACCGCGGACGACGTTTTATCGGTTTTGCCGCGTCGTTGTGCGTGGCGCAGTCGGTGGCGGCGCTGGACCTGCGCGAGTCCTGGAACTTGATGCAGTTTCAGGGCCCGACTTACCTTTCCGCCGGTCACGAACGCGATGCCGCGCTGGAGAATCGCGCCATCGGTCAATCCGGCGTGCTGCCGAAAATCGGCATCACCGCCTTCGACAACCACATCAACGGCACGCAAAAGCAACCGGACTTTTTCGGCAACAGCCACACCAATGACCTGAACTACAACTCGAGGGGCGCGACCTTGCAGCTGCGCCAACCGCTCTTCAACAAACAGAAAATGGCCGAGTATCGCCAAGGCGAGTATCAGGCCGAGTACGGTGTGGCCGTGTTCGACGGCAAGGCGCAGGATGCCGCCGTGAAACTGGCCGGGCGCTATTTTGATGTACTGCTGGCCCACGAAACCGTAGCGCTGGCGACCGCCAAACTCAATTCCTTCAATGAACAAGTGGCCTCGACTCAACGGCGCAAGGACTTGGGCGACGGCACCATCACTGACGTCGACGAAGCGGTATCGCGCCGCGACCTGGCCCAGGCCGAGCTGATCGAAGCCGAGGACAGCGTGACCGTGGCCCGGCGCCTGCTGCAGGAGTATCTCGGTCAGACACCCGATGAAATCGCCACGCTGCAAGACACCTTCCCTACGCCGCCTCTGCAACCGGACAACCTGCAGGAATGGATCATCCGTGCCGGTACCGACAGCCCCTCGATCCGTGCACGACGCTTGAACGTCAACACCGCCGACGAGGAAGTCGCCAAGGCCAAGGCCGGTCACTGGCCGACCCTTGATCTGGTGGTGGGCTACACCGCTGCCGACAGCGAAACCCTGTCCACCCAGAACCAGCGCAACCGCTATTCTTCTGCCGGCCTGGAGTTGAACATTCCGTTGTACAGCGGCGGCTACGTCAGCGCCCGGGCGCGGCAAAGTGTTGCCACCCGAGATCAGGCCGAAGATGACTTGAATGCCACCCGGGAAGAAATCATCTCGGGGACCACCCGCGAGTTTCGCGGCGTGCAAAGCGGCGAAGCGCGTATCCACGCGCTGGAAAAAGCGGTGAAGTCCAGCGAACGCTCGGTGGACTCCTCGAAAAAAGGCTTCCTCGCGGGCAGCAGCACCAACGTCGACATCCTCAACGCCCAGGAACAGCTTTACACCGCCCGCCGCGACCTGTTCGAAGCCAAACTGCGCTACCTGTTGGCCAAACTGCGATTGGCGGCAAATGTCGGGGCATTGGGCGATGATGACATCGCCAGCGCCAATGCCTACTTGGGGCCAAAGTTGTCGTTTTGAGCTGAAGGTTTTTTTGCCCACGCCCGCTGCAACAGCCGCATGACCTCGGCATCCGACGTCTGGGAAAAATCCATGTACCAATGCCCGATCGACATCAGCCACTCCGGCATGATCGGGCACACCAGCTCATCGACTTCACTGCGCAACGCCTCGACCGTTTCGGGTGGGCCCACCGGCACTGCGACCACAATCCGGGATGGCCCGTGCAGCCGCACCGCGTGAATGGCTGCCCTCATTGAAGCGCCCGTCGCCAGGCCATCGTCGATCAGAATCACCACCTGATCCTTGAGCTGCACCGGCGCACGTGTTCCCCGGTAAACCTGCTCGCGCCGCAGCAACTCCCGCGTCTCCCGAGCCACCACTGCGTCGAACGCCGCCTTATCAATCGGGTGCGCCCGCAGCGCCTGTTGATTGAGAATCTGGATACCGCCACTGGCAATCGCGCCCATGGCGAACTCTTCGTGCGACGGCACGCCAAGCTTGCGCACCAGCATCAGGTCGAGGCGAACATCCAGCGCCGTGGCCACTTCATACGCCACCGGCACGCCACCTCGGGGCAAGGCGAGAACGATCACGTCCGGGCGATTGGCGTAAGCAAGCAACGGCGCCACCAGACGCCGCCCCGCCGCCGGCCGGTCCTGCAAAATCATGTGCGATGAGGGACTCATTAGAAAACCTCCTCAGGCGATCACGCCTGCCGGTTTCATCACGCAGTCCCGAGGAATTGTCGGCCTGAGCGCGGCCGACAGCAAGCCGCTTGGCTTACACCAATCGTTCGATCCGCTGGTGCCGCCAGACAAACCGGTAATACGCCGTCTGCAATGCCAGCATCCCCAGATACGCCACCGGAAACGCCATCCACACGCCCTGCAAACCGAAGTGCCCGTCCAGCACATACGCCACCGGCAACTGCACCAGCACCACGCAGAAAATCGACACCGCCATCGGCACCAACACCGTGCCGCTGGCGCGCATGATGCCGCCGACAATCGCCTGGAAGCCAAACACCAACAAGCTCCAGAGCATGATGTGCAACAGGTGCTCGGCCATCGCCCGCGTCGAGTCATCGGTGAGAAACAGCCCCAACAACCAGTGCGACAACAGGTAACCCAGCACCACCAATCCACCGGTCAGGCACACATTGATCAGCAACCCGGTGCGCAAAATCGGCCCCATGCGCTCAAGGCGCCCTGCCCCGATCGCCTGAGCCCCGAGGATCGACGCGGTGATCGCAATCGACAGCGCCGGAAACTGCACGTAATTGACGATCTGCGTCACCGCCCCATACGCCGCCGTCGCCTGCGAACCGTGCTGGTTCACCAGCGCCAGAATCACCAGCTCCGACACCGACAACACCACCATCTGCAACCCGGTCGGCAGACCGATGCGCAACACCTTGCCGAGAATCTCCCGGTCCAGCTTCATCGCCGCAAACATCTCCCGATCCGGCGCCAGCGGATGGCCCTTGCGAATCAACCGCCACGCCAGCCACCCCATCGCCGACAAGTTACCCGCCAACCCGGCATACGCCGCACTCTGAATCCCCATCATCGGCAACCCGAACCAACCCCGAATCAACGCCGGCGTCAGCGCCAAGCCGATACAGGTCGACACCACCAACGCAATCAGCGGCGACACCGTATCACTGACCCCGCGCAGCAGTTGGGTGAACAGCACGTAGACCAGCAACGACGGCATGATCCACATCATCACGTGGGCGTAAGCCACGGCGTCGTCCAGCACATCAGCCGGCGTGCCCAAACCCTGCAAGGCCGACCGCGCAAACACACTGCCGAGGACGGCGGCTGTCAGGCCGATCATTGCGCCTAGCAGCAAGGTGGTGCCGGCGATGGTTTTCACCAGATGCGGTTCACGGGCGCCCCACGCTTGGCCGATGAGCACACCCGCCCCCGCGCCGAGGCCGATGACCAGGGCGATGAAGAAAAAGACGATGGGGAACATGCCGGACACGGCGGCCAGGGATTGGGTGCCGAGCATTTGGCCGATGTAGATGCTGTTGACGGTGCCGGACATGGACTGGAGGAAGTTCGACAGGACCATCGGGGCGAGGAAAAGCAGGTAGGTTTTCCAGAGGGGGATTGGGTGGGTGGGGGTTTGCATTGAGGGTCCGTCTCGGGTGTGGGCGCGGTTTGGGGATTCTACGCCAGGGTCTTGTTCTGAGACCGCTGCTATTTGGAAAATTTGGAGGGTGTGACAAATGTATGGCGGTAATCCAGCCGATTGCTGCCCGTCGTGAAGGGCAATTAACGGCCAACAGCGGACTGTCCCGCAGCTACAGCAACCTCGGCTCTCGCCTGCAGCAAATGCGAAAAATGTGCGTGAAGAGCCAGGACGAAGCGGGCGCAATCGCCACTACGGCACACCCAAGCTTGCGATCGCCCTGCACAATACCGTCATCGGTATGATGAGAGAGCACGCCAGCAAGGCTAATAGGCCGCCTAAGTATGAGCTGTAGCTACCCAAAGCAGGACGGCTGGGTCATCATCAGCGCTGAAATCCCCCCAAAACAATGCCCCTCTTAAGGGCATTGTTTTGCCTCAGAAACGGTTCATACGTAGCAAAGCAGCGGGCACGAGAACGCCGCCATCGACTCCTGGGAAAACCCAGCTCGGTAATGATGAATGATCTTCGCCAACGGATTGTCGGCTGCCAGGAGCCCGGGCATGAGGCTAGCTTGTTTCTCATAATCCTGAGGCTTACTAACACCTGCATCGTGCATGACCCGAAATGCCTCAGGACTCGGCCCAAGGGTGCCCTTCGATAGGATCTCCTTGTTGGCGTTTACCAAGCCCTGTGGATCCGCATCGGGGAAGTAGTAAACCTCATGCACGCGCTTAGCCAAATGCACCACAGCCCCTATCGAGAACTGAGGCGACCCTCGGAACACGAAAGGAACGTCAATCAGCGCCTCTGGAAGCGCATAGCGCGACGCGTCAAGCATTGCCTGCAGGTTCTCAACAACGATAATCCGACGCTGCCCGGCAAGTAGCTCCGAAGGCACCGTCAACATGCATCCAGGCAGTAGCGGCTGAACGTTGTCACCCAGCAATATCTCTCCGGAAGGCGCCGAAACCAAAACGAGATTCCTGGCAACAGGCTCACGAGCCAGCTTCTCATCACGAGTGGAAGACGCGAGAACAGCTCGACTGCCCTGAACCTTGCTACCTGCCACATGAGGGTCCCAACCAGCGTGCCGCTCAGCAAGGCTGCGAAGTGCCTTCCTGTCAGCTGCGTCCAGCAGGAGTCTTTTGCCACTGATCTTGCCGACTCCGTATAGCTGATGAATTTTCATCCATACGCCGCCCAGTGCGACCTCATTTGAAGCCATACGAACAGCACGGCTAACCATCTCAACGACTCGCTTGCTGTGCAGCAACGAAGTCATGAACGCTCCCCATTTTTTCTAAGACGAAGAACCAGATCCACCACGACCTTATTGTCAAAGCCTTCATGTGATGGCGCCAGCACCGGTGCCAACATGAAGCGTGGCATCTTCCCGACTCGGGCGGCATCGGCCATAAGCGTCAGGTAGTAGGCATCCAACGCATAGAGCCAGATGGCGCTTCGGAAACCTTCATCAGCGATGTCATCCCAGTAAGCCTGGGCGCTTTGAGGAGAGAGATCACGCTTTAGCGCTGCAAGCATTCGATAAAAATGCGGTTCAACAAACGGCTCTGGCGCGTCCTCGACCTCCGGCACCACGGGGATCACTTTAACGGGCTCGCGACTAACCAACGGATCGTGGAATGACTTTCTGACCTTTGGCAAAGGCATTGCCTGAATCAGAGCCGACATTTCCTGAATGGCCTTTTCATCCTCGACAGGCGGGAACAGGTAGGCGCTGTTAGGCAAACGTGTAGCACGAATCCAGTTCTCCGCATCCACACGCTCAAGGATGTCGTCCAAGTCGGGGTTGTTGCCATCTTGCAGCCAGGAGAAGACGCTCTGTGCCACCCGGCGATAATGATTACGCCGACGCATGGTTGTGCCCAGCTGGTTCAACCGGTCGATCAGATCCCGGATACCCGTTTTGCAGTGGTCAATCGACTCATACAAACTGCTCAGCAACAGACGACGAAGCGAGCGATCACCCCGACACCAGTGACTCAGGGTGTCGCGATCAAAGGCCATGAGCTTTTCAGAAAGACGCCCGAGGCGCTTCACCGCGCTGTCGATATCTCTCAGACGGTCCTTGAATCGCGAGGAATACCCGTAGCGGGCCTCGATGAAGTCAGTTGCAGCCCGGTGCTCATCACGCAAGTGCGTAACGACCTGGCGAACAGAGAGCCGCACCTGTTGTAGCTCTCGATCCAGCTCAGAAGGCGCACTTTCCTTGGCCGAGTGGAATCGCTCACAGCCATGCTCAATCCGAATCAGCAGTTCCTGCAGGTCGGGGGCCGATAGTTCAAAGCGCTGCGCGCCAATACGAGACCCCAGGTCAAGCAACATCGACGACGGGTGCAGGCACCCGTCACAGTCATCGATAAGCCGCTGACTGACCAACCAAGAGAGCCCGGCCGTCATTTTCTCCGGCTTTGGCACACCCTCTTCGTCAGCCTGGCAAATATCCTCGATGATGTCCGCATTCGCGACCAGATGAGCACCGAACTCTCGCCAGTTCTCCGCCTTCACAGAAGCTCTCCCGTACCCTGTGACGGGTCAGCCTCAGGCTCTTCTGCAGGCAGCAATTTTTGACTGTCGGCGATCCAAGACACCACATGATAGAGATATCCCATCTTGCCGGTGGCCACATACAGGCTCGACTCAGCGCCCTTGCGAACTAGGTAACCGGCATCCACCAGCACCTTGAACACAACAGCCAGTTTTTCCTTGTTGCCTTCGACAGCCTTTACCCGAGCGAACAACGGGTAAACGCAGAGATCACGAAGCTGGTCACGGGCGACCGGGAATTGATCGATGTGCATAAGAAGGCCGCCAAAGGAAACCTCCTCGCCAGGTGACAGACAAACATCCCCTTGCCCTGCCCGGCCGCAGAGGTGAATGAAATCCAACACTGGCATTATCTGGTCGCGAATGCACTTCAGCTCATCCATAGCCTCGCGCCGATCGCCAGAATCGGACAGATCGACGTAGCGGGCGAAGAACGCCGTTACGTCGTCGCCTTCACCCAGATGCGCCAGCGCCCGTCCAAAAGGGCGAAGCGCGGCATCAATCGCGGCCGCAAATTCAGGCTGGCGAAGCTGTTCGTAAACCTCGCGACTGGAGTATGGACAAAAGAACCGCCCAGCGATTAGCCCCTCAAGAACTGCTCTCATGCAGAAACCTCCTCTTCCTCTGGAAGACCGGCATTCAGATCATCCAGAGCCACAGGGTCAGCGCCACGATACTCCTTCAGATAAACCCCGCCTGAGCGGCGTCGGTCGAGGGCATACAGATTTTTGAAATGCCTCATCAGCTCTGGCGCTCCACCCGGGAACCCCAGCATCAGCTTGACGTTGCGCGAGTTGAAATTGCCCACCAGCGTCGCCGCGTTGTTGACCTCAAGCTCCAGTGCCTCATCCACAGGCACGATCAGCTCAAAGTCGGCGTCACGCCGGATCATCTCGAATAGGGCGAGGTAGATCATCCCAACCACAATCTTCAGCTGACCGGTACTCAAGCCATCACCTAAGTCTGTCGTATTTCGGGCGACGCGCGGCTGACCATTCACCTGCCAGGAAAGACTGACCTCAAAGCACTCTTCGATCTGCGCGCCCCGCCACTGCTTATCAACCATGGCCGAGTGCAGCATGCGCAGAGCATGATCAAGACCATCGGGCGGGAAGGCGTCGTTGCCCATGGCATCCCATCTGGCCGACTGCATCTCAATCGCCCGGATGTGCTCCCAGATCGGCAGGTCGTTGAACTTCAGATCCTTGATCTTCGAGACGACATGAAGATGGAAATTGGTGAAGTCCGGGAAGCTACCGAGCACTTCAGATACTTGCAGTGTTGCTCGCCGGCCGACGTCCTGAATCGTGCGGTCGACTTCTGCAAGGATTTTGCCGCCCTCAACCAACTGGTTGCACAACGTGCGGATGTAGGTAACCAGCTTGCTCCTCTGCACATCGTGGCCGTCATCGATGTACATCTGCAGCTCAGGTGCTGCGTAAAACCAGACCCGCTCACCCGAGCTGTCAGCATGCCTGGCCCGCATGATGATGTCGTGCACGATCCCGGCTTCTGGGGTGGCACGATGTGCGAAATTAAAGGGCCCCTCCACATCACGGAGAAGCCCACGCCCCTCCTGTTTAATCTGGTGAGCATCCCTGAATATCCGGCCAACCTCCGACTCGATATCCGCTGCAGACAGCTTCTCCAGACTCTCGGTGCCGGAGGATGCCGTAGCGACTTGGCCCAGGCGCTCCAAGACCGAACGTAGCGCACTTGCCTGATCGAACAGCGTGCTGTTCCGGGCTGCCAGCTCGGCTTGGCGCACCTTGTAAGCCTTCTGCCGCTCTTCGTCCGCTGTGCGCATTGCCTGCAGATCGCGCCCAAGACGGCTAACCACCTGTTCCGCCTCTGCGTAGGCCGCCTCGCGGGCAGCCATGTTAGGCCAAGCCGTTTCAAGCCAGGCTCTGTAATCCTGAATGCGGGGCAGCTGCTCGACCAGATGTCGGACCGACTGATCGAGGCCGTTGACCGTCGATTCCAACCGGCGAACCGCCCCCGCATCAATGCCGGCACCCTTCAGGGCAGAATATCGGTCAGCCTCAATGCGCTTGATTTCTTCGCGATGAGCACGCTCAAGATCAGCCAGGGCAGCGGCAAGAGCCTCTTCAACGGAGCTTCGCTGGGCAGCAATGTCTTGCCGGGCCTGATCGGCGATGCTCTTCAGTTCCAACTTGTGCCGCCCGAAAGCGGCCTTCAGGCTTTCGATCTCAGCGATCTTTTCCAAGAGAGCGATCGAGGCCTTTTCGGCTAACTCCTGCGCCTTGGCGCGAGCAATGGAAAGCAGCTCTGCACCCTCATCACGAAGCGACTCCAGGCGCTGTTTTCTGGCTGAAGTATCCGCTTCAATGCTTGCCGTACGGGAGTCGAGAGGGATTCGCTCCTCGCGAAGCGTATTACGGCGAACCTGAGCGGCTGCTGATCGACGACTGAGAGCCTCCTCGGCATCATTGCTCTCTTCGATGCGCATATTCAGCCGCGCAATCTGCGATTCCAGCTCTTCCAGATTGAGCACGTCAACGGGATCAAGGCGCTCAAGATCAAGCTGCAAGCCAAAGAGCCCGGCACACGGAGCCGAAAGCGACGGTGACAGGTCTTCACGCATGAACAGTCGAGGATCGATGACGAGCCCGACCGTGGACTCCCAGTCAGGCATGCTGCCGCGAAGGAACGACAGCAGGGTATCGTCAGCTGCATTCAAGCGAGCGGTGAGCAATTTAACTTCTGTCCGCAGGTCATCGCGCCCTCGGGCAAGGCCCGACATCTCGGCGGCGAGGCCCTGCTGTTCAGTGATGATTTCAGCAACCTCTCTGTCGAGCCGGTCCAGATCCTTTCGCGTTTGCTCCTGCAACTCATAGAGCTGAGCGAGAGCGGTCTGCTCCGCATCAATCTGCTCAGCGATATCTGGCAGATGTTTCTGTCGAGACAGAAAGGCCACCTCTGCCGCCGAAGAAGCGGCGAGCGCTGCTAGTTCGCTGCGGGTTCGCTCATACTGAGCAAGGTCCTCAGTGTGTGCTTTGTGGGCCTGCCCAAACGCATCTTCCGAGGCTTCGTTGTGCAGTCGCAGTTGCGCATCGAACTCGGAGAGGCGCCCCTGGGCCTCGCCACGACGATTTTCGCGACGCGAAGACAGCGAGTCGATGGCGGCGCGTTCCATGGCCGAAAAACGAGAAACGATATCCGCACTTTTACTGGTCAACAGTGCCAATTGCTCTCGTTTGGCCGCCAGATCTTCCTGCATCGATGGAAGGTTGTCGATCTTAGCAAGCAATGCTGGCATGCCGGCCTTGTCATAGCCGGTTTTCTGATCTTCCAGTGTCTTCAGTAGTCGCAATTGCTCAGTAGAGGCTGCTCGGGCATCACCCAGGCGGCAATCAAGCTGACGCTGCTCGTCACGAGAACCATCCTGAGCAGCAAGCTCCTCTTTACGCTGCGTGTCCATAGTTGCAGCAACAGCTTCCTGCTCCTGCTTGACGTAAAGCTGCCGCGTCACGGCGACCGTCTTCAGGCGACCTAACTGCAGGTCACAAGCCATCAGGCGGCTACGCAAAGTCGCCAAACCAAGAATCTTGGCTTTGACTTCGCGATCCATCACGAGGTAACTCGCCCGGTTGCTGATCGCGCTCAGGAAAGACTGGACATCGATACCTGAAAGGTCGATCTCGCTGCGCATAGTCTCCTGCCGGATAATCTCCCCAACAGCAGACTCCATGGAGTCAAAGGTGCCCTTGGACTCCAGCAGGGAGAACATCAGGCTGTCGATGCCGGCGAAGTTGCGCCTCAACGGTGCGAGCGAATACATGCGCCGGAAAAGGTTGATCATCTTTTTCACGGATGCATCGGTGATGCCATCCATGTCTGCCGAGCCGGTGTTGTACTGGATGATCTTACTGTAATGGTTCCAACTCAACTCAGGTGTGCAGTCGATGCCCATACCTTGGATGCGGCTACCAACCTTGCCAGGCAGAACCAACTCGCCTGAGCCTTGATCCACATAAAGCAGCTTGGGCTTCCAGCCGGTAGCCGCCAGCCGGTAGGCGTAACCGTTAGAAGCCCGATGCAGGATGGCCGAGCGCAAAGCACCCTCGTGGTTCTCGTACTCGAAGACGATGTAGCTCGACGCATGAGGCAGATAGTGATCAGCGAAGCTGGTGGTATTGGTGCCCTTACGAACCATTCGACCAGCGGGGGCGCCGTAGAACAGTGGGATCAGCTTCAGAAAGGTCGACTTGCCGATGCCGTTGGTGCCTGTCAGGCAGGTGTTGTCGTCGGTTTTCACCTCGACGATCTCTCCTCGGCAAAGCGAGTCAATCAGGATGACCCGGAGAAGTTTGGCCACAGGGCCTCCGCGCGCAGAAAGGTGGACAAGTGTCAGCGCGGACGCGATAGTCGATACAAGCAAAGTGGCTATCGAATCTTTTTGATTCTGACATCGAATTAAAAAGATATATGATCGCATCAGGCAGTGGCAAGCTGAGGTTATATACAGTGTCCAACCCATCCCCCATTGAAGACATCCCACAGAAGCAACGGGACAGACTGGCGTTCATTGAGCAACAGGCATGGTTCTGCGGTGCGGTTTCTCGGCGGGATGTTGTCAGTCGCTTCGACATCCAGACGGCCGCAGCAACCAGGGATCTGTCGCTATACCGCGAACTGGCACCTGAAAACCTTTCTCTCGACCACCGAGACAAGGTGTATCGCCCAAACGAAGGCTTTAACCCTATATTCACCTACTCGGTTTCCCGCATCACAACTTGGTTGAGTCAGGGGTTTGGAGATGAGGAGCATTTGCGCTGGTCGACGGGGATCCCATGCACCGTCAGCGAATCCTTAGCACAACCCAAAATTGGCATCCTGGCGGCTGTCTGCCGCGCGATCAGGCAACAGCGCGCAATCGAGATCACATACGAGTCACTCACCCGATGCAGCACCAGGGTTATCGCGCCGTTCGGTCTGCACAGCGATGGCCGGCGATGGCACGCGAGGGCATACGATCGGGAAAGCGCGGAATTCAGGGATTTTGTGATAACCCGTGTGGGATCGGTACAAGATGCTGGACCGGCTCGCGAAGCCGAATGTGCCGATGAAGATGACCACTGGTCTCGCCGAGTCGTGCTTGAGCTGGTCCCTCACCCCGAGCTTGTGCGCAAAGAGCCAGTGCTATGCGACTACCCCTTCAACAAAGATGGCGTCATGTTCGTAAAGGTTCGCGCTGCCGTCGCTGGCTACGCTCTCAGACAGTGGGGCGTTGACTGCTCGCACGATCATTCTGGATCAGCGCGCGAGTATCAGCTCTGGCTGCGTAATCGGGAAGCATTACACGGAGTCCCCAACCTGGTGCTTGCGCCCGGGTACACCCTCTAATCCATTCCTGCAAAATGCTGATGCTGTCGCAGGTTCTGCCATAAGGGTTCTACCCCGTTAGCAAAGACCCGGTAAAAGTGGGTCGCAACGGCCCGAGTCACACTGGCGCTTGCCGAGGTGGCTCAGTCCGCCCAGGACTCGGCCATAGCCGCGGAAATGTACCTGGCCAGCGTGTGCTGGTGGATGACCAGCAGGACGCAGAGCGCGGGCTACATTGACGAACTGGCCGGCGCACTGCAAATCGACCCGACAATCCTGCACACATTTGATGGCTGCGCTGCCTGTGAGCTGCCTTCCATGTAGGGCAGCTATGGGTCGGATAGCGACGGTCTGTCGTAGACCGTCGCAGTGGATGGTCAGACTTCCGTCTGCTCTGCCATTTCCAAGGCATCATCGACCTCGATGCCCAAGTATCTGGCGGTGCTTTCAAGCTTCGTATGTCCCAGCAAGAGTTGAACTGCTCTCAGGTACTTTGTCCTGCGATAGATCAACGATGCCTTGGTTCGTCGTAGCGTGTGAGTCCCGTACATGGTTGGGTCAAGGCCAATGGCGGTCACCCACGCTTTGACTATTCGTGTGTACTGTCTGGTGGAAAGATGGTCTGAGTCGTGCAATCGGCTCGGAAACAAAAAGTCCTCGCTTCGGAGACGCGCCCGATGCATCCAAGCTTCCAATACCGTTCGGGTTTGCTCAGTGATTTCAAATTGCACTGGGTGCTGAGTTTTCTGCTGCATCACGATGGCCCGTGACGACACATGTTCCCCGTGGGCGATGTCGCGGACTCGCAGCTTGGTTAAGTCACAGGCACGCAGTTTGCTGTCGATGGCCAAGTTGAAGAGCGCCAGATCCCGTGTCTTCTCAGCAAGCTGAAGTCTTACGCGAATGGCCCAGATATCTCTGACTCGGAGCGGGGCTTTCTGCCCGAAAAGTTTTCCCTTATTCCAAGGCTGATGGCTGCATTTAGCAATAATGTTCATGGCTTGTCCTCCTGGTTGAGGGAGGACAAGGGTGGATCAGTCACGGTGCGTTGTGGTCGCTATCGACCCTTTCCGGTCATCCAGCAGTCTCTCAAGTAAGAAGGTGAAGAATTCGCCGCCCATTCAAATGTGATAAATCTTACTTGGGTCCAGCCAAAGCCAAATAGCGAGGGCCATGAGCAAAATCCAGGATAAGACGCGGACGACGATCGACGCAGACTGCCGCTTGCGCGGCACTGGCTCAGTCCCGTCGGCTCCCGGGAACAACCCAGGCGATTCGATCCACTCGGCGATCTTCTTCTGAACGGCGAGATCGTTGTAGAAGAAGCTGTGACGTTCTCCAGGTTTCGCCTCGCTTGGCGCCCTCCAGAATGACCACTTTGGACCGAAACCGGGTGATTTTCTGTCATGAATATCCAGCAACCAATTCAGCCAAAGAGACATTTCTCCATAGCCGTATTGGTGAAGCCTGATAAGCGGCCAGAGGATCATCAGACCATGAAGCAATAAAGACAACGCAAGCATCCATAAAAGCCCCCAAAACTGGAACTCCGCAATCCCGTAGATTGAGCGAATCAGAAATTCAACGATATCCGGAGTTCTTTCATAGAACAGATACAACCGTTTCAGAAGAACGGCGAAGCCGAGCACGAATGAAATGTAAACAGCCGGCCGAATTGCGTGAGACAAGACGTCGTGGGCGAGATGCGCGAGCCCACCTAGGCCACGCAACATTCGCAGGTACATGCGTGCTTCGTCAAAATCGACGGAAATGGCAAATAGTCTTAGGTCCGATACAAACCTGTAGGGCTCGCGCATAGAAGCGTAAAGAATATGCTGCTTGGTCCGGGCTTTTTTCAAGGTGGCAGCGAACACCGCGCGTAGGAAGCTTCTTCTCAAGCGCAGCTTGATGGACCACAAAAAAATTCCAATAAACAGGAGCAGACAGAAAACATCGACTGCATCGACTTCACCGTCTGCACCGTACACTATGCTCACCACTCCCAACAGGAGAGAGGCACTTGTCCACAGCCATGCTAGGGAAAGGTTTCGACCGAGTTTGACGATTTCTTCGCCCACGCGGACCGGTACTCGCAGGTCTCGTCGCCGGGAGTGAATGAAGGGCGTGCCGAGTGTGATGACGCCACTCAAAGACTTTCGAACCAGTTCGTCTCCACATGCGTGAAGGGCGATCGTTCCACCGTGGCTGTGCGCAATGACGAAGTGCTTGGCATCAGGATATTGTTGACGTTGACGCAGCAATACTTGGGCAATGTCACCCGATGCCTTCAACCGCCCCCCATGTGTGTTGATACCAGGCCATATCGGCGCAGTTATTAGACAGCCAGGAAATCTGCTCTCCAGGAACTTCCACATTAATGAGTTGGGTCGGATCCATTTGGCATCTGAACTGAAAGTGCCGTGGATCAACGTAAATACGAATGGCGGCTTCATGCATCATTCCCCTGAATGACGGCCGAGCCCACTAGCGACGCTAGGCTGGCGATCCTGGATCGAGTCAATGGGTAAGAAACGGATATCTCGAACGGCGGCTCCTGGCCGAAAGCAAACGTTCAATGCGAAGACAACAATCCAGCCCTACCCCACCCCGCCATGCAGCAACACCCCGTACGATTGCAAAAACTCCACCGTGCCATGAAAGATCAAACCAACCCCCATGGCAGAGACAAAGAACCCGACAATGCGCGTGGCAGCATCGATGCCTTGCGGGCCAATCGTCTTGAGGATGACTTGAGCGTAAGCCAGTGACAAATAGGTGGTGAACATGGTGGCGCAGATGGCCAGCGCCACGACGGCGAAAGACAGCACCGCATGACTGGCGTCCTTGATGGTGCTGGTCAGGCCGATCACGGTGGCAATCGCACCGGGGCCAAACATGATGGGCATGGCCAGGGGGATGAAAGACACGTCCTGGTCGGTGTCGTGCCCAGTGGGAATCAGGCTGCTGTTGGGGGTGGGGGCGAACAGCTCGAAACCGATCCGCATCAGAATCACCCCACCGACCACTCGAATCATGCTCAGGGGGACGTCGAACAAACGCAGCAGCAGGTTGCCGAAAATCAGGAAAAAGAACATCAGCAACAACGCAAAGAAACAGGCTCTGCGGGCTACCCGGCGCAGCTCGGCGACGTCCTTGCCTTGCAACATGCCAAGGAACACGGGAATCGCTTCCAGTGGGTTGATGATGGCCAGCAACGTGGTAAACATGCCGATAAACAGCGTGACATAGGTGTTCATAGCGCACCTTCGAGGAGAGACCGCGTTACATCACCTTAGCGGATGATGAGCAATGAGCCCGTCAGGAGCGCTGAACACCGCAATTTTTGTGGGAGCGAGCTTGCTCGCGATGACGGCGGCACAGTCAACACTTGTATTGCCTGACAGTCCGCCATCGCGAGCAAGCTCGCTCCCACAGGTTTTGTTCCCTGCCTGATAAACGTCGAGGCTTGCTCAATACATATGGATAACCGTATATTCGGATAACCATATGTATCGAGCCGTGTCCATGCTGACCCCCGCCGCCGTATTCAAATGCCTCTCCGACGAAACCCGTGCGCGGGCCACGTTGCTCATCACCCGTGAGGGTGAGTTGTGCGTGTGCGAATTGGTCTGCGCCCTGGACGACAGTCAACCGAAAATCTCCCGCCATCTGGCTCAGCTCCGTGCGTGTGGGCTGCTGCTCGATCGGCGTCAGGGTCAGTGGGTCTATTACCGGCTCAATCCTGATTTGCCGGGTTGGGTGCGCGCCATTCTTGAGACCACGCTCGCGGCCAACACTGCCTGGCTTGAGGAAAACAGCGCTCGACTCGATGCAATGGGCGACCGCCCGCTCAACACCACTGCCTGCTGCTGATTCTGTTCATCACCCTGGAGTCCCCATGCGCGTCCTGTTTATGTGTACCGCCAATAGTTGCCGCAGCATCCTGTCCGAAGCGATGTTCAATCATCTTGCGCCGGAGGGTTTCGAGGCTGTCAGCGCCGGCAGCTTTCCCAAAGGACAAGTGCTGCCGCGCAGCCTGACCACGTTGCAAGAGGCCGGGATTGCCATCGACGGGTTAAGCAGCAAAGGCAATGACGCCTTCGAGGCCAACCCGCCGGACATTGTCATCACCGTCTGCGACAAGGCCGCCGGAGAGTCGTGCCCGGTCTACTTCGGGCCGGCGTTGAAAGCCCATTGGGGGCTGGAGGATCCGTCCGAGGTGAAGGGCGATGAGGCAGCCGTCTCCGCCGCCTTTCACTCGACCCTGGCGCGCATCGAAACGCGCTGCCGGGCCTTCCTCGCCCTGCCCTTCACCGAACTTGATCGCGATGCATTGAAGCGCGAACTCGACCGCATCAGCACCCTATAACCGGAGCCCCCATGAACCACCCTCTGCCTAATCTCGATGCGTCTTTGATCGAGCCCATCGCCAAAGATCACGACGGCCAGCACAAGCCGCGAATCCTGTTGCTGTACGGGTCGACCCGCGCACGGTCGTTCAGTCGGCTGCTGGTGGAAGAAGCCGCCCGCCTGCTCGAACACTTCGGTGCAGAAACGCGGATCTTCAATCCTTCGGGTCTGCCGCTGCCGGACGATGCGCCGGGCGATCACCCTAAAGTCCAGGAGCTGCTTGAGCTGATGCAATGGTCCGAAGGACAGGTCTGGTGTTCACCCGAGCGCCACGGTTCCATGTCGGCCGTGTTCAAGGCGCAGATTGACTGGGTGCCGCTGGCATTGGGCGCCGTTCGCCCGACCCAGGGGAAGACGCTCGCGGTGATGCAGGTTTGCGGTGGCTCCCAATCGTTTAACGTGGTCAACCAGTTGCGCGTGCTGGGGCGCTGGATGCGCATGTTCACGATCCCCAACCAGTCTTCCGTGCCGAAAGCCTTTCTGGAGTTTGACGAAGGAAATCGCATGAAACCCTCCGCGCTGTACGACCGGGTCGTTGACGTCATGGAAGAGCTGGTGAAGTTCACGTTGCTGCTACGGGATCGTCCGGATCTGGTTGACCGTTATTCGGAACGCAAGGAATCGGCGCAAGAGCTGTCGCAGCGGGTGAATCAACGGTCGATTTGATCGCTCGGAGTACTCGCGCGGAATTGGCTTAGAGCGGATAAAGCCGATCATCGAACTGACTCAACCGCGGGTATTCGATGGGCTCATCGGCGTCGATGGTTTCCAGGCGCTGGCGATAGCTGAGCAGAAATGCCTGACGGGCTTCAGCGCTGATATACGGCACGTGCCACCCGACAAAAGGCGTTAGCACCTCCAACCCGACGTAAGCCAACGTCCCGCGCAACAGTGGGCGCAACATGTCCTCAAGGGGACCATGAATCGCGCCCTCGCCGAACATATGCTCACGCCCGCCCAACGTCACGGTGACCAGCGCTTTTTTGCCGCTCAGGCCACCTTGATCGTAGAAACGCTTGCCGCCGTAGCAGATGCCGGAGACCAGCACCCGATCAATCCAGCCCTTGAGGATGGCCGGTGTCGAGAACCAGTAAATCGGAAAGTTGAGGATCAGCAGATCCGCCCATAACAGCTTGTCCAACTCGTGTTGGATATCGGCCGCGAGTGTCTGCTCCTTGCTGTTGCACCGCTGTTCGAGCGCGTAAACCAGGTACTCGGGATTGTCCCTGACGCTGAAGTCTTCGGCACTAGCCACCGGGTTCCACTGCATCGCGTACAGGTCGGAGATCTGCACTTCATGCCCTTGAGCCTGCAAGGTCTCAACCGCCTGGTCGCGCAGTGCCGCGGTAAAGGATTTCGGCTCGGGATGGGCGTGGACGATGAATACTTTCATGGTGTTTCCTTGATCTTCGAGTAGCGGGGTTCACTGACGCGTCGACTGATCCGTGCGCCGTTCAACAGGAAATACGACAGGGCTGGAATCAGGATCAGCGCGCCGAGCATGTTCCACAGGAACATGAAGGTCAGCAGGATGCCCATGTCGGCCTGGAACTTGATCGGCGACCAGACCCAGCACACCACGCCCGCGGCCAGGGTGATGCCGACCAGCCCGACCACGCGACCGGTGAACGACACCGCGTTGCGGTACGACTGGGACAGCGACAGGCCCTGGCGCTGGAAGTGCAGCTGGACGCTGAGCAGGTACAACGCGTAGTCGACGCCGATGCCGACGCCCAGCGCAATCACCGGCAAGGTCGCGACTTTCACACCGATGCCCATCGCCACCATTAAGGCTTCGCAGAGGATCGAGGTCAGCACCAGCGGCAGCAGCGCCACCAGCGTCGCCCGCCAGCTGCGGAAGGTGATCAGGCAGAACAACGTCACCGCCGCGTACACGTACAGCAGCATGGTGTGATTGGCCTCACGCACGACGATGTTGGTCGCGGCTTCGATCCCGGCGCTACCGGCAGCGAGCAGGAACTGGCGATCCTCGGTGCTGTTTTCCTTGGCGAATTTATCGGCGATGGCGACCACGGCGTCGAGGGTTTCGGCCTTGTGATCCTTGAGGAACGCGATCACCGGCATCAGCGAGCAGTTGTTGTTGAACAGCTCCGGCGAGTTGACCGAGGCTTGTTGCGCCGCGTAGTTGAGCACGTCCTGGTTACGCTGGATGCTGTTGAGCTTGGGGTTGCCCTCGTAGGTGCCGGCGGTGATCTGGCGCACGGCGTTGACCAGCGACGTCGTCGCCCGCACACCCGGACTCTGTTGCAGTTCCCAGGCCAGACGGTCGGCCAATACCAGGGTCTTGTAGTTGAGGCAGCCTTCCGGCGCGGTCTTGATCATCACCGCGAACAGGTCGCTGGACAGCGCGTAATGCTGGGTGATGTAGGCGTTGTCGCGGTTGTAGCGCGAGTCGGCCCGCAGCTCCGGGGCCCCGCTTTCGAGGTCGCCGATTTTCAGGTGCAGGCTGACCATGAAGCCGCCGACGCCCATCAACACCGCGACCACGACTGCACCGGTGGCCCACTTGCGGGTGGTGAAACGGTCGAGCAAATCCCAGAGTCGGCCGAAGCCTTTGTTCTTTTCCGCGCGGGTGTCGATTTTCAGAGCACGTTCGGCGGCCTTGGCGCCCACGCCGACGTACGACAGCGCCACCGGCATCAGCAGCAGCGAGGTAAAAATCAGCACCGCAACACCGATGCTGGCGGTGATCGCCAGGTCCTGGATCACCGGAATGTCGATCAGCATCAACACCGCAAAACCCACGGCGTCGGCCAGCAACGCGGTGACGCCGGCGATGAACAGACGGCGGAAGGTGTAGCGCGCAGCGATCAGTTTGTGGGTGCCGCGGGCGATGTCCTGCATGATGCCGTTCATCTTCTGCGCGGCATGGGACACGCCGATGGCGAAGATCAAAAACGGCACCAGCACCGAATACGGGTCGATGGCGTAACCCAGCCAGGCGACGATGCCCAGTTGCCAGACCACCGCAATCAGCGAGCAGCCGACCACCAGCAAGGTGCTGCGCACGCAGCGGGTGTAGGCGTAAATAATGATCAGAGAAGTGATCACGGCCAGGCCGAAAAACATCATCACCTGAATCAGGCCATCGATCAGGTCGCCCATCAATTTGGCGAAACCGATCACCCGAACCTTGTAGTGACCCTTGCCCTCTTCACCGGACTTGCGCGCCGCGCTGTCACCGGCGTATTCAATCTTGTCGCGCAGCTGCTCTTCGAGCATCTGCGAGAATTCGTGATAGTTGATGCTCTGGCCGGTGGCCGAGGCTTTGTCCAGCAGCGGCACAATCAGCATGCTCGACTTGAAGTCGCTGGCGACCAGGCTGCCGACGATCCCGGCGCGGGATATGTTCTGGCGCAGTTGTTCGATTTGTTCAGGCTTGCCCTGGTAGGTGTCCGGCATCACCGAGCCACCCTGGAAGCCTTCCTCGGTGACCTCGGTCCAGCGCACCGACGGGCTCCACAACGACTTCATCCACGCCCGATCAACGCCTTCGGTGAGGAACAGTTGGTCGTTGACCTGCTTGAGCACGTCGAGGTATTCAGGGTCGAAAATGTCGCCCTGGGTGTTTTCCACCACCACGCGCACCGAGTTGCCCAGACCACGCAGCGATGCGCGATTCTCCAGGAAATTCTGGATGTACGGCTGGCTCTGCGGAATCATTTTTTCGAAGCTGGGGCGCAGCTCCAGGCGGGTCGCCGCCATGAAGCCCAGCACCACGGTGGCGAGCGCCATCAGCAGCATGAATACAGGGCGGTAGTTGAATACCAGGCGTTCCAGCAGGTTGCCGGAGCGGCGGTCGAAGTCCAGCAGTTCGCGGATCACCGGCATGGTGTCTTGCTTCAAATTGCCCATGTCTGGGTACTCACTCTGATTCTTATAATTATTCGACGGACAGCGTACGCACACCACGGCCACCGACCAGCACCAGAGCGCCATCGGCGGCCAATGCTGCACTGGCTACCGGCGTCTGTTGAGACTGTGGCATCAATTGCAGCGGGGCATTGTCTCCTCGGCTCATGAGCATGTGCCCGGCCTGGGTGAACAGCCGGAAATGGCCCTCGGCGTCCAGGGTGGCAGCGGTGATGCTGACCTGCAGACCGCTGTCGAGCCGAGTCCAGTTGAGACCACCGTCGGTGCTGCGCAACACATTGCCGCGCAAACCATAGACCAGCACTTCGCCGGGCTTGCCGAGCACGCCGAAAAAGCTGCCCTGATAAGGCGTCGGCACGGCGGCGAAGCGCTCGCTGGCGTCATCCCATTTGAGCAAAAGGCCTTGCTCGCCGGCGATGTACAAGGCGTCGCCGGTCGAGGCGATGGCGTTCAGGTGAAAACCTTGCGGATTCTCGGTGCAGTCCTGAAACGGAACCCAGGTCTGGCCGCCGTCCACGGTGCGCAGGATCAGGTTGAACACACCGATCGCGAAACCGACTTTGTCGTCGGCGAACCAGACGTCGAGCAAGGGTTTGTCCGCGCCCTGCTCCATCAGGCGCTGGCCTTCGGCGACCCACAGCGGCCAGTGTTCGTTGTCCGGCTCGGCATTCGCCAAGGCGGCGTAATGCTTGAGCATCAACTCGCCAATCTGGCGGCCATCGAGCTGCTTGCGCCAGGTCGCGCCGGCATCGCTGCTGTGCAAAATCACGCCATCGTTGCCCACCGCCCAGCCCTGCGCGGCGGTCGGAAAATACACGGCAGTCAAGTCGGAGCTGACCGGTACTTCGGCCTGCTGCCAGTTCTGCCCGCCATCATCAGAATAAAGAATGTGCCCGCGTTGCCCCACGGTGACCAGACGCTGGCCTGCATGGGCGATGCCCAACAAGGGGCTGCGCACGGCCAGCTCGCTCGATTGAGCCGGCAGGTCGAGCACGTCAATGTAGGTCGCGGCCTGCGCACTGCCCTGCAACACGGCCAGCAGCATCAGTAGCGTGATCTTCTTTTTACGGGAGCCCATGTTGCGCCCTCATGATAAAAAAAGGCGCCGGTGTGTACGCGAGTACAAGCCGGCGCAAAATACTGCACGATGCACATCGGCAGTAGCGGCGAAGAAGGTGTTAGCGGATACCGGCACCCGCCAGTGATTCAGGCGACCATTGGGTCTTGTTCAGCGCCTCGCTGTACCGGATGCCGCCGTAAGGGCCTGGAAAGCCGACGGCGCTGTAGGTGCCACCAACCAGGTCATAGCTCAGATAAGGCGTAGCATCCGGGACTTGCTGGTCATAGCTTTGGCTGAGGAAGGTGTACACGCCGCGGTAGAGTTGGCCGTTGGCATCGTATTGATCGGACGCCAGAGCGATCCAGCTGTCTTCATCCAGATAGAAACGGCGCTTGGCGTAGATATGACGGGCACCCGGTTTCAGCGTGGCTTCCACCACCCACACCCGGTGTTTCTCCCAGCGCACAAAGTCGGGCGCCAGGTGATTCGGGGTCATCATCGGCTTCAAATCGTTCTGGTAGGTCACGCGGTACGCGTTGTACGGCACGATCACTTCCTGCTTGCCGATCAGCTTCCAGTCGTAGCGATCCAGCGCACCGTTGAAGACGAACGCATCGTCCCAGGTGGCGGCGCCGGCAGTACCAGGGTTCGGCGTGTCGTAGGCCAGGCTCGGTGCCAGCTTCACACGGCGCTGCCCCGGCAGGTACTGCCAGCCACGGCGCGGTTGTTCCAGCGGGTTGACCGCGTCACGCAGCAGCACAGCTTCGCCGGCACGCCGGGCCGGGCCGGTGTAGGCCAGCTTGATCTGGTAGTAGGTGTCGGCGGCCGCCAGCGGTTTGGACAGGTCGTCATAGGCGGCGTAGTTGATCTGTGCGTTGCCGGTCGTGGCCAGGCTGGCGACACCGGCAGAGTCGACGTTCCAGTTGTCATACTTGCTCTGGATGTTCACGCCCTGGTAACGCAGCAAGTGGTTCCAGATGGCCTCGGCGCCTGTCTTCGGAATCGGAAATGGAATGCCTGGCAGTGCGTTTTCGATGGAGTTGCCGCCTTCGGTCGAACGCGCCGCAGTGGCATTTTTAACCGTGTTATCCAGCACGCCTTTAGGCAGGGAAGCCGTGCGGTGGGTCGGGTAAACCTCGATTTTGAACGTCGGATAACGCTTGGCCAATTCGGCGGTGACGGCGGTCAGTTGCCCCTTGTACTGGTCGACGTTCTTGCCGTCGATCACCAGCAGCGGCTTTTCATTGGCAAACGGATCCGGACGCATTCTGTCGCCGGTCTTGAAGCTGGCGGGCGGGGTGGTCAGGCCACCCTGATACGCCGGAATCGAACCGTCGGCATTCCCGGCTTTCTCGGCGCCGATCTGGGTCAACTGATTGCCCAGCTTGGCCGCTTCGGCGGCATCGACGGCGGCGTGTGAGGGGCCCGCGAGGGCCATGGCCAGGGAGGCGGCCATCAAGGTATAGGCGAATTTCATCTTATTGTTCTCCTGCTTGCACGTGGCAAAGGGTGGATCAGAAGGTGGTTTTCAGGGTCAGGTACAGCGCACCCCGATCCTCGGTAGCGCCGGAGCCGGAGGCCGACGCATAGCTGCCCGCGTAGCAGGTGTAACGCTGCGTGCCATCGAGGGCGTTAGGGGTTGAACCGTCGGTGGCGCCATCGTTGCATTCGCTGGTTTTGCCGAAGGCGTCGACGTATTTGAGGTCGACGTAATACTGGTTGTAGATGGCAGCGCTCACGCCGACGGCGTAGTTGCCGGCATCTTTCGCCCCGCCCGCTACCACCGGCGACACACCGTCGATGCCGACGTTGACTGACAGCGGCGCGCTCAGGTCCACGCCTGGGAATACCTGGTACCAGGTCGGCGTGAAGTTGACGGCGATGCCCCAGTTGTCACGGGTCGGTTTGTCGATACCGCGATAGCTGCTTTCACCTTTGTAGAGCGCCTTGTTCTTGCTATCCAGGCTCAGCAGATTGCTGTAGTACAGCTCGCCGAGCAGGGAGGCGGAATCGAACAGCGGGGTGTCGGCAATCGACACCAGGCCGTTGATGGTCCAGTGCAGCGTATCGCCCGTGGCCGCCAGGCTGTCCCCGTCGCGAGGCACATCGGTGATCACGCCGGTGCCTGGACTGCGCGGCGGGAGCAAGCCAAGACCGGCCTGCAACCCCGCGGCGCCGGGGGCACTGATGATCGCCGGAATGCTGGCGAGCGGCATGTTGTGGCGAATGTTCAGGTCGCTGCCGACGCTGACGCCACCCACTTCCTTGGACAGACTCAGACCATAGATGTCGATGTCATCGCCATAGGCAAACTCGTACGAGGTAGTGCCGATCGATCTACGCAACCCTGCGACACCGCCGACACTGGTCAGGCCACGGGTGTCGAGGACCGCTTGCGGGAGAATGTCCGAAGTCTTGCGGTAGTAGGCGCCCAGTGTGCCGTCCAGCCATTCGGGCGACCATTTGACCATCAGCCCCCAGTCACCCTGATCATCCGGGGTGTAGTCATGGCCACGGCGAACGGTGGTCAGTGTGCCGTTCGGCCCCGCCAGCCCTGCACCGCCGGTATGCCCCAGCAAGAACGACTGCGCGCCGAAGCCGACCACATCAGACCCACTGTAATAGGTACCGGCTTCAGGCAAACGCGCGCCGTCCCAATCGAGGAAATACTGCGCGCCGAAGGTCAGTTCGGGGTTGAGGTTGAACGTCGTTGAAATCTGGTTGCGCGGAACGAACAGTTCCTTGGCTTCGGTGCCGGGCGACGCCGCCAGTTTGGCGAGGTCGAGGCCGGACTGGCCATAGCTGATCGAGTGCACCGGGTTGAGGATGGTCTCGCCCCAGAACACGTTGTGTTGGCCGGCCTTGACATTGAGCTGGGACTCCTCCCCCACCTGGGTGTTGTAGAACACGAACGCATCGAGGACTTCGCCGGACGGGCCGCTGTAGTAACGCTGGGCATAGTTGCTCAGGTGCGGACTGCCGAAGATCGCCGGTGCCGGCGGACGCCCGCCAAACCCGGAAATCGACGAGTAATCACTGTTGCCGTTGACGAACGGGTTGGAGTTCGAGCCGGTGTTCTCATACGCCTTGTCGTACCAGGCGGCGGTGCTGACACGAAAGCCCATGTTTTTCTGGTAGACCACATCCAGTTCAGACAGCAGGTCGACACGGTTGGTGATGTTGGTGCCGGACTTGCGGAAGTTGTAATCACCGTCGTTACTGTTTGGCGAACCCAAGATGCGCTTGTCGGCACTTTCAGTGCGCACGCCATAGTTGTACTTGACGGTGTTGTCGAAACGGACGGCCCAGTCTTCGTTGCCAGTGTCCAGCTCGACAGCGTGGGCGGCCGGCAGGCTCGAGGCCAGGATAGCGGTGGCAAGCAGTTGGCGTCGTGCGGACAGGAGGTTGCGACTCTTCATCGAGCGATACACCTTTATTGTTTTTGTTGTGGCTTGACGTCAGACATGGCGGCTAACGACGGGTAATGGGGGTTTATGCTACGGATGGGTAAGCGGTAGTCCCGGAACTCACTCTAAGGGCAGCGCTTTGATCCGGATTGACTTTGGGGGGCATCGATTTGACATTTCGGGACGCCTGACAAAGCGTCCCGAAAAACCTCAGATGTAGGTACCGCCACCGGCGTTGATGATCGAGCCAACCAGGTAGCACTCATCAGACGCAAGGTGAGAGACCAGCGCGGCGTATTCCTCGCCCTTGCCCAAACGTCCCAATGGCATGACCTGCTTAAACACGCTGATTTGCTCTGGCGTTTGCTGGGCGAGATAGCGATCGAAAGCCGGCGTCTGTACGCCACCCGGGCAGATGGCATTGACCTGCACATTGGCGCCCGCCACCTCATAGGCCACCGCACGGGTGAAGGCAATGACCGCACCTTTGGCTGCGGAATAGTGCGGGCTGTGCGCCCCCATGGAGGAAATACCGGCAATGCTGGCGACGTTGATGATCTTGCCGTAGCCCTGCGGCTCCATGCGTTGCAACGCTGCACGGGTGCAATAGAACACGCCGTCGACGTTCACCGCCCAGAAGCGCTTCCATTCCGCATCGTCCATGTTGCGAGTGATCTCCAGCGACTGACGGGGCACCGGCTGGGTCACCAGCGCGTAATGACGCTTGCGTCGTTCGTCATCATTCGGCTTATCCGGCACCAGGGCGGCATTGTTGACCAGGATGTGTAGCGTACCGAAACGCGCGTCGATCTCGCCGAACATGGCGTTCACTTGCGCGCTCGACGAGACATCGCAGCGCAGCGCCAGGCACTGCGCACCCAGCGCTTCGATCATGGCACGCGTGGTTTCAAGCGCCGCTTCGTTGATGTCGCAAACAACCACGCTTGCGCCTTCGCTGGCCAGGCGCAAAGCAATAGCCTGACCCAAACCACCTGCGCCACCGGTAATCAAGGCCACTCGACCCTTCAATTTCATAGGGATCACTCCGTCTTATGGAAAACGCAGTATCACCCTGCCTTGTTCTTGAGCCTTGACTTGGCGGGACATCGATCTATCAAGCGGACGTAGCGCTACCGACCTGCTTGCTGCGGCTTCGCCACTCACGGGGCGAGCAACCGAACTCGGCGCTGAACCAGCGCGTGAAAGACGTCGGCACCGTATAGCCGATCATCATGCCCACGCGCTGCAGGGAGTAGTTGCGGTTTTCCATGTAACGCAACGCCAGCTCCCGACGCACGGCGTTGAGCACTGCGGAGAAGGTCAGGCCGACTTCATCGAGTTCACGTTGCAGGGTGCGCACGCTGACGGATTGCGCATAGGCCACTTGATGGATCGTCGCGCGCCCGACCGGCATCAACAAATAGATCGCCTTGCGCACATCGAAAATCACCGAACGTTCATTGTCGCCCGCCATCGAGTCCATGAACTGACGCGCATAACCCACCATCGCCGGGTCGGCCTGCGGGTTGAGTTGATCGATGGCCTCCTTGCTGCAGACGATGCCATCGAATTCGGCGTCGAACACCACCCGGCACCGAAAGAACCGCGCGTGTTCCTTTTGGTTTTCCGGGGCCTCATGGCTGAAGTGGACACTCAGCGGATTCCAGAGGCTACCCATGACCGATTTGCACGTACGGAACAGGATGCCGACCGCCAATTCAGTGCCTTGACGCTTGGCCGCGCCCGCCTCCGCCATGATCTCCTCGCGGATCACCACCATCTTGCCCATCGTCTCCAGGTTCATGGCCAGCGTCCGGTTGAGCAGGTGCCGGTACTCGATACTGGTGAGCAACATATCGCGCAGCGTGCGCTGGTGACTGAGCAGCAAACTGACGGCGCCGATGTCCGACATGCGCCGGGCTTCTGCCATGCGCAGGCCAAACGCCTGGCACGATGAACGCTGCGCAGAACGCTCCAGAAGTGTGAGCGCCGAATCGACCGGCAGCATGAATTCCGGGTCGCTGAGCATGGCTGGCGTCAGGCCTACGCTGCGCAGCATCTCGCCCGGATTGAGCCCAAGATCCTGCGCCACCTCGATGTAGTGCTTGAGCGTTGCCGCTCTTACAAACGCTCCCATCCCGCTTCCTCCAGTGATGTCGACCGCTGAATCAGCGAGGCCGGCACTCGATTATATGGCACCGATTGAAAGCTCACGCAACGTCTGCAGCGTCCCTCGTAGTTCGCGACCACTGGCACGTAATGAAAGGTTTTTGGCACAACATGAGAAGTTTCCAACGGCCTGCCAGCCCAAAGTAAAAGCCACGAACACACGCGTCATCAACATCCTTGAACTCACAAAAACAACAACGCCTGGAGACATGCATGAATTTTCTCGACGGATCCATGTACCCCGAACATCAGCAAAAACTGGTCATCACTGCCGCCCCGTATGCACCTTCATGGATTCCGGCGGACTTCCCGGAAGAAATCCCGGTAACCATGGATGAGCACGTCCAGATCGCCGTCGACTGCTACAACGCCGGCGCCACCGTGCTGCACTTGCATGTGCGCGAACTGGACGGCAAAGGCTCCAAGCGCCTGTCAATGTTCAATGAACTGATCGCCGGCGTGCGCGAGGCCGTACCGGATATGATCATCCAGGTTGGCGGTTCGATTTCCTTCGCCCCGGAAGATGACGGCGATGTCGCCAAGTGGCTCTCGGACGACACCCGCCACATGCTCGCCGAACTCACGCCCAAGCCTGATCAAGTGACCATCGCGATCAACAGCAACCAGATGAACGTGGTCGAGCAGATGCTCCCGGCCGACCTGGCCGGCACCAGCATGGGCACGCCCGAAGGCTTTCGTGCCTACCGCGAGATGACGATTCCGGCAGGTCCGGAATGGGTCGAGGAACACATCAAGCGCCTGTCGGCCAACGGCATCCAGACGCAGTTCCAGATCGGCAACATCCCCTCCTTCGAAACCGTCGAACGCATGATGCGCCGCGGCGTCTGCAACGTGCCGCTGATCCTGACCTGGGTCGCGATTGGTGGTGGCGCCGACTCGCCTAACCTCTACAACCTGGCGAATTTCGTGCGCGCCTGTCCGGACGGTTCCGTGCTGACACTGGAATCTTCCGTGCTCAATGTGCTGCCACTGAACGTGATGGCGATTGCCCTCGGCCTGCATGTGCGCTGCGGCACCGAGGACAACATCTGGACGCAAAGCCGTGATCGCAAGATGGGCACGGTCGAGCAGATCGAACAACTGGTGCGCATCTCCAAGGAAATGGGTCGCGAAGTGGCCACTGCCAAGGAAGCCCGCGAGATCTACAAGATCGGCACGTTCTACAAGGACGCCGATGAAACCCTGGCCGAAAACGGCTTTGCGCCGAACCGCACGCCTGGCCAGAAAGGCTTCACCCAGTACGGCTGAGTCAGTCCTCGCGGGGCGCACGCACCTGTGCGCCCGGCAACCCCCGCTACACCTCATTTCAAGAGCTGCGAATTGAACGCGGCCGTTACCAGAGGAAATCACCGTGGCTTTGCATGCTCCCGTGGAAATACGCAATGACACCTGGCGACGTGTCGCCCGGCCCTACGCCTGGATAGTGTTCGCCCTGACCTTCGGACTGCTGCTGTCAGACTTCATGTCCCGACAGGTACTGACCGTCGTGTTCCCGCAGCTCAAGGCCGAATGGGGCCTTTCAGATTCCGAACTGGGTGCGCTCTCCGGCGTGGTGGCCGTCGCTGTCGGCGTGCTGGCATTTCCGCTGTCGGTCGTGGCCGATCGATGGGGGCGCATCCGCAGCCTCATCCTCATGGCCGCTCTCTGGAGCCTCGCCACGTTGATGTGTGGCTTCGCTTCCAACTACCCGGAAATGTTCGTCGCGCGCTTCTTCATTGGCGTCGGCGAAGCGGCTTATGGCAGCGTCGGCCTGGCCGTGGTGCTGAGCATTTTCCCACCGCAGCAACGGTCGACGATCACCGGCGCGTTCCTCGCCGGAAGCATGGTCGGTTCCGTGCTGGGCATCGGCCTGGGCGGCGTACTCGCGACGCACTTCGGCTGGCGTGCGTCCTTCGTTGGCATGGCCATTTATGGCATCGCATTGACGGCGGTTTATGCACTGGTCGTCAGGCCTTCTCGTCTCGAATCGCCTCGGCAGAAAACGGCCGCGGGGCTGGCCAAAACCTATCCTCCGCTCAAGACCCTGTTCTCGACGTCTTCGGTATTGAGCGTCTACATCGGCAGTGGCCTGCAACTGTTCACCATCGGCGCCTTGCTGACCTGGCTGCCCAGCTACCTGAATCGTTTCTACGACATGCCGCTCACCAACGCCGGTGCCATCGCGGCGATTTTCATGCTCTGCACCGCGGTCGGCATGCCTTTGTGCGGTGCCATCGCCGACCGGCTGTGCAACGGTTCGCCAACACGCAAAATCCGCCTGACCATGGGTTATTGCCTGCTGTGCAGTGCGCTGTTGACCGTGGCGTTTCAGCTGCCGGTGGGCATGGCGCAACTGGTCATGATCGGCCTGGCCATGTTCGTCGGCGGTGGCATCGTCGGCCCCTCCGGCACCATGGTCGCCGACCTGACGCCGCCAGCCCTTCACAGCACCGCAATGGCCACCCTGGCGATTGCCAACAACTTGCTGGGCATGGCCCCTGGCCCCTTCGTCACCGGCTTGCTGGCCGATCGCATCGGCCTGGCCTCAGCCCTGCAATTGTTGCCGTTGGCCGGCGTTGCCGCCGCGTTGGTGCTGATGGTCGGGGTGCGTAATTATCAAAACGATCTTGGGCGCGTCTGTGCTCAGCCATGCTCCTGAGAAAGACGAGATCCCAGCCATGAAGCACACCATCGAGGTGCCCGCCTCTGTCGATCTGAGCCTTGGCAAACGCGCTCGCGTGCAGGCCAACGGCTCCGATATCGCGTTGTTCAATGTCGATGGCCAGATCTACGCCATCGACGATAGCTGCCCGCACAACGGCGCCTCGCTGTTGTTCGGCAAACTCGACGGGCGTTGGGTGCAATGCCCCGCCCACGGGCTGCGTTTCGATCTGGCCAATGGCTGCATGCGCGGTGGCGGGATGAACGTGCGCGCCTACCCCGTCGACGTCGTCGAGGGCTGTATTCGAATCACTCTGCCCACCCCAATCACCGACCCACAATAACTTCAAAAGCAGGTTGATCATGACCCCATCATTCTCTCCCGCCCGTCATTGGCAACAGAGTTACGACGCCCGCGTCCCGGCCGACATCAATCCCGACGCCTGTCCTTCGATCGTGGCCATGGCTGAAGATGCCATGCAACGCTATGCCAGTCACACCGCATTCCGCTGTTTCAAGCACTCACTCACTTATGCCGATGTCGACCAGCAGTCCCGGGCATTTGCCGCTTACTTGCAGCACCACGGTGTGCAACGCGGGGACCGGATCGCGGTCATGCTGCCCAATATTCCGGCCTTTCCCGTGGCGATGTTCGGCATCCTCCGCGCCGGCGCCGCCCAGGTGAATGTCAATCCGACGTACACCCCGCAGGAACTCTTGCACCAGCTCAACGACGCCGGGGTCCAGACCATCGTGATCGTCGCCAGTGCGCTGCCGACCCTGGAAGCGATTCTGGTCGGCACCACCATCCGCAAAGTCATCGTGGTCAACCTCTGCGACACCCTGGCCGGGCCAGTGGCGGGCGGCGAAATGGATATCCAGTCGTCGATGCCACTCACGCGTTTCGTCGATGCCTTGCACGAGGGCAGCACGTTGGACCTGACACCGGTCGAGCTGACGGGTGATGACTTGCTCTTCTTGCAGTACACCGGCGGCACCACCGGCCCGTCGAAAGGCGCCGCCCTGTCGCACCGCAACCTGATCGCCAACATCCTGCAGGCGCGGGCGTTTCTCCCGGACATGTTCGACGCCGACGGCGACAACGTGGTGGTCACCGCACTCCCGTTGTTCCACGTGTTTGCCTTGACGATCAATTTGCTGATCTGCTTTTCAGTCGGGGCCGAGAATTGGCTGATCCCCGATGCGCGCAATACCGATGACCTGGTCGACACGCTAATCGCCGCCCGGCCAACGCTGCTGACCGGGGTCAACACCCTGTACGGCGCACTGGTCCGTCATCCGCGCATTGGCGACGTGGATTTCTCGCGCCTGCGACTGGCCATTGGCGGTGGCGCCGCCGTGTTGCCGGCCACTTCGACGCAGTGGAAGCACATCACCGGCCAGGAAATCCTCGAAGGCTATGGCCTCTCCGAGACCTCGGCCATCCTGTGCCTGAACGTCATGGGGCGCCGCCAGTTCTCTGCGGCCGTGGGCTTGCCGTTGCCTTCAACCGACATCGTGTTGCTCAAGGACGATGATCAACCGGCCGCGCTCGGCGAAATCGGGGAAATTTGCGCCAAGGGGCCGCAGATCATGGCCGGTTACTGGCAAAAACCGCTGGCCAACGCCAATGCGTTTACGGCGGATGGTTACTTTCGCACCGGCGACATTGGCCACTTTGCCGCCGATGGTTTGCTCAAGATTGTCGACCGCAAGAAAGACATGATCATCGTCTCCGGCTTCAACGTGTACCCCAACGAAGTGGAAGTTGTTGTCGCCAACTGCGCCGGGGTCAGCGAATGCGCGGTGATCGGTCTGCCGGATGAGCGCAGCGGTGAATCCGTGTGCCTGTACGTGGTCAAGGCGGCCAATGCCGCACTCGATGAAGCGATGCTGATCGAACACTGCCGCGCACACCTTGTGGCCTACAAGATACCGCGTCAGGTGCAGTTCCTCGCGGCGCTACCCAAGTCCACGGTGGGCAAGATCTTGCGTAAAGACTTGCGGGCCCTGGCGATCTCGGGCGCGTCGACTGAATCGTCCCCGGTCAGTTAAGCATCGCTGCTTCGGGTCCGAAATTGACGTCAAATGAAAGGTGGCTGGCATCAAATGAGAAGTTCTCAGGCAGCCATCGGCCTAGAGTGAATCATCTGATCGGGGATTGTTCAGCGTGGGATGCGAAGGCCGTTATGGCCTTCGCCTTGGCGGGAGAATTCAGTAGGTGCCCTGAACCGGGCCCTCGGCGGCCAGTTTCTGCGCTTCCTCGATCAGTATCGGGGCGCCCAACGCCATGCTGTGGATGCCCAGGATCGACGTCAGCTGCAACACCGCCAGGATTTCCTCGACGGTGGCCCCCACTTCGAGTGCCTTACGGATGTGGCGGCGCACACCGGGTGCGTACAGGTGGGTGCAGGACACATCGACGGCGATGGCAATCAGCTCGAAGGTCTTGGGCTCCAGAATCCCCTTGCGTAGCGGGTGGGTGGCCATGCCGAGAAATTTTTCCATCCACTGCGCGTCCAGCGCGGCGAGCGAATCCCAGGCGGGATTCCAGTGGCCGGCCTCACGCATGCCATCGCAGGTCGGGGTGCCGGGGATAGTCGGTTCTTCATTCATTTGCAGTTCCTCAGGGTCGAGTGGTTGCTTTCAACTCTAAGCGTGCCGATGCCCCCTGTATTGACTCTACGGGGCGCGAAGATGACATATCGGGACACGCCAAACGCATGGGTAAATGCTCAATGAAAGGTCTTGTTCGAAGTGCCAGCCTCACTCACTACGCGGAAATCGCCCGTTCGTTGAACGTCGAGCCGATGCAGCAATTGCGTCAGGTCGGTCTTGATCCGCGCTGCTTGCTGCAGCCGGACCTGAAGATTTCCATCGAAGCCGTGGCGCGCTTGCTGGACAGTTCAGCGCGGGCCGCCGGCGTGGAGGATTTCGGCCTGCGCCTGGCAGAAAGCCGCAAAGCTTCCAACCTCGGGCCCCTTGCGCTGTTGTGGCGCGAGCCGACCCTGCGTGCCGCGTTGAAAGCGCTTCAGGAGTTTCTCTATCTGCACAATCAGGGTTTGGTCCTGGACATCGAGGAAAACGCCGGCGTAGCGGTGTTGCGGCTTGAGCTGGTGACGGTCAGCCATGTGTTTGTGCGCCAGTCGGTGGAGCTGGCGGTCGCGGTGACTCACCGAATGCTCAAGGCTTTGCTCGGCGCCCATTGGCACCCATCAGCGGTGTGTTTCCGTCACTGCGATCCGCGTGACGATAGCCGCCATCAGCGTGTGTTCGGTACGTCGGTACAGTTCAACTGCTTGATGGACGGCATCGTCTGCCGCACCAGCGATCTCGACCGCGCCCTGCCCAGCGCCGATCCGGAAATGGCCCGTCATGTTCATCAATATCTGAAAAGTATTCACGAAAACTCCCGCACCGCCCTGCTGGAGCAGGTGCACCAGATGATCTGGATGCTGCTGCCGACCGGGCGTTGCTCGGTGGAACAGGTGGCGGCCCACTTGGGTCGTGACCGACGGACATTGCATCGGCAACTGACGCGCGAGGGCGAGACGTTTTCTTCGCTGCTGGATCAGGTTCGCCGGGAGCTGGCGACACGTTACCTGGCCAATCCCCATCATCCGTTGAGCGAGATTGCCGGTGTGCTGGGGTTTTCCGAGCTCAGCGCGTTTTCACGCTGGTTCAGTCGGCTGTTTGAGTGCAGCCCATCGTCGTGGAGAGCAATGCCGACCTTGGAGATCCAATAGCCGCTGGTCGATACACTATTGATCTGCAGATTCAATCTATATAGTTTTGAGTCTACGGATCAATTGAGGCTTGGCACATGGCAGTCCCCCTTCAGGAACCAGCATTCACCAAAGGCCAATGCGTCACGGGCTTGCGTGCAGCCGTGGGCATTCTCGAAAAATGGTCTGCGTCCAGCGAGCAGGCCTGTCGCATCCTGCGCATTTCCCGCAGCACTTACACCCGCGCCCGGCAGCAAGACCCGGCATGGGCGGTGGCGCTGGACGCTGATCAGATGCAGCGCATCAGTTTTGTCCTCAACATCCACGCGACGTTGCGCCTGATTTTCGACAATCCGGAAAACGTCTACGGGTTTGTGTCGATGGCCAACGACAACGAATTTTTCAACGGGCGTACCCCGCTCGAGATCATGGCCCAGGGCGATATGATTTCGCTGTACGAAACCTTTCGGCGCATCGATGTGCTGCGGGGCGCGCAATGGTGAAGGTGAGCGAACTGGCGGAGTGTGCCGGTGAGCGGTTGAAAGCCTACCGACTGGTCAATTCCAAGTACCCGCCCATTGCGCTGTTTGATGACGTGGCGGACGCGGACGAATTTGATGTGCTGTATCAGATACAGGCACTGACCAATCCCCGGCTGCATAACGAAGTCGGTCGTCTTGAGTTGATTGCCCGGGATCAGATCCCCTTCGGCATTCCTGGCTGCTCTTACGCGATCGCGCCGTTTACCCACGTTAACCCGGCAGGTTCGCGGTTCAGCGATGGCAGCTTTGGGGTGTTGTACCTGGCGGATACCATGGAAACGGCGCTCGCCGAAGTGCGGCATCACCAGAGTCTGTATTGGTCGAATGTCCGTAACCTGAACTATGAGCGCTTTGTGTTCCGTGGGCTGTCCTGTGCTTTTGTCGACGTGGCGATGAAAGACGCGACGTCCATTGCGCTGACTGATCCTGTCTATTCGCCCGACGACTACACGCATTCCCGCCAACTCGGCAGCTTGATCAAAAAAACGCGTTGTCCCGGTATTCGTTACCACTCGGTGCGTCTGCCAGGCAGTGACTGCTGGGCGCTGATGACGCCGCGACCGGTTGCGTCGATTGTTCAAACGGCTCATTACGAGATGGTCTGGAATGGGCAGATCACCAGTGTCAGCAAGATCAGTGAAGCGTGAATGCGTCTAAAACGGGGGCCAGGTGCATCATTGCTGGCATCGATAGTCACCATTGACCCAATGAAGTTCTCATAAAAAATCCTCGGCGTAACATCCGCTCCATACCAACCAATAAACACCCCGGAGCACACCATCATGAAACGCCAAACTATCCTCGCTATCGCTTTCTCGGTTTTCGCAGTTAATGCTTTTGCCGCTACCTCGGCTCAACCTGTGGTCGCTGAAGGCGGCTCGGATCGTTTGATTGAAAGTCGTGTGGCTGAAGGGGGTTCGGATCGTTTGATCGAGAATCGTGTGGCTGCTGATGGCTCTGACCATCTGATGGAAAACCGCGTAGCCGCTGATGGCTCTGACCATCTAATGGAAAACCGTGTAGCCGCTGATGGCTCTGACCATCTGATGGAAAACCGTGTAGCCGCTGATGGTTCTGACCATCTGATGGAAAACCGCGTAGCCGCTGATGGTTCTGACCATCTGATGGAAAACCGCGTAGCCGAAGGTGGTTCCGACCGTCTGATCGAAAGCCGCGCCGCATAAATGCATGGCTTTACCGCGGTACTCAACGAAAAGCCCGGCCTAATCAGCCGGGCTTTTTTGTGAGCTATTTTTAGTGCACTCGCCACGCGGGCGTTGTACATGTAGCGCTGATAATCATTTGGTCAACTCGGCACACCCGCATGAACCACACTGAAACGCTCGCCAAAATCCTGCTCGGCCCCTTGCTGCTCATGCAGGGCATTTACACCCGGAAGGTAACGCCCAGGCTGCCGGAAGCCGAGGGCGAACGTCAGGGCAAGGCCGGCAGTGGCGAACACCTGCGGTTGTTGATTGTCGGCGACAGCGCCGCCGCTGGCGTTGGTGCATCGACTCAGGACGAAGCCCTCAGCGGGCAACTGGTCAGCCAGTTGGCCCATGATTACCGGGTGTCCTGGACACTCTGGGCCAGGTCCGGGCTTGATTCGCAAGCGCTGCTGGCGTTGCTCGACGACAACGCTTCACAACCTTTCGATGTGGCGCTGGTATCTATCGGCGTCAACGATGTCACCAGCACATTGGTGGCTGATGAGTGGGTCGCTCGACAACATCGATTGATTGGCGTGTTGCGCGAAAAGTTTGCGGTAAAGCAGATTGTGCTGTCCCCGCTTCCACCCATGCACCTGTTTCCCGCGCTGCCACAACCGCTGCGTTGGTACTTGGGGCTCAGGGCCAGCGCTTTCAACACGCGCCTTGCCGAACTGGCTGAGCGTATTGATCACTGCACGCTGCTGACGACCCGGTTGGCCCCGGTGAACGGCTCGATGGCACGGGATGGCTTCCATCCGGGTCCTGCGATATACAGTCAGTGGGCGGGTGATGTGGCGGCGGTCATCGGTCAGCGCTTTCGTAAAAATACGCCCCTCGACATTGAACAACCCACAATAAAAATACAGGAGTAGAAAATGTCTGAACTGAACCTGCATCCCAACGCCGCGGCCTCCTTGCAACAATGGCACGAGATGATTCGCACGGCGGACTTGAGCGCCCTGCCCGGTCTGCTGGACCCGCAAGCCGTGTTCCACTCGCCGATGGCCCACACGCCTTATCCGGGCGCGGCCGTGGTTTCGATGATTCTCAACACCGTGGTCAATGTCTTCGAGGACTTTGCCTACCACCGCGAACTGGCAACGGCAGACGGTTTGAACGTGGTCCTGGAATTCAGCGCCAACGTTGGCGGAAAACAGTTGAAGGGCATCGACATGATCCGCTTCAACGAAGCCGGGAAAATCGTCGAGTTTGAGGTGATGGTCCGTCCGTTGAGCGGTTTGCAAGCCTTGGGCGAGCAAATGGGTCAGCGCCTTGGGGCTTATCTGGCGGCCAGTAAAGCCTGATTCTAAACGCCTGAAACTTGTTCCGCGCGGTGATATCACCGCGCGCGATGACCCATTGCCGACATCGATAGTCACCATCAACTCAATGAAGTTCTCATAAAAAATCCCCGGCGTAACATCAGCTCCATACCCACCCATAAGCACCCCGGAGCACACCATCATGAAACGCCAAACTATCCTCGCTATCGCTTTCTCAGTTTTCGCAGTTAACGCTTTTGCCGCAACCTCTGCTCAACCTGTGGTCGCTGAAGGCGGCTCGGATCGTTTGATTGAAAGCCGTGTGGCTGAAGGTGGTTCGGATCGTTTGATCGAGAATCGTGTGGCTGCAGATGGTTCGGATCGTCTGATCGAAAACCGCGTAGCCGCTGATGGCTCTGACCGTCTGATCGAAAACCGCGTAGCTGCTGATGGCTCTGACCATCTGATCGAAAACCGTGTCGCTGCTGATGGCTACGATCGCCTGATGCAGAACCGCGTTGCCGAAGGTGGTGCTGACCGCTTGATCAAGTATCGCGCTGCATGAATGAATAGCCTTCACGCAACATTCGACAAAAAGCCCGGCCTGACCCGCCGGGCTTTTTCATGCATAAAATAAATCAGCCCTTACTTAAAGCCTCTGCCGCACCTGTGGTACATAAGACCTGATTGTGAATTCTGCGCTCAATGAGGTTTGCCCATGCTCCATTCGCCACGCCTGCCACAACTGCTGACCTGCGTTCTGTTCGGTTTATTCGCGTGCGGCGCCCAGGCCGGTACGCCCGCCCCGGCACCCGCCAGCTTGTTGCCGTTGCTGGTGACGATCAACGAGCGCTTGAGCATTGCTGATCTGGTGGCGTTGACCAAATGGGACAGCGGCAAGCCGATTCAGGATACGGCCCGGGAAAGCCAGGTCATTGACAACGCCAGGAAGATGGCCGTGAGCCGCAAACTGGACCCGGACGAGGTTGCCGAGCTGACGGCCGCACAGATCGAAGCCAACAAGCTGGTGCAGTACGGCCTGCTGGCTCAATGGCGCGCGGCGGACAAGGCCCCGGACACTCCACGGCCAGACCTCGTCAATCAAATCAGGCCACGGCTGGATGAGCTGCAGAACCGCTTGCTGCAGCAGTACGCCGACTTCGCGCCCTATCGCAATGACCCCAACTGCCCGGACTGGCTAGGGACCGAGCGAGCCAGCCTGATCAAGGATCAACTGCATGGCCAGGCGCTGATTCGCGCTACCGGGGAGCTGTGTGTCGTGGCTCAATGACCCGGTATTGCCCGGGTTGCTGCAACCATTGCCGGCATCGATAGTCACCATTGACCCAATGAAGTTCTCTTAAAAAATCCACGGCGTAACATCAGCTCCATACCAACCAATAAACACCCGGAGCACACCATCATGAAACGCCAAACTATCCTCGCTATCGCTTTCTCGGTCTTTGCAGTTAACGCTTTTGCCGCAACCTCTGCTCAACCTGTGGTCGCTGAAGGCGGCTCGGATCGTCTGATTGAAAGCCGTGTGGCTGAAGGTGGTTCGGATCGTTTGATCGAAAATCGTGTTGCCGCTGATGGTTCCGACCGTCTGATCGAAAACCGCGTAGCCGCTGATGGTTCGGATCGTCTGATCGAAAACCGCGTAGCCGCTGATGGCTCGGATCGTCTGATCGAAAACCGCGTAGCCGCCGATGGTTCCGACCGTCTGATGCAGAACCGTGTTGCCGAAGGTGGTTCCGACCGTCTGATCGAGAGCCGCGCTGCATAAATGCGGGGTTCTACCGCAATACTCAATGAAAAGCCCGGCCTAATCAGCCGGGCTTTTTTGTGCACGCGATTCAAAGCGTCTTAAGCATTCAACCCGATCCAGCCATGAATGCCGACGTACAAGCCCACAGCAATAATCAACGCACTAGACAGATAAGGTGCCCGACGTGCCACCGCCCCCAACCACGGCCAGCGGTTGCTGGCTTGCCGCGCGCCAATGGCCGCCGCCGCGCCGACCGATACCAGCGTAATCGCCAAACCGATACTGAAGCACAGGACAAGCATGCCGCCCAAGGCGATTTCCTTGACCTGAAGGCAGAGCAGCAAGACGGTGATCGCCGCCGGACAAGGAATCAACCCTCCCGTCAAACCGAACACGATGATCTGGCCGGTGGTCACTTCACGGTTGGTGAAACGCTTGCGGATGTCATTGGCGTGGGCACGTTCATGCGCATCCTGATAACCGTCAATCGACAACTCCAGGCCCTGCAGATCCGCGTGCGAATGCCCGTGGTCATGCTCCGAGTATTCCAGGTCGTAGTCATGCGAATGACCGGCATGCCCAAGACTCAGGCGAGCGCTGAATTCGTGGGGTTCGGGAATATCGGCCGTCGATTGCAGAAAACCTTCCTGCTCGACAAACGAGAACGCCTGGGTGCTGCCGTCAGGACGCGTGGTCAACACGCGGACATCCGCAGCACCCCAGGCTTGCCCGCTCAACGCTTTCAGGCGCCAGTGCGGCGGCATGCCGGTTTCGAAAATAGACAGTTCGACGCGGCCATGACCGGTATCGATTCGCTGGGTTTCGTCGTGGTGAGCGTGATCATGTTCGCCGTGGTGGTGGTCTTCACCTTGCTCGAACTTGAACATCTGCTCGCCACGCCAGGTACGCCATAGCATCCAGAGTGCGATCAAAATAATCAGCACCGCGGACGCGAGCTGGAAATACGGCTCCGTGGTTTGCGCATCCAGCCCGTTGCCCAGGTACATGCCACCGATAGCCACCAGCCACACCACCGCCGTGTGCGACAGCGTTGCGGCCAGGCCCAGCAACACCGCTTGTTTGACCGAGCCACGAATGGCCACGATAAACGCCGCCATCATGGTTTTTGAGTGCCCGGGCTCAAGCCCGTGCAAGGCACCCAGCAGTATCGCGCTAGGGAAATAGAGCCACGCGTGGGCGCCACCCTGTTGCAGCAGTTCTGCGAAATTGGGCATGACAGGACCTATTTTGAGTAGCGGCGGATGGCTTCGAGCAGTTCTTCGACACCCTTGGCCCGTTCCTCATCGCTGAGCTCCGGGTTGGCAACGTGGGCGTGGGCGTGGGCCTCGATGATTTCATCCATCAAACCGTTCATTGCGCCGCGGGTGGCCGCAGCAAGATGCAGGGTCTTGCCACAATCGGCACCCGATTCCAGCGCGCGTTCTATCGCCTGGACCTGCCCGGCGATGCGTCTTACCCGTTTTAACAGATCGTCTTTTTGCTCGTGAGTGTGCGACATACCATACCCCCCCTACCTATACAGGCGAGCATGATCACCTGCCATCGGGAGATATACAATCCCCCAAGCGCAGGCAGTCATGTCAGCTAGAAAGAAATGGGGGAGTCGTGGTCGCTAGTCGTAGAACGGCTCAACCGACACCCGACTGCCGACAAAGAAACTATCGGCCACCAATCGCAGCGGCTGGAGGTCCAGGTCACTGGCCTTGTCGCCAATCAGCTGCTGGAAATGCCGATACACCGCCGCGTATTCGCCCTCCTCCGATACGGCCTGGCGCACGCCGTCAATGCTCAACAAGGCGCCGCCGTTGTCCAGTCGCAGGAGGCCTTCGGCGCAACGAATCTCGATGCTCCAGAGTTCGTCATGACCGTGGTCGAAATCGAATTCCGCGCGGACATCAAGGTGACGTGCATCAGACATTTTGATCGACGCGGCAATCGGCGATTGGCAGTTGTCGGGGACGCGCAGTTCGGCAGATTCGACAAACAGCGGCAGCGCCAGCAGGTGGGTGACAATCGACAAGGCATTGATGCCGGGATCGAACACGCCGAGGCCACCGGGCTGCCAGATCCACGCCTGGCCGGGGTGCCACTTGCGCACATCTTCCTTCCAGTCGATCTGCACGCTTTGCAGGGTGCGGGTGGCCAGCCAGTCGCGGGCGGCTTCGATGCCGGGCGCATAGCGTGAGTGCCAGGCGAACAAGCCGCTGACGCCCTGCTCTGCGGCCTGACTGACCAATGCCATCGCTTCACCTAACGTCGCGCACGGCGGTTTTTCGACCAGCACGTGTTTGCCGGCGGCCAGCGCTTGTTGCACCAGTGCGAATCGACCTTGCGGCGGTGTGCAAAACGCAATCGCATCGACGTGCGGGCCCTTGGCGAGCAGCTCGCTCAGGGACTGAAAATTCTCTACCCCGGCGCAGGGCTGACCTTGCGTGGCGACAGACACCAACTGGAACGCGGGGTTGGCGTTGATAGCGGGAACGTGTTGATCCTGGGCAATCTTGCCGTAGCCCACCAGGCCGAGACGAATCGGTTGCATCAATGACTCCTGTTTTTTTTGTCTTGTCATGGAACGCGAAGCGGCAAGATTACGTTTGTCTAGCGTGGAAGTCATTGATGACATGCTGATGCCCCCGCCGTCACAATCCTGTCACTCCCGCCTGCTAACGTCTGCGCGCTCCCCGCCTACCCCAATCGCCCCTGTACCCAAGTTCCCCCGACCCAAGGTGCCACTCAAGGTGTTCTCAGCCCCGACACGCCAACAAATCATCCTCAGGTCCGATGGCATGCGCTGCGATGACTTTGGCGCGTTGTTCTCGACGATGTTCGGCAACCGCTATTCCGACACGCCGCCCCCGCCGTCAAACATCATCATCGGCGGGGTCTACGGCCGGCATGAAGGCGTGAGTTTCCGCAGGATGCATTACCGCGGCGACTTCACGGTCGTGTTTCCCGACCCCCATGACGAAATCACTTTTGTCATTCCTACTGCCGGCAAGATCGTGTTCAATCACGCGACCGAGTCGGTCGGCGTCACCCACGTTGGCCTGGCGATTGATAAAGCCGACATTCGCTCGATGCGTTTTCTCGATAATCATGCCCAGCATGGGATGTCGATCAGGCGCGCCCATCTCACCGAACGACTGTCGACGCTGCTGGACAAGCCGATCCTGGAAAAGCTGCACTTCGAGCCGACGGTCGATCTGAATGTCCCGGCGTTCCAGGGCATCAAGGCATTGATCGATCTGGCGACGGGCACTGAGTTCGATCAACTGATCAATGCCGGTACGCTGATGCCTTCGCGTCTTCGCGAAATGCTGATCGACACGGTGCTGGAGGCCTGGCCGCACAACTTCACCGAAGCCTTGCGACGCCCTGCCCCGTTGATCGCGCCACGGCATGTGAAGCTGGCGGTCGAGTACATTCAGGCGCATCCCGAGCACATGGTCAGCGGCACGGATCTGGCTCGGCTGAGCAACGTCAGCCAGCGTGCCTTGCAGGAAGGTTTTCGACGGTTCGTGGGTCTTTCGATCGTTGACTATCAACGGCAGGTGCGTCTGAAACGGGCTTACGATGCGCTGGCGCAGGATGTCCCGACGTCCGTGACCGAAGTGGCCTTGCGATTTGGCTTCAGCAATATCGGGAGGTTTTGCCAGTATTTCCAGAATGCCTATGGCGTCAGTCCCGCTGAGGTGAAATCGGGGCGCAAGCGAATCCGGCGCTAATGGCGAGGGAGCCTGCTCCCTCACCACAAGTGTCCATGTGCCTTCTGGATCAGAATAGATAGCTGGCCTTGAGGCCGCCGCTGAAACCGTGGCTGTCCCCTCCACCGCTGGCACCGACTTCGGCACCCAGGCTCAGCGGGCCAAGATTGGCCATGACATTCACGCCGCCAGTAAACTGATCCCGGTTGTCGAAGGCGGCACGCTGCTCGACGTCCAGACTCAGCAGGTGTCCTTCGCTATAGACGTCGTTATCGCCCAGCACATGTTCATAACCCACCTGAACGCCCGGCACCAGTTGCCACGCGCCCATGCCGACCGGGGCAAATGCGACATTGAGATTGGCCATCGCGCTGCGGCGGGTTTCCTCTGTGCTGTCGACGTCGAGGGCCAGTTCGCTGCCTTTCTCCTGGAAGCCGGACACGTCCAGGTGACTGACGCGTACGCCGAGGCTCGGTTCGAGGATCATATTGCTCACCGGCACACGATAGCCTACCGCAACCGTTGCACCGGACAGCGTGCCATGGCTATCGCCCTTGGCCGTGCCCAGTCCGCCACCGAGGTCGCGTTTGCTTTCGTAGTCGAGCCAGCCGGCGTTGGCCTTGCCTTCGACAAACAGACCGCGTTCCAGACCGTCGAATGCATAGCGGGCGCCACCGGTGAAAAAAGTCCAGTCGGTATCCACCTCACCGCCCGCCCCGCCGACATTGCCGTTGCTGTAGCCAAAACCTGCGTGGGCACTGAGTTGTTCGGAGAAGCGCTGGGTCAGGCCGATCATCAAGCCCTGGCTGTGCTCGTTGCTGCTGGCAGCCTGGGACGAACCATCGGTGCCCAGATAGCCGGCCAGCGCCGTGCTCCACAAACGATATTGGCCGATCTTCAGATCCGTGCCGCTGGCGAACGGCGCAGCGGCCTGCTCGACCATCGCCCCTTGGCGTAGCAAGTAGCTGGTCGCATCGGCATGCACCTGGCCACCGACTGTGGACTCGACGCCGCCAAGGCTGCCGGCATCGATCGCCGATTGCAGGTAGTAGTTGTAAGCGCTGTAAGTGCCGGACAGGTCGCTGTTCTGCAGCTGTTGCAGCAACCCGGCGCCCGCGGCGGCGTTGCCGACGAGACCGTCCTGGCCCGGCAGGCTGTTATAGAAAACCATCTTGCCGCGCAGCACGTAAATGGTTTCCTGGGACAGCCCGAGGCCTTGCTTGAGGTAGTTGTCCATGCTGCCGTACTGCGCGGTCACCTGATCCAGACCGGCTTGCAGGAAACTCGCCTCCACGCCGAGCAACGGCGCATAGATCGCCGCCATACTCGGCGGCATGGCCGCCAGTGTCGCCTTCACGCGCGCCGCGGTGTAGTCGTTGGTCGCCAGGTAGTTGCTCATGATGGTGGCGCTGTCGACGCCGGCAATGCTCTGCAACACGGCGGCGGTCCAGCCCGTCCGGTCCTTGCCGGCCGTGCAATGGAACAGCTGCGCGCCATCGATACTGGCCAGTTCATTGAACAGCGTGCTGAGTTGACTGCGCATCCCCGCGTCACTGACGAACGCCCGGTTGGTCTGCTGCATCATGGCGACGGCATCGGCGGCGCTTCTGAACGAGACCGTGGTGATGTTGGCACCGGACGTGGCGCTGCCAATAATGTCGATATTGGTATAGGTCGCCCCGGTCAGCAGGGTATCGGGTGTCGCGGCGATTTCACTCGGCGTGCGCAGGTCGTAAACGGCCTTGATACCGAGACCGTTCAAGGTGGCCAGATCCGCCGCCGACGGGGTCAGCGCGTTGGATCGATAGAACACACCACCGCGCATCGTGCCGTCGTTGGCCGTGGAATACGCGGTAGTGGTGCCGGCGATATCGCGGAAGTTGTCGATGCTGCGCAAGCGCGGAGTGTCGAGGTTGGTGGCCTCGGCAGCCTGGGCAGCAGCGATAGACAGGCTCAAAACGGACAGCGAACACAGAAGACGTGGAAACACGGTACAGCCTCATTCATGCGCATTGGGCTGACCACTATCTGCAAGGAAGGAACACCGAATATGACAGTTTGGCCACGGATGAAAATCCGTGCGCGATTGGTCCGGAGGGCGCGTTTTTGGTCTGTATTTCCCGACCTTTAAATGTTGCTGGCGCTGACTGCACTGCCTTTGACGCCGACCAACGCATTAAACGTATTCACATCAAGCGGCCGGCTCAGGAAATAACCTTGGCCTTCATCGCACGCCACCCCTTTGAGCAAGCTCAGCTGCTCGGCGCTTTCAATGCCCTCGGCCGTCACCGTAAGCGCCAACGCGCGTCCCAAGCCGACGATCGCCTGGATAATGGCCCGGTCATCCTCGCTTTCGTCCAGCCGGTTCAAGAAGCTGCGGTCTATTTTCAGGCCATCGAAAGGAAACGCGCGCAGGTAACTCAACGATGAATATCCGGTTCCAAAGTCGTCCATGGAGATCCGCACGCCGAGGCGTTTCAGCGTGCGCATTATCTCAAGTGCACCCGTGGCATCTTCAAGCATCACGCTTTCGGTAATTTCCAGCTCGACCCGGGCAGGATCGATTCCGGTGTCGTGCAGTGTTTTCTGAATGCGCTCGACCAGATTGCCGCGCTTGAATTCGGTCGATGACAAGTTGACGGAGACGAACAAATTCTCCGGCCACTTTGCGGCGCAACGGCAAGCGGTCTGGATTACCCAGTTGCTCAGGAACAGGATTAGCCCGGACTCCTCGGCGATCGGGATAAACGTATCGGGAGGGATTAAACCGCGCACGGGATGTTGCCACCGGACCAGCGCTTCGGCGCCAACCATCTGACCGTCCGAAATACGATAGCGTGGCTGGAAATGCAGGCGCAGCTCGCCGTGTTTGATGGCGAAACGCAGGTCGTTTTCCAGACGGCGGCGCTCAATGATTTTGGCGTTCATGTCGCCGGCATAAAAGCGCCAGGTGTTACGCCCGCCCGTCTTGGCCTCGTACAACGCAATGTCCGCATAGCGCAGCAACTCGGTCGCTTCGCACGCATCATTGGGCGCCATCGCGATACCGATACTGGCGCTGACAAACACTTCCTGCTGATCAATCTCTATGGGCCGCTCAACCGACTCGATCAGGCGATGACACAGGGTCTCGACTTCCTCCTGAGAACTCACGTCACTGAGGATCAATACAAACTCATCCCCCCCGACCCGGGCGACAAGGTCGCCGTGGCGCACGCAGTCAGCCAGACGGCTCGACACTTCATTGAGCACCCGGTCACCGGCGGCGTGCCCGAGCAAGTCATTGACCGGTTTAAAGCGATCAAGGTCCAGACAGAGCATGACCAGCGGTTGTTCCACCGTTGGTAATGCCTTGAGTTTACCGTCCAGAAACTCTTGAAGACGGGTCCGGTTGGGGAGCCCGGTGAGGGCATCATGCTGGGAAAGGAATTCGATGCGCCGACGGGCTTCGACTTCGTCCGTCACATCCGTTGCGGTGCCCCGGAACCCTGCGCCCGTCATGTCCCGGGCCGAGATCCGCGTGATGCGCTCCCGCCCCTTGGCATCGACATAGCGACACTGAATGCTGATGTCCGGACGACGGTTCGGAATGCTCAACCACTGGGTCAGCAAACCTAATTCGGTGCTCAGCAGATCATTGATCGACGCACCGATCCAGGCATCCCGTGAGAGTCCGGTGACGTTTTCAAATCGATCGGACAAATAGGTGAAACGCCCGCCATCGCCTGTTTCCCATACCCAGTCCGAGATGGCTTCAACGACGTCGCGAAAGCGCGCTTCGCTGATACCGAGGGCGTCCTGACTGTTCTGAAGCGAGGTGTAGCTGGCGTCCAGCGCAACTGCGCTGGCGGTGGTGCGCCGCAAAATAACCCAGGTCATCAGGCACACCAACAACGCGGCAATGCCGATCAACGGCAGCCCTACTGCCAGTAACCGCTGACCCGGGCTGGACGGACTCCAAGACAGATTGCCGGCAGCACCGTTCTCTCCCAACGGCAAGAAGGACGTTGTGTCAAGATCATCAGCCGAGGCGACATGCAGGCCCTCGACCCCAAAATCATTACCTAATAGCTGAAGCTTGGCGCTGTCCAGAATGTCGACGAAAATCAACACCGACGGCTGCCGGGCATCAGACTCCACGGTCGGGTCGGTTCCCGGTGTAATGGCGGCTGCCGCGACCAGCGCGGGTTCGCCTCCAATATTGATAAAAGCGGTTGTCGGTGTTTCTGATTCCGCACCGGCACGGGCCTTTTCGAGAAGCGGTGCGATGGCGTTTCCCAGCCACTCTGAAGCGTCAACGGGTTTCAGCTCACCCTTGATCACCGAGTAAACCGTTTGATTGACGTCGTTGACGACAAACAGTCCCTGAAAGCCAAAATCGGTGTAAAGCGTTGGCCCGGCGTTTTGCCGTACATAAGCCCAATCCGGGTCTACTTGAGCATGCAAGTGCTTGTAGGCATCCCCCCAAAATGCGTAATCCTTGACGACCGAGCGCAGCGATTTTTCCAGCGATTGCACAGCCTTCTTTGTGTAAAACGCACTTTCGACTTCCTCTGTCCGGTCTAAATCGTTGGCAAGATAAACCAGTGAAAAGCTGGCCAGTAAAAACACACCGGCCAATAGACCGACAAACTTGAACAGTGAAGTCCGTGCCAGCGACACGTTTGAACGATGAGAGAGGGAGTGGACGATAGAGGCGAGGCTATTCGGCATAATTTCCCGCTGGTCGTTGATGCAAGAGGGTTGTACACCACGTTATCGGCTGTATGAGCGAACTAATGAATAACCAGATTTTGCGCGAGGCCGTTCACAATGCTCTCGCAGAGGGTAGACGAGGAATCTGTCCATTACTCGCAACACGTCAGAAATTTATGCCGGATATGGGAGGTAATCGATAAAGCTGAGGGGTATTAATGGTTGCCGAGTGTGGCGCCTGAAGATCGGATTCAAACAGGCGCCCAGTCAGAGGTTCATCTGATCAATGGGTCTTGGGCGATACCGAGGTCCCGACTTTGCTCAACCCTTTCGTGTTGTGATCACCTGGCGTCGAAGTCGCAACCGCTCGAGCTTTGGCTACGCCGCGAGTGTCTTTGGAGTGAGCGATGCCTGAAGTCGTTGAGCCATGACCGCGATCACCATTGCGATCACTGCCGTAGTGGTTTCCGCTTTCACCATGATCGCGAACAGCTTTGCCGGCATGGTCACTGCTGAGCCCGTCGCCGCGCCCGTTACTGCTAATGCCGCCGGCGTGATCTGATCCGCTATGGCCGCCGGCTGTACCGCCACCATGGCCACCGCCAACACCACCGCCGCCTCCGTGACCGCCACCATTACCGCCGCCGCCACCACCACCACCACCACCACCACCACCACCACCACCACCGTCCTTCGCATAAGCGGAGTTCATGATGGACAGATCAGCAGGCAGTAAGGGGGCGGCTGCAAGCATCATGGCGCATGACAATACAGCAACGAGACTCTTGTTTTTTAAAAGCATAATTGCTTCCACAGGGTTGATATCACGTGTTTTAAGACGCGTCAGACCCTAGTCAGTTCAAGTCCCGCGACAGATGGAATGGCTTTCCTGCGCTATTGAAAACAAGAATCAAACACTAATCGAAAGCACCGTTAAGCACTTCGTAAATTAGCCCGGTGGCGAGTGCGACCAATATCAAGTCCGTGCCTGCTTGTTGCCATTCATATCCGTCGTAATGAGGCAGCCTGCCGACTAACCGGCCGTCCAGTTTTTTGGCAATCCCAGGTGGTAACGGTTTGCCTCGCGCAAGGTTCTTTTGAATACCCGGTGGCAATGCAGGCCCAGAGTTCCAGTAGCCTGGATACCCGCCAATAATTCCCAGGACATTGCCGCGATCAATGCTTGGGCCGTTGTCCCAATCGCTGCCCTTGCCTTGGTTTCCATGGGCCTGATTGTTGTGCGAATTTCCCTTGCCGTTACCCTGGCCCTTTCCATTACCAGGGTCGGCTATTGCCGATGTTGAGCCGACGATCAACGCAATGCTCGTGACGGCTGTAATCAATAAGCGAGATCTGAACATGGGTCGTTCCTTCTTCGTGGCAGGACGCTCTACTGAAATTTAGTTCTCCAATCCAACAAGTGTGCACAATTTCGTGCGGATAACACCAGAAATGACATTAATGAGCTATACCGGCTAATCACCCCCGCAGATCTTCGACACAGGAGTTTGGCCATGAAGTTCAGACACTCACTGGCAGCGCTACTGGTCAGCGCAACGCTTTTCGGCTGCGCCACATCATCAGACAAAAGCGTGACCGTTCCGTTAGTTGCCACGCGGCAGAACGCCGGTCAGATCGGCGATGTAACGCTGACCAGCTTTGACAATAAAACCGGGCTCAGTTTCTTCATCAGCGGTGCTCCAAGCGGCGTTATCCTGCCTTTGCGCCTCTACACCTTCATCTATAAAGGCAGTTGCGAGAATCCCGGCGCCGAGGCCTATGCCATGAATGATCAGGTCAACACCGAACGCCAGCCCATACGCGGCTGGACGTTATCAAGAACCGCGCCTGTTGCGATGTCGGTGCTGATGGCGGGCGGGTATTCCATCGTCCTGCGAACAACTGCAACGGATGGCAACGTCGATATTTTCTGTGGCGATATCAAGCAAGGCAGCACGGCGAAGTAGCCATCCCTTAACTGGCGTCAGGGTGTGCTTTAATCCGGGCTCTTCAACAGAGAGTGAGAGTCCCCGGAATGGAACCCAACATCGCACACCTGTCCAGCTTCCACGTAGCGGGCCTGACCGCACGTACGAACAACCGCGATGAGTCCACGCAGGACTGCGCAAAAATTCCCGATTTGTGGGGCCGGTTTTTTTTCGACAATGTCGCCGAGAAGATCCCGCACCGGGTGCCTGACGCGCCGATTGTCGGCGTTTATTCAAACTACGAATCTGACGCGAGCGGCGCTTATGAGGTGACGGCGGGGGTGTCCGTCAGTACGCCGAACCGCGACTTCGATAACGTCGAGATTCAGGCAGGCAAGTACATGGTCTTCGAGGCCCGCGGCCCCATGCCGGCGGCCGTTATCCAGGCCTGGGGGACTATCTGGGCCTACTTTGAAGCGCATCCACAGGTGGTACGCAGTTACGCCACGGATTTTGAATCATATGTCGGGCAAGACGAAGTTCAAATTCACATTGGCATTGTGTCGTAGGCGCTCCGAAAGTTTTTTTATTTCGACAACACGTTTTTCACGAAACGCTTACAGAACGTAGCGCAGATTGAAATCACAAATGGATTTGACCCCAAACAGAGAGCCCGCCGAAGCGGGCTTTTTGTTGTCTGCCGCCTCCCCCCTACTCCTCCGCCCGCCCCGTGCCTTCCCGATCGTGCTCATAGTGTCGGGTGAACGGAAACGCCGGCAACCAGGACTCGCGACGCACGGTCCAGCTTTCGTAAGTGGGCTTCAGTTGGTCAGGGGCATCCAGCGAGCCCAGGTTCACTTCGACTTCGTCGCCCGAGCGGGCAAACACCGACGAGCCGCAACGAGGACAGAAGAACCGTCCGGCGTAATCGCCTGTCTGGCCCTCGATCGTCACCGCCTCCTGAGGGAATATCGCTGAGGCGTGGAAAAGCGCTCCATGGTGCTTGCGGCAATCGAGACAGTGACAAAGACCGACCCGGTAAGGGCGGCCCGAGGCCACAATCCTGACGTTGCCGCACACGCAGCCGCCCGTGAATCGATCCATGCTGCACCTCCTCTGGAATCACCCGGTCGCAAGGGTGATTATGAAGATAGCAGCACGGGGCGAACGCCATTCTTTCACTCACGTGGTTGTTCAGTTTCAGGCAAAAAAAAGCCCCGTCACCGACATGCGGTGCGGGGCAAGAAAATTGGTTGGTTGCGGCCAACCAAAGGAGCTCTGTAAAAAAACGCTTTCAATCCGGGGTCAGATGCAATCCTGTGCGGCGCGTTCAAAACTTGACGGCAGGAAGCTCGAGGCCAGCAAATGCCGTTCATAGATGAACACCTTGCCGCCGTTCCCGGCCTTGTAGGCTTCCAGCACGTTGTCGGTCGAGACTTTGCTCGGCACCACGATCCGGTAGCTGCGCGAGGTCTGCGAGACGGTCGGGCTCAACGCACTGCCCTGCAATTTCGGGACGACGCAGTCAGCGTATTGCGCCGGGGTCTTGCGGGTCTGCAAGGTCAGGGTCGGGTCGTTCGGTGTGGAGGCACAACCGGCGAGCAACACTGAGGCAACTGCCGCGGCAGATACGAATAAAGGACGCATCGGTCTCTTCCTGAAAACAAAATGTTCGGTTCATCACGGGATTTTTTTCATCCGCGTGTTCGATGGAGGGGATTTTCCGACTATTGTCGACAAAGAAGAACTTGTGTTTGGTAATGGTCACTATTACGTCTAGCGATAGTTGCGCGCCACGCAGATGGATGCACACTCAATCACCACCAGAAACGATTGATGAGGATCACGCCTTGAGAACTTTTGACCTGATCCGCGACGCGGTTCTGCCCGACTTCCGTGACCGGGTGGCCGAGTACCTGGTCCAGTACGAAACCGTGCTGATGGGCGAAAACCCGCCCGAGCCGGAGCTCGCGCGGGCCACTGCCAATCAGTTGCGCGGTTATTTGCGCGGCTTGAACACCATGCGGGTGCTGGGCATGGCGGATTGGGAGGAGCTGGATCGGCGGGTGGTGAATACGTGGCTTTAGCGCCGCCAGCCCGGCGCTTCACACCTTTTCAGCGTTTTTCATCAAACCTATCCCATTGAATCAGCTGTTTTCACAGCACCACTGAAGGCGTAGCGGTTTTACTGCACACCCAAGCTTACGGCGCATGTCCGGGGCTTTTGTCGCAGGAGAACCCATGAGCCTGGAACGTCTGAGCAAACTCATCTCGATCGGATTTGGCATGGCGCTGATGGCCTGCCTGACCACCGTGGCACTCGATGAGTACTTCGGCAAACAGGCCGAGCACGCCACTGATCGACGCCACCAGACGATCATCGGCGTTGCCAGAATGTCGACCCTCAACCGCGAACTGACGCAACTGGCGAGGCTCTATGTCGGCACCGGCGATGAGCTGTTTCTCACCCAATACAACCAAAAATGGCAGGACGGCCAGACATTCCACGCCGCGGCGATGGAGTTTCGAGCGATTGGATTGACGGACACAGAGACCCAATTGCTGGCCAGAGTCGAGGACATGGATCTCAAGCAGACGGGCATGGAGCGCGTGGCAATGAAGGAGAGTTTCCACAGAGGGGGGTCGTCACTACTGGCAACGACCACCTACATCAACTCCGAGTGGAATTTTGCCGCCGCGCTCAATCAGCTGACACTCTCGACCACCCAACGTTTTAATAGCGACTTCGAGGCAGCCCGCCACAATGCCGAGTTGGCGAGCCACATTAATGTCCTGATGCAACTGATCACGCTGGGCGCGGGACTGGCCTTTCTGGTCATCCTGCGCCGTCAATTGGTGATGCCGTTGTTGCGTCTTTCCGAACGCATGCGCCGCCTGCATGCCGGCGAAGCCCTCGGGGAATCGCTGCACCGCCAGGGGCTTGCTGAAGTCGTGACCCTGGCCGAGGCCTTCGATGCCTATGTCGAGGTCAATGAAGAACTGCGCCGCCAGCACTGGGTCAAGGGCCACCTCGGCGAGCTGGTGCAAGCCTTGCAGCTGTGTACCAGTCGGGAAGCTTTCGCGGCAACGTTGCAGCAAAAACTCGGCGAATTCCTGGGTTGCAAGGCCGTGTTGCTGTTCGACGCCGTGCCCTTCACCCCCCGTACTGGCCAGGTGCATTTCAGTTTGCCGCTGCTGCAAGAAGGGCAACAGTTGGCCAGCCTGGAGCTCGATTTCGCTCATCGCCCGGATCCCGCCCAGTTGACGTTGCTCGACAACTTGCCCAACCCGCTCGGCACCTTGCTGAGTTTGCTGCAGCAGCGAACGCACAATCTGCAGTTGTTGCTGCAGGCTCACCGGCAGACCCGGCAACTGGAAATTCAGGCGATGAAACTGCAACAGCGCCAACAGTCCCTGGAAGCCACTGAAAGCTGGTATCGCGGCATCGTCGAGTTCGCCCCCAAAGCGTTGCTGGTGTTCGACGAGCACGGTGTGATCCTCGCCAATCAGGAAAGCGAAGCGACCTTTGGTTATGCCCCCGGCAGCTTGCTGGGCCACAGTTACCGCACGCTGTTGCCCGATAACCAGCTCGAGGTGATTGATCACTTGCTCGAGCGGGTGCGTATCAACAACGTGCTCGATACGGTCGAGCTGGTGGCCCGTCGTGCGGACGGTGGCGAGTTTCCTGCCGAGATGCGCCTGTGCCTGCTGCCCGCGCGCGAGGATCGCGGGCAATGCCTGTGCGTTGCGATTCGCGATCTCAGCCAGCGCAAAGCCGAAGAACGCAGCCTGCGTGAAGCGCACGAACTGCAGCAGGCCATTGTGAGCTCGGCGCCGTATGGCATTGCACTGGTGCAAGGCGGGTTGATCACGCAGGCCAATTCACGGCTGGATGAATTACTGGGGTACGCGCCTGGCGAGCAGTTGCAGTGCTCCCCGCTGATCTGGCTGGATCAGGTCATGTCAGCGCACACCTTGATGACGCTGGAAGCGCAGGTTCGCGCTGCGCTGGAACGCGGCGACATTTATCAGCAGCACATTCAACTGCGTCGCAAGGACGCCCAATGCTTCTGGGCCAGCGTCAGTGCGCGAGCCATCGCGTCCGGAAACCAGTCGCGCGGTTCGATCTGGATCATCGAAGACATTTCCGCCCAACAAGCGGCCGCAGACGAGATGCAACAGGCGCGGCAACTGGCCGAGGACAGCGCACGCATCAAGGCCGAATTCCTCGCCAACATGAGCCACGAGATTCGCACACCGATGAACGCCATCATCGGCATGACGCACCTGACGTTGAAGACCGAGCTGAACGAACGTCAGCGCGACTACCTGAACAAAGTCCAAAGTTCCAGCCGGCATTTGCTGGGGGTCATTGACGACATTCTGGATTTCTCCAAGATCGAGGCCGGCAAGCTTCAGCTGGAAATCCGTGACTTCAGCCTCGCCCGGTTGCTGGAAGAAGCGCTCGATCAGGTACGACCGCGCATTGCCGATAAAGGCCTGGATGTGCGCCTGAATATCGGTGCCGACGTGCCCGAATGCTTGCGTGGCGATGCGCTTCGCCTGCGGCAAATACTGCTCAACTACCTGAGTAATGCGGTTAAATTCACCGAACGTGGGCAGATCCGGCTTGAGGTGAGCGTGCGTCAGGCTGGCGCGGATGACGCTTTGCTGTATTTCAGCGTGACCGACAGCGGCATCGGGCTCTCGTCCGAACAGCAAAAACATATGTTCCAGAGCTTCCAGCAGGCTGACGCCTCCACCACACGCCGCTTTGGTGGCACGGGCCTGGGGCTGGCAATTGCCAAGCAACTGGCCGGGTTGATGGAGGGTCAGGTCGGCGTCCAGAGCGTGCTCGGCGAAGGCAGCCACTTCTGGTTTGAGGTGCGCCTGCAGGTGGCTCGCAGCACGGCCATTGATGGCCTGACCGCAGGAGAGCCTTTCAGCGACTGGAGAGCGGCCGAAGGAACCCGTGTCCTGCTGGTGGAAGACAACGAACTGAATCAGCAGGTGGCCGCCGAATTGCTGCAGGCGGCGGGGTGTGGGGTTGATATCGCGGCGGATGGCCGACAGGCGCTGAACCGGTTGTCGCAAGTGCGCTATGACCTGGTGTTCATGGACATGCAGATGCCGGTGCTCGATGGTCTGGCGGCCACCCGTCTGCTGCGCCAGCTGCCGGGGCTGGGCACACTGCCGGTGATCGCGATGACCGCCAACGCCAGTCAACGTGATCATGACGCCTGTCTGGCGGCCGGAATGAATGATTTTGTCAGCAAGCCCTTCGAGCCGCAGACGCTCTACGCCCTGCTCCGACGCTGGCTTACGCAAACTCCTACCCCCCAACGCGCAGTCACGCCGGAGTCCGGGATGAGCGACGCTGATGCGGGTTTGAAGCTCGATGACGTAGACACGGTGGCCGGACTCCGACGGGTACTGGGCCGGCACAGCCTGTATGCGGATCTGTTGCACCGCTACCTGGATCACCAGAGCCCATTGCAGGAACAGTTGAGTGCGGCGCTGGCGGCGGGCGAGTTGGTCAAAGCCGAGTTGTTGGCCCATAGCTGCAAAGGCGCATCCGCGACTATCGGTGCCGACGCCGTCGCACAAGCGGCCAATGCATTGGAGCTGGCACTGCGCGCAAAGCGCCCAAGCGATGAGCTGCAACTCAGGTTGCAGACGTTGTCCGTCCCCTTGAAGGCACTGCTGGGGCAACTGCGGGTGAAGTTGCCCTACGAAGTTGAGGCAACACCGACAGCGGTCGACATTGTCGAGTTGCAGCGGATCTGCCGAGACCTCGACGCCCTGCTGGGTGATTGTGATGCGCAGGCAGTGCCTTACTTTTGCGCCCATGCGGGCGTGTTGCGCGGCGCGTTTGCCAATCGCTTTGCGCCCCTGGAAGGCGCAGTCAACCAATTCGATTTCGGCCGGGCCCAGGCCTGCCTGAGAGAGGCCCTGCAGGCTGTGCAACCGCCGGCCAACACGTGCTGATCAGAAGTTTTCAGCGTTTTTCAGCGCCCGGCGGCGTCAGTTCAGGCCATTTCAGAGCAGCTGCGTGGGTGGCATGCGTTACTGCAGTCACTTGGCAGAAGCGACGGACCGTGCATTCCCGTCGCGCTTTCGGGTTTGCGCCCGGCTGCTTGACCGCCCCATCCGGTGACCCCGTCACGAGGACGTCCATTTGAACAGCTCAACCCCTCGACCCACCGTGCTGGTGGTCGACGATATGCCGGCCAATCTGCAACTGATCAGTGAGCTGTTGTTTGATCTCTATCACGTGCGCGTGGCGACCAGCGGTGCCCAGGCGTTGCAGATCGTCGAGCGGGCGATACCCGATCTGATTCTGCTGGATGTGATGATGCCCGACCTGGATGGCTATGAGGTCTGCCGTCGTCTCAAGACAGATCCCAAGACACGTGATGTGCCGGTGCTGTTTTTGAGCGCGCGGAATCAGGACGAAGATGAGTGCCTGGGGTTCGAGCTTGGCGCGACCGACTACCTGTTCAAGCCGATCAACCCACCCACGCTGCTCGCACGGGTGCAGACCCAGTTGCGCCTCAAGGCGACAGCCGACCTGTTGCGCTCGCAAAATACCTACCTCGATCAGGAAGTCCTGGCGCGAACCCGTGAGCTGCAAGCCACCCATGACGTGACCATCCTGGCCCTGGCGTCGTTGGCCGAGACCCGCGACAACGAGACCGGCAATCACCTGCGACGCACGCAGCACTATGTCCGGTTGCTGGCGGAGAAACTGCGCGATCACCCGCGTTTCAGCGCGCATCTGGATGATCAAAGCATTGAGCTGATGTTCAAGTCAGCACCCCTGCACGATATCGGCAAGGTCGGTATTGCCGACCATATCCTGCTCAAGCCGGGCCGCTTTGAGCCCGCCGAATTCGAAATCATGAAGACCCATGCCCAATTGGGTTATCAAGCGCTGGTGCATGCCGAGGACATGCTGGGGGCGCAAGTGCCCTTCCTGCGCATCGCCAAGGAAATTGCGCTGTGCCACCACGAAAAATGGGATGGCAGCGGTTATCCCAATGGACTGGCCGGCGAGGCCATTCCGGTCAGCGCCCGCCTGATGGCCGTCGCCGATGTCTACGACGCGGTCATCAGCCGAAGGGTCTACAAGTCGCAAATGTGCCATGAGACAGCGGCAACGATCATCCGCGACGGCGCCGGCCGGCATTTTGATCCGGACGTGGCGGCCGCCTTCATCGCCATTGAACAAGAGTTTGAACAGATCGCCGAACGCTATGCCGACCCGGTTACCGAGGAGTTCCTGGCAAACGTTGATGCGGTGCCGGTTGTTACATCGGAGTAAACATCATGAGCTGGGTCGTCAGGCACGCACAGACAATCAAGCGCAGTTGCTGGATAACAGTCGCCGTTCTGTCGACGCTGATCGTCGTTGCGGTGGTTGATCGTTATCAGCGTCAATACGTCATGCTGCTGGACAGTCAGCAAGCACTGCTGGCGCAACGCAGTGCCTGGGGTTATGCCAGCCTGTTGAACGATCTGCAAACCCATAAACTGCAGCAATCGATGCTGATGGCCAATCCGCCGCCCAAAGGCTGCCTGTCCGACGTATTCATTGCCGGACAGCAGCGCTCGACGGCGACCCAGTCTGCGGATGTCGAAGGGCTTTCACAGTACACATTGCGGGTGCCGATTCACCAGTTGGCACCAATGCCAAAACCGCAGGCGCCACGCATCCGCCTCAAGGACAGCGGCATCCACATGACCAGCCGGCAACTGCTGGGCTATACCTGCGATGGTCGTTACGCGGTGATCCAGGAAACGCAGACCCGGTTGGAACCACAACCGCTACTGCCGCCGCAGGCGCTGGGCTCAGCGATTGCCGAGGGGCTTATCGTGCATGTCGCCCTGACGCAGGGTCAGGGACCCACCTTGTATTTCGACATCCACTTCTCCGCCGGCAAGGCCACGTACCTGCCGGCCACGGAGGCGGCCTGGTCGACCTCATTGCCTTTTCAGGTGCAAGGCGAAGAGCGCTTCTTCCGGCACTACGCGAATCTGCACCATGGGCTGCTAATGCGTATCTACAGTGATCCACTGGCGCCGCATTTTCTGTCGCAGTTCCTTAGCTTCAACGGCTTCGGCTTGTTGTTGGCGATCGGTGTACTGGCGTGTTTGCTGCTGATCAGTGGGCTGGTGACACACCTGATCGACGCCAGTGTGGTGCAACATCAGGCGGCCACTCGTGACTTTCTCACCGGCCTGTACAACCGCCGGGCGGCGATGACGCGGGCTGAAATGGAATTGGCGCGCGCCACGCGCAAACCGGGTTCGGTCTGCGTATTGATGCTGGATATGGACCACTTCAAGCAGATCAATGACACCCACGGCCATGACGGCGGCGATCAGGTGCTGAAGTTTCTGGCGCAGTTACTGACCCGGACAGTACGGCAACAGGACCTGGTGGCCCGCATCGGCGGTGAAGAGTTCCTTATCCTGCTGCCGGACACCGATTTGCCAGGCGCACAACAGATGGCCAATCGTCTGCTGCAGGCGCTGCGCACCTCGACGGTCGAGTACGCCGGCAAGCGAATTGGCGTCACCTGCAGCCTGGGTGTGTGCGTCTGGAATGGCCCCGGGGAAAGCGTTCAGAACCTGCTGATCCGTGCGGATCGGCTGCTGTATCACGCCAAGCAGCAAGGGCGCGACCGCTTTGCCAGTGAGCGCCTGCCCGATTCTGCGCTGGCCTGAATTCGGCCCTGAGGCCGGGATTTCGCTACCAGTTGCGTGCAGAGGTTGGCCAAAGCAAGGAATGGCCGCTTAACTCTAGAGGTCGACGACGCGAATCCGACTTGCCGTCCTGCCACGCACGGAAGCTCGCCATGGGCCAATTGCTGATTGATGAACACCTGGTGTTCGACGAGAACAACTTCCTGTTGTTTCGCGCCGACGCCGATGAGGAGCCGTTGCGCATCGGTGCAATCGCCAGCCGCTGCCTGGCCATGCTGCTCCGGTCGGACGGTGCCGTGGTGCGCAAGCGCGAGCTGATGGCCGGCGCATGGGGGCAATATGGCCTGGAAGTGACCGACAACAGCCTGGCCCAGGTCGTCCGGCAATTGCGCCTGGCGCTGGAAAAACTGCAGCCCGATCGCGAATTCATCCAGACCTTGCCACGCATAGGCTACAAGCTCGCCGACGGCGTAAGGGTCGAAGAGTTGTCAGCCGTGGCGAAAACGGCGCCTGCCCCGAGCGAGGCGAAGGCTGGCAGCGAGGCACCCGCCTCTGCTGCAACTCCGGTATCAACGATGGCCGATGCAGAGGACGAACCGCCATCGATCTCGGCAACACCTGCATCAGCCAGACCCGATTCGACTCCGATCCCCGTGCTCCCAAGAACATCGACAAAGCGTTGGGGCCTGTGGCTCGCATTGCCGCTGTGGGGCGTACTTGCATTCTTGTCGGGAAAAACCTGGCTGGCACCCTCGCCCGAAGCGGCGCCGCCCGCGTTCGCCGCGCCCGTCACGATGGATGACGTGCGCGTGCATCTGACGGCTCAGGACGTACAACCCCCAGCGCCATCGCACCTGCAACTGATGGTCCAAAACAGTCGAAAACTGGCGGGACTTCTAGGCATCTCGGTGCAAAACATCCACCTCTACCTGTTGCCGTCGCGTCGAGGGGCGGATCAGATTCTCTGCGATGGCGAGCTGGAAACAGCCAGCAGTCGCTGCATTGGCGTCCAACAACATGACTAGACGCGCCGCAAACACACTCTGGAGCCTGGCCTTCGTCGTCGTTGGCCTGTCGGGCTTGGCGCTGGGACGCCTGTCGGGCGAACACACGACCAAACCGAACCTTTGGTGCACGGGAGAAAGCGCGCACCAAGTGCCGTCCGAAGTGCGTCCTGCGTGGCTGACGACGCGTTTCAGGCTGGACTTGCAGCCCACCGGCCTCAGCCATATGCGCATGGTGGCCCGATTGATCGATGCCGACTCGGGCGCTGAAATCGGCGCTCTACGCCGCAACAGTGCCTTTGGGGTGCAACAACAGGACCAGCGATTGCAGATTACTGTCGAGCGTTCCGCCAAGGGCGAAGCGGACAGCCCGATTCCTGAACTGTCGGGCGCGCTGGGGATGTTTATTTTCCGCTCGGACAACAGCGTGAGCTACTGGATGCGGTCGCTGTCCGATACGCGCTACCTGTTCGATGACGGCAGTGACATGTTCATACTGTGCAGTCAGCGTTCATCATCGAACAAGGGTTGATGGCCAAGCGCAAGCGATCAAGTGCGCCCGACGGAACCTGTGACGGGCAAGTTACCCAGCAACTTCAGCCCCGTGGTTTTCACGAACGTCTCGTAGTCCATCGGTCTCTCGATACGGGTTTCTGCGTTGGGCAGAACGTACGCCCAGGCGCGCTTCGACGAGGCGTCGTAAACCAGCTTGAACAGGCGCGTCGGCACCCAGACCTTGTTGTCGCCAATGGTGCTGTGGCCCGAGTCAAAGATCGGTCCGGTAAACACAAAGACGTTGCCATCGGCGCGCTTGGCAAACTTCCTGACATCCGACTCGACCTTGCTCCAGATCTTGCGGTTGTTGGTCGGGTCTTGCGGCACCATGTTCGACAGCGCAAAGGATTGGGCCATGGCATTAGGGTTCGGTGCATCGGCGGCCGGGGATTGGTGACCACGATCCACCGCCGGGTGTTGGCTGCGGTAATCGCTCAACTCTGCCCGCCCACCCTTGGGGATACGTGGGTCCGGGTAGAACTGGTTGGTGCGTTCCTCCCCTTTGGCGTCCTGAAGCTGGGCGGCATTCAGTCGCTCGACCACCACCAATGGCGTCTTGCTGGTTTGCGAGTACAGCACCGCGAAGTTGTCGGAACACAACGCCAAGGGATTCATGGTGGCAGGCACCGTGGCGATGTTGATCGGCCTGGCTGCCGGGAACAGATCGGCACAGCCGTCGAACGAGGCCAGTTTCTGTTTGTTTGAATAGAGGTCCAGCGCCGCGTTCTGGCTGATCGAGCCCGAACGGGACACTTGCTCCTGATGCTGGGCGGGCGGTTTGAGGAGATCCAGCAGGCTGCGGGCTTGCGCCCCGGTCGAGAGCAAAACAAGGGCCGACAGCCCAACTGCAATTTTGCGTAGGTACATGCGTCAGATCTTCGATGTGTAGTGAGGGATAAACGAATGGCGAGCCCCGATTCACGGGACCAGGTGGCGGCGGTTGCGGATTATAGTGCGGTGAGCATGCGTTCACAGTCCTTGATCAAAATACCGATGCGGGTCCGGTCGGCTCCGGGCAGTTCGACCGCTGAGGGTCGTGCGGAGGTTATTGACCACCATAAATTCTTTTAGTGCGAGAGGTTTCTAAAGCATTTTTTCCAGGCCGATCTTGTCGCTGAGCCACGCCTTGAAACTGCGCCAACGACCGCCCGGCTCCGTTCGCAACGTATGCAGGCGGCCGTCGTCTTCAGTGAGCCAGACGACTTCGCCGTTTTCCAGGCGAGCCTGGTAGCTCACGGCGGGCGCCATGCCCTCAAGCGCCAGCTCGCGCATGTAGCCGGCCAACTCAGGACTGTCGACCAGCACGCCGACTTCGGTATTCCACAGCACTGAGCGCGGGTCAAAATTGAAAGAGCCGATGAACACCTTCTGTTTGTCCAGAATCATGGCCTTGGTGTGCAGGCTGGAGTCCGAGCCACCACTAAAACCACGGGAAGAACCGCCACTGGGGTCGTCCGGCTGAAGCCGCAGCTCATAGAGTTTCACGCCATGTTCGAGCAGGGTCTTGCGGTAAGGCGCATAACCGCCGTGCACCGCCGGCACGTCGGTGGCTTCCAGTGAATTGGTCAACAAGCGCACATCAACACCGGCATCCGCACGCCCGAGGAGGTAGCGCATGCCCGACTGTTGCGGGACGAAATAGGCCGAGATCAGGATCAGGTCCTGACTGACCTTATCGAGCTCAGGTCGCAGTTGAGTGGTCATCAACAGTGCCCGGGCCGGTTCGTCGTCGGCCAGCACCTTGCTCGGAGCGTCCCACATCGCCTTGCTGTGCGCCCAGATCAGTTGCTTGCGCCAGGTTTCGAGTTGCGGTTGAGTCCGGTAGGTCATGAGGTGATCGTACAACGCCCTGTTCTCGACACGCGTGCTCTGCAGCGATTGCTCGAGGCGTTGCCGACTCTTGAGCAAATCTTCGGCGGTTGGCTTGTCGGACACCAGTTCACTGATCGGCTGGCTCAGGGCGCTGTTCCAGTATTGATCGAAGCTGCGGCCCAACTGCGCGGCGACCGGGCCGACGCACAGCAAATCCATGTCGGTGAAGTTGCGATCGGCCTTGGCGTCGAAATACTCGTCCCCAAGATTGCGTCCACCGACGATGGCTGCGCTGTTGTCGGCCAGCCACAGTTTGTTGTGCATGCGCCGGTGCTGTTGGGACAGGTTCAGCAGACGGCCCATGGTTCGGGTGACCATCGTGCTGCGCCCCAGATGCAAAGGGTTGAAGACACGGATATAGATATTCGGGTGCGCGGCCAGGGTCGCGATGACTTCTTCCTGGCCGTCGCTGGCGGTGTCATCAAGCAACATGCGCACCCGTACGCCGCGATCGGCGGCCAGCAACAATTCACGCACCAGTGCCCGGGTGCTGAGACCGTTGTGCACGATGTAGTACTGCAGATCGATGCTTTTCTGCGCGTTGCGAATCAACTCGGCGCGCGCCCGGAACGCTTCGCTGCTGTTAGGCAGCAAGCGAAAACCCGAGCGCCCCTCGTGCGGGGCGGCCTGGGCCTGGATCGAGCGCCCTAACGCCGATTCGTTGGCCGGTATTGCCTCGCTGAATTCGTGGGGCAAGCGCGTGGGGGTACAGCTGACGACCAGCAGTGCGAGAAACAGTGCGGGGAAGAACCAGGGCATGGACAAGGGGCTCGTCCTCAACCTCGACGGGGGCGTTCCAGCGGCAATCTGCACAACTTTTTTCAGTAAAGCCCGGTTCAAGCAGCCTGTCGAAAATTAACTGCCTTACTGTTCCTGTGCTGCACCGTCTAATCTGAATAGAGCAAGACCCTAAACATGCCTCTTGATCAGGGGAAACAGGATGACCGAAAAAACAGCGCGCCACTGCTGGTCATGGTTCCTGCTTTCCCTGCTCGCCATCAGCCTGGCGCTGACCGCTGGATGTTCAAGAAAAGTGCACAGGGATCCCTATGCGCTCTCAAGCTTTGGCTCAAATTGCTACGCAAAAGCGCTACCCACTGCTGGCGAAGGTGGGCTGGCCTGGGGCGACACCCTGAACATGGCGCGCAAGAAATCCATGGACAATTGCATACGCTATGCCGGCCGCTCCGGTGGCACGCCGAAGACCTGCCAGGTGGTGGTGGCGGAGTGCAAAAATCAATAGCGGCCCAAGACCTGGCTTGTGCCACGTCGGCTTGTTTTGTGGGGAGCGGAACTGGCCTTAGTCCTGCCGCACAATGTCGACCGAGATCTCCACCGCCGTCATCGTTCCTCTGTTCTCAAGCCAATGTGTGGTGTTCCTGTCTTCGGGCCAGCCAACTCCCGGCCCATAGTCCGTGGCGACTCCATTGCGATGATCGGTGATCGTACCTTGCAGGATGTAGACGGTGCCGGGGCGGTCTACATGGTTGTGAATCGGCCCGAAAACGCCTCCAGGCTCGATGGTCACTTTGCGCATTCTGAGTTGGCGCCCTGCCATGCCCTCGATCTCAGGACCCAGGTCAATCGTTGCCAGTAACTGCACCGCAACGCCTTTTGTCTCGGGTGCTGGCTGCTCGTTGTTCATCACCTTTACCTCTCTGTACAGACAGGGCCTGACTTGCAGTAGACACCCTAATGAGGGTCGGCTGTCGAGAGTCGATTAGCGGTTCAGACGTGTCATGAAATGAAAAGAAAGTGTCGTCGAATGAATGGTCGACCGCAAAACAATACGCGTAAAACACGTCACTAACTGTAGTGGCGCTGCGCCTCTTTCGTACCTCCAAAACATAATAATAATCCGAAGAAGGATCGCGTTTCATGCGTGTGAATTTGCCCGTAACCGAGCAAGAAAGAGTCTTCCCTGCCGAACAACGGTTGATCTCCATTACCGACCTTGATAGCCGAATCACTTACTGCAACGAAGCGTTTGTCGCCATCAGCGGTTTCACCCACGACGAATTGATCGGCCAGCCGCATAACCTGGTCCGACACCCCGACATGCCACCCGGGGTGTTCATTCATATGTGGCACACCATCAAGCAAGGCAAACCCTGGATGGGGATTGTGAAAAACCGCGCGAAAAATGGTGATTTCTATTGGGTCAGTGCCTACGTCACGCCCATCTATGAAAACGGGCGCATGAGTGGTTACGAGTCGGTCCGCTCGGTGCCCACCCGCGATCAGGTTTGCCGGTCCTCGACACTCTATGCGAGGATGCGTGCCGGCAAGCCGATCGTTTCGCTGAGTGCGCGGATTTTCCGGCCGATGCAACACGGTTGGCCATTGCTGATGGCAGCCGGTGTTTCGCTGTTGGGTGATCAGTGGTTACCAAAATCGGCGGCCCAGGGAGTCCTGGTGGCGAGCCTGATAGTTGCCTGGTACCTGATCGAATCCCGCCAGCGCAAAGCCATCGAGCGCACTCTGGCCGAGCACCCGAAAGCATTCTCCGATCCGTTGGTCGCGCTCACCTTCAGCGACAACCACGGCCCCCAGGGTCGACTGGACATGGCCATGCTCAGTGAAGAAGCGCGCTTGCAGACAGCACTGACCCGGCTGGTCGATGCCGGGATCAATGTAAAAGCCAAAGCCGCACAGTCCTCCGAACTCTCGGGAGCGCAAGCGCAGTCGCTGGATCGCCAGCGCAGTGAAACGGATCAGTCCGCTGCCGCCATCTCGCAAATGGCGGCAACGAACCAGGAAGTGACGCAAAACGTCATGAACACGGCGAATGCCGCGTCCGAAGCCGACCAGTTGACTCGCGAAGGCAGTGAACTGGCCGTGCAAAGCCTGAGCGCCATGCAGGCCATGAACGACGCCGTCAACGAAATCGGCCAGGCGGTCAACGCCTTGGCGAGCGAGACGCAAGCCATCGGCAGTGTCGTGGATGTCATCACGTCCATCGCCGAACAGACCAACCTGCTGGCGCTGAATGCGGCGATCGAGGCAGCCCGGGCAGGTGAACAAGGTCGAGGTTTTGCCGTGGTGGCCGACGAGGTGCGCTCCCTGGCACAACGCACCCGCACCTCCACCGAGCAGATCCACGGCATCATCGCATCACTGAACAGCGGCGCCGATCGCGCCGTATCCACCGCCAGCCGGGGTGAACAGATTTCCCGCGACAGCATGCAGCGTGTCGAGGCGGTGCAGTCGGCGCTGGTCGGCATCAGTGAAGCCGTCAGCCGGATCACCGGCATGAGCCAGCAGATGGCGTCGGCCTCGGAAGAACAAAGCCACGTGACGGAAGACATCAATCAACAGATCACGCGGATCGCTCAACTGTGTGATCACAGTGCCGGACAGGCCAAACAAGGTGCTGCGATCAGCCGGGATCTGGAGGGAATGGCGGAGTATCTGCACGGTTTGGCAGAGCGGTTTAACCGTTAAAGATTACCGATTTATTTTCCAAAAACACAAAGCACCTGTGGGAGCGAGCCTGCTCGCGAAGGCGGCAGCCCATTCAACATTGATGTTGGCTGCCACACCGCTTTCGCGAGCAGGCTCGCTCCCACAGGGATTTCATTTGCCTGAGGTAGTGCGTCAGCAGGTCCACCCCCACTACTAATCCACAATGAACAACTTCGCCCCGGTGGTGGTGAACGACCGATGTCCCTCGGCATTATTACCCACCTGATAACTCATTCCCGGCGTCAGTGTGAACTGCCGACCATCTTCCAGCTCCGTATGCAACTGCCCCTCGAGGCACAACAGGATGTGCCCCCTCCAGCACCAGTGATCGGCCAGATACCCAGGGCTGTACTCAACCATCCGCACACGCGCTGAACCAAACTGACAGGTCCGCCAATAGGCTGTGCCCGTCTGACCCGCATACGCCACCGGCTCTATCGTTGACCAATCGGTGGTACCGAAAGGGATTGCGGTGAGATCCATGGTTGCCTCATCGAAGTACAATAATTGCCGACCGTAACAATCTGGCGATCGTGCCGATAGACACAGACGGTCCGCATTTATGGGATACAGGTGCCGCGAACCCGCAACGGGCCATACTAGCGATGGTTGCGATAACGTTCGGTCAATGACTGCACGAGGGTGACGTAGGATTGCGTCTCCGCGTAGGGAGGCACCCCGTTGTACTCGACCACGGACGCTTCGCCAGCGTTATAGCCTGCCAACGCCAGCACCTGATTGCCGTTGAAGCGTTTGAGCAGCCAGGCCAGGTAGCGCACGCCGCCACGAATGTTCTGTCGTGCGTCGAACGGATCGTCCACCGCGAAGCGCTCGGCGGTGGCGGGCATCAACTGCATGAGTCCCCGGGCGCCGGCCTCGGAAATGGCGTTGGGGCGAAACGCCGATTCGGCATGAATCACTGCGCGGACCAGCGCCCTGTCGACACCATAATGACTCGAAGCGGCTTCGATCTCCCTCCGATAGGAATCAGTGTCCAGGCGCAGTGAGGCGACCTTGAAATCCTTCGGCACCCTGCACAGATAGCAGCCCTTGATGACATAGAGCTCAAGGACATCGACCCGTGCGGAGATCCCGACGGGGCGTCGGCTCACATATTGACGAACACCCTTGTGCATGAAGGTAAACACCCGAACCCGCACCGCGCCTGAATCGTCGTCCTGCACAAGCTGCGGCAGGGCACTTGCCTTGGCGCTGACACCGGCCATGCCAGTCTGGCGAGTGCAGCGGGCGTTGGTGATGGCTTGGCTGGTGTAGCTGATGGTTCCGTCACTGGCTTGGCATTTAAACGTGGCGCTGGCGCACAGTGGAGCGACCAGCAAGGCCAGCTCGATGCAGCCAAGAAGGCTCTTTCGAGCCCATCGCCATGCTCTGGAACTCATCACATCGCTCCGTGCCCGGGCTCAGCCTTTGTTCTGATAGTTATACCCCTTGTAACCGGTCAGGGAACTTGCGTTGACGTACGGGCTGCCCCTAGCCAGTCGTCTCATTCTCGGATGAGTTCGGCCCTTTACACCCGAAGCTAGGCGCCGCCGTCATCCACTTGAGTCGGCGTTACCGGCGAGCCTGCCAACAGGCCGCCATCAATGTTGAACTCACTGCCGGTGATGTACGTCGCTTCATCCGAGGCCAGCAACAGTGCCATGGCCGCCACCTCTTCCGGCATGCCGAACCGTCTGAGCGGCGTGTCCCGGACCAGTGCGGCCATTCGTTCTTCACGACCTTCGTCGGTACCTAACATCGGCTCCCACATGGGCGTGAGGATGGCCGCCGGATGAATCGAGTTGCACCGAACCTTGAGGCCTTGTTCGGCGCAGTAAAGCGCCACCGTCTTCGTGTGATTACGAACCGCGCCCTTGGACGATGCGTACGCCGCCGCCCCCGGAATGCCGACCAGGCCTGAGCGAGAAGAGATGTTGATAATGGAACCCGCCCCTGCATTTCGCATGGCGCGAATGGCGTACTTGCAACCAAGGAATACACCGTCGAGATTGGTCTGATGCACGGCGTGCCAGTCCTCCAGTCGCGCATGCTCCGGATCGTGCCGCACGGCACCTTGCTCAAACCCGGTAATCCCGGCGTTGTTCACCAGGACGTCCAGCCTGCCGCGCTCCTTCAAGATTTGCGCCGTCACTCGCTGCCAGTCGTCTTCCCGCCGCACATCAAGTCGCAGATAAGTGGCGCGGTCGCCGAGTGAGTTTGCAAGCGTTCTGCCGAGTTCGTCGTTTATATCCGTGACATAAACAAAGCAGCCCTCCTGCACAAAGAGTCGCGCAATCGCGGCGCCAATCCCTTGGGCTGCCCCTGTAATGATCGCAGTCTTGGAGGTGAGTTTATTGTCCATAAAAGATCCCGAGACTCCCTTGGTTTGATGCATGCAAAGCGTTAACGAACCCGAACGACCGGTCAAATCCACACCCAACAGCAGACACTAGCATCCCTGACGTAAAGCACATGTTCTATCCTCTAATCCAACCCCTCAACTCCGGACATCAACATGCCCGCCCCCGAATCCATCCTCCTCCAAAGCTGGCACCATAACGCCCGATCCTGGATCGAAGCCATCCGCACCGGCGCCATCGAAAGCCGCCAGCAGGTCACCGACCAAGCCATGCTGTTGGCGGTGATGGGCCGCCAGCCTGAGCGCGTGCTCGACCTCGGTTGTGGCGAGGGCTGGTTGTTGCGCGCGCTGGCGGACCGGGGCATCGAGGCGGTTGGTGTGGATGGTGACGCGACGCTGGTCGAGGCAGCGCGGACGGCGGGCTCTTCGTCGGTGCATGTGGCGAGTTATGAAGAATTGGTGGAGGCGAAGGTCAACGTCGGCATCGACTACGACCTGATCTGCGCCAACTTCGCGCTGTTGCACCAGGACATCATCCCTCTGCTCGCCGCCATGAACGCCCTGCTCCTCCCTGGCGGCACGCTGGTGATCCAGACGCTGCATCCGTGGACCGCAGCAGCTGGTGATTATCAGGATGGCTGGCGGCAAGAGACCTTCGCCGGGTTCAAGGGGCAGTGGCAACCCATGCCCTGGTACTTCCGCACCTTGTCCAGTTGGCTCAATGCGCTGGACATGGCCGGTTTTCGGCTGGTCGGCTTGCAGGAGCCGCAGCACCCGCAAAGTCCTGTGCCGCAGTCGTTGCTGCTGGTGGCCGAGCGGCCGAAGAAATAGCGGCCAATGAGCCGGGGCGCGTGAGCGCCGAATTCACGTTCGAGGCGATCGCGCATTTCAATCCTGCGCGCTCACCCAGTCCATCATCTTTTCCTTGAACTCCGTCACTGCCGATTTTTCCGCTTTACCGGCCTTGGACATGTAGCGGTCCAAAACGAAATCGACCTGCATCTGAACCTCACGCCACTTCAGCACGGCCGGCACTCTGCGCTTCAAATCAGCGAACTCATTAAGCAGCCGGGTGCTGTTGATCTTCAGCTTGTTGTTTGCCAAGGCCAGGTAAAGACCGGAGAGGATCAACGCGGCCACATTCTGGAAATCCGGACTGCTTTCCACCCAGGGCCTGAGTTGCACCTGGACTCGCAGAATGTCAGCTTCGACTGACGCTGGCGCAGCGATAAACAGATGTGCAGCGACGCGTTCCAGAGCCGGCTCATAGGCGCGGCCCGGATCACTGACAATGGCACGCTGCTCAGCCTCGGCAAAATATTCCTCCATCTTTTGCAAGGCGGTTTTCTCTGCCTGCGGGTCGTTGGCCAGCACCTCAATCCAAGCCAGGCGCTTGTACGCCGTACCGCAAAGGCTGATACGCCCCAAGGTCGGTTGCAACTTGCACACCCGGGTCAGCAGATTGATCGCACCTCCCGTCTGCTTGCGCGCCGAGTTCAGCGCCGAACTCAACTCCTGAGGGGATTTTTTCGCCGCAGCATTCACTTGCAGCCAGGCTCGACGAGCCCGCAAATCGCCCAACTGTTCGCTGGCCCTAAAGCTGGCACCGCCGTCGTTGGCACCGATGGCGCGCTCGAACCAGGCGATCGCCCGTTCGGTTTCCCCGGCTTCGGCCCAAGCCTGAGCGAACGCCTCACACACTGCGCCCATCTCGTTCCATAGATGGCCGAAACGGCTTTCCAGGATTTCGATCATATTGATGACCTGCACCTTGGGTACCTTCTTGTAGCGGCTGTCATCGATGGCGATTTCCAACGCCAGTACCAAGGCCTGTGGTGAGGCAATGCTGTCGAAGCCTTGGTCAGGTGCAGCAGCAGGCTGATTGGCATCTTCCTGTACGCGTGCGAACACCCAGTCCGGGTCGCCGTAACACTGGAAAGCTGCCCAAGTATTACTTTCCGGGGCCGCCCGCAAAGCCTCCTTGCGCGCCGATGCCACGGCATCGATAAATCTGATGCCGTTGAGCAACTGGCTATAAAACTGGGTTGCAAACAGACTGGCCGCTCGGTCATCCACCGCCCAGCCCGCAACAACAACGCAACGCACGCCCATGGCAATCAGCTCCTCGGCCACCGTAGCTGCGAAACGGGTGCGGTCGTAACTCAGATGCGTGGTCTTCAACAACTGGGTCGGGTCGATCGCCCCCAAATAACAGCAGTTGATGAATACCAGCTCGGGCACCACGCGCATGCTTTTCATCTCTCGCGGGCCGAGGAAAATGTTGTTGGACAAGACGATCCCCCGTGGGTCCAGCATCTTGGGCTGGGTTTCCCCCGCCTTGGCCGGCGCATCGATGTCCGGCAAGGGCAACGCCTGGAACAGCGGCGGCTCACCGTGGCCAGCGATATGCACGATTCGCCAGTCGTGAGCCAGCAAGGCACTGGTCACCGCCAAGGCATCGACTGTGACGCTGGGTTCGGTGTCCTCGGCTATCAACGAACGCACTTTGCCAGTCGGCAGGGAGTTTTCCATCAGGGCCGTGATGGCATGGGCTTCGGCACGCGCACCAGGCAGTCTCGGATAGCGCTTTATATCGGTGACCGGCTCGCCAATGATCAAAACGTAGGCGTCGGTTGTGGCGTCCAGTACCTGTTCGCGATAGCTCTCGGTCCGTAGCTTGCGCAGCAGTTTACTGCGGATCGCCCAGGGGACCTGTTCTTCTGAGGTTGATCGGTCCGGATCACGCTCGGTATTGAGCAACTCCCAAGGGATGGCAGCAGTGGAGCTGTCCAACTCGATTTGCATTTCCGTGGTGCCACCGAGGTAAGCGTCCATCTCCAGTGGCACCAGCAATTTGAACAGGGTCTGACCGATAGCGCTGCCGGCCGAGGGCTGGTTGGACGAGGCACCGACCAGCTCATGCAGCAACGCCACTTGCATCGACTGCGCCCGCACTTCGGCGCGGGCGCGCCGAGTGTCCAGGGTATAGGCAATCATCGGCAGCTGATTTTCATCGTACTGCGTGACGGCGGAAATGAAGTCGTAGCGAGTGCTTCGGTAGCCGCCCTCCAGCGGCCTACGCAGCCATCCGGTGCCGGACTTGATGGTCGGCGTCACCCGGAAATCTTTTGCCCGTGACACACCCAGCACCTGCACGGCGCGCCAGGCGTCGGTGGCGCGATCCAGGTAAAGCTCGGTCAGATGCAGGTGACTGACAGTCGGCCAGCCCTTCTGCTTGAGCCGGATATTAGCGTCGCGTACCCCTTGGGCAATTAACGCCGCTGACTGCCCTGGCGACATGCCAGCCCCGCCGCTGCCAATCAACGCAGCAGCGATTTCGAACTGCACCGGTGCACCGCGATTCTGTTCGGCCAAGCGTTGGGCCCAGGCCAGAACACCCTGGCGAACCGTCTCCAGCAGGTCGTTGGAACTCAATTTGCCCTCTTGTCCCAGGCCCACCACGATAACCGCTTCGGGACGCGGTAGTTGCAGTGGATTTTCGCCATTCGCGGCGATGTTCATGAATACCTGATTGCTGCGCGGAGCCGAGGGGTAGAGGCTCATTTTCAAGGCATCGCCAAGCAAGCCGCCGACCATTTCATCGACTACCCGTTCGCTGCCAGTAAGACCGGCGCTGGCGTAGTGACCGACGATCAGCGGATCGCGGGTGAACTTCAGGTTGCAGTTGATCACGGTCACGGGCAGCGGCGGCAATTCTTCGCGCGCGGTCGGGGTGATCGTCTGGCTGTACAACGTGAAGACATCATCGACGCTGACCGGCACAGTAATCCGGTCACCGCGCACCGGCCTGCTCGTCACATAGGGCAATGACCGCTGGGGGACGCCACCACGGCTGACTGTCTGGTCCAGCACCGTGAGTTCAGTGGTGCGACCGGTTTGCAGCAACGAAAGAAATGCCGGGAATGCCGCACTCTGCTTTGGCAAGTCGCCGTGGACACAGGCTAATTTATAGGCTTGCACCCCAGGTAGCAGAGCGCTGTGCAACGTTACCCTGCCATCGCCGCCGTCCTGCGCATCCTGATAACCGAAACCCTTTTCGGCACTGACGGTATACCCATCGGGGGTAAATTTCGCTTCGCCCACAACCATCGACAGCTTGTCCTTCCAGGGGCTTAGATCCTGATCATCCAATGCCTTGCGCAACGCTGCCGCGACCGCCAGAACTTCACTGCTGGGCTTGCCCCAATCGTAGTAGTCCTGCTGAATGCGCAGGTGGTGCCAAAAGCTGTGCGCCTTCAGCCACTGCTGGTCCTTGCTGGACAGATCGGCCCAGACCTCGGCATCGGTCAGGTTGAGCACCGGGTCGAGCAGATTGGCCTGCAATTGAATAAATCCGGGAAAGGTTGCCATGAGTGCCCGGGACTTCTGCGGTGTAAACGGCGCACCGGCGAACGCCAGGCTGTTGCCGAAGGTATCGTCTCCCGACAGCACCTGCATCGGTGCCCAGGAACCACCATTGGGTGTGCCAAGCATTAACAGCCGAGCTTGTGGATCGGCCATCATTCGCGCCCAGACTTGCGGGCACTTGAGCAACATCGTCCGTGCCAGCAAGCCGCCCATCGAGTGCGCCAGCATCCTTACCGGTTGCCGCGTAGCGGACCTGGCGTCGAGCGCGTTTTCCACGGCATCCCCGAGTCGTTTGGCCTCCCGTTCCATCGGCACGCGCCAATCGTAAGCAAACACAATCACCTGGTGTGTTGCCTCAAGGAATTTAATCAAGTCCTCGTAGACCATGCCCACTGCGCCATCGGGTTCTACATCGTCCTCCATGCCTTGCTTGTAGCTCAGTTCATCGAGGCCATTGATTAACCAGGGCCCCAGCCAGATACGTCGGTCGCCTGCTTTGAGATTACTGCCCAGAATGCCCGGTAACACGAATACCGCCGGCTTCTGCGCCGCAGGTATGTCGCTGCCACCACCGCGCCGTCCACTGGCATCCCGGCCTTGCCAGGACAGAGGCCCGATGGGCGTGAAATCCCTGGGTTCGTCCAGCGTCAGGCCCTCGACAACGGCTGACGCGGTGCGCTCGTTGCTGAAATAGGAGAAGTGCGAAACGGTGCCGCCCTGGTTGAGCAGGAAACTCGCCGACCTGGCCCTGGGCGCACCGCCGTACATGGAACTGGTTTGCACCACCAGGTCGTTATCGGTCCAGAAAAACGTGTCAGAGAGTAAGGTCTTGAGCCAACTGACCACCGAGTCCCCTTCCATGTCACCGGCAATGACTCGCAATTCACTGTCAACCGGCGTGCGAATCAGGTGCAGCCACTGGACCAGCGGGCTGTCGGGCATCTGTGCAGCCAGACCGGGCATGAGCAATGGATCGGTGCGACGGCGGGCCACGTCAGCCAATAAATCGATGAGTTCGGGCACCACAGGCACGCCGCTCAGTTCCATGCTCCATTTGAGCACCGAAAGGTAGGCATCCAACCTGTTCGACGCCAGCAGCGTACCGCGTGCAGGGCAGGCTACCCGCACGAAACGCGTGACTTTGATCCGCTTGTCGCTGACCAGACTGATCAACAGTTGCAGATCCTCGCGTTGGGTCTTGTACTCATCGCCCTTGGCCAGGTCCTCGAAGCTTTGCAGTAGATCGGCACCGCCACTGCAGGCTTTGGCCAGTACCTCGCCGATCAGCCCTCCCCGAGAGTGCGAAAGCAAATGCAGGACCGCGCCTTTGGGCAACGCGTTGGCCAATTCCATCGCGTTCTGAATTGGACTGGCGGTCAAGGTTGGATGGTCCAGTGCATAGACGCCGCTGTAGGCGCCGAAGATTCGCGCGACCTTCGACGGATGGTCGGTCCACAGTTTGCCGAAGGTCCCCTGAGTATTGGAGAAGGTGCCATGCAACAGTACCAACACAGGTTTATCGTCGATGACAATCCCGGTGGCCACCGCGCTGCCCTTGAGTGAGTCAAGGACCTTGGAGTTAAGCCGGTAGAGACCTGGGTCAACCTGCTTGTCGACCCTGTCCGCTGCCAGCGTGGCAGCAGCGTTCGCGACGGAGTCCTTGCCAACACCGGCGATGATCTGAATCAGCTTCACCAGCACCTTGCCAAGCGGACCCCGTGAGGGGCCGCGGGTCTGCCCCTGGATTTCGTCCTGGCCATCCCATGCCAGTTCCACGGGTATCCGCACACTATCGGTGCCCTGAGCGCCGCGGGATGCGGAGCTCTGCTGTGAAAGAAACAATTCGCATGCGGTCTGTGGATTCAATATCAGTACCGGGCCGTTGGCGATATGCACAGCCATTACGTCTTTTTCCGGATCGACGTTGAGAGACACTTCGCTACCGGTACCACGACGCACCGCAACCTGAACTGAGTACCTCACCGTACCCTCGGTTAATCCAGCAGGCAGTTGCAAATTTGCACCGCTATTGGAGGCATTATTTCCATGACCCGAAACAACAAACGTAATGCTCATTTTTTATATCCCTGGTGCGAGCTATTCGTAATAGTGTTCATCCACCATAGGCGAGCACGCAGGCACATTTATACTTTTTCGCTAAATACGTTAGAGCCGATAGTTTGAACTTGAAGAAAAACAAGCTTATGTGTAAACGCCCTGACACACATGAAACCAACAATAAACAAAACAGATACCCCGACTGGAACTTGATGAAGCACACGCTATGCTAACCCTCCGGTATTGACTCATATAACTCAACACCATCACGTCAAGCAGGTAGATACCATGGCCAAACTCAGCCTTACCCCTGCGCTAAAACTGGAATATGAGCAGCTATTTAATAGCTGCCTAATAAACCCAAGTCGTTTTAATGACGTCAACGCATTGGTAAACAGTCTTTACGAACACCGCGAACAGTATCAGGGTGTGGCCGAAAGCATGGACATTCCGTGGGGTTTTATCGCAGTTGTACACAACATGGAGTCCAGCCAAAAATTCCAAAAGCACTTGCATAATGGCGACCCGTTGACAGCACGCACCGTGCACGTGCCCGCAGGCAGGCCTCTTGGTCCACCGCCTTTCACGTGGGAAACCAGTGCCGTTGATGCCTTGACCCTGCGCAAGCTGAACGCGAGGACCGACTGGACGCTGCCCGGTACGCTGTATCAACTGGAGTTGTATAACGGCATCGGTTATCGGCTGTATCACCCCCATGTGCTGACGCCCTACTTGTGGAGCTTCAGCAACCACTATCAAAGCGGCAAGTATGTCGGTGACGGAACTTGGTCGGAGAGTGCAAAGTCGGCGCAATGCGGTGCAGCGGTGTTGCTACGGCGCATGGCTGAGAACGGCTATATCGATTTCCCCGATCAGCCCTCACCTGCTCCGCAGGACGGCCCATTCATCGTTGAATATTCGGCCACCAGGCCGGGCAACCCTGAGGCCGAGGCCAAGGCAGAAAACCTGCAGCGCTGGCTCAACACGTTCCCGGGAATATTTGTAAAGGTAGATGGTGCTCCCGGAGACAGGACATCCGCGGCGTATTTCAAGGTGACGGGGCATTATTTGCCAGGAGATCCGCGCGGGGGAGGAGTCTCGGATCGCCTTTCACCAATGGCAGCAACTGGGCATTGAAGTCACCAAACATCCTGACGGCCTTCCCGACTTACCTCCCACACCCGTATTTCGAGGCCAGGCAAATTCATCTTATGATGTGACGCCCTCCTTATACAGAGCCACTACCAATCAAAAACTCGAGAAAAAGAAACTCGAGTTCTTCACGCTCCTGATGAAGTGCCCGGAAATAGAAAACTCAGTAGGCGTACCGCTTTCGAAATATGACATAAAAGCCACGGCTCAGCATTTCCAGGCCTCCTTGACAGACTTTGTCGATATGACCGGCGCCTGCTGTGGCCATCCATTTCGCCAGTTCCACTACATCACCCAACAGCCCCGCCCTATCGGCCGTATTCATGTATAACCTCGACGAGTTTATAAGAGATGGTGCATCCATCGTGATGCCCCACCTTTCGTGAACCGCCTATATCTGCAACGAGGGAGGGGTTTTACACACAAACCCTTATGATTTTGAAAGATTTCAACAATGGAGGGTGAAAATCGAATTCCCTCACAACCCAAACTTCAAATCAATAAGAAATACAACGCCGGCAGACATCATCCCCGTAACGCCTTTAATCTACGTCTACAGATATGAAGGGAAACAGAACAAATAGAAACGTGGGAAAAGATGCTTGATTTAGCGCGAGCCCTTCCGGACGACGGTTGATTCCACAATCGATAGTTGCCTCAACAGGTTGCGCAATACGAAGACCAACTCAGCTAATCGAGGCACACGCCCACTGTCCTTGGCGAAAACCGCAAAGCGTCACTGCGGCTGAAAGGTTTGCAGGTAAGCCAGCAGGTTTTCGATCTTTTCCGGATCGCTGAGCCCCCAGAAAATCATGCGAGTACCGGGGACCACTTGTTTCGGCGCTTCGAGGTAAGCGGTCAGTGTTTCGCGGGTCCAGACGATACCGGCGGATTTCATCGCGTCGGAATACTGGTAATCCGTGGTGCTACCGGAACGCCGGCCAAAGATGCCATTGAGCTGCGGACCGAATGAACCCCGCGCCGATTCCCCGACCTGATGGCAGCCCCCGCAAATTCGCTTGAACAATGTCGCACCCGCTTCAGCATCGCCGGCCGCGTGTGCCTGAAGGCTGAATACACCTGCCGTGAGCAGCAAGGTAAACGTGAGTGCAGCGGCTTTCTTCATGTTCATTTCCCAATCGTGTTTCGTTGGGCGCGAAAGTCTACGCAAAGAATGGCTGTCTTCATAACCCACGGCGTCATTAAGGCTTACTCGCTGACAGCTTCCAGCGCAGTCTTTATCCTGTGCCGGGCGCATTGACGCTTGACGAATATTTGACTGGAGACACCTGTGCCCCCTCTCACCGCCCGCGAGGTTTATCAGACATTGCGCGATGCCGCCCTGGGCATCCACCCATTGCTGCGCCTCGATGAATCCTCCGCGCCCGGCCAGGTACAGGTTGACATCGAAGGCTGGCGCCTGACTCTCGACATCGACGGCGTCCATTTGCGCCGGTGCCAGCGTTGCCACAGCCCCGATGGCCGCGAGGGTGATCTCGACAGTTGGCAACGTTTCGGCACCGACCCGGTCAGTTTTCTCAGCGCATGGGAACTGGCTCAGATCGAGCGGTTACTGGCCGCAAGCTAGGCAACCTCAACCCATAGCCTTCTCAAACCGCTTCAACGAAAACGCTGATAAATCCAGCTCGCTGCGGCCCCGTATGCACCACTGCGCAAACGCTTCGCCCAATGCCACGGAGTGCTTGAAGCCATGCCCAGAGCAGGCAGAAACCACCAGCGTGTTTTTCAGTGTCGGATGTTCATCGATGATGAAATGGCTGTCCGGGGTGACGGTATAGGTGCACACGGTGACACCGGTGCAAACCGGGCGCCCTCCTCCAACTCAAACCAGAACAGCTTCTGGCGACACACCCTCAGCAAGCGGTCGAACGGCTCGCCGAGCAAACCTGCCGACCACATGCCCGCGCTGATCACCACTTTGTCGGCGAGGATCGTCCGCTGGTCGGTGATGACGGTAAAAGCCCGGCTAAACCGTGATGCTGTTCACGCACCGTATCTGTGGCGAGGGAGCTTGCTCCCTCGCCACAAGTTTGCGTTTGTCTCAAGATTTTCTTGAGTGAACAGTATTACGGCTAAACCGGGCTTTTTCACGTCAACGCATCCCCGCCAACCGGCAGGGCTCTGCGCTTACTGAACGTTTTTCAGCTTGACCACATCACCGGAGATCTTGGTGGTGTAACCAGTCAGGACCCACGCCCAGAACCAGTTTTCCTGCACTTGGGTGTTGATCATCGCGTCGCCGCCCCTGGCTTTGATCGCCGCGTCTTGCGCGCGAACAAAACGGCTGTTCTGCCGGATCGGGATCACACCGAACAGCAACAGGCCGGTAGCGGTTGCTTCGCTGTGGCCGATGACGGTGTATTGGCTGGCGTCATAGTGCTGGGTATTCATCGGGGCACCGGTGCAACCCGCCAAAACCAGACCGAACAGAGCAACCGCGACAACTTTACTGAGGTACTTCACTGAAAAACTCCATGAGAATGTGCCCGGGATCCGTCTCTCGGGCGGCGCACACTCTAGCGGAGGTGATGGCCAATTGGTACTACCTACAAAAAGGATAGTTGCCGCTCGCCCACCGCTCGAGTGACCCTGACTGACGGCACCTCCATCCGGCACGCGCGGCGGACAGCGTTTCCTCTGCCACCGGCTTAATGCCAAAATGCAACGCTCAGGTCACCCGTCCAGCCCCTGCCCCGCGTCATGCAGTGCAACGAGAATCGAATATGAACACCCGTTTTCAGATAAGTGATGCCCCTGAATCCCACGTCTCCCATCAGCCGTCGGCGGTCACAGCATGATTGAAGTTACTGAGGTTTCCATTGCGCAACTGCGTGCTGCGCTTGAATCCGGCCAGACCACGGCGGTCGAGTTGGTGCAGGCTTATCTCGCCAGGATCGAGGCCTACGACGGCGCCGACACACCCACCGCTCTCAACGCGGTGGTGGTGCGCAACCCCGACGCGCTCAAGGAAGCGCAAGCGTCCGATGCCCGCCGGGCCAAAGGCGAGACGCTGGGCCCACTCGATGGCATCCCCTACACGGCCAAGGACAGTTATCTGGTGAAGGGGCTGACCGCCGCGTCCGGAAGTCCGGCGTTCGCCAACCTGATTGCTTATCGTGATGCGTTCACCATCGAACGCCTGCGCGGTGCCGGCGCCATCTGCCTGGGCAAGACCAACATGCCGCCCATGGCCAACGGCGGCATGCAGCGCGGGGTTTATGGCCGTGCCGAGAGCCCGTATAACGCGGACTACCTCACCGCGCCTTTCGCTTCGGGTTCGTCGAACGGGGCCGGCACCGCAACTGCGGCCAGTTTCGCCGCGTTCGGCCTTGCAGAAGAAACCTGGTCGAGCGGACGCGGCCCGGCGTCGAACAATGGGTTGTGCGCCTATACGCCCTCGCGCGGGGTGATTTCGGTGCGCGGTAACTGGCCGCTGACGCCGACCATGGACGTGGTCGTGCCGTTTGCCCGGACCATGGCGGACCTGCTTGAAGTGCTCGACGTGGTCGTGGCCGAAGACCCGGACACCCGCGGCGATCTGTGGCGGATGCAACCCTGGGTGCCGATTCCGAGTGTCACTTCGGTGCGCCCTGCCTCCTACCATGAACTGGCCGCGCAACCCGAGGCACTCGCCGGCAAGCGTTTCGGCGTGCCACGCATGTACATCAACAAAGATCTCGAAGCGGGCACCAGCGAGGCGCCAGGTATCGGCGGGCCGACCGGGCAGCGCATCAACACCCGCGACTCGGTGATCGGACTTTGGGAAGCAGCGCGCAAGACCCTCGAAGCCGCCGGCGCCGAAGTCGTCGAAGTCGATTTCCCGCTGGTCTCCAACTGCGAAGGCGACCGTCCGGGTGCGCCGACGGTGTTCAATCGCGGCATCGTCTCCAAGGAGTTCCTGCACCATGAGTTGTGGGACCTGACGGCTTGGGCGTTCGATGATTTCCTTCAGGCCAATGGCGATCCAAAATTGAACCGCTTGGTCGACGTCGACGGACCGCTGATTTTCCCCCACGATCCGGGCACGCTGCCCAACCGCGAGGGCGACCTGGTGGCCGGCATGGACGAGTATGTGCGGATGGCCGAACGCGGGATTACGCCGTGGAACGAGATCACCACGGTGCCTGATGGCTTGCGCGGGCTGGAACACACGCGGCGTATCGATCTTGAGGAATGGATGGATCGTTTGGGGCTGGACGCGGTGCTGTTCCCGACGGTTGCTGACGTTGGCCCGGCGAATGCCGATGTCGATCCTGCGTCTGCGGACATTGCGTGGAGCAACGGCATTTGGGTCGCCAACGGCAACCTCGCCATCCGTCACCTCGGCGTTCCGACGGTCACTGTGCCGATGGGCGTGATGCCGGACATCGGCATGCCCGTCGGGCTGACCTTTGCCGGTCGCGCCTATGACGACTCGTCGCTGCTGCGCCTGGCGTCGGCGTTTGAAGCCACCGGGAGCAAACGCTTGATCCCGCCGCGCACCCCGCCGCTGCCAACCCAGCCGTAAACATTGAGCGGGATTGGTTCGCTACAGGCTCCCATCCCGCTCAACGATTCAGCCCTTCGCCGCCATCGCGGTCACTTCCACACGCATACCTTCGACCGCCAAAGCGGCCACGCCCACAGCGGCGCGAACCGGCCATGGTTTGGCAAAGAAACGCGTGTAGACCTCGTTGAACGCGGCGCGGTCGGCCATGTCGGTGAGGTAGATGGTCAGGTGCAACACCCGATCCATCGAACTGCCGGCACCTTCCAGTGCTGACTTGAGCGCTTGCAGCGTGCATTCGCTTTGCTCGACGATGCCACCCAGTTCCAGGCTGCCGTCGGCGCGGGTAGGGATTTGAGTGGAGACCAGCAACCCACCAAAACCGGCAACGTCGGAGGAGATGGAATCCTGGTCCGGATCAGGGATGAACGTGATGTCTTGGTTAGCCATGGGGATCTCGCGCTTGAGGTGAAAAGGAGCTGTTGCGTATCAGGCGCGCAGTTTACATCCATCTCCCTTACTCGGGGCGCAGCAACCCGGAAGGAACCACCGTTTCGATCAGCCCGGTCGTCACGTCGTACACCAGACCTGTCACCGTGAAACCACCCGGCAGGTTCGGATGGGCCTTCAATGCCGCCACGTCAACCGCCACCGCTTTATAAGGGTCGTCGATTTCAAGCGCTGCCAATTCGTCTGTCGCGACGCCCATGTGTTTGGCCAGCAATTCAGGTGCATGGTGGTAGCAACCGCGAATGCCGCAATCGGTATGGTGCAGAACGATCAGGTTCCAGCCCTGCCCCACCGCAGCGCCGCCAACACGCGAAACGGTGCCAAGAATGGCCATCGTCTCAAACAGCGCCGGGTTCACGCGGCCACCGACATTACGGATCACCGCGGCTTCACCGGGCTCAAGCTGGAGCACATCCATCGGGTCGACGCGGGGGTCGACGCAACCGAGGATCAGCGTTTGCTGCGAAGGAATGATCTTCAAATCGGTAGCGAAACCGTTCGCGGCGAACGCCACATTGCGTTGGGTCAGGGTCTGTAGAAAGTCCATGGTCATCTCCATCAATCAAGTGTGGAATCAGCTGCGCTGCGACAGCAGGTGTCTCACTATCCCGCCCGGCCAGATCCTCCGGTAGCCGTCGAATCAAGCTAAGATTTATCTCGGATCAGCATTAATGCCTTTGTTCGCCCACAACAGGAACGCGGCCATGCCCTTGAAAGACATCCTCACCCTGAGGCTGTACACCCGCGTCGCACGGCTCGGCAGCTTCTCGGCGGCCGCGCGTGAAAGCGGGCTGGCGCAGTCGCAGGTGTCGCGGATGATTGCCGAGCTGGAGGCCAGCCTGGGGGCGCGGCTACTGTCGCGTACCACCAGGGCGGTGGTGCCGACCGAGGCCGGACTGGAATTTCTGGCGCGCATGGAGCCGATCCTCGCCGCCGTCGACGATGCCGAGAACAGCGTGCGCGAGACCGGCGAGTTACGCGGGTTGCTGCGCATCGGGATGCCGTCGACGATGGGCATTCGCGTGGTCATTCCCAGGCTGGCGGCCTTTACCGAGCGTCATCCGCAGTTGCACCTGGAGTTGATGCTCGAAGACCAATGGCAGGACATGGTCAAGGAAGCCGTCGACGTCGGCATTCGTGTGGGTCACCTGCCGGACCTGGCCGGCACAGCGCGGCAGATTGGCACCATGCACCGGGTGATTGTCGCGTCCCCGGCCTACCTCGCGCGCCACGGTACGCCCACCCTGCCGAGCGACCTTGCCCACCACCGGATCGTCGGTGGTCCGGCCGGCGCGCAGGTCTCGTCCTGGCAATTCGAGCGCGACGGCAATGTCTCATCGATCAATCTCAATCCGCAGTTCTCGACCAATGACACCGCAGGTGCGTTGGCGGCCGCCGCCGGGGGCCTCGGCATCGTCTCGACGACGTCCTGGGCCAGCGCCCTGGAACGGGCCAGCGGTGATCTGGTGCAACTGCTGCCGGAGTGGAAAATGGCAGACTTGCCCGTGCACGCCTACTTTCCGCTGGGACGCACGACTCGCATGGCGGCGCGTGCGTTCGCCGACTTCCTCGCCACCACGCTCGGCAGCGATGCCTAGTTCGGGTCCAGCAACCCGCCGCTCCAGTTGCGCGAGACCCGGCTGCCGGTGAATTTCGCCACTACCATGCCCTGTGGCACCAGCCGATCGCGATAGCGGGTGACCATGCGCCCCGCTTGTTCGGCCACCAGCACCACCTCGGATGACGGATCGCCCGGTCGGCGCAGAATCCGCGCAAAGCGCTGCCCTTCTTCGACGAAATCGCCCAGCTGTTTTTCAAAGATCAGCACGCCGGGCTGAGGCGCCAGAATGGTTTCCATGTGGCCCATTTCCATGGCCTCGACGGGCCAGTCAGCGGGTACCTGCACCTCATCGATGACCCCGCAGCCGCATAGCCAAACGTACAATCCTTCGGCGTCCTGCTCGGCAATCCGGTCGCTGACGTCGCCCTGCCCGCGCAACTCCAGCGTCGCCGCCATGCGCTGCTCGGTGACGCCGTCGCGCAGCCACGGCGCAATGATGGTCTCTTCGAAAGAGCCATCGCCGCCGTCATCCCAGATGATCGCCACATCCATCTTCATCGCGGCGGCCAGTTCACGGCCACGGGGCCAGAAACGGCGGTGAACGTAGAGGTAGGGCAATGCTTCGTCATCGGTGTGAAGGTCGAGCATCACGTCTGCCGGCGCCGCGAGTTGCACCAGTTTCTTTTGCCATTCCTGGACGTTGGTCGAGGGTTGGGCCATGGCGGCCGATTGGTCGAACCCACGGTTGAAGTTATGCCCGGTAGCGTCGTGAAAGCGACCGAGAATGCGTCCCTGGCGAAACTGCCCGATGCCCAGTGGATTGGCTTGCGGCACTACCGTCACGCTGCCGTTGAGCCGACCCAGGGCCTGAGCGATCTCAAGCTTGTGCATCAGCAGATGCAACACCAGCATCCCGGCGATTTCATCGGCGTGCACCCCGGCCTGGAGGTGCACGGTCGGCCCGCGGCCATTGCCGTCGAAGCGCCACGCGCTGACCTGCATCGGGTCACCGTTGTTGTTGCGAACACTGAACGAAACATCCTGCGCCATCTGCTTGTCCTCCCGCGTCACGAACGTTAAAAACCGACACATTGCCCAGACCGAACTGGAGATTGAACGCACGTTCAACTAAGCTCGCCACCAGGCAACACACCCAAGGATTCCTTGTGACAATCCCCTCCACGAAAAACCGCCGCGCTGAGCCGGACGAGCGACGCGAAATGCTGGTGGCCGCGACCCTGCGCTGCCTGGTGCGCGACGGTCACGCCGGCATTTCCGTGCGCCGCATCGCCACCGAGGCCGGCGTGTCCGTGGGGTTGCTCAACCACCATTTCGGCAGCATTGATGCGTTGATTGCCGACACCTACCAAAAGATCGCCAGCGAGCTGACCACTGCCCTGCTCCAGGAAATCCAGCAGGCCGGCACGCCCGCGCAGAAGATGGACGCGTTCCTCACCGGCTCGTTCTCGCCTCGGGTAATGGACCCGCAATTGCTTGGGGTCTGGGTGGTGTTCTGGAGCCTGATCCGGCACTCCGAACACGTCAGCCAGTCCCACGAAAAAAGCTACCGCGCCTACCTCGACCTGCTCCGCCAACTGCTCGATGACATGGCCGCCAGCGAAGGCTTCGTGATCCACGACACGCGCCTGGCCGCCATCGGTTTATCGGCGATGCTCGACGGACTCTGGATCGAGTGGTGCCTGAACCCCGAAACCTTCAGCCCCGCCAACGGCCTCCACATCTGTCGCTGCTGGATAAAGGGGCTGCGACACGGAGCATTCAGCACCGACGACGTCTTGTGAGGGATGACGCCCGAAGATCATCGCCAGGGTGCCACTGACGGCGATCAGCCCGGCACCGACCATCAGCGACATGTCCATCAGCGTGCCCCAGATCAGGCTCGACAACAGGAACGCCCAGATCAGCCCGGTGTATTCAAACGGCGCGAGCAAGGTAGCGGTGGCCCGCTGAAAACTGGCAAACAGCAGAAACTGGCCGATGCCGCCGACCAGCCCGGCGCCCAGCATCCCCAGCCACGCGGGGGTGGATGCCGGGGTGTAGGTCCAGGGCAACGCCACCGCCATGCAAATCACAAACACCACGTTGGTGATCAACATCTGTTCCAGCACGGACGTCTGCTCATCCACCTGGCGCAACTGGATGTAGGTGAAGGCCCAGCACATCGCCGCCAACAACGTCAGCACCACCGGCACCGGATCGACCAGGTTGCTCGGGCGGCAGGCGATGATCACGCCGACAAAACCGATGACCAGGCTGAACCACTGCCAGCCGCTGGCGCGCTCCTTGAGAATCACTGCCGCCAGCACCGTGACCATGATCGGTGCCGAGAAATACAGCGTGGTCATTTCTGCCAGGGTCAGGTCCCGGGCCGCCGTGTAATACAGCACCCAGGCGACAATCGACAACAATCCGCGCACCACCAGCAAGCGTCGGCTCGGCGAGCGCCAGGCGCGCTGGACCAGCCGCAAACGTCCCGCCAGCAGACAGGCCAGCACCACCACGAGGGCGCGCCAGAACAGAATGCTGACCACCGAGTAATCCGCCACCAACCACTTGATGGCGGCATCCTGCAACGCCAGGAACGTATAACCCAAGGTGCACAGGCCAATGCCTTGCAACGACCGGTCGACGATCCGCGGCGTACTCATTACACCGACCTGCGCACGGGCGTCCCGCGCCGTTCGGCAAAGGCAAACAGCGCTTCGATCATGAACGTCAGGCAAACATACACGCCGGCCACCAACAGCAACGGTTGATAGACTTGCAGCGTTTGCGCCCGCACCACGTTGGCGGCGCCCAGCAGGTCGATAATGGCAATGGTCGAGGCCAGCGCAGTGGACTTCAGCAGCATTACGGTCTCTCCGGCCAACGTCGGCAACAGCAGACGCAACGCCCTGGGTAAACGCACCCGCAGCAACGACTGGCGCGGGGTCATGCCAAACGCCGACGCGGCTTCCATCTCACCTTTGGGCACCGCCAGCAGCCCGCCGCGAATCACTTCGCCGACATAGGCGCCCACCGACACCACCAAGGCAAACACGATGTACCAGTAACCGTCGCGCAGGTACGGCCAGAGGAAGCTGCCGCGAATCAACGGGAACTGCGCAAACAGGCTGCCGAGGCCGTAGTAGAAAATGTAGATCTGGATCAGCAACGGCGTACCGCGCGTCACGCTGGTATAGAACAGGCTGACCTTGGCGATCACTTTGTTTTTCGAGATCCGCGCCAGCGCCACCAGCACCGCGAGCGCATAACCGAACACGCTGGAAATCAACAAGATGGTGATGGTCGTTTGCAGCCCCCGGCCCAACAGCGCCGCGTATTCAACTATCCACGCTGGAATCATTTCATTCACTCAGCCAAAGGCATCCAGCGACGGATGCGTCGCTCAAGCCGTCCAGACAGGTAGTTGGACACCAGTGTCACCGCGTAATACATCGCCGCGGCGGTGAGGTAGAACAACAGGTAGTGACGCGTCGAGCCCGCGCCTTGCTTGGCGGTGTACAGCAGCTCATTGGTGCCGACCACGCTGATCAAGGCGCTGTCCTTGATCAGGTTGATCCACAGGTTGGCCATCCCGGCCATGGCGTAAGGCGCCATGATCGGCAGCGTGACCCGCCGGAACAGGCCGAAGCCGCTCAAGCCGAACGCCTTGCCTGCCTCGATCTGACCGAACGGAATGGCCTGGATCGCCGCCCGGAAAATCTCCGAGGCGTATGCGCCCTGCACTAGCCCCAGCACCACAATCGCCGCCAGCGGACCGCTGACATTCACGCTGTCGTAGCCCATTTGCGCCATCAGCGAATTGAGCAGCATCGAACCGACGTAATACAGCAGCAGGATCAGCAACAATTCCGGAACCGCACGGAATAACGTGGTGTAACTGCGCATCAGTGCCGCGATCGGTTTCGGCGCGCCCAGCTTGAGGCAGGCCACCACCAGCCCGATCAGGAGCCCGAGCACAAACGCCCCGGCGGAAATCTGCAGGGTCATCCAGAGCCCCTTCAACAGCGCACTGCCCCATCCTTGTTCGCTGAAATTGATCAAATCGAACATTGCCGGCATTTCACTCTCCCGTTAAAGCACCACCGGACCTTGTGGGAGCGGGCTTGCTCGCGAAGGCGGTGTATCAGTCAACATCATTACTGAATGTCGGACCGCATTCGCGAGCAAGCCCGCTCCCACAGGTTTTGCATCTGCCACAGGATTGTGTGGAGGTCAGAACGCCGGTTTCACACTGGTACCAAAGTAGTGTTGGGACAGGTCGTCATAGTCCTTGCTCGCCAGCAAGGTCTTGATGGCCGTGTCGAGCTTGGCCTTGAGTTCGGTGTCATCCTTGCGCAGACCGGCGCCCACGCCTTTGCCGAAGATCGGGTCGTAAGGCACTGCGCCGAGGTAGGCCAGGTCCTTGGCATCCGGGGTCTGGACGAACGCCGCCATGGCCGTGCCGTCCGCCATCATCAGGTCGATGCGACCGGCAATCAGGTCGGCGTTGGCCGAGTCCTGGGTGTCGTAATACTTCACGTCGGCAATTTTTTCGTAGTACGTCTTCAGGTAGCTGGCGCTCACCGTGGAGTTCTGCACGCCAATGGTCTTGCCCTTGAGGTCATCCGGGTACTTCTTAACAGCCGCATCCTTCGGCCCGACAATCGCGATCACCGAGTCGTAGTAAGCCTTACTGAAGGCGATCTGTTTTTCGCGCTCTTCGGTGACCGACATCGAGGAAAAAATCACGTCGATCTTCTTTGCCAGCAATGAAGGAATGATGCCGTCCCACGCCACTTCCTTGATTTCACACTCGGCTTTCATCTCGCTGCACAGCTTGTGGATCAGGTCGACTTCAAAGCCTTTCCACTCACCGTTGGCCTGCTTCTCGGTGTACGGCGGATAGGGTTCGGCCGCGACCGCGAACCTGATCGGTTGCGCCTGCGCCGCGCTCATGCCAGCCAGCAACAAGCAGGCCGCGCCGGTAAACCAGTTTGCCAAACGTCGATTTCCCATGATTTTTCCCCGTCTTTTTATGATGTTTTAGCGAGTCTGATGTGCGTTGACGAACTGTCGGCAACGTTCACTGCGTGGGTGTACGAACACTTCATCCGGCGAACCGGTTTCCTCGATCAGCCCTTGGTGCAAGTAGGCGACTTTGGACGAGACATCGCGGGCAAAGGCCATCTCATGGGTCACCAGGATCATGGTCCGGCCTTCTTCCGCGAGGGAGCGGATCACCCGCAGCACTTCGCCGACCAGTTCCGGGTCGAGTGCCGAGGTGGGTTCATCGAACAGCATGACCTTGGGCCGCATGGCCAGGGCCCGGGCGATGGCCACCCGTTGCTGCTGTCCCCCGGAGAGAAACGCCGGGTACTCGTTGCGCTTGGCCGCAAGCCCCACGCGTTCCAGCAAGGCTTCAGCCCGTTCAGTGGCTTCGGCTCGGCTTTCACGCAGGACCTGGGTCGGCGCTTCGATGAGGTTTTCCAGCACCGTGCGATGGGGCCAGAGGTTGAAGTTCTGAAACACCATGCCCAGGCTCGAACGGATCCGCACCAGCTGTTTGGCGTCAGACACCAGCGGCGCGCCGGGACGGTCGTGGTTGAGCTTGATGCTTTCGCCGTCCACCAGAATGCGCCCCTGGTCCGGCACTTCAAGCATGTTGATGCAGCGCAGCAAAGTACTTTTGCCCGAGCCACTGGCGCCGATCAGGGAGATCACATCGCCTTCGCGGGCCGTCAGCGAGACGCCCTTGAGCACTTCGATGTTGCCGAAGCGTTTGTGCAGGCCATCGACTTCGATCATGGTCTTGGAGGTGACCGGTGTAACGGTGGCCTGGCAGGTGACGCGACTGGTCACGGGGCTGATTACGGGGCGAGGCGCTTCACCTTTCAGCACCAGGACAAAATCGCGAATGCGCTGACAGGCCTGGGCCTGCCGCTCTTCACCGAGGGTGAACGAGAGCCGCACAAAACCTTGCGCCGGCTCGCCAAACGCGGCCGCATCGAGAACCGACACGCGCGCCTCGCGCAGCAGACGCCAGGCGAACTCCAGCGAAGTCAGCCCGGTGTCACGCACGTCCATCAACACAAACATGCCGGCATCGGGGTTGAGCACTGAAATCCCCGGGCAGTTCGACAGGCCCTTGACCACCAGATCACGCCGACGGCGATAGATATCGCGCATGCCGTCGGTGACGTCTTCGTGGGCCTGCACCGCTTTCAGCGCTGCTTCCATGACGAACCCCGGCAAGCCATAGAGCATGCTCAGCACCAGGGTTTCCGCGTGGGCGATCAAGGCTTCGTTGGCGACGATCCAGCCGATCCGCCAGCCCGTCATGGCATGGGATTTCGACAGGCTGCCGACCACCACACAACGCTCGGCCATGCCCGGCAGCGCCGCGAGGCTGAGGTGTTCGCGTTCGAAGGCGAGGCTTTCGTAGACTTCGTCGACCACCACCCACAAGTCATGTTCGATGGCGAGGTCGGCGATGGCTTGCAGCTCTTCGCGGTTGAGCACCACGCCGGTGGGGTTGTTCGGGTTGGAGAAGAAAATCGCCCGGGTGCGCGGGGTGATGGCCTTGGCCAACACGGCGGCATCGAGCCGGAAACCGCAATCCGCCGAGCACGGCACCCGCACCAGCGTTGCACCGGAGGCCTTGAGTGTGGCCTCGTACGTCACGTACATCGGGTCCAGGGCAATCACTTCGTCGCCCGTGTTGAGCAAGCACATCGAGGTGATGAACAACGCGTTTTGCGCCCCGGCCGCGACGATCACGTTCGACGCTTGCACCTCACGGCCGAACAATGGGCTGTAGCGGTTGGCGATCGCATCGCGCAAGGCCTGGCGACCGGCGATTTCGGTGTAGTGGGTGTCGCCCTCGCGCAGCGCTTCGATGGCAGCATCGGTGATGAAGTCGGGCGTGGGGAAATCCGGGTCACCGACGCTGAGAATGATCACATCCTCGCCACGGCGCTGGGCTTCGAAGGCTGCATTGTGAATATCCCAGGCGGCCACACCGTCGCCTGAAATCCGCTCAACAAAAGGTGAAAACCGCATGCCAGTGCCTCGTTCGAATTGAAGAAACGCCAGCCCGCGCTACCAGCCGGGGAGGTGGCCATCAACATAGTCGAAGCTGAACAGTCGTTCAACAGAAAAGTCGCGAAGGTTCGCGATCAGCGTAAACAGGTCGTTTTCACGACAGTCGCGCCGCTTTTCGATAACGGGGTTTGATGGGTAATACGTGAACTCAGACGCCTGTCCACGTCTGCAATCAATGTTTACGAGCAGCTATAAGCTAATGTTTTGAGGGGGCTTTTGTTAATCAGCCGAACAGCCTGAGAAACAACGCATAGACAGAAAAACCCGTCAGGCCAATGATGCACGTGAGCTGCCACCGAAGGACCTCTAATAAAAACAAGCGAGGGTCGCGATCAGGCTATGAACATTCTTTACGACGAACGCGTCGACGGCGTTTTGCCCGAGGTCGACAAAGCCGCCCTGGTCCAGGCGCTGCGAGCACGCTTGCCGGATCTGGACATCCTGCATCAGCAAGAAGAGCTCAGACCGTACGAATGCGACGGGCTCTCTGCTTATCGCACCACGCCGTTGCTGGTGGTATTGCCGCGCCACCTCGACGAAGTCCAGGGCATCCTTCGAGTCTGCCATGAGCACCAAGTCCCGGTGGTTGCCCGTGGCGCCGGCACCGGGTTGTCCGGCGGTGCATTGCCGCTGGAAAAAGGCGTACTGCTGGTGATGGCGCGTTTCAACAACATCCTGCACATCGACCCCGCCGCCCGCACCGCGCGGGTTCAGCCGGGGGTGCGCAACCTGGCGATTTCCCAGGCGGCTGCGCCGTTTGGCTTGTACTACGCGCCGGATCCGTCCTCGCAGATTGCCTGTTCAATCGGCGGCAACGTCGCCGAAAACGCCGGTGGCGTGCATTGCCTCAAGTACGGCCTGACTGTGCACAATCTGCTCAAGATCGACATCCTGACCGTCGAGGGCGAACACCTGACGCTGGGCTCCGACGCGCTCGATTCGCCCGGTTTTGACCTGCTGGCCTTGTTCACCGGTTCCGAAGGCATGCTCGGGGTAATCACCGAGGTCACGGTCAAACTGCTGCCCAAACCGCAAACCGCCAAAGTGCTGCTGGCCGCCTTCGACTCCGTGGAAAAGGCCGGCCGCGCGGTGGGTGACATCATTGCCGCCGGCATCATCCCCGGTGGCCTGGAGATGATGGACAACCTGGCGATTCGCGCCGCCGAGGACTTTATCCACGCCGGCTACCCCGTCGACGCCGAAGCCATTTTGTTGTGCGAGCTCGATGGCGTTGAGGCCGACGTCCATGATGATTGCGACCGCGTGCGCCAGGTGCTCGAACAGGCCGGTGCCACCGAAGTCCGCCAGGCCCGCGATGAAGCCGAACGCGTGCGGTTCTGGGCCGGGCGCAAGAATGCCTTCCCGGCCGTGGGACGCCTGTCGCCGGATTACTACTGCATGGACGGCACGATCCCGCGTCGCGAATTGCCCGGTGTGTTGCGGGCTATCGCGTCACTCTCGGCTGAATATGGTTTGCGGGTGGCCAACGTGTTCCACGCCGGCGACGGCAACATGCACCCGCTGATTCTGTTCGACGCCAATCAACCGGGCGAGCTCGACCGCGCCGAAACCCTGGGCGGCAAGATCCTCGAGTTGTGCGTGAAGGTCGGCGGCAGCATTACCGGCGAACACGGCGTGGGTCGCGAGAAGATCAATCAGATGTGCGCGCAGTTCAACAGCGATGAGCTGACCGTGTTCCATGCGGTCAAGGCCGCCTTCGATCCGGGTGGCCTGCTCAATCCCGGCAAGAACATTCCGACCCTGCACCGCTGCGCCGAGTTTGGCGCGATGCACGTGCACATGGGGCAGCTGCCCTTCCCTGACCTGGAGCGCTTCTGATGCGTAGCGAATACGACATGGATGACAGTGCCGCGCTGCTGGAGCAGGTCAATCAAGCGCTGCAAAACGCCACGCCGTTGCGCATTCAGGGCTCCAACAGCAAGGCGTTCCTTGGACGCATCGTCGCCGGTGAAGTGCTCGACACGCGCACCCACCGAGGCATCGTCAGCTACGATCCGACCGAACTGGTGATCACCGTCCGCTGCGGCACACCGTTGTCAGAACTGGCTGAGGTATTGGACGACGCACATCAGATGCTGCCCTGCGAACCGCCCTCCTTCGGCGAAGGCGCTACCGTCGGCGGCATGATTGCCTGCGGCTTGTCGGGGCCACGGCGCCCGTGGTCGGGCTCAGTCAGGGACTTCGTCCTCGGCACGCGGGTGATCACCGGGCACGGCAAGCATTTGCGCTTCGGTGGCGAAGTCATGAAAAACGTCGCCGGCTACGACCTGTCGCGCTTGATGGTCGGCAGTTATGGATCGCTGGGGGTGGTGACGGAAGTGTCACTCAAGGTCCTGCCCAAACCGCGTCAGTGCCTGAGCATCAGCCTGGACATGGACAGCGACCGCGCCTTGCTGCGCCTTGCGGAATGGGGCCAGCAGCCCTTGCCGATCAGCGCCGCGTGCCACGACGGGCAACGCCTGCACCTGCGGCTTGAGGGCGGCGAAGGCTCGGTGGCGGCGGCCCATGACCGATTGGGCGGCGAGTTGCTGGACGCGAGCTATTGGGCGGACCTCAACGAACACCGACTGAGTTTCTTCGATGAGGACCAACCCCTTTGGCGCTTGTCCCTGCCCCATAACACGCCCCGACTGTCCCTGCCCGGCGTCCAACTGATCGATTGGGGCGGCGCCCAACGCTGGCTCAAATCCGAAGCGCAGGCTACGTTCATTCGCGAGATCGTCGGTGAGGTCGGCGGGCATGTCACCTGCTACAGCCATGGCCTGATCGACAGCCCGTTCCAGCCGTTGCCTGCTGCGCTGATGCGCTACCACCAGAACCTGAAGCAGCAACTTGACCCACGGGGCATTTTCAACCCCGGTCGCCTGTACGCGGAGTGTTGAACCATGCAAACCACGCTCAGCGAACAGGCCCGCCAACTGCCCCGTGCCGAAGAAGCCGAAAGCATTCTGCGCACCTGCGTGCACTGCGGTTTTTGCAATGCCACCTGCCCGACCTATCAGTTGCTGGGCGATGAACTGGATGGGCCGAGAGGTCGCATCTACCTGATCAAGCAGGTGCTGGAAGGCAACGAAGTCACGCAAAAAACCCAGCAGCATCTGGACCGTTGCCTGTCGTGCCGCAACTGCGAAACCACCTGCCCCTCTGGCGTCGATTACCACAACTTGCTCGACATTGGTCGCGCGGTGGTGGACGCCGCCGTGCCGCGCCCGCTCGAACAGCGCCTGTTGCGCGAAGGGTTGCGCCGCGTGGTGCCCAATCCGGGATTGTTCAAAATGCTGGTGAGCAGTGGTCAGGTGTTCCGTGCCTTGTTGCCAAACACTCTGCAAGCCAAGTTGCCTCGCCGCGTGTACCCGGCCAAACCGCGTCCGACGGTGCGCCACGCGAGACAGGTGCTGATACTGGAAGGTTGCGTGCAACCAGGGTTGTCGCCCAACACCAATGCCGCCACTGCACGGGTGCTGGATCGACTCGGCATCAGCGTCCTACCGAGCCGCGAGGCTGGATGCTGCGGCGCCGTCGATTATCACCTCGACGCCCAGGCGGCCGGGCTTGATCGCGCACGGCACAACATCGATGCGTGGTGGCCGGCGATTGAAAACGGTGCCGAAGCCATCGTGCAAACGGCCAGCGGTTGCGGTGCGTTCATCAAGGATTATGGTCACTTGCTGCGCAGCGATCCGGCCTATGCCGCCAAGGCGCAAAAAGTCAGCGCACTGGCCAGGGACCTGGTCGAAGTGCTGCGCGATGAACCGCTGGAAACCCTCGGCATCCACAGCGACCAACGCCTGGCGTTCCATTGCCCCTGCACCTTGCAACATGCGCAAAAACTTGGCGGCGCGGTTGAGGCGCTGCTGACACGTCTGGGTTTCAACCTGACGCCCGTGCCCGACGGCCACTTGTGTTGCGGCTCGGCGGGCACCTATTCGTTGACCCAACCGGAACTGTCCCGGCAACTGCGCGACAACAAGCTCAACGCGCTGGAGAGTGGGCACCCCGAAATCATTGTCACCGCCAATATCGGCTGTCAGTCCCACCTCGACGGCGCGGGTCGAACCCCGGTCCGGCACTGGATTGAACTGGTGGAAGCCGCCCTGCCCTGATCACCCTTTGGAGCCATTGCCATGAAGAGTAAAGCCGTACTGAGCCAGGCCGAAGTCAGCCAGATCCTCGCCGCCGCCCGCACCGAAGCTCAGAACAATCAATGGGCCGTGACCATTGTGATTGTCGATGACGGCGGCCATCCCCTGGCGCTCGAACGCCTCGACGGTTGCGCGGCGAGCAGCGCTTACATCGCCACTGAAAAAGCCCGTACTTCGGCCTTGGGCCGGCGGGAATCGAAGGGTTATGAAGAGATGGTCAACGGCGGACGCTTCGCTTTTTTATCGGCGCCGTTGCTGACGTCGCTCGAAGGTGGCGTGCCGATTGTTTTTGACGGCCAGGTGATCGGTGCGGTCGGCGTGTCCGGGGTCAAGGCCGAGCAGGACGCACAAGTGGCCAAGGCCGGGGCGCAGTGCTTGAAGTAACGGAATCCGGATCTACAAGTGATGAGTAACCTGTGGCGAGGGGGCTTCTGTGGCGAGGGGGCTTGCCCCCGTTGGGCTGCGAAGCGGCCCCAAAAAATGGAACAGCTGCGCTGTCCAACGGGGGCAAGCCCCCTCGCCACAAAAGCTCCCTCGCCACAGGTTCGTCGTCATTTCGCAAGTGCTTACTTGCGCGCCAACTTGTACCGAATGCACTCTTCATAAAAACTCTGCCGCACCGCAGCTGGTTTGAATCGCGACGGGCTGTCGTACGTCTGCTCGGTAATGCCCATGGCCATCATGTGCATCCACGGCTTGTTGAATTTGTAGGTCTGTACCTTCTTGCGAGCGGCATACAACGACACCCCGGACAACTTCAGTTCCTGGGCCCTGGCCGCCGTCCCTGCGCCCCAGTCGCACATATACCGGTCATTGGCCACCAACTCTCTGGCCTGGGCCGTGCCTGCCATGCTCGCCAGGGCGAACGAGATCATCGTGATCGCTACATTGCGCAATTGCATTCCGCCTAACCACCTGAAAATAAAGTGATTTTGGCGACTGTTTTGCACCAGCGGGGCCAGCAAATTGCCTTATTCGCGGGAAATAAGTGAGATCGAAATCAGCGCAGCGCCGCCTTCAACTCATTGACCCGCTCGTTCCAGGTGAAGTGATAGACGTTGGTTGGCGGCAACGGATGACATTTACCGTTATCCGCGTCGGCCCCGACAATTGACCACTGCGCACGCGAGGTTTCGCCCAACTCACGGGCAGTCTGGGGATTGAAACACTTCTCCAGTTCCTCGTCGGGGACCAGCGCGTAAGCCTTGGGATGGTCGCGCAGCCATTGTGCCGCTTGCTCGATCGAAGAACCGGCCATGCCGAAATGCACAATCGGCTGTCGGGCGTACAACCAATGGCCCTCACGCCAGTCGACCAGCACCAGTTCCGCGCCGCCGGTCATGGTCGCGGCCTGCGCCATGATCGCGTTATGCGGGTTGGCCCCGTCCCTGACCGGCTCGATGAAACCCCGGGCGAACCACAGCGCAAACCAGATCACGGCTACCACCTGGAACACCTGACGACCGCGCGGGCGCTGGCTGAACCAGCGCTTGAGCAGCCAGGGAATCAATGGTGCCGCCACCAACACCAACCCTGGCAGCGCCGGGTAGATGTACAACTTGCGCTTGCCGCTGCTGATGCAGAAAAACAGCACCACCAGCAGGACCCAACCCAGCAATACCAACACCCGGCCGTCATGCTTTTGCAACTGCCGGCGCCACGCGGGCACCAGCCACGGCAACGCCAATACCAGCGGCAACCAGTACTGCGGGATCACGTAAACGAAGAAATACCAGAACGGTTCGCGATGGTCCCAGGCCGCGGCATATCGCCCTGCGGTCTGACGCAGCAGAATTTCCTTGGCATAGGCGATTTCATCGGCGCCGCCAGTGAGCACGATGGACAACGCCAGGGGCAGCAACCAGATCGCCGTGGCGCCCAACATCACCGCCAGACCCAACCACCACTTGCGCGCTTCGCCGGGCATCGCCACCACGCCGGGCCAGTCTTTGCGCACCGCATAGGCATACGGAATCAACATCAGCGCCGGGACAAACCCGACCCCTTTGGTGATCACGCCCACGCCCATGGCGGCGCAGCCGATGTAAAACCAGCGCCAGGCCGGGCCGAGCAACAGGTGACGCGCGAGCCCGTAAAGGCCGACCGAGGTAAACAGCACCAAAAAGCTGTCGATCTGGCCGGTCTGCAAGATGCTGTAGGTTTGATAGGTGGCCAGGTACAACAGGGCCGCGATCCGGCCGATGCGCTGGCTCCACAGGCGTCGGCCCAGGTCGTAGACCACCGCAGTGACTGTCATGCCCGACAGCAAGCCCGGAATATAAAGGGCAATCGCAGGCTTCCCGGTCAGCCAGCTGAAAAACGCCACGGTCCACATGAAAATCGGCGGCTTGTCGCCGTAGATCTCTGCCGCCCGATGCGGAATGAGCCACGCGCTGTTGTGCAGCATCTCCAGGGCAACGCCGAGGAATCGTTCCTCGTCGACATTCTGCGGCTGACGCAGCCCCAACCCTGCGCCGAGCAGCAGCAGGGCCAGCAACATCAGGCCCAGGCACTCAACACTGGGCGATAGCGTTCTACGCATGACTCATTCCTTAGCGGGCGTGCTTTTGGCAATCAGTTGCAAATTGCGCAGGTAAACAATCGAGCCAAATGCCTGACCGGCGATGAACACCGGATCCTGGCGGTAAATGGCGTACGCGAGCAGTAGCGTGCTGCCGACGATGCTCAAGTACCAGAAACTCGTCGGGATCACGCTGCGCTTCTGGTATTCGCTGTACAACCATTGCAGGACAAAACGGCCAGTGAACGCGATCTGGCCGATGAAGCCGACCGCCAGCCACAGGGCTTCGCGGGAGAGGTTCATCCTTCGATCTCCTGCGCCTTGGTGTTCAGGCGCGTGCGTTTGATCAGCCACCAGACCCCGACCAGATCAAGAATGCCCACCAGCGCCCGGTCAAGGTTGCCGTACTTGGAGACCCCGGCGGTACGCGGGCGATGGTTGACCGGGTGGACGATCATGCGGCCGTTGTGACGCTGGATCAGCGCCGGCAGGAACCGGTGCATGTGGTCGAAGTACGGCAGGCGCAGAAACGCCGCCCGCTCGATCAGCTTCAGCCCGCAACCGGTGTCCGGCGTGGCATCGTTGAGCATGCGCCGACGTAGTCCGTTGGCGAAGCGCGAGGCCCAGCGTTTACTGGCGGTGTCGCGGCGGTTGACGCGGTGACCGGCCACCAGTTGAACGTCGACCGGACCGTGGCCGCCGCGCACCAGTTGCAACATGCCGGGGATGTCCGCCGGGTCGTTCTGGCCGTCACCGTCGAGCGTCGCCAGCCACTGCCCGCGCGCGGCGAGTGCGGCATGGTAAAGCGAGGTGCTTTGGCCCAGTGAACGCTCATGGCACAGAATGCGCAGCGTGCTCAAACCGCTGTTTTTGATCTGTTGCAGTTCATGCAGGGTGGCATCGGTGCTGCCATCGTCGACGACGATGATTTCGTACGCTTCATCCGCCAACGCCGTGCGGATTTCCTCAATCAAGGGCTTGAGGTTGTTGGTTTCGTTTTTCGCCGGAATCAGTACCGATACGAAGATGTCTTGGCTCATAGGGTTCTCCCCCCGCTAATGGTTGGTATCAAGGGTGAACGCTTCATCGCTGATAAAAGTGCCGATACCACTTCACAAACTCCGCCACACCGGTCTCGACTGCCACGCGCGGGCGGAAGTCGACCCAATCGGCCAACGCCGACACATCGGCCCAGGTCTTGATCACATCGCCCGCTTGCAGCGGCAAATAGTTGCGCCGCGCCTTGATGCCCAGCACGTTTTCCAGACACTCGACGAACGCCAGCAACGGCATGGGTTCGCCCCGTCCGATGTTGAAAATCCGGTTGGCGCCTTCGCCGGCATTGTCCGCTATCGGCGGTTTGGGCCGCAGGCGAACGATGCTTTCGACGATGTCATCGATGTAGGTGAAATCCCGCGCCATCTCGCCGTGGTTATAGATGTCGATCGGTTCGTCGTTGAGCATCGCTCGGGTGAACTTGAACAGCGCCATGTCCGGCCGCCCCCAGGGCCCGTAGACCGTGAAAAACCGCAGGCCACTGGCGCGAATTCCGTAGAGATGGCAATAGCTGTGCGCGAGCAGTTCATTGGCGCGCTTGCTGGCGGCATACAGCGAAACCGGATGCTCGACGGCGTCTTCGACACTGAACGGCATTTTGCTGTTGGTGCCATACACCGAGCTGCTCGACGCGTAGATCAAATGCTCGGGGCGATGGTGCCGGCAGGCTTCCAGCACATTCACAAAGCCCACCAGGTTCGATTGCGCGTAGACGTCGGGGTTGTCCAGCGAATAGCGAACGCCGGCCTGAGCGGCCAGGTGCACGACCTCGGTGAATCGATGCTCCTGGAACAGCCCCATCAGGGCCGTTTTATCGACAATATCCAGTCGCTGAAAACGAAAACCCGGCAACGACTCCAAATCATTGAGCCGCGCCTGTTTGAGCTCTACGCTGTAGTAGTCGTTGAGGTTATCGATACCGACGACATCAAGACCTTGCTGGCACAGCCGTTTAACCGTGTGATAACCAATAAAACCGGCAGCGCCGGTAACCAGAACAGTCATAGCACCTCATTATTATTCGAAGCCCGATGCAACTTCATGTCCGGCACCATTGATAAGTCCTTGAGGCCCGTGACATCGTTGACACGCCGCCCCGTTACCCTGCCTGTGCAATGGTGAAATCTTGTTACATATTTATTTAATTTGTGTGAAGGCGACAAGCGTGCGCAATTGCGTTTTAGCGGGACTGATAAGCCTTGTCAGTTGCGGCATGGCCAGTGCCGAACCAAGGCCTGCGAACATGGTGTATTTGCGCACCATCGACCCGAGCATCGAACAGGACATGCGCTACGCCAGCGCCCACAACTTCACCGGGCACCGGCTCGATGGTTACGACACGGCCGAATGCCTGTTGTCCGTGGACACCGCCAAGGCCCTCGCCCGGGTCCAGGCGACACTGCGCACCCAAGGCTACGGTTTGAAGGTGTTCGACTGTTATCGACCCAGCCGCGCTGTCGCCGACATGGGGCGCTTCGCGACAGAACCCGGTGACCCGCACAAGGCCGAGTTCTATCCGCGCGTGGACAAACAGGACTTCTGGCGCCTGGGCTATGTGGCGCGGGTGTCGGGACACTCCAAGGGCTCAACCGTGGACCTGACGCTGATCGGCCCCGATGCGCTGCCGGCCGACATCTGGACACCGACGGCGACGCAAGTCGATTGCACCGCGCCCTATGACCAGCGCTGGCACGATGGCGCACTGGATATGGGCACCGGTTTCGATTGTTTCGACGAGCGCGCGCATACCGCCAACCCGACAATCAACGCCACCGCCAAGGACAATCGCCAACGCCTGAGCAGTGCCATGGAGAAAGAAGGGTTTGCCGGGTATTCGAAGGAATGGTGGCATTTCACGTTCAGTGGCGAGGGTGCGCCGAAGGACGTGATGGACTTCCAGATTTCACCGATGAGCGCCAGCGACACTGTCGGCAGCAGTGGTCAGTTGATTGTGGTGACCAGCAAAAACTGGGATGACATTCAGGGCACCGCACAGCGCTATGAACGTGACGGTAAAACCTTTCGAAAAAACGGCGATGCCTTTCCCGTCGTGGTCGGCAAAAACGGCATGGGCTGGGGCAAAGGCGTGAGCAGCCTGGGTGATGTTGAAGGCCCGATCAAACGCGAAGGCGATGGAAAAGCACCCGCGGGGGTCTTCAAACTGGGCACGGCCTTTGGTTTCGACACCACGGCCGACACCCACCTGCCGTACCTCGCGCTGACACCGACCACTGAATGCGTGGATGACAGCCAATCCAGTCAGTACAACAAACTGGTCGACGGCGCGGCGATGGCTACAGACTGGAGCAGCTCGGAACACATGCGCAACGAAGAGGGTTATCGCCAAGGCATTTTCATCGAGCACAACACCCCGGCCACAGCGGCCTCGGGCTCGTGCATTTTCTTCCACATCTGGCGCGCCCCCGCTTCGCCGACAGCGGGCTGTACGGCCATGGATCAGGGGGATATTGCTGCGCTGCTCAAATGGCTCGACCCTCGCGAATCGCCATTGCTGGTGCAGATGCCGGAGGCGCAATACGAACAGTTTCGTGAGGAGTGGGCGTTGCCGTGATGTTGGTGGGGGTTGCGGCTCATTTGATTAAGCGGGTGTCCAGGCCAAAACGCTCCTGGGAGACAAGCTTGAACTTGTCGTCAGCCAGGTCACAACTCACCAGTAAATTCCAAGAGTGACCCGTTACCGCAGAAGGGATGAGCACGAAAGGATGGCGGGCCAGTAACAAATCGGCAAACTGCTGCTGATTGGGCGAGGGTTGCGACGGGATGAGCCAGTTCGGGTTAGGCACATCTTCGGGCTGAACAACCTTGATGATGTCGGGATCTATCACTTCGAAACAAGTCAGCACGTGCGGAACCCTGTCGAGGCTATCGAAGCCAACGTGGGCCGCAACTTCCAGGATCGCGGTGGACGGGTCGGCCGATGCATAAATCACCCGGCGACCGGGAGGGTTCCATCGGCCACCGGATCGTTGTGCGCCAACGCCACTGTTCCAGGTGTCCTTGAAGACCTCGCGGTCAAGTCGCCAGGCATGCCACGTCCCGTCCCAGGGCAGAGGATTCATTGATAGACCCCGTATTCAATCCGGGTCAGGTAGTCCTCAACCGCTTGAAAACCCAGCGAGTTATCGATGAGATTCAGCGGAACATGACCGTCCAGGTACTTGCAGGGTTTCTGCAGCCATTCCTCCGCCAACGACAAATTGCCGAATACGTCGGTGGCGTGCTCCAGTGTCTGCGCGTATTGGAAGGCGACGGTGCTCTGCTGCTGATTGAGGCGCACCTTTTGAGTCTCTTTCGTCAGGCGTTGGACAGTCCTGATAGATTTTCCGGTGATGCGTTGAATGAGGTCGTGCTCCATGTACAGCGTTGATATGGCCAGCATGTCCCTGACATCGCTCAAGTCAAAACCTTCCAATGTGTACCGGATTACCAGCATGCGCGTGTCACCTTTGCGGCCATGCAAAAGCACTTCAGTAGGCTTTCTGGGTTTCTTTGCCCCCACCGCCACTGCTGACTTGTTTGCTTGATTCGCTGCGGGCATATCAATGACCTCCCTACGACATTTGACGCAAGCATAGCGCCAAATGTCGTAGTCTGGGCAACTGTGTGTTGTCGGTTTTTGCGTGTCTTACTTGCTGAGCCCATTCATCCGTACTCCATGAAATGAAATCTTCCAGCCACCTGATCGGCGACGCCGTCTTCCCTGATTGCACCCACCACGCTACCCGCCTCGCTTCCGAGCGCCAACCTTAAAATCGTGTGGGATGTTTCCTCGATTTCATGAAAAATTTCATGCGTCTTACAAAGCTGTTTAAGGAAACTCGGTGTTATTTCCGGGAGGCTACAAGACCTTGCGTCTTTCCCTACGACATCGCCTGAATCCACGGGCGTGCGTCTCTATGACCTGCCCTTCAAATCAAGACAATACGTGTAATACCCCTCATCACGCACATACCCCAACGCCTCATACAACCGCTGCGCACCCACATTGTCGGTGGCGGTTTCCAGCACCATGCCCTTGGCACCGCTCGATACCGCAAACTCACGGGCGGTGTTCATCAGCAACGTTCCCACCCCTAGCCCACGGGCCTCGGGGGTGGTGAACAGGTCGCTGAGCAACCAGGTGCGGTGGGCGTCGATGGAGGAAAACGTCGGGTACAACTGCACGAAACCCAACGCGTGGCCCGCAGTGTCTTCGGCGAGGAAAATCACCGATTCGTTGCGGGCGATGCGTTCGGCGATGAAATCCCGGGACTGGATGGGGTTCGAAGGCTGGCCGTAAAAGCCTCGGTAGGCGTCGAAAAGGCGCGCCACCTTATCGAGATGGCTGGCGTCGACGCGCAGGGCTTTTACGTCCATTTTGGGGATCCCTCGAAGGTTGGATTACTTGGGCTGCGCCACAGTGCGCAAGTACGGCTTGATGGTTTTGAAACCGTCCGGGTATTTTTTCCGTGCGTCTTCATCGGACACCGATGTCGGGATGATCACGTCTTCGCCCGGACGCCAGTTCACCGGGGTGGCGACGGTGTGTTTGGCATTCAGTTGCAGGGAATCGAGCAGTCGCAGCACTTCATCGAAGTTGCGCCCGGCACTCATCGGGTAGATGAGCATGGCCTTGACCTTTTTGTCCGGGCCGATGATGAACACCGAACGCACCGTGGCGTTATCGACGGCGGTGCGGGTGCCGCCACTGGCATTCGGGTGGATCATGTCGTAGAGCTTCGCCACCACCAGGTTTTCGTCACCGATCATCGGGTAGTTGACCGCGTGCCCCTGGGTTTCCTCGATGTCCTTGGCCCAGCTTGCATGGTTGCTGACCGGGTCGACGCTCAGGCCGACGATCTTGGTGTTGCGCTTGTCGAACTCAGGCTTGAGCCCGGCCATGTAGCCAAGTTCAGTGGTGCACACCGGGGTGAAGTCCTTGGGGTGCGAAAACAGGATGGCCCACTTGTCGCCAATCCATTCGTGGAAATGCAGCGTGCCTTCGGTGCTCTCGACGGTAAAGTCCGGTGCCTCGTCGCCAATGCGGATTGCCATGTTCGTTCTCCTTACTGTGGGGTCGTAGGGAAAACCGTCGGAGTGCTGGGTGCGTCTCCAACGGCATTCAGGATCGGTGTTGGACCTGCCAACGCGGAACAGTATAGGAGACGCTGCAAGACAAGGCCGTTACCGCTAAAACCGGCCTCAAAAACACAAAAAAGCCAGATCGACTCGGCGTCGACCTGGCTGTTGTTGAGCAAAGAACAACGCCATTAAACCCGGACGTTGCGCCCCGGCAGCGTCGAGCGCTGGCTGTTTTCCCAATTCTCCACCAGGCCGACCGGTGCATCCGAGGCCGGCAGCATGTTGCGTCCGCGCACCAGGTCGCTGGCCCGCTCGGCGAGCATGATGGTTGGCGCGTTGAGGTTGCCGTTCGGCTCGGTCGGGAACACCGACGAGTCGATCACGCGCAACCCGGCGATGCCATGCACGCGCAATTCGGAGTCCACCACCGCCATGTCATCCTCGCCCATGCGGCACGAACCGCACGGATGGTAGGTGCTTTCGAGGTTGTCACGTACGAAGGCATCGAGCTCTTCATCGGTGTTCACCAGCGGGCCGGGAGCGATTTCGCCGTCGCGGAAACGGTCCATGGCTTTCTGGCCGATGATCTCCCTGGTCAGGCGGATGCAGCGGCGGAAACCTTCGCGATCCTCTTCCCGTTGCAAGTAATTGAACTGGATCTGCGGATGCTCGTATGGGTCCGCCGAAACGGCGCGCACATAGCCGCGGCTCTTGGGTTTGTTCGGCCCGGTGAGCACCATGAAGCCGTGGCCCTTGATCGGCTTGTTGCCGTCGTAACGCATGGCGGCGGGCAGGAAGTGGAACTGGATGTCCGGCCACCGCAGGCCCTTGTCCGAGCGAATGAAACCACCGGCCTCGAAATGGTTGGTGGCGCCGAGCCCGTCCTTGAACAGCAGCCAGCGCAGACCGATCATCAGTTTGCTCAGCGGGTCCATTTTGCTGTTGAGGGTCACCGGTTCCTTGCAGCCGAACTGGATGTACACCTCGGCGTGATCCTGCAGGTTCTCCCCTACCCCCGGCAGGTCATGGCGCACGCCGATCCCGGCTTTGCGCAGGACCTCGGCCGGGCCGATACCGGAGCGTTGCAGCAGGTGCGGCGAACCGATGGGGCCGGAAGAAATCAACACTTCGCGGTGGCAGTAAACCTGGTGGGTCTGGCCATCGTGGTCATACATGACACCGACCGCGCGTTTGCCTTCAAGGATGATCTGGCGGGTCATCGCGTGGGTGATCACCGTCAGGTTCGGACGGCCCATGGCCGGGCGCAAATAGGCGTTGGCCGTGGAGCAGCGCACGCCGTTTTTCACGGTCATGTGCATGGCGCCGAACCCTTCTTGCATGTAGCCGTTGCAGTCTTCGGTCTTGATATAACCGGCCTCGGCACCGGCTTCGACCCACGCCCCATACAAAGGGTTTTTCATGTGGTTGCCGTTGGTGGTGTGCAACGGCCCGGTGCCGCCGCGATAGCCGTCGCCACCCTCTTCGTAATGCTCTGCCCGCTTGAAATAAGGCAGGCAATTGCGGTAGCCCCAGCCCTGGGCGCCGAGGGATTCCCACTCGTCGAAGTCGTAAGCGTGGCCACGGATGTAGACCAGGCCGTTGATCGACGACGAGCCGCCCAGCACCTTGCCGCGTGGGCAATGGATGCGCCGCCCGTTGAGGAACGGTTCTGGCTCGGTTTCGTAGCGCCAGTTGTACTTCTTGGTGTTCATCGGGATCGAGAAGGCGCTCGGCATCTGGATCACCACGCTGCGGTCGCTGCCACCGAACTCCAGCACCAACACCGAAGTAGCAGGATCTTCGCTCAAGCGGTTGGCCAACACACAACCCGCCGAGCCGGCGCCAATGATGATGTAGTCGTATTTTTGCGTAGCCATGGTTATCTCCCGGCTTCCGATTCGTTGAACACAGGCGTCGAGCGAAAGGTCAGCGAGTCGCCAGTGGTGTATTGCGGAGAGGTTTTCTCGATGTGCTGGATCACGGTTTCTTCACGCTTGAGATCAATCGAGCGGCTGAACCAGTAGTAGACCAACCCCGAGACGATCAGCCCGACCAGCCAGGCGATGTCGATGCTGCCCAGCGCTTTGGCGAGCGGACCGACGTAGACTTCGCGCTGCTCGACGCCGTCGTAGATGTAGAAGAACGGGATCATCGACACAAAACCGATGGCGTACGCAGCAATGCCACGCAGGCCCCAGTTGCCGTAGATGTTGCCGTGGGGCATGAAGAAGTGCGGGATGGCGTATCGGCCCTTGCGCACGAAGAAGTAGTCCGTCAGGTTGACCGAAGTCCAGGGCACCAGGAAGTACAGCATCACCACCAGGTAGATCCCCAGCACCGACAAGCCTTTGCCCGAACTCTGGATGCTCAGGGCCACGCCGAGTTGCAGCAGGATCACAAAACCGATCGCCAGGATGCGTGCCTTGCGGGTTGGCTCGATGTGCTTGATGGAGTCGACGCAGGTCAGCGTGGTCAGTTTCGCGCTGTAGATGTTCATCGCGATCACCGGCAGGAACGCGAGGATGGTGATCACCACCACCGCGGTGCCGATCAGTGGCGAGACGACGTTGCCGACTTGTCCGAGAGCGACCAGCACATCCGTAGAGTGCAGGTGATCAGCCAACCAGCCACCCACCGAAATCATCCACGCGCCGGACAGCGACGCACCGAGAAACACCACGGCAATCAGCTTGCCGCTGGAGGTGTTCTTCGGCAGGTAGCGGGAATAATCGGACACGTACGGGGCATAAGCGATGTTGTAGCTGGCCGCTGCGGCGAACTGGGCGATGAACCCGGTCCAGTTGAAGCCCAACGGCGCCGGCGCGACTTCTCCTGCAGCGAGGACCGGCATCGCGGCATCCGGCACCCAGCCCATCAGCACCGCCAGCGTCACCAGGCCGTACAACGGAATCGACAGGTACAACGCCCATTTGAAGCTGCGGTGCATCCAGTCATGACCGAGGATCGCCAGGACTGCCGCCGGTATCGTCACCGCCACCGCGATCGCCCAGGGGTGGAAGCCGAAGAGCGTGTGCAATCCCTGCATCATCAACACCAGGTTAACGATGTTGAACCCGGCAAACACAAACAGCGTTGCCAGCAACACGAGGATTACACCGCGATAGCCAAACTGCGCCCGCGACTGGATCATTTGCGGCAAGCCCAGGTGCGGGCCCTGTGAACCATGGAACGCCATGAACAGCGTGCCGAACATGATGCCCAGCGTGCCGGCGAGTGTGGTCCAGAGCGCGGTCAGGCCGACGCTTGGGCCGACGAAGCCGATGGTCATGGTGAAGAACGTGAAATTGCCGAGGAACCAGAACGGGCCCTGGCTCGCCAGTTTGTCGGTGCGTTCGTGTTCCGGGATGAAGTCGATCGAATGGCTTTCGACGATCGGTTTGTCGTCGAGAAGCGACACGCTAGGAGCGGCTTTGGCGTCAGTGTTCATGATGGACTCTTATTGTTGGAAGATCATGACGGAACTGCATTCCTTGCGATGAGCACCTTGTGGTGAGGGGTTTGTTCCCGCGCCACAGGTGCTGCGTGCTTAAGGCAACGTGATCCAGACGGCTTTGGTCTCGAGCAGGTAATCGAGCTGCTCGGCACCCAGGTCCTTGCCAAACCCGGACTGCTTGTAGCCACCGAACGGCATCGACGGGTCGAGGGTGCCGTGGGCGTTGACGTAGACCGAACCGGCCTTTAACCGTGGGATCAGGCTGTGCACCTTGCCCAGGTCGTTGGAATACAGCGCAGCGGCCAAGCCGTACACCGAGTCATTGGCCAGGGCCAGCGCCTCTTCTTCATCGTCGAACGGTGCGGTGACCAGCACCGGCCCAAAAATCTCTTCCTGGACAATGCGCATGTCGTTGCGGCAATGGGCGAAGATGGTTGGCTCGACGAAGTAGCCTGGGCCATCGACGGGCTGGCCGCCGTAGACCAGTTCGGCGCCTTCCTGCTTGCCGGTTTCGATGTACTCGGTGACCCGCTGTTTTTGCAGCGCCGAGACCAGCGGGCCGATGAAACAGTCTGGATCCAGACCCGGTGCAATCTTCAGCGTGCGGGTGTAGGCGATCAGTTCGCGCAAAAATTCGTCGTAGACACTGCGATGAATATAGGCGCGTGTACCGGCATCGCACACCTGGCCCGAGTTGAAAAACACACCGTTGGCGACTGCTTGCGCCGCCGCTGGAATATCGGCATCGGCCAACACGATTACCGGTGATTTTCCTCCCAGTTCCAGGGTTAGTCGCTTCATTTCGTCCAGCGCCGCGCGCCCGACGGTACGGCCGACCGGGGTCGAGCCGGTAAAGGTCAATTTGTCGATGCCGGGGTGCGTGGCCATTGCCGCGCCGACCACGCTACCGCGTCCCGAAACGATGTTGATCACGCCGTCGGGAATCCCGGCTTCCTGCACCAGTTCAGCAAATCGCAGGGCCGACAGCGAAGTCAGTTCAGCGGGTTTGACCACCACGGTGCAACCGGTGGCCAACGCGGCGCCGAGCTTCCAGGCCATGGTTTGCAGCGGGAAGTTCCACGGCACGATCGCGCCGACCACCCCCACCGCTTCCTTGCGCGTATACGCCAGGTAGTTGCCCGGCAGCGAAGGCTCGACGGTGCGCCCGTGCAGCTTGGTCGCCCACCCGGCGAAATAGCGCAGGGTATCGACGGTGCCCTGGATATCGACGTCCTTGGCAAACGCGACCGACTTGCCCATGTCGATCGATTCGATTTCCGCCAGTTCTGCGGCGTTCTGCTCGATCAGGTCCGCCAGGCGTTGCATCAAGCGCTCGCGTTCAACCGGTTTCGCCTGGCTCCAGGCGCCGCCGTCAAACTGCGCGCGAGCAGCTTGCACGGCGCGGTCCAGGTCCTCGGTGGTGCCCATCGGAATCCGAGTAATCAGGCCCTCGGTCGACGGCTCAATGACGTCGGACGTCTGTCCGTCGCTGGCCTCGACAAAGGCGCCACCGATGAACATTTTCTGCACCTTGCTGAGGAAGGTCTGGGTCGCTTCGGATACACCGAATTTCTGCAGGTACTGCTTAACACTCGCGTCCATTTTTCATGCCCTCTGTGCGGCGGTCAGTTCACGCCGATTCGGTGGTGGTTGCGCTCACGGCGTGCTTTGCCTGAGCCCGTTCATGGAAGATGAAACCGATACTGTTGAGCAGCAGTTGCGCCGCCAAAATTGAGGTCATACCGCTCGGGTCATACACCGGTGCAACCTCCACCAGGTCCATGCCGACGATGTTGCCTTTGCTGCGCTTGGCCAGGGCCTGGATGATTTCCAGCACTTCGTAGTAGAGGAAACCGCCGTGGCTCGGAGTGCCGGTGCCGGGGGCGATGGACGGGTCGAAACCGTCGATGTCGATGGTGATGTAGTAGTTGATGTTCTGCGGAATCAGCGCCAGCACACCCTCGACACCGAGCCGACGAACATCACGCACCGAGAGGATTTTCGAACCGGCGGCGTGGGCGGCTTCGTAGTCATCGCGGTTGGACGACGAGACGTTGCGAATGCCCATCTGGGTCATGCCGACAATGTGGTTCATTTCCGAAGCGCGGCGCAGCGGGTTGCCGTGGCCGTAGCGCACACCGTGGCGTTCGTCGACGAAATCAAGGTGCGCATCGAAGTGGATGATGTGGATCGGGCCGCGGCCCTCGAAGGCCTTGATCACTGGCGCGTGCACCGAGTGGTCGCCGCCGAGAACGACGGGCATGACGCCGGCATCGAGGATTTTGCGCACGGCGTATTCGGTGTTTTCGTTACTGGTGACCATGTCGGTGTGCACGATGTCGGCGTCACCGACGTCGACCATGCGCACGTCGGCGGCCGTCAGGTACATCACGTCGTCTTCGTGGTCGTAGGCGCCGGCGTGGCCGAAGGAAAACAGCGTCGATGCCTCACGAATCCCGCGAGGCCCAAAGCGTGCACCGGAGCGCCACTGGGTGCCCATGTCGTTGGGCACACCGAGCACCGCAACGTCGGCATCCAGTGCGTCCCAATCGGTGCACACCGGGGATTTGCCAAAGGTGCAATGACCTACGAATGGCAGGTTCAGGCGACCGGATTCATAACCGTTATTCGACATTTCTAGCCTCTCCACTTCTTGTTATCGGCTTGACGGACTGCAAGGCGACCGCCGTTGGAATGACTATGGGCGCAGGTTTTCGTGGAAAAAATGCTAAACATCAGATACTCATATCGGCATTACCGATGCATCCACGTGCGGGAGGTTCAAGGTGATTCAGCTACACGATGTCGATCTGAAACTGCTCAGGGTGTTTGCGACGATTGTCCGCTGCGGGGGCTTTTCCGCCGCGCAGGCGGCGTTGAACGCCGGCCAGTCGACGATCAGCGAACAGATGACGCATCTGGAAACCCGCCTCGGGGTCAAACTCTGCCAGCGCGGGCGCAGCGGGTTTCGCCTGACCGAGCAAGGCGTGGCGATTCATGAAGCCACCCAACGCCTGCTCTCGGCGGTGGAAAATTTCTGCATGGACGCCGACGTGCTCAAGCAGCACATCAGCGGCAAGCTCAACCTGGGCATCATCGACACCACCATCACCGACCCCGATTCGCCGCTGCCGCGCACCACCCAGCGCTTCGTGTCCCGGGGGCATGACGTGCACCTCAACGTCTACGTCGGTACCCCCGCCGAACTCGAAGAACGGGTGCTCGACGGCCGCCTTCACCTGGCCATCGGGCACTTCCCGATCCATGTGCCGGGGTTGCTGCACACACCGCTGTACCAGGAAGCCTTGGGCTTGTATTGCGGGCGGCGGCATCCGCTGTATGGCAACAAGGCCGAAGGCGACGAACTGCTCGAAGAAATCGCCGCCAGCCGGATTGTCGTGCGCGGCTACATGCAGCAATACGACCTCGAGCATTTGGGCGTCAGCAAAGCCGCCGCGACCGTGGACAACATCGAGGCGCTGGCTATTTTGCTGATCTCCGGGGCCTACCTGGGTTTTCTGCCGGCGCACTTCGCCGCGCAGTGGATCAAGACCGGGGAGATGCATCAACTGGCGCCGAACACCTTGCAACTGGTGTCGCCGTTCGACGTGATTACCCGACGCGGCACGGCCCCGCCGCCGATCCTCCAGGCCTTCCTTGAAGACCTGGCGGCCAGTGCGCGCAAAACCGCCAATGGCTGATATCCGCTCGCCACACGCGAGCGGTGCCCGGCATACTCACTGACGCAACCACCTCGCTCACCACCCTTGCAGGCCCGTTATGCGCATCCACGTCACCTTCATCGACCGCGTCGGCATCACCCAGGAAGTGCTGGCCCTGCTCGGTGGGCGCCGGTTCAATCTGGACGCCGTCGAGATGGTGCCGCCGAACGTTTACATCGATGCGCCGACCCTCGGCGCCGAGGTGCTGGAAGAGTTGCGCGAGGCCTTTCTCGGCGTGCAGGGCGTGCAAGCGGTGACGATGGTCGACATCCTTCCGGGGCAACGCCGCAGCTTGCAGCTCGATGCCTTGCTCGCTGCCAGCACCGACGCGGTCTTGGCCGTGGATGACCGTGGTTTTGTACTGCTGGCCAACCCGGCGTTGATTGCTTTGTGTGGTCGCGAACCGGCCGGTGAATCGCTGGCGAATTTGTTTGATGATCCATCCCTGCACCACACGCTGATCGAACATCACTTCCGCCTGCCCATGCACGAGGTCAGCCTGGGTGGCCAGACGCTGTTGCTCGACGCCATGCCGATCACCGATGCCGGCGCGCTGCTGACCCTGTATCACCCGAGCCGCATCGGCGAACGCCTGTCGGCGCTGCACCATGACCATGCCGAAGGGTTCGATGCGCTGCTGGGCGAGTCCCCGGCGATTCGCACGCTCAAGGCCCGTGCCCAGCGCGTGGCCACTCTCGATGCGCCGCTGTTGATCCAGGGCGAAACCGGCACCGGCAAAGAGTTGGTGGCCCGTGCCTGCCACGCGATCAGCGCACGGCGGGAGGCGCCGTTTCTCGCCCTGAACTGCGCGGCCCTCCCGGAAAGCCTCGCCGAAAGCGAACTGTTCGGCTACGCCGCCGGCGCGTTCACTGGCGCCCAGCGCGGCGGCAAACTCGGCCTGCTGGAACTGGCGGATCAGGGCACGGTGTTTCTCGATGAAGTCGGTGAGATGTCGCCTTACCTGCAAGCCAAGTTGCTGCGTTTTTTGAGCGACGGGTGCTTCCGCCGGGTGGGGGGTGATCGCGAGGTCAAGGTCAACGTTCGGGTGCTGAGCGCGACCCACCGGGATCTGGAAAAAATGGTCAGCGAAGGCCACTTTCGCGAAGACCTGTTCTACCGCCTCAACGTGCTCAACCTGCACGTACCGCCGCTGCGCGAACGTGGCCACGACATCCTGCTGATGGCCAATCATTTCATGCAACAGGCCTGTGCGCAGATCCAGCGCCCGGTCTGCCGTTTGGCCCCGAGCACCTTCGCCGCCCTGCTCGGCAACCGCTGGCCGGGCAATGTGCGCCAGCTGCAAAACGTGATTTTCCGCGCGGCGGCGATTTGTGAGAACCCGTTGGTGGACATCGACGATCTGGACATCGCGAGGACGGCGGTAGAGCGCCAGAACGACGGTGAAGTCGGCAGCCTGGAAGAAGCCGTCGAAGGGTTTGAAAAAAAACTGCTGGAGCAGCTCTACCGCAGCTACCCGTCCAGCCGCCTGCTCGCCGCCCGCCTGCAAACCTCCCATAGCGCCATCGCCATTCGCCTGCGCAAATATGGCATCCCCACCAAGCCCTGAATACAACACGGGGGAATGTCGTCCGCCACAAAATCTGTGTTCCCTCCAGGTCAAATGTGGGGGCGGGCTTGCTCGCGAAAGCGTCCTGTCAGGCAACTTTTTCAGCGACTGACCCACCGCATTCGCGAGCAAGCCCGCTCCCACAGGGGTTATGTGGTGTGCCGGGGGATTCTGTTTGCAAATCGATACAGCGTATCGAATTCAAGACATACCGCCACCACCCCGTTTTTTCCTGCCCTGCTCGCTACACGTCTATTGCCCGTATTGATTTCAATACAGACGGCCTCAGCCCCTTCACTCAAAAACTAACTAAGTCATTGATTTAATTCACCTAATCAACATTGGCACCACCCTTGCTATCACTCCCTGCAACCACGCTCGCTGCCCCGCACGAGCCTGTAAACGTCATCCGCCACCAGCAGCGGATGGGTCAGAACAATGAGGAGTGGGTATGAGCGAATTGCGTTTTACCGTCGATCACGAATGGCTGCGGCTTGAGCGTGATGGCCTGGTCACCGTTGGCATCACGCCGTACGCGCAGCAGGCGTTGGGCGATGTGGTGTTCGTGCAAGTGCCGGAGTTGGGGACGTTTGGCGCCGGTGATGAAGTGGCGGTGCTGGAGTCGGTGAAAGCGGCCAGCAACATCGGCATGCCGCTTGACGGTGAAGTGGTCGAGGTCAACGCGACGCTGGAATCCTCACCGGAATTGGTCAACGAAGACTCACTGGGCGAAGGCTGGTTCTTTCGTTTCAAACCGGCCGACACCGAGGCCATTCACCACCTGCTGGATCAGGACGCCTACGCGCGCCTGACCCAGGAATCCGCCGAAGCCTGAAACCCCTTCCCGCTTACCACACAGGACACCACCATGTTCAGCAAACACGACCAGATCAAAGGCTACGACGACGAACTGCTGGCAGCGATGAACGCTGAAGACGCACGGCAGGAACACCACATCGAGTTGATCGCCTCCGAGAACTACACCAGCCAACGGGTGATGGAAGCGCAAGGCAGCGGCCTGACCAACAAGTACGCCGAAGGCTATCCGGGCAAGCGTTATTACGGCGGTTGTGAACACGTTGACGTGGTCGAGCAACTGGCGATTGATCGCGCCAAACAATTGTTCGGCGCCGACTACGCCAACGTCCAGCCGCATTCCGGTTCTTCGGCTAACAGTGCCGTGTATCTGGCCCTGATCCAGCCTGGCGACACCATCCTCGGCATGAGCCTGGCCCACGGTGGTCACCTGACCCACGGCGCCAAAGTGTCGTCCTCGGGCAAGCTGTACAACGCCGTGCAGTACGGCATCGACACCAAAACCGGGTTGATCGATTACGACGAAGTCGAACGCCTGGCCGTCGAGTGCAAGCCAAAGTTGATCGTTGCCGGTTTCTCGGCTTACTCCAAGACCCTCGACTTCCCTCGCTTCCGTCAGATCGCCGACAAAGTCGGTGCCCTGCTGTTCGTCGACATGGCCCACGTCGCGGGGCTGGTGGCGACCGGTTTGTACCCGAACCCGATCCCCTTCGCCGACGTCGTCACCACCACCACGCACAAAACCCTGCGCGGTCCGCGTGGCGGCCTGATCCTGGCCAAGGCCAATCCGGAACTGGAAAAAAAGCTCAACGCCGCGGTGTTCCCCGGCGGCCAGGGCGGCCCGCTGATGCACGTAATCGCGGCCAAAGCGGTGTGCTTCAAGGAAGCGCTGGAGCCTGGCTTCAAAACCTATCAGGCGCAGGTGATCCGCAATGCCCAGGCCATGGCCGAGGTGTTTATCGACCGTGGATTCGACGTGGTGTCCGGCGGCACCGACAATCACCTGTTCCTGGTCAGCCTGATTCGTCAGGGCCTGACCGGCAAAGACGCCGACGCCGCCCTCGGCCGCGCCGGGATTACGGTGAACAAGAATGCTGTGCCCAATGACCCGCAATCACCGTTCGTGACGTCGGGGTTGCGCATTGGTACGCCGGCGATCACCAGCCGTGGATTCAAGGAAGCGCAGAGCATCGAGTTGGCGGGATGGATCTGCGACTTGCTTGATCACCTTGGTGATACCGATGTCGAGGCGCAGGTCGCCAAACAAGCGGCCGCCATGTGCAGCGACTTCCCGGTCTACCGCGACTGATCAGCCCCCACTAACCCCCTGTGGGAGCGAGCCTGCTCGCGATGGCGGAGTGTCAGTCGACATTGATGTTGACGGGTCGACCGCTATCTCGAGCAGGCTCACTCCTACAATGGATGTGTGTTGGCTCGCCTCTGCCTCTCGAAGAAAGAAAATACTCATGAGCCTATCTGTGGAATCAACCAACCCCGCCCCGGCAAAAATGCAAGTCGGCGTCAAACTGCGCGGTGCGGAGAAGGTCGCGCGGATCCCGGTCAAGATCATCCCGACCGATGAGTTCCCGCGTAAACCCGACTGGATCCGCGTGCGCATGCCGATCTCGCCCGAGGTCGACCGAATCAAGCAACTGCTGCGCAAACACAAGCTGCACAGCGTCTGCGAAGAAGCCTCGTGCCCCAACCTCGGCGAATGTTTCTCCGGTGGCACCGCGACCTTCATGATCATGGGCGACATCTGCACCCGCCGTTGCCCGTTCTGCGATGTCGGCCACGGCCGGCCAAAACCGCTGGACGCCGATGAGCCGATGAACCTCGCCGTGGCCATTGCCGACCTGCGCTTGAAGTACGTGGTGATTACCTCGGTGGACCGCGACGATTTGCGCGACGGCGGCGCCCGGCACTTCGTCGATTGCCTGCGCGAGATCCGCAAGCTGTCGCCGGGTGTGCAACTGGAAACCCTGGTCCCGGATTACCGTGGGCGCATGGACGTTGCGCTGGCGATCACCGCGACGGAGCCGCCGGATGTGTTCAACCACAATCTGGAAACCGTGCCGCGCCTGTACAAAGCCGCGCGGCCAGGTTCGGATTTCGAGTGGTCGCTGGACCTGTTGCAGAAATTCAAATTGCTGGTCCCGTCAGTACCGACCAAGTCCGGCCTGATGCTCGGCCTTGGCGAAACCGATGAGGAAGTGCTCGAGGTCATGCAGCGAATGCGTGAACACGACGTCGACATGCTCACCCTCGGCCAGTACCTGCAACCGTCGCGCAGCCATTTGCCGGTCCAGCGTTTCGTGCACCCGGACGTGTTCGCCTGGTTCGCCGAGGAAGGCACCAAAATGGGCTTCAAGAACGTCGCGTCCGGCCCGCTGGTACGCTCGTCTTACCATGCGGACCAACAAGTGCAAGGCGCAAAGGCAGGCTGAGGCGTATCGTCTGGAAGAAAGTGACGGGCATAAAAAAACGCCAGACCCGATAGGATCTGGCGTTTCTTGAAGATGGCAGGGGCGGCTGGATTTGAACCAACGCATGGCAGGATCAAAACCTGCTGCCTTACCGCTTGGCGACGCCCCTGTAGCGCTTGCTACGTGTGGGCGGGAATTTAACAACTTTCTCGCCGTCGGGGAAGCCCCTGCTTAAAATATTTTTCTTCTAAAACAGCTACTTAACATTAATTGATTGCAGATACAACGGGCGCCGCTGCAGATTAAACCGGTGACTGATGACTGGTCACGCAGTGATCTGGCGCTACGATCTACTCCCGGTCTTTCGTTGTACGGATGAGATTGTTCCGCAGTTTCACAATTGCCTTTTGCATTTGCACGAAGTCGTCCGGATCAAGACCGGTTTGCGGGAAACCCTCTTCCGACAGGCCTTCACGTAGTTTGCGTCCCTCTTTTGTCAGGCGGATCCTCACCTGGCGCTCGTCCTCGGGGTCACGCTGACGCAACAAATAGCCCATCGCTTCCAGTTTCTTGAGGATCGGCGTGAGGGTGTTGGATTCGAGGAACAGCTTTTCGCCGAGGCTGCCAACGGTCTGGTTGTCCTCCTCCCAAAGTGCAACGAGGGTGATGTATTGCGTATAGGTCAGGCCGAGCCGTTCTAGCATCGGCTTGTAGGCCTTGCCGAAGGCCAGGTTTGAGGAATAGACCGCAAAACACAGGAAGTCGGCAAGCTTCAGGTCCAGTGCGGAGGTCTTTTCATTGGATTTCATGAGCATTCTCTGTGGCCAAAGACGGATGGATCGCGTGGGCAAACTATACATCGCATGCGATGGTGTCGGAAGTGCTCACACCATTGCAATCGTTATCCAGGTCCATCAAGCCCATGAGCGTCGACACCGGCTCGCCAAGGCTGCCCCTGGCGAGCTGATGGTGCATTGCGTTATGCCGTGAGGACGTTGATAGCGACATCAATGTTGCCGCGTGTTGCTTTGGAGTACGGGCAGATCTGATCGGCGTTGTGTGCCAGTTCAGTCGCGACACCGTGATCCAGACCCGGCACCCGCAGGGTCAGTCGGGCCTGGAGGAAGTAGGCTGGCCCGGTCTGGCCAAGATCCACCTCGATGTCGACGGCCGTGTCGTTCGGCAGCGTCACCTTCATCTGTTGCGCGGCCAGACCCACGGCGGCGATGTAGCAGGCCGACCATGCCCCGGCGAACAATTGTTCGGCTTTCGGGTGCGGCTGGACAGCGGTCAACTCGTGTTCCGGCTTGGCGCTGCCCGGCGATGACAGCGTGATGTCGAGGGTGCCGTTATGGCCGCGTGACGTATAGCCGGCGCTGTTGTGGGTGGTGTGGGTTTTGCCGGTGACCAGTACTTTTTCGATCTTGCTCATGATGATTTCCTCAGGTTTTCCAAATGAATGATTCGCGCGCGCTTGTATCGCTTGCGATGATATCGATGCGTCCCGGCATCACGCCGTAATAACGTTCAGGGCAACGTCGATATTGCCGCGTGTCGCTTTGGAGTACGGGCAGATGGAGTCGGCGATGTGCGCCAGTTCGGTCGCGACATCGTGTGACAGCCCCGGCACGCGCAGGGTCAGTCGGGCCTGAAGAAAATAGGCCGGACCAGTCTGGCCCAGGTCCACTTCGATGTCGACAGCCATGTCTGCCGGCAACACGATGTTGCGTTCCTGAGCGACCAGCCCGACCGCAGCGGTGTAGCAGGCCGACCATGCCCCGGCAAACAGCTGCTCGGCTTTCGGGTGTGGCTGGGTGGCGGCGAATACGTGGGCCGGTTGGGCGGAACCTGGCGAGGACAACTCGATGTCGAGGTTGCCGCTATGGCCGCGCAAGGTAATGTCGGCACCGCTCAGGGTGGTGTGGGTTTTGCCGGTGGCCAGTACTTTTTCGATCTTGCTCATGGGTGTTTCCTCAGGATTTTAGTATTGTGTGCGATTGCATCGCATGCGTCATTTATGGAGCTTAAAAAGACAATCTGTATCAGTTGCCCGCTGCGGTGATCCAGTTGTTGCCGTTGTGGCCATGGGAAGCGTGATCGGTAGTGAAGGACATTGTGTAGACGCTTCCGGTGTTCATGGCTGGATCTCCAAACGGCACATTGTGGGTTGTTGATCGCTTTCGATTAGATCGTATGCGATAGATAAATATTCAACCAAAGCCCGAATCATGTCAAAGACTATTTTGAGGTCCGGCGACGAACGGCAGGATTGGCATCAACCGCTGGTGGCGCGGTTCGGATCACGGTCACGCATGAGATCCGAACCGAGCCATCCTGATCAGTGCATAAAAATCAGGTATTCGATGCCTGTAAGCCTTGCCTTATCTCAAGGTCTTGAATCCAGCCCGGACTTCCTGCGAGAAAAGCACCGGCTGCTCCCACGCCGCAAAGTGCCCGCCTTTTGGCAGCCTGTTGTAATGCACGAGGTTGGGATAGGCCTGCTGCGTCCAGCTTTTCGGGGCCGCATACAACTCATCAGGAAAAACGCTGACCGCGACCGGGATGTTGACGCCCTTGACGGCGAAGAAGGTTGACTTGTTTTCCCAATAGAGACGCGCCGAGGAAACAGCCGTGTTGGTCAACCAGAACAACGTGATGTTGTCGAGCACATCATCGGGTGTGAGCCCTTCCGCGTTGCCGTCAATGGAGCGTGCGATCATCTCGTAGCTTTTTGGATCGTGGTCCAGCATGAAGGCCGCCAAACCAACGGGTGAGTCAGCAAGGCCTGTCAGCGACTGGGGCCTGTCCCCCATCATGATGGCGTAGCCAATGTGCTTGTAGGTGTTGGCGAGTTGATCCGCCGCCAGCTGCTCTTCCCCAGACAGACCGCTGGGTACCGGCTCGCCGCGAAACAGCGCCGCATCGAGCTCAGGCGGAATGACACCCGGCATATTGGAATGAATCCCGATCAAGCCCGGCGGTGCCTTTACCGCCATCAGATCGACAACGATAGAGCCCCAGTCACCACCTTGCGCGCCATACCGGGTGTAGCCCAGACGCTTCATCAACTCAATGTAGGCATCGGCGATACGAACGGGATTCCAACCGGCCACGGTGGGTTTCTCCGAGAAGCCATAACCCGGCATCGACGGGATCACCAGGCTGAACGCGTCGGCAGCACTGCCACCGTGTGACGTGGGATCGGTGAGTGGCCCGATGACTTTCATCAACTCGATGATCGATCCAGGCCACCCGTGCGCCATAAGCAGCGGCAAGGCATTTTCGTGCTTTGAGCGAACATGAATGAAATGTATATCCAGACCATCAATGTGAGTGATGAAGTTTGGAACGGCGTTTATTTTGGATTCAATCACTCGCCAGTCGTACTTTGTTGCCCAGTGCCTGGCTAACTTCTGGATCGTAGCCAGTTGTACGCCTTGGGAGGAGTCACTGACTAACTCCTTGTCCGGCCATCTCGTTGCTTGTATACGTCGGCGTAACTCTGAAAGATCTGTGTCTTTGGCGCTGAAATGGAATGGACGTATTTCAGTGGAAAAACCATCCGTTTTTTTTGTTGTATCAGTCATAGCATCAGCCTTGTTTGAAAAACCGAGTAACCCTAACGGTGCAACTGCACATGTCACTGCGGCAGCGCCGCAAAATGTACGTCTGGTCAGGGAAAGTTGTTTGGTGTGTCCTGGCATGCAGGCTCCTGAGAAACCCGGTCCATGGGAATTCCACGCGACAAAAGATGCCATCGGTAATGAGTGGTATTTAATTAGCTACTCAATGAATTCTTGATTTTCGCGCACGCAGATTCAGCGGGATTTAAACGTCTATCCGCTATAACCAGTCGCAAAAAATATCGATAAGTAGTTTAAAACCGGGATGGCACCCAGTCTGGACAGGCAGGTTTTTATAGTTGAGCTAAGGAGTTGCCAGTTCAATCACGACGTTTGAACATCAAAATAAACATCAATATTGCCGCGCGTTGCCTTCGAGTAAGGGCACATTTGGTCTGCTGCATGTGCGATGGCGCAAGCCATCTCATGCGTCAGGCCTGGCAGGCGCACATTGAAACCCGCTTGAAGGAGGTAACCGGTCCCGGTCTGGCCCAGATCGATCTCGATCTCGACGCAAACATCGGCCGGAATAGCCACCTTCAAGTCTTTGGCCGCAAGGCCAAGGGCTGCGATGTAGCAAGCGGACCACGCCCCGGCAAACAACTGCTCGGCGGTCGGGTGCGGTTGGGTATCGGCGAATACATGGGCCGGTTGGGCGCTGCCGGGCGTTGACAGTTCAATGTCGAGTTTGCCGTTGTGCCCGCGCGAAGTGGTGCCAGCGCGGTTCAAAGTGGTATGGGATTTACCGGTTGCCAAGACTTTTTCGATTTTGCTCATCGGTGATTCCTAAATGGTTTTGATGAAACTCAGATAGCGCAAAAAATACGTAACTATCTGACAGGACTGATTTTATAGGCACAGTTAAGGCGCCGAACAGAACGGAAAAACCGATCACGATAGGCGTTTCCGCCCTCCTCTCCTGATGAGTTCCAATAGCTCACCGCTCGTCGCCAGAACGCATTGTCAGCTTTGACATCGTCAGTTCTTTAATTGAATACTTGCGCATCTTATACGATTTGATCGCTTGCGATACAAATACACCCGAGAACCCCTTACTGTTGAAAATCAGCCAATGAACACCGCAGCTTTAAAGAAAAGCCCCACGAGCAAGATCAATCGCGTCCTGATAATCAGCAAAACCGGAGGCGGTGGATCATGAAACTGATCCAGTTGCGCGCCTTCTGCTCGGTTGTCGACATGGGCAGCTTTCGTGCGGCGGCACGAACGCTGGACACTGCTCAAAGTACGTTGACCGAGTCGATTCAAAGTCTGGAAAGAGAACTGGGCGTGACCTTGTTGGTGCGTTCCAATCAAGGCATCAGCCTGACCCTGGCCGGCAAGGTTTTCCTGACTCGGGCACGCTCGATCATCCTGGATTGCGATTGCGCGGTACAAGATGTCCGCCAATGGAATGGCATGCCTGAGGGGCGGGTCTCATTGGGTGTCACGGCGGAAGCATTGGCCGCCTGTTTGATGCCAGTCTTCAGCAGTTTTACCAGCCGATTTCCAAACGTGCAGTTGCACGTCGCCAGCGGCAAGACGAAGATGCTGATCGAGATGATTCGAGCAGGTCGGCTGGACTTCGTGATGTGCCCGCTGAGTCCCAAAGTCTGCGATATCGACCTGCACATCGAGCGGCTTTATCGCTCGAACGCAAGCGTCATTGCACGCAAGGGCCATCCTCTGGCAGATGCACGTTCAGTGCGCGACTTGGCCGATTGCCAGTGGATCAGCGTCCGGCCAGCCGGGGTTGCAGGCAGTGCGGAAAATCATCTGAACGAACTGTTCAAAGCCCAAGGCCTGCCCCCTCCGAAGATCGCGATCACTACCGAGTCGTTGCTGGAAATCCTTCACATCATCTCAGAGACTGACTACCTGACCATTGAGCCCTGCATGATTCCCGGCATGAAGTTATTTTCCTCCTCGCTAATCAGCATTTCGATTCGCGAGCCGCTGGAGTCATGCGAGGTGTGCTTGATCAGCCGTCGAGTGCCCTCCTCCAACCGAGTCACACAAGAACTGACCAGCATGCTGATTTCTTACTCGCGGCTGCGTCACCGGGCCAAGGGGTGAGCTGTTACAGATGCTCGCGTCAGCCCCATCTGTGGCGAGGGAAAAAAGGTTATGAAGCAATGACCTTAAATCCCCACAGGGCTGCCATTCCCACTGCCAGTGTCAGGACCGTACTCCGCGTCTTCCAGGCGATCCAGGCCGCCACAATGGCCGCGGGTATTTGAGGGTTGTCGAGCACAAACGCACCCTGTCCATGGGGGTACACCACCGCGGGCAAAACCAGAGCGGCCAGCACACTCGGCGGCACGTACACCAAGGCTCGACTCAGCAGCGTGGGAATTCGCCACCGGCCATAAATCTCGACAAACGAAAGACGCATGACAAACGTGCCGATGCCGACCGCGAGAAACATCCCCCATAAAACCAGGTCACTCATTGCGCTTCCCTCTCGACGTCATTCGTTGAAGCACTGCTCAGCGCTTTCTTGCGAATGCTTTCAATCAATAACCCTGCAATGACTCCGCCGATGGAAGCCGTGACCAACCCGAGGTTGTACGGCAGCGTTACGGCCAACACCGCGACCAGCCCCCCGACCATGGCGGCCCCCAGGCTCGCCGCCCCCCGGATGTTGGGGACGAGAAGCGCCAAAAACGAAAGCGGTACGGCAAAGCTCAACGACCACGTGTCCGGGATGCTTGCGCCCAGGTACACCCCGGCAAGCACCGACAACTGCCAGGTCAGCCACATGGCAACAGCGGTTCCTGCATAAAAATGGGGGGCAAATCGACCCAGCTCACCGGATGAAAATTTCACGGCGCACAGTGCATAGGACTGGTCAGAAAGCATGTACGACACAGGCCACGTCCAACGACGTGGCAAGTGGTGCAGGTAAGGCGCCAACGAAGCGCTGTACATGATAAAGCGCAGGTTGATGATCAAGGCTGTGACAACAACCGCCACGGGCACAGCACCATTTTGCAGGAGCTGGAGTGCAACCAGCTGAGCCGAACCCGAGTAGAAGAGCAACGTCATCCCCATACTCATGCCTGGCGACATGCCCATCTCGATCGCCATCACCCCGGTCACCAATCCGAAGGGAATGACGCCGGGCGTCAATGGAATCAGCGTTCGGACACCCTGAATGAACGCTTCGGTTCCTGTTTGGTACTTCATGTCGTCCCCTTACCTGACTAAGCGTTTTTCTTTGAACCACAACGGCGGCATCCGACAGCGTGGAATCGACAGGGGATTGCGCCTGCTTTGTTGCAGCAGACCTACGTCCGACCTTGTCATCGACTTGTAAGCCGATTCACGCTTACCATACGCCCAACTCGTATTACCGCGGCTGCTGAACCCGGTATTCACGAGGAAACGATTATGGAAAGAACCCGCGCCTGGCGACGTGTACAGGCCCGTAAACGCGGCAATGATAAAGCAGTTCGTCCGCTGAAATTCAAGCCGCAAAAGAACTGGAAGCTGATGTACACCCGTGCCGACAAGCTAGTCAGGGCACGCCAACTCGGCATGAGCTATCCCATCCGCACCACCCGCCAATTGTTGGATCAAGAGTGACAAACCTTCTGTTCGTCTGCAGTCGTAACCAATGGCGCAGCCCCACGGCGGAAGCGATCTGGCACCGCCGCCCCGGCTTCAATGCCCGCTCGGCGGGCACAAGCCCGAACGCACGCAAAACCATCAGCCCGGCGGATATTCGCTGGGCCGATGTCATCTTTGTCATGGAACGCAAACACCTGAATCGCCTGCAGGCCGAGTACGCCCGTCTGCTTGAACACAAGCGGATTCACTCTCTGGATATTCCCGACGACTATCGCTACATGGATCCTGAGCTGGTGGACATACTCGAAGACGCCGTAAAGCCCTACCTCACGGCCTAGGCTTCGTGCGTCTCCCCTGCCATCATTCAAGAACTGACACGCCGAGAAAAAAAATGAACCGCCGCAAAAAAATACAGCAGCTATTAAAGGCTCACGCTAAAAAGGCCAGCGCCAAACTGGCACCGCAAAGCAAAGAAAAATACATCAGCAAGGCTGACCGGTTGAAACTGGCGGCCGAGGCCAGTGCAGACTCAGCCGTTACCCCCGAAAGTTGAGCTATGCGTCTTTAACGCCATCAACCAATCTCACCCTGTGGCAGTCAGAGGGCGCAAGTTTTTGACCGTTTGAAGAGCGAACTTCAAGCGGCATCAGCGGCTGGCCAAGCTCGTTATCCAGCAGCACAGATCGCGTCTCTTGGGGCTTGAACAGAAAACGTTCGCCCCATTGCCTGATGCTGACCACAACCGGAAAGATCTCCCGCCCTTTTTCCGTCAGCACGTACTCCTTGTAGGCGCTGCCATCTGACGCCGGTCGAATGTCGAAGACCCCGACTTCAACCAACGTTTTCAGGCGCGACGCCAGAATATTTTTGGCCACGCCCAGACTCTTTTGAAATTCGCTGAATCGACGAATGTCGTCAAATGCGTCGCGAATGATCATCAGCGACCAACGGTCCCCGATGGCCTCCAGTGTTCTGGCGACCGGGCATTCGCTGCCTTGCGGTGAAGCGTCTTCGACCATTTTTTTGCCCTTCCCAAAGGTGGCTTTTCCGGTTGCAATTTGAAACCGGATACGACAACAATCGAATCCAGTTTTTAATTGAAACCAGTTTAGCGCCATGGAGGTGTGCATGAAAGCAGATGCCGACTTAATCACCCAACAACTTTCCACGCAGCCTGCCGGGCTTTCTCCGGCGCTCACGCTATTGTTTTCTGTCACCTGCGCGCTGGCCGTCGCCAACGTTTATTTCGCGCAGCCTTTACTTGATTCAATGGCTCAGAGCCTGGGTGTGGCCTCATCCATGATCGGGGTTGTGGTGACCGCTACTCAGGTCGGTTACGCGCTGGGGTTGCTGTTTATCGTGCCGCTGGGTGATTTGGTCAACCGCAAGCGGCTGATTCTTTCGCAAGTGTTTCTGTCTGCCGTGGCGCTCGCAGCGGTCGGCGCAGCGCAGCAATGGCTGGCCCTGTTGGGTGCGATGGTCGTGATGGGGTTGTTGGCCGTGGTCGTGCAGGTGCTGGTGGCTTATGCCGCCGTGCTGGCAACGCCCTCACAACGCGGGCATGCCGTGGGGACGGTCACCAGTGGCATTGTTCTGGGCATTCTTCTGGCGCGGTTTACTTCTGGCCTGATTGCGGACATCGCGGGCTGGCGCGCCGTGTACTTTGTGTCCTCAGGATTGATGCTGACTCTTGCGGCGGTGTTGTGGCGAGTGGTGCCGGTCACGGCTTCGCCAAGGCATGACGAATCCTATCTGGCGCTCATTCGTTCCCTGTTCAAACTGTTCATCACCGAACCTGCGTTGCGCGTCAGGGGCTTGCTGGCCCTGCTGATCTTTGCCGCTTTTTCCGTGCTGTGGACCGCCATGGTGCTGCCATTGAGCGCCCCGCCGCTGTCGCTTTCACACACGGCCATCGGCCTGTTTGGCTTGGCCGGCGTCGCCGGTGCCCTGGCGGCCAGAGGAGCCGGTCGCTGGGCCGATCAAGGTCTGGGACAGCGGGTGACCGGCATTTCGCTGGCACTCCTGACGTTGTCCTGGCTGCCCATCACGTTTGCCGAGACGTCCCTGATCGCGCTGGTCTGCGGCGTGGTGCTGCTCGACTTCGCGGTGCAGGCCGTACACGTCACCAACCAGAGCATCATTTTCGCTGCACGGCCGGACGCACAGAGTCGTATGGTCGGCGCCTACATGTGCTTCTACTCGGTTGGTAGTGCGCTGGGTGCCGTCGCTGCTACCCAGGTGTATGCGGTATGGGGATGGATGGCCGTCAGTTTGTTGGGCGCCTTGATTAGCGTGACTGCCTGGGTTGTTTGGTTTGTCACGTTGCAGCGGGGTGCGCAGTCGTGTCTGCCGATAGGCTGCCGACAATGATGGCGAGGACTGCGGGCTCAGCAGCTGCTACAAAATGGTGGTGCTACTTTGTCCTCTGTGGCGAGGGGGCTTGCCCCCGTTCGGTTGCGCAGCAGCCGTCGTTTTTTTGGGGCCGCTGCGCAGCCCAACGGGGGCAAGCCCCCTCGCCACAAAAGCTCCCTCACCACATAAAAGCGGTTACTTAGGGGGTTCTATTTTATCCAGCACGCCGTTTGCCGTGATCTCGGCCACCATGATGCTGTTTGAAATGCCCAGCAGTGCGTAGCGCGCCTCTCCCTCCAGATGATCCACCAACTGATGGACCATCACGTCGATCGAGGCCAGTGTCTCGACCAAAAATACGCCCAGGGTTTCGGCGGTGGCGTGCGGGTCCACGGAAAACAGCGTGCTGCGGGTTCGCGGTTTGGCTTTGATATCGGCGCTCGACGGGAAGTGGAAGTCGAGGGCGCGTTCGGCGGCTTCGTTGAGTTTTTTGGAATCGGGTTCGTATGGGGATGCCGGATCGGTGTCCGGTGGGTTCGGCGTTACTTTGAACATTTGCTTGCTTCTCTGATTGAGTGCCAACCCTCCTGCTGCTAAACGAGAGGGAGGCAGCTGTGCGCAGGTTAGCAGACCGGGGAAGCTAGCAAAGCCGGCGCGCCCGAAGGCGCCCTGCGCACAACCACCATCAAATTCAGGCATGGGAATGCCTGACTGACAAGCGCTTGTACACCTTGCTTATAACCCCGGGCTGCTAAACCCGACCACTGATGGGCAGTGGCAGGGAAACGATAGAGGCCAGGGCCAGAGCGCACAAGCCGGCGGATTCTGTCTTACCCGTAGGCGATGGCGCAAGGCGTTGTAGCCTCCGAGTGGTAACCGAAGGCTTCATTTAAACGCGGGTGATTTTTCTTGTTTAAGACAGCCTTCGCCTGAACACGCGTTGTACTAAGTGCTGCTACGCTTCAAACATTAACTTTCGCGCTTTCCAACACACTGGCGCACACACTCTCTGCAGGCTGATGGAACAGCCGAATGACCAGATCCTGCGCCCAAGCGAATCAGACTTCGTTGAGCAAAGGAGTGAACATGCCGCCCCGTAAAAACAAGCCTACCGACAGCAAGTCAGGGCAATCGCAAGACGACGGGGAAGAACGGGTCTTTCACTCACGCAAGGAACGTCTGTACGCCGGCGAGCAATTACGCGCGCGTTTGCCGCATGCCCTTCACGCCGAATGGAAACCCGCGCGCAAACACCGCGACCCAATCGCACTCCTCGAAGAATCCAATCGCTATCGACTGCCCAATCTGGTGCCCGTGCGCTACGGGCGCATGCTGGCCAGCCCCTTCACCTTTTTACGCGGTTCCTCGGGGTTGATGGCGCATGACCTGGCCGCAACGCCGACCACCGGCTACCAGGTGCAGGCGTGCGGTGATTGCCACCTGATGAACTTCGGGTTGTTCGCGACGCCTGAGCGCAATCTGATCTTCGACATCAACGACTTCGACGAAACCCTCCCCGCCCCTTGGGAATGGGATGTCAAACGCCTGGCAATCAGTTTCGCCGTGGCCGCCCGCGACAACCGCCTCAGCGACAAAGCAGCAAAAGCCAGTGCCGCCGAATGCGTGCGTGCCTACCGCGAGTACCTGCGCAAATTTTCCAAGATGAGCCCGATGGAAGTCTGGTACGACTGCCTGGATGCCCAAGCGATCGTCGACATGGCACCCAATGCTGAGATCAAGAAAATCCGTGAGCAATTGGTCGCCAAGGCCAAGCTGCGTGTTGGCGATTACCTTTATCCCAAAATCAGCGGTGAAGTCGGAGGGCGACGGCGCCTGATCGATCAACCGCCGATTCTGTTTCACGTCTATGAAAAGGGCTTCGTGCGTAACGTCCATCTGGCGCTGCAAGATTATCGATTGTCGCTGCCCCATGAACGGCGCGTGCTGTTCGATCGCTACCGTCTCGAAGACATTGCCGTCAAAGCGGTCGGCATCGGCAGCGTCGGTACTTATTGTTTCGTCGGCCTGTTCTTTTCCGCAGAAAATCACCCGTTGCTCCTGCAATTCAAGGAAGCCTGTCCCTCGGTACTCGCGCCTTATGCCGGCAAGAGCGACTACGAAAACCAGGGGCAGCGTGTCGTCACGGGGCAGCGTCTGATGCAGTCGTCCAGCGACATCTTTCTGGGCTGGACCCGCGGCCAGAACGGTCGCTACTACTTTGTGCGTCAGTTGCGAGACATGAAAATGTCAGCGCCCATCGAGGGCATTACCGCCGCACGATTGAAAATGTACGCCGAGTGGTGCGGTCTGACCCTGGCCCGTGCTCACGCGAAATCGGGGGATGCTGCGCTCATCAGTGGCTACCTGGGCAAGACAGACTCCTTCGACCAGGCCATCGGGAAATTTGCCCTCACCTATGCCGATCAAAACGCTAAAGACCATGCCACGCTGCTGGCCGCCGAGAAATCAGGGCGGATTATTGCGTTGAGAGAGGAGGAGTTATGAGGCCGGCGAGATAGTGCGCGTCTGTCATGAATAGCCAAGCGACTGTCGTCGAATGAAAAGCGCCCCCGATTCGGGGGCTTTTTAATGGGAGTCATAAAAAAGCATCTGGCGCTTGAGCCCGTCTGATCGCCCACAAGGCGAACACGATTGCTCCGCCTGAGCCACGAGTGGCCTGGTGCACCAAGCAAGAGAATAACAATATGAAAAGCTTGAAAAGTCTTCTGGCTGCTTCACTCCTGATGGCACTGGCCATTGATGCCCAGGCCTATGTATCGAGTCAGCAAGCTGCCGAACTGGGCACCAACCTGACGCTGGTCGGCGCTGAAAAGGCCGGTAATGCCGACGGCTCCATCCCGCCCTATAACGGTGGCCTGACCACTGCCCCTGCCAGTTTCAAGATCGGCGACAGCATGCGCCCCGATCCCTATGCGCACGAGAAACCGCTGCTGGTAATCAATGGCCGCAACGTTGATCAGTACAAGGGCATGCTGACCGCCACCACCATCGAGTTGGCCAAGCGCTACCCCGGTTACCGCATCGACGTGTTCCCGACCCACCGCACCGCATCGTTGCCGCAGACGGTGCTGGACAACAGCCGCAAGAACGCCACCGCCGCCCGGTCCCTCAATGGCGGAATTGCCTTCGACAATGTATTGCCCGGTGTGCCGTTCCCGATGCCGCAATCGGGTGCCGAAGCAATGTGGAATTTCCTGCTGCGCTACCAGGGCGTCAACATCCAATCCAAATACGACTCCTGGAATGTCGACTCGGCGGGGGTGGCAAGCCTGGCCGTCACCGGCGAAGCCTTCGTCTCCTTCCCGATCTACGAGAACCTGTCGAAGCCCATCAACAACTCCGACCTCTACTACCAGTTGAAGCTGTCCTATACCAGCCCTGCGCGGCGCGCTGGTGAGTCGATCATGCTGAAGAACGCCACCAACCCGCTGCAACGTCCTGGCCGTGCCTGGCAGTACATGCCGGCCCAGCGCCGGGTCAAACAGATTTCGATCCTGGCCTACGACACACCGAACCCAGGCACCGCCCGCGCCCTGGAACTGTATGACTGGACGCTGGTGGGCAAGCAAGAAATGATCGTGCCCTACAACACCTACAAACTGACCTACGCGCGGGAGGCCAAGTCGCTGACCACCCCCAATTACCTGTCCCCGGACTTCGTGCGCTGGGAGAAACATCGGGTCTACGTGGTGGAAGGCAACCTCAAGCCTGGCGCCAGTCACATCTACCAGAAGCGCCGCTTTTACCTGGATGAAGACACCTGGGCGGCGGTGGCCTCCGATCAGTACGACACAAGTGGCAAGCTGTACCGTGGCTCTTTCGCGTTCCTCAGCCAGAGCTATGACGAGCAGGTCCCGGATGCCACGCCTTTCATGACGTACGACCTGTCGCGCGGCTCCTACAACATCAATGGCGTGGTAGGCCCGCATGGCGGGATTCGGTATATCGAGCCGCTGTCGACGGCGCAATGGGTACCGGAGTCGATGGCGGGTGCGGGTATTCGTTAGTTGGGGGGGGTTTAGTGAGCGCTTGGCGAAAGCGCCAGGCTGGATGAGGTAATCAGCGAACTCGCCAACAACGCCTCCAACCCCATCGGCTTGGCGAAGTAGTAACCCTGGGCCTGCCCCGCGCCTATTTCGCGCAGCAGCTCCAGGGTCGCTTCATCCTCGACACCTTCGGCGACCACACTCAGGTCCAGCGATTCGGCCATCCGCACAATCGCCCGGACGATGGCGCGGCTGCGCGCACTGGTGGTCAGTTCGAGGATGAACGACTTGTCGATCTTCAAACCGCTAAACCGGTATTGATGCACATAGCTCAGGGATGAAAACCCTGCGCCGAAGTCATCGAGCACCACCGACATGCCGTTGTCGGCCAATTGCTGCATGGTCAGGCGTGCGATGGCCGGCTCGGCCACCAGCGCACCTTCGGTCAACTCCAGGCAGATCCGCGAGGGCGCGACCCCGTGCCGCGCCAACAGGGCAAGCACTTCACTGGCGAAGTCCGGGCGCGTCATGCTGTAGCTGGAGCAATTGACGTGCACCGCAGGCCAGCCTGCATGCTCGGGCTGTGCGAGGATCACCGCAATGCTGGTGAGCATGTACAGGTCCAGTCGACCGATCAGGCGCAAACCTTCGACATCCGGTAAAAACTCGCCCGGCGCGATCACCCGGCCGCCCGGTTGATGCCAGCGCACCAGCGCTTCAAGGGCGACCAGTTCGCCGGTTTCAACGCTGACGATCGGCTGGAAATACGGCAGCAGTTCATCGGTACGCTTGAGCGCGTTGCGCAAGGCCCCTTCCCGCTCGACCTGGTCCGAGACTTCCCGGCGCACTTCCTGGTTGAACACCGCGTAGCTATCACGCCCGGCGCTCTTGACCCGGTACATCGCCGCATCGGCATCGCGCAGCAAGTCGGCAGGCTCGTGATGAAACTGACTGTCGGCGCTGACGATACCGATGCTGCAGGACGAAAAAACTTCGTGGCCGTTGATGAAAAACGGCAGGTCGAACGCCACCAGAATCCGTTCGGCGATTTCGATCACCACCTCCAGCGAGGCCTCGGGCGCCAGCACCGAAAACTCATCGCCCCCCAGGCGTGCCAGCATGTCGGTTTCGCGCAGGCAACCACGCAGACGCTGGGCGGCCTGCATCAACAGCAGGTCGCCGAAGTGGTGGCCGAGGCTGTCGTTGACCATTTTGAAACGGTCGAGGTCGATGAACATTACCGCCAGGTGCCCGCCTGCGCGGCCGAACTCCGACCAGGCCTGACTCAGGCGCTGTTGCAGGTAGGTACGATTCGGCAGCCCGGTCAGCGCATCGTGGGAGTTTTCATGTTGCAACTTGGCATTGGCGTGATCGAGCTCGCGGGTGCGGTTCTGCACCCGGGCCTCCAGTTTGAGGTTGGCGGCATGGATCGCTTCGGCAGCCGTGCGGCGTGACAGCGCAGTGTCGATGTGCCGCGACACAAACGTGAGCAGCTCCTGGTCACGCAAGGAATACTTCACCTGCGAGGTATAGCTCTGCACCGCCAGCACGCCGCGCACCACATCGCCATCGAACAACGGAATGCCCAGCCACGAGTAAGACCGGACAGACGGATTGGCCAGTTCGATTTCACCGTTCGCCGCCAATCGTTCAGCCTCGCCGACGTTGATCAGGCAAGGTCGGCGCTGACGGATAACGTACTCGGTCAAGCCCCGGCAGTCACGGCGTGCCGGTGGGCAGATGGTCTGCCGCTCATCGACGTAATACGGAAAGGTCACTTCGCTGATCGCGTCATCAAACAGCGCGATATAGAAGTTTCGCGCGAACAGCAGATCACCGACGATGCCGTGCAAGGTTTGGAACAACTCAGCCATGTCGCCGGGCTGGCTCGACAGTTCGGCAATCTGGAACAGCGCGCTTTGCAGATGCTCGGCGCGCTGTCGGTCGGCCACTTCCTGCCGCAACGCGTCGTTGACGGCGGACAACTCCAGGGTGCGGCGCATCACCGTCTCTTCCAGGTCTTCGCGGTGCAGAATCCGGTCCAGCGCCATGGCCACGTGGCGGGCTACCACCAGAAACAGTGCTCGGTCTTCAGCGCTGTAGGTCCGGGAAACTTCATAGACCTGCATGGCCAGCATGCCAAAGACGTCGTCCGAGGCGTTTTTCAACGGTGCGCCCATCCAGAATTCGGGACGATCACCCACGCAGTAGAAACGGTCCTCGGCCTGCGCCGCGATGATGCCGGCGGCGTCGATCAGCAGCGGCTGGCCGGTGGTCAGTACCTGGCCGGTCAACGACAGGTGCGAAGGGTCGAGGTATTCGTAGTGCTGGGACTCCACGGCGTCCACGTCGATGATGTCGACGTAATACGGGTAGTCGATCTTGCCGGTGTGCGGGTCATACAGCGCGAGGTAGAAGTTCTCGGCGTCGATCAGGCTGGCCAGCAGCTGGTGAACTCCCACCAGGAACACCGAGCGGTCGCGGGTCGAACTGGCGAGGTAGGTAATTTCATACAGCACACGCTGAGTGATCTGCGCGCGGGCCAGGGTATTGGTCTGCACCTGAATGCCCAGGCGCAGGGCAAAATCGGCGAGCGCCGGTTCCGCGGATTCATTGAGGGGGGCGAGTAACCAGCCGAGCACGCTTTCGCCTTTACCGGTCGGCCAGCGGTGCAAGCGTTGGGCCTGGCAAAAGGTGTCGAAGTCTTCATTCGCCACGCTTGACGGCCACTGCACCAGCGGGTCGCCCTGCCCGACCAGGTGCATTTGTTCACCGGCACGGTAAACCGCCCACGCGGTGGTGTGCACCCAGGTGCGTGCCGGGTTCAGCAATTGTTCGATGGTGTCCTTGTTGCCAGCGTAGGGCATGCCGACCTTATCCAGATGTCCATTCAGTTGAGATGCGACAACGTCGCAATCGTTCGATTGCCGCGGGGCGTCGGTCGGACGAACACTCATCAGCGCTCCCTGAGCCAGTAACTGGCGATACTCACTTTCTGATTACTGGCAATGTGCCTGTTATCTTCCCGTTTAAAGCTAATGGGAGTTTTTTTCAATCGTTTTATTTTTTGATCACTCTAAATGGACGACCGTCTCACACCAGCAGCTCAGTGATCCACCGGGCCTGCCGGGCGACGTCTTGCAGCTTCTCCTCAGGCACGGCCTGCCGCGCCCGGGCGAAGTGGGTCAACGTCTTCTGTTTCTCGCGCAGCACACGCTGCCACTTGGCCAGAAATTCCGGGTTGCGTGCCTGCATTTGCAGCGGGCCGAAGTACAGTTCCTCGGCGGTGTACATCACCGGACCAGCGCGCTCGGCAACGATGATTTCGTAGTCGAAGCGATTTTCCCGCAGCAGTTCCTCGCAGAGAATGCTGTAGCCATTTTCCATCAGCCATTGGCGCAGTGGCTGCTCGCCACCGTTGGGCTGCAGGATCAAGCGCTCCTGCCCGCTCAGACGCGCCTTGCCGCTGTCGAGTATGTCGCGAATCGTCTCGCCGCCCATGCCGCAAATGCTGATCGCAGTGATCCCGTCGCCCGGCTCGATCGCCGCCAGCCCATTGGCCAGGCGCACGGTGATCCGCGCGTCCAGTTCGCTCTCGCGCACGGTGCGTTCGGCCGCGTGGAACGGCGTCAACGCCACCTCACCGGCAACTGCCGCCGCGATGGCGCCACGGCGCATCAACGCCACCGGCAAGTAGCCGTGATCCGAGCCGATATCCGCCAGTCGCGCACCGGCGGGCACATGCGCCGCCACGCGTTCCAGGCGCATGGACAATGTCTGTTCGTTCAACTGTAGATCCCTTTACCACGAATGTCCGGCACCGTTGGCCGGATCGGGACGCGATTGTGTCGGGCAATGCTGCGTATTACAAATCCCCTCGACCGGGGCCATGGTTTGTCCCTCCATGGCCCCCGCGATCACCTTGCGTTACACCGAAAATCTCGCCACCAGACCGTTAAGCGAAACCGCCAGCCGCGACAGCTCCTGACTGGCAGCGCTGGTTTGTGTCGCGCCGGCGGAGGTCTGCGACGCCAGCTCACGGATATTGGCGAGGTTGCCATCGACTTCCCGGGCGACTTGTGCCTGCTGCTCAGCCGCACTGGCGATCACCAGGTTGCGCTCATTGATCTGTGTGAACGACGAAGCAATCTGATCCAGTGCCTGCCCCGCGGCCTGGGCCACTTCCAGGGTGTCGCGTGCGCGGGTATTACTGCCTTGCATCGCATTGACCGCCTGCACCGTCCCTTGCTCGATGGCGCTGACCAGTTGCTCGATTTCCTGAGTCGAGCGCTGGGTACGATGCGCCAGACTGCGCACTTCATCGGCGACCACCGCAAAACCACGCCCGGCTTCCCCTGCCCTGGCCGCTTCGATGGCGGCGTTGAGTGCCAGTAGATTGGTTTGCTCGGCCACCGTGCGAATGACATCGACGACCTGGCTGATGTCGCGGACCCGGCCCGCCAGGTTTTCAACCTCTCCGGCCGTGGCCGTAACGCCGCTGGCCAGTTCGACAATCGCGTCGACGGTCCGCAACACCTGCTGCCGGCCGTGCTGCGCGGTCAGGTCCGACGCCCGTGTGGCATCGGCCGTGGAGCTCGCGTTGCGGGCAACATCTTCCGCGGCGCTGGTCATTTCGTTGATCGCCGTGGCCGCCTGTTCGATCTCGCCATTTTGCTGATGCAGCCCACGGCTGGCATCTTCGGTCACGGCGCTCAATTCTTCGGCCGCCGACGCCAGTTGGTTCGACGACTCGGCAATGGCCATGATGGTGTCGCGCAGATTGCCCTGCATGGTGACCAATGCCGTCATCAACCGCGCCGGCTCGTCACTGCCGATCACCACGGTGCGCGTGGTGAGGTCACCGGTCGCCACCGTCTCGGCCAACCGGACCGATTGCAGCAGTGGCAGGACGATGCTGCGGATCAGGCCGACAGCCACGACGCATGACGCCAGCGCGACAACCAGCAGCACCCCGATCACGCCACTGCGGGCACTGTTGAAGACGTCGACGCTGTGGGCCGCAGCGCCACTGGCACCACGGTTGTTGAATTCGATCAGGTCGGTGAGGGTCTTGCTCAGCGCATCCGCACGCGGGTTCATCTCACCATTGATCATGTCCCGCGCTTCGTCGAGTTGATCCTTGCGCGACAAATCGATCACTTTGGCCTGAAGCGACATGTAGGCCGCTTCGGCAGCCTTGAAGCGCTCGAACATCGCCCGGTCTTCATCGACAAGAATGGTTTTCTCGTACTGTCCCATCGCTTTTCGGGTTTCGGCCTTGAGCACGTCGATCTTGCTGTAGTTCTGCTCAAGGCTCTGTGGGTCGCGGCTGATCATGACGCGCAGGGTCAGGGCGCGGATACGTTGCACATTTTGCGCGCCATTACTCAAGGCCATCACGCCGGGCAGCCAATCGTCACTGATTTGCCGGGTGCTCTCACGCATATCGTCCAGTTTGGATAACGCAAAGATCCCCAACCCTGCGGTCAACGCCGCAACCAGGGCGAAACCAATGGAGGCACGCCAAGCGATACTGATATTCCTGAGCATATTTGTTTCTTCTTATTCGTCGTCGAGCAGTGGGTTGAAGCTCTGGTTGATAACGACCGAGCTAAATTGCAGGCGACTTATCTACGCGAGTTTTTTTGTGGCTGAGCATTCACTCGACGACAATCTCTTTTCATTTCATGACAGATTCGCGACGTTAATTGAGGGTCATGCCGGGTGTGAATTCAGGTAGACCGCGTGTTCCGGATGGCGAGGACTTCGTCCTCGAACGCAGCCTCGCGGGCTCGTCAGCTGCTACAGATGCGGGGGCGACGGGTAGGTTTTTACCTGCCTGCTATGCTGCATCCACTGTTCGTTGACTCAGGTCTAAACGCTGAACGGTCGAATCCTGATAATGATTTTTCATATTTTTAGGCAGGCTTTGAATGACTCCACAGATCTTCCAGATTCACGGCCTCGTGAGTTTTACCCTCGCCATCCTCCTGCTTTTCCTCGGCAAATCCCTTGTCCAGCGCAACGCCATGCTGCGCCAATACTGTATTCCCGAGTCGGTGGTCGGCGGTTTCGTCTGTGCGGCGGTGACGACCCTGTTTTATTTCGGCCTCAACATCGAGATCGAATTTGATCTGGATGTTCGCGACACCCTGCTGCTGTATTTCTTTGCCGGCATTGGCTTGAATTCGGACATGCGCCAACTGCTCAAGGGCGGCGTCCCGCTGCTGATCCTGCTGGTGCTCGCGGGGGTGTTCATCGTCCTGCAAAACGCGCTGGGCATGGGCATGGCCGAGGCATTTGGACTCGATCCCAAGGCGGGTTTGATGGTGGGCTCCATTTCCCTGACGGGTGGCGCCGGCACGACCCTGGCCTGGGCGCCGCTGTTCGTCGACAGGCTGGGCATCAATAACGCGCATGAACTGGGCATGGCCAGTAACACCGTCGGCCTGATTGCCGCTTGCGTGATCGGCGGTCCGATCGCCAACCGACTGATACGTCGTCATCAACTGACGCCTTCCGGGGATGGCAGCCTGGAAGTCGGTGTCCTTGAGCAACAACCCCACCAGTCAATGGACTACTACGACGTGCTCTGGGCGTGGATGTGGCTCAACCTGACCCTGATGCTCGGCTACGGACTTAACCTGCTGCTGGTCGATGCCGGCATCACCCTGCCCAAATTCGTCAGTTGCCTGTTCGCGGGTATCGTCATTCACCACATCGTTCTCGCGGTGATGGATGAACAACGGCTGAAATCCTGGGGCGGCGCCCGCCTGGGGCTGTCGCTGATCTCCGATATCTGCCTGGGCATGTTTCTAACCATGGCGCTGATGGGGCTTCAGCTATGGCAGCTCAGCGGCGCGTTGCTGTTCATTCTGTGCGCCTTGACCCTGCAAATCCTGCTGACGGTGCTCTATACGTACTTCGTCGTTTTCCGTTGTATGGGCCGCAATTACGAAGCCAGCGTGATTGCGTCCGGCTTCGGCGGGATTGCCCTCGGGTCCACGGCGACAGCCATCGTCAACATGACGACCGTGACGCAAAAATACGGCGCGGCACACCAGGCCTTCCTGATCGTGCCGCTGGTGTGTGGCTTTTTCATTGACCTGGTCAACGCGGTGATCATTGGCATGTTCAGTGGAATCTAGCAGCGCCCCGGTCCATCGCGATCGGCATCAGGTCATCAATATTTGATGTCCCGGGCAGTGCGGCGCGTGTCCTGTTTGGTGCTGCGCTTGTCCTGGCGGCATTGCGCGTTGCTTTTCTCACTGGCCTGTCTGCAATCAACCTTGGTTTGCCGTGCATCCGAGCGCCCTGTCTGCCGTGTATCCCGCGCTTCACGCCGCTGTTCGCCCTGCTCGGTCGCGTAAGCCGTCATCGATACTGACTGCACACCCACGGCGACGACCAGTGTCGCCAGGGCCATCATGCTGTATTTGCGAATCATGATATTCCTCCCGTTCAAACGCATAGCTGGCTCACTCGCCAATCAGTTTAGTCGCCCTCCCGGACTACCGGATACACCGCGAGGTAGCTGTCGACGGCCGTGTCTATCGTTGGAAAAAACGCCGTTTCGCCGAACTGAGAGAACAGCCCGAACCGCTTCAGTTTGTCCTTGACCGGGTCTTTCATCTCGGCGAGGCACAACTCGATGCCCGCCGCGCGCAGGGTTTCGTCCAGTTCAGCCAACATGTCGGCCGACGTCACGTCCACGCTGGTCATCGGTTCTGCCGCCACGACTACCCAGCGCACGGGCGTCGGCGACGTTGCCACCGCGTCCAGCACCCGGTCATTGAACAATTCGGCATTGGCGAAAAACAACGGCGCGTCCCAGCGAAACAGGACCAGGCCGGGGATGAGCCGGGCATTGGGAAAACGCTTGATGTCGTGGAAGCCCTGGACCTCATCGGCGCGGCCCAACACAGCGGAATACGGCCGCCAGCCATCCCAGAGAAATTCGATCACCGCCAGCAGGATGGCCAGGCCAATGCCCTCGATGGCACCAAACACCGCAACGCCAACGGTGCAGGCGATGGACAGCCAGAACTCCCAGCGCTGAATACGGTAGATGCGACGCAGATCAGTGATCTCGATCAAGCCGATGGCCGAGGCGATCACCACCGCCGCCAGCGCGCTGTTGGGCAGGTCCTGCAACAGGTTCGGCGCCACCATCAACAACAAGGCCACCGCCAGCGCACCGACGACGCCGGACAATTGGGTTTTGGCGCCAGCGGCCTCGGCCACTGGAGTGCGTGACGAGCTGCTGCTGATGGGAAAACCCTGGAAAAAACCGGCCGCCAGGTTGGCGACGCCGAGCCCGACCATCTCCTGGTTGGGATCGACGTACGTGCGCGATCGCGCCGCATAGACTCGCGAGAGCACGCTGGTATCGGCGAACGAAACCAGCGCGACGGCGCAGCCACCGATCAGCACCGGGACTATATCGGCGGACGTGATCCAGGGAATGGCGAACGCGGGCATGCCTTGTGGAAGCTCGCCGAGCACCGATATGCCGTATTTCGTCGCAAGGTCCAGCACACCGACGAAGAGGGTGGCGCCAGCCACGGCGATCAAGATACCCGGGATACGTTTGTGCCCCTTGAGCGCCATGATGACCACCAATGTGGCGGCGCCGACCGCGAAGGTGACCCAGTTGGTTTTTCCGTGCAGCACGGCGGTGGCGATCGCCCATAGGTTTCTCAGCGGCCCCTCGGTTTCGATCTTGAAGCCGAAAAATTTGGGCAACTGGCTGATCAGTACGGTCAGCGCGATACCGTTCATGTAGCCGTAGCGGATCGGTTTGGAGAGGAGTTCGGTGATGAAGCCCAGGCGCGCGATGCCGGCGAGGATGCAGACCACCCCCGAGACAATCGCCATCATTCCCGCCAGGGCGACGGCGCGATACGGGTCGCCGCCGGACAGTGGCAGGATCACCGCAAGGATGACCGCTGCCAGCGAGGAATCCGGTCCCAGCACCAGAATCCGGCTGGGCCCGAATAACGCATAGGCGAGCAGCGGAATGATGGTCGCGTAGAGGCCGTATATACCGGGGACGCCCGAGGCCACCGCGTAGGCAATACCGACCGGCACCAGCATGGTGGTCAGGACGAGCCCGGCGACAATGTCATTTCGCAGCCAGGCAATTTGATAGTGGCGCAGCGTGTTCAGCCCTGGCAGCCAGCGGGCCCAGCGGCCTTGGCCGGCGCCTGCAACGCGGCGTGCAATACGCCCCGGTTCCGGGGCGGAAGATGAAGAATCCAAATCGCTCATAGAACTGTAACCCCTTGGCGTACAGCGCATATTGGCTGAAGAGGACACCCGCAGACCTGCTGCGCCCTCCTCTGTTCTTCAGCCACCGAGTGCGATGATTGCAACGATCAGCACAGCGCCAGTGACTGCCATCGCCACCCCGCCCTGCCAAGGCTTTGCGCCGGCGTATCGGGCCAGCATCCAGCCCGCGATGAACAGCACCGCCAGCCCGACCAGATTGGATAAACGAACGGCGAGCGCCGTGTCTTCGAGTAACAGGAAAGGCACGACCAGTGGAAAGGTCGAGGCCACCACCAACAGAAATACGCCTACCGCACCCTTGAAATCCTCCCAGCCAAGGCCTGACGGCACTGATGTGGCGGGGTACTGGACCAGGCGACTGCGTAACAATTCCAGAGTCTCAGGCTTGGCCGCTGCAGCCACGTGCGACGGTAATGCAGCCGCCACAAGCGCCTGACCGGTGGTCGCGTCCGCCCCGCCGAGTTTTGCGAATAAGGTGCTTTTGCGCGTGCGGTCGATCAAGGCGCGCAACAGATACATCACCGCGTCCGCAAGCCCCCAGGCCAGGTTGCAACCGAGCGCGGCGAACATCATGGTCCGTTCCGCCTCCTGGCCTGAAGTCGCCACGCTGATCGTTCCGGTGAACGTCATCGCCATGAGCAAGCCGAAAATCACTTCTGTGACTCGATCAACCGGGTCGAGTATCCGTGCCCGCTTTTGTTCTCCGGTGTTCGGCATGCGTCCTACCTCGCTGAAAAGTACCCGCGGTGCAAGCGTCCAAGGCCAGAGCACAGCACTTTCAGGCGGCGCTCTTTTTTGATTTCACTTCATTGTAGTGACAAAAAAAATTGTCGCTGCCGGTGTGCGCGAGTCTCCAAGACAACACGATTGCCTATGAGCGAAATCGCACGGACGGTGTTGTTCCTTGTATATCGGCAGCAACGACTAAGCTTTTTAAAGTCAGTCCCGTCTCCCCGGGAGATTCCGATGCACGCCGCGCCCCTTTCAGAACTCGATGCCGCCCTGCCCGGTCTGGCCCGCAAGATCCGCGTGCTGGATGCCCTGTCCTGGCCGGAGGGTGTCGAAGAAACCTTCCTGGCGAACTGGCGGGCCGGAAAAGCAGCGCTGCCTGACGTCGAACTGCGCCCGCGTGACCACAGCGCCGACATCACCGCCCTGGAAGCCTTTATTGAGCGATGCGATGTGGGGCATCCCGCCGGTAACCACCTCGCCATGACCGCACGAAGTTATGCCACGGCCGGCCGCATGCTCGGGGCTATTGGCACGCCGGCCTTTACCGACTATTCGTCAGCGCTGTATCGGCGTCCGGACTTCTATTACCACCGTCTGAAACTGAGCATGCTTGAAGCCGCCCGGTTTTTTCTCAACACCACAGACGCGCTTCTGGGTGGCGCGCGGATTCCACCGAGTCCGGCCGAGATACCGGCCGAGGTCTTCGCCGCCTGGATGCAACCGGAACTGGACCGTTTCTTCGGCGAGGGGCGGATCAAGGTCGTGCTCGATCCGACCCTCGCCGCCAAAGCCATCGCCGGGTCGAGCCGCATCCGCCTGCGGGCCAGCGCCCTGTTCTCGGAACTGGACAAGAACCAGTTGCTGCAACACGAGGCATTCGTGCATGTCGCCACGGCGCAAAACGGCGCGCTCCAACCCAACCTCAAAAGCCTCGGCCTCGGAGCGCCGCGCACGACCCAGACCCAGGAAGGCATTGCCACCCTGGCCGAGCTGTTCACCGGCAGCATGGACATCAACCGTTTGCGTCGCCTGGCCCTGCGCGTGCTGGCGGTCCAACAAGCGCTGGATGGCGCCGATTTCATCCAGGTATTCGAAGGATTCCTGGCGGCCGGCCAGTCGCAAGAGGAGTCGTTTCGCTCAACCCAACGGGTGTTTCGCGGCGCCAACCTGCGGGGCGGTTCGGCGTTTACCAAGGATGCGGCATACCTGACCGGCCTGCTCGGCGTCCACACCCTGTTGCGCATCGCGATCCGCGACAACCGGCCGGACCTGGTGGGCCATTTGTTTGCCGGTCGTCTCAGTCTGGGTGACACGGTACGTTTGGCCCCCCTGTTCGAGTCCGGCTGGCTCAAGGCGCCGGTCCATGTTCCGGCGTGGGCCTGCGATCTGCGCCTGCTCGCCGCCAACCTCGCCTTCTCTGCCTTCATCGCCAGGATCCCGCTGGATGTGCTGGATCTGGACGTGCTCATGGCGTTTGCAGACGAGCACGAAACCGATGCCAGTGGTGGAGCCAGACCGAGTGAACGTAAATAAATGGCAGATATTTTTTGTTTGCTACGCTTAGTGAGCGGCGTCGAAGTCAGGACCTGTGGCTGGCACAGTCGGCTTCTACGTCCAGGGCATTGATCCACTTATTTCAAACCTGCCTGACTACATGGAGTTGCAATGCGCATTCCATTAATTTACGCGCTGTCGGCTGTCCTTTTGTTGAGCGGGTCTAACTGCATCGCAGGTGCGACCGCACCTGCGCCGGCAAACGCTGGCGCTACGGCACCGGCCCCCGCGCCCGTCACGCCGCCTCCTAAAGATCCTGTGTTTACCGAGGAACAGCTGGATCAAATGCTGGCGCCCATTGCGCTTTATCCCGATCCACTGCTCGCCCAGCTTTTAATGGCCTCCACGTACCCCGGGGAAGTTGCCGAAGCGGTCACTTGGTCCAAAGCCCACCCGGACGCCAAGGGCGACGATGCAGTCAAACAAGTGGCGAATCAGCCTTGGGACCCGAGTGTGCAGGCGCTCGTCGCCTTCCCGCAGGTGTTGGCAACGCTGGGGCAGGACCCCGTCTGGGTACAACGCCTGGGTGACGCCTTCCTCGCGCAGCCCGACGATGTCATGAACGGGGTGCAACGCTTGCGGCGTCAGGCCAAGGAAGCCGGCAACCTGCAGAGCAACCAGTATCAGAACGTGACGATTCAGAATGTTGCGCCACCGGCAGCAGAACCCGCCGCGCAATCCGCTCCCGCAGCGCCCGCTCCGCCCCAAACCATCATCATTCAGCCCGCCGACCCGCAGGTGGTGTACGTCCCCACGTATAACCCGACAACCACTTACGGCACCTGGCCGTACCCGGCGTCGCCGCCAGCCTACTACCCGCCACCGCCAGCCTATTACCCTGGCCAGGCCTTGATGGCCGGGTTGGCGTTTGGTACCGGTGTGGCCATCGTCGGTGCTTTGTGGGGTGAATGTGACTGGGGCAATAACGACGTCGACATCGACGTTGAGCGCTACAACAACATCAATGGCAACAACCGCATCAACGTGAATCAGAACAAGTGGCAGCACAATTCCGCGCACCGCAATGGCGTGCCCTATCGCGATACCCGCAGCCGCGAGCAGTACGGCCGCCAGCTGGACGGTGCCAGTCAGCGTCAGGCTTATCGAGGGGACAACGCCCAGCGCGCCCAAGCGCGTGAAAACGCTCGTGGTTCCATGGACAGGGCCGGTATCGAACGACCTCCCACCAGCAACCGCGAAGCCCGCGATCAAGCCCGCGATGCCTCCAGAGCGACGGCCGGCAATCGGATGCAGGCCGGTTCGGACAGACCGAATACGGCCAATAGACCGCAGACCTCCGACAGACAAAACGCAACCAATAGGGCGCAGACCTCCGACAGACAAAACGCAGCTGATAGACAGAAAGCCGCTGACCGAGCAAAGGCGTCTGACAGAAGCCAGGGCACCGCCAGAAATAATCAGGCCAATCAGCAGCCCAGAAAACAGACCGCCCAGACGAACCAGCGACAGGGCAATGCGCAGGCGCGCCAAACCACGCAGAACCGGCCTTCCCCGACGGCTGCCAACAGGGGCAGTGCCCGCGACAATGCCTTCGCCGGCGCGCGCTCACCGTCCCAAACCAGCGCACAAGCCAGTCGTGGCCGGGCCAGCCAGGCATCCGCCCAGCGCCCCAGTGCCTCACGAGCCGCCGGCCATCAAGTCAGTCGGCCGTCCAATCCACCAGCGCGTCAAAGTCAAAGGGGTGGCCGTCGTTGAATAACTCTCCTCGAGTGAAGGCACGCCTGGGCGTGCTCCTTCAGGCCCTGGCGATCACTGCCGGGCTGGCATGGTCGTGCATGGCGATGGCACAGCAGGAATTTCCAACCCCGGAAAAAGCCGCTCAAGCGTTCGTCGATGCACTGGGCACGACCCACGCCGATCACGAGCGCCTGACCGAGTTGCTGGGTAAGGAATGGCGCAGTTTCATCCCGCGTGAAGGCGCAGAACGCAAAGATGTGGATGCGTTTCTGAAGCAGTACCACGAGCAAAATAAAATTGAAAAAACCAACGACCGCACAGCGATTCTGTCGGTCGGTCCTAATCACTGGACGCTGCCAATCCCTATCGTGAAAAGCACCAACGGCTGGCGCTTCGACGTCAAGGCCGGCAGTGCCGAAGTCCGTGCACGTCAAATCGGCCGCAACGAACTGGCCACGGTACAAGCGGCGCTGGCCTATCACGACGCCCAGATGGACTACGCCTCAGTGGATCGCGACGGTGACGGCGCGCTTGAGTATGCGCAGAATATCTACAGCACCCCCGGCACCCATGACGGTCTGTATTGGGCGGACGACGACACCGGACAAATCAGCCCGCTGGGCCCCGAGTTCGGCAAAACCATTGCCGGCGAAGCCTGGCATGGTTACCACTTCCGCATCCTGGATGGCCAGGGTCCTTCGGCCCCGGGTGGCGCCTACAGCTACCTCATCGGCGACAAGATGAGCCGGGGCTTTGCACTGATCGCCTGGCCAGAGAAATACGATGACACCGGCGTGATGAGTTTCATGATCAGTCATGAAGGTCAGGTGTTCGAGAAGGATTTGGGGCCGGACAGTGAAAAAGTGGCAAAGGCGATGAAGCTTTTTGATCCGGATGACAGCTGGACGGTGGTGGATGCGGATCAGGAGTAGGTGATGTTGGTTCAAAATCAGACTTTGAAACGGGGCGGATTTATTTTCCCTTCACCTTCTGGAAAATATATCCGTCCCCTTTTTTCTCTTTTTCTCTCCCCGGCGATGCGTCTGCTGCTTTGAAAAACCTGCTATTGATCCCGCCCCGACAGTCGATCGGTCGCAGACCGCAATCCCGACTGCATACCGGGCGCTGCTTCAAACGGTTCGCCAAAGTTGCCTTCCGTGATTGCCGTCTTCGTTCGCTGACCGCGTGACTCATAAGACTGCCGACGTTCAATCCAGCGACGCAGTGCCAACAGCAACGCACTGACAAACCCGTACATCACCGTGACGATAAACGCCGATTGCAGCAGCGACTGAGGCGCGAAGCTCGATATCTGCTGTGAACGACGCAACAATTCTTCGTACGGAATGATGTACCCCAGAGACGTATCCTGGACGATCGCCAGAACGGAACTGACCAGAGCTGGCAACATCAGCTTTAGCGCCTGTGGCAATACCACCCATATCATCGCTTGATGATCGCGCATGCCTATGGAAAGCGCGGCCTCCTTCTGCCCGCGCCCCAATGAAAGAATACCCGCACGTACCACCTCCGCCGTCATCGCGCTGTGATGCAGCACCATGCCTAAAATCAGGTAGCCCAGAGCCGACCAGTGCAGTCCGAGCGAAGGCAGCAGGATGACGGTAAACAGAATCAGCAACAGCAACGGTACCGCACGGAAGCAGCCAATGTAGCCTGCCGCCAGCGTGCGCACCCATAGCCTGTTCGACAACCGCGCCAGCGCTAGAGGTACGGCAAGGCTGAAGGCCAACACCGTGCTGATCAATGCAGCCAGCAAGGTGGCCATCAGACCGTCAAACAAGAACTTCAAGGTGCCCGGATGCAGGAAGATTTTCCAACGATGGGCATCGAACTGACCACTCGCCTCCAGGCGATGCCCGATCGCACAAATAAAGCAGAACAACAGGACCACGCCAATCACCGAAATGATCCGGTTACGCCGTCTGGCAATCGGACCCGGCGGTTCGTAAAGCAGGTTATCTGCGTTCATCGCAGCACCGCCATTTTTTGCTCAAGGAAGCGGAAAAACAGGCCCGAGGGAAGGGTCAACAGAAAATAGGCCGCCATTGCTCCGAGAAACGTCGGCACTGCCAGGGCGGTGTCGAAGTTGATTTTTTGCGCGGTGTAGGTGATATCTGCCACACCGATCGCGGCGCCGATGGCGGACGCCTTGATCTGAATGATGAAAAGATTGCCCAGCGGGGCGATCACCGACTGCACCGCTTGTGGCAAGACCACTTCGCCCAGTATCTGGTCGAATCGCATGCCGATACTTCGGGCCGCTTCAATCTGCCCGATGGGCACGGTGTTGATGCCCGACCGCACCACTTCGCAGATCCAGGCCGCGCTGTACAGCCCCAGCACCAGAACCGTAGAGGTGAACAGCGAGTACATGAAGCCCAGCTTCGGCAGGCCGAAAGTGAACAGCAGCAACAACGCCAGAAGCGGCATCATCCTCATGAGCTCTACGTAACTGCTGGCAAACCAGCGAAAGGGTGGCCATGGGCTCACCCTCATGATTGCCAGAAGCAGTCCGAGAACGATCGCAATGGCAAAGGACAGCAGGGTCAGCTGCACGCTGACCGCAATGCCCCCCAGGAAGCGTTCGATATAAGACATCAGGCTCACCTCTGCCTATCTTTACTGTTCGATCACTGGTACCTGTGGCGCACCTAGACCCTCTTGCAGATCCTTACCGTACATTTCCTTCCACTGGCCATTTTCGATGGTGGCGCTCAACTGGCTGTTGAGCCAGTCACGCCACACCGTATCCTCCTTGATGACTGCAATGCCGTAAGGCTCTTCGGTGAACGGCGTCCCGACCACTCGCAATTTTCCGGGTTGACGCATGGACTCGCCGACCAGCGTCGCACCGTCGTCGACATAGGCGTCGAAACGCTTGTCGATCAGCCCCTCGACGCAAGCCGAGGCATCGCTGAACGTCACGATCTTGGCCGTAGGCGCCAATGGCTTGAGGTTGCGTTCTACCGTGGTGCCACTCAGAACGCAGACCGTCTTGCCATCCAGGTCGGCAGTCTTTTTGATCGAATCGTCATCCGCGCGGACCAGGGAATCCTGGCCAGCGAGATAGTACGGACCCGCGAAGCCGATGACTTTTTTGCGCTCATCGGTCACGGTCATGGTTGCGATGACCATGTCCACACGTTTGTTTTCGACCAGCGGAATGCGGTTCTCCGGTGTGGTGCTGACCCATTCGATGTTGTCTTCGGAGCCGGTGAGCTTCTTCGCCAGCATTCGGGTCAGGTCAGCCTCGAAACCTTCAACCTCCCCGGTCATGGGGTTGCGAGACGAAAACATCAGGGTATTGAGCGAGCTGCCAACGACCAGCTTGCCGCGCTTCTGGACCTTGGCCATGGTCGAATCGGCCGGGAACTGCTCAACGGTAGAGGCCGATGCGAACGAGGCGAAAATGCAGGTAGCCATGAGGGAGACGCCGAGGGAAGCGATTCGATTTAAGCGCATGGTAGTTATCTCTTGTTCTTGTGATGTTTTTGAGTGAATCAGTGTGCAAGGACCTTGGACAGGAACTCGCGGGCGCGCTCCGAGCGAGGGGCGCTGAAAAATATCTCGGGCGGCGCGCTTTCGACGATCCGACCGGCATCCATGAAAATGATGCGATCGGCGGCGGAGCGTGCAAAGCCCATTTCATGGGTGACGACCACCATCGTCATCCCGGTGCGGGCCAGATCGACCATGACCTTGAGCACCTCGTTGACCATTTCCGGATCAAGCGCCGAGGTAGGTTCGTCGAACAGCATCACGCTGGGCTTCATCGCCAGTGACCGGGCCAGCGCCACACGCTGTTGCTGGCCGCCCGACAGCTCAGCGGGATAAGACGTCGCCTTGTGTGCCAGACCGACCTGGTCAAGCAGTTGCAAGGCCCATGCGTCTGCATCCGCGCCGCGCATGCCGAGGACTTTTCGTGGGCCCATTGCAACGTTCTGCAACGCGGTGCGATGAGAAAACAGGTTGAAACTCTGGAAGACCATTCCGACCTTCGCGCGCATCTTGGCCAGAGCCCCGCCCTCTTCCGGCAGGCGCTCGCCGTGCAGGAAGATATCGCCATTGGTGACGGTTTCCAGGCGATTGATGCAACGGCACAGGGTCGATTTGCCAGAGCCGGAGGGGCCGATGATCACCACCACCTCACCAGGCTGGACCTCCAGATCAACATCAAACAGCACTTGCTGACTGCCGAAAAACTTGTTCACGGCGCGCAGTGAAATGGCAGGCATTTGTTGAGTTAGCGATTGAGCCGATTGCATGGTTTCTGGTCTGCCTTATAGATCTGACACGTGCCCGGCAGGCACCCCGACTAGACGAACTTCAATTGCACCGTGGCTTTCAATTGACCGGCCCGCGAACCGTTGTAACTTCTCAACACCGGATCGGCCCACGGTGCCAGCAGCGGAATTTCGCCGTCCTGATCCAGCACACCCAGTTGCTTGAGCACAGCAATGGTCACCGCAAATACGCTGGGGAAATCGCCGTCACTGATCTTGACCGCCACGCCCAAACCACGGCTGCGGATGCCGACCGTCTGCACGCCATCGGCACCGGTTTTCGCGACCCAGTCGCCATTCGAAGACAGCGTAATGCCCAGGTCGGCGCGACCGGTCCCCGAGACCATTTCCGGATGGCTGCGCATGGCGTCGAATAGCCGCCGCAATACTGGATCGAGGCTGGCGTCGCCACCCCCATCAGCACTGGCCAACCGCGCCCACAACAGGGCCAGGCGCGACAACGGCATGCCCAGGTTTGGCGCGTTGCAGCCGTCGATTCCGGTCCAGAGCTGATTTTCGGCAACACCTGTCAACGTCGCGACCTGCCGCTGGATGTCCCGCTGCAAGGCATGTTCAGGGGACAGATAGGTTTCGGTGGGCAAGCCATGCAGGCAGCAATAGGCGAGGAAACCGCTGTGCTTGCCGGAACAGTTGTGGTGGCGCTGATCGTAGCGAAAACCCTGGGGCGGCAGATTGTCCGCTGTGTAGAAATCGGGCAGATGGCAACCACATCCCAGGTCGCTAGAGGCCCGCTGGATTTTCGAGAGAATGCCACTCACGGCATTCACGTGTGGGGTTTCGCCCGAGTGGCTCGCGCACATTATGGCCACTTGCTCATCGGAGAAGCCGAAGTGCTCGACACCGCCATCCCGGACGAACGGAATGGCCTGGAACGGCTTCAGCGTGGAGCGGGAAAACATCATGCTACCGGGATCGCCGGCATAGGCCAGCAAACATCCTTCGTTATCAACGACAGCCACCGATCCCCAGTGGATGCGCTCCACATGGTCGTTTCGGGTAGCAATGGCCAATGGAACGTGTGCGGGAAAATCCATGATGATCTCGATACTCCAAAGCTCGCCACAAGGATCTGCGTCCTGTCGGCGAATACGTGGTCGGTTGGATGAACGACGTGCGCACTTCGATCGAAAATGAGTCTATATTCAGTCAAATACCGATGGAATATCGCAAAACAGAATTCGGTTTTGCACATAGCGCAAAGGCATCCACTTCCAACATGACGTCTGAAACAGCACGTATCGATCACCTGGGGGTCATGAGAGCACTGGTCAAAGTGGTCGAATTGGGCACCTTTTCCGCAGCGGCCCGGGAGATGCACGTATCCCCTTCAACCCTGACCCGCATGATTTCGACGCTGGAAAAATCGCTGGGCACGACCCTGCTGCATCGCACCACGCACATCGTTGCCCTGACGGAAGCAGGCCAGATATATCACGCGCGGGCGTTGTCGATGATCGCAGATCTGGACGACACCCTGCGTGTCGTCAGCGATCTCAACCTTGCGCCCAGCGGCCCCTTGAAACTCGTTTCGCCGGTGGCGTTCGGCAGACGGTTCCTCGCACCGCTGATTGCACCCTTCCTGCAGATGTATCCGGGTATCCAAATGGATCTGCGGCTGACCGACAACCACAACGACATGATCGTAGGCGGCTTTGATCTCGATATTCACGAGGGTGAAAATCATCTGGAAAACCTGGTTGCCTATCCGATCTGCCGCAACGATTCATTGCTGTGCGCCACACCTGACTATCTGGCGCGCAACGGGTCTCCAGCCACTCCCGCCGAACTCAGCGCACACAACTGCCTGATCTATCTGCACCCCGACAGCGATCCCCACTGGTACTTCACAAAGGATGACGTAGAGCACTCGATTTTCCCCAAGGGCAATCTGCAATCGGACAACTCGGAGCTGCTGCTTGAAGCCGTCTGTGGCGGCCTGGGCATTGCAGAATTTGAAATTTGGCTGGTGCGTGACCTGCTCTTGAGCGGTGAATTGCAAATCGTGCTGCCTGAATATCGGTTTGTTAACTCACTGACCGGGAATCAAATTTATATGGCTTACCTTCCCAATCGACGTTACTCGACGAAAGTCAGGGTGCTCCGTGATTTTCTTGAAGACCGACTCAAGGGCATAGGTGAACTACCTCCTGAGCTTTTAGCAATGCGCCGGCCGGCTCCGTAAACTGAAAATCAGCAAGCCTTTGAAACGCATCAAGTCGACAAGGCAACCCGCCCTAGCCCGGCAAACTCAACTTCCACTTGCACCCCTGCCGACGCCCAGTAGATACCGGTCCAGCTACCACTAGCCACCAGGTCACCGGCTCGCAAGGGGCTGCCCAGTGCTGCAGCGTGACGCGCCAGCCACGGCAGCGAACTCAGCGGCTCACCAAATGGATGGCTGCCAACGCCGACGAACTGAGGCTCCCCGGCCACCCGCAAAGTCACCTGTTGTCTTGACCAATCCGGCATTTCCCTCAGCGTTTGCGGTGCACCGAGTACCAGCGCGCGGTTGAGTTGCTGGTCGGCCAGCCGAAGCAGTGGCGCGGCCTGATCGCCCTGCAGCCAGCGGGTGCCACACAGTTCGATGCCCGGCATCCACACATCGACCGCCGCATAGGCCATGGCCAGATCAGTGTGCTGGTCGAGGTCGCGCGACAGGCGCACGATCAGTTCTCCCTCAATCCCGAAACCGAAGGCATCGCCCGGCGGAACCTGCCAACCCGACGGGTGTACCGCCCTTGCCGGCACCCCGGCGGCGCTGATCAACCCTCCCGGAGCGCCGCCCAGTTTCCAGGCCGCTGGCGGCCCGGAGGCGAACCAGCCGAGGGCATCCGCTACCTGATGCTGCACGGCATAGGCTTCGGCTTCGCTAGCCAGTTCCAGGGTTGGCAACGGTTGTTGGCGCCCCTCGCGCCAACCACGAATCAGGGTGGCGGCGACCTGTGCGACAGCATTCACAATGGCAACTCGGTCTTGCGTCGGCGCAGTTGCGCGGGCGCCGGACGCTCGCACGGCAGAAACCGGCCGCGACCCGCCTCACCGCGCGGCGCGCCGTCCCAGACCACCTCACCGCGAGACAGGGTCATGGCCGGCCAGGCGCTCAACGTCATGCCGGCGTAAGGCGTGTAGTCGACGTTGTGGTGCAGCATTTCGTTGCACAGGTGCACCGACTCACCTTCGTTCCAGATCACCAGGTCGGCATCAGCACCAATAGCGATGCTGCCCTTGCGCGGATACAGCCCATACATCTTGGCGGCATTAGTTGAAGTCAGCGCAACAAAGCTTTGCGGGGTGATGCGCCCACTGCGCACGCCTTCGGACCAGAGCAGTGCCATGCGCGTTTCGACACCGGGAATGCCGTTGGCGATCTGGTCGAACGACACCTCTTCACCGTGGGCCTTTTTGCCATCCAGGCCATCGAAGCGAAAGGGTGCGTGGTCTGACGAGAAAATCTCGAACGAGCCGTTCTCCAGGCCATCCCAGATCACCTGCTGGTTTGCGGCATCGCGCGGCGGCGGGCTGCAGATGCACTTGGCACCTTCGAAGCTGTCGTCACACCCCAGCGAGTCGGCGGTCAGGAACAGGTACTGCGGGCAGGTTTCGGCGTACACCTTCAACCCCTGGCTCTGGGCCCAGCGAATCTGCTCCACGGCCTCACGACCCGACACGTGCACGATCAGGATCGGCACGTCCACCAGCTCGGCAAGGGCGATGGCACGATGGGTCGCTTCGCGCTCCACCAGCATCGGCCGCGACGCGCTGTGGTAGCGCGGCGCAGTCAGCCCGGCCGCCAGCAATCGCTCGGTCAGCCAGGCGATGCAATCGCTGTTTTCGGCGTGGAGCATCACCATGGCGCCCTCACGGCGCGCGACCGACAACGTCTCGAGAATCTCCCGGTCGCCCAGCTTCAGCGCATCGTAGGTCATGTAGATCTTGAACGATGTGTAGCCTTCAGCAATCAAGGCCGGCAGTTCTTCACGCAGCACCTGCGGGGTGGGGTCGGTGACGATCAGGTGGAAGGCATAATCGATCACCGGCTTGTTACCCGCCCGACGATGGTAGTCATCGACGGCAGAGCGCAGGCTTTCGCCCTTCTGCTGGCAGGCGAACGGAATGACGGTGGTGGTGCCGCCGCAGGCCGCCGAGACCGTGCCGCTGAAGAAGTCATCAGCCATCACCGAGCCGTCGCCAGTCGGCTGGTCGAGGTGCACGTGGCTGTCGATGCCACCGGGGGTGACATGCCGGCCTGCCGCGTCGATTTCCTGGTGACCTTGCGGCAGGTCCAGGCCAAGGGAGACGATGCGCCCATCACGAATACCGATATCGCTGGTGAACGTGTCCGCGGCGGTTACCACGCGGGCGTTGCGAATCACCGTATCAAAAGGTTGCATATCAGGCCTCTTCCAGAAGTCACCGGTCCCAGCCGTGGGGGAATAACGCATCAATTTTCTGATCCGGCGTAATTACCACGCCATCAAGTTCGTTCAAGCCAGGCACGGGCGATTTCTTCGCGCGTAGCAAACCAGACTCCGCCGTGTTGCTTGGCATACTCGATGAATTGCTTGATCGCCCTTACTCGGCCGGGACGGCCCACCATGCGTGGGTGCAGCCCGACCGACATCATGCGAGGGCCTTCGGCCGACTCTTCGTAAAGGACCTCAAAGCTTTCTTTCATGTACTCGAAAAAGTCCGATGCCTGGGAAAGCCCCGGCGAGTTCCAGTAGCGGAAATCGTTCACGTCGGCGGTGTAAGGCACCACGAGATGGCGCTTGCCCTCGACCTCGACAAAGTAGGGAACATCGTCGTTGTAGGCATCGGAATCGTAGAGAAAACCGCCCTCCTCAGCGACCAGTCGACGGGTATTGACGCTGGCGCCATACCGGCAATACCAGCCAACGGGACGCTTGCCGCAGGTGCGTTCGAATGACTCGATGGCCAAACGCATGTGTTCTCGCTCCTGCTCTTCAGTCAGGCGAAAAACTTCCTCCCAGCGATACCCGTGACTGCAAATTTCATGACCACCGGCAACTGCAGCGTGAGCGACATCAGGGTTCTGCTCAAAGGCTACCGCGCAAGCATGAAAAGTCGCACGAACCGATTGCTGGTCGAGAATATCCAGGATTCGCCAGATTCCGACGCGAGAACCGTACTCATACATCGATTCCATCGCCAGATTGCGTGTGCCGTCGGGTATTGAATAGCTGCCCCACTCGGTCATGGATTCCTGGTCCGGGTCGCCCATGGCGAGCGAGCGTTCGGAGCCTTCTTCGTAATTGATCACCAGGCTGATGGCCAAACGTGCGCCATTCGGCCAAGTGCCTTGCGGGCGTTGTCTTGCGTAACCCACTAAATCGCGTGCAGGTGAAACCATCGGGATATTCTCCTGAAGTGACGGGTTTTATAAGTACGTGGCGAAAGTTGCGACTTAGCAGTCGATATCTTTCAGCCGGTCATGGCTAAAGGTGCTGTCCGATTGCCAATCGCTGAAGGCCAGCCCCATGGCCAGGGTTTGCGCAATACAGAACGAAGCCGTGAGGGAGCGAAAGCCCAGTAATTCGGCGTCGTTGACCTCTATAACCGTATCGGCCATCTGCCCGATAGGGCTTAGTACGCTGTCGGTGATCGCCACCAGCGTCACGCCTGCGTCGGTCGCCTGACGACACGCCTCGACGGTGTCTTTGGCGTACGGCGGGAAACTGACGGCAATCAACAAATCATCATCGGCAATGGCGCTGACCTGCTCCGGTAACGTGCCGCCCGCACCGCTGATGTGCACGGTTCGCCGGCCCACACGACTCAACGCGTAGCTCAGATACGCCGCCACCGGAAAGGCACGGCGCATGCCGATTACGAAAGTAGTGCGCGCGACTTGCAGATGGGCGATGGCGGCTTCGATATTGGCCTGTTCGCCGCCTTCGGCCAGATGTTCCAGAGAAACGATATTGGCCTGGCTGAACTCACGCAGAATCCCGCCGACGTCGCTAGGGTCCTCCAGCAATGTCTCACCGCCGTAGTGCCGAATGCGCTCGCTTTGGGTGTCGGCAGCCTGCTGCAACGGGGCGCGAAACAGGCGCTGCAAATCCTTGAAACCTGCAAAGCCAAGGGCCTGAGCCAGCCGAATATAGGCTGAAGGCGCAATGCTTGAGCGCTTACCCAGCTCGGCCACCGTATTGAGTGCGATCTCATGCGGGTTGTCGATCAGGAATCGGGCAGCATCGCGCAGGCGACCTGTCAGATGTTCGTGCTGGGCCGCGATACAGTCACGCAGCTCTGCAAGGGTTTCAGGTAAGGCCATAGTGAAGGCTCATAAAATTAGAAGTGTGTACGCCGGTCAACGCAACGCATTGATTGCTTGATCCAGTGCAGTGATGAGGCGGTCGACTTCTTCCAGTGTGTTGTAATGCGCCAACGACACCCGCACTACCCCGCCAAACTGGTCAAGCCCAAGGGCTTCGATAAGACGCCGCGCATAGAAGTCACCAAAGCGAATGCCGATCCGGTGCTCATCGACCCTGCGCACAACCTCCTCGGACTGCACGCCTTCAACCACGAAACTGATCGTTGGCACTCGATTGCGGGTATCCCTTTTGCCAATGATCCGAACGCCCTCGCGCTGACGCAAAAATGCCAGCAGACGCTCAGCGAGCAAATCCTCCTGCACCTCGAAGGCATCGAACGCAGCCTGCATGCACTGGCGTTCGCTGCCTTGCGCGTCAAGCCGGGTGCTGATGTCGAGCAGGTAGTCGGTAATGCCAATGCAACCGAAGGACAACTCATAGTTGACGTTGCCCGGCTGCAATTTGTAAGGCACCACATCCTGGCCGATAAAAAAATGGTTAAGGCTCGGCAACTCCAGCAACAGGTAACGACGCCCCCAGAGCACAGCAAAGTGTGGACCAAAGGTTTTGTAGAAGCTGTAGACGTAGAAATCGGCACCGCTGGCCTGCACATCAACCAGCCGGTGTGGCGCATAAGCAACAGCGTCCACGCACAGCTTGGCGCCCACCGCATGCACGCGGCGCGCAACCTCGGCGACTGGATTGATCGAGCCGAGAATATTCGAGGTGTGGGTCATGGCCACATAACGGGTTTTGTCATTGAGCAAGACCTGCAGGTCATCCAGCTCCAGCTCACAACTGTCCTGGTTGACCTGCCAAACGCGCAGGGTCGCACCGCGGCTTTCGCACAGCTTGACCCAAGGGCCGATATTCGCCTCGTGATCGCAATTGGTGACGATGATTTCATCGCCTGGAACGATTGACGGGGCGATGGCGCGACACAGTATTTGCAACAAGTGGGTGGTCGAGCCGCCCATGATCACTTCTTCGGGATGCTCGGCATTGATCAACTGCATCACCGAGTGCCGTGCCTGCATCACTCGCGTCCCAGCGTCGACGGAAGGCTGGTAGGAAGCGCCCAGTTGCACGCTGCTGTTGAGCATGTAATCAACGACCCGCTCAGCGACGGCGCTCAGCACCATCGAACCACCGGCGTTATCCATGTAGGCATAACCATCGGCCAGTCCTGGAAATTGCTTGCGAACGTAATCAATATCGAGAGATTTCACTCTACTTTCTCCAGCTGGATTCAATGATGCAAGATGGCCTGCAGGAACGCTTGTGTGCGAGGTTCCTGAGGTGCGGTAAAAAACGGTTCGGGGATGTTCTGCTCAACAATGCGTCCACTTTCCATGAAGATCACCCGGTCGGCGACCCGACGGGCAAAGCCCATTTCATGAGTGACCACGACCATCGTGACGCCGGAGCGAGCGAGGTTTTGCATGACATCGAGCACCTCACCAACCATTTCCGGGTCCAGCGCCGAAGTCGGTTCGTCGAACAGAATCGCGCGAGGTTCCATCGCCATGGTGCGGGCAATGGCAACACGCTGCTGTTGGCCCCCAGACAATTGGCTCGGGTATTTGTGCGCGTGATCGCCCATGCCGACCTTCATCAATAATTCCTTGGCCCGCGCATGCGCGTCACGCCGACTCAGACCGCGAACACGAATCGGCGCCAGCGACACATTGTCGAGGACAGTGAGGTGCGGATAGAGGTTGAAGCTCTGAAACACCATGCCCACTTCACTGCGTATTGCGCTCAGTCGCGGACCGTTTTCAACCCGCTCACCGGCCACGCGGATATGGCCTTGCTGGTAGTCTTCAAGCAGATTGATGCAACGGATCAAGGTCGATTTTCCCGAGCCGGACGGGCCAAGAATGACCACCACTTCACCTTCTTCTACCTGCAGGTTGATGTCGCTCAACGCTTTGAAATTGCCGTAGTACTTGTCAAGCTTTTCGATGTCGATCAACGTGCTCATGCAGTTTTTCCTCCAGAGGCGTTACGACGTTCAACCCAGCTGACCATTTGCACCAGCGGCAACAGCAGTAACAGATAGAGCAAGGCGGCTCCAACCAGCGGTGTCGGGTTCGCAGCCAGTGCCTGTGCCTGGGTCGCCTGCTTCAGCAAGTCAGGCATCGCTACCACCGAGGCGAGCGCCGTGTCTTTCATGACGTTGATGCAGTTGCTGGTCATGGGCGGCATTACGATGCGGATGGCTTGCGGCAAAACAACGTCGCGCATGGTGTTGAAAAAGCTCATGCCCTGAGAAGCCGATGCTTCGAACTGGCCACGGGGAATGGCCTCGATGCCTGAACGAAAAATCTCCGCGCTGTAGGCGCAGGAAACAAGCGAAAGCGCACTGGCAGCGGCCGCAAAAGAAGACAGTCGGATGCCGACAAAGGGCAGCGCGTAATAGATGAGTACCAGCAAAACCAGCAATGGAATGGAGCGCATGATATCGATGTAGATACGCGCAAGCGCTCGAACGGGGGCGTAGGAGTACAACCGCAGCAATGCCAGCAACAACCCGCCCACCAGGCCCAGGGCGATACTCACCACCCCAAGCAGAATGGTCACGCCCAGACCGCGCATCATCAGCGGAAGTGAATCGACGAGCACGTTCCAGTTAAAAAACGTCTGCAAAAGATCCATGGGATACCTCGGTCAATACAAGTGGCGAACGGGTGTCGCCACTTTGACGCATTATCGGCAGGGCTTACTTGAGGACAGCGGTCACTTTCATGGTGCTCGAATCTTTATCGGCATCGGCGCCGAACCACTGTTTATGGATTTTCCCCAAGGAACCGTCTTCTTTCATCTTGCTGATAATGTCGTTGACCTGATCGCTCATCGCCCAGCCTTTGGCGTGCATCAGCGAGTAACGCTCACCGGTAGGGATCCGAGCAACGATGGTGTATTGCGGCTTGTCCTTGATGTAGTAGAGCACTGCCGGAATGTCGCTGACGTAGCCATCGATTCGTCCGGATGCCAGATCGAGCATGGCGGGCGATAGTCCTTCATAACGCGAGACATCGGCAAACTTGTACTCATCCTTGTGTTGGTTAATCCACATGTCACCCGTCGAGCCGGTATCGACACCCACCACCTTGTCGTTCATGTCGGCCAGGCTCTTGACCTTGGAAGTGGTCAGTGCGGTGAGCGACTGGTCGCTGTCGAAGTAAGGCTGCGCAAAGGCTACCGACTCCAGGCGTTTGGGGGTAATGGTGATTGAGGAGATTGCGATATCGACACGTTTGGATTGCACGGCGCTGAACAGGCCGTTGAAGGGAATATTGACGAACTCGACGCTTTTTCCGGCGCGTTTGGCCACCTCTTTTACGACATCGACTTCGAAGCCGACAAACTCACCTTTGGAATCCTGAAACTCCCAGGGTACGTTGCCAACGTTAGCACCTACGGTCCAGTCCGCGGCCCAGGCTGGCAGTGAAACTGCGGCCGTCATGAACAATCCCAACATCACTTTCGCTTTCATGTTTGCTCCCGATTGATTGTTTTTGTAGGTGCTAACAGCGGTTGATCTCGTACAACGTGGGATTGAGATTAAGCCAGTGGAGTATTTATTTCAATACCATTTGTCTATGATTTTTTTGCTCCATAGCCGGTTTCCGCTTTACCCAAAGATCACGAGCAAATATGAGTTTTCAGGAAGATCGCGTTTGCCGGATGGCGAGGACTGCGTCTCTGTGGCGAGGGGGCTTGCCCCCGTTGGGTCGCGAAGCGGCCCCAAAAAGATGGGCCTGCTGCGCAGTCCAACGGGGGCAAGCCCCCTCGCCACAGGGCAGCGGTTATACAGACGGTTCGATTTTATCCAGCACTCCGTTCGCCGTGATTTCCGCCACCATGATGCTGTTTGAAATACCCAGCAGGGCGTAGCGGGCCTCCCCCTCCAGATGATCCACCAAGTGATGGACCATCACGTCGAGCGAGGCCAGTGTCTCGACCAGAAATACTGCCAGGGTTTCGGCTGTGGCTTTCGGGTCCACGGAAAACAGGGTACTGCGGGTTCGCGGTTTGGCTTTGATATCGGCGTTCGACGGGAAGTGGAAGTTGAGGGCACGTTCGGCGGCCTCGTTGAGTTTTTTTGAATCGGGTTCGTACGGGGACACTGGATCGGTGTCGGGTGGATTGGGTGTTACCTTGAACATAGTTGCAAACTCCCTGAATGGAGCCTCAACCACTTCGCGACTAAACGAAGGGGTGGCGGCTGTGCGCAGGTTAGTCGACCGGGGGAGTTAGCAAAACCGGCGCGCCCGAGGGCGCCCTGCGCACAACCACCATTAAGCACAGGACTGAAATGCCTGACTGAATGACGCGCTATGCATCTTACTAACAATCTCGGGCGACTAAACCCGATCACTGATGAGCAGTGACGGGAATCAAGTTACCGAGAGCCCCCAAGACACACAAGCCGGCGGATTCTGTCTTACCCGTAGGCGTTGGCGCAAGGCGTTGTAGCCTCTTGCTGGTAACCGAAAGCTTCACTTAAACACTGGCGATTTTTCTTGTTTAAGTGAGGCCGCTTGTTCACCGTTGATCTGCGCTCGGCCGCAACCCACTTCAAGATCCCTCTCCCCTGCTTTCTTGCCCAATACGTGATGAGTGCGCAGCAGAAAATGCGACAGCGCAGGAATCAGGATCAGCGCGCCGAGCATGTTCCACAGGAACATGAAGGTCAGCAGGATGCCCATGTCGGCCTGGAACTTGATTGGCGACCACGCCCAGCACACCACGCCCGCCGCGAGGGTGATGCCGACCAGGCCGACGACCCGGCCGGTGAACGACACCGCGTTGCGGTAAGCCTGGGACAGCGACAACCCTTGGCGCTGGAACTGCAGCTGGACGCTGAGCAGGTACAACGCGTAGTCGACGCCAATGCCGACGCCCAATGCGATCACCGGCAGGGTCGCGACTTTCACGCCGATCCCCATCGCCACCATCAAGGCCTCACAGAGGATCGACGTCAGCACCAGCGGCAGCAGCGCCACCAGTGTTGCGCGCCAGCTGCGGAAGGTGATCAGGCAGAACAGCGTCACCGCTGCGTACACATACAACAGCATGGTGTGGTTCGCCTCACGCACCACGATGTTGGTCGCGGCTTCGATCCCGGCGCTACCGGCAGCGAGCAGGAACTGGCGATCCTCGGTGCTGTTTTCCTTGGCGAACTGGTCGGCGATGGCGACCACGGCGTCGAGGGTTTCGGCCTTGTGATCCTTGAGGAAGGCAATCACCGGCATCAGCGAGCAATCGGTGTTGAACAGCTCCGGGGAGTTGACCGAGGCTTGCTGCGCGGCGTAGTTGAGCACGTCCTGGTTGCGCTGGATGCTGTTGAGTTTGGGGTTGCCCTCGTAGGTCCCGGCAGTAATTTGCCGGACCGCGTTGACCAGCGAGGCTGTGGCCTGCACCCCCGGATTCTGTTGCAGCTCCCAAGCCAGCCGGTCAGCCAGCACCAACGTCTTGTAGTTCAGGCAACCTTCCGGCGCGGTCTTGATCATCACCGCGAACAGGTCGCTGGACAGTGCGTAATGCTGGGTGATGTAGGTGTTGTCGCGGTTGTAGCGCGAGTCCGCCCGCAGTTCCGGGGCGCCGCTGTCGAGGTCGCCGATCTTCAGGTGCTGGCTCACCGCAAAACCACCGATGCCCAGCAAGGCTGCCACCACAACGGCGCCAGTGGCCCACTTGGCTGTGGTGAAGCGATCCAGCTTGTCCCAGAGTTTGCCAAACCCTTTATGCGCGGCGGCCCGCGTATCGATTTTCAAGGCGCGCTCGGCGGCTTTTGCACCGACGCCGACGTAGGACAGCGCCACCGGCATCAGCAGCAGCGAGGTGAAAATCAACACGGCGACACCGATGCTGGCGGTGATTGCCAGGTCCTGGATCACTGGAATGTCGATCAGCATCAACACCGCAAAACCCACGGCGTCGGCCAACAGTGCGGTGACGCCGGCGATGAACAGACGGCGGAAGGTATAGCGTGCGGCAATCAGTTTGTGGGTGCCGCGGGCGATGTCCTGCATGATGCCGTTCATCTTCTGCGCGGCGTGGGACACGCCGATGGCGAAGATCAGGAACGGCACCAGCACCGAGTACGGGTCGATGGCGTAACCCAGCCAGGCGACGATGCCCAGTTGCCAGACCACCGCAATCAGCGAGCAGCCGACCACCAGCAAGGTGCTGCGCACGCAGCGGGTGTAGGCGTAGATGATCACCAGCGAAGTGATCACGGCCAGGCCGAAGAACATCATCACCTGAATCAGGCCGTCGATCAGGTCGCCCATCAGTTTGGCGAAGCCGATCACCCGGACTTTGTAGTGACCTTTACCTTCAGCGCCGGATTTGCGCGCCGCACTGTCTCCGGCGTATTCGATCTTGTCGCGCAACTGCTCTTCGAGCATCCGCGAAAACTGATGGTAATTAATGCTCTGACCGGTGGCCGAGGCTTTGTCCAACAGCGGCACGACCAGCATGCTGGACTTGAAATCGCTGGCGACCAGGCTGCCGACGATCCCGGCGCGGGAGATATTCTGGCGCAGTTGTTCGATGTCCGAAGGTGAACCCTGATAACTGTCGGGCATCACCGGGCCACCCTGGAAGCCTTCCTCGGTGACTTCGGTCCAGCGCACGGCGGGTGTCCACAGAGACTTCATCCAGGCGCGATCGACGCCTTCAGTGAGGAACAGTTCGTCGTTGACCTTCTTGAGCACATTCAAATAGTCGGGGTCGAAGATGTCGCCCTGGGTGTTTTCCACCACCACCCGTACCGAGTTACCCAGACCACGCAGCGACTGGCGATTTTCGAGGAAATTCTGGATGTACGGCTGACTCTGCGGAATCATTTTTTCGAAGCTGGGACGCAGCTCCAGACGGGTGGCCGCCATGTAGCCCAGCACCAGAGTCGCCAGGGTCATGAGCACGATGAACAGCGGGCGGTAGTTGAACACCAGCCGCTCCAGCAGGTTGCCGGAGCGCCGATCAAAGTCGCGCAGATCGCGGATCACCGGCATGTTGTCTTGCTTGGTAGTGGCCATGTCTGGGTACTCGCTCTGGATCTTATTGTTATTGAAGGGACAGCGTGCGCACGCCACGATTGCCGACCAGCACCAGCGCGCCATCGGCGCTCAGGGCAGCACCGGCCACCGGTGACGGGTTCTGTTGCGGCATCAGTTGCAACCGGGCGTTGTCGGACTGATCAACCAGCATGTGCCCCGCCTGGGTGAACAGCCGATAGTGACCTTGGGCGTCAATCGCGGCAGCGGTGACACTGATTTGCAGGCCGGTATCGAACGGCTTCCAGCTCAATCCGCCGTCGGTGCTGCGTAAGGCATTACCGCGCAGGCCGAAGACGACGACTTCGCCAGGCTTGCCGAGCACGCCGAAGAAGCTGCCCTGATACGGCGTGTTCAAGGCGGCAAAACGCTGATGCGCGTCGTCCCATTTCAACACCAGGCCTTGCTCGCCGACGATGTACAGCGCGTCGCCGGTCGAGGTGATGGCGTTCAAGTGAAAGTTCTGCGGGTTGTCGGTGCGGTCCTGAAAAGGTGTCCAGCTCTGGCCACCGTCTTCGGTGCGCAAGATCAGGTTGAACACACCGACCACGTAACCGACTTTGTCGTCGGCGAACCAGACGTCAAGCAAGGGTTTGTCGGCACCCTCCTCGACCAGCCGCTGACCTTCACTAACCCGCAGCGACCATTGTTCGTTGGCCGGCTCGGCATTCGCCAGCGCCGCATAATGTTTGATCAGCAACGCGCCGATCTCACGACCGTCCAATTGCTTTGTCCAGGTCACGCCAGCGTCGCTGCTGTGCAGAATCACGCCGTCATTGCCCACCGCCCAGCCTTGTTCTGGGGAAGGAAAGTACACAGCGTTGAGGTCGCTGCTGACCGGTACGCTGGACTGCTGCCATTGCTGGCCGGCATCGTCGGAATAAAGAATGTGGCCACGCTGCCCGACCGCGACCAGACGCTGTCCGGCATTCGCAACGTCGAGCAAAGGGCTGCGCACCGCCAACGCACTGGGCTTGGCGGGCAGGTCCAGCACATCAACGTACCCTGAGGCTTGCGCAAGCGTTTGCCATACCACCAGCATCAGCGGCGCAAGCGTTTTGAATAAACACATGGTGCGTCCTCTTGCCAAAGCTGAAGCCGGCGCTCTACCGCTGCCGGCCCAGACTTTTGTTGTGCGTTACTTAGCGAACGCCATTACCGGCCAACGCATCAGGCGACCACTGCGACTTGGAGAGCGGCGCGATGTATTTGATGCCGCCATAAGCGCCCGACAAACCATTGATGTTGTAGGTCCCGCCAATCAGGTCATAGATCACGTGCGGCGTAGTGTTGGGTGTCGTCGCATCGTAGCTTTGCGAAAGGAAGCTGAAGGAACCACGGTACAACTGGCCACGGGCATCGTACTGGTCAGACGCCAGAGCCACCCAGCTGTCCTCATCCAGATAGAAGCGACGCTTGGCGTAGACGTGACGGGCACCGGCCTTGAGCGTGCCCTCCACCACCCACACCCGATGTTTCTCCCAGCGCACGAATTGCGGTGCCAGGTGGTTCGGGGTGGTCAGGGCTTTCGGATCCTTGAGGTAGCTCAGCGCGTAGGCGTTGTACGGCACGATCATTTCCTGCTTGCCGACCAGTTTCCAGTCATAGCGATCCAGCGCACCGTTGAAGACATACACGTCATCATAGGTGCCCGACCCTGCGGTGCCCGGATTGGGCGTGTCGTAGGCCAATGTCGGTGCCAGTTTCACGCGACGCTGCCCTGGCAAGTACTGCCAGGCACGACGCGCCTGCTCCAGCGGATTGGCCGAGTCCTTGAGCAGGATCGCCTCGCCCGCACGACGTGCCGGGCCGGTGTAAAACAAGCGAGTCTGAAAGTAGGTGTCCTTGCCATCGATGACCTTGTTCGGCTCTTCGAAGATGGGAAAGGAGTTGACCACCTCACCGCTGGTGGCCAGGCTCTGCGTGCCGGAGGAGTCGACGTTCCAGGAATCATATTTGGTGGAATAGGCGACGCCCTGATAACGCAGCAGGTGGTTCCACATGGCCTCAGCCCCCGACTGCGGGATCGGGAACGGCACGCCAGGCAACACGTTCTCGATGGCATTGCCACCTTCCAGCGACTTGGCGCCGGTGGCGTTTTTCAAGGTGTTATCCAGCACACCTTGTGGCAGCGCCACGCTGCGGTGGGTCGGGTAAACGTCAACACGGAAACTCGGGAAACGCTTGGCCAGTTCGACGGTGACGGCGGTCAGTTGATCCTTGTACTGAGCGACATTCTTGCCATCGATCACCAGCAGCGGCTTTTCGTTGGCATAGGGATCGGGGCGGAAGGTGTCACCCGTTTTAAAACCCGCCGGGGCAGTGGTCAGCCCGCCGGTATAGGCCGGAATGGAGCCATCGGCGTTCCCGGCTTTATCAGCGCCGACGGCGGTCAGGCTGCTCCCCAGTTTGGCGGCGTCGGCGGCAGGTACGGCGGCCTGGACCAGGCCGGCGAAAGCCAGCGCAACCGAGGCGGTCAACAGATTGTGCATGCATTTCATTTTGTCGTTCTCCTGATTGGGTTTTAAGCAATCGCAAATCAGAAAGTGGTCTTGAAGGTGGCCGTGACCATCCCGCGATCCTTGAGTTGGGCCGGGGTTCCGCCGAACGCGGTGGTCTGGCCGGGTACGCAGTTGTACTGGCCGTTGGCACCCGGTGCCGCGCCGTCTCCTTGACTGCCAGCGTTGCCTGGCGAACTGCAGGTGTCGAATGGACCGAAGTTGTCCACGTATTTCAGGTCGAAGCGGTATTGGTTGTGCACGTCCATGCCGACCCCAACCGAATAACTACCGGAGTCTTCATTACCGCCCAGTTGCACGGCAGAGTTGCCGTTGAGGCCGACGTTGTAGGTCATCGGCAGGTACATATCGATGCCGGGAAACACCTGGTACCAGGTCGGGTTGAAGTTGACGCCGAGGATGTAGTTGTCCTTGGTGACCTTGTCGGTGCCGTGGTACCAGTCTTCGCCCTTGAACAGTTGCTTGTTCTCGGTCACGTCCAGCCAGCGGCTGTACCCGAGCTCAACCAGCAATGAAGAGCTGTCCCAGACCGGTGTCTTGCCAAACGTGGCCAGGCCGTTAAGCACCGCGTGCACGGTGTTGCCGCGGGCCACGCCGTTCTCGCCGTTGAAGCTGCCAATGAAGCCGGGCACGTTGGCGGCGGCCGCAGCCGGGCTGACAGTGCCTGGTACGCTGGCCAGGGGCATGTTCTCGCGGTAGTTCAGGTCGAAACCGACGCTGACGTCGCCGACGTTTTTCGACAGGCTGATGCCATAGATGTCGATGTCATCGACGTAGAACTGGTTGTAGCTGCCGATGTTGCCGGAGATCAATTGGGCAGGACCGACAGCGGTCGGCTGCAGCACCAGGTTGGGCAGAATGTCGGAGGTTTTGCGGTAGTAGAGACCGAGCGTGCCGTCCAGCCACTCCGGGCTCCACTTGGCCATCAAACCGAAGTCTCCGTGCTTGTCCGGGGTGAAGGTATGGCCATTGCTCAAGCGCAGGAACTGGTTCGCACCGAGCGGCCCAGGCGTACCAAAACGCGGATTCAAGCCACCGATCAGCGACAGGTTGTGCCCGCCGTTCTGGATGCCGTCATTGAAGCCCAGATAGGTACCGGACTCCGGCAGGCGCGAAGCGTCCCAGTCGAGGAAGTATTGTGCACCGAGGGTCAGCTCCGGGTTGACCGTGAAGTTCACGGACAGTTGATTACGCGGGATGAACAGTTCCTTGGCTTCGGTGCCGGGTACCGCCAGGGCCTTGGAAATATCCAGGCCGGACTGGCCGTAGCTGTTGCCGTGGGCAAAGGCCAGGACACTTTCGCCCCAGTATTGCGTGTGCTTGCCGAGCTTGCCGCTGAGGATCGAATCCTCGCCGACTTCGGTACTGCCGAAGACGAAGGCATCGAGGATCTCGGCCGACGGCCCGTTGTAGTAGCGATCGGCGTAACCGCTGATATGGCGTGAATCCGGCACCCCGTTGTTGATCTGGTTGGTGGCCGCGTTGTCACTGCCGACATTGTCATAGGCATGGTCGTACCAACTGTTGGTACTGACGCGAAAACCTGCCTTCTTTTTGTAGCTCACGTCCAGTTCGGACAGCACATCCAGACGCTGGGCCACCGCACTTCCGGAGGAGAAGTTACGGTTGCCGTCGTTGTTGTTCCACGCGTTCGCCAACTTGCTGTTGGGACTTTCGACCCGCTGGGCATAGTTGAACTTGAACGTGTTGTCGAAACGCACCGTCCAGTCTTCATTGCCGGTGTCGAATTCGAAGGCGTGCGCCGTTGGCCACGCCGCGACCAACAACGCCGAAGCCAGCAGAGTTGGCTCCCAGACACTCACCACCGATTTTTTGTTTATACGCATACATTGGCTCCGATTTTTTTGTTGTTGTTTTTATGTTTATGAAAAAACATGTGGCCACCCGATTCGGGCGCGACAGTGCTCACCACTCTTAGCCCCATCAGGGGAGCGTTCGATTCATTCAAAGTGATCCATTCACTACCGCCGGCGTCAGCACACCCCTCGGTAATGAACGACCAGACTCAACTTCCGAGTCGTATCAACAGCAACACCAGCCCCAGCAAGAACACGGTTTCACCGACCATCAACACAATGGGCTTGAGCCCCACCGTGGCCAGTTCCTTCAACTGGATTTTCATCCCCAGCGCACTGATGGCGATCACCAGGCACCAACTCGACAATTGATTGCCCAGGGCCTGCACCGCAGAAGGCAGCCAACCCAGACTGGTGATCGTCGCCAAGGCAATAAAGGCCACGGCAAACCACGGCAACAAGGGCGGTTTCTTACCGGTCCCTTGCCCGCCCTGGGCACGGGTAATCAACACCGCACAAACGATGACCGGCAGCAGCATGGCGATGCGCATCAGTTTCACCACTGTGGCGGTGTCGCCGATGTCATGCGACATGCTGTACCCGGCGCCGACCACTTGGGCGACGTCGTGGATCGTGGCGCCGAGAAACACCCCGGCTTGCAGCGGGTCCAGACCGAGCGCCCGGGCAATCACCGGATACAGAATCATCGCCAGGGTCGACAACGCGGACACGCCAATGACCGTGAACAGCGTCGCGCGCTCCTTGGCATGATGGGCAGGCAGCGCGGCGGCCAATGCCAGTGCCGCGGACGCCCCGCAAATCGCCGTGGCGCCGCCGGACAACAGGCCGAACAACACGTTGAAGCCCAGGGCCCGCGCCGCCAGCATGGACACCACAATGGTGACCACCACCGACACGACCACGATCAGCACCGGGTGCCAACCGAGCGCCACGATCTGCTCGAGGGAGATGCGCAGGCCCAGCAAGGCAACCCCGACACGCAGCACTTCACGGGCGCTGAAATCGATACCCGGTTTGCTCGGCCCCGCCGCCAGAAAGTTCATGGCCATGCCGAGCAAAAGCGCCAACAGCATCACTGGCGCGTGGTACTGGTCCGCCAGAAACCGCGCCGCAATAGCGACCACGATGCTGGCCAGGACACCCGGCAGGTACTGACTGACAACCGACTGAAACTGAATGACGGCGGATCTGGACATACGTTAAACCTTGATACCCATGGCGGGTGCTGCACAGGTGCTTTCACGCTTGATACGCGCGGCCATGAAAAAGAAAAACCCGCCCAACACCAACGCCAGAATGTCGCTGACCAGCAACACATGGGTCAGCGGCGAGGCAACCCCGGCCACGGTCAACGCGTCGCTGATCCAGCCCACAAAGAACGTGCCGAGCGCCACCGAAAAAAGGTTCAGCAAGAGCATCGAGCAACCCATGACCGTCGAACGCATGCGCACCGGGACGGCTCCCTGAATCGCCGTGGTCGCGGAACCGTAAAGCGACATCAACATGAAAATGCCGACGGCCATCCCCACGTAGAACAGCGGTGAATCGCCGGGTACCAGGCGGTAGGCAATCATGAACGGCGCGCACACCAGCATCAGCAACATCAGCACACTGGCATGGCCGCCCTTGAACCGAGGCGCCAGGCGATCACTCAAAATGCCACCGGCCAACGCGCCCAACGAGCCGAAAACAATCTGCATGACGCCCATGGTCATGGCGATATGAGCCGGGTCCAGCCCTTTCTCCCGCACAATCCAGAGTTGCGCGAACGAAATGCCCGGATAGACCAGGTGCGCCAGCACAAAACCGATAACGGTGTAACGCACGACACGGTTGCTGCGCAGCTCACCGAACACCTCGGCCAACTGAGTCTTGAGCGGTGCGCCACGCTCCTGCACCGCATCGCTGCTGCGTTTGTCGCTCATCAACATCAACGGTAAACCGATGACAACCCCGCAGATACCCAGCACATAGAACGTTGTGCGCCAGCCATGAGCGGCGCCCAGCGTACCCGCCAACAAAAAGCTGCAACCAATACCCAGCGGAATGCCGAGGTAGAACAATCCCACCGCAGTGCCCCGACGCTTCTCGGAGAACAGCTCCATCAGCAACGCCGTGGCGGCGGGCACCAATGCCGCTTCACCGGTGGCCACCAGAAAGCGTGCGACCACCATCTGTTCGAAGTTCTGGACAAAACCGGAGGCCACCGTGCAGGCGCTCCAGACGAGCATCCCTGCGCCGATCACCCGTGGCCGGCTGTGACGATCCGCCAGCGCCCCGAGGAATACCGCCATCACGCCATAGCTCAGCACCCAGACCGCGCCGACGAGGAAACCGTACTGCGCGTTATTGATCGCCAGCTCGCTGGTGATTTGCGGAGCGAAGCCCAGCAGAATATTTCGGTCCACCTGAGCCAGCAGGTGAATCACCATCAACGTTGCCAAAACGGCGCAAGGACTCTTTTTCCAGAACATCGTCTGTACCTTTGAGTTGTTGTTATGAAGGTAAGGCTGGATGCCGCTCGTCCTGCCAGGACTAGCGCATGGTCCGCCGCTTCGGCCCAAGGGAAAGTGCGGTGATGCGATACGCGTCACCCACCCAGTTGCACAGCAGCGGACGCGTACTGTCCGGCTCGATCACGTCAATCACGCCAAAACGCTCAGCCGTGCGCAGGGGGGACGCCAAGGCCTGGTAATGGGCCTCCAGCTCCTTGCGCCGTGCCAGCGGATCCTCGGCGGCGGCGATGTCCTGCTTGTAGGCCGCCGCGACGCCACCTTCGATCGGGATCGAACCCCACTGGGCCGAAGGCCAGGCAAAACGGTGCGGCAATGCCGTGCCCGTCGGACCGTGCCACGGACTGACCATGGCGCCGGCGAGCCCGACACAGCGGCGCAGGACGATGGTGATGACCGGCACACTGGCCTGCTCGATCGCATGCACCGCCTGCATCGCGGCACCCAAGGTGCCCTGCATTTCGGCTTCTTGCCCGGTCATGACACCCGGCTGGTCGACGAGGAAGATCAGCGGCAGATGAAAGGTGTCGCACAGATCGATGAAGCGGGTCTGCTTGAGCGCCGCCGCACGGGTCAGCGCACCGCCGCCGACGCGCGGGTTGTTGCAGATGATCCCGACCGAATAGCCGTTCATACGGGCAAACGCGGTGATGGTCGACGCGCCGAAATCCGGGGACATCTCGAACAGACTGTCTTTGTCGACCAGCGACTTGAGGATCTTGTGCGGGTTGAAAATCTTGCGCCGGTCATGAGGGATCGCGTCGTTGAGCCACGCGTCGCGGCGACCAGGTGCGTCGGTCACGGCTGCCCGTGCCGGCTGTTCCCAGACATTGCCCGGCAGATACGACAGGAAACGCTTGGCCAGATCCAGGGCCTCGGCGTCGGTGTTGGCCGCCAAGTTGATCATGCCGCTGTGACGATGCACCTGGTCATAACCGCCGAGGTCGTTCTTGTCGATATCAATACCGAATGCCTGCTTCACCACCGGTGGGCCGGCCGCGAACACCTGACTCTGGCCACGCACCATGATCGACAAGTGTGAGGCGGCAACCCGCAACGCACCCAGACCGGCGCACGCACCGTGGGCAATGCCGACCACCGGCACGGCGCCCAACAGAGAAGTGATCGGCAACAGCGCGTAACCCGGAATCTTGGTATGACCGAGCTTGTCGAGCAGCTTCACACTGCCGCCCGCACTGTCGATCATACGGATGATCGGCAGCTTGTATTCCCAGGCGTAACGATCGGCGTAGATCCACTTTTCAGCGACCGCCGCTTCCGACGAACCGCCGCGAATGGTGAAGTCATCGGCCGCCACCACGGTGCGCCGTTGTGCGATGGTGCCCACGCCGACGACCGCCGTGCTCGGGGTGGCGGAAGCAATCTTGCCTTCTGCGGTGTACTTCACGGCGCCGGCGAGGATGCCGAACTCTTCAAAGCTTTCGCTTTCCAGCAGATGGCCAATGCGCTCACGCGCCGTGAGCTTGCCTTGGGCATGATGTTTTTCCACCGCTTCCGGGCCACCCAATGCATAGGCAACTTCCCGACGTGCACGAATGTCGGCGAGCTCCAGCGACCATTCAGGGGCAACAGGCGTGCTCATAATTCATTCCTCTCAAGGCGCGCGAGATAACCATCGCGCAGAATGTTTTTGACGACCTTGCCGGCGTTGTTGCGTGGCAGCGCATCGACGAACTCGATCAGGCGCGGCTTTTTGTAGCCCGCGATCAGCGCCGTGCAGTGATTGCCAAGCGTTTCGCCGTCGACGGCTGCGCCTTCGCGGATCACGACAAACGCTGCAATGCGCTCGCCCCACTCCGCATCGGGCAACCCCAGCACCGCGACTTCGACCACCTGCGGATGGCTTTCCAGCGCATCCTCGACTTCCCGTGCGTAGACGTTGAAGCCACCGGAAATGATCATGTCCTTGTTGCGCCCGACTATATAAAGAAAGCCCTGCGCGTCGAGGTAGCCCAGGTCGCCCGAGTAGTACCAGCCGTCGCGAATCGCTTCGGCTTCCAGGTCGGGACGGCGCCAGAACGCCACCTCACCAATCCCGTCGGTGGCGATGGCGATCTCGCCGATTTCACCTTGTGCCAGCTCCTGGCCGTTGGCATCGCGCACAGTGATCTGCACATTCGCGGTCGGTTTGCCGCAGGAGCGCAGCGCACTTTCTTCAACGTGTTCGTGCGGGTACAACACCGCCAGAGGCTGCACCGCCTCGGTCATTCCATACTGCTGGCGCATCACCGGACCGAACCGCGTGATCGCCCGACGGATCAGGTCGACGGAGGTCGGCGCCGTGCCGTAATGAATGCACTTGAGCGACGACAGATCGGCATCGACACCGCTGTCGAGCGTGTCGAGCAAGCGCGTGAGCATGGTCGGTACGCACATCATTTGCGTGATGCAGTGGCGATCGATTTGCCGCAGCGTTTCCAGTGGCTCGAACTTCTCCAGGATCACGTTGCGCGCCCCACGCAAATAGCAGGGCAGCAAATGGACACCGGCGGCATGGGTCAAGGGACCGACATGCAACATCGCATCGTCCACGCCCAGGCTGTATTCCATGGCGTAGAAGTGGTTGGTCAGGCGTTCGTACCAGCGCTTGACCGTGTAAGTAACGCCCTTCGGTTTGCCGGTGGTGCCCGAGGTATAGGCGATCCGCAGCAACGCATCCGCAGCGACCTGGACATTCGGTGCATGGTCCGGCATCGAAGCGAGCAGTTCGCGGTAATCCAGAACCTGCGGCGCCTGCCAATCAAGTCCGATCACATGACGCAAACTCGCGACGCCGTCGCGAACACCTTCACCGATTTCCCGAAACTCCGGCCCAGCAACCAGCAGGGTGGCGCCAGCGTCCTCAAGAATCGCGATCTGCTCGGCCAACGTGTGCCGCGCATTGAGCGCCACGTAAACCAGACCGGCCTTCTCGACCGCGAAAACGCTCTCGATAGCCTCCGGCGAGTTATTCAGTAAAACCGCCACACGGTCCCCGACCTGCAACCCCAGCGAAATCAGCGCATGAGCCAGACGGTTACTGCCGGTCTCTACATCGTCATACGTCAGGCAGTCGTCCCCGAATATCAGGGCGGTGCGGCCACGGTGCTGTCGAGCGGCCCAACTCAGCATTAATCCTGCGGTACGTTTTTTCGTCATGATCTTTTGTCTTTTTTGTCTTATTGTCGACAACTTGACACAGCACTGGGGAGTGTTGTGCCCCCGTGTGAGTTATTCCAATTGATTCAATGCGGCTTGATGAGACGCGTTGACGAGTTCAACCATCATTTCCCCAGCGACCGTATTACTGTTTTGTCTGAGGGCTTCCACCAGGTTTCGCCAATAATTGACGGAGGCTCGTCGGCGTTCTGGAGATCGCAATCCCAGCCGCGTGTAGCGTGCGGTCTGAATCGCCAGTGCCCCCATCAGTTCAGCCAACTGCTTGTTATCGCAAGCCTGGAACAACAAAGTGCTCAGGCGATAACTGCCCTGTGCATACTCATCCAGCGCATCCGATTGCGCCGCGATCAGCTCAAGCCGGGTAACGATGGCATCCATTTGATTGACCACCGACGCATCAGGATCAACCAGGTACTTGGCTACCAAGCCCGCCAACACAGCACGGATCTCGAACAGATTGTCGATCTCCTGCTTGCTCAATGAAGTCACATGCGCACCACGCTGCGGAACGATGGTGATAACACCCACCTTCTCGAGAATGCGCAGGGCCTCGCGAATCGGACCACGGCTGACCTGGAAGTGGTCGGCCAGTTCCTGTTCACGCACGGAGTCACCCGGCCCGTATTCACCCCGCAGGATCGCAAGTGTAATGCTCTCGGCAATCTGCTCCGGCATCGTCAGCACGCGTTGGCGACCCGCGCGCATGACACCTATTGCACTACCGCTCTTGGCGGTCGACGCCGAACCTGCATTCATTGACATAGACTTCAATCGCACTCCATAAGCAAAACATCCTGGCCGTCTTTCACCACCTCGCCCTCGGCAACGAGAACGCTGATGATTCGACCCGACTCTGCGGCCATCAACGGAATTTCCATTTTCATGGACTCCATGATGATCAGCATCTGATCTTCTTCAACGACATCGCCTTCGCGGACATGAATCTGCCACACGGTTCCCGCGACATCCGATTTAACCGCGATTGTACTCATTCTCGCCCCCTCCAAAACACTACTGTTTTCTGAATTCGCCAGGCCTTTGGCTGCCGCACGCTACGCTTTTTCTATCTAGCGTTGCGCAGACGCCCTGGGTGATGACCAGCACATTACTCGATTGTATGATTGTTGACAATCCTACGTTTGAATGTTTTTATCGGTCCAGGCAATTCGAACAACAAGAGGCCCTGAGGCATGTCGCTCACACATAAAGAAGCAAGAAGAATCCTGGAAACGCTGGATCACGCCAGGCATCTGGACTTCCTTGAAGTCCGCATCGGTGACACCACGCTGACAGCGAGCAAGTCCGGCACGGTTCAACGTTCGTTGGAGCCTGTGCAAGGCACCACGCCCGGTAAACCCGCGCAGCCGGCGCCTGCCGTGGTGGCTGCGAGCGAACCTGAAGTCGCCGAAGGTCAGGTCGCCGTCCGGGCGACCATGATGGGCACCTTCTATCGCAAACCCAGTCCTGACCAACCGTCGTTCGTCGAGGAGAACACCACAGTGGAAGCCGGCACACCGCTGTGCCTGGTCGAGGCCATGAAACTCTTCAACACCCTCGCCTCCCCGGTGAAAGGCCGCGTCGTGCGCATCGTCGCCCAGGACCTGCAGATGGTTCAGCGGGACCAGTTATTGATGATTATTGAACCGGAGGCACGCTGATGAGCAGCATTCCCGTAGCAACCCGCGACATCCGCCGGGTACTGATCGCCAACCGTGGCGAAATCGCTGTACGCATCGTGCGTGCCTGCAAAACCCTGGGCATTGAATCAGTCGCGGCCGTCTCCGAAGCCGACCAGGACAGTCTGGCCGCCCGTCTGGCCGACGAATACGTTGTGATTGGTCCGGCGCCGGCAGCGCAAAGTTATCTGTGCGCCGACCTGCTGGTGCGCACCGCGCTGGAACACCGCTGCGACGCCATCCACCCAGGCTATGGCTTCCTTTCCGAACGTTCGCACTTCGCGCAATCCTGCGAAGACGCCGGCATTGTCTTCATCGGGCCATCGGCCGGGATCATTGATTCGATGGGTGACAAAATCACCGCCGTCGGTCTGGCCGAAAAGGCCGAAGTACCACGCGTACCGGGCTCGGATGCCGTGGCCGATGCCGACACCGCTCGCACCATTGCCAGCGAGATTGGCTACCCGGTGCTGTTCAAGGCGACGGCCGGTGGTGGCGGGCGCGGCATGCGCATCGTGCGCAGTGATGAAGAGGCCGAGGCGGCTTTCCGTTCGGCATCGTCGGAAGCACAAGCGGCCTTTGGCGATCCGACGCTGTATGTCGAGAAGTTCATCGAGCTGGCACGCCACATCGAAATCCAGATCATGGGCGACCGCCATGGCAACGTCGTGCATCTGGGCGAGCGCGAGTGTTCGACTCAGCGCCGGCACCAGAAGCTGATTGAAGAAGCGCCCTCCCCCAGCCTTGCACCCCACACCCGCGAGCAAATGGGTGAGTGCGCCGTACGTCTGGCCAAGAATGTCGGCTACTTCGGCGCGGGCACCATCGAATTCGTGGTCGATGACCGCGACGGCAAATTCTACTTCCTGGAAATGAACACCCGTATCCAGGTCGAGCACCCGGTGACAGAGATGATCACCGGGTACGACCTGGTCGCCGAACAGATTCGCATTGCCGCCGGTCTGCCACTGTCGTTCAGCCAGGCCGACGTGAAACTGACCGGCCATGCCATCGAATGCCGGATCAACGCCGAAGACCCGGACCGCAATTTCCTGCCGAGCCCGGGCCTGGTGAGTGAGTGGCTAGCCCCCCAGGGCCCAGGCGTCCGGGTCGACACCCACTGCTTCAGCGGCGCCACCGTGCCACCTTTTTATGACTCCCTGCTGGCCAAACTGATCGTGCATGCGCCGACGCGTGGCGAGGCCATCACGCTGATGCGCAAGGCGCTGGAAGACATGAAGGTCGTGGGGCTGTCGACCACGGCCAGCTTCCATCATGCCGTGCTCGACCACCCGGACTTCGTCGCCGGCCTCGTCACCACGCGCTGGGTAGAAGATGTCTTCGTTCCGGCGCGCAAACTGGCGTTGAAACAAGCCAAGGAGCGCGCATGAACATGACAACACTGGTCGATGTCAGCCTGACCGACGGTCAGACCTGCGCCTGGAATGGTGCCGCCGGCACCGCGATGCTGCTGGGAACGATGAATTCACTGGGCCACGCGCGCCTGGCCGCCATCGAGGTGCTGAGCCCCGCGGTGATCGCGCAATGCATCCAGCGTGATGAGAACCCGCTGCAACGCGTCGCCGCGTTGCGCGAGCGCGCCAATGGCACACCGTTACGCGCCACCGTGAACCTGCTGCCCGCCCATGGCTATCTCGATGTGCTTGCCGGGGAAACGCTGGACACCTGGCTACGGCTGCTCGCCACTTCCGGCGTCAGCGAGGTCGTGCTGATCGATCCGCAGCTGGACCTTTCACGTCTGGGCGACGCCGTGCAGAAGGCGCAGGCCCACGGCCTCAGCGCCATCGCCACCCTGCCCTATATAGACGATCACCAGCATTCCAATGCCTGGTATGCAACCTCTGCCGCACAACTGGCCCAAACCGGTGCACAGCGCATCATGTTGCGTGATGAAGCCGGCTTGCTGCATGTCGATCGCCTGCCCGAGTTACTCGCAGCCCTGCGCAGCGGCGTCGATGGCAAACCGCTGGATCTGCACACACGTTGCCATACCGGCCTCGGCCCGCAGGTCGCTCTGGAAGCGATCCGCCTCGGCATCGACCGCCTCGACGCTGCCCTGCCCGTTGTCGCCAACGGCGCGTCGGCGCCTTCGCTGCCGTTGCTGACTCGCTCGGCCGCGTTGCTCGAACTGCCGCTGCAACCGCCGGATCTGGGCCGTCTCAACGAAGCCCAGGCTCAGCTCGCCGCAGTAGCGGATCAGGAAGGATTTGCCGAAAGCCTGCCTTGGGCCTTCGACCTGGCCCCGTACGAACACCAGCTGCCAGGAGAAATCGCTGCCCAAGCCATGCATGCATTGCGCGAGCGCGGACGCCTGGCCGATCTGTTCGAGTTTTCCCACGAGTGCACGCGCATACGCCAAGAGCTGGGCAATCCGCCGATGCTGCAACCTTTCGCCCAGGCCATTGCACGACAGGCACTCGAACATCTCGATGCCCGTCCACGTTTCGCGACGTTGCAGCCCGCACTGCGACGCTGGTTGCAAGGCTGCTACGGCCCGATCGACACGTCCCTGACCAGCCTGCAAGAACGCATCGGCGCCGTCGCGAACCCCTGCCGTCCGATCAACGTGCCCGCCACAGAAGAGGCGCTGGCGGCGTTGATCTGCGGTTGCCCTGCGCTGCCACCGGTGCAGAAACTTCACTATGAAGTTCGCTCACCCGAGCAAGCCCTGACACACGGGCTGCTGCAACGCTGGCCCGACTACACCGTATTGAGTGTCACAGGCCCCGGCCTGTCCATCCATCTCGAACACAGCAAGGGGTGACATGTGCTGAATCAATTACGCGAAAAAGTAGCTGCGGAGTTTGCTCGTACCGGCAAGCGTCGGCGTATCCAGCTGGTCGATGCCACCCTGCGTGACGCACACCAGTGCCTGTGGGCTACGCGCATGCGCACTGAACACATGCTGCCGATGGCCGAGCGCCTGGATGCCTTGGGTTTTGATGTTGTAGAAGGCATTGCGTTGGTGCAGTTCGACGCCAGCGTGCTGTTCCTCAACCAGAATCCGCTGGAGCGGCTACGCCTGTTATCCGAGCGCATCCGCCGCACGCCGCTGCGTGGTGTGGTGCGCAGCAATATGCTGCGCAGTTTCTACCCCGAACCGGACGACCTGAGCGAACTTTATGTCGAGCGCCTGGTTGCCAACGGTGCTCGCGACATTGGCTTTCTCGACTCCCTGCACTGCTGGGATAACCTGGTGCCGGCGATCACCACCGCAAAACGACTGGGCGCAACAACGACCCTTGCGATGATTTACAACCTGGCGCCAGGCTACGACGCCGAGTTCTACGCCGCCAAGGCACGCGAGGCCATCGAACGCTTCGATATCGACGCATTTACCTTCGGCGACGCCGGCGGCAGCATGACCGTGGAGCAAGTGCGCAGCATTGTGCCGGCGATCAAGGCCGTGATCGGTGATCGGCCGCTGGAAATAATCACCCATTGCCTGAACGCGACCGGTTCGCTGGTTGCGCTGGAAGCAGCCGTTCACGGTGCCGACCGTCTGCTGTGCTCGATCGATCCGCTGGCCAACGGCAATGCCGGACCGTCGGCGCAGATGCTGGCGCGCAACCTGCGCGAGATCGGCTTTGAGGTCAGTTTCGATGACCGTGCGGCAGACGAAATCGGTGACTACCTCGCCGGGATAGCCGAAGAGAACGGCCTCCCCGTAGGCGTCCCGGCGGAATACGACCCGGCTCACTTCGTCACCCAGTACGCCGGGGGCGCCATGACCAATCTGCAATCGCAGCTTCAGCTGGCGGGCATCGCCGACAAGCTGCCGGTGGTGCTCGAGGAAATCGGCCGCATCCGTGTGGAACTCGGGTCGCCGGTGATGGCCACGCCATTCCCCGCCATGATTGCCGCACAAGCGGTGATGAACGTGCTGAGCGGCGAGCGTTACAAAGTGGTACCGGACGAAGTGAAAAAGTACGTGTGCGGTTATTTCGGCGCGCTGCCGCTGCCGGTCGATCCCGACGTCAAGGACCGCGTACTCGTCAACGGTTCCCGCGAAATTTCGACCACGCCGCCGGTGCTGGCACCGAAAGTTCCTGAGCTGCGCCGCCGCTACCCTGGCCTGTCGGATGACGAGTTGCTGCTGCGCGCCATGTACGGCGACGAAAAAATCAGCGGGCTCGCTCCTGTGGTGGTCGACGACACGTTCAGCGTGCGGCGTCCGCTGCACGAACTGATCGCCGGTCTGGCCAGGCACCCGGAACAACGTCATGTGCACATCGCCATGGCCGGTTTCGAATTGCGTTCGCACTGAGGCTGCCATGTCGACTCTCCCTGCACGGCCATTGCCGCAACCCACCACCGAGACGGCCGCCTATTGGGCGGCCGCGCAGGAGCACCAACTGGTAATCCAGCGTTGCGGCAGTTGCGGCCACTGTCAGTTTTACCCGCGAGCGTTCTGCATCGAGTGCCTGTCCGACGGCGTCGAATGGATAAAGGCCAGCGGTCGAGGACGCATCTACACCTACACGGTCTGCCGGATCGCGCCCTCGCCGGCCTTCGAGTCTCGGTTGCCTTATGTCGTTGCCCTGATCGACCTTGATGAAGGCGTGCGCATGCTGACCAACATCCTGGACGCCGACCTCGAGCGCATCACCATCGGCGCCCGCGTCCGCGTCTGTTTCGAATCCGTCAGCGAATCCTGCACGCTGCCCCAGTTCACTCTTTTGGATTAGCCGACACCATGGAAATGATTACCGACCACTTCGATGCCGGCGCCAATCGCCACCCGGACAATGTCTGCCTGCAAGGCACTGGTTTCAGCCTCACCTACGCCGAGGTTCAGGCCGACTCCCATGCCATCGGCCATGCCCTGTCGCTGCTGAACCTGAGTTCGTCCCATGTCGGCGTACTGGCGCCCAATCACCCGCTAAGCTTCGTCGCGATGCTGGGTGCCTTGCGTGCGGGCGCTACGTTCATCCCCCTGAATGCGCGTGATTCGATCGACAGCCTGATCTGGTTCATGAGCTTCACCCGGTTGTCCGTACTGGTGCTGCACTCGCAGTACTTCGAGCATGCCGAACGCATCCGTGCAGGCGTGCCCACGCTGACAACCGTGATCGGTCTGGACGAACCGATCGCCGGGCTGAGTATCGCCGGCTGGTGCCGTGAGCATACTGGCCAGCGCTGCACGGTGCGTAAATCGCTCGACGATACAGCCCTGATCAAGTCATCGGGTGGCACGACCGGTCGGCCCAAAGCAATTATGCAAAGCCATCGGGCGCTGCTGGCCTGCTATCGCATCAGCAATCAGTTCATGCCACCGACGAAAAGTCCGGCGCATCTGGTTGTCGCACCGCTGACCCATGCTGCGGGTGCGACGGCCATGGCGCTGTCGACGTTCGGCACACGCAACGTGATCGCGCCGTCCGCCGACCCGGCCGCCGTGCTCGAAACCATCGAACGGGAGCGCATCACTCACCTGTTCCTGCCGCCGACCCTGATTTATCGACTGCTGTCGCATCCAGATGCCAGGACGCGCGACTGCTCGTCACTTGAATACGTGATCTACGGTGCCGCCCCGATGTCCGTGGACAAACTGCGCGAGGGCATCGCTCTGTGGGGGCCAGTGTTCGTTCAGTGCTACGGCCAATCCGAGGTGCCTGGGGTGATCACGGTGCTGACCCGCGAAGACCACATGCGTGACGGCAAACACCTGGGTTCCGCCGGCCGCCCCACCGGTGCCTGCGAAGTGGCACTGATGGATGAGGAAGGACGCATCGTCGAACCGGGCGAACGCGGTGAAATCGTCGCCCGTGGCGAGTTGGTCGCCCCGGGTTACTACGACAACCCGCAAGCCAACGAAGAGGCACGCCGTTTCGGCTGGCACCACACCGGCGACATCGGCGTGTTCGACGAAGGCGGTTACCTGTACATCGTCGATCGCACCAAGGACATGATCATCTCCGGCGGTTTCAACATCTATCCAAGCGAGATCGAGCAAGTCATCTGGGCGCATCCGGCGGTGATGGATTGCGCAGTGGTCGGCCTCCCCGATGCGGACTGGGGCGAGAAAGTCATCGCCGTCATCGAGCTCAAAGCGGGCGCCAGCGCCACGAGTGAAGAATTCATCGACTTGTGCCGCGAAAAACTCGGCAGCCTGAAAACGCCGAAACAGGTGCTGTTCTGGGAGAGTCTGCCACGCAGCCCGGTCGGCAAGGTGTTGAAAAAAGACGTGCGGGCGCAGTTGATCCCGCAGGAGCCGCAAGCATGACGAACGATCCTTCCCGTCTGGCGGGTCGATACGCCATCGTCGGCGTCGGCGAGGCCGGCCTTGGCAAGGCGCAGCCCGGTGACACCGCACTCTCGCTGCAATGCCGGTCGGCCCGCGACGCCTTGCTGGACGCCGGGCTGACACTGGCCGATGTCGATGGCGTGTTCGCCCATTGGGATGACCGCGCCAATGCGTTGCTGGTGAGCGAGTACCTGGGCATCACACCGCGCTACGTCGACAGCACGGTGGTGGGTGGCGGTTCGCCGCTCACCCATTTGATTCATGCCATGGCCGCGATCGAATCTGGCTTGTGTTCGGTGGCATTGATCACTTACGGCAGCACCCAGCGCCTGGATCACAGCCGCAACCGAGGCGGCGCGATCACCGAGCCGCGCTCCCCGTCGGGCCAGTTCGTGACGCCCTACGGTGTGCTCAGCCCGATCAGCTGGTACGCGATGCTCGCGCAGCAGTATTTGCATCGTTATCAGGCGAGCGCCGAGGACCTCGGCGAGGTTGCGATCAACGCGCGGCGCTGGGCGCAATTGAACCCCCAGGCCACGCTGCGCAAACCACTGACGATGGAGGAGTACCTGGCATCGCCGCTGATCTCGGACCCCTTGCGCAAGGCCGATATTTGCCTGGTCAGCGACGGCGCAGGGGCGTTGATCCTCACCAAAGCCGAGCACGCGCGCACGCTGGCGAAACCACCCGTGTTCATCCGCGGCTTCGCTGATACCTATCGACGTCACGTGACACCCGTCGGCCCGTTCGACTGGCTCGACCCTGACGTTATTGGCGGCTGCGCCGAGCGAGCGCTGCGCATGTCCGGCATCGCGCGCAACGAATTGAGCATGCTCCAGATCTATGACGCCTTCACCATCAACGTGTTGGTATCGCTGGAGGCCATGGGTTTCTGCGCACCCGGCCAGGCAGGCGCGTTTCTGCGCAGCGGCATTGCCGCGCCCGGCGGCGCCTTACCGGTGAATACCTCTGGCGGTGGGCTGGCCTTCAACCACTCCGGTCAGTTCGGCATGCAGTTGATGATCGAATCGGTGCGCCAGCTGCGGGGGGAATGCGGCGAGCGTCAGGTCGCCAATGCTCGCAGCTGTCTGGTCCAGGCCGGAGGGCTTGTGATGTCGGCCTTCATGACCATGGTATTGGCGAAAGAGGCCAGTGATTGATCATGAGGTCGTCGGCTGGCTCGACGCGCTCGGGCTCATCGCGCTGGCGTCCACCGGCCGAGTACCGATCCCTCTGAACCGCCAATCCGCTAGATGAAGTGCCACAACTACTGAAAAGGATGCGTCGCGGCGAAATCGTCGGACGTGCCGTCATCGTTCCCAACGAGACTTACCCATGACTCACGAACACACATCCCCTGAACAAGAACTTCACGCACGCCGCGAACGCACCCTGAAAATGGGCGGCGAGGCCAAGCTTCAGGTGCGCCGCGACGCGGGTGTGCTCAACGCACGTGAACGCCTGGAGGGCCTGTTGGACCCGCAGTCGTTCAGCGAGGTCGGGATGTTGGCGCACTCGGCCCGCCCCGAAGATCGGGACAGCACACCCGCCGACGCCAAGATCACCGGTTTTGGCCGCATCGACTCGCGCCGGGTAGCCGTCGTGTCCAACGACATGACGGTGAAAGGCGCATCGTCCTCTTGGATCAATGCACGCAAGATCGCGTACATGAAGGAATGTGCCACCCGCAACGGCATGCCGCTGATCTTCCTCGGCGAATCGTCGGGCCAGCGCATGCAGGACGCAATGGGCGCAGGCAGCATGGCCGGTGCTGGCCAGGATGCCCAACAATACTGCCGACGTCGCGAAACACCGTGGGTCAGCGCGGTACTCGGCGCCTGTTTTGGCTCGGCGAGCTGGTACTCGTGCCTGTCCGACTTCACGGTAATGCGCAAAGGTGCATTGCTCGCTGTCTCCAGCCCGAAGGTCACTTCGGTTGCGATCGGTGAGTCTTCGGACACGGAAGAACTCGGGGGCTGGCGCATGCACTCGGAAGTCACCGGGCTGGCCGACATGGTGGTCAACAATGACCAGGAAGCACTGACGGCCATCCGGCGTTTTCTCAGCTACCTGCCCTCTCACTCGAATGAGACGCCAGCCGTGCTGCCCTGTGGGCCCGAGGACCGCCCGGATTCGTCGGGACCTGAAACCATCGTCCCGGCGGAGCGCAGTAAAACCTACGACATGCGCAAATTGCTCGCCACGCTGGTCGATCGCGACAGCCTGTTTCCACTCAAGGACCGCTTCGGCCGCTCGGTCGTCACCGCCCTCGCCCGACTTGAAGGCGCCAGCATTGGCATCGTCGCCTCCAACCCGCAATTCAAAGGCGGGGCACTGGACGCCGATGCCTGCCGCAAGGCCACCGGTTTCATCGCCATGTGCGACTCGTTCAACATCCCGTTGGTGTTTCTTGTCGATACTCCCGGTTTCCTCGTGGGCATCGAAGGCGAGAAGCGCGCAGCGCCCGCACACATCATGAACATGATTCACGCCGTGCAACTGTGCTCGGTGCCGAAGCTCTCGGTGATCGTGCGCAAGAGTTTCGGTCAGGCCTATCTGAATTTCGGCGGAGGCCGTAACAGCGACCAGTCGGCCGCCTGGTGCATGGCCGACGTCAGTTTCGTCGACCCCAGCGTTGCGGTCAGCGTCGTGCATGGCGTAACCCGTGAATCCGACCCCGAGCGCTATGCCCAGTTGCACGCTGAATTCTCAAAAGACACGTCGGCCTTTGCCCTGGCCGGTGCAATGGGCACCCACGAGGTGATTGCACCAGGAGAAACCCGGCGCTTTCTCGTCGAAGCATTGGCGGCGCAACGGCGCGTGATCAATAACGGCATCGGGCGCCATGAAATGCGCACGTGGCCGACCTACTTTTGACCGTACAAGCCATTTACTGATCACGGTGGCGGTTCATTCATGCTGAATCACGCCACCTGAAACTCAAGGAGCTGCCATGAATGTCCTGGTTGTGCATGCCCACCCCGAGCCAAAGTCCTTTACCGCCGCATTGCGTGACCAGGCGGTAGAGACCTTGCAAGCTCAGGGGCATCAGGTCCGGGTATCGGACCTGTATGCAATGAACTGGAACCCGGTGGCCAGCGCCGAAGACTTCACCGTCAGGGACAATCCCGAGTACCTGGTCTACGCACTGGAACAACGCTGCAACAGCAAAGAACAGACGCTCGCCGCCGATATCCAGCAAGAGCTGGAAAAGCTGTTGTGGGCCGACCTGCTGATCCTCAATTTCCCGATTTACTGGTTCTCGACACCGGCCATCCTCAAGGGCTGGATTGATCGGGTGCTGGTGTCTGGCATCTGCTACGGCGGCAAGCGTTTCTACGATCAAGGCGGACTGCGCGGCAAAAAAGCGCTGGTGACGGTGACGCTGGGCGGACGTGAGCACATGTTCGGCGAAGGTGCCATCCACGGCCCGTTGGAAGATATGTTGCGCCCACTGCTGCGCGGGACACTGGCCTATGTCGGGCTGGAGGTCTTGCCGCCTTTCGTTGGCTGGCATGTGCCGTACATCAACGACTCGGCTCGGCAGCAATTGTTGGAAAACTATCGCCAACGATTGGAAAATATCGGTGAAGACCAGCCGATGCAGTATCCGCGGCTGGATCAGTTCGATGACCGTCTCTATCCGCTTGCCTGACACTCTCGTCGCAGGGGTCGCTGGAGAGAGAGAACGGCCAGGGAATTTCGTATACCCTATCCCCATCTCACTGCAAACGACCGCCGACGTGAACCTACCCAAACTCAACGCTCCCGACCTTGGCAATACGCCTTCGACCTCGGAAATCATCACCCGCCACCTGCGGGATGCGATTGTCGCCGGGCATTTTGCCGAGGATGAACCGATTCGCCAGGACGACATTGCCCGGCAGTTCAACGTCAGCAAAATCCCGGTGCGCGAGGCGCTCAAGCGGCTGGAGGCCGAAGGGCTGGTGATGTTCCAGCGTAATCGCGGAGCGATGGTCACGCGGATTTCCGATGCGGAACTGGCGCAGATGTTCGAAGTGCGCATGTTGCTGGAAGACAAGGTGTTGCGCCTGGCCATTCCCAACATGACCGAAGAAACCTTCGCCCGTGCCGAGCGTATCTGCCAGGAATTCATCGGCGAAGACGACGTCGGGCGCTGGGCCGAGCTCAACTGGGAGCTGCATTCCTGCCTTTACGAGCCGGCGCAGCGGCCGTTTCTGGTGAGTCTGATTCGTTCGGTCAACGACAAACTGGAGCGCTACCTGCGCATGCAGATGAGCCTGTCCGCCGGCAAGGAGCGCGCCGATCACGAGCACCGCGAAATCCTCGCGGCCTGCCGTGCCGGGGATGTGGACCTGGCGGTGAAGCTGCTGGATGAGCACATTGCCGGGGTCTGCAAAACCCTGTTCGAGCACCTGCCCCACGCTCACTGATTGCTGCGGGCACTGTGCCGATTTCGTCATCGGCACCGGTTAAATCCATCAAGCCGCCACCCGACCCCACGGGCCACTCTAGCGTTCACTCAACCGAATGGACGTGGCCCTCCCATGAAACACATCTCCGTCATCGACTCCCACACCGGCGGCGAACCGACGCGTCTGGTGACCGCCGGTTTTCCTGATCTGGGCCGCGGTAGCATGGCTGAACGGCGCAAAATCCTCGCCGAACAGCATGACCAATGGCGTGCAGCGTGCGTGCTCGAACCGCGCGGCAGTGATGTGCTGGTGGGCGCCCTGCTCTGCGAACCGGTTGACCCGAGCGCCTGTGCCGGGGTGATTTTCTTCAACAACAGCGGCTACCTGGGCATGTGCGGCCACGGCACCATCGGCCTGGTGGCGTCGCTCGCGCACATGGGCAAGATCGGGCCTGGCGTGCACAGCATCGAAACGCCGGTGGGCACGGTTCAGGCCACCCTGCATGAGGACCATTCGGTCAGCGTGCGCAATGTCCCCGCTTATCGTTATCGCAAGGACCTGACAGTGCAGGTGCCGGGGATCGGTCCGGTGACCGGCGATGTCGCGTGGGGCGGCAACTGGTTTTTCCTGATCGCCGACCACGGCCTGCGGGTAGCGGGCGACAACCTTGAGACGCTGACCGCTTACACCTACGCCGTACAACAGGCGCTGGAAACCCAGGGTATTCGCGGTGAAGATGGCGGCCTGATCGACCATGTCGAGCTGTTCGCCGATGACGATCACGCCGACAGCCGCAACTTCGTGCTCTGCCCCGGCAAGGCCTACGACCGTTCCCCGTGCGGCACCGGCACCAGCGCCAAATTGGCGTGCATGGCGGCTGACGATAAGTTGCAGCCAGGGCAGATCTGGCGCCAGGCCAGTGTGATTGGCAGCGAATTCGAAGGCTCGTTCGAATGGCAAGGTGAGCGCATCATCCCGACCATTCGTGGCCGCGCGTTCATCAGTGCCGAAGCGCGCTTGATCATTGAACAGGACGATCCTTTCGCCTGGGGCATTCGCCCATGATTGAGGGGCGTGTGGCCGATGTGATCGTCATCGGCGCCGGCATCATCGGCGCGGCGTGCGCCCAAGCGCTGGCGCGGCGCGGCTTGCAGGTGCTGGTGCTCGATGCCGGCCTGCACAACGCGACAGCGGCGGGCATGGGCCACTTGCTGGTGCTCGACGACAACCCGGCCGAACTGGCCCTGAGTGATTACTCCCTGCAACGCTGGCGCGAGCTCGGGCCGGGCTTGCCCGACGGTTGCGCTTACCGCAACAACGGCACGCTCTGGCTGGCCGCCAACGCCGAGGAAATGGCGGTGGCCCAGAGCAAATTTCTGAACCTGCAAGCTCAGGGGATCGACTGCGAACTGATGGGTGCCGGTGCCTTGCGCCAGCGTGAACCGGAGCTGCGCGAAGGCCTGGAAGGCGGACTGCTGATCAAGGGGGACGGCATTCTGTACGCGCCCGCCACGGCCAACTGGATGCTCGAAACTCCAAACATCCGCCAGCGCCGGGCACGCGTCGCGGAGGTCGATGGCCATCGGGTACGCCTCGATGACGGCCACTGGTTGAGTGCCGACGCCGTGGTGTTGGCCAACGGCACGCAGGCCAATCAACTGTGCCCCGAGTTGCCCATCGAGCCGAAAAAAGGTCACCTGCTGATCACCGACCGCTACCCCGCCGTTGTCACTCACACGCTGGTGGAACTGGGTTACGTCACCAGCGCCCATAACGCCAAAGGCCCGTCGGTGGCCTGCAATATTCAACCGCGTCCGACCGGGCAATTGTTCATTGGCGCTTCGCGGCAATTCGGCACGACCGACCCGCAGGTCGAAGGCTGGATGCTCGCGAAGATGCTCAAGCGTGCGGCCGGCTATATGCCGGGGCTGGCCCAATTGAATGGCATCCGCGCCTGGACCGGGTTTCGTGCCGCCAGCCCCGACGGTTTGCCGCTGGTAGGTCAGCACCCGCAACGCCAGGGCTTGTGGCTGGCGGTCGGGCATGAAGGACTGGGCGTGACCACCGCGCCCGGCACCGCGGATTTGCTGGTCGCGCAACTGTTCAACGAAACCCCGCCACTGGCCGCGCAACCCTACCTGCCCCAGCGTTTCCTCGGAGAACCGGTGTATGCCTGAATTGATGCTCGACGGACATGCCCTGACGGTCGCCGACGGCACCAGCGTCGCCGCAGCCTTGGCGCTCGGCGGTAACGGTTGCAGTCGCACCTCGGTCAGCGGACAACGCCGCGCCCCGCTGTGCGGCATGGGCATTTGCCAGGAATGCCGGGTGACCATCGACGGTCGCCGTCGCCTCGCGTGCCAGACCCTGTGCCGTGACGGCATGCAGGTGGAGACCCAGCCATGAACGAATACGCCGACCTGTTGATCATCGGTGCCGGCCCCGCCGGGATGGCCGCCGCATTGGCCGCGGCCCCCAGTGGCGCGCGCATTGTCATGCTCGACGACAATCCGTTTGCAGGCGGGCAAATCTGGCGCGACGGCCCTCAAGCCAGCCTCCCCGCTCAGGCCCGTCAGCTACGCGAGCGCTTGCAGTCCCACGGCAATATTCGCCATCACAGCGGAACCCGGGTGATCGCCAATCCCGGCCCGAAACAACTGTTGGTCGAAGACGACGAAAATGGCTGGCTGATCAGCTATGACAAATTGATCCTGTGCACCGGTGCCCGCGAATTGCTGCTGCCCTTCCCCGGCTGGACGTTGCCCGGGGTGACCGGGGCCGGGGGTTTGCAGGCACTGATCAAATCCGGACTGTCAGTGCGCGATGAGCGTGTGGTGATCGCCGGAAGCGGGCCACTGTTATTGGCCAGTGCGGCAACCGCCACCAAACACGGGGCCACGGTGCTGCGCATCGCCGAGCAAGCGTCGTTAACGTCGGTCGCCGGTTTCGCTGCGCAACTGCCGCGTTGGCCGGCGAAATGGCTGCAATCGTTCAACCTGTTCAACCGGCATTACCGGGCAGGCACTCATGTCCTGGCCGCCCTTGGCACCCACCGACTCGAAGGCGTGCGCCTGCAACAGCAAGGCAAAATCGTCGAACTGGAATGTGATCGGCTGGCCTGTGGGTTCGGCCTGATCCCGAATATCCAATTGGGCCAGGCATTGGGTTACGCCATCGAAGGACAGGCGTTGAAGGTGAATGCGTGGCAGGCCAGCAGCCGCGCTGACCATTACGCAGCGGGCGAATGCACTGGGTTCGGCGGCAGCGAACTGGCCCTGGCGGAAGGCGCGATTGCCGGCCATAGCGCCGTGGGTGAAGTTGAGCAGGCGCGCCAATGGTGGCCACGCCGGGCACGCTGGCAGGGTTTCGCCAAGGCATTGAATCAGGCCTTCGCCCTCGACCCGCAACTCAAATCCCTGGCCCGCCCCGACACCCTGGTTTGTCGCTGTGAAGACGTGCCCTACGCCGCCCTGACCGAACACAGCGACTGGCGCACGGCCAAGCTCGCCAGCCGTTGTGGCATGGGCGCCTGTCAGGGGCGAGTGTGCGGTGCTGCAGTTGGGCACTTGTTTGGCTGGCAACCTTCGGCGTCGCGCCCACCGTACAGCCCGGCACGAATCGAGACGTTGATGTGCCTGGATGACACGCCGCCCGCGTGATGAACGAGACCGGGGTTTCGGTCATGCGACCGAGCCTCTATGATCCAGAGGTCGCCTTCGGACCTCCCAGCGCTATGTACCCCTCACTCACCACGTTCAAACCCTGCGATCTGCCGACGCTGTTAAGCAACCTTCAGCCGATCGCGCCGCTGCTCGATACCCTGTCGGACGTGGTGTTTTTCATCAAGGATCGCGACGCCCGTTACGCCTTCGTCAACCAGACGCTGGCGCGGCGCTGCGGTTTTAAACACAGCGATGAATTGCTCGGGCTCACCGCCGACAGTGTCTTCCCGGAACACTTCGGGCCGCTGTACACCGAGCAGGATCGACGGGTGTTATCCAGCGGCCGGGTGCTGGCCGACCAACTGGAACTGCACCTGTATTTCGGCAACCAGCCGATCTGGTGCCTGACCCACAAACTGGCCCTTCACGACGAACAGGGAAACATTGTTGGCCTCGCCGGAATCTCTCGCGATTTGCCAACGCCGCAGTCCGCTCATCCGGCCTACCTGAAACTCGCCGCCGTGGATGCGCATATCCGCAGCCACTTCGCGCGGCCCATCAGCCTCTCTGAATTGACGGCGATTGGCGGTTATTCCGTCGCGCAACTGGAGCGTCACTGCAAACGGGTGTTCCAGCTCACACCGCGACAGATGATTCACAAGGCGCGTCTGGAAGAAGGTTCTCGCCTGCTATTGAGTACCGACCTGCCCATCACCGAAATCGCCTTGCGCTGCGGTTACACCGACCACAGTGCGTTCAGTCGGCAGTTCCGCGCGTTGACCAGTTTGTCGCCGAGTCAGTACCGCGATAATCAGCGCTAGCCCCTTCACCGGTGTTCCCTAAAGGGGCGCCCGCACCAGCCATTGCTCCCATCTGTAACACGGCGCGCAGGTCGTCGGCGCGGTGGTGCGCCACTACAAACCTTCTACTTCAAGGGCTGACGCTAAATTCACGGTGCTGACTGGAAATCGGCACGTTGATTGCTATTGTTAATATCGTATACGAAATCCTCAATACGATATTTCAACAGCACTTCACACGAACGAGGCCTCTATGAAAAACCCCGCATTTGCCGTAGCCCTCAGCGCTGTTCTCAGTACCACCTTTGTCGCCAGCGCCCAGGCGGACAAGCTCGACGACATCATCGGTTCGGGCAAGCTGCGCTGTGCCGTGACCCTGGACTTCCCACCGATGGGTTTCCGCGATGCCAGTAACAACCCGGCCGGTTTCGATGTGGATTATTGCCACGACCTGGCGAAGATCCTCGGGGTCGAGGCTGAAGTGGTCGAGACGCCGTTCCCGGATCGTATTCCGGCGCTGGTCTCCGGGCGCGCCGACGTGATCGTCGCCTCAACCTCCGACACCCTCGAACGAGCCAAGACCGTCGGCCTCACCGTGCCCTACTTCGCGTTCCAGATGGTGGTGTTGACCCGCGACGATACCGGCATCAACGATTTCAAAGACCTCAAGGGCAAACCCGTGGGCAACACCAGCGGCACCTACGAGGCCATCGCTCTGGAGAAAGACGTGAAGAATTGGGGCACCGGCAGCTTCCGCGCCTACCAGTCGCAGAACGACACCCTGCTCGCCGTCGCCCAAGGCCACATCGACGCCACTGTGGTCACCAACACCGTGGCTGCCGCCACCCTCAAATCGGGTAAATACAAAAACCTCAAAGTCGCCGGTAATGCTCCGTACGTGATCGACTACGTGTCCCTCGGCGCCAAGCGCAGCGAGTACGGGCTGCTCAACTACCTCGACCTGTTCGTCAACCAACAGGTGCGCACCGGTCGTTACAACGAGCTGTTCGTCAAATGGGTCGGCACCGATATTTCGCCGGCCGACCTGACCGTCCCAAAGGTCTACTACTAAGGTGTCCGGCATGCCTGGGTCTGTTTCTCTGACCGGTCGCAGTCTGGTCGCGGGTGCCGCTCAAGGCGCCCTGCTGTTCGCCGATGTCGGGCTGAGTTTCTGGGGCGGCGTTGATTCCGCCAGTGGTGAGGTCATTGATCGCCACCACCCGCTCAGCGGCGAATGTCTGTCGGGGCGTGTGCTGGCGATTCCCAGCGGGCGCGGTTCGTGTACCGGCAGCAGCGTGTTGATGGAACTGATCAGCAACGGCCATGCACCGGCGGCACTGGTGCTGGCCGAGCCGGATGAGATCCTGACCCTGGGCGTGCTGGTCGCACAGACCATTTTTGCCCGTTCCCTGCCGGTGCTCTGCATCGGCCGGGAGGCCTTCGCGTCATTGCGCGATCACGCTTTTGCCCGGGTGGATGGCGACACGCTGAACCTGTTCGAGCACCTGCCCGTCGATACCTGGCAGGCGCTCGACACCCCAATATCCAGCACCGATAACGGCGCTTCAATCGAACTCACCGCGTTCGATCGGGCACTGCTCGACGGTCAGCATGGACAGGCCGCGCAAATGGCCATGCACATCGTTCTGCGCATGGCCGAGCTGCAAGGGGCGCGCAGCCTGGTGGATGTCACCCAGGCGCACATTGATGGCTGCATCTACACCGGGCCAGCGAGCCTGCGCTTTGCCCAACAGTTGGTGGAATGGGGAGCCAAAGTGCGGGTGCCGACCACCCTCAATTCGATTTCCGTGGACCAGCGCCGCTGGCGCGAATTGGGCATCGACCCGGCCCTCGGCGAGCCGGCCAGCGCCTTGGGCGATGCCTATATGGCGATGGGCGCACAACTGAGTTACACCTGCGCGCCCTACCTGCTCGACAGTGCGCCTAAGGCTGGCGAGCAGATTGTCTGGGCCGAATCGAATGCCGTGGTCTACGCCAACAGCGTGCTCGGCGCCCGCACCCTGAAGTACCCGGACTACCTCGACATCTGCATCGCCCTTACCGGCCGTGCCCCGCTGATCGGCTGCCACCTGGACGCGCAACGCAAGGCCCGGTTGCAGATCGAGTTGCCGGTACTCGGTGAACTGGACGACGCGTTTTACCCGTTGCTCGGTTATCACATCGGTGCGCTGGCCGGCAGCCGCGTGCCGCTGGTGCTGGGCCTGGAAAATCGCCAGCCGAGCCTGGACGATCTCAAAGCCTTTGGCGCAGCGTTTGCCACCACCTCGGCGGCGCCGCTGTTTCATATCGCCGGGGTTACACCGGAGGCGATTGATCCGGCCAACGTCGTGGAGCCGAATGTCGCCCTACCCGTGGAAAAAATCCGTCCGAAAGACCTGTTGGTGAGTTGGCGCGAGCTTAACAGTGCCCGCGATCACCACGTGGATGTGGTGTCGCTGGGCAACCCGCATTTTTCCCTCAGCGAGTTCGCGCATCTGGCGCGGCTGTGCCGGGGCCGGCACAAACACCCGGACGTCGTCCTCGCCATCACCTGCGGCCGCGCAGTGCTGGAGCAGGCCCGCGAGGCTGGCCATATCGCGGTGATCGAGGCCTTCGGCGCCACGCTGGTCACCGACACCTGCTGGTGCATGCTCGGCGAGCCGGTGATTCCGCCGGCCGCCACCACGCTGATGACCAACTCCGGCAAATACGCCCACTACGCACCGGGACTGGTGGGCCGCAAGGTGCATTTCGCCAGCCTTGCCGAGTGTGTCGATACCGCGTGCAACGCCATCGCCAGCGGACGCCTGCCGGCCTGGCTGCAACCCGCCGCCCAACTGGAGAGCCCTGCGCATGTTTGACTACACCTTCCAATGGCGCTCTGCCCTGCGCGCCTTGCCGGACATGCTAGCCGGCGCCGTGGTCACGTTCGAGACCGCGGCCCTGTCGATGATCTTCGGCGTGCTCATCGCCCTGGCCCTGACGGTCATGCGCGAAAGCAAAAACCCGCTGCTGCGCGGCATCGGCAACGGCTGGGTTTCGATTGCGCGCAACACGCCGTCGCTGTTCCAGATCTACATCCTGTACTTCGGCCTTGGCTCGCTCGGTCTGCACGTCAGCTCGTGGCTCGCACTGCTGGCCGGGATCACGTTCAACAACGCCGGCTACCTCGCGGAAAACTTTCGCGGCGGGCTCAAGGCTGTGCCCCAGACCCAGGTTCGCGCCGCGCGGTCACTGGGCATGAGCGCGTTTCAGACCTACCGCATGATCATCGTCCCGCAGCTGCTGCGCATCGTCTTCTACCCGCTGACCAACCAAATGGTCTGGGCGGTGCTGATGACGTCGCTGGGGGTGATCGTCGGGCTGAACAATGACCTGACCGGGGTGACCCAGGACTACAACGTCAAAACGTTCCGCACCTTCGAGTACTTCGCAATAGCGGCGGTGCTGTATTACGCGATTGCCAAGACGATCGTCGCGACCGCGCGGCTGATGGCCTGGCGGTTGTTCCGTTACTGAGGAGCTGTCCATGTTTGCCACCGGTTTTTCCTCGAATGACCTGATGTTCCTGCTCAATGGCGCCTGGGTCACACTGCAATTGACGTTCTGGTCGATCATCCTCGGCTCCATCGCCGGGCTGCTGTTCGGCTTGCTGCGGGCGTTGTTGCCACGGGCCAGTTTGCCGCTGGCCTGGGTGCTGGACGTGTTTCGCAGCGTGCCGTTGTTGATCCAGTTCGTGCTGTTCAACTCACTCAAAAGCATCGTCGGCCTGAACATCAGCGCCTTCAGCGTCGGCTGCATCGTGCTCGGCGTGTACACCGCCGCGTACTTCACCGAGATCGTGCGCGGCGGCGTGTTGGCGGTGCCGTTCACGGTACGCCGGGCCAGCCGTTCACTGGGGCTGAGTTTCTTGCAGGACCTGCGCTGGATCGTCCTGCCGATGGCCACGCGCGTCGCCTTCCCCGGCTGGCTGAACCTGGTGCTCGGGGTGATGAAAGACACCGCGCTGGTGATGTGGATCGGCATCGTCGAACTGCTGCGCGCTTCACAAACCATCGTCACCCGCATCCAGGAACCGTTGCTGGTGCTGTGCATCGCGGGCCTTATCTACTACGTCATGAGCCTGGTGGTTGCACGCCTCGGCGCTCGTCTGGAAAGAAGGTGGCAGGAAAATGATTGAGATCGACAACGTACACAAATCGTTCGGCAACCTCGAAGTGGTCAAGGGCGTGAACCTGACCGTGAACAAGGGCGAGGTGGTGTCGATCATCGGCGGTTCCGGCTCCGGCAAATCCACGCTGCTGATGTGCATCAACGGCCTGGAGCCGATCCAGAAAGGCAACATCCGTGTCGACGGTGTCGAGGTGCATGACAGCGCCACTGACCTCAACCGTCTGCGGCAGAGGATCGGCATCGTGTTCCAGCAATGGAATGCCTTTCCGCACCTGACGGTGCTGGAAAACGTGATGTTGGCGCCACGAAAAGTGCTCGGTAAAAGCAAGGCCGAAGCCGAGGAACTGGCGGTGCAACAACTGACCCACGTTGGTCTGGGCGACAAGCTCAAGACCTTCCCCGGCAAGCTGTCCGGCGGTCAACAGCAACGCATGGCCATCGCCCGCGCCCTGGCGATGTCGCCGGACTACATGCTGTTCGACGAAGCCACGTCCGCCCTCGACCCGCAATTGGTGGGCGAGGTGCTGGACACCATGCGCATGCTCGCCGAAGACGGCATGACCATGGTGCTGGTGACCCACGAGATTCGCTTTGCCCGCGATGTGTCTGACCGGGTGGCGTTCTTTCGTAATGGGTTGGTGCATGAGATCGGGTCGCCGGATCAGGTGATTGGCAATCCTGTGCATGCGGAGACGGCGGCGTTTTTGAAATCGGTGAAATGACAAATGGCCCCTTCGCGAGCAAGCCCGCTCCCACATTTGACCGAGTTCCTCCAGAACAAATGCGATTGAATGTGGGAGCGGGCTTGCTCGCGAAGAGGACCGCACAGGCAAAACAAGGAATAAACCATGCGCTCATCAAAAGTAATCCACGTCGTCAGCTGCCACGCCGAAGGCGAAGTCGGTGACGTGATCGTCGGCGGCGTCGCTCCACCACCCGGTGCCACCGTGTGGGAACAATCACGCTGGATCGCCAAGGACGAAACCCTGCGCAACTTCGTGCTCAACGAACCGCGCGGCGGCGTGTTTCGCCACGTCAACCTGCTGGTACCGGCCAAGGACCCTCGGGCGCAGATGGCCTGGATCATCATGGAACCGGCGGACACGCCACCGATGTCCGGTTCCAACTCACTGTGCGTGGCCACCGTGCTACTCGACAGCGGCATTCTGCCGATGACCGAGCCGCAAACCCGGCTGGTACTGGAAGCCCCCGGCGGGCTGATCGAGGCCGTCGCCGATTGCCGTGACGGCAAGGTTGAGCGGGTAGAAATCAAGAACGTGCCCTCCTTCGCCGATCGCCTGGATGCCTGGATTGAAGTCGAAGGCATCGGTTCATTGAAGGTCGATACGGCCTATGGCGGCGACAGTTTTGTGATTGCCGATGCCAAGGGCCTGGGCTTCTCCATCCGCCCGGACGAGGCCGCCGATCTGGTCGCGGTCGGGCTGAAAATCACCCGCGCCGCCAACGAACAATTGGGCTTTGTGCACCCGCTGAATCCCGAGTGGTCGCACATCTCCTTCTGCCAGATCGCGGCGCCTATCGTCCATGAGAACGGCATTGCCACCGGCGCCAACGCGGTGGTGATTCAACCCGGCAAAATCGACCGTTCACCCACCGGCACCGGCTGCTCGGCGCGTATGGCCGTGATGCACGCGAAGGGTTTGATGCAGGTGGGCGAGCGGTTTATCGGCCGTTCGATCATTGGTTCCGAGTTCCACTGCCGCATCGATTCGCTGACCGAAGTGGCCGGCCGCGCTGCCATCTACCCGTGCATTTCCGGGCGGGCCTGGATCACCGGCACCCACCAATTGCTGCTCGATCCGAGCGATCCATGGCCACAGGGCTATCGCCTGTCTGATACCTGGCCGGGTGCTTAATCCCTTAACACCCGGACCAACGGCTACAAAATCCCCTGAAAAACAAGAAATAGCACTGGCCGAATCTTTTCATTTTAAATATCGTATACGAAATACAATTAACGACCCGGAGGCAACAAATGAGCAAGCGTATTAACTGGAGTGGCGTCTTCCCCGCGGTGACCACTCAATTCAACGATGACTTCACCATCAACCTGGACAAGACCCATCAGGTGATTTCCAACGTGATCCGCGATGGTGTGTCGGGCCTGGTGGTATGCGGTTCGGTCGGCGAAAACACCTCATTGACCGCCGAAGAAAAAATCGCCGTCACCGAAGTCGCTGTCGATGCCTCTCGCGGCCGGGTGCCGGTGATTTGTGGCGTGGCTGAATTCACCAGCGTGCAAGCGGCCAAAGTGGCCAACGCGGTGCGCAAGGTTGGCGTCGATGGCGTGATGCTGATGCCGGCGCTGGTCTACAGCTCCAAGCCGTTTGAAACCGCCGAGCATTATCGCTACGTGGCCAAGCATGCCGACGTGCCGTTGATGGTCTACAACAACCCGCCGATCTACAAAAACGACGTCACCCCGGACATCCTGATTTCCCTGGCCGACTGCGACAACGTGGTGTGCTTCAAGGATTCCTCCGGCGATACCCGCCGTTTCATCGACGTGCGCAATGAAGTCGGCGACCGCTTCGTGCTGTTCGCAGGCCTCGATGACGTGGTGCTGGAAAGCATCGCCGTGGGCGCCGAAGGCTGGGTCTCGGGCATGTCCAACGTGTTCCCGAAAGAAGGTGAAACCATATTCCGCCTGGCCAAGGCCGGGCGTTTTGCCGAAGCCATGCCGATCTACGAATGGCTGATGCCGATCCTGCACCTGGATGCCCGTGCCGACCTGGTGCAGTGCATCAAGCTGTGTGAAGCCATCGCCGGTCGCGGCAGCGCGCTGACCCGTCCACCACGCCTGGCCTTGCCGGACGAGGATCGCCTGTTCGTCGAACAGATCATGGCCAAGGCCCTGGCGAACCGTCCGCACCTGCCGGACGTCGGTCTCTGAGTGAGTGCCGGGCGGGCCTTGGAGGCCCGGCCCGGCTGCCTGTTTTTGCGCCTCTACAGGAAACGTCAGCATGCCTAATCATCAACACACTCAACGCGCAACCACACCCTCCGGACTCAAGCGTGTCGTGGCCGCCGCCATGGCGGGTACGGTCGCCGAGTGGTATGAATTCTTTCTCTACGGTACGGCCTCGGCCCTGGTCTTCGGCCAACTGTTCTTTCGCCAGACCGACAGCCCCGTCGACGGCATCATCGCCGCGTTCGCGCTGTACGCCGTGGGCTTTCTCGCCCGCCCGCTGGGTGGCCTGGTGTTCGGTCACTACGGTGACAAATTCGGCCGCAAGCGCTTGCTGCAACTGAGCCTGGTGGTGGTCGGCATCACCACGTTCCTGATGGGTTGCCTGCCCGGGTTCGACCAGATCGGTTACGCGGCGCCGGTGCTGCTGGTGCTGTTGCGGCTGATCCAGGGGTTCGCCTTTGGCGGTGAATGGGGTGGCGCGATTCTGCTGGTGTCCGAACACTGCCCGGACAATCGCCGTGGCTTCTGGGCCAGTTGGCCGCAAGCGGGTGTGCCGGCCGGGAATCTGGTGGCGACGGTTGCGCTGCTGCTGTTGTCGTCGAACCTGTCGGAGCAACAATTTCTCGCCTGGGGCTGGCGCGTGGCGTTCTGGTTCTCGGCGGTGGTGGTGTTGATCGGCTACTGGATTCGCACCAGTGTCGATGACGCACCGATCTTCAAGGAAGCCCAGGCGCGACAGGCGCAGACCAAGCAACAACAATTGGGCGTGGTGGAAGTGCTGCGTCACCACTGGCGTTCGGTGCTGGTGGGCATTGGCGCGCGCTTTGCCGAAAACATTCTCTACTACACCGTGGTGACGTTCTCCATCACCTACCTGAAGCTGGTGGTGCACAAGGACACTTCAGAGATTCTGTTTCTGATGTTCGGCGCTCACTTGCTGCACTTCTTCATGATCCCGTTGATGGGCTATCTGTCGGACATCGTCGGGCGCAAACCGGTGTATCTGGTCGGCGCGGTGCTCACGGCATTTTGGGGCTTCGTCGGCTTCCCGATGATGGACACCGGCAATAACTGGCTGATCATGGCCGCCATTACCCTGGGCCTGGCCATCGAGTCGATGACCTATGCACCGTATTCGGCGCTGATGGCCGAGATGTTCCCCACTCACGTGCGCTACACCGCCCTTTCGCTGTGCTACCAGGTGGCGCCGATTTTCGCCGGTTCCCTTGCACCACTGATTGCGATCACGCTGCTCAACAAGTACCACAGCTCGACGCCCATCGCCTGGTACCTGCTCGGTGCCTCGCTGATCTCTGTCATTGCCGTCGGGCTGACCCGGGAAACCCGCGGCAAATCGTTGCACGCGGTGGATGCCGAGTCCGCGGCGCGCATTGCCTCACTGGACAACGCCGCCCCCGCGCCCCCGCGTCGAGGCGATTCGCTGGCGTGAGCCGCACTTTACCGACAGGAGTTTTTCATGCCCCAGATCCTCGGCCACAACTACATTGGCGGCACGCGCAGCGCCGCCGGCAGCCTCAGTTTGCTCAGCCATGACGCCAGCACCGGCGAGGCGTTGCCCTGCTCTTTCGTGCAAGCCACCGAAAGCGAAGTGCACGCCGCTGCCCAGGCTGCTGCCGCTGCGTTCCCGGCCTTTCGTTCTATGCCTGCGGCACGCCGTGCGGATTTTCTGGAAGCCATCGCCGCGCAACTGGATGCACTGGATGACGAGTTTGTCGCCCTGGTCACTCGCGAAACCGCACTGCCGAACGCACGGATACAGGGTGAACGCGCTCGCACCAGCGGCCAGATGCGCCTGTTTGCCCAGGTCTTGCGTCGCGGTGATTTTTACGGTGCGCGCATTGACCGCGCCTTGCCCGACCGCAAACCACTTCCCCGCAGCGACCTGCGTCAGTATCGGATCGGCGTAGGGCCTGTGGCCGTGTTCGGTGCGAGCAACTTTCCGTTGGCGTTCTCCACGGCTGGCGGCGATACCGCTGCGGCCCTGGCCGCCGGTTGCCCGGTGGTGTTCAAGGCCCACAGCGGGCATATGGCGACGGCCGAACAGGTGGCGGATGCAATCATCCGTGCGGCCGAGCAGACTGGCATGCCCAAGGGTGTGTTCAACATGATCTACGGGGCTGGCGTGGGGGAAGCCCTGGTCAAGCATCCGGCGATCAAGGCCGTCGGTTTCACCGGTTCGCTTAAAGGTGGCCGTGCGTTGTGCGACATGGCCGCCGCACGCCCTCAACCGATTCCGGTGTTTGCCGAAATGAGCAGCATCAATCCGGTCGTGGTGTTGCCTGAAGCCCTTCACGTGCGCGGCGAGAAAATTGCCAGCGAACTGGCTGCCTCTGTGGTGCTCGGCTGCGGCCAGTTCTGTACTAATCCGGGATTGGTCATCGGTATGCGCTCTGCGCAATTCAGTGCCTTCACCGAGACCCTCACGGCGCTGCTGGCAGAGCAACCGGCGCAAACCATGCTCAACGCGGGCACCCTGCGCAGCTACGAAAAAGGTGTGCAGGCCTTGCTTAGCCACCCGGGCGTGACCCACCTGACCGGCCATCGCCAACACGGCAATCAGGCCCGCGCGCACCTGTTTAAGGCCGACGTGAGTCTGTTGCTCGAAGGTGATCCGTTGCTACAGGAAGAAGTGTTCGGGCCGACCACCCTCATCGTCGAAGTGGCCGACAGGGCCGAACTGCACCAAGCGCTGAACAGCTTGCACGGTCAACTCACCGCCACCCTGATTGGCGAACCCCAGGATTTGCATGACCATGCAGAGTTGCTGGCGCTACTGGAACAAAAGGTCGGCCGGGTGCTGTTCAACGGCTACCCCACGGGCGTCGAAGTGTGTGATTCGATGGTGCATGGCGGCCCCTACCCGGCCACCTCCGATGCCCGTGGGACCTCGGTCGGCAGCCTGGCCATCGAACGCTTCCTGCGCCCGGTGTGCTACCAGAACTGCCCGGACGCCCTGCTGCCCGACCCACTGAAAAACGCCAATCCACTGGGTATTGCCCGACTGGTCGACGGCGCCAGTCACCGAAACCCGATCTGAAAAACACCCCAAACCCCTGTAGGAGTGAGCCTGCTCGCGAAAGCGGAATGTCAGCCGACAGAAATGTTGGATGTACTGCCGCCTTCGCGAGCAAGCCCGCTCCCACACTGGATCGCTGGCGAAAACGATATTTGTGTACGACTTCGATTAACTGTGGGAGCGGGCTTGCTCGCGAAAGCGGTGGGTCAGTCAACGGGAATGTTGAATGTACTGCCCCCATCGCGAGCAGGCTCACTCCTTCAGTTATTGAGTCAAGCCAGCAATGCGTTGAGGTCGTTGAACAACGCCTCGGGGATCTGCACCCCTTCGGCAAAGCTACGCGCCCGCGCCTCGTATCGGCGTTGCGAAGGCAAGCGTGCGCCCTGCCCTTCGATCCCCTGGAACAACGCTTCGGCCCTGGCCAGATGAACCTCAGTCGAGTCCCCCAAAAAGCGCCGTGGATCAAAGGCAATGATCAGTTCCCCATGGTACGGCGACGACTTGCTGCCAGCGTCATAAGCCAACGATTCGGCACTGGTCAGGTCGCCAATCAACGGCCCGGCAATCAATTCCACCATGGCTGCCAGCGCCGAGCCCTTGTGCCCGCCGAATGTCAGCATCGCGCCGCTGTCGAGTACGACGTTGGCATCAGTGCTCGGTTGCCCCTGCGCATCAACGCCCCAGCCCTCGGGGATCGCTTTTCCGGCACGGCGGTGCAGTTCGATGTCGCCACGGGCGATGGCGCTGGTGGCGAAGTCGAACACGAACGGATCCTGTCCCTGACGGGGCCAGCCGAAGGCAATCGGGTTGGTGCCGAACACCGGCAAGCGCCCACCGGCCGGGGCGACCCAGGCATGACTCGGATTGCACGCCAGCGCAACTAAACCGGCAGCGGTCAATTGCTCGATCTCCACCCACAACGCCGAGAAATGCACACAGCGATTGATCGCCAACGCCGCAATCCCGTTGGCGCGGGTTTTCTCTGTCAGCAGCGGCAAACCCGCCTGAAAGGCTAATTGCGAAAAACCACCGCCAGCATCCACTCGCACAATCGACGGTGCCTGGTTAATCACCTCGGGTTCAGCCGTGGCCGAGACTTTGCCGGCCCGCAGGGAATTGACGCACCCCAGCACCCGGTACAAACCGTGGGAGGCACAGCCGTCGCGTTCGCCGGCAGTCACCGTGGTCGCCACCGCACGCGCATGGGCCAGGTTAAAACCGTTGTGCAACAGGATCGATTCGGCCAACGCATGGGCTTCGATCAGGGTCAGTCGGATCATGGTCATCTCCTTGAACAGACCGGTCAGGGTGGTCTATTCGAGGCGATTGGGCTTGATGGGTTTGCGCAGGGGGAGTGACGAAATCAGCACAGGTGCTTCATCAACAACCACCGCCGACTTCCTCGCCAGCAGGTAGTAAAGAACACCCGGCACCACCAAGCCGACGATCCAGGAAATATCCACGCCACCGAGCTGCGCGACCATCGGCCCGGAGTAGAAATGCGTGTCGACAAACGGCAGCTGGATCAACACGCCGCTGACATACACGCTGATCCCCAACACGTTCCAGCGACCGTAACGCCCGGCCGGGTCGGACAAGGCCGGGATGTCATAGCGCTCCTTGTTGATGAAGTAGTAGTCCACCAGGTTGATCGCGCTCCACGGGGTGAAGAACGTCAGCAAAAACAGGATGAAGTACTTGAACGAGTTGAGGAACGAGTACTGGCCGACCAACGCGAGCGTGGTCGATGCCGCGACGATCAGCAGCACAAACAACATGCGCTGGCGGGCGCTGATTTCCAGGCGACTGCGGAAACCGCTGATGATGGTCGCCACGCACATGAAGCTGCCATAGGCGTTGAGTGTGGACACGGTGACCTTGCCGAACACCACGCTCAGGTAAAGCAAGGAGGCCATCACCCCGGTACTGCCCAGGCCGACGATGGTCGCCACTTCATGACCGCGAAAGTTGGCACCGGCCAGTGCGGCGGCAAACACCCCCAGCACCATCGACGCCTGGGCGCCGAACACGGTCCCGAGGCCGACGGCGGCGAAGGTTTTCCAGGATGATGTGTTGCTCGGCAGATAGCGCGAGTAATCGGCCACGTATGGACCAAACGCAATCTGCCAGGACGCCGACAGCGACACCGCCAGCAGGAAAGTGCTCCAGCCAAAGTGGCGATTTTCCAGGAGCAGGCCGATGTCGTTAAGCGTCATCAAGCGAGTAAACAGGTAAGCGAAGGCGATGATGCCGAGCACGCTGGCCACACGCCCCACCAGGTGAATCACCCGATAGCCGAAGATCGTCAGGAACGTAATGCACGCGGCGAAAATCAGGATGCCGGTGCTGTCGCTGACGCTGATCAACTGGGCAATCGCCTGCCCCGACAACACCGCGCCCGTGGCGCTGAAACCGAGGTACATGAGGCACACCAGCACAATCGGGATCGCCGCGCCGTAGACCCCGAACTGCACACGGCTGGAGATCATTTGCGGCAGCCCCAGTTTCGGTCCCTGCGCAGCGTGCAAGGCGACGACCGCACCGCCGAGCAACTGGCCGATCAGTAAACCGATCAATGACCAGAACACATCGCCGCCCAACACCACGGCCAGCGCTCCGGTGACGATCGCGGTGATCTGCAGGTTGGCGCCGAGCCACAGCGTGAACTGGCTGTAGAGGCTGCCATGACGCTCGGCCTCGGGGATGAAATCGATCGAGCGGGTCTCGATCAGGGGACTTCGTTGTTGATTATCGTGGAGCTGAGTCATTATTTTTATTCTCTTCAAAAGTAGAAGGCATTCACACAACTCCCTGTGGGAGCGAGCCGGCTCCGGGCGGCGTTCCGACGAAGGCGGCGGCACAGTCAACATTGATGCAAGCTGACACACCGCTTTCGCGAGCAGGCTCGCTCCCACCCTGGATTGCGTTTAACGGGTCATCGCCACCTGGCCTACGAACGGCGCCTTGGCCCACACGATCTTGCCCCCCACGACGGTCATCAACACGCTGTTACGGGCGAGTTCCTCTTCCGGTACCTGCATGAAGTTTTTATCCAGCACGATCAGGTCCGCAAACTTGCCGACCTCGACCGAACCGACGACGTTCTCCAACTTCAGTTGCTCGGCGGCGTTGACGGTGATGGTGCGCAGCACGTCGGCTCGGGACAGCGCCGGGTCGGCATTCAGGCGGCCCGCGTATTTGGGACCATAGCTGTGCGGGTTGGTCGGATCACCGGAACGGGTCACACCGACTTTCAACGCCAGGAACTCATCGAGCGGGTCAACCGGCCAATCGCTGCCATAGGCCACCCGGCCACCCGCACGGGCGATGCTGCCCGAGGGCTCCATGCGCGCAAATCGCGTAGGCCCGAGGTGATCGCTGGTGCCGTCGACCGTCGACGGCGCTTGTTGCGCCCACTGGAAGGACATGTTGGCGGTCACGTCGAGGGCCTTGAAGCGCCCATAGTCGGCGGGGTCCACGGACTCGTTGTGGGTGATGGCCGGACGGAAGCCGTTGCCGGGCAATTGCTGACGCACGTATTCGATGCCGTCGAGTGAGTCACGTACGGCGCGGTCGCCAGTGGCGTGCAGGTGCGGGTCGAGGCCGGCCTGTACGGCTTGCAACAGCAGCGGCTTGAGCACTTGCGGCGGGAAATACAGTTCACCGACGTTCTTGCCTGGCGCCCATTTCGGTGCCTTCTCGGTGCCGGCGTTGTGCAGGTACGGCGTCAACATCGCACCGGTGTCCGCCGGCGCATTGATGATGCCGTCCATGAACAATTTGACGTGACGCATGCTCACGCCCGGCGCGACTTTGGCTTCGCCCTGATCGTAGGTCGCGGCCATCGCCTTGGCCTCGGCGATGGTTTTCGCCGGGTCGGCGGCAGCGGCGGCCGGGTCCAGTTTAATCGCCAGCAAGGCGCGGGCGGTCAGTTCACCCGACTGCTGCAAGGTGGTGAAGGCTTTGCCATTCTCCGGTCCCGACAAGGCGTCGAAGAAACTGGTGATGCCTTGCTGGCGCATGGCGTCGAGCGCCGCGCGGGTCTGGTTGAGTTTTTCCGCGTCGGTGGCCGGCGGCACCACGGCGGCCATCGTATCAGCCGCGCCGTCTTCGCAGATGCCGGTGAGGTTGCCGGCGCTGTCGCGCACGTACTTGCCATCCCCGGGATTGGCGGTGTTTTTGTTGATGCCGGCGACGGCCAGCCCGCGTGAGTTGACCAGCACGGTATGGAAATCGGTGGAGCGCACTTGAATCGGCCGGTTGGTCTTGAGGGCGTCCAGCGTCGATTTGTCCGGGTCGCCGTCGAGGCCGTCCATGCCCATCCGGTCCCAGCTGCCGACTTCGAGCCAGACATCCGGCCCTTTATCCTTGTCAGCATCCAGGCACGCCTGAATGGTGGTCTGGAACTCCTTGCGGGTCATGGTCTGGTATTTCAGGTCGCACAAGGTCATGGCGCGGCCGCCGTCACCGGGATGCATGTGTGCATCGATGAAGCCCGGCATCAGCATGCGCCCCGCCAGATCGATCGTTTGCGTCTGCTTGCCGATGTACGACGCCGCCCCTTCGTCGTTGCCGACATAGACGATCTTCCCGCCCGTGACGGCAATCGCCTGCTGCACCGAGTTCTGGCCATCGACGGTGTAGACATAACCGTTGCGCATGACCATGTCTGCCGGGGTCGAACCCTGGGTCTGGCACCCCACCAGCGCCACACCGGAAAATGCCGTGGTTGCCGCAATGGCGACAAAAAGCCTGGAGAATTTCAACTGCCTCACCTCTGTTTTTATAGTTTTGGAAGAGGCCCGACCAGCCTGCGCGCAAGCCCCTGATATGCAGGGCATACCCTAGCGTGCGCGGGCGTTGGACGGACCTCCACAAATGAGGAGGGGTCGGTGATTCAGAGGGCTTCGCGGCGGGTTGCCTGTGCAGACAGGACAGAGCCCAGCTCGACTTTGCTTTTCACGCCGAGCTGCAAGTAGCAGTTGCGCAGGTAGGTGCGCACCGTCGCAGGGCTCAAACCGAGGATCCTGGCGATCTCTTTATACGAGTGACCGGCCGCAAACAGCATCGCCGCCGTCCGCTCCCGTGGCGCCAGCACCACGCCGCGTGACTGTGTTTCGAGGGACAGAATGACGTGTTTGGCATTTGGGCTGAGGGTCAGCGCACAGCGGCCCAGGCGCATGACGCTCGGCGCTTTCGGCAGTTGGGCGATTACCTGCGCCGGCAGCCTCGAACCGCTCCAGCCCGGCACCTCGCGCTGGATCGCCGCACACAGGCTGGCGCCGACGTACAGCAGCGTGCCGTCCATGCGCGCAACGCCAAAGTCGCTGGCGCCGTCGCCGGTGTCGACGCGAATCATGTCCTGTACCTGGAAACGCCATAGCTGCAACAGGTGATCGCAGAACGCCGAAAACAACGCGGCCTCGCTGTCGTTGAAACCTGACGCCTGTTCGCCGCGATACAGGCATACAAAAAACATCAAACCGCTTTCGGGCAACTCGAAGGTGATGCAGATCACATGGTAGAGGTCATGACGGCGAGCAAACGCATCGACCTCGACATGGGGATCTGTGAAACCACTGTCGCGCACCACCGCGCCCGGTTGGCTCAAAGTGTCATGGGAGAACCGGTCGCTGCCCGCGCTCTTGTGCCATTCGGCGGCAAACGATTCGGGCAGGTCGATGCGCCCGTGCATCCAGCTTTTCGGCGGCACATGGGCGTCCGACGTGGACATCTCGCCCCACCATGCCGACGCGAACGGCACCAGCGGGCGAAAGGCTTGCAGCCCGTCTTCGATGAATTGCGAGGCGCCGCGCTCCCGAGCCAGTCGCCCGAGGTGCAATACGCACTGATTGAAGGCCTTCAGCGTCGCCATCGACGGTGTGCCGCCGACCTCGTTCCCCTCCTCCATCATCTTGATCCTGTTGGCTACGTGGCATTTTTTCGACCATGCCACACGGGCAGCGATGCCGTCCACAAGGCCCGTATTCATGCGTAAACCGGCAACAGTGTTTGTCCTTCCGACCGCTGTTTGAGGCAGGGGTAAACCCCTAGCATCGTTCCTACCCGATGAGCATTTACCAACAGCTCACAAGGTAGAAAACCAACCCTCCTCAAACGATACGGTGAACGCCATGAAATTTTCGAAATTCGCGCTTCTGCTCGCTCTCGCCAGTCTCGGCGCCCCCGCCTTCGCTGACGACAATGCCTCAACCGCCGCCACCACCAAGGCCCCGGTTGAAACCTATACCTACGACACCCATCTCGACATCAAACGCGTCATCAGCGTGTCAGACGTCGGCGATGAGTGTGGCCCGGTACCGGCACAAATGACCTACGAAGACTCGCGCGGTCAACAGCATGTCCTGCAGTATCAAGTCATGGGCACCGGCTGTTCGAACGGTTGAGTACCGTGCAGACGATGGAGGGTCGACACTCCATACCGGCGGCACTGGCGTTTATCTTTTTTTGCTTGAACCGACGATTTTTTCATCGCTGGCCAGCAGGACCGGAATGTAGTCCTTGAGGAAGTCCACCCAGGTCTTGATCTTCGCATCGACGAATTTGCGCGATGGGTAGATGGCAAACACATTCAGTTCTTCAAAATGATACTCAGGCAACACCCGCACCAACGTCCCCGCTTTCAAACCCTCCACGGCAGACGCAATCGGTTGAATGCCGATGCCCATTCCGTTGCTGATCGCCACCGTCATCGCATCCGCGGTGTTGACGTGAAACGGCGACATCGGTGTGCTCACCGTCTCCACACCTTCAGGTCCTTCGAATACCCAGTTTTCCGCTGGCATCACCGTATTCACAATCCTCAGGCAATCATGTGAACCCAAAGCACCCGGCGCGTCGGGAATTCCGCGTTTCTTCAGGTACGCCGGCGAGGCGCAAAGAATGCTGTAGGTAATGCCGAGCCGTTGCGCGACAAAGCCTGAATCGGGTAAGTCCCGCGCCAACACAATCGACATGTCGTAGCCTTCTTCCAGCAAATCCGGCAGCCGATTGGTCAGGGTCAAATCAAACATCACCGACGGGTGCGTCTCTCTATACCGGGCGATTGCATTGATCACGTAGTGATTGCCCACGGCGGACATCGCATGGATTTTCAGCCGGCCCACGGGTTGGGTTTGCGCCGTTCCCGCCTCCTCATCGGCTTCGCGCATCTCCTCGATAATCTTCTCGCAGCGTTGCAAATAGCGCTGCCCCGCCTCGGTCAGGGCCAGACGTCGGGTCGTGCGGTTGATCAAGCGTGTTTGCAAGCGCGCCTCCAGGCTGGAAACCGCTTTGGAAACGTTGGTGGTCGAGGTGTCCAGCGTCGCCGCTGCGGCCGTGAAGCTGCCGCTCTGGGCCACGGCGATGAAACAACGCATGGTTTGAAAAACGTCCATCGGTTTTGCCTCGGCGCACAATTGAACGGTCAAAAAAAAGCGGCGGCCTGAGATCAGGCCGCCGCGCTGGCAGGGGTTACCTTTTGCCCGGGATAAAGCCCGGGATACCGGTTTCCACCACCGAGTTGAAGCGCACCCGCGTCGTGATGTCCTCCTTGATCTCAAGCATGGCCCGGTGCGGCAGCGTGGCAATGTCAAAGTTTTCCTGAATATGGCTCAGTGTTGCAGACGTGGTCAGAAACGCCACACCGCGCTGCACCGACCAGGCCAACGCAACCTGAGCCGGGGTTCTGCGCAGGTGTTTGGCGATGCCGGTCAGCACCGGGTCTTCCAGCACCGCAGGCTGCATGCCATGGCCGAGCGGTGCAAACGCAAGGACGATGATGCCGTGCTGTTTGCAGAACTCCAGCAGCTCCCATTCCGGCAGATACGGGTGGGACTCCACCTGCACCACGGCAGGTTTGATCCGCGCCACGTCGACAATCGCCTTCAACGCCTCCAGGGTGATGTCCGACAAGCCGATGGACTTGCAGCGCCCTTCGTCCACGAGCTGTTCGAGTGCGCGCCACGTTTCGAGCAAGGTCACGCCCGAGTCGTAGATCATGTGGCCGAACGGGTCCCGGGGTTCCTGGTCATCACCGGGTTGAAAGGCGAATGGCGTGTGGATCAGGTAGCAATCGATGTAGTCCACCTGCAGCCGCCGGCAACTGGCCTCGAACGCCGGCAACACGCGCTCGGGACGATGGTTGGTGTTCCACAGTTTGGTGGTGATGAACAAGTCCTCGCGCCGGGCCTTGCCCGAGTCGATGAAGGCCTTGAACGCCACGCCCACCGCTTCTTCGTTGCGATAACGCTCGGCGCAATCGAAATGGCGGAAACCGGTTTCCAGCGCGTGGGTGACCGCTTGGGTGGTGACGCTGAGGTCGCGGAACAAGGTGCCAAAGCCCACGGCCGGCATCTCGGCCGAGCCGTGGTTCAGCGCAAATTTTGTCTCGCGAAGTTCGTCGTGAAAGGCTTCGTAGGTCATGTCGTTACTCCACTCTCTAAGGCCGCAGCCTCTACTGATATGAACGTTTGGATGCTTCGCGGCTGGCGACCCGCTGCTCAAACACGCCGACCGAATTGCCGCCGAGGGCGACAAACAACTGGACGGTGTCGAGGTACTGCGCGGTCTTCACCCTGATCTGCCCCAACAACGCCTGCTCATAGGCGCGCTCGGCCTCCAGAACCTGGAGGATGCTGTTCTCGCCTTGGGCGTACGCTTGCTGGTTCAAACGAAAACTGCTGTCGGCGGCGCGCAATGCGTCTTCCTGGGCAAGGTTTTCTTCGGCGTGATGGTTGATGGCTTGCAGCGTGTCAGCGACCTGACCGAACGACTGGATGACGGTCTGCTGATAATCCGCGAGCGAGGCGTTGTAGCCGTCGACCGCCGCCTGGCGTTCAGCCTTGAGGGTGCCGCCATTGAAGATCGGTCCCGCCACTCCGGCGGCAAAGCCCCAGAGCGCGGCGCCACCATTGCCGGACGCCGACTGCGCGAGAAACGCCGACAGCTCCACGTGCGGATAAAGGTTGGCGGTCGCGACACCGACGGCGGCGCTGGCCATGTGCAGTTGCGCTTCGGCTTGCAAAACGTCCGGCCGGGTGTGGGCCATTTCCGAGGGCAGACTCACGGGCACGTTGGCCGGCAAGGCAAACTCACTCAGGTCGAAGTCCGGCGCAATCCAGTCTGCCGGGCCTTTGCCGGTCAGGATCGACAGCGCATGCCGGGCCGAATCACGTTGCTGAGCGAGGGGCGGCAACAGCGTCCGGTCCTGGGCGAGCCGGGTTTCGGCCAGCGACACATCGATCTGCGTGGTGCTGCCATTGGCGTGGGCCATGCGCACCAGTTCAAGGTTCTTGGTGTCATTGGCCAGCAGTTTTTCCACAGCCTGGATCTGCGCGTTCGCCGAGGCCATCAACAACGCCTGGCTGGCGACATTGCCCGTCAAGGTCAGGTAAGCCGCTTCGTAGCGATGCTTCTGAAACGCCGTCAGTGCTTCCTGTTGTTCAACCTGGCGCTTGTTGCCGCCGAACACGTCCAGATCGAAACCAACCCGAGGACCGATGGCATAGAAGTTGGAAACCACCGGCTGCGGTCCGTTGTGCGTACGCTGGCGACCGGCCTGGGCGGCAAAATCGACCTGCGGATACAGCACCCCTTCCGCCGCTGCGACCGAGGACGCCGCCTGACGGATCGTGGCATCGGCCGCGACCAGTTCCAGATTGCCGTCGATGGCCCGGCGCACAACGCTGTCGAGCTTGGGCGAACGAAATGCCGTCCACCAGTCGCCGTTGACCTTCTTGCCCAGGTCGATGCGTTGGCCAAGACGCTGCTCGGCCTGTTGATCGTAGTGTTGCGACGGGCTCGGCGCCGGCATTTGATAATCGGGGCCGACCGTGCAAGCGGTCAGGAACACCAGCACCGCGACCGCACCGAAGGTGGTGTTGATCAGTTGTCTGTTGATGAAGCGCGCATTGGATTTCATGAGGCAAACTCCACGAAAACTAGTTGGTCGCAACGGGCTTGCGAAGAAAGATCACCAGTGGGCTGACCACCAGCATCGCGTACATCAAAATCTTGAATTGACCGACCACGCCGATAAACGCGGCCTGGCCGGTGATCATTTCGTTGAGCCCCGCCATGGCTTGCAGGGACGTCGCCGCCGAATGCGCCGCCGCACCATACGGCGTCAGGTTGCTGGCCAGTGCCATGTGCATGGCGTGGGTGTTGTTGAAGAAATACAACTGCACGATCGCCACACCGAGGGTGCTGCCGTACACACGCGACAGGTTGAACAGACCGGTGCCTTCCGGCCGTAACGCTGGATCAAGCGTGCTGAACGCGACCTTGGTCAGCGACGGCATCAGCATGCCGATGCCGAAGCCCTGAATCGCACCCGCCAGCGCCACCGGCCACCAGTCCATCAGCGGCGAATAGCCGAGCATCAGCCAGTTGGCGTACACCACGATGGCCACGCCAGCGGCCACGAACAGCCGACGGTCGAAACGCTCCGGAACACGCCCCATCAGCAGAAACGCACCGACCAGTCCCATGCCGCGCGGAATGGTCAGCGAACCGGTGGTGTCCGGCGGGTAGCCGAGGATTTCATCGAGCATCGGCGAGGTCAGCGCCATGGTCGACAGCAACACGAAACCCACCGCGAAAAAGATCACCGTCGACAACACGAAGTTGCGGTCGCTGAACAAACGCTTGTTGAGGAAATGCACCTTTGCGGTCAGCACATGCACCAGAAACAGGTAGAGCCCGAGCGCACAGCCGATCGCTTCCAGCCAGATTTCGGTCGAGGCAAACCAGTCCAGGCGTTCACCGCGATCGAGCAACATTTGCAGGCTGATCAGCCCCAGCGTGAAGGTGCCGAAACCGAAAAAGTCGAACGTTGGGCGTTTCTCGGCCTTCTTCTCGGCCAGCAACAGCGCGATCACCATGAAGATGTACGCCGACAGCGGCAGGCTGATGTAGAAGATCGGGCGCCAGCCGAAATGTTCGGCAACCCAGCCGCCGATGCTCGGGCCGCTGACGATGCCCAACAGCACGATGGCGGTCCACGTCGCGCCGAACTTCGCGCGTTTCTCCATTGGCAATGTTTCCAGGGCAATCGCCATCGACAACGGCGCCAGCACGCCACTCGCCAGGCCCTGGATAATCCGCGCGCCGATGAATTCCAGCGGCGTCGAGGCCAGGGTGGCGAGCAGCAAGCCCAGGACGAATACGGCCAGCGCGGTTTGATACACCCGCTTCAAGCCATAGCGCCCGGCGAGCCATTGCGCGATCGGCATGGTGATCGCACTCGCTGCAAGGTACGACGTGAAGATCCATCCGGCCTGATCGTCGGTCATCGACATACTGCCCTGGATCAGACGGAGCACGGCATTGGGCAAAGGCAGGTTCGCCGATTGCATGAACGTCGCGAGCAATGCGGCCAACCTTAATGAACCTGCGGGGGTGGTGTTCATCAGGAAGCTCCTGAGGTAAACAGCGCCTTGATTGGATGCCACCATGGCGTGCGGTGCCCGGTATCGACCTTGACGGTGGCGCTGATCCCCGAATAGAGCGGCATCTGCGGGTCAAGCTCGTCGAGTTCGAGCCGCACCGGCACCCGCTGCACCACCTTGACCCAGTTGCCGGTGGCATTTTCCGGCGGCAGCAAGGCGAAGTCAGAGCCGGCACCGGGGCTCATGCTGATCACGTGGGCCTTGAATTCGTGATCCGGGTAGGTATCGAGGTGAATGGTCGCGGATTGGCCCGGACGCATATGCGTCACCTCCGTTTCGCGGAAGTTGGCTTCCACCCACACCTCGCGATCGGACAGCAGCGCAAAGGCTGGCGCGCCGTTGTTCACAAAGTTGCCCACCTGCAAATCATCGACCTTGGCGACGATGCCGTCGTCCGGCGCATACACCGTGGCGTACGAGAGGTAGAGCTGGGTTTCATCCAGCTGCGCCTTGGCCTCGCGAACGGCCGGGTGGCTGTCGACCTCGATGTTCGGATTACCGTTCAGGGCAACCACGGTGCTGGCGATCTGTTGTTCGATCGAGGCAATTCGCTGGCGCGACACTTTCACGTCGGTGTCGGCGCGCTCATAAATCGACTTCGACACGAACTCGGACGCGACCAGCGCTTTCTTGCGGCCAAATTCCTTTTGGTCGAAATCGGCCGACTCTTTGGCCGATTGCAGTTCAGCCTGTTGCTGGCGGTAGCTGGCCTTGAGCCCATCGATGCGCAACCGCGCGACGCTCAACTGGGCTTGTGCGCGGTCAACGGCGATCTGCAACGGTTTCGGGTCGATGCGGAACAACACCTGGCCCTTGCGAACGGGCTGGTTGTCCTCGACTGCGATCTCGATGACCTGGCCGGAGGTGCGCGCATTGATCGAGGCCTTGGCCACTCGGGCGTAGGCGTTGTCGGTCGAGATGTAGGGCTCGCCGGCGACATAGTGGGCGTACCCGATCGCGGCGAAGAGCGCCGGGACACCCACCATCAACAGTGGCCGTACGGTTTCTTTAAGCGTTTTCTTGTTGGGCGCTGTCGGGTTCGGCCCAGGGTGCTCAAAGGTTTGTGAAGCCGGAATATCGAACTGTTTAGTCATGATCGAAAACACCTTTAACCGGGAAGTCAGGGGCTAATACCCATAAAAAACAGCCATACCGTGCGCAGTCAGAAGGATCGCTCCGCCGCACCCTGTTTCGTCGCCGCTATACCCAGTTCGAGCTCTGCTTCAACAAACCTGAAATTGAGGAACTTCTGGTTCCTTAATTTTGTGCGATGGTGTAAGAATATGCCTCGACTTACCTTCACACAAGGATTTTGTACGCCATGGCACAAAAAAAGATTACCGAAGCAAAAGGACGTGGCCGCCCACGCGCCTATGACCCGCAGACCGCGCTGCAGCAAGCGCTTGGTGTGTTTTGGAGTACCGGCTATTCCGCCGCGTCGCTGGACAGCATCGCCACGGCAGCGGGCATGAACCGCCCGAGCCTGTATGCCGCCTTCGGTGACAAACACGCGCTCTACATCAAGGCGCTCGAGCAGTACTGGGAATTTGCCGCCGCCGACATGCACGCTGCGCTGACAGACAGCCAACTGACCTTGAGCGAGGCGCTGATGCGTTTCTATGAAGGGCAGCTGTCGATCTACTTCTCGGGAGACGGCCAGCCGCGTGGCTGTTTTGCGATTGGCACTGCAACCACCGAAGCCGTAGAGGACGTTGAAATTCGCGAAGTGCTGTCCGATCGCCTCAGCCGACTCGACGCCGATCTCGAAGCGCGTCTGAAAACGGCCGTGACTGCCGGCGAACTCAAGGACAACGTCGACCCGGCCGCCCTCGCCGTGCTCGCCTCCTCCCTGCTGCACAGCATTTCGATCCGGGCACGCGCCGGCAAATCCCGCGCGGAGCTGACCGAACTGGCACGCAACGCGGTCAACGTGATCTGCGGTTGAGAGGTTTTATGGCGGGTGAAGGACTTGAAGACATACTGGCCGATCAGCTCGACGTGATTTTCTGCGGGATCAATCCGGGCATGACGGCCGCCGCCCAAGGGCATCACTTTGCGGGCCGCAGTAATCGCTTCTGGCGCACGCTGCACCTTGCCGGGTTTACCCCCGAGGAAGTGCGCCCGGAAAACGACCGGACGATCTTGCAGTACCGCTGCGGATTGACCGCCGTGGTCGACCGCCCCACGGCGCGCGCCGATCAGCTGTCGTTGCACGAATTCACCGCCGCCGCTGCCGACTTCGAACAGAAGATCCTGCGCCACGCCCCCCGTGTCGTCGCGTTTCTCGGCAAAGCCGCCTACAGCGCGTTAACCGGCCAGCGAGAGATTGCCTGGGGCCTTCAACCCAGGACTTTCGGCCATGCAAAGGTCTGGATCTTGCCCAACCCGAGCGGAAGAAATCTGGCGTTCTCGCTGGATCAATTGGTGGCTGCGTATCGCCAACTCCATCAAAACTTGCACAAATCGACAGTAGGCTAAGCTAAGGATCAGCTTATTGCGCACGATGCTCGCTCCGGCAGGGTTTGGGTTTTTCTGAAGAGCGTCTGCAACAGCTATTTCAGACAGGCCCACACTGTTCACGCAGGAATGACGTGATGACCGAGCCCCTTCTCAGCTTTGATGAACTGAAGCGTGCCGCCGTTGCCGGCGAAATTGATACCGTCCTGGTCTGCATGGTCGACATGCAGGGACGTCTGGTCGGCAAACGATTCCAGGTCGAGTTTTTCATCGACAGCGGCCATGAAGAAACCCACTGCTGCAATTACCTGTTGGCCGACGACATCGACATGGAGCCTGTGCCGGGCTATGCCGCTGCCAGTTGGAGCAAGGGCTATGGCGACTTTGTGCTCAAGCCCGACATGTCCACCCTGCGCCGGGTGCCCTGGCTGGAATGCACGGCGCTGGTGCTCTGTGATGTGCTCGATCACCACCATCGCCGCGACTTGCCGCACAGCCCGCGGGCGATCCTGAAGAAGCAGATCGAACGCCTGCGCGAGCGTGGCTATACCGGCATGTTCGCCTCGGAACTGGAGTTCTATCTGTTCGACGAGAGCTACGAGGCGATCCACAAGCGCAACTACCACAAGCCGAAAACCGCCGGCCATTACATCGAGGATTACAACATCCTGCAGACCACCCGCGAAGAGCCGGTGCTGCGGGCGATTCGCAAGCACCTGCAGGCCAGCGGCATTCCCGTGGAAAATTCCAAGGGCGAATGGGGCCCCGGCCAGGAAGAGATCAACATCCGCTACGCCGACGCCCTGACCATGGCCGACCACCACGTCATCATCAAACACGCCTGCAAGGAAATCGCGCAACTGCAAGGCAAGGCGATCACGTTCATGGCCAAGTGGCGTTATGACGCCGCCGGGTCCAGTAGCCACATCCATAATTCGCTGTGGGACAAGAACGGCAAGAAGCCGCTGTTCTTCGACGCCAAGGCTGAATTTGGCATGTCGAAACTGATGCGCTCCTGGGTCGCCGGGCAGCTTAAATATGCCAACGACATCACCTGTTTTCTCGCGCCGTACATCAACTCGTACAAGCGCTTTCAGGCCGGCACATTTGCGCCGACGCGGGCGGTGTGGAGCCGCGATAATCGCACCGCAGGTTTTCGCCTGTGTGCTGAAAGCAGCAAATCCATTCGCATCGAATGCCGCATCGGCGGCGCCGACCTCAACCCGTATCTGGCCTTCGCTGCGCTGATCGCGGCGGGCCTGGCCGGGGTCGACGAGAAGCTCACCCTCGCCCCGCCCTTTGAAGGTGACGCTTACGTCGATGACCATCTGCCCGAAGTCTCCAAGACCTTGCGCGAAGCCAGCGCCGCGCTCCAGACCTCGAGCATGTTGCGCGAAGCGTTCGGCGACGAAGTGATCGACCACTACGTGCACACCGCCGAATGGGAGCAAAAAGAATACGACCGGCGGATCACCGACTGGGAACTGCAGCGCGGCTTCGAGCGCTATTGAGGTCAGCATGACGGCAACCATCAAACTCATTTCCCCGGTCGATGGCCGGGTGTATGCCGAGCGCCGCTGCGCCGACGCCACGCAGATCGAACAGGCACTGACCGCCGCCGCCACCGCCCAGGCGCAATGGAAACGCCGACCACTGAGCGAGCGCGCGGCTTTCTGCAGTGCGGTGGTGGACGCGATGCTGGCGATGAAAACCGACATCGTGCGGGAACTGGCCTGGCAAATGGGCCGCCCGGTTCAGTTTGGCGCGGGCGAATTGCGCGGTTTCGAAGAGCGTGCCCGGCACATGATCGCCATTGCGCCTGAAGCCCTGGCAGCGATTGAACCGACACCCGTCAGCGGTTTTCGCCGGCACATCCAGCGTGATCCATTGGGGACCGTGCTGGTCATTGCGCCCTGGAATTACCCGTACCTGACCGCCGTGAATACGATCATTCCGGCGCTGATGGCCGGCAACAGCGTCATCCTCAAACACGCGTCGCAAACGCTGCTGGTCGGTGAACGGTTCGCCGAGGCCATGGCCAACGCCAACTTGCCGGCCGGCCTGTTTCACAACCTGCTGCTCGATCACCGCCAGACCACCGACATCATTGGCTCCGGACGCGTGCAACAAGTGAATTTCACCGGCTCCGTCGGCGCTGGCGAGGCCATGGAAACCGCCGCCACCGGGCGCTTCCTTGGCGTCGGCCTGGAGCTCGGCGGCAAAGACCCGGCCTACGTGCGCGCCGATGCCAATCTCGAACACGCGGTAGAAAACCTGGTGGACGGCAGCTTCTTCAACTCCGGGCAAAGCTGCTGTGCCATCGAACGCATTTACGTCGACAAGACAATCTACCCGGCCTTCATCGAGCGTTTCGCTGCCCTGACCCGCCAATACGTGCTGGGCAATCCACTGGACGAAGCCACCACACTCGGCCCCTTGGTCACACCGGCCGCCGCTGATTTCGTGCGCGGCCAGATCGCCGAAGCGCTGGCCCAAGGTGCCACGGCACTGATTGAACCCACGGCGTTTCCCGTTGACGAGCCGGGCAGCGCCTACCTCGCGCCGCAGGTGTTGATCGACGTTACTCATCAAATGTCAGTCATGCGCGAGGAAAGCTTCGGCCCGGTGGTCGGCATCATGCCGGTCGAAGGTGACGACGAAGCCATCGCCCTGATGAATGACAGCGAATTCGGGCTCAGCGCCTCGATCTGGACCCAGGACCTCGCCGCCGCCGAACGCCTGGGCAACGAGATCGACACCGGCACCGTGTTCATGAACCGCTGCGATTACCTCGACCCGGCCCTGGCCTGGACCGGGGTGAAAAACAGCGGACGCGGCGTCACCTTGTCGCGCCTCGGTTATGAACACCTGACCCGCGCCAAATCCTTCCATTTGCGCCACGAGATCTGAGCCATGAGCCTGACCGCGAACTGGAATTACCCTACGAGCATCCGCTTCGGCGTCGGCCGCATCGCGGAACTCGCCGACACCTGCCGCGCCCAAGGCATCCAGCGCCCGCTGCTGGTCACCGACAGTGGCCTGGCGCGTGCGCCGATGACCCTCGCCGCGCTGGAAGCCCTGCGTGCCGCCGGTCTTGGCGTCGCGATGTTTAGCGACCTAAAGCCCAACCCGGTCGAAGCCAACCTCGCCGGCGGCCTGGATGCCTGGCGCGCCGGCAACCACGATGGCGTGATCGCCTTCGGTGGCGGCAGCGGCCTGGACATGGGCAAGCTCATCGCGTTCATGAGCGGGCAGACGCGCCCGGTCTGGGACTTCGAAGACATCGGCGACTACTGGACCCGCGCCGACGAAAGCCGTATCGCCCCGGTCATTGCGGTGCCGACCACGGCGGGCACGGGCTCGGAAGTCGGCCGTGCCGCGGTGATCATCGACGAGGCGACCCACACCAAGCGCATCATCTTCCACCCGAAAATGATGCCGCGCGTGGTCATCAGCGACCCGGCGCTGACTGTCGGCATGCCGGCCAAAATCACCGCCGGCACCGGCATGGACGCCTTGGCGCACTGCCTGGAATCCTACTGCGCCCCCGGTTTCCACCCCTTGGCCGATGGCATCGCCGTGGAAGGCATGCGCCTGGTGGCCAACGCACTGGTGCGCGCCGTGCACACGCCGGGCGACCTGGAAGCGCGGGCGAACATGCTCGCGGCGGCGGCGATGGGCGCCACCGCGTTCCAGAAAGGCCTGGGCGGGATGCATGCCCTTTCGCATCCGGTCGGCGCGCTGTACGACACCCATCACGGCATGACCAATGCGACCTTCATGCCTTACGTGCTGAAATTCAATCGCCCGGCCATCGAAGAACGCATCACGCGCCTGGCCGCGTATTTGCGCCTGCCCTCCCCCGGCTTCGACAGTTTCCTGGCCTTCATCCTCAAGTTGCGCAAAGACATCGGTGTGCCGCACACGCTGTTCGAGTTGGGCGTGGATGACAAACAGGCCGACCTGATCGCGGACATGGCCGTGGTCGACCCTTCCGCCGGCGGCAACCCGCTGCCCTTGACCAAGGCCGGTGCAGCAGAGATTTTCGACGCGGCGTTTCACGGCCGCCTGTAGAGCAGTTGACTGTCGGTGCTCGACACATGAATGCAGCGCACCGGCAGGTTGTACGGTGGGAGACAGGAGCAGTACGACAAGGGGTTGAAAGCCAGTTCGTCCGGCATTCCGGAGGGGCGCGTATCAAAACCTGAAGGGGCACACAACATGAATCCAGCAAGCCAGCCCGGCACTGACGCCGCCCATGACGACGACGTCAAGGCGCTGCACAGCATGGGCTACGCCCAGCAACTCTCGCGACGCATGGGCGTTTTCTCCAACTTCGCGATTTCCTTCTCGATCATCTGCATCCTCTCCGGGGGCATCAACTCCCTCGCCCAGGGCACCTCCGGCGCGGGCGGCGCGTCCATCGGCATCGGCTGGCCCATCGGCTGCCTGATCTCCGGGGTGTTCGCCATGGCCATGGCGCAGATTTCCTCGGCATACCCCACCGCTGGCGGGCTGTATCACTGGGGTTCGATTCTCGGCAACCGCTTCACCGGATGGCTGACCGCGTGGTTCAACCTCTTGGGGTTGGTCACCGTGCTGGGCGCGATCAACGTCGGCACCTATTACTTCTTTTTCGGTGCCTTCGGCCCGGCGCTGGGCATGGAAGACACGACCACGGTGCGGGTGATTTTCCTCGCCGTGCTGACCGGCCTTCAGGCCTTGTGCAACCACTTGGGGATCGGCCTGACCGCCAAGCTCACCGACTTCTCCGGCTACCTGATTTTCGCCACGGCGTTGGCGCTGACCATCGTCTGCCTGATCTCCGCACCGAGTTATGAGTTCGCGCGGCTGTGGACCTTCAGCAACTACTCCGGCGATGCCGGCGGCGCGGTCTGGCCATCGGTGTCGAACGGCTGGGTGTTCATGCTCGGCCTGCTGCTGCCGATCTACACCATCACCGGTTATGACGCCTCGGCACACACCTCCGAAGAGACGCGCAACGCCGCGATTTCCGTGCCGCGCGGCATGGTCATGTCGGTGGTCTGGTCGTTGCTGTTCGGTTGGGTGATGTTGTGCTCGTTCGTGCTGATGCTGCCGAACATGGACGAAGCGGCCAAGCAAGGCTGGAACGTGTTTTTCTGGGCCATGAACACCCAGGCCAGCCCGACGCTCAAGCTCGCGTTGTACGTGGCGATTTTCGTCTCGCAGATCCTCTGCGGGTTGGCGACGGTGACCTCGGTGTCGCGGATGATCTTCGCCTTCTCCCGTGACGGCGGCCTGCCCTTTTCCAAAGCACTGGCCTCGGTCTCGCCGACCTTCCGCAGCCCGGTGGCGGCGATCTGGACCGGTGCCACCCTCGCCGTGCTGTTTGACTGGGGCTCGTCGGTAATCTCGGTCGGGGCCACGCCTGTTTATACGATCGTGGTGTCCTGCACGGTGATCTTCCTGTTCTTCTCTTTCATCATTCCCATCGTGCTGGGCCTGTTTACCTACGGGACCGCGAAGTGGCCGACCATGGGCCCGTGGAACATGGGACGCTTCTGGTACACCGTGTTCGCCCTGCTCTCGGTGCTGTCGATGGTGATCATCTTCATCATCGGCATTCAGCCACCGAACGATTGGGCGCTGTACATCACCATTGGCTTCCTGGTGCTGACAGCGATTGTCTGGTTCGGCTTTGAAGCCCGGCGCTTCCAGGGGCCGCCGGTGGGCGATGTGATTGCCCAGCGCCAGGCGCAGATTGCGGCGGCTGAAGCGGCGTTGAATAAACGCGTTTGAAGCTGCACGCACCCTGTAGCAGCTGGCGAAGCCTGCGTCCGGCTGCGCAGCAGTCGTAAAAACCTGAGTGTGCGGTTTTCCTGAAGCACCGCATCGTCTGGTTCACGACTGCTGCGCAGCCGGACGCAGGCTTCGCCAGCTGCTACAGAGATTGCGTTACCTCAAAACCGTGGCTTGATGGTTTTCCACTCCGGCTTGTAACGCTGCATCTGTTTCACATCATCGCGTTGGCGAATGCCGCATGTCAGGTATTGGTCATGCAGCTTGCCGAGTTGATCGTGATCCAGCTCCAGGCCCAACCCCGGTGCGCGGGTGATTTTCACGCAACCATCGACGATCGGCAGCTTGCCGCCCTTGATCACTTCTTCGTCCGGGTCTTGCCACGGGTAATGCGTGTCGCAGGCGTAATCGAGATTCGGCACCGACGCGGCGACGTGGGCCATGGCCATCAGGCTGATACCCAGATGCGAATTGGAATGCATGGACACGCCCAGGCCAAAGGTCTGGCACATTTTCGCCAGCGCCTGGGTGTCGCGCAGGCCGCCCCAATAGTGGTGATCGGCGAGGACGATCTGCACGCTGTTCAAGGCGACACTGCGGCGGAACTCATCGAAATCGGTCACCACCATATTCGTCGCCAGCGGCAGACCGGTGCGTTTGTGCAGTTCGGACATTCCTTCCAGGCCCGGCGTCGGGTCTTCGTAATATTGCAGGTCGTCACCCAGCAGTTGGGCCATGCGAATCGAGGTTTCCAGGGACCAGTTAGCGTTCGGATCGATCCGTAGCGGGTAACCCGGAAAAGCCTTTTTCAGCGCCTTGATGCACGCCACTTCATGCTCCGGTTCCAGCGCGCCCGCCTTGAGCTTGATGCTCTTGAAACCATAGGTCTCGATCATGCGCCGAGCCTGGGCGACGATCTGCTCTTCGTTCAGCGCTTCGCCCCAACTGTCGGGTTTGTAAGGCGAGTCGATGTGCTGGGCGTACTTGAAAAACAGGTAGGCGCTGAACGGAATCTCGTCCCGGATCGCCCCGCCCAGCAAGTCCACCAACGGCACGTTCAACGAGTGCGCCTGCAGATCCAGGAACGCCACTTCGAACGCCGAATACGCATTGCTCACCGCTTTGCTGGCGTGAGAACCGGGTGCCAGTTCCGCGCCCGCGATGCTCGCCGGTTTGTTCGCCGCCACCGTAGCCTGGACGATGGCGCGCAGTTGATTGAGGTTGAACGGGTCGAGGCCGATCATTTGGCCTTGCAACTGCTGCTGGATCGCCAGCGCCGGCGCGTCGCCGTAACTCTCCCCCAGGCCAATGTAGCCATTGTCGCTCTCGATCTCGATGATCGAGCGCAGCGCGAACGGTTCGTGGATCCCACTGGCATTGAGCAGCGGCGGATCACGGAAAGCGATGGGGGTGACGGTGACTCGTGTGATTTTCAAGAGGCTGCTCCCTTTGGATTTGGTTTCAAAGCGGTGTGACTGACAGTGGGTTGTGGCAAGGGGGTCGGGGCGGGCTTACCGGTCAGCGAGCGCAAGGCGTCACCACGAGGTGCGGTGCGTGCGAAGAAGATCACCACGGCGGCGACCAGTGAGGTAGCGGCCAGGCCGTAGAGCCCGCCCTCGATTGAGCCGGTTTTTTGTTCGAGAAAACCGAACGCCGTCGGGGCCACGAAACCGCCCAGGTTGCCGATGGAGTTGATCAGGGCGATCACCGCCGCGGCGATACGCGCATCCAGATAGCCTTGCGGAATCGGCCAGAACAACGCCGAGGCCGCCTTGAAACCAATGGCCGCAAAACAGATGGCGACGAAGGCGAAGATCGGTCCGCCGGTGGTCGACATGAACATGCCAAACGCCGCAATCACCAGCGTCAACGCGACCCAGGCTTGCTGGTGTTTCCATTTGCTGGCCATGGCGGCGAAGCCATACATCGCGACGATGGAAATCAGCCACGGAATCGAGTTGAACAGGCCGACCTGGAAGTCACCGAGGTTGCCCATTTTCTTGATCATGCTCGGCAGCCAGAACGTGGCGCCATAGATGGTCAGGGCAATGGAAAAGTAGATAAAACAGAACAGCGCGATTTGCTTGTCGGCCAGCAGTTTGAACATCGACGGCTTGATCGTCTGCGCGGCTTCGCGAGCCTGCTGCTCCAGCGCGATGGCCCCTACCAGCGCGTCCTTCTCTTCGGCGCTCAGCCATTTCGCTTCACGCGGATGGGATTGCAGCCAGAACCAGACAAAACCGCACAGGACGATGGAGGCGAAACCTTCAATCAGGAACATCCATTGCCAGCCATGCAGGCTGAAACCGCTGACGTTCAGCAGCGCACCGGACACCGGGCCGGAAATGACCGACGCAATCGCCGAACCGCTGAGAAAGATCGCCATGGCCTTGCCCCGTTCGGTCGACGGCAACCACTGGGTGAAGTAGTAAATGATGCCCGGGAAAAAACCCGCTTCGGCTGCGCCGAGAATGAAGCGCAGCACATAGAAACTGGTTTCGCCGCGCACGAAGGCCATGGCCATCGCGGCCGCGCCCCAGGTGAACATGATGCGCGTCAGCCAGGCGCGAGCACCGTAGCGTTGCAGCAACAGGTTGGAGGGCACTTCGAAGATTGCGTAACCGATGAAGAACAGCCCGGCACCCAGGCCATAGGCTGCGGCGCCGATGCCCAGGTCGGTTTCCATGTGGCTGCGCACGAAGCCGATGTTGACCCGATCGATGTAGTTGACGATGAACATCACCACAAACAGCGGCAGCACGTGGCGTTTCACCTTGGCCGCGGCGCGGGCCAGCACACTCGGATCCGGCGAATTCTGGAGGGTATTCAAGAGGCAACTCCCGATCATTGTTTTTTTAGGGACGAGCCGATCATGGACGCGGCAATTGATCCCGTCTAATCTAACTTGGCATTCGATTGATACCTGGATTAGATCAATGTTCGAACTGACTCAACTGCGCTGCTTCACCACAGTGGCCACCGAACTCAACTTTCGGCGCGCCGCCGAACGCCTGAACATGACACAACCGCCGCTCAGTCGACAGATCCAGTTGTTGGAGCACCACCTGGGTGTCGAGCTGTTCACCCGCACCACCCGCAGCGTCGCCCTCACCGCCGCCGGTCGCGCGTTTTTCATCGAAGCGCAGAACCTGCTGGAGCGCGCCCAGCAAGCCGCCGTCACTGCTCGACGGTTTGCCGAAGGCGACATCGGTTCGGTCAACATAAGCTTCGTGGGCAGCGCGGTGTACGAATTCCTGCCCAAGGTGATTGCCGAAGCGCGGCTCAAACAGCCCCACGTCAAAATCGACCTGTCGGAGATGAACACCTACCAGCAGCACGAAGCCCTACGTGCCCGGCGTATCGATCTGGGCATCGTCCGCGCGCCCTTGCTCGAACCGGGTTACGCCACCGAGTGCCTGGTGCGCGAGCCGTTCGTGCTCGCCGTCCCCAGTCGCCACCCGCTGGCCACTGCCGACACCGTCTCCGTCCAGGATCTCGACGCGCAACCGTTCCTGATGTATTCCCACGCCGCCTACCCGCCCTTCAACGAACTGCTGACCGGCATGCTGCGCTCGGCCCGCGTCGCCCCGGAATACGTGCAATGGCTCGGTTCGTCACTGACGATCCTGGCGCTGGTCAACGCCGGAATGGGCCTGGCGTTGGTCCCGCGTTGCGCCACCAGCGTGGTGTTCAAGAACGTGGTGTTCCGGGATATCGATCTGGGGGAAGGCGTACAGAGCGAGCTGCATTTGATCTGGCGCGAGAACAATGACAACCCGGCGTTTGCGATGTTGCTGGAGGGGATTCGCAAGGCTGTCAGGGAAGGATGGGGTGCGTGAATGGGTGGGTGTTCACCTGTAGTAATCCTCACCCGCGACAGCGCGTTCATCGGGAACCCAACCCTGTCATGCATCTGGTTTTGCCAGTTGGATAAACACCGACCAACTAGCGAGCACTACCCAAAACGTCGCGAAGATCCAAGGGGTTCGAACGGAAAACAGCAGAGCCTTTCGATACCCCTTGTGCGTCGACTCGCTTTCGCTGAACAGCGGCGATTCGTCATACGCAAGCCCCATCATCGGCTCACTTCGCAAGAGCTCGCTCTGCTTGTAATACCAATGGTCAATGATGTCGTACGCCGCTCGAATCCCAGGCCACGCATTCAATGAACTCAGCAGTCCCAGCGTCGCAAGAAACGGCGGCACCACCAGCGTGAACAGCTTTCCCCATTCAGGGTTGAGATTCGCCATGCACGATGCAAATGCAATGACCAAAAATGATTGTGCGGCCAGATAGGCGTCAGTCCGGTTCGCCAGAATGCTCGTCTCGTATTGAATCTCCCGGCGATAAAAGTCCAGGCGTTCCTTGGGCGAGCCGAACATCTTGGCGTTGTGTTCGCTCAGCTCGGTGTCGTCCAGATGGGAAGTCAAAATCTTCGGCACAATAAACTCACTCTCAAATCGTTTAAGACGAATTCCCGTTCAGCCCAACGCTGTATCGACAAACATCCAGGCCTGAAAGGCGTCGATACTCATTCGATGATTCACCGAATGCGGCGCCCACAGTCATCTGAAGGTGTTGCCCCTGGGAAAATTTTAAAAAGATTTGAGGGATCGCGACCGACGGTTTTTGGCCGTGCAAATTGCCTGTTTTGTCGCCGGTCGTCGGTCTCTTTTCAACGCATTAAAACTTTTCTGTCCTCGTCGCTCTCAACCGCAGTCACGACCGTTTTCAAGAATGCACTGGCGATGTGCGTTAGCGCCGCGACGTCTTTTACGGGCGAAAAAAAGCGGGAGGTCAACATTCAACCTCCCGCCATTCCTTCAACGCTTTACGTCGTTCCCAATCCTCGAGAGAGATCCGCTGGATCATCAGTCCTTGCGGGTTGATCGCGTTCCGGGTTCATCTCCACGTCCGAGTGATCCGTGGTTTTGGTCACCGTATCGCGCACCGCCTCAAACCCCTCCCGAGCCTGTTGCTTGACCTTGTCGGCCAGCCCGGCGCTGGTCTTGCCCATGTAGCGTTGCTCGGTCGCCGTTGACGGCAAAGCCGCCCCCAGCATGGCACCCAATGCGATCCCCGCAGCAGCAACCATCAGCGGTTGCTCCTTGAGCAGACGGCTGAACTGATCGCCTACCACTTGCGTACTGCGCACTAAACGGTCGCTGGCGTCGTGTACCGCATGGCTGATGTTGTCGGTGGCAGCCCCGAGGTTGTCACCCAGGTTCGCCGCTTTGTCTTTCACGCTCTGGAAACCGTCCTTGAGCGTGTCGGCCGTCTGGTGCAGATGATCACGTGCACTGTCGATGCCCTCGGCCAGTCCATCGGCCCACTCCCCTACTTTGTTGTGATCGGGGCTTGCGGGATAAACCGGACGCGGGGTCGGCGGACGGTTCTGGCTCATCATCAGCCACAGCAAGCCCACCGATGTCAGCACCGCAGGCACCGGATTATTTCGAACGCTGGTCCCCAGGTTGGTCAGGAAGGTCGTGCCGTTGTTCTGCATGAACGACAACGCCTGATCAAAGGCTTGTCCCGGCGTGAACTTGCTTTCGAGGGCATCGACAATGTTGCCGATGCTCGCCCGCTGGGCATCGATATCACGCTCGATGGCTTCGGGGCTTTTTTGCGACTCGTATTCGAATTCATTGTTCATGAGACTCTCCTGCGCAGCGCTTCCTGGTCTTTGTTCAAGGCGTCCAACGTCCGATCAGGTTTCAAATGGGACGGTTCGAACTGTTTTTTTCCGGCCTGCAACATCGCGAACCCGATGATCATCACCACCACACCGACGATCAGTGCGGCCAACCACGGCGCCATCACCAGGCTCAGGCCATAGACGGCGGACATCAACAGGATGATGAACCCCGCCATCAGCACAATCGCACCGCTCGCGACCCCGGCGATGCCGGCCTTGAGCGTGGTGAGACTGGCCTGAAGCTCGGCTTTGGCCAGCGCCAGTTCCTTGGTGAACAGCGCTGGCACTTCGCGGGCTAACTGCCGTAACAGTCCGACGACAGAGACGTCAGGGTCGGGAACGGGCGCCGGTGATGGCCCCGGGAAATTGGGATCTTCTCTGTTCATCACAGTGCTCCATTGACGTTGGTCGAACCAGGGTTCGATGGCGAAGCGAAGTCCGAAGGGTGGCCGTGATCACCGGGTGTCGTCGGCGTGAAGCCGGCGGCGTGGTCAGGGCTTTGATCGGTGCGAGAGGGAACGGAAGTTTCGTAGGGGTGTTGAGCGCCAAAACCACCCGATGGCGGCATCGAGCTGCCGGCGGCTGGATCTCTGCCAGCGGTGAATGTCGCCGCAGGTGCGGTGCCCGCCTTGAGAAACCGCGACAAGCCAAAGCCCAACGCAATGCTGCCGGCAATGAACAGGGCCGGGTTGTTACGGGCCAGGTCAGCGCCGTCATGGAGCAACTGCTCCGCGCTTTTCCCGCGCAAGTTTCCCGCCAGGCCGCTCATGGACTCCGCCATGTCCACGAGGTAATCGGACATGCCAAGGGTGTCCTTGTCTTCCAGCTCTGAAACGAAAGATTTGGTCCCTTGCGCGAGTGCTTCAATCTGGTCTGCTGCCGTATCGCGGTATTGGCCAAACTGCTCATCCGCCTGCTGCCGTGCATCGCCCAGTGCTTCTGTGACGTTTTCCTTCAAGTGCTCGAAATTTTGCTCTGTGCCTCCGGTGTCGGGTTTATCGGGCTGGTTCCCGTTTGTGCTGTCTGAAGTATTCATGTCGTCCCTCGCCTTCTGATTGAAAAAGCGTTAGCAGGGTTCGCCACGAAATACCCGCAGCCCCCCGTATTCCAGATGACGGAGTGTTGTGTGGGGAGTTCCAACGGAATGATGAGTGATCCGGCAATCTCTGCAGGGAAAAGCACGATGAATAACCTGTGGCGAGGGGGCTTGCCCCCGTTGGACTGCGCAGCAGGCCCGATTTTTGGGGCCGCTTCGCTGCCCAACGGGACGGTGCGGCGTTCCGACAAGCCCCCTCACCACAGATCAGCGGTTACACGGAGGGCTCAACTTTATCCAGCACCCGGTTCGCCGTGATCTCCGCCACCATGATGCTGTTGGAAATACCCAGCAAGGCGTAGCGCGACTCACCTTCCAGATGGTCCACCAACTGATGGATCATCACATCGACCGACGCCAGCGTTTCGACCAAAAACACGGCCAGTGTTTCGGTCGTTGCCGCGGGGTCCACGGAAAACAACGTGCTGCGCGTTCGCTGAGTGGCTTTGATGTCCGCATTCGACGGAAAGTGAAAGTTGAGCGCGCGCTCGGCAGCGGCGTGGAGTTTTTTTGAGTCGAGGGTTTCGTATGGGGATACGGGATCGGTGTCTGGCGGATCTGTATCTGGCGATTCGGTTTCCGGTGGATTGGGCGTTACTTTGAACATTGGCTCTAACCTCGTAAGAGTGAGGCTGCAACCCGCTCGCGACTAAACGATAAGGAGGCAGCTGTGCACAGGTTAGTCGACCGATGAGCCAAGAAATCGGCGCGCCGAAGCGCCCTGCGCACAACCGCCATCAAGTGCAGGCATGGGATACCTGACTGAGGGACATTGTGCGTCTTGACATCAACGGGCGACTAAACCCGATCACTGATGGGCAGTGACGGGAGTCAAGTTACCGAGGGAGGCAAAGACGCACAAGCCGGCGGATTCTGGCGTAGCCGTAGGTAACGGCGCAAGGTTTTGTAGCTTTCAGGACGTAACTTCGAGAGCTCTTAAACACACGCTTTCAAGATCTGTTGAATGGGCTGACACGCAGCTCCTACAGATGCGAAAAAGGGGCGACTTTATTTTCCTGTCGTCTGAAGCCGCTCACTTCTGCGGAACAACAAAACTCACTTCCGTGTGGGTAAGAATCTTGTGAGTCGGGTCGGCCACCTCTAGAAGCACCTTATGCGTGCCCGGCGTCAGCCCAACCACGATAATCGGATCTTCACTGGTATGCGCCCATGTCCCTTTCCAGTCGTCGACGGTCACATGCAGGTGAGCGAGACGGGGCGATACTTCAGCAGCGGTCTTGCCAAATACCGGCATGACCCTGGCGTGCTCTATTTGATACTGGATGATGACAACACCGCGGGCCAGCGGCTCGGCAAGCGGCGCAAAGGCGATGAGTGTAGGCACCGCCTCGGATTCCAGCGGTAGGATTGCCGGTGGCTGATGAGGGTCTGCAATGCCTTGACCACTCGCGGCGATATAAAAAAACAAACCCGACGCAACGACCAAGATACTTCTGAGAACGACGGGCATGATTTTTCTCCCGTGAGTTAACTCAAGGCTAGATCAAATTCCACTGCATGGAGCCGGCCGGATGGGCTGCGCCGACCATCGGCATTGGCGATGATCCGGCGCAGCTCAACGTACTCGCTCGTCACTCAATGCGGCGCGCGAGGAATCGTCTTCAACAGGTCTTCAGGACTGATGTAACCCACGACCGGCTCAGCAACACTGCCCGGCAGCGGCAGGTCAAGAATATGGCCCTTGATCTTGCCGATGACGTGCATTTCGCACGGTTTGCAGTCGAACTTCAACGTCAGCACCTCGTCACCGTGCACCAGTTGCATCGGCGCGACCTTGGTGCGCACACCGGTGACGCCTTTGGCTTGCTTGGGGCACAGATTGAAGGAGAACCGCAGGCAGTGTTTGGTGATCATCACCGGCACTTCCCCGGTTTCTTCATGGGCTTCAAACGCGGCGTCGATCAGCTTGACGCCGTGGCGGTGATAGAAGTCCCGGGCCTTCTGGTTGTATACGTTGGCCAGGAACGACAAGTGCGACTCCGGATACACCGGCGGCGGCGTGGTTTCGGCCTTGCGATGTCCTCTCGGATGGGCGAGCAGGCGGGCCGCGGTCAACGCCTCGATCACTTCGCGGCGCAAGGCTTTGAGCTGCGAGTTGGGTATGAAAAACGCGTGGGGGGCATCCAGCTGGATGGCGGTCGCGTGATAGTCCGTGGTGCCCAGTTGACCGAGCAGATCGCGCAGTTGCTCCAGGGCCTGCTCCGGCTTATTGGCCAGGCCGAACGGACCGTCCAGCGACAGGCTCGCACTGACGCCCTCCTCGCTCGTGGCGGTCAGTTGCAGGCGCTGCTCATCCAGACGTGCCACCCAACTCAAACCGATACGACGCTCGGCGGAAGTCTTCTGCAAGGCTTGCTGCCAGTTGTGGTCAAGGTTGCGGCTCAGTGGATGGTTGGGCCGCAGCTTGAACATCCCGTCGGGCATCTCGTTGGGTTCGACCCGGTAGCGATAGCGCTTCTGGCCGTCTTCGAGGAATTCACCCTTGGGCTCGGCGATGTTGGCGCGGAAACCCACCACTTCGCGCTTGATCTGCACATTGAGGCCATCGCCATTGGACAGCGGCTCAAAGGTCACCACCTGCAAATCACGCTTGCCGACCTTCTCCACCACGCCCACCGACAAACCGGTGAAGGTCGGCGAGTCAAAGGCGCCGATGTCGATCTTGCGATCAGTGACGAAGTAATCGGTGCTGCCACGGTGGAAGGTCTTGTCCGGGTCGGGCACAAAGAAGTGCGCGGTGCGGCCGCTGGAGGCCCGCGCCAGGTCCGGGCGATCTTCCAGCACGTCGTCCAGACGCTGACGGTAATAGGCCGTGATGTTTTTCACATAGCCCATGTCCTTGTAGCGCCCTTCAATCTTGAACGAGCGAACCCCGGCTTCAACCAACGCCCGGATGTTGGCGCTCTGGTTGTTGTCTTTCATCGACAGCAGGTGTTTTTCGTAGGCAACGACCCGGCCCTGATCGTCCTTGAGGGTGTAAGGCAAACGACAGGCCTGGGAGCAGTCACCCCGGTTGGCGCTGCGACCGTTCTGGGCGTGGGAAATATTGCACTGCCCGGAGAACGCCACGCACAACGCGCCGTGGATGAAGAATTCGATTGCGGCATCGGTCTCGTCGGCGATGGCGCGAATTTCTTGCAGGTTCAGCTCGCGGGCCAGCACCAGTTGGGAGAAACCCGCCTGGTCCAGAAACTTTGCCCGCGCCAGCGTGCGGATGTCGGTCTGGGTGCTGGCGTGCAGCTCGATCGGCGGGATATCCAGCTCCATCACCCCCAGATCCTGAACGATCAGCGCATCGACGCCCGCATCGTACAACTGGTGGATCAGCTTGCGCGCCGGCTCCAGCTCGTTGTCATGCAGGATCGTGTTGATCGTGGTGAACACGCGGGCGTGGTAGCGACGGGCGAACTCCACGAGTTGCGCAATATCGCTGACTTCGTTGCAGGCGTTGTGCCGGGCGCCGAAGCTCGGGCCACCGATGTACACGGCGTCGGCACCATGCAGGATAGCCTCGCGAGCGATGCTCACGTCACGGGCGGGGCTGAGCAATTCCAGGTGATGTTTGGGAAGAGACATATTTTTTATCTGGTTATCACGGTAGGAGCGCATTGTAGCCGGCAAAATCGGGTTGGGCACGTGGGGCGACGGAATGGGGGTGTTGCTCGTCGGTGGCGTTCAGCGTGTCGAGGGTTTTGGTTTTGACAGGTAACTAACGGCCAGGAGCAGACAGTGGACAAAAGCACCCTGCACATCGTAGAAAGGGCCTCGGCGCAAAACTTGTGCATCATGCAGAGGGTGCCTTGACCGTGCGCGGCTGCATGAAAATCAACCTGCAAATCGTCAGCACAAATGCAGACGTCCAAAACTTCTATGAATCTCTGGGCTATTCGGAGTCACCCCATGTCAAAGCTATATCCCAGTATCGATCCCGAGGGGCTGGTCGAGTACTCAGTGGTCTACACCGACCGCTCGCTCAACCACATGTCGCAGTCATTTCAAGGCATGATGAAGAACATTTCCACGACCCTGAAACAGGTCTACAACGCCCAAGCTGTTGCAGTGGTCCCGGGCAGCGGCACATTCGGCATGGAAGCGGTGGCGCGACAGTTCGCCACCAACCAGCAATGCCTGGTGATACGCAACGGCTGGTTCAGTTATCGCTGGAGCCAGATCCTTGAGATGGGCAACATTCCGGCGGCCACCACGGTGCTGAAAGCCCGACCGGTCGACACCGGTCGCCAGGCTGCCTACGCACCACCGCCTCTGAACGAAGTGCTGGCAGCCATCCAGGCGCAGAAGCCGCAGATTGTCTTTGCCCCCCACGTTGAAACCTCATCAGGGATTATCCTGCCCGACGAGTACCTGCGGGCTGTCGGCGACGCCGTGCATGCGGTGGGTGGCCTGTTCGTGCTGGACTGCATCGCCTCAGGCACGCTATGGGTCGATATGCACAAATGCGCAGTCGACCTGCTGATCAGCGCACCGCAGAAAGGCTGGAGCGCCTCCCCGTGCTGCGCCCTGGTGATGCTCAGTGCTTTGGCTCTGGAGCGCATCGAACAGACGCAGAGCAGCAGCTTCGCCTGCGACCTGAAAAAGTGGCTTCAGATCATGCAGGCCTACGAACAGGGCGGACATGCCTACCATGCGACCATGCCCAGCGACTCCCTCGCGCGGTTTAACGAAGTGATGAAAGAGACGCAAGCCTACGGTTTCGACAAGGTCCGCGGCGAACAACAGGCTCTGGGCGATCGGGTGCGCGCAATGTTGACCGGCAAAGGCTTCAAAAGCGTGGCCGCAGCCGGCTTTCAAGCCCCTGGCGTAGTGGTGAGCTACACCGATGACGCCGACATCAAGAGCGGCAAGAAATTTGCCAACCACGGCCTGCAGATCGCCGCCGGAGTGCCGTTGCAATGCGACGAGCCGGCCGACTTCCAGACCTTCCGCATCGGTCTGTTCGGACTCGAAAAACTGCACAATATCGAGCGCACGGTCAGCACCCTCGAGCAGGCACTGGAAGAGGTGATGGTTAACTAAGCCCTCATCGTGCCCGCAGCAGATACCGAACGTGTGAATTCAAGGAAGGTATCCTGCCCTGGGCACTGGCGGCCCTGGCGCTGATCTTCGACGGTATGACGCTGGTCGCCCGGACGTCGTTTTAGAACCACATGGGAAAGCCCGGGAAGGTGTTATCACCCCACTTGGGGTCAATTTAGAGTAGGTCCAAAGAGGAGTCCGCCATGACCGTAGTCGATCGCCTCAGGTATTTGCGCGTCGTTCTTGTTTTGGCTGGCCTCGCGTGCCTTGCTCTCTACCCACTTATGTTGTTCTGGCCGTCCGGTTGGGCCTGGCACGCCGGTCACTCGGACTACCCGATGATGATCGTTGGCATCTACGCCACACTTGGCGTGTTCTTGATCCTGGCCGCACGTGATCCATTAGCCAATCTGAGCCTGATCTGGTTCACCGTGTGGTCTAGCGCCATACACGGGGGAATCATGGCCGTCCAGGCGGCCACCCAGCCGGGGCAAATGGGGCACTTGGCAGGTGACGTGCCGGCGCTCTTCATCGTGGCGGTTGCCTTGGCCATCTTGGCGCCCCGCTCGCAATTGGCCGCTCGGCCCCGGACACACGATGGGGCTTAGGAACAAAGGGGACGGATTTATTTTTAAAGGAACAAAGGGGACGGATTTATTTTTAAAGGCGTTTTTGCGCCCAGTGTCATAAATAAATCAGTCCCCTTTTTTGCTTTTTTTGCTCGGTTAGCCAGCCGTTAATCGTGTCCGTTATGGCCGTTCTGCTGCATAGCTTTGAGAATACCGTCCAAGTTGTAAGTTTCCGGCGCCTGCATTGGCGGGAAATCCTTGTACGACATTAACTCCTTCTCCCAAAGCAATTGTCCGATTGGCAGCATGTTCCAGTTGTAGATATAGGCGTTACCCGGTGAGCCCAAGGCACCGCCATAGCCCGTGATGGACTTAGCGTCAGCGCCGACTGTTGTTTCAAAGGGGTCGCGCTTGAGGTTGAGCAGTTGGGTCCAGTGGAAAGTGGTAGCACCATACAACCCGCCCGTCGCGGTGTCCGGCACCATGGTGTAATACATCTTCCAGTTTTTGTAGCGCACAGCCGAAGGTTGCGAGCCGGTGTAATAGAAGAAGGTGTCACGCGCCGACTTGTCGGACTTGCCCATCAGGTAGTCAGTCTGATCCACACCGTCGAGCTTGGTTTTGACGATGCCGGGGTACTTGCCCGCCATGATCTGCTCATTCAGCTCGTTACCTTTCTTGCCACCCGCGATGTTGACCAAGGTCGGCACCCAGTCGAGAGAGGCGAAGATGTCGGTCAGGACCGTGCCTGGCTTGATGACCCCAGGCCAGCGCATGACCAGCGGAGCGCGCATGCCGCCCTCCCAGGTGGTCAACTTGCCGCCCTTGAACGGGGTAGTACCGCCATCCGGAAAGGTAATGGTTTCCGCGCCGTTGTCGGTAGTGAAGACGACAATGGTGTTGTCCAACTGGCCCATGTCTTCGAGTTTCTTCAAGACATAACCGATATTGTCATCCAGCTGCTTCATGCCCGCTTCATTGGTGCCCCAGTCCTTACCGCCGGCTTCACCGACCATGGCGTCATACTTGGGTGGCAGTACCGTGGTGATGTGCATGCGTGCCGGGTTGTACCAGACGAAGAACGGTTTGTTGGTCTTTTTCGGATCGTTGCGGTCGAGGAAGTCGATAACTTTGGTGGATATTTCTTCATCCACAGACTTCGAGCGTTCCAGCGTCAGCGGCCCTTCGTCCTTGCAAGTGGTGTTTTTCTGCGTACCGTCGCTGGAGACACAGGAGAGTACCGGACGTGGCGGCGTCAGGCAGGTACCGTCCCGTGGATCGATCGCGCCAGGTACGTCCGGCAGCCCATTGATAGGCGTGGCCTTGCAGGGGGGTGCGATGCCCTGCTCTTGCGGGGTTTTGTTGATGTCGACAAAGCTTACGCCCTGCATCGCATCGAGGTGGTAGAGGTAGCCCCAGAACTCCTGGAAGCCGTGGGAAGTCGGCAGTGCCTCAAAGTTATCACCCAAATGGTTTTTGCCGAATTCGCCAGTGGTATAGCCCAGATCAAGTAAAAACCTGGACAGTGCTGGCGTACCAGGACGCAGCCACGATGGGCTGCCGGGCAATTGCGGTGGAATCATGCCGGTACGCAACGGGTGCATTCCGGTAAAAAAAGCGTTGCGCCCTGCCGTACAACTCTGCTCGGCGTAGTAGGTCATGAACTTCGCACCTTCTTGGGCGATGCGATCAATATTCGGCGTTTCACCGACCGCCAGCCCCTGGTGATAGATGCTGGGCTGCATCCAACCAATGTCATCCGCCATGATGAACATGATGTTGGGTTTATTATCGGCAGCTTGAGTCACTGCCGACATGCTGGCTCCCCCCACCAGACTACCGAACGCCAACCCCGCTAGTAAAAGTTTTCGCAGTTTCATGAATTTGATCCTCTTCCAGTTGATTCACATAAGTACCCATCTCGAATACGTTGTGTTCTCATCTCTCAAGGCTCAAAAATTTCAACTGCCCCGTCCTCATACTGACGGTCATCCGTCATTGGTGTGGCATCCTTATTATCTTGAGCTTTGACCGCAATGGCGTGTGGCTCTCATGGCGCAAATACCCGGAATTCAGCCCTACCACTAACAGGATGGTGAGTATAGACGCGCATTTATAAGGTGCCGGCCGGCAGAAACTCGGGGAACGGGCTTTCAACGTTTCTGCGTCTCCTTATGGAAACCTCTATCACCCAGCCCATCCTGGAACAAATGGAACAAAGGGGACGAATTTATTTTTAAAGGCGTTTTTGCGCCCAAGTCATAAATAAATCAGTCCCCTTTTTTACCTTTTTTAGCAGCGTGTCCCGTCCTGCGGGCGACTGTGGCGGAATGCGGTTTAGCGTTTCTGCCAGAAGACATGGTCACGAAGGAGCTGGCTGACGGCAGTCTGGTGCGGGTACTGGAGGATTGGTGCCAGCCCTTTGCGGGCTACCATCTTTACTATCCGAATCGGCGTGAGCACTCGTCAGCGTTTGGCGTTGTGGTGGATGCGCTGCGCTATAAACGCTGAATTACCAGACATCATGACGTCTCTGCGATATTCGCGATGTGAAAAAGGTTGTCACTGCGGCGAGTACCAGCAAGATAGCGCTTGCGAGAAAAGTCGTGCGATAGCCGCTCCCGTCAAACAACAGCCCGCCGAGGGTAGAGCCCAGCGCAATGGATAGCTGAATGACTGCCACCATCAGGCCGCCACCGGCTTCAGCATCCGTGGGCAACGCCTTGGCCAACCACGACCACCACCCCACAGGTGCCGCCGTCGCGAACAGTCCCCACAGCCCCAGTAATACAAAAACAGCCACGACGCCACCGCCAAGGACAATCAAGGACAGAGCAATGGCGGCCATCAAGAGTGGAATGCTGACCAGTACGCGGTACATGCCGGTTTTCAGGAAACTGCCGATCAGAACGGTTCCGACAAAACCCGCCACGCCGATGACCAGCAGGATCATCGACAACAGGGAGACATCTACACCCGTAACGGTCTCCAGAAACGGGCGCAGATAGGTGAACAATACAAACTGCCCCATGAAAAAAATACCCACGCTCAACATGCCGAAACGGACCAACCGGCTCTTGAACAATCGAAAGACATTGCCAGCGCCCGCTTTACGCGGCGCCGCCGTCATGGCTGGCAGGCTGATCCACTGCCAGATCAACGCGACGATCGCTACCGGAATCAGGCAGAAAAAAGCACCCCGCCAACCGATGACACTCCCCAGATAGCTTCCCAGTGGGGCGGCCACTACGGTTGCCAAAGCATTACCGCCGTTGAAGACAGCCAGCGCCTTGGGCACGCTATGCGGCGGTACCAGGCGCATGGCCATTGCCGCCGACATCGACCAGAACCCACCGATCACCACGCCGATCAGCGCACGCCCCAACATGTACACCGTATAGTTTGGCGCCAGACCGACCACCAGCCCCGATACGCACATAATCCCGGTCAGTAGCAGCAACAGCGTCTTGCGGTCCATTGCGCCCGCAAGCCTGGAAATCGAAAGGCTTGTCAGCACCGCGAAGGCGCCGGAGATGGCGATCCCATAGCCGGCCAGTCCTTCACTGACTTGCAGGTCCGATGCAATCGGCGTGAGCAAACTGACAGGCATGAACTCTGAGGCGATCAGCGCGAACACGCACAGTGTCATCGCAAAGATGCCACTCCAGTAAGTCGGGAGCTCCCCGGTCCCCGACGTGCCGAGGGCATCACCTGTCAGGGTGTCGAATACAGGTGTCTCGCTCATCATCAGTACTCCGTTCCAGATAGGTGACAGAGCTTGACGGATTCGAGATACCTTGATTAGTAGGTGTAATCTTCATGCAGCCTTGAGAAAAACTCAGCAATGGCCAATACCAAAGTCAACGATCTCCAAGCTTTTCTGGCAGTGGCGCGCGATCAAAGCTTTACCAAAGCCGCCGCCAAACTGGGCGTTACGCCTTCTGCGCTGAGTCATACGATCCGTGCGCTTGAACAAAGACTGGGGATACGACTGCTGGCCCGCACGACACGCAATGTTTCGCCGACAGAGGCTGGCGAACGATTGATGCGCTCGATTGCCCCGCTTTTTGATCAGATCGCTGTCGAGATTGAAGCCTTGAGCGAACTACGGGACAAGCCCAGTGGCACGATTCGTATTTCCTGCACTGACGATCAGATTGAGTTGTGCATTCGGCCGATGCTTGCAGGCTTCTTGAAGAATTACCCGGATATCACCCTGGAGTTCTACGTCGACTATGGATTCACCAACGTGGTCGAAGAACGTTTCGATGCCGGCATTCGCCTGGGCGAATCGATCAGCAAGGACATGATTGCGGTTCGCATAGGACCGGACTGGCGGTTGGCGGTGGTGGGATCTCCAGCGTATTTCGAACGCAACCCGACACCCACAACCCCCTATGAGCTGACCGGGCATGACTGCGTGAATATCCGACACAGGCCATCAGGGGTGATTTACGCCTGGGAGTTTGAACGTGATGGCCAGGCGTTTACGGTCAAGGCCGATGGACAACTTGTTTTCAACAGCATCATGCATGTGCTCAATGCCGCCGTTGATGGCATTGGTCTGGCCTATGTACCGGAGGAGTTGGTCGCACCGTATCTGGCCGACGGCCGACTCCAAGAAGTCCTGGCCGACTGGTGTCCCGAGTTTCAGGGTTACCACTTGTATTACCCCAACAGACGCCAGACGTCTCCCGCTTTTTCTGCATTGGTGGAGGCGCTGAAATATAGAAACTGAGTGTTCTGTATTCGACGCGCTGCAACGTCTGTCATGGGTCTAAATCAGTCAACCGGCGTCAATTTGATACGGTTATTTATCGTGGATCTGAGTCTGTTATGTGGCTGGGTCGGTGTTCTATAAAGAGCGCGATCGGAGTGCGAGCGGACTGCACCCTGCCGCCCACTTTTCCAGACTCTTTGAAGATCGGATGGTCTCGGCAGTCCTCAGGAACCATCATGAATACCCTCTGCACGAGCTTTCACAGCGTGGGTCTCCCCGAGTCGCAGCGTGACATTCTCGGCATGATCGCGACCAATCATCCACTGGGCGACATCCTTGCCGCCATCTGTTTGATGCTCGACGCACAAGAAGCTGACACGCGTTGTTCGATACTGCTCACCGATGCTCAGGGCAAGCATCTGCTGAACGGTGCGGCGCCTGGTCTACCGCCTGAATTCAGTCAGGCGATCCATGGCATGTCCATCGGTCCACAGGAAGGGACCTGTGGCACCGCAGCATTCCGGCGCGAGTTGGTGGTCACCGTCGACATTGCCCGGGATCCGGGCTGGGAGCGTTTTCGGAGTCTGGCGCTGGGGCACAATCTGCGCTCCTGCTGGTCGTTGCCGTTATTCTCGCATCAGGGCTGCGTGGTGGGGACGTTTGCGCTGTACCAGGATCGGGTAAATGGACCGAATGAGGCGCAGATTCAACGGCTGACCTGTGCGGCGCAGCTGGCGGCCATTGCGATTCGCCATGAGCGTGACGGCCACCGTCTGGAGGAAAGCGAACAACGTTTTCGGTCATTGTTTACCTACAACCCCAATCCGGTGTTCGCCCTCGATCTGGCCGGCAATATCCAAAGTGTGAATTCAGCAGGCCTGAAGCTGAAACCGCACACCGCAACCGACTTCATCGGTCATCACTTTTCCCATCTGGTGCTCGAAGAGGACCTGGAACGGGTCAGTCGGCATTTTTCCGCTGCCCGCGCCGGAGAGCCGCAACGCTTCGAGGCACGGGTTCGCGACGAGAGCGAAAAACTGTTGACCATGGACATCTCCAACCTGCCGATCATGGTCAATGGAGAGATCGTCGGGGTATTTGGCATTGCCCGGGACATCAGCGAGCAGAAGCATTACGAGCGCCAATTGAGCTTCAATGCCAGCCATGACCGGCTAACCGGTTTGCTTAACCGTGTGTCGCTGGAAGACCGGCTTATTCTGGATTGTCACATCAGTCGTCGGCGCAAGCGTCGTCTGGCGGTGATGTGCATTGATCTGGATGGATTCAAATCCATCAACGATTCGATCGGACACTACTTCGGCGATCAGGTGCTGATTGAGGTGGCGCAGCGTATGACCCAGCAGGTTCGTCCCGGGGATACCATCGTGCGCATGGGCGGTGATGAATTTATCGTCATGCTGCCGGACCTGCTTCGTGATGAGGACGTTGTACCGGTGGCCGAGCGGTTGATGGCCAGCATTGCCAGACCCTACTGCATCCAGGGCATTGACCTGCACGTGAGTGCAAGTATCGGCATCACCCTGAGTGATGGTCACATCGAGCAGCCGATGCAGCTGATCCAGCAAGCTGACATGGCCATGTACAAAGCCAAGCAGCAAGGGCGCAACAACTTTCAGTGGTACACCAGCGATCTCAATCAGCGCGTTTGCGAACACGCGAGCCTGCGCAATGACCTGCAAAAGGCTATCGAAACTCAATCGTTCAAGCTGCATTATCAACCGCAGATAGACGCGCGCACCGGTCGGGTAGTCGGGATCGAAGCGTTGCTGCGTTGGCAGCATCCGGAAAAAGGATTTATCTCACCAGCGGTGTTTGTGCCGGTGGCAGAAGACAGTGGTCAGATCATCCCGCTGAGCCTTTGGGTACTCGATACGGCCTGCGCGCAGCTGCGCCAGCTAGGCGATCAGGGCCTGACAGGCATCTCGATGGCCGTGAATATTTCGCCGATGCATTTCCAGCGTGGCCAGTTTGTTGAGTGTATCCAGGCAGTGCTGAGCAAGCACGGACTTGGCGCCGGGCAGTTGGAACTGGAGATTACCGAGTCGCTCTTGCTGCATAACGTTGAACAGGCAATCGATACGTTGCGCCGGCTCAAGGCCCTGGGTGTACGCATTGCGCTCGATGATTTCGGCACCGGTTTTTCCAGCCTCAGCTACCTCAAGCGTTTGCCCATCGACAAGATCAAGATTGACCGCTCGTTCATCCAGGATATCGCCACCGACCATCACGATGCGGCAATCACTCAAGGCATTATTTCCATGGCCCATCACCTCCGCCTGACAGTGGTCGCTGAAGGTGTGGAAACGGCGTCTCAGGTGAATTTCCTGAAGGGCAGTCGTTGCGATATTTTCCAGGGCTATTACTTTGCCAAACCGATGCCATACGAAGCACTTGAGATTTTCCTGGGCACCGGGACGCTTGATGCTTGATGGATTCCTTTCGATTGCGGCCCTTCGTGACAGACGCAGCGTGGCGCAGTCTGTTTTTGATTCAAGGTTGCTTGCGGAAGAACAAGGTGATCTGGCCTACCTCCACCCCGAACTTGGTCATGAACGAGCGATTGATCATAGTGTTCTTGTCCATAAGGTACATCCAGTCGTCTAACTGAACCTGATACACCTTGCCATCCACCGGCAGGCTCAGCACATAGTTCCAGCGCAGTGTATTGCCTGCCACCTCACCAAGCGCCTCGCCCACCACGTCGCCAGCGGTTCCGCGCCATTGGCTGGAGCCAGCCGGGGTTAACGTCCACACGCGTTTTTGCTGGGTACCGTCGCTGTACGTAAATGATTCGTCGAGTATCAGCTTGCTACCTTCGGAGTGACCAATGATCTCCACGTGGAAGCGCTTGGTGACCTCGCCAGAACGCTTTTGAAACATACCCCAGGCTTCAACCCGACCCTCGAAGAATTCTCTCAGCTCAAGCGTGGGCGTCTCCTGGCTGTAGGTTTGCACATCCACCCGGCTGCAACTTGCAAGGCCAATACAAAGCAGCAGTATCCCTATCTTCAACATGTGCATTTCCTCAACGGTTTCAGGGTTTGGCGGCTCCCAGCAATTGGGCGCGCAGCTCCGGGTTGCGTGTTCGGGGGTCAAGCCATATAGAAAAAAAGGCTTTGGCGAACGCAACATCTCTCACCACATGCCGAAGGTTCTCACCGACGTAAAAACGTGCGCCCTCTCCAGGCATGTAAACTCCAGTGATGCGGTCACCGGCACGCACATCGACAAACGCCTGAAACATCTCCGACTCCCAGCGGGCCATCAGCTCTGAATTCAGAGTGTTGGGCGACAGGCGACGGATTTCCTTGATGCTGGCCTCAACCAGATCATCGCGACTAATAGCGCGACTGTAGGTCAGCTCCAGCGCAAAAGGCACATCCGCATCCAGCGTTTCACCGGCAATGAGGCGTGAGCTCCAGAACTGCGCGCTGTAAATGGAAAACCCGAATACGCGCATCTCCCCGTAACCCAGCCGACGAGCATTGGGAATAGCTTCGCGCCAATCAGCAAATAGTTCTGCGCTCTGGAGCATCAGAACAAAACAGATAGCGTGGTGGATTAAGCGGCTCGTCTGCCTGGTCATGCAAAGCCCTCGATATGACTCAATAGGCGCCTTTAAAAGTTATACCAAATACTTAATTTGTACAGCTAACGTTTAAAACTCGACTGTACCCACAAAAACGGAAACCACGGCCCCGGTCAAATGACTTGATTGACACGCACTTGAAGGCTATCTGCGTCGAAAAACAGGCGAGTGCGAGGCACGCATTGAAGAAAATTTTCCGCCAATGAGTGGTACCAGCGGTCAGCTTCGGCGCGCATTGATGATGCCGGCAGCGTCTTCTGGTGATCTGGAGGTCAGCAACAGGTGCTGAAGTGGACACTGTCCGTTGGCTTTTGAGGCCTGTCTGGCACAAGACATATACAAACTTATCCGGCACGTACAACAAAAAGCAGTGGCCACTCACGGTCAGGCGCCACGAGTTTGTCTCGCATCAATGTCCGCAATGGGTCGCTGTCTGCCTCTCGCGACGGGCAGTTATTGGCCAAAAGCCGTCGTTTGACAGGGAATCATAAATCCGCCCCTGTTCCCGCATCAGCGAGGCAATTGCGCTCGGATTACAGCAGGCGTGGCTCGAACATGCCGTTGGCGATCATCGACGCGGGCTCTTCATTGCCATGCGGCTGGCAGAGGAATTCGCGTATCACTTCGGCGGTCCGCCTGGCGCTGGTCACCACGAAAAAATGCCCCTCGCCCTGCAGGACGTAAAGTTCGGCACAGCGAATGGTGCGGCGCAGGATCTGCGCGTTGTACAGCCGCACCAGAGTGTCGCGTTCACCGGTGAGGATCAGCGTGCGCTGGCGTAGGCGTGACAACCGCAGCAGGCTCGTCCAGCCGACCAAGGCGGTGAGTTGGTGGTAATAGGTTCGCGGATTGACCGTAAGCATGCCGTTTACCACACCGAAGCGCAGCAGCGTCTGTAGCGAATTGCGCGAGCCTTCTTGCTTCCCCGATCTGGCGCTTTTGCTCCTGCCAAAAAAATCCAGGATATCGGCGGGCTTCATCAACATCGCCGGGCCGGCCGAGGTCGCCGCGAGGATCAAGCGGCGCACCATGCTCGGGTGACGCAGGACGAATTCTTGCGCCAATGCGCCGCCCCAACTCACGCCGAACACATCGACCTGCTCGATTCCCAATTGCTTGAGCATTTCAGCGATCAGGTCAGCATGGCGCGGCAGACGCATCGGCCAGCGGGGCATTTGCGATTTGCCGACCCCGGGCACGTCCAGCGTAATGGTCCTGTAGTCCACCAGTTCATTGCGCAGGGGATCGAAGGTACGGATCAAACCACCCAGGCCATTGAGCAAGAGCAGCGGCGAGCCTTGGCCGCGGATTGAAACGTTCAACTGCAAGTCTTTAATGGTCAATTTGTGCGTTGTCATGGCTTCCACCTTCGCCTACCCGCTATTAAGACAGCGTCTGACGTTTGCGGTGCAAAAAAGCGTGACCCAAGCAGCCGCTGGACAGACTAGTGGCTAATAGGTAGCGTCGAACGTCTTCACTGAACTGTTACCGCAGTTGGGCCTGGCTTCATCAATGTCAGGTTTAAACCGACAGTGATGTCGCCGGATAGTAGTCAGGCGCATTAGTTGGAGGAGTTGCAATGACAGCAATCGATGTGAAATCCCGATTCGAAGCAAAGCTACTTCGTCCGACAAAGCCAGGTAATGATACGTCGTGGGCGTTCGTAGTACTGCCAAGAGACGCGAGTGAACAGCTTCCGAGGCGAGGAAGGACGACAGTTGAAGGCACCATCAATGGGCACCACTTCCAGGCAACCCTTGAGCCGGATGGTCAGCTGAGCCATTGGTTGCAGGTAAGCAGAGAGTTACTCGAAGCTGCAGGCGCGGCCGTTGGGGACACCGTTACACTGGAGCTCGCCCCTGTGAAGAAGGAACCCGAGCCTGAGATCCCAGCCGATTTTCAGGAGGCACTGGCAGCCAGTCCTGAGGCTCGTAAAGTCTGGAATAATACGACGACCATCGCACGAGTAGACTGGATACACTGGATTACTTCAGCCAAGCAACTTAAGACGCGCGCAAAACGAATGGGTGATGCGTGCGATATGCTTGCATCCGGCAAGAAGCACGTTTGCTGTTTCGACCAGTCCGGCTTCTACAGTAAGGCCTTCCGTGCGCCCGAGGCAGATAGTTTTTAAAGGGGGCATTACGTGGAATACGCCGGACAATGCGTTCACATCGTTCGCTTCGTTCACCGAGGCCGGCTAAGCCGGCCTTTTGGCTTAGTTGTCATGAATGTCTGCAAAGGGTAGTGGCAATCGCCATACCCCTCCTCTCTCGCCCCCTGCTGTCCCTTCACGCTCACACCGGATCCATTGCCTCGACCACGCCCATATCCTCACCCAAAAACCCACCACTTTGATGCTGCCACAGCCGTGCATAGAGTCCGTTCTTTGCAAGCAATTCGGTGTGAGTGCCCTGCTCGATGATGCGTCCGTCATCCATGACGATGAGCCGGTCCATCGCCGCAATCGTGGACAGCCGATGAGCGATGGCGATCACGGTCTTGCCCTGCATCATTTCATCGAGGCTTTCCTGGATCGCGACTTCGACCTCCGAGTCCAGCGCGCTGGTGGCCTCATCGAGAAGCAGAATCGGGGCGTTCTTAAGCATCACACGGGCAATCGCGACGCGTTGACGCTGGCCGCCCGACAGCTTGATCCCGCGCTCACCCACGAGGGTGTCGTAGCCGGTGTGGCCTTGCCGGTCACTCAGTTGGCTGATGAACTCATGAGCCTGAGCGTTGGCCGCCGCATGGCGGATCTGCGCGTCGGTCGCATCGGGACGGCCGTAGGCGATGTTGTCGCGAATGGAACGGTGCAGCAGCGAGGTGTCCTGCGTGACCATGCCGATGGCGCTGCGCAAGCTGTCTTGCGTCACGTGTGCGATGTTTTGGCCGTCGATGCGAATCTCTCCGCTGTCGACGTCATAGAAGCGCAGCAGCAGGTTGATCAGCGTGGATTTGCCGGCACCGGAGCGGCCCACCAGACCGATTTTTTCGCCCGGGCGGATGTTCAGGCTCAGGCCATCGAGCACCTGGCGTTCGCCACCGTAGTTGAAGCTCACCTTATCGAAGGTGACCGCCCCGCCGGAGGTCGCCAGCACGCCCGCGTCCGGCGCATCCTTGACCTTGGGGCCACGGGTAAAGGTGGCCATACCGTCCTGCACGGTGCCGATGCTCTCGAACAGCGCGGTCATCTGCCACATGATCCAGTGCGACATGCCATTGATACGCAACGCCATGGCGGTGATGGCCGCCACGGCACCTGCGCCGACCTCGCCTTGGTGCCATAGCCACAACGCATAGCCACCGGCGGCCATGATCAACGCCACCACCAACGCCTGGTTGACGATCTAGAACTGGCTGACCAGGCGCATCTGGCGGAAACCGGTTTGCTTGAAATCCTCCATCGCGGCACGGGCGAAATGCGCTTCACGATTGGAGTGTGAGAACAGTTTCACCGTCGTGATGTTGGTGTAGGCGTCGGAGATACGCCCGGTCATCATCGACCGCGCATTGGCCTGTTCCTGCCCGACTTTCCCCAGGCGGGGCACGAAATACAGCATGGCCAGCCCGAACAACGCGACCCAGGCCACGAAAGGCAGCATCAGTTTCAGGGAGAAGCCGCCGGCCAGGGCGATGATCGCGATGAAATACACGCCAATCCCGGGGGCGATCTCGATCAGGGTGAACAGCACGTCGCGTACGGCCAGCGCTGTCTGCATCACCTTGGTCGTGACCCGGCCGGAAAACTCATCGGAAAAAAACGAAAGGCTTTGCCGCAGCATCAGGCGATGGAAGTCCCAGCGCAGCCGCAGTGGCAAGTTAATCGCCAATATCTGGTGCTGCACCATGGTGCGCAACGCCACGAGCCCGACACTGCCCACCATGACAATGCCCATGCCCCACAACACGCGACTTTCCTGCACCGCCGCTTCACCGCCGGCCTGCCAGGTCGAGAGCAGGTCCACGACCTGCCCGAGGAAGGAAAACAGCCAGGCTTCGTAAATCGACACCGCGGCACTGAGCAGCGCCAGCGCAAGGATGTAACCGCGGGCGCCACGCGTGCACGCCCACAGGAAGCGAGCCAGGCCGGCGGGCGGTGGTGGCACCTCGTCAGGAGGAAAAGGGTCGAGCCTTCGTTCAAACGCACGAAGCATGGTGTTCTCCAAAACGGTCAAGTTGAGGAGATTCTGCCATTGAACGGTTGCAGGAAGGCTGACAAAAATGACGTCGATCAAAAATGGAGTCGTGTCGCTCAGTACCGATAGGTTGCCTGCACTGAAATTCCATTCGCGCTGTTTTCGTAGTTGGCACTGTATTCAGGTTGAAGACCGGAGTCGTTCGACTGCTTTACCGAGACGTTCGAATCCCAGAGATAGCCATAAGCAAAGTCGATCGTCAGATCGGCATTCGGGGAGTAAGCGCCGCCCAAGGTCACGGCCTGGCGATTCCCGACCGGAACACGCACGCTGCGATCGGCATTCCTTATGGGGGACGGGTCATAGGCGTAGCCTGCGCGCAGCAGCCATTGCTGGTTCAATTGATAGGAGGCGCCCACGGCGGTGGCCCAAGTGTCACGCCAGTTCATTTCTTCGGTCACACTTCCCAGACCCGCCGCCTGGCCCAAGGGTGAAAGACCGCTGTTGACGGCCTCGACCTTCTGGATCCGGCTCCAGCGTTTCCAGGTGGTGCCCAGGTAGCCCGTCCAGCGACTATTGAAATGATGGGTGATCGACGTGTCCACGGATTCGGGCATGGTGATGTCTATCTTGTTGTCATAGTTTCCGTCCAGCGGGACAACGCTCGGCGAACCGGAAACCTCAGTGTGTCCTTTGAGCTCATAACTCACCTTGGAGTGATAGTTAATCCCCCAACGGGTCGCCTCACTCAAATCAAACAAGACGCCGACGTTGTAGCCAAGTGCGGTGTCATCGCCTTTGATGGTGACGAGCGTGTCCTGGCCGTTGTTCAGGGCGCCGGTGGCCAGGTAATTCTGAAGCTTTGCATCGAAACGGTTTAGGGTCGGCCCACCACCAATGGACACGTAATCATTGATTCGCCAGGCAATGGTGGGCTGCAGGGTGACTTCCTTGGTCGTGCTATAGGAACCATGGTAACGGCCCTGAAAACTGCTCTCGTAATCATTGATCAGACCACTCGGCGCATAGAGACCCAGGCCAATCGAAAAACGATCATCAAGTGGCGTCGACATATAAGCGAAGGGCACAACCCCCAACGGCACCGAGTCCCCCTTATTCGTACCGGGGGCACTGCTTTGCGCATGGCTGATGTCGTCGCTCACCGAGACGACTGCGGCGCCGCCGGAAACCTCACTGCGCTTCAACTTGGTCAAGCCTGCCGGGTTGCCAAAGATGGTGCTGGCATCCAGCGCGGAAGACGACCTTCCGGCATAAGCGGTTCCCGCGCTGCTTGCACTTTGTTCGTTCAAGGCAATGCCATTGGCCGCCGCACTTGTGGAAGCGCTGAGTATTGCGGCGGCACCTGCGAATTTTATCCAGGAGTTGATCGGTTTCATTTCCCACCTCGTATTGTTTTTATTGATTGGTGCGCAGGCAAAGCTTCGCCTTCCGGTGCACTTGGCAGTGCCGGTTGGCATGGATCGACGTTGTGAAAAAGGCCCCGGTTGATGAGTACCAGGGCATGTTTGCTTAACTTACGGAGGCGAAGTCACACTCATTCAAGCCACTCCACTTGAAAGCTATAGCGCCCTAGAAGCAGGGCCAGTGTTTCCTGATTGCGTCCCGCCCGGATGCAGGCGACCAGACCGCGCCGTCCATCCTGTACCACCGCTACGTCAACGTCCTGCAGACACAGACGGTCCACTTCCTGCCGGACGACTCTGGAAATCTCCCGCTGCTGCAAGGCAGGCTTGAATATCTTGCCCACGGCGGTCAGTGGCAACGCGTCGAGGATTTCAATGCGCTTGGGAACGGCTGCCCGCTCGCTGATGTTGAGATGCGCGAACGCCTCAAGCTCTTCTGCGTTGCAGGCATGCCCAAGGCGCAGTTGAACGTAGGCGACCGGTACTTCGCCCGAATAGGCATCGGGGCTGCCGATAGCAGCGGCCAAGGCGATGGCGGGATGCGCCTGCAACGCCTCCTCGATTTGCTTGGGATCGATGTTATGGCCGCCACGGATAATCAACTCCTTCTTGCGCCCGGTCAGCCAGAAGTAACCCTGCGCATCCTGGCGACCCAAGTCGCCCGTGTTCAGCCAGCGTTGACCGTCGATATCGATCCAGAGGCCCTGGTTATGACGCGCCTCCAGATAGCCTTCGAAGAGGTTCGGTCCACTGATCGTGATCAGGCCGATCTCATCCACGCTGGCATCGCGCAGGTACTCCCCGGCATCATCGAGCAAGACCGCGCGCATGTTCTGGTAAGGGATCCGTATCCCGATGGAGCCGATGCGGCGCTCGCCATGGGGCGGATTGACTGAGGAGACGCAGGCGCCCTCAGTCAGACCATAACCTTCAAGGATCTTTACCCCGGTCCGGCGCTCGAACTCGCGGAAAAGCTCAGCCGGCATCGGTGCGGCGCCACACATTGCGTAGCGAAGGCTGGACAGGTCGCGGCCCTCACATTCATTTTGCAGAAGTGCGGCATAGACCGTTGGCACGCCGGAAAAGAAGTTGATACCGAAGTGCTCGACCATCTCCCAGAATCGTGAGATCACCCCCTCGCCACGATAGCCATGAGGCGTCCCGAGGATCACATGGTCGCCTTGCGTCCAGGGCATCAGTCCCGTCACCAGTTGCCCATTGACATGGAACAGCGGCAGACCACAAAAGATCACCTGACCACTGCTGCGTGGCTGCATATGGGCAGCCATGGCCCACGCATTGAATACTTCCGAGCCATGGGTACGTGCGGCAATCTTGGGGAGCCCGGTGGTGCCGCCCGTACAGATGTAGGAGGAGCATTCATCCTGGCGGATTTGCCGACCGCTCTTCAGGTAGGTGTGCGGCTGAGTGTCCATCAGCGCACGCCAATCGTGGATCGCAATACCGCTGTGCAAGTCTCGTTCTTTCAGTGCCATGGCGTTCCGGGCCCCGCGCACTGATTCTGCGCCATAGGGTTCCATACTGACCCAGACAACCGAGTTGACCGTGGGTAACTGATCCAGCTGCGAAGCCAGTTTGGGCCACAGATCGCTGCCCGCCGTCGGCGCGAGTGTCACCACCACGGAGACCTTGGCGGCATTCAGCAAGGCCGCCATTTGCTTGGCCTCAAGCAGAGGATTGATCGCCATGACGATGCCCGCTGCCTCCCCGCCCCATAGCGTGAAGTGGGTTTCCGGCAGGTTGGGCAGGATGAAGGCAATCACCTCACCCGGTGTTATGCCCAAGTCATGGAAGGCATTCGCCGCGCGGGTAATCTCCCCAAAGAGCTGGGCGTAGTTCCACTCATGGGTTCGCTTGAAATCGGCGGCATCGGCGAAGAAGCTCAGCGCCGGTGCCTGGGGGGTGCGCTCGACCGCCAGACGCAACGCTTCATAAGTGCTGCAAGCCAGTCCATGGTCCGACAAGGGGACTCGCTCGATACTTTCAATGTCGTTCAGGGTCTGCACAACCATCAGGCTTCCCCCACGACTCGGTTGCGTTGCACACCAAGGTCAATCACACCATCGGCACTGCGAATTCGCGCCTCGACCACGTCACCCGCCTTGAGGTACTGAGTCCGTCCCTCTTGCGCCTTGAGAAAGAGCTTCCACTTGGTGGCTTCTGGCAAAAGGGCTGCAATGCGCATTTTGCCAGGCGAAGGAATCGTTAGCGCACAGCCGGCAGGCGTGCCCGTGGCGATCAAGTCTCCGACGGCGAGATCTTGCACGGCGGAGAGCTCGGTCAGGGTTTCAGCGGGGCCGTAAACCAGGTTGGCCGTGCTGTCGTTCTGTCGCACCTGTTCGTTGACGGTCAGGCGCAGCTGCAGTGCCTTGAGGTAATGCATGCTCTTGGCATCCAGCAGGCAGAGGTAAGGACCGACCGGGCCGAACGTGCGGAAGCTCTTGCCCTTGTAGAATTGCATCTGGGGAATCTGAATGTCGCGGGCCGAGTAGTCATTGACGATGACGACACCGGCGATGAACTCATGCAGATTGGCGTCAGTGACCGACACGGAACCGCTGATCGCGCGTTTCATCACCAGGCCCAGTTCGATCTCGTAGTCGAGGAAGCGCACGGTGCGCGGCTTGATCAGGTCGCTGTCAGCCGCCACCAGGCAACTCGTTGCCTTGGTGAAGATCATGTTGAATTTCTTCGCATCCGGGTCCATGCCGGACTCGATCATATGCTGCCGATAGTTGGCGCCCTGGCAAACGAACTGCTGGTTACGGGTCACCGGCGACAGCAGTTTCACTGCGCCCTCCTCCAGTTCCTCGCCTTTGAGTTGAGCGAGGTCGTCGATACTGTTCTGGCGGATGAAGTCACCGGTGGTTTCAAAAACACCGGGGATGACTGTGATACGGCCCTGGCGAAGCACGCCCCAGTGGATACCGTTCTGAAATTCAAAGCGGACTACGTGTACAGCAGACATTGAAGGTACTCCTGGAGCGGCGTTTGTCCCGCACTCGACGGCGCGAGAACTTTGGTGTTGTTCTGTGGGGGGCTGGCGGATCTAGCCAAACATCCGCATAAGCGTTATCAACTTGCGAATCGTCAGGTCCGGACTGCGTCGCAGGTTGAGGAACAGCGCACGAAGATTGCTCAAGCTCATCTTGGGCTTTGTAAAACTCTTGGGCATGCGCTGCCCCCACTGCGCCATTGCTTCGGGGCTTACCGGGTGGATACCCGTAGGCCGAGTGGCCGTGAACAGATCTCCGTCGCAGTAATGCTCGTGCTTGTCACCCCAAGGGTCTTGCCAATAATCGAAGATCTGACTGCCCAGGATGTGTCGGCCAATGCCCCATGAATGCTCCCATCCTCGCTCGCGCAGGACGCGTTGCCCCATGCCCACCGCGTCTGCATCGACGACCTCATAGGCGCTATGGCTGTAGGTCGCCATGAACCCTTGAGCGATCGCGAGCGTATGGTGCGCGGCGGGACTGTCACCGAGATCGAGGCGCATGAACGCGACGATAGGCGTGCCGTCGGGAAGCACCTGTACATCGCTGGGAATGAACCCGAAATGCTGCGTATACCAGGCGCAGGTCGCCTGGTAGTCGGCCACTTCAATCACGATGTGGCCAAGCCTGAGCACTTCTGGCGGCGCAATTGGCGGGCGCTGCGTGGCGTTGATTCGCGGTTGCTCGTGCGCCAGATTCCAAGGGAGAGGCGCTCTATGTTCAAGCGTTTCACTGGGCGCCTGGTCGCAAACGGCTTCCACAATAAAACCGGAAGGATCGGTCAGTCTGACGCAATACCCGTGGCCAGGATGTTCCGACTTCTCTACCGATGACGCCCCAGGGATTCGAGCGAGCTTTTCCAGATCATGCAGAGACTGCACGGCGAGTCCGAACCCGATAAAACGTGCATCCTCGGCACGATGCACACGGTAGCAATATGAAGTGGCGTCGGTGGCCCGCAGATAGAGTGTCTCGGCGTCCTGCCGACTGACCGTCAGGCCGAAGTCGCTCAGGAAACGCGCCGCCTCATTCATGTCCGGCCGTTGGAAGATCAGATGCGTCAGATCCTGAGCCTTCACCGTCGGCTGCGGATGCCGCGCGGGGTGTGGTGTCGTCAACCGGTGCAATTCGTTTGTGTTGTTCATTGTTGTTGTTTTCCGGGTTTTTAGGGCAAAGCTGTCCCGCCCCCCTGAAAAATCAGGGGGTTTATCCAGTCAAATCAGTGACGAGCTCAGTCGAGAGACGGCAGTACCGGCAACTCTACGGTCGCCAGTGCACGAGCCTCCCCGGGTGGCACACCCAATGCCCGCAGTACCAGCTCGGCGGTGTCAGAGCCCGATTCGCGCCACGTTCGGTGACCTTCCAGTACCAGGAAAATCGAGCCCAGGACGCTGCTCGATATCAGCGTCAGCACTGAGAGCAATTGCTCCTGCGCAAACGTGTAGCGCCCGGTGGAAAGCCCGCTCAGAAGATCGGTTGTCGCCTGGCTGCTGAACATTTCGCGCAACGAAGCATTGCTCATGGCGAATTTATGGATGAAGGCCCCCCACTGGGAGTCTTCGTGCGCTCGGCGAATGAAAAGGCGAATGCCGTTGGCAAGGCGCTGAGCGGGATCAGACAGTGCATCAAAGCTCTTGTTGACGCGCTCATGCATCTCCCTCGCGAGATGGCTGGCGACCGCCTCGAACAGGCTTTCCATGCTGTCGATGTTGCTATAAACCGTTCCGCGCGCCACGCCCGCCTCTTGTGCGAGGTCGAGGATGTTCACTTGTGAAGTGCCTCTTTCAGCGAAAAGGCGAAAGGCGGCTTGATGAATGCGGCGCTGTGTTGGATTCAGGGATTCCACGGTTCTCTCTCCAGGATTACCTCATGGAGAGATTGAACACCCGTGTTCAATTGACATCAACAGAGTTTTTCAAATTAACGACGAAACACTCAGTGATAGCTGCAATAAATTAGTGCTGAGGATGAATTGAGAGGCTTGGTAAAGCTCGATACGAATGAACACACGTGCTCATTCGTATCCAGCCTGGCAGATCGAGGGTGACACCCGATCAGGCGGGTAGCGGCTTTCCGGCGATTTTCCGGGCTTTGGCAGGCGTAACGCCCAGGGCCTGGAGAATCATTTCGGCGACCCGCACATCGTGCTCCACCACCGCACGCCCCTCGACCACTGCGCGCATGGCTCCGGTTGTGCACGACAGAACGATGTCGAGGGCAACCCCTTCGTCCTCATAAGTCAACGTGCCCGCACGCTGCCCATCACGCAGATCGCTCATTACATGAGTCGCCAATCGCGAGCGCATGGCCTGGTCGAAATGGATGATGCGCAGCAATGCATTCGCCCATTGGTGATCAGCGGCGGCCCGACACACAAACATGCGTACGCCAATCGAAAGCCGCTGTGCTCCGCATTTCACGTCCGCGTTCAAGACGGAAATCGCGTCAGAGAACTCGGCGGCCATGGCAATCCCCACCGCCTCCAATACTTCGTCGCGCGTTCGGAAATAGTTGTAGATGGTGCCATTGGATACCGCGGCTTCCGCGGCCACCTCAAGCAGTGCGATCTCCCCCACCTCCTTGCGTGCGACCAGTCGCAAGGCCGCATCTACCAGACCGCGACGGGTGCGCTCGCGCTTCTTGTGCCCTCTGGTGAGAGGTTCTGGTTCATCAGTTTCTGAAGGAGGTAGAGGGGAATGCATGATTAAGCTCGCAATCGAATCGGCTCGTTGATGGTAATGGAAGCGCTGCTCGAAGTGGCGTCATCACTCATCAGCAGGCCCCGGCAGTCTTGAAGGAGTCTGCTGGCCTCTGTGCCAGGGGCGTGGTGCATGATAATACGGTCCGGACGAACGGCAACGAGTGTGCCTTTCGCAGCCAGCGGCAGGATCTCATGGTTCATGTCCTCAATGAAGTCACAACTGCCGCCGGAGCGTTGACCGCGGGGTCTGACCTCCAAAAAGTGGCCCCCAATTTTTTCCCAGGCAACGATCTGATCAGGGGTGAGCAGCGACAACGGGTCAACACCGAATCCCACCAGGGTCAGGTTGTCTCCCAGGGCATCGTCACTCAGCTTGATCTGCTTTTGCAGGGTGCGAACCCAGGCTTGGGGAAAGAGGCTGCCACGGACCAGCTTGTCACCCCGACGATGCGCCACAAACAGGCCGTGTTTGAAGGTGTTCTTCGGCTTGATGTCCAACTGCTCGAAGTGCCTTCTGGTCGCGGGAGTCAACGCCAGCATGCGCATCAGGCCGTGGATGAAGAACGCCGCGATCTTGTTCTTGGGCATCACCAGACGGCCCATGAGTTTTGCCAGGTTGATCATCGCCTGAGCATGCGGGCGGCGCTCTACATCATAGGTCTCGAGTATCGCCGGCGCGGCGTGGCCACGAAGGACCCAAGCCAGCTTCCAGGCCAGGTTGGCACCATCACGCAGGCCCGCAACAAGACCTTGCCCGACAAAGGGCGGGGTGATGTGTGCGGCGTCGCCGACGAGAAAAGTACGCCCCTTGCTGAACCGGTTGCAGCAACGCGCGTGGAATCGATACACCGCCTTGCGTTCGATTTCCAGTTCCAACGGATTGACCCATGGCGCAATGAGTCGGGCGATGCTTTCCGGGCTTTCCAACTCCTCCCGCGATTCGCCGGGGTGCAACATGAATTCCCAGCGCTCCCTTCCACCGGGGGCCGGCATGTGCGGCGTGGGCCGTCGCGGATCACAGATAAATTCAATGTGATCAATGGCGGACTGATGCCGGTTCTTGGCATCGACAATCAACCAATCCTCTGCATAGGTTTGTCCTTCGAACTCCTGGCCGATCAGCGCCCTGACCCTGGAACTGGCGCCGTCCGCACCGATCAGGTACTGGGCGCGAACCGCATGCGATTGTCCATTTTGATCCCGCACGGTGGCGACCACGCACTCCGCCTCCTCAACCAGACTCTCCAGCTCGAAACCACCCAGGCTGGTCACTGATTTCAGCCGGGAAACCTGGCCTCGCATCGCTTGTTCGAGGTCGGGTTGATAGAACGTCACCAGCTTGGGATGGCCATCGATACAGCCCTCGGTATTGGCTCGACCGAATTGCCCGAGGACCGGAGAGTGCATCTTCACTTCAGGAATGACGATTTTCTCGAAAGCGTCTTCCGACAGTCCGGCGAGTTGCAGGATGCGCAGGGCCTCATTGTCCAGAGCGATGGCTCGCGGCATCAGTACGATTTCATGGAGTTTGTCCAGCACCAGGGTCGTCACCCCGTAGCGGCCGAGCAGCGCCGCGATTGTTGCACCGACCGGACCGTATCCGACGACCAGCACGTCGACGGCGGAGGGAGGCAATTCGGAATCTTTTTTGTTGTTGTTCATCTCGAGCCCTTGTTGTGATTGAAGTCGTGAGGCGCGCAGGTCTCATCGTCAGGCAGGGTCAAGGTATGCAAAATTGAGAGACATTTCAATATTGATGTTTTCGTCATTAAAATTTGAGATCATTGAAAAACCGTGATGTGACCGGCCGGACGCGCTGAGATACAGGCGTACACATCCGCTTCCGCCATTCATCGGTTGCAGTGACGAGGTTGTTTGGGCGCGTGGCAGAATTTCAGGTAGTGCGCCGCATCGGGGAAACGTTGAGCGACATCGAGGGTGTTGCCTCTGCGGACGCCGCTAGCAAATGCCTGGCCATGAAGTCGACAAACACCCGCCGTTTCGGCGAGCGAAAGGGGGCTGGCCGGCCAGCCCGCACGGAAGGTGCCGGTATGCTCGACACAGTGCGTAGCGAGTGTGGCGATTGCCCTGGGCATTCTCCCTTCTACGTCCGCTGCAACACCGACTCCCCCGCCTTCGCTGGCAATCGCAGGATGTCCAGCAATGCGACCGCCGCCACCACGGCGACACACAGGAAAGTCAGCTGAAAGTCGACCGTCTCTGCGGTCCCGGTATTGCCATGGATGCTCATTGAAAGGCGCAGCAGCAACGCCCCCACGGCAACCCCCATCGCCATGCTCAGCTGGAAGAACATGCTGAACAAGGTCGAGGCTTCGCTCATCTGTTCCTTGGGGACATCGGCAAAGCCCAGGGTGTTGAACGCGGTGAACTGCATGGATCGCGACAAACCACCGACAAACAGAATGCACATGACCAGCGCCCAACTCATCTGCTGGTCCAGCCAGGCACAGGCCGCTATCGCCAGTACGCCAAGGACACCGTTGATCATCAGCACCGGGCGAAAGCCCCAACGTTGCATCACCAGGGTCGTGAACGGCTTCATGGCCAGGTTTCCGGCAAAGACGGCCAGCACCAGCAGCCCTGAATCCAGCGCAGAAAGCCCAAAGGCCAGTTGAAACATCAGCGGCAGGAGAAACGGCAAGGTGCTGATGGCGATGCGAAAGATCGACCCACCATATAGACAGACGCTGAAGGTGCGGATGGCCAATACGTCCAGCGCCAGCAACGGTTGCCCATGCCGACGCATATGCCGCCAGGCGAGGACACCAAGCATCCCCCCTGCACTGCTGAGCGCCAGTGCCGACAACCCATTGGCCGGACTTTGCCCGAGCAGCTCCATGCCGAATAACAGCGCAGCACTGGCACTGCCCGCGAGCATGAAACCAATGAAATCGAAGGACCGGGCAATAACCTGCTCGTGCCTGGGAATCAGCACAAGTGCAGCGATCAAGGCCAATACACCCAACGGCAGATTGAGGTAGAAAATCCACGGCCAAGTCGCGTGGGTGACGATGAAACCGCCCAGGGGTGGGCCGAGTATCGGGGCGACCAGACCGGGCCAGGTGATAAAGGATATGGCCCGCACCAGGTCTTTCTTCTCGGTCGTGCGCAGCACCGCCAGACGTCCGACCGGCACCATCATCGCGCCGCTGATGCCTTGCAGCACCCGTGCGGCGACAAAGGCCGGCAAGCTGTCACTCAAGCCACAGAGCAACGAAGACAGACTGAACAGCACGATCGCCGAACTGAATACCAGACGCGGGCCGAAGCGATCGGCCAACCAGCCGCTGATCGGAATGAACACCGCCACCGCGAGCATGTACACGCTCATGCCGATGTTCACGTCCACCGCCGGCACGCCGAAGGTTCTGGCCATGTCTGGCAGCGCGGTGGCGATTACGGTGGCGTCGAGGTTCTCCATGAAGAACGTGACCGCGACCAAAAGGGCAATCATTGTTGAGCGACGTTGCGACATCGGTTATCCCCAGCCATGAGCCTCTTCGATAAAGTGCAGGACTGCACTGGAACGCTCGTCAATCCGTGAAATCAGCGACAGCTCACTGACCATTTCCGCTTGGTCCAGGGGCACAATGCGTATACCCGGCATGGTCAGGCGGGTCATGGTTTCAGGCACGATGCTCAGGCCGATGCCGGCGGCTACCAGCCCGGGAATGCTCATCAGCGACGGCACGTACATGATGTTCTGCGGGTGCAACTGGTTTTGCCGGCACGCCTGGAGCGTGTGGGAGGTCAGGCCGATGCCGGCGCTGTCCTGCAGGAACACGAACTTTTCATGGCGCAGCGTGGCCAGGTCTCCGCTGAAGCTGTCGACCAGTTCATGGTTGTCCGGGATCAGCAGGACGAGTCTGGACTGGCTGAAATGATGGGTGCGCAACCGGTCCGGCAGGTGATCCTTGAACACCCTGGCAAAGGCCAGGTCGAGCTTGTGGTCGAGCAACATGTCGAACTGCGCGCGAATGCCGGCGTCCACCAGCGACACCTTGACCTCGGGAAAAGTGCTGAAGTAATGCCGGAGCAATTGCGGCAAATTGGCCTCGAACAAGGCCGAGTGGTAGCCGATGTTGATCTCGCCCACCTCCCCCCGCCTGGCACGCCGGGCTGCAGCGATGGCCAGTTCGCTGGATTCGATGGACTGCCGGGCGTGGGGCAGAAACGCCTCGCCGGCAGCGGTCAACGCCACCCCGCGGTTCTCCCGGCGGAACAATACCAGCCCCAGCTCGGACTCGAGCGTGCGCATCAATTGACTCAGCGCCGGTTGCGCAATGCCCAGTTGCTCGGCCGCGCGACTAAAGTGTTGCAGGTCGGCCGCGACCACAAAGGCTTTCAGGTGACGCAGTTCCATAATCCCTACCCATAAGGCCAGCTTATCTATTTGTCTGGATTTCGATAATTATTCTGCCGAGCGTATGGGTTAACGTCTACTCACTTCGACGTTTCTGCTGGCGCCCTCGCCCGGGCTGGATCGTCGCGGTACCCCATAACCATAAAAAATGACGAGCACCTCAATGAGCACAACCAGTCACGAGACTCATGATTTGCGCATGCCTCGCAAAGCGGTGACCGCCGCGACCATCGGCACTGCCCTGGAGTGGTTTGACTTCACCCTCTATGGCGCCGTGTCGGCGACCATTCTGCCCAAGCTGTTTTTCCCGGCGATGGAACCGACTGCCGGCCTGCTCGCTTCGCTGGCGACCTTCGGCGTTGGCCTGGCCGCGCGGCCATTGGGCGCGATTACGTGTGGCTACCTCGGCGACAAACTCGGCCGCCGTAACCTGATGTTGGCCACCGTGACCATGATGGGCCTGGCGTCGGTCTTGATGGGCTTGTTGCCCACTTACGGCCAGGTGGGGATCTGGGCGCCGATCCTGCTGGTGCTGCTGCGGATCGTTCAAGGTTTCGCCCTGGGCGGTGAGTCCACCGGCGCGCAACTGATGGCGCTGGAGCACGCGTCCCCCGATCGCCGCGGACGTTATTCGGGCATGCTCGGGTTGTGCTCACCGCTGAGCCAGATAATGGCCAATGGTGTGTTGATGGGCCTGGCAGCGACACTATCAAGTGAGCAATTCGAAAGTTTCGGCTGGCGAATCCCCTTCCTCATGAGCTTCGTACTGGTGGTGGTCGCGATCTTCATCCGCCTGAAAGTCGATGAAACCCCAGCCTTCGTCGCCTTGAAAAAGACCCCGGTCAAGCAGGAAAAAAGCCCGCTCAAATCTGCCGTCGGCGGCCATTACAAGACCATCCTGCGCTTGATGCTGTTCTTCTGCTCGCCCGCTGCGCTGTTCTACCTGATCGTGATTTTTTCCCTCAGCTACCTGACCAAGCACCTGGGCTTTAGCCAGCAAACGGGCTTCATGTCGCTGATGGTAGCGAACGTCTGCGCCATTTTCGGTGCGCTGGCCGGTGGTTATCTGGCAGATCGCTGGGGCCGTAAAAAGGCGCTGGCCCTGGGTTCATGCATGACCTTGCTGATCCTGTTCGTCTACTTCCCGATCCTCAACACGCTCAACGTCCCCGCCATCATGGCAATCATGGGGCTGTTCCTGGGCTTCACCCAGTTCCAGAGCGGCATCCAGCCGGTGGCCTTCGCCGAAGCGTTCCCGACCCAGGTTCGTTACTCGGGCTCGGCACTGGCCTACACCGGCGCCAACCTGGTGATTGGCGGCCCTATGCCGATGATCGCCGTGTGGATGATGAGCCAGTCGAACAACTCGCCGTGGCCTCTGGTGACGCTGTGCGCGGTGATCAACCTGATCTCGCTGGCAATGATCGTCATCGGCCCGGAAACCCGCGGCATCGACCTTAACGCCGTCGCCAAAGACGACGCCGTCGACACTCGCGCTTCAGCCATTCTTTCCAAATAACGCAGCAGGACGACCATGAACCGCACCGTCTTCATCCTCAACGGCCCTAATTTGAACCTGCTGGGTCGTCGCGAGCCGCACATTTACGGCCACACCACGCTCGATCAGATTCGCCAGACCAGTGAAAGGCTGGCCGAGGAACTTGACCTGGTCTGCGACTTTCGCCAGACCAACCACGAAGGCGTGATGGTCGACTGGATTCAGGAGGCGTTTGAACAAGGCGCGGCACTGATCATCAACCCGGCCGGTTTTTCGTTTCACTCGATTCCGGTCCTCGATGCCCTGAAGTTGCTCGACACACCGCTGATCGAACTGCATCTGTCGAACATCCATGCCCGCGATGAACTGCACCGCCACTCGATCATGTCCGGCGTGGTCAATGCGGTGATCTGCGGCATGGGCGCGGACGGTTATCCGCTGGCCATCAGGGCCATTGACGACCTGCTGCGTCGTCGGGTTGCCAACCACTAATACACCTCTTCTCCAGACGCTTGCACGGCGGTCCCTTGGCAAATTATTGCCAGGGTCGCCTGCACCTGAAATTCAGTCGCCGGCAGCAAAAACGTGCCGAAAAAAATAATAATTCATCGCGAGACTACCCCCATGCGCCACACTTGTTTTCGCCGTAACGTGCCCGCCCACTACTCATTGATCGGTCTGACCCTGGCACTCAGTGCCGGCTCGGCCACGGTCGTTCAGGCCGATGAAAACAGCGGTTTTATCGAGGGCGCTACGGCCACCCTCAATCTGCGCAACGCCTACATCAATCGCAACTTCGTCAATCCCGTCTACCCAAATGCTGCCGCACCTCAAAACAAAGCTGAGGAATGGACGCAAAACTTTATCCTCGATGCCCGCTCCGGCTACACCCAAGGGCCGATAGGTTTCGGCGTGGATGTACTGGGCCTTTATTCGCAAAAACTCGACGGCGGTAAAGGCACTGCCGGCACGCAACTGTTGCCCGTCCATGGTGATGGAGAGCCTGCCGACAATTTTGGACGCCTGGGGGTTGCCGCCAAGGCCAAGGTTTCAAAAACCGTCGTCAAAGTCGGCGAATGGGTAAGTACCCTGCCGATCCTGCGTTCGGATGACGGCCGCTCGTTGCCGCAGACCTTTCGTGGTGCTCAGGTCACCTCCCAGGAGGTCGGCGGCTTGACGGTGTATGGCGGCCAGTTCCAGCAGAACAGTCCGCGAAATGACGCCAGCATGGAAGACATGTCCATGAACGGGAAACCTGCGTTCACCTCCGACCGATTCAACTTCGGTGGCGGTGAATACACCTTCAACGAAAAGCGCACCACGGTTGGGCTGTGGTACGACGAACTTAAAGACATCTATCAGCAGCAATACTTCAGCCTCAACCACACGCAACCCGTGGGTGACTGGACATTGGGCGCCAACATGGGCTTTTTCTCGGGCAGGGAAAACGGCGCCAGCCTGGCCGGCGACCTGGACAACAAGACCGCCTTCGGCCTGTTCTCCGCCAAACTGGGGGGCAACACGTTCTACGTGGGCCTGCAAAAGCTCACCGGCGATAACGCCTGGATGCGGGTCAACGGCGCCAGCGGCGGCACATTGGCGAACGACAGCTACAACTCCAGCTACGACAATGCGCAGGAAAAGTCCTGGCAGGTTCGCCATGACTTTAACTTCGTCGCACTGGGCGTCCCGGGCCTGACCATGATGAACCGCTACATCAGTGGCGATAATGTGCACACCGGTGCAATAACCGATGGCAAGGAATGGGGTCGCGAGTCGGAACTGGCCTATGTGGTTCAGTCTGGCGCCCTGAAAAACCTCAGCGTCAAATGGAGAAATTCCAGCATCCGGAAGAACTTCAGCACCAACGAATTCGACGAAAACCGGCTCTTCATCAGCTACCCGATTTCGTTGTTGTAAGGCGATCAAGATGACCACGCGGCTCTATCCAATTGGATAGGGCCGCGTGGTCTAGTGTGTTTTCACCAAGCCTGGGTCGAGAGCAGCCCTCGAACGCCCCTGCACTGTTCAGCAATCCGCCGATTAGCCGATAATCGAAATACCCCTTCGCTATCGGCGCGCTCAAATGGATCAGGTTCTTTCTCTTCTCTCCGAAACCCTTCCAAAAGCCAAAACCCTGGAACAGCTGACGCGGCCCTTGCTGTCCCTGCTCAGCCGGATAACCGGTATGGAGTCGACCTACCTGACGACCATCGATACCGACGCGGGTGTCCAGCGTGTCGAGTTCGCACGTAATGTCGGTGACATGGTGATTCCTGAAGGGCTGGTCGTGCCTTGGACAGATACGCTGTGCAAGCGGGCGCTGGACGAGAATCGCATGTACTCGGATAACGTTGCCGACGTTTGGGGGGACTCGGAGGCCGCCGCAGCCTTGGGCATCATGACCTACGTCAGCGCGCCCATCAGGTCCCAGGATGGGCAACTGCTGGGGACGGTCTGTGCCGCCAGCTCGGATCAGGTGGCCCGCTCTCCTGAAGTGGAACCCTTGCTGATGCTGCTGTCAGGGTTGCTGGGCTATTCCCTTGAACGTGGGCTGCTGGTTGAGCAACTCCAGACGGCCAACGCCGAGTTGACCAAGCTGGCCCTGACAGACCCACTCACCGGCCTGTCCAACCGGCGTGCCATTCTTAACGATGCCGCACGCCTGTTCGCCCTGGCCCAGCGGGAGAGCAAGTACATCCTCATGGGTGTCATCGATCTGGATGGGTTCAAGCTCATCAACGATACCCACGGTCATCTGGCAGGCGACCAACTGCTGCGCGGTGTGGCCGCGCATCTGCAGCATGGCCTCAGAACCAGCGACATCATCGGGCGCACGGGAGGTGATGAGTTCATCGTGATCGCCCTGGGCACACCCTCCGAACACTTGGAGCTGGCGGAAGACATGCGACATGCCGCCGAACTGCTCCAGGATCGCCTGTCCAAAGCGACGATTGGGCGATATGAACTGGGCCACGGTCTTGGTGATATTCAATACACCGGCGCGAGTGTTGGAGTAGTGGCCGTGATGCCGGGCAGTATGACGGTGGACGAGGCCATAAAGCTGGCAGACCGAGAGATGTATAAGGTGAAACAGCAACGAAATCGTCAGCGGTTTTAGGAAAGTAGACGCTCAGCCAGGGGTCGACTGATGCCCCTCGCGATAGGTAGCAATCGTCTGTGGATTCAACTGGGGCGTCGCATTACTGACTGTTATTGGACTTGAGACAAAATCAATGAAGTTGCCGTTGCCTCTGAAGTTCCCTCTTCAACCAGGTGCTTGCCGGTTCTACGCCTTTTGAACATCGCACCTCATAGGCACGGCCACTCATACTGCTTTTAGTGGCAGCAAGATCGATGAAGTCTTCTGCGCTGTTCACCATGTTCTTGCCTTCCAGATACCTCAGCTTCTGCTCCAGATGCGCCCGAGCGCTAGGGCCTGAATATTCGCTCCCGTTGCGCACAAAGTGACACTCACTGTGTTCGACATAGTCCAGCAAGCCGTTTATCTCTTGAGTGGCTTGAGGTGTGGCTGGAACCTGCCCACTAGTGACAGTTGCGATAAGGCTGATACCCGCCGCCATTATCAAATGGCTGATAAGCCGCGCTGTGCCCCTCATCCACATCCGCATGATTCATCCTGGTCCTGAAAGTGCAATGAATGGAGTGACCGCCAACAGCTATAACATCCTCTCCAGCCCGATCGTGCTGCCAAGCCACGAATTGAAGCGTCGCCACAAACTCCCAGGTTCTTGGGTCAACGTATGCTGTTTGCCGTCATCCTCGGTGACCCAGACCAGCTGATTCTTTTCCAGCAGAACATGATAACTGAGAGTGGGTGACATACCCTCCAGTGCCAGTTCGCGCACCCGTCCGGCGAGTTCCGGGTTATCCACCAACACCCCGACTTCGGTGTTCCACAGTAATGAGCGAGAGTCGAAATTGAACGAGCCGATAAAAGCTTTCTGTTGGTCGAAAATCATCGCCTTGCTATGCAGGCTGGAGTCGGAACTATTGGAGGATCCGCGGTGAAACAGGCGCGGCTCGCTGTCACTGTCGCCATTATTGCCGGACTGGCGGCGTAATTCGAACAGCTGCACACCATGCTCCAGCAAGGTTTTGCGGTAAGGATAGCAAGCGAAAGCCCGATTGGCCTTGATGGGGGGCTGCCTGGGCCTGGATGGAACGACCGAACGCCGAACCGCTCGCCGGCAAGGCCTGACTGGGCTCGTGAGGGACATTGAGTGTCGTACAACCACCAAACAGTTGGGGGGGGGAGGGTTTGGAACGTAGTTCATCGGGTGGCAATTGCGGTGTTTGCCCAAGCCGGAAAAGAAGTTGCCAACAGCAATCGGTAAGAAAAAAAACCAACTGCCAAAGCCTTTGAAAATGACACCGCGACTCATTTCATACAGAAGGATCGTTTCGCCGTGAAGGAGAGCAGCTACTCCCAGGGGCGCAACGGGTAGCAATCGGCCAATAGCTGACCTTGCAGATCGGCTGCCAGAGGGCCACTTTTCCACTGCTATGCTAACAACATCTGTTTCTACACTAGAGACGACGTCGTCAGAGGAACGCCACGCGATGCGAAACTCACTTAAGCATTCGAGACTTCGTTTGGGCTTTTTGCTGACTGTTATCTCAATGGGGCTGACCGCTTGTAGCAGTAACGAAAGTATTAATGCACCTGACAAAGCCATTGCTCGACCACCTGTCGATGACAGCGAGACTTCTTCGGTGCGGGTCACGACTAGCTGGATACAACACTCATTTAGCCAGTCTGAATGCCTGAAGCACGCCCAGGCGGCGCTGACAAAAGCGAGATATTTTGTTGATGCAGGAGACAGATCCGTTTTTGGGTTTAGGCAAGGTATGACTTTTTCGATTCGCTGCGACTACGAAGGCGTTGCATTTTTAGCAGTGGCTTATCGTCAAAGACCCAGTACTGAAACCCAGGATCGGATCTTGAATGAAATAACCAGATTATTTTAATACTCGGTTGTGGCGCACCCGGCCCTTTGCGACCGACGCCGACACCCTGGTTTTCGTAGCCCTCAGGACATGGAAGAGGATGGTTTTTTGTAACGCAACGCCTCCACCAACAACGCAAACGCAGGCGACGCCTGACGACGACTCGGGTAGTAGAGATGAAAGCCGGCAAACCAGGGCGACCAGTCTTCCAACACTTGAATCAGGCGTCCGGCATTGAGGTGAGGCACGACAAGGTCATGGGGAACATAGCTCAATCCGAAACCATCGAGTGCCGCGTCTAACAGCTGATACACACCGTTGTAGGTCACTTGGCCTGACACACGAACCTTGAGACGTTCGCCCTCTTTGGCGAACTCCCAGGCATACAGACCGCCGTTGGTGGGCAACCTCAGGTTGTTGCACAGGTGATCCGTGAGCGCCCGAGGCGTCGTGGGTAATTCACGATTGGCAAAGTAGCCAGGAGACCCCACCACCGCCATGCGCATGTCCGGCCCGATACGCGTAGCAATCATGCCTTCGGCCACGTCCTCGCCCAGCCTGACCCCGGCATCAAAACCCTGTGCGGCGATGTCGACGAAGCTGTAGTCGCAACAGACCTCCACCGAGATGTCCGGGTACTTGGGAAGGAAGTCTTTCAGCACGGGGCGAATGATCTGATCCAGCACATGGTCCATCGCGTTGATACGGATATTGCCGGCGGGGGTATCGCGCAGATCACTCAGGCCCGCCAGCTCTATTTCGATTTCCTCGAAATGGGGCCCCACCCTTCTCATCAAACGTTCGCCTGCCTCGGTGGGCGAAACGCTACGCGTGGTCCGCATCAACAAACGCAGCCCAAGCCGCGCTTCCAGGCCACGAATCGTGTGGCTCAGCGCTGATTGGGACACCCCGAGTCTGGCAGCAGCTTTGGTGAAACTGCGCTCCCTGGCGACGGCGAGGAAGGCAAGCAGATCACTGGCGTTTTCCCTGAGCATTGATGAGAGCTCCACATAAGTATTTTTGGATTCTAGCGACTAATCCTATTAATGAGGAGCTGATAGATTTCGACCTCGCTCCAATCATGAAAAATCTCGAGCCACGGCGTTATCGCTGTCATTGCTCGCTTTCGATGCACCCGCAGAGGAGGGAAAATCCATGCTCGTCATTAACCCGAACGGCTCGCAGCCATCTGCCAAGGGACCCGCCGATTACTTTACGGGCACTGTCCGTGTCGACGCGCCGTTCAAGGGCACAGAAGAGGCTCGGGTCAGCGGCGCCACCGTGACCTTCGAGCCGGGCGCTCGCACGGCCTGGCACACTCACCCGCTAGGTCAGACGTTGATCGTCACTGCCGGGGCCGGTCTGGTGCAGGAACTCGGGCAACCGGTTCGTTCAATCAAACCGGGTGACACCGTGTGGATTCCACCGAATGTCCAACACTGGCATGGCGCGACAGTCACCACGGCAATGACTCACATCGCCATTGCCGAAGTACTGGACGGCAAAGTGGTCGACTGGATGGAACAGGTCAGCGACGAACACTACGCCCAAGAGTTTTGATTGCGCACCTGGTGTCATCAGGTGCGCAAGGCAGCTTCAGCCCGAAACAAATAAAGCGCAGCCCTGTTGGTTTACTCCTGGGTACCGGGCAGCAGTTCAAAGGTGGGGGTAAACGGGGTAATGGCGGCCATCAACTGTTCGAAGGGTTTGTGATTGCCTGTGAAGGTGGCTTTGCCGGCCGCAACGAGTTGAGCGAAGCTGGTTTTCCTTGCCATTACGCCTTCAAGATCAGAACGATCAAGGGTGATCGTAAGGTCGGCATTTTTCGCTTGCTGCCCCTTGATATTGGTCAGGGTTGAATTGCTTAACTCAACCACAAACTGCTCACCGTTGTCGGGCGTCTTGAGATTCAAGACGAAGTGTTGATCCGCCACTTTGCTGCCATCCAGGGCGATGCCGAGGTACTCCAGCCACAACTCGGTACTCATGGCGCGAATCATGTCAGGCCCGGTGGTTTTGGGCGGTAAACCCTTTGGCATGCCGTGGCGTAATTCATACGCCGCCGCAAGGAAGCTGTTACGCACCCCGGCACTTTCCTTTTGGTAGCCGACCTGCTCATAGACGTCCGCGAGCAAGTCCTTGGCCTCGGTGTTTTTGGGTTCGGCATACACCAGCTTATTCAGGATTTCATAGGCTTCGCGGTATTTGCCCTGATCGAACAAGGACTTGCCCTTGGTCATGATCTTCTCTGAGCCCCCCATCATTTCCACGTACAGCGGTGCCGAATCCTTCGGTGACAACGGCATCAGCGTCGCCGGGTTGGCATCCCAGTAACCGAGGTAGCGGTTGATCACGGCGCGGCTGTTGTGCTCTTCGGAGCCGTGATAGCTGTGGGTCGCCCAGTTGTTTTTCAGGCTGTCCGGCAATTTGTAGACGTTGTGAATCTCGTTGATGGTGACGCCCTGGTTGGCCGCGTGCAGCACGGCGTTATTCAGGTTGGCGTAGGCGTCGCGTTGCGCGCGCATGACGTCCTGAATCCGCTCATTGCCCCAACGTGGCCAACTGTGCGCGGCGAACATGACGTCCGCCTGTTGTCCGTAGCGATACAACGCGTTGTTGATGTTCTTCGACCAGACCAGTGGATCACGGACCAGCGCACCACGCAGGGTGTAAATGTTATGGATGGTGCCGACGATGTTTTCCGCGGCCCAGAATGCCTTGAACTGCGGGAACCAGGTATTCATCTCCGCGGGCGCTTCGGTGCCCGGCGTACTTTGAAATTCCATGTCCACGCCGTCGATCGTCAGGGTCTCGAAATCTTTCGAGATATAGCGATTGGGTTCGATCAGGCCCATGTTGCCAATGGACGCATTTTTACCGATGGCCATGTCGACGTGGCCATAAGGACTGTGCGGTAACAACACGCCATATTGGAAGAATGCGCGCCGGGTCATTGCGTTACCGGCGTAGACGTTTTCAGCCACGGCATGTTCCATGAAGCCGGTGGGTGCTATCAGCGGGATTTTGCCGCTGCGCACATCGGCCTCATCGACCAACCCGCGCACGCCACCAAAATGGTCGGCATGGGAGTGAGAGATCACCACCGCCACGATCGGGCGCTTGCCGAGTTTTTCATTGATAAAATCCAGCGCAGCCTTGGCGGTTTCCTTCGACATCAGCGTGTCGAACACAATCCAGCCCGTATCGCCCTTGATGAACGTGATGTTCGCCAGGTCAAACCCGCGCACTTGGTAAATCTTGTCCGGAACCACCTCGTACAGACCGAAGGCCATATTGAGGATCGCCTGACGCTGCAAGGACGGATTGATGCTGTCGTAGTCCTTGCCGTCGAGCAGGAAGTCATAGCTCCCCATGTTCCAAGCAACATTTCCGGCTTCAGCCATGATCTTGTTGTAGGTCGGTGCCGCAATAAAGCCTCTTTTGGCCTCTTCAAAATCTCGTTTATCACCGAACGGAAGTGCCTTGCGTACACCGTTTTGCAGTTCGATCGTGTAGGCCGAAGGCGGTTTGCCTTTGCTATCGAAGTGCGCACTTTTTGTTGAGGAAGGATCAGAACTTGCGCCGTTTGCATCGGCAGCAAAAATCGCAGGGCTAACGCCACAGCCCAGCGTAATTGCCAGTGCCAGATGAAGGGTCTTGTTGTGCATGAGGGGGTTCCTGTACCAAGGGCTGCCAAGAGCGTCAATGCGGAAAATTGCGCCCGATTTTATTGTTTGGGTACGCGTCAACTTGACCCGTCGGGCCATGAATAGCATATTCATTTCATTACGAAAAATTCCGTTTCAGTGGCTTTCGATAACATAAAGGTTATGAGATGACGCCCCGTCGCTTACGTCAGTTCCTGGCATTGATTGAACATGCGCACTTTGGTCGAGCGGCCAAAGCGTTAGGGGTTTCCCAGCCGGCGCTGAGCAAAAGCATCCAGTTGCTGGAGAGTGAACTCGGCGTCACGCTGTTCGACCGACGCCCTGAAGGCGTTGCGCTGACGGCGTTTGGTCATTTGCTTCGCGAAAAAAGTCGGCGCTTGTTAGTGGCCGAGGAAGATTTGCGGCGTGACATTGCCTTGCTGGCGGAAGGTGATATCGGCGCACTGAAAGTGGCCTTGGGTCCCTATCCAAGTATCACCAGCGGATACACCAGCATCGCGCGGCTGCATGCCCGGCATCCGCACATCAAAATCACGGCCCATGTTGCCGGATGGCGTGACGTGGCTCATCAGGTCGCGACCGGCGTGGTGGATTTGGGGATCGCCGAAATCAGTACCCTGGAAGGTCGGGAAGCATTCACCTGTGAGCTGTTGGGTGAGCACCAGGGACGTTTGTTTTGTCGGCCCGGCCATCCTCTGCTTTCGCAAAAGCGTTCTTTGACGTTGGCGCAAACACTCGATTATCCCTGGGTGGCTTCGCGTATTCCGCTGCGACTGGCCACCCATCTGCTCCCGGCAACGTTGGGCTGTGCCGGTGCATACGATGCGCTGAACGGTGATTTTGTACCGGCCATTGAAATAGACGTGCCCATGCAAATCGTAAAATTCGTCGAGAACAGCAACGCTCTGGCGGTAGGGAATTTATCGAGTTTTGAGCGAGAGTTCCTCGCCGGCGAGATCGTACCATTACCCCTCCATGACCTCGCCCTGCGCACCCGCTACGGTTTTATCTACCTGAAAGAGCGCTCACTGCCGCCCGCCGTAGAGGTTTACATGAACGAAGTGAGGGGTGTGGAAGAGGAAATTCGCCAGCGTGAAAGTCTTCTGGCCCAAATGACCAGCGCAGCGAAAAAAGATCACGGTTAGTGGTTCGCCTGCCGAAATCTCATGCACTTTGGCGACTGCGCGGGATATTCAAGAACGCAACGCCGCGTGAATGAGCTATACCCAAGAGTCCCCCCACCGCACTTCTTCCACTTTTGGAGGTTGGCAATGAAACTCTATCCCCTGTCAGTACTATTGATTACCGCAAGTCTCTTCGGCTGCACCCACTCATCAAACCAGTCAATGAATCTTCCATTGGCGGCGACCCAGAGAAACCCCGGTCATTCCGCCACGACCACATTGACGGGCGAAGGCAATCAAACCAACTTTGACTTCTACATCACCGGCGTTCCAAACGGAACCATCTTGCCGCCGCGTATCTACACGTTCATCAACAAAGGCAGTTGCCAGCAACCCGGGCCTGCCGCGTTCGCCATGAACGATAAGGTCAACACTGAACCCAATGCGGGTACCGGCGGATGGACCTTCTACAGAAGCGCGCCGATAAAAATGCAAGACCTGTTGTCCGGCAAGTACTCCATTGTCGTGCGTACTTCGCCAGAAGATGGCAACGCCGATATATTCTGCGGCGATGTGGCCCACGTGACTCGATGAAACCCAGTAAACGTCCATCGGCACCTGACTTGCTCATGCCGATTGTCTGCGCCAAGTGCCAGGGGATGTGCCGAACTGGCGCTTGAATGCGCGACTGAACGCGGCTTCGGATTCGTAGCCGACGGCAAAGCCGATCTGCGCCACATTACCGCGACCTTCGCGCAGCTGTTGAGCCGCCACATGCATACGCCAGAGGGTCAGGTATTGCATCGGTGGCTGTCCGACCAAAGCCGTGAATCGCTCGGCGAATACCGAGCGCGACATGCCCACCTCCTGAGCCAGTGCTTCCGCCGTCCAGCTTTCGGTTGGCCGGGCATGGAGCAGCGCCAGTGCACGCCCGATGTGCGGATCGCGCAACCCTGCAAGCCAGCCGCGACGCTCCGCCGGAAGGCTGGCGACATACTGGCTGACGGCCTCGACAAACAGCAATTCCGAGAGCTTGGCGATGACCGTTGTCGAGCCGACACGCCCCGCTGCGATTTCACTGACAGCGAAACGGAATGAGCTTTCGATCCAGGCGCCCGAAGCCGTCGCGCGCAGGTCCAGTTTCAACAAGGACGGCAGCGACGACAGCAACGGATTGAAGGGCGTTTCGGAGCCGAGGAATCCGCACAATAACTGGGTGACCTCGCCGCCTCCGCCGCAGTTGATCCGTGAAATCGTGCCGACTTCCGGCGGCTGGATAACGTCCTTCACCGGCATGGGCTCAACGCTCAGGTCGCTGCCAAAGGAATGAGCGTCATTGTGAGGAAGCAGCACGAGTTCGCCTGCCTCCACGTCGATGGCGGCAGCACCGTCGATGCATATTTGCATGTGCCCCGCAGCGACAAAATGCGACGACATGACGTGTCGGGGCGCCGCCAGAAACGGCCTGCAGTCATCCACCGAGAGCCTGCCGTTAATGCACCACGGCGCGGTGAGTTCCGCCTCGAGGAACACCCCTCCAGACAGCCGAATCACTCGCAAGACATCAGAAAGCGCATCCAGCAATTGCCAACCCTCCTTTCCGGAGCCCGGAGCAGGTAATCAGGCGTACTGGTCATTCACGGCCCTAACGGCGACAACTAGATTAGCACCAACGCGGACCCGGCGACCGAGACGAGCCCCAGAGGCTTCACCCATGGCGAATGGTTCCGACGTCAACCTAACGGCCCCACAGCAGGAGATCGATATGAACACCCTCGCGACCATACCCGGCCCGGATTCAGGCAACGCCACCCGTTATGCGCAACTTGTCAGATCATCGAAAAAATCGGAATGGCAGATCGATCGCGATTTGCTCCAGGACCGTAGCTTCGACTTCTCGCGCAAATTCCTGCCCGACGGGCTGTCGCAGATCGACCGCCTGAGCTTTCTCGCCGCGGACGAAGCGCGCCTGCTCAGTCAGATTCAGGGCCGGACCTATGCGTACCTCTTTGGCCTGGTCGAGCGCTTTATCAGCGCCAAGATGCTCGATCAGGGCCGCGCCCATGTCTTTGACGATCAACTTGCCCTCGAAGCGCTGGTGCGCTTTTCCAACGACGAGATCAAGCACCAGGAGCTGTTCCGGCGCATGGAAACGCTAGTGGGTTCGCACCTGCCCGCAGGTTATCGTCAAGTGGCCGATGCCAACGATGTGGCGCGCGCGGTACTGGCGGCCAGCACTTGGTCGGTGCTGGCGCTGACCTGCCATATCGAGCTGTTTGTGCAAACGCACTATACGAAAAGCATCGCCCCGCGCGAGGAGCTGTGCCCGCTGTTCAAGGATGTCTTCAAATTTCACTGGAAGGATGAAAGCCGGCACGTCGTACTCGATGAACTGGAATGGAAGGCAGAGCACGCGAAACTCACGCCGGCCGAATGCGACCAGGCAGTGAATGACCTGATTGCGCTGGTGGGGGCCGTCGATGCCATCCTGCAGGCACAATCGGCAGCCGATGCCGAGTACTTCATTGGCAATGTTTCCAGATCGCTCAGTGCCGACGAGACTGCGCAAATCAAGGCCGGCGTGCTGGGCGCCTACCGCTGGCAATACATCATCTCGGGCGTGCAGCATCCACACTTTGGCCGGCTGCTGACGAGCATGACAACGCCCGCACAGATGGCCAGGATTCAAGCCGCACTGGCGCCGATCATGAGCCATTGAGCGATAGCGCGCGACCGACGGCCCGTCGGCCGCGCGCTACGGAATGACGTGCTGACAGCGATCTGTGGAGGATGGCGGCCATGACGATACCGATGTGGATGCTGCTTGGGTTCGCGACCTGGACATTGCTGCTGTTGATGGCCACCGTCGGCGTGTATCGCTGGGTCGGTATCCTGTTCTCGAATGTGCCGATCGCCTCTTTCCGCAGCGATCAACTCGAAGGCGAGGACTGGTATCGACGCGGGACAAGGGCACACGCCAACTGCGTGGAAAACCTGCCGGTCTTTGCCGTCATCGTCTGGGTGATATCAGCCCTCGACATCAACGGGCCTGCCGTGAACTACTTGAGCCTGTGCGTGCTGATCGCTCGCGTGTGCCAGTCGCTGGTTCACGTATGCCATGCGCAAACCGATGCTTTCGTGGCCGTTCGGTTTTTCTTCTTTAGCGTTCAGTTGCTGTGCTTTCTCGCGCTCATTGTCATCGCTGCGGGTCATGGCTGAGAAAGTGCGCTCCATTTGACCGCCCACTTGCATTCGAATTGACCAATCATTTGGATTGGTTCTGACCACCGATTGCATCGGATCTGACCCGCAAGCTTTGTAACCATGATTGGCAGAGAACGACCAGAAGCAGACGTTCAAGCCAGGGCAGCCAGCGTCAACGTCTTTCCAATCAGACCGGTTTGCCGAGCGCGGCATCGATCATGTGACGCACGCCTCGCAGCACCTCGGCCGAGACCTCTGGCCTGGCCTTCGCCGTGGCGCGCGCAACCGAGAGGGCGCCGATCATGGCCGCAACGATGCCCATGGCTGTGGCCAGCGCGTCGACGTCGGGATTGTTGGCGGCAACTCTGCGCTCAAACGCCCGCACCAGCACCATGTAGCCCTCGGTGTACTTGGCGCTGATCGCCACATCCTGGCGGCCAATTTCGCTGGCAGACGCGGCCATTGCACAGTGGTCGGCGTAGTTGTCGCGGTTATCGACTGCCAAATACTCGGACAGGAAGCGATCCAGGTCCGGCTCGCCATCGATCGTGCCTGTATAGAGCTTTGCATTGCCCTGCTCCAGGCTCCACTCCAGCGCCTCGGCGGCCAACGCTTCCTTGGATGGGAAGTGCGCGTATAGCGCTCCGTGGGTCAAGCCGGCTGATTTGCTGATTTCGGCAACGCCTACCCCGTCGATCCCTTTCTCACGAAACAGGCGACTGGCGGTCTCCACCAGCGCGGCGCGGTTGGCTTCTGATTTTTCTTTCGAGATTTTCATAATGAGGCTCCTCTTCTGCGCTCATTCTTGCACGCGATAATTGTGCCCGCAATGAATGAATATGCAGCCAGGCACAGAGTTTATTACGAAAGTAATATTTATGTTGACTTTAATAAATGCGACCACCATTATTAATTCAATGATTGCGAGCGCAATCTTATAGGGCAAAAGCCTCAACCAACCCAGAGCACATCCTCATGAAAATAAAAAACTCCGTTGCCTTCGTTACCGGCGCCAACCGTGGTCTCGGCCTTGCCTTCGCCAAAGAGCTCGTGGCCCGTGGCGCGAGCAAGGTCTACGCCGGCGTACGCAACCCCGAAGGCGTCAATATTCCGGGGGTGATCGCCATCCGTCTTGACGTCAGCGACCCGGCATCAGTGGCTGCGGCAGTGGCTCAAGCGGGCGATGTGACATTGCTGGTCAACAATGCAGGCATTGCCCGCCTGCTGCCATCGATGCTGGATCCTGGCCTGGTGGACGCCGCCCGCGAAATCTTTGAAACCAATTACTACGGCGTCATGCACGTCAGCCTGGCCTTCGCCCCTGTGCTTAAAGCCAACGGCGGTGGCGCGATTGTCAACGTACTGTCGGATGCGACTTGGGTTGCCGCCCCTTTCCTGTCCGCGTACGCGGCATCGAAAGCGGCAGCCTGGAGCTTTACCAACTCGCTGAGGATCGAACTCCACGGCCAGGGCACCAGCGTGCAAGGACTGCACGTGGGCTTCATCGATACCGACCTGACCCATGGTTTTGACGTGCCAAAAGTCCAGCCATCCGACGTCGTGATCCAGTCGCTGGACGGTGTGGAAGCAGACCTGAAAGAAGTGCTCGCAGACACAGGTACACGCGCCATCAAGGCCAGCCTGTCGACTGAGCAAGCGGCTTACCTGAATCCCGAAACCATCGCATAAGGAGCTCACCATGTACCTCTTCCAGCGATTGGCCCTCGGGACTACCTTCTTTGTCATCGCCGCCAGCGGCGCCATTGCGGCACCCGCTGCCACACACAACAGCGCCCCCAATCAATTCGTCGAAGCTGACGGCGTGCGTTATGCCTATCGCCAGTTCGGCGCGCAGACTGGCGTTCCAGTCATCTTGCTCCAGCACTTTCGTGGAAACATGGATTATTGGGACCCGGCACTGACCGATGGCCTGGCACAGCAGCGACCGGTCTACCTGTTCGACAATGCCGGCGTGGGCCTCAGCAGCGGCGAAACACCCGATTCATTCGAAGCCATGGCCGACCACGTCGCCGCCTTTGCCCGCGCCCGCGGGCTGACGAAGGTCGATGTGCTGGGCTTCTCAATCGGCGGCATGGTGGCCCAGGAAGTTGCGTTGCGCCATCCGCAACTGGTGCGTCGGCTGATCCTGGCAGGAACATCACCGCGTGGCGGGGTCTCGGGACATGATCCACGGGTTCCGGGTATCGCCCTGCGCGAGTCGATCGCCACGCAGGAAGAGACCGCTTACCTGTTCTTCGATCCGGCGCCGGCAAGCCAGCAGGCCGCCCGGGAGTTCTGGGAACGGCGCCACCAGCGCACGGAAGGCCTCGACAAGCTCAGTTCGATGAAGGTCATCGCAGCCCAAGGCGCGGCGCTGGGCAAATGGAGCGCTCCCGGTGACGGCACTTTTTCGCAATTGAGCCAGATTACCCAGCCGACCTTGGTCGTCAACGGCAGCAAGGATGTGATGGTGCCCACCGAGAACTCCTACACGCTGCAACAGCATATTCCGAACGCCAAGTTGCTGATCTATCCCGGCTCGGGACACGGTTCGCTGTTCCAGTACGCCAACGATTTCGTGCAGCAAGCCAACACCTTCCTGAACTAGGTCGGGCCTCATCGCGTTCGAAAACACTTTGAGCGACACACCGTCGCGGTATGGAAATCAAATGTAGTCCGTCGTCGAATTTTATCGCCCCCAATTCCCTGGAGTACGACCATGTCAGCACTATCGTTTGCAGCGTTCCGACACTGCCTGTTAGCTGTTTCAGCAACTGCTGGTGCGATTGCACTGGTCGCCCTCGTCTCGCCCACTTACGCCCGGGCCGGTACGACGCCGGCAGCCACCACCAGCGCCGAGCAGGACAGCTCGATTCGTCCGTTCAAGGTCAACATTCCTGAAGACGCGGTGGCCGATCTGCGCAGACGGGTACTGGCGACCCGTTGGCCGGACCGCGAAACGGTCAACGATCAATCCCAGGGCGTGCAACTGGCCAAACTCCAGGCACTCGTCGGTTATTGGGGGACGCAATACGACTGGCGCAAGGTTGAAAAACAACTCAATGCGCTGCCGATGTTCGTAACTAAAATCGACGGCCTCGACATCCAGTTCATCCACGTCAAATCGAAACACCCGAACGCCCTGCCGCTGCTGCTGACCCACGGCTGGCCGGGTTCGATTCTGGAACTGACCAAGGCCATCGGCCCGCTGACCGACCCGACGGCCTACGGTGGTCGCGCCGAAGATGCCTTTGACGTGATCATCCCCTCGATGCCCGGCTACGGTTTCTCCCAGAGACCTACCGACGGCGGCTGGGGTCCCGACCGAATCGGCGTGGCGTGGGATGTGTTGGTGAAACGTCTGGGCTATAAGCGCTATGTGTCACAAGGTGGCGACTGGGGATCAGTGATCGCCGACGCCATGGGACGTCAGGCGCCACCCGGCTTGCTGGGGATCCACGTGAACATGCCGGCCACCGTGCCTGCCGATGTCGCCAAGGCGATCAACGACGGCACCCCGCCTCCCGCCGGTCTGTCGGCCAAGGAGACAGCGGCTTATGAGTCGCTGAAAACCTTCTTCAGCAAAAATGCCGCTTATGGCGCCATGATGAGCACCCGGCCACAAACCGTTGGCTACGGCTTGTCGGATTCACCCGCAGGCCTGGCCGCGTGGATGTTCGACAAATTCAACCAGTGGACCTACAGCGGCGGTGATGCGGAAAAATCCCTGACCAAGGACGAAATACTCGACGGCATCTCCTTGTATTGGCTGACCAACAGCGCAATCTCGTCCGCTCGCCTGTATTGGGAAAACAACACCAACAACTTCAATGCCGTGGAACAGAAGACTCGGGATATCAAGATCCCTGTCGCGGTGACCGTTTTCCCTGGCGAAATTTACCAGGCACCGAAAACCTGGACCGAGCGCGCCTATCCCAACCTGATCTATTTCAACGAAGTGGATAAGGGCGGGCATTTCGCTGCCTGGGAACAGCCTGAATTGTTCGCCAAGGAACTGCGCGCAGCCTTCCGCACCTTGCGCTAAGTAAAGCGTTGCATTGGCTTGCCCATTGTCTTGATGGGCAAGCTGCACCACCGATGTCCGTTCAGAAGGACATCATGAATTCAACGTGCGCGGATCAAGCCTTCGAAATATTCGAGTGTTGTTATGTGGTCCTTTAGAACTTTTCCCTATTTACCGGTCTATCTGGACAGGCACATTCGCTCGGTAAGCACTGCCCCCGCAGGCTTGCCTCAGCCAATTGGCCACACGCCCAATTTTCGATCAGAGGTTGTCTTCGCTCATGAAATTCCATGTCCCACGGATGGTGCTTTTCGGCCTGTTCGCGTTTGCGGCAGTGAGCTCGGCATCAGCCACACAGATGAAAACCTCAACCCCTCCTTTCGCCACTGAAGTCACAGCCGTTCAAGTGCCTGCCCACACCGCCGAGAACCCTTGGCCAAACTTGGCCAGCATGACCGGCCAGCAGACAGGGCCGTTGCTTGCCCATGACGACCGCTACTGGCATGACGGCCGCTGGCACGATCGCAGAGACGATTGGCGCCGAGACGAATGGCGCAGGGAAAACTGGCGTCGGGAGCAAGCCCGTCGAGAAGCCGAACGTCGTGATTGGGAGCGCCATCAGGATCGGGCCATGCGGCACCGTTACGAGGACGAGCACCGTTACTATCGTCGCTAAGTTGGATTGCATCGACCGGTTGAACTCACAGTCGATTGCTGCCCGTCGTCGCAGGCAGCAATCGGCTAGAAGCGGTTCTCCAGACACCACATACCTGTCCGAGCCTTACAAAGCGCGCCAGGATTTAACTATTGCGAAGGTTTGACACTTGGCTGCCTTGTGGAGATGAGCCGTACAGAGCGGTTAGTCCGAGGATCAACACAACACAACAGTCCACTTGAGCTTCTCATTCATGTGCTGGAGGCTTCCATCGAATTGGTATCGCTTCCCGAGAATGATTTCTGCTGGTCTCTTTGGTCGGATAGAGATGAAGCGAAAGCAGAATTGGAGGGGCTGATCAACTCGCTTAGAGCTGGGGTACTGCCCGAAAGAATGCGCTTTGCTGTACTTTTTGCCCCAACAGGCCCACTGCAAGAAGTCAGTATCAGCAGCGGGTGGGCAAATACTTTGTTGAAAGTCGCCGATAAATTCGATGAAGCAGAAGCACAGCTATGGTGAGCGAATAAAGCAGATTTGGCAGATGCCAGAGCAGCAGCATCAAATATTCCTAATGACTGCTTTGGGTCGTTCTCTGCCGATCAGGGCTGCGAAGCGTGCTGTTCTAATACAATGCAAATGACTGGTCAGGTCGAATGCAACTGGTTGGACATGTCTGTGCAATTACCCAGCAGGCAGCGGGGCTTCAATTCTTTGCGCTTTGAATCATGTTTCCAGCTGCACCCTCATCATTTCCATGCTGAGTCTCCGTACTGATTCGCAAGATGTTACTACCCCCCCTGAGTATCAATATCGCCATCTTGAACCGGCTTATGTTCAGGTTCTGATTTGAAGTCGGGACTGAACGAGTTTTCTTCAGCTGCGGGGTCTTGTTTTGGATTATTAGGCGCGTCAACCTCGGCCGTTTTCGACGGAACTTCAGACCGCTTGGGGTCATGACCAGTTTCGTTATCCGTGCCGCTCGTAGTGCCCTGCTGCGATTTGTTTCCCGGTGCATTCTCATCGATATCCATGCTGCTCTCCGATAGTTATGTATATGTCCGCGCTTGAACATGAGAGGTAGAGAAACGCTGTAAGTGCCCGGCATTAGACGAATGGTGAGAACAAAAAACCCTGCGCACTGGCCGGGTTTCACTCCTATCGTATCGTTCTTCACCGGTTGCTTTTGGTCGATTACAGCCCTTCGTAGGGGCAGCTTTCGGCCAAAAGCGGACGCTGGCTGCCATTCCCCATCCAGTGCTCCCGGTCAGGAACCTGACCCAGTCATTTCAACGGGTCATACCTGATCAACGTCTTCGGCTCCAGATACGCGTTCATCCCCCATCTGCCCATTTCGCGCCCAAGACCTGAATGCTTGAATCCACCGAAGGGGGCACGCGGTTCGTGGGCCAGGGTGTTGATGAGCACGCGTCCCGAATCGATCTGACGGGCAACGTTCATACAACGTTCAGAGCTTTTTCCCAACACCAGGGCGCTCAGCCCATAGTCCGTATCGTTGGCAATGCTGATCGCATCGGCATCATCCTCGTAGGGGATGATCGTCAGCACGGGGCCGAAGATTTCCTCACGCGCGATGCGCATCCGGTTGTTGGCATCACTGAAGATCGTGGGCTTCACGAACCATCCGGCGTGCAAGCCTTCCGGACGACCTTCGCCACCCGCCAGCAACCTCGCGCCTTCTTCCTGGCCGATACGGATATAGCTCTGCACCCGGTCCCATTGTTTCTGGCTCACCATCGGGCCGATGTCGGTGTCGGCGTTACGCGGATCGCCCGATCGAATCTGTGAGACGCCCTCCTTCGCAACCCGCTCGAACTCGGCCAGCCGACTGCGCGGCACCAGGATGCGAGTGCCCGCGACGCAAGCCTGGCCGCTGTTGAGAAATCCGGCTTGCAGCACCAACGGCATGACCGCCTGGAAATCCGCATCGTCAAGCACCACGGTGGGCGACTTGCCGCCGAGTTCGAGCGTCACGCGCTTCATGGTGTCGGCACCGGTTCTTACCAGATGTTTGCCCACCGCGGACGACCCCGTGAACGAAATCTTGGCAACGTCGGGATGACGGACGATTTCCTCGCCAACCACATCGCCCCGTCCGTTGACGATATTGAATACACCCGCTGGCAGACCTGCCTCGTGCAACGCCCTGACCACGACCTGCGTCTGCAACGCGCTCATCTCGCTGGGCTTGATGACGGCGGTGCAGCCTGTCGCCAGCGCGGTGGCCAGCTTGTTGCAGATGAAGCCCGCGTTGCTGTTCCAGGGCGTGATCAGACCGGTAACGCCCACGGGCGTCAGAATGACCCTGGCCATGCCGACCTGCTCCTCGAAATCGAACGCTTCCAGTGCATCGATCGCTTGCGCGATCACGTCAGCCGGATAAGTCGCCATCCAGCGCCCACGTACCGCAGGTGCGCCGTATTCCACGAGGATGGCTTCCAGCAGTTCTTCCTCCCTTGCCGCCACGGCCCGGTGCATGCGTTGCAGTGCCGCAATGCGCTCCGCTCGGCTGGTACGAGCCCAGGCCGGGAACGCAGACTTGGCGGCGGCGATGGCACGCTGTGCGTCCAGTGCATCGCCCAGTCGAACCTGACCGATGACTGCCTCGGTGCTCGGGTTATGCAGGTCGAACCATTCCTGACCGTGCGGAATGACGAACTCGCCGTTGATATAGATGTGTTCAATGCGTTGCATGGAAACTCCTCGCTCAAAATGACTCGCCTGAATCGAGTCTCTGTGGAGCGAAGTCTAAGAAGAGTTCATTGTTCCGATAAGCTATCCTTTGACTCATGAAGCATCCGCATTTTCAGGACAATCCATGCACAGAACAGGAATGACCGAACTGGAAGTGGTTCTGGCCGTTGCGCGCCGCAGCAGTTTTCGAGGCGCAGCACAGGAGTTGGGCATGTCCACCACCGCCGTGAGCAGCGCGGTGGCCGGTCTGGAAGCGCGCCTGAAAGTACGCCTGTTCAATCGCTCCACGCGCAGCGTTGCCCTCACCGACATCGGGCAACGCTATGTGGAACGCATCGCCCCAGCGTTGGCACAGATCAAAAGTGCCGACGAAGAGGCCAGCGTCGGCCCCGACGAACCCAGCGGCACACTGCGCATCAACGCACCACATGGCGCCGCCTACCTGCTACTGGAGCCGCTATTGAAGCAGTACGCTGAGCGCTATCCCGAGGTGCGCATCGACATCGTCAGCGAATCAAGCATGGTCGACATCGTCGCCGGGGGCTTTGACGCCGGGATTCGCCTGGCAGAGTCCGTGCCGCAAGACATGATTGCCGTGGCGCTGTCGGGTGATATCCGTATGCTCGTGGTAGCAACGCCCGAGTACCTCAAGCGCCACGGCGTGCCCGAGCACCCGCGAGACCTGCTCACCCACCAGAGCATCGGCATGCGCATGGCCCATGGTGGTCTCTACCATTGGGAATTGGAGCGCGACGGCCAGAAGCTGCAGATGGATCTGCCGGTGCGCTTCGCCTCCAACGAATTGCTGGCTATCAAACAGGCCGTGTTGTCGGGCCTTGGCATCGGTTTCATTTCCGAGTGGTTCATCCAGGAAGAACTGGCCAGCGGCATCCTGTTGCCAGTGCTGATGCCGTGGTGCCCGTCGTTTGGCGGGTTGAGGCTCTACTACTCGGGCCATCGCTTCGTGCCGGCGCGATTGCGCGCGCTGATTGAACTGGCCCAAGAGTTGCGACCCGCTGTGGTTTGATCATGTTTCGCCGCCTTTTTATCGTCCAATGGAATACCCCATGAAAACCCGCCACCTGCATCGCTTGCTCCAGGGAACAGCGGAGTGTGATTCAGCTGTCGAGTCACTCATCCTCATACGTGAGTCCACTGTTGAACTGGTGTCGATTCCGGGAAATGATTTCTGCTGGTCGTATTGGGCTGATGAGTTCAAGGCAGCTAAATAGCCGCCCTCGGAAAACACTAGACTACGAAACACCGGCAGAACGATTTAGCCAATCTGTTGCATCGACCGGTTGAATCCACAGCCAATAGCGGTCATTCGTGTTTTCACACATGGTCAGCGTGCGTTTTGTATTTCAACGGTTCTTTTCCCATTGGTCATTACTTGTCGCCAAGCGAAATCCGAGATGCGACATGGAGTTCATAGGGTCTGCGCCCTGCCTGGCACTGGTTCGAAAACTCGTGCAGTAGCTGTCGCTACAAAGAAAAGATCCGCCTCGGATTACGCGCTGCGGTGCATTGGCCGTCACCCCAAGTTCGGGATCATAGCTGTCGGAAGGCCCCATTGGGTTTACCGCTACTTCACCCGCCGGTTGATGTTTGAGACCAACTCTAAACGCGTCGGCTCGATACCAATCGGCGACCCATTGCCAAACATTCCCGGACATATCGTAGAGCCCGTAGGCGTTAGGTCGGTAACTGCCTACCGGCTTTGTGCCAATTTTGAATTTGTTACTGGCGCCGGTCACGGGAAAAGGCTGTACCTCATCCCAGGTATTCGCCATCTTTTCTCCACCGGGCGAGAAGTCATTCCCCCACGCATAATTCGCTTGTTCCAGTCCGCCTCTCGCGGCGTATTCCCATTCAGCCTCGGTGAGTAGGCGCTTGTGCGCCCATGCTGCGTACGCCTGTACATCTTCACGTGAGACCTGAACAACTGGATGGGTTTCCTTGCCCTCGATTGTACTGTCGGGTCCCAGAGGGTGACGCCAGTCAGCCCCCGGGACAAATGCCCACCACTGGCTGAAATCATTGAGCGGAATGGGTCTGTCTGTGCCGACAAAAACCAATGCGCCAGGCACCAGGTCGCTGTCATCTGGCTCAGGCGTCCCAGGCGGTAGTTGGACTTTCAGATCCTCCCATTTGGGTTTGCGTTCGGCAGTAGTGACGTAATGCGTTTCAGAAATGAAACGAGCGAAATCGGCATTGGTCACGTCGTAGCGGTCGATCCAGTACCCGTGAAGTCGAACCTTGTGGGCCGGCCTTTCGTTTGGACGAGCCTGCTTATGATCGCTACCCATCAAAAATTCGCCGGCAGGAAGCCAGACCATTCCCAGTGGGCCATTTTTTCCATCACCCAGCGTCAAAGGCACAGGGCCACGAGGCTGATACACCACAAACGCCACGCAAACTGACACGATCACGGCGCAGACAATGGCAATACCCAAACGCCGTTTCCTGATAAGCATTTGCCCCCCCCTTGATTGAAGACTGCGGCCCTTGCTGAACCTGTCTGGTATCAAGTTCAGGTATAGACACCACGCCTCCAAAGTCAACGGCCACTCGAGTTAACGTCGAGATTAACTGGCGAGAGAAGAAAACGGTTCTACACTCCGGGCTTGGGGTTTCGAGGGGTTACAGGAGCTGGCCATGGCCACTGCACACTGGAATAAACCTATAAGGCTGCACCAGCGCATCAGTTCAGGATTGGCAGTTGCCTTGCTCGCCTTCTCTTGCGCGAATGCAGCGACACAAGAAGTCAACGGCACGCCCGGTTCACCCAGCGCAACTACGACAATCGATGGGCGATACCTCCCTAATCCCCCAGCCGCATTCGGCGGCGTTATCAACCTCGACGCCACGACCTCGACGCCCTACTGGTCGCCGACCGTCGTCCCGCCTAAAGATGCGCCCAATGTGTTGTTGATCATCACCGATGACGTCGGCTTCGGCGCGCCCAGTACGTTCGGCGGTCTTATCCCGACGCCGAGCATGGATCGCGTCGCGGCAGCCGGATTGCGCTTCACGCAATTCAATTCGACGGCACTGTGCTCGCCAACACGAGCAGCCTTGATTACCGGTCGCAATCACCACTCCGTTGGCTTCGGCGTCATCACGGAAATTTCAACCGGATATCCCGGCTACAACAGCGTCATCACCAAGGACAAGGTGACCATTGGCAAAATCCTCAAGGACAACGGCTATGCAACGTCTTGGTTTGGCAAAAACCACAACACGCCGTCATTCCAGATCAGTCAGGCCGGTCCGTTTGATCAATGGCCCATTGGTATGGGCTTTGATTATTTCTTCGGGTTCATGGGCGGCGAAACCAGCCAGTGGCAACCGGGCAATTTGATGCGCAACACTACGCCGATCCATCCTTACGTCGGCAAACCGGGGTGGAACCTGATCACCGCGATGGCGGATGACGCCGTCGGCTATGTCAATGAGTTGAATGCGCTCGATCCGAAGAAGCCGTTCTTTCTTTACTACGCGCCCGGCGGTACCCACGCGCCGCATCACCCCACGCCCGAGTGGGTCGACAAATTCAAGGGCAAGTTCGACATGGGGTGGAATGCTGCGCGCGAACAGATCTTCGCCAATCAGAAGCGGCTTGGCGTTATCCCGCCGACTGCCAAGCTCACACCGTGGCCGGACTCACTGAAAAAATGGGACGAACTTTCGGCGGACGAGAAAAAATTGTATGCCCACCAAATGGAGGTCTACGCGGCCTATCTCGCGTACACCGACAATGAAATCGGCCGGGTAATTCAGGCGATTGATGATATCGGCAAGCTCGATAACACGCTGATTATCTACATTAGTGGCGACAACGGCAGTAGCGCAGAAGGTACCCCTAACGGCACACCAAACGAAATGACCACTTTCAACGGAATCGACGTGCCGGTCGCCGAACAGATGAAGTATCTGGATGCTTGGGGATCGGACCAAACCTATCCGCACATGGCCGTGGGCTGGACCTGGGCCATGGACACCCCCTTCAAGTGGACCAAGCAAATTGCATCGCATTTTGGCGGCACCCGCCAGGGCATGGCCATCGCCTGGCCGAACCGGATCAAGGATGCCGGCGGCATCCGTAACCAGTTCCACCACGTCATTGACATTGAACCGACGATTCTTGAAGCCACCGGCATAGATGCACCGCTCCAGGTAGACGGCATTGCGCAAAAACCCATTGAAGGCACGAGCATGGCTTACCTCTTCGACAAGCAGAATGCCGAAAAGCCTTCTACACGCACCACGCAGTATTTCGAGATGTTTGGAATGCGCGCGCTTTATCACGAAGGCTGGATGGCATCGACGACGCCCTACCGCGCACCTTGGGACATTACTTCTCAGCCACCCAAGGACATCGTCAATGGCGTCAAATGGGAGCTGTATGACATCACCAAGGACTGGACGCAGAATGACGATATAGCCGCTGCCAACCCTGCAAAACTCAAGGAGTTACAGGATCTGTTCTGGGTGCAAGCGAACAAATATCAGGTGTTGCCGCTCGACGCTTCCGGTTTTACGCGCGTCATTGCACAGAGGCCGAGCATTGTGGCTGGACGCACCGAGTTCATTTACCTTTCGCCAGTGACCGGCATTCTTCCAGGCAACGAGCCCAACGTGTTGAACAAGTCCTACGTCATTACGGCAGACATCAGTGTTCCTGAAAGCGGCGGCGACGGTGTGTTGGTGACCGACGGCGGCCGCTTTGGGGGTTACGCGCTCTACCTGATGAAAGGTAAGCCGGTTTTCAACTACAACCTCGAAGGCGTTGCGCGATTCCGCTGGGAAGGGACCGAGGCGCTCACTCCTGGAAAGCACAGCATCAGCTTTGATTTCAAATATGCTGGGCCGGGATTCGGTAAGGGCGGCACCGGCGTGCTGTCGGTGGATGGAAAGCAACTGGCGAGTCAAACAATCCCACACAGCGTTCCATTCGTCTTCGGTGTGGATGAAAGTTTCGATGTCGGTTCCGACACCGGCACCCCCGTCGATGACAAGGATTACCAGATACCGTTTGCATTCACCGGTTCACTGCACAAACTTACCGTCAAGCTTGAACCAACGCAGTTGAATGTCGCGGGCAAGGAAGCAGTTCAGAACAAGGTCGGCACCAAAGACTAGGAAAAGCACGCGGGTCAACTCGCACGAGATGATCCGCGACTTACCCGCCAAGAGCTGCCACTCAGATCGCCGTTCAGACTGTTTTACACGTTAACCAGGCACTCCAGAACAGGCTGCTGAAAAACCGGGTAGCGTCCCCAAAACCCGCATCGTGCAAAAGCTTCTGAACTGCCGCCTCAGAATGTGGAGGGTCAGCGCCTTGAAGAATTTTCCCAAGTTTGATTTTCACTTCATCCGGGCTGGCTCCGTGCTGCCGCCAACGTTGCCCCCAGGCAGCGAGGAGTAACGGCTGGCTGGCATAGGCATATTGATTGCCGGCGACAATCAGCGGAGCCCCCGGTTTCAGACGAGCCCGAATGGATCGCAGAATGTCTCCCTTGGCCTCATCCCCATCCAGATGATGGAGCACACCGATCAAAGTGGCTGCGTCGTAGGACTCATCTGCGACCAAATCTTCAACGCGCCCAAGATGCACGTCCGTTCTTTCAAGCACGTTGTTTACGGCTAACTGCTGTTTCGCGGTTTCCAGCATCGGCTCAGATGGATCGACGGCGGTGAAGTGCCAACCCGGCTCGAGCCTGGCCATCGCGATGATCTCCTGCGCGGTACCGCCAGCGCCGACTACCAGTATTTTTGCCGAACCCCTATTTCCAAGGCTTGCCGCGAGCATGCACGCCGCCAAGTCCTGACAGGCGTCATAACCTGCCAGTGCAATACGACTCTGTCGTCCGTACTCATTGGCCCGAGCGTTATCAAACTTTTCAGCTGAGTTAAGTGGTGATTTCAAGGCGGTTCTCCATGTCCTTGAATCAACTTAGGTCATAAAAAGTGATAAGAAAAATTCATTAATTTTATGCACTGCATTCCTACCCGGAATGCCAAAGCAGTCAGGTTTCGTCCAGGCGACAGTTAGCGACGGGGCGCTTTCAGTCCTTCTCAACGGGCCGCAAGCGGCCAAAAGCACGCGGTAACTGGAGCAATGACAAATGTGCACCTATGCTTGGTTTTGCTGGAAAAAACCCATCAAGCAGACCGTGCTGCTCCAACAAGGGTGCGCAACATTTGTAAAAGGTCATCCGCGTCCCCCTCAGGGATGACCAGAGCGCTAAGTAAGTGACCGCGCCCAGAGAAATGTCCCTGCGCCAGTAGTTCCCCAGTTTGGGTAGTCCATGCATTTGGCAGCCTTCAAGGAGAACTCCATGACGCAAGCTCTTAAACCCATAACCGCTCTGGCGGCCGTTATCGCGTTGGCCTTGCCTGCCATGGCCGCCACGCAGGCGGCCACCGAAATTCCACGGGGAATCACCACACCCGATCGCATCGAAACCCGTATCGGCACGCTGGAGTTCAAGGACGGTGCGCCGAGCGTTAAAACCACGCAGGACGTCTACGACACCTTGGCGTTCACTCGCGGCATCGACGCGTTCATGAACAGCTTTTCAGGCGCATCGGCCTATGCGATTCGCGAGGGTTTCCACAGCATTGGGGCTGAAGACAATTCGGTGGTCATCTTCTCCGAGCTGATGGACTCCCAATCGCTGTTTCTCACCGCCAACGCCGACACCATCTATTCGCTCTCTGTTCTCGACTTGACGAAAGGTCCAATGGTGATTGAGGTGCCACCCAAATCACTCGGCACACTCAATGACATGTGGTTCGGCTGGATCATCGACATTGGCGCGCCCGGCCCTGATCGGGGCGAAGGCGGAAAGTACCTGGTCGTGCCGCCGGACTACGACGGTCCGCTTCCAGACAGTGGCTTCTTCGTAGGCCGATCCAAAACCAATCATGTGCTGTATGCCGTTCGCGCCTTCATGGAGAACAATGATCCGAAACCCGCTGTCGACCTGATCAAAGACAAGCTGAAGATTTATCCCTACACGCCCGGCGGCTACGGCACCAGCATCGCCACGGCGCTCGCCGGCCAGATCCGGCTGGAGCCCAATCCGCCGATACCACCGACAAAATTCGTGGAGGGCAGCGGCAAGGCTTTCAACACCATTCCCCCTAATGACTTTGCCTATTACGAGATGCTCGACAAGCTTGTGCAGCTGGAACCGGCCACCTCGTTCGACCCGGAACTCCTGGGCCAACTGGCGGCCATCGGTATCGTCAAGGGCAAGCCCTTTGCGCCGGACGAGAGGATGAAGAAGATCCTCACCGACGCGGCGGCCGTGGGCAATGCGGCGGGTCGATCACTGAACTTTCGTGGCGCCGAATACCCCGGCTGGGCTTACTACCCGAATTCGATGTGGGCCAGCATGCTTTGGCAGGGAGGTTTCGACTTTGAGACACCGCCGCCCATGATCACCAAGGAAGGCTTGTTCAAGCCATTACCACCGACAGGGGCGCGAACACTCGATTCGCGCACGGCCTTTTATTACGGCTACACCATGGATTCGCCGGGCATGATCATGCGACTGCCCAATGTGGGCTCGCAGTACCTCATGGGCTTCACCGATGCGCAAAAGAATCCCTTCGATGGCGGCAAGACCTACAAGGTGACCTTGCCGCCGAAAATTCCTGCGGCCAGGTTCTGGTCGTTCACCGTCTACGACAACCAGACGCGGTCCATGCTCCAGACGCCGCAGCGCTACCCGCGCGCCGGCAGCCAGACCTACCCTTCGCCGGCCGCCGTCGAGAACGCGGACGGGTCCACCACCATCTATTTCGGACCTACAAAGCCCGCCGACGCCAAGGCAGGCAACTGGATCCAGACCACGCCGGACAAGGGCTGGTTCACGATCCTGCGCCTCTACAGTCCACTTGAATCGTTCTTCAGCAAAGCGTGGCGGCCGAGCGAACTCGAACTGGTTCGGTGACACAGCGTCGCGGTCAGCACAACCGTTGGGGTGGTGCTGACCGCGGTGTTGGGGGGCTCAATCCCCAGCCTGCGACAAAGGCCTGGCCACCTGCTCCAATGCTTGACTCTGCGCAGCCACCTCCCCAACCCGCTTGCACTACCGCCGCCACATACATCAGCGCAGTGCCTATCAGTTAACCCACCAAGACTGCTGCGCTGCCGGGTCTGGATCAGTTGGCCAAACAGCATCGGCCCGATGATGCCGTCCAGACCAGTGCCAAACGCGTAAAACACCGCGATGGCCAAGGCGCGGATTCCAGTGGGAAGAGAAACGCCGTCGCCGCCGTAGTATTGCTATGTTCGCCAGCGAACAGACGAACAGCCCACCAAGTCACCACACTCAAGCTGAAAAGCTACGTCCACCCAGCGCTGCTTGGTGCTGGCGCGATGCGTTGGCGCACCTATAAAAAATGCATGCAATTGTATGATGCGTTTCAGGCTCAGGACCTTATGAACAGCATATGGACACGCCTACAGAAGGTATTTTCTCGCTCGTCCGATTTTTGGCGAACCCGTCTGTTTCCCCCACCCCGATTCAAATACGAACCCATTTTGCGCTCGGAGCTTTTCAGTGCCGATCAGATGGCCAGTCACGGCATCGCCCTGGCCGGGCAACATCGCCTGACTACGCTGTCCGCACGGGACTCGATGCTGCACAGGCTCGACGACAACGAGCAGTTGCTCAAGCGCAGCAACACGGCGCTGGCCAACGCGCAAGTGTCCAGCCGACGAGTGACGCCGGCAGCGGAATGGCTGCTGGACAACTACTATCTGATCGATGAAAACATTCGGACCGCCAGAGCGCACTTGCCCAAAGGCTATAGCCGTGAGTTGCCACGCCTGATTAACGGTCCGTCGGCGGGGCTGCCTCGCGTCTATGACATCGCGCTGGAGACCATCTCCCATGGCGACGGTCGAGTCGATGAGGAAAGCCTGAGCCGATTCATTTTTTCCTATCAGACCGTGATGCCGCTTGCGCTGGGCGAACTGTGGGCGATACCGATCATGCTGCGTCTGGCGTTGATCGAAAACCTGCGGCGAGTGGCCTCCAGAGTCATGGCCAACGCCAACGAGCGCAATCTGGCCGATGACTGGGCCGAACATCTGATCGAAACCTCGGAACGAGACGTCAAAAGCGTGGTGCTGACCGTTGCCGACATGGCCCGCTCCGCACCGCCGATGACCGCCGCCTTCGTCGCCGAATTCACCCGCCGCCTACAGGGCCAGAGCGCAGCGCTGGCCCTGGCGCTGAACTGGATGGAGCAGTCGCTGAGTGAGACAGGCTCCAGCATCGAACGCCAAGTGCAGCTCGATGCGCAACAACAGGCAGCGGATCAGGTGTCGATTGGCAACAGCATCGGCAGTTTACGCCTCCTGTCCGCCACGGACTGGCGCGAGTTCGTCGAGTCGATGAGTCATGTCGAGCAAATTCTCAATGAAGACCCGGCAGAAATTTACCGGGCGATGGATTTCAGTACCCGCGACAGCTATCGGCATGTCATAGAGCGCCTTGCCCGCAGAAGTCCCCAGCACTCGGAAATCCAGGTCGCCCGCGCCGCGATCAATCTGGCCGCGGCCGGAACCGCTACAGTTCCCTGCGAACTGCTGGCACGCCATGTCGGGTATTACCTGGTCAGCGCAGGGCTGCCGACACTGGAGCGACGACTCAATGCCAGAGTGCCGCTACATGAGCGCTGGAAACGGTTGTTGCAGCAGTCGCCGCTGATGTTTTATCTGGCGCCGGTGGCTGTTCTGACGCTCATCTTCGCCTGGCCTTTACTGGCCTCCGCGCAACGCGACGGGATGCCCGATGCGGCGCTTCTGATGATGGCGATTCCCTGCCTGATCATGACCAGCCGACTGGCGATCAGCCTGATCAACTGGCTGGTGACGTTCAGTCTGTTGCCGACGACGCTGCCGAAAATGGATTTTGCCAGCGGTATTCCTGATGGCGCGCGAAGTCTGGTGGTGATCCCGACGCTGATCGCCAGTCCGGCAGATGTGGACGAACTGGTGGAAGGTCTTGAAGTGCGTTTTCTCGCCAACCGCGACAGCAACCTGTATTTCGCCTTGCTCAGCGATTTTCTGGACGCGCCTGAAGAGTCTCAGCCGCAAGACGCCGAGCTGCTCACACAGGTCTCCCGTGCAATCACCCTGCTCAACCGAAAATACGCGGACGGACTCAGCGACCGATTCTTTCTGCTGCATCGGCCACGTCGCTGGAACGCCAGTGAACGTGTGTGGATGGGTCATGAGCGCAAACGCGGCAAGCTGATTGAACTCAACGCCCTGTTGCGTGGCCATGGACGGGAACGCTTCAACGCCATCGTCGGTGACATCACGCCATTGCGCGGGGTGCGTTACGTGATCACGCTCGACACCGACACCCTGCTGCCGCGCGATGTCGCTCGCCAATGCGTGGCGGCCATGATGCACCCGTTGAATCGTCCGTTGTTCGACAGTGGCGGCGAGCAGATCATTTCCGGCTACGCGGTGCTGCAACCGCGAGTGGGCATCAGCTTGACCAGCGCCACGCGCTCGATCTATGCCCGGCTGTTTGGCAGTGATGCCGGCGTCGACCCCTACACTCGGACGGTATCGGACGTTTACCAGGACCTGTTCCAGCAAGGTTCTTTCATCGGCAAAGGCATCTACGACGTGGACGCGTTCACCTGCGCCCTGGAAGGTTGCTTACCGGATAACCAGATTCTCAGCCACGACCTGATCGAAGGGTGTTATGCACGATCCGGCCTGCTCAGCGACGTGCAAGTCTATGAGCAATACCCTTCGCGCTACGGTGCCGATGTCAATCGACGGCATCGCTGGGTTCGTGGCGACTGGCAACTGCTGCCGTGGACATTACCCTGGGCGCGCAACGCCGACGGCAAGTGGGTGCGCAACAGGCTGAGCGTCATGGCACGTTGGAAGATTCTGGACAATCTGCGACGCAGCCTGGAACCGCTGGCGCTGTTGCTGATGTTCGCATGGGGCTGGTTTGCCAGCAGTCAGCCAATGAACTGGACCCTCACTGTCATCGGGTTGATGGTGATTCAACCGTTGCTGCGAGCGGTGACCGATCTGATGCAGCCCCCCGCTGATGTGCCCTACGGACAATACCTCAGGGCGCTGTTGGGGGATCTGGCACAAGACCTCGCCCGGGCGGGTCTGGCGCTCGCCTGGCTGCCCTACGAGATGTTCTACAGCGCCGACGCCATCCTGCGCTCGCTCTGGCGAATCGGCTTCAGCAGACGCCGGCTGTTGCAGTGGCAGCCCTCGCGCGAGGTCGAGCGCACCACCGAAAACCGGCTGTCCGGCCTCTATCGCCAGATGTGGATCGAGCCGGTGTCGGCCCTGATCTCACTGTCCCTGCTGGTGAAGGATCCGCAGACGCTGGCCATCGCCAGTCCGCTGCTGCTGTCGTGGTTAGTGGGCCCCTGGATCGCTTGGTGGCTCAGTTCGGCACCCAAGCAGTCGGTGTTCACACCGTCGACGGATGATTTGCGCTTCCTGCGGTTGCTGGCGCGCAAAACCTGGGCGTTCTTCGATCAATACGTCGGACCCGAGGACCATTGGCTGCCACCGGACAACGTGCAGGAAGACCCCAGGCCTGCCATTGCCCATCGCACCTCGCCCACCAATATGGGCATGTCACTGCTCGCACACCTGGCCGCTCACGATTTCGCTTACTTGAGCACCGAACGGCTGCTGTCCCGGCTTGCGGCGTCGCTGGACAGCATGGACGGCCTGGAGCGTTATCGGCAGCATTTCTATAACTGGTACGACACGCAGACCCTCGAGCCGCTGCGTCCGCATTACGTCTCCACCGTCGACAGCGGCAACCTGGCGGGCCTGCTGTTGACGTTGAGCACCGGCATTGCGCAGTTGGCAGACGCCCCGATGTTTGGCCCTGCCGTGATCAAGGGCCTGCGCGATACCCTGGACATCCTTGCAGATTCCCAACGCGCCTCAGGGGCGGATAAATACGCCCTGCCACTGAGAAAAGGCCTTGAAACGGTCTCGCAAGCGGCGCCCCCCGAGGTGCTGGCAGACCTGCTGCACACGGCTCGCAGCATGGTCACTAGCCAGCCAGCGGACACCGACGAGGAAAGCCTCTACTGGCGAGAAGCGTTCATCCGTCAATGCACCGATTGGACAGAAGAACTGCAGCGTTATCGCCTCCCTGCCCCCTTGGTTACGATTGAATCGCCTCGCACCTTGCGTCAACTGGCCCACCTGAACCCCACAGACTGGAGCGCCGAGCATCGTCCTGAAATCGAGCGGGTCCGTAGTGACGCCGCGCAGCGTCTGGAAACCCTCAAGCGTCTGGTGTTATTGGCCAATTCGCTGGCGCAGATGGATTTCTCTTTGCTTTACGACAACCAGCGCGACCTGTTTGTCATCGGTTACAACGCCGAGGAGCGCAGGCTCGACACCGGTTACTACGACCTGCTGGCGTCCGAGGTGCGGCTGACCAATTACGTGGCCATCGCTCAAGGACAAATCCCCCAACGCGCCTGGTTCACCCTGGGAAGGCTGCTGAGTGAAAACGCGGGCGTACCGACGTTGCTATCCTGGTCGGGTTCGATGTTCGAATACCTGATGCCAATGCTGGTGATGCCCAACTTCGAGGGCAGCCTGCTGGACCAGACTTGCCGCGCGGCCGTGTCGGTGCAGATCGAACAGGGCAACAGGCTGGGCATTCCGTGGGGCGTTTCGGAGTCAGGTTATTCCGCCGTCGACGCGCACTTCAATTATCAATACCGCGCCTTCGGCGTTCAGGCCCTGGGGCTCCAGCGCGGGCTGAGCAATGACGTCGTGATAGCACCCTACGCCAGCGCCCTGGCGTTGATGGTCGACGCCGATGCGGCCTGCAAGAATCTGCAACGCCTCGCCCTGCAAGGCTCCGCTGGACGTTTCGGTCTGTATGAAGCCGTGGATTACACCGAGGCCCGCTTACCCCGCAGCCAACACTTCGTCGTGGTCCGCTCGTTCATGGCTCACCACCAGGGCATGAGCTTGTTGGCCTTGACCAGCCGACTGCTCGACCAACCCATGCAACACCGATTCGAGGCCGACCCGGCGCTGCGATCAGCCCTGCTGCTGCTACAGGAGCGGGTGCCGAAATCCGCCGCGCCGTACCTGCAAACCGCGCAGTCGCCGGTACTCGGCGATGTCGGCCAGGGCCAGGATACGGGGCTTCGGGTGTTCTCTGATCCGGGACGCAAGCGTCCGGCCGTGCAGTTGCTCTCCAACGGTCGCTACCACGTCATGCTGACCAGCGGCGGCGGCGGTTACAGCCGCCGTAATGAAATGGCCATCACCCGTTGGCAGGAGGACGCCTCACAGGACAACTGGGGAATGTTCTGCTACTTGCGCGATGTCCAGAGCAACACGGTCTGGTCGCCTGCGCATCAACCGACGATGCATCAACCCGAGAGCCACGAGGCGATCTTCTGTGATTCCCGTGCAGAGTTCCGTGCGCGCAACCTGGATTTCGACACGCACCTGGAGATTGTTGTCTCGCCTGAAGACGACATCGAACTGCGCCGCCTGCATGTCACCAACCTGGCGTCATCGGCCAAGACATTGGAGATCACCACCTACGCCGAAGTCGTGCTGACAACCCCGGTCAACGACGCGATGCACCCGGCGTTCAGCAAGCTGTTCGTGCAGACCGAATTACTGCCTGCGCTTCAGGCCATTATCTGTAGCCGCCGCCCCCGGGCCAGCGATGAACCGACGCCGTGGATGTGCCATTTGCTGGCGGCACACGGGGTGGACATCGATGCGATCTCGTACGAAACCGATCGCGCCCGGTTCATCGGCCGAGGACGCAGCCTTGTGTCACCTGCCGCCCTTGATGCCGATTGCCAGCGCCTGTCAGGCAGCGCGGGCCCGGTCCTCGATCCGGTGATCGCAATTCGCTGCAGGATTACCCTGCAACCTGGCCAACAGGCCACCATCGACCTGGTCACCGGTGTCGCCGACAGCCGTGATGACTGCCTTTACCTCATCAACAAATACCGTGACCGCCACCTCGCCGACCGCGTGTTCGACCTGTCCTGGACCCATAGCCAGGTGCTTCTGCGTCAGCTCAACGCCTCATTGTCCGATGCCCGTCTGTTCGAGCAGATGGCCTCGTCGTTGCTTTACGCGAACGCCTCGATGCGCGCCAACCATGCGGTGTTGGTTGCCAATCGCCGCAATCAGCCGGGGCTCTGGGGTCAGGCCATCTCCGGCGACCTACCCATCGTGCTGCTGCAAATCCAGAGCCTGGACAACATCGCCCTGGTGCAGCAATTGGTTCAGGCCCACGCCTACTGGCGGCAAAAAGGGTTGGTGGTCGATTTGTTGATCTGGAACGAAGATCAGGTGGGGTATCGCCAGCAACTGCAGGACGCGATCCTGGGCCTTATCACCTCAGGCAGTGAAGCCGCTCTGCTGGATCGTCCGGGCGGAATTTTTGTGCGCCCCGCGCAGCAGATGTCGAATGAAGATCGCGTGCTGTTCCTATCGGTTGCCAGGCTGGTGCTGAGCGAAGATCTGGGCAGCCTGTCCGAACAGATTCATCGCCGCAAAGTATCGCCGGTGCACGCGCCGTTTGTGGCGACCCGGCATGTTCAGGCTCGGCCGGCACCGGTAAGACCGAATCGTCCCTTCCTGCTGCTGAGCAACGAATATGGCGGCTTCAGCGCCGATGGCGGTGAGTACATCATCACCGGGCTCGCGCCCGGTCCGACACCTGCGCCCTGGGTCAACGTGATCGCCAATGCCCATCTCGGCACGGTGGTCTCACAAGCCGGCAGTGCCTATACCTGGGCCGAAAACGCCCATGAATTTCGCCTGACGCCCTGGCACAACGATCCGGTCACCGATCGCAGCGGCGAAGCCATTTACCTGCGCGATGAAGAGACCGGGCACTTCTGGTCTGCAGCGCCTCAACCCTGCCCCGGACAAGGCCCGTACCAGACCCGTCACGGTTTCGGTTACAGCGTGTTCGAACATGAAGAAGACGGCATTTACAGCGAGCTGTGGATCTACGTGGCGCTGGATGCGCCGATCAAATTCTCGCGGCTAGTGTTGAGCAACCGCTCGGGACGCCGCCGGTCATTGTCGGTCACAGGGTATGTGGAATGGGTGCTGGGCGATTTGCGCAGCAAATCGGCGATGCATGTGGTCACCCAATCGGATCCCGCCAGCGGGGCCTTCTTCGCCCGCAACGCCTACTCGGTGGAGTTTTCCGAGCGAGTGGCGTTCTTTGACACCGACACGATCGATCACGGTGTCAGCGGTGACCGTACTGAATTCATTGGCCGCAGTGGCACCCTCGCCTCACCGGCGGCGATGCAGCACGCTGGTCTGTCCGGGCGCATGGGCGGCGGTCTGGACCCTTGTGCCGCCCTGCAAGTGTCGATCGAACTCGGCGAGGGTGATACACGGGAAGTCATTCTGCGGCTGGGGGCGGCGTCTTCCAGTAACGCCGCCACCCAGCTGGTGCAGCGTTATCGGGGCAGCCGGGTGGCTGCCGAGGAATTGCATAAAGTACGGGAACACTGGCGTTCATTGCTCGGGGTGATTCGTATTGAAACGGGCGCGCCTGAGGTCGACGTCATGGTCAACGGCTGGTTGATGTATCAGGTCATCGCGTGCCGTTTCCAGGCCCGAAGCGGCTACTACCAGTCAGGTGGCGCCATCGGTTTTCGCGATCAGTTGCAGGACAGCATGGCGATGATCCATGCCGATCCGGCAGCCGTGCGAGCGCACCTGTTGCTGTGCGCCGGCCATCAGTATGTGGAAGGCGACGTGCAACACTGGTGGCACCCGCCGATGAATCGAGGAGTTCGCACCGCCTGCTCCGACGACTTTTTGTGGCTGGTGGCCGCCACCAACCGCTATGTCGAAATGACCGCAGACGTGGGTGTGCTGGAAGAAGTCGCCGGATACCTGGAAGGACGCCAACTGGTGGCCGGCGAAGAGTCCTACTATGACCTCCCCGGTGAATCGCCCCTGCGAGAGTCCCTGTATCAACACTGCGTGCGGGCCATTGAACACAGCCTGCGCCGCGGTCATCACGGGTTGCCGCTGATGGGTTCCGGTGACTGGAACGACGGCATGAATCGCGTCGGTCACCTGGGTGCAGGTGAAAGTGTCTGGCTGGGCTTCTTCAGCTACCAGGTGCTGGAGCAATTTGCGCTGACCGCTCGCCTGCACGGTGATCACGCATTTGCCAAACGCTGCAGCGACAGCGCGGTGACACTGCAACGCAACCTTGATCAAACGGCTTGGGACGGCGCCTGGTATCGCCGTGCCTGGTTCGATGACGGACAAATGCTCGGCTCGGCGAGCAATGAAGAATGTCGTATCGATTCCATTGCTCAAAGCTGGTCAGTGCTGTCGGGGGCCGGCTCTGCCGTCCGTCAGATCAAGGCCATGCAGTCATTGGATGAGCATCTGGTCAAACGTGACATCCGCGCCGTGTTGCTGCTCGATCCCCCGTTTGACAAGGGCGCCCTGGACCCCGGCTACATCAAGGGCTACGTGCCAGGCGTGCGCGAGAACGGAGGTCAGTACACCCATGCTGCCGTTTGGGCGGGCATGGCGTTTGCGCAGTTGGGTGAAGCCGGCAAAGCCTGGGAACTGCTGAATCTGATCAACCCCGCCGCGCCTGCCAACAACGCTCAAATCGAGACCTATAAGGTCGAGCCCTATGTCATGGCCGCGGATGTCTACGGTGCCGCGCCCCATGCAGGCCGAGGTGGCTGGACCTGGTACACCGGTTCTGCAGGCTGGATGTACCGGCTGATTGTCGAGTCGTTGCTGGGCGTACAACGCAGCGGCCACACGCTCAGAATCGAACCGCTGATACCGGTCGACTGGCCGGGCTTCATCCTGCACTACCGCTTCGGCAAAACCCTCTACCACTTTGATGTGCGTCAGGGCAGTTCGACCTCCACCTCCATGACCCTCGACGGCCAGCCATTGAGTGACGCTACGCTGACACTGGAGGACGGCGGTCTGGAGCACTGGGTCCGGGTAGATTGTCGCGCCCGTTCACCCAGGCCTCAGGCGCTGGAATTCGAGCATGCCGCCGATGAATAGACATTGAGCACCAGCCATGGCGTGCATGGGAGTACCCTGAGCGGGCACGCCCCTGTTCCGCCACGGATGCTCTGCCATGCATGCCTCCCCCGATCCAAGCCACAATCATTTACTGGCGGCGCTCCCGACCGTCGACCTCCAGCGTCTTGTTCCGGACCTGGAGCAGGTCAGTCTGGCGCTGGGGGGATGTGCTGTATGAACCGGGGGACACCTTGCGGCACGTTTACTTCCCGACCGATGCCATCGTCTCCCTGCTGCATGTCACGGAAAACGGCTCGTCAGCAGAAATCGCCGTGGTCGGAAACGAAGGTTTGATCGGCATTGCGCTGTTCATGGGCGGCGAAAGCACCTCCAGTCGGGCGGTGGTGCAGAGTGCCGGTGGTGCATTTCGCCTGCCGGGGCAAAAACTCAAGAAAGAATTCAACCGTCATGGCGATCTGCTCCTGCTGATGCTGCGTTACACCCAGGCGCTGATCACGCAGATGTCACAGACCGCCTTGTGCAATCGCCACCATTCGATCGATCAGCAACTGTGTCGATGGCTGCTGTTGTCGCTGGATCGCCTGCACGGCAATCGCCTGAACATGACCCAGGAGCTTATCGCCAATATGCTGGGCGTGCGCCGCGAGGGCGTCACGGAAGCGGCCGGCAAACTGCAGCGTCAAGGCGTCATCGAGTACAGCCGAGGCCAGATCACGGTTCTGGATAGAGCGCGCCTTGAACGGCTCAGCTGCGAGTGCTACCTGGTGGTCAAGACCGAAACCGATCGGCTGTTGCATTACACCCGTCGTCAGGACGAGTGATGCATTCGAATGGACAGCCAGTGCCAGTACCGGCAGTCCCTTAAACCTGTCAGCGAGCGGATATTGTGTTGGCGTACGAAGGCAACCAGCTCATTGAAATCGGTACGGCGCGTTACGGAGCATATGAAGGCGATGCTCATTGCGAGTTCGCCGTTGCTGTTCGCGAGCGCGCTGGCAGCTTCATTCAATTGGGTGAAGCCCTGCCCTGCACTGTTCAGTCATCCGCCGATTAGCCGATAATCGAAATCCCCCTTCGCTATCGGCGCGCTCACATTGGATCAGGTTCTTTCGCTTCTCTCCGAAACCCTTCCAAAAGCCAAAACCCTGGAACAGCTGACGCGTCCCTTGCTGACCCTGCTCAGCCGGATAACCGGTATGGAGTCGACCTACCTGACGACCATCGATACCGACGAGGGTGTCCTGCGTGTCGAGTTCGCACGCAACGAACGAATGCAGATGCGCTACAACAATACATAGAACTCTGGGCCCCTCACTGGAAGCGAGCGAATGTATATGAAACGCAAACTCTGCGTCGTCAGGTTGGTTCGGTTCGCATCCGCTTCGCTCATCGTAGTAGCCCCCGGTGCAGTCGCAGAGGATCTCGAACCCAGGTCCTATGCCAATACGCCGGTCGGTATCAATTTCCTGCTCCTGGGCTACAGCGATCTCCATGGCAACGTGACGGCCAACCCCTCAATCCCACTCGAGGATGCCAAGCTCAACATCAAGACTGTCGTGTTTGCTTTTGCCAGATCCCTGGACGTCTGGGGCCGCTCCGGGAAGTTCGATATCGTCGTACCTGAAGCAGAATTGAGGGGCTCAGCTCTGCTCGCCGGTGAGCCCAAGGAACGCAATGTGACGGGATTGATCGATCCAAGATTCCGCTTCTCGGTCAACTTGTATGGCGCCCCGGCGCTGTCCCTGGCTGAATTCCCCAGCTATCAGCAGGATGTGATTATCGGCGCCAGCCTGGCGGTCACGGCGCCACTCGGCCAGTACGACGCTAACAGGCTGATAAATCTCGGCAACAACCGCTGGTCATTCAAGCCCGAACTGGGAATTTCCAAGCGCCTGGGGGCAGTGACCCTGGAGTTATCCGGCGCGGGAACCTTTTACACCGACAATAACGAGCTCCTCGGCGACCACACACTGTCCCAGAACCCGATTTACCAGGTACAGGGGCATCTTATCTATGCCTTCAGCAACGGTGTTTGGGCTTCGCTGGACACGACCTACTACGCGGGCGGCAGTACCTCGGTCGATGGGGTCGGTAACCACGATTTTCAGGAAAACACACGCTACGGATGCACCCTCACGCTACCGTTGAACCGCAACCATTCGCTAAAGCTGAATGCGAGTAATGGCGGGCATACCCGCACGGGCAGCGAATACGATGTCATTGGCATGGTCTGGCAGTATCGCTTCGGCGCAGGGCTTTGAAACACAGGATTGCCGCTACATCCAGTCATAAGATTGGTTTGCCATACCCTCCGGGGCACATTCAACTAATCCATCTTTGACAACTGAAATCTGGCCCGATACGCCCCCGGCGTAAATCCGACCCGCTCACGAAACAAGCGGGAAAACGAGCTGATGTCGCTATAACCAACATACTGAGCGATTCGCTCGGTGCTCAGGTCACCGGCCTCCAGTAACGCGCGTGCCGTATCGATGCGCAAGTTCTGCAAATAGGTCAGCGGCGACAGCTCAAGCACATTGTTGAAGCGGCGTATCAGTGTACGTTCGCTGACTGCCAATCTCGTCGCCAGGTCTTTCATGCGTATCTGCTCCGCCAAATGATCCTGTAACCACTTCTGTGCCTGTTGAATCAACGGATCATTGTGGGTGTTGTCGGCGATAAGCGGTTGCAACGGTGTCTGTGTCGTTTGGGTCAAGTCGATCAGCATGCTGCGTGCGCACTGCATGGCTATCGCCTTTCCGGCAAATTGGGTGAGCACGTGGATCGATTGCAACAGAAAAGTGGCGTGTGCGCCGCCGCACACCAGTCGCTCAGACTCGGTGACCAAGGGACGCATTTGCAGATCGACCTTCGGAAATCGCTCGCGGAAATGCCCCTCCAGCCACCAGGTAGTCGTTGCAGTCCGGTTATCGAGCAAACCTGTATCGGCGAGCACAAAGGTGCCCGTGCAATTCGCGCACAGCCATGCACCCTGCTCCCATTGCTTGATCAGCCAGTCGCGCACGGTTATCTGATTGGCCAGAAATTGCTGGAAATGCTGCCAGCCTCGGTAATGCAGGCTTGGGATAAAGACCAGATCGTAATTGTGGTTCTGCGGTAGTGGCCGCATGGCCAGTTCAAGTCCGTTGCTCGTCCGTACAGGCTGCCCGCTTTGCGATAGGAAATGCCATTCAAACAGTCCGGCTGGTGGCATTCCTTGCCTGGACATATGCGCATTGGCGACCTGCAACATGTCGGCAAATCCTCCGATAACGGAAGCATAGGAATCGTCAAACCCGAGAATCGCGACGGTAGGCATGGCAGCACCTTTGAGTGGGTATGGCGATATTCGCATATTTACAGTCGTTTTTGCCTATTACGCCCTATCCTGCGTCTCACTACAGTGCTCGCCACGCTGCTTTCCAGGCTAATGACGAGATTACTCATGACCCAGACCACGATTCCCCGCTACCAAGACAGCCTGTACCACGACCTGAATACCCCGCAGGAAATCCTCGCCATTCGCCAGGAGGTTCGTCGCTTCGCCGATGAGCATGTCGCACCGGTGGCTTATGCCATTGGTCATACCGAGGAATCTGTCGAAGCCTTCCCGCGCGACCTGTTCGCCAAGATGGCCAAGGCCGGTTTGTTCCGCATTCCCTTTGCTGCCGACGTCGGGGGACGCGGGCTCAAGCATCCGACAGCCGCCACCGCCGTGATGATCGAAGAGCTGGCGTACCATTCGAATTCGGTGGCCGCCATCGTTGACGTGCATTGCATTCTCGCGGGCAATGCGCTGAATCATGGGTCAGACTCGATCAAGCAACGCTATCTCACGCCCCTGCTCAACGGCGACAAGATTGGGAGCTTTGCCACTACCGAACCGGATGCCAGTACCGACCTGAGCATCCAGGCCATGAACACCCACGCCACGCGTACTGAAAATGGTTACATCGTCAACGGTCGCAAGCGCTTCATTACCAACTCCCCCGTCGCCGATTTTGTTGTGCTGCTCTGTGTCGATGGAGAGCGCATGACCGAGCTGGTGGTCGAACTGAATTGGCCAGGCGTTCGTGTGGGTGAGCCAGACAAGAAAATGGGCAACCATGGCCAACTCACGGCGGACATCTACTTCGACAACGTCAAGGTGCCCATGGAGAACGTTGTTGGCCAGCCGGGTCATGGTCTGAAGATAGCGTTGCAAACGCTGACCTATGGACGCGTCGGGATCGCTGCGAGCGGGACCGGCATGGCTCAGGCGCTGTTTGATCACAGCGTCGAACGACTCAAGACCCGCCGGGCTTTCGGCAAAGTCATTGCGCAGTTCCAGCACTGGCAGTTCAAGCTGGCTGAGCGCGCGACTGAAATCGAAAATGCCCGCAACCTGTACCTCAAGGCGGCGTTACGCATGGATGAGGGACATGCGTTCCCGGAACCCGAGGCCGCGATGGCCAAATGGTATGGCACTAACCTCGCCGGTGAATTTGCCCGTGATGCGGTACAGATCTTTGGCGGTTATGGCTTCATGCGTGAACTGGCGGCTGATGGTTCGCACTACCGAGTCGAGGAGATTTACCGCGATTGCAAAATCGCCGAGATCTATGAGGGGACCAATGAGATTCAAAAACTGGTCATCGCACGCGGCATCTTTGGTAAAGACATCACCGGCTGACGGGGCAGCCCACTATCGTCGCTAAACAACAGGCGTAGAACGCGTTGAAGTACAGGGCTGGGGGTGGTGATCCCCCTTCAATCCCCAGCCTGCGACAACGGCCTGGCCACCTGCTCCAGCGCCTGACGCTCCGCCGCCACGCCCCAAACCGCTTGCACCCCCGCCGCCACACACATCAGTGCAGCGCCGATCAGATACCCGATCAACAAACTGCTGCGCTGCTGGGTCTGGATCAATTGGCCAAACAGCATCGGCCCGATGATGCCGCCCAGGCCAGTGCCAAACGCGTAAAACACGGCGATGGCCAAGGCGCGGATTTCCAGCGGGAAGGTTTCTGCCACGGTCAGGTAGGCCGAACTGGCCGCTGCCGAGGCGAAAAAGAAGATCACCATCCACGCCGCCGCTTGCTGGGTCACGTCCAGCCAACCCTGCTGGAACGCATAGCCACTGAGCGCCAGCAGGATCCCGGACGTCGCGTAGGTGAAGCTGATCATCACCCGTCGGCCGATCACGTCAAACAAACGCCCCAACAGCAACGGACCGCAGAAATTGCCCAGCGCCAAGGGCAATACATACCAACCGACCTGCTCCGCGGGCACCTGATAAAAATCGGTGAGCACCAGCGCGTAGGTGAAGAAGATCGCGTTGTAAAAGAACGCCTGCGCGGCCATCAGGGTCATGCCCACCAGTGCCCTGCGCCTGAAGCTGATGAACAGCGTGTGGAAGATCTCCGCCAGCGGCGTATGGTCCCGCGCGTGCAGGCGCAGCGGTTGGCTGGTCACGGGCGGCAGTTCATGACCTTGTTCGCGCAGACGCGCTTCGATGCCTTCGACGATGCGTTGCGCCTCATCGTGCCGACCATGGATCAGCAACCAGCGCGGGCTTTCCGGCAGCCACAGGCGCATCACCAGAATCACCAACCCCAACGCAGCGCCGATGCCGAAACACAGGCGCCAGCCCAGATCGCCGCCGACCACGTTCGGGTCCAGCAGGACGATGGCCCCACCGGCGCCCAGCGCTGCGCCTAACCAGAATGTGCCGTTGATGGTCAGATCAACCCAGCCGCGAAAGCGCGCCGGTGTGAATTCCTGGATGGTCGAATTGATCGCCGTGTATTCGCCGCCGATGCCCATGCCGGTGAGGAAGCGGAACAACAGGAAGCTTTCCAGGTTGAAGGAAAACGCCGTCGCCGCCGTGGCGCCGACGTACAGCCATAACGTGATGAAGAACAACTTGCGCCGCCCCAGGCGATCGGTCAGCCAACCGAACAGCAAGGCACCGAGCACGGCGCCAGCGATGTAGACGCCGCCGGCCAAGCCAATATCGACGTTGCTCATGCGCAGGTCGGGGCTGTTTTTCAGCGCGCCGGACACCGAACCGGCCAGCGTCACTTCCAGGCCGTCGAGCAACCAGGTGATGCCCAGCGCGACCACCAGCAGCGAGTGAAAACGGCCCCACGGCAAGCGGTCCAGGCGTGCTGGAAGATCGGTTTCGAATATGGTGCCGGGGTTGCGGCTAAAGAGCTGTTGGTGGGTCATCGCCACTTCATTGTTATGGGCGGGGCATTGTGAGTTAGGAGTTAGGGCCGGGAGCGGGAGTTCAATTCCCCTGCCCGCTTAAACAGGTTTCAGGCCGCACGTTTAAAGACACTCGGTGAAACGTCCTAACGGCTACAACGCCTTGCGCCATCGCCTACGGGTAAGACAGAATCCGCCGGCTTGTGCGGCTGCGGGGTGGGCTATATCGTTTTCCGGTCACTGCAAAACAGTGATCGGGTTTGGTAGCCCGCCTCGAAACAATCGCATGACGACACCTTTCGCAGTCTCTTTTTTGGGACTCAGCTTTATGGTGGTCATGCGTGGGGCTCCTTTGTGAGCGCCGGGTTTCCTGTTTCGACCGGTCTACCAACCCACGCATGGCCGCCACCCATCGTTTGGTAGCGAGGGTGATGGCTCCTCTTTGATATTCGAAACAGGATTCATCTATGTGCAAACCAACACCCAACCCACCAGAAACCGATCCGGCATCGCCTTACGAATCTCACGATTCCAAAAAATTCCACGAAGCGGCCGAACGCGCCCTCGACCATTACCTCAACCCGGCTGCCCAGATCATGGCCAGCACCCACGAACCCGAACCGATGTTCCTCGCCAACCCCAAGTGCGACACCGAATCCCTGCTGGTCAACGCCAGTGAATCATTGGGCTCGGCGACCACCATGCTCAGCAATCTTGCAGCGTTGCTGGACAACTCAAACCGCAAGACCCTGTTGGGGATTACCCAAGTGGTCATGTTGGGGGAATTGGCGGTGAATCAGGTGTTGGATAAGGTTGAAGTGAAGGAGTAATCCAATCTGTCGCGTCGAGCTGTAGAATCCGCAGTCGAATGCCGCCCTTCGCGACAGAGAGCAACTGGGCCAAAAGCAGTCAATTCCGCACCTTTTCGTCTACCCTCACAGGGCGCCAGGCAGCAATCAGCGTGTGCCAGGCGCCTCGACATTTTTTCGTTAATGCACCGGAGAAACTCCATGCTCAAGCGTACCCTGGCATTGGCCGTCGGCTTGTCCCTGTCATTTTGTACCCTGTTGGCGCAGGCCGCCGACACCCTGAAAGTCAGTGCCATTCCCGATGAAGCCCCGACCGAACTGCTGCGCAAGTTCAAGCCGCTGGGCGAATATCTGGAACAAAAGTTGGGCATGAAAGTCGAGTTCGTGCCCGTGAGCGACTATCCGGCCGTGGTCGAGGCGCTGGCCACCGACCGTATTGACATGGCCTGGCTGGGCGGCTTCACGTTCGTGCAGGCACGCCTGAAAACCGGCAATGCCATTCCGCTGGTACAGCGCGAACAGGACGCTCAATTCACCAGCAAATTCATCACCGCCGACCCGGCCGTCAAGTCCCTCGCCGACCTCAAGGGCAAGACCTTTGCATTCGGTTCGGTGTCCTCCACGTCGGGCAGTCTCATGCCGCGTTATTTCATGCTCAAGGACGGCATCAAGCCTGAAACCTACTTCAGTCGCGTCGGCTACTCCGGCGCCCATGACGCCACGGTCGCCTGGGTCCAGGCCGGCAAAGTGGACGCCGGGGTACTGAACGCCAGCGTGTGGGAAAAACTGGTCGCCGCCGGCAAGGTCGACACGACCAAGGTCAAAGTGTTTGCGACCACCCCGGCCTACTTCGACTACAACTGGACGGTGCGCGGGACCCTCGACCCGGCGCTGGCAGCCAAGATAAAGGCAGCCTTCCTCGCGCTCGATCCGGCGAACCCCAAGGACAAGGAAATTCTGGACCTGCAGGCCGCCAGCCGTTTCATCGAAACCAAGCCTGAGAACTACAAAGGCATCGAGGAAGCCGCACGCGCCGCCGACCTGCTCAAATGACATTGCAACTGACCCAAGTCAGCCTTACCCACGCCAACGGCGTCCAGGCACTGCGTGACGTGGACCTGCACATCGGTGCCAGCGAACAGGTCGCCATCATCGGCCCGTCCGGCGCCGGCAAGTCGAGCCTGCTTAACGTGCTGGCCACCGCCCTGCGACCGGGCAATGGCGAGCTGCAGGTACTCGGCGAGCGAGCCTGGCAGCTGTCTGCCCGTCAGCGTCAGCGTCTGCGTGCGCGCATCGGCCTGATTCATCAGTCGCCTCCCCTGCCACCGCGCCAGCGCGTGGTCACCGCGGTGCTGGCCGGAAAGCTGGGTCAGTGGGGGCTGGGCAAGAGCCTGCTCAATCTGCTGCATCCACTGGATATTCCAGGCGCACGCGCGGCGTTGGCCAGGCTGGACCTGAGTGAAAAATTGTTCGCGCAATGCCAGCAACTGTCCGGTGGCCAGCTACAGCGCGTGGGCATTGCCCGCGTGTTGTACCAGGCGCCCGAGGTGTTGCTGGCCGATGAGCCGGTATCGGCCATGGACCCGGTGCTGGCCGAGCACACGCTGTCGGTGCTCTGTCGCCATGCGCGGCAGCACAACGTCACCCTGGTCGCCAGCCTGCATGCGGTGGACCTGGCCCTGGCGCATTTTTCGCGGATCATCGGCGTGCGTGATGGACAGATTCTGTTCGACCTGGCGGCCAGCGAAGTCGACCGCGAGTTGCTCGACAAGCTCTACGCCAACGAACAACTGCAATCCCCACCGATTGCTCCGCCACCCTTGAGTGTGCAGATTCCCCGATGCTGACCCGTGATACCCGAGACCCGGCCACCCTGCCCCGCCTGCTGCTCAGCTTGCTGGCCCTTGCCTTGCTCTGGCCGGGCATCCGCTTGAGCGAACTGGACCTGAGCGTACTGGTGGCGAGTGACAGTCAGAGCGAGATGGGCCGGTTTGTAGCGGCCTTCTGGCCACCGGCGCATGGCGCGGAATTCATCGAGCTGTTGCTGCAAGCCACCCTGCAGACCCTGGCCATCGCCACGGCCGGCATGGCCCTGGCATTGCTGTTGGCCGTCCCCGCCAGCCTGCTGGCCAGTCGGGCCCTGTCGCTGTCGGCAGCCTCCCGTTCCGGCCACCCGAATTATTGGGGCCAACTGCTGCGTTGGCCTGTACGCGGCGTGTTGATCTTCCTGCGCAGCGTGCCGGAAATTGTCTGGGCCCTGCTGTTCGTGCGCGCCGTCGGCCTCGGCCCGACGGCTGGGGTACTGGCCATCGCCATTACCTACAGCGGCATGTTGGGCAAGGTCTATGCGGAAATTTTCGAGTCGACCGACCAGCGCCCGGCCCATGTGCTATTGCAGTCCGGCAGCGGTCGGCTCGCCGCTTTTTGCTACGGGATCCTGCCCAATGTCGCGGCGGAACTGCTGTCCTACACGGTGTACCGCTGGGAATGCGCCATCCGCGCCTCGGTGGTGATGGGCTTCGTCGGTGCCGGCGGACTGGGCCAGCAAATGGACCTGTCGCTGCGCATGTTCGCCGGCGGTGAAGTGGCCAGTCTGCTGCTGACATTCCTGGTACTGGTGCTGTTCGCCGATCAACTCAGCCGCCTGCTGCGCTGGAGACTGGCATGAATCGCCTGATCAACCTCGCCTTGTTGCTCTGCATCGGCGCAGCGGTGGTCGCCTCGTTCAGCTACCTGGGCATCAACCTCGGCGAACTCGGCGACAGCGGCAACCTGCATCATATGGGCGCTTATGCGCAGCGTTTCCTCAGCCCGGACCTGAGCGCGGACCATCTGCAAGCCATCGGCCACGGCGCCCTGGAAACCATCGCCATGTCCGCCCTCGGCACCCTGCTCGCGGCGGTATTCGGTCTGCTATTGGCATTGCCCGCGGCCGGGCGCTTCGGCTGGCCACTGCAGAGCGCATCGCGCCTGGTGCTCAACGCCTTGCGCGCAGTTCCAGAACTGGTATGGGCCGCGCTGATGGTCCTCGCCGCCGGCCTCGGCCCCAACGCCGGCACCCTGGCATTAGCCCTGCACACCACCGGCGTGCTCGGCCGACTGTTCGCCGAAGCATTGGAAAACACCCCACCCGAACCGGCCGACGCCATCCGCCTGCAGGGCGGCAATGCCGTGTGGGCGTTCTGTTACGGCACACTGCCCAACCTGCTGCCACAGCTACTGGCCTACATCCTGTACCGCTGGGAAAACAACATCCGCATGGCGAGTGTGCTCGGCTTTGTGGGCGCCGGGGGGTTGGGGCAGATGCTGTATGTCAGCCTTAGCCTGTTCCAGGAAGCTCAGGCCAGTACGGTTATTTTGGCGATGCTTTTACTGGTGTTGGGGGTTGATACGTTGAGTAGTTGGAGCCGTCAGCGTTGGGTTAAGGCTTGACTGTTTTAGCAGAAAAATCGCAATAGCTTGATTGGGATGTGGGTTGAACCCGCTACCTAGTTACGTGGGTTTTTGCCCGACTTTTGATGGTCTTAAACAGGTTTCAGGTCGCGCGTTTAAAGACACTCGGTGAAACGTCCTAACGGCTACAACGCCTTGCGCCATCGCCTACGGGTAAGACAGAATCCGCCGGCTTGTGCGACTACGGGGCGGGCTATATCGTTTTCCGGTCACTGCAAAACAGTGATCGGGTTTGGTAGCCCGTCTGCAAATAGTCGTATGGCGACACCGTATGCAGTCTCTTTTTTGAGGCTCGGCGTTATATGGTGGTCATGCGTGGGGCTCCTTTGTGAGCGCCGGGTTTTCCTACTTGCAGCCGGTCTACCAACCCGCGTATGGCCACCACCCTCGTTTGGTAGCAAGGGTGATGGCTCCTTCAAATCTGCCGTAGGAGTTTCACTATGAAAAAACCAACACCCAACCCACCGGACACCGATCCGGCATCGCCCTACGAATCGCTCGATTCCAAAAAAATCCACGAAGCGGCCGAGCGCGCCCTCGACCATTACCTCAACCCGGCTGCCCAGATCATGGCCAGTAACAACGAACCCGAACCGATGTTCCTCGCCAACCCCAAGTACGACACCGAATCACTGCTGGTCAACGCCAGCGAATCACTGGGTTCGGCGACCACGATGCTTAGCAATTTGGCGGCGTTGTTGGAGAACTCGCACCGCAAGACGCTGCTGGGGATTACGCAGGTGGTGATGCTGGGGGAATTGGCGGTGAATCAGGCGTTGGATAAGGTTGAGTTGAAGGAGTAAGGGCGAGCCTCTGTGGCGGGGAACTGGTTCGTCGTCACAGAGGGAAATAGTAGATCCGCATCTGCATGCGTGACTTTTCAGTTCGGAGAACTCGGATCTGCACTGATTGCTATTGGTCAAATGCGGATGGTCTTCGAAAATTCTTTTATCACCTTCTTCCTGATTCGCTTTTGTCTGCTAAACATACTGAGGCAAGAGGCTACGGTAGGTGTATTCATCGGTGAGGTAGTACTACGCCAAGGAGTAGGTAGGTGACGATCATTCAGGAAATTCACGCGTGGTCTAAGGGACTGCCTGCTTGGCAGCAAGATGCAATTGCTCGCCTCTACCAAGGCCGTATGTTGAGTGCCGCCGATCTTGACGACCTTTATGCATTGGCCAAAGCTGAAACTGGGATCCCAGATCCAGAGGGCCGAAACCCCAAGGTGCTTGAAGAAGCACTTATAGCTCAGCCCGCCGGCCCAGCACGGCTTGTACAGTTGGCTGCGATCAAGCAACTTGTGAACGTAAATGCCTTAGCTAACGGGGGACGTGTTCCGATCTCCTTGACTGGCCTGACCGTTATTTACGGGGAGAACGGTGCAGGGAAGTCCGGTTACTCCAGAGTATTCAAACATGCGTGTCGTGCAAGGGATCGACGTGAGCCAATTCTTCCGAACGCCAACCTAGACCCCAAGACTGCCGGCGTCGCCCAAGCGGTGTTCGAAACCGTAATCGACGGCGTGGCTACCGATCTTCCCTGGCAATACGGTGCCGTTGCACCCGAGCCGCTTTCGGACATTGCCATCTTCGATACGCATTGCGCTCGTGCCTACATTGATAACCATGGTGACTTCGCTTACGCGCCATATGGGCTGGATATCTTGGAAGGGTTGGCCGGCGTATGTAACAAGCTTAAGGCACGCGCCACCCTAGAGAAGGCGGCGAATGCTCCGAGTGACGCGGCGTATGCGGCCCTTACGAGAGATCAAACGCAGGTCGCCGTAGCATTACTCGGCATCCCGAGCACGACCCTCCCTGAGAAAATAGAGGCTTTGGTCACACTCAGTCATGCCGAACTGGATCGACTGGCGTTATTGACTCAAACCCTCGCCGAAGCAGATCCGAAGCAAAAAGCACAAGCGTTGCGCCAAAAGGCAACGCGCTTCTCGGGTTTAAAGGATCGCATGGCGGCAGCGATTGCGTTGATCGACGATAAGACGGTCAATCAGCTCAGACAACTTATTGAAAACTCGAAAACTGCAAAAGCTGCGGCAGAGTTGGCAGCTAAAGAGTTCAAACAAACCCCAGGTCAACTTGCCGGCACCGGAGGTGAAGAATGGAAGGCGCTGTTTGACGCGGCCAGAGTCTTCGCCCAAGTGAGTCATCCTGGTCATGAGTTTCCAGAGGTTCCTGAAAACTCTGCATGCCCTCTCTGCCAAAACCGCCTTGGCCAAGAAGGTGCTGCGCGCCTAGTTCGCTTTGATACGTTCATCAAGCAGGCTGCCGAAAAGGCCGCAAAGGACGCACGTGACACTGCAGCAACGACATACAGGGCAGTTCAAAAGGCGGCCTTGGATGTAATGTTTCGTGATGGGCTGGTGGAAGAGTTGACAGAGACTGTTCCCGAGCTCGCTGCAGACTGTTCGTCGATGCAGACATGCCTGAACACCCGCCAGACTTCGATTCTGCAGGCCGCTGCGGCAGAGCTTAAGTGGGAAGATATAGTGGCATTACCGGCCGACCCTCGCCCCGGTTTGGCCAGTGTGATCGAAGGCTTACTGAATCAGGCCAAATCGCTAGAGGCAACTGCCGACGAGAAGGTCCGGGCTCAGATGACAGCGGAGAAGCGAGAGCTTGGTGCACGGATACGTCTGGCTGAGATCAAGGCCGCTGTTTTGGAGGCGATAGCCAAACATGAGGCGAGTCGGAAATTTCAACTGTGCATCGATGGTTTTGACACCCGGGCCATTTCCAGAAAATCCACAGAGCTTTCGCGGACAATAGCCAGCCAAGAACTGGCGGACGCCCTCAACGACGAACTTAAACGCCTAAAGGTGAATCAGCTTCAGATTGTGATGAAGCCAGAGTCTCCAGGGGGGAAGACCCAATTTAAGCTCGTCTTGCAATTGCCCGGTGGAGGTACTCCTGCAGCCATTCTTAGTGAAGGGGAGCAGCGCGCTATTGCCATCGCATCGTTCCTTGCGGAGATCAAGCTTGGCAAAGGGCGTGGTGGAATAGTCTTGGATGATCCAGTGTCATCGCTAGATCACCGACGCCGCTGGGAAGTTGCAGAACGCTTGGCGTTGGAAGCGCTAAACCGGCAGGTGATTGTCTTCACTCACGACATCTACTTTCTTTGCATTTTGGAGCAAAAGGTGGAGGAGCTTGGCGCCCAACTGACGAAGAACTACATACGTCGCACCGCACAGGGATATGGTGTGCACTCGCAGGATCTGCCATTCGACGTCGTGGGTACCAAGGATCGGCTGGCAAGACTCCGACAAGAGCTGGTGGAGGTTCGCAGAGCACAGAAGAGTGGGGATGATGATGAACATCGTCGCTTAACTTCTGCTTGCTATGGTCGTTTGCGTCTAGCTTGGGAAAGGTGTGTTGAGGAGGTGTTATTAAACGGAGCGGTCCAACGGTTCGGCGAGGGAGTATCTACACAACGCCTGAAGTTGGTCGTTGTCACCGACGATGATTATCGGGAGGTAGACAGCGGTATGTCCAAGAGCTCCAAGTTCGAGCATGACGCGGCAACCCACGCTGGAAGGCTTCCCATACCAGAACCTGACGAACTAGAGGCGGATATCGACAGGTTGGCGGAATGGAGGATTGCTCTAGATAAGCGCTCGAAAGAAACAGCCAAAGCTAGGTGCTAAAGTCAAAAAGGGGGAGGATTTATTTTTCCTTTCGAAAATAAACCAATCCCCTTTTTCGTGTTGAGAAATTGCGGGACGTTCTCGCCGATGGCTACCGATCAGTGGCAGCCCATGGACACGCTACAGTTCCTCAGTAAAGCGCACCATAGTCATATCGATCTCCCTCCTGCTTCATGTCATTTTTGACCCGCCACTCAAGCTGATCGAGGAGTTATGCATAAATGAGGAATGTCATGAAGCACAAGAGGCGTAAACGTTACCCTACTTGTACCACCTACTTGTAGTTAGGAGAAAATATGGCTAGTGCCTTGGACTGGGAGACGGGTAATCGCAATGATCGCGTTCATAAAGAAAACATTACCCCTGCAACTCCGCCACGCAAAGGGTCATATATTGATCTTGCGAAAAGGTTAGAGACGGCAATTAGGCTAATAGAGTCAGAGCAATGGACCAAGAAAAAACCGGGATTCAAATCGCAATACTTGATACAAATGGCCAAAGTTTACGGAAAAATATCTAAATCCAAGCCAAGCTTCAAATCAAGCCCATTAGGAAAAAAGGCATCAGCAATATTGCGCTGCCCTCTTAACCTAAACGTTAGAAGTATTTAACAACATGAACCTAGCCACCCTATCAATACCTGAACTGCTCAAGCTACACGCTTCGGCAATTGATGAGCTTATGAGTCGCGGAGTATTGAGAACAAAAAACAATCCAGTCGGAGATTATGCCGAGTGGTTGGTTTCGTCTGCTTTAAACCTAACCCTTGCTAAAAATTCGGCCACAGGCCACGACGCCGAGTCCAGCAACGGTAAGAAAATCCAAATCAAAGGACGGCGTATAACTGCAAACAACCGATCAAGGCAGCTAGGCGTCATACGTAACCTAGAAAAATATGACTTTGACGAACTCATAGCTGTAATTTTCAATGAGGCGTATGAAATCATTGAAGCATACTTAATCCCGCACTCCGTAATTGCAGAGTACAGCTCGTATAGAACTCACGTTAACGGCCACATTTTGCATATGCGTGGAGCCTTATTGACAGATGAACGAGTTCTGAACATTAGCGGAAAATTAAATTCCTATAACAGTTTGGCAACATTGCCAATCACCCTCATAGGGTCCGTCTAAATTGGCCATTTAACCAAGTGTTGACTCACTTGCCTACAGGTTAAATAAGTCTGAAACCGACATTCTCGACGATTGAAAAAAAAGAACAGGCGTTGACAACGCCCAAGGTGGACTGGGAGCAACTAATAAATAAGAAACTTAAAAAGATTGGTGCCATTGGTGGTTTAATCGACCCGTAAAATGTCACATAAAAAGACGTTATCAGCACATGGAACAAGACCAATTGGTAGTTGCATTTGGTCTAAAAAATCGCTTAAGTATGTTCCGGCCCTTCAGGTCTTCACGAGACAGCCCGAGCTTCGCTTATCTCATGGCATGACGCCTGGTGCTTAGGGGGTGCAGAATGGATAAAATTAACCAAACGTTAGAGGACATTCTAATGACCACGGCATCTCCAATTGAAAGCTTGAAAATTCCAAAGGAGCTCGTATTTGAATTTCTAGCTGTATTTTCTCGCTTTGAGTTCTCACTAAAAGAGTCAGGATACTTTCGAAAAAGTCGGCATGACACAGTAGAAGCTGACTGGGTAAAATTCACCGAAAGCATGGCTTTACACTTCGATGAAATCGACTCCCCCAACCTGTCAAGCGCCATTGAGTATTTAACAAAAGAGCCACCGCAGCAGCAAATAGTCGAAGGCGGCAGCTTAAATTGGCGCCCACTAACATTTAAGCCAGAGCAAACGTTAGCAGCAAAGGCGTTTCTAGCAGTCCGCATGACACGCAACAATCTCTTTCATGGCGGCAAACACTCCCCACATTCAGCTGAGGGGCGTGACGAAAAACTAATAAAGTCCAGCTTAATAATCTTGGATTATTGCATAAACACCCACAAAGATATTAAGTTTGACTATGAGACATATGCTTTCTAAGAAACAATCAACACCACCCACCTTACTCGCACTTACAATATCGGAATATCAAAAATGACAATAAACTACTGGGTCGTTGGTGCTACATGGGGAGGATCAGAAGACGTCCTCCCCAAATTCATAAAGCGCGGATATTGGTACTGCTGGGATGCAAACAAATTCGGGAATGAGGAGTTCGGAGCTGGAAATGCAATTAAAAATCAACAAGAACGATTTAAACAGGTAAAATCCGGGGACCGTATAGCTGTTAAACGTTTGCTAGGTAAAGGCGCATCCGAAATGGCAATCCTCGCCATAGGAATAGTCAAAGACATAGATATCTCCGAATGGAGAATTTACGTGAACTGGATTATTTCTGATATTGAAGATCGCAACGTCCCGTTAAAAGGTTGCGCAGCGTCAATTCACGGCCCATTCTCAAAATCAGGAAATGATGAGGATTGGGTTCAAAAAACATTCTGCCTCTAAAACTAACATTGTACGGAAACGCCGATCACTTCGTTCGTTGGACAGCCAAAAGCTACGCTTTTGACTGTCCGTTTGCTTAATCGTTAATTTCACGTCCGGGGCATTTAATACCATTCGTGCCAGGCGGAAATCTATTGCTGTCCTTCATATCATGAAGTAATCGACCAGTAGCGCTTTGCTCGGGATAGGAAACCTCCGTTCCTGAGCAGCCACTTGATTTGTCTATGAAGCGTCGTAGGTGGTTTGCCCAAAATAGTAAAATTCACCCTTCCCACTACAGCGTCAGGAAACTCAAACAAGAACGGCCTACCGCCCCATTCCCCCAACCACCCCATACAACCCCGCCCGCCGATCCCCATGCAAATCATTCCGCGCACTAATCCGCTTATTCCTCGCCTCCCCAAGATTCAGCGTAGCCAACAAAACCCGCTCCCCCTCCTCCTCCGCAGGCCCCGCCACCGGATACCCATCTGCATCAACAATCACCGAACCCTGCACCCAACCCACCCCGCGCTCAAACCCATGCCGATCACACGCCGCAATAAACATCCGATTCACCGAAGCATTCGCCTGCACCCGCACCACCTCCGCCGGCCTCTCCGTCGGCGGCCTGGGCCCATCCGGCCAATTCACCGGCGCACACAGCAAATCCGCCCCCGCCAGCGCCGGCAGACGCACCCACTCCGGAAACTCCAGGTCATAACAAATCAACATCCCAATCCGCCCATGCACCGTTTCAACCACCGGCGGCGCCGCATCACCAGCGGTGAAAATTTCACTCTCCGCATCCCACAGGTGCGCCTTGCGATAAACAGCCCGCAACCCTTGGGCATCGATCATCGCCGCGCTGTTAGCCAGCCCATCCCCCTCCAGCCGTTCGCAAAAACCACCCACCACCACAATGTTCAATTCCCGGGCCAGTGCAGCCCACAAACTCAAGGTCGGTCCTTCAACCGTTTCCGACAACGACAACGCTTCACTGCGGTCATTGAACACATACCCGCTCTGCACCAACTCAGGCAGCACCACAACCTGCGCCCCTTGATGCGCCGCCGAACGAATCGCGCGTTCCGTCAGCGTGCGGTTGAACGCGAGGTCACCAATCTTCGGCGCCACTTGGCAGCAAGCAACCACGGTATTTTTTGCAGTGTTCAACGTCCCTCCTCCACAGCCGGTTGGGTCATGGCGATGATGTCGCTCTCGGTAATCGCGTCGATGATCTTGCGTTCCGCCGCCAGGTCCAGCGAGCGGCTGAGGATGAAGTACGTCAGGCCCGACACCACCAATCCCACCAGCCAGGCGATGTCCACGCCTTCGAGCATGCGTGCCAGCGGGCCGACGAAGACTTCTTTGTTGGCGGCGGCATCGAAGATGTAGAAAAACGGGACCATCGCGGCGAAGCCGATCAGGTAGGAGACGATGCCGCGAAATTGCCAGGCGCCGTAGATGCCGTTTGGGGTGAAGAAGTGCGGGATCGCGTAGCGGCCTTTGCGCACGAAGAAGTAGTCGACCAGGTTGACGGCGGTCCAGGGCACGAGGAAGTACAGGAGCAGCACGAGGAAGGTGTTGAGCAGCGCGATGCCGTCGCCTTTGATCGACAGCACGCAGGTCAGCAGGATCACGCTGATCGCGGTGATGGACAGGATGCGGGCGCGGGGTGTCGGGGTGATTTTCTTGATCGAGTCGGCGCCGGTGAGCAGTGTCAGCATGGCGCTGTAGGTGTTGAGCGCGATGATCGGCAGGAAGCCGGCCACCGAGACGATCACCAGCACGTTGCCCAGCCCGGGAATCATCGATGAGCCCACCTGGTTCAACGCCACCAGCGCATCCACCGCTTTCAACTGCTGCGCCAGCCACGCGCCGAGGCCGATCATCCAGCTGCCGGACAGCGAGGCGCCGATGAACACGGCGGCGATCAGTTTGGGGCGGCTGGTGTTTTTCGGCAGGTAGCGGGAGTAGTCGGAGACATAGGGCGCATAGGAAATGTTGTAGCTGGCGCCGATGGCGAACAGTGTGGCGAACGCGACCCAGTTGAAGCCGAGGTCCGTCGCCGGGGTGACGCCCTCCTGGCCGGCGCCGAACATCAAGGCGATGGTGACCAGCGCGTACAGCGGCAAGGTGGCGAGCAACGCCCACTTGAAGGCTTTGTGCATCAGGTCGTGGCCGTAGATCGACAGCAATGCGCCGATCAGCACCACCGCCACCGCGACGATGGTCGGGTCGATGCCGAACACATGTTCGAGGCCGTTCATGATCAGCGAGATGTTCACCACGTTGAAGCCGACGAACACAAACATGGTCGCCATCAGGGCCAGGATCACCCCGCGATAACCGAATTGGGCACGGGACTGGATCATTTGCGGCAGGCCCATTTCCGGACCTTGCGAGCCGTGGAAGGCCATGAAGATGGTGCCGAACATGATGCCGAGCGCGCCGGCGAGCATGGTCCACAGCGCCGACAAGCCGAGGCTTGGGCCGACGAAACCGATGGAAATGGTGAAGAAGTGGAAGTTGCCCAGGAACCAGAAAGGGCCCTGGCTGCTGAGTTTGGCGTGACGTTCGTTTTCCGGAATGTAATCGATCGAGTGGCCTTCGATGGCCAACCCGCTGCTCGCTTCGAGGGCGTGCGCAGATTGTGGGGACCCTGACATACGAATGTTCCTATGCTGGTGATTGTTGTTTTTATGGGCAAAGCGCCGGTTTCATTGCAATGTAGGGCGTCGGTCAGGGCGGTAAAATATCGCAGGCGCACTGTTTACATAGATCGGCGTCTATGTGGTGAACATCGGAGGCAACACATGCTGGGCACTGTATCGGAACTGGATCTGCGCTTGATCCGGGTCTTTCTGACCGTCGTCGAGGCCGGCGGAATCTCGGCCGCGCAGACGGCGCTTAATACCACGCAACCGACCATCAGCGCGCAGTTGGCGACGCTGGAAGCGCGGGTCGGTTTTCGTCTGTGCGAGCGTGGGCGCGGCGGGTTTTCGGTGACGCCCAAGGGCGGCCAGTTTGTCGAAGCGGCCCGTCGGTTATTGGCGGCGGCCGAGGGCTTTCGGGTTGAGGTGCAGCACATCAATCGCAAGGTGTCGGGCACGATTAACATTGGCTTGCTCGGTCAGATCGATCCGTCCGCCAACAAGAACATCGCCCTGGCGATTGCCCGTTTGCGCTCGCGGCATGAGGGGCTGTATTTCCACTTCACCGAGCTGTCGTCATCGCTGCTGGAAGAGAAAATCATCAACGGCCACATCGATCTGGCCATCGGTTACTTCTGGCACCGCTTGCCCAACATCGATTACTTCCCGTTGTTCCAGGAAACCCAGATCGCCTACTGCGCCCCGGCGCATCCGCTGTTCGATCAGGTCGGTGATCTGAGCCGCGAGGACGTGCGCGATTACGACTGGGTCTGGCCCAGCCACCCCTTGCCGGAAATGCCCGCGCCCACGTCTATCGAACGCTTGACGGTGCTCACCGACAGCATGGACGGTGCGGCGCTGCTGATTTTGTCGGGTCAGCATTTGGGTTTTCTGCCACAGCATTACGCGGCGAAACATGAACAACTGGGGCAGTTGCATCCGCTCAATCCTGAGTTGCTGCGTTATGAGGTGGGTTTCCATGCGGCGGTGCGACATTCGGCGCGGCAACGGGAGGTGGTGAGCGCCTTCCTGGCGGAGTTGATCGGGATTTTCGCCTCAACCTGAACAGCCAACGACAGTGTCTAGTCCCGAAAGAGGTGTAAACCTATTTCAGGACTAGACAGGACCTGGAAGTACGTCCCCTGCCATTCCAAGGTAGAACAATCCAAGTAATCGCCTAAGCTCCCCGGAGGGGTTGCGATGCAAACGTCGCGCAGCCGAAGGAGGATTTTGATGGACCGACGCGAGTTTCTTGAGAGCAGTGCCCTCGGTCTCGGCGGCCTTGCCATTGCGGGCGCCATGGTGACCTCGGCTCCCGCCGAGGCGGCGGGTGAATCTTCGCAAACCAGCGCCATCGACACGGTGCGCAAATGGGACCCTGCCAAAGCCGAGGCGTACCTGAAGGTCAACACGAATCCGTGGACAAACGGAATTCTCGACATCAAGTCCATCGAGCTGATCTGCGTCGGCCTGAATGCCGCCTGCACAAACCTGCAGCCGGAACCCACGCGCCGTCATATCAGGGCGGCGCTTCAAGCGGGCGCCACTCGAAACGAGATCCAGCTGGTGATCGAGGGTGCGGCGTTCATGGCGATCCATGCGTGCAGTCTCGGCGCGCCCATTCTGCTCGAGGAAGGCAAGGCGGCGGGAAAGGCCCCTACGGTCAAGAACGTCGCGACGCCTTCGGCCGACATGATGAAAGAGAAGGGACTCTGGAATACGGCCTGGGATCCGTTCTTCAACCTTGATCCACTATGGACCGACCAGTTCTTTGCGGCCGTCGGGGGCATTTACGACGGCAAGACTCTCCAGCCAAAGTTCGTCGAACTGCTCAGCATCGCCTTGGACGCGTCGGTTACACACATGTACGCACCCGGCACGCGGCGTCATATCAAGGGCGCCTTGGCCCTGGGTGCGACCATGGAAGAGATCATGGAGACGCTGAAGATCGCGACGTCCTTCGGGCAGGAGAGCATCAACATGGCGATACCGATCCTGGCCGAGGAATTGGCTGCCTTCGAGAAGAAAAAATAGTCTGGCAGGTCGGCCTGTTTCCGCCTGATAGCGGGTCCGACTATCGGGCATTGAAGTCGATAGCTAAACCCAAGCAATCACCTACGCTCCTAGAGGGGATAGCGGCGTTTACACAGTCATCGCACACCCTATTAAGCACGCGCCACTGATGCGATTCCATGGATTGAATCCAAGCCACTTGACCTTCAGGTAGGGGAGATTTCTATGTTCAAGTATCTGCATTTCAGTCCGATTCTTTTACTCGCCGCTTCCATTTGTCTTGGCGGATCGTCCTGCCACGAACCTAAAGATGATGACAATTCGCAGAGCAATCCATCGGCGAGTGGTGGCCCGAATCGGGCGGGCGCCGCGATTATCCCCCGCACACAAATTCAACCCAGAATGAACAGAACTCACTGACATCGGCTTCCAAGCGCCGTCAATCAAGGGACGAAAACAGATCCGTCCCCTTTCAGTCCACGGCGCGTCGACCGAATTATTCCGCCATGATCGCCTGATACTGCTTCTGGTACTCGGCATAGGGAAGGTGTTGATCCATCAATGCTTTCACCCGCGATTCCTTGTATTGAACAGGAGTCAACATTCCAGCCGGAACCGACGGGATCGCAGAAGCTGACGCTTCGGTAGTGGGTGTGATGTTTCCGATGCATTGATATTTGACGATCATCTGGCCAGCGGTGCAATTACCCCAGCCATCGCGGACCTGGCAGTTCTGGGTTTGCCCACCGAAAGGTTCGGCGCGGGTGTAACCCCAAACCGCACATTTGTTGTTTGCAATTAACTCGGCTTGCTTATAGTCAACGACCGGTGTCTCAAAGGGTTTGAAATCATAAGCCATATCGATCGAGCCATCCGCTCGGCTCCCGCCAGTTGCGTAGAAGTCTTTACGGCTTGAGCAGCCTGTTACCACAACAGCCAGAATGATCAGAAAAAGTAGCTTACGCATGGAGGAAAACCTTCAGATATAAGAAAAGTACGATGACGGCAATGCGCCTTACAGCTGTCTACAAAAACGACAACGGGAGGTGGTGAGTGCCTTCCTGGCGAAGTTGATACGATGTTTTGCAACCGGGTAATCAAGGGGCGGAAACAGATCCGTCCCCCCTTTCAGTTACTCAATGTTCTTCAAGCACACCAAAGCGAAGGTTGTTGGCCACGTAATCCGGATGGAAGACATCCTGATCGAGCTCGAACAGCGCTTTGTTCTGCGGCAGGCGCTCGTTCTCGTTCAATGATTCGTCTGGGCTCACGCCTGTCAGCTCGGCGAGAAGATCGCCGATCAGTTGTTCTACGCTCATTTTATTGTTCTCGTTGAGGCTGAAGGTCTATGCGGTCGAGCCGCCGAACTGCGGGGCTTGTGGCGCAATTCGTGAGAAGAATTTAATACGCGCAGACATCATCAATTTTTCAATCGGCGACAGCGCTTTTTCATTTCATGACAATTTGTGCCCGTTGATCCGGCAGTTCCACGTCATTCATAAACAGCCGAACGACGACGTCATCGCTAGCCCTCTCGATATATAGTTTTGTATATTGCGCAGCTCAAATCACCAAGACACCTCCATGAGCCGCATTCGCCAACACAATCAGCAACTCATCCTGGCCGCCGCCAGCGAAGAGTTCGCCGCCAAAGGTTTCGATGCCACCCAGACCCGGGACATCGCTGCGCGTGCGGGGGTGCCGAAGGCGAATCTGTATTACTACTTCCAGAGCAAGGAAAACCTCTACTCGCGCGTGCTTCTCGGGTTTGTCGAGCCGCTGCTGCACGCCTCGGCAGCGCTGCGCGAAAGCGATGAACCTGTGGCGGGATTGCAGGCCTACATCGCCGCGCGAATCCGTATCGCCCGCGAGCATCCGCACATTGCCAAGGTGTTCAGCGGTGAGTTACTGCTGGGGGCGCGGCAATTGCCCGAGGAGTGCCGGGTCCTGCTGTATGCCGAGGCGCAACGCAATGTGGAGTGCCTGCGCAGCTGGATTGATCGGGGTCTGTTGGCGCCAGTGGACCCGGAGCACTTGATGCTGTTCATCTGGTCGGCGACCCGGACCTACACCAATCTGGGCTGGCAGATGGCGCACATCACCGGGCAGCAAACGCCGCAGGATGAGGATTACGCGCTGGCGGCGGCGACCATTACGCGGCTGGTGTTGGGCGGCGTGGTGCCGGAGATTGGGCAGTCGCCGAGGGTGTTGATGTTTGCGACGTGAGCAGCCTGAAGCGTGCAAGCCTCAGGGTTGACAGTGGGTTCAGATGCGGATTTCAGCCGCTGGTTTCACGTCGATCCGCGCCACCGAACCGGTCAGGTGCGCAAGGTCCTTGTTGTGCTCGGCGATGATCTCTTCGGCAGTCAGGTTACCGTTGTCGACGGTGGAGTGCGCATCCTCCGCCAGCTCGACGTCGTAGCCCAGTTTCAGTGCCTGGCGCACGGTCGCGTTGACGCAGTAATCGGTTTGCAAACCACAGATGATCAGTCGCTCGAAGTCCTCTGTCGGCAGCAGCTTTTTCAGATTGGTCTGGTAGAAGGAATCCGGGGTGGTTTTGCGTACGTAATGATCCGTGGGCTCGGTGTCCAGATTATTCGCCAGTTTCCAGCCGTCGCTGCCGTATGCCAGCGGCCCCCCCTCTTCCTCATGCTGTATGAAAACGACCGGCACCTTGGCTATCCGGGCTCGGGTGCTGAGGTGGTTGATGCTTTCGATGACGCGGTTGATCTCGAAGCACTCGTACTCGCCAGAGCACAGCGCCTGCTGGACGTCGATGATTAGCAGTGCGGTAGCCATGATTCATTCCTTGAACAATCAATGGATCAGGGGACGAAAATAGATCCGTCCCCTTTCAAACACAACCTCTAGTAGCCGAGTGACAACCCGGTGTTGCGACGTGGGTCGTTGGCGCCGTAGAAGCGGTTTTTGCCGACCGGTTTGCCTTCCAGCGAAGGCGCGCCGACGAGGATCGCCGCGACGTGGTTGGCGTCCTGTGGCCCGGCAAACTTATGCCCCCAGCTTTCGAGGATCTTCACCGTGTCCGGGCTGGTGGTGAAGGTTTCGAGGTTGGTCTCTTCCGGCAGCCATTGCTGGTGGAAACGCGGGGCGTCCACCGCTTCCTGGATGTTCATGCCGTAGTCGATCACGTTGAGCATGGTCAGCAGGGTGGCGGTGATGATGCGGCTGCCGCCGGGGGTGCCGACGACCATCACGACCTTGCCGTCCTTGGTGACGATGGTCGGGCTCATAGACGACAGCGGCGCCTTGCCGGGCGCGATGGCGTTGGCCTCCCCTTGCACCAGGCCGTACATGTTCGGTACGCCGATTTTCGAGGTGAAATCGTCCATTTCGTCGTTGAGGATGACCCCGGTTTTACTGGCCATGACGCCGGCGCCAAACCAGTCGTTGAGGGTGTACGTCATCGACACCGCATTGCCCCATTTGTCGACGATGGAGAAGTGCGTGGTGTTGCTGCCCTCATGCGGCGCTACGCCGGGCTTGATCTCGCGGGACACGCCGGCTTTTTGCGGCTGGATCGCGGCGCGCAGCTTGGTGGCGTAGTTTTTGTCCAGCAGGTGCGCGATCGGATTTTTCACGAAATCCGGGTCGCCGAGGTAGCTGTTGCGGTCCACATAGGCGTGGCGCATCGCTTCGATCTGATAGTGCATGGCTTGGGCCGAGTGGTAGCCCAGGTCTTTCATCGGGTAACCGTCGAGGATGTTCATGATCTCGCAGATCACTACCCCGCCGGAGCTTGGCGGCGGCGCCGAGACCACGTGGTAGCCACGGTAGTCGCACTCGATGGGCGCCAGTTCGCGGGTTTTGTATTTGTCGAGGTCGGCCTGGGTGATGATGCCTTTGTTGGCCTGGCTGGAGGTGACGATGGCGTCGGCGACCCAGCCTTTATAGAAACCGTCGGCGCCCTTCTCGGAAATTTCCCGCAGGGTTTTGGCCAGGTCCTTCTGCACCAGTTTTTGCCCGACCTGCATCGGCTCACCGTTGCTGAGGAAGATCGAGCCGGAATCCTTCATGTCTTTCTTGAACACGTCGGTGGCGTAGTCGAGCAAATCGACATCGCCCTGCTCCAGGGCAAAACCGTCTTCGGCCAGTTTGATCGCCGGGGCGATCACTTCCTTGCGCGGCTTGGTGCCGTACTTGCTCAGGGCCAGTTCCATGCCGGACACGGTGCCCGGCACGCCGACGGCCAGGTGGCCACGGGTGCTGAGGTCGGGGACGACATTGCCTTCTTTGTCGAGGTACATGTTGGCGGTGGCGGCCAGCGGGGCTTTTTCACGGAAATCGAGGAAGGTCTTGCGCCCGTCCGCCAGCTGAATGGTCATGAAACCGCCGCCACCGAGGTTGCCCGCTGCGGGATAGACCACCGCCAGCGCGTAAGCCACCGCGACGCCGGCATCCACGGCGTTGCCGCCGTTCTTGAGCACATCGACCCCCACCTGGGAGGCCAAATGCTGGGCCGTGACCACCATGCCGTTTTCGGCGGCAACGGGGGCCACGGAGGCGGCGTGGGCAGTCAGGCAGCTAAGCGCCAAGGTGGTCGCGATGAGCGATTTGGCAAAAGGTTCGTACTTCATGAGTCGGTCTCTTTTTGTTTTTAGGGTCTGAAAAAAGCAGAGAAAACGTTTCAAGAGCAGAAGGCAGTATGGCTCGGATTACACATTGCGCCTCCCCGTCGAGGCAGTATGCTGAGGCTCTGTTCAGCCCCTTTGCGGAGTCCGCCAGCATGACCTACACCTTCACCACCCTGGCGTCTCCGGTCGGCGAACTGAAGCTGGTCGCGAAAGAGGCAAGACTGGCGGCCATCCTCTGGGAAAACGACAAACCGAACCGGGTGCGGCTGGGCCCGATGTACGAAGCGCCGGACAATCCGATCCTGATGCGCGCCGTTCAGCAGTTGCAGGAATACTTTGCCGGCACCCGCAACCGCTTCGATCTGGAACTGGATTTTGCCGGCACGGATTTTCAGAAGAAGGTCTGGCAGGCCCTGCTGACCATCCCGTTCGGCGAGACGCGCAGCTACAGCCAGATTGCCGAACAGATCGGCAACCCGAGCGCAGTTCGGGCAGTGGGCGCGGCGAATGGCAAGAACCCGATCTCGATCGTTGCCCCCTGCCATCGGGTGATCGGCGCCTCGGGCAAGCTCACCGGGTTTGCCGGCGGGCTGGAGGCGAAAGAGCGGTTGCTGACGCTTGAAGGGTGCGAGTGGTCAGGCGCCAGCAGAACGGGCGACTTGTTTTGACTGACCGGAACACCTGTTGCAGCTGCCGAGCCTGCGAGGCTGCGTTCGGCGGCGAAGCCGTCGTAATCCGAGCGCACTCGATCTGGCTGATGCACCGCGCTGCCCGCATCAAACGCAGCCTCGCGGAGCTCGTCAGCTGCTACAGGGAAAGTGTCGTTCAGGTGAAAATATTCTTCATCGCCGCGTACTGCAGCAGCATGATGGTCTTCGCGTCGCAGATCTCCCCGCGATAAAACGCTTCTAGTGCATCATCGAACGCCCACTCCAGCACTTCCAGTTCTTCGGTCTCTTCCTCCAGTCCGCCGCCTTCGCTGACTTTCGACGCAGCGTCGTACTCGGCAATAAAGAAGTGCAGCTTTTCAGTGACGGAGCCAGGGCTCATGTACGACTCGAAGACCTTCTGCACATGGTGCACGCGGTAACCGGTTTCTTCCTCGGCTTCGGCGCGGATGCGTTCTTCCGGCGCCGCCCCTTCGAGCAACCCGGCGGCCACTTCGATCAACAAGCCGTCATGACCGTTGACGAACACCGGCAAGCGGAACTGGCGTGTGAGCACGACAGTGCGCTTTTCGCGGTTGAACAACAGAATCGCCGCGCCGTTGCCCCGGTCGTAGACCTCGCGGGTCTGACGTTGCCAGTCACCGTTGTTGCGCTGATAGTCGAAGGTGATTTTCTTCAGCAGGTACCAGTCGTGGGACAACACCTGGGATTCGATTATGTTGATCCGTTCGGCTGTGTTCGCCATGGCACCGCATCCTTTTTCGTGAGAAGCGCCCATGGTAGGCGAAAACGGAAAAGCCCGGCATCTCCCTGATGCCTAATGCGCAACCTTGTAGCAGCTGGCGAAGCCTGCGTCCGGCTGCGAAGCAGTCGTGAAATCAGACGATGCGGTGTTTCAGGAAGACCGCAAACTCAGGTTTTACGACTGCTTCGCAGCCGGACGCAGGCTTCGCCAGCTGCTACAGGGTTGTGGTGTTGCTTGGGATCAGGACAGCTGCGCCTCGTATTCCTTCACGTACTGACCGGCGAGGGTTTCTTTCTGTTTGTCATCGAGCAGTTTGCCGGCCATCTGGAAGAACTTCTGCTCTTCCTCTTTCAGGTGGTGATGAACCTTCTCCGCCAACTTCTTCGCGGTCGCCAGCCAGGCCGGGCTGGACATCTCGGTCTTGTCCAGTTCCTCCATCATTTCGTCCATTTCGTGGTGCTCGGCGATGGCGTGGCGGCTCAGGTCGACGCCGTTGTCGAATTCCATCAACGGAATGTAGAAATGCCGCTCTTCGGCGGTTTCGTGGGCCTGGAGTTCGGACTTGAGTTGTTTGTAAGCCTCAACCCGCTCCGGGGTGTCACCACTGGTTTTGATCAGCGCATCGGCATAGCTACGTTGGCGCTCGTGGCTTTCACGCAAGGCTTCGAAAATATTCACGGGGTGTCCTCTTTGGCCGCGTTCTGAAGTGACGCTGTTTAGGCTAGACATCCGCGCGACGACGACGGTTCCACAATTGCCGCGAGCACGCTAGGCTGCCGGTTCATTGCCATAAGGATGTCGCTCATGACCCTGCGAATCGAACAATCGCAAAACCCCACGGACGAAGAACGTGAGGCGATCCTCATACCGCTGCGCGCCTACAACACCGCACAGGCTGGCCCGGGCAATCCGCAACCGCTGGCTTTGCTGGTACGCGACGAAAACGGCGAGATTCTCGGCGGGTTGTATGGCCGGTTCTTTTACCAGTGGTTGTTTATCGAGTTGCTGTCGGTGCCCGAACAGGCCCGGGGACAGGGTTTGGGCTCGAAACTGATGCAGATGGCCGAAGACCTGGCGCGGGAAAAGGAATGCGTGGGGATCTGGCTGGACACCTTCGACTTTCAGGCGCCGGAGTTTTACAAACGGCTCGGTTATAGTGAGCTGGGCCAGATCGCCGACTACCCGCCGGGCCACAAACGCCATTTCTTCCAGAAGCGCCTGATCAACTGATCAAAATACAAACCTCTGTAGGAGTGAGCCTGCTCGCGATGGCGTCGAGTCAGTCAACATTGATGTTGAATGTAACGCCCTATCGCGAGCAGGCTCACTCCTACAGGGGGTACTGCGTCAGCCTTGGATCAGAGGCAAGTCGCCAACGCCGCCAAACGGCGCTTGGCCACGAAATCATCATGCTGCGCGTAGTAACTGATCACGGTGCCGGACGCATCGGTGGTCACGTCGATAAAGGATTCCGCCGAGCGCGTGTAAACCGTCGAACCACCCTTCTTGCCCGGCTGCAGATACGCGCCGGCATCCACACCAAACACCGCCTCGTCCTGCCAGGAAAACTGCACGCACTGGGCCACGACCATTTCCGGCTTGTTCGAGTTCAGGGTTTTGTACGGGGTCTTGGTGCGAGCATCGTCCATCACCGAGCCCGCGCATCCCGCCAGCAACGTTACGGCCAGCGCCACCATCAGAATTCGCATTACGTTCGCTCATCAAGAAAAAGCGGACTGTATCACCGTGGCGCGGCGTTTCGTTCTGCTTTACTGCATTTATACCGCGACACCGCGTAACGATTCGCGCACCCTGTCGCGCCATAAACACCGCCTTTTTCTGGAAACCCCATGACACCCAACGCCGAATTCTACAAACCAACCCCTGAATACGCCGACAAGCTGATCAGTCAGATTGGCCAGACACCGTCCTGGATCGCCAAGCGCATTGGCGTGACCGACAAGCGCATCCGTTACATCCTCGACGGCGAACGCACCGTCAAAGGCGAAACCACGCCGATCAAGATGACCTACACCGAGCAGTTCGCCCTCGAATGCCTGGCCGCCGCGGCCAAGGCCAGCAAGAAACAATCTTCGTAACCCGTTATCAAGGAGCGACCATGGCGGCAACCGAACAGCAACACGAGCAGGCGCTGAAGAAGTTTCTCGACGAACGCCCTGAACTGCGCCACGAACTCGACAACCTCAACCCGCTGCTGGCCCAGGCCAAGGGTGAGACCGCGGCGCAGTACCGTGACGAGCGATTGCACGAAGCCTTCGAGGATGAAGCCGAACGTCGGGGGTTGTTCGCCTGGGAGCTGACGTTGCTCCTGACGGCTGCCACACCACAGGACTACGAAGCCCAGCGCCGGGAAGTGCATATCGAAGTCGCGGAGATGGCCGGCATGGATTGGCTGGACTATTGCGAGCTGTACGGGATAAAACCGTAACCACTGTTCAAGGATGCCCGCACAGATGCTGCCTTCCGCCTCTTCAACCCACGCCAGCCCCGGCCACCTGCATACGCAAAAGTGGCGCGGGCGCATCGGCATGACGCTGGTGGCCATGCTATCGGTGCTCGCCGGCATGACCGACGCCATCGGCTTCATGGCCAGCGGCGATTTCGTCTCGTTCATGAGCGGTAACACCACGCGCCTCGCCGTGGCCATCAGCGTCGGCGATCTGGGGCTGACCGGGCGTTTACTGCTGCTCGTGGCCACGTTCATCGTCGGCAACGCCCTGGGCATTATCGTCAGCCGCCTCGGCGGGCGACGGGCGCTGCCGTTGATGCTGACCATTTCTGCACTGCTGTGCGCGGCTGCCATCTGGCCTTACGACGACCAATTGCCCGCGCTGCTCGCGGCGATCATCGCCATGGGCATGCTCAATGCCGCGGTCGAGGAAGTGAACGGCCTGCCGGTTGGCCTGACCTATGTCACCGGCGCCCTGTCGCGCTTCGGACGGGGATTGGGGCGTTGGATGCTCGGCGAACGGCGCAATGGCTGGCGCGTGCAATTGATCCCCTGGACAGGGATGTTTGCCGGGGCTGTGCTTGGGGCGGTGCTGGAACATCATTTGGGACTTCAGGCGTTGTTTGCCAGCGGATTGCTGGCGGGGGTGCTGGGGGTGGTGTCGTTGAAGATTCCGCGGCGGTGGCAGTTGGGGTATATGCCGCGCTGATTACAGTGTTGCCTGCCAGGCCGCCTTCGCGAGCAAGCCCGCTCCCACATTAAATTTGCGATGGATCATGATTTTGTGATCGACAAATATCGAATGTGGGAGCGGGCTTGCTCGCGAAGGCCGCAACTCGGTCCCCAGAGAAAACGCCCTTCGCCGCCCCGCCGATAAAGCTTTATCATGGCCGCAGTTTCGCTGATCGAGTCCGTCATGAAGTTCGCCATCGCGCTGTTTTCCGCCGCCCATGCGCCCTCCTCGCGCCGCGCCCTGTTGTTTGCCCAGGCTGCGCTGGCCGGCGGACATGAGATTGTCCGGCTGTTTTTCTATCAGGACGGCGTCTACAACGCGTCCGCCAGCGTGGTTACCCCGCAAGATGAACTGGACCTGCCCAAGCAATGGCGCGCGTTTGTCAGCGAGCATCAACTGGACGGCGTGGTGTGTATCGCCGCCGCGCTGCGCCGTGGCGTGTTGAACGAGGAAGAAGCCGGGCGTTACCAGCGTGACGCCGTGGCCGTCGGTGCGCCGTGGGAATTGTCCGGCCTCGGCCAGTTGCACGATGCAGTGCAGGACGCTGACCGCTTGATCTGTTTCGGAGGCGCGTGAGATGGCTAAATCCTTGCTGATTATCAGCCGTCAGGCGCCATGGTCCGGGCCAAACGCGCGCGAAGCGCTGGACATCGTGCTCGCCGGCGGCGCCTTCGACCTGCCGATCGGCCTGCTGTTTCTCGATGACGGGGTGTTTCAGCTCGCCGCGAAACAGGACGCCAAGGCACTGCAACAAAAAGACCTGAGCGCCAACCTGCAAGCCTTGCCGATGTTTGGTGTCGAGGAGTTGTTCGTCTGCGCTGACAGTGCCGCAGAACGTGGGCTGGACCCTTGCGCTTTCTCCCTGGAAGAAGCCCGGGCGCTGACCGCCCACGACATCACCGCCCTTATTGACCGTTACGACCAGGTGATCACCCTCTGATGTCGACTTTGCATGTGTTGTCTCATTCCCCGTTCGGCGACGATCGCCTGACCAGTTGCCTGCGTGTGATCGGCGCCAACGATGCGCTGCTGCTGAGCGGCGACGCCGTGTATGCCCTGCAACCCGGCACCGCACCGTTCAGCGCGCTGAATACTCGTGGCCTGACACTGTTCGTACTGGCCGAAGACGTTCAAGCCCGCTCCATTGCAACGCCAGACTGGGCCAAGGCCATCGATTACCCGGCCTTCGTCGATCTGTCGATTCACTATGACAAGGTCAACAGTTGGCTATGAATTCCCTGACAGTCGGCGCTCGCGCCATCGAGTTGGACAAGGACGGTTTCCTGGTCGAACTGAGCGACTGGTCCGCTGACGTCGCCAGCGCCCTCGCCGCGGCCGAAGACATCGAGCTGAGCCCTGAGCATTGGGAAATCCTCGAACTGCTGCGCCGTTTCTACGACGAATTCCAGCTGTCGCCGGCCACCCGTCCGTTGATCAAGTACACCGCGTTGAAGCTCGGCCCGGAAAAAGGCAACAGCCTGCACCTGAACCGACTGTTCAAAGGCACCCCTGCCAAACTCGCCGCGAAACTGGCGGGCCTGCCCAAACCGACGAATTGCTTATGACCGACTTCCCAGCGCTGACCCTCGAAACACCTGCCGAGCACCCGTTCGCCCAGTTCGTGCGAATCCTCGGCAAAGGCAAACGCGGCGCCCGCGACCTGACGCGTGAAGAAGCCCGTGAAGCCATGGGCATGGTGCTCGACGACAAGGTCGAAGACACCCAGCTCGGGGCGTTTCTGATGCTGCTGCGGCACAAGGAAGAAAGCGCCGAGGAAATGGCCGGTTTCACCGAAGCCCTGCGGGAACGCTTGCAGGCGCCCGTCTTGAATGTCGATCTGGACTGGCCGACCTATGCCGGCAAGAAGCGTCATCTGCCGTGGTACCTGCTCGCGGCCAAGTGCCTGGCGCAGAACGGCGTACGCATTTTCATGCACGGCGCCGGCGCGCACACGGCCGGGCGGCTGTACAGCGAACAACTGTTGGAAGGACTCGGCATTCCACTGTGCCGTAACTGGCAACAAGTGGGTGCGGCACTCGATAACGGCGGCCTGGCGTTCATGCCGCTGGTGGATTGGGCGCCGCAACTGCAGCGCATGATCGACCTGCGCAACACCTTGGGCCTGCGCTCACCGATCCATTCCCTGACGCGCATCCTCAATCCGCTAGGCGCCCGTTGCGGCCTGCAAAGTATTTTCCACCCCGGCTACCAGGCCGTGCACCGCGATGCCAGCGGCTTGCTGGGCGACACGGCCATCGTGGTCAAGGGCGACGGCGGCGAGATCGAGATCAACCCGGACGCCGACAGTCACTTGTACGGCACCACCGGCGGTGAAAGCTGGGATGAAGAGTGGCCGCAACTGTCAGCCCAGCGTCACGTAAAACCCGCTGCCCTCGACCCTGAGCATATGAAAGCCGTGTGGCGCGGTGACGTGGTCGACAGCTACCCGCAAATGGCCCTGATCTCGACCATGGCCCTGGCGTTGCGCGGGCTCGGTCAATCCCGTGATCAGGCGTTTGAAACGGCCCAGCAGTATTGGGATGCTCGCGACAGATCGATTTAACCGATCATAACTGCCCAACCTTTGCGCTATTTGTTCGAACTGATGGGCATAGACTCCTCTCCAACGCTTTATAAGTTTGAGGAGTCTTGATCATGGGTTTATTAGTCGAAGGCCGCTGGCAGGACCAGTGGTACGAAAGCGGTAAAGACGGCGCATTCCAGCGTGAACAGGCGCAACGCCGCAATTGGGTCACCACCGACGGCAAACCGGGCCTGACCGGTGTCGGTGGCTTTGCCGCCGAAGCCGGCCGCTATCACCTCTATGTGTCCCTCGCCTGTCCGTGGGCGCACCGCACGTTGATCCTGCGCAAACTCAAAGGCCTCGAAACCCTGATCGACGTGTCGGTGGTCAGTTGGCTGATGCTGGAAAACGGCTGGACCTTCGACCAGAGCCTCGGTTCCACCGGCGACAAGCTCGATCACCTCGACTTCATGCACCAGCGCTACACCGCCGACACCGCCAATTACACCGGCCGCGTCACGGTGCCGGTGCTGTGGGACAAACAGCAGAACCGCATCGTCAACAATGAATCGGCGGAGATCATCCGCATGTTCAACAGCGCATTCGATGACCTGACCGGCAATGACCTGGATTTCTATCCGCAGCCACTGCGCGCCGAAATCGATGCGTTGAATGAGCGGATTTACCCGGCGGTGAACAACGGCGTGTATCGCGCCGGCTTTGCGACGTCGCAGCACGCTTATGAAGAAGCGTTCGATGGTTTGTTTGAAGAACTGGACCGACTGGAGCAGCTGTTAAGCGCCAATCGTTACCTGACCGGGGAATACCTGACCGAAGCGGATATTCGGCTGTTCACTACGCTGATTCGTTTTGACGCGGTGTACCACGGGCACTTCAAGTGCAACCTGCGGCGCATTGCCGATTATCCGAACCTGTCGAACTGGCTGCGCGAGATTTACCAGTGGCCGGGGATTGCCGAAACGGTGAGTTTTGAGCACATCAAGAATCATTACTACGGCAGCCACAAGACCATCAACCCGACCGGGATTGTGCCGAAAGGGCCGGCGCAGGACTTCACCGTGGCGCATGACCGGGCGCGGTTGAGCGGGAAAGGGGTTTGGCGCCGGGCCTGAGGTTTGTGCAGGTTTTGAGGGCCTCAATCGCCAGCAGGCTAGCTCCCACAGTTGATTTGCGTCGTTCACAAATCCCCTGTGGGAGCTAGCCTGCTGGCGATCGGATTAACTCGGTGTTCAGACTTGTGATTGAGCCCCTTCAAACCACGCCAGTTTCTCGCGCAGCTGCACCACTTCCCCAACAATCACTAACGTCGGCGCATGCACTTCATGCTCCGCCACCAGCCGTGGCAGGTCCGCCAACGTGCCGGTAAACACCCGCTGATTGACCGTGGTGCCCTGCTGGATCAACGCCGCCGGGGTATCCGCCCCGCGACCGTGCTTGATCAACTGTTCGCAGATGACCGGCAAGCCCACCAGGCCCATGTAGAACACCAGCGTCTGCGCCGGCGCGACGAGGTCGGCCCACGGCAGATCGGTGGAGCCGTCCTTCAAATGCCCGGTGACAAACCGCACCGACTGCGCGTAGTCGCGGTGGGTCAGCGGAATCCCGGCATACGCCGCGCAACCGCTGGCTGCCGTGATACCCGGCACCACCTGGAACGGGATGCCATGGGCCGCCAGTTCTTCGATCTCTTCACCGCCGCGACCGAAGATGAACGGATCACCGCCCTTCAACCGCACCACGCGCTTGCCAGCCTTGGCCAGATCGACCAATTGCTGGTTGATCTGATCCTGCGGCACGGCGTGATCAGCGCGGCGCTTGCCGACGTAAACGCGCTCGGCATCACGACGGCACAGCTCCAGAATTGCCGGGGCCACCAGGCGGTCATACAGCACCACGTCGGCTTGCTGCATCAGGCGCAAGGCACGGAACGTCAGCAGGTCGGGATCACCCGGCCCCGCCCCGACCAAATACACCTCGCCGGTCGTGACGTCCGCTTCGCCGTCGAGTTTCGCCTGCAACAGACGCTCGGCTTCGGCGCCCTGCCCGGCCAATTGCCGGTCAGCGATCGGGCCTTGAAATACGTCTTCCCAGAACCCGCGACGCTGCTGCACATCCGGAAACAGGCCTTTGACCTGATGACGAAAACGCGCCGCCAAACCGGCCAGTTGACCGTAGGTCGAAGGAATCCAGGTTTCAATCTTGGCGCGAATCAGCCGCGCCAGCACCGGCGCATCGCCGCCGCTGGACACCGCAATAATCAGCGGGGAACGATCGACAATCGCCGGAAAGATCACGCTGCACAGGGCCGGCGCGTCCACGACGTTGACCGGCACACACCGCCGATGGGCATCAGCGGACACTTGCGCGTTCAACGGCTCGTCGTCGGTGGCGGCAATGATCAGCCCACAACCGTCCAGATCCGTTTCGACATAACCGCGTAATAGGCACTCGCCACCGCTGCCGGCCACCAGTTCGCGCAGTTGCGGTTCGATTTCAGGTGCAACCACCCGCAGCAGCGCACCGGCATCGGCCAGCAGGCGGGATTTGCGCAAGGCAATCTCCCCCCCACCGACAACCAACACACGACTGCCGCGCAGGTTGTGAAACAGCGGCAGATAGTTCATTTAGCCAATGACCTCAAGGCCACCCATGTACGGTTTCAGCACGTCAGGCACGCGGATCGAACCGTCGGCCTGCTGATAGTTCTCCAGCACCGCCACCAGGGTACGACCGACCGCCAGGCCGGAACCGTTCAGCGTGTGAACCAGTTCAGGCTTGCCGGTTTCCGGGTTGCGGAAACGCGCTTGCATGCGACGGGCCTGGAAATCGCCGCAGTTGGAGCACGACGAAATCTCGCGGTACTTGTCCTGGCTCGGGATCCACACTTCCAGGTCGTACGTCTTGACCGCGCTGAAGCCCATGTCGCCGGTGCACAGCGCCAGGGTGCGGTAAGGCAGTTCCAGCAGTTGCAGGACTTTCTCGGCGTTGGCGGTCAGGCCTTCCAGTGCTTCCATCGAGGTCGACGGCTCAACGATCTGGACCATTTCAACTTTGTCGAACTGGTGCTGACGGATCATGCCGCGGGTGTCACGACCCGACGCGCCGGCTTCGCTGCGGAAGCACGGGGTGTGGGCCACGAACTTGATCGGCAGCAGTTTCGAATCAACGATCTCGCCGGCGACGATGTTGGTCAGCGACACTTCGGCAGTCGGGATCAGGTACAGATCGGCTTCGCCTTCGCGCGCGATCTTGAACAGGTCTTCTTCGAACTTCGGCAGTTGACCGGTGCCTTGCAGCGCCGGGGCCTGGACCAGATAAGGCGTGTAGGCCTCTTCGTAGCCGTGCTCGGTGACGTGCAGGTTGATCATGAACTGCGCCAGGGCGCGGTGCAGACGGGCAATCGGGCCGCGCAACAGGGCGAAACGCGCGCCGGACAGCTTGGCGGCGGTTTCGAAGTCCAGCCAGCCGAATTTCTCGCCCAGGGCCACGTGGTCCTGAACCGGGAAATCGAACGCGGTCGGGGTGCCCCAGCGGCGGACTTCGACGTTGCCGTCTTCATCTTCGCCAATCGGCACCGATTCGTGCGGCAGGTTGGGGATGCCCAGCAGGATCGCATCCAGATCGGTCTGGATCGCGTCCAGTTCGACTTTACCGGCGCTCAATTCGTTGGCCATGCGCTCGACGTCAGCCATCAGTGGCGCGATGTCTTCGCCGCGCTGCTTGGCCTGACCGATGGATTTGGAACGGGCATTACGCTCAGCCTGCAGTGCTTCGGTGCGGGTCTGGACGGTCTTGCGCTGTTCTTCCAGCGCTTCGATGCGCGCAACATCCAGCGTGTAGCCACGGGATGCCAGGCGGTCCGCTACGTCCTGAAGGTTGCTACGTAACAGTTTGGAATCGAGCATGTCGGTTTCTCGTTTATCAAAGTTTGGTCAAGGACAGGCCGGCCCAGGTGGCAAGCAGCCCGCCGAATACGCTGAGCGTCGCATAGCCCAGGGCCAGCGGCACTTGCCCGCTTTCCAGCAGGCGCACCGTATCCAGTGAAAAGGATGAAAAAGTCGTCAGCCCTCCGAGGAAGCCGACGATCAACCCGGCACGCACCTCAAGCGGCACTTCCGGGCGTATCAAAAACAGACCGTAAAGAACGCCGATCAGCAAACAGCCCACGATATTAACGGCCAGCGTCGCGGTATAGAAGTGCCGCGGCCAATTAGCGTTGATCCAGTTTCCGGTAGCAAAACGTAACAGCGTGCCGGCGACACCGCCGACGGACACCGCGATGACCAATGGAATCACTATTTTCTCCGCTGCCGGGGGCTTAGACGGTCAAGTTGGGCGAGGTGATTGAGCTTCTCGCCGATCTTCAATTCCAGGCCACGCGGCACTGGCTGGTAGAACGGCTGCGGTTCGAGCTCTTCGGGGAAGTAGTCTTCGCCCGCGGCGTAGGCATCCGGCTCATCGTGGGCGTAACGGTATTCGTCGCCGTAACCGAGTTGCTTCATCAATTTGGTCGGGGCATTGCGCAGGTGCAGCGGCACTTCCAGCGAACCGTGCTCGGTGGCGCTGCGCATCGCCGCTTTGAAACCCATGTACACCGCGTTGCTTTTTGGCGCGCAAGCCAGATAGGTGATGGCCTGGGCCACCGCCAACTCACCTTCGGGGCTGCCGAGGCGCTCCTGCACTTCCCACGCCGCCAGGCACAGGCTCAGGGCGCGGGGGTCAGCATTGCCGATGTCTTCGCTGGCCATGCGCACCACGCGCCGGGCCAGGTACAGCGGATCGCAACCGCCGTCGATCATCCGCGCGAACCAGTACAGCGCGCCGTCGGGGTTGGAGCCGCGCACCGATTTATGCAGCGCGGAAATCTGGTCGTAGAACGCTTCGCCGCCCTTGTCGAAACGCCGACGGGTATCGCCGAGCAGACTTTGCAGGAGATCGACGCCGATCTCGCTACTGTCTTCGGCGAGGTCCGAGGCGTTTTCCAGCAGATTGAGCAGCCGCCGGCCATCGCCATCGGCGGCGGACAACAGCATCTGGAAGCCTTCATCGCTGAGCGTCAGTTGGCGCTTGCCCAGACCACGCTCTTCGGTCAGTGCGCGATGCACCAGTTTGCGCAGGGCCGCTTCGTCGAGGCTCTTGAGCACATAGACGCGGGCCCGGGAGAGCAAGGCGTTGTTGAGTTCGAACGAGGGGTTTTCGGTGGTCGCGCCGATGAATATCAGCGTGCCGTCTTCAACGTACGGCAGGAACGCGTCCTGCTGGGACTTGTTGAAGCGGTGCACTTCGTCGACAAACAAGATGGTGCGCTTGCCGTATTGCCCGGCCTGTTGCTTGGCGATTTCCACTGCCTGACGGATTTCCTTCACGCCGGCCAGCACCGCCGAGACCGTTTCGAAGTGCGCATCCGAGACTTCCGCCAGCAACCGCGCCAGGGTGGTTTTGCCCACGCCCGGCGGGCCCCAGAAAATCATCGAATGCAGGGCACCCTGCTCCAGCGCTTCGCGCAAAGGCTTGCCGCGAGCGAGCAGGTGTTCCTGACCGACGTACTCGTCCAGATTGGCCGCACGCAGGCGGGCGGCCAAGGGCTGAGCAATCGGGGCGCTGCGAAACAGGTCCATCACGTGCGGTTAAAACCTCGCCTTTTGCGTAACTCTCGAGTTGGGCAAAAACCTGTGGCGAGGGGGCTTGCCCCCGTTCGGCTGCGAAGCAGTCGTAAAACATTGCATGCGGTCTATCTGATGTACCGCAATACAGGTTTTAGGGCCGCTTCGCGACCCAACGGGGGCAAGCCCCCTCGCCACACAACCTCGCTCCCACAGGTTTTGCGGTTTATTCCTGGATCACGTCCGCACCCTTGGGGATGTCGAACTTGAACTTGGACGCAGGGATCGGCTCGTTGGCCTTCACGCCGGTGAACAGGATATTGGTGCGCTGACCGACGCTGTCGATCAGTTGCATGTCGTTGACCAGACCGTTACGGAACGACAGGCGCAGGCTGTCGAACAGGGTGTCCTTGGTTTTCGGCTTCAGAGTGAAGTCGATCACGCCACCGGCTTCCTTGGCGCTGATGTCGAAGCTCTGGCTGATCTTGGACACGTCACCAGACAGCAGCAACGCCGGGGTCTGGGTCAGGCGCAGGTCGAGGGTCTTGATGGTGACCTGCTCCAGGTCCGGGTCCCACAAGGTCACTTTCTTGCCGTCGGACACCATGGTTTGTTCAGCCGGGGCATTGGTGTGCCAGTAGAACAGGCCCGGGCGCTGCAACGACATGTCGCCAGCCGTTTCCTGCAACTGGGTGCCGCTGCCATCAAGCGTCAGCTGGGAGAAACGCGCGGTCAGGGTCTTGGATGTTTCGAGTAATTGGGTCAGGCGCGCCACGTCCTTGTCATCGGCGTGGGCCGAAAGCGTGGTCAAAGCCAGAACCGGCAGCAACAACATGCGGATAAGACGCATGGGAGTCCTCTTGATATTCGTGGGGGTGCGAGTGGCGCGTCACTGCGCCACCCTGCTTCAAATCAAATCAGTCGCGTACCGGGCCAGGGGCCAGGACTTCACGCGAACCGTTGGTGTTCATGGACGTCACGACCCCGGCCATTTCCATGGCTTCGATCATGCGTGCGGCGCGGTTGTAGCCGATTTTCAGTTTGCGCTGAACGGCCGAAATGGACGCGCGACGGCTTTCGAGGACGAACTGCACCGCTTCGTCGTAGAGCGCATCGGTTTCAGCATCATCGTCGCCACCACCGCCGCCATTCTCAAAGCCGCTGCCGGCTTCTTCGACACCGGCGAGGATCTCGTCGTTGTACTCCGGTGCGCCGCGCAGTTTCCAGGCTTCCACCACGCGGTGAACCTCGTCATCGGACACGAACGCGCCGTGCACACGAATCGGCAGACTGGTGCCCGGCGGCATGTAGAGCATGTCACCGTGGCCCAGCAACTGCTCGGCGCCGCCCTGGTCGATGATGGTCCGGGAGTCGATCTTGCTCGATACCTGGAACGCCATACGCGTCGGGATGTTCGCCTTGATCAGACCGGTGATCACGTCCACCGACGGACGCTGGGTCGCCAGGATCAAGTGGATACCGGCAGCACGGGCCTTCTGGGCGATACGGGCGATCAGTTCTTCAACCTTCTTGCCGACGATCATCATCATGTCGGCGAATTCGTCGACGACCACGACGATGGTCGGCAGCTTGGTCAGCAGCGGCGCTTCGTCGTGAATGCTTTCGCGCTTGTACAGCGGGTCGGTCAGCGGCGTGCCGGCGTCCTGGGCTTCCTTGACCTTGGCGTTGAAGCCGGACAGGTTCCGTACGCCCATCTTCGCCATCAGTTTGTAGCGACGCTCCATCTCCGCCACGCTCCAGCGTAGGGCGTTGGCAGCGTCTTTCATGTCGGTCACGACCGGGCACAGCAAGTGCGGGATGCCTTCGTAGATCGACAGCTCAAGCATTTTCGGGTCGATCATGATCAGTTTGGCGTCTTCCGGGCCAGACTTGAACAGGATCGACAGGATCATCGCGTTCACGCCCACCGACTTACCGGAACCGGTCGTACCGGCCACCAGCAAGTGCGGCATTTTTGCCAGGTCAGTGATGACCGGCTTGCCGCCGATGTCGTGACCGAGGGCCAGGGTGACCGGCGACTTGAAGTTGTCGTACTCGGGGGTCGACAGCACTTCGGAGAACCGCACAATCTGCCGGTCTTCGTTGGGGATTTCGATACCGACGGTGGTCTTGCCGGGAATCACTTCAACCACACGCACGCTGGTCACGGCCAGGGAGCGCGCGAGGTCTTTCGCCAGGTTGGCGATGCGGCTGACTTTGACGCCTGCCGCCGGTTGAATTTCGTAACGGGTAATCACCGGGCCTGGGTGAATCGAATCCACCGAGACTTCGACGCCGAATTCCTTGAGCTTGATTTCCAGCAAATGGCCAACCGCAGCCAGGGATTCGGGCGAGTAATTGAGTTGTTTCTTTTCCGCAGGGTCGAGAATCGAGATCGGCGGCAAGGTGCCTTCCACGGCGCTGTCGACGAACAACGGTGCCTGCTTCTCTTTCTCCACGCGCTTGCTCGGTGCAGCGGGTTTCGGCGGCGCTGGCGCAATGACCGGCGGCACCTGCTTCTCGCGCTCCGACATGTGCTTGCTCAGGGCCTGTTCGCGTTCGATCAGGCGTTCCTTGACCTTGGCCTGCTCGCGCTTGTCGGTGACGGTCGGTGCGACCACGTCATGTACGCGGTCGTCCACTTCACGCAGTTGCGCCACCAGTTGCTTGCGTTCGGTACGGGCCGCCCACCAGCGATTGGCCGCGCCCTGGAACAGCTCGAACAGGTCGAGGGTGATCTTGCCGGTGACGTCCATCACCTTGAACCACGACAGGTCGGTGAACACCGTCAGGCCGAACAGGAACAGCGCGATGAACAGCAGCGTGCTGCCCTGGATGTTCAGCGCGTTCTTGGCCAGGTCGCCAAGGCTTTCGCCCAGCGCGCCGCCAGCACCCGCCGGCAGGCCTGTGGCCGCGTGGAAATGGATGTGCGCCAACGCAGCGCCGGACAGCACCAGAAACACCAGGCCGATCAGGCGCCAGGAGAACAGCCAGCCGCTCCACTGCCACGGTTCGTGGCGCTGACGGAAGATCTGATAGACCTTGACCGCCAGCAACAACGGGAAGATGTAGGCGAAGTAACCCAGCACCATGAACAGGATGTCGGCGCTGTAGGAACCGGCGGGGCCGCCGAAATTCTGCACGTCATCAATCTTGCTGTTGTGGCTCCAGCCCGGATCGTCCTTGCCGTAAGTCAGCAAGGCCATCATCAGGAACAGGCACAGAGCGCCAATGGCGATCAATGCACCTTCCTTGAGCCGGTAGTGCAAATGCTGGCGCCAGAGCGGAACGACTGTTTTGGGTGCTGCGGTGGATTTCTTCAAAACGCTTCTTTTCCTGCGCCCGAGGCGCGTCCATCTGTTGAATGACTATAAAAAACTGCCCAATCCAGGCAGGTAAAAAAGTGAACAGGCGCAACCGGGACTACTTTTAACACTGCACCCGGTCTTTTATAAACACGGTGCGCACTGCTTATTTTGTTACAACCCCCTTTGCACGCAGGCATTGTACGGGTTTGTTCGCCCGATAACATGCGTGAGGCACTGGGTACAGCATAGCCAAAAAGTGCCAATACAGGCGGCCAATTTGAGCATGCATTCTCTTTCGTGACAAAGGCTTATGAGGTGTTTTTATGAGCGAAGCGAAGCATTCACGCCTGATCATTCTGGGTTCCGGTCCTGCCGGTTACAGCGCAGCCGTTTATGCCGCCCGCGCCAACCTCAAACCCGTTGTCATTACTGGCATACAGGCAGGTGGCCAGCTCACCACCACCGTCGAAGTCGACAACTGGCCCGGTGACGTCGAAGGGCTCACCGGCCCGGTGCTGATGGAGCGCATGCAAAAACACGCCGAACGCTTTGACACAGAGATCGTTTACGACCACATCCATACCGCCAAGTTGCAACAGCGCCCATTCGAACTGATTGGCGACGGCGGCACCTACACCTGCGACGCCCTGATCATCGCCACCGGCGCTTCCGCGCAATACCTGGGCCTGCCCTCGGAAGAGACGTTCGCCGGCCGAGGGGTTTCCGCCTGCGCGACCTGCGACGGCTTCTTCTACCGCAATCAGGTGGTGGCAGTGGTCGGCGGCGGCAATACCGCCGTCGAGGAAGCCTTGTACCTGTCGAACATCGCCAAGGAAGTCCATCTGATTCACCGCCGCGACAAGTTGCGCTCGGAGAAGATCCTCCAGGACAAACTGTTCGAAAAAGCCGCCAACGGCAATATTCGTCTGCACTGGAATCAGAACCTGGATGAAGTGCTGGGCGATGCCAGCGGCGTGACCGGCGCGCGCCTGCGCGACAGCCTGACCGGCGAAACCCGTGAATTGGCGCTGGCCGGCGTGTTCATCGCCATCGGCCACAAACCCAATACCGATCTGTTTATCGACCAACTGCCGATGCACGACGGTTATCTGCGGGTCAAAAGCGGCAACGAAGGCGACGCCACTGCCACCATAATCCCCGGCGTGTTTGCCGCCGGCGATGTCGCCGATCACGTTTACCGCCAGGCTGTCACGTCCGCCGGGGCCGGTTGCATGGCCGCGCTGGACGCCGAAAAATACCTCGACGACATTCCCACCGTTTAACGGCACACTTTACGGCGGGCCCACCAGCCCGCCACCGCCCTCCCCTTCTGCAAGCCCGGATGCCATGCTGACTTGGTTACAACGCAATACCCTGACCTTTCCCCCGCTGGAAAAAGCCATGCGCGACCCCAACGGGTTGCTGGCCGCCGGGGGCGATCTGTCTGCCGATCGTCTGATTCAGGCCTATCGCCACGGCTGCTTTCCGTGGTTCTCCGAAGGCCAGCCGATTCTCTGGTGGTCGCCGGATCCGCGCACCGTGTTGTTTCCCGACGAACTGCACGTTTCCCGCAGCCTGGGCAAATTGCTGCGCCAACAGCGCTATCAAGTGACCTTCGATCAGGATTTCGCCGCCGTCATCCGTGCTTGCGCCGCGCCGCGCGATTACACCGACGGCACCTGGATCACCCAGGCCATGCAGGACGCCTACATTGAACTGCACAGGCGTGGCCACGCGCATTCGGTGGAAGTCTGGGATCAGGACGAGCTGGTCGGTGGCCTGTACGGCCTGGCGATGGGGCAGCTGTTCTTCGGCGAATCCATGTTCAGCCGAGCCGACAACGCCTCCAAATTTGGCTTTGCCACACTGGTGCGACATCTGAAAGACTCGGGTTTTGTGCTGATCGACTGCCAGATGCCGACCGATCATCTGCATAGCCTTGGCGCACGAGCGATCCCACGCCGCGAATTTGCCGGTTACCTGGCGCAACATCTGGATCAACCCAGTCGCGCAACCTGGGTTTGCTGAGCGACTTTTGCGCGGGTGGCTTACACTTAATTCAAAGCTTTTTCCCGAGGGTTGATCATGACCGAGTTGGCGCGTTTGAAGTTCTATGCCACTCAGCCCCACTCTTGCAGCTATCTGCCAGATGAACAGGCCACGACCCTGTTTCTCGACCCTAGCCAGCCCATGGATGTGCATGTCTATGCAGATTTGTCTGAAATGGGTTTTCGGCGCAGCGGCGACCACCTCTACCGGCCCCATTGCCAGAACTGCAACGCGTGCGTCCCGGCGCGCATCCCTGTGGCGCAATTCACCCCCAATCGCCAACAGAAGCGCATCTTCAAGCGCAACGCCGACCTGCAGGTTCGCCCCGCCAGGGCGCAGTTCAGCGAAGAGTATTTCGATCTCTACCAGCGCTACATCGAACAGCGCCACGCTGATGGCGACATGTACCCGCCGAGTCGTGATCAATTCTCCACGTTCCTTGTGAGGGATCTGCCGTTCTCGCGCTTCTACGAATTTCGTCTCGAAGGGCGGCTGCTGGCGGTTGCCGTCACCGACTTGCTGCCGAACGGTCTGTCGGCGGTTTATACCTTTTACGAACCGTCCGAAGAGCGTCGCAGCCTGGGGCGTTTCGCGATTCTGTGGCAGATCGGCGAGACCCGGCGCCTTGGACTGGAGGCTGTCTACCTCGGCTACTGGATCAAAAACTGCAAAAAGATGAGCTACAAGACCCAATATCGGCCTATCGAACTGCTGATTAATCAACGCTGGGTCATCCTGAACTAGAACCCCTTGGCTTAAACCCCATTTTTCGGGCACAATGCACGCCGCTTTTGCCTGGCGCAGTTGCACCGGGCCATTCATTGGACACCGAGGGCTTTACTGCATGTCGAAAGAAGACAGCTTCGAAATGGAAGGCACTGTCGTCGACACCCTGCCCAACACCATGTTTCGTGTGGAGTTGGAAAATGGGCACGTCGTAACCGCGCATATCTCCGGCAAGATGCGCAAGAACTACATTCGTATTCTTACCGGTGACAAAGTGCGCGTCGAGCTGACGCCCTATGACTTGAGCAAAGGGCGCATCACTTACCGCGCTCGCTAATCAAGTCAATACAAAACGCCCGGTTTATGCCGGGCGTTTTTGTTTGTCTGCGATTTGGTGGGGTTTTGGATTATTGGGTTCTTGGGTTTTGGGTGTATATCCGTTGCTGCGGTGATGGCTGAATATGGTTTCGCTCTTACAGCGAGTCCCTTTTTCAAACGCCAAAAAGGAACCAAAAGGCTTCGCCCCGGCGTACGGCACTTCGCTGAGGCTCAGTGTTCCCTCGCTACGGTATCCATCAGGGGACATCGCCTACGGTCTGCTTCGCTACGACCTCCTCTCGATGTGTGCGGCTTCGCCGCACGGCGCTACGCGCCTAATCCCCTGATGAACACCTCCACTCGGCCTGCCGAAGGGGCAAAAGATCAAAATCAAGATCAACGTCAAAAGCCAAAGGCAAAGCCAAAGCCAAAGCCAAAGCCAAAAGCTTCGCGAGCAAGCCCGCTCCCACATTGAATCGGCGTACACCCATTGCTTCTCACCACTCAACAGGCCGAGCGTTAGCTCGCCTGCAGCTTTTGATCTGCCCGCCCCTTCGGGAGGCTGAGTGGAGGTGTTCATCCGGGGAGTGGCGCGCAGCGCCGTTCGACGCAGTCGAACACGCTGCATGTAGGTCGTAGCGAAGCAGACCGGAGGGCAGTGTCCCCGGATGGATACCGGAGCGAAGGAACGCCGAGCCTAAGCGAGGGGCCGGACGCTCGGGGCGAGCCTTTTTTTTGCTTACTTTTTTTTTGGCGCTTGAAAAAAAAGTGAGTCGCCGTAAGGGCGAAACCCTAAGCAGCCGTTACCGCAGCAACGGATATACACTCAATCCAACAGACAACAAAAAGGCGCCCGAAGGCGCCTTTCGCTTTACAACAGATCAACACCCGTCAGGCCATTTCAGCCGTGGTCTCAAACTCGAAGGTCAGCTCGCCGTCCTTCAGATCGATATGCACCACGCCACCATGGTCGGCCAGCTCGCCAAAGAGGATCTCTTCGGCCAGTGGACGCTTGATCTTGTCCTGGATCAAACGCGCCATTGGACGAGCGCCCATTGCCGTATCGTAGCCCCCCACTGCCAGCCAGCCGCGCGCTGCGTCCGTCACTTCCAGCTGCACGCGCTTGTCTTCCAGCTGCGCCTGAAGCTCGGTAAGGAACTTGTCCACCACGCTTTTGATGACCTCATGGCTGAGGCGACCAAACTGGATAATGGTGTCCAGACGGTTGCGGAACTCTGGCGTGAAGCTCTTCTTGATCACTTCCATCGCATCGGACGAGTGGTCCTGATGGGTGAAACCGATCGAAGCACGCGCCGCTGTTTCGGCACCGGCGTTGGTCGTCATGATGACGATCACGTTACGGAAATCCGCCTTGCGCCCGTTGTTATCGGTCAGCGTACCGTGGTCCATGACCTGCAGCAGCAGGTTGAAGACTTCCGGATGCGCCTTCTCGATCTCATCGAGCAACAGCACGCAGTGAGGCTGCTTGGTGATGGCTTCGGTCAGCAGACCGCCCTGATCGAACCCGACGTAGCCTGGAGGCGCACCGATCAGACGCGATACGGTGTGGCGCTCCATGTACTCGGACATGTCGAAGCGAACCAGTTCGATGCCCAACGCCTTGGCCAGCTGACGCGCCGCTTCGGTTTTACCGACACCGGTCGGCCCTGCGAACAGGAACGAACCGACAGGCTTGTCAGGCGACTTTAGGCCCGCACGGGACAGCTTGATCGCCGTCGACAACGAGTCGATGGCGGCATCCTGGCCAAACACGGTGAGCTTCAGGTCACGCTCAAGGTTACGCAGCAGCTCTTTGTCGGAGCTGGTGACGTGCTTAGGCGGAATTCGGGCAATTTTCGCCACGATGTCCTCGACCTGAGGCACCTCGATGCGTTTCACACGTTTCTCGATTGGCTGCAGACGCTGGTAGGCGCCCGCCTCGTCGATGACGTCGATCGCCTTGTCCGGCATGTGCCGGTCATTGATATAGCGCGAAGCCAGTTCAGCGGCCGCACGCAGCGCCTCATCACTGTATTCGATGTTGTGGTGCGCTTCGAAACGCCCTTTCAGGCCGCGCAGGATGCCGATGGTGTCTTCCACCGAAGGCTCCGACACATCGACCTTCTGGAAGCGACGTGCCAAGGCACGGTCCTTCTCGAAGATCCCGCGGAATTCCTGGAAGGTGGTCGAGCCGATGCAACGGATATCACCCGAGGACAGCAACGGCTTGAGCAGGTTCGAGGCATCCATCACGCCACCGGACGCGGCACCCGCACCGATAATGGTGTGGATTTCGTCGATGAACAGGATCGCCTGCGGACGTTTTTTCAGTTCATTGAGCAGCGCCTTGAAGCGCTTCTCGAAATCACCACGGTATTTGGTCCCGGCCAGCAAGGCGCCCAGGTCGAGGGAATACACCACGCTGTTGGCCAGCAAATCCGGCACCTGGTTGTCGACAATGCGTTTGGCCAGGCCTTCGGCAATCGCGGTTTTACCCACGCCCGCCTCGCCCACCAGCAGCGGATTGTTTTTACGACGGCGCGCCAGAATCTGCGCAACGCGTTCGACTTCCAGCTCACGACCTACCAATGGATCGATTCGACCCTGGCGCGCGAGTTCGTTGAGGTTGCTGGCATAAGCATCCAGGGGATTGCCTGAAGATGAAGACTCACCGCCCTCGTCGTCCTGCATATCTTGCTCACCTTCAGAGTGATCGCCATGCCCGGGCACCTTGGAAATGCCATGGGCGATGTAGTTGACGACATCGATGCGCGCAACGCTCTGCTGTTTCAGCAGGAACACTGCCTGACTCTCTTGCTCACTAAAGATCGCGACCAGCACGTTGGCGCCAGTCACTTCGCGTTTGCCCGAGCTCTGTACGTGAAAAACAGCACGTTGCAGTACACGCTGGAAGCCCAGGGTTGGCTGGGTTTCACGATCTTCGTCATGGACGGGGATCAATGGCGTGGTGGAGTCGATGAACTCCTGCAGGTCGTGCTTGAGTTTGTCGAGGTTTGCGCCGCACGCACGCAAAACAGTGGCGGCAGCCTCATTGTCCAATAGGGCCAGCAGGAGATGTTCGACGGTCATGAATTCATGACGCTTCGAACGGGCCTCCTTGAAGGCTAGATTGAGGGTGACTTCGAGCTCGCGGTTTAACATAGCTTCACCTCATACCCAAGTGGTCGGCGATTAACCGTCCTTCTCGATTTCACAGAGTAGCGGATGCTGGCTTTCCCTGGCGTACTGGTTGACCTGCATGGCCTTTGTCTCGGCGATGTCGCGGGTAAACACTCCACATACTGCCCGCCCTTCTGTATGGACGGCCAGCATGACCTTGGTCGCCAGCTCGCGATTCAGGTTAAAAAACACCTCGAGCACTTCGACGACGAAATCCATCGGTGTGTAGTCATCGTTGAACAAAACCACCTTGTACATCGGCGGCGCCTGTAACGCAGGCTTTGCCTCCTGAACAGCAATACCCGCTGAATCGTCGTCGTGTGAATCAGGGCGATCCTGATTGAATGTTAGTCGAATCTGGCTGATTGCATGCATGGAAAGAAAGGTTCGTCAGTTGTGCTAATACAGTGGTGGGGGCGGCTAGGGACGATTTCAACACCGACCGCCCGGTCACCTTGACTATCGGGAAAACGGTGTTACAACCAATAGAGCCCACAGTGGGTAAAAAAGGTCCGCGGAGTCAATCTTATTTATAAAGAATGACTGCGGATGTACTGGATGATACTCCAGTGATGGAGTCTGTTGCAGAGGGATATGAGCATGGCAGTCGGCAAGGTGAAATGGTTCAACAACGCCAAGGGATTCGGTTTCATTAACACCGACGCCAGAGAAGGTCGTGACGAGGATGGCAAGGATATCGATTTCTTTGCCCACTATTCGGCCATCGAGATGGAGGGCTACAAGACCCTCAAGGCTGGACAGACCGTCAGCTTCGAGATCGTTCAAGGCCCGAAGGGATTGCACGCCGTAAAGATCGGTGCAGCGCCGCCAGAGAGCGAACCTGCCGCTCCCGTCGCCAAGCAGGAGACGGTATCGAACTGACGCCACCGGAATCCAGACATGAAAAAACCGCCCGAGGGCGGTTTTTTTGTGCCGGCTCGCTTACATATGCGAGATCAGCGCATCGCCAAAGCCGGAAGACGACACCAGCTTCGCGCCGTCCATCAGACGTTCGAAGTCATAGGTCACGGTCTTGGCGGAAATCGCGCCGTTGGTGCCCTTGATGATCAGGTCGGCCGCTTCGGTCCAGCCCATGTGACGCAGCATCATTTCAGCAGACAGGATCAGCGAACCCGGGTTGACCTGGTCCTTGCCGGCGTACTTCGGCGCAGTACCGTGGGTCGCTTCGAACATGGCAATGGTGTCGGACAGGTTGGCACCCGGTGCGATACCGATACCGCCCACTTCCGCCGCCAGGGCGTCGGAGAGGTAGTCGCCGTTGAGGTTCAGGGTCGCGATCACATCGTATTCGGCCGGACGCAGCAGAATCTGCTGGAGCATGGCGTCGGCGATGGCGTCCTTGACGATGACGTTCTTGCCGGTTTTCGGGTTCTTGAACTGCATCCACGGACCGCCGTCGAGCAGCGTCGCGCCAAACTCTTCAGCCGCCACTTCGTAGGCCCATTCCTTGAAGGCACCTTCGGTGAACTTCATGATGTTGCCTTTGTGCACGATGGTCAGCGAGTCGCGGTCGTTGTCGACCACATACTGCAGGGCCTTGCGCGCCAGACGCTTGGTGCCTTGCAGCGAAACCGGCTTGATGCCGATACCGCAGTTTTCGTCGAAGCGGATCTTGGTGACGCCCATTTCATCTTTAAGGAACTTGATGACTTTGGTCGCTTCCGGCGAACCGGCTTTCCACTCGATACCGGCGTAGATGTCTTCCGAGTTCTCACGGAAGATCGTCATGTCGACGTCGCCGGGCTTTTTAACCGGGCTAGGCACGCCTTCGAACCAGCGCACAGGGCGCAGGCACACATAAAGGTCGAGTTGCTGACGCAGGGCCACGTTCAGGGAACGAATGCCGCCGCCGACCGGGGTGGTCAGAGGGCCCTTGATGGAAACCACGTAATCTTTAACTGCGTCCAGGGTTTCCTGGGGTAGCCAGGTGTCCTGATCGTAAACCTGAGTCGCTTTTTCCCCGGCGTACACTTCCATCCAGGAAATTTTGCGCTCGCCGCCGTAAGCCTTCTTAACAGCAGCATCGACAACCTTGATCATGACCGGGCTGATATCAACACCAATACCATCACCTTCGATGAAGGGGATGATCGGGTTGTTAGGAACATTGAGAGAATGGTCCGCGTTGACGGTGATTTTGTCGCCGACTGCTGGAACCTGAATCTTCTTGTATCCCATGCTGAACTCCATTGTTTGGATTGAACATCTGGCTTCGTTCGAGCGTACCCCAGTTAAATCGGCACGCAAACCCTATGTTCCATCCATCTGCCGCAAAGCTGCACAGTTCGCGACGTACAAGCCTGAAAGCAAAGGGAAAAGCGCCAAACTCAAGCACGGTGCAAGACTCTACGCCCCACTCGCCCCTGCGACCTTTAGACCAATGGACGAGAATCGTTGCACATGAACCATCGGCAGATTGCCAGCTACCTATGTATAATGCGGCCGCTGACTAAAGGGTCACGACGGCGGAACGGCTCTATGACGAGAGTTTCCGCCCTATAAGCCGGTCTGTTACCGCAGCCCGAATGCTTGACGCCCTACTGATGCACCCAACATCACAGCAACGAAATCTCGATATTCGGCTCATGGATGACTTTGAACGAACGCGCTTACCCGGCGCCCCTCGAGTTTCTGCGCACGCTTTAGCAAAGAAGAGAGAGTTAATCCGAATATGCCCACCCGCTCGAAGATCATCTATACCTTCACCGACGAAGCCCCAGCCCTCGCCACCTATTCACTGTTGCCTATCGTAGAGGCCTTCACCGCCTCGGCTGATATCGCCGTTGAAACCCGCGATATCTCTCTTGCAGGACGCATTCTGGCCAGCTTCCCCGAGCAACTGGGTGACAAAGCCGTAGCCGACCACCTCGCCGAACTGGGCGACCTGGCCGTTACGCCTGAAGCCAACATCATCAAGCTGCCGAACATCAGTGCTTCCGTGCCGCAGCTGCAAGCCGCCATCAAAGAACTGCAAGCCCAGGGCTTCGCCGTTCCTGACTACCCGGAAACCGTGACCAGCGACGCCGACAAGCTCGCCAAGTCGCGCTACGACAAGATCAAGGGCAGCGCCGTAAACCCGGTTCTGCGCGAAGGCAACTCGGATCGTCGTGCACCGCTGTCGGTCAAGAATTACGCTCGCAAGCACCCGCACAAAATGGGCGCCTGGGCTAAAGACTCCAAGTCGCACGTTGCGCACATGAGCGCCGGCGATTTCTACGGCAGCGAAAAAGCCGCCCTGATCGAAGCCGCTGACGCCGTCAAAATCGAACTGATCGCTCAAGACGGCACCACCACCGTCCTGAAAGAAAAAACCACCGTACAAGCCGGTGAGATCCTCGATTGCGCGGTCATGAGCAAAAACGCTCTGCGCAGCTTCATCGCTGCCGAGATCGAAGACGCCAAAGCCAAAGGCGTGCTGCTGTCGGTTCACCTGAAAGCCACCATGATGAAGGTCTCCGACCCGATCATGTTCGGCCAGATCGTTGCCGAGTTCTATAAAGACGCACTGACCAAGCACGCTGACGTGCTGGCTCAGATCGGCTTCAACCTGAACAACGGCATCGGCGATCTGTACGCTCGCATCAAGGCCCTGCCTAGCGATCAGCAAGCGCAGATCGAAGCGGACATCCAGGCGGTCTACGCCGTTCGTCCGTCGTTGGCCATGGTCAACTCCGACAAAGGCATCACCAACCTGCACGTGCCGAGCGACGTCATCGTCGACGCCTCGATGCCAGCGATGATCCGTGACTCCGGCAAAATGTGGGGCACCGACGGCCAGCTGCACGACACCAAGGCTGTGATCCCGGATCGCTGCTACGCGACCATCTATCAGGCCGTGATCGAAGACTGCAAAGTCAACGGTGCTTTCGACCCGACCACCATGGGCAGCGTGCCAAACGTTGGCCTGATGGCGAAGAAAGCCGAAGAGTACGGTTCGCACGACAAGACTTTCCAGATCAAGAGCAACGGTGTGGTTCGGGTTTCCGACAGTGCCGGTCGCACTCTGCTGGAACAGTCGGTTGAAGCTGGCGACACCTTCCGCATGTGCCAGACCAAAGACGCGCCGATCCAGGACTGGGTCAAACTGGCCGTCAACCGTGCCCGCGCAAGCAGCACCCCGGCGATTTTCTGGCTCGACCCGATGCGCGCCCACGACGGCGTAGTGATCGAGAAAGTTCAGGCTTACCTGAAAGATCACGACACTGCCGGCCTGGACATCCAGATCATGGCGCCCGTCGACGCGATGAAGTTCACCCTGCAACGCACTCGCGAAGGCAAGGACACCATCTCGGTGACCGGCAACGTATTGCGCGACTACCTGACTGACCTGTTCCCGATCATGGAACTGGGCACCAGCGCCAAGATGCTGTCGATCGTTCCGCTGATGAATGGCGGCGGTCTGTTCGAAACCGGCGCTGGCGGTTCGGCTCCGAAGCACGTTCAGCAACTGCTGGAAGAAAACTTCCTGCGCTGGGATTCCCTGGGCGAGTTCCTGGCCCTGGCCGCTTCCCTTGAGCACCTGGGTGTGACTTACAACAACCCTAAGGCGCTGGTTCTGGCCAAGACCCTGGATCAGGCCACCGGCCAGTTCCTGGACAACAACAAGTCGCCATCGCGCAAAGTCGGCAACATCGACAACCGCGGCAGCCACTTCTACCTGGCGCTGTACTGGGCTCAAGCCCTGGCCGCCCAGACTGAAGACGCTGCACTGCAAGCGCAGTTCGCGACCCTGGCCAAAACCCTGACCGAGAACGAAGCAACCATCGTTGCCGAGCTCAACGCCGTTCAGGGCAAGCCAGTGGACATCGGCGGTTACTACCACGCCAATGCCGAGCTGATCAGCAAGGCCATGCGCCCTAGCGCAACCTTCAACGCAGCGGTTGCTGCGCTGGTTTAAGGTTGTAAGGAAGCAAAGAAGCCCCGGCCATGTGCCGGGGTTTCTGTTTGTGGCGCTCACACACTTCCAATGTGGACACCGAACAAATGTGGGAGCGGGCTTGCTCGCGAATGCGGTTTATCATTCAACAGTGATGTCGACTGACCCGCCGCCTTCGCGAGCAAGCCCGCTCCCACATTAATTTTTGTTCCAACTTTAGAATTTGAGGAAGGCTAATGGACTGGAAACCCCATATCACCGTCGCCACCATCGTCGAAGACAATGGCCGCTTCCTGATGGTCGAAGAACTCAAGCACGGCAACGTCGTACTCAACCAACCCGCCGGCCACCTCGATCCGAATGAAACCCTGATTGAAGCCGCGGTACGCGAAACCCTCGAAGAAACCGGCTGGGACGTCGAAGCCACCGGCGTAGTGGGCATTTACCTGTACACCGCCCCGAGCAACGGCGTGACTTACCAACGGGTCTGCTTCATTGCAAAACCGCTCAAACACCACCCGGACTATCAATTGGATGACGGCATCGTCGGTGCCAAGTGGCTGACGCGTGACGAATTGCTGGAACAGCGCGCAAACTGGCGCAGTGAGCTGATCATCCGCTGTATCGATGATTATCTGGACGGCAATCACTTCGGTCTCGATCTGATCCGCCCTTCTCTTTAGCCTTGCGGGCTCCAGCCTGCTAGAATCGCGTCCTTTTTCAAGACACTCATTGAATCCCTATGCGTGATCCAGCCCCTTCTGACACACAAAAGAAGCGCGTCATTGTCGGCATGTCCGGCGGCGTGGACTCTTCCGTTTCCGCTCTCCTGCTGATTGAGCAGGGTTATGAGGTGGAAGGCCTGTTCATGAAGAACTGGGAAGAAGACGATGGAACGGAATACTGCACCGCCATGGACGACCTGGCGGATGCGCAGGCTGTGTGCGACAAAATCGGTATCAAGCTGCATACCGCCAACTTCGCCGCCGAGTACTGGGACAACGTGTTCGAGCACTTCCTGGCCGAATACAAGGCCGGTCGCACGCCGAACCCCGACATCCTGTGCAACCGCGAAATCAAGTTCAAGGCGTTCCTCGACTACGCCATGATGCTCGGCGCTGACCTGATCGCCACCGGCCACTACGTGCGCCGCCGCGACATCGACGGTCGTACCGAACTGCTCAAGGGCCTGGACGCGAACAAGGACCAGAGCTACTTCCTGCACGCCGTCGGCGGCGAACAGATCGCCAAGACCCTGTTCCCGGTCGGCGAGCTGGAAAAACCGGAAGTGCGCGCGATTGCCGAGAAATACGAGCTGGCGACCGCGAAGAAAAAGGACTCCACCGGTATCTGCTTTATCGGCGAACGCCGCTTCAGCGACTTCCTCAAGCAGTACCTGCCGGCGCAACCCGGCGAGATCAAGACCACCGACGGCGAAGTGATCGGCCGTCACCACGGCTTGATGTACCACACCATCGGCCAGCGCCAGGGCCTGGGTATCGGCGGTTTGAAAGACGCCAGTGACGAGCCGTGGTACGTGCTGATCAAGGACCTGGAACACAACGAGCTGATCGTCGGCCAGGGCAATGACCACCCGTACCTGTTCTCCCGCGCCCTGCTCGCCTCGGACATCTATTGGGTCAACCCGATTGATTTGACCGAGCCGCGCAAACTGACCGCCAAGGTCCGTTATCGCCAGAGCGATCAGCCGTGCACGCTGGAGAAAACCGCCACCGGCTACCGCGCGACCTTCGATGACCCGCAACGCGCGGTCACCCCAGGCCAGTCCGTGGTGTTTTACGACGGTGAAATCTGCCTGGGCGGCGGCGTTATCGAAATTGCCGAGCCGTGGACCAGCAAAGGCCAGCAACAATGAGCCCCACTCAGGAGCAACTGACGGCGCTGGGCGGCGTGTTTCTCGCTGCCGTCCTCGTCGACAAGATTGCCAAGACTGGCCAGACCACCGAAGCCGGCCTGTCCTGCATGCTCGGCAGCCTGCTGATTCGCGACCCCAAGGACACGCTGGAAGTCTACGGCGGTGACGACCTCAATCTGCGCGAAGGTTATCGCGCGTTGGTGGGCGCACTTGAACGCGACCCGAGCGCCCTTCAGCGCGAACCCTTGCGTTACGCACTGGCGATGCTCGGTCTGGAGCGTCAACTGGCCAAGCGCGGCGACATGCTCGACGTGATCGGCAAGCGCTTGCCGCAGATTCAATCCCAGGTCGAGCACTTCGGCCCGGCCCACGAAAACGTGATTGCCGCGTGTGGCGCGCTGTACCAGGACACCCTGAGCACGCTGCGCCAACGGATTCAGGTCCACGGCGACATGCGCAACCTGCAGCAGCCGAGCAATGCCTCGAAAATCCGTGCCCTGTTGCTGGCCGGGATTCGTTCGGCGCGCCTGTGGCGACAGTTGGGCGGTCATCGCTGGCAACTGGTGATCAGCCGTCGCAAATTATTGAAAGAGCTTTACCCTTTGATGCGTAACGAATAAGTCACGCAGACAGCTATTTACTCCGCATTACGCGTAATACGCCGGTCAGTTGGCAACGGACCGACGGATTTTTTCATGTATGATACGCGCCCCATTTCGTTGCCCGACTGTCCGAGAACACCCCATGCAGCTTTCTTCGCTCACTGCGGTTTCCCCTGTTGACGGCCGCTACGCCGGCAAAACCCAGGCCCTGCGCCCGATTTTCAGTGAATACGGCCTGATCCGTGCTCGCGTTCTGGTTGAAGTGCGCTGGCTCCAGCGCCTGGCCGCTCACCCTGGCATCAGCGAAGTGCCGGCGTTCTCCGCCGAAGCCAACGCTGTGCTGAACACCCTGGCGGAAAACTTCGCTCTGGAGCACGCCGAGCGTGTCAAAGAGATCGAGCGCACCACCAACCACGACGTCAAAGCCATCGAATACCTGCTCAAAGAGCAAGCGGCCAAGCTGCCGGAACTGGCGGCCGTCAGCGAATTCATCCACTTTGCCTGCACCAGCGAGGACATCAACAACCTGTCCCACGCCCTGATGCTGCGCGAAGGCCGTGATGATGTGATGCTGCCGCTGATGCGCCAGACCGCTGAAGCCATTCGCGAACTGGCCATCCGTTTTGCCAACGTGCCAATGCTGTCGCGCACCCACGGTCAACCGGCTTCGCCGACCACCCTGGGCAAAGAGCTGGCGAACGTGGTTTACCGTCTGGAGCGTCAAATCGCCCAGGTCGCTGCCGTTCCGCTGCTGGGCAAGATCAACGGCGCTGTCGGCAACTACAACGCTCACCTGTCGGCCTACCCTGAGATCGACTGGGAAGAAAACGCCCGCGCCTTCATCGAAGACGAGCTAGGCCTGGGTTTCAACCCGTACACCACGCAGATCGAACCGCACGACTACATCGCCGAACTGTTCGACGCCATCGCGCGCTTCAACACCATCCTGATCGACTTCGACCGCGACATCTGGGGCTACATCTCCCTGGGTTATTTCAAACAGCGCACCATCGCTGGCGAAATCGGTTCGTCGACCATGCCGCACAAGGTCAACCCGATCGACTTCGAAAACTCCGAAGGCAACCTGGGCATCGCCAACGCACTGTTCCAGCACCTGGCGAGCAAACTGCCAATCTCCCGCTGGCAGCGTGACCTGACCGACTCCACCGTGCTGCGCAACCTCGGTGTCGGCTTCGCCCACAGCGTGATCGCGTACGAAGCCAGCCTCAAAGGCATCAGCAAGCTTGAGCTCAACGAGCAGAAGATCGCTGCCGACCTGGACGCTTGCTGGGAAGTGCTGGCCGAGCCGATCCAGACCGTCATGCGCCGTTACAACATCGAAAACCCGTACGAAAAGCTGAAAGAACTGACCCGCGGCAAGGGCATCAGCCCGCAAGCGCTGCAGACTTTCATCGACGGCCTGGACATGCCAGCCGCCGCCAAGGCCGAGCTGAAATTGCTCACCCCGGCGAACTACATCGGTAACGCTGTAGAGCAAGCCAAACGCATCTGATTGACCGCTGGACCTGCTTGAGACGCCCGGCCGCGCCGGGCGTTTTTATTCCTGTCTAAAAAGTAGTTTTTTTCAATAGGTTACACATGAATCCTGACATTCCTCTTCAACTTCTGGGCGGCATCACGGCGCGCGAATTCCTGCGCGACTACTGGCAGAAAAAACCGCTGCTGATCCGCCAGGCGATTCCTGATTTCGAAAGCCCGATCGACGCCGACGAACTGGCCGGCCTGGCGCTGGAAGAAGAAGTCGAATCGCGCCTGGTGATCGAGAACGGCGAGCGCCCATGGGAAATGCGCCGCGGCCCGTTCGCCGAAGACGAATTCAGCAAACTGCCGGAACGTGACTGGACCTTGCTGGTTCAAGCGGTCGATCAGTTTGTGCCGGAAGTCAGCGAACTGCTGGAAAACTTCCGCTTTCTACCGAGCTGGCGCGTCGACGACGTGATGATCAGCTTCGCCGCCCCTGGTGGCAGCGTCGGCCCGCACTTCGATAACTACGACGTGTTCCTGCTGCAAGGCCACGGCAAGCGCAACTGGAAAATCGGCCAGATGTGCGATGCCGAGAGCAAGCTGCTGCCACACGCAGACCTGCGCATCCTCGCTGAATTCGAAGCCACCGAAGAGTGGGTCCTGGAACCAGGCGACATGCTGTACCTGCCGCCCCGCCTGGCTCACTGCGGCGTCGCGGTCGATGACTGCATGACCTACTCGGTAGGCTTCCGTGCGCCAAGCGCCGCTGAAGTACTGACCCACTTCACTGACTTCCTCAGCCAGTTCCTGACGGACGAAGAGCGTTACACCGACGCCGACGCCCTGCCTGCAGTCGACCCACACCAGATCCAGCACGACGCCCTTGATCGCCTGAAAAGCCTGCTGGCCGAGCACATGAGTGACGAGCGCCTGCTGCTGACCTGGTTTGGCCAGTACATGACCGAGCCGCGCTACCCGGAACTGGTGGTTGGCCCGGAAGAGATCGAAGAAGACGACCTGCTCGCCAGCCTGGAGCAAGGCGCCGTCCTGATCCGCAACCCAAGCGCCCGCCTCGCCTGGTCCGAAGTCGATGACGACCTGCTGCTGTTCGCCAGCGGCCAGAGCCGTTACCTGCCGGGCAAGCTGCGCGAGCTGCTGAAAATGATCTGCGCCGCTGACGCGCTGCACATCGACAACCTCGGCGAGTGGCTGATCGATGAAGACGGTCGTGGCCTGATCTGTGAATTGATCAAGCAAGGAAGCCTGGGGTTTGCCGATGAATAAAATTCACGTACGTGTCGCAGACTGGCAGAAGGATATCGCCGAGATCCGGCGCATTCGTGAGACGGTATTCATCGCCGAGCAATCCGTTCCACCCGAGCTGGAATGGGATGCCGATGACGCCACCGCGGTGCATTTCCTGGCCTTCGAAGGCGACTTCCCGATTGGCACCGCTCGCCTGCTGCCCGATGGTCACATCGGCCGGGTTTCGGTGCTCAAAGACTGGCGCGGCCTGAAGGTCGGCGATGCACTGATGCATGCAGTGATTGGTGAAGCGGAGAAACGCGGGCTGAAGCAGCAACAGCTCAGCGCGCAAGTGCAGGCCACGGCGTTCTATGAGCGCCTGGGTTTTCACATCCTCAGCGAGGAATTCCTGGAAGCCGGGATTCCGCATGTGGACATGGTGCGTCACTCCGCATAACACCCTTGTGGCGAGGGAGCTTGCTTCCTCTCCACAGAAAACACCACAAAACGCCCCGCCATTTTCGGATGCCGGGGCGTTTTGCTGTCTACGATTCAACTTGCACCACGCCGGGCCGACAAACTGGCACTATCAAGACATTAGAAGTCGGAGATAACGGATATGTCCCTACGCACCCTGCTCACCACCCTGTTGCTGACCTGCAGTTTTTCAGCCATGGCTGCCACCGAGATCGTGCCCCTGAACTACCGCACCAGCGCCGATATGCTGCCCATGGCGCAGGATTTCATTGGCAAGGAAGGCCAGGTCAGCGCCTATGGAAATCAGCTGATCGTCAATGCAGATCAACGCAAGATCGACGAACTTAAAGCCTTGATCAGCCAACTCGACGTTGCCGCCAAGCGCTTGCTGATTACCGTCGACACCAATGAAAACAACTTTCAGGGCGATCAGGGCGTCTCGGTCAACGGCGCCAAGCCAAGCCAGACCCGAATCATCAATTACGGCACCGCCAGTCGCGACGGCGGCATCCAGCAGATTCAGGCCAGTGAAGGCACTCCCGCACTGATTCAGGTCGGCCAGAGCGTTCCGCTCACCAGCGCGCAGACTGATTCCTACGGTGATTTGCGCAGCCAGACTGAATACCGCAACGTCACTCAAGGCTTCTACGTTACCGCCAGCGTCACCGGTGACATCGTTCACCTGGCGATCAGTACCAACCGTGACCGCATGAGCCAGGAACGTCCCGATGTAGTGAACGTGCAAAGTACCGACACAACTGTCACGGGCCGCCTCGGCGAATGGATCCTGCTGGCCGGCGTCAATCGCCAGACCCAAGCCGACAAACAGGGCACGAGCCGCAACTACGCTACTCAGGGCCGGGATGACATGACCCTGCGGGTGAAAGTCGATACTTTGGACTAAACCACCGAAAACTGACTGATTAGTCGTATTAGACCAAAGATGTAGTGCCTGAAAAAAAGCACTACAAAACGTTTGACGATCGAAAAAAGCAAAGGCATGATGGCCTCGCTCCCGCTAATCAGGGGCCCTGGCAAGGGCCTTCGAAGCGATGCTCGCAACTACCCCGCGAGCCGCTTCGTGTCTGTACCGCCCACAAGGTGTGTTTGACGAGGTTGCCGACTGGAACGAAGTTGTCCCGAGGGACGGAAGCGTAATTAGGTAACCCGGCTTCACACTGATGTTTGCACCAAGGCCCACGATGCCCCAATGCGTTCGCCAGTTTGCCCTTACCTGCTCACTTCCCCTCGAGCCTATCGTTCATCCCGTCGCCACCCCGCCAAATCCGACTTGACCACCAAGCTTCTGGTCAGCGAGCGCATGAATTTTCCACCGCAGAACAACTTTCCGTAAAAGACGCGACGAGGTTTATCTCCATGGCACTGACACGCGAACAGCAAATTGCAGCCCTCGAAAAAGATTGGGCTGAAAACCCACGCTGGAAAGGCGTGACTCGCGCTTACTCCGCTGCTGACGTCGTCCGCCTGCGTGGCTCGGTTCAACCTGAGCACACCTTTGCAAAAATGGGCGCCGAAAAGCTGTGGAACCTGGTCACCCAGGGCGCCAAGCCATCCTTCCGTCCTGAGAAAGATTTCGTCAACTGCATGGGCGCCCTGACTGGCGGCCAGGCTGTACAGCAAGTTAAAGCCGGTATCCAGGCGATCTACCTGTCGGGCTGGCAAGTGGCTGCGGACAACAACTCCGCCGAATCGATGTACCCGGACCAGTCGCTGTACCCGGTGGACTCCGTTCCAACCGTGGTCAAGCGCATCAACAACTCGTTCCGTCGTGCTGACCAGATCCAGTGGAAAGCTGGCAAAGGCCCGGGCGACGAAGGCTACATCGACTACTTCGCTCCAATCGTGGCTGACGCTGAAGCCGGTTTCGGCGGCGTACTGAACGCTTACGAGCTGATGAAGAGCATGATCGAAGCGGGCGCCGCCGGCGTTCACTTCGAAGACCAACTGGCTTCCGTGAAGAAATGCGGCCACATGGGCGGCAAGGTACTGGTTCCTACCCAGGAAGCTGTACAGAAGCTGACCGCTGCTCGTCTGGCAGCTGACGTTGCCGGTACTCCGACCATCATCCTGGCCCGTACCGACGCTAACGCCGCTGACCTGCTGACTTCCGACTGCGACCCGTACGACCAGCCATTCGTAACTGGCGAACGTACCCAGGAAGGCTTCTACAAAGTGCGCGCCGGTCTGGACCAGGCCATCGCTCGCGGCCTGGCTTACGCTCCGTACGCCGACCTGATCTGGTGCGAAACCGCCAAGCCGGATCTGGACGAGGCTCGTCGCTTCGCTGAAGCGATCAAAAAGGAATACCCGGACCAACTGCTGTCGTACAACTGCTCGCCTTCCTTCAACTGGAAGAAAAACCTGGACGACGCGACCATCGCCAAGTTCCAGCGCGAACTGTCCGCCATGGGTTACAAGCACCAGTTCATCACCCTGGCCGGCATTCACAACATGTGGCACAGCATGTTCAACCTGGCGCACGACTACGCCCGCAACGACATGACTGCCTACGTGAAACTGCAAGAGCAAGAGTTCGCTGACGCTTCGAAAGGCTACACCTTCGTGGCTCACCAGCAGGAAGTGGGCACCGGCTACTTCGACGACATGACCACTGTGATCCAGGGTGGCACGTCTTCGGTAACCGCACTGACCGGTTCGACTGAAGAAGAACAGTTCCACTGATCTGCTTCGCCTGAACGATCGGCCGCTGCGGACCGACTGGAAAGCTAACCGCAACGCCGCACATCTGACGCCCCGACTGGTTCGGGGCGTTTTTTTGCCTGTGATTTAATGAACACCGCTCAATCCCTGTGGGAGCGGGCTTGCTCGCGAAGGCGCCGGATCAGTCGCCATCCATGGTGAATGACGAACCGCATTCGCGAGCAAGCCCGCTCCCACAAGGGATGGTGGCGCCCGAAGAAAACATTGATCCAGCGCGGTATCGGCGTCAGAAAAATCCGCTAAAACGGTCGCCTTCACTACTTGCTGTAACGCACATAAAAGACAACTTCCCTGCCCCAACCCGGATAACCCGTTTAAAAACCACTGCAAACAATATTGATTATCATTTGGCGACAACTATGTTCGTTACATTCCCTACAAAACAATATTGATGAAAACCCGGCTAATGCCCGCAACGCATGGGCTGCGCGGCTTTGGAGGTGCGCTATGTCCTTATTCCTGTAAATAATTTCGCTATAGGAATTTTACTTGCTGAGTGTTGTGCCATAAAATCAGCGGGATTGATTGCTGCGACATATCGTCACTGCTTTGTTTCTTTTCAAGCTCAGAGACCTTTGCTCTCTGTTAAGGATTACCAGCATGCCCGAAGCGACAGGACTCATGGCCCACAACTGGGGCTTTGCCATTTTCCTTCTGGGCGTCGTCGGCCTCTGCGCCTTCATGCTCGGCGTTTCCAGCCTCCTTGGGTCAAAAGCCTGGGGCCGCAGCAAAAACGAACCGTTCGAATCCGGCATGCTGCCTACAGGTGGCGCCCGTCTGCGGCTCTCAGCGAAATTCTATCTGGTCGCGATGCTCTTCGTGATCTTCGATATCGAAGCCCTCTTTCTCTTTGCATGGTCTGTGTCCGTCCGCGAAAGCGGCTGGACCGGATTCGTCGAAGCTCTCGTTTTCATAGCAATTCTGTTGGCAGGCCTTGTCTACCTATTCCGAGTGGGTGCCCTTGACTGGGCTCCGGAAGCTCGTCGTAAGCGGCAAGCGAAGCTGAAACAATGAGGCTTTGGCAATGCAATACAATCTCACCAGGATCGACCCCGATGCTCCTAACGAGCAGTATCCGATTGGCGAACGGGAAACCGTTTCCGATCCGTTAGAAGATCAAGTCCACAAAAACATCTTCATGGGCAAGCTCGAAGACGTGCTTAACGGCACGATCAACTGGGGGCGCAAGAACTCCCTGTGGCCGTATAACTTCGGTCTTTCGTGCTGCTACGTGGAAATGACCACCGCCTTCACGGCGCCCCACGACATCGCGCGCTTTGGCGCCGAGGTTATCCGGGCATCGCCGCGTCAGGCGGATTTCATGGTTATCGCCGGTACCTGCTTCATCAAGATGGCGCCGATCATTCAGCGTCTCTACGAGCAAATGCTCGAACCTAAATGGGTTATCTCCATGGGTTCGTGCGCCAACTCCGGTGGCATGTACGACATCTACTCTGTCGTTCAAGGGGTGGACAAGTTCCTGCCCGTGGACGTCTACGTGCCTGGCTGCCCGCCCCGTCCTGAAGCTTTCCTGCAAGGCTTGATGCTCTTGCAAGAGTCGATTGGACAGGAGCGTCGTCCGCTTTCCTGGGTCGTTGGTGATCAAGGCGTCTACCGCGCCGAGATGCCTTCCGAAAAGGAAAAGCGCCGCGAACAGCGAATCGCAGTCACCAACCTGCGCAGCCCCGACGAAGTCTGATCCAGATCTGCTTCTTTAATAGAACGAGACACTGGCTTCATTCTTTACGTTGACCGAAAGCGATAAATAACCATGACTACAGGCAGTGCTCTGTACATCCCGCCTTACAAGGCAGACGACCAGGATGTGGTCGTCGAACTGAACAACCGTTTTGGCGCGGACGCGTTCACCGCCCAGCCTACCCGCACCGGCATGCCGGTGCTTTGGGTTGCGCGTGCCAAACTCGTCGAAGTCCTGACCTTCCTGCGTAACCTGCCCAAGCCGTACGTCATGCTCTATGACCTGCACGGCGTGGACGAGCGTCTGCGCACCAAGCGTCAAGGACTGCCAAGCGGCGCCGACTTCACTGTGTTCTATCACTTGATGTCGATCGAACGTAACAGTGACGTGATGATCAAGGTCGCCTTGTCCGAGAGCGACCTCAACGTGCCGACCGTGACCGGTCTGTGGCCGAACGCCAACTGGTACGAGCGTGAAGTGTGGGACATGTACGGCATCAACTTTGCCGGTCACCCGCACCTGACCCGCATCATGATGCCGCCGACCTGGGAAGGTCACCCGCTGCGCAAGGACTTCCCGGCCCGTGCCACCGAGTTCGACCCGTTCACCCTGAACCTGGCCAAGCAACAGCTTGAGGAAGAAGCCGCGCGCTTCAAGCCTGAAGACTGGGGCATGAAGCGTTCCGGTGCGAACGAGGACTACATGTTCCTCAACCTCGGTCCCAACCACCCTTCCGCGCACGGTGCGTTCCGCATCATCCTGCAGCTGGACGGTGAAGAGATCGTCGATTGCGTACCAGACGTTGGCTACCACCACCGTGGTGCCGAGAAGATGGCCGAGCGTCAGTCCTGGCACAGTTTCATCCCGTACACCGACCGTATCGACTACCTCGGCGGCGTGATGAACAACCTGCCGTACGTGCTCTCGGTCGAGAAGCTGGCCGGCATCAAGGTGCCCGAGAAGGTCGACGTCATCCGCATCATGATGGCCGAGTTCTTCCGGATCACCAGCCACCTGCTGTTCCTGGGTACGTATATCCAGGACGTCGGCGCCATGACCCCGGTGTTCTTCACGTTCACCGACCGTCAAAAGGCGTACACGGTGATCGAAGCCATTACCGGTTTCCGTCTGCACCCGGCCTGGTACCGCATCGGTGGCGTCGCCCACGACCTGCCGCGCGGCTGGGAAAAACTGGTGAAAGACTTCGTCGAGTGGATGCCGAAGCGTCTGGACGAATACCAGAAAGCCGCCCTGGACAACAGCATCCTGCGTGGCCGGACCATCGGCGTCGCTGCCTACAACACCAAAGAGGCCCTGGAATGGGGCGTCACCGGTGCCGGCCTGCGTTCGACCGGTTGCGACTTCGACCTGCGCAAGGCACGTCCATACTCCGGTTACGAAAACTTCGAATTCGAAGTGCCGCTGGCCGCCAATGGCGATGCCTACGATCGTTGCATCGTGCGCGTCGAAGAAATGCGCCAGAGCATCAAGATCATCGAGCAGTGCATGCGCAACATGCCGGAAGGCCCGTACAAGGCGGATCACCCGCTGACCACGCCGCCGCCGAAAGAGCGCACGCTGCAGCACATCGAGACCCTGATCACGCACTTCCTGCAAGTTTCGTGGGGCCCGGTCATGCCGGCCAACGAATCCTTCCAGATGATCGAAGCGACCAAGGGCATCAACAGTTATTACCTGACGAGCGATGGCGGCACCATGAGCTACCGCACCCGGATTCGTACCCCAAGCTTCCCGCACCTGCAGCAGATCCCTTCGGTGATCAAAGGCAGCATGGTCGCGGACTTGATTGCGTACCTGGGTAGTATCGATTTCGTTATGGCCGACGTGGACCGCTAAGCATGAATAGCACGCTTATCCAGACAGACCGTTTCACCTTGAGTGAAACCGAGCGCTCGGCCATCGAGCACGAGTTGCATCACTACGAAGACCCGCGCGCGGCGTCGATCGAAGCCCTGAAGATCGTCCAGAAGGAACGTGGCTGGGTGCCGGACGGCGCTCTGTACGCCATCGGCGAGATCCTCGGCATCCCGGCGAGCGACGTTGAAGGTGTGGCGACGTTCTATAGCCAGATCTTCCGTCAACCCGTGGGCCGTCACATCATTCGCGTTTGCGACAGCATGGTCTGCTACATCGGTGGTCACGAATCCGTGGTCAGCGAAATCCAGAGCAAGCTGGGCATCGGCCTGGGTCAGACCACCGCCGACGGTCGTTTCACCCTGCTGCCGGTCTGCTGCCTCGGCAACTGCGACAAGGCGCCGGCGTTGATGATCGACGACGACACTTTCGGTGATGTGCAGCCTGCCGGCGTTGCCAAATTGCTCGAGGGCTACGTATGACCCTGACTTCCTTCGGTCCTGCCAACCGCATCAAGCGTTCGGCCGAGACTCACCCGCTGACCTGGCGTCTGCGTGACGACGGCGAAGCCGTGTGGCTCGACGAGTACCAGGCCAAGAACGGTTACGCCGCTGCGCGCAAGGCCTTTGCCGACATGGCGCAGGACGATATTGTCCAGACCGTGAAAGATTCCGGCTTGAAAGGTCGCGGCGGTGCAGGCTTCCCCACTGGCGTTAAGTGGGGCCTGATGCCCAAGGACGAATCCATCAACATCCGCTACCTGCTGTGCAACGCGGATGAAATGGAGCCGAACACCTGGAAAGACCGCATGCTGATGGAGCAACTGCCCCATCTGCTGATCGAAGGCATGCTGATCAGTGCTCGCGCGCTGAAAACCTATCGTGGCTACATCTTCCTGCGTGGCGAGTACACCACCGCCGCCAAGCACCTGAACCGTGCCGTGGAAGAAGCCAAGGCAGCAGGCCTGCTGGGCAAGAACATCCTGGGCAGCGGCTTCGATTTCGAGCTGTTCGTCCACACCGGCGCCGGGCGTTACATCTGCGGTGAAGAAACCGCACTGATCAACTCCCTCGAAGGCCGCCGCGCCAACCCGCGCTCCAAGCCGCCCTTCCCTGCCGCCGTTGGCGTGTGGGGCAAGCCGACCTGCGTGAACAACGTTGAAACCCTGTGCAACGTGCCGGCGATCATTGCCGACGGCGTGGACTGGTACAAATCGTTGTCCCGTGAAGGCAGTGAAGACATGGGCACCAAGCTCATGGGCTTCTCCGGCAAGGTCAAGAACCCGGGCCTGTGGGAACTGCCATTCGGCGTCACCGGTCGTGAGTTGTTCGAAGACTACGCTGGCGGCATGCGCGACGGCTTCAAGCTCAAGTGCTGGCAGCCTGGCGGCGCCGGTACCGGTTTCCTGTTGCCGGAACACCTGGACGCACAAATGTACGCCGGCGGCATCGCCAAGGTGGGCACCCGTATGGGTACCGGCCTGGCCATGGCGGTGGACGACAGCGTCAACATGGTTTCCCTGCTGCGCAACATGGAAGAGTTCTTCTCCCGTGAGTCGTGCGGTTTCTGCACCCCGTGCCGTGACGGTTTGCCGTGGAGCGTCAAGCTCCTGCGTGCGATCGAGAACGGTGAAGGGCAAGCCGGCGATATCGAGACCCTGCTGGGTCTGGTCGGCTTCCTCGGCCCTGGCAAGACCTTCTGTGCTCACGCACCGGGCGCCGTGGAGCCGTTGGGCAGCGCAATCAAATACTTCCGCCATGAGTTCGAAGCCGGCATCGCGCCTACCAGCGCCGTCGTCCCGCCTCTGGCACGGCCGATCGTAGTCGGCGCGTAAACGCTTAAAGAAGGCGAAGGGTCCGTGCCCTTCGCCTTCTCGTGTGATGACGCCTTTAACGGCTGTGTTGATTCACGCGAATAACAAGATTCCATTAGCCACGCCCGCTGACACCGGGCCAACGAAGAACTTTGAACCATGGCCACTATCCACGTAGACGGCAAAGAGCTCGAAGTCGATGGGGCAGACAACCTGTTACAGGCATGTCTGTCGCTAGGCCTCGATATCCCTTATTTCTGCTGGCACCCAGCCCTTGGCAGCGTTGGCGCTTGCCGCCAGTGCGCGGTCAAGCAGTACACCGACGAAAACGACAAGCGTGGTCGGATCGTCATGTCCTGCATGACGCCGGCGACCGACGGCAGCTGGATCTCCATCGACGACGAAGAAGCGAAAGTGTTTCGCGCCAGCGTCGTTGAATGGCTGATGACCAACCACCCTCACGACTGCCCGGTCTGTGAAGAAGGCGGTCACTGCCACCTGCAAGACATGACGGTAATGACCGGCCACAACGAGCGCCGTTACCGCTTCACCAAGCGTACCCACCAGAACCAGCAACTGGGCCCGTTCATTTCCCACGAAATGAACCGCTGCATCGCTTGCTACCGCTGCGTGCGCTTCTATAAGGATTACGCTGGCGGCACCGACCTCGGTGTGTTCGGCGCCCACGACAACGTGTACTTCGGTCGCGTTGAAGACGGCACCCTCGAAAGCGAGTTCTCCGGCAACCTCACCGAGGTCTGCCCGACCGGTGTGTTCACCGACAAGACTCACTCCGAGCGCTACAACCGCAAGTGGGACATGCAGTTCTCGCCGAGCATCTGCCATGGCTGCTCCAGCGGTTGCAACATCTCCCCGGGCGAGCGCTACGGTGAACTGCGTCGTATCGAAAACCGTTTCAACGGTTCGGTAAACCAGTACTTCCTGTGCGACCGTGGCCGTTTCGGCTATGGCTACGTCAACCGCGAAGACCGCCCGCGTCAGCCTCTGCTGGCCAACGGCGCCAAGCTGGGCCTCGACGAAGCGCTGGACAAAGCCGCTGACCTGCTGCGCGGTCGCAACATCGTCGGTATCGGTTCGCCGCGTGCCAGCCTTGAAAGCAACTACGCGTTGCGCGAGCTGGTGGGCGCCGAGCACTTCTACTCCGGTATCGAAGCCGCCGAGCTGGAGCGCATTCGTCTGGTCATGCAGGTGCTGAAAGACAGCCCGCTGCCGATCCCGAACATGCGCGACATCGAAGACCACGACGCGATTTTCGTTCTCGGTGAAGACCTGACCCAAACCGCAGCGCGTATGGCCCTGTCCCTGCGTCAATCGGTCAAAGGCAAGGCCGAAGACATGGCCGACGCCATGCGCGTTCAGCCTTGGCTCGACGCCGCGGTGAAGAACATCGGTCAGCACGCGCTGAACCCGCTGTTCATCGCCAGCCTGGCTGAAACCAAGCTCGACGACGTCGCCGAAGAATGCGTTCACGCAGCACCGGACGACCTGGCCCGCATCGGTTTCGCCGTGGCTCACGCCCTCGACGCCAGCGCCCCGGCCGTTGAAGGCCTGGACACTGAAGCCCTCGAACTGGCCAAGCGCATTGCCGACGCCCTGCTCGCCGCCAAGCGTCCATTGATCATTGCCGGCACCTCGTTGGGTTCCAAGGCGCTGATCGAAGCGGCTGCGAACATCGCCAAAGCCTTGAAGCTGCGCGAGAAGAACGGTTCCCTCAGCCTGATCGTGCCAGAGGCCAACAGCCTCGGCCTGGCCATGCTCGGTGGTGACTCGGTCGACGCCGCGCTGCAAGCCGTGATCGATGGCAAGGCCGACGCCATCGTCGTGCTGGAAAACGATCTGTACACCCGTACCGACAAAGCCAAGGTTGATGCTGCACTGACCGCCGCGAAAGTGGTGATCGTTGCCGACCATCAAAAAACCGCCACCAGCGATCGCGCGCACCTGGTTCTGCCAGCCGCCAGCTTCGCTGAAGGCGACGGCACCCTGGTCAGCCAGGAAGGTCGCGCACAGCGTTTCTTCCAGGTCTTTGATCCGAAGTACATGGACGCAAGCATCCTGGTTCACGAAGGCTGGCGCTGGCTGCATGCCCTGCGTTCGACCCTGCTGAACCAGCCGATCGACTGGACCCAGCTGGACCACGTCACCGCTGCCGTCGCCTCGAGCACGCCGCAACTGGCGCGCATCGTTGATGCCGCACCGTCCGCCGCGTTCCGCATCAAGGGCATGAAACTGGCCCGCGAACCGCTGCGTTATTCCGGTCGTACCGCCATGCGTGCTGACATCAGCGTGCACGAGCCGCGTACCCCGCAAGACAACGACACCGCGTTCAACTTCTCGATGGAAGGTTACTCGGGCTCGGTCGAACCGCGTCAGCAAGTGCCATTCGCCTGGTCTCCGGGCTGGAACTCGCCGCAAGCCTGGAACAAGTTCCAGGACGAAGTCGGTGGTCACATCCGCGCTGGCGACCCGGGCACCCGCCTGATCGAAAGCACCGGTGACTCGCTGAACTGGTTCGCCGCTGTACCGCGTGCGTTCAACCCGGCTCCGGGCACCTGGCAGGTTGTGCCGTTCTTCCACCTGCTCGGCAGCGAAGAGACTTCTTCGAAAGCCGCGCCGGTTCAGGAACGCATCCCGGCCGCTTACGTTGCCTTGGCCAAGTCCGAAGCCGATCGTCTGGGTGTCAATGACGGCGCCATGCTCAGCTTGAACGTTGCCGGCCAGACCCTGCGTCTGCCGCTGCGCATCAACGAAGAACTGGGTGCCGGTCTGGTTGCATTGCCTGCGGGCATCGCCGGCATTCCGCCAGCGATCTTTGGCAAATCCGTTGACGGTCTGCAGGAGGCAGCGCAATGACTTGGTTCACTCCTGAAGTGATCGACGTGATCATCGCAGTCATTCAGGCCATCGTGATTCTGCTCGCCGTGGTGGTGTGCGGCGCGCTGCTCAGCTGGGTCGAGCGTCGTTTGCTCGCCCTCTGGCAGGACCGTTACGGTCCGAACCGCGTCGGCCCGTTCGGCGCGTTCCAGATCGCGGCCGACATGATCAAGATGTTCTTCAAGGAAGACTGGACCCCACCGTTCGCCGACAAGATGATCTTCACGTTGGCACCAGTCGTGGCCATGAGCGCCCTGCTGATTGCCTTCGCGATCATCCCGATCACCCCGACCTGGGGCGTGGCGGACCTGAACATCGGCATCCTGTTCTTCTTCGCCATGGCCGGTCTGTCGGTCTACGCGGTGTTGTTCGCCGGTTGGTCGAGTAACAACAAGTTCGCCCTGTTGGGCAGCTTGCGGGCCTCGGCACAAACCGTGTCGTACGAAGTGTTCATGGGCCTGTCGCTGATGGGCATCGTGATCCAGGTCGGCTCGTTCAACATGCGCGACATCGTTGATTACCAGGCCCAGCACCTGTGGTTCATCATTCCGCAGATCTTCGGTTTCCTGACCTTCTTCATCGCTGGCGTCGCCGTGACTCACCGTCACCCGTTCGACCAGCCGGAAGCGGAACAGGAACTGGCCGACGGTTACCACATTGAATACGCCGGCATGAAATGGGGCATGTTCTTCGTCGGTGAGTACATCGGCATCGTGCTGATTTCGGCGCTGCTGGTGACCTTGTTCTTCGGTGGCTGGCACGGTCCGTTCGATATCCTGCCGCAGATCCCGTTCATCTGGTTTGCACTGAAAACCGCGTTCTTCATCATGATCTTCATCCTGCTGCGCGCTTCGATTCCGCGCCCACGGTATGACCAAGTGATGGATTTCAGCTGGAAGTTCTGCCTGCCGCTGACCCTCGTCAACATGCTGGTGACCGCTGCGATCGTGTTGCTCAACACGCCCGCCGTCGCGGCTCAGTGAGGATAGAGAATCATGAAGTACATATTTGACATCGTGCATGGCTTCTTCACCCAGCTTCGCAGCCTGGTGATGATTTTCGGCCACGCCTTCCGCAAGCGCGACACGCTGCAGTACCCGGAAGAAGCCGTGTACCTGCCGCCGCGCTACCGTGGCCGTATCGTCCTGACCCGCGACCCTGATGGCGAAGAGCGTTGTGTAGCCTGCAACCTGTGCGCCGTAGCGTGCCCGGTGGGCTGCATCTCGCTGCAGAAAGCTGAAACCGAAGACGGTCGATGGTACCCGGACTTCTTCCGCATCAACTTCTCGCGCTGCATTTTCTGCGGCCTCTGCGAGGAAGCCTGCCCGACCACCGCAATCCAGCTGACACCGGATTTCGAGATGGCCGAGTTCAAACGTCAGGACCTGGTGTACGAGAAAGAAGATCTGCTGATCTCCGGCCCCGGCAAAAACCCTGATTACAACTTCTATCGTGTTGCAGGTATGGCGATTGCCGGGAAGCCGAAAGGCTCCGCGCAGAACGAAGCCCAGCCGATCAACGTGAAGAGCTTGCTGCCTTAAGGAAGAAAGATGGAATTCGCTTTCTATTTCGCATCGGGTATCGCTGTGGTGTCCACGCTTCGCGTGATCACCAACACCAACCCCGTGCACGCCCTGCTCTACCTGATCATTTCGCTGATCGCCGTGGCCATGACGTTCTTCGCCCTCGGCGCACCGTTTGCCGGTGTCCTGGAAGTGATCGCCTACGCTGGCGCCATCATGGTGCTGTTCGTGTTCGTGGTGATGATGCTGAACCTGGGCCCGGCCTCGGTTCAGCAAGAGCGCGTCTGGCTCAAGCCCGGTATCTGGCTCGGCCCGGTCGCCCTCGGCACCCTGCTGCTGGTTGAACTGCTGTACGTGCTGTTCAGCCATTCCAGCGGCCAGGCCATCGGCCACACCACCGTAGACGCCAAGGCCGTGGGCATCAGCCTGTTCGGTCCGTACCTGCTGGTGGTCGAACTCGCCTCGATGCTGCTGCTTGCTGCAGCCGTCACGGCGTTCCACTTGGGCCGCAACGAAGCCAAGGAGCAATGACGATGCCTGCTATCCCTATGGAGCATGGTCTGGCGGTCGCCGGCATCCTGTTCTGCCTCGGTCTGGTCGGCCTGATGGTCCGCCGCAACATCCTTTTCGTGCTGATGAGCCTGGAGGTCATGATGAATGCCTCCGCACTGGCATTCATTGTTGCCGGTAGCCGCTGGGCGCAGCCGGATGGACAGATCATGTTCATCCTGGTGATCAGCCTGGCAGCCGCCGAGGCCAGTATTGGCCTGGCGATTCTGTTGCAGCTGTATCGCCGCTTCCACACTCTCGATATCGACGCTGCCAGCGAGATGCGCGGATGAATCTTCTCTATCTGACTTTCGTATTCCCTCTCATAGGTTTCCTGCTGCTGGCGTTCTCACGCGGCCGCTTCTCGGAAAACCTGTCGGCGCTGATCGGCGTCGGTTCCATCGGTCTGTCGGCCATCGTCACGGCTTACGTGATCTGGCAGTTCAACGTCGCCCCGCCCGAGGGCGGTCACTACACCCAGGTGTTGTGGCAGTGGATGGCGGTTGAAGGCTTTACGCCGAACTTCGCGCTGTACCTGGATGGCCTGTCGGTCACCATGCTCGGTGTGGTCGTCGGCGTCGGCTTCCTGATCCACCTGTTCGCGTCCTGGTACATGCGCGGTGAAGCCGGTTACTCGCGCTTCTTCGCCTACACCAACCTGTTTATCGCCAGCATGCTGTTCCTGGTCCTGGGCGATAACCTGTTGTTCCTGTACTTCGGCTGGGAAGGCGTGGGCCTGTGTTCGTACCTGTTGATCGGTTTCTACTACAGCAACCGCAACAACGGTAACGCGGCACTCAAGGCCTTCATCGTCACCCGTATCGGCGACGTGTTCATGGCCATCGGCCTGTTCATCCTGTTCCAACAGTTGGGCACGCTGAACATCCAGGAACTGCTGGTCAAGGCACCTGAGCACTTCAAGGTCGGCGACTTCTGGATCGTTCTGGCGACCCTGATGCTGCTGGGCGGCGCTGTCGGTAAATCCGCGCAACTGCCGCTGCAAACCTGGCTGGCGGATGCGATGGCCGGTCCTACCCCGGTTTCGGCACTGATCCACGCGGCAACCATGGTGACCGCAGGCGTTTACCTGATTGCCCGTACCCACGGCCTGTTTGCGTTGGCGCCGGACATCCTGCACCTCGTCGGCATCGTCGGCGGCGTGACCCTGGTGCTCGCCGGTTTCGCGGCACTGGTTCAGACCGACATCAAACGTATCCTCGCCTACTCGACCATGAGCCAGATCGGCTACATGTTCCTGGCGCTGGGCGTTGGCGCATGGGAAGGCGCGATCTTCCACCTGATGACCCACGCCTTCTTCAAGGCGCTGCTGTTCCTTGCCTCCGGTGCGGTGATCGTTGCCTGCCACCACGAGCAGAACATCTTCAAGATGGGCGGCCTGTGGAAGAAACTGCCGCTGGCCTACACCAGCTTCATCGTCGGCGGCGCGGCACTGTCTGCCCTGCCACTGGTGACCGCAGGCTTCTACTCCAAGGACGAAATCCTCTGGGAAGCGTTCGCCAGCGGCAACCACGGTCTGTTGTACGCAGGTCTGGTCGGCGCGTTCATGACTTCGCTGTACACCTTCCGCCTGATCTTCATCGCGTTCCACGGTGAAGCGAAGACCGAAGCGCACGCCGGTCACGGTATCGCTCACTGGCTGCCACTGTCGGTGCTGATCGTGCTGTCGACCTTCGTCGGCGCGATGATCGTTCCGCCGCTGCACGGTGTGCTGCCGGAAAGCGTCGGCCATGCCGGCGGCGAAGCCAAGCACAGCCTGGAAATCGCTTCGGGCGCCATCGCCCTGGCCGGTATCCTGCTGGCCGCGCTGCTGTTTCTCGGCAAGCGTCGTTTTGTCACTGCAATTGCCAACAGCGGCATCGGCCGCTTCCTTTCGGCCTGGTGGTTCGCTGCCTGGGGCTTCGACTGGATCTACGACAAACTGTTCGTCAAGCCATACCTTGCGATCAGCCACGTACTGCGCAAAGACCCGCTCGACCAGACCATCGGTCTGATCCCGCGTATGGCCAAAGGCGGCCACACCGCCCTGAGCCGTACCGAAACCGGTCAACTGCGTTGGTACGCGGCCTCGATGGCAGCCGGCTCCGTGCTGGTCATCGGCGCCATCGTGCTGGTAGCGGTCTGAATATGAACCTTGCGAACTTGCGAAAGGAATTGAGCCCGTCATGATTCTGCCTTGGCTAATCCTGATCCCCTTCATCGGCGGCCTGCTGTGCTGGATGGGTGAGCGCTTCGGCGCCACCCTCCCCCGCTGGATTGCGCTGTTGACCATGACCCTGGAACTCGCACTCGGCCTCTGGCTGTGGGCCCACGGTAATTATTCATTTGCTCCGGCGCCTGGCGCCGATCCGACCTGGGCGCTTGAGTTCAAGCACGTCTGGATCCAGCGTTTCGGCATCAGCGTGCACCTGGCCCTCGACGGCCTGTCGCTGCTGATGATCCTGCTGACCGGTCTGCTGGGTATCCTCTCGGTACTGTGCTCGTGGAAAGAGATTCAACGTCACGTTGGCTTCTTCCACCTGAACCTGATGTGGATCCTGGGCGGTGTCGTCGGCGTGTTCCTCGCCCTCGACCTGTTCATGTTCTTCTTCTTCTGGGAAATGATGCTGGTGCCGATGTACTTCCTCATCGCGCTCTGGGGTCACAGTTCTTCGGACGGCAAGAAAACCCGGATCTACGCGGCGACCAAGTTCTTCATCTTCACTCAGGCGTCCGGCCTGATTATGTTGGTGGCGATCCTGGGCCTGGTACTGGTCAACTTCAACAGCACCGGCGTGATCACCTTCAACTACGCCGACCTGCTGAAAACCAAGATGTCACTCACCACCGAGTACATCCTGATGCTCGGCTTCTTCATCGCCTTCGCGGTGAAGCTGCCGGTCGTACCGTTCCACTCCTGGTTGCCTGACGCTCACGCCCAGGCACCCACCGCGGGTTCGGTCGACCTGGCCGGTATCTTGTTGAAGACGGCGGCTTACGGCCTGCTGCGTTTCGCCCTGCCGCTGTTCCCGAATGCCTCGGCCGAGTTCGCGCCGTTTGCCATGACCCTGGGTCTGATCGGGATCTTCTACGGTGCGTTCCTGGCCTTCGCCCAAACCGACATCAAGCGTCTGATCGCCTACTCCTCCGTTTCCCACATGGGCTTCGTGTTGATCGGCATCTACTCCGGCAGCCAACTGGCGCTGCAGGGCGCGGTGATGCAGATGCTGGCGCACGGTCTGTCGGCGGCGGCACTCTTTATCCTCAGCGGTCAGTTGTACGAGCGCACCCACACCCGCGACATGCGTGAAATGGGTGGACTTTGGTCGAAGATTGCTTACCTGCCGGCCATCAGCCTGTTCTTCGCAGCAGCGTCCCTGGGCTTGCCGGGTACCGGTAACTTCGTCGGTGAGTTCCTGATCCTGATCGGCACCTTCGCCGCTGCGCCGTGGATCACCGCGATCGCAACGTCGGGCCTGGTGTTCGGTTCGGTCTACTCGCTGATCATGATCCACCGTGCCTACTTCGGCCCGTCCAAGTCGGACGCGGTGTTGCATGGCATGGATGGTCGCGAACTGATCATGGTGGTCGGTCTGGCGGCGCTGCTGATTTACATCGGCGTGTACCCACAACCGTTCCTCGATACCTCTGCCGCGACGATGCATGGCGTGCAGCAGTGGCTCGGCTCCGCCTTCACTCAACTCGCTTCGGCCCGGTAAGAGCGCTATGGAATTCACGACTCAACACTTTATCGCGCTAGCGCCGTTGTTGATCACCAGCGCCACGATCATCGTGGTGATGCTGGCGATTGCCTGGCGCCGCAACCACTCGCAGACCTTCCTTATTTCCGTGGCGGGCCTGAACCTGGCGCTGCTGTCGATCCTGCCAGCCCTGAAAGTCGCGCCATTGGCCGTGACCCCGTTGCTGCAAATCGATAGCTTTGCCTGCTTGTACATGGCGCTGATCCTGGTCGCCACCCTCGCTTGTGTGACCCTCGCCCACGCCTACCTCGGCGATGGCGGTTCGGGTTACCCGGGCAACCGTGAAGAACTGTACCTGCTGATCCTGATGTCCGCCGCCGGTGGCCTGGTTCTGGTCAGCGCGCAACACCTGGCCGGGTTGTTCATCGGTCTGGAACTGTTGTCGGTGCCGGTCTACGGTCTGGTGGCCTACGCCTTCTTCAACAAGCGTTCGCTGGAAGCCGGTATCAAGTACATGGTGCTGTCGGCCGCCGGTTCTGCGTTCCTGTTGTTCGGCATGGCATTGCTGTACGCCGATTCGGGCAGCCTGAGCTTCGTCGGTATCGGCCAGGCGCTGGCCGCCACCGGCCTGCCAAGCTCGCTGGCGCAACTGGGCCTGGGCATGATGCTGATCGGTCTGGCGTTCAAGCTGTCGCTGGTGCCGTTCCACCTCTGGACCCCGGACGTGTACGAAGGTGCTCCGGCACCGGTGGCCGCGTTCCTGGCCACCGCTTCCAAAGTCGCTGTGTTCGCGGTGATGGTGCGTCTGTTCCAGATCTCTCCAGCGGCAAGCAGCGGTGTGCTGAGCGACGTACTGACCATTATCGCCATCGCGTCGATCCTGTTCGGTAACCTGCTGGCACTGACCCAGAGCAACCTCAAGCGTCTGCTGGGTTACTCGTCCATCGCCCACTTCGGTTACCTGCTGATCGCCCTGGTGGCGAGCAAGGGTCTGGCCGTGGAAGCCATCGGCGTGTACCTGGTCACCTACGTGATCACCAGCCTCGGCGCGTTCGGCGTAATCACCCTGATGTCCTCGCCGTACAACGGCCGTGACGCGGATGCCCTGTACGAATACCGCGGCCTGTTCTGGCGCCGTCCGTACCTGACCGCCGTACTGACCGTGATGATGCTGTCCCTGGCCGGTATCCCGCTGACCGCGGGCTTCATCGGCAAGTTCTACATCATCGCGACCGGTGTCGAATCGCATCAATGGTGGCTCGTCGGTTCCCTGGTACTGGGCAGCGCCATCGGCGTTTTCTACTACCTGCGTGTGATGGTCACCCTGTACCTGATCGAGCCGAACCTGCGTCGCCACGATGCGCAACTGCACTGGGAACAACGTGCAGGCGGCGTGATGCTGCTGGCTATCGCTGTCGTAGCGTTCTTCCTCGGCGTTTACCCGCAGCCTCTGCTGGTCCTGGTTCAACAGGCCGGCTTGGCGGGTTGATCGCTTAAGCGACACGCGGTAGAAAACAGAAACGGCACCTTCGGGTGCCGTTTTTGCGTTTGTGGGATGTGTTGCGGCTGCCCTGCCCTCCTTGTGCAATTCCAGAAAGCTCAGGCGGGATTGTCCGCTCCTATGGGAAAGCTAAATCTTTTGGAGTCCTACGGGGGTGCCCTTTAATGCTTGACCTGAGGTACGCGGATAAATCGGACTTCCCCTACACCTAAAACGGAATCACCCGGCATTCAAACTTGAGGCTGCTCGCCAAAGTCCACCGTTTTACGAATCGGGACACGGACGTGACTAGACTCATCCCCAAAAGCGAACTCCATGGCCAACGTAACCAACTACTCGACCCTTACCACGCGATGGAAGACTTTCGACAGGCGCTGAACCGCCCGGATGAACTACCTGGCTTCGACGACTTGCTAAACGCAATGGGCCTCAATCGATCCAACTACATGCAAGGAGCCAACCAGCGAAAACTGATCGAGGCTGTCAGGAACGGCGACTGGGTAGTGGTGAAACCATGAGTCGTTACAGACAACGGCGGAGCGTCCTGGAACGCATTTAAACCCAAACCCGAGCCACCACCGGCCCAGCATCTGGTAGAAGAACACGCCTACACCCTGCCTCATCCGGTGGAATCCGGTTTTCACATCGTTCAGAAACCTGTGACTCTCGAAGCGTTGGAGCGCTCGCTGTACGAAGTCACACCCAGCGATGTGCTGCGCCGAGAGTTCCGGTCGCTCAATCGCCATCTCGATGAACAGGTAAAACCGGGGCAAATGGTCATCTTTAGCGACTCGCGCAACTATATGTGCCGACGCGAAGAGGCGCAGATGATGGCGGCTGCGGAAAAGGTGAATAAAGCGCTGAAAGATCTGACGGATGAAGAGGCATCATTCATGGTTGAGCACCATGAGGTGATTGAGCCGTTTTTGGGAGTTTCTTCCGGAGCGTTGGGTGTTGCATCCTTCATGGTAGGTCAGCATATGGACACGCTAAAAAACACACTGATAGAACTTGAGCGATTACACGTGGAGCAGCACCGCCAATATGGCCACCTGAATTCCCCGGACTTTTTTGCGAAACGTAAAAGACTTATGAAAAAACTGGATGCTGGTTTAGAACCTTTGGTTCGTAAAGCTACGGGACTATCAGATCATCCCAAACTGAAACGAGCACTAGGCTTGTCCACGCGAAGGATCGTGCACAACTGGAACAAGGCTGGAGCACCGAATCAATTGCCTGGCTACGCAACAAATATCGAGGGTGTGGCGCGAGCTTCAAAATATATGAAGGCAGGCGGTTATGTTGCGATTGGGCTGGGAGCGGGCTCTGCGGCGACGAAGATTTACGAAACCTGCCGCACCGGTCGCGAGGAAGAATGTCGTCAGGCGAAATTCGTAGAGGGGTCGAAACTGTCTGGAAACATCCTAGGCGGAGCAATAGCGGGCCGACTGGCGCCAACTCTTGCGCCAATGACATGCGCCGCGATTGGAGTAGGAACCGCTGGGACAGGAGGAGTCGTTTGCATGTTGGTTGTAAGCGGCCTGCTCGCCGCACAAATGGGAGACGGCGGTGGCCAAGCAGGAGAATTCATCGGTGAAAAACTGTACGAGGCGAGTAAATAATGCCCTTCGACCAAATTAACGACTTCCCCGGCAATCCACTTTTTATGTTGGACTACGTCTTTGCCGCTGATGGTCCTGGGATCGTTGGGACAACACTAAGGATCGCCCGTGATCGCCCAGCATCTTGACCTCATTTACCTCCTCTCATCGGGGGCTGTACTGCTACTTATTCTCCTCAGCGAGGCAATCGTGTTGTTTGCCGCCTATTTCCGGCTTGATCAAATGGAAGGCCACTTCATTGCGTCTCATCTTGTGGGCATTAATCGGAAAACTTTAGGAAACAGTCCGTTGGGACGAATGAAAAGGGTCCGGCAGATAGGCGCACTAACAGGTCGAATCACCTATTTTCAAATGCTGGATCGGTACGCGGTCATGGAGGCTGAAATCTTTCCGGAGCACCTCAAAAAATGGGTGAAGTTTCCGCGATACCTCATGCGGATCGCACTGACTGGAGCCTGTCTACTTTTGCTTTTGTTCGGGCTCGAGCGGATATTCAAGACAGTTTCCGAACCGGCAAGCGACCTGAAATTGCTATGTATGGCCGCATTGATCGCCTGTGTCGTCATGGCATTGATTGCGCTGTTTGTACGGACATACGTCAGTTTTTTCAAACTGGCTGAGATTGAATCCTTCCTGACAGAGTCGTACTTCGTCGCTCGCAATCGACGGGTGTTGGGAAACAGCGCTTATGGCCGTTTGTCCCGCTTGTCCCACATCTCGATCATTCTTTTACTGGACCATGATTTTTTGTCGGGAAGTGATCCTGATGCAATGAACGAGATTGCTCGCTTCCCATTACCCGTGCGACGCTGGGTCATCATTCCCGCTCGAATACTTGGCTATTCTTTTCTAGGTTATTGCGTGATCTATCTCGGCGGAGCCCTCTTTGGGGTATTTGCCTGACAGCAGCGAAACCGATTGTCAGCCTTTCAATAAAAACGCGGCCCTTCTGGCGCCGCGTTTTTTTGTGTCTGCTCAGTCTCGCTGATCAGCCAGCGGGGTCGACGTTATCCAACGCCTTGTTCACCGCCAGTTCGCCCAACATCACTACCTGCGAAATCCCCAGCAGCGTTCTGCGATGCGTGCCTTCCAGCAGCGCAGCAAAGTCGCCGAGCATGACCGTGGCCGATGCCAAGGATTCACAGGCATTGGCCAGCAACGATTCGGTATCGGCTTTGGGTTGACGAAGAACATTTCGTTGGGGGTGTATGGCGCGGCCATGATGTTGGCGGTGGGATTCAGATAGTAGTCGAGCGCGCGGTCGGCGGCTTCATGGAGTTTTCGGGTGTCGACAGAGGCGTAAGGGGATGTTGAGTCGGCGTCCGCAACGGAGTCTGCTTTGGGAGGGTTGGGTGTTGGTTTTTTCATAAGTAATTCCGGTGTGTGGCTGTGGAGCTGACCCATTCGGTTCCAATCGAAGGGGTGGCAGCTGTACGCAGGTTGGAACCCGGGACACCGAAAACCCGACAGACTCGAAGTCTCCCGCGTACAGCCGCCATAACGGAGTGCATACCATCAAGGTGCGCAAGCATACGTCATGAAAGCCACTTTTGCGCTTTCGGGGTGCCGGGGTTCCAATCCCGATCGCTGAATTGGCAGCGACGCTCACAGGCTAGAGAACGGACGTCCGACGGACAACCTGAAAACACTGTGGGAAGGTTCAGCTAATTCCACTAAACACTTAAACATTCAGAATAGAAATACGAACTGTGGTGCACGGAATTATAAGACCTGCTCCCACAGATTTAGAAGTGTAGACGAAGCCTGCTGCCCCCCGCGTCAGTCCTACTGCCAAGTATCCCCTCCCTTTTATCGAATGCTCTCACCGTACTGGTCGCCTTGTCCTACAGGTGTTTTTACGACCGGGGTCTACCGTTGAAATCAGAAACGAAAAGGATGGCGCTGATGCCTTGACCGATTCGATTATCGAGACACACTATACGTAGGTAGCGTACAGAACATGGATGCTCTTTTTATCGAATTACCTATGTTTCAGAAACACCGAGACGATTACCTGGATGACGATCTGTTTCGCAGCCTCCAGCTGGAGTTGCTGAAAAATCCGGAAGCGGGCGATCTCATCGAGTGCACCGGTGGGCTGCGCAAAATCCGCTTCTGCGATCAACGCCGAGGCAAGGGCAAGCGCAGCGGATTACGGGTGATTTATTACTGGTGGTCAGGCTTCGATCAATTCTGGTTATTCACCGTGTACGACAAAAACGAGCAAGACGACCTGTCGCCCGCCCAGAGAAAAATTTTCAGACAAGCGCTAGCAAGAGAAATCAACACGAGATCCCACTATGAAACGTGACATTTTTTCCGAACTGATGGATGGCCTCGAAGCCCTGGCCGATGAGCGCCAAGGCAAGATCACGTTGCGAACCCACAAAGTCCAGTTGCCAAAGCTGGTGCCGATCACTGCCGAGGAAGTGGTAGCCATCCGCCAACAGCTCAACCTCTCCCGGTCCGTGTTCGCCATGTACCTGCGCACTAACACCCGGACCCTCGAGAACTGGGAACAGGGACGCGCAACGCCCAATGCCCAGGCAACAACACTCATCCGATTGGTTGAACGTTTTCCGCAGACGATCGAACAGCTCGCAGCCCTGTCCTGAACCATCGAGGCATATCGGCACCTTCGGGAGCCGTTTTTCGTTTGTCGTAGGCCGAGAACCCAAACCACGAGACGCTCCGTTACTCCTTTCCACGCAAATGCTGTAGGAGCATTCGTCAAACTAAAGACTAAAGCGAACACAAAAAACAGTTATTGAGATTCTTCCCTGTTATCTGGCTGAAATTTCCCACAAGTGACAACGAAAAAGTTCAACCAACTATTCGTTTTGTAATGTCGCTCTTGGCGAAACTCACCACGGCGTCACGCAATACTCAGTCAATACATCAATTGTTGTGTACGTATTTCCGCGCTACTTCAACACGCCTTCGACACCTCCTGACATTTTTGACGGCCTGAACGCATGGCGAATACATTTGATCCGTGCTCGACAAAGCACATCCCACTAACAACAAGAGGATTCAATCATGGGTTATATCTCCAGCTGGAACGCTAACAAAGTCATCGATCTTGAACAGCAGGAAGCCCCCACTGCCGAACAGATCGAAGCACTTCAATTGACCGAGGAAGAACAGGCCGAACTGCAAGCCGATTAAAAAAACCGGGGGCAATGCCCCCGGTTTCTCGAAGGAACGAATAATGGAAAAGTTCATGGTTGCTGAACGGGAACTGACACTGGCCCAAGCCGAGCAGCGAATTCTTGCCGAACTGGAGGGCTTTGGACTTCATCTCGACATCCGCACTATTGGCAGCAAAATCGTTGCGACCCACGCGTCTGTCAGCACCTACAATCCTCGACGCAGGGCCAGAGGCGCCGGCAAAGGCTACGCAAATCAGGCCCGAGTCGGTGCTCTCTACGAAACCCTGGAACACTACCTCAGCGATCATTGTGATACTTCCATCGCCCACTACATCGCGCCGAGCTGTTTTTCCGACGACCCACTTTTTAACGACGACACGGCCCTTGCACTTATCGCAAAACAAAATGCCTGCACGGCTTGCCGAACTTATATCAATCCACTCAACCACTCTTCGTTTCACTATCCGATAGCCCTGTGCACACCGGGCTATTCAAACAATATCCTTGCGCCCGACACGACTAACTACCGCTCCCTGCGACGTTATGCCAGTAACAGCGGAACCGCTATCGGGGCGAGTTACAACGAGGCCGTGCTGCACGCCGCCAATGAATGTATCGAACGCGACGCAGTGTCATTGTTTCTTCTGGAGCATTTTTACTACGAAAACCACCCACCTTTACGCCGCGTGGCCCGATTACCCGATGACGATGTCCTGGGTCGATTGTGGTCAGACGCCGAGTCAGAAATCGGCGCCGAGATTGTCCTTGTCGATATCAGCAATGAATTTCTGCCGCGTACCTTTCTCGCCTTTTCAATCGGGCCTTGTGCAACTCCCAGAGTGTTCGGAACAGGGTGCTCACTCATGGCCCGACATGGCGCATGGCGCGCGCTGACAGAGCTCGTTCAGTTGCATCACGGGGCCGGCGAACCTGAACTCAAGCATTGCCTGCGTAACGCGGAACGTCATTTGCAGAATTTTCCCCGGTTGTTGCGCTGTTTGCGATTCGACCTCAATCCCCTGTTAAACCGGTGCGAGCAACAGTACGTCGCGCTGACCGCCATGCCCGATGAACAGCCGTTGGCTGAGCAGATCGATCTGCTGGCCAAAGACCTGCAACAGCATGGGCGGACGCTGGGCATTTCACAGCTGCATCAAACCAGACTGGGAACGACGCTGGTCAATGTCGTGATTCCAGGGCTGGAGCGATTTTTTGTTGTTTCCAGCGGCAATGTAGTGGTTCCGCAAGCGCGGGGCCGGCGCCTGGAAGCTCCTCAGGGAGTGAGCGCATGAACCCTCGGTACAAACCCGCCGATCCCTGGCGAGAAGTGCTGGTGGCTCAAACCTTCGGCCACGACTCCAACGCCTCGGGCACACTCAATTGCCATGTAGAACCGATCGGTCCCGGACGCCATCATCTCTTCGTTTTGCGCGTCAACGGCTGCAGCTGGGCAGGTCGAAAAATGCTGCAACAGACTGAAACCGGCGGTTGGTACATCAACAGCCTGCTCAAACCCTGGATGTTGCTTGGGCCGCTGGCCGATATGCAGTGGGGCGATGATGGCATCGCCCTCTATTTTCACAGCGCATCCATGGAGCAAAAGGTAGCGGCTTTCAGCCTGGCACAGGCTCGACCCGACAGTGAAGTCCATTTCCCGTTTCCTGTCACCGATGACAAGGGCCTGGAGTTCGTGTGCCCGACCGATTACTGGCAGTGCGACGACTCGCTCGCCACACAACTGGATGCCGACGAAATCCACCTGCGCCAGCATTGCGCAGCCCTGCTTGAAACGCTGTCGCTCCCCGGCACCGTGATTCTTGATCCGGCCTGTTCGACTGGCGAGTTCATAACGCACCTGGCCCGTGCGCTTCCTGACCGCCATTGCCTGGGTTCCGACCGTTCAGTCTCGATGATCGAATATGCCAAACGCCGTCATGCCACCGGCTCGGTGGAATTCTTTGTGGCAGATGCCCGAAACGCTGCGTCTTCCAGCCTCAAATGCGATGTGCTGATCCTGCGTTTTCTCAATGCCGAAGTGATGACTCGCACCGATGCCCGGCAGACCTTTCACGAGATGGTGGCCTGCGTGAATCCGGGCGGCACCCTCCTCGTTTTCGGTCATACGCCGGTGCTGCTCGCGGTGCCGTACCTCGCCCAGATGTTGAAACTTGAGCTGGTCTCCAGCGTAGCGGCCCGCCCCGGGCAAATGGAACTGTTCCAGTTCTACCGGCTGAGGGTCCCACTGCAATGAAGCCTTCATTCAAAAACGGCTACTTCCCGACCTGCGACGGGCACTTGATCTATTGGGAACGACACGGCACCCCTGATGCCGAACCCATATTTTTCCTGCATGGAGGACCGGGTGGGCGCAGCACTCGTCATCATCTGGAGTTCTTTGACGTCGACCGTTTCGACATCGTCCTGTTCGATCAGCGCGGCTGCGGACGCTCTCATCCCCACGGCGAGCTCAAGCACAACAACACCGGACTGTGCGTGGAAGACATTGATGCTCTGCGCCAGCATTTGGGTTTCGAAAAAATCAGCCTGCTGGGGGTCTCTTGGGGAAGCTGGCTGGCGATTCAGTTCCAGCAGCGTTATCCCCACGTCGTGCTGAAAACCACCTTGGTCTCGGTGTTTGTACCGTTTACTGCGAACGTCAGTGCATACGATCAAAAGTTGCGCGAAGGTTTGGCGGGGGTAAGTCCCGGGACCGATGGCTGCAGTGCGCGGCAGATCTACCAGATACTCGGCAACGGCTGCACAGCGCAGCAACGTCAGGCGGCCACCCACTGGTTGAAGGCCGCTTTGCAGTTGAACGGGCAGACGATGCGCCAAGGCACGCTCGACGACTTCGTCGATGAAGAAGCCGTGCGCGCTATTCGCCTGGAGATGCACTACCACCTCAATCAGTATTTCTTCACTCGCAGGCAAGAGAATCTTATCCTCGATGCCAACACCCAAGTGATACAAGGCATCAAGGATACGTTTGGCATGACCAGCCTGCGCTGGCTTCGTCAACGCCTGGACCTGCAGTGCCAGTTGCTCCACGCCGGGCACGATGCGTTTGATGGGGCCGTGCTGAAAGCCGTGCGACGCACATTGACGAGGAGCCTGTGCCCGTAACACGACGCGTCTGTCTGATATTGGTTCGGCGAGGAAATCCTGGTGCCTGAAAGATGCCATCGCCAGCTCGCTTGTATGTTTAGACTTGAAGGGGCGGTCGGGTTTCAAACATTGCAGATCGCGAGGTTGTGCGCTTTCAGCCGCCACGTCTGCGGCAGTCGCCGGCCACGGTGTATTTGATGGTGTTGAGTATGCCCATGGAGTCTTCGTAGGTCATGGCGGTGGGGACGACAGCGCAAGCCACTACCGGGCTCACAACGCTCACCACTTTCACCACATCCAGCTTCATCCCGTATTCGTAATCCTTCACCACCGGCGCCGCTTTGCCCTGGCTGGCGGCGTACTGCTCCATGGCTTTGCTGTTGGCGCTGAGCGCTTTTTCGAACGTGCGGTCACCGCCACCTTCAGCCAGCACTTTCACGGACATCGCCATCACCGCGGCGAACGTCATCCACTTGATCAACTTCATGTTCAACACCTCCATAAATAAGCCCGACATCGGCACTCGATGACGGGCTTGTTCAAGTGCGCGACGCTTACAAGTCCTGGGTCTTTTCGTCTTTCTTCTCATTGACGACGACCGGATCGCGGGCTTGCTCCCTGGCAACGAACAGCTCTACGGAGCGATCTTTGGCGGCCATCATTCTTGCGAATGTCTTGTCGCCGCCACCGGCCGCCATGACCACAGAAGACATCACCAACGCCGCTGCAAACGCACCCATTTGTACAAGTTTCATCTTTGATTCCTCGTTTAATTAACTAACGGAATCAAGGTAACAATCCGAACCTTTCGTGACGGTGGCGCGAAAATTACATATCCGTTATGTGCCAGAAAAAGGGTCTTCATCCCGGCGATGGGCAAGTTGATACAGCGCCGGCAAGATCAGCAGCGTGAGAATCGTGGAAGACAGGATTCCGCCGATCACCACCGTCGCCAATGGGCGCTGCACTTCCGCGCCAGTACCGGTCGCGAGCGCCATCGGGATAAAACCCAGGGACGCCACCAGTGCCGTCATCAACACAGGTCGCAGCCGTGTCAGTGCGCCTTCGTTGATCGCATCGCAGAGCGAACGCCCCTCCTCCCGCAGGTTGCGGATAAACGCGATCATCACCAGCCCGTTGAGCACCGCCACACCTGACAACGCAATGAAACCGACGCCCGCCGAGATGGACAACGGAATATCCCGCAACCACAGCGCCATCACTCCGCCGGTCAACGCAAACGGAATCCCGGTAAACACCAGCAAGCCGTCCTTGAGGTTGTTGAACATCATGAACAACAACCCGAACACCAACAGCAACGCCACTGGAACCACAATCTGCAAACGCCTGGCTGCCGATTGCAGTTGCTCGAACTGCCCGCCCCAATGGGTCCAGTAACCCGCCGGCACCTGCACATCACGTTCGATCGCTTGGCCCGCCTCTTCGACGAACGAACCGATATCCCGCCCACGCACATTGGCGCTGACGATCACCAGGCGCTTGCCATTTTCGCGGCTGACCTGGTTCGGCCCGAGCACCAGATCGAGGCTGGCGACTTCTTGCAGCGCGATGAAACCGATCTGACTGGCCGTACCATTGACGGCTGGCACCGGAATCAGCAGCGTCGACAAGCCTTCAATGTCCTTGCGCATGGCATCGGACAAGCGCACGACCATGTCGAAACGCCGATCGCCCTCATACAACGTTCCGGCCGGACGCCCGCCAACAGCCACGGCAATGGTGTCCTGCACATCGCCGACGTTAAGCCCGTAACGCGCAGCCTTGTCGCGATCAATGTTGATGGTCAGCACCGGCAGCCCGGTGGTTTGCTCGACCTTGACCTCGGACGCGCCGTTGACCTTTTGCATGGCGGCGGCGATTTTCGCCGCGGTGGCGTTGAGTACGTCCATGTCATCGCCAAACACCTTCACTGCCACATCACTGCGCACGCCGGAAATGAGTTCGTTGAAGCGCAACTGGATCGGTTGCGACACCTCATAGTGACTGCCCGGCAGCGTCGCCGCGGCGGCTTGCAATTCGGCCATCAGGGTTTCGCGGGACTTGCCCGGGTCCGGCCACTGTTCTTTCGGCTTGAGCATCACGTAGCTGTCGGAGATGTTCGGCGGCATCGGGTCGGAGGCGATTTCGGCAGTGCCGGTGCGAGCGAACACGCGCTCTACTTCCGGCACTTTGTTCAGAATCAATGTCTCAAGACGCTGCTGCATAGCCACCGTTTGCGTCAGGCTGGTGCCTGGAACGCGTAAGGCTTGCAGGGCAAAATCGCCTTCGCTGAGGCTGGGTACAAACTCGCTGCCCATGCGGCTGGTGATCACGCCGCTGAGCACGATGATGCCCAACGCCGCGCCCACAGCAACGGCACGATGGCTCATCACCCAAGCCAATGCCGGCGCATACACGCGACGCGCGCCGCGCATGACTACGCCCTCTTCTTCCTTGACCTTGCCAGTCACGAACAGCGCAATCGCCGCCGGGACAAAGGTCACCGACAACAGCATGGCGCCGAGCAACGCGATGACCACGGTGAAGGCCATCGGGTGGAACATTTTCCCTTCAACGCCGCTCAGGGCGAAAATCGGCAGGTACACGACCATGATGATCAACTGGCCGAAAATCAGCGGTCGTCGCGCCTCTTTGGCGGCGGCAAACACTTCATGGAAACGCTCACTGCGCGTCAGAAGTCGCCCGTGACGCTGCTGTGCATGGGCCAACCGGCGCAGGGTGTTTTCAACAATGACCACCGCACCGTCGACGATGATGCCGAAGTCGAGAGCGCCGAGGCTCATCAGGTTGGCGCTGACCTTGTTGCTGAACATACCGGTTAAGGTGAACAGCATCGACAGCGGAATCACCATCGCGGTAATCAGCGCCGCGCGGATGTTGCCAAGGAACAGGAACAGAATCGCGATCACCAGAATCGCGCCTTCGATGAGGTTTTTTTTCACCGTGGCGATGGCTTTGTCGACCAGGTGCGTGCGGTCATAGACCGGCACAGCGATCACGCCTTTGGGCAGAGATCTGTTGATCTGTTCAAGCTTGCCGGCAACCGCTTGGGAGACGGTGCGGCTGTTTTCGCCGATCAGCATGAACACCGTACCGAGCACCACTTCACGGCCATTTTCCGTAGCCGCGCCGCTACGCAATTCGCGACCGATTTCCACGGTGGCGACGTTCTTCACCCGGATCGGCGTGCCGTCGACGTTGGCCATGACGATGTTGGCGATGTCTTCGGTACTCGCCACTTGTCCCGGTGCGCGAATCAGTAACTGCTCGCCGTTGCGCTCGATGTAACCGGCGCCGACGTTGGCGTTATTGCGCTCAAGCGCCGTGATCAGATCGGTCAGGGTCAGCTTGTACGCGGCCAGGTGTTTCGGATCTGGCGCGATCTGGTACTCCTTGGCGAAGCCGCCGATGGTGTTGATCTCGGCAACACCGGGCACGTTGCGCAATTGCGGCTTGATGATCCAGTCCTGGATCTCCCGCAGGTCAGTCGGTGTGTAGGCCGTGCCGTCATCTTTCAACGCACCTTCCTGCGCCTCGACCGTCCACAGGAAAATCTCGCCCAGGCCGGTGGAAATCGGCCCCATCACCGCTTCCGCGCCTTCGGGTAATTGCTCCTTGGCGATCTGCAAGCGCTCGTTGACCAATTGGCGGGCAAAGAACAGGTCGGTGCCGTCCTTGAAGATCACCGTGACCTGCGACAGCCCCGAGCGCGACAGCGAGCGGGTCTGCTCCAGCGCCGGCAAACCGGCCATGGCGGTTTCAATCGGGAAAGTGATGCGCTGCTCGGTTTCCAGCGGCGAGAACCCGGCGGCGCCGGTGTTGATTTGCACCTGGACGTTGGTGATGTCGGGGACGGCGTCGATCGGCAGTTTTTGATAACTGGCGATACCGAGGCCGGCCATGAGCAAAACGGCGAGCAGCACGATGATGCGCTGCTCAATGGCAAACTGGATCAGGCGTTCGAACATGAGAACCTTCCGGGGGTCAGTGAGAATGTTCGGCCGAGGCTTTGCCCAGTTCCGATTTGAGAACGAAGCTGCCAGTGCTGGCGACTTGCGCGCCCGCCTCCAGCCCTTGGGTGATTTCCACAAAACCGTCCGAGCGACTGCCCAGCTCTACTGCTCTCGTCTCGAAGCCGTCTACGGTGCGCACGAATACCGTGGGTGTGTCCTCGACGGTCTGAATCGCGGTTTCCGGTACGGCGACGTTGGCCTGGCGGCTGTCGGTGGCGACCAGTGCAGTGACGAACAGCCCCGGACGCCACGAGCCCAGCGGGTTTTCCAGGGTCACGCGCACGGTCGCAGTGCGGGTCTGTTCGCCGAGCAGGCTGCCGACATAGGCCACGCTGCCGACCACTTCGGCATCCAATTGCGCGGCGCTGACGACAACCTGTTTGCCCACTTGCACCTTGTTCAGATCCTTGGGCGAAACGCCGAACGTCACCCACACCCGCGACAGGTCCGAAAGGGTGAACGCTGCCGTGGTTTCATCGACCACCTCCCCCGGCGTCAGGTGCTTCTCCACCACGACACCGTCGAACGGCGCGCGCAGTTCATAGCGATTACCGCCGGTGGCAACCACACTGCCGCTGAGCACGCTGATTTTCTGCCGGGCGTTGTTCACGGCGATTTCGGCTTCTTCCAACGCCTGGCGCGCCTGGAGGAAATCCTGCTCGGCGGAGATCTTGTCCTGCCAGAGTTTTTTCTCGCGCTCGTAGGTCGTGCGCGCCAAGACCAAGCGGCGTTGCGCGGCCGCCTGTTCGCTGCGTTGATCGGAAATCTGCTGACTGGCAATCACCGCCAGCAAATGGCCCTTTTTCACCGACTGGCCAAGATTGACCGACACCGTTTCGACCACCCCCGGCACTCGCGGCACCAAGTGGGCGGTGCGGTCTTCGTCGAAGCGCACTTCGCCGGGGAATGGCAAGCCGAGGCTGATGTTCTGTGCCCGCGCCTCGGCCAGTTGAATCCCGGCCGCGGCGATCTGTTCGGCGCTCAATTCAATGTGCCCTTCTGCAGCGTGTTCGCTGTGAGCGCCTGCACCCTCTTCAGCGTGATCGGCATGTCCCGCCGTTCCATCGGCGATGGCGTCGATGGGCGCCTTGCCCGGCCATATCGAACCTATGCCAATGCCCAGCGCCAATGTCGCCGCAGCAACAACAATCAGTTTTTTGTCCATGGAAACTCCTCTGCGCCGTGCCATCGCGCAGTGTTTGAAAAGATGAAATTCAAGGGCTGACGGCGAGGTCGCCAAAGATCCGTTCGATGCGTACCCGGGCGTCGGTTGCCTCGCTGACTGCCTGGATGTATTGGCTACGGGCGCTGATCAAGGTGCGCTGGGCGTCAAGTACGTCGAGGAAGCCGAACTTGCCCATTTCAAACCCGCGCGTGGCGCTGTCGACCGCACTTTGCGCGGCGGGCAGGATGCTCTGGTTGAACGCTGTGACCTCAGCGTTGGCGGTCTGCCATTGTGCAAGGGTGGTCTGGATTTGCGTGCGCAAACGCAGTTCGGTGGCGTTGCGCAGATCCCTTGCCTGATCGGCTCGACGCGCTGCTGCGAGGATGTTGCCCTGATTGCGATTGAACAGCGGAATCGGCATCGACAAGCCGACCACGTTGACCCGCTCGCGCTCCAGTTCGCTGTACTGACTGCCGACGCTGACGGTCAGATCGGGAATGCGCTCAGACTTCTCCAGCCCCAACGACGCTTCGCGCTGATCGATCTGCAACGTGGCCAGACGCAGCTCGGCGGTTTCGTTCAGACGCTCCAGCAAACGGATCGGAGGTGGCACCACGGGGATGTTTTGCATGGCAGTCTGCACAGTGGTCGACGTCGGCAACGGTGCGCCCATGACCTGCGCCAATTGCTGATAAGCGGTGGCCTGATCGCGTTCGGCACGGCTCAGTTCCAGCCGCACTTGCGACAGTTGCACGAGCGCGCGCGTGCCTTCGACGGGCGATGATTTGCCGGCCTCGATCCGTCCTTGCGCCACGCGCAAACCGTGCTCGGCCAGTTGCATGGATTGGCGCGACAACTGCAAGTGCTGCTGCGCGATCTGGACGCTGTTGAATGCCTGAATCACATCGGCGCGCAATGTGTTGCGCTCGCGCTCCAACTGGATGCCGGCGGCGTCCTGCGCGCGCCTGGCGACGTCGATGCGGGCGCCGCGTTTGCCGCCCAGTTCGATCGGCTGGCTGAGCATCACCGTGGTGGTGCGCGAGTCGCGGCGGGTGTCTTCAGCCTCCCACGAGACTTCAGGGTTGGGGATCAGGCCGGCCTGTTTGCGGTCGCCCTCGGCGATACCGATTTCCCACTGTGCGGCGGCGAGCTCGGGGTTACCGGCGAAGGCTGTTTGCAGGGCTTGTTCAAGGGTCAGTGTCGATGCTGGCGCAAGCCCCGATGTGGCCAGCAACAAAACGCTACTGGCCAGCACCAGGCTTTTTTTCAGGCGTAAGCACGCCGTCACTTCTGTTAGACCGGGCAATGGAAGACTTCCTTAATTGAAGTATCGTTGACGCCGCCACGGTAGGGTTTTTAACTTATCGACAAGGTGACTGGAACATTACAAATCCGTTATCCAGCGTTTCGACAAGTAGTTATGCACCCGCATGAAAAGTGTAAAACTCCATGTCGCAATACAACGAAACAAATACACTTAATTAAACCGACAAACAGTACTTGCCTGAACTCAACTATCCTGAATACGGACAATCTTGCTGCGACAGGCTGTCGCAGAAGACCGATTCAGAGCCTTAAAACAATGTTTTTCATTGACTCTGTAGCCACTACAGCCTTTAACTTTGCACGCCTGTACGCTGAGAAATTCCTGTAGGAAAACAGTTAGGCTGTTAATAACACCCGTCCGGAAGACCTTAAAAAAACAACAACTTTTCCAGGCCACCTTAATTAAATTTTCATTCAATGAAAGTGGTGATTGATCATGCGAATCCTTGTCATCGAGGACGAGCTTAAAGCTGCCGAATACTTGCATCAGGGTTTGACGGAAAGTGGTTATATCGTTGACCACGCCGCCACCGGCGCCGACGGTCTGCATCTGGCGCAACAACAGGTTTATGACCTGATCATTCTCGACGTCAACCTGCCGGAACTGGACGGCTGGGGTGTGTTGCAACACCTGCGGCGCACCCACTCCACGCGGGTCATGATGCTCACCGCGCGCGGGCGTCTGGCCGACAAGATCCGCGGTCTGGACCTGGGCGCCGATGATTATCTGGTCAAGCCGTTCGAGTTTCCGGAATTGCTGGCACGGGTGCGCAGCCTGATGCGCCGAAACGAGACTCCCCCGGTGCCACAAGTGCTGAAAGTCGCCGATCTGGAGCTTGATCCGGGGCGCCACCGCGCCTTTCGTGGCGCGCAGCGTATAGACCTGACCACTAAGGAGTTCGCCCTGCTGCATCTGTTGATGCGCCAGTCCGGCGAAGTGTTGACCCGCACGCAGATCATTTCCCTGGTGTGGGACATGAATTTCGACTGCGACACCAACGTCGTCGAAGTATCGATCCGGCGGTTGCGGGCGAAGATCGATGAACCGTTCGACAACAAGTTGATCCACACCCTGCGCGGTGTCGGTTACGTGCTGGAAGCGCGAGAATGAAGCCGGCCAGCCTGTCTATGCGCCTCGGCCTGACGGTCAGTATTCTCGGTGCGTTGCTCGTAGTGTTTCTGGCGACCCTCGCCTATTTCGCCTTGACCCATAAACTGAATGCGCTTTCCAGAGACAGTCTGGAAAAGAAAATGGAGCAGGTCGAACACAGCCTGTCGCTGTACATCGACACAGGCGAAATCAGCACCAGCCCGCACTTCCTGCTCGATCAGGTCATGGGGCACGACAACCTCACGCTGACGATTTACGACCGTGGCAACTTGCGTACACCGCTGCTCAAATCCGGTACCGGCCTGGCCGATCCGCGCCTTGAATTGAAGGTGGTGCGGGCGGTCAGCGATGAACTGGCGTTTTCCTCCTGCACAGATGCCAAGGGCACGAAGTTTCTCACCGCCTCGAGGCTGATCGGTCTCAAGGATGGCACCCGCGTGTCGGTATTGCTGTCGATGGACAATGCCCACGATGAGGCCTTGCTCAGCGCCTATCTGCGTTCCACGCTTCTGGCTTTACCGTTGCTGCTGATCTTCATCGGCCTGAGTGCCTGGGCTGCGGTGCAACGGGGCCTGGCGCCGATGCGTGAATTTCGCAAAGTGGCGGCGATGGTTTCGACGCAGGATCTGGATCACCGACTGTCGGTGGTGAACATGCCGCAGGAGTTGAGCGAACTGGCGCAGGGTATCAACTTCATGCTGCATCGGCTGGATGCGGGGGTGCAGCAGTTGTCGCAATTTTCCGATGATCTGGCCCATGAGTTGCGAACGCCGATCAATAACTTGATGGGCAAGGCGCAGGTGACACTTTCGCGCGAACGTAGCGTGGAGGAGTACAAGGACGTGCTGGTTTCCTGCACCGAGGAGCTGGAGCGCGTGGCGCGAATTGTCTCGGACATGCTGTTTCTGGCACAGGTGAGCCATCCGTCGGCGCTGGCGCCCTTTGAGTCGATTGCGCTGGAGGTTGAAGCGCTGAAAGTGGCCGAGATGTTTTCCCTGTCGGCACAGGACAAGCAGATTCAGTTGAACGTGTTGGGCAGTGCGTCGGTGCGGGGTGATCGCCTGATGATCCAGCGAGCAATTTCCAACTTGCTGTCCAACGCGTTGCGCCATTGTCCGACCGGGAAAACCGTGACGCTGTTAATCGAGCAAGGCGCGACACAGACCTCACTACTGGTCAGCAATCCCGGCGCAGGCATCGAGGCGCAGCACCTGCCGCATCTGTTTGATCGTTTTTACCGCGTCGACAGCAGTCGCTCGCGTTCGCAAGGTAGCACCGGGTTGGGACTGGCGATTGTGCGCTCGATCATGAGCCTGCATCAGGGCGTGGCCGAGGTGAAGAGCCTGCCGGGGGCGGTGACGGTGTTCCGGTTGGGATTTCCTGTGATTGAGGGGGGCGCCCTGAGGCATCTGACTTGAGATTTTCGCTGTCGGCGCCGGCCTCATCGCGGGCAAGCCCGGCTCCCACAGTGATCACCGTCGTCCACAGAATGTGTGAACACCCCTGAAACCTGTGGGAGCGTGGCTTGCCCGCGATGGCGGACTATCAGGCACCAACAAAAACGGCACCTTTCGGTGCCGTTCGCCTTGCTCAGTACAGAGGCTTACTTACGCGCATCCGCCCACGACTTCAGCAGTTCGTTGTAGCTCACGGTTTCGCCCTTCGGCTTCTCGTTCGCCAACTTAGGCTTCGGTGCACCCGGCTGATCGAACCAGTATTGCGCATCGCGCTCGGGGTTCATTTTCGGTGCGCAAGTGGTTTGCGCTTTCGAACGTTCCAGACGGGACATGATCGCGTCCTGATCCTTGGCCAGACCATCCAGAGCCTCTTGCGGAGTTTTCTCGCCGCTGGCCGCTTCGGCGATGTGGCTCCACCACAGTTGCGCCAGACGCGGATAGTCCGGCACGTTGGTCCCGGTCGGGGTCCATTGCACGCGGGCCGGGCTGCGGTAGAACTCGACCAGACCACCGAGTTTCGGTGCCAGGTCGGTCATCGCTTGCGAGTTGATGTCCGACTCGCGAATCGGCGTCAGGCCGACGATGGTTTTCTTCAGCGACACGGTTTTCGAGGTCACGAACTGCGCATACAGCCACGCCGCCAGCTTCTGTTTCTCAGGCGTGGACTTCATGAACGTCCACGAACCCACGTCCTGATACCCCAGCTTCATGCCCTCTTCCCAATACGGACCGCGCGGCGATGGCGCCATCCGCCATTTCGGCGTGCCATCGGCGTTGACCACCGGCAGGCCCGGTTTGGTCATGTCCGCGGTGAACGCGGTGTACCAGAAGATCTGTTGTGCAATGTTGCCCTGAGACGGTACCGGCCCCGACTCGGAGAAGGTCATGCCCGCCGCTTCCGGTGGTGCATAGGCCTTGAGCCAATCGACGTACTTGGTAGTGGCAAAGACCGCCGCCGGGCCGTTGGTGTCGCCGCCGCGGGTCACGCTGGAACCCACCGGGTGGCAATCCTCGACGCGAATGCCCCACTCGTCCACCGGCAAGCCGTTCGGCAGGCCTTTGTCGCCGCCACCGGCCATGGAGAACCAGGCATCGGTGAAGCGCCAGCCCAGGGACGGGTCTTTCTTGCCGTAGTCCATGTGCCCGTAGACCCGCTTGCCGTCGATTTCCTTGACGTCTTCGCTGAAGAATTTGGCGATGTCTTCATAGGCCGACCAGTTCACCGGCACGCCCAATTCGTAGCCGTACTTTTCCTTGAACTTGGCTTTCAACTCCGGACGCTCAAACCAGTCGGCGCGGAACCAGTACAGGTTGGCAAACTGCTGGTCAGGCAACTGATAGAGCTTGCCGTCCGGCGCGGTGGTGAAGGAAATACCAATGAAGTCCTTCAGGTCCAGGGTCGGCGAGGTGAAGTTTTTGCCTTCATTGGCCATCAGGTCGGTGATCGCTTCGGTCTTGCCGTAGCGGAAGTGGGTACCGATCAGGTCCGAGTCGTTGACCCAGCCGTCATAGATGCTCTTGTCCGATTGCATCACGGTTTGCAGCTTTTCCACCACGTCGCCTTCTTGCAGCAGGTCGTGGGTCACCTTGATCCCGGTGATCTCGGTAAAGGCCTTGGCCAGCACCTTGGACTCGTATTCGTGGGTGGTCAGGGTTTCGGAGACGACTTTGATGTCCATCCCGCGAAACGGCTCGGCCGCCTTGATGAACCACTTCAATTCCGCGAGCTGCTGGTCGGCCGTCAGGGTGGACGGTTTGAACTCGGCGCCAATCCATTTCTTCGCAGCGTCTTCATAGGCGTCGGCCCAGGCCGCAGCGCTCAACCCACTGAGTGCCAGCATGGCTGCCAATGAAATGCTATGTCGCAGCTTATTGTTTTTGTCGAACATAGAGACCTCCTGTTTGATTTTCGGAGCAACATTGCCGAGCGATTCGACTAGCCCCAACGCATCACAGCCAACAGCCACACCAGGGACAACGCGGACGCTACCCAGATGCTCCAGTCGGTGACGCCAATTACCAGCAAATGCAGGTAGGCGCTGCCGAGAAGACCGATAAACAGCCGATCGCCACGGGTGGTGGCAATCGGCAACAAACCCCGCCGAAGAATGCTCGGCGAACGCAATTCCCAGGTCGTCATGCCCACCAGAATCAGGCCAATGACAATGAAGAACGCCGCGGTGGGGACCGTCCAACTCATCCATTCCATCATCAGCTCCTCATACCCGGCCGAGGGCGAAGCCCTTGGCCACATGGTTGCGAACAAACCAGATCACCAGCATGCCCGGCAGGATGGTCAACACCCCCGCCGCCGCCAGCACGCCCCAATCGATACCGGACGCCGACACCGTGCGCGTCATCACCGCCGCAATCGGCTTGGCGTTGACCGACGTCAGCGTGCGCGCCAGGAGCAATTCGACCCAGGAAAACATGAAGCAGAAAAACGCCGTGACGCCGATCCCGGAACCGATCAGAGGGACGAAAATCTTCACGAAGAACTTGGGAAAACTGTAGCCGTCGATATAGGCGGTTTCGTCGATTTCCTTGGGCACACCGGACATGAAGCCCTCAAGAATCCACACCGCCAATGGCACGTTAAACAGGCAATGAGCCAATGCCACGGCGATATGGGTGTCGAACAGGCCGATCGAGGAATACAGCTGGAAGAACGGCAGCAGGAACACCGCCGGTGGTGCCATGCGGTTGGTCAGCAACCAGAAGAACAAGTGCTTGTCACCGAGGAAGCGATAGCGCGAGAAGGCATACGCCGCCGGCAGCGCCACGCTCAGGGAGATCACCGTGTTCAGGCTCACGTAATACAGCGAGTTGAGGTAACCGGTGTACCAGCTCGGATCGGTGAAGATCACCTTGTAGTTATGCAAGGTGAAGTCCGAAGGAAACAGCGTCAGGCCACCGAGGATTTCGGTGTTGCTCTTGAACGACATGTTCAGCAGCCAGTAGATCGGTACCAGCAGGAACAGGATGTAGATCAGCAACGGAATGAGCTTTCTTTTACTCATGGCAGCCTCAGCGGTTGGCGTCAGAGTGAGTCATGGCGGTGTAGAACAGCCAGGACACCAACAGGATGATCAGGAAGTACACCAGCGAAAACGCCGCTGCCGGTCCCAGGTCGAATTGCCCTACGGCCATCTGGGTCAACGTCTGACTGAGGAACGTCGTGGCATTCCCCGGGCCGCCACCGGTCAGCACGAACGGCTCGGTGTAGATCATGAAACTGTCCATGAAGCGCAGCATCACCGCGATCAACAGCACGCTTTTCAGCTTGGGCAACTGGATGTGCCGGAACACCGCCCACGCCGAGGCGCGATCAATCCGCGCCGCCTGGTAATACACGTCCGGAATCGCCCGCAGCCCTGAGAAACACAGCAGCGCCACCAGCGACGTCCAGTGCCACACGTCCATCACCAGCACCGTGACCCAGGCGTCCATGGTGTTCGATGCATAGTTATAGTTGATGCCCATGGCATTCAGGCTCGAACCCAGCAAACCGATGTCGGCGCGGCCGAAGATCTGCCAGATGGTGCCGACCACGTTCCATGGAATCAGCAGCGGAATGGCCAGGATGATCAGCACCAGCGACGACCAGCGCCCCTTGGTCGGCATGGTCAGGGCGATGGCGATGCCCAGCGGGATTTCGATGATCAGCACGCAAGCGGAGTAGATGAACTGCCGCAGCAGCGAGTCATGCAGGCGCGGATCGAGCAATACTTGCTTGTACCAGTCGGCGCCGACGAAGTAGCGGCTGGACTGGTCGAAGATGTCCTGCACCGAATAGTTGACCACCGTCATCATCGGGATCACCGCACTGAAGGCCACCAGCAGGAACACCGGCAACACCAGCCACCAGGCCTTGTTGTTTTGCACCTTGTTCATGGCTGCGTCTCCAGCAAGTATTCATCGGCATAGACCATCAACCACTGCGCCGGAAAACTGATGTACGCCGTGCCTTCAGGCACCGGTTTGTCTTCGGCCAGGCGCACTTTCAACGGCGCGCCGTCGAGGTTCAGGGTCAGGATCTTGTAGGTCCCGAGGTCTTCGATGTGTACGACCTGTGCCTTCATCGCATCATCAAAGGGTTCTTCCCACACGTGGACGAACTCCGGGCGGATACCGACTTTCAGGGTTTTCCACTCGGACTCGGCGATGCGCTGTTGCTGCGCTTCGGACAACGGCAAGTGCGTCGAGGCGAACCCCACGCCTCCCGGTTGCGGCGTGACCTCGATCAGGTTCATCCCCGGACTGCCGATGAAATAGCCGACAAAGGTGTGGCTCGGCCGTTCGAACAATTCTCGCGGTGTGCCGAATTGCACGATCTGCCCGCCGTACATCACCGCGATCTTGTCAGCGAAGGTCGAGGCTTCCAGTTGATCGTGGGTGACGTAGACCATGGTGATGTTGAACTGCTCGTGGATCTGCTTGAGCTTGCGCCGCAGCTTCCACTTCAGGTGCGGATCGATCACGGTCAGCGGTTCGTCGAACAGGATCGCCGAGACGTCATCGCGCACCAGCCCGCGGCCCATGGAGACTTTCTGCTTTTCGTCGGCGGTGAGGTTGCTGGCCTTTTTGCTCAGCAGCGCCTGCAGGTCCAAGACCTCGGCGATTTCCTGCACCTTGGTGTGAATTTTCGCCTCGGCCATGCCCTGATTGCGCAGCGGAAACGCCAGGTTATCGAAGACGGTCATGGTGTCGTAGACCACCGGGAACTGAAAAACCTGAGCGATGTTGCGCTTCTCCGGCGTCAGGTCGTTGACCGCTTTGCCGTCGAACAACACGTGCCCCTGCGAGGGGCTGAGCAATCCGGAAATGATGTTGAGCAAGGTCGACTTGCCGCACCCCGAAGGCCCGAGCAACGCATAGGCGCCGCCCTGCTCCCAGATATGGTCCATCTCGCGGATAGCGTAATCCTCGGGGCCGGCCGGGGTTTTGGTGTAGCTGTGGGCGAGGTTCTGCAAACGGATTTCGGCCATCAGGCAACCCTCGCGATACGGCGACCGGGCGCCTGGACCAGTCGTCCCTGCGCATCGAACACAAACAGTTTATGGGTCGGGATATAGATGCGGATCGGCGCGTCGACGTCGTATTCGTGAACGCCCGGCAGGTGCAACACCAGCAGGAAATGCTCGTTGCGCACGTGCAGGAAGGTTTCCGAACCGCTGATCTCGGCGACTTCGACCGTCACGGCCAGTTCCAGGTCATCGTCATTGCTCGGCACCAGCGAGATGTGGCTGGGCCGTACGCCAAAGCGGAATTCGCCCTCGCCCACCGGCCGCAGATCCACGTTCAACGGGAAGTGCACGAAGTTGGCGAAGCTGACTTCGTTGCCGGCAATGCGCCCCGGCATCAGGTTGATCGGCGGCTCGGAGAACAGCTCTGCCGCGAGCACGCTTTGCGGCTGGTGATAGACCTCGGACGACTTGCCGCTCTGGATCACCCGACCTTCATGAAGAATGGTGGTGGTGCCGCCCAGTGCCAGGGCTTCGTTGGGTTCGGTGGTGGCGTAGATGGCGATGGTATGGCGAGCCTTGAACAGCTCGCGCATTTCCTGGCGCAGCTCTTCGCGCAGCTTGTAATCGAGGTTGACCAGTGGTTCGTCGAACAGGATCAGCTCGGCGTCCTTGACCAGTGCGCGGGCCATGGCCGTGCGCTGTTGCTGACCGCCGGAGAGTTCGAGGGGATGGCGCTGGAGGAATTTCTCGATGCGCAGCATCTTCGCGGTTTCCAGCACTTTGCTCTGGATCAGCTCGTTGGACACACCGCCCTGGCGCAACGGCGAGGCAATGTTCTCGAAGACGGTCATGGTCGGGTAATTGATGAACTGCTGATAGACCATCGACACGTTGCGCAGGCGCACCGGGCGCTGGGTGACGTCGACGCCGTTCATGAGGATGCGGCCGCTGTCGGGCTTGTCCAGCCCGGCCATCAGGCGCATCAGACTGGTTTTGCCGGACAGCGTGCGCCCGAGCAAAACGTTGAAGGAACCGGGTTCAAAACTCAGGCAGGCATCGTCGATCCAGGTCTGGCCCTCGACGGTGCGGCTGACGTGCTCCAGGGTTAATGACATGGCTCGGCCTTTTTATTATTTGGAGTCAAGCGACCGGAGCTACAGAGCGAGTTTCGTGCCAGAAATTGCAAGGTGTTGATCTGGTTTGAAAATCCTTCGATGAAGGGCGTGAGCACTTTCGTTGCTGAACAGAAATGAACAACTGAGGCTGAACAACTGAACAATCCGCTGGTTGACAATGAACAATAGTGAACAACACTCTACACACCGTTTTACTGCGAGGAATTCCGAAATACACACGCCCTGTGTAGCAGCTGCCGAAGGCTGCGTCCGGCGGCGAAGCCGTCGTAAAATCGGGCGGTGCGGTGTATCAGGATGACCACGTTTTCAGGTTTACGACGACTGCGTCGCCGGACGCAGCCTTCGGCAGCTGCTACATGAATCGCGTTACTTACAACAAAAATAATAATGCTCAGAGATCGACTGCCATGGCCGCACCCGCCTCGCCGCTCTCCCACGATGCCGTCATTCAGGACTCCTGGAAACGTTGTCGCGCCTTCGGCCTCGATCATCAGAGCGCGCCAGCGTTCGATCAACTGCCGGCCGAAGGCATCGCCCAATTGCTGGAGAGCCAGCATTCCCTGGTGCAGACCACGCATCAGGAAGTCCTGCCGTATTACGAAAACATCCTGAGCAACTCCAACTGCCTGATCATGCTCGCCGACAATCAAGGACAGGTCCTGACGTCGTGGGGCACCCAGCGCTTTATCGAGCCGAGCCTGACCCGTGGTTTCAGCGCCGGTGCCAGCTGGATGGAGCGTTGCAGCGGCACCAACGCCATCGGCACCGCCCTCGCCTGCGAGCAGGCCGTGCACATCGAACACGATGAACACTTTCTGAAAGCCAACCGCTTCATGACCGGTTCCGCCGCACCGATTTTTGATGCCGAGCGCAAGGTGATCGCGGTGCTGGACGTGTCCAGCGACAGCTACCTGCCGCCGTCCCACACCCTCGGCATGGTCAAGATGATGAGCCAGACCGTGGAAAACCGGCTGATTCTCAACCTGTTCCATGGCCAGCATTTTCAACTGACGTTCAACACCGGGTTGAACAACCTGGACAGCCAATGGGCGGGGTTGTTGATCTTCGATGAGACCGGCCAGGTGCTGTCCGCCAACCGCCGGGCCGACAATCTGCTGGGCATCAGCCTGTCGCGGGTCAGCGTCGAGAGCCTGTTCAAGGTCTCGCTGCTGGAATTGCTGAATCAGCCCGACGGCCTGCCGTTTGCTCTGCAAGCCTCGGGGCGCAACCGCTTTCAATGCCTGCTGCGGCGGCCGAAACAGGTGCCGATTCAAGCGAGACTGTTTTCTGAACCCAAGAGCGCCGAACCGGTGGTCGTGGCGGCACCCGAAACGATCAGCCTCAACACCCTGCACTTCGGCGACAGCCGCGTGGAAAAAGCCGTGCGTCAGGCTGAACGCCTGCTGGAGAAGGACATCCCGCTGCTAATCCACGGCGAAACAGGGGTCGGCAAGGAAGTGTTCGTCAAAGCCCTGCACCAGGCCAGTTCCCGCAGCAAACAACCGTTCATTGCCGTCAACTGTGCAGCGATCCCCGCCGAACTGGTGGAATCCGAACTGTTTGGCTATGAGAAAGGTGCGTTCACCGGCGCCAATCAGAAAGGCAGCATCGGGCTGATCCGCAAGGCCGACAAAGGCACCCTGTTCCTCGATGAAATCGGCGACATGCCATTGCCGACCCAGGCCCGGTTGTTGAGGGTTTTGCAGGAACGTTGCGTGCAACCAGTGGGCAGCAGCGAGCTGTTCCCGGTCGATATCCGGATCATTTCGGCGACCAACCGTGCGTTGCGTGAGCAAGTGCAACTGGGGCGGTTTCGTGAAGACCTGTATTACCGGATCGGCGGCTTGACCCTGGAATTGCCGCCGCTACGGGAACGCAGCGACAAGCAGGCCTTGTTCAAACGTTTGTGGGAGCAGCACCGCGAGCCATCGCAGTGGGCCGGGTTGAGCCGCGAGGTGCTGGAGCTGTTCGGCCGTCATCCGTGGCCGGGGAATTTGCGTCAGGTCAGCAGCGTGATGCAGGTGGCGCTGGCCATGGCCGAGGAGCAGCCGGTGCGGCCGGAGCATTTGCCGGATGATTTTTTTGTCGATCTGGAGATGGAGCCGGTGGATTCGCCTGAGGTACTGGCGGTGGATTTGAATGATGTCGAGGATTTGAATCGGCAGTTGCGGGCGGCTGGGGGGAACATCTCGCACTTGGCCCGGAGGTTGGGGGTTAGCCGTAATACCCTCTATAAGCGATTGCGCCAGTCGGAATGACAATTAAGCCGTACTGGCTGTGGTTGACTTGAGACCTTCGCGAGCAAGCCCGCTCCCACATTTGGTCGGCGGTGAGTTGAGTTCTATGTACACCACACATCCAATGTGGGAGCGGGCTTGCTCGCGAAGGCGTCAGCCCTATTACCGCAAACCTGAAACCCTGCACATAAACAAAAACCCGCACAAGGCGGGTTTTGTTTTGTAGCGATCAAGGCAATCAGTCAGCCAAACGCCAGGTCGTGCCGCCCTTGCCGTCTTCCAGCACCACGCCCATGGCGGTGAGCTGGTCGCGGATGCGGTCGGATTCGGCCCAGTCTTTACCGGCACGCGCCGCCAGACGCGCAGCGATCAGCGCATCAACCTCAGCTGCATCTACACGCCCTTCGGCGCCAGCCTGCAAGAAGTCATCGGCCTCAAGCTGCAACACGCCCAGCACGCTCGCCAGTTCCTTCAGGCGCGCCGCCAGACCCGCCGCCGCATTGAGATCGCTCTCGCGCAGACGGTTGATCTCACGCACCATCTCGAACAGCACCGCGCAGGCTTCCGGCGTGCCGAAGTCGTCGTTCATCACCTGGGTGAAACGCTCGACAAAGGCTTTGCCGCCGGCCGGCGCCACGTTCGGCAGGCCTTTCAACGCGTGGTAGAAACGCTCGAGGGCGCCTTTGGCGTCCTTGAGGTTGTCTTCCGAGTAGTTGATCGCGCTGCGGTAGTGGCTCGACACCAGCAGGTAACGCACGACTTCCGGGTGGTACTTTTCCAGCACGTCGCGAATGGTGAAGAAGTTGTTCAAGGACTTGGACATCTTCTCGCCATTGATGCGAATCATGCCGCAATGCATCCACGCGTTGGCGTAGGTCTTGCCGGTCGCCGCTTCGCTTTGGGCGATTTCGTTTTCATGGTGCGGGAATTCGAGGTCGCTGCCGCCACCATGAATGTCGAAGGTCTCGCCCAGGCAGCAGGTCGACATCACCGAGCACTCGATGTGCCAGCCCGGACGACCGTCGCCCCACGGCGAAGGCCAGCTCGGCTCGCCCGGCTTGGCGCCTTTCCACAACACGAAGTCCAGCGGGTCCTGTTTGGACTCGTCGACTTCGATCCGTGCGCCAATGCGCAGGTCTTCGATCTTCTTGCGCGACAGCTTGCCGTAGCCCATGAACTTGGCGACGCGGTAGTACACGTCGCCATTGCCCGGTGCGTAGGCGTAACCCTTGTCAATCAGGGTCTGGATCATGCTCAGCATGCCCGGAATGTGATCGGTGGCCCGTGGTTCCATGTCCGGCTTGAGGATGTTGAGGCGCGCCTCGTCCTCGTGCATCGCAGCGATCATGCGCTCGGTCAGCGCGTCGTACGGCTCGCCGTTCTCGCGCGCACGATTGATGATCTTGTCTTCAATGTCGGTGATGTTGCGCACATAGGTCAGGTTGTAACCGCTGAAGCGCAACCAGCGGGTCACCAGGTCGAACGCGACCATGCTGCGGCCGTGGCCAATGTGGCAGTAGTCGTACACGGTCATCCCGCAGACGTACATGCGCACATTGTTGCCATCCAGCGGCTTGAACACTTCTTTGCTCTTGGTGAGCGTGTTGTAGATCGATAGCACTTTAGTGGTTTCCTTGAATCACTGGCCCCACGAATCACGCAGGGTCACGGTACGGTTGAACACCGGATGACCTGGTTTCGAGTCCTTGATATCCGCGACGAAGTAACCTTCGCGCTCGAACTGGAAACGGTCTTCCGGCTGTGCATTGCCAAGCGAAGGCTCGGCACGACAACCGGTGAGTACCTGCAGTGATTCAGGGTTGATGTTGTCCAGGAAACTGGCGCTGTCTTCGGCCTTCTCAGGGTTGGCCGAACGGAACAGGCGATCGTACAGACGCACTTCGCACTCGACGCTGGCAGCGGCCGGCACCCAGTGCACCACGCCTTTGACCTTGCGGCCTTCAGGGTTCTTGCCCAGGGTTTCCGGGTCGTACGAGCAACGCAGTTCGACGATGTTGCCATCGGCGTCCTTGATCGCTTCGTCGGCACGGATCACGTAGCTGCCGCGCAGACGCACTTCGCCGTTGGGTTCCAGGCGTTTGTAGCCTTTTGGCGGCTCTTCCATGAAGTCATCGTGGTCGATGTAGATTTCACGGGCAAACGGCAGCGTGCGCACGCCCAGTTCTTCTTTCTGCGGATGACGCGGCAGTTCGAGGTTCTCGACCTGGTCTTGCGGGTAGTTGGTGATCACCACCTTCAACGGACGCAGCACGCACATGGCGCGCGGAGCGTTCTGGTCCAGATCCTGACGGATGCTGAATTCGAGCATGCCGAAATCGACGACGCCGTCAGAACGGTTGGTGCCGACCATGTCGCAGAAATTGCGGATCGACGCAGGCGTGTAGCCACGGCGGCGGAAACCCGACAGCGTGGACATGCGCGGATCGTCCCAGCCGAACACGTGCTTTTCATCGACCAGTTGCTTGAGCTTGCGCTTGCTGGTGATCGTGTAGTTCAGGTTCAGGCGGCTGAATTCGTACTGACGCGGGTGCGCCGGCACCGGCAGCGCATCCAGGAACCAGTCGTACAGCGGACGATGGCTTTCGAATTCCAGGGTGCAGATCGAGTGGGTGATGCCTTCGATGGCGTCCGACTGACCGTGGGTGAAGTCGTAGTTCGGGTAGATGCACCACTTGTCACCGGTCTGGTGGTGATGCGCATGACGGATGCGGTACATGATCGGGTCGCGCAGGTTCATGTTCGGCGAAGCCATGTCGATCTTGGCCCGCAGCACACGTGCGCCGTCCTGGAATTCGCCGGCCTTCATGCGGGCGAACCAGTCGAGGTTTTCTTCCACGGAGCGATCACGGAACGGGCTGTTCTTGCCCGGCTCGGTCAGGGTGCCACGGTATTCCTTGGCCTGTTCCGGGCTCAGGTCGTCGACGTAGGCCTTGCCGGCCTTGATCAGTTCAACGGCCCAGTCGTGCAACTGGTCGAAATACTGCGAGGCGTAGCGCACTTCGCCGGACCATTCAAAGCCCAGCCATTTGATGTCGCTTTCGATCGCGTCGATGTATTCCTGGTCTTCCTTGGCCGGGTTGGTGTCGTCGAAACGCAGGTGGGTGACGCCGCCGAATTCCTGGGCCAGGCCGAAGTTCACGCAAATGGACTTGGCGTGACCGATGTGCAGGTAGCCGTTGGGCTCTGGCGGGAAACGGGTGACGATCTGCGTGTGCTTACCCGAGTCCAGGTCCGCCTGGATGATCGGGCGCAGGAAATTGACCGGCACGGCAGGGCCGGTCTTGGCATTCGAGGTAGGGTCGACAGTGGGCTTGCTCATAGGATCCTTGAACGTACAAGTGCGCGGCCGGAAGAAGGCCAGGTAAAACAAAGCCGCTATCATAGCCGATGCTGTCAAGCACCTGACAGAGCGCGCCTGCAAACGGTCGCATTTAATCGGCTATCAATGAAAAACAACCTCGAAATTCGCGCCCGGCACGCTAAACTGCGCACCTTGGCTGTTACTGGCCAGACCGGTTGGGGGCTGTAATGCCCCGAAACCCACGAATTCTTAGAAAGAGTACCGATCATGACCCAAGTCAAACTGACCACCAACCATGGCGACATCGTCCTGGAACTGAACGCTGAAAAAGCCCCGATCACCGTGGCCAACTTCATCGAGTACGTTAAAGCCGGTCACTATGAAAACACCGTTTTCCACCGTGTCATCGGTAACTTCATGATCCAGGGCGGCGGTTTCGAGCCAGGCATGAAAGAAAAGAAAGACAAGCGCCCAAGCATCCAGAACGAAGCCGACAACGGCCTGCCGAACGTGAAGTACAGCGTTGCCATGGCCCGCACCATGGAGCCGCATTCGGCTTCCGCCCAGTTCTTCATCAACGTGGCTGACAACAGCTTCCTGAACCACAGCGCCAAGACCGCTCAGGGCTGGGGCTACGCCGTATTCGCCAAAGTCGTTGCAGGCGAAGAAGTGGTCGACAAGATCAAAGGTGTTTCCACCACCATGAAGTCCGGCCACCAGGACGTACCAGCAGACGACGTGATCATCGAGAAAGCCGAGATCATTGAGTGATACTGCTGATTTCAGACTTGCATCTGGAAGAGGAGCGCCCGGACATCACCCGGGCGTTTCTGGATTTGCTCGCCGGACGCGCCCGCTCGGCGAGTGCGTTGTACATTCTGGGCGACTTTTTCGAAGCGTGGATTGGCGACGACGCCATGACGCCCTTTCAGCGTTCCATCTGCCAGGCCCTGCGCGAATTGAGCGACAGCGGCACGGCCATTTTTCTGATGCACGGCAATCGCGACTTCATGCTCGGCCAGGCCTTTTGTAAACAGGCCGGCTGCACGTTGTTGAAGGACCCGAGTGTCGTGCAGTTTTATGGCGAGCCAGTGCTATTGATGCACGGCGACAGCCTCTGCACCCGCGACGAAGCCTATATGAAGCTGCGTCGCTACCTGCGCAACCCGATCAGCCTGTTCATCCTGCGGCACTTGCCGCTGCGCACCCGGCATAAGCTGGCGCGCAAGCTGCGCAGTGAAAGCCGTGCGCAAACGCGGATGAAGGCCAATGACATTGTGGATGTCACGGCGGAGGAAATTCCGCAGATCATGCAGGAGTACGGCGTGAAAACCTTGATCCACGGCCATACCCATCGCCCGGCCATCCACAAGTTGCAGCTGGGCGAGCAAGCGGCCAAGCGCATTGTGCTGGGGGATTGGGACCGCCAGGGCTGGGCGTTGCAGGTGGATGAGCAAGGGTTTGCGCTGGCGCCGTTCGACTTCACCCCGCCACCGCAGCTGGCCGCTCCCGCCCACTGACTGCCAAACACAAATCCCCTTGTAGGAGTGAGCCTGCTCGCGATAGCGGATTCACATTCAACATCTTTATTGACTGATCCACCGCTATCGCGAGCAGGCTCACTCCTACAAGGGGATTGCGTTTAGTTTAGTGACCGGAGGCAGCCGGCCCCGCTTTCGCTGCAAACGGCGGTTTTGCCAGCCAAACAATCAATATCAACCCCATGAACCCCCAGCCCAGCAACGTGAAGTAATCCACGGTGGAGAGCATGTACGCCTGACTCGTCAGCACATGATCCAGCTGCGCGTAGGCCGGGTTCCCTGCCCCGCCCAAGGTGTTCAAGGCATCACGGGTGGCCGGGTCGAACGTGGTGATGCTTTCGCTCAAATACGCATGATGCTGATCCGCCCGGCGAATCCAGATCCAGGTGGTCAGCGACGCCGCAAAACTGCCGCCCAACGTGCGCAGGAACGTCGCCAGGCCAGCACCGTCGGCGATCTGGCTAGGTGGCAGGTCCGACATCAAGATGCTCAGGGTCGGCATGAAGAACAGTGCCACGCCAATGCCCATGAACAGTTGCACCAGGGCGATGTGCTGGAAGTCCACTTCATTGTTGAACCCGGCGCGCATGAAGCAGCTCAGGCCAATGGCCAGGAACGCCAAGCCCGCCAGCAATCGCAGGTCAAACTTGTGCGCGTATTTGCCGACAAACGGCGACATCAGCACCGGCAGAATTCCGATCGGCGCCACAGCCAACCCCGCCCAGGTCGCGGTGTAGCCCATCTGGGTTTGCAGCCATTGCGGCAGGATCAGGTTGATGCCGAAGAACCCGGCGTAACCCAACACCAGCACGAGCGTGCCGATGCGGAAGTTGCGGTAGGCGAACAGCCGCAGGTTCACCACCGGGTGCTGATCGGTCATTTCCCAGATGATGAACACTGCCAGCGCTATCACGGAAGTGGCCGCGCCAATCAGGATGAAACTCGACTCGAACCAGTCCAGGTCATTGCCCTTGTCGAGGATAATCTGCAACGCACCGACGCCGATGATCAACGTGATCAACCCTACGTAATCCATCGGTTGGCGGCTGGTTTCCACCGGGCGCGCCTTGAGTTGCTGGCGCACTACCATCACCGCGAAGACGCCGATCGGCACGTTGATGAAGAAAATCCACGGCCAGCTATAGCTGTCGGTAATCCATCCGCCGAGGATCGGCCCGGCAATCGGCGCCACCACCGTGACCATCGCCAGCAACGCCAGGGCCATGCCGCGCCTCGCGGGGGGATAGACCGCGATCAGCAGCGTCTGGGTCATCGGGTACAACGGACCGGCCACCAGGCCTTGCAGCACCCGAAAACCGATCAGTTCCGGCATCGAGGTCGAGATGCCGCAGAGAAACGAGGCCAGCACAAACAGCACCGTGGCCCAGAGAAACAGCTTCACTTCACCGAAGCGGCGGCTGAGCCAACCGGTCAGCGGCAGCGCAATCGCGTTGCTCACGGCAAAGGAAGTAATCACCCACGTGCCCTGCTCCGAACTCACGCCCAGATTGCCGGAAATGGTCGGCAGCGCCACGTTGGCGATGGTGGTGTCGAGCACTTGCATGAAAGTCGCCAGCGACAGGCCGATGGTGCTGAGCAACAGGCTGGGCGGCGTGAAAGAGGCGTTATTGCTCATCGCGAATCCTTTGAAACCTGATTGGCGCCGCGCCTGTTACAGACGCGGCTGACCGTGTGGGAGCGAGCTTTTGTGGCGAGGGGGCTTGTCGGAATGCCGCATCACCCCGTTGGGTCGCGAAGCGGCCCTGGAAGATGGGACTGCTGCGCAGTCCAACGGGGGCAAGCCCCCTCGCCACAAAGGCTCGCTCCCACAGGGTCGGTGTGATGACGAATCAGCGTTGCGCGGTCTTGCTGACCGCAGCGCTGTTGTCGTGGATCAACTGAGTGATCATCGCGTCGGCTTCCGCCAACTGACGGTCATAGACATTGGTGCTGAACGAGGCCTTTTGCGGCGGCTGTTGCGCCAGAACCGGGCCGCTCTGGTCGTGCAGGTTCACGTCGACCTGCGTCGACAGCCCCACGCGCAACGGGTGCCTGGCCAGTTCTTCGGCGTTGATGTGGATCCGCACCGGCACGCGCTGCACAATCTTGATCCAGTTACCGGTGGCGTTCTGCGCCGGCAGCAGGGCAAACGCACTGCCGGTACCGGCGCCGAGGCTGTCGATGGTGCCGCTGAATTTCACGTCGCTGCCGTACAGGTCGGCCTGGATATCTACCGGTTGACCAATGCGCATGTCACGCAGCTGGGTTTCCTTGAAGTTGGCGTCGATCCACAGCTGATCCAGCGGAATCACCGCCATCAGCGCGGTGCCCGGCTGAACCCGTTGACCCAGTTGCACGGAACGCTTGGCCACGTAACCGGTGACCGGCGCGATCAAGGTGCTGCGCGAGTTGTTCAGGTAGGCCTGACGCAGTTGCGCGGCTGCCGACATCACATCCGGGTGTGACGAAACCACGGTGTCATCGACCAGCGCACTGGTGGTTTTCAATTGTTGTTTGGCGTTGGCCAGGGCGTTTTGCGCCGAGGTCAGGTCGTCACGGGCGTGGGACAGTTCTTCCTGGGAAATCGCGCCGCCGGCAGCGAGGTTTTTCCGGCGATTGAAGTTGTCCTGGGCCTTCTGCACTTCGGCCTGCTGCGCGTTGACCTGGGCTTTCATGCCGTCGACGTTGCTGTACAAACCACGCACCTGGCGCACGGTGCGGGCCAGATTGGCCTGGGCACTTTGCAGGCCGACTTCGGCGTCATTCGGGTCGAAGTTGATCAGCACCTGGCCTTCGTGGACCAGGTCACCGTCATCCGCGCCGATGCTGACCACGGTGCCGGTGACCAGCGGGGTGATTTCCACCACGTTGCCGTTCACGTAGGCGTCGTCGGTGCTTTCATTCCAGCGCCCGTACAGTTCGTGATAACCCCAGACGCCGACACCGGCGAGGACGACCAGGATGGCCAGCGCGACCAGCATGACTTTGCGTTTACGCGGATTGCTCGTGTCTTGAGCGTTGTCCGGCGGTGTGTTGGTTGGAGCAGCAGGTGTATCGACAGTGGCCATGACAAATACCTTGAATTAGTTGTGCTGCGTGGCTGGGAGGGCGTTGGCTGCGGTCAGGGTTTCGCCCTGAAAACCGCCGCCCAGCGCTTGCATCAATTGGATCGACAGGTCGATCTGCTCGGCATTCAGGTTGGCCAGCTGACGCTGGGCCTGGAGCAATTGCTGCTCGATGCTGAGCACGTCCAGGTAGTTGCCGATGCCGGAACCGTAACGCTGGACCACGGTGTTGTAAGAATCCTGGGCAATGTCGGTGGCGTGCTGCTGGGCACTGATCTGCCGGCCGATATCGCGCAACTGGTTGATGGTGTCGCTGACATCACCGAGCGCTTTCACCAGGCTTTTGTTGTACTGCGCCACCGCGAGGTCGTAATCGGCGTCGCGCGAATCGAGGTCGGCGCGCAGGCGGCCACCGTCGAAAATCGGCACAGAAATGGTCGGCGCAATGTTGAAGAAACGGCTCGCTGAACCAAACATTGCATCCCCCAACAGCGATTCGGCACCGGCCGCGGCGCTGAGGTTCAAGTTGGGATAGAACTGGGTTTTGCCGGCGGCGATGTTCTTGCTCGCGGCCTCGACCCGCCAACGCGCAGCCACCAGGTCGGGACGACGACCGAGCAATTCGGCGGGCAGCACCGATGGCAAAGCGACTGCGCTGGCCTGAAGGATCTTCGGTCGGGCGATTTCGTTGCCACGATCCGGGCCTTTGCCGAGCAGCACCGCCAAGGCGATTTTTGCGCTGTTCAGGCGTTTCTCAGCGTCGATCAGGCTGGCTTCGGACGTGGCTTCCAGGCTTTGGGTCTGCTGGAACTGGTACTGGCTGTCGATCCCCGAGCTCAGGCGACGCTGGCCTAAATCGAGCATTTGCCTGGTTCGCTTGAGGTCTTCATTGGCCAGGTCGTAGACGATGTGCGCCTGACCCAAATCGCTGTAGGCGCGGGCGACGTCGGCGGACAGGGTCAACTGCGCGGCCTGTTGATCGACCTCGGCAGCACGGGCCTGGCCCAACGCGGCTTCCCAGGCGTCACGCTGACCGCCCCACAGGTCGAAGTTGTAATTGAAGCTGGCGCCGATGTTGCGCACGGTGGCGTAAGTGCCGCCCTGCCCGGTCGGGTCCTGGTCGCGGGACAGACGCGAACGGCTGACGCCGGCGCTGGCATCGAGGGTCGGCATGCGCGCGGCGTCGGCGGCGTAGGCAGCTGCACTGGCCTGATGCGCCCGGGCGTCGGCGATTTGCATGTCGGGGCTGTCGTGCAGGGCTTCGCGGATCAGACCGTCGAGCTGCGGGTCACCGAGGCTTTTCCACCAGTCGTTTTTCGGCCAGGACGCCGGCGACAGAGTTACGCCGCTGAGGGACTGGCCGGCCTTGAGGGTTTTGGCATCGAGGCTTTTGCCTTCGGTGGTCAAGCCGCTGTAGCTGGCGCAACCGGCCAGGGTCATGGCGGCCAGGACCAGGCTCAGCCCGGTGCGCAGGGTTTTACTGTTCATTTGTCACCTACCCGCAGCAGGGTGATCGAATCACCGGCGGCTACCAGGATTTTCTTGAGGATGTGTTCCAGGGTTTTCAACTCATCGGGGCTGATGGCGCCGGCCAATTCGTTCATGGCGTCGGCGCCAATGTGCGGCAGGCGGTCGGCGAGGCTCTGGCCTTCTGCGGTCAGCACCAGTTGAACCTGGCGGCGATCCGCCTCGGAGCGTTGGCGAATGAGGAAACCTTTCTGTTCCAGACGATCGAGCATGCGGGTCATCGAGCCGCTGTCCAGCGACAGGTGACGGCACAACTCGGCCGGGGTATCGACGCCGTACTGGGCCACGATGATCATCACTTTGAACTGCGCGGCGGTGATGCCGTGAGGTTCCATGTGGGTGTCGATGATCCGGTCCTTGAGCAGCGCGGCACGTCCTAGCAGGAGGCCGAGGTGGCAGTTTTCAAAATCGTCCGGGGTGAAATGTTTCATTTGCTCACCTAATAACTGCCTAGGCAGTGAATGTATGACGAGATGTTACTGCCTAGGCAGCCAATGTCAACGTAATAGTTAGGTTGCTTCGTATATGACAGATAAATGGCGCAGCACAAAAGCAAAAAATCGCAGCCTACGGCAGCTTCTTCAGGTTTTTATGTACCCTGTAGAAGCTGCCGCAAGACTGCGATCTTTATGCTTTTTGCTTACAACGTTGCCGCAGTGGCCGACCCAGGCTTGAACCAAGTCGGCGCGAGACTTACTTACTCAAACGTGCACTGCTCCGGCGCCACGCCCGCGCAACGAGGCAGCACGCTGCCATCGGCCTGGGTCTGGTTGGTCCAGGCAGCGCCCACTGGCTTCACCGCGTCAGCGGATTTCAGCGTCATTCGCACACCTTCGCGTTTTGGTCCCACATAATCGCAGGCTACGAAGTTTTTCGCGTTGACGACATACGCTTCCTCGAAGGCTACGGCTATCAGATCCTCCTTTGCAGCTATCGGGTTCTCGCCTGTCCATTGCAGACCTTTACTGGCCGCTGCGGTGTAGACAAAGCCGCCGTCTTTCATCGCTGTTTGCTGGATCGCCCCGACAGTCGGGCAAGCGTCGCCGGCATAGGCATTAGCCATCAAAGCCATCATTACAACTACGCCAGCGGAAAATTTCTTGGTAATACCGATCATGCTTGTTACTCCATGTGCACTTAAAGATTAGTCATCATCCATCTACGACTTGTTATTAGCCCAGTCAGATAAATCAATTGATCGCATCAATTGCGATGACGCATCCTAGTACAGAAACTCATTTCAACAAACAGCAGAGAGGAGTAAAAAAAACATCAAAACGTGTCAACTTACCCCACTACAAAAAAATGACAAATAATAAAAAAATAAAATCCAAACTGACAGCCAAACCCTTAGATATCAATATCCTCAACACCTGAAGCGATCAAACCCTCATCAGCACAGGCCTCACAAAAAAGACAAACAGACAGTTTCCCACAAGGAAACATCCACTCGCCCTACGAGAACAACAAAGTTAATCGCTCAAACCGTGACAACTTTTCTTACTCCTTATAGTGAATATCCCCACACACTAAAACCTCCCTCCTTACTTCACATTGTTATTACATGAAGAGGAGGGAGCATTTGAAGTTTTTAAATCAAAAATCCCGCTTGTAAAAGATGTCCAGCGAACTCGCCACGCCGCTCGCCGCTTCGAGGTAGACCTTCTTGCTCAGCTTGTAGCGCAGGGCAATGGTGTTGGCCGGTTCAAACACGCCCACGCCATAACGCAAACTGAGCTTCTCGGAGATATTGCCACTGGCCACGACGCTGGTGGCAGTGCCGCTGCCCTCGGTGTCCAGTTGGAAATCCTGAATCCCCAGATTTTTGGCCAACCCGCTGGTCACCCCGGAACTGCCCATCAAGCCCAAGCCAAGCGCTGCCTGGGCCAGCATGTTGTTGTCTTCGCCGTTGCTGCTCAGCGGACGCCCCAGCACCAAATAGGACAAGGCCTGTTCCTGGCTCATGGCCGGTTCGGAGAAGATCTGCGTGGTCGGCTGCTCGGCACTGCCGCTCAAGCGAATACCGGCGATCACGTCGTCAGTCTGGCGAATGGCCTCGACGTCCAGGTAAGGCTGATCGAGCGGGCCGGCAAACAACAAGCGCGCCCGGCGCACGGTCAGGCGCTGGCCGTAGGCGCGATAACGCCCGTCGTTGAGCCACAGCTCGCCGCGTGTGTCCAGGTTGTCGCCGATGTGCACATGCCCCTGCACATTCGCGGTCAGGCCAAACCCGGCAAAGCTCAACTTGTCTTCGCCGACCACCACATCAATGTCCATCTTCATGGCCAACGGTGGTTTACCTTCTTCGGTCTGCTGGCCGACGATCACCACGTCATCGGAGACCTTGACCGTCGAGGGCGGCAGTTCGCGAATGGTGATCTCGCCTCTGGGCACCAGCACTTTGCCAGCGATGGCCAACTCGTCACCCTTCATCGAGATTTTCAGGTCCGGCGCGACTTCCAGCTTGGCGTACGGCTCGACCGTCACCGGCAACTGCGAGCCCTTGAGCGCCAGGTCCACCACCAGCGCCTGTCCCCAGGCGATGTTGCCATTGAGGGTGCCCTGCCCGGTCTTGCCGCTTTTCCAGTCGCCATTCAATTGCACGGTTTCACCGGCAATGACTGCTCGCAGTTGCAAGGCTTGCAGCGCCATCGGCAATTCCGCCCCGGAGACTTCGCCGTCGCTGAGCAGCAAGCTGCCGTTGACCTGCGGCGCCAACAGGCCACCGGAAATCGTGCCACTGCCATTCAAGCGCCCGGTGAGCTTCTCGACCATAGGCACGAAAGGCCGCGCCACCGACAGGTCCAGCCCGCTCAAACGGAATGAGCCGGTGAGCGGTTTGTTTTTCGGCAACGGGTTGATCTGCGCCTGGACCATCAGTTCGCCGAGTTTGCCGCCGACGAAGTTGAGGTCAGTGTCGATGCGTTTCGGCGTGAGTTTGCTGGTGAGTTTCAGCGTCTGGTACGGGAAGTCCAGCCACTGGTCCTTCTCCTTCATGCGCAACGTGCCGCCGCTGGCGTCGATGCTGATCTGACCGTTCGGGCCGCTGACGGGCAAGTCCAGTTGCAGGTCGGCGTTGAGGCTGCCCTTCCAGGCGAAATCTTTCGGCAGCCACTGCGCCAGGCTTTCAATCGGGAATTGCTTGAGGAGGAAACGCAGCTTCGGCTCCGGCATCAAGCGCTGGTCTTCGCCGCACAGGCTGGCCGGGCCGGACATCCAGCAATGGGCGCCCAAGTTGATTTTGCCGTCCGCCAGCCGCTCCAGTTTCGCCGGGCCTTGCAGCTTCCAGTCCTGCCCACCGGTCTGGATATCGCCGCTGGCCAGGCGCCCGCGCCAGTTGCCTTTGTCCAGCGCACCGTCGAGACCGAGCGCCAGTTTCAGCTGTGGGCCTTGCAGGTCGAGGCTGAGTTTCTGGTTTTTGATGTCGCCCTGGCCACTGGCGGTCAGTGTGCCCAGCGAGGTGTCACCGGCCTGAATGCCGCTGCCCTTGAGGTCGATTTTCGCCCGTTGAGCACTGTCGAGGGTCGCGTCGAGGTTGAGGCTTTGCAGGCGATTGTCGTCGAACGCCAATTGCGAGCCTTGCAGCCCGAGTTTGCCTTGCGGCGCCTTGAGCGTGCCGGCGACATCGATGCGGCCGTTCAGTTGACCGCGCAGTTGCGGCCAGAGCTGGGCCAGACGCGGCATCTTGATATCGATCTGACCGGCGAGTTTCTGTTGCAGGCTGCCCTTGCCGTTGATGCTGTTGTCGCCGAGGCGGATTTGCAGCGCATTCAGATTCCACTGCTCGCCGCCGCCATCCGCCTTGGCCTGAATCACGGCGGGTTGCCCGCGCAGCTTGCCTTTCAGGTCGAGGTCGGCAGTGAGGCTGAGTTTTTCATTCTTCATCTCGCCTTGGCTGCGCAGCGGTCCGGCCAGCGTGCCCGGCAATTGCGCCACCCAGTACGCCGGGTTGATCGCCGACAGGTCGAGCGCGGTGTCCCACGCAATGCCATCGGCGAACTGCAGGTTCAGGTGCCCTTCGGCCTTGCCCTGCCCGGCCTGGAGCTGGATCTGTTGCAGGTAGATTTTCGTCAGGTCACCGCTGAACGGGCTGTTCAGGGTGAAAGCGCCGGCCGGACCATCCGCAGCCGCCTGGAAGCTGCCGAGGTATTTGCCGTCGGTGTAGGAGATGTCGCCGTTGAAGCTGCGCAACGCCACTTCCGGCTCGTCGATCAGCGGATAGAGGCGGTGCCACGGGAAATCCAGCCAGGCGATCTTCGCGTCGGCGCTCAGGCCTTTGCTCCAGTCGAGGGTGCCGCTGAGCTTGAGGCTTTGCTTGTCGTTGGCGGTGAGGTCGAGGGCGGCGATCTGCGCGCCCTTGGCGTCGACCTTGCCTTGCAGCAGCAACGCAACCGGGCCTTGTTCGGCGGGCAGCGTGGCGTTGCCGAGCACTTGGTAACCGTTTTTCAGGTCGCCGTCGCCGGTGAGTTCCAGTTGATTGAGTTGCAGGGTGTCTGGCAGGTCGGCGGCGGGTTTGAAGCCGTCGGCGGTGATTCTTACCTTGGCTGGCAGGTTGTCTGCGAGTGGTTGCAGCTCGCCGGTCAATTGCCCGTTCAGGTAACCGCTGCTGTCGGCTTTCAGGTTCAGGGTTTTCAGCAGGTCGCCGTCGACCTTCAGCGCCAGCGTCCAGGGCGCGGGGGCTGACAAGGTGAGTTGGCCTTCAACCTTGAGCGGCCAATTGCCGGTGGGCTGCAGCAGGCCGGAGAGGTTCAGGCTCAGGTCATCGCGCTGCAACTTCACCGAGTCGATCTGCATCCCTTGCGCGGTCCAGTGCGCCGCCAGTTGCAGGCCTTTGAGCTCTTCGCTGCCGTTGAACAGCAGGCTGCCGATCTGCACATCACCCAGCTCGATGGCCAGGGGTAACTTCAGATCCGGAAGGCTGATCGGCCCACTGCTTTCTTCTTCGGCACCGGGCGGAAATTGCAGGCTGACTTGATCGGCCTTCACCTGTTCAAGGCACAACGTCATGCGTGTCAGGCACAGCGGCGACCAGGCGAAAATCACCTTGCTCAGCTCAACCCGGCTGGTGTCTTGCTGCCATAGCACATGATCGGCGCTCCACTGCCCGCCCAAACGGCCCTGGAAATTCTCGACGGTCAAACCCGGCACGAAACCCAACGCCCAGCGACTGCCCGTGGCCGTGCCCAGCACCGAAGCGATGCTCAGGACCACCAGCATCAGCAGCGCCAGAATCGCCAGCAGCGTTATTTTCAAACCACGATTCACAGCTCAGGCCCCATGGAAAAGTGCAGCCGAATGCCGCCATCATCGTCCAGCGCGTGGGCCAGGTCGAGGCGGATCGGCCCCACCGGTGAGACCCAACGCACGCCGATGCCGACCCCGGTCTTGAGGTTTGGCAGTTCGAGTGTATTGAAAGAGTTGCCCTGGTCGACGAAGGTCGCGACCCGCCACTTCTCGGCGATGGAGTATTGATATTCGGCGCTGGCCGCGACCATGTAGCGGCCGCCGATGCGATCGCCCTCGGAGTTCTCCGGGGACAGGCTCTGATAGTCGTAACCGCGCACGCTCTGATCGCCACCGGCGAAGAACCGCAGCGACGGCGGGACTGAGCTGAAGCCATTGGTGGCGCTGCCGCCCACCTGCACCCGGCCGAGAAAGCGGTGTTTGTCAAAAACCGTGGTCAAGCCTTTCACCAACGCAGTGCCATAGAGCAAATTGCTGTCTGAGCCCAGGCCTTCTTTCGCCACTTTGGACTCGAATTGCAGGCGATAGCCGTTGTGCGGGTCAATGCGGTTGTCACTTTTCAGGTAGGAATAGCTGACGCCGGGCATCAACAACGTACTCAAACCCGAGTCATCGCCCAAGGAATAATCCTCGCGCTGCCATTTCAACGACACCACGCGCTGCCAGCCGCTGGGCAATTTGCTGTGCCATTCCGGGCCGAGGGTCAGCAGCTTGCTGTGGGTGTCGGTGCCGGCGATGTCTTCATTCTGGTAACCCCCGGCAAAGCGCAGTTTGTCGGTCAGCGGCGGGTCCAGCGGGATGTCGTAGAACAGCCCGACGTTTTGCCGGGGCGCCGACAGCTCGGCTTCCCAGCCATAACTGTGCCCCTGCGGATTGACCCAGTGTCGGGTCCAGTTGGCTTTGACCCGGGGACCGACGTCCGTGGAATACCCCAGGCCCAGGCCCATGGTTCGCGGCTTGCGGGTTGCGAGTTTGACGTCGACCGGGATCACATCGTTCTTGGACGCCGTCGGTGCCGCATCGACGCGCACACTTTCGAAATAGCCACTCGATTGCATGGCCTGGTTGAGTTCCGCGATCAGTTCGGAGTCGTAAGGGGCGCCTTGCTTGAACGGCACCATGCGTTGCAGCAGGTCTTCGTCGAACGGCGAATCGCCTTCAAAGCTGACCTTGCCCAGCGAATAGCGCGGACCGCTGTCGTAGATAAGCTCGATGTCGGCCACGCCAGCGCGCGGGTCCACCAGCAACTTCTGACTGGTGAAGTGGCCGCTGAAAAAGCCGAAGCGCGAAGCCTGATTCTGGATCAGGCGCTTGGCGTCTTCGTAGTGACCATGATTGAGCACGGCGCCGGTTTTCAGCGACGCGCCTTGGGGCACACGAAAGGATTTGAGGGAGGCCGCCGGGCCGTCGACGCGAATCGTGACATTGCGCAGGTGCACCGGCTCGCCGGGGTCGATGTTGAGCACCAGGCGCGGCGTCTTGCCGCCCTTCACATCGCTGTCGATCTGCGGCTGGTAATAACCCAAGGCCTGGGCGGCCTTGCGCGCCTGCTCCTCGGCGCCACGACTGAAGCGCAGCAACGCTTCTTCGTCACGATCGCCGAGGTTGCCGATATAGCCCTCTATATTGGCTTTCAGTTCATCGTTGGACGGTTTTATCCGCACATCCAATTCACTTTGCGCCAGCGCCGCGCAGCTGGTGAACAGCATCAACGCGCCACTGGTAATTCGTCCTGGAAATTTCATAGGCGCGGATGCTATCACGAGCTTGGGAGCGTGATAGAGCCTCGCTTGGCGTTAAAGTTCTACGGTTTATGCCGTTGCGGTTTGCAACACCTGCGGATTGGCGTGAAAAAACACGTGCTCGCGAATCGGTCCTACAGCGACCTCGCCAATTTCCTCATAACCCTGACGCTTATAGAACTCCAGATAGCGAGGATTCCCGGTGTCGAGGATCACGCCTTGGGAGGTCTCATCGACGGCGCACCAGTTATGCACCGCTTGCAGCAGTTGTTCGCCGAAGTGTTTGCCCTGGAATTGCGGGTGAATCCCCAACAGCGGCAGCACGTGGACCGAGTCACTCGGCACGCAGGCTGCGACGGCGGCGTGGTAATCGAGGTAGCGGCGAGTGCAGCGAAAACCGGCGCTGAGCACCATGCGCAAACGCCAGGCCCAGCTTTCGGTGATGCCCAGGCGTCGTTGCGGCGGCGCGATCAGCGCGATGCCGATCAAACGGTCGTTGACCAGCAGACCGATGGCGGGCAAATCCTGAAGGAAATGCTGTTTGACCAGTTCGCGCACGGTGGCCCGTACCCGATGTTCATAACCGGGACGTTCGGCCTCGAACAGGTAACCGAAGGTCGGCTCGTGCCGGTAGGCGTGGTACAGCAGGGAGCGCGCTTCGTGGGCATAGCCGCTGTCGAGCATGTGAATGTCGGCGATGGCGGTCGAGGTTTCAGGCATAACGGTTGATCTCCCCGGTACAGCTCAAATGGCTGTGCTCTTCTTGGTACGAGCCTATCGGTGCTGACACAGTTCCCTACTGATCGATATCAGTGTTGTCTGTGTTGATGCCATCGCCAGCAAGCTCGGCTCCCACAGGTATAGACCAGACTCGGACGGTAGGCGTGAGACTGCTCGCGATGAGGCCCGCCGTGGCGATGAAACACCTACCGCCGAACACGAATCCCCTCACCCCACACTGGCCCGATTCCTACATGTCAGCTAGCATCGCCCTTTTGCCAGGACTGCCGACCATGAAGATCGTCTCCTTCAACATCAACGGGCTGCGCGCTCGCCCGCATCAGCTGGCGGCGCTGATCGAAAAACACCAGCCAGACGTCATCGGCCTCCAGGAAACCAAGGTTCACGACGACCAGTTCCCGCTGGCCGAGGTTCAGGCGCTGGGCTATCACGTTTATTTTCATGGGCAGAAAGGCCATTACGGCGTCGCCCTGCTCTCGCGCAAAGAACCGCTGGCCCTGCACAAAGGCTTCGCCACCGATGAAGAAGACGCTCAGCGCCGCTTCATCTGGGGCACGTTCGCCGATGCCAATGGCGTGCCGGTGACGATCATGAACGGCTATTTCCCACAGGGCGAAAGCCGCGACCACCCGACCAAGTTCCCGGCCAAGGAACGCTTCTACAGCGACCTGCAGCAACTGCTGGAAAGCCAGTTCAGCAATGATCAACCGGTGGTCGTCATGGGTGACGTGAATATTTCCCCGGAAGACTGCGACATCGGCATCGGTCCGGACAACATGAAACGCTGGCTGAAAACCGGCAAGTGCAGCTTCCTGCCAGAAGAACGCGAATGGATGGCCCGCCTGAAAAACTGGGGCCTGGTGGACAGTTTCCGTCACTTGAACCCGGACGTGGCCGACCGTTTCAGCTGGTTCGATTACCGTAGCCGTGGGTTTGAAGACGAGCCAAAGCGTGGGCTGCGCATCGACTTGATCATGGCGTCCCATGGCTTGTTGCCACGGGTCAAGGATGCGGGCGTGGATTACGACCTGCGCGGAATGGAAAAACCCTCCGATCATGCGCCGATCTGGCTGGAATTGAGCTGATCTCAAGACATAAGAACTTCTAATGTGGGAGCGGGCTTGCTGGCGAAAGCGGTGTGTTATGCGACTTTTATGTCGACTGATACGACACCTTCGCGAGCAAGCCCGCTCCCACATTAGATAACTGTCATCTTTCGGAAATCTTACTGACTTATTCTCCCCGCACTTTCTTTGGTTTTTTAAGGTGCGGGCATGACGCTGCGCGTTTTGTTTCTATGGATGCTGTGCGCCGGCCTGCCCCTGACGGCATCGGCCGCTGATTTACCGACACCCGCCAATGGCCCGGTGCTGCGCATCCAGGGCTCCAACACCATCGGCGCGGCCTTGGGCCCGGCGTTGGTCGAAGGGCTGTTGCGCGAACAGGGCCTGCTCAAGGTTCACCGCGAAGCACCGGACACCGCAAACGAATTGCGCATCGTCGGCGAAACGCCTCAGGGCCGTCGCGTGGTGGTGGAAGTGGCGGCGCACGGTTCCAGCACTGGCTTCAGCGCGCTGAAAAATGCCACAGCCGACCTCGCCGCCTCCTCGCGTCCGATCAAGGACAGCGAAGTGGTGGACCTCGAACCCTTGGGCGACTTCAAAAGCCCCGACGCCGAGCAAGTCATCGCGATTGATGGCCTGGCGATCATCCTTCACCCGCAGAACCCACTGAACCAGCTCAACACCGAACAACTGGCGCGAATCTTCAGTGGCGAAGCCAAAACCTGGGAAGAACTCGGCGGCAGCGGTGGCGCGATTCATTTATATGCGCGGGATGACCAGTCGGGCACTTACGACACGTTCAAGGAACTGGTCCTCAGCCGTCGCGGGAAAACCCTGAACAGCGCCGCGAAACGCTTCGAATCCAGTGAGCAATTGTCCGATGCCGTCAGTCTCGACCCGCAGGGCATAGGTTTCATCGGCCTGCCCTATGTGCGCCAGGCCAAAGCCGTGGCGATCGTCGATGGCCAATCCCAGGCGATGCTGCCGCTCAATAGCCTGATCGCCACGGAAGACTATCCGTTGTCCCGCAGACTGTTTTTCTACCTGCCGCCCCATGGGAAAAATCCTTGGGCCGAGGCCTTGGCCGTGTTCACGCAAAGCAGCAAAGGCCAGGCGATTGTCGCGGCCAACGGTTTTATCGCCCAGACCGTCCAGGCCATCACGGTCACACCGAATGCGTTGATGCCCGAGGGCTATCAGGCACTCAGTCGTCATGCGCAGCGGCTGTCGGTGAATTTCCGTTTTGAAGAAGGCAGCGCGACGCTCGACAACAAGGCCCTGCAGGACCTGACGCGGGTGCTCGACTATATAAAGCAGCATGGCAAAACCAACAGGGAGGTCACGCTGGTCGGCTTTGGCGATGCCAAGAGCGACCCGGCGCGCGCCGATCTGCTATCGAAGCTGCGGGCGATGGCGGTGCGGCGGGAACTGGTGAAAAGCGGCGTGGTGTTTCGGGAGATTCGCGGCTTTGGCGCCGAAATGCCGGTGGCGGCGAACAATGCGGATGAAGGGCGGATCAAGAATCGGCGGGTTGAGGTTTGGGTGTATTGAGTTGAAATGCTGACCAATGTGGCGGGGGAGCTTGCTCCCGCTGGGCTGCGAAGCGGCCCCTCTTATCCCGGTTAAAAGAAGAGGGACTGCTACGCAGTCCAACGGGAGCAAGCTCCCTCGCCACAAAAGCCCACCTGGTCTTACTGCCCGCTACGCATCATCTCTTTCGGCACATATTTACCGATCTCGAACTTGCCGATCGCTGCGCGGTGCACTTCGTCCGGGCCGTCGGCCAGGCGCAGGGTGCGCTGCATGGCATACATGTAGGCCAGCGGGAAATCGTTGGAAACGCCTGCCCCACCGTGGATCTGGATCGCCCGATCGATAACGCGCAGGGCCACGTTTGGCGCGACCACTTTGATCTGCGCGATTTCGCTCTTCGCCACCTTGTTGCCCACGGTGTCCATCATGTACGCCGCTTTCAGTGTCAGCAGGCGTGCCATGTCGATTTCCATCCGCGAATCGGCGATCTTGTCGATGTTGCCGCCCAGACGCGCCAAAGGCTTACCAAACGCGGTACGGCTGACCGAACGCTTGCACATCAATTCCAGCGCCCGTTCCGCCATGCCGATCGACCGCATGCAGTGGTGAATCCGGCCTGGGCCAAGACGACCCTGAGCGATTTCGAAGCCGCGTCCTTCGCCCAAAAGGACGTTTTCGTAGGGCACGCGGACGTTTTCGAACAGCACTTCGGCGTGGCCGTGCGGCGCATCGTCATAACCAAACACCGGCAACGGACGCACGATCTTCACGCCCGGGGTATCCACCGGCACCAGGATCATCGAGTGCTGAGCGTGGCGCGGCGCATCCGGATCGCTCAGGCCCATGAAGATCAGAATCTTGCAGCGTGGATCGCAGGCGCCAGAGGTCCACCACTTCTTGCCGTTGATGACCCACTGATCGCCATCACGCACGGCGCGGGCGGCCATGTTGGTGGCGTCGGAGGAAGCCACGTCCGGCTCGGTCATGGCGAATGCCGAGCGGATCTCGCCGCGCAACAGCGGTTCGAGCCAGCGTTGTTTCTGTTCTTCGTTGGCATAGCGCACCAACACTTCCATGTTGCCGGTGTCTGGCGCGGAGCAGTTGAACGGCTCCGGACCCAGCAATGAGCGGCCCATAATTTCGGCCAGCGGCGCGTATTCGAGGTTGGTCAGGCCGGCGCCGAGTTCGGACTCAGGCAAAAACAAATTCCACAGGCCTTCGGCCTTGGCCTTGAGTTTGAGCTCTTCCATGATTGCGGTCGGCTGCCAGCGATCGCCTTCGGCAACCTGGCGTTCGAACACCGCCTCGGCGGGATAAACGTAAGTGTCCATGAACGCGGTCACGCGCTCACGCAGTTCCTGAACCTTGGGCGAATAAGCGAAATCCATGAGCATTTACCTTCTTGGGCAGAGGTTGTTTTTGGTCATGTATCGATGCTAGAACAGCGTTGATAATTTACCTAGCCTATTCTCGGCGTGTATTAACATTCATCACCGATATATGATCGGGTGATTGAGAACCAACAATAAGAGTGCAGCGCAATGAATCTGAGCAAGGTCGACCTCAACCTTTTCATCGTCTTCGACGCGATCTACACCGAAGCCAACCTGACCCGCGCCGGGCAGATTGTCGGCATTACCCAGCCAGCGGTCTCGAACGCTCTGGCTCGCCTGCGCGAGACCTTCAACGATCCGTTGTTTGTGCGCACCGCTCAAGGCATGGTGCCGACGCCCATGGCCCAAAACATCATCGGCCCGGTGCGTAACGCCCTCTCCCTGTTGCGGGTGTCAGTGCAGGAAAGCCGCATTTTCAACCCGCTGCAAGCGGTAAAGACCTACCGCATCAGCATGACCGACCTCACCGAAGCGGTGATCCTGCCGCCACTGTTCCAGCGCCTGCGACGCCTGGCGCCAACAGTGATTATCGAAAGCTTTCTGTCCAAACGCCGCGAAACCACCAAGGAACTGGCGGCTGGCCGTCTCGATTTCGCCGTGGATGCGCCGCTTAATACCGATCCACAAGTGCGTCACGTCAAGTTGATGGAAGACCGTTACGTGTGTGCCATGCGCAAGGGCCATCCGCTGGCGGGCAAAGAGAAATTCACCCTCGATGATTACCTGTCGCTGACCCACATTCATATTTCCAGCCGTCGCAGTGGTCTGGGCCATGTCGACCTGGCACTGGGGAAAATGGGTATTCAGCGCAAGATCGCCCTGCGCTCCCAGCATTACCTGATGGCCTCGCAAGTGTTGCAGCAGACCGACATGGTCATGACCGTGCCGGAGCGCTTTGCCCGACGCAATGACTTGCACGCCTTCAGCTTGCCGGTCAACGACGTGCCGCCAGTGGAAACTCACCTTTACTGGCACGAAAGCACCGACCAGGACCCGGCGAACCGCTGGATGCGCGAGCAGATGATCGAGTTGTGCCAGCAGGTGACTGCACATGAGAAGAAGCTTGAAAAGGTGTAGGACTTAATACCGAGGTGCTCCCATCGCGAGCAGGCTCACTCCTACATGGGATCTGCAGTGAATAGAAAATCCATGTCGGTGCAGAGATCTCCTGTAGAGGTGAGCCTGCTCGCGATGGGGCCAGTAATGACACAGAAGATCCCAGCCCCTTGACGTAAACGTCAACCTGCCATTAGCTTAGCGCCATGACCTTTTTCGAGCGCTTCCATGAGCAGCCAGACCTATAGCATTTCCGACCTCGCCCGCGAGCTCGACATCACGACGCGGGCCATTCGCTTTTATGAAGAGCAAGGCCTGCTCAGCCCCGAGCGTCGCGGCCAGGAACGTATCTACTCGCCCCGCGACAAGGTCAGCCTGAAGTTGATCCTTCGCGGCAAGCGCATCGGCTTCTCCCTGGCCGAGTGCCGCGAGTTGATCGAGCTGTATGACCCCACCGGCGGCAATCAGAAACAACTGCAAACCATGTTGAGCAAGATCGCCGAACGCCGCGAACAGCTGGAACAGCAGATGCTCGACATCGAGCAGATGAAGCTGGAACTGGACACCGCGCAGGAACGCTGCACTCAGGCGCTGGAACAGACCATTCAGAACCAGAAGGTCATTCAGTAACCACACGAGGATCTAGTGTGGGAGCGGGCTTGCTCGCGAAAGTGGTCTATCAGTCAACATAGATGTTGAATGTAAGTCCGCTTTCGCGAGCAAGCCCGCTCCCACATTAGAATGATGTTCGCCCATAACAACAGGTCGATTCCCATGTCTCTACCCACCCACGTACGCATGGTCGAAGTCGGCCCCCGCGACGGTCTGCAAAACGAAGCCCAGCCGATCAGCGTTGCCGACAAGGTTCAACTGGTCGATGCCCTGACCGCCGCCGGCCTGGGCTATATAGAAGTCGGCAGTTTCGTTTCCCCCAAATGGGTGCCGCAAATGGCCGGTTCCGCTGAGGTCTTCGCGCAAATCCAGCGCAAACCCGGCGTGACCTATGGCGCGCTCGCCCCCAACCTGCGCGGGTTTGAAGATGCGATGGCGGCCGGGGTCAAGGAAGTCGCGGTGTTCGCCGCCGCGTCTGAAGCTTTCTCGCAACGCAATATCAACTGCTCGATCAGCGAAAGCCTGGAGCGTTTCGTGCCGATCATGGACGCCGCCAAACAACATGGCGTGAGCGTGCGCGGTTACGTGTCCTGTGTGCTGGGTTGCCCTTACGAAGGTAACGTCGCCCCCGAGCAAGTTGCCTTGGTGGCACGCGAGCTCTACGCCATGGGCTGCTACGAAGTATCGCTGGGCGACACGATTGGCACGGGCACCGCTGGCGCCACGCGCAAGATGTTCGAAGTGGTCGCGGCCGACGTGCCCCGTGAAAAACTCGCCGGGCACTTCCACGACACCTACGGCCAGGCCATGGCCAATATCTACGCCAGCCTGCTGGAAGGAATCTCGGTGTTCGACAGCTCCATCGCCGGCCTCGGCGGCTGCCCCTACGCCAAGGGCGCCAGCGGTAACGTTGCCACAGAAGACGTGGTTTACCTGCTCAATGGCCTGGGCATCGAGACCGGTATCGACCTGGATGCATTGATCCTGGCCGGCCAACAGATTTGCACGGTGCTGGGGCGTCCAACCGGTTCGCGCGTGGCCAAGGCTCGTAGCGCCCAGTGAGTGTGTCCGGGTGTTACCGCGCGGACACAAAGGTGGGCGCGAGCGAGTAACACGGAAACAGATTCCAGGGTTTTCCCTGAGGCGCAAAACCCTACAAAAAGCCAAACCATTGATTTTAAAGGCTTTTAAAAAGTTGGCACGGCTTCTGCTATCTCTACTGCATAACAAGAACAAAAAAAGCAGCAAACCCTAATAAAAATAAGACGTAACGACTCTGACATAACAAAAACAACACGGCAGAGACGCAGCTAACAGATTTTTTTGGAGAAGATGTGCTTTTCAGGGTGCTTTTCGGAGTTACCCGCAACCGGGCAGAGAACAATAAAACTACCCTCAGGTAGCTCCCGAACTGGTTGGATCGCTCAGCGAAAAAGTAGATCAGCGCTCAAAAAAATACGTTTGCTCTTGATCCCGGATGGGGATCGACAAAAACAGCGGTAAAGGGTCACGGTCACCAAAAACAAAAACAGACCGCCCCTTAATAATAAAAAAAGAGCACGCGCAACGACAAAATTAAAGGGGAGCTTCGGCTCCCCTTTGTGCTTTCCGGGATTTGTGATTCCCCCCGCTCTCTGTAGGAGTGAGCCTGCTCGCGATAGCGGTGGGTCAGTCGACATCTGTTTTGGATGTACTACCGCTATCGCGAGCAGGCTCATTCCTACAAGGGAATGTGTTTAGCCTTCGTTGTCGCGCAATTCTTCGATACTGATCTCGCGCATCCTGAATTTCTGGATCTTGCCCGTCACGGTCATCGGAAACTCCTCCACGAACTTGAAGTAACGCGGCGTCTTGAAGTGGGCGATGCGCTCCTTGCACCAGGCTTGCAGCTCTTGCTCGGTGGCGCTGTGGCCCGGGTGGAACTTGATCCAGGCAACAATCTCTTCGCCATAACGCGAGCAGGGAATGCCGATCACTTGCACGTCCGCCACCGCAGGGTGGGTAAAGAAAAACTCTTCCAGCTCCCGCGGGTAAACGTTCTCTCCGCCACGGATGATCATGTCCTTGTTGCGCCCGGCGATGCACACGTAGCCTTCGTCGTTCATGCTCGCCAAGTCGCCGGTGTGCATCCAGCCAGCCTGATCGATGGCTTCTGCGGTGCCTTGCGGGTTATTCCAATAGCCAAGCATCACGCTATAACCACGGGTACAGAGCTCGCCAATGGTGCCGCGCGGCACGAGGTTACCGGCCTCGTCGATGATTTTGCTTTCCAGCTGCGGCTGGGTGCGGCCGACGGTGGTCACGCGTAATTCCAGCTCGTCTGACGGACCGGTCTGTAACGACACGGGACTTGTTTCCGTCATGCCGTAGGCAATCTGCACTTCGTTCATGTGCATTTCATTGATGACCCGGCGCATCACCTCGATCGGGCATGTGGCACCAGCCATGATCCCGGTGCGCAGGCTCGACAGGTCGAATTCAGCACGCCGGGGCTGATCGAGCATGGCGATGAACATGGTCGGTACGCCATACAGCGCCGTGGCTTTTTCTTCGGCGACAGTGGTCAGGGTCAGCAAGGGATCGAAGGCATCGTTCGGGTAAATCATGGTGCTGCCGTGGGTGATGCAACCGAGGTTGCCCATGACCATGCCGAAGCAGTGATACAGCGGCACCGGGATCACCAGCCGATCGTTCGCGGACAAGCCGAGGCTTTCGCCGACCATGTAACCGTTGTTGAGAATATTGTAGTGACTGAGGGTCGCGCCTTTCGGGAACCCGGTGGTGCCTGAGGTGTACTGGATGTTCACCGGCTGATCGAAATGCAGGCTGTCCTGGCGTTCGCGCAGCTGTTCAATCGAAACGCTGGCGGCCAGACCCGTCAATTGCGACCACGGCAGAAAACCTGAAGGTGGCTGCGCATCGAGGCTGATGACGCCGCGCAAATCAGGCAGGCGTTCACTGTGTAACTGTCCGATGGATTGCTCGTCCAGTTCAGGAACGAGACCTTGCAGCATCGCGTGATAGTTGGAGGTTTTGAACGCGCCAGCACAGACCAGCCATTGGCAACCGGATTGCTTCAACACGTATTCGAGCTCGGAACTGCGGTACGCCGGGTTGATGTTGACCAGAATCACACCGATTTTCGCGCTGGCGAACTGGCTGATACACCACTGCGCGCAGTTCGGCGCCCAGATGCCGAGACGATCACCGGCCTGCAAGCCCAGTGCGAGCAACGCTCTGGCATGCAGGTCGACGACCTCGGCCAGTTGCTGCCAGGTGTAACGCAGCTGTTGATGGCGCACGACCAGCGCCTCCCCGCTCGCATGCTGCGCGACGGTGTTATCGAACGCCTGGCCGATGGTCATCGCCAGCAAGGCTTTGTCCTGGGAACCACGGGTATAGCTGCGCTGCGGGCTTGCACTGGGTTGATCCATGACGACCCCTATTGTCTTTATTAATGGGCAGGCGGCTGGGCCGCTTTTCAATCTTGAACTGGCTCTACTCTCGCTCAAGTTGACGTTAACGTAAAGGGTGATTGACAGCCATTCGTCACAGGCTTACGTTAACGTAAAGGTGAGAGCCGAATCACTGCCCTCCCCACCCTACAAAAAAGCCAAAAGGTGCCCCATGAGCTACCCATCCCTGAATTTTGCCCTCGGTGAAACCATCGACATGCTGCGCGATCAGGTTCAGTCCTTCGTCGCCAAAGAGATCGCCCCGCGCGCCGCTCAGATCGACATCGACAACCTGTTCCCCGCTGACCTGTGGCGCAAATTCGGCGACATGGGCCTGCTGGGCGTTACCGTGCCGGAAGAGTACGGCGGCGCTGGCCTCGGTTACCTGGCTCACGTGGTAATCATGGAAGAAATCAGCCGCGGCTCGGCGTCGGTTGCCTTGTCCTACGGCGCCCACTCCAACCTCTGCGTCAACCAGATCAACCGCAACGGCAACCACGAACAGAAAAGCAAATACCTGCCCAAGCTGATCAGCGGCGAACACATCGGCGCCCTGGCCATGAGCGAACCGAACGCCGGTTCCGACGTGGTTTCGATGAAGCTGCGCGCCGACAAGCGCGGCGACAAGTACGTGCTCAACGGCAGCAAGACTTGGATCACCAACGGCCCTGACGCCAACACCTACGTGATCTACGCCAAGACTGACCTGGAAAAAGGTCCGCACGGCATCACCGCGTTCATCGTCGAGCGTGACTGGAAAGGCTTCAGCCGCAGCAACAAGTTCGACAAGCTCGGCATGCGCGGTTCCAACACCTGCGAGCTGTTCTTCGATGACGTCGAAGTGCCGGAAGAAAACATCCTCGGCGTGCTCAACGGCGGCGTGAAAGTGCTGATGAGCGGCCTCGACTACGAGCGCGTCGTGCTCTCCGGCGGCCCGACCGGGATCATGCAGGCGTGCATGGACCTGATCGTTCCGTACATCCATGACCGCAAGCAATTCGGCCAAAGCATCGGCGAATTCCAGCTGATCCAGGGCAAAGTCGCCGATATGTACACCCAACTCAACGCCAGCCGCGCTTACCTCTACGCGGTGGCACAGGCTTGCGAGCGTGGCGAAACCACGCGCAAGGACGCTGCCGGCGTGATCCTCTACAGCGCAGAACGCGCCACGCAAATGGCCCTCGACGCGATCCAGATTCTCGGTGGCAACGGCTACATCAACGAATTCCCGGCCGGACGTCTGCTGCGTGACGCCAAGCTGTACGAAATCGGCGCCGGTACCAGTGAGATCCGTCGCATGCTGATCGGTCGCGAACTGTTCAACGAAACCCGCTAAACGGAGCTGTCCATGGCTACCCTGCATACCCAGCTCAACCCTCGTTCGGCGGAATTCGCGGCCAACAGCGCGGCGATGCTCACACAGGTCGACGCCCTGCACACCCTGCTCGCCCAAGTGCAGCTCGGTGGCGGCCCGAAGGCCCAAGAACGCCACACCTCGCGAGGCAAATTGCTGCCCCGCGAGCGCATCAATCGCTTGCTCGATCCGGGCTCGCCGTTTCTTGAGATCAGCCAACTGGCGGCCTACGAGGTCTACGGTGAAGACGTTCCAGCCGCTGGCGTGATTGCCGGGATCGGCCGCGTGGAAGGCGTCGAATGCATGATCGTCGCCAACGACGCCACGGTGAAAGGCGGTTCGTACTACCCGCTGACCGTGAAAAAACACCTGCGCGCCCAGACCATCGCCCAGCAGAATCGCCTGCCGTGCATCTATCTGGTGGACTCCGGTGGCGCCAACCTGCCGCGTCAGGATGAAGTGTTCCCCGATCGCGAGCACTTCGGGCGGATCTTTTTCAACCAGGCCAACATGAGCGCCATGGGCATTCCGCAGATTGCCGTGGTGATGGGCTCGTGCACCGCCGGTGGCGCTTATGTGCCAGCGATGGCGGACGAAGCGATCATGGTGCGCCAGCAAGCGACGATTTTCCTCGCCGGCCCGCCGCTGGTAAAAGCCGCAACCGGTGAAGTGGTCAGCGCCGAAGACCTCGGCGGGGCCGATGTGCACTGCAAGATTTCCGGGGTCGCCGACCATTACGCCGAAAGCGATGAACACGCCTTGGCCATTGCCCGACGCAGCGTTGCCAACCTCAACTGGCGCAAGCTCGGCGAACTGCAACAACGCGCCCCGATTGCCCCGCTCTACGCCAGCGACGAGTTGTACGGCGTGGTCTCGGCGGACGCAAAGCAGCCGTTCGATGTGCGCGAAGTCATTGCGCGTCTGGTCGACGGTTCGGTGTTCGATGAGTTCAAGGCGCTGTTCGGGACCACGCTGGTGTGCGGTTTTGCCCACCTGCACGGTTACCCGATCGCAATCCTCGCCAACAACGGCATCCTCTTCGCCGAAGCAGCGCAGAAAGGCGCGCACTTTATCGAACTGGCCTGCCAGCGCGGCATCCCGTTGCTGTTCCTGCAAAACATTACCGGTTTCATGGTCGGCCAAAAGTACGAGGCCGGCGGCATTGCCAAGCATGGCGCGAAACTGGTGACCGCCGTGGCGTGCGCCAAGGTGCCGAAATTCACCGTGATCATCGGCGGCAGTTTTGGTGCCGGTAACTACGGCATGTGCGGTCGCGCTTACGACCCGCGCTTCCTGTGGATGTGGCCGAACGCACGCATCGGCGTGATGGGCGCCGAGCAAGCCGCCGGCGTGTTGGTGCAGGTCAAACGCGAGCAGGCCGAGCGCAGCGGCCAAGGCTTCAGCGCCGAGCAGGAAGCCGAGATCAAGCAACCGATCCTCGATCAATACGAAGAGCAGGGTCACCCCTACTACTCCAGCGCACGGCTGTGGGACGACGGTGTCATCGACCCCGCTCAGACCCGCGATGTGCTGGCCCTGGCCTTGTCCGCGTCGTTGAACGCGCCTATCGAACCGAGCCGCTTCGGCGTGTTCCGGATGTGATCGGGAGAAAACCATGAGCGACTTCAAGACCCTCGAACTGCTGACCGACCCACGGGGTTTCGCCACCCTGTGGCTCAGCCGTGAAGAAAAGAACAACGCGTTCAATGCTGAAATGATCCGCGAACTGATTCTTGCGCTGGACACCGTGGCCAGCGACGCCAGCCTGCGGTTTTTGCTGGTGCGTGGTCGCGGCAAGCACTTCAGCGCCGGCGCGGACCTGGCATGGATGCAGCAATCGGCCGAGCTCGATTACCACACCAACCTCGACGACGCCCGGGAACTGGCGGAGTTGATGTACAACCTCGCCAAATTGAAAATCCCGACCCTGGCCGTGGTGCAAGGCGCCGCATTCGGCGGTGCGCTGGGCCTGATCAGTTGCTGCGACATGGCGATTGGCACCGACGACGCGCAGTTCTGCCTGTCGGAAGTGCGCATCGGCCTGGCGCCCGCGGTGATCAGCCCGTTCGTGGTGCAAGCCATCGGTGAGCGCGCGGCCCGCCGTTACGCGCTGACCGCTGAACGCTTCGGTGGTCAACGGGCGCGGGAAATCGGTTTGTTGTCGGAAAGCTATCCGGCCATCGAGCTGGAGCAAAAAGTCGAACAGTGGATCGACAACTTGCTGCTCAACAGCCCCGCCGCCATGCGCACCAGCAAAGACTTGTTGCGTGAAGTCGGCCACGGCGCGCTGACCCCGGCCCTGCGCCGTTACACCGAAAACGCCATCGCCCGCATCCGCGTCAGCCCTGAAGGTCAGGAAGGCCTGCGCGCCTTTTTGCAAAAGCGTCCGCCGAGCTGGCAAGCCCCCACCACCAAGGAGCCGCGTTGATGAGCGCACCTGTTCTCACCACCTTGCTGGTGGCCAACCGTGGCGAAATCGCCTGCCGGGTCATGCGCACCGCAAAGGCCCTGGGCCTGACCACCGTGGCTGTGCACAGCGCCACTGACCGTGAAGCGCGACACAGCCGCGAAGCGGACATCCGCGTCGACCTCGGCGGCAGCAAAGCCGCCGACAGTTACCTGCAAATCGACAAGCTGATTGCCGCAGCCAAGGCCAGCGGCGCTCAGGCGATCCATCCGGGTTACGGCTTTTTGTCGGAGAACGCCGGGTTTGCCCGCGCGATTGAAGACGCCGGCCTGATTTTCCTTGGCCCACCCGCCTCGGCCATTGACGCGATGGGCAGCAAATCCGCCGCCAAAGCCCTGATGGAAACCGCCGGCGTGCCACTGGTGCCGGGTTATCACGGCGAAGCACAGGATTTCGACACCTTCCGCGAGGCGTGTGAGCGCATCGGTTATCCGGTGCTGCTCAAGGCCACCGCCGGCGGTGGCGGCAAAGGCATGAAAGTGGTCGAGGATGTCAGCCAGTTGGCCGAAGCCCTGGCCTCGGCGCAGCGTGAAGCAAAATCCTCCTTCGGCGACTCCCGGATGCTGGTGGAGAAGTACCTGCTCAAACCGCGCCACGTGGAAATCCAGGTCTTCGCCGACCAGCATGGCAACTGCCTGTACCTGAATGAACGCGACTGCTCGATCCAGCGTCGCCACCAGAAAGTCGTCGAAGAAGCACCTGCGCCAGGCTTGAGCCCGGAGCTGCGTCGCGCCATGGGTGAGGCGGCTGTTCGCTCGGCGCAAGCCATCGGTTATGTCGGCGCCGGGACCGTGGAGTTTTTGCTGGATTCGCGCGGCGAGTTCTTCTTCATGGAAATGAACACGCGCCTGCAGGTAGAGCACCCGGTCACCGAAGCCATCACCGGCCTCGACCTGGTGGCCTGGCAGATTCGCGTGGCCCGTGGCGAAGCACTGCCGATGACCCAGGCCGAAGTGCCGCTGATCGGTCACGCGATTGAAGTGCGCCTGTACGCCGAGGACCCGGCCAATGATTTCCTGCCGGCCACCGGGCGTCTGGAACTGTATCGTGAATCCGCCGCAGGCCCGGGACGTCGGGTCGACAGTGGTGTTGAAGAAGGCGATGAGATTTCGCCGTTCTACGACCCGATGCTCGGCAAGCTGATTGCCTGGGGTGAGGATCGCGAACAGGCGCGGTTGCGCTTGTTGAGCATGCTTGATGAGTTTGCGATTGGCGGGCTCAAGACCAACATCAATTTCCTGCGCCGGATCATCGCCCACCCGGCGTTTGCCGCGGCAGAACTGGACACCGGGTTTATCCCGCGCTTCCAGGAGCAATTGTTGCCCGCGCCGTCGGACCTCAGCGATGGGTTCTGGCAAGCCGCCGCTCAGGCCGTTGCCCAGAGCCAGGCCGATGCACCGCGCGCAGATGACGTGAGTTCACCGTGGGCAATCAGCAATGGTTTCCGGGCTGGGTTGCCGAAAGAAATCACCTTGCACTTGAGCTGCGAAGGCCAGGATCGCGCGTTGACCCTGGGCGATGTCTGCACGGCCCAGCTTAAAGGCGAGCAATTGCTGACCGAGCACCATGGTGTACGCCGCCAGCATCGGGCAATCCGTCGTGGCGACTCCGTTTATCTGCAATGGGAAGGTGAGCTGCGCCGCATCGAGTCCTACGACCCGATCAGCGCAGTCGAAGCCAGCCACAGCCATCAGGGTGGGCTCACCGCCCCAATGAACGGCAGCATCGTGCGTGTGCTGGTGGAGGCCGGGCAAACGGTCGAAGCCGGGGCGCAATTGGTGGTGCTGGAGGCGATGAAAATGGAGCACAGCATTCGTGCGCCCCACGCGGGTGTGATCAAGGCCTTGTATTGCCAGGAAGGCGAAATGGTCAGCGAAGGCAGTGCGTTGGTCGAACTGGAAGAAGCGTGAAATGAAGATCGGTCCTACGTTCTACGAGGACCGATCTGATTAGAATTTGGCCGTTGCCTGAACCACTACGCCGAGAATTCGACATTCATCGGTGTAAAGGGCCTTCGGATATGTCGGATTGAGCGGGACCAGGTAACGCTGCCCGCCCTCTTCGATCAACTTGCGAAACGTCGCCTCGGTGCTGTCCGACCACTGCGCGATCACCAGCTTTCCGGGCTCCGGCACAATGGCCGGGTCCACCAGGATCATCATGCCCTCGGCGATGCTCACGCCCGTCGGAGCCGTCATCGCATCGCCCACAACCACCAGCCAGAACGCCGCGCCCTGTGCGTGGTAATCCGTCAGTTCGAAGCGTGGCTTGCCGTAGACCGCCAGCTCGCCATCACGCACCTGCATCGGCTCGCGCCATTCACTGACCGGGTAACGGAAGTACGGGTTGTACTTGTGCGTCAGGCAAGGCTCGTCTTCCTGCAAGACCTCGCGAATCACCATCGCCACTTCCAGAAAATCCATCCCGAGCGCGCGCAAGACACGATTCATGTCTTGAATGCTCGGCTGACGGCGTTTATTCAGCCAGTGACCCACGCCACCCTGGGACATCCCGAGACGGTCGGCGAGTACTTCTTGAGTGACTTTGAGGTCACTCATCTTGGCTTTGACTAACTCAATCCATTTATCCATGTGCGGCACGATACGTGGGGTACTCCGACCAACGAAACACAACTTGTAGTATTTAAATTCCAGTCACAAATACAGTTCGTACTAGGATGGATTCACGGATCTGAATCTATCACGGAGCTTGCCATCGTCATGACGTTACCCAGCAATGACCTGCCAGATATGCAAATCGATACCACCCTGACCTCGCCCAAAGGCAATGCTGCCGCACAGCGAGCGCTGGATTATTACTTGAAACCAACTGTGTCCGAACCCGCTGCCATGGAGCGGTTCTTTGATGTAAACCCGAGTGTCAGCGCAGAAGAGGCACTGGTGCATGCCTCGGATTTGTTGCGATGTGCGGCGGCGACGGCACATGAATCAGCCAGCAATCTGCAGGGTGCGAGCCGCGACCTGGCCAATTCGACCGTGCACATGATCGACATGGCGAAGGCGATGATCGATCGGTCTTTGCAAGAGCATCGGAACGCATGAAACGGGCGAGCGTTTGAGGAGGACTGGAAAGAGTTTTCCAATCGAGCAGATAAAATCATTTGACTTGCAAACGAGAATGATTATTATTGCATGCAGCTGGTCGCGAGATCAGTCGATTGTCCAAGCGACCTTAGGTCGGTCTCCTGGACATCTCCTCATCAGGCTAATCACGGTTTTTGACCCGGCTTTTTGCCGGGTCTTTTTTTGCCAGTTATTCTGGCTTTTACCTTCAGGCTAATGAAGTCTTTGGGTGCTGCAAATTCGATGGCGCGGATAATATCAAAAGCATATCGGTTGGCAAGAGAAGCCCGGCATCATTGGGCCAAACGAATGTAAAAATAGCACTTGAGAATCAATCGCACAGTCACTAAGCTGCGTCGGCGTCATGGAGGACGCCCCCCCTCTGCACCCCGCAATTTCCCTCGGTTTCCCCCCTGCCTTGCGTGTAAAGTAGCCGCCATAAAATCATATTCAGGAACCGACTATGACCGTGGCCAAATCTTCCTTCGACATCAGTGCAAACTTCGACAGCGGCAACATTGAAGTGCTGGATATCAGCAATCCGCTTCAAGCGCTGCTGGCCATCAAACCCGACACCCGCAGCCCGCATTTTCAATGGTTCCACTTCAAGGCCAGCGGTCTGCACGTGGGTCAGGAGCATTGGTTCCGTCTGAACAACGCCAGCAAGTCCTCGTACAACAAAGCCTGGGACGGTTATCAGGCTGTTGCGTCGTACGACCACGTCAACTGGTTCCGCGTACCGACTATCTTTGAGGGCGACTGCCTGCGCTTCAGCCTCGAAGCCACCGCCACCCATGCCTGGTTTGCCTATTTCGAACCTTACAGCCGTGGCCGTCATGACTGGTTGATCGAACAGGCACTGACCAAGGCCGGCACCGAGCTGCTGGCCACTGGCAAGAGTGCTGAAGGGCGCGATATTCAGTTGCTGCGCAAAGGCACCGGTGCTGCAGGCCGGCGCAAGGTCTGGATGATCGCTCAGCAACACCCTGGCGAACACATGGCCGAATGGTTCATGGAAGGCGTGATCGAGCGCCTGGAAAAACACGACGATCCAGTGTTGAACAAGCTGCTGGCCAGCGCCGACCTGTACCTGATACCGAACATGAACCCGGACGGCGCCTTCCACGGTCACTTGCGCACCAACGCCATGGGCCAGGACCTGAACCGTGCCTGGCAGAGCGCCAGTCAGGAGATCAGCCCGGAAGTGCTGTTCGCGCAACAGCAGATGGAAAAATATGGCGTCGACCTGTTCCTCGACATCCATGGCGATGAAGAAATCCCATACGTGTTCACCGCTGGTTGCGAAGGCAACCCGGGCTTTACGCCGCGCATCGAAAAACTCGAAGAGCATTTCCGCAGCCATCTGAAACACCTGACCAAGGATTTCCAGACCAAGCACGGCTACACCCGTGACGAGCCGGGAAAAGCCAACATGACCCTGGCCTGCAACAGCGTCGGTCAGAAATTCGACTGCCTGTCGTTGACCCTGGAGATGCCGTTCAAGGACAACGACGATGCGCCGAATGCGCTGACAGGCTGGTCCGGCAAGCGCTCCAAGCAATTGGGCAAAGACGTGCTGACCACCGTCGCCGACATGATCGACACCCTGCGCTGATTATCCGGCTCATGTAGCCGCTGGCGCAGCCTGCGCCAGCGGCTACAACGGATCAGCCGCGATCCTTGCCCCGCAACATGCTGTCCAGCACATCATCGCGCCGCACCCAACCGTGAAACAATGCCGCCGCCAAATGCAGCAGCACGGTCAAAAACAGCAGATACGCCAGATACCCATGGGCCTTGCGCAAAAACGCAAACACCTGCGCATTGGCCGGCAGGATCGATGGCAACTGGAACGAGTTGCTGAGCATCACCGGATCACCCGCCGCCGAAATCATTGCCCAACCGAGCAACGGCAAGACGAACATCAAGGCATACAGCAAGACATGCGAGGCCTTGGCCGCCAGCGCCTGCCAGCTCGGCAAATCGGCCGGCAACGGCGGTTGTTGCGTGGAAAAACGCACGAACAAACGCACGATCACCAGCAGCAGAATCGCAATGCCCAACGGCTTGTGCAGATGGATCAACCACTCATGGCGCTCGGACACCGAGGCCACCATCCCCGCGCCGATAAATAGCATCGCAATGATCATCAGCGCCATCAGCCAATGCAGCAGCCGCGCCAACGGCGCGAAATGGTTCGGTTGGGCGCTCATTGTTGAGCCTCCTGTTTAGCGGCGGGCAACTGACTGACTTCACTGGTGCGACGCAAGTAGGAACTGGCGTAACCGGCTGAACGCGCCGCGAGCAACGGGTCGTCGGAACCTTCGATGCCGCTGGGCAACACGAGCGGGTCGTAGTTGATGTCGCGGCACTCGCCATTGAGTTGCGGCTGGGTGCGTTCAAGGACCAGCGTGCCGGCGTTCAGCACTTTGCGACCGTCGGGCCAGGCCTTGCTGGCGTCGTTGACCGGATCCCCCGGGTTCGCCAGCGTAATCATCAACTGCCAACGCAACGGTCCGGCCGACAAGCGCTGAACCAGGTCTTTCTCAAGAAAATCACTGCCTTCAGGCGCTGTGGCGCCCGTCGCATCCTGTGCCACCGGCACCATGTTCCAACGCACCGCCTGGCGTTGGCCCGAGGCATTCACCAGGTAGAACGCGTTGACGCTGTTGTACGTCTCGGTCGCATAACTGGCCGACGGCTTGGCGGTTTTGATCCAGGCCAGGAACGGCGCCGTTTCCGGATGCGAACCGAAGAATGCCGGGACTGCCGCCGGGTCAGGTTTACCGGTGGCGGGAAGCGGCGACTGGGCTTGCTGCAATTGATAGAACGCTTCAGGCGTGCCCACCGGGAACACCGGCATGCTGTTCATCCCGGTGCGCCACTGCTGTCCGTTGGCCTGGGTAAAGCGCAACGCCATGCTGCGAATCGGTACGGCGCTGTCAGGCGCGTAAGGATTGCCCGCTGGCAACGCAAAACGTCCAACCACCGGGGTCTGGGCTTCGCTAAACACTTGGGCACTGGAATAGCTGCGTGCTTGGGCGGTGCTTTCGAAATGGCCGATCACGCACACGCCTTTGGCATGATTGCGCCGGAAACCCGGGTGCACGCCGTTATTGGTTTCCAGCACGTTGATCAGTTTTTTCGGCGTCAGACGTTGTGGGTCAAAGGTGCCGTTGACGTAGGCAAAGGCACCGGCCAGCGCGGCGACCACCAGGGCAATGCCGGTCAGGCGTAACGTCAGGCTTGCGCCACTCAGCGGTGGCCGGGTGGGCCCGGTTGGCGGTGTTGAGCGATCAACCATGAAAGACTCCAGGGCCATCGGCCACAGGGGGAAGGAGCTATGAGACGAACGTCACGTAGGATTATTCCCCCTGAACTGTAGTTTCTTTCAAAGCGCCGCGAGCGACGAATACTCAAACCCCCTCACACGGGGTTAAAACACGCCTCACGCTTATCGAGAAAAGCCTGCATGCCCTCTTTTTGTCCGGGGGTTGCAAACAACCCGTGGAACGCCCTTCTCTCGTACAGCAGACCTTCGCGTAATCCGTGCTCCAGTGCGCGATCAACCGCTTCGCGCGCGGCCATGGTGGCGGTTTTGGCGAAACCGGCGATGGTCTGCGCCGCCGCCATGGATTCTTCCAGCAGGTCGGCGGCGGCAATGACTCTCGACACCAGCCCCGCCCTTTCGGCTTCCTGGGCAGACATCGCGCGACCGGTCAGGATCATGTCCATGGCTTTGGATTTTCCGATCAGGTGCGTGAGACGCTGGGTGGCGCCCATGCCGGGCATTACGCCCAGTTTGATTTCCGGTTGAGCAAATCGCGCCGTATCGGCAGCAAAGATCAAGTCGCACATCATCGCCAATTCGCAGCCGCCACCAAACGCATAACCGGCGACAGCGGCCAGCGTTGGCGTGCGTAACGCGGCAAAGGCTTCCCACCCGGCAAAATAATCCTCGTGGACCATGTCCAGATGGGACTTTTGGCTCATTTCCTTGATATCGGCACCGGCCACGAAAAACTCATCGGTACCGGTCAGGACGAAACACCCCACCCCGGGATCCCGATCCAATCGTTGCAGCGTGTCCAACAATTCGCGCATGACCTCATCGCTCAGGGCGTTTCGGGCTTGCGGGCGGTTGAGACGAATCAAGACGACTCGATCATGACGTTCGATCAATGTGTGCATGGTGACCTCTTTGAAAAATAGTTGAAGGGTTAAAAGCCAGCGCTCACCTCAGGAATCCCAGATCGCGCCGTAGGCTGGAATGCCGCGACTCTCCATTTCCTCGACCACTCGGCGAGTCAGTGTCTGGTTGGAAATGCAGATCACGACCTCTGCACCGGTCGCTTGAATCGCGTCATAGGCCAGTTGAACCAGGTCGGGTTTGCCAAGCACATCGGTGTCCCAGATCAAGGCATCGGGCTCGGCCTCAAGAATCTCCTCCACCAGTTCATCACCGTAGGTTTTGCGTGGGTTGCGGGTCGACCAGATCAAATGGATCGGCACCTGCCTGGCAAGCAGATGAGGCAGTACCGGGCCGATACCGCTTCCGGTTGCGACATACACCACGGACTTGAACAGGGTTTCGATGTGCGCCACGCCGGCGGTGGTAATGCCTTTGACCCAGACGTGAGTCGGCATTTGCTCGATGAATTCGCCGGTCCAGTCCCCGGCCCGGGAAATGATCAGCCGAAAACCGGCCTGCCCCGGCGTGGGAATGTTGGCAAACGAATGCCACTCCATCAGCGGGTTGAGACTGATGGCGTTGGACGAACCGGCAAACGGCGTGACATGCCCGAACCGGGCAATGACGGCGTGGGATGAAGTCCTGAGTAACTGCACCGGCACTTTGCGCAAACGCAACCATGGCAACGCAATGCTGAACGTCAGCACCACCAGCATCCAGAAGGGCACCGAGGTGGCCAGTACTTCTTGCAGCGGCGCTTGCGGGTTCTGATCACGGGCAAACAAAAGGGTCGAGACCCAAAACAATACGAGTGCCGTCCAGCCACCGAAGCGGTGAGTTCGCTCGAAGCCATTGTGGAAACGGGACCGTACCCAGGGATGCGCCATGGTCGCCACCAGCAGCAACACCCCCAGCAACGCAGCATTCACCCAAAGCAGCGTTGTCGAAACGCCGCCCTTGCCGCCAATCCAATGCCATCCCATTGAGCCCAGCAATGCGACGAACCAACCAATGGCGGCCAGGGCTCCGCCACTGTGCAGGCCACCCAAGTGATAGACCTTGGCCAATGAGCGACGAATCGTCAGCGGCCAATGGGTAGGGGCCCGGGTGGCCAGCCAGAACAACAGATTGATGACGTATTGCTGGCGAATCAAAATCGCCAACGACAGATTCGCCACAACCAGTCCCGCCAGCGTTTCCAGGGCCACACCGGAGGATGTCCACCATTGCCCGGCGTTCAACCCGTGCGCCAGCGCGCCACCATTGAGTACCAGAACCAGTGCCACAAGACGGTTGTAATGGGAAAACCACGGCAGCGTTCCAAGGCGTCGCCACAGCGCACGCTTGGCGGGTAAACCGCTGGCGGCGCTCATGCGTTCACCCTCGGTACAGCGTTGGCATCCAGGTTGGCCTGTTGCGCCTGGGCCAGCAGCAGCCGCTTGTCGACTTTACCCCGTGAAGTCAGGGGAATGTGGGCCACAGCGATGATCAACGAAGGGACGCAATAGTAGGCGAGGCGTGCCTCGCAACGACGTCGCGCGGCCTCGATGTCGGTGGACGCAGGGCTGACGAAGGCCACCAGATGTCGACTGTCGAGTTTCAGCGTAACCGCTCGCTCGCAGGCGTCGCATGACTCCAGCACCGCCGACACACTATCGAGTTCAACCCGAAAACCCCTCACCTTGACCTGATCGTCGACGCGGCCCAAGTGTTCGAGCTCGCCCTCCGCCGTCCAGCGCCCCAGGTCGCGAGTACGGAACATCATCCGGTCCTGACCAAGAAACGGATCGGGCCGATAACGTTCGGCGGTGAGCGCAGTATTCCCCAGGTAACCCGCCGTTACGCACTCCCCGCCCGCCCACATCTCCCCTTGCACCCCAATGGCACACGGTCGACCGTCTTCATCGAGTACATACACCGTGTTATTGGGCGTGGGTTTGCCGATGGTCAGGGACCTTCCGGTCCGATAACGCTGCATGGTGTTGACGATGGTGGTCTCGGTCGGGCCGCAGGCATTGTAAAAAGTGCAAAACGACGACCAGCGATCGGCCAGTAGCTGGGGACACGGCTCGCCGGCAACGGCCACAACCTTGGCCTGTTGGCAACGCGCGGAATCCAGTGTGCCGAGAATTGACGGCGTGGCGATCAGCACGTCGCATTGCTCGGCGGTCTGAGCAATGTCTTTGCCCCGGATCATCAACGTCGCGCCATGGGCCAGGCAACCCAGAATCTCCCACGCGGCCATATCGAAGGCGATGTTCAGCATCTGCCCGACCTTGAGCCCAGGCTTCATGCCGAGGTTGCCCGGTTCCGTCAGCAGAATATTGCAGACATTGCGGTGGGTTACCCGAACGCCGTTGGGCTGCCCGGTGGTGCCGGAGGTGAACAACAAAAAGCACAGTTGATCCGGGGTCGTTGACGGCGTACCGGCCACGTTCACTTCGTCCGATGAGGTGGTCGGCACTGTCATGAACGCATCGAGGCAAATGCAGTGCTGCGCCGCTGTCAGGGGAATCTGCGACTCGAGGTTCGACAGCGTCAGCACAAGACGCGTGGCAGCAACCTCCATGATGTGGCGCAATTGCGGTGCCGGGGTGATCCCCACGTGCTGGGGAATGTAGGCCGCGCCAGCCTTCAATACGGCCAACATGCCCACCAGCATGGGGATCGAGCGTTCCACGAACAGTGCAACGTGATCACCGGGCTTGACGCCCTGGCTGATCAACACGGCAGCCAGGCGATTGGCCTGTCTGTTCAATTCGTTATAGGTGATGGACTCACCTTGCCAAAGGGCCGCAACACCTTGCGAGTGGGTCACGGCTTGCGCTTCGATTGCGTGATGAATCGAGGAGAACGCTGGCGTGACCGTCGGCCCACGGCCCAATGTCTGCCAAAGGTCCTGATCAACAGCCGGCGTAGGCATCGGCGAATAGGCCAATGCGGGGTTGAGGGGGATTGCGTGCTCTTGCATGTCAAAAATCTCATCGGGCTCAATGTTCAAGCTCAAGACCGGACAGTTGCGCCGAGCCGATGGACTGGCTGGACGCAATGCCGCTTGCGCTTGTTACGAGGCTTGAGCCACGACGCTTGACGTCGTTACATGGACTGCAACCAATGAGGAAAAGTCCTACATAAAGTAGGCCGTGGGATTTTCTTTTACGGCAGAGGGAATAACCTGCCTTAGACGGCGTCTTCCTTGTCACTGCCGCCCTTCACTGACTCAGAACTCGCCCTTTCCCATGAACGATATCGACGAACAACTCAGAGAAATCATTCCCAGGCTCCGGCGTTTCGCCGTATCGCTGACGCGCAATCCCAGCAGCGCCGACGATCTGGTGCAGTCGAGCCTGGAGCGAGCGCTGTCGAGTTGGGCGGACAAACGCCCCGAAGGCGACTTGCGCGCCTGGCTGTTTTCGATACTGTACCGGCAGTTTCTGGATGCCCATCGCCGTTCCCGGCGCTATGCGCGGATGCTCGAATTCTTTACCGGGCGTGACGACGCACAGCCATCGGTCGAACGCACGGTGATTGCTCAATCGACGTTGCAAGCCTTCGACCGGCTCAGCACCGAACAGCGCGCCTTGCTGCTCTGGGTGTCGGTGGAAGGTTTGAGTTATAAAGAGGTCGCCGAGATTCTCGACGTCCCCACCGGCACCGTGATGTCGCGCCTATCCCGCGCCCGCCAGGCCTTGCGCCAGCTCAGCGACGGCGAAATCACCAGCCCTTCTTTGCGGATACTCAAATGATCAGCATGCCCCCGAGCGAGCGTGACCTGCACGCCTACGTCGATCACCAACTCAGCGACGCCGACCGACGTCTGGTGGAAACGTATCTGGCCAGCAACCCGCAAATGGCGGCGCAAGTGCGCGCCTGGCAGCACGACGCCCAACAATTGCGCGCGGCCATGAGCGGCGCCCTGCACGACACTGCCAACCCGGACCTCGACCCGGCGCTGATTCGCCAGCGCCTCAAACGCCAGTCACGCCGCCATCTGGCCAGCGCGGCGGTGCTGTTGATTGCCGTCAGCGTCGGTGGGTTGAGCGGCTGGCAAGCGCGCCAAATGACCCTGCCCAGTCCTCCGCTGCCGATGACCGATGCGCTGCAGGCTTATCGTCTGTTTGCTCAGCAAGGCATTCTGCCGGCGGACTACAAAGTCAGCGACGATGGCGACATGCAGGGCTGGCTCGACCGTTATTTCACCCGCGCCAATCGCCTGCCGGACCTGTCGAGTGCAGGCTTCAAACCGGTCAGCGGCCGTTTGCTCAGCACTGAGCAAGGGCCCGCGGCGATGGTGGTTTACGAGGATCAGGGCGGGCACAAGATCAGCTTCTACGTGCGCCCACCGGGCCCGAAAAACATATTCCTGCCGCGGGGCAGTCGCAGCGATGGCGAATTGCAGGCCGAATACTGGTCCGGCAGCGGTTACAACTACGCAATGGTCAGCCCGAGTGACACGCCGACGGCGCAGATGCTCAAGCAGACGGAGCAGTTCTGACATTCCCTTGGGGGAGCGACACAGATCCAATGTGGGAGCGGGCTTGCTCGCGAAGACGGCGTGTCAGTAGGTATAGATGTGTCTGACACACCGCTTTCGCGAGCAAGCCCGCTCCCACAGGGGTTCAGTGATCATTTCGAGAGTGTGTTCAGACCTGCCCAAACACCTGCGAAGGCCGTCGCAACAATGGATCAAACGGATTGATCCGCGGCCCGATCATCGCCGCTTCGCGCTTGAGCATCTCCACCACCGTTGGCAACCTATCCGGCCCCAGCCGGTCACTCACTGTCGCCACACTCAACGCCGCCACCGCCCGCCCCTCTCGATCCAGAATCGGCACCGCCACCCCGGCCATGCCTTGCAGCACACCGGTGTTGCGCCCCGCATACCCCAGCGCGCGCACGTTCTCGACCTCCGAGCGCAGGAACACTTCGTCGTACAGATGGAAATCCTTGAGTCGCGGCAGGTTGTAGTGGATCACCGTGTCGCGCTCCTCTTCCGGCAGGAACGCCAGGATCGCCAGGCTGCCCTGACCCACGCCCAGCGCCACGCGGCCGCCGATATCACCGGTGAACGTGCGGATCGGAAACGGCCCTTCACTGCGGTCCAGACAGATCGCGTCGAAACCGCTGCGCGCCAGTAAGAACAATGAATCCCCCAACGAAGCCGAAAGCCGCAGCAGCGACGGACGCACCAGTTCGCGCAGGTTGCCGGTATTGCCCGCACGCGCCGCCAAGGCAAAAAAATCCAGGCTCAGTCGGTAGCGTTTGCTGCGCACATCCTGCTCGACCATGCCCTCGTCCATCAGGCTGCGCAACAAACGGTGCGTGGTCGGTTGCGACAAGCCGATGCGCTGCGCCAGTTGTGTCACGCGCTCCCCACCCTCGACGGTGTCACCGAGGCTACGCAGCACCGCAAACAATCGGGAGACCGCACCGACACCGACTTCATTTTTGTTTTCATTCCGCTCAGTGGAATCCGACATATGGTTTCTCGACAATAAATTTACTCACTGAATGAAATCGAAAATAGTCATCGCTTCAGTGAAATAGGCCATTGAGCCCATCCTAGTCTTCGTCCTAATCTGCGTCCACAGGGGCGATTCGAACAACAGCGGCAGCCGACTCCAGTCGAGCGCCAACGCACCCAGCAAGACCTTTTCGTATCTGCCCATACAAAAAAGCGCGCCTTCGGGTGACGCATAACAATCTCAGGTGGAGCGCAGTCATGGCTTTTGTGCAACTTGAAGGACTCGGCAAACGTTACGGCGAGATCGACGCCGTGGTGGCCACTAACCTCTCGGTGGAGAAAGGCGAGTTCGTGTCCCTGCTCGGCCCGTCCGGGTGCGGCAAAACCACCACCCTGCAAATGATCGCCGGCTTCGTCGAAGTCACCAGCGGGCGCATCCTGCTCGACGGTCGCGACATCACCCACGCCAAACCCGCCAGCCGTGGTTTGGGCGTGGTGTTCCAGAGTTACGCGCTGTTCCCGCACATGACCGTCAAGGACAACGTCGCCTTCGGCCTGCGGATGCGCAAAGTGCCCGCCGCCGAGCTGCAGCAACGCGTGGCCCGGGTGCTGAAACTGGTGCGCCTGGATCAACATGCCGAGCGTTATCCCCGCGAGCTTTCCGGTGGCCAGCGCCAACGTGTCGCATTGGCCCGGGCCTTGGTGATCGAGCCGCCGGTGCTGCTGCTCGACGAGCCTCTGTCCAACCTCGATGCCAACCTGCGCGAAGAAATGCAGTTCGAAATCCGCCGCATCCAGCGCGAAGTCGGGATCACCACGTTGATGGTCACCCATGACCAATCCGAAGCGCTGTCCATCAGCGACCGCGTGGTGGTGATGCAGGCCGGACGCATCACGCAAATCGACGCGCCTTACACCCTCTATGAACATCCGCGCACCGAGTTCATTTCCGGCTTCGTCGGCAAAGCCAATCTGCTGCCCGGCGAGCGTGACAGCGCCGGCGTGGTGCAAGTGCGCAGTGGCGGCGACCTGACCCTGAGCCTGCGCCCGGAAAAAATCGACCTGCGCGAACAAGATCACGGGCGACTGCAAGGCAAGATCGCCAGCCGCTTCTTCCTCGGCAGCCAATGGTTGTACGGCGTCTCAACGGCCTTGGGCGACATCAGTGTGGTGCGCCGCAACGACGGTTCGACGCCGTTGAACGAAGGCACGGCCGTCGGCCTTGATTGGGATGCAAAACTGCTGCGGGTGCTGACCGTCGACGAGGTGTCGGCATGAGTACGCTGGCCGCCGTTCGCCAGGGGCGTCAGGGCTATTTGCTGTCGGCACCGGCCCTGGCGTTGTACATCAGCTTGCTGGCGATCCCGCTGCTGCTGACGCTGGTGCTGTCGTTCAACGTCTTCGACTACAGCTCGGGGATCAAGGGCGACGCCTACACCCTCAGTCACTACAGCAGCCTGCTGGGCGACCCGTACTTCTACGAAATCTTTCTGCGCACGATGTGGATCAGCGCCCTGACCACCCTGCTGTGCGTGGTGATCGGCGTGCCCGAGGCTTACATCCTCAGCCGCATGGGCGCGCCGTGGCGTTCGATCTTTCTGATCCTGATCCTCACACCGCTGCTGATTTCGGTGGTGGTGCGGGCGTTCGGCTGGAGCCTGTTGCTCGGCGCCGATGGCCTGGTCAATCAAACCCTGCAAGCCTTCGGCGGTTCGCCGATGAAGCTGTTGTACACACCGTTTGCGGTGGTGATTGCGCTGGTCCACGTGATGCTGCCGTTCATGATTATTCCGGTCTGGACCTCGCTGCAGAAACTCGACCCGGCCGCCGAACAAGCGGCGATGTCCCTCGGCGCCAGTCACTTCACGGTGATGCGCCAGGTGATTCTGCCGCAGATCATGCCCGGCGTTCTGTCCGGCACCTTGATCGTGTTCGGCCTCGCCGCCAGCTCATTTGCGATCCCTGGCCTGCTGGGCGGGCGCCGCCTGAAAATGGTCGCCACGCTGATCTACGACCAGTATCTGTCGGAGCTGAACTGGCCGATGGGCGCGGCGATCGCTGTAGCGCTGTTGGTGCTCAACCTGCTGATCATGCTGTCGTGGAACCGGATGATCGAAGGCCGTTACAAGAAGTCATTGGGATAACTCGTCATGTCCAAGAACGGTCCTTTCGCCCTGCTGTTTCATGCCCTGGTGGTGCTGTTCATGCTCGCGCCGCTGGTGGTGGTCTGCCTCGTCGCGTTCACCCCGGAAAACACCCTGAGCCTGCCGACCACCGAGTTTTCCCTGCGCTGGTTTCGCGCAGTGTTCGAGCGCGCCGACTTTGTGGATGCGTTCTACAACAGTTTGATTCTGGCGTTCTGCGCCGCCAGCCTGGCGACCCTGATTGCGGTGCCGGCGGCATTGGCGATCACCCGTTTCGAGTTTCCGGGTCGGGACTTTTTCAATGGTCTGTTCCTGTCGCCGATCATCATTCCGCACCTGGTGCTCGGTGTTGCGTTGCTGCGCCTGTTTGCCCTGATGGGGGTCAACGGCAGCTTCGCCTGGCTGATTTTCGCCCACGTGCTGGTGATCACGCCGTACGTGCTGCGACTGGTGCTGGCCTCGGCCATTGGCCTGGACCGCAGCGCCGAACATGCCGCGCAATCCCTCGGTGCCGGGCGCTTCACGCTGTTCCGGGAAATCACCTTGCCGATGATTCTGCCGGGCGTTGCGGGGGGCTGGTTGCTGGCGTTCATCAATAGCTTTGATGAGGTCACGCTGTCGATTTTCGTCACCTCGCCGGCCACGCAAACCTTGCCGGTGCGCATGTACGTGTACGCCACCGAATCCATCGATCCGATGATGGCGGCGGTGTCGGCCCTGGTGATCGCGCTGACCGCGCTGACGATGATTCTGCTTGATCGGGTCTACGGCCTTGATCGGGTGCTGGTGGGAAAACAATGAGGGCGCCATGGCTTTGCTGAAACGACTGGCCGAGGGCGACCGCCCGGCCGTGAACTTTACCCTCGACGGCCAACCGGCCAGCGCCCTGCTCGGCGACACCGTGCTGACGGCGGTGCTGACCTGCAGCGAGCATCTGCGCGGCAGCGACTTCAGCGCCGAACCCCGCGCCGGGTTCTGCCTGATGGGCGCGTGCCAGGACTGCTGGGTCCGCCTGGGCGACGGCCGACGCGTACGCGCGTGCTCGACGCTGCTTGAAACCGACCACCAAATCACCCGCGAACCGGGGCGCTCGCTATGAACACGTTGCCAATCTGCCGCAACCGAATCCCCTGCAGGAGTGAGCCTGCTCGCGAAAGCGATGTGTCAGTCACCTCCTATGTTGAAAGTGCCGCCGCCTTCGCGAGCAAGCCCGCTCCCACAGGGGTTCAGCGTCGATCACAACACCTGAAATCGACACAAATCAAATGTGGGAGCGGGCTTGCTCGCGAAAGCGGTGTGTCCGTCACCAGCTGTGTCGAAAGTACCGCCGCCTTCGCGAGCAAGCCCGCTCCCACAGGGGTTCAGCGTCGATCACAAAACCCGCCATCGACACAAATCAAATGTGGGAGCGGGCTTGCTCGCGAAAGCGATGTGTCAGTCACCTCCTATGTTGAAAGTGCCGCCGCCTTCCCGAGCAGGCTCGCTCCCACAGGGATTCAGCGTCGATCACAAAACCCGCCATCGACACAAATCAAATGTGGGAGCGGGCTTGCTCGCGAAAGCGGTGTGTCCGTCACCACCTGTGTTGAAAGTACCGCCGCCTTCGCGAGCAGGCTCGCTCCCACAGGGATTCAGCGTCGATCACAAAACCCGCCATCGACACAAATCAAATGTGGGAGCGGGCTTGCTCGCGAAAGCGGTGTGTCCGTCACCACCTGTGTTGAAAGTACCGCCGCCTTCGCGAGCAAGCCCGCTCCCACAGGGGGTTTGCGGCGGTCATCTGAAGGGTGGTGGGTATGAAGCCCGTAGTCATCATCGGCGCCGGCCCCGCCGGGATTCGGGCGGTGCAGACGCTGGTGGCGCATGGCGTTCGCCCGGTGTTGCTGGATGAAGCCGCGCGCGGTGGCGGGCAGATTTATCGGCGTCAGCCGGCCAACTTCAAGCGCTCGGCGGTCAAGTTGTATGGCTTCGAAGCGCGCAAGGCCAAGGCGCTGCATCAGACCCTCGATACGTTGCGCGAACAGCTCGACTATCGGCCCGACACCCTGGTGTGGAACGCCGAAGCGGATGCGCTCGACACGCTGCATGAAGGTCGCGCCGCACGCATCGAGTTCTCCCGTGTGATTGTCGCCACGGGCGCCACCGACCGTATCCTGCCTGTGCAAGGCTGGACGTTGCCAGGCGTCTACAGCCTCGGCGCGGCGCAGATCGCCCTGAAATTCCAGGGCTGCGCCATCGGCGAACGCGTGGTGTTCGCCGGCAGCGGTCCGTTGCTGTACCTGGTCGCGTATCAATACGCCAAGGCCGGTGCGAAAGTGGTCGCGGTGCTCGACAGTTCGCCGTTCAGTGCCCAGGTCCGCGCCCTGCCCGGCTTGCTCCCGCAACCGGCGACGCTGGCCAAGGGCATTTATTACCGCAGTTGGCTGACCGCACACGGCATCCCGGTGCATCAGGGCGCCACCTTGCAACGCATCGATGGCGAACACCGCGTGCGGTCGCTGAACTGGTCCGACGCAAAGGGCGAACATCAACTGATGTGCGATGCCGTCGCCTTCGCCCATGGCTTGCGCAGCGAAACCCAACTCGCCGATTTGCTCGGTTGCGAGTTTGCCTGGAACCCGCTCAACCGCGCCTGGCTGCCACAACGTGACAGCGCCGGACGCAGCAGTGTCGCCGAGGTGTACCTGGCCGGTGACGGCGCCGGGATCATGGGCGCCGATGCCGCGGAAATGGCCGGTGAACGGGCAGCCTTGGCGGTGCTCGAAGACAGCGGCTACCTGATTGCGCCACAGCGCGGCGTCCAACTGGAGCAATCGCTCACCCGAATAAACACCTTTCGCAAAGGGCTGGAACAGGCATTCATCTTCCCTGAACACTGGGCAGCCAACACCGCGGACGAGGTGATGATCTGCCGCTGCGAAGAAGTGCGCGCCGGTGACATCCGTCAGGTTGTGCGCGAAGGCCACTGGGAAATCAACCGGGTCAAAGCCCATTGCCGCGTGGGCATGGGCCGCTGCCAAGGGCGCATGTGCGGCGCGGCCACCGCAGAAATCATTGCCGGCGAGAGCCAGCGCGGCGTGTCGCAAATCGGGCGGCTGCGTGCGCAGGCGCCGGTCAAGCCGCTGCCGTTTGGCCTGGAGATCGAATCGTGATTGAAGTCGACGCGATCATCATCGGCGGCGGCATTGTCGGTGCCTCGGCCGCTCTTTTTCTCAGCAAAGCCGGACGTCGCGTGGCGTTGCTGGAGCGGGACTTTTGCGGTTCGCATTCCAGTGGCGTGAACTATGGCGGCGTACGCCGACAAGGTCGGCCGCTGTCACAACTGCCCTTGTCGCAAAGGGCACACGAGATCTGGGGACAGCTGCCACAGTTGATTGGCATTGACGGTGAATATCAACGCAGCGGTCATTTGAAGCTCGCACGCAGCCTCGACGACTTGCGTGCGTTGCAGGATTACGCCGCCAGCAGCCAGGGTTTCGGCCTCGATTTGCAGCTACTGGATCGCGCTGAATTGCGCGCACGTTTTCCCTGGGTCGGTGATGTCGCCGTCGGCGCTTCGTATTGCCCCGACGATGGTCACGCCAACCCGCGACTGGTTTCCCCCGCCTTCGCCCAAGCCGCGCAGCGCCACGGCGCACAGGTGCATGAACAGTGCGCCGTCACTGCCGTGGAACACGACGGCCAGCGCTTTCGGGTCAGCACTCAAAACGACCTGGAACTGCACGCGCCGTGGCTGCTGAACTGCGCCGGCGCCTGGGCCGGCAGCCTCGCTGAACAGTTCGGCGAAGCGGTGCCCATGCACGCCGGGCACCCGGCGATGCTGGTCACCGAGCCGTTGCCACTGGTGATGAACGCCAGCACCGGTGTCGAAGGCGGCGGCATTTATGCCCGACAGGTCGCTCGCGGCAATTGCGTGCTTGGCGGTGGCCAGGGTTTTGCCCTCGACACTGCGAGGGCACGCCCCGGCCAGCAGGCGGTAATCGAGATCCTGCGCCAGGCCGTCGAGCTTTATCCGTTTCTTGAAGGCGCCCAGGCAATTCGCACCTGGAGCGGCACCGAAGGTTATCTGCCCGACCGCCAACCGGTGATCGGTCACAGCAGCACGCTACCCGGTCTGTTGCACGCGTTCGGCTTTGCTGGCGCGGGTTTTCAGATCGGGCCGGCGGTGGGCCAGGCGCTCACCGAGATCATCTGCCACGGCGCCCCGTCGACGTCGCTGGATGCGTTTTCCATCACCCGGTTTCACCCCATTTCCGTAGCTTGATAGAGGAAGGTCGCGCCAATGAATCACTTCAAACGCACTGCACTGCTCGGATTTTCATGCCTGAGTGCCCTGCTCACGGTGACCCAGGCTCACGCCGAGCCGACGCTTTACCTGGGCATGAACGGCGGGACCATGGAGCGGCTGTATGCCGACAAGGTGTTGCCGGTTTTCGAAAAAGCCAACAACGTCAAAGTGGTCATCGTGCCGGGCACCTCCGCCGACATCCTGGCCAAGGTCCAGGCCAGCAAAGGCAACCCGCAGTTGCACGTGATGTTCCTCGACGACGGCATCATGTACCGCGCCATCGCCATGGGCCTGTGCGACAAGCTTGAAGACAGCCCGACCCTGGCGCAGATTCCAGCCAAGGGCCGGATCAAGGATCAGGCCGTGGCAGTCAGCCTCGGCGTCACCGGGCTGGCGTACAACACCCGGTTGTTCAAGGAAAAAGGCTGGAGCGCGCCGACGTCATGGATGGACATGGCTGACCCGCGTTTCAAGGACAAACTGGTGTTCCAGTCGATGGCCTCGTCGACCTTCGGCCTGCACGGTTTCCTGATGTTCAACCGCATTCAGGGTGGCAGCGAAACCGACGTCGAACCGGGCTTCAAGGCCTGGCCGAACACCGTCGGACGCAACGTGCTGGAATACATTCCGAGCTCGGCGAAAATTTCCGAAATGCTCCAGACCGACGAAGCCGCGCTGTTCCCTTTGACCCCGACGCAGGTCACCGCGTTGAAGCTCAAAGGTATGCCGGTCGAGTACGCGCAACCGAAGGAAGGCGCCGTGGTGCTCAACGTCGCGGAGTGCGCCATCGCCAACAACACCCAACCGGAACTGGCACAAAAACTCGCCGCGTTCTTGCTGACGCCCGAAGCACAAGCCGCCGCACTTGAGGACGGCGACCAGATCCCGTCCAACCCGAACACCCCGACCACCGACAAGACGCGCGGCCAGGTCGAGGCGATGAAGCAGTATCTGGAAACAGCGATTGCCATCGATTGGGACCAGGTCAACGAACAGCGCCCGGCGTGGAATGCACGCTGGAATCGCACCATTGAACGCTAGATAACCGCAGCCACACAACCGATGCAGCAGCTCGTCCGGCTCTGTAGCAGCTGTCGAGCACCGCGAGGCTGCGTTCGGCTGCGAAGCAGTCGTAAACCCTGCAAACGCGGTCTTTCTGAGACACCGCGCTGCCTGATTTCACGACTGCTTCGCAGCCGGACGCAGCCTCGCTGGAGCTCGACAGCTGCTACAGGGCCGAACGCAGCCTCGCGCTGCTCGATAGCTGGTACAAGGCTGTCTACCCGTTTCGTCCGTCGACATGACTGGATGGGTAATTACCCATCTGGTTACACTACGCCGCCGCTGCTCGGGGAGCCGGCCTGACGACTACGGGGTGACATGACAATGGCCGCTCGACCGCCCAACCGTTCGCGACTGACACCACGCCTGCCTTCCTTGCGCAGCCTTTTCGGCAAGGCGCTTGCCTCACCTGCCAGCGGCACGGCGGCCGGTAAAGCCGTCCACGATTACTTCCGCCAGAAAGCCCATGCCCAGGGCTACACCCTCAGTCACAGCCAGCAGCGAGTGATCGACTGCATGGCGCAACACGCCACCGCGCTGCTCGGCGCGTCGACAAAAACCCTTCCCGGCCTCTATTTGCACGGTGCGGTCGGACGCGGCAAGAGCTGGTTGCTCGACGGCTTTTTCCGAGCGATCCCGATCGAGCAAAAGCAGCGAATGCACTTCCACGAGTTCTTTGCCCGATTGCATCAGGGAATGTTCACCCACCGCGATCAGCCCGATGCGCTGGCCTTCACCCTCGATGAACTGCTGAGCGATTGCCGGGTGCTGTGTTTCGACGAGTTTCACGTTCATGACATCGGCGATGCGATGCTCATCACGCGGCTGTTCAAGGCGCTATTCCGTCGCGGCATTCTGCTGCTGGTGACGTCTAATTATCCACCGGAAGGCTTGCTGCCCAACCCGCTCTACCACGCACGTTTCAAGCCGGTCATCGACCTGATCCACGCCCGCATGCAAGTGATGGAAGTCGGGGGCCCGCATGACTACCGCAGTCAGGTCAGAACCCACGCGCAGCAGGTGTTTACCCAAGGCCGTTATGTCTGGCCGGGCAGCCTGGCGCAACGTCAGGTGTTGAACCTGCCCGAACGCGTGTCCCCTCCCTTGCAACTGGCGGTCGGCACCCGGCACCTGCAAGCGCGGCATTGCGAAGATCGGACCATCGGCTTCACCTTTGACGCTCTGTGCGAACACCCCACGGCGGTCATGGATTACCTAGAGCTGTGCCGGCGCTTCGATCACTGGATCATCGACGAACTGCCCAAACTCGCCGACTGCTCGATTGCCGCACAGCAGCGGTTCATCAACCTGATCGACGTTCTATACGATCAGGACAAACACCTGACGCTCCTCGGACAGCAATCGTTGCGCGAAAGCCTGGGTGGCGATGCCATCGACCTGGCGCGCACGCGCAGCCGCTTGGGCCAGTTGCTGGAAGTGCGCGCACTGGCCTGACAGGTGCGCCACCTTTACCGCTATCATGTCGCCCATTTCCAGGCCTCCGCGCCTTCCCCTGATCAATAGCGAACCCGCCCATGGATACCCTCGCCCAACTGCGCGCCGGCCAATTGACTGGCATTACTCGCCTGGACCTGGCCTGCGGCCTGACAGAATTCCCGCGGGACATTTTCGACCTGGCGGATTCGCTGGAGGTGCTCAACCTCAGCGGCAACGCCTTGCGCAGCCTGCCGGATGACCTGCATCGCCTGACCCGGTTACGCGTGCTGTTCTGCTCGGACAACCTGTTCACCGAACTGCCGGCGTGCCTGGGCCAATGCGCCGCGCTGACGATGATCGGCTTCCGGTCCAATGCCATCGAAACGGTCCCCGCCGCCGCGCTGCCGCCGTTGCTGCGCTGGTTGATCCTGACTGACAACCGCATCGCTGAACTGCCCACCGAACTGGGCGACCGCCCGAACCTGCAAAAACTCATGCTCGCCGGCAACCGCTTGCAACGCCTGCCCCGCAGCCTGAGCCAGTGCCATCGACTCGAACTGATCCGCATCGCTGCCAATCAGTTCAAGGAACTGCCCGAATGGCTGCTGGCCCTGCCCAGCCTGACGTGGCTGGCGTACGCCGGTAATCCCCTGGAAACCGAAGCGGATGCGGCGGCACTGGAAGCCACTCCGCAGATTCCCTGGGAGCAATTGCACCTGGAGCAGCAGTTGGGCGAAGGCGCTTCGGGGGTGATTCATCGGGCCACCTGGGCGCAAACGGGGCAACCGGCCACGCAGGTCGCGGTCAAGCTCTACAAGGGCGAAATGACCAGCGATGGCTCACCCCTGCACGAAATGAACGCCTGCATCACCGCCGGCCTTCACCCGAACCTGATCCGCGTCGAAGGCCGAATCGTCGATCATCCCGAGCAGCAGGCCGGGCTGGTCATGCAACTGATCGACCCGAGTTATCGCAACCTGGCCGCGCTGCCGAGCCTGGCGTCCTGCACGCGAGACGTCTACACCGATGACACTCGCTTCAGCGCGGGCGTGGCAATGCGCATCGCCCATGGCGTGGCCTCAGTGGCCAGGCATTTGCACCAGCACGGCATCACCCACGGCGATCTCTATGGCCACAACATCCTGTGGAACGAGGACGGTGATTGCCTGCTGGGGGATTTTGGCGCGGCGTCTTTTCACGCGACCTGCGACAGCCCTGAAAGCCGGGCGCTGCAACGCATTGAGGTGCGGGCATTTGGGGTGTTGCTGGGGGAATTGCTAGAACGCATCGACTCGGGGTTGAGCGATGTTGCGCGTGAAGAGCTGGAAGTTTTGCAGGAGCGCTGCTGCCATCCGGAAGTGCTGAAGAGACCCGGGTTTGGCGAGATTTTGCGGGAGCTGCAGGATCGGTGACCGCTTTGCGGCCATTCGCGAGCAAGCCCGCTCCCACACTAGATCTATGTCGCACTGAAGATTAAATGTGGGAGCGGGCTTGCTCGCGAAGGCGGCCTGTCAGACGACAAAGTCGCCCATGCTGGACTACTTAACCCGCCAGACCCACAAACATATCCTGCACATCATCATGGTTGTCGAGGCCTTCCAGGAACGCTTCAACCTCAGCCATCTGCTCATCGCTCAAACCACTGACCGGGTTCTTCGGCTGGTAGCCCAGTTTCGCCGCCAACACCGTGAAACCTTGCTCCGGCAGTGCTTTTTGCACCGCGTCCAGGTCCGCAGGTTCGGTCAGGAACAGGGTCGTGCCCTCTTCTTCGCCCGGCTCAAAGTCCTGGGCACCGGCTTCGATCGCCGCCATTTCCGGATCGGCGTCCGGGCTGTCCGGGGACGCTTCGATCATGCCGACATGGTTGAAGTCCCACGCCACGGAGCCGGAAGCGCCCAGTTGGCCCTTACGGAACGCCACGCGGATTTCCGCCACGGTGCGGTTGATGTTGTCGGTCACGCATTCAACGATCAGCGGCACCTGATGCGGGGCGAAGCCTTCGTAAGTCACGCGATGATATTGCACGGTTTCGCCCAACAGGCCCGCGCCTTTCTTGATCGCGCGATCGAGGGTTTCCTTGGGCATCGAGGCTTTCTTGGCCTGTTCAACCACGAGTCGCAGGTGTGCGTTGGTGGCGGTATCGGCGCCGTTACGCGCAGCAATGGTGATTTCTTTCACCAGTTTGCCGAAGATCTTGCCCTTGGCGTTGGATGCCGCTTCTTTGTGTTTAACCTTCCACTGTGCGCCCATTACTCACTCTCTTGATCAGTGGCGCCGAGACATCTATTGGCCGACGCATTGCGCAAGTTTATACGGCCTAAAGTTGGCAATCGACCAAAAAATGCGGACGGGTCCACCGGCTTCACGTATCGACTTTTTCGCCAGCATTCGTAGGGCGATTCTGAAACAGCGATTTGCGGTGACCATTGAGGGGCGCGGTTTCGTACCCTTCGCGTCCGCAATCCATGGCAGAAGCGCACTCAATGCACAACGACAAGGAAAGTCTCTACACCCTGACCCTCCTCGACAGCGGTTTAAGCCTGCAGGTGTTGCAGTTCAGCGGAACTGAAAGCCTGAACCGGCCCTACCGGTTCGACATTGAAGTGATTGGCCTGGCACCGGCGATGAACCTCGACCCGTTGCTGCAACAACCGGCTCTTCTGACGATGGACGATCGCATCGCCGTTCACGGCATTCTTCACAGCGCCAGCCGTGAACACCGCGGTCCGCATTGCATCGGCTATCACCTGGTGCTGGTGCCTTACCTGCACACCCTCGACCGACACCGCTGCCGTCGGGTGTTTCATCACCTCAGCGTGCCGGCAATCCTGCGTCAGTTGTTCCAGGAACATGCGCTGCCCGAGGACAGCTATCGCCTGGAACTGGCTACCGCGCACTACCCGCCCCGACCGTTTTGCATTCAATACGAAGAGTCCGACCTGACACTGATGCAGCGACTCTGCGAAGAAGAAGGCATCCACTATCACTTCGAACACCGCTGCGACGGGCATGTGCTGGTGCTGGCGGATGACAGCCAGGCATTCCCCCAGGCGCCGCTCGTGCTGCCCTTTCGAGAGGATGCGCTCAGCGGGACTTCTTTACCGGTGATCAGTGAGCTGTTCCAACGTCACAGCGCGCGCGCCCTGCCCGCCCGCCGCGTTGCCAACCATCGCGGATTTCAGGCATCGGGTGACGGCGCCGCCAACCACACCTTCGCCAAGACATCCCCTTTCACCGGTCGTCCCGCCCCCGAACAGGCGCACCGCGAGCAGCTCAGTCGCCGGTCACTGGAGCGTCTGCGCTGCCAGCATCGACAGATTGAAGGGCAAAGCAAGCACGCCGGCTTGCGCAGTGGCAGCATCGTGCAAGTGACGGAACATCCGCTGTCGGGCTTCAACGATCAGTGGCTGATCACCGACGTCCAGCACGGCGGGCAACAGCCTTCAATCCTCGCCGACCAACGTCCCCGGCGCTACAGCAATCAGTTCACCGCCATTCCCTGGTCAACGGAATTCAGGCCCGCGCTCACGCAACCCAGGCCGAGCATTCCGGGCTATCAGACGGCATGGGTGCTGGGCGTGGCCGGGCAACCGGCAGCGCTGGATGAGCAACATCGAATCCACGTGCGGCTGTGGCCAGCCCTGCAAGAGGACGCGGATGAATCCGCCGGCTTGTGGCTTCCCGTGGCCTTCGCCACACCGGAGCGCGGGATTGATCCCTCCAGCCTGCCCCTCGCGGGCTCCGAAGTGCTGATCAGCTTTCTCGACAGCGACCCGGATCGCCCGGTGTTGTGCGCCACCGTTTTCAACCCGACCAAGCCTCGCGCCGCCTATCAACCCCGCAGCGATGGGCGATTGCTGCTTGATTGGCTGATCAATCGCTAGCCCTTGTCCGCCTTGCCGGCCGCTGCGGCAAATTTGGCCAGGCGTACGTCCAGGTGCCGTGGGCGGCGGCCGTGATCTTCGGCGCGTTCCTTGCGGCGGATGGCGTTGCGCACCATCAGCGAGCCGAGGTAACGAATCGGCTCCGGCGGAAAAAACCCCAAGGGGCCGTTCACCAGCGGAGAACGGGTCCAGGCGTTGTCCAGCCCCAGCACCATCGAGGCCAGAATCTGCCCGCCCATGTGGCACGGGCCAACGCCGCTGCCGGAATAACCGAACCCGTAGAACACATTCCCGCTGGCGCTCATCTGGCCGAAGAACGGCAGGCCGGTGACCGAGCGATCTGACGGGCCGTTCCATGTCGCGTCGACCTTGGCGTCGGCGAACGCAGGGAAGAACTCATTGAGGCTGTCTTTCAACAACCCGGCGTACGGCGACGGCTGATCAAACACCGGTAACATCCGCCCACCATAGGCAAAGGTGTTGCCGCCCTTGCCGAGCATGATCCGGCCGTCCGGGGTGTTGTGGTAGTAGTGCACGAAAATCCGCGAATCAAGCACGGTGACGCCGCTGGTCAGGCCGATCTCGTTGAGCAGATCGGGACGCGGTTCGGTGATCAACATGTCACTGGAGACAATCGCCACGCTGCGCTCGAACTGCGGGAACGCCCGGGCCATCCAGGCGTTCATCGCCAGCACCACCCGGTCTGCGCGAACGGTGCCGTTGCGGGTTTGAATGCCCGCTGGCTTGCCCTCCTCCAGCCCGGTCATCGCGGTGTTTTCGTAAATCTTCACCCCCAACTGCAACGCCACTTGCCGCAAGCCGCGCACCAGTTTCCCGGGTTGTACGCTGGCCGCCGCAGGGGAAAACCAGCCCTCCAGATGCTTGCGGGAACCGGCCATGCGTTGCACGTCGGCGACCGGACGCTGGGTGAACGAGTTGATGCCGTTGCGTTCCAGCGCGGCAATCACTGCATCGGTCGAGCCGCACTGGGCACGATTGGTCGCGGTGTAGAGCGTGCCATCGAGGCGGTAATCGGCCTCCACGCCGTACTGTTCGCAAAAGGTGCCAATCGCGTAAATGCTGCGCTCGGATTCCTTGACCAGGCGCACCGCCTCTTCGACGCCGAACAGCCGCTCCAGGGTGAAATACTTGGCCGACCACGACAACGCACAACCGCCGTTGCGGCCACTGGCGCCGGCGCCGCAGATGTCGGCCTCGATCAGCACCACATCGAGTTCCGGGTTCTGCTCCTTGAGCATGATTGCGGTCCACAAACCGGTGTAGCCACCACCGACGATGCACACGTCTGCACGGGTATCGCCGTCCAGCGCCGGGCAGGTGTCGGACGTATCAGCCTTTAAGGCCTGGTCCAGCCAAAAGGGTCTCATGGGGAAATCTCCAGTCAGATGCCCACACGCCAGCCTGCCGCCGGTGCAGCAGGCTGCGAGGGACAGGATTCAGGTACGCAGGGGTTTGATCGCCATCGCCCGATTGGGCACGAAGGGATAGTTAACACGCAAGCCAGCCGGGCGGCTGTTCCAATGGGGGATCAACACCAGGGCCGAGAACAACGCGCAGCCGGCGAAGACGATGAACACGGTGACCGAGTCAAAGTAACCCGGCAGCAACCCGCCGAGAATTGCCCCGACCGAACCGCAACCGTTGACGAAACCCGCCGCCGTCGCGCCCGCCTTGGCGGTGCCGAAATCAATCGCGGCCGCGCCGCTGATCATCGAGTCCGGCCCGTACAGGGTCAGGCCCATGACAAACAACAGGATGACCACCAGCAAGACGCTGCCGGTGTGCAAGGCGCCCATGAACAAGGCCAGGGTCACGGTCAGCGCCAACAGGCTGAGGACGCAAGCCGGCATACGGCGGGCACCGAACACTTTGTCCGACGCGAGACCGAGCAGGATCGGCCCGAGCAGCCCGGCCAGTTCAAACGCGGTCGGGATGATCGCCGCGCCGACCTTGCCCACCGTGGGCATTTGTTCGAACACGATCACCGGGCCCCACAGCAGAATCGCGTAACGCGCCGGTTTCAGCAGAAAGTACGCCAGGCCCAGGACCAGCACCGTGCGGTTGCGCAGGATGTCCTTCAAGGGTTCCAGGATGCTGATCTTGCTTTGCGCGTCAGCCTCTTCAGCGGTCAACTCGGGTTCGATGTCCACCGCCGGCAGGCCGACGTCTTGCGGTGTGTTGCGTTGAAAAATAAAAAACAGCACGGCGACCAGCCCAACCACCGCCGCACTGGAAATGAACGCCGCATGCCAGGTGCCGATCAGCGTATACGCCCACCAGCCCGCAAACGGCGATGCCACCAGCCCACCAAAGGCATAGCAGGAACTCCATAACCCCAGCACTCTGCCGCGCTGTTGCGCAGGGAAGAAACTGCCGAGGTTTTTGCACAGCCCGGACCAACCGGTGGACTGCGCCAACCCTTGAATCAACATGCAGGTGGCGAAGATCGGCAGTGTCGCGTAAGTGCCCATCACCAGCGCCGCTGCCGCCGAAATCAGTAACCCGCCGAACACCACGACCCGTGGGCCAAAGCGGTCGGCGAGCATGCCCCAGGTAAACTGCCCGAGGGCGTACGCCGCCAGGTAGATCGCGTCGAGGTTGGCCATGGCCATTTTGTCGAGCATGAAGGTGGGGTCTTCGGCGATCCCCAGTTTGGCCACGGAAAACGCTTTGCGGGTGAAGTAGAAAGCGGCGTAGGCGAGCCAGGTGATCGCAAAGATCTGCACGCGCCAGCGCTTGATGGTGCCGATGGGATTGTTCATTGTGGTTCTGACCTCAGGGTGTGAGTGTGCCGGCAGAATGGGTAGAAAACGCCTGTGTTTTTATTGTTGAGCACTGCGGTATCGCGGTTTCCCTGTCGCGATACCGGTCAGATGAGTCCTGCTGTTGCACGCACAGGCTCATGGCCACCGCTGCTGTTCGACTGACCAGTCACCGGGGCTGAGGTGGATAAAAACAATTACTGATTAATAAGTGAAATCGATTTATCGTATTTCCAAAATAAGCTCAGCTTGTTACTGGAGGTTTCGATGTCGGTTTCCCACGCCCAACTCAAAGCCTTCCACGCCGTGGCCGTCCACGGAAGCTTTACCAAAGCCGCCGAGCGGCTATTCCTCACGCAACCGGCCATTTCCGACCAGGTGCGCAAACTCGAAGAGCGCTTCGGAGTGTTGCTGTTCCATCGCAACAAACGCTCGGTGCGCCTGACAGATCTGGGCGAGCGCTTGCTCGCCATCACTCAGCGGCTGTTCGTGATCGAGGCCGAAGCCCAGGAGCTGTTGCAGGACTCCCAGGCCTTGCAGACCGGCAGCCTGATCCTCGCGGTGGATGCGCCGGTGCATGTGCTGCCGCAGATCGCGCGGTTCTGCGAACGCTATCCGGGCATCAGCGTGAAGATTGAAACCGGCAACACCGATGAGTCGTTGTTTCGCCTGTTCAACTATCAGGCTGACCTGGCGTTGCTGGGCCGGGATGTCAGTGATGAACGGCTGATCTCATTGCCCCTGCGCAATGACCCGATGGTGGCGTTTGTTTCACGCCATCATCCGTGGGCGGATCGCGAATCGATCTGCCTCGCGGACCTGGATGACACGCCGTTGGTGCTGCGTGAAATCGGTTCGGTGACACGCCAGACACTGGAAGAGGAAATGGCCCGTGCCGGGTTTCGCATTCGCCCGGCGATTCAGGTGGAAGGACGGGAAGCGGCGCGCGAGGCGGTGGTGGTCGGGATTGGGGTTGGGGTGGTGTCGGCTGCCGAGTTTGGTGCGGATTCACGGGTGTGTGCGTTGCCGATTACTGATTGCACACGGCGGCTGACGGAGACACTGGTGTGCTTGCGCGAGCAGAGTTCGCGGCGGGTGGTGGCGACGTTTCTGGAGATGGTTCGCGAGAGTCTGGTGTAGGCAGGTCCGGCCCCTTCGCGAGCAAGCCCGCTCCCACAGGGGTTATGTGAACGCCACAAATCCAGTGTGGGAGCGGGCTTGCTCGCGAAGGCCGCACCTCGGTCTAACTGATTGGAGCCAACTCAAAAAACGCCTGTATCAACCGCAAATCCCGCCGCCGCTCCATGCACCCGATCATGTGCCGGTTCACCAGCCCCTCGCCAATAATCGGCACCGCCGCCACCCGTGGATCATGGCTGACTTCCACCGAAGACACCACGCCCACCCCCAACTCCGCCGCCACCGCTTCGGTCACCGCCTCCCGACTGTCCAGCTCCAGCAACACCCGTGGGTTGACCTTCGCCTGATCGCACGCCTGATCGAACGTGCGCCGGGTAATCGAACTCGGCTCACGCAACACCATGATCACCTGATCCAGCGCCTTGAGCTTGACGCTGCTCGCCTTCGCCCATGGATGACTTTCCGGCACCAACGCGCATATCCGCGATTCGCTCAACGCCTGTAGGTGCAGGCCCTTGCGCGGTTCAACCTCGGTCAACACCGCCACGTCGGCGTGCTCGGACAACAACGCCGCCAGGGTTTCCTGGGCATTGCCCAATCGCAGGTTCACGGTGATGCCGGGGTAGCGCGCGCGCAGGCTGGCCAACATCGGCATGACCATGTGCGGTCCGTCTGCCGCCACTTCCAGGCGCCCGGTCAGCAACTGTCGGTTCGCTTCGAGCATCACCTGCGCCTCTTCCGCCAGGCCGAACATGGCCCGGGTGATCGCGGCCAGTTTGGTGCCCTCCTCCGTCAGCTCCACCCGTCGCGCGGTACGGCGCAACAAGGTGATCTGGTAATGCTCTTCCAGGGCTTTGATGTGCCCGGTCACCGCCGGCTGGCTGATGAACAATCGTGCGGCGGCGCGAGTGAAGCTGCCTTCGCGGGCCACGGCATCAAAGGCCCGAAGCTGGAACAGGTTCATGGATAACTCTCACTGATGGCTGGCATAACAACAAACAATTTGATTGATAGCACGGCAAATTGCAATTTATGTCCCGTAGCTTCATCCCATCGAATGCGAGGACACGAGAATGAGTACTGCCGAACCCATCCTGCTCACCCCCGGCCCACTGACCACATCGGCCCGCACCCGTCAGGCGATGATGGTCGACTGGGGTTCATGGGATGACCGCTTCAATCAATTGACCGCCAGCCTCTGCGAGCAACTGCTGGCGATCATCAACGGCGGCGCCAGCCACCACTGCGTGCCCTTGCAAGGCAGCGGCACCTTCGCGGTCGAGGCAGCGATCGGCACGTTGGTGCCCCGTGACGGCAAAGTATTGGTGCTGATCAACGGCGCCTACGGCAAACGCCTGGCGAAGATCTGCGAAGTGCTCGGCCGCTCTTTCAGCACCTTCGAAACTGCTGAAGACGAGCCGACCACCGCCGCCGACGTCGACCGTCTGCTGCACGCCGACGCCAGCATCACCCACGTTGCACTGATTCACTGCGAAACCAGCACCGGCATCCTCAATCCGCTGTCGGAAATCGCCCAGGTGATTGCGCAACACGGCAAGCGCTTGATCATCGACGCCATGAGCTCTTTCGGCGCGCTTCCGGTGGATGCGCAACAGGTGCCGTTCGACGCGCTGATCGCTGCGTCGGGCAAATGCCTGGAAGGCGTACCGGGCATGGGTTTCGTCTTTGCTCGCAAAGAATCGCTGGCGAATGCCGCCGGCAACTCGCACTCGCTGGCGATGGACCTGTTCGACCAGCACACCTACATGGCCAAGACCGGCCAATGGCGCTTCACCCCGCCGACCCATGTGGTCGCGGCGCTGCACGAAGCCTTGCTGCAATACAACGAAGAAGGTGGCTTGCCGGCGCGGCATCAGCGCTACGCCGACAACTGCAAAGTGCTGCTGGAAGACATGGCCCAGCTCGGTCTGCGCAGCTTCCTGCCCGCCGCGATTCAGGCGCCGATCATCATCACGTTCCACGCACCGAAAGATCCGCGCTACCAGTTCAAGGAATTCTACGAACGGGTCAAGGCCAAGGGTTTCATCCTCTACCCCGGCAAATTGACCCAGGTTGAAACCTTCCGCGTCGGCTGCATCGGCCACGTCAACCAGGCCGAGATGCACGCGGCCGTGGCGGCGGTGGCTGAAGTACTGCGTGAGATGGAAGTCCTCGACATCTGACTCACAACAAATTTGCTCATCATTCCAAAAGACAGGATTTGAGACATGAACTACAACAACCCAACCAAACTCCAAGCCGCCATCCTCGACTGGGCCGGCACCGTCGTTGACTTCGGCTCCTTCGCTCCCACCCAAATCTTCGTCGAAGCCTTCGCCGAGTTCGACGTCCAGGTCTCCATCGAAGAAGCCCGTGGGCCGATGGGCATGGGCAAGTGGGACCACATCCGCACCCTGTGCGATCAGCCACAAGTCGCCGAGCGTTATCGCGCCGTGTTCGGCCGCGCACCGACCGACGATGATGTCACCGCCATCTACAAACGCTTCATGCCGCTGCAAATCGAAAAAATCGCCGAACACTCGGCCCTGATTCCAGGTGCGCTGGACACCATCGCCAACCTGCGCCAGCAAGGGATCAAGATCGGCTCGTGCTCCGGATACCCGAAACAGGTCATGGACAAAGTGGTCGAGTTGGCCGCCACCAACGGTTACGTCGCCGACCACGTGGTCGCCACCGACGAAGTCCCCAACGGTCGCCCATGGCCGGCTCAGGCCCTGGCCAACGTGATTGCGCTGGGCATCGACGACGTCGCCGCCTGCGTGAAGATCGATGACACCGTGCCAGGCATTCTCGAAGGTCGTCGTGCCGGCATGTGGACCGTGGCGCTGATCTGCTCGGGCAACGCGCTGGGCCTGGACTACGAAGGTTATCGCGCCCTCGGCAGCGATAAGCTGGACAGCGAACGCAAGCGCATCCACGCCATGTTCGAAAGCTCGCGCCCGCACTACATGATCGACACCATCACTGACTTGCCGGAAGTGATCGCCGACATCAACAAGCGCCTGGCAAATGGCGAAATGCCGCAAAGCAGTTGATCGCAGTTTTCCGAGCATAAAAAAGCGCCAGTTCCATTACGGAACTGGCGCATTTTTGATGTCAATCAGCTGAACCAGAGCGTTATACGGCACAATCACTCAAGGCAAATCCGCCAAAGCGGATTACAGTTAAGGAACACCGTCGGTCAAGAACGGTGGCTTCAGACCAGACCTGTGAGGAACACCGTATGCCCTGGAAGAATTCCGAATCACGCTACAGCACCGTATCAATCACGCTGCATTGGTTGATGCTGGTCTTGTTGGCGCTGGTTTACGCCTGTATCGAGTTTCGCGGGATCTTTCCCAAAGGCAGTGGCGGTCGCGCGCTGATCGTTGAATCGCACTTCATGCTGGGCCTGACCGTGTTCGTGCTGGTCTGGCTCCGCTTGTTCGCCCGCAGCCTGGGGCCCGCACCGCAGATCTTCCCCGCCTCGCCCAAGTGGCAAATCACGCTGGCGAAGTTGATGCATTGGGCGTTGTACATTTTCATGATCGCAATGCCGATTCTCGGGTGGCTGGTCACGAGCGCCAAGGGTAATCAAGTGATGTTCTACGGCTTTGACCTGCCGATGCTGGTTTCGGAAGACAAGGCGCTGGCCAAGCAGATCCAGGGCTGGCATGAACTGGGCGGCACCATCGGCTACTGGCTGATCGGCCTGCACGCACTCGCCGGGATCTATCACCATTACGTGGTGCGGGATAACACCTTGCTGCGGATGATGCCAAAGCGCGGTTGAACACCGCCCGTACTTATTGAAATCCCCGGCGGCCCTGCAGGCCGCCGGTGTGGATGAAGATCAAGCGTGTACCCTTTTCAAAACGCCCTGCCTCGACTTGCTGCTTGAGCATCAGCAGCGCCTTGCCGGTGTAGAGCGGTTCGAGCGGCACACCGCAGGCTTGTTCGGTCTGATCGATGAAGTCGAGTAACGACTGATCGACTTTGGCAAAGCCGCCACGGCTGGCGTCCAGCAGTTCGAAGTTACGCCGCGGCACATCCGCTTCTTGCAGTATCGATTCGACCTGTTGCGCAACGCCGTGATCGTCGGGCACCGCCATTGCGCCATACACAATGCGTTCACCCGCCTCGGCCAGCACCAGGCCGGCCAGGGTGGTGCCGGTTCCGCACGCCAGCCACCAGCCGTCGAAGTCGCTCCATCCCAAACGATTCAATTGATCGTCGACCATTGCCTTCAACGACACGCACCCGCGCGCGCCACGCAGACCGCCGCCCCCTTCCGGCACCGGATACACATCGGGGTATTGCGCCTGCCACGGCTGCCAGAAACCCGGTTCATGCCGCGCGCGGTAGCCGCCGTAGCCCAACCAGTGCAATTGCATGCCGAATGCCTGCAGGTCTTTCACCGTCGGGGTGTCGTGTGGATGGCCGCGCAGCAGTCCGACGGTGTTGAAACCGAAGCGTTTACCAGCGGCGGCCAGCGCGTGCAGGTGATTGGAGTGAGCACCGCCCAGGCTGATGATGCCTTTGGCGCCGGCGAGGTTGGCGGCGTTGAGGTGCTCGAAGAGCTTGAACCACTTGTTGCCGCTGATTAGCGGGTCGATTTGGTCAAGGCGCAGGATCGCGACGTCGATGCCGGCGGTAGTGAGCCAGTCGAGAGGGAGGGGGTCGAGAGGGGCTTGGGGGAGCCAGTTTGCTGGAGGAAAAAGCATTAGCGCCTGATTGAGCTCAGTTAAGAGCCAGCATTCTAGACGCTCTAAGGACGCCTTCGCGAGCAAGCCCGCTCCCACATTTGATCTTCGTTGCCACATAGATCGAGTGTGGGAGCGGGCTTGCTCGCGAAGGCCATTGGTATGCTTAACCTGCTGATTACAACTCAGCAGCCAACCGCGAACCCTGATTGATCGCACGCTTGGCATCCAGCTCCGCCGCCACGTCCGCGCCACCAATCAGATGAACATTCTGCCCGGCCGCGACCAACCCGTCCTGCAATTCACGCAGTGGGTCTTGCCCGGCGCAAATCACAATGTTGTCCACCGCCAACACTTGCGGCTCACCGCTTTCGCCGATGCGAATGTGCAGTCCTTCGTCGTCGATCTTCAAATACTCGACGCTGTTGAGCATCTGTACCTGCTTGTTCTTGAGCCCCGTGCGGTGAATCCAGCCCGTGGTTTTACCGAGGCCGTCGCCGACCTTGGATTTCTTGCGTTGCAACAGGAACACATCACGCGCCGGTGCATGCGGTTCGGCCTTGATGCCCGCCACGCCACCGCGCGCTTCAAGGTGAGTATCGATGCCCCACTCCTTCCAGAACGCGTCGCGGTCCTGACTGGTGGCGACGCCCTGGTGGACGAGGAATTCCGACACGTCGAAACCGATGCCGCCCGCGCCGATCACCGCGACCCGTTTGCCCACCGGTTTGCGCTCCAGGATCACGTCCAGGTAGCTCAACACCTTGGCGTTTTCCACGCCAGGAATCGCCGGGGTCCGTGGCGCGATGCCGGTGGCGAGAATGATCTCGTCGTAACCGCCCTCGACCAGTCGAGCCACGTCGACGCGGGTGTTCAGGCACACCTCGACGTTGGTGGTCTGCAATTTGCGGTTGAAATAGCGCAGGGTTTCGAAGAACTCTTCCTTGCCCGGTACGCGCTTGGCGATGTTGAACTGACCGCCGATTTCGCTAGCCGAATCAAACAGCGTCACCTGATGCCCGCGCTCGGCGGCCACCGTCGCAGCGGAAAGCCCCGCAGGACCGGCACCGACCACGGCGATTTTCTTGATCTGTTGCACCGGCAGGTAGTTGAGTTCGGTTTCATGGCAAGCACGCGGGTTGACCAGGCAACTGGTCAACTTGCCGCCGAAGGTGTGATCGAGGCACGCCTGGTTGCAACCGATGCAGGTGTTGATTTCATCGGCGCGCCCTTCAGCGGCCTTGTTGACGAAGTCCGGGTCGGCGAGGAACGGCCGCGCCATCGACACCATGTCGGCGTCGCCTTCAGCCAGAATCTGTTCGGCCACTTCCGGGGTGTTGATACGGTTGGTGGTGATCAGCGGAATGCTCACCGAGCCACGCAGTTTGGCGGTGACTTTACTGAAAGCCGCGCGCGGCACTTTGGTGGCGATGGTCGGAATCCGCGCTTCGTGCCAGCCGATCCCGGTGTTGATGATCGTGGCACCGGCCTGTTCGATGGCCTTGGCCAGGGTGACGATTTCTTCCCAGCTGCTGCCGCCTTCCACGAGGTCGAGCATTGACAGGCGGAAGATGATGATTAAGTTCGGGCCGACCGCTTCACGCACGCGACGGACGATTTCCACCGGCAGGCGCATACGGTTTTCGTAGCTGCCGCCCCAACGGTCGGTGCGGTGGTTGGTGTGGGCGGCGAGGAACTGGTTAATGAAATAACCTTCCGAGCCCATGATCTCGACGCCGTCGTATTCGGCGGTTTGCGCCAGCACCGAACAGGTGACGAAATCGCTGATCTGCTTCTCGATGCCTTCCTCGTCCAGCTCTTTGGGCTTGAACGGGTTGATCGGTGCCTGGATGGCGCTGGGTGCGACCTGTTTCGGGCTGTAGGCATAACGCCCGGCGTGGAGGATCTGCATGCAGATCTTGCCGCCCGCCTCGTGCACAGCGCGCGTCACGATCTGGTGCTTGAGCGCTTCTTCCTCGGTGGTCAGCTTGGCCGCCCCGGAATACACCCCACCCTCGTCGTTAGGGCCGATGCCGCCGGTGACCATCAGGCCAACGCCGCCGCGAGCACGTTCGGCAAAGTACGCCGCCATACGTTCGAAACCGCCGGGTTTCTCCTCAAGACCGGTGTGCATCGAGCCCATCAGGGTGCGGTTGCGCAGCGTGGTAAAACCCAGGTCCAGCGGGGCCAACAGGTGCGGGTAGTGAGCGGCGGCCATTTGTAACTCCACATCGAGCGATCACGGAAAAAGTGCAGGAGCTCTTTGGCTCCCGTCAGTCATGGTGGACAGACTAAGAGTCGCATCGCTGTCACTCAATGACCGAAACTGACAAGTTAATGATCAAAATGCGCAGCACCCCTTGGCAAGCGCCGACAGGCGCCCTACCCTAGCCGCAAACCCTGCCATGAGTTTTCACTACGATTGGAATTCTTTTCATTAAGAATGGAACCAGCCAACCATGGCCAGCCGTGTCGCGAAAACCTTAAACGCCAACATGGGCGCCGTTTGTGAAAGGTTTTATGTCATGAAGTCGGGCCGTTGCTAGAAGAATTTCCGCGGTGCGGCGCTGAATAGCCGCACACCGAAGCACACCTCCTGCTTGGCAATACTCTTGGCTCCCCAGCAAATATCGCTCAAACATCGAGCGACCTCGGCGAGGCTGCCGATTCCGGCGCTGGCACAACGCATTCGATACTCCTGAAGGTTTCCATAGGCGCCACTATAAACTTGTGGTTTAGACGGCCTATTGCATTTACTGCCTTACCTTCAGTGGTCATTAGAAAATAAAATGACGTCATTAGTTCTTAAAACGGGTAAGCATGTCCGCCCCCCTTTGCGGCAGGCAGCAATCGGCCAGAAGGAGACATTCGTTTGCGTCGGGACTTGCAGACGTTATCAGCGTGGCATTAGTTAACTATCCAACAGAGATGTTTTGCTGATGTGCGACGAATTACGTCGGCGGCAGCTCCCATCAGCATGAACTCCCCCTATTCACCCATTGCGACGCCTGCCTTATTCACATGAATGACCGAAGCCCCAGACGCCAACGCAAGGTCGAGAAGGCCTGCGGCATGCATGACAATCCCAGATGCGCCCACTGAGATAAGAAGATCGCAATTCTTCACCAGGAGCAGTGCGGCCTTCCAAACCTGGGGTGGCAAATCCTCCCCGTGCCAGACCACCGCAGGGCGCACTTTGCCGTTACAGCGATGACACCTAGGAGGCTCGATCAGAGCGCCGGCACAGCTGATTGATCTGGTGAAACTACCGCAGGCCGATAACAGGCGAAAACATTTGGGCATTGCCAAACTGCCATGCAAATGCACCGCATTTTAAGAGCCGGCTCGCTCATGAAGGTCGTCATTATTCTGGGTGATAACAGAAACCTGGCGTTGTGAGTCAGCCATGCGCGCTACCGCAAGATGTGCCGCATTTGGCTCTGCTTGAGCGACTCGGAGCCGCCGCCATAAATACCACCTCCATACCAGCGCCGGTTTTCCCGAAAGGCCTTGGCCGTCTCTAAATCCCTTGGATCGTATCCTGCCCAGATTCCAGAAAGTTTTTCGCGGTACGTGGGGATACCGCTATTGGCAGAGATACCGGCGTCAGTAAAAAGACCACCTTCTTGGCCTTCTGTAATTCGTCTACAGCTTGCTCTGTGACAGTCATAGTACCGATCTTCTCCTGCTTTACTGCTTCGCGCTCACAGAGTCACTCGACTTCGGCGTCAGAACTATCGCACCGTCGATTACGTCAATGGTCAGGACGTCGCTGATGCCCAGACCTAAGCTGGCGAGTAGGTCAGGCGGCAGGTCAATGATGACGTCGCCACTTCCATCTGCAGGATCTTGGCATTTCACTGTCCAGCGTTGGGCTTCGGTCATGATATTACTCACGCTTTGGTCTTGGTGATGACGATTCATTATGCTCGCGAATGTCTTCGCCAGTTGAAGCATGACGCAGATTGCTAATGGCTTCTTCTGGCCGGTAGTCGCCCGTTACGATGGACTGCGCACCGCTAAAATTACTGCCGTCTGCGACCTGAGTCTTGAACTTGCACGGCAGCGCATGTAGATACGCTGTCATCTGTGATCGAGCAATTCACGAAATATAGCGATATCTAGTGATGTATAGCGAAATTCGCTATACATCACTAGATATCGCTAGACCTGCCTATATTTGTTACGCCAGTCCTGTGTGCGGATCGTTAAGAGTGCTGGTGCGGTGCGGTGCGGCATTGCCGACATTTTCTGGGAGTCAGTTACCTGATTTTTGCGAATTCATGCTAGTGATAGCTCCAATGCCGGCTGCCACCTTTTGGGCCGGTTTCTTCCCCTCACGGCAGGTAGATATCGACCAAGCGGAGCCATATTGATGCGAAGCTTATGCTTGCTGCGTAGACTGACAGAATGTGGACAAGCCAGGCCGCCCGACTTAATGGACTACCCCGGAACGCAAACCGGCACATCATGACTGTTCATCAACTACTGGATTTTGTTAACTCAATTTTGAACGAGAAACCAGCCCGGCATCAGTTGCAAATTCGGCCCGCTCGCCGACATAAACAGACCACCGTCACAAACCCGGCTATCGACATCAGTGCAGCACACAGAAATATCGCAGCGAACCCAAACCCTGAAGCAATCAGCCCCATCACCGGGCCGGCCATCCCCACGGCAATATCAAAAAATAATGAAAGGGCACTCAGCGCCGAATTACGGTTAGCGGCCGGCGTGCTAGCCAATGTCTCCATCCCAAGCCCCGGATAGACCCAAGACACCCCGATCCCGGTCAACGCACCACCCGCAATGGCCAACGCAGGAGATGGCGCAAGCCATATCAACAACATGCCCAACGTCTGTACTAGCAGGCAGCCGCCCACCACTTTGTATCCTCTGTATCGCTGCAGTATTCCCGGCGACGACAACCGGGCAACGATAAACCCAGCCCCGAAACCACTCAGACAGTAGGCGGCGTGGTCCCACCCCAGGCTGTCGAAGTACAGCGCGACGAATGCCGTCAGCCCGCCAAACCCTACCGAGCTGCACACCAGAACCAGGCCATTGGGCATGACCGCGAACAGAACTCGATAAAACGCCAGCCGAGTTCCGGCAATCAACGGTGCCGGGCGCTTGCCCAGAGCCAGAAGCAGGAACATCAGGCCCAGCAACACGGTGCACAAGCCGACACTGGAAATACCCAATGAACTGCGCAGCAACACGCCTAAAGGCGCGCCGACTGCCGTACCGCCGTAAGCCGCGATTCCGTTCCACGACATGACTTGTGCTGCCCGAGGGGCGCCACACAACCCGATGGCCCAAGTGCAGCAAGGTGTTGAGATCATGGCCGTGGACGCGCCCAGCACCAACCGCCCCAGCAGCAACAGCGTCAGGGTCAACCAGGGCTGGGCGTGCAAGATTATGGCAAGCGTCGTCAGGGTGCCGCTCAACATCAAGCCGCTTAACCCACACACCACCGCAAATTTGGCACCCCGGCGATCCGCCACGCCACCGGCCAAGGGGCGGGCCAGAAGCGTCGCCAGGTACTGTGAGCTGATCATGACGCCCGCGACAACCGAGGTCAGGCCCAAGTCATTGAGGACATAGCCCGGCAATACCGCAAGCGGCAAGCCGCTGCATACGTACGAGATAAAGTTGAAAATGATAATGGACAGGATCAACCCATGGCTGCGGATTGCCTTGTCGCTGCTACGGCTTAAAACACCGATATCGTCCATCACTCATGCCGCTCTATGCCCCGTACGACATCCGCGAGCAACTGCGGGTGCGATACGAATGGTTCGTGCGCGGTATCTATTTCGATGATCATGCTCGCATCGGCACGTTGCGCAAAACGCCTCTGCCAGTCGACGGGCAGGATGTTGTCACGCAATGTGAGGATGTAACTGGCCGGAATCGTTCCCGGGTACCCCGCGCGGCTGATGGAGTCTGTTGCCACGCAGGGTGGCGTCGTGTCCTGGCTCACTTCGCTCAACAGCCACGCCAATGTTTGCTCACTCAGATCCTGACCAAACATGGCCACGGCCAGCGCTTGAGGGGTTGTTTGCGCGGGGTCCAGCGGCCAGCCGACATGCTCCGGGTTTTCGCCATGCAACTGGGTGCCGAGCAGCTCCAGAATCGATTGCCCCTCACTGGGCAATGCGCACGCCAGGTACACCAAACGTGAATACAGTTGAGGAGCGGCCTGCACCATCATTGGCAGCAAGGCGCCCGCGATGGAGTGCCCAAGCAAGACCGCCCGGTTCAGGCCAAGTGCTCGCAGGTCCTCATTGAGTTCCGTGACCACATCGTCGAGCCGCAGAGATCCAACATCACGGCCACGCTTTGTGCCGCACCCGGGCATATCGAGCGTAATCACGCGTTCAAAGCATCCGGGTTGCTGTTGCAGCGCCTCCACGAAAGGCCCCCAACACCACGAACCATGGTTGCCGCCATGCAGCAACACCAAATCAGTCATGCGCACGCTCCTTACTGTGGATGCCGGTAATCCCGGTCTTGATCACTTGATTGCGTAGCAGCCCACGGCAACGACGTACCCGTTCACCCGCTGCAGAAAGGTCCTTTTGTATTCGTTCTGCCCGGTAATGGGGTTGCGCCACAGGTAAGCGATTTCCCCGGTTTCATGGGTCTTCATCTGCTTGAGAATGTCCTCGCCAATCGGTTTGCCGTCGGTTGAGCGCAATGACTTGAAGTCGGTGCCGATCAGCCGGGGTGTAAAGCCGTGAGCGACAAACCGCTTGGTTTTCAAGTCCACAACAAAGGCGTAAAGGTCATCCTGAGTGAGCTGTTTATCGTGCTGATTGATGAGATCGAGAGTGGTTTTCGCGTCGCTGGCAACTTGCCCGGAAATCTGGTGCAGCAGCTGTTGTGCCTGTTCGGGGCTGGAGCGTGGCATGTAGTAACCCACGGAGATCACTCGATCCTGCACACGCTCATAGAACACGCGTTTGCGCTCGACCTTGGCGTGCTGCCAGTTCCACCAGCGGTATTCGGCGCTTCGCACAACGCCATCCTCTGGTTGCGAAATGATTTGCTGGAATATCGCTTTGAGGTCGTCGTCCAGGACGCTGAACACCGGTTTTCCAATCAGCGAAGCTGAAGGGCCGCCGCTGGCAAGCATCACACCAGAGGTATCCACCACATAGATGTACAGCTCACCATCAACATAGGCCCCCTGCCGGCTGAATTCGGCCAGGGCTGCGTCGCCTTTGGCTTTGTATTCGGCGACAGCTTTTGCCAGTAACGCATTGGCGCGCTGTGTGTCGGCGTCATAGGCATCCACTGGCGTTTGCTGTGCGACTCCGACAAGGGAGAACAAGCACAGGCAAAGCCCAGCGAAGACGCGATAAAGGCTCATTGATTTTCCTCTGATGATCTTTCTGATGTGGCGAAGTACAGCGTCCGCCAGGGTGGCTGGCGATCCGTGATGTTTGATTCAGTCACCCGGGCGAATGTCCACCGTCAGATTGTCAATCAGGCGGGTTTTGCCGATGCGCGCAGCTACCAGAATCACAAGATGGGTATCGTGGCTTGTCGCAGGTTTCAGATCCTGCGCATTGCGGACTTCGAAATACTCCAACTGAAAACCAGCGACGGTTATGCGCTGGCGACACTCATGAACCTGGCGCTCCTCAACCTGCCTCTCGTCCTGAATGGACGCAGCCATCTGCTTCAGACACTCGTAAAGAAGGGGCGCTACCGTGCGCTCCTGCGCATTCAGATAGCCGTTGCGCGACGATAATGCCAATCCATCCGAGGCCCGGATCGTAGGGGCCGCGACAATGTCAGTCAGCACATTGAGATCCCTGACCATCGAACGAATGACGGCCAGCTGCTGATAGTCCTTTTCCCCGAAAACCGCTACGTCCGGCTGAACAATGTTCAGCAGTTTCATGACGACCGTTGCCATGCCATCGAAGTGTCCAGGGCGTGCGGCACCGCAAAGACCTTCGGACACCTTCGGCACACTGACGATGGTTTGATTGAGCATTCCATCGGGATAGATCTGTTCGACACCCGGGGCAAACAGCGCATCACAGCCGGCGTTGACCAACCGCTCTCGATCCGCGTCGGGCGTGCGAGGATAGTTGGCCAGATCCTCATTCGCCCCGAACTGGAGCGGGTTGACGAAGATGCTGGCAACGACGAAGTCAGCTCGCTGTTTTGCGCAATGAATCAGGGCGATATGACCGTCATGCAAGTTGCCCATGGTCGGCACCAGCGCGACTTTCTTGTTTTCACCCCGGGCGCGAGTCACGAGCGCGCGAAGCGCGCCAACCGTATCGACTGTCAGCACCGCTTCACGCCTCCTTGGCCAGTTGCACTTCGATTGCCTCAAGCAACCGAGGATCATCAGCGGCAACGTCCGGAGCGAAACGAGCGACAACCTTGCCGTGACGATCGATCAGAAACTTCTCGAAGTTCCAGAGCACATCCGTCGTATTGGCGGACTCAATGCCATACCCCTTCAGACGTTCCCGGAAAGGACCTTCACCCGTCGTCTCAGGCTGTGTGGCCGTCAGTTCGGCGTAGAGAGGATGCTGGTCGGCGCCGACAACCGATATTTTCGAGAACAACGGAAAATGAACGTCATAGTTCACTGAACAGAACTCAACGATATCCGCGTCGCTACCCGGTTCCTGCTCCCTGAAGTTGTTGGCAGGGAACCCCAGCACTTCCAGCCCCTGGGATTTTTTGCTTTGGTAGAGTTTTTCCAACCCCTCGTATTGCGGGGTCAGGCCACATTTTGAAGCCACGTTCACCACCAGCAGGACTTTGCCCCGATAGTCGCCAAGGCGGCTGGCGCTGCCATCGATCTGCTTCAGCGGAATATCGTAAAGGGAATTACTCATTTATCTGCCTCATGCAGGTGTGCTTCAAAGGGTACGGCCGATGATTTCTTTCATGATTTCCGAGGTGCCGCCGTAGATGCGGGCGACTCGGGCGTCGACCCAGGCGCGACTGATCTTGTATTCGCTCATGAAGCCGTAGCCGCCATGAAGTTGCAGGAACTCGTCGAGCAACTTGCCCTGCATTTCCGACCCCAGCAGCTTGGCCATTGCAGCGATTTCCGGTGTCAACTCGCCGCGCATCACCTTGGCCAGGCAGTCGTCGACGAATACTCGCAACATGGTGGCCTGGGCCTTGGCTTCCGCCAGCTTGAAGCGGGTGTTCTGGAAGTCGAGAACCGGCTTGCCAAAGACCTTGCGTTCACGGGTGTAGCCGATGGTTTCTTCCAGCAGCGTGTCGATCGATTGAGCGGCGCGGATAGCAATGATCAAGCGTTCCCAGGCCAATTGGTGAGTCAGGTATTTGAACCCCATCCCCTCCTCGCCCAAACGATTACCAACCGGCACCCGCACCTCATCAAAGAACAGCTCGGCGGTGTCCTGTCCTTTCAGGCCGATCTTCTCCAGCAGACGGCCCTTGGCGAAGCCGGCACGGGTGTCTTCGACGCAGATCAAGGTCAGCTCTTTGGCCGCAGGATCCATCTTGGTGGCGGTGACCACCAGCCCGGCATTGCCGCCGTTGGTGATGAAGGTTTTCTGGCCGTTGACGATGTAGTCATCACCGTCACGCCGCGCCGACGTGCGCATGGCTCGCAGGTCGCTGCCAATCCCCGGCTCGCTCATCGCGATCACGCCAATCAATTCGCCGCTGACCATGCGTGGCAACCATTGCTGCTTCTGCTCTTCAGAACCGTAGGCAACGATGTAAGGGGTGACGATTTCCGAGTGCGTGGTGAAACCCACGGCGGTGGCATTGGCTCGCGCCAGTTCTTCGATCATCACCGCCGAGTGACCGAAGTCGCCTCCCGGGCCGCCGTATTCTTCGGGCACCGTGGAGCACAGCAAGCCGTTCTCACCTGCCTTGAGCCAGACTTCCTTGGGAACGATGCCGTTTTTTTCCCACTCATGCAGGTAGGGCACGATTTCGCGGTCGACGAAACGGCGGGCCTGATCACGGAACATGTTGTGGTCTTCACGAAATACGCCACGCATCTTGCTTACTCCAGATCGATTCTTGTTGTGGGCAATGAGTAATCAGCGGTCCCGGTATTGCGGGTCGCGCTTGTCGACAAACGCCGCCACCGCTTCCTGATGGTCCTCGGTGTGATGCGCCAGCGCCTGGTACGCAGCAGACAATTCCAGTAGCGAGTCGAGTCGCATATGTTGGCCTTCGCGCAGCAGGCGCTTGCACAAGCGCAACGCATGGCCCGGGTTGCTGGCGATCCGCCGCGCCAGTGCTTGCGCTTCCGACTGCAGGGTTTCATGGGTGCAGACTTGCTCGACGAGGCCCCATTCCAGCGCTTTGGTCGCATCAATAGCGTCACCGGTGAACGCCATCAGGCTGGCTTTCGGGATGCCGATAATGCGCGGCAACAGCCAGGCGCCGCCGTCACCCGGAACAATGCCCAGACGCACGAAACTCTCGGCGAAAATCGCCTTGGGCGCCGCCAGACGGATATCGCACATGCACGCCAGATCGAGACCCGCACCAATCGCCGGGCCGTTGACCGCAGCGATGACTGGAATATCCAGCTCATAGATCGCCAAGGGAATACGCTGAATGCCGTCACGGTAGGTGTTACGCAGCTCATAAGGCGAGCCGGCAAAGATGCCGCCGCGCTCGTGCATATCCTTGACGTTGCCGCCGGCACAGAACGCACTGCCATTGCCAGTAAGCACCATGACCCGTACCGAGGTGTCGCGACGCAGTTCGGCACAGAGGTCGACAAACTCCTGAATCTGCTCAGGTGTCGTCAGGGCATTGCGGGTTTCGGGGTGGTTCATGCGCACAGTGACGATGCCGCCCTCGCGCTCGATCTGAAGAAACGGGCTCATGCCGGATTACTCACAAGGCAGGTTAATGATTGTTGGCCATGCTGGGTCAGCAATGGCCAGTATCCCTCGCTGCCACCCTGGCAAACCTGGGCGCCCAGACGTTGACTCCACAGGCTGGCCGAACCGAATTCGCTGCGCCACGCCCACAACCGGCGGGTGTGCAAATGCAGGGGATATTCCTCGGTAAAGCCAATGGCACCATGCACCGAATGGGCAAAACCGGCGCCCACACTGGCGGCTTCTGCCGTGCTGATTTTTGCAGCGGCAATGGTCAGTGCAGCAAGTCCACAACGGGATTCTACGAAGGCCGACTCGGCGGCAATCCCGGCGGCAGCGGCTTGTTCAGCGAATACGGCGAGTTGCTGTTGAATGGCCTGAAACGAACCAATGGCCTTGCCGAACTGTTTGCGTTCACCGGCATAGTTGGCGGTCATGTCCAATAGAGCGTGCAATGCCCCGGCAATCTGCGCCGAGCGCAACATTGCGCCGCCCAACTCCAGGACATTTGCGTCAAACCCTTCAGGCAGCGCAGCGTGCGCCAGTACCTGAGCGCTGGTGAAACCCAGGTCATCGCGCGGTTCGCCCGCCACATTCAAGCTCAGCGTGAGTTCGCTGGCTGCACTGCGCGCAAGCAACACTACATGCGCAACACCGGTCGCACTGTTGGCAATCGCTACGATCGCTTCAACATTGCGCCCCCAAGGTACTGAATAGGCAGTGCCATAGACGCGCTCCCCCTCAAGCACCAGATCGGTGTGCGCGGCGATACTCAGGGCGCCCGCCCGCCCCTCCAACCCGGCCTTGCTCAACAGCCAATTGGCAAACAGGGCCTCACCCAACGGTGCGGGAACAGAAAAGCGCCCCGCGGCACGGACCAGCACATACATATCAGCCCAGCTGGCTTCGGCACCGCCCAATGCTTCGCTGACACCCGCCAGGGTAAAGCCCGACTCGTCCAGCGCAGACCATAACTCGGCCGGCCATTCGCCGCCTTCACAGCCCATCACATAAGCCGGCGTCGCCAAATCGGCAAACAGTCGTTCAATCGTCGCTTCAAATATCTCGCGCATTATCGCAACCCCAAGCCGCGGGCAATGATGCCGCGCAGAATTTCGCGGGTGCCCCCACGCAGTGAAAATGAGGGCGCCATTTGTGTCAGGTAAGCCAGCACGCGCGCATGTTCGCTGCCGCCGTCTTGCCGTGGCTCGGTTTCCAGTAATAACTGGGCAACCTCGGGAATTTCCTGCTCAAAGGCATTGCCGAGGTCTTTCACGCAGGAGGCCGCCCAGGCTGGGTGCTCACCGGCGGCCAGTTGTGCCGTGACCGACAATGACATATTGCGCAGTGTCAGCAGCTTGGCCGAAAGACGCCCGATCTCTCGCGCTTGTAACGCATTGGGCCTCTTGCCCACCGCATCAATCAGTGTTTTCAACAACGCCATACAGCTGAGGAACCGCTCAGGGCCGCTACGCTCGAAGGCCAGTTCGGCAGTCACCTGGTCCCAACCTTTGCCTTCAGTGCCGATCAGCGCGTCGGCGGGCAAGCGCACATTGTCGAAAAACACTTCGTTGAAGTGCTCGCCACCGGCCAGATCGCGAATAGGTCGGATGGTGATGCCGGGCAAGCTCAGATCGACGATAAATTGCGACATCCCCTCATGGCGGGCCGCCTGCTTTTCACCCGTACGCACCAGCGCAATCATGTACTGCGAATGGTGGGCATTCGTTGTCCAGACCTTCTGGCCGTTGAGTAGCCAGCTGTCGCCCTCACGGACGGCGGTGCTCTTGATCGAGGCCAGGTCAGAGCCGGAATTGGGCTCGCTCATGCCAATGCAGAAGTAACTTTCACCCCGGCAAATGGCCGGCAGGTAATGCTGCTTTTGTTTCTCGGTACCGAAGCGATTGATCAGCGGCCCGCTTTGGCGGTCAGCGATCCAATGGGCCGATACCGGTGCGCCGGCCGCCAGCAATTCTTCAATAATCACATAACGGGCAAACGGCCCCGCCTCTGCACCGCCGTACGCCTTGGGCAAGGCCATGCCGACCCAACCCCGGGCGCCGAGTTTTTTACTGAACTCTGCACTGAAGCCCATCCACGACTGGGCACTCAAGGTCGGTGGGTAATCGGCCAACGTGTCGTGAATGAATGCCCGCACTTGCGCGCGAAGCGCTTCAGCCTCAGGGGGAATATTGCTGTAGGTAAATTGACTGATTGCCATATGCGCTCTCTAACGCTGAACACTGGCGCAATCGCTTCGAACGAAACGACCACAGAACGGCAACCACTCCTGCGACCGTCGTTGGCCGACGGCCGCAGGAGCAGCGGCACCTTACAACGCGGTTTGCGCGTCAGCCTGGGCGAACATCGCATTGATGTCGCCGGAGGTGACCGGCTTGTTGTCGTGGCGACCATGGTCGGCACCACCCAGGCCCAGGGCGGGTTCGATGCTGACGTGGGTAGCCTGAGCCCGCAGCGCGCCGACCGTGCAGTTTTCCCGACCGTGAATGGAGAACGGATCGAAGGAGAACTCGCGCATCGCGTTCAAGTGAGTGACCTTGTCGATCATCTCTTTGGGCAGGTGCTGCAACCCTGCCCACGCTGTTTCCGGGGAGTTCGGCCAGGTGCAGTCGGAGTGCGGGTAATCGCTTTCCCAGGTGACCATCTCGGCGTTCAAATAGTCGAGGTTTTTCAGGCCGAAGTTGTCTTCGATAAAGCAGGTGATGAAGTGCTTGTTGAAAATATCGCTCGGCATCTTCCCGTCGAAGTTGGAGTTGGTCCACGCGTTGTGATGACGGTGCGTGAAGTCAGCACGTTCCAGCAGATAAGGAATCCAGCCGATGCCGCCTTCGGAAAGCGCCATGCGCAGGTCCGGGAATTTCTTCCACATCGGCGCCCAGATCCAGTCCGCGGCGGAGTTGGCGATGGAAATCGGCATGGAGGTGATCCAGGCATCGATTGGCGACATATCCGATGCGTGGTTGGCTTTGACGCCGGTACCGATATGGCAGCAGATCACGACTTTGTTATCGCTGCAGGCCTTCCACAATGGATCCCAGTAATCGCTATGGATCGACGGGTAACCGTGAATCGCCGGGTTGTCAGACAGAGACAGCGCGTGCACACCCTGTTTAGCCAGACGCTCCACTTCGGCAGCGGCGGCTTTCATGTCCCACCACGGTACGATCATCAGCGGAATGAAACGACCTGGTGCAGCGTTGCACCAGTCGTGCAAATGCCAGTCGTTGTAGGCCTGGATAGCGGCCATTGAGACGTCGCGGTCTGCATGCACCTGGAAGCGCTGCCCGGCAAAGCCCGGGAAGGTTGGAAAGCACAATGAACCGAGCACGCCGTTGGCGTTCATGTCGTCGACGCGGTCCTTGATGTTCCAGGTGCCACGGCGCATTTGCTCGTAGCCCAACGGCTCCATGCCGTATTCCTCTTTAGGTCGACCGACCACAGAGTTAAGGCCCATGTAGCCCGTGGCCTGCTCCTCGAAGACCCACACATCACGATCACCTTTCTTGACGACATGAGGCTCGCGCCCCTTGAAGCGCGCAGGCATGTGACGAGCAAAAGCATTCGGTGGCTCGATCGCGTGGTCATCGACACTGACGAGAATCAGATCTTCAACTTTCATTGTTTTCCCCTTCGCATTCGGGCTTGTTGTTGTGCCTGAATCATAGTGCACATCCCGCTTTAATTAAACACATTTTTTGAATGTGTTCATATTAAATCCGACGTCAGGAAAATAGCTTGAGGCAGAACGGCTGAACCGCGGCAGGCGCAAGACCTGTCGCGGTTCACCCAGAGGATTTACAAGCGGGGTACGGACGCCGTTCAGTCCCACAACACATGCAGGTAATGCGGACCGCGCAGCTGTGCACCGACGATCTGCGGCCCCGGCTTGTCCGGGTCGAGACGGATATTGGGCATCAAGTCGAGGATCGCATTCAGTGCGCAATTGATCTCGGTTTTGGCAACGAACTGACCGATGCACATGTGCGGGCCAAAGCCGAAGCCAAACGAAGGTTTCGGTTTGCGGTCAATGTCGAATTTATCGGCATTTTCGAACGCGTCCTCATCGCGGTTGGCGGAGGTAACGATACATTGCACCATCGCCCCTTTAGGGATGGACACACCGCGAATTTCCAGATCCTTGGCCGCCTGACGCACCTTGAAGGTAGCCACCGGCTCAAAACGTACCGCTTCATCAATGGCCTTATTTACAAGGCTACGATCATTACGCACCCGTTCCAGCACATCCGGATTTTGCAGAAGCAGTGCCATCAAGGTTCCGAACGTGCGGGTCGTGGTTTCGCTGGCCGCCGGGAGCAGTGAGCGCACGAAGGTGGTGATCTCATGATCGTCCAGAGAACGCCCCTGGTACTCAACGCCGATCAGCCGGCTGATCAAGTCATCCCCCAATGCGCCCGCAGCCCGACGCTCGGCCACCACCACTTTCACCACGTCATACAGCGCTTGTGCGGCGTCCATGGCGGCGCCACGGGCGGCGGCGGCCTTTTCCGGGTCGACTTGCGGACCGGCCAGAATGGCTAATGCCCAAGCGGCGTATTGCTCGATCTGTTCCGGGCGATCCTCGGGAAAGCCGATCAACGAGTAAATGACCCGGATCGGGAAATACAGGGCGAAGTCCATCAGGTCGCCGCCCTTGGCGGGCACCATCGGTTTGATGTACTCCTCGCGAATCACCCGGTCGATCCTGGTTTCTTTCCAGCGATTAACCGTCTCTGGCATGAATACCGGTTGCAGCAGATTACGCATGCTCTTGTGAGCATCACCGTCCATTGCCGTTAGGATCAAACCGTCGAAAAACGCACCCAGCCCTTCGGCAATAAAGCCGCTGGTAAAGGTGCCAGCATCACGCATGACGGCCATGACATCGTCGTATTTGAACAACGTGAAGGTGGGTCGGTTGGCATCCAGACCGGCAATCGATGGTACGCCGAGGCGGGCCATGAAGTTGTCTTGGAGCACGGGCGAGTTGGCGCGCATTTCGCTGTAGGTCGCGTGAAGATCGATATCACTGGTGCCGCGATAATTGCTGGCGACGTCAGTAAAAACCTTGGTCAGGTCGCTCTGTACCGGTGTGGACATGATCGTCTCCGTTGTTATTGTCATTATTTTTTTGGCCAGCCCGCATAAAGACTAACGCTTACGGGTGATCATAGGCTTGATCAGGATAGTATTAGACACTTATTAATTTTTCGATCAATTATTTGGTCCATACAACCTGTTCAATAGGCCTGCTGCACCAGTGTCATGCGGCCACCCGCCAACATCAGCGCGCAGTACAGCCCAAGCTCTACCACTTGGGCAGTGGAGAAAAATTCTTCTAACCGGGCAAAATGTTCGTCATCGATGCTCAGGTAATCACTGGCAAACAACTCGGCATAACGCAGCGCTGCACGCTCGGCGGGCGTGAAGTAGTCGCTGTCCGTCGCCATGCACGCAATATCTTCATCCGACACGCGGTCGGATTTTCGCGCCAACTGGCAGGCCTTGCAGGTGGTGATGCTGGCAATCTTCAGCCGCACCAGTTCGCGCAAACGCTCATCCAGCAGACTGTCGCTGTGCAGACTCTCCATCAGACCCAGCCAGGCCAACGCCACCTTGGGTCGATGCGCCCAGACCTGCACCGGCGTCGTAGAGCTGAGCATGCGACTGCGTTGACCGCGCCCGACCGCGTCTTGCAACGCGGCGGGCATGGCATCCACAGGAATCAACGGTAGGCGTGCCATCTCAATCGAGCCGTTCGATGATGGTGGCCGTGCCCAGGCCACCGGCACAACAAATGGCTTGCAACCCATAACGCGCGCCACGGCGCTCGAGCTCATTCAACATCGTGGTCATCAGACGCGCGCCGCTGGCCCCCAATGGGTGTCCGAGGGCAATGGCGCCACCGTTGACGTTCAACTTGCTGTGCGGCACACCCGTCTCCTGCATCCAGGCCAACGGCACGGAGGCAAAAGCTTCGTTGACTTCAAACAGGTCAATGTCATTGATACTCAGCCCTGCCTTGGCGAGTACCTTTTGAGTAGCGGCAATCGGCCCAGTGAGCATCAATGTCGGATCAGAGCCGACCGTGGTGAAGGCCACGACACGCGCCCGTGCCTTGAGGCCGAGTTTTTTTGCCGTTTCGCCACTCATCAATAGCAATGCTGCCGCACCGTCAGAGATTTGCGACGAGTTACCCGCGGTGATGCGTCCGGTGTCCGGACGAAAACTGGTTTTAAGCGTCGACAGTTTTTCCCGCGATGTATCGCGGCGAATGGTTTCATCGTGACGCAACACAACAGCTGGGTCCGTCAGCTCCTTTTCACGGAACTGCTCAACCACAACCGGTACGGTTTCATTTTCGAAATAACCGGCATCAGAGGCAGCCGCAGCACGCTGGTGACTGGCAAACGCGAAGTCATCCAGGGCATCGCGGCTGAGTGCCCACTTGTCGGCCATACGTTCGGCCGCCTCACCCTGGCTGGTCAGTTCATACCGTTGCGCCGCCATCCAGCCAAACGCAGCGCCATGGATTTCACGGTTGCTGCCCATGGGCACGCGGCTCATGTTTTCTGCGCCACCCGCCACCACAATATCGGCGGCTCCTGCCGCAATGGCGCCAGCGGCCATATGCACGGCCACTTCACCCGAACCACATTTGCGGTCGATGGTCAGCCCCGCAACGGTGACCGGCCACCCAGCTCCGAGCAAAGCCGTGCGCGCAATATTGGCCGACTGCTCGCCAATCTGCGTGACACAGCCGAAGATCACATCATCGACCAGCGTCGGCGACACATCGACCCGCTCCAGCAAGCGGTTGAGCACCAACGACCCAAGGTGATCAGCGCGCACGCCGGCAAGGCTGCCACGAAACTTACCGATGGGCGTGCGTACCGCATCAACTATGACGATGTCTTTCATAGCGCACTCGCCTTTAGCCCTGAGCCCGGCACTTGTTTACCCTCTTCATAGCGGTAAACCCCATGCCCTGACTTGCGTCCCAGCCGCCCGGCGGCGACCATTTTGATGATCAGCGGGCAAGGTCGAAACTTTTCGCCCAAGGTCTGGTGCAGATAACGCAACACCGACAACCGCGTGTCCCAACCGGTCAAATCACCCAGTTCCAATGGACCCATCGGGTGGTTGAAGCCCAGGCGTAGCGCGGTGTCGATGTCTTCGGCGGTGGCAGTGCCTTCCTGCAGCATCCACATTGCCTCGTTACCCAGGAGCGCGGACATGCGGCTGGTGGTCAGGCCTGGCGATTCATTGACGACGATCGAGGTTTTACCGATCTGCTCGCACAGGGTGCGCGTGCGCGCCACCACTTCATCGCTGGTGGCCAAACCACGCACCAGCTCCACCAGCTTCATTTTGTGCACCGGGTTGAAGAAGTGCATGCCGATAACGCGATCCGCACAATCCACCGACGCTGCAATTTCGGTGACGCTGAGAGCCGATGTATTGGTGGCGATAATCGCGTTCTCCGCCAGCAGCGGTGCCGCCTGACCGATCACCGCCTTTTTCACCGCCAATTGCTCGGAGACCGTCTCCACCAGCCAATTGGCTCCTGTCGCAGCTTCGCTCAAGTCGCTGCAGGTCAGCAGATTGGCTAATGATTGCCGAGCCTGTTCTTCGCTGACTTTACCCAGGCGAACACCATCGGCAAGGATCTTTTCGATGCTTGCCCGAGCGCTCGTCAATGAGGCGGCATTGGTATCAACCAACAGCGTATTGAAACCGGAGCTGGCGAACGCATGAGCAATACCGGTGCCCATCAGACCCGCACCGACGACGACTACTTTTTCTTTATTGGCGTTCATGTTTGGCTCCAGATTAGGCGCGGTTCTTTTTACCGACCACATTGCGCAATGTACCGATGCCTTCGACGCTGGCTTCGACTACATCGCCTTCCTTGAGGAACAGACCGGTGCCCATCCCCACCCCCGCCGGCGAACCGGTGAACAGCACGTCACCACTGGCAAAACTCGACCGCTGCTGCACGAAGCGAATCAGTTGGCCCACATCCCAGGTCATTTCGCCGGTGGACCCGTCCTGGCGCATTTCGCCATTCACTTTCAAGGTCAGGCGCAGCTTTGGTGAACCTTCCGGGAACTCGTCTTTAGTGACGATCCAAGGCCCAAGGCCAGTGGTCTGGTCCTGGCTTTTAGCCGCAAACAAATCCATGCCAATACCTGCCGGCCCGCTGCGTTGCAGGTCCCGCGCACTCACATCATTGCCAACGGTGTAGCCGAGTACGCACGCAAGCGGGTTTTCCAGGTCGATTTCTTCGGTGCCGATGACGGCCACCAGCTCAACTTCGTGATCGAGCTCCTCAGTCAGCGGTGGGAAACGAATCGGGTCATTGGCGCCAATCAGCGCACCATAGGCCTTGAGAAAGGCCACCGGCTGTGCCGGCGCCTTCAATCCGAACTCCACCAAATGCTTGGCGTAATTGGCACCCGCCACGACCACCCGGTTCACCGGTTCGATCGGGGGCAGCAGGCGCACCTTTGACAGAGGCAGCGACGGCCCGGCGAAACGTATCGAACTGATACCACGCCCTGCCGCCACCGCCGGCGCCCAGTCTTTGAAATCACCGGAAATGGGCGTCACCTGATCTTGAGCGACATCCACTACAGCCCAAAAAATACCTGTCGCAAAATACTCACAACGCGCCAGTTTCATCAGGCACCTACCTTGCCCAACTTGGCAGGATCCAAGTGCAGCAAGCGGCATGCGTTTTCATAACGAATCTTGCGCATGTCCGAATCGGACAACTTCAGACCATGGGTCAGATCGTGGCGTACGGCATCGCTGCCACCGAAGTTGCTGCCGTACAGCACATGGTCCGCACCGATGATGTCGACCAGGGCTTGGCGCATCGGCACTTCATGCAGTTCTACGTCGAAGTAGAAGTTCTTCATGTACTCGAGCAGCGGCTTTTTGTTGTATTTGACGTCGAGGTTTTCGTTGGTCTTGGCCAGACGACCGAGCTGGTACGGTACATAACCGCCACCGTGGGTGATGTACACCTTGAGGTCAGGGAAACGATCCAGAACGCCGCCGCAAATCAGGTTCCAGAAACAACGGGTTTCGTCGTACTGCATCCCCACGATGGCGGTGGTTTCGTAGCGGTCGCTGTTAGCGTTCTTGCCCCAGGTAACCGACTGGTTATAGCCATGGACAAAAATCGGCAGATCCAGATCGCACAGGGTTTTCCACACCACATCGAGCTCAGGCGAATCGAATTCCAGACCACCGAAGTTGGCACCGCCAGCGACCAGGCCCTTGGCACCCAGCTCTGTGCAAGCGTGACGTATTTCAGCCGCCGCCGCTTCCGGCGCATTGAGCGGTGCATGAGCCCAGAACATCAGGCGATCGGGGGCAGCGGAGCAGTACTCGGCCAACGTGTTGTTGACGGTGCGTGCGAATGGCACGGCGAATTCGGCTTCAGTCCAGTACATGTAGCAATGGGACGGGACGGAAACCACCTGAAGATTTTGTCCGGCGGCATCCATACCGGCCAGGCGCACTTTCGGATCAGCCCAGCGAGCAAAATACTCTTCAAGCTTTGGCCCCTTGCCGGAACGTACGGCCGCCTTACGCTCAGGCGATCCGAGGCCCAGAATCCAATCACCTACACGCAGCTTGATATCGCCGTCGGCGTGTTGCTCGAAGAACGGCCCCCAGTGAGGGTGCTGGTTGTAATAGCCAGGGTGGGGTGCGTGGGCGTGTAGATCGATAAGCATGTCTAGGTACCTCGAAGTTGGCACTTTTTATTGGTTATTGGCGCGGCGCCTTCACGTGATCAGGATCAGACCGCCGTGAAAAGAGGAAGCCTGGGGCTCACCGCTAAGACCAGAGCTTAAATTTAAATTGATCAGAAATCAAAATACTGTTCAATTTATTTTGCCGGCACGCGAAGAAGCCCGAGCCAGAGCCATCGACCCAAGTCAACAAAACGCCTTTCAGGGGTAACAAATGCCAACGGGAAGGAAAAAGTGCGGCGTACAGACAAGAAAAAATTAACGCCCAAAAACACAAAGCCCCCGATATACGGGGGCTTTGCCTATAGCAGAAGGGGGTGAGTGAGCGGTCAGCGACGGGTGCGGGAGGTGGAACCCATGATCAACGCCCCCAGCAGTTTTTTCACCCGCACCGGAAACAGTCGGCGCCCCGCCGCTTCCGGCACCAGGATTTCGCTCAATACGTAACGAATGATCATTTCGCAGATCAGTTCTCGATCAAGACGGACCCCGAGGCGTTCATCCCAATCGTCGAAAACAATGCCCAGGCCATCCTGAAAACGCACGATCGAATCATGGAAAATTCGCCGAAAGAAGCCCAACGCGTAGTCTGGGGCGACCACCAACAACCGCCGCGCACGACTTTGCTCAAGGTAGTTGTCGAGGTAGGCAAACAGCGCATTGAGACGTGCTTCCGGGTCACTGATATTGCCCAGCTCCTGCGACAGGGAGGTGTGGAAACTTTCGCGCTTATGCCGCGAAAAGGTATCCAGCAGGTCCTCCTGTGACGCGAAATAGCGATAAAAAGTACCCCGCGAGACACCGGCGACCTGGCACACATCGAGGATCGAAATACGATCCGCGCCAGACATCAGCACGACCTCCTCAGTGGCTTTAAGGATATTGGCGATGGTTTCTTCCGAACGGCGGTTCGGCTTGACCTTGGCGCCTGCCACGGCATTGGCGGCAGTACGTCGCTCCACCGGTTTCACCGGCGTCACCCCTGCATCAGGCACCGTGTTCTTTTTCGTTCTGGAGGCCGGCGTAGGCGCTTCTGCTTTCTGGGATGCGGCTTTTGGCATGGATTGACGGGCTCATGGAGAGTAAAGATAGTGCAACACTAGCACAGGAACTGTGCACAAATAAGATTTTATGTTCAACTTATTGCTAAAGACATTTTATCATTTTGTATTTAGAATCTAATTCTCTCACCAAAATAAAATCAGGCAGGCCACCCACTATGGGTGCCTAAACGGAGAATACCCATGGGCAGTAGCGGCAATCCAGATACCTGGGCAGTAGGAGAACGAGACACTGTCATCGAAGCGTTAGATCGTGCAGTAGCAAGGCATCCAGACAAAATCTTGTTGGATTTCAGTGGCGAGTTATACACTTACGCTCAGGTTGACTCACTCTCAACCAAAATGGCCAACGCCCTGGCCACCCTGGGCGTTAAAGCCGGTGAAACCGTGCTGACAATGCTCGATAACAATATCGATGCCGTCACCACCTGGCTGGCCATCAACAAGCTCTGCGCCGTGAGCGTGCCAATCAACACCGCGCTCAAGGGCGAGTTTCTCCGCCATCAGATTGCCGATACCGGCACCTCGGTGGTGATCTGCGAAGCGGCCTACCTGCCACGCATCACGCCGCTCGCAGAACAACTGCAGGACGTCCAGCACATTCTTCACCGTGGCACACTTGAGACCGTAGCTGATTGCCGAATTCGCGTTGCGCCGCTGGATGAATGGCGTGGCCATGACGCCACCCCGCTCGCCAACAAGCCGCAGCCTTCAGACCTTGCCTGCCTGATCTACACCTCAGGCACCACAGGCCCTTCCAAGGGTTGCATGATCAGCTACAACTTCATGTGCAACCTGGCACGCCTGCAACTGCGTGCCGGTCCGGCCAATGCCGACGACGTGACGATCACGCCGCTGCCGCTGTTCCATATGAATGCGCTGTGTGTATCGATCATCGCCAGTATTCTGGTGGGCGCGCGCGCCGCCATTCTCCCGCGTTTCTCGGTCTCGAACTTCTGGCAAGAAGTCGAACGTTCGGGCGCGACCATCGCCTCTATCCTTGGCGGCATGGGCGGCCTCCTCGCCCAGGCGCCAGATAACGAAGCAATGTTGCGCTGCGTCGGGCAGATCCATACCGCTCGAGGCAACCCTTACACCGAAGAAACCAAAAAAATCTGGCGCGAGCGTTTCGGCACCAAACTGGTCGGCGGCAACGGTTATGGCCTGACCGAGGCGTGCGTCATCACTTCGCTGGCCGCCGGTGAATATGCCGCGCCGGGTTCCTCGGGCAAACGCATTGCGGACTTTGACGTAAGAATCGTCGACGACCTCGATCAGGAAGTGTCGCCCAACTGCGCCGGCGAAATCGTCGTACGACCGCTACGTCCGGACATCATGTTCCAGGGCTACTGGCGCCGTCCGGAAGACACCCAGAAGCTGATGCGCAACATGTGGTTCCACACCGGCGACATTGGCAAGTTCGACGACGATGGCTTCTTCTACTTCGTCGACCGCAAGAAGGATTACCTGCGCCGCCGAGGGGAAAATATTTCCAGCTTTGAAATGGAAGCAGCCTTTGCTGTTCACCCGGCGCTGGCCGAAGTGGCGGTACACGCGGTGCCGTCAGACAAAGGCGAGGACGATGTGAAGGTGACTGCCGTGCTGCATGAAGGCGTAACGCTGGACCCGGAGCAACTGTTCCATTGGGCCACTGAATCGGTGCCCTACTATGCCCTGCCGCGCTATATCGAGTTTCGCAGCAGCCTGCCGAAAAACCCACAGGGTCGGGTGTTGAAGTATCTGCTGCGTGATGAAGGCAAAACCCAGAGCACCTGGGATCTGGAAACCACATCGATTGTGGTCTCCAAGAAATAATTGTCGCACCCAAACAACAGCTATAAAAAAGCGCGGCTCTGGCCGCGCTTTTAGTTGAAGGGTGGGATCAGTACTCGCGCACAGGAATACCTTTGGGACGGGAGTTATAACCGGGCAGATGCAACCCTCCGTCGACGTGAATAGTCTCGCCAGTGATAAAACGGGACATCTCGGACGCGAGGAACACCACCACTGGACCAATGTCGGCCTCAGGCTCGCCGCAGCGACCCAGCGGGCGCATCGACGCAGACATTTCGGCAAACCCGGGGTTCTCTGCGGCGAGTTTGTGGAAAGTGGCCCCCATCGCAGTAGGAGCAATGGCATTGGCGCGAATATTGAAACGTCCCCACTCCGACGCCGCGCTGCGCGTCAGACCGACGATCGCGGCCTTCGCCGTGTTGTAGTCGCCGTGCAACCAGGCACCGATCTCGATATCGATAGAATAGAAGTTGATGATCTTGCCACCGCCTCGCGCTTTCATATGAGGCAACGCAGCTTTCATCGCCCACCAGGCAGCCCACACCGTAGAGCCGAGTGTTTGCTCCAGCATTGCGTCGGTTTTTTCTTCCAGGAGTACATTGGGGGTTGGCGCAAAGGCGTTGTTGACCAAAATATCCAGTCCACCGAATTGGTCAACGGCCAGTTGCACGGCAGCCTCGATATCGGACTTGCTGCACACGTCGGTCTTGATGAATACCGCCTTGGCGCCCAGGGCTTGCAGTTCGGCGACTACGGCCTCTCCACTGGTGACATCCAGTTCGGCGACCACCACGGCAGCGCCCTCCTTGGCAAAGTTCAGCGCAATGCCGCGACCAATTCCACCACCTGCCCCGGTAATCAGCGCAACCTGTTCATTTAGCAGTGCCATAGTCACTCCGCTTTTTGTTTTTTGTGAACATTATTGGTTATAGTGTCTAAATATAGCTTATTTTTTCAGGCTAAACAGCACTGGGACAAGGATATTGAGAATGACGGTATTTCGTCGCCGCGTGGACATCATTGCTCATCAAGCCGATGGCACAGGCGAGGTCCGTGCCGCCCTGGAAGACGACTTCCACCACTTCCGGGTATGGGTGCGCCACCATCAAGGTGAAGTCTTTGCCATTGGTGGCGAAGCGCTGCGCTACCCCTATTCCATGTGCCCGCAGGCGTGCGGTCAATTACAGCAATTGCTCGGCATGAAACTGGACCGGGTAGCCCACTCCGTTACCCGGCAGACTGATGCCAGCCATCAATGCACTCATCTGTTCGACCTGGCGGGCCTCGCCATTGCAGCTGCCGCACGCGGTACTCATCTACGTCGCTATGAAATCAATATCGGTCAGCGTGTCGCCCATCGCACCCGCGCGACCTTGATACGCGATGGCAATGTGGACCTGACCTGGGAAGTCAACGGCACAATGATCGAAGGGCCCTTTCCCTATTCCGGCATCAACCTTCGCGAAGGCATGGCACGCTGGGCGCTGAATACTCTCAACGAAGAAGCCGCCGAAGCGGCTCTGCTACTTCGTCGTTGCACACTGATTTCGATGGGCCGCGCCTACAACCTTGACGAGCAGATTCACGCCGCAAACACCGGTCTCTGCTACAGCCAACAACCGGAACGCGCTGAACAGGCGCTGCGCATAAAGGGATCGACCCTGGATTTCAGCCATGAACAACTCAAGCTGTGCGCCCAGGATCAGGAGTGGCTCAGGCAAATGCTTTAGCCACGGCATTCGCGCGTCAACAGCAGCGCCGTCAATGCCCTCTGGACACGGCGATCCGGTTTGGAACCGGGCCGCCGATGCAACCTAGAGGAAGACGGCCAGATTGGGTGTACCAAGCACCGCCTGGTCAATGATGACTTCACGCCGGGAAAGCTTGAACCCTGCTTCGTGCCGGCGCAGCACATCACGTCGTTCACCACTGATGACATCGACATGGTGATCGTTGAAACGGCTACGGGTCAGCAGCAGGTAACTGGTCACCACAAACTCATCGCTCTTGTCGGTTTCTTCGACAAACACGTTGGTCACCAGACGCCGGGTACGCGAGGGAGGATCTTCCGCCCAGGCGCTTTTGCCAGACAGGCGCAAAATGCGGCCCATGATCGAACGGTAGTCATCGTGGTAGTGCTGAACACTGCGCACAATGGTGGTCCTGAGCTCGGACGCCACGCGAGTCTGGCGCAGCGGCACGGTGTACACCAGGTCGGTGTCCAGGCGTTCGGCCCATTCCTGCAGGCGAATCTGGTCGAGCAGCGTGGCTTCCTCGTAGAGAAAGGTCACCACATCGTTGTATATCGGCGAGCCCACCGGTACCCGCTTGGTACCGACTGGGGAACCCGGCTGGATATCCTCCACACCGCGTTGTTGAACCTGAGCCATGAGTCATTTCCTCACTTTTATTCTTGTTAATGCTGTTACCGGCGATTGCGACCCGAAGACCGCAATCGAACCTGGGCCAACGGGCGCTTATTGCTCGTTCGGTGCAGTCATCAGCTCGTGCCAGTACAGCCACCAGTGCCACTGGGTATCGTCCTTGGTGAAACCTTCGTTGACGATGCCAGGGCCAGGCCAGCCCTCGGGTGCTCCGGTTTCAAAGCAGGCCTGGTATTTCAGCGTGCTCTTGCGGCCCATTGCACCTTTGGCGGCCAGGGTCATGTGTGGCCAGGTATCAGAGTCATCTTGCTCGACCATGCCCGAGGTGCCGAACAACTGGATGGTTTGCTTGAGCATCTTGTCGCGCAATTCAGGGGAAGCGTCTTTCTCGGCAAACACCCAGTTGACGAACTCCAGCTTGTCCGGCCCGCGCGGCACGTAAGCGTGCAAGGTCATCGAACCTACTACGCTGCCATCCGGCTGCGGAATGTAAACGAAGCCGAAAAGAATGTTCGGGAACATCCCGCCGACTTGCGGCGGCATGCTGGTCAGCACTTTCAACTGATCCTCAGTCAGATTGCGCGCCAGTTGCTCGACCATGTCGGCAGTCATGCCGGCAGGTGGCAATGCTTCCAGTTTTTGCTGCACCGTCAGCTCTGCCGGATCGAGGCCGGTCAGACGTTTGATCTTGCGTGCCAGATCGATGCAGCGCAGCGCATGGCCGTGCGGCGAGCTGATTTCCACGCCGATCATTTCCGGGCTGAGGTCAGCGGTTTCACCCTCGCCTTTTTTGGCGTAGTTACCCACTTCGCCCAACCATCGGTGCAAGGTCAGCGTGTGGAACCCGTCGGCCGCCGATTGTTCCCCAGCGGTTTTCCAGTTGGCGTTAACGATAAAGCGCTGCGGTGGGCCGAGCACTTCCATGCCCTTGTCGGAGCGACAGAACAACATGTCGTAATACCACTTGGCATCGCCCAGGAACTCGTCAAACGACGGTCCTTCAATGTTCCAGGTGGCAAATACCAAACCGCCATACAGCGTGACCCGTGCCTTTTTCAGGCCCAGCTCTTCTTTGGGCAGCATCTTGCCGTGCATGCATTCGCGCTCGACGGGCGAGCCGACGAAGTCACCATTGGGACGGAAGGCCCAGCCGTGATAGATGCACTTGTGGATTTGCGTGTTGCCGCAATCGGCGGTGCTGATGCGCATTCCGCGGTGCGGGCACACGTTGAGGTTTACAAACACCTCGCCTTCTTTGCCACGGGCAACAATGACCGAATCAGACCCCATGTCACGCACCATGAAGTCGCCGGAATTAGGAATCTCGGACTCATGACCCAGGAGTACCCAGATCTTGCCGAAGATTTTTTCCATTTCCAGCTCGTAAATTTCGCGGTCAGACAACACGCGCATTTGTACTTCACGGCTGGATGGATAGATGAGGTCCGAGACCTTGGTTCCATCCGACAATACGGGGCTTGTTCTTGTTAGCATGATTGCCTCCTAATCAGAGCGTCACGACAGTGGTCGCAACGAAATATAAGACACTTTCTTTATTTATGTACATAGAATTCACTTTCGAGTTGTAAGTGATTTCTTCGCAACTCAGGTAATCGTCAGTCCTTGGTCGGCGCCTTGCCCACTTGAGTTCGCAGCACACCGATGCCGTCGATCTCCAGTTCAACCACATCGCCAGGCTTTAAATAGCGCAGTTGCTCCAGGCCGCAGCCGTTGCCGACCGTGCCGGAACCCAGAAATTCGCCGGGGTACAAGGTTTCTGAGCGCGACACGTGGGCAATCACATCTTCAAAGCTCCAGCGCATGTCACGGGTATTTCCGCGTCCCCACTCCTCGCCATTGACCCGGGCAACCATGTTCAGGTCGTAGGGATCACCCAGTTCATCTGCGGTGACCAGGCACGGCCCCATGATATTGGCCGTGTCGAAATCCTTGCTCTTGGCCGGGCCGAGCATGCCGGGCATTTCCAGGGCCTGCGCATCACGAGCACTCATGTCGTTGAAGATGGTGTAACCGACGATGTGCCCACGGGCGGCTTCACGGCTGATGTCCTTGCCACGCTTGCCGATGTAGCAACCGAATTCCAGTTCGAAATCCATCGCCCGGCTAAAGCTTGGCCACTGGAATTCATCGTCGATGCCGATCACCGCAAAACGATTGCCCTTGTAGTAGATGGGCTGCTTGTTGAAGGTCTCGATCACCCGGTCGTCGGCGCGCGTATTCATCGCCTTCAAGGTGGCTTCCGGATCTTCGGTGCGCAGTGCGCGCGCGCGACGAGCCGCCGCGAAGCTCTGGCGCAGGTGCAGTTCGAAGCAAGAGCAGTCACGCATTTGTGGGGGTGGCTGGATCGGGGCGCGCAGCTTCACACTGGCACGCTCCAGCACCGCCGCAGAGGGCGCCTTGGCCACCAGCGAACGGGCCAGTTCCAGCGCCGGCTCACCCGCCTCCACCAGCGCCAGAATGCTGCTCAACGCAGCCGTGTCGCGACTTTCCAGCAAGCGGTAAGCGATCTGCAGATCCAGCACCTGCTGGTCCTGATTGAGTAATGCACCCGCGCGGTCAAAACCCTCGGCGTCGGTATAAGTCACCAGTCTCATACGCGGCCACTCACTGGCAACAGCGCACCGGTCACCGCCGCGGCTTCGTCGGACAACAGAAACGCGACCACCGCCGCCAAGGCCTCCGGGGTCACCCAGCGGCTGCTATCGGCATCCGGCATGTCGGCACGGTTGGCGGGAGTATCGATGATGCTTGGCAGCACGGCGTTAACCGTCACACCACGATCTTTCAGTTCTTCCGCCAGGGCTTCGGTCAACCGGGCGACACCGGCCTTGGAGGCGGCATAAGCCCCCATACCCGTCGCGGCTTTGACCGAGGCCAGCGCGCCGATGTTGACGATGCGTCCTGCCATGGAGGTCACCAGGTGCGCCAGCGCCGCTTGGGAACTGACCACTGCAGTCCGAACGTTCATCTGATAGAGGCGATCCCAAGTCTCCAGGCTACCGCCTTCGACGGTCTCCCAGGCAAAGCCGCCCGCGACATTGACCAAGCCATCAATACCGCCCCACTGCGCGGCGATTTGCTCGAAAGCAGCGCTGGCCGACTCGGTCGAGGTCAGGTCGACGCCGCCCAGGCACAGCAGATTTTCCGTGTCCAGCAAGGCGGCAGGCGCCTCGCTGCGATCCAGCAAGGCAACCCGGGCGCCCCGCGCCAGCAGGAATTTGCCAAGTGTGCTGCCGAGGGCACCAAACCCGCCGGTGACGACTACCCTCTTGTCCAGTAACGACTGGGACATCGCGAAATCCTCTTGTTGTTGTTTTTCGGCTCGAAGGTTCAATTCGTGCCTTCGTCGGTACGAATATATGACACTTTTAGAAAATATGTACAAATGATACCGTATGACTTCAAGTCAAACACTCACCTGCGGACCGCTGATGCCTAGAAAACTTCCTGCACTCAACGCCGACAACCGCGCCTTCTGGCAAGGCGGCGAACGGGGCGAACTGCTCGTTCATCGCTGCGCGGCCTGCAGCCGGTATTTCCACCCCCCTGCTCCGCTTTGCCCGCTCTGTGCGAGTTTTGATGTGGCGCCAGAGGCGGTGTCCGGTAAGGGCAAAGTGCTCAGTTACACCATCAACTACCAGGCTTGGGCCCCCGACCTGGAAGTGCCCTATGTGGTCGCGATCATCGAACTGGTGGAACAAGCCGGCTTGCAATTTGTAAGCAACGTGGTGGGCATGGCGGTCTCGGACGTACATATCGACATGCCAGTACGGGTCAGCTTCCTCAATGTCGAGGATGTCTGGTTGCCGCTGTTCGAGAGGGATCAGTGATGTTCGATCATCGTTATGAAAAAGACGTCGCCATCACGGGCATCGGCCAATCGGAAGTCGGGCGACCCTCAAGCAAATCAGCAATGCGTTTGACCCTGGATGCCTGCCTGGAAGCGATTGCCGATGCAGGGCTGCAACGCAGCGACATCGATGGCGTGGCTTGCTGGCCGGGAGATAACAACAATGGCGACCCGTTTTCGCCGGTCGGCCCCAGTGCGCTGAAGAGTGCCCTTGGGCTTAACGTCAACTGGTTCGGCGGCGGTTATGAAGGGCCCGGCCCACTGACCGGCGTAATTAATGGCGCCATGGCAATTGCGGCCGGCCTGTGCAAGCACGTACTGGTGTTTCGCACCATCACCGAAGCGTCAGCCCGCATGACCAATAAACAAGCCGGCGCCCTGACCAACAAAACCCAAGGTCGCGACAGCAGCTACGCCTGGCAGTGGTTCACGCCATTCAATGTGCAATCAGGCATCAACCTCATGGCGTTGTATGCCCAGCGTCACTTCCATGAATACGGCACCCGCCCGGAGCAACTGGCACAAATAGCCCTGACCTGTCGCCAGAACGCCATGCGCAACCCCAAAGCGGTGTTTCGCACGCCGATGAGCATGGACGACTACATGGCATCGCGGATGATTTCCACACCGCTGCGCATGTTCGACTGCGACGTGCATTGCGACGCATCGACCGCCATCGTCCTGTCGCGCCGGGATATCGCCCAGGATCAGCCGAACAAACCGATCCGAATTGAAGCCATGGGAGCTGCATTGAACCAGCCCTGGTCATGGGACCAGATCTCCCTGACCAAAATGGCCGCTTTCGATGTCGGCCAGATGATGTGGGCACGCACCGATTACACTCCGCAGGATGTTGGCTCTGCGCAGTTGTATGACGGATTTTCGATTCTGACCATGATCTGGCTGGAAGCCCTCGGCCTGTGTCCCACCGGAGAAAGCGGAGCCTTCGTGGAGGGCGGCACTCGCATCGCATTGGACGGTAGCTTGCCAATCAATACCAATGGCGGACAGTTATCCGGTGGCCGGACACATGGACTTGGTTACGTGCATGAAGCCTGCTTGCAACTGTGGGGCCGTGCCGAAGGTCGGCAAACCCGAGAACACCAGGTCAGTACGGTGGCGGCAGGTGGCGGCCCCCTGGGGGGCAGCCTGCTGCTGGTACGCGAGTAACGGGGTGACTCAGTAGAGAACGCCGGCCACTTCGTTACAGAACTCGATCAACGCCTTGCCCAGTTCGGCAAGGCCTTCTTCGTCCCGTTGGCCACGGAACATCACCGCTGAAACAGTGAAGTCAATGCTGTGGGTCGGCGAGTAGACCGGCGCTGCAATGGCGAGAATACCCCCCGAGAAATGTCCATCGTCAATGGACCAGCCTCGCTCGGCTGCTTGTCTCACTTCCTCGCGGTAAAGTTCCAGCGACAAAGGCTGGGCCCAGCGAATGCTCTCGAAACTGCTCTGTACTTCCGGGTCGTCAAGGTCGATCTGAGTGGCGAACAAGCGCCCACTGGCGCCCATCAGAATCGGCAGGCGCTGACCTTCAGCCATGTCGATGCGCACATCAGTCGGGCTCGCGGCGGAACTGACAATGACGATGCGGTCAGGGCTCATTTTACGCCAAAGGGTGATGGTCACCCGCTGGCGCGCCGCCAGGTTCTGCAACAGAGGCTTGGCCATCTGGACCCGATGGCCCTGGGTGACCAATTGTTCCACCAGGCGTGCCAGCCCCAAGCCAACCGAGTAGCGCTTGGACATGGCGCTGAAGTCGACCACCTCCTCTTGCACCAGCGTGCGCAGGATGTTGAAACAGGTGCTGGGGTTGATCTTCAATTGCCGGGCGATGTCCACCGAACGTTCCGGCGTACCCACCTGGCTGAGGTAGCGCAGGATGCGAATGGCGTTGGAAACGGGCTTGACGAGTGTTGCGCCGGCCGCTTTTGAGGTGTCGTTGACGTCAGTGAGGTCCATGCCCGATCCAGTAACTTTAAAGTGCCGCCATTCTAGCCTGAGAATGAATGACGACGTAAAAGTTTTATCTGGGAATGAATCGAACACTTTAGTCAGATAGTTTCACCAGCGGCTGGTAGATCAGCCGACGAGTTTGCAGGCCCTCGCGACGAAAACGCTCGATGAGACGCTCCTGATCATGGTCTGCCTGAGTTACCCGCATCTGCTGGCGCAAATACTCCAGCCAGGACTCGACGATAAAGCGCTCACTGTAAAGTTGCTCGTCCGCCATGTCGCGATAAAGGCGCCAGTTTTGCGCACCGTTACGCCGTCTTGACTTGCCGACTGCATACACCGCAGTCAGAAAGTCATCGCGGTTGGACTCCGTGACCTGGTAGACGATCTCAATGGATACCGGCCCATCTGAATAGGACACCGGACTGGCCAGCTGCAGTTTGTCGGTCAACTGCACCTCGGCAAAATCTGCCTCCTGGCCCAGTTCCACGTGACCGTTACGGGTCAGCGCAATACCAAGCAGTAACAAAACCGTCGAGAGCAACAAGCTCTGGCTCAACCCGAGATATTGCGCCAGTGCCCCCCATATCGCCCCGCCGGCGGCCATCGAGCCCATCAAGACCAGCACATAGACCGACGCGACCCGTGCGCGTACCCAGTTGGCGGCATACGTTTGCACAACCGTGGAAATGGTCGCGTTGACCGCCATCCAGCCAAACCCCGCAAGTAACATCATCGCGCAAACCCCATAGCGATTATGGGAAAGCGCAGCAGTGAGGGTCGCGAGGGCAAAGGCGATGGCGCCGCACACCAGCAGATACCGCATGCTCAAAATGCGATACAGACGCGGCAAGTTGAGTGCCGCCAACACTGCACCGGCACCCAGAAATGCCATGAGCAAGCCGTAACCACCGGCGTCCATGCCCAATTCCTGCTTGGCAACCAACGGCATCAATGCCCACAAGGCACTGGCGCTGCTGGTGAATACCAGCACCTGCTTCATGGCGCTGAACAATACCGCCGAATGACGGATGTAACGCAGACCACTGCGCATGCCTCCCGTCAGGGTTTCCGGCGGCAAACCCACGGCTGGTGGGTTCGGAACCAGGCGAAACAGGAAAAGCAGCACTGCGAACATGCACAACGCGATGACCAAAAACACCGAAGTGGTGTTCCAGTAAGCAATCAACGCACCGGCCAGCGCCGGTCCCAAAGCCCGGGTCGCATTAATGGAAATGCCGTTCAACGACACGGCAGCCGGCACCTGGTCGCGGGAAAGTACACCGACCATGGTCACCATCCACGCCGACATTCCCAACGCACTGCCGGTGCCCAGGACAAAGGTGAACGCCAGCAACCCCCAGGTTTCCAGGTGCGCGCTGTACGCCAGCATGCACAGCACCAGCGCGGCGAAGAGCATCATGCACTGCGTGATAATGAGCCAACCGCGGCGGTCCACCCGATCGGCAATCACGCCACCCGGGAAGGCAAACAGGAAGACCGGCAGAGTCACGGCGGTTTGCACCAGAGAGACCATTGCGGCAGACGTTGTCAATGTGGTCATGATCCATGCGGCAGCGACCGTCTGCATCCAGATCGCCATATTGACCACCGCCGCCGCCAGCCATAAGCCGCGGAACGCTTTATTGCGAAACGGCGCCCACGCCGACCCCTCGCTCATCATCACTCCCCAGCGCTCAAACCCATCAAAAATAGCGGTTAATTATCCAGCGGTAGGCCCAGTCGCCCGATCGCGCGCGCAGGGCTCAACCGACGTGGTGCAGCAATGGTATTGCGCAGTAGCCCGATGCCTTCAATGTGCGCCTCGACCCGGTCACCCGGCCGTAAAAAACGTCCGGTCTCCAGGCCCACACCGTGGGTGGAGCCGGTAAACACCAAGTCACCCGGGCGCAGACTGATGCGCGCATCCAGATAATTGAGCAGCTCATCCAGGGTAAAAATCATCTGCCGGGTATTGTCCTGCTGGCGCAGTTCATCGTTGACGCTCAGGCGCATCTCCAATGCTGGCTGCCCGGTGACACCCAATTCATCCGCCGTCACGACCCAGGGACCTACCGGCGTTGCGCGGTCCATGGCTTTCTGGGTCAACAGGTCCAGGCGACCAATCTGTTTACCGGCATCCCGCGCACTGATGTCATTGCCCACCGTGTACCCCAGCAAGCAATCACTGGCATGGGGTTCATCGAGCAACGGCCGGCCCACCACGGCGACCAGTTCGACCTCATAGTCGAGCTGGGTGGTCAGCGGCGAATAATCGATCTCGTCGTAAGCACCAACCAGCGCGGACTCAGGTTTGATGTAGGCCAGCGGGTGCGCCGGCGCATCGCTGCCCAGACGCTTGAGGTGGCTGAGGTAATTGAGGCCCACACCAAAAACCCGGCTGCCCGGCTCCAGCGGCGCCAGCAGGCGTGCAGCCGACAAGGGCAACCATTCGCCAGAAAGATCCAGGGCGTCTGGCGCAAGATCCGCGCCGAGTCCGGCCCACTGGGCGAATGGCGCATTAATCCGCCGCAGGCGATCCGTTTGCGCATCCAGCAACGCCCAGAACGCCTGCCCGGCCACCTCGACCCGCGCCAGACGCATGTCAGCGCTTGGCCAGGTAGATTGGCAGGTACTCGGCGTCGAGCACTTCTTCCGGTGTCTTGACGCTGGCACCGAGAATCGGACCGACCATTTCGTGGCCCCACAGACTGAGTTTTTCCGGGTTCAACTCATAGGGGTCGCCTTGCCATGGCTCGATTTCCGCAATGGTCTCGAAGGCAAAGCCGGACGGATTGAAGTGATAGAACGACAGGTGCGGGTCCTGGGCGTGTTGGCCCAGGGTCATCATCATCGGCAGTTCGCGCTGACGCACGATGTCGTAGGTTTCACCGACGTCGCGCACATTGCGCACAAACAGCCCGACATGCTGCACGCCCATGCGTCCTGGACCGTGGCCGTAAGCAATGTCATGACTGGTGTGATGGTTGAGTTTCGAACGGAAGAAACCGGTGCGCCCTTTACCCGCGCCAGCGCCATACCAGCTGAAACCCATGACGTTGAGCAGGAAATCTTCCAGTTCAGGTGTGTAGTCCGGTGTAATCAGCACCACATGGCCCGCACCGCGTTCGTCGGCCAGGAAACCGCTGTGTGGACGCCCTGGCTGGAATGAGCGCGGCAGCCATTTTTGCCCGTAAAAAAGTTCGTGCTGATAGCCCACAGGGTCGCGGAAGCGCACTAACTCGCGCACGCCACGCTTTTCGCACAATTGAGCATCGCCACGGGTGTATTCGACATTGGCTGCCGCCAGCTTCTTGATGCCAGCTTCGAACGCCATGCGCCCTACGGCTTCCCAGCCGATGTAGGCAATCCGGTCGACCTTGCCTGGATGGAACGCAAAGCGATGACGGCGATCGTCGATTTTGAAGTACAGCGACTCTGGGTCACTCTCGGGGTTTTTGCCGATACCAAAGCCCATCACCTGTGGGCCGTACTCACGCCACGCTTCGAGATTGGGGGTTTCGAAGCCCATGTAACCGATACCGATGATGTCCACGTTATTCACCTTGTTATTGTTCGAGATGAAACGGTGCCGCTGGCACCTGCCCTGGCGTCGCGTGTGTCAGATCGCCAGTAACCCGCCGTCGATGACGAAGTCCGAACCGGTAATGAACGAAGCCTCATCGGAGGCGACAAATACCGCCATTGCCACCACTTCCTCAGGTTCGCCAGGACGGTCCATCAAGACGCCATCCAATAGCATGGCGCGCATCTTCGGGTCCTCCAGAAACGGCCGGGTGCCGGGTGTGGCGACAAAGCCCGGGCTCAGGCTGACCGCACGAATGCCGAACGGCGCGCCTTCCACCGCCAACTGGCGAGTGAAGGACACCACAGCGCCTTTGGCCGCCGAATGTGCCGAGATACCGGCGACTTTCGAGCCGCCCCAGGCCGCCGTGGACGACACGTTGATGATCACCCCGCGCTGTTCGGCCAAGTGGTGCCAGGCATACTTGGTGGTATAGAACAGCAGATCGATTTCGTTGCGCATGGTGTACTGCCAATCTTCGATCGACAGCTCACTGACCAGCCCGAAACGTGCGGCGGAAGCGTTGTTGTAGAGGACGTCGATGCGCCCATGCTCAGCGACGGCGGCATCGATCCAGGCCTTGGCCTGCTCGTGATCGCCCAGGTCTACAGGGGCCGAGCCATACAGGGTAAACCCCTCGGCCCGCATCAAGGCTGCCGTCTCTTCGTGGCCTTCAGCGAAAACGTCGCACCCGACCACAATCGCCCCTTCGCGGGCAAAGCGCAGCGCCGCCGCACGGCCCTGACCACCGCCGGTTCCGGTAATCAACGCGACTTTGTTCTGTAAACGTCCCATCAGCACATCCTCACCTCAGTGGTTATCACGTTGCGAGCGAGACTCGCGCCATCAAACGGCTTCGTCTTCAGAGGTGATGGGTTCAAGCCAAATGGCCTCCGCGGGACAGGCGGCAGCGCCTTCACGGGCTTCTTCCTCCAGTTCCGGCGGAACACGGGCATCGTCCATGTACACAAGGCCATCGGCATCAAGTTTGTACAGGCTTGGGCAAATCGCGGCACACAAGCCATAACCACAGCAGCGGCTACGGTCCGCCACGGCTTTGAATTGCGCTTTTTCTGAACTCATCTTTTTCTCCTTATCAGGCTCAGCTTTAAGCAAATTATGAACACTATTTTATTTTATGTGCAATTAATTTTTAACGCGGATATGCTGGTAATCGCCGCTGAACAACTGTGGGAGCGAGCTTGCTCGCGATAGCGGTCTGGCAGGCGACATTCAGGTTGAATGTCCCGGCCACGTCACGAGAAAGCCCGCTCCCGCAATGTTGAACATGAACAGCTCCAGATTGATTCAAAGGCGAATGCAACGCAGGAAATTCGTTTGTCTTTGAGTCAGATAGCTGTGCTGGACAAAGCGGAATTTCTGATTTTATTCTGAATAAAAAAACAAGATTCTGTTCAAAGAATCTGCTCATGATGGTCCGAATCACCATCCGTAGCAGTGCTTGGCTCAACAAAACCAATAAGGAAGCCAACCCTATGCACCCGTCTAAAAACGAAGCGGCGATTGATCTTCACGAATTCCGCCAGAGCTGGAGAATCCTGATTTTGGCGGTTGCCGGTGTTGCCATCAGCATCAACGCTGCCCTGCTCTATGGTTTCGGCACCCTGGTCGTGCCACTGGGCGATGCGTTTGGCTGGAGCAAGAGCGAGCTACAGGCATGCATTACCTTTTTGTTTGGTGGTGCGGTCGTGTCGTTGCAGTTGGTGGGTTGGTTCAACCTGCGCTACGGCATTAAACGCGTCACGGTCATTTCCCTGCTGTTGCTGTCCCTCGGCTACCTGGCGACCACTCAACTGACCCATTCGATCTGGTCGATGTACATCGCCTTTGCGCTGCTGCCCATCGTGGGCATGGGCGCCCTGGCGGTCACCTGGACCCAACTGATCAGCCTGTGGTTCGACCGCAACCGTGGCCTGGCGCTGGCCATCGGTCTGTCCGGTACCGGCGTCACCGCGGCAACCATTCCCCGCCTGATGGCGTGGGGCATTGAGCAATGGGACTGGCGCGCAGCCTTCGTGATTCTCGCGCTGCTCAACCTGTTGGTGCTGCTGCCGCTGATTCTGCTGTGGTTCAAGCTACCTGCTGCGGTGGCTAACCGTAGTGACGCCAGTGCGCTGGAGCAATTACCCGGCATGGGTTTTCGTGAAGGCATGGGCTCGCTGAAATTCTGGACCTGCAACCTGGCGCTGGGCCTGGTGATTTCTTCGATTGTCGGCATGGTCACCAGTACGGTGCCCATGCTGCAAGCCAGGGGATTGTCGGCTGGATCGGCCGCCACCATCTTCAGCGGTTTTGGTATTTCGCTGATCTTCGGCCGCCTGTTGATCGGCTACCTGATCGACCGCTTGTGGCCACCGGCGGTAGCTGCTCTCAGCCTGGTGCTGCCCGCCATTGGCTGTTTCATCTACCTGAGCCCGACCACTGAATTCGCGCCCTTGCTGTTGGCGGCGGTGTTGGTCGGTTTTGGTGCCGGGGCAGAATTCGATATTGCCGCGTTCCTGATTGCCCGCTACTTCGGTTTGCGCGAGTACGGCCGTCTGTTTGGCGTCCATCAGGGTTTGAACACCGTGGCCTCGGCCCTGGCACCGCTGCTCTTCGCCTACCTGCTGGCACGCACCGGTTCATACACGGCGATGCTGGTGTACAGCGCCGCCTGCTGCCTGATCGGCCCTCTGCTGTTACTGACCCTGGGCCGCGTGCCGCGCTTCAACGCACAAACTGTTTCCAGCCAATCCTGAGCCCCCAACAAGAATCGGAGCAGAACATGCCCACATTGACGTTTATTGAACATAACGGCACCGCCCATCAGGTCAAAGGCGACATCGGCCAATCGGTAATGCAAGCCGCGACCTTCGCCTCAGTGCCGGGCATTCCTGCCGACTGTGGTGGCGCCTGCAGCTGCGCCACTTGCCACACCTATGTCGACGAGGCCTGGCTTGGCAAAGTGCAAGCGCCGGAAAGCATGGAAAACGACATGCTCGAATACGCTTTCGAACGCCGGGACAACAGCCGTTTGAGCTGTCAGTTGATCATCAGCCAAGAAATGGACGGCATGGTTCTGCACCTGCCGTCGTCGCAATTCTGAATGCGCTTGAAGGAGCTCTCATGACCCTCGCCTCAGTCGTTATCGTCGGTGCTGGCCAGGCCGGTTTTCAGGTGGCTGCCTCCTTGCGCCAGGAAGGCTATGACGGGCGCATCACCCTGATCGGCGATGAGCCCGGCCTGCCTTATCAGCGGCCGCCATTGTCCAAGGCCTACCTGCTCGGCAAGATCCAGGGAACCAATCTGCTGTTTCGCCCTGCCGAGTTTTACGCCACCCAACGCATTGAACTGCTGCATGACCAGGCGACGGCAATTGACCGCCAGAACGGTCGCGTCGTGTTGGCCTCCGGTGATGCTGTCAGCTATGACCACCTGGTGTTGGCCACGGGCGCGCACAACCGGCCGTTGCCGGTGCCAGGCGCCGACTTGCCGCAGGTATTCGGCATCAAAACCAAAGCCGACGCGGATGCCTTGGCGCCGCTGGCTAAAGAAGCGCGCAATGTGGTGGTGATCGGCGCCGGGTTCATCGGTCTGGAGTTTGCAGCGGTCGCCGCCGCACAGGGCGCCAATGTCCATGTGCTGGAACTGGCCGAGCGGCCAATGGCCCGTGCCGTATCGCGGGAAATGTCTGAGTTGTTTCGCCAGGCCCATGAAGCCTGGGGCGTACATTTCGACTTCCGCCAGGGCTTGAGCCGCATTGATGGCGACAACGGTAAAGTGTGCGCCGTGCAAACCGCTGACGGACGTGCCCTGCCTGCCGACCTCGTGGTGTTTGGTATCGGTGTGATCCCCAACGCCCAACTGGCAACCGAAGCGGGTCTGGCCATCGAGAATGGCATCAAGGTCGACGCCAACCTGCTCACCTCTGACCCGCGAATTTCCGCGCTGGGTGATGTCGCCAGTTTCCCTTGCCTGCAAAACGATGAACAACACACACGCCTCGAGTCGGTGCAGAACGCCATCGACCAGGCCCGCGCAGTGGCCGCACGGCTGATGGGTAAACCGGCGGCTTACAGCGCCCTGCCCTGGTTCTGGACCGATCAGGGCGACCTGAAGCTACAGATTGCCGGACTCTCCAACGGCTACGACAGCACTGTTGTCCTTGGGTCTGCCCAAGATAAACAACTGTCCGTGCTGTGTTTCCGCAATGACCGACTGGTGGCCGTCGAGTCCTGCAACCGCATGGGCGATCACATGGCCGCGCGCAAGATTCTCGCCCGCGCGCCCAAGTTGACCGCAAGCGAAGCCGCCGCTGACGGATTCGATCTGAAAGCCTGGGAAGCGGCCAACCGCGACTGAGCGCCGAGCAGACCCGTAATACCTGCAGCCGCGCCCGCCTACGAGCTGACGCGGCTTTTTTTTGCACTACGACTGGAGCGATGCAATGAACAAAGTCTGGTTTATTACCGGTGCGGCCCGAGGCCTTGGGGCGGCCATTGCCAAGGCCGCATTGGCTGACGGTGACCGCGTGGTGGTCAGTGGCCGGCGCATCGAACCGCTGGAAGATGTCTTTGCCGAGTATGGTGAACGCGTTTTGGCGGTGGCCCTGGATGTGACGGACCAAGCCCAGGCACTGGCCGCCGTAGAGACTGCCATCGCACGTTTTGGTCGTATCGATGTGCTGGTCAACAACGCCGGCTATGGGCAACTGGCGCCCTTTGAAGACAATCTTGCCAGCGAAGCCGACAGGCAGTTCGCGACCAACGTGTTTGGTGTGTTCAACGTCTGCCGCGCCGCATTGCCTGTCATGCGTGCGCAACGTAGCGGTCACGTATTCAACGTGTCTTCGATGGGCGGTGTTGTCGGGATGGGCGGTGCGGCGCTGTACTGCGCGTCGAAATTTGCCGTGGAAGGTTTTTCCGAATCCCTGGCCCTGGAAGTGGCCCAGTTCGGCATCAAGGTCACGCTCGTGGAACCCGGGGTTTTCCGTACCGACTTCCTCGACCCCAGCTCCGCTGTCTTTGGTACCCGTGGGCTAGAGGATTACGCCGCATTCACGGCCAAGGTCATGGGCGCTTCGGCCGCCTACAACCACCAGCAAACCGGCAACCCAGCGAAGTTGGGAGCCGCGCTGGTGCACCTGGCTAACAGTGAACATCCGCCGTTGCGTTACCTGGCAGGCTCCGACGCTTATCAACAAGTCAGCAACAAGCTCAATAACATGCTCGCGGAAATCGAGCTGTGGCGACAGCTTTCATACTCCACCGACGGCCTATAAGCCGCCCATGCACACAGCCTTTTTAACAAGGCTGTGTGCACATGGGTGTTCAACCGTTACTGATTGATGAAGTAACGCACAAACAGCTTCCCTTCTTCGAACCGATACAACTCGATTGTCTCGATGCCCCCTTCCTGCTCGCGAAAAGCGTTCAGGTGATGACACGCAGCTTCATTACCATTGACGATGCACTGACGCACCTCGACGCGAATCTTCGACTGCTGTTGCGCCCACATGCCCTCCAGAATTTGCCAGGCATCGTGCTGTGGTTTGCCGACGTATTCGATACTCAAGCCATTGGCCGAAACGCTTTGGTAGTGGGCAAAAAAACCCTCTTTGTCGCCTTTGTTCCAGCAGTCGATCTGGCCATGCAGGAAATGCTCGATTGCGTGTTTGTCCATGCTCATATCACGTTCTTCCTCGGGTGGGTTCAGGCGTGTTGCCGTTGCTGCAGAGTGTGCTGAAGCGCCAGAAATGCCGGCTCCATCCTCAACCACAACAAAATGGTGGGGCCGATAATCGCGCAGCACAGACAGCACACCAACACGGCTGAATAACTGCCGTACACATCGTAAAGATGACCGAACAGCATGGGCACAAGCCCGGCAGCAACGGTGATCAGGCACAGGTGCAAACCAAAGGTACGGGCGTAGTCTTTCAGGCCGAAATAGCGTGCCATCAGGAATGCCGCCAGATCGAATTCAGCCCCGGCACTTGCGCCGATGCACAAGGTGGCAAAGACCATTAACGGCGTGCTCTGCGCCCCACCAAAGAGAAAGATCGCACACCCCAGCGCGGGTAGCGCCAGGCTCACCGCCGCCACCAAAGAAGGCGAAAAACGGTCGAGCATGTAGCCCACCAACAAACGTCCGCCGATGATGGAAATACCAAAGGTGCTGAAAATCTGGCTGGCTTGCAGTCCGCTCAAGCCCTTGCTTTGCAGCATCGGCACCATGTTGGTGACCATGCCTACGGTCAACGAAACCGACAATATCAACGCGATGTTAAAGCCCCAGTATTTTCCCGAGCGCAACGCTTGCTTGAATGACATCCCGGTCAGCTCCGGGTGTTCCTTCTGTGCCGTCGCCTCGGTGCTGACGTGTGGTTCTGGCATGCGCAACCACATCAATGACAGGGGCAGCGTAAACAGCAGGGGCATCGCCCCCAGTGCAATAAACCCCGCCTGCCAGCCATAGAGGGCAATCAATCGAGATAGCAGTGGCGGCAGAATCATCGCCATCAGCCCGGTCCCACACAGAATCACCGCCAGCGCCAGACCACGGTTGCGCTCGAACCAGAGGTTGACCAGTTGTGTCCAGGTGATCGCAATCGTGCCGGCACAGACGATCGGCATGCTGAAAAACGCCAGGTACAACCAAGCAATCGAGCCCTGAATTTGGGTGATGGCAAAGTAACCGACGATCTGCAATACGATCGAAACAATCGCCACTCGACGCAAACCGTAACGGCGGTAAAGCCAGCCGACCAACTGGGTGGAAATCGCTACACCGGCGAACAAGAAAGTGATCGAAGCCTGCAAATCGCCACGGCTCCAGCCGAACGCCTGCTCCAGCGGAATGACCAGGGTGCCGAAGGCATACAGCAGCGCAGCGGAAAGGCTGGTGCAAATGCCAAACAGCCCCAGCAGCACCACGCGCCAGCCGCGCTTGAACTCGGAGAAATCATTGCCACCATGCGCGGTATTGCTGCTGTTGCGTGTCTCAATTGTCATGACCTGACTCCCGGCGCGGGCCGCCATCGCGGCCGCGCGACATGATTAATGGCCCTTGAGGATTTCTTCGACTTTGGGCAGCGCGATCATGGTGGCGCCGCCATCCACCAGCAGCGACGTGCCAGTGATATAGGAGGCCTCGTTGGAACTCAGAAACATCACGGCATTGGCAATGTCGGCGGACTCGCCCAAGCGCCCGACCGGGAAATGTGCGGCGAGTTTATGCGGCAGTTCATTGCCAAGGGTTTCCAGCATATGGTCAGTGCCGATCAGACCGGGTTCGACGACGTTGACCAGAATATTCATGGCGCCGAATTCCACCGCCAGGCCGCGAGCAAATGAATTCATGAACGCTTTGCTGGAACCATAGGCAATCAGTCGTGGCGTGTATTTGCGGTTGGCTTCGCCGGACGAAATGAAGATCAGCCGGCCTTTGTCGACCGCTTTGGACAGGTAAGGCGCACTGTCCTTGGCCAACCAGAACAGCGACTGAATATTGCTGCGAACAATGTGATCGAAGGTGTCATCGGCCATTTCGACGATCAGCCCATGACTGGTATCGGCGGCGCAATGCACCACGATATCCAGGCCGCCAAAACGTTCGACGCCACCCTGGACCATCGACTTGATCGCCTCGCGGTCGGCGATGTCTCCGCCGACCAGGCAGGCTTCACCGCCCAGGGCCTTGATTTGCCCGATGGTTTCTTCGCCGTATCGAGCGGTGCGTGCGGACACCACCACTTTGGCGCCCTCACGGGCATAAGCCAGGGCAATGGCGCGCCCCATGCCTCGACCGGCACCGGTGACCAGCACGACTTTGTCGCGGAATTTCATCGTGATTCCTCTTTGTTGTTATTAGGAGAGGCTTTTGATGCAGCGCTTGCGCCGGGCAACTGTTCGCAACCCGGCGCACTCAGCTGATTTACAGGTCCTTGCCGGGAACGTTACGGGCCGAGCCGTTACGCCGATCCGATTCGCCCCAGCCCAGCCAGTGCGAAGGCTCACGGGTATCACCAACTCGACGCCACCGCCCTTCCTGCTGCGCCGTGACCGGAAAACCACCCACGAAGTCGATCATTTCGCCCTTCTCGTCAGGCAGGAATTCCCACTCTTCCTTGCCTTCCAGCACGATTTTGGCGGTCTTCAAAAAGTAGCTACCGTCCTTGTGCTCGGTCTGTCCTTCGATATCGGTGGTAACCCGCACCTCGCCTTTTTCATTGTTGAAAATGGCGTAACCCAGGTGGTCGTGACCGACCATGAAAGAGCCGGTATCCCACGTCCCGTCTTTATAAACGGTGACAAAGGACCACCAGATCACGTGCTTGTTGTTGTTCACCACCAGGTCTTTCTTGAAGTGGATGGCGCCGCCCTCGGCCATGTAGAACTGGTCCAGCGCCATGGCGCCTTTTACCGGACGCCCCTCGCAGACACCGGCGATATCCCACAACTGTGAAACGTAGAAAGTGCCCCACTCCACACCCGGCAAGTACCACTGCAAACCCGGTCCGAGCAGACGACCTTCGAGGTGAAACAAGCCTTCTTCTTTCCAGGTCAGACGTTCGCTGCTGGCTGTGATTTCCCAGCCATTACCGGGTTCACCCGGTTGACTGGCCCAGCGCGCGGTATCACCTTCCAGGCTATGCACAGGCAGTGGCGTCAGTGCCTGGCGGGCCATTTTTTCGTGGTCCATGCGCAGGTGGGCGTTGTCGACGTGGTTGTTCAAGTAGTAGAACTTGGTCGGGTTCGGCGTGCCATTGGGCGCCATCAACGACCGTACGAATGAATAGATATTGCCCTGCTCATCGCGCACCGATCCAAACGGCGAGCTCTTGCTCAACTGCAGGCCGAAAAAGCCGCGTTCGGCAGACATCGAAGCGCCAGTGACCGTGTGCGGGCCGACCAGTTGCTGGAAGCCGAAATCACCGCGCTCAGGAATGGTTTTGAACGTTCTCATAATGCCCTCTGTTGTTTTTGTTCAGGCTTGGAAACGGGTTTGAATCGTCGATCAGTCCCAGATCACCGGGAGCGTCGAAACGCCACGCAGCTGTGCTCCGCCGATCTGCGGTACTGGCTGAGTCGGGTCGAGACGCAAGTTGGGGAACAGATCGAGGATCGCGTTGACCGCGCAGCTGATTTCGACCTTCGCCACAAACTGACCGATACACATGTGCGGGCCAAAGCCGAATCCAAAGGACGGTTTTGGCTTGCGATCAATGTCGAATGCATCGGCGTTTTCAAAGGCATCTTCGTCGCGGTTGGCGGACACCACCATGCATTGGACGAATGAGCCCTTGGGGATTTTCACACCGTGAAACTCCACTTCCTTGGCGGTTTCGCGCACCTTGAACGTGGCCACCGGTTCAAAGCGGGTGGTTTCGTCCATCAGCTTGCCGATCAGCGAGCGGTCGGCCTTGACGCGTTCGAGCAAGCCAGGTGTGGTGAGCAGCAAAGTCATCACCGACCCGAACATGCGCGTTGTGGTTTCACCAGCGGCTGGCAACAGCGAGCGGGTGAAGGTAATCACCTCGTGGTCATCCAGCGTGCGCCCCTCGTATTCCGCGCGAAGCAAACGACCGACCACATCATCGCCTTGACTGCCCTCGGCACGGCGTTGCACCACGACTTCGGCAATGGCGTCGTAAAGTCCTTTGACGGCGATGCCGGCCTGACGTCGCGCTTCCACCATTTTGCTCGGGTCAATCTGGTTGCCGCCGACAATGGCCAAGGCCCAGGCGGCGTACTGCTTGTACTTGGAGGGATCATCCGACGGGAAGCCCATCAGGGCGTACATGACGCGAATCGGCAGTTCGAGGCCGAACTTCATCAGGTCGGCCTTCTTGGCCGGCAACATCGGCTGGATGTATTCCTCGCGGATCACTTGATCGATCTGCGGGCGCCACTTGTTCACGGTCTCCGGCATAAATGCCGGTTGCAGCAAGGCGCGCACCTTGCGGTGTTCGTCACCGTCCATGGCAAGAATGATCAAGCCATCGAAAAACGCCCCCAGACCTTCGGCAATAAAGCCGCTGGTATAAGTCGCACCATCGCGTAGAACGGTCATTACGTCCTGATACTTGAACAAGGCGAACGTCGGGCGTGTGCCCTGCTGGGTGCCAGCATTGGTCGGCACGCCGAACTGCTTGATGAAGTCGCCTTCATAGATCGGCGATTTCAAGCGTTGTTCGCGGCACACCGCATGAATATCCAGGTCAGTACCACGGTACATTTCCGACACGGCGGAGTACGCGGTTGCCAGGTCCAGTGCTGCACTTTCGTTGCTCATCAGGATCTCCTGTCTTGTTTTTATTCTGCTTGCACACCAAGATTGCCCGGCTGCCAACCTATGGTATGCGGTTGTATCTGCACCGGTGGCCCGCTTCGTTTGACTCGGGGTCAAACGAAGGCACTCAGGAAAATGCTTCAAGGTATGAATAGCCTGGCCAATACAGGCATGAGGAGTACGAGGTGGCGGTAAAGGCAGAAGGTGGCGAACAGGGCAAACGCAATACGATGAATCGCCTGCTCGCTGCTGCTCGCGTGGAGTTCGCCAGAAAGGGCCTGGCCGGGGCGCGTGTGGAAGAGATTGCCCGCGAAGCCGGCGTTACCAAACAACTGGTCTACCACTACTATGGTTCGAAAGAAGGCTTGTTCGTGGCGGTACTGGATGAGTCGTCGAGCAATATCATGTCCGAGCTGGTTAACCTCAACGTCGAGCCGTTAACACCCCCTCTGGCGATGCGCACAGTACTTAACCATTTCTTCGATCAATATCGTTTCGACCCTTTCCTCGGCAGCCTGGCACTGGAAGGTATTCGCTATCACGACGCCCACGAAACACCGCGTAACCATTTTCTGGAAATGGCGCCAGCGTTAATCAACAAACTCGACGCCATCCTGGTTCGCGGGGCTGCCAGCGGTGATTTTCGCGCAGGTATCAACCCGCGCTTGCTGTTGGCCAGCGCCTCCTTGGTGACCACTGGCTGGTTCACCAACCGCTACTCGATGTCGGCGCTTGCGGGGCTGGATACCGACTCGGCAGAAGGAATGGCCACGTGGCGTCAGTACTCGGCGGACTTCGTCCTGGCGAGTATTTCGTTGGGTGCAGAAAAAAACGCCGACAGCCTATAACGGCGGTCTGTGGCGAGGGAGCAAGCTCCCTTGCCACAAAAGCTCAGCGTTCGCGCTTTCGCTAACGGACCTGCAACAGGTTCAGTTGCCTTTTTTACTCAGGTACTTGCTCACCCGCTTGGCTGCCAATCGCCCGGCCATGCCGTTGACCCCACCACCCGGATGAATCCCCGCGCTGCCAAAATACAGACCCGCCACCGGCAAGGTATCGCCTCCCAAACCGTATGCAGGGCGCATGGTGCTCGAACGCATGGAGGTGGTGTCGATATGCACCACGCAACCATTCACGGTATTCAATCGCGCCGTAAAGTCCGGGGCGGCCTCGATGTGGCGGCCAATCACCTGCCCTTCGATCCCTTCAATGTAGTCATACAGCTGTTCTTGCACTTGGTCGGCGACCCGTTCACGCAATGCGTCCCAACCCTCATTGGGGTTCACCGGCATCACCGGCGGATAGATGTACAACACGTCCTGGCCAGTCGGCGCTTGTGACGGGTCGGCGGCGCTCGGTGCGGCGACGGTGATATAGGGCAACTTCGGCACCTCGCCACGGGCGCAGGCGGCAAAGTTTTCCAGCACGGCTTCTTCGGTACCGATCAACATCACGGTTTTACGCAGATCCACGCCATCACCGCGCGCAGCTTCAAAACGTGGCAGGGAAATCTGCCCACGCAAGGCCACGTCCACCTTCAGTGGTCCAGAACCCTTGCCATTGGCGGGGGCCATGGCGATGCGGGTCAAAAGGTGTTGAGGGATTTCACCACGGGTGACCATATCCAGCGCCGGTTTGGGGTGGCAGCCGGCAATGACGGCACGGGCCGTGAACTGGCGACCATCAGCCAGTTTCACACCCTTGATCCGTCCATCTTTGGCAACGATTTCACTGACGCTGGCCGACACCAGCACCTTGCCTCCCAACTCTTCCAGCCGAGCCTGCATGGCGTTGCTCAACTGCTGCATCCCACCCAGCACTCGGCCCACACCAAATCGGTGGAGAAAACCCAGCAAGGCGTAATAAATCCCACCGCCATCGGCGCTGATATCCCCCGCCAGGCCGGTCAGTGCACACATTGCGGAGAGGGTCACCGGGTGCTCGAAACGCTCCCGCGCCGCCTGCAACGCGGACCCCGTCATCAGCGCCATCAGTTCAGGTTTCAAGGCTTTGTGTTTGATTGCAGTACCGAGCATCTTCAGCTTCACGCCCAGGTTGGTCTTCGCCGGGTCGACGCGCATCATCGGCAGCGCGATATCGAGGAACATGTCGATGACCTTCATGAACTCAAGAAACGCTTCGGCGTCCTTGCTGCTGAAGCGGCGAATCTCGGCAGCGGTTTTCTCACGGTCACGCCAGAAAATCAGCGATTGTCCGTCCGGGTGCAGGTACACATACCCCGGCGCGAGTTCCACCGATTTGAAACCGTGGCGGTCCAGCCCCAATTCCGCCGGTACATGGGAATGTACCCGCATCGACATCATGTCCAGCGCACAAGGGTGAACCAGGTGCTGCGGCGCTTCAGGTATCAGGTAGCCAGACGAGGCCATCCCGCCGACTTTGTCCAAAGCTTCAAGTACCAGCACCTTCTTGCCTTCCATGCCCAGGTAGCAGCCCGCCGACAAGCCATTGGTGCCACCACCGACCACGATCACATCGAAATCAGTGTTACTCACAGTTTGGTTCGGGTTCATCACAGGCTTCCATGTTGAAGTTCAACCACGGCGGCTCGCAGCGGCTGTGGCGGCGAAGATCAGCCTCGGCGCACCGCATAGGGTGCGCCGCGGCAAGCGTTACATGCCGGTGCGGCCCATCTGCGCAAACAGTGCGCGCATCGCCACGAGGGAGGGTGTGTGGCTGCTGAAACCGCCGTCGGCGACCAAGGTGGTGCCGGTAACAAAGGAGGACTCATCACTGGCCAGGAACGCCACGACGTCGGCGATCTGCCGTGGCGTGCCAAGCTCGGCGGTGCAGTGGTTGTCGCGCAGAATGTCGAGCAAGGGTTCAGGCATGGCGTGTTCCGAAGGCGCCAGTCCGATCTGCACGGCGTTGCCGCGAATGCCTTGCTTGCCGTACTGCGAGGCCACCATGCGTGGCAGCATCATCAGCCCCGCCTTGGACGTGGCGTAGCCGGTCAGGGACATGTCGCCCTGCATGCCCAGGCCCGAGGTGGCGAAGATGATCGAACCCTTGCCGTGTTCGAGCATGACCGGAATCACATGCTTGGTGCACAGCACCGCGCCACGCAGGTTGACGGCGATGGCGCGGTCCCAGGCTTGCATGTCGAGGTTGACGAAATCGCGGTCCAGCTGACGTTGCTCGGCATTCAGTATCGCCGCGTTGTTGTGCAAGATGTCGATGCGGCCAAAACGCTCTTTCACTTGGGCAACCATCGCCCGCACAGCGTCTTCGGAGGACACGTCGGTGGCAATCGCCAAGGCCTGATGGCCCTCGGCGACCAGCGATTGTGCAACGGCCGTGGCCCCCTCGAAATTGATATCGACCACGGCAATACTCGCACCATGGGATGCCAAGACCCGCGCGCATTCGGCGCCCAGACCGCCACCGGAGCCGGTAATAATGGCCACTCGTCCTGCCAGTTTGCCTGTACTCATGCCCTTATCCTTTTTGTTTTAGGGGGTGCTTTACTCGCCGGTAAAACGCGGTTCGCGCCGCTCGCTGAAGGCCTGGGCCGCTTCACGGGCGTCCTTGGTCGGGGCCAGCAAAGCGAACAGATCGAGTTCGAGGTCCAGACCTCGCTTGAGATCCATTTCCAGCGCCGCCCGCGCGGCCTGTTTGACAAAGGCCGATGCGGTGGGTGGTTTGCTGGCGATGCGCTGGGCAAAAGCACGCACCTCTTCCAGGAAGTTGGCATTGTCACTGGCCAGCCGACTGACCAGGCCAATGCGCTGCGCTTGTTCGGCGCCTACGCGGTCACCGGTGAGCAACATGTCCAACGCCTGACCCGGCGCCACGACTCGGGACAGCCGCTGCGTGCCGCCGCCACCGGGAATCAGCCCCAGTCCGGTTTCCGGCAACGCGAACACGGCATCGGGGGCCGCGAAGCGGATATCACACGCCAGCACCAGCTCCAGCCCTCCTCCCATGCAGTAGCCATGAATGGCAGCGATCACGGGTTTGGTGATGCCGTCCAGGGATTCGATCCAGCGTACGTTTTCCATGCGCTGACGCACTTGCAGGCTGGACTCCGGGCCCCGACGTTCCTTGATATCGGCGCCTGCGCAAAAGCCGCGCTCGCCTTCCCCGCGAATCACGATCACGCGAATCTCAGGGTCTCTCTGCAACTGTGCCAGTGCTTGCGGCACCCCCTGGCGGATCTCATCGTTGATGGCATTGATCTGTCCGGGGCGAGTCAGCACGACCCAGCCCACCATCGCATCGCGCTCCAGGCGCACCGCACCGTTGATCAGCACGGGAGCCTGCTGGTTTTGCGCTGTACTCATGCAGGGCACTCCTCGAACTCGAAGACCTGGCCATTGAGTTCTTGTGGATCGATTTTGATCAATGGACGACCGCCCACGGCCTCCGAAGATTCGATCCACTGGAACCGGGTGCCACGTGCGCGCAGATCTTCTGCCTTGGCGGCCAGGTCATTGACACCGATGCGGATGTAATACGGACCCGGGCCCCAGTTATTGACGTAGTGACCGGCGTCGGTGTTCCAGTAGGTCGCCTCGAGTACATCAAGGGTGGCACTGTTGGGCACGGTGAAACCCATACGCGCACGGCGGTAGCCTTCGCTGCGGATGTTCTCGACCGGCCCGCTCGGTTCCCAATCGAGGTTGGTCGATACCTTGCGCAGGGTTTCATCAAGGTCGCGTACCAGGAAGCCACGGGCCGTGACGCGCACCATGTCGCCAGGCTTCTGATCGCGCGGTTGCATCGGTGGCAACTGATAGGTTTCGGGCGGCATCTGCAACGGCTCGGTCGGCATGATTTCAATGCACAGCCCCCCGTCCACAGAAGGCTGGTAATACGGTTGCTCGGGGGTAGCCCCCAGCCACAGACGATCGAACGGCATTTCCGGGGTGCGCTGCGCCATGCGGAATGGCAAGCGACGACGCATCAGTTTGTCCACCAGTGCATCGAACTTGTCCCCATGCAGGGCGAGCACGATGGAGTGGGTAATCATCGGCCGATGATGGCCCTGGAAATCTTTCAGGCTTTCCAGAAAGTCATGGAACAACGGGTCGCCAGGGTTTGGCCGATCCAGGTGCCACTGCGGTTCAATGCGCGTGGGCGACACCGCCAGGGATTTATGTACACGCAGAAAGTGCGCGATGTACGGGTGATTATCGAACGCCTGGCGCCAGCGTTCGTGTTTGAAGATCCCGAGCTTGTCGACCAACATTTCCGTCATGCCGTCCGGGTCCGGGACCATCATGTCGGCACTCATCAATAACTCGAACATAATTCTCTCCTTGCAATTGCCAGCCAGGGCCTGTGCCTGGCTATTAGTCAGCGGGCACGCCGGGGTAAGGCGAGCTCAGTCAATGAGTGGGTTGATGCGCCGGCGACGGGCTTACGCGGTTCCTGCTGCGCGCGGGCGTCTTCGAGATCGAGGGTCACGCCGGCCTTGGAATTGCCCTTGGGATTGAGCAGGTAATGCGACAGGGCCGGGATCAACACCAGTGCACCGAGCATGTTCCAGAGGAACATGAAGGTCAGGAGAATGCCCATGTCGGCCTGGAACTTGATCGGTGACCAGGCCCAGGTAATCACCCCGGCGGCCATGGTCAGGCCCACCAGCGCGACGACTCGGCCGGTGAAATCCAGCGAGCGACGATAAGCTACCGCCAGGCTGCCACCCCGTTCCTGCACCGCCAGTTGCACACTGAGCAGATACAGCGCGTAGTCCACACCGACACCGACACCCACGGCGATCACCGGCAAGGTGGCCACCTTGAGGCCGATCCCCAGCCAGACCATCAACGCCTTGCAAATGATCGTGGTCATCAGCAGCGGAATCAGTGCCACCAGGGTTGCGCGCCAGCTGCGGAAGGTCAGCAGGCAGAGCAACGCCGTGGCGCCGTACACCGCCAGGTACATGGTGATGATGCCCTTCTCCACTTCGATATTGGTGGCGGCCTCGATACCGGCATTCCCCGCGGCCAGCAAAAACTCAACCGGTTGTTCAGCGCCAGCGGCGGTGTTGTTTTCCTTGGCGAACGCCTCGGAGACTTTCAACACTCGGCTCAGGGTGTCAGCCTTGTGGTCGGCCAGATAAGCAATCATCGGGGTCACAGAGCATTGCTGATTGGTGATCCCCGGGGCGGAAATCATCGCCGCATCCACCGCCGAGTTGGTGATCGCCTGGTCACGGCTGATGCTCAGCCATTTCGGGCTGCCTTCGGCCATGCCGGAACTGATCATTCGTACGGTTTCGGCCAGCGACTGCGTGGTTTGTACACCCGGGGTCTGGCGCAGGCGCCAGGCCAGCTTGTCCATGCTTTGCAGCGATTGGTACAGACGGCAGCTGTCTTCATTGGTTTTCATGATGACCACGAACTGATCACTGGAAAGACCGTAATGACTGGTGATGTAGGCGTTGTCGCGGTTGTAGCGCGAATCGGCACGCAACTCGGGGGCGCCGGGGTCCAGGTCACCCACCTTCAGGTGCATCATCACCACACTGCAACCCAGGGTCACCAGCAGCGACAGAGCGATGACCGCCGTGGCCCACGGACGTTCGGTGAAGCGGTCGAGGCCGCGCCAGAGACGCCCGAGCAGACCACGATTGGCTTCGCCAGCCTGGTCTTTGGCAATCGCAAAACGCGCGGCTTTTTGACTGACACCGAGGTAGGACAGCGCCACCGGAATCAACAACAACTTGGTGAAAATCAGCACGGCGACGCCGATGCTGGTGGTCAGGGCCAGGTCGCGGATCACCGGAATATCGATGATCACCAGCACGGCAAAACCGACAATATTGGTCAGCAGCGCAGTCAGGCCGGTGAGGAACAAGCGGCGGAAGGTATAGCGCGCAGCCACGTATTTATGGGTGCCACGGCCGATGTCCTGAAGGATGCCGTTCATCTTCTGGGTGCCATGGGAAATACCGATGGCAAAAATCAGGAACGGCACAAGAATCGAGTAAGGGTCCAGCTCGTAGCCGAGGATTTGCATCAGCCCCAGCAACCACACCACGCCCGCCACCGCCACGCTCACCAACAGCAACGTGCTGCGCAAGCAACGGGTGTAGAAATAGACAAACAGCCCGGCGATCACCACCGATGCGCCGAAGAACAGCATCACCGAATACAGGCCGTCGATCAGGTCGCCTACCAGCTTGCTGAAGCCGACGATGTGGATGCCCACCTTGTCGCTTTCCAGCGAGCGAATCTGCGCTTCCAGTTGCTTGGAGAAATCACCGTAGTCCAGTGGTTTTCCAGTCTGCGGATTGGTGTCGAGCAACGGCGCGACGATCATGCTCGACTGACTGTCGTTGGCCACCAGATTGCCGACAATGCCGGCGCGCATGATGTTGCGGCGCAACGCTTTGATCGACTTGTCGCTGCCATCGTAATCCGACGGCATCACCGCACCGCCATCAATGCCCTCCTCCGTCACTTCTTTCCAGCGAACGATGGGCATCCATAGCGACTTCATCCAGGAACGGTCGATACCCGGGATCAGGTACAGGGTGTCGTTGACCTTCTGCAGCGCCAGCAAGTAATCGGCGTCGTAGATATCACCGGTCTTGTTTTCCACCACCACGCGAATGCTGTTACCCAACCCCGGAAGCTGGTCTTTATAGGCCAGGTAGTTCTTGATGTAGGGGCTGGAGCTAGGGATCATTTTCTCGAAGCTGGCATTCACCTGGAGCCGTGTCGCAAAGAAGCCCAGCACCACAGTTGCGAGCAAGCAGGCAACGACGACCACCATGCGATGACGGAAAATCACCCGTTCAAACCAGCCCCCGGAGCTCTTGTCAAAGTCCTCCAGGTTGGCAATCACTGGCATCCCGCTGTTGAATTTTTGCTCGACCATTTTTTCTTCTCGTAGGGGTATCGTGCCGACGGCGTCAGTTGGCCTGGGCGATATCGATGACCTTGGCGCCACTAAAGCGCGTGACAACCAGGCTCCCGGCCTGATGGGTGGCACTGGCTGCATACACCTCGCCCACTCGTGCATCCGCCAGCGGGGTGACCTGCAAACTCTGTCGATCGACGCTGACCAGCTGCCCACCCTGGCTCACGACGATCAAGGCGTTGCCCTGCTCGACGATGCTGACCAGGCTGCTATTGAGGTTGGTTTCCACGGGTTGCCATTGCTGGCCGTCATCACGGCTGGCAAACAGATTGCCGCGCAGCCCATAGGCCAGCAGCAAATGGTCGTAGGCACGGACGCCGAAATAGGTGCCGGTGTAAGGCGTATCGATTTTCACGAATCGTTGTTGCTGGCCATCCAGGCGTAGCAACAGCCCCTGTTCACCACTGATATAAACAGTGCCCGCGTGCTCGGCCAGGCCATACAGGTGCATGCGCCGGTCGTTGTCACTGCGCTCGATCCACGGCTCCCAGTTCTGGCCGTTGTCCGTGCTGTGCAACAACAGGCCAAAGGCACCCACGGCAAAACCGTTGCCTTGGGCATCGAACATCACGTCCAGAAAGGGGGCGGCCAATACGCCCGGGGTCGCCGAGTTCCCGGCGGCCATGGCAACTTCCTTGAGCACCAGTGCTGCGGACTCATCGCCTTTTTCGGCGCGCGGGCCGTAATAAGCATTGAGCAACGTCAGCAGGCGGCGCCCATCAAGTTGCACCTGCCAGTGTTGACCGCCATCGGTGGTGTGCAGCACCAGCGCATCGTGGCCGACGATCCAGCCATTGCGTTCATCGCGAAAGCGTACTTGCACCAGATCGCCGGACACCGGACTGTCAACCTGCTGCCAGGTCAGTCCGCCATCGGTGGAACGCTGGATCAGCCCGTGCAATCCGACACTGATCAACGCGTCCCCAGCCTGGGCAACCGACAGCAAGGGTGCAGGCAAGTGTTCGTCCACCTGCAACGCCGGCACGTCCAGCGAATCAGCGGAAGAGGTGACGGCGCAATAGGCAGGCGCCGTCATCCATGCACTCACGCCGACGGCCAACGCAACAGCAAGCAGCAGACGCGAGGTGGAAAAAACAAAAGAAGCAGGGCTAGGGTTAGTCATTATTTTTATACCTCAACCATCCAGCACGACAAAACCCGCCTGTTCTACCCGTCAGGTTCGATGCGCAAACCGGCGGGCAGAACAGGCGACACACATCAGCGCTGGGTAACTCGGGCCACGATGGCTTCAGGGTTCATGTCCCGCTCGGAAAGCGGTTTGTCGATGAACTTGTAGCCCCCTTTCAGCCCATCGTTGAGCAACGCGTACATGCCTTTGTTGAAGTCATAAACGACGTTCTTCACGTTGTAGGGAATGTTCTTGTCATAAAGCTGCACGCCACTGAGGAAGATCGAGCGATACAACGCGCCGCTCTTGTCCCAAGCGTCATACAAACCAACACCGAAGGTGTCTTCATCCAGGTAATAGGTGCGTTTGCTGTAGACGTGGCGCATGCCCGGCTTCAGGTTCGCCTCCACGACCCACACCCGATGCAGCTCCCAACGCTCGTTGGCCGGGTTGGCATGGTGCGGCATGAACTGGTCTTCCTGCTTGGTCCCGAAGTAGAACTTGTAGGCGTTGTACGGGATGTACATCTCTTTGCGGCCGACCAATTTGTAGTCGAAGCGGTCCTGGCTGCCGGAGAACATTTGCAGTTCGTCGAACAGTGTTACACCGCCCTGACTGGCCACAGGTGTATCGAAAGCAAACTCCGGCGCCAGTTTGACTCGACGCTGACCCGGGGAGTAGCTGAACGAGCGACGGGCCTTGGCCAGAGGATCGAGGAAGTCAGTCAACACCACGACTTCACCGGAGCGTCGCGCCGGATAGTCATTGCGCGAGAACACCCGGGCATACATCAGGGGATCACGGTCCGCCTGGGTAACCTGATAGTACGGCGTCTCTTCAAACGTCGCCTGTTCGGCAGTCTTGGTGATCGAACCATTGGCATCGATTACCCAACTGTTCGAAGACGAGGTCGTCGAGTAGCCAGTGCCGATCTTGTAGCGCACTTGCTGGTTCCACATCACTTCGTTGCCGTTCTTTGGAATCGGGAACGGCAAGCCGCCACGGCAGGCAGGATCGACCGCCAGGCCATCTTTCTGGATCTGACAGCTGCTGGCATTGCGAACGGTGGCGTCCAGCACCGCCTGTGGATAGGCAGTGGTGCGGTGGCTTGGGTAAATGTCGATGTAATACGTCGGGTACTTCTTGATCAGGGTCTTTTGCCCTTCACTGAGTTTATCCGCGTACTGGTCGACGTTTTTGGCGTCGATGCGAAACAGTGGCTTTTCATCCTTGAACGGGTCGACCCAGAACCCGCTATCCGGTACGAAACCGGCCGGTGCCTTGGTCAGGCCACCGTCATAGGCAGGGATGGTGCCCTCGGCGTTGCCCGCCTTGATCGCCCCGAAAGGGGTGAGGCTTTTGCCCAGCTCCGAGGCATCACCGCCCGCCGCCAGGGTGTAGGTCGCCATGCTCATCAGGGCAATGGATAAGGCAAGTTGTCGTTTCATGAACACGTTCTCCGATTCTTATTGGATTTGTCAGAAGGAGGTTTTGAAAGTAAATGCCAGCCAGCCACGGTCAGTGCCGCCGACGTTGCCGTTGCCGGAGACAGTGCCATTGTTCAGGGTTTTGGTTTGCGCATCAGTATCGGCATAACGCAGGCCGAACTCATACAGTTGGGCGTAGGTGAGTTTGACGCCGACAGAGTACGACAACGCGCCTTCGCTGCCGCCGCCGGCCGTCGCCGCGTTACCATCCAGGCCGTAGTTGACGGTGAGCGGAACGTCCATATCCCAGGACGGGAAGATTGAAATGTACTGCGGGGTGTAGTTGACAGCGACAGCGTAGTAATTCTTCGTCGAGCAACCGTCGGACTCACCACCAGAATTGGCGACGCGTGGCGTGTTGCCATTGACGCAACCGGCCTCGCCCACACCTTTGTACAACTCTTCGTGTTCGGTCACCCGGTCCAGGTGGCTGTAAGCAAACTCAGCGACCAGCGTGGCGTTATCCGAAATGAAGTTGCGCGGCACCCCGTAAACGGCGTTGGCGATAAAGTGGATCGTGTCGCCACGAGGACCTTCTTCATCCAATGGATCGACACCGGTGGCGTTCAACGCGCCATTCATGCGATAGGACAACTCAGAACCCACCGCCACGGTATTGAACACCCGGGCAAAGCTCAGACCCGCCAGCTTCACGCCGCGTGGGTAGACCACTCGATAAGAGCCAAGTGCGGCTTTGACTTCGGGGGACAACCAAGGCTGGTAGTCGTCGAACTGACGGTAGTAGGCGCCAAAGGTCGATTCAATTTCTTCGACGTTGAGCTTACCCATCACACCCCAGTTCTTGCCGTCACGTCCGAAGCGCGAGTCCTGGCGTTGCAGCGTTGCGCCGTTGGCAGCCACCGGCAGCTGGTCCGGGCCTTCGAACAGCGGGTCCGCTGCACCGAAATAGGTACCGCCATAAGGAATCCGGGTAGGTTGCCATTCATAGAAGTACTGAGCGGCAAGCGAAAGGTGATCAGTCACCTGAGCCTTGGCGGAGATTTGACCAAGCGGCAGGAACACTTCCTTGGTTTCGATACCCGGACTGGTGGAGGCTTTTACGCCATCGCTTGGGGCTTGGGAATAAGACACGGCATGCGCGCCGAACAGCAGGCTCTCGCCCCAGTAGTTCGTGTGGCGGCCGACTTTCACGTTGACTGGCGTATCGCCGAGGTTGAAGTTGCGCCACACGAATGCATCGAGAATTTCGCCCGAAGGCCCGTGCATGTAGCGATCCACTTCATCGCTGTATTTGTTGTTGTGGTAGCTGGTGGCAAAGCCTGGAACGTTACTGCGAACGTCGTCGTCAGCATAAGCCTGGTCAAACCAGCCGGCAGCACTGAGTCGGGCGCCCCATTCGTTGAGGTAGGAGAAATCGAATTCACTCAACACATCGAGGCGATTTGTCACAATATCGTTTTTGTCGAACTTCCCGTCTGATTCGTCGAAGTTCGTCGTTCTCATGATGTTGTGGTCCTGACTATCGGTCCGCATCCCCAGGTTGTAACGGACCGTATTGTCCCAACGCACACGGTAGTCTGGGTTCGACATGTCGAACGAGGCCGCCATCAAACCCTGTGCACTGCCAACCATCAACAGCGTCAGAGCACCTTGAGTCAGCACCCGCCGACCCTGCTTGGTCTTCACATTCATACACACTACCTTTTATTTTTATTTTCTGTCGTTAAGTGCGTTCAAACAGTCATTCCAGCGATCTGCGAAACCCCACAGGATCGATGCAAGTCCCGCCTGGACAGTCCGCTCAAGAGGCCTGGCACGCTCCAGGACTTCTTTCCCCTTCAGCTGAAAGCCACCGTAACGGATTAGAATTCAAAATTCCACATAAAGATTGCAGTTCTCTATTCAGAATTATACCCGCGAATTCCTGATGCCACGATTCAGACAAAGGTGCCGTCAGGAGCAATACTGCACACAAAACACATAAACGTTCAAATAATCTTTGACGGTTTTCTTCTTTAGGCTTTCAATAGCCCCGGCAGACCCACTGAATACGGGGCGTTTGGCTAGAAAAACGGCACATGAACCGGCAGAAAAAAAACAACAGGAGCCACCATGAACATTGATTTGAGTGCAAAGCGCGTGATCATTACGGGCGCTTCTCGAGGCATTGGCCTGGCCATCGCCAAGGCTTTTGCGGCTGAAGGAGCGCGGGTAGCGATATGCGCACGCGATGCGGCAGCCGTGCGTGATGCCGGTGCGCAGCTGGGTGAACACGCCCAGGCGGTTATTGCCCGGGTTGTGGATGTCACCGACAGCGAAGGGGTGAAAGCTTTCGTCGCTGAAGTTGCACAGGCCTGGGGTGGTGTCGATGTGCTGGTGAACAATGCGGGTCAAGGCCGTAGCGGCAATATCGATACCCTCACCCCGGAAGCCATCCTCGAACATGCCAACATTCTGCAGATGGGGCATTTCCGCTTCGTCCAGGCCGTGGTGCCGTTCATGCGTGAACAGCGATGGGGGCGAATCATCGAAATAAACGCCCTGGCCGGCGCGATTCCGACACCTGACGGTATTCCTTCGGTGATCAACCGCGCGTCGTGCATCGCCCTCTCCCGCTCGTTGGGCATGTCCCTGCCCAAGGACAATATTTTGGTCAACAGCCTGAACATGGGCTGGATCGACACCGGCCAGTGGGATCGTCACTACAAAGAGATGGGGCCGGGCGTCACTCGCGAGGAGTTCGACGCCATGGTGATGAAAGTCGTGCCGCTGGGACGCTACGGCAAACCTGAAGACGTAGCGGGTATGGCGCTGTTCCTGGCCAGTGAATACGCCAGTTTCATCAGCGCGGCCTCGATCGACATTGCCGGGGGCATGGGCGGGCAGATTGCCTACTTCCCGACGCTCAAGCGCGATTTTGCCGCAGCCATTGCCGCACGCAACGCTGCCGGCGAGTAACGCGCGCACGGCCGAGCATTCATTGATCGCCGCGAAAGCGGCGTTGGTCCCGGTGCGCTCAACGCACCCTCAACGTTGGCGCCCCCGTGATGAATTTGCTGTTACCTGTCCTGGCTACACTGATCTGGGCTGCCAGTACGGTGGTCAATCGTCTGTCGGTGGGGGTGATCGATCCCGCGGCCATTTCTTTCTACCGTTGGCTGACTGCATTGCTGGTGTTGTCGCCAGTGTTGTTGCCCAGGGTGTGGCGCTTGCGTCGCCAGATCCGGCCGCATCTACTCAAACTGTGGTTGCTGGGCCTGCTCGGCATGTCGCTTTACCAGTCGCTGGCGTATTTCGCGGCGCACACTGTCAGCGCCACCTCTATGGGTCTGATTTTGGCGACCATGCCACTACTCACCGTGCTGCTGGCCTTCCCGGTACTCAATACCCGACCGACCGCGACGCTGCTGGTCGGCACCCTGGTGTCATTTGCCGGACTGACCTGGTTGCTGGCGGCAGGCGACTTGCCCTCGCTCTGGCAGCATGGCGTGGGCCAGGGTGAGCTGATGATGTTGCTCGCATCATTGTCGTACGCGCTGTACTGCGTGCTGGTGAAACGCTGGCAGATTCCCCTGCCGACCTGGGAAAGTCTGTATGTGCAAATTATCTGCGGCACCCTGCTGCTGGTGCCGCCATTCGTCTTGGCGCCGTCGATCGCCCTGACGGCCAGGAACATCCCGCTGGTGCTATTCGCGGGGCTGTTCGCCTCAGCACTGGCACCAGGACTATGGATGCGCGGCCTGCAAACACTCGGCGCAGAAAAAACCGCCGTGCTGATGAACCTGGTGCCGTTGTTTACCGCCGTGTTGGCGATCGTGTTGCTCGGAGAAACACTGCACCTGTACCACGCAGTGGGTGGCGGCTTGATTTTGCTGGGGATTGGATTGGCACAATGGAAACCCGCCCGGGTTTTGGCCCGGGCTGCGACCTAGGCGACCAGCAAGGACTCTCGCAGTTTTTGCAAGCCCTCAGTGCTCAAACCACTGAAACGCTGCAGATAGGCATCCAGCCCACCATACTCGGCCTCGATCACCGCATAAGTGGCATTCAAGTATTCGGGGCGGGCATCCACCACCGCGTCGAACGCCGCTTCGCTGACCGTCTGGCCCACCATCCGGCTCACCGCATGTCTCATTGCCTGTTGGCGCTCAATGCTCAGCTGACTGAAACGCCGGGCCGAACGTAAATAGTCGGTCATGATGTGTTCAGGTTCGACGCCCAAGGCGTGTAACAGCAGCATGATCGCCACGCCGGTGCGGTCCTTGCCCGCCGTGCAGTGAATCAGGACCGCCCCATTGCCGTGCGCAAACAACTCAAACAACGCGGGTAACAGGGGCGCCAACATTCTCGGCAGTCCCCGGTAAACCTCCAGCATCATGCCCCGCGCGCCCTCCTCCAACGGGTTGTCCGCCAACAGGGAGGCAATACGCGGATCGGCACGGACATCACCGACGACCTCCAGGTGAAGGTCCTGGATTGCACTATCAGGCAAGCGGTTCGGGTAACGTTCACGCTCGCCCGCACTGCGTAAATCGCAGACAGTCTGCAACCCCAGCCGCTGGAGCGTCTGCCAGTCTTCAGCAGTCAAACCATGCAACTGGTCTGCCCGCAATAAAACATCTGCGCCAATGCGCCGACCACATCGGGTAGGCATTCCTTTCAAGCTGCGAAAGTTATCGGCGCCTTGCAGGCGGAAATCTTCCTCACGGGACATGCTCAACTCTCCAATAAGTGTTGATACGCTTGCGTCAACGGACGTGCGCCCTGCCCCAGTGCCGGTGTCCGACGCGGCTTACGGCCATGGGTCAGCAAGCGCAGAGTATCGAAATCTTCAGCGGCGGCGAAGAACCGTTCCACCATTGGCAACCCGGCCTGCCCCCACTCATCCATGTTCGACATCCAGGTCTGCATCCCCCAAACCGGCCAACGACGCAACTGTTCCCAGGCAGCGTCCTGGCCCAGCACGCCTTCGGCCCCCAGACTGATCAATTTTTCCCGGTACACACGCAACAGATTCTGTGCATCCGTACGGCGTTCCGCCACCGTCAGCGCACCGAGCATGAAATACGCGACATCACGCCATGGTCGGCCACGCCGGGCCAGTTGCCAGTCCAGCCAGATCCGCTGGCCGTCACTGCGTAAAAAACTGTTGCCCTGGTGCGAATCGCCATGGATCAGACAGCTGGGTGAAGTCTGCTCCAGTTCGAAGGCTGCCAGCTCATCGAAGGCATGGCTGAACAGCTCAGGCGTCTCGTACATCCATTTCGGCAGCAGTTGTTGGTACTCGGGTTTGCGCAGATTGACCTTGATGTAGTTGTACATGCGCAGCAGACCATCGCTGTCCACCGGGTTGGCCATCGAGACCGGCAACCAGCGCTGTTCCTGCAACTGCGGACTGTTCCAGGTCGCCGCATGCACTGTCGCCAATGACTCCAACCCCTGGGCAACACCGTCCACGCCAAGGTGATCGGTGCTATGACCAAATTGCCCGGCGGCCAGACCGAGGTCTTCCATCATCACGACACCTCGGCCACCGCCATCGGCGTCCCAGTCGGTGAAAAAGGTGGTCGGCAATGGCGCGTCGGACCAGCCGCGCGCCAGATGATACAAGCGCGCTTCCAGTTCACAGATATCGCCGCTTTCGAAACCCTCGGACCAGTTCGACTTCAGGCACACATGCGCAGGAATGCCCGCACGCTGGCCGACCTCGTTCAACTCAAGCCTGGCGCGCAATTTGGTGGTGTGCCCGTTACGGACCTCCACCGCGGTCAACGCCAGGACCTCGATGCCTGGATAACGCGGCTGCAATAGCTGCGTGAGCCAGGCTGCGGTGATCTCACTCAGTTGCCGAGGCAATCGACCTGTGCGCTGCGGGTATGGCCGCCCGGCGGCCATGTCCAGCAGGCTGTCCGTCACGGTGTCAGCACCCGGCCAGCGTTGCTCGGAACCTTCAGCTTGAGGAGTTCGATCGCATTACCGCTACGAATTCGTTCGCGGTCTTGAGCCGACAAACCCAGCCCCTCGGTCAGATCGCCATGGTCATAGGCACCCCCAAAGTTGGTGCCGTACAACAGACGCTCCGCCCCCACTACCTCCGCAACGCCACGCCGCAGTCCAGGTGCATGCACATCGAGGTCGAAGTAGAAGTTCTGCATGTAGTCCATCAACGGACGCTGGTTGCGCGAGTCAGGTGCCATGGCCCGATTGAGTTCGCTCAGGCGACCCAACTGGAAAACCGCCATGCCACCGGCATGGGTGATGTAGGTTTTCAGGGTCGGGAATACATCCAGCGCGCCGCCACAGATCAAGTACCAGAAGAACAGCGTTTCATCGACACAGTCACCCACGATGGAGGTGGTTTCGAACTTGTCGTCAGTGTGTTTTTCGCCCCAGTAAATCGACTGGTTGAAGCCGTGCACCATGATCGGCACGTCCAGCTGAACGAGCTTTTCCCAGACCGGGAACAAGCGTTCATCGTGAGCTTCCAGGCCATTGAAATTGGCCCCGCCGACGCACACGCCCTTGGCCCCTAACTGAGTCACGGCGCGTTCGATTTCCTTGGCCGCGTTCAGCGGATCGGCCAGGTTGGCGTGGCACCAGAAATCGAAGTGGTCGGGATCGGCCCGGCAAAATGCCGACAACTCGTCGTTGCAGATACGCGCGTATTCGTTGGCGAAATCGCCTGCCCAATACATGAAGCAGTGGGACGGCGTGGACATCACCAGTTTGTCGACCCCTCGTTCGGCCATCAGCTTTCGACGGCTGGCGTGGGTCATGCGCGCGAGAATATTGGCCTGCGCCTCGGCATCGGTCGCCGCTTTGGCCGGTTGCTTGGTGCCGAGGGAAAAATGCCCCACGGTCAGCCCTTGCACCTTCATGAACGGCCCCCAGAACTCATGGCGGTTCAGCATGCCCTCAGTCAGCAAGTGGGCGTGGACATCAATCAGCATGGCGTTCTCCTTGTTGTAATAAGCCAGCAGACCGAACGACCGATTGGCGGGGCGTCCGGATCGATTTAAGGGATAAATGCGTCACGCCAAATATAAACATATTTTAAATATGTGTTCAGTTAATTATTAATAAAAAAGCGGATCCCGAACACACACAAACCAGCGCTTTCGGAAAATCAGCCAAAAAAAAGCGGCCCCCTCAGGCCGCAAAAGCGTGTTCACTTGATGCAATCAGCGTTGCGTTTCCTGGGAAACGATCGACTCCGGTTTCATGTCGCGCTCGGACAAGGGTTCGTCATGCACCTGGTAGCCACCCTTCAAGCCATCGTTTAGCAGTGACCACATACCTTTGTTGAAGTCGTAACTGACGTTCTTCACTGTGTAGGGCAGGTTTTTGTCATACAGCTGCACACCGCTCTGGAACAGCGCGCGGTACAGCACCCCGCCTTGGTCCCAGGCGTCATACAGACCGGCACCAAAAGTATCTTCGTCAAGGTAATAGGTGCGCTTGCTATAGACGTGGCGTTTGCCCGGTTTCAGTGTCGCCTCCACGACCCACACCCGATGCAGTTCCCAGCGCTCGCAAGCCGGGTTGGCGTGGTGGGGCTGGAATTGTTCTTCCTGGCCGCAGCTGAAATAGAACTTGTAGGCGTTGTAGGGAATGTACATTTCCTTGCGACCCACCAGTTTGTAATCGAAGCGGTCCTGGCTGCCAGAGAACATCTGCAACTCGTCGAACAGGTTCACCCCACCCTGGTTGGGCACTGGCGTGTCATAGGAGAATTCCGGCGCCAGCTTGATGCGGCGCATGCCCGGCGTGTAGCTCCACGCGCGACGCGGCTGGGTTTGGGGGTCGAGGTAGTCGGCGAGGATGATCAGTTGCCCGGCGCTGCGGGCCGGGTAGCTGTCCAGCGCCCAGGCGCGGTAGTACAACTGCGGATCCCGATCAGCCTGTTTGACCTGGTAGTACGGGGCCTCCTCCATGGTGGCGGACTCGGCGGTCTTGGTCACCGAACCCCGGGAATCCACGACCCAACTGTTGGACGACGCCGTGGTGGTGTAGCCCGTGCCCTTGTAGCGCAGCACCTGGTTCCAGATAACCTCGTTACCGTTTTGCGGCAGTGGAAACGGCAACCCACCCCGGCATGCCGGGTCGACAGCCAGGCTGTCCTTGGTGGTATGGCAACTGCTGGCGTTGCGCGTGGAGGCATCGAGTATCGCTTGCGGGTACGCCGCGGTGCGGTGACTCGGGTAGATATCCAGGTAGTAGTCCGGGAATTTATTCAGCAGCATTTTTTGCCCACCGCTCAGCCGGTCGGCGTATTGCTCCATGTTTTTGGAGTTGATGCGCAACAGCGGTTTTTCATCCTTGAACGGGTCGGCCCAGAATCCGCTGTCTGGTTTGAAACCGGCCGGACTCTGCTTCAGGCCTCCCGTGTAAGGGGGAATGCTGCCATCGGCATTGCCCGCGATAATCGCGCCAAACGGTGTCAGGGTTTTGCCGATCTGTGCGACCTGATCGGCCGGTGCCGCGGCCTGACTGCAGGTGGCGATGCTCAACAGCGCCACCGCCCATGCAAATTGTCCTTTCATAAACAGGTACTCCGTTTCTTGGCTTATTTAGAGGGAGGTTTTAAAGGTGAAGGCCAGCCAGCCACGGTCAGTTCCGCCCACGGCGCCGTTACCACCGACGGTGTCGCCGGGAACGTTCTTGGACTGGGCGTCGGTGTCTGAGTAACGCAGGCCGAACTCATAACGCTGGGCATAGGTCATTTGCACGCCGGCAGACCAGGTCAGGGAGCCTTCGTTACCACCGCCGGCGCTGGCGGCGTTGCCGTACAAGCCATAGTTGACGGTCAGCGGTACGGTCATGTCCCAGGACGGGAATACCGACAGGTATTGCGGTGTGTAGTTGACGGCAAAGGCGGCATAGTCACGGGTCGAACAACCGTCGCTCTTATCCCCGGAACCCGGCGTGCCCACACGTGGATCGACGCAGTTAGGGCTGTTCTCCCCCAGATAAAGCTCTTCGTGCTCGGTCACTTTGCGCAGGTGGCTATAGGCGAACTCGCCCACCAGCGTCGCGTTCTTGGCGATAAAGTTGCGCGGTACGCCGTACACAGCGTTGGCGACAAAGTGGAAGGTATCGCCGCGTGGTCCTTCGTTGTCGGTGGGATCGACGCCCACTGCGTTCAAGGCACCGTTCTGGCGATAGGAAATCTCGCTGCCTACCGAAACGGTGTCCAGTACCGTAGAAAGACTCAGGCCGACGAGTTTGACGCTCCGTGGGTACACCAGTCGATAACTGGCGGTAGCGGCCGAGATTTCCGGCGCCAGCCAGGGTTGGTAGTCATCGAACTGGCGGTAGTACACACCCACCGTCGATTGAATTGCATCGACATCGTACTTGGCCATCACCCCCCAGTTGGCAGAGTCACGACCGTATTTGGATTTCTCCCGGTTGAAGGAGAACCCTGGCGCTACCGGCAAGCGATCCGGACCTTCGAAAAACGGGTCGGCCGCACCGAAGTAGGTACCGCCGTAGGGAATGCGGGTGTAGTCCCACTCATAGAAATACTGTGCGGCCAGGGTCAGGTTGTCGGTGGCCTGGGCCTTGACGGATATCTGCCCGATGGGCAAGAACACTTCCTTGGTTTCGATACCCGGACTGGTCACTGCCTTGGCACCATCGAGCGGCGCTTGCGAGTAGGAAATGGCATGGGCGCCGAACAGCAGTCCCTCACCCCAATAGTTGGTATGGCGACCGATCTTGACGTTTACCGAAGAGTCGCCAAGGCGCAGGTTCTTCCAGACAAACGCATCGAGTATTTCCCCCGACGGGCCTTCGACATAACGCTGCGTTTCCGAGCTGTAGTGATCGTTGTAGTAGCTGGTCTGGAAGCCGGGGACATGACTGTGCACATCATCGTTGTGATACGCCTGGTCATACCAGCCGGCGGCGCTGAGCCGCGCGCCCCAATCCTTTTTGTAGGAGAAGTCGACTTCAGTCAGCAGGTCGACACGGTTGGTCATGATTTCGTTCTTGTCGAACTTGCCGTCCGATTCATCGTAGTTGGGGTTGTTCATGATGCGTGAGTCCTGCCCCTCCGTACGCATCCCCAGGGTGTAGCGCACGGTATTGTCCCAACGCAGGTGAAAATCCGGGTTGGTCAATTCGATGGGCAACGCCATCGCCGCACCACCGTAGCCCAACGCCATTTCCCCCACTGCCAGCAGTACCATCGCCCGCTGGGCTCGCATGCGCCCCTTTTTACTCATGTGTTTCATGCAAACCACCTTTTGTTTTTATTGTCAGTCGTTTCGTCTGCGCCCCCGTTTGAGGGCGTCCTGGCTAGCGCCCGATGGGGTAGATGATGGATTTTTCCTGGGTGAACTCTTTGAGCCAGTTCGGCCCGAACTCGCGGCCCAGCCCTGAACGCTTGAAACCGCCGATGGGGGCATAAGGCAGGCTGCCGCTGCCTCCATTGAGGTACACGCTGCCCGCACGAATGCGTCTGGCCAGGGCGTAGGCCGTCGCGGCATCTGCCGAGGCCACGGCGCCATTGAGGCCAAAGCGCGAGTCGTTGGCGATGGCCACGGCTTCGTCGTCACTGTCGAAGCCGATCACCACCCCCACCGGCCCGAAGATTTCTTCTTGCGCGATGAGCATGTCGTTGCGCACGTCATCGAACAGCGTGATGTCGCTAAAGAAGCCTTGGCTCAGGTGTGCAGGTCGCCCGCCGCCACACACCAGAGTGGCCCCCGCATCGCGGCCACTGGCAATGAAATGCTCGACCTTGGCGCGCTGCGACGCCCGGATCAGCGGCCCCATCATCACGCTCGGGTCCGCTGGATCGCCGATTTTCCATTGCCCGGCGATGGCTTTGGCGCACTGCACAAATTGCTCGCGTACCGAGTGGTGCACCACAAAGCGCGTCAGCAGCGCGCAGCCCTGCCCCGCATTGACCGCCAGCCCGGCGACGGCCCCCAGAGCGGTGGCTTGAATGTCGGCATCGGCACGTACGATCAATGCCGATTTGCCGCCCAGTTCCAGGTGCACGCGCTTCAGGGTCGGCGCCGCCTGACTCATGATGCTGACGCCCACCGCTTCGGAACCGGTGAACGAGACCATGTCCACCCGTGGATCGCTGCTCAACAGGCTGCCCACCTCAATGCCGCCGGTGACAATGTTGAGCACCCCCTTGGGCAAGCCGACCTCTTCGGCGATCTGACCGAACAGCAACGCCGAGAACGGGGTGAATGGCGAAGGCTTGAGCACCAAGGTGTTGCCGGCCAGCAAGGCCGGAAACACCTTCGCCACGTTGAGCAGAAACGGAAAGTTGTAGCCGGTGATGCCGGCCACCACGCCAATGGCCTCACGTTCCACCGTGCCGCTGCCGAGAATCATCGGCCCCGTCGGGTTGAACGGGTTGGGATTGGCCTGCACTGGAATCTGCTGGCTGTCGCTGTGCATCGACTGCTCGATGGCCGTCAGCACATGGCCCAGCGGCATATCCACCTGCATGGCGTACGTCACGCCTTGCGAGCAACCGACTTCAGCGATGATCAGCGCAGCGATCTGTTCACGCTTGGCCACCAGAGCGGCGTGCATGCGTCGCAGATAACCGGCACGTTCGGCCATGCTCAGCCACGGCCACGGACCGTTGTCAAAAGCGTTGCGTGCGGCGGCAATGGCCGCCTCGGCGCTGTGCAGATCACCGGTGGGCGCATGACCGATCACCGCTTCTGTGGCTGGGTTGATCACAGCTTTGAGCGGGCCGTCGACACCCACCCACGCGCCATCGATGTACAGCTTGTCCAACTGGGTAAAGGGAACACTCATGGTGCTGGAGCTCCTGAGATTTTGCCGGTGATAAGTTCCGCGGCGCGCATGGCGATGGCCATGGCCGGGGCGTTGGTGTTGCCGGAAACCAGGCACGGCATGACCGAGGTGTCGACCACCCGCAGGCCCTCGACGCCACGCACACGCAGTTGAGGGTCGAGTACTGAGGCGCTGTCGGCCCCCATGCGGCAGGTGCCGGAGACGTGAAAGGCGGTCTGCCCGAAGCGGCGGAACGCGGCAAGAATTTGCTCGTCACTCTCCACCTGCGGCCCGGGTGTCAGTTCACCGACGATGAATGGCTGGAGTACCGGTTGCGCGGCCAGGCGGCGGAACCAGCGAAACAAGGCAATCGCTGAAGTGCGGTCGATTTCGGCGCTCAGGTAATTGGCGGTGATCTGCGGCGGTACCGAGGCGTCCGTCGATTGAATACGCAACTCACCCTGGCTTTGTGGGCGCAGGAAATAGCCGCCGATGGTCAGGCCAGGCTGCTTGTCGATTTCGACCTTGTTGCCATCGCCGTCCATGGAGTAAAGGCTGACGCCAATTTGCGCGTCCGGTCGATCCAGTTCCGGGCGTGTTTTGATAAATCCGCCGGCCTCGTGGGCGGCATGGGTCATCGGTCCTTTTTTGCGCAGGAAGTACTGCGCCACCGCACCCAGCAAACCCACCCCATGGAAGCAATGGTTGAAACTGCCGCGGGTGACCCGGTACTGCATGGCCATGTACACGTGCTCACGCAGGTTGCGACCTACTTCGGGGGCGTCCTGCAGCACGTTGATTCCCAGCGAGCTCAGCAGTCCCGCCGGGCCGATGCCGGACAGTTGCAGCAACTTGGGCGACTCGATAGCACCGGCGCACAACAACACCTCGCGACGCACCTCGAAACGGGCCAAACCGTTACTGCCGCTGACTTTCACCGCACAGGCACGACGATCGCTGAACTCGATGCGTTGCACATCAGTGCCGGTCATGACCGTCAAGTTCGGCCGTGCGCGCACCGGGTCGAGGAAGGCTTTGGCGGCACTGAAACGCTGGCCCTTCCAGGTGGTTTGCGGTTGATAGCCAAAGCCACCCTGACTGACCGAGTCGACATGATTGGTGTCATCGGTGCGCGCCGCGCCAAGCTCGCCTGCAGCACTGATCACCGCATCGCACAGAGAGTCGCCAGACGGGTGCACCGTCACTTTGAGCGGGCCTCCGACGCCCCGCCATTGACTCTTGCCCAGTTGGTGGTCTTCGAGGGCAACGAACTGCCGGCCCATGTCTTGCCAACCCCAACCCGTGCAGCCCTGCGCTTCCCAGTTGTCGTAGTCGGCGGGTGCACCTCGCACATAGACCATGCCGTTTACCGAGCTGGAACCGCCAATTGTCTTGCCCTTTAACCACTGCTCGTCGCTCATGCCCTCGCCGCGCGCGGCCTTGTAGCTCCAGACATGAGGGTTACCCGGGTTGAGCAGTTTGCCAATGCCGCGTGGCATGGCAATCAACGGACTGGTGTGATCCGGACCGCTCTCGATCAGCAGCACCGAAACGGTCGAGTCGGTCGATAGTCGATTGGCCAACACGCAGCCCGCTGACCCCGCACCAATAATGATGTAGTCGTAAACTTTGCTCATTTTGTTCTTCTTTTGCTGGTTGCTTTAAGCCTTCGCTGCCAGGTCAATCAGCTTTCGGCCGATACCTGTCGAGGTTCAGCGGGTGAATCGCGCACCTCGATAATCCGTTCCGGACAGGCCCGGGCGCCCCGTTGCGCCAGCCCCTCTTGCCCGGCAGGCACGCTAAAGCCGCTGCTCGCGATGTAGCCGTTGTCATCGAGCGGATACAGCGCAGGCGCGACGTTGTTGCAGCGGGCATGACCCACGCAGCCGGATCGATCGATCAGCACCTTCATGCGCTGGCCGCCTGTTGACTGGAGGGCGTTGCCGCCGACTCAGGCAGATCCCACTGCAAGTGCAGGTCTTCCATGCCAAAAACGCCGAAGGCGTTGAACCTGGGCGTGCTGTTGTCGGCGATGCGAAAAGGTGGCAGCCGTTGCAGCCACAATTCCATGGCGATGCGCAGTTCCCGGCGCGCCAGGTGCGAGCCGACGCAACGGTGTACGCCATAGGAAAACGCCATGTGCGGCGATGCACCGGCACTGCGCTGGAAGTCGACTCTGTCAGCCTCGTCGAACACTTCAGGGTCAAGGTTGGCCAGCTCTGTGCTGATCAACACCCTGTCGCCCTTCTTCATCAGGACATCGCCGATCTGCACGTCGCAGGTGACCGTACGGCGCATGTTGACGATGGAGTAGGAACGCAGCAGTTCTTCCACCGCGTCGCCAATCAATTCGGGGTTGGCCCGCAGCTGAGCCTGCTGTTCGGGGTGGCGTGCCAGATGACGGAAGAACAGGCCCAGGCAGGACGTCACTGTGTCCAGGCCAGCAATGAATATCAGGAAATTGATGCCGAGCATTTCATCGTCAGTCAGCGGCCGGCCATCGATCTGGCTGGTGAGCAGATAACTGGTGAAGTCGTCACCGGGGTTGGCACGACGCTCGGCGATGTGATTGCGGATCCAGGTGGTAATGGCCCGCGCGTTGTCAGTCACCGTTTGCATGTCGAAGCTTTTGATCAGCGTCTGCGTCCAGTGCTGGAACAATGGCCGGTCTTCCAGCGGCCAGCCCATGAGGGTCAGGAAGATCAACGTCGGAAACGGTTTGGCGAACGCCTCGTTGAAATCACAGCGGCCCTGAGCCGCCACCTCGTCGATCAGTTGGTTGGCCAGCTGGCGAATGTCCTGCTCCAGCGCCTCGACCTTTTTCTGCGTGAACAACGGGTTGAGCAATGCGCGGTATTTGCCGTGTTCCGGCGGGTCGATTTCCAGCGGCGCCAGGCGCCAGCTTTCACCGAGCAACATCGCATAAGGCGTGAGGCCGACACTGCTGAAAGTCTGTGGATCCTGCAGAATGCGCCGCAGGTCCTCGGCCCGCCGAGGCACCCAGGTACCCGGCAAAAAGCCCAAGCGCGGAATCCAGAAAATCGGTGGGGTCGTCTGGTGCAGCGCGGCTGCCCAGGTATAGGCGTTTTCGCCCTGGGAGGTGAGCTCAGCCCACAGATCGAAGTCGCATACCAAGTGCATGGGGATATGCGCGGGAACCGGCGTGGACGTATCAGCGGGGTGGTTCATTATTGTTCTCCAGGGTCTCTGACGGACTGGAGAAACGGTAAGGCCGGAGCATCGAAGCCACAACGGACAGAACTTCAAATCTGTACGGCATCCCAGGAATTAATTAACACTTTCGTTGAAAATGTTCTAAAACATACCTTATCGGTGTAAAAAATCCTCTGTCGCTGATGACCGATCATCGCCGGGCAACCCCTGCCCTGCGCCAAGACACTAATAAAAATAGATCTGCCGAGGTACAGAATGTCTCACTTCGCTTCCGTGCAAATTGTCGATAAAAGCCACTCTGGACAACGCCACGCGTTGCGTTCTCAACGCACCCGTGAACTGCTGCTGGACCACATGTATCGCCTGGCTCTGGAAAAGGGCTACGAAGGGATCACCGTCCAGCAACTACTGGACAGTACAGGCGTGGCACGCTCCACCTTTTACGCGCACTTTCGCGACAAGGAGGACCTGATCGTTGCCGGGTATGAATTCATTGGCGTGCCCTCAACCAAGGTCACCGAGGTGGATGGCGACCGTCGTGTCCTGCTGGATGTTTCAGCCTGGCTGTTCAGCGCGACCGAACGCCACGCGGCGTTGACGACCGCGTTTTTCAGCGGGCCGGGGCAGAGCGTGATTCTCGCCCACCTGGAAAATATCCTGATCATTCAGGTGCGTGAGCATTACCGCAAACAAGGTCTGTACCAGGTCGAGCATATGCGTGGCGAAGCCGCGGTACGCTGTTTCGTGGGGGCCTTGATCGGGCTGTGGTTGTGGTGGGTGCGCCACGACTATCCGAACTCGGCGCAAGAAATGACCGAGACATTCGACAGCCTGATGAACAATGGGACCTGGCCGCCAGACCATACCGCGCGCCAATAGCGAGGCTACGAGGCGCAGGCCATGATCAGGAACTGCCGGAAAGCCTGCGCCGGCCCCGACAAACGATGATCCGGCAGCCATATCAGCCCCAGTTCCATAGGTGGAATAACGTCCACAAGCGGGCGGATCTCAATCTTCTTGCCCTCCAGGGACCAGGCCCGGTAGAGCATGTCCGAGAGAATGGTCACGCCGAAACCATGCCCCACCAGCCCGCGCAACGCTTCCATGGATGAAGTGCGAAAAGCCACCTTTGGCGCCAGTCCACGGGATTCCCAATAGCGCATCGTCGAGGCGTCACCTTCGTCTAGCGTGGCAAGGATATAGGCGTGCTCGGCGACATCTTCGAGGTTGATCGAGGTGGCTGTCATCAGCGGATGCTGACTGGCCAGCCAGAGTTGCCGACGGGAACGAATCAGCACCTGGTGTTCGAAACCGTTAAGGCTGGGAGTGTTGGACACGATCGCCAGGCCCAGGTCGAGATCGCCATTGCTCACCGCCTGTTCGATGCTCTGACGGTCCATGTCGATCAGGTCGATCTCCACTTGTGGATAGCTGCGCTTGAACCGGGCCAACAGCGCGGGCAGGAAGTACCCCAAAACCGTGTAGGAGGCGCCCACGCGCACCGTGCCTTGCATGGAGTGCCCAAGAAAAAGCGGCTCACTGAGGGCGTCCTGCAAGGTGTCGAGAATATGCCTGGCGTGCTGGGCGAACTTGTTGCCTTCAGCGGTCAGCGTCACGCCATGGGGCAACCGGTCGAACAGGCTGACGCCCATGGTCTCTTCCAGATGCAACACCGCTGCGGTAATCGCTGATTGCGACACGTGTACTTTCAACCCGGCCTGAGAGAACCGCCCGGTGTCGGCAGCCGCGATAAAGTAACGCAGCTGACGCATGGAAATGTCTTTACCCTTGATCATTCGCGGTCCCGATACCTGTCACCCTTGCAAAACACCCCACACATCACTGTGCATCAGCGCCTCATCTGCTGCGCCAAAGGCGCCCCTTAAGGGCGCTCTGCACGGGAGGTTTCAGCGACGAATCGTGGCGGTGATCTTGGCGTGCGGTCCGCTGACTTGCGCGGCCCAGGCTTGCGCCGCCTGATCGAGCGTGTAATCAACGTAATCGACCTGGATCTGTTGCTCTTTGGCGATCTTCAACAGACGCAGCCAGATTTGTTCGCGGTCGGCGGGCGGACGTTGCCCGGTGCCGATGCACGACAGGTTGCGGAACAACAGATCGGCGATATCCAGATTGAGCTGACGACCGGCGCCGGTGCCGATGGTCATGATCCGCGCGCCCCAATTGGTGGCTTTCAGGGACGTCAGCATTGGCTGACCACAGACAAGGTCGAGGACCACATCAAAACCACCGTCGGCGGCTTCTTTGAGCGCGGCGACGTCATTGCTGCCGCCCAACGTGACGACCTCGTCAGCGATGCCACGTGATTTCAAACGCCCCAGTGCATCGGCCGACCGCGCAGCGCCGACAACCTTGCCCGCTCCCATGCCACGCGCCAGTTGCAAGGCGATCTGGCCAAGCGTGCCAGTGGCGCCCAACACCAGGACTTTTTCGCCCTTCTGGATCTGTGCTTTCTCCAGCGGCACGATGGCGCCAGTCGCGGCGATGCCCATGCTGATGGCGGTTTTATCGTCGACGTCGTCCGGTACATCCCACACTTCGGCTTGCGGCACCAGCGTGCGTTCGGCCCACGCACCGAACGGCAATACCGAGCGCTCTCCGAAATACACCCGCCGACCATCCGGGGCACGGCCCACGCCTTCTCCGCGAATCACACAGGGATACTCGACGCCCAGGCGGTAGGCCCCCAAGACATCCCAGCCGCCAAGGCCTGCAGTGTCAACGTCGATCAGTACTGCGCCGTCTTGCGCTTGCGGCTCACGAAACTCGCCGACTACCGGCGCCGCATTGCGCTCGGAAATGACTGCTGCACGCATGGGTTTCTCCTTTCTTGTTTTGTTTTCAGCAAATGCCCGGACAGATAATTGAACATATATTCATTATTTGTCCATATATTTGCTGAAATCAACCGCCAATGCGCCTGCTTACCGTAAGAAAGAGCAGGCATCCTGGCAGGATGCCAAGGGACAACAACCCAGCGAAGCAACGCTGGCCAGCCCCCTACGTCGGCGCTTTCCTCAAAGAAACGCCGGGTGAGCTATACCCAAAGATCCTGCAATGTACTTTCCGAGTACAGGAGGTTGATCATGAAATCGAGAACCCAATCGGCGGCTCTCATAGCCGCTGTGATGCTCTTCGGCTGTACGACTTCATCTAACCAGACCGTCACCATTCCCTTGAATGCCACGCAGCGCAACCTCGGCCAGATTGGCAATACGACGTTGGCCATTCAGGGCAACGAGACAGCCTTTTCCTTCTTCATCAGTGGAGTCCCGAGCGGAACCCTAAGACCCTTGAACCTCTATACGTTCATCAATAAAGGCAGCTGCGAACAGCCCGGGCCAGTCGCCTATGCAATGAATGACCGGATCAACACCAACCGTATTTCCGCAACGCGTGGCTGGACCTATTCGCGTAGTGCGCCAGTGGCAATGTCAGAGCTGTTTTCCGGTGGGTACTCGGTGGTTATCAGGACCACGCCGGCCGATGGCAACGTGGATATTTTCTGCGGGGATATCAAGCAACAACATTGACGCCTCACCGGGAAACAACCCGTCTACGAAACCGTAAAAAACCCACTCGCATTCCGGTATCTGAATATCCAATACCACTTCGCTGTTTTTGTGATTTTACGATCCAAAACCCCCTCCCTAGACTCCGGCCTATAACTAGGCATCGCCGCTCTCCTGGCGCCGCCGTGACAATAAAGCCTGGAGGATGAACATGAGTGCGTCCCCGTCTCTGGATGACAAATACATCCAGCACAGCGGAAAAGTTTTGCTCACCGGGATTCAGGCGCTGGTGCGTCTGCCTCTGATGCAGCGCCAACGCGACCTGGCCAGTGGTCTGAATACCGCCGGGTTCATTTCCGGCTATCGTGGTTCGCCACTGGGTGGTTTCGACCAGGCCTTGTGGAAGGCCCGTGACTATCTAAAGGAGCACCACACGGTGTTCCATCCGGGCATGAACGAGGATCTCGCCGCCACATCGATCTGGGGGACACAGCAAGTCAATCTGTTCGAGGGTGCGACTTACGATGGCGTGTTCGGCATGTGGTATGGCAAAGGCCCGGGCGTGGACCGCTGCGGTGATGTGTTCCGCCACGCCAACGCTGCCGGCACCTCGCAATTTGGCGGTGTGCTGGCCATCGCCGGTGATGACCATGGCGCCCGTTCCTCCTCGCTGCCCCATCAGACCGAACACATTTTCAAAGCGGTCATGATGCCGGTACTGGCGCCGTCGGGCGTGCAGGAATACCTCGACTACGGCATGCACGGCTGGGCCATGTCGCGTTATTCCGGTTGCTGGGTTGCCCTCAAAGCGGTGGCCGATACGGTGGAAAGCGCGGCCGTTGTCGACATCGATATTCATCGCGTACAGCCAATCATTCCCGATATCCCGCTGCCCGAAGGCGGCTTGAATATCCGCTGGCCTGACCCGCCCCTGGCGCAGGAACAACGCCTGCTTGAACACAAGCTATATGCCGCCCTCGCCTATGCCCGGGTCAACCGTCTCGACCGGATCGTGATGGACTCGCCGAAAGCACGTATCGGCATTATCACGTCCGGAAAGTCATACCTCGACGTGTGCCAGGCGCTGAAAATCCTCGGCATCGACGAAACACTCGCGCAGCAGATCGGCCTTCGCGTGTACAAGGTCGGCATGGTATGGCCGCTGGTGGCTGAAGGCGTGCGGCAGTTTGCCGAGGGCCTGGAAGAAATCGTGGTGGTGGAAGAAAAACGCCACATGATCGAGTACCAGTTGAAGGAAGAACTCTACAACTGGCGCGAAGACGTTCGCCCGCGCATCGTCGGCAAGTTTGACGACAAGGGCGAATGGAGCCTGCCGCACACCGGGTGGTTGCTGCCGGCCACTAACGACCTGACCCCGGCGATGATCGCCCGTGCGCTGGCCAAGCGTATCTTGCGCCTGCATCAGAGCGGCGCGCTGCAAATCAGCCTGGCCGTGCTGGACGCGCAACTGGCCAGCAAAGGCCAGTTCAGCAACCTGATGGAACGGGTGCCCCACTACTGTTCCGGTTGCCCGCACAACACCTCGACCAAGGTCCCGCAGGGCAGTCGTGCGCTGGCCGGCATCGGCTGCCACTACATGGCGGCATGGATCTACCCGCAGACCCAGACCTTCAGCCAGATGGGCGGCGAAGGCGTGGCATGGATCGGCCAGGCGCCTTTCACCAAGACCCAGCACGTCTTCGCCAACCTGGGCGACGGCACCTATTTCCACTCCGGCATTCTTGCGATTCGCGCCGCTATCGCGGCCAAGGTGCAAATCACCTACAAAATTCTCTACAACGATGCCGTGGCCATGACCGGCGGACAACCCGTGGACGGCACCCTCAGCGTCGCGCAGATCAGCCGGCAGCTCGCGGCCGAAGGCGTACAGCGGATCGTGGTCGTCAGCGAGGATGTCGAAAAATACCAGTACATCCATGACCTGGCAGACGGCGTGCCGGTGCTGCGTCGCGACAAGATGGATGAAGTGCAGGAACAGTTGCGCCAGTTCCAGGGTGTATCCGCAATTATCTATGACCAGACCTGTGCCGCGGAAAAACGTCGGCGCCGTAAACGCGGCAAGTTCCCGGACCCGGCACGTCGGGTCGTGATCAACGAAGCGGTGTGTGAAGGCTGTGGCGATTGCAGCAGCAAGTCCAACTGCATGTCGGTGGTGGCCGTGGAAACCGAATACGGCCGCAAGCGTGAAATCGATCAGTCCTCTTGCAACAAAGACTTCACCTGCCTCAACGGTTTTTGCCCGAGTTTTGTCACGGTCGAAGGCGGCACCTTGCGCAAACCCAAGGCCCTGGCGGCCGCGAAGGATGACGTGTGGGATTTGCCGACGCCCGCGACCGTCGCGCTGGTTGAGCCTTACAGCATCCTGGTCACTGGAGTGGGCGGCACGGGCGTGGTGACTATCGGCGCCCTGCTGGGGATGGCGGCGTTCATCGAAGGCAAAGGCACGCTCAATCTGGACATGGCCGGCATGGCGCAAAAAGGCGGCGCGGTGTGGTCGCACATCCGCATTGCCGCGCACCAGGAACAGCTGTTTGCCCCCCGGATTGCCGAGGGTGAAGCCGCCCTGCTGCTCGGTTGCGACCTGGTGGTCAGCGCCAACACCGAAACCCTGTCCAAGCTGCGGCACGGCGTCACCCACGCGTTGATCAACAGCGAGGAAAACATCACCAGCGCCTTTGTGCGTACCTTCGCTCAGCAAGCGGAAAGCGGTGATTTGCTCAAGCACCCCGATCCGAAGTTCCAGACCCAAAGCATGTCGGCACAAATTGCCGAAGCGGTCGGTTCTGACCAGGCGGACTTTATCGATGCAAGCAAAATTGCCACGGCGCTGATGGGCGACTCGATTGCCACCAACACCTTCATGCTCGGCTATGCCTACCAGAAAGGTTGGTTGCCGGTGGGTAAAGCGGCGCTGCTACAGGCCATCAAACTGAATGGCACGGCGGTACCCTTTAACCTTTCAGCCTTTGACTGGGGCCGGTGCACCGCCCATGACCTGCCAAGGGTACTGCGCAAGCTGGAGGCCGGCAAAGTACGCAGCGCAGACCGTCAGCTGTCACAAAGCCTGGAAGAAACGCTGGCACGACGCACTGAGTTCCTCACGGCCTACCAGAACAAGGCCTATGCCCAGCGTTATCAGCAACGGGTCGAAGCATTCATGAAGGCGGAAACGGCACTGCTTGGGCAACCGGGTAAACTCTCGGCAAGCGTCGCCCGCTACTACTTTAAAGTGCTGGCGATCAAGGATGAATACGAAGTGGCGCGTCTGTTTACCGATGGCCAATTCCTGGAAAAAATCCAGGCCAACTTCGAGGGCGACTACCGCCTGCGCTTCCATCTGGCACCGCCGCTGCTGAACGATAACGGCTCCGGTCGCGAACCGAAGAAACGCAGTTTCGGCCCGTGGATGCTGCAAGGCTTCAAGCTGCTGGCCAAGCTCAAGTTCCTGCGCAACACCTGGCTCGATCCGTTCGGCCGTACCCATGAACGCAAGGTGGAGCGCAACTGGCTGGCCAACTACGAACGCATCCTCGACCTCGTGCTGACGGGTTTGACTGCCGAAAATCTGAGCCTGGCTCAGGAGTTGGTGGAGCTGCCTGAAAGTGTTCGCGGGTACGGTCCGGTGAAAGAGCGATTCCTCGGTCACGCGCAACAGCGCCAGACGCAGTTGTTGGTGCAGTGGCGCACTGGCTCGACCGGACAATTTCATGATGCCAGCCAGGGCAACCGTAAAATCGCGGTGACCCAACTTTAAACCTCATAGCCCGCGCTTCGGCGCGGGCTAGATGTTTGCGCTCATCGGCAAGGCGCAGTCAAAAACAATAAGGTGAGCAATGAACGAAGAACTGGCTAACCACTACCGTGAAATTCTCCAGGGTGTCGGCGAAGATCCAGAACGAGAAGGCTTGCGGGACACGCCAAAACGCGCGGCAAAAGCCATGCAGTACCTGTGTCATGGCTACCAGCAAAGCCTCGAACAGATCGTCAATGGCGCGTTGTTTGAATCGGACAACGATGAGATGGTCATCGTCCGGGACATCGAACTTTACTCCCTGTGCGAACACCATCTACTGCCGTTTATTGGCAAGGCCCATGTCGCCTATATCCCGACGGGCAACGTGCTGGGGCTGTCGAAAATCGCGCGTATTGTCGATATGTTCGCCCGTCGTTTGCAGATTCAGGAAAACCTGACACGGCAGATTGCCGACGCCATTGCCCAAGTGACTGATGCTGCCGGGGTGGCGGTGGTGATCGAGGCCAAGCACATGTGCATGATGATGCGAGGCGTGGAGAAGCAAAACTCGGTGATGAGCACCTCGGTGATGCTCGGCGCCTTCCGCGAGTCGTACAACACCCGCCAGGAGTTTTTACAACTGATCCGCGGTCGCTAGGCGTGTGTGCCGGGTTCGCCCAGGCACACCGCCTGCCACTCAACTGAGCATCAACATCCCGCCGTCGACCACCAGTGTCTGACCGGTGACAAACCGCGAACCGTCGCCAGCAAGAAATACCAGCACGGGGGCCAGGTCCCGGGCCGGTTCGCCCAGCTTTCCGCCGATCGGCACTTGCCCGGCCATGTACGCATCGTGCTGCTGCAATTGCTCGGCGCTCATACTCGCGCGGGTGGCGTCGTACATCGGCGTCCACATCGCCGGAGCGATGGCGTTGACGGTAATGCCCAATGGGCCCCACTCCCGCGCCACCGTGCGTGTCCATGCCAGTACAGCGCCCTTGCTCGCGGCGTAATGGGCTTTGCCCGGCTGTCCGAGCACACCTGCTGCCGAGGCGAAATTGATGATCCGCCCGCCGCTGCCCTTGAGCAGCTCATAGGCCGCGCGGTTGGTCAGGAAAGTGCCACGGGTATTCACCGCAAAGACCTTTTCCCACTCGTCCAGCGTAATGCTGTCGGCGCTGGCATTGGGCGCGATGCCCGCGGCATGCACCAGCACATCCAGCCCGTTGAGCTGATCAGTGGCCCAGGCAAAAGCCGCGTCCACCGATTGACTGTCAGCGATATCGCAGACTCGCGTGTGCGCCCAACCACCACCGTCACCGGTTATCGAGGCCGCTTCGCCCAGATCCAGGCTGACGACATAGGCCCCCTCCTCCACAAACGCCTTCACCACTGCCGCGCCAATACCGCGGGCGCCCCCTGTGACGATGATCCGTTTACCGGCCAGTTGCATGGGCTGTTCCTCTTGTTTGGGATTTGTCAGGCTGATTGATCAATGCGCTGCAACGCTGCCGCGAAAAGGCGCAGCGCCGAGGCGTGGTGCTTTTCACCCGTGGCTCTGGAGGCTTTACCCGCACAGGCACGGGCATGGCTGACTTCAAGAAAGATGCCGAGCTTGAAACCCGCCAACACCAGATACCAGGTGAAGTCCGCCAACGAACGTGAGCTGCCGGCGCGGTAATGGGCGACCAATTCCTCACTGCTGCAAAAGCCATCCCAGGGATGGACTTCGATGGTGCCCGCCCCGCGACCGTCGGCACCGGGCCAGGTCACCACCAGCCAGGCAAGGTCGAGCAAGGGATCACCGACGGTCGCCAGTTCCCAATCGACCACGGCAGCCAGCTCCCCGTTGTCGTGCCGGAACATGACATTGGACAGGTGAAAATCACCATGCTGGATACCGGCCTGGAATTGCTGCGGGCAATGATCGCTTAACCAGTTGGCTAAGCGTTCGAGCCCCGGCAAGCCACTCGCACCGGGCCAACCGGGATAGTCTTTGACACTGTCCAGCTGCGCCAACCAGCGTGACACCTGTCGCTGATGAAACCCTTCAGGCCGACCAAAATCCGCCAGCCCCACGGCCTGGTAGTCAATTTCGCCCAAGCGCAAAAGCGCATCCACCATGGCCAGTCCCATGCGCCTGCGCATGGCAGGCTGCTGTGCGTGCGGCACCGGCAAGCCCGCCGCACTGTTGGGATTAAAACCCTGCACCGGCTCCATCAAGTAGAAACTGGCGCCCAAAACAGACGGGTCAATACAGTCGGCTATCAAACCGGCATGGGGCACTTGTGAGCCGGCCAATGCCTTGAGCAAACGTGCTTCGCGGGCAATGGTTTTACCGCCGATCTCGCACAATTCCCTGGAAGGCCGACGCAATACGAATTCACGCGACCCACGCCGAAAGCGCAGCAACAGATTTTGTGTACCGCCGGTCAAGCGTATCGGCGCCTCGATGGAGCCGCTTTCCAGGCCTTGGGAATCCATCCAATCGGCCAGACGCTCAAGGTCGACCATATCCTGCCAATCGTTCATACATCCCGCTCGCCAAGGGTGGCCAGCACGTCGGCGTATTTTTCCCGAGCACGGGCCGCGGCGGTGGGCCGGTGGTAATCGGGGAACAATTCGTCGCAAGGCTGATAATCGCGCAGCAACTGTTTAGCCACCGTGACTTTGTGCACCTCAGTTGGCCCGTCGGCCAGTCCCATCTGGAAAGAACGCACGATGTAACCGGTAAACGGCATTTCGTCACTGACCCCTAGCGAGCCATGCACATGCAGGGCTCGTGCAGCAATGTCATGCAGAATCTTTGGCATGACGGACTTCACCGCAGCGATGTCTTTGCGCACCCGTTTGTAATCCTGATACTGGTCGATGCGCCACGCCGTGCGCATCACCAGCAAACGAAACTGTTCCAGCTCGACCCATGAGTCGGCAATTTTTTCCTGGACCATCTGCTTGTCCGCCAGACGACTGCCTTGCGTACTGCGCGACAGGGATCGTTCACACAGCGCATCCAGGGCTTTTTGTGCCTGGCCAATGACGCGCATGGCGTGGTGCACGCGGCCGCCACCCAATCGTACCTGGGCCACAACAAATGCCTGCCCGGGCGCGCCGAGCATATCGCTCGCGGGCACTCGCACCTTGTCGAATGACAGATAAGCATGGGTGGCGGCCGGGTCATCGGCGATACCGACGTTGCGGATAATGCTCACCCCAGGTGCGTCAGCAGCGACGATAAACATCGACATGCCTTCGTACACCGAGACATTTTTATCGGTCACCGCCATCACGATATAGAACGCTGCGTAGCGGGCATTGGAGGCAAACCATTTTTCGCCACTCAGCAGCCAGTCATCGCCATCGCGCACCGCTTCGGTGGTGAACACCGCGGGGTCCGCGCCGCCCTGCGGTTCGGTCATGGCGAAGCAGGACACGATATCGCCATCGAGCAACGGTTGCAGGTAGCGCTGCTTCTGCGCCGGAGTGCCGTAGTGGGCAAGGATTTCGCCATTGCCGGAATCCGGCGCCTGGCAGCCAAACACGATCGGGCCAAACAGCGATCGGCCGAGAATTTCATTGATCAGTGCCAGGCGCACCTGACCGTACCCGGCCCCGCCCAATTCCGGACCCAAGTGACACGCCCACAACTTGCGTGCTTTCACCTGCGCCTGCAACGGTTTGACCAATTGCTTGAACAGCGGGTCATGGATATTCCATGGGCTGCCCAATACATGGTCGAGGGGCTCGACTTCCTCACGCACAAACTGCTCGATCCAATCCAGTTCCGCTTGAAACTCGGGGTCGGTCTGAAAGTCCCAGGCCATGGTGTTTCTCCTAGCAAAGAGTGATCAGGCCAGCAGCATGCCGCCGTCGACCAACAGGGTTTGGCCCAGTAGATAACTCGCGAGCGGCGAGGCAAGAAACAGCGCCACGTTGGCCATGTCCTGAGGCGTGCCCAGGCGCCCTTGCGGAATCGAACGCAGTGCGCCTTCGAGGCGTTTAGGGTTGCTGGTGGTCACCCGAGTCAGCTTGGTTTCCACCAGCCCCGGGGCAATCCCATTAACCCGGATACCGTCACGGGCCCAGGCTTCGGCCAGGGTGCGAGTCAGCCCAAAAGCGCCGGTTTTCGAGGCGTTGTAGGCCGGATTTCCGCGAGTGGAGTGGAACGCTGCGGCCGAGCTGACGGTGATCATCGAACCCTTGGCCTGCATCAACAGCGGATGAAACTTCTGCGCACACACCATCAGGCTGGTGAGGTTGACGTCGAGCACATGCTTGAAGCCCTCGGTCAGAAATTCCTGACGATCGTAGAGCACCGTGCCCTGCGCTTGCACCAGCACATCCAGTTGGCTGAATGGCACACTGGCGGCCTCGATCAATGCTGCGTCCGCGACGTCGACCTGGGCATAGTGCAGGCCCTCAAGGTTTGAGTCGGGCGAATCCTGATACGCCGCCGCAGAGGCTCGCGTACCCCAGACATACACCACGGCGCCACGCTGGCGAAAATTCTGCGCAATGCCATTGCCGATGCCACTGGAACCGCCGATCACCAGCACGGTTTTGCCGCTGAAATCCAACTCGTACATGGGTGTTCCTTGTGCTTGTCGAAGAATGCTGCCGGACAACCGGCCCGCCGTTACAGCGCTGCCAGACCGGCCGAGACCAGGCGCTCAAGGTCGCTGTGGGTAACGCCGAGCGCTTCCAGGACTTGCCGGGTATGTTGGCCAAGGGCCGGTGGCGGGCGTTGCAGCGACAACGGCAAGTTGCCGAAATCCCAGAACGCGCCGATTTGTTGCAGGTCGCCGTACACCGCATGGGAATAATGGGCATGCAGACCCGCGGCGGCGTGTTCGGGGCTGTCGAGAAATGCATCCATCTGCGCCTCCAGCACGGCTTGCGCCGGCACCTGTTCGGCAGCCAAAGCTGCGAGCGCCGCCTGGCGGGTAAGGCCTGCAAAATAGTCGTGGGGCTGATGGCCCACCAATGCGGTGAAACGCTGCACTTCATCAGGTTCCAGCGCTGCCACCACCAGCCAGGCATCGCTGCACAGATAGAGCCGATGTGCGTCACTCAGACCTGTCTGTTGCGCATCCATATGAACGACAGGCGTGAGGCTGCCGTCTTCCAGCACCACCGCTTCACTCATCGACAGCAATGTGGCACCTAACAAGGAAGAGCTGACCATTTGCCCGGCGCCGCTGCGGTTGCGTTCGTACAACCCCAGCAGCAAGGCATAGAGCGAAGATAGACCGGCAAAAAAATCGCCGACGCCAAAGCGCAGCCACATCGGCGCCTGCCCCGTACCGCCCTGCTCCACTTCCCAACCGCAGGAGGCCTGCATCAGTTGGTCAAAGCCCGGCCAGTCTGCACGCGGGCCGGTCGGTCCGTAGGCGCTGACATGGCAATACACCAACTGCGGGTTAAGCGCTTTGAGACTCTCGTAGTCGACCTTGAGTTTGCGTGCGGCCGGCAGCCGCATGTTGTGGTGCACCACATCGGCCCAACGTGCCAGCGCCTCAACGACAGGCTCGGTTTGCTGATCACCCAATTGCAGCGCCACCCCCAACTTGCCACGCTGAGTACCGCTGAAAATCCGTTCAAGGCGGCGCATGGCGTCGCCTTTGGGGGCCTCGATTTTAATGACCTCGGCGCCAAGGTCCGCCAGTAGCATGCAAGCAAACGGCCCGGCCAGGTAGGCGCCCAGATCCAGTACTTTCAAACCGTGCAGCGGCGGCAAAGGTGCAGAGGGGTCGGACTCGTGCCGTTGCACTGGAACCACGTCATCAGTGCCGGGCAGTCCGGCGTTCCCTTCCCCGGCCAGTGGCGCACTGCCGCCGACTCGTGCAGGAGGCTGCACTTGCCAGGCCGGTCCCGGTTGCAGGGTTTTGCCCAGTTGAACGTCGTCGACTTCAACCACATAGCCATTCAGGCGCGCTTGCTCATCGAAGTAAATATCGCCAAAGGCACCGGCAATTTGCGCGGCCACATCGTGCTGCCAGAAATGCTCGACCCAATCCTGCGCCGGTCGTGTGGCGATGATCGCCTTGTTGGCGCCGAAGTTAGGCGCCACATGACTCGGTGGCCACAGCGCATTCAAGCGAGCCACTTCAGTTTCGCCCAACTCACTGAGCGCTGCGGCCATCCACGGTGATTTGTCCGGCGAATAGTGCACATGCAACCAGCGACCATCAGCGCACAGGTGCAATGGAATCGGGATGTGTTTATCCAGGCCCTTGGCAAAGGCCGGCGTCGGCGTTTGTGCGCGGTTCCAATGCATGGTCATTGGCACCAAGGCTGCTTGGGCCAAACTCGTATGAGCAATGCCGCCACAGCCGTCACGGTCGCGCGCCAATAACCGCGCCATCACCCCGACCACACACAACCAGCAGGCCAGCCAGTTGGCAAATGGCATGCGTACAAACACCGGACCGGGACGATGCGCAGGCTGCTCGTCCAACAGGCCCAGACGCGCCAGGATTAATGTTTCCCGAGGAATGGCATTCGCCAGCGCATGCCGTTGCGGCCAGCCGCCGATCGCGGAAATAACCAGGCGAGGAAAGTCTGCAACGAGCTGCGCGTCTGCCAAACCATGGGTCTGTGCCATTGCGGGGGTGAAGTCGTGCAGCAGCACATCGGCGGTGCCTAGCAGTACTTGCAACTGCTGGCGGTCGGCAGGGTTTGCCAGGTCAAGGGTGACGCTACGCTTGCCGCGGTTCAGCACCGCGAAGAGAGCCTGTTGATCTCGGGCCGGGTTGCCAGGTGACTCAACCATCACCACTTCGGCGCCCGCTTCGCACAGTTGCAAGCCGGCGGCTGAACCGGCGATGCCGGAGCACAGGCTGATGACGCGAATTCCTTCGAGGATTGCCTGGCTCATACAGCACCTTTCAGTGACTTGCTCTGCTCATAGCGTTTTGCAGCGAAGCTGCAGAACGAATCCATGGCGTCACCCTAAACCACTGACGATAAATTCCATAGATAGATTAGTATTCCGAATATAGAATCATAAGCCCTAATATGAACAAAACCTTGTAATCCGTTCAATAGTACAATCAAAGGTCTCGACATGATCCTGCGCATGGACCACTTCACCATCGTTTCTGACCAGTTGGCAGCGACACGGGATTTCTACATCGAGGTACTGGGCCTGGTCGAAGGACCACGCCCACCCTTCCCGGTCCCCGGTTTCTGGCTGTATACCCAGAACCAGCCAGTCCTCCATGTGGTGGGCGTCGCGCAAATGCCGGAGCCGCGACGTGGCGTGCTCGACCATATGGCGTTTCGTGCGAGTGGCTTGCAGACGATTTGCGCGCACCTGGCCAAGCATGGCGTGCGCTTCAAGATCATTCGTGCTCCAGGCGCGGAGCGCACCTGGCAGCTGTTCATGCAGGACCCCAACGGGGTTGAAGTGGAGCTGGACTTCGACGCCAGTGAAGAGCCGCCAGCCGATTGGAAGAATTACCGGGGCCGCTAAATCAGCCCGGAGTAACTGCCGCCGTCGATCTGCAGATTTTGCCCGGTGATATAGCTGGCCTGAGCCGAACACAGAAACGCACAGGCTGCCGCCAGTTCACTCGGCTGGCCAAATCGACGCGCCGCTATCGGCTTGAGCATTTCCACCCGCGCCTGCTCGACACTGAGCTGTCGATGCCTGGCCAACTGCTCGGTCATGAAACGCAGGCGGTCGGTTTCAATGCGCTCGGGCAGCAGATTGTTGATGGTCACGTTATCCCGTGCGACCTCGACTGACAGCGCTTTGCAAAAAGCCGTCAGCCCGGCACGCGCAGCCGTGGAAAGTCCCAAGGGCAAGCGTGGCGACTTGACCATCGCCGACGTGATATTGACGATGCGGCCAAACCCTCGCTCGCGCATTCCGCCCACCACCGCCTGAATCAGCAAAATGCCCGAGAGCATGTTGGCCTCAATGGCGGCCAGCCAGGCTGCGTGGTCCCAGTCTTCCAGGCGGCCCGGCTCCGGGCCGCCGTTGTTGGTCACCAGAATATCCACCACCGGACACTCGGCCAGGAGCGCCTGACGCCCTGCCGTGGTGGACAGGTCTGCCACCACCGTGCGCGGAAGACGGCCAGTGCTGCGAAGAATGTCCTGGGCAGTTTGCGCCAGGGTTTGCGCATCGCGGCCATTGATCAGCACGTCGCAGCCCTCTTGCGCCAACGCCAGCGCACAGGCCTTGCCAAGCCCTCGGGAGGATGCGCACACCACCGCAATTCGCCCACCAATACCCAGATCCATTTCAGTGCTCCCCGCGTGATGGTGTCAGTCATTCATGCCCAACAAGGCACTGATATCGCGCCCGGGTTCAGCATCGCTGCCGTAGGCGAATAGGCCGGCACGCTGGCGTTCGACCAACTGCTCCATCTGATAGCGATAACGAGTGCCCGGCGTATCGAAACGCGAGTGCAGGTCACGACGTTCGTCAGTGTCGAAATAGCGCTGATTCTGCGGGCGCACCACCGAGTTGTCCTGGGGCTGAATGATGTAGTTGATGCGCGGCATCACGTAGCGAAAAGGCGCCGGTGCAGCGGTGGTGTTGAAGGTGACGTCACACCGCGAGCGATGCTTGCCCACCGGCAAGAACGGTTGCAGGTTAGGCACGTCGTAACCGGGGCGAAAGCGCGGATAGGAGATGCACACGTTGCTGCGTAAATGAATGTGCAGCACCGCGCGAAAATCCTGGTACTTGGCGCGCACACCGCCGACCCAGCGCATGATCGGCGCCACTGACTTTTGTGCCACGGTACGGGTACGGGTCACGGTTTCGGAGGTCCATTGCACCTCCACCACATCCGACTCACTGATGCCGTCGCCAATGGTATTGGCATGCAGAAAATCGGCATGGGTCAGGTCAATCAGGTTTTCCACCGAGAGCGCCGATGTCGCATCGAAACGCACCGTGCGCTGGGTGTAACCGGGAAGGCTGCCATCCTGCGGCAGAAACGGAATATGCGGCAGCAATTGCGTGTCGGCAGCGTCCGGGTTGCCGTACCAGACCCAGATGTAGCCGTAACGCTCCACCAATGGATAAAACCCGCGACCTCCGGTAAACGCGGTCAGCACCGGTGCCTTGTCTGGTCGGTGGGGGTGAAACTCAGCAGCCACCGCTTGCCCGTTGTCCCGCCACAGGTAGTAGGGCTGAGCGTGAATGATGCGGCGGATGGGCTGCGCGCTCAGGTCGCGGCTATGGGAAACCGGGAACCAGGTGTCACGCAGGTCGTAGTTGATCGGCGTCCAGTCACCCCGCACTTTGCCAGGGAGGGTATCGGTGGAGGAAGGCACGGCATGCATAGTGGGTTCTCCAGTGCTCAGACGACTGCGCTGACGGGAATCAAGTGCGGTTGGCGCAAGGTTTTCAGCTCGCGGGACGAGGCTTCAAGCAAGGCCGCGATGGCCGTCCCATCAATAAGACCGTTCACGCTGAAAGGCGCCCGTTTGCGCAGGCGTGCGATTCGCCAGCGCAACGGTGCTTTGGCCGGCACCTGTTCATGCACGTAGCCACGCCAACACAGGCTGGTAGTGCCACGACGGTTGGCACCGCTCGAGATCATCAGCGTGATGAGCGGCAACTCGTCTTCGCTGAGTAAATCCACACGAATAATGCCGCCTTGCAACGCGACGGCAGTGCGCACAATCAAGGGATAATCCACCACAAACTGCGACGGCAGAAATTGTGTGCTCCATACCGCACCGCGCTCCAGAACCGCACGCCCCTGCTCGCTGCGTAAATCGCCAAGGAAAAAATCGGTGAGGCGCACATGGGTAAAATCGAGCAAGCATTCCGGGCCGTCGAGCATCGCAGCCAGGTACTGGTCGTGACTCATGTTGACGATGGTGGAACCGGTAAATTCGCGTCCGCTTGGCTGGTAATCGCTGCTGGGCAATTCCCCTTGCGGCGCTCCATCACCCAACCATGCATGGACAAAACCATTTGCCTCCCTCACCGCAAAGGCTCGCGCGGCGTATCGCGCAGGTACGCGCTCACCGGCGTGCAGATTGGGGATCTGCGTACAGCCACCACTGGCGCCGTCAAAGGTCCAGCCGTGATAACCGCATTGCAAACCGGACTCGACTACCCGACCCAACGCCAGCGGCACGCGCCGATGTGGACAACGATCTTCCAATGCAAAGGCTTGACCGGCGGCGTTACGGAACAGGACCAGTTCCTCGCCCCCAAAGGCCACTGCCAATGGCGTTTGATCATTCACGGCCTCGGAAAGGGCCATGGCCCACCAGCCTGGGGTCATCATCGGGTTGCCTCATTGTTATTGTGTTTTGGGCAATTGCGTTGAACGCAGTCAATGCTAACGGTAGCGCTTCGAGGTTAATCCGGCAAACCAAAATATACAGTTTCATAATTTCTGTCGAAATCTAAATAAATGCTGACAATCACTCATTACTTTCAGTGACAGCCCTAGATAAAAGGCTTGCAGAGCACAATCAGGCTTCTTTTGCGACCAACAAATGGACATTTATTAATTTTGTGATCATGTTCTTATAGGAAATAGCTAGCGAACAATCCATAAGCCTGATTACCATGAGCATGCTCATTGACTTCAAGGTGCGGTGAAGATGACCCAATCCACCCTCGGTTTCGTGCTCCATGACGTTGCCCGCTTGATGCGTAAACGCTTTGAACAATGGGCTCGCGCTGCCGGTCTTACGCGCTCCCAATGGCAGGTCCTCGCCAAGCTTTCCATTCATGAGGGCATCCACCAGAAAGGGTTGGCTGACTTGTTGGAAATCGAATCAGTCACGCTGGTGCGCCTGCTGGACAAGATGCAGGAGCGCGGCCTGATCGAGCGTCGCAACCATCCCACAGACCGCCGCTACTCCTTGCTGTTTCTCACCCCGGCTGCTCATCCGCTGTTGCAATTCATGCGCACTATCGGCGAGCAAACCCGACTGGAAACCATGGCGGATTTCTCCATCCAGGAGCACGACCAATTGCTGCAATACCTCGAACGTATGCGTGAACACTTGTTGACGGCCTGCAGTCAGCCCGTGGAGGAATCCGCAGACTGTAAGGCGGATGAGGTGAAGCATGGCTGAGCCGACATTGCAGCGCCCTGCCGTGCACGCTGACGCCAGACCGCTCGAGCCACTGGAGAAACCCCAGGTGTCGGCACCCGAAGCTCCGGCCCCTGATAGCCCGGTTCAAGAACCGACAGACCCGGCACGGCAACGCTGGCGCATCGGCCTGTTTCTGCTGGCGCCCATTGCCGTCGCGGCCTGTGCGACCTGGTATGTATTGGGGGGCCAGGTCGTGAGCACCGACAATGCGTATATCCAGGCAGAACGAGTGGGGGTTTCCACCGATGTGGCCGGGATCGTCGCGGCCATTGAAGTCTCTGACAACCAAGCCGTCAGCAAGGGGCAAGTGTTGTTCCGCCTCAAGCCCGAACCTTTTGAAATCGCCCTGGCCCGCGCCAAGGCGCAGCTGGAAAATGCACGCAACCAGATCCTTTATCTCAAGGCCAGCTACAACCAATCGCTGGCCGAGATCGCCCAGGCTGAAGCCAGGCTGCCTTACTACCAGACCAATTTTCAACGACTGGAAAAGCTGATCAGCGTTGCTGCCGTATCAAAGACAATCTACGACGACGCCCACCAGGGCCTCGACAATACCCGCCAGCAGGTGTCGATTGCCAAGGCCCAGGCTGACGCGGCGCTGGCCCAACTGGGCGGGCAGCTGGATAGACCTATTGAGCAACACCCCTCCTACCTGCAAGCACAAGCAACGTTGAAGGAAGCCGAACGTAATCTGCGCAACTCCGTGGTGACCGCTCCGTTCGACGGCATCGTGACCAACGTTGACTCGCTGCAAGTAGGTGCGTACCTGCAACCACCACAATCGGGTTTCAGCCTGGTGTCGAGCGAACACTTGTGGGTAGCCGCGTCCCCGAAAGAAACCGAGCTGACCAACGCTCATGCGGGCCAAGGCGTAACCATTGAAGTAGACACCTACCCCGGCGTGACCTGGCATGGCACCGTGGAGAGCATCAGCCCGGCTTCCAGCTCGAGCTTTTCATTGTTGCCGGCACAGAACACCACGGGCAACTGGGTGAAGGTTGTGCAGCGCATTCCCGTACGGGTCCGTATCGACGATGCTGCTGGCAAACCTGCACTGCGCCATGGCATGAGCGCCGTGGTTGAAATCGATACCGGCACTGCCCGTGGTTTGCCCAAACCGCTGGCAAACCTGCTCGCACGCCATCATGAGTGAAGTGACCGGGCCACTGCCGCCATCGCCATTGCGGGTACTGATCACATTGTGTGTGGTACTGGCAGTGGTCATGCAGGCGTTGGACACCACCATCGCCAACGTCGCGCTGCCCTACATGCAGGGCGCCGTATCGGCCAGCGCCGATCAGATTAACTGGGTACTGACTTCCTACATCGTCGCCACAGCCATCATGACGCCGCCCTCGGCATTCCTTGCCCGACGCTTCGGTCGCAAGCGCGTGTTGCTGTGGTCGATCTTTGGTTTTGTCTTGGCCTCGGTGCTCTGTGGCATCGCCCGCTCCCTGGAAGAAATCATTCTGTTCCGATTGCTGCAAGGGCTGGCAGGGGCGGCATTGGTGCCACTGTCACAAGGCATTCTTCTGGACATCTACCCACAGAAAGACCGAGGTTCAGCGGTGGCCTTGTTCGGAGTATCGGTCATGGTCGGTCCCGTGCTCGGGCCCATGCTTGGCGGCTGGTTAACAGAGCACCTCAGCTGGCGCTGGGTGTTCTTCATCAACTTGCCTATCGGATTGCTGGCCTTTATCGGCATGACCCGCTTCATTCGCGAAACCCCGGCCGACAAAACCGCACGCCTGGACTGGCTGGGCTTTGGCTCGCTCAGCGTGGCCATTATGTCGATTCAATTGTTCCTCGACCGCGGCGAACAACTGGGCTGGTTCGACTCCGGGGAAATCCTCCTTGAGGCGTTGGTAGCCGCTGTCGCTTCATATATTTTCATCGTCCACACCTTCACCCACGACAAGCCTTTTATCAGCCTGAAGCTGTTCAAGGACCGCAATTACTCGGTGGCCGTGGTGTTTATCTTCATCATTGGTATCACCTACCTGGCGTCGCTGGCGCTTATGACACCGTACCTGCAAACCCTGATGGGCTACCCGGTGCTCACGGCTGGCATGGTCATGGGGCCGCGCGGCCTGGGGACGATGCTCAGCATGTTCCTGGCCGGGAGGATCATCGGCAAAGTCGATATTCGCTGGATATTGTTTTGCGGTTTGGTGCTGTCCGCCTGGTCGATGTACATGATGACCGGCTGGACGCCGGCAGTGTCCATCAACACCATCATCTACGTGGGCTTTGTCCAGGGCGCGAGCCTGGGTCTGTTGTTCGTCCCGCTGACCACCATAGCCTTTAGCACCCTGCCCCCGAATCTGCGTGGTGACGCCACCGGCCTGTACAACTTGTCACGCAACGTCGGCTCCAGTGTTGGCATCTCGATCGTGACGGTGCTGCTGGCACAGAACACCCAGATCAACCACGCCGAAATCGGTGCAAACATTACGCCGTTCAACCGCCTGTTCGATGCCTGGCCCGTCAGCAACCTGCTCAATCCATTAACCGCCGGCGGACGTGCAGCGCTGGATAGCATGATCACAGTGCAGGCCAGTTGGGTGGCTTACCTGGATGACTTCAAGCTGCTGATGTGGCTATCGATTGGCGTCATACCGCTGCTATTGGTATTCAGGACGCCAAAGATTCAGAAAACCACACCTGCGTAATCAACTCAGTTCGATCACGCCTCGAAGCGGAAGCGTCCCACCGCCAGGTTCAGTTCGTCAGACAGCTCACGCAAGGAAACCACGGCCCTCGATACCTGGTGGGTAATCGCATCCCCCTCGCCGGCCATGCGTGAGATGTGCTCGACGTTCTCCACGATGCCGCGCCCACCCTCGCTCTGCACGCTCACCGCATCGGCAATCCGGTCTACCCCGCGCGTGGAGTCACCGACCAGCTCCGTCGCTTGTTGCAGGGTACTTTCCAACTCAAGCAACAGTCGGCTGCTGTCGTCCAGTGCAACAGTGCCCGCGCTCAATGCTTCGTCGACGACTTCGGACTGACTCTCCAGCTTCATCGTCAACTGGTTGATCGAATTGGCTGCGGTCGCAGAACGTTGTGCAAGGTGGCGCACCTCGTCGGCCACCACACTGAAACCGCGCCCGCTCTCTCCGGCCCGCGCCGCTTCAATCGCCGCGTTAAGCGCGAGCATGCTGGTTTGTGCGGAGAGGTCCTTGACCTGACCGATACTGGCGGTAATCGCTGTAGTGCTTTCGACAAAGTCGCCCACTGAACCGCGAATAGCAGAAAATGCAAAGCGCACATTGCCGATTTTCTCGAGCAGTCGCGACAACGCCAGATGGCCGTCCTGCGCTCCGCGCAAACTGGCCTCGGCACAACTGCGCAGGCTTTCAGCGTGCGTGGAGATCGCCGCAATCCCGTCGCTCATCTGCTCGATTGTCGTTGAAACTGCGCCCACCGCGCCGGCCTGTGCCGTGGAGCTTTCAGCCACGCGCGCCGAGGCACCCACCAGTTCCTCGGCCGAGGCGCCAACCGATGCCGCGACGCCCGCGACCTGGCGCATGGCCTGCTGGAAGCTGTCAATCAGTTGGTTGAACGCCTGAGCCGTGTGGGCCACTTCGTCTCGACCCATGACCCGAACGCGCCGGGTCAGATCGCCATCGCGCAACTCGATCGACGCCTGCTCGATCTCCCGGATGGGCCGGATGATTTGCGCGCGCAACAATAGACTGACCACGATGGCGAGTGCGCTGGCGCCCAGTAACACCACGACCAGCATCCGTGAGACCTGTTGTTGTAGCTTGGCGGCCTCGGCAAATGCGCGGGAGGTCAGCTCTGCCTGCAGGCCCAGCAAGCGGTTGAATTGACCTTGTAAGCCATTGTTGTCGGCGCGCACCCGGCCCAGCAGCGAGGCAGCCTGTATCTGATCGCTCAAGGCTGTGCGCTTGAAATCGGCCAGGCCTTCACCCACCACCGCGGCCTGCTCCTGTACCGCACGGTAAAGCTCTTTTTCCTCCTCACCCAAACGCGTCTCGCGGGCTACCTTGTCCAGCCCGGCTCGCATATCGTCGACACTGGCCTGCATATCCTCCAGATATGACTCCAGCTCCTCGGTAGAAGCCTGCCCATTCGATTCAAGGATGCGCGCCCCGATGGCATAGGCGCCAACCATCGCAGCCTGCGACGCCGCCGAGGTTTCCAGCACTTGGCGATATTGCTGGAAACGCAACTGGTCGATTTCCTCGATAACCGCTTGTTGCGTGGCCAGCCCGCGGTACGCCAGACCCGAGACCAGCAGTAGAGCGAGTACAAATATTCCGGGCAACACGAGGAGCTTGGCTCCGATGGAGAGACCTTTCAGAAATGACATGGTGGTTACCGTTTTTGTTATAGGGCGTGATTGAGCAGGTCGCCTATCCTGATTTATTCTTTATACAGTATTTGATTCTACTGTCGGAATATTAATGAAAAAACGGACTCCCGTTGCGACGCTATGGCAGCTCTCTTACTTGGCTCCGCTTAAATCGGGATTTCATTTGGCATGAAAAAAAACCTCACAAGGGATGGAAATTTTTTCTCCAACCCGTTGATTTGCCATACCCTGCGATTCTAAACATACTGAAAATCCATGCTGCACACGGCCGTTGACTGCTTCCTCATGCGCAAACTTTTGTACCTGACCTTTTCCATGGCGATCATTGCCGCCCTTACCACTTACGCGATGTGGGCCGCGGATCGCCCGGTGGGCCATTACCTGTCGGACCTGCGCATCAACCTGGCCATCGATCAAGGCACACCCGCCGATCGCGGCAACCTGCTGGGCATCCAGCCCGAACTCTTCCCCACCGATTATCAAAGCCCCGAACGCCTGCACCGCAAACTCGCGGCCTATTTGCAGAAGGCCCAGGACCAGGGCCTGCTGAACGACAAGACCATCGTCGTGCTGCCTGAACATGTCGGCACCTGGCTGATGGTCAGCGGCGAGAAAGATGAGCTGTACCAGGCCACGACGCTGCAGGAAGCGATGAACTGGCTGGCGGCGAGCAATCCGCTGCAGTTCGTTCGTGCGCTGATCAGCGCCAAGGGCGACAGTCGGATCGACGATGCCCATTTGCGGATGAAGGCCAAAGGCATGGCCAAGAATTATCAGGCCCTGTTCGGCGGCTTGGCGAAAGAGTTTCACGTGACGCTGGTAGCGGGCAGCATCGTGTTGCCGGAGCCCAGCGTGATCGACGGCACGCTGAAAATCGGCCGCGGCGCGCTGTACAACAGCAGTGTGATCTTTGGCCGCGATGGCCTGCCGATTGGCCAGCCTCAACGCCAGATGCACCCGGTGTTCGAGGAGCCTGAGGACATCAAGACCAATGAACAACAGGCACTCACCGTCGTCGATACGCCTGCCGGGCGCCTGGGCGTGTTGATCGGCAGCGACAGCTGGTACCCGGACAATTACCGCAAGCTCGATGATCAGGGCGTGCAACTGGTGGCCGTTCCGGCGTACGTCATCGGCCGTGACACTTGGGATAAGCCTTGGCGCGGTTACCGCGGATTGCCGACACCCGCCTCCGTCAGCCTCAAGCCCGGCGAACTGAGCGAAGGTCAGGCCTGGCATCGCCTGACCCTGACCGCCCAACCGCCCGCGAGCCAGGCCATTGCCGGCATGAGCGTGTTCCTGCGTGGACAGTTCTGGGACAAGGGCAGCGCCGGGCAAAGTTTTCTCAGCAACAACGGTCAACAGTTCGCCGACGGCAATGCCCGTGGCGCGCGGTTGCTGAACCTCTGGTTGTGACCCATGAAACCGCTACCGATGCGCCTCGGGGATTTATCGGTGGGTTTCGTCCATAGCCTGGCCGATGCGGTACGCAGCCACGGTGCAGACCCGCAACCGTTGCTCGACCAATACGGGCTGGATGCAGCCCGGTTGGCGGAGCCCGGTGCCCGGCTGTCGATCCCGCGCTATATGCGTTTGGGCCATGGGGCGATTCAGCTGACGGACGACCCCGCGTTGGGTTTGCGCATGGGTCAGCTCAGTCGCCTGAGTCAGGCCGGTCTGGCCGGTGTCACGGCTGCGCAGGCACCCACGGTTCGGGAAGCCGCGCGCTGCCTGATTCGTTTCGAAGCCTTGTACGGCTCCAACTATCGCGGTCAGTCGAGCTTTCATGAAGACGCTCAGGGCGCATGGCTGCGCTTCTATTCCATCAGCCCCTACAACGCCTACAACCGCTTTGTGGTGGATTCGATCATCGCCGGCTGGTTGCACCAGTTATCCAGCATCAGCCCTGCCCCGTTGCGCGCCGAGCGTATCGAGATCGAATTCGACGCGCCGGATTACCGCGAGGTTTATGCCCTGCTGGGCGATTGCCCGATCCAGTTTGGCGCCGAGCACAATCAACTGCGCCTCAGCCTGGCCAGCCTCGCTCAACGCAACCCGGAACACTGTCCGAGCACCTGGCGACATCTGCTGCAACTCTGTGAACGGGAACTGGAACAGCTGACACGCACCCGCAGCCTGCGTGAACGCATCACTCAGTTGCTGGGGCCGTTGCTCAATGGCGGCCGGGAACCCGACCTGGAAGAAGTGGCGGCACGCCTGAAGCTGCCCACCTGGACCTTGCGCCGCAAACTGGCCGAAGAGGGCACGCAATTTCGCGCGATTCTCAACGACACCCGTCGCGACCTGGCCATGACCTACATCCGCGATACCGAACTGGCGTTCGGAGAAATCGCCTACCTGTTGGGTTTCGCTTCAGCGGAAGCCTTCCAACGGGCCTTCAAACGCTGGAATGGCCAGACTCCCGGCGAGTTTCGCCGTAGCCATCGCCAATCCGCTTGACGCTTACAGCTCGGTAGCGTCTTCGGCGGGTTCCAGCGGGTCCAGTTCAAACGCCTGGTACTCGAGCAGCTCTTCTTGATATTCGTCCATTTTTGAATCCCCCAGCGCTCGTTTAAAAAATGCCTGAATAAATGACCAACGCCTTGAGCATAAAGTGCCCCCGTGAAAGAAAGATGACGCGGATGCACCGCTCAGCGGCTAGTTAATAAAACGTAGCAGGCGGTCAGGAATTTATCACAGGTTTTTTTCGATACAGGCTGTAGGACTACGGCCTGGCTGATGCAGATCAACGTTAAGCGCCTACGGGATCGGTGTCGTCAGACCCGATCCCGTAGATAAACGATTACTGACCGGAGACTGGCATCGCCGGGATCGGCTCGCTGGGTGGCGGCAGGTCCGACGGTGGTGGCGGCGTGACCGCTTCTGTGGCCGGTGCCGGTTCACTGTTTTGCGCCGGGGTAATCGGGGCGGTTTCAGCCGGCGGTGCAACTGGCTCAGAGGCCGTTGGGGCCGTTGGGGCCGGTGCAGGCTCAGCCGCTGGTGCTGGTGCTGGGGCTGGCGTCGCTTCCGCGGGAGTTGGTGCCAACGCGGCAGGCGCCGCTTTGGGTTCAGGCACGCCCAGGTCGGTCTTCGGCTTCTCGACGATGTGCGCGGCTTTCTTCGCTTCCGGCGGCAGGAACAATTCGACCAGGGTGAAAAAACGCTCGTAGAACTTGGCCGACGAAACGGTTTCGCTGGCGACCTTGACCATCGAATCGTCGGACGATCCGATCGGCATCGACACCGAGCCCAACACACCGACACCCAGGCTGGCAGAGTTGTTGGTTTTCTTCAGCGCATAACGGTCCTGCAAGGCGTTGGCGAACATGGTCGCATGGTGCCCTTCGCTGCCGTCATCGGCGCAGACCACACTGAAGCTGATCTCCATGTGCGTATCGCCGGTCTGCTGGAAACTCTTGTGCCCGCTGATCAGCTTGGGATCGCTGCTGGTAATGATGTAACCCTGGCTGAGCAAGGCACGCCGCGCGGCTTCGCAGGTCTGCGCATCGCTCACGGGGTAATTGCGCGAAAAGGTGCCGGAGTCGGAGAAGTTCTCATGCTCATAAATCGCGGCTTTCTTGGAGGAGCAGCCGGCAGCAGCAGCGAGCACCAGTGCCAACCCGACGAGACGCATGGGAATTGATTTAAACATTGAACATCCTGAGGAAAACGGTCCGGGGCGTATTGTGCAACAGATCGATGCTTAGCGGAGCATCGATTAGTGTCTTAAAACAGATACAAGTGTAAAGACTCCCTTTGACGGGAAAAGGTCGCTCCACACTCGCCTGCGGCGACGGATAACCGTTTCACTTTCCCTTCAGGCATAAAAAACCCCGGCCTTTCGGCCGAGGTCTTTGTGTCGCGAGACGCTCAATCAGGCATCAATAACGCTTGATGTCCGCTTCGCTTTCCAGCTGCTTGCGGTAAGCCGCGAAGTCTTGCTGGCCAATGCGCGAGGCGAGGAAGCGGCGGTATTGAGCCTTTTCTTCTTCGGTCGGCGCGGCCGCTTCGTTCACGTTGTTCAGACGCACGATCACCAGGCTACCATCGGCCAGGGTCACGTTGCTGAAGGTCGGCTTGTCCTTGGCGGCAGGCTTGGGCATCCGGAACAGCGCCTGCAACACAGTCGGGTCAATCCCTTCCTGAGCGCGGGTAGCCGCTTCGGTCACTTTCCAGTTCTGGCCGTCGATGGCCTTGTCCAGCGGGGTCTTGCCGTCGCGCAGGCTGGCAATCAGCTGTTCAGCCTTGGTCTTGGCGGCAGCGCTGGCGTGCTCCTTGGCCAATTGCGCGCGGATGGCCGTGTTCACGGCTTCCAGCGGCAGCTGTGCCGGTTTCAGGTGTTCCTTGGCGCGCAGAACGATCACGGTTTCCGGATCGAGTTCGATGGCGGTGCTGTTGGCACCCTCATCCAGCACTTCAGGACTGAACGCAGCGGTTACTACTGCACGGTTGGCCGCAATGCCCTCACCGCCTTCACGACCAAATGGCTTGGAAGTGTGAACGGTCAGTTTCAGGTCTTGCGCCGGCTGGGCCAGATCGGACGCTTCGAATGAGGCGTCTTCCAGTTGCTTGGTCGCCTCAACAAAACGCTGCTCGACTTGCTGGGCTTTCAGCTCGCGGGTCAGCTTGTCTTTCAGGCTGGCAAACGTCGGCACCTCAGGTGCTTCCACACCCAACAGCTTGATCAGGTGAAAACCGAAGTCGGTACGAACCGGCTCGGAGACTTGATCCTTGGCCAGCGAATACAGGGCCTTTTCGAAAGCCGGGTCGTAGACGCCAGGACCTGCGTAACCGAGGTCACCGCCATTGTTGGCCGAACCCGGGTCCTGGGAGAACTCTTTGGCCAGTGCCTCGAATTTCTCGCCTTTGGCCAGGCGCGCCTGCACGTCTTCGATCTTGGCCTTGGCTTGCGCCTCGGTCACTTTGTCGTTCACTTCAATCAGAATGTGCGCAGCCCGACGCTGTTCGGACAGGTTCGCGGTTTCTTTCTGATACGCCGCTTGCAGGTCTTCATCCTTGACGGCGACCTGATCAAAGAAGGAAGCCTTCTTCAATTCCAGGTAGTCGATGACCACCTGATCCGGCGTCATGAATTCCTTGGCGTGTTCGTCGTAGTAGGCTTTGACTTCTTCGTCGGTCAGCTTCACAGCCGCCGGGTCAACCTTGACGTTCAGGGAAGCGAAATCGCGGGTCTGTTTTTCCAGACGGGCGAAAGCCAGTACCTGAGCGTCAGTGACGAAACCGCTACCCGCCAGGCCAGCACGCAGCTGACCGATCAGCATTTCCTGAGCCAGCATCTGGCGGAACTGCATACGGCTGTAGCCGAGCTGACGGATCACCTGGTCGAAACGCTCCGGACTGAACTTGCCGTCGACCTGGAATTCAGGCGTCTGCAGGATCACTTGGTCCAGGGCCGCTTCGGAGAAAGCGAACTTCGAGTTCTGTGCGCCTTGCAGCAGCAATTTGCGATCGATCAAGCCTTTGAGGGCCGATTCGCGCAGCATTTTTTCATCGAGCAAGGAAGCATCGAAATCCTTGCCCAGCTGTTGCATGAGCTGACGGCGTTGCATATCAACCGCCTGGCTCAGCTCGTTCTGGCTGATTTCTTCACCATTGACCTTGGCCGCATCATTGCTGTGCGTAGTGGCCTTGAAAATGGCATCGAAACCGGTCAAAGCCATCAGTGCAACGATGACCCCGATAATGGTCTTGGCAATCCAGCCTTGTGAATTGTCCCTGATATTCTGCAGCATGCGTCCCCCAGAAACGGTTGAACTTCAAAATTAGGCAACCGTGGAGCGTGGGTAGAATCCGGATAGAAGAAAGGCGCATCCGGGGATGCGCCTTCTCGTAACTGGCGGAGCGGACCGAGGGTTCGAACATGCGACCCTCGGTGTCTCGGACCGGCAACTTGCCGACTGGACTACCGCTCCGCTGCCAGGTCAGGCATGACCCCGACCCGGATAGGCAAAAACCTGAATCGAACTTAGTTGACAGCTTCTTTCAGTGCTTTACCGGCTTTGAAACCTGGTTTTTTGGCTGCTGCGATTTCCAGAGTCTTACCAGTCTGTGGGTTACGACCGATGCGAGCTGGACGATCAGTGACGGAGAAAGTACCGAAACCAACCAGAACAACGGAGTCGCCAGCCTTGAGAGCGCCAGTGACGGATTCGATTACTGCATCCAGGGCTTTACCAGCGCTGGCTTTGGAGATGTCCGCAGATACGGCGATAGCATCAATCAGTTCCGACTTGTTCACTCTAAGTCCCCTTATATCTATTTGAGTATGATTCTAAGTTTTTTTGGTGAAAACAAAAACGAGTGCTGAATGGCCTACAGACACTTAAGAGCCGCTTTATAACAAGGGCTCTAAAAAGCTGTCAAGGAAGCCACCCGGCCAAATGCTACTAATGCGTGCTAATTCTTTCCTTAGAGTCAGACTCGCGTTTTTCATCCTTTGCAACGATCTCTGGAGCCACATCAGGCAGGGGCTCCGGCGCGTATTGCAGCGCAATTTGCAGGACCTCGTCAATCCATTTAACCGGTTTAATCTGCAGATCTTGCTTGATATTGTCAGGAATTTCCTTCAGATCGCGTACGTTCTCTTCAGGAATGATCACTGTCTTGATCCCGCCACGGTGAGCAGCGAGCAGTTTTTCTTTCAAACCACCAATCGCCAGCACCTGGCCACGCAGGGTGATTTCACCCGTCATCGCGACGTCTGCGCGCACCGGAATTCCGGTCAATGCCGACACAAGCGCCGTGCACATGCCCACACCGGCGCTAGGGCCGTCCTTAGGGGTCGCCCCTTCCGGCATGTGAATATGCGTGTCGCGCTTCTCGTGGAAGTCCAGGGGGATCCCCAGGCTCTTCGCACGGCTGCGGACCACGGTCAGTGCTGCGGTGATCGACTCGACCATCACATCGCCCAGGGAACCGGTCTTGATCAACTGGCCCTTGCCCGGTACCACCGCGGCTTCGATGGTCAGCAATTCGCCACCCACTTGCGTCCACGCCAGCCCGGTCACCTGACCGATCTGATCTTGCGATTCGGCGAGGCCGTAGCGAAATTTCCGCACGCCCAGGAAGTGTTCGAGCATCTCGGCAGTGACTTTCACCGAGAAGCGTTTTTCCATCGCATGCTCTTTGACCGCCTTGCGGCAGACCTTGGCAATCTGACGCTCCAGCCCACGCACACCGGCTTCGCGGGTGTAGTAGCGGATGATGTCGCGGATCGCTTCGGCGTCGAATTCCAGCTCGCCTTTCTTCAGGCCGTTGGCAGTGATCTGCTTCGGCGAGAGGTATTTCACGGCGATGTTGATTTTCTCGTCTTCGGTGTAGCCCGGCAGGCGAATCACTTCCATCCGGTCCAGCAAGGCTGGCGGGATGTTCATGGAGTTCGAGGTGCACAGGAACATCACATCGGACAGATCGTAGTCGACTTCCAGGTAGTGATCGTTGAAGTTGTGGTTCTGCTCGGGATCGAGCACTTCCAGCAACGCCGACGCCGGATCGCCACGCATGTCGCTGCCCATTTTGTCGATCTCATCGAGCAGGAACAGCGGGTTGCGAACACCCACCTTTGTCATCTTTTGAATCAATCTTCCTGGCATCGAACCGATGTAAGTACGGCGATGACCACGGATTTCGGCTTCGTCACGCACGCCACCGAGGGCCATGCGCACGAATTTGCGGTTGGTGGCATGGGCAATCGACTCCGCCAGCGAGGTTTTACCCACGCCAGGAGGACCGACCAGGCACAACACCGGGCCACGAATTTTCTTTACGCGTTTTTGCACCGCGAGGTATTCGAGGATCCGCTCTTTGACTTCTTCCAGACCGTAGTGGTCTGCGTCGAGAATGTCTTCGGCGCGTGCAAGGTCCAGGCGCACTTTGCTCTGGGCCTTCCACGGCACCTGAACCAGCCAGTCGATGTACGAACGCACCACGGTCGCTTCCGCGGACATTGGCGACATTTGTTTCAGCTTGTTCAGCTCACCCTGGGCTTTGGCCAAGGCATCTTTCGGCAGGCCGGCGGCATCGATGCGCTTTTTCAGCTCTTCGATTTCGTTGTGGCCTTCGTCGCTGTCGCCGAGCTCCTTCTGAATGGCCTTCATCTGCTCATTCAGGTAGTACTCGCGCTGACTGCGCTCCATTTGTTTTTTGACGCGACCGCGAATGCGTTTTTCGACTTGCAGCAGGTCGATCTCGGCATCCAGCAACGCCAGGACGTGCTCGACCCGGGCCGACAAATCGATGATTTCGAGGATTTCCTGCTTCTGCTCGATCTTCAGGGCCATGTGCGCGGCCATGGTGTCGACCAGGCGGCCTGGCTCGTCGATGCTGTTGAGCGACGACAGGACTTCAGCCGGGACTTTCTTGCCCAGCTGCACATATTGTTCGAATTGAGCCAGCAGGCTGCGCACGAATACTTCCGACTCGCGCTCTGGCGCGTCGACTTCGTCGATCAACGAGACTTCGGCACGGCAGTGGCCGTCCACTTCGCTGAAGCGCTCCACGGCGCCCCGCTGCTCGCCTTCGACCAGAACCTTTACAGTGCCATCAGGCAGCTTGAGCAGCTGCAGAACGGTCGCAATCGTACCTACGCGATAAAGTGCATCTTCACCGGGATCATCGTCAGCAGGGTTTCTCTGAGCCAGCAGAAGGATCTGCTTGTCGCCCGTCATCGCAGCCTCGAGGGCTTCGATGGATTTCTCGCGCCCCACGAACAGCGGGATAACCATGTGCGGATAAACCACAACATCACGCAATGGCAGGAGAGGCAATTCGATGGTTGTCTTCATGATTTCGCCTCTACGGCGGCCATAAGGCCGGAAACAGATGGAAGTAAGCTTGAAACCAAGATGGGGGCTGCCTTCAAAAAAAACAAGCGCAAAGACAGTGATAAAACGCAGTAAAAGCAAAGGGGCCCGAAGGCCCCTTCTTTGTACCAGCTGCGTGACGCTTAAGCGTCTGGCGCGGCCTTGGCAGCAGGCTCACTGTTTTCGTAGATATACAGTGGCTTGGACTTGCCTTCTATAACGCTTTCGTCGATCACTACTTTACTCACCTCGGATTGCGAGGGGATTTCATACATAGTGTCGAGCAATACGCCTTCGAGAATCGAACGCAGTCCACGGGCACCGGTCTTGCGTTCCAGGGCACGTTTAGCGACCGATTTCAGTGCGTCGGCCCGGAATTCCAGGTCCACGCCTTCCATCTCGAACAACTTGGCGTACTGCTTGGTCAAAGCATTTTTCGGCTCGGTGAGGATCTGCATCAGCGCAGCCTCATCAAGCTCGTCGAGCGTGGCAAGTACCGGCAGACGACCGACGAATTCCGGGATCAGACCGAACTTGACCAGATCGTCAGGCTCGACTTCACGCAGGGACTCACCGACTTTCTTGCCTTCTTCCTTGCTGCGCACTTCCGCGTTGAAACCGATGCCGCCTTTCGTGGAACGGTTTTGAATAACCTTTTCCAGACCGGAGAACGCACCACCGCAGATGAACAGGATGTTACGGGTGTCGACCTGAAGGAATTCCTGCTGCGGATGCTTGCGACCACCTTGAGGCGGAACGGAAGCGACCGTGCCTTCGATCAACTTGAGCAGGGCCTGCTGCACGCCTTCACCGGAAACGTCCCGGGTGATCGACGGGTTGTCAGACTTGCGCGAAATCTTGTCGATTTCGTCGATGTAGACAATGCCCATCTGGGCTTTTTCTACGTCGTAATCGCACTTCTGCAGCAGCTTCTGAATGATGTTCTCGACATCCTCACCCACGTAACCCGCCTCGGTGAGGGTGGTTGCGTCGGCAATGGTGAACGGAACGTTCAGCAAACGAGCCAGTGTTTCGGCAAGCAGGGTTTTACCCGAGCCTGTCGGGCCGATTAGCAGGATGTTGCTCTTGCCGAGTTCGACGTCGTCATTCTTTTTGTCACGCTGGTTCAGGCGCTTGTAGTGGTTGTATACCGCTACGGCCAGAACCTTTTTCGCACGCTCCTGACCAATCACGTACTGATCAAGGATGCCGCTGATTTCTTTAGGCGAAGGCAATTTATGCGCGCTGCTTTCGGCCTGGGCTTCCTGCACCTCCTCTCGGATGATGTCATTGCACAGGTCGACGCACTCGTCGCAGATAAAGACCGAGGGGCCGGCAATCAATTTGCGTACTTCATGCTGGCTTTTGCCACAGAAGGAGCAATAGAGCAGCTTGCCGTTGTCCTCGCCGTTGCGGGTGTCAGTCATTCGTTCGATCCAAATCCGATAGGCTTGCAACACAAGATGAAGGCTATTGCGGGCTTTTTCAAGCCCGCTGGTAGTCGGACCTGCCGACCAACCTTATTTTGAGCTGCTTATTTTACGCGGGACGCTGGCTGATGACTTCGTCGATCAGGCCGTATTCCTTCGCAGCTTCTGCACTCATGAAGTTGTCGCGGTTGGTGTCGCGCTCGATTTCTTCAAGAGTGCGCCCGCTATGCTTGGCCATCAGCGTGTTCAGACGCTCACGAATGAAGAGGATTTCCTTGGCATGGATTTCGATATCCGAAGCCTGGCCCTGGAAACCGCCCAGTGGCTGGTGAATCATCACACGCGAGTTCGGCAGGCAGTAACGCTTGCCCTGCGCACCAGCGGTCAGCAGGAACGCGCCCATGCTGCACGCTTGACCGATACAGGTGGTCGACACGTTTGGCTTGATGAACTGCATGGTGTCGTAGATCGACATGCCCGCAGTCACCGAACCGCCCGGCGAGTTGATGTAGAGATGGATGTCCTTGTCCGGGTTTTCCGCTTCAAGGAACAGCAATTGCGCACAGATCAGGTTGGCCATGTAGTCCTCTACCGGACCAACCAGAAAGATCACTCGTTCCTTGAGAAGGCGCGAGTAGATGTCATAGGCGCGCTCGCCACGAGCAGACTGCTCGACAACCATCGGGACCAGGCCGCCGGCGGCCTGGATATCAGAGTTCTGCTGAATATACGAATTACGGAACATGCTCTGCAGTCACTCCCAAATAGTTATGTCTTGAATACGCATAAGCCAGCACGAAGGCTGGCTTATGGTGTGTGCTTCTTACCGCAAAAACGATCAGTCGGCTTGTGGAGCTTCTACCGGCTTGACTGCTTCTTCGTAAGAGACCGATTTGTCGGTCACGCTAGCTTTCTGCAGAACAGTATCCACAACTTGTTCTTCCAGCACAACAGAACGAACTTCGTTCAGTTGCTGGTCGTTCTTGTAGTACCAGGACACAACCTGCTCAGGCTCTTGGTAGGCCGAAGCCATTTCCTGAATCATTTCGCGAACGCGGGTTTCGTCAGGCTTGAGGTCGAATTGCTTGACCACTTCAGCCACGATCAGACCCAGTACAACGCGGCGCTTGGCTTGTTCTTCGAACAGCTCGGCCGGCAGTTGGTCAGGCTTGATGTTGCCGCCGAACTGCTGAACTGCCTGCACACGCAGACGGTCAACTTCGTTGGACAGCAGAGCCTTTGGCACTTCGATCGGGTTGGTGGCCAGCAGACCGTCCATTACCTGATTCTTGACCTTGGATTTGATCGCCTGACGCAGTTCGCGCTCCATGTTCTTGCGAACTTCGGTGCGGAAGCCTTCCAGGCCAGTTTCCTTGATGCCGAATTGAGCGAAGAATTCTTCGTTCAGCTCTGGCAGTTTTGGCTCGGAAACAGTGTTCACGGTGACGGTGAACTCGGCAGTCTTGCCGGCCAGGTCCAGGTTCTGGTAGTCAGCAGGGAAAGTCAGGTTCAGAACACGTTCTTCGCCGGCTTTAGCGCCAACCAGACCGTCTTCGAAACCAGGGATCATGCGGCCGGAACCCAGCACCAGCTGAGTACCCTTGGCGGAACCGCCAGCGAACACTTCACCGTCAACCTTGCCAACGAAATCGATGTTCAGCTGGTCTTCGTTCTGGGCAGCGCGATCGGCCACTTCGAAACGGGTGTTCTGCTTGCGCAGGATGTCCAGCATTTTGTCCAGATCGGCATCAGCCACATCAGCGCTCAGGCGCTCTACGGTGATACCGTCGAAACCGGCAACGGTGAACTCAGGGAACACTTCGAAAATAGCGACGTATTCCAGGTCCTTGCCGGCTTCGATCGACTTAGGCTCGATCGAAGGTGCGCCAGCCGGGTTCAGCTTTTGCTCAACAACAGCTTCGTAGAAAGAAGACTGGATCACATCGCCCACGGCTTCTTGACGCGCATCAGCACCGAAACGGCGCTTGATTTCGCTCATTGGCACTTTGCCTGGACGGAAGCCAGCAATCTTGGCCTTTTGGGCAGTCTGCTGCAGACGCTTGTTGACCTGAGTCTCGATGCGCTCAGCCGGCACGATGATGCTCATGCGGCGCTCAAGAGCAGAAGTATTTTCAACAGAAACTTGCATGGATATTCCTCGTTGCACAGACGTTAGCCGGCCGTTTCCGACCCCAGAATCAAGGGCATGCATTCTAGTGGGTCAAACTCAAGAAGTCACCCTACTGAAAACGGGTAAAAACGCAGCAGGCAATTTATAGGTGCGAATGCACGAATGCACCTCGCTCCGATGGCAAACACAACCGATCACGCCAGGGCCCTGCGCCAACCCTTCTATATATAGAAGAGGTTGCCAATCATCTCCCTGACAGCCGATCTTGCGAACAAGGCCGGCGGGCAGCGCGGCATCATCGAGCAACACAAATACGACGAAACGCCCTGCCCCTGCGACCCAGAACCTGCAGTCGCTGAACCCGCCAAAACAAAAAAAGGCGCCAGACTGTTAAATCTGGCGCCTTTCGAAATATGGGGTGGACGAAGGGGATCGAACCCTCGACAACGGGAGTCACAATCCCGTGCTCTACCAACTGAGCTACGCCCACCATATTGCGTGACAAAGAAGTAAAACAACTTCCCTGCTGACCCCAACCAAGCCAATCGGCATGAGTGAAGCTTTATTTGGTGCGGATGAAGAGACTCGAACTCTTACGCCTCGCGGCGCTGGAACCTAAATCCAGTGTGTCTACCAATTCCACCACATCCGCGGGTTGAAGCTGTTAAAGCAAAGGCGCCAGACTGTTAATCTGGCGCCTTTCGAAATATGGGGTGGACGAAGGGGATCGAACCCTCGACAACGGGAGTCACAATCCCGTGCTCTACCAACTGAGCTACGCCCACCATATTGCGCTACTTGTGCCAAAGCTGCCTAAATGGCGCACCCGGCAGGACTCGAACCTGCGACCATCCGCTTAGAAGGCGGATGCTCTATCCAGCTGAGCTACGGGCGCCTTGTAATTTGTACTCTTGGAGGACTACAAACTAAGTGCTTTCCAGTCTTGCGAAACCGCAGTCCCGCTTAACCTTCTTAACCAGTGCTAGGCTGTGCCCGACAAGTGCGACGAATAGTATAGAGCCCCCTGAGGGTCGTCAAATCCTTTTTAAAAAAAATTCATTTAATTAAAGGAGTTAGGGGAATTTGCAGACCAAGCGCCTTTGCCCTCACCTCATGACATGCGAGAATGCGTTCTCTTTTTTTCCCCTCTCGATGGTTAATCACGCGCAATGACTGCACAACTAATCGACGGCAAATCGATCGCCGCCAGCCTGCGCCAGCAGATCGCCAAACGAGTTGCCGAGCGTCGCGAGCAAGGCTTGCGTACACCCGGCCTCGCGGTGATCCTGGTCGGCAGCGATCCCGCCTCTCAGGTTTATGTCTCGCACAAGCGTAAAGACTGTGAAGAGGTCGGCTTTATCTCCCAAGCCTATGACCTGCCTTCCGAAACCACTCAAGAAGCGCTGACCGACCTGATCGATCGTCTGAATGACGACCCGGCAATCGACGGCGTTCTGCTTCAGCTTCCTCTGCCTGAACACCTGGATGCCTCCAAATTGCTGGAGCGCATTCGTCCGGACAAAGACGTCGACGGTTTCCATCCTTATAACGTCGGTCGCCTGGCCCAGCGTATTCCGCTGCTGCGCCCCTGCACCCCTAAAGGCATCATGACCCTGCTGGAAAGCACCGGTGCCGATCTTTACGGGATGGACGCAGTGATTGTCGGGGCTTCCAACATTGTCGGCCGCCCGATGGCGATGGAATTGTTGCTGGCCGGTTGCACCGTGACCGTCACCCACCGTTTCACCAAGGACCTGGCCGGCCATGTCGGCCGTGCCGATCTGGTGGTGGTGGCCGCTGGCAAACCGGGCCTGGTCAAGGGTGAGTGGATCAAGGAAGGCGCGATCGTGATCGACGTCGGGATCAACCGCCAGGAAGACGGCAAACTGGTCGGCGACGTGATCTACGAAACCGCCCTGCCCCGCGCCGGCTGGATCACCCCGGTTCCTGGCGGCGTTGGCCCGATGACCCGTGCCTGCCTGCTGGAAAACACGCTGTACGCGGCAGAAACCCTGCACAGCTGAGTTCCAAAGTAGATATAAAACGACCCCGCCCATGGCGGGGTTCTTTTTGCCCAAAGAAAAAGCCCTACCACCCGCCTGAAAATGACATTTTTTTCATGTTTTACAGGACTTTCACCTGTTACTTGATCAACCATCGACAGTTATTCAGCCATACTCCAGAATGTCGCGCTTTTACGAAATAGCCCGTTACAAAACGGCTTATCAACACATAATGAGTCTGCCAGCGTGAAAATCCGTCTTTCCATCCTGAGCCTATTTTTTGCAGTTACAGGGACTTTCATCACGCCAATTGCCAGCGCTGGCGATACCACCGCTGCGCCTCGAGATGCACAACATCTCAAACTGGCTTCGGGCAGCTCGTTAGTCATGGATATGCAGACCAACAAAATCATCTACGCCAGCAACCCTGACGTGGTGGTGCCGATTGCGTCTGTCAGCAAACTGATGACCGGTCTGGTCATCGTTGAAGCCCGACAGAACATGGACGAGTACATCAACATCAATATCAGCGACACCCCGGAAATGAAGGGTGTGTTTTCCCGGGTCAAGCTCAACAGCGAGATGCCACGCAAGGAAATGTTGCTGATTGCCCTGATGTCTTCGGAAAACCGCGCAGCAGCGAGCCTGGCCCACCACTATCCGGGTGGCTATGCAGCCTTCATCGCCGCGATGAACGCCAAGGCCAAGGCGCTGGGTATGGTCAACACCCACTTCGTCGAGCCGACTGGCCTGTCCCCGCGTAATGTGTCCACCGCCCGCGACCTGAGCAAACTGCTGGTGGCTGCACACAAGTACCCGCTGCTGACCGAACTGAGTACCACCAAGGAAAAAACCGTGTCGTTCCGTAAACCCAACTACAGCCTGGGTTTCCGCAACACCGACCATCTGGTGCGCAAAGCGGACTGGGACATCCAGTTGACGAAAACCGGCTTCACCAACGAAGCGGGTCACTGCTTGGTGCTGGTGACCAGCATGGGCAATCGCCAGGTTGCGCTGGTCATCCTTGACGCTTATGGCAAGTACACCCACTTTGCCGACGCCACCCGTATCCGCAATTGGGTGGAAACCGGCAAGGGCGCAGAGGTGCCATCCGTTGCCTTGCAGTACAAATCCGACAAGAACCTCAAGCACCGTCAGAGCGGTGTGGTTGAAGCCTCGAAATAAACAGGCGCTCTCAAAAAAGCCCCGGACAGTCGGGGCTTTTTTTCGCCTTGCTTTTATCAGTCGTTGGGCAGCGGCATCTGATCGTCATCCGGAATGCCATCGCCCTTGCTCGGATCACTCCAGCCGTGGGGATGCACTGTCGGCACCACCACAGGCCTGGCCAGAGGATCGCGTAGCGGGCTATCCGGATCCATCACCGGGTCGATATCTTCTTCGGGCGTGGTGGGGACGCTGTCCGGACGTTTGTCGTCGAAACTCGAATCGGTAGACATAGGCACCTCATCAGGGCTCAGGGTTTCAGGTCAGCAAGGGGGTCATAAGGCTTCGCTGGGGCCTTGGGGTTGTCGCCCGGCTTCACGTCCCTGGGCGCCTTGGCGGGACCGATGGGGTCGACCTGGGGATCGGCGAGGTCCGGCGAGTCGGGATCGAATCCCAACTCATCGCCCGAAGAATGCTCAGACGAATGCGGGCCGACGGGGGTAGTGGAATGTGCCATGGGCGCCTCCTTGGATGTGGCCCGGAAAAATCCGGGCACTGTCCATTAGAGAGCCGCCGCACGCAGCAGTGCCTGAAGGATGACGAACGGACGCTTACTGCGTGGCCAGGGCCTTCTTCGCCCGTGCCGCCGCTTGCTCCTGACCGGCCTGCCCCAGATCATTCGCGGCCTTGAGCCAACGCTGCTGATCGACGTTGACGGGAATCTGGTTCGGCTTCTGGATCAGCACGGCCCAGCCACCCGCGTCCTTGAACGACGACTCAAACGAACTGAAGCTCATCATGTCCCGATGATTCATCCCCGCGCGCAGCAGCACGGTCTGCTTCTTGCGGTTGTACCCGGCGAGAATGGCGTAGCGCGGCTCAGCCCAGAGCGCGGAGCCTTCGGTGAAGCGCACCATCACCGGATAGCCGGCAGCGACCTGGGTCAACAGCGCGGGCAACGTGCTGTCGAGGGGATAAACCACCATCCCGTATTCGCGTGCCAGATTCTGCAGGTTCTGCTGCAACTGGTCCTCGGCGCCCGGCAAATGCAGGGGTTTTTCCAACAAGCCCGGGGTGATGACTATGCCCTGTTGCGCCAACAGGCTGGCCAGCACTTGCGGTCCGCTTTGAAAGGCTTGCCCGCGATAGAACGTACCGCTGAGTTCCACCCGCTCCGGCAGACGCTGGATCTGCGGCGCAACGCTCCCGGCGCACCCCGCCAACCCGGCCACACAGCCCATAATCAGCGCTGCCATGCGAATTCGAGAAAATACCCGCTCCATCATCACTCTCTTGTTCAGACGCCGGGCAACAGGCTCCCGGCTAGGCTGTCGATCATAGGATGCCGCGCGACGGCGGTATAGCCTTAACCGGCAGTTACGTGCGATCGATAGAGCGAACTGGTTAGTGACAGACGACCTTTGGTCAATTGTCTGACACACAGCACCGACTAGACTGTCAGTTGCATAGCGTGTGTGCCCGATGCAGGGCAAAGAGGAGGCACGATGAGCCTGGCAATGACGATCGTGATGTTGATTTCCGGCTGGCTGGCCGTTGCCGCCGCCATGTTGTGGGGAGTCCTGCGCATTACCCGGCGGCACCACCACCACCACCCGACTCAATTACCGCCTGAAGCGACCACCGAAAAGTCCGCGGCCCGTCACGCCGCCGTGCACTGACCGGAATTTTCCGCCTTCAAAAAAATGGCCGCCTGAACACTTTCGTATTCAAGCGGCCTTTTCAGTTATCGCCGATCAAGCGTCAGCAGCAACGCGCTTCTGCTTGGCCCTTCGCGACATCATGTTCAAGCACTCGATCGTTGCCGAGAACGCCATGGCCGCGTAGACGTAGCCTTTCGGTACGTGGGCGCCGAAGCCTTCGGCGATCAGCGTCATGCCGATCATGATCAGGAAGCCCAGCGCCAACATCACCACCGTCGGGTTGTCGTTGATGAACCTGGCCAACGGATCAGCCGCCAGCAACATCACCAGTACCGACACCACCACCGCGATAATCATGATCGGCAAATGCTCGGTCATGCCGACCGCAGTGATGATGCTGTCGATGGAAAACACCATGTCCAGCATCAGGATCTGCCCGATCGCAGCGGCAAAACCCAGGGTCACGGTCGACGTCGCCGACTTCGGATCTTCCGGTGCCGGGTCCATGCTGTGATGGATCTCGGTGGTGGCTTTCCACAACAGGAACAAGCCGCCGGCAATCAGGATCATGTCCTTCCAGGAGAACGCGTGGCCGAGGATTTCGATCACAGGCGCCGTCAACTGCACGATAAATGCGATGGTGCTCAGCAGACCCAGACGCAGGATCAGCGCCATGCCGATACCGATGCGGCGGGCTTTCTGCCGATGCTGCTCGGGCAGCTTATTGGTCAGGATCGAGATGAAGATCAGGTTGTCGATGCCGAGCACGATCTCCATGACAATCAACGTGGCCAGGGCGACCCAGGCGGTGGGGCTTGCAGCAAGTTCTAAAAGGTATTCCATGGGTCAGTCCTGACTCGTATTAGACGTTAGATTTCCTGGGACGAAGCTTCGGTTTTGTCCTTGTCTTCGCCCGCTGATTCTTTCTTGCTGATCAGGCCGCCGGTGGCGTCGCTGAGCGCTTGTTCGGCGGCTTTGTGCGTATCGTCGATGGCCTGTTTGGCGCTTTCAGCGGCCTTGCCCATCAGTTGCTGAGCACTTTTTTCGGCCTGGTCGCAACCGGCCAATACCAGTAAAGACGCGAATAGCACTGCCGTAGTGGTGATCTTCATGATGCTTCCCTCGTTAGAACAAACGGCACCTAAACGATGGCCCGTTGATAGCGACGCATTCTAGGGAGGCAAACACTTCAGGAAAATTCGTATTTTTAGCGGTTATACTTCGGTTTTTACGAACTGTAGACCGTCATGCTCAACTATCGGCAATTGCATTACTTCTGGGTGGTGGCCAAGACCGGCAGCATCGTGCGCGCCTGCGAGCAGTTGAACCTGACACCGCAGACCATCAGCGGGCAGATTTCCCTGCTTGAGCAAACCTACGGCATCGAATTGTTTCGACGGGTGGGTCGGCAACTGGAACTCACCGAAGCCGGGCGACAGGCCCTGCCCTACGCCGAGCAGATGTTTCAGCTAGGCGGCGAACTTGAATTGATGTTGCGGGCGCAACCCAATGAGCAACAGATCCAGTTTCGGGTCGGTGTGGCGGACGTCGTGCCCAAGTCCATCGTCTACCGGCTGATCGCGCCGACCATGGAGTTGAGCGAGCCGCTGCGCATCACCTGCCGCGAAGACAAACTCGAACGGTTGCTCGCCGACCTGGCGATCCAGCGCCTGGACATGGTGATTTCCGACAGTCCGATGCCCTCGCACCTGGACATCAAGGGCTACAGCCAGAAACTCGGGGAGTGCGGGATCAGCTTCTTCGCCACGGCGGAACTGGCCGCGCAGTACGGCCAGGATTTCCCCCGCAGCCTGCACGGCGCACCGCTACTGATTCCGGGACCGGAAACCGTGGTGCGCAACCGCCTGCAGCGCTGGTTCGCCGAGCAGCAGATCCAGCCGCGCATTGTCGGCGAGTTCGATGACAGCGCATTGATGCAGGCGTTTGGTCAGTCCGGCAGCGGGATCTTCATCGGCCCGAGCGTGATTGCCGATGAAGTGAAACGCCAATACGGCGTGGAGGTGATTGGCCAGACCGACGCCGTGACCGAGTCGTTCTACGCCATTTCAGTGGAACGCAAGGTCAAGCACCCCGGCATTGTCGCCATTACCGAAGGTGCCCGACGCGAGCTGTTCACCGAACTGTAAAACCTCAGGCGCAGATTTCACGCGGTTTGAAGGTCATCAGCGCAATCGCCAGCAGGATCGAGGCGAGGATAAACGCGGCGGCCGCGAACCCAAGACCTTGCAGCCCGAAGTTGTCGATCACCCGGCCGCCGACCATCGCACCCAGGCCGATGCCGAGGTTGGCCCCGGCAATGTTCAGCGAGGCGGCGAACGCCGGCGCTTCGGGCGCCGCTTTCATCAGGCGCACATGGCTGACCAGGAACAACGCGGCCTGCGTCACGCCCCAGATACCCATCGCCGCCGCCAGACCGAGGGGCGAATGAATGTTCGGCACCAGCGCCACCAGGCCGGCAATCATGAATGCGCAGAACATCACCGAAGCGATCAGCGGATGACGGTCCACCGCGCGACCGCCCAGCGAGTTACCGATCAGCCCGACCGCGCCGAAGCCCATCAGGCACCAGCCGACCACCGTGCCGTTGAAACCGGCCAGGCGCTCAAGGATGTCCGCCAGGTAGGTGTACGCGGTAAACATGCCGCTGAAGACCACCACCGACAGCAACACATGGCCGATCATCAGTGGGCTGCGCAGGATCTTGAATTGTGAGCGGAAACTCACCTGATGCTGATGCAGGCTGGTTTTCGGCAGGTAGATAAACAGCAGCAAGGCCTTGGCAAAGGCGATGACCGCCAGAATGCCAAAGGCGCTACGCCAGCCGAACGCATCGGAAATCAGCGTGCCCACCGGAATGCCAAACACTGTGGCGCAGACTATGCCGAAGCCAATCTTGGCGATGGCCCGCCCGGCGTAGTCCGGCCCGACAATGTCTACCGCTGTCTCGCTGGCCAGGGCCCAGAACACCGGCAAGCCGAGTGCGGGAACCAACCGGGCGAAAGCCATCACCCAGATATTCGGCGCAAACGCCGCGAGGGTATTGGCCAGACCGAACATGATCAGCACCGAGATGAACAGCTTGCGGCGTTCAAAACGCGCGAAGTACGCGGTCAGGAACGGCCCGAAAGCGGCGACGGTGAAGGCGAACAACGTCACCAGCAAACCGGCTTGCGGGATGCTGACTTCAAGGTCACGGGCGATGGCCGGCAACAGGCCGACGATGACGAATTCCGTGGTCAGCACCGTGAAACCGGCGGCGGACAACAGAAGAATGGGCAACAGCATGCACAACTCCAGAAAACGACGACACCAGCGAATAGCCCGAAGGCCCACTGGCAGACTTGAAAATGAGGATGGCGAATCTTAACAGAGTGTTTCCAAAGCGGGTTGCACGAACCTGCTTATCTGGTTGATTGCGCGGGTGGCAGATCGTCACAGGTCTGAAGGATCGATCCTGCGCTGTGATAAAGTCCGCGCCCTGAAAAACGTACACCCTTTCCGGTTTCCTGCCTGCGGCCTGCCCTGTTTGTTGCTGCATACCTGCGAAACCCTGCACCTATAAAAAATCAGAGATGCTGCTTTATGACTGCTTCATCCCCTTCTCTATTGCAACGCCTGAAACGCACCACCCTGGTCACGCAAATCATCATCGGCCTGATCGCCGGCATTGCCCTGGCCCTGTTTGCGCCTGAAGTGGCGAAGTCCACGGCGTTTATCGGCAAGGTGTTCGTCTCGGCGCTGAAAGCCGTCGCGCCGATTCTGGTGTTCGTACTGGTCATGGCGTCGATCGCCAATCACAAGCACGGCCAGGAAACCCATATCCGGCCGATTCTGTTTTTGTATTTGCTCGGCACGTTCGCGGCGGCGGTGGTCGCAGTGGTGGCCAGCATGATGTTCCCGTCGAATCTGGTGTTGTCGACGCAAGACGTCGCGGTCACCGCGCCGGGCGGTATCGGCGAAGTGTTGCAAAGCCTGCTGCTGAGCGTGGTCGACAACCCGGTGAGTGCGCTGATGAACGCCAACTTCATCGGCATCCTCGCCTGGGCCATCGGCATGGGCATCGCCATTCGCCATGCCGGCGACACCACCCGTGAAGTGCTGGGCGACTTGTCCAACGGCGTGACCGTGATCGTGCGCCTGGTGATCCGTTTTGCCCCGCTGGGGATTTTCGGCCTGGTGGCCTCGACCCTCGCCACCTCCGGTTTCGGTGCGTTGATCGGCTACGCGCATTTGCTGGCCGTGCTGCTCGGTTGCATGCTGTTCGTGGCGCTGGTGATGAACCCGATCATCGTGTTCTGGAAACTGCGCCGCAACCCGTATCCACTGGTGCTGATGTGCCTGCGCGAGAGCGGCATCACTGCATTTTTCACCCGCAGTTCGGCGGCGAACATTCCGGTCAATCTGGAATTGAGCAAGCGCCTGGGCCTGCATGAAGACACCTACTCCGTATCGATCCCGCTGGGCGCAACCATCAACATGGCCGGCGCGGCGATCACCATCACCGTGCTGACCCTGGCGGCGGTGCATACCCTGGGCATCGCCGTGGACATTCCGACTGCGATCCTGCTGAGCGTCGTCGCGGCGATTTGCGCCTGTGGCGCTTCGGGTGTGGCGGGTGGTTCGTTGTTGCTGATTCCGCTGGCGTGCAGCCTGTTCGGTATTCCGAGCGAGATTGCCATGCAGGTGGTGGCGGTTGGTTTCATCATTGGCGTGTTGCAGGACTCGGCGGAGACGGCGCTGAACTCGTCCACTGATGTGCTGTTCACAGCGGCGGCCTGCCTGGGTGAAGAACAGAAAGCCCAACGCACGGCCTGATCAACACCGCAAAACCTGTGGGAGCGGGCTTGCTCGCGAAGGGGCCGTCAGCCTTAACATAACCGTTGACTGACACACCGCTTTCGCGAGCAAGCCCGCTCCCACAAGGGTTTGCGGTGAAGTGAAGAATGCAGGCACATAAAAAAGCCCCCGCAACCAATGGCTGCGGGGGCTTTTTTGTACCCGGGCGGTTTAGAACGCGCCCATGTAATCGCGCTTGCCCACTTCCACGCCGTTGTGACGCAGCAAGGCGTAAGCAGTGGTGACGTGGAAGAAGAACTGCGGCAATCCGTAGCTCAGCAGGTAAGCCTGGCCGCTGAAGCGCTTCTCTTTAGGGGTGCCCGGACGGGTCACGATCTCGATGCCTTCCTTGCCGTTGATTTGCTCCGGCTTGATCTCGGCGATGTAGGCCAGGACCTTGGTCAGCAGCGCTTGCAGTTCGGCGAAGGTGGTTTCGGTGTCTTCGTACTTCGGCACTTCAACTTCGGCCAGACGCGAAGAAACGCCTTTGGCGAAATCAACGGCGATCTGCACCTGACGCACCAGCGGGAACATGTCCGGGAACAGACGGGCTTGCAGGAATGCGTTCGGGTCGATGTTCTTGGCGGTGGCGTGGGCTTCGGCCTTGTTCAGCACATCGCTGAGCGCGGTGAGCATTTGCTTGAAAACAGGGACGGAGGCGTCGTACAGGGAAATAGTCATGGCAGTCTCGTGTGGTAACAGGAGGGGAAACGTCGGCCGATTATAGCCATGCCCGCCCCTCCTGCCATGGGTCTTTTTCAGCTGCCGTAATCCTTAATGGCAGTCCCCGCCCATGCGCACCAGCAGCGCGGCGCGGTGTGGTTTCAGATAGGGTTCGACTTCGCCGACTTTGCACGACGCGAGGTTCTGCAATTGCGGGTCGAGGGGTTCTTGCACAAACAGCAGCCCCACTGGGCGTTCATCCCCTTGCAGTTGAGCAAGGGTCAGCGGCGCCACCGGCCGCCCCATGTAATAGACCAGACGGATATCCGGTTCACCGACGCTGTAGGCCTTCTGTCCCGGCTGCCCGGCGGACAGCGTGGCGACCTGTTCCAGACCACCGACGCGATGGGACAGCACCCGGGCTTCGACGAACACGTAAAACACCACAAACCCGGCCAGCATCACGTACGGAACCCTGGCCAGGCAGGTACGCCAGCGTCCTTGCATGCCTTCGAGCACGGCGGCCCAGTGCATGGCCAGCAGCAAGGCCATGGACGGGTAAACCGGCAACAGGTACTTGCCGTGCTTTTCGGTGAACAGGGAGAAAATCAGCAGCGGCAGCAGCGTGCAGCACAGCAGCATGGCCGCCTCACGGCGCGAACGGATCATCGCCCAGAACTTGCGCGGCTGCACAAACACAATCAGCCAGAACGGAAAGAAGTCACCGGCCAGGTACAACAGGTACGCGTACCAGGCTTCGGCGCCCTCCCCATCGATCTTGTTCATGATGTCTTCGCTGATGATCGACGACCAGATGCCCCAGCCCTGACTCAACGACACCGCCACGTACCACGAACTGCCCAGCACCACCGCGATCAGCCAGCCCCATCCGTCACACAGGTAGGCTTTGGCCCGCGCGTCGCGGCAGATCAAGGCGTACGTCAGGATCGGCGCCGTCACCCACAACAGGCACACCGGCCCTTTGGTCAGCAGCGCGCAACCTAACAGCAGGTAGCTGAGCCGACTCCACAGCACCCGGCCCTGCTGAAAGATGAACTGCCACGCCGCCAGCAATGCGCCGAAGCACAGCAGGGTCAACAGCATCTCGATTTCCGAGCGGCGGGCAAACAGGCTGAACGCGCCGTTCGCCGCCAGGAACACCACCGCGAACAGCCCGACCTGCCGCCCGGCTTGCCGAACGCCGTACCAGTACGTGCCGAGGCAGCACAAGGTCGCGGCCAGTGCCGAAGGCAACCGCACGCTCCACTCGGACACACTGCCCAGCACAGCGGTCGACACCAGGCCCGCCCAATAGAAAAACGGCGGTTTGGACAAGTACAAGTCGCCGTTCATGTACGGCAGCAACCAGCTCCCGGCTTCGTGCATTTCCCGCACGGTGACGGCGCGACGCGCCTCGTTGACGCTGAGAAACGGCACACTGCCCAATCCCCAGAAAAACAGCAGCGCCATGGCGACCGCCGCGAGCAACGTGATATTTCGGGTCGATAACGATCCGCGCATGACCTACTCCTTCAGGTTTTTGCTTTTAGCGATCAACTGCAAATTGCGGAAATAAACGAGGGTGCCGAAGGCCTGGCCGGCGATGAACACCGGGTCTTGCCGGTAAATGGCGTACGCGAGCAAGAGCGTGCTGCCGACGATGCTCAGGTACCAGAAGCTCGTCGGAATCACGCTGCGTTTTTTGTATTCGCTGTACAGCCATTGCAGGATAAAGCGCCCGGTGAAGGCGATCTGGCCGACAAAACCGACCACCAGCCACAGGGCTTCGCGGGACATGTTCATCCTTCAATCTCCTGCGCATGGGTGTTCAGGCGTGTGCGCTTGATCAGCCACCAGACCCCGACCAGGTCGAGGATGCCCACCAAGGCGCGGTCGAGGTTGCCGTACTTGGACACCCCGGCGGTGCGCGGGCGATGGTTGACCGGGTGGACGATCATTCGGCCGTTATGGCGCTGGATCAGCGCCGGAATAAAACGGTGCATGTGATCGAAGTACGGCAGGCGCAAAAACGCCGCGCGTTCGATCAGCTTCAAGCCGCACCCGGTGTCCGGGGTGGCGTCCTTGAGCAAGCGGCTACGCAGGCCGTTGGCGAACCGCGAGGCCCAGAGTTTGCTCGCGGTATCACGGCGGTTGACCCGATGCCCGGCCACCAGTTGCACGTCGACTCGCCCCGGCTCGCCGCGCACCAGCGCCAGCATGCCGGGAATGTCCGCCGGGTCGTTTTGCCCGTCGCCATCAAGGGTGGCCAGCCATTGGCCGCGCGCCTCGAACGCGGCGTGGTAGAGCGAAGTGCTCTGCCCCAACGAACGTTCATGGTGCAGGATGCGCAACGCGCTCAGGCCGTTGTGCCGGATTTGCCGCAGTTCGTGCAGGGTGGCGTCGGTGCTGCCATCGTCGACGACGATGATTTCGTAGGCCTCGTCGGCCAGGGCCACGCGGATCTCCTCAAGCAGCGGCTTGAGGTTGTTGGCTTCGTTTTTGGCGGGAATCAGTACGGATACAAAAATGTCTTGGCTCATGGAGTCTCTCTCGCCCTTTTTGTTTTCGGTTATCAGGGGCGAATAAAGGTGGCGCACACCGATTGACTCGATGCATGGTTCAGTGGTTCGGAACGCTGCAGCCCGCGGCTACAGCGCCTTTCAGGGCTCGCGCAGGTGGTCGCGCGAGCACGCCTACGGTGCCCGCCAGATTGTTAAAATGTCGTTAATATTTCATCCATGTTTCGTCATCGTTGCCCGGTGGCCACGACGAATTCAGTTGCCATTGGCGCTCGCCAATCTAAAGTGCATCCACGCACGTGAAAAACATGAATCGGGTAAGGACGCAGACCATGAGCACTGAGCAAGAGACGACCCTCGACGAGCCGCGGCTTAACAGCACGGAAATCCGCATTTTGGGCTCGCTGATCGAGAAACAGGCGACCAGCCCGGAAACCTATCCGCTGACCCTCAATGCTCTGGTGATCGCCTGCAACCAGAAAACCAGCCGCGAACCGGTGATGAACCTGACCCAGGGCCAGGTCGGCCAGAGCCTGCGGGCGCTGGAAGGACGTGGCTTCACCAAACTGGTGATGGGCAGCCGCGCGGATCGCTGGGAGCACAAGGTCGACAAGGCGCTGGAACTGGTGCCGGCCCAGGTGATTCTGACGGGGTTGTTATTCTTGCGCGGTCCACAGACGGTCAATGAACTGCTGACCCGCAGCGGGCGCATGCATGAATTTGAAGACACCGAACAGGTGGTGCATCAGCTGGAACGCTTGATTGCCCGGGGGTTGGCGTTGCTGATCCCGAAGCAGGCCGGTCAGCGGGAAGACCGGTACATGCATGCGCTGGGTGATCCGGCGGACATAGAAGTTATCCTGGCGGCACGGCAGAATCCGGTGGAGCGTGGGGCTTCTGGTGGTGTGTCGGTTGAACGGATCGAAGAGCTCGAAGCGCGAATCGCGGCACTGGAAGAGCGCCTGGCTCGCCTCGAATAACCAGTCTACACACCTCTAAAATGTGGGAGCGGGCTTGCTCGCGAAGGCGGTGTATCAGTCACCAGATAGGGTGAATGACAGGACCTCTTCGCGAGCAAGCCCGCTCCCACATTGATTTGATGACACCTGTAGTTACTCACCGTCCCAGTAATCCACACCGTCGCCCGGCCGGGCGATGGCGACGAAGCCTGAGGCATTGCCCTCGGCATCGACCTTGAAGTCGTCCATCACCGCGTATTTGCCGGAATCGGGGTACTCGCAAATCTCCGGCGATTGCTGGGTGCTGACCGCCAGATAGCGCAGTTCCCCGTTGCTTGTGTTAATGATCTGGTGCGCCGCTTCCGGACCTCCCGGAGGGCAGGCGATCACGTCACCCGCGCGGATCGGGAAACGCTCGGCACCGAGGCGCACCTCCCCTTCCCCGGCCACGACGTAAAACATCTCCTCATTGACCCGATGGCTGTGAAACGGACTGCCGCGCATACCCGGTTCCAGTACATACAGCCGATACCCCAGCTTCTGCGCGCCCAATTGCTGACCGACGCGGGCCATTCGCTGCTGGTAACGGCCCGCCGTATCGCCCGTGGGCGCCATGGCTTCGGGCAACGGTTCAAGGTCGACCTGGTTCAGGTTGAGAATGCGCGGATGCATGGGGATTCCTTTTAGCTGCGGGCAAATTCCACGGCTTTGTGAAATTGCTCATCGGTCGGCCGGACACCGGTGTACAGCACGAATTGCTCCAGCGCCTGGATGGCGATCACTTCCAGCCCGGTAATCACCCGTTTGCCTTCAGCGCGTCCCCGAACGATCAGCGGTGTTTCCGAGGGGATCGCCACCACATCGAAGACCGTCTGCGCAGCGGCAATGGTTTCAGCATCGAACGCCAGCTGATCGGCCTCCGGGCCACCCGTCATGCCGATCGGCGTGACATTGATCAGCATTTGCGGGCGCTGAGCACCCAATTCCGCTTGCCATTGATAACCCAGTGACTCCGCCAGGGCACGACCGACACGCTCATTGCGGGCGACGATCAAGCCGTTCTGGTAACCGCCGTCGCGCAACGCGCTGGCCACGGCCTTGGCCATGCCGCCGCTACCGCGCAGGGCAAAGGTGAAATCCTTGGGCACTTCGTGGCTTTTGAGCAGTTGCTCGATGGCGATGTAATCGGTGTTGTAGGCCTTCAAGTGGCCGTCGGTGTTGACGATGGTGTTGATCGACTGAATGGCCGCCGCCGAGGCGTCCAGTTCATCCACCAGCGCAATGCACGCTTCCTTGAACGGCATCGACACGCCGCAGCCACGAATGCCCAGGGCGCGAATACCGCCCACGGCGCCGGGAAGATCCTGGCTGCTGAAGGCCTTGTAGTAGAAATTCAGGCCCAATTGTTCATACAGATGATTGTGAAAACGCAGGCCGAAATTGCCGGGGCGCCCGGACAGCGACATGCACAGCTGAGTGTCTCGATTGGGGTTCATCTGCATGAAACTTTCTCCTTCTAAAGCACTTTCAGATAGACGGGATTAGCCATTCCATCGGGTCTGTTCGATCATAACGATATGGCGGCGGGCGCTGGCGCGAACCGTCAGGAAACCGGTACAGACCTTACACAAAATTTACCTATTTGCTGTGCTGATTTTCAAAAAAACGCTGTCTTAGAAGTATCCCCGCGACAATGCTTGGGTCTATTGCAGACCCAAGCGCCGGGTCGAAGAACCGAGGAATTATCATGATCCGTAAAATCCCCACAGTTGCCTTGCTGATCGGCGCACTCGCTGTCGCAGGACAGGCACAAGCCCATGGCGGTGGTTGTGGTAATTGCTGGCAAGGACCAGCGGTCTTTGGCGCACTGGTGGGTACGGCCATCGTCGGTTCGGCCCTGATTAATGCCAATCGGCCGGTCTATGTACAACCTCAACCGGTTTATCAGCCAGCGCCGGTTTATGTACAGCAACCACCACCGGTTTATTACCAGCCAGCACCGGTCTACGTGCAGCAGCCGGTCTATTACGGGCCGCCACCGGTTTACTACGGCCCGCCACGTGGTTATTACGCCCCGCGCGGTTACTACGGCCCAGGCCGTGGTTATGGCCACTGGTAACACAATCACCAAGCCCCGCCCTCGACAGCGGGGCTTTTTTGTGACCGTTCGTCGGCGAACGTCTGGATAAATCGCGTCAAGGTCGCTGTGGGGACAGCATCGGCAGCTCAAATTGGCAAAGATTGACTCGACCCGCCCTCGCCTTGCGCCAAACGGTCATATTTATGTCATGTCAGGTCCGCAAGCTTGGATCTGTCCGCAAATAACAGGTTGATAACAACAAGGACGACCTCATGCCCACGCAACACCCGCACCGCAATGTCGCTTTGTGCACGTCCAGCAAGGTGTACGACGCCTTGACCGAACTCAAGCACCTGGAAGGCCATCGCAGCGCCAAGTTTCTTTCGCTGCTGGCGGAAAACCTGGTGCGCAAAGGCCTCCTCAACGAGCAGGAAGTGGTTCACATGCTGGATCTGGTCGTCGACTGAGACACATACTCATCGGCGTCAATGACGACTATCGAAAGCGTTAATTGTCCGTTTCAGCGCCGGGTCCGTAAGGTAGCTCCATAGATTGATGGAGGTACTTATGTCCCAGGTTCAGATCATGTCCGTTATCGGCAGCGCCGTTCCCGCATCGCTTAGAGAGCTGGGATTGCTCGCCTGTTGGTATCTGGTGCAGGACGGCGAAGCGATCAGCGGTCCGCTTACTTCGCTGCCGGCCGCCCAAGCCTTGTCGCAACGCATCGGCAAAGGCCAGCTCAGCGCCTAAGGCAACTGCACCTTCGGTTTGGTTTCAATGAAGATGGCCCAGCTCGACATAAACAGGGCCGCGATCAGCGGCCCGATGACGAAGCCGTTGAGGCCAAAGATCGCCAGACCGCCGAGGGTCGAGATGAGGATCAGGTAGTCCGGCATCTTGGTGTCCTTGCCCACCAGGATCGGTCGCAGCACGTTATCCACCAGGCCGATTACAAAAACCCCGTACAACCCCAGCACCACGCCCTGCCACATCGCCCCGCTGAGCAGGAAAAACGCCGCCACCGGCGCCCAGATGATCCCTGCCCCCACGGCTGGCAACAGCGACAGAAACGCCATCAGCACCGCCCAGAGCAACACACTCGGGATGTCCAGAAACCAGAAAATCAAACCACCCAAGGCGCCCTGCGTGATCGCCACCAGCAGATTGCCCTTCACCGTCGCCCGCACCACGCGATTGAACTTGAGTTGCAGCCGACGCTTCTGGTGTTCCTCCAACGGCACGGCCGCGCGAACTTTGCGTGCCAGTTCGGCCCCGTCGCGCAGAAAGAAATACAGCAGGTAGAGCATGATGAAAAAGCCCACCACAAAATCAAACGTGACCTGACCGAAACTGAACACTTGAGTGGCGAAATACTCATTGCCCGTCACCGCACTCTTGATGATTTTCTCGCGCAGCCCATTCAGCTCACCCACCCCGAACCGGTCAAGCAGGTGCTGAAAGTATGGCGGCAGGCTGTGCTTGAAGTGCGACACATACCCCGCAATGTCCAGTTCACCGCTTTCGATGTTTTTGTACAGCGTCGCCCCCTCCTGAACCAGGAAGAAACTGAGAATGATCACCGGCAGGATCGCAATCACCAGACAGATGCTCAGCGTGAGCATCGACGTCAGGTTGCGCTCCCAGCCCAGCTTTAATTGCAGTCGACGTTGCATCGGCGCAAAGAGGATGCCAAGGATCACTGCCCAGAACACCGCTCCGTAGAACGGCAACAAAATCCAGATGAATGCGGCGGTCACCAGCCCCAGCAAGACCACCAATGACTTGTTCTTTACGGTTTCTTCGTTCATGTCCGACCCGTGTCAATGCGCAGGGACTCAGACTCCTGAAATGAAGAGCCGTCCTTACTGCTTAGTCCGCCACGGTTCGCGCGAGTGCCATCCGTTTGTTCATCAAGCATAGATCCAGATCAATGAACGCCGCCGGCAACGCGCTTACCCTCCACGGTTTTTGCGACTACCCCTGCCATGACTCTCCTTGCCCCCGAACTGCTCGCCCCCGCCGGCACCCTGAAAAACATGCGTTATGCCTTTGCTTACGGTGCCGATGCGGTGTACGCCGGCCAGCCGCGCTACAGCTTGCGGGTGCGCAATAACGAATTCGATCACGCCAACCTCGCCCTCGGCATCCAGGAAGCCCAGGCCCAGGGCAAGCGTTTTTACGTGGTGGTGAACATTGCGCCGCACAACGCCAAGCTCAAGACCTTCCTCAAGGACCTGGCACCGGTGATCGCCATGGTGCCGGACGCGTTGATCATGTCGGATCCGGGCTTGATCATGCTGGTGCGCCGGCATTTCCCGCAGATGCCGATTCACCTGTCGGTACAGGCCAATACGGTGAACTGGGCGAGTGTCGAGTTCTGGCAGCAACAGGGCTTGAGCCGGATCATCCTGTCGCGGGAACTGTCCCTGGAAGAAATCGGCGAAATCCGCCAGCAAGTGCCGGCCATGGAGCTGGAGGTGTTTGTCCACGGCGCGCTGTGCATGGCCTATTCCGGACGCTGTTTGCTCTCGGGCTACATGAACAAACGCGATGCCAATCAAGGCAGCTGCACCAACGCCTGCCGCTGGAAATATTCGGCGCAAGCGGCCACGGAAAACCAGCTGGGCGAGATCGTCCAGCCGTATCAGCCTGAACCGACCCTGGGCATTGGCGCGCCCACCGACCAGGTGTTCCTGTTGCAGGAGGCCAATCGGCCGGATGAGCTGATGCCCGCCTTCGAGGACGAGCACGGTACTTACATCATGAATGCCAAGGACCTGCGCGCCGTGCAGCACGTCGAGCGCCTGACGCACATGGGCGTGCATTCGCTGAAGATCGAAGGCCGGACCAAATCCCACTTCTATTGCGCACGCACCACGCAGGTGTATCGCCGGGCCATCGACGATGCCGTCGCCGGGCGTGAATTCGACCGCAGCCTGATGACCGATCTGGAGTCACTGGCGCAGCGTGGCTACACCGAAGGCTTTTTGCGTCGGCATGTGCATGACGAATACCAGAATTATCAGCACGGCAGCTCAGTGTCGGAGCGACAGCAGTTTGTTGGCGAACTGACCGGTGAGCGGCGTGAGCGGATGGCAGAGATCAAGGTGAAGAACCGGTTTGCGCTGGGGGATCATCTGGAATTGATGACGCCCAAGGGCAACTTTCATTTCGATTTGCATCAATTGCACAACGTCAGGGGTGAATCCATTGAAGTAGCGCCGGGGGACGGGCATACGGTGTATGTGCCGATTCCGGATGCGGTGGATCTGAAGTTCGGGTTATTGATGCGGGATATCAGCGATGGTTGAAATCAATCAACCTGCCACACACCCCTGTGGCGAGGGAGCTGTTGTGGCGAGGGGGCTTGCCCCCGTTCGGCGGCGCAGCCGTCGTAATCCCTCAAAATGCGTTCTTATTGGGTCACCGCGTTGCCCGGTTTAGGGGCCGCTTCGCAGCCCAACGGGGGCAAGCCCCCTCGCCACAACAACCCACTCGCCACAACAGCTCCCTCGCCACAAAAGCAGCGATGCCTCCCGATAATCACGCGAACTCCTCGCGCAGCATTGCCACAAACGCTTCTCGCGCCGGGTGAACCCCGGCGTTTTCATGCCAGTAAAACAGATTGTCGATGGCCGTCAGCTCGGGAAACTCAAACCCTGCGCACCCCGCCCCCTTGGCGTACTGATCAAACACCCCTTTAGGCACCAGCGCGACGCCGGCCCCCGCGCTGACACACCCGACAATCGCGCCGTAACTGGCCAGGCTGACAATCGGCAGTGCCTGCCCCTGGCGCAGCAACCAATGTTCCAGCGCCGCCCGGTACGGACAGCCCTGGGGCCACATGAACACGGTCTTGTCCTGCAAATCCGCAATGCCACGCACCGGCCCCAGCGATGTCGAGGCAATCAGCAGCAGCTCTTCGCGGTACATCGGTGTGCGCTTGAGTTGGGAACGTTCGACATCCACCGCGACAATCGCACCGTCGAGCCGATGGTTAAGCGTGTCATCCAGCAATTGGCCCCAGGTGCCCGTGGTCAGTTCCAGCGCAACCGCGGGATAGCGCTTGTGGAATTTCGCCAACAGGCGCGGCAGCCGGCCGGTGGCCGAGGACTCGATGGCGCCGATGCGCAGCGGCCCGGAAGGGTCGGCGGACGGGTCCAGTGCGCGTTTGGCTTCAACGGTCAGCGCCAGGATCTTCGAGGCGTAAGACAAAAACGTCTGGCCCGCCGGACTGATACGAAGCCCCCGGCCCTCACGCAGAAACAGCGCCACGCCCAACTCCGTCTCCAGCGCCTTGATCCGCGCCGTGATGTTGGACGGCACGCAATGCAGCAACTCGGCGGCCCGGGCGATGCTGCCGACGTCGGCCACGGTCTTGAACATGCGAATCTGCGCCAGCTCCATAATCATCACCAAAAGTGAACAGTCGACGCAGTATAAGTCAGTTGTGGTGACCTGTTCAGCTTCAGATACTCGGCACATACACCCAAGGTGCCCGACCATGAAGCCACACACTCGCCCCGCCCACTCGCCGATCAAAATCATTCTGGCGATGGCCTTTGTCATCGCCTGCTGGGCTTATTCGCCAACGGGCATTCATATCGGCTTGCAGGCCTACGACCCCGGCCACCTGGCCTTGCTGAGGTTTCTGATTGCCTCGGCATTCATGGCAGTCGTCGCCGCGTTCAAAGGCATCAGCCTGCCCAGGCTTCGCGACCTGCCGCTGCTGATGGTGCTCGGATTTTTCGCGGTGAGCCTGCATCACGTTGTACTGAATATCGGCCAACAGCATGTCAGCGCCGGGGCCTCCAGCGTGTTGGCGCAATCGACGCCGTTGTTCAGCACGCTGCTGGCGCGGTTTGTGTTCAAGGACAGCGTCAGCTTCTGGCGCTGGGGCTGCATCGTGGCGGGACTGGTCGGCGTGGTGATTGTGGTGGCCGGTGATCGCGGACTGGGGAGCGTCGACGTTCACGGATGGCTGATCCTGCTGGCGGCGCTGTCGTGGAGTTTTTACTTTGCCCTGCAGAAGCATCAAACCGGACGCTACGACGGCCTGACGCTGGTGTGTTACACGGTGTGGTCGGGCACGGCGCTGTTACTGATCTACCTGCCGGGACTGGCCGGCCAGGTCGTCAGCGCACCAGCGCATGTGCAGTGGGCGGTGATGGCGTTGGGCGTGTTTCCCAGTGCGCTGGCGTATCTGGCCTGGGCGTTTGTGCTGGCGCACGTGGACTTGAGCCGCGCCAGCGTGACGCTGTACCTGATCCCGCCGACGGCGATGGCCATGGCGGCCTATGCCTTGGGGGAACAGCCAACGCTGATGGTCGGCGTCGGTGCCCTTGTGGTGTTGATCAGTGTGCTGGCGCTGAACCTGGAACGCCGGGCTGCGGTGACCTCGGTGCGACCCGCCCAGCCATGAACTCAAGCGAGAGCCGATTCAAGAATCGCCGTGCGATGCCGACCTCCTCTGTTCACATGAACGTGAAGCCATCGCCAGGAAGTGTTTATGAACCGTTTTGCTGTGGCCTGCGCGCTAGGGATAGTGTCGGGCTGCGCCAGCCACCCCCAGCCAACGTATCAACCGCCGGCATTGACCGTGCAACTGGTGTTCAAACAGGCACCGCTGGAAAACTCGGTGATGCGCGATGGCGACATCGTCAGCTATCAGGTGCATACCCCGCCGGTGTTGGCCAACGGCTTGCCGAGCGTTGTTCAATTGCAAACCAATTGCAGCGCCCCTGACGTGAAAATGCTGTTTCTCGACCGCTACTTTTCCACCAGACCGGATTCAAGTCACGTTCATCAGCAACTGACGCAGGACGTGCCCAACGTACTGGCGGCCGAGCTGACGCAAAACCCCTCGTTCGGTGAGGCCTGCGTTCGCGTGGCACCGTCTGACTGGCGCATCGTCCAGCGAAGCGAAGACCAGCGCTGGTTGATGATCGACGTCAACAGCGTCAGGACCGAAGGTGGCATCAGTCATTTCTGGGGCGCCATCGATGAGCCCGTACTGCTTTCAGACAAAAGCAACATGGAGCTTTACGGGCAGTCCCGCGAACGCTACGAAGTGGATTGCACTCGCCAGACCTACCGCGTCTTGAGCACGTTCAAACTCGGCAAGACCCATCAGGTGGCGTTGGGTGAAGTGCTGAACAATCCGGCGCAACACGCCTTCGCACAGGCTGGCGCAGCAGTCCGGCTGTTGTTGAATGCAGCCTGTGGCTCAACCGAGCAGCGCTCGACATTGCCCGCCTACACGTCACGCCTCAAGTCGCCGCAAAGCTTCGCGCCGGCCCCTGTCCCTGCGTCGGTGCTGAAGGCGATCAACGACCTCAAGCTTGCACCACCCGCCCGCACACTCAAGCGCGTGGTGACCCGATCCAGCACGTATTCGGGATCGGGAATCACATTGCTCCTGGACACCGACCCGCAGAGCGGCCAGGTGCGCCAGCGATGGAAGGATGCGCCGGTCGATCGCTGGACGATCTCGTTCCGCGGCTTGCTCACCCTGGCTCAGCAGTCCCCGCTGGCCGACAACAGACGTTCGCTCCCCACCTCCGGGGCCACGGATACCGTGCAACTCGGCTTCACCGGGGACTGGCAAAAAATGCCGGTGGGTGCTGCTCTGGAAATACGCGCGGAAAAACGCGAGCGCCATACGCTCGACGGCGAACGAATGTTCTCCGAACGGCTTCTGTGCACCGTGGAACGGGTATTCGAGGCGAGTCAGGTCAACCAGCAACTGCGCGGCGGCGCCAAAGAAGTCAGTTGCCGATTTGACAACGATCCGGCCACCAGCCGCGGCAGCAAGTATTACTACCTCGAAGAGTACGGTTACTTTTTCCGGGCCGCTTACCCAAGCGGCGCGACAACGTTGCTCGAAGTCGAAGAATAAAGCTCAGGCGTCACCCGCCGAAAAACGGTCGCGACTGTTGGTCAGGTGCAGCCACATCGCCGCCCGCGCCGCGTCCGGGTCCTGACGCTTGATGGCGTTGAGAATCGCCTCGTGTTCGAGGTTGGCGAGTTGCCCCAACTTGCTCAGATCCGCCGCACCGCGTTCGGCGGCATTGACGCGGGTGCGCGGGATCATCGCACTGCCCAAGTGCTGCATGATGTCGGTGAAGCACACATTGCCGGTGGCTTCGGCAATCAACAGGTGGAAGCGCTTGTCGGCCTCGACGCAACTGTCGTTGTTGGCCAGCAAGCTCTGATAATCGTCCAGCGCTTCACGCATCTGCGCCAGTTGCAGCTCCGTACGACGCGTCGCCGCCAGCGCAGCGGCCTGGGTTTCCAGGCCCATGCGCAACTCCAGAATGCTGCGCACCCCCAGCGCGGTGTCGACGTTCAGCCGCAAGCCCTGCTCCGGCGCGCGTTCGATGACAAACGTGCCGATGCCGTGACGGGTTTCCACCAACCCTGACGCCTGCAATTTCGAGATCGCCTCGCGCACCACGGTGCGGCTGACGCCGTGTGCCTGAACGATCGAGTTTTCCGACGGTAACTTGTCTCCCGGCAACATCTGGCCGAGCAGGATGCTCTGGGTCAGCTTGGCGACCAGGTCGTGCGCGAGGTTGTGGCTGCGCCTTGGGGCTGGCGTGTCGAGGACAGTTTGCATGGCGATGATCCGGAAACGGGGCTGACGGAATCGTAGCACCGCGAGAGGATTGGGATCTCCAGAAAATAGCGCTCAACTTGTATGACAACACTCAACAAATACGACGATTTCACGTCTGCAACCCACATAGCGAAACCAGAAAAAGCATAAAAAAGCGCCGTTACCTCACCATTTTGTTGGACATAACCGCTTGCACAATAAAAAAATGCAGTTGTATGATGTCTAGCAACAACGCGACACCCCGCATAAAAATAATCAGTGGGAGAAACCAAGTGAATACATCCGTATCAGGGATGCACGACGGTGCCGATTCGGTCCTGAAGTCCGCCATCTCGAAAGTGAAACGCCACGTCCTGCCGCTGTTCGTCATCATGTTCATCGTCAACTACATCGACCGTGTGAACATCGGCTTCGTCCGCGCCCACATGGAACACGACCTGGGAATCGGCGCTGCCGCCTACGGCCTCGGTGCCGGGCTGTTCTTCATCGGTTACGCGCTGTTCGAAGTCCCCTCCAACATCCTCCTGCAAAAAGTCGGCGCACGCATCTGGCTGACCCGCATCATGCTGACCTGGGGCCTGGTGGCCGCCGGCATGGCGTTCATCCAGAACGAAACCCACTTCTACATCCTGCGATTCCTGCTGGGTGTGGCCGAAGCCGGGTTCTTTCCGGGGGTGATTTATTACTTCACTCGCTGGTTGCCCGGCGTGGAGCGCGGCAAGGCGATTGCGATCTTTCTCAGTGGCTCGGCGGTGGCCTCACTGATCTCCGGCCCGCTGTCCGGGTTGCTCCTGCAACTCAACGGTTTCGGATTGCACGGCTGGCAGTGGATGTACTTCATTGAAGGGATGTTTTCGGTCGGGCTGTGCGTGTTCGTCTGGTTCTGGCTGGACTCCAAACCCCACGACGCCAAATGGCTGAGCCGCGAAGAACAGGACGCGCTGGTCAACGCCATCGAGGACGAACAACTGGCCCGCGAAGCCGCAACGCCGATCAAACCGTCGTTGGGCAAACTGCTCAAGGATCGTCAGATCATTCTGTTCTGCCTGATCTACTTCTTCATCCAGCTGACCATCTATGCCGCGACCTTCTGGCTGCCGAGCATCATCAAGAAGATGGGCGACCTCAGTGATATTCAGGTCGGGTTGTTCAACTCGATCCCGTGGCTGCTGTCGATTATCGGCATGTACGCCTTTGCTTCTCTGTCAGCCAAATGGAAACACCAGCAAGCCTGGGTGGCTGCTGCGCTGTTGATTGCCGCCGCCGGGATGTTCATGTCGACCACGGGCGGGCCGATCTTTGCCTTTGTTGCGATCTGCTTTGCGGCGCTGGGTTTCAAATCCGCTTCGTCGCTGTTCTGGCCGATCCCCCAGGCGTATCTGGATGCGCGGATCGCCGCTGGCGTGATTGCGCTGATCAACTCGGTGGGCAACCTCGGCGGTTTCGTTGCGCCGACCACTTTCGGCCTGCTGGAAGAACACACCGGTTCGATTCAGGGCGGCCTGTACGGGCTGGCCGCGACCTCGATCATCGCCGCGATCATTGTCTTTGCCGCACGCAACACACCGAAAACCGCACCGGCCGCTGCGCTGGGCAAACCAACGCCCAACCACGCCTGATCCGTTGTTTATAAGGACAAGAAAATGCACCCACAAGACTGCGCAAAAGCCCCGATCATCACCAGCATGCAGGTGGTTCCGGTGGCCGGCCACGACGGCATGCTGCTCAACCTGAGCGGCGCCCATGGTCCGTTTTTCACCCGCAATATCGTGATCCTCAAGGACAACGCCGGTCACACCGGTGTCGGTGAAGTACCGGGTGGCGAGCGTATTCGCCAGACACTGGAGGACGCCCGCGCGCTGGTGGTTGGCAGCCCGATCGGCACGTATCAGAAGATCCTCAACCAGGTGCGCCAGACCTTTGCCGATCGCGATGCGGGCGGTCGCGGTTTGCAGACGTTCGATCTGCGCATCACCATTCACGCGGTCACTGGTCTGGAAGCCGCCCTGCTCGACTTGCTCGGCCAGCACCTGGACGTGCCGGTCGCCGCCCTGCTTGGCGAAGGCCAGCAGCGTGACGAAGTGAAGATGCTCGGTTACCTGTTTTACGTCGGGGATCGCCAGCAGACAGACTTGGCCTACCGCAGCGAACCGGACGCCGATAACGACTGGTTCCGTGTGCGTCATGAGCAAGCCATGACCGCTGACGCGGTGGTCCGTCTGGCTGAAGCCGCCCACGCCCGCTACGGCTTCAAGGACTTCAAGCTCAAGGGCGGAGTGCTCAGTGGCGATGAAGAAATCGAAGCCGTCACCGCACTGGCCGAACGCTTTCCGGAGGCGCGCATTACCCTCGATCCGAATGGCGCGTGGTCACTCAAGGAAGCCATTCGCTTGTGCCGGGACCAGCACCGCGTTCTGGCCTACGCCGAAGACCCGTGCGGCGCGGAAAACGGTTACTCGGGGCGTGAGGTCATGGCCGAGTTCCGCCGTGCCACCGGGCTGAAAACCGCGACCAACATGATCGCCACCGACTGGCGGGAAATGGGCCACGCCATCCAGTTGCAATCGGTGGACATTCCGCTGGCCGACCCGCATTTCTGGACCATGCAGGGTTCGGTTCGCGTGGCGCAGATGTGCCATGAATGGGGCCTGACCTGGGGTTCGCACTCCAACAACCACTTCGATATTTCCCTGGCGATGTTCACCCACGTCGCGGCGGCTGCGCCGGGTGAAATCACCGCCATCGACACCCATTGGATCTGGCAGGACGGCCAGCGCCTGACCAAAGCCCCACTGCAAATCGTCGGTGGTTGTGTGCAGGTGCCGAAGAAACCGGGGCTAGGGGTTGAATTGGACATGGACCAATTGGCCAAGGCCCATGAACTGTACAAAGGCATGGGGCTGGGGGCGCGGGATGACAGCGTGGCGATGCAATTCCTGATCCCGGGCTGGAAATTCGATAACAAACGGCCGTGCCTGGTGCGCTGACTTCTGCCGCTGTACTCCTTGTAGGAGCGAGCCTGCTCGCGAAGGGGCCGGCACATTCAACATGGATGGCGCCTGACACTCCGACTTCGCGAGCAGGCTCGCTACTACAAGGGTGGCGTTTCGGATGCTTGCAGTAACCACTCCTTGAATGCCGTCATTGCCGCCGTTTCGGGGCGAGACTGCAAGCGGGTCAACCAGTAGCTGCCGGTGGTGATGCCGATGGCGAACGGTTGCTCGATGGCACCGGCCGCCAGTTGACGGGAAAACATCAGCGGCGGCGCCAATGCAATGCCAGCACCTTGAAGCGCGGCCTCCATCATCGCCAGCGAAGAGTCGAAAACAATATTCCTGGTGGGTGCCGTGTTGGGCGGTAGCCCGCAGGCCAGAAACCACTCGGGCCATTCGTCGATACGGTAAGAACGTAACAACGTTTGTTTCAACAGATCCTCAGGCGAATTCAACTGCCGGGCCAGTTCGGGAACGCACAGCACCGACAGCGGCGCCTCGATCAACCGCAACGCTTCAATCCCGTGCCAGGCGCCCGCGCCAAAACGAATGGCGTAATCCAGCCCCTCAGCGGCCACGTCCACCCGATTGTTATTGGTCGACAGCCGTAAATCTATGAACGGATGTTTCTCCTGGAAGTCCGCCAGCCGCGGCAACAACCACCCGACCGCAAACGTCCCCACCGCCCCCACTGTCAACACATCCCGATAGTGCCCGCCTTCGAACCGCTCAAGCGTTTCGGCGATTCGGTCAAAGGATTCACGCAGTACCGGCAGCAAGGTTTCACCCTCACTGGTCAGCATCAGCCCGCGTGGCAAGCGTTTGAACAGTGTTACGTTGAGTTGGGCTTCGAGGCTTTTGACCTGATGACTCACTGCCGCAGGCGTAACAAACAACTCCACCGCCGCCCGAGTGAAACTCAAATGGCGCGCGGAGGCCTCGAAAGCACGCAACGCATTCAGCGGCAAGTGAGGACGAATCATGCCAACTCCATAGTTTTTCTAATGGCTCACCCGAAATATCGTCGTTTGTCGACGCTCGGCGGACTGCCTAGATTTGGCTCGCCTATCAGGTAACCCGATTTGCAAGAGCGCATGGAGTGTAGCGGGTTAACTTCATTACAACTCATGAAGAGTGGATCAGAAATGCTCAAACACAAACTGCCGAGGCTTGCGTCCTACAGCGCTTTCGTACTTTTCCTCGGGACAGCCTCCTGTATGGCGGCGACACCGTCCGATCAGCAGCTCGAAACCCTGGTCAACGCCACCGTCAGCCCGGTCATGCAGCAACATAACATTGCCGGGCTCGCCGTCGCGATCACCCACAATGGTCAGCAGCATTACTTTAATTACGGCGTGGCCTCCAAAGAGGATCGCAAACCGGTCAGCCAGGACACCTTGTTCGAAATCGGCTCGGTCAGTAAAACCTTCGCCGCCACACTGGCCGGGTATGCCCAGGCCAACGGCAAACTGTCTCTGTCCGATACTGCCAGCACCGTTTTGCCAGCATTGCGCGGCAGTGCGTTCGATCGCATCAGTGTGTTGCAGCTGGGCACTTACTCCGCTGGCGGGTTGCCGCTGCAGTTCCCCGACGACGCTGACCATGCAGACACGATGCTCAGTTACTTCAAACAATGGACACCGGTTTACCCTGCTGGCACCCATCGCCTGTATTCGAACCCAAGCATTGGGCTGTTCGGCTATCTCGCCGCCCACAGCATGGGCCAGCCGTTCGATGAACTGATGGAAAAAACCTTGCTGCCGAAACTGGGCCTCAAGCACACCTACCTCAAGGTCCCGCAAGCGCAGATGGGGCTTTACGCTCAGGGTTACAACAAAGACGACAAGCCGGTGCGTGTCGGACCGGGCGCGCTGGATTCCGAAGCCTACGGCGTGAAAACCAGTGCCTCGGACCTGATTCGGTATGTTGAAGCGAACATGAAACCGGCAGGACTGGAAAAGCCATTGCAGCAAGCCATCGCGACCACTCACACCGGTTACTACACGGTCGGTGAAATGACACAGGGGCTGGGCTGGGAGCTCTACCCTTACCCGGTCACGCTGGATCGGCTGCTCGCCGGCAACTCGACCGAGATGGCAATGGACGCTCACAAGGTCAAGTGGTTGAACCCGCCGCAGCCGCAACCGGAAAACGTGTTGCTCAACAAAACCGGCTCCACGGGCGGCTTCGGTGCCTACGTTGCGTTTGTGCCCTCGAAGGACATCGGCATCGTGATCCTGGCCAACAAAAACTACCCGAACCCGGAGCGGATCAAAATCGCTCACGCGATATTGAGTGCCTTGAGCGAATAACCACAAGCAACAGCAAAATGGGTGACCCTTCGAGGTCACCCATTTTCTTTTTTACGCCTGCTTAATGCCGGGTTTCTGGCTTACCGCCAGATGCTTCCCTATCCGCAACAAGGTTGTCCCGCGCCTGAGCCACCAACAACTCGGCGACCATCGCCAACTGCTGAATCGAGAATATTTCACCGCGGTTCGGCGCTTCCAGTTTGGCGGCAAAATTCTCGAGCAGGGCCGTCAGCGACGCGAGGGTGTCGCAAGCTTGTTTCAGTAGCGTCCGCGTGTCGACTCCGGGGGCAATGGCGAATATAGGCTGGGGCGAGAGCATACGCCTGGGGCGTGGAATGACCGCCACGTCGATGGTCCCACACAGCTTCACAGGCGTGGGATGCTCGGAATCGTCAGGGATTTCTGCTTGAGGCTTGCTGAACTTTTTCACAGGCGAGGCTCCTTTTTTCACGGGTGTTTTCATCCTTGGGTCCCTCGATGGCGCGGACTTCCACGAAGGCTAGCGGTGCGGGCTGACAGACACCAGTTCATCAAGTGCGACACAACTTGAAGGAAATTTCCGACGCCCGTGAAGGCGGATACTTCACCCGCAAAAAAATGGGCGATCGCCTGGATCGCCCATTGTCGTTACAGCGGCTGCAATCGTCGTCCGATCACGTCCATCAAATCACAACCGTCACGCAGCGGAATCGCCAACACCCGCGCAAAATCCTGAAGCAACAGAGCATCACGGCCCATCCCCTCGCCCACGGACAAGGTTTCCAGCAGTTGGGTCACGCTACGAATGCGATAGGCCGCAGTGCCATGCAACACATCCACCGGCGCATCCGTATCAATCAGCAACGACGCAATTTGGCAATCGATGCCCGTAATCGGCATATATCTGGCCATCAGTGATCTCCTCTCTCAATGCCGTACCGGTGGCTGAACGACAGGCGCACCTTCGGGTGGATCAACGTTATCCAGCGCCTGGTTCACCAACAACTCGGCGATGACCGCCAACTGCTGAATCGAGAGCGCGACGTTACGCTTTGAGCCTTCCAGCTTGCAGGCCAGATCCGTAATCAGGACATTCAGAGACGCCAGGGTTTCGCAGGCATGACTTAGCAGGGTTATGGAATCGACGCCCGGAGTGATCGTGAAGACGTGGCTGATCGGGTCGGTATGACTGGGGTTTCGCAAGCGAGCGCTGACGGCGCGTTCTGTGGTTTCGGAAGATCGAGCGGATCGGTATCTGTCGAAGTTTCGGGAGGATTTGGAGTGATCTTTTTCAATAGTGAAGCTCCTTTAAAGTAATGGAGCTACCCATCTCACTTCCACATGAGGGTGGCAGCTGAACGCAGGTGTGGAAGACCAGGCTAAAGGAGAACCTGGCGCACTGGAGAGTGCCCCGCGAACAGCCGCCATAACATGACAATGTTGGCATAAAATACCGCCATCATGTGTTTTGGCCGTTCAGGCTCCTTTATACAACGACAGACTTCCACATCCGACCACTGATTTTGCAGCGGCCCGACAAAGGTATCGGCAGGTGGGTTGGCGCACCAGTTCATGGAGTACGACACGTCTCGCAGGAAATGTCCGACGCCTGTGCAGGCCAGCACACTGCGTCCTAGGACGTCCCTTCGCGATTACATCCCCACCTCCAACCCGGGTAGGATTGCCCGCTTTTTAGCCTGTCCACCACGCACTCAGTGATGACGTTCAAGTCGGCAAGACGCTCGATCTGGGTCAGGGCTGGTTTGTCGAACCGCAGGCGGGATTGCAAGTTGCGCGCATCAGCGGTGGGCGTTTCACCGCCAGCAATGGCCTGGATGTCGAACAGGACACGATGATGTCTGTACAGCCGTTTGCCGGGCTCATGCGCCGAGATCGGCGCTGGCGTTGCGGTGAAGGCAGCGGACAAACACAGCTTCTTCGCAGAAGCGGGCTACACCCATGGCAGCGAGATCAAGCAGCCGTGGGCGGTGACGGTCGGGTATCGCTATAACTGGTAACCCCCGACCTGTGGGAGCGAGCCTGCTCGCGAAAGCGGTGTATCGATCAACATTGATGTCGACTGACACTCCGTCTTCGCGAGCAGGCTCGCTCCCACAGGGGTTAGGTGGGGTGTCAGTCATCCGGCATCTCGGGCGGCTTGGTCGGTTTGGCGGGTTTGCCATTCTTGGTGGCCTTGGCGCCTTTAGCGCCCTTGACCGGTTCGGCCTCCGCAGGCGGGGTCACTACCGGCGGCGCGGTGGCTTCTTTTTCGGCGGCTGGCAGGGCATCGATGGTCTCGAACACTTTCTTCAAATCGACCGATTTTGACTCATCTCCCGAACTCTCAAGCTTCTTCTCGCCATCCTTGCCGATCAGGATCACTTTGGGCAACGCCCCCGCACCGAGTTTGAGGGAGCGGATCAGCGCCATGGTGTCCTGCTGACCGAGGTCCTTGCCGTCGAGCTGGCCGAACATGTTCAGCACGGTGTACACCCGGATATTGCGTTGGGCGATACCCTCCTTGTTGGCCGGATCGTCCAGTGACTTTTTCAGCCCGACCCAGACCGGATCGACAGTGCTGGGTGCAATGACAATCAAGGGCCGGGACCGGCCTTTCTCGATATCCAGCGGTGAGTCACTTTCGGTTGCGAACAAGGGACCGGCGAAAGCCAGCAAGGTTGTCAGGGTCAAAAACCTGATGAGCATGCGCATCTCCTTTTGATAACCACGCTCTAATGATTGCGCATCGCGGCGTTCGTTCCGGGTGACGCACCGCAATTGTGTTTCGCCTTGACCCAAGCTTAGGTCAGGGCGGTCATTGCGCAACAGACGGGGTTAATCTCATCGCAGATAAGCAGCGGGGTGATTCAGTCGGAATCAGAACGCGAGTTTGTAACCGATCAGCACCAGCATCGTCGCCAGGCAAGGGCGCAGCACTTCATCGGAAATCTTGCCGGTCAAATGACTGCCCAACCAGATCCCCGGCAGCGAGCCGATCAACAAGAAGCCCAGCACGTGCCAGTCCATGTTGCCCATGCTCGCATGGCCAAGCCCGGCGACCAGGGTCAGCGGCACGGCGTGGGCGATTTCGGTGCCGACGAGGCGACGGGTCGGCAGCAGCGGATACAGGATAAACAGGGCCACGGTGCCCAAGGCGCCTGCACCGATGGACGTCAGCGCCACCATCGTGCCCAGCACCAGGCCGGTGATGACGGTCATCACGTTGAGGCGAGAACCGCTGGGGTTGTAGTTGCCACCGGCGCGTTTGTGAGCGAAATCGAGCAGGCGTTTCTTGAACAGAATCGCCAAGGCCGTGGCGAACAGAACGAACCCCAGCGCCTGCTTGATAATGGCGTTCATGGTTTCAGGCGCGGTGTGCAAGCTGCTGAGGAACCACAGCGTCAACGCTACCGCCGGCACGCTGCCAAGGGTCAGCCAGCCGGTAATCGCCCAATCGATGTTGTTGTTTTTCCGGTGGACCAGCACGCCACTGGATTTGGTGATCGCCGCGTAGAGCAAATCGGTACCGACCGCCGTCGCGGGGTTGATGCCGAACCACAGCAGAATCGGGGTCATCAACGACCCACCACCGACGCCAGTCATGCCGACAATAAAGCCAACCACCAACCCGGCAACGACTAACCCGATGTTCACTAAATCCATTGAGACGTCCACAAAGACCGCAGGAGAAATCTGGCCCGCAGCATAGCGATTTTTCTTATAACTACTTATATCGATGCGAACTATCGTTATATCCAAGACATAACAACACCCATTCCCCTGTGTAGGGTTTATTGCACTGGCAGGAAATTCAGGAACAGCAGGCTCTGCGCATAATTCAAGCCGATGCGCCGGTAGCGTTCATCGAGCATCTGCGTCAGCAAATCCAGTCGCGCGACGATCTTGCCGAACTCAACGGCAAAACTCAGGTTGCTGCCCTCCTCCGAGATCTCGTTGGAGAACAGCAACGGTTCGCCTTGTTTGTTTTGCCGCTGGCTGAGGATCCACGTGGCGATCTCGATGTTGCGCGCGGCGTTGCTGACGAACGTCGGGTTGATCGCATCCGTCATGTAGAACTCCAGGCGATTGCCGTGCGCGGTCACCAGCATGCTGCCGATGGCATAGATGAAAGCACCGACCCGGTCACCGAGAAACTCCGGGCTCATGGCAAACCTGAGCGCCGCCAGGTCTTTTTTGTTGCCAAGGGTGGGCAGTGGCTGTTGCTGCTCGATGGCCATGCGCACTTGCTTTCCAGCGGTTCGGGCATCAAGGAAGCCGGATTTTTTCAGCTCCTCGGGGTTGCGCCGGTAAAGCTTGCTCATCAGCACATAGAGGCTGTCTAGGTTGTCACGCATCGTCAGCGTGGCCATGCGGTCGACGCTGGTCTGCAGAAATTCCTGGGGGCGGCCTTCGCGGAACTGGCTGACGATGTCGTTGCCCTGTTGCTGGCTGCAACCGCTGACAAAAAGCATGGCCAAGCCAGCCAGGAGCACGCAACGGCGGCGGATCGATGGGGTGATGCGGGGTAACACTCGAGCCATGGGTTCTTGAACTTGGGCATGGGCCAACGGTGGGGATCGCCGCCGGCTGCCCAAAGATAGAGCCGCCAATGCCAAAAAAGTGCAGTGCCGGTGGTCCGTGAACCAACCCTTGGCCGGCCAAAAAGTGATATTTCGTCGTGTTCGCTTTTACCTGGATTGTGGCGCTCCATGGAACCAGCGGGTTATTTTGCTGCCAACTGAGTATCCACCGAGATGCATACAGGAGGTTTTCATGCGGTTCCTTGAACTGGCCGGCGTCAACGTACCGGTCATTGGCCAGGGCACCTGGCACATGGGTGAGGACAGCTCGGCTCGCACGCGTGAAGTCTCGGCCCTGCGCCAGGGCATCGAGCTGGGCATGACGCTGATCGATACCGCGGAAATGTACGCTGAAGGCGGCGCCGAGGAAGTGGTTGCGCAAGCCATCAGCGGTCTGCGTGACCAGGTCTTTGTGGTCAGCAAGGTTTATCCGCACAACGCGAGCTGCCAAGGCATTCCCCAGGCCTGTGAGCGCAGCCTGCGGCGCCTGAAAACCGATTACATCGATTTGTACCTGCTGCACTGGCGCGGCCAGTATCCGCTGGAAGAAACCGTCGAAGCCTTCGAACGGCTGCGTGAAGACGGCAAGATTGGCCGATGGGGCGTATCCAATTTCGATATGGACGACCTGCACGAACTGCACTCATCAACCTGCGCCACCAATCAGGTGCTCTATAACCTGGAGGAGCGCGGCATCGAATTTGATTTGCTGCCCTGGAGCCAACAGCATCAGCTGCCCTTGATGGCGTACTGCCCTATCGGTCAGGGCGGTGAAATGCTGACGCATCCGGCGCTGGTAAAGATTGCCGCCGGTCACGGGGTGACGCCTGCTCAGGTAGCGCTGGCATGGATCCTGCGGCAACCCGGCGTGATCGCCATCCCCAAGGCGGTCAAACCTGAACACGTGCAATTGAATGCGCAAGCCGCACAAGTGCGGCTCGAACCCGGGGATCTGGAGGTGCTGGACCACGCGTTTCACGCGCCACAACACAAACAGCGATTGGCCATGGTCTGAGCCATCGTCGTATTGTCTGAGGGTTTCTGCATGCGAAGCACCGATCCGCTCGATGCTTTTAACTTGCCACGTTTCGTCCAGGCTCAAGACCCGGTCTTTGAGTGGGTTCAGGAAGAACTGAGTGCCGGACAAAAACGCCGTCACTGGATGTGGTTCATTTTTCCGCAGCTGGCCGGGTTGGGCGGCAGCGAAATGTCCCGATACTTTGCCATTCGCTCCGAAAAGGAAGCCGTGGCGTATCTGGAGCATCCACTGCTGGGTCCACGATTGCGTACGTGTACGCAATTGGTCCTGAACGTCAAACAGCGCTCGATCACCGAGATTTTCGGCCATCCCGACGACCTGAAATTCCATTCTTCGATGACGCTGTTTGCCCAGATCGCACCGGATGACAGCCTTTTTCATCGGGCGCTGGAGCAGTATTTCCACGGCATACCGGATGACTGGACATTGTCGTTGCTGGACTTAAAACAGGCCCATTTGCCCACCAATCAGGGTTGAGAAGTCGTCGTCGACAAACGGCAGGATTGCGTCCGCCACCGGTTGCAGTTGCCGGGTGACGTAATGGTCGTAGTCGATGGGGACGCTGCGGATCTCCAGCGGTTCGGGCCCGGCGACGGTGATCACGTAGCTGATCCAGCCGCCGTTCTGGTACTGGCGCGGACGGCCCTGGCGGTCGTTGAAGTCATCGGCTATGCGCGCGGCACGTACGTGGGGCGGCACATTGCGCTCGTAGTCGTCGAGGGTACGACGCAGGCGCTTGCGGTAGATCAGGCGGTCGTCGAACTCGCCGGCCAGGGTCTTTTGCACATAATCGCGCACGTAATCCTGATACGGCTGGCGGTGGAAGATCCGCGAGTACAGCTCCTGCTGGAATTGCCGGGCCAGTGGCGACCAGTCGGTGCGCACGGTTTCCAGGCCTTTGTAGACCATTTCATCCGTGCCATCGGCGCGAGTAACCAGACCGGCGTAACGCTTCTTGCTGCCCTCCTCCGCGCCTCGAATGGTCGGCATCAGAAAGCGTTTGTAGTGGGTTTCGAACTGCAATTCCAAGGCACTTTCCAACCCGTATTCGGCTTGCACATGTTCGCGCCACCACTGGTTGACGTGGTCGACCAGTGCGTGGCCGATCTGCGCGGCCTCCTCCTGACCGTGAGCGCGGCGCAGCCAGACGAAGGTCGAGTCGGTGTCGCCATAAATGACCGTGTGGCCCTGGGCTTCGATCAGTTGCCGGGTGCGCAGCATGATCTCGTGGCCGCGCAAGGTAATCGACGAGGCCAGGCGTGTGTCGAAGAAACGGCAGCCGCTGGAGCCGAGCACACCGTAGAAGGCATTCATGATGATCTTCAGCGCCTGGGACAGCGGTGCGTTGTGTTCGCGCTTGGCGGTTTCCCGGCCTTCGGCGACCCGGGCGACGATGGCGGGCAGGCAATGGCGGGTTCTGGAAAAACGCGCCCCGCGAAAACCCGGGACGGAGTCGCTGTCGTCAGGATGCTGCAAGCCTTCGATCAGCCCGACCGGGTCGATCAGGAACGTACGGATGATCGACGGATAGAGGCTTTTGTAGTCGAGCACCAGCACCGATTCGTACAGGCCCGGTTGCGAGTCCATGACAAAACCGCCGGGGCTGGCTTGCGGTGACTTGCCGCCCAGGTTCGGCGCCACAAAACCCTGGCGGTGCATCAGCGGCATGTACAGGTGAGTGAACGCCGCCACCGAACCACCGCTGCGGTCCGCTGGCAAACCGGTGACGCTGGCGCGCTCCAGCAGGAAGGTCAGCAGTTCGGTCTTGGCGAAAATCCGTGTGACCAGTTCGCAATCCTTGAGGTTGTAGGTGGCGAGGGCCGGTTTGTCCTCCGCGAACATGCGGTTGATTTCGTCCATGCGCTGGTACGGCGTGCTGATCGCCTTGCCCTCACCGAGCAAGGTTTGCGCGACGTTTTCCAGGCTGAACGAGGGAAAGTTCCAGGTCGCCGAGCGCAGGGATTCGATGCCGTCGATGATCAGGCGCCCCGCGGCTGCCGCGAAGTAATGGTTGCGGCTGCCGTGTTCGCGCCACTGCATCTCTTCGCCGCCGCGCCCAAGCTTGAGCGGTACGCCCAGGCGCCGGGCGTGCTCGTGGAGGACGCGCAAATCGAACTGCACGACGTTCCAGCCGATGATCGCGTCCGGGTCATGGCGGGCAAACCATTCGTTGAGCTTTTTCAGGAGCACGGTTCGCGAGTCGCAGTATTCGAGCTGGAAGTCCACCGCGCTGGCGTCGCCATTGGGCGGCCCGAGCATGTACACCTGGCGCTCGCCGCAGCCTTCCAGGGCAATGGAATACAACTCGCCCTGTTCGGTGGTTTCGATGTCCAGCGAGACCAGCCGCAGGTTGGGCCGGTAGGTCGGGTCGGGTTTCATCTGCGCGTTAAGCAGCATACCGTCCGCATCCGGTGTGCCGCCAAAGATTACCGGCGCCGTGATGAACCGTTCCATCATGTAGCGTTCCGGCGGGCGAACATCGCCCTCAAACATCTCGACGCCGGCCTTGCGCAACGCCGTTTCCAGACGCATCAACTGACCGTGCTGCTGGCAATACAGGCCGAGCACCGGGCGATGCTCGAAATCCAGCAGGGCCAAAGGCTTGAGCTCGACGTTTTTCTCGCCGCGCAGCACCTCTTGCGCCTGCTCGCGCTGGGCGGCTGGAATGAACGCCACCGACGGCTGATGAGGCAGGCGGATGCGCCGGGGACCGCTGTCGGTCGCCAGCCAGAACTCGACTTCCGTGCCGGCCGCGGTGTCGCGCCAATGCCGGGTCAGGACGAAGGCCTGCTGTAAATCCACCACTGCAACCTCTCGTTTTGATTCAGGTCGCAATTCTACGCGTCATCGAAACATAAAACCTGTGGGACTTACTGAGCCCTTGGATCATGTTTATCGAAGAAAAACTGCTGAATGGCGTTTTTTGAGTGTTATCTGCCGCTTTCTCCCTTGCCCTCAGCGCTTGGGTCTACGATTCTTCAAGGACAACGACAACACCCGAGAAGCCACCATGAAAACCGTCGCCCAACTGCTCAAGCTCAAAGATCAGAAGAATCAGGAAGTGCACCAGATCAAACCTGATCACATGGTGCTGGAAGCGCTGATGAAGATGGCCGAGAAAAACGTCGGCGCCTTGCTGGTGGTGGAAAATGACAAGGTGGTGGGCATCATCAGTGAACGTGATTACGCACGCAAACTGGTGCTGCATGGCCGTTCTTCGGTGGGCACGCCGGTGCGCGACATTATGGTTTCCAATGTGATCACCGTGGACACCCATCAAACCGTCGATACCTGCCTGGGCATCATGTCCGACAGACGCCTGCGCCACCTGCCGGTGGTGGAGGACGGCAAGTTGATTGGCTTGCTGTCGATCGGCGACCTGGTCAAGGAAGCGATTGCCGAACAGGCGGAACTGATTCGCCAGCTGGAGCAGTACATCCGCGGCGAGTAATCCGGAGACACCCTGGATCAAATGTAGGAGCGGGCTTGCTCGCGAAGAGGCAGTGTCAGTCGACATCAATGTTGAATGACCGTCCGCATTCGCGAGCAAGCCCGCTCCCACATTCAAACTTCAGTGTTCACACGGGCCAATGCCGGGCGAAGACCGGCGCCAGTGTCGGGTGCCGGTCGATGCGCTCCAGCCACGCGAAAAAACCGGGACGGGCGTTGCGTAAATGCTCCCGGCTGCCGGCCCACCTCGACACCACCGCCGCCAGCACATCCAGCGCGCCCGGCGTCTCATCCCCCAGATACAGCTCGCCGGAAAACTGATCGGCAAACAACTCCCAGCTCCAGTGCAATCGCGAGCGAGCGCCGGCCATGAGGTTTTGCCTGGACGCCTCATCCGTCTCGGCCAACCAGCGTTCGGGGTAATCGATGATGCCAATGGCCGCGTAGCAATTACTGACGATGTACGTGAGGCCGCGGATCGCCTGATCGCGGTCAGCGGCCAATGTTGGCAACAGGTTCGACTTGGGAAAGGTCAGCCCGAGATGGATCAGGATCGCCGCACTTTCGGTCAGGATGCTGCCATCGGGCAGTTGCAGCGTCGGGATCTGCTTGAGCCGGTTGAGCTTCTCCAGTGCCTGGGCCGCCTCCGAGGACAACTCGACGTCGATGAAGCGGTAAGGAATTTCGCACAGCTCCAGCGCCGCTTCTATCGCTGCCGCGCCGGAGTTCTGGTGTCCATAGAGTTGATACATGGTGCGGCCTCCTGGCGAGACGAGAATGGGGTCATTAGAGGCGTCACCTGCCGGTCGTGGTGATCCAGCTAATCAGTGTAGAAGCGTCGATCCCGCCTACCCGCACCATCCGACGACTGAACCATCACGCCCGCGTGGGGCAACTCACAAGGTCTATCAATACTGTCGATGTTCACCATCACATCAATGAAGTTCTCATAAAAAATCCTCGGCGTAACATCCGCTCCATACCAACTCATAAACACCCCGGAGCACACCATCATGAAACGCCAAACTATCCTCGCTATCGCTTTCTCGGTCTTTGCAGTTAACGCTTTTGCCGCAACCTCTGCTCAACCTGTGGTCGCTGAAGGCGGCTCGGATCGTCTGATTGAAAGCCGTGTGGCTGAAGGTGGTTCGGATCGTTTGATCGAAAATCGTGTTGCCGCTGATGGTTCCGACCGTCTGATCGAAAACCGCGTTGCCGCTGATGGTTCCGACCGTTTGATCGAAAACCGCGTAGCTGCTGATGGTTCGGATCACCTGATCGAAAACCGCGTAGCCGCTGATGGTTCCGACCGTTTGATGCAGAACCGCGTTGCCGAAGGTGGTTCCGACCGTTTGATCGAAAGCCGCGCCGCATAAATGCAGGGCTTTACCGCAGTACTCAATGAAAAACCCGGCCTGACCCGCCGGGTTTTTTTACGCCTTTCGTTTGATCAGGGTTACTGGCCAGCCCGTTTCATGCAGCGCTGATAACGCTCATCGACCCGTTTGGCAAACCATGCAGTGGTGAGCTTGCGGGTGATTTTCGGGCTTTGCAGTTCGATTCCCGGCAACACGGCACGAGGCAATGCCCTGCCCTCGGCCTGATCGGCCAACGCGAACACTCGCCGGTAGAGTTCCGTCTCCTCGAATTGAAGACTTTTTCCCTCCTCCAATTGATTGCGAATGGTCGTATTGCGCATCCCCAACTGCTTGCCGAGGCTACGCACCGCCACTTCCGTGGTGCCGGGCATGATCGAGTCATAGCGGACCAGGTCGCCATCCAGCGCCAACGGGATGCCTGACACGCGGTTCAACGCGTTCTGAAACGCCGCATTGCGGCTGGCGTACCAACCGGCATTGAAATCAGCGAAGCGATACAGCGGTTGTGTGTAGCTCACCGGGTAACCCAGCAAGTGGGCGATGCCGAAGTACATGCCGCCGCGCCGAGTGAATACCTCATGGCGAATCGAGCCTTGCACCGGATACGGATAGTCCTTCGCCTGCTGTTCGGCGAACTCGATACTGACTTGCATCGGTCCGGCGGTGTGTACCGGATTGAAGCCACCGAACAGGGTTTTGCCCAAGGGCACCATGCCAATGAAGTCATCGAAAATCGCGCTGAGCTCCTTTTCACTGCGCGCGGCGTTGAGGCGGTCGCTGTAGCTTTTGCCGTTGGGTGATTTCACCTGCAACGCGCCGCTGATCAACAGGCTGGGGATGTGGACTTTAGCGGCGCGACGGTCGATTTCGTCCCGAGCGATCTTGCCCAGGCCTGGCACAGGCGGGTCGACCTGGAAGGTGGATTCCTGCTCGGTCACGGCGAGCACCGAACACAGGTTTTGCGTGGACGGATAGATTTTCTGGGCGGCGAAGGCGGCGTAGATGTCCGTGGCCCACCCTTGGCGATCCGTGGTTTTGGCCGGCAGCAGGCGCACGATGTCGGCCTTGACCTCGGCGGGCGCGCGCGCGGGCAATTCCTGCGGGCGCTGAGTGCCGCAACCGGCCAGCAGCAACAGCGCCGCGACACCCATGATCAATCGATTGGCTTGCATGGTGCTCCATCAAATCCGTTGAGCCGGGTTAACCATACGACCAATGGCATGGCGCAGGCTATGACTCCTGCGGCCGCGCGCTGTTCCATCGTCATGGCTGCGGGGCCTTTTTCCGTTGGGCGGTCAGCCTTCCGGCCGGCGACGACTGAACCATACTTGAGCCAGTCACCGAGGAGGACAGGCTCATGCACCGTAGCGACGTATTGATCGTCGGCGCCGGCCCGACCGGGCTGGTCCTGGCGCTGTGGTTGAGCAAACTGGGGATCCGCGTGCGGATTGTCGACAAGACGTCGGCGCCCGGTACCACGTCGCGTGCGCTGGCGGTGCAGGCGCGGACGCTGGAGCTTTATCGCCAGCTCGACCTCAGCGAAGCTGTGGTGCAAAACGGTCATCGGGTGGCGGGCGCCAATTTCTGGGTCAGCGGTGAATCGGTTGCACGATTGCCACTGAGCAACATCGGCGCTGGCCTGACACCTTATTCGTTCATGGAAATCTTTCCACAAGATCAGCACGAACGACTACTGATCGAGCGTCTTGAAACCTTCGGCATCAAGGTGGAACGCGGCACCGAACTGGAGGCCTTCGAGGAAACCGGCGATGGCATCACCGCCCACTTGCGCCTGCCCGATGGCCAACAGGAAACCTGCCAGGCGTGTTATCTGGCCGGTTGCGACGGCGCCCGTTCTATCGTGCGTAAAACGCTGGACACCGGGTTTCCCGGTGGCACCTACCAACAGATTTTCTACGTGGCGGATGTGCAGGCCAGCGGGCCGGCAATCAACGGTGAACTGCATGTGGACCTTGATGAAGCGGATTTCCTCGCTGTGTTCCCATTGGCCGGCGAAGGTCGAGCCCGGCTGATCGGCACGGTGCGTGACGAGCGTGACGAGCGTGCCGAACGGGCCGAACGGGCCGAAACCTTGCGTTTTGAGGACGTCAGCAGCCGGGCCATCGAGCACATGAAGGTGCAGATCGAACACGTCAACTGGTTCTCGACCTACCGCGTGCATCACCGGGTGGCCGATCACTTTCGCACCGGCCGCGCGTTTTTATTGGGCGACGCGGCCCACGTTCACAGCCCGGCCGGTGGCCAGGGCATGAACACCGGGATTGGCGACGCGATCAACTTGGCGTGGAAATTCGCGGCGGTATTGGGTGGCGCAGCCGAGGCAAAACTGCTCGATACCTATGAAACCGAGCGCATCGCCTTTGCGCGCAAACTCGTCGCCACCACCGACCGCGTATTCAGTTTCGCCACCGCAGAGGGACGCTTGGCCGATGTGCTGCGAACACGGCTGGCGCCCTTCGTGATTCCCAAAATGGCCGCGTTCGAAACGTCTCGCGAGTTCCTGTTTCGCACGGTCTCGCAGATCACCCTGAACTATCGCGGCATGCCGTTGAGCACCGGCGTTGCCGGGCACGTTCACGGCGGCGATCGCCTGCCCTGGGCGCATGATGGCGAGGGCGACAACTTTGAATCGCTGAGAAATCCGACCTGGCAGGTACACGTGTATGGCGACACCAGCGACGAAATGATCGCCTGGTGCATCGAGCATCATCTGCCCTTGCATGTGTTTGACTGGCGACCGGCGTTTGAAGCGGCGGGGTTGGGGCGTAACGGGTTTTACCTGTTGCGCCCGGATACGTATGTGGCGATTGCCGAGACGTGTTCCGATCCGAAGGTGATTGAGCGGTACTTCAAGCACCACGGGATCCGGCCCTATTTCGGCACTCCCTGATTCAACACGGTAAAAATGTGGGAGCGGCGGTGCGACGATTCGACTTGCTCGCGAAGGCGGTGTGTCATTCAGTACATGTATTGACTGAAACACCGCCTTCGCGAGCAAGTCGAATCGTCGCACCGCCGCTCCCACAGGGGTTAGGTGTTGGGTTTAGATCCCGGCCAGGGCCAGTTCCATCGCGAAGTAGGTAAAGATCAAATCCGCGCCGGCGCGCTTGATCGCCCCCAGGCTTTCGCGCACCACACGGTCCTCATCAATCGCCCCCGCTTGCGCGGCGAATTTGATCATCGCGTACTCGCCACTGACCTGATACGCCGACAGCGGCAAACGCGAGACCTCGCGGATGTCGCGGATGATATCGAGGTAGGCGCCGGCCGGCTTGACCATCAGTGCATCCGCGCCTTCCTGTTCGTCCATCAGCGATTCGCGCACCGCTTCGCGGCGGTTCATCGGGTTCATCTGATAGCTTTTGCGGTCTCCTTTGAGCGCGCTGCCACCGGCTTCACGGAACGGGCCGTAGAGCGCCGACGCGAACTTGGTCGAATAGGCCATGATCGCGGTCTGGCTGAAACCGGCGGCATCCAGCGCCCGGCGAATCGCCTGGACCTGCCCGTCCATCGCCGCCGACGGGGCAATCACATCGGCACCGGCCCGAGCAGCGGCCACGGCTTGCTTGCCGAGGTTGATCAGGGTCTGGTCGTTGTCGACTTCGTGGTTGTGCATCACGCCGCAATGGCCGTGGTCGGTGTATTCGCAGAAGCACGTGTCGGACATCACGATCATTTCCGGCACCGCATCCTTGGCGATCCGCGACATGCGCGACACCAGTCCATTGTCATTCCAGGTGTCGCTGCCGCTGCTGTCCAGATGATGCGAGACGCCGAAGGTCATGACCGACTTGATGCCGGCGCGGGCGTAGCGCTCGATCTCGCCGGCCAGTTTCGACTCCGGAATGCGCATCACGCCGGGCATGCTTTTGATTGGCACGAAGTCGTCGATTTCTTCCTCGACGAAAATCGGCAGTACCAGGTCGTTCAGGCTGAACTCGGTTTCCTGGAACAGGCTGCGCAGGCTCGCATTGCGGCGCAGACGGCGTGGACGTGCTTCGGGGAACTGGCTGGACATGGGCATTCCTGAAAAACGGAGGATGAGACTAACGTCTAGGGGAGAAGCTTATGCCTTGCGCGGTGCAAGGCACAAACCTCAGGCACGGAACAAACCCTTACCGGTTCGGCAATAATCCCCCGAGACCAACACAAAACCCTGTGGGAGCGAGCCTGCTCGCGAAAGCGGTGTTTCAGTCAAATAAATGTTGGCTGTCACGACGCCTTCGCGAGCAGGCTCGCTCCCACAGGTTTGGATTCACACAGGGTTAAAGCTTCAGGGTCCCGGAAATACAGGTCACCACCGTTCCACCAATCCAGATTTCATCGCCCACCTGATCCACCTGAATGCGCCCGGCCCGTCCCATCGTCAGGCCCTGGCTGACCACATAGGAGGCCGGCGCCAACCCCTCGGCAAGCAACCACTGCGCAATCCCGGCATTCAAACTGCCGGTCGCCGGATCTTCCGGCATGCCGTCCCCGGAGATGAAGGCCCGTACTTCGAATTGCGCGTCATCGCCATCACCCTCGGGATTCCACGGTGCGATCACGCCGACCGCCAGGCCCAGCATTTGCGAGTGATCCGGTTGCAAGTCCAGCACTTGCTGGCGGTCCGCGACCATCACCGCCAACCAGCCGGCACCGTTATCCACCCACTGCGCCCGGACAATCGCCCCGACCGCCAGACCGAGCCCGCGTCGTACGCGCTCCACCAGTTCGGCGTCCACCGGCCCGGCGTTGATCAGCGGTGGCGCAAGGAAGGCCAGTTCCGCGCCTTGTCGACGGACCCGCACCAGCCCGACGCCGCACTCCTGAATGATCTCCTCGCCCTTGGGCACGCCACCCGCCTCAAGCCAGGCATGGCAAGTGCCCAGGGTCGGATGACCGGCGAAGGGCAACTCGTTCAGAGTGGTAAAGATCCGCACGCGATAGTCGGCGCGCGGATCGCGCGGTTCCAGCACGAACGTGGTTTCACTGAGGTTGGTCCAGGTCGCGAACGCCGCCATTTGTTCATCACTGAGCGCGTCGGCCCCGAACACCACCGCCAGCGGATTGCCCTTGAGGGCGACACGGCTGAAGACATCTACCTGCTTGAAATCGAATGAACGCATGGTCTTCCTTGTTCGTGAAACATTCTATTTAGGGTTAGGGATTTCCAGCCCGCGGATCACTGCCGGCCGCGCCAGAAAGCGTTCCAGCACGCGCGTGACGTTCTTGAAATCCTTGATGCCCACCAGGTCGCCGGCCTCGTAAAAGCCGATCAGGTTGCGCACCCACGGGAACGTCGCGATGTCGGCGATGGTGTAGCGTTCGCCCATGATCCAGTCGCGACCTTCAAGGCGTCCATCCAAAACCTTTAACAAACGTTTACTTTCCTCGACGTAACGGTCGCGGGGCCGTTTGTCTTCGTAGTCCTTGCCGGCGAATTTGTTGAAGAAGCCGACCTGGCCAAACATCGGCCCGATGCCGCCCATCTGAAACATCAACCATTGAATCGTCTCGTATCGCGCAGCCGATTCCTGCGCCAGCAGTTGCCCGCTCTTGTCGGCGAGGTAAATCAGAATCGCCCCGGACTCGAACAATGGCAGGGGTTTGTCCTCGGGACCATGAGGGTCGAGGATCGCCGGGATTTTGTTGTTGGGGCTCAACGACAAAAACTCGGGGGACATTTGATCCTGGGTGTCGAAGCCCACCCGATGCGGCTCGTAGGGCAGCCCGATCTCTTCGAGCATAATCGAGACCTTGACACCGTTCGGGGTCGGCAAGGAGTAGAGCTGGATCCAGTCGGGGTATTGGGCCGGCCATTTTTGGGTAATCGGGAACGCAGACAGATCAGTCATCGGTAGCCTCCATCGCCAAAGAAAGGGTTGAGCATAATCCAGGATTGGCGCCCGCAGGTTGCGATCTTTTCGCGTTATCGAAACCGCTGATGATGACGATCAAAAGATGTCAGCCTTCGCCAACGCCTCTACGTGTAGGGTGTCCATAATTTCGCAACATCTTGTCGATAACCTTGACTGCACCCCGTTCAAGGTTATCGATAAAGTGCCGCGCACCCGCCGGTATCGAACCAAACAGGCTCAGAGGACTCTGAGAAATGCCCTTTCGGACACGGACCGGCCCAACGACATGGAAAACACCCGAAGCTGGGAGCTGGTGGTGTAAAGGTTTGTCAGCCTTAACTGAATGCGCTGAAGATCCCTTATTCACATGATGAACCTGTCCAGATTCGCCAAACGCTTCAAACACCGTGCGTATATTTTTCTGCCTGCGCTGCTGGCGGCGAGCGCATTGTTTTTGTCGCTGGAGTCCAGCGAAAGCCGCGCCCAACCGGCGGACGGTACCCAGACCCTGGTGTTCCTGCGTCACGCAGAAAAACCCGAAGGAGGTCTGGGCCAGCTCAATTGCCAGGGCCTCAACCGCGCCATCGACCTGGCGACCTTGTTGCCGGAAAAATTCGGCAAGGCCAACTACGTGTTTGCCGCCAACCCGACGCGCAATGTCGAGGAAGGTGAACTGGACAATTCCTACAGTTACATTCGCCCCCTGATGACCATCAGCCCCAGCGCGATCAAGCTCGGCTTGCCGGTGAACATCAAGTTCTCGGCCAACGACACCAGCGACCTGGCGGACGAATTGCTCCACGACAAGTACCACAACTCCATCATCTACACCGCCTGGTCCCACGGCTACCTGCCCGAGTTGATCAACAAGGTCGCTGGCGATGCGGTCGGCAAGAAACAGAACATCACCGAGGACTGGGAGTCCAGCGACTACGATTCGGTGTACGTCCTGACCCTGACCTGGCACAACGGCAAGGCCAGCCTCGTCAGCCACAGTTACAAGCAAGGGCTGGATAACGGCTCGCAGACTTGTCCGAGCTAAGCGGTCGGCGCTCTAAGATCTTTAGTGGCTGCAAGGGCCTCATCGCGAGCAGGCTCACTCCTACAGTGGTTCTCGGTCGTACACAAAATCTGTGTTCAGTGAAGATCTAATGTAGGAGTGAGCCTGCTCGCGATGAGGCCGGCCAAAACAACCTTAATGTTGCTGGCTCACCCGCTCCCGCAGGTACTCAAGAACCGCCCCCTTCTCCCCCGCAAACTCAATCCGCGCGCCTTTCTTCTCCCGCTGAAACGCATACATCGGGTCGTAATATTCACGCAGCAACCCTTCGATCCAGCCCCGGTGCAGGTCCACCACACCGCTTCGGCCCTGCTCCGCCAAGGCCTCTTCCATCAGAATCAACATCCGCCGATGGCGTTCGCCACCCAGGCGTTTCTGCACGTTGTTGAGGCTTTCCAGCAAGCGCTCGGAAAACCGCGCAAATCCCTCATCGCCATGCACACCAATGAACTCGGCACACAAGTCCACCACGTAGTCGCGCAAAATCCGCTCGACGCGCCCTTCAAGGCTGTCTTCCAGCCAGACCATCGGAAACTGCTGCATGCCCTGATACAGCGGCAACGGCAAGGCGCAACTGCCGACTGCCCGGCTCTCGTCTTCCAGCACAAACTGCTCAATGCCATGGGCGCGCTTTTTCAGCACATCCACCGCCAGACGGTTCTCGAAATCAATGTTGGACGGCTGCCCGGTCGCGCGCTTGCCGAAGCTGGAGCCGCGATGATTGGCGTGGCCTTCAAGGTCCAGCCCATTGCTCAACTGCGTCAGCACCTCCGTCTTGCCGGTGCCGGTCATGCCGCCGAGCAACACGAAATCGCATTGGGTGACCGCCTGATCGAGGGTGTCGAGCAAGAAGGTGCGCATGGCCTTGTAGCCGCCACCGACCCGGGGATAGTCAATGCCGGCCTCGTCCTTGAGCCACTGCTGGACGATCTGCGAGCGCAAACCGCCGCGAAAACAATACAGATACCCCTCGGGGTGCGCCCGGGCAAAGTCGGTCCAGGCCTGGATGCGCTCGGCCTTGATCTCGCCGGACACCAGTTGATGCCCCAGCGTAATGGCGGCCTGCTGCCCGTGTTGCTTGTAGCAAGTGCCGATGCGCTGGCGCTCGTTGTCATTCATCAGCGGCAGGTTGACCACACCGGGGAATGAACCCTTGATGAACTCCACCGGCGCGCGCGCATCCATCATCGGCCGGTCGTTGAGAAAGATTTCGCGGTAATCGGTGAAGTCGATCGACATCAAAACACCTCAACCGCGTGTGTCTGTCGCTCAACCAGTTCACCGATCGGTTCCAGGTTCAGGCCTAGTTCGGCCGCCACCGCGAGGAACCGTTCATTGCCCTCGGGGGTGACCGCAATCAGCAGGCCACCGCTGGTCTGCGGATCGCACAGCACGCGTTTGTGCAGTTCCTGGAGCCGTCCCAGTTTGCTGGCATAGCTGTCGAAATTGCGCAGTGTCCCGCCCGGCACACAGCCTTGCTCGAGGTAATACTCGACGCCCGGCAGGCGCGGCACGCGGTTGTATTCGATGCGGGCGGTCAGTTGGCTGCCGTCGGCCATTTCCACCAGGTGCCCCAGCAGACCAAACCCGGTGACGTCGGTCATCGCGGTGACGCCGTCGAGCTTGCCGAAACGGCTACCCGGTTTGTTCAGCGTGCACATCCAGTCGCGGGCCAGGCCGATGTCGGCGGTGCGCAACTTGCCCTTCTTCTCGGCGGTGGTGAGGATGCCGATGCCCAGTGGCTTGGTCAGGTAAAGCAGGCAGCCGGCCGTGGCCGTGTCATTGCGCTTCATGTGGCGCTTTTCCACCAGCCCGGTGACGGCCAGGCCGAAGATCGGTTCCGGTGCATCGATGGAGTGCCCACCGGCCAGCGGGATTCCGGCCTCGTCGCAGACCGAGCGGCCGCCGCGAATCACTTCCCGGGCAATCTCCGGCGCCAGCACATTTACCGGCCAGCCGAGGATCGCAATGGCCATCAGCGGGTCGCCGCCCATGGCGTAGATGTCGCTGATGGCATTGGTGGCGGCGATACGACCGAAATCGAACGGGTCGTCGACGATGGGCATGAAGAAGTCAGTGGTCGAGACGACGCCGCGCTCTTCATCAATGGCGTACACCGCCGCGTCATCGCGCGAGGCGTTGCCGACCCAGAGTTTGGGGTCGAGGTTCTGCGCCCCGCTGCCGGCCAGAATCACTTCCAGAACCTGGGGCGAGATTTTGCAACCGCATCCTGCGCCGTGGCTGTATTGGGTCAGACGAATCGGCTCGCTCATGGGTGCACCTTGTGGGATCAATGCGGCCGATTCTAGCAGACGAGGTTGATGGCGACTGTGCCGCCCTCTTCGCGAGCAGGCTCGCTCCCACAGTTGATCTCAAGTGAACTGAGATCTTGTGCCCGACACAGATCCACTGTGGGAGCGGGCTTGCTCGCGAAGAGGCCGGCATATTCAGCATTAATGTTGAATGACACACTGCATTCGCGAGCAAGCCCGCTCCCACATTTTGATTGGGTTATGGCAGTAAAATCACTTTTTCACCGCTACCCTGATTCACTTCGGTATACCGCTCCAGCCCTTGCGCCAACGGCGACTCAAACAAGCCTTCCGGCAACGGCAACAAATCCTGATCAAAGAACTGGCCAAACTGATCAAGCATCGCCGCGCACGCCTGAACTCCATACAGCAACGAGTTGATCCCCACCACCGAACCGCCCTTGCGATACAGCGCCAGGGCCGGCAGTTGCACCATGCCGTCCACCGGCGCGGCGATGATGGCGATGCGGCCGAAGGTTGCCAGGGCCGCGACCGAGGCCGGGAGCCAGAACCCGGTGGTGTCGAAAATCACGTCGGCGCCGCCGCGATACACGGTGTTCACCTGAGCGCCCAAGTCCTCAGGCTTATCCAGTTGCAATGTCTGATAGCCCTGAGCCTGCAATTCCTTGACCTGCTCCGGTCGCCGCGCCGCCGCCAGCACCTGGGCGCCGCGTACTTTGGCCAGCGCCAACGCCGCGCTGCCCACCGCCCCGCCACCGATCACCAACAGTCGCGTTTGCGCCGTCACCACGCTGCGCTCCAACGCATCCCACGCCGTGGTGTAGGGCACGCCGAGGCTGGCGGCCTGGGCGAAACTCAGGTGGGTCGGTTTGAGCGCCACGCCGTTGGCCGGCAGCTTGACGAATTGCGCATGGGAGCCGTCGGCAAAGAACCCCAGTTCACGCCCGGTGCCCCAGACTTCCTGGCCGATCAACGCCTGCGGACCTTCAACCACGACACCGGCAAAATCCCGACCGGGGATCCGTGGCAACGTGGTGTAGGGAAAACGTCCGAGTACGTTCTTCACATCGCTGGGGTTGAGGCCGGCGGCCTTGATCTGTACCAGCACTTCATCGGCGCCGGGAACCGGAGTCGGCACGTCAACGTAGCGCAAGGCCGAGAGGTCGCCGGTTTTGTCGAACTGCAATGCTTTCATGAGCGATTCCATGGAATAAATGAACGGTTCAGGAGATCCAGCCAGCGACCAGTTGCCGGCCCATCGGCCACAACTTTTCGCCGGCCAGCATGCCAAGCAGCCCGACCAACGCGATGGCCGGTGGTGCGGGGGAACGAAAATCCAGTGCGCCGTAGAGCAAACCGACGCCCAGACCGATGACCAGTGAGATGAGGTAGCTCATGGCGGACTCCGGGGGCAATGAAGACAGGCCCAAAGTCTAGTGCGAGGTGAAAGCGGGCACCGGCCAAGTGCTTCTGAATTTCGGCCAAAGCGCTAAAGGCAAATTTGTAAAAGTTGGCGTATCACTGTGGCGAGGGGGCTTGCCCCCGTTTGAGTGCGCAGCGCTCACAAGTTTTTTGCTTCATCCGAGATTTATAAGGAGGACTGCTTCGCAATCCAACGGGGGCAAGCCCCCTCGCCACAGTTCGCTCCCACAGGATTGGGCCAGCGGCTACAGGGTTTGGTGATGACTGGAGAATTGCGAAGGCGCGACACCCAGTTCCCGGCGGAACATGTCGCTGAAGCTGCTCGGCGAATAACCCAGCTCGCGGGCGATTGCGTTGACCGGCACGCCCTGAATCAACTCAGCCACCGCCGTCGCCAGTTGCACCTGTCGTCGCCACTCGGCGAAGCCCATGCCCAGACTGTCCTTGAACAACCGCGCCAGGGTGCGCACGCTGGCACCAGCATTTTCAGCGTGTTGTTCGAACGGTATGTCCAGCGATGGTGCAGCCATGACCGCCTGACAAAGGTTCATCAGGCGCCGGTCGGAATCATCCGGCAACGGGATTTTCAACAGAGAGCGCCTGGCTCGTCTAAGCTCCAACAGCGCCAGGCCGACCAGCGCTTCGTAATACTCCGCAGCCCCATTGTCGCCCTGCTCCACCAGCCCGACGATCAGCTCCCGCAGCAGACCGCCGACCTCAATCACCTGAACACTCTTTTCCAGCGTGGCCGCCAATGATGGCCGCAGGTAGATGTTGCGCATCTGCAAGTCCGAGACCACACGAATCCCGTGAGGCACGCCCGGCGGTAGCCATACCGCCCGTTGCGGCGGCACCACCAGCGCCTCGTGAGGCGTTTCAACCCACATCACCCCGCTCATTGCATACAGCAATTGGCCCCAGACATGCTCGTGCGGCTCGATAAACAGGCCACGAGGGTAGGTGCGCGCCAGCGGTTGCACGGGCACATCGGTGTCACTCAGGTCAGGGGGCGCGGCAAGGGCCATGGGGCAGCAATCGTTGAGGTTTTCAGGTCTTGCATGGTAACCAGCCCACGGCCTTGTCGCCACTGGCTGCCGCCGTCTGACAATAAGACTGAATTTTCCGTATCCCAAACGATCCTTCTATTACCACAGGGAGGAATACGGGCTTTATGAACAACGCAAAACTATTCGTCATTGAATACACCCTTCATGGCGTCCCCAAGTCATTCATCATCCGCCTGGACAAGATGGACAACGCGGAGGCTTGGCATTGGGCGAGCTGCGACGCCGGAGTGGGCAGGATCCCGCGATTCGGCCGAGAGAAGGTGCAAAAGACAAGCAAACCGATGGCGGAGAAGTTCGGGGTCGAGAATGTGAAGTGGCGGCCGGCGAGTTAATAAAACAGAGCGGATGAACACCTGTGGCGAGGGGGCTTGTCGGAACGCCGCACCGTCCCGTTGGGTCGCGAAGCGCCCCCAAAAGTGGGCCTGCTGCGCAGTCCAGCGGGAGCAAGCTCCCTCGCCACAAGATCAGGTTTTAGCACGACTCCCATGAGCACACTTGCAGCCCTTGCTGGAGCATTCTTCGCCATGTTCATGGTGCTTGGCGCAGGCTTCGCAGCAATAGTGTTTACCGTGGCGCGCTATCGGATGCTCGCCCAGCTTGCACGAGCATTGGGGACATTCGCAGATACTGTCACTGCTGATCATGAGTCAGACTCCATTGGTGTGGTCGTCGGGGTGCCGCACGCGCGGCCCGTCTTACCAGTGTAGGAGTTTGTGTCAGGCCTGCCGGGTGCTGCTGCGATACATGAACACCAACGCCAGCCCCAGGCACGCCATCGCCACGATCCGGCTGTTCGACAGGTCGATGGCCGGATTGCCCAGCCAGCCGAAATTGTCGATCAGCATGCCCATGCCCAGTTGCCCGACAATCACCGCCACGGTCGCCACCGCCGTCCCGACCCTGGGCACCGCGCCGACCATGACCATCATGTACACCACGCCAAACAACGCGCCGCTGAGCTGCCATTTCGGCACGTCGAGCAAGCTCACGGCCTGCGCCGGCTCGAAAAACAGGATCAGCAGCCCGGTGACCACCGCGCCCACCACGAAGGTCAGCAAACTGCTGCGCAACACACCCACCGTTTCGCCCAGACGACCATTGATCGCCGCCTGCACACTCAACACCGCACCGGCCGCGACGATCACGGCCAACAAAATAATCAGATTCATCATCAACCCCGAGCGATCAGAACAAGTGCCACGACAATCAACAGCAACGCCAGCCAGCGTTCACCGTTGACCTTTTTGCGACTGGCGCCGAACCAGCCGAAGTGGTCGATCAGCACGCTTTTGCCGACCTGCCCGCAGAGGATCGCGATCATGGTCATCGCAATGCCGATGTGCGGCGTGGCCAGGGTCAGCACCACCACATAGATCGGCCCGAGAAAGCCACCGATCAACTGCCAGCGCGGCAAGGTGTTCAGCGCTGGGCCTTGTTGCGGGCCGCTGAGCAAAAGCAGCAAAAACAGAATCGCCGAGCCGACCCCGAAGATGCTCAACGTCGCCCATAAATGTCCGACCTGAACCCCGAGCGGCCCGAGCAACCCAGCCTCCACGGAAAGGCCCATGCCGGCGAGGATCACCAGCGGCAACAGCAACAGCCGCAGGCCTGGTTTGGTCGCGGGTGTGACCGCGGTGTCGATTGAAGACGCTTGCATAAGGGCAACCTGCCTGTAGAAACAATGGCCGGCATTATCCGGTGGCAGAGCTTTGCGATAAATGGGAGCATCCTGACAACACTTTTGCGTAATCCGCACAGCGGGATGAACCATGCACGGTCTCAACGAACTCGGATTCAAGGCACTTCGGCTGTTTGTCGCCGTGCTCGACCACGGCAGTTTTTCCGAGGTGGCGCGGCGCGAGGGCCTGGCGCCCTCTTCGATTTCCCGGCAGATCCAATTGATGGAACAAGCCCTTAACCAACAATTGCTCTACCGCCATACCCGCGCCGTCTCGCCCACCGAAGCCGGGCGCATGCTCGGTCATCATGCGCGGCTGATGCTGGTGCAACTGGAAGAAGCCGAGCAAGCCTTGCAGGAACAGCAAAGCGAACCCAGCGGGCTGGTGCGGATCAACGCCCCGGTGGTGTTCGGCCAACGGCACCTGACGCCGTGGCTGGGGCAATTGTGCGAGCGCTATCCGAAGCTGCAATTGGACATCCAGCAAACCGACCATTACATCGACCCGCTGCAAGAAGGCGCCGACCTGCTGTTTCGCATCGGCCCGCTGCACGACTCCAGCATGCAGGCACGGATCCTCGCACCACACCGGTTTCAAGTCGCCGCCAGCCCGGCCTACCTCGAACGCCACGGCACGCCGCGACGTCCAGAAGATCTCGCGGCGCACCAATGCCTGGCCTACAAAGGCGCGACCGGCCTGCAACGCTGGTTTTTCCGCAAGGATCAGCAGGACTGGACGCCCTACTCGGTCAAAGGGCCGATCACCGGCAACCACGCCGACACCCTGGTGCAAGCGGCGGAGCAGGGGTTGGGGCTAGTGATGTTTCCGTCGTGGCTGATTGGCGAGGCGGTGCGCGAAGGCACGCTGGTGCCGGTGCTGGGGGACTTTCAGGTCTCCAACAGCCTTGAGCCGCAGCAGATCGCGGTGTTGTGGCCGGGCAGCCGACGGTTGTCGGTGAAGGTGCGGACGGTGATTGATTTCTTTGTTGAGTGTTTTGGAGCGGTGCCGTACTGGGACAGGCCGTAGCGGCCTGCCCTACGCATACGGCATTAATCTGCAGGGTCATGGGCAGAGCCCCCCACCGGAAAATCGACAGGGAATTCCAGCGATCCCATTACTCAGGTCCGCTGCGTCATCAGCCACACTAAAGCCGGCGCCTGCAACAATCCTGCGCAGCAGCGATTGAACATTCGCTTGCCACGGAATTCGGCGAGCCAGCGGCGCATGATTTCACGCGGCGTTCAGGTGCTCGAGTAGCACCTGAGCTACCGACCACTCGTCGCCACCTGTCAGATATGACAGTAGGCATCACATCTGCGCAGTGCTCTGATAGTTACAGGCTTTCCCCTTCCTGAGCGAGCGACTGTCATGAACACTTTTTCCCTAACGCCTCCGAAAATCTTGCTCAAGACATACCCCGTCATTCACCCCGTGGCGCATATCGGGCTGTCGATCCTCAACCACTACAAGGACCCGCTGGGAGTGTCGGTGGTGTTCGGGCCCTGGCAAGGGCAGGCGTTGTTTGAAACTGTGGAGTTGTATGTAAACGACGGTCTGAAACCGGTCGCCAGCGAGATTGTCATGGATACCAGTGCACCGGTGTTGTTGCGTCTGCCGTCAGGCCTGCTGCTGGAGGGTGTCAACAGCTTGCATTGCGCGGTGGAACGGCTTTCGGGCAATGGCGACAAGTCACCGAAGTTGTTGGTGCTCTACGACATCTATGCTCCCGGCGGTGACGACCCGGTCCCCGGCGGCGGGCACCCGGCGCTGACCATCAACGTCAGTCCGACCAGCGTGAATGCCGCGCAGGCGGAAAAAGGCGTAACTCTTACCCTCGATTGGCCACATAAACATCTGTATGACCTGGTAACCGTAGACTGCAGCGGGGTGCCGGTCACTCACCGAATCGAACCAACCCCAGCGGATCCCAAGCCCGACCTGACAAAGCCGGTCGTACTCACCCTGACCGCTACGCATTTCGCCAAGGACCGAAACAACCCGCGTTTTCCAATCAGGTACAACGTTGTCAGCCAGGTGGGCAACTTTTCAGGCACGACGCATTTGGGGCAGTTCAATGCGCAGGATCACTGGTCGGAGACGACCTGGATTGATGTGCACCTCGATCGCGTTGTACTAGAGATGCCCATCCTTCAGGAAGTTCTCGGCGAAAACGGTGACGACCCGACCACGGTCGACTTGGGCAAAATGAACGGCGGCCCCTTGTGGGCGCTGATTCATCTGATCGATACAGTCTGGCAGGCGGAGGATCAAATTCACCTGACATTCACCGCCGAACTCAACGGCACGGTGGTGAGCACCCACGAGGTAATGTTGCCGATCAAGCTGGTGCCGGGGCAACTTTCTGTAGACATTCCCAACGCCAAGGTCATCGCCGACAGTCTCGTGAAGGTCTGGTACGAGCAGATCAGGGATGGCAAGGTTATTGCGACTTCCACCGTGGCAAAGGCGCAAGTGGAAGGGCAAAGCCTGCCCGATGTTGAAGTGAAATTCATCAATGATCCCTTTTCCGCTGCCCCGGGAGGCAGTATCAAGGCCATCAAATTGATCCTGACGCGAGCAGGTCAGCCATCCGCGGGAGTCGTCGACGTGACCCTGCCCGAAGGTACGGTTTATGCCGATGGAACAGGAGGTACTCGCAGTTTCAATACGCAAGCGGATGGCACGCTCACCATCAATGGTGTGAAAGGTGCGATTACGTCTGGAACGTATACATTGAGCGCTTCCAGCAGAACTGCCACGGCAACGGCAGCACTGGTTATTACGGAGTCAGCTCCGGTGGGTTCCATCGCGGTGGTCGAGTGGCCGTACTGCGCAGCGCTCAGTCCGGATGGTACTCAGGTATATGTCGGGGGAGTCGGGGCAGTGGAGGTATACGATGCTGCGAGCTTGAAGATTATCGCGCGCCTGAACATTCCGGGATTGTCGTCGCGTCAAATAGTCCTTAATAAAGATGGTTCACGCGCATTTGTAACGAGCTATAGCGATACGGCGACAGGAGTATACGTTATTGATACAAGTAACTTTACGCTACTAGCTTACATTCCTGTGGCCAACCACACTTATGGCATAGTACTGAGTAAGGATGATTCTCTTGCGTTCGTCAGTGCCGTTAGTGGTGGCGTAGTCGCGGTGATTGATATCGCGAGTTTACGAGTCATCAAAACTATTTCGGTCGGTTTACAACCTATCGGGATCACCATTTCCCCGAATGGTAGAGAAGTATATGTTGGCAACAATAATGGAAGATCGGTTTCCATCATTGACACAGTCGCGTTGACCGTTAGCAGAACTCTACCCACCGAGTGGGTTGTCGGTGATGTTGCGGTCAGCCCGGACGGAAAAAACTTATATGTAGTCGGGTGGGGTGGCGTTGCAAAGTTCAATGCAGCCACTTTGATCAAAGAACGAAGTATTTCCAACATTTCGGCGCAATTCTTTACGCTCAGCCCTGACGGGAGATGGCTCTATGTTTCATCCATTGATCACAGGATTCTCACGATTGATACTCTCTCGTGGGAACTCAGGGCGGCAACTGCCGTCGGAATCGACCCCCTGTTAAGCGCCATAAGCCGTGATGGTACCCGAGGCTACGTGCCTTGCTACAGGGACCATAGATTGTGGGTCATCCCGTTGCAACCGGAGTCGACAGCGTTCGCTGAAGGCATGGATATCATCGGCGATACGGGGCCTGCCTCACTACCAGATGGTGTTTGAAAGCACGCCGGGCGCCTATGCGGTCCAGTTCGATTTTCAGTCCTGACGTGCGAAAGGCTTTTCAGGTCCAGCGCAAATGATGTTCGTCATGCACATGACGATGGCCGTGGGTGAGTGCCTCATGCTCATGCTCATGCTCATGCTCATGCTCATGCTCATGCTCATGCTCATGCTCATGCTCATGCTCATGCTCATGGGCATGGGCATGCAAGCTCACTCCCACATTTGAAAGCATTCACCTGTGGGAGAAGTCTCCCACAGTCTGTACTGGTCAGAGTCAGAATCGAGTCTGTAGTCCCACCCACCCCTTCAAGTCTAAACATACAAGCGAGCCTGCTCGCGAAGGCGGTCTTTCATTCAACATTGATGTTGAACATGACGGCCTCTTCGCGAGCAGGCTCGCTCCCACAGGTTTTGCGTGGTGTCAGATACGGAACTGGCCGACCAGTTTGCCGAGGCGCTGGCCGAGGTCTGCCAGGCTGCGCGACGTCTGTGCGCCGAGTTGGGTTTCATCCGCCACGTTGTCCACGGCCACCGCAATCTGATGCACGCTGCGGTTGATCTCTTCGGCCACTGCCGTTTGCTCTTCCGCGGCGCTGGCGATCTGCGCGTTCATCGAGTTGATGGTGCCGATCAGCTGCGCCATGGTGTCCAGCGACGCGCCCGCCTCGTTGGCCTGCGCTGAGGTGCCGTCGCCGGCTTCGCTGGAGCGGCGCATGGCTTCCACTGCCGATTGAGTCCCGGCCTGCAAGCGGTCAATCATGCTCTGGATTTCCTGGGTGCTGATCTGCGTGCGACTGGCCAGCGCCCGCACTTCATCGGCCACCACCGCAAACCCGCGACCCGCTTCACCGGCGCGCGCCGCTTCAATCGCGGCGTTGAGCGCCAACAGGTTGGTCTGATCGGCAATGGAACGGATCACGCCGAGGACGCTGACAATCGATGACACGTCTTTTTGCAGGCTGTCCAGGGACACGCCGCTGCTGCGGATGTCGTCCACCAGTGCATGAATCTTGACGATGCTGCCCGCGACCACGCGCTTGGCGGCCTGACCTTCTTCGTCGGTTTGCTGCGCCGCCACTGCCGCGTTTTGCGCGCTTTTCGCCACTTCCTGCGCCGCCGCCGACATTTCGTTGATCGCCGTGGCGACCTGATCGGTCTCGTGGCGCTGACGTTCCATGGCCTGGTCCGAACGCTGGGCCTGATCGGACACCTGGTTCACCAGCCCGGTCAGTTGCGTGGTCATTTCGGTGATCTGACGCACGAGGCTGTGGATCTTGTCGACAAAGCGGTTGAACGAGCCGGCCAGTTCGCCGAGTTCGTCCTGGCTGGTGATGGTCAGGCGACGGGTCAGGTCGCCCTCGCCCGCCGCGATGTCGTCGAGGTTGGCTTTCATCATGTTCAGCGGACGCAGGATGGTGTTGGCCAGCAGCATGCCGACCGCCGCGATCATCAACAGCACCACCACGGCAATTCCGACGATGCTCAGCACCACGCCTTGCATGCGTTCCTGAACCTTGGCTTCCACCAGCGCGACTTGCGCTTCGATGCCGTCGAGGTTGACCGACGTACCCACCGCCATGTCCCACTTCGACAGGTATTCGGTGTAGCCGAGCTTTGGCACCAGCACTTGGGTGTTGCCGGGCAGTGGCGAGCTGTATTGCAGGTAGTGCGTCCAGCATGCAGGCACGGATCCTCGCACCACACCGGTTTCAAGTCGCCGCCAGCCCGGCCTACCTCGAACGCCACGGCACGCCGCGACGTCCAGAAGATCTCGCGGCGCACCAATGCCTGGCCTACAAAGGCGCGACCGGCCTGCAACGCTGGTTTTTCCGCAAGGATCAGCAGGACTGGACGCCCTACTCGGTCAAAGGGCCGATCACCGGCAACCACGCCGACACCCTGGTGCAAGCAGCGGAGCAAGGGTTGGGACTGGTGATGTTTCCGTCGTGGTTGATTGGCGAGGCGGTGCGCGAAGGCACGCTGGTGCCGGTGCTGGGGGACTTTCAGGTCTCCAACAGCCTTGAGCCACAGCAGATCGCGGTGTTGTGGCCGGGCAGCCGACGGTTGTCGGTGAAGGTGCGGACGGTGATTGATTTCTTTGTTGAGTGTTTTGGGGCAGTGCCGTACTGGGACAGGCCGTAGCGGCCTGCCCTACGCATACGGCATTAATCTGGCATCGAACGGATGATGTCAGCCGAATCATCCTTTGTTATTTCATTGGCCGGCGTCAACAACAGGCGCATGACCGCTCGTCGCACAACAGCCATTACCTGTCAGATCTGACAGTAGCCAGCTTCGCCTTCTAAAAGTGTAATGGGGCTCGGTTCTCAACGCGGCCAATGCCTGCACCCCTGGAGCTAACGATGGACATTCAGTCAAAAGCGGTGACCGCCGCCCTCGCCTTGTTTCCCGTGTATACGCCGGAGTGGATAACACCGGTGCAACCGGAAGGGCTCGCCCACGGCGGCATCCCTCAATCCGCTTTTACGATAAATGGCCTCGAGGTGGTGATCGATCCCGGCACTGGGATCACAACTAGCGTCGTGGCGGCTTACGACGTTGTGAGATTGTATGTCAACGGCATCGCTACCAACGTTGCCAAAACCATCCTTCCAGGGGAGGAAAGTAGTCGCTTTCTTCTTCATTTGCCGCCGAACTGGTTTGTGAACGGTGTCAATGACATCTACTACAGGGTTACCCGAGTCAGCGGTAATTTCGATGACTCGCTCAAACTGACCGTGTTGTACCACGACTCGGCGCCGGGTTATCCGGCACCGGCCGGCATGGCGCTTGTCCTACCCGCCCCCATCGTTGCAGACGGCGTCGGACCAGAAGAGGCGACGCAGGGGGTGCTGCTCACATTCAAGTACAGCTTTGCGCGGCCTTACGACCAGATTCGCCTGGATATTGGGGGCTGGACCGTCACGTTTGAAGTCACCGATCCTGCCAAGCCGATCACGTTGACACTGACCGCCGCCGATTTTCAGCAAATTGGCGACAGTGCCAATACACCGATCAGATTCACGGTGTTCGATCAGTTGCGCAACACCAACCAGTCGGCGACGATTTTTCTAGATATCCATGCGAACCAGGAAGTACTTAACCCGCCGAAGATCGTGGAGGCGGAGGCGAACGAAGGGGTGCTGGATGTAACGGCGCTGGGCACCAAAAACGCGACTATTCACGGGTTGCTCTGGACGGCGATCGCCGTGGGACAGCAGGTCTGGCTGCAAGTGTTCGGTCAAAAGGCTGATGGTACTGCACATAACCTGACGATCTGGAACGGCGGAAGCCACAAGGTCAATGCGACATGGATCAGCCAGGGATTCTGGCCCAAACAGTTGCCCAACAGTTATGTAAAGGACCTCGGGGATGGCAAACCGCTGATACTCAAGTTCAAGGTGTCAATGGATAAAAGTGGTAATCCGGCTACGGCTACGAAGTTTGAGGATCGGGTTTATACCATCAAGAATGTTTCTAGTCCCCCGTTGACCATTGACCCGTCCGTACTGGTACTCAATGGACTGCGGATCATTACCAATGGAGTGCCCTCAGGGCTCGACGCGATAGGAAATACGGATATTCGTCAGGCGCTGGGCGGTGTAGGCAAACTCAGTTATACCTCTTCTTCTCCCAATATAGTCAGCGCGGACGATAACGGAAAAGTGATTGGATTGCAGAATGGTCAGGCCACCATTACGGTCACCGATGAGGCATTAAACTCTGTGAGTTATGTTGTGGATGTCTCCAATGTTTGGTACATCCAATTTATGGGGTGGGCTGGACAGACTTACGATGTATACCTTCGCATTTTGACAGGCGATGCTCGATTCACTCGGATAACTCCCTCAATGTTGGCAGTCATAAAACGTTCCTACAGTAGTTTGATCGGGTTTGCTGGAACTACCAGGTCTATTGCATGGGTCGGAACGCCACGCTCAGGTGATTACGCTGAGGCCTATGATTACAACAAAAGATCATGGGTAAGTATTCATGTAACCGTAGACTGCATTGGTATGTATTTAATACCCGCTTGATCGAACTAAGGGAAATATAGCTTTGTGGCTATGGCGACGTATCAGAGCCTCTCACTGGCGCCAACTCAGTCGTCGAATGAGGGCAGATAAAGCCCTCCAGCCGACCGTATTGTTGCCTTTCGAAAACTGGAAAGCCGGAGTATTCAGATACTCCGGTCGACAGCGCTTCGGCGCTCTCTTTGCGTTCCGAATAACGGTCTACCAGACAATTTTCACGGCCACGCACCAGCGATGTGAATTTAATCCGTTCTTCCATCACACGGTCGTAATACGCCGAAGGTTTCATCCGGCCAGCCTCGTCGAATTCCATGAATCAGTTCCAGAACCTACCTACAAGCAAAGTGGCCGTTTCGGGCTTTTCGCTGGTTGACTGCCCTGCCCCCACTCCCTATCCTCGCGCCTGTCACGACTCATTCGTGATCGGGTTTGACGGCTCGGTAAGTCCAAGTTACGCATTGTCCCTGCTTTGCTCGTGTACTCGCGTGCTCGATTCAAAGCTATATGGTGACTGTGTGCGGGGCACTTTCGAGTGCGCCGGGTTCCTTGGACCGGTCCGTCAACCTGCACACAGTTGCCACCCATTCGTTTGACGGCGATGAAGTGGTAGCTCTCTGATTTTCAAGGAGTTACACCAATGGCTGAGCCAACCACAAAATCCACCCCTTTCGCCCCCTGCGACCACGTCGACCATCACCTATTCGCCGTTCAACCCGGCATCCCGCTACTCGACGCCCTTGAACACGCTTCGGTCTACCTCAGTTGCGCAGAAGCTCTCGCCCATCAAGCCCCTACCGCCACACGGCCGGGACATGGCGCTTCGCTACGCTGGGCCAGCCAGCAAATGCTCGGCACCGCACGCTCATTGGTTCAAGCCTCCATCGACGGCATGCACGCGGCCAAATCAGAAGGTGATGCATGAACCCGCACATGCCGATGACCAACAACGAGAGTGATGTTCCGGTTTTACTTGTTTCCACTCAGGCACCGCTGGATGTCTTGCACAGCAATGCCGCCTCACGATTTCTGACTGTGACGCAGATGATGGAAAGCTTGGCGAGTCTGGACATAACCCGGGCCAAAGGGGCTGATGTGCAGCAATTGGCGAAGGCTGCGGCGATGTTGTTGCGCGATGGTTGTGATGTGATGGATGTGTTGGGACGACAGATTCGGGCTGCGGTGGTTTAGCCCCGAACAAGCTCACTCCCACCCACATTTGAAAACATTCACCTGTGGGAGCGAGCCTGCTCGCGATGACGGCGGCACATCCAACATTGATGTTGGCTGACAGTCCGCTATCGCGAGCAGGCTCGCTCCCACAGGTTGTGTGTAGTGTCAGATACGGAACTGGCCGACCAGTTTGCCGAGGCGCTGGCCGAGGTCTGCCAGGCTGCGCGACGTCTGTGCGCCGAGTTGGGTTTCATCCGCCACGTTGTCCACGGCCACCGCAATCTGATGCACGCTGCGGTTGATCTCTTCGGCCACTGCCGTTTGCTCTTCCGCGGCGCTGGCGATCTGCGCGTTCATCGAGTTGATGGTGCCGATCAGCTGCGCCATGGTGTCCAGCGACGCACCCGCTTCGTTGGCCTGGGCGGACGTGCCGTCGCCGGCTTCGCTGGAACGGCGCATGGCTTCCACTGCCGATTGAGTCCCGGCCTGCAAGCGGTCAATCATGCTCTGGATTTCCTGGGTGCTGATCTGCGTGCGACTGGCCAGCGCCCGCACTTCATCGGCCACCACCGCAAACCCGCGACCCGCTTCACCGGCGCGCGCCGCTTCAATCGCGGCGTTGAGCGCCAACAGGTTGGTTTGATCGGCAATGGAACGGATCACGCCGAGGACGCTGACAATCGACGACACGTCTTTTTGCAGGCTGTCCAGGGACACGCCGCTGCTGCGGATGTCGTCCACCAGTGCATGAATCTTGACGATGCTGCCCGCGACCACGCGCTTGGCGGCCTGACCTTCTTCGTCGGTTTGCTGCGCCGCCACTGCCGCGTTTTGCGCGCTTTTCGCCACTTCCTGCGCCGCCGCCGACATTTCGTTGATCGCCGTGGCGACCTGATCGGTCTCGTGGCGCTGACGTTCCATGGCCTGGTCCGAACGCTGGGCCTGATCGGACACCTGGTTCACCAGCCCGGTCAGTTGCGTGGTCATTTCGGTGATCTGACGCACGAGGCTGTGGATCTTGTCGACAAAGCGGTTGAACGAGCCGGCCAGTTCGCCGAGTTCGTCATGGCTGGTGATGGTCAGGCGACGGGTCAGGTCGCCCTCACCCGCCGCGATGTCGTCGAGGTTGGCTTTCATCATGTTCAGCGGACGCAGGATGGTGTTGGCCAGCAGCAGGCCGACCGCCGCGATCATTAACAGCACCACCACGGCAATTCCGACGATGCTCAGCACCACGCCTTGCATGCGTTCCTGAACCTTGGCTTCCACCAGCGCGACTTGCGCTTCGATGCCGTCGAGGTTGACCGACGTACCCACCGCCATGTCCCACTTCGACAGGTATTCGGTGTAGCCGAGCTTTGGCACCAGCACTTGGGTGTTGCCGGGCAGTGGCGAGCTGTATTGCAGGTAGTGCGTCCCGTCCTTGGCGACTTTTACCAGGTCGCGGTTGACGTAGACGCCGTTCGGATCGCGGTTGTCCTTGAAGCTCTGGCCCACGCCTTCGGGGCTGTTGGCCTTGAACAGGCGAACCGTATTGGAGTCGTAGCCGAAGAAGTAGCCTTCCTTGCCGTAGGTGATGCCCGACAGCAATTTGATCACCTGCGCCCGCGCGGCATCATCGCCGGGGGCGGCGGCGTCGTAGAGCGGCTTGATCGTGGTCATGGCCACGGCCACGTAGCTTTGCAGAGTGGCCTTGGCATCGCTGAGCAGGCGCTGGCGCGTTTCCTCGACTTCCTTGTGTGCCTGTTCCTTAAGCACGAACAGCGTGGTCAGGCTGATAACCAGGGCAAAGAGCAACACCGGGAGAACGGCAAGGGACAGGACTTTAGCCTTCAGGCTCATGCGCATGACGGTTCACTCTTTTGGTTTTGTTGGCGTGGTTAAAGGCTTTAACGGCACGCCGGGCCAAAAGTTGAATTCAGGGGATTGCGCGGTCCCCCTGTGGGAGCGGGCTTGCTCGCGAAGGCGGTGTGTCAGGCAATATTTATGCTGAATGGCACACCGCTTTCGCGAGCAAGCCCGCTCGCACATTTGATATACGGTGATTAGAGAATCATCGCAGCCACCCAACCAAACGCCAGCAGCGGCAGGTTGTAGTGCAGGAACGTCGGGACCACGGTGTCCCAGATGTGGTGATGCTGGCCGTCGATGTTCAAACCCGAGGTCGGGCCCAGGGTCGAGTCCGAGGCTGGCGAGCCGGCGTCACCCAAGGCGCCGGCGGTGCCAACGATGCAGACGATGGCCAGCGGGCTGAACCCCAGTTGCACGCACAGCGGCACGAAAATCGCCGCCAGGATCGGCACGGTGGAGAACGACGAACCGATGCCCATGGTCACCAGCAAGCCCACCAGCAACATCAACAGGGCGCCGATGCCCTTGCTGTGGTTGATCCACGAGGCCGAGGATTCCACCAGCGTCTGCACCTGGCCGGTGGCTTTCATCACTTCGGCAAACCCGGACGCGGCGATCATGATGAAGCCGATCATCGCCATCATCTTCATGCCTTCGGTGAACAGGTCGTCGGTTTCACGCCATTTCACAATGCCCGACACCGAGAAAATCAGGAACCCGGCCAGGGCGCCGATGATCATCGAGTCCAGCAACAACTGAATAATGAAGGCCGCCACAATGGCCACGCCGGCCACCATCAGGCTCAGCGGGTTGTACTGCACCGCGACCTGTTCGACTTGCTCGATCTTTTCCAGGTCATAGACGCGTTTCTTGCGGTAGCTGAAAAACGCCACCGCCAGGCCGAACACCATGCCCAGCGCCGGGATGCCCATGGCGTGGGTGACGTTGATGCCGCTGATGTCCACGCCGCTGCGGGCGACGTTGGCCAGCAGAATCTCGTTGAGGAAGATGTTGCCGAACCCCACTGGCAGGAACATGTACGGGGTGATCAAGCCGAAGGTCATCACGCAGGCGATCAACCGACGGTCCAGTTGCAGCTTGGTCAGCACGTATAAAAGCGGCGGCACCAGCAGCGGGATAAAGGCGATATGTATCGGCAGAATGTTCTGCGAAGCGATGGCCACCACCCACAGCAAACCGATCAGCAGCCACTTGACCTGACCGCCACCACTGGCGTGTTGCCGATCGACCATCGCCAAAGCCTTGTCCGCCAGGGCATGGGCCATGCCGGACTTGGCAATCGCCACGGCGAACGCGCCGAGCAAGGCATAGGACAACGCCACCGTCGCCCCGCCGCCCAGGCCACTGTTGAAGGCTTTGAGCGTGGCGTCGATGCCCAGGCCACCGGTCAGGCCACCCACCAGCGCGCCGACAATCAGCGCGATCACAACGTGCACGCGGGACAGGCTGAGAATCAGCATGATGCCGACCGCGGCGATTACAGCATTAATCATCGTTACCTCAAGGCAAGCGAAATGAGCTCAGCCGGCAGTCTGCGAAGAGCCGCCAGCGGATTAAGTAATGGGTTTTATTAGAGGGCGGGCACTGTGCCGCAGCACCGCCGCCTTGTCAAAGCCAACACTGCCCCTGTAGCAGCTGCCGAAGGCTGCGTCCGGCTGCGCAGCAGTCGTGAAATCAGGCGATGTGGTGTATCTGATGAACCGCGACCAATGGGTTTACGACTGCTTCGCAGCCGGACGCAGCCTTCGGCAGCTGCTACAGGTTTGTGTGTCTCGATATTTGGCGTACCGCATAAAGAAAGCAGAATTGCGGCCGCTACAGTGCAAAGTCTCAGATATTTATCGAATAAAGGACGCCTCCATGTCACTAAGACAACTTTCCATCCAATGGAAAATCACCCTGCTGGCCGGGCTTTGCCTGGCCGGCATCGTGACCCTGCTGGTGGGTCTTTCGCTGTACCGCATGGAGCACAGCTCCGCGATGGTGAAAGCCTCAAGCATGGAGATGCTCACCGAAGCCGCCCAGGCGCGAATCGAATCCCAGGGTGAAAACCAGGCGCTGCTGATTCGCCAGCAGTTCATGGACGCCTATCAATATGGCCATGGCTTCTCACGCCAGGTGCTGTTCCTGCGTGATCAGGCGGAAAAGCGCTTTCTCGACGCTTTCGACCTGCGTGAAGACCTGACCCGCCAGGTCAAGTCGGCGCTGCAAGCCAACCCGGAACTGCTCGGCCTGTCGCTGGTGTTCGAAGCCAATGCGCTGGACGGCAAGGACGAACTGTTCACCGGCCAGGCGGAACTGGGCAGCAACGACAAGGGCCGTTTCGCCCTGTACTGGTCGCAGCCGACACCGGGCAAGGTCACCTCCATGGCACTGCCGGAAAGTGACATGGCCGACACCAGCACCGGCCCCAGCGGCGAACCGGCCAACGCCTGGTTTACCTGCCCGCGCACGTCGCTCAAGCCGTGCGTGATCGAACCGTACTTCTACGTGATCGACGGCCAGAACGTGCTGATGACCAGCATCGTGTTCCCGCTGATGGTCAACGGCAAAGTGATCGCCTCGCTGTCGGTGGACATCAACCTCAACAGCCTGCAGGCCATGAGTCAGGGCGCGAGCAAAAAACTCTATGACGGCCAGACCAACGTCAGCATCCTCAGCCCGGTCGGTTTGCTCGCCGGCTACAGTGCCGACGCCAGCAAACTCAGCCAGCGCCTGGACACCGTGGACAAGGCCAACGGCGCCGAGCTGATCCGCATGCTCGCCAGCAGCAGCAAAACCGAAAGCCTGCACAACGATCACCAGTTGAAAGTGCTGGCGCCGTTCCAGCCGATTCCGGGTGGCAAATCCTGGGGCGTGCTGCTCGACGTGCCGGAAAAAGTCCTGGTCGGCCCGGCCGAGATATTGAAAAAACAACTCGACGACAGCAACACCACCGGCACCCTGGTCGAGCTCAGCCTCGGCGTGCTGGCCGCATTGATCGGCCTGTTGCTCGTGTGGCTGATGGCCCGCAGCGTGACCAAGCCGATCCTCGGCGTGGCGCACATGCTCGAAGACATCGCCAGTGGCGAAGGCGACCTGACCCGGCGCCTGGCCTATGACAAAAAGGACGAACTGGGCCAGTTGGCCGGTTGGTTCAACCGCTTCCTCGACAAGCTGCAACCGATCATCGCCGAGGTCAAACGCTCGGTGCAGGACGCGCGCAGCACCGCGGACCAGTCGTCCGCCATCGCCACCCAGACCAGCGCCGGCATGGAGCAGCAATACCGCCAGGTCGATCAGGTCGCCACCGCGTCCCACGAAATGAGCGCCACCGCCCAGGACGTCGCCCGCAGCGCCGCGCAAGCCGCGCAGGCGGCCAAGGATGCGGATCAGGCGACTCGTCGCGGTTTGACCGTGATCGACCAGACCACCACCAGCATCGACCACCTCGCCGCCGACATGAGCGCGGCCATGGTGCAAGTCGAAGGGCTGGCGGCGAACAGCGAGAAAATCGGTTCGGTGCTGGAAGTGATTCGCGCGATTGCCGAACAAACCAACCTGCTCGCGCTCAACGCTGCTATTGAAGCCGCCCGTGCCGGTGAGGCCGGGCGCGGTTTTGCCGTGGTCGCCGATGAAGTGCGCAACCTCGCGCGCCGCACTCAGGAATCGGTCGAGGAAACCCGCCTGGTGATCGAGCAATTGCAGAGCGGCACCCAGGACGTGGTCGGCTCGATGAACAACAGCCATCGTCAGGCTCAGGGCAGCGTCGAGCAGGTCAGCCAGGCCGTGACCGCGCTGCGCCAGATCGGCGATGCGGTGACGGTGATCAGCGACATGAACCTGCAGATTGCTTCGGCAGCGGAAGAACAGAGTGCAGTGGCGGAAGAGATCAACAACAACGTGGCGACGATTCGCGACGTGACGGAATCGCTGTCGGGACAGGCGAATGAATCGGCGCGGGTGAGCCAGTCGCTGAACAGCCTGGCGAATCAGCAGCAGAGCTTGATGGATCAGTTCCGCGTCTGACCCGGTTATTGCGTCCGCTGAAGATCAAAATGTGGGAGCGAGCCTGCTCGCGAATGCGGTGTATCAGACGACATCTCTGTTATCTGACACAGCGCATTCGCGAGCAAGCCCGCTCCCACCTTAGATCTTTGGTGGGTTTGGATTGGGGTCAGCGCTTGGGGAGTTCGATCACGACCTTCAGCCCGCCCCACTCGCTCTCGTCCAGCCGCAGCACCCCGCCCCACGTGTCGACGATGTCGCGCACAATCCCCAATCCCAACCCATGCCCATCCGTTTGTTCATCCAGCCGCGTACCGCGACTGAACACTTGAGCCCGCTGGTCTTCGGGAATCCCCGGCCCATCGTCTTCGACGCTTAACTCAAACCCGCCCGCCGTCTCGACCACACTCAAACGAACCTCGGCATCCGCCCATTTGCAGGCGTTATCGAGCAGGTTACCGAGCAGTTCAAGCAAGTCCTCACGGTCCCAAGGCAACTGCAAACCCGCCGGTGCGCGGTAGCTGAGCGCCAGGTGCTCGCCATGAATCATGTTCAGCGTCGCCAACAGCCCCGGCAGTTCTCCATCACAATCAAACAACGCCCCCGGTAGTGCGTCACCGGATAATCGCGCGCGGTTGAGTTCGCGGTTCAGGCGTTGCTGGACCTGTTCCAGCTGCGCCTGAATCACCCTGCGCAGCTCGGGATGAGCGTCGAGTTTTTCACTGGAGGCCAGGCTCAACAACACCGCCAACGGGGTTTTCAAGGCGTGACCGAGGTTGCCCAAGGCATTGCGCGAACGCTTGAGGCTGTCTTCGGTGTGCGCGAGCAAATGGTTGATCTGCGCCACCAGCGGCTCAAGTTCCACCGGCACCTGATCATCCAGTTGCGAGCGCTGGCCTTGTTGCAACTGGGCGATCTGTTCGCGGGCCTTTTCCAGCGGGCGCAAGGCGCGGCGCACGGTGATGCGTTGCAGCAGCAAAATCAGCAGCAACCCGGCCAGGCCCAACCCCAGCCCCACTTGCTGCATGCGCTTGAAGCTCTCGCGCACCGGGGTGTAGTCCTGCGCGACGCTGATGGAGATCGACTGGCCCAGGCGTCGATAGTCGGAACGCAACACCAGCAACTGCTGCCCTTCCGGCCCCAGTTGCAGGTTGCTGTGCAGGCCCGGATGTTCCAGCCGTGGCAGCTCCTGATCCCACAGTGAACGGGAGCGCCAGTGGTTATCGTCGAAGTCGATGCGGAAATAATGCCCGGAGAACGGACGTTGATAGGCCGGTGACAGGTGCCGCTCATCCAGTTGCAAGCCTTGCGGGCCACGCACCAGCGCCACCAGCAGGTTTTCGCTGTCGTCGCGCAGCCCGGCTTCGAGGTAGCGCTGCAAACCCATTTCGAACAGCCACAGGCTGGTTTGCGCCAGCACCAGGCCGACGACGACCATGACGCTGATCAGTCCCAGGCTCAAGCGGCGCTGGATCGACCTCACTGAGCCGCCCCGCCGAACAGGTAACCCTGACCGCGACGGGTCTCGATCACGCTGCGACCGAGCTTGCGGCGCAGGTGGTTGACGTGAACTTCCAGCACGTTGGAATCGCGCTCGGTTTCACCGTCGTAGAGGTGTTCGGCGAGGTGGATTTTGGAGAGGATCTGTTCAGGGTGCAGCATGAAATAACGCAGCAGGCGAAACTCGGCGGCGGTCAGCTGAATGTCGGCGCCATCGCGGGTCACGCACTGACGGCCTTCATCGAGGTGCAACCCGGCCGCCTTGAGCGTCGGCTGATTGGCCTGGCCGTGGGATCGACGCAGCAGCGCCTGAACCCGCAGGTGCAATTCTTCCGGATGGAAAGGCTTGGTCAGGTAATCGTCGGCGCCGGCCTTGAGGCCTTCGATGCGCTCGGCCCAAGAGTCGCGAGCGGTGAGGATCAGCACCGGCGTCGACAAACCGCCATCGCGCCATTGCTTCAGCACCTCAAGCCCCGACAAACCCGGCAGGCCGAGGTCGAGGATGATCAAGTCATACGGTTCGCTGCTGCCCTGATAGACCGCATCGCGACCGTCGGCCAGCCAATCCACCGCGTAACCTTGACGGTTGAGGCCGGCCATCAGTTCGTCGGCCAACGGCACATGGTCTTCCACCAGCAGCAATCGCATCGATCAATCTTCCTTGTCTTTGATTAAACGGCCGGTGGCGGCCTCGATGTCCAGCTCGCGGACCACGCCCTCTGCGGTCAGCAACTCGACTTCATAAATGTAGACGTCGTGCTTTTCTTCAAGCTCGGCTTCCAGCAGTTTGGAGCCGGGATAGCGATCCAGCGCCTGCTGCAGCAGTTGCTCCAGCGGCAGGATCACCCCTTGCTGGCGCAGGCGCAGGGCTTCGTCCTGGTCGAGGTCGCGGGCCAACACCGCCGAGCAAAACGCCAGAAGCACCAGCGCCATGCGTGAAAATGAACGCACCTTCATTACGTATCCTGATGATCCTTGAGAACCTGGCCGCTGACGGCGTCTAATTCCAGGTCCCACTCGAGGCCCTGTGGGTCGCGCAGCTCAACCTGATAGATGTACTTGCCGTACTCTTCTTCCAGTTCGGTCTGGGTCACCGTCGAACCGGGGTGTTTGGCCAGAGCCGTGGCGTTGAGCTTCTCGAAAGACACAATGGTACCAGCGTCGCGCAGCCTCAGGGCTTCGTCGGGCCCGAGGTCGCGAGCGTGGGCGAGGCTGGCGGTCATGGCGATGATCGAGGCGGTGAACAGGGCAGTCAGGGTTTTCATGGGTGTCTCCGTATTTTTATGTGTTGCCTACGGGGGGCACCTTAGCGAGTCGAACTTAATTGAAACTGAATTGCCATCATGAAAGATGGCAACACGACATTACCGACCTCACCCGAAACCCTGTGGGAGCGGGCTTGCTCGCGAATGCGGTGTATCAGACGACATCTCCGTTATCTGACACACCGCATTCGCGAGCAAGCCCGCTCCCACAGTGGATTGGTGGTGCTGCTTGAACTGCTTATAATCCCCAGCTGCCAACCATCGAGACCGGTATGACCGCCATCCACATCAAGTTCCCCTCCCTGACCCTCAAGGCCGGCCCGCGAGCGTTGGCGCGCATCCGTAAAGACGGCTTGAGCGCCGCCGACGTCGGCACCTTGCCCGGTGCCGCCGGTGGCCCGAAGGCTTTGGGGATTCAAGGGCTGGACCTGGCGTTGTTTGGCGAATGGCTACCGGCCGCCCCCCGCGAACGTTCGCTGATTGGCGCCTCGGTCGGTTCCTGGCGCTTCGCCAGTGCTTGCCTGCCGGACGCCGCCGAAGGCATCCGGCGCCTCGGGCATCTGTACACCGAGCAGAACTTCGCCAAGGGCGTGACCATGGCGCAGATCAGCCAGAGCTCGCAGCGCATGCTCGATGAATTGCTGGACGGCCGCGACGCTTCGATCCTGAGCAACGCGAATTACCGGCTGAACATCATGGTGGTCAAAAGCCACGGCAACCTGGCCGACGATCATCGCGGCCGGCTGGGGCTGGCGCTGGGATCGGTGATCGCCGACAACCTGCGCGGTCGTGCGCGGCTGTCGCGGCATTTCGAACGGCTGATCATCCACGACCCGCGCCTCGCGCCGCCGGTCAATGCGCTGAATGACTTCCCGTCGCGCTTCGTTGCGCTGAACGCCGGCAACCTGCGCCAGGCGCTGCTGGCGTCCGGATCGATCCCGATGGTGATGGAAGGCGTGCGCGACTTGCCCGGCGCCGGTGCGGGGACATTCCGCGATGGCGGACTGCTCGACTATCACCTCGACCTGCCCTACAGCGGCAACGACATCGTGCTGTACCCGCATTTCACCGACCGGGTGATTCCCGGCTGGTTCGACAAGACCTTGCCGTGGCGCCGTGCCTGCCCCGCGCGCTTGCAGGATGTCCTGCTGCTGGCGCCGTCGAAGGAATACCTGGCACGCCTGCCCTACGGCAAACTGCCGGACCGTAACGACTTCAAACGTTTCATGGGCGACGCGCCGGCGCGGCAGAAATACTGGCGCGCCGCCATGGATGAAAGCCGACGCCTGGGTGATGAGTTCCTCGAACTGGCCGCCAATGGTCGCCTCGGCGAGCGCTTGCTGACCCTTTAGTCAGTGTTTCGCCCGCAGCTCTGGTAAACTCGCCGCCTGCCCACATCGCCGCGGCGATCGACACCTGACAGAGCTGAAATCACTGTGGAAATCTTCAAAGAGTTTACGTTCGAATCCGCCCACCGCCTGCCTCACGTACCGGAAGGCCACAAATGCGGCCGCCTGCACGGTCACTCGTTCAAAGTGGCGATCCACTTGAGCGGCGACCTCGATCCGCACACCGGCTGGATCCGTGACTTCTCGGAAATCAAGGCGATCTTCAAGCCGCTCTACGAGCGCCTGGACCACAACTACCTGAACGACATTCCCGGCCTGGAAAACCCGACCAGCGAAGTGCTGGCCAAATTCATCTGGAAGGAATTGAAGCCCCTGCTGCCGGAGCTCAGCGCGATCCGCATCCACGAAACGTGCACCAGCGGCTGCATCTATCACGGCGAGTAATCCGCTCTAGAAGCCAACACAACTCCCCTTGTGGGAGCGGGCTTGCTCGCGAAAGCGGT
>NZ_MOBK01000001.1:1219499-1295930 GCF_003732265.1 Pseudomonas brassicacearum
TCGCGAAAGCGGTGTGTCAGATACCAATGATGTTGACTGACACACCGCTTTCGCGAGCAAGCCCGCTCCCACATTGGAACTGCGTTTTGTCAGTGAATGATCAAGCCACCTTCAGCGGTGGCTTTTTTATGCCTATGCTTTTTGCCTCGCCCAAGAGGACACGCACATGGCTGACTGGCTGCTGGACCGCCAATACCGCTTCAACGGGCACCGCATTCACTACGCCGTGCACGGCGACGGCCCGACGCCAAGGATTACCGCAGCCTGTGCAGCCGTGGCTGGGAGAGCCGAGGCCATCGTCGCGGCATTATTACGGTTCCTGCCCCTACACCATTCCCCCTGAAGAAACCGGATCAAATGTGGGAGCGGGCTTGCTCGCGAAGGCGGTATAACAGTCGACATATTTATTCAATGTCAGACCGCATTCGCGAGCAAGTCGGATCGCCGCACCGCCGCTCCCACATTAGGGCTGTGTCGTGTTTCGTCACACGGCACTGGCAAGGATCGCCACTGCCGCGCTAATTTAGAGTCATCAACCCAAAGGACTCGCCTCATGCACATCATCAACGCCCGCCTGCGCAACCAAGATGGCCTGCATGAGTTGCACCTGGAAGACGGCCTGATCCGCACCATCGCCCGACAGACCGAAGCCCCGACCCTGGGCCCCGAGGATCTGGACGCCGGCGGCAACCTGGTGGTGCCGCCCTTCGTCGAGCCGCACATTCACCTCGACGCCACCCTGACCGCTGGCGAGCCGCGCTGGAACATGAGCGGCACGCTGTTCGAAGGCATCGAGTGCTGGGGCGAGCGCAAGGTCACGATCACCGAAGAAGACACCAAGACCCGGGCCAAGAAAACCATCCAGACCCTCGCCGCCCACGGCATCCAGCATGTGCGCACCCACGTCGACGTCACCGACCCGCAGCTGACTGCACTCAAGGCGATGCTCGAAGTGCGCGAGGAAAGCCGTCACCTGATCGACATGCAAATCGTCGCGTTCCCGCAGGAAGGCATCGAGTCGTACCGCAATGGCCGCGAGCTGATGGAAGAAGCCATTCGCATGGGCGCCGATGTGGTCGGCGGCATTCCGCACTTCGAGTACACCCGCGATCAAGGTGTCAGTTCAGTGAAGTTCCTGATGGACCTGGCCGAGCGCACCGGTTGCCTGGTGGACGTGCACTGCGACGAAACCGACGACCCACATTCACGCTTCCTCGAAGTGCTGGCCGAAGAGGCGCGGAGCCGCGACATGGGTTCGCGGGTCACCGCCAGCCATACCACGGCAATGGGCTCTTACGACAACGCTTACTGCGCCAAACTGTTCCGTTTGCTCGGGCATTCGGGGATCAGTTTTGTCTCCTGCCCCACTGAAAGCATTCACCTGCAAGGACGCTTCGACAATTTCCCGAAACGCCGTGGCGTGACCCGGGTCAACGAGCTGCTTGAGGCGGGGATGAACGTGTGTTTCGGCCAGGACTCGATCGTCGACCCGTGGTATCCGCTGGGTAACGGCAACATCCTGCGAGTGCTCGAAGCCGGGCTGCACATTTGCCACATGCTCGGGTATCGCAACCTGCAAAGTGCGCTGGACCTGGTGACCGACAACAGCGCCAAGGCGATGAACCTCGGCGAGCGTTATGGCCTGGAAGCGGGACGGCCGGCGAACTTGCTGGTGCTGTCGGCGGACAGTGATTACGAGGTGATCCGCAGCCAAGGCTTGCCGCTGTATTCGGTGCGCGGGGGCAAGTTGCTGATGAAGCGGACGATGCCGGTGGTGGAGTTCAGTGGTCTGAACTGAAATCTTTATCGAATGTTATGGCCCCTTCGCGAGCAAGCCCGCTCCCACATTTGACCGCATTCTTCTGGGAGAACTCGGTCAAATGTGGGAGCGGGCTTGCTCGCGAAGGCGGTCTGACAGTCAACCCATCAACCGAGCCGCACCAAACAGCCTGACACGACTCAATTCCCCCTCCACTTCCTCCAGCAAAATCGGCGCCGTGCCGCCCGGCATCACCACTTTCACCTCCCCCGCCGAGACCCAACCGACCCGCCAGGCCGCACACGCCACCGCACTGGCACTGGTGCCCGACGACGCCGTCGGCCCCTCCCCGCGCTCAAACACCCGCGCAACGACCAGGCCTTCGGATTCAAGCATCGCCCACTGCACATTCACCCCCGCCGGACACGGTTTACCGGCCCCGGCCGGCATGGCGTAAGCAATCCGCAGCAACCCTTCAGCCAGTGGTGATTCACGCATCTGCGCATTGTTCGGCAACGCAGCAGCGTCCGCTACCAGCGTCACGCAATGTGGATTGCCGACACGCACAAACTGGCTGTGGTTCCAGGCCGGGTCCAGCGCCGACAATGGCGCGACATGGCTGACGTCCCGACCGTTCAACAGAACATCTTCAACTCCCCGCGCGCCCACGGCTTGCGGCCCGAACGTTGGCTTTCCCAGGTCCAGCCAAAACCCTTGCACGCCCTCAATCCCGGCCGGTTTCACGGACGTTTCCCCCGGCGAAACCGTGTCTGTCTTGTCGTGATGAACCCGCAGCAGGCACGCCCCCTCCTCCGGCATCAATCCCTGCTCACTGAGCGACTGGGAGAAAATCGTCAGCCCATTGCCACTGCGCTCGGCCAACGTGCCGTCGGTATTGACGATCAGCAGGTCATAGGGTGGCGCCGATTGAAACGGTCCGACCAGTAAACCATCGCTACGATGGTCCTTGCTGCCGGGCGGCTGGGTGCCGGGGGCCCAGGCACAGAACGCCTCGATCGCGGCCAAGGCCCACTGCTCGCGGGTTTGCGCGGCAAGGTCAGCCTGTTCAGGCAAATCAATGCCGCTATCGCGCACGGCCTCAGGCGCCACGACGATATAAATATTGCCCCGTGCATCGTAAATCCGCGTCATGTCGCCTCCTGTCTGGACAATCAATTGGTCGACGATATCGCGAAACCGCGACAGGCCGTGCAAGGATGTAGCCCTGCCTCACCGCGAATTGCTGCGGACACTGATCGAACCCGAGGGATCATTCAGTGTCCTTGGGGAACGCGACGTTTTTTGCCAAGGATTGATATGACCAGCCTCAAGACCCCAACCTCATTTGTTCCCGGCCGTCTGGAGCAGATGTCCACCCGCATCGCCTTCTTCATCGCCGGTCTCGGCATCGCCGCCTGGGCGCCGCTGGTGCCTTACGCCAAGGCTCGGGCCGGGCTGGATGAAGGGACGCTCGGTCTGCTGCTGTTGTGCCTCGGGGTCGGGTCGATTCTGGCGATGCCGATGGCCGGGTTGCTGTCATCACGCTTCGGCTGCCGGCGCGTGGCGGCGGGTGGGACGTTGCTGATCTGTGCAGCTTTGCCGTTGTTGGCGACGGTGTCGTCAGTGCCGGCGTTGATCGCCACGTTGTTCATGTTCGGCGCCGGGCTCGGTACGGTGGATTCGACGGTGAACCTGCAAGCGGTGATCGTCGAACGGGCCAGCGGCAAGAACATGATGTCGGGGTTTCACGGGATGTTCAGCCTCGGCGGGATCGTCGGCGCGGCGGGGGTCAGTGGCTTGCTCGGCCTTGGAATTTCACCACTGGGCGCGATGTTGGTGGTGATTGCCGTGCTGCTGCTGGCCCTGCTGAAAGCGGCGCCACACCTGTTGCCTTACGGCAGCGAAAGCACCGGCCCGGCGTTTGCGGTGCCCCATGGCATCGTGCTGTTTATCGGCGGAATGTGCTTCATCGTGTTCCTCGCCGAAGGCGCGGCGCTCGACTGGAGTGCAGTGTTTCTGACGCAGGAGCGCGGGATCGATACGGCGTATGCGGGGCTGGGGTATGCGGCGTTTGCGTTGACCATGACGGCCGGGCGTTTGACCGGTGACCGGATTGTCAGGCGCCTGGGTTCCACGCGGGTGATGGTGTTCGGCGGGCTGACGGCTGCGGCGGGCCTGGCGTTGGCCACGTTCGCACCGGCCTGGGAGACAGCGCTGGTGGGGTATGCGTTGTTGGGTGCGGGGTGTTCGAACATTGTGCCGGTGCTGTACACCGCTGTCGGCAAACAGACAGTCATGCCCGAGCACATCGCCGTGCCGGCCATTACTACCCTTGGCTATGCGGGGATCCTCGCCGGCCCGGCGTTGATCGGGTTTATCGCCCATGGCAGCAGCTTGAGTTTTGCCTTTGGGTTGATGGCGTTGCTGCTGGTGGCGGTGGCCATTGGCGGCAAAGTGTTGAGAGCCTGATAAAGCTATCGCCAGCAGGCTGGCTCCCACACTGGTTTCGTGTCGTTCACAAATCCTGTGGGAGCCAGCGTGCTGGCGATGGGGTCACCTCGGTCTATCAGAACCCCACACTAGCCTGCACAAAAAACGTGCGCGGCGCCCCCACATACATCCCCGAGTTGTTGTCGCTGGACCGGGTGAAATACTGCTTGTCGAAGATGTTCTTCACCCCGGCACCGAGCTTCAGGTTCGACAACTGCGAACCAAAGTCATAGCCACCGCGCGCGTTCCAGGTCACGTAACCCGGAATATCACCAAACTGTCCGTCCGCCGAACCTTCGGTGATGTAGTTGCCGTTGAAGCTGCCATCGGCGTTCACACCTGTGCCCGGCGAGCGCTGCTTGGATTGCGCAAACGCATCGAGGTTATAGGTCCAGCGATTGATGTCGTAACGCAGCCCGGCGGTGGCCACCTGACGCGAGTAGAACGGCAGGTCACGGCCCTTGAAGCCCGGAATCTCACCTTCGTAAGTGGCACGGGTATAGGTGAAGCCGGCGTTGGCGGTCAGGCCATCGAGCATCGGGTTGAGCGCGGCCATGTCGTAATGCACGGAGGTTTCAATCCCCTGGTGCTTGGTCGCGCCGAGGTTAGTCCAGCCGACGTCGTTGCTGATGTATTGCAGTTCATCATCGAAGTCGATGTAGAACAGCGTCACTTCGCCGCCCCACACGTCGTTGTTGTAGCGCGTGCCGACCTCATAGGTCTTGGCCTTTTCCGGCTCCAGGCCGTTGGCGGTGTTGTCGCCGATACCGCCCTGGCCGAGCTGGAAATACTGCAGGCTGCCAAACGACGTTTCGTAGTTCGCGAACAGCTTCCACTCTTCGGACAGGTGATACATCACGCTCAGGGCCGGCAGCGGCTCGTTGCTTTCGATGCTGCGGTTCTTCTCCGGCACACGCTTGCCGGCGGTGTCGAGCACGGCGCGGTCGTGCCAGTCGGTGCTGATGTGTTCGAAGCGGATGCCCGGGGTCACGGTCCAGTTGCCGACGTCGATTTTGTTGTCGATGTACACCGAGTTGGCTTCAGTGCCGCCGGTACGGTCCTGGAACACATGACCGTCAGAGGACGGCGTCAACACCGGCTGATTGTTCACCAGCGCGACACGGCTCGATTCTTCGTGCATCGCTTCTTTCAAGTAGCGATAACCGACGCTGACTTCCTGCGTGGTCGGGCCTACGTCAAACACATGGGACACCCGTGGCTCGATGCCGAAGGTGTAGTAAGTGCGCGGGTACGAGCTAAGTGTTTTCTGATCGCGGGCGGCGATGTTGCTGCCGCGAAAACTGTCGGTGTAGTACGTCAGCACCTCGGCCTGGGTGCGGTCGTCGATCTGCCGCGCCCACTTGAACGACACGTCCTTGCGGCGGCCGCTGAAGTTGTCGTAGTCGCGCACGGACTGGAACGGATCGGCGTCGTATTGCGCCTGCGTCAGGCCGCCGGGCATGTCGGCGCTGGCGTCGTAGTAGTGAAAGTTGAGGCTGAAATCGTCGACATCGGTCGGTGCCCAATGGGTCTTGAGGATGACGTCGTCGATGTCGTTGCCGTTGTTGCTTTCGCGGTAACCGTTACCGTTGACGCCGGAATACAACAGCGCCATGCCGATGCCGTTGTCCGCCGTGCCGCCGACGAACGCGGTGTCGATGTGTTTCCAGCCACCGTGCTGCGAGGTTTCCAGGGTGGTGCCGATTTCGCCGGTGGCTTTTTCCGGGATCGCGCGCGTCACGAAGTTGATCACGCCACCGACGTTTTGTGGCCCGTAACGCACGGAACCGGCGCCACGCACCACGTCGATGCTGTCGAGGTTGCCCGAGGAAATCGGCGCCATCGACAATTGCGGCTGGCCGTACGGCGCAAACGCAGCCGGTACGCCGTCGATCAACACGGTGGAGCGTGGCGACAGGCGCGAGGTCAGGCCGCGCACGCCGACGTTCAGGGAAATATCGCTGCCGCCGGTGCCGTTGGCGTCCTGCACTTGCACGCCGGGCACACGTTTGAGCACGTCACCGACGTTCATCGCGCCCTGCTCGATCATCGCTTCGCGACGAACCACCGTTCGCGCGCCAGGATGGTTCTGCACCACGGTGGCGTCGGCATCGCCGAGCCAGTCGCCGACCACGTTGATGTCGGTCATGCCCAGTTCAATCGGGCCGTTGGCGGCGGCAGTGGCTGCCGGCGTCAGGGTCACCGAGCCTTCATTGATCTGGTAGTCCAGACCGCTGCCTTGCAGCAATTGGCGCAAGGCCTGTTCCGGCGAGATGTCGCCGTCGACGGCCGGAGCCTGTTTGCCGGCGACCAGATCAGGACTGAAGAAAACCTGCAACGAAGACTGCTGGCCCAACTCACTCAAGGCCTCACCCAATGGCTGCGCCGGAATGTGGATGCCACCGGCGGCGAACGCCTGGGGCAACGCGGCGCTGACCGCCAAGGCGAGCGCCAGCGGCAACCAATGGGATTTTTTGTTTTTGGCAGAGGTGTTATTCACGTCGAACAATGTCCTGTGGATCGCAAGCGTATGCGTTTGTTAATGCAAACCAGTTGCAGTTGGACAAGAAGACGATGAACTCGAAAAAAACCTGAATCGGTTTGGAAATTAATTGGAGATTATTTCCTGACTGCCGTCGTCGAGGGTGCGCACGGCCACCGGCAGGATGCTCGGCAAAGCCTTGAGCAGTGCGTCGGTGTTGTCGGATTTGAACACGCTGGTCAGGCGCAGATTGCCGACTTTGTCGCTGCCGACGGTGAGCGGCTTCTCGCGATAACGTGACACTTCGGCCGCCACCTCGCTGAGGCTGGCGTTGTTGAACACCAGTTTGCCGCTGCGCCACGCGGTCAGTTCTGCCGGGTTGACGGCGTAGGCTGTCGCGACAGTCCCCTGGGCGTCAATGCGCGTGCCGAGGCCGGCGCTCAGGCTGACGAAATCGGCGCCCTGCCCCTGAACCTTGACCGTGCCCTGCTCCACCGCCACTCGGGTTTCGCTGAGATCGCGGCGCACATCGAAGCGCGTACCAGTGACTGTCACCTGACCGTTACCCGCATCGATCACGAACGGCCGGCTGGTGTCGTGCTCGACGCTGAACATCGCCTCGCCCTCAATCAGCTCAACGCCGCGCCGTTCTTTTTCAAAGTTCACCTGAAGGCGGCTGCGGCTGTTCATGTCGATGATCGAACCGTCAGGCAACGCCACGTGACGACGCTCGCCCAACGCCGTGGAATATTCGGCGGTGTAAGGCGCCGGGTGATGCAAACCGCTGAACAAGCCCAGACCCAGCGCCACGGTTACCACACTCGCCGCCACCGCGTAACGCACCCACGACTGACGTGTTTTGCGGGCTGGAGGGTTTTCGCATAACGCTTGCAAGCGTGCGGCCGGCACCAGGTCCGCCGCCGTCCACAAGCCTTGAAGCACCTCGAATTCTTTTCGATGTTGAGGGTGTTCGCCGAGCCACGCCTCGAAGCGCCGGTATTCGACGACGTCCACCGCCGGTTCCTGCATCCGCACAAACCAGCGCGCCGCGTCGTCCCGAACAGTTGCATGCCCGCACGCGCAATCACGAGTATCCGTCATGGAAGGTCCTGTTGGCCTGGGGATGAGAAGGCGCTGCCGCTCATGGCTGCAATCCGTCGAGGCGATCGCGCAAGTGCCGCAACGTGCGGATCATATACTTTTCCACCATGTTCTTGGACAGACCCAGGCGTTCGGCGATTTCAGCCTGGGTCAGGCCTTCGATCTTCTGCCACACAAACACCTTGCGGCAATTGAGCGGCAGCTCGGTGAGCGCGCGCTCGATGGAATCAGCCAACTGGATCGCCTGCATGTACTGCTCCGGGTCGCCGGTCGACGACACACTGAGATCATTCGCCTGCGACTCCATGGCGCCCCGTCGATCCTCCCGCCGATAACCGTCCACCGCGATGTTGCGCGCGGTCTGGTGCAAATAGGCCCGAGGTTGCTCCACCGTCGCCGAATTCGACTCAAGCACCCGCACGAAGGTGTCGTGGGCCAGATCCTCGGCCTGCTGACGATTTCTCAGGCGACGGGTCCAGGTGCCAACCAACTCTTCGTAATGCTCGAAAAAGCCGTGTCTGCGGGGCAGCTTGGGGGTCATTGCGGTGTGCTGTGGGAACGGAGCGTGAATAGTAATGCTTCCTATTAACCGGAAGCAATGGATTCCACGTCGAACGAACGGCCGGCTGATCGGCTGAGTCAGTTAGGGGGAGTTTTGGGATCTGAACGTGTGTTGTCTGACATGCCGCCTTCGCGAGCAAGCCCGCTCCCACACTTGACCGCGTTCGTCCGGACAACTCGGTCAAATGTGGGAGCGTGGCTTGCCCGCGAAGAACGATGACGCGGTGCCCGGGTATTACTTCGGCACCTCAACGTTATCCATCATCCGGTTCGCCGCCAGTTCCGCCAGCATGATGATCTGCTGGATCGCCATGGCCGTGTGCCGATGCGGCCCTTCCAGATATGCCGCGAAATCGCTGGTCATGACACTGGCCTGGGCCAATGTCTCACAGGTGTGGGCCAACAGGTCTTCGTCTCGCAGATTCGGTGCGAGCATGAACATCGTGCTGGGTTTGCGGGTGGCCGGGGATTTGATGGCGCCGGGGTTGAGGTAGTGATCGAGGGCGCGTTCGGCGGCTTCGTGGAATTTCTTTGAATCGACTGATTCGTAGGGGGATGCCGGATCTGTGTCTGGCGGATTTGGCGTTACCTTGAACATATTTACCTTTCTTCCTTATCGGGCAGCCACGCCTCGCTACTAATACGAGGGGTGGCGGCTGTACGCAGGTTAGTAGACCGGGGAAAAAGGCAAAGCCGGCGCGCCCGAGGGCGCCCTGCGCACAGCCACCATCAAATACAGGCATGGAAATACCTGTCTGACAGACGCTTGTGCAGCCTTCATATCCTCGGGCTACTAAACCCGATCACTGGGAATCAGTGACGGGAATCAAGTTACCGAGGGCGTCCGAAGCGCACAAGCCGGCGGATTCTGGCGTAGTCGTAGGTAATGGCGCAAGGCGTTGTAGCTTTCAGGAAGTATCCTTAAACACCTTTAAACATGTGCTCGAATTTGAGACCGCCATCGCGGGCAAGCCACGCTCCCACAGGGTCGGCGGTGATCACAAAATTGTGAACCGGGCATCGCAATGACACCTGACGGGGAACGAGTGGCATTTCGGCCATTTTCCACGCTTTTTTTGCAGCCAGACTTCGTATCGCCACCCGCCTTCTAGACTCATCGAATCAAGCGCAGCCACCTTCCGTGCGCTTTTCACTACGCTGATGAAAAACAAGGAAAAAATACCTTGAAGGCTTCGGCAATCTGTTTCGCCGGCGGCGTACTGTTTTCGGTGGGCGCTTCTGCCACCGGGATCATTCCTGTCCTCGACCTCGATTTCACCCGGTCAGCCGATCAGACCTTGAAACAGCTCAATATCAACGATGCGTGCATTGTGGCGGCGCCCGACCCCGTCGCGTTCACCTATTGCCGGGAAGGCTCGACCACCCTGTGGAAGTATCAGGCTGTTGACCTGGAACAACAGTCGGCAATCCACGTGGGTGCCCGACAGCCCAATATGCAGACCGGGCAAATCAGCGTGCTGGAAGTCAACAGCGCGGCGTGCCTGGAGGAAATGGAGTCCGACACTAAACCGGCCATGATCTGCAGGGCGATACTCAGCCTGGTTGTACTGATGCTGCTGATTGGCTCGCGATACACCTACAAGGTCATTCGCCACCACTACGATCAACGCTCAGCGTTGTCGGACCCCTTCTGGCAACCACCGCTCGAGCCTGTGCCGCCGGCGCACCATGCCATGGGCAAGGCATTAGGCTCATTTGCAATCGCCGCTTTGCTGGCCCTCGTTTATTGCTGCTGCGCCTTTATCTGACGTCTACGCTGCGCAAAACCCACGCACCACAGGATGAAAATCCGCCTCTCCCAGTTTCAAAAACAACGACATCCCGTACCTCTGTGCGACAACCCTTATCCCTGCACGAAAATTACTTTCGCCTCGTTTGAAAATCACCTCTCGAAATGTTTTAAGAGTTTCACAATCCATTCGACGTGACCCTTTCGAGGAGTACCGCATGACCCTGTCCTTCGGCTATTGGCTGCTGGTGTATGCCGCCATCGCCATCATTGCGCTGATCGTGCTGATCGCCCGTTACCGACTCAATCCCTTCATCGTCATCACCCTGGTGTCCATCGGCCTGGCCTTGCTGGCCGGGATGCCGGCGTCCGGTGTGGTCGGCGCCTACGAGGCCGGGGTTGGCAAAACCCTTGGGCATATTGCGCTGGTGGTGGCGCTGGGCACCATGCTCGGGAAGATGATGGCCGAGTCCGGCGGTGCCGAGCAGGTAGCACGCACGCTGATCGACCGTTTCGGCGAGAAGAACGCGCACTGGGCGATGGTGTGCATCGCGTTCCTGGTCGGGTTGCCGCTGTTCTTCGAGGTCGGTTTTGTATTGCTGGTGCCGATTGCCTTTACCGTGGCGCGGCGTGTGGGCGTGTCGATCCTGATGGTCGGCTTGCCGATGGTCGCGGGGCTCTCGGTGGTGCACGCCTTGGTGCCGCCGCACCCGGCGGCGATGCTGGCGGTGCAGGTGTATGGGGCGTCGGTCGGGCAGACGTTGATGTACGCGATTTTGATCGGCATTCCGACGGCAATCATTGCTGGACCGCTGTATGCGAAATTCATCGTGCCACGCATTCAACTGCCGGCGGAAAACCCGCTGGAACGCCAGTTCCTCGACCGCGAACCGCGCGACAGCCTGCCGGGGTTTGGCATCACCATGGCGACCATTCTGTTGCCGGTGGTGCTGATGCTGATCGGCGGCTGGGCCAACCTGATTTCCACGCCGGGCAGTGGGTTTAACCAGTTCTTGCTGTTCATCGGCAACTCGGTGATTGCCCTGTTGCTGGCGACCCTGCTGAGCTTCTGGACCCTCGGCATCGCCCAGGGTTTCAGCCGTGAATCGATCTTGAAATTCACCAACGAATGCCTGGCACCCACCGCGAGCATCACCTTGCTGGTCGGCGCCGGCGGCGGCCTGAACCGGATTCTGGTGGACGCCGGCGTCACCGACCAGATCGTCAGCCTGGCCCACGAATTTCATTTGTCGCCGCTGATCATGGGCTGGTTGTTCGCCGCGTTGATGCGCATTGCCACCGGTTCCGCGACAGTGGCGATGACCACGGCCTCGGGGATTGTCGCGCCGGTGGCGATTGGTCTGGGCTATCCGCACCCGGAATTGCTGGTGCTGGCGACCGGTGCCGGCTCGGTGATTTTTTCCCACGTCAACGACGGCGGGTTCTGGTTGATCAAGGAATACTTCAACATGACCGTGGCCCAGACCTTCAAGACCTGGACCGTGCTCGAGACCATCATTTCCGTGGTCGCTTTCGGTCTGACCGTGGGCCTTTCCTACCTGATTTAACCGCGCGTTATTCGACTCAAAAAAATACGTCACCCCGACGGCCTGATGCTCAGGTCGCTCATCGGGCGCGCCCTTCTGCGCGCCGGTTTCGGGGTGGCGGCGACTCTCCAAAAATCATAAGAAATCATCAGGAGCACCGTATGTTCAAACGAGCCGTCCCCACCGCCCTCTTGCTGGCTGCCAGTTCCCTGTGCGCGCAGGCCGCAGACACCGCCGCGCACGGCTTTCTGGAAGACAGTAAAGCCACCCTGTCGATGCGCACCTTGTACTTCAACAGCGACAACCGCGACGGCACCGCCGCGCCTTCGAAAACCGAAGAAACCGCTCAGGGTTTTGTGCTGCGTTATGAGTCGGGGTTCACTCAAGGTCCGGTAGGGTTCGGGCTGGATGCGCAGGCGCTGCTCGGGATCACGCTGGACAGTGGCGATGGCCGCCACGTCGGCAGCGGCATGATCCCCACCGACGGCGAGGGTGCGGTGGGTGCCTGGAGCAGCTTCGGCCCGACGGCGAAGATGCGCATTTCCAAGACAGAATTTCGCTATGGCACCTTGCTGCCTAAATTGCCGATCCTCATCGCCAACGATGCGCGCCTGTTGCCGCAGTCATTCACTGGCGCCCAGATCACTTCGAACGACATCGAAAACCTGACCTTGACCAGCGGCGTGCTTGAACATGCCGTCGGCCGCGCTTCGACGGACCGGACCGGTCTGTCGGTCCCCGGTGCAACGCAGGACAGCAACAAGTTCTACTACGCCGGTGGTGACTACACCATCACCAAGGATTTGAAGGCGCAGTACTACTTCGCGCAGCTGGAAGAGTTCTACAACCAGAACTTCCTCGGGCTGGTCCATGTCCTGCCGATTGACGGCAACAGCTCCCTCACCACTGACCTGCGCTACTTCAACACCACGTCGACCGGCGCCAACAGCAGCGCCGCCGGCCGGGCCCGAGGCTACGGCATGTCGGGTTACACCGAGGACAACAACGGCGAGATCGACAACAACACCTGGGCAGCGATGATCACCTACGTGAACGGCGGCCATTCGGTGTCGCTGGGGCATCAACAGGTGAGCGATGGCAGCAACTTCGTCCAGCCGAACCAGGGCAGCCTGGTGGACAAAGGCGCTGGTGGCGGCAGCGTTTACCTGCCCACGGACAAGATGATCCAGAACTTTGCCCGCGCCGGTGAACAGACCAACTTCGGTCAGTACACCTATGACTTCGCGCCCTTGGGCGTGCCGGGGTTGAAGGCGTCGGTGGTGTACCTCAAGGGCACGGATATCAAGGCCCGCAACGCCAGCGATCAGTCCGAGTGGGAGCGCGACATGACCCTGGACTACGTGCTGCAATCGGGCACGCTCAAGGGGCTCGGGTTCACTGTGCGTAACGCCAAGTCCAACACCGATGCCGGGCGCAACGTCGATCAAAACCGGTTTATCGTCAACTACACGATCTCGCTGTTGTAACCACCCTTAAGAAACACATGCCCCCTGTAGCAGCTGCCGAAGGCTGCGTCCGGCTGCGCAGCAGTCGTAAATCCTAACGGCGCGGATTTCCTGAAATACCGCATCGTCTGATTTTACGTCTGCTTCGCAGCCGGACGCAGCCTTCGGCAGCTGCTACAGGGGTTCGCGTTTCGGTCATTGATTGGGGGGCTGTGTGATGGCGAGTGGATATCTGCACGAAGCTGATTATGCTTCAAGTAATCCGGCAGAAATGCCGGCGCCCTGCTTCGTGCAATATGCAATCCGACGACATCAGCCCCAGGGCCTGGGTGCGGCAATTGATGAGAGGTACTCCGGCCTATAACAAGAGCAAGACGGAGAACACTCATGGCCGTAATCGACACTACCACCACGGGCCGCGCGCCCGGGCACGGCATCACCAAGGAGGAGCGCAAAGTCATTTTCGCTTCGTCCCTGGGCACCGTATTCGAATGGTATGACTTCTACCTTTACGGCTCTCTCGCCGCGATCATCGCCAAGCACTTCTTTGCCGGCGTCAACGAGACCACGGCGTTCATCTTCGCCCTGCTCGCCTTCGCCGCGGGCTTCGCCGTGAGGCCTTTCGGCGCCATCGTGTTTGGCCGGTTGGGCGACATGATCGGGCGCAAGCACACCTTCCTCATCACCATTGTCATCATGGGCATCTCCACCGCCATCGTCGGCTTCCTGCCCGGCTACGCCACCATCGGCGTGGCGGCGCCCGTCATCCTGATCACCCTGCGCCTGTTGCAAGGCCTGGCGCTGGGCGGTGAATACGGCGGCGCGGCGACGTACGTGGCTGAACATGCGCCGCCCGGCAGGCGTGGTTACTTCACCTCGTGGATTCAGACTACCGCGACTCTCGGCCTGTTTCTGTCGCTGCTGGTGATTCTTGCCTGCCGCACCCTGCTCGGCACTGAAGCGTTCGAAGCCTGGGGCTGGCGGATTCCGTTCCTGCTGTCGATCCTGCTGCTGATTGTCTCGGTGTACATCCGCCTGCAACTCAGTGAGTCGCCGGTGTTCAAGAAAATGAAGGAAGAAGGCAAGGCGTCGAAGGCGCCGCTGACCGAGTCTTTCGCCCGTTGGGGCAACTTGAAAATCGTCATCATGGCGTTGCTCGGCGGGACGGCCGGCCAGGCCGTGGTCTGGTACACCGGGCAGTTCTATGCACTGTTTTTCCTGCTGCAAACCCTGAAAATCGACCCGCAAACCGCCAACCTGTTGATTGCCGGTTCGCTGCTGATCGGTACGCCGTTCTTCGTGATATTTGGCAGCCTGTCCGACCGCATCGGCCGCAAGGGCATCATCATGGCCGGCTGCATCCTGGCGGCGCTGACCTATTTCCCGATCTTCCACGCGTTGACCCAGTACGGTAACCCCGACGTGTTCGTGGCGCAGGAGAAGAACCCGGTCACAGTGATCGCCGACCCGGGCCAGTGTTCGTTCCAGTTCGACCCGGTGGGCAAGGCTAGATTCACCAGTTCCTGCGACCTCGCCAAGACCCTGCTGGCGAAGCGGGCCATCCCCTACAAAAACCAGAAGGCTGAACCGGGCACCGTCGCGCAGGTACGCATCGGCGACAAAGTGGTCCAGAGTTTCGAGGGCACGACCCTGCCGGCCGCCGACTTCAAGACCCGCAACGACGCCTTCACCGCCACCCTCGCCACAGCCCTGAAGGAAGCCGGGTACCCCGAGAAAGCTGACCCGGCGAAGACCAACTACCCGATGGTGTTGCTGCTGCTGACCGTCCTCGTGATCTACGTGACCATGGTCTACGGGCCTATCGCCGCGTGGCTGGTGGAACTGTTCCCGGCGCGCATCCGCTACACCTCGATGTCGCTGCCGTACCACATCGGCAACGGCTGGTTCGGCGGGTTCCTGCCGACGGTGGCCTTCGCCATGGTCGCGGCCACCGGCGACATCTATTACGGGTTGTGGTATCCGATCGTGATCGCGGTGATGACGGCGATTCTCGGCACGTTTTTCCTGCCGGAAACCAAGGACCGCGAGCTTCATCACACCTGAGATGAGCCGCCGCCCTCTCCTGCCGGGAGAGGGCGTAGCGGGTTCATTTGACCAGCCGTTTTTCCTTGGACGGCCGGTAGCCGAAGTACGAGCTGTAGCACTTGCTGAAATGGCTCGGCGAGACAAACCCGCACGCCACCAGCACGTCCACTTGGGACAGTTCGGTGTGCTGCAGCAGCCGACGCGCCTCGGTGATGCGCAGTTCCATGTAATAGCGCTGCGGCGTGGTGCCCAGTTGCTCCTTGAACAGGCGCTCCAGTTGTCGACGTGAGCGGCCGGCGTAGACCGCCAGCTGTTCCAGCTCCAGCGGTTCTTCGAGGTTGGCGTCCATCAGCTTGACCACCTCGCGCAACGGCGCGCTGACGCAGATGTTTTCCGCCGGTTTGATCCGCCGGTAGCGCGACTCTTCAAACGCCAGAATGTCTTCGATGCCCTCGACCAGGGCTTTGTCGTGCAGCCCTTTGATCCAGTCCAGCGCCATGTGGAAAGCCCCCGCAGGGCTCGACGCCGTGAGGCGGTCGCGATCAATCACATAGGGTTCGCTGGTGACCTGCGCCGCTTTGGACACTTCCGCCAGTGCCGGCCGATGCTCGGGGTGAATGGCGCAACGATAACCGTCCAGCAGGCCGGCGCTGCCGAGGAACCAGGCGCCATTCCACAGCCCGGCGAGGGTGACGCCGCGCTCTGCCGCCGCTCTGAGCAAGTGGACGAAGTCATCGCCGGCCTTCAGCTCCGTGCGGTAGCCGCCACACACCACCAGCAGGTCCAGTTGCTGAATTGCCGCGGCATCGAAACGCGCGTCAGGCCGAATCACCAGGCCCAGGTCACTGACCACCTCGCCGTCATGTAAGCCAAACGTTCGGGACGTAAACAAGCCGGGGCGCAGCAGATTCGCGGTGACGATCGTGTCCAGCGCCTGGGTGAACGCCGGCAGCGAGAAGTGTTCGAGCAGCAAAAAGCCCGTGCGCGTCATCGGCACAGGCTTGTCCGCAGGTTCGTTGAGATAGCGGAGGTTTTTACCTTTCATGCCGCCGCTGAATTGCCGTCGTTCGATCAATGTCCGACCCACTCGATGAAAGTCAAAACCCGTGGAGCCATTATGCGACAGATCAGGCGGGCTGGAAGCCGGTCGACGTCATGTTGGCGAGGCGGCGTGCCTTTTTGTCCGCTGACCGTCTTCAGAGATTGCGCGACAGCGCCCGGCGTACGCTGTCGCTGTTCAGCGCAGGGCTTTGTGCCGGAGTATCGACGCTGCTCTGAACCGCTTTCGCTTCGTCAACAGGGCTTTCTTCCTCAATCACAACGTCTGCCTCGACAAAGAGCTCTACCTGTGCAGAAGGTTGCACCACGTGGGCAGGACTTGGCGCCCGGCTGCGGTTACCGGCCTGGGTGTCCAGTTTGTCGATGTAGGCATTCAAATCGCTGACCAGCAGTTTCTTGCGCTGGGAGCCCTGGTACCACGCGTAGCAAAAATAGCCCGCCCCCGCCAGGATACCCAGCCCGCCTGTAGCCAGACCCGCGACGCACAACCCGGACACGATCATCACGGTCTTCCAGTTGAAGGGCGCCAGCTCCAGCTCGGTATGCAGCGCGTTGGCGTCACGCAACACCCAACGTTTGGACGCCGTGTGATTCTGCAGAATGGTGTGCAAGGGCGAACCATCCTTTTTCAACGCACTGATCAACGAGACTTCCTGACCCGTGCGTAATGGAATGTCCACGCCACGCAGCTTTACATCGTGCTCGACGCCGTCCGGGGTCTTGACCCAGAACTCATGAGTGATGATCGACACCGAACTGATACGCACCGGCGTTACTTCACTGTCCTTGCCGTTCACATGAACGCCACCGGTGGACGTCACGCGGGTTTCGCTGAGCTTTTCGCTGCCCACCACTTCACCGCTCAAGACTGTGAAAACAACGGTTGTATCGCCATGGGTGAAGGTGTGCATTTTCGATTCCTTGAAAGGTCCGCGTCGGTCGACGTACAGGAGAAAGATACGTAGGCGGCGGATGCTACTAAGCAGCCATCAGGCTGTCCAGAAATCGCCGATGCTGCTTACGCGGACCGAACGGCGATTATGCCGTCACGATTCTCAAGAAATTTCCAAGAACTGGTGGCCAGTTACGACATTTTGACTCTGGTCGTTAAACGCGAGGACTAAGCGATTCTGTAGGAGTGAGCCTGCTCGCGATGCAAACAACTCGGTGCAACCGGAAGACCGAGGTGATGCTATCGCGAGCAGGCTCACTCCTACAGGGGGTTTTGGGTGGGTTGTAGATTTGGGTTTAGTGCTGGCGCAGCCACTCGATAAACAGCGCAAACAATTCCGACTGCGACCCGACTTCCAGTTTCAGATACAGGTTCTTGCGGTGCATGCGCACTGTCTCCGGCGAGATGCTCATCTGGCTGGCCGTGGATTTCACCGAATGCCCCCGAAGCACCATGTGCGCCACTTCCCGCTCGCGCTCGGTCAGCACGTCGCAGCCAAAGTTTTCGAAGGCGGACTGCACGCGTTGCTTCAGATCGTCACTTTCAGTGACTGCGCTTTGCGCCAGGCCACGACGGCCAAACTCGCTGATGAATTCCCGAACCAACGGCTCAACCGCGCGCAACAGATTCAGCTGCTCCGCCCGCAGGCTTTCCCCGCCAAACCCCTGAAACAGACTGACCGACACCTGGCTGTCATGGCCGGTATCGATCAGGTAAAAGCTGTCCTCCGAACACCCGGCCTTCAAGTAGTAGGTCTTGTAGTAATCCGTGTCGAAGAAGTTGTCCGGGGCGATTTCCTCCAGGTGATAAAACCCTTCGGCCAGCCCCTGCTCCACCGCCAGGCAAAACGGGTCGAGCAAGTAGCCACCGGAAAAATAGCGGTCGATGATCGAGTCCCGGTACTGCTCCGGGATACCGCGCTGGTACAGTAACTGCGGCGCGCGGTCCTTGTGTTCGAGGCTGATCATCACCGATTCGATGGACACCAGATGCCCGAACGCCGACGCCAGGTAGTGCAGCGCGTCAGGCGCGTCGACATGGGCGAATGCCTCGCGCATGTCGCCGTGCCATTTGTGCAAGGCCCCGAAGGGCAATGCGATCAGCGTATCGTCATTGGGTTTGCTCATGCCCCGCAGTCTAGCGGGAGAACCGACGCCGGGTAACCGCCGATTGATCGAACTCATTGCCCGACGTACTGGCCGCTTTTCTCAAGCTCGGCCGCCACTTCAAGAATGCACACCCGCAGGATCTCGACGATTTCATCGACCTGGGCGCACGTCAGGATCAGCGGTGGCGACATCACATTAAGGTGCATGATCGGCCGCACCAGCAAGCCTCGGGCCTGGGCCCGGGAGTGAATCATCTCGCCAATGTTGACCTCATCGGCGAACAACGCCTTGGTGCGTTTGTCGGCCACGAACTCCACGCAGGCCATGAACTTCTGGCAGCGCACATCGCCCACCAGCGGCAAGTCGCTGAGGGTCGCCAGGCGTTCTTCGAGGTACGTGCCAACCACCTCGACATGCTCCAGCAGGTTTTCGCGCTCGATGATCTCGATGTTTTTCAGCGCCGCGGTGCAGCACACCGGGTGGCCGCTGTAGGTGAAGCCGTGGGTAAAGCAGCGGCCCTTGCCGGGCTCGGCGATGACTTTCCAGATACGGTCGGAAAAGATGCACGCGCCCAACGGCAAGTAAGCCGAGGTCAGGCCTTTGGCCGTGGTGATGATGTCCGGCTGCACATCGAACAGATCATAGGAGGCGAAGAACTTGCCCAGACGCCCGAACGAGGTCACCACTTCATCGGCGACAAACAGAATGTCGTAGCGCTGGCAGACTTCCCACATGCGTTTCAGGTAACCCTTGGGCGGGATAATCACCCCGCCCGATCCCATGATCGGCTCGGCAAAGAAGCCCGCGACCTTGTCCGCGCCGATGGCCAGGATCTTGTCTTCGAACTCCTTGATCAGAAATTCGAGAAACTGCGCTTCGTCCATGCCGTCCGGTGCGCGGTACGGGTTCGGGTTGGAGACGTGGTGAATCCTGTCGTTGGCGTAATCGAATTCCGGCACACGGTCGGCGGCCTTGTTGCCGATCGACATCGTCAGCGTGGTGGAACCGTGATACGCGTTGAACCGGGCGATGACGTGCTTCTTTTCCGGTTTGCCGCGGCAGTTCTGATAGTACTGAATCAGCCGGTACGCGGTGTCGACGGCCGTGGAGCCGCCGGTGGTCAGGAACACATGATCGAGATCGCCCGGCGCCAGGCTGGCGAGTTTTTCGCACAACTGGATGGCGACGTTGTTGGACATGTCGGAAAACGGATTCGAATACGCCAGTTGCCGCACCTGATCGGCAATCGCCAGGGCCATTTCCTCACGGCCCAAGCCGATATTGGTGCACCACATGCCGCCGACCGCATCGAGAAAACGGTTGCCGTGAGCGTCGTAAATATAGGCGCCGTCACCGGCCACGATGTTCAGCGCGCCCTGTTCGGCGTGCTCGTCGAACACGTGGTAGCCGTGCATGTAGTGGGCTTTGTCAGCCTTGATCAACTGGGCGTCATCAACGGCCGGCAGTGCTTTCAACGTTGGAGTAGCCATACAAAAACCTCAAACCGAAGGGTTAAACGATCAAATCCCGCTCTTAACCGTGCTCCAGACGCGGGTGATGGCGCGCATTTCCTTGGCGTCCTGAGTCTTTTGCGGAAACAGGCGCTGGCGGGTTTCTTCATCGGGGTAGATCGCCGGATTGCTGCGCACATCGGCATTGAGCAACGGCGTGGCCGCCGCGTTGCTGTTGGCGTAGTGGATGTAGTCGGTGACGTCCGCCATCACTTGTGGCTGCATCAGGTACTCGAGGAACTTGTGCGCGTTGGCCACGTGCGGCGCATCGGCCGGGATGTACATGTTGTCGAACCAGATCAGCGAACCTTCCTTGGGAATGAAATAGGCCAGTTTGATCTTCAACTTGGCTTCTTCGGCGCGGGCCATGGCGGTGGCGTAGTCGCCCGACCAGGTCATGGCCATGCACACATCGCCGTTGGGCAGGCTGGTCAGGTAGTTCACCGAGTCGAACTTCTTGATGTACGGCCGAACGGACAGCAACAAGTCCTGCGCGGCTTTCAAGTCTTCAGGCGAAGCGCTTCGCGGGTCTCGCCCCAGGTACTTCAAGGCCAGGGGGATCACTTCAGTGGGCGCATCGACCAAGGTCACCCCGCAGTCGGCGAAGCGCGAGACGATTTTCGGATCGAAGATCATCGCCAGCGAACCAATCGGCGCGTCCGGCATGCGTTCCTTGATCTTGTCGACGTTGTAGGTAATACCGTTGCTGCCCCAGGTGTACGGCGCGGAATACACGGTGCCGGCGTCAAAGCCCTGCAAGTCCTGCAAGACTTTCGGGTCAAGGTTGGTCCAGCCCGGCAGCAATTTCTTGTCCAGCGGCTGGAACACTTTGGCCTTGATCAAGGGCGGCGCAAGGGAGGCGTTCAGCACCACCAGATCGTAACCGGAGTGCCCGGTCAGCAACTTCGCCTGGACGGTTTCGTAGGCATCAAAGGTGTCGTAAATCACCTTGATCCCGGAGGCTTTCTCAAAGTCGGCAATGGTCTTTTCGCCGATGTAGTCCGCCCAGTTGTACAACCGGAGCGTATTGTTTTCGTTCACGTCAGTGGCGGCGTGCACATTGAGTGTCAGCGGAACTAGCAACAGACTGGAAATCACCATGAGGGCCTTGCGCATAGCAAATTCACCTTATCAAGCGAAGTCGGTTCTGGACGACCGGTTGATGCCACTATTGAGCGATCGGGCCAACCGCACCATACCCCGAATGGGTGTGTGAACCGTTTTGCCAGCCAGCGCGGCGGCTAAACATGGCAAAAAGCAGCAGTTGCGTTGACTCGTTTTGTCATAGCTCCCATGCCGGCCGGGCGCTTAGAGTGGCTGCCGGACAAAACAGGCGGGGCATTCGATGACTGAGCTGATCAAACAACAACGAAACGAAGGCGTTTTGACGCTCACGCTCGACCGCCCCGACAAGCTCAACGCGCTGAACAACAGCCTGTACACGCAGTTGGCCGACCAGTTGCTGGCGGCGGATGAAGACGCAGACGTCGGCGTGATCGTGATCACCGGCGGCACCACGTGCTTTACCAGTGGCAACGATCTGGCGGATTTTCTCGAGCACCCGCCGACGCATCTGGACAGCCCGGCGTTTCGCTTGATGAACGTCGTCATTCACCTGCAAACACCGTTGATCGCCGCCGTCAGCGGGGCAGCCATCGGCATTGGCACCACCCTGCTGCTGCATTGCGACCAGGTGCTGGTGACGCGAAACGCCAAGCTGCGCGTGCCGTTCGTCAACCTGGGCCTGTGCCCGGAGTTCGGTGCGAGCCTGTTGTTGCCGCGTCTGATCGGTCACGCCCGCGCCGCCCGTTTGCTGCTGTGGGGCGACAGCCTCGATGGCGCTGCGGCGGTTGCCTGCGGCCTGGCCAACGAGCTGTTCGACGACGGCCAACAGTGCCTGGACGCCGCGCAAAACCTGGCCCGACGCCTGCTCGCCTTGCCGCAGGATTCACTACGGCAGACCCGACAATTGCTCAAACAGGCGTCATTGCCGGAGCTGCAAGCCACTATTCGTCAGGAAAACCTGTTGTTCATCGAGCGCCTCAAGACACCTGAAGCGCAAACAGCGTTGACCGCCCTACTCAATCGCAGTACAGAAAAGCATTCACCAAGAGGAAAGCCGTAATGAACACCCCGGATATTTTTGTTGTCAGCGCCGCACGTACCGCCATCGGCACCTTTGGCGGTTCGCTCAAAGACGTTCCGCTGGTCGACCTGGCGACCACGGCCGTCAAGGCCGCCCTGCAACGCTCCGGCGTAGACCCGGCGCAAGTTGGCCATCTGGTGATGGGCAGCGTGATCCCGACCGAAACCCGCGACGCCTACATCTCCCGCGTTGCCGCGATGAACGCCGGCATCCCGAAAGAGACCCCGGCCTACAACGTCAACCGCCTGTGCGGTTCCGGCCTGCAAGCGATCATCAATGCCGCACAAACCCTGATGCTGGGCGATGCCGACATCGTCGTCGGTGCCGGTGCCGAATCCATGAGCCGTGGGCCTTACATCATGCCGGCCGCCCGTTGGGGTGCGCGCATGGGCAACATCCAGGCCATCGACTACATGCTGGGCATCCTGCATGACCCGTTCCACGGCATCCACATGGGCATCACCGCCGAGAACGTCGCCGAACGCAACGGCATCACCCGTGAAATGCAAGACGCCCTGGCCCTGGAAGACCAGAAACGCGCAGCCTTCGCCATCGCCAATGGCTACTTCAGCGAGCAAATCGTTGGCGTGGAAATCCGTGATCGCAAAGAGACCAAGCTGTTCAGCGTCGACGAACACCCACGCGCCACCTCGCTTGAGCAACTGGCGGGCATGAAGCCAGCGTTCAAGAAAGACGGTTCGGTGACGGCCGGCAACGCTTCCGGCCTGAACGACGGCGCCGCTGCGCTGGTCATGGCCACTGGTGCCGCCGTGCAGAGCAACAATCTGCGCCCGCTGGCCCGTCTGGTCAGCTACGCCCACGCCGGGGTTGAACCGGAGCTGATGGGGCTCGGCCCGGTGCCGGCCACCCGCTTGGCGCTCAAGCGTGCTGGCCTGACCGTCGCCGACATGGATGTGATCGAAGCCAACATCGCCTTCGCCGCCCAGGCCTGTGCCGTCAGCCAGGAACTGGACCTCGACCCGGCCAAGGTCAACCCGAACGGCTCGGGTATTTCCCTGGGTCACCCGGTCGGCGCAACCGGCGCGATCATCGCCACCAAAGCCATCCACGAACTGCACCGCACCAACGGCCGTTATGCGCTGGTGACCATGTGCATCGGTGGCGGCCAAGGAATTGCAGCGATTTTCGAACGCGTTTAAGTGTCAACGCGATGCCCGGTGCAATGCCGGGCATCGCAGCCGCTTGATGCCGCAATTTACGCGATGCAGCCACCCTGGCGGTCAATACTCACAGTCTTACTACCGCCAGCAGCAATGCCACAGCACCGCACAGCAACAAGGTCTCGCCCAACGCTTGGCCCCACGCCGCCAGCATCAGACCACCGCCTATCAAGAGGTAATACAGCAATCCGAACAGCGCACCGGCGGTACCCAGTCGATCGCCGTAATTCACCAGCGCCGAACCGAGAATATTCGGGATCGCCATGCCGAACGCCAGGACCACCACCAGCATCGCCAACACAAACAGGGCACTGTTCTCCAACAGCCATACACCACTGGCACCCACCAACATCAATGCACCCGCTATCTGTACCATTTGTGTCCCAATCAAACCGCGATGCAGCAACCGTTTGTTGAGCCACGCGCCAAGTCCGGAACCCAAGGCCAGGATCACGCCGCTGTAGCCGAACCATTGCGCACCCAAACCCAGTCGCTGAAACACAAACGGCCCCAGGCTGTAGTAGCTGAACAATGCAATGTTGAACACCGCCACCAACAGCGTCGACCGCCAGATATCGCGATCTTGCAGCATCCGCCACAGCGTCTCCAATAACGCGGCTGTCTTCACGTTTTGCGGGCGGGTTTCCGGCAAGGTTCGCAGGCACCACAACCAAAGTGCAGAGGACAACAGCAGCAGACAGCCCAAAACGCCTTGATAGCCGAAGGCTTGTACCAGACTCGCCCCGGTGAATAATCCGATTGCCGGACTGACCGCCAGCGCGATGCCCATGACGGAAAACACCTGTGCCAGTTCCGCCCCCTTGAAGCGGTCGCGCAACAGGGTTTGCGTGACCACCGAGCCCACCGCCGCACCGAATGCAGCCAGTGCCTGGGCCAGCAACAGCCCATCAAACGTTCGGACATTCAGCGCCAGCACCGATGCCCCCGCGTACAACGCCAGCCCGGCGAGCATCGAGAGACGCCGACCGATCCGGTCGCACATCCGGCCCCACACCACCACGCCAAAGGCGAACGCCAGGAAATACACCGACAGGGTTTGTGCCGCCTGCTGCGGGCCAACCGCAAAGGCCTGGCCGATGTTCGCCAACGCCGGGCTGTAGAGGGTCTGGGCAATCTGCGGGAACATAAGCAACGCGATCGCCAATACCAATAAGCTTTTTGAATTCATCACCGCTGCTCTTTTCAGGGAAACCGGCGAGCAGCTTAAAGAGCCGTAGCTGACGTATTATCCAGACCCTGCCAACTTATCGTTGAAATCGGACAACCCATGGCCTGGCTTGATGCCCACACGAAATTCAATCCAGACCGCTATCCAGCGTCGGTCATCGGCATCGCCGCAACGCTGGGTGATCATGATTCCGGGTTACATCGGCATGAGCGCGGGCAGTTGCTGTTCACCCGCCAGGGCTGCACGCGCATCACCCTCGCCCAGCAGTTGTGCCTCTTGCCACCGTCGCGTGCCGCATGGATTCCGCCGGGCGTGGAACACCGCGCCGTCATGCAGCAGAGCGTCGACTACCGCTCCATTTATCTGACGCAAGCGTTGTGCGCCGAACTGCCGCCACAGGTCTGCGTGATTGAAGTCAGCCCCTTGCTGCGGGCAGTGCTGGAACCCATCGCCCTCGCCGATTTCGACACCGATTGGCAGCAGGGCAAATTCGTTCATCTGCTTGGGCTTTGCCTGAGCGAAATTCGCGACGCCGTTCATCAACCGATGCTCTTGCCCCTGCCGTGGGACAAGCGCCTGGCACCGTTGCTGGCTTGGCCTGAGCAACTGCCACCGGAACTTCACGTGCTGGAACAACAGATTGGCGCCAGCGGCCGAACCATCGGGCGAATCTTCCAGCGCGAAACCGGCATGAGTTATCAGCAATGGCGCCAGCAGTGGCGTTTGATGCGCGCCATCGAACTGCTGTCTACCGGGCGCTGCATCAGCTACAGCGCTTTCGAATCAGGTTTCGCCAGCGACAGCGCGTTCATTGCGTTCTTCAAAGACATGACCGGTATTACCCCTGGCCATTGGCTCAAATAGACACCTGACGACCGGCAGCAAAAATCAATTGCCACCAAATATTACATACGTCATATTACCTGCGTAATAAACACCCGTTTCCTACAGGTAAACCCCATGACCAGCATGCCCAGCCTTGAAACCGACCAAGCTGTCCCGGTGAGCACACCCAAGCCACCCCTGCTCAAACGGTTGATCCTGCTGACAGCGGTTGTCGCCGCCCTGGTTGCGGGCGGGCTGTATGCCTCTCACTGGTGGACAGCCGGTCGTTTCATTGAGGAAACCGACGATGCCTACATCGGCGGCGACGTCACTGGGCATGCAGACCAACCTGCAGATCCTCTACAGCCCGGACCAGGTGGCCGGCATCAAGTCCCGTGCGGTGTCCGGCTCGCTGGAACCGTCTGATGCCCTGAAGACCCTGCTGCAAGGCACCGGCATTTCGTTCCAGATCAACGGCAACACCGTGACCCTGATGTCCGGTGGCGGTTCGGGCCTGCAACTGGGCGCGACCACCATTTCCGGCCAGGCCCTGGGCCTGACCACCGAAGACACCGGTTCTTACACCACCGGCGCCACCGCCTCCGCGACCGGGCTGCCGCTGAGCATTCGTGAAACCCCGCAATCGGTCACCGTGGTGACGCGCCAGCAGATGGACGATCGCGGTGTACAGAGTGTGTCTGACGCCTTGCGCAACACCCCTGGCGTCACAATGCAGAAGTACGACAGTGACCGCACCGAGTTTTCCGCCCGTGGCTTTGCCATCACCAACTTCCAGTACGACGGCGTCAACATTCCCTACGATGGCGTGTACGGTGAAAACCCGAACAACGGCGACGACGCGGCCAGCCTCGACCGCATCGAAGTCGTCAAAGGCGCTACCGGCCTGATGACCGGCGCCGGCGACCCGTCTGCCACCGTCAACCTGATCCGCAAGAAACCGACCAAGGAATTCAAGGCCTCGGTCAGCGCCACCGCCGGTTCCTGGGACAACTACCGCACCGAAGGCGACATCTCCGGTTCGCTGACCGATACCGGCAACGTCCGGGGTCGCTTCGTTGGCGCCTACCAGGACAAAGACTCGTACATCGACCACTACAGCCAGAAAAAAGACATCTTCTACGGCATCCTCGAAGCCGACCTGACGGACGACACCTTGCTGACGTTTGGTATCGACAAGTCCAGCGTCACTCCGCGCGGCAGCACCTGGACCGGTAACGCCCCGTACTTCACCGACGGCAGCCGTACCGACTTCTCGCGCAGCTTCAACCCGGGTGCCGACTGGAGCCGCCGCGATTTCGACAGCACGACTTACTTCGCCTCGCTTGAACAAGCGTTGGCCAATGGCTGGAAATTCAAGGCCAGCTTCGACCAGAAAACCACCGATCACGACACCCAACTGGCCTCGGCCAGCGGTGGCTCGGCAGACCCTGTCACGGGCGAAGGCAACTTCCTGTACTGGGGTCGTTGGGAAGGTCATCGCGTGCAGAACTCAGGTGACGTGAACATCTCCGGTCCGTTCTCGCTGGGGGGGCGCGAACATGAACTGGTCGCCGGTTTCATGGCGGCCCACTCGCGCCAGACCGGTGCGACCTACGACACCAGCGCGTTCGAACTGGTGCCAGGCAGCATCTTCGACTGGAACGGTCACCTGCCGAAACAGGAATTCCCGAAAAACGGCAAGTACGAACGCACCCAAAGCCAGAACGGTATCTACATGGCCACGCGCCTGCGTCCGACCGACGACCTGTCGTTCATCCTCGGCGGCCGTTTGAGCACCTTCAAGTACAACGAAGATTACTCGTATTATCCGGGGGCAGCCCTGACCGACACCCATGCCAGCTACAAGGAACATGGCGTTGTCACGCCGTACGCCGGTGTGGTCTATGACCTGAACGATACGTACTCGGTGTATGCCAGCTACACCAAGATCTACCAGCCACAAATCTACCTGGACGCCAGCGGCTCGACCCTCGACCCGGTTGAAGGCGACAGCTACGAGACGGGCCTGAAAGCGGCTTACTTCGACGGCAAACTGAACGCCACCTTTGCTTTGTTCCAGATCAATCAGGACAACGTTGCCCAGTACGTCACCACCGATGTCGGCACCGGTCGAGACGTCTATGAAGCCATCTCCGGCGCCACCACCAAAGGCGTGGAAATGGAACTGGCCGGCGAACTGGCCGAGGGCTGGAACCTGTCAGCCGGCTACACCTACGCCCGTACCCGCGACAAGGACGAGCAACGTATCTACGGTTTCCCGCTGGCCTCCAGCAAACCGGAACACGTCGTGCGCACCTTCACCACCTACCGCCTGCCGGGCGCGCTGGACCAGTTCACCGTCGGTGGCGGTATCAGCTGGCAGAGCGCGTTCTACGGCCAGAGCTTCAGCCCGAACGTGGGTAACGGCGAAGGTGGCAGCACCCTGCTCAAGCAAGGCGGCTACACCCTCGTCGACCTGATGACCCGCTACCAATACGACGAGCACCTGAGCTTCACCGCCAATGCCAACAACGTCTTTGACAAGAAGTACATGTCTGGCCTGGGCAACTTCGGTACGACGTTCTACGGCGAGCCGCGCAACCTGCAGCTCACGGCCAAGTATGATTTCTGAGGTGTGAGCTGATGTGAAAAATGCCCGTGTCGTGAGATGCGGGTATTTTTTTGTCCGGGATATTTGTGTTGGATGTCAGGCCGCCTTCGCGAGCAAGCCCGCTCCCACATTCGACCGAATTCTCATATGAGAGTGAGGCCGAATGTGGGAGCGGGCTTGCTCGCGAAGGCGATAGTGGCTACACCAGAGATCCAGGCACAAAAAAACCGCCACCCCTGATCCAGGCATGGCGGTTTTTTTCAGTTCATCTCAAACCCGCGAACGCACCCACCCCGCCACTTCCGCATGAATCCCTTCAACCTCCCCCAACAACCCCGCCATGCGCATAAAGTCATGGGTCATCCCGGGCTGCTCCAGCAACGTCACCTCATTCCCCGCCGCACGCAGCCGATCAGCATAGGCCAGCCCTTCGTCATGCAACGGATCATGCCCCGCCAGGTACACCAGCGCCGGGGTCACACCGGATAGATCCGCCGCCAGCAATGGCGAGCAGCGCCAGTCCGCGAGGTCCTGCGGTGTGCGCCCGTAATGCGCATAGAACCAGTCCAGCGTTGGCGTTTCCAGCAGATAACCCTCGGCGAAATCCCGATGCGAGGCACGTTGGGTCGTTGCATCCGTCACCGGGTACAGCAACACCTGCGCCTTGGGTTTCAACGCCAGCTCCTCAGGCTCACGCACCGCCATGATCGACAACACCGTGGCCAATGTCGCGCCCACGCTGTCACCGACCAATGCCACCCGATGGGCATCCAACCCTCGTGCCGCGCCTTCACGCACCAGCCAGTTGCCGGCGTCGCAGGCGTCCTGCACGGGTGTCGGGAAACGCCACTCCGGCGCCAGTCGATAATCCACGGTCAGCAACGCAAAACCACCCTGCGAGGCCAGGCGTCGACACAACGCATCGTGGGAATCGAGGCTGCCGACCACATAGCCGCCACCATGGAAGTACAACACCACCGGCTGCAAGCCCTCGACTGTTTGCCCGTCGCGATACAAGCGCGCCGACAGGCTATGGCCGTCGCGGGCAGCGATAGTGAAATGTTCACAGGCCACGGTCTCCAGCGGCACATCGAGAAACCCCGACGACGCTTCAAAATCGATCCGCGCCTGTTGCGGCGATTGCTCATGCATCGCGCGGCTTTTGCCGGTCATCCGGCCGAACTCGGCGAGTTCTAAAAATGCTTCAAGTTCTGGCAATACGGCCATGGGGATGAGTCCTTTAAACAGAGAGATCAATAATCGGGCACTACAAAACCCTGGAGCTGATGAGAATCCTGTGGCGAGGGGGCTTGCCCCCTCGCCACAAAAGCTCCCTCGCCACAGGGTGTTCATCGATCCTTTAGGCAAGGGTCAATCGGCGTTCCAGCAGGTCTTCCAGCTCATCCAGCAACTCGTCACCGCGCAGCAATTTGTAATGCCCGCCGGCCAACAGGCGATCGACGCCCTGGGTGCCGACCTGCGCCTCGAACACCCGGCGCTCGTCGTCACGCTCGGCCACCCACCAGCGATGCGCCGAAGCTTGAATCACCGGCAGTTGCCGATGCGCCAGCGCCAGTTGCTTGAGGCGTGAACCCGTCGCGAAGATCTGCGTCAGTTCCCCCGCGCCCAACGTGGCGTGTTCACTGGAACCGTGCATCGCCGCCTCGATCACTGCGGTGGAACCCTCGCACTCGTTCAAGTCAGCGGCTTTCAGCGCGATCAATGCCTGCGCCTCATCGGCCGGCAACCCGAGCACAAACTTCAGGTAGTCGCCCAGATCCTCGCGCCAGTCCCCCGCTTCTGCCGTGCCCGCCACGTAACTGTCGACTAGCCCGGCAAACGCAACCGTTTCACCCTGGGACTCCAGTTCGTGTGCGACCAGTTGCGTCAACGCACCGCCCAACGACCAGCCCAACAGGTAATACGGCCCCTTGGCCTGCTGACCGCGAATCCGCTGCGCATAGGCTTGCGCCATGGCCAGCAGCGATTCGTCCTGCCATTGCGGATCAAGCAACATCCGGCATTGCACGCCGTACACCGTGCGCCGTCCTTCCAGACGCCGCGCCAGCGGTTCGTAGTCGAACACCGTGCCAAAACCGGCGTGCAGGCAGAACAACGCCGGCACGTTGGGGATTCGCGCATTCAGCGCCAGCAACGGGTCCGGTGCAGACGCTGGTTCAGCCACCTGATAGCCGCTGAGCTCAGCAATGCACGGTTTCTGCATCAGATCCCGCAGCTTCAATTCGAAGCCCAATTGCGGCTGACTGCGCACCCGCGAAATGACTTTGAGCACCTGCAACGAATCGCCACCGAGTTCGAAGAAGTTGTCGTCGATGCCCACTTGCGGCACGCCAAGCACCTCTTGCCAGATCGCTGTCAGTGCCGTTTCCAGCGGGTTGCGCGGCGCGCGATAGCCGCCAAGCGCCCATTCCGGCGTCGGCAGTGCGCGACGATCGAGCTTGCCGTTGGCCGACAGCGGGAAGCGTTCCACCACCATGATCCGCGCCGGCACCATGTAATCCGGCAGTTGCGCTTGCAGTTCAGACTTCAAGCGACGATCCAGACCGACCGCGCCGGGCGCCACCACATAACCGACCAATTGCTTGCCGGTCGGCGTGTCATGGACCACCACGGCGGCATCCAGCACGCCCGCGCACTCACGCAGACGCGCTTCGATTTCGCCCGGTTCGATACGGAAACCACGGATCTTCACTTGCTGGTCGAGGCGTCCCAGGTAGTCGATCAACCCGCACTCGCGCTGGCGCACCAGGTCGCCGGTGCGGTACATGCGGCCGCCGGCCTCGAACGGATCGGGGATGAAACGCTCGGCGCTCATGCCGGGACGCTGGTGATAACCCCGCGCCAGGCATTCGCCGCCCAAATACAACTCGCCGCTGACGCCCACCGGCAACGGATTGAAGTCGGCATCGAGCACGTACAAGCCACGCCCGGCCACACCGCGACCAATCGGCGCATACGCCGCATCGCAGGTTTCGCTGACCTCGGCACGCCACAACAAAGGCGTGACCACGGTTTCGGTCGGGCCGTAACCGTTGACCAGACGCTGCGGACGCAGTGCCCGTTTGACCTGCTCGAAACTGGCCTCCGGCACCGCATCACCGCCAAAACAATACACCTCGACCGCCGGTGGATTGCCCAGACGTTCAGCCACCTCGGCCATCTGTTGCAGGTACGCCGGCGGGAAGCAGGCGACGGTGACGGCGTGACGATGCAACACTTGCAGGGTCTGTTCCGGGGTCCACACATTGTCCTCGCGAATCACCAGACTGCCGCCGGCCAACAGCACACTCAGCCAGCGTTCCTGAGCGCCGTCGAAGGCGAACGACATGAAGTGCAATTCACGGCTGCGCGGCGCCAGTTCGTAGAGCTCGATGATGCCGCGGCAATGCCGGGCAATCGGCCCGCGTTCCACGGCCACGCCTTTCGGTTGGCCGGTGGAGCCGGAGGTGTAGATCAGGTACGCCAGATGCCCCGGCAACGGGTTGGAAACCGGGCACGGCACGTTGTCGGCAACGCGCAACTGATCGAGCAGCAGGCGTGGAGGGCTATCCGCCAACGGCAGTCGTTCGCCCAGATCGCTGTCGCAGAGCAACAGACTGGCAGCCGAATCGCTCAACATATAAGCCAGCCGTTCGGCCGGGTACGCCAGGTCCAAAGGCAAGTAAGCCGCCCCTGCTTTCAGCACCGCGAGGAACGCGACAATCGTGCGTTCCGAACGCGGCAACGCTACCGCTACCAGACTTTCCGCGCCGATGCCCCGGTCGATCAATTGCTGCGCCAGCCCATTGGCCTGCGCCTCAAGCTCGGCGTAACTGACTTGCCGATCCTCACAGATCAAGGCGATCTTCTGCGGCTGCATCTGCACATGCTGATTGAACGCATGCAGCACATCGGCGCTGTCGGTCGACGCTCGCGGCAGGCTGATGCGCGATTCAGGCAGGCCAATATTGCCGAGCAGACACGTCGCGTCCTCCGGCAACGCACGCAGCAACCCTTCAAGCTGCGCCCGAATCCGCTCTACTTCCACGTCACTGAAGCGATCACGCAGGAACAGGTACTCGACTTCCAGGCCTTCTTCGTTGGCGCTGACCATCAAGTCCATCGGGAAGTTGGTCACGCCACCGCTGCCGACTTCGGCAAAGCGCAGCTCACCTTCCTCGCCACCGCGTAATGCACGGTCCACCGGATGGTTTTCAAACACGATGATGCTGTCGAACAAGCCCTGGCCACCCTGCCCGGCCCAGCGCTGGATGTCCGACAACGGCGTGTGTTCGTAATCGCGGACCATCAGGTTGTAGTCCTGCAACTCGCGCAACCACTCGCCCAACGGCTGTTGCGGATCAAGCGTCTGGATCACTGGCAAGGTGTTGATGAACAGGCCGAGCATGTCTTGTGCCCCGGCCAATCCGGTCGGACGCCCCGCCACCGTGGCGCCGAACGCGACGCTGCGCTGGCCGCTGTGGCGTTGCAACAACAGCAGCCACGCGCCTTGCACCAGGGTGTTCAGCGTCACGCGTTGACGCTTGGCGAAGGTGTGCAGTTTGCGCGTCGCCTCGCTGTCGAGGTTGCTGTACATCACGCCGTGACCGGAACCGGCGGAACCCGAGGCCTTGGCCAGAATCGTCGGCTCTTCGAGCAATGCCAGGCGTTCGCGCCAGAAGCCTTCGGCCTGTGCCCCGTCCTGACGTTGCAGCCAGGCGATGTAATCGGCGTAGCGACCGGTCAGGCTCGGCAACGTGTCGTTGTGGTACAGGCGCAGCATGTCGCCCAACAGACGCGAGGCGCTCCAGCCGTCGAGCAGCAAGTGGTGGTAAATCCAGATCATCTGGTAACGGTCATCACCGAGACGCACCAGGATGAAACGCATCAGCGGCGGACAGCTCAGGTCGAAACCCTTGGCCTGTTCCGCGGCGGCCAGTTCCTTCAGTGCCTGTTCGTTGTCGGTGCGCTCACGCCAGTCGAGTTCTTCGATGGGCAACTCGACGTCGGCGAACACCGCTTGCAGCGGATCGGCCAGGCCATCGCGCCAGCGGAACGCCGCACGCAGCACTTCATGACGCTTGACCAGGGTCTGCCACGCCGCGCGGAAACGCGGCACCTGCAAACCGTCCACCGCCACGCTCAACTGGTTGACGTAGGGGTTGAGCTCCGGTGAATCGAGGCAATGGAACAACATGCCTTGCTGCATCGGCGACAGCGGATACAGGTCTTGCAGACCTTCACGGGCGGCAACGTCGATGTGTGGCACCAGCGCAAAGGCCGGGACTGTCGGCGCATCAACCCACTTCGCTTCACGACTGCTGGCCACCGAGGCCAATGCGCGGATGGTCTGCTGTTCGAACAGTTGCTTCGGACTGAACACCAACCCGCGCTGCCCGGCACGGCTCACCGCTTGCAGCGAAATGATCGAGTCCCCGCCCAATTCAAAGAAGTTTTCAGTGACGCCCACCGACTCCAGCCCCAGCAGTTCCTGCCAGATCTCCACCAGCAACACTTCGGCCGGGGTCGCGGCGGCGACGTGATCGTGGTGCTGCCGTGTGGCTTCCGGCGCCGGCAGCCCTTGACGATCCAGCTTGCCGTTCGGCGTCAGCGGCAACGCCGCCAGGCACATCAAATGCGCCGGCAGCATGTGCGCCGGCAAGCGGCTGCGCAGGTGAGCGGTCAGCGCTTCACGCAGGTCCTGCTCATCGGCGAGCGGATCGCGCGGCACCACGTAACCGACCAATTGGCGGCTGACCGGGCCGTCGCGGTCGATCACGAAGGCTTCACGCACGCCTTCATGTTCAAGCAGGCAGGCTTCGATTTCGCCGAGTTCAATCCGGAACCCGCGAATCTTCACTTGCTGGTCGATCCGCCCAAGGTATTCAACTACGCCATCGGCACGGAACCGCGCGAGGTCACCGCTGCGGTACAAACGCGCGCCCGGTACGAACGGATCCGGCACGAAGCGTTCAGCGGTCAAATCGGGACGTTGATGGTAACCCCGAGCGACGCCCTCGCCGCCCAGGTACAACTCACCCGCGACGCCGACCGGCAGCGGCTGCAAACCGCCGTCCAGAATATAGGCACTACGATTGCCCACTGGCCGGCCAATCGGCATGAACGCCGAGTCAAATTCGGTATCCGGGTACGCCAGCCAGATCAGCGGCGTGATCACTGTTTCGGTCGGGCCGTAGCCGTTGATCAGCCGCTTGGGTTGCAGCACCTGCTGCACTTCATCGAAGGCATGCTTGGCCATGCCTTCACCGCACGGGGTGTAGGAGCGGATCGGCAGATCACGCCCCGCCTCGCCCATGAAGTCGGCGATCTGCGCCAGGTAGCTCGGGGTGAAACAGGCGATGGTGATGCCGTGCTTTTCGATCTCGGCACAGGTGCGCTCGACACTCCACAACTCATCGTCACGGGGCATCACCGCCGAACCGAACACCAACGGTGTCAGCCAGCGTTCGTGGGCGCCGTCGAAGCTGATCGAGGCGAATTGCAGCTCGCGGTCGTCCGGGGTCATGCCGTACAGCTCACCAATCGACAGGCAATGCATGGCCAGCGGACCGTGGGCCACACTGACGCCTTTCGGCCGCCCGGTGGAGCCTGAGGTGTAAATCAGGTACGCGAGGTTTTCGCCACAGGTCAGGTTGACCGGGTTGGTCTCAGCCATCGATTCCAGTGGTTCGCGGTCGACTTCCAGCACCGCCAGACCTTGCGGCAGCGGCAGTTTTTCCCGCAGCCACGACTGGCTGATCAGCAGCGCAATGCCGCTGTCTTCCATCAGATAGCGCAGGCGTTCAGCCGGGTACGCCGGGTCCAGAGGCACGTAGGCGCCGCCGGCCTTGAGGATCGCCAGCAGGCCGATGATCATTGCAGGCGTTCGCTGCATCGCCAGGCCGACCCGCACTTCCGGGCCGATACCCAGTGCGCGCAAGCGATGGGCCAACTGGTTGGCGCGACGATTGAGTTGGTCGAAGCTCAATTCCAGGTCGTTGAAGATCAGCGCGGTGGCGTCCGGTCGGATGACCGCTTGGGCCTCGATCAACTGATGCACGCAGAGCGGGTTTTCCGCCGCGGTAAATGCGGGATTCCACTCCACCAACTGTTGCGCACGTTCCGGCGCGGTCAGCAGCTCCAGTTCACTCAATGCCGCATTCGGAGCGGCGACCATCGCCGTCAGCAGCGCGGCCAGATGCTCGCTCATGCGGGCAATCGCCTCGGCGCTGAAGTGAGCGCACTGGTAGCTCCAGTTCAGGCTGAGCTGGCTTTCGGCAGTGGCCGCCAGGGTCAGCGGGAAATTGGTGCGTTCATGGTTCTGCGGGATCGAGAAGCTCAACCCGGCCGGTGCGCCCTGTTGCAGCGCTTCGGCTACCGGGAAGTTTTCGAACACCAGCAGGCTGTCGAACAGCGGCTCGCCGGTGCGTCCGGCCCAGCGCTGAATGTCGCCCAATGCGGTGAATTCATGCTCACGCAATTCGAGGTTCTGCGCCTGCAAGCGAGTCAACCAGTGGCCGACGCTTTCAAGCGCATCCGGCGTGCTGATCACCGGCAAGGTGTTGATGAACAGCCCGAGCTGGCTTTCGGCCCCCGGCAAATCCACCGGCCGCCCCGCCACGGTCGCGCCGAACGCCACGCTGCGCTGACCGCTGTAGCGTTGCAACAGCAGCGCCCACGCGCCTTGCACCAAGGTGTTGAGCGTCACTTTTTGCTGACGGGCAAAGTCGCTGAAGCGTTGGCTGGAGGCAACATCGAACGTCTGGCGATGATCAGCGAACGCTGCCGTCGACAGGTGTTTACCACCGCCATGGGCCAGGCTCTGCGCCAGCAGCGTCGGGTTGTCGAGGTTGGCCAGTTGCTCGCGCCAGAACAATTCATCAGCTTGCGCATCCTGACGTTGCAGCCAGCCAATGTAGTCGGCGAAACGTCCGGTTGGCGCCTGCACGTCCTGCCCGGCATAGCGCTGCAAGACTTCGCTCAGCAGCAGCGAATTGCTCCAGCCATCCAGCAACAGGTGATGGTGGGTGTAGATCAGTTGCTGGCGCTCATCGTCGAGTCGCACCAGGGTCAAGCGCATCAACGGCGCCCGGGTCGGGTCGAGTTGCAGGCGTTCGTCATCAATCAATTGAATCAACGCTTCGGCCTGATCGCTGCGGTCGCGCCAGTCGAGACAGGTCATCGGCAGTTGCAGATGACGATGGACCAACTGCACCGGCGCTTCGAAGCCCTCCGGGAAGTGGAAACTGCTGCGCAGGATCGGATGGGTGTCGAGCACCGCTTGCCACGCGCGGCCCAGTCGTTCGGCATCCAGCCCTCGGACTTCGACGCTGAGCTGGTTCACGTACGCGCCGGACTCCGCCTCATACAAGCTGTGGAACAGCAAACCAGCCTGCATCGGCGACAGCGGATACACGTCTTCGATCTGCGCCGGCGGCACCGGCAGGCCATCGAGTTGTGCCTGAGTCAGCCGCGCCAACGGGAAGTCCGCCGGGGTCACGCCGCCCGCGCCATCGCTCAGGCAATGGGCGATCAGCGTCAGCAATTCATCACGGAAATCTGCGGCCAGCGTTTCGATTTCACGCAGGTCGAAGCATTCGCGGCTGAAGGTCCAGTCAAGTTTGAGCTCACCGCCATAGACCTGACCGTCCACCGACAGCCAGTTCGGCAACGGTGCGTCGGCCGATTGTGCGGCGCCGCTGGATTCGCGGGCCGGGGTGAACAGTGCGTCTTCGGCAAAGCTCTGGTCGAACTGGCCGAGGTAGTTGAACGTCACCCGCGCTTGCGGCAACGCGGCCAATGCCGCTTGGGTCGACGCGTCGCCCATGTAGCGCAACAGGCCGTAGCCCACGCCTTTGCCGGGAATCTCGCGCAGTTGTTGCTTGATCGCCTTGATCGAACCGCCAAGGTCGGCGGTCGGCGTCAGGCGCACGGGGAACAGGCTGGAGAACCAGCCAACGGTGCGGGTCAGGTCAATGTCGTCGAACAGTTCTTCGCGACCATGGCCTTCGAGCTGAATCAGCGCCGATTGGTCGCCGGTCCAGCGGCTGAGGGTGCGGGCCAGTGCGGTCAGCAGCAGGTCGTTGACTTGCGTGCGGTAGATCGCGGGCGCCTGTTGCAGCAATTGACGGGTTTGTTTGCGGTCCAGACCGATGCTGACGCCCTGGCGCAGATGCCCGGCCTGACTGGCGTGGGCATTGGCCGCCGGCAACCAATCATTCGCCACGCTGAGCTGAGCCTGCCACCAACCCAGTTCGGCGGTGGCGGCTTCGGAGCGTGCATAGGCGTCGAGTTTCTCGGCCCACGCCTGCAAAGCGCTGGTCTTCGGCGGCAGGTCTTGCCCAAGGTAGGCTGCCTGCAGATCTTCCAGCAGCACCCGCCACGACACACCGTCCACCGCCAAGTGGTGAATCACCAGGAGCAAACGCTGGGAGCCATCGGCTTGGGCGATCAGTGCCACGCGCAGCAATGGCCCGTCTTGCAAACTGAGGCTGCGTTGCGCTTCATCGCACACCGATTCCAGCGAGGCATCACTGGCCACGCGGGCGGTCCAGAGCATGTCGATCACATCGGCGCTGTCGGCCCCGACATAACGCGCCGACCATTGGCCGTCGACCTGACTGAAGCGCAAACGCAGGGCATCGTGCTGCTTGAGCAGGCGTTGCAGCGCGGCTTGCAGACGCGGCAGTTCGAGGGTTTCACGCGGCGTCAGCAATACCGCCTGATTCCAGTGCGCGCGTTGCGGAATGGGTTCGGCGAAGAACCAGCGCTGGATCGGCGTGAGCGTTTGCACGCCGTCCACCGGCCCTTGTTGCGCCAGCGGTGCGGCCTGTTCTTTGACCACCGCGGCCAGCGCTTGCAAGGTCTGCTGCTGGAACAGGTCACGCGGTTGCAGGCTCAGACCCGCACGGCGCGCCCGGCTGACCAGTTGAATCGAGATGATCGAATCGCCGCCCAGTTCAAAGAAGTTGTCCTGACGCCCGACCTGCTCCACGCCCAACACGTCTTGCCAGATCTGCGCCAGCACCTGTTCGTGCGCGCTGCGCGGTGCTTCGAAAGCGCGTTGGCTGACCTGCGCGGTGGGCATGGGCAGGCGTTTACGGTCAAGTTTGCCGTTGGGACTCAGCGGCATCTGCTCGATCAGCACGGTCTGCGCTGGCACCATGTAATCCGGCAGGCTGGCGAGCAGATGGCTTTTCAGGGTTTCGCGCCACGCGCCTTGTTGTTCGGAATTGGCCTCCAGCAGTGCATCATCCTGCGGCACCAGGTACGCGACCAATTGCTTGCCGCTCGGGCCGTCGAGGGCCAGCACCACGGCGTCCTGCACGTCGGCATGTTCTTGCAGGCGCGCTTCGATTTCGCCCAGTTCGATGCGCAAACCGCGAATCTTCACTTGATGGTCGATGCGCCCGCAGTAGTCGATGGCGCCGTCGGCGCGATAACGCGCCAGGTCGCCGGTGCGGTACAGGCGCTCGCCGCTGCCGAACGGATCGACCACAAAACGCTCGGCGGTCAGCGCGCCGCGACGGTGATAACCGCGCGCCAGGCCGACGCCACCGAGGTACAACTCGCCCACCGCGCCCAACGGCAACGGTTGCAGTTCGCTGTCGAGGATGCAGGTGCGCAGGTTGGCGATCGGGCGACCAATCGGCACGCTGTCGCAGCCTTCTTCCACGCAGGTCCAGTGGGTCACGTCGATGGCCGCTTCGGTCGGGCCATAGAGGTTGTAGAGGTTGGCTTGCGGCAGGCTTCGCAAGGTCTGGCGTTGCAGTTCCATCGGCAGCGCTTCACCGCTGCAAATGATCCGTGTCAGCGAGGTGCAGGTCAATGATTCGTCGGCGCCGATGAAGGCGGAAAGCATCGACGGCACGAAGTGCAGCGTGGTGATTGCTTGCTCGACGATCAACGCAGCGAGGCGTTGCGGATCGCGATGTTCGCCCGGTGCGGCGATTACCAGGGTGGCGCCTTTCATCAGCGGCCAGAAAAACTCCCACACCGACACGTCGAAACTGAACGGCGTTTTTTGCAGCACGCGGTCGGTCGGCAGCAGGTTGTAGGCGTCCTGCATCCATTCCAGACGGTTATGTAGCGCGACGTGGCGGTTGCCTGCGCCTTTGGGTTTGCCAGTGGAGCCGGAGGTGTAGATCACGTAGGCGAGGTTTTCTGCCACGGCGAAGTTCGGTAGATCGTTGCCCGGCAGTTCGCTCAGCCAGTCGGCCTCGGCGCGCAGGCACAAGGTCCGCACGTTATCGGGGGTCGGCAATTGCGCCAGCAGATGTTCCTGAGTCAGCAGCAATGCAATGCCGCTGTCTTCGATCATGTAGCTCAGGCGATCCAGCGGGTATTCCGGGTCCAGCGGCACATACGCGCCACCGGCCTTGAGAATCGCCAACAGGCCGACGACCATTTCAAACGAGCGGTCGCAGGCGATCCCCACCAGCACTTCCGGGCCGACGCCCTGGGCGCGCAGGTAATGAGCCAGGCGGTTGGCGCGCAGGTTCAGTTCGGCGTAGCTCAGGGTCTGACCCTGGAACACCAGCGCCGTCGCGTTACCGTCTTCAACTACGCGTTCTTCGAAATGGCGCTGCACGCAGACTTCGCCCGGATAAGCCCGAGTCGTGTCGTTGAGGTCATCGAGAATGCGCAGACGCTCGTCGGCATCGAGCAGCGGCAACTCGGCGAGTGGGCATTGCGGGTTCGCCAGCACGCCGGCCAACAGGTTTCGCCAATGGCGGGCCAAATGCTCGATGCGCTCAGCGTCGAACAGGTCGGTGGCATACGTCAGGCTGGCGAAAAATTTGTCGCCCTCCTCCTGCGTGTCCAGTTGCAGGTCGAATTGCGTGGTGTGCGCCGTGGCGTTCAGCGCTTCGACCCGCAGGCCGGCGAGCAAGCCGCTGACCGCTGCCGGTTTGGCTTGCTGGTGGTTGAACATCACCTGGAACAACGGGCTGTGGCTGAGGCTGCGTTCACCTTGCAGCGCCTGTACCAGACGTTCGAACGGCAAGTCCTGATAATCCTGGGCGTCCAGCGACGCGGCGCGGGTCTGGTCGAGCAATTGGCTGAATGACAGACGTCCGTCGAGTTCGGCGCGCATCACCTGGGTGTTGACGAAGAAGCCGATCAGGCCACGGGTTTCCACACGATTACGGTTGGCAATCGGCACGCCTACGCGCACGTCGGACTGACCGCTGTAGCGGTAGAGCAAGGCCTGGAAGCTGGTCAGCAACAGCATGAACGGCGTGACGCCGCGCTGTTTGGCCAGGGTCATCAGGCCGCTGGCCAAGGTTGCATCGAGGGCGAAATCCAGGCGCGCGCCGCGCTGGCTCGGTTGCGCCGGGCGTGGGCGATCAGTCGGCAATTCCAGCAGCGGTTGTTCGCTGCCCAACGTGTCACGCCACCAGTTGAGCTGGCGCTCCAGTTCGCCCGCTTCCATCCAGCGACGCTGCCACAGGGCGTAATCGCAATACTGGATCGGCAGCGGCTCAAGTGCTGCGTTTTGCCCCTGGCAATGCGCGGCATAGAGCCGAGAGAACTCCTCCACCAACACGCCCATCGACCAGCCATCGGTGACGATGTGGTGCAGGGTCAGCAGCAGCACATGGTCTTCGGCATCCAGTTGCAACAGGCTGACCCGCAACAGCGGACCGTGTTGCAGATCGAATGGGCGGGCGATTTCCAACTCGACGTTTTTCATCGCGAGATCGAGGCGATGTACCTGAGGCTCGTCGCGCAGATCGATGTGTTTGATCGCCAGCGATGTGAACTCGGCCAGCGTCTGAACGACTTGACCGTCATCCTCGACAAAACGACTGCGCAGGCTTTGATGCCGCTCCAGCAACACATCAAAACTCTGCTGCAACGCCGCGACATTCAGCGGCCCGTGCAAGCGCAACGCCGCCGGGATGTTGTACGCCGAGCTCTGCGGATCAAGCCGCCAGAGGAACCATTGGCGCTGCTGCGCATACGACAGTTCGAAGCGGGTTTGCGCCTCGGCAGCCGGCGGAATCGGCAATTGGCCAAAGCTCACGCCCTGCTCTTGCATGCGCCTCAGAAACTCGAGGCGTTTGTCGGCGGGCAGGCCGGCGAAGCGGCTGGCGATACGCTGGGCAGTGGTGTGTTCCATCAGTTGATCTCCATCTCGTCGAGAAGCGACTCAAGCGCATCAAGACGTGCATCGTTGTCAGCCGGGGCGTGTTGCCCGGCCATGGCGGCATAAGCCTGCAGGTCGGTGGATTCGAACAGCGCGCGCAGCGGCAGCTCGATGCCCAGTTCCAGCTCCACACGGGCACTGGCCTGGGCGGCGAGCAACGAATGCCCGCCCAGTTCAAAGAAGTTGTCACGCCGGCCGATCTGCGCCACGCCCAGCACCTCGGCCCAGATCGCCGACAGTTGCTGTTCGAGGGTGCCCTCGGGGGCTTCGAAGGGACGTTGCCAGTCCTCGGCGTCCGGCACTGGCAAGGCCTTGCGGTCGAGCTTGCCGTTGCCGGTCAGTGGCAAGGCGTCGAGCAGCAGCCAGTGGCTTGGCACCATGTAGTCCGGCAGATCGACCTTGAGCGCGGTGCGCAGGTGATCGCGCCAGGCGATCGGGTCGTGCGGGGCTTGGTCGGCCACGACGTAGGCGCACAACTGCGGTCCGCCGTCGTCGTGATGAACGTTTAATACCGCTTGGCGCACGCCCGGTTGGGCCAGCAGCGCGGCTTCGATTTCGCCGAGTTCGATGCGGAAACCGCGAATCTTCACTTGCTGGTCGATGCGGCCGAGGTAATCGATGCTGCCGTCGGCGCGCTGGCGGGCCAGGTCGCCACTGCGATAGAGGCGCTGCGAAACGTCGAACGGGCTCGGCACAAAACGCTCGGCGGTCAGGCCGAAACGCCCGTGATAACCGCGCGCCAGACCAGCACCGGCGATGTACAACTCGCCCGCAACCCCCACCGGGACCGGTTGCAGCTGACTGTCGAGCAAGTACCAGCGCAGGTCGCGGATCGGCAGGCCAATCGGGCTCTGGGCCTTGCCGTCGAGGTCGGCCAGACGAATCGCGCGGTAGGTCACGTGCACCGTGGTTTCGGTGATGCCGTACATGTTGACCAGGGTGGGTTGCTGGTCGCCAAAGCGTTCGAACCAGGGACGCAGGCTGGCGACTTCGAGAGCCTCGCCACCGAAAATCACCTGCCGCAGGGCCATGCTCCGCGGGCTGGCGCAGGCAATCGGCAACAGTTGGTGGAACGCGCTCGGGGTCTGGTTCAGCACCGTGACGCCTTCATCGCAGAGCAAGCGGTGAAACGCTTGCGGCTCGCGGCTGATGTCATGCGGCACGATCACCAGACGCCCGCCAGTGCACAGCGAGCCAAACAGCTCCCACACCGAGAAGTCGAAGGCGTAGGAATGGAACAGCGTCCAGACATCGTTCGCGCCGAAGTTGAACTCGGCGGCGGTGGCGCTCAGCAGACGCCCGACGTTGGCATGGCTGAGCAAGGCGCCCTTCGGCCGCCCGGTAGAACCGGAGGTGTAGATCACGTACGCGAGGTTGTCCGGGGTCGCCAGCGGCGGCAGGTTGTCGTCGCTGAAGGCGTCCAGTTCCAGCGATTCCAGGCTCAGCACCTGCACGCCCTCACGGGAGGGCAAACCGTCGATCAACTGTTGTTGGGTCAACAGCAGCGTGAGGCCGCTGTCTTCGATCATGTAGCTCAGGCGCTCGGCCGGGTAGTGCGGATCGAGCGGCACGTAGGCGCCGCCGGCCTTGAGAATCGCCAGCAAGCCGACCACCAGCGGCATCGCCCGCTCAGCGGCGATGCCAACGCGCACTTCCGGGCCGACGCCCTGCTCTCGCAGTTTGCGCGCCAGTCTATTGGCCTGGGCGTTGAGCGCGGCGTAGGTCAGTTGCTCGCCTGCGTAGACCAACGCAACGGCGTTCGGCTGTTGCGCAGCCTGAGCTTCAAACAACTGGTGCAAGGTTGGCGACAAGGGTTGCGCCGCGAATGCCGGGTTCCAGTGCTGGATCAACGCGTCGGATTGTGGCGCGTGCAGCAGCGGCAATTCGGCGACGCGTTGTTGTGGATCATTGACCACCGCGCGCAGCAGGTTCAGCCACTGCTCGGCGAGGCGTTGCATGGACGCCTCGTCGTACAGATCCGTGGCATACGTCAGGCTGGCATCGAGCGCATCGCCCTGTTCCTGGGTGTCGAGTACCAGATCAAACTGGGTGGTCTGCTGCTGCCAGTGCAAACGCTCAACCTGCAAACCGGCCACGCTGCGCTCGACGCTGGCGCCCAACTGTTGCTGATGGTTGTAGAGCACCTGGAACAACGGGCTGTGATTGAGGCTTCGATCCGGTTGCAAGGCGTCGACCAATTGCTCGAATGGCACGTCCTGATGGGCTTGCGCATCCAAGGCAACCTGTTTGACCTGTTGCAGCAACGCACAGAACGGTTGCTGCCCGTCGATCTGCGTGCGCAGCACCTGGGTGTTGATGAAAAAGCCGATCAGGCCTTCGGTTTCGAGACGCGAACGCCCGGCGCTCGGCACGCCGACGCTGATGCTCGACTGCCCGCTCTGGCGATGCAACAAGGTCTGGAAACTCGCCAGCAACAGCATGAACAACGTCACTTGCTGCTCTTGGGCACGTTGGCGCAAACCGGCCAGCAGCCCGCGATCAACGTTCAGCATCAGGCTGGCGCCGCGTTCGCTGCGACGGGCCGGACGGCTCAGTTCACTCGGCAACTCCAGCGGGGTCTGGCTGCCGGCCAGTTGTTCGCCCCACCATGCCAATTGCCGTGCGCCCTCGCCGGCTTCCAGCCAGTCGCGCTGCCAGCGGGCGTAGTCGCTGTAGTTCACCGGCAGGCTGGGCAAACCGGCGGCGCGACCGTCGACTGCCGCCTGATACAACGCACTGAACTCATCGACCATGACCTGCATCGACCAGCCATCGGCGGCGATGTGGTGCACGGTCAGCACCAGCACGTGTTCGTCGGTGTTCACTTGCAGCAGCAAGACACGCCACAGCGGACCGTTGCGCAGGTCGAACGGTCGGGCGTTTTCTTCCGCCACCGCGCTGTCGACCGACGATTGATCGAGCGTGCGCTGTTCCAGTTGCAGCGCCAGCGTCTCATGCAGCACCGGACGCGCCTGCTGGCCATCCTGTTCGAACGTCGTGCGCAGGGTTTGGTGACGGGCCTGCAATTGCGCGAAGGCTTTGTGCAGGGCATCGAAGTTGAGCGAACCCTTGAGGCGCAACGCGGCGGGAATGTTGTAGGCCGGGCTTTGCGGGTCCAGCTGCCAGAGAATCCATTGGCGTTGTTGGGCGTACGACAGCATCGGCGGTTGATCGACTGGCGCAGGTTGCAGGAGCGGTTGGCCGCTGATGTTTGCCAGCGCTGCACGCTCGGCAAATTCCGCCAGAGTCGCGGCCGAGAACAGGCTGCTCACCGACAGTTCGAGGTGCAATTGCTGACGCACCCGCGAGATCACCTGAAGCACCAGCAACGAGTGACCGCCCAGCGCAAAGAAGTTGTCGTTGCGCCCTACTCGCTCAACCTGCAAGACGTCCTGCCAGATCAGCGCCAGCTGCGATTCCAGCCCTTGGGCCGGAGCCACGAAGTCACGTTGTGCGTCGCTGGCCTCAATACGCGGCAAGGCTCTGCGATCGAGTTTGCCGTTGTTGTTGAGCGGTAATCTGGCCAGCAGGATCAGGTGGCTCGGCACCATGTATTCCGGCAACGACTGACGCAAATCGGTTTTGAGACGTTCCAGATAGTCAGTTTCAGAAACCAGCGCATCGTTGGCCACGACATACGCCACCAATTGCGTCCCGTCCTGAGCGATGACCGCCGCTTCACGCACGTCATCGCGAGCTTGCAGGCAGGCTTCGATCTCGCCCATTTCAATGCGGAAACCGCGAATCTTCACTTGGTGGTCGATACGGCCGACGTATTCCAGATTGCCGTCAGCGTTGTAACGCGCCAGGTCGCCGCTGCGGTAAAGCCGCGCACCCGGCTCACGGGCGAACGGGTCCGGCAGGAAGCGTTCGGCGGTCAGCGCCGGGCGATCGAAGTAGCTTTGCGCGAGGCAGGTCGGTGCGCCGATGCACAGCTCGCCAACGCCGCCGTAGGGCAGCAAATGACCGGACGCATCCAGCACGTACAACGCACGCCCGGCGATGGCGCGACCAATCGGGATACCAAACGCATCGCTGGCATCCTCAAGACGGCATTCATGCACGCTGGACACCACCGTCGCTTCCGTCGGGCCGTAGGTGTTGAGCAGTCGTACGTGGCTCAATCCAGCCTGATGCCACAAACGCAAACCTTCGACCGACATCGCTTCGCCGCCGACATGCACCTGACGCAAATCGCCGAGATCGCGCACCACGCCGCTCGCGCAGTCGCGGGCCAGCAAGTACCAGTAAGCCGCTGGCAAGTCCGCGACGGTCACGCCTTGCTCGACGATTTCAGCCGCCAGTCGCCCGGCATCCCACAACTCATCGCCGCGCATGATCAACGCGGCGCCGACGCACAACGCCGGGAAGCACTGTTCGACGAAGCCATCGAAGCTGAAGGTCGCAAACTGCAACACGCGGTCCGCCGCCGACAGCACCGAGTAGTCAGCGGCGGATTGGCAGAACTCGCGCAACGCGGCATGGGCGATGGCAACGCCTTTGGGTTGGCCCGTGGAGCCTGAGGTGTAGATGACGTAGGCCAGATCTTCGGCAACCGCATGGTTTTGCGGATCGCTTTCAGGGAAACCGACGTTGTCGTCAAGGCTGAGACGGCGCACGCCTTGTGAATTGTCCAGCAGACCGGATTCACACAGCAGCACGTCGAGGCGGCTGTCGTCGATCATGTGGCGCAGGCGTTCGGCTGGGTAGCTCGGGTCCAGCGGCACATATGCCGCGCCGCTTTTCAGCACCGCCAGCAGGCTGACGATCAGTTGCGGCCCACGGTGCAGCGCCAGCCCGACACGCGAGCCTGGGCCGGCACCGTTTGCAATCAGGCGATGGGCCAGGCGGTTGGCCTGGGTATTCAGCTCCATGTAGCTCAGGGATTGGCCGACAACCTGCAATGCCAGTGCATTCGGCGTGGCGGCAGCCTGAGCGGCGATTTGTTCGTGGACCAACAGGGTTGTGGATAACTGAACCGGGGCCGGTTGGCTGAGCGCAAGCAGCGCATTTTTGCCCTCGACATCGAGCAACTCCAGCGCACCCAATGCCGCGTCCGGCAGCGCCATCAATTGCATCAGCAGATGCTGCAGGTTGGCCGACAACTCAGCGACCTGTGCCGCACTGAACCGTGCCGCGTCGTAGCTGAAGTCCAGGTTCAATCCTTCGCCCAGTTCGATGCCGAGGGTCAGGGGATAGTGCGTGCGCTCGTGGTTGTGCAGGTTGCCGAACGACAATCCGGCCGGCGCGCCCTGCTTCAGCGCTTCGGCGACCGGGAAGTTTTCGAACACCAGCAGGCTGTCGAACAGCGCCGAACCCTGCTGCCCTGCCCAGCCCTGAATGTGGTAAAGCGGCACGTGCTCGAACTCGCGCATGGCCAGGTTCAGCCCTTGCAGCTCGCCCAGCCATTGGCTGACCGTTTGCTCAGGCTTCATCGCGCAGACCAGCGGCAGCGTGTTGATGAACAGCCCGAGTTGTTCTTCGATCCCCGGCAACGGCGCCGAACGACCGGCGACAGTGGCCCCGAAGACCACGCAGTCCTGACCGGTGTAGCGGTGCAGTAACAGGCTCCACGCCGCTTGCAGCACGGTGTTGAGGGTGACTTTCTGTTGCCGGGCGAAGTCGGCCAGACGCTGGGTGGCGCGGCGGTCGATGGCTACTCGATAGGCTTCGCTGCCCTCGGCGCCCACGGGCGGACGCAAGGCTTCGGCGAGCAAGGTGGGTGCTTCCAACGGCGCCAACGCGGCTTTCCAGAATTGCTCGCCAGCGACGGCGGATTGCTGCTGTAACCAGCCCAGATAATCGCGGTATTGCCCGGTCGGTGCCGGCAGCGATTGCCCGGTGGCGTAATGCTGGATCACTTCGGCCAGCAACTGCGCGTTGCTCCAGCCGTCCATCAAAATGTGGTGGCTGGTGTAGATCAGGTGCCAGGCGTCAGTGTCGGTACGCACCAGCTTCAAGCGGAACAGCGGCGCGCTACCCAATTCGAAACCTTTGGCACGCTCGGCATCGGCCAGCGCATCGGTGTCGGTCGCTTCCAGCACCTCAAGCGGCAATGCAACCTGACGGACAATTGCCTGATGCGCGGTGTCGAGACCTTGCCAGTGGAAACTGCTGCGCAGGATGTCGTGGCGTTGCAGTGCGGTCTGCCAGGCGTGGGCAAAACGCTGCGGATCGAGGCCTTGGATGTCCAGGCGCAACTGACTGATGTAGGCGCCGACCTGCGGTTCGTAGAGCGTGTGGAACAGCATGCCCTGCTGCATCGGCGACAGCGGATACAGGTCTTCAAGGGTTTCGACCGGCAATGCGTCGAGTTGCGTCTGGCTGATGCGCGCCAGCGGGAAGTCCGACGGCGTGGTTTGTGGCACTTCAACAGCGCAGCAGTGATCGATCAGCGCTTTGAGCTCCTGCGCGTAGTCGTCCGCCAGACCCTGGATGGTCGCGGTGGCGAACATCTCGCGGCTGAAACCCCAGCTCAGCGACAACTCGCCGCCGTAGACCTGGCCTTCGACGGTCAGCCAGTTACCCAGCGGCGCCGACGGATCCTGGGCCACGCCGCTACCTTCGGTGGACGGCACGAACAGCGCGGCGTCGTCGAACTGACGGTCAAACTGCCCAAGGTAATTGAAGGTAATGCGCGGTTGCGGCAACGCGGCGAGTTCGGCGCGCATTTGCGGTGTACCGAGGTAACGCAATGCGCCGTAGCCGAGGCCCTTGTCCGGCACGCCGCGCAGGTGTTCCTTGATGGTTTTGATCGATGCGCCGAGATCGCTCGACGGCACCAGATTCACCGGGAACAGGCTGGTGAACCAGCCCACGGTGCGGGTCAGGTCGATGTCGTCAAACAGGTCTTCGCGGCCATGGCCTTCGAGCTGGATCAGCGCGCTACCCTGCCCGCTCCAGCGACAAACCGCTCGCGCCAGTGCGGTCAGCAGCAAGTCGTTGACCTGGGTGCGATAGGCCGCCGGTGCCTGTTGCAGCAGTTTGCGGGTGTGTTCGGCGTTGAGCTTGAGCTCGATTTTGTGTTCGAAACGGTTTTCCAGCGCGCCGTTCGGGTGGTCACAGGGCAGATCATTCGCTGCGCTTTTCAGTTCTGTCAGCCAATAACCGAGGCAGTTTTCAAAGGCTGGAAGATGATCTTGCAGACGGGCGACCCAGCGCTGATAGGTGCTGGTTTTAGCCAACGACACCTTGTTGCCGCTGTAGAACTGCTGAAGATCTTCCAGCAGCACGCGCCAGGAAACGCCGTCCACCGCCAAGTGATGAATCACCAGCAACAGGCGTTGAGTACCGTCAGCCATCGCCACCAGCAGCGCGCGCATCAGCGGGCCATTGTGCAGATCGAGACTGCGTTGGGCTTCGTCGCACAGCGCGTTGAGTGCTTCGACGGAGTGCGCCTGACGCTGCCACAGCACCGACTCCGTGGTCGGCGCGGCGTAGGTTTGCTGCCAGCCGTCAGCGGTGTGTTCATAACGCAGGCGCAAGCTGTCGTGGTGGGTCAGCAATTGCTCAAGGGCACGGTCCAGCGCCTCGGCGTTCAACGCCTCGCGTGGCACCAGCAGCAGCGACTGGTTCCAGTGCTGGCGCTGCGGGATTACCTGTTCGAAAAACCATTGTTGCACCGGCGCCAACGCCACCGCGCCGATGGCCGGGCCTTGGTCGATCAACACCTGTTCGCCGCTGCGGGCTGCTTGGGCGAGGCTGCGGAGGGTCTGGTGCTGGAACAGGTCCTTGGGGCTCAACACAATCCCGGCCTGGCGCGCGCGGCTGACCACTTGCATGGACACGATGGAATCGCCGCCCAGTTCGAAGAAGTTGTCTTCCAGACCGACGTTGTCGACGGCCAGTACGTCTTGCCAGATCGCGGCGAGGGATTTTTCCAGTGCGCTGCGTGGCGCGACGTGTTCGCGTTGTTGCTGTGAACCATCGACCGCCGGCAAGGCTTTGCGGTCGAGTTTGCCGTTGGGGGTCAGTGGCAGATGATCGAGGAACAGCAGGAACGCCGGCACCATGTAATCCGGCAGATGCTGGCGCAGAGCGGCTTTCAACGTTTCACGCTGAGTCGCTTGCGCGTCGATATCGCCGAGTAACGCGGGATCGTTCGGCACGATGTAGGCCACCAATTGCTGGCCGTTGACCCCGTCCTGCGCCAGCACCGCCAGTTCGCGCACGGCGTCCTGTTGCAACAGCCGCGCTTCGATTTCACCCAGCTCGATGCGAAAGCCCCGGACCTTGACCTGATGGTCGATGCGCCCGACGTATTGCAGCCTGCCGTCGGCCTGATAGCGGGTCAGGTCGCCGCTGCGGTAGAGGCGCTCGCCGTTGCTGGCGAACGGGTTCGGCACATACTTTTCGGCGGTTATGCCCGGCCGCGCAAGGTAACCACGGGTGATGCCCGCGCCGCTCAGGTACAGCTCGGCAGAGACGCCTTGCGGTGCCGGTTGCAACTCGGCATCCAGCACATAGCTGGCGGTGTGTTTCAGCGGACGACCGATGTTCGCGCGGCCACCGGCCTCGCGTCGGGTCCAGGTCGAATAGGTGGTGTCTTCCGACGGGCCGTACAGGTCGTAGACGTGTTCGACGGTGGATTGCTGATACAGCGCGTCCACCAGACTCTGTTTCAGCGGCTCCCCGGCGAGGTTGATGATGCGCACACTCGGCGGGATCTGCCCGTCGTGCTGCAAGGCATTGATAGCCGACGGCACGGTGTTGATCAGGCGCACCTGATCCCGCGCTGGCAGTTGCGGCAATTCCAGGGCATTGCGGGCGATGATCAGCGAGCCGCCGTTGGCCAGGGTCACAAACAATTCCCACACCGACAGGTCGAAGCACACCGAGGTCGAGGCCAGTACGCCTTGGATGTCTTCGCGGCTGTAGACCGATGCAGACCAGTCGATCAGCGCCAGCACGTTGCGGTGGGCGATGGCCACGCCTTTGGGTTTGCCGGTGGAGCCGGAGGTGTAGATTACGTAAGCAAGGTTGTCCGGCGTGACGCCGGTTTCAGGGGCGTTTTCCGGGTACTCAGCCCACGTGTTGTCGTCCAGCAGCAACACTTGCGTATCGGCTGTGACGGTCAATGTCGCGGCCATCGACTGTTCCGTCAGCAACACCAAGGCGCGGCTGTCTTCAATCATGTAGGCAACGCGTTCATCCGGGTAATCCGGGTCCAGCGGCACGTAGGCACCGCCTGCCTTGAGTACCGCGAGCAATGCCACCAGCAGGTTTTCCGAACGCTGCATCGCTACGCCGACCCGGACTTCCGGGCCGACACCCAACTCGATCAGTTTGTGCGCCAGTCTATTGGCCTGAATCTCGAGTTCGGCATAAGTCAGCTGCTTGGTGCCGAAGGTCACCGCCAATGCATTCGGACTGGCCGTGACTTGCTGGCTGATCAGTTCATGAATGCACAGGTCTTGCGGGTAGGTTTCATCGGCGCGATTCCAGTCATGCACGATGCGCTGGTATTCCGCGCGTTCCAGCAGCGGCAAATCGCTGATGCGCTGCGTCGGATCGCTGACCATGCCATGCAACAACCGCGTCCAGTGCTGCGCCATGCGCGTGATGGTGTCGGCGTCGAACAGGTCGTTGGCGTACGTCAGCGCCGCATGCAGCTTGCCACCCTTTTCATAGGTGTCGAGGGTCAGGTCGAACTGCGTGGTGCGCCCTTCCCACTCGATCACGCCCAGCGCCAGGCCGGACGCCGTGCTGACCGTGGCAATGTCCGCGACGTGAGGCTGGTGGTTGTACATCACCTGGAACAGCGGCGTGTGGCTGAGGCTGCGTTCCAGTTTCAGCGCTTCGACCAGACGCTCGAACGGCAAGTCCTGATGGGCCTGGGCGCCGAGCGCGGTTTCCTTGATGGCGCGCAGCAAATCGTCGACGCGGGTCTGGCCGTCGAGTTGCGTGCGCAGCACCTGGGTGTTGACGAAGAAGCCGATCAGGCCTTCGATCTCGGCGCGATTGCGGCTGGCAATCGGCACGCCGACGCGGATGTCGGTTTGCCCGGTGTAGCGATGCAGCAGTGCATTGAAGGCGCCGAGCAACAGCATGAACAAGGTGATGTTGTGTTTCTGCGCGGTGGTGCGCAGTTGCTCGGCTAGTTGCGCGTCGACAGCAAATTCGTAGCGAGTACCGCGATAGCTCGGCATCGCCGGGCGCGGGTGGTCGGTGGGCAGTTCCAGCACCGGGTGCTCGTTGCCCAGTTGCGCTTGCCAGTAATCGAGTTGGCGCGCCTGCTCGCCCGCTTCCAGCCAGCGGCGCTGCCACAAGGCGTAGTCGCTGTACTGGATCGGTAAAGGCGCGAGTTGCGGCTGAGCGCCAACGTCGAAGGCGTCGTAGCAGCGGATGAATTCGTCGATCAGCACGTTCATCGACCAGCCGTCGGACACGATGTGGTGCAGGGTCAGCAGCAGCACGTGTTCCTGCTCGGCGAGTTTGAGCAAGGTGACGCGCAGCAACGGACCGACTGACAGATCGAACGGCAGCACCGATTGCTGCTCGGCCGCTTGCGCAACAGCGAGTTCGCGCTCCGTGGTCGGGAGCGCGCTGAGATCCACCTGATCGATCACCAGCGGCGCGCTGGCCGGCACTTGCAGCAAGCTGTCGTCGGCCTGGCGCTGGAACACCGTGCGCAGGGTTTCGTGACGCTCAACGAGGCTGGCGAATGCTTGTTCCAGCGCGGGCAGGTTCAAACGCCCGGTCAGGCGCACCGCACCCGGCAGGTTGTACGCGCCGCTGTGGGGGTCCAGTTGCCAGAGAAACCACATGCGTTGCTGGGCATAGGACAACGCGTGGCGATCCTCAGCCTCCACGCCGGCCGGGATGGGAAACCGGGCGAAATCGACGCCCTCCTTGTGCAAGGCCGCAAGGAACATCTGGCGCTTTTCCAGGGGCAACCCGATAAACCGGCGAGCAAGTTTCAAGGAGTCTTCAGCATTCATTTCTAAGCATCCGGATCAGTGGCGGGAAGCACAAAGGCACGTCGTCCCTATAAAACGAATGCACACCGGAAAAATTAACGAATGAGAACAAGTATCAGGAAGGAGATAAAACGCGGAGTCTGAGGATGCCAAAAATCCAATTGTGGGAGTGGCGGTGCGGCGATCCGACTTGCTCGCGAATGCGGTGGGTCAGCCAACATCAATGTTGAATGTTAAACCGCATTCGCGAGCAAGCCCGCTCCCACAGGGGTTCAGGGGGAATTTGGGGATCGTGTCATGCGCTGGCAGCCATGGCGTGGCGGCGATGATGGATGTCGAGCTGATCCTTGATCACCCGCAGCACCTTGGCCTCGTGCTCATGGATGAAGAAGTGACCACCGCCGAGCATGTCCACGGAAAAACTGCCGTGGGTTTCTTTGCGCCAGCCGATCAACTGTTCCGTGGTCGCGCGATCAGCCTTGCCGCCGAGCACGTGCACCGGGCAGTTGAGCAAGGGACGCTGCTGCGGTTCGAAGCGTCCGCACAGCAGGAAGTCCGCGCGCAAAACCGGCAACGTCAGGCTCATCAGCTCGTCGTTGGCCAACACTTCTTCGCTGGTGCCGTTGAGCGTGCGCAGTTGTTCGATCAGCTCGGCATCGGTTTTCGGTTCGGCAAAACCGCGATCGTAGTCAGCGCGCATCGTCGGCGCGGCGGTGCCTGAAGCGAACAGCGCAACCGGCTCCGGGCAACCGAGCGAGCGCAACGCATGGGCCATTTCACAGGCGAGCAAGGCACCCAGGCTATGGCCGAATATTGCGTAAGGGGTTTTGAGCGTGGCGATGTGCTCCTGCGCGAGTTGCAGCGCCAGGCGCCGCATGTCGGTGTGCAACGGCTCGCCAAAACGCGCACCACGGCCGGGCAGTTCCACCGGTTGCAGTTTTAGCCACTCAGGCAGTTTGCGCCGCCAGCGGCTGTAAACCATGGCACTCGCGCCTGAATAGGGCAGGCACAGCAATGTCAGCTGGGTCACCGGGCGTACCTCGAAAAGTTGTCTATCAAGAGAACGGATGAGCGCCGCGGCGAATTAGTCGTACACATACCCCTTGTAGGAGTGAGCCTGCTCGCGATAGCGGTATGTCAGTCAACTTGATGGTGACTGTTACACCGCTATCGCGAGCAGGCTCACTCCTACAGGGGGGCCTTATTTCAAGTGACGGAAGCTTTGGACGGCGGAAAAAAGGACCACCAGGCCGGCAGCTATCGCCACCCAAAACCCGCTACGCGCCCCGAACGCATCCACCAGCCACCCCGAACTCGCCGCGCCAATCGCCACGCCGATGCTCAACCCGGTCACCAGCCAGGTCAGGCCTTCCGTCAGCTTGGCCGGCGGCACGATGCGCTCCACCAGGGCCATGGCGACAATCAAGGTCGGCGCAAAAAACAGCCCGGCCACGAACACCGCCAGCGACAGCCCGAGGATGTTGCTCGCCAGCAACAACGGCAGCGTCGTCACCGCCGTCGCCACGCCGCCGTACAGGAACAATCGCGGCAACGGCACCTTCGAGCGCAAGGCCCCGAACGCCAGCCCGGCCATGCATGAACCAATCGCATACACCGATAACACAATACTCGCCGCCGCCGGTTGCCCCTGCTGCTGGGCGAAGGCCACGCTGACCACATCGACCACGCCAACAATGGTGCCCATGGCGACCATCAACAGCATCAGCCACTGAATCTCGACGGAACGAATGATCGAGCCTTGATGGTGTTCTTCATGGGGATGAATGGCCGGTTCGGTGTCGCGTTGCAGGACGAATGCCGTGACGCCAATCGCCAACATCAACAACGCCGCGAGCGGCCCGGCCTCGGGGAACGCCACCACGCACAAGCCCACCGACATTGGCGGCCCGACGATAAAGCAGACCTCGTCCAGCACCGATTCCAGGGCATAGGCGGTTTGCAGTTCGGGCTGGCCGCGATAGACCTCGGTCCAGCGTGCCCGCACCATCGCCGACATGCTCGGCATGCAACCGGCAAGCGCGGCGAACACAAACAGCGTCCAGTGCGGCGCCTGCAAACGGGTGCACAGCAACACCAGCAACAACGCCCCGCCACCGATCAGCGCCGAAATCGGCAAGATCCGGCGCTGCCCGTAACGATCGACCAACCGTGAGACCTGCGGCGCGCAAAAAGCTGTGGCCAAGGCAAAGGTCGCCGCCACGGCACCCGCCAACCCGTAACCGCCCTGCAATTGCGAAAGCATGGTGATCAGGCCGATGCCGGTCATGGAAATCGGCATGCGCGCGATCATGCCGGCCAGCACGAAGGCTCGGCTGCCGGGGGCTTTGAACAGGTCGCGGTAAGGGTTGGCCATGGGGTGCGGGTCTCGACAAGGAGTGCAAATTGCCATAAGGCTGATTGAGGGGAAAGCGCCCAATTGTTGGTTGAATGTGAAGGCCCCTTCGCGAGCAAGCCCGCTCCCACAGGGATTTGCGTCGTACACACATCCAATGTGGGAGCGGGCTTGCTCGCGAAGAGCCGGTACAGACAACCTACAATTCAGGCAAATGAACTCCAACCCCCAAAAACCAGTCAGCTAGTTAGGCCCTCACCGCAAGGCGCTAACCTTCATGCCGATTTCCCTCCACCCGCTACTTCACGAACGACAAAGCGCCATCGACGCCCACGGCATCATCGGCGACATGCGCAGCGCAGCGCTGGTCAACGACAAGGGCAGCGTGGACTTTTTCTGCTGGCCGGAATTCGACAGCCCGTCGATTTTCTGCTCGCTGCTGGACACGCCCGAGGCCGGTATCTTCCAGTTGACGCCGGACTTGCCCGACGCCCGCCGTGAGCAGATTTACCTGCCGGACACCAACGTGCTGCAAACCCGTTGGCTGAGTGATCGCGCGGTGGTCGAAGTCACCGACCTGCTGCCCATCGGCGACACTGAGGACGATCTGCCGCTGTTGATACGAAGGGTACGGGTGGTCAGCGGTGAGGCGACGTTTCACATGCACTGCGCCGTGCGTCATGACTACGCTCGCGCCAGGACCCGTGCGCGGCTGGATAAAAAAGACGTGACGTTCGAGGCCGCCGATCAACCGTCCATGCGCCTGTCTTCGAATCAGGCATTACGGGTTGATGGCGATGCAGCGGTAGCCGAATTCACCCTGAAGCAAGATGAGAGTGCACAGTTCCTGCTCGGTGGACTTGACGATCCGCGTTTCAAGGAAGGTGCAGCCGACCTTTGCCTGGAGCGCACGCTGAAGTTCTGGCGCGACTGGATCGGTCAGTCCAACTATCGCGGCCGCTGGCGGGAAATGGTCAACCGCTCGGCCCTCGCCCTGAAGCTGCTGACCTCGCGCAAACACGGCGCGATTCTCGCCGCCGCCACGTTCGGCCTGCCGGAAACACCGGGCGGCGAACGCAATTGGGATTATCGCTACACCTGGATCCGCGACGCGTCGTTTACCGTCTACGCGTTCATGCGGTTGGGGTTCGTCCAGGAAGCCAACGACTACATGCGCTGGCTGCGCGGGCGGGTCAGCGATTGTCACGGCAAGTCGATGAAGCTCAACATTCTCTATGCCATGGACGGTCGCCAGGAACTGCCGGAAGTCGAACTGTCGCACCTGTCCGGCCACGGCGGCGCGACGCCTGTGCGCATCGGCAACGGGGCCTACGATCAGGTCCAGCTCGACATCTTTGGCGAGCTGATGGACGCGATCTACCTGGTCAACAAGTACGGCGAGGCGATCTCCCACGAGGGCTGGAAACACACCGTGGAAGTGGTCGATCAGGTGTGCGAAACCTGGCAGCAGGCAGACGTCGGCATCTGGGAAATGCGTGGCGAACAGCATCACTTCCTGCACTCGCGACTGATGTGTTGGGTCGCGCTGGACCGCGCCATTCGTCTTGCCTCGAAACGCTCACTGCCCGCCCCGTTCGCCCGCTGGGACCAGATGCGCCAGGCCATCTACGCCGACATTTGGGAAAATTTCTGGAACGAAGAACGCGGGCATTTCGTCCAGTACATCGGCGGCACTGCCCTCGACGGTTCGATGTTGCTGATGCCGCTGGTACGCTTCGTCAGCGCCAAGGACCCGCGCTGGCTCGCCACCCTCCAGGCCATCGAAAAAAACCTGGTGCGTGACGGCATGGTCTACCGCTATCGCAACGACGACACCCGTATCGACGGCCTCGACGGCACCGAAGGCGCGTTCGCCGCGTGTTCGTTCTGGTACGTCGAATGCCTGGCGCGGGCCGGTCAGGTGGAAAAGGCCCATCTGGAGTTTGAACAGTTGCTGAGGTATGCCAACCCGCTGGGCCTGTATGCCGAAGAACTGGACAGTCATGCCCGGCATCTGGGGAATACGCCGCAAGCGCTGACGCACCTGGCGTTAATCAGCGCGGCGAGTTTTCTCGATCGGAAATTGGGGGGTGAGAAGAGTTTTTGGCAGCCTTGAGACCAAGGCGCCGCCATCGCAAGCAGGCTCACTCCCACAGGGGGGCAAACGGTAATCCCATGTGGGAGCGAGCCTGCTCGCGAAGAGGCCATCAGCCACAACACCACTTGCCGACAAAGCCCGTCAGAAATTTCTCGTTTTGCGCTGCCGCTTGTAGGAACGAAGCTTACTCACACCAGGCTTAAACACACTCCCAGAACATACCAACCCAACGCTGGCGAGCATTTTCGGGCACTTGGGCCAAACCTCCTACAAAAAATAAACAAACATTGCCCTTTCACCCCAGCACACCCCATTCCTACAGCCTGAAATACCTTGTTGCCAGTCGTTACATCCCCCCCTAACATCCAGCAACAACGGGTACAGCGGAGCTGTCCAACAAAACCCGAATTCAAGGAACCTGAATGAGCCAGCGCATCCACCGCAGCATCGACTCTCCCCTTCGGTCCGGCCTGAACCGCGATGAACTGTGGGAAGGCCCGGACAAAGGCCTGATCAAATGCTGGGAAATCGGCCGCCAACGCGCCGCCCGCTTCCCCAACCTCGCCCAACGCAGCCTTGCCGGCGAGCTACCGGTTCTGGGCTGGAAGGGTGGCGTCAGTCGCAGCCTGAAAAAACTCGAAAAATACGGATCTCTCAAATACCTGGCGCAGTGGCAGGGTTTGCGCGGGGAGGATCTGGATGTTGATTTGGCGCAAGAGCGGGCGTTGGAATGTTCCCGGACCGGGATGGTGGTGACGTTTACGCCGGATCGATCGAAGTACTTTAATCAGGTGGCGGAAGTGGAAGCGTAGGGACGTTGGCTTCAAGCCACTCGAAACAACCGCACTGGAGTATCGAATGACCGATGACGCGCTGATCCACTATGCCCAGACCCCAAGCCTGAACATCGCGTACGAGGAACACGGCCCGACTACCGGCGATCCCGTGATCCTGCTCCACGGCTTCCCCTACTCCCCGCGCGCCTATGACGAAATCGCTCCAGCCCTCGCCGCCGAGGGCTACCGCGCCATCGTCCCGTACCTGCGCGGTTACGGCCCGACACGCTTCAACAGCCCCGACACCTTGCGCTCCGGCCAGCAGGCTGCTCTCGCCCAGGATTTGCTGGACTTGATGGACGCGCTCGCCATCCCGCAAGCCGCGCTGTGCGGCTACGACTGGGGCGGTCGCGCCGCGTGCATCGTCGCGGCGTTGTGGCCGGAGCGGGTGCGTTGCCTGGTGACGGGGGATGGTTATAACGTGCAGAACATCCCGCACTCCACCGAACCGCGGGACCCGGAGACTGAACATCGCCTGTGGTATCAGTACTATTTCCACACCCCGCGCGGGGTAGAAGGCCTGACGAAAAATCGCCGGAGTTTGTGCGAATTGCTCTGGAAATTGTGGTCGCCGACCTGGATCAAAGGCCCTGCGTTGTACCCATTGAGCGCGCCGGCTTTCGACAACCCGGATTTCGTCGAAGTGGTCATCCAGTCTTACCGCCACCGCTTCATGTATGCACCCGGTGATCCGGCGCTGGAATGGATGGAACAAGCGCTGACCCGACAGCCGCCAATCAGCGTGCCGACGATTTCCCTGTGCGGTGCCGACGACGGCGTCGGACCGCCACCGGACATCGATGATGACCGCGAGCATTTCACCGGCCCTTACGAGCGGCGTGTGCTGGCAGGCGTCGGTCATAACATTCCCGAGGAAGCCCCCGAGGCGACCCTCAAGGCATTACTGGATCTGCTGCAACGCTGACCGAAAAGCGCTCGCGATAAGCCTGCGGTGTCACGCCCATGGCCCTTAGAAAACTGCGCCGCAGCGTCTCTTCGCTGCCAAACCCGCATTGCACCGCCACCCGTTTGATCGGCACGCCGGTATCGCTGAGTAACCGCCGCGCCGTTTCAACCCGAATTAATTCAATGGCGCGTGCCGGGGTTTGCCCGGTGTCGGCGCGGTAGTGGCGCACAAAACTGCGTTCGCTCATGCCTGCCTGCAAGGCCAGGGTGGGGATGCCGAGGTCCTTGGTCAGATTCTCACTGATCCAGGCGTGAAGTTCGTCGAATCGGTCGCCTTCTTTCTGCAAGGACAAGGTCACGCTGAACTGTGACTGCCCGCCCGGACGCTTGAGAAAGACCACCAGTTGTTGGGCGACTTCCAGGGCCATGTTGCGGCCGAGGTCCTCTTCGACCATGGCCAGGGCGAGGTCGATGCCAGCCGTGACCCCGGCCGAGGTCCAGACCGGGCCGTCGTTGATGAAGATTGGATTGGGTTCGACGTGAAGGCGCGGGTGTTTCTGCGCCAACTGCTCGCAACGCGTCCAGTGCGTGACCACTCGCCGGCCATCGAGCCAGCCGCTGGCTGCCAGCAAAAAAGCCCCGGTGCATACGGATGAAACCCGCCGACAAGCCGCCGCATGTCCGCGTACCCAGGCTACCAGCGCCGGGTCCTCTGCTGCGGCATAAACACCCCAGCCACCGGCAATCACCAGCGTGTCACTTCCACCTTCGGGCAATGGCTCGGCCAATAGCGCCAGGCCCGCTGAGGACATCACCGCCCCGCCACCGCTGGCAATCACCGTCGGCGCATAAGGCGCTGGCAAGCCTTTCTGGCGAGCAATGTCATTGGCCGAGGCGAAAACCTGCAACGGCCCGGTGACGTCGAGCAGTTGCACATTGGCAAACGCGAGCACATGAATGGTTTTCGGCATGTTGGCGTAATTCGTGGGGTGATTGGCGGATACGCCAAATCCTACGAGCCTACAGTGAAGACGTCCACCACTTCAGGAGAAATAAGCCATGACGTTGCAGATCGGTTTTCTGTTGTTTCCCCAGGTTCAACAACTCGACCTGACCGGCCCTTACGATGTATTGGCCTCGCTGCCGGACGTGAAGGTGCATTTGATCTGGAAGGACCTGGTGCCGGTGACCGCGAGCACTGGCCTGGTGCTGAAACCGACCATGACGTTCGACGATTGCCCGGCGCTGGACGTGATCTGCGTTCCCGGCGGCGGTGGCGTCGGGCCGTTGATGGAAGATGAAGAAACACTGGCGTTCATCAAGGCGCAAGCCGCCACCGCGCGGTATGTCACGTCGGTCTGCACCGGTGCGCTGGTACTCGGCGCCGCGGGGCTGCTCAAGGGCAAGCGGGCGACGACGCACTGGGCCTATCACGAACTGCTCAAGCCACTGGGCGCGATCCCGGTGAAGGACCGGGTGGTGCGCGACGGCAATCTGCTGACCGGTGGCGGGATTACCGCAGGGATCGATTTTGCCCTGACCCTGGCAGCCGAGCTGTTCGACAAGGACACAGCGCAGTTGGTGCAGTTGCAGCTTGAATATGCCCCGGCACCACCGTTCCAGTCGGGCAGCCCTGAAACGGCATCGCCGAGCGTTCTGGCTGAAGCGCAGCGCCGTGCAGCCGCTTCGCTTGAGCTGCGCACACAAATCACCGAACGGGCAGCAGGCAGGCTCTAAGCGCTGCGGGACTTTTCGACAGGCAAAAAAAAACCCGCCGAAGCGGGTTTTTCCCAAGACCATTGTCGACTCCCTGTCGGTAGCCAATCCTTGCTGATGGTCGATCATCCGTGATCCTGAAGCGCTTCCTGTGCTTCAGTTGATGAGGCTAGATTACGTGTCGGATCCAATCTGCAACAGACGACATAGCTACCATCGCGTGTAAGACATTCGCTATACCTGCCCTTCCGAAAACCCTTAGACGCCTCAGGCTTCCAGGCTGGAGGCCACGAACTCAGGGGGCTTCAGCCTTAACCACCTTCACGCTCGTGGGCTTTGGCGCTTTCGGCCAGAAACTGTTCGATGTTGTTCATCTGCTCTTCCCAACCACGGCTGTCCATGCGGAACGCCTTTTCACGGCGCGTCTGGGGGATGTGATCGAAACCGGATTCGGACACCTTGAGCAACGTACCGTTGTCCATGTCTTCGAGTTCGAATTTCACCAGCGTGGTCGGCTCCTGGGAGTAATCGACGTCCGGGTGGATGGCATACGGGTGCCAGCGAAACGAAAACAACCGCTCTGGCTCGACCCGCTCCACCAGCACATTCCACAGCAAGTGCTCATACCCGGGAAAGGTGATCTGACCCTGGGTCCACTCACCGGCGACGAAACGCTTGCCTTCCAGTGCTACGCCAAACCACTGTCCGAACGCTTCGGCATTGGCCAGTACGCGCCAGACGTGCGAACGCTTCGCCTTGAGCAGGATTTTCCTTTCGATGCGATCTCGATCTGATGTTGGATTCATAAGTCACCTCCTGTACTGAACAGTAGGTCAGTAACAACCACAAGACCAACCCTAAAATTGGACCAATCGCTTGTTGCGATCAACCATGCTCGGGATATTCGGCCATATTTGTGCGCATAAGTTCGGGTTTGCGGGCGAGACTGTTGCTGGCAGCCAGTTGCGCTCTGTCGGTGCACGCCCGTGGCGATTCGCTACACTGCCTCGCAATTTCCTCTGCTACAGCGAGTTTTCGCCATGTATTCACGCTTTTTCCTGGCGCTGGCGCCGGTATTGTTCACCTCGATGGCGTTCGCCGTGGATTGCGACAACGCCACCGACCAGGCCACGATGAACCAGTGCGCAGCGCAGCAGAATGCGGCGGCGGACAAGGAATTGAATGCGCTGTACCAGCAAATCACCACGCGTCTGAAAGCTGAGCCCGAGCGCAAGAAGTTGTTGGTGGGGGCGCAGCGGGCGTGGGTGACGTTTCGGGATGCCGAGTGCAAGTTTTCGGCGTCTGGAGTGGAAGGGGGCAGTGTGTATCCGTTGATCTACAGCGGCTGCACCACTGACTTGACCAAGGCGCGGGTTCAGACGTTCAGGAATTATCTTAAGTGTCAGGAGGGGGATGTGGGGTGTCCGGTTCCGGGACAGTAAAATCTCCAGTGTTTTTAAGGGCCTCATCGCGAGCAGGCTCACTCCTACAGGGGATCTGCGGTGCAACACAGATCCCCTGCTCGCGAAGGCGTCAGATCAGGCAAAAATGATTACCGGACAAACACCTGCGCCGTCGTAATCGCCATATCCCCGCCCGGCATTTTGATGCTGCCAATCTGCTTCAGGCTGTCGGCATCAAAAATCGCCACGTCGTTAAACGTCCCGGCCAGGTAGATCTTGCTGCCGTCCTTGTTGAAGGAAATGCAGTAGTAGGAATGATCCAGCGTCGCCGACTGGAGCATTTTCTTTTCCTTGATGTCGTACTTGGCCAAGCGGTTGAGCACCCCGAACATCAGGTTCGGATCCTTCGGCGAGCGCATGCCGCTGAAGTAGATTTCCGTCAAGGGACCGAAGTCGGTGGTTTCGGTCTTGCCGGTTTTCAGGTCGATGCTGAACAGTCCGTAGAGGTATTCGGCGGTGGCGGGGTCCTGCTTCTTGTCCTTGAATTTCGCGGCGGTGTAGAGCAGCGAGAAATCATGGCGATACGTCTGCTGGTTCCACACGTAGAGTACGTCCGGCGCGCTGTAGTTCGGGCGTTTCCAGTGACGGCTGGGGATCAGCACGTCGAACTTGCCGGTGTTCACATTGACCTTGTAGACGTCCGCCCCGGCCACGTACAGCGTGCCGTCGTCGCCGCTTTGCATGATGGTCAGCTGCCGCGGCGCCGGAAAACTGCGCACCGGTTTGGCGTCCATTCCGGCGTCAGTCTTGTACACATCGAGCCGCGGCTGCTGCACTTCGTAGCGGTCATTGAGCATCAGCGTCGGGTTGGCGATGGCAAACAGTTCCTTGCCGTCGTGGCTGAGGGTAAAGGCGAACATCGACTTCGCTTTCTCCCCCGGTTTCTGGGTGATGCTGGCGTGGAACACCTGCTTGCAGTTGTCCAGTTCGACGCCGTAGACATCCGCGTAGTGGTTGTTCAACACATAGGCAGTCTTGCGGTCCGGCGACAGTTGCACGGTGCCGGGGCCGAAGGCGTCGGGCATCTTGCAGGTCTTGAACAGCGTGTCGGTGGCCAGGTCGATTACGTGCAGGTTGTTCGGATAATTGGTGGTCACCATGTACTCGTGACCGTCTTGAAGTGCTGCATTTTCATCGGCCAGAACGTTGAGCGAACAAGCACTCAGGACGGCGAAAGCGGCCAGGCCGCAGGCTTTGATGCTGTGCATGCTGGAATCCTTCTTATTATCTGATCACTTGTCTTTGGGGAAGACAGTGCCGAGGTTGCGCCAGTTTTCGTTGGACGCCTGGGCATCCTTGTTCCAGTCCGGGTAGGTGCTCATCATGTCGGGCACCTGGGCCGGCCACCAGCACGGATCGGAGCAGCCATACAGGTCGGCTTCCATCGGTTGGCACAGCGACGACACCCCGCCGAACGCATCGATTTCCCAGCCCGGGTCGGTGGTCGAGGCGCAGCCCGCAACAGAGCTCATCGCCACCACTTCTTCGATACGGTTTTCGGCCGCGGCCTCGTCCAGTTTCAGCGCTTTGTTATTGATTGCCTTGAGATGTTTCATATCAGTGAGCCTTGCGCGGAGTGATGTAGCTGCTGATAAACGCAGGGTTGTGGGCCATGATCCGGGTGTAGACCTCGATGCCGAAATCGACCCAGTCACGCATCAGTTCGCAGTAGTGATAGGTCGGGTGGGTCGGGTCGCCGTACCGGGCGTAGCTCTCGTGGTAGCAGCCGCCGGAGCACAGGTTGCGGATCTGGCAGTCCTCGCAACCGGTGTTGGTGCGGTCGAGGCGCTGGGACAGGAAGTCGTTCAACTCCACCTGCTTGACGCCGCTGTGCACGTTGCCGAAGGTCGGCAGCGAAGAACCGGTAAAGCGGTGGCACAGGTTCAGTTCACCCTTGTGATCCACCGCCAGCATCTTCAGGCCCGCGCCGCACGGCAGGGCTTTTTTGTGGCCTTCGTGGATGTCGGTGATCAACTGGTGCAGGTTGGAAAAGCCAATGTTGCGGTGTTCCAGCGCGGCTTCCAGGTAACGACGGCCGAGCTTCTTCATGTTGGCGAAGACTTCAATCAGCTCGTCGCTGGACAGGTTGAACGTGCTGATGTCGCCAGACGTCACCGGAGCAAACCCGACTTCGGCAAAACCCAGCTCGTTGAACAGGTGATCCCAGATGGTTTCGACGTCAGTAACGCCGGTGGTCAACGTCACTCGCGCGCCCACCGGACGGCTGTTGTAGCGCGACAACAGCATCTCGGCCTTGCGTCGCACCACGTCATAAGTGCCCTGCCCGCCCACGGTGATGCGGTTGCGGTCGTGCACGGTTTTCGGCCCGTCGATACTCACGGAAAGCCCGAAACGGTGGGCATTAAGGTAGTCCACGGTTTCCTCGGTGAGCAGCGTGGCGTTGGTGGTCATGACGAATTCGACGAACTTGCCGGCCTCGCGGAAACGCTTCTCGCAATAGTCGACCATGTACTCGATCAGCTTGCGATTGCTCAGCGGCTCGCCGCCGAAGAACACCACGGTGAAACGCTCTTCGTCCGGGGATTCGCGCAGCAGCATTTCCACTGACGCGACTGCCGTTTCGACGTCCATTTTCTTGCCCGCCGACGGCTTGTCGAGGTCTTCCTTATAGCAGTAGGTGCAACTCAGATTGCAGCCGGTGTTGACGTTGAGCACCACGGTATTGATCGCGGTACGCTCAACTCGCTTGGTGCCGATGTCCGGGGTCAGTGGCGAGCCGTCGCTGACCAGTTCCAGGGACATCAACTCACGCAAGGTCTCGGTGATTTCCTCGCCATTGAAGCGTGAGGACAAGCGCTGGATCAGGTCGTCCGACGAACAGCCGGGACCGCGCAAGGTATCGATGATGGTGCCGGTCAGCTCATCGCTGGCGAACAGCGAACTGCTGGGGATGTGGAACAGCATGCGGTCGGCATCGACGTGCACTTCGTGCAGGTTCCGTTCGACCAGATTCAAAATAGCGCCCATTGCAACCTCCTGTGCACACCCCGTTTGACGGGGCCTGCGGTCATTCCGAAAAAGTGTCTGAAGCCACAGGAATCAGCCAACTCATGGAATGGGTGGATTGTTCCAGCGTTGCACGGTGACGATCATGTGGCCTTCGCCGGTCAGGGATTTCCCTGCGTCGTCGACGGCGGCAATCACCTTGAGGTTGCCGGCATTGTTGGTGGACATCTTGCGTTGCGGGTTCGGCCCGGCATCGCCCGGTGTGAACACGCCGCTGTCGGCCTGCATGGTGCCGGCGAACTTGACGTCTTCGTCTTCCTTGGCGCGATCATCGAAGGCCTCGACCTTCCACTGCGCCGGGAACACACCAATGCGATACGGCTTGCCGTCAGTGCCCTTGCCCCAGGCTTCGGCGTCGAAACGGCCCTGGACTTTCGGCGTCGAACCACCGCCCTCGCCGATCCGCGCCACCGAGAACTCCGGCACCACTTTGACTTCGGCGATGGTGCTGTAGACCGACAGGCTCGGGCCTTTCAGTGTGCCCACGGTGACCGCACGCACGCCTGGCTGAGCGTTGGCCGCGGCCTTGAGTTTGACCTTGATCCGCTCAGGGCTCTGCTCGACGATTTCGACCACTTCCACGCCTTTGCCGAAATTCGGCTTGCCGGTGAGACCACTGCCGACCAGCGTCACTTGCGTTTCACTGCCGGCCTTCAGATAACCCGGCTGTACCGCCAGCAAACGGCTGGAACCCTGCTTGGCCGCGACGAAGTCCAGACCGCGCTCATCGTGCTCCGCGTCGAACATCCGGCCTTGCATCGAATTGCCTTGGGCGGCGAACACCTGACGCATGGTCACGCCGTCGATGGTCACGTTGCCGCGCCATTCGTAGCCGGTGTAGAGAATCGCGCTGCCGTCGCCGTCGAAAGGACTGCCGTCGGCGTATTGGCCTTTGACGCTGACCTTGAAGGTGTCGCTGCCGTCGGCCGTGACACTCATCACGCCGGCCAATTCACCCTTGCCCGGCAAATGGCCGCTGAAACTCCAGTCCCCCACCAGTGCATCGCTTTTCGGCGCAGCGCCCTGCCATTTTTTCCAGGCCGGGTTGTCCAGCGGGTAACGCTTGGCCAGCAGCGGCACCATGTCTTTGCGGGCGATGTCGAACCAGTCGCGGTCGCGAGCCAGGGCCTGGTACTCGAGGGACGGCCATTGGCCGAGGTGGAAGTTCACCAGGCGTTCCCACTCCTGGGCCGGACGCCGTTGCAGGGCGACCCGCGCACCGGAGTGGCAGCGGCCACACATCTGGCTGGTCGGGTCATCGAATTTTTCGACGGTGTTGAGTCGACGCTCCAGCGCATAACGCACGCCATCGGTCTCGCTCGGTGCCAGGCCTTGGGTGTCGGCCAGGTATTTGACCAGGGTGCGGCGGTCGTCATCGCTGATCTGCAAACCGTGCATGGTTTGCATCCGGGCGATGCTCATCAGCCAGCCTTCCGGGGTCTTGCGCTGGTGGCTGATGCGACTGAGGGCGTTATTGGCTTCAGGGGTGTGACAGCCCTGACACGTTTCCTTGAGGATGGTCTGGGCGTCGCGGGCTGCCAGGCTGTCGGGCGAATGCAGCGCCACGCAAGCGGCCACGGCCAGCAGGCTGGCGCTCAGGCCTGATCGGAGTTTTCTCTTCATCAACGTCGAACCTCGCACGGTGCGTTCTTATTGTTGTGGCTTATCGTTTTTATGGTTTCTGCCGCCGGCGGCGAACCGCTGACGGAGGCAAGAGAAACGTCTGCGATGAGCAATACACGGAGCGTGCCAGCTTGCCGATAGTGTTTTTTATCAATCAGTTGCGTGCAATCAAGGGCCTGGAACGGCCTTTGAAGGAGAACGCCTGCGTCTAATATCGCGACAGGTGTTGCAGTTTGAGACGCGGGCCGCACCACACAAAGGGGTGCGGCTGACCTCGCTTCAGCTCAAGAACGTGGGATGGACGACTTTGTGTGCGCTGATCTCTTGCTGCATCTGCACCACCAGCGTCGCAATCGCATGGGCGCTGTCCAGCTCCCAGACGGGAACGTGGCTCACCACCAGGTCCACTTTGCCGGTCATGCAATCGCAGACCCGAATCGTCAACGACTGGTCCGGCGCCATGCTGCAGGTGCAGACCGAAGGTAGAAAACTCTGTTCAATGATGCTTTGAATCTCCAGGGTTGAAAGGTTCATCACAACCTCCCTTGCGCGAGATGTGTGGCCAGGGAAATGTTCCGTCATTTCACCCACCGAGCCTGAAAATTCTAGACCCCAACACGGGGGCGCTCAAGGTCGCAACCGGGTTGCTCGTCGTCTCAGCGGCTGTCGCAATTTGCGAAAAAAACCCTCTGTCGCCCTCCTTTAACATCCGGCGAACCCCGGCCAGCCAAAGGCTCTCCCGGCCTTGCAGCGACTTGGCACAGCCATTGCGAAAGCCCTGTTCTCACGAACAATAAGAGGCTTCGCCATGTCGCTCCCTAATGTGCTTCCCGCCACTTCCGCGTTTATCCAGCGCGCCCCGCGCATGTTGATCGCCGGTGACTGGGTCGAGGCCGCCGATGGCCAGACCATGCCCCTGCACAACCCGGCCACCGGTGAAGTGTTGTGCGTGGTGCCACGGGCCACGCCGGAGGATGTCGACCGCGCGGTGTTGGCCGCTCGTCAGGCTTTCGATGACTCGGCCTGGACCCGCACACGCCCGCGCGAACGGCAGAATCTGTTGTGGAAACTCGCCGACCTGATGCAGCGCGATGCCGAGCTGCTGGCGCAACTGGAATGCCTGAACAACGGTAAAAGCGCGGCGGTGGCCCAGGTCATGGACGTGCAACTGGCCATCGACTTCCTGCGCTACATGGCCGGTTGGGCGACCAAGATCGAAGGTTCCAGCGTTGAGGTGTCCTTGCCATTGATGCCCAACGATCAATTCCACAGCTTCATCCGTCGCGAGGCAGTAGGCGTGGTCGGCGCCATCGTCGCCTGGAACTTCCCACTGTTGCTGGCCTGCTGGAAGCTCGGCCCGGCCCTCGCCACCGGTTGCACGGTGGTGCTCAAACCCGCCGATGAAACCCCGCTGACCGCGCTGAAACTTGCCGAACTGGTCCTGGAAGCCGGCTACCCCGAGGGTGTGTTCAACGTGGTCACCGGCACCGGCATCACCGCCGGCTCCGCCCTGACGCACAACCCGTTGGTGGACAAACTGACCTTCACCGGCTCGACCGCCGTGGGCAAGCAGATCGGCAAGATCGCCATGGACTCCATGACCCGCGTGACCCTGGAACTGGGCGGAAAATCACCGACCATCGTCATGGCCGACGCCGACCTGCCGAGCGCCGCCGCCGGAGCCGCCAGCGCAATTTTCTTCAACCAGGGCCAGGTCTGCTGCGCAGGTTCGCGACTGTATGTGCAGCGCAAGCATTTCGACAATGTGGTGGCGGATATTGCCGGTATCGCTAATGCGATGAAGCTCGGCAACGGCCTGGACCCGAGCGTCGAAATGGGGCCGTTGATTTCGGCGCGGCAGCAGGAACGGGTGTACGGGTACATCGAAAAGGGCCGGGAAAGTGGCGCGACCATCGCCTGCGGTGGTGAGCAATTCGGGCCGGGATTTTTCGTCAAACCGACGGTGATTGTCGACGTCGATCAGAAGCATTCGCTGGTGCAGGAAGAGATTTTTGGTCCGGTACTGGTGGCGATTCCGTTCGATGACGAGGCCGATGCGTTGCGCATGGCCAACGACAGTCCTTATGGGCTTGGGGCAAGTATCTGGTCGAATGATCTGGCGGCGGTGCACCGGATGATTCCGCGGATCAAATCGGGGTCGGTGTGGGTCAACTGCCACAGCGCCCTGGACCCGGCGTTGCCGTTTGGCGGGTACAAGATGTCGGGGGTTGGGCGGGAGATGGGGTATGCGGCGATTGAGCATTACACCGAGTTGAAGTCGGTGTTGATCAAGCTCTGATTTGCGGCGTCCCTTAGGCCGCCTTCGCGAGCAAGCCCGCTCCCACATTTGATTTGTGATCGCCACAGAACCAATGTGGGAGCGGGCTTGCTCGCGAAGGGTCCAGACCAGCCACTATAGATTTCAGGGTTTGAAACCCAGGGCCAACAACCAACCCCGAACCATCCGCCCCTGCTCCACCGTCAGCCCCGCCAACACCTGCTCAGCCGGCTCAGTACGCAACCGCCGCACCAACGGCGCCACCTCAACCCCTTGCACATGCCAGATCCCCAACGGCTGATCCGCCGTAATCACCACCTCGGCCTCATCGACAAACCCTTCATTCAACACCGGCGCCCGCTCAATCCTCAGCGCGGCAAAATCCGCCTCGGCATGGGCCACCTCAGCATCTGGCCAGCACCGCCGCGCCTGCCAGAAGGGCTGGTCCCGCCATCGCTGTTCATCAGCGTAAAAGTCGCGACCGATCCGCGCAAAGCGTAAAAACAGCTGTTCCACCCGTTGCTGGTGAAAGCGCTGCGCCAGGGCCGTTCGCTCGGGTTTTCGCAACAGCGTGTTGATCACCGTTGGCGCCTGCAGCGCTGAAGACAACGATTGAAAAATCCCGTTGCCCGACAGCGGGTCCACCGCCATCGCCGCATCCCCGACCCGAATCCAGTTGGGGCCGCACACCTGCGGACTGAGGATCGCGGTGCTGCTGCGGGCATGCAGTTGCAGGTCGATTTCAGGCGAGGACCCGAAAAATGCCTGAGCCAGCGCCGAGCCCTGACGTCGCTGCCGGCAATAGTCGAGCAACTGCGCCTTGCCCGGCAGCTCGGCGCTGGCCACGTCCACCGTCCACTGCCAATAACACTGACCATCAGCCCGCCGCGCCATCCACGCCCAACCATCCTCCAGGCTTTCAACCGCGCTGGCGGTGCTGCCAGGCGTGGCCTGCCAGCGATTGAGCAGGCTGACCGTCTCCGGCCCTCTCAGGCCTTTGCCGAGCGCCGGCGCCTGACGCCCTCGGGCTTCCACCAGAAAGTCCGCGACCAGCGCTTCACGCCCCTCTATTTCGATTTGATGCCCTGTCGCGTCGGTCTGAACCGTCAGCACCCGAGCTTCGATCACCTCGACACCCGCCAGGCGCAGGTCTTCGCGCAGGCCTCGGTCGAAGACGGGACGATCCAACAGGAATTCAATGTTCTGCGCATGCTGCTGACCGTTCCACGACACCTGCCGCTGGGAAGGCAACGCCGCCTCCGCCAGCGCCTGATGCAGGCCCGCGCCGCGCAACGCCTCCAGCACCCGCACCGAAACACCTTCCAGCGCGGCAAACCGGCGCCACTCGCTGACCAGCGTCACCGGATAACCGAGCCGTCGCAAACCCAGGGCCACCGCCGCCCCAGCAGGCCCGGCGCCGAGAATCACGATCATGGGCCAAAGCGCCGTTCAGGGCCGCGATAACGCGCGTGCTCGCGCAGCCATTCGACCACGTGCTGGTTGCTCGCCTCAGGATGTTCGACCAGAAAAGCGGCGATGTGCCCACTCAACGCTGCACACCCGAGACTGGCGCCGGACTGCCCCGGATAGGTCCCATGCACACACGCGGCGAAATCCGCTTGCGCACTGTTGAGCCACGACCACTCCTGTTCAGCGCAACGGGCGTCGCCGGTGACGCGCAGCACCTGCGGATAATTGGCCGGGAACACGCCCTCGCCTTGCGCCGGACTGGAGGCGCAGAGCAGAACCCCGCGTGCCACCGCCGCTGCGCAGGCTTCGCGCAACAGGCTGCGATCCTGGCGCAAGCCGAGGCTTAAATTGATCAACCGCACATCCTGTGCCACCAGCCAGTCGATGGCCGTGGCGATCTGCAAGGCGCTGGTGACGCCGCGCTGATCAAACACCTGCCCCACGCAAAACACCGCTGAAGGTGCCCGCCGGCCGATGGCTTCAATCACAGCGCTGCCGTGGCCCAGCGGATCATCGCGCAAGTCGCTTTCGGCCAGTCCATCGTCCAGCAACGAGAAACGCCGGCCCGCGACGACTTGCACCCGTTGCGCCGCCGAATGCCCACTGTCGACCACTCCGATGCGCAACTCAGGCTTCATGCAGCACCGTTTTTGAAGTGAGCACGCCGTCGAGCAATTCAAAACGCAGATCGGCATCGGCCAGGGTCGAGGGGCGATGGCTGATCAGGATGCGGGTACGCCCGGCAAACAGTCGGTCGATGGCCTCGATCACTTCGCGCTCGGTGGCTTCATCCACCGCCGAGGTGGCTTCGTCCAGCACCAGAATCAGCGGGTCTTGCAAGAGTGCCCGGGCAATGGCGATGCGTTGTTTCTGCCCGCCCGACAGCTGCTGGCCGCGCTCGCCCAGCGGACTGTCGAGGCCTTCGGGCAACGATTCGATCAGGCTGTCGAGTTGCGCCAACCGTGCGACTTCGGCAATCGCCTCGCGACTGGCGTGCGGTACGGCATAAGCGAGGTTGTCGGCGAGGCTGCCGCGAAACAACACGATGTCCTGACTGACCACGGCAATCCGTCGGCGCAACTGGAACAGGTCCAGTTCCCTAAGATCGACCTCCCCCAGCAACACGCGGCCGGACTGCGGGTCATGATGGCGTTGCAGCAGGTCGATCAGGGTTGATTTACCCACCCCGGAACCACCGCTGAGGGCCACTTTCAAACCGTAGGGAATGCGCGCTTCAATACCGCGCAAGGTGGTCGGCCGGCCGGGATGGCTGAAGTGCACATCGTCGAATCGCAGGTCACCCGACGTCGGCATCGGTTGTGGCTGAACCGGTGTCAGGACGGTCGGCTCCTCACCGCGCAATTCCATCACGCGCCCAAGGCTGACGGTCATCCGTTGAATGGCGACGTAGAGTCCGAGCAGGCTCTGAACCGGTCCGACGGCCATGCCAAGGTAAGTAGAAAACGCGATCAACGCGCCCAATTGCCAGGTCCCCTGCACCACCCAGTACCCGCCAATCAAAAACGCACAGGCCCGGGACAACGACGTCAGCGTGCCGGGTACGGCCTGGGTAAAGAACTCGGTGACTTGCAGACGCAGTAATTGGCTCATGTAGCCGTGGCCGAGTGACTGCAAACGCCGCGCTTCACGTTGTTGCTGGCCGGCGGACTGGATGAATTTCATCACCGGCAGCGTCTCGACCATGAACGAGGACATGTCCGCCGAGCGCTCGCGCAATTGCCGCACATCGCGCTCGACCTTGCGCCGCATCCAGCGCAGCCAAAGTACGTCGAGAGGAATCAACACCAGCGCCAACAATGAGAGTTTCCAGGACAGGGTCAGCAGCATCGCCACCGCGCACACCAAACCGATCACACTCGATACCGCCGAAAACAGTGAGTCCACGGCAAAGCGCTGGATCTCGGCAACGTCGCCATCGAGGCGCGACATCAGGTCGCCAATCCGCCGCTGACCGTAAAAGCTCGGCGAGAGCGTCTGCAAATGCCGATAGAGATCATCGCGCAAGGCAAACAGAATCCGCCCGGACAGCCGCGTGTGCAGATAGCGGTTGATGCCCGACAGCGCCGTACCGAGCAGCCCGGCAACGATCATCAACCCGGCAATCAACACCAGCATCGGAAAGTTGCGCGCCAGCAGGCCATCGTCGATCAGCAGTTTGGTCAGCCAGGGTTGCACCAACACCAGCAGCGAGGCACACACCGACAAACCGAGCAGCCCGGCGATGGCCAGACGATGGGGACGCACGAAGCTGTAGAGCCAGCGCAATGCCGCTTGCAGGGCTTCGGGGTTCTGGCTGTCGATCAGCCGCACGATCAGACGCTGCATCACGAACGCAACTGTTTGAGCTTGCGATACAGAGTCGCGCGACTGATGCCCAACGCGTCGGCGGCGGCCGAGACGTTGCCCTGGTGCGTGTCCAGGGACTGACGAATCAGTTCCAGTTCGTTTTCACGGATGCTGCCCGCTTGAGGCCGTTCGGTGGCGGTCAATTCGTCGAGCATGCTGTCGGGCAAGTGGTCGAGGGTGAGGACGCTCTCCCCCGGTTCGCGCATGGCCAGCGCGGTGCGCAACACCATCTCCAGTTGGCGGATGTTGCCCGGCCAGTGGTAGCCGTTGAGCAGGCGACTCAAGTCGTCATGCAGGACGACGGCCGGAGCATTGAGCCTGGTCAGCAATCGCCCGACCAGCGCACTGAAATCTTCACGCTCGCGCAGGGCCGGGAGCATCACGCTGATGCCGTTGACCCGGTAGAACAGGTCTTCGCGGAAATGCTTTTCTTCCACCAGACGCTTGAGGTCGCGGTGCGTGGCGCAAATCAACGCGACGTCGATGTCCTGCTCTTCGCCGGCACCCAGTGGCGCGACTTTGCGGTCTTGCAGCACTCGCAGCAAACGCGCTTGCAAGGCCAGCGGCATGTCGCCGATTTCATCGAGGAACAAGGTGCCGCCGTGGGCCTGTTGCAGGCGACCGATCATGCCGCCACGACGGGAGCCGGTGAAGGCGCCTTCACGGTAGCCGAACAGTTCCGACTCGATCAGGCCTTCGGGAATCGCAGCGCAGTTCACCGCGATAAAGGGCTTGTCGCATCGGGTCCCCGCCATGTGCAGGGCACGGGCGATGACTTCTTTACCGGTGCCGGTTTCACCGAGCAGCAACACTGGTAATTCATTGGCCAAGCCTTGCCGGGCCATACGCAAGGCGCGGGCATAACGCACGTTGCTGCCGGCCAGGGACTCAAGGTCCGGCTGGGGTTTCGCGGTTTTGGCGGTCGTGCGCGGTGGGGTGCTGACGTTGATTGACCGCTGCGGCGCACGCAGGGTCTTGTAGAAAAATTCACCCTTGGCGGTTTGCAGACTGCCGACGCCGCCCTGGTGCAAACGCGATAACAGTTGCAGGCCATCGACACCGAGGAATTCTTCGCAACGTCGACCGACCAGCGCCGAGCGTTCGGCGTGGAGCAACTGACAGGCCTGGGCACTGACCGCGAGGATCTGCCCGCCAAGGCTTACCGCCAGCAGGCCTTGCCAAGGCGATTCGAGGTATTGGCGACGGCTGTGAAAGGCCAGGACGATTTCATCGGGATAGCTGGCGTTGAACACGCGGCTTTCAATCTGGCTGACCGCCATCGCCAGCAACGCGGTGCTGTCGTGGACGCGGCCGAGCGGGCCTTCGCGGGTCAGGTCGAGCACGCCGAGAATGTCGCCCTGGGGGCAATGGATCGGCACTGAGGTGCAGGAGAAGTCGGTCAGGCGATCGAGGTAATGTTCACCGCAATCGATCATCGTCGGCCGGGCTTCGACCAGTGCAGTGCCCAGCGCGTTGGTACCGCGAGCGGCTTCGCTCCAGCAGGCGCCCAAGGTTATGTCTTGCAGGCCGCTGCCTTTGAGGCGGTCGGCGCGCCCTTCGACGGCGAGGATGGTGGCGTCGGAGTTGGCGAGGATGATCAGGCCTTCCTTGCCTTGGCGTTCAGCCAGGTAATCAATCGCCGGCAATGCCGCGTCGATCAGCAGTCGGTTGCTCGCCAACAGCACATCGAGGCTGGCGCTCGATTCCAGCGCCAGTTCGTGCTTGCCATTGAAATGCACGCCATGGCTGAGGCTGCGCCGCCACGACGCATCGATTTCCGCGCGCAAAACGCCATCGGGGATTTCGCCCTCCAGATGGAGTTTTTCCCGGGCCAGCCGGGCTTCGCGGTGCAGTTGCGGTGGTGTTGTTTTTATTAGCGTCATCAAGCGCTCCGAATCGGTCCGCCCTGCGCTTTTTCAAGTTCAGCGCCCTGCCGCAATCTTTACGTTAACGTCAGGGCGATGGCAAGTGCCTTATGGCGCTTGTGTCTGCGCAATATCGGCTTACACGTGAGGATCACCTGGCGCTTTGCTTGGGGCAGCGTACTGCGGCTTCAGGTGGCCGTCCTGATCAAGTAACCAGGCGTCCATGATCTGCCGCACCACAGGACCGGCGACGCGACCACCCGCCTCGCCGTTTTCGATCATCACCGAGATGACAATCTTCGGATGCTCAGCCGGAGCGAAGCCGACGAACAAGGCGTTATCGCGGTTACGCTCCAGGGTTTTCGCCCGGTTGTAGCGCTCGCCCTGTTTGATCGCGACAACCTGTGCGGTACCACTCTTGCCGGCTATGCGGTACTGAGCTCCGAGCGCTGCCGCCCGGGCAATCCCGCGAGCATCGTGCATCACCATCTGCATGCCGTGGTTGACCTGTTCCCAGTCATGTGGATTCTTGAGCAGGATGTTCGGCATCGGGTGCTCGTCCACCGGCGCAACACCGTCCACGGTCTTGGCCAGGTGCGGTCGATTCCACACGCCTTTGTTGGCGATCAGCGCGGTGGCCTGGGCCAATTGCAACGGTGTGACCTGCATGTAGCCCTGGCCGATGCCGAGGATTACCGTCTCGCCAGGAAACCAGGCCTGACGGCGTGTGGCGCGCTTCCAGGCTTGAGACGGCATCAGGCCGGCAGACTCTTCGAACATGTCCAGCGAGACCTTCTCACCGAGGCCGAACATCGCCATGTAGTCGTGCAGGCGATCAATGCCCAGCTTGTGGGCCAGGTCGTAGAAGTAGGTGTCGTTGGAGCGCATGATCGCCGCGTCCATGTCCACCCAACCGTCGCCGCTGTGGTTCCAGTTACGGTATTTGTGATCGAAGTCCGGGAGCTGGTAGTAACCCGGATCGAAGACACGGGTCTGTGGGGTGACGACGCCGGCATCGAGGCCGGCGATGGCCACCTCGGGCTTGATCGTCGACCCCGGAGCGTAGAGGCCACGTAGCACGCGGTTGAATAGCGGGCGGTCGATGGAGTCGTGCAGCGCGGCGTATTCCTTGAAGCTGATCCCGGTGACGAACAGGTTCGGGTCGAAGCTTGGCTTGCTGACCATGGCCAGTACTTCACCGGTCGATGGGTCGAGTGCAACGACCGACCCACGACGATCACCCAAGGCTTCTTCGGCGGCTTCTTGCAGTTTGACGTCCAGGCTCAGGACAATGTTTTTACCGGGGACCGGATCGGTGTGCTTGAGCACGCGCAGCACGCGGCCTTGGGCATTGGTTTCGACTTCTTCGTAACCGACATGACCATGCAGCTCGGATTCGTAGAATTTTTCGATGCCGGTTTTGCCGATGGATTGAGTGCCGCGGTATTCCACGTTGTCCAGGGCTTTGGATTCTTTCTCGTTGATGCGACCGACGTAGCCGATCGAATGCGCGAAGTGCGCGCCCATCGGGTAGTGGCGCACAAACTGAGGCTCGACATCGATTCCCGGCAGGCGGAACTCGTTGACCGCCAAGACGGCGATCTGCTCTTCGCTCAGTTCATAGAACAGGGTCACCGGCACGAACGGATGACGGGCCTGCTTCATGGCCTTGTCGAACAACGTTCGATCTTCTGTCGGCAGGTGCAGGAGGTTGACCACCTCATCCAGTTCTTCTTTGACGTCGGAGGCGCGTTCGCGGGTGATGGTCAGGTTGAAGCTCGGCCGGTTGTCCGCCAGGACCACGCCATTGCGGTCGTAGATCAGCCCACGGGTGGGCGTAATCGGCAGGACGTGGACACGATTGTTTTCGGAGATGGTCGAGTGATAGTCGAATTCGACCACCTGCAGGACATACATGCGCACCACCAGCGCGCAGGTAATAGCGACGACGAACAAGCCGCAAGCCATCAGTCTTTTGTTGACGAGGCTTGTCTCTTTTTCGTGGTCCTTGATCGGTATTGGTTCGGGCATTTCTGCAGCAACTCTTTGACGAAAGACGGGTGCCGATCCGTAGGCTTGAAATCAGTCCGATAAAAAACGAGCTGCACCATACCAAAAACTGCCCGGTCGCTTTAGTGCGATTTCCTCTAACGGTTGTGCTTGAGGGCCTAAATGACGCTCGGCGAATGTACTGGCACTTTCCTGCGGGCAAAACAAAACCCCTACCTGCATACGCAGATAGGGGTTTCGGAATTTAATCTTGACGATGACCTACTCTCACATGGGGAAACCCCACACTACCATCGGCGATGCATCGTTTCACTGCTGAGTTCGGGATGGGATCAGGTGGTTCCAATGCTCTATGGTCGTCAAGAAATTCGGTAGCCAGGTCGTTCTCCTTGCGGATCACGCTCCAGCGAATGGGTATGTAATAGATTTGTGTGTTTCGTTTCGAATTTTCGACAATGTATCGTCTTCACACACCGCAATCTGGTCTCTGTCGAGTTCACAAATTGCTTGGGTGTTATATGGTCAAGCCTCACGGGCAATTAGTATTGGTTAGCTCAACGCCTCA
>NZ_MOBK01000010.1 GCF_003732265.1 Pseudomonas brassicacearum
TGGTTGGCATACATGCACCTCTTACTCATGTTATGCCCGAACACAAAATTTCTGACACCCCCAATTCGCCTGTAGGAACCGGCCGAACCTCGGCTAGTCCCTTTCTATAGGAGTTTTCCGCGACGCAATTTCTCTCGTTTCCTCGATCCCGCGCCCCTCACCTCAACGAATATGCCGATACGAATCCACATCCGCCAGGCCTGTACTCAACCCGGTCGCAGGCGCGTAGATCGTGCCCTTCACCGCCGAGAACTTCACCCCGTTACTGCCCAGCGAGACATACCGTTCGCCCTGATCCAGTTCGGTGAAGTAGGTGTACGAAAACTTTTCCATGGCTTTGTATTTTGCGGCGTCGCGGGTCATGGCGTTGTGGTGGATTTGCAGGTCGGCCACGGTCAGGTTCAGGGTTTTGTTCAGCGGTACGCCCCAGCGCTTCAGGCACACTTCGGCAAAGTGGCGAACGATCAGGCCGGGTTCGGCCAGGGTTTTGGGGCCGCTGACACCATCGGCAGAGGCATTGCCGACCAGCGTGCCATGGCGGCCGGGCAGGGGGTAAATGTGGGTTCGGGTGCCGGTGGCCGTTTGCGGAATGACACAGCTGAAACCTTTGGAGCGCTCGTCGCGGGCGTAGAAACCGACGTACTCCTTTACATTGGCATTGAGTTTTACTTTGTCTTCTTGAAAGTTACTGATGCCTGGTACCGGGTCAATTGCAAAGATACTGACGGGAATGTTTTTTAATGCCGTATCTTTAAACATGGCGTTGGCCAGCATATGGCAACTGATTCCCCCACGGCTCCATCCGACCAGATTAACTTTGGTGGGGATGATGCCGTCTTTGCGGAAGGTCTTGATGATTTGCTCTTGTAACTTTTGTTGGGTGACGCTGCGTTCGCCATAATTATATTTACGCCATAGCCAGGAACCTTCGATTTTCACGTCTTCAATGGGAATACCGGCAGCCTTGAGTCGGTTGTATTCGGTCTCGGTCAATTGTTCCCGCTGCCAGTCACATTTGCCTTTGATGATATTGACGGCGTGTTTGACGTTCTCCTCCCAGCCTTTTCCGAACAGGGTGCCGCTAAGGCCGTAGTCCTTGGACTGGGTAAACAGTTCATCCGCTTGCAGGTTGCTGGTGCCGGGACCATCGATCACGATCCATTCGGCAAACTCTCGCCCACCGTGCAGGGAAGCCAGGATCGAAACCAGTTCGCCATTCCAGTAAGTTGGATTTTTACTGTCAAATTTGGTCGAGCCGGTGCCGCAAAATAAAATAGTTAATGTAGTCATTGTTGTGCTCTTGTTTGATTAAAGAGCGGGCAGGTTAGTGTCGGTCGTTTAAATATTGAAAGTGATGGATTGTTTCTATGTTTGTGAGTGTGGTGTTCTTTGTCTGGCGATATCGAGAAGTTCACAACCATCCTGCGTTAATAAATAAAGCGCATTGACTATGTTGGGGATATCTTTTACATCCGCCTGTTTGAAGCACAAACAATAAAGCGTTTCGAGCAAGTCACTGGCCGCGCGCAAGCGTTGTTGCGCGGCGTCAAGGACCGCGCCGGTACTGGCGGCGGTATCTATGACCAACACGGGAGTTTCGCTGTAACTGGTTTTGAGTGGGCGATAGCGATCTTGCATGAGGTCCGTCCTGTTTTCAGCGGCGCGGCAAACTATAGGGGCGCGCATCCAGGCGTCGCAATACCGCGCAAATGGACAGGGTTTGTAGGGGATTTACTGCTGGTGTCGCCTTTTGCCTACGTGCGGGCCGAGGTTTTTCTCAGCAATACCTTGGGGAGGCGAATTTCCTACGGGATCGTCAGGCATAGCGCTTTAAGCCCCGGAAGAGGCTGCGTCAGAATCTGTAGGACGTTTCGAAAACCGCGTAAGGGAATCAGCCCGGCTCATGCTGCAAGTGCGAGCAAGAGCCGGGTGGTCATGTGGGTGTCTTAGCCACTTGACCCGCAGTTGTCAGGAAGTTCGCCAAGCCTGTTGAGCCGAACACTCAAGGGTGTCGCACGCAGCGAGCAACGGTGGCTCCGTAATGGGTCCATCGCAGGCACTCAGCAGCAGGGAAGTCAGGATCAGCGCAACGGCAAAAATCGATTTTTGGAGCATGGTCATTCCTTGTTCAAGTGCCGCGCCCATCAGGCGTCCTGCCGTGATGTGAAGTGCGCGGACGGTTGTTTTGCGAGGAAGACCTTACCGCCAGAGCAAACGGCACGGCGAGGAACAAAGTGTTTCGTTTGTTTCATTCTGTGGCCAGGCCCGATAGGGCGACGCTGTATCATCCCGTATCGTTTTGGTCCCGACCTTTTCTCGACTCGTTGCGTTTGCCGGCTAGGCTTTGGGCTTCGCAGCGGTCAACGGAGTGACAGCTTATGCACAACACCCTGGAACAGGTTTTCGGTTATTCACAGTTTCGTCCCGGTCAGGAGGCGGCAGTCAGCGCGGTGTTGGCCGGGCGCTCGGCAGCGGCGATTTTTCCCACAGGTTCAGGCAAATCTCTTTGCTATCAACTGCCGGCCCTGTTGCTGCCGCACCTCACGCTGGTGGTGTCTCCGTTGCTGGCGCTGATGCAGGATCAACTGGCGTTCCTGCAACGCCACGGCATTGCGGCGGGCAGCATCGATTCGGCGCAGAGTCGCGATGACGCCAGCGATGTGATGGCTCGGGCCAAGTCCGGCGAGTTGAAGATCTTGATGATTTCCGTGGAGCGCCTGAAGAACGAACGCTTCCGCAACTTCCTGCAGCAAGTCCCCATCTCGCTGCTGGTGGTGGACGAGGCGCACTGCATCTCGGAATGGGGCCACAACTTCCGCCCCGATTACCTCAAGCTGCCCGACTACCAGCGTCAGTTCAATATCCCGCAGGCACTGCTGCTGACCGCGACCGCGACACCCAAGGTGATCGCTGACATGCAGACCAAATTCGCCATCGCCCCGGAAGACGTGGTGACCACGGGTTTCTACCGGCCAAACCTCAATTTATTGGTTGAGCCCGTTCGCGGTCAGGACAAGCGCCGACGTCTGGTCGAATGGATGAGCGAACGCCCCGATCAGCCGAGCATCGTCTATGTCACCTTGCAAAAAACCGCTGAACACATCGCCGAACATTTAGGGCGCAACGGTATTCAAGCCGAGGCCTATCACGCCGGTTTGCCTCACGATCAGCGCGAAGGCATACAAAAGCGGTTCATGGCTGGACAGTCCAATTGCATCGTCGCCACCATTGCGTTTGGCATGGGGATCGATAAAAGCGACATCCGCAACGTGGTGCATTTCGACCTGCCAAAATCCATCGAAAACTACAGCCAGGAAATCGGCCGCGCCGGGCGCGACGGGCAGCCATCCGATTGCCTGGTATTGGCTAACCGCGACAGCCTCAACGTGCTGGAAAACTTCGTCTACGGTGACACGCCTGAACAGGACGGAATCCGCTGTGTGCTCGATGAAATGCTCGCCGCCGCGCCTGAGGGGCAGTGGGAGTTTTTGTTGGGGCCATTGGCCGATCAAAGCAACATTCGCCAATTGCCGCTGAAAACCTTGCTGGTGCAACTGGAGTTGCGCGGCTTGATCGCCCCGCGCTACGCCTATTACGCCGAATACCGGTTCAAGTATTTGCAAGAACCCGAGGCCTTGCTCGCGCGCTTCGAGGGTGAGCGTAAGGACTTTGTCGCCGCGATTATCCAGACTTCCAGCCGCGCACGAACCTGGGCCACGGTGAACTTCGATGCGCTGTACGAGCAGCATCAGGCGGAACGCAATCGGGTGGTCAAGGCGCTGGATTATTTCCAGGAGAAGGGCTGGATCGAGCTTGAAAGCAAGCAGATGACCGAGATCTACAGCCTGCTGAAAACGGACTTCGACAGTCAGGCCCTGAGTGTCGAACTGCACGCTTATTTCACCCAACATGAGCGTACCGAGATCGCGCGGATTCACGCCATGCTGGACCTGTTCGCCACAGACCATTGCCTGGGTTATCGCCTGGCCGAGTATTTCGGCGACGAAAAAGCGCCTCTGCAATGCGGGCATTGCTCGGTGTGTCACGGTGATGTGGCGCGGCTGCCTGCGCCACCGGAATTGCCGGCGCTTGTGGATAAAAATTTCGAAGCGCTGTGCGGTGATTTTATCCACAAGCATGAACAGCACACGGGCAATGTTCCATCGGCTGAGCGCGTGACGCGTTTTCTGTGCGGGATCAGCGTGCCGCTGTTTACCAAGATGAAGGCGCGGGCTGTTTCAGGGTTTGCGGCGCTGGAAGATTATCCGTATGCCGAAGTGCGGGAATGGGTAGAGCAACATCTCTCAGGCTGAACCGTCCCCTGTGGGAGTGATCTTGCGGCCACATCCATCCGCTGAATGTTGCTCATCACAGGAATAAATTTCAAAAACCGGCGATGGCTGACTATGGTGGGGGCAGTCTTTGGATCGCCAACAAGAGAGCAAATCATGAGCCAGACGCCATTCAATATTCAGCGCGCCGCCGTCATCGGGGCGGGCACCATGGGCCGTGGCATTGTCATGTGTCTGGCCAACGCCGGGGTGCCGGTGCAGTGGGTGGATAACAATCCGCAGATGCTTGAACAGGCGCTGGCCGCCGTGGCCGACACCAACGCTCACAATGTGCGACAAGGGCGTATCGATCAGGCTGAAGCCGATGCGCGCATTGCGCGGGTGACCGCAGCGGCGGATTACGCAGCGATCCGCGAGGTCGATCTGGTCATCGAGGCGGTGTACGAAAACCTCGAACTGAAGCAGAAAATCTTTCGCGAGCTGGATGGCCTGCTCAAACCTGAAGCGATTCTGGCCAGCAACACGTCAGCGCTGGACATCGACGCCATCGCCGCCGCCACTCGCCGTCCGCAGCAAGTGCTGGGCCTGCACTTCTTCAGCCCGGCCCACATCATGAAACTGCTGGAAGTGGTCCGCGGCGCCCAGACTGCGCCGGCGGTGCTTGATGCAGCGCTGGCACTGGGCAAGCGCATGGGCAAGGTGAGCGTGGTGGCGGGCAATTGCGACGGTTTCATCGGCAACCGCATGCTTAATACCTACGTACTCGAAGCGCGCAAGATGCTGCTGGAGGGGGCTTATCCCTATCAGGTGGATGCGGCGCTGCAAGGTTTCGGTTTTGCCATGGGGCCGTTCCGCATGTACGACGTAGTGGGCGTCGACCTCGGGTGGCGCGCTCGGGAACTGGCGGGCACAGGCCAGGATGCACCGGAGGTCCAGGTGGATAACCGCCTGTGCGAACTCGGGCGTTTCGGTCAGAAGAGCGGTAACGGTTATTACCACTACGAGCCCGGCAGTCGTCAGGCCGAGCACGATGTTGAAGTCGATGCGCTGGTGCTGCAGGTCAGCGAAGGATTGGGCTTCCAGCGTCGTGAGATCAGCGCTGAGGAGATTCTTGAGCGTTGCTTGCTGGCACTGGTCAACGAAGGGGCGAAGATCCTTCAGGAAGGCATTGCGCAGTCAGCGCACGATATTGATCTGGTGTACCTCAACGGTTACGGTTTCCCGGCGGCGAAGGGCGGGCCAATGGCCTGGGCGGATCAGCAAGGCCTGGCGGACATCCACCAGCGCTTGATGGCGCTGGAAACCCGGCAGGGCGACCATTGGAAGCCGGCGCGTTTGATCGGTGAGCTGGCGGCGGTGGGTAAAGGGTTTGCGGATCGGTAGACTTCAGCCACTTCAAGACGAGAGCTGCGCATGAACCAACGCACCGACTACCCACACTTCCAGCCGATCACCACGCGCTGGCACGACAACGACGCCTACGGTCACGTCAACAACGTCACCTACTACAGCTTCTTCGACACGGCGGTGAATACCTACCTGATCGAAGTCGGTGGCCTGGATATCCATGACGGCGAAGTGGTGGGTTTTGTCGTGAGTTCGGCGTGCGATTACTTTGCTTCCATCGCTTTTCCGGACCGGATCGAGGTCGGCCTGCGGGTCGGCAAGCTTGGCAACAGCTCGGTGCAATACGAGTTGGCCGTGTTCAAGCAAGGGGAAGAGGAGGCCTGCGCGGCCGGGCGCTTCGTGCACGTGTTTGTCGATCGTGCTTCGAATCAGCCGGTACCGATTCCTGCCGGGTTGCGTGGGGCTCTGCAGCGCCTGGTGGTGTAAACCAGGCAAAAAAAATCGCAGCCCAAGGGCTGCGATTTTTTATGTACCGGCCAACGAGGCGATTGAAGCCTCAGTCGCGGTAATACTTGTGATGCTTGCGATGCCCATAGGCATGACCGCGGCCAGGGTGGCGGTCACGGTAGTAGCGACGATCATCGCCATGGCCACGATAGGAGCGATTATCGTTGTCGCCCTCATCATCGTATTTGTTGCCCATGTAGTTACCCAGCGCGCCACCGGCGCCGCCACCTGCTGCGGAGCCGATCAGGCTGCCAGTGGTGCCGCCCATGCTGCGGCCGACCACGTTACCGCCCGCTGCGCCGAGTGCGCCACCGATGGCGGCTTCGCCACGGCTGTGTTTGTTTGCGCCGACTGCGCTACCACCCGCGCCGCCCAGGGCCGCGCCGATGGTGGAACCTGTGTTGCCGCCCAGCGACTGACCGACGACCGAGCCAAGAACCCCGCCCAATGCGCCGCCCACACCTGCTTCGGTGGTGCCGCCAGCAGAAGCAAGGCCACTGAACAAGCCAAGGGACAACAAGAGAATCGAGGAGAACTTCATGGAGGAACCTCAAGGGGATGACGACGCGATCCTGAGGCTGTGTCAGAGGCGTGACAATCGAAATCCGACGAGTAACACGACTTGTGCACAATTCTATAAGTTACTGTTTTTTAGGCGGAACTTAACTGTTTTTCGTCGGTCTTTAGTTACTTCGAACAGGCCGTTTCTTTACAGAAACGGCCTTTTTTGTGGGCGATAGGAAAGTGTTTGACCCGATCAGACGCCGCGTTAAGCCGACTTGGCCAATATCAATCCAGTCTCACTCGCTATTTCCAACCGGATCGCCACAAACTTCGACGTCGGCGTATGGCTGCCATCCCCGATGCTTTCCAGCGGCACCAGTGGATTCACTTCCGGGTAGTAAGCCGCCGCTTGCCCCGCCGGAATATCAAACGCCAGCAACGTGAAGCCCTTCACGCGACGCTCACGGCCGTCATCCCAGATCGAAACGATGTCAGCCTTCTGCCCCGGTTTGAAACCCAGACGGATGATGTCGGCTTCGTTCACAAACAACACATCGCGCTGACCTTTCACCCCACGGTAACGGTCATCAAGCCCATAAATCGTGGTGTTGTACTGATCATGGGAACGCATCGACTGCATGATCAGATCCGGCAACACGCCAGTCGCACGGGTGCGTTCATGCACCAGGTCTTTAGGCAGTACGTTCGGCCGGAAGTTGGCACGCCCCGACGGGGTATTCCACTTGCGCGCCCCGGCACTGTTGCCGAGGTAGAAACCGCCTGGATTCTTGACCTTCTCGTTGAAGTCCCGGAAGCCCGGAATGGTGTCGGCGATCAGGTCGCGGATACGGTCGTAATCGGCCACCAGCCAGTTCCAGTCCACCGGTTTGCTGCCCAGCGTGGCGGCGGCGATGCCGGCGATGATCGACGGCTCCGAGCGCATCTGGTTCGACAGCGCCTGCAACTGACCGTTGGAGGCGTGGACCATGCTGAACGAGTCTTCCACGGTCACCGCTTGCGGGCCTTCGGTCTGGATGTCGATGTCGGTACGGCCCAGGCACGGCAGGATCAGTGCGTCTTTACCGTGGGCCAAATGGCTGCGGTTGAGCTTGGTGCTGATCTGCACGGTCAGGTCGCAATTGCTCAACGCCTGGAAAGTGCGCGAGCTGTCCGGCGTTGCTTGGGCGAAGTTGCCACCGAGGCCGATAAACACTTTGGAGCGACCGTCGGCCATGGCGTGAATCGCTTCGACCACGTTGTGGCCATTGTCACGCGGCACCTTGAACTGGAAACGGCGCTCCAGCGAATCGAGGAACGCCACCGGCGGACGTTCGTTGATGCCCATGGTCCGGTCGCCCTGCACGTTACTGTGACCACGCACCGGGCACAGGCCGGCACCCGGCCGGCCAATATTGCCGCGCAACAGCATCAGGTTGGCGATTTCCTGGATGGTTGCCACCGAATGGCGGTGCTGGGTGATGCCCATCGCCCAGCACATGATCACGTTCTTGGCCTTGACATACATGCGCGCCGCTTGCTCGATCTCCACCAGGGTCAGGCCGGACTGTTCGACGATCTGCTCCCACGGCGTATCGTCGACGGCGGCCAGGTAATCCAGCACGTTGGCGCTGTGTTCGTTGAGGAAGTCGTGGTCGAACACCGCAGGCTCACCGGCCTTCTGCGCATCGCGTTCCCATTGCAGCAGGAACTTCGCCATGCCGCGCATGATTGCCATGTCGCCGCCCAATGCCGGACGGAAGTACGCGGTGTTGGTCGGCTTGTCGCCGTTGGTGAGCATTTCGATCGGGTGTTGCGGGTGCTGAAAGCGTTCCAGTCCACGCTCTTTTAGCGGGTTGATGCACACCACCTGCGCGCCGCGTTTCACTGCTTCGCGCAGCGGTTCGAGCATCCGCGGGTGGTTGGTGCCGGGGTTCTGGCCCCAGACGAAAATCGCATCCGCATGTTCGAAGTCGTCGAAGGTCACGGTGCCTTTGCCGACGCCAACGCTCTGCGCCAATGCCACACCGCTGGCCTCGTGGCACATGTTCGAGCAGTCGGGAAAGTTGTTGGTGCCGTAAGTGCGCACGAACAATTGATAGAGGTACGCCGCTTCGTTGCTGGCACGGCCCGACGTGTAGAACTCGGCCTCGTTCGGGCTCGACAGGCCCTGCAGATGCTTGGCGATCAAGGCGAACGCAGCTTCCCAGCTTATCGGCTTGTAGCGATCGGTTTCGGCGTCGTAGCACATCGGCTCGGTCAAACGGCCTTGGTACTCGAGCCAGTAATCACTTTGCTCCAGCAACGAGCTGACGCTGTGCCTGGCGAAAAACGCACCATCGACACGGCGTTTGGTCGCTTCCCAGTTCACCGCTTTGGCGCCGTTCTCGCAGAACGCCACCATGCCGGCTTCTTTGGAATCGCCCCAGGCGCAACCCGGGCAGTCGAACCCGCCGTTCTTGTTGGTCTTGAGCATCATGCGCAGGTTTTTCAGCGCGTTGTCGCTGGTCAACCAGGCCCGGGCAACGCTGGCCAGTGCGCCCCACCCACCGGCCGGACCTTTGTAAGGCTTGTAACGAGGAACAGGTGTCTGGTCGGCTTGACGGTGTTGACTCACGCTTGATTCTCCAAAGCCGGGCTGTAAACCCGTGGCGCATTCTTCTGGGGCAGATGGATGAGGTTGAGGTTGTGACGACGGGCCCATTGCACGGCAAGGCCCGTGGGTGACGACAGGCTGACCAGGGTCTGGATGCCGGCGCGCAACACTTTCTGGATCAATTCGAGGCTGCAACGGCTGGTGACAATCGCCAGCCCGCCGGTGGTCGGGATCTTCTGGCGGATCAGTCCGCCAATCAGCTTGTCGAGGGCGTTATGACGGCCGATGTCTTCGCGGCCCAGCAGCAATTCGCCCTGACCGTTCATGAACACCGCCGCGTGCACCGCACCGCAGTGCTGACCGAGCGGCTGGAAGGCGCCGATGCGTTGACGCAGGCCATCGAGCCATTCGGCGGGGGGCAGTGGCGCGCCCGGTAATACCCTGAGATCGGGCAATGCCTGCTCGACCGCTTCCACGCCACACAGCCCGCAACCGCTGGTGCCGGCCAGTTGCCGACGTTGCTGCTTGAGGTTCCAGAAGGCGCGATTGGCGATGGTCACTTGCGCGTACTGCGCCGACCCCGAGCCGCTGAGTTGCAGGTCATAAATGTCGGTGGCGTCCTCGATGATGCCGCTGCCCAGGCTGAAACCGACGATAAAGTCTTCAAGGTCAGTCGGCGTCACCAGCATCACCGCCTGGCTGATGCCGTTGTAGGCGATCGCCAACGCCACTTCCTCGGCGAGCGCGGTGCTGGCCGATTCGGTGTATTGGAGGTCGCTATAGCTGTAGGTCTGGCTTGCGTCTGGCGCGGGCGTTTCAAGGGCTGGCGCCGCGCAGGAAGGGCGCTTGGCGTTCATGGCATCACCGACGGATTGGTCAGGCTTAAGCCTAGGCGCGTCAATAGGTCGCGTCTAATCGCTATTACTGATCTGCCGATAGATGGCGTCGATCAAGAGTCCGTTGGTGATTTCTGATAGATCGCAAAACAGGCCTCCGCCAGGGCCGAACGCGGCGCGCTTCGACGCATGATCAGCCCCAGCCGGGCGAGGGTCTGGGCTTTTTCGATGGGTTGCAGGCGCAAATGATCGGTGAGGTTTTCCAGGCCGCCGTCCAACGGCATCACCGCGCAGCAGAGGCCGCCGTGCACCGCTTGTAACAATTGGTGGACGGCATCGGTTTGCAGCAGGGGTTGGGGCGTCAGGCCGCGACTGTGGAAATTGTGGTCGATGGACTGACGAAAGTGCATGCCGCTGGTGAGCATGCCCAAGGGCAACTCGATCAGCGATTCCCATGTGAGCGGCGCTTCGCCGAAACTGAAGAAACGATGATCGTAGAGCAGGCCCATGCGCGTTTCGCTGAACGCCAGCGAATCGAAACGCTCGCCGTCCAGGCGTTCCAGATAGGATACGCCGAGGTCGAGACGGTTGTTCGCCAGTTGTTCGAGGATCTGCTCGGAGCTCAGCGCCGAGAGTTCGAAACGCAGGTTCGGGTGTTCGGCGTGCAGGCGTTGCATCAAGGGCAGCGGATCGAAACTCGACAGCGGCACCACGCCCAACCGCAACGTACCGACCAGATTGCCGCGACACGCCGCGGCTTCCGCCTGCAAACCGTCGTAGGCCGCCAGCACCGTGCGCGCCCACGCCAGCACCCGTTCACCCGGCGCCGTGAAACCTTCAAAGCGCTGACCGCGATTGACCAGCGGCAGGTCGAGTTCTTCTTCGAGGCTGCGCAGGCGCATGGACAGGGTCGGCTGGGTGATGTGGCAGCGCGCAGCGGCCTGGCCGAAGTGCCGGGTTTCGTCGAGGGCGATGAGGAATTTCAGCTGCTTGATGTCCATCTTCGCTCCAGGGCGCGGTGAGGGAGGGGATTCTAGCGCTTGCGCCGGATCAACGTCATTGGTCGGGTTGGAACCGGGGATTACAGGCTTGGTCTAGTCTTTTGCGTCTGGAACCTGAAAACCAAGGAGAGTGCACCATGAGTCTTTTGAGCTTTGTGAAAGAAGCGGGCGAAAAACTGCTCGATTTGCTGACCCCCGGCAACGCCAATGCCAGCGAACAGTTGAAGGACCACATCAGCAAGGTCGGCCTGGGTAACCCGAATGTGCAGGCCACGGTGGATGGCGACAAAGTGACCGTGACCGGGGAAGTCGGCAGTCAGGAAGAGAAGGAAAAAATCCTGCTGGCGGTGGGCAATATTGCCGGCGTGGGCAGTGTGGACGATCAGATTACCGTGACCGGGCCGGTTGCCGTGGCGGCGCAGTTTGTCGTGGTAAAGGCTGGGGACACGCTGAGCGCCATTTCCCTGCGCGTGTATGGCGATGCCAACAAGTATCAAAAAATCTTCGACGCCAACAAACCGATGCTCAAGGATGTGAACAAGATCTATCCGGGGCAGTCGTTGCGGATTCCTGAGTAATCTCCAAGACCGTGTGATGGCCATCGCGGGCAAGCCACGCTCCCACAGGTTTTATGTCGTATGCACACTATGCGAACGACACAAAACCTGTGGGAGCGTGGCTTGCCCGCGATGCAGGCGATAAGGTCTAAAGCCCCGCAATCAAATCCCGATAATCCCCCACCGCCGCAAACTCCGCCGTGTCCTTGGGCCCTTTGCGACTGTCCGGTTCACTCACCGCCAACAGATGCGCTACGCCAAACGCGCGCGCACTGCGCAGGATCGGAAGCGTGTCATCGATAAACAGACTGCGTGCCGGATCAAAGCCGATATCGGCCTGCAACGCCTCCCAGAACTGCGGATTCTCCTTGGGAAACCCGTAATCATGCGAGCTGATCAGGCGCTCGAAATACGGCGCCAATTCAATCCTTTCCAGCTTCAATGACAGCGAATCGCGGTGTGCATTGGTGATCATCACCACTCGCTTGCCGGCCTGTTTGATCGCCGCCAGAAAGGTATCCGCATCCGGGCGCAAGGCGATCAGGTGCGCGGTTTCCAGTTTCAGTTCGCGCACCGGCAGTTTTAATTCAGCGCTCCAGAAATCCAGGCAGTACCACTGCAACTGGCCGGCATTGCGTTCGAACAGCGGCTGCAATTCCATCTCGGCCATGGCCCGGCTCACCCCGTGCAACTCGGCGTAACGCTGTGGCAAGTGCTCCATCCAGAATTGGTTGTCGTAATGCAGGTCCAGCAGCGTGCCGTCCATGTCCAGCAGAACGGTGTCGATGTCGCGCCATGGCAGCAGGGACATAAAAAACTTCTCCAGCGGTAAAAGAGATATCCGAGGTCAACAATCAGGATAGGCCGGGTATAGTAACGCGTTCACGCCCAGGAGCTTTTCATGCGCCAGAAACCCACCGTACTCGCCCGCGAGATCGTCGCCACCAGCCGTCTGTTCTGTGTCGAAGAGCTGAAACTGCGCTTTTCCAATGGCGTGGAGCGCACCTACGAGCGTCTGGTCGGCAAAGGCGCAGGTTACGGCGCGGTGATGATCGTGGCCATGCTCGATGCCGATCACGCGGTGTTGGTCGAAGAATACTGCGGCGGCACCGATGAATATGAACTGTCCTTGCCCAAAGGCCTGATCGAGCCGGGTGAAGATGTGCTGGCGGCGGCCGAGCGAGAGCTCAAGGAAGAGGCTGGGTATGGCGCGCGGCAACTGGAGCATCTGACTGAGTTGTCGCTGTCGCCCGGTTACATGAGCCAGAAGATTCAGGTAGTGCTGGCGACCGATTTGTATGAAGAAAGCCTTGAGGGCGACGAGCCCGAGCCAATGGGCGTGGAAAGGATCAACTTGCGCGAGCTGTCCGCGCTGGCACAGAACCCGCGCTTCACCGAAGGCCGTGCCTTGGCGGCGCTGTATCTGGCCCGTGATCTGCTGACTCAGCGTGGGGTGTTTTTGCCATGAATTTTCCACATCCATTGATGGCGCCGGTGGTTGATCTGGCGTTGAAGGCTGGCGACGCGATTCTGCCGTTCTGGCGCACCGGCACCGCCGTGACGGCCAAGGCTGACGATTCACCGGTGACCGCTGCCGATCTGGCGGCTCATCATTTGATTTTGGCCGGGTTGACCGCGCTGGACCCCAGCATCCCGGTGCTGTCCGAGGAAGACGCCAACATCCCGCAAAGCGTGCGCGCCGGGTGGCAGCGCTGGTGGCTTGTGGACCCGTTGGACGGCACCAAGGAATTCATTTCCGGCAGCGAAGAGTTCACCGTCAACATTGCGCTGATCGAGCAGGGGCGGGTGGTGTTTGGCGTGGTGTCGATGCCGACCAACGGTCGCTTTTACGTCGGTGGTGCCGGTTTGGGCGCCTGGCGTGGCGACAAGGGCAGCTCTCCATTGCCGATCCAGGTCCGCGAAGTGCCAGCGGCGGGGGAAGCGTTTACCGTGGTCGCCAGCCGCCGGCATTCGAGCCCGGAGCAGGAGCGCTTGCTGGCCGGGTTGAGCGATAGCTTGGGTGAATTGCAATTGGCCAACATCGGCAGTTCGCTGAAATTTTGCCTGCTGGCGGAAGGGGCGGCGGATTGTTATCCGCGTCTGGCGCCGACTTCGCAGTGGGACACGGCAGCGGCGCAAGGCGTGCTGGAAGGTGCGGGCGGCGAGGTGCTGGACTTGAGCGGTGCGCCGTTTTGCTATCCGGCGCGGGAATCGTTGTTGAATGAATTCTTTTTGGCGCTGCCGGCGAAGGCCGCGTGGCGCGAAAAATTGCTGGAACTCGCGCGTTCCTGATCGCGGTTAGAAGGGGCTTTACCCCGCAATCTGCCAACTATGCAAAACCCCTGTGGGAGCGAGCCTGCTCGCGAAGGCGGTGTATCAGACAACATTAATGTCGGCTGACACGCCCTCTTCGCGAGCAGGCTCGATCCCACATGTTTTTGTGCTGGCCTCTACTCAGCGGTGGAGGACGTACTGACCGGTAAACCGCACCGCATCCTCATCGCTGTCGACATTCACGATCCTTGAATGCAGCGTCAACCGCGCCCGCCCATAGCGCTGATACATCGCCAGAAACTTCTTCCACACCGCCGCACTCGGCGCCTGGCAAATCGCCGTCGCGTCCATGGTCACCGGCAGTGGATAGCTGATCTGCCCTTCCTGAATCACGATGTGCCCGTCTTCAATCCCTTCTTCACGCAAACGCAAATGCAGCCAGCCCCAACCCGCCAGCACCGCGCCGCAATACAGGCTACCGCCGAACATGGTGCTCTTGTGATTGACGTTGGCTTCCAGCGGCAAGTACAGGCGCAATTGCTGGTCGTGCCAGTCGAGCACTTTGACCCCCATCGCCTGCGTCAGGGGGATGTCGCGATGGAGAATGGATTCCAGGTGACGACTGTCGCGGTTCATGCACAGGCCTCTTGTTTGAAAGTGATGATGTAACGGTCGCTCAATCGAGATCGTCGCTCGACCCGCTGGCGCCACCCGCGAAGTTCAGCCCGTGTTTGCGCAGCTTGTCGTGCAAGGTTTTGCGCGGAATGCCCAGCGCTTCGGCGAGGCTGCGCACAGAGCTGTGAGAGCGTGCCAGTTCGGCGGCGATCAGGCTCTTCTCGAAGTTTTCCACTTGCTCGCTCAAGCTGCCACTGACCCCTTCAACCGTTGTGGCGGTTCCACCCTCGGGCGCCGTGTTGTCCAGTGCCAGTTCCAGGCCGAGGGCAAAACGTTCGGCGGCGTTTTGCAGCTCCCGTACGTTGCCGGGCCAAGTGTGGCGCAGCAGCAGGGCGCGTTGCCCCGGTTGCAATTCATGGGGTGGCAGACCGTGGCGGGCACTGGCTTCATCGGCGAAATGCTGGAACAACATCAACGCATCTTCGCCGCGCTCGCGCAGCGGCGGAATGCGCAGCGGGGCGACGTTCAGGCGGTAATACAAGTCAGCGCGGAAGCGCCCTTGATCGGCGGACTGGCGCAGGTCTTCCTTGGTCGCGGCGATGATGCGGATGTCCAGCGGGATCAACTGATTGCCGCCCAAGCGCTCGACGACGCGTTCTTGCAGCAAGCGCAGCAATTTCACCTGCACATCCAGGCTCATGCTTTCGATTTCATCGAGAAACAGCGTGCCGCCGTTGGCGAATTCGAACTTGCCGATGCGACGTTTTTGCGCGCCGGTGAACGCGCCGGGCTCGTGGCCGAACAGCTCGCTTTCCACTACCGACTCGGCCAGTGCGCCAGCGTTGATCGCCACGAACGGACCGTTACGACGGTTCGACAAATCGTGCAGCGCACGGGCCACGACTTCTTTGCCCGCGCCGGTTTCACCGAGGATCAACACGTCAGCCTTGGTCGCGGCCAGTGCGCCAATCTGCTCACGCAGGCGCAGCATCGGCGCCGATTGCCCAACCAGGCGGGTGCTCAGTTCGTTGCGATCACTCAAGGCCAGACGCAGGCTGCGGTTATCCAGCACCAACCGGCGCAAGGCCAGCGCACGGCGCACGCTGTCGAGCAGGGCGTCGCTGGCGAACGGTTTTTCGAGGAAGTCATAAGCCCCGGCGCGCATGGCTTGTACCGCCAGCGGCACATCGCCGTGGCCGGTGATCAACAGCACCGGCAGCTCCGGGTCCTGGGCATGCAGTTCGGTCAGCAATTCGAGACCGTCCATGCCCGGCATCCGAATGTCGCTGACCACCACGCCCGGCCAGTCGCGCTCCAGTTGCGCGGCCAGGCCTTTGGCTTCGGCCAGCGGCAGGATTTTCAGGCCGGCCAGGTCCAGGGTCTGACTCAAGGCCTGACGCAAATGGGGATCGTCGTCGATCAACACGACCTGAATGCGATTGTCGATGGTCATGCACTTCGGTCCTCGGACGGTTGCAGGCTCACGCCCGGCGCGCCTGCGCGCAGCTTCAGGGTAATCAGGGCGCCACCTTCCTTGTGGTTGGCGAACGACAGTTCACCTCCGAAGGCACGCATCAGGGTTTCGCAAATCGCCAGCCCCAGCCCAAGCCCTTGTGTGCGGGTCTTGGTGGTGTAGAAGGGCTCGCTCGCACGCCCCAGGGCTTCCATGCAAAAGCCGGGGCCGTTATCGCGAATGTACAAAGTGACGCCGTCTGCGGTGGATTGGGCACTCAACCAGAGTTTACGCGGCGGACCTTTTTCGGTCAGCGCATCGAGGGCGTTGGCCAACAGGTTGCCGAGCACCTGACGCAGACGGGTTTCCCCGGCCTCGACCCACAGCGTGGCGGCCGGCAAATCGCGGATCAGTTCGACTTCCATGCTGCGTCGGCGCTTGGCCAGTAACGCCAGTGCGTCATCCAGCGCCGGTTGCAGGGCCACGCTTTCCGGCGCGTGCCGATCACGTCGGGCAAAGGCGCGCAGGTGAGCGATGATCGAGGCCATGCGCCCGGTCAATTCGCTGATCAGTTTGAGGTTGCCGCGCGCATCGTCGGTGCGTTGATGATCGAGCAGCACTTCGGCGTTTTCCGCATAGCTGCGAATCGCCGCCAGCGGTTGATTGAGTTCGTGGCTGATGCTCGCCGACATCGTGCCGAGTGCCGACAATTTGCCGGCCTGGACCAGATCATCCTGGGCGCGAACCAGCTCTTGCTGGGCATGCTCGCGCTCCAGCACTTCCTGTTTCAATCGGCGGTTGAGGCCTTCGAGGTCGCTGGTGCGCTCGGCGACCCGACCTTCGAGTTCACGTCGGGCCTTCGCTTCGAAGGCGATCCGTTCGAGGTAATGGCGCCGGCGCTGCATCATCAGCCCGAGCAGCAACATCACCACCAACAGCGTTGCGCCGCCAATGGCGACCACCGTGCGCACCGGGCGATCGATCAGGGTGCGCGGGGCCAGGATGCTGACGTTCCAGCCGGTTTCGGCGATTTGCCGGGTCTGCGTCAGCCAGGCATTGGGATTGAGTTTCAGCGGCTTCGGATCGCGGGTCGGATACGGCTGGATCGCAGAAATGGCCTGGTTTTCTTCATCGCTCAACGGGCGGGTCGAGCGAAAGCGCCACTCCGGTCGCGACGTGAGAATGACCACGCCGTTGTGGTCGGTCAGCAGCAGTTGTTCCGGGGTTTTGCCCCAGAGGCTTTCGGTGTGGTCCAGGTCGACTTTGACCACCAGCACGCCGATGACTTTTTCGCCATCGCGTACCGCGGCGGCGAAGAAGTAGCCGCGTTTGGCCGAGGTCGTGCCCAGGCCGAAAAACCGTCCGAGCCGCCCGGCCATAGCTTCACTGAAATAAGGCCGGAAGGAAAAATTACGCCCGACGAAGCTGTCATGTTTGTCCCAATTGGACGCCGCCAGTGTCTTGCCACGGGTGTCCATCAGGTACATGACTTCGGCACCCGTTTGGGTGCTGATGTTTTTCAGCAAGCGGTTGGCGTTGCCCTGGGTGACGCTATCGTCTGGCGCTCCGAGTACGGCGCGCAGGGCCGGCAGGTCGCCGAGGATTTGCGGCAAGACTTCATAACGGTGCAACGTGCCCAGCAGGTTGGCGACGTACAGGTCGAGGGTCTGACGGTTCTGTCCGGCCAGTTCGCTGCGGTAATAACGCTCGGCCAAATGCTCCAGCGGCCACAGCAGCGGCGCCAGGCACAGCGCTAGCAGTGCGAGGCTGCGCCAGCGGGGTCTGCGAGGGAGGGTCGGAGTCATGAGCATCGAGCGCCTGAGGGTACAGGCGCATTATGCCTAGGCTTGTCCGGCAAGACACTCGCGCAGCGCAGTTTGCCAGTCTGGCTGGCTGACGCCCCATTCGCGCCGCAGACGGCTGCAATCGAGGCGAGAGTTCAGCGGGCGGGCTGCGGGTGTCGGATAGTCGCTGGACGGAATCGGCAGCAGGTTGGCGCATGGCTTACCCTGTTCGCGAAGCGCATTGCCAATGGCCTGGGCGAAGCCGAACCATGAGGTTTCACCCCGGGCCGTCAGGTGATAGGTGCCCCAGGCGCCGGCCTGTCCCGCTTGCCAGCGTTCAATCAGCGCGACGGTGCTGCTGGCAATCGTGCCGGCCCAGGTGGGCGCGCCGATCTGGTCAGCGACAATGCGCAACTCCGGTTTTTCTTGCAGCAGGCGTTGCATGGTCAGCAGGAAGTTACGGCCGTGGGTCGAGTAAACCCAGCTGGTGCGCAAGATCAGGTGCTGGCCTTGAACCGCCGTGATCGCCTGTTCGCCAGCCCATTTGCTCTTGCCGTAGACGCCGAGCGGGTTGGGCGCATCGTCTTCGTCGTAAGGCTCGGCCTTGCTGCCGTCGAACACGTAGTCGGTCGAGTAATGAATCAGCGGGATACCCAGCGCCAGCGCCTCTTCGGCCAATACGCCCGGGCCGGTTGCATTGATGGCAAACGCCAGTTCCGGTTCGCTCTCCGCCTGATCGACTGCGGTGTGCGCCGCTGCGTTGATGATCAGGTCGGGGCGTACTGTTTGCACGTGCTGACGAATGTGGTCCGGTTGAGCGAGGTCGAGTTGATCGCGCCCCAGCACAATCAATTCGCCGACCCCGCCCAGCCGACGCTGCAACTCACGCGAGACCTGACCGTTCTGGCCATTGATGAGTATTTTCATGGAAACAGATCGGCCTCTAGAAAGCGCTGGCCGTTCTGATCCTTGGCCGACAGCTGCGGGGCTTCTTCCAGTTGCCAGTCGATGGCGAGGGTCGGATCGTCCCAACGAATACAGCGCTCGGCGGACGGTGTGTAGTAATCGGTGGTCTTGTAGAGAAACTCGGCAAAGTCGCTCAGTACCACAAACCCATGGGCAAAGCCTTCGGGCACCCAGAGTTGCCGATGGTTTTCGGCAGACAACCGTACCGCCTCCCATTGGCCGAAATTCGGAGAGCTGCGACGGATGTCTACCGCCACATCGAGCACCTCGCCGGCGGTCACCCGCACCAGTTTCCCTTGCGTGTTTTGCAACTGGTAGTGCAGGCCACGCAGCACGCCTTTCTGGGAGCGGGAGTGATTGTCCTGGACGAACTGTGGGTTCAACCCCGTTGCTTTTTCGAACGCCTTGGCATTGAAGCTTTCGTAGAAGAAACCGCGTTCGTCACCGAAGACTTTGGGCTCGATGATCAATACACCGGGCAGGCTGGTTTCAATTACCTTCATTGTTCTTCCCCAGCCAGCATGAAGAGGTACTGGCCGTAACCGGTCTTGCCGAAATAACTGGCGCGTTCCAGCAGAAGCTCGCGGCTGATCCAGCCGTTTTCATAGGCGATCTCTTCCAGGCAGGCGACTTTCAGGCCCTGACGGTGCTCGATGGTCTGCACATATTGAGAGGCTTCGAGCAAGCTGTCGTGGGTGCCAGTGTCCAGCCAGGCGAAACCGCGACCAAAGCGCTCGACCTGCAAATCGCCGCGTTTCAGGTACGCGTTGTTGACGTCGGTGATTTCAAGTTCGCCGCGAGGCGAGGGTTTTACAGCCTTGGCGATTTCGATCACGTCGTTGTCGTAGAAATACAGGCCAGTGACGGCGTAGCTGGATTTCGGTTTTTTCGGCTTCTCTTCGATCGACAAGGCGCGGCCCTCACTGTCGAAATCGATCACGCCAAAGCGCTCCGGGTCTTTGACCCAGTAGCCGAACACGGTCGCGCCGCAAGGTCGTTTTGCCGCGTTCTTCAACTGATCACCGAAGTGCTGACCGTGGAAGATGTTGTCACCGAGGATCAGGCAGACCGGGTCGTCACCGATAAACTCTTCGCCAATCAAGAAGGCCTGGGCGAGCCCGTCCGGCGACGGTTGTTCGGCGTAACTGAAGTTGACCCCGAACTGGCTGCCATCACCCAACAGGTTGCGGTACTGCGGCAGGTCCTGGGGCGTTGATATCAGCAAAATATCCTTGATGCCGGCCAGCATCAGTACCGAGATCGGGTAGTAGATCATCGGCTTGTCGTAAACCGGCAACAGTTGCTTGGACACGCCCAGCGTGATCGGGTGCAAACGCGTACCCGAGCCGCCTGCCAACACTATGCCTTTCATCATGCGAGCAGTTCCTTGGTATTGATGGCGCCCAGTCGTTGGCCCTGATAGCTGCCGTCCTGAACACGGTGACACCACTCCAGGTTATCCAGGTACCACTGAACGGTTTTACGCAGGCCGGTTTCGAAGGTTTCTTCGGGTACCCAGCCGAGTTCGCGTTCGATCTTGCTGGCGTCGATGGCGTAACGCTGGTCGTGGCCGGGACGGTCCTGGACGAAGGTGATCAAATCGGTGAAGTGCGCCACGCCTTCCGGCTTTTGCGGCGCCAGTTCTTCAAGCAGGGTGCAAATGCCACGCACCACGTCGATGTTTTTCTGTTCGTTGTGCCCGCCGATGTTGTACGTCTCGCCGACCACGCCTTCGGTGACCACTTTGAGCAGCGCGCGGGCGTGATCCTCGACGAACAACCAGTCACGCACTTGCAGGCCGTTGCCGTACACCGGCAATGGTTTGCCCGCCAGGGCGTTGAGAATCACCAGCGGGATCAGCTTCTCGGGGAAGTGGAACGGCCCGTAATTGTTCGAGCAATTGGTCAGCAACACCGGCAAGCGGTAGGTGCGCTGCCAGGCGCGGACCAGGTGATCGGACGCCGCCTTGCTGGCGGAATACGGCGAGCTTGGCGCGTAGGGCGTGGTTTCGGTGAACAGATCGTCGACGCCGTGCAGGTCGCCGTACACCTCATCGGTGGAGATGTGATGAAAGCGGAAAGCGCTTTTTTCAGGTTCGGCCAGCGTCTGCCAATAGGCGCGGGTGGCTTCGAGCAGGCTGTAGGTGCCGACGATGTTGGTCTGAATGAAGTCCGATGGACCGTCGATGGAACGGTCGACATGGGATTCCGCCGCCAGGTGCATGATCGCGTGCGGCTGGAAACGCGCCAGCACTGCGCTCACGGTCGACTGGTCGACGATGTCGGCTTGCACGAACTCGTAGCGGGTGTCGGTGGCAATGCTGGTCAACGATTCGAGATTGCCGGCGTAGGTCAGCTTGTCCAGGTTGAGCACTTCGTGCGCAGTGTTCTGAATCAAGTGACGAATCAGGGCAGAGCCAATGAAACCGGCACCGCCGGTGATGAGAATACGCATGTTGGCCAGCCTTTTTCCGTAAGACGATAAAGCGAATGAGCATAGCTTGTCGGCAGGAGCGGGGTGGTGCAATAGGGTTGTTGGTCGTATTTGGGATTTAGCGCGTCAACGGGGGGTTGATTCTCGACCGAGGCAGTGGCGATATAAGCGCCTAATAACATTTAAGAGGTCGCTGTATGCCGCTCGCCACGTTGATTCATCGCGCCAGTTTGCCCAGCCCGCAAGTGTCTGCGCAGCAAGCGCTAGAGCTGCTGGAGGGGCATTACGGGCTGAGCGGAACATTGCAGGCCCTGGGCAGCCAGCAGGATCTCAACTTTCGCGTCGACAGCGACCAGGGGTGTTTCGTCCTGAAAATCTGCCGTGGTGATTATTCGGCGCTGGAACTGCAAGCCCAGCACGCGGGGCTCAAGCATTTGCGTGAGCAGTCCGGCGTGAAGGTGCCGCGAGTGATCCCGGCCAACAATGGTGCGGATCTGCTCACGCTGGACGTCGCTGGCCAATCGGTGCACGTGCGCCTGCTCGACTACATCGAAGGTCAGTCGCTCACCCATCTGGATCACCTGCCGGGTGCCGTGGTGGCGGGTTTCGGTCAACTGTGCGGCGAAATGGACCTGGCCCTGGCCGCGTTCGATCACCCGGGCCTTGAGCGCACGTTGCAGTGGGACGCCCGTCACGCCAATGCATTGATCGGCCATTTACTGCCGGTGATCAAGGATGACGCGCAACGCCGGTTGATCGCCGAGGCCGCCGAACGCGCCGAGCGCCATCTGCAACCGCTGGTGGACACGTTGCCGGTGCAGGCCATTCACATGGACATCACTGACGACAACGTGGTCTGGCAGCGCGATGCGCAACGCCAGTGGCAGTTGCAGGGCGTGATCGATTTCGGCGACCTGGTCCGCACCTGGCGCATCACCGATCTTTCGGTGACGTGCGCGGCGTTGCTGCACCACGCCAACAGCGATCCGTTCTACATTTTGCCGGCCATCGAGGCCTATCACGCGGTCAACCCTTTGCACCCGGCAGAACTGCTGGCGCTGTGGCCGCTGATCGTCGCCCGTGCGGCGGTACTGGTGCTCAGCGGCGAGCAGCAAGTCAGCATTGATCCGGGCAACCAGTACAGCCGTGACAACCTGACCCACGAATGGGAAATTTTCCGCGTGGCCACCTCGGTGCCGCTGGAACTGATGGAAGTGGCGATCCTGGCGTGCGTCGGCCAGCGCCTGCCGAGCATCGGCAGCGAAGGGTTCGCGCCGTTGTTGCCGAGCCTGGTGGGGCGCGAGTTTGCGCTGATCGATCTGGGCGTCCTCAGCCCGCATTTCGAGGCGGGCAACTGGGAGCAAGAAGGCATCGATCAGCGCCTGCTGACCGAAGCCGCCGCGACTCACGGCCTGGCGGCCAGTCGCTATGGGCAATACCGGTTGTCACGAACCCGGCCAGATACGGCGGACGAGCCGGACACCTGCCCGTTGCACGTCGAGTTGCGAGTGCCCCACGGCACGGCGGTCGAATCGCCGTTTGCCGGTGTGGTTCATCAGCCTTCGGCGGGCGTCCTGCAACTCGACGGTCCGCAACTGAGCGTACGCCTGTGGGGCGTGACCCCGTCGCTGCACACGGGCGCAGCGCTGGTCAAAGGCCAGGTGCTGGGCTCGGTCAGCGGGCCGTTGATGGTGCAGTTGTGCCGAGGCACGGCGTTCAATGCGCCGCTGTTTTGCACACCTTCGCGCGCCCTGGCCTGGCAAGCCTTGTGCCCGTCGCCCGCGACATTGCTGGGGCTGGCCTGTGACGCTGAAGAGGAACTCGATTCGCAAACGCTGCTGGCGCGCCGCAGCGCCAGTTTCGCCCGCACCCAGAAGCACTATTACGTCGACCCGCCGCGCATTGAACGCGGCTGGCGCAACCACCTGATCGACATGCAGGGCCGTTCCTACCTCGACATGCTCAACAACGTCGCGGTGCTCGGCCATGGTCATCCGCGCATGGCCGCGGTCGCCGGTCGTCAGTGGTCGCTGCTCAACACCAACTCGCGTTTCAACTATGCGGCGGTCGCCGAATTTTCCGAGCGTTTGCTGAAGCTGGCGCCGGATTCCATGGACCGGGTGTTTTTGGTCAACAGCGGCAGCGAGGCCAACGACCTGGCCATTCGCCTGGCGTGGGCCTACAGCGGCGGGCGCGACATGCTCAGTGTGCTGGAGGCCTATCACGGCTGGACGGTCGGCGCCGATGCCGTGTCGACGTCGATTGCCGACAACCCCAAAGCCTTGAGCAGCCGTCCGGACTGGGTCCATCCAGTCATTGCGCCGAACACGTATCGCGGGGAATTCCGTGGCCCGGACAGCGCGCCGGACTACGTGCGCAGCGTCGAACACAACCTGGCGAAAGTCGCTGCGCAGGGACGCAAGCTGGCCGGTTTCATTTGCGAACCGGTGTACGGCAATGCCGGCGGGATCTCGTTGCCACCGGGTTATTTGCAGCAGGTCTACGCCATGGTCCGCGCCCAGGGCGGTGTGTGCATCGCCGATGAAGTGCAGGTCGGTTACGGCCGAATGGGCCATTTCTTCTGGGGCTTTGAAGAGCAGGGCGTGGTGCCGGACATCATCACCATGGCCAAAGGCATGGGCAACGGCCAGCCGTTGGGCGCAGTGATCACCCGCCGGGAAATTGCCGAAGCACTGGAGGCAGAAGGGTATTTCTTCTCGTCGGCGGGTGGCAGCCCGGTCAGTTGCCAGATCGGCATGGCGGTGCTGGATGTGATGGAAGAAGAAAAGCTCTGGGAAAACGCTCAAGTGGTGGGCGGGTATTTCAAGGAGCGGCTGGAAGCGCTGATCGATATTCATCCGCTGGTGGGCGCGGTGCACGGTTCCGGGTTCTACCTGGGCGTCGAGCTGATCCGCAACCGCGACACGCTGGAACCGGCAACCGAAGAAACCACGGCGTTGTGTGATCGCCTGCGTGAGCTGGGGATTTTCATGCAACCGACCGGTGATTTCCTCAACGTCTTGAAGATCAAGCCGCCGATGGTGACCTCGCGCCAGAGCGTGGATTTCTTCGTCGACATGCTCTCGAAGGTGCTCGCGGAGGGCCTGTAAATACCTTCTCACTGTATGCGTAGGGACAAAATGTGGGAGCGAGCCTGCTCGCGAAGCGGTGTGTCAGGGGGCGTTGATGTCGACTGACACACCGCCTTCGCGAGCAGGCTCGCTCCCACAAGAAGGAGTGTTAATTCGATAGATATCGGCTTCTGAGCAAAAAAAAATGACAAAATGTTTCTTGGTTGCTTCTAAAGCCGATATTTATCGGCTATAAAGTCACCGCTGCCTCGCTGTGGACGATCCACAGCCTGCGCTTCCCATTTCTGTCACGGGTCGAGGCCACACTCGACCCAAGCCTTTGCTCAGGAGCCGATTCATGAGTCGTATCGTTACCGTCGCCGCTACCCAGATGGCCTGTTCCTGGGACCTTGAAGCCAATATCGAAACCGCTGAAAAGCTAGTTCGTGAGGCGGCAGCCAAAGGCGCGCAGATCATCCTGATCCAGGAACTGTTCGAAGCCCCGTACTTCTGCCAGAAGCCCAACGCGGATTACCTGCAACTGGCCACGACCGTTGAAGACAACGTCGCGATCAAGCACTTCCAGAAAGTCGCCAAAGAGCTGCAAGTGGTGCTGCCGATCAGCTTCTACGAATTGGCCGGGCGCGCGCGCTTCAACAGCATCGCGATCATCGATGCCGACGGCTCCAACCTCGGGATTTATCGTAAAAGCCACATCCCGGACGGCCCCGGTTACCACGAGAAGTACTACTTCAACCCGGGCGATACCGGTTTCAAAGTGTGGAACACCCGTTACGCGAAAATCGGCGTGGGCATCTGCTGGGACCAGTGGTTCCCGGAGTGCGCCCGCAGCATGGCGTTGCAAGGCGCGGAAATCCTGTTCTACCCGACCGCCATCGGCAGTGAACCGCACGACAAGACCATCTCGTCCCGTGATCACTGGCAGCGCGTGCAACAGGGCCATGCCGGCGCCAACCTGATGCCGCTGATCGCCAGCAACCGCATCGGCAACGAAGAACAGGACGGCTACGACATTACCTTCTACGGCTCTTCCTTCATTGCGAACCAGTTCGGCGAAAAAGTTCAGGAGCTCAACAAAACCGAAGAAGGTATTCTTGTGCACACTTTCGACCTCGACGAGCTGGAACACATTCGCAGCGCGTGGGGTTCGTTCCGTGATCGTCGCCCGAACCTGTACGGCGCACTGAAAACTCTCGACGGTTCCCTGGAGTCCTGATTCTCATGACCACTTTGCACACCACGCCTCGCGCCGACGGCTTCTACATGCCGGCCGAATGGGCGCCACAAACCCAGACCTGGATGATTTGGCCCGAGCGCCCGGACAACTGGCGCCTGGGTGGCAAACCGGCGCAAGCCGCACACGTGGCGGTGGCCAAAGCCATCGCGCGTTTCGAGCCGGTGACCGTCGCGGTTTCCGCAGGCCAGTACGAAAATGCTCGCGCCCGTCTCGACGTGCCGAATATTCGTGTGGTGGAAATGTCCAGCGATGACGCGTGGGTGCGCGACACTGGTCCGACCTTCGTGATCAATAACCGTGGCGAAGTCCGTGGCGTGAACTGGGACTTCAACTCGTGGGGTGGTTTCGACGGCGGCCTGTATTCGCCGTGGAACCGTGATTCGCAGGTCGGCGGCAAGATCCTCGAGATCGAGCGCAGCCAGCGTTACCGCACCGAGGGCTTCGTGCTCGAAGGCGGTTCGATTCACGTCGATGGCGAAGGCACCCTGATCACCACCGAAGAATGCCTGCTCAACCGCAATCGCAATCCGCACCTTGATCGTGCAGAAATCGAAGCGGTGCTCAGCGCGAATCTGGCTGTGGATAAAATCATCTGGCTGCCGGACGGTTTGTTCAACGACGAAACCGACGGCCATGTGGATAACTTCTGCTGCTACGTGCGTCCGGGCGAAGTATTGCTGGCCTGGACCGATGATCCGCAAGACCCGAACTACCCGCGCTGCCAGGCGGCGATGAAAGTCCTGCAAAGCAGCACTGACGCCAAGGGACGCCCCTTCACGGTGCACAAGATGCCGATTCCGGGGCCGCTGTACGCGACCGAAGAAGAGTGCGCCGGTGTCGACCCGGTGGACGGCACTCAGGAGCGAAATCCGACCGTTCGTCTGGCTGGTTCGTACGTGAACTTCCTGATCGTCAACGGCGGCATCATCGCGCCAAGCTTCGATGACCCGCTGGACGGCCCGGCAAAGGAAATTTTGCAGACGCTGTTCCCGCAACACGAAGTGGTGATGGTGCCAGGCCGGGAACTGTTACTGGGAGGCGGTAACATTCACTGCCTTACCCAACAGCAACCCGCACCGCACAAGGAGTGAGTGGGGTTGTAACAGCCTGAGTCGATTGCAAAATCAACCGGGTTCAGGCGAACCCTCTCCGCACCCTGAAAAGCCCGCAGCCCTTATGGACTGCGGGCTTTTTTGTATCCGCTTGTCGACAGTTCAGAAACATTGGCACAGCTCTTGTATCTGTCACCGCGTGAAACAGGGAGGGGGAGGACTTCGATGTTCTGTCATAAACCTTGGATAAGTTAGCCGCTCACAAACCAGGAGAGAGCGCTGAAATGAACGCCGAAGTGAACGTAGTGAGCGAGCGGGCGTTGCATCCCCTGGCAATTAATAGCGAATCGCTCCAGGTCCTTGCGCATTGGTTCAAGTCCAATGGAACGCGTCAGATCAGTGAACCTGATCCGCGCCGGATGATGATCGAGCGCTACCCCGCTGGCTTGTTCAGCGAAGCGGAGCTGGAAGCGTTGTGGGATGTGATGGAAGGATAAGAAAAATAAACAAAGGATTGATAAAGCGCTGCCGGGATGGCGGCGCTTTTTTATGGGCGATGGTTTTTTCAGGACCACTGAAGGTCAGAGATCGGCCTGCATTATTTGACCGATCCACGAAACAGACTGAAAGCCATTCCAGCGTTTTTCCGCAATCACCTGAGGATTAGTCTGCCGGCATTAAATTTTCCTACTTTGATGCCGGAGCCTTCCGATGATCCTTCATTACATTTATGACCCATTGTGCGGCTGGTGCTACGGCGCCAAACCGCTGGTGCAGGCTGTCCAAGGCGTGTTGCCAGTAATTGCCCACGGTGGCGGCATGATGACGGGCGCCAACCGCAAGGCTGTTTCACCACAACTGCGCAATTACGTGATGCCCCACGATCGACGCATTGCCGAATACAGCGGCCAGCCTTTTGGCGAAGCGTATTTTGAAGGTCTGCTGCGCGATGAAACGGCGGTGTTTGATTCTGCGCCGCCGATTGCGGCAGTGCTGGCCGCTGAGCAAATCGCCGGGCGCGGGATTGAGTTGTTGGGGCGTTTGCAGACCGCGCATTACGTTGAAGGTCGGCGCATTGCCGATGAGTCGGTGCTGCTTGAGTTGGCAACAGAGATTGACCTGGAACCTCTGGCCTTCGAAGCGGCCTTTCAAAGTGCCAAGACCGGTCAGCACATCAAGGACAGTCGCGCCCTGTTGGCCAAGGTCGGCGGACAAGGTTTTCCGACACTGGCGCTTGAGCGAAATGGCCAGTTCACATTGGTTGATGTCAGCCCGTGGCTCGGCAAACCCGAGGCGTTTGCGACCTGGCTGGCGCAACTAGCTTAGACGTTTTTCATCTATCCATAGTCAATTCATCAAATTGACACAGCATTATGGGCGCGACTAGGATCCCGCCCAACGCCTGTGGCTAACCGCCACGACTCACAAAATAATAAAAGGTCCGCCACGATTTTCTCGTGCGCGGACCTTTTTGTTTTGGGGTGAAAAAAGAGTGCGATAGCGCCGTTTCAGCCGTTCGACACAGCGCGTTTCAACCCGAAATAAGGAAAACAAAATGTTGAACAAGCGAATCAGCCTGATCGCTCTGGGGATGTTGAGTGCTACACAGGCCATGGCTAACGACCAGGCCGAGTCCAAGGGTTTCGTTGAAGACAGCAGCCTCAAAGTGCTGCTGCGCAACGCCTACATCAACCGTGATTACAAAGACGGCAACCCGGATAAATCCGAGTGGGGCCAAGCGGCCATCGGCACGTTCTCGTCCGGCTTCACCCAAGGCACCGTCGGTGTCGGTGTCGACGCTTTCGGTCTGTACGCCCTCAATCTGGAGCGCAGCGAAGACCGTAGCGGCGCGCAAGGCATCGACTTCTTCAAAAAGGGCGACAGTGGCCAGCCGGCTGATGACCTGTCCAAGGGCGGCGCCGCGATCAAGTTCCGCCTGTCCAGCACCACGCTGACCTACGGCGACCAGATGCCGGCCCTGCCGGTGTTGAACTACGACAACTCGCGCCTGCTGCCAGAAAGCTACACCGGCACCTTGATCACCTCCAAAGAGATCAAAGGCCTGCAACTGGACGCCGGTCGTTTCACCGCCGAATCGCGTAAAAGCGCTGAAGGTCGTGACAGTGGTGGCTTGAAGTCGATCAACGTCTTGGGCGGTAGCTACCAGTTCACCGAACAATTCAAAGGTGCGCTGTACGCCTCCGACGTCGAAGACGTGTTGAAGAAGCAATACGTGAACGCCAACTACCTCTTCCCGATCGACAAGGATCAGTCCCTGACCCTGGACTTCAACGGTTACCGCACCAAGCTGGACGATTCCTACGTCCGCGAAAACGGTATCACCGGCGACGACAACAAGATCTGGAGCCTGGCCGCCACCTTCGCCACCGGCCCGCACTCGTTCACCCTCGCGCACCAGCGCAGCACGGGCGACAGCAACCTCGGCTACGCCTACGGCGGTTATCAGAAAGACCAGGGTCGTGTGGGTGACGGTGGCAACACCATCTACCTGGCGAACTCCTACTGGTCCGACTTCAACGCCGAAGACGAACGCAGCTGGCAGTTGGGCTACGGCCTGGACTTCAGCGCGTTTGGCGTTCCGGGTCTGACGTACAACGTGGCGTATGTGCGCGGTGACAACATCACTACGTCCACCAGCGAAGGCGGGACCGAGCGCGAAATCTTCAACCAGTTCAAATACGTCGTCCAAAGCGGCCCGGCCAAAGACCTGAGCGTGAAGCTGCGCAGCTCGGTGCTGCGCGTGTCGCAGAAGTCCAGCGAGTACAACGTCAGCGGTAACGAACTGCGTGTGTTCGTGGATTACCCGATCAACGTCTTCTGATGATCGATAAGCGTTAAAAAAAATCGAAAATCCCTCGACTGGCTCGGGGGATTTTTTTGCCTTGTGAGGGTGAAAATGCGCTAAAAACCGCTGTTTTCAGTCGTAAAAAGTCAAATTGCAGCTACTTCAAACCCCGTTTCAAGCAACGCTTGATATGCCTGAAATTCTTTCTCATGGACGCAAATCCTGTGCTCTCTAGATTAGGTTGCTAAATGCACGGAGATTTTGAAAATGCTCGTTTTGAACAAAGAAGTGGGCGAATCGCTACGGCGCGACAAATACGTCAACGTCAAAAGTAGTGACTTCAATCTGTTCGGTCACTTCTCCGACTTCGTCAGATTGACCAGAAGTTGGGAAAACATGGAGCCCGACAGTTACTACGGTCAGGCCGAGGCGGGCAATCGGTACCGACGCTACAGCGATTTCGAATACAACCCGGTGACGCGCGAGCTGACGCAACTGGAGCACCGCGCGTACGTCCAGTCCAAGGCCAACAACGCCTACGTGGGCGGAATGGTCCGGCACTTCCAGGACTTCTCCGATGAAATCATTCATTCGCCGGTGATGCGCAGCCTGATCGACACCGATTTCGAGGTGTACAAAAACGTTCTGCCGCCGGAACTGCACGACGAAATCTGGCAATGCCAGATTCACCAGATCCGGATCGAGATCAAACCAGGCAAGCAACTGGAGATCACCCCGGAAGGTATTCACTGCGACGGTTACCCGTTCAGCGGCGTGCATTTCTGGGGACGCAATAACGTGGAGGGGGCGGAAAGCCGCTTGTACAGCGCCCATGAACAAGAGCATCTGGCGTCGACGACTTACACGGACATTCTCGATACCACTTACTTCCTGGATCGGGACATGCGCCACTACGTCACGCCAGCGCGCAACACCCATTCCCACGCCATGGCTTATCGGCAAATTCTGGCGATCTCCTTCTCGCGGCCCGGGACCGCTTTCGACATTGTTCGCTGAACAGTACAACGCCGCGATCAGACTCGCCGAGTGCCCTGCACCGGTGATGTTGAGGCGTACGACAGCCAAGGATGCCCAGCGTCTGGAGCGTTTCTTCCGGCAATTCGAAGAGGTGTCTTTCTGCGAATGGCAGGACGCCAAGTGTCTGCGCGGTGTATTGGTGCAAAAGACCACCACCGCCTTCATCGCGCTGGACACCAGTGGCGAAATCGTCGGCGCGGTGCTCGGCGGCATGCTCGGCAGTCGTGGCACGATCAACCATTTGGCGGTGAGCCCGCTGTATCGCAGCCAGGGCGTCGGTCAACGGCTGGTTGAGGCGGCTTCGGCGGACATGAAACGCGTGGGCGTACTGCGCATGTTCCTGTTTGTCGACGATGCCAACCTCGCCGGAAAACGCTTTTGGAGTGCCCAGGGTTTTTGCGAACCGCGTGGCGAAAGAACATTTGAGAGGGACCTATGAATGAGACGTCCAGCAGCCGCCCGCTGATGGTCGGGCCGCAACAACGTTCGCGCACCTTCGCAGAAGCAAGCCCCGTAGTGGCGGGCTATTTCACGGTGTCGTTCGTGTTCGGCCTGATGGCGGTGAATGCCGGGATGCCAGTGTGGTTGCCGGTCGCGATGTGCCTGTTTGTCTACGCCGGTGCTTCGCAGTTCGCCGCGTTGGCGCTGATTACCAGTGGCGCGTCGCTGACCACCATTGTCCTCACCACGTTTCTGATCAACGCGCGGCACATGCTGATGTCCGTTTACATGGCCAAGGCGTTGCAGGCGATGGGGCTCAGTCGACTTGAGCGTTGGTGTTACGCAGGCGGGTTGACCGATGAATCGTTCGCCTTCCACAGCGTCAAACTGGGCAAGGGTGCGCCGGTCAATGTGCGCTACCTGATCGGCTTCAATCTGTTTTGTCACACCTCATGGGTGCTCGGCGGTTTGCTCGGGGCGATTTGCGCGCAGTACGCGGCGCACTTGATCAAGTATCAGCTCGACTACGCACTGACGGCGATGATGCTCTACGTGCTGGTTTCACTGTGCAATACGCGCAACAAACTCATCGCCGCATTGGCCGCGGTCGCCTGCATGGGCGCACTGAGCCTGGTCGGCAGCTCGCCGTTCAACGTATTCATCGCCACCTTTGTGGGCTGCGGGGTGGGTGTATGCCTGACCAAACGTTCCTGATTCTGGTCGTCGTCCTGATGATGGCCGTGACCTTCCTGCCGCGTGCGCTGCCGCTGCAAGTGAACACCGACCATTGGCCGCCCTTCGTCGCCCGTGCGCTGGAATACTTGCCGGTGGCGATCGTCGCTGCCATCAGCGTTACGCCGTTGTTGATCAAGGATCAGCACGTGCAGCTCGATCGCCCGGAATTCTATGCCGCGATTCCGACGTTGTTATGTGCGTACTTCAGCAAAAACCTCTTTCTCTCCGTTGCGGTGGGCACGGCTGCGTACATTGCGCTCGGTTCGTTCATGTAGCGGCAGGTCGACCACATCGTGCAACGCCTGGCCCGACAACTCAGGGTTGTTGACCGCCAACCGCACTTCGAGGGCATCCTCGAAGCCAGGGAAAATGGTCAAGCCGTTACGTTGGGCCGCATCGCGAGACACCATGCCGAGGCCATCCATTTGCGTGATCAGCGACAGCGTCAGCGTTTCACTGCAGGAGTAGACCATCCGCTTGTTCGACTCGTAATTGCCAAGACCGGCGTCGAGAAAGCGCAAGAAGCTGTGGGAATACGGACAATCGTCAGCCGGACGCACCTGAAACTTGTTGCCAAGCATCACCAGCGGATCATGTTCCTGGCCGCAATGGGCACCGACCACCTGCACCTGAACCTCGGGCAGGATGATGCTCGGTAATCCCGGCTGCTGCGGGCCGATCAACACCGCCAGGTCGAAGTCTTCGTTCTTCAGCTTGCTGAGGTTTTCCATCGACTCGGCGTAGCTGAATTCCAGCTGATAGTCGGGAAACACCTCAATCAGGCGTCCGATCATTCGCCGATTGAAGTCAGACGAAAGCGTCGTGTTCAGCGCCACCCTGAGCGTGCGCTGCCCAGGCTCTTTCAACGCTGCGACTTTTTCTTCGAGTTGCCGCGTGGCCACTAACACCTTGTCCATGAAAGGCGTGAGTTCCGTGCCCTGCGTGGTCAGGGTCAACCCCTTGTTGGAGCGACGAAACAACCGAAAACCAAACTGCTCTTCGACCTTGTTCAACTGCGCAGCCAATGCCTGCACCGTTAAACAGGAATGCTCTGCCGCCGCCGACAATGAGCCGGTCTGCACAATGCGCATCAGGTTGCGTAGGGTTCTGCTATCCATTGGGTAATGCCCTCTAAAGTGGGCTGGCTATTGTTGAGTACCTGGCCGTCGGTTGGGCGATACGTGCTGGCTATAATCCTGCACCTGAACCCGCTTGTCCCGAGTTTAGTAGCGAAATGATGCTGGCGTCCGATGGTTGGAGGGTTGTGTAGGGTCGGGGGCTTTTGGGGGAGGGCGGGTGATCGGGGTCGAAGAATGCTCGGACCGGGAGGTTTGGGCATTTTTTTGTGTGGGAAATGGGGATGGCGGTGCGGGTTTCTACCTGCGGGTGGTTCAGAACCAAACTCGTGAAGTTGCTAATTTCAAGCAGAAAAAAAGCAGCCATTCAGGCTGCTTCAAAAACAAGAGATCTCACCCGAGCGCTGATGTTCAAGTCATTAACGGGGTTCCTAACGCCGACTATCGCCACTTGAAGGCAGTCGGTTTCGCGTTCTTGGAGGCAAGTCTCGGCAACGGTGGGGCTTGTGTCAACTCAAGGCTATAAACGCTGGTTTTCAGAAGTGGGTGAGAACCGAGCGGGTATGCAACGTTTGTTAATACTTCAGGGTGATATGGCCGATTTCGAAACGTTTTTATGCAAAAGGTTAGTTTTATGATCGTTTTTGTGCACGAAAACTCGTTTTTATGCAGAAGGCCAAAATTTCTAATGATGTTCCTCAAGCATAAAAGCCTCGAGCAATTCGAGGCTTTTCTGTATGCGGTTTAAATCATGGGGTGACGTTACTGGATCGGTTGTTACACGGTGCGGCGAGAACCTTCACCACGTCATCGATGATTGCCTTACTCATATCCTGCAAGTAATGAGGCGCCCAGGCATGCCGGTCGGTATCGCGAACCATCGCGGCATCTGATGCGAGAAGCTTGGCGATGTGGAGCAGATCGGAAGCGTGGGAGAGGGCCTGGATCACCGGAACGCCGGCGTTGATGCGGAACAGCGCATCGTTGGCGTGGTAGGAGAAAGGGGTGAGGCCGATGGTTTTGAGGTCTTGAGGGTTGGTCATTGGGCACCTCCGGTTTTTGGGCGGTGGTGGGTGATGGCAGGCGTAGCAGAGATGGAAGTTTTGAACGGATCAATAGCGTGCATTGCAATACTCCAAAAACAAATTAGAGCTGTCACATTCGTTCTCAGGCGAATGGGTGGCAGCTATGCGCAGGCTGAGAAACCGGTATGCACGACCCGGCAGACCCTAAGGTCTCCCACGCACAGCCGCCATTGCACGGAAATGCAGGCACAAAAAAACGCCGGCAATCGTGATTTAGGGCGCTGGTGCGCGCGCATATTACCCGGGTTCTCAGGCCCGGTCGCTGAATTGGCAGCGACGACCTGAAGGTAGCTTGAGAGGGAAGGATGCGCAATCGTGGCTAGGTGGTGGCGTGGGGGAACGTTTTCGTGATTTTTATGGCTGGGTAATTTTCATAACTCCGGCAATCAATTTCCAACGGCTCTAGACTCGGGTTGTAGCTAAATTGAATTTTGTTCGATGATGGAGTGGATATGCATAGCACCCAGCGTCAGGTCCGATCAGACAAACGTGCATTGCTCACCTATACGGCAAAGCCGTATAGTCACGCCCATGTTCACGATTATCGAAACCGAAATTTTCAAGCGTCATGCTGAATCCATCTGGGACGATGGCGAACGTCATGAATTCATTACTTGGCTAGCGGCTAACCCGTTGGCCGGCGATGTGGTTCCTGGCAGCGGCGGTCTACGCAAGGTTCGTTGGTCCCGTAGCGGGATGGGCAAACGAGGTGGTACACGTGTCATTTACTACAACACGCTTTCAGAAGGCTCTATCTGGTTGTTGATCGCCTACACCAAGGCGAAATTCGACAATTTACCCGCAGCCTTCCTCAAGCAACTGAAGGAGGAAATCAGCGATGGTCAATGAACTGGAGCAATTCCAGCAGGACTTGCTGGACTCTGTGCGGCAAATGAAAGCCGGCAAAGCGGCTCGCGTGACTGAGGTGCCTCTGTCACCGGCTGCCGAAGCGCGCGCCAAAGTGGGTGTTTCTCAAAGCGCGTTCGCCAAGCTGATTGGAGTCAGTTTGCGGACGTTGCAGGATTGGGAACAGGGGCGTCGGCAACCGACGGGAGCGGCTCAGACATTGTTGCGTGTTGCGAGCCAGCATCCTGAAGCGTTACGTGATCTGTATGTAGCTTGAGAAAATATAATGATTTTCTGAATTGAGAGTTCTGGCACTCTGAGAGTGCCAGAATTTGCTACCTACCTTTAGCGTTTACGACGAATAAAAATCCGAAACGGCGGGCCGTTAGCTCGCCGAATCACCTTTCCAGACTTGGTGCGCATCGTTATACGATAAATGACCTCGCAGCCTTCGTCCTGTTGGCTGAATCATTACACCAAGTAACTAATGATGTTCCCGCCCCCACCTTTTTCCCCTCCAGCTAACGCCCTACATTGAGCTCCAACGCCTACCCATTCATTCCGAAGGGCAGGTCACTTGGAGATTCCCTCATGCCTTTTGTCAGCGTTCGCATTACCCGCGATGGCGTTACCTCAGAGCAGAAAGCTCAGGTGATCGCCGAAATCACTGAAACCCTGGAACGCGTCCTCAAAAAGGATCCGCACCTGACCCACATCGTGATCGAAGAAGTCGACACCGATAACTGGGGCTACGCCGGTATTACCACCACCCAGTACCGCAAAAAACTGGCTGAGGCGGAGGGCAAGCCATGACCGCGTCCGTCTCCATCGACTTCATCTCCGACGTGGTGTGCCCGTGGTGCGCATTGGGCGCGACGGCGCTGGAGCAGGCGATCGAGAACGTGGCCGGTGAAGTGTCGGTGGCGCTGACCTTCAAGCCCTTCGAGTTGAACCCGGACATGCCGGCAGTCGGCGAAAAAGCTGTTGAGCATTTAATGCGCAAGTATGGACGCACCGCCGAGGACGTCGCCGCCGGCAAAGCCATGCAAATCGCTCGTGGCGCGGCCATCGGTTTCACGTTCGATCTGGAGAAGCGCACGCACTTCTACAACACGTTTGATGCGCACCGGTTGCTGTTGTGGGCGTTGCAGGAAGGGCGGCAGATCGAGCTGAAGAAGATCCTGTTGCGCGCTTACTTCACCGATGGCCAGAACCCGAGCAACCGCGAAACTCTGGTTCGTCTGGCCGGGGAAGCAGGACTGGATGTGGCGGCTGCGCAAGAGGTGTTGGCATCCGGAGCGTTCGCGAAAGAAGTGCGCGAGCTTGAGGCGTTCTACCGCCAGCACGGCATCAACTCGGTCCCGGCCATGATTCTCAACGGTCGTCACCTGGTGTCCGGATCGCAGTCGGTCGAGTACTACGAACAAATGTTGAGACAAATGGCCAAGGCCCCCGCCGAAGCCTGATTACTTACTTTTTTAAATCATCTTTTAATTAGCAGAGGTTCATCATGAGCAATTCGAAAAAAGTCATCGTCATTACCGGCGCATCCCAAGGCCTCGGCGCAGGCATGGTCAAAGCATTCCGTGATCTGGATTACAAGGTTGTCGCCACTTCGCGTTCGATCAAACCGTCTACCGATCCAGACATCCTCACCGTGGCAGGCGACATCGGCGACCCGGCTGTTGCGCAGCAAGTGATCCGTGAAGCGATCGCCCGTTTTGGCCGCATCGATACTCTGGTCAACAACGCCGGGATCTTTATCGCCAAACCGTTCACTGCGTACACCGCTGAAGACTACGCCAATGTGTTGTCGGTGAACCTGAATGGCTTCTTCTACATCACCCAGCTCGCGATCAACGAGATGGAAAAACAGGGCAAAGGCCATGTGGTCAACATCACCACCAGTCTGACGGACCATGCGGTTGATGGTGTGCCATCGGTTCTGGCTTCGCTGACCAAAGGTGGCTTGAACGCGGCGACCAAATCCTTGGCGATTGAGTACGCCAAGCGTGGGATTCGGGTGAATGCGGTTTCGCCAGGCATCATCAAGACGCCGATGCATGGTGAGGAAACGCACGAAGCGCTGGGCAATCTGCACCCGGTTGGGCATATGGGCGAGATTAGCGACATTGCTCAGGCGGTTGTTTACCTGGATAGCGCGAACTTTGTTACTGGTGAGATTTTGCACGTGGATGGTGGGCAGAGCGCTGGTCACTAAGGCTTGGTTTCTCCAGCGCCAGAAACAACAAAGCCCTCGTATTTCTACGAGGGCTTTGTTTTGTATGGTCCTGGCAAGGGAAATAGATCCGTCCCGTTTTTCCGCTTCAAACATACCGTAGGCGGTAAAAACGGTATTGATTAAATGAGCTCATCTACTTCACCCGGTGACTATCACCCTAATTACCAGCCTGTGGCGTCAGTCTTCCAGAGCTCAGGAAAGCCCATACGCTGGAAGAGCGCTGCGCCATACCTTTGCTCCATTGAGGTGAGTCTTGCTTTGAAGGTGCCGTTAAATCCTATGGAACTCAGCAAGACATGAATCACTGTTAACGAAGCGTAGACCGTCTTGTTGTCGCTGAATTTGATGCCTTTGAGCTTCAGGTTGGTTGGGGAAACCCCAATTTTTACGTCGATGAACCGGTCGTGGTGGGCTGCCATATTCCGAAGCACTGTCAATGCATGCAGCCAGCTTTCAAAAACCTCTACCTGCGTGATACCGAATTTTGATGAGATGATTTTCCTATCGGTCGGATCTCTTAGCATTGCGAAGATTTTCGACCAGGTGCCCAGCGTCACGCATTCGCTCATAGCCCAGCTTGGGGGGAGGTAGGGATCGTCGTAACTGTCGTAATACGCTTTTATGTAAAGCCGAGATGATGCTCGATCAACCTCCCCCTCAATTTTCGACAGCATTTGCCCGATGCCAACACGTCCTTTCGGGGCAAAAATCTCATTTTTTAGATACCAGTGCGGTGAATACTTCAGGCTCAGGAGGTTGCAGATCACGGTGCGCACCGCAACCTCAAGCCTTTCCGCCGATTCCATAATAATCGCGCGGATTTCTCGATCACACTCATAGCGCTCAGAGATATGTTCGAACGTTGTGTTGGGTAGGAAGATTTTGGTCGTAGGCTCTTGCAGCTGGTACCAATATCCTTTGAGCCGGAAATGGCCTACGTACGCAATATATTTGAGGGCCATGTCGTCATCGTTGACGATCAGACCTTGCGTTTTTAGCTTGGCGAGCAGTGCCTGGGGGGTAAAAGCTGATTTTGAAAATGGAAGCTTCGTCACAAGTGCCCTCTTGGCCATGCTCAAATTCCAGGCAAAAAAAACTCGCCTTTTGCACGCCTGCTTTGAGGCAGGACCCTACCCGTTGGGCAGGACGTGTGGCGAGTGTGTTGACTCAAGGTTATTCGTGATTGACGGTGTGGTCAATCCAAAATAGATAACCAATGATAACGGCAGGTAAAACAGCAGGTGAAAAGAACCTGTAAAAGAACGGTGCCGGCAGCAGATGGAAAACTAAATCCGTGCCCTTATTTCTACAGACAAGAAAGCTCCACATCTTCGTCGTCAGGGACTTCGTCCGTAACAATCACTCGTGCGTGCGCGCTGTGTTCGTCTTCCATGCGCAACCCGAAGTAGCGAGTGTCGTTGGCGTCCCAAAATGCCTCTATCTGCGCCATGGGTGCATGTTCAAGCAGCACCTCGGCGCTGTGCTCCAAGATGATCGAGTAACGTCGTTCGGTGTTCATTACAAAGGGGCTCGCAACGGCGGAGAGGGTTGTGCATAAGCACTGCTGTCATTATGCCGCTTCACAGCTTTTCGACCGTAACCGCTCATCGTTTCGGGGAGGGATGTAGATGCGCGGTACCAGAATGGGATGCGTCGATTCGCCATCCTTTAGCTAGAGGGGCGAGCGTAAGACCCACAAACGAAAAAGGCCCACCTTTCGGTGAGCCTTTTTCGATATTGCGTATGGTGCCGGCACCAGGAGTCGAACCCGGGACCTACTGATTACAAGTCAGTTGCTCTACCAACTGAGCTATACCGGCGTGTTGGGCGACGATTATAGCGATTGGGATGGTTCTGTAAACCCCTGAATTCAGACTATTTTTGCGCAGGCTTCAGGTCAGGCGCGCAGCAGGGTTTTCTTGAGTTTCTGGATGGCTTGCCAGGTGCGGCTGTTTTGCATCGCGCGCAGCTGTGCTTCGGCCTGTTCGGCGCGTTGCAGGGCGGCGGCGAGTTGCTGTTCGGCGTCGCCGACGGGGTGGCTGAAGTTGTGGCCTTTGCAGAACTGGAATTCGTCCAGGTTGCAGGGCGGGATGTCGAAGGCGGGTTTGAGGTTCAGGTGTTCTTCGGCGAGGTAGTAGGTGTTGATGCCGTCGAACAGGATGGACTGGTAGCCGGCGCCGGTGACGAGGGTTTCCCAGGTCTGGTCGCGGTCCCACGGGGTTTCGATGAGGATGACCCACGGCCGCCACCGGGTGAAGTCCATGCCGCGCAGGACGGTTTCTTCGTGGCCTTCGACGTCGATTTTCAGGAAGTGGATCGGGCGGCCCTGGGCGTGTTCTTCACAGATTGAGGTCAGGGTGCGGGACTGGACGGTTTGGCTGCGCACGTCCATGCCGGCATCTTTGTGCATTTTCGCCATGGCCGGATCGACAGTCGAGAGCCCGGTGCCGGCGATGCCGTAGAAGGTCAGGCTGTCGGTGCTTTCCCCGGCCACGCATTGCAGGTTGGTGTCTTTGGGACGTTGCTGGCACAAGGCTTCGTAGTAGTTGGGCATCGGTTCGACGTTGATGCCTGTCCAGCCGTGGTCGTAGAACGCTTTGGTGACCGAGTCATGGGTCGGATCGTTGGCGCCGACGTCGATATAGAAGCCGTTCTCGACGGTTTTGAGGGCGCGCCACAGGCGTATGTCTTCGAAGTTCTGTGCGTAGGAAATGAACGTCACTGTCGCATCCTGTCGGTCGAATTTTCTTGTTCGTGGCCGCGCTGACGGCGTCCTTGCGTGTTTGTATAACAAGAGTCGAGTGGAGGTGCAATTTTCCCCGCGTGAGGTCCGGGTTTAGGCGCTTATGTCCTTTGCATTGAATGCTTATGCACAACGGCAGCGGTGGCACTCTGCGCTCACCGGTGTTTTTGTGGACCTGTTCTCATTTGGCTGCAAATCCCTGTTTTTCAGGATTTTTTCGTGAGTGTACGAAAAATGAACAGTTCAGTTTCACCCCTGAAACAGCCGTAGATATTGGATCCACGATAATTTCATCAACAGAGTTATCCACAGGCTGTGGCTTTACGGGCGTTCCGCCAAGAGCAGGAAATTACGTGGCGTGAGCGGGGTTTCGCAGAAGGTCCCGAGGCGAACGGTGTAACCCTGATCGACAAGGAAAAAGGCGCGGTCGAGGACCAGCCAAAGCTCCAAGGGGCGTCGGAAAAGTCCGCGTAGCAGCTCCAGATTGCGCACTTGCGCCAAGCGTTGCCATCCAGCAGCTTCGAGAGCGGACCAATCTTGCGAACCGACTGTGGATAACTCTTTCAATGCGGCCAGATGATGGCAGTAGTCAGCGAAGGATTTATCCAGCCAGGCACTCGGCAGCGAAGGGGTGGGCAGGTATTCATCGACGCCGCGCAGTTGCCGTTGCAGCAGGTCGAAACCCAGGCGTCGGGCCATGGAGGTGTCGCGTTGACGTCGCACGCGAGCGCCAGCGGTGACGGTTTCGCTCATGGGCAGGGCGAGATCGTCGAGAGACAGCTGTAGGTCGGATCGTAAACCGACCGAGGAAAGCGGCTGATAGGCCGACTGATTGATCCGGTTATAACAGCACGGCGCGATTGCCAATTGTTTGCAACCCGCCGCGCTGGCGAGCTGGATCAGCCGCACATGCAAATCACCGCAGGCGTGCAGCGCCACCGGGGTGTGATCAACGTTCAATAAACTCGCGGCGCCAGGCGCGAGCACATCCTGTTCGACGTGCAGCGCCCTTAATTGATGACGCTGGCTGAGTGCCTGTCCGCTGGCCACGAGGGCCGGGTCGTATTCCAGGCAGGTCAGTTGTTGCCCGGTTTGCAGCAAACGCCGACCCAAGTGGCCCTTGCCCGAACACCAATCCAGCCAGTGCTTCGGCGCCACCGCAAACGACAGGCGACTGGCAAACGCTTCGATCTGTTGCCACTTGCGCCCCGGTACATCGACGTTCAGCCGATGCCCGGCAGCTTGCAGCGAATGCGCCGGTAACTCGCCGACCGTACTCAGCTCAAGCGATAACGCCGCCAACGAAGCAAACGGCTCCGGCGCATCCAGCAAACAAGGTTGGTTATGAGCAGATTCTGCGTCGTCCAGCGACTGTTCCCGTAGCCAAAGTGCCAACTCCGGGTAGGACGTTTCCCAAGGCAGGTGCAGATGAGTAAACGGACGCGGCTTCCACAGTGCTTGATGCTCGATCAGGAAAGCTTCCAGCGCGGTGAAGCGGGCGAGCAGGTCCTCGCCCGTCAGCACGTTGGAATCAACGCCCTTGGCAGGCATCGACGCGCAACCAGCGCTCCAGCAGCTTGAAGCCGCGAACCAGTACGTAAGCCATCAACAGATAGAACATGCCTGCGGCGAAGAAGATCTCCACCGGCAGGTAGGTCCGGGCAATGATGGTGCGGGCCATGCCGGTCAGTTCCAGCAAGGTCACGGTACTGGCCAGCGCGCTGGCCTTGAGCATCAGGATCACTTCGTTGCTGTAGGCCGGCAGGCCGATGCGCGCGGCTCGCGGCAGGATGATGTAGAACAGCGCTTTGGCGCGGGACATGCCCAACGCGCGCGCCGCTTCGATTTCACCCGGTGGAATCGCCTGGATCGCGCCGCGCAGGATCTCGGCGATGTAGGCCGCGGTGTGCAGGGTCATGGTCGCTGTGGCGCACCAGAACGGATCGCGCAGGTACGGCCACATCGAGCTGTTACGAATCGCGTCGAACTGCGCCAGGCCGTAATAGACGAGGAACAGCTGAACCAGCAACGGCGTGCCACGGAAAAAGAAGATGTAGCCGTAGGGAAATGCCCGCACGTACCAGAGCCGCGACGAACGCGCGATGCCCAACGGAATCGCCAGCAGCAAACCGGCGATCACGGCGATGGCCACCAGTTCCAGGGTCAGCGTTGCGCCTTGGGCCAGTTTTGGCAGCCACTTGATGATGACTTCCCAGTTCATTGGGTGCTCCTCGCGAAGCCGCGAGCGGCACGTCGTTCCATCAAGTGCATGCCGCTCATGGCGAGCACGGTCAGGCCCAGGTACATGAACGCGGCCACCATATAGAAGGTGAACGGTTGCTTGGACACGGTCACGCCGATTTGCGCGTGGCGCATGATTTCTTCCAGGCCGATGACCGATACCAGCGCGGTGTCTTTCATCAGGATCATGAACAGATTGCCAAGGCCCGGCAGGGCGATGCGCCACATCTGCGGCATGATCAGTCTGGTGAATATGCGGAATTTCGACAGGCCCAGCGCCACACCGGCTTCACGATGCCCTTTGGGAATCGCCAGAATTGCGCCGCGAAACACTTCGGTGGCGTAGGCGCCGAAGCACAGCCCCAGCGCAATCACGCCAGCAGCGAAGGCATTGAGCTCGAGATCGGGATTGCCGAAAAACTCGCCCAGGGCACGCATCAGGTTGACCGTGCCGAAGTAGATCAACAGCACCCAGAGCAATTCCGGGATGCCGCGAACCAGTGTCGAATAAGTGCCGCCAAGCCATTGCAACGGCTTGTACGGGGATGTCTTGGCCAAGGCGCCGAGCAAACCGAGCACCAGCCCCAGACACAAGGCCGAGAGTGCCAGTTTCACAGTCATCAGCGCGCCAGCGGCGAGCGCCGGGCCGAATCCGTAGAGATCGATAGTCATGGGTTTCTTTTCAAATCGCGGCAGGCAATGCCATGGACTGGCGCCGTTAGCGAACGGCGCCGGTCCGGCAGGTCAGAATCAATAGATGCTGAACGGGAAGTACTTGTCGTTGATTTTCTTGTAGGTGCCGTCTTCGACGATTTCCTTCAGGGCGAGGTTCAGCTTCGCGCGGATCGGGTCGCCTTTACGTACCGCGATACCGATCTTGTCGCTTTCTTCTACCGGATCACCCTTGAATTCGTAGGACCGGCCGGCGTCGCTTTTCAGCCATTCGTAGTTGACGTACTTGTCGGCGAGGATGCCGTCCAGACGACCGGAAGTCAGGTCCAGGTAAGCGTTTTCCTGGGTGTCATAGAGTTTGACTTCGACGCCTTCCATGTTGTCTTCCATCCAGGTGCCGGCGAGGGTCGCACGTTGTGCACCGATCACTTTGCCTTGCAGGGAAGCCTTGTCGGTTTTGAAGTCGACGTCTTTCTTGGCGATGAACTGGAGTTTGTTCGAGTAGTACGGGTCGGTGAAGTCCACCGCGCCCTTGCGCTCATCAGTGATCGACATCGAGGAGATCAGGAAGTCGAACTTCTTGGCGTTCAGGGCCGGGATGATGCCGTCCCAGTCGGAGGTCACCACGGTGCACTCGACTTTCATCTTGGCGCACAGGGCGTCGCCGATTTCCTTGTCGAAGCCGACGACATTGCCACTGGCATCTTTATTGTTGAACGGCGGGTAGGCCGCTTCGATGCCCATCTTCAGGGTTTCGGCCATGGCACCGGCGCTGAACGCGAGGGTGACGGCGGCAGCCAGGAAGACTTTTTTGAAGTTCTGCATGCGGGTAGCTCCGTTAGCGGTTGCTGGACATGAATTGTTTGCAGCGTGCCGAAAGCGGGTTGTCGAACACCTGCTGTGGCGATCCTTGCTCTTCTACCAAGCCTTGGTGGAGGAACACCACTTCGCTGGAGACCTGACGGGCAAAGCCCATTTCATGGGTCACGAGCAGCATGGTGCGGCCTTCTTCAGCCAGTGCGCGGATGACATTAAGTACTTCCTGGACCATTTCCGGGTCAAGGGCGGAAGTCGGCTCGTCGAACAGGATCACCTTGGGTTGCATCGCCAGCGTGCGGGCGATGGCCGCGCGTTGTTGCTGGCCGCCGGACAATTGCGCCGGGTAGGCGTGACGCTTGTCGGCGATGCCGACCTTGGCCAGCAAGGCTTCGGCGACTTCGATGGCTTCGGCTTTGCTTTGCCCGAGCACGCGGCGCGGCGCTTCGATGATGTTGTCGAGCACGCTCATGTGCGGCCAGAGATTAAAGTTTTGAAACACAAAACCAATCTCGCTGCGCAGACGGTTGATCTGCTTGCCGTCGGCAGCGACCAGTTCGCCATTTTTCGCGGCTTTGAGTTTGAGTTCTTCGCCGGCCACCAGGATCTGGCCCTGGTGCGGGTTTTCCAACAGGTTGATGCAACGCAGGAACGTGGACTTGCCGGAACCGGAAGAACCCAGGATCGAGATCACGTCGCCGTCGCGGGCGGTCAGCGAGATGCCTTTGAGCACCTCAAGCTGTCCGTAGCGTTTGTGCAAGTTGCGGATTTCAAGCGCGGGCGTGGCCTCAGCCATGTGCGTTCCTCATAGTGTTTCGCTCCTGCTGTTGGCGGCCTTCCTGGCGAGGCGGCCAAGCTAGCATAGCGTTTGAATGGCAGCCAACAGCGCTGCGGGCGGTAAACGGACGTGACGTGGCAGGTTGTCGCATCGCTACAGCAGACTGTCGCGCTGCTATCAACCGAACAGCCGTTTGAACCAGTTGCCCGGCGGGTGTCGTGTAAAAAAGGGCGCGATGTTGCCAGCTTTGGCGGGGGGTTGGAAGCGCTAACCGGCCAAACGTTCCTGTTCTGCACTTATATTGTGCGTCGAGGATTTTCCGGGCGTGTTTCCGGTGCGCGGATTCGTCCTTGAAAGTGAGTCGCAGGGTAACGCTTTGGCAAAGTGCCATTATTTTCAATGGGTTGCGATGACTGTCCGGTCTGGATGAGATCGCCGTGGTAGACGGTTTTGAAATATTTTGGCGCAATTATTGCGTACAGAATCCAGAACGCCCCGTTGGTTTCTTTTTACGAGAAAGAAATCGAGGCGGGATGCACGCATTCGCTTTTCCTTACAAAGGTAGTTTCAATGAGCAGTACCCCAAGCTCCAATGGCCTCGAACAGGGGCTCAAACCGCGTCATGTGACCATGCTGTCGATTGCCGGGGTAATCGGCGCCGGCTTGTTCGTAGGCTCGGGTCACGCCATCGCCGCCGCAGGCCCGGCCGTGCTGTTGGCTTACGCCGCCGCCGGTATGCTGGTCGTGCTGGTGATGCGCATGCTCGGCGAAATGGCTGTTGCCTCGCCGGACACCGGCTCCTTCTCGACGTATGCTGATCGCGCGATCGGCCACTGGGCCGGTTTCACCATCGGTTGGTTGTACTGGTGGTTCTGGGTATTGGTAATCCCGTTGGAAGCCAACGCCGCCGCGACCATCCTGCACGCCTGGTTCCCGAACGTGGCGATCTGGGCTTTCACGCTGATCATCACCCTGCTGCTGACGGTGACTAACCTGTTCAGCGTAAAAAACTACGGTGAGTTTGAATTCTGGTTCGCCCTGATCAAGGTCGTGGCGATCATCGGTTTCATCGCCCTCGGCGTAATGGCGATCTTCGGTTTCTTGCCGAGCAGCCAGGTCAGCGGCGTTTCGCACCTGTTCGACACCCAAGGCTTCCTGCCAAACGGCATGGGCGCGGTACTGGGCGCGATCCTGACCACCATGTTCTCCTTCATGGGCACCGAGATCGTGACCATCGCGGCCGCGGAATCGAAGAACCCGGGCCAGCAAATCTCCAAGGCTACCAATTCGGTGATCTGGCGGATCGGCTTGTTCTACCTCGTATCGATTTTCATCGTTGTGGCCCTGGTGCCGTGGAACGACCCGATCCTGGCCAGCGTTGGTTCGTACCAGACTGTGCTTGAGCGCATGGGTATCCCGAATGCCAAGCTGATCGTCGACATCGTGGTTTTGGTTGCTGTGACCAGCTGCCTGAACTCGGCGCTGTACACCGCTTCGCGCATGATGTTCTCCCTGGGCAAGCGCGGTGATGCACCGGCCGTTTCCCAGCGCACCAACAAGAGCGGCACCCCATACTGGGCCGTCATGCTGTCCACCGGCGCTGCGTTCCTTGCGGTATTCGCCAACTACGTGGCCCCGGCCGCTGTGTTCGAATTCCTGCTGGCCAGCTCCGGCGCCGTCGCGCTGCTGGTGTACCTGGTGATCGCCATTTCACAACTGCGTATGCGCAAACAGCGCATGGCTCGCGGTGAAAAAATCGCCTTCAGCATGTGGCTGTTCCCGGGCCTGACCTACGCGGTGATCATTTTCATCGTGGCGGCCCTGACCATCATGTTGTTCCAGGAAGCGCATCGCGTAGAGATTCTCGCGACCGGCCTGCTGGCGCTGTTGGTGGTCGCGGCAGGCGTGCTGGTTGCTCGCCGTCGTCACAATGAGAAGCTGAGCGCAGCCTTGGCCCGCTGAGTGATCTGACTCACGCCAATAGTTGTTGAGACACCGAAACGACCGCCATCAGAGATGATCGCGGTCGTTTTTTTTGCCTTTCATTCAGGTGCTTTATTGGGTAGCAAGCGGATAGACACGATGATGGCAAGATAGTAGCCTTTGCGCCGAATGTGTATCCCGCTGTTACGGGATGCGATGGAGTTTCAGGACACGGATTGTTCGACGCCCTCAGCCTTTGCGGCTAAAAGCCCCCCGACCCTTTCTTGCCTGCTCCTTCATCTGCGGTGTGTTCACAGATGCATTTGCGTGTGCCTGCCGTTCAAGCGGTAGATCGGAATCAGCGCTGCATGGAGCTAGCCCGGCCATTCAGCCAACCCATTGGGGCATCAAGGAGACAGGCATGGCGTTTACATCGGTTGTGTTCAAAAACCCGAATACCGGTGCCATGAAAGAAGCGCCAATCGGCTTCTCGTGGACCGTATTTTTCTTTGGCTTTTTCCCGGCCTTGTTCCGTGGTGACTTCAAGTGGGCAGCGATCATGTTCGTCGTGGCCTGCTTCACCTTCAGCTTCAGCAACCTCGTGTTCATGTTCATCTACAACAAGCTGTACGTGAAGGACCTGATCAATGACGGCTACAAGGCTCAGTCCATCGCCAAAGGCGAACTGGGCTATGCCAGTGCCAAGCTTGGCTTTGATATCCCGCGTCTGGATGGTGTTGCTGCCTGATAGTTGGTTGAAGGCGTGAAAAAAACGGCCGCTGTCAGAGATGACGAGCGGCCGTTTTTTGTTTGAGTGGCTGTGTCCGACTCAAGCGGGGTGAACCCAGTCTTCTACACGTAGTCCGGGGACCCGTTCGAACTCGCGCAGGTTGTTCGTTACAACAATGAGCCCGCGTGAACGGGCATGTCCCGAAATCATGTAGTCGTACGGGCCAATGGGGGTGCCCGCCCTTGCCAGCTCTGACCGAATCATTCCAGTGTGCGCGGCCGCGTCATTGTCGAAAGGCAGGACCTCAAGGCGTGCTGCGAAGCTCTCGACCACCGCCAGATTCTTTTCGGGAGCCGCAGATTTTTCAGCGCCGTAGATCAATTCCATCAACGTGACTGCACTGATGCATAACTGCCCGTCGTGAAGGTTGAAAGCTTCTCTTACGATTTGCGGTTTGTTTTTGATGGTGAAGATGCAGATGTTGGTATCGAGCATGAACTTGATCATCAGAACGACTCACGCTCCTGTTCGAAGGGTTGGTCGCGGTCAGTCATAAAGTCTGCGCTTACGCCATCTCCATCGAACCAGCTATCCCAAGTTTCGTCCGCTGGGGTGATGATGCGAGCCCTGCCGATGGCGACTACGTTGACTCGTTTTACATCGCTTGGCATGGCGACAGCTTTCGGAAGACGGACAGCCTGGCTTCGATTACTCATGAAAAGGGTGGTCTGTTCCATTTCTGGCCTCCGGCTTTTGGGGTGTGTTGAGAGTCCAAAGAATAGATTTAAAGAGGGATATGTCAATGGGATATACCTTTCCGCTGACGAGAGGTAGCGGAAGAGTCCTTTTGCAACGGTTTCCATAAAAACGGCCGCTGTCAGTGATGACGAGCGGCCGTTTTTTGTTTCTGCCAAGCGCGTTTACTCGCTCTTTTCTTCCTGCGCATCCAGCGCCTGACGATAGCTGTCCAGTGCATTACCGAAGTCAGTGATGAACTGCGGCTCGGTCAGCCAGGCCTGAGCCGTTTCCCGGTCCATGCCATCAGCCCACATGCGGTAGTCGAGCAGCATGTCGGCGGCCAGGTGGGTGGCGGCCATGGCTTCGTTGTCGGCGTTTTCCATGTCCAGCAAGTCTGGATGGTCGCTGATGATGCCGGCGAGGTCCGACAGCAGGACCTGAAGCATGTCGCTGCGGCTGGTGGCTTCGGCGTCGTGCATTTTGCTGAACATCGCCAGGGTGTATTCCGGGATCGGCTCGCCGATTTCGTCCAGGTCATCGTCCAGCGCGGCGGGTTTACGGCCGTGGATGTTGATTTGCTTGGCTTTGGCCTTTGCGCGCTTGGCGCGTTTTTGTTGCTTGTTCAGGGATGCCATGGGAGCTCAGTTTGCTTTCTGTTGGGTTTGCGCGGCGATGATATCGGACGCTGCGACATAGTCAGCCTGGAAGGCTGGTGATTCGATCCACGCCAGGGCACCGGCCTCGTCGACTTCGGTCGACCATTGGCGGTACTCGATCAGCGCGGCGAGAATGAAGTCCATCGCGCCTTCTTCGCCTTCCTGTTCGTAGACCAATTCCAGCAGCGGGTCTTCCAGGAAGGCCACGCACATCGCTTGCTGGCTGGTCTTTTCGGCGTCGATCATTTTCTTGAACAGCTCGGTCAGGTCCACCGATTCGAAGTCGATGCGATCGTCGTTCGGGTCCAGCTCGACCGGCGCGGTGGCACGCTGGGTGCGGTTCTGCTTGGCCTTGGCTTTGGCGCGGGTAGCGCGTTTGTGCTGCTTGTTGGCGGAGGCCATGTTCGTCGTTCCGTATTCGTTGAGAGGGCTTAGCTGCGCGGGACTCGCCGCCCGGGTGTGTCGGGGGCCAGTTCGGCGTTTTGCAGCCAGGACAATGCAATGGGCCATAGTGTGGCTTGGTATGCGCTGCGAAAAAAGGCGAAATGTCCGACTTCTTCTTCGCCGATGTCTTGCGGGGTGATTCGCAGATGGGTGCGGGTGCTGTGGGTGAAGTAGTCGAGCAGGCGTTCGATGGCCGAAATCGTACCGTAGGGATCGTCGCTGACACTAATCGCAAGGATGTTTGCGCTGACACGCTCGAAGGGCAATCGACCGGTTCCGCCCTGCAGGCGCCGACCGCTGGGGCGTGTTTCAAAGCGGTCGGTCGGCGTACTCCAGTCACGAACCACGCCGGCTGGCGTGTCTTCCAGCCAGCCGAGGCGTTTACCGGGGAAGTAGCCGTGGAACATCGTCATCAACGGCATCACCACGTGCCACTTGCCGAACATCCGCCAACGATGGGCGGGCGCATAGTCGCGCCAGTAAGCGAATTGCGCGCCGACCGTCACCATCCGTCGAATGACATGCCCGGACGCTCCCAGGCCCGCTGCACAGCCGCCAAAGCTGTGGGCGACGACATCGATGGGCTGCCCCGGGAATTGACGCTCGGCGCGCTTGAGCATCGCCTCAAAGTCCAGCGCGCCCCAGTCGGTCCATGAAGCGTCGAGGTTTTTCAGCGAGGCGGGGCGAGATTCGCCGATACCCCGGTAATCGTAGGTGATGACATCGAACCCGTTGGCGAACAGGTAATCGGCAAAGCGTGAGTAATGGCGGCAGCGCACCGAGGTGGCGGCGTTGATGATCACGACGGGGCGGGCCGGGTCTGGCGGGGTGTGCCGCCAGGTGAAGCCACCGAGGATGAAGCCGTCTGCGGCGGTCTCCTTGAAGGAAGTGCCGGGTGGGGTGGCAGGCAATGGCAGCTCGATCTGAGCCGGCGCCAGTGCAGGCGTGTCCTTGAAATTCATCGGTGACGTACCTTTGCGCGTAGGTGCCAACGATAGTCTTCATGGTACTGGTGGACAATCCGCCCATTTCTATCGGCGCTTCTGATTGAGCAGTCGCTCCTCGAGCAGGGCCCGCTCCCGATCCAGTTCCGCACGAAGTTCTTCTTCACTTGGTAGCACCAGTTTGTACTTGCTGGCGAACAGTTGCTCATTACCCTCCAGCACGGAATAACGGACCACGGATTCATCCTTCTGTGCGCAAAGAATGATGCCGACAGTGGGACCATCCTCTGGTCCGCGTTTGAGGTCGTCGTACATGCGCACGTACATATCCATCTGGCCGACATCCTGATGGGTCAGTTCACCGCGTTTGAGATCGAAGATGACAAAGCATTTGAGCAGGTAGTTGTAAAACACCAGGTCGATGAAGAAGTCTTTGCTGTCGGTGCTGATGCGTTGTTGGCGGGCGATAAAGGCGAAACCCTTGCCCAGTTCAAGCAGAAATCCCTGAAGCTGATTGATCAACGCCTGTTCGAGCTCGGTTTCCAGAATCAGGCCCGCATTGGGCAGACCCAAAAACTCCAACACAACCGGATCCCGAATGAAGTCTCTTGGGCTAGTGGCCATTTTCTGGATATTGGTCGCGGCTTCCTCCCTGACAGAAGACCGGTCGCGACTCGCCAGCAGTCGCTCGTAATACAGCGTGTTGATCTGGCGCTCAAGGGCGCGGCTTGACCAGTTCTGGTGGGCCGATTCGTTCATGTACCAATGACGGGCATGGTCGTTGTCGACGCGCAGAAGCCTTCGGTAATGGGTCCAGCTCAATTCGGAACGCACTGCGTTCCAATTTGGAAAGGTTTGATAAAAATCGCGCATGTATCGCAAATTGCGCTCATCAAAACCTTTCCCAAACTCGGCAGTGAGGGCTTTGGCCAAAGTCGCCAACAACTGCTTTCCATACCCCGCCCTACGAGCTCCCTCCTGCTCAAACTCGACAATATGCCGCCCTATCTGCCAGCAGGTTTGCACTTGAGCTGTATCGACCGCTCGCAGCGCTTTAAGGCGTGCCTGACGGATCAGTTCGCCAAGGTTGTCCACCAATGAGGTGAGTTGTGAATCTGGAGTGTTATCGGGTTTGACGAGGGTCATGAAGTCTTCCGCGGCCGGAGAAGCAGGCGAAAGAGGATGCCAAGTGCACATGGGGCAGGGATGCAGTACGCCGCTGCTAATCCGGAAGGAATTACCGGATACGTTTCGCAGGACCTTGCCGATGGCCGGATGTATTTTTGGAATACAGGGTGTAGTCCGTTTCGCAGTGAACCCAAGATCGAATCAATCTAAAACCGGAATGACGTCCGGGAAATCAAAACTCAAGGGGATGAGAGGGTTCTGAAGAGCCCGGGAGTCGTCATCATGAAATACGTCCATGCCTTCACGTTGTCCCTTGTTGCTGTCGGTGTCCTGGCGTTTCCGGCGATGTTGAGCGCTGCCAGCATTGACCCTATCGATACGACTGGCGTGCAAGTTCAACGGCAGGAACAAAACGGGATTTCATACCTCTCCGGTGGTGTCGGCGAGGATGAGGCCAAAGCTATCCAGCAAACGACTGGCTACAACCTGCACATGACTTTCTCGGTCGGTCCGCAAGACGAATACATTCCGGACGTGCAGCTGCTGGTCCAAAACGCTAAAGGGCCGGTGCTGACGCTGAGTCAGGCGGGTCCTCTGGTCTATGTCCAATTACCTGCCGGCAAGTACACGGTCGTGGCAACGCGCAACGGTGAGGAGAAGCGTGACACGACAGATATCGGCAGTGCTGGCGCGAGGAATCTGGTGTTCCACTGGAACGGTAGCGAATGAGGGAGGCTGCAGATTAGACGGGCGGCCACTGGGGGCTGCCCGTCCATTACCGTGAATCAGGCTTGTGTTGTCGAGCCACGCAGGATCAGTTGTTTGCGTTGTTCTTCAGGCAGGTCGTTGATGCAGTAGTTGATGTAGAAAACATTCAGGAAAAACGTATAGAACGCGTTCATCCGCAGATCGATTTTGTGTTCGCTGAGGGCGTATTCCGACAGTGCATTCTTGGCTTTGAACGCCCAGACGATGTACAGCGCGTTGGTCGCAATGATCAGAATGCCGGACAGTGCATCGAACAGTACTTCACCCGAGTTGGACAAAGCGCCGCTCCAGCCAAGGCAGACGGCCAGCCAGATGATGTAGGTGTTATCGACCAGTTTGATTTTGGTGGTTTCGCTGATTTTCTGATTGGTTCTGACCAGCCAAAGCAACAGGTACAGCCCAACGGTTGCGACCGACAGCAAAACCATATTCAAGGTTTTGGTGTTGATCTTGTCTTTGAGTTCATTGATGTCAGACATAACTGTTCCATGTTCAGGATTTCGAGAGGAGGGCGTGCTGGCAAGACTGGCTACACAGGTCCAACAGGGGAGGGCAGTGTTTTGCGGGGAGGGGTGAAAAAGCACGCACTCCATGCGCTGTCTCGATCCTGTATCGATTGATTCGGATGCGGGGGCATCGGGATCAATGTAGGTCGTCTTCCATGTAACGGAAAAATAATAGCACGGAGCCATCATTGAGCCAGAGCAATAAAAACGGATGTGTTTTCAGGGGGGGATGTACTGCAGGTTTCAGGCGGTTATGAAATCGCAGGTATAAAAAAACCCTGAATCTTGCGATTCAGGGTTTTCGGTATTTGGTGCCAGAGACGGAACCGAACTCCTCGCATAACTACTTGTCACCATTGGGTTTATTTTGGCTCGACATCCTGCGATGCCCCCAGATATGCCCCCAAAAGGAAAAGTAGCCCCGGTATTGGCTTCCAATGTTACCCAACCACTGCCGATGAATACCAGCAAAACCCAAATGCATTACGCCGTGGCCGACGTGGTTGCCGGTGTCATGCCGAAAACACCGCAAGTGCCCACACAGCGGTGCCACGGCGGGCCATACCTTCACGCCAGCAGCGGATCACTTTCTGCATTGAGGGAGGTCATTTGCAACTCAAGTTGCTGGCCCGCACGTTTGCGGCTCGGCTCATCGCCCAGGTGTCGTTGACCTGCCGACAGTCCCAGCGCCCGCACAAACGTGACCGCCTGGCGCTTGAGATTCCCGCAGTGGGTTGCACGAGGGTTGATGATTGGCGTTCCGAGGCGAGTGGTCAGCACGTCACCCTCGACCGCCAACACCTCCTGAGTCCATTCGATCTGGGCATTGATCTCGGCCAAGTCGGTCGCCAACTGTAGGTCATAAGCTCCCCACAGAGTCGCTGGCCGCATGCTGATGATCATGGCGAAAATTTGCCGCGCTCGGGGCTCAAGGTGACGCGTTGGTTTCAAAACCAAACGCGTGGCCTGCATCACCTCTACTTTGGAGTTGATGGAGGTATCAGGCTGTTTCCGGGTTTCCGCTTGTCTTCTGGCCATTTTTTGGCCCTCGAAATCACTCTAATCAGTATTGAGAAAAAGCTCAGTGGCCGCTCGGAGGTTCATCGCCTTTTCGAAAGCATGCCCCCCCTTCGCCACACCCTTTCCCCAATCGGATCACCATCAGTTTAGTCCTGGAGTCGAGAAGCGTCCGGACGCTCCGCCACCTCGAAGTAGGTACGTCTATCAGACCTACTGAATTTCATTGTCGGTGACCAGTCCATCGCTCGATGCTGACTTTAAAACTTCGTATTGTTGGGCAGAAAATCGGCCAAGAGCAGCTGCTCGCGACGGATTGCTTTGGACCCATTATAGATAGTCGGTCACAACGTTTGGAGGCGCACTCGCCCCAAGAGGCTTAATCGGGAATTTTTGTGCAGGTTAATTGAGGCACTCGTAGTGCTGAGCTTGGTCGGCGCGTCTGAAAAACCTACGGAAGGATCACAGTACGGGATTTGTCAGGGCCCCAACGTCACATTCTGATGGATCTGAAGATTTTCTGGTGGCGTGTAATCGAATTAAAGTGGGCATTAGGATATTTTTTCTTTCAGCGATGCTGCATTTTATGTAACCTATGTAATGTAATATACATCATATGGGTGATGGCATGGCGAAAAGTGATTCAGGGCGCATAGTTCTAGAAATTGATCCAGGGTTAAAGAAAGCTCTCTACTCAGTTTTGGCTCATGAACAACAAACATTGAAGGACTGGTTCATGAACAAAGCTAATGAGCACATAGAAGAAAAAAAGTCAGAAATTATAAAGAGTTTTTTAAAGGCAAATAATGAAATTTAAAGCAGACCAGACCACTCAAAAACTGCGCGGTGGTTATTATACCCCCCAAAAATTGGCAGATTATGCGGCTAGGTGGGTTTTGCAGAAACAACCTAAATCTATTCTGGAACCAAGTTGTGGTGATGGCGTGTTTATTCAGGCCCTACACAATAATCACTGTGATAAAGCAATTAAGTTATCTGGCTTTGAGCTTTTTGATGCTGAAGCCCAAAAGGCATCCGATTTATGCTCAAAACTGGGTTTCGAAAACTCCAGTGTCACTGAGGGAGATTTTCTAGTTTGGGCGAATCAGCAGCTAAATCAGAAACGGCAATTATTTGATGCAGTAATCGGTAATCCGCCGTTTATTAGATATCAGTTCCTTGAACAATCTTTTCAAGAACAAGCTGAGCTTGTTTTTAAACAGCTGGGTCAAAAATTCACCAAACATACAAATGCTTGGGTTTCATTTTTATTATCTAGCCTCTCTCTACTGAAGAGCGGCGGGCGTATGGGAATGGTAATCCCGTCAGAGATAATTCATGTAATGCATGCTCAGTCTCTGCGTAGCTATATGGGGCAAATATGCTCGAAGATTGTAATCATTGACCCAAAAGAAATTTGGTTCGAGGACACCTTGCAAGGCGCTGTCATTATAATGGCAGAGAAAAAAGAAGATACAAGCAAGCCTTCAGAGGGTGTTGGTATCGTGAGCGTGAGCGGTTTTGATTTTCTTAATGAATGTCCCGAGACATTATTTAATAGGATTTTGGGCATTAATGGTGAAACGGTTGAAGGTAAGTGGACTAAAGCAACATTAGAGAAAAGTGAGATATCACTAATCAAGAAAATTATCAGCCATGAATCCGTACATAAGTTTAAAGATATAGCCAAAGTTGATGTTGGTATCGTGACGGGAGCCAACAACTTCTTTTTGGTCAATAACGAAACAGTCAAGACATTTGGTCTCGAAGCATACGCTCATCCAATGTTTGGGCGTAGTCAGCACTGTCCTGGTATTTTGTATGATAAAGCTCAACACCAGTCGAATCAGTTGCAAAGTCTTCCAACAAACTTCTTGTATATCAGAGATGATTACAGCGAGCTTCCGTCAAAAGTGCAGCGCTACATAAAAACTGGTGAGCTTGAAGAATTCCATCTGCGGTATAAATGTCGCATTCGTAAGCCTTGGTATAAAGTTCCATCCATATATAGCACAGAGATAGGAATGCTAAAACGCTGTCATGAGGCGCCTAGATTAATTTTGAATCAGGTTGGTGCTTATACGACTGATACGGCTTATCGAATTACTTCAAGCTTTACTGATGCTGAGAATCTTGTATGTAGCTTTTTAAATCCTCTCACAGCCATTACGGCGGAACTAGAAGGGCGTTACTATGGTGGTGGCGTGTTAGAACTTGTTCCTTCTGAAATTGAGAAAATCTATATACCCGTGATCCAAGGTTATCAGCATGACTCCGCCACTCTAAATCAATTGGTAAAAGACGGTAAGGTTGAAGAAGTCATTCGAGAGCATGGCGGAGCTATCCTAGCTGAGTTAGGGGTCTCTAAAGAAGATAATGAACAACTTATGAAAATCTGGAAAAAACTAAGAGACCGTCGTTTACGTAAGTAGTAGAGCCGAAACTATAGTCGAACTTATAATTGCTTTATTAGCTGGTGGTTTTTTAGTCTAACGTAACTATGGAGCAGGGTAAAATGTCACTACATAAAGTTTGGGAAAAGGTAAATCTCCCTAGGGGAGACTTGCAATTGCTTGATACAAGCCATGCTTCAGGTGTCTTGCGATTAACTCAATCTGATTATGGCATTGATCAAACTAATTATTTTCGCCACGTTGTATTTGTCAGATTGGCTTGGTATCCAATTGATGACAAAGAGATGGCTAGTGCGAATTTTAAGTTTTTGATAAATGGACAAGATTGTGGCGTGTTTAGGTTGGAACTAAGCCATAAGCCTTCATGGGAGTCCAATCAAAGAAATTATACAACAGGTTTACATTGGGGGGCGGCTTTGGGTGTAATCCAAAATGAGCAGTTAATTGGCAAAACATTAACTATTTATGATGCTCGAAATGAGGCATATGACTATCAAATTGAGATTCGATAGGAGGTAATTAAATGGGGAGCAGAGATAAATTTTCTACTCCCTTGGTTTTAAAGTGAACCGTACAGCTCTTTTACCGTTGGTATTTCTTTATCGAAATCACCTAGATCGAAAAGACTCTGAACTAACAGGCTCATTTCTTGAACAAGATTCTCAAACTGTCTTTCCAAAGGGGTTTTAGAACGTTCATTTGCTTTATTAATTTGAGAATAAAGTTTATTCATTTGCTTTTGCAAGTTGGCAACCATATCATGTTTTGCCTTCTCAGCTGCATTGCTAAAGTTTATTCTTGGAATAGGCATTCGAGTTTGAATTTTTGTGCCTCGAGCGACAAATCCACCTCTAAATACTTCACCATAAATAGAAGCAAACCACTCCAAATACTTAGAGGACAAAAGCGCCTGTATGTAATAGGTGGAGTAAGGGCAAGAATCAGGCACGTTGATTATGCTATAGCCAGCCGTGCCACCAGACGATACGAAAGTTCGATTTTCATCAATCGAGTACTTGAAACCATTCGATAAAACACCAACGATGATTTTTTGTGGAACATCGCAGTTTTCTAAAGCTTGACTACGACCGTATCTATACCATTCATTCGGAGTGGTAGGTACTGGTTTTACCGAACGATTGACGTTATCTAGATGTACTTTCACGACATGAAGAAAATCATACATTTTAGGATAATTTTTTTTCAATTCGTGATATTCGACAAGTTCGATAGAATTACTGACTTTTTTGTATGGGTAAATCACAAAGGCGTTGGGCTCGACATCTTTGTATGTGTAGAAATGATCATCTCCTGAACGCTGTGTTTGGAAGTAAGGTCTAGTAAGCTCTTTTTCCACACAGTGTATTGCGCCATCGTACTCAAAATAAATTAAATTGCTTACGGTTTTAATTTCTTCGTGAATGTAATAGGCATTGGCACTTGTTTGTATACCGTTCGCGATCGAGTTACTGCCTAAAATATCCCCTAGAGGCTCTGATTTGCTATACATCATTTCCAACAGTCTATTGGTATCCTTCTCAAGGATCCATGTGTCGGAGTTGAGCTTATCAACTTCATACGTGCTGGCATTCAGAAAGTTTTCTTCACGAGTAAGCCACTTCTTAAAATCTTTTACTTCATAATAATCGAATCTGGTTTGTGGAGATTTTTTTAAGAACAGCAAGCACGTATATGTGGTTTTGTTCTTGAATACTTGGCTCGCCCCGAACGAGATCATCTTGCTCAAAAATTTGTTATCTGCTAAAAGTTTTCGTAAGCCTTGGCCAGCACCTAATTTAGTGAATTTGGATGGTAGGATGTAGCCTAGATACCCATCTTCTTTTAACAGATGCATTGAGCGCTCTACAAACAAGAAATACTTATCAAACTGCTTAAATGCAGCTTTGTATTTATTTTTATAGATTGGCAGCTCTAATGGAGTGAACTGCTTCATATGCTCAGTTGCCATATAAGGAGGATTGCCAATAATCACATCAAACTGGTGTTCAATATTCAAAGGATTAACGGCAAGCACTTCTGAGCTTTTAATATTGGCCGATAAGTCAATCAAACTATTTCCAAATAGAATGTTTTTATCTATCCTTGGAAGAATAGGTGTATTTGGCTCAATTGTCTCCTTGGATTCGCCTTCAAGTAGTTTTAGAAGCAAGCCAAATGAACATGCTTTTACTGCGTTAAAATCTTTGTCCACGCCGTAGATGCATTTCGTTAAAATATCTTTCTTGACAGATAGCTTTAGCTTGAAACTATGCTCTGTCAGCTGCTGCAACTTAGACCGGTCATGTTCGATATAGTAGTCAATTAAAATGTCTTGTAAGGCCTGGAATGCTTCAAGCAAAAATGCACCTGAGCCACAAGCTATATCTGCAAACTTTGATTGCAGTATTTGCTCATCAGTTTTGCCTTTGCAAAACTCTACAATAGTGTTTCTTATTATATCTTTAACAATATGACTAGGCGTTGTAACGACATCTCTGTCGATATTCTCATTTTTTGGTTGTAACTCGATCTCACCGCTTTGATTAACACGGATTTTCTCACTAAGAAACACCTCATAAATATTTCCCAATATATCAGATGAAAATACGGAGAATGAGTAGGTGCTTTCAGGGAAGTACAGTTGTTTAATAATCGTCCAAATACATGAATCGAGATTATTGACGAGTAAATTGATATGAGAAAGAGAAAATAAGCCTGAGTTGTACCTTCTATCAGACGCCTTTAGTTTTTTGACTAATGACTGAAAGTCCTTTTTTATAGCAAGACAATAAAGCGATTCATAATTTTCAAGGTCTCTATCCTCACAAACTCTCAAAAAAACAATGCTATTTATATAGTCTTGAGTTAAATCATTAAGCTCTTCCTCGTTGAAGTCTGGTTTTATGCCAATGAATTCCTTTGCTAGCATCAAGCGCCAGTCATTAATTTGTTTTAGAAATAAGTCATCAATACTAAAGCGAGATATTTTATTTTCAATATTGGCCCATTCAGAATCAAATGTGCCTGAGTAAACGCTTTCCTTGCCGATTAACCGCTTAATTTCTTCGAGATTTTTTACAAGATCAGTGTAATGGTAGATTTTGATTCTTGAGTTGGTGGATAAGTCTTCTTCGGTAACTGGGTTAGAGCAGTCGTATATCGCTGTATATTCAAAATTAGATAGAACTGAAATTTTTAACTTTGCGGTAAATCCGTAGCGACGAATCTGTTTTGCTGACTCAGAATCGATATGAACTTGAATGTTTGGTTTCTTTGCTTCAACAAAAAATTTACGCTCAGAAAAAAGTCGAAAAGTGTAATCAGGCTTTTTTGTATTATCACCCGACCTAAATCGTAAGCCCTCTTCGACCAAAACCTCACGTTCATTTGTTGTCTTGCCGCTAGCATTCGTTATATCCCAACCTAGAATCGTAAACAGTTGGTCTAGAAAGTCAGTCCTTAGTTGCGTTTCGTTATAGCGGGTAGAGCGATAATAATCTAGGTTGCTGTTGTATTTTCCGATAAGGGCTTGCAAATTTTCTAATTGTGTCATTGTTTTATCTTATGAGATGAATTATGCCGCTCATATTCTTCGCTTTAATCACGAAAATGTCGTCGGGCGAGATGAAAATACGGCTGATCTGGGTGATGCCGTCTGGCGTATTCAGGGTGATATTGTGACGGCGGCGGTAGGTTTTCTTGTCCAGCTACCAGTGGGCGAACAGGCGTATCAGGAGTTCGCCAATAATAGACCTTAGCCCAAGGAGACTTGAGCGCACCGATCAGCAACTTCTGCGAGATAAACCAGCCGAGGGTGCCCTTGACTTTCGCATTGATGGGGATGAAGCCCATTTTCTGACCTCCTGTAATTCTGAGTTACCCGGATATTACCGAAGGCAAGCGTAAACGCACGAAAATATTGCCTGCTTCTCTAGGGTCTGTTGCCGTTTCACCTCAATCTATTGATCTAAAAGAGAAAACGCGTATCGTTAAAGCTCCTACATGACAACAAAACTAGTTTGCAATACCCGATTACTGTTAAGTGATGCGCACTGGTCGAAGCTTCGGGAAATTCTGCTGCACATGGGCTTCTACAACAAGCGTGATTTGCGAATGACCCTGGAAGGCATGCTGTGTCGCATGCGCGGGATGTCCTTGGCGAGAGCTAATCGCCACTTCATAGCATCTGAGTGAGTTTGGCTGTTCTCTACCTGTCATGGCCACGAAACGACTTGGTCAAACCCGATGCAAGGTCAGGTGGAATGAAACAGGTGGGCTAGTCTGTGCGATTGCCTACTATGGCTCACCAAGGACTTAAAACACACAGCTGCGTGGTAATTTCCGCGCTCTATTGAGTCGTGAATAGACAACCAGACTATGCGTTTAATCGGACTGCTTGCAATCTCTCCAATAATTTTGGCGGGTTGTTCAACCTTGCCAACTCCCTCAGACCAAGCAGCTCCGTTCCTGCAATTAGGCTTACAGCATCTCAGAGTAAGCCCACCGGCCAATACGGGGCACTGACAGTCTCTCGTGATAATGGCTTCACGGGCTCAGCGTGCTACACCATCTTGTACATCGACGGGAAAAAGTCGGCAGAGATAGGCTCAGGAGAAACCGCTAAATTTTACCTACCAGTTGGTAAGAGAATCATTGGCGCCAACTCCACAACCACATTGCCGGCTACCTTCAAGAAAGTTACCAATGCTCCAAGGGACCGCATGACGCTGAACTCGTACCGGTTGCGGCGAGTAAGCTTTCAGGCCTCAGGAGGATTGCCTGATCACATCCGCATATACCAAGGTGGCTAATCTCCAGCGCTACGGTTCAGGTGATAGGGACTTGCCCTCACGGGTGTTGCGATACGCGGCATGACCTGGTCCAAGTTTTCAGCATCTTGATAATTTCGAGCTGCTCGAAATTCTGTTTAGCCAGCGGCACGGATGCTGTTTTGTATTCGCGCGGTGATTTCCGCCAGCTCGCCGAAGGACAGGTGGGACAGATTTATCCATTTACGCCACATACGTGCGGGCGCTTCTTGCGCGATATACCATAAAAATCTGTCCTATCTGTCCCGAACAGTCTTAAAGCCAGCAATCGCGGGGTTCACAGCGATGACAGATTGGTTATTGAAACTGTCTTTACCTGTCACCAACTGTCACTCGTGCAGGCCAAACAGCCCGACGTTACGGTCGGGCGGCTGGACAGATTAATCATTCCACGTATCAAGGTAACGGGCATCATCGAATGCCTTTGCGGGCTTCATGCGCAACCCTCTGAAACCTCTAGCGCTCTCCACTTTCTTCCGCTCGAAACCTCGATTTACCAACATTTGAGTGAAGGCCTTTCCCGTTTTTGATTCTTCCCCGGCCGCCATGGCGTAGGTACTCCAGCTGCTAAATAGAATCTTGTGGGAGTCTTCATGATTTGTACCGCGCTCACAAAATTCCTCTAGCCACTGTCCCAATAGGTCTTGATCCTCGAAGTACGACTTGGTCGCGTCTGACACGACGTTCGGCCGTAGAAAACCGTTCTGTTGCCAGTCCAGGCAACCTTCAATCATCCAACGCAGGATGGCAGGCCATTCGTCGCGGAGTTTGCCTTCCAAATCAGGGTCAGGGGTACTCGGTTTGTAGGTGAACGGGATGATGTTGAGTCGGCGCGTCATAGCGTCATCTACATTGTCGAGAGAGGGCTTGTGATTGCCGATGATGACGAGCTTGAACTCTGGTTGGTAGGTGAAGAAGTCGCGACGCATAAAGCGGGCAGTAATTGGATCGCCGCCGGTGATTTGCTTAATTTTGGCCTCCGCCCAACGCTTACCTTCCTCGGTTTCACTTGCCGTGACCAACCGTGCGCCCTTGAGCATGGCCAGATCAGTCGAATGTCTCTCGTATTTGCTGGCAGTAAAAGTATCCATGGCGGCGGCCTGCGCGTATTCGCCCAGAATACCGGTCAACGTATTGAGAAAAACCGTTTTCCCATTACCACCAGGGCCATAGATGAAAAACAGAGCATGTTCACGTGTGGAGCCAGTCAAGCAATACCCTGCTATCTGCTGTAAGAAGCGAATCAGATCAGGATTATTGCCTGTTACGTCGTTTAAAAATTTAAGCCAGTGAACCGGTATATCGCCTTTGGCGGCAGCCGTTACGCTTGATTGACGGGTAATGAAGTCTTGTTGATTGGCATCCCGAAGCTTACCGCTGCGCAGGTCTACGGTACCGTTAGGAGTGCCTAGTAACCAGGGGTCTGTATCCCAGCATTCAGCGATAACTGCTAGCGCGCGGGAAGAACGGGCAAGGCGCTCGACGGCGTTGACAGTGGCGTGCTTCAAGTAGGCTGGTTTTCCATCAGCACAGCTTCGGCAAACTTTGCGTGCTTTGTCTAAAGCAAGGTGATCGCAATCCTTTCTCCAGCAATTCCGGTTCCAAAAGTACCAAGTGCCTGACGTGTGGCAGTAACGCAGTTCATCGCGATAGAGTGCTTCGAAGACCAAGGCAAATTTGTCTTCACTCTGGGTGCTGTGTTCGCCTGTGTTGGCTCCAGGTGGCAGTTGCTCATGTGGCGGAGGTTCGTAGTCATTCATGGCCGCATTCTCCAGAGCTGAAGGTTGTTGAAGTTGGTCAGGGGGCAAAGGCTAATGTCTGCGCGGAGCAGCGACACGCCCTCACCGATCTGATCCATCAATGAGATTCCCGCGTTTAGTTTCGACATGTCCGCGCTATTCATGGCCTTAGTCCGCGAAGTTGATAAAGATGGTTGTTCTATATCCGGCTACAACCAAGAACGCTGCTTTCTCTGCAAGTTTGCAAGCGCGCCTCCAGTCACAAGTATTGCGTTTGTCTTTGTCTGATGGAGTTAGTGCGCCATAAGCCTCTACGAAGTCGAGGCAGGCAATGCTGTCAGAGATACGTCTGATCTCTATAGTGCGAGCGCCAGCAAATGACTGGTAAAATAGTTCAAGAGCACGATACATGCGCTCGGTTTGGGGATCTCCGTGTTTGATCTGCTCTATGGCAATATTAAATTTAGAGCTGTAATGGAAATCCCGTTCCTCGTCGGAATTGATATATTTAAATTGCAAGTTCATATTCATTCCCTCTATGGGGGGGCTTTTCTTCCAGGCAAGCGCAAGGCGCTCCTTTTTTTTTATTCAGGTGGTTTGACTCGTCTTAATCATCTGCTTAAAGCGTGCAGCGGTGTCGGCCAGTCGGTGGTGACTGGCTAGGCGTCTCGCTTCAGGCCATCTCGCCGCGGCTTTCCCGAATGCGCGCCTCTTGCCATTGGAGGACCTCGTTTTCGAGCCAGGCGGACGACTTTGGACCAAATTTTATTTGCGCAGGAAACGTGCCGAGTCCGATGCGCCGATAAATTTCGGTTGCGGAAAGTGTGGTTAGCGCTTTGACGACATCAAGCTTTATGAACTTGTGTGGCCCAGCGACGGTAAGAGTTTCGGTGGGTGCTTGAATTTGTTTAGTTGTGTGTGCCATTTCTTGTTCCTCTACGGATGTATGTTTACAAGCGAAAGGCTAAGCGCGAAAAGTTCAGAGCGCCAGAATTCCCTCGAAAAAAAAGTATCAAGTGCGCGTTAATGAAACTTCCAAAAGTGCCAGCAAGGCGTTAGTGAAACTTTCGGAGGACGCAAAAAAAGCCCCGCGCGTGAGGGGCTGGATGGGGGGGCAGAGCGTGCAGGTTGAGTTACCACGTGATCCCTGCATTGTTCAGATAACGCCGCACGCTGATCTTCGAATAGCCAGTTTGATCAGCAATTGTTCCTACACGGGTATGCGGGGGCTTGTATGCGTATTTGTTCCAGAGTGCAACGACCTCGAATTGTCTTTCCAGCGCAGCCTCGTGGTTCTTTCGGCCAGATGCCCGGCCACCGGCACGTTTTCGATAGTCGCGCCCGGGCTCGATGCGCCGACCCCGGATCGCCAATATCAGCTCAGTAATACGGGCTTGAATCTGAAGCCCGGCGCGGCGCTCCTCGGGCGTCCCGGTTCGCGTACCAACGTCCCGGCCAATATCTCGCAGTTCAGTCAAATCGCTATCCTTGGTCGTGTAGGTAGTTTCCCAGCCGAGCGCTTGGTAAGCGCGCTGAAGCGCCGCACGCTTTCGCGCTGACATCTGTCTTGCTTCGAACGCCGTCAATGCCTTGTAGAACTCCTTAACGGCGTCAGTCTCGTCATCCGACATGGGCACACTCCCAAAAAAACGAGATTAGCCGGTTTTAATTGGGTGTGCAGGGGAAGGCTTGGGGGATCTTTTTTGTGGGCGTGGTGGCTTCAAGCGTTGCGCTTGAGAGTCACTACGTTGGCACCTGCACACAGTGCGTCGATAGAGTCCGCCCACGCCTGCATCATGTCCCGGCGCTGCTCAAGATAAGCGGCATGATTGTAGGTGTCGCGGATGCCATCCGCGTCACCATGGGCAAGCTGGCGCTCAATCCAGTCTCGGTTATAGCTACGCCCGTTCAACTCAGTGGACAACAGATGGCGGAATCCGTGGCCGGTCTGGCGGTCTTCATATCCCATCAGCCGCAACGCCTTGTTGATCGTGTTTTCACTCATTGGCCGGTCAGGGTTTTGCTGGCCGGGAAACAACAGGTCATAGCTACCAGTAATTTCGTTGAGTTGGCGCAGGATCGCAACTGCCTGACGGGGCAGCGGCACCACGTGTGGGCGACGGGCTTTCATCCGCTCTTTCGGAATCGTCCATGTGGCGTTGTCGAGATCGAATTCAGACCATGGGGCAGCGCGCAGTTCTCCAGGGCGCACGGCGGTCAGCACCAGCAGGCGAATGGCGCAGCGGGTAGGGGTGTAAATCTTTGCGGCCTCCACCTTGGCCAGTAGGTCGGGCAACTCGGCGAAACTAATGTGTGGGTGATGGCGTGGAGGCTTCGCTGGCGCTGCCACCACATCCAGGTCAGTGGCCGGATTGGCGTCTACCACTCCCTTGGCCAGCCCGTAGCGAAATATCTGGTGCAGCCACTGGCGGATCTTCCCGGCTGCATTGAGTGTGCCCCGTGCCTCTACGCCGCGCACCAGTGCCGCCAACTCGGATCGGGTGATTTCCTTCACGGGACGCGAGCCAATGCCGGGGATGATGTCGTTTTCCAAATACAGATTGGCCTTGTAGCGGGTCGTCTCGGCCCAGCGTGGGGCGTTGTAGGCGTACCACTCTCGCGCCAGCAATTCAAAAGTCAGCTCCTTGACTTTCTGTGCTTGCTTGACTGCCTGTCGTTCGGCACTGGGATCTTTGCCGTCGGCTATCAACTGTTGGGCGTCTGACTGCTTTTTTCGTGCCTGCGCCAGTGTTACGCCAGGGTATGACCCAAGGGCCAGTCGGTTCTCCTTGCCGAAGTGACGATACTTGAGCCGCCACAGCTTTGAACCTGTAGGCATGATCTCCAGATACAAGCCTCTGCCGTCAGAGAGCTTGTAGGGCTTCTCCTGAGGCTTGGCTGCCTTGATTGCTGAATCGGTAAGCTGTATGACTTTGCGAGGCATAGGGCATCTCCGTAGGGGCATTAAATTGACCGAACCGGGGATGCCCCCAGATATGCCCCCAACTGTCTGGGCAGCTAGGGATCATTTGGGAAAGCATAGACAACAAAAAACCCGCACTAGGCGGGTTTCTTGGGGCTTTCGGGTGGTATAGACACCACCTGAAATTAATTAGTGGTGCCCAGAGACGGAATCGAACCGCCGACACGGGGATTTTCAATCCCCTGCTCTACCGACTGAGCTATCTGGGCAACGGGGCGCATTAAACTGGTTTTTCAGGGGGTCGTCAAGAAAGTTTTCAAAAAAAATTTAATTATTACCGTCGCTTACGATCCGACCCCCGAGAAATCGGGATTATTCAGCCGGCGGCACGTAGCCGTCAGCCTTGGCGTATTCCTCGCCGGAGAAGTACTTGTCCATCTCGCCCTGAAGATATTTGCGGTCTTCGGCGTTCATCATGTTCAGGCGTTTTTCGTTGATCAGCAGGGTCTGGTGCTTTTGCCAGTCGGCCCAGGCCTTGGCCGAGACGTGGTCAAAAATGTCCTGGCCTTTTGCGCCCGGGAAGGGAGCGCGTTCGAGGGCGGGCAATTCTTCTTTGTACTTGCGGCACATGATGGTGCGGGTCATGACAATTCTCCTGCGTTCAATACGGCGGCCGCGCGTTCGAGCAAGGTTTTGACCGGGGCGGCAAGGCCCAGGCGCGGCGGGGTGGCGAGGTTATACCAGAGCCAGTCGGCCTCGGCCACGTGATGGCCGGCCTCCTGGACCTGAACCAGCCAGGGTTCGATGGACAACTGAAAGTGGCTGAAGGTGTGCACCAGGCTCGGCAGCGCCTGTTGGCTGCCCAGTTCCAGTGAGTGCTGCGCGGCCAGATGTTGCAGGTCGTCGAGGTCATCGAGCTCCGGCAAACTCCAGAGACCGCCCCACAAGCCCGTGGAAGGCCGCCGGTAAAGCAGAATCGCGCCTTTGCCATTGGCGAGCATCGGCATCAGCGTGCGCTTCTGTGGCACGGTTTTGCGCGGTTTGGGGATGGGGTAGCGGGTTTCCAGGCCGAGCATGTGCGCTTCGCAGCCCTTTTCCAGCGGGCAGAGCAGGCAGCTCGGCTTGCTGCGCGTACACAGCGTGGCGCCCAGATCCATCATCGCCTGGGTGTAGGCGTTGACCCGATCATGCGGCGTAAAGCGCTCAGCGTTCGCCCACAGCTGTTTGGCGACCTTCGGCTCCCCGGGGTAACCCTCTTGCGCGGTAAAGCGCGCCAGGACGCGTTTGACGTTGCCGTCGAGGATTGGCGCCCGCAAGCCCATGCTCAGGCTGGCGATGGCGCCCGCTGTCGACAAGCCGATGCCCGGCAGCTCAACCAGTTTTTCAACGTCGCGGGGAAACTCGCCACCGTATTCAGCGACGACAATTTTCGCGGTCTTCTGCAGATTGCGTGCGCGGGTGTAGTAACCCAGGCCGGTCCACAGGTGCAGCACTTCGTCTTCCGGCGCCGCGGCCAGGGCTTCGACCGTCGGCAACGAAGCCATGAAACGGTCAAAGTAATTCAACACGGTGCTGACCTGGGTTTGCTGCAGCATGATTTCCGAGACCCACACCCGATAGGGCGTGATGCCCTGTTGCCAAGGCAAATCGTGGCGGCCGTGGCGGTCGTACCAATCCAGCACCGCCGTTGAAAACTGCTCGGATCTCATCGCTTGAACAGCCCCTTCAATGCGTTTTTCAGTTCAGGACTGACCTTGTCGCCCAGCTTCTCGTCGATTTTTTCGCTGATCTTGTCGCCGGCCATTTTGCTCGCGACCTGACCCATGCGTTCGTTATCCAGACGGCAGGCCTTGGCGCCGAGTTCCAGCGGACCCCGGCAACGCAACGGCCACTCGACACCGACAAACTTGTCGCCGACCTGGCAAGCCGGGTCCGGCATGGCGCTGGTGTCGCCTTCGACGATGATGCCCACGCGGTAATCCATGCCCAGCACGCGCAGATCGACGTCGCCGTCGCCATTCACGGTCATGCCCGGGATGCGCACTTTCAGGTCCGGGTTGCTGGCCACGCCGTTACGGAAGGTCAGGTTGCCCTTGAGTTCCTGGAACGGTGTGTCCTTGCCCCGTGGCTCGCCGCTGAGGGATTTGCGGTTCAGGGTGGCGATGCCTTTGCACAGCTGTTGCTCAAGGTTGGCATTGAGCAGCACGCCGTTGTTGATGATGAAACTGGCGGTGCCGTTGAGGCTGTCGATCAACGCTTTCTGGCTGTTACCGCTGCCGGTCAGCGCACTGTTAAGCGTCACCAGACCTTTGACCGGCGGATTTTTGCCTTGGCTTTCGAGGATTTTTTCCACCGGCACTTTGCTGATGCGCGTCTGCATGTTCAGTGCTGGAACCTGCTGGCGCACATCGAGGGTGCCCTTGGCTTCGAAGTTGCCCTCGTACAGATCGCCGCGCAGGTTCTCCAGGGTCAGCAGGCCGCCCTGGCCGGAGGCCTTGAGCGCTGCGTTGTTGATCGGCAGCTTGTCGAGGGTCAACTGGCCAAAGGTCAGGTCGGCGTCCACGTCGAGTTTGCTCAAGCGCTCGACCGGCAGCAGGCGTTCGGTGCTCCACGCTGTCTTGGTCGGCGACTCCGGCAGTGGTGTGCTGCCGGCGCCGGCCATGGCGTCGGCCTCGGTGCTGGCAACTTCGGCCTGACGCACTTGTGTCGCGCTGTTGGCTTCGGCGGACTTGGGTGGCAGATATCGATCGACGTTGAACGTGTCCGCCTTGAGGGCTGCGCGCAGCGACTGCTTGGCAAAGTCTTCGACAGCGATACGGCCGCTGAAGGTGCTGTCGTCGATTTTCAGGTTGATGTTGTCGAACGACACGCTGGTCGGCGTGCCGGCCACACGGCTGACCAGTTCGACTTTGCTCAGGCTGCCTTCGGCCATCGCCGGCAGTGTCTGGCCGATGCTGTCGACAAATTTCGCCAGGTCGAATTGGGCAATCGAAATACCGCCACTGATCTGTGGGGTCTTGTCGAGGTCGTTGACCTTGAGTTCACCCAGTGCGCGCAGTTGGTTGGCGGAGACCTTGATGCCGGTCCATTCGGCGACGTTCGCCGCTTTATCCAGCAACAATTGCCCTTGCGCCGCGAAGGTCATGGTCTTGCCCTGCAGCGGATCACCCGCGACTTCGCCGGACAGTTTCATGTCTTCAAACTTGTAGCGCTGCAAGGCGCGTTCGAAACGCAGCTCGCCGTTGAGCTCGGTGCGCACTCGCAGAACCGGTTGGTTGGTGCCGAGGAACGCGGTGAGTTTGACGGGGATATTGGTTGAGTCGTGGACCGGGCCGGTGCTGAGTTGAATGCTCTCGGCGCTGAACTGCTTGCCCGTTTTCTCGTCGTTGTACTCAACGCGGGCGTTGTTGACGGTGAGGCTGTCGATGTCCAGGCGAGCAGGCTGGGGCGGTTTTTCCACTTGAACGGTGGTTTCCGGGGCAGGTTCGCCAGGCGTCGCAGGGGGCGTGGCCGGAGTGGCTGGGGCCGGGACCTTGCCGACGTCCTGCCAGTTGCCATGGCCGTCCTTGTCGCGGGTCAGGCGCAGGTTCAGGCCTTCGACGCGGACATCGCTCATTTGCACTTCGCGGCGCAGCAGCGGCAACACGCGCACTGACAAGCCAAGCATCTGCAGGTCGGCGAACGGCTCCGTCGGTTTGACCAGGGTCGCGACACTGGCGTCGTGCAACTCCAGGCCCAGCCACGGGAACAGGCTCCAGCCGATGTCGCCATTGAGCGTCAGCTCGATGTGGGCCTTGTCGCGGGCAATCTGGCGAATCTCGTCTTTATAGTCGTTGGGATCGAAGAGGTGGGTCAGGGCAAAGCCCAGCGCCACAATGATCAGCAACAGCCCGAGAAGCACCAGACCCAGGATTTTGCCGAACGCTTTCATGGGCGAGTCCTTGTAGTTAGTCGAATTCGAATTTAGCCGGGGAGTATAGCGCTCCAAAGCGGACGACCGGTCAGGCGATCACGCGGGCAGTACATCCAGCGGCAGTTTCAGCTTGGCCGCCAGCGCCTGAGCTTCAAGATGCCCGGCGGGAGCCAGCAGGCGCAGGGTGGCGCCCGATTCAGAGGCCATTTTCTGCGCTTCGTTCACCAGACGCTCGGCGACGCCACGACGACGGGTAATTTTTCGTACGCAAAGTTGGGACAAGTGCCAAACGCCCTGGTGCCGTTGCAAGCGGGCTGCGCCCAGCAGTCGATCATTGAAGCGTCCGGCGATCAACGAACCGTCCCGCAAACAGCTTTCGATCAGCTGCACATCCCCGGAAAACGGGGCGTATAGCCAGTCTGGAGCGTCGCGGTAAATTTTTTGCAGATCCTGCTGATCCTGATAAGTGACCTCGTTCAGCGGTTCGACAATGATCGGCATGGCGTCTCCTTAAAGAGGTACGAGAACAGATGACTTACAAAAGGTGATATCAGTTTGGTTTTTCTGTCACGTGCAAATGGTAACCTTTGCCCGTTCGTCCGTCCCGCTGCGACCCGATGTCGCACAAAAAGGCACTTCACCCAACAAAACGGTCATGCGTGCGCATAAAGGCCGGGGGTGGGGAGTGGCTGGCGAACCCTACTAATAATTGGGGGATACACAATGACTACGAGCATCACGGCGGACGGCCTCAACGCCGGCCAGCCTGCGTTCCTGTCCAAGGAACGGATCATCGCCAAGCCCGGTTTCAACCGCTGGCTGGTACCACCGGCCGCGCTGGCCATCCACCTTTGCATCGGCATGGCCTACGGCTTTTCGGTGTTCTGGTTGCCACTGTCCAAAGCCTTGGGCGTGACCAAACCGGTGGCTTGTGCGCCGGACATGAGCTTTATCTCGCAAGTTTTCTCGTCGCAATGCGACTGGCCGATCTCGATGCTCGGCTGGATCTACACCCTGTTCTTCATCTTCCTCGGCTGCTCGGCAGCGATCTGGGGCGGCTGGCTGGAACACGCCGGGCCGCGCAAGGCTGGCGTTGTATCGGCATTGTGCTGGTGCGGTGGTCTGCTGATTTCTGCGCTGGGGATCTATACCCACCAGATCTGGCTGATGTGGGTCGGCTCCGGGGTCATTGGCGGTATCGGTCTGGGGTTGGGCTACATCTCGCCGGTGTCGACGTTGATCAAGTGGTTCCCGGACAAGCGCGGCATGGCGACCGGCATGGCGATCATGGGCTTCGGTGGTGGCGCAATGGTCGGTGCTCCGCTGGCTGCAGCGCTGATGGGCCATTTTGCTTCGGCAGAAAGCGTGGGCGTTTGGCAGAGCTTCCTGGTGATGGCTGCGATCTACTTCGTGTTCATGATCGGTGGCGCACTGTCCTACCGCGTTCCGCCAACCGGCTGGAAGCCTGAGGGCTGGACCGCTCCGGCGAAAAAAGCCTCGAATGCGATGATCACTCACCGTCACGTTCACGTGAATGTGGCGTGGAAAACCCCACAGTTCCGTCTGGTGTGGCTGGTCCTGTGCCTGAACGTATCCGCCGGTATCGGCATTCTTGGCATGGCGTCGCCGCTGTTGCAGGAAGTGTTCGGCGGTAAATTGATCGGTGTGGACCTGCCATTCGGTCAGCTCGACGCCGGGCAACTGGCTTCGATTGCGGCGATTGCTGCCGGCTTCACCGGTTTGCTGAGCCTGTTCAACATCGGCGGCCGGTTCTTCTGGGCCTCGTTCTCGGACTACCTGGGTCGCAAAAACACCTACTTCGTGTTCTTCGCCCTGGGCTTTGCCCTATATGGACTGATTCCGAACCTTGGTCATCTGGGCAGCGTTGCGCTGTTCGTGGCGGCGTTCTGCATCATCCTGTCGATGTACGGCGGTGGTTTTGCGACGGTCCCGGCCTATCTGGCGGACCTGTTCGGTACGCAAATGGTCGGCGCGATCCACGGTCGTCTACTGACGGCATGGGCAGCGGCGGGCGTGTTGGGTCCGGTGTTGGTGAACTACCTGCGTGAGTATCAGCTGAGCATCGGCGTTGAACGTGCCGCCGCTTACGACATCACCTTGTACATCCTCGCCGGCCTGCTGGTGCTGGGTTTCCTGTGCAACCTGCTGGTGCGCCCGGTGGCTGACAAGTACTTCATGACCGACGCTGAACTGGCTGCCGAACAGGCGCTGGGCCACGACAAAGGTGCTGACAGCAGCACCGTGCTGGAGTGGAAAGCAGCGCCGGGCAGCAAGCCGCTGGCGATCGCTGCGTGGCTGGTGGTGGGTATTCCGCTGGCGTGGGGTGTTTGGGTGACTCTGCAGAAAACGGCAGTCCTCTTCCACTAACGCAAAAACCCTGTGGGAGCGGGCTTGCTCGCGAAGAAGGAGTATCAGTCGACATCAATGTTGCCTGACACACCGCTTTCGCGAGCAAGCCCGCTCCCACATTTGGTCTCCACAAGGCACAGCATCCGTGTTTTGCTGGCTTGTATGGACATGTCTATCCCCGACAGCGCGGGGTTCTATCCGTCAGCCATATCACCTCTCGTGTTTCTGTTTCGGCCCCGCGTGCCTATAATGGCTGCCTTTTTCGCCCAATGATTTTGCGGAGCTGGTGATGGCCGAACGTAAGGCGTCAGTCGAGCGCGACACTCTGGAAACCCAGATCAAAGCCTCGATCAACCTGGATGGCACCGGAAAGGCCCGATTTGATATCGGTGTTCCTTTTCTTGAGCACATGCTGGACCAGATCGCCCGTCACGGGCTGATCGACCTGGATATTGTCAGCAAGGGCGACCTGCATATCGACGACCACCACACCGTGGAAGACGTCGGTATCACTTTGGGTCAGGCCTTTGCCAAAGCCATCGGCGACAAGAAAGGCATCCGTCGCTACGGCCACGCCTACGTGCCGCTCGATGAAGCGCTGTCGCGCGTGGTGATCGACTTCTCCGGCCGCCCGGGCCTGCAGATGCATGTTCCGTATACCCGTGCCACCGTTGGCGGTTTCGACGTTGACCTGTTCCAGGAATTTTTCCAGGGCTTCGTCAACCACGCGCTGGTCAGCCTGCACATCGACAACCTGCGTGGCACCAACACCCACCACCAGATCGAAACCGTGTTCAAGGCTTTCGGCCGCGCCCTGCGCATGGCCGTCGAGCTCGATGACCGCATGGCCGGTCAGATGCCGTCGACCAAAGGCGTTCTGTAATGCAGACGGTCGCGGTTATCGATTACGGCATGGGCAACCTGCACTCGGTGGCCAAGGCCCTCGAGCACGTCGGTGCCGGCAAGGTCCTGATCACAAGCGATGCCGATGTGATTCGCGAAGCCGACCGGGTGGTTTTTCCCGGTGTGGGCGCGATTCGCGATTGCATGGCGGAGATTCGTCGCCTGGGCTTCGATTCGCTGGTGCGTGAAGTCAGCCAGGACCGCCCGTTCCTCGGCATCTGCGTGGGCATGCAAGCCTTGCTCGACAGCAGTGAAGAGAACGACGGCGTCGACTGCATCGGCCTGTTCCCGGGCGCGGTGAAGTTCTTCGGCAAAGACCTGCATGAAGACGGCGAACACCTGAAAGTCCCGCACATGGGCTGGAACGAAGTGAAGCAGAAGGTGAGTCACCCGCTGTGGCACGACATTCCGGACCTGGCGCGTTTCTACTTCGTGCACAGCTACTACATCGCCGCCGGCAATGCGCGGCAGGTGGTCGGTGGCGGTCACTACGGTGTCGATTTCGCCGCGGCGCTGGCCGATGGCTCGCGTTTCGCCGTGCAGTTCCACCCGGAGAAGAGCCATACCCATGGCCTGCAGTTGCTGCAGAACTTCGCCGCGTGGGATGGTCGCTGGTAAATGGCCGTCAAGAAGAAGCCACCGATCCTGACCCTCACTCCTGAACAGGAGAACGAGGCCAACCAGAAGATCAAACGCTTCATGGAGGATCGCTTCGAACTGGACCTGGGTTCGTTCGAAGCGGCCGAAATCCTTGAGCTGTTTACCCGTGAAATTGCTCCGCACTATTACAACAGGGCGATTTTCGATGTGCAGACGCACCTCAAAGAGAGGTTCGAAAGCATCGAAAGCGACTTGTGGGCGCTCGAGAAAAACTGATTTCCGAGCGAAGCTGAATACTCGAATTTGAAGGTTTGCCAGATGCTGATTATTCCCGCTATCGATCTCAAAGACGGTGCCTGTGTTCGTCTGCGCCAGGGCCGCATGGAAGATTCCACAGTGTTCTCCGATGACCCGGTGAGCATGGCTGCCAAGTGGGTGGAGGGCGGTTGCCGTCGTCTGCATCTGGTCGACCTGAACGGCGCTTTCGAAGGCCAGCCAGTCAATGGCGAAGTGGTCACCGCGATTGCCAAGCGTTATCCGAACCTGCCGATCCAGATCGGCGGCGGTATCCGTTCCCTGGAAACCATCGAGCACTACGTCAAGGCCGGCGTGAGCTACGTGATCATCGGCACCAAAGCCGTGAAAGATCCGGCCTTCGTCGCCGAAGCGTGCCGCGCGTTCCCGGGCAAGGTGATTGTCGGCCTGGATGCCAAGGATGGTTTTGTCGCCACCGACGGCTGGGCTGAAATCAGCACCGTTCAGGTGATCGACCTGGCCAAGCAATTCGAAGCCGACGGCGTGTCCGCGATCGTTTATACCGACATCGCCAAAGACGGCATGATGCAGGGCTGCAACGTACCGTTCACCGCCGCGCTGGCCGCTGCCACGCGCATTCCGGTGATCGCGTCCGGTGGTATTCACAACCTCGGTGACATCAAGTCGCTGCTCGACGCCAAGGCGCCAGGCATCATCGGCGCGATCACCGGCCGGGCGATCTACGAAGGCACCCTCGACGTCGCTGAAGCGCAAGCTTTCTGCGATTCGTACAAAGGCTGAGGACTGACCATGGCGCTGGCCAAACGCATCATCCCTTGCCTGGACGTGGATAACGGCCGGGTCGTCAAAGGTGTGAAGTTCGAGAACATTCGCGACGCCGGTGACCCGGTGGAAATTGCCCGTCGTTACGACGAGCAGGGTGCCGACGAGATTACCTTTCTCGATATCACGGCCAGCGTTGACGGTCGTGACACCACGCTGCATACCGTCGAGCGCATGGCCAGCCAGGTGTTCATCCCGCTGACCGTGGGCGGTGGCGTGCGCACCGTGCAGGACATTCGCAACTTGCTGAATGCCGGCGCGGACAAGGTCTCGATCAACACCGCTGCGGTGTTCAATCCGGAGTTTGTGGGCGAGGCGGCTCAGCATTTCGGTTCGCAGTGCATCGTCGTTGCCATCGATGCGAAGAAAGTCTCGGGACCTGGCGAAACCCCGCGCTGGGAAATCTTCACTCACGGTGGCCGCAAGCCTACCGGCCTCGACGCCGTTGAATGGGCGAAGAAAATGGAAGGCCTCGGCGCCGGCGAAATCCTGCTGACCAGCATGGACCAGGACGGCATGAAAAACGGCTTCGACCTGGGCGTGACGCGCGCCATCAGCGACGCGCTGGGCATTCCGGTGATCGCCTCTGGCGGTGTCGGCAACCTGCAGCACTTGGCCGACGGCATCCTCGAAGGCCACGCCAGCGCGGTGTTGGCGGCGAGTATTTTCCACTTCGGCGAATACACCGTTCAGGAAGCCAAGGCCTACATGGCGCACCGCGGGATCGTGATGCGATAACGCGTCCGGAAAAATCCTCCGGGCCGATGTCAGTTGGCAACTTCAGCCGTGGGAGTTGCCGCTTCGTGAGTGTCTGTCGCATAGCCCAACAAGTCGACCCTCGGCGCTGATGCCTGCCCCGACTTGTCGTAGGCAATAGAACAGAGCTTGCCCGGAAGATCGTCGCTTGGAACGAAGAAATCCATCTCCACGTCGTTCCTGTATTTGTCAGGTTGATTGCAGTCCGTCGTTGCGGCGGGACCATATTTTATCGAATAGGTCCTGTGCGGCTCTTCTGCTTTCGCCAGGGTCACAAAAACTTCGGTGATGATCGACAGATCAGGCGGGGTGGTTGGCTTGTTGTCCAGTATCTCGACTGGCAAAGACAGTGCATTTTTCAGAAGTCCCGATTCGGGTTTTTGCGTCGCAGAATCTAATCCGAGAATGCACAGAAAATAGTGTCCGGGTTCACTCCCTATTTCGGAATTGATGAAGGCATTCGCTGAGCCCTCAACATCGCTGTAGTGATGAGGGCTCTCGCACTCCATTGCCTTGCGCACGGTTTTATGGCGATAGAAATCGGTGCTTATAGAGAATCGATAGTTCCAGGTCGGAATGGCAATTGAGCCGTCATCCTGATGTTTGACCCGTTGGTAACTTTCCAGCGTGATAGCGTCAGTGTCGATGGTGAACGCCGGGAAGAGTTGGCAGGACGACGGCGGGTTTTTTGCGATCCGACCTTCCAAGAAGCATCCGTTGAGAAATGCCGTCGGATTGCCGTATACATTTCCCGGTATTGCCTGATAAGCCTCTCCAGCGGGTGTGCAAGGAGCATGCTCGCGACATGGAACAAGGCCTTCATCAAAATTTCCTGTCCCGATCACTCCAACGATCTCATTGGAGGAGCGATCCAGTAGCGGGCTTCCTGATCCGCCTCCCCTGATGTCCTGACAGCGTGTCATGAACGTGTTGCGCCATACCCAGGCGCCTTCAACTATTTCCTGCGCCGGTTGCAGAGTACAGGCCGACATCCGCAACGTGGTTTGATCAAAGCCTTTTGGCGCCCCGACGATCAATACGTCGGTCCCGTCCGCTGGTGTTTCACGCGCCAGTGTTAATGGCTGTATTCCATTATCGATGAGCTCCTGAAGGCTGACATCCAGTTCGACTATGGCCATATCAACGCCTTGAATGCTTCGCCATGTCGTCGTCTTCAGCGGATAGCTCTTGAACGCGGTGCTGTCAGTGAAATAGTTGAATGTGAGGCTGCCGGTAACCGGTCTGTCTGTGACGATGTTGCCATTGGTCAATTCGATGCAGTGGCCCGCAGTGAGCACGTAAGCAGGAGTTCCAGGCTGCTCGAGTTCATCGCGTGTATCCAGGAGGGTCGCGGTACAGTTCCCTGAGCCGGTGGTCAGGCGCCCGATGCCTTGCCAGTGGTCGCGAGAGCCGTCAGTGTTTTCAAGGACTACGGAAGGCGTCAGATTCAGCAGGCCTTCGCCATAATCGCTGCCGTTTGCAAAGCTCGGAGTGCACAGTGAGCACACAGCGCTGGCAAGAAGTAAGGGAATCGAATTCATAGAGCGTTGTCTCTGATTAATATAAAAAACGGCCTGTCGCCGGTGTTGGCAATTAATCAGTTGTGGCGGGTTGGAGTGCGGTAACTATCTACCGCACTGACGGTGACACCCATTATTTTAACGATCTGCATAAGGCTGTTATCAAAAGGCCAGTAGACAGTGTGTCGGGCTCAAGGCACTCTTGGGCACGCCACGGATTTCGGTAGCCCGACATGATCAAACGCCTGCTTCTTGTCCTCGCCAGCGCTTCTCTGTTGCTCATCAATGGAGTCCACGCTGAAGAAAGTCCCGACACCGATCTGGTGTTGCTGACGGAAAATTTCCCGCCGTACAACATGGCGAAGAACGGCAAAAACTTCGCTCAAGACGAGAACATCAACGGCATCGCCGTGGACATCGTCCGCGAGATGTTCAAACGTGCCGACATCACCTACAGCCTGACGCTACGTTTCCCTTGGGAACGAATCTACAAACTCGCGCTGGAAAAACCCGGTTACGGCGTGTTCGTGATGGCGCGTTTGCCCGACCGCGAAAAGCTCTTCAAGTGGGTCGGCCCGATTGGTCCGGATGACTGGATCATGCTGGCCAAGGCTGACAGCAAAATCAGCCTTGAGACGCTGGATGACGCGCGCAAATACAAGATTGGCGCGTACAAAGGTGATGCGATTGCCGAGACGCTGGGCAAGCAAGGGTTGAATCCGATCGTTGTGCTGCGCGATCAGGACAATGCGAAGAAGCTGGTCAACGGCCAGATCGACTTGTGGGCCACGGGTGATCCGGCCGGGCGGTACCTGGCGCGGCAGGAAGGGGTGAATGGTCTGAAAACCGTGCTGCGCTTCAACAGCGCCGAGCTGTACCTGGCGTTGAACAAAGACGTGCCGGACGAGATGGTCACCAAGCTTCAGGCCGCGCTGGATCAACTGCGCAAGGAAGGCAAGGTGGACGAGATCATGGCGCGGTACCTGTAAGGCTCAACACCGAACCTTCACGCATGCACAAAACCAACTGTGGGAGCGAGCCTGCTCGCGAAGAGGGAGTGTCGGTCAACATCATCGTTGCCTGGCATACCGCTTTCGCGAGCAGGCTCGCTCCCACAGGGTTTATTGGCGTAGCGGATTACCGGTAGACGCCATCCTTGCCATGGGCTGCCGTTGCGCGGTTACCCCGCACGCTGATCATCTGCTTGATATCAATCCACTCAATCCCCTGAGCCTTCAACTTTGGCATCTCGCGTTCCAGCACCGCCAGTGTCTGCGGATACGGATGCCCGATCATCACCGCCGAACCCTGCTTGCGCGCCAGACTGATCGCCGTCTGTAGCTGCGTGGAGATCGCCGCTTCGGTGCGCTCATCATCCAGAAACACATCCCGCGAAACACTCGCCAATCCAATCTTCTGAGCTTCGGCAGCAGCGACGGTTTGCGCGCTGGTACGGCTGTCGACGAAAAATTTGTGGCGTTGCTGCAAGTGCGCCATCAACCAGGCCATGGCCGGTTGTTGTGCGGTCATGCGGCTGCCCATGTGGTTGTTGATGCCCGCGGTGTAGGGCACGACCTTGAAGGCCGCGCCCAGGCGCTTCTCAAGTTCTTCAATGGACAAGTCCGGGTGCCAGGCAAACGGGCCGGTGGCCGGGTCCATGGGCATGTGCAGGATGACGATCTTGCCGGCGCGATGGGCTTCGCGGGCAAACTCGGTGGCGTGGGGCGTGTCGGGCATGATCGCCGTGGTTACCGGGCCGGGCAGGGCCAGCACGCGACGATCCCGGGGCAGGTTCTGCCCCAGGTCATCGATGATCAGGCTGAGATAAGCTTTTTGAGGGGCCGTCTCGACGGGGGCTGCGTGAGCAACACCCGTCAGGCAGAGCAATAAACCCAGGATAAACCGCTGGAACATCTCAGCGGCCGGACGTGATGCTCAACCCTTTGAGCAGGCTCAAGGCCTGGGCCAACTGGTAATCATCATCCTGCGGCATGACCTTGGGTTTGCCGCCGGAGCTGGTCGGCTTGTCGGCGCCGCCGTTGCCATTGCCCAGGTGACCTTGCAGGTCGGCTTCCTTGAAGTACTCGCTGTCCTGCTCGTTGGTGATCTTGGCCTTGCGCACTTCGATGTCCGGCACGATGCCCTGGGCCTGAATCGAGCGGCCGTTCGGCGTGAAGTACAACGCAGTCGTGATCTTCAGCGCGCGGTCGTTGTTCAGCGGCAGCACGGTTTGCACCGAGCCCTTGCCGAAGCTGGTGGTGCCCATCAGCACCGCGCGCTTCTGATCCTGCAAGGCACCGGCCACAATCTCGGACGCCGAGGCACTGCCGCCGTTGATCAGCACGACCATTGGCACGGCTTCGCTTTCGTCCTTGCCGGTCGCGGAGAAGCGCAGCTCGGAATTGGCGATACGGCCTTTGGTGTAGACGATCAGGCCCTTCTTGATGAAGTGATCGACCACTTCCACTGCGGACTGCAGCACGCCACCCGGGTTGTTACGCAGGTCGAGGATGATGCCGTTGAGCTTCTTGCCGTTTTCCTTGCGCAGTTTGGCCAGGGCCTGGGAGACCTCTTCGCCGGTCTTGACCTGGAACTGCGTGATGCGGATGTAGCCGTAGCCGGATTCCAGCAACTGCGACTTCACGCTCTTCACTTGAATAATCGCGCGGGCCAGGGTGACGTCGAACGGCGTACCGCCATCGCGCACCAGGGTCAGGGTGATTTTCTGGCCGATCTTGCCGCGCATCTTGTCCACGGCTTCGGTCATGCTCTGGCCGCGAGTCGGCTGGCCGTTGATCTTGACGATGAAGTCGCCGGCCTGGATGCCTGCCTTGGAGGCGGGCGTGTCATCGATCGGCGAAACCACCTTGATGAAACCGTCTTCGGCGCCGACTTCGATGCCCAGGCCACCGAATTCACCGCTGGTGCTTTCCTGCAACTCGGCGAAGTCTTCCGGCCCGAGGTAGGCGGAGTGCGGATCGAGGTTGCTGAGCATGCCTTTGATGGCGTTTTCCAGCAGGGTCTTGTCGTCCACCGGTTCTACATAGGCAGCCTTGATCCGGTCCATGACCTCGGCAAAGGTGCGCAATTCTTCCAGTGGCAACGGTGCCTTGGTCGTCGCGGCAGTGCCCGCAGGCGCGACTGCCGGGGCCGGTTGAGCGGCGAACGCCAGAGGCGCGCCGATCACCAGGGCGATCGTCAGGGCCAGCGAGGTAAGGCGGGACAAATGCAGCATGTCTAACGAACTCCTGAAATTAGGTAGCGTGCTTATCCTTGCGCGCGACACCATTGCGCCGGATCACTCGGGTGACCCTGCTGACGAATTGCGAAATACAGTGCTGGTGTGTCCTGCCCGCCGCTGTTACCGACAGTGGAAATGGACTCACCGGCTTTTACCACGTCACCCGCAGACTTGAGCAGCGTCTGGTTGTGACCATAAAGACTCAAAAAACCGTTGCCGTGGTCGAGAATCACCAGCAGCCCGGCACCACGCAACCAGTCGGCAAACACCACGCGACCGCCATGCACGGCATGCACCTGGCTGCCGGCGGAGGCGCTGATCATCACGCCGTCCCACTTGGTGCGGGCATCGTCGCCACGGGATTCACCGAAGCGTGCCAACAGTCGACCATCAACTGGCCAGGGAAGTTTTCCCCGAGTTGACGCGAAAGGGCCGCCAAAGGTCTCGCCTGAACTTGAAACCAGCGCGCCGGGTGTCGATCTGACCGGTTTGCGTGGGGCGTCGGTGGTTTCTGCGTCTGCAGCCGCCTGGGCCTCACGTAAACGCTTTTTTTCGGCTTCCTGCTGGGCGATCAGCGCTTTTTGCCGCGCTTCTTCTGCCTCTCGGGCCTGGCGAGCCAAGGTTTCTTCAATGGTTTTAAGGACTTTAGACAGGTCTGCCTGATCTTGCTCGCGGGATGCCAGTTTCTGGTCGCGGGCCTTTACGTCGTCGCTGAGCTTGGCCAGGACCTGTTGGCGTTCCTTGCGGACTTTGTCGAGCTCATCTCGCTGGGTGTCGAGGCTGCTTTTCTGCACCAGCAACTGCGCCTGTTGGGCGTCAATGTCTTTTTCGACATTGGTCAGTTGGCGCAGGGTTTCGTTGAAATTCTTCAGCTGCTCCAGGCGGGCCTGGCTCAGGTAGTCGTAGTAGGTGAGGGTACGGGCGAATTTTTCCGGGTTCTGCTGGTTCAGCAGCAGCTTCAGGTACTCCTGACGGCCGTTCTGATAGGCCGCTCGGGCCTGAATGGCGATCAGTCGTTGCTGTTCAGTGCGCGCGCTCTGGAGTTTTTTTTTCTCTGCATCGAGTCGCTGCAGCTCGGATTCGCTTTTCTTCAGCTCTTTTTGCAGGGCATCGACCTGCTTCTCGAGCTTGCCCATTTCGGTCTCGGTGCCTTTGAGCTCTTTCTGCACACCGGATTTTTCTTCCTGGAGCTTGCCCAGCAGTTTTTTCAGCTCGGCAATGTCCTGACGCGTGGCGTCCAACTGTTGTTGGGTTTGCTCGCGCTCGTCAGCAAAAGCCGGTTGGAGCAGGCAAGTCAGTGCAAGGGCTATCAGGACGCGGAGCATAGAGGCGGGCGACACCAGGGAAAGGGACGGCCTAGTATGCCCGCCAAGCGTGGCAAAAAAAATGCCCAATTGGGGCTGTGTGATAACTGGAACGAAAAACACCGCAAAACCAATGTGGGAGCGGGCTTGCTCGCGAATGCGGTGTGTCAGGCAACGTTGATGTTGACTGATACACCGCATTCGCGAGCAAGCCCGCTCCCACAGGGATTCAAGGCGTTTGAACGATCTACACCAGAATCGATGTCCCGGTCATTTCCGCCGGTTTTTCCAGGCCCATCAGCATCAGCATGGTCGGCGCCACATCCGCCAGCACGCCGCCTTCGCGGACCTTGAGGTCACGCTTGCCGACATAGATGAACGGCACAGGCTCGGTGGTGTGTGCGGTGTGCGCCTGGCCGGTGGCTTCATCGGCCATTTGCTCGACGTTGCCGTGGTCGGCAGTGATCAACGCTTCGCCGCCGACCTTTTCCAGGGCTTCGACGATGCGGCCGACGCACTGGTCCAGGCATTCAACGGCCTTCACTGCAGCATCAAACACGCCGCTGTGACCAACCATGTCGCCGTTGGCGTAGTTGACCACGATCACGTCGTAACGCTGGTTTTCAATGGCATCGACGATGCGGTCGGTGACTTCCGGGGCGCTCATCTCAGGCTGCAAGTCATAGGTGGCAACTTTCGGCGACGGGATCAGGATGCGTTCTTCGCCCGGGAACGGTTCTTCACGACCGCCGGAGAAGAAGAAGGTCACGTGCGCGTATTTCTCGGTTTCGGCGATGCGCAGTTGCGTCTTGCCGTTTTTTGCCAGGTAATCGCCCAGCACGTTTTCCAGGCTGCCGGCGGCGAAGGCCGATGGCGCAGGAATGCTCGCAGCGTATTGGGTCAGCATGACGAAGCCAGCCAGTTTCGGCTGACGGCTGCGTTCAAATTCCTTGAAACCGTCTTCGACGAACACGCGAGTCAGCTCACGGGCGCGGTCGGCACGGAAGTTCATGAACACCACGGCATCGCCGTCTTCGACCTTGACCGGCTCGCCGATGGAGGTGGCTTTGACAAACTCGTCGCTCTCGCCACGGGCGTAAGCGGCTTCCAGACCTTCCTGGGCGGTGGCAGCGTTGAACTCGCCGTTGCCGTCGACAATCAGGTTATAGGCCTGGGACACGCGGTCCCAACGGTTGTCGCGGTCCATGGCGAAGTAACGGCCGATGATGCTGGCAATCCGGCCTTTGCCCAGCGCCTGGAAGGTCGCGTCGAGCAGTTCGATGGACGACTGGGCGCTTTTCGGCGGGGTGTCGCGGCCATCGAGGAAGGCGTGCAGGTAGATTTTTTCAGCGCCGCGCTTGTAGGCCAGTTCCGCCATGGCGATCAGGTGGTCCTGGTGGCTGTGAACGCCGCCATCGGACAGCAGGCCCATGAAATGCACGGCTTTGCCGGCGGCAACGGCTTTATCCACCGCCGCGCAGATGGTCGGATTCTCGAAGAACTCACCGTCGCGGATCGATTTGGTCACGCGGGTGAAGTCCTGATACACCACGCGGCCGGCGCCGAGGTTCATGTGGCCGACTTCAGAGTTGCCCATCTGACCGTCCGGCAGGCCAACGTCCATGCCGCTGCCGGAGATCAGGCCGTTGGGCACGGTGGCCCACAAACGGTCCAGCACGGGCTTCTTCGCGGCAAAGATAGCGTTGGATTCAGGGCTCTCACTGTGACCGAAGCCATCGAGAATAATCAGGACCAAAGGTTTAGGCGTGGTAGTCATGGATTCCACTCGTGGCTGAGTTAAAAGAGGGCAATGAAAAAAGGGAGTCGCAGTTTAAAGCGAAGTTCCGGCCACGTCACCGCCGGACGGGGTTTGGCCCACCATAGTGGCTGTGTATACTGGCCGACATTTTAACGCCCTGGAACCTCCTTCGATGGTTGCTCACCTGATTGAATTTGCCACTAACCACTACATTCTTGTCGGTATCTTCGTCGTACTGCTGGCGGCGCTGATTGCCTATCAAATGCAGGGCGGCGGCCGTAGCCTGAGTACCGGTGAACTGACCGGGCTGGTCAACAAGGACGCAGGCGTCGTGATCGACATCCGTTCGAACAAGGACTTCGCCGCCGGTCACATCGTTGGCGCGTTGAACATTCCTCACGACAAACTGACCGCGCGCATCGGCGAACTGGAAAAGCACAAGGCCAAGACCATCATTCTGGTCGACGCCCTGGGCCAGACCGCCGGTACCCATGCCCGCGAGCTGATGAAATCCGGCTTCACCGCCGCCAAGCTCTCCGGTGGTATTTCCAGCTGGAAGGGCGACAACCTGCCGCTGGTGAAGTGATATGAGCAACGTCGTCGTCTATTCCAGCGATTACTGCCCTTACTGCTCGCGAGCCAAGTACCTGCTCGAGAACAAAGGCGTGGCCTTCGAAGAGATCAAGGTCGATGGCAAGCCGCAGGTGCGCGCCGCCATGGCTCAGAAAGCCGGACATACGTCCGTGCCGCAGATCTGGATCGGCAGCACCCATGTTGGTGGTTGTGATGATTTGTTTGCCCTTGAGCGCGCCGGCAAGCTCGACGCCATGCTCAAGGCCTGAATACCTTCCCTATAAGACCCCAAGATCAGAAAGGATCTGAGATGACTGACCAACAGAACACTGCAGCTAGCGAAGAAGAAACCGCACCGCAATTCTCCTTGCAGCGCATCTACGTACGTGACTTGTCCTTCGAAGCCCCGAAAAGCCCGGCGATTTTCCGCCAGCAGTGGGAGCCGAGCGTCGGTCTGGATCTGAACACCCGTCAAAAGCCCCTGGAAAGCGACTTCTACGAAGTTGTGCTGACCCTGTCGGTTACCGTGAAGAACGGTGAAAACGGCGAAGTCGCATTCATCGCTGAAGTGCAACAGGCCGGGATCTTCCTGATCAAGAACCTGGACGACGCTTCGATGAGCCACACCCTGGGCGCGTTCTGCCCGAACATCCTGTTCCCGTACGCTCGCGAAACCCTGGACAGCCTGGTGACCCGTGGTTCGTTCCCGGCCCTGATGCTGGCACCGGTGAACTTCGACGCGCTGTACGCACAAGAACTGCAACGCATGCAGGCGGCTGGCGAGACTCCGACCGTTCAGTAAGCAGTCCTGAGAGTCGACGCAAGTCCAATGTGGGAGCGGGCTTGCTCGCGAAAGCGGCGTAACAGTCAACGAAGGTGTTGAATGTTATGGCCCCTTCGCGAGCAAGCCCGCTCCCACATTTGTTATGCGGTGTTATTTGAAACCGAGCTGACGCCAGCCTTCGTACACGGCGACGGCCACGGTGTTGGACAGGTTCAGGCTGCGGCAGCCTTCGCGCATCGGCAAGCGCAAGCGCTGTTCGCCGGGCAGGGCGTCGAGCACTTCAGGCGGCAGGCCTCGGCTTTCCGGACCGAACAGGAAGGCATCGCCCTCGGCAAAACTGGCATCGTGGAACGGTCGCGAGCCTTTGGTGGTGAAGGCGAACAACCGTGGATGGCCAAGGCTCTCCAGGCAGCTGGCGAGGTCGGCGTGGCGTTGCAGGGTGGCGTACTCGTGGTAGTCGAGGCCGGCCCGGCGCAGACGCTTGTCGTCCATCTCGAAGCCCAGCGGCTCGATCAAATGCAGGTGGCAGCCACTGTTGGCGCACAGCCTGATAACGTTGCCGGTATTCGGCGGAATTTCTGGTTGAAAAAGGATGACGTGAAACATGCACGGCTCCGAAGGTAAAGATGACGGGCATTCTACGCCGCCAAAGGACCCTCGTTCGAAACTATTCCCGCGCGTGCTCGGTTCATTGGCGATTGTCGGGATGATGGTGGGGCTGATGATCGGTCGCCTGACCGCGCCAGACCCGACGGTCTTGCAGCAAGTGGAGGTCACCAGCGACGGCCTGGTCGTGTGGTTCAACAACGAACCCAAGAGCCACGGCGAGTTTGTCGACGGTAGTCTCGCGCTGCTGTTCGAGGCTGAAGGCAAGGCGCAGAAAGGTCAGCTCAGGCTCGACGATAAAACCGTCAACTGGCGAGTGCGTTTGAGTGATGGGGGGTTGTTGCTGTCGGTGGTGGCCGCTCGGCCACTGCTAGGCGAGTGGGCCGGTAGCGAGGTCGATGACCGCTGGCGGCTGGAGATCCATCTCCGGGAGCAATAAAAGAGGGAATCCCCGGCCTGCCTGTACCAAGGTTCCCAAAACGGCGGGGCTCACGCATTGCGTCGTGAGCCCGGTGTAAAGAAGGAACCCCTGACCTGCCTGTATCAAGGGCCCCAAAACGGGTGGGCTCGTCGCTTGTGCGGTGTGAGCCCGATGTAAAGAGGGGAATCCCCGGCCTGCCTGTACCAAGGTCCCCGAAACCGGGTAGTGAACTGAATCACTGAATGGACTATTGCAGGGGGCGTGCCAGTTTTTAACAAGTTGAAACAGAAATCCGCGCAGAAACGTCGAAAGCCCCGTATTCCGGGGCTTTCGTGTTTTTTCGATAGGGGTTCGATTGCGAAAAATGGCGAGGTTTTGGTGCTGCTTTTGTGCGCGATTGCAGGTCGCAGTGCATTGGTACGGTGCATGATGTTCTAAATGTGGGAGCGGGCTTGCTCGCGAAGGCGGTGTAACACTCAACGAAGATGTTGATTGTTATGGCCGCTTCGCGAGCAAGCCCGCTCCCACATTGGTTCTATGTCAGCCGCAAAATTCAGGCTTGGCGCAAAGCCCGTGAGGCGGGCCTGCGATTGAATGTAACTAATGCAGAATAACCAAAGGCTGCTTAGCCCTCATCCCCCTCATCATCATCCCCACCATCCACCTTCATCCCCAATTCCTTGATCTTGCGCGTCAGGGTATTACGCCCCCAACCCAACAAGACTGCAGCATCGCGGCGGCGGCCGGCGGTGTGTTTGAGGGCGGTCTCGATCATGATCCGCTCGAAAGCCGGCACGGCGGTGTCCAGCAGGCTCGACTGACCACGCGCCAACGCCTGATCGGCCCACTGGCGCAGCGCTTGTTCCCAGTTGGTCACCGGCGCCGAATCCTGCGGCAGGCTCAGCAGCTCAGGCGGCAGGTCGCTGATGTGCACTTCGCGACCCGATGCCATCACCGTGATCCAGCGGCACGTGTTCTCCAGCTGACGGACGTTGCCGCCCCACGGCAGGTTCTTCAGGTATTCCTCGGTCTCGCTTTTCAGCAGCTTCGGTTCCACCGCGAGTTCCTGCGCGGCGCGGCTGAGGAAGTGCTTGGCGAGGGTCGGGATGTCTTCGCGACGGTCCGACAGGCGCGGAATGTGGATGCGGATCACGTTGAGGCGGTGGAACAAGTCCTCACGGAATTTTCCGGCGTGCACCAGGGTTTCCAGGTTCTGGTGAGTCGCGGCGATGATTCGCACATCGACCTTCACCGGCACATGACCGCCAACGCGGTAGAACTCGCCGTCGGCCAGTACCCGCAGCAAGCGGGTCTGGGTGTCGGCCGGCATGTCGCCGATTTCATCCAGGAACAGCGTGCCGCCATCCGCCTGTTCAAAACGACCGCGACGCAGGTTGGCCGCGCCGGTGAACGCGCCTTTTTCGTGGCCGAACAGCTCGGACTCCATCAAGTCCTTTGGAATCGCCGCCATGTTCAACGCGATGAACGGCGAGGCCGCTCGTGGGCTGTGACGGTGCAGGGCGTGGGCCACCAGCTCTTTACCGGTCCCGGATTCGCCGTTGATCAGCACGGTGATGTTGGAGTGGCTCAAGCGCCCGATGGCGCGAAACACTTCCTGCATCGCCGGTGCTTCACCGATGATTTCCGGGGTGCGGGTCAGGGCGACCGGGACTTCCAGGCCTTGCTGTTCCTGAGCGTGCTGATTGGCGCGCTTGACCAGGGAGACGGCTTCATCGACATCGAACGGCTTGGGCAGGTACTCAAACGCACCACCCTGATAGGACGCGACAGCGCTGTCCAGATCCGAGTGAGCGGTCATGATGATGACCGGCAACCGTGGGTGCTGTTCGCGAATCCGTGCCAGGAGGTCCAGGCCGCTGGCGCCCGGCATGCGGATGTCAGAGATGATCACGTCCGGTTGCTGGCGCGCCAGGCGGCTCATCACGCCATCGGCGCTGTCGAAGCTTTGCGTGGTCATGCCTTCTTGCTGCAAGGCTTTTTCCAGGACCCAACGGATAGAACGGTCGTCATCGACGATCCACACGGTTTCACTACGGCTCATGTCGATGTGGCTCCTTGTTCCAGTGGCAGAAAGATCGAGAAAGTGGTGTGGCCTGGGTGGCTGTCACATTCGATCAAGCCCTGGTGCTGGCTGATGATGTTCTGGGTAATGGCCAGGCCGAGCCCGGTACCGTCGGGGCGACCGCTGACCATGGGAAAGAAGATGGTTTCCTGCAGTTCCGCAGGAATGCCCGGACCGTTGTCGATGATTTCGATTTTGGTCACCAAGCGATGGCGCACGTGGCCGATGGTGAACTGGCGCATGGCGCGGGTGCGCAGGCTGATGCGGCCCAGGCGCAATTCGTTCTGGCTGCTGATGGCCTGCATCGCGTTGCGCACGATGTTCAGGACCGCCTGAATCATTTGTTCGCGGTCGATCAACACGTCGGGAATGCTCGGGTCGTAGTCGCGCACCAAGGTGATGCAGCCCTGGCTTTCCGCTTCCACCAGATGGCAGACGCGCTCCAGCACTTCGTGGACGTTGCACATGGCCAGCGACGGCAATTTGTTCGAGCCGAGCATGCGGTCGACGAGGTTGCGCAGGCGGTCGGCTTCTTCAATGATCACGTTGGTGTAATCGCGCAGGCTTTCTTCCGGCAGTTCGCGGGCGAGCAATTGCGCGGCGCCGCGAATCCCGCCCAGCGGATTCTTGATTTCATGGGCGAGGCCACGCACCAGCATCTTGCTGGTTTCCTGCTTCGACAACTGCGCCTCTTCCTTGGTGATCCGCAGCAGGCGGTCACGGGGATGGACTTCCAGCAACAGCATGGTGGCGCCGTTGGCCAGGATCGGCGTGACTGCGTAATCGACGGTCAATGTCTGGCCGGTGAGGGCAGTGAGCATCGCTTCGCGTTTGGTAAACGGGTGCGCTTGCTCGACCGCCTGGCGCAGGGAATTCAGCGCTTCGGTGGATTCGGTGAACAACTCGCTGATGAACTGCCCATGACTGCGCTGGCCGCTGATGGCCAGCAGCATCTCCGCCGCCGGGTTCATGTACTCGAGGCGCAGTTCGGCGTCGAGCAGGATGGTGGCGGTGGTCAGGTTGTCGAGTAGCAAGCGGTGTAGTGCGTCGCTAATGGTCATCAGGACCTCTTTTGGAGCGGAGCGTGCGCGAGAAACAAGCGCTGATGCGGGGAAAATGCAAAAACCAAACCAAGGCTCCGAAAAGAAGCAATTAAGGCCTGAAACGGGCGTTTGACGCTCGTTTGCGTGGCGTTCTGCCAGCTTTCACGGGTACTTTCGAACCAAAATGGGTTGCGATGTGGGTACGGTGCACCCTATCGCACCAATATAGTGCACAAACCTGAACGGCGTTAGAACAAACGAAGGAAGGGATTTTTTTCTTCTTCCGGTTTGTCTTCGAGGGGGCATTCCGGCCGTTGGCCGTAGTCGGCGAGGGTGCAGGGTTTGACCCGGCGTTGTTGCGCGAGGGAGGTGCGCAACATGTGGAAGGGTTGATTGGCCGTGCGTTCGACGGTGCGGCCTTGTTCGTCGAGGATTTCCACTGACAGGTTGTGGCTGCCGCGATCGATGTTTGTCAGGGGGAATACAGGGCTCAGGCCAGGTTCGGCAGTGGGTTGGCCGTCGAGCAGCAGGCGGTAGCGATGACCCGGTTGCAGGCCGGGTTCATTGGTGACGCTGACGATCATTTCGCCGGCATTGCTGCGGATCGTCGCGTCCGGCTCCGGCACCAGTATGCGCAGCAAATCGTAGTGAAACAGCGGTTGCTCTTCGGGCTGATTCACGGCGATTAGCGGTTTTGCAGTGGATTGGGCAGCCATGCGATTGCTGGTCGCCAGCGGCACGCGTTTGGCGTTGCCATGTTGCGGCTGGTCGGTGAAGGCGCGATTGCCCTGGGCATCGACATAAGTGAAGACCTCGGCTGACACCGGGAAGGCAATCAAACAGGCGATCAGCAGCCACAGCCTCATGGCTTATGCACCCGTTGCACGGTGAGCGTCACGGTGGGACTTTGCTGAAGGACCTCCTCGCCATTGATCACCTGCACCGCCAGGCTATGTTCGCCGCGGTCGATGTTCACCAGTTGCAGGATCGGCACGTTGCTCGATTGCCCATACGGTTGACCATCCAGCAGTAATCGCAACAGATGCGGTGCTTGCAGGCGCGGTTTGATCAGGACGCTGACGGTGAAGGTGCCGTTATTGGCGCGCAGGGCTTCCTCGGTGGGCACGCCAGTCAATTGCAGCACCTCGTAGGCGTTGCCGGGCGGCTCATTGCGGGTGGTGCCGGTGGGGGCGGCTGGAGGAGATTGGGGTTCCACGCTGTTGAGCGGCGGCAATTCAACCGGCTGGGCCGTGACGCCATCGGGCGGTTGATTGCTGTAGGCGGTGTTGCCATCGGCGTCGGTGTACTTATAGATCTGCGCGGCGGCGGGCAGGGCGATGAGCAGCAAGATAAATAGAAAACCACGACCCATAAAATCGACCAGAAACGAAAGCGTTGGGTTGCAGCATAGGTCAGGGGTGGCGATTGACCCAAGGCGTTAACATTTGGGCATGAATTACTGATCTCTCTCAAACACCACAAAGCCCCTGTAGGAGTGAGCCTGCTCGCGATAGCGGTGTGTCAGCAGCATTCATTTTGGATGAGAAACCGCTTTCGCGAGCAGGCTCACTCCTACAGGGGTTATTCATCGCTCGTGAAATCCAGGGCACAAAAAAGGCCTCCCGAAGGAGGCCTCTTTTTGTCACGCCGCGTGCCGCAGCGCTACCGGATCAGCAGCTGTAGTACAGCTCATATTCCAGTGGGTGTACGAAGGTGCGGACCTTGATTTCTTCTTCGCTTTTCAGAGCGATGTAAGCGTCGATGAAGTCATCGGAGAACACGCCGCCTTTGGTCAGGAACGCGCGACCTTTGTCCAGTTCTTCCAGGGCTTCTTTCAGGCTGCCGCAAACTTGTGGGATCTCTTTGGCCTCTTCTGGCGGCAGGTCGTACAGGTTTTTGTCAGCTGCGTCGCCAGGGTGGATCTTGTTCTGGATGCCGTCCAGGCCAGCCATCAACAGTGCAGCGAAGCCCAAGTACGGGTTGGCTGCTGGATCCGGGAAGCGGGCTTCGATACGGCGAGCGCGAGGGCTGGACACGTAAGGAATACGGATCGAAGCGGAACGGTTGCGAGCCGAGTAGGCCAGCATTACTGGAGCTTCAAAACCTGGGACCAGACGCTTGTAGGAGTTGGTCGACGGGTTGGTGAAGCCGTTCAGGGCCTTACCGTGCTTGATGATACCGCCGATGAAGTACAGGGCAGTGTCGGACAGGCCGGCATAGCCTTCGCCAGCGAAGGTGTTCTTGCCATCTTTGGCGATGGACAGGTGAACGTGCATACCCGAACCGTTGTCGCCGTACAGTGGCTTAGGCATGAAGGTCGCGGTGCGGCCGTATGCATCAGCAACGTTGTGTACGCAGTACTTCAGGGTTTGAACTTCGTCAGCCTTGGCAACCAGGGTGTTGAACTTCACGCCGATTTCGTTCTGGCCAGCAGTTGCCACTTCGTGGTGGTGAACTTCGATGACCAGGCCCATTTCTTCCATGGCGTTGCACATGGAGGTACGGATTTCGTGGTCATGGTCGAACGGTGGAACAGGGAAGTAGCCGCCTTTGACGCCTGGACGGTGGCCGCGGTTGCCGCCTTCCACGTCCTGGTCGGACATCCACGAACCTTGTTCGGAGAAGATTTTGAACATCGAACCGGAGATGTCGGACTTGAACTTCACTTCGTCGAAGATGAAGAACTCTGGCTCTGGACCCACAAATACGGTGTCACCGATACCGGTCGACTTCAGGTATTCCTCGGCACGCTTGGCGATCGCACGTGGGTCGCGGTCGTAGCCTTGCATGGTCGAAGGCTCGATCACGTCGCAAACCAGGATCAGGGTCGGCTCTTCGGTGAACGGGTCGAGTACGGCAGTGCTGTCGTCCGGCATCAGGATCATGTCGGAGGCTTCGATGCCTTTCCAGCCAGCAATGGAGGAACCGTCGAACATTTTGCCTTCTTCGAAGAAAGCGTCATCCAGCGCGTCGCGAGCCGGCATGGTCACGTGGTGCTGAGTGCCTTTGGTGTCCGTGAAGCGCAGATCAATCCACTTGACGTCATGATCTTTGATGAGTTGAACCGACTTCGACATAGTGTCCTCCGGGTGGCTTCGGGCTTAGTAGTGGATGCCCTTGGAATGTGGGTGATGCCGGCGCGAATACTCTGCCAAGGCAACCTGCCTCACAAGGGAGCAAATTGCATGCCAGTGCCCCACCATGGGTTTTTTGCCCCAATTTCACGCTTATAAAGGCACAAAGCGTCTTCAGGTGGAAAATCTCGCCCTACAATGTAGCGTTAAATCCTATAAATGACCCGTTTTGGTGCGCGCAAAACCTTCTGCACATTAACTGGTTAAACCTTGAGCAATTTCCGCTATAATCCGCGCCCCCCTTTTTCGGCTGGCCCAGCGCGCGCTGTTTTCATGAAACTAATCGTAAAAGTCTTCCCCGAGATCACCATCAAGAGCCGCCCGGTACGGATGCGTTTCATCCGCCAATTGGCTAAAAACATCCGCACCGTGCTCCGCGACCTGGACCCGGCCGTGGTGGTGAACGGTGTGTGGGACAATCTCGAGCTGGAAACCCGCGTCAGCGAGCCCAAAGCCCTGAAGGAGATGACCGAGCGCCTGAGCTGCATGCCCGGCATCGCGCATTTCCTGCAGGTCGATGAATACCCGTTGGGCGACTTCGACGACATCGTCGCCAAGTGCAAGCAGCACTTCGGCGAGTCCCTGGCCGGGAAGATCTTCTCGGTGCGCTGCAAACGCGCCGGCAAGCATGAATTCAGCTCGATGGACGTCGAAAAATACGTCGGCAGCCAACTGCGTCGTCAGTGCGGCGCCGCCGGAATCTCGCTGAAAGAGCCGGAAATCGAAGTTCGCATCGAAATTCGCGACAAACGGTTGTTTGTGATCCACAGCCAGCACAACAGCATCGGCGGTTATCCGCTGGGTGCACTGGAACAGACGCTTGTGCTGATGTCCGGTGGCTTCGATTCCACCGTGGCGGCGTACCAGATCATGCGCCGTGGCCTGATGAGCCATTTCTGCTTCTTCAATCTGGGCGGAAGGGCCCATGAACTGGGCGTCATGGAAGTCGCGCACTTCATCTGGAAGAAGTACGGAAGCTCCCAACGCGTGTTATTTGTCAGTGTGCCGTTCGAGGAAGTTCTGGGAGAAATTCTCGGGAAAGTCGATAACAGTCATATGGGTGTAGTTTTGAAGCGTATGATGTTGCGCGCTGCTTCCCGTATTGCTGATCGGCTGGACATCGAAGCGCTGGTCACCGGTGAAGCGATTTCCCAGGTGTCGAGCCAGACGTTGCCGAACCTGTCCGTGATCGACTGCGTGACCGACAAGCTCGTCTTGCGTCCGCTGATCGCCAGTCACAAGCAGGACATCATCGACCTGGCCAACGAAATCGGGACTGCCGACTTCGCCAAGCACATGCCGGAATACTGCGGGGTCATCTCGGTGAACCCAAAGACCCACGCCAAGCGTCCGCGCGTGGAGCATGAAGAGAAAGAATTCGACATGGCGGTCCTTGAGCGTGCGCTCGAGAACGCCAAACTGGTCCCGATCGATCGCGTAATCGACGAATTGGGCCAGGACTTGCAGATTGAAGAAGTCAGCGAAGCGCTGGCGGGGCAAATCATCATCGACATCCGTCACCCGGATGCCGCTGAAGATGATCCGCTGGCCCTGGCTGGTATCGAGGTACAAGCGATGCCTTTCTATGCATTGAACGCTCGTTTCAAGGAACTGGACCCTACTCGCCAGTACCTGCTGTATTGCGACAAAGGCGTGATGAGTCGCCTGCATGCCCACCATTTGCTCAGTGAGGGGCATGCCAATGTGCGCGTTTATCGACCGAGCTAAGAGCCCGGGGCTGTATGCCTGTGGCCTGCGTCACCGGCCCCCCGACTCTGCCGTCAAGCTGTAACGGCAAGGCCTGACTCTACTGTTAATCGCTGCCAAGACTTGTCAGCACACCGAATCCTCTGATCGAGATACACAAGTGATCGAAAATCTACGCAACATCGCCATCATTGCTCACGTTGACCATGGTAAAACCACCCTGGTAGACAAACTCTTGCGTCAATCCGGCACCCTGGAGCGCAACGAGCTCAACGACGAGCGCGTGATGGACTCCAACGACCAGGAGAAAGAGCGCGGTATTACCATTCTGGCGAAGAACACCGCCATCAACTGGAACGGCTACCACATCAACATCGTGGACACCCCGGGCCACGCCGACTTCGGCGGCGAAGTTGAACGCGTAATGTCGATGGTTGACTCCGTTCTGCTGCTGGTTGACGCTCAAGACGGCCCTATGCCGCAAACCCGTTTCGTGACCAAGAAGGCTTTCGAAGCCGGCCTGCGTCCAATCGTGGTCATCAACAAGGTTGACCGTCCAGGCGCGCGTCCGGACTGGGTTCTGGACCAGATCTTCGATCTGTTCGACAACCTCGGTGCTACCGAAGAACAGCTGGACTTCAAAGTCGTCTACGCCTCGGCCCTGAACGGCATTGCCGGTCTGGAACACACCGACATGGCTGAAGACATGACCCCGCTGTACCAGTCGATCGTCGACAACGTACCTGCGCCGAAAGTCGACCGCGATGGTCCGTTCCAGATGCAAATCTCCGCTCTGGACTACAACAGCTTCCTGGGTGTTATCGGCGTTGGCCGTATCGCTCGTGGCCGCATCAAGCCGAACACTCCGGTTGTCGCTATCGACGCCGACGGCAAGAAGCGTAACGGTCGTATCCTGAAGCTGATGGGTCACCACGGTCTGCACCGCATCGACGTTGAAGAAGCAGCTGCCGGCGACATCGTCTGCATCAGCGGCTTCGACCAGCTGTTCATCTCCGACACTCTGTGCGACCCACTGAACGTCGAAGCGATGAAGCCGCTGACCGTTGACGAACCAACCGTTTCCATGACCTTCCAGGTAAACGACTCGCCTTTCTGCGGTAAAGAAGGCAAGTTCGTGACTTCCCGTAACATCAAGGAACGTCTGGACAAAGAACTGCTCTACAACGTTGCCCTGCGCGTTGAAGAAGGCGACACCGCCGACAAGTTCAAAGTCTCCGGCCGTGGTGAGCTGCACCTCTCGGTACTGATCGAAACCATGCGTCGCGAAGGCTTCGAAATGGGTGTTGGTCGTCCGGAAGTGATCATCCGCATGGTTGACGGCGTGAAGCACGAACCGTACGAAAACGTGACCATCGACCTGCCGGAAGAATCGCAAGGTTCGATCATGGAACAGATCGGTATCCGTAAGGGCGACCTGACCAACATGGTTCCGGATGGCAAGGGCCGTGTGCGCCTTGAGTACAACATCCCGGCTCGTGGCTTGATCGGTTTCCGTAACGAGTTCCTGACCCTGACCTCCGGTGCAGGCATCCTGACCTCGATCTTCGACCGTTACGACGTGATGAAGTCCGGCGACATGTCCGGCCGTCAGAACGGCGTGCTGGTTTCGGTTGCTACCGGTAAGGCTCTGACTTACTCGCTGGAAACCCTGCAAGCTCGCGGCAAACTGTTCCTGGGTCACGGTGAAGACGTGTACGAAGGTCAAATCGTCGGCATCAACAGCCGCGACAACGACCTGGGCGTCAACCCAACCAAAGGCAAGAAGCTCGACAACATGCGTGCTTCGGGTAAAGACGAAACCATCGCTCTGGTTCCGCCTATCCGCTTCACTCTGGAGCAGGCTCTGGAATTCGTTCAAGAAGACGAATTGTGCGAAGTCACTCCTAAGTCCATCCGTCTTCGCAAGAAGATCCTGGGCGAAAGCGAGCGTACCCGCGCTGCGAAGAAGTCCGGTAACTGAGTCTTTTAGTTAGCTGACAAAAAACGCCCCCGACCGCAAGGTCGGGGGCGTTTTTGTTTGTCTGGGGTTTGATGATCACTGTGGCGAGGGGGCTTGCCCCCGTTGGGTGGCGAAGCCCCCCCAAAACCTGCCACCTCGTTTATCCAGAAACCAGGCATCGCTCGGCTTCACGACGGCTTCGCCGCCGAACGGGGGCAAGCCCCCTCGCCACAGGTGAAGTGGAGATCAAAACTTATCGAGCGGCCGACGGCTCTCGCTGGTCTCGCGCACCACTTCTTTCGGCTTGTACGCGCAATACCCCGGCCGCGGCCCGATTTTCGGGTGATTGCGGCAGGTATCCGGGCGCTTTTCATAAATAGTGCACAGACGGCTCTTACGATCCAGGTACAGGCAGTCGTTGTTGCTCATGCGCTGGAGGGTGAAGATCTCGGTCTTCTGGCTGTAACGCTCGACGATCCCTTCCTTCTGCAGGCGCTTGGCGATGTTTTTCGCCGGCTCGCCGCGTTCGAACTCGTCGACGATGCCGATACGGATCAGATCCTTGATCTTGACCTCGACCGGCAGCGTGCAGCAGCTGGACACACAGGAACCGCACATCGGCGCAGAGTACTTGGCCCAGGTATCGAGGCGATCGATCTCAGCGGCGGCGATCAGGTTGGGCTTCATCATCGGTTGTTACCAGCTACGTGCATCAGGGCGCGCGATCATACCGGGACTGGTGGATTTTTGAACAACCTTTCGCCAGATTTTTTCTGTATCACCCAAAAAGCACCGTTAATCCGGCACGGCCCCTGCATTGATTCAGGCACACGACAATGTAATGCCGAGCTATCTCGCACTATCAGGAAAAACTGCCGAACCAGAGCCCCCGCCGTCTGTCAGACCGTCTAGGCTCAACAACTCCACGCTCGCTCGAGGTCCTATCGATGACTCAAGAACCACTTGTTCGCGAAGCAGAGGTGGCCGCATTCCGCGACGCCGTCTTGACCAAACTCACCTACGCGGTGGGTAAAGACCCGGATCACGCCTTTGACCACGACTGGTTCGAAGCCATCGCCCTGGCGGCCCGTGATCACATGGTCGAGCACTGGATGGACCACACCCGGCAGATCTACCGCAAAGGGCAGAAACGGGTTTATTACCTCTCCCTCGAATTTCTCATCGGCCGACTGCTCTACGACAGCCTGAGCAACCTGGGCTTGCTCGACGTCGCCCGCGAAGCGCTGACCGAACTCGGTGTCGACCTCGAACGCATCCGCCTGCTGGAGCCCGACGCGGCGCTGGGCAACGGTGGTCTCGGTCGTCTGGCCGCCTGCTTCATGGAAAGCATGTCGACCCTCGGCATCGCCGGTCACGGCTACGGCATTCGTTATGAGCACGGTTTGTTCCGCCAGGCCATCGTCGACGGCTGGCAGCAAGAGCAGACCGAACACTGGCTGGACTTCGGCAACCCGTGGGAATTCGAGCGCCCAGAAGTCGTTTACCCGATTGGCTTCGGCGGCGGCGTCGAAACCGTCACTGATGAAAACGGCAAGACCAAGCAAGTCTGGACCCCGGTGGAAACCGTGCGCGCGATTGCGTATGACACGCCGGTGGTCGGCTGGCGCGGTGCGAGCGTCAACACGCTGCGTCTGTGGCGCGCCCGCGCCATGGAAGATTTGCATTTGGAGCGCTTCAACGCCGGTGACCACTTGGGCGCCGTGGCAGAAGTCGCCCGGGCCGAAAGTATTTCCCGCGTGCTTTATCCCGCGGACAGCACCGAAGCCGGCCAGGAACTGCGCCTGCGCCAGGAATATTTCTTCGTCGCTGCGTCCTTGCAGGATTTGCTGCGCCGTCACCGCAACATGCACACCTCGGTCCTGACCCTGGGTGACCACGCGGCGATCCAGCTCAACGACACGCACCCCTCGATTGCCGTGGCCGAATTGATGCGCCAACTGGTCGATGTCTACGACGTTGCCTGGGATGCGGCGTGGCAGGTTACCGTGGACACGCTGTCGTACACCAACCACACGTTGTTGCCGGAAGCGCTGGAAACCTGGCCGGTCGGCTTGATGGAGCGGATGCTGCCGCGGCACATGCAGATCATTTACCTGATCAACGCCCAGCACATCGATTCGCTGCGGGCCAAAGGCATTCACGACTTCGACGTGTTGCGCGCGGTATCGCTGATCGAAGAAGACAACGGCCGCCGTGTGCGCATGGGCAACCTCGCGTTCCTGGGTTCGCACAGCGTCAACGGTGTGTCCGGGCTGCACACGCAGTTGATGCGCAAAACCGTGTTCTCCGAACTGCACAAACTCTACCCGGACCGGATCAACAACAAGACCAACGGCATCACCTTCCGCCGCTGGCTCTACCAGGCCAACCCCGAACTGACGTCGATGATGGTCGATGCCCTCGGGCCGGATTTGCTGGATAACGCCGAATCACGTCTGCTCGAACTGGAACCGTTCGCCGAAAAACCCGCGTTCCGCAAAGCATTCGCCGAACAGCGTCTGCTCAGCAAAAAAGCCCTCGCCTACATCATTCACGAACGGCTGGGCGTGGCGGTCAATCCGGCGGCGATGTTCGACGTGCAGGTCAAACGGATCCACGAATACAAACGCCAGTTGCTCAACCTGATGCACACCGTGGCGTTGTATCAGGCGATTCGGGCCGAGCCGGAGATCGACTGGGTGCCGCGCGTGAAGATCTTCGCCGGCAAGGCCGCCGCCAGTTATCACCAGGCCAAGCTGATCATCAAGCTGACCAACGACATTGCCCGGGTGGTGAACAACGACCCGACCGTGCGCGGTTTGCTCAAAGTGGTGTTCCTGCCCAACTACAACGTCAGCCTGGCGGAGAGCATTATTCCGGCGGCGGACTTGTCGGAGCAGATTTCCACCGCAGGCTTCGAAGCCTCCGGCACCAGCAATATGAAGTTCGGCCTCAACGGCGCCCTGACCATCGGCACCCTCGATGGCGCCAACGTCGAAATGTGTGAGCGCATCGGCGTCGAGCACATGTTCATCTTCGGCCTCAGTGCGCAGCAGGTGGAAGCGCGCAAACAGAACCATGAGTTCAACGCGACGCCGGACATCGCTGCGTCGCATCGGCTGAATGACGTGCTGCAAGCGATTCGTGGCGGGGTGTTCTCGCCGGATGATCCGTCCCGTTACACCGGGCTGATCGATTCGCTGGTGGATTACGACCGTTTCCTGGTCTGTGCCGACTTCGACTCTTACTGGGACGCGCAGATGCGCGTCGAGGCCCACTGGCATGATTCCAAGGAATGGTGGCGCTCGGCGGTGTTGAACACGTCGCGGATGGGGTGGTTCTCCTCGGACCGGACCATTCGTGAGTACGCCACGGATATCTGGAAGGCACTGGAGTAACTTTTCGCAATAATTGCGTGCAAGGCCCGACGGTTGTTGGGCCTGGCCGATATACTACGCACCGGTTACGCCGGGTTGCATGCATTGGCAATCCATTGTGGGAGCGAGCAGGCTCGCTCCCACAGGTTTGTGTGGTTTCACACTAAACTCAGCCAATGCTGCCTTGCCGGACTCGCCCCATCGCGGGGCCGCTTAGGGATATCGACCATGCAATGGATTTTCATGCTGATTGGGCTGGTGCTCGGCTGGATACTCGACGAGTCATTGAGTGATGCGCTGTTGGGCGCGTTGCTCGGCTTGGGTATTGGCCAAGCCATCCACATCGCCCGTTTGGGTTCAAAAGCTGCCGAGCAGCACCTTCTGCTGGCGCAGACGCAGGTTGCGCTGAACGAGGTGCAGCAACGCCTGGCCTTGCTTGAAGTGTCCGGCGTCAAACCTCCGGAAACCAGCGAGCCGATCGCCAGCGAGCCCGTTGCACCTCCAGAATTTACCCTCGACGAAATCCCTGCCGAAACCCCTGAGCTGATCTGGGACCTCCCTCCAGAGCTCGAACCAATCACCGCTGCGGCGACTGAAACCAGTCAGCCACTGCCGGCCGATGCCTGGAAACCCGAGCCGGTTGTTCGCGAACCTGCCATCCCGCGCGGCCCCAACTTCATCGATCGCGCCATCAGCGGCGCCCGCGCCTGGCTGTTCGGTGGCAATACCGTGCTGCGGGTCGGCGTGGTGCTGTTGTTCCTCGGTCTGGCCTTTCTGCTGCGTTACGCAACCGAAGGCATGGTGGTGCCGATTGAACTGCGTTACGCCGGGGTTGCGGCGGCGGCATTGGGCCTGCTCGGCCTGGGCTGGTGGCTGCGTCATCGCAACAACAATTACGCATTGATGCTGCAAGGCACCGGCATTGCCGTGCTGTACCTGACGGTGTTCGCCGCCATGCGTTTGCATCCACTGCTTGATCCAACCGCAGCGCTCGGCTTGTTGGTGGCGGTGACAGTGTTCTCAGCCATCCTGGCGATCACCCAGGATTCCCTGGCGCTGGCCTGCGTCGCCGCGCTGGGCGGTTTTGCTGCGCCGATTCTCACGTCCACTGGCGCCGGCAACCACGTCGCGCTGTTCAGCTACTTTGCCTTGCTCAACGCAGGCATTCTCGCCATCGCCTGGTTCAAGGCCTGGCGTTTGCTCAACCTGATCGGGTTTGTCGGCACGTTCGGCATCGGTTTCGCCTGGGGCCTGCGTTCCTACACGCCAGAGTTGCTGTGGAGCACCGAGCCGTTCCTGATCCTGTTTTTCCTGATGTACCTGGCCATCGGCCTGTTGTTCGCCCGACGCAAGTTGCTGGAAATGAGCGATGCGCCCGAGGACGAAAGTCGCGAGGCGCTGCTGCGCTGGTCGGCGCGCAAGGGCGATTATGTTGACGGCACGATGCTGTTTGGCCCGCCGCTGGTGGGCTTTGGCTTGCAGTTCGCGCTGGTCCAGCACCTTGAGTTTGCCGCCGCGTTCAGCGCATTGGCGCTGGGCATGATCTACATGGGCCTGGCCCGTTTGCTGATGGGCGGCCGCGCGTTGTTGCTGGCGGAGACCTGTCTGGCGCTGGGTGTGATTTTCGCCAGCCTGGCGATTCCATTGGGGCTGGATGCGCGCTGGACGTCTGCGGCCTGGGCTGTCGAAGGTGCCGGGATTTTCTGGCTCGGCTTGCGTCAGCAACGTCCGTTGGCCAGGGCCTTCGCCTTGCTGCTGCAATTGGGCTCGGCGCTGGCGTTTCTCAGCGAACTGCGGATCGGCGAAAGCAGCCTGCTCGACGGCGCACCGTTGGGTGCGTTGATGCTCGGCGTGGCGTTGCTGTTCAGCTTCTATCAATTGCGCCAAGCCTCGCCGGAGCACACCGCGCAATGGGAGCGCAAAGGGCTGCCGGTTCTGGCTTGCCTCGGCCTGTCGTTCCTTTACCTGCTGGCACCGTTGTTTTTCTTTACCCACGGTACGGCGATCAGCTGGGCGCTGGCCGGTCTGGCGACGTTGTTTATCGGTCTGCGCCTGCAATCACGCACGTTCCTGTTTACCGCGTTTGCTGTGCAATTGCTCGGGGGTGCGTTGTTCCTGCTGCGTCTGCAAGGTGCTGGCGGTGAATCTGCGGCAGTGTTCAGTGCCGGCTGGAGCGGGTTGCTCAGTGCCTCGCTGATCGGCCTGGCGTTGATCGCCGGCATGCTGCTGGCGGCGCGCGATGAGATGGTGCGCAGTGACGTGCGACTGCTGCGCGGTTTGTCGGTGGTGTTGCTGGCCGGTCTGGTGCTGATCAATCTGGCGGTGTTGTTTGTGTTGCCATGGCAAACCGCGAGCGCGGTGTGGGCGGCCAGTGGCTTGTTCATCATCTGGTTGAGCCTGTACTTGAAACAGCGCGTGAGTTTCGTTTTCGGTTTGCTATTGCAGGTGATTGGCGGCGCCGCGTTCCTGTTTGCCGGGCCGGACCTGCTCGGACCGTTGGCCAGCGAAGGACTGAAGCCGCTGGCGCACAGCGGTTTCTGGACGCCGTTGGTACTGGGTTTGGCGGCGCTGGTCGGGGCCTGGCGATTGCAGGTGGGCAACCACGCTTCGGCATTCGATGTGTTGAGCCTGCAGCGTTTGTCCGAAGTGTTGCTGGTGTGGGGCGCGGGTTGGTGGGCGCTGGCGTGGGTCAGTGAAGTGCTGCGCTTCGCGCCGGTGAACCTGCAAGCGCCGCTGCTGCTGGCGGTCGCGGCCATCAGTGTGGCGTTGTGGACGTTGTTGGCGCTGCGCTTGAAATGGTCTTCGCTGGGTTTGCTCTGCACCTTGCTGATGCCGGCGGCCGGCGTGGTGTTGCTCGCAGCGTGGCACTCGCGTTATCACCCGGCGGCCAGTGTTGGCTGGTTGGCCTGGACGGCGGTGTTCGTCGTGCATTTCGTTTCGCTGAAACGACTGGCGCCGATGTTGCCGGCGCGCGCGGTCAGCACCGCGCATGTGCTCGGTTGCTGGTTGTTGATCGGTGTGCTGGCGCTGGAACTGCGTTACGGCTTGCTGTTGCTGTCCGAGCAATACAACGCCTGGCGCTGGTTGGGCTGGGCGATTCTGCCAAGCCTGTATCTGGTGCTGATGGCGGCGCCGCGCACTTGGCCATGGCCGGTGTCGGCGTATTCCCGCGAGTACCGACTGTATGCGGCGGCACCGCTGGCGCTGCTGATGCTCGGCTGGTTCTGGCTGGCAAACGTCGTCAGCGACGGCACCGCCGAACCGCTGCCGTATGTGCCACTGATCAACCCGCTGGAGTTGGGCCTGCTGTTTGCGCTGTTCGGCGTTTACGTCTGGTCGCGCAGCGCGGTGACACAACTGGCGATCCGCAAGGATTACGCCGAGCACGCCACGCAATTGATCGCCGGGGTTTCGCTGTTTGTGTTCTTCACTGCGTTGGTGATGCGCACTGCGCACCATTGGGGCGGTGTGCCGTTCGAATTCGATGCCTTGCTGGAGTCGATGCTGGTGCAGGCCGGCCTGTCCATCGTCTGGACCCTGATGGCGCTGAGCCTGATGATCGGCGGCCATTTGCGCCATCGTCGCGAGGTCTGGCTGATCGGTGCGGCGTTGATTGGCGTGGTGGTGGCCAAGCTGTTCTTCGTTGAATTGAGTAACCGCGGCGGGCTCGCGCGGATCGTGTCGTTTATCGGCGTGGGCGTGTTGCTGCTGGTGGTGGGCTATTTCGCGCCGCTGCCGCCCAAGCGCGTCGAGGCTGTGCCGGCGTCTGAAAAACCGGCCCCGGAAACCGAAGGAGTGTCGTCTTGAGTCAGAAGCTGAACCTGGGATGGTTGGGTGCCGTTGCGCTGGGTATGACGTTGTCGGTCAGCGCGCAGGAGCAACCGGCGGATTTCACCACTCGAGTGCCGTTGTCCGTGAGCGGTGACGGCCCGTGGTACCGCCTCGAATTGCCGTTGAGCGTGCAGTTGAATGCGCGGCAAACCGACCTGAGCGATGTGCGTGTGTTCAATGCGGCTGGTCAGGTTCAGGCGTATGCCTTGGCGCGAGAATCGGCCCAGACCCGCGAAAATCGCACGCTGACCGATGTGAAGTGGTTCCCGCTGTACGACTCGGCGGATTCCACCGAGCGCGCGCCCAGCGTGCGGGTGCAATCGAGTGCCAACGGCACGCTGGTCGAAGTGCAGCCGTCCAGTCATTTGGAGGCGGGCGAAGAAGTCCTGCGCGGCTGGTTGCTCGATGCCAGCGGCATCAAGGCGCCGCTGCAGCAATTGGTCCTCGACTGGACCAGCGAGCGTGACGGCTTCCAGCGTTTTTCCATCGAGGCCAGCGACGACTTGCAGCATTGGCAGTCGTGGGGAGAAGGGCAGGTGGCACGACTGACGTTTGCCGACGAACGGGTCGAGCAGCATGAAGTCGGGCTGCCGGGGCAGTCGGCGCGCTATCTGCGCCTGCTGTGGAATTCGCCGCAATCGGCGCCAGCGCTGACCTCGGCGCAGCTGGAAAGCGCCAGCACCCGCAGCCTGCCGCTGCCGTTGGTCTGGTCGCAACCGTTGGCTGGCAGCAGCGCGAAGGCCGGTGAATATACTTGGCAATTGCCGATGGGACTAAATGTCGAACGGGTGCAGGTCGAGCTGAGTCAGCCCAACAGTCTGGCGCCGGTGGCATTGTCTGGCCGCCGCGAGAGCAGCTTGCCGTGGCAGCCGCTGGGCAGCGGTTTGCTGTATCGCCTGACCCAGAATGGCCAGGACGTGGTGCAAAACGAATTGCAGTTGCCGGGGCAAACCGTGCAGCAGTTGAAACTGGTGGTGGACGAGCGGGGCGGAGGCTTGGGCGCCGAAGCGCCGTCGCTGAAGTTCGCCGTGCGTTCGACGCAACTGGTGTTCCTGGCACGCGGCCCTGGCCCTTACACGCTGGCGCTGGGCAATGCGACGGTGAAAGCGGCGAGCTTGCCGTTGTCGACGCTGATTCCGGATTACAACGCGCAGAAACTGGCGGCATTGGGCAAGGCGACGGTGGACGGCGGGGCAGTGGTGACGTCGACATCGACGGTGACCACGACGGCGACGGCGGGTACGAACTGGAAGAAATTCGGGTTGTGGGCGGTGTTGTTGCTGAGTGTGCTGTTCCTGGCTGCGATGGCGTTCAGCTTGCTGCGCAAGCCCCCGACTTCATCCTGAGAATGGCTGACTTTCAGGCAAAGAAAATCTTGAAACTCCCACCTGCCGCCAGTCCACATCCGCCCCGTTTCGAACTACGCTCAATCCGGCACATGAACTCTCTTGGGCGTATCACGTCTGATAGGAGGAAATGCGCCTCGACTCGCGTTAAACTGCGCGGGTTTTTAGCCCCCCATTCCACCGGAGCCTTCCATGTCCCGCGTTACCCTGAGTCGCTATTTGATTGAGCAGACCCGTAGCAACAACACCCCTGCCGATCTGCGTTTCCTGATCGAAGTGGTGGCGCGTGCTTGCAAAGAGATCAACCACGCCGTGTCCAAAGGCGCCCTCGGTGGTGTTCTGGGCAGCATGGGCACTGAAAACGTCCAAGGTGAAGTGCAGAAGAAACTCGACGTGATCTCCAACGAGATCCTGCTCGAAGCCAACGAATGGGGCGGTCACCTGGCCGGCATGGCGTCCGAAGAAATGGACAATGCCTACCAGATCCCGGGCAAATACCCGAAAGGCGCGTACCTGCTGGTATTCGACCCGCTGGACGGTTCGTCGAACATCGACATCAACGCGCCGGTCGGTACGATCTTCTCCGTACTGCGTTGCCCGAACGAATACCTGAGCCAGAACGAACCTCTGAACGAAAAGGCTTTCCTGCAGCCAGGCACCGAGCAAGTCGCTGCCGGTTACGCGATCTACGGTCCACAGACCATGTTGATCCTGACCTTGGGCGACGGTGTGAAAGGCTTCACCCTGGATCGCGAAATGGGCAGCTTCGTACTGACCCACGAAGACATCAAGATTCCGACCTCCACCCAGGAATTCGCGATCAACGCCTCCAACCAGCGTCACTGGGAAGCGCCGGTACAACGTTACGTCGGCGAATTGCTGGCTGGCGAAGAAGGCCCGCTGAAAAAGAACTACAACATGCGCTGGGTTGCTGCGATGGTCGCGGACGTGCACCGCATCCTGACCCGTGGCGGACTGTTCATGTACCCACGCGACAGCCGCGAGCCGTCCAAGCCGGGCAAGCTGCGCCTGATGTACGAAGCCAACCCGATGTCGTTCCTGGTTGAACAGGCTGGCGGCGCTTCCACCGATGGCCATCAGCGCATCCTCGACATCAAGCCGGACGGCCTGCACCAGCGTGTTGCGGTGTTCCTCGGTTCGAAAGAAGAAGTTGAGCGCGTCACGGCTTACCACAAGGCCTAAATCATGACCGCGCCCTGGCAGCCGTTGCTCGATTGGTGGTTCGGTTCTTCCGGGTCCTCGAAAGAAACAGCGGCCACCAAGGGCAAGTTATGGTTCGGCAAGCGCGACAGCCAGGACCTCGAAGCGCAATCGCGTTTCGGGGACTGGGTCGAGCAGGCACTGGCCGGCGGATTGACTGACTGGGCGCAACGCCCTGAAGGTTGGCTGGCCCTGGTGCTGCTGCTCGATCAACTCCCTCGAATGATTTATCGCGACACTCCCCAATGCTTTTCCGGCGATCTCAGGGCTCAGGCACTGGTGGCGCAAGGCGTTGCTGCGGATTTTGATCGGCAGTTACAGCCGATTCAGCGGGTGTTTATCTACCTGGTGTTCGAGCACAGCGAAAACCTCGCGGTGCAGAACGAAGGCGTCTCGCGCCATATCGAATTGGTGGCGCAACAACCCGAGATCGATCGGGCGCTGTTTAGCGATTACCTGGACTATGCCGAGCGGCATCGGGACGTGATTGCGCGGTTTGGACGGTTTCCGCATCGCAATGCGGTGTTGGGGCGGGCGACTACGGCTGAGGAATTAGAGTTTCTTTCGAAGCCCGGGTCTCGGTTTTAGATTTTCCTTTCGGCTGATGCCGTCTTCGCGAGCAAGCCCGCTCCCACATTGGATGTGTGAACGACACACATCCAATGTGGGAGCGGGCTTGCTCGCGAAGAGGCCTTCAATAGCGCCTTAAATCCGGAAGCTACCCACAAGCTGCTTTAACCGCGCCGCCTGCTGCTCAAGATCCGCACACGCACGCAAGGTCGACTGCAAGTTCTCCACCCCTTCCTGGTTCAAGGTGTTGATCTCGGTAATGTCGACGTTGATCGACTCCACCACAGCGGTCTGCTCTTCCGTCGCCGTCGCCACCGACTGGTTCATCCCGTCGATTTCACCAATGCGTTGCGTCACGCTACCCAGTCGCTCGCCGGCCTGGTTGGCGATACCCACGCTGCTTTCGCTCTGGCGCTGGCTGTCGGTCATGGTGCTGACCGCTTCACGGGCGCCGACTTGCAGCTCCTCGATCATCTTCTGCACTTGCTGCGCCGAATCCTGGGTGCGGTGCGCCAGGTTGCGCACCTCGTCCGCCACCACCGCGAAACCACGACCGGCTTCACCGGCACGGGCCGCTTCGATGGCCGCGTTCAGGGCCAGCAAGTTGGTCTGCTGGGAGATGCTGGTGATCACTTCCAGAATCTGCCCGATGTTCACGGTGTTGCTGTTGAGCGTTTCGATGTTGCCGCACGAGTCGCTGATCTTCGCCGACAGCTGCTGCATCGCGGCGATGGTCTTGTCCACCACTTGCTGACCGTCTTCGGCCAGGGCGCGGGCGTCGCTCGAATGCTGCGAGGCGAGGGCGGCGTTCTGGGCGATTTCCTGGGCGGCGGCGCCCAGTTGATTGATCGCCGCGGCCACGCTGCTGGTGCGCGAGGCTTGCTGGTCGGAGTTGAACATCGACGAGTTGGAAGCCGCCACCACACGCAGGGCCACTTCGTTGACCTGGCCGGTGGCCGAGGACACTTCGCGAATCGAGGTGTGGATACGCTCTACAAAACGGTTGAACGAGGTGCCCAGTGCGCCGAATTCGTCCTGGCCGTGGATGGTCAGGCGTTTGGTCAGGTCACCTTCACCTTCGGCGATGTCATGCATTGCGCGGCCCATGGTCAGCAGCGGCTGCATCAGGAAACTGATCAACATGCCCAGCAACGCGATGATGATCACCACGGCAATGACCATGGCGATGATCGCCGAGGTGCGGAATTCGCTGAGCATCGAGAACGCGGTGTCCTGATCCAGCACCAGTGCTACGTACCAGTCCGCCGACGGCACGCCGTTGACGTGGGTGAAGGAGATGAACTGAGTCTTGCCGTCGAACTCGACTTCTTTCATGCCCGGGCTGACTTTCGGAGCGCCGTTCGGGTAGGCATCGGCCAGTCCTTTGAGCACCAGTTTGCTGTCCGGGTGGATCAGGATCTTGCCGTCGGCGCTGACGATGAATGCATGGCCGTGGCCGCCGAAGTTCAGCGAGTTGATGATCGCGCTGACGCTGGACAGGTCGATGTCCGCACCGGCGACGCCGATCATCTGGCCCTGATTCTTCACGGGGGTGGCGACGGTGATCACCAGTTTGCCGGAAGACGCGGCGATGTACGGTTCGGTGACGATGGTCTGTTGCGCGCTGTTGGCTGCCTTGTACCAGCCACGGGCGCGAGGATCGTAGTCGGCGGCGCGATTGCCGGCCGGGATCGAGAACATCACACCATCAGTGCCGCCGAAATAGCTCAGCTGGAAATTGCTGGTGTAGGCCGGCAGGTCGATGGCGCGTTTCAGGCTGGCGGGTGCGCTGCCATCCACGGCGATCTGCTGGGACAACGATTGCAGCAACTGGATGCGGCTTTCCAGCCAGGTCTGGATGTTGCTGGTGGTCAGGCTGCCAAGTTCCTGCATCGAGGACTCGGTACTGCTGCGCAGGGTCTGACGCTGGCGGTAGTCGTTGAACAGGATAAAGCAGGCGAACGCAACGGCGACCACAAGGGCGGCGGCCAGCAAGATCTTGTGGCTGAATTTCATGTTTCTGGTCATTAAATGCACTACCGCGGAGGGGCTGATCAGCGAGGGGCGTCAATTCGCCACAGTCGAGGGCTTTACGCTGCTTCTATGTCGACTGGCCGGCGCCAAAGATTAGGCGTCTTTTTGCAAAAACTGACGAAATACCCGATGGCGTAAGAAAGTGGCTGATTTTTCGAAAAAAGGCAGACGAGTGGCCTGATAAATAGCGTCGCGGTCGGGGAACCAGATGGGGGTTTTCTCTTCTAAGCTTCAGCTTGGCAGCCATGCCATTCCCCTTCGCTCCAGGAGTTTCACCATGTCGTTGCGATCTCTCGCCTTGCTCTCGTTCTGCGTGTTGTTGGCCGCATGCAGCAAGGTCAATCAGGAAAACTACTCGAAACTGTCGACCGGCATGCCTAAGGCCGAGGTCGAAACGTTGTTGGGTAAACCTGCTGATTGCTCGGGCGCGCTCGGCATGTCCAGTTGCACCTGGGGCGATAAAAACAGCTTTATCAGCGTGCAGTACGCCGGTGACAAAGTATTGATGTTTTCCGGCCAAGGCCTGAAGTAAACCGGGGCGTTGCGCCCACGGGAGAAAAACAATGAAGCGGTTCCTATTCGTACTTTTTGCCGGCCTGGTATTGGCTGGCTGCGCCACTTCTGGCCATGATTCGTTGGCGCCAAAAACCGTCAACAGCGTCAACCTCAAGCGTTACCAAGGGACCTGGTACGAGTTGGCTCGCCTGCCGATGTATTTCCAGCGCGACTGCGCGCAGTCCGAAGCCCATTACAGCCTCAAGCCTGACGGCAACATGGCGGTATTGAACCGCTGCCTGACGCCGCAGTGGCAGTGGGAAGAGGCCAAGGGCACGGCTTATCCACAGGTATCGGGTAAATTCGACAAACTGTGGGTCGAGTTCGATACCTGGTTTTCTCGTCTGCTGCCCGGTACGGCGAAGGGCGAATACTGGGTGTTGTACGTCAGCGATGACTACAAGACCGCCATTGTGGGCGACCCGAGTCGCAAGTACCTGTGGCTGCTGTCGCGGACCCCGACGGTCAATGGCGTAGTGCGCGAGGAATTGCTGAGCAAGGCGCGTCAACAGGGTTACGACACCACGCGGCTGATCTGGCGTGCGACGGATACGCAGATGGCCAAGACCTCGAACTAACTGTTTGCACAAAACCAATGTGGGAGCGGGCTTGCTCGCGAAGGCGGACTGTCAGTCAACATCTCTGTTGAATTTGACGGTCCCTTCGCGAGCAGGCTCGCTCCCACAGTTGTTTTTGGTTAGCCCAAGAGGTCGCGCAGGACCTGGGTGAACGCGCGATTGCTTTCTTCTTCACCCGCATGACGCCCATCACGCACGACCCATTGGCCATTGACCAGCACATCACGCACCTGACGATCACCACCCGCAAACAACCAGCGATTCAAAATCCCGTCGCCACTGGCCGTCGCCAGGTAAGGATCGTTGCCGTCCAGCACCAGCCAATCCGCACGCTTACCGACTTCCAATGCGCCAATCGGCTGCCCCAACGCCTGAGCACCGCCATCCAGTGCCGCGTCGTACAGCGTGCGACCGACCATCGGCTGCTCCGCGCCATACAAACGATTACGCCGCTGATCGCGCAGACGCTGGCCGTATTCCAGCCAGCGCAGTTCTTCCACCACGCTCAACGACACATGGCTGTCGGAGCCGATGCCCATGCGTCCGCCCTGAGCAAGGAAATCCACGGCCGGGAAAATCCCGTCACCCAGGTTGGCTTCAGTGGTCAGGCACAAACCGGCAATGGCGCGACTCTTGGCCATCAGCGTGACTTCTTCGGCATTGGCGTGGGTCGCGTGAACCAGGCACCAGCGCTGATCGACTTCGGTATTTTCGTACAGCCATTGCAGCGGACGGCGACCGCTCCAGGTCAGGCAGTCGTCGACTTCCTTCTGCTGTTCGGCAATGTGGATGTGCACCGGGCATTGCTTGTCGCTGGCGGCCAGCACTTCGCTGATCTGCTGCGGCGTGACAGCGCGCAACGAGTGGAAGCACAAGCCCAACGACTGCGCCGGTTGCTGCGCCAGGATCGGCTGCAAGCGCGACTGAAGTTTCAGGTAGTTTTCGGTGCTGTTGATAAAGCGGCGCTGGCCTTCGTTGGGCGTCTGGCCACCGAAACCGGAATGGCTGTAGAGCACCGGCAGCAGGGTCAGACCGATACCGGCGGAACTGGCGGCCTGGCTGATGCGCAGCGCCAGTTCAGCCGGGTCTGCGTAAGGCTGGCCGCTGGTGTCGTGGTGCACGTAATGAAATTCCGCGACCGAGGTGTAACCGGCCTTGAGCATTTCGATGTACAGCTGACGGGCGATGTCGCCGAGTTGATCCGGGCTGATTTTTCCGACGAGGCGATACATCAAATCGCGCCAGGTCCAGAAACTGTCGTTCGGATTGCCCGCCACTTCCGCCAAACCAGCCATCGCTCGCTGGAAGGCATGGGAGTGCAGATTCGGCATTCCTGGCAGCAGCGGACCGCTTAGCCGTTCGGCGCCATCTGCATGGGAATCGGCCTGGATATGGGTCAAAACGCCCTCGGCATTGACCTCAAGACGTACATTGTTGGCCCATCCACTAGGCAGCAGCGCGCGTTCGGCAAAGAAGGCGGACATGGTTCAGCACCCCATCGTGTGTTATTTGTATATACATATACAGACGTTTGCCTGCTCGGTAAACTCCGGCAAGCTAGCAACTCTTCTCAAACGAACAAGGATTAACCGTGCCGACTCCGCCCCAAGTGTCACCGTTGGCCGCGAACATGGGCGACAGTCCGGCGCCCTTGTACGCCCGCGTCAAACAGATGATCACCCAGCAAATCGACAGTGGAAACTGGCCGCCGCACTACCGCGTTCCGTCGGAAAGCGAGCTGGTCAGCCAACTCGGCTTCAGCCGCATGACCATCAACCGCGCGTTGCGCGAGATGACCGCCGACGGTCTGTTGGTGCGAATGCAAGGCGTGGGTACGTTCGTCGCCGAGCCGAAGAGTCAGTCCGCGCTGTTTGAAGTGCACAACATCGCCGACGAGATCGCCTCCCGTGGCCATCGCCATACCTGCAAGGTGATCACCCTTGAAGAAGAGGCCGCCGGCTCCGAGCGTGCTTTGGCGCTCGATATGCGCGAAGGCCAGAAAGTTTTCCATTCGCTGATTGTGCATTTCGAAAACGATATCCCGGTGCAAATCGAGGACCGTTTCGTCAATGCGCTGGTCGCCCCGGAATACCTCAAGCAGGATTTCACCCTGCAAACGCCTTACGCCTACCTGAACCAGGTCGCGCCGCTGACCGAAGGCGAGCACGTGGTCGAGGCGATTCTGGCCGAAGCGTCCGAGTGCAAGTTGCTGCAGATTGAAAAGGGCGAGCCATGCCTGCTGATTCGTCGCCGCACCTGGTCCGGCCGCCAGCCAGTGACCGCCGCCCGTTTGATCCACCCCGGTTCCCGTCATCGTCTGGAAGGTCGGTTTCATAAATAGAGAGCCATAAATGAATCAAGTGAAGGTTTTACGCGCCATCGATTACCCGCGTATGCCGTGGAAAAACGGCGGCGGCAGCACTGAAGAAATCACCCGCGATGCGGGCGTTGGCCTTGAGGGTTTCGGCTGGCGCCTGTCGATTGCCGACATCGGCGAGTCGGGGGGCTTCTCGACGTTCACCGGTTACGAGCGGGTTATCACCGTGCTGCAAGGTGACGGCATGACCTTGCGGGTCGATGGTCAGGACACTCATCCGTTGTTACCGCTGCACCCGTTTGCCTTCAGCGGTGAGAGCGAAGTGTCCTGCACATTGCTCGGCGGGCCGATCCGCGATTTCAACCTGATTTATGCGCCGCAGCGTTACAGCGCGCGGTTGCAGTGGCTGGCGGGTGAGCAGCGGTTTTTCAGTTCGGCGGGGACGGTGCTGGTGTTCAGCATTACCGACGCATTGGAAGTGAATGCCGGTAACAGCGCTTCGCAACTGGGTCGGCATGATTGCCTGCAACTGGACGGTAACACCGGGTTGTTGGAAGTTTCCGTCAACGGCCCGTGCTGCGTGATTGAACTGACTGCGCACTGATTCAACCCATCCACTGATCCACTGTGGCGAGGGGGCTTGCCCCCGTTCGGCTGCGCAGCAGCCGCAAAATTTAATGCGAACATCGGGGGCGGCTACGCCACCCAACGGGGGCAAGCCCCCTCGCCACAAGAGCGGTCGCTCCTCCTGTTCCCCATTGCGCACCACTTTGTTACCGAACGCCCCAGCGTGGCGCAAAACCTCGCTCAAGTAACAGCCGTCACCCTTCCGCAAAAACACCCCAGAAAAATTTCATCTCCGCCCGAACCCTTGATCTACAAGCCTTCCAGCCCATCCAAGAACTTTTCTTGAACACCCATCCAACAAGTTGGCCGCTTGATTGCATATGCTTGTATGTACAAGTAAAGACGTATGCGTATGAGTCGACCGAGACTCTCCGCAGCGTCCACTGATTCGCTTGTGGCGCATCGATGCGCACAGGCTCGCTTGCCCACTGCCAGGGTTGGTTTGAATTGATCGCTGAGGAGTCTTTTTCGTGACTGACAATACCCAGAAACCTACTAAATACCGTGACGTTGAAATCCGTGCCGCACGCGGTAACACGCTGACCGCCAAGAGCTGGCTGACCGAAGCGCCGCTGCGCATGCTGATGAACAACCTCGACCCGGAAGTCGCCGAGAACCCTAAAGAACTGGTGGTTTACGGTGGTATCGGTCGTGCGGCACGTAACTGGGAATGCTACGACAAGATCGTCGAAAGCCTGACCAACCTGAACGACGACGAGACCCTGCTGGTGCAATCCGGCAAGCCGGTCGGCGTGTTCAAGACCCACACCAACGCACCGCGCGTGCTGATCGCCAACTCCAACCTGGTGCCACACTGGGCGAGCTGGGAACACTTCAACGAACTCGACGCCAAAGGCCTGGCCATGTACGGCCAGATGACCGCCGGCAGCTGGATCTACATCGGCAGCCAGGGCATCGTCCAGGGCACCTACGAAACCTTCGTCGAAGCCGGTCGCCAACACTACAACGATGACCTGAAAGGTCGTTGGGTCCTGACCGCAGGTCTGGGCGGCATGGGCGGCGCCCAGCCTCTGGCCGCGACCCTGGCTGGCGCTTGTTCGCTGAACATCGAATGCCAGCAGGTCAGCATCGATTTCCGTTTGAACAGCCGCTACGTCGACGAGCAGGCCAAAGACCTCGACGACGCGCTGGCCCGCATCGAAAAATACACCAAAGAAGGCAAGGCGATTTCCATCGCGCTGCTGGGTAACGCCGCTGAAATCCTGCCGGAACTGGTGCGTCGTGGCGTACGCCCGGACATGGTCACCGACCAGACCAGCGCCCACGACCCGCTCAACGGTTACCTGCCAGCCGGCTGGACCTGGGAAGAGTACCGCGCTCGTGCCAAGACCGAGCCAGCTGCTGTTGTAAAAGCCGCCAAGCAATCGATGGCTGTTCATGTTAAAGCGATGCTGGATTTCCAGAAAATGGGCATCCCGACCTTCGACTACGGCAACAACATCCGTCAGATGGCCCAGGAAGAAGGCGTGGAAAACGCATTCGACTTCCCTGGCTTCGTACCGGCTTACATCCGTCCGCTGTTCTGCCGCGGCATCGGTCCATTCCGTTGGGCTGCGTTGTCCGGCAACGCCGAAGACATCTACAAGACCGACGCCAAAGTCAAAGAGCTGATCCCGGACGACGCCCACCTGCACAACTGGCTGGACATGGCTCGCGAACGCATCAGCTTCCAGGGCCTGCCGGCTCGTATCTGCTGGGTTGGCCTGGGCCTGCGTGCCAAGCTCGGTCTGGCGTTCAACGAAATGGTGCGCAGCGGTGAATTGTCCGCGCCAATCGTGATCGGTCGCGACCACTTGGACTCCGGTTCGGTCGCCAGCCCGAACCGCGAAACCGAATCGATGCAGGACGGTTCCGATGCTGTGTCCGACTGGCCACTGCTCAACGCTCTGCTGAACACGGCGAGCGGTGCGACCTGGGTTTCCCTGCACCACGGCGGCGGCGTCGGCATGGGCTTCTCCCAGCACTCGGGCATGGTGATTGTCTGCGACGGTACTGACGAAGCGGCCGAGCGTATTGCTCGCGTGCTGCACAACGACCCGGCGACCGGCGTTATGCGTCACGCCGATGCGGGTTACCAGATCGCAATCGACTGCGCCAAGGAACAAGGGCTGAACCTGCCGATGATTACTGGAAAATAACGCAGTACTTGTGGGAGCGGGCTTGCTCGCGAAAGCGGTAGACCAGTCGGCATTGATGTTGGATGTGCTGGCCTCTTCGCGAGCAAGCCCGCTCCCACATAGAGCAGTTACACAGTGAATTCCAATAACAATCCACAGAGGTTGAACCATGGCTGTCAACGATCGTGCAAGCAACAAACCGTTGATCGAGAAGCGCTCGATCGACTACATCCCGGAAGCGGAAAGACACGGTCGTCTATTTAGCCAGTTCACCCTGTGGATGGGTGCCAACCTGCAAATCACCGCGATTGTCACCGGGGCCCTGGCCGTGGTGCTGGGCGGTGATGTGTTCTGGTCGTTGATCGGTCTGTTGATCGGTCAACTGCTCGGCGGCGGGGTCATGGCGTTGCATGCGGCGCAAGGGCCTAAACTTGGTCTGCCGCAGATGATTTCCAGCAGGGTACAGTTCGGCGTGTATGGCGCGGCCATCCCGATCGTGCTGGTCTGCTTGATGTACCTCGGCTTCACCGCAACGGGCACCGTACTTTCCGGTCAGGCGCTGGGCCAGTTGTTTGGCGTCAGCGACAGCGTCGGCATTCTGATTTTCGCCAGTGTCATCGTGCTGGTGACGGTGCTCGGTTATCGGGTGATCCATTGGATCGGCCGTGTGGCCAGTGTCATTGGCGTGATTGCCTTTGTTTATCTGTTCAGCCGTCTGATGAGCCAGGTCGATGTGGGCGCACTGTTGCAAATCCGCCACTTCAGCTGGAGCAGCTTCCTGCTGGCGGTGTCGCTCGCGGCGTCCTGGCAGATCGCCTTCGGCCCTTACGTGGCTGACTACTCGCGCTACCTGCCGAGCAAGATTTCCTCGGTGAAAACTTTTTTTGCCGCCGGCGCAGGTTCGGTCATTGGTGCGCAGGTGGCGATGGTCCTCGGTGTGTTCGCTGCCGCCTCGGCCAACGGCCAATTCGCCGGCCATGAAGTCGCCTACATCGTTGGTCTGGGCGGTACCGGTGCCACCGCTGCGCTGCTGTATTTCAGCATCGCGTTCGGCAAGGTCACGATCTCCACGCTGAACTCCTACGGCAGCTTCATGTGCATTGCGACCATCATCAGCGGCTTCCGTGGTGACCTGAAAGTATCGCGCATGCAGCGTCTGGTCTTCGTGCTGGTAATCGTCGGTGCGGCGACCCTGATGGCGTTGCTCGGTCAGCACTCGTTCCTCGGTGCGTTCAAGTCCTTCATTCTGTTCCTGCTGGCGTTCTTCACGCCATGGAGCGCGATCAACCTGGTGGACTACTACTGCATCACCCGCGAGCGTTATGACGTGCCGGCACTGGCCGATCCGAACGGTCGCTACGGCCGTTGGAACGCCCTCGGTATCAGCGTCTATGTCTTCGGTGTGCTGGTGCAGCTGCCGTTCATCTCCACCAAGTTCTATACCGGTCCGCTGGTGGCGGCCCTGGGTGATGTGGATATCTCCTGGATCATCGGTCTGGTGATTCCCGCAGCCCTGTATTACGTGTGTGCGAAAAAATGGCACGGCAGCGTGCCCGATCAACTGATTCTGCCGGTCGAGCAGGACAGCGTTGTACAACCTAAAACAAACGGGACCGGTCGCGTGGCGACGCAGGCCTGATTGGACGTGGACAGGGCTGGATGCCTCTTGACTGCCGTAAGCCAATTCATGATTAGGAGCGTCACAACAATGAAATCGAACAAGACCCTGCTGACCACATTGCTTTCCATGGGCCTGCTGGCCAGTGCTGGCGCCACTCAGGCTGCTGGTTGGTGCGAGTCGGGCAAACCGGTGAAATTCGCCGGCCTGAACTGGGAAAGCGCCATGCTGCTGACCGACGTGATGCAAGTCGTGTTGGAGAAGGGCTACGACTGCAAGACCGACAGCCTGCCGGGTAACTCCATCACCATGGAAAACGCCCTGAGCAGCAACGACATCCAGGTGTTTGCCGAAGAGTGGGTCGGCCGCAGTGAAGTCTGGAACAAGGCCGAGAAGGCCGGCAAAGTCGTCGGTGTCGGCGCACCCGTTGTGGGCGCCATCGAAGGCTGGTACGTGCCGCGTTACGTCATCGAAGGCGATGCCAAGCGCAAGCTGGAAGCCAAGGCCCCCGACCTGAAAAACATTGCCGATCTGGGCAAATACTCGGCGATTTTCAAGGACGCCGAAGAGCCATCCAAGGGCCGTTTCTACAACTGCCCGGCCGGCTGGACCTGCGAGCTGGATAACAGCGAAATGCTGAAAAGCTACGGCCTGGAAAGCACCTACACCAACTTCCGCCCAGGCACCGGCCCGGCGCTGGATGCGGCCGTGCTGTCGAGCTACAAGCGTGGCGAGCCGATCCTGTTCTACTACTGGTCGCCAACTCCGCTGATGGGCCAGATCGACGTGGTGAAACTCGAAGAGAAACCAGGCGTGAACAAGACCGTGGATATCAAGGTCGGCCTGTCCAAGACTTTCCACGAGCAAGCCCCGGAACTGGTGGCCGTGCTGGAAAAGGTCAACGTGCCAATCGACATCCTCAACCAGAACCTTGGGCGCATGACCAAAGAGCGGATCGAGTCGCCAAAACTGGCCAAGATCTTCTTGAAGGAACATCCTGAAGTCTGGCACGCGTGGGTGAGCGAAGACGCAGCCAAGAAAATCGACGCGGCCTTGTAGGTTGAGCCTCTCCGACTGCCGGTAGCGGCAGTCGGACGCTTGATCGCAACCCCTTGATTGAGAGTCTCTTATGTTTCCCGAAAGCTTTACCTTTTCCATCGCCGACTGGGTCAACGGTTGGGTCGATTCGCTGGTCACCAACTACGGCGACGTGTTCCGGCAGATCTCTGACACGCTGCTGTGGGCCATCGTCAACCTTGAAGGCCTGCTGCGTGCGGCGCCTTGGTGGTTGATGCTCGCCATCGTCGCGGGCATTGCCTGGCACGCCACGCGCAAAGTCGTGACCACGGCCGTGATTGTCGGCTTGTTGTTCCTGGTGGGAGCGGTCGGCCTCTGGGACAAGCTGATGCAAACCCTGGCGCTGATGATGGTGGCGACGATCATTTCGGTGCTGATTGGCATTCCGCTGGGCATTCTCTCGGCGCGCAGCAATCGCCTGCGTTCGGTGCTGATGCCGTTGCTGGACATCATGCAAACCATGCCGAGTTTCGTTTACCTGATCCCGGTGCTGATGCTGTTTGGCCTGGGCAAGGTGCCGGCGATTTTCGCCACCGTGATCTACGCCGCACCCCCGCTGATTCGCTTGACCGACCTGGGCATTCGCCAGGTTGATGGTGAAGTGATGGAAGCGATCAACGCCTTCGGTGCTAGCCGCTGGCAGCAACTGTTTGGCGTGCAACTGCCCCTGGCGTTGCCGAGCATCATGGCCGGCATCAACCAGACGACAATGATGGCGCTGTCGATGGTGGTCATTGCCTCGATGATTGGTGCCCGTGGCTTGGGCGAAGACGTACTGGTGGGGATTCAGACCCTCAACGTCGGACGTGGCCTGGAAGCCGGTCTGGCGATCGTGATTCTGGCTGTGGTGATCGACCGCATTACTCAGGCGTACGGTCGGGCACGGCATGAGGTGAGCAAATGAACAACGCGACCGTAAGCAAGATCGAAGTCAAAAACGTCTTCAAGATTTTCGGCAACCGCTCCAAGGATGCGCTGGCGATGATTGGCCAGGGCAAGACCAAAGACCAGGTGCTGTCCGAAACCGGCTGCGTGGTCGGCGTGAATGATCTGTCCCTGAGCATCGGCACCGGCGAGATCTTCGTGATCATGGGCCTGTCGGGTTCCGGCAAATCGACTTTGGTGCGCCACTTCAATCGCCTGATCGACCCGACCAGCGGCGCGATCCTGGTGGACGGCGTGGACATCCTGCAATACGACATGGAAGCCCTGCGCGAATTTCGCCGGCACAAGATCAGCATGGTGTTCCAGAGCTTCGGCCTGCTGCCGCACAAGACCGTGGTGGACAACGTCGCCTACGGCCTGAAAGTGCGCGGCGAGAGCAAGCAAATGTGCTCTGAGCGCGCGCTGCACTGGATCAACACCGTGGGCCTCAAGGGCTACGAAAACAAATACCCGCATCAGCTCTCGGGCGGCATGCGTCAGCGTGTCGGCCTGGCCCGCGCCTTGGCGGCGGACACCGATATCATCCTGATGGACGAAGCGTTCAGTGCCCTCGACCCGCTGATCCGCGCCGAGATGCAGGACCAGTTGCTGGAACTGCAAAAGACCCTGCACAAGACCATCGTCTTCATCACCCACGACCTCGACGAGGCCGTGCGCATCGGCAACCGCATCGCGATCCTCAAGGACGGCCGCCTGATTCAGGTCGGCACCCCGCGCGAGATCCTGCATTCGCCGGCGGATGAGTATGTCGACCGGTTCGTGCAGCGTCGGGCTGCGGTGGTTTGAGAGATTTGCGGTGACTGTACCGGCCCCTTCGCGAGCAGGCTCGCTCCCACATTGGAATGCATCCCCTGTGGGAGCGAGCCTGCTCGCGAAGGCGGCGGTGGAGTTGCATCAAAATTGAAGAAATACAGTTGAGGTCAAAGATGTCCCAGGCTGAAAAAATCGTTATCACCGAAGCGCAGGTCCGTTGGCAGGATGTGGTCGCCGTCGCCCGTCATGGCGCACAGCTTGAGCTGTCGGCGCCGGTCTGGGCACGCATTGAAAATGCTCAGGGCATCGTCCAGCGCATCGTTACCAGCGGCGAGCGTGCCTATGGCATCAACACCGGGCTGGGCGCGTTGTGCAACGTCTCCCTGCAAGATGAACAACTCAGCCAACTGTCGCGCAACACCCTGCTCAGCCACGCCTGTGGTGTCGGCGCACCGCTGACCAACGAGCAGACTCGCGCCATCATGTGCGCCGCCGTCGTCAACTACAGCCACGGCAAATCCGGCCTGCACCGCCAGGTGGTCGAAGCCCTGCTGGCGCTGCTCAACCGTGGCATCACCCCGCAAGTGCCGTCCCAGGGTTCCGTCGGCTACCTGACGCACATGGCGCACATCGGCATCGCGTTGCTGGGTGTCGGCAATGTCAGCTATCGCGGGCAAATCGTCTCCGCTCAGCAAGCCCTGGCCGAAGAAGGCCTGCAACCGGTCAAGCTCGGCGCCAAGGACGGTTTGTGCCTGGTCAACGGCACGCCGTGCATGACCGGCCTCAGTTGCCTGGCGATTGCCGACGCTGCGCATTTGCTGCTGTGGGCCGACGTGATCGGCGCCATGAGTTTCGAAGCCCAGCGCGGTCAGATCGATGCGTTCGACGCCGAGATCATCGCGCTCAAACCGCACCCGGGCATGCAGCAAGTTGGCATCAACCTGCGCGCCGTGCTCGATGGCAGTGAAGTGATCGCCAGCAGCAAAGGCATTCGCACCCAGGACGCCTTGAGCATTCGCTCGATCCCGCAGGTCCACGGCGCTGCCCGTGACCAGCTGGTTCACGCGACTCAACAGATCGAAAACGAACTCAACGGCGCCACCGACAACCCGTTGGTGCTGGGTACACCGGACAACTACCGCGTCGTTTCCCAAGCCAACCCGCACGGCCAGTCCGTAGCGATGGCGGCGGACCTGCTGGCCATCGCCATGGCAGAAATCGGCTCCATCGCCGAGCGTCGCCTCGATCGCCTGATCAACCCGCACGTCAGCGGTCTGCCGGCGTTTCTGGTGGCCAATCCGGGCGTCAACTCCGGGATGATGATCGTCCAGTACGTCGCCGCTTCCCTGTGCGCGGAAAACCGTCAATTGGCGCAACCGGCCGTGCTCGACAACTACGTTACGTCCGGACTGCAGGAAGACCACTTGAGCCTGGGCACCAACGCTGCGCTGAAGCTGCATCGCGCATTGGAAAACTGCACGCAGATCCTTGCCATCGAGTACTTGCTGGCGGCCCAGGCGTTTGAATTCTTGAAAGAGCAACGCTTCGGCGCGGGCACTGATGCGGCGTGGCGTCTGCTGCGCGAGCGTGTTCCGGCTTATGATCAGGACCGCTGGCTGGCGCCGGACATTGCTGCCGCTGCCGCCGTATTGAAAGAACAGAATTTGCTGCACAAGGCTGTACCGAACCTGAACTGAAATCCACAACACCAGCGTGCCAAGGCGCCAGCCCCTCTCACAAAGTCGGGAAGCGACGGACAACGGAAATCTCCGGAGCGTCTGGTTAGTTAATAAAAACTCTCAAAAGGAGAATGATGTGACTGCGCTTAATTTGATTCCCGGCCAACTGAGCCTTGCCCAACTGCGTGATGTGTATCAGCAACCGGTCAAAATCACCCTCGACAACAGCGCCTCGGCGCAGATCGAGGCCAGCGTTGCCTGTGTAGAACAAATTCTCGCCGAGAACCGCACCGCCTACGGCATCAACACCGGTTTCGGCCTGCTGGCCTCGACCCGCATCGCCAGCGAAGACCTGGAAAACCTCCAGCGCTCGCTGGTGTTGTCCCACGCCGCCGGTGTCGGCGAGCCGATCAGCGACGCGCTGGTGCGCCTGGTCATGGTGCTCAAGGTCAACAGCCTGAGCCGTGGTTTCTCCGGTATTCGCCGTGTGGTCATCGACGCGCTGATCGCCCTGATCAACGCCGAGGTTTACCCGCATATCCCGTTGAAAGGTTCAGTCGGTGCTTCCGGCGATTTGGCGCCTCTGGCCCACATGTCGCTGGTGCTGCTGGGCGAAGGCAAGGCGCGCTACAAGGGCGAGTGGATGGAAGCCACCGAAGCGCTGAAAATCGCTGGTCTGACTCCGCTGACCCTGGCCGCGAAAGAAGGTCTGGCGCTGCTCAATGGCACTCAGGTGTCGACTGCTTACGCCTTGCGTGGTCTGTTCGAAGGTGAAGACCTGTTCGCTGGCGCTGTGGCGCTGGGTGCGCTGACCGTTGAAGCGGTATTGGGCTCGCGCTCGCCGTTCGACGCACGCATCCACGCTGCCCGTGGCCAGAAAGGCCAGATCGACGCGGCTGCCGCGTACCGCGATTTGCTGGGTGAGCGCAGCGAAGTGTCCGACTCGCACGAGAACTGCGAAAAGGTCCAGGACCCGTACTCCTTGCGCTGCCAGCCACAAGTCATGGGCGCTTGCCTGACCCAGTTCCGTCAGGCTGCCGAAGTGTTGGTCGTCGAAGCCAACGCCGTGTCGGATAACCCGCTGGTGTTCGCCGCTGAAGGCGACGTGATTTCCGGCGGTAACTTCCACGCCGAACCGGTGGCCATGGCCGCCGACAACATGGCGCTGGCCATCGCCGAAATCGGCTCCCTGAGCGAGCGTCGCATTTCGCTGATGATGGACAAGCACATGTCGCAACTGCCGCCGTTCCTGGTGGCCAATGGCGGCGTGAACTCCGGCTTCATGATCGCCCAGGTGACTGCCGCGGCACTGGCCAGCGAGAACAAGGCCCTGGCGCATCCGCATTCGGTGGATAGCCTGCCGACCTCGGCGAACCAGGAAGACCATGTGTCCATGGCTCCGGCGGCGGGCAAGCGCCTGTGGGAAATGGCCGAAAACACCCGCGGTGTGCTCGCGGTGGAATGGTTGGCAGCGGCTCAAGGCTTGGACTTGCGCAATGGCCTGAAGACTTCGCCGAAACTGGAAAAGGCGCGGGCGATTCTGCGTAACGAAGTGCCGTTCTATGAGAAGGACCGCTTCTTCGCACCGGACATCAATGCCGCGACCGAGTTGTTGGCGACCCGTTGCCTGAATGAGCTGCTGTCGGTGAAGTTGCTGCCTAGCCTGTAAGGGCCCCTTCGCGAGCAGGCTCGCTCCCACAGGGAGTACGCAATCTCCTGTGGGAGCGAGCCTGCTCGCGAATCGATTTTGAATTTGATGGAGACTCGGGATGAAAACTCTCTGGCAACACTGCCACGTCGCAACCATGGCGCAAGGCGTCTACTCGATCATCGAGGATGCGGCCATCGTGACGTCCGGTGCGCACATTGAGTGGATTGGCCCACGCACTGAACTGCCGGCGGGTGAATACCCGGCCGTCAACGATTTGAAAGGGGCCTGGGTAACGCCGGGCCTGATCGACTGCCACACCCACACGGTGTTTGGCGGTAACCGCAGCGGTGAATTCGAACAGCGTCTGCAAGGCGTCAGTTACGCGGAAATCGCCGCGGCCGGTGGTGGTATCGCCAGCACCGTGCGCGCTACTCGCGCGGCGACCGAAGACGAACTGTTCGCCAGCGCCGCCAAGCGCCTGAAAAGCCTGATGCGCGACGGCGTGACCACGGTCGAAATGAAATCCGGCTACGGCCTGGACCTGGCCAGCGAACGCAAAATCCTTCGCGTGATCCGCCGCCTCGGCGCCGAGCTGCCGGTGAGCGTGCGCAGCACCTGCCTGGCTGCCCACGCCTTGCCACCGGAATATGCCGATCGCGCCGACGACTACATCGATCACATCTGCGCCGACATGCTTCCGGCCCTGGCCGCCGAAGGGTTGGTGGATGCAGTGGACGCCTTCTGCGAATACCTGGCGTTCTCGCCGGCGCAGGTTGAGCGTGTGTTCATCACCGCACAAGAACTCGGTTTACCGGTGAAGCTGCACGCCGAGCAACTGTCCTCGCTGCACGGTTCGAGCCTGGCGGCGCGTTATCACGCACTGTCGGCCGATCACCTGGAGTTCATGACCGAGGACGACGCCATCGCCATGGCCAAGTCGGGCACCGTCGCGGTGCTGCTGCCGGGCGCGTTCTACTTCCTGCGGGAAACCCAGTTGCCGCCAATGGAAGCCCTGCGCAAGCACGGCGTGAAAATCGCCATCGCCAGCGACCTCAACCCCGGCACCTCGCCGGCGCTGTCGTTGCGCTTGATGCTGAACATGGCCTGCACCTGTTTCCGCATGACCCCGGAAGAAGCCCTGGCCGGTGCAACGATTCATGCCGCCACCGCGCTGGGCATGGCCGACACCCACGGTTCGCTGGAGGCCGGCAAGGTCGCGGATTTTGTCGCCTGGCAAATCGATCGGCCGGCCGACCTGTCGTACTGGCTGGGCGGTGACCTGGAAAAACGCGTCGTGCGTCACGGCGTCGAGACAAGCGTTTAGGAGAGCAGTTGTGGATAAGGTTCTGAACTTCAAACAAGGCCGCGTGCCGCTGCTGATCAGCATGCCCCACGCCGGCCTGCGCCTGACCCCGGCGGTCGAAGCCGGGTTGATCCCCGACGCCCGCAGCCTGCCGGACACCGACTGGCACATTCCGCAGCTTTACGAGTTTGCCGCCGAGTTGGGCGCGAGCACGTTGGCTGCCGAGTATTCGCGGTTCGTGATCGACCTGAACCGGCCATCCGACGACAAGCCTTTGTATGTCGGCGCGACCACTGGTCTGTACCCGGCGACGCTATTCGATGGCATTCCATTGTTCCGCGAAGGGCTGGAGCCGTCGAAAGAAGAACGCGCGACCTATCTGGAGCAGATCTGGACGCCGTATCACACGACCTTGCAGAACGAACTGGCGCGACTGAAAGCCGAGTTCGGTTATGCGTTGCTGTTTGACGCGCACTCGATCCGCTCGATCATCCCGCACCTGTTCGACGGCAAACTGCCGGACTTCAACCTCGGTACTTTCAATGGCGCCAGTTGCGATCCGCAGTTGGCCACTCAGCTGGAAGCGATCTGCGCGCGTCACGGCGACTACAGCCATGTGCTGAACGGTCGCTTCAAGGGCGGCCACATCACCCGGCATTACGGTAACCCGGCCGAAAACATTCATGCGGTGCAACTGGAGTTGGGGCAGTGCACGTACATGGAAGAGTTCGAGCCGTTCCGCTATCGCCCGGATCTGGCCGAGCCGACGCAAGTGGTGCTCAAGGAATTGCTGCAAGGCCTGCTCACTTGGGGCAATAAACGCTACGCAGCCTAACCCTGTGGCGAGGGGGCTTGCCCCCGTTCGAGCGCGAAGCGGTCGTAGATTTTTTTGGGGCCGCTCCGCGGCCCAACGGGGGCAAGCCCCCTCGCCACAGGTTTTCATTCGTCTCGATGGCTCTTCGATTCTGTCGCCACCGTGCAAAACTCGGTCGCCACAGTTCGCTTTTACCCTCTCGCTGCTGCGTAATGTGCTGAGCACGGTGCACGAAGACACCGGCCCTCACAATAATCTGCCGCACGAGACTCTCCCGATGAAAAGACTGTTCACCCGCTGTCTCTCAATCCTCTGCGGCACCGCTCTTCTGAGCACCAGCGTCCTGGCCAGTGATGATGCTTCCTGCAAGGCTGTGCGCATGGGCGTGGTCAACTGGACCGACGTCATCGCCACCAGCGGCATGGCCGATGTGCTGCTCAATGGCCTCGGCTACGAAAGCAAGCAAACCAGCGCCGTGCAGCAAATCATCTTCGCCGGCATCCGCGACAAGCGCCTCGACATCTTCCTCGGTTACTGGAAACCGGCGATGGACAAAAACATCGCGCCGTTTGTGGCCGCCAATCAGGTGAAGGTCATGGACAAGCCGAGCCTGGCCGATGCCCAGGCGACGCTCGCGGTGCCTGATTACGTGGCCGCCGCTGGATTGAAAACTTTCGCAGATATCGCAAAATTCAAGGATCAGCTCGGTGGCAAGATCTATGGCATAGAGCCGGGAAGCGGCGCCAACACCACGATCAAAACCATGATCGAGACCAATCACTTTGGCTTGAAGGATTTCAAACTGATCGAGTCCGGTGAGGCCGGCATGCTTGCCGCCGTGCAACGCGCAGTGAACCGCAAGGAATTCGTGGTGTTCGTCGGCTGGACCCCGCACCCGATGAACATCAACATGAAGATCGCCTACCTGACCGGCAGTGAAGACGTGTACGGGCCGAACGAAGGCGCGGCCACCGTTTCCACCGTTACCGCGCCGGATTACGCCGAGCGTTGCCCGAACGTCAACCGTCTGCTGGAAAACCTGACGTTTACCGCGTCCCAGGAAAGCCAGTTGATGGTGCCGATCATGGAGCGCAAGACACCTCAGGACGTGGCCCGGCAATGGTTGCGTGATAACCCGCAAGATTTGCAGCGCTGGTTGGCGGGGGTGTCCAGTTTTGATGGCAAGGATGGCGTCGCAACCGTACAGGCCAGCCTGAAAAACTGACCCACCGGTAATGACGAGTACACCCCTGTGGTGAGGGGGCTTGTCGGATCGCCGCACCGTCCCGTTCGGCGGCGAAGCCGTCGTCAATCCGGCTGACAGGGTGTGCCTGATGCAACTGGGTTGAATGGCTATGGGGTTGCTTCGCAACCCAGCGGGGGCAAGCCCCCTCGCCACAAAGGCCCTCTTCACGACATTCTGACGGACTGACACTGGCTCATGACTTCCTACCCGCTTTCCGAACAGATGACGGCCTTCGTCGACAAAACCGTCAGCTTCAACAGCACCGACACCAGCCTCGCCGGTTTGCGCCTGGCCTACAGCGAGATGTGCCGGGCGTTCACCCCGCCGCGTCCTGAAGGGCTCTATGTCGTCGATTTCGATTTGGCCGGTGTGGCTGTCAGGTCTTACCAGCCACACGCGTCGCCATCGTCCGATGCGTGCTCGTGCATTGTGTATCTGCACGGTGGTGGGTGGGTGGTCGGTGATCTGGATTCCCATGACTTCATCTGCGCCGAGCTCGCCTCGACACTCGGTGTGTTGGTGATTGCCGTCGATTACCGTCTGGCGCCGGAGCATCCGTTTCCAGCGGGGTTCGATGATTGCCTCAAAGTCTGGCGCGCGTTGCGCACCGGCCCGTTCCGGCTTGATCCCCAACGAACGCTGGTGATGGGGGACAGTGCCGGCGGCAATCTGGCGGCGGCATTGTGCCTGGCGCTGCGCGATGCCCACGAGCCACTGCCGGCTGCGCAAGTCCTGATCTATCCGGGCCTGGGTGGCAATCAGCAATCGCCATCGCGCAGCGAATGCATCGACGCACCGTTACTCAGCAGCAGCGATGTCGATTGCTATCACGCCTTGTACTTGCGCGGCAGCCGACAGCCGGGCGCCTATGCCATGCCATTGCTCGCCGGGCATTTCGGTGGACTGCCGCCGGCCTTGATTGCCGTTGCGCAATTCGATCCGCTGCGCGATGACGGCGTGCTCTACGCCGAACAACTGGAAGCCGCTGGTGTGGCCACCACGTTGTACTACGGCGAAGGGCTGGTTCACGGCTGTTTGCGCGCGCGCGGCGAGGCCGCCGAGGTCGACGCACTCTATGAAACGCTGCTCGGGTTTTTGGCTGACAGACTCTGACGCAGCAAGGGGCATGCTCATTGACGTAATTCGGGTTTATGATGCCGGACGGCAGAATAATAGAAGTCCCCCCAGGGATGACCTCGACCCCTTACGGAGCGCGCAATGCAGACTTTGTACCCGCAGATCAAACCCCACGCCCGGCACGATCTGGCCGTCGATGACACCCATACGCTCTACGTCGACGAAAGCGGTTCACCGGAAGGTTTGCCGGTGGTGTTCATCCACGGCGGCCCCGGCGCCGGGTGTGATGCCCAGAGCCGTCGGTATTTCGATCCAAACCTGTATCGCATTGTCACCTTTGACCAGCGTGGTTGCGGGCGCTCCACCCCCCACGCCAGCCTCGAAAACAACACCACCTGGGATCTGGTCGCCGACCTTGAGCGAATTCGCAAGCATCTGGGCATCGACAAATGGGTGCTGTTTGGCGGCTCCTGGGGTTCGACCCTGGCGCTGGCCTACGCGCAAACCCACCCGGAGCGTGTCCACGGTCTGATCCTGCGCGGGATCTTTCTCTGTCGTGCGCAGGAAATCGAGTGGTTCTACCAGGCGGGCGCCAGTCGTCTGTTCCCCGATTACTGGCAGGACTACATTGCGCCGATCCCGCTGGACGAGCGGGGCGACTTGCTCAGCGCTTTCCACAAGCGCCTGATCGGCAACGACCAGATTGCCCAGATGCATGCGGCCAAGGCCTGGTCCACGTGGGAAGGCCGGACCGCGACGTTGCGTCCGAACCCGCTGGTGGTCGATCGCTTCTCGGAACCTCAGCGCGCGTTGTCGATTGCACGCATCGAATGTCACTACTTCACCAACAATGCCTTCCTTGAACCCAACCAGCTCATCCGTGACATGGGCAAGATTGCCCATTTGCCCGGTGTGATCATCCACGGTCGCTACGATGTGATTTGCCCGTTGGATAACGCCTGGGAATTGCACCAGAACTGGCCGAACAGTGAATTACAGATCATCCGTGACGCCGGCCATGCCGCCGCCGAGCCGGGCATCACCGATGCGTTGGTACGGGCCGCCGGTCAGATGGCGCGCCGCTTGCTCGACTTGCCGCCCGAAGAAGCATGAAGGGCCTGCTGCAACGCGTGCGGTGTGCGCGAGTCGAGGTTGCGGGGGAAGTGGTGGGGGCGATCGACCAGGGGTTGCTGGTACTGGTCGCCGTCGAGCCCGAGGATACTCGGGCCAGTGCCGACAAACTTCTGAATAAGCTGCTTAACTATCGGGTATTCAGCGACGCCGAGGGCAAGATGAATCTGTCCCTGGCGGATGTCGGTGGAGGGTTGCTGCTGGTCTCACAGTTCACCCTGGCTGCTGACACAAAAAGCGGGCTGCGTCCGAGTTTTTCGACCGCGGCCCCTCCCGCGTTGGGTGAGGAGCTTTTCGACTATCTATTAGGCAAAGCGAAACAGGTGCATGGCACTGTGGCATCAGGTAGATTCGGCGCGGATATGCAGGTGCACCTGGTCAACGATGGCCCGGTAACCTTCCTGTTACAGACCTGAAAGCGCTTGAAACAACTTTTTAAGGGCTTTTCGACTGTAAACAGGCGTTTTTCGCGAGAAATACTTTGTTGCGCCTGATGCGTTGTAACGCGGCCTACTAGATAATCGCGCGCTACGGGGATCGGCGTTCGTTGGTCCATTTTGACTTAGGTAGAGACTTGTCCTGGACCGTTTGGGGAATCATTTAGCCCCATCGGAGTCGGAACAATGCTCGCCAACTTGGCAAGAGTGGTTTGCAAGGTCGGTTTTTTCATGCCGTTGACCGTGCAAACCCTTCAACTGGCCGTTGGTTTTTTGATCTGTTTTCGGCGAGGGTTGCTCGTGATTGTTAGTCCCTGTAATGCACCAAAATTGACTGCCAAACGGTTCCGAAGCGCTCTGGTAGCGGGCTCTGCACTGCTCTGCCTATTCAGCGCCGGCCAGCTTTGGGCATTCAATCTGGAGGATGTGTCGGTCAAGGCAAAAGAGCTGGCCGCACAAAAATACGAAGCTCCGCGCAGTAACCTGCCGAACGAGTTCCGCGAGATGAAATTCGCGGATTATCAGAAAATTCGTTTCCTGACCGAAAAAGCCGAATGGGCCGATCAGAAGACCCCATTCAAGCTGTCGTTCTATCACCAGGGTATGCATTTCGATACACCGGTGAAAATCAACGAAATCACGGCTAACTCCGTCGAAGAAATCAAATACGACCCAAGTCGTTTCGATTTCGGCGACGTGAAGTTCGATCCCAAGGCCACCGAACAACTGGGTTATGCCGGTTTCCGGGTGCTGTACCCGATCAACAAGGCTGACAAGCAAGACGAAATCATGACCATGCTCGGCGCCAGCTACTTCCGCGTCGTCGGCAAGGGGCACGTCTATGGTTTGTCTGCGCGTGGCATGGCGATTGATACCGCATTGCCGTCCGGCGAAGAATTCCCGCGTTTCACCGAGTTCTGGATTCAGCAGCCAAAGCCGGGTGACAAACACCTGGTGATTTTCGCCTTGCTGGATTCGCCACGTGCGACCGGTGCCTATCGCCTGACCCTGCGTCCGGGCAGCGACACCATTGTCGACGTCAAGGCGCAGATGTTCCTGCGTGACAAGGTCGGCAAGCTGGGTGTCGCCCCATTGACCAGCATGTACCTGTTCGGCGCCAACCAGCCCTCGAAAGTGCTGAACTACCGTCGTGAACTGCACGATTCCAGCGGCCTGGCGATCCATGCCGGCAACGGCGAGTGGATCTGGCGTCCGTTGAACAACCCGAAACATCTGTCGGTGAGCAATTTCTCGGTCGAGAACCCGCGTGGTTTTGGTCTGCTGCAACGTGGCCGTGATTTCAGCCACTACGAAGACCTCGACGATCGCTACGACAAGCGCCCAAGTGCCTGGATCGAGCCGAAGGGTGACTGGGGCAAAGGTACCGTGGATCTGGTCGAGATTCCGACCGCCGACGAAACCAACGATAATATCGTGGCTTTCTGGAACCCGGAAAAACTGCCGGAGCCAGGCCAGCCGCTCGATGTTGCCTATCGCATGCACTGGACCATGGACGAATCCGCGATTCACGCGCCTGACAGTGCCTGGGTCAAGCAGACCCTGCGTTCCACCGGTGACGTTAAACAGTCCAACCTGATCCGTCAGCCGGACGGCAGCGTTGCTTATCTGGTGGACTTCGAAGGCCCGTCCCTGGCGGCATTGCCACCGGATGCGGACGTTCGCAGCCAGGTCAGCGTGGGCGACAACGCCGAACTGGTCGAGAACAGCGTGCGTTACAACCCTGAGACCAAGGGCTGGCGCCTGACGCTGCGCATGAAGATCAAGGACGCGGGCAAAGCCACCGAAATGCGTGCGGCCCTGGTGCAGAACATCGTGCCGGCAGACCTGGCCAAGACCTCGATTCCAGCCTCGAATTCGTCTGTCGCCAAAGCGGACAAGGTTGCCGCCAAGCAACAGGAAAAGGCCGACAAGGAAGCCAAGCAAGCAGAAGCCAAGCAGGCCGATGCCAAACCGGTTGCAGATGCCAAGGACAAGGCTAATAAAGACGCCAAGCAGCCAGTAGCTGCCGACGCGGCCCCAGCCACACCGGAATCGGCATCGACTGAAGAAGTCCTGACCGAGACCTGGAGCTATCAGTTGTCTGCCGATGAGTAATTCTCAAGTACAGCCAGAGACGCTTGCCGAGTATCTGGCGCATCTACCGATGACCGACGAGCAGCGCGCGGAACTCGCGGGCTGCCAGTCCTTCAGCGAATTGCACCAGCGTCTGTCGTCGCAGGCGTTCGACGCTCCGGCCGAGGCTGCCCAAGCCTCGGTAGGCCGTCGCTTGACCCTGAACACTGCGCAAGAACTGGAAGACGCGGAAATGCTGGCAGCCGACGCCAGCGGTCGGGTTTTCCTCAAGGCCACACCGCCGATCCGTCGGACCAAAGTCGTGCCGGAGCCGTGGCGCACCAACATTCTGGTGCGTGGCTGGCGTCGTCTGACCGGTCGCACCAATCCGCCGGCGCCGCCGAAAGATGAACGTGTGTTGCCGGCAGCTCGCTGGCGCACTGTCGGTTCGATCCGTCGCTACATTCTGCTGGTATTGATGCTCGGGCAGACCATCGTCGCCGGCTGGTACATGAAAGGCATCATGCCGTACCAGGGCTGGTCGTTCGTCGACCTCAACGAAGTGCTGCATCAACCGCTGCTGCAAACCGCCACGCAAGTGCTGCCATACGCATTGCAAACCAGCATCCTGATTCTGTTCGGGATTCTGTTCTGCTGGGTGTCGGCCGGTTTCTGGACTGCGCTGATGGGCTTCCTCGAGTTGCTCACCGGGCACGATAAATACCGCATCTCCGGTAAAAGCGCCGGTAACGAGCCGATTCCGAAGGATGCGCGCACCGCACTGGTGATGCCGATCTGCAACGAAGACGTGCCGCGTGTATTTGCCGGTCTGCGGGCGACGTTTGAATCGGTAGCGGCCACGGGTGACCTGGATCGCTTCGACTTCTTCGTCCTCAGCGACAGTAACGACGCCGACATTTGCGTGGCCGAGCAGCAAGCCTGGCTGGACGTCTGCCGCGAAGCCGGTGGCTTCGGCAAGATCTTCTACCGCCGCCGTCGCCGTCGCGTGAAACGTAAAAGCGGCAACCTCGACGACTTCTGCCGTCGTTGGGGCGGTGACTACAAGTACATGGTCGTGCTCGACGCGGACTCCGTGATGAGCGGCGAATGCCTGACCAGCCTGGTGCGCTTGATGGAAGCCACGCCGGACGCAGGGATCATCCAGACCGCGCCGCGTGCGTCGGGCATGGACACCCTGTATGCACGCATGCAACAGTTTGCGACGCGTGTGTACGGTCCGTTGTTTACCGCCGGTCTGCACTTCTGGCAGTTGGGTGAATCCCACTACTGGGGCCACAACGCGATCATCCGCATGAAGCCGTTCATCGAGCACTGCGCCCTGGCGCCGTTGCCGGGCAAAGGTGCTTTCGCCGGTGCGATTCTGTCCCACGACTTCGTTGAAGCCGCGCTGATGCGCCGTGCCGGCTGGGGCGTGTGGATTGCCTACGATTTGCCGGGCAGTTACGAAGAACTGCCGCCGAACCTGCTGGACGAACTCAAGCGTGACCGTCGCTGGTGCCACGGTAACCTGATGAACTTCCGCCTGTTCCTGGTCAAGGGTATGCACCCGGTTCACCGGGCGGTGTTCCTGACCGGCGTGATGTCTTACCTGTCGGCGCCGTTGTGGTTCTTCTTTCTTGTACTGTCGACGGCGCTGCTGGCGGTCAATACGCTGATGGAGCCGCAGTACTTCATGGAGCCGCGACAGCTGTATCCGCTGTGGCCGCAATGGCATCCCGACAAGGCTGTCGCGCTGTTCTCCACGACAGTGGTGTTGTTGTTCCTGCCGAAGCTGTTGAGCATCATCCTGATTTGGGCTAAAGGCGCGACAGAGTTCGGCGGCAAGTTCAAGGTGACGATGTCGATGCTGCTGGAGATGCTGTTCTCCATGCTGCTGGCGCCGGTGCGGATGATTTTCCACACCCGTTTCGTACTCGCCGCGTTCCTTGGCTGGGCCGCGACCTGGAACTCGCCGCAACGTGACGACGACTCCACGCCATGGAGCGAAGCGGTCAAGCGTCACGGGCCTCAAACCTTGCTGGGCTTCTTCTGGGCCTTGCTGGTGATCTGGCTGAACCCGAGCTTCCTGTGGTGGCTGGTGCCGATTGTCGGTTCGTTGATGCTGTCGATCCCGGTGTCCGTGATTTCCAGCCGTGTCGGTCTGGGCTTGAAGTCCCGTGACGAAAGCCTGTTCCTGATCCCTGAGGAATACAATCCGCCGCAGGCGCTGCTGGCCACAGATCAGTACACCCACGAAAACCGTTATCACGCACTGAACGACGGCTTCGTCCGGTCGGTGGTCGATCCGCAGCAGAACGCCCTGGCGTGCTCGCTGGCGACCTCGCGTCACGGTCAGGCCGAGCCAATCGAATGGCTGCGGGTAGAGCGGGTTCGGCACGCCTTGAAAGTCGGGCCTGAAGGCCTGAACAACAATGAGCGTGTGCAATTGCTGAGTGACCCGGTGGCTTTGGGTCGTCTGCATGAGCAGATCTGGAGTGAAGGCCACCCCGAATGGCTGCAAGCCTGGCGTCAATCGGTGCAAGCCGATCCCCACGCGCCGTTGCTGCCGCTCAAGCCGCTGAGCGCACAGCCTCAGTTGGCGTAATAAAAAACCCCGCGAAAGCGGGGTTTTTTTTGCGCAGTATCAGGCAACAAATCCTGCTTAAACCCTTGTGCAAACGGGCGAGTAGTTTAGGATCCGTCCCCGAATTGGTGCGCCCGGATAATTTTTTGTCCGTATGGGTGAGTTTCCCGAGGGAAACCGCCGTTTTTGCGCGCCTCACACCGCAATGGTTTTGGGGACATGATGATGAAGAAGTATCTGTCGATGCTGCTGGTCGGCGTCACGGCATTGGTTGCAGTCAGCGCGGCGCAGGCCGGTGCCATCGATGACGCGGTCAAGCGCGGCACGCTGAAAGTCGGCATGGACCCGACCTACATGCCGTTCGAGATGACCAACAAGCGCGGCGAGATCATCGGTTTCGAAGTCGACATCCTCAAAGCCATGTCCAAAGCCATGGGCGTCAAGCTGGAGCTGGTGTCCACCGGCTACGACGGCATCATCCCGGCCCTGATGACCGACAAGTTCGACATGATCGGCAGCGGCATGACCCTGACCCAGGAACGCAACCTGCGCCTGAACTTCAGTGAACCGTTCATCGTCGTCGGCCAGACCCTGCTGATCCGCAAGGAGCTGGAAGGCACCATCAAGTCCTATAAAGACCTGAACACCGACGAGTACCGCATCACCTCCAAGCTCGGCACCACTGGCGAAATGGTCGCCAGGAAGCTGATCTCCAAAGCCAAGTACCACGGTTACGACAACGAGCAGGAAGCGGTGCTGGACGTGGTCAATGGCAAGGCTGACGCCTTCATCTACGACGCACCGTACAACGTGGTGGCTGTAAACAAGGTCGGCGCCGGCAAACTGGTGTTCCTCGACAAGCCGTTCACCTACGAGCCATTGGCCTTCGGTCTGAAGAAGGGTGACTACGACAGCATCAACTTCATCAACAACTTCCTGCACCAGATCCACGAAGACGGCACCTACGATCGCATTCATGACAAGTGGTTCAAAGACACTGCTTGGCAGAAAGACATGGAATAAGGGCTCGGTCAAATAGACCGCGTCGCGCCATTCGCGAGCAAGCCCGCTCCCACACTAGATCTAGGTCGAACACACAACCTGTATTCACTGAAGATCAAATGTGGGAGCGGGCTTGCTCGCGAAGGCGGCCTCACTGGCGACAAAAAATTCGGAACCCTCAGCCTCAATGAAACAAAAAAAACCCCAATGGCCTTGGCACGTTTTAACCGTGCTGGTGCTGATCGGCCTGGCCGGCGCGTTGTATTACGCCACCTCGCTGATGTCCTACGAATGGCGCTGGAACCGCGTGCCGCAATACTTCGCCTACCACACCGAAGAATCCCAGCGTGCCGCCGACATCTCCACCGTCAGCGAACTGGTGCGCAAGGGCGATAAAGCCGAAGTCACCCTGCGCAACGACGCGGGTGATGAGCAGCGCGTGACGGTTGACGACAACAGCCTGCAAGTCGCCCAGGGTGATGATGTGGCCGAAGGCGATGTGATCGGCGTGACTCGCCATTGGGCTGCCGGTCCGCTGCTTTGGGGGCTGTGGACCACGTTATGGTTGTCCGTGGTGTCCGGCGTACTCGGCCTGTTGATCGGCCTCGTCACCGGCCTGTGCCGGCTGTCGAACAACCCGACCCTGCGCGATCTCTCGACCATTTACGTCGAACTGGTCCGTGGCACGCCGCTGCTGGTGCAGATTTTCATTTTCTATTTCTTCATCGGCACCGTGATGAACCTGTCCCGGGAATTCGCCGGTATTGCCGCGTTGTCGCTGTTCACGGGCGCCTATGTTGCGGAAATCATCCGTTCCGGCGTGCAGTCCATCGCTCGCGGCCAGAACGAGGCCGCACGTTCATTGGGCCTGAGTGCGGGCCAGTCGATGCGTCACGTGGTGATGCCGCAAGCCTTGAAACGGGTACTGCCGCCCTTGGCCGGGCAATTCATCAGTCTGGTGAAGGACACGTCGCTGGTTTCGGTGATCGCGATTACCGAACTGCTGAAAAGCGGCCGCGAAGTCATCACTACCTCGTTCTCGCCGTTCGAAATCCTGTTCTGTGTGGCCGGGTTGTACCTGTTGATCAACCTGCCGCTGTCGAAAATCGCCAGCCGGCTTGAGCGGAGGCTCGCGCAAAGTGATTGAAGTCCGCGATCTGGTAAAAGTCTTCGACACCCGCGGCCAGGTGGTTCGTGCGGTGGATAACGTCACCACGCACGTGGCCAAGGGTGAAGTGCTGGTGGTGATCGGCCCGTCCGGTTCCGGGAAATCGACCTTCCTGCGCTGCCTCAATGGCCTGGAAGAATTCGACTCGGGTTCGGTGAGCATCGACGGCCTGCAACTGGCCGACCCGAAAACCGACGTTAACGCCTACCGCCGCGAAGTTGGCATGGTGTTTCAGCACTTCAACCTGTTCCCGCACATGACCGTCCTGGAAAACCTCTGCCTGGCGCAGAAAGTCGTGCGCAAGCGCGGCAAGAAAGAGCGCGAGGCCAAGGCCTTGGCGTTGCTGGAAAAGGTTGGCATCGCACAGAAGGCCAACGAATTTCCGTCGCGCCTGTCCGGTGGTCAGCAACAGCGCGTGGCGATTGCGCGGGCGTTGGCCATGGAACCCAAGGTCATGCTGTTTGATGAACCGACTTCGGCGCTTGACCCGGAAATGGTCGGCGAAGTGCTGGACGTGATGAAAACCCTGGCAGTGGAAGGCATGACCATGGTTTGTGTCACCCATGAGATGGGTTTTGCGCGGGAAGTGGCGGATCGGGTGCTGTTCTTCGATCACGGCAAATTGCTGGAAGACGCTTCGCCGGCGGAGTTCTTTGATGCGCCGAAGGATCCACGGGCGCAGGCCTTTTTGCGTCAGGTTCTCTAAATAGCGGTGACCTTTCGGCAGCTTTCGCGAGCAAGCCCGCTCCCACATTTAACCGGGTTTCAATTCAGTAGCGCGGTCAAATGTGGGAGCGGGCTTGCTCGCGAATGCATCACCTCGGTTCTAAGTGAACCGAGGCAAAAGCATCACCTCAAACCTTGAACCTGCCCACCAGCATCTGCAGATGCGTCCCCAGCCGCGCCAGCTCAATGCTGGACGCCGCAGTCTCTTCACTGGCTGCCGAGGTCTGCTCGGACACGTCACGCACGTTGAGCACGCTACGGTTGATCTCCTCGGCCACCGCCGTTTGCTGCTCGGCAGCGGCGGCGATCTGCTGGTTCATCGACTGAATCGCCGACACGGTGCGGGTGATGCTTTCCAGTGAGCCGCCAGCGCGGCGGGTCAGTTCGACGCTGCTGTCGGTCAGGGCGCGGCTGTTGTCCATGATCGTGGCGACTTGCTGGGTGCCGTTCTGCAAGCCGACGATCAGCTCTTCGATTTCTTCGGTGGACTTCTGGGTCCGTTGCGCGAGGCTGCGAACTTCATCGGCCACCACCGCAAAACCCCGTCCGGCTTCACCGGCACGGGCGGCTTCGATGGCGGCGTTGAGCGCCAGCAGGTTGGTTTGCTGGGCCACGGATTTGATCACGTCGAGCACACTGCCGATCTTGTCGCTTTCGCGTTTCAGATCGCCCATAGCGGCGGTGGAGTTACCGACTTCGAGCGCCAGGCGCTCGATCTGGGCGATGGCTTCACCAACCACTTTGTCACCCTCGCGGGCTTGCTGATCGGCGGCGACGGCGGCTTCGGAGGCTTCTTCGGCATTGCGCGCGACTTCCTGCACGGTCGCGGTCATTTCGTTCATGGCGGTCGCTACCTGATCGGTCTCGACTTTCTGGCTGTTGACCCCGGCACTGGTCTGCTCGGTGACCGCCGACAACTCTTCGGCAGCGCTGGCGATTTGGGTGACGCCGTCGCTGATGCCGCCGATCAATTCACGCAAGCCCAGGGTCATGCTCTGCATGGCGCGCTGGAGCTGGCCGAGTTCGTCGCGACGCTTGGACGTCAGGTTGTGAGTCAGGTCGCCGGCCGCCACGCGTTCAGCCACTTTCAGGGTCTGGTTCAGCGGGATGACGATCTGGCGAGTGATCGCCCAGGCCGCGACCATGCCAAAGGCGAGGGCCAGGGCGGTGGCCATCAGCAGCATGTTCTTGGCGTGAGCCGCATCGGTATCGCGGACGATGGTTTGCGACACGGTGAGTTTCTTGCTGACGTCGAGCAGGATGTCGCCTTGCGCGGCCATGCGCACGAGTGCGGCAGCACTGGCGACCTGGGAGTCACGGTACTGGCTGACGGCGGCGCGATAGGCCTTGAGCGAGTCGTTGGCCTGTTGCAGGTTGGCGGCGTGCTCTTGCGGCAGTTTGGGCGTCAGGCTTTCGAGGTTTTTCAGGGCTTTGTCGATGGCGTCCAGCGCAGGCTGTTCGGCTTCGGGCTTGGCGCTGTAGGTGTAGCCGCGAACCTGGAAGCGTGCTTGCTGAATCAATTTGCTCAAATCGATCACGCTGTTGAACTGGGCGACGTTGTCGCCTTGCAGCAGGGATTTCTCGACTTCAGCGACGCGGGCGACAGCGTTATCGGCCGTGGCCCCGAGTTTGCTGCGGGCGTCCTCGCGGTTGGCGCCGGCCTGGATCATCGCGCTGAACGCTTGTTTGTACTGGCTGACGGCAGCCAGTTGCTGGTCAACCATCGCCGCGTCGGCCGGTTGCTCAATCAGTTTGCGAGCGGTTTGCAGGCCGGCATCGAGTTGCGCGAGCTTGTCGTTCACCGCTCCCGGGCCTTGTTCGCCGCGGCGCATTTCATAGTCCAGACGGGCCAGGCGCAGGTCTTTGGTCAGGTCATTGAGGCTGGCGATGAACCCGAGCTTGTCGCCACGGCTCGTCACGTCGCTCAGGCCAGTCCAGCCGGTGAAGGTGATCAACAGGGTAAGCAACAACACCAGACCGAAACCGATTCCCAGTTTGCGATTGACGCTGATGTTCCCCAGATTATCGGCTAGCCATTGGTACATGCTGCAACTCCCTGGACCACTGATTGGTTTTGTGGGAACTGTATCGGCAGGCGCAAGAGAATCTGTAGGCGATGGAGAAATACCTGTGGCGAGGGGGCTTGCCCCCGTTTGGGCGCGAAGCGGCCACCGCTTTTTCCATCCAAACCGTATGTGCCGGTTTTACGACTGCTTCGCAGCCGAGCGGGAGCAAGCTCCCTCGCCACAATGGATTGTGTTTGAAGTCAGAACAGGCGGGCGAGCAGGGCGGTGACGGCGGTTTCGACTCGCAGGATGCGCTCACCGAGTTGCACTGGTTGCAGGCCGGACTTGCCCAGCAGGTCGATCTCGTAAGGAATCCAGCCACCTTCAGGGCCGATGGCCAGGGTCACCGGTTCGTCGAGGCCTCGGGGGCAGGGCGGGTAATTGCCGGGATGGCCGACCAGGCCGAGGGTGCCCTCGGTGATTGCCGGCAGACGATCCTCAACGAAGGGCTTGAAGCGCTTCTCGATAACGATCTCGGGCAGCACACTGTCCCGGGCCTGTTCGAGGCCGAGGATCAATTGCTCGCGAATCGCCTCGGGTTCCAGAAACGGGGTTTGCCAGAAGCTCTTCTCGACGCGATAGCTGTTCACCAGCACCACGCGCGGCACACCCATGGCGGCCACGGTCTGAAACACCCTACGGAGCATTTTCGGGCGTGGCAGGGCCAACACCAGGGTCAATGGCAACTTGCTTGGGGGTTGTTGGTCGAGGGTGACGCGCAATTCGGCTTCAGCGGCATCCAGGCGCAACACCTCGGCCGCGCCCATCAGCCCGCCGATCCTGCCGACGCGCATGCTGTCACCGACTTCGCAGCGGTGAACTTCCTGCATGTGCGTCAACCGGCGATCACGCAGGATCACCCGGTCGGCCGCAATGAAATCGGCTTCTTCGAGCAGCAGCAGGTTCACGGTTGGGTCGCTGGCGGCTGGTCGTTGTGATCGTCAACCGGTTGGTCGTCCGGATGCTCGCCACGTTTGCTGATCAGGCTGCCAAACAGGATGCCGATCTCGAACAGCAGCCACATCGGAACCGCCAACAGCGTTTGCGAGAAGATGTCCGGCGGCGTCAGGATCATGCCGACCACGAAGCAACCGATGACCACGTACGGGCGGATTTTCTTAAGGTATTTGACGTCAACCACGCCGATCCACACCAGCAGCACCACGGCCACCGGAATTTCAAACGCCACGCCGAAGGCAAAGAACAGCGTCATGACGAAGTCAAGGTAGCTGCTGATGTCGGTCATCATTTCCACGCCGGCCGGAGTGGCGGCGGCGAAGAACTTGAAGATCAGCGGGAACACCAGGTAATAGGCGAACGCCATGCCGGCGTAAAACAGCATGATGCTGGATACCAGCAACGGCACGGCGATGCGCTTCTCATGCTTGTACAGGCCCGGCGCGATGAAGCCCCAGATTTGATGCAGGATCACCGGGATCGCCAGGAACAGCGAGACCATCATGGTCAGCTTCAGCGGCGTCAGGAACGGCGACGACACGTCGGTGGCGATCATCGTCGCGCCGGCGGGCAGGTACGCGCGCAGCGGCGTGGAGACAAAGGTGTAGATCTGCTGGGTGAAGGCAAACAACCCGGCGAAGATGATGAAAATCGCCGCTACACAGCGCAGCAGGCGGGTACGCAACTCGGTGAGGTGCGAAACCAGCGGCATGTGCTGGTCGTTTTCGGGAAGATCGCTCATGGGGCTCGCGGCGGCAGTGTTGGGTCATGAGGGGCCGGCGCTGTCGGCGCGACGGCAGGAGCAACCGGTTCAACCGGTGTTGCTGGAACGGCGGGCGCAGATGGCTCCGTCGCAACAACAGGTGCAGGTGCGGGTGCCGGTTCAATGGATGCGGCAGGTGTGTGAATCGTCTGCGCTCCCACGTGCTCCACCGGCGTTGGCTCCTGCTGGGTCGGCGAGAAAATCTTCCGCGCCTCCTGCTCCAGCGACAGGATGTGCTCGTTGTGCAGCTGCCGACGAATTTCGTCGGCACCGATTTCACGTTCAACTTCCTGTTTGATCGCGTTGAAGCTGCGCTTCAAGCGCCCGACCCACAGGCCGGCGGTGCGCGCAGCACCCGGCAAGCGCTCGGGGCCCAGCACCAGCAGGGCAACGAGGCCGACGAGCAGCAGTTCAGAGAAGCTGATACCAAACATTAGTCAGTGCTCACACGTCTTTGCGGATCGGCTCTTCGACTTTTTGTGCCTGCACGTCGATGGTGTGCGGCTGGTTCACGGACTGCGTGGTCTGCGGCTGAACAGGCGGAACCGGTTGGGCCGGGGTCACCGTAGGATCGGCCGGTTTTTCATCGTCGTTCATGGCTTTCTTGAAGCCCTTGATCGATTCGCCCACGTCCGTGCCGAGGTTTTTCAGTTTCTTGGTGCCGAACACCAATACGACAACAACCAGGATGACGATCCAGTGTTTCCAGTCAAAAATGCCCATGTTGCTGCTCCTCTCTAATAATTGTTCAGGCGGACGGGCGCGAGGCTTTCTCGTCGTGTCCGGACAGACCGAAGCGACGGTCCAGTTCATCAAGTACAGCCTGCGGATGCTGCCCCAGTTGGGCGAGCATGACCATGCTGTGGAACCACAAATCGGCGGTCTCGTAGATCACATCGCTGCAGTCACCGCTGATGGCGGCATCCTTGGCGGCAATGATGGTTTCGACCGACTCTTCGCCGACTTTTTCCAGAATCTTGTTCAAGCCCTTGTGGTACAGGCTGGCAACATACGAGCTGTCGGCGGCGGCGCCTTTGCGCTCTTCCAGCACTGCGGCCAGACGGGTCAGAGTGTCACTCATGTTTGGGTCCTGCGGAATAGATGGCGTGCGGATCTTTCAGGACCGGGTCGACTGTTGTCCAGTCGCCGTTCTCATAGACGCGGTAGAAGCAGCTTTGGCGGCCGGTATGGCAAGCGATGTCGCCAATTTGCTCGACCATCAGGATGATCACGTCGGCGTCGCAGTCCAGGCGCATCTCGTGCAGGGTTTGCACGTGGCCGGACTCTTCGCCCTTGCGCCACAGCTTGCCACGGGAACGAGACCAGTAAATGGCACGGTTCTCGGCAGCGGTCAGTTCCAGCGCTTCACGGTTCATCCAGGCCATCATCAGGACGCGCCCGGTCTTGTGATCCTGGGCAATCGCCGGCACCAGGCCATCAGCGTCCCACTTGATCTCGTCCAGCCAGTTTTTCATCTTCGACTCCGACAGCGGGCCTCGCACTTCATTAGCCAGGCCCAACGTTCAAACAGTGTGCCAGTGGATCACACAACTGGCTATCGGCGAACGACCAGATACAAACCAACGGCCACCATGATTCCCCCGGGCCAATGACCCAGTTCGTTCAGCGGTCCGCCGGCCAGCAGAATAACGCCGCCCGCCAGGTGTGCGCAGCCGAGCAGCCGCAAGAACCAGTCATCCTTGCGTTTATGCCACGGTGGTGGCGGGTCGTAGGCGTGGGGTTGGGACATGCGTTCGAGCAGGTCGCGGGCCATGTTGGCCAGATGCGGCAACTGTTCGAACTGGCTCTGCACGTTGCCGATCAAGGCTTTGGGGCTGACGCGCTCGCGCATCCAGCGCTCAAGGAACGGCTGCGCGGTGTTCCACAAGTCCAGGTCCGGGTACAACTGACGGCCCAGGCCTTCGATGTTCAACAGGGTTTTTTGCAGCAGCACGAGTTGTGGCTGCACTTCCATGTTGAAGCGTCGAGCGGTCTGGAACAGGCGCATCAGCACCTGGCCGAAGGAAATATCTTTTAACGGTTTTTCGAAGATCGGCTCGCACACGGTACGGATTGCCGCTTCGAATTCGTTGAGTTTGGTTTCCGCTGGCACCCAGCCCGAATCGATGTGCAATTGCGCCACACGACGGTAGTCACGCTTGAAGAAAGCGAACAGGTTGCGGGCCAGGTAGTCCTGGTCTTCCGGGGTCAGGCTGCCGACGATGCCGCAGTCGATCGCAATGTACTGCGGGCTCCACGGGTTGACGGTGCTGACGAAGATGTTGCCGGGATGCATGTCGGCGTGGAAGAAGCTGTCGCGGAACACCTGGGTGAAGAAGATCTCCACGCCGCGTTCGGCGAGCATTTTCATGTCGGTGCGCTGGTCGGCCAGGGTGGTCAGGTCGGTGACCTGGATGCCGTAGATGCGCTCCATCACCAACACTTTCGGCCGGCACCAGTCCCAATAGACTTGCGGCACGTACAGCAGCGGCGAGCCTTCGAAGTTACGTTTCAACTGGCTGGCGTTGGCCGCTTCGCGCAACAGGTCGAGTTCGTCGTAGATGGTTTTTTCGTAGTCCTGGACCACGTCCACCGGGTGCAGCAGGCGCGCATCGGCCGAGAGTTTTTCAGCGGCGCGGGCCAGAATGAACAGCCACGCCAGATCCTGGGCGATGATCGGCTTGAGGCCTGGGCGGATCACCTTGACCACCACTTCTTCGCCGGTTTTCAACTGCGCGGCATGCACCTGCGCCACCGAGGCGGACGCCAGCGGCTCGACGTCGAAACGGCTGAACACTTCACTGATCTTCTTGCCGAGCTGCTCTTCGATCAGCTTCACGGACACTTGCGAGTCGAACGGCGGCACGCGGTCCTGCAGCTTCATCAGCTCATCGGCGATGTCTTCCGGCAGCAGGTCGCGGCGGGTGGACAGGATCTGCCCGAACTTGATGAAAATCGGCCCCAGGTCCTGCAACGCCAGGCGCAATCGTGCGCCACGGCTCAGGTCCAGCGTCTTGCGCGGAAACCAGCGCCACGGCAAGGCATAACGCAGTGCCAGCAGAAACCAGGGCAGCGGCAGGGCAAACAGCAGGTCATCGAGGCGGTAACGAATCACAACGCGCTGGATGCGCAACAAACGGCGGACGGCAAGCAGCTTCATGCGTTATCGCTTGGGTCGAGGGATCGGGAAAGGCGCTCGAAACGCGCCTCGAGACGTTCCAGATCGAGTTTGATCTGGTCCAGTTCACTGAAACGGGCTTCGGCTTCGCGCTGACCGACGAGGGTGCGCGACTCTTCAGCCAGGTATTCGCCGAGGTTCTGCCCCAGGCTGATGAACCCTTGCTGATACCAGCGAGCGCGACTGCGCAGGTGACCGCCAACCAGTTGCGTGGCCACCGGTCCCAGCCAGCGCGAGAGTTCGTACTCCCAGTCCAGCTCCAGGTCCTGAAGGATCGCCGCCAGTTCCAGCAGCACGCCGCTGTCACCGTCGAGTTCGACTTCAGGGCCATGCAGGACCGAGGTCTTGTCCTTGCTCATCGCCAGTTTCAACAGGCTTGAGGCCGGTGCACGCAGGGTGCAGTCGGCGCCGGTTTCCCAGTGGGAAGCGAGCATCAGGCCTTCATCGCTGGGCAGGATGAACAGCTGCAACGCCGGGCTGCGGCAGTCGACGGCAATCACCCGGCCGCTCAAATGCGCCAGCCGCGGCAGCGCGGTGCTGTCGAGACGCAGCACCCGGTTCAGGCCGAGTTCAACGCTGGCGAGCAGGCCGGCCAGCAACATCAGGGTTTGATGCCGCGGTGCAGGGCGACGATGCCTGCGGTCATGTTGTGGTAGGTCACGCGGTCGAAACCGGCCTCGACCATCATCGACTTCAGGGTTTCCTGATTCGGGTGCATGCGGATCGATTCGGCCAGGTAGCGATAGCTTTCCGAGTCGTTGGTGATCAGCTTGCCCATCAGTGGCATGAAGGCGAACGAGTAGGCGTCGTAGGCCTTGGACATCAGCGCGTTGGTCGGCTTGGAGAATTCCAGCACCAACAGGCGGCCGCCAGGCTTGAGCACGCGCAGCATCGAGCGCAGGGCGTCTTCCTTGTGCGTCACGTTGCGCAGGCCGAAGGCAATGGTCACGCAGTCGAAGTGATTGTCCGGGAACGGCAGCTTTTCAGCGTCGGCCTGAACGAATTCGACGTTGCCGGCGACACCGAGGTCCAGCAGGCGGTCACGACCGACCTTGAGCATGGATTCGTTGATGTCGGCCAACACCACCTGGCCGGTCGGGCCGACGAGGTGCGAGAATTTCTTGGTCAGGTCGCCCGTACCGCCGGCGATGTCCAGCACGCGATTACCAGTGCGCACGCCCGAAAGCTCGATTGCGAAACGCTTCCACAAACGGTGCATGCCGCCCGACAGGAGGTCGTTCATCAAGTCGTACTTGGCGGCTACCGAATGGAAAACCTCAGCGACTTTTTCCGCTTTTTGGCTTTCCGGAACGTTTTTGAAACCGAAGTGAGTGGTGGGTTCGGCATCGCTGCCTTTGCGCTGATCAGTCATATCGCTGTCACCAGAAGAGAATGCGGGACATTCTAATCCCCAAGGCATGCTTTGTCTTGGCAAGGCTGAAGGTAAGATGGGCAACCACCGGGACGTTTTGACGCAGTAATGGTCAAGATGCTTCAGGAAAGTATCCATAAAGCAGGAGACATTCGATGGCCCGTATTAGTGTTGAGCGTGCCCACGGCCTGGGCAAGGAAGCGGCCCGCGAGAAGGCTGACAAGCTGGCGCAGAAATTGTCCGAGCAATACGGCCTGGAGCCGCAGTGGTCCGGCGACACGCTGAACCTCAAGCGCTCCGGAGTGAAAGGCGCGGTGCATGTCAGCGAAGATTCGATCCGCGTCGATGTGGAGTTGGGCCTGATGATGTCGGCCATGAGCGGCATGATCAAATCTGAAATCGAGAAGGCGCTCGATAAAGCGCTGGTCTGATTCCGGATTGAGATCCCTTCCCCTGTAGGAGTGAGCCTGCTCGCGATAGCGGTCTATCAGTCAACATTGATTTCGACTGATAGACCGCTATCGCGAGCAGGCTCGCTCCCACAGTTTTTTATTGCGGTGCCTCCCGGGGGTTTATGTCAGTTGTTAGGGTGCCGTTTCTAATTTTTCTCCCTACTTTGTGCCTGAGCCCGACACTTGTCCGGGCAGTTCCTCAAACCTTCTGCGCGTGAGGTGCACCATGGCCAAAGTTATTTTGAAGAAAAAAATCGACGCTTCGACTACCGCTCTGGGCGACGTCAAATCCTATGCCCGCAAGATCTGGCTGGCAGGCCTGGGTGCCTACGCCAAGGTCGGGCAAGAGGGTAGCGAGTACTTTCAAGAGTTGATCAAGGCTGGTCAAACTGTTGAAAAGAAAGGCAAAAAAGTAGTGGCTGAAAAGCTTGAAGCCGCTAATGCCGAGATCGTTGAAGCCAAGAGCGAAGTGAGTACTTTCAAAGGCAAGGTCGAAGTTCAACTCGACAAGGTCGAGAAGGCTTTTGACTCGCGTGTCGCAAGTGCCTTGAATCGTATCGGCATTCCGTCTAAACATGACGTTGAGACACTCTCTGCTAAGCTCGATGAGCTGACGGCATTGCTCGAACGCGTCGCGCGTAAATCTTAAGGAGAACGGGATGGCTGGTAAAAAGAACACCGATAAAGAAGGCAGCTCGTGGATCGGGAAAGTCGAAGACTACTCCCGCAAAATCTGGCTGGCTGGTTTAGGCGTGTACTCGAAGATCGACACTGACGGCAGCAAGCTCTTCGATACATTGGTCAAAGACGGCGAGAAAGCCGAGAAGCTCACCAAGAGCGCTGTCGGCAAAAAAGTCGATGACGTCAAGGATTCCGCTTCGTCGGCCAAGTCGCGTATCACTGGCGTTAAAGATCGTGCGCTGGGCAAGTGGGATGAGCTGGAAGGCGCTTTCGACAAGCGTCTGAACAGCGCCATTTCGCGCCTCGGTGTTCCGAGCCGCAACGAAGTGAAAGCACTGCACAGCAAGGTCGATACCCTGACCAAGCAAATCGAAAAACTCACCGGTGCCAAGGTTGCGCCTGTTGCGGCGAAAACCGCAGCGGCCAAGCCAGCGGCTAAAACCGCTGCCAAGCCATTGGCAAAAGCCGCCGCTAAACCGGCTGCCAAACCTGCTGCGAAAGCAGCGGCCAAGCCTGCTGCCAAAACTGCTGCAGCCAAACCTGCCGCAGCCAAGCCGGCGGCTAAACCGGTTGCCGCCAAAGCAGCCGCCAAGCCAGCTGCCAAAACCGCAGCTGCCAAACCGGCCGCCAAGCCAGCAGCAAAACCTGCTGCAGCGAAGAAGCCTGCGGTGAAAAAGCCAGCAGCGCCGAAAGCCGCCGCACCAAAACCAGCAGTGGCTGCTGTTGCCAAACCGGCAACCCCGGCCGCCCCGGTCAGCGCATCGAACTCTGCTACCGCGCCGACCCCTGCTGTAACCCAGACTGTAGCGCCAGCAACGACGCCAACCAGTCAGTCCTGATTTTCAGGGCTCAAAAAAACGCCCGGCCTGCCAAGGTCGGGCGTTTTTGTTTGTGTACGGTTTAAGGTCATCACAAAACCAATGTGGGAGCGGTCGGGACTATTCGTGTTCTTCCAGGTATTGCAGCGCCATCTGCTCCGTCGCCACCTTGATCGGCGGCAGCAAGTGCGGTGCCACCAGCATCATGATCTGGTACACCACCAGCCTCACCTCACCCTCACGATCCAGAATCCGCTGGTAGTCCAGCGAGAACAGCAGCGTCATGGTGATCTGTTCCACCAACTGCCCCAGCGCCTGGGTATCACTGACCAATTGCCCCTGAGCCTTCAACTGCGCGAGCAATGACGCCAGTGTGCGCTTCAGCGCATTGAGCAGGTTGCGTATGCCCTTGGCCAGTTTGGGCAGGCGTCCGGCGAGGTTCGACAGGTCCTGGAACAGAAACCGGTAATGCGACAGTCGCTCGACGATCAGGTGCAGGAACAGCCAGTAATCGTCCGGTGCCAGTTCCACATCGGCAGGAGGGTCGAGCAGCGGCGCCAGTTCAGACTGGAAGCGCTCGAACAACCCGAGAATCAGCGGCTCCTTGCCGTGAAAGTGGTAGTAGAGGTTGCCGGGGCTGATGCCCATCTCGTTGGCAACTTCCATGGTGGAGACGTTCGGTTCGCCTTTCTGATTGAACAACTGCAAAGCACATTCGAGAATCCGGTCGCGGGTTTTCATCCAGTCTTCTTAATGGTCGAGTCAGTGCCACGGCCAGCGTCGGCCGTGGTGGGTTGAACGTCAGCGCACACGCACGTAAGTACCGGGTGCTGCCTCTTGCGGTGGATAGTTCTGATTGCCGAGGGTCATGTGGGTTTCTTTCAGCGCGCCGGAACGTTGCTGAATCCACTCCAGCCATTGCGTCCACCAACTGCCGTCGACCTGCTTGGCGTCGTAATACCAGGCCCGTGGATCGCTGCTCAGTTTTGCGCCTTCGACGTAGTTGGCTTTCGGGTTGCTCGGCGGGTTGAGAATGCTCTGCACGTGACCGCTGTTGGACAGCACGAAGCGTCGCTCGCCGCCCAGCAGCAGTGTCGAGCGGTACACCGCGTCCCACGGCGTGATGTGGTCGTTGATGCCCGCGACGCTGAAGCTGTCGACGGTGACTTTCTGCAAGTCGATGGGCGTGCCGCACACTTCAAGGCCGCCCGGGTGGCTCAGCGGGTTGTGTTTGAAGAAGTCCAGCAGATCGCCGTGAAAGGCCGCCGGCAGCCGCGTGTTGTCGTTGTTCCAGTAGAGAATGTCGAACGCTGGCGGTTCTTTGCCAAGCAGGTAGTTATTGACGAAATAACTCCAGATCAAGTCGTTGGGGCGCATCCAGGCGAACACCTTGGCCATGTCGCGACCATCCAGCACACCTTTCTGATAGGACTTGCGCTTGGCCGCTTCAAGGGTCTGTTCGTCGGCGAACAGCGTTGCCGGGGAGTCCATCTGACTGTCGAGCAGGCTCACCAGATAGGTCGCGCTCGACACGCGGCGCAGCTGTCGCTTGGCCTGCAAGTGACCTTGCAGTGCAGCGATGGTCAGCCCGCCGGCGCAGGCACCCATGAGGTTGACCTCGCGCGCACCGGTGATCGCCCGGCAGACATTCATCGCTTCTTCCACGGCTTCAACGTAGGTCGACAGCCCCCATTCGCGATGGCGCACATCCGGATTGCGCCAACTGATCATGAAGGTCTGCAGGCCGTTCTTCAGGGCAAACTGGACGAAGCTGTTGTGCGGGCTCAGGTCGAAAATGTAGTACTTGTTGATCTGCGGCGGTACCACCAGCAGCGGTTTTGAATACTGTTTTTCGCTCATCGGCTTGTACTGGATCAGCTCCAGCAGCTCGTTGCGAAACACCACCGAACCAGTGGTCGTGGCGACGGTTCTACCGACTTCGAACGCTTGCTTGGTGACTTGCCGGGGCAGGCCGTCGTTGTGCAGGAAGTCGTCGACCAGATGGCTGACACCCCGTACCAGGCTGTTGCCGCCGGAATTGAAGATTTCCTTGATCGCCAACGGATTGAGCAGGGTGTTGGACGGCGACACGGCGTCATTGAGCAAGGCAAACGCAAAGTGCGCGCGGGCGCGATCGTCGGGGGACATGGCGCTGTCGTCGATCCAGTTTTTGACCTGTTTCTGCCAGCTCAGGTAGGCCTGCAGGCTGCGACGATAAAACGGGTTGAGACTCCACGCCGGGTCGCTGAAACGACTGTCCTGCGGGTTGGTCGCGTGCAAGGTTTCACCCAACAAGACACGGCCCAACTGACCGCCCAGTTTCAAGGCGTGTCGGGCGCTGTGCACCGGGTTGCGCAAACCGTGGGCCGCTACGCTGCGCAGGGTCGAAATCAGATCCCGGCCACGCAGGCCGGTGATCGCACTCTGTGCGTTGATGAACGCGGCGGGAGTGGGTAAAGCGTCTCTCGCTGGTTTCTCGCGCATGTCTCAACACTCCTTCGTTTCAAGCCAAAAACAAACTCACTGAACCAGATCACCATAGACGCTGTTGTGGGTTGCTGCGCGGCGCGGCGTCCTGCCGGCCGATGAAGCGACTAACTGCCCAACGGCGAAGGATGCGGATGCATCACGGCGCGCTGACGTTCTTCCTCGAGGAATTTCATGATGATCGGTGCCACCGCTTCGGCGCGGGTGATCAGGAACAGATGCCCGTCATCGATGATGTGCAGCTGGGCGTTGGGAATTCGCCAGGCCAGCAGGCGCATGTTGACCAACGGGATCAACGGGTCGTCGTCGCCGGCCAGTACCAGCGTCGGCTGGTTGATCTTGTGCAGCCAGTGAATGCTGGTCCAGCCCAGGCCGGCAAACAGCTGCCAGTAATAACCGAGCTTGCCCGCCGAGCGGACTTTCGCCGCGTGGCTGGCCGCCAGGGTGGGGTCGCGACGGAAGGCGCCGCCATAAATCATCGGTGCAATGCGGATCACGTGCGACGGCTGGATGTAGCGCCGTGGGCTGGCCATCATCCACAGCACTTTCGGTTTGCCCGGCACCATGACTGCGCCGGCAGCCGTGGCCGCCAACACGAGTTTCTTGCAGCGCTCAGGGTAGTCATACGCAAACTGCTGGGCGAGGGCGCCGCCCCAGGACACGCCGATCACGTTGACTTGCCCGTAGTCGAGATAATCGAGCATCCGTGCCGTGAGTTTCGCCAGGCCCGGAAAGCGGTACGGCCGATTTGGCGTCGACGAGCCGCCGACACCGGGGACGTCGAACGCAATGACTTCCAGGTCCGGGTCCAATGCTGCGACGAACGGAAACACCAGCTCCAGGTTGGCGCCGATGCCATTGAAAATCAGCAAGGGCGTCAAGTGAGGCTTGCCGGGGCGTACCGCCGTGCGGAGGGTCTGGCCATCCAGGTCGACGGTACGGAATATGAACGGTTGCGGCATGCTTCAAGGCCCTGTGGGTCACTTTCTCAAATTCATCCTCGAACCCCTGTGGGAGCGGGCTTGCTCGCGAATGCATCAGTTCAGTCGACATCACTGTTGAATGATTAATCGCTTTCGCGAGCAAGCCCGCTCCTACAAGAGGGCGAGGTGTGTCAGTTACCGCTCATGCACATAAGTACCCGGTGCTGCTTCGCCGGCGGTGAAGGTTTTGTTGCCATAAACCGTTGGGGACTTCTTCAGTTTGCCCGAACGTTCGCCCAGCCATGCATGCCAGTGCAGCCACCAGGAATCGGTGTGCTTGGTGGAGTTTTCTTGCCAGTCTTCGGCCTTGGCCGGCATGTCGCTGCTGGTCATGTAGCGCGATTTCGGGTTGCCCGGCGGGTTCAGAATGCTCTGGATATGCCCACTGCTCGAGAGCACGAATTCGACCTTGCCGCCAAACAGTTGCGCCGACTTGTAGCAGGACTTCCACGGAGTGATGTGGTCGGTGGTGCCGGCCAGGCTGTAAATGTCAGCGGTGACTTGTTTCAGGTCGATTGGCGTACCGCACACTTCCAGTGCATCGGGACGGATCAGTGGATTACTTTTGAACATCTCGATCAGGTCGCCGTGGAACGCGGCGGGCAGGCGTGTGGTGTCATTGTTCCAGAACAGGATGTCGAACACCGGCGGCTCGTTACCCAACAGGTAGTTGTTGACCCAGTAGTTCCAGATCAAATCGTTGGGGCGCATCCAGGCGAAGACTTTCGCCATGTCGCGGCCTTCCAGCACACCGGCCTGATAGGACTGGCGCTTGGCGGATTCCAGGGTTTGCTCGTCGACGAACAGGGCGACGTCGCTGTCCAGGGTGGTATCCAGCACGCTGACCAGCAGCGTCAGGGCGTTGACCTTTTTCTCGCCGAGTGCCGCGTAATGGCCCAGCAGCGCGGTGCAGGTGATGCCGCCGGAGCAGGCGCCGAGCATGTTGATGTCTTTGCTGCCTGTGATGGCGCTGACCACATCGACCGCTTCCTTGAGCGCTTCAATGTAGGTCGACAGGCCCCACTCGCGCTGCGCCTTGGTCGGGTTGCGCCAGCTGACGATAAAAGTCTGCACATTGCTGCGCAGGCAGTAGCGCGCCAGGCTCTTTTCCGGGCTCAGGTCGAATACGTAGAACTTGTTGATCTGTGGCGGCACCACCAGCAGGGGGCGCTCGAAGACTTGTTCGGTGGTTGGTTTGTACTGGATCAGTTCCAGCACGTCGTTGCGGAACACGACAGCGCCTTCGGTGACGCCCAGGCTCTTGCCGACTTCGAATGCGCCCATGTTGACCTGGCTCGGCATGCCGCCGTTGTGCACCATGTCCTTGGCCAGATGCGAAAGGCCGTCGAGCAGGCTTTTGCCGCCGGTTTCGAAGAAGCGTTTGACTGCCGCCGGGTTGGCCGCCGTGTTGGTCGGGGCCATGGCTTCGGTCATGAGGTTGATCACGAAGTGCCCGCGCGCGACATCCTTGGGCGTCAGATTACTCTCGTCGATCCAGTCGTGGAGCTCCTTGCGCCACGCCAGGTAAGTTTGCAGATAACGTTTATAGAGCGGGTTCTGACTCCACGCCGGATCGTTGAAGCGACGGTCTTCGGGGGTCGGAAGCAGTTCGGATTTACCGAACAACACGTTCTTCAGTTCAAGGCCGAAATGGGCAACATGCTTTGCACTGTGGACCGGTTGTTTGATGGCCTGCCTGAGCACCATGCGAGCAGAAGCCAGTAGATCTTTACCACGCAACCCAACGACAGGATTCAGCCCCAGCGTGTTTTCCGAGGCTTGATATTTCAAGTCATCGTTATTCTTGTTACTCATCTACGACGCTCCATTGTCCTGAGACGAGTACCTGAACCTGACTGTGCAGTCACAAAGCCAATGCCAGGTACTACTGCTCGGGTGACCGTTAATACTGCATCGCTGCTTTTTAGTTCAGAGAGCCTGCAGGGAACTTGCCAGATCCATTGGTTACCCGAGTTTAATTTTTTTCGCAAGCGGGCCAATCATTGACCCTGAGGCGGAGCATTCAAACAGATGAAATTAGAAAATGCCCTCTAAAGAGCAAGAGGCTTGACTTAGAGCATCAGCTTGACGACGGATTCGTTCGGGTCGCGGGTTTTTCCGGCGGCTTTGAGCTCGGCAAGATAGTCTTCCCAGAGTGCGTCATAACGTCGCGCCAGCTCGTACAGGTATTCCCAGGTGAACAGGCCGCTGTCGTGGCCGTCGTCGAAGGTCAACTTCAGTGCGTACTGACCGGCCGGTTCTACCTTGGTCAGGCCGACGTTGATCTTGCCAAATTGCAGGATGGGTTTGCCGTGGCCCTGGACCTCGGCGGAGGGGGAGTGCACGCGCAGGAACTCGGCGGGCAGGTGATATTCCTCGCCGGACGCATATTTCAGCGACAGGGTTTTCGAGGCTTTGTGCAGTTTGATGTCGGTGGGAAGCATAGGAAGAGCCTCGGGCGGAAAGCTACAAGCTGCAAGCTTAACTCGATAAGCTTGACGCTTGTAGCTTGCAACTTGAGGCTTACAGAATGTAGCGGGACAGGTCTTCGTTCTGTGCCAATTCGCCCAAGTGGCTGTTGACGTAGTCGGCGTCGATCATGATCACCTTGCCGTCATGGGCGCTGGCCAGGTCACCGGCGCTGAACGACACCTCTTCAAGCAGGCGCTCAAGCAAGGTGTGCAGGCGACGGGCACCGATGTTCTCGGTCTTCTCGTTGACCTGCCAGGCGATCTCGGCAATGCGCTTGATGCCATCCGGCTGGAATTCGATGCCCAGGCCTTCGGTTTTCAGCAGGGCGCAATATTGCTCGGTGAGCGACGCATGCGGCTCGCTGAGAATGCGTTCGAAGTCTTCCGGCGTCAGCGCCTTGAGTTCGACGCGAATCGGCAGGCGACCTTGCAGCTCAGGCACCAGGTCGCTCGGCTTGCTCAGGTGGAATGCACCGGAAGCAATGAACAGGATGTGGTCGGTCTTGACCATGCCCAGCTTGGTGTTGACGGTGCAGCCTTCGATCAGCGGCAGCAAATCGCGCTGCACGCCTTCACGGGACACGTCGACGCCGCCGGAGTTGCCACGCTTGGCGACCTTGTCGATTTCGTCGATGAACACGATGCCGTGCTGCTCGACCGCTTCCAGCGCCTTGGCCTTCAACTCTTCTTCGTTGACCAGGCGGCCGGCTTCTTCGTCACGCACCAGTTTCAGTGCTTCCTTGACCTTGAGCTTGCGGCTTTTCTTTTTGCCCTTGCCCATGTTGGCGAACAGGTTCTGCAACTGGTTGGTCATTTCTTCCATGCCCGGTGGCGCGGAGATGTCGACGCCGGCCACTTCGGCGACTTCGATTTCGATCTCCTTGTCATCCAGCTGACCTTCGCGCAGGCGCTTGCGGAACAGCTGACGGGTGTTGGAATCGGTAGCCGATCCGGCGTCTTCGTTACTGAAACCCATGCGTGCCGGTGGCAGCAGGGCGTCGAGGATACGATCTTCGGCAGCGTCTTCGGCGCGATGGCGGACCTTGGTCATTTCCTGTTCGCGCAGCAGCTTGATCGCCGCGTCTGCCAGGTCACGAATGATCGATTCAACGTCGCGGCCCACATAGCCGACTTCGGTGAACTTGGTCGCTTCCACTTTGATGAACGGTGCGTTGGCGAGTTTGGCCAGGCGGCGAGCGATTTCGGTTTTACCGACACCGGTCGGGCCGATCATCAGGATGTTCTTGGGGGTTACTTCAACGCGCAGCTCTTCCGGCAGCTGCATCCGGCGCCAGCGGTTACGCAGCGCGATGGCGACGGCGCGCTTGGCATCGTCCTGGCCGATGATATGGCGATTGAGTTCGTGGACGATTTCACGGGGAGTCATGGACATAGTAATTGGCGGTCCTCAGGTAAAAGTGAGCCGTGGCGTGGTGGCCAAAACAGGCTTACTCAGCGAGGTCCTGCTCCTCAATGGTGAAGGTGTGGTTGGTGAATACACAGATGTCGCCGGCGATGCCCAGGGCGGTTTCGACGATTTCCCGGGCCGACAGATCGGTCTTCTTCAGCAGTGCGCTGGCAGCGGCCTGGGCGTACCCGCCGCCGGAACCCATGGCGATCAGGCCTTCTTCGGGTTCAACCACATCGCCGTTGCCGGTGATGATCAGGGAGGCGTCTTTGTTGGCGACCGCGAGCATGGCTTCTAGGCGGCTGAGCGAACGGTCGGTGCGCCATTCTTTGGCGAGCTCGACAGCTGCGCGAACCAGGTGACCTTGGTGTTTCTCAAGCTGGCCTTCGAAACGTTCGAAGAGGGTGAAGGCGTCAGCGGTGGCCCCGGCAAAACCGGCGATAACCTGGCCGTGGTACAGGCGGCGAACTTTCTTCGCGTTGCCTTTCATCACGGTGTTGCCGAGAGAAACCTGGCCGTCGCCGCCCATGACGACTTTGCCGTGGCGGCGAACTGAAACGATGGTGGTCAAGGGAGAGTCTCCACGCAGCGGGGCGAAAATGCCTTATGCCAACTCATATGGGGGTGGTGGAGTGGATTTCAACTGTTGGGCGGGAGAGGGGACGAGTGGTGCGAGTCAGGTCGGAGCTGTGGTGTTTGCCAGGGCCCCTTCGCGAGCAAGCCCGCTCCCACCTTGGAATGCGGTCAAATGTGGGAGCGGGCTTGCTCGCGAAGAACGATGACGCGGTGTCTCTGACGTGATCAGCGGCTTTGGCGTTGTTGTAACAACAGGTTGCTAAACCCGGCACCGGCCAGTTGTTTCTGCGCCGTGGTCAGTTGTTCGCGGTTGCTGAACGGCCCGACCAGAACGCGATACCACGTCTCATCCTTCACCGTGCCGGACTCAACCGCCACGGCCTGCCCCAGCAAAATGATCTGCGCGCGAACCTTGTCCGCATCAGTCTCCTTGCGGAACGAGCCGGCCTGCAGGAAGAACTTGGTCACTGGCGCCGCTTTGGTAACGGGTGGCGCCGGTGGCGGCGTAATCCCGGCCAGAGCGGCCTGCGCGCGCGCCGTGTCAATCTTCGCCGCTTCGGCCGGCGTTACCGGTGTGGTCGGGATCGCTGGCACTTGTGGCGTTGGCAGAGTCTTCTCAGGCACGGCATCCGGCGGCACGATCACTTCCGATTCCGGCAGCAAGGTGTAGAAGTCGTACTTCGGCTTCACCGGTTGCGTCGGGCTCGGCGGGGTCTTGTTGGCCTCGGCGATCTTGGCTTTCTGTTGCTGTTCCACCTTCTCGCGCTTGACCGTGTCGCTGCCCTTGCCGGGTTCCAGTTTCATCAGGAAGACGATGAACGCGCCGACCGTCAGGCCAATAGCCATCCACAGCCAGCCCGGGATCGGCTGTTTTGCAGGAGCTTGGTAACGGCTGGCGCCACGCTTGGGTGCAGGTTTTTTCTTGGCAGCCAACTTACATACGCTCCAGAGTTTCCAGACCCAAGAGTTCCAGGCCTTGCTTGAGAGTGCGGCCGGTCAGCGCGGCGAGGCGCAGACGGCTTTGCATTTGCGCCGGGGTGTCGGCGCTGAGGATCGGGCAGTTCTCGTAGAAGCTGGAGAACAGGCCGGCCACATCGTACAGGTAGGTGCAGAGAATGTGCGGCGTGCCTTTGTCGGACACGTTGTTGAGGATTTCACCGAACTGCGCCAGTTTGGCGGCCAGTTCAAGTTCGTGCTCCGCTTCCAGCACGATCTGGCCTTCGACTTCGGTGAAGTCCTTGCCCAGTTTACGGAACACGCCAGCGACGCGGGTGTAGGCATACAGCAAGTACGGCGCAGTGTTGCCTTCGAAGTTCAGCATCAAGTCGAAGTTGAAGCTGTAGTCGCTGGTGCGGTGCTTGGACAGGTCGGCGTATTTCACCGCGCCAATGCCCACCACCTTGGCGATGTTGCGCAACTCGTCATCAGCCAGCTCCGGGTTCTTCTCCTTCACCAGGGTATAGGCGCGCTCCTGGGCTTCGGTCAGCAAGTCGATTAGCTTCACGGTGCCGCCGTCACGGGTCTTGAACGGACGGCCATCTTTACCGTTCATGGTGCCGAAGCCCATGTGTTCCATTTCCATCGGGTGCGTCACGAAGCCGGCCTTGCGCGCCACGGCGAACACTTGCTGGAAGTGCAGGGCCTGACGCTGGTCGACGAAGTACAGCGCGCGATCAGCCTTGAGCTTGCCGCTGCGGTAACGCACGGCCGCCAGGTCGGTGGTGGCGTAGAGGTAGCCGCCATCTGCCTTGACGATGATCACCGGCAACGGGTCGCCGTCGGCGTTTTTGAACTCGTCGAGGAACACGCACTGGGCGCCATTGCTCTCGACCAGCATGCCGGCGGCCTTGAGGTCGTTGACCACGTTGATCAGGTCGTCGTTGTAGGCACTTTCGCCCATCACGTCAGCCATGGTCAGTTTGACGTTCAGCAGTTCGTAGATTTTCTGGCAGTGCGACAGCGAGATGTCCTTGAACTTGGTCCACAGCGCCAGGCAGTCCGGGTCACCGGCTTGCAGCTTGACCACCAGGCCACGGGCGCGATCGGCAAACTCTTCGGATTCGTCGAAGCGCTGCTTGGCCGCACGGTAGAAGTTTTCCAGGTCCGACAGCTCGTCGCTGGTGATCGGGTTTTCCTGGAGGTACGCCATCAGCATGCCGAACTGGGTGCCCCAGTCGCCCACGTGGTTCTGACGGATCACGTCGTCGCCGAGGAACTCCAGAACGCGCGCCACGCCGTCACCGATGATGGTCGAGCGCAAATGGCCGACGTGCATTTCTTTGGCGAGGTTCGGTGCCGACAGATCGACCACGGTGCGTTGCACCGGGCCGGCCTTGCGCACGCCGATGTGTGCGTCGGCCAGTGCGGCATCGAGGCGAGTGGCCAGGGCATCGGTGTTCTGGAAGAAGTTCAGGAAGCCCGGGCCGGCGATTTCGGTTTTGCTGACGTTTTCATCAGCCGGCAGCGCAGCGATGATCTTCTCGGCCAGGTCACGCGGCTTCATGCCGGCCGGTTTGGCCAGCATCATGGCGATGTTGCTGGCGAAGTCGCCGTTCTTCTTGTCGCGGGAGTTTTCCACCTGGATCGCCGGCGACAGGCCTTCAGGCAACACACCTTCATTGACGAGTTGGGTGATGGCTTGTTGGATCAGCTGGCGAATGGTGTCTTTCATGGTGGTCTCTTTCGACCGCAAGCGCGGCGCGCGCTTCGATGCGCTGGTGGAAAAACTGGGCATTATCCGTTGCGAAGACGGGCTTGCCAACTATAGCGGGCAGGATATGGATATGTGGTGACAAATAGTCAGCCTTCGCGAGCAGGCTCGCTCCCACAGGGGATATTCGTCGATCACAAAACCAATGAACACCACAGGTCCATTGTGGGAGCGAGCCTGCTCGCGAAGGCGATCTCTAATTCAATACAAATCCACGGGATCGACATCCAGCGACCAACGCACCGCCCGCCCACTCGGCATCTGCTCCAGCACCAGCAACCAACTGCTCAACAATCGATGCAGCGGCGCCCGCGCTGTGGCCTGCAACAACAACTGTGCGCGATAACGCCCGGCGCGGCGCTCCATCGGCGCCGGCACCGGCCCCAACAACTCAATCCCGCCCAGATTCTGCTCGGCCAGCAAACGCTCGGCCTCGCTGCACGCTTCATCCAGGAAGCTTTCAGCCTGCCCCGGTTTGTGCGCTTCGGCCCGCAGCAGCGCCAAATGCGCAAACGGTGGCAGTCCGGCGGAGCGACGTTCGCTCAACGCCTGCTCGGCAAAGGCGAAATACCCTTGCTCGGTCAGCTGCACCAGCAACGGATGGTCCGCCAGGTGCGTCTGGATAATCACTCTGCCCGGTTCTTCGGCCCGTCCGGCGCGCCCGGCCACCTGAACGATCAACTGCGCCATGCGCTCGCTGGCGCGGAAGTCGCCGGAAAACAGCCCGCCGTCGGCGTCGAGAATTGACACCAGCGTTACTCGTGGAAAGTGATGCCCTTTGGCAAGCATTTGCGTGCCGACCAAAATGCACGGCTGGCCTTTCTGAATGGTGGCGAACAGCTGATTCATCGCGTCCTTGCGCGACGTGCTGTCACGGTCGACCCGCAGCACCGGGACGTCCGGGAACAGAATCGCCAGCCGTTCCTCGGCGCGTTCGGTGCCAGCACCCACGGGGCGCAAATCGACTTTGCTGCATTTCGGGCAGCGCCGCGGTACGCGTTCGACGTAGCCGCAGTGGTGGCAGCGCAGCTCGCCGGATCGCTGGTGCACGGTCATCCGCGCATCGCAGCGCTGGCATTCGGACATCCAGCCGCAATCGTGACATAGCAGCGTCGGCGCAAAGCCGCGACGATTGAGGAACACCAACACTTGCTGGCCGGCGGCCAGTGTCTGACCGATGGCTTGCTGCATCGGCCCGGAAATACCGCTGTCCAGCGGGCGGCTTTTTACATCCAGGCGCAGGAAGCGCGGTTGCTTGGCGCCGCCCGCTCGCTCGTTCAGCCGCAGGAGGCCGTAACGACCGGTGTAGGCGTTGTGCAGGCTTTCCAGCGACGGGGTGGCGGAGCCGAGGACAATCGGGATGTTTTCCTGCCGTGCGCGGACCAGGGCCAGGTCGCGGGCGTGATAACGCAAGCCTTCCTGCTGTTTATAGGAGCCGTCGTGCTCTTCATCGATGATGATCAAGCCTGGGTTTTTCATCGGCGTGAACAGCGCCGAGCGGGTGCCGATAATGATGTCGGCGTCACCGTCCCGCGCGGCAAGCCAGGCTTCGAGGCGTTCGCGGTCGTTAACCGCCGAGTGAATCAGCGCGATGCGCGCATTGAAGCGCTGCTCGAAACGAGCGAGTGTCTGCGGGCCGAGGTTGATCTCCGGGATCAGCACCAGCGCCTGCTTGCCGGCTTCGAGGGTTTCGCGGATCAGCTGTAAATAAACTTCCGTCTTGCCGCTGCCGGTGACGCCGGCCAGCAGAAACGCATGATAGCTGTCGAACCCGGCGCGAATCGCTTCATAGGCGGCGCGTTGTTCCGGGTTGAGTGGCAGTTCCGGCTGCGCCAGCCAATGTTCATGGCGCGCGCCGGGGGCGTGTTTGCGGATTTCCACCTGGACCAGGTCTTTGGCCAGCAACAAATCCAGACTGTCCTTGCTCAGCATCAGTTTGCTCAGCAATTGATGCGCCACGCCGTGGGGATGCTGGGCCAGTGTCGCCAGGGCTTCGCGCTGGCGGGGCGCGCGGGCGATGCGCGGATCATCAAGGCTGGCGCCCGGCGCGGCGGACCAGAAGCGTTCCTGGCGTGCTTCGGCCAGTTCACCCTGACGCAGCAACACCGGCAGCGCCCAGCTCAAGGTGTCGCCGAGACTGTGTTGGTAGTACTGGGATGTCCACAGGCACAGCTTGAACAGCGCGGGTGGCAGCGGTGGCGTGGTGTCGAGCAGGGCCAATGCCGGTTTGAGCTTTTCCACCGGCACTTCGCTGGTGTCGGTAATCTCCACCAGAATCCCGATCATTTCCCGCCGACCGAACGGCACCCGCAGGCGCATGCCCGGTTGCAACTGGGCGCGCAGGACGCCGGCCGGGGCACGGTAATCGAACAGGCGGCGCAGCGGCGAAGGCAGGGCGAGGCGCAAAATGGCGTCGGGCACGCGGGGGGATCTCGATAAACGGGCGGTAGTAAAGTCGGACGCATACTAAATGTGGGAGCGGGCTTGCTCGCGAATGCGGTGGATCAGACACATCATTGTTGCCTGACACACCGTATTCGCGAGCAAGCCCGCTCCCACAAGAGGTGCGCTTTGGGTCGGGAGCCTAGCAGACGGTCGGTCTCAGCGACAGCTTGCGCGATTGGCAATGTCTGGTAGAATCCGCGGCCTAATTACGTGCGGTATTCAACAATAGTGTTGAGTGGCGGCACGCTAGCCTGAGGAATCATCATGAAAGCCGATATCCATCCAACATACGAAGTCACCGCAGTTACCTGCAGCTGTGGCAACAAGTTCGAAACTCGTTCGAACCTGGCCAAGCCTCTGGCGATCGACGTATGCAACGAGTGCCACCCGTTCTACACCGGTAAGCAGAAGACTCTGGATACTGGCGGTCGTGTACAGCGCTTCGCAGACCGTTTTGGCGCTTTCGGCAAGAAAGCTCCAGCTGCTGCAGAGTAAGGTTGAAGGGCCCGATGGGCTTTTCCTTGCTGTTGAAAAAGGCGTCCCTCGCGGGCGCCTTTTTTGTGTCCGCGATTTGGCTCTCCGGCGCCCAGGCATTCTGCCCGACGCCGAGCGAACTGGAGTCGGTCACCGTGCAGCGGGTAGTGGATGGCGACACCTTGCGGCTGAGCGATGGCCGCAGTGTGCGCATGATCGGCTTGAATACGCCTGAGCTGGGCAAGCAGGGCCGTTCCGACGAGCCGTTTGCCGTGGTCGCGCGCAAACGTCTTGAGGCGCTGGTGGCTGACAGTGCCGCAAACGTCGGTTTGCTGCCGGGTAAAGAAAACAAGGACCACTACGGCCGCACGCTGGCCCATGTCTACGGCGCCAACGGTGCCAATCTTGAAGCGCAGATGCTCGCCGAAGGCCTCGGCTTTCAAGTGGCGGTCGCCCCCAATGTCGATCTTGTCGGTTGCCAGCAAGCTGCCGAACACAGTGCCCGACAGGCCGGGCTTGGGGTTTGGCGGCAATCTCCTGTACTGAAAGCGGAGCAGATCAACGTTTCCGGTTTCGTCGTGCTCAGCGGTCGTGTGAGCAAGGTTCAGCGCAATCGCGGCGGGGTTTGGATCGAGTTGCAGGATTCGGTTGTATTGCGTGTTGCACCCAATTTGCTCGGGCAGTTCGATGTCCCGGCGCTGGAAAAGCTGGAAGGCAAGCAGATCGAGGCGCGTGGCTGGGTGCTGGACCGTTCCCGACGCGGCGGGTTGAAATCCGGACAGGCGCGCTGGCTTCTGCCGCTCACCGATCCGTCGATGCTGCAAATCGCGCGATAAGAAAAAATTGTAGACATTTTTTCTGTCGATTGTGAACAGTCTATCCCTTGTGTTCCGCGGCTCTTGGCCCAAAGTCGTAGGGCCGGGCGCTTGACAGGGGTGACCGGTCAGTCTTGTGGGGATTTTGCGAGGCGCGTATCCTCGCTGACCAGTCTGTCCAACAGTAAAAGCGGAATGCCCCCATGTCTGATTTGAAAACTGCCGCTCTCGAATATCATGCCCATCCTCGTCCAGGTAAGCTGAGCGTCGAGCTCACCAAGGCCACTGCTACCGCCCGCGACCTGTCGCTGGCCTACAGCCCCGGCGTAGCCGAACCAGTACGCGAAATCGCCCGCGATCCTGAACTGGCCTACAAATACACCGGCAAAGGCAACCTGGTTGCAGTCATTTCCGATGGCACCGCGATTCTCGGCCTGGGTAACCTCGGCCCATTGGCTTCCAAGCCTGTGATGGAAGGTAAAGGCGTGCTGTTCAAGCGCTTCGCCGGCATCGACGTTTTCGACATCGAAGTCGACTCCGAAAGCCCGCAAGCCTTCATCGACACCGTCAAGCGCATCTCCATCACCTTCGGTGGCATCAACCTGGAAGACATCAAGGCACCTGAGTGCTTTGAGATCGAGCGCGCTCTGATCGAGCAGTGCGACATTCCGGTATTCCACGATGACCAGCACGGCACTGCGATCGTTACCGCGGCCGGCATGATCAACGCCCTGGAAATCGCTGGCAAAACCCTCGCTGACGCCAAGATCGTCTGCCTGGGCGCCGGTGCGGCCGCCATCTCCTGCATGAAATTGCTGGTGAGCATGGGCGCCAACATCGAAAACATCTTCATGGTTGACCGTACCGGTGTGATCCACTCCGGCCGTGACGACCTGAACCAGTACAAGGCTGTCTTCGCTCACGCGACCGACAAGCGCACCCTGGCTGACGCCCTGCAAGGCGCAGACGTGTTCGTCGGCCTGTCCGGCCCGAACCTGCTGAGCGCTGAAGGCCTGAAATCCATGGCGGCCAACCCGATCGTGTTCGCGTGCTCCAACCCGGATCCGGAAATCTCCCCGGAACTGGCTCACGCCACCCGTGACGACGTGATCATGGCCACCGGCCGTTCGGACTACCCGAACCAGGTCAACAACGTGCTGGGTTTCCCGTTCATCTTCCGCGGTGCCCTGGACGTTCGCGCCAAGCGCATCAACGAAGAAATGAAAGTGGCCGCGGCCAACGCCCTGCGTGAACTGGCCAAGCTGCCGGTTCCTCAGGAAGTGTGCGACGCCTACGGCGGTATCAAGCTGGAATTCGGTCGTGAGTACATCATTCCGAAACCAATGGATGCCCGCCTGATCACCCTGATCTCCGATGCTGTGGCCAAGGCTGCCATCGAGACCGGCGTAGCGACCCTGCCGTATCCGAAGAACTACCCGCTGAAAAGCGTGGATGACGTGTTCAACGGCTAAGCCGTTGTAGCGCTTCAACCAAAAAGCCCCGGCTCGTATGAGTCGGGGCTTTTTTTTGCCTGAGCGTTTTGCAGCGGTTGTGATGGCCTCTTCGCGAGCAAGCCCGCTCCCACATTGGACGCGTACCCCTGTGGGAGCGGGCTTGCTCGCGAAGGCGGACTGGCAGGCGACACATCTATGTGTGGAATACACAAATCAAAAAAAAGCCCCGCTCTTCTTCCGAAGGCGGGGCTTTTACGTTGCGCTAGCCGATCAGAACAAATCGATCGGTGCCGCTTCATCCGCTGGCAGCGGGCTGCCCGGCGCCGTGCCGTTGCCCAGCTCGTTCACCGACGGTGGTGTGTCTTCGGCCTTGAACAGTTCGAAGTACGCGCCTGGCGTGCCTGGGCTGGCGGCACGACCACTGACCGGGTCGACTCGCAGGCTCAGGATGCCTTCCGGCTCTGGCTGCGTATGCGGCGGCTTGTCTTTGAGGGCGGCAGCCATGTAGTTCATCCAGATCGGCAACGCGACGGTGCCGCCGAACTCCTTGCGACCCAGGCTTTCTGGCTGGTCGAAACCGGTCCAGACAGTGGTCACGTAATCGGCGTTATAGCCGGAGAACCACGCATCCTTGGATTCGTTGGTCGTACCGGTCTTGCCCGCAATGTCGCCACGTCCCAGGGCCAGCGCGCGACGGCCGGTACCGAGCTTGATCACGTCCTCCAGCATGCTGTTGAGGATGTAAGTCGTGCGGCCATCGACAATGCGTTCGGCTACGGCTGGCGTTTGCGGCGCGGTGCCCGGCGCGGCTGGCGCCTCACCCGGTGTCGCGTTGACCGTAAAGGTCTGCGCGACCGGCGCAGCAATGCCACTGCTCGCTGCAGCGCCCTGAGGAACGCTTGGCGGGTTGGCGACGAACAGCGTGTCGCCGTTGCGACTTTCGATCTTGTCGATGATGTACGGGGTAATCTTGAAGCCGCCGTTGGCGAAGGTGCTCCAGCCCGTGGCGATCTCCATCGGCGTCAGGGTTGCGGTGCCCAGCGCCAGCGACAGGTTGGGCGGCAGGTCCTGCTTGTTGAAGCCAAAGCGGGTGATGTAGTCGATCGTCTTGCCAACGCCCATCGCTTGCAGCAAGCGGATCGACACCAGGTTGCGCGACTTGTACAACGCCTCGCGCAGACGGATCGGACCGAGGAAGGTGTTGGTGTCGTTCTTCGGACGCCAGACCTTGTCCAGGTATTCGTCGACAAACACGATCGGCGCGTCGTTCACCAGGCTGGAGGCGGTGTAGCCGTTATCCAGCGCCGCACTGTAGACGAACGGTTTGAAGCTCGAGCCTGGCTGGCGCTTGGCCTGCAAGGCACGGTTGTAGTTGCTCTGCTCGAAGGCAAAACCGCCGACCAGCGAACGAATGGCGCCGTTCTGCGGATCAAGCGATACCAGCGCGCCTTGCGCCTGCGGGATCTGGCTGAATTTCAGCGAGTTGTCCGGCTGGCGCTGCACGCGAATCAGATCGCCGACCTGGGCTACATCCGCAGGCTGCTTCGGATTGGCGCCCATGCTGTTGGTGTTCAGGAACGGACGTGCCCACTTCATGCTGTCCCAGCCGACGTGTTCGTCACCGGTGCGGGTCATCACTTGCAGGCCATTCTTGTCGACCTGAGTCACGATGGCGGGTTCAAGGCTGCTGATCGTGCGTTGCTTGGTCAGCTCGGTGGCCCAGGCCTCGCGCGTCTTGCCCGGCAGGCGTGACTCGGGGCCGCGATAGCCATGGCGCTGGTCATACGTCATCAAGCCTTCGTGAAGCGCAGTGTTGGCCATTTCCTGCAGATTGCTCGGCACGGTCGTGGTCACGCGGAAACCTTCGGTGTAGGCGTCGCTGCCATAACGCCCGACCATCTCGGCACGGGCCATTTCGGCGATGTACGGTGCATTCACTTCCGGCGTCGGCACGTGATAGCTGGCGTTCAGCGGTTCGTTGATTGCCGTGGTGTAGTCCGCTTCGGTGATTTTCCCGAGCTTGTACATGCGCCCCAGAATCCAGTCGCGGCGCTCTTTACTGCGCGCCGGGTTGGCCAGCGGGTTGAAGCGCGACGGGGCTTTTGGCAGGCCGGCGATCATCGCCATCTGGGCGAGGCTGACGTCACGAATCGATTTGCCGTAGTAAACCTGCGCGGCGGCTTCGATGCCGTAGGCGCGGTTGCCCAGGTAGATCTTGTTGACGTAAAGCTCAAGGATCTCGTCCTTGGTCAGCTGCCGTTCGATCTGCAAGGCCAGGAGAATTTCGGTGGTTTTGCGCGAGAAGCTGCGCTCGCTGGTCAGGAAGAAGTTCTTCGCGACCTGCATGGTGATGGTGCTGCCGCCGGACTGAATGTGCCCGCTTTTGACCAATTGGGTCGCTGCACGCATCAGGCTGCTGGGATCGACGCCATAGTGGTTGGCGAAATTGTCGTCTTCAGCACTTAGTAACGCATTAATGAAATTGGGCGGAATGTCGGCGAAACGGATCGGAGTACGGCGCATTTCGCCAAATTCTGCGATCAACTTGTTATCGCTGCTGTAGACCCGCAAAGGAATCTGCAACTGGATGCTTCTCAGCGCCTCCACGGATGGCAATCCGGGACTAAGGTAAAGAAAGGCGCCACTCAGACCCAGAAGCAGTCCGCAGAAAACGGCGACGATGGACCAACCGAAAAATTTCAGCAGACGAATCAAGGCTTTTGGACATCCAGGGCAAAGAATGAATGAGGCATCAGGGTTCGGATAAACAGGGAACAACCCGCGCTTGAAGTAAAAACCGGAAAAAAACGCTGGGCATTATAAGCATTTTTCCGCGGGGAGCGTCATTGGCGCTTCTGTCAAGACGGGAGGTAATGAACGCAACGGATATTACAGAGTCCGTAAGACACGGATAGTCATAGGGAATGGGCAGTGCTAGGACTCTTCAATAAAAAAGCCAACTCGCTGTTGGGGATCGACATCAGTTCCACGTCGGTAAAGCTTCTGGAACTGAGTCGTCAGGGTGACCGTTATCGGGTCGAGGCCTACGCGGTAGAGCCGTTGCCGGCCAATGCGGTAGTCGAAAAAAACATCGCTGAGCTTGAGGGTGTCGGGCAGGCGCTCTCTCGTGTGCTGCTCAAGGCCAGATCCAGCCTCAAGAACGTGGCGGTGGCAGTGGCTGGTTCGGCAGTGATCACCAAGACCATCGAGATGGACGGCGGTCTTTCCGACGACGAGATGGAAAACCAGCTCAAGATCGAGGCCGATCAATACATTCCCTATCCGTTGGACGAAGTCGCGATCGACTTCGAGGTCCAGGGCGTGTCTGCGCGTAACCCGGAGCGGGTCAATGTGCTGCTGGCCGCCTGTCGCAAGGAAAACGTCGAAGTCCGTGAAGCGGCCCTCGCCCTGGCCGGCCTGACCGCGCGCGTGGTCGATGTCGAGGCTTACGCGCTGGAGCGCTCCTTCGGTTTGCTCTCGACACAACTGGCCGCTTCTCAGGAGCGCCTGACGGTCGCGGTGGTGGACATTGGCGCGACCATGACCACCCTCAGCGTGCTGCACAACGGCAAGATCATCTACACCCGCGAGCAATTGTTCGGCGGTCGGCAACTGACCGAGGAAATTCAGCGACGCTATGGCCTGACGGTCGAGCAGGCCGGGCTGGCGAAGAAGCAGGGCGGTTTGCCCGACGACTACGTCAGCGAGGTCTTGCAACCGTTTCGCGAGGCGCTGGTGCAACAGGTTTCGCGCTCGTTGCAGTTCTTCTTTGCCTCTGGGCAGTACAACGCGGTCGATCACATTCTGCTGGCCGGTGGCACGGCGTCGGTGTCGGGGCTGGACCGGTTGATCGAACAGCGCCTGGACACGCCGACCCAAGTGGCCAACCCGTTCTCCAACATGGCCCTGAGCAGCAAGGTCAACGCCGGCGCCCTGGCCAGCGATGCGCCGGCCTTGATGATCGCGTGCGGGCTCGCCCTCAGGAGTTTCGACTGATGGCGCGGATCAATCTTTTACCCTGGCGCGAAGAGCGGCGAGAAGAACGCCGCAAACGCTTTTTGCTGGCGTTGGTCGGCGTGCTGCTGTGTTCTGTGGGGGGCGTACTGGTCGCGGATCAGCTCATCAGCGGCGCCATCGATCGGCAGGCTGCCCGTAACGCCTACATCGGCAAGCAGATCGCCGTGGTCGACGAGCGGATCGCACAGATCAGTGATTTGAAAGCCCGACGCCAGCAACTGGTCGAGCGCATGCGCATTATTCAGGACCTGCAAGGTAACCGGCCGATCAGCGGCCGGATCTTCGATCAACTGGCGCGCACGTTGCCGGACGGCGTGTATTTCACCGAAGTGAAAATGGTCGGCAAAACCCTCTCCATCACCGGCGCGGCGGAGTCCAACAATCGCGTGTCGGACCTGATGCGCAACCTGGATGCGTCCGACTGGTTCGATGCCCCGAGCCTTACCGAGGTCAAGGCGACGACCGCTGGTCAACTGGACCAGGCCAATGTCTTTCAGCTGACCGTTCGTCAGACACAACCCGCTGCCGTGGAGGACGATAAATGAGTCCGTCCCAATGGCTGGAAGGGTTGCGCAATGTTGACCTGGGCGATCTGGACACCAACAACATGGGTTCCTGGCCGCCAGCGATCAAGGCCGTGGTGGCTGTTCTGCTGATGCTGCTGGTGTTGGCGCTGGGGTACACCTTTTACCTCAGTGACCTCGAAGACCAGCTCAATCTGAAGCGTGAGGAAGAGTCGACCCTCAAGGAACAGTTCGCGACCAAAGCCCACATGGCGGCGAATCTGGAGCTGTACACCCAGCAAATGAAAGAGATGGAAACCTCCTTTGGCATGCTATTGCGGCAATTGCCCAGCGACACCGAGGTTCCCGGCCTGCTGGAAGACATCACCCGCACGGGCCTCGGCAGCGGGCTGGAGTTCGAAGAGATCAAGCTGCTGCCGGAAGTCACCCAGCAGTTTTATATCGAATTGCCGATTCAGATCACTGTCACCGGCGCCTATCACGACCTGGCGACCTTCGTCAGTGGTGTGGCGGGGCTGCCCCGGATCGTGACACTGCATGATTTCGACATTGCGCCGGCCAGCCCTGAAGGCGGACCGAAGTTGCGCATGAGCATCCTTGCCAAGACCTACCGCTACAACGGCAGCGGGGCGCAGAAATGAGCCCGATTCGTTGTGTTTCGATGGTGGTGTTGTTCGCCAGCCTGGCCGCGTGCGGTAGCGACAACGATGTCGGCGACCTGGATGCCTACATGAACGAAGTGCGCCTGCGGGCCCCGGGCAAAATTGAACCAACGCCGACGTTTCGGTCTTACCCAACGTTCACTTACAACGCCGCCAACCTGCGCAGCCCGTTTTCCCGGCAGGTCAGAGTGGACCTGGCGGGCCAGAAACGCGGCTCGCGCAACGTCAAGCCCGACCCCGATCGGGTCAAGCAGTACCTCGAAGGATTCAACATCGAGCAGTTTGAAATGGTCGGCACGATCTCCAATGCCTCCGGCTCCTTTGCGCTGTTGCGCGGGGCGGGCGGGGTGCATCGGCTGAAGGTTGGCGATTACCTGGGGAGAAACGATGGCCGGATCGTCGCCATCAGCGGCTCACAAGTCGATGTGGTCGAAATCGTTCCCGATGGCGAGGGTGCCTGGCTGGAGCGGCCACGAACCCTTCCTTTGAAAGAGCACTCATAGTGGAACTCGAATAATGAACAGGACTTTCTCAACCCTCGGCATTTCGCTATGGATAGCGTTGGTGTCTCCGATGGTGCTGGCGACCAACCTCAAAGCGCTGGATGTTGCTGCGCTGCCGGGTGATCGCGTCGAGTTGAAGTTATCTTTCGATGGGCCGCCACCGGTGCCCGACGGTTACACCACCGAACAGCCGGCGCGGATTGCGCTGGACCTGCCCGGTGTGGTCAGTCAGTTGAAGAGCAAGACTCGCGACCTGGGGGGCGGCAAAGCCCGCAGCGCCACGGTGGTGGAGGCCAACGACCGCACGCGGCTCATCATTAACCTGACGCAGTTGACTCCGTATAACGCGAGGGTCGAAGGCAATAATCTGTTGGTGGTGATTGGACAAGGGGCGAACAGCAAAGCCTCGAAACCGGCACCTCGCGCCGCAGTTGCAACGCCGGCACCGGCGAAAACCTACGCCCCTTCGAGCAAGTCCATTCGCGGCGTCGACTTCCAGCGCGGCACCCAGGGTGAAGGCAATGTGGTCATCGACCTGTCGGATCCCTCCATCGCGCCGGACATCCAGGAACACGAAGGCAAGATCATCCTCGGTTTCGCCAGGACCCAATTGCCCGAAAAGTTGCGTGTGCGCCTCGACGTCAAGGATTTCGCCACCCCGGTGCAATTCGTCAACGCCGTCGCCACCGGCGACCGAGCCACGATCACCATCGAGCCCGGCGGCGCCTTCGACTACTCGACCTATCAGACCGACAACAAGCTGACCGTCAGCATCCGGCCGATGACCGTCGACGATCTGCAAAAGCGCAATGCACAGCGCTTCGCCTACACCGGCGAAAAACTCTCGCTGAATTTCCAGGACATCGACGTGCGCTCGGTGCTGCAACTGATCGCTGATTTCACCAACCTCAATCTGGTGGCCAGCGATACCGTGCAGGGCGGCATCACGTTGCGGTTGCAGAATGTGCCATGGGATCAGGCGCTGGACCTGGTGCTGAAAACCAAGGGCCTGGACAAGCGCAAGATCGGCAACGTGCTGCTGGTGGCGCCGGCCGATGAAATCGCCGCCCGGGAGCGTCAGGAACTGGAATCGCAGAAGCAGATCTCCGAACTGGCGCCGCTGCGGCGCGAGCTGTTGCAGGTTAATTACGCCAAGGCGGCGGACATTGCCAAGCTGTTCACTTCAGTGACCAGCGCCGACGCGAAGGCCGACGAGCGGGGGTCGATTACTGTTGATGAGCGCACCAACAACATCATCGCCTACCAGCCTCAAGATCGCCTGGATGAGCTTCGTCGCATCGTTACGCAACTGGATATCCCGGTTCGTCAGGTAATGATTGAAGCGCGAATCGTCGAAGCCAACGTCGACTACGACAAAAGCCTCGGCGTGCGCTGGGGTGGTTCGGTGCGCAACAAGGGCAACTGGAACACCTCCGGGGCCAGCGATGGGAGGACCATCGGCACACCGGAAAGCACCAGTACCAACTCGTCGTTTGTCGACATGGGCGCAGCGGGAAGCACCTCGGGCATTGGCATTGCCTTCATCACCGACAACGTGTTGCTGGACCTGGAGCTGACGGCAATGGAGAAAACCGGCAACGGTGAAATCGTCTCGCAGCCCAAGGTAGTCACGTCCGACAAGGAAACCGCCAAAATCCTCAAGGGCACGGAGATTCCCTACCAGGAAGCCAGCTCCAGCGGCGCGACGTCTGTGTCTTTCAAGGAGGCCTCGCTGTCGCTGGAAGTGACGCCGCAGATCACCCCGGACAACCGGATCATCATGGAGGTCAAGGTCACCAAGGACGAGCCGGACTACCTGAACAAGGTGCAGGATGTACCGCCGATCAAGAAAAACGAGGTCAACGCCAAGGTCCTGGTCAACGATGGCGAGACCATCGTCATTGGCGGGGTTTTCTCAAATACTCAAAGCAAGGTTGTAGATAAGGTGCCATTTCTCGGCGATGTGCCGTATCTTGGCCGCCTTTTCCGGCGTGACGTGGTTTCGGAGAAAAAATCCGAGCTGCTGGTATTTCTCACTCCGCGTATCATGAACAACCAGGCGATTGCTGTGAGTCATTGATTCTGTGCGAAATTTGATTCTTGTTGGACCGATGGGCGCTGGTAAAAGCACCATCGGCCGGTTGCTGGCCAAAGAGCTGCGCCTGCCGTTCAAAGATTCCGATAAGGAAATTGAATTGCGCACGGGCGCCAATATCCCGTGGATTTTCGATAAAGAAGGCGAACCGGGCTTTCGTGACCGCGAGCAGGCGATGATTGCCGAGCTGTGTGGCTGCGATGGCGTGGTGTTGGCGACCGGTGGCGGCGCAGTCATGCGCGAAGCCAATCGTCGGGCGCTGCATGCCGGTGGTCGGGTGGTCTACTTGCATGCTTCCGTCGAGCAGCAAGTCGGCCGTACTGCCCGCGACCGCAATCGACCCCTGTTGCGTACCGCCGATCCCGCCAAGACCCTGCGGGATCTGTTGGCCATCCGCGATCCGCTGTATCGGGAAATCGCCGACCTGGTGGTTGAAACCGATGAGCGGCCGCCGCGAATGGTGGTGCTCGACATCCTCGAACGCTTGCAGCAGCTACCGCCCCGTTAATGCGCAGCGCGAAATGCGCTATCCTCGGCGTCCTGTCATGACCGCTCCGGGTTGTGGCAGATGGCTACCGAACGGCATCACACCAGCAGATGCCGTGGACATTCGATAACTCAAGGCAGGACGCCTGATTCATCTTCACTGTGGGGACACATGCAGACACTCAAGGTCGATCTAGGCGAGCGCAGCTACCCGATTCACATTGGCGAAGGTTTGTTGGATCAGCCTGAGCTGCTGGCCCCGCATATTCGCGGACGGCAAGTAGCGATCATCTCCAACGAGACCGTTGCACCGCTCTACCTCGAACGTCTGACCCGCAGCCTGGCGCAGTTCTCGGTGATTTCCGTGGTGCTGCCCGACGGCGAAGCCTTCAAGACCTGGGAAACCCTGCAACTGATCTTCGACGGCCTGCTGACCGCACGGCACGACCGCCGCACCACCGTGATCGCCCTCGGTGGCGGCGTGATTGGTGACATGGCCGGGTTTGCCGCCGCCTGCTACCAGCGCGGCGTTGATTTCATTCAAGTGCCGACCACGTTGCTGTCGCAGGTCGACTCTTCGGTGGGCGGCAAGACCGGTATCAACCATCCGCTGGGCAAGAACATGGTCGGCGCGTTCTATCAGCCGAACGTGGTGCTGATCGATACCGCGACCCTCAATACCCTGCCGGCCCGCGAACTGTCCGCCGGCCTGGCTGAAGTCATCAAGTACGGGCTGATCTGTGACGAGCCGTTCCTGACCTGGCTCGAAGAAAACGTTGATCGCCTGCGTGCCCTGGACCAGGTCGCCCTGACCTACGCGATCGAGCGTTCCTGCGCCGCCAAGGCTGCGGTGGTCGGTGCTGACGAAAAAGAGACCGGTGTTCGCGCCACGTTGAACCTCGGTCATACGTTCGGCCATGCCATCGAAACCCACATGGGCTATGGTGTCTGGCTTCATGGTGAGGCCGTTGCTGCTGGCACCGTGATGGCTTTGGAGATGTCCGCGCGCCTGGGCTGGATCAGCGAGCAAGAGCGTGATCGCGGTATTCGCCTGTTCCAGCGCGCCGGCCTGCCGGTCATCCCGCCTGAAGAGATGACCGAAGCCGATTTCCTTGAACACATGGCAATTGACAAGAAAGTGATCGACGGTCGTTTGCGCCTGGTGCTGCTGCGCCACATGGGCGAAGCGGTGGTGACCGACGATTATCCAAAAGAGATTTTACAGGCCACGCTGGGAGCGGATTACCGCGCCCTGGCTCAGCTGAAAGGTTAATAAGATCCCGATGACTAGTTTGCATGCCGACGAGGCTTTCCTCGGCCATTACCAGTTAAGTCATGACCCTTTTGCTCCACGGGTACCTGGCTTCAAATTTTTCCCGGCCCAGCGCAAACCGGTGCTGGGGCAACTGCATCACCTGGCGCGCTATAGCCAGTTGCTGCTGGTGGTCACGGGCCCGCAAGGCAGTGGCAAGACCCTGTTGCGCCAGGCCCTGGTAGCCAGCACCAACAAGCAGTCGGTGCAGAGCGTGGTGGTATCCGCTCGCGGCGCGGGCGATTCGGCCGGCATCTTGCGCCAGGTCGCTCAATCGCTGAACGTCGAACAGGCGGAGATCGGCGCGATTCTGGCGCAAGTGGTGCAACTCGCGTTGACCGGTCAGGAAGTCTATTTGCTGGTGGATGACGCCGAGCAGCTCGACGAGTCCGCGCTGGAAGCCCTGATGGCGCTGGCGGCTGGCGCACCGGAAGGTCGCCCGCACGTGTTCCTGTTTGGCGAGTCGTCACTGATCGCTCAGCTTGAGGCGCTGAGCCTTGAGGAAGAGCGCTTCCACGTGATCGAACTGCAGCCTTACACCGAAGAAGAAACCCGCGAATATCTGGATCAGCGCCTCGAAGGCGCCGGTCGGGGTATCGAACTTTTCACCGCGGATCAGATCTCTGATATTCACGAAAGCTCCGACGGATGGCCTGGCAACATCAATCAGGTCGCCCGCGATGCAATGATCGAAGCCATGATTGCCAGCCGCTCAGCGGTGAAGCGTCCAAGTATGGGGTTTAACATGCCGAAGAAACACGTATTGGCGATTTCCGCCGTAGTCGTGGTCGCGGTAGCCGCCGCCTGGTTGATGCCGGGTCGCAGCAAAGCACCGACCACCGGCGCACCTGCCAATGAACAGGCACAACTGCCGCTCGGCCAGGGTTCGCCACAGCCTAACGGCGGTGCACCTTCCGTCGAGTTCGCCGGTAACTCGCAGCCGATGCCATTGCCGCTGGTCGGCAACTCGCAACCGGTCATGCGCGGTCCGTTAGCTGAAGCGGCCGGTGGCATCACCGAGGGCGACGATGGCGTGCCGGTCGAGGGTTCCAGCGCGACACCGCCAACCGTGACCACTGTCGCACCGCCAGCGGGCATTCAGCCAGGTCCTGCGCCGACGCCGGCCGCTAAACCGGTTCCAGCACCGACTCAGGTCGCAACGGCCAAGCCAGCCCCGGCTGCGCCTGCCGTGAAGCCGGCTCCAGCGCCAGCCAAGCCAGCCGTTGTGGCCACCGCCAAGCCTGCCGAGAAGCCAGCACCTGCCGCCAAGGCCGCTGGTGGCACCTGGTACGCCGGTCAGCCGACCAGCAACTACGTGGTGCAGATCCTCGGCACCAGCTCTGAAACGACTGCGCAAAACTTCGTGAAAGAGCAGGGCGGCGAGTACCGTTATTTCAAGAAAGTCCTCAACGGCAAGCCGCTTTACGTCATCACCTACGGTAACTTCGCCAACCGCGATGCAGCCGTTACCGCCATCAAGGCCTTGCCAGCGAAGGTTCAGGCTGGTAAACCTTGGCCTCGCACTGTCGCCAGCGTCCAACAGGAACTGGCAACAACTCGCTGAAGATTCGGCGGCCTTACCCAGGCCGCCTCTCCCGGCACCTCAAAATTTCTACAAGCGCATGCCGTCTCCCAAGACCGCGTGCCTTGTGGTGTCTGCGTCACAGTAGTCTTTGAGTCGTTGCAGTCAAAATTAAAAAAAGTTTTGACTAGCACAGCAGATCGCTTTAAACCTTTCACAAATGCGACATAGATTTGCGACATTTCGTCGTCAAATTTGTGAGCGTAAGTGTCGGTGTGTACAATGACCTCCCTTTTGCTCCCGCAAAGCTGACGAACGTTCGGCGTGGATGGCAAGTGGTTGAATTGAAAAGAAATTTGCCTCGACAAGAGGCAGCCTGGTGAGAAAGTGTCTATGAAAGCAGGTCTGTACCAACCAGATGAATTCAAGGATAACTGCGGTTTCGGCCTGATAGCCCACATGCAGGGCGAGCCCAGTCATACCCTTTTGCAAACGGCCATTGAGGCCCTGACCTGCATGACCCACCGCGGTGGGATTAATGCCGACGGCAAGACCGGTGACGGTTGCGGTCTGCTGATTCAAAAGCCGGACGTGTTCCTGCGTGCCATCGCCCAGGAAACGTTCGGCGTCGCACTGCCCAAGCAATATGCCGTGGGCATGGTCTTCTTCAACCAGGACCCGGTGAAAGCCGAAGCTGCTCGCGAGAACATGAACCGCGAGATCCTGGCGGCCGGCCTGACCCTCGTCGGCTGGCGCAAAGTGCCGATCGACACCAGCGTGCTCGGCCGCCTGGCCCTTGAGCGCCTGCCGCAGATCGAACAAGTGTTCATCGGCGGTGAAGGCCTGAGCGACCAAGACATGGCCGTCAAACTGTTCACGTCCCGTCGTCGCTCGTCCGTGTCCAACGCCGCCGATGCCGACCACTACGTCTGCAGCTTTTCGCACAAGACCATCATTTATAAAGGCCTGATGATGCCGGCGGATTTGACCGCCTTCTATCCAGACCTGAGCGATGAGCGCCTGCAAACGTCGATTTGCGTGTTCCACCAGCGCTTCTCCACCAACACCCTGCCGAAATGGCCGCTGGCTCAACCGTTCCGCTTCCTGGCGCACAACGGCGAGATCAATACCATCACCGGCAACCGCAACTGGGCCGTGGCCCGTCGCACCAAGTTCACCAACGATCTGATGGACCTGGAAGAACTCGGCCCGCTGGTCAACCGCGTCGGTTCCGACTCCTCCAGCATGGACAACATGCTCGAGCTGATGGTCACCGGTGGCATCGACCTGTTCCGCGGCGTGCGGATGATCATTCCGCCTGCGTGGCAGAACGTCGAAACCATGGACCCGGACCTGCGTGCGTTCTACGAATACAACTCGATGCACATGGAGCCGTGGGACGGCCCGGCCGGCGTGGTAATGACCGACGGTCGCTACGCGGTGTGCCTGCTCGACCGTAACGGTCTGCGTCCGGCGCGTTGGGTCACGACCAAAAACGGTTTCATCACCCTGGCCTCGGAAATCGGTGTCTGGAACTACCAGCCTGAAGACGTGATCGCCAAGGGCCGCGTTGGCCCGGGCCAGATCTTTGCCGTGGACACCGAAACCGGCCAGATCCTCGACACCGATGCGATCGACAACCGCTTGAAGTCCCGTCATCCGTACAAGCAATGGCTGCGCAAGAATGCCCTGCGCATCCAGGCGACCATGGAAGACAACGACCACGGTTCGGCGTTCTACGACGTCGATCAGCTCAAGCAATACATGAAGATGTACCAGGTCACTTTCGAAGAACGTGATCAGGTGCTGCGTCCGCTCGGTGAGCAAGGCTACGAAGCCGTGGGCTCGATGGGCGACGATACGCCGATGGCCGTACTGTCCCAGCGCGTGCGCACGCCGTACGACTATTTCCGTCAGCAGTTCGCGCAGGTCACCAACCCGCCGATCGACCCGCTGCGTGAAGCCATCGTCATGTCGCTGGAGATCTGCCTCGGTGCCGAGCGCAACATCTTCCAGGAATCGCCGGAACACGCCTCGCGCGTGATCCTCAGCTCGCCGGTCATTTCCCCGGCCAAGTGGCGGTCGCTGATGAACCTCGATCGTCCGGGCTTCGAGCGCGCGATCATCGATCTGAACTACGACGAAAGCGTCGGCCTCGAAGCGGCGATCCGCAACGTTGCCGATCAGGCGGAAGAAGCCGTGCGCGCCGGTCGTACCCAAGTCGTGTTGAGTGACCGTCACATTGCCCCGGGCAAATTGCCGATCCACGCTTCGCTCGCCACCGGCGCGGTGCACCACCGCCTGACCGAAAAAGGCCTGCGTTGCGACTCCAACATCCTCGTGGAAACCGCGACCGCTCGCGACCCGCATCACTTTGCCGTGTTGATCGGTTTTGGCGCCTCCGCCGTTTATCCGTTCCTGGCTTACGAAGTGCTGGGCGACCTGATCCGTACCGGTGAAGTGCTGGGCGACCTCTATGAGGTGTTCAAGAACTACCGCAAAGGCATCACCAAAGGCCTGCTGAAGATTCTGTCGAAGATGGGTATTTCGACCATCACCTCCTATCGCGGAGCACAACTGTTCGAAGCGATCGGCCTGTCCGAAGAAGTGTGCGAGCTGAGCTTCCGTGGTGTGCCGAGCCGCATCAAGGGCGCGCGTTTCGTCGACATCGAAGCCGAGCAGAAAGCACTCGCCGCTGAAGCCTGGAGCCCGCGCAAGCCGATCCAGCAAGGCGGCCTGCTGAAGTTCGTCCACGGTGGCGAATATCACGCCTACAACCCGGACGTGGTCAACACCCTGCAAGCCGCTGTGCAGCAGGGCGACTACAGCAAGTTCAAGGAATACACGGCGCTGGTGGACAACCGTCCGGTGTCGATGATCCGCGACATGTTCAAGGTCAAAACCCTCGACACGCCGCTGGACATCAGCGAGATCGAACCGCTGGAATCGGTGCTCAAGCGCTTTGACTCCGCCGGTATCTCGCTGGGCGCCCTGTCGCCGGAAGCTCACGAAGCCCTGGCCGAAGCCATGAACCGCCTCGGCGCGCGTTCCAACTCCGGCGAAGGCGGCGAAGACCCGGCGCGTTACGGCACCATCAAAAGCTCAAAAATCAAGCAAGTCGCGACTGGCCGTTTCGGTGTGACCCCGGAATACCTGGTCAACGCTGAAGTGCTGCAGATCAAAGTCGCTCAGGGCGCCAAGCCCGGCGAAGGTGGTCAGCTGCCAGGTGGCAAGGTCAACGGTCTGATCGCCAAGCTGCGTTACGCAGTGCCGGGCGTGACCCTGATTTCGCCACCCCCGCACCACGACATCTATTCGATCGAAGACTTGTCGCAGCTGATTTTCGACCTGAAACAAGTCAACCCGAAGGCGCTGGTCTCGGTGAAACTCGTAGCAGAAGCGGGCGTCGGCACCATCGCCGCCGGTGTGGCCAAGGCCTATGCGGACTTGATCACCATCTCCGGCTACGACGGCGGCACCGGTGCATCGCCGCTGACCTCGATCAAATACGCGGGCGCGCCGTGGGAACTCGGCCTGGCCGAAACCCACCAGACCCTGCGCGGCAACGACCTGCGCGGCAAAGTGCGGGTACAAACCGACGGCGGCCTGAAAACCGGCCTCGACGTGATCAAGGCTGCCATTCTCGGCGCTGAGAGCTTCGGCTTCGGCACCGCGCCAATGATCGCCCTGGGCTGCAAATACCTGCGTATCTGCCACCTGAACAACTGCGCCACCGGCGTCGCGACTCAGAACGAGAAGCTGCGCAAGGATCACTACATCGGGACCGTCGACATGGTGGTGAATTTCTTCACCTACGTCGCCGAAGAAACCCGTGAGTGGCTGGCCAAGCTGGGCGTGCGCTCCCTCGAAGAGTTGATCGGTCGTACCGATCTGCTGGAAGTCCTCGAAGGCCAGACCGCCAAGCAGCAACACCTGGACCTGACGCCGTTGCTGGGCAGCGATCACATCCCGGCAGACAAGCCTCAATTCTGCCAGGTGGACCGCAACCCACCGTTCGACAAAGGCCTGCTGGCCGAGAAAATGGTCGACCTGGCCACCTCGGCCATCAACGACATGAGCGGCGCCGATTTCGCCCTGGACATCTGCAACTGCGACCGTTCGATCGGCGCACGGATCTCCGGTGAAATCGCGCGCAAGCACGGTAACCAAGGCATGGCGAACGCGCCGATCACCTTCCGCTTCAAAGGGACGGCCGGTCAGAGCTTCGGTGTGTGGAACGCCGGCGGCCTGAACATGTACCTGGAAGGCGACGCCAACGACTACGTCGGCAAAGGCATGACCGGCGGCAAGCTGGTCATCGTGCCGCCGAAGGGCAGCGTCTACAAGACTCAGGACAGTGCCATCATCGGCAACACCTGCCTGTACGGCGCCACTGGGGGCAAGTTGTTCGCCGCCGGCACCGCGGGCGAGCGTTTTGCCGTGCGTAACTCCGGTGCTCACACGGTTGTGGAAGGCACGGGCGATCACTGCTGCGAGTACATGACCGGTGGTTTCGTCTGCGTCCTGGGCAAGACCGGTTACAACTTCGGCTCAGGCATGACCGGCGGTTTCGCCTACGTGCTCGACCAGGACAACACCTTCGTTGACCGGGTCAACCACGAACTGGTGGAAATCCAGCGGATCAGCGGTGAGGCGATGGAAGCCTACCGCAGCCACTTGCAACGCGTGCTGAACGAATACGTCGAGGAAACCGACAGCGAATGGGGTCGTAATCTCGCTGAAAACCTCGACGACTACCTGCGTCGTTTCTGGCTGGTCAAGCCCAAGGCTGCCAACCTGAAATCGTTGCTTTCCAGCACCCGTGCCAACCCGCAGTGATATGCGCCTGAAGAGTTTGATGAGGTTTTAACAATGGCTGAACGTCTGAATAACGACTTCCAGTTCATCGATGTCGGGCGCAAAGATCCGAAGAAGAAACTGTTGCGTCAACGCAAGAAAGAGTTCGTGGAGATCTACGAACCCTTCAAACCCCAGCATTCGGCCGATCAGGCCCACCGCTGCCTGGGTTGCGGTAACCCGTATTGCGAATGGAAGTGCCCGGTGCACAACTTCATTCCCAACTGGCTGAAACTGGTGGCCGAGGGCAACATCCTCCAGGCCGCCGAGCTGTCGCACCAGACCAACACCCTGCCGGAAGTCTGCGGCCGGGTGTGTCCGCAGGATCGTCTGTGCGAGGGTGCCTGCACCCTCAATGATGGCTTCGGCGCGGTAACCATCGGTTCGGTCGAGAAGTACATCACCGACACCGCGTTCGCCATGGGCTGGCGCCCGGACATGTCCAAGGTCAAGCCGACCGGCAAGCGTGTCGCGATCATCGGTGCTGGCCCGGCTGGCCTGGGCTGTGCCGACGTGCTGGTACGTGGCGGCGTGACGCCGGTGGTGTTCGACAAGAACCCGGAAATCGGTGGCCTGCTGACCTTCGGCATCCCCGAGTTCAAGCTGGAAAAGACCGTGCTGAGCAATCGCCGCGAAGTCTTCACCGGCATGGGCATCGAGTTCCGCCTGAACACCGAAGTGGGCAAGGACGTGACCGTCGAGCAACTGCTCGAAGAATACGATGCCGTGTTCATGGGCATGGGCACCTACACCTACATGAAGGGCGGCTTTGCCGGTGAGGACCTGCCAGGCGTGCACGACGCGCTCGACTTCCTGATCGCCAACGTCAACCGCAACCTGGGCTTTGAAAAGTCGCCGGAAGATTTCGTCGACATGAAAGGCAAGAAGGTCGTGGTACTCGGCGGTGGCGACACGGCGATGGACTGCAACCGTACGTCGATTCGCCAGGGCGCCAAGTCGGTGACCTGTGCATACCGTCGTGACGAAGCGAACATGCCGGGCTCGCGCAAAGAAGTGAAGAACGCCAAGGAAGAAGGGGTGAAATTCCTCTACAACCGCCAGCCGATCGCCATCGTCGGTGAAGACCGCGTCGAAGGCGTAAAAGTGGTCGAGACCCGTCTCGGCGCACCGGACGCCCGTGGCCGTCGCAGCCCTGAGCCGATCCCGGGCTCCGAAGAGATCATCCCGGCTGATGCCGTGGTCATCGCCTTCGGTTTCCGCCCAAGCCCGGCGCCGTGGTTCGAACAGTTCGACATCCAGACCGACAGCCAGGGCCGCGTTGTGGCTCCGGAACAAGGCAAGTTCAAACACCAGACCAGCAACCCGAAAATCTTCGCCGGTGGCGACATGGTTCGCGGTTCTGACCTGGTGGTGACGGCGATCTTCGAAGGGCGTAATGCCGCCGAAGGGATCCTGGATTACCTGGGCGTCTGATCACTTTCCAATAGTTTGGAATGTAATACCTGTGGGAGCTGGCCTGCCGGCGATGCAGGCACCTCGGTCTACCAGACCAACCGAGGTGTCTGCATCGCCGGCAGGCCAGCTCCCACAGTGTTTTGTGGTGCTGCAAAAATGCGACAAATTGACCCGATAGACAAAAGGCTGACCTGCAACCGTGCCTTTTGCGTCGCGCTCTGAGAAAATGCCCGCACTTTTTTTCCGGATGCCGACATGACTGCCCTGAAGAACGACCGTTTCCTTCGCGCCCTGCTCAAGCAACCCGTAGACGTCACCCCTGTGTGGATGATGCGTCAGGCCGGTCGCTACCTGCCTGAATACCGCGCCAGCCGTGCCAAGGCCGGTGACTTCATGAGCCTGTGCATGAACCCGGAGTTCGCTTGCGAAGTCACGATGCAACCGCTCGACCGCTATCCGCAACTGGACGCGGCGATCCTGTTCTCCGACATCCTGACCATCCCGGATGCCATGGGCCAAGGCCTGTACTTCGAAACCGGTGAAGGTCCGCGCTTCAAGAAAGTCGTCAGCACCCTGGCCGACATCGAAGCCCTGCCGATTCCTGATCCGCACAAAGACCTCGGCTACGTCATGGATGCGGTCAGCACTATCCGCCGTGAACTGAACGGTCGTGTGCCGTTGATCGGCTTCTCCGGTAGCCCATGGACCCTGGCCACCTACATGGTTGAAGGCGGCTCGTCGAAAGACTACCGCAAGACCAAAACCATGCTGTACGACAACCCGAAAGCCCTGCACCTGCTGCTGGACAAACTCGCGCAGACGGTCACCAGCTACCTCAACGGCCAGATCATGGCCGGTGCGCAAGCCGTGCAGATTTTCGATAGCTGGGGCGGCAGCCTCTCGGCGGCGGCGTACCAGGAATTCTCCCTGGCCTACATGAAAAAGATCGTCAGCGGCCTGATCCGCGAACACGAAGGCCGCAAGGTTCCGGTGATCCTGTTCACCAAGGGCGGCGGTTTGTGGCTGGAAAGCATCGCCGACGCTGGCGCTGATGCATTGGGCCTGGACTGGACCTGCGACATCGGCAGCGCCCGTGATCGCGTCGGCAGCAAAGTCGCGCTGCAAGGCAACATGGACCCAACCGTGCTGTACGCCAAACCGGAAGCCATTCGCACCGAAGTCGGCCGCATCCTCGCCAGCTACGGCCAAGGCAGCGGCCACGTGTTCAACCTCGGGCATGGCATCACGCCGGAAGTTGATCCGGAACACGCGGGTGCGTTCCTGCGTGCGGTGCATGAGTTGTCGGCGCAGTATCACGAGTGATCCTCGCCCAATAAAAACGCCCGGCTGATGCCGGGCGTTTTTGTTTGCGAGATGCCGAACTGTGCTCGGTCAATGTGGGAGCGGGCTTGCTCGCGAAAGCGGAGTGTCAGTCAGCATTGATGTGCCTGACACACCGCTTTCGCGAGCAAGCCTGCTCCCACAGGGGAATTGCGTCAGGCGTTGATATTTTCCAGCGGCGGCAACTTCGCCAGCTTCAACGCCACCAGCAACGCAATCACCAGCAGCGCGCCAATAAACACCCCAATCCCGTTCCACCCGCCCAAGTGCCAGAACACCCCGCCCGCCGTCCCGGCAATGCTCGATCCCGCGTAATAGCTGAACAGATAAAGTGATGACGCCTGCCCCTTGGCCTTGATCGCCCGGCGGCCGATCCAGCTGCTCGCCACGGAGTGCGCGGCAAAGAAGCCAAAGGTAAAGATCAGCATGCCAATGATCACCACCGGCAGCGGTGTGAACAGGGTCAGGGCCAGGCCGGCGAGCATCAACACAATCGTCGCCCAGAGCACTTTGCGCCGACCCAGCTTGTCAGCCAGCGAACCGATCTTCGCCGAGCTGTAGATTCCCGACAGGTACACCACCGAGAGCAGTCCGACGAAGGCTTGCTCCATGTGATACGGCTCGGCCAACAAGCGGTAGCCGATGTAGTTGAACAGCGTGACGAACGCGCCCATCAACACAAAGGCTTCCAAGAACAACAGCGGCAAACCGGCATCGCGAAAGTGCATGGTGAAGCCGTCCAGCAAGCTGCGCGGGTGCAGCGAGCGGGCGCGGAAGTTGCGCGACTCGGGAAGGATTTTCCAGAACACCCCCGCCGCGATCAGGGCCAGGCCACCGATCACCAGCATCGCCGTGTGCCAGCTGACGAAGTCGATCAGCACGCCGGTGATCAAACGTCCGCTCATCCCGCCAATCGCGTTGCCGCCGATATACAACCCCATCGCCAGACCAATGTGCTGTGGGTGGATCTCTTCGCTCAGGTACGTCATGGCGACCGCTGCCAGGCCGCTCAACGACAATCCGATCAGTGCGCGCATGATCAATACGCCTTCCCAACTTGGCATCATCGCGCTGGCCATGGTGCACAGCGCGGCAGCGAACAACGCGGAGACCATCACCGGTTTGCGGCCGACACGGTCGGAGATCGGACCGGTAATCAGCAGGCCAATGGCGAGCATGCCCGTCGCCACCGACAGGATCAGGCTGCTTTGCGCCGCGTTGATCGAGTACTCGTGGGACAGCAGCGGCATCATCGGTTGCACGCAGTAGAGCAGCGCGAAGGTCGCGAAGCCGCCGGAGAACAGCGCCAGCACCGTGCGCATGAACATCGGCGTGCCTTTTTCGATGTAAATCTCCTTCAGCTCGGCGACGACATCGTCCGCTGCGGAGGGCGGAACTTCATGGGCGAGTGGAGCGACAGCAGTTTTCACATTGGACCTCGGAGGGCGCAGCCGGGCAGGCAATGAAAAAATCATATAGCTGCCTAATGATTCAATCCAATATATTGTTCGACCTGTTTGAGAGCTTTTACGACCTAATGGGGTTTTCATGGAACTGCGTCACCTGCGCTACTTCATCGCCGTCGCCGAAGAACTGCACTTCGGCCGCGCCGCTCAGGTGCTGGGCATCTCTCAGCCGCCGCTGAGCCAACAGATTCAGGCACTGGAGGCCGAGGTTGGCGCGCGTTTGTTCGAGCGAACCAATCGTCGGGTCGAGCTCAGCGAAGCCGGTCGGTTGTTTTTGCAAGAGGCGCGATTGGCGCTGGCGCAAGTCGACAAAGCTGCCGACGTGGCGCGGCGTGCGCAACTGGGGGAACTCGGTGAACTGAAGATCGGCTTCACCTCCTCGGCACCGTTCAACTCGACCATTCCCCAGGCCATTTTTTCCTTCCGCCAGCGCTTCCCGGCGGTGCACCTGAATTTGCGGGAGATGAGCAGCACCCAGGTCGCCGATGCGTTGGTCGACGAGTCAATCGAGGTCGGCATCATGCGGCCGCTGGGGTTGCCGGACTCGCTCAGCGTCGTGGAGCTGATGCGCGAGCCACTGGTGGCGGTGCTCAGCTCCAAGCATCCCTTGGTCAATGGCAGCGAAGACGGCTTGTTCCTGTCGGCACTGGCCCTCGAGCCTTTCGTGTTTTTTCCACGCAGCTACGGCAGCGGTCTCTACGCACAATTGCTCAGCCTGGCCCGCGATGCCGGCTTCAGCCCGCACTTTGCGCAAGAGGCGGGCGAGGCGATGACGATTATCGGCCTGGTCGCGGCGGGGTTGGGTGTGTCGGTACTGCCGGCGTCGTATCAGCGGATGCGCATCGATGGTGTGGTGTATCGGCCGTTACTGGATCCGGCGGCGGTGTCGGCGGTGTGGCTGGTGCAGCGCAAGGATCAGAAGTCGCCGATGGCCAAGGCGTTTGTTGAGTTGTTGACCAGAAAGGTTGAGTTCATAACATAAGAAAACTTTGGTGACGCTCCATCAAATCAAAGAACCCTTGGGCTGCTGGTTACTTTGTTCGTGAGATGAAGTTTTTGTAAAACTTGATTTGGTGGCTTAGATAGACCAAAAGTGTGATGAGATAGAGAATGGAGATGGTTAAATGATTTGGAGTAAGCCAGTAATAAGTGCATTCAAAAAGCAATGCAAATGAAAGTGCCGACGCAAGCACTGCTGGTGTGGTAGAAATAATACTCGTTTTTTTAAAATACTTTAGTCGTTTAAAGAGCGGTAGCTGGAACAGAGAAAATATAAAGAGTGTCACCAATGCCAAGGTTATAGCGATAATGGGGATCGCTATTGAATCCTGAGTAGCGGTGTAGATTCCGTTTTCAAAATTTGAAATTACAATGCAGTAACTCCAAATTGAAGTGGTGATGAGCATCATAAAATACAGTACTAGGGGTGAAATTTTGATCTTGGTCATGGTTTCCCGGATAAAGGCAGTCAGATTAATCTGGCTGCCTGGGTAGTAGTTAGAGTGGCAGGAATTGATATCCATTCCCGACTAAATGTACTTTGTGCTCGCCTGAAATATCGATGTCGTAGCTTGTTCCCGGGAGTGCCCGACCAGCAGTAGTTAACTCTTCTAGTGCGCGTGGCCTATTGCTTGCGTTGAAATCGTATCTGTCATGATAAGCCTTTATCACTCCAACGAACCGCCAGGACCCATCATCGCTCCTGGTGAAGTCACCGGACATGTTTAAAGTAATCCGTCCAAGGTAGGCTCCCGTTGCGATACTGTCGTCAAATGTATTGTATGCAACCCGTGGATCAATCAAATGATATACACCAGGCGACTTCGTATTTTCTATGGCTTGTCTTAATAGTGGTAGCTTATGCTCCAGGACGTTAAGGCCAATGGTGTTTATATCGACTTCGAGCTTTTCACCTTTTCCCCATAGATAATGCCCCAAGGCCTTGACTGGGCTGAATGTACCTCCGGAAAGCTTCGGCGTTTCCAGTGCATAAGACGTGCTGTCTACGTGTCTGGAATTCGCAACGGCGATAATGGCTTCCCTTGCACTGAAGCCACTTTTTTGAAGGGCGTCGGCCAAACTAAAACTTACGATTTTATTTTTGAATAAATCGTCGTTGATTCGCCAGTGAGGATCTACCCAGCCACGGTCGCTTTCTACGATTCGCCAAATATCTTTTATTGCGCCGTAGGCGTCATTTTTATTTAAAGCTTTGTCAAGCAGTCGCAAATTGAAGGTGAAATCGTCAAGCCCGGTCTGGCGCTTTATCATTTCAATGTTGTAGGCTTTGTTTCCTTCAGTAACTACCTCAGGTTCAGGAGGAGGAAGAACGTATGTGCCATCAATGATGATGCCGTCAGTAGACCAGTATCCTCCATTAGAACCTCTCCAAGTCCCAATGATATGCGTGGTTGGTAGATCATTTTCAGTTCGTGTCATTACCTTCATCCTTGGCGGTATTGATAAATTAAAGTCTATAAAAACTGATTTGTGAGTTTTTATTTACGAGCATCAACAATTAATCATGAGTTGGAAAGAAGCTCAATGGGCTAAATACACACTCGGAAATGTATTACACAGATTACGGAATAGTCCGGCGGATAGCATATTCAGTGTCCAACTGGCTAATGATCAATGGCAGCGAAAACGGGTTGTTTCTGTAGGCACTGGCAGTTAGGCGAATGGCCAGTCGTTGCCCTGAGTTCTGTTTCGCGCAATACTCCCCCCGTTCCCGAAAGGGGCTTGAGAGACTCTGAGGATCCTGGGCAACCAGCCATCGCAGAGCCAGACAGGTACAGGGCGATGACAAGCCGACCTGTTTGTGAAGGGGCGCCGAAAGGCGCCCTTTGTCGTTCTAGCATGTCCTGCCTCAGCCGATCTGTACCCGATCCCCACGCAACACCCCTGCGGACCCTATCGCCCTCAGCACTTCTGGCGGCGCGCGAACTCGCGCCTTGGGGCTTGCCATGTTTTTTTGATACATCCCTTCGCCTTTTTTCTGATCAGCCGATAACGGTTTCGAACTCATCACAAACAATGGAGATACAGGATGTTCAAGCAGCTAACCCTCACCGCTTTGCTGGCCGTGGCCGCGCTCACCGGTGGTTGTGCTTCGGTAAAAATGGCGGATGACACGCAGGACGCTCAAGCGAAGACCTTCCAGGTCGCCCCGGACAAAGCCAATATCTACGTTTATCGCAACGAGAGCATGGGCGCCGGCGTGAAAATGCCGGTGACGCTCAACGGTAAACCGGTCGGCCAGACCGTCGCCAAGTCGTACCTGATGTTGGCCGTCCCGGCCGGTCAGCAGACCCTGGTGTCCTCGGCGGAAAACGATTCCGAATTGAAACTCACCGCAGAAGCCGGCAAGAACTACTTTATCTGGCAGGAAGTGAAAGTGGGCTTCATCAAGGCACGCAACAGCCTGCAAGTGGTTGATGACCAGACCGGTCGTGCTGGCGTTGCTGAAAGCAAGTTGATCCAGGCTCAGTAAGCGTTTGAACGGCCTCTGCGCCAAGCGCGGGGGCCGTTTTCACATGTGTTGGAAACGCGGCTGTCCACACCGCTGACGCCGTTACTACTCGGCAGGCGCGGGTCTTGATTTGCTTTGCTGCGCCGAAACTTGCTCTTGCAATCGTCGCCCGACGACATCCAGCAAATCACAACCATCACGCAATGACGTCACCAACACCCGCGCCAGCTCACTGTAAACGCCCTCATCAAACGCAAAACTCTCAAGCAGCTGGGTCGCAGTGCGGATGCGGTAAGCCGCTGTTTCGTGCAACACGTCCAGCGGTGCTTCGGTGTCGATCACCAGCGAAGCGATGGTGCAATCGATACCTGTGATAGGCATGTATCTATCCATGACAAAAAACCTCCATTGCGTAAGAGCGCGTGATTACTTATTGCTGACTGCTGGATGGCGCCATAGACAACCCACAGGGAGGGTCAAGAATGTCCAGGGCCCGGTTGACCATCAGCTCGGCCAGCACGACCAGTTGCTGAATGGCCAATGCCTCGTTGCGGCGAGAGCCTTCGAGCTCGCAGGCGAGGTCGGTGGTCATCACATTCAGCGAGGCGAGGGTTTCAGTGGCGTGACAGAGCAAGGACTCCGTATCGATGTTCGGGTTGATGCTGAACACATGGCTGACAGGGTCGGGGCGGTTTGGATTGCGCAAGCGGGCGCTGACGGTGCGCTCGGTGGTTTCGGAGAGTTTGGATAGGTCGGCGGTGTCAGCGTCTTTCTGATCTGGCAACTGCGGAGGATCGGGATTGATTTTTTTCATTGTGGAACTCCCTTGTTTTTTAAAGAAAAGCGGCATCCTTTCCGGCTATTCATGATTGATCGTCAGCGATATATGGGTTGACGATACCGATAGATTTATAACTAAAAACGTCATACTTATTGTTCAAATAAGTGAACATTTGTGTAATTAAATGATTCTTTAGAATCTTCTGTAAGTAAGTTCATATTGTTTTGTGGGAATCTTCTACCGAATGGTGTGCTGAAGTAAACATCGAATTAAACGGTGTTTTATGAATGTATAATCTGGCTGAGTGTGTCTATTCGCACGTCAGGTAGGCGAGCCGAGCGACAAACACAAAAGCAAATCGCAATACTCGGTTTGAGTGATCACATTAATTACAGGCGATTGGCAGATATTTGATGCATAGAAAAGAAAAAACTGAACATCTAAAGAGAAATATTAAATACCTTATAAAAAGCCGAGGTGAAACGCAGATATCGTTATGTAATTCAGTCGGGTTGACCAGGACTACTATCTACAACATTTTGGAAGGAAGGGTTGTCAATGTTCAGCAGTCTACCATTCGTAAAATTTCTGATTTTTTTGGTGTGTCCTATAAAGAAATAGAAACTGTAGATTTTGAAGAGAGGGAGGTTATAGAAGGTAGCGTTTCTTTGCTGGGCAATATGAATCCTGCAGCGGTTCCTGTAATTAAAGAAAGTTTGCTTGTGCAAAGCCTCGATAAGAGAATCGGTGAGTTGGTTGTAACCCATCCTTTGACCTATTATTTCGGTACGGCCTGCAATTTAATCGCTGTGCTTCTGGAAAGCGAAATCAGCGGCGTGAATGAGTCAGGGGACTTGTTGATAGTGAAGAAAGGTTTGTCGAATAGTGATAAAGAAAAGCTTGCATACGACAAAGTAACAAAGAACCTATTTATAACCAGGGGATCTGCCTGTTGTTCTGGTGATGTTCTTGTAATAGGAGAGATAGTGAAGGAAAGGTTCAATGGATAGTGTTTCGGAAAACAGCAGATACAAATTATTAGGGTTTGACAATAGTAAAAGCCTTGCCGTTATCATGATCGTTTCAACGGGGAAGGTCATAAAAATAAAGCTGAATGATTTGATGAAAAGTGATGTGGTGGATAATTTAAATAGAGCAGAACTAAAATCTGTGTACAGGAAGTTTTATTCCGGTGGTGCGGCGTTGACAGCATACGAAATAAATGACCGGCAAGAGAAGTCATGGATGACTTATGTGGCTCTTAATTTGTTGCTTTTTGCGCTATATATCTTCACAAATGTTGCCGCAACAAAGCTGGTATACATAGAGTGGCTTGATATCGTTGTCACTCCAGGGGTTTTTATTTACCCGTTAACGTTTTTAATAGTTGATATGTTGAATGAGTTTTATGGGCTTAGGCTTGCGAGGAAAGCCATATTTTTTGCTTTTGCGAGTAATGCTTTGATTACTGTTTTGTTAAGCACTACCAGCTTTCTTCCAGGTTTGTCAGGCTGGAAACTTGATGAACCATATAGCGAGGTCATGACTCATGTATCGTCTGTGTTGGTGGCGTCTTCCATTTCCTTTATTTTTTCTGAATATGTAAATTCTTACTTGTTGAATAAAATAAAGCAGCTTACAAGCTCTAGGTTTTTATTCTTGCGGGTTTTCTTAAGTACGTTTTTTGCGGTGATAATAGACAGTTTTATTTTTTGTTTTATAGCATTTTACGGAGCAATGACTAATGCCGAAATACTTAATATCGTTTATGTCCAGATTGCTATAAAAATGTGTTTCGCTGTCTTTAATATTTTGCCAGCCTACGGAGCAAGATCTCTATTTAAAAGGTATGTGGTTAACGTCTGAGACTTGGAAAAGGGGAAGTGCCACGGCTTCCCCTGGACGTTTACCATTTAATCTTTTGTTTGTTTTCCAGGCTTTCCAAAATCTTAGCCTTGTTCTCCAAAAACTCATTCAGCCCTTTCGCTCGAAGATTGCACGCGTCGCAATTCGCGCATCCAGTGCCAATTATTCCGTTGTAGCAGGTCAGTGTCTGGTGCTGAATCAATTCAAGCTTTCCATGCTGCTCCGCGAGAGCCCATGTTTCCGCCTTGTTCAACCACATGAGCGGCGTTTCAATGCGCAGTTTGTAGTCCATGCCCAGCTCAATGGCTATATGCAGAGCCCTGACAAATTCGTCGCGGCAATCCGGGTAGCCAGAGAAATCCGTCTCGCAAACACCTGTGATGACGGCCTCGGCCCGAACTTGATAGGCATAAATAGAGGCCAAGGTTAAAAACAGAATATTTCTACCGGGTACGAAAGTGCTTGGCAGGCTATTTCCAGAACTACCCACTCCAGGTACCGGAATGTTGTCACGCGTCAAACTACTGATAGCCAGTTCATTCAACAACGTAGCGTCCAGCAACTTGTGCACGGTCACGCCAAGCTCTTTCGAAAGCTGCTGCGCGACCTCGATTTCCGCGTGGTGGCGCTGGCCATAGTCGAACGTAATGCAGTGGATTTCATCGTAGCGCGGCAACGCGTGGATCAAGCAGGTGGTGGAGTCCTGCCCACCGCTGAAAACGATAACGGCTTTTGTAGTCATGGTTCGTTCGTCCTTGTGATGCCCCGACATATCACGGGGCATTGAACCTAGCGCAAAGCCTCAATTCTGGTTGTCGGACGTTTCCGAAATGATGTATTCCGGCTTCCCTTTATTTCATTTCTATTCTCGGAATGGAGGTGTGTTGAGCCCATTCTCCACCTCACTCAACCCGCACCAACTCCCCACGCAACGCCACCCCAGACACTTCCACCTTCGGCAAACACTGATAGCTCCTGCTATCGCTGCTCAAATCGCGTTTGCCAGCCGCCGCAATATTGATCACCGCATTGGCCCCGGCTTTTTTCGCCTTGCTCTGCAACGTCGCCAGCGTTGATTGCAGTGCCCGGAAGCAGGCGTCTTCATCCGACACTTCTTCGTTCTGGGTGATTCGGCTGCTGCTCACGGTGTTCAGCTTGCTGACGTTGGCCGGCAGCGCTTCTCCCGCCAGGTAGAACTTGACGCTGCCGTCCAGCAAGCCGATTTCGGTAGCGCGTTTCACGCCTTCACGGAAGTTCTGGAAGGTGGGTTCGTAGGCGTTTTGCAGGGCGACGAGTTGGTCCCGGTCCGGGTCGGTGGCCAGTTGCTGGATCACGTCGTCACGCAGGTAGCTGATCCAGCGGTTGTAGGTGCCGTGGATCAAGCCGTCCTTGTAGTTCAGCCCGCGGCTGTCGCGGTAATCGATTTCGAACGAATTCGAGGTGTAAGGGATGTCGATTTCGGCGTGGTGATCACCGCGCACAGTGATGGCCGCTTTGATCAGGCCGGGCTGCGCCGACTGCACGGTCCATTCGCGTTCAATCAGCGAGGTGACGATGGCGCGGCTCATCCGGTCGTTGGTGAGGTCTTTGTCGGCCGTAAAGGTTTCCTTGGCGGTGTACACCGGGTTACCGGTGCAACCGCTCAGCGCTGCGGCCACGGTGAACAACGCGCCGATGCGCTGATACAGAGTCATTCCTTTTACTCCAAAGGTGTTTCAGGTCAGTGCCAGCGACGGAAGATCAACGAGGTGTTGACGCCACCAAACGCGAAATTGTTGTTCATCACGTATTCATTGCTCATTTGCCGGAACTCGCCGCGCAAGTAATCGAGCTTGCCGCAATGCGGATCGACCTCGTCGAGGTTCAACGTGTGTGCATACAAATCACGGTTCATCATTTCGATGCTGAACCAGGACTCCAGTGCACCGCAGGCGCCCAGGGTGTGGCCGAGGAAGCTTTTCTGCGAGCTGATCGGCATGTGTTCGCCGAACAACGCACTGGTTGCCAGTGTTTCGGCAATGTCGCCTTGTTCTGTAGCGGTGCCGTGACCGTTTACGTAGCCGATGTCCGACGGTTGCAGCCCGGCGTCTTCCAGGGCGAGCTCCATGGCCCGGCGCATGGTCAGTTGTTCAGGGCGCGTGGTGTGCTGGCCGTCGGCGTTGCTGCCGAAGCCGACGAGTTCGGCGTGGATGCGCGCGCCGCGAGCCAGTGCGTGTTCCAGCTCTTCAAGCACTAGCATGCCGCCGCCTTCACCAATCACCAGGCCGTCGCGGCCCTTGTCATAAGGACGAGGGGTGGATTGCGGGGCGTCGTTTTTCAGGCTGGTGGCGTACAGCGCGTCGAAGACCATGGCTTCGGTCGGGCACAGCTCTTCGGCGCCGCCCGCCAGCATCAGCGGTAGACGGCCGAACTTGATCGATTCGTAGGCGTAACCGATGCCCTGGCTGCCGCTGGTGCAGGCACTCGACGTCGGGATCAAACGGCCGGTAAGGCCGAAGAAGATGCTGATGTTCGCTGCGGTGGTGTGCGGCATCATCCGCACGTAGGAGTTGGCGTTCAGGCCTTCGGCCACAGAGTTGAGCAGCATGTTGCCGAATGCCTTGATCTCGTCGGTGCTGCCGGTGGACGAGCCACACGCGACGCCCATGCGCCCGTCCTTGATCGACTCGTCGCCCAGCAGTCCGGCATCGGCCAGCGCTTGCTCGGCCGCGCCCACGGCGAGCCGCGACACCCGGCCCATGCTGCGCAATTGCTTGCGGGTCCAGTGGCTCGGGACTTTGAAGTCATCGATCGGGCCGGCCAGGCGCGTGTTGAGTTCGGTAAAGCGATCCCACTCGTCCATCCGGCGAATGCCGCTGCGGTTGGCCGCGAAGTGGCCGGCGATGGTGTCCCAGTCGCTGCCAAGGGACGTGATGCCGGCCATGCCGGTGACGACAACGCGTTTCATCAGCACAGGCCTCCATTGACGGCCAGAACCTGCCGGGTGATGTACGACGCTTCCGCCGACATCAGGAAATTCACCGCGCCGGCCACCTCTTCCGGGGTGCCCATGCGTTGTGCGGGGATCATTTTCATCAGTTCTTCCACGGGCACGTTTTCGTCGAGCATGGCGGTGTCGATCAGGCCGGGCGCGACACAGTTGACGGTGATTTTGCGTTTGCCCAATTCAATCGCCAGCGCCTTGGCCGCGCCGATCAGACCAGCCTTTGAAGCGCTGTAGTTAACCTGGCCACGATTGCCGATCAACCCCGACACCGAGGTGATGCAGACAATTCGCCCGGCGGCGCGACGACGGATCATCGGCATCATCACCGGGTGCAGCACGTTGTAGAAACCATCGAGGTTGGTGCGCATCACCACATCCCAATCATCCTCGCTCAGCGCCGGAAAAGCACCGTCGCGGGTCAGGCCGGCGTTGAGCACGACGCCATAATAGGCGCCGTGGGCTTCAACGTCGGCTTCAAGAATGGCTTTGCAGCTGGCGCGGTCGGAGACGTCGAATTGCAGGACGCGTGCATGGCGGCCCAAGGCTTCGATTTCGCCTTTTACGGTCATGGCGTCCGCCAGACCGCTGCGGCAATGCAGCACGATGTCGTGCCCGGCCTGAGCCAGGCGCAGGGCGATGGCGCGGCCGATGCCACGGCTGGAACCGGTGACCAGTACGGATTCAGTCATGACTGGACTCCTTCGGGTTCATGAAGATATTGAGCGGCCTGAGGCGGACGAAACACGTTCAGGCGTGCGCTGGCGTGGATGCCGGGAGCGTTGATATGGCATTCGAACACGCCCATGCCGTTATCGTCTTCCAGCGAGCGAATGCCGTGGATGGTCAGTTCGGTGCCGGCCGGGAAGTGCTCGACGTTGCACTCGAATTTACGGCTGCCGAGCAGAAAGCCCAACGCCACCGCATCACCGCGCTGTCGCGCATGGCAACCAGCGTAGGCGGCGACGCTCTGGGCCATTATTTCAATGCCGACCCAGGCCGGCAGGCTGCCGTCGGGACGGTTGAACAAGCCGTCGGGTCTGACGGTGAGGCGGGTGTGAATCTGCTCGTCGTCGAACGCGAGGATCTGCTCGATCAGGATCATGTCGCCAGCGTGGGGCAGCAACTCGGCGAGCGGCCAGTCAATCATGGTGCATCTCCGATAATCAGGCTGACGTTGTTGCCACCGAAAGCAAAGGAATTGCTCATCAGGTAGCGAGGTGCAATGGACGTCAGGCGATCCGCCGGGGTCACCCAATGCAGTGCTGGCAAACTCGGGTCGGGCTGGCCGTCCCAGAGATGAGGTGCGAGTGCGTGGTCGCGATTGTCCGGGCCCAGGCTCAGCCAGCAGAACGCGGCTTCCAGCGCGCCGGCAGCGCCGAGGGTGTGACCGGTCATCGGCTTGGTCGACGAGCAGGGCACGCCTTGCGGGAACAGTGCTGCCACGGCGAGGCTTTCCATCGCGTCGTTATGCTGGGTCGCGGTGCCGTGCAGGTTCAGGTAATGGATCTGCTGCGGTTGCAGGTTGGCCCGGTTCAGGGCTTTGCTCATGGCTTGCAGGGCACCACGGCCGCTCGGTTCCGGCGCAGAGATATGGTGCGCATCGGAGCTCGCGCCGCTGCCGAGCAGGGCGATGGACTGGCCATCTCCCGCGCTTTTGGTCATTAGGAACAACACGGCCGCTTCACCGATGTTGATGCCGTTGCGGTTGACCGAAAACGGATTGCAGCGCTGCCCGGACACTGCTTCCAGGGCCGAGAAGCCGTTGAGGGTCAGTTTGCACAAGCTGTCGACGCCGCCGCATAACACCGCGTCGCACAGGCCTAGGTCGAGCAGGCGCTGGGCACTCATCAGCGCCCGGGCGCTGGAGGTGCAGGCGGTGGAGATCACATAGGCCGGGCCACTCAATTGCAGCCAGTCGGCCAGGAAGTTGGCCGGTGCACCGAGTTCCTGTTGCTGATAGTCGTACTCGGCAGGGAATTCATGTTCGCGGATGTAATGGGCCAACCCACGGCTGGCCTCATCGATGCCCGAGGTGCTGGTGCCCAGAATCACGCCGATGCGGTCACGGCCGTAGGTCTGGATCGCCTGATCAATCTCGTCGCGGATTTGCAGCGCGGCGTCCATCAGCAGTTGGTTGTTGCGAGTGTCTTGCACTTTCAACTCAAACGGAATCGACGGCAGTTCGCCGCTCACCGCCGCCACCGGCAAGGCGCGCTCTGGCACCCAGCCGGTTTCGACGCGCAGGCCTGAGCAATCGCCGGCAAACAGGTTGGCGGCGACTTCGCGTTTGCCACGACCCAATGCGCAGATCACCCCGAGGGCATTCAAATAGGCGGTCATGGTGCTTCCCCGCTCAGCGGCGTGACTTCATAGCGGGGCCCCTTGGGCAGGTTCAATTCAAAGGTCATGGGTTGTGAATAAAGAACGTCCCAGTGTGTGGGCAGGGAACGTTGCCTGCCGTGCTGCCACGCGGTGGGGTAGTTGCCCGCCAGTTCATCTTTTGGGGTCAGGGCAAACAGCAACGCGGCGAACAGCTCCCGGGCTTCCGGGTTGGGCGGCAACAGACCATCGGAATGCCACTGGCCATCGATCAGTTTCTGCCGCGCTTGTGGAATGCCCAGCAAATCCATCATCGACCAGCGAAGCCCCGTCTCTTCATGCTGGATCACCAATACCCAGTCCTGACGTTGCGCGGCCTCCAGGCGCTGGATGTGCAATTGCAGCGGCAACGTCAGCTTCGGGATGTGCTCGGGCAGCGGTGCCTGGCTGGCGCAAGCGCTCAGCAACAGCAGGCAGCCCAGGAGCAGAAAACGGGTCATCAGGCATTACCTTCAAGGGAGTTGCACCGCAAACAGGCGGTCCTGTCATTCATGTGACATCTCTGGCGCAGAGTTCTGATAACACCCGCAGCCGACGCTTGGGTTCACTGACGAACGGGTTGCGTTCGTCCCAGGCATAACCGGCGAGAATCGCGCTGATCATGCGACGAATGTCCGGCGAGCTGCCTGGATGGTAGATCACATCCTGGAAGGTCCCGGCGTACCAGCCCTCGACGTAGCAGCGGAAGGTGTCGACGCCACGCTTAAGCGGTTCGGCGAACTCGGTCTGCCAGTCGACGCTTTCCCCTTGCAGCTGACGATGCAACACGCCAGCGGCCATGCTCGCCGAGCGCATGGCGATGGTCACGCCGGAGGAGAACACCGGGTCGAGGAATTCCGCGGCGTTGCCGAGCAGCGCAAAGCCCGGGCCGTGCAAGGTTTTGACGTTGGCCGAGTAGCCGCCGATGGTGCGCGCGGGCGTGTCCCACACGGCATTTTTCAGTACGCCCGCCAGGCTTGGGGTTTCAGCGATGAACCCGCGCAGGCAGTCGTCCAGATTCTCCATGCGGCCTTCGAAATGTTCCGCGGCCGCGACCACACCCACCGAGCAACGACCGTTGCTGAACGGGATGGTCCAGAACCAGATGTCGCGATGGATCGGGTGAGTGGTAATGAGGATTTTTTCCCGCTCGAAGGACGGGCTGTCGATGTGGTCTTCGATGTGGGTAAACACGGCCTGGCGCACCGGGAAATTCGACGGCGCTTCAAGGTCCAGCAAGCGCGGCAGCACACGACCGTAGCCGCTGGCATCGAGCACGAAATCGGCTTCGATGCGGTACTGGCTGCCGTCTTCGCGTAGCACCTCGAGTTGCGGCTTCGACAAGTCGAAATCGACGCTGACGATGGCTTCGCCGTAACGCACTTCTACGCCTTGCAGCGCCGCCTGATCGGCCAGCAACTTGTCGAAATCGGCGCGCTGCACCTGGAATGTGGTCGGCTTGCCATGGCTGAACGTGTCGCCAAAATCGAAGGCGCTGTACTGCTCGCCCCAGGCGAACGCGGCGCCGTTTTTAAGCTGGAAACCGGCAGCGTTCACGGCCTCGAGCATGCCGGCTTCTTCAACGAAGTCCAGGCAATGCGACAACAGGCTCTCGCCGATGGAAAACCGCGGGAAGTGCTGGCGCTCGATCATCAGCACGTCGTGACCGTTACGCTTGAGCAGCGCGGCAGCGATGGCGCCCGAGGGCCCCGCGCCGATGACGACGACCTGGCGACGTTGCAATTCAACTGTTGGCACGGGGGCTCCTTGCCGGGGCGGCGATGGTCAAAGGGGGGCTGTGCATCCCGGCGAGTGCCGGCAGCAGCGTCGCGATCAGGCCCATCACCATCAGCGCAAAGTACAGCGCCGGGCTGATGAGCTGTTGTTGCAGCAGCAGGTTGAGAAAAACGATCTCGCTCAAGCCACGAATATTCAGCAGCAGGCTTTCCCGCCAGCGGCTGGCGCCTTCAAAGGAGGCGCCGGCCCAACCAAGACCCAGCCAGTTGCCCAGCAGTTTGCTGGCAATCGGCAACAGCAGCAGTGCCGCCAGTTGCAGCCAGCTCAAGCTGCTCATGGCGGCGTGAACGTTGATCTGCACAATGCCGAACGTGAGGATCAGCGGGATGGCGATCCAGGTTTGCAGACGGGTCATCGACACTGCGGATATTGGCCATACCAACGGCACTTTCAGCGCGGCCATGCACAGCAGATAACCGATGCCGAAAATCAGCGCGTTGAGCTTGAAGTGCTCGGCGACCACCAGCAGCGCGAAGAAGCAGCCGCTGTGCAGCAAAGGCTGACGCAAACCGAGCAGGCGCAGCAGCACCGGCAGGCAAGCGCCGGCCAGCGGCAACAGCAGACTGCTCAGGTGCAGGCTGCCCTGGGCGAAGCCGAACAGCGTCCAGCATGCCAGGTCGATGAGGATCGCGGTCTGCACCAGGCGCCGGGTGGCGTCGGGCGGGTAATTGATGTGGCGCAGGTACAAATACAGCACCGGAATCGCGGTGATGGCGAATACCAGGCCCACCGCCAATGAACTGATCCACGATTGCGCGGGCAGCAGCCACACCGCCGTCGCCAGCCCGCCCGCGAACGGAATGCAAAAACTCGGCAGGGCGATTTTCAGGCTCTGGCGATCCAGCCGCAGGTCGATCACGTCACTCAGAATGTGCCCCAGCAGCAAGGCGAAGCTCAGGCTGTAGAGGTTTTTCAGCCACGTCGGCGAGATCAGTTCAGCGCCGCTGAGCTGCCAACCGGGTTCGATCCAGAAGTACATCAGCAGTGGCAGGCCGAAGGTTGCCAGCAGCAACTGGCTGACGATGGGGATCAGGCCGAAATGACGACCGACACGGGTGGCCACGGCGAACAACGCGAGGGCCATCAGCCAGAACAGGACAATCATCATGCGGTTGACTCCGCGACCGCAGCGGTGTGCGGATGTCGTCCGGCCCATGGCGCCAGGATGAAACTGAAGGCCAGCCCCAGGCTCACTGACAGACCAAAATTGCTCACCGCCGGCGTGCTCGATACCGCGAGCAAACCGAACGACAGCCAAGTGGTCAGCGCTGCCAGCAAGGTACCCAGCAGGCTCACAGCGGCGCCGCCGACCTGTTCGCGCATGAGGATCGCGTAATCGACGCTGATCGCCGTCACCAGCAGCAGACCGAACAGACTGAACAGTGTGAGCGGTTGCCCGAGCCAGCCAAGACTGGCCAGGCTGCACAACGCGGCGAGCAGTGGCAGGGCAACGATGCGCAAGGCGCCGCCGAGACCGAATGGCAGCATCAACACCAGCACGATCAGCGCGCAGGAGGCGAGTTTGAGCTCCGCTGCGCTGATCTGTGTCGCGGCGAAAACGTTGTTCAATTCACCGAGGCGGTCGACCAGTTTTACACCGGGCAAGTCCAACGCTTGGACGCGTAACAGGGTGGGGTCGTTCAGGCCCTGCAGGCTGACCATCGCCGCCACGCCACCGTCATCGGTCGGCCCCAGCCACAGTGGGCGGTAGGGTTCCGCCAACGGGCCGAGCAGTGCGGCATCGATGTCTTCGGTGGGCAACGCCTGCAATTTCGTCAGCTCGGCGTGCAGCGCTTCGGCCGGTACGCCGACGTCGAGCAGCGGTTGCCAGAACTGCGGCAGCTTGCCCAGTGCTTCACGCGCTTGCTGCTGTTCGCTTGGCTGGCTGACCAGCTGATTCAGCGACAGGTAACCCTGGAGTTTTTCCAGGTTCACCAACTGATCCAGCCGTTCGCTCAACGCGGTCTGACGCTCCAGCAGTTCTTGCTGATTGGCGCCGCGCACCAGGAAGAACTGGCTGGTCGGTTGAAAGCCGGTGATGCGCGCAATGGTCTTGGCTTCATCAGTCAATTGCTGCGGTGCGCCGATCCACTGGCGGATGTCATTTTTGCTGTCGAGTTTCAGCAGGCCACCCACGCAGAAGGCGATCAGCAGGGCCAGCAACACCGGCGTGCTGGCCTGCTTGAGCAGCGCTTCACGCAGGCTAACCAGGTTTTCGCAGAGGCGCAGTGGCCACTGCGCGGGTCGTATGTCCGCACCCTTGAGCAACGCCGGCAGCAGGCAAACGGCGGACAGGTAGGCACCGAGCAAACCGGCGGCGGAGAATACGGCGATCTGGGTCAGGGCCGGGAACGGTGTCCACGCCAGCGCCAGGTAACCGATGCAACTGGTGATCAGGCTCAGCGTCAGGCCCGGCAGCGTCAGGCGTAATGCCGGCCAACTGTGCCAGGGTTTCAGGCTCCAGCTTTTCGACAGGTAATGCAGCGGATAGTCGACGGCCACACCGATCAGGCTGGAGCCGAGCACCAGCGTCATCACATGCATATGGCCGAACAGCGCCACGCAGGCCACCGCACCAAACAGCATGCCCACCAGCACCGGAATGAACGCGAGCAATACCCGCCAGCGGCGGAAGGCCAGCAACAGCAACGCGAGAATCCCCAGAGTGGCGCCGCCACCGACCCACGTGATCTCGCGGGTGGCTTGTTGCTGACCGCTCGCGGCGTAGAGCAATCCGCTGGCTGCCAGCAATTGCACGTCAGACTGCGCCGCTTGTTCGCGGCTGTGTTTCAGCAGGTCGGCCACTTGCAGCGGCAGGCTCATGTCGAAGGCGTTGCCGGTGGTTTTTGCCCGCAGCATCACCCAGCTCTTGCCATCGGCATCGGCGATCAACGCGCCGCTGCCGATATCCAGTTGCACGTCGCCGTGTTGCGGCTGGCTGTTCTGGATGCGTCCGGTCAGGCCCAGCCAGTCATCCTGGCTTGGCACCAGGCTGAAGCCGGTGAAGGGATCGAATAGCGCTTGCACCCGTTGCTGGATGAAGGCGTCGGGATGCTCGATCAGTTGTTGTCGATCCGTCTCGGACAGCATCGCCAATCGGCCTTGCAGCAGTTGCGTGCGCAATGCGGGCAAGTCGGCTTGCAGAGTCCACTGGACCTTCTCGAACAGACCGCTGGCCTGCCATTGCTCGCCGAGCTTCTGCGCCATGGCGGTGGCTTGCTCGCGATCCGTGTGGCCGACCAACACCAGCATTTCGCGGTTCAGCGGTTCCTGCATGCGTTGTTCGGCGCGCAGTTCCAACGCGTCCGGCGCCGTACCCGGCACCAGTTCCATCAAGTTGGCCGACAGCGGTGCGCCGTCGCGCCATTGCCAACCGGCGAGCGCGAGCACTGCCAGCAGCAGGATCAGAAATAGCCATGGCAGCCTGCGTTCACTCGGCAAAGTCATGTTGCTCCGCAGTGCTCAACGGTTGGAAGCGGGTGCTGTCCTGCATGCGCAACAGGGTGCTGTCGCCCTGGGTTTCCAGCAGTTCGATGGTGCTGACCAATTCGCCGCCGGTGATGTTGATCTGTTTGAACACCTGCTTGAGCAGCAGAGAGCGCGGGATCAACGTCAGCTTCCAGTTCTGCGCGTCGCCACTCAATGACAGCTCGAAGTCACGCTGCAAACCGCTGCTGTCGCCTTGCAGCACGGCGAGGAACAAGCGGTTCTGCTCGGCGCCGGCGCTCTTGCCTGGCAGCATTTGCCACCCGCTGGCGTCACGTCGGGCAATGCCCTTGGCGGTGATGCGGTAATCCTGTTGCAGCGGCGTTTTCAGCAGCCACAGCAGGCCATTATTTTTCGCGAGAACAAATGTGCCCTTGCTGGTCAGCGGCTGGGGCAGGGCGCGCAGGTGTTTTTCCTGGATGAAGTTGCCGTGGATCACCTCGGGCTTGGCCAGTTGATCGCTTAGTTGTTGCAGATCGAAAGCGTGGGCGAGCGATGACAAACCGAGCAGTACCAGCGCACCGAGGCCTTTGAAGATCGGGTTCATGCCAGCATCCTGTCGACAGCGTCGGTAAACACCTTCGGTGAGGCCAGCTGCATTTCGCGGCTGGCCATGTCGACGGCGACTTGCACGGAGCTGGCGCGGGTCAGGCGTTCACCGGTTTCCAGGTCACTGATCAGGTAGTTGATCTTCAACCGGTTCTCCCACTCCACCAGATTCGCCCGCACGTTCAGCTTCTGGCCGAACACGGCGCCGCGCACGTAGCGAAGCTGCAAGTCGATGACGGGCCAGGCGTAACCCGAGTCGGACATCGCCGTGTAGTTGTGGCCGATCTTGTCCAGCAGCGCACAGCGGGCAACTTCCAGATACTTGACGTAATGGCCGTGCCAGACCACGTGCATGGTGTCGACGTCAAAGAACGGCACCTGGATTTCCGTATCGGTGTGAAGCACTCCCTTGCTACGCATGCAGCCTCCAGTGTTGCTCGGCAATTTGTTTCAGGCACAGGCGCAATTCGCCTTCCAGGGCACGGTCTTCGATGACCGGCGGGAAATCCTTGGCCAGCTCGTCGTGCATGGCGGCCAGCGCTGGCGGCAACGGGCGAGCATCCTCGGCCTTGCTGCGCAGCCACACACCCTGGTTAGCGGCGAGCAGGGTCGCGGCGGCGACCTGTTCGGTCAGCTCCAGTACGCGAATCGCATCGCGGGCGGCGATGGTGCCCATGCTCACTTTGTCCTGGTTGTGGCACTCGGTAGAGCGCGAGAAAACGCTGGCCGGCATGGTGTTTTTCAGGGCTTCGGCGGTCCATGCGCTGGTGCCGATCTGCACGGCCTTGAAGCCGTGGTTGAGCATCGCCCGGTCAGCGCTGGCGCCGGACAGATTGCTCGGCAAGCCATGGTTGTAACGCTCGTCCACCAGCAACGCGAGTTGACGGTCGAGCAAGTCAGCCACGTTGGCCACCAGGTTCTTCAGGCTGTCCATGGCGAACGCGATGTGACCGCCGTAGAAATGCCCGCCGTGCAACACACGCTCGGCTTCAGCGTCGATGATCGGATTGTCGTTGGCGCTGTTGAGTTCAATTTCGATGAACGAGCGCAGCCAGTTCAGGCTGTCCGCCAACACGCCGAGGACATGGGGCGCGCAACGCAGGGAATAACGGTCTTGCAGGCGGTGCAATGGCGCGGTCGGCGCGTCGATCGCCAGATCCTTGCGCAGCCACGCGGCGACTTGCATCTGCCCCGGATGCGGTTTGGCGGCGAACAGGCGCTCGTCGAAGTGTTCCGGGTTGCCCTGCAACGCCACCACGTTCAATGCGGTGATGCGGGTGGCCAGTTGCAGCAGGTAATCGGCGCGGGCGAAGGCCAGGCAGGCGAGGCCGGTCATCACCGCGGTGCCGTTCATCAAGGCCAGCGCTTCTTTCGGACGCAGTACCAACGGCTGCCATCCCAGTTCACGGTGCACGTCGGCGGCTTGTCGACGTTCACCGCGGAACATCACTTCGCGTTCACCGGACAGGGTCGCGGCAACGTAGGACAACGGCGTCAGATCACCGCTGGCACCCACCGAACCTTCTTCCGGGATCAGCGGCAGGATGTCGTGTTCGAGGAACGCTTGCAGGCGTTCCAGCAGTTCCACGCGCACACCGGACACGCCATGGCACAGCGACTGCAAACGCGCGGCGAGCACCGCGCGGGTGGCCTGTGCGTCGAGCAGTTTGCCCAGGCCGCAGCCGTGAAAGGTATACAGATGACGGGGCAGCGCCTCGACGTGATGCAGCGGTACCGCGACCACGCAGGAGTCGCCATAACCGGTGGTCACGCCATAGATCACGCCTTCCTTGTCCAGCAGGGAATCGAGGAATCGCGCGCCCTTGGCGATGCGCTCGCGGTACGCGGAGTCGCCCTGCAATTGCGTCGGCACCTGACGGTTGGCCAGGGCCAGCACGTCTTCGATGCGCAAAGGGAGTTCGCCGAAGGTTACCGGCTCATGCGTTGGCGTCGTCATCGGTCTTCCAGAAAGGGTAAAAGTTGAACCATTGTTGGGGCGCTTCGAGGCAATAGTGACCCAGGCGCTCGGCATAGCGGGACGCCCACTGATGAATGACCTGTTCGCGGTCGCTGCGTTTCCACACCACGGCCTCGGCAAACGGTTCGAGGGTCACGCGGTATTGGCCCGATGGTTTTTTCAGGCACATCAGCAGATTGATCGGGCATTTCAGCAAACCGGCGAGCAACCACGGCCCCTGAGGGAACGCCGCCGGATGGCCGAGAAAATCCACGGTCACACTGCGTCCGCCGTGCAGTGGCACGCGATCGCCGGCAATCGCCAGCCATTCGCCGCGCTCAAGGCGTTCATGCAATTGCAGCATGATCACCGGGTCCAGCTCGCTGACCTGGATCAACCGCAGATTGGTTGCACCGGCCTCGCCGAGCAAGCGGTTGAACTGTTCGGCGTGCTTGGTGTGGACCAGCACGTTCATCGTGACTCTTTCGCCGATTTCCGCGAGTGCGCGGCAGACCTCGAGATTGCCCAGGTGCGCGCCCACCAGCATCTGCCCGCGGGTGCCGCGCAGTTGATTGCGCAGCAGCGCCGGGTCGATGATTTCGATCTGGTCGATGCTCAGCTTGCCGTTCCACACGTCGAGCTTGTCGAGCATGGAGTCGGCGAATGCCATGAACTGGCCGAACACCCGCCAATGGGAGGGACGCAGTTCCGTGCGACCGCTCCAGTCGACGAGACGTTGCTGGTACTGCCAGGCGCTGTGGCGCGCACTGCGGCCGAACAGGAAAAAGTACAGGACGATGCCATACAAAATCGGGCTCAACAGCCGACGTCCCAATACTTTGGCGCCGAACGCGGTGAGCTTCATCAGCCAGAAACTGCCTCGCTCCTGGCGGTCGGCCCAGTGCTTTTTATCTACGTCACTGCTCATGCCCGCCACCGTCGCCAGAGGATCACCGGTGCCCGCAGCAACATGCCGAAAAACAGCCGTGTGTGCATGCTGGAAATCAGCACATTGTCGTGGAACAGGCGGAAATGCGAGACGCCGTCCAGCGGGTAATGAACCCGGGTCGGCAGCCACTGCATCGGCAGGTTGCGCCAGGCCAGGCGCACGAGAATGTCGGAATCAAAGTCCATGCGTTTGCCGATCTTCGCCGAGTCGATCAGCGCCAGCGTCGGCGGTAATGGATAGACGCGAAAGCCGCACATGGAGTCGCGAATCTGCAAGGACAACGTGTTGATCCACACCATGACGTGCGTCAGGTAGCGGGCGTACAAACGACCTTTCGGCACGCTGGCGTCGTATTGCGGGTAACCGCAGATGACTGCGCCGGGGTGGGCGCGTGATTGTGCGATGAACAGCGGCACATCTTGCAGGTCGTGCTGTCCGTCGGCGTCGACTTGCAGCGCGTGGCTGAAACCCAGGCGTGAAGCTTCGCGCAGGCCGGTCATGACGGCGCCGCCCTTGCCCTGGTTGGCCGTGAGGCGGATCAGGTTGACCATCTCGCGCTGGGCCAATCGGTCGAGCACCCTGGCGCAGGCTTGATCGCTGGCATCGTCCACCAGAATGCACGGCAGGCCACTGGCGATCAGCGCATCGACCACAGCGGTGATTGCGGTTTCGTGGTTGTAGACCGGGATCACGGCGCAGGGGCTATGCACGATCTGAAACCTCCACAGAACCCCTGTGGCGAGGGAGCTTGCTCCCGTTGGGATGCGAAGCAGCCCCAAAACCATTCAATGCCGATTTCATGACGAGTGCTGCGCACTCGAACGGGACGGTGCGGCGATCCGACAAGCTCCCTCGCCACAACAAGCGGCCACTCCACAGGTTATGCATTGCTTGGCGCCTCCAGCAAAATCCGCCCACTGGAGCAGGTGGCGGTTTCATTTCGATAGGCGAAATACAATTTGCTGCGCTCCGGGTCAAAGCGCAGGTGCAACTGGATTTCGTCACCGGGGCGCACCAGTTGCTGGAATTTCAGCACTTCCATGCCCGCGAATTTTGCCGGCAGGTCCATCAATTGCTGGCCGAGGCTCATCGCCCATTCCACCTGCACCACGCCGGGCAGTACCGGGGTTTGCGGGAAGTGGCCGCTGAAGTAAGCGAGGTCCGGCGGGACCGCCAGCTGAAGGCTCCACTCGCCGCCGACTTCAACCTGTTCGAGCACTTCCGGTGCTTTGACTCGGGGCGCCAGCAATAAGGCTTCGACATCGGCCTGAGGCAGTTTGCCCTGCGCGTTCAGAGGCATTTGCCGCAGCAATCGCCAGCGTCGTGGCAGGGCGAGGGTTTCGCAGTGCTGGGTCAGGTGCTGACGCAGTTCCTGCGTGAGGGTGCGTCGACCCTGATTGCGCAAGGCATGCAAGCCCGATTCGCTCAACACCAACAGCGCACCCAGCGAGGCGCGGTTTTCCTGGACCACGCCGAGGCGCGCTTCCGCGACCCAGTTGTGGTCCATCAGGGCCTTTTCCAGCATGGGCAGCGAGATACGTTTTTCTTCCAGTTTGACGATCCGGTCCAGCCGTCCGAGCAATTCAAAACGGCCGTTGGCCGTAATGCGTGCGGCGTCAGCGGTGTGTTCGGTGTGGCCGGCCGGCAAATAGGGCGACTGGATCAGCAGCGCGCCGTCACTGTCCTGGCTCAGTTCGACCTCCGCAAACGGCTGCCAGAGATCGTCCCTCTGACGCCAGGCGATGCCGCCGGTTTCCGAGCTGCCGAGGATTTCCGTTGGCCATTGTTGCAGACGCTGGTGCAGGCTTTGCGCGGCCTCGGCGGGCAACGCGCCACCCGAGGAAAACACTCGTCGCACGGCGCTCAAGGCGGGCCAGTCGAGGTTGTCACCCATGCGCTTGAGCAGCGCCGGGCTGGCGACCCAGGCGAAGGCCGGGTGTTCACGGCTGGCACGCTGCAAGTCTTCGGGAAACGCCAGTTGCTTGCGTACGAATGTCCGCCCGGCGCACAACGGCCACAGCACCCGAAACAGCAAGCCATAGATGTGTTGAGTGGCGACGCTGCCGATAATGCACGCCTCGCCCAGGTCTGCGCCCCAGAGTTGTTCCAGCGCCTGAACTTCATTGGCCAGTTGGCGCAGGGTTTTATCGATGCGTTTGGGTTCGCCACTGGAGCCGGAAGTGCAAAGGCTCAGCTGGCAGGTGTCCAAATTCAGTGCGGCACCCGCGAGAGGCGGGTGACGGTAATCGCTCAGGGGCGCGTCATCGGCCAGATCGGTCAGCCACAGATCGACTTCGCCGGACCAGCGCTGGCGCGTCTGCGGTTGCAGGTCGGCGGGCAGCAGCACGCTGACGCCGGCGCGCCAGGCGCCGAGCAGGGCAATGGCCAGCTCTGCGGCGTCTTCCAGGTGCACGGCAATGCGCTGCACACCCTGGGCTTGCAGGCCGGCTGCCAAACGCAGGGCCTGTTCGCACAGTTGTGCATGATTCAACGCCGGTTCGGCCGTGACGGCACGCTCCGGCTGAGCCTTGAGCAACAGCTGCTCAAGCTTTATCCAATTCATGAGTGGCCTCGTACCCGTTGTCGTATCAGCCATTCAATGGCAAACAGCAGGCCCATCAATCCGTAGGAAATCAGACCGGTGTACAACATCCACCAGCTCAGCGGTGCCCAAAGGGTCAGGGCGGCGGCGAGCAAGCCGTTAAAGATGAAAAACACACACCAGGCAATCGTCACCTGACGCGTATAAATAATGGCCTTGGCCGGCAGGTGCGGTTCACGCAGGCGCGCCAGGCGTTCGACCATCGGCGGGCCGAATTTTAGGCTCAGGCCAAACAGCCCGAGCATGAACGCGCTGATCAGCACCGGGTACCAGCGCAGCAAGCGCGGGCTGTCGAACAGCGCCAGCAACAGGCAAAAAGCGATGGCGATGGTCGACATCCACAGGCTGCCGGGACGCCGCGCCCCGAGCAACGCCCGCGCCAGCCACAGGCTGCCCAAGAGCAGGCCGAACTGCCACGGAGCAAAATGTTCCATGCCGAAATACACCGCAAAGGGGTACATCAGGCCCGCGAGCAGCAGGCCAAGGCCGACCAGTCGGCTCATGCTGCCGGTTGAACCAGTCGATAGACCGCCTCGACCACGTCGCTGACAGTCCGCACCGATTTGAATTCTTCGGCGGCGATTTTCTTGCCGGTCTGACGCTTGATGTGATCGATCAGGTCGACGGCGTCGATGCTGTCGATTTCCAGATCCTGATACAGGTTCGATTCGAGGCTTACGCGCGCCGGGTCCAGCTCGAAGAGTTCGACCAAGGCATCGCGCAGGGTGTTGAAAATGTCGTCACGAGTTTGCATGGTCCGGTCTCAAGCTGCCTGTTTTGCAGTGACGAACGCCGCAAGGCTCGCCACGTTGGTGAAGTGATTACGGGTGTCCTTGGCGTCGGCGTCGATTTTGATGCCGTATTTTTTCTGAATCGCCAGGCCGAGCTCCAGAGCGTCCACCGAATCCAGGCCCAGGCCTTCGCCGAACAATGTCTGGTCGTTGTCGATGTCGTCGGCGCTGATGTCTTCGAGGCCGAGGGCGTCGATGATCAGTTCTTTGATTTCACGGTGTAGTTCGCTCATCTTCGGCGAGCTCCTTAATAAAGTAAGTATGCAGATATTCGTTGAGCTTGCGCGAAGCCTGCGGGGGCGGGCCTAGCGTTGCGAAAGACTGTGGGTCTATATCGGCCCCAACGCGAAAACTGAAGTGCACGCGGCGTTTCGGGATCCGATACCAGGGTTCGGCCTTGGTCAATGTCGTCGGGCTGACCTTGATGATCACCGGGGTGAGGATTTTCGCACCGCGCAGGGCGATTGCCGCGCCCCCCCGATGAAAGGCTGGCGCCTCACCGGGCTGGGTGCGCGTGCCTTCGGGAAAGATGATCAAGGTCTGGCCGTCTTTCAGTGCATCGGCAGCCGCGTCCAGCATGTCCATGCTGCCGTCGTTGCTGATGTATTCGGTGCGACGCAGCGGGGCGCGGGTAAAAGGGTTGTCCCAGAGACTTTGTTTCACCACGCAATTGGCATGACGCACCAGGCCAATCAGAAACACGACATCGATCAGCGAGGGGTGATTGGCGAGGATCATTTGCCCGGGGCGACCGAGTTTTTCCGCCCCCTGGATGTCGTAGGTCAGGACGCCGGTACGGGCCATGAACCGGACAAAAAACCAGAAGCAACGACTGACGGTTTTTCGGGCGCGCAGCCGGTGGGTCCTGGCATCACCGGGCAGGCAACCCAGCAACGGAAAAACCACCAGCCGCAGGCACAGGCCGCCCAACCCGAACAGGGTGAAGCTTGCGGCAGTGGCCAGCAGGCGCCAGTAATAGGCGTCGCGGTTTTTTCCGGTTACGGGGTGCGATGCCAAGTCCATACACGATTCTTCCAGGCATGTTGGCAAGTGGTTTGCTGGCCGAGCAGGGTACGCAACAGATTCAGGGCATGGGGCCAGTGGGCTTTGGACAAGCATTGCGTCGAGCTGTTCAGGGACAACTGCCAGTCGGTACCGGGGGTTAGCAACAACGCCACGGCATACGGAAACGGCACATCGTCGATCCAGGTCTCGTAGGCGTCGGGCGGTTGTTCTTCGGTGACAATCAACAGGACGGCAGGCGCGCCTTCGTCCAGCATCGCCGCGGCCTCTAGCATGCCGTGTTCAAGCCCGTCACCGGCGGCGGCGAGCGCGGTCATTTCGCTGGTTTCGCCACGCATGATCGACCAAAGACCAATAACGGCGTTGTGGACGGACAAGCTGAATTGAGTCGGCGACAACGGCTGGTCGGCCGCCAGATCCCTGAGGATTTCGAACGTGCGCGGCGTTTCGCCGTGGCGGGAAATAAAGACCAACGGTAGGTCCTTGCGACTGTCGGCCAAGGGCCAGCCGACGCTGAAGGCCATTCGCGCCAGGCGGCTGAGTCGCCGGCGCTGCATGGCGGGCAGAAACGACACGTCGGGGGCGGCATCGCTGCTCGCAAGCACGACCGGTTGTCGGCTCCATGCCTGCCAGTCGTCCACGCTTTCGAGCCCGGGAGCCCACGCGCGCCATTGGGCGATGTTGAAGTTGATCACAGACATACATCCCGCCCCAGCAGGGCTAACGTGACGCGGTGAGTCGCAAAAACAGCGACAGACCTTACGTGGCGCGTAACGCCGAGTGGCGCGCATTATCCCGGTGCTACAGGTGCGTAGCAAATGCTGGTTACATTTTGCGCAAGGAAATGTACCGTCCGGTTCGCGAAAATTTATCGTTTGGCCATTATCCACATCGGGATGCTCGCGTCTGTCGGCGCAACGCCAAATTCAATGGATGAGATTGCCTCTTATTCATAGGGAAACAGGCGCTGACCGTGTAGTCCCTATCCCAAGGAGGTAGCTAAGCGATGCCGTGGACTACTACACTCGGTCATTCTTTGATACACGGAGGTCTGACATGCGGCGCGTGGTGTTTAATCAAAAAGGTGGCGTGGGCAAATCCAGTATTGCCTGCAATCTGGCGGCGGTCAGTGCCAGCGAGGGCTATCGCACCCTATTGGTGGATCTCGATGCCCAGGCCAACTCCACTCAATACCTGACGGGCCTCACCGGCAGTGACATCCCGATGGGCATCGCCGACTTCTTCAAGCAAACCCTGTCCTCCGGCCCGTTCTCAAAGAAAAACCAGGTCGACATCTACGAAACGCCCTTCGAGAATCTGCATGTGGTCACTGCCACGGCTGAGTTGGCGGATTTGCAGCCCAAGCTTGAGGCGAAACACAAGATCAACAAGCTGCGTAAGTTGCTTGAGGAGTTGGGGGAAGATTACGACCGGATCTATCTGGATACACCGCCCGCGCTGAACTTCTACGCGGTGTCTGCGTTGATTGCCGCTGATCGCGTGCTGATCCCCTTCGACTGCGACAGCTTCTCGCGTCAGGCGTTGTACGGCCTGCTGGCTGAAATCGAGGAATTGAAGGAAGACCACAACGAAGGCCTGGAAGTCGAAGGCATCGTGGTCAACCAGTTCCAGGCCCGCGCCAGCCTGCCGCAGCAGATCCTCGACGAGTTGATCGCCGAAGGGTTGCCGGTGTTGCCGGTGTACCTGGCCAGTTCAGTGCGTATGCGCGAATCCCACCAGGCGAACACGCCGCTGATCCACCTCGACCCACGGCACAAGCTGACCCAGCAATTCGTCGAGCTGCACAACCTGCTGGAAAATGCCTGATCCCGGCTAACACCAGCAATCAAAATGTGGGAGCGGGCTTGCTCGCGAATGCGGTGTGACAGTCGACATCTACATTAACTGACACGCCGCATTCGCGAGCAAGCCCGCTCCCACATTGATTCGGTGGTGGTTTTAGATCCCCTGGCTACGCAGCCAACTCATCAACTGCGGCAGCGGAAACGCCCCGCTCTGGCGCGCCACTTCCCGGCCGTTCTTGAACAGAATCAAACTCGGAATCGAGCGAATCCCCAACTGCGCCGACAACTGCTGGTTCGCCTCGCTGTCCAGTTTCGCCAACCGGCACTTGCCCGCCAGCTGACCGGCCGCCTGCTCGAACACCGGCGCAAACGACTTGCACGGCCCGCACCAATCGGCCCACACATCCACCAGCAACGGCAGATCGCCTTTGATCTGGCTGGCGTAATCGCCTTGCTTCAATTCGAACGGCTTGCTCAGCAAGACCTCGGCTTTGCAGCGCCCGCATTTTGGATGGTCGCTGAGGCGCTCGGCGGGGATGCGGTTGAGGCCGTTGCAGTGGGGGCAGGGGATGAGGAGTGGGTCGGTCATGGTCGGCTCTTCGAAAATTAGCAATCAGTGCCAGGGATCTGGAGGCAAAGATCCCGATTATCAATAGGTCGAGGCCTATGACCGTGAGCACCGATCGATGCCAATCTGAAATTTCGGTGGGCTCAAGACGAACAACTAATCTCTAAATGCTTGCCCCACTCCGGCGGCCGCTCGGCGTAACTCTCCATCCCCGGCTGTTCCTCGAACGGATTGCTCAGCACCGCGTGCAGCCGTCGAACCTCTGAATAGTCGCCGCTCTCAGCGGCATCGATAGCCTTTTGCGCCAGGTAATTACGCAGGATGTACAGCGGATTGACCGCGTGCATCCGTTGCCGGCGCTGTTCCTGGTCATCCGCGCCTTCGCGGGCAACCCGGGCGATATAGCGCTCGCCCCAGGCATCGAAGCCCTTGATGTCGACGAAGTCATCGCGCAAGCGGGAAACGGCCAGCTCCGGGGCGTCCTCACCCAATCGACGGAAGAACAGGCTGTAATCGACGCCACTGTTCTGCATCAGTTGCAGCAGGTGTTCCAGCAGTTTCTGGTCATCGTCTTCCGCGGTGGTGAAGCCGAGGCGGCGGCGCATCAGGTCCAGGTAGTGGGCCTGGTACAGCGGCAGGTAGAGCCCGAGTGTTTCGCGCAGGGCTTCGACGCTGATGAACGGCGTCAGGGCCTGGGCCAGGGCGCTGAGGTTCCACTGGCCGATCGGCACCTGATTGCTGAAGGAATAGCGGCCCTGATCGTCGGAGTGGTTGCAGATGAAGTTGGCATCGAAATCGTCAAGGAAGGCGAACGGGCCGAAGTCGAAAGTGATGCCGAGGATCGACATGTTGTCGGTGTTCATCACCCCGTGGCAGAAGCCATAGGCTTGCCACTTGGCGATCAGCCCGGCGTTGCGTTCGACGATTTCGCGAAACATTGCCAGATACGGTTCCGGCTGTTCCAGGCATTCGGGGAAGTGCATGGCCAGCACGTGTTCGCCGAGTTCTTTCTGCTTTTCAGGACGTTTGGTGTAGTAGAAGTATTCGAAATGCCCGAAGCGCACATGGCTCGGTGCCAGGCGCAGGACCATGGCGGCGCGTTCCTGCTTCTCGCGCCAGACTGGCGTATCGGAGCCGATCACGCACAGCGCGCGGGTGGTCGGGATGTTCAGCGCATGCAGCGCCTCAGAGGCGAGAAATTCGCGGATCGAGGAGCGCAACACCGCGCGACCATCGCCCATGCGTGAAAAAGGCGTCTGGCCGGCGCCCTTGAGGTGTAAGTCCCAGTGTTCGCCGGCCTCGTTGTAGACCTCGCCCAGCAACAAGCCGCGTCCATCACCCAGCTGCGGGTTGTAGGAACCGAACTGATGCCCGGAATAGACCATCGCCCTCGGCACCGCGTCGGCCCAGAGTTTGTGGCCGCTGAACAGCTCGGCGAACTCCGGGGTTTCAGCCACGGCCGGGTCCAGGTCCAGCAGTGCCATCGCCGCAGGGCTGGCCACCACCAGGCGCGGGTTATCGATGGGCTCGGGCAGCACGTGGGCGGAAAACGTATCGCCCAGGCGGGCAAAACGGTTATCGAAGGTCAGTTCGTCGAGGGCTTTCACCGGCCATCTCCAGCAGAATGTCCAAGCATTCTGCTGGGGATAGGTCGGTTAGTCGAGCTTGGCGGGTGGCGGCTCTTGCAGCGGTTTGCCTTCGGCCAGTGGCACGATGGTTTTGGTTTCCGGTTCGATCGGCACCATTTTGTATTCCTGGCCATGAAGGTTCTTGAGGTAGACCTCCATTTGCCGGAACGAGATGTTGATGTGCTGCTTCTTGAACTCGCGGTTGATGAAGCGGTTGACTTCATCGAGTACCGGGTTGCGGTCGCCGAGGTCACGCACGTGCATGCGCAACTCGTGGTCGAGGGTGCTTTCGCCGAAGTTCAGGAAGTACACGTGCGGTTCCGGGTCCTTCAGCACGCGCGGGTTATCCCGGGCAGCCTTGAGCAGCAGCTCTTTCACCAGGTCCAGGTCCGAGCCGTAATCGACGCCGAGCTTGAGGGTCACCCGGGTGATGGTGTCGGTCAGGGACCAGTTGATCAGTTGCCCGGTGATGAACGTCTTGTTCGGGACGATGATGTCCTTGCGGTCGAAGTCGGTGATAGTCGTGGCGCGAATGCGGATCTTGCTCACCGTACCCGACAGGTTGCCGATGGTGATGGTGTCGCCGATCCGTACCGGGCGTTCGAACAGAATCATGATGCCGGAGATGAAGTTCGCAAAGATCTCCTGCATCCCGAAACCGAGACCGACCGACAGCGCGGCCACCAGCCATTGCAACTTGTCCCAGCTCACGCCGAGGGTCGACAGGGTCGAGACAAAACCGACGCCGGCGATCACGTAGGACAGCAGCGTGGTCGTGGCATAGGCGCTGCCCTGCGCCAGGTTGAGCTTGGACAGCACCAAGACTTCCAGCAGGCCGGGCAAGTTGCGGGCGAGGGCGAAGGTGATACCGATGATGATCAGCGCGCCGAGCATGTCGCCGATGCTGATCGGCACCATGCTCATGGTGGCGCCGGTGCCGCTGGTGTATTCGTAGAGGGTGATGTTGTCCAGGTACGAGAACACCGAAATCAGGTCGGACCAGGCCCAGTACAGTGCAGCCATGAAACCGCCAAGCAGCGCCAGACGAATCAGGCGCAAGGACTGTTCGTTGACCTTCTCGATGTCCAGCGTCGGCTCTTCAATCACCGCTTCGCCATCACCGGCCTCTTTCGCGGCCTGGCGTTTGGTCAGCGCTCGCTGGTAAGCCAGTCGACGCGCCGCAACACTGAGGCCACGGACAAAAGTAGCTTCAATCACCAACCAGAACATCAGCAGATACAGGGTGTTGATCAGTCGATCACTGAGCTTGAGCGCGGTGTAGTAGTAGCCGAAGCACACGGCCACGAACAGCGCGATCGGCAGGGCGGTAAACAGGATCCCTACGATTTTGCGGAATAGCGAAGTGTTCTCGTGCGTCGGGCTGCGCATCAGCAAGCGGCTGAGCAGCCAGGCCATCAAGGCGTAGCAGGTCAACACCACCGGCATGCCCAGCACGTCATCGGCAAGCGTCGCCGGTTGTAGCTCGGCGACCGCCACCACGGCCACCAGCGCCATGACCACCAGGCCGAGTCGACGGATCCAGCCCTGAAGGAATTCGACCTGAGGCTTTTCCCAACGGAAATGCAGTTCCGCCACGCCGCCCGGCGCGAGGATCCGGTAGGCGGTGTAGAACACCAGCCACGCCTGGCCCATTTGCAGCAGCGCGGCACCCATGTTGGCGTTCTGTCCGCGGGCGTCGATCTGCAAGGCGAGGCCACACAAGGCCAGGCCGAGCGCGACCGGCATCGCCAGCAAGATATTGATCAGAATGGCCTGAGGCGTGTGCCACTGGCTGTCGCGCTTGAAGTGGCCGATGTCCTTGTGAACCTTGTTCAGGCGGGCATACAGGCTTTTTCGGCGCCACAGCAGGGCGCCGATCAGCAGCACCAGCGGCAGGAACAGCAGCGGCCGTTGAATCAGGCCATCGCTCAGCTCACTCAGGCTGGAAAACCACGGCAAGGTGGTGACCTGGCGCTGCAAACGTTCCGGTACGGCGCGAATCCATTCCAGGTCCAGCGGCTTGTTGCTGGGGATCCAGAACATTTGCTCGTCGAGAGTCGCGCGCAGGCTCTGCGCGGTACTCAGCAATTGCTTCTGATTGAGTTGCAGGGTGATGGATTCGTTGAGCACGGCGCTCAATTCGCGGTTCAGTCGCTCCAGCAGATCGGCACGGGTCGTGGCCAGTTCCAGCAGGCTCTTGCGCAGTTGCGGGGTGACTTGATCCGGCGGCTGGGTCGACAGCAGATTGTCGACGTAAGTGGCCGGATTGCTCAGCAGTTCGCGTTGCTGGCTGACTTCAAATTGATAGAGACGAATGTCGGCAATCTGGTCGGCCAGGTTGCGGTCGAGCCTCAAGCGCGGCAGGGACTGCTTCTGTTTGTAGAGAATCTTGGAGAGCAGCAGGCTGCCCTTGAGCACGTTGATTTGCTCGTCGAGCGCCGAATCGCTCTGGGTGACGTTGTCCAGTTGCTGTTTGGTCTGCAGGTTTTGCTGAGTGACTTCGTTGAGGCGGTCGGTGCTTTTGAGCAGGTAGTCGGAGAGCTTCAGGTTGGCCGCGCTTTCGGTGGCCAACAGGGCGCTGCCACCGGATTTCTGTGCCTCGATGGATTGCTGGGTCACCGTTTCCTGGGATTGGGCGAGGCGTTTCTGGTTGATCAGCGTTTGCAGCTCCTGGATCTCCTGATCCAGGCGATCGGATTTCTCCGAGAGCAAATCGTGCTGGCCGCTGCCCAGGTCCTGCAACTGACTGTTGCCGGCCAGTTCCTGACGGCGCAACGGGATCAGTGCATTCAGGGCGGCGAGTTCGGCATTGAGCAAGTCGCGCTGTTCGCCACTCAAGGTTTTGCCGGCATCTTTACCGGTCTTGAGGGTGTTGTTGATTTGTTGAATGCGCGTCTGGCTGGCCGAAATTTCCGCCTGGGCGCGCTCTGGTCGGGTCTGGGCGGTAATCACCAGACTGTTGGCGTCTGCCAGGGCCTTTTGCAGATCGCTTTGCTGGGTCGAACGCTCGGTGAGCATTTGTTCGAGCTGCGGGATCGACAGGTTGGCGTAGCGTTGCCCGACGGGCTGCGCCTTGGTTGCTTTCAGGCGCGCCAGCTCACGCTGGTTCTCGATGTTCTGCTTGGGCGCGGTGGCCAGTTGCTGTTTGAGGTCGGCGAGTTTCTGCTCGTAGTCACGCTCATTGTTGAGCTGGGTCAGCGTGTTCTGCAGGATCGCTTGCAGCGCTTTCTGATCGGCTTCCGGCAGCTTGCGGTCGGCGATCTTGTCCAGGCTTGCCTGCACGGCTTCGCTGGATGGCGGTTCGGCCGCTTGCAGCGTGCCGATGGAGAGGCTCAGACCCAGCAGGGCCATGACGAAAAAGGTGCGCAGGGTTGACATAGAGACCGATCGAAAACGAGACGAAGAGTGGAGTTTAGAGGAACAAGCCCGGACCCGGGCGACTTCCTTCGGGGAATCTGACGCCCACTTTGCCGATCTTGTTCCCTTCCATGACTGCCACGGTCCAAATGGTGTTGTTCCACTCCACTTGGTCACCGACCACGGGTGCACCCCCGACTTTCTGGGCGATGAAGTGACCGAGCGCCATGTCCGGATCGATGCCTTCGACTTTCAACCCGTACAGCGAAGCAACCGCGCCCAGCTGGGCGTCTCCTTCGAGCACGAAGTCGCCGAAGAAGCGCAAATCCAGACCCCGTTGCGGTGCCTGGCTGAAGAGTTTTCCAAGGGCCGGAAGGTTGTGTTCATGGCCGATAACACACAGTAAATCATCGACTTCCAGCACCGTACTACCCGACGGATGGAGCAATTGCTGGCCACGAAACAGCGCCGCGATGCGCGTGCCTTCGGGCATTTTCAGCTCGCGAAGGGGCGAGCCGATGCACCATTTCTCAGCACCGAGGCGATAAATGAACAGCTCCCACTCACTGGTGACATGCACTTCCAGGGCGGACCGCGAGATCGGTGCGGGCTCTGGTGGCACCGTCACTTTCAGCAGTTTGGCCACCCACGGCAGGCTCGTGCCCTGCACCAGCAGCGACACCAGCACGATAAAGAACGCGAGGTTGAAATAGAGCTGGGCGTGCGGCAAACCGGCCATCAGCGGGAACACCGCCAAAATGATCGGGACCGCGCCGCGCAGGCCTACCCAGGAAATGAACGCTTTTTCGCGGCCATGGAACGCCTTGAATGGCAGCAATCCGGCCACCACCGACAGCGGCCGCGCGACCAGAATCATCCACAGCGCCAAGCCCAGCGCGGGCAGGGCAATCGGCAGCAAGTCATGCGGCGTAACCAGCAAGCCCAGCACCAGGAACATCCCGATCTGCGCCAGCCAGGCCATGCCGTCGAGCATGTGCAAAATGCCGTGCCGACTGCGCACCGGACGGTTGCCGATGACCAGGCCGCACAGATACACCGCGAGGAAGCCGCTGCCGTGCAGGGCGTTGGTCAGGGCAAACACGACCAGACCGCCGGCAATCACCAGAATCGGATAAAGGCCGTTGGCCAGGTTGATGCGGTTGACCAGTTGCAGCATCAGCCAGCCGCCGCTGAGGCCGACGACGGCACCGATACCGAACTCGCGCACGAAGTGCCCGAGCAAGCTCCAGTGCAAGCCAGTCTCGCCGCTGGCGAGCATGTCGATCAGGGTCACGGTGAGGAACACCGCCATCGGGTCGTTGCTGCCGGATTCGATTTCGAGGCTGGCGGTGACCCGTTCGTTCAGGCCTTTGCCGCCCAGCAGTGAGAACACCGCTGCGGCGTCGGTAGAGCCGACAATCGCGCCGATCAGCAGACCCTGAATGATGCTCAGGTTAAATAGCCAGGCCGCCACCATGCCGGTCAACGCCGTGGTAATCAGTACTCCGACCGTGGCCAGCGACAGCGCCGGCCACAGCGCAACGCGGAAACTGGCGACCCGGGTGCGCAAGCCACCGTCGAGCAGGATCACCGCCAATGCAAGGTTGCCGACCAGATAAGCCGTGGGGTAGTTATCGAAAATAATGCCGCCACCGTCGACGCCGGCAGCCATGCCCACGGCCAGGATAATCACCAGAATCGGGATGCCGAGGCGGGACGAAAGTGAGCTCACCAGAATGCTCGCACCTACCAGCAACGCGCCGATCAGAAACAGGCTGTTGATGGTGATTGCATTCAAAGGCAGTACTCCAGAAAACGAAAGGCGGGCACAAACTGACCATGCAGTCTGCGTGCCAGCGATTCTAACCTGTTGAAATGTGATGCTGTCAAAAAGGTTTTTGCAGCAAGGGGAAATGAATGGACCGCAGCGCAGGTGTGCGCAATGACTGTGGCGAGGGAGCTTCTGTGGCGAGGGGGCTTGTCGGAACGCCGCACCGCCCCGTTCGGCTGCGCAGCAGTCGCAGAATCGGCATACCTGATTTAACCAGGTAAACGCGGTCGTAGTTTTTGGGGCCGCTACGCGACCCAACGGGGCGGTGCGGCGTTCCGACAAGCCCCCTCGCCACAGAAAGCCTTCAAGCCACTTCTGTCAGAGGCTAAACCGCCCAACCATGTTGTTCAGGTCCAGTGCCAATCGCGACAGTTCATTGCTCGCCGCACTGGTCTGATTCGCCCCGGTCGCCGATTGCACCGACAAATCACGAATGTTCACCAGGTTGCGATCCACTTCACGGGCCACTTGCGCCTGTTCTTCCGCGGCGCTGGCGATCACCAGGTTGCGTTCGTTGATTTCGACGATGGCGCTGTTGATGGTGTCCAGCGACAGGCCGGCGCCACGCGCAATGTTCAGCGTCGACTCGGCGCGCTCGGTGCTGTTGCGCATCGAATCCACGGCGTGCTCGGTGCCGCTCTGGATGCTGCCGATCATGCGTTCGATCTCGCTGGTCGACTGCTGGGTGCGATGCGCCAAGGCACGCACCTCATCCGCCACCACCGCAAAACCACGACCGGCTTCACCGGCGCGAGCCGCTTCGATGGCCGCGTTCAGGGCCAGCAGGTTGGTCTGGTCGGCCAGGCCGCGAATCACGTCCAGCACCTTGCCGATGTCGCGGGATTCGTTGGCCAGGTCGCCGATCAGCGTCGCAGTGCTCTGCACATCAGCGCTCATGCGTTCGATGGCGCTGACGGTTTCCTGCACCAGATCACGGCCATCACCGGCCGACGTCGTGGCATTTTTAGAGGCTTCGGAAGTGCTCACGGCGTTACGTGCGACTTCTTCCACGGCGCTGGTCATTTCGTTGACCGCAGTGGCCGCCTGTTCGATTTCGTTGTTCTGTTGAGTCAGGCCGCGGGCGCTTTCGTCGGTGACGCTGTTGAGCTCTTCAGCAGCGGACGCCAGTTGTGTGGCCGAGCCGGAAATCCGTTGCAGGGTGTCGCGTAGCTTGTCCTGCATCTTCGACATCGCCAGCAACAAGCGGCCCGCTTCGTCTTCGCCATCGACGGTGATCGGGCGCGTCAGGTTGCCTTCGGCAATTTCCTCGGCAGCGCTCAGGGCGTTGGCGATGGGCTTGGTGATGCTGTTGGTCAGCAACCAGGCGAACAGCAAGGTCAGGCCGGTGGCGATGACCAGCAGGGTGATCACCAGGTTGAACGCCGAGGAATACTGGTCGGCCGCTTGCTGATTGGTGTCGACGGTCTGCTGTGTGTTGATCTCCAGTAAACGGTTGAGCACGGTGTTGACCGCTTCGGAGTTGGTCAGCAAATCGGTGTTGAGCAAGGTGCGCAGTTCATCGACCTGATTGTTGCGCGACAGGCTCTTCATGCGGTCTTCGATCTGGTGGTACTGACCCAGCAACTGCACGTATTGATCATAGGCCGCACGTTCCTGGGGGCTGCTGATCAGTTTTTCGTAGGTCGTCTGGGCGCTGCGAATCTGCTGATTGCGGGTTTCCAGCAGGTCCATGGTTTTCTGCTGCACGTCCGGCTCGCGGTTGACCAGCAAGCGATAAGACAGCACGCGCAGGCGCAGGGTCAGCTGTGTGAATTCGTCGAGGCTCTTGATACTCGGCACGCTGCTCAAGGTGATCTCCTGGGCGGCACCGCGAATCTTGCTCATCTGGTTCAAGGCGAACACGCCCAGGATCAGCATCAAGCTGCCAATCAGGGCAAAACCGAGGAACGCTCGTGGAGCGATATTCATATTACGAAGGGACATGGTGTTTACCGAAGTGAGCGCACCCGTGCGGCGCTGAAGCTGACGTATGAGTGACTTATCGGTCATGCGACTAAAGTCTTGAGTACCTGCGCGTTTTTGTCGCACAAGGGCCCCCGGCGACGAAGTGCAGGAACCGGATCCGCCAATCACAGTCTCTACTGCTCGCGAGAAAGGTCGCCCGCCAGGAAAATCAAGGCTTTAGGCCCCAATAACCCTGGCATCCGTGGTGACTTTTCTTTATCGTACGCGCCCTTTGAAAATGCTCGGAAAATCAAAATGTTGGAAGCATCCCTAAGCCAATTGGAACAGCTGGTAAATGACCTGGTGCAACAGAACCAGGCACTGCTCGGCAGCAACCAGACCCTGAGCGCAGAACTGGCTCAGGCCAAGGATGAAAACGAAAGCCTGCAACTGAGCCTGATGGAGCAGGAAGAGAAACAAGGCGCTACCGCCGCCCGCATCCAGGCCCTGGTTGAGCGCGTCAGCGCCGGTCCGGTCAGCGCATGAATCAAGGCGCCGCAGGGGTAAAAGTCGTCTCGATCCTGGGGGAGGACTATTCGATCAAGGCGCCGGCCGGGGAAGAGCAAACCCTGCTGGACGCCGCGATGATGTTGAAAGCTGCTTTGGCCGACACCAAACGGAAGTACCCGACCCTGATCGGTGACCGCCTTTTGGTATTGGCTGCGATGAATCTGTGCTCGCAGCAAATCGAAATGAAAAAGCAGCACAAGCAGGAACTCGACCGTTACCAAGAGCAAGTCAGCGCCACGGTTGAAGTGATCTCCAAGACGATCAATCAGGCCTGATCGGCTTTGCGCACAACCAAAGAATAAATTGTCGATAAGCGCTGTATACAATCGGCACGGCTGTTGCAGTGTTTCAGCCTCTTATTCTTTGGGGGTGCACCATGCAGTTCTGGCGACGCAGTATTCAGTGGCAGTTGATCCTGAGCATGGGTACCGCCCTGCTGGTCAGTATCCTGATCGTGGTAGGCATTTATACCCTCGTGGTTAACCGTCTCGCCCAGAGCTATCTGGTCGAACAAGCCCTGCCGTCGAGCATCGAAGCGATGCGCAACGACATCGAACGAATCCTCGTTCAACCCCTTACCGCCGCCAAGGACATTGCCAGCAATAGCATGGTGCGCGACTGGTTGGCTGCCGGTGAAGACAGCGGCCGCACCGCTGAATTCTCGCAATATCTGGAAGGCATTCGCGCCGAGCACAAAGCCTTTACCGCGCTGATTATCGGCACCGCTTCCAATCATTATCTGACCGAAAAAGGCCTGGACCGGACCCTCAGCCGTTCCAACCCCAAAGACGCCTGGTTCTACTCCTTCCTCGACAGCAACCAGCCACGCACCCTCAATATCGACAATGACACCGCGACCGGAGAATTGGCGCTGTTCATCGACCTCAAGGTCCAGGCCGCCGGTAAAGTCGTGGGTGTTGCCGGGCTCGGGTTGAGCATGAAAGAGCTGTCGGAGCTGATCCACAACTTCAGCTTCGGGGCGCGCGGCAAGGTCTATCTCGTGCGTTCCGACGGTTTGATCCAGGTGCATCCCGAGGCGCAATTCAGCGGTAAACGCACCTTGGCCGAGCAAATCGGTGCCCCGGCGGCCCAAGCCGTCATGGGTCAAAAAACTGCCACAAACAGTAGCTTTGTACGCGAGGGCGAAGACTTCCTCGCCTTGAGTCTGCCGCTGCGGGACCTCGGCTGGACGCTGGTGGCCGAAGTGCCGCAATCGCAGATCTACGCCGAAGCCCGCCGCGCCATGTGGATGAGTAGCGGCATCGGCCTGGCCGTGGCGCTGGTGTGCCTGTTGCTGGTGGTGTTGCTGGCCCGTGGTTTGGTGCGCCCGATCCGTCAGGTAACAGCGGCACTGGTAGCCATCGGTAGCGGCGGGGGAGATTTGACCCACAGGTTAGATTCCAGCCGCGCCGATGAACTGGGTGATCTGGCGCGGGGCTTCAATCGGTTCCTCGACAGCCAGCGCGAAATGATCGGCGAAGTGCTGACCACCAGCGAACGCTTGCGCACCGCCGTCGGCCAAGTGGCGAAAGTGGTGGATAACACCGCCCAGCGCTCTGGTCGGCAGCAGGAAATGACCGACATGGTCGCCACCGCCGTTCATGAGATGGGTTTGACCGTACAAGAAATCGCCCAGAACGCTGGCAACGCGGCAGTCGCTTCGCAAAATGCTCGCGATGAAGCGATGCAGGCGCGGGAAGTGGTCGGCGGATCGATTCGGCATATAGAAAGCATGTCCGATGAAATCGGCCTCGCGGCGACGGCGGTGGGCGAGTTGGCCCATCAAGTGGCGTCTATCGATCAGGTGTTGGCGGTAATTCGCGGGATTTCCGAACAGACCAACTTGCTGGCGCTCAACGCCGCCATCGAAGCAGCGCGAGCCGGGGACATGGGACGCGGATTTGCGGTGGTGGCGGATGAAGTGCGCACCTTGGCGCGGCGGACTCAGTCGTCGACTGATGAGATTCAGCAGATGATCGGCAGCCTCAAGCAGGGGGCGGAGAATGCGGTGTCGTCCATGCATTCAGGGCAAGCGGCGACGGGCACCGGTGTTGAATCGAGTCAGCGCACTGGCGCGTCGTTGACCGCGATTACCGGGCAGGTGGAACGGATCAGCGACATGAACCATCAGGTGGCGACGGCGACGGAAGAGCAGTCGGCGGTGACCGAAGAGATCAACCGCAACGTGCAGGGGATTTCGGATTTGGCGCGGGCGACGGCCGGGGAAGTCAGGGCTTGTCGCGACGACTGCCAGACGTTGCAGCGGTTGGCGGATGATTTGGCGCGGCAGATGGGCAGTTTCAAGCTGAGTTGATGTGTTGCCTTTGCGGGCCTCTTCGCGAGCAAGCCCGCTCCCACATTTGATCGCTGGCGTTCACAAATTATGTGTTCACTGGAGATCAAGTGTGGGAGCGGGCTTGCTCGCGAATGGATTTCAGCAGCACCACTAAGCTCTGATCAGAACCACTCATCCTGCATGTTCAAACACACATCATCCCTCGCCTCAAGAATTGCCAATTCATGGTGGCAACCCGGCACTTCCCACGTCAGGAAATACCGCGCCGCCTGCAGCTTGCCCTTATAAAAGCTCACATCCGCCGCATTCCCCTTGGCCAACCCTTCCTCGGCCCGAATCGCCTGTTCCAGCCAGCGCCAGCCAATCACCGTGTGCCCGAACACTTTCAGGTACAGCGCCGAGTTCGCCAGGCTGCTGTTGACCTTGCCCTGCGCCAGATCCGTCAGCAGGCCGATGGTCACCGTTTGCAGGCGCGCCACCAGTTTCTCCAGCGGTTCACGCAGCGCGGTCAGGGATTCGTACGCGTGTGCCCGCGCGCCTGTGTCGGCGATCAACCGGATCAACTGCTTGAGCCCCGCGCCGCCATTCTGCGCCAGTTTGCGCCCGAGCAAGTCCAGCGACTGAATCCCGTGCGTCCCTTCATGAATCGGGTTCAGACGGTTGTCGCGGTAGTACTGCTCCACCGGGTATTCGCGGGTGTAGCCGTGGCCGCCGAGAATCTGGATCGCCAGTTCGTTGGCCTTGAGGCAAAACTCCGACGGCCAGGATTTGACGATGGGCGTCAGCAAATCCAGCAACTCATGCGCCTGTTTTCGCTCGGCTTCGGTTTCCAGCGTGGTGGTGTCATCGAACAGTCGCGCTGCGTACAGGCCGAGGTCGAACGAGCCTTCGACATAGGCTTTCTGCGTCAGCAGCATGCGTTTGACGTCGGCGTGCTGAATGATCGCCACCGGCGCGGTGTTCGGGTCCTTGCTGTCCGGCACGCGACCTTGCGGACGTTCGCGGGCGTATTCCAGCGAGTACAAATAGCCGGCGTAACCGAGCATCACCGCGCCCATGCCGACACCGATCCGCGCTTCGTTCATCATCTGGAACATGTAGCTCAAACCGTGATGCGGCTTGCCCACCAGGTAGCCGACACACTCGCCGTTGTCGCCGAAGTTCAGCGCGGTGGACGTGGTGCCGCGCCAGCCCATCTTGTGGAACAACCCGGCCAGCAACACATCGTTGCGCTTGCCGAGGCTGCCGTCATCGTTGACCAGGAACTTGGGTACGATGAACAGCGAAATCCCCTTCACCCCGGCCGGTGCGTCCGGCAGCTTGGCCAATACCATGTGCACGATGTTTTCCGACAGCGGGTGATCGCCGCCGGAGATGAAGATCTTGTTGCCCTTCAGGCGATAAGTGCCGTCAGACGCAGGCTCGGCGCGGGTACGAATATCCGACAGCGACGAGCCGGCATGCGGTTCGGTCAGGGCCATGGTGCCGAAAAAGCGGCCGTCGATCATCGGCTGCAGGAAGCGCTGTTTCTGCTCTTCGGTACCGAAGCTTTCAATCAGGTTCGCTGCGCCCATGGTCAAGAACGGGTACGACGTGGAGGCCGCGTTGGCCGATTGAAAATGCGCGAAGCACGCCTGGGACAACAGCGTCGGCAGTTGCATGCCGCCCGCGTCGAAACTGCGCGCGGCGTTGAGGAAGCCGGCTTCGAGGAACGCATCCACCGCCGGTTTCACTTCCGGAATCAGAATCGCCTGACCGTTCTCATAGCGCGGCTCGTTCTCGTCGCCCTTGCGGTTGTGCGGAGCGAAGAACTTCTCGGCGATGTTGCGGGCGGTGCCGATGGCGGCATCGAAGGTCTCGCGATTGTGCTCGGCGAAACGCTCACGCTGGGTCAGGCCCTCGGCATCGAGGACTTCATACAGCTCGAAAGCCAGATTGCGGGAACTGAGCAACGTCTCGGACATGGCGGCCTACCTTTTTTTGGAATGGACCGAGTCTAGGCGTGGGAATAAAGGCTGAACAGGATGATTGATGAGCGTGATGGTGCAGCGAGAGCACCGCTGATCAAATGTGGGAGCGGGCTTGCTCGCGAATGCGGTGTGTCATTCAAATCAGATGCTGAGTGACACATCGCATTCGCGAGCAAGCCCGCTCCCACAAGGGTGTTGCATACCGGGCGACCATTGCGGGCGCCCGGTCTTGTTGCGGTTTACCCGATAGTCATCAAGCTCGCATTACCACCCGCCGCCGCAGTGTTAACGCTCAACGCCCGCTCAATCACCAGACGCTCCAGCGCAATGTTGGTCTCGCCTTGCGACAAGCCATGAACACCGACAATGGCGCCCGCACGTTTGGCCACTTGCTGGCACACCGCACGCAACTGGTCGGAATGGCCATGATGCAGAACCGCATCAAACACCACTTCGTCCTTGTTCCAGTCGGACACCAGCTTGATGCGAGCCTGAACTTCCTTCGGCAGACGTGCGAACAACGCCTTGCTTACGTCAGATTCCGGCCACACCGCCGAACCACCGACAGCCAACACCGCCGCCAGTTGAGTCAACAGATCGCCTTCAACCTCCGCCAGACACAGCACGTGTTCACGCGGCAGGATGGCGTAGCTGTTGCGCTCGCCGGTCGGGCCCGCCAGCACACGGGTGATCCCGCTTTGCGATTGCGCCGTGAACTGCACGCACAGGGCGCTCAGGTCGGCAAACTTATTGCTGTCGGCCCAGGCTTTCAGTGCGGTCAGCGGTTTGCTCATGGCATCACGCAGACGAACGTCCGGCGCGGCGATAGCGTCACCGCGAGCGAAGGATTGTTCGATCGCATCGGTAGGACGTGTCGACAGCAGGCGGTACAGGTACAGCGGACCACCCGCCTTCGGACCCGTACCCGACAAACCTTCGCCGCCGAACGGCTGCACACCCACCACAGCACCGACGATGTTGCGGTTCACGTAGACGTTACCGGCGTTGACGTTGTCGATCACCTTGGCGATGGTCTCGTCGATACGCGTGTGCACGCCCAGCGTCAGGCCATAACCGGAAGCGTTGATCTGACCAATCAGTTGATCGATGTCTTTACGCTTGTAGCGAACCACGTGCAGCACCGGGCCGAAGATCTCCCGTTGCAGCTCGTCGAAGCTTTCCAGTTCGATCAGCGTCGGCATCACGAAGGTGCCGCGTTTGACTTCTTCGCTGTTGGCGATAGCCACCTGGTACACGTTGCGACCTTTGTCGCGCATGGCCTGGATGTGCTTCTCGATGCCAGCCTTGGCTTCGGCGTCGATCACCGGGCCGATGTCCACGGACAGGCGCTCCGGGTTGCCGAGGCGGCATTCAGCCATGGCGCCCTTGAGCATTTCGATGACACGGTCAGCGGAATCTTCCTGCAAGCACAGCACGCGCAGTGCCGAGCAACGTTGGCCGGCGCTGTCGAAGGCCGACGACACCACGTCGATCACGACCTGTTCGGTCAGTGCCGAGGAGTCGACGATCATCGCGTTCTGGCCACCGGTTTCGGCGATCAGCGGGATCGGACGGCCCTGGGCATCCAGGCGGCCGGCGATGTTGCGTTGCAGCAAACGAGCGACTTCGGTGGAACCGGTGAACATCACGCCTTTGACGCGTTCGTCACCAACCAGCCCGGCACCCACGGTTTCGCCACGGCCCGGCAGCAGTTGCAGCACGCCTTCGGGAATCCCGGCTTCGAGCAGCAAGCGAACGGCTTGAGCGGCGACCAGCGGGGTTTGTTCCGCAGGCTTGGCCAACACCGGGTTACCGGCCGCCAGCGCTGCGGCGACTTGACCACTGAAAATGGCCAGCGGGAAGTTCCAAGGGCTGATGCACACCACCGGACCCAGTGGGCGGTGGGCGTCGTTGGTGAAATCGTTGCGCGCCTGCACCGCGTAATAACGCAGGAAGTCCACGGCTTCACGCACTTCGGCGATGGCGTTGGCGAAGGTCTTGCCGGCTTCGCGAGCCAGCAGGCCCATCAGCGGCTGGATCTCGCCTTCCATCAAATCGGCGGCACGTTCCAGAATCGCGGCACGTTCGGCGGGCGGGGTGGCCTGCCAGATTGGGGCGGCGTTCAAGGCGCATTGGATCGCGTTATCGACGTCTTCGACGGTGGCTTCCTGTACATGGCCGACCACGTCACGCAGATCGGACGGGTTCAGCACAGGCACAGGGGTTTCAGTGCTGGAGGCGCAACCGAGCATCGGCGCGGCTTTCCAGTGGTTGTGAGCAGTGGCCAGCAGGGCGCAGGACAGGGAAGCCAAACGATGTTCGTTGGCCATGTCGATGCCGCTGGAGTTGGCGCGCTCGGCACCATAAAGATCACGCGGCAGCGGGATACGCGGGTGCGGCAGGCCGAAGCCGCCTTCCAGCGTCGCCATCTGCTCGATGCTGGCCACTGGATCGGCCACCAGCTCCTGGATCGAAATGGATTGGTCGGCGATGCGGTTGACGAACGAAGTGTTCGCGCCGTTTTCCAGCAGACGACGTACCAGGTAAGCCAGCAACGTTTCGTGCGTACCGACCGGAGCGTACACGCGGCACGGACGGTTCAGCTTGCCTTCGGACACTTTGCCTACAACCTGTTCGTACAGCGGTTCACCCATGCCGTGCAGGCACTGGAACTCGTACTGACCCGGGTAATAGTTCTGACCGGCGATGTGGTAAATGGCCGACAGGGTGTGGGCGTTGTGCGTGGCGAATTGCGGGTAGATGACTTCCGGCACCGACAACAGTTTGCGTGCGCAAGCGATGTAGGAAACGTCGGTGTACACCTTGCGGGTGTAGACCGGATAGCCTTCCAGGCCTTCGACCTGGGCGCGCTTGATTTCGCTGTCCCAGTACGCGCCTTTCACCAGGCGGATCATCAGGCGATGACGGCTGCGGCGAGCCAGGTCGATCACGTAATCGATCACGTATGGGCAACGCTTCTGATACGCCTGGATCACGAAACCGATGCCGTTCCAGCCAGTCAGTTGCGGCTCGAAGCACAGGCGTTCGAGCAGATCCAGCGACAGCTCGAGGCGGTCGGCTTCTTCGGCGTCGATGTTCAAACCGATGTCGTACTGCTTGGCCAGCAAGGTCAGCGACAACAGGCGCGGGTACAACTCGTCCATCACACGTTCGTACTGTGCGCGGCTGTAACGCGGGTGCAGTGCCGACAGCTTGATCGAAATGCCCGGGCCTTCATAAATCCCACGACCGTGGGACGCTTTGCCGATCGAGTGAATGGCTTGTTCGTACGAGGCCAGGTACTTCTGCGCATCGTGCTCGGTGAGTGCGGCTTCACCCAGCATGTCGTAGGAATAGCGGAAACCCTTGGCTTCGAACTTGCTCGCGTTGGCCAGGGCTTCGGCAATGGTTTCGCCGGTAACGAACTGCTCGCCCATCAGGCGCATGGCCATGTCGACGCCCTTGCGGATCATCGGCTCGCCGCTTTTGCCGATGATGCGGCTCAGGGACGAGGTCAAACCCGCTTCGTTATGCGTGGCGACCAGTTTGCCGGTCAACAACAGGCCCCAAGTAGCGGCGTTGACGAACAGCGACGGGCTGTTGCCCAGGTGCGGGTGCCAGTTACCGGTGCTGATTTTGTCGCGGATCAGCGCGTCACGGGTGCCTTTGTCCGGGATGCGCAGCAGCGCCTCGGCCAGGCACATCAGCGCTACGCCTTCCTGGGACGACAGGGAAAATTCCTGCAACAGGCCCTGAACAATCCCGGCACGGCCACCGGCACTTTTCTGATTGCGCAGCTTCTCGGCAATCGAGGAGGCCAGCTTGTTGGTGGCTTCAGCCATCGCTGCCGGCAGACGCGCCTGCTCGATCAGCATCGGCACCACTTCCGGCTCCGGGCGACGGTAGGCGGCGGTGATGGATGCGCGCAGCACCGATTGCGGCAGGATGCTTTCGGCGAATTCGAGGAAGCACTGGTGAGCGTGATCCAGAGGCGCATCGACGGCGTCGTCGGAATCCTTGGTCAAACCGCTCAGCTCGGTCAGGGTTGCACCACCCTCGAGTTTTTCCAGGTAATTGAAAATTGCCTGCTTGATCAGCCAGTGCGGCGTGCGATCAATCGAGGTCGCGGCAGCCTTGAGGCGCTCGCGGGTCGGGTCGTCAAGTTTGACCCCAAGGGTGGTGGTAGCCATTTTTTTATCCTCATGTTTGCCACGACCGCGTGGCATCAGCTGGCGGCAAGATTAGCTGTGCAACCGTTGAGGTGCAACCGGGTGCAACCCTTTTTTTGTCGGAATAATAAGCAGCTCGTCAGGAATTAAATTCCGGTACGAACGTACTGCTTCTGCTTGGTGCTTTTACTTCTAGAAACATCTCATGACTGCGCTAAAAGGGAGCAAAAACCGCCCGGTTTCATGGAAAACGCTGTGGGTGCAACTAATTCTTGAGAAATGGGTTGCACCTTATTTGGGTTGTTGAATAGGATTCGCGCCCCAAGGTGCAACCGGATGAAAAATCGGTGCGCCGGCTGATGGCTTTCCTGGGGAAACATCAGTCTTAAATGCGCGGGCTTTGAAATCGTCTGAACAAACGTGGTCGTTTGTCGGCGCTTTCACACGCTGGCGCTACATAAAAACAAAGCCAGGGCATCACAGAATGAGCGTAAGCAATCCAACCCTGATCACGTTCGTGATCTACATCGCAGCAATGGTGCTGATCGGCTTGATGGCCTATCGCTCCACCAACAACCTTTCTGACTACATTCTGGGCGGTCGCAGCCTGGGCAGCGTCGTCACGGCCTTGTCCGCCGGCGCCTCCGACATGAGTGGCTGGTTGTTGATGGGCCTGCCGGGCGCCATCTACATGTCCGGCCTGTCCGAAAGCTGGATCGCCATCGGCCTGATCATCGGTGCTTACCTGAACTGGCTGTTCGTTGCTGGCCGTCTGCGCGTGCAGACCGAGCACAACGGCGATGCCCTGACCCTGCCGGATTACTTCGCCAGCCGTTTTGAAGACAAAAGCGGCCTGCTGCGGATCATTTCTGCGGTGGTGATCCTGGTGTTCTTCACCATTTACTGCGCTTCCGGCATCGTCGCCGGCGCCCGTCTGTTTGAAAGCACCTTCGGCATGTCCTACGAGACTGCGCTGTGGGCCGGTGCTGCGGCGACGATTGCCTACACCTTCGTCGGCGGTTTCCTCGCCGTAAGCTGGACCGATACTGTACAAGCCACGCTGATGATCTTCGCGCTGTTGCTGACGCCGATCATCGTGCTGCTGGCCACCGGTGGCGTTGACACCACGTTCCTGGCCATCGAAGCGCAAGACGCCAGCAACTTCGACATGCTGAAAAACACCACCTTCATCGGCATCATTTCGCTGATGGGCTGGGGCCTGGGCTACTTCGGCCAACCGCACATCCTCGCGCGTTTCATGGCGGCGGATTCGGTCAAGTCGATCGCCAACGCCCGTCGCATCTCCATGACCTGGATGATCCTGTGCCTGGGCGGCACCGTGGCGGTGGGCTTCTTCGGTATCGCTTACTTCTCGGCGCACCCTGATGTAGCCGCTCCAGTGACCGAAAACCACGAACGTGTGTTCATCGAACTGGCGAAAATCCTCTTCAACCCATGGATTGCCGGTGTATTGCTGTCGGCCATCCTGGCTGCCGTGATGAGCACCCTGAGCTGCCAATTGCTGGTGTGCTCGAGCGCCCTGACCGAAGACTTCTACAAAACCTTCCTGCGTAAATCCGCTTCCCAGGTGGAACTGGTCTGGGTCGGCCGCGCCATGGTGCTGTTGGTTGCCCTGATCGCCATCGCGTTGGCCGCCAACCCGGAAAACCGCGTACTGGGTCTGGTCAGCTACGCCTGGGCCGGTTTCGGTGCTGCGTTCGGTCCGGTTGTGCTGATCTCCGTGATCTGGAAAGACATGACCCGCAACGGCGCACTGGCCGGCATCCTGGTCGGCGCGATCACCGTGATCGTGTGGAAACACTTCGAACTGCTGGGCCTGTACGAAATCATCCCTGGTTTCATCTTCGCCAGCCTGGCGATCTACATCGTCAGCAAACTGGGCTCGCCGACTCACGGCATGCTTCAGCGCTTTGCTGCGGCCGAGGCAGATTTCCGCCTGAACAAGTGATGGGGAAGAGCTGAGGCTCTGACCTTTTGCTGAACATGAAAAAACGGCCCGCTTCCAGTAGGAAACGGGCCTTTTTTTTTATGGCGCAGATCTTGTGGTATCGAAGTTTCAATGTGGGAGCGGGCTTGCTCGCGAATGCGGTGGGTCATTCGGCATTAATGTTGGCTTGCTCGCGAATGCGGTGGGTCATTCGGCATTAATGTTGACTGACCCACCGCATTCGCGAGCAAGCCCGCTCCCACATGTGATTGGTGGTGGTTTTGAGGGAGATGTCTGTAGCCAAACACACCGATTCTTGAAGGATAAATCTCTATAAAAGTAGGGAAAATCTGATTTCCTTGTCCCTCCCGCAACACCCCTTGTCGCTCATGCAGAATCGCCCGCCTTCATTCTGCAGAGACACATCGGATGTTCGCGCCTGCCAATCAACCGCGTTTCACGTTGACCCTCGACGGCGTCCAGAATGAGCTCAAAGTCCTTGAGTTCACGGGCACGGAAGCCATCAGCCAACCCTACCGTTTTGACCTGGAACTGGTCAGTGAACGGCCAGACATAGAACTGGAAAGCCTGCTGCACCGTCAGGCGTTTCTGAGTTTTGATGCACAAGGCGCCGGTATCCACGGTCAGATTTTTCGCGTCGGCCAAAGCGATTCCGGGAAGCGTCTGACGGGCTACCAGATCAGCCTCGTACCGCAACTGGCCTACCTCGGTCAGCGCATCAACCAGCGGATCTTCCAGCACAAAAGTGTGCCAACGATCATCGCCCAGGTCCTCAAGGATCACGGCATCCAGCGCGATGCGTTCGAGTTTCAACTCGGCAGCGACTACGCACCTCGCGAGTACTGCGTGCAGTACGCCGAAAGCGATCTGGCGTTCATCCAGCGGCTGTGCGCCGAGATCGGCATTCACTACCACTTCCAGCACAGCCCCGACGGGCATTTGCTGGTGTTCGGCGATGACCAGACGGTTTTCCCTCGTCTGCCCGAGTCAACGCTATACCTGCCGGGCAGCGGAATGGCGGCGCAGGCGCCGGCCATCAAGCGCTTCAACGTGCGGCTGGAAACCCGCACCACCGCAGTCGCCCGTCGCGATTACGACTTCAAAAAACCACGCCTGCAACTCGACACCCGTCTCGACAGCGAACAACACCCGGTGCTGGAGGATTACCACTTTCCCGGCCATTTCACTGATCGCGAACAGGGCAAGCAACTGACCCACCGCACACTCGAACGCCACAACGCGGACTTCCGTCAGGCCGAAGGTAAAGGTGACGATTCGGCGCTGGTTTGCGGACATTTCCTGCACCTCGCCGAGCATCCACGTCAGGCATGGAACGACCTGTGGCTGATCACAGAAATCGAACACCGCGGCCGCCAGCCACAAGTGCTGGAGGAGTCGGCCACCAGCGACGACCCGGACGACTTCCAGGGTTATCGCAATACGTTTCTGGCAACGCCGTGGGACGTTTCGTTTCGTCCGCCACTGGGACCGCAAAAGCCTCGCATGCTCGGCTATCAACCGGCCGTGGTCACCGGGCCGACTGACAGCGAAATCCATTGCGACGAGTTCGGGCGGGTCAAGGTTCAGCTCGCCTGGGACCGCGACGGTCAGCTCAACGAACACTCCAGTTGCTGGCTGCGCGTGGCCACGGGCTGGGCGCATGACCGTTATGGCAGCGTGTTGATCCCGCGTGTTGGCATGGAAGTGTTGGTCGGCTTCATCGACGCCGATGCCGACAAACCGCTGGTGATGGGCTGCCTGCCGAACGCGGCGACGCCCGTTCCGCTGGACCTGCCCGCCGACAAGACCCGCAGCATTTTCCGCAGCCAGAGCAGTCCGGGAGGCGGTGGCTACAACGAACTGCGCATCGAGGATCGCAAAGGCGCCGAGGAAATCTACCTGCGCGCCCAGCGAAACTGGACCCAGCACGTGTTGAACGATCAACAGGTGCAGGTCGATAACCAGCGCAGCATCGTCGTCACCGGCACCGCTCGCCATGAGTTGAAAGCTGACGAGCAGCGCATCACCCATGGTCAGCGCCAGGCCGAAGTGAAGCTTGACGATCACTTGGTGGTGATGGGTGATCGGCACATCCGCGTGACCAGTCAGGCGCTGAATGCCAGTCAGCAGTTCCACGTCAGCGCCGGCCAGCAAGTGGTGATCGACGGCGGCGCCAGCGCGACGATTCAGGCGGGCGGGCAGTGGATCAACATCGGGCCTGGGGGGATTTTCAGCAGCGTGCCGATTCAGGTGGGCGGGGCGCTGGTGCCGGCGATGGCTGCCGCGCCGACGTCGCTGAATACGCCGTTGAAACTCGCCGCCGCACCAGCCGCGTTGTTGAGCGCCGCACAGATCATGAGCCTGAAAAGCGACGCGCCGTTTTGTGAGGAATGTGAGCGCTGCAAGGATGGGGTATGCCCTACGCCGGTCACGCAGACCCACTCCCCAAAGCCTTCAGCCCAGCCGGCAGTCTCCAGCGTTGAGCCGGGTTTTCACGTCGTCGAGCAGGGAATGTCCCGGTCTGCGCTCGAATCAATCCTGTTTCCACAACCGGAATCGGCGGTACTGGAGAAGTTTCGCAGCCTTAATCCACAACTCACCCAGTACGCCAAGCCTGGGCAATTGATTGTCCTGAGCGATCCGCGCAATAAGCAATGCACTCGTGAAGAAGCGCTGCTGATGGAGGCAGCGCAAAAAGTCGATGCAGCGCTTGAGCCATTGAGTGATGCCGAGGCGGAGTTCATGACTCGTCATCATGGGGAAATTGAATCGTTTCTTTCGCAGGGCTCGACAGGCGTTGGCATTGGTTCGGCGATGTTCGGCAAGCACTTGGGCAACTTGAAAGGCACCTTGGTAGAACTTGAAAACCTGCACAAGCGCACCTTCGATAAACACGGAAAACTCCAAGGGGCGGATTTTTTTGCTGAGCGTAAAAAATTGATGGGGCGGCTGGATAACAGCCTTGGGCCATTGGTGCGCAAAGGTGTGGGTATTCCTGATCATCCGAAACTGAAGAATGCGCTGGGGATTTCAAACCGCAGCCTCGTGCATCATTGGAGTAAGGCGGGCACGGCTGGGGGGATTCCTGGGTATGCGACGCATATTGATGGGGTGAGTAAGGCTGGGAAGGTGATGAAGCTGGGTGGCTGGGTTGGGATTGGGCTGCAAGCAACTGCGTCAGGTCTCAAGGTAAAGGAAACCTGCCGCAGCGGAACTCAAGAGGTCTGCAAAAAAGTGCAGTTTACGGAAAGTGGTAAGTTTGGTGGGATCGTGGCGGGAGGAGCTGCTGGTGCTGCAATGGGTGCTCCAATATGTGTGGCGATAGGGATAGGGACGTTAGGAGTCGGAGGCGTAGCATGTGGGCTCGTATTTACTGGGTTGGGCGCTGCTGTTCTGGGGGATGAACTAGGCAGTCTTGGCGAGCGCGGAGCTGAAGTTCTATATGAGGTGACGAGGTGAGAAGTGGGTCTGAAACAATATTTTTGTTGGGGGGATTGGTTTTAATTGTATTGATTTTGTCGGTTGTGTTGGTTTTGTTGTTTGTCGCCTATTTTTGGATGCGAACAATACTTAAGTACTTGAGTAATTCCCCTGGTGTGATTTCTAAACATAGTTATTTAGGCTGGGATCCAATTAGTCGCTTTCTTATGGTCAGCTATGTGGGGGCACTGATGATTTTTCCAGCGCGATCGTCTAGAAAAGGGGAGCTAAGCTTGCAAGACTATGAGCTTTTTCCCGTTAAATTAAAGCATGTGTTACGAATGTGTTGTGGGTCAATGATGGTCCTTGGGGTGATAGCCATAGGATTTGTATTGGTCGGCAGATATATGGGTTGGTCGAAATAAAAACATTTTAGCTTGATCTTGATAATCGACTTACTGGTTAAGTTGTTTGAACGGCTTTCTTTTTTTGAAGTAGTTGATGGAAAAATTCATGGCCACCCACCCCGATCTTTGGCTAGTTAACCAGCCCCTTAGTAGCACCGAGCAGATATTCGCGATTTTCAGCAATGCTAGTGCAGTTGAGCCGTTCAAGGCTTGGCAGCGCTCATTGAACACCGCCCCGAGCCCGATTTGGGCCGATACGATTTACTCCGAGTGGGAAGCAGTGATGCCCTATGTCGGAATTGTCGCTTCTGATAGCCAGTTCCTCGATTGGGTTGCCACGACAGCGTCTTGCGATTGGGGTTGGTTGGCAGTGTCTTCGGCGAGCCTTGAGGCAGTGGTCGAACATTTGCGCAGTCTCACACTGGTCAAAATGCCGAATGGAAAATTCGTTTTTTTCCGCTTTTGGGATGGGCGTTATTTGCTGCCGATTTTGCAGTCTGTTGATGTGAATGCCCCGGAACTGTTGCCGGTGATCCAGAGGTGTTTGATCAATGGGCAGTCGGTCGACATTGGGGGCTGTGCATTGCAAGCATCGAAAGTTTTTCCATGGTGGGAAGTCTCTGAGCCCCTCCTGCAATACCTCGATGCTGAAGATGCTTCGACACTTATCAACAATCTGATGCGCTGGTTGAGTGAAGAGCACCGGAGTCTGTTCGAGGCGTTTTCAGAAAGCGTTTTGCGCAGGAAAGTCGAGACGTTTCTTACGACGCCTGGCCTGTCTGCCGGGCCAAAAGCTGAGTTGTTGGAGCACTTGATGGAGGAGGTGGCTTAATTTGGCGGAGGGGCCAGTCGAATTTTCCGGGCAAGGTCGTCGGAAGTTTCCTTCAACTCGTATCGGTTTCCATGAACTGGTTTGAAATGCATTCCATCGATAGTCTCTGGTGGTCACTGAGTTTCAGTGGCGGGGTGTAGGAACCCTTCAAGACTGATGGGATGCTCTTAGCGTCAATACATGGTTTGCGGCCGTTAACAAGCGTCCGTAAGATCTGTTGCGGCGGCTATGCGCGAGCACGCTTCGGCGTGGTCGAGTTTTCCCAAAGGTCTCGATATTCCTACCTCGCGTATAGCTGCCACCCCTAGCCTGTAGGAAGGCTGATGGCAGCTCCTATTCTTCTTTGGGAGTCTCTAATGAAAACACTTCACCCCGATCCACCCTACGAAAAACCAATCCCCCACCCCAAAAGCCGCTTCATGGCCCTCACCAGCAACTGCACTGACATGCCCACGCTGTTCGTCGATACCCACGCGCCGCTCGATGTTTTATACGACGCCGCCAACTACCGAATTCGCGCCGTCACTCAGGTGCTGGAGAACATGTCGATGCGCGGTTCGGTTGAGTGTGAGTCGTTCATTCTTAGTGATTTTGCGTTGCTGTGTGCCATTCCGTTGCGGGATGGGTGTGATGTGCTGGATGTGATTGGGCGGCGGTTGCGGGCTCGGTCACCGGAATAACGGCGTACGGCTATTTGTGGTGAGGGGGCTTGTCGGAACGCCGCATCGCCCCGTTGGGTCGCGCAGCGGCCCCAAAACCTGCAATCCGGTTATGTCAGTTGTACCGAGGGGTTTGGTTTGGCGACTGCTTCGCAGTCGAGCGGGAGCAAGCTCCCTCGCCACAGGTTTTGTGATGTGGCGGGATGTTTTGGGGCTGCTGCGCAGCCCAACGGGGGCAAGCCCCCTCGCCACAGGGTTTTGTGGGTGGCTGGATGTTTTGGGGCTGTTGTGCAGCCCGACGGGGGCAAGGCCCCTCGCCACAGGTTCGTGGGGCTGCAAGTGCCCGCTCGGCTGTGAGGTCCTGACGTTGGCCGCCTTACAAGGTAAACTTCCCGGCCTTCGCAGGAGCAATCATGAATTATCGTCACGCCTTCCATGCCGGCAATCACGCCGATGTGTTCAAACACCTGACTTTGACCCGCCTCATCGCCCTGATGTCGCGCAAGGAGCAGCCGTTTGCCTATCTCGACACTCACGCCGGCATTGGTCTGTATGACCTGCAGGGTGATCAGGCGAGCCGTACCGGTGAGTACCTGGAAGGTATTGCGCGTCTGTGGGATCAGCCGGATCTGCCGGCGCTGACCGCCGATTACATGAAAGTGCTGCACGACATGAACCCGGATGGCCAGTTGCGCTATTACCCGGGGTCGCCGGAGCTGGCGCGGCGTCTGACGCGGCCGCAGGATCGGGTGATGCTCAACGAGAAGCACCCCGAAGACGGCTTGCTGCTCAAGGACAACATGGCCGGTGATCGTCGGGTGAAGGTGCATCTGGGCGAAGGCTGGCATGTGCCGCGCGCGATGTTGCCGGTGCAGGAGAAGCGGGCGGTGATGTTGATTGATCCGCCGTTTGAACAGCTCGATGAGATGCAGCGCTGTGCGGCGTCGTTGAAAGAAGCAGTTGGCCGGATGCGTCAAACCGTGGCGGCGATCTGGTACCCGGTGAAGGATCAGCGCATGTTGCGCCGCTTCTATCAGGATCTGGCGGGCTCGGGCGCGCCGAAGTTGTTGCGGGTGGAATTGCTGGTGCATCCGCTGGATACGCCGAACAGTCTGAACGGGTCCGGGTTGGCGATTGCGAATCCGCCGTGGGGGCTGGAGGAGGAATTGCGTGAGTTGCTGCCGTGGTTGTCCAAGAAGTTGGGACAGACCCAGGGTGGGTGGCAGATGGATTGGTTGATTGCCGAGAGTTGATTTTTAGTCATCTGCATTGGTGGTGCCTGAGAGGGCGCCTTCGCGGGCAAGCCCGCTCCCACATTGGTTTCGTGATCGGCCTCAAAATTTGGGGCGGCTCAGGACTATTGTGGGAGCGGGCTTGCCCGCGATGCTTTTAGGGCCCGAAAATCAGATCGGGCAGGTCACGCCTGTGCCGCCAATCCCGCAATAGCCTTCAGGGTTCTTCGCCAGGTACTGCTGGTGGTACGCCTCGGCGAAGTAGACCGTCGGCGCTTCGTCGATTTCGGTGGTGATTTCGCCTTTCCCGGCCTTGGTCAATTCAGCCTGGAACACGTCCTTGCTGTGCTTGGCGGCTGCCAGTTGAGTTGGGTTGGTCGCATAGATCACCGAGCGGTACTGAGTGCCGATGTCGTTGCCCTGGCGCATGCCCTGAGTCGGGTTGTGCAATTCCCAGAACATCTTCAGCAGCTCGTCGTAGCTGACTTTTTCCGGTTCGTAGACCACGAGCACCACTTCGCTGTGGCCGGTCAGGCCTGAGCAGACTTCTTCATAGGTCGGGTTCGGTGTGAAACCGCCGGCGTAACCCACGACTGTGCTGACCACGCCTTCACGCTGCCAGAAACGACGTTCCGCGCCCCAGAAGCAACCCAGGCCGAAAATGGCAAAGTCGACGTTGGTGACGAACGGGCCCAGCAGCGGGGAGTCGTGGACGAAATGTTTTTCCGGCAGGTTCATCGGGGTTTCACGGCCGGGTAGAGCTTGTTCTTTGGTTGGAAGCACGTTTTTGTTCACCAGGATTTCCGAGCGCAAGACCATGATCAGTCCTCTCAGTCAGGTTTAGATGTAGGGAATCAGACCGCCAGTGTGCCCAAACCCTTCCCGTTACGCACTACCCCTGTAGGAGCGGGCTTGCTCGCGAAGGCGGCGTGACAGTCGGCATTAATGTTGTGAGGTATACCGCATTCGCGAGCAAGCCCGCTCCCACAAGGGATTTGCGTGTGCTGTCAGACCAGAGGGCCGCGCGGGTAGCGCTTGAGCTTTTCGATCAGCTCGGCGCCGGGGATCGGGCGGTCGAACAGGTAGCCCTGGCCGACGTCGCAGCGGTGGCGGCGCAGGAACGCCAGTTGTTCGGCGGTCTCGATGCCTTCCGCCACGACCTTGAGTTTCAGGTTGTGGGCCATGGCGATCACAGCGGAGGTGATTTCCATGTCGTCCTGGTTGTCCGGGATTTCGTGGATGAAGCTGCGATCGATCTTGATGATGTCGATCGGGAATTTTTTCAAATAGCTGAGCGACGAGTAACCGGTGCCGAAGTCGTCCATGGCCAGGGTCAGGCCCAGGCGCTTGAGCTGGTCGAGCTGCAAGTGGGTGTCTTCGGTGGCTTCCAGCAGCAGGCCTTCGGTCAGTTCCAGCTCCAGCAGGTTGGCCGGCAGCGCTTCTTCCTTGAGGATGTTGGCGATGGACGACACCAGGTCCGGGTCGGAGAACTGCTTGGGCGACAGGTTGATCGCCACTTGAAGATTGCCCAGGCCGGCGGCGCTCAGTTCTTTACTCATGCGGCAGGCCTGACGCGCGATCCATTTGCCGATCGGGATGATCAGGCCGGTTTCTTCAGCGACGCTGATGAACTGGTCCGGGCGGATCATGCCTTTGTCCGGATGGTTCCAGCGCAGCAGCGCTTCCATCCCCAGCAGACGGCCGCTGCGCAGGCAGAGCTTGGGCTGGTAGAACACATCCAGCTCGTTCTGGGTCAGGGCGCGGCGCAGGTTGTTCTCGACGAACAGTTTGTAGCTGGCCTCGGCATTCAGCGCTTCGGTGAATACCTGGACCTGATGCTTGCCGTTGGCCTTGGCCTTGTGCAGCGCCAGACCGGCGTTGCGCATCAGGGTTTGCGGGTCGCGGCCGTGTAGCGGCGCGCAGGCCAGGCCCACGGAGCCGGTGACGCTGATCAACTGGTTGTCGACGAACATCGGCTTGTCGAGGGTCATCAACAACTGATGAGCGACCTGTTGGCCGGTGCGCAGGTCGGTGTTGTCCAGCAGTACGGCGAATTCGTTACTGGCGAAACGCGCCAGGCTGCCGCTCGGGCTCAGGCTGTTGCGCAGGCGTCGGGCCAGGCTGATCAGCAGTTTGTCGCCGGTCTGGTGACCGAGGCTGTCGTTGATCCGCTTGAAGTTGTCGATGTCCACCAGCAGCAGGCTGATCGGCGTATCAGTGTCGCGGGCGAAGCGTTCGTCGAGGTTACGGATGAACGCCGGGCGGTTGCCGAGGTTGGTCAGGTTGTCGGTGTAGGCCAGGCGCTCGATGCGCTGCTGGGCGAGTTTGGTCTGGGTGATGTCTTCGTAAATGCCGATGTAATGCGTCAGCTCGCGGTTGTCGCCATAGACCTTGGAGATCGATAGCTGGCCCCAATACGGTTCGAGGTTTTTGCGGCGGCTCTTGAATTCGCCCTGCCAACTGTTGCTCTTGGCCAGCGCCGAGGGCGCGTCGAACAGCAGTTCGCTGAGGTTCTCCAGCGCCGGCAGTTCCGACAGCCGCTGGCCGTGGACTTCTTCGGTGCTGTACTGGGTGATTGCGGTGAAGCTAGGGTTGACGTATTCGACCACGCCGTCGCAATTGACCAGCAAAAAGGCGTTGGCGCTTTGCTCGACCGCACGCTGGAACAGGTGCAGGGCGCTGGTGGCGGTGCGGCGGTTGTGGTTGTTGATGACCTGGGCGAACTGATCCGCCAGCTCGCCGGCGAAAGCGATTTCGTCCGACTGCCAGGCGCGGGTTGCACCGGTCTGTTCCAGGCACAGCACGCCGACCACCTGGCCGTCGACGCGGATACTGGCGTCGAGCATCGCGTTCACATCGCGCGGGCGCAGGCTCTCGGCCATGTCCCGGGTGCGCGGGTCACGCATGGCGTTGTGGGCATCGATGGCGCGGCTGCTGTGCAAGGCTTCGAGGTAATCCGGGAACCCGCTGACGTCGATCGGTTCCGGCAGCAGGTATTCACTGCTGGCGCGGTGATAGGCCGATATCGGCACCAGCATCGAGCCTTCGAGGTTCCACAGGCTGGCACAGTCGATTTCGTAGATGTCGCACGCGCTGCGGGTGATCAGCTCGGCGGCTTCTTGCAGGGAATTGTTGGTGCTGTAGCGCTGGCGAGTCAGCAACAGGATCAGGTCCTGCTGGGCGCGCACCCGGTCCAGATGCTGCAATTGTTCCTGCTGGGCACGCTGGTTGAGCTCGAGGGCGATTTGCAGGCGCGAGTTCTGGGTTTCCAGATCCTGCGCGGGCTGTAGCTGAAGGCCCTCGAACAGGTCATCGACCACCAGCAGATAACCGCGCAACAAGTGCCGATTGTGCTGTTTATAGGCTTCGCCCACTTCCAGCAGGTTCAAGGCGCCCGAGGCGGTGTGCAAGGTGTAGCGGATCTGGTAGTTCGGACTGTCGGTCAGTTGCTGCTGGACCGCGTCATGCAGCTGATAGCGCGCTTCGGGCTCCATCAGGCTGGCGTAGGGGGAGTCGACCAGCGCACACAGGTCCACGGCCGGCAGACCGAAATGGCGTTCGCAATTCGGATCGAGAAACAGCAGCGCCCAGCTAGGCTCATTCAGCCGTTCGAAACGCAGCATGCCGAGCCGCGAGGGCACAGGCAACTGCGTCACTACCTCGGCCACCATACGGCTGGCGGCATCGGGTTGGCTTTTCATTGAGGGAAACTCGCTTCGAATGTGCTGATCGCGCCGGGCTCTCGCCCTCTTAACTGTTGTCTGCGGCAAGGTTGCATCATTGCGGCCCCGACTGACAAGAGACATGAAGGCCAAGTGCTATAAGAATATGTCGGCAGGCGCGAAGTTTTCTCCAGCGCAGGCTCAAAACTAATGCATTTGACCTTCAATAGCCTTAGTGCAGCGGGATGTTGACCGTTTGTAATCGTTGGCCGTCCCGGTCGTGGTAATTGACCTGAATCTGCTCGCTATCAACGATCAGGTGGGCAAAGTTGTCCTCGCTGACCACATTGCTGGTCAGTTCATGCCGATAGTCTCCCGCAGTCGTTTGCGCCAGAGGCTGATCAAGAATGAAGGTGGAGGCCTTGGCGTACGGCAGCAGTTTGCTGTTGCACAGCGGCGAGGAGACGACGGTGTGCACCTCGAAGTCCGGGTCTTCGCTGTGGGTCAGGCGACTCGTCAAGGAGCCGTGGACATCGCCCGAGACGAAGATGACGTTCTTGATGCGGTGCGTGCGAATTGTCTCCAGCAACCGCAGGCGTTGCTCCGGAAAGGCTTTCCAGGCGTCGTCGCCATTGAGTTTGCGGTCGGGGTAGAACATCACGCTGGTGACCACGAATTTGACCCTTGCCGGGCTGTGGATCAGCCATTTGCACAGCGCCTGCTCCTGTTCCTCGTCGAGGATGCGGCGATCATCGGCCGACAAGTTGCGCCGAGTACGGCTGTCGGTGACAAACCATTCAATATCACCGTCGCTGAACTGATACCAATACTGTTCAAGTTTTCTGCTGATCTGTCCATTGGCTAGAAGTTCATGCGCCGGACTATGGCTGGCTTGATATAACTCATAAGCGGCTATGGCATTTTTATATAAGTCTGCATCTGATTTGCTCTCGTTGGCCGGCCAGTTGTCTTCAATTTCGTGGTCGTCGAGGATCATGTAAGTCGACAGGCTGGACATTAACGTTGTAATGCCCGGCTGGGAAAAAGCTGTGCGGTATTTTTTGAGTATGTCGTTGTATTCCCGGTCGGGCGCAATAACGTTCAAATCATCGACGTAAATTTGATCTCCGGTCATCAGCATCGCACTGATGGGCGGTTCGGCCCGCTGCGCGAGGTCGGTGATCGAAGCAAAAATTCGGTCGCCGGCCTTGGGTGTCATGGCGATCCCCGCGGTCATGCGCAAATAGCGGCAGGAGCCGACGATATAGGCCCGTGGCAGGCGGGCCTTGCTGGGCCGCGTGCGAAACCGGTAAATCTCTCGTGGCCATTGCAATGGCAGTTCCTCGACCGTTTCCACGGTATGCACCGGGCTCATCGGGCTGAACCAGCCGGCCTGATATTCGTATTCGGTGTCGCTGGCCAGTTGGTTGAGCACGATCACGTCGGACATGTCGCGCAAGATCGTCAGTTTTACAAATGCGCCCTGGGACCAACGTTCTTCACCCAGACGCCGATAACGAACCCCTGCAAATACCAACGCATTGTCTTGAAGTTCTCCGCGCAGAAAAATGCGCGCGTGATTAGTTGTAGTGTGGCCAATAATAGGGCCGACAGTCGGTTTGAACATGTTCGAATCCATTCGAAGTAATTGCTAACTAAGCAGAGAATAAATAACGCAGTTTTTATTAAATACAGTCCAACTAAGACTAGTTGCTGTTTCAAAAAAAATATCGGGAGGAAGTGGACTTGAGTTGTGGGCAATGTAAGCCGCCGCTGTAGGAAGAGTCTTTATTCAAGGCAAAAAAAAGCCCCGCCAAATTGGCGGGGTTGAGGTACGAGCGTGGCGCTCGGAAAACGTGGTACGCGAACGGCCCTCCGGTGAGGGAGGGCCGGCCGGTGTTACAGCAAGATGGTGCGGATGTCCGCCAGCAGGCTGCTCAGGCGCTGGGTGAAGCGTGCAGCAGCGGCGCCGTTGATCACGCGGTGATCGTAGGACAGCGACAGCGGCAGCATCAGTTTCGGCTGGAAGGCTTTGCCGTCCCAAACTGGCTGGATGGTTGCCTTGGAAACACCGAGGATCGCCACTTCCGGCGCGTTGACGATCGGCGTGAAGCCGGTGCCGCCAATGTGGCCGAGGCTGGAAATGGTGAAGCAGGCGCCTTGCATGTCGTCAGCGGTGAGCTTTTTGTCGCGGGCTTTGGCGGCCAGCACAGCGGCTTCGGCTGCCAGTTGCAACAGGCTCTTCTGGTCGACGTTCTTGATGACCGGTACCAGCAGGCCTTCAGGGGTGTCGACGGCGAAGCCGATGTTCACGTACTTCTTGCGGATGATCGCTTTGCCGCTTGGTGCCAGCGAACTGTTGAAGTCCGGCAGTTCCTTGAGCAAATGCGCGCAGGACTTGAGCAGCAGCGGCAGGATGGTCAGCTTGACGCCGGCCTTCTCTGCAACGGCTTTCTGAGCGATACGGAACGCTTCCAGCTCGGTGATATCAGCCGAATCGAACTGAGTCACGTGTGGGATGTTCAGCCAGCTGCGATGCAGGCTCGACGCGCCGATTTGCATCAGGCGAGTCATCGGCACTTCTTCGGTTTCACCGAAGCGGCTGAAGTCCACGACCGGAATCGGCGGGATGCCCGCGCCGCCGGTTGCGCCGGCAGCAGCGGCCGGTGCTTCCTTGGCCTTCTGCATCATCGCCTTGACGTAAACCTGCACGTCTTCCTTGAGGATGCGACCGTGCGGGCCACTGGCGCCGACGGCGTTCAGCTCGACGCCGAACTCGCGAGCCAGTTGACGCACGGCTGGGCCAGCGTGAACTTTGGCGCCAGGCTTGGCTGGAGCAGCAACCGGGGCAGCAGCCGGTGCGGCTGCGGCAGGCGCAGCAGCGGCTTGAGCCGGAGCACTTGGTGCAGCAGCGGCCGGAGCCGGGGCAGCAGCAGGCGCAGCGCCTTTGACTTTCAGCTTGAGGATCAGGTCGCCGGTACCGACTTCGTCATCCAGCTTGATGGAAACGCTTTCCACCACGCCAGCGGCAGGCGATGGAATTTCCATGCTCGCCTTGTCGGATTCCAGAGTGATCAGCGACTGGTCGGCTGCAACGGTGTCGCCGGCCTTGACCAGGACTTCGATGATCTTGGCCTTGCCCGCCGAACCGATGTCCGGAACGTGGATGTCCTGAACACTGTCGGCCACTGGAGCAGCCGGAGCTGCAGCGGCTGGCGCAGGAGCCGCGGCGGCCGGTGCAGCCGCCTGAGCTGGAGCGGCAGCAGGGGCCGCAGCACCCGCCACTTCCAGGTCCAGAATCAGGTCGCCGGTGCCGACTTCGTCGTTGAGCTTGACGCTGATGGCCTTGATCACGCCAGCGGCAGGCGATGGGATTTCCATGCTCGCCTTGTCGGATTCCAGGGTGATCAAGGATTGATCAGCCTCGACGGTGTCGCCGACCTTGACCTGGATCTCGATGATCTGGGCCTTGCCCGCCGACCCGATATCCGGCACGTGCACTTGCTGAACCGAAGCGGCAGCCGGGGCCGCCGGGGCAGCAGCAGGCGGGGCGGCAGCAGGAGCAGCAGCCGGTTTGGCTTCAGCTTTTGCAGCCGGCGCAGCGGCAGCGGTAGCCGCCGGGGCCGCAGCTGCGGCACCTTCGACTTCCAGCTCGAGCAATTCGTCGCCTTCTTTCAGGCGATCGCCCAGCTTCACTTTCAGGCTTTTGACGATGCCGGCTTTAGGCGCAGGAATTTCCATGCTCGCCTTGTCCGATTCCAGCGTCAGGATGCTCTGGTCGGCTTCGACACGGTCGCCGACCTTCACAAACAGTTCAATTACTTCACCTTCACCGCTGCCGATGTCAGGTACGCGAATGAGTTCGCTCACAGAATCTCTCCTCAGCAGTCCAGTGGGTTGAGTTTTTCCGGGTTGATACCGAACTTGGTGATGGCTTCAGCCACAACCTTAGGTTCGATGTCACCACGGTCAGCCAATGCTTCCAGGGCTGCCAACACCACGAAATGACGGTCGACTTCGAAGAAATGACGCAGTTTCTTGCGGCTGTCGCTGCGGCCGAAACCGTCGGTGCCCAGGACTTTGAATTCCTTGGACGGGACCCACTGACGAATTTGCTCGGCGAACAACTTCATGTAGTCGGTAGAAGCGATGACCGGACCTTTACGGCCGTTCAGGCACTCTTCGACGTAGCTCAGCTTAGGCTTCTGGCCCGGGTGCAGACGGTTGGTGCGCTCGACGGCCAGGCCGTCGCGACGCAGTTCGTTAAAGCTGGTAACGCTCCATACGTCAGCGCCGACGTTGAACTCTTCACGCAGAATCTTCGCCGCTTCACGGACTTCACGCAGGATGGTGCCGGAGCCCATCAACTGAACGTGGTGCGCCGCTTCACGGGTGTCTTCTTCGAGCAGGTACATGCCCTTGATGATGCCTTCCTCGACACCGGCCGGCATGGCTGGCTGCTGGTAGGACTCGTTCATCACGGTGATGTAGTAGAAAACGTCCTGCTGCTCTTCGGTCATCTTCTTCATGCCGTCCTGGATGATCACCGCCAGCTCATAGCCGTAGGTTGGATCAAAGGTGCGGCAGTTCGGGATGGTGCCGGCCAGGATGTGGCTGTGACCATCTTCGTGTTGCAGGCCTTCGCCGTTCAGCGTGGTGCGGCCGGCGGTGCCGCCGATCAGGAAGCCACGGGTACGGCTGTCGCCAGCGGCCCAGGCGAGGTCGCCGATACGCTGGAAGCCGAACATCGAGTAGAAGATGTAGAACGGCAGCATTGGCTGGTTGTGGCTGGAGTACGAAGTACCGGCAGCGATGAAGGAGCTCATGGCGCCTGCTTCGTTGATGCCTTCTTCGAGGATCTGGCCCTTCTTGTCTTCCTTGTAGAACATCACCTGGTCTTTATCGACTGGCTCGTAGAGCTGGCCGACGGAGGAGTAGATGCCCAACTGACGGAACATGCCTTCCATACCGAAGGTACGGGCTTCGTCCGGGATGATCGGAACGATGCGCGAGCCGATTTCCTTGTCCTTGACCAGTTGCGCGAGGATCCGCACGAACGCCATGGTGGTGGAAATCTCACGGTCGCCCGAGCCATCAAGGATTGCCTTGAGGGTATCGAGTGGCGGCGTTGGCACGCTGATGCTCTTCGCGCGGCGCTGAGGTACGAAACCGCCCAGTGCAGTGCGGCGCTCGCTCAGGTAGCGGGCTTCGGCGCTGTTTGGCTCCGGCTTGAAGAACGGCAGGTTTTCCAGCTCTTCGTCCTTGACCGGGATGTCGAAACGATCGCGGAACAGCTTCAGGCTTTCAACATCAACTTTCTTGGTGTTGTGCGCGGTGTTCTTCGCTTCGCCGGCACCGGTGCCATAACCCTTGATGGTCTTGGCCAGGATGACGGTTGGTTGTTCTTTGTGGTTGACCGCTTCGTGGTACGCCGCGTAGACCTTGTACGGGTCGTGGCCACCACGGTTGAGTTTCCAGATCTCGTCGTCGGACAGATCAGCAACCATCGCCTTGAGTTCTGGCGAGTTGAAGAAGTGTTCACGTACGAACGCGCCGTCTTTGGCTTTGTAGTTCTGGTACTCGCCGTCGATGACTTCGTCCATGCGGCGTTGCAGGATGCCGTCGACGTCCTTGGCCAGCAGTGGGTCCCAGAAACGGCCCCAGATGACTTTGGTCACGTTCCACTGAGCACCACGGAACACGCCTTCGAGTTCCTGGATGATCTTGCCGTTGCCGCGAACCGGGCCGTCGAGGCGCTGCAGGTTGCAGTTGATGACGAAGATCAGGTTGTCGAGCTTCTCGCGGCCAGCCAGCGAGATCGCGCCCAGGGATTCCGGCTCGTCACACTCGCCGTCGCCCAGGAAGCACCAGACTTTCTGCTTGCCTTCAGGGATGAAGCCACGGGCTTCCAGGTACTTCATGAAACGTGCCTGGTAGATCGCCTGGATCGGGCCAAGACCCATGGATACGGTCGGGAACTGCCAGAAGTCAGGCATCAGCCAAGGGTGCGGGTAGGACGACAAGCCGTGACCGTCGACTTCCTGGCGGAAGTTGTTCATCTGGTCTTCGGTGATGCGGCCTTCCATGAATGCACGGGCGTAAACGCCTGGCGAGGTGTGGCCCTGGAAGTAGATCAGGTCGCCGCCGTGTTCGTCGGTCGGGGCCTGGAAGAAATAGTTGAAGCCGATGTCATACAGGGTGGCGCTGGAGGCGAAGCTGGAGATGTGACCGCCCAGGTCAGAATCTTTCAGGTTCGTACGCATCACCATGGCCATCGCGTTCCAGCGTACCAACGAGCGAATGCGGCGTTCCATGAACAGGTCGCCAGGCATGCGTGCTTCGTGGGTAACAGGAATGGTGTTGCGGTATGGCGTGGTGATGGCGTAAGGCAGTTGCGAACCGCTGCGGGTCGCCAATTCGCCCATACGGGTCATCAGATAGTGAGCGCGGTCTTCGCCTTCTTTGTCGAGAACCGATTCCAGGGCGTCCAGCCATTCCTGGGTTTCGACGGGATCGAGGTCTTGCATGGCTTGCTCCAGGGCGGAAAGGCTTCCAGAATCGGTTGCCTGAGTTTGCGACTGGCCTTGTGGGCAGACGATATAAATTCTTGGATTGCCGAGAGGTTGTTCCGGCGGCGTGTAGTTTTACTACAAATCTTCGGGCATTTCAGCCTTTCGAATGTATATACGAGTAGTAAAACTACAGATGAATGGCTTGTGGCCTCCGGCTGCGTTGTGAGAATAATCGTTAAGGTTGGTCTTTTACCAACCACAAAAGGTGAAAGCTTGATGTTCACTGCCAAAAATAAAGAATTTTCAGCTATTTCTAACTTTTGTTCGACAGTCCTCCACGTAGTGCAATATGAAAATTCACTACATGCAACCCGTTCTACGCCGATCAAGGATAGACCATGAGCCTGCCCACGTTTGCCGAACTGCCCGCCATTCTCCTGCCGTTTGTCACCCGTGCCGAGCAGTCGTTTCGTGCCGCCGTTGCGGCACTTGAAGACGACCATCGCCTGTCGGCCTGGACGCCTGAACGCTGGGCGCACTTCGCCCGCGTCGCGGCGGCCAGCGACTTTGTGATTGAACAGAGTGTGCGTGACCCTTTGATGTTGCTGGCGCTGGTGCAGTCCGGCGAACTGGACCGCGGCTATGCGCCCGGCGAGCTGTGCGCACAGATTGCGGCGGCAGTGAATGCAGCGCAAACCGAAGACGAACTCGGCCGCGTCCTGCGTCGCCAGCGCACCCGTCATCAGGTGCGGATTATCTGGCGCGACCTGACCCGTCAGGCCGATCTGGTCCAGACCTGCCGCGACCTCTCGGACATGGCCGATGCGAGTATCGATCAGGCCTATCAGTGGTTGTATTCGCGTCATTGCCAGCAATTCGGCGTGCCGACGGGCCGGCGCAGTGGCGAGCCGCAACAAATGGTCATCCTCGGCATGGGCAAGCTCGGCGCCGTGGAGCTCAATCTGTCGTCGGACATCGACCTGATCTTCGCCTACCCCGAGGGCGGCGAAACCATCGGGGTGAAGCGCTCGCTGGATAACCAGGAATTCTTCATCCGCCTCGGCCAGCGTCTGATCAAGGCGCTGGACCCGATGACCGTCGACGGCTTCGTGTTCCGCGTCGACATGCGCTTGCGGCCATACGGCTCGGCCGGTGCATTGGTCTTGAGCTTCAATGCGCTGGAGCAGTATTACCAGGATCAGGGCAGGGACTGGGAGCGTTACGCGATGATCAAGTCGCGGGTGGTGGCGGGTGATCAAGTGGCCGGCGCGCAATTGCAGGAGATGCTGCGCCCGTTCGTTTACCGGCGTTACCTGGACTTCTCGGCCATCGAAGCGCTGCGCACCATGAAGCAGCTGATCCAGCAGGAAGTGCGGCGCAAGGGCATGGCCGACAACATCAAGCTCGGTTCCGGCGGCATCCGTGAAGTCGAATTTATCGCCCAGGCCTTTCAGCTGATCCACGGTGGTCGGGACCTGAGCCTGCAACAACGCCCTCTATTAAAAGTACTGAGCACGCTGGAAGGTCAGGGTTACCTGCCGCCGGCGGTGATCAGCGAGTTGCGCGAAGGCTACGAATTCCTGCGTTACACCGAACACGCGATCCAGGCGATCGCCGACCGCCAGACCCAGATGCTGCCCGACGGCGCACAGGATCAGGCACGCATTGCCTTTATGTTGGGCTTCGCCGACTGGGACGCTTTCCACGAGCAGCTGATGTATTGGCGTGGCCGCGTGGCCTGGCACTTCGCTCAGGTGATTGCCGATCCCGATGAAGAGGAAGGCACTGAAAGCGAAGTGGTTGTCGGCGGCGAATGGCTGCCGCTGTGGGAAGAGGCTCAGGACGAAGAGGCCGCTTGCCGGCAGCTGGAAGAGGGCGGTTTCAAGGACGCCACCAAAGCCCTGAAAGCCTTGGCCGGTTTGCGCAGCAGTCCGCAACTGCGGGCGATGCAGCGTCTGGGCCGAGAACGCCTTGATGCCTTTATTCCTCGCTTGCTGGCGCAGGCAGTGGAGCATGCCAACCCGGATCTGGTGCTGGAACGCGTGTTGCCGCTGGTGGAAGCCGTGGCCCGTCGGTCCGCGTACCTGGTGTTGCTGACCGAAAACCCCGGTGCGCTGCGCCGCTTGCTGACCTTGTGCGCCGCGAGCCCGTGGATCGCCGAGCAGATCACCCGTTTCCCGCTGCTGCTCGACGAATTGCTCAACGAAGGCCGGCTATTCAAGCCGCCGCTGGCGCCGGAACTGGCCGCCGAGTTGCGCGAGCGTCTGACGCGGATTCCCGAGGACGACCTCGAACAGCAAATGGAAGCCCTGCGCCATTTCAAACTGGCGCATCGCTTGCGCGTCGCCGCCTCGGAAATCGCCGGCAGCCTGCCGTTGATGAAAGTCAGCGACTACCTGACCTGGCTCGCTGAAGCGATCCTCGAACAAGTGCTGGCCCTGGCCTGGCGCCAGACCGTGGCCAAGTACGGCACACCACTGCGCACCGACGGTACGTTGTGCGATCCCGGCTTTATCATTGTCGGTTATGGGAAAGTCGGCGGACTGGAATTGGGGCATGGTTCGGACCTCGACCTGGTGTTCATCCACGACGGCGATCCGCAGGCGGAAACCGACGGGCCGAAACCGATTGATGGCGCGCAATTTTTCACCCGGCTGGGGCAGCGGATCATTCACTTGCTGACGGCGCAGACCAACTCCGGCCAGTTGTATGAAGTGGACATGCGCCTGCGACCGTCCGGTGCGTCGGGGTTGTTGGTCAGTTCGCTGGGGGCGTTTGCCCGCTATCAGGAAAATGAAGCCTGGACCTGGGAGCACCAGGCGTTGGTGCGAGCGCGGGTGCTGGTGGGCAGCCAGGACGTCGGCCAGGCGTTCGAAAAAGTGCGCGCGGCGATATTGGGCAAGGCGCGTGACTTGTCGACCCTGCGTCAAGAGGTCAGCGAGATGCGCGCCAAGATGCGCGACAACCTTGGCAGCAAGAGCACCGCGGCCGGCACCGGGGCAAACGCCTTCGAGGCCACGGCGCCGTTCGATCTCAAGCAGGACGCCGGAGGTATCGTCGATATTGAATTTATGGTGCAATACGCGGCCCTGGCGTGGTCCGAAACACACCCGCCATTGCTGCGCTGGACTGACAACATCCGCATTCTGGAAGAGCTGGAACACGAAGGGCTGATGCCCGTCGAAGATGCCAACTTGCTGCGCGAGGCCTATAAAGCCTACCGCTCCGCCGCTCACCGGCAGGCCTTGCAGAAGGACGCCGGGGTAATACCAGGCGACCAGTTCGCGGACGAACGGCGACAGGTAGTGCGGATCTGGCGTGAGCTGGGGTTAAGCTGAAACGCGCTTGTTGCGGTAACAAGATTCAAATGTGGGAGCGGGCTTGCTCGCGAAAGCGGAGTGTCAGTCGACATTGATGTTGGATGTGACGGCCCCTTCGCGAGCAAGCCCGCTCCCACAGTAGATCTGCCTTGTTTCGCAGATCGATGTACACCAAATCCCAATGTGGGAGCGAGCTTGCTCGCGATAGCGGAGTGACAGTCGACAGCAATGTTGAAGGTGATGACCCATCGCAAGAAGCCCCGTTCCCACAGTGATTCTCGAGGCGGGGAGGCGTAGGCCTCCCCGGTTCGTTTTTGGAAACCACATGAAAATTCTGATCGTTGGGCCCAGTTGGGTCGGTGACATGGTGATGGCGCAGACACTGTTTCAGTGCCTCAAGCAACGCCACCCGCAATGCGAAATCGACGTCCTGGCCCCCGAGTGGAGCCGGCCGATCCTGGAGCGCATGCCCGAAGTCCGGCAGGCCTTGAGCTTTCCGCTCGGCCACGGTGCCTTGGAGCTGGCGACCCGTCGGCGCATCGGCAAATCCCTGGCCGGCCAGTACGACCAGGCGATTTTGCTGCCCAATTCGCTGAAGTCAGCGCTGGTGCCGTTCTTCGCCGGCATCCCGAAACGCACCGGCTGGCGTGGCGAATTCCGCTACGGCCTGCTCAATGACGTGCGGACGCTGGATAAAGAACATTATCCGCTGATGATCGAGCGCTTCATGGCCCTGGCCTATGAGCCCGGCGCCGAACTGCCGACCCCTTATCCACGCCCGAGCCTGCAGATCGACCCGGTCACCCGCGAAGCGACGCTGGCCAAATTCGACCTGGCCCTCGACCGTCCGGTGCTGGTCCTGTGCCCCGGCGCCGAGTTCGGCGAGGCCAAGCGCTGGCCGTCCGAGCATTACGCCAAGGTCGCCGAAGCGAAGATTCGCGAAGGCTGGCAAGTCTGGCTGTTCGGTTCGAAAAACGATCACGCGGTCGGTGAAGACATCCGCGCACGGCTGATTCCCGGCCTGCGTGAAGAGGCGGTCAACCTCAGCGGCGGCACCTCGCTGGCGGAAGCCATCGACCTGATGTCCTGCGCCGACGCGGTAGTGTCCAACGACTCCGGCCTGATGCACGTTGCCGCCGCATTGAACCGCCCGCTGGTGGCGGTCTATGGCTCGACATCGCCGGGCTTTACCCCGCCGTTGGCCGAGCACGTCGAAGTGGTACGCCTGGGTATCGAATGCAGTCCGTGCTTCGATCGCACGTGCCGTTTCGGTCATTACAACTGCTTGCGCCAGCTGATGCCGCAAGCCGTGAACGAAGCCTTGCAGCGGTTGCAGGGCACTGTGGTCGAGGTCAAATAGTTTGCGGGTTCTGCTGATCAAGACTTCTTCGCTGGGCGACGTGATTCACGCGTTGCCGGCGCTGACCGACGCGGCGCGGGCGATCCCCGGCATCACGTTCGACTGGGTGGTGGAAGAAGGCTTTGCCGAGATTCCGACCTGGCACCCGGCCGTGGGCAAGGTGATCCCGGTGGCGATCCGTCGCTGGCGCAAGAACCTCTGGCAAACCATCAAGAGCGGCGAGTGGAAACGCTTCAAACAAGCCGTTCGTGCCGAAAAATATGATCTGGTGATCGACGCCCAGGGCCTGCTGAAAAGCGCCTGGCTGACACGCTACCTCAAGGCGCCGGTCGCCGGGCTGGACAAGGATTCTGCCCGCGAGCCGGTGGCGGCGCGTTTCTACTCCCGTCGTCTGGCGGTGGGTCGTGGACAGCACGCGGTGGAGCGGGTGCGTCAATTGTTCGCCCTGGCGTTGGGCTACGACTTGCCCAAAGGCTTGGGTGATTACGGCCTGAACGTCGAACGCCTGGTCGAACTGCCGCGCAAGAATCCGTACGTGCTGTTCCTGCATGGCACCACGTGGGACACCAAACACTGGCCGGAAGCCTACTGGCGTGAACTGGCCGAGCGCGTTGGTTATCTGGGCGTCGGCGTGAAGCTGCCGTGGGGCAACCCGATCGAGAAAGCCCGGGCCGAACGCATCGCCGCCGGGTTCCGCCATGTCGAAGTGCTGCCCAAGCTGAACCTGGCCGGTGTCGGCAAAGTGCTGGCCGGCGCGCAGGCTTGTGTCGCCGTGGACACCGGCCTTGGTCATCTGGCCGCCGCGCTCGACGTCCCGACCCTGTCGCTGTTCGGCCCGACCAACCCGGGCCTGACCGGCGCCTACGGTAAGGCGCAGATTCACATCGCCAGCGACTTCCCTTGCGCACCGTGCCTGCAAAAGAAATGCACGTATCAACCGACGGAACAGGATGCCCGTCAGTTCAACCTGAAACGCGAGTGGCCACTGTGCTTCACGCGCCTGAATCCCGAGCGTGTCGCGACCCGACTGAGCACGTTGTTACTGGCTGAGGAGCTGCGCTGATGCAATTGGCATTCGTCTTGTACAAGTATTTTCCGTTCGGAGGGCTGCAGCGTGACTTCATGCGCATCGCCCTCGAATGTCAGCGGCGCGGCCATCAGATTCGTGTCTACACGCTGATCTGGGAAGGCGAGGTTCCGCCGGGTTTCGAAGTGCTGGTGGCGCCGGTCAAGGCGTTCTTCAATCATCGCCGTAACGAAAAACTCAGCGAGTGGATGGAAGCGGACCTGGCCAAGCGCCCCGTGGACCGCTTGATCGGTTTCAACAAAATGCCCGGCCTGGACGTTTACTACGCCGCCGACGGCTGCTTCGAAGACAAGGCGCAGAACCTGCGGCACTCGCTGTACCGGCGCTGGGGCCGCTACCGGCACTTTGCCGAGTACGAGCGCGCGGTGTTCGCCAAGGACGCCAAGACTGAAGTGCTGATGATTTCCGAGGTTCAGCAGCCGCTGTTCATCAAGCATTACGACACGCCGCTGGAACGTTTCCACCTGCTGCCGCCGGGGATTTCCCAGGACCGTCGGGCGCCGCCCAATGCCGCCGAGATTCGTGCCGGTTTTAGAGCTGAATTCAACCTGAAAGACGATGAACTGCTGCTGGTGCAAATCGGCTCCGGGTTCAAGACCAAGGGCGTGGATCGCAGCCTCAAGGCACTGGCCGCATTGCCCGCTGATCTGAAGAAACGCACCCGGCTGTTTGTAATTGGCCAGGATGACCCCAAATTATTCCAGATGCAGAGCGCTACTTTGGGCCTGGGCGATAACGTGACGTTCCTCAAGGGTCGTAGCGATATCCCGCGTTTCCTGCTCGGTGCCGATCTGTTGATTCACCCGGCGTACAACGAAAACACCGGGACCGTGTTGCTCGAAGCCCTGGTGGCCGGGCTGCCGGTATTGGTGAGCGCGGTCTGTGGTTACGCCCATTACATCGCCGAGGCCGATGCCGGCCTGGTGCTGGACGAACCCTTCGAGCAGGCACAACTGACGCAGTACCTGACCGGCATGTTGAACGACGCTCAAGCACGGGCGGCCTGGAGCCGCAACGGTCTGGCCTTTGCCGAGACGGCCGACCTCTACAGCATGCCGCAACACGCGGCCGATGTGATTCTGGCGGAGCACGCTTAATGAAGTTGATGCTGGCTGAACCGTTCAAGAGCCTTTGGGCCGGACGCGATGCGTTCACCGAAGTCGAAGGCCTCGAGGGCGAGGTTTACCGTGAGCTGGAAGCGCGCCGGACCTTGCGCACTGAAGTGAACGGCAACGGTTTTTTCGTGAAGATCCACCGGGGTATTGGCTGGGGCGAGATCTTCAAGAACCTGCTGACGGCCAAGCTGCCGGTCCTCGGCGCGGGTCAGGAATGGAAAGCCATTCAGCGCCTGCAAGAAGTCGGCGTGCCGACCATGACCGCCGTGGCTTACGGCGAGAAGGGCAGCAACCCGGCGGATCAGCACTCGTTCATCGTCACCGAAGAACTGGCGCCGACCGTCAGCCTCGAAGACTTCAGCATCGACTGGATCAAGAACCCGCCCGTGCCCAAACTCAAGCGTGCGCTGATCGCCGAAGTCGCGCGCATGACCGGCATGATGCACCGCGCCGGGGTCAACCATCGCGACTGCTACATCTGCCACTTTCTGCTGCACACCGACAAACCAGTGACGGCTGATGATTTCAAACTCTCGGTGATCGACCTGCACCGTGCCCAGACCCGCCCGGCGATCACCCAGCGCTGGCGCAACAAGGATCTGGCGGCGCTGTACTTTTCGGCCCTGGACATTGGCCTGACCCAGCGCGACAAATTGCGTTTCCTCAAGGGCTACTTCCAGCAGCCGCTGCGCCAGATTCTGGCCGAGGAAGCGTCATTGCTCGCCTGGCTTGAAGGCAAGGCCAATAAACTCTATGACCGTAAACAGCGATACGGGGATGCGCTCTGATGGCGGGTTGGAGACTGGAGCCCGCTTACAGCGATTTGGCAGAAGATTTTGGCAGCCTTGAGGCGGTGTTCGCCCTGCAAGGTGAGCGGCTGACCCGCGACCTGTTGTCCGAGGTCATCCGCGTCAATCGCAACGGCGTCAATTACTACGTCAAACGCTACGTCGGCGCCGGCAAAGGCCTGCGCCGTTACCTGGGCAAACCTCGGGTGAAGGCCGAATGGCAGAACCTCAAGCGCTTCGCCAAGTGGGGCATTCCCACCGCCGAAGTGGTGGCCTGGGGCCTGGAACGACGTGGCGCGGCGTACGATCGTGGGGCGATGATTACCCGCGAGTTGCCCAACACCGAAGACTTGTCGGCCCTCGCTGATCGGCGCGATCCCAAGTTGGCGGACCGCGCCTGGGTCGACTCGATCAGTCGGCAATTGGCCGGTTACACCCGGACCATGCACGACAATCGCTTTACCCATAACGATTTGAAGTGGCGCAACCTGCTGGTCGATGATCAAGCCCGACTGTTCCTGATCGATTGCCCCAATGGCGATTTCTGGCACGGCTTCTGGCTTAAGTACCGCATCACCAAAGACCTGGCCTGTCTGGACAAGGTGGCCAAATATCACCTGTCGGCGACCCAGCGCCTGCGCTTTTATCTGCAATACCGCCAGCGTGACCGGCTGAATGCCGCCGACAAGAAACGCATCCGGCACGTGGTGAGATTTTTCGAGGGACGCGAATGACTGATTTTCTGGCCGCTGAAGACCGTGCGCTGCTTGAGCGCCATGGCCTCGGTACGTTCGATGCGCTCTGGGCCAAACAGCTCGAGGCCGTGGATGAGCCCAACACCGCGGGTGGTGGCTGGAGCAGTGTGTTTCGGCTGGATCTGGAAGGTCGTGGCTTCTACCTCAAGCGCCAGAGCAACTACCTGACGCGTACCTTTCACGCGCCGTTTGGCGAGCCGAGCTTTGCCCGTGAGTTTCGCAACATCAGCCGCTATGAAAAGCTCGGTATTCCGGCGCTGAAGGCGGTGTTTTTTGGTGAGCGTAAAGTCAACGGCGAAGTCCGCGCGGTATTGCTGACTCGCGCGCTGGACGGTTGGGATGACCTGGATTCGCTGTTACAGCGCTGGTCGGACCTGAGCGAGGCGCAACACTTGGCCATTCTCAAAGCCTGTGGCGAACTGGCGCGCCGCCTGCACGGCGTGCGTCAGGTTCATGGTTGTTTCTACCCAAAACATATTTTTCTTCAGGCGACGGGCGACGGATATCTGGCTCAGTTGATCGACCTGGAAAAGACCCGGCCGCTGTTGTTCGGTCAACGTGACCGGGTCAAGGATCTGGAACCGTTGCTGCGTCGCGCGCCGGAGTGGACCGACGCGCAGTTGCGCGAGTTGTTGGCGGTCTACGTCGATCAGCCCTCGGACAGTTCGTTGGTGGACAGTTGGGTGTCGCGCCTGACTGCGCGGCGCAGTCGCAAGGAGACCCGCTGATGCGTTTGTCCGAACTGAAAAACGCCGGCCGCAGCCCGAGCCTGCCCATGAGCATTGCGCTGGCCGATGCCGCAGGTCCCGCCGATTTGCAATTGTTGAGCCTGCTGCGGGTCTTGCCGGGGCAGCGTTATGTGGGTGCCGGTGTCTGGCGTGGCCGTCCGGTGCTGGCCAAGTTATTGGTCGGCAGCAAGGCGGCGCGGCATTTTCAGCGTGAACTGGACGGCGTGCGTTTGCTTGCCGATCAAGGCCTGACCACACCGCAATTACTGGCGGACGGGCTAAAGGAGGGCGAGGGCGGCTGGCTGCTGTTCGATTTCCTCGAGGGCGCCGAGAGCCTGGGGGAGACCTGGAAAAAAGTCGAACACTTGCCCGTGTTGGCGGACATGCAAGGGGCGGTGATTGCCGAGGCATTGGGCGCTATCGGCCAAATGCATCGCAAGGGACTCTGGCAGGAAGACCTGCATCTGGACAACCTGCTGCGCCAGCGCGGCCGCTTGTATCTGATCGATGGTGGCGGTGTCTGTGCTGAGACGCCGGGCCAACCGCTGTCGCGTAACAAAGTCCTGGAAAACCTCGGCGTATTTTTTGCGCAGTTGCCCAAGACACTCGAGCCGTTCATCGAAGAACTGCTGGTGTATTACCTGTTGAGCAACGGCGAGCACGCCTTGCCCATGGAAGCGTTGCAGAAGCAGATCGACAAGGTTCGCACTTGGCGCTTGAAGGACTTTCTGATCAAGGTCGGCCGTGAATGCACGCTGTTCAGCGTCCAGCGCGGGGCGTTCGGACTGCGGGCGATTCGTCGTGAGGAAGAGGCGGCGATGCTGCCGGTGCTGGGGCAGGCCGATGCCTTGCTCGATCAAGGCCATTTGTACAAGACCGGTGGCGCGGCCAGTGTAGGAAAAGTCGAGATTGATGGTCGGACGCTTGTAATCAAGCGCTACAACATCAAGGGCTTTGCCCATTGGCTCAAACGCTTCTGGCGCCCGAGCCGTGCCTGGCACTCCTGGCGCGAAGGCAATCGCCTGGCGTTCCTCGGTATCGCCACACCGAAGCCGCTGGCGTTACTGGAGACGCGTTTCTTCTGGCTGCGCAGTCGGGCCTATCTGGTGACCGAGTATTTGCCGGGGCCGGACATCATCGAGCGGTTTGCCCCCTACGTTGAAAACGGCAATGCGCCTGAGGCGGAGTTGCTGGCGCTGGATCATCTGTTCGCCGAGCTGATCGGCGCGCGCATCAGCCATGGCGACTTCAAGGGCCACAACCTGTTCTGGCAGGAAGATCGCTGGGCGCTGATTGACCTGGATTCTATGTGTCAGCATGGCTCGGTGGGCAGCTTTGCCCCGGCGTATGCGCGGGACCGGGCGCGGTTCATGCGCAACTGGCCTGAGAGCAGTGCGCTGTATCAGGTCATTGATCAGCGTCTTCCCAAAGATATCTCCAGCGCTGCCTGAAGCGCCATCGCGAGCAGGCTCGCTCCCACAGGGGGGGCGTGCGCGACGCAGATCCAGTGTAGGAGTGAGCCAGCCCTCCGAGATCTAGAGGACAAATTCTTATGAATTGTCCTACATGATCTACAGACCCCATGAACTGTGCCCTGAATAGCCACGATGCTAGTTTGCCTGACGTTCACGGAGGGCAAATCTTGACCATAAAAATGGCTGTTATGTTGGGTGCTTTTTCGCTCGCGCTGACGGGCTGCGGGACCGCTATGACGGTGCTGCAAGACGATGAAGACGCAGCCCGCAGTCTCAGGAAACAAAAAACCTACTGTCAGTCCATTCCCCGCATTTACAGCGGTCTGGCCTATGACTTTTGCGTATTGAATGCCCCGCCGGATCCTACCGGCTTCCTTGTGCCGTTCGTGCTGCTGGACCTGGGCCTGTCGGGTGTCTTCGATACCGTGTCCTTGCCGCTTACGATCTACCGCCAGGCTACAGACGGCAATCTCAGCATTTACTGGCGCCCAGGCCGTGGTTAAGCGGGGCGCCATGCTTTCCTCCCTGGTAGGACAATAAGCGCTGGGTCATTCCCGCCATGTTTACGCTATAATCCCGCCCTTTAGCTGTCTCTCGCCGCTTGCGAGGGCATATTAATTTTTGAGGCGCTTGTCGCCTGCACGCAGACTAAAGAGGCTAGACCCCTGTGGCATTGACGATTCTTGGCCTGTCCGGCGCCCTTAGCCATGATCCTTCCGCAGCCTTGTACATCGACGGCAAGCTGGTCGCGGCGGCTGAAGAAGAGCGCTTTGTGCGCGATAAACATGCAAAGAACCGCATGCCCTACGAGTCGGCGAAGTTCTGCCTGGAACAGGCGGGCATCAAGCCATCCGACGTTGATGTGGTGGCGATTCCATTCGCACCGATCAGCATATTCGGCAAGGCTCGCTGGCAGTACGCCAAGCGTTACTGGTACGCCCCGGACCGCGCGCTTGACGCGATCCTGATGGGCAACCGTCGCTACAAGCGCTATCGCAACAAGATTGTCTGGTGCCTCGAGCAACTGGGCTTCGATCCGAAGAAAATCAAGATCGAGCCGGTCGAGCACCACCTGGCCCACGCCTCCAGTGCTTACCACTGCTCCGGTTTCAAAGAGAAAACCGCGATCCTGGGGATCGACGGCAAGGGTGAGTACGCCACGACCTTCTTCGGTTACGGCGAGAACGGCAAGATCCACAAGATCAAGGAATTCTTCGATCCGGACTCCCTCGGCGGCCTGTATGGCGCGATCACCGAGTTCCTCGGTTTCGATATGCTCGACGGCGAATTCAAGGTCATGGGCATGGCGCCGTACGGCGACGCCAGCAAATACGATTTCTCGCGCCTGGCTTCGTTCGAAAACGGCGAACTGGTGATCAACACCGATTACGCCAACGTCATCGGCCTGCGTCGCTACAAAGAGAAGGGCAAGGGCTATTACTTCTCGCCGAAGCTGATCGAGTGGTTGGGACCAAAGCGCGAAGGCGACATCGCCGACGAGCCTTACATCCACTACGCCGCGAGCATTCAAGCGCTGTTCGAAAAAATCGCGCTGCAGATGATCGACTACTACCTGGGCGACGTGCTCAAGGAAACCGGCAAACTGGCTTACGCCGGTGGCTGTGCATTGAACGTCAAGCTCAACCAGAAAATCATCGCTCGCGATGACGTCAAGGAGCTGTTTGTCCAGCCTGCCTCCGGTGATGCCGGTACTGCGGTCGGTGCGGCAGCTTATGTGTCTAACGCCCGTGGCGTGCCGGTCGAGAAGATGGAACACGTCTACCTCGGCCCGTCGTACACCAACGAAGACGTGCTCGCTGCCTGTGCCCGTCACCCGAGCAAACCGGCCTGGCGCAAGCTCGACAACATGCCGGAAAACATCGCCAAGATCATGGTCGACGGCAACCCGGTGGCCTGGTTCCAGGGGCGTATGGAGTTCGGTCCGCGTGCCTTGGGCGGTCGTTCGATCATCGGTTGCCCGAGCGCCGTTGGCGTGGCTGACCGGATCAACCACCAGATCAAGTTCCGCGAGCGCTGGAGGCCTTTCTGCCCGTCGATGCTCGACACTGTGGCCCCGCAGATGATCAAGATCGATCACCCGGCGCCGTTCATGACCTTCACCTTTGAAGTGGCTGAAGAGTGGAAGACCCGCGTGCCGGAAGTCGTCCACGAAGACGGTACGTCCCGGGCCCAGGTGCTCAAGCGCGAGTACAACCCGCGCTACTACGACATGATGAAAGCGCTGGAAGTGCTGACCGGCAACGGCGTGTCGCTGAACACCTCGCTCAACCGTCGTGGCGAGCCGATGATCTGCTCGCCGACCGATGCCCTGAACATGTTCTTCGGCTCTGACCTACAGTATCTGATCATGGAAGACATCCTGGTGGTTAAAGAGGGCGCTGACGCATATGACTCGCTCGGCTGAACGCCATGTGTTGCAGTTCTGTCACGGCTATGACGGCCCGTTTCTGGACTGCGCCCGGCAGTACGCCAGCCTGTTCGCGGGGACTGGCTATCGAGTGACGACGGTCTTTCTGACCGGGGCCGCCGACAGTGAAGTCGCTGCGGGCTGCGCTTCCGATGAAGTGCTGTTCATGGAATACAGCTCCAAGGCCATTCGTGGCCTGAAGCTGGGCGCCATCGGCGATCTGCGCAAGATCGCCGCATCGCGCAATTTCAGCTTCTGCATTGCCCACCGATTCAAGCCGATCTACATCGCACTGCTCGGCACTTCGCTGCCGGTCATCGGTGTGCATCACGGGTTTGACGATTACAAGCGCGGCACTCGCAAACTCTTCGCCCATATTTTCCGCAAGCGCCTGAGCCTGCTCGGGGTCTCCGATGCGGTGCGTGACGACATGCGTCGTTGCCTGCCGAAATGGCCGGCCGGGCGGATTCAGACGCTCTATAACCGGATCGATGTGCCAGCGCTGCAGACCAGCCAGGTGTCGGTGCGCGAGGCTCGGGAAACCCTCGGCCTGTCAGCGGATGCCTGGATTGTCGGCAACGTCGGGCGACTGCACCCGGACAAGGATCAAACCACGTTGCTGCACGGTTTTGCCTTGGCATTGCCGCAGTTGCCGGCCAACAGCCAACTGGTGATTCTCGGTAGCGGTCGACTGGAACAGGACCTCAAGGAACTGGCCCGTGAACTGGGTATCGGCGATCGGGTGCTGTTCCTCGGTCAGGTGCCGGATGCTCGTCGCTACTTCCGTGCCTTCGATGTGTTTGCCCTGAGCTCCGATCACGAGCCGTTCGGCATGGTGCTGCTCGAAGCCATGGCCGCTGGCGTGCCGTTGCTCGCGACCGCATGCGGTGGCGCGCGGGAAGTCGTTGAAGGGGTCGGCATCCTGTTTCCGTTGGGCGATGCCGAACGTCTGGCCCAAGGGCTGCACCATCTGGCCGCGATGGACGCACAGCAACGTCACCAGTGTGCCGAGTTGATGCTCGACCGCTTGCGTGAGCGTTTCTCCGACCGCGCCGTGCGCGAGGCTTTCTGGCATTTGCCACACGTCACAGAACTGGCACCGAGGGGCTGATGCTCAATCGATTTCAAGGCTGGCGCGAACGTGGCTGGACGGTGGTCGACGCCTCGACTTATGCACAGGCCTGGCAACGTTTTGGCGGTAGCGTCGCGACGCATCCCATGGTGGTTGAGCGTCTGGCGCAGTTGGCCGACATCCCGGTGCGCTACCTGGCCTGGGAGCACAACGGTGAAGTGAAAGCCGCCATCCCGACCTGGGGGCGCGACCTGGCGCTGTCCAAGGACGTGCTCAAGCGCCGTGGCAAAAAAGGCTTGTTCGACCTCGGCAATGCCGAGGTGATCCTGCCGGCGGCTGCCGATGCAAAAGCACCTCTGCGCCATCGCGGGCGTTACCTGTCGGCCCTGAACGAAGGCCGTTTCAGCGATCTCAAGCTACAGGCCGAACAACTGGCCATGGCGCGCACGCCCGAAGAACTGTCGAAAAAATTCCGCTACAACCAGCGCCGTGAATTGCGCCTGCTGGAAGAAGCCGGTGGCGTTGTGCGTCCGGTCGCCGAGTTTTCCAGTGCCGAACTGGCCGCGATTTATTGCGACTTGTTCCAGCGTCGCTGGGGCTTCCCGGCTACGGGGGCAGAACGCATGGGCGAGGTGATCGAGCTACTGCGCGACTTGCTGATCGGCTCGGTGATTTTCCTCAACGATGCACCGATTGCAATTCAACTGGTGTACCGCGTCGAAGCGCCGGAATGGATCAGCGTCGAGTACATCAACGGTGGCGTCGATCCTGAAACCCGCGAGTTCAGCCCCGGCAGCGTGCTGAGTTTCCTCAACACGCAAAGTGCCTGGGAGCACGCTCGCGCCCTCGACAAGCCATTGCGGTTTTCCTTTGGCCGCGCCGACCGGGAATACAAAGACCGCTGGTGCAATCCTGTGCCGGTTTTTACCGTGTGAGTGAACCCATGAGCCGCAAACAGCAACTGCTCAAGCGCCATCGGCGCAACAAACGCATCAGCCTGTTGATCGCGCTGGTGGTGTTGATTGCCCTCGGCGTGCTGGTGGCCTGGTGGTTGCCGTTGGTGCTTGCCGTGCTGGGCTGGATTGCCCATGAGGCCTGGTTCGCCGACCACCTGTTTTATTCCCCCAAAGACGATTACCAATACAGCTTTCCGCCCTACACCCCGCAACCCAAGGTGCACCTGGACGGCGAACGTTTGCGGCTGGATGAAGGCGTAATGCTGGTCGACGACGCCACACTGGTGTTGGCGCTGCGAGTAAAAAGCAACTGGCTGGGTCGCTTTATCGATCCGGTGGTGGAGTTGTCGGGTGGCGATAACCCGGACCGCCAAACCTTTGAGCGTGGCGTCGACGGCCTGCGCTACCTGAACCTCAGTGGTCAGGCGCAAGTGCTGTCGCGCGGTGAGTTGCGCCTGCGTGGACGCTTCTGCCGCGTGCTCGGCGAGCCGGTGTTGTGGGCGCTGGAGCAACCTGACTTCCGTCGTCAACGGGTGATGGTGATTGCGCCTCACGCCGACGATGCCGAACTGGCCGCCTATGGTTTGTACAGCCAGGCCGATGAAGCCTGGATCGTCACTCTGACGGCGGGTGAAATCGAAGCCGAACACTATCAACAGATCGGTCTGAGCAAGGTCGAGGCGGCGCGCCTCAAGGGTCGTTTGCGGGCCTGGGACAGCATTGCGGTGCCACGCTGGGCTGGCGTGCCGCAAGCGCATTGCGTGCAGCTGGGTTATTTCTGTCTGCAACTGGCGGCGATGCAGGCCACGCCGGCACAACCGGTGGCTTCGCGGGAAGCGGACCTGAGCGACACCCGGCTGTTCCGCCAGTTGAACCCGTTTGCCCTGCCGGGCGATGCCGACGGCGCACCGACCTGGAACAACCTGTTGGCCGATCTGCGTGAATTATTACTGCGAGCACGGCCCGAAGTGATCGTGCTGCCGCACCCGACCCTCGATCCGCACCCCGATCATATCTGTGCCCAACAAGCAGTTATCGAAGCCTTGAAAGGCCTGGAATGGCAGCCGACCACATTGCTCGGCTACGCCAACCATCTGCACGACAACGACCGCTGGCCAATGGGCGACGACGGTCATGGTATCGCGTTGCCTCCAGCCTTCGACCCGGCCACGTCGATGCAGCCTTGCTGCCTGCCATTGTCGCTGGAGCTTCAGCGCGACAAAGCCATGGCGCTGGGCATGATGCATGACCTGCAACCGCCCATGCCGTTCAAGCGACGTCTGCGCCGGTTGATCCAGCGTCTGTTGGCCAGGCGCAAGCCGCCGGCCTACGGCGAGAACGAATTCTTTCGCAAGGCGGTTCGACGTCACGAGCTCTTGTGGATACTCAAGCACACACCAACAAACGCTTCTCAGCGGGGAGAGTTATGAGCCAGCGGCTAAAGGTTCTGCAATTGCAGCCTGACTACAACGTCAAAGCCCATGATTTTGCCGACCTCGCAGAGCAGATCGTCAAGGCGCTGCCCGGTGATCGCTACGAAGTGACGGCGGCGTTCCTGCGCGGCAAGCCCGGGCCGGGTGAGGCGGTAAGCCGGGCCGACCGTTCGGTGTATTTTGAGTTTTCCGACAAGTCCCTCAAAGGCATGCGCCTGCGGGCGATGTGGGCGCTGTACAAGTTTTGCCGCGCGGAAAAGTTTGACGTGGTGATCTGCAACCGCTTCAAGCCCGTGAACATGATGCTGACGCTGAACCGCTGGTTGAAAGTGCCGCTGTGCATCGGTATTTCCCACGGTTTCGGCGAGTACGACCGGTTTTACCGGCGCCGCCAGACCCAGCGCCTGATCGATCGTCACTGGCGTTTTGTCGGTGTGTCGCCGGCGGTCAAACAGTACCTGCTGGACTGCGATTGCGGTTTCACCGACCAGAACACCTACGCGATCACCAACGCCATCGACATCGAGCAGGCCGAAGGCTTGCAGCACAGCCGCGAACGCGCCCGCGAAATGCTCGGCATCGATCCATCGGTACGCCTGATTGGCGCGCTGGGGCGTCTGGTGCCGGTCAAGGGTCACACGTATCTGTTGCAGGCGTTTGCCGCGCTCAAGGACAAGTACCCGAACAGCCAGTTGGCGATCATCGGTGCAGGCCGCGAAGAGTCGCGCCTCAATGCCGAGATCGAACGCCTGGGCCTGACCGGGCGTGCGCACCTGCTGGGCTTCAAGGAAATCGCCTTGCAGTACATCCGCGCCTTCGACATCTGGACCATGCCGTCCCTGGCGGAAGGCCTGGGGTTGGCGCTGCTCGAAGGCATGAGCGGTCATCTGCCGGTCATCGCCTCCAACGTACCGGCCATGCTGCCGCTGATTGAAGGGGCGGGCGGGCTGGCGATTACGCCCAAGGATGTGCCGAGCCTGGTCGCTGCGCTGGATACCTACCTCGGGCTGTCGGATGACGAACTCAAGGCCAAGGGCGAGCAGGCCTATCGTTATCTGCAGGAACAACACGACATCGAGGTGTTCCGTCAGGAGTACCTGAACCTGATCGACTCCGGCCTGGATCAGGCCCGCAAGGAACAACCATGAGCGCCGCGCAACCTCTCGTCACGGTCATCATCGCGTCGTACAACCACGCTCCCTATATTGAGGAAAGCATTCTCAGCGTCCTCAACCAGACCTACAAAAACATTGAGCTGCTGGTGGTCGATGACGGCTCCAAAGACGACAGCGTTGAACGCATCAACGTGCTGCAGGCGCAGTATGGATTCGATTTTCGGGTTCAGCAGAATCAGGGCCTGACCAACACGCTCAACGGTGCCATCGCTCGCTCAAGCGGCAGTTTGATCGTGCCGTTCGGTTCCGACGACATCATGTTGCCGGAACGCATCGCCACTCAGGTCGAGTACATGGATGGCAAGCCCGAGGTCGGTATCTGCGCCGGCAACATCGAGCTGATCGACGCCGACGGCAATCTGTACCCGGAGAAGCGCCAGCGTCGGGATGTGCCGTTCCGTCGCCTGGACTTCGATGACATGTTTCTGGAGCGTAAACCCTATCCACCGGCCCCCACCCTGATGATCCGCCGGGAAGCGCTGGACAAGGTGGGCGGGTTCGATCCGGACATTCGCCTGGAAGATTTGGCGATCGAATTGAAGGTGACCCATGCCGGTTACTTTATCGATGGCCTGAATGTGCTGATGGCGCGCTATCGCAAGCACGCCACCAACTCCTACAAGAACCATCGCTTCATGATCGACAACATCCTGCGTACCTACGCCTTGTTCAGCGATCATCCGCTGTACGACGAGGTTCGCTACAAATCCCTCAACTCGATGTTCCTCAAGACCGCCAACCGCGATCGCAAGCTGGCTCGTGAACTGCTGGCGCAGATCCCGTTCAAGGCCTGGAACAAGAAGACCTGGCGCGGTCTGGGGCGTCTGTACTTCTCGCCGCTGGAAAAAGACTGACCCTGCCTTGAGGCGCACTTTGTAGCAGCCGGCGCCAGCTGCTACAAAGGTGCGTCGACTTCAGCGAGCGATTTTCTCTGCCAGAGCCTTGTCGGCTTTTTTGCGTTGGCGCAGCCACTGCAATACTGTCCTGCCGGCCGTAATACCCGGCTTCTCGATGTACAGGAACGTCAGGCTGCTGATGATGATCAGCAGGCAGCTGCACACGGCCAGCAGCGGCAGGAAGGTCCAGATGTCGCGGACGTCCAGGTGAAGCACCAGCGGCAGGCGCTGGACTAACACCCACAGTACGAAGCCGTGCAGCAAATAGGTGCTGTAGCTGATTTCACCGAGCCAGCGGATGCTGCGTGGTTTCAGTGCGCCAAACAGGGTGTTGCCGGATGCCACGATCACGAAAAACAACGACATGAGCAGCATTGGCCTCAGGCTGAAAGCGCGGTTGAATGCCGTGAAGGCAATCACCAATGCCAGCAGCGCGATGATCCCCGCCATTCGAGTCTGACTCCAGGCCACCAGTTGCGGTCGACGAATCCAGTACGCAGCGCCGATACCGCCGAGAAAACTCGCCAGAAAGTGTTTTTTCAGCGAGTGTTCCAGGCCGACCACTTTATACAGCGCGACAATGCCGATCAGGCACAACAGCACTTGCAACCAACTGCCCCGGTAGATAAACACCATGCCGGCAAGGGGCAGTGCCATATAGAAAAACACCTCGTAGCCCAGGGTCCAGGTGACGTTGGAGATCAGCATGCCGGTTTGGTGGTACTGATTGACGTCGGGTCGGTCGAAGGTCAGCCAGGCCAGTATCTGGCCAATGAAGCGGATGCCGGAGTCCTTGAGTTCCCAGTTTTGCAGGTAGAACACCGTGACGAATACGATCAGCATCAGCGGCAGGTACAGCGGGTACAGACGAAACAACCGCGATACGGCAAAGGCCAGCCAGTCGTGTTGACGTCCCTGGGTGAGCAATCGGCTCCAGAACAGAAAACCGGTGATCATGAAAAACAGCGCGACACTGCCTTGTCCGAGCTGTGAGTAGAAGTTGCTCGGCGGAAAATCGATCACGCCTGTGCGCAGGAAGATCAAGGTAATGATCGAGTGGTGCACGAACACGCCGAACGCCAGATAGCCGCGTAGCCCGTCAATGCTGGCATAACGGCTTTCACCGGAATGTTCGATGTGTCGGGCGATTTTCGGGACGGCACGCACTAACAGGGCGGCGGTCACGATGGCCAGCAGATAAGCTGCCAGCGCAATGAGTGGGTTGGTTTCTGTCATCAATGAGCCCGGGCCGGGGAGCTCCCGGCCAGCACTTGCCTGTGCAGGTTCTCGACAGCGGACTTCGGTGCCGTCATGGCGTAACCCTGAAGCAGCGCTTCGAAGTGCTCTTCGAACAGCCAGCGCCGGTCCACGGTGTAACGCTGCATATGGCGCAAGTTGCGCTGACGCAAGGCCAGGCTCAGGGATGAAGGGTAAATGCGCAGGTCAGCCACATCGATCAAGCCAAACTCGCCATCCTCAAGCACCAGTACGTTCCCCAGGTGCAGCGAACGGAAGTAGACGCCTTGTTCATGCAGTTGAGCCATGAACTTGCCGAAACGCTCCACCAGTGCCTGGCGCACCGCCGGTGCGGTAATGCCCTGCAGGACCTGGCGCAGCGTATTACCGGGCAGCGGCGAATAGTGCACAGCGCTGCTGCCGTCTGCGAGGCGATACAGGTCAAGAATAGGCGGGGCAGGAATCCCGAGATTGCGCAGTTGCATGCTATTGACGGCAAAGCGTTCGGAGTAGGGGTTGAAGCTGCCCGAGGTGTACCAGCGGCGCCCGCGAAACAGCTTGAAGAAGCTGCCATCGAGCAGGCGCAGGACTTTAGGGCCCAGGCCATCTTCTTCGATCACCTGTGCATTGGCGCTCAGTTGCTGCTGGGCCGTCGCGGTCAGCGTCTTGATGGGCATCGCCAGCAAGCGTCTGGCGCGCTGGTTGATGCTGAGTGCGACGATCAACGCCAGCGGGATCCACAGCAGGAACCAGTGTTCCTTGGGACGAGAGATGATACCGCCGCCCTCGGTCAGGCCTGCGCCGATACCGAATATCAGCCAGGTCGAGGCGATGATAAACAGCGGTTGCAGACGATTACGCCAACTGCTGTACAAGCTCCAGAGCTGGAAAAACAACCACGGCAGTAAACCCATAACACCCACGTAATAGAGCACGCCCAGAACGAAGCTATGGGGTTCCTGGAAACTGACGCCGACGCCCGGGTCGATGGTCAGATTGGCGCTATAGCCATGACCGATCCAGGGGTGATCGGAAATTTTCTGCACGGCCAGTTGCCAGATTTCGAAGCGATAAGAGTCGCCGCGTTCAATGATCATTCGCGCAAACAGTACATAGACCGTGGCTGCGCTGGCGACCAACCCCCCCATCAATACGATGGAGCGACGGTTCCAGCAAACGAAGCTCAGCCAGAGTGCCGCCATCGTCAATGCAACCAGAGGCGTCCTCGAGCCGGTGGCTATTACGGCGGTGAACATGATGACCATCGCCGGGAGACTCAGCCAGAGCATCTGCCGGCGCTTGCAGACCATGCTCATGCTCATCCAGTAGGCAGCGTAAAAGCCATACATATGAGAGCTCAGCAGCGGGTTGTCGAATGCACCGCCACCGATCAAACGCAAACCTGGCTCATACACGCGGGCGAACATGACCAAGTCGTGGGTGGTGCCGATCAGTCCGATCATTGCCGCGGCGAACAGCAACGGCTGGATGATTTCGCTGCGATAGCGCACCAGCATGTAACAGCCAGCAAACAGCAGCAGGGTATGCAAAGGTGGTTTGAACTGGCCGCCCAAGCCCCCCTTTTCCGGTCCCCAGCACAGACTCAACAGCGCCCAGGCCGCGAACACCAACACAGCGACGAAGACCGGTTCACGAATCATTTCCTTGAGTTCACGGGGACGCAGGCACAGGGCGATCAGCGCAGGAATGCTGAACAGGCCATAAAAAAGCTTGTGGTGCAAACTTCGGCCCGGCAAGAAGAACAGGGCACACAGGAGCAAGAGATAGCCGAGTGGAAGAATCCAGAGGCAAATGAAATCGAAAACTCGATTTGACGCACTATTGAAACCGCTGAGTTGCATGCTGAGAGATTCAATCCTGAAGTTGATCGGCCATTTCGGGGTGATGGCTATTTGATGCTTAATTCGATGCGTAACAATAACAGCCTTTATGCGATTGCCAGAACCCTGAAGAAGCTGTGCTAAAGTCAGCGTCCTTTTTATCGACAAACGCGTGATATGACCGACTCCAGTCTCTCCGCAAGCCCATCGAGCTTGAAAATCTACTTCCGCCTGCTCGGCTATGTCCGGCCGTACATCAGTCTGTTCCTGATCAGCATCGTCGGCTTTCTGATTTTCGCTTCGACCCAGCCAATGCTCGGCTACATCCTCAAGTACTTTGTCGATGGCCTGTCCAATCCTGAGGCAGCGCTCTTCCCGACGGTGCCTTACCTGCGCGACCTGCAATTGTTGCAGGCGGTGCCGCTGCTGATCATCCTGATCGCCGCGTGGCAAGGGCTGGGATCCTATCTGGGCAACTACTTTCTAGCCAAAGTTTCCCTGGGTCTAGTCCATGATCTGCGAGTACAACTGTTCAATAACCTGTTGGTCCTGCCCAACCGGTATTTCGACAAGCATAACTCGGGTCATCTGATTTCGCGTATCACCTTCAACGTTACGATGGTCACCGGGGCGGCCACAGATGCGATCAAGGTCGTAATCCGTGAGGGCATGACGGTGATTTTCCTGTTTGCCTCGCTGCTGTTCATGAACTGGCGCCTGACGCTGGTCATGGTCGCCATCCTGCCGTTGATCGCCGTCATGGTGCGTACCGCGAGCAAGAAATTTCGCAAGCAAAGCAAGAAAATCCAGTTGGCCATGGGTGACGTGACGCACGTGGCTTCGGAAACCATTCAGGGCTATCGCGTGGTGCGCAGCTTCGGTGGCGAAGTCTACGAAGAAAAACGCTTCTTCGACGCCAGCCAGGGCAACACCGACAAGCAACTGCGCATGACCCGCACGGGTGCCATCTACACGCCGCTGCTGCAGCTGGTGATCTACACCGCCATGGCAGTGCTGATGTTCCTGGTGCTGTACCTGCGTGGCGATGCCTCGGCCGGTGACATGGTTGCCTACATCACCCTGGCCGGCCTGTTGCCCAAGCCAATTCGCCAGCTGTCCGAAGTCAGCTCGACCATCCAGAAAGGCGTGGCGGGTGCCGAAAGTATTTTCGAACAACTGGACGTTGCGCCTGAAGTCGATACCGGCACCGTCGAGCGCGATGCCGTCACCGGTCGCCTGGACGTACGCAACCTGAGCTTCACCTACCCGGACACCGATCGCCAGGTGCTCAACGACATCACGTTCTCGGTCGAGCCGGGGCAAATGGTGGCACTGGTCGGACGTTCAGGCAGCGGCAAGTCGACCCTGGCCAACCTGATTCCACGCTTCTATCACCACGACAAGGGCGAGATCCTGATCGACGGTGTTGAAGTGGAGCAGTACAAGCTGCTCAACCTGCGCAAGCACATCGCCCAGGTGACCCAGCATGTGACGTTGTTCAGCGATACCGTGGCCAACAACATCGCCTATGGCGATCTGGCTGGCGCGCCGCGTGAAGACATCGAGAAAGCGGCGCGAGACGCCTACGCCATGGATTTCATCGCGCAGTTGCCCGAAGGCCTGGACACCCAGGTCGGCGAGAACGGTGTGCTGCTGTCCGGTGGTCAGCGTCAGCGCCTGGCGATTGCGCGAGCCCTGTTGAAGAACGCACCGTTGCTGATTCTCGACGAGGCCACCTCGGCGCTCGACACTGAATCCGAGCGCCACATTCAGGCGGCGCTGGATCAAGTGATGAAAGGCCGGACCACGCTGGTGATCGCTCACCGACTGTCGACCATCGAAAAGGCTGACCTGATCCTGGTCATGGATCAGGGTCGGATCGTCGAGCGCGGCACCCATGCCGAGCTGCTGGCGCACAACGGTTACTACGCCCGCCTGAACGCCATGGGCCTCGACGCCCCGGCTGAAGACATCGCCTGACCACTGCTCGCCGGGCGCGCAATGCGCCCGGCGATTTGTATCCAGACCTTTACCCTTCTTGACCAAACCGGTCTGTTATAGATATTTCTGCTCAATAACTGAACAGATTTGCCCGCAAAATCATCCCGTTGCAGCCGTCACGCAAGCCAGCGCCAACCCTGTGGTAATATCGCGCCCCTGTTCATTTTGTATGTGGGTTGCTCCATGAAGTTGTCCATGCCGCGATTCGATCAAGCCCCTGTCTTGGTGGTCGGCGATGTCATGCTCGACCGTTACTGGCATGGTGGTACCTCACGGATTTCCCCTGAGGCGCCGGTACCGGTGGTCAAGGTCGAGCAAATCGAGGACCGCCCGGGCGGTGCCGCCAACGTTGCGTTGAACATTGCCGCGCTCGGTGCTCCGGCGTCGCTGGTCGGCGTGACCGGCGACGACGAAGCGGCCGACAGCCTGGCCAATAGCCTACAGGGCGCAGGTGTCCGGGCTATCTTCCAGCGCATCGCGCACCAGCCGACCATCGTCAAGCTGCGGGTCATGAGTCGTCACCAGCAATTGCTGCGTATCGATTTCGAAGAACCCTTCGCCACCGACGCGTTGGCGCTTGGCGAGCAAGTCGATGAATTGCTCGAAGGCATCAAGGTGCTGGTGCTGTCCGACTACGGCAAAGGCGCCCTGAAAAACCATCAGGTGCTGATCCAGGCCGCTCGTGCCCGTGGCATTCCGGTGCTGGCGGATCCCAAGGGCAAGGATTTCTCGATCTACCGTGGCGCCAGCCTGATCACCCCGAACCTCAGCGAGTTCGAAACCATCGTTGGTGGTTGCGCCGATGAGCACGAGTTGGTGAGCAAAGGCGCGCAGTTGATGCACGACCTCGACCTCGGCGCTCTGTTGGTGACCCGTGGCGAACACGGCATGACCTTGCTGCGCCCGGATCATCCGGCGCTGCACCTGCCGGCCCGTGCCCGTGAAGTGTTCGACGTGACCGGTGCCGGCGACACGGTGATTTCTACCCTGGCAGCGGCGATTGCTGCTGGCGAAGAATTGCCCCATGCGGTGGCCCTGGCCAACCTGGCGGCGGGCATCGTGGTCGGCAAACTCGGTACGGCAGCCATCAGCGCCCCGGAACTGCGTCGCGCCATCCAGCGTGAAGAAGGTTCCGAGCGCGGTGTGTTGGGCCTTGAGCAGCTCTTGCTGGCCGTCGCCGATGCGCGAGCGCACAAAGAGAAGATTGTCTTCACCAATGGCTGCTTCGACATTCTGCATGCCGGCCACGTGACCTACCTCGAGCAGGCACGGGCCCAGGGCGATCGTTTGATCGTTGCGGTCAATGATGATGCTTCGGTCAGCCGCCTGAAAGGGCCGGGTCGTCCGATCAACAGCGTCGACCGTCGCATGGCGGTTCTGGCCGGTCTGGGCGCGGTGGATTGGGTGATCAGCTTCCCTGAAGGCACCCCGGAAAACCTGCTGCGCGAGGTCAAGCCGGACGTGTTGGTGAAGGGTGGTGATTACGGGATCGACCAAGTCGTCGGCGCAGACATCGTGACCGCTTATGGCGGGACGGTGAAAGTGCTGGGGCTGGTAGCGAACAGCTCGACCACGGCGATTGTCGAAAAAATCCGTCAATCCGAGTGAGACGACGCGGTCACCTGTGGCGAGGGAGCTTGCTCCCGCTCGGCTGCGAAGCAGTCGTAAAACCTGCGAGTGCGATGTGACTGGCAGAATGCTGGGGGCCGCTCCGCAGCCCAGCGGGAGCAAGCTCCCTCGCCACAGTTAAACCCCACAGCCACAGAATTCAGTGGTGTTCCTTCTATCGTGCCGCCTTGCGCGGCACGATCTTCTTCAGCAATTGCTTCGCCTTCCCGCGTAACCGCGCCAATCCTGAATCCTTCCCCGGCGGGCTCAGCCCTTGCTGGCGCACCCAATCCTTCCAGCGAATCCGCTCATCACGCACCACCCAGCCTTCCTGTTGGGCGAAGCTCTCCGCCAGGAACAACCCGCGCGTGCTCGCCGGGTAGAGTTGATCCTTCTTCAAGGTATACAGCTCGGCCATCGGCTGGCCGTCCTGCAAGGGCATCAGGTACAAATCCGGGCGCTTGCGGTCGAGGCGGGCCACAAGCTGATCGCCTTCCAGCCGCTCATCGACATGAAACAGGCTCAGGGATTTGGCTTCCTTGGGCACGTCCAGACGCAGGTCATAGATCAGTTGCAACGACGCGGTGGGCAAATGCACGTAAGCCCGCGGACGTTCGATCAGCTGCAGGTTGGCGCAACGCACCGGTCGCGCAGAACCGGATAACGGCGTCAGGCGAAACGGTAGCGCCTCGCGGTAGTGCAGGGCACTGGCATAGGGTGCTGGCAGCCACGTGTCATTAAAACGCCCGCCGAGCCAGCCTTCCGGGGTTTCCAGCAGACACTCTTCGGCAATTTCCTGGATCGCGGTGTGCAACGGCAGGTTCAGCTCATGGGCCGGCACGTACCCGGAGATCAACTTGAGCACCACGTCGCCACGGTCTTGCCGACGCTGACGCACCAGCACCCAGTATTCGCGATTCTGCCAATGCAGGGTCAGGCGCACCGAGACCCCGAGGTTGGCCAGTTCCAGCGCAAACCGCTCGGTGCTGGCCACCGTCACGGGGCGGCGACGTTGCAGGGTCTGGGAGAAATTGAGCGGCATCCCGACGCTCTGATAACTCAAGCCTTCGGGAGTCGCTTCGACGTACAACGGCAGGGTCTTGAAGTTGCTCGGGTTCTTTCTAATGAGCGTACGCGGCATGTCGGCTCCTGCTTAAGGCCGCGTGGGCGGCATCAGTTTCTACGGAGGACCTGGGCAACGGTCGCAACGTTGTGGGCGAGGTGCAGCGGATTAATGGTCCCGACAATAGCACTGGCCACACCCGGATGTTCAAACAACAACTCGAAGCTGGCGCGCACCGGGTCCACACCTGGACTCAGGCACACATGACCGCTGGCGAGGGCTTTTTTGACCAGAATGGCTTTGCCGTGAGCAGCAGCATAGTCAATGACGGGCTTCTCGTTCTGCTCGTTCAGATTGTAGGTGACCATGGCGCAATCACCTTGTTCCAGAGCCTTCAAGCCACCCTCGACAGTTTTCCCGGAAAAACCGAAGCCGCGAATCTTGCCTTCGGCCTTGAGCGCGGCGAGGGTTGTGTAGACCTCGCTGTCATTGAGGATCGCGAGATCGTTGCCGTCGGAGTGCACCAGCACCAGGTCGATAAAATCCGTTTCCAGGCGTTGCAGGCTGCGCTCCACTGAAAGTCGGGTGTGGGCGGCACTGAAATCATGGCTCGACTGGCCATTGGAAAATTCTTCGCCGACCTTGCTGACAATCACCCAGTCCAGACGCTGATCGCGCAACAGCGGGCCGAGGCGTTCTTCGCTGCGGCCATAGGCCGGGGCGGTGTCGATCAGGTTGATGCCCATGTCGCGGGCGAGTTTGAGCAACCGGCGTGCATCGTCGTCGTCGGGAATCTGGAAACCATTGGGGTACTTCACACCCTGGTCACGGCCGAGTTTGACCGTGCCCAGGCCCAGCGGCGAAACCAGCAGGCCGGTGCCGCCCAGTGGGCGGTGCAGATCGTGCAGGGTAGGTTGACTCATGGCAGCAGTTGCTCCCAGGCCGGCACGCCCATTGGCGGTTTCGGTAATTCCGGAAGCGGCGCGGGATGGCTTGGCTGGATGCCGTCACGCGTCAGGCTGGCGATGACCCGGTCGGCAAAGTCCGGCGCCAGCGCCAGTTTGGTCGGCCAGCCCACCAGCAGGCGACCTTGTTCGGCGAGGAAGGCGTTGTCGGGACGGGTAAGCCCCGATTGCAGCGGCTCGGCGCGGTCCACGCGCAAGGTGGCCCATTGCGCGGTGCTCAGGTCGATCCATGGCAGCAAGTGGCCGAGCTCTTGCTGGGCCGTGGCGATTTGCTCGGCAGGTTCGCGGGCAACGCCTTCGGCCTCGGCAATATCGCCCCCCATGTACCAGACCCACTGACCGTCGGCCGCCGGGTGAGTGGTCACGGTCAGGCGCGGTTTGGTGCCGCCGCCCAGGCAATGGGCGTACAGCGGTTTGAGGCCCGGGCCTTTGGCGATGATCATGTGCAACGGCCGACGCTGCATGGCGGGTTGACTCAGCCCCAGCGCTTCGAGCAACGCGGCGGTGCCGGCACCGGCGCTGAGGACGATGCGCTGGGCGCGAATCTCGCGTTCGTCGACCTTGAGGCCGACCAGCACGTTGCCGTCCAGCAGCGGCTCGATCTTCTGCCCGGCGAGCAGGCCATCACCGGCCAGGTCGGCCAGGCGCTGGACCAGGCTTGGCACGTCGACCACCAATTCCGCCAGGCGATAGACCTTGCCCTTGAAGCGTTTGTCTTGCAGGGCCGGTGGCAGTTGATCGCCCTTGACCTGATCGACACGGCCGCGCACGGCCTTGCTCGCGAAGAAGCTGGTGAGGTTGCCGGCGAGTGTGCCGGGGGACCAGAGATAGTGAGCTTCGGACAGCAGGCGCACGCCGGACAGGTCCAGTTCGCCATCGCCCGCCAGCGCCTCACGCCAGCGGCGCGGCATGTCGGCAATCGCTTCCGACGCCCCGGTCAGGGCGCCATGCAACGCGTACTTGGCGCCGCCGTGAATGATGCCCTGGGACTTCACACTCTGCCCGCCGCCGAGGCTGGCGCTTTCCACCAGCACGGTCGAAAAACCCTGGCGTCGCAGGCGCGCATTCAGCCAGAGGCCGGCGACACCAGCGCCGACAATCAGAACGTCGGTGGAAATAACGGATGGCATGCGGCGACCTCAGTGTTCAAGACGAGGGCGCAGTATACAGACTCGAAGAAAAGGGGATTTGTCGGTGATCAACAGGAGGGATGCAAAACCCTTGTGGGAGCGAGCCTGCTCGCGAATGCGGTGTGTCTGGCAATACTGATGTCGACTGACACGGCCCCTTCGCGAGCAGGCTCGCTCCCACAATGAAAAGTGTCTCAGGCTTTAGTGGCCGGCGGTTTTGGAGAACAGTTGGATCACGACAACGCCCAACACGATCAACGCCATCCCCAGCATCGCCGGCACGTCCAGTTTCTGCCCATAAATAAACAGCGCCGCGACGCTGACCATCACGATGCCCAAGCCGGCCCACACCGCGTAAGCGACGCCCACCGGAACGCTGCGCACCACCAGGGTCAGCATCCAGAAGGCAATGCCGTAACCGACGATCACCAGAACCAACGGCAGCGGCGTGCTGAAGCCTTTGACGGCTTTCATCGAAACAGTCGCGATCACTTCGGCGCAGATGGCGATGGCCAGGTAGTAGTAAGCGGTCATGGGTGCATCCTCGTGTGAAGTGTTGCTTTCTGAGGTCGGCATTTTAGAGACTCTCCAGATGCGGTAAAGTCATTACCTATCTGCCAGAGAGATGGGATGGCCTATGCAATGGAATCTTGAGCAACTGCGGTTGTTTGTCAGCGTAGCGGAGCATCGCTCGTTTTCTGCGGTGGCACGCGATCAGCGCAAGGCGCAGTCAGCGGTCAGCAGTTCGATTGCGCTGCTGGAAGAAGATCTGGGCGTGAGCCTGTTCGATCGCAGCAGCGGCCGTCAGCCGAAACTCACCGAGGCCGGCAATGCCTTGCTGGACGAGGCGCGCGAAGTGTTGCGCCAGTGCGAGCGCCTCAATGGCCGCGCGTTGGCCATGATGCGCGGACAAGAAGCGCGTCTGCGTGTGGCCCAGGATGAGGCCATGCCCTATCAGCCGATAATTGAAAGCTTCGAAGCCCTGGCGGAAAAATTTCCCAGCCTCGAAGTGCAGCTGACCAGCGCCGCCCAGGGCGATGTCGCGCGCAAACTGGTGGAGCGCCGGGCCGATCTGGGGTTGCTGTTTTATCACGACCAGATCCCCGAGGCCCTTGAGCGGCGGGTGTTGGGCCGCGTTGAAATGGTCACGGTGTGCGGCGTCGGGCATCCACTGGCGAAACAGGCTCAAGTCGATTGTCAGGCGCTGGCGCAGCATCGGCAGTTGCTGATGTCGACCCAATCGAGCGTCTACCCCGGCAGCGAGCCAGCCAGCCCGCAAGTCTGGCGTGCCGACAGTTTCTACGTGATGGCCGAATGGCTGGTGCGCGGTCTCGGTTGGGCCTGGTTGCCACGGCACGTGGTGCAATACCCGGCGTACCAGGGCCTGATGGTTGAACTGGACAGCGAATGGACTCCGCCGGCGCTGGTGGTGGAGCTGGTGTGGCGTCGCGATGAGCCGCTGGGCCCGGCGGCTCGTTGGCTGGCGGAACGTTTTGCCGTGCACTTGCAGGCGATCGGCGAGAAAAGCCGATAAACTCCGCCGCCATGAATAGAACTCTCTATACCGCGCTGTTTTATCTGGGGCTGCCACTGGTAGCGATTCGGCTGTGGCTGCGCTCGCGTAAGGCGCCGGCGTATGCCAAGCGCATTGGCGAGCGTTTCTCCCTCGCACTGCCGGTAATGAAGCCGGGCGGTATCTGGGTGCACGCGGTGTCGGTGGGCGAAAGCATTGCCGCGGCGCCGATGATTCGCGCCTTGCTGCAACGTTATCCACAGCTACCGATTACCGTGACCTGCATGACCCCGACCGGGTCCGAGCGCATCCAGGCGTTGTTCGCCAATGAACCACGCATTCAACACTGCTACCTGCCTTACGATTTGCCCTGCGCCGCCGCGCGTTTCCTGGACCGGGTCCGGCCAACGCTGGCGGTGATCATGGAAACCGAACTCTGGCCCAACCACATTCACCAATGCGCCAAGCGCGGGATTCCTGTGGCGTTGGCCAATGCGCGACTGTCCGAACGCTCGGCCAAGGGGTATGGCCGCTTCCGCAAACTGACCCAGCCGATGCTCGCGGAGATGAGCCTGTTCGCGGTGCAGACCGAGGCCGAAGCCCAGCGCTTTCGTGACTTGGGTGCGCGTCCTGAAACCGTGGAAGTCACCGGCTCGATCAAGTTCGACCTGACCATCGACCCGCAATTGCTGCAACGCGCCGTTGAGCTGCGCACGCAATGGCAGACGCTTGAGCGGCCGGTCTGGATCGCCGCCAGTACCCATGAAGGCGAAGACGAAGTGGTCCTCGCGGCCCATCGTCGGTTGCTGGCCAATCATCCCGATGCGTTGCTGATTCTGGTGCCGCGCCATCCGGAGCGTTTCAACACGGTGTTCGAGCTGTGTCAGCAGCAGGGTTTTGCGACGCTGCGGCGTTCCACGGGCGAGCCGGTGACCTCGGCCACGTCGGTGCTGGTGGGCGACACCATGGGCGAGTTGCTGTTTCTTTACGCCTTGGCAGATAGCGCTTTCGTGGGGGGCAGCCTGGTGCCGAACGGCGGGCATAACCTGCTGGAACCGGCCGCGTTGGCCAAACCGGTACTGAGCGGCCCGCACCTGTTCAATTTCCTCGAAATCGCCGCGCAGTTGCGCAGTGCCGGGGCGTTGCAGGAAGTGGAAGATGCCGAAGGCCTGGCGCTGGCAGTGCAGCGGCTGTTCGAGTTGCCGCGCGATGCGCAGCGGATGGCCGAGGCGGGGTTGAAGGTAATGCGCAGCAATCAGGGCGCGTTGCAGAGGTTGCTGGATGGGCTGGGGCGGTTGATCGGCCGCTAATGTGTTGCGAGGGGGCATGCCCCCTCGCCGCAAGCATTACTGGGTGGGTGGTCTTGACTTGAGTTGCTGTTCCGCCGCCTTGGCCAAATCGGGTGGCAAAAAGTCCTTGTCCGGGTTGTAGTCGGCCTTGAGGTAACGCTTCAAGTCTTCCAGATCTCCCGGACTCAACGTGCCGGCCTGCTGCTTCAAGCGCAGGTTGTCGAGGATGTAGTCGTAGCGGGTGTTGTTGTAGTCACGTACCGAGGTGTACAGCGAGCGCTGCGCATCCAGTACGTCAACGATGTTGCGTGTCCCCACCTGATAACCGATTTCAGTCGCTTCCACCGCACTCTGGTTGGAGATGATCGATTGCTTGCGCGCCTGTACCTGATCCACATCGGTGTTGACCGCGCGATGCAGGTTGCGAGTGCTTTCGACGATTTGCCGACGCAGCGCTTCGCGTTGCTGCTCGGTCTGATCCAGCTGTGCATACGATTGACGCACCTGGGAGGTGGTCAGGCCGCCGCTGTAGATCGGGATGTTCAGTTGCAGGCCCACCGTTGTTTGCTCAACGTTGCCACTGTACGGTTGGCCAAAGGCATTCGGGTTGCTGAAGCCCAGTGCGTCGTTGTCACCTTTTTCGTATTTCGCCACCGCGTCGACCGTCGGCAAGTGACCGGACTTACGCTGCTTGAGGGTTTCTTCGGCAGCACTGACCGCGTAGTTGCTGGCCTGCAGATTGAGGTTCTGGCGGGCAGCCGTGTCGACCCAGGCTTTGGCGTCGTTCGGCGCCGGTGGCAGGATCGGCAGGCTATGGGCGACGCCCCAGATCGAGTTGTACTGACGGTTGGTCAGGGTGATCAGCGCTTCAAACGCGTCGTCGACCTGGCGCTGGGCAACGATCCGGTTGGCGCGTGCGGTGTCGTAGCTGGCTTGAGAGTTGAGCACGTCGGTCTTGTCCGACAGGCCGACGTCGAAACGTTCGTTGGACTGATCAAGTTGGCGTTTGAACGCGGCTTCTTCCGCCTTGGTCGACGCCAGGTTGTCTTGGGTGCGCAGCACGTTGAAGTAATTTTCAGCGGTCTGCAGGATCAGGTTTTGCTCGGTGGCCGAGAGTTGCAGGGCAGCCTGTTCGTTGACGTCCTTGGCGGCCTGGAACTGGAACCAGCGATCAGCGCGGAACAGCGGCTGCGCCAGGGTGGCCTGATACGAATTTGCACTGCGATTGGCCGTCGCCGAAGGCTGGTCGATCGCGGTACGGATGCTGGCCACTTCGGCACCACCCGACAGATTGGGCAGCAGGCCGGCGCGGGCCTGAGGCACGACTTCTTTCTGCGCGCCATATTGCGCGATGGCTGCCGCGAGGTCGGCGTTGTTGGCCTTTGCTTCCTGGTAAACGCTGACCAGGTCGTTCTTGGTCGATAAGGGCGCTTCTGCTGCCCAGCCCGTTCCATAAGACGCACAAGACACGGCAAGGGCCAGTGAAAGTTTGCGCAGCATAGGCGTTCCCTAGAATTAATATTACACAAGTAATTTGAGCGCCAAGGCTAAGGCGCGGCACGTACCACGTCAACGCATGGCTTGGCGTAGCGAGTGTAGTTGTGCAATCGGGCGGCAACAATCCTGTATCTGCCATTCATCAAGGCGTTTTGTTCGGTGTTGGCGTTCTTTGTCAGTTGTGTCTAGACTGGCCGGGTTCTTGTCGGGGTGCCTTGCTATGAGGCTGAGATCGAATAATTTCGGATCCCGTTGAACCTGATCAGGTTAGCGCCTGCGTAGGGAACAAGATTTCTCGTCACCCGGCGAGTCCTCTTGTGCTTCGTCCGGGATGTTGTTCGACAATCGAACACCCCTCGAGCACTGAGCACAGCACCAACAGCTTCGTTATGGCTGATTGGTCGCGTCCATTCGTTACAGGTTCGCTCCGACAAAATTCCACTGCCTGGATGCTGTCTGGAGAGCCCGTGATGACGATAAAACCAAAAAATACGATGAACCTGAGTGATTCGGCCCAAGTCGATCAACAGTCGGTTCAACCGTTTACCCGCTCGCAAAAAATCTATGTCCAGGGCTCGCGCCCCGACATCCTCGTGCCCATGCGCGAAATCAGCCTGGATGTGACCCCGACCGACTTCGGCGGCGAGATCAATGCGCCGGTGGTGGTGTACGACACCTCGGGCCCGTACACCGACCCCAACGTCATCATCGACGTGCGCAAAGGCCTGGCCGATGTGCGTTCCGCGTGGATCGAGTCCCGTGGCGACACTGAACGCCTGCCGGGCCTGAGCTCCAATTTCGGCCAGGAACGCCTCGCCGATGCCGAGCTGACCAAGCTGCGTTTCGCCCACGTCAACAACCCGCGCCGCGCCAAGGCCGGGGCCAACGTCAGCCAGATGCACTATGCCCGCCAAGGCATCATCACCGCCGAGATGGAATACGTTGCCATCCGCGAAAACATGAAGCTGGAAGTGGCCCGCGCCGCCGGCCTGCTGGACCAACAACACGCCGGCCACAGCTTCGGCGCCAGCGTGCCGAAAATCATCACCCCCGAATTTGTCCGTGACGAGATCGCCCGTGGTCGCGCGATCATTCCGGCCAACATCAACCACACCGAACTGGAACCGATGATCATCGGCCGTAACTTCCTGGTGAAGATCAACGGCAACATCGGCAACAGCGCCTTGGGTTCGTCCATCGAAGAAGAAGTGGCGAAACTAACCTGGGGCATTCGCTGGGGTTCGGACACGGTCATGGACCTGTCCACCGGCAAACACATCCACGAAACCCGCGAGTGGATTATCCGTAACTCGCCGGTGCCGATCGGTACGGTGCCGATTTATCAGGCCCTGGAAAAAGTCGGCGGCGCCGCCGAAGACCTGACCTGGGAGCTGTTCCGCGACACGCTGATCGAACAGGCCGAGCAGGGTGTCGACTACTTCACCATCCACGCCGGCGTGTTGTTGCGCTACGTGCCGCTGACCGCCAAGCGCGTGACCGGCATCGTTTCTCGTGGCGGTTCGATCATGGCCAAGTGGTGCCTGGCGCACCACAAGGAAAACTTCCTCTATACCCATTTCGAAGACATCTGCGAAATCATGAAGGCCTACGACGTCAGCTTCTCGCTGGGTGATGGCCTGCGTCCGGGTTCGATTGCCGACGCCAACGACGCCGCACAATTCGGCGAGCTGGAAACTCTCGGCGAGCTGACCAAGATCGCCTGGAAGCACGACGTGCAGTGCATGATCGAAGGCCCGGGCCACGTGCCGATGCAGTTGATCAAAGAGAACATGGACAAGCAGCTGGAATGCTGTGACGAGGCGCCGTTCTACACCCTCGGCCCGCTGACCACCGACATCGCGCCGGGTTATGACCACATCACCTCCGGCATCGGTGCGGCAATGATCGGTTGGTTCGGTTGCGCGATGCTCTGCTACGTGACGCCGAAGGAGCACCTGGGCCTGCCGAACAAGGATGACGTGAAGACCGGGATCATTACTTACAAGATCGCCGCGCATGCCGCCGATCTGGCGAAGGGGCATCCGGGCGCGCAGATTCGCGACAATGCCTTGAGCAAGGCGCGGTTCGAATTCCGTTGGGAAGACCAGTTCAACCTCGGCCTGGATCCGGACACCGCCCGTTCGTATCACGATGAAACACTGCCGAAGGATTCGGCCAAGGTCGCGCACTTCTGCTCCATGTGCGGGCCGAAATTCTGCTCGATGAAAATCACCCAGGAAGTCCGCGAGTACGCGGCCAACCAGCGGATCGAAACCGTGGATGCCGAGGTCGCCCAGGGATTGGCGGAACAGGCTGAACGGTTCAAGCAGGAAGGCAGCCAGCTGTACAAGAAGGTTTGATCTGACCTGAAACGGTGGGGCCTGCACAGGCGCCATCGCCAGCAGGCTGGCTCCCACATTGGATCTGTGGCGTTAACACGTCCCCTGTGGGAGCCAGCCTGCTGGCGATTGAGATCTACACAACAACAAATGTCCCTCTGAGATAACACCCTTGAGCATTCAACCGAGTACTTATTCCCCCGACATCGCCGTGCCAACCGACAAACGCGTCTTCGGCGGTCGTGATCTGTTTTCCCTGTGGTTCTCCCTCGGTATCGGCCTGATGGTGCTGCAGACCGGCGCCTTGCTCGCGCCAGGTCTGGGCCTGTCCGGTTCGCTGCTGGCGATTTTCCTCGGCACCCTGGTCGGCGTTCTGCTGCTGGCCGCCGTCGGCGTGATCGGCAGCGACACCGGCCTGTCGTCGATGGCCGCGCTCAAACTCAGCCTCGGCAAACGTGGCGCGAGCCTGCCGGCCGTGCTGAACCTGCTGCAACTGATCGGTTGGGGGTCGTTCGAAATTATCGTCATGCGCGACGCCGCCAGCCTGCTCGGCGCGCGAGCATTCAGCGAAGGCAGCCTGCTGTCGAACCCGCTGCTCTGGACAATTGTCTTCGGTGGTCTGGCGACGTTGCTGGCCGTCAGCGGTCCTCTGACATTCGTACGGCAGATCCTGCGCAAGTGGGGCATCTGGCTGTTGCTGGCGGCGTGCATCTGGCTGACCTGGAACCTGTTCGCCAAAGCCGATCTGGCTGCCTTGTGGGCGCAGGCCGGTGATGGTTCGATGCCGTTCGCCGTGGGCTTCGACATTGCCATCGCGATGCCGCTGTCGTGGCTGCCGCTGATTGCCGACTACTCGCGTTTCGGCAAGCGTGCCAAAAACGTCTTCGGCGGCACCGCTCTGGGCTTCTTTATCGGCAATTTCTGGCTGATGAGCCTGGGCGTGGCCTACACCCTGGCGTTTGCGCCGAGCGGTGAAGTGAATGCCTTGTTGCTGGCGCTGGCGGGTGCAGGCCTGGGGATTCCGTTGCTGCTGATTCTGTTGGACGAGTCGGAAAACGCCTTCGCCGACATTCATTCGGCAGCCGTTTCCAGCGGGATTCTGTTGCGCTTGAAAGTCGAGCATCTGGCGTTGGCCATCGGTGTGATTTGCACACTGATCGCGTGCCTGGCGCCATTGGCCCAGTACCAGAACTTCCTGCTGTTGATCGGTTCGGTGTTCGCGCCGCTATTCGGCGTGGTGCTGGTGGATCACTTCATCCTGCGCAAGCGTTCGGCGCAAGTGGCGTCAGCCGCGTTGCGCTGGCCGGCGTTGCTCGCCTGGTTGGGCGGGGTGAGCACTTATCACTTGCTGGCTAATCTGTATCCGGACATCGGCGCAACCCTGCCGTCGTTGATTCTGGCAGGGCTGCTGCAGCTGGTGCTGGGCCGGGCCTTCAGTTACGGCCGGGAAACAGCTCGGGCTTGATGATGCCATTCAGGCGTGGGTAGGGGATCTTCAGTTCGACATGGCCCAACGCGTAAGGCGCGATGGTGCTGGTTTCGTACTTGAGGATCACCCCGCCGTAGGTCAGCGCCACGTTCTGGGTTTTCTGGAACGGCCAGCTCTTCACGAACTCCGGTTCCTGATCGAGCTTGGTGCTGATCAGCCAGCTGTTGTGCGCCACTTGCGCGGCTTTCCAGAACGCTTCTTCCTGACCCGGCACCAACATGTCCGACAGCGTCAGCACTTTGTGCTGCTGGCGTGAATAGTTGATAAAGCTGCGGCCCGGGGTGCCATGGGCGCCGCCGGTGTCCAGATAGCTGGAAAATTCAACGATCACCAAGCCGTCATGCTGCTCACGTACCTTGGCTTGCAGGTAACTGCTGTAGCGCGGCCCGGCGGTGCGCAAAAACTCATCGCGATAGGCCGTCAGCGTCGGTGCCACCGGGGCGTCCGGTGTGGTGCGGGTCATTTGCAGCAGGCGTTTTTCGACGATGCCGTCAAGCTGCGGTTCGGCAGGGAAGCGCAGTGTATCGATGTTCACCAGCGGGCAATCGGGAGTGGTGCAACCCGGTTTCAGGGTTTCGGTGGCGTCGCGGGTAGTTTCCAGCGGCGCCCGGTAGTTGGGCTGGAACAGACTCTGGCAAGCGCCCAGCGTCAGGGCGATTGCGGCCACGGAGGCGATTTTAAAAAGCGACATGGGCGTCCTTTGTAAAACAGGGAAAGGCAAAAAGTTATCCGCTTCGACTCTCAACGAAGCAGTCAGTTCGCCACTAAGCTAATTAGAGTTGGTTTCGCCCTCACCGTCTATCCCGCTGACGGGAAAGGGGCTGCATCAAATGTCGCAGGCGCGTTAGGATGGCGCGAAGTCGAGGTTGCAAGTCACAAAAAGGAGCCTCGTAACGGATTAGCAGTAAAGAGGATTGTCATGACTGATTTTGCCAACGCCATTCCGACCGCCGTTGATATCGTTCGGCGCGAAAAGTGCTACGAGGGCTTTTACAAGCTCGACCGTGTGCACTTGCGCCACGAGCTGTTCGCTGGCGGCATGAGTCGCGAAATCAATCGTGAAGTGTTCGTGCGCCACGATGCGGTGTGCGTGCTGCCTTACGATCCGCAGCGCGACGAAGTGGTGCTGATCGAACAGTTTCGCGTCGGCGCCATGGGCAAGACCGACAACCCCTGGCTGATCGAACTGGTCGCTGGTCTGATCGACAAGGAAGAAGTGCCGGAAGAAGTTGCTCACCGCGAAGGGCAGGAGGAAGCTGGGCTTGTGTTCGGGGCGCTCTGGCCGATGCTCAAATATTTCCCGTCGCCGGGCGGCAGCAATGAGTTCGTGCACCTGTTCCTGGGGCGTTGCGATTCTACCGGGGTTGGCGGCCTGCATGGGCTGGAGGAAGAAGCTGAAGATATCCGCGTCACGGTCTGGGCGTTCGAAGATGCCTTGCAGGCCGTACGTGACGGGCGAATTGCCAACGCGGCCAGCATCATTGCCTTGCAATGGTTAGCTTTAAACCGCGCTGAAGTGAGGGGGTTATGGTCGTAAACAAGCTGCGCGATCGCTATCGTGTCGACCTTGCGGGGCTGCAAGCTTCCTGCGAGGCGAACTACGCGCGCTTGATGCGACTGCTGCCGGACATGCGCGACGAGCCAGCGGCGCGGCGCATTGCCGTGACGCATGGCGAACAGATGCTCGGCGTGCTGGCGCTGGAAGTGTTGCAGGTCTGTCCATACACCACGACCCTGCAAGTGCGCCAGGAGCACAGCCTGCCGTGGCTGCCGATTCCGCAGCTGGAAGTGCAGGTCTATCACGACGCCTGCATGGCCGAAGTGGTCAGCGCCGAACATGCACGGCGTTTTCGTGGCATCTATCCTTACCCGAACGCCTCGATGCACCAGCCGGACGAAAAGGCCCAGCTGAACATGTTTCTGGGTGAGTGGCTGAGCCATTGCCTGGCGTGTGGACACGAATACGCCGTCGTTCGCTGAGTGCGCGAGTTGTGAACTGCGTCAGGTTCACAGGTTTCCCCTTTTGAGCGTCCCCCAGCATAATTGCGGCACCTATCCACCCCCGTGATTCAGCCCTGGGAGAACGCCTTGCCGAGCGTATCCACATTGACCACCGCCGATCCGGCGTTGCTGGTGCAACTCTCCGACAGCCATCTGTTCGCCGAAGCGGACGGCACATTGCTGGGCATGAACACGCGGGACAGCCTGCAAAAAGTCATCGAGCTGGTGCAACTTCAGCAGCCGAGTATCGACCTGATCATTGCCAGCGGCGACCTGTCTCAGGACGGGACGCTGGAGTCCTACCAGCAGTTTCGCGACATGACCGGGCAGCTCGATGCGCCGGCGCGCTGGATCCCCGGCAATCACGACGAGCCGCAAATCATGGCCGAGGCGGCGGTGCAGAGCGCATTGCTGGAACCGGTGGTGGATGTCGGCAACTGGCGAGTCACCTTGCTTGATTCCGCCGTGCCGGGTTCGGTGCCGGGGTACTTGCAGGAGGAGCAGTTGCAGCTGTTGGCCCGATCATTGAGCGAGGCGCCGGAGCGGCATCATCTGGTGTGTTTTCACCATCATCCGGTGTCGATTGGCTGTGCGTGGATGGAGCCGATCGGGTTGCGCAATCCTGAGGCGCTGTTTGCAGTGCTGGATCGTTTTCCGCAGGTGCGGGCGGTTTTATGGGGGCATGTCCATCAGGAGATTGACCAGATGCGCAATGGCGTTCGGTTGATTGCTTCGCCGTCGACTTGCATTCAGTTCGAGCCGGGCAGTGATGATTTCAAGGTCGGGGAGCAGGCGCCGGGGTATCGCTGGTTGCGGTTGTTGCCGGATGGGCAGATCGAAACCGGGGTCGAGCGGGTCACCGGGTTTGATTTTCAGGTTGATTACGGCTCTAACGGCTACTGATTTTTTATCATTAAGATAGTCCGAGTCGCCACCTTCGCGAGCAAGCCCGCTCCCACAGGGGACTACATTCCAATGTGGGAGATTCTATGTTTGGGGGGAACCCCCAAACATAGAATTTGGGCTGTATTCACTTT
>NZ_MOBK01000090.1 GCF_003732265.1 Pseudomonas brassicacearum
CAAACAACCATGAACGTAAGTATATTCCTTAGCAAGCTACTTATCCACCCGGTATCCTTTTTTTACCCTTACACACTTCTTGTGCGCTCTTTGCGCGCCTGACCCGAGGATCTTCATGCAATTCAAGCCAGCTGTTACCGCTCTGGTCACTGCCGTCGCCCTGGCATCGCTGCTCAGCGGATGTAAAAAGGAAGAAGCGGCACCGGCCGCTCCACCGCCTCAGGTCGGCGTCGTCACCCTGCAACCACAAGCCTTTACCCTCACGTCTGAACTGCCGGGTCGCACCAGTGCGTTCCGCATCGCTGAAGTGCGTCCACAGGTCAACGGCATCATTCTCAAGCGTCTGTTCAAGGAAGGCGGCGATGTCAAAGCCGGCCAGCAGCTGTATCAGATCGATCCGTCGGTCTATGAAGCGACCCTGAAACGCGCCGAAGCCAACCTGCGTTCGACCAAGTCGATCTCCGACCGCTACAAGCAACTGGTCGACGAGCAGGCCGTGAGCCGTCAGGAATACGACACCGCCG
>NZ_MOBK01000091.1 GCF_003732265.1 Pseudomonas brassicacearum
GACGTTGCCGTAGATGTCGAACTCCAGCGCCGTGTTGATGCCGATGATGCCCAGGCGCCGCACCACCTCCGGGTGGTTGGAGATCTCCTGCGGACGCAGTACCAGTTTGTCCTTGTACTTCTCCAGATTGCCGAATACGTCGCTGTTGCGGCGCTCCGACAAAGTAATCGAGCTGCCCGACGCAAAGCTCAGCTTGCCGGCGTCGATCAGGTCGAAGGTCGAATCCTGCAGCACTTCGGAGTACATGGTCAGGTCTTCAAACGGCGAATCGATCAGGCCACACATCACCGCGTTGGCAATGTTGCCGATCCCCGCCTGCAACGGGCCGAGCTTGTTGGTCATGCGCCCGGCGTCGACTTCCTGCTTGAAGAAGGTAATCAGGTGATCGGCGATGGCGTTGGTGTCGACGTCTGGCGACGACACGGTGGACGGCGAATCGGCCTGTTGGGTGATGACGATGGCGACGATCTTCTCCGGCGGAATCGGAATCGCCGTGCTACCGAT
>NZ_MOBK01000092.1 GCF_003732265.1 Pseudomonas brassicacearum
CCAGAATCGAGGTGTACGCCTGCTGCGACACCGGCTCGCTCAACGCATGATCGGCACCGTCGATAATCCGGTGCGTCAATGAATGGGTCTGCTGACACCCCGCGCGGTAACTCATGATCGCTGCATGCGGGACGTAATCGTCGGTTTCCGACTCCACCAGCAACACATCCCCGGTGAATTGCGAACAAGCATGCAACGCCCGATTGGTGTCCGCACGCACCAGCGTGCTGCGGTAATCGCGCAGATCGGCCTTGTCCAGTTCACGTTTGGGCGTGTGCCATTGCTCGTCGCG
>NZ_MOBK01000093.1 GCF_003732265.1 Pseudomonas brassicacearum
GTTCTTTACGGTCAGCCATGACATGGCCCACCCGTTTGTCGTTCGCGCAGGCGAAGGCAGGATTCGCGTCACGGGGACGCGTTTCAATGTCTGGATGTATCAGGACCAGGTGCGCGTGAACCTGATCGAAGGTTCAGTGCTGGTCACCAGCAATCGTTCATTACCAGGCGACGGCTTGCGCCTCGGCCCATCGATGCAGGCACGTTACAAACAAGGCGATTACATGCCGCAGATCAGCCAGACCTACGCCGATGACAGTTCATTGGCCTGGCGCAGCGGCAAACTGGTGCTGGATAACCTCGCGCTGAGCGACGCCCTGCCACTGATCAATCGATATCTGAGCAATCCATTGGAGCTGGCTGATACTCACACCGGTTCGATTCGCGTGGGTGGCATCTACAACATCAAAGAGCTGAGCAACCTCGCCAACAGCCTGCCCAAGGCGCTGCCGGTCTACCTGAGCCGCAACAAGGAAGGTAACCCGGTGATCAACTCGATACCGCAACAGCCGCCAAAAAGCTGAAGGCCGCACCCTTTGCAGGATGCGGCCTTCAGACTCGTCGACACTAACGCTCGGGTTTATTGAGCGGCAACGTTCCCCGCCTTGTCCAACGTCTCGCGAACAGTCTGCACCTGATACTGCGGGTCAGCCTGAATCTGCTGTTCGGTGAACGGCAGCACACTCCACTGTTTCTTCGAGAAC
>NZ_MOBK01000094.1 GCF_003732265.1 Pseudomonas brassicacearum
GGGAGTCCGCTAGCGCAGAGGGCATAAATGACTGAAAGAGGCGGCCAGCCCGCTCAGTGCCGGCGGGCTGTAGCAAGTCGCCAGCGCGTTACTCGGCTGGCGTCTTCGGTTCGGCAGGCTTGGATTCTTCGGCCTGATTCAGCAGTGCAGCTTTCGCAGCTTGCTCGTCGGCGTACACCTGCTTGGCCAGCCGCGCATTCTTGAAGCGGCGGCGCAACCACAGGCCAACGCCAAGAATCAGCAGCGCACCGAGTACCCACAACTCGTACTTCTTGATGCTGCCGAGCATGCCTTCCAGCACCGCGCCGAAGTGGTAAGCGGCGGCGGCCAGCGCGGTCGCCCAGATCGCTGCACCGATACCGTTGAGCAGCAGATAACGTCCCGGCGGATAACCCGACAGGCCGATCGCCACCGGCATCACCGTGCGCAGACCGTAAACGAAACGGAAGCTCAACACCCAGATGTCAGGATGCTTGCGAATGTGCTCCAGCGCGCGGTCGCCCATCAGTTGCCAGCGCGGTTTGCGCGCGAGCAATTTGCGCCCGTGCTTGCGGCCCAGGAAGTACCACAGCTGATCGCCGGCATAGCTGCCGCAGAACGCAACGACCACCACCAGGTTGATGTCCATGTAT
>NZ_MOBK01000095.1 GCF_003732265.1 Pseudomonas brassicacearum
GCCTCATATGCTGGCGATCACACAACACCGCCACCTGGCGCAAGGTGTCGTCCTGCATTTCGTGGGCTTCGTCGAACGCTGAGACGAAGGCAAAAATCCCCGCCACCACGGCAACGATCAGGATGGCCAGCGACAACGTGACGGACAGCCGCAGTTGTACCGAGTCACTCAAGCGCTTTTTGAAACCATCCATCCCATTCCCCTGACGTTCTTGATGACATGGCTGCCGAGTTTTCGACGCAACCCGTGAATCAGAAATTCCACCGCATTGCTTTCCACTTCATTGCCCCAGCCGTAGAGGCG
>NZ_MOBK01000096.1 GCF_003732265.1 Pseudomonas brassicacearum
GGACATCATCAAGGCGGTGGCGAGCCATGAAACCTCGCTTTGGCCGACCCTGCTCTATCGCTGTCTGGATGTGGTGGCGATTTTCCTGGTCCCGCTGGTGTTGCGGTTCGTCTGCGTGCAGAGCATCTGGCGTTTGTCGGTGTTGCTGCGGCGCTTGCGAGGCACCGGCGAGATGACGCATGTGCCGACGATGCGTTCCTGCTGGCTGCTGACGGTCGGCGGCGTACGCGGTGCGGTGCCGTTGGCGGGCGTGCTGTCGGTGCCGCTGCTGATGGGAGGCGAGGCATTCCCTGAGCGCGACCTGATGATCTTCATTGCGGCCGGGGTCATCCTGTTGTCGCTGATTTCAGCGTGTATCGGCTTGCCGCTGTTACTGCGCGGCATTGAAATTAGTCCTGACGACAAGCGCCGCAATGAAGTGCGAGACGCGTGGCGCAAGACCGCTGAAGCGGCGATTCATGCGCTGGAGGTCGAAGAGGCCAAGCCTGTAGACGCGAGTGCGGCCGCACTGGCTGTCGAAC
>NZ_MOBK01000011.1 GCF_003732265.1 Pseudomonas brassicacearum
TCAAAGTGAATACAGCCCAAATTCTATGTTTGGGGGTTCCCCCCAAACATAGAATCTCCCACACTTTGATTGTGTCTAACTGTTAGAGGGCTTCTCGTGACGGCTGGCCATCCACCAGGCGCTGGATGCGCAGCGGATTGCCATTCTTCAACGCGTCCGGCAGCAGACTGTCCGGGTAGTTCTGGAAGCACACCGGGCGCAGGAAACGGTCAATCGCCAAGGTGCCCACCGACGTGCCGCGCGCATCGGACGTCGCCGGGTACGGTCCGCCATGGACCATCGAATCGCAGACTTCCACGCCCGTCGGATACCCGTTCAGCAGAATCCGCCCGACCTTTTGCTCCAGCAACGCCGTCAGCTCGCCGAACTGTTCAAAGTCCGCCGGATCGCCAATGATCGTCGCCGTGAGCTGGCCATGCAGCCCGTTCAGTGCGGCGCTCAGTTGCGCCTGATCAGCCACTTCCACCACCACCGTGGTCGGACCGAAGACCTCTTCCTGCAAGACGTCATCGCCCTTGAGCAACAGGTTGACGTCCGCCTTGAACAATTGCGGCTGAGCCTGATTGCCCTTTTGCGCGTTGCCCGCCAGATGCGAGATGCCCGGATGCGCGAGGAGTTTTTCCAGGCCTTTGCCATAGCTGCTCAACGTCCCGGCATTGAGCATGGTTTGCGCCGGCTGATCGTTGATCAACCACGCGACCTGCTGCACGAACGTGCTGAACTGCGGCGAACGAATACCGATCACCAACCCAGGATTGGTGCAGAACTGACCACAGCCTTGAACCACGGACGCCGTCAGGTCTCGGGCGACCGTTTCAGCGCGGCTCTGCAATGCCTGCGGCAGCACGATCACCGGGTTGATGCTCGACATTTCCGCGAACACCGGAATCGGCTGCGCGCGTGCAGCGGCCATGTCGCATAAGGCGCGACCACCCTTCAACGAGCCGGTAAAACCGACGGCCTGAATCGCCGGGTGCTTGACCAGCGCTTCGCCTACCCCGCCACCGTAGATCATGTTGAACACACCCGCTGGCATGCCGGTTTTTTCCGCGGCACGCAGGATCGCATCGGCCACCCATTCGGCCGTGGCCATGTGGCCGCCATGCGCCTTGAACACCACCGGGCAACCGGCTGCCAGCGCCGAGGCGGTGTCGCCGCCAGCCGTCGAGAATGCCAACGGAAAATTGCTGGCCCCGAACACGGCGACCGGGCCGAGACCGATACGGTATTGGCGCAGGTCCGGACGTGGCAATGGCGTGCGCTCGGGCAATGCTTTGTCGATCCGCGCACCGTAAAAATCACCGCGACGCAGCACCTTGGCGAACAGGCGCATCTGGCCGCTGGTGCGGCCGCGCTCGCCTTGAATGCGCCCTGCAGGCAGCGCGGTTTCGCGGCAGACCACGGCGACAAACTCGTCACCCAGCGCATCCAGCTCGTCGGCAATCGCATCGAGGAATTGCGCACGACGTTCCGCGCTCAAGCTGCGATAGGCCGGGTAAGCCGCTGCGGCGGCCTTGGCGGCGGCGTCCACTTCATCCGGGGTGGCCTGGTAGAAATCGTGTGGCAACGCTTCGCCGGTGCTGGCATCGATGCTCTGGAGTTTGAGCGAGCCAACAGCGCTGCGCTGGCCACCGATGTAGTTGTGTCCAAGGATCTGGGTCATGCATGTCTCCTTAAAGGGTGCCGACGGTGCCGGGTTCGAACGCTGCCTGTGCAGGCTCGATGCCATTGATCAACGGCGCACCAAACTCGGCCTGGCTGATTTCAAATACATCACCCGGCCGCGTACGGATACCGTCGGCGAACGACAAGGTCGCGGTGCCGAAGAAATGAATGTGCACGTCACCCGGTCGCAGGAACTGGCTGTACTTGAAATGGTGGTATTCGAGGTTTTCCAGGCTGTGGCACATGTTGGCTTCGCCGCTGAGAAACTCGTTCTGCCACAGCACTTCGCCGTCGCGCAGGATGCGGCTGGTACCGGCCAGGTGTTGGGGTAATTCGCCGACCCGAAGCTCCGGGCCGTAACTGCAACTGCGCAATTTGGAGTGCGCCAGGTACAGGTAGTTTTTACGTTCCATGACGTGGTCGGAGAACTCGTTGCCGACGGCATAACCGAGGCGATAAGGCTTGCCATCGTGGCCGATGACGTAGAGGCCGCTGAGCTCGGGCTCTTCACCGGCGTCTTCGGCGAACGGTGGCAGCGGGAACGGGTGGCCCGGCCGAACGACAATGCTGCCGTCGCCCTTGTAGAACCATTCCGGTTGCACGCCAGCCTGCCCCGCGCCCGGTTTACCACCCTCCACGCCCCATTTGAAAATGCGCATGGTGTCGGTCATGGCCGCTTCGTCACCAGCGTGTTGATGCATTTTGTCCCGTGTCGAGGCGCTGCCCAAATGGGTCAGGCCAGTGCCGCTGACCAGCATGTGCGCCGCGTCCGGGTGATCCAGCGGTGGCAGGATGCGCAATGTGGCGAGCAGTTCGGCGTAGTCGTGGCTGATGCCAAGGCCCAGGGCGTTTACTTGCTGCTGCAGAGTTGTGCCGGCCTCGATCGCTGCCAATGCCAGGTCGCGAACGGTGTGCGCGTCTTGCACTTCAAGGACCAGACTGTCCTCGACGACACCGACGCGGCGCTCGCCGTTACTTAATTCGAATTGAACCAAACGCATGATTTTCTCCTTTGAACACAATTCTTCAAAACACTGCCGAACTAATGTGGGAGCGGGCTTGCTCGCGAAAGCGGTGTGTCAGTCACCATTAATGGAGAAAGTGACGGCCTCTTCGCGAGCAAGCCCGCTCCCACACTTGATTGATGTTGGCCTTAAGTGCGGGTCGCACCGCGCGCACTGGCCGCAAACTGATCCGCCGGCAGCACATGCTTGCGTTCCAGCAACCGGTAAACCACACCCGTCAGCACCAGCCCGAACACCATCACACCCGACAGGAAATACAGCCCCGACGCGAGGTTGCCGGTGTACTCCTTCAGCGCGCCGATCACGAACGGACCGATGTAACCACCGAGGTTGCCCACCGAGTTGATCAAGGCGATCCCGGCCGCCGCACTGGCCCCGGCGAAGAACCGGCCCGGCAAGGTCCAGAACACCGCCGTGCAGGAAAACAGCGCGAATGCCACCAGACACAGCGCCGCCAGTTGCAACACCGGCACCGTCAGCCAGGCGCTGAGGAACAGGCCGATGGCGCCGAGCACGTACAGCACGGCCAAGTGACCGTAGCGGTCATTCAAACGGTCGGAGCTGCGCGGAATGATCAGCAAACCGACGATGCCGAAGATGTACGGCACCGCCGAGACGAAACCGGTGACGAGGTCGCTGCCGCCGAACTGTTTGATCAACGTCGGCAACCACAGGCCCAGGCCATAAATGCTCAACGTCACTGGCAGATAAAACAGCGCCAGCAGCAGCACCCGTTTGTCCTTGAGCGCGTGCAACGGGTTGCCGTGACGGGTCTGGCCGTATTCCTCAAGGTCCTTTTTCAGCTCGCCGGACAACCAGTCCTTTTCGGCCTGGTCCATCCATTTCACTTGTTGCGGACCATTAGGCAGGTAACGCAGCACCGGCCAGGTCAGCAGGATCGCCGGCGTTCCGATGACGATGAACAGCCACTGCCAGCCGTGCAGACCAAGGGTGCCGTCCATGCCGAGCAAGCCGCCGGACACCGGGCCGGTGACCATCATCGCGATGGGTTGAGAGAGGATGAACAGGCCGAGGATCTTGCCGCGATGGCGAATCGGGAACCATTGGGTGATGTAGTACAGGACGCCCGGGAAGAACCCGGCTTCCGCCGCACCTAGCAGAAAACGCATCACATAGAAGCTCTGCGGTCCCTGAACGAACGCCATGCCGATGGTGATGGCGCCCCAGGTGATCATGATCCGCGCGAACCAGCGTCGTGCACCGAAGCGATCGAGCATCAGGTTGCTGGGGATTTCAAACAGGAAGTAACCAATGAAGAACAGCCCGGCACCCAGACCGTAAGCCGCGTCACCGAGGCCGATGTCGGCGCCCATGTGCAGCTTGGCGAAACCTACGGCGGAGCGATCCACATAGGCGATCAGGTACAGCAGGATCAGGAAGGGAATCAGTTTCAGCGTGATGCGACGAATCAGCCGCAGTTCCTGGCTCATGAGATCGGTCTCCGATTGTTGTTGTTATAGAACCTCGGGGGCCGCCTCTCGCCGAAAATCACCAGGGCCAACCCTCCGTTGAAAACGACTATATAGTAATACTAATTACCCAACAACACTTCCAAACCGGCGAATTTGCGCTTATGTTACGCCTTAGCCGCAACAATATAGTCATACAATAAGAGAATCGATCATGTCTGATAAGAAACCCACCCTGCGCTCCGCCCAATGGTTTGGCACCGCCGACAAGAACGGCTTCATGTACCGCAGCTGGATGAAGAATCAGGGCATCGCCGACCACCAGTTCCAGGGCAAGCCGATCATCGGCATCTGCAATACCTGGTCGGAACTGACCCCGTGCAACGCGCACTTCCGCCAGATCGCGGAGCACGTCAAACGCGGGGTGATCGAGGCCGGTGGCTGGCCGGTTGAATTCCCGGTGTTCTCCAACGGCGAATCCAACCTGCGCCCGACCGCCATGTTCACCCGCAACCTGACGAGCATGGACGTCGAAGAAGCGATTCGCGGCAACCCGATTGATGGCGTGGTGCTGCTGACCGGTTGCGACAAAACCACCCCGGCGCTGCTGATGGGTGCGGCCAGTTGCGACGTGCCGGCGATCGTCGTCACCGGCGGTCCGATGCTCAACGGCAAGCATAAAGGTCAGGACATCGGTTCCGGCACGGTGGTCTGGCAGCTCAGCGAACAAGTGAAAGCCGGCACCATCACCCTTGACGACTTCCTCGCAGCCGAGGGCGGCATGTCCCGCTCGGCGGGCACCTGCAACACCATGGGCACGGCATCGACCATGGCCTGCATGGCCGAAGCACTGGGCACCTCCCTGCCCCACAACGCGGCGATTCCGGCGGTTGATTCACGCCGTTATGTCCTCGCGCACATGTCCGGCATGCGTGCGGTGGAAATGGTTCGCGAAGACCTGAAGCTGTCGAAAATCCTCACTAAAGAAGCCTTCGAAAACGCCATCCGCGTCAACGCCGCCATCGGTGGTTCGACCAACGCCGTGATCCATCTGAAAGCCATCGCCGGCCGCATCGGCGTGGACCTGGAGCTGGACGACTGGACCCGCATGGGTCGCGGCATGCCGACCATCGTCGACCTGCAACCGTCCGGGCGCTTCCTGATGGAAGAGTTCTACTACGCCGGCGGCCTGCCCGCCGTGCTGCGCCGTCTCGGTGAAGCCAACCTGATCCCGCATCCGAATGCCTTGACCGTCAACGGCAAGACCCTCGGCGAGAACACCAAGGACGCGCCGATCTACGGCGATGACGAAGTGATCCGCACCCTCGACAACCCGATCCGCGCCGACGGCGGCATCTGCGTGTTGCGCGGCAATCTGGCGCCTCTCGGTGCGGTGCTCAAGCCGTCCGCGGCCACCGCAGAACTGATGCAGCATCGCGGGCGCGCGGTGGTGTTCGAGAACTTCGACATGTACAAGGCGCGGATCAATGATCCGGAGCTGGACGTCGACGCCAACTCGATCCTGGTGATGAAGAACTGCGGTCCGAAGGGTTATCCGGGCATGGCCGAAGTCGGCAACATGGGTTTGCCGGCCAAGTTGCTCGCCCAAGGTGTGACCGACATGGTGCGCATTTCCGATGCGCGCATGAGTGGCACTGCGTATGGCACCGTGGTGTTGCACGTCGCGCCGGAAGCGGCGGCAGGCGGGCCGTTGGCGGCTGTGAAGGAAGGTGACTGGATTGAGCTGGACTGTGCAAGCGGCCGTTTGCACCTGGATATTCCGGATGCTGAACTGGCGGCGCGGATGGCGGATCTGCAGCCACCGCAACAGATGATCCTGGGCGGGTATCGTCAGCTGTACATCGACCATGTACTGCAGGCGGATCAGGGTTGCGACTTCGACTTCCTGGTCGGCTGCCGCGGCGCCGAAGTGCCGCGCCACTCTCACTAACCACCACCGTCCAAGTGTGGGAGCGGGCTTGCTCGCGAAAGCGGTTTAACATTCAGCAGTGATGTTGACTGTCACACCGCCTTCGCGAGCAAGCCCGCTCCCACATTTGCTTTGCACCTGCCTCAAGATCCCGTCGTGCCTGTTATCATGCGCGACACCCCTTCGCACAGGACCGCGCCGTTCCCCATGGATTACCGCAAACCCTCCGACCGCAAAAGCATGCACTCGCGCATTGTCCAGGAACTGGGCATGCAGATCGTTTCCGGGCGCTTCAAGCCGGACGACAAACTGCCCGCCGAAGCCCTGCTGTGTGAGGAGTACGCGGTCAGCCGCCCGGTGCTGCGCGAGGCCACCCGAGTGTTGGTTGCCAAAGGCCTGGTGTATTCGCGCCCGCGTGTCGGCACGGTGGTCAAGCAGCGCAAGGAATGGCACATGCTCGACCCGGACGTTTTGCATTGGTTGATGCAAAGCAGCCCGCAAAATCAGTTTTTCGATTTGCTCACCAGTGTGCGCAGCATCATCGAACCCGCTGCTGCGGCACTGGCCGCGCAGTTCGCCACGGAGGCAGACATCGCTTCCATCGGCGAAGCCTACCAGCGCATGGAAGCGGCGCCGACGCCGGAAGCGTTGCTGCAACCGGACCTGGACTTCCACAGCCGCATCGCCGATGCGACCCACAACGACTTGCTGGCCAACCTGTGCAACATGCTGTCGGTGGCGATTGCCGAGGCGCTGAAGCATTCCAACCAGCGGCCGAACCTGCATGAACTGGCGCTGCCCCGGCACAAGGCAATCCTCACCGCCATCGAGAATCGCGATGCGCTCGGCGCCCGGCACGCGACGCTGGTGCAGCTGGATGATGCGCGCAGTGCGTTGAATGTGGTGTTGGGCAGCGATCCCGCATAATCCACAAATCCAATGTGGGAGCGGCGGTGCGGCGATTCGACTTGCTCGCGAATGCGGTGCATCATTCAATGTTGATGTCGACTGACACGCCGCCTTCGCGAGCAAGCCCGCTCCCACATGGGTTTAGCGTCAACCTTCAGATGTAAAAAAGCCGCAACCTGGGTTGCGGCTTTTTTGTTGCTGGCAAGGATCAGTGAGCGAACAGCGAGTTGCCCTTCTGCCCGGCCAGTTTCTCCGGTTTGATCAGGAAGCGTGCCAGCGCCGGCAACAGCCACAGCGCGCCGAACATGTTCCAGAGCAGCATGAAGGTCAGCATCAGGCCCATGTCGGCCTGGAACTTGATGGCCGAGAAGATCCAGGTGCACACGCCGATGGCCAGGCACAGACCGGTGAACAGCACGGCTTTACCGGTGGACTTCAGCGTCTGGTAATAGGCTTCTTGCAGCGGCAGACCGGCGCGCAGGAAGCTTTCCAGACGGCTGTAGATGTAGATGCCGTAGTCCACGCCAATCCCCACACCGAGCGCCACCACCGGCAAGGTCGCGACTTTCACGCCGATCCCCATGAAGGCCATCAGGGCGTTGCCGAGTACCGAGGTCAGCACCAGCGGCAACACGATGCACAAGGTCGCCGCCCACGAACGGAAGGTAATCATGCACATGGTCGCAACGCAGATGTAGACGAGGATCAGGATGGTCAGCTCGGATTCCTTGATCACCTCGTTGGTGGCCGCCTCGATGCCGGCGTTACCGGCCGCGAGGATGAATTCCAGGCCGTCCTTGTTGTTCTCCTTGGCGAAGTCCTGAACGGCATGCACCGCACGATCCAGCGTTGCCGCCTTGTGATCGTTGAGGAACACCAGCACCGGCGCCAGGGAGCAGCTGTTGTTGTACAGGCCGTCAGCACGGGCGATGGAGTTGTTCAGCACGTCGGGGTTACGCGACAGGGTTTCCCATTTCAGGTTGCCCTCGTTCATGCCCTTGATCATCTGCTTGGACACGGTCACCAGGGAAATCGCCGACTGCACGCCCTCGGTGTTCTGCATCTTCCACATCAGCTCATCGATCGGCGCCATGGCTTCGTAGCGTGAGCAACCTTCGGCCTTGGTCTTGACCATCACCACCAACACATCGGAACTGGTGGAATAGTTGCTGATGATGAAGTTGTTGTCCTTGTTGTAGCGCGAGTCCGGACGCAGCTCAGGAGCACCTTGGTCGAGGTCACCGATTTTCAGGTTCTGGCTGTACCAGAGACCGCCGCCGAAGGCCAGCAAGGCCAGGGCGATCGAAATCGGAGCGACTTTCGGGCTGGCAAAGTTCGACAACAGGCGCCAGAACGGGTGTTCGCGGTGTGCGTCTTTCTTGCTGCGTTCAACGGCGCGTTTGCTGATACCGACGTAGGAAATCGCCACCGGCAGCAGGATCAGGTTGGTGAACACGATTACCGCCACGCCGATGGACGCTCCGATGGCCAGCTCACGAATCACACCGATATCGATGATCAGCAGCGTGATGAAACCCACCGCATCCGCAAGGATCGCAATCATCCCCGGCAGAAACAGCTGACGGAACGTGCGTCGCGCAGCGGTCAGTGCGTTGTCGGCCTCACTGGATTGCAAGGCAATGCCGTTGATCTTCTGTACGCCGTGGGAAATACCGATGGCAAAGATCAGGAACGGCACCAGCATCGAATACGGATCGAGCCCGAAGCCGAAGAAGTGCATCAACCCCAACTGCCAGACCACCGCCACCAGCGTGGTACTGAGTACCGCCACGGTGCTGCGCATGCAGTTGGTGAACCAGTACAGCAGGATCAGCGTGATGATGAAGGCGACACCGAAGAACATCACCACCATGACCAGGCCATCGATCAGGTCGCCCACTTTCTTGGCGAAACCGACGATGTGGATCTGCACGTTAGGGTTCTGCTTTTCAAACTTGTCGCGGATCTTTTCTTCCAGCTGGTGGGAGAACTGGCGGTAGTCCAGTGCCAGCAACTTGCCCTGGTCCTGCGGGTCCGGGTAGGACTCCAGCAGCGGGATATCGACGATGCTCGACTTGAAGTCGTTGGCCACCAGACGCCCGACCTGACCGGACTTGAGGACGTTGTTGCGCAGCAGATCGAGGCTTTGCTGGGAACCGTTGTAGCTCTGCGGAATGACTTCACCCCCGGCGAAGCCCTCCTCCGTCACCTCGGTCCAGCGCACGCTCGGGCTCCACAACGACTTGAGGCCGGAACGGTCGACGCCGGAGATGTAGAACACCTCGTCGTTGATCTGACGCAGGGTCTCCATGTATTCCTTGGAGAAGATATCGCCGTCAGTGGCTTCCACCGAGATCCGCACGGTGTTGCCCAGGTTCGCCAGATCGTTGCGGTGCTCCATCATCTTCTGAATGAAGGGATGCTCGAGCGGGATCATTTTTTCGAAACTGGTGGACGGCCGGATCAGCGTCGCCTGCCAGAACAGAAAAATACTGACCAGCAGGCAGATCGTGATCACTGCCGGGCGGTTGTTGAAAATCAGGCGCTCAAGAAACGTCGCCTTGTCCTGGTGATGACTTGTCATGGATGTCATAGCTCCGCCCTTCTTATTATTTGCCCAGCTCTGAGCCGGTTGGCGAAGTAGCGCGAACGCCGCCCTGTCCTGCCAGAATCAGATTGCCGTTGCCCGCCGCCGTCACTGCCGAAACGGAAATGCGATCCGGACGGTTGAACACGCTGAAGGTTTCGCCGTTGTCGTTGCTGCGGATCACCGAGCCGCCGTTGCCGACGATCACGATGGAACCGTCGTCGAGCAGCGTTGCGCCGGACAACCCGAACTCCAGCGCGCCGCGAGCGGCTTTGAGCTCAACCTGTTCCCAGGTGCTGCCGAAATCCGTGGAGCGGTAGAGATTGCCGCGCAGTCCGTAAGCCAGCAGCGTATTGGCTTGCGCCGTGCCGATCACGCCGAACAGCGAGCCTTGATACGGACCTTCGAGTTTTTCCCAGGTCTGGCCCCAGTCAGCAGAGCGGAACATGCTGCCCTGTTCGCCGACGATGAACAGCCCGGCATCCTTGACCGATGCGATGCCGTTGAGGTGGAACTGGTCTTCGTTGTCCAGGCGGTCGCTGGCGTCTTCCCAGTGCTTGCCGCCGTCGGTGGTTTCCAGCAGCGCGCCATACGCGCCCACGGCAAAGCCGCTGTTGGCGTCCTTGAACCAGACGTCGAGCAGCGGCGCTTCGCGTTTCAAATCTTCGAATTGCTTGGTCCAGGTGGCGCCACCGTCCTCGCTGGCGAGGATCTGTGCGTCATGGCCGACGGCCCAGCCGTGTTTGTCATCGACGAAAAACACCGAGGTCAGCAGTGCCCGGGTCGGCACCTTGGCTTGAACCCAGGTTGCGCCCTGGTCGTCGGAATACAGGATGTGCCCGCGATCGCCGACCGCCACCAGGCGCTTACCGGCGTGGACGACATCGAGCATCAGGCTTTTGGTGGCCTTGGCAGACTCAATGGCATAAACAGTATCGGATGCTGGCGCGGCAGCGGCCAGCGCTGGTGCCGACAATGCGGCACAGCCCAACAGCGAGAGCGCTGTAGCCAGCAACGCGAATTTGCGCAGTGCCGGCGGGCGGCAGATACCCACACCCATGACAGGCTCACTCATAGACCTTCCCCCATTATTATTGTTAGGTCGTTCAACCTTTCAGGGCGCCGTAAGGTGGCTCGTGGTGATTGGCTGTTTGGAGCTTAGTCCTGAAACGCGCAATCTAGAGCCCCTTCGGAAGCTGGCTTATCCTATCGGGGTTTGGAAAGGTCTGACAATCGACGCCACGTTATCTTTTGTTAACCTGACGGGGGTGGGGCTTGGCTGAATGATTGGGTATTAGGTGGGGTGATTGGGGTTGGGGTTCGGGGTTCGGGGTTCGGGGTTCGGGGTTCGGGGTTCGGGGTTCGGGGTTCGGAGTACATATCCGTTGCTGCGGTAACGGCTGCTTATGGTTTCGCTCTTACAGCGACTCACTTTTCCAGACGCCGGAATGCCGGCCCAGCGAAAAGTAAGCAAAAGGCTTCGCCCCGGCGTACGGCGCCTCGCTAAAGCTCCGCGTTCCCTCGCTACGGTGTCCATCAGGGGGCATCGCCTACGGTCTGCTTCGCTACGACCTCCTCTCGATGTGTGCGGCTTCGCCGCACGGCGCTGCGCGCCTACCCCCCTGATGAACACCTCCACTCGGCCTGCCGAAGGGGCGAAAGATCAAAAGCAGATCAAGATCAAGATCAAGATCAAGATCAAGATCAAGATCAAGATCAAGATCAAATACCAAAGCCAAAGCCAAAGCCAAAGCCAAAGCCAAAGCCAAAGCCAAAGCCAAAGCCAAAGCCAAAGCCAAAGCCAAAGCCAAAGCCAAAGCCAAAGCCAAAGCCAAAGCCAAAGCCAAAGCCAAAGCCAAAGCCAAAGCCAAACACGTTCTAAAGTTTCAGCCTCCCGCACCCTCTAAAGCGAACACCTCCCGCTTCTCACCACTCAACAGGCCGAGCGTTAGCTCGCCTGAAAGCTTTTGATCTGGCTTTTGATTCACCCGCCCCTTCGGGAGGCTGAGTGGAGGTGTGCATCCGGGGAGTGGCGCGCAGCGCCGTTCGACGCAGTCGAACACGCTGCATGTAGGTCGTAGCGAAGCAGACCGGAGGGCAGTGTCCCCGGATGGATACCGGAGCGAAGGAACGCCGAGCTTTAGCGAGGGGCCGGACGCTCGGGGCGAGCCTTTTTTTGCTTACTTTTTTTTGGCGTTTGAAAAAAAAGTGAGTCGCCGTAAGGGCGAAACCCTAAGTGGCCGTTACCGCAGAAATGGATATGTACACCAAGACAGAGAATGGTCGGCTGTCAGGCCGCCAAGTCATAGAAACCTGCTCCCACAGAGCCCGAGCGAACCCTGTGGGAGCAAAGCATCACTCAGGCCAGACTCTTGCTTACAACTTCAAACACATCGCTGGACAACTGACCCGAAGCCCGAATCCGCTCCAGCTCGCCCTTCATCAACGCCTGACGCGCATCGTCATACTTGCGCCAGCGAGTCAGCGGCGCCAACTGACGGGAAGCAATCTGCGGGTTAAACCCGTTCAACTCAATCACCAGATCCGCCAGGAAGCGATACCCCGAACCATCCGCCGCATGGAAATTGATCAGGTTCTGCCCGGCAAACGCACCGACCAGCGCGCGAACCTTGTTCGGGTTCTTCATGTTGAAGGCCGGATGCTGCATCAACTGACGCACACGCTCCAGACCACCCGGCAACGCGCTGCCCGCCTGAACACTGAACCACTGATCCATGACCAGCGGATTGTCCTTGAAGTGCTCGGCAAAACTCGCCAACGCCTTGGCCTTCTCAGCTTCAAACGACGAATTGACCAACACCGCCAACGCCGTCAGGCGCTCAGTCATGTTATCGCTCGCCTCGAACTGCTCAAGCGTCGCCGCCAACACTTCCGGCTTACCGCTCAACATCAGGTACGACAGCGCAATGTTCTGCAACGCGCGACGAGCAAAGTGCTCGGCCTCGGCCACATAAGGAGTTCTCTTCGACAGATCACGATTGGCCTGATAACGCAGCCACAACGCCTCGAACAAGCCTTCAGCCAATTGCTTGCGCGCAAACTCACGGGCGATGTGAATCGCATCGACGTCAGCCACTTCGCTGATTTCAGTCAGGTACGCTTCACCCGGCAATGAAAGCATTTCCGCGACCATCGCCTGGTCCAGCGTCTCGTCCGACAGCACGGTGCGCAGGGCTGAAATCAGGCGCTGATCCAGCACCAGCGTTTCACCTGCCTGATGCTGGGCAATCAACTCTTGCAGCACTTGCACCGACAGTTGCTGACCGGCATCCCAGCGATTGAAACCATCGCTGTCATGCTGCATCAGGAACATCAGTTGATCGCGGTTGTACGGGAAGCTCAGTTTGACCGGCGCCGAGAAACCACGCAGCAACGAAGGCAACGGCTGTTCAGCGATGTCAACGAAGGTGAAGGTCTGCTCGGCTTCAATCACCGAGATCACCCGCGACGTGCCCTGGGCGCTGGCTTCGCCGGACAGGCGCAAGGCAATCGCCGCGCCTTTGGCGTCCAGCAGGCCCAATTCCACAGGAATCACGAACGGCAGTTTTTCAACCTTGTCCGGGGTCGCCGGGCAGCTTTGACGGAAGGTCAGGCTGTAGGTTTTCGCCGCCGCGTCGTAGGACTCGCTCACCGCCAAGCGCGGAGTACCGGCCTGGCTGTACCAGCGCTTGAACTGGGTCAGGTCGACACCGTTGGCGTCTTCCATCGCCTTGATGAAGTCGTCACAGGTCACGGCCTGGCCGTCGTGGCGGTCGAAATACAGGTCACTGCCTTTGCGAAAGCCTTCGGCCCCGAGCAAGGTGTGGATCATGCCGACCACTTCCGAGCCCTTTTCGTACACGGTCAGGGTGTAGAAGTTGGAAATCTCGATGAAGCTGTCCGGGCGCACGGCGTGTGCCATGGGACCGGCGTCTTCGGCGAACTGGTGCGTGCGCAGGTAAGCCACGTCCTGGATGCGCTTGACCGTGGCCGAGTTCATGTCCGAGGAGAACCCGGCATCGCGGAACACGGTGAAGCCTTCCTTGAGCGACAACTGGAACCAGTCGCGGCAGGTCACGCGGTTGCCCGACCAGTTGTGGAAGTATTCGTGGGCGACGATCGCTTCGACGCGCTGGTGCGCAGCGTCGGTCGCGGTTTCGGCGCGGGCCAGCACGGCGCTGGAGTTGAAGATGTTGAGGCCCTTGTTCTCCATGGCGCCCATGTTGAAGTCGTTGACCGCGACGATCATGAAGATGTCCAGGTCGTACTCGCGACCGTAGACCTCTTCATCCCAGCGCATCGACTTCTTCAGGCTGTTCATGGCGTGCTGGCACTTGTCGATGTTCTCCGGCTCGACGTAGATGCGCAATGCCACGGAACGCTCGGTCATGGTGGTGAAGGTGTCTTCGACGCACCACAAGTCACCGGCCACCAGCGCGAACAGGTACGCCGGCTTCATAAACGGGTCTTCCCAGGTCGCCCAGTGACGGCCGTCTTCGCCGGGACCCGAAGCAATCGGGTTGCCGTTGGACAGCAGCACCGGATAGCTGTGCTGCTCGGCGACGACCGTGGTGGTGAACTTGCTCATCACGTCCGGGCGGTCGAGGTAATAGGTGATCTTGCGGAAGCCTTCGGCCTCACACTGGGTGCAGAACATGCCGCTGGATTTGTACAGGCCTTCCAGCGCAGTGTTGGTTTCCGGGTGGATCCTGACGCTGGTATCGACCGTGAACGTGGTGCTGGTCGGGTGCAGGGTCAGGTGGTTTTCCGTCAACTGATAGTCGCTTTCGCTCAGCTCGCGATCAGCCAAAGTGACCGCCAAAAGCTCAAGCTGCTGACCGTCCAGCACCAGCGGCGGCAAGCCCGGGCCGCGCTCGGGATTGCGGCGCATCACCAGTTGCGCATGGACCAGGCTGTGGTCCTCGAACAACTCGAAGGTCAGGTGCGTCTCGTCGATCAGGTACTCGGGCGCCTGATAGTCTTTCAGGTAAATCATCTTCGGTTGTTCGGTGCGCATGCTGGAGTCCTTACTGATGCACGGCGAGCTGATAAGCCGTGTATTTACGAATATTGATCACGCCGGTGTCGAAGATCAGGTATTGACCCTTGACGCCCAACAGCGTGCCTTCGGCAATCGGATTCTTGTCCAGGTTGAAGCTGACGATCTTGGCCGGGTATTGCTCGACCGGATAGCGGATTTCGAGGGTTTCTACGTCGGCAATGGTCTGAATCGCTTGTAGGCCAAATCGTTCCTGCAAGGTTTGCAGGCCCTCGGCGCAGCTGTCGAACAGTTGATCACGCACCTCGGCCAGGTCCACCGACGCGGCTTCGCCCTTGAGCAAGGCACGCCAGTTGGTTTTGTCCGCCACCTGACTGCGGAACAGATCTTCGACGAAACCCGACTGCTGACGGGTCGACACGCGCATGATCGGCAACGCCTGACGGGCGCCCTGATCGATCCAGCGGGTCGGCAGTTGGGTGGCGCGGGTAATCCCGACTTTCACCCCCGACGAGTTGGACAAGTACACGATGTGGTCGGTCATGCAGAACTTCTCGCCCCACTCCGGCTCACGGCAAGTGCCAGCGTCGTAGTGGCAACGCTCCGGGCTCATGATGCAGAGGTCGCACTGCGCCAGTTTGGTCATGCACGGGTAGCAATAACCCTGGCTGAAACTGGTTTTGGTCTTGCGCCCGCAATGGGTGCAATGAATCGCCCCCAGGTACTCCAGGCGCACGGTGGTGCCGATCATCGGATTGACCGGCACCTCGACATCGCCCAGGCGAAACGCGTACTGCACGTCAGACCCGTCAAGACGCGCCGACATTTTGCTGATTGCACCGCGGCCAATCTCGATCAATGGATGGCATCCGACTTGAACAGAATATTCGGTACGCTGATCGACTTCGAACTGCATTCCTGCGGGCCCATGTAACCGGTGCGCTGGTCTTCGGGCAGGTTCTGGATTTCCCAGGCGATCATCGCTTGCAGCGACAGCTCGCGTTGTTCGGCGGTGAGTTTGCCACCGTCGGACCATTTGCCGATTTCTACCGCCAGTTTCAGGCTCTGGTAGATATCGGGGGTGATGTTCTGGATCATTTCGTTAAAAGAGGACATCAAGGTCTCCGCGCTCTTCAATACATAAACTGTTTTAGGCGGCCAGTTTACGGCGGTTGTACAAACCACCCAACAAACCGGTCAGGCATCCGACGAGCAACCCGCCGACGTGCGCAGCGTTGGCAATTTCACCGAAGCCGATCATCGAGACCAGCCCGGACAGGCACAGCACCAGCCACACCAGCATCATCACCAGCACGCCGCGCGGCAGGCGATAAGCCGGGTTCGGCGACAGCAGCTGGAATATCCAGCAATGCCCGAGCAGGCCGTACAGCACGCCGGACAAGCCGCCAAACAAGGTCGGGCCGCTGAAATAATACTGGGCATAGTTGGAGACGAGGCTGAACAGCAACGTCAGGCCGATCAGGTTGATGCTGCCCTGACGCGACTCGATGCGCCGGCCCAGTTCCCAGTACCACATGCCGTTCATGGCCAGGTGCAGGATGCCGAAGTGGATCAGCATCGGCGTTATCAGGCGCCACCACTGCCCCGCCGCAAGGCTGTCGGCCAACGGTACGAAATGGATGTACTCGCCGACTACGCGGAAATCGAGGAAAGTCAGCCAGCGCATCGTGTCGAGGTTTTCGCCCAGCAGCGTCACCGCACCGACAAGGATGCTCAGCAGCAAAATCGCCGCAGTCGCCCTGGCGTAGCGCAGTTGCTCGACGAAACCGGGGCGCCGGGTGGTTTGCGCGGCCGGAATGTCGAGTTGCTGATCGGGATCACCAGCCGGAAAACGTTCGTACAACGAACGCACGTCTTCGCTGATGTTGGCTGGCACCCACAGCACTTGCTCGCCCGACTCTTCGCTGACGCGGTGCGGCACCTGCATGCGCTGCAGCAGTTTGACGAACCCGCTCAAATCCACCGCCAGCGGCAGGCGTAATACGGCAACCACGCTCATCGCAGCACCTCCGGCCGTTCGACATCGACCCAGACAAATTTATGCGGATCGAGGCGGGTTTCCTGATCCAGCCGATAGGCGACCAGTTTGCCGTAGAGCACGGCGCTGTAATCCAGGCAGGCCAGGTTCGGGCGAATCGATGCCGGTTTGCCACTGCGCCAGTAGTGGCCGACGAACAACAACGGCTCGTCGACGCCGTAGCGCAGCAAGGTATTTTTTTCCGTGGATGACAGTGGCGTCCTGGCCACTGGCTCGGGCAATGCGTCGGGCTGGAACACAATGTCTCCGTAGGTTTGCGGGTCGTCTTCCCAGAATTTGGTGCGGAAGAACGAACGCACCAGACCGTCGCCACTTGTCATGGTCAAGCCATCGGGCAAACGCATGTCGGTGCCGCGCAGCAACCGGTCGAACACGGTGCAGGCGAAACTGCCCGGCACGGCCGAGGCCTGGAGGAAATGCTCATCGACGCAACCGTTGGGGAACAATCCGCGCAAGGGTTCGATCAGGCCGGAATCCCAGCATGCATGCACCACCCGGAAGCGCCCGGCATCGACGAACAACGGCATCTCGTAGAACCATTGCAGGAAGTCATGCCAGTCGCCGGGATGGTCTTCGAACTGGGTCAGGGTTTCACTGAGCAACCGTGCATGGCGTGGCGTGTGTTCACGGACAAACTGCTTGCCGCTGCCCGGCAGCGCCGGTGTGCTCCAGCCCAGTGCGTTGAATTCATGGTTGCCCATGATGCACAGCGCCTGGCCAGCCTCGACCATGTCGTGGACGATGTGCAGCGCCTCGCGAATCCGCGGGCCGCGATCAATGATGTCGCCCACAAACACGGCCATCCGCGACGGATGCCGCCAGACGCCACCTTGTTTGTGATAACCGAGCCGGTCGAGCAAGTGCTCAAGGGTCAGAGCGCAACCGTGCACGTCACCGATCAGGTCGTAGCTACGCGCGGGATCAAGCATCAGTCGCCTCCACCACCCAATCGACTGCCCCAACCGAGCTTGGTCCGGCAGACTTCATAGTAGTTGTGGTCAAGCGGATGGATCAGCCGCAGCTTCTGCGCTTTTTTGCTGATGGTGATGGTGTCACCCGGCGCGCAGGTGAAATGGTTCTGCCCGTCACAGGAGACTTGCGGGTAGATCTGCATATCTTTGGACACGACGATTTTCAGCTCACTGTTGCCATCGACCACAATCGGCCGGCCCGACAAGGTATGGGGGTACATCGGCACAATCACAATAGCGTCAAGCTTGGGGTGCATGATCGGTCCGCCCGCCGACAGCGCGTAGGCTGTCGAACCGGTGGGCGTCGCGACGATCAGGCCGTCGGCCTTCTGGCTGCAGACGAACTGGCCGTCGATGTACAGCTCGAATTCGATCATCCGCGTTGATTTGCCGGGGTGCAGCACCACATCATTGAGGGCATCGCCCTGACCAATGGCTTCGGCGTGACGGCGGACTTCGGCTTGCAGCAGGAAGCGGTTTTCCACCAAGTAGTGGCCGTCGAGCACTTCGGCGACTTTGACTTCCAGCTCGTCGGGACGAATATCGGTCAGGAAACCGAGGCTGCCACGGTTGATGCCGAGCACCGGTATGTTGTGTTTGGCCAGCGCGCGAGCGGCGCCCAGCAGGCTGCCGTCACCGCCAACCACAATCACCATGTCACAGACTTCGCCGAGCATCTTGCGGGACGAGGTTTGCAGGCCATGACCGGGAAGGACTTCGGCGATGGTGTCTTCGAGGATCACGTGCAAGTGACGATCGAGCAGAAACCGTTTCAGTCGGCGGACGGTATCCAGCACCTGGGAACTGCCCAGGCGACCGATGATGCCGATATTACGAAATTGCTCCATGGGGTTCCTGCAAGGACGGCGAAAAAGACGATTATGGGCGAAAGCGCAGGATAGACAAAATCCTTTCAGCCACAAGGGTGTACTCATGTTTAGGGCTATGCTCGCAAGATGATCCTATTTCCCGATTTGCTCTCGTTGCCCCATCAGTTGCGCCACCCCGAAGTGCGCGACCTGGCCTGGGTCATCCTCGCGCCGCCAATGCTCATCGACACGCCGTGGCCGCAGCGGCATCCGCTGGCCGGCAGCGACTGGGTGCAAGAACCGCAACGCCTGGAGCGCTGGCTGCGGCAACTGGACCGTGACAGTTATGACTTGCTGCACTGGCTGTCCCAGGCCCGAACCCGGCGCCTGGGCCTGTACTACGAACGCTTGTGGCAGTACGCGGTGCGTCACGCGCCAGGGATCGAGCTGATCGCCGCCAACCTGCCGATCCGCCGAGAAGGCCACACGCTGGGCGAACTGGACATGCTGCTGCGTGATCGCGACGGCGTGCATCACCTGGAACTGGCGATCAAGCTCTATCTGGGGCCGCAAAATGGCGACGGGCATGACGCCGCGCAGTGGCTCGGCCCCGGCTGTCATGATCGACTGGACCGCAAACTGGCGCATTTGGCTCAGCATCAACTGCCCATTTCCGCCCGCAGTGAAAGTCGCGAAGCGCTGGCGGCGCTGGATATCCAGCAGTTCAGCGCGCACTTGTGGCTCGGCGGTTATCTGCTGTATCCGTGGCCGGGACAGGCCGAGCCGCCCAGCGGTGCGCATCCGCAGCATTTGCGCGGTAGCTGGCTTCATCAGAAAGACTGGGCGGACTTTGTCGTGCAACGCCCCTCCGGTCGCTGGCAGCCCCTGCCCCGCCATGCCTGGCTGGCGCCGGCGCATTATCCTGCGGAGCAGACCTGGAGCGTCGAGCAATTGAGCGCGTGGCTCGGTGGCCTGGAGCCTTTGGCGCCGGCGCAGTTGATGGTGCGCCTGATCGAGAATGCCGAGGGGGATTGGGAGGAAGCGGAGCGATTGTTTCTGGTGGCGGATCTTTGGCCGAATGTGCCGGGTATTGGTTGAGGTTTTGTAGCGCCTGGACCGGCCTCTTCGCGAGCAAGCCCGCTCCCACATTGGACTTCGTTATGGCGCAGATCGAGTGTGGGAGCGGGCTTGCTCGCGAAGGGGCCGAAGCGGTCTAGATGGACAACCGCAAAGCCAACGCCGCCAATGTCACCAACAAAACCGGCACCGTCAACACCACCCCGACCTTGAAGTAATACCCCCACCCGATTTGGATACCCTTGCGCTCCAGCACATGCAGCCACAACAACGTCGCCAGACTGCCAATCGGCGTAATCTTCGGCCCCAGGTCGCTGCCGATGACGTTGGCGTAAATCATCGTCTCCTTCACCACACCACTGGCCTGACTGGCGTCGATCGACAGCAAACCGATCAGCACCGTCGGCAAATTGTTCATGATCGAAGACAGAATCGCTGTCAGCACGCCAGTGCCCATGGCCGCGCCCCAAACACCGTAATGGGCAAACCCGTCGAGCCAACCGGCCAGATACCCGGTCAGGCCGGCATTGCGCAGGCCATACACCACCAAATACATGCCCAGCGAGAAAATCACGATTTGCCACGGTGCTTCTTTCATCACCTTGCGCGTGGAAATCCTGTGGCCGCGGGCAGCAATACCCAGCAGCAACGCGGCGCACACCGCGGAAATGGCGCTGATCGGAATACCCAGCGGCTCCAGGGCAAAACAACCTACGAGCAGGATCACCAATACCACCCAGCCGGCATAAAACGTTGCCTTGTCATGGATCGCGGTGGCCGGTTGCTCCAGTTGTTCGGGGTCGTAATCCTTGGGAATGTCGCGCCGGAAGAACCACATCAGCATCGCCAACGTGGCCGCGACGCTCACCAGGTTGACCGGGATCATCACCGCCGCATAGCGGTTGAACGTGATGTGGAAGAAGTCGGCGGAAACGATGTTCACCAGGTTCGACACCACCAGCGGCAGGCTCGCGGTGTCGGCGATGAAACCGGCGCCCATCACGAACGCCAGGGTCGCCGCCGGGGAGAACCGCAGCGCCAGCAGCATGGAAATCACGATGGGCGTGAGGATCAGCGCCGCGCCGTCATTGGCGAACAAGGCCGAGACCAGCGCCCCCAGCAACACCATATAAGCAAACAGCTTGCGCCCGCTGCCCCGGCCCCAACGGGCCACGTGCAAGGCGGCCCAAGCGAAGAACCCGGCCTCGTCCAGCAACAGACTGATGATGATCAGCGCCACGAACGTACCGGTGGCATTCCAGATGATCTGCCACACAATCGGGATGTCACTCAACTGCACGACGCCGAAAATCAGCGCCAGCACGGCCCCGAAAACCGCACTCCAGCCCACGCCCAGGCCTTTGGGTTGCCAGATCACCAGGGTGATGGTCAGCAGGAAAATGAGTGAGGCGATGAGCATGCAAAGCAACCTTGCGCGGAAAAACAAACCGCGATTCAGCCGCAACGCACGAGCAGAGTAAAGCCCCATTTTCTACACACCACGATCCCGTAGCAGCTGACGAGCAGCGCGAGGCTGCGTTCGGCTGCTACAAGAGAGAAGGGTATTGTCAGACTTTTTTGTGTTGTTCGACCCATTTGCCGTAAGCATTGATGAAGCTCTGCAAGAACGGCTTCACCGACTCGGACAACTTTCCTGCCTCGTCAAACGCCGAGCCCGCCCCTCCGAGATAGGCTTCCGGCTGCTGCATGCACGGCACATCCAGAAACACCATGGACTGGCGCAAGTGGTGGTTGGCGCCAAATCCACCGACTGCACCCGGCGAAACACTGATCACCCCGCCCGGCTTGCCGCTCCAGGCGCTCTGGCCGTAGGGCCGCGATCCAACGTCGATGGCATTCTTCAAAGGCGCAGGTACCGAGCGGTTGTATTCCGGGGTGACGAACAGCACTGCGTCGGATGAACGTACTTGTTGCCGGAAAGTGCTGTAGGCTGCCGGCGGTGAAGCACCATCGATGTCTTCGTTGTAGAGCGGCAAGTCGCCGATTTCGACGATTTGTAGCTTGAGATTTGCCGGTGCCAGGTCAGCCAGGGCCAATGCCACCTTGCGATTGATCGATGCCTTTCTCAAGCTGCCGACCACGACGGCGATCGTATAGACGTTACTCATGGAAGATGTCTCGACTGTCCGATGGAAAGAACTTGTAGGTATAGATGACGAATCACCCAGCGGGCTCTGAATTTCACCGCCCCTGACTATTTTTTTCTTGTAGGAAAACTTACTTCGCCCAACCACGGTCTACAGAACCGAAAATTGAGTGATTTATCTCCAGAGGTTCTAAACAGATGGCAGCAGTACTTGTCGGTCAGTTCCATGCAAGAGATGCGGAAGGCCGCGTTTATTCCGTGCATGAGTTCCAGGAATCCACTCCGTCGGCAGACGGCCTCGGCGGCACGGAGCCTGTCACCACCTACAAACTGGCCATTGGCGATCGCGTCAAGAAGCTCGATGACAACCAGTTTCTGCTGGTTCAATCTGACGTGACCATCGTGCGTGAACCCGACACCTTCGTCGGCAGCGTGCCGGAAGCCAACGTCGCTTCATAACCCTGCGTTATGAGCAGAAGTCATATGCGCGCACTTGAGTTAGGATTCAGTCACTGATTCCCTCACCTGCTGAACATGGACTTCACGCATGCGTTTACGCCATATCGAAGTGATCCACGCGCTTGTGCAGACCGGTCACCTGGGCACCGCCGCCGAATGGCTGCAGTTGCCGGTGACCGAGGTTGAAGGCATTTTGCGCGAGGCCGAGGGTCAGTTGGGTTTCATGCTGTTCTCCAGCGTGCGTGGGCGCTTGCAGGCGACCCGCGAAGCGCGGGAGCTGGAAGCACAAATCACCCACGTCTACGAGGCGCTGGAGCCGGTCCAACGTCTGGCCGCCAGCCTTAAGCAGTACCAGGCCCCGCCCCTGCGCATCATCTGCACCCCGCCACTCGCTCAACAATTGTTGCCCCAGAGCATCGCCGCACTGCGCCGTCGCCTGCCCGATGCACCTTGCAGCCTGTTGAGCCAACCGACCCGCGAGATCATCAAATCCCTGTTGTTGCGCGAAAGCGACCTGGGGTTGAGCCTGCACGATCCTGATCACGCTGACATCCATTGCCAGGTGATCGCCCAAGGCAAGCTCCAGCTCCTGGCGCCCCATGGCTGGCTGCAACCCAAGCAGAAATACATTTCATTGCAGGACCTGGCGGGCCAGTCGATGGTCGGCCTCGAAGGCCACGATCCGCTGAGCCGTGCCCTGGAGAACAAATTGCAGGCGTTGCGCCCGGCCCCGGTGGTGCATATCCGGGTGCAGACGCATCAGATGATGCGCAGCATGGTCGAGGCCGGTGAAGGCCTGGCGATTGTCGACCCGTTTACCGCCCTGGGCGCCAAAACCGGCGGACTTGATGTGTGTCCACTGGCCCCGGCGGTGCCGGTCAGCCTCTACGCCCTGACCCTGAAAAACGGCGAGCCCGCCGCCGCTGTTCAGGCGCTGCTGGACATCGTTACGGAACAAGCCGCGGCGATGCTGGCGAACTGATCGGGTGTTCCAGCGCATTATCGAACAAGCGGTACCAGAATAGCGCCACTTCGGCGGTGTTCGGGTCGATCCCGCGATAGCGCAGATGATCCATCCCGCCAATCACGTAACCACAACGCTCATAGAGCCGACAGGCGCCAAGGTTGTTGTTCTGGGTTTCGAGCATGATGCCCGGCAATTTTTTCTTGCGACTCCAGAACTGAGCAACGTCCAGCAAGGCTTTGGCCACACCGTGGTGCCGCGCCGGAGCATGCACCGCCAGTTCGTCGATGTGAGCAAAGCCGTTCCAGTTGGTGCTGACCACCAGATGACCGACCGGCTCATCGTCGAGGTACGCCATGAAAATCGCACTGTCGGCGGCATCGCGAAAGCTGCTGAATTCTTCTGGGTCAATGCCGTAGCACTTTCGATAAGGGGTGATCGGCGTAATCAACCACTGTTCGACCGGTTTGCCGATTTCGGCGGCACCGTAGGCAGCCACTTCAAAACTGAAATCACTGCCCCAGATGTAGGCCGCAAAGCCGTCATCGGCAACACGCACCGAAAGGCCTGGGTACTTGGGATTAATGACAGGTTGCATACTGGGAAAGGTCCTCATTCCTTGATGCAATCGACGGTGTAGTGCCGTCCATTGCCCTCGTCCTCGTGTTGCAATCCATGCACATCGACGACGAATCCTGGGAAACTGCTATCAAACGTCCGTGCAAATGAAAGATAGTCGATGATTGACCGGGTCGACTCGGTGAACCGCTCACCCGGCATGATCAGTGGGATGCCTGGCGGATACGGAACCAGCATCACCGCAGCAATCCGCCCGTCCAGGGCATCGATCGACACCGCCTCCACCTCGCCCCGTACCAGATGATCATAGGCGTCAGCGGGCTTCATGACGATTTCCGGCAGCACGGTGTACATGCGCTTGAGGTGCTTGGCCGTGGCATTGCTGCGATAGCAGGCGTGCAGTTGATCGCACAAATCGCGCAGGCCCATGCCTTGATAGCGCCCGACGCCCTCTTGCGCCACACACGGCAGGCAGGTGGCCAGGCTGACATTGGCGTCGTAGCTGCGCTTGAACTCCAGCAACTCAGTCAGCAGCGTGCTCCATTTGCCTTTGGTGATGCCCATGGAGAACAACACCAGGAACGAATACAGCCCGGTCTTCTCGACCACCAGCCCGCGTTCCCAGAGGAATTTGCTGACTACCGCCGCCGGAATCCCGCGCTCGCTCAGCGCACCGCCCGCGGTCAGGCCGGGCATGACCAGGGTGACCTTGATCGGGTCGAGCAACACGTAATCGTCGGTGACACCGCCAAAGCCGTGCCAATCGGCATCGGGTTGCAACAGCCAGTCTTCGGTGACCACGCGATCGATGCCTTCCACCGACGGTGGCTGCCAGATGGAAAACCACCAGTCATCCGCCGCGATGTGCTGCCGCAGATTGGCCAGAGCACGACGAAAGCTCAGGGCCTCGTCGAACATCTCCTGCAACAGCGAACGGCCGGCCGGGCCTTCCATCATCGCCGAGGCTACGTCCAGCGAGGCAATGATGCTGTATTGCGGCGAGGTGGAGATGTGCATCATGAACGCTTCGTTGAAACGGTCGCGGTCCAGTTGCCGCGCGCCGCCGTCCTGGACATGAATCATCGAGGCCTGGCTGAAGGCGGCCAGCAATTTATGTGTGGAGTGCGTGGTGAACACCAGCGGGCCGTCTTCGCTGCGCGAGGTGCCCATGCCGTAGCGTCCGGCGAAAAACTCGTGAAACGCCGCGTAGGCGTACCAGGCCTCGTCGAAATGCAACACCTCGACGCTGTTGCCCAGGTTCTGCTTGATCAGCTCGGCGTTGTAGCAAAGACCGTCGTAAGTCGAGTTGGTGATCACCGCCAGTTTGACCTTGGGCGCTCGGCCCTTGGTCAGCGGGCTGGCGTCGATCTTGGCCTGGATCGATTCGCGGCTGAACTCGCTCAATGGAATCGGGCCGATGATCCCCAGTTCATTGCGCTCAGGGCACAGGTATAACGGGATCGCGCCGGTCATGATGATCGAATGCAATACCGACTTGTGGCAGTTGCGATCCACCAGCACCAGGTCATCGCGCGCGACCATGGAATGCCAGACGATTTTGTTGGCGGTCGAGGTGCCATTGATCACGAAAAAGGTGTGATCGGCGCCGAAATTGCGCGCAGCGCGGGCTTCCGCCTCAGCCAGTGGACCGGTGTGATCGAGCAACGAACCCAGTTCAGGCACCGATACCGATAAATCCGAGCGCAGGGTGTTTTCCCCGAAAAACTGGTGAAACGCTTGCCCGACCGGGCTCTTGTGATACGCCACGCCGCCACCGTGGCCAGGCGTGTGCCAGGAATAATTGGAGTCGGCAGTGTGTTGCACCAGCGCCTTGAAAAACGGTGGCAGTAGACCGTCCAGGTATTTGCGCGCGGCCCGGGCCACTTGCCGGGCCAGGAACGGCACGGTGTCTTCAAACAGATAAAGAATCCCGCGCAACTGATTGAGCTCGGCCATCGCGTCGGCCGGCGCATTTTCCAGCGTAACCTGTTCGCCGAGGGCGAAGATCGGCAGGTCCGGCGCGCGCACTCGCGCCAGGCCGATCAGTTCGGCCATGTTTTGCAACAAATGCGAGTGAGTGCTGGGGTCTTCGGCGGCAATCAACATGCAGGAGAGGCCGTGGTGGGTCGAGGCGACCAGTCGCCCTTCGGTGTAATCCACTGCCGAAACAATGCTGAAGCCTTCCTGTTCCAGCTCCCGGGCGATGCCCCGCACGCGATCACCGGCGACGGTGTCGGCCTTGATGTCGCGGTGGACGATCAGGACCGGGAATTTCAAATCTTTATACATGGGGCTCAGTGTCCTGAGGCGGCAGACCATGGCCTGCCAATACCCTCAGGGTAGAGGGTTGATGCGAATGTGGCGAGTACCGATGCCCCAAACTGGGTCACCGGCAACTGCTACAAATCAGGCCTGGGCCTTGGCATCCGCCAGTTGTTGCCACAGCGACGGGGCGCCGGCGGCTTTGGCGATGGCTTCCAGACGCGCGACATGCTGGGCCAGGTCATCTTCGCTGGCGCGGATGATTCGGGCGCGTGTGCGGTCGGCAGGCAAGCGGCGGATTTCGGTGGCGGAGTTGTCCGCGCCTTCGCCGGAGCCATTCCCGTCGGACGCATTGCCGGCCAGCGACAGGCTGGTCTGGCCGCCGGTCATGGTCAGGTAAACGTCGGCAAGAATCTCGGAGTCGAGCAACGCGCCGTGCAGTTCACGGCCCGAGTTGTCGACGCCATACCGTTTGCACAAGGCATCGAGGCTGTTGCGCTGCCCAGGGTGACGCTCCCGGGCCATCATCAAGGTGTCAAGGATCGAGCAGTGTTGCGTGATATCCGCACGCTCATGCTGGCCCATCAGGGCAAATTCGTTGTTGATGAAACCAACGTCGAACGCCGCGTTATGGATGATCAGCTGCGCACCTTTGATGAACTCGAAGAACTCATCAGCCACTTCGGTGAAGCGCGGCTTGCCCACCAGGAATTCGTTGGTGATGCCGTGGACGCCAATGGCGCCTTCGTCACTCTCGCGGTCCGGCTGCAGGTAAACGTGAAAATGCCGGCCCGTCAGGCGCCGACCAATCAACTCGACACAACCGATTTCGATAATCCGGTGGCCGTCGGTCACCGGCATGCCGGTGGTTTCGGTATCGAGTACAACGGATCTGGTGGCCATCAGTGCTCAGCTCTCAACGGGTCAATCGTGCAAAAGCGGCGATGTTAACACGCTCGCCTGGGTGTTTCAGAGAGACCGTATCGCGGCCTTCGCGAGCAGGCTCGCTTCCACATTGGATCTCCGGTGTTTGCAGATCCCTGTGGGAGCGAGCCTGCTCGCGAAGGCCGCAACTCGGTACATCGACAGAATCAGGCCTGCTTGTAGCCGCGCACTTCATCCACCCCGCGGTTGGCCAACTGGTCAGCCCGCTCGTTACCGTGGTGACCGATGTGCCCACGCACCCATTTCCAGGTGACGTTGTGGCGATTGACCTGCTCATCCAGCAACTTCCACAGGTCAGCATTTTTAACCGGCTCTTTCGCCGCTGTTTTCCAGCCGCGCTTCTTCCAGTTGTCCATCCACTCGTTGATGCCTTTCATCACGTACTGGGAGTCGGTCACCAGCAGCACGTCGCAGGAGCGCTTGAGCTCTTCGAGGCCACGAATCGCGCCCATCAACTCCATGCGGTTGTTGGTGGTGTTGGCTTCGCCGCCCCACAGTTCCTTTTCAACGCCTTTGCACACCAGCAGTGCGCCCCAGCCGCCGGGGCCCGGGTTGCCTTTGCAGGCGCCGTCGGTGAAGAGTTCTACGCTATCGCTCATGCCAATCTATCCAGAAATGCGGTGGCTCGCCGATCCGTGATCGACGATGCCCGAGGCCGGGACTGACCCGGCCGGGAAATAAAAGGTATTACGGGTCGATGCGACGGCGATTGACCTTGGCCATCGGCAAGGGAATCAGCTTGCCCATCGGTTCGCGCCGTTCCTGACGCAGTGGACGCAAACCCACGACAATCTTGCGCGCCACCAACAAATAGAAGCCACCGCCTGACAGTTGCCAGTCACCGGCCTTGCGCTCCCAACCGGCCAGACGAGTTTGCCAGGCGGGTGACGCAAGCGGCGGACGATAGCACCCGAAGCGGCGTTTCTCCAGCGCGAAACCCAGCAGGTTCAGCCAGTCGGCGACGCGTGACGGCGAGATGCAGCGCGCCTTGCGCAGGGCGTCATGGGCGAACACATGCCGCAGGCCCCAGGTGCTCCAGGGATTGATGCCGATGATCAGCAAATGCCCGCCGGGTCGCACGCTGCTCGCCGCTTCACGCAGCAAACCGTGGGGCGACAGGCAGAAATCCAGGCCATGCTGCAACACCACGACGTCGGCGGCGTGCTCGCTCAACGGCCAGGCTTGTTCTTCACATACGATTTCGACGCCGGGCAACGGCGCACCGAGGCGCACATTGCGCTGCACTTGCGGCGCCGACGGTGGCGTCTGGGCCGACGGACCGTAATGCACCAGGTAACCGCCGAAGAACCGCCCCAACTCGTCTTCGAGCATGCGGCGTTCTTCATCCAGCAAAAATTGCCCGATAGGGCCGGACAGCCATTCACGGGCCGCGCTGATCAATGTCAGCCACTCGGGATCAGCCTGAGCGAACGCTTTATCGGTCATTGCATTCTCCAACGCGCCAGGAAGTTCTAAGATGCGCCATTGTTTTCCGCTTGGCGAATCCGACGATGATACAGATCAGTGCCCTGCCCGCCTTCACCGACAACTACATCTGGTTGTTACAAGACCACCGCACCCAGCGCTGCGCCGTGGTCGATCCGGGCGACGCCGCGCCCGTGCAGGCCTGGCTTGCGGCACATCCGGGCTGGGTATTGAGCGATATTCTGATCACTCATCACCACCATGACCACGTCGGTGGTGTCGAGCAGCTGAAAAAAGCGACAAACGCGACCGTCTACGGCCCCGCCAGCGAATCCATCCCACATCGGGACGTCGCGCTCAAGGACAACGACCGGGTCAGCGTGCTCGGCTGGGACTTCGACGTGTACGCCGTCCCCGGTCATACCCTGGGGCACATTGCCTATTACCATCATGGCCTGCTGTTCTGCGGTGACACCCTGTTTGCCGCCGGTTGCGGCCGATTGTTCGAAGGCACGCCGGAACAGATGCACACCTCGCTGACACGCCTGGCCGCATTGCCCGAAGATACGCTGGTGTATTGCACCCACGAATACACCCTGAGCAACCTCAAGTTTGCCGCAGCGGTCGAGCCAGAAAACCGCGACACCGCCGAGCGTCTCGCCAAAGTGACCCAACAACGCCAGGCCGGGATCATGACCCTGCCGTCGACCCTGGCCCTGGAAAAGCTCACCAACCCGTTTCTGCGTGTTGACGAAACATCTGTTAAAGAAAAAGTGGACGAACGGAATGGCCCCTATAACCGGGCTCCGAGTGCGGTTTTTGCTGCGTTGCGGGCGTGGAAAGATACGTTCTAGGCCGTCATCCTATTGCAATGAAAATTCTGAATGGTTGACCGCAGGGGGTACCCTTTCTAGAATCGGCCGACATTTTTGCCCGGAACTTACTTCCAGCCAATGTCGTCACCTATTCGTAAAGCCATCAATTCAGACGCATTGACCCGCTTGGCTCAAGCCATCGCGGTGGCTGTGTCCGCCACTCTGGCGGGCTGTTCCAGCCATGTGCCGCAGACCGACGCGGCACATACCCCGAATATCGCCGCTCGCGCCAAGCAGAAACCGATCTGGCTCAGCGAAAAACCCTCGCCGCAAGTACCACAGGACGTCTGGGAGCGCATGCGCCAGGGCTTCCAGTTGCAGGACGGCCTGGGCGTCAACCCGCGTATCGAGCAACAGCGACTGTGGTTCGCCAGTAACCCGTCCTTTCTTGAAAACGCCGGCGAGCGCGGCAGCCTGTACATTCACTACATCATCGAACGCCTTGAAGAACGCAACATGCCGCTGGAACTGGCGCTGCTGCCAGTGATTGAAAGTGCCTACAACCCGATGGCCTATTCCCGGGCCGACGCGGTGGGACTCTGGCAATTCATCCCTTCTACCGGGCGTTACTACAACCTGCGCCAGACCCGAGCCTATGATGGCCGACGCGACATTACCGCCTCGACCACCGCGGCCATGGATTACCTGACGCGCCTGCACGACATGTTCAACGGTGACTGGCTGCTCGCCCTCGCCGCCTACAACGCCGGTGAAGGCACCGTCAGCCGGGCCATCGAGCGCAACGAAAGGCTCGGCTTGCCGACCGATTACTGGAACCTGCCGCTGCCGGCGGAAACTCAAGCGTATGTGCCGAAGCTGCTGGCCTTGTCGCAAGTGGTCCTGTCGCCCGAAGCCTACGGCGTGAACCTCAGCCCGATCGCCAACGAACCGTACTTCCAGGTCGTCGAAATCAACCAGCGCATGGACCTGTCCAAGGTTGCCGAAGTTGCCAACATCGACGAAGACGAACTGTTCCAGCTCAACCCGGCGTTCAAACAGCGCACCACCCTCGATGGCCCCCAGCACTTGCTGGTGCCAACGTCCAAGGCGCAGTTGCTGACCACCAGCCTGTCGACCATGCGTCCGGAAGAGTTGATCAGCAAGAAGCCTCGCAAACCGGTCTTCGAAGGCGCAGACGATGTACAACTCGCCAGCGTCAAGCGCACCACCTACCGGGTCAAACGCGGCGACAACCTCGGCACTATCGCCAAAGCCAACAAAGTCGACGTCGAAGACTTGCAACGCTGGAACAAGTTGTCGGGCAAGCACCTCAAGACGGGTCAGACCCTGGTGATGCAGGACACCACCAAGCGCAGCAGCGGTCGCGTCAACACGGTCGTGGCCGCCAACAGCAAAGCCGACAAAAAGAAGTCGCAGACCCAATACAAGGTCCAGCAAGGCGATTCGCTGTACATCGTCGCAAAGCGCTTCAATGTCGAGATGCAGCATCTCAAGCGCTGGAACCCGCGCGTTGGCCAGGCGTTGAAGCCTGGACAGATGCTGGTAGTGTCTTCGCCACGCTAAAAGGAGCCCCTGAATTCAGGGGCTTTTTTTTCCCGAAGGTTTTCACAATCCCCTGTAGCAGCTGGCGAAGCCTGCGTCCGACTGCGCAGCAGTCGTCAATTCAGGCGCCGCGGTGTTTCAGGAAAATAGCGGTCACCGGTTTACGACTGCTGCGCAGTCGGACGCAGGCTTCGCCAGCTGCTACAAGGGACCCGTAACTCCAATTAACCCTGCATTAACCCCCTGTCTTTTTCCTGTCGATACAAGCTGTTACTGTACGGGCCACAATGCCCAAGCCGCCTGGATCGGATCTCTGACTTGAAGCGTCCCCTCCTCCTGCTCCTGATCAGCCTGGCCTTCAGCTCCCCCGCAAGCGCGACGATCAGCGAAAGCCACGGTTATGCGCAGTTCGGCACGCTCAAGTACCCGGCCCGATTTACCCACTTCGACTGGGTCAACCCGCAAGCGCCCAAGGGCGGTACGTTGCGGGTGATGGCGTTTGGCACCTTCGATACGCTCAATCCTTACACCTTCAAGGGCTCAAGCCCGGTGTCCACCCCCAATTTCCTGCAGTACGGCATCAACGAGCTCAATGAGCCACTGATGGTCGGCACCGGCCAGTACGCGCCGTCCGGCGACGAGCCGACCTCCAGTTATGGCCTGATTGCCCAGTCGGTGGAATACAGCGAGGACCGCAGTTGGGTGGTGTTTAACCTGCGGCCCGAAGCGCGGTTCCACGATGGTTCGCCGATCACGGCCTACGACGTCGCGTTCTCCTACCGCTTGTTGCTCAAGGAAGGTCATCCGCAGTACCGCACCAGCCTTCAGGAAGTCGCACGGGTCGATATCCTCAACCCACAGCGCATCCGTTTTGTGTTCAAGCGCGCCGGCAATCCATTGCAGATCCTGCGCCTCGGCGAATTGCCGGTCATGTCACAGCATTACTGGAAAGGTCGCGATTTCAAGGCGACCACCTTCGAGCCGCCCCTGGGCAGCGGGCCGTATCGCATCACCTCGGTGACGCCTGGGCGGCAGATTGTTTTCGAACGGGTCAAGGATTACTGGGGAAAGGACCTGGCGGTCAATCGCGGCAAGTACAACTTCGATCGCATGGAAGTCGAGTTCTACCGCGACAGCGATGTGGCCTTCGAAGCGTTCAAGGCCGGCGAATTCGACGTTTACATCGAGCATCAGGCGAAGAACTGGGACAACGGCTACAACTTCCCGGCCGTACGTCGCGGGGACGTGATCAAGGCGCAGATCCCGCATCAGATCCCGACCCAGAGCCAGGGCCTGTTCATGAACAGCCGACGCCCGACTTTCGCCGAGACCAAAGTCCGCGAAGCCCTGGGGTTGATGTTCGATTTCGAGTGGACCAACCGCACGCTGTTCAGCGGCGCCTACAAACGCGCGATGAGTTACTACCCCAACAGTGAATTCGAAGCCACCGGGCTCCCGGTCGGTCACGAATGGCTGATGCTCAAGCCCTATCGCGAGCAGTTGCCTGCCAAGCTCTTCACCGAGCCGTTCAGCCTGCCGCACACCGACGGCCGCGGCATCCCCCGGGAAACCCTGCGCAAAGCCCTTGGGCTACTTGCCGAGGCCGGCTGGAAGCTCAATGGCCAGCGGTTGCAGAATGCCGTCGGGCAACCCCTGCGGTTCGAGATCCTGCTGGTCAACCCGAACCTGGAGCGCATCCTCCAGCCCTACGTTGAGAATCTGGCGAGCATTGGTATTGACGCACGACTGCGTACCGTCGACCGTGCGCAGTACAAGCAGCGCCTCGATCAGTTCGACTTCGACATGATTCTGATGACCCTCAACCAGACCCTCAGTCCGGGTCTGGAGCAATGGCAGTATTTCCATTCCAGCCAGATCGGGGTCAAGGGCAGTAAAAACTACGCCGGCATTGCCAACCCGGTGGTTGATCATTTACTTGAACAACTGCTCGCCGCCCAGAGCCGCGACGAACAAGTCGCCGCCGGCAAAGCCCTTGACCGCGTGCTGCTGTGGCAGCACTACATCATTCCCAACTGGTACCTCAATTATCATCGCCTGGCCTACCGCAACCGGTTCGCCTTTGTGACCACGCCGCCCTACACCCTGGGCCTGAGCGCGTGGTGGCTGAAGTCTTCGGAGAAAGATCAATGAAACCCGTACGCACCCTGCTGTTGCAGGCCAGCGGTCTGCTGTTCGCCGGGCTGGCCTGCGCCGCCCCGCAACACGCGGTGACCCTCTACAACGAGCCGCCGAAGTACCCGGCCGACTTCAAGCATTTCGACTACGTGAACCCGGATGCGCCCAAGGGCGGTATCTTTCGCCAGGCCGGTTTCGGTGGCTTCGACAGCCTCAATCCGTTCATCAGCAAAGGCGTTCCGGCCGATGACATCGGCATGATCTACGACACCCTCGCCCGGCAAGGCCTGGACGAACCGTTCACCGAATACGGCCTGGTCGCCGGCAAGATCGAGAAAGCCCCGGACAATAGCTGGGTGCGTTTCTACCTGCGCCCGGAAGCGCGCTTCCACGACGGCCATCCGATTCGCGCCGAAGACGTGGTGTTCAGCTTCCAGATGCTGACCAAGGACGGCGCGCCGCTCTATCGCGGTTACTACAACGACGTCGAGGAAGCGGTCGCCGAAGACCCGCTCACCGTGTTGTTCAAGTTCAAGCACTCCAACAACCGTGAACTGCCGCTGATCCTCGGCCAGTTACCGGTTTTGCCCAAACACTGGTGGGCCAACCGCGATTTCAACAAGGGCAATCTGGAAATGCCGTTGGGCAGCGGCCCGTACAAGGTCAGCGAAGTGAAGGCCGGGCGTTCGATTCGCTATGAGCGGGTCAAGGATTACTGGGGCAAGGACTTGCCGGTCAATCGCGGGTTCTACAACTTCGATGTGATGACCACCGATTACTACCGCGACAACACCGTGGCGCTCGAAGCGCTCAAGGCCAGGCAGTTCGATTACTGGCTGGAGATGACCGCGAAGAACTGGGCCAATGCCTACAACGTCCCGGCGGTCACCGAAGGCCGGTTGATCAAGGAACAGATCCCCAACGGCAACCCCACCGGCATGCAGGGCTTCGTGTTCAACCTGCGTCGCCCGGCGTTCCAGGACGTGCGCGTGCGCCAGGCCCTGACGCTGTTGCTGGACTTTGAATGGACCAACAAGCAATTGTTCAACAGCGCCTATGCGCGCACCCGCAGCTATTTCGAGAACTCGGAAATGGCCGCCACCGGCCTGCCGGATGCCGATCAACTGGCGATCCTCGATCCGTTTCGCGGCAAGATCCCCGAGCAGGTCTTCAGCGAAGCCTTCGCGAACCCGACCACTGACGGCAGCGGTATGATTCGCGACCACCAGCGCCAGGCCTATCAGCTGCTGCAAGAGGCCGACTGGCGGATCGTCGATGACAAAATGGTCGACGCAACCGGCAAACCGGTGACCATCGAGTTCCTGTTGGCCCAGACCGAATTCGAGCGCGTGCTGCTGCCGTTCAAGCGCAACCTCAGCGACCTGGGGATCGACCTGGTGATCCGCCGCGTCGACGTCTCGCAGTACATCAACCGCGTGCGCTCACGGGACTTCGACATGATCGTCGGCAGCTTCCCGCAGTCCAGCTCACCGGGCAACGAACAGCGCGAATTCTGGATGTCCGCCGCCGCTGACAAACCCGGCAGCCGCAACTCCATGGGCCTCAAGGACCCGGTGGTGGACCAACTGGTCGAGCAACTGATCAACGCCGATTCGCGTAAAAGTCTGGTGGCCCATGCCCGTGCACTGGACCGCGTGCTGCAATGGGGTTATTACGTGATCCCCAACTGGCACATCAAGACGTGGCGCGTGGCGTACTGGAACCACATCGGTCATCCGAAAATTTCACCCAAGTACGACATCGGCATCAACACCTGGTGGATCAAGCCCGACGCGACACCGGCGATAGAAGTCGAAACCAAACTGCAAGCCGATCCTGCGGGCACGGAGTAATCAGATGCTGGCGTATATTTTTCGGCGACTGCTGCTGATCATTCCGACCTTGTTCGGCATCTTGCTGATCAACTTCGTGATCATCCAGGCCGCGCCCGGCGGCCCGGTGGAGCAGATGATCGCCAAGCTCGAAGGCTTCGAAGGCGCCACCAGCCGCATTGCCGGTGGCGGCGCCGAAGTGTCGGTGGCCGGTTCCGCCTATCGCGGCGCGCAGGGTCTGGACCCCGCCTTGGTGAAAGAAATCGAGCACATGTACGGCTTCGACAAATCGGCGCCGGAACGCTTGTGGATCATGGTGAAGAACTATGCGTCCCTGGATTTCGGCGACAGCTTCTTTCGCGATGCCAAGGTCATCGACCTGATCAAGGAAAAGATGCCGGTGTCGATCTCCCTCGGGTTGTGGAGCACGCTGATCATGTACCTGGTGTCGATCCCGTTGGGGATCGCCAAGGCCACGCGACACGGCAGCCACTTCGATGTCTGGACCAGTTCGGCGATCATCGTCGGCTACGCGATCCCGGCGTTCCTGTTTGCGATCCTGCTGATCGTGGTGTTCGCCGGCGGCAGCTATTTCGACTGGTTCCCGCTGCGTGGACTGACCTCGAATAATTTTGCCGAACTGAGCATGGGCGGCAAGATCCTCGACTACTTCTGGCACCTGGCCTTGCCCGTGACGGCGCTGGTGATCGGCAACTTCGCGACCATGACCCTGCTGACCAAAAACAGCTTCCTCGACGAGATCAACAAGCAGTACGTGGTCACCGCCAAGGCCAAGGGCCTGACCCGCCACCGCGTGCTGTACGGCCACGTATTCCGCAACGCCATGTTGCTGGTGATCGCCGGATTCCCGTCGGCGTTCATCGGGATTTTCTTTACCGGCTCGTTGCTGGTGGAAGTGATTTTCTCCCTCGACGGCCTCGGGCTGATGAGTTTTGAAGCCGCGATCAACCGCGATTACCCGGTGGTGTTCGGCACGCTGTTTATCTTCACCTTGCTCGGCCTGGTGGTGAAACTGATCGGCGACCTCACCTACACCTTTGTCGATCCGCGCATCGACTTCGAAAGCCGGGAGCATTGAGATGAACCTGTCCCCGCTCAATCGACGTCGCTTCGAACTGTTCAAGGCCAACAAGCGTGGCTGGTGGTCGCTGTGGCTGTTTCTGCTGCTGTTCGGCCTGAGCCTCGGTGCGGAGCTGATCGCCAACGACAAACCGCTGGTGGTGCATTACGACAACAGCTGGTACTTCCCGGCGCTCAAGCGTTACCCGGAAACCACCTTCGGTGGCGAATTCCCGCTGGAGGCCAACTACAAGAGCCCGTACATCCGCGAATTGCTCAAGGCCAAGGATGCCTGGGTGCTGTGGGCGCCGATTCCGTACAGCTATCAAAGCATCAACTACGACCTGAAAGTCCCGGCCCCTGCGCCGCCGTCAACGGATAACCTGCTGGGCACCGACGATCAGGGCCGCGACGTGTTGGCGCGGGTGATCTACGGCTTCCGGATTTCGGTGTTGTTCGCCCTGACCCTGACCATTCTCAGCTCGATCATCGGCGTAATTGCCGGGGCCTTGCAGGGTTTTTATGGTGGCTGGGTGGACCTGGCCGGGCAGCGTTTCCTGGAAATCTGGTCCGGCTTGCCGGTGCTGTATTTGCTGATCATCCTCGCCAGTTTTGTGCAGCCGAACTTCTGGTGGCTGTTGGGGATCATGCTGCTGTTTTCCTGGATGAGCCTGGTGGACGTGGTGCGCGCCGAGTTCCTGCGCGGGCGCAACCTCGAATACGTGCGCGCAGCGCGGGCACTGGGGATGCAGAACGGTGCGATCATGTTCCGCCACATCCTGCCCAACGCGATGGTCTCGACCATGACCTTCATGCCGTTCATCCTGACGGGCGCCATCGGCACCCTGACCGCGCTGGATTTCCTCGGCTTCGGTTTGCCGCCCGGCGCGCCGTCGCTGGGTGAGCTGGTGGCCCAGGGCAAATCCAACCTGCAAGCCCCGTGGCTCGGCATCAGCGCGTTTGCGGTGCTGGCATTGATGTTGAGTTTGCTGGTGTTTATCGGCGAGTCCGCTCGCGATGCCTTCGACCCGAGGAAGTGAAATGAATCAGGACAATCTGATCGAAGTGCGCGACCTGTCCGTCGAGTTTGGTATCGGCGAGCGTGCTCAGCGCGTGGTCGAAGGCGTGAGTTTTGATATTCGGCGCGGCGAAACCCTGGCACTGGTTGGTGAAAGCGGTTCCGGCAAATCGGTCACGGCCCACTCGATCCTGCGGCTGCTGCCCTACCCGATCGCCCGGCACCCGTCCGGCACCATCGAGTACGCCGGGCACAACCTGCTGGACCTGAAAGAGAAGACGATCCGCCACATCCGCGGCAACCGGATCGCGATGATCTTCCAGGAGCCGATGACGTCGCTGAACCCGCTGCACTCCATCGAAAAGCAGATCAACGAGGTGCTGGGCATCCACAAGGGCCTGATCGGCAAAGTGGCGACCAAGCGCACCCTGGAGCTGCTTGAGATGGTCGGGATTCCCGAGCCGGAAAAACGCCTGAAAGCCCTGCCCCACGAATTGTCCGGCGGCCAGCGCCAGCGGGTGATGATCGCCATGGCCCTGGCCAACGAGCCGGAACTGCTGATCGCCGACGAGCCAACCACCGCACTGGACGTGACCGTTCAGCTGAAAATCCTCGAATTGCTCAAGGAATTACAGGCCCGCCTGGGCATGGCGCTGCTGCTGATCAGCCACGATTTGAACCTTGTGCGAAGAATTGCGCATCGCGTATGTGTCATGCAGCGCGGTTGCATCGTCGAACAGGCATCGTGCGAAGAGTTGTTCCGCGCGCCGCAGCATCCGTACACTCGGTTACTGCTGGCAGCGGAGCCCAGCGGCACGCCGGCGACCAATGTTATCGGGCCGCCATTGCTGCAAGTCGAGGACTTGAAAGTCTGGTTCCCGATCAAGAAAGGCCTGCTGAAAAAGACCGTTGACCACATCAAAGCGGTGGACGGGATCAATTTCAGCCTGCCCCAGGGGCAGACCTTGGGGATCGTGGGTGAAAGCGGTTCGGGCAAATCGACGCTCGGCCTGGCAATTTTGCGGTTGATCGGCAGCAAAGGCGCGATCCGTTTTGAAGGCAAGCAGCTAGACTGCCTGACGCAGAACGAAGTTCGACCGTTGCGCCGCGAGATGCAGGTGGTGTTTCAGGACCCGTTTGGCAGCCTGAGCCCACGGATGTGCGTGAGCCAGATCGTTGGCGAAGGCCTGCGGATCCACAAGATGGGCACCGAGGCGGAGCAGGAACAGGCAATTATTGCGGCATTGAAGGAGGTAGGTCTGGATCCGGAAACCCGGCACCGCTACCCCCACGAATTTTCCGGCGGGCAACGGCAGAGAATCGCCATTGCCCGGGCATTAGTGCTAAAACCGGCGTTGATTTTGCTGGACGAGCCGACGTCGGCCCTCGACCGCACCGTACAACGCCAAGTGGTGGAGCTGCTGCGTTCACTGCAAACCAAGTACAACCTGACGTATTTGTTTATCAGCCATGACCTGGCTGTCGTCAAAGCGCTGAGCCACCAGCTGATGGTGGTCAAGCATGGCCAAGTGGTCGAACAGGGAGACGCGCAAAGTATCTTTGCCGCCCCCCAACATCCGTATACACAGCAGTTGCTGGAAGCCGCTTTCCTGGCACCAGCCACTGCGTAATAACCTGAAAGAGAGGAGCAACACATGGGTTTTCTCGCCGGTAAGCGCGTACTGATCGTCGGTGTCGCCAGCAAGCTGTCCATCGCATCCGGCATCGCTGCCGCCATGCATCGCGAGGGCGCTGAGCTTGCCTTCACTTATCAGAACGACAAACTCAAGGGTCGTGTCGAAGAGTTCGCCCAGAGCTGGGGTTCCAACCCTGACCTGTGCTTCCCGTGCGACGTGGCCAGCGATGAAGAAATCGCCAAGGTCTTCGTTGAGCTGGGCAAGAAGTGGGACGGCCTGGATTGCATCGTGCACTCCGTCGGCTTCGCCCCGGGCGACCAACTGGACGGCGACTTCACCGAAGCCACCACCCGTGAAGGTTTCCGCATCGCTCACGACATCAGCGCCTACAGCTTCGTGGCCCTGGCCAAAGCCGGTCGCGAAATGATGAAAGGCCGCAACGGCAGCCTGCTGACCCTGTCGTACCTGGGCGCCGAGCGCACCATGCCTAACTACAACGTCATGGGCATGGCCAAGGCTTCGCTGGAAGCTGGCGTACGTTACCTGGCCGGCTCCCTGGGCCCGGACGGCACCCGCGTCAACTGCGTATCGGCTGGCCCGATCCGCACACTCGCCGCTTCCGGCATCAAGAACTTCCGCAAGATGCTGGCTGCCAACGAAGCGCAAACCCCGCTGCGTCGCAACGTCACCATCGACGAAGTCGGCAACGCCGGTGCCTTCCTGTGTTCGGACCTGGCGTCCGGCATCAGCGGCGAAATCATGTACGTGGACGGTGGCTTCAACACCACTGCGATGGGTAGCCTGGAAGAGTGATCTTCAGCTAGCCAATAAAAAACCCGCCGATTAGGCGGGTTTTTTTATGCCTGAAATAATCGTCAGGCCACACGGTCAAAATGTGGGAGCGGGCTTGCTCGCGAAGGCAGTGTGTCAGTCACTGCATGTGTCGACTGAACCGCCGCCTTCGCGAGCAAGCCCGCTCCCACAAGGGGATTTGTGTTCAGACATTGGACGGGGTGAGGCAATTGGCGAACAGTTGCTGGATCGGCTGTGTCCGCTGGCTGTAGCGCTGCAACAGCACAATCTCCCGATAGAACGTCAGCTCGCCCAGCCGAATGATCCTGACCTTCGCCCCATACTCCAGCCACAACCCCGCCTCGGGCAGCAGCGACACGCCCAAACCGCATTCGACCATTTTCACAATGGCTTCCAGCTCATCCAGTTCCAGCGCCACGTGCACGTCAATCTGATGATCGCGCAGAAACCGCGTCACCAGACGTCCGCCAAACGAGTTACGGTCATAGCGCACATGGGGATGACGGGTGAGGATCTGTAACGGGTCATCACCTTCAAGGTTCATCGGAACGATCAAAACGAACGGTTCCCGGCGAATCACCTGCGCCGACAATTCCTTGGGCAGTTCAAACGGTGGCTTGATCAAAATGGCCAGGTCCACCTCACCGGTGTCGACCTGACTCAACAGATTCAACGACACACCCGGCACCAATTTCGGTTCCAGCAACGGTGCCTGCTGCCTCAACCGCAACAACGCCTGGGGCAACAACCCGGTCTGAACCGTGGCCACAGCCCCAATCTTCAACTCGCCTCTGTATTCACTGACGTCATCACTGACCGCCATGCGGCTGAACGTTTCCAGCATCTCCCTCGCCATCGGCAACGCCCGTTGCCCTGCCGCATTGAGAATCGCCTGGCGCCCCGTACGGTCGAACAACCGGATACCCAACGCCTGCTCCAGATTGCGCATTTGCGCGCTGACCGCCGATTGCGTGAGGCCGATGTGCATCCCGGCCGCCGCGAACGTGCCGTACCGCGTCACGGCAATGAACGTTTTGAGTTCGCGCAGCATGACCGCCTCCGATTGATCGAAATAATTTGAGCTCGACGCAAAAACTATCGTCTTTCAATCAAAAAGCACAGCGCTAAACTCAGCCTCACGCAACGACCATTTGAGGCCTGCCCCATGCAATTGTCCCCTTTCCACTTGGCGATCCCGGTGTATGACCTGACCGCCGCGCGCAACTTCTACGGTGAGGTATTTGGCCTGGAAGAGGGTCGTTCCAGCGATCACTGGGTCGATTTCAACTTTTTCGGCCATCAACTGGTGATTCACCTCGCGCCAAAAAACGCCTCTCAGGAAGCCGCGCACACCAATGCCGTGGACGGCCATAACGTGCCGGTCCCGCATTTCGGCGTGGTCTTGAGCATGAATGAATGGGAGGCGCTCGCGCAGCGGCTGACTGCGCGGGGCACCTCGTTTGTGATCGAACCGGGTATTCGCTTTCAGGGACTGGTGGGTGAGCAAGCGACGATGTTCCTGTTCGACCCTTGCGGCAATGCGCTCGAGTTCAAGGCGTTCAAGGACATCAGTCAGTTGTTTGCCAAATGATCCGCCCTGCTCCGGATGCAACGACCCTCAGCGAGTCGGTGATCAACGGTGAGACGACTCCCCTCGCCATCGCCGAAACGATGCTTGAGCGCATTCTTGCGCAGGAACCGGATATCCAGGCCTTCGTCTCGTTCGACGCCCGCCAGGTACGCGCCGATGCCGCGCAGAACAAGGGCCGAGGCCTACTGGCCGGCGTGCCCGTGGGCATCAAGGACATCTTCGACACCGCTGAGTACCCCACGCAATTCTACTCACCCATTTACACCGGCCATCAACCGTCCCGGGATGCCCACGTCGTCACACTGTTGCGCGAGGCCGGCGCGCTGGCAATGGGCAAGACCCACACCACCGAGTTTGCGTATATGCAGACCGGTCCGACCCGCAACCCACATGACCTCTCTCGTACGCCTGGCAGTTCCAGCGCGGGTTCGGCAGCAGGGATGGCAGCGGGTTTCTTCGCGTTGGCGCTGGGTACACAGACCGCTGGCTCATTGCTCAAGCCAGCGTCTTACTGCGGCCTCTTTGCCTTCAAACCGTCATTGGGACTGGTGTCGCTGGAAGGGGTAAAACCGCTGGCACCGAGCTTCGACACTGTGGGTTGGTATGGTCGATCGGTGCGCGATCTGCAGCTGCTGGCGCGAGTGCTGATCCCTGGTTTCGTCGTACCTGACGTCGAGCGGCGTCCGCTGCGATTGGGTTTCTGCCGCACGTCACGCTGGGATCAGGTGGACCCGCAAGTGGCTCAAGCGCTGGAACAGGCAGCGAATCAACTCAGAAACGCCGGCCATCAGGTGAGCGAAATCCGGCTGCCCGATGAATTTGCCGGTGTGTTCGACGACCATCATCTGATCAACGACTGCGAAGGCGCCCGTTCGCTGGCAAAGGAATTTCAACGGCACCGGACCCAATTGAGCCCTTCGACATTGGCCATGTTCGAGCGCGCAGCGGCGACAACATGGGAACAGGAGTCAGCGGCCAAGGCGCGCCTGGCGAGGCTTGCCCCTCGCTTGGATGAGCTTTGCCAGCCCTACGACGCCATGCTCGGCGCCTCATGCGGGATGGTCGCGCCGATTGGCCTTGAAAGCACCGGACCGTCAGACTTCATCAAGTTCTGGGGAGCGTTTGGCCTGCCACAGATCAATCTTCCTTTGATTCGCCCCGAAGGCGATCTACCGATCGGGTTACAGCTGATCGGACGGTTCAGAGACGATGGACAGTTATTGCGTACCGCCGAGCACGTTGCAGCGGACTTGCAAGGCATCTCTCAATCCTGAATCGACAGCGGTTTTTCAGCGCGCAGCGCCTCATCGACCACCGTCAAAAGCTCTTCCACTGGCTGATGCAACTGCGGGTCAAATTCGATCTGTCCGAGGCTGAAGTGCAGGTCAGAACGGCGATGCACCGTGGCGTTACGCGCGGCGAGTATTTCTTCGAGTCGCGCCCGGATAGCGGCGATATCTAAACTGCTTGAACCCAGTAGCAAGGCAACGAATTTGTCGGCGCCCAGCCGGCCGATCACATCGCTTTCGCGAAAAGCGATGCGCAGCACATCAGCGAAGGTTTTCAGTGCGCGGTTGCCCTCGGCGCGGCCATACAGGTAGTTGATGTGCTTGAGCTCATCGAGTTTGAAATGCAACAGCGTCGTCGGTTTATCCAGTTGCTGGCAGGCGTCCAGCCCCTGTTGGGCCAATACGGTGAAACCGTGTCGGTTGGGCAGCAGCGTCAACTCGTCCATGCTTGCCATCTGCACGCCCATCAGCTCTTGCTCGGCCTTGCGGGCCAGGTCGCGCAGCAATTGACGTTCCTGTTGGGGCGAACGCAATGGATCAGCGCGAACGCCGTTTTTCACCGGTTTGCCTGGGATCAACATGACTCACTCCGTTGGCGGATATGGTCTTTAGAGTCGGCCATACCCGCATTGACTCCCTGTTAACGGACCGCCGGTCAGCTACCCAGCACCGGACAAGGCCCTCCCGCCTCGGCCCACAGTTTGAATTGCGTGACAAAAATGTCGTGCGGCACCGGCACCGGCGCCCTGCCCTCACCGGGATTCCAGCCCCACAACACCAGTTTGTCGTCGCTGACATGCTTGATCAGCGCAGCGAAATCACGGTCGCCATTGCTCGCGCGATCCTTGATCATCGCGCACAGCTTGTCCGCCGGCAGGCCGATCCAGGCCATCTTGTGCGACGCCGGCGGCAGGCTCCAGTGCGGCGCCCCCGGTGGCGAGTGCGGCCCGTAACTGGACGGCGGATTGGTCTCGGCGTGACAGGTCGCACAGGGCAGACCCGCCGCGCCCTTGCCGTCCATCCCGCGCACCACGTTCATGGCATGTGGGGTTCCGGCATCGAACTGCAACGGCGAATCCCCTGGAATGTGACAGTTCTGGCAACGCGGACTTTGAAAGACTTTCTGCACCGTATCGAATGCCTTGATCGCCTCCTTGTCGTCCGCAAACAGGTCTTCGGCGTAGCCGGCCAGGCCAATCAACAGCACCGCACCCAACATCAGATGTCGTTTCATGTCACACCCCCGACAATTGCAGCGGCAGCTCACGCAAGCGTTGCCCAGTCAGGGCGAACACTGCGTTGGCAACGGCCGGTGCGGTGGGTGGAACGCCGGCCTCACCGATGCCGCCGGACCGTTCGGTGCTGGGCACGATATGCACTTCAACCACCGGCATTTCATTCAGCCGCAACACTTGATAGTCGTGGTAGTTGGATTGCACCACCTGCCCGTCCTTGAAGGTCAGTTTGCTGTGCAAGGCGAAGCCGAGGCCGAAGGTGATGCACGATTCCATCTGCGCCGCGATGCTCATCGGGTTGACCGCAATCCCGCAATCCACCGCGCACACCACCCGGTGCACGCGGATTTTCAGGTTGTCCTGGGACACTTCCGCGACGTGCGCCACGTAGCTGCCGAACGACTCGTGCACCGCCACGCCCAACGCATGACCGTCCGGCAACGGCGCGGTCCAGTTGGCTTTCTCGACCGCCAGATTGAGCACGCCCAAGTGTCGAGGGTGGTTCTTGAGCAAGGTTCGTCGGTATTCCACCGGATCCTTGCCGGCCGCCTCGGCCAGTTCATCGATCAACGATTCCATGACGAACGCCGTGTGACTGTGCCCCACCGAACGCAGCCACAGCACACTGATGCCGGTTTTCGGCGAGTGCAGGTCCACCTGGTGATTGGCCAGGTCTTCCAGATAAGGGCTGTCGGCGACGCCTTCCACCGAGGTCTTGTCGACGCCGTCCTTGACCATCATGGCCGCAAACGCGGTGCCGTCCATGATCGACTGCCCGACCATCACATGTTTCCAGGCGATCGGCATGCCGCCGGCATCCAGACCGATATTGGCCTGATGCAGGAACATCGAGCGGTAGTAACCGCCGCGAATATCGTCCTCGCGCGACCACACGGTTTTCACTGGAGCGCCGGCGGCTTTGGCTACCTGCACGGCTTCGGCGACAAAATCCGAGGTCGGATTGGCCCGGCGACCGAAGCCGCCACCGAGGAATTCGGTGTGAATGTCCACCTGTTCGGGTTTGAGCCCGGTGATCTTGCCCGCGATCATTTGATCCAGCGTCTGGAACTGAGTACCGGTCCAGATTTCACACTTATCCTTGCTGATCTTCACCGTGCAATTGAGCGGTTCCATCGGCGCATGGGCCAGGTACGGCACGCTGTATTCGACGTCGATCTTCTTGGTTGCTTTGCCCAGTGCGGCCGTTGCATCGCCCGCCTTGCTCGCCGAAATGCCGGGGGTGGCGGCCAGTTTGCGGAAACTCTCCAGCAGCTTCTGGCTGTCGAGCCCGGTGTTCGGCCCCAGGTCCCAGTCGACTTTCAGCGCATCGCGCCCCAGCTTCGCAGCCCAGTAATGATCGGCAATCACCGCCACGCCCGTGGGCACTTGCACCACTTTATGCACGCCCGGTACTGCCAGCGCCTCGGCGCCTTCGAAGGATTTGACGCTGCCGCCAAACACCGGCGACCGCGCGACCATGGCGGTCATCAAGCCGTCGAACTGCACGTCCATGCCAAACTTGGCCCGGCCGGTGATTTTCTCCGGCGTGTCGAGGCGCTTGGTGGGTTTGCCGATGACCTTCCAGTCCTTGGCCTCCTTGAACTTGATGGAAGCCGGATCCGGCACCGGCAACTTGCCGGCGTCGTCAGCCAGTTCGCCATAGGTGGCGCGCTTGTCGCCGGCAATCACCACACCGGATTCGGTGCGGATCTGCGAAGGCGCGACGTCGAAGCGCTTGGCGGCCGCATCGACCAACATCAAACGCGCCGCCGCACCGGCCTGCCGGTAGCGATCAAACTCCATCCAGGTCGACGTCGAACCGCCGGTAATCTGCATACCGCCAAACCCGGCCAACCCGTAATCGGCGGCCGAGGCAGGTGAGTGCTCGACGCGAATGGTCGTCCAGTCGGCGTCCAGTTCTTCGGCGATCAACATGGTGAGGCCGGTCCAGATGCCCTGGCCCATTTCCGAATGGCCGAGCAGCACGGTGACGCTGTTGTCGTTGCCGATGCGCAGGAACGCATTGGGCGCAAAGATGTTGCCCTCATTCTCCGCGCCCACGGCAAAACGATGGGCGCCGGGGATGACAAACGCCACCACCAGCCCACCGCCCAACAACGCACTGCCCTTGAGAAATCGGCGACGTGAGACATCCAGGATGCTGTTCATGATTCTAATCCCCTCCACATGGCATCAACCGATCTCGGCGGCGCGTTTGACCGCCGCGCGAATCCTTGGGTAAGTGCCACAACGGCAGATGTTGCCGGAGAGCGCCTGATCGATGTCGCTGTCGGTGGGTTTGGGAATTTTTGCGAGCAATGCGGCGGCAGACATGATTTGCCCGGACTGGCAGTAACCGCACTGCACCACATCGAGCTCGGCCCAGGCTTGTTGTACCGGGTGCGAGCCGTCGGTGGACAGGCCTTCGATGGTGAGGATTTTTTGCCCGTTGGCCACGGCGGTCGCGGGCGTGATGCAGGCGCGTAAAGGTGCGCCATCGACGTGCACGGTGCAGGCGCCGCACTGGGCCATGCCGCAACCGAACTTGGTGCCAGTGAGGTGCGCGACATCGCGCAGGACCCAGAGCAGCGGCATGTCCGCGGGGACATCCAACTCCTGATCCTTGCCATTGATGTTGAGGGTCAGCATTGCGAATTTCCTCAGACTCACGGTGTTCTGAAGGGCGTCGCTACGACAAACAACTGCCTGTGCGCGCCTTGGGTTATCCCTTCAGCTAAGCGCAAAATGCCGGGCGAGACCGGTTCATCGACCACCGGTCACACAAAGGCCGCCTCAAATGGGCGGCCGTTGCATTGATCTTTTGCAGTGAAAGCGCTCTAGCCATAACAGCTGTCGTGCCACAAAAAAGCTGTTTAGAAGTCGGTGGACACTGACACCTCGTGCCATGCCTGCAACTCTTCGGCAACGAAGGTATTTTTGGCTTCAATCGCCGCCACACAATCACTGCCCAGTGGCAGGCGCAGCGGTGCGTTGGTTGCCTCTACCAAGGTGATCATGGCCTGCGCGAGCTTGTCCGGATCACCAGGCTGATTGAGGGTCACGGCCTTGGCGATTTTGCGCACCTCGCCTGCGGTGCCGTCGTAGTCGCCAATGGAGGCGGGAGATTCGACCAGCGAATTGCCTTCGAGGAATTCCGTACGGAAGTAACCGGGCTCCACCACGGTGACTTTAATTCCCAGCGGCGCCAGCTCGGCATGCAGCGCCTCGCTCAAGCCTTCAACGGCAAACTTGGTCGAGCAGTACACACCGAACCCCGACCCCGACCGGTATCCGCCCACCGAAGACAGGTTGATCACATGCCCGCTGCGAGCGGCACGCAGGTGTGGGAGAACTGCACGGGTGACGTTCAGCAGGCCAAAAACGTTGGTCTCGTACAAGCGCCGCACTTCATCGGCGCTCGCTTCTTCTACCGCGCCCAGCAAACCGTAGCCGGCGTTGTTGACCAGCACGTCGATACGCCCGAAGTGCTCGATAGCCGCGTTGGCGACCGCAATGCCCTGCGCCTCGTTGGTGACGTCCAGCGCAACGGCGAGCAACCCTGGTTGGGTGCCGAAACGCTGGGTGATCGTCCCCGCGTCACGGGCAGTGGCGACGACCGCATCACCGTTTGCCAGGGCGGCGGCGGCGATTTTGGCGCCGATGCCACGGGAAGCGCCGGTAATGAGCCAGACACGTTTGAAAGAGTGGGAAGTGGTCATGAGCGTGTTCCTTGTTTGCGGTTGGGGTGAGCACAAGGTACGCAGGAAGATTGATCGGAAAAATCGCCTCGTGCTACAAGCACTATGAAACTGTCTTTCATAATGGCGGCCCTATGAATCACGATCCTTTTGATGGCTTGACCGAATTCCTGGCGGTCGCCGAGCACAAAAGCTTCACCCTCGCCGCGACTCGCCTGGCCGTGACGCCCACCGCCGTCAGCCACGCGATCAAGCTGCTTGAGCGTCGCACGGGTGTGCTGCTGTTTCAGCGCACCACGCGACGGGTCGCATTGACCGAGGCCGGCGCCAGCCTGTTCGCGCGCTTGCGCCCGGCGGCCAGTGAAATCGACGAAGCGCTGGCGGTACTCAGCGGTTTTCGTGATCAACCGATGGGCACGTTGCGCATCACCGCGCCACGGCTGTCCGGCGCACTCCTGATCGAGCCGTTGATTCCGTTGTTTCGCCAGGCCTGCCCGCAAGTCAACCTCGATATTTCCCTGGACGATGCCACCGTCGACCTGATGACAGGTGGTTTCGACGTCGGGATCCGGCTCGGGGAATCCATCGAGAAAGACATGGTTGCGGTGCGCCTGACCCCGGACCTGCAATGGTCGGTGGTGGGATCGCCGGCGTACTTCTCCAAGGCTGGTAAACCGCTCAGCCCGGAAGAACTCACCCGGCATGACTGCATCGGCTTCCGCTTCTCCACCTCGGGCAACGCGCACCGCTGGGAATTTCGCCGTGACGGGCGCGACTTCACGGTGGGCGTCGAGGGCGGCCTGACTGTTAATGACCGTCGGCTACTGGTCTCGGCCGCGCGAAACGGTCAGGGATTGGCCTACGCCTGTGATCTGGAGATCATCGACGACTTGGCGAACGGCCGGTTGGAGCGTGTGCTGCAGCCCTTTGTGCCGCTGAGTACGGCGCTGTACCTGTACTTCCCCAGCCGTACCCAGACACAGCCGAAACTGCGCGCTTTTATCGATTTGGCCACCCGCTGGATCGCCGACCAGGGTGGCCTGGGGCGCTAGACCCGTGGTTTGAACAGGATCGTGGTGTAGCGCGTCAGGAACAGGCCGAACGCCGCGCACCACAGCAGCGCCGAGAGTGCCAGTCCTGCCCCGGAAAACGGAACGAGCAACACCCGGCACATGCCAGCGACGACCAGCAAGGCAAAGCCCAGTACCACGGTTTTTGATGGCTGCAATAATCGCCCGGTATGGCCGAGGCTCACGCGGGCAATCATCGCCAGGATCAACCCGCCAATGCCGCCCACGGCCAGCGCATGGGTGGCCAGACTCTGTTGCGGCATCAGGCCCGCGTGCCACAGCGCCATCGCCAGCGCAGCCATCAACATCCAGGCATAGGCCAGGTACAGCGACCAAAGCAGCGGTACCCGCCAGATCCCTCGATCATGCCAGCGCCACAAGCGCCACAGATGCAAAGTGCCCATCAGCAGAAACAACACGGACAACCACGCCCTCGGGCTGTCATTCAAGCCACTGGCGAACGACACCGCCGCCAGCAATGAACTCACCAGCAGGATTTTAGTGGGCAACGGGTTAGCCGCCGGTGTGGCAGGACGGTTCAAACCGCGCTGGATGAAAAACGGAATGACCCGCCCGCCAATGACCGTCATCAGTGCCGCCACCAGCCACAAAGCCGCGAGCACACCGTGTCGTTGCAACCCCGCGTCATCGGTGGCGATCCCCCACAGCGTCAAGGCCTGGCAGCCCGCCATAAAGGCAACCACCAGCAGAATCGGATAGTTCTCACGTTTACCGGCCGCGATCAGATCCCGACCCAGCATCCAGGCCAGCAGCGGCAGAAACGGTGTCTGCAGAGCAATCAGAAGGGGCGCAGGAATCGGCAGCAACCACGCCAATCGCGCCAGCAGCCACACCAGCAACAACCCGATCAACGGCCAGCCGCTCAAGCCGGGACGCCCGGTCCAGTTCGGCACCGCCGTCAGCAGAAACCCGGCAATGATCGCCGAGGCAAACCCGAACGGCATCTCATGCCGATGCCAGCTCAACATGCCGCCAATGGGTTGCGCACCGGGCAATCGGCCGTACAACCACAGCGCCCAGATCGCGACGGCCACCAGCGCAAACAGCGCACCGGCAAAAAAGAATGGACGAAACCCGAGGCTGAACACCGGTGCGGCGGCAAGTTTTCTCACTTCACGCCACCACAGGGATCAGGGCTTTAGACAACCGGTATTGCGCCAGCAGGCGCATGACGTAGCCGATCTTGAGCAATGTAGGGCCGACGATGGTCATGGCATGCATCGCCACCAACAACGCGATGGGCATATGACCGGCGTACAGGTAGGCGCCATAGATTCCGGCAAACAGCATGACCAGGCCGGCGCCGAGGACTTTGCTCGACAGGTGCAGAACGCGCAGAGGGTCATTGAAAAAATTGAACATTTTGTCGTACTCCTGAAGCGGGTCAGTTGTACGTCAGGAGTATCAAGCGCCGTGCCAGATATTGTCCCCTTTAAAATCAATACGTTGAACGTTGAAGAGTCATATCGACAACAAGCATAAGCAGTCTTTATGACACCTGATTAAGTCATATTGACTCGATTCTTCCCACCCAGGCAAGGCTGGCCAAGCGATTCACGCCATGCACGAGGGCATGGTGCTGACCGATCCAGCGCATGGAAATGCTGAAAAGCCCGGACACCACCAAGTCTCAGCGAGCCTTTGACGGCGAGAGCTAATACACTCCGTTGCTGGCCTGCCGAGGACATTGACGATGAAGCACACCGTTGCCAAAGACGTTGACAAAGCCCCCCGCTTCTGGCGTGACGATGCCCTGCCCTTCATCGAAGCCCGCTCCATCGCCGACGGCCGCGAGGTCTGCTACACCCGGCATTCCCATGAGCACTTTTCCATCGGTGCGATCACCGCCGGGCGCAGCACCTACCTTCACGAGCAAGCGCAGTTCGAGGTCAGCACCGGCACCGTGGTGTTGATGAACCCTGATGATGTGCATGCCTGCAATCCGATCGACGACCAGCCGTGGTCGTACCTGATGCTGTACGTCGAGACGCCTTGGCTGACCGATCTGCAACATCAGCTCGGTTTCAGCCAGGACTCGGCCTTCAGACGGTTTTCCATCACCCACACCCGCGACGGCAACCTGTTCGCCGGCCTCAACGATTTGTACGAAATACTGGTTGATCCTCTGCAGGATGTGTTGTGCAAACACAGCGCGGCGGTAGAGTTTTTTACCGAAGTACAACAGCGGCTCAACCCGGTCGATCAAGCGCCGCGCGAACCCAATTTCAAGCTGGAGCGGGCTGCCGACTACATTTGTGACAACTGCACACACCCACTCAAGCTCGAAGACATTTGCGACGCGGCTCAACTGTCGCCGTCCTACCTGATTCGCGCCTTCAAGCAACATTACGGCATGACACCCCATGCCTTTCTGGTTAACCGGCGTATCCAGTTCGCTCGTGATCAATTGCGCATTGGCAAGTTGATTGCTGATGTTGCCCTGGAAGCGGGATTTGCTGATCAGGCGCATTTCCAGCGCGTCTTCAAACAGCACTTGGCAGCGACGCCGGGGCAGTATCGCGGCTGAGAAAATACTCTACAGTTAGAACGTTAGTTAATTGCACGGAAACTATTAAAACCGCACTAAACCATATGCAAGTCATACAAAGACATACAACTAATATGACAACGCAGCGCCCACTTATTTAAGCTCCTCTTCCAAGTCACACCCGAAACCAACATCAGAAGATGGAACTTCTTTTTGAGCAATTCATATAACAACCTTTTTAACTCCAACAACCAACAAGAGAAACAATCAATTACCGAGGTTATTGCCAACTTCCTCAGTGATGCAGACGTCATGGAAACCATCGGTTGGTCGTGGGACCGCTTATCGGTCACACGCATGACAAACTCTCATCTGGATAACTTGCATCGCCCTGCCGCCATATGCCTATCGAGGCTTATTCGTCACCCCGACTTTTTAAAGATTCGCGCTGAACGGTCCATCCCCCCGACAAGTTCTTTTCAAGTCGATGAGTCGGGTCATCTCTATTACACCCATGAGAACATCAGCAGCCGCACCGTCGAAACCGACGTTATCACCGTCGGCTACTTCTCTGCCCGCACAGACATCACTCACTATGTCGCCGGTCTTGAATCGTTCGAAGAAGACCTTCAACTGTTGGCGAGTATGGCCAGGTTGACCGGTGGGTGGGTGACCGCCACCGAGAAAATGGCGGTCAGTCAGTGGTTAAACATTCACGGCTTGCCACTGCCTGGCACCGTAGAAAGCGCCAAAGAGCTGATCGACTTGATCAATCACTCGACACTGCCAGACAGCCCTGCTTATGAAAATTACTGGCAACTACTGGATTCACCGGAAGACTCTCCGTTCAATCTCACGGAAGAAAACCGTGCACTCATTCGCCAGGTCTCCGAGGCGCAAACCGCAGGCGAAGTTTCTCTGGTTGCCCTGCTTGGCGATTCGCTGAGACTCGAAAGCGGTTCCTCCGATGGATTGCCCACCAGCCAAAGTTACCGAATGGCGCGGCTGATCGACATTGCCGTGCGGGCCTCCGACAATGGGCAAGCGTACATCGATGCCTTGGGATGGTTCGCCGATGAGACGGGCCTCAAACCCGCAGAGCCGTTTATTGAGCAACTGGTCATCGCGGCGATACTGCTTGACCTGGACCCCGCTGCTGATCGGGCCAATACCACATTTGCCGGCTTCGACCTCTATTCCAAACGATACTTGCTGGCCAGTCCGGCCGACGTTCGCACGCAACTTGAACAGCATTTGGTTTCTACATTCAAACTGCATGAACTCTTTTCGCCGCTGGTGGCAGAGCTGATCCTGGGAGGCATGGCACCGGAATATCTGGTCCATGATCTGCCGCCCGAATTACACCTTGGAACGCCCGGCTGGGTTGTATTCACCCAAGCCGTGCACTTTGCCGAATCGATTGTTCACGGCGTTTCTCGAAGCATGACGTATCAGCAGTTGCTCGGGTTTGGCCGGGTATCGGAATTGAGCCCGGCTGTAAAAAACCTGTCGACGACGGTATCGGTCGATCCGGTCATCACCTGGGCCTTGATGAACAGGCTTGTCTCCCGGGACGCCGAAGGCAACCTGAGCACGGATGCTGTGACCCTGGCCATGGATGAATATCAACAGCACATCGATATGATCAACAGCGCCGTGAATCAACTGGGCAAGCCATTACCCCATCGCAAGGCACTTGCGTTGAAAGAGTTGAAATCCTGGGAATCGGACTGCGACCCTGAAGAATTGTTGGTCAAACATCGCGGTACCGGTGGAGGGGCGGGAAGAAAGGTGTCGGTGATAGACCTTTATATGGGGGACGAACTTCATACTGAGGAATGGGACCGGATCTCAGGAGAAAGTGTTTACAAGTCTTTCCCTCACCTGGTCCGCATGCCTCCCGTTGCCGAACTGTACGAGCCGGTCTTTGACGACCATATCGATATGATGACCCACGGGTTATCTGCCTCGATCAACATTGCATTTTCGCAACTTCGCCCCCTGGACAGGCAGTTCATCGAAGAAGGGCATTTGGCTATTTACCAGGTTTATTCGTGGGGACCGGCCGGACTTGACGGCGTCGTTCCATTGGGCGAAAAACACCCGTATGGAACCTTCATCTATGCACGAAAAGATTCGCAACTTCGTTGTTATGAACTTTTCCCACTCAGAATGGAATGTGTTTTAAACAAGGAACTTGTCGAACATTATCGATTGAATCCCTTCAACACTGACGACGCCGACTATCCGGAAAAACGAGTATTCATGGATTACCCCATCGACGCTCGTGCTTACTTCAAGAACTTGCCAGCCCGTAGCGGCCAGAATTCTCAGGTTGTCTTCCACAAACTCGGCGAGTTCAATGTACCTTCTGACAATACCGACACTACTTCGCCGAACCGCTACTTCCGCTCCCAGCGGAAAAATGAAATCAGCGATTTTATTGCCAAGCAGAACCCGTACTTCAACAAAGCCGCCTTGAAAACGTTGAGCCTTGACGAGACAGCACGCGAAAAAGCAATTGCCAGTACCGATGCCGCATTTAACGTCATTTTGAACCTGATCATTCCGTTCAAAGGCTGCATTGAGGACCTGTCCTCAGGTGTTCCCTCCAGACAACGTAGCGCGATACTGGGGTGCGTCATCGACGCCGCAGCGCTGGTCATGTCCTTCGCGATTATCGGCGTCAAAGTCGTCGCGATCAGTGCAAAAGCCTCGACCCTGGTGTCGAAACTGTTGTCTGCGTCCAAAGTTGTGGCCGGTACCGCCGCCAGTCTGGTCAATCCGGTCAGCGGTGCATCACATCTGCTCAAGGGGGGCGCCAAGCTACTCGGCCGGGGCGTAGCAAAACTAAGCGGCAGCGGCCTCTCCGCGTCACACGCTGCCAGACAGCAACTGCGTTATATAACCGGTGCCAACAACTATAACTTGATCAAGGCCGTCGACCATACCGGTGTCGGGCCCCGGCTTCGCATGTCGCTGGACACGGTTGCCCATGGGCGTGCGCTGTTCAAGGACGACAGCATTCAGACGGTCGAACAGATTGTCGCCCGTCTGGGGGACAAGAACATTCGATTGCCCGAGGGTGCGACCCACCTTGAACTTGAGCATCTGTTCAATAAAGCGGTCATCGAATCGGCGATCCCATTCAAGCAAGCGCAGGATCTGGAGGCATTGATCGGCCGAACGGCGGTCGATGACCTGTTCGCCGCAGTCCTGGACAAATCGCAATATGGCTACACCACCGCACGGTCCGCATCGGGTGCCCAAGGGTATGCCGACACGCTGGCCACCTATGCCCAGTTCGAAGCAAAAAACGTCAATTACATGAAGGGCTACCAGCAAAACGTGCTGATACAGGATCTGGGCAAGGCGCCGTTTAACCAGGCCATGCCGGAAGCAACGTTCAACCCGAACGGCTTTACGGATAATTCGCGCAGGGCCGGTGCCTGGATTGTCAACGGTTCGACCTCTCCCGGTAATGACGTTGAGAGCATCGTTCAGGTCCTGCGTGACTATGCAGGCAACAACAAACCGCTGACCGATCCGGCGGTGATCAAAGAGGTGCACGCACGGATTGCCCCCGCGACCTCTGACGTCGTGCGCATTGGCGTCAATGACAAGAAGTACGCCAGCAACATCAGTGGCTTCGCCGCAATGGAGCAGCACCTGAAAACGCTGGACACCGGCCATGAGTACTTCGACAAACATTTGCTGGCAACTGTCGTGGGTTTCCACGGTTTGGGCGACGGCAATGGCCGCACAGGTCGCGCGCTGTATGCCATCAGCCAACTGCGAAACAACCGCTTCACTGCGCTGACAAAAAACGAGTTCAGTTTGCTGCACGGCCTCGATTGAGGCGACTTGTCTTGGGGTCAGGAAACCAGCAGATACACGGCACTCGCCCCCAGCAATAGCGCCATGACCCGGTTGAACAAGCGCATTCCTGCCGGATTATTCAAATAACCCTGCAGGAATGTTCCGGCATACACCCAACACCCCACCGACACATAACAGATCACCAAATACACCGCCGCAAACTGCCACACCAACCGCGCCTCGCCGTCCGCGACGAAGGCGCCCATCCCCGCCACGCAGGCCAGCCAGGCTTTCGGGTTGAGCCATTGCATCACCGCGCCGTACAGCATCGACGGCGCCCGGCGCGACTCTTTGGCGTCGATGCGACCATCGTCCGCTGCAAGCTTCCAGGCCATGAACAACAGAAACGCCACGCCCGCCCATTGCACCGCCCGCGTCAGCGCCGGCCACACCTGCAAGACCTCATGCAGCCCCAGCCCCATCAACACCAACAACAAAACGAACCCCAGCGTAGCCCCGGCGACGTGTCGCTGACTGGCGCGAAAGCCAAACTGCGCACCCGAGCTCAACGCCACAATGTTCACCGGCCCCGGCGTGATTGACGCCACCAGTGCAAACGTTGCCATGGAAATCAACAGACTCATCGCACACCTTCTTCAATTCAGGGAACTCAGCGCTCACGGTACTGAGCGCCAAACCCTGCGTATTGAAGAAAACTGCCTATCGCGTTTTGTAGGGCTTAATCGTCCTCATGCAGCTTGATGCCCCGAGCATGGAGCAAATGCGGGACGATCAGCACCAGCAGCGTCAGTGCGAGGAACGACGCGGCAATGGGTTGTGTGAGAAAGGTTGTCCAGTCACCCTCGCTGATGGACAAGGCATTACGCAGCTGCTTTTCAGCCATCGGCCCCAGCAACATACCCACGATGACCGGCGCCACGGGGAAATCAAAACGCCGCATCAGCACTCCGCCCCAGCCGATGCCGAGCATCAGCAAAAGATCGAACGAGGAGTGACGCATGCCGTACACACCGATGGTGGCGAACACCAGGATGCCAGCGTTCAGGTAAGGACGCGGAATCTGCAGCAGCTTGACCCACAACCCCACCAGCGGCAGGTTCAGCACCAGCAGGATGACGTTGCCGATGTACAGCGAGGCGACAAGGGTCCAGACCAGATCCCCCGAGGTCTGGAACAGCATCGGGCCCGGTTGCAGGTTGTAGTTCTGGAACGCGGCCAGCAGGATGGCGGCCGTGGCAGAGGTCGGAATGCCCAGCGTCAGCAGCGGCACCAACGAGCCGGTGGCACTGGCGTTGTTGGCCGCCTCAGGCCCGGCAACGCCTTCAATCGCGCCCTCGCCTTTGCTGCCGGCAAACTCTTTCGGGTATTTGCTCAGTTTGCGTTCGGCCGAATAGGACAGAAATGTCGGAATCTCGGCCCCACCGGCGGGAATCGAACCGAACGGAAAGCCGATCAGCGTGCCGCGCAGCCAGGCCGGAACGGAGCGTTTCCAGTCGGCGCGGGTCATCCACAACGAGGTCAAACGGTGCCGGTTGCTGGCTTCTTCTTTTTGATACAACAAGCTGTATAACGCCTCCCCCACCGCAAACAGCCCCACCGCCACCAGCACCACTTCAATGCCGTCCACCAACTCAGGCACCCCCAGTGTGTAGCGAGCAATGCCCGAGGTCGAATCCAGGCCGATCAAGCCAATGGCCAGGCCCACCCCCAGCGAGGCGAAACCGCGCAGCATCGACGCGCCGAGGACCGCCGACACGGTGGTGAACGACAACACCAGAATCGCAAAATACTCTGCCGGGCCAAATTTCAGCGCCAGCGTGGCAACCACCGGGGCAAACAGGGTCAGCAAAATCGTGGCAATCGTCCCGGCCACAAATGAACCGATGGCCGCCGTGGCAAGCGCCGGCCCGGCCCTGCCGTTGCGGGCCATCAGGTTTCCCTCCAGGGCCGTGACCATGGAGGACGACTCCCCCGGCGTGTTGAGCAAAATGGAAGTCGTCGAGCCGCCAAACTGTGCGCCGTAGTAGATACCGGCAAACATGATCAGCGCCCCGGTAGGATCGACCTTGGCAGTGATCGGCAGCAACAGCGCCACGGTCAGCGCCGGCCCGATGCCGGGCAACACGCCAATCGCCGTGCCGAGCAGACAGCCGATAAAGCCCCACATCAGGTTGATCGGCGACAACGCCGCGGAAAACCCCATCGCCAGACTTGCAAGAATATCCACCGGGTTGATCTCCTTCGGCCCGACTCAGATCCAGGCGTTGACAAGGGGCGGCAGGGAAACCCCGAGCCCGGCGTTGAACAGCCAGTAGATCGGCAGCGTCAGGGCAATGCCGATGGCCAGGTCGCGCAGCGGATGACGACTGCCAAACCCGCGTGCAGCGCAGACAAACAACAGCCCGGCGGCGAGCACGAAGCCGATCAGGTTAATCAGCACCGCCACGCCCACCAGTCCCGCCGTGACCCACGCCGCACCCCGTTTGCCGCCGGGCAGCGCTTTGGCCGATTCATCGTCGTGATCCGCCAGCTCGCGAAAACCACCGGTAACGGCCTGATAACTCAGCAGCAACCCAACGACGCCAAGGAACACCGCCAACCCGTAGGGATAGACATGCGCGCCCAAAATGACGAAACCCATCTCGGGCGGAAACCGGAAGGCACCGACCGCCAGAACGGCGCTGATGGCGATCAGGCCAAGGCCGATCGCCAACTGTGGCGGCACAATGTTGCGCGGGCCGGCCATGTCAATTCAGCAGCCCGACGTTGACCAGCATCGCGTGCAACCGCACGTGTTCTTCGGCGACAAACTTGCCGAACTCATCGCCGGTCAACACGCTCGGCGACCATGCGTTGGTCTGGATGTTGTCCTTCCAGGATTGGCTGTTGGAAGCCGCGACAACGGCGTCGGTCAGTTCTTTACGCTGCTCCGGGCTCAGGCCCGCCGCGCCGTACACACCGCGCCAGTTGCCGATGATCACGTCGTAACCTTTCTCTTTGAGGGTCGGTGCATCAATGCCGGGAACGCGCTCCGGCGCGCCGATGGCGAGCACGCGGAACTGGCCGTTCTTGATGTATTGACCCAGTTCGGCATAACCGCCGGTGATCACTTTGATCTGCCCGCCCAACGCCTGAGCAACCACTTCACCGCCACCGGCGAAAGCGACGTAGTTGACCTTGCTCACCGGGATGTCCATTTTGCCGGCCAGTTCGGCGATGCCGATGTGATCGACCGAGCCTTTGGAGCCGCCGCCCCACGTGATGCTGGTCGGTTTTTCCTTGAAGGCCTTGAGCAAGTCTTCCAGGGTTTTGAACTCGGACTCTTTGCGCACTGCAATCACGTTGTACTCCGTGAACAACCGGGCAATCGGTGTCACGTCCTTCAAGGTGATTTGCGGTTTGTTCTGTTCAATGCCCGCGACCATGATCGCGCCCACCACCAGCAACGCATCGCGATCACCCTTGGTGCTGTTGGCAAACTGCGCAAGCCCCAGTGTTCCGCCAGCCCCGCCCTTGTTTTCGAAGGTGGCGGATTTAGCGACTTTGGCCTCGATCATGGCTTTGCCCAGTTCGCGGGCGGTCTGGTCATAACCGCCTCCGACCGAACCCGGGGCCATGAACTTGACCGTATCCAGCGCCATGGCGGGTGTCGAGAGTGCGACAGCGGTGATCGCCACGGCGGCGGCGTAGTTGAAACGACGGAACAAAGCGAACATGAGCGGTCTCCTGATCTCGTTTTTGTCGGTGCCGGTTGAATCGCGCTCAGGAGCAACCCCTGCTCACTGAACATGTGTCTGTGAACAAGCGTAGGTCATGGTTTTGATTGAGGGCGTGTTGTTGTCCAGATCGCCCGATGCCTCGGACTTATTACGTATGCGCCTCCACTACCCACTTCACTTTCAGCAGCGCTTGTCGAAGCGTGTCCATGTCCACCGAGCCCAGCGCCAACCGCAGGGCGTGAGGCACATGGAGTGACGTCGCAAAGGGTTCGGCGGTGGACACCGAGACCTGCTCGCGCATCAGCGCTACGGCGATCTGGTCCGCCCGTGCATCTTCCGACAACGGTAGCCACAGAAAGTAGGACGACGTATGGCGGATCACGGCAAGTCCGCTCAGCGCCTCATCGGCCAGCTTCTGTCGCGCCTGTGCGTCTTCGCGCTTTTGCGCTTCGAGCCGGGTGACGGTGCCATCCTCGAGCCAGCCGCAGGCGATGGCCGTCATGACGCCCGGGGTGTTCCAGGTGGTCGCCCTGATCGTACGTTCGAGTTCGGCGACGTTTTGCTTCGGGGCCGCAATGAAACCAACACGCAGGCCGGTGGCGACGTTCTTGGAGAACCCGGACACGTAAATCGTCCGCTCCGGCGCCAGCTCAGCGATGGGCGGCGGCGCGTCTTCGGCGAGAAACGCATAGGCCGCGTCCTCGATGATGTGCAGGTCGTGCTTGCGCGCAATCGACACCAGGAGTTCGCGCTGGTCAGCCGGCATCACCCAGCCCATCGGGTTATGCAGGGTCGGCATGGTGTACACGGCCCGCACCGTCCGGCGGCGGCACAGGTCGTTCAGCGCCTGCAGATCCGGGCCGTGCTCCGTGACGGGAATGGGCACGATTTCAAGGTGCAGCGTGGCGGCCAGCACTTTGAAACCCGAGTAGGTCAGCGCGTCCGCCGCGATCACGTCACCGGGTCGCAGCAGCGCCATCAGCGTCACCGCCAGACCATGTTGAGCGCCGCTGACAATCAACACGCTGTCGGCGTCGACCGTCAGGCCTCGGCTGCGCAAATGTCGGGCGATGGAGGCGCGCTCATGCGCACGCCCGCAATGGGGCTGGTAGCGCAGGTGCGATTCCAGGTCGCCGGATAACGCGAGTTGGCGCAAGGCATTGCGCAACAGGTCGGCCTGCCCCGGCAGCGCGGGATAGTTGAAGTTGAGGTCGATCACTCCCGGCGCAACATCCGGCTGATCGATGCCGTGGCTGGGCGGCAACGACGTCTCCCGGACAAAGGTCCCGCGCCCGGTTTCACCACTGACCAGCCCCATCGCTTCCAGCTCGGCGTACACCCGGCTGGCCGTGACCAGCGCCAGGCCTTCGCTGGCGGCCAACTGACGGTGCGTCGGCAAGCGTGTGCCGGGCAGCAAGCGCCCCGAGTGAATATCAGCGGCCAAAGTGTCCACCAGGGACTTGTAACGGGAGCGAGGCATCGTGGGATGTATCCATGACAATTTTTTGATTGTTCTTAATCCTGGCTCATAGGATGCCTTTCACGCAACCTGACACGGAGACGCCACATGGAAAGGACCTCAACGCTCAACAGACCGACGCTGGACAAGCACGCCAGCGGGCTGATCAATGGCTTCATCGGTGTGCTGATCTTCAGCGGCTCACTGCCCGCCACCCGCGTGGCCGTGCTCGAATTCGACCCGGTGTTCCTGACCGTCGCCCGGGCCACCATCGCCGGCGTGTTGGCGCTGTGCATGTTGTGGCTGTTCAAGGAAAAGCGCCCGGCGCGCAGTCAATTGCTGCCGTTGGTCATTGTGGCGTTGGGGGTTGTGGTCGGCTTTCCGCTGCTGACGGCGCTGGCGTTGCAATACGTGACGTCGGCGCATTCCATCGTCTTCGTCGGCCTGTTGCCGCTCGCCACCGCGGTCTTCGGTGTGTTGCGCGGTGGCGAACGTCCACGGCCGGCGTTCTGGTTTTTTTCGGTGCTGGGCAGTTTGCTGGTGATCGGCTTCGCCGTTTCCCAGGGCCTGACCGCGTCGCCTGTCGGTGATGTGCTGATGCTGTTGGCGATTCTGGCCTGTGGCCTGGGCTACGCCGAAGGCGCCAAGCTCTCCAGAACACTGGGCGGCTGGCAGGTGATTTGCTGGGCCCTGGTGTTGTCGCTACCGCTGATGGCCGCGCTGACGGTGTGGCGGATGCCCGTTTCATTGTCCGGGATCACGATGCCGGCCTGGTTGAGCCTGGCGTATGTGTCGCTGTTCAGCATGCTGATCGGTTTCGTGTTCTGGTATCGCGGATTGGCGCAGGGCGGGATTGCGGCGGTGGGACAACTGCAACTGCTGCAGCCGTTTTTCGGCCTGGCGCTGGCGGCGACATTGCTGCACGAACAGGTCAGCCTCGGCATGCTCGGGGTCACCGTGGCGGTAATCGTATGCGTAGCGGGCGCGAGAAAGTTCGCCAAATAAAAGTGTACTGCGGCTTGCGCTCATGGCTGTACGGGGCGAGCCGCACGCCCTCCATGATAAAAATGGCGTTCTCGTTGCCGGAGACTCGCCATGGACCTCGCTACCCTCACTCTTTTTCTGCCCGCCTGCTTTGCCCTGAACATGGCGCCTGGGCCGAATAACCTGCTGTCGGTCAGCAACTCGACGCGTTACGGCTATCGCACTTCCTGCGTGGCCGGGATCGGCCGGTTGCTGGCGTTCGCCGGCATGATCGCCCTCGCCTCCGCCGGGTTGGCCGTGGTGCTGCAAACCTCCGAAATGCTGTTCTACGGGATCAAGATCGTCGGCGCGGCGTACCTGTTTTACCTCGCCTGGCAATTGTGGCGCGCCGACCCTGGCGCCGAGCGCGCTGACACCCGGCTCCCCGTCGGTGTGCTGGCCTTGGCGCGGCAGGAGTTTCTGGTGGCGGCCGGCAACCCCAAAGCCATTTTGATCTTCACCGCATTCCTGCCGCAGTTTGTCGACCCGACCCGCGCGGTGACGCCGCAATTCGCGTTGCTGGGGGCGTTGTTTTTGATACTGGAATGGATTGCCATCAGTGCGTACGCCTACATGGGTTTGCACATGCGTCGCTGGTTCGCTGAGCCGCGTGGCAAGCGGATGTTTAACCGTTGCTGCGCGGGGTTGTTGTCGGCGGCGGCCTCGGTGTTGTTGATGGCGAAGCGAGCGTGATCAACCGGGGGACGATGGTTCTTTAAGCACGACATCGTCCCCTTCCCGCCTTTGCATCTGAGAAATGTTATTCCCCCATCCAAACTTTTCGCTTCGCTGGGCGTCATCTCTTTAACGCTGCCGACATGGCCTAGCAACCCCGACAAATGACCTCAGCCAAGGATCGCCGATGACCTTTCTCGTTTTTCTTCTCGCCTGCGGTGCAGCCGCAAGCACAGGCTTCTTTTTCAAACCGGGCCAGTGGTACGAATCGCTGGTCAAACCCGGCTTCACCCCACCCAACTGGGTGTTCCCCGTCGCTTGGTCGACGATCTACCTTTTGCTCGCGTGGGCCGGGTACCGGTTGACCCTGATACCTGGAAGCCAGGAGGTGCTGGCGTTATGGGCGGCGCAGATCGCGCTGAATACGCTGTGGACGCCGGTATTCTTCGGCGCTCAGCGCATTTTCGCCGGCATGGTGATCCTGACGCTGCTCTGGCTAGTAGTCGCGGTGATGGTGGTGATGGCGTTGCGACTGGATGTGATCACTGGCTTGATTCTGCTGCCTTACCTTGCGTGGCTTTGCGTGGCCGCTGCGTTGAATTTTTCCATCTTGCGCAATAACCGCTGATGATGAATGCCAACGAGGGGATCAAATCCCCATGGCCTGCTGACGAGCGAGAGTTGGCACAGGTGCGCGATTTCAACAAGAAGCTCGCCTGGTTGCCGCGCTTTCGAATCCGCAATCGCCTAATGCCTCGATTGATCCAGGCCTTGCTGCGTGCCAGTCAAATTGGCGGCGCAGGTAAATTGCTCAAGCACGAGCTCAAGGCTGAGAGAAAGGTGGTGAGCGTGGGCGGCGCTTCAGTGCCCGTTCGGATCATCCGGCCCAGAGGTGAATCAAAGGGCGTCGTGCTGGATTTTCATGGCGGTGGCTGGGTCATCGGCAATGCGCAGATGGATGACAACTTCAACGTTGCCATGGTGAAGACGTGCAACGTCACGGTCGTATCGGTCGATTACCGGCTTGCCTTATCGACACCGATTGAGGGTGTGATGGAGGATTGTCTGTGTGCCGCGCGCTGGTTACTGAGTGACAGCTGTGAAGAGTCTGCTGGCTTGCCCGTGATCGTCGTCGGTGAATCGGCCGGGGCGCATCTTGCTGCGGCGACGTTGCTGGCGCTGTCACCCGACTTGCTCCAACGGGTGAGCGGCGCGTTGTTGTATTACGGTGTCTACGATTTGACGGGAACGGCGAGCGTGCGTGCGGCGCCCCCTGAAACGCTGGTGTTGGACGGCCCCGGCATGGTTGAAGCGTTGCGCAGGTTGACGCCGAACCTGAATGACCAGCAACGCCGGCAGCCCCCCTTGTCACCGTTGTACGGCGACTTTACGGGTTTTCCGCCGGCGCTGATGTTTGCCGGCGAGCTGGATCCCCTGAGAGACGACACACTCGAATTAGCCGAGCGCTGGATGAAATCGGCACCGGTTGAGGTGCATGTGTTGGCGTCATGTCCTCACGGGTTTATTCATTTTCCGACGGCCATGGCAGATAGCGTGCTTGCGTATGGCCGTGAGTGGATAACGGCTCGGATCGATGCGCTGGCAGGCGCCTAGCGGTGTTGGCGAGGAAGCAAGCTCCCCCGCCAACGTAATGCAGCGATTACTTAGGCGGAACGAAGTTATCCAGCATTCGATTCACCGCCAGCTCCCCCAACATGATGACCTGCTGCAACGCCAGGACGTTACTGCGATGAGTCCCCTCTAGCGATGCCGCCACGTTGCTGGCCATGACACTGGCCGACGCCATGTTCTCGCACGTTTGAACCAGCAAGGTTTCATGGTCGACGTCTGGAGCAATCATGTAAATGGTGCTGGGTTTTCGAGGGGTGTTGTTCATGAGCGCCGCCGGGTTGAGATAGAAATTGAGCGCGCGTTCGGCGGCGTCGTGGAGTTTTTTGGGGTCGAGGGTTTCGTACGGGGATACTGAATCGGCGTTTGGCGGATCGGTATCTGGTGAATCGGTGTCTGGTGGGTTAGGTGTTACCTTGAACATAGATGAACTCCAACTTCTAATATTGAGGAGCCATTACCCTCGCTACCAAACGAAGGGGTGGCGGCCATACGTGGGTTGGTAGACCGGTAGAAGCTGGAAACCCGGCGCTCACAATGGAGCCCCACGCATGACCACCATAAAAACAGAGTCCCAAAAAGAGACTACATAAGGTGTTGTCATGCGGCTTCTAGACGGGCTACCAAACCCGATCACTGTTTTTCAGTGACAGGGAGACGATATAGCCCGCCCCGTAGCCGCACAAGCCGGCGGATTCTCTCTGACCCGTAGGTAACGGCGCAAGGTTTTGTAGCCTTCGGGACGTAACACCAAGTGTTTTTAAACACGCGCCATTAAACGTGTGAAGGCTTCCAATAAAATCAAAGAAACGTCCGACATTTTCAGAAATGATCGAATCCTATCGAGTGGCCGGTTTGATGCCTTGAAGTTCGCTTGGCCCCGAATCGAGTTCCTACGTGAGCGGCTAAACGACGCTTAAGGCTGATCAGTCGACGCCCCTTTGAGCTCAACCTGATTGCCATCCGGGTCAAAGCAATACAGCGACAAGCCATAACCCTCAGCACCAAAGCGCGTGGCCGCTTTCTCCGGCGTCAAACCAAAAGACTGCAAGTGGCTGACAAGTGCCACTTCATCAAAGGGTTCGATGCGCAGGCAGACATGGTCAAGGTTACGCCCCTCTGGGCCAGCGGCGGCACCACCCTTGCGCCCCAGCTCCCCGTCCAGGCTGACGAGGTCGATCATGGAAGTCCCGGCGCGCAAATGCACCAGCCCCAAGTGGTCTTGGCGCTTAACCAGTTCAGCGCCGAATACCTGGGCGTAAAACGCGATGCTGCGCTCCAGGTCCTGGACGCGCAGCACGATGTGATCAATGTGTTGAATCGTGAACGGATGCATGAAATCAGTTCCTGAAGGGTTGCATGACCGGTAACCCGGACACTGTAGTCCAGGGCCACAAAAATTCACTGTCGATTTTCCGGTGGAGTCACCGCCCGCAGGGTTTTATGCTCAGGCCATGAACATACAAACCGCATTGCTGCCGCCCCACGCCGAAATGGTTCGCGCCATGCTTGAACGCGACACTGCCTACGAAGGCGTGTTCTTCACGGCCGTGAAAACCACCGGGATCTTCTGCCGCCCCGGCTGTACGGCGCGCTCGCCGAAACCGGAGAACGTCGAGTTCTTTGCCCACGCCGATGAATGCATGGCGGCAGGTTATCGCGCGTGTCTGCGTTGCAAGCCGCTGGACGCTGCGGCCATCGCGCCAGGCTGGGTGCAGACGCTGCTGAAGTCGGTGGACGCCGATCCCGAGCAGCGCTGGACCGACGCCCAGTTGCTGGCCGAGGGCATCGAGCCGCTGAAGTTGCGGCGCTGGTTCAAACAGCATTTCGGCATGACCTTTCACGCTTGGCTGCGCACCCGTCGCCTCGGCATGGCGCTGGGCGGGATCAAACAGGGCGATTCCATCGACAGCGCGGCCTTCGATTCGGGTTATGAATCCCTCAGCGGTTTTCGTGACGCGTTCCAGAAGTCGTTCCACATCACCCCGGGACGAGCCGCACAGAGTGAACCCCTGCTCTTCACCCGGCTGACCACGCCACTGGGGCCGATGATCGCCATGGCCGAGCGTCGCGGGCTGGTGCTGCTGGAATTCCTCGACCGTCCGGCATTGACCCGTGAAGTCGAAGAGCTGCAAAACCGTTACGGCTACGCGGTCGCGCCGGGACACAACGCGCACTTGCAGCAGATCGAGGCCGAACTGGCGCAGTACTTCGCCGGCAAGCTCAGCGAATTCACTGTTGCGCTGCACATGCCCGGCAGCGAGTTCGCCCGGCAGGTCTGGGCTGCACTGGCACACATCCCGTACGGCCAGACCAGCACCTACGGCAGCATCGCCAGGTTGCTGGGCAAGCCCGGCGCCAGTCGCGCGGTGGGCCTGGCCAACGGGCACAACCGGCTGGCCATCGTGGTGCCCTGCCACCGGGTGATCGGTGCAGACGGTTCATTGACCGGCTATGGTGGAGGGCAACCACGCAAGGCGTTTCTGCTCCGGCTGGAAAACGCTGCGATGCAGATGACCCAACAACTGGCGTTCTGATTGCCTCAATCGTCATAAGGAAGGACATTCGATGGACAAGCAATTCCACCAACTGCACCACGAAGGCTTGTTGATCCTCACCAACGTCGCCGATGCCACCGGGGCGCGCATCGTCGAGCAGCTGGGCTGCGAAGCCGTTGCGACCAGCAGCGCGGCGGTGGCCTGGGCCCATGGTTATGCGGACGGCAACGCCCTGCCCCTCGATCGTCTGGTTTCGACCGTCGAGTCCATCGCCCGGGTGATTTCCGTGCCGTTGACCGTGGACGTCGAGGCCGGTTATTCCGTTGACTTGACGCGGGTCGCTCAAGTGATTGAAGCGGTGATTGCGGCCGGGGCGGTCGGGATCAATATCGAGGACGGCGCGTCCCCGCCCGAGTTGTTGGTGCGCAAAATCGAAGTGGCGCGCAAGGTGGCGGATCAGCGCAATGTGCGGCTGTTCATCAATGCGCGCACCGATGTGTACCTCAAGGGATTGGTGCCTGCCGAAGATCGCGTGGCCGAGACCCTCAAGCGTGCCGCGCTGTATCAAGCCGCGGGTGCCGACGGGTTGTTCGCCGCGGGCGTGTCGGCGGAGTACGAAATCGCTGCGCTGTGCCAAGGCACGACGTTGCCGGTGAACGTGCTGGGGCTTGCGAGCCTGCCTTCGCCTGAAGCGCTGAAAGCTCTGGGCGTGCGGCGCTTGAGTGCCGGGTCGGGCATCGCCGAATTCCTGTATGGCGCCATGGCCGGGCTGGCCAAGGGTTTTCTGGACACCGGCAAACTCGACAGCAGTCACCTCAAGGCCTTCACCTACGGTGAAGTCAACGCCCTGCTGAAAACGGCCGGGAACGCTTGACCGCCGTGCCCGATCCCTATCGGCCCGCGACCGAATTTCTGGCGTCCCTTGACGCAGACTGGGCGCGCCACATCGCCGTCGTCGGTCCGTGCCTGCACCAACCGCATGCGGCGCGCGATCCGTATGAGTCGCTGGTGCGGGCGATTGCCTACCAGCAACTGCACGCCAAGGCTGGGGATGCGATTGTCGGGCGCTTGCTGGCGTTGTTTCCGTCAGTGGCGTTTCCACGGCCGGAGCAGATCCTGGCGACCGGGTTTGATCAATTGCGCAGTTGCGGATTTTCGGCGGGTAAGATCGCGACCATTCAGGGGATCGCCCAAGCGACGCTCGATGGCGTGGTGCCCGACTATGCAACGGCGTTGGCCTTGGACGATGAGGTGTTGATCGAGCGTCTGATCACCTTGCGTGGGGTTGGCCGCTGGACGGTTGAGATGTTGCTGATTTACAGCCTTGAGCGGCCGGATATCTTGCCGGCCGATGACTTTGGCGTGCGTGAGGGGTATCGGCGGCTGAAGGGGCTGGAGGTGCAGCCGGCGCGTAAGCAGATGGTGGAGATCGGGTTGGGGTGGAGCCCGTATCGGACGGTGGCGGCGTGGTATTTGTGGCGGGTGCCTACCCGATAGACCGAGTCATCGTTCTTCGCGAGCAAGCCCGCTCCCACATTTGACCGCATTCTTCTGGGAGAACTCGGTTAAATGTGGGAGCGGGCTTGCTCGCGAAGGGGCCGGCAAACTCACCCCATCACTCAGCGCCAATCACAACCCCGACTTCAACCGGCTAAACGCCCGAATCAACGCCCGGTTAAACGCCTTCCCGTTGTCATTCTTGCTATACAACGAAGCCCTCACCTGCGCCGACGGATACGTCCCCGGATCATCACGAATCGCCGGATCGACCAGCCCGTCCGCCGCCGTAATCGCATTGGCGTAGTGAATGGTGTCGGTGATCGGCGCGATCACTTCAGGTGTCATCAGGTAATCCATCAATGCCAGCCCCGCCTCGGGGTGTGGCGCATCCTTGGGAATGACCATGGCGTCAAACCAGATCAACGTGCCTTCCTTGGGTATCCGGTACTTCAGCGTGAACGGTTTCTTCGCCGCCTCGGCCTGCCCCGCCGCGATGGCCACGTTGCCGTTCCACGACATCGCCACGCAGGTGTTGCCGTTGGCCAGGTCGCTGATGTTCAGGTCATTGTCGAAGTAGCGAATGTACGGCCGAATCTTCGCCAATTGCTGCTCGGCCAGTTTCAGGTCATCGAGGCTCTGGCGGTTGATGTCCAGGCCCATGTACTTCATGACCGCCGCGAATACTTCGTTGGGATCGTTGAGCAGGCTGACCCCGCAATCGGCAAATTTCGATACCACTGCCGGGTCGAAGAGCATCGCCCAACTTTCCCGTGGCGCGTCGGGCAGGCGCTGCTTCACCGCTTCTTCCTGGTAACCGACGCCGGTGGTGCCCCAGGCATAAATGCCGGCGTAACGGTTGCCCGGATCGAACACCGCCATGTGCTGGCGGAATTCCTCGCCGACGCCTTGAAAGTGCGGCGTTTGCTTGCGGTCCAGCGTCTGGATCGCACCGCTCTGGATCGCTCGGGACAGATGTTGCCCGGCGGTTAGCACCAGGTCATAGCCGCTGCGACCGGTGAGCAATTTGGTCTCGACGGTTTCCAGTGAATCAAAGTGATCGGCGACCACATGGATGCCGGTTTGCTTCTCGAAATTGCTCAGCGTATCCGGCGCCAGGTACTCGCCCCAGATGTACAGGTTGACCACCGGTTTGGCGGTGTCGGCGGCCTGCACACACAGGGGTGCAAGCACCAGCATTAACGCTTGAGTCAGTTTGTGCAGGCCCATGTTCATACTCCCTTTTTGTGGCTGGCAGGCGCGGCGTACTGGGGCATGGTGATGCAAGCCACGTTGCCGCCGCCGAGGAGTATTTCCCGGGAGTTTTCGATGCCGACGATCTTGTGCTGCGGGAACAACTCGGCGAGGGTCGCCATCGCAGCTTGATCGTTGCGATCGCCAAACAGCGGCACCACGATCGAGGTGTTGCCGGCGTAGTAGTTGATGTACGACGCGCAGATTTGCGTCCCGGCCTGACGGGTGTGCGTGCTGTCTTGCTGATCCAGGCCCTCGGCTTCTTCGGCGGTCCACTCCAGTACGTCGGGTTGCGGCAGTTTGTGCACGATCAGCTCGCGGCCACGGCTGTCGCGGGTGCTGCGCAGGATGTCGTAGGCCTCCTGATAGATTTCCCACTGCGGGTCATCGCGGTTGTCGGTCCATTGCAGCACCACTTCGCCGGGACGCACGAAGCACGCGAGGTCATCGACGTGGCCGTCGGTTTCGTCAAATTTGCAGCCTCGTGGCAGCCAGATGACTTGCTCGGCACCGAGGTAATCGGTCAGGCGCCGCGTGACTTCTTCCTTGCCCAGATGCTGGTTGCGATTGCGGTTGAGCAGGCATTGCTCGGTGGTGAGGATGCTGCCCTGGCCGTCGCTCTGGATGCCGCCCAGTTCGGCGATCAGCGGCGCGCGGTAACGGTCAAAACGTTCGATTTCGAGGATTTTGCTGGCGATCTGATCGTCCTTGTCCCACGGGTAGTACAAACCGCCGTCGAGACCGCCGTAAGCGTTGAATTCAAAGTCGACACCGCGCACTTCACCGCTGTGGTCATTGACCACGAAGCACGGCCCGCTGTCGCGGAACCAGGTGTCGTTGCAGGTCATTTCCACCACGCGCACTTGCGGCGGCAACTGACGGCGGGCGGTGGCGAATTGCGCGGCCGAGGCACAGACCGTGACCGGTTCACTGTGCGAGATCGCGGTGACGATTTGCACCCAGACTTTCTGCGCGGGCTTGGCGCCGTTGCGCCAGACATCGGTGCGCTCCGGCCAGCCGAGCCAGCAACCGGACTTGGTTTCGAATTCGCCGGGCAAGCGGAAACCGTCTTGCTTGGGGGTGGAAACGAGCAAACGTGCCATGGTCAAACCTCGTCAGCGGGGATTGGAATGACCACAGGCTAAGGTCGCTGGCGCCCTCCTCGCCAACGATGATTATTTCGGGACAGTTGAATTCAACTCATCAATCGATCAGCTGATCGTTGAACCATTCGAGCATCTGCGCCACCGCCGGACGCTCCAGCCGCACCCGCTCGCATACCAGCGCGTATTGGCCGAGGGCAGTCATGCTCGAGGTGAAAGGCCGGACCAGACGCCCGCTGAGCAAATCTTCCTGCGCCGTGAGGTTATCGCCCATAGCCACGCCCTGCCCTTGGGCCGCGGCTTCCAGCGCGAGGCCGGCGTGAGCGAAATACAGCTGTCGCTCGGGGCGTTGATCACCGGCATGGCTGGTCAGCCAGGCGGTCCAGGTCTTTCCATCCTGATCGTCGTGCAGCAGGCAATGACGGGCCAGATCCTTCGGCGTTTTCAAGGTGCCCTGATTGAACAGGCCGGGGCTGCACACCGGGAAGAACTGCAACGCCGGCAAAGGCCTGACGAAGTACGCGCTGCTGTCCACCGGACCGGTGCCGTAGGTGATCGCCAGGTCGATATCTTCACCCGGCGCCGTGCCGTCAATCGGTTGTTCGTACAGGTGCAGGGTGATGTGCGGATAGCGCGCGTAGAAATCCGTGAGGCGGCTCATCAACCACTTTTGCGCCAACTCGGCGGTGACGGCCAGGCGCAACACCGCCAGGGATGATGGATCGCGCAGTTCGTCGCAGGCATCGCCGATCAGTTCGAAGGCTTGCTGCAGGCTTTGCATCAGTCGGCCGGCGGCCATGGTCGGGCGAATCTGCCGGCCTTCGCGGATGAACAGCGAAACGCCTAACTGTTCTTCCAACTGACGGATTTGGTGGCTGACGGCGCTGTCGGTGACGCACAACTCGGCGGCGGCCCGGCCGAAATGCGCGTGGCGGGCGGCGCATTCGAAGGTTCGCAGTGCGGCTAAGGAAGGCAATCGTCGCATGAGGTCAGCCTTGGATATGAAGGTGTCCATGCTGCCTTGGGCATCCGCGGGCGTCCAGTGAGACCGCGTTATCGTTCTTCGCGAGCAGGCTCGCTCCCACAGGTATTTTGTGAACGCTGAAGATCCAATGTGGGAGCGAGCTTGCTCGCGAAGGGGCCGGCACATTCACCACAAATCCGTCGGCCCATCACCCTCCCTTATCCACCATGACTTCCCTCCACACCCGGCGCATGTTGGTGCCTCAATCGGAGGGATTCGCCATGCTCGACGCACTGAAACAGATCAACTCAACCTCAGCCTTCAACCGCTGGGCCGGTGTCGAAGTGACCCATGCCGCCAGCGGCGAAGCCGAGCTGACCATGGCTTTTCGCGAAACCGATATGGCGCAATATGCAGGCTTCCTCCACGCGGGCCTGATCGGCGCGCTGCTCGACACCGCTTGCGGTTTTGCCGCTGGCACGGTCGCCGGCAACGTGCTGGCCTCGCACTTCTCGGTCAACTGCCTGGCGCCGGCCGTCGGTGAAGTGTTCTTCGCACGCGGTCGGGTGGTGAAGGCCGGCAAGAAACAGGTATTCGCCCGCGCCGAGCTGTTTGCCCAGAGCGGCGATCAACTCAAACTCGTGGCGACGGGTGATGCGATTCTGGTGCCGGTCTAGTCTGTCTGGATAACCCCAGACCGGTCGGAGGTTGCCATGCAACTCGAAGGTTCCTGCCATTGTGGTGCGGTGTCGTTCAGTTTGAACAGCGCCCACCCCTACCCTTATCAGCGTTGCTATTGCTCGATCTGTCGCAAGACACAGGGCGGTGGCGGGTTTGCGATTAACCTCGGCGGTGATGCCGGGAGCCTCAAGGTTCGCGGTCGCAAACACATCGCGATCTACCATGCGCGCATGAAGGACGAAGGCGATAAACGTGCGCACAGCAGCAGCGCCGAGCGGCATTTCTGCTCGCTGTGTGGGACGGGACTGTGGCTGTTCAGCTCTGAATGGCCGGAACTGATCCACCCGTTTGCCTCCGCCATCGACACCGCGCTGCCGGTCCCACCGGAGCACACGCATTTGATGCTCGGTTCAAAAGCACCGTGGGTCGAGGTTGAGGCGCATGCGGGGGATCAGCTGTTCGAGGTTTATCCTGAGGAGTCCATCGCCGAGTGGCATGAACGGCTGGGTTTGACTCGCTGAGCGGAGGTTGCGGTGGTGCTGATGGCCTCATCGCGAGCAGGCTCGCTCCCACAGGGGACCGCATTCAAAATGTGGGAGCGAGCAAGCTCGCGATGGCACTACAAGGCCTCAGGCCGCAGCAGGCACACCGCTGTGGAAACGAAACTCCACGTCCGGTGACTCGATCAGCTCTTGCTCTGCCGCACGGACCTTGTCGATCACTTGGGCGATGTCCTTGGCGTCGCCGTACTGGTAAGCCAGCTTCAGGTAACCCTGGAAATGCCGGGCTTCGCTTTTCAGCAGGCCGAAGTAGAACTTGCCCAGTTCTTCGTCCAGATGCGGCACCAGCGCCTCGAAACGCTCGCAACTGCGGGCTTCGATGAAGGCCCCCACCACCAGCGTATCCACCAGTTTCACCGGTTCATGGCTGCGCACCACTTTGCGCAGGCCCGAGGCGTAGCGCCCGGCGGACAACTGGCGCAGCTCGATCTTGCGCTTTTTCATCAGGCGCATGACTTGCTCGTGGTGCACCAGTTCTTCCCGGGCCAGACGCGACATCAGGTTGATCAGGTCGACGTGGGAGTGATATTTGGCAATCAGGCTCAGCGCCGTGCTGGCGGCCTTGAATTCGCAGTTCTTGTGGTCGATCAGCAGGGTTTCCTGATCGGCCAGTGCGGCCTGCACCCAGCCGTCAGGGGTACGGCAGCCGAGGAACTCGTGAATTTCGGGAAGGATCATGGGGCTCACGGATAAATGGTCAAAACGAAGGGCGCCGATTATACCGGCCTGCCGCCAGACCACCAGTCGCCAACCGTTGATATGCATCAAGTACCTGGTTGGCGAGCAGCAACTATAGTTGTGCAACGCCGTGCTTTTTACCCGTTTATGGAGATCCCGATCATGCAAGCCATTCGCAGCATCCTGGTGGTCATTGAACCCGAACACTCGGAGAGCCTGGCGCTCAAACGGGCCAAATTGATTGCCGGCGTGACCCAGGCGCACTTGCACCTGTTGGTCGGCGATCCCAAGCATGATCACAGCGGCATGTTGGGGGTGCTCAAAGCCGCGTTGCTGGACGACGGTTACAGTGTTACGACCGAGCAGGCCTGGAATCACAGCCTGCACCAGACCATTATCGACGTTCAGCAAGCCGAGAGCTGTGGGCTGGTGGTCAAGCAGCATTACCCGGACAGCCCGCTGAAAAAAGCGCTGCTGACGCCGGATGACTGGAAACTGCTGCGTGAATGCCCGACACCGGTGCTGCTGGTGAAAACGGCTGGATCCTGGAAAGACAAAGTCATTCTGGCTGCCATTGATGTGGGCAACACCGACGGCGAGCACCGTCACCTGCACAACACCATCATCGATTACGGCTATGACATCGCCAGCTTGGCCAAGGCGCATCTGCACGTAATCAGTGCGCATCCATCGCCGATGCTGTCGTCGGCCGACCCGACCTTTCAGCTCAAAGAAACCATCGAGGCGCGCTATCGCGAACAGTGCAAGTCATTCCAGGCGGAATTCGACATCGACGATGCGCATTTGCATATCGAGGAAGGGCCGGCGGATGTGTTGATTCCGTTCATGGTGAAAAAGCTGCAGGCGGCGGTAACGGTGATCGGGACGGTGGCACGTAGCGGATTGTCAGGGGCGTTGATCGGCAATACGGCTGAAGTGGTGCTGGATGCGGTGGAGAGTGATGTGTTGGTGCTCAAGCCGCAGGAGATTGAGGATCACCTTGAGGAATTGGCTCAGCATTGAGATGGGCGGTGTCGGAACAGACGCCTTCGCGAGCAAGCCCGCTCCCACATTCGATCGCATTCCACTGGTGGAACTCGGTTAAATGTGGGAGCGGCGGTGCGACGATTCGACTTGCTCGCGAAGCTTTCAGGCGCCGAAGGCGTCTTTTAAAAAGCCCGGCGCGATGTACCGTTGGTAATGCGCCTCAGACAGCAAAAAGAATTCCCGATCAATGGCATCACGCAATTCCGGCAAATTCCAGTCACGAAACTCCGGCATCAACACCATCCCGTACGCCTCCAGGTTATTGATCACCCGCGCCCCACGGGCAATCAGCTGATACGCCCAGCAATACTCCGACTGATGCGGCACAAAGCGAATCTTGCGTTGCTCCAGTTGCAGACGCAGGCGCTGGGCGTCGAAAACCTCCAGCTTGCTGGCCATCACCTGGGACAGCAATTGCTCAAGACGCAGCCATACCGCGCGCTTCTCCTCCTCGTTGTAACCATTCCAGTTGATCACTTCGTGGTGGAAACGCTTGCAGCCACGGCACACCAGATCACCGTAAACAGTGGAGCAGAGGCCGACGCAGGGGGTCTTGATGGTCTGATTGGGCATAGGTAGGCAAAACACGGGAAAGCAGAACAGGCCGGCATGTTAGCCCTTTGTCTAACATTCATCACCCCTCAAAGTTCAGGGGCGGAGGGTCTATTGGACTTTGGTGACGGCCGCGTTGCGCGCCGACGTGTGCGAGGCTGCGTTGCGGGATTTGCCAAGGGAACAACCATTAGCGGCATCCCGCGCCTTGCCTCGCACACGTCGGCACACAACGCGACTCGCCACCAAAGTCCAATAGACCCTCACTTACCTTTAATTTTTTTTTGCCGTAGAATCAGCCAGCCTTTTAAGGCGCCAATGTCCGTTAGAAGCTGTTTTCAAAGCGTCACGAGCACAGTCGTTCCTTCAGAGCGGTGTTGGCGAAGGGTTTTTCCAGCGGGGAAAAGTCCAACGCCAACCCTCATCAGCTCCCGTTCTGCAGGCGTAAAACTTTGAAAGCAGCTTCTGTAAGGAATTGTCGGTAATTCTGGCTAAGTGGCCCACAACGCCACGCAGCGCATGAGTACGGCAATTTCGGGATGAGCGTCCCGGACACCCATTTGGGACCACTGATGAGGGTAATAACTGTGCTTGAAGCCTACCGCAAACATATCGAAGAGCGTGCAGCACTGGGTATCGTTCCCCAGCCGCTTAACGCCGAACAAACTGCAGGCCTGATCGAGCTGCTGAAGAATCCTCCGGCTGGCGAAGAAGCTTTCCTCGTTGACCTGATCACCAATCGCGTTCCACCTGGCGTGGACGAAGCAGCCTATGTAAAGGCCGGCTTCCTGTCCGCCCTCGCCAAAGGCGAAGCCAAATCCCCTCTGATCGACAAGAAGCGCGCTGTTGAACTGCTCGGCACCATGCAGGGCGGCTACAACATCGTGACGTTGGTCAACCTGCTGGACGACGCCGAACTGGCACCAGTGGCTGCCGAAGAACTCAAGCACACCCTGCTGATGTTCGATGCGTTCCACGACGTTGCTGAACGCGCCAAGAACGGTAACGTTCACGCACAAGGCGTGCTGCAATCCTGGGCTGATGGCGAGTGGTTCAAGAACCGCCCGGTACTGGCCGACAAGATTAGCCTGCGCGTGTTCAAGGTCACCGGCGAAACCAACACCGACGACCTGTCCCCTGCTCCGGACGCCTGGTCCCGCCCGGACATCCCGTTGCACGCCTTGGCGATGCTGAAAATGGCCCGCGACGGCATCGTGCCGGACGTACAAGGCTCCATCGGTCCGATGAAGCAGATCGAAGAAATGCGCAACAGCGGCTTCCCGATCGCCTACGTCGGTGACGTGGTCGGTACCGGTTCGTCGCGTAAATCCGCTACCAACTCGGTACTGTGGTTCTTCGGCGACGACGTGCCTTTCGTGCCGAACAAGCGCGCTGGCGGGTTCTGCTTCGGCAGCAAAATTGCTCCAATCTTCTACAACACCATGGAAGATGCCGGCGCACTGCCAATCGAATTTGATGTGACCAACATCAACATGGGCGACGTGATCGACCTGTACCCGCACGCTGGCAAAGTCTGCAAGCACGGTACCGACGAAGTCATCACCACCTTCGAAATGAAGACCCCTGTGCTGTTGGACGAAGTCCGTGCCGGCGGTCGTATCCCGCTGATCATCGGCCGTGGCCTGACCGACAAGGCTCGCGCCGAACTGGGTCTGCCAGCGTTCGACCTGTTCAAGAAACCGGATGCCCCGATCGAAAGCACCAAGGGTTTCACCCTGGCGCAGAAAATGGTCGGCAAGGCGTGCGGCGTAGCCGGTGTGCGTCCAGGCACCTACTGCGAACCGAAGATGACCACCGTGGGTTCTCAGGACACCACCGGTCCGATGACCCGTGACGAACTGAAAGACCTGGCGTGCCTGGGCTTCTCCGCTGATCTGGTGATGCAGTCGTTCTGCCACACCGCGGCTTACCCTAAGCCGATCGACGTGACCACCCACCACACCCTGCCAGACTTCATCATGACCCGAGGCGGCGTTTCCCTGCGTCCGGGCGACGGCATCATCCACAGCTGGCTGAACCGCATGCTGCTGCCGGACACCGTCGGTACCGGTGGTGACTCGCACACCCGTTTCCCGATGGGCATTTCGTTCCCGGCCGGTTCCGGTCTGGTGGCGTTTGCCGCAGCCACTGGCGTTATGCCGCTGGACATGCCGGAATCGATCCTGGTGCGCTTCAAAGGCAAGATGCAACCGGGCGTCACCCTGCGTGACCTGGTTCACGCCATTCCTTACTTCGCGATTCAGGCTGGCCTGTTGACCGTTGAGAAGAAAGGCAAGAAGAACGCCTTCTCCGGCCGCATCCTCGAAATCGAAGGCCTGGACAACCTGAGCATCGAACAGGCTTTCGAGCTGTCCGACGCCTCCGCCGAACGTTCGGCTGCCGGTTGCACCATCAAGCTGTCGAAAGAGTCGATCACCGAGTACCTGAGCTCCAACATCACCCTGCTGCGCTGGATGATCGGCGAAGGCTACGGCGATGCACGTACTCTGGAACGTCGTGCTCAAGCGATGGAAGCCTGGATCGCCAACCCTGAGTTGATGGTTGCCGATGCTGACGCCGAATACGCTGAAATCATCGAAATCGACCTGGCCGACATCAAAGAGCCTGTGCTCTGCGCGCCAAACGATCCGGACGACGCCCGTCTGCTGTCCAGCGTTGCTGGCGAGAAGATCGACGAAGTGTTCATCGGTTCGTGCATGACCAACATCGGTCACTTCCGCGCTGCCGGTAAGCTGCTGGATCAGGTCAAGGGTCAGTTGCCAACCCGTCTGTGGCTGTCGCCGCCGACCAAGATGGACGCTCACCAACTGACCGAAGAAGGCTACTACGGCATCTACGGCAAGGCCGGCGCACGCATGGAAATGCCGGGCTGCTCGCTGTGCATGGGTAACCAGGCACGTGTAGAACCAAACGCCACCGTTGTGTCGACGTCGACCCGTAACTTCCCGAACCGTCTGGGTGACGGCGCGAACGTCTACCTGGCTTCGGCCGAGCTGGCGTCTGTTGCTTCCATCCTGGGTCGCCTGCCGACCGTCGAGGAGTACATGGAATACGCTGGCAAGATCGACAGCATGGCGGCTGATGTCTACCGCTACCTGTCCTTTGACCAGATCGCCGAGTTCCGTGAAGCTGCTGCGAACGCCAACATCCCGGTCGTTCAAGCCTAACGTTACAACGCAATAGAAAACGCCGCCCATCGTGAGATGAGCGGCGTTTTTTTATGCCTTTAAGATGACGATGACTTACACAAATCCCCTGTGGGAGCGGGCTTGCTCGCGAAGGCGGTGTGTCAGCCTGCATCATTGTTGACTGATCCACCACCTTCGCGAGCAAGCCCGCTCCCACAGGGTTATGGGTATGTCTTGAGGGCTTGTTGTACCGCGCCATCCACGCTCAGGCCACTGAGGATCACCTGTGTCTCCTTCACTTCCGGCAACGCCGCCATCGCGGCCTGCGCCGAGTCCTTGAGCCGTGCGAGCACCAACCGCTTCCCTTCCCCCCGCACCCGCACAAAAAACGCCTGCAACGCCTCGATACTCGTGCCATCCAGGTCCGGCGATTCCTCCAGGCTTAAAATCACCGAATGAATCGGCGTCTGCGAATGGCGGATCAAATGCAACGTGCTGCCCAGAATCCGCTCGACGTTGGCAAAGAACAACGCCTCCCCCGGCCGGACGATCAACACCCCAGGCACTGATTGCGCCGTCGGATGGCGTTGCAGGTCCACGAAGTCGTGGCCGCCATCAATGCGCCCGAGGAGCTGAATATCGGCCGCCGACATTTGCTTGAGCATCAACACCACGCTGATCGCCACCGACAGCAGCAACCCGTCCAGCACACCCAGCACCAGCACGGCGGCCACCGCGCAGATGACCAGCAAGCGGTCGCGCCGCCAGATGAAATAGCGTCCCAGCGGTTGCAGGCTCAAGCCTCGGGCCAGGGCATGGATGACGATGGCGGCGAGAATCGGCTCCGGTGTCAGGGCAATAAAGGGCAACACGGTCAAAACGATGAGCAGCACCACCAGCGCCGCCACGCCTCCGGCCAGTCGCGAAGTGGCTCCCGCCGCTTCATTGGCCGACGTTGCCGAGTATCCTGCCCCCGCCGGCATGCCATGAAACAGCCCGGACAACAGGTTGGACGCACCCAGCGCCAGCAGATCGCGGTTGGACGAGATGCGGTCGCCGTGCTTGAGCGCATAAGCACTGATCGAGCCGTAAGACTCCGCGTACAGGATCATCACCATGGCAAAGGCCAATTCACCCAAGCGCAACCAGTCAGTGAAGGGCAATACCGGCAGCTTCGGCACTTCCAGGCTCAGATCGATCACGCCGATCAGCTTCACGCCATACGCGGGCAAATCCAGCCACTGACTGGCCGCAATGCCGATCACCACCACCAACAGGCCGCCCGGCAAGCGCCGGAACCTTGCAAACAGCACCAGCAAAGCCAACGCCACGGCGGCGACACCCGCCGCCACCCAATTCCACTGCGGCAGTTGCTCCAGCAGTTGCGGCAGAAAGCGCACCAGATTGCCGTCGCTCAGGTGCACCCCGACCACACTGGCGACTTGCTTGAGGATGATGGTCAACGCCAGGCCAAAGGCAAAACCGCGCAGCACCGGTTTTGCGATGAACGAGGTCACGCTGCCCAACTTGAACAACCCGGCCAGCAAGAAGAACGCGCCGGTCACCAGCACCAGGCCGATGGCCAAGGTGGAGCGCAGTTGCGGATCGCCGTTGGCCAGCGTCGCGGTGGCGGCTGCCAACACCGCTGCCGACGAGGATGTGGCCGAGACAATGGCGAAACGGCTGGTGCCAAACAGCCCATAACACAGCAAACCGGCAAACAAGGCGATCACCCCGGCCTGCGGAGCTACGGCGGCGATGCTTGAATACGCGACCGCTTCGGGCAGCAACAGGCCGGCAATCGACAACCCGGCCAGCAAGTCCTGCCAGCGATTGGGTTGTTCGGTAAGATTTGGGGGTGAGGCGCTGGGCAATCCGGTGTCTCCAGGCGAAAAAAAACCGCTGCACGTATCACGTGCAGCGGCCACTGTAGCTGTCAATCCGGCGCTGCGCGAGCAGGCCGAACGATCACGCGGTCAGCGAGTAGATCAACGCCGTAATCGCCACCAGGCCCACCGCCGTCACGAAGACATTGGACGCCTGCCCGCGATAACGCGCCATCGCCGGCACCTTGCGGATCGCGTACATCGGCATCAGGAACAGAATCGACGCGATGACCGGACCACCGAGGGTTTCAATCATCCCGAGAATGCTCGGGTTCAGTGTCGCAACAATCCAGCACACCACCAGCATGAACGCAGCGGTCATGCGGTCCAGAGCCTTCGGCGCCGGGCGCTTGCCGCTTTTGACGATCAGGCCTTTCAGACCTTCGCTGGCACCGATGTAGTGGCCCAGGAACGACTTGGAGATGGCCACGAAAGCAATCAACGGCGCCGCGAAGGCGATGGTCGGGTTGCTGAAGTGGTTGGCCAGGTACGACAGGATCGACAGGTTCTGCGCCTTGGCTTCGGCCAGTTGTGCCGGCGACAGGGTCAGCACGCAACTGAAGACGAAGAACAGCACCATCACCACCATCAACAGGTGGGCGCGGGACAGGATCTGCGAGCTGCGCTCTTCGGCGTGTTCGCCGTAACGACGCTTCTGATCGACCGCAAACGCCGAGATGATCGGCGAGTGGTTGAACGAGAACACCATCACCGGAATCGCCAGCCACAAGGTGTGCAGCAGCGCCGACGGTTCAGGCAGCGTGCTGGCGGTGGACAGAATGCCGCCGTTCCAGTGCGGGATCAGGAACACCGCCAAAAACAGCAGTGCAACGATGAACGGATACACCATCAGGCTCATGGCCTTGACGATCGCCTGTTCGCCGCAACGCACCACCGCCAGCAGGCCGAGGATCAGCACGAACGACAGCACTGCGCGCGGGGGCGGCATGATGTGCAGTTGATGCTCAAGGAAACTGCCCACCGTGTTGGTCAGTGCCACGCTGTAAATCAGCAGGATCGGGAAGATCGCAAAGAAATACAGCAAGGTGATCAACGCACCGGCCTTGATGCCGAAGTGCTCTTCCACCACTTCGGTGATGTCCGCGCCTTCGCGTCCGGACAGCACGAAGCGGGTCAGGCCACGGTGCGCGTAGAAGGTCATGGGGAACGCCAACACCGCCAGGATCAGCAGCGGCCAGAAACCGCCCAGCCCCGCGTTGATCGGCAGAAACAGCGTGCCGGCCCCGATGGCCGTGCCAAACAGGCCCAGCATCCAGGTGGTGTCATGACGATTCCAGCTCGAGAGAGTCGCTGGTGCCGCCGCTACATAGCGTTTGTCGACGCTATTGGCCTGATCATTCATCCGGTGGGATCTCCGCATTCCGGTCAGTTGCTACCCGGCCAGGACGAGTCGGAAAAAACCGACAGGCAGCGCCCTGGTCGAAACAGGGGCGCGATTGTCCGGGATTAATCAACAGAAGCAAAGACTTAGCTGAAGAATGGTTGTGCGGATCAATTTTCAGGGCGTTACACAGGAGCAAGCAGGGCTGTGTGCCGATACGGTCGTTTCTGATACCAACGTGTAGCACTCGGTAACATCCAGCCCTGTTGCGGTGCGTCTTTTCCCTGACGTACCGGCGCCCGTCCCGCGAGGCAAGGCGCAACCCGCCATGGCGTAGTTTGTGCATCCAATCGCACTCCACTCCTGTCTGAAACCGCCATGCGCCCCAAGGAACTCAAACTCTGGACCACCGGTGTCGCTCACCTGCTTGACCTGCCTGCAGGGCATGCGCGGTTATCGGCGTTGAGCCATTGGTTGCGCCAAGTGTGTCCGGTCGATCATTTCGTCCTGTTCGTCTACGAAGGCAATCACCGACCGTTGGCGCTGTTCGACACCTTTGCCGCCGACAAGCGTGCGGTGTATGTCGATGACTACCAGTGCGGTCCGTATCTGCTCGATCCGTTCTACCTCGCCTGCACCCGCGGACAACCGGCGGGACTGTGGCGCTTGCGCCAGTTCGCGCCCGACCACTTCTACCTCGGCGAGTACTACCTGACTTATTACCAGCAGACCGGCCTGGCCGAAGAAGTGGCATTTTTTGTCGAGCTCGGCGACGGCGCCATGGCCGTTCTATCGCTGATGCGCTCCTCCGCCAGTTGCGCGTTCAGCCGCGACGAAATGCAGTTGATCGAGTGCGCACAGGCCGTCGTCGAACAAGTCGTCAACGAAGCCTGGCGCTTGCGTCAGGCGCAACAACCGCGCCCGGCGCAAGACCTCGACTTCAAGATCCGCGAAGCGTTCGATCAGTTCGGTGCGCACATCCTTACCGGCCGCGAACAGGAAGTGGTGCAGTTGCTGCTGCGCGGTCACTCCAGTGCCTCGGTGGCCGAGCAACTGAGCATCAGCCCCGGCACGGTGAAGATTCACCGCAAGAACATCTACGCCAAGCTCGGCATCGGCAGCCAGTCCGAGTTGCTTGGGCTGTTTATCCGCGATCTCACAGAAAATCAGCTGCAAGCTTCAAGCGACAAGCTGCAAGAAACCCGTAGCCGCGCCGTCAACTTGTAACTTGCCACTTGCAGCTTGAAGCTGCCCCTATCCCCCAAGGGATATATACAGCGCAAATCCACGATTGCTAGTTTGGCTCCCGACGCAATGATTGATCACTGCAAGGGGAGCCGCACCGTGAATGACAACCAGCCAAGCGATATCGAATTCTGCAATGTGGTCAAACGCTATGGCGAGGTGGCGGCCGTCAATGGCCTGAATTTCGCTGTTCGTCGTGGCTCGTTCCATTCTTTCCTCGGCGGCTCGGGCTGCGGCAAAACCACGACCCTGCGCATGATTGCCGGCTTCGAACAACCTACCAGCGGCGAAGTACGCCTGGCCGGCAAAAACGTCGCCGGCATACCGGCGTTCGAACGGCCGGTGAACATGGTGTTCCAGCACTACGCCCTGTTCCCGCACCTGACGGTGGCGCAGAACATCGCTTACGGCCTGCGCTATCGCACGCCGCGCCCGGACAAGAAAACCCAATTGCGCATGGCCGATGAGGCCCTGGAAATGGTTCGCCTCAGCGGTTTCGGCCAGCGTAAACCGAGTGAACTCTCCGGCGGCCAACAGCAACGCGTCGCCCTCGCCCGGGCGCTGGTCAACAAACCGACCGTGCTGTTGCTCGACGAGCCACTGGCGGCGCTCGACCGCAAGCTGCGCAAGGAAATGCAATCCGAACTGCTGCGCCTGCAGCGCGAGGTCGGCATCACCTTCGTGCTGGTCACCCACGACCAGGAAGAAGCCCTGTCGATGAGTGACAGCATCAGCGTGATGCACAACGGTTCGATCATCCAGACGGCCACCCCGGAACAACTGTACGAAGCCCCGGCCAGTCGTTACGTCGCCGACTTCATCGGTGAATCCAATCTGTTCAACGGCACCGTGCGCCACCTGCACGGCAATTCGGTGGTGCTGCGGACCGAGCAAGGCCTGGAGCTGACCAGCCCGCTGACGCCAACCGGCAATGCCCTTAGCGCTGATGCCGCCGGTTGCATCGCGGTGCGCCCGGAGTTGATCAGCATTGCCGGTGCCCACGCCGAACTGGCCCGTGAAGTGACGCTGCAAGGCTGCGTAGAAGACCGCATCTACCTCGGCAATTCCACCGAATACCGCGTGCGCACCCAGGCCTTTGGCGTGGTCTGCGTGCGGGTGCCGCGCCAGCAGGATCACGGCGCCAATGCATTCGAACACGGCGCAGCAGTGAGCGTCGGCTGGGATCACGCCAATGGCCTGGCCATGGCGTTGTAAATCATCGACTCGATTCATCAACCGGATGTGGAGCGTGCTATGGACCAGAAGACGTTTATCAAAACCCTGCGCAGTTGGCAGAACGGCTCGATCAGTCGTCGCGAATTTCTTGGCCGCACCGGCCTGGGGATTGCCGCCGCCGTGGTCGCGACCAACATGCCCGGCCTGCTGACGTCCAGTGCAGAAGCGGCCGAACAGGCCAAGCTGGGGGATCGCCTGTCACTGGCGACGTGGCCGAACTACCACAGCCAGGAAAACCTCGACACCTTCGGCAAAACCACCGGCGCCCGCGTCTCGATGAGCGTGTTCGGCTCCAACGAAGAAATGCTCGCCAAGTTGCAAGCCGGTGGCAGTGGCTGGGACGTACTGGTACCGACCAACTACACCATCAGCACTTACGTCGGCCTGGGCTTGATCGAGCCGCTGGACCTGTCGCGCATTCCCAACTTCGATGCCTCGGCCTTCCAGCAAAAATTCATGGCCCAAGGCACCGTGGACGGCAAGGTGTACGCGGTGCCGAAAAACTGGGGCACCACCGGCATGCTCTACGACGCCGGCAAACTGAAGAACGGGCCGAGCAGCTGGAAAGAGTTCTGGGCCGCCGCCCAAGGCCCTGCCAGCGGCCGGACGATGGTTCACGATTACCAGTTGACCGCCATCGGCAACGCCCTCAAAAGCTTCGGCTACAGCTTCAACTCCCTCGACCCAAAAGAATTGGCCGACGCGGAAAAACTGCTGATCGAGGTCAAGCCGCACCTGTTCGCCATCAACTCCGACATTCAGCCATCCATGCGCAGCGGCGATGCCTGGCTCGCGATGTCATGGACCGGCGACGCCTCGCAATTGCACCGCGACAACGCGCAGATGCAGTTCGAACTGGGCAAGGAAGGTGGCGAACTGTGGAGTGATTTCTTTGCCATCCCGAAAAGCTCGGAGCACAAGGACGCGGCCTACGCCTTCATCAATTACCTGCTCGACCCCCAGCACAACAAGCTTGAAGTGTTGAGTCACGGCTACCCGAGCGGCGACAAGCGCGTCGATGCGTTGCTTCCCACCGCGATGCTCGACGATCCGATCATGTACCCGGCCGCCGAAGCACTCAGCCCACTGGAGTTCGGCGCCGCGGCAACACTCACCAGCCCGGCGCGCGCCGAACTGATGGCGCGTTTCAAGTCCGCCTGATCGCCTGACCATGGCCAATGAGGAGTCACCCATGAATGCTGCCGCCCACCCGCAAACGGTGCAGCCGGGCAATGCCCTGTCAATCGAGGTACGCCAACGGCGCAGCCTCGGCCGGCGGATCACCCTGCTGATGCTCTTGCCTTCGACCTTGTGGTTCCTGCTGCTGTTATTGATGCCGCTGGTGATCATCCTGGTCTTCAGTTTCGGCGAGCGCAGTGCCGTGGGCGGCTACGCCGGTGGCTTCACCCTGGCCAACTACCTGAACCTCGGCTCGCGTGGCGCGGCATTCAGCAACACGCTGATGCTGGCGCCACTGGGCACCCTGGTGTGCCTGGTCGCGGCCTACCCGCTGGCGTACTTCCTGGCGGTCAAGGTCACCCGTAACCGCTCGCTGTTGCTGACGCTGGTGATCGTACCGTTCTGGACCAGTTTCCTGATCCGCACCTACGCCTGGATCTTCATCCTCAGCGGCAAGGGCATCCCCGCCCTGCTCGCCAGTCTTGGGCTGGAAAACGTGCGGCTGATCAACACACCGTGGGCGGTGCTGATCGGTATCGTCTACGGCTACCTGCCACTGATGGTGTTTCCGATTTACGTCAGCCTCGAAAAACTCGACAAACGCCTGCTCGAAGCCTCTGCCGATCTCGGTGCCAGCGCGTTCGAGAGCTTCCGGCGGATCACCTTGCCGCTGTCCGCGCCGGGAATCATCACCGGCGTGATGCTGGTGTTCATCCTGTTGATGGGCGAGTTCCTGATCCCGGCGATTCTCGGCGGCGGCAAAGTGTTTTTTGTCGGCAACGCGCTGGTCGACCTGTTCTTGCAGTCGCGTAACTGGCCGTTCGGCAGTGCGCTGGCAATGACGCTGGTGGCGATGATGCTGCTGATCATCGGCGTGTATCTGAAACTGGTGGCGCGCTACGGCGGCCGCCCTGCCGATGGAGGGTTGTGACATGTGGCTGCGCAGCTATTCGACCTCGCTGTACCTGTTTCTCTACGCGCCGATCGCGTTGATCGTGCTGTTCAGTTTCAACGCCGGGCGCAGTGGCCTGGCCTTCGAATGCTGCTCGGTGCAATGGTTTGGTCGCGCCTTCGGCAACCCGTTCATCATGGAAGCGCTGGGGCACAGTGCGTTCATCGCCTTCACTTCGGCAGTGATTGCCACCTTGTTCGGCACCCTGGCCGTGTTCGGCCTGCAACGCGCGGGTAAAAAAGTACGCCTGTTGTTCGATGCACTGACCTATTGCGCGATCATCGTGCCGGGCATCGTCATCGGCATCTCGACGCTGATTGCGTTCATTACCCTGTTCGACCTGATCAACCCGCTGCTGGCGAGCTGGATACCGAATGTGCCGCGTCTGAACATGGGTTTTGCCACGGTGATTGCTGCGCATTCGCTGTTTACCATGGCGCTGGTCATGGTGATCGTGCGCAGCCGCGTCGACTCGCTGGACAAGGCCTTGCTCGAAGCTTCAGCGGACCTCTATGCCCCACCCATGCAAACGTTCTGGCGGGTGACCCTGCCGCAGATCAGCCCGGCAATCATGGCCGGATTCCTGCTGGCGTTCACCTTCAGCTTCGACGACTTCATCATTGCGTTCTTCGTTGCGGGTTCCGAAACGACGTTGCCGATCTACATCTTTTCATCGATCCGCCGCGGCGTGACGCCAGAGATCAACGCGGTCTCGACCGTCATTATCTGCGCCTCGCTGGCCCTGCTATTCACTTCCCGCTCTCTGCAAAACCGCCGCACTGGCGTCCAGGAGTCCAACCATGCGTGATCAGCTTTATATCAACGGCGAGTGGGTCAGTCCGGACCTGGGCGGTTATCTGGACGTCATCGACCCGGCCACCGAAGCCGTTTTCCATCGGGTAGCCGCGGGCACCGAAGAAGACATCGATCACGCGGTGCGCGCCGCACGCCGAGCCTTTGATAACGGCTGGAGCCAGACCACCGGCGCCGAACGCGCGCAATGGCTGGAGGCATTGGCTGATGAACTGGAAAACAGCCACGCGGCCCTGGCCGAACTGGAAGTGCGTGACAACGGTAAACCATTGCCCGAAGCGCAGTGGGACGTCGGCGATGCCATTGGTTGCTTCCGTTACTACGCCGGCCTGGCCCGCGAACTGGATCAGCAGCAGGATCAACCGCTGGCGTTGCCGGACGCACGCTTTCGCTGCCGTATCCGTCATGAGCCGATTGGCGTCGCCGGGCAGATCATTCCCTGGAATTACCCTTTGTTGATGGCGGCGTGGAAAGTCGCGCCGGCCCTGGCTGCAGGCGCCACGGTGGTGTTGAAACCGTCCGAGCTGACGCCGCTCACCGCGCTGGAGCTGGCCGCAGCCGCCGACCGTATCGGTTTGCCCGCCGGGGTATTGAACGTGGTCACCGGCCTCGGTGCCGACGCCGGCAGCCCGCTCACCGAGCATCCCGGCGTAGACAAGCTGGCCTTTACCGGCAGCGTGCCCACCGGGGCGAAAATCATGTCGGCGGCCGCCCGCGACATCAAGAACATCAGCCTCGAACTGGGCGGAAAGTCTGCCTTCATCGTATTCGACGACGCCGATGTCGAGGCGGCGGTGGAATGGATTCTGTTCGGGATTTTCTGGAACCAGGGCCAGGTGTGCAGCGCCACGTCACGCCTGCTGGTGCAGGAAAACATTGCCCCGCGCCTGGTCGAACGACTGGTGGAGGAAACCCGCAAGATCAGTATCGGCCCGGGCATGGAACCCGGTGTCCTGCTCGGCCCGCTGGTCAGTCAAAGCCAGCATGACAAGGTCCTTGGTTTCATTGATCAAGGCCTCGCCAGCGGCGCTCGCCTGCTCACCGGCGGTCGGCGGCCGACGCATTTGTCTGAGGGGTATTTCATCGAACCGGCGATCTTCGACGAGCCGGGACACAGCAGCATTCTCTGGCGCGAAGAGGTGTTCGGCCCGGTGCTGTGCATCAAGCGTTTCAAGACCGAAGAGCAAGCGGTGCAAATGGCCAACGCCAGCCGCTTCGGCCTCGCCGCCGCGGTAATGAGCGCTGATTTGCAACGCACCGCCCGCGTCGCCAACCAGTTACGGGCGGGAATCATCTGGGTCAACTGTTCGCAGCCAACCTTCGTCGAAGCCCCGTGGGGCGGGATGAAACACAGCGGCATTGGCCGCGAGCTGGGCCAGTGGGGCCTGCACAATTATCTGGAGGTGAAGCAAGTCACCGAGTACATCAGCGACCAGGCGTGGGGCTGGTACCTGAAATAGTCGCTCTCGGATCAGAGGCTCACTCCCACAAACGGCATGTGGATGTTTCGTCGCCAGATGACAGCTTTCGCTTGATAAAGGACATTCGTCATGTATTTTTAACTGACCGGCCTTTTTTCTGGAGACATCCCATGCCACTGGTTCGTGTCGACATCAAAAAACACCAAGACCCTACCTTCGCCAAACGCGTCGGCCAGCTGATTTACGCGGCCATGCACACTGCCATTGCCGTACCGGAGAACGATAACTTCCAGATCCTGACGGAGCACGATGAACACCATTTCATCTTCGACCCTGGATACCTGGGCATCAACCGCACCGACAATCTGGTGATCATCCAGATCACGCTGAGCGAAGGCCGCACCGACGAGAAGAAAAAGCTGCTCTACAAAACCATCGCCGAGAACCTGAACCGCGAACTGGCGGTACGCCTGGAGGATGTTTTCATCAATCTGGTGGAAGTTAAAAAAGAGAACTGGTCGTTCGGCAACGGGATTGCCCAATATGCCCTTTGATTCCACACCTTTCATACCTGTGAGCCACTGATGCCGCGAGTTTCCCGCAAGCAAGCCGACCTCAACCGCGAAATCATCGTCGAGGCCGCCACGCGGCTGTTTCGCGAGCGAGGCCTGCACGGCATCAGTGTCGTCGACGTCATGGGCGCCGCAGGCCTTACCCATGGCGGCTTCTATGGGCATTTCGAGTCCAAGGAGGCATTGGCGCAGGAAGCCAGCGGTCGGGCGTTCGAGCAGTCGGCTGAACGCTGGCGGGAACGGATCGCCGCCCATGTCGACGACAAGGACGCCGCTCGTCGCGCGCTGATCGAGCCTTACCTGTCGCCGGCCAGTCGCGACAACCCGGGTGACAGTTGCCCGGTGGCGGCCTTTGCCGGGGACATGTGCCACGAAGCGGCCGACAGTGGTTTGCGCCAGACCTTCATGGACGGGCTCAACCGGCTCCTGAAATCCTATGGTTCGCTGCTGGATTCAGGCGATGCCGATGCGGATCGACAACAGGCGCTGGTGGAGTACTCGCTGATGGTGGGCGCCCTGACCCTGGCCCGCGCCAGCCGCGGTGAGGCGGTATCGGATGAAATTCTCGACGCCGCACGCACCTTTCTGACTTCAAAGGGTTCATCAAACTGAACATCCGCGTGTGCGACTGTTGGCCGTTGCTAAACTGTTCGGGAGCCCGCAATCTGAAGCAACGTTCGAGCCCCGACAATTCCGATGCCCACAGGAGCGCAGCATGCCTGCAACCGTTCTGGTACTGGTTGAAACCATCAATGATTACTTGCCGATTCTCGAACATCAGGGTTTTCACCTGATTCTTGCCCCCACACCCGCCGAACGCGCGGCGGCCATCAGCCGTCATGGAGCGCAGATCGATGCCGTGCTGACACGCGGTCCGTTGGGTCTTTACGCCGATGAAATCGCCGCCCTGCCCAATCTCAAGATTATTTGCGTCATCGGCGCCGGGTACGAGCACGTCGACCTGCAAGCCGCCGCCGACCGCGGCATTACGGTGACCAACGGTGCCGGGGTGAATGCGTCATCGGTCGCCGACCACGCCATGGCCATGCTGCTCGCGCTGGTGCGTGACATCCCCCGCTGTGATGCGGCGGTGCGTCGTGGTGAGTGGCCGAAGATCATGCGCCCTTCCCTGGCCGGCAAGCGCCTGGGCATCCTGGGCCTCGGCGCCGTCGGCATGGCCATTGCCAAACGCGCCGCCAATGGCTTCGACATGACGGTCAGCTACCACAACCGCCAGCACCGCAGCGATGTGCCCTACACCTTCTGCTCAACACCCACCGAACTGGCGCGCACCGCGGATTTCCTGATCATCGCGACCCCGGGCGGCATTGGCACCAAACACTTGATCAACAAGCCTGTCCTTGAGGCCTTGGGGCCGAACGGGTTCCTCGTCAACATCGCCCGCGCCAGCGTGATTGTCTCCACCGACCTGATCAGTGCGCTTGAACAACGACGCATTGCCGGTGCCGCGCTGGACGTGTTCGATGCCGAACCGCATGTGCCGGAGGCGCTCAAGTCGCTGGCCAACGTGATCCTGACACCTCATGTGGCGGGTTTGTCCCCGGAGGCGACTCAAGGCACTGTCGAACTGGTGGGACGCAATCTGACGGCGTTCTTCTCCGGCAACCCGGTCTTGACCCCCATCGAACTGCCGTCATCGCTGAGCAGCGCTGTGATTTGAGGTTCATTCAAACAGGTGTATCAAAAGCAATGATTGCCCGGCAACACGCTCACCTATAAGGGCTGTTGATGGTTGTGGGTGTCGGGTGCGCGGATTAGATTAGCCAATAGTCGCAGGCCTCCAAAATAAGCAGAAGGGATAAGCATGGCGCTTACTGACCAGTCCACCCGTATCCGCTCTGGCGAAGAACTTGATGCCAGCCTGATCGATCCGTACCTCAAGGCACACATTCCGGGCCTCAGTGGTTTGCCGCAGATCAGCCAGTTTCCCGGCGGCGCATCGAACCTGACGTACCTGCTGGAATACCCCGAGCAAGAATTTGTCCTGCGTCGGCCGCCGTTTGGCCACAAGGCCAAGTCCGCCCACGACATGGGCCGCGAATTCCGCATTCTCAACCAGCTCAAGGACGGCTTCCCGTATTGCCCCAAAGCCTACGTGCACTGCACCGACGAATCGGTGATCGGCGCCGAGTTCTATGTGATGGAACGGGTCAACGGGATCATCCTGCGCTCTGAACTGCCGCCGGAACTGGGTCTGGATTCGGCAAAAACCGAAGCCCTGTGCAAAAGCTTCATCGACAAGTTCGTTGAACTGCACCGTGTCGACTACAACGCCTACGGCCTGGGCGATCTGGGCAAACCCGAAGGTTATGTCGCCCGCCAGATCAAAGGCTGGAGTGATCGTTACGAGAAAGCCCTGACCCCGGACGCGCCACAGTGGGACGTGGTCAAAGCCTGGCTCAACGACAAAATGCCGGCCGACCACCCGACGTCCAGCATCGTCCACAACGACTATCGCTTCGACAACGTGATCCTCGACCCGCAAAACCCGATGCAGATCATCGGTGTGCTCGACTGGGAGCTGACCACCCTCGGCGACCCGTTGATGGATCTGGGCAACACCCTCGCCTACTGGATCGAAGCCGGCGACCCGGCGCCGGTGCAACTGATGCGTCGCCAGCCGAGCCACGCACCGGGCATGCTGACCCGTCGTGAATTCGTCGACTACTACGCTGAGCGCTCGGGCATCCAGATCGATAATTTCGACTTCTACTACACCTATGGCCTGTTCCGCCTGGCAGGCATCGTGCAGCAAATCTACTACCGCTTCTTCCATGGTCAGACCCAGGACAAACGCTTCGCGCAGTTCATTCACATGAACAAACTGCTGGAGCAAATGAGCCTGCAAGTCATCCAGAAATCCAGCCTTTGATTACGCGCCTGGCCCAATAACAAGACTTTCTAAAGAGAACCCCATGTCCAAGACTCAGTTGTTCGACCTCGACGGCAAGATCGCTTTCGTTTCCGGCGCCAGCCGTGGCATTGGTGAAGCCATCGCCAAACTCCTGGCCCAGCAAGGCGCCCACGTCATCGTCTCGAGCCGCAAGCTCGAGGGTTGCCAGCATGTGGCCGACGCGATCATCGCCGCCGGCGGCAAAGCCACTGCGGTCGCTTGCCACATCGGTGAAATGGAACAGATCAGCCAGGTCTTCGCCGGCATCAAGGAACAGTTCGGCCGTCTCGACATTCTGGTCAACAACGCAGCGACCAACCCACAGTTCTGCAACGTGCTGGACACCGACCTCAGCGCCTTCCAGAAAACCGTCGACGTCAACATCCGCGGCTACTTCTTCATGTCGGTGGAAGCCGGCAAAATCATGCGCGAAAACGGTGGCGGCAGCATCATCAACGTCGCCTCGATCAACGGCGTCTCGCCGGGCATCTTCCAGGGCATCTACTCGGTCACCAAAGCGGCCGTGATTAACATGACCAAAGTATTCGCCAAGGAATGCGCGCAGTTCGGCATCCGCTGCAACGCCCTGCTGCCGGGCCTGACCGACACCAAGTTTGCCTCGGCGCTGGTGAAAAACGATGCGATCCTGAAGACTGCGTTGCAGCAGATTCCGCTCAAGCGTGTTGCCGATCCGAGTGAAATGGCGGGCGCGGTGTTGTATCTGGCGAGTGATGCGTCGAGCTACACCACTGGGGTTTCGTTGAATGTGGACGGTGGGTTCTTGTCCTGATTTGATTTGCCAGATGCAAAAAAGGCGGCCTTGTGGCTGCCTTTTTTTGTGCTCATGTTCAGGATCGTTCCCATGCGCTGCGTAGGATGGCGCCTGCGAAGCTCTGCGTCGCCACATCAACTAACCAGCACGAACAAACTCAACCGGTCGCCCAGTCAAATCCAAAACTCTAAAATACCCTTTGATACTCTTCACGTTACGGATTGCCAGTTGAACATGCGTTTCATGCATAAAATCCGTGCCTGGATAAAGTCGTTCACCCTCCCAAAATGGTGAGCGAACTGAATCGTATGCAGGCGCATCAGTAAATTTTCGGAATGCATGCAAGGCATCAATGACCTGACAATCCAAGCGACGCAGATAAGGCCTGTTTTTGTTAAGGGGCTGACCACCCTCTTTTTTTGAGGCAGCTTCAAGCCACAGGTAAGTCTGGCGGATTTCGCGCAGTGCGCTCTCAGTCGTGAAATCCAGGCAACGGCCCAAATCGATAACAGCACCGATCACGAACGGATTTTTGATAGAACTGCGTTTTTATGCATTCGTCGCAAAACTGAGCGCGCGCTGCGGATTATTTTCCCAAAAATAGGCACCACGACCGAGCCAGTCATAGTCGTTGGTGCTATCGAGGAGCGTCTGTTCACCCGCCAATACACGTTCGCCGACGTCTCGCTCACATCCATGAAAACCAAGTACAAAAGAAGGAGAAATGGAATACATCAGCGAGCCTTATCTTCCCCATTCACAAGCTTGAAAAACGCACGAACCTTGTTCGGATCCTTGAGCATCTCTGTAGCGTATTCATCGATACGCACCGAAGCGTAACTCGCAGCAGATACTCTAGAGCCGTTGGAACCGACCATGACCCAGCCAGTATCCGTGGATGTTTTTTGTCCTTCGATTCCCATATCCGCCATAACTCCTGATCCACTTTTTGCAACCGCTGCTGCAATATGTCCGTATGCCCTTTCAGATTCGCCTTTGTCAGTACCGGCGTGCCCGCTGACAATTCTTCCATTGGTCAGTCGGATAATACCGCCGTGCTGGAAGCCGACAGAATCGCGCACAAGCTTTGCTACATGACGATCCCCATCAACGAAAACAACGGCAGTTTTTTTGAGATCCTTCGACATGACCACCTCTATATCCGAGCTTTGTCGCATTGCTCAAATTTAATGAGTTGGTGGTCAATATAGTCTGCAGTTGATAGGGGAGTCATCAAGGCTTGAGTTTCGTCGCTGATTTTCGCCCCACGAAACAATAGAGGTCGAGCAATGGCGACACAAGCCAGCACATTCCTGCATATGTGTAGGCAATAGCGCACAGCGTCGTAGCCATTTCGACAGCAGATCGAGGTTGCTGCGCATAGCGCTGATCGCGCCTTCGATGGCGAACACCGCCGTGCCGACCAGATCGGCGACCAGCACGACCTTTTCGGCACGCGGCGTCAACGCTTCAAGCACCAAGATTTATTTGGTAATGCAGCGCGTAGTCGAAGTCATCCGAGTGACTTGCCCATTCTCCGCCCTCGGTTCGCCCAACACTTCGGCATTGTCGATTTTTTCGCAGTGGCGTTCTACCGGGGGTAGCGGAGGTGGTGGAGGCGGTGGACTGGAGCAACCACTGAGGATCGCAATGCAGAAGGCAAGCGACAGCGGCGAAAAAGCGCGTTTTCCAAGACTGTTCATAGGCTGACCTGCGGTAAGTAATCGATGTTTTCCGCGACTCGACGACAACACCGCGAAGCCGCGGACCGGTCACAGAAAATTTTACCCTCGCATTTCTTATAGCCCAGTCACCGGCCAATGCCAGCAAATAAGGCATTCCGGCTGATTTTCACCCCGAAAAACGACAGCTCTTACCGATTCTCGCCTGGTCGATGCAAATTATTGCTCTGCAACTCGTAACGCAGCTCTTCTATCAGCGACGCCATCGCTTGCGGCGAACTGAGGCTCGTCACTTTCAACCCGCTGACCACCAGGTCGACCTCACCTGACTCCGGGTGATACAGCTTCACCGTCACCGAGTTGTCTCCCGACACGCTGCATTCGCAGGCGCGCGGTGAAAAGTGTTGCTCCAGCAACGCGCGCAGTTGCGTCAGGTAAATCATTACGATTCCCCCTTCGGCTGACTCGCAACCTCGTCGATAGAAACGATATTGAGTGGGCGATGCATAGGGGCAATTCCTTGAGCTGTTTCGTAGAAGACACGAACGGGGCAAAGAGCCCTTTCGCACCCTGACAGCCTAAGGACTGGTGTCTGGCACCAACACCCCCATTTGCACCGCCTGCGCTAGTGCATTTGCACCCTAGCGCTGGCCCTTGGGACGGCGTTCACTGGAGAACAACCCACGTTCGCGCGCCCACACAATCGCCTCGCTGCGACTGTGGACGTCCAGTTTGGAATACACCGTCGAAACGTGGTTGCGCACCGTGTTGAGCGCCAGTTTCAGGCGCACGGCGATCTCCTTGTCGGCCAGCCCTTCGCAGATCAGGCCGAGTACATCGCGCTCGCGAGCGGTCAAGTCGGTGAAGGACACGCTGGGTAACTTCGGCGAATTGACGCTTTTCACGTTGGCGAGTTTTTCGATCAGCGTGCGGCTGAACCAGGAGGTGTCTTTCATCACCTCCTCGATTGCCGCGACCAGTTCCAGCTCGGTGCGTTTGCGTTCGGTGATGTCCATCAACACCAGCAGGTAACAAGGACTGTCCTGAATATTCACGGTGTCGGCCGAGATCGTGCAGTCGATCAAGGCCGTGTCTTTCTTGCGGATCCTGACATCGATGCGGTCCAGGCTCCCGGCTTTCTCCAGCGCCGCAAACAGCTGCGTGCGTGCCGCCTTGTCGTCGATGAAGTCGATCTCCGCGAGCGTCTTGCCGAGCACTTCCTCGCTGGGATACGCGAGGGTATCGAGAAAGGCTTCGTTCACGTCGATCACCACCTGATCCTGCGCGCTGCACACCAGCGTCGGCACCGGTGTCAGGCGAAACGCCTTGGCGAAGCGCTCCTCGCTCTGGCGCAGGGCAATTTCGGCTTTGTGCCGGGGCTCCATGTCGACGAACGAAAACAGCATGCAGTCTTCTTCGTTCAATTCCAGCGGCTGACCCGCAACGATCACCTGTTTGCTGCCACCGTCAGCCAAGCGCAACTCGGCCTGCATCTGTGGAATCGTGGCGTGCTCGCGCAGACGCTCGATGGCCAGGTCTTTCTTTTCGGCGCCTTCAAGGATGTCCAGTTCATAGGTCGACACCCCGATCACCTGATCGCGGGTAAAACCGGTCATCTCCAGAAAACCGCCGTTGACCTTGATGTAACGCAAATCACTGAGGCGACAGATCACCGCCGGGGCCGGGTTGGCATTGAAGGTCTTTTCGAAACGCTGCTCGGCGCTGGCCCATTCGGTGACGTCGTCCATGATCAGCACCAGCGACTCCGGCTCACCGGCACTGTCGGCCAGCACCATGCTGCGCACCCGGTGCACCCACAGGCGCTCTTCATCCCCGGCCGGACTCACTTCAACCAGCACATCGCTGAACGTTTCGCCCCGGGCGACGCGGCTGACCGGGTAATTGTCCTTTGGCACCGGATGATTGTTGCGATAGCGCAAGGCGAAGCGTTTGGCGTACTCCCGGGCGTTGGCGCCCAGTTCGCTGATCTGCCCGACACCGTGCATGGCCAGCGCGGCGTCATTGGCCCAGAGGATCGTCTGATCGAGTTCCAGCAGGATCACGCCGTCGGACAAACCGGCAATAATCTGCTGCAACTGGCGACGATTGGTTTCGGTGCTCAGGACGTCATGGCTCATTGGATCTCCACACATTTAGCGGCGCCCACGCACGGCGCCCAGTGAAGATTACGACCGCGCAGGAGTGGGATCGTGCGAAGAACCTGTGGGAGCGAGCCTGCTCGCGATGGCGGTGGGTCAATCACATTGATATTGAATGTGAAACCGCTTTCGCGAGCAGGCTCGCTCCCACAGGTTTTTTGGAGGTGTCAGTTGGGGCCGGTTACTGCATGTCCAACGAATCCTGCAACCCCGCCAACTTATCCGGATTACGCATGATGAAAATCCGGCTCACGCGCCCTGCTTCGTCAAAACCAAAGGTCATCGACGCCGTGATGACCCCGTCAGCCTTGATGATCACGCCCTGGGCACCATTGATTTCCATCGGCAACCATTCGCACGTTTGCCAATAAGCGTGCAGCGACTGACCAATGAAATCCTCAACGCGGGTAATGCCCAGCAGGGTTTCGCGGATGGCCGACGCCTTGCCGCCGCTGTCCGCGCAGAGTTCGACGTCTTCGCTCAGCATCGCGGTCAATGAAGCCGTCGAGCCGCTGGCGATGGCGCTGCGGAAAGCGCTCAACAGTTGGTCCTGGCGCGCCGGCTCCGGTTGGAAGCGAGCGTGCCCGGCGCCGAGGCTGGTTTTGGCGCGGGACACCAGTTTGCGGCACGCCGCTTCCTGAACGCCCACTGCGTCCGCGACGTGCGCGTAATCCATGTCGAATATTTCGTAAAGCAGGTACGCCGCACGTTCCTTGGGGGTCAGCCGCTCCAGCAACAGCAGGAACGCCGTGGACAGCGACGAGGCCAGTTCATGCATGTGCTCGGGTGAATCCTGGTGGGTGGTGTGAATCGGCTCGGGCAGCCAGGTGCCGATGTAATCAACCCGCGACGTGTGCGCCGACCGCAGCAGATCAATGCAGTGTCGGGTGCACGCCGTGGTGAGCCACGCGGCCGGGGTCGCGATGGAGGCCCGATCGGCCTCCAGCCATTTGATGAACAGCTCTTGCACGACATCCTCGGCTTCGGCGCGCGAGCCAAGAATGCGGTACGCCAGACCGAGCAAAAAGGGCCGGCGCTGCTCGAACACAGGGGCGGCGTTTTCAGCGCAATTCATCGATCAGTGCCTCGACATCTGCAAACGGTTCCACAGGTTGATCATGCCGATCTCGGCCGTCAAGGCACCGATCTGCGCGTCGTTGAAGTGGTCGCGCAAGTCACCGCGCAGACGGGCGTAATCGGTCTTTTCATCGAGCACGGTCAGGGCTTCGGTCCAGACCAGCGCGGCGCATTCGGCGGCGCTGAAATCACTGACGTGGCGCCAGACGATCAAACGGTCCAGACGCTGGTTGCTTTCGTTGGCCTCACGGGCTTCGCGGGTGTGCATTTTCACGCAGAAACCACACTGGTTGATCTGCGAAGCGCGCAGGTGAATCAGGTGTTTGAGGGACGGCGCCAAGTCGTGATTGTCGAGGGCGACGTGGACTTGGGTCAGGCTTTCGAAAACCTGTGGGATCGATTGCAGCAAATTGACCGGTTGGGTGTTGGACGACATCGTGTTGCTCCACTGTTTGAGGGGTTCAACAGGATGACGATTGAGGGTTGGGGTTTGTGACGTGCGCTGATTTTTTCAGCGCACGCCGGGTGTTTCAGGCCGCCAGTCCCCGCTGGCAATCGCTACCTAGAACCCTACTGCTGACTTCATTGCCAACTCTATTCGCTCACGTGCCGCACTCGTCAAACGCTTCACACCAAATGCCTTGGCGATTTCGAGCGGTCTATCACCTGCTGAAATCAATGACGCGACGACTAGCAACTCTTCAGATGCTATTTCTTCTACGGACCGGGCATCATCCAGCGCTCCTGCAATCCGATAACTGTTCCAGCCAGCAACGTCGCTTTCAGAATGCCAGACGAATAGACCGTCGACCGGGTCGCTTCTAAGGTGATGATTCTTCTCTGTCAGATCCAAAACCCGTTCACGGATTAGACGTCCAGAGCGTTGAAAACCATGCGCTCTAGCAATCCGCTGTACCAACAACGAATCGAGAATTGGAGCTTCTTGCGCTAACACATGAGCAATCAAATCTGAAAGAACAACGTCGTACTCTTGAGAGTAAAAGGCGTCCGCTTTGATCCGATCACTCACAATCGTGAAGTCTGTGGCGCGATACTCTCCCTTCACTGCAGGCTTGGCTGGAGCAAAAAACGCGCCTGCAATCTTGAGTTCTGCCGTCTCATCAACGAACTGATCCTGCGTAGAAGGACTGACAATCGCATCTGCCTGATCAACGGTAGCTACTGCAGACAGAGGTGGCACCAGTACCAGATGGGGAACAGGTAGATCTTGAGACTTTGCAATCGCAGGTACTGCGCGCGACTCACTTAAAAGTGTCTCAAGTGACGCATGCAAACGATCAAGCGCACCAGACTTATCAATCCACCATTCGGTGGACCATAGCCGAACCAGTTTCCACCCCAATCCTTTAAGGATTGCGCTACGAACCTTGTCACGATCTCTCGCTGTAGCTGCACTGTGATAAGTCGCGCCATCGCATTCGACACCAACGAGATAGTCACCCGGTCTATCCGGATGGACGATTCCCAAGTCAATTCGGAAACGAGACACACCAATTTGAGGCACTACCTGCCAGCCCTTTCGCCTCAAACCTTGAGCAACGGCCTCTTCAAATGGCGAATCATAGCCACCTACAGACCCCTGCACCGCCTCAGCAAGCGCTCTTGGGCCACGTTGAGCAAATTCGATAAAGTGTTTGAGATCACGTACTGCCCGGGCATTGGTACGGTTTAAGTCGACCATTGACGAATCGAAGGATGAAAAGACCAACATTTCCCTGCGCGCACGCGTAATCGCGACATTCAAGCGGCGCCACCCACCTTCTTTGTTCAAGGGGCCAAAGTTCATAGACATGACTTGAGCACCGGGCTCGGTGGGACCGTACCCAATACCCAACATGATCAAATCTCGCTCATCGCCTTGCACAGTCTCCAGATTTTTTACAACGACAGGTTCGGCGATATCATCCTGGAAAAACGGCTCAATCTGCGGAAACTGCTGCCGCGCCCTGTCCAACAGATCGGTAATAAGTCTTTGCTGATCACTGTTAAGCGTGATTATCCCGATTGTATGACCTGCAGCGACAAAGGCTGGGTCCAACAAACGCTTAACGGTTTCGGTAACGATAGCTTCAGCTTCAGCCTGATTGTGTCGACCCTTACCTTTCGCATAGACACCATTGACACGCCGCCACTCCACAGCGCTTGCGCGGGTTTCAGCTGCTGGGAAAGTTATCAAGTTACTGTCGTAGTAACGGTGGTTTGAAAATGCAATCAAACTTTCATGGCGACTACGGTAATGCCAGCTAAGGCTATGGCTTGGAATACCCGCACCGAGACACTCATCCAGAATGCTCTCCATGTCCTCCGACGTATCATCCTCTGACGCGGAGGCAGCACGATTGAAGAAATTCGTGGGGGGCATTTGACGGGGGTCACCCGCAATCACAACCTGCTTGCCTCTTGCAATCGAACCAATCGCATCCCAAGGCGCAATTTGCGAAGCTTCATCGAAAATAACCAAATCGAAAAGAGCTAGGTCCGTCGGTAGATACTGTGCAATCGAAAGCGGACTCATGAGCATACAAGGGGCAAGCTTGGACATGGCGTCGCCCATCTCAACAGCCAATTGTCGCACCGGTTTATGGCGTCGGGACTTCTGCAACTCGTGCTTCAAAATGCCGAAGCCACCCTGTTTGCCAATCTCGTTTTTCGATGGAATCAAACCACACAGCTTCGCTCGTATGTACCGCACTGTGAGCTTGGACAAATCTTCATCAAGACGAACAAACGCCTCAATATCGCTTGTGTGCTCCGCAGGCACGAAGTTTCGCAGCAACGGCTCCGCATCAATCATCACCGTCGCAAACCAACGAGCGTAGGCAGTTTCGAAAGCGTTGACGGTGCCACCTTCTGGTATTGCGTTAGACGCCAACGCATCACTTAACGGTTGCAGCCCCAAGGCCACCGCTTCCTCTCTAACTCGACACCAATCACACCAAGCTTTTAGCTTTGATTCCTGGCGGATGATTGCGTTAGAAGCCTCCAGCAAAGATTCAACTGTCAGTTTCGCCTCAAATGGCCGGTTGCCCAACTCGTTGAATCGTTTGGCGGATTCATTGAAGTTAGCGAGTGCATCTTTCAACTGATGCAATGCCGAAGCAATGAAACCTCCGCCGCCCAGTAATTCATTGGCTTTTACGACAAGCTTTTCAGTAGCTCCGCGTAAAGAAATCAGATCTTCGGGAGACTCCGCTCTGGAGCTAATCATCGTCCTCAGTCGTTCGCCCAACTCGCAGGCGGCAGCCATGGTTGGCGCATCGCTGGACACGCCGCTCCATCCAGGTACGGAACTCACATCTGCAGATAAGCCATCCAGAGAGGCAAGCAAGTTACGCAGTTCGTTAAGCTTGATCAGGTCCGACTCAACGTTCGGGAGTCCGACGGCGCCTCCTGTACTTGCCAGATTTCTAGCTACCTTCTTTTTACCGAGAGTAGCCAGGAGCCAGAATTTAGCCTTCGCCGTATCCCAATCATTTTTGACCTGTTCAAGGTTAATAGTGCGGCAAGCGTCTGGCGCATATCGCAGGGACAGCGACTGTTCAATCTCTCGATATTCTGCGAGTAGCCGAGCAGCTTTTTTGGCAGCACCTATCTTCGCGCTTGCGTTCAGCGTAAAGGCGAATGAAAGATCAATGCTGTGAGCATCAATCAGAACAGCGACAAACTGCGCGAGTTGTTCGATATCCTCACTACTTGCAACCGAAAGTGGAAGGTCGGTGGCTTTCAGCAAACTGCTGCTAGCTACTTTAAGTCGCTCGATAGCGCCCGGGAGATCGCTCGCTGCAGCGACAATCGCTTCCTGCCAACCGTTGGACCAATCCGTAGGAGCCAACAGTGAAAAACTTGCAGAAAGCTCTCGTGCAGCTTGGCTATTCAGATCAAGGCGTCTAGCGACATCCTGAAGCTGAGTGTAGGTGTGCGCGTCGTGAGTTGTGCCCTCTGGCCATCCAATACGCGGTATTGAGGCATTACCATCCCTAACAACACGGCCAATGGCCTGATGCACAGTCCACCCATTAGGTGAACGGCGATGCAACAGCTCTACAACTTCATTAAGGCTATTTCTCAGCCTATGCAGCTTCGAAGTTTCAACTGCCCACTCTCCAGCAGTCAGCGCATCACGTACGTCCCACGCTCGCTCGAGTTGCTTGAGCACTTCTACTTTCGACGTCTTGCTTGAGTGGAGTTCAAGACAGAATTCGCCTAACCCCTTTTCCTCAAGTCGACGATAAACCACATCAAGCGCCGCCATTTTCTCCGCGACGAACAAGACCCTACGTCCGAGGGCAAGGTTGTGCGCAATCATGTTTGCAATGGTTTGGGATTTACCAGTGCCAGGAGGCCCGTCGAGTACAAAGTCACAACCACTGGCCGAAGCAACGACGGCCGCCAATTGAGAAGAGTCCGCAGGTAAAGGCGTAAAGAGATCAGCAGGGTTGATCTTCTTATCTAGTTCGTTGGATTGAGGAAAGTCACCCGCAGTCGAATAGCCTTCACCACCAATGCTCCTTTCCAACAGGTGCTTGACCATAGGGCTTTTCAAAAGCTGTTCGGAACGGGCCGCAAGATCCTGCCACATCAAGTATTTCGCAAAGGAAAAAGTCCCCAACACGAGCTCCGTTGTGACTTCAAATCCCGGCACATCCCTTATCGCGCGTCTGACAGTATTCCAGATACCTGCGACATCGATACCGCTCTCATCGCTCGGAAGCTCCCCTTCCAACCCTGGAATGACTAACTCAAAATCGTGGCGCAATAGCTCGAGCAATGTAAGGTTAAAGCGAGGCTCATCCTCAAGCAGAGTCATAGTTACGCCTGACAAAGCGCTTTTACGGTCAAGCTTCACCGGTAGCAAAATCAAGGGAGCAGAATAAGTCTTGGGATCATCTGCCGACTTTTTCCATTTTAGAAAGCCGACAGCAAGAAACAGCGTGTTTGCGCCCCCCTCATCCAGATCGCTCCGGGCTTTGCGATAGAGGTCGATCAACGCAACTTCAAGCTTGCTCTTTTCGAGTGTGGCAAGTACTTCGCCTCGGGATAGAGCCGTCCTGGCATAATCATCGCGCAAACTTTCACGGTTTTGTTGCTCATACAGAGCAGCATCTCGTCCTCCCGCTTCAAGATCTGGCACAGGAACGATACGAATACGCTTTCCGCTGGCGAGTTGATCCTCCAATTCCGCTGGATCAGGACAAATCAGTCGGACACCTTTTGCGCTATCCGGCAAGTGAAGGAGCCGGTTGCGCGTGGTGAGATCTAGAAGTTTGCGCTGCCAAAGCGTTAACTTTCCAGCAGGGGAATCTGCATCGGTAGAAATCTCGATGTCGAAGCCGGGCAACGGAGGTGCTGCTTCCAAGGACTCTGATACTTCTTCTTGCCCTTCAGCAGGACTGGCTTTAGGCAGATATACCGAGGAGGCCAAGGGTCGGATACGCTGCATACGAGCCCGATGAATATCAATGGCCATGATGAAGTCTTCATCATTGATTTGCCGCTCTGCATTGCTTATCGCTTGACTGAATCCCGGCACAGGAAACTGGGTTGCGAGCGTAGTTTCAAATACGAGCACTTCTTTTAAGTCGATACGCTTGCGTACCGCTGCGGCTTCGTCGGTAATGAGCTGAGAGAATTCTTGTGGTTGAAGCCAAACGCCAACAAACGCATGCCCTTTGGTCATAATCAACAGAGCATTTAGCCCAGCCTGCTCCAGCGCTGCCGCAAAAAGCAATGCCGTATCCAGGCACGTCGCAACACCTCCCTCCAGAATAAGGCCCGGCGTCCGAACCTTTTGCCCCTGGGTTTCAAAGCTTGCGGGGGGTAACGCATAACTCAGCCTTAGCCCGCAAACAGCCGACCATATCGCGGAGGCCAACTCCCACGTCCTGGTTCTAGATTTACTTTCGTATCCGTCAATGCCATCCGTTTTTCCAGCGCGGCGCAAAACGTCCGATGCAGACTTCAGAACTCGATCGACCGCTGGGTCATTGGGCATCACAAAAGCGGGAAGCAACTCCGGCATGGAATTGACACCGCCCCATTCATTTTTCGCTAGAAGCTCAATCGGAAACGATTGGCTGAAGAGAGTTTCATCCTTGCAGCGAAGACGCAGAATGACGGTAGCAGTAAGACTTTCTGCAAGATCGGCAAGATAGCCGGCATTCAGCGCCAAATTGCGCTCGGTGATATGAAGCGTCGAACCTTTACTCAGACGGTCCAGACGCCACGTTTTACCTTCGAGAAAGGGAGGGTCTGCCACAAGCTCCAGTTCAAGATCGTTGAAGTCTGCCTCACCGTCGTTGTGTACCGTCAGCTCTCGCAGAACCGGCACAGCATTTTGGTGGGAAGCGAAGCCGATTTTGCTGGCTATCACCGCCTCGATCTTGATGGTCATAACCATTTCTCCATGGTGAACCTGACGATGCAACTATGAATACATGCACAAATAGCGGGCATACTCACCGACATGAAGGGTTTTTGAAACCGCTTTTTTTGGAAAATCGTGTGGTTTCGAATATTGCTACGCAAAAAGCGGCGCATGCATGACAAGGATCAACATCGCGAGCGCTTTCGCGCTGCTTGTACGATCAAATAGTTTTCAAAAGGTTAAGTTCTATCGCGATTATTTATTCAAACCAGAGCGTTCGTCTCTACGACTTATTCGTAACTGACGGAGTGTTGCAACGCTCCGACAAACCTCTTCACGTAATTTACTCATCTGTAAAAAAAAACGGCCTCCTGGCCGTTTCTTTAACTGAAGCAGTTACACATCAATAGTGTTAATCCGCTACCTCACCAACTCCCCGCTGGCAATCGCCGCCGACGCCGCCAACATCGCCCGCAACAACACCGCACACCCCGCCGCCAGATCATCCGGCGCGGCATTCTCGATTTCGTTGTGGCTGATGCCACCTTCGCACGGCACGAAGATCATCCCGGCCGGGCCGAGTTCGGCGAGGAAGATTGCGTCGTGCCCTGCTCCGCTGACGATGTCCATGTGCGATAAGCCCAGGCCTTGCGCGGCGTTGCGCACTGCGTCGACGCAGCCTGGGTCGAAGTACAGCGGCGGGAAATCTGCCGTCGGGGTGAGTTCGAAGGTCAGGCCGTGTTCATTGCAGGTGGTTTCGATGATTTGCCGGACTTCGGCGATCATCGAGTCCAGGCGTGCCGGTTCCAGATGACGGAAGTCGAGGGTCATGCGCACTTCGCCGGGGATGACGTTGCGTGAGCCGGGGTAGGCTTGCAGGCAACCGACGGTGCCGCAGGCGTGGGGCTGGTGGACCAGCGCGGCGCGGTTGACTGCACCGACAATCACGGCGGCGCCGACCAGGGCGTCCTTGCGCAGGTGCATCGGGGTTGGGCCGGCGTGGGCTTCGACGCCGCGCAGTTTGAGGTCAAACCACTTCTGGCCGAGCGCGCCCATCACCACGCCGATGGTTTTGTGTTCGTCTTCGAGGATCGGGCCTTGCTCGATGTGGGCTTCAAAATAAGCACCGACCGCATGGCCGCTGACCTGGCGTGGACCGGCGTAGCCAATGGCATTGAGGGCCTGGCCCACGGTGATGCCTTCGGCGTCGACCTTGGCGAGGGTTTCTTCGAGGGTGAATTTTTCGGCAAAGACCCCGGAGCCCATCATGCACGGGGCGAAGCGCGAGCCTTCTTCGTTGGTCCAGACCACCACTTCCAGCGGCGCTTCGGTTTCGATGTTCAGGTCGTTGAGGGTGCGCAGCACTTCGACGCCGGCCAGCACACCGAAACAGCCATCGAACTTGCCGCCGGTGGGCTGGGTGTCGATGTGGCTGCCGGTCATGACCGGTGGCAGGCTCGGATTGCGGCCCGGACGGCGGGCGAAGATGTTGCCGACGGCGTCGACGCTGACGGTGCAGCCGGCTGCTTCACACCAGTTGACGAAGATGTCGCGGGCCTGGCGGTCGAGGTCCGTCAGGGCCAGGCGACAAACGCCACCCTTGACCGTGGCGCCGAGTTGGGCGAGCTCCATGAGGGATTGCCACAGGCGGTCGCGGTTGATGTGCTGATGGGTGGATTGCAGAACGTCTACGGCTGCGTTCATGGGGATCTCCTCAGGCAGTTTGTTCCAGATTTATTCAGGTAGTGCTTTGGTGTTGTTGAGGCCGTCTTCGCGAGCAGGCTCGCTCCCACAGGGAACCGCATTCCAATTGTGGGAGCGACGGTGCGACGATTCGACCTGCTCGAAGGGGCCATCCGCTACACCGCCGATTTCGCGACGGATGGACTAGGCCGCAACGAGCACAACCCGTAATAAATCACCCCACCCAGCGCCGAGCCGGTAAACCAGCCGTAGCTGTAGAACCAGCTGAACGCATCGCTGCCCAGCGACAGCAGCGTCAACACCACCGGCACACCGAACGCGATAAAGCCGAACCAGTTCCACGCCGGATACACGTCATCGCGATACAGCCCGGCCAGATCCAGTTGCTGTTTCTTGATCAGGAAATAGTCCACCACCATGATCCCGGCAATCGGCCCGAGCAGGCTGGAATACCCCAGCAGCCAGTTCGAATAGACCGTTTCCAGGCTCAGGTCCGAAACAATCAAGCCAAGCTTTTTCAGCAGCTCATGCGCCATCAGCAACAGCCCCACCACCCCGGTGAGCAACACCGCTTTGGTGCGGTTGATCAACTTGGGCGCAACGTTCTGGAAATCGTTGGTCGGTGAAACGATGTTGGCCGCGGTGTTGGTCGACAGCGTGGCGATGATGATCAGTGCCATGGCCAGCGCGACCCAGATCGGGCTCTGGATATGCCCGATCAACGTCACCGGGTCAGAGACGGTCACACCCACCAGTTTCACCGAAGCGGCGGTCATGACCACACCCAGCGAGGCAAAAAGGAACATGGTCAGCGGCAGGCCGATAATCTGCCCGATGATCTGGTCTCTCTGGCTTTTGGCGTAGCGGCTGAAGTCGGGAATGTTCAACGATAAGGTTGCCCAGAAACCGACCATCGCCGTCAGGCCGGCGGCGAAGTAACCCGCCACGCTCGCGCCCTCGGGACGCTTGGCCGGGATCGCCAGCAACTCGGTCATCGACACATTCGGCAGCGCCCACACCAGCAGGCCGGCACCGACCAAGATCAACAGCGGCGCGGACAGGGTTTCCAGCCATTTGATCGACTCGGCGCCGCGAATCACCACCCACAGATTCAGCGCCCAGAACACCATGAATCCGATGACTTCGCCGGTGCCGCCCAACGACTTCCAGCCCTCGAACACCGAGCCCAGGAACAGGTGAATGGCCAACCCGCCGAACATCGTCTGAATCCCGAACCAACCACACGCCACCAAGGCGCGGATCAGGCAAGGAATATTGGAACCGAGAATGCCGAAGCTCGAACGCAGCAACACGGGAAACGGAATGCCGTACTTGGTGCCGGGGAAAGCGTTCAGCGTCAGGGGGATCAGCACGATGATGTTGGCAAACAGGATCGCCAGCAGGGCCTCACCCACCGTCAGCCCGAAGTACGCAGTGAGTACGCCGCCCAGGGTGTAGGTCGGCACACAAATCGCCATGCCGATCCAGAGCGCGGTGATGTGCCATTTGTTCCAGGTTCGCTCATGCAACTTGGTCGGTGCCATATCGTGGTTGTAACGGGGACTGTCGAGGACGTCGCTGCCGGCTTCGAGTTCATACAAGCCGTTGCGCTCGGTCACTTGCGATCTGATCTGTTGCATGGCCGCTCCACTGTTCTTTGAATTATTTTTTGCTCATCAAGCTGCCGGGGCATCAATAAACGTGCCGGGCCACTCGATTACGCATCGGGCAGTTCCATAAAACGCTACAACCAACTGTTTTTATTCATATATCCAGCAAGTCTTCGGTGAGATGCCTGTTCACTCAGGCTGAATGTCAGGCAAGTTGTCCGAATCGTCAGGACTCAAACTGGTGCATCAAACTTTTTTGAAACGTTGCGCATCAACCATAGACCATCCTCAAGCGGCTGATTTCACATAGAAAATCTCGTCTATTTTTGGAACCTGTCAAGTGCGTCAAAATGGTGAGAAGCCTCACCATTTTGGTGACTTACGAACTTAATCGTTATTAATCAAATGGTTAAAACAGTCATAAGCTTATAAAAAATATTCTTGCTGATTTCATAAACAAAGACTAGCTTCAATTCCTGACAGCGTTGACAGGAATACACCTGTTGGCGACGGTTTTATATAAAACACCTAGAACCGGCATAAGCCGGTCATTGCCTGCGAGGAACTCGGAATGTCTCTGTTGATCCGTGGCGCCACCGTTATTACCCATGATGAAAGTTATCGCGCCGACGTCTATTGCGCCGACGGCGTGATCAAAGCCATTGGCGATAATCTTGATGTTCCGGCAGGTGCCGAAGTGCTCGACGGCAGCGGCCAGTACCTGATGCCCGGCGGCATCGATCCGCACACGCACATGCAACTGCCCTTCATGGGCACCGTGGCCAGTGAAGACTTTTTCAGTGGCACGGCGGCAGGACTGGCCGGTGGCACCACATCGATCATCGACTTCGTGATTCCCAATCCACAGCAATCGCTGATGGAAGCGTTTCACCAGTGGCGCGGCTGGGCTGAGAAATCGGCGTCGGACTACGGCTTCCATGTCGCGATCACCTGGTGGAGCGAGCAGGTGCGCGAGGAGATGGCGGAGCTGGTCAGCCAGCATGGGGTCAACAGCTTCAAGCATTTCATGGCGTACAAAAACGCGATCATGGCCGCCGACGACACGCTGGTGGCGAGTTTCGAGCGTTGCCTGGAACTGGGCGCGGTGCCCACCGTACACGCCGAAAATGGCGAGCTGGTCTACCACCTGCAACGCAAGTTGATGGCCCAGGGCATCACCGGCCCGGAAGCGCATCCGCTGTCGCGGCCTTCGCAGGTGGAAGGTGAAGCGGCCAGTCGGGCGATCCGCATTGCCGAGACGTTGGGCACGCCGCTGTACCTGGTACACGTCTCGACCAAAGAAGCCCTCGACGAAATCACCTACGCTCGCAGCAAGGGCCAACAAGTCTACGGCGAAGTCCTGGCCGGGCATCTGCTGCTCGACGACAGCGTCTACCAACACCCGGACTGGCAGACCGCCGCCGGTTACGTGATGAGCCCGCCCTTCCGCCCTCGCGGCCATCAAGAGGCGCTGTGGCACGGCCTGCAGTCCGGCAACCTGCACACCACCGCGACCGACCATTGCTGCTTCTGCGCCGAACAAAAAGCCGCCGGCCGCGACGACTTCAGCAAAATCCCCAACGGCACCGCCGGTATCGAAGACCGCATGGCGGTGCTCTGGGATGAAGGGGTCAACACCGGGCGTCTGTCGATGCAGCACTTCGTCGCGCTGACTTCCACCAACACCGCGAAGATCTTCAACCTCTACCCACGCAAAGGCGCGATTCGGGTCGGCGCCGACGCGGACCTGGTGTTGTGGGACCCGGAAGGCACGCGGACGATTTCAGCGAAGACCCATCACCAGCAGGTCGACTTCAACATCTTTGAAGGCAAGACCGTGCGCGGCGTGCCGAGCCACACCGTCAGCCAGGGCCGCGTGGTCTGGGCTGATGGCGATTTGCGCGCCGAGCGGGGGGCGGGACGGTATGTCGAACGGCCGGCGTATCCGGCGGTGTTTGATTTGCTGAGCAAGCGGGCTGCACTGCTCCAGCCAAAATCTGTGAACCGCTGAGATCGAGGCCTGCGGCCTTCGCGAGCAAGCCCGCTCCCACATTTGGAATGCATACCCCTGTGGGAGCGGCGGTGCGACGATTCGACTTGCTCGCGAAGGGGCCAGAACAGGCAACACAAAAACCAATGCCCACCAGAGGCAGCACCTCCATCACCGTGAGGCCACTACCGTGATCAAGACCCTGAACCACCTCCCGCATCCTTACGAGAATGCCGCCGCCCTCGCCGGCCATTTCACCGACCTGGCGCCGCCGCTCAACGACCGCCAGGCCCATCTGGAAGCCTCGCGTTGCCTGTATTGCTACGACGCGCCCTGCGTGAACGCCTGTCCCAGCGAGATCGACATCCCGTCCTTCATCCGCAATATCCATCAGGAAAACGTCCAGGGCGCCGCGCAGAAAATCCTCTCGGCGAACATCCTCGGCGGCAGTTGCGCTCGTGTGTGCCCGACGGAAATCCTCTGCCAGCAAGCCTGCGTGCGCAACAACGACCATGAATGCGCACCGGTCCTGATCGGTTTGCTGCAACGCTACGCCGTCGACAACGCTCACTTCAGTGAACACCCGTTCGCGCGTGCGGTATCAACCGGCAAACGCGTCGCCGTGGTCGGGGCCGGCCCGGCCGGTTTGTCCTGCGCGCACCGCAGCGCGATGCACGGCCATGACGTGGTGATTTTCGAAGCCCGGGAAAAGGCCGGTGGCCTCAACGAGTACGGGATTGCCAAGTACAAACTGGTGGACGACTACGCGCAAAAGGAACTGGAGTTCCTCCTGCAAATCGGTGGCATCGAAATCCGCCACGGACAGAAACTCGGCGACAACCTGACGCTCAGCGACTTGCATCAACAATTCGACGCGGTGTTTCTCGGCCTCGGTCTGAATGCCAGCAAACAACTCGGCTTGGCCCACGAAGAGGCGCCCGGTTTGCTCGCGGCGACCGATTACATTCGCGAACTGCGCCAGGCCGATGACCTGACGCAACTGCCGCTGGCTGACCACTGCATCGTCCTCGGCGCCGGCAACACCGCCATCGACATGGCCGTGCAAATGGCTCGTCTCGGCGCTCGCGATGTGAATCTGGTGTACCGCCGTGGCGTGGAAGACATGGGCGCCACCGGTCACGAACAGGACATCGCCAAGTCCAATCAGGTGCGTTTGCTGACGTGGGCGCAGCCGGAAGAAGTGCTGCTCGACGACCACGGCAAGGTGCGCGGCATGCGCTTCGCCCGCACGCATCTGGTGGACGGTCGCCTGCAAACCACCGGGCAAACCTTCGAACTGGCCGCTGACGCCATCTTCAAAGCCATCGGCCAGGCCTTTGACGGCAGCGCCCTCGCCGACCCGCTGGCCCGTGAGCTAAAGCGTCAGGGCGAACGGATTCAGGTCGACGAACAGCTGCGCACCAGCATCCCCGGCGTGTATGCCGGCGGCGACTGCACCAGCCTCGATCAGGACCTCACCGTGCAAGCCGTGCAACACGGCAAACGCGCCGCCGAGGCGATCAACGCTCAACTGATGCTCAACGTGGAGGCTGCGTAAATGGCCGATCTCTCGATTGTCTTCGCCGGCATCAAAGCGCCCAACCCATTCTGGCTGGCGTCCGCGCCACCGACCGACAAGGCCTACAACGTAGTCCGCGCCTTCGAGGCCGGCTGGGGTGGTGTGGTCTGGAAAACCCTGGGTGAAGACCCGGCGGCGGTCAACGTGTCGTCGCGCTACTCGGCGCATTTCGGCGCCAACCGCGAGGTGGTGGGTTTCAACAACATCGAGCTGATCACCGACCGTTCGCTGGAGATCAATCTGCGGGAAATCACCCAGGTCAAAAAGGACTGGCCGGACCGCGCGATGATCGTGTCGTTGATGGTGCCCTGTGTCGAAGAGTCGTGGAAATTCATCCTGCCGCTGGTGGAAGCCACCGGCGCCGACGGCATCGAACTGAATTTCGGCTGCCCCCACGGCATGCCGGAACGCGGCATGGGCGCGGCGGTCGGCCAGGTGCCGGAGTACGTCGAACAGGTCACCCGCTGGTGCAAGACGTATTGCTCGCTGCCGGTGATCGTCAAGCTCACACCAAACATCACCGACATCCGCGTCGCCGCCCGCGCTGCCCATCGCGGGGGTGCGGATGCGGTGTCGCTGATCAACACGATCAACTCGATCACCAGCGTCAACCTCGAGCGCATGGTCGCCAACCCGGTCGTGGGCAGCCAAAGCACTCATGGCGGTTACTGCGGGTCGGCGGTCAAGCCGATTGCGCTGAACATGGTCGCCGAAATCGCCCGTGACCCGCAGACCCAAGGCCTGCCGATCTCCGGCATTGGCGGCATCGGTAGCTGGCGCGATGCGGCGGAATTTATTGCGCTGGGCAGCGGTTCGGTGCAGGTGTGCACGGCGGCGATGCTGCATGGCTTCAGGATTGTCGAGGAGATGAAGGACGGCTTGTCACGCTGGATGGACAGTCAGGGCTACGCCAGTATTTCGGAATTTTCCGGGCGGGCCGTGGGCAATACCACGGACTGGAAGTACCTCGACATCAACTATCAGGTGATCGCCAGGATTGATCAGGAGGCGTGCATTGGGTGTGGGCGTTGCCACATTGCTTGCGAGGATACGTCGCACCAGGCGATTGCCAGCGTGAAGCAGGCAGACGGGACACATCAGTATTCAGTGATTGATGAGGAGTGTGTGGGCTGTAATTTGTGCCAGATCACCTGCCCGGTGCAGGATTGTATCGAGATGGTGCCGATGGACACGGGCAAGCCGTTTCTGGATTGGAATCATGATCCGAGGAATCCGTACCATGTAGCGGTCTGAGATTTGCTGAGCCTGAACTGGCCCCATCGCGAGCAGGCTCACTCCTACAGTTGAAATGCGTTCCAAGGTAGGAGCGAGCCTGCTCGCGAAGGGGCCATCAGCCACACCACAAGGCTCAAGGCTCCAACCCGATCCCCCGCAAAATCACGCTGGTCACCGTCTGCACCGCCCGCTCGAACTGCATGTCCGACAACGGCTGGTGATCATTCAAGATATTCACCTGATGATCAAAGTCCGCATAGTGCTGGGTCGACGCCCAGATCATGTACAGCAGGCTCGAAGGCTCCACCGGCAGGATGCGTTTGTCATCCACCCACTGACGGATTTTCGCTTCCTTCATCTTCGCCCAGTCATACAAGCTGGCGTCCAGCGCCTCACCCAATGTCGGCGCACCGTGGATGATCTCGTTGGCCCACACTTTCGACCCATAGGGCCGGCTGCGTGAGTGGTTCATCTTGGCGCGGATGTAGCTGCTGAGCACCACGCGCGGATCGTCGAACATCTCGAAGCACAACGCGTCCTGCTTCCACACTTCCAGCAGATCGAACAACACCGCGCTGTACAACTCGGTCTTGGTGCTGAAGTAGTAATGCAGGTTGGAGCGCGGCAGTTGCACCTCGACAGCGATGTCGGCCATGGCGGTGCCGCCAAAGCCTTTTTCGGCGAAGACCTTTTCCGCTCCCAGCAAAATTTTCTCGACGTTACTGCGACGAATCCCGATCTTGTGATTGCCCATGAGGGCTCCCTGACACCAGCGTTGACCAAGACTAGCATCCGGCTCTACGTCACGGCGACAGGCTAAAACGAAACTTCGACACTAAGCTTTCGGCGGGTAAACTGGCGCCACTTCGAACCTGCCTCAGAGGTATCCGCGATGCTCAAGAAAGCCCTGGTCACCACCGCCCTCCTCGGCTCGCTGCTGGCCGCTTCGTCGGTGTGGGCCCACGCCCATCTCAAAGGCCAGACCCCGGCCGCCGACAGCACCGTGAGCGCGCCCGCGCAGTTGCGCCTGGAATTTTCCGAAGGCGTTGAAGCGACGTTCACCAAGGTCACAATCACCAAGGACGGTGCCGCGGTGCCGGTGAAAAGTCTCGCCACGGAAGGCAGCGACAAGAAAACCCTGATCGTCACGCCTGCCGCACCGCTGACCGCAGGCACCTATAAAGTCGAGTGGCACGCGGTGTCCGTCGACACCCACAAAAGCGAAGGCGCCTACGGCTTCAAGGTTGGCCAGTAATTCATGACGAGCGCGATGGTGCTGTGTCGCTTTGTGCATTTCACCATGGTGCTGATGCTGTTCGGGGCGTGGGTGTTTCGACCGTTGTTGCTCAATGGCAGCGCTGAACACCTCGATCGAAAACTGGCATTGACCAGTCGTTGGCTGGCCGCCGTAGGGTTGGCCAGTGGCGTTGCCTGGTTGCTGCTGATCACCGCCAGCATGGCCGGCGCGTTGGAGGCGGCGTTCGATCCGTCGACCCTGCACCTGGTGTTGGGCAACACGTTTTTTGGCCAGGTCTGGCGCTGGCACTTGTTGCTCAATGGGTTGCTGGTGGCGTTGCTGATGAGTCCGTGGCGGGCCAGCAAGCCGCTGCGAATCGGCCTCGTCAGTCTATTGCTGGCGACCCTCGCGCCGGTCGGTCATGGCGCCATGCTGGACGGCCTCAACGGCCAGTTGTTGATGCTCAATCAAATCGTTCACCTGACCTGCGTGGGTGCATGGCTCGGCGGGTTGATGCTGTTGGTGATGATCTTGCGTCAACCGCAAGAGCAGCCCGTCAAAGCGATATTGCAGCGGTTTAGTGGTGTCGGTTACGCCTTGGTGGCGGGTTTGCTGATCACCGGATTGATCAACGTTCGGGTCCTGACCGGAGTGTTCTGGCCGACACCGTTGTTCACTGGTTTTGCGTTGATCCTGTTGATCAAGGTGGTGCTGATTGCGGCGATGCTCGGTTTGGCGCTGTTCAATCGCCTGCGCATCAACGATTGCGAGCAGCGTCTGTCGACACTTAAAACCAGCGTGATGCTCGAATGGATGCTGGGGATGGGCGCGGTCGCAGCAGTGTCCCTCCTCGGCACCATGCCCCCCATGATTTCCAGCTGACACCTCCCACAGGTTTTTTCGGTGTCCGGACCAATGGCGCCATGTCATCGTACAACTTCTGATTGACAAGCCCTCAGACCCTCGCAAATAATCGCCGCCAATGTTGTACGACGACGTATAACAAAAATAAAAACAACAAGAAGCAAGGGAGCGTCACTGTGAGCAAGCTCGTCCGCAATTCGTCCGCCCGCACCCCCAATCCGATTTTCAAACGCCGTCATGCCCTGAGCCTCATTGGTTGCAGCGGCCTGGCCCTCGCCCTGCCGATGGCCGGCCATGCCGAAGGTTTCACCGACGACGCCAAGGCCACGTTGAACCTGCGCAACGCCTACTTCAACCGCAACTACACCAACCCGGCGTATCCGCAGGGCAAGGCTGAAGAGTGGACGCAAAACTTCATCCTCGACGCCAAATCAGGATTCACCCAAGGCTTCGTCGGTTTTGGTGTGGATGTGCTCGGTCTGTACTCGCAAAAACTTGACGGCGGCAAGGGCACCGGTGGTACGCAACTGCTGCCGATCCACAGCGATGGCCGCCCGGCCGACAACTTCGGCCGCTTGGGTGTGGCGCTCAAAGGCAAAATCTCGAAGACCGAAGTCAAGGTCGGCGAATGGATGCCGGTGCTGCCGATCCTGCGTTCCGACGATGGCCGTTCCCTGCCGCAAACCTTCCGCGGCGGTCAGCTGACCTCCACTGAAATCAGCGGCCTGACGCTCTACGGCGGTCAGTTCCAGCAGAACAGCCCGCGCAACGATGCGAGCATGGAAGACATGTTCATGAACGGCAAATCGGCGGCCATCACCTCGGACCGTTTCAACTTCGGCGGCGGCGAATACACGTTCAACGACAAACGCACCCAGGTCGGTGTCTGGTACGCCGAACTCAGCGACATCTACCAGCAACAGTATTTCAACCTGAGCCACAGCCAGCCGATCGGCGACTGGACCCTCGGTGCCAACCTTGGCTACTTCACCGGCAAGGAAGACGGCAGCGCCCTGGCCGGCGACCTCGACAACAAAACCGCGTTCGCCATGCTCTCGGCCAAATACGGCGGCAACACCTTCTACGTCGGCCTGCAAAAACTCACCGGCGACGATCAATGGATGCGCGTCAACGGCACCAGCGGCGGCACCCTGGCCAACGACAGCTACAACTCCAGCTACGATAACGCCAAGGAAAAATCCTGGCAGGTGCGCCACGACTACAACTTCGTCGCCCTCGGCGTTCCCGGCCTGACGATGATGAACCGCTACATCAGCGGTGATAACGTGCACACCGGCACCATCACCGACGGCACGGAATGGGGTCGTGAATCGGAACTGGCCTACACGGTGCAAAGCGGTCCGTTGAAAAACCTCAACGTCAAATGGCGTAATGCGAGCATCCGCAAGAGCTTCAGCACCAACGAATTCGATGAGAACCGTATTTTCATCAACTATCCGATTTCGCTGTTGTAACACTGCCCCTGTAGGAGTGAGCCTGCTCGCGATAGCTATCTTTCAATCAGCACTTTGGTTGACTGATCCACCGCTATCGCGAGCAGGCTCACTCCTACAAGGATTGTTTTCCAATCAGGAATTGACCCTCCGTCCATTTCAACCAATGTCGCGTTGACAAGACCCGGAGAGCCTTACGATACTTCAGCAAAGTCGTACGACAACCTACAACGATTCGATAACAACAACTGTTTGTCCAGGATTCCCATGACTACTACAACCACCCGCCTCCCTTTCAATCGCCTGCTGCTGACCGGTGCCGCCGGTGGCCTGGGTAAAGTCTTGCGCGAAACCCTGCGCCCCTATGCCAATGTGATTCGCCTGTCGGACATCGCCGAACTCGCTCCAGCAATCGATGACCGCGAAGAAATCGTGCCGTGCGACCTGGCAGACAAGCAAGCCGTGCATCAATTGGTCGAAGGCGTGGATGCGATCCTGCACTTTGGCGGCGTGTCGACCGAGCACTCGTTCGAGCAGATCCTCGGTGCCAACATCTGCGGCGTGTTCCACATCTATGAAGCCGCGCGCCGCCACGGTGTGAAGCGCGTGATCTTCGCCAGCTCCAACCACGTCATCGGATTCTACAAGCAAGACCAGGTCATCGACGCCCACTCCCCACGTCGCCCGGACAGCTACTACGGTTTGTCCAAGTCCTACGGCGAAGACATGGCCAGTTTTTACTTCGATCGCTACGGCATCGAGACCGTCAGCGTGCGTATCGGCTCCTCGTTCCCGGAACCGCAAAACCGCCGCATGATGAGCACGTGGCTGAGCTTCGGCGACCTGACCCAATTGCTGGAATGCGCCTTGTACGCCCCGAATGTCGGCCACACCGTGGTGTATGGCGTGTCCGACAACAAAAACGTTTGGTGGGACAACCGTTTCGCATCCGGGCTGGGTTATCAACCACAGGACAACTCCGAAGTATTCCGCGAAAAAATCGAAACCCAACCGATGCCGGCCGCTGATGACCCGGCGATGGTTTACCAGGGTGGTGCGTTTGTCGCGTCGGGCCCGTTCGGCGACTGACCCCCAACCACACAAAACCAAGGGAATGAGTGGCCATGCAAGCCGAATTGATTGTCGATGCCCGTAACGCTGTCGGTGAGTGCCCGGTGTGGGTGCCTGAGGAAAACGCCCTGGACTGGGTCGATATTCCTGCCGGGGCCCTGCACCGCTGGAGTGCCGCCAGCGGGCAAGTCAATACGTGGACCGCGCCAGAGATGCTCGCGTGCATCACCCGCCACCGCGACGGTGGCTGGGTGGCCGGGATGGAAAGCGGTTTTTTCCATCTGCACCCTCATGCTGACGGCAGCCTCGACAGTCAATTGCTCGCCCACGTCGATCACGCCCGCACGGACATGCGCCTGAACGATGGTCGTTGCGACCGTCAGGGACGTTTCTGGGCGGGCAGCATGGTGTTGAACATGGGCGCCAACGCGGCCGACGGCGCGCTTTACCGCTACAGCGCCGGTCAACGCGGGCCAATTGAGGCACGACTGGGTGGGTTTATCGTTCCGAACGGCCTGGGTTTCAGCCCGGATGGGCGGACGATGTATCTGTCCGACTCGCATCCCCACGTTCAGAAAATCTGGGCCTTTGACTACGATATCGACAGCGGCACACCGTCCAATCGGCGGCTGTTTGTCGACATGAATCAGTTCCCAGGTCGCCCTGATGGTGCGGCGGTGGATGCCGAGGGTTGCTACTGGATCTGCGGTAATGACGCTGGGTTGATTCACCGCTTTACCCCTGACGGCCGACTGGATCGCTCCCTCGCCGTCCCGGTGAAAAAACCCAGCATGTGCGCCTTCGGTGGCAGCCGCCTGGACACGCTGTTTGTGACCTCGATCCGCCCCGGTGACGACCATGATGAACAGTCCCTGGCCGGTGGCGTGTTTGCCCTCGATCCGGGTGTTGCCGGGTTGCCGGAACCGCAGTTCAACGCATGAGCCCATTTAGATGACGCCAACACTTCTCGAACTCGAAGACGAACTGACCCACCTGACCCTCGCCCCCGAGCTCGGCGGCAGCCTCGTCAACTGGACGGTTCGCAGCACCGGCCAACCGCTGCTCCGTCACAATGACGCCCATGCACTGAACACTGGCCTGCCGGGCAAACTCGGTTGCTATCCCCTGGCGCCATGGTCCAACCGCATCGCCGAGGGCGGTTTCGAATGCCCCGAGGGCTGGCTGGCGTTGACACCCAACAGCCTCACCGATCCCCTTCCCATCCACGGCAGCGCCTGGCAGCAACCGTGGCAAGTGGTGACGCACTCAACCAACGAAGTGATCCTGCAACTCGACAGCAGCACCCCGTTCGCCTATCGCGCCCGGCAACGGTTTCATCTGAGCAAGGGTCAGTTGAGCATCGAATTACAGATCACCCACCTGGCCGACCGCGCCGCGTGGCATGGCCTCGGTTTGCACCCCTACTTTCCGCGCACGGCGAACACGCAGCTACAGGCCAAGGCCGAGAAAGTGTGGTTATGCGATGGCTCGAAACTGCCGACTGAGTTGATCGAGCTGCCCGCCGACTGGGATTTCCGTCAGTTAAGCGCCTTACCCTCCTCACTGGTCGACAATGGTTTCTGCCACTGGGACGGCCATTGCCTGATCCAGCAACCTGACCTCGGGTATGCGCTGGAATGTCAGGCCACCGGCAGCGATTACTACCTGCTTTACTGCCCGGTCGGTCTGGAGTTTTTCTGCATCGAACCGGTGAGCCATCCGGTCAACGCACATCACCTGCCCGGTCGGCCAGGGTTGCAGTTGCTGGAGCAAGGTCAGTCGGCGGAGCTTGGGTTCAGCCTGCAGTATCGAGCGCTCAGATAACGCCAAGCATCTGACTCAGCGCCGCACGCAGCTTGCCGGGTTTCACCGGTTTGTTCAGCAGCGGCGCGCCGAGTCGCTGCAACGAGCGTCGACACTGATCCGTGCGGTCCGCCGTGATGATTACCGCCGGAATCACCTGGCCGTAATGCTCACGCAAATGCCTGACCACATCGCAGCCCACCACGCCATGATCGAGGTGATAGTCCGCCAGGATCAGTTCCGGGGCTTGCCCACGCAGCGCCGCCAGCGCCGAGGATTCATCCGTGGCCGTGACCACCTCGCACCCCCACTGCCCGAGCAGCGCGCTCATGCTCTCGAGAATGCTGACTTCGTTGTCCAGCACCAGCAGTCGTCGGCCCGGCAAGGGATTGCCCGTGGTCAATTGAGGCACGGCCTGACTGATCGGCAGCGGAACCTCATGGGAAATCGGTACGTCGATGCTGAACATCGAACCCCGTCCCGGCACCGATTTAACCCCAATCCGATAACCGAGAATCTTGCCGATGCGCTCAACGATGGCCAGCCCCAACCCCACGCCTTTGCGGTCGGCGGCGCGTCCGACGTCTAGTTGGTTGAACTCCAGGAAAATCGAATCCAGGCGGTCCGCGGCGATGCCACGCCCGGTGTCCCAGACCTCCAGGCGCAGCATCTCGCCGCGGCGCCTGGCGCCCAGCAGGATGCTGCCCTCGTCGGTGTAGCGGCAGGCGTTACTGAGGAAGTTACGCAGGATGCGCGTCATCAGGCGCAGGTCGGTGCTGATGGCGTAATCGCCCACATGCACGCGCAGGTTCAATCCTGCCGCCTCGGCGACCGACTGAAATTCGGACACCAGCGGCCCGAGCAACTCGTCGAGACGATAAAGAGCAACGTCGGGTTTCACCGCAGCCTGATCGAGCCGGGAAATATCCAGCAAATCCGTGAGCAGGTCTTCCGCCCCTTCCAGCGCCTGATGGGTACGTTCGACCAGGACTTGTTCAACGTCGGGCAGTTTTCGTTCACGCAACGTCGAGATCAGCAGACGTGCGGCGTTAAGCGGTTGCAGCAGGTCGTGACTGGCCGCCGCGAGGTATTTGTCCTTGCTGCGATTGGCGGCCTCGGCGGCGTCGCGGGCATCGCGCAAGGCTTCGGCGATCTGCTTGCGCTGGGTGATTTGCTGCTGCAGATTGCGGTTGGCTTCCAGTAACTCATCGGTGCGCGCGGCGACCCGCTGCTCCAGTTCGTCGTTGAGTTGCTGCAGACGCTGCTGGGCTTGTTTGCGCTCGGTGATGTCGGCGACAAACCCCTCAACCAGGCCTTCCTGATCGGGCTTGAGCAACAGGTTCATCAATACATCGAGGCTGCTGCCGTCCTTGCGCCGCAACTGGGTTTCATACCCGTGCAGGCTGCGTTGATGCTTGAGGATTTCGCCGATGTTTTCCAGCTCACTGGCCCCGCCGACAAACAGGTTGCTGGCCAGGTCCGCCAGGGAAAACAGCACCTCTTGCGGGTCCTGATAGCCGAGCATGTGCGCCAATGCCGGGTTGGCGGCCCGCATGCCTTCTTGCAGGCTGGCCTGAAAAATCCCCTGGACCGCGTTTTCGAACAGCCATTTGTAGCGATTACGCTCGGCTTCCAGTTCGTCGAGCCGCGCGGCCAGTTCCGGGTAATGGCTCTTGCGCGCCGAATGGCTGCCTAACCCGAGTAACCCCGCCAGTGCCCGTTGCTGATCGTCAGAGGGCTTCGCCATAGACGACCTCGACATCACGCTGACTCGATTCGCGCGGATTGGTCAGGATGCACGGGTCGTGCATGGCGTGTTGCGACAGGAACGGAATGTCCGCCGTACTGACCCCGTGCAAACCAAGGGTCTCGTGGAAGCCGATTGCGTGTTTGAGCGCAATCAGGTGCTCCACCAGCCGACCGCAGATCTGCCGGTGGTTCAGGCCGCGGCAATCGATGCCGAACGTCTCGGCGATCACCTTGAAGCGATCCGGCGCCGAGCTGTAATTGAACGCCACCACATGCTCCACCAACACCGCGTTGCACAGGCCATGGGGCAGATCGAGAAACCCGCCCAGGCTGTGGGACATCGCGTGCACAGCGCCGAGAATCGCGTTGGAGAACGCCAGCCCGGCTTGCATGCTGCCCAGCATGATCTTCTCGCGCAGGGCGATGTCCGTGGGGTTGGCAATCATTTGCACCAGGTTGCCGTTGATCAACCGCATCGCTTCCAGTGCATGGGGATCAGTCAGTGGCCCGTGGCCGGTGGAGACAAAGGCTTCGATGGCGTGCACCAGTGCGTCGATGCCGGTACACGCCGACAGGAACGGGTCCATGCTCAGGGTCGTTTCCGGGTCGATCAGCGAGACGTCCGGCACCACCGCTTTGCTGACGATGGAAAACTTCATGCGTTCTTGCTGGTTGGAAATGATCACGAACTGCGACACATCAGCCGACGTGCCGGCGGTGGTCGGAATCAGGATCAGGGGTGGGCTGGGCACGCGGATGGTGTCCACGCCTTCGAATTCGAGAATGCTGCGTCCGTGCGCAACGACAATGCCGATGCCTTTGCCGCAATCCATCGGGCTGCCACCGCCGACGGCGACGATCACGTCGCAATGGTTTTCCCGGTACAGCTCGGCGCCGAGCATTACTTCTTCGACCCGCGGGTTGGGCGAGACATCGCTGTATAGGAAGTAATCGATACCCAAGGCTTGCAGGCTGGCCTCGACATCGGCAACCCACCCGGCGGCAATCACCCCGGGGTCGCTGACCACCAGGACTTTGCGGGCACCGAAGGTCTTGGCGCAATTACCGACGTTGTGCCGACAGCCGGCACCGAAGATGATTTCTGGAGACACGAACTTACGCAGCTGGCTGAGACTCTGGCTCATTGGAAAGCCTGTTTTTATTGTTTTGGAAGATAGAACCCACACTAAACCATCCGGCTGCGAATGCAATCAGACCAATGGGTAGCAAGATCTTGTGCCTACCACAGATCAAATGTGGGAGCGGGCTTGCTCGCGAAGAGGCCGGTACATTCAACATAGGCATCGCCTGATCCACCGTCTTCGCGAGCAAGCCCGCTCCCACATTTGATCTGTGGTAGGGCGACTACCCGCGATAAATCAGTTGTGAAGCCTTTTCGTTGCGCAACGTCAGGTGTTCCATGCCCTGCCCCGGCGCGTCGGCTTCTTCCCGGGCCTTGAGGATCACGCCATGGTGCGGCGACTTGCTGCACACCGGGTCGGCATTGGCGGCATCGCCGGTGAGCATGAACGCCTGGCAGCGGCAGCCGCCCAGATCCTTGTGCTTTTCATCACAGGAGCGGCACGGCTCTTTCATCCAGTCATCGCCACGAAAACGGTTGAAGCCAAACGAATCGGTCCAGATGTGCTCAATGCTGTGCTCGCGCACGTTGGGAAACTGCACCGGCAACTGGCGGGCGCTGTGGCAAGGCAGCGCGGTACCGTCCGGGGTGATGTCGAGAAACAGATTGGCCCAACCGTTCATGCAGGTCTTGGGGCGCTCTTCGTAATAATCCGGGGTGACAAAGATCAGCTTGCACGGGTGGCCCTGGGCCTCAAGCCGCGCGCGATATTCGTTGGTGATGCGCTCGGCGCGCTGCAGTTGTTCGCGGGTTGGCAGCAGGCCGACGCGATTGAGTTCGGCCCAACCGTAGAATTGGCACGTGGCCAATTCGACAAAATCGGCTTCCAGCGCCAGGCACAAGTCGATGATCTGTGCGATCTGGTCAATGTTGTGCCGATGGGTGACGAAGTTCAGCACCATGGGATACCCCTGGGCTTTTACCGCGCGGGCCATCGCCAGCTTCTGGGCGAAGGCCTTGCGGGAGCCGGCGAGCATGTTGTTGACCGCTTCGTCGGCCGCCTGAAAGCTGATCTGGATATGGTCCAGACCGGCCACCTTGAAGTCGCGGACTTTCTGCTCGGTCAAGCCGATGCCCGAGGTGATCAGATTGGTGTAGTAACCCATGTCTCGCGCGGCTTTGATCAATTCGGCCAGGTCCTGTCGCACCAATGGCTCACCGCCGGAAAAACCCAATTGCGCGGCACCCATTTCGCGGGCCTCGCGAAACACCCGAATCCACTCCTCGGTGCTCAGCTCCTCGCCGTGCCGGGCGAAATCCAGCGGGTTGGAACAATACGGGCATTGCAGCGGGCAGCGGTAGGTCAGCTCCGCCAACAGCCACAGCGGTGGGCCGACGGGTGAATCATTCAATTTAGAATGGCGCATGGGCCAACCTCCAGGAATGCCAGCACATTCTCCGCAACGACGGCAACCACTCGCGATGGATCAGGCTCACAGGGCAATCCCCCGGTGCCAGACTTTATCGGCCGTGACGGTGTGATAAGGCGGGCGCTCCAGCTCGTAGGCCATGCTCATGGCGTCGAGCATGCTCCACAGCACGTCGAGTTTGAATTGCAGGATCTCGAGCATGCGTTGCTGTGCCTCGCGCGTGACGTAGTGCGCCAGGGTAATGCGCAAGCCGTGCTCCACATCGCGCCGGGCCTGACTCAAACGGTTGCGAAAATAGTCATAACCGGCAACGTCGATCCACGGGTAATGCGTCGGCCAGGCGTCGAGTCGGGACTGATGGATCTGCGGGGCAAACAGCTCGGTCAGCGAACTGCTCGCCGCTTCCTGCCAGCAGGCACGACGGGCGAAATTGACATAGGCATCGACGGCAAACCTCACGCCGGGCAGCACCCGCTCCTGGGACAGAATCTGTTCGCGATCCAGCCCCACCGCTTCGCCCAGGCGCAGCCAGGCTTCGATGCCGCCTTCACTGCCGGGCACGCCGTCGTGGTCGAGAATCCGTTGCAACCACTCACGGCGCACGTCGCGGTCCGGGCAGTTGGCGAGGATCGCGGCATCCTTGAGCGGAATGTTCACCTGGTAATAGAAACGATTGGCGACCCAGCCCTGAATCTGCTCGCGGCTCGCGCGGCCGGCGTACATGGCTTGGTGGAAGGGGTGATGGATGTGGTAGTAGGCGCCTTTGGCGCGCAGAGCGGCTTCGAATTCGCTGGGGGTCATTGCGGGGCTGGTCATTGCGGGTCTCCGATGGATTTGCGGTGTCGGGTCTGGCCCCTTCGCGGGCAAGCCACGCTCCCACAGTTGATCGCGTGAACCTGTGGGAGCGTGGCTTGCCCGCGATGGGGCCATCCGCTACAGCTCAATACTCATGCCGTCAAACGCCACTTCAATCCCGCGCCGTTCCAGCAAGGCGCGCTCTGCCGAGTCTTCATCGAGGATCGGGTTGGTGTTGTTGATGTGGATCAGCACCTTGCGCTGGCGGGTAAACCCTTCGAGGATCTCAAGCATGCCGCCCGGACCGCTTTGCGACAGGTGCCCCATTTCGCTGCCCAGGCTCTGGCCGACTTCGCAGACGCGCATCTCATCGTCACGCCACAAAGTGCCGTCCAGCAGCAGGCAATCGGCACGCTGCATCCAGCCCAGCACTTCGTCATCGACTTGCCCCAGCCCCGGCGCGTAGAACAGCGATGCGCCGCTGCGTCGATCCTCAATGAACAAGCCAATGGTGTCGCCCGGTTGCGGATGGCCGCGGTTGGGCGAGTACGGTGGGGCGTTGCTCACCAGGGGGATCGCACGCCATCGCAAGTGCTGGCAGGCAGGAATGCTGAACGGCTGACGATCCAGGCCGATCGGTTGCCACTGCAACCCACCGTTCCAGTGGCGCAGCATGTTGAACAGCGGGAAGCCGCTGCTCAGGTCCTGGTGAACCCGTTCGGTACACCAGACGGCATGCGGACAGCCTTCGCGCAGGCTCAGCAGGCCGGTGCAGTGATCGATCTGGCTGTCGAGCAGCACGACGCCGGCGATGGCGCTGTCACGCAACTGGCGAGCCGGCTGCAACAGCGGAAAACTGGCGAGTTGCGCACGAATGTCTGGCGAGGCATTGCACAGCACCCAATCCACACCGTTGTCGCTCAGGACAATCGAGGACTGGGTGCGCGGTTGTGCCCGCAGGCTGGCATTGCGCATCCCGGCGCACTGGCGGCAGTTGCAATTCCACTGCGGGAAACCACCACCCGCAGCGGAGCCGAGAACGCGAATGTGCATGAATGAGGCTCCCAAAGGCAGGCCCGGCCAACCCGACGGCTGGCCGGGTGAGCAATCAACGGTTGGCGAAATACATCGTCACTTCGAAGCCAATGCGCAGATCGGTAAACGCGGGTTTATTCCACATGGGTCAATCCTCTTCTTGTGCCGGGCGATTCCGGTAAAACCATTAATGCACGGGGCGACGAGCGCCCGAATGCTACTTTCGAAGGAGAATGCGGGGTGCGTTGGTAGGGGGTGCTACGCGATATTCCAGTACGTCCAAGATCAATGTGGGAGCGGGCTTGCTCGCGAAAGCGGTCTGTCAGTCAACGAATGTGTTGAATGTCATGCCGTCTTCGCGAGCAAGCCCGCTCCCACAGGGAGTTGCGGTAATTCCGAGGGCTAGAAGAACCCCAGCGGATTGATGTCGTAGCTGACCAACAGGTTTTTGGTCTGCTGGTAGTGATCGAGCATCATCTTGTGGTTTTCCCGACCGACGCCGGACTTCTTGTAGCCACCGAACGCCGCGTGCGCCGGGTACAGGTGGTAGCAGTTGGTCCACACGCGCCCGGCCTTGATCGCCCGGCCCATGCGGTAGGCGCGGTTGATGTCGCGGGTCCAGAGGCCGGCACCGAGGCCGAACTCGCTGTCGTTGGCAATCGCCAGCGCTTCTGCTTCGTCCTTGAAGGTGGTGACGCCCACCACCGGGCCGAAGATTTCCTCCTGGAACACGCGCATCTTGTTGTGGCCCTTGAGCAGCGTCGGCTGGATGTAATAGCCGCTGGACAAGTCACCTTCAAGCCGCTCGGCGGCGCCACCGGTGAGGAGTTCAGCCCCCTCCTCCTGAGCGATTTTCAGGTACGAGAGGATCTTGTCGTATTGCTGCTCCGACGCCTGGGCGCCAACCATGGTTTCGGTGTCCAGCGGGTTGCCGCGCTTGATCTTGACGATCTTCTTCATCACCTCGGCCATGAACGGTTCATAGATCGACTCTTGCACCAGCGCCCGCGATGGGCAGGTGCAGACTTCGCCTTGGTTGAAGAACGCGAGCACCAGGCCTTCGGCGGCTTTTTCGATGAACTGTGGCTCGGCGTTCATGATGTCTTCGAAGAAGATGTTCGGCGACTTGCCGCCCAGCTCGACGGTGCTCGGAATGATGTTCTCGGCCGCGCAATGCATGATGTGCGCGCCCACCGGGGTGGAACCGGTGAAGGCGATCTTGGCGATGCGCTTGCTGGTGGCCAACGCTTCGCCGGCTTCACGACCGAAGCCCTGGACGATGTTCAGCACGCCCGCCGGCAGCAAATCGGCGATCAGTTCGGCGAAGACCATGATCGACAGCGGCGTCTGCTCGGCCGGTTTGAGCACGATGCAGTTACCGGCGGCCAAGGCCGGGGCGAGTTTCCAGGCCGCCATCAGCAGCGGGAAATTCCACGGAATGATTTGCCCGACCACGCCCAGAGGCTCGTGAAAGTGATAGGCGGTGGTCAGTTCGTTGATCTCCGCAGCGCCACCTTCCTGGGCGCGAATGCAACCGGCGAAGTAACGGAAATGGTCGGCGGCCAACGGCACGTCGGCGTTCAGGGTTTCGCGCACGGCCTTGCCGTTGTCCCAGGTTTCGGTGACCGCGAGGATTTCCAGATTTTGTTCGATGCGATCGGCGATTTTCAACAGCACCAGCGAACGGTCCTGGGCCGAGGTCTTGCCCCAGGCATCCGCAGCGGCGTGCGCCGCGTCAAGGGCCTTTTCGATGTCGGCGGCGCTGGAGCGAGGGAATTCGGCGATCACCTCACCGTTCACCGGCGAGGTGTTGGTGAAGTATTCGCCATTGACCGGCGCGACAAACTCGCCGCCGATGAAGTTGCCATAGCGCGGCTTGAAGGAAACAACGGCGCCTGGGGTTCCGGGTTGTGCGTAGATCATGGTGGGCCTCTGTCTGGGTCGATGCCTGTCGTGCCGACAAGCGATTGGTCGTAGGTTTACCGATAGGAGTTGGGTGAACCTTTGTGGCGAGGGGGCTTGTCCCCGTTGGGTCGCGAAGCGGCCCTTTACATTCTTTGCACCCACCGCGGCGCAGGCAATTACGACTGCTTCGCAGCCGGACGGGGCGATGCGGCGTTCCGACAAGCCCCCTCGCCACAGGTAATTCATCTCCACAGGGTTACGCGGTGGACTGGGGGGTTAGTGCTTGGCAACGAGGTCCTTCGGCAGCTTGAAGGTCCAGAGCATGCCGCCCTGGTTGAAGTCCTTGATGCGCTTGGCCACTTCCCCGCCCCACAACGGTACGGCGCCGCCCCAGCCGGAGAGGACAGACACGTACTGTTCGCCGTCCATTTCCCAGGTCACAGGCGAACCGAGTACGCCGGAACCGGTCTGGAATTCCCAGACTTTCTCGCCGGTCTTGGCATTGAACGCCTGGAGGAAACCTTCCGGCGTGCCGGTGAATACCAGATTGCCTTTGGTGGTCAGTACCCCGCCCCACAGCGGCGCGTAGTTCTTGTGGCGCCAGACTTCCTTGCCGGTTATCGGGTCGATGGCGCGCAGCACGCCGATGTAGTCTTCGTTCAACGGTTTGATGGTGAAACCGGCGCCGAGGAATGCCGCGCCTTTTTTGTAGGCGATGCCTTCGTTCCAGATGTCCATGCCCCACTCGTTGGATGGCACGTAAAACAGCCCGGTGTCGCGGTTGTAGGCCATCGGCATCCAGTTTTTCGCGCCGAGGAACGCAGGCGCTACAAAGACTGAACTGCCCTTGGGGTCAGCGCCCGGGGCGCCAGGTCGGCTGGCTTCGTTGTAGATCGGCCGGCCATCTTTATCCAGGCCGCTGGCCCAGGTGATCTTGTCCACGAACGGAAAGCCGCGGATGAACTTGCCGTTGGTACGGTCCAGCACGTAGAAGAAACCGTTGCGGTCCGCCGTGGCCGCCGCTTTGATTTCCTTGCCGCCCTCGGTGTAGTTGAACGAGACCAGCTCGTTCACGCCGTCATAGTCCCAACCGTCATGGGGCGTGCTCTGGAAGTGCCATTTGATGGTGCCGTCGTCCGGGTTGAGCGCCAGGCGCGACGACGAGTAGAGGTTATCGCCAGGACGCAAATGCGAGTTCCACGGCGCCGGGTTGCCGGTGCCGAACAGCAGCAGATTGGTTTCCGGGTCGTAGTAGCCGCCAAGCCACGGGGCGGCACCGCCGGTCTTCCACAGGTCACCCGGCCAGGTCTTGCCGGCTTCACCGCCGGAGATGCCGTTCTCGATGGCCTTGCCGTCCTTGTAGACGTAGCCCATATGGCCTTCGACGGTCGGGCGGACCCACAACAGGTCGCCGTTTTTCGGGTCGTACGCCGAGATCTTGCCCACCACGCCGAACTCGCCACCGGCCACGCCGGTAATCAGCTTGCCGTTGATCACCAAGGGCGCGGCGCTGATCGAATAGCCTTCCTTATGGTCGGCCACCTGCTTGCTCCACACCACTTTGCCGGTGTCTTTGTTCAGGGCCACCAGCTTGGCGTCGAGCGTGCCAAAGAACACCAGGTCGCCATACAGCGCTACGCCACGGTTGATCACGTCGCAGCACGGACGGATGTCATCCGGCAGGCGCGCATCGTATTGCCAGAGTTTCTTGCCGGTGCGTGCATCGACCGCGAATACCCGGGAGTACGAACCGGTCATGTACATCACGCCGTCCTTGATCATCGGCTGTGCTTGCTGGCCACGCTGCTTTTCGCCGCCGAAGGAGAAGGCCCAGGCAGGTCGCAACTCCTTCACGTTGTCGACGTTGAGAATATCCAGCGGGCTGTAGCGTTGTCCCTGGACGCCGAGGCCGTTGGTGACGATTTGCTCCGGGTTTTTCGGGTCCTGGAGAATGTCCTGGTCAGAGACGGCGGCCAATGCCTGGCCGGACAACAGCATGGCACTGAGCAGCAGGCTCAAGACGAAGGGCTGGCGACGTGCGGGTTGAGTCATGACGGCTACCTCTGCGGTTTTTTGTTATTCGCGGGAGAGTTTCCCGGCGTAGTGCAGATTCTTGGGCGCCGTCGCCCCGACAACAATTACCCGCAATATGGAGATTCCTAATCCCTTAGTAGCGGGTCGAATGCGTTCAAGCGTTACTTCGCAGCAGCGGAATCCACCCGGGTCATCTGCCCACGCTCGTAGCGCGGGTACAAATGACTGACGCTGCGGATCAATTCATAACGGCTCAGCGTGATCCCGGCGAAACGTTCCGGGATCGGACTGCGGATCATCTCGGCCATGTCGCTGCCATTCAACGCACCCGCTTGCAGCAGCTGGTCGAGCCAGGTCAGGTAGTCGCGCATTTGCTCGAAGGGTTGTGGGTCGCCGGACACGGGGCCGTGACCCGGCACAATCAGCGTCCAGGGCAAGCCTTGCAGGGTGGCGATGTCCGCCAGCCACACAGGCAACCCGGGGCTGTTGGGGGTGGTCAAGGCCCGTTGATAAAACACCAGGTCCCCGGCAAACAGCACGCCGGTTCTCTGGTCGAGAATAGCCAGATCCGCTCCCGTATGCCCACCCAGGCCCAGCAAGCGTAAATCGTGATTCCCAAAACTGCGTACGCCTGGCGTCACGACCTGATTGGGCAACACCACTTCGGTGCCCCGCATCCAGTCACCCACCATTCGATACATATTGTCGGCCAGCGCATCACCTTGTTGATGCAACAGCTCAGTCGTCCCCGCCAGTGCGCCGATGGGCACGTCAGCGAACGCCTGATTGCCGAGCACATGGTCCGGGTGATGATGGGTCAGGAACACCTGAACCACCGGCTTATCCGTGATCACGGCAATCGCCTTGCGCATCGCCTCGCCGTAGCGCTTGGACGGCCCGGTGTCGATGACTACGACTCCGCCCTCGGTGACAATGAACGCGGTGTTGACGATATTGCCGCCGTTGGCCTTGGCGAAATTATCCGTGCTGCCTTCCAGCAGCCAGGTGTCTTCGGCGATCTGCCGGGGCTTGAGCGCATACTCAAGGTCGGCCATGGCCGGCAGGCTGACGCTCAACACCATCAGCAGTATCCAGCGCATGAAAGGCTCCTTTGGCTCAGGGAATCGACGCATCAAATTCATTGCCGCTGTTGTCCCGAATAATCAGACGCGTCTGCCCTGCCCCTACGATGTCGAAGGCCAGGTTGGGGTTTTCACTGACGGCTGGAAAAAGCTCCAGCCGCGCCAACAGCTGATCATCAGCACTTCGCAGTTCGGCGTGGTTGATGAAAAATTCCGGGATGCCGCTGACCATGCCGTTGTCCATCGGATGCGCCACCTGCACGCGCAAACGGCTGAAGTCAGTGCGCGGATAGCGCGCGCCCAACACTTCGCCGATGTGTTCCTCCCAGCCGGGCTGGGTACGCACCACACTGGGGGCGGTGCAACCACCGCCCGCCGCATCGATCAGGGTCGAACCGACATGCCACAGCCCATCGCGCGTCAGGACCGCGGCGCGTAAAGGGGTAGCCTGTTCGATACGGATACGGATCGACAACCACGGCAACACGCGGTCCAGCGGCTGGAAGTCGACAATCTTTGGCAGCGGGTTGAGCTCGGCCCAAGCGAGAATTTTCACCACCTCGCCCTTGAACGCTCGCGCATCGATTTCCAGTGGCACCTGCCGGGCATCTTCGGCGAACGGCGGCGCCAGCAGCTTGACCCGGTCATCGAAGACAAAGGGAGCGTCGCCGAGCATTTGCTTGTGATAGAACGCCCACATCACCGAGGGCACCGGGTCTTTGCCCGGATCGATACTCGCGGCGTGCGCGGCCAAGGGTAACCAGCAGGCCAACAGACACTTGATTCGCCAGCTCATCACCCGCTCCTATTGATACATCTCCGGCACGTCATACCGCAGGCCGTAATGGCTGTAGATTTCCTTCACCGAACCCTCGCGGATCAGGCCTTCCAGTGCCTCTTCCACGGCATAGGCCAGTTGCCGATTACTTTCGTGCACGGCCATGCCGATCTCCCACAGTTGCTTGCCCATGTTCGGATAGGCGTTTTGCGCCAACGCCAGTTGCGGGTCGGCCGCCTCATGCACCTGCCAGTCGATTTCGCCACGCATGGCCATGACGGCGTCGACCTCACCGGCCTTCATCGCAGCAAAAGCCTGGGGTACGCCCGGGTAGTGGTGGGTTTTGCCGGCGAGCATGCCGTTGAACACCGACGTCAGGTAGAACGACGGCACACTGTCGACCTCGACGCCAATCGGGTGGTACTCGAACACCGCCACGCTGCCAACCTTGTCCAGCCGGCGCAGATCGTAGGCCACCTGCCATTGTTCGGTCTGATAGGGCCCGAACATCACCACATGACCGTTTTCCATTTCGCCGAATTCGTTGCGCTTCTGGGCGTAGTCACGGTCATAGGGCACACGCATCATCAAGTCGGCCAGTTGCTGGTTGTGCAAGGCACTGGCGCGCCAGATGTAATCACGCAGATCGTCATCGAGTTTTTCCCCGGCGGGGGCCCAGATCAACGTCAGGTGTACGCCGAGGGCCTTGGCCAGCGCCTCGGCAAGCTCCACATCGACACCTCGGGGCTGACCGGCCTGCTCAAAACTGTAGGGGGCGAAGTCCTTGTAGACCGCCACTTTCAGCTCCCCGGCGGCGATCATTTCGTCATAGTTTCGAACCTGCGCCTGCACCGTCTGGCAACACAGCCACAGCGCACTGATCAACACCGCGAGCAGACGCATGGAATCACTCCTCGACGTGAACGCTGTCCAGGTAAGTGCGCACTGCCCACAACGCTTCCTGGCTCAGGTAATCGGCCATTTTCGGCATGTAGACCCGACCGTCACGTACGGCGCCATGACGCACGCGTTCGACGAACCACTCGTCACCCGCCTCGCCGACATCAAGCAGGCGCAGGTCCGGGGCGATCCCGCCCGACTTGGCTTCCAGGCCATGACACGCCGCGCAGTTCTGGTTGTAGGCCGACGAACCGATTTCCAGGGCTCTGTCGTGCTCCGGGGAGGCTCGATACGGATTGGCCGCAGCCCAACCATCGCCATCCACCGTTACACCGGCATCCTTGATCGGTGTCAGACCCTGGGTTTCAACCGCTTGCGGTACCACGTTGCCGTGAGCCCACACGGATCCAGCACCGATAAAGCCGGCCAGCAGACCGACGACGAGCAAGGCGTTGCGTTTTGTTGTCATTGTTATGCCCTCAGGATTGCACGCAAAACCTCTTGGCAGAGGCTATGGCACTCATCTTAGGAACGGCATCGCCATCACCCCATGCTGCTTTGGTGGTCGCCTTCTAGTCCTTTGGTAGTAAGGCGATGGATGCACACCTCAGGTACGTCGCCAACAGGCCTGGTGTCCCGGCGTGACCGGAAAACCGCACTGCCGGGCGCGGGTTACTACCTTGGTACTGGCTCACCGGTACTTTCTGCATATTTCCTCTGTTCCACAGGCTTCCTATGCTGGCGCTACCTGTAAAGGAGTGCCCTATGCGCCTGCTTGCCCCTTACGCCTTGCTGTACCTGCTGGCGATTGCCTGCGCCGCCGGCGTGGCTACCCAGAGCCAGGCTGCGCAGGCGCCGCTGGAGGTGCGGATCGGCTACCTGGGTTATCGCCCTGATCCTGGGCCGCTCCTGTCGAACGTGATTCCCGAACCGAGCGATGCCGGATTGCGCGGCGCCGAACTGGCGATCACCGACAGCAACAGTACCGGACGTTTTCTCAACCACAGCTACGCCCTGGTCAGCGCCCGCGTCGACAGCCCCGAAGCCTTGCTCGATGCGGCCAACGCCCAGCACGCGCAGGGTCTGCGGCTGTTTGTGGTGAACGCCCCGGCCGACAGCTTGCGCCAGCTCAGCGCCGCCCTGCCCGACAGCCTGATATTCAACGCCGGCAGTCCCGACGACCGCCTGCGCAGCACCGATTGCCTGTCGAACGTGCTGCACACCCTGCCGAGTCGCGCGATGCTCGCCGATGCGCTGGCGCAATTTCTGGTGGTGCGCAAATGGCAGCGCGCGCTGCTGATCGTTGGCCCGACCGCCGACGATCAAGCCTACGCCGCCGCCCTGCGCCGCGCGGCCAAACGCTTCGGCCTGCAACTGGTGGCAGAGAAGGCCTGGAGCTTTGATAACGACCAACGTCGCAGCGCCCAGGCGGACATGCCACTGTTTACCCAGACCGCCGAATATGACGTGGTGCTGGTGGCCGATGAACGTGGCGACTTCGGCGAATACGTGCCCTATCAGACCTGGTATCCGCGCCCCGTCGCCGGCACCCAAGGGCTGACCCCGGTGGGTTGGCACAAAACCGTGGAAACCTACGGCGCCGCGCAGTTGCAAAAGCGTTTTGAAGCCCTGACCGGCCGCTGGATGAACGACCGCGATTTCGCGGCCTGGATGGCCGTGCGCAGCGTCGCCAGCGCGGTGAGCAAACTGCGCCAGACCGAGCCGATGGCGATCCGTCAGCTGGAAATCAGCGATCAACTGCCGCTGGACGGTTTCAAGGGACGCAAGCTCAGTTATCGCCCGTGGAACGGCCAGTTGCGCCAACCGATTCCCATCGTCCAGCCCCGTGCCCTGGTCAGCACGTCACCGCAGGACGGCTTTCTGCATCCTTTCAACGAAATGGACAGCCTGGGTTACGACAAACCCGAGGTCAGCTGCCGCTTTCCCTGATCCAACTGTCCACAAGAACTACAACAAAAAGGAATCCGCCATGCGCCGCACCCTGCTCTGCCGCTCCCTGCTTTCCTGGGCCCTGCTGCTCGCCGCCGGGCATGCCGCGGCCAGCACCGCGTGGGTCTCCAACGAAAAGGACAACAGCCTGAGCCTGATCGACATGCAGACCCTGCAAGTTTCCGACACCCTGCCCGTCGGCCAGCGCCCTCGCGGCCTGTTGCTGTCCCATGACAACAAGCTGCTGTACATCTGCGCCAGCGATTCCGACCGGGTCCAGGTGATGGACGTCGCCACACGCAAGATCATCAAAGAGCTACCCTCGGGCAAAGACCCCGAGCAATTCGCCCTGCACCCCAATAACCGCTGGCTGTACGTCTCCAACGAAGACGATGCGCTGGTCACGGTGATCGACACCGAAACCTCCAACGTACTCAGCCAGATCAACGTCGGCGTCGAACCCGAAGGCATGGCCGTCAGCCCCGATGGCAAGTGGGCCGTGAACACCAGCGAAACCACGAACATGCTGCACTGGATCGACACCAGCACCCAGACCCTGGCCGACAGCACGCTGGTGGATCAGCGGCCACGCTTTGTCGAATTCAATCAGGACGGTTCACAGCTCTGGGCGTCAGCGGAAATTGGCGGCACGGTGACGATTCTCGACGTCGCCAGCCGCAAGATCCTCAAGACCCTGAACTTCCAGATCAAAGGCGTACACCCGGACAAGGTCCAGCCCGTGGGCATCAAGCTCAGCGCCGACGGCAAGTACGCTTTCGTCGCGCTCGGCCCGGCCAATCACGTGGCGGTGATCGATGCCAGGACATTCGAGATTCTCGACTATCTGCTGGTCGGACGACGGGTCTGGCAGCTGGCATTCACCCCCGATCAAAAGCAACTGCTCGCCACCAACGGCGTCAGCGGTGACGTGTCGGTGATCGATGTCGACAGCCTCAAGGTGAGCAAATCGGTGAAAGTTGGACGCTACCCTTGGGGCGTGGTGGTGACGCCATGAACGCCCTGGAAGTCAGCGACCTGAGTTTTGCCTATGGGGCTCGGGAAGCCTTGCGCCACGTGAACTTCGATCTGGCCCCGGGGCGTTTCGCTGCATTGCTGGGGCCCAACGGCGCCGGCAAATCGACCCTGATCGCCCTGCTGACCCGGCTTTATGATCTTCAGCACGGCGACATCCGGGTCGGCGGCTGTTCATTGCGCGATGCGCCCCGCCCGGCGCTCAAACAGTTGGGCGTGGTGTTCCAGCAAAGCACCCTGGACCTGGACCTCAGCGTCGAGCAGAACCTGCGGTATCACGCCGCGCTGCATGGTCTGTCCCGGCGCCAGAGCGGTGTCCGGGTTGACGCCGAGCTGGCCCGTCAAGCCCTGACCGAACGCCGCCGCGAACGGGTGCGCGATCTCAATGGCGGCCACCGCCGCCGGGTGGAAATCGCCCGGGCCCTGCTGCATGAGCCGCGCCTGTTACTGCTTGACGAAGCCAGTGTCGGCCTCGACCCCGCCAGTCGCCTGGCACTCAATCAGCACCTGCGCACCTTGTGCAGCGAACACGCCATCAGCGTGCTCTGGACCACGCACTTGCTCGACGAAGTGCAGTCCAGCGACGATTTGCTGATCCTCCATCAAGGTCGGCTGGTCGCCAGCGGACAGGCCGATGCACTGAGCCTGGAACATGGCGGTGATCTGGGTTCGGCCTTCACTCACCTGACCACTTCAGGAGCGGCGCGATGAATGCGTACTGGCATTGCTTCAGCGGCATCGTGCTGCGCGAATGGCTGCGGTTTGTGTTGCAGCGCACGCGGTTTCTAAGTGCCCTGGTGCGACCGCTGTTATGGCTGCTGGTGTTCGCGGCCGGTTTCCGGGCAGCCTTGGGGATCGCCATTATCGAACCCTACGACACCTACATTCCGTACGAGGTCTACATCATCCCGGGCCTTGCCTGCATGATCCTGCTGTTCAATGGCATGCAAGGTTCACTGTCGATGGTCTACGACCGCGAGATGGGCAGCATGCGCGTGCTGCTGACCAGCCCGCTGCCCCGGACCTTTCTGCTGTGCAGCAAGCTGCTGGCCACGTCGCTGATTTCCCTGTTGCAGGTGTATGCCTTTTTGGCGATCGCCTGGCTCTATGGCGTGCAACCGCCGCCCATGGGGTTATTGATCGCGCTGCCGGCATTACTGTTGGTGGCGTTGATGCTCAGCGCGTTGGGCCTGTTGCTGTCGAACGCCATCCGGCAACTGGAGAACTTTGCCGGGGTCATGAACTTCGTGATCTTTCCGCTGTTTTTCCTGTCCTCGGCACTGTATCCGCTGTGGAAAATGCGTGAGGCCAGTGAGTGGTTGTATTGGCTGTGCGCGGTGAACCCGTTTACCCATGCGGTGGAGTTGGTACGGTTTGCCCTTTATGAACGCTTCAATCCGCTGGCGCTGGCGGTGTGTGCAGGGTTGACCGTGGTGTTCGCGCTACTCGCCGTACTCACCTTCAATCCTCAGCATGCAGCCCTGCGCAAATCCAACTGAGCACCCAAATCCAACTGTGGGAGCGGGCTTGCTCGCGAAAGCGATCTTTCAGCCAACATCAATGTCGCCTGATACACCGCTTTCGCGAGCAAGCCCGCTCCTACATTTGATCTCCATCAGCGGGGAGAAATTACTACTTTAGTACTGGTTTCCCTGTCTATCGTCGCATTCCCAAAGTGCCCCGCCTGGCATGTAATAGGTCCATAACTATAAGGATCGAACCCATGCCGCGTGCCCGACGTTGTCTGTTGCGCCCTGCTCTCGCTGCGCTGCCGCTCTGCCTGGTGCTGAGTGCTGCGCACGCCGAATCGCCGCTGTTTTCCGCGGACGGCTATCGCATCAACCTGTACCGCAGCCCGACGCCGGACAGCCTGCAAGGCGCGACCATCGTTGACACCCCGGCCTTGCAAACACTGCTCAGCCAAATGCCGCCACCGGTGCTGATCGATGTCTACCGCCGCCAATGGCTGCAAGGCCAGTTCATCGAAGACCAGCCCCATGAAAACCTGCCCGGCAGCCACTGGCTGGCCAATACCGGTGATGGTGAACTGACGCCCGACTGGCAAGGCTATTTTGCGCGTAACCTCAAGGCATTGACCGCTGGCGATCCGGCACGACCGCTGGTCTTTTATTGCCGCGCCGATTGCTGGCTGAGCTGGAACGCCGTCAAACGAGCGTCCGCCATGGGCTATAAGACACTGTATTGGTATCGCGACGGCCTTGATGCCTGGCAAGCGGCCGGGCTTGCCGTGACGCCGGCCCGCCCCGAGCCTTTCCCCTGATCTTTACGCTGGCGTGTTGTTGCCACACCCTAATCAAAATAATGAGGTGAAAGGCTATGTACAAAATTCTGATTGCCGACGATCACCCGCTGTTTCGCGAAGCGATTCATAACGTCATCAGCGACGGTTTTCCGGGCACCGAAGTCATGGAAACCGCCGACCTCGACAGTGCCCTGGCCCTGACCCAGGAACACGACGACCTGGACCTGATCCTGCTCGACCTGAACATGCCCGGCATGCATGGGCTCAACGGCTTGATCAACCTGCGCAATGAAGCCCCGACCATTCCGGTGGTGATCGTCTCGGCCGAGCAGGACAAACAGATCGTCCTGCAAGCCATTACCTACGGCGCGGTGGGTTTCATTACCAAGTCGTCCCCACGCACGCAAATGACCGAGGCTATCCAGCAAATCCTCAATGGCAACGTGTATTTGCCGCCGGACATCATCCGCACCACCCGAACCAATACCCCCCGCCGGATGAACGACACGCCGAGCTTTCCCCCTGAACTGCTCCAGGCCCTGACCCGCAAGCAATTGCAGGTGCTTGAACGCATGACCAAGGGCGAGTCGAACAAACAGATCGCCTACACCCTGGAAATCGCCGAGACCACCGTCAAGGCTCACGTCTCGGCGATCCTGCGCAAACTCAACGTGCACAATCGGGTGCAGGCGATCCTGAGTGCCGGGGATATTGATTTCGGGTCTTATATGCGGCGTTGAGTCAGCAAGTCCGCGTCGTCCCGTTCGCGAGCAAGCCCGCTCCCACATTTGATCTTCGGTGAACATCGAAGATCAAATGTGGGAGCGGGCTTGCTCGCGAAGAGGCCGGTAAGAGCGCCCGTGGAATCAAGGTCGTGCGAGCAAATGACTCATCGCCGTCTTCAGCTTCATCGGCCGTACCGGTTTATGCATCAGGGTGTGGCCCAGTTCGCGGATCTGCTGTTTGAGTTCGTTGCTGTAGTTGGCGGTGATCATCATGGCCGGGATGGGTGACGTACGACAGGCATTTATCCGGGCCACGGCGTCCACGCCGTTCTGATCGTTGTCCAGATGGTAATCGGCGATCAACAGGTCAACCTCGGCGTGGTAGATGTCCACTTTTCGCGCCAGATCCTCTTCCGACAGCGCCGTCACCACCCGACAGCCCCAGCCTTCGAGCAAGGTGCGCATGCCGGCGCAAATGGTGGCGTCGTTGTCCAGCACCCACACCCTTGCCCCGCGCAGGCGCTCAAGCATCGGCTCGCTCATCTGCAAGGCCGGCAGCGGCTTGGGGGCCGTTGTGCTCAACGGCACTTCCACCGAGAACATCGAGCCCTTTCCCGGCCATGAGCGCACATGAATCCGATGCCCGAGGATGCCGGCGATTTTCTCGACAATGGCCAGGCCCAACCCCAGGCCACGGTCCTGGTCCGGACGCTGCACGTCACCGCGTTTGAACTCCTGGAAAATCTCCTCCAGGCGGTTGTCGGCGATGCCCATGCCGGTGTCCCAGACCTGGATCAACAACCGCTGATGCAGACGCCGGCACCCGAGTACCACCCGGCCACTGTAGGTGTAGCGAATCGCATTGCTCAGCAGGTTGCGCAGGATGCGTGCCAGCAACTGGATGTCACTGCGCACCAGCGCCGAACAGGCAATGAAATGCAGCTCAAGGCCCTCACTGCGTGCCACTTGAGTGTATTCCGCCGCGAGGTTTTCCAGCAGTTCGCTCAGGGCGAACGGCGCGATATCGGCTTTGATGACCCCGGCATCGAGCTTGGAAATGTCCACCAGCGTGCCCAGCAGGTTCTCCACGTCCTCCAGGGAATTACTGACATTACGCACCAGAATCTCGTTGCAGACCGATTCACGTCGCTCCAGCAACGCACTGGTAAACAAGCGGGCGGCGTTCAGCGGTTGCAGCAAATCGTGGCTGACGGCCGCCAGAAACTTGGTCTTGGACAAATTGGCGTGCTCGGCTTCGAGCTTGGCCTCGCGCAACCGTGATTCCACCTGGCGGCGCTCTTCGATTTCACGCAACAACTGATCATTGAGCGTGGTCAACTCCGCCGTGCGTTCACGCACCCGCAGCTCAAGGTTCTGATACGCCTGATGCAGCGCCTCGGCAGTACGGCGACGCTCGGTGATGTCGCGGATCAACACGAAAATCCCCACCACTTCCCCAGTGGCCAGGCGATTGGGCACGTAGGAGCGCAGCATGTAGCGCTCCTGATTATTGACGTTGGTCTCGGCAAACTCGAACGTGACGCTCTCGCCGGCCAGCGCTCTCGCCACGTAAGACTCCAGACGCTGGTAATGCTGTTCGCTGTGCACTTCGCGCAGGCTTTGGCCGAGCATCACGCCTCGGGGCCAGCAATACCATTCCTCATAGACCTTGTTGGTGAACTCGTACACCAGATCGGCATTGAGATAGGCAATCAGCGCCGGCACGTGGTCGGTAATCAGGCGAATCCAGCGCTCGCTTTCACTTAGCGCCTGGGCGTGCTGGTAGCGTTCGGTGATGTCAGTGAAGGTGTTGACGAAACCGCCAGTCGGCAACGGGTGCGTGCGGATTTCCAGGACCCGGCCGTCATAGAGACGTTGCTCGCATTCCTGAACTGGCCGCCCATTACCATCACAACTGGCCGGGGTCAGCAGGTTCAATTCGCTGTCCACCATCACTTCAGCAAACGGTCGATGGGCCGCGACGGGCGCCAACCCGCTCAATTCGAGGAAACGTCGGTTCCACAATTCCAGAATGCCCTCGGCGTTGACCATGGCCACCCCTTGGGACAGGTTATCGACCGCCCGCTGCAACAAATGCGACTTCTGCGCCACAGCCTGTTCGCGGCGCACGGTTTCACTGAGTTTGACCTCGGTAATGTCGGTGAACAGAATCACCCGCCCACCTTCCTGGGTCGGCCGCTCGCTGACTTGCAGCCAACGCCCGTTCTGCAAGCGATACAGCAGGCTCTCGTCGGCATGCCCGCGCGGTTCTTCGGTGAACAGCCCGTTGCTCATCATCAGGCGCTTGACCTCGGTCAGGCGCATGCCCGCGCTGATCCGCACCCGGCTGTTGCGCCAGAACGCCTTGAAGCGACTGTTGAACAGGACGATACGCTGCTCGGCGTCGAACAAGACAAAGGCATCAGAAATGCTCTCGATGGCGTCGATCAGGTGTCGATGCGCGGTCTCGGCGCGCAGGCGGGCCTCGCTGAGCAAATGGTTGCCGGCCTTGAGTTCGGCCATGGCCTGGTTCAAGGCATCGGTGCGCTCACGGACCTGCTCGGCCAGCACCACCGAGTGCTGGAACGCCGCGTACGGGTCATTGCCCCGGGTGATGCCCGACTCGATGCGTTCGATCAGCGCTTCGTTGATGCGCTGCAGTTTATGGTTGTCGTGGCGCAGGATGGCCAGTTCGGCCTGCAGCTCAGCGATGTCCTGGGGCACGGCCGCGGGCAATGGCAACGCCGGTGAAGGTCTGGTTGATGTGCATGCCATTGAACTGTTCTCCGTAGGTGTTGAAACCCATCACCCGTTGCTCGCGCAAAAACGTCCCGATCTCATCGAGACTACCGTCGACTTCCAGCTCCAGACGCCTGAGAAAACAGTCGCAACCGATGGTCAGCAACAGCTCACCCAAGCGCTCCTCCAATCCGTCGAACAGGCTTTTCAGGTTCGGCAGCATCGGGCCCGGGGTCATGGCGGTGAGCACGATGCCATTCTCCACGGCGCAGTAAAAACTCAGGCTCAAGTCCGCGTGCACCTGCTGGATGGCCCGCACGTAATACTGTTCGTTGATCCTCACGGCCAACGGGTGCGCGGCGAAAATCCGGTGATCCAGCTCGTTCACGGGCACGCCGATAAGCCGCGCGTACTCGGCGGCGGCGGGTTCCGCATTGAGTTCATAGACACGGCGCGAGGCGCTGTCGGCGCCGGTGACCACCAGTTTTTCGGCCCGGGGCAGCATGTGGTGGGTGGTGAACACTTCGAAATCCAGCCAGGTATTGACCAACACGACGACCGCCGCGCCACTGTGGAACTCGCCGTCGAAGTAGACATGGGTATGGGTCAGGTAATTGTCGTCGCCGGCGGAACCGCCGAAATGCGGAATGTCGCCCAACGCGGCACTCAAGGCCGCGAGGACCATTTCTTCACGGCTGGACAACCCATCGAGCAGGGTCAGGGCAAAACTGTTGCCCTTGATCGGTGCCAGGGTGTTACTGCGACAGCCGCTGACCAGGCGCTCGACCATCTGCTGCGCGTCGATCAGGCTGAAGCGCTCCATCTCGTCGATCAACTCGAGCGCAATGGAGAAATGCCGGTGATCGAACCCCACCGCCGTTACGCAATTGCGTCCATAGCCCAACGGGGTGATTTCCCCGGCGCTGGTGCAACCCACCAGGCGAATCCCCCCGAAACTGTCTTGCAGGGCTTGACCCAGCGCCTGCAAGTCATACTCGGCGGAACAGAAAAAGAGCACGAAGCCCAGATGCGGGTGCAGCAATTGACGCGCCAGTTCCTGCGCCACTTGCCGGGCATCGGTGGCCTGGGACATTGCGCTGACGACACCTTCACCCTGGACCTGCTGCATCGTCGCCTCCCGCAGGTGCGTATGGTTGAGCAGGGAGTTTACGAAACCGGTGGCGTGCAACGAATGCTACTTGGGTAGCAGTCAGACGCTTCGATGGGATGAGAGCGGGCCTGCCCACAGGCAGGTGTTGTTTAGACGCCAGCCCTGAACAGCATATAAGCGGCAATCACAAGGCAAATGCTGGCAAAGCCGACTTGCAACGCCCGCGCCGGCACGTGGGCGCACAGCTTGCGGCCGATGATCATGCCGACAATGCTCGCAACGATGAAACTGGCGCCGAGGCTGTCGATGCGCACACCGGCGTGAAACGCGCCGATCACACCGATGGCGGAAATCAGGCTGATCACCATCAAGGACGTGGCGATGATCCCGCGCATCTGCACGTCAGTCAGTTGCTTGAACGCGGGGACAATCAGAAAGCCGCCGCCCACGCCCAGCAGCCCGGACACCACGCCCGTCACCGCGCCGAGTGCCGCCAGCGTCGCGGTGCATTTGGCGGTCCAGGAAAAGCGCCCGGTCTGCTGATCGAGCATGCAATTCTTCTGCCCCCAGTTGGAGTGGCCGTGATCGCTCGGCCCCTCGTCCTTTCGCTCACGGCGTAGCATCCGCCAGGCGACCATGACCATCAGCAGGCTGAACAGAATCATCAGGATTTTTTCCGGCAACTGATGGGCAAAGTAAATGCCCACCGGCGAAAACACCGCGCCAAGCAGCGCGATCAGCATCGCCGCGCGATACCGCACCAGGCCATGCCGCAAGCCGTCAATCGCCCCGACCGCTGCCGCACTCCCGACCGCAAACAAGGCAACGGGCGCTGCCTGGGTCATGGTCAACCCCAGCCCCAGTACCAGGGCCGGCACCGCAAGAATCCCTCCGCCCGCCCCCGTCAACCCGAGGACCAGGCCCATGACCGCTCCAAAAAAACTCGCCAGCAACATAAAGCACTCGTGATCTGCACAAAAAGGCCGGGAACGCCCGGTATCGATGACTGACAGGATAGAGCCCGCGCAGATTTTTTCATCAAATGAATTGATGCGGTGCTGGCCAATGCAGGGAGAATGAATCTACCCTCAGTGCTTGTTCAGATAGAAAAATTCACCATGCCTGCCTTGATTGAAGCTTTCCTCGACCCTGCCTCGTCGACCTACAGCTACGTGATCTACGAAGCCGATGGCGGCCAGTGCGCCATCGTCGACCCGGTGCTTGACTACGATCCGGCAGCCGGTAGAACGTGCACCGTCCAGCCCGACAAAATCATCGCCTTTGTTCGCGAACATCAGTTGCAGGTGCAATGGCTTCTGGAAACCCATGCTCATGCCGATCACTTGTCGGCCGCGCCTTACCTGCGCCGAGAGCTGGGTGGCAAGATCGCGATCGGGCAGTCGATCAGCAAGGTTCAGGGGGTGTTCAAAGGCCTGTTCAACCTTGAGCCGGAATTTCGCGTTGACGGTTCGCAATTCGATCATCTGTTCGCGCCGGACGAGTCGTTCATGATCGGCAATCTCAAGGCCACTGCCCTGCACGTGCCCGGCCACACGCCGGCGGACATGGCCTACCTGATTGACGGTGAGCAGATTCTGGTGGGCGACACGCTGTTCTTGCCCGATGTGGGTACCGCGCGTTGCGATTTTCCGGGCGGCAATGCCAATCAGTTGTTTGCCTCGATTCGCAAACTGCTGGCGTTCCCGGCCAGTGTGAGTTTGTACGTCTGCCACGATTACCCGCCCGAAGGCCGGGAATCCCGGTGCATGTCTACCGTCGGCGAGCAGCGCAAAAGCAACATTCACGTGCATGACGGCATTGATGAGACAGCGTTTGTCGACATGCGCACCCGACGCGATGCCGGGTTGGGCATGCCAAACCTGTTGCTGCCAGCGATTCAGGTGAATGTGCGGGCCGGGAACTTGCCACCCGCCGAGAGTAACGGCGTGACCTACCTGAAAATCCCCATCAACAAACTCTGAGATGTCGCCACTAGCTCGACAGGGTCAAGCCATTGGCCGGCAACGGCAGCGCGGTCTTGTACCGCACTTGCTTGAGAGCAAAGCTTGAGCGGATGTTTGCCACGCCGGGGACTTTGGTGAGGAAGTCCATCATGAAGCGCTCCAACGATTGAATGGTCGGCACCAATACCCGAATCAAATAGTCCGGGTCGCCGGCCATCAAATAACACTCCATCACTTCCGGGCGATCCGAGATCGCTTCCTCGAAATGCTGCAATGCCTCTTCCACCTGTTTCTCCAGGCTCACATGAATGAACACGTTCACGTGCAGCCCCAGCAGGTCGGCATCCAGCAACGTCACTTGCTCGCGAATCAGGCCCAATTCTTCCATCGCCTTGACCCGGTTGAAGCACGGCGTCGGTGACAGGTTGACCGAGCGTGCGAGGTCAGCGTTGGTGATGCGCGCGTTCTCCTGAAGGCTGTTCAAAATGCCGATATCGGTACGGTCCAGTTTGCGCATGAGACAAAACCACCTGTTTTTTGTGTTTATGCAGATTTTTTATCCTCAAATGATCGCCAGCGCAACGAAACAGAGATAAATATTCTTCTTCGCCGGGCCTATGATTGTTGTAGGACAAGATTTCTTCCACAGAAGAATGACGGTCAGCTCACTACAAGAAATTCACAAGATCGAGCGTAGAAGCCATGAACCAAGCGTACGAACCGCTGCACCTGCACGTTCCCGAACCTTCGGGCCGTCCTGGCTGCAAAACCGACTTCTCCTACCTGCGTCTGACCGACGCCGGCACGGTGCGCAAACCTTCCATCGACGTTGAACCGGCCGACACGGCTGATCTGGCCAAGGGCCTGATTCGCGTGCTCGATGACCAGGGCAATGCCCTCGGCCCATGGGCTGAAGGCGTACCGGTCGAGATCCTGCGTAAAGGCATGCGCGCCATGCTCAAGACGCGGATCTACGACAACCGCATGGTGGTCGCCCAGCGTCAGAAAAAAATGTCGTTCTACATGCAGAGCCTCGGCGAAGAAGCCATTGGCACGGGCCAGGCCCTGGCGTTGAACGTCGATGACATGTGCTTCCCGACCTACCGCCAGCAAAGCATCCTGATGGCCCGCGACGTGCCGCTGGTGGGCCTGATCTGCCAACTGCTGTCCAACGAGCGCGATCCGCTCAAGGGCCGTCAGTTGCCGATCATGTATTCGGTCAAAGATTTCGGTTTCTTCACCATTTCCGGCAACCTCGCCACCCAATTCGTCCAGGCAGTGGGCTGGGGCATGGCCTCGGCGATCAAGGGCGACACCAAAATCGCCTCGGCCTGGATCGGCGACGGCGCCACCGCTGAATCCGACTTCCACACCGCCCTCACCTTCGCCCACGTTTACCGTGCGCCGGTGATCCTCAACGTGGTCAACAACCAGTGGGCGATCTCCACCTTCCAGGCAATTGCCGGTGGTGAAGCCACCACGTTTGCCGGTCGTGGCGTCGGCTGCGGCATCGCCTCCCTGCGGGTTGATGGCAACGATTTCGTCGCGGTCTACGCCGCCTCTGCCTGGGCCGCCGAACGTGCGCGCCGCAACCTCGGCCCGACCATGATCGAATGGGTTACCTACCGCGCCGGTCCACACTCCACCTCCGATGATCCGTCCAAGTACCGTCCTGCCGACGACTGGAGCTACTTCCCGTTGGGCGACCCGATTGCGCGCCTCAAGCAGCACCTGATCAAGATCGGTCACTGGTCCGAAGAGGAACACACCGCCGTCAGCGCTGAACTGGAAGCCGAAGTCATCGCCGCGCAGAAAGAAGCCGAACAGTACGGCACCCTTGCCGGCGGCCAGATTCCAAGCGCCGCGACCATGTTCGAAGACGTCTACAAAGAGATGCCGGAGCACTTGAAGCGCCAGCGTCAAGAGTTGGGGATCTGACATGAACGACCACAACAACAATATCGAGCTGGAAACCGCCATGACCACCACCACCATGACCATGATCCAGGCCCTGCGCTCGGCCATGGATGTGATGCTCGAGCGTGACGACAACGTCGTGGTGTTCGGCCAGGACGTGGGCTATTTCGGTGGCGTGTTCCGTTGCACCGAAGGCCTGCAGGCCAAGTACGGCACCTCCCGCGTGTTCGACGCACCGATCTCCGAAAGCGGTATCGTTGGTGCCGCCGTGGGCATGGGCGCCTACGGTCTGCGCCCGGTGGCCGAGATTCAGTTCGCCGACTATGTGTACCCGGCGTCGGACCAGATCATTTCCGAAGCCGCCCGCCTGCGTTATCGCTCGGCCGGCGAGTTCACCGCCCCGATGACCCTGCGCATGCCTTGCGGCGGCGGCATCTACGGCGGCCAGACCCACAGCCAGAGCATCGAGGCGATGTTCACCCAGGTCTGCGGCCTGCGCACGGTCATGCCGTCCAACCCGTACGACGCCAAAGGCTTGCTGATTGCCTCCATCGAAAACGATGACCCGGTGATCTTCCTTGAGCCAAAACGCCTGTACAACGGCCCGTTCGACGGCCACCACGACCGCCCGGTAACCCCGTGGTCGAAACACCCGGCCGCCCAGGTGCCGGACGGTTACTACACCGTGCCGCTGGACGTCGCTGCCATCGCCCGTCCGGGCAAGGACGTGACCATTCTGACCTACGGCACCACGGTTTACGTGTCGCAAGTCGCGGCTGAAGAAACCGGCATCGACGCTGAAGTCATCGACCTGCGCAGCCTGTGGCCGCTGGACCTGGAGACCATCGTCAAGTCGGTGAAAAAAACCGGCCGTTGCGTGATCGTTCACGAAGCGACCCGCACTTGTGGCTTCGGCGCCGAACTGGTCGCCCTGGTGCAAGAGCACTGCTTCCACTACCTGGAAGCGCCTATCGAACGCGTCACCGGATGGGACACCCCCTACCCGCACGCACAAGAGTGGGCGTATTTCCCTGGCCCGTCCCGAGTGGGCGCGGCTTTGCATCGGGTTATGGAGGTCTGAATGGGCACGCACGTTATTAAAATGCCGGACATTGGTGAAGGCATTGCAGAAGTTGAGTTGTCGGTATGGCACGTCAAGGTCGGCGACATGGTCGTCGAAGATCAGGTGCTGGCCGATGTGATGACCGACAAGGCGATGGTCGACATCCCTTCGCCGGTCCACGGCAAGGTGATTTCGCTGGGCGGTGTGCCGGGCGAAGTCATGGCGGTGGGCAGCATCCTGATCAGCATCGAAGTGGAAGGCGCGGGCAACGTTAAAGAGTCGGCGCAGCCTGCTCCAGTCAAAGAAGCGCCGGTTGCAGCACCTAAAGTAGAAGCCGTGGTGGAAAGCAAACCGGTCGCTGCTACTGCCGCGCCGCGAGCTGCCGTTTGCCAAGGCCCGATGGTAGCCCGCGAGGCCGACGAACGTCCGCTGGCCTCCCCGGCCGTGCGCAAACACGCGCTGGACCTCGGCATTCAATTGCGCCTGGTGCGTGGCAGCGGCCCTGCCGGTCGCGTGCTGCACGAAGACCTCGACGCCTACCTGGCGCAAGGTCAGTCGAATGCATCGACCGTGTCCTCCGCTTACGCCCAGCGTAACGACGAAGAACAAATCCCGGTCATCGGCATGCGCCGCAAGATCGCCCAGCGCATGCAGGACGCCACCCAGCGTGCTGCACACTTCAGTTACGTCGAAGAAATCGACGTCACCGCCGTCGAAGAATTGCGCGCGCACCTGAACGAAAAACACGGTGCCACCCGTGGCAAGCTGACCTTGCTGCCGTTCCTGGTCCGTGCCCTGGTCGTTGCCCTGCGTGACTTCCCGCAGATCAACGCCCGTTACGACGACGAAGCCCAGGTCATCACCCGCCTCGGCGCGGTGCATGTGGGCATCGCCACCCAGGCCGACATCGGCTTGATGGTGCCGGTGGTGCGTCACGCCGAAGCCCGCAGCCTGTGGGACAACGCCAGCGAAATCTCCCGTCTGGCCAGCGCGGCACGCAACGGCAAGGCCAGCCGCGATGAGTTGTCCGGCTCGAGCATCACCCTGACAAGCCTTGGCGCGTTGGGCGGCATCGTCAGCACGCCGGTGCTGAACCTGCCGGAAGTGGCGATTGTCGGCGTCAACAAAATCGTCGAACGCCCGATGGTGGTCAAAGGCCAGATCGTGATTCGCAAGATGATGAACCTCTCCAGCTCCTTCGATCACCGTGTGGTCGATGGCATGGACGCGGCGCAATTCATCCAGGCCGTTCGTGGCCTGCTCGAACAACCCGCCACCTTGTTTGTGGAGTAAGTCATGCAGTCTCTGAACACCACACTATTGATCATCGGCGGCGGCCCTGGCGGTTATGTCACGGCAATTCGTGCCGGTCAGCTAGGCATCTCGACCATTCTGGTTGAAGGCGAATCCCTCGGCGGCACCTGCCTGAACATCGGCTGCATTCCGTCGAAAGCGTTGATTCACGTCGCTGAGCAGTTCCACCAGACACAACACCACTCCCAGCATTCGGCCTTGGGCATCAGCGTTTCGGCGCCAACCCTCGACATCAGCAAAAGCGTCGAGTGGAAGGATGGCATCGTTGATCGCCTGACCACTGGCGTCGCGGCGCTGCTGAAAAAGAACAAGGTTCAGGTCATTCAAGGCTGGGCCAAGATCGTCGACGGCAAAACCGTCGACGTCGGTGACACACGCATTCAGTGCGAGCACTTGGTGCTGGCTACCGGTTCGAAGAGCGTAAACCTGCCGATGCTGCCAATTGGCGGCCCGATCATCTCCTCCAGCGAAGCCCTGGCGCCCACCTCCGTGCCGAAGCGGCTGACTGTGGTCGGTGGCGGTTACATTGGTCTGGAGCTGGGGATTGCCTATCGCAAGCTCGGCGCCGACGTCAGCGTGGTCGAGGCACAGGAGCGTATCCTGCCGGCCTACGACGCCGAACTGACCCAGCCGGTCCACGACGAACTGAAAAAACTTGGCGTGAAGCTTTACTTGAAGCATAGCGTTCAAGGCTTTGATTCTTCGAGTAATTGCCTGCAAGTACTGGGACCGGATGGCGACACCCTGAACCTGGAAACCAGTCAGGTGCTGGTCGCCGTGGGTCGCAAGCCGAACACCCAGGGCTGGAACCTCGAAGCGTTGAACCTGGCCATGAACGGCTCGGCGATCAAGATCGACAACCGCTGCCAGACCAGCATGCGCAACGTGTACGCCATCGGCGACCTGAGCGGCGAACCGATGCTTGCGCACCGGGCCATGGCTCAGGGCGAGATGGTGGCCGAACTGATCAGCGGTAAAACCCGCGAGTTCAACCCTACCGCCATCGCCGCCGTGTGCTTTACCGACCCGGAACTGGTGGTGGTCGGCCAGACCCCGGACGAGGCCAAGGCCGCCGGCCTGGACTGCATCGTTTCGAGCTTCCCGTTCGCGGCCAATGGCCGGGCGATGACGCTGGAATCGAAAAGCGGCTTCGTACGGGTGGTCGCTCGTCGGGACAATCATGTGATTGTCGGCTGGCAAGCGGTCGGTGTCGGGGTGTCCGAACTGTCTACGGCGTTCGCGCAAAGCCTGGAAATGGGCGCGCGGCTGGAAGACATCGGCGGCACCATCCATGCGCACCCGACGCTGGGCGAGGCTGTGCAGGAAGCGGCGTTGCGTGCTTTGGGCCATGCGCTGCACCTGTAAAACCGGACGCAAAACCCTGTAGCAGCTGACGAGCACCGCGAGGCCGCGTTCGGCGACGAAGTCGTCGCAAAACCAGCCACCCAGTGCTTTCAGGCACACCGAGCCAGCTGCAATACGACGACTTCGTCGCCGGACGCAGCCTCGCGGGGCTCGACAGCTGCTACACCGGGACGTATCGATGGTCGCAGAGATCGAATTGCAGGCTGCGAAATGGGTCCGGAATGAAGTATTGTTGTCCCCATCCAAAAAACGTCAGAAGCCTTGAACCGTTTCGGCGGTTGTTCAGTGATAGAGGGTGTCATGGGTAACGAAAGCATCAATTGGGACAAGCTGGGTTTTGACTACATCAAGACAGACAAGCGTTTCTTGTCGTACTGGCGCAATGGCGAGTGGGACAAAGGCACCCTGACCGAAGACAACGTGCTGCACATCAGCGAAGGCTCCACCGCCCTTCACTATGGTCAGCAATGCTTCGAAGGCATGAAGGCCTATCGTTGCAAGGACGGCTCGATCAACCTGTTCCGCCCGGACCAGAACGCCCTGCGCATGCAGCGCAGCTGTGCACGCCTGCTGATGCCGTTCGTGGAAACCGAGCAGTTCATCGAAGCCTGTAAAGCAGTGGTCCGCGCCAACGAGCGTTTCATCCCGCCTTACGGCACCGGCGGCGCGCTGTACCTGCGTCCGTTCGTGATCGGCGTGGGTGACAACATCGGCGTGCGTACCGCCCCCGAGTTCATCTTCTCGATCTTCGCCATTCCGGTAGGTGCCTACTTCAAGGGCGGCCTGACCCCGCACAACTTCCTGATCTCCAGCTTCGACCGTGCAGCCCCTCAAGGCACCGGCGCGGCCAAGGTCGGTGGCAACTACGCCGCCAGCCTGATGCCAGGTTCCCAGGCCAAGAAGGCGCACTACGCCGACTGCATCTACCTGGACCCGATGACCCACACCAAGATCGAAGAAGTCGGCTCGGCCAACTTCTTCGGGATCACCCATGACAACAAGTTCGTCACCCCGAACTCGCCGTCGGTCCTGCCAGGCATCACCCGCCTGTCGCTGATCGAACTGGCCAAATCGCGTCTGGGCATGGAAGTGATCGAAGGTGACGTGCTCATCGACAAGCTCTCCGACTTCAAGGAAGCCGGCGCTTGCGGTACCGCGGCCGTAATCACCCCGATCGGTGGCATCAGCTACAACGACCACCTGCACGTGTTCCACAGCGAAACCGAAGTCGGCCCTGTTACCCAGAAGCTCTACAAAGAGCTGACCGGTGTACAGACGGGTGACATCGAAGCGCCAGCGGGCTGGATCGTCAAGGTTTGATCTGACACTGCTGTTCGCTTGAGCTTAAGCAAAAAAGCCCGGCTATCAATTGGATAGCCGGGCTTTTTTTCGCTTTGAATTAGTGACAGTTAATCTTATAAATCAATGACTAACCGAAATATCCTGATGTTTTTTATCAATAAGCATCGCGGAGCCATTTGAAGACGGCAACACCACATCAAACTGCACGCCAAATGCCTTGCGCCCCGCCGCCGTCAACGTCAGCGCCCGACTGTCCAGGTCCTGCGTCACCCATTTGCGCTTGATCGCAGATTGCAGCAACGCCGCCCCCAGCGAACCACCCAGATGTGGCCGACGCATGCTCCAGTCCAGACACGGGCAGGCGAAGCGGCGGCGCAGCGTGCTCAGGTCCTTGACCTCGATACCCAATCCTTCAAACAGCGCCTCGCCGCTGTCGCTCAGCCGATAAGCCTGCTCATCGGTTTCCAGCAACCAGCCTTTTTCCAGCATCCGGTCATGCAGCAACACCGCCAGCGTGCCGGCCATGTGGTCGTAGCAGGTGCGGGCGAATTGCAGGCGATCCGGTGTGCGCGAGTTGTACGCCGGCGCGCTGTTTTGGCCAATCACCATCAGCGCTTCCAGCGCCTGGGCCACGCGCTTGTCCGCGAGGCTGTAATAACGATGGCGGCCCTGCACGTGCAGGCGCACCAGCGCCTGCTCCTTGAGCTTGGCCAGGTGTGCGCTGGCAGTGGAGGCGCTGACTTCGGCAATCGCCGCCAGTTCGGTACTGGTGCGGGCGTGGCCGTCCATCAGCGAACAGAGAATTTTCGTCCGGGCCGGCTCCGCGATGGCGGCCGCGACCTGAGAGACGCCGATGTCGTGTTGTTCTGCGTTCATATTTCGCTCCCGGACGAATCAAGGGCCTTTGGGACTGGAGATAGTAGCAACACTTTCCCCACCCCGAACAAGGCTGCGACCCATGGACCCGATCATCGCTGCGACTCATGCCGATCCTTATCCCTATTACGCGCAACTGCGTGCCCAGGGAGGATTGGTTTTCCACGCTGGACTGAACCTGTGGGTGGCCAGCAGCGCCCGAGCGGTCGCCGCCGTGCTGGCCCATCCTGATTGCCATGTCCGCCCCGCTGCGGAACCGGTGCCCAAGGCGATTGCCGGTGGCATGGCGGGCAAGGTGTTCGGGCAGTTGATGCGGATGAATGAAGGCGAACGGCAACGCTGTCCGAGGTCGGCGATTGAGCCGGGGCTGGGGTTGATTGATAGGGATGAAGTCAATGCGCTGGTGGCCGCGCGGCTGATCACGCCGGACGCCGACGGCTTGTACAACGCCATGTTTCGCGGGCCGGTGTGCGTGGTGGCAGCGTTGTTGGGGTTCACCCCGGCTCAGGGGCGGATGCTCAGTGCGCTGACGGCGGAGTTCGTGGCGTGCCTGTCGCCGCTTAGCAATCAGGCGCAACTCGACGCTGCACAGGCTTCGGCTGAGCATTTACGGGGTTATTTTGTTGAATTGCTGGATGACCCGGACAACAAAAGCGCGCTGCTCACCGGGATTTGCGGGCGCTTCAGCGGTGACCACGAAACACTGATCGCCAATCTGATTGGCTTGTTTTCCCAGACTTTTGAGGCCACTGCGGGGCTGATCGGTAATGCGCTGTTGGCGGTGATGCAAAACCCACTGCTACCTGAGGCGCGGGTGGATGATCTGATTGCCGAAACCCAGCGCTTTGACCCGTCGGTGCAGAACACTCGGCGGTTTGTGGCTGCACCGTGTGAAATCGAGGGGGTGAGCTTCCAGTCGGGCGACGTGATTTTGCTGTTGTTGGCGTCGGCCAATCGCGATCCGCAGTTGAATGATCGCCCTGACGATTTTCTACTGGATCGCCCGCAGCGTCGCAGTTTTACCTTTGGCGCGGGACGGCATCAGTGTCCGGGGCAAGTGTTGGCGTTGGGGATTGCCAGTGCGACGTTGAGGGAGATTCTGGTGCATCGGGATGCGCTGGGGCGTTTGGCCTGGGAGTATCGGCCTTCGCTGAATGGGCGGATTCCGGTGTTTCGTGATTTGGCTTGAGACCGCGTTATCGTTTTTTGCGAGCAGGCTCGCTCCCACATTGGATCTGCGGAGTTCACAAATCCCCTGTGGGAGCGAGCCTGCTCGCGATGGCACCTTCACATTCTCTAGATCACCAACCGCCCCACCACAAACGCCACAAACGCCTTCAACTTGGGCAACGACTTCCGCGACCGCGGATACACCATCTGCACCGGCTTGGGGGGCGGCACATAGTCCTCCATGATTCGCACCAGCTCACCCTTGCCCAACGCCGCCGCTACTAAAAAGTCCGGCTGCATCAAGATCCCCTCCCCAGCTACCGCCGCTTGCAACAACACCTGCCCGTCATTGCTCTTCAACACCGCACCTTCCGGCCAGGGCACCTCGCTGGCGCCGTTGCGCAGCGGCCAGGCAAACCGGTTGTTCCACGAGGTGTGCGTGAGAATCCGATGCCGATGCAGGTCTTCGGGGGACTTGGGTTCCTGCCATTTTTGCAGGTAACCGGGCGATGCACAGATGACCATGCGATACGGCGGCAACGGTTTGGCCAGCAGATTGACCCCAATGAGCTCAGAAATCCTGAAGGCCAGGTCGAACGACGTTTCGTACAGATCCACCACTTCATTGCTCAAGATCAGCTCAACCTGAATCTGCGGATAAAGCTGCATGAACTCCGCCACCAATGGGCCGACCAACGATACGCCCAGGCTCATCGGCGCGGTAATTCGCAACAGGCCACTGGGCTCCGGGTTCGACGCTTCGACCCGACTGAACGCGTACTTCACCTGTTCCAGCGCCAGCTTGGCCTCTTCATAAAACAGCCGCCCCTCGGCCGTGATCGATTGCCGCCGCGTGGTGCGCTGAATCAGCTTGGTGTTGAGGGTTTTCTCCAGGCCCTGGATATGCCGCCCGACCATCACTGCCGACATACCGACTGCACTGGCCGCATCGGCGAAACTGCCCGCCTCGACCACCGCGACGAAGACTTCCATCTGCCTGAGTTTGCTCATGAACATGCCTTGCATTAAATACATCAGGTTAAAGGAGTAATAACCGGCGATGCGTTTATCCGCCGGGAGTTTCTCCCTAGAGTCAGGGTAATAACACTGAACAACGAGGCGTCATTGATGCAAACCTTACTGGACACGTCACTGAGTTCTTTTGCCCGCGCCGACCTTCTGCAAGGCCCGACACCGATCCAGCGCGCCGAACGCCTCGAACAGCTACTGGGTTTGAAAGCGCAAGGCATTGGCCTGTTCCTCAAGCGCGATGATCACATGCTGATCGGCGGTGGTGGCAACAAACTGCGCAAACTCGAATTTCACCTCGGCGCGGCCCTGGCAGCCGGGGTCGACACGATCATCACCATCGGCGGCCTCCAATCCAACCATGCGCGCCTGACCGCTGCTGTGTGCGCCCGCCTCGGGATTGCCTGCGAACTGATCCTGACCCGTTCAGTGCCCAAAACGGAAGTGGACTACGAACTCAACGGCAACGTCCTGCTCGACCAGTTGTTCGGCGCAGCCCTTCGCGTGCTGGCCGGCGGCAGCGATTCGCTGGCCGAAGCCGAGAAACGTGCGGAACAGCTTCGGCTTGAAGGCCACAAGGTGCTGGTGATTCCCACGGGAGGCTCGACTCCCTTGGGCAGTCTTGGCTATGCGCGCTGCGCGGCGGAGATCGCGCAACAGGAAAGCGAACTCGGTATCACCTTCAACCAGGTCGTGGTGCCCAACGGAAGCGCCGGCACCCACGCCGGGCTTGCGGCGGGGTTTGAGTTGTTGGAACGAGGGACTTCGCTGGTGAAGTCGTACTCGGTGTTGTCCGACAGAGAGTCGTCAGCGGCCCGAACCCGGCAATTGACCCAAGATGTACTGGGGTTGCTGGGCAGCAGTACGGTTGTTCAGGCTTCGGAGATTGTTATCGATGGCAGTCAGTTGGGCGACGGTTACGGTTTGCCGACGCAGGCCATGCAGGAGGCTGTGCGTTTGATGGCTCGTGCTGAAGGGTTGCTGATTGATCCGGTGTATTCCGGCAAGGCGTTTGCCGGGTTGGTGGCCGATCTCCGGGATGGGCGGTTCCGGCGCGGAAACAATGTGCTGTTTGTGATGACTGGGGGTACGCCGGGATTGTATGCGTATCGGGAGGCGTTTCAGGATTGAACCATCTGAAATAACGGCTGCAAATTCAGAACTCTCCTACATCTATCAAACGTCCATTGATATAGCGTTCGCATCGCTTTTACAGGATGAGAGAAGAACGCTAATGGCTCGCATAGCAGAGACACCTTTGGTTCAAAACCTGACGTCAGTCGACGGGCACCCTGCCCATTTCTTTAGGATCAGTGGATTTTTAAAAGGTGATCAGGAGGGTGATTTTCTACAGTACGAACTGACCGTTCCGGCTGAGTCAGAAGTCTTAATACTGGGTGTGCTGGGTTGGAATAGCCTTGATCAAAGCGAGGATGGGGACTGTTTACTGAACGCCGGGCAGGTCCAACAGATCGCAATTGCGCTCAATGAGCGGCTACCGACTGAGTTGGACCTTTTCATAGGGCTTCGGGGGTAGGTTTTCAGTCAATCATCCCGCGTCAGCACTTCCAGCAATTCAATCTCGAAAATCAGGTTCGAGTTTGGCGTGATGGCGCCCATCGAACGTTCGCCATACGCCAGATGCGCCGGCACCAGCAGCTTGCGCTTGCCGCCGACTTGCATGCCGATGATGCCCTGATCCCACCCCTTGATAACCCGGCCCGTGCCAATCACACACTGAAAAGGCTTGCCACGGCTGTAGGACGAGTCGAACTCAGTGCCGTCTTCCAGCCAGCCACGGTACTGGGTGGTGATCAACGCGCCTTTGACGGCGGCTTTTCCGGCGCCTGGCTGGAGGTCGATGATTTGCAGTTCGTTATTCATGGCGGTGTTTATCTGTTTGCAGAATTCGAGAGGCGGGGTTTTCCCAGAAAATCAGCTCGCTGGCAACTCTTCACGTGCCTTTATCAGGATGCAACAACAGAATCTCCTGGCTGACGGATGATCACGAAGCAGATGGCGTGCACAGAAAGTCTAGCGCTCGTCAGACAGAAAGCGACTGCAACCCAACAGCGCGGTGAACTAACATAAGCACCAACGTTTCCCTCGGTTTAATACCCAATGACTATCCCTGAATGATTCTGGCCTGGACCAGCGCAGCCGTCGGCTCTGTCATGTTTGCCCTGCTCATCGCGATGATCTATCGCGTGCGCACGCTGAAACAGCAGTTGGCCGAGTGTCGCGTGCTGATCGCCAGCCTGGCCGAGGGACCGTCCGTGCGCCAGGACGGTGATGCCGAACGCTTCAAACGCAGCCAATACTTCGCTCGCATCGGCACCTGGGATTGGGACGTCGACACCGAAAAGCTCTACTGGTCGGATGCGATCTACGGCATGTTCGGTTTCAAGATCGGCGAAGTGACGCCCTCCTACGCCCTGTTTTGCGCCTGCGTACATCCGGAGGACCGCGCCAGCGTGCGGGCCGGGGAGCTGCGCTGCCTGGAAACCGGCGAAAACCATGATGAGGAATACCGCGTCGTTTGGCCCGACGGCAGCATTCACTGGCTGCGAGAGACCGGCAATGTGGTCAAGAACGACCACGACGCCACCGTCAAGATGATGGGCGTGGTGCGCGACATCACCGAGGAAAAGGCCTCCGCCAGTTACCTCCAGCACTTGGCTCACTACGACCCGTTGACCGGCCTGCCCAATCGCCTGGTGCTGGAAGAACGGTTGTCCGAGGCATTGGAACAGGCGCGTATCGGCGCTACCCGGGTGGCGCTGGTGTTTGTCGACCTCAACGGTTTCAAGGCGATCAACGATCACTACGGCCATGCGGCCGGCGATCGGGTGCTGATCACCACCGCCACACGCCTGAAAAAAATCCTGCGCTCAACCGACACCGTCGCCCGCATCGGTGGTGACGAATTCGTGGTCATCCTTCAAGGGTTGCCCAAGGGCATCGATCTGCAGGATGAAGCGCGCAGCATCTGCCAGAAAATCTTCATCGAACTGTCACCGCCCATCACCATCGGCAACGACCAGCGCCACATCGGCACCAGCCTCGGTGTCGCGGTGTACCCGGACCACGCGCCGAGCATGGACCGGCTGATTCACATTGCGGACCTGGCGATGTATGAGGCCAAGCGCAGTGGCAATAATCAGTATCGGTTGGGCGAACAGGTGGGCATTCACAGCCGGGTTGAATGACCTGCCCGGTCCTTGCGTTGGCCAAAAAGTATGCCGTTGAACGTGTGGGTGCAGCAATGACAGTAAGGCGTCATGCTCTGCGCCGTCAGTTCGGGGTTAACGATCTGCAGAATTCCCAAGTCATCCACATACAAACCACTGAAATAGCTCGACTCGCCCAGACGCACCGTCTCCTGCCTTTCGCTTTCATGCAGGGCAACCATCCAGAACACCGGCTCGGAATTGTCGAGACGAGCTAGCGCCTCACTGAACACTTCATCCCATTGCCTACCGACGCGGGACAACAGAAACCGGAACAAAGGCGTGTAGTCGAGCCCGTAACGGCGCGTTCCGTGCATCGAACCCCGTGACACGTCGCTCTTCATTTCAGCCTTGGTATTACGCTGGTGCCGATACTCGCCCGTAACGTCGTTGCGCCGAACGCCCCAAGTACGGGTGTTTTCCTTGCGGTAGAGAGGTTTCTGTTCCAACGAGCCGCTCCTGACATCCAGTCAATGAAATCGCCGCAGAGACTCACCGGAACGGCAGGCGAAATCAATTAACCATCCATGGCTAATTGTTGCAGGCGACTAACGCTCCACCGGCGTAATGTCCACAATCGTCCCGTTGGTGATCATCACCATCATGTACTTGTCATTGATCTGCACCCACTGCGCCTGATCCTTCGGTGCCTTCAGGCCTTTTGCCTGCCAATTGGCGAGGGCTTTTTCGCTGCGCTGGTAGATGTCCGGGGCGCGGTCGCCAATCACCAGTTCGCGGGAGTTGTTGACGCCGGGCTGGACGGTTTTCTGAGGGGACTCAGCCGCCTGAACGATTGGGTTGATACCGGCAACGCCGGCGGCAATGGCCAGGGCGGCGATGAGGGTTTTGCGGTTCATGGGTGATCCTCCAGTAATGTCATGGCACCTGAACTCCGACTGTGCTCGCGGTGAATCATTCCTTACTGTTGCGATGAATCTGTGCCGGACTGTACCGGGAACCTCGCCTCGGGTCGGCGTAGGCTGCGTGAATTCACTCAGGATCAGCCGCCATGCACATTGCCATTCTGACCTTCGACGGATTCAACGAACTCGATTCCCTGATCGCCTACGGCATGCTCAGCCGGGTGTCGCTGCTGGGTGACAAGGACTGGCGCGTGAGCATTGCCTCGCCGACGCCGCGCGTCACGTCCATGAATGGTTTGACCCTTGATGCGCACATTGATCTGGCCGAGGCCTGTCAGGCGGATGCGGTGTTGATCGGCAGTGGCCGCAAGACCCGTGAAGTGGCAGAGGATCCGACGATCATGGAACAGTTGCGCTTTGATCCGGGCCGCCAGTTACTGGCCGCGCAGTGTTCCGGGACCTTTTTGCTGGCCAGGCTCGGCTTGCTCGGTGATGCCCCCGCTTGCACGGATGCCATCAGCAAGCCATGGGTGCAGGCGGCCGGGGTCAATGTGGTGAATCAGGCGTTTTATGCCAATGGGAATATCGCCACGGCGGGTGGGTGCTTGTCGGCGCAGTATTTGGCGGTGTGGTTTCTGGCTCGGCTGAAAAGCACTGACGCGGCGCGGGAGGTGTTGCACAACTTCGCGCCGGTGGGTGAGAAGGAAGAATATGTGGCTCGGGGGATGGCGCATATCGAGGCGTTTATCTGATTGACTGGTTGTCCGATCCACCGCCATCGCGAGCAGGCTCGCTCCCACATTGGATCTAAGTCGGGCATAAAATCCGTGTTCACTGAAGATCAAATGTAGGAGTGAGCCTGCTTGCGATAGCGGTTTGTCGGTCAACTCGGCTGACGCATCCCGCCACAGCCTTTATCCTTGGCGCTCCGCCGTATCGAGTGTTGGAGTAAGCCATGCCCCATGAAGGCAACCTGTTGCAAGCCGCTGTCGTGTTTCTGTTCGCGGCGGTGCTCACCGTGCCCTTGGCCAAGCGCCTGCAATTGGGAGCCGTGCTGGGTTATCTGTTTGCCGGCGTCCTCATCGGGCCGTCGGTGTTGGGGCTGATCGGCAACCCGCAAAGTGTCAGCCATATTTCTGAACTCGGCGTGGTGTTGCTGCTGTTCATCATTGGTCTGGAGCTGTCGCCGCGACGCCTGTGGGTGATGCGTAAAGCGGTGTTCGGCGTAGGCCTGGCGCAGGTGCTGCTGACCGGTTCAGTGATCGGTGTGCTGGCGCTGTTCGTCTTCGGCCAGCCGCTGAACAGCGCCATCGTGCTCGGTCTTGGCCTTGCCCTGTCGTCCACCGCGTTTGGCTTGCAAAGCCTGGCTGAGCGCAAGGAACTGACCAGCCCCCACGGTCGATTGGCGTTTGCGATTCTGCTGTTTCAGGACATCGCTGCGATCCCGCTGATCGCCATGGTCCCGCTGTTGGCCGGTGGTGACCACACCTCCACTGCTGCTGAAGATTTGAATCACGGGTTGCGGGTACTGGGCAGCATTGCGGTGGTGGTCATCGGGGGACGCTATTTGTTGCGCCCGGTGTTTCGCATCGTCGCCAAAACCAGCCTGCCCGAGGTGTCCACCGCCACGGCGTTGCTGGTGGTGATCGGCACGGCATGGCTGATGGACCTGGTCGGCGTGTCCATGGCGCTCGGCGCGTTCCTCGCCGGGCTGCTGCTGGCGGACTCTGAATACCGACATGAACTGGAAGCGCAGATCGAGCCGTTCAAGGGCCTGCTGCTGGGGCTGTTCTTCATCAGCGTCGGCATGGGCGCCAATCTCAGCCTGCTACTCAGCGCCCCGCTGGCGGTACTGGGGCTGACCCTTCTGCTGATCGCAATCAAATTGCCGCTGCTGTTTGTGGTCGGCCGATTGGCCGGTGGGCTTGGCAAAGTCAGTGCGCTGCGCCTGGGCATCGTGCTGGCGGCCGGTGGTGAATTCGCGTTCGTAGTGTTCAAGATCGGCCGCGATCAAGGCTTGTTCGAGCCGCACCTGTACGACTTGCTGGTGCTGACGATCACCCTGTCTATGGCAGTGACTCCGCTGTTGTTGCTGCTGTGCGCCCGGTTGTATTCGCCCACCGTGCAGCCCGTGGTGGTGCCGGAGAAATTCCGCGACATCGACACCGACGCGCCGCGCGTAGTGATCGCCGGCATGGGCCGGATGGGTCAGATCGTTGCGCGAATTCTGCGGGCGCAAAACATCAAGTTCGTGGCGCTCGATACGTCGGTGGAAACCATCGAGCTGTCCCGCAGTTTCGGCGGCGTACCGGTGTTCTATGGCGACCCGATGCGCCCGGAGATCCTCAGCGCGGCCAAAGTCGAACAGGCGGAATATTTCATCATCGCGACCGATGACCCGGACACCAACATCAAGACTGCCGAGGTGGTGCACCGGTTGTACCCGCACATCAAAATCATCGCCCGGGCGCGTAACCGCCAACATGTGCATCGCCTGGTGGACCTGGGTGCGGAAGCGATTCGTGAAACCTATTATTCGAGCCTGGAAATGAGCCGGCGCACGCTGGTCGGCCTGGGATTGACCCAAGCGCAGGCCGATGCGCGGATCAAGCGCTTCAAGCATCACGATGAACAGGTGCTGGAGGCCCAGCACGCGGTGTATGACGATGCGGCGAAGGTGTTGCAGACGGCGCAGGAAGCACGGGCGGAATTGGCTAAATTGTTTGAGTCGGATCAGTTGGAGGAGCAGGAGGCAGGCAAGGCTTAAGTCATGTGGTGATAGTGATGCCGCCATCGCGAGCAAGCTCGCTCCCACAGTAGACCGCATTCCCCTGTGGGAGCGTGGCTTGCCCGCGATGAACGATAACGCGGAGCAATGCCAGGATCAGTTGGAAAACACAAACTGCCCCCTCACCTTTTTCGAACCCACAAACCCCAGGTCCGGGAACAGCAGCGCCTTCACCCAGGCCACATAAAACACCATGGCCAACGTGATCACCACACCGACCACTGTCATCACCGGATCTTCCTCATACCCCTGAAACATCCGCCCGATCTGGCTGACGGTCAGAATCATGTAAATGGTGTAGGCCTGCGCCGAGTTCTTGTAGAAACCCCAGGTAAACGCCAGCGGCACCAGCGCCGCAAACAGGGTGAAAAACACCACGGCACCGGGGCCGATCATCGAGCCCAGATAGAATCCGGTAACGGCCCCCAGCAAGGCTTGAAGGCAGGTCAGTGCGAGCAGAATGTTGACCTTGAGCGAGTGTTTTTCCCGCAACGCCGGATCCGGCCTGGCGCCGATCCAGTAAGCGAGTACCCGGTCCTTGACCACTCCACCGGAGAACGCCTTGAACGTCGCGGTTTTGGAGTGCCCGGCGTCGAGCGCCGCCATCAGTTGCCGCTTGATTTCCTTTTTGTCCAACGCCCATCTCCCCTTTCAAAAACAACCCAAATCAAACTGTGGGAGCGAGCCTGCTCGCGATAGCGATCTAACAGTCACTGCTTGCATCGACTGACACCCCGCTATCGCGAGCAGGCTCACTCCTACACAGATTGGGGCATCTTCGCTTTATTGGGGACCACAAAGCAAAACGCCGCTTCCACCCGAGGCGGAAGCGGCAGAGGCATGAGCCTCAGCGGATCAATGCATGAACAGGGCGATCAGGATAATGATCGGGATCGGCACGCCAAGAAAAAACAGAAGTAATGAGCGCATGATGATTCTCCTGGGTTAGCGAACAGGGGTGGTGGTGACGTAAGTGTCGGTTTCCACGTACACAACGGCGTCCCGACGGCGACCGCCAAAGGTGGCGGCAAGACTGGCGAAAAACGCGCCGATCAGCAGTGCGATGAACATCCACAGCGACGTCCAGGCAGCGACTTTCGCGGCTTTGTCAGCGGCTTGCTGGGCAGCCAGTTTGGCGTCGGCCACGGCTTTTTGTGTGCGGGCATAGACTTCGTCGACACGACGTTCGGCGTCTGCCTGAGTCAGGTTGGTGCGTTGGGCGACCATTTGGGCGAGATAAGTCCGGTCGTCGGCACTCAGGCCGTTGTTGCCCAGGCTGCGCACAAAAATGCGCGTCACGGTGCCACGCGCGGCGTCATCGCTCACGGCGGCCGGACGATCGTCACGGAACAGGCTGTCGACGAAATAGCCGTACTGGTCGCTATTGGTATTGGCAGCCGCGGTGCCGGCGGCTTGAGTGGCCGCACTGGCTGCCCCGCCGACCATATTGGCCCCGGCCTGCATGCCACCACTGACCACACTGCTGACCGAGCCGACCACCAGGGTCGCGGTCACCAGCGTCGCCACGCACCAGGCGAGGAAACCATGGGCGGTATCACGGAAATACACTTCATCCCCGTGCATGTTGGCCCACTTGACCCGCAAGCGACCGGCAATATAACCGCCGGCCCCGGCCGCCAAAATTTGCGTCACCGCCAGCCACACGATGGTTGAAATGCCCAAACCCTTGGCACTCACACCTTCATTGGCCCACGGCGACACCGCCGAAAAACCCAGGCCGAAACCGAGTAGCACCAGGATCAGCGACAACGCTGCCGCCGCAGCGGCCCCGGCGAAGATCGCCCCCCAAGACACACCCGAGAGCGTGCTCGTTTCTTCTGCGACGTTATAGAAACCATCAGAAGATCTGTTCATTGTTGTATCGCTCCAGGCAGGAAAGATGGTGTTACAACTCTTCGAATGCACCATTGCAGTCAGCGTGCCAGTCGCGATTTTTTAATAACTCGTTATATTTCAATTACCTATAAAGTTTGAACTTCCATTTCTCATGCAATTTGCAAGGAATGCCTCAACGCAGCGGGTTTTCTGCATTGATCAAAATATTCAGAGCATGAAGTTTTATTTAGAAAGACTCCGCTCATTTCTTGGCAAAATGCTGCACATCATTGAGAACCGCTAATCAGGCACGCCCTATGACCCGCATCTTGACCATCGAAGACGACGCCGTGACCGCCCGGGAAATCGTCGCCGAACTGAGCAGCCACGGCCTCGATGTCGACTGGGTCGACAATGGCCGCGAAGGCCTGGAGCGTGCTGTCAGTGGTGACTACGACCTGATCACCCTCGACCGCATGCTGCCGGAGCTCGATGGCCTGGCGATCGTCACCACGCTGCGGACCATGGGCGTGGCCACGCCGATCCTGATGATCAGCGCCCTCTCCGACGTGGATGAGCGCGTACGAGGCTTGCGCGCTGGCGGTGACGATTACCTGACCAAGCCATTCGCCACCGATGAAATGGCCGCCCGCGTTGAAGTGCTGCTGCGCCGCCAGAACACCGTGACCGCCCAGGCCACGACATTGCGAGTGGCCGACCTGGAACTCAACCTGATCAGCCACGAAGCGAGCCGCGCTGGCGTCCTGCTGACGCTGCTGCCGACCGAGTACAAATTGCTCGAATTCCTGATGCGCAACACCGGGCAGATTCTGTCGCGCATGATGATTTTCGAAGAAGTCTGGGGTTACCACTTCGACCCCGGCACCAACCTGATCGACGTGCACATCGGCCGTCTGCGCAAGAAAATCGACCCACAAGGCCAGGTCCCACTGATTCGGACCGTGCGAGGCTCGGGTTATGTCATTGCCGAACCCGTCTAAAGGCTGGCGCTCTTCCAGCAGCCGCTTGCTGGCGCTCTACAGTTCGCTGTTCGTGATCTGGAGCGCGATCCTGATGGGCGTCATGTACTACGAGGTGTCCGCTTACCTCGACAACCTGGCCAAGCACTCGCTGATGCAACGCCAGCATCTGTTTTCGCGCTTCCAGGGCGAGCAACTGCTGGACGCCCTCGCCGTCAGCATGACCTTCGACATTCGCGGCATCGACGCCTATGGCTTGTTCGATCACCAGCATCGCTACCTCAGTGGCGCCCTGCGTTTTATCCCCGAAGACCTGCCGCTGGACGGCAAGATCCACATGCTCCGCGACTGCACCGACTCCGACGATCCGATCCTGCCCGCCGACAGTTGTGACGCGGTAGCGACCCAGACCCGCGACGGTCGCTGGCTGGTGCTGGTGCGCGACAACGGTTCGTTGTTCGCCGTCACCCGGATCATCCTTCATGCGTTGTTCTGGGGCGTGACCTTGACGATCATTCCCGGCATCGCCGGTTGGCACCTGTTACGCCGCCGACCCCTGCGGCGCATCCGCGCGATTCAGGCCAGCGCCGAAGCCATCGTCGCCGGCGATTTGACCCGGCGCCTGCCCTTGTCCAATCGGCGCGATGAACTGGACATGCTCGCTACCATCGTCAACGCCATGCTCGAGCGCATCGAGCGCTTGATGCACGAGGTCAAGGGTGTCTGCGACAACATCGCCCACGACCTGCGCACCCCGCTGACACGCCTGCGGGCGCAGCTGTACCGAATTCAGCAGCAGGCCGCAGATGACTCGACGCTCGCCGTGCAACTGGATTCCGTGCTCGGTGAAGCGGACACCTTGATGGCGCGATTTCGCGGGTTGCTGCGGATCTCCGAGCTGGAAGATCGCCAGCGCCGCTCGGGTTTTGTGCAACTGGACCCGGTGCCATTGCTGCTAGAGCTGCACGACTTTTACCTGCCGCTGGCGGAAGAAGGCGAACTGGTTTTCAAGCTGCAATTGCCGCAGACATTGCCAGCGCTGAATGGCGATCGGGCGTTGTTGTTCGAAGCCGTGGCGAATCTGCTGAGCAACTCGATCAAGTTCACACCGCCGGGGGGCGAGGTGATTTTGCGTGGGGTCAGTGCGGGCGGGTGTACGCGGATCGAAGTGCTGGACTCCGGGCCCGGGATTCCAGAGGCCGAGCGCGAAGCGGTGTTTCAGCGGTTTTATCGGGCTGAGGGTGGCAATCAGAAAAGCGGGTTTGGTTTGGGCTTGTCGATCGTTGCGGCGATTGCCGGTTTGCATGGGTTTTCGCTGGAGGTGGGCAGCAGCGAACTCGGTGGCGCGCGGTTGGTGCTGGATTGCCGGGAGAGCCTGATTCCTCAGACATGACCCAATCTCCCTGACAACGAGGAATCAATGTGGGAGCGGGCTTGCTCGCGAAGGCGGCGTGTCAGTCGACAATGATGTTGAATGACACGCCGCCTTCGCGAGCAAGCCCGCTCCCACAGGCAGATTCGTGGTGATTATTAATGGGTGATTTCAGGCCGGGAAATTCGCCCGCAGTGCCTGCAGCCCCCCCTGATAAATCCCGTCGAACAACGCCACCACTTCTTCCTCACTCACCCCCACCGGTTCAAACCGACCCGACCACGTCACCCGAGCCCCCTGCCCCTGTGCTTCAACCTTGATCGTCGCCAGATACGCAGTAGCCGGAAACGGTGCCTGCTCAATCGAATAGCTGTACGTCTTCCCGGCGTTATCAAACGCCTCAAGCCGCTCGACGACCACCGCGCCATCCGCAGTTTGCAGGCTGCGCACCCGCCCGCCTTCGCTCAGTTCGCTTTTCGGAATGAACGGCAGCCAGTCCGGCAGCGAATTGAAGCCGCCGATCAAACGCCATACGTCATCGGCCGAAGCCGGGATCTCAACAAACGCTGATGCAGTTGCCATGTAACCCTCTCTGTTAATCAAAAAATTCAGATCGCCATGCTGTCGACAACACCGCCGTCAACCCGCAATGCCGCGCCGGTGGTGGCCGAGGACAGCGGCGAAGCGATGTACGCCACCAGGTTCGCTACTTCCTCGACATCCGCCACACGCTGGATGATCGACGTCGGCCGCGCTTTCAGCACAAACGCATCGGCTTCTTCGCGAACGCTGCGGCCGGACGCGGCAGTGGCGTCCTTGAGCATTTGCTCCAGGCCATCGGTCAGCGTCGGACCGGGCAGGATCGCATTGACCGTCACACCGGTACCCGCCAGCCGTTTGGCCAGGCCATGGGACACCGCCAGGTTGGCGCTTTTGGTCACGCCATAGTTGAGCATGTCGGCCGGGATCGAGATGCCGGATTCCGAGGACACAAAGATCACCCGGCCCCAACCCTGCTTGACCATGTCCGGCACGTAATGCCGGGACAGGCGCACACCGGAGATCACATTGACCTCATAAAAGCGCGTCCATTCGCTGTCCGGTGTGTCGAAGAAATCGACGTCGTTGAAGATGCCGAGGTTGTTCACCAGAATGTCCGCACGCGGCTCGGCAGCGAACAGCACCTCGGCGCCTTCGGCGGTGCCCAGGTCAGCGGTCAGGCCACGCAACTGCGCGTCCGGTACGCTTTGACGAATGCTCGCCAGCGCCTGTTCGACCTTGGCCGTCTCGCGGCCGATCACCACCACCGTGGCGCCGGACTCGGCCAACGCCTTGCTGATGCCCAGGCCAATGCCGGCGGTGCTGCCGCTGACAATGGCGAGTTTTCCACTCAGATCAATCTTCATGCTCAAGCTCCTGTGATCGGCAATGGCGCGCGGTCGGAGACCAGTTTTGCCTCACGCATTGCCTGCCAGAAAGCGGCGGGAATCACCGCCGACAGCGCGGCAACGTCTTCAGCAATACGCTCCGGACGGCTGGAACCTGGAATCACCGCCGCCACCGCCGGGTTGGCCAACGAGAACTGCAAGGCCGCTGCTTTTATGTCGACACCGTGCGCGGCAGCGATGCGTTTGATGTGCTCGACTTTGTTGATGATCGCCGGGCTGGCTTGCTGGTACTCGAAGTGCGCACCGCCGGCCAGAATGCCCGAACTGTAAGGACCACCGACCACGATCTCGACGTTCTGCGCCAGGGCGGCATCCATCAAACGTTGCAACGCGCGGTCGTGGTCGAGAAGAGTGTAGCGACCCGCCAGCAGAAAACCGTCCGGTTGCGCTTCGGTCAGATCAAGGGTCAGTTCGCACGGTTCAACCTTGTTCACGCCCAGGCCCCAACCCTTGATCACGCCTTCTTCGCGCAAGCGGGTCAGCACTTTGAAGGCGCCGGTGCGGGCCTGGTTGAAGTACTCCAGCCATTGATCGCCGTAGAAATCCTGCGCGATGTCATGCACCCAGACGATGTCCAGGCGGTCGGTTTGCAGACGCTTGAGGCTGTCCTCAATGGAGCGCATCGTCGCGTCGGCGCTGTAGTCGTTGACGATCTTGTTCGGGAGGCCGTGCTCGAACACCCCGCTCTTCTCGCCCAGGTCACGGGCCGCCGTGTCTTCGACTTCATCCAGAATGACCCGGCCGACTTTGCTGCTCAGCACGTAGTCATCGCGGTTGTAACGGGACAGCGCGGCGCCCAAACGAATTTCCGACAGGCCCGAACCGTAGAACGGCGCGGTGTCGAAGTAACGCACGCCGGCATCCCAGGCGGCGTGCACGGTGGCGAGCGCTTCTTCTTCAGGAATGGCGCGGAACATGTTGCCCAAGGGTGCGGTACCGAAACCCAGCGCGCCGGGCAGTTTGTCTTTCAAGCTCATGATTCAACCTCGTCAGTTTCAGTGGTCAGTGGCCTGACCGTTGAGCAGATCCTAGATTGCGACAGTCGGACCGTCCAAGACATAATGTGCAGCACTTAAGTCCCCATAGGTCTGACATGATCGACATCCGCCAATTGCGCTACTTCGTCGCCGTCGCCGAAGAAGAACACGTCGGTCGCGCCGCCGAACGCCTGCACATTTCCCAGTCACCACTGAGCCGGCAGATCGCCCAGCTTGAGGAACGCCTGGGGCTGACCCTGTTCGAACGCAGCCAGCAACGCATCCGCCTGACCCGCGACGGCCAGACCTTCCTCGCCGAAACCCGCGCCCTGCTGACCCATGCCAGTCGCCTGGAATCCCTCGGCAAACGCCTCGGTCGCGGCGAAGAAGGCGGTTTGTGCATCGGCTACATCGAAAACGCCATGCACGCCGGGGTGTTGCCCAATGCCCTGCGCGTGTTGCGCGTCGAGCGGCCGAACGTGCATGTTGCGCTGTATAACCTGCGCTCCACTGAACAGCTTGAAGGCCTGCGCCAGCGCAGCCTCGACATCGCATTGGTCAGCGAACCACCGGCCAAAAATGATCCGGATCTGCTGGGCTTTCAAGTGCTGGACGACCCGATGTTGCTGGCATTGCCTGAGCATCATCCACTGGCCAACCAAACCACATTGACCCCGGCCGACCTCACCGATCAGGAGTGGATCGGTGTGCAACACCACACCAGCCGCGAAGATTTTGTCAGCGCCTGCATCCGCGCCGGGTTCACCCCGGACATCCGCATGGAAGCCACCGGCCCCTTCACTGCCATGGCCCTGGTGGCCTCGGGACTGGGCATCGCGATGATTCAGAAAGGCTTGAGCCGCAACGCACCGCCGGGCGTGGTGCTGCGGGAAGTGCCGTGGATTAGCTTCACCCGCCCTCTGTGGGCGGCGTGGCACCGGATCAATTTGCGGCCGTTGGTGGAGACGTTCAGGAAAGTGCTGACGGAGCCGCCAGCCGCTTAGGAACGATCAGTGTCTGCTCGCGATGGTTGTGTGTCAGGCGCCATCATCTGTGTCTGACCCACCGCCATCGCGAGCAAGCTCGCTCCCACAGTTGTTCTGTGTTGATCACAAATAGTGAGTTCACAAAAATCCCCGTGTGGGAGCGAGCTTGCTCGCGATGAAGTCCGACCAAACACCACAAAAACCTACGGTCAACCCGACCATTGTGGCGAGGGGGCTTGCCCCCGTTGGGCAGCGCAGCAGCCCCAAAACCATTGAACGCGATGTGCCTGAAGGAATGCATTGTCAGTAACAGGGGCCGCTGCGCAGCCCAACGGGGGCAAGCCCCCTCACCACAAGACTTCGCCTCACCACAGATAAGCGTTAACTATGCGGATCGACGTTATCCAGCATCCGGTTCACCGCCAGTTCGCCCAACATCACGGAGTTTTGAATGCCCAGCAGGGTATGGCGCTGCGGGCCGTTCAGTTGCCCCGCGAAGTCACTCAACATCACACTCGCTGACGCCAACGTCTCACAGGCGTTCACCAGCAAGGTTTCGTTATCAGTGTCGGGGCCGACGAAGTAGATGGTGCTGGGTTTGCGCGGGGTGTCTTTGGGGATGACCGGTTTGAGGTAGTAGTCGAGGGCGCGGTCGGCGGCGGTGTTGAGTTTTTTCGAATCGGCGGATTCGTAGGGGGAAACGTCGTCGGTTTCGGTTTCTGGCGGGTTGGGTGTGATCTTGAACATGGTGAAGCTCCTTGATTAGTGGCGCCGCCACCGTCCGCGGTCAAACGAATCAAGGTGGCAGCTGTACGCGGGTTGACCGACCGGAAATCAAGGTATCCGGCACACCCGAAGGTGTCCCGCGCACAGCCACCGCAAAAAGTCTGAAACCTTTCTCGGGCACTGGTACGCCTTGATTGAGTCGGACGGTCAAATCCGATCGCTGAATTGGCAGCGACCCGCAAACGATAAAGTCCAGGCCCAAGGCGCACAAGCCGGCGAATTCTGGCGCAGTCGTAGGCAACGGCGCAAGGATGTGTAGCCTCGAAGAGTATCTAGGGATGTGTGTTAAACATCGCCGTTTAATGCCCCATTCAAGTTTGGTGCTTTACTGAACAGACCCCAAAAATCCTGCGAGCAATCCCCATGAACCGCAACGACCTGCGCCGCGTGGACATGAACCTGCTGGTGATTTTCGAAACCCTGATGTTCGAGAAAAACCTCACCCGCGCCGGGGAGAAGCTGTTCCTCGGCCAACCCGCCGTCAGTGCCTCGCTGGCGAAGTTGCGCGATCTGTTCGACGACCCGCTGTTGGTGCGCAACGGTCGGACACTGGAGCCAACCCCGCGTGCGCTGGTGATTCTCAAGGAGCTGCAACCGGCGATGGACACCATTTCCGGTGCGGTCAGCCGGGCCAAGGATTTCGACCCGTCCACCAGCCGTGATGTGTTTCGCATCGGGCTGTCCGACGACGCCGAGTTCGGCTTGTTTCCGCCGCTCCTCAAGCAAATTCGCGAGGAAGCGCAGAACGTTGTGGTGGTGGTGCGGCGGGTGAATTTTCTGCTGATGTCGTCGATGCTCGCCAGCGGCGAGATTTCTGTCGGGATCAGTTACACCACGGAGCTACCGGCCAACGCCAAGCGCAAGAAATTGCGCGACTTGAGCGTGAAAATCCTGCGCGGCGATGACCGGCCCGGTCCTTTGACACTGGATGAATTCTGCGAACGCCCCCATGCGCTGGTGTCGTTTTCCGGAGACTTGACCGGGGCCATCGACAATGACCTGGCGCGCATCGGTCGTTCACGGCGGGTAGTGCTCGCGGTGCCGCAATTCGCCGGTTTGCGCTCCTTGCTGGCCGGCACCGATATGCTTGCCTCGGTGCCGGATTACGCCGCGTGTGCGCTGATCGAAGGCAGCAACCAGTTACGGGCCGACGACCCGCCGTTTGACATCGTGCTGTCCGAACTGTCCATGGTCTGGAACGGGGTCAACGATAACGATCCGGCAGAACGCTGGTTGCGCTCGAAAATTGCACAGCACATGTCGGTTCCACTGCCGGGGCATGCAGCGATTTGAAGGCCGTCGGCTGGGTTTCCCGCAAGTAAACCGGCAAGTCCGTGACCGGTGGCATGGCCGGGATCTCGAAGTACATCTGGATCACCCAGCCACGGTGATAGCTGGCGTGGTTGACCACGTGCATCAGTATCGCGCCAGCGCTCATGGTGCCGCTTTCGCCGGAGACAAACGTAAATTCGACGGGTTTATCCAGCGACGTTTCGGTCTGGCTTTCGCTCCAGTTGCAATACCAGTGATCAATCTCCCGTTGCGCCCTGCGCAGTTCGGCAAGGTCGGCGTGCAACAGATCATGCGAAGTTTTGAAGCCGTGCCCTCGGCCTTCGAGGTGGGCCTGCCAGATGCAGTCCACGACATAGATGTGGTTCAGGGTGCCGATCATGTTCTTGAACACCGACACGCGATCTTTGCTGACCTCACCCGCCGGCAATGCGGCCAGGCTGTCAAAGAGGCGCTGGTCGGCCCAGTTTTTGTAATCGGCAAGCATGCGGGCAGTGCGTACGTTGATCATCAGAGGTCTCCCATGGTGATGGGCGCACTGCAAAGCATAGCCCTCATGGCTCAGGGCATCGCAACGCCTGATAACCGGCAGCTGCGCATCGCGCGCTTTTGTAGCAGCTGACGAGCAGCGCGAGGCTGCTGGCGCTGATTACCCAGGTGATTGGAGTGTTTACCCGGGATAAGCAAGTTCAGCGCACTCCGCCCCATCAAAGACAACTTACTGTCATTTGGCTGAACTCAATAATCAAATGTGCAACTTTTCCATTTAATACACTATTAATCGTGCCTTTAAGGTTGACGTACTCCACCTCGCTGAGTAAATTGCCCGGGCCTTCAACGAAGGCCTTTTTCAACTCACTACGGAATCCAATGGACACAGTATCTAGTCGCTGTCGGGTTACTGCGAAACTGCAGAATCTGGCACATAACCCAGAAAATGACGGGACTCGACTTTTCGGTCGGGTGAGCTGCGCTAGAGCTTGATGCTCCACCGTAACTTGCCTCACCGGCGTCCGTCCGGTCCAGAGGCATGTTATGAACTTCACCACCCCTGTAATGCCCGGCGTACGCGCCTTTGCTTCGACCATGCGGGTCAAGCCCTGCCGTGAGCCTACGCTCGCGAACCGCGCCATTGCGCCATTTTCGAGCCATTCTTCTTCTGCCAGGGCACACCCGCGTGCCAACTGGCGCGTCTGCCCGATGACGGGTCGACTTCAGCAACGCTGGAGCCTGGACGACAGCCAGGAACCACCGGGTCGACGTATCCTGCATCGCTTCCGGCGGCAAAACCGAGCCTGACGGCCCGCACACTCAATTGATCTGAAGGCACTTTAAAGTCCTTCCTTCAACGGTTTCCTGATAAGGAAAACCGACAACTTTATATTGCCTTTTTAAAACACAAGTTAATTGGAGTTAGTTATGGATGAAGCCAGTAGACGGTTCGCTGCCTGTCACTTTTCCATTGATAGCCAGCGAACGTTAAAACAACAAAACATTACTTCTGACATCGATCGCTTGTTTGCGGCTCGACATACATTCGCTCGCCTTTAGTTGGGTGAGCCGGCTGAGTGTCGTGCCGCAAGCCAGCGGCAGGAGCACACGCGATGACCACAGTAAAAACCCCGAATACCCGCGCCAAAGGTGCCAGCAACGACAACGCCAAACTGTCGATGCGCGCCGCACGAGAAGCCCAAAACGGCCTCGCCGTCACCCTCGCCAACCTCAATGCAACCCCGCACGGCCTCACCGAACTCGAAGCCGAAGGCCGTCTGGCCCGTGGCGGCTACAACGAAGTCGCCCACGACAAGCCGCCTCACGCCCTCGTCCAACTGCTCAAAGCCCTGCACAATCCGTTCATCTATGTGCTGCTGACCCTGGCCGGCATCAGCTTCTTCACCGATTACTGGCTGCCGATCAGCCAGGGTGAAAGCGACGACGCCGACCTGACCAAAGTCATTATCATCATGACCATGGTCACCTTGAGCAGCCTGCTGCGGTTCTGGCAGGAATACCGCTCGGCCAAGTCTGCCGAAACCCTCAAGGCCATGGTCCGCACCACCGCCTCCGTGCTGCGGCGCGGGCAACGTGGCCAGGAGGCGACGCTTCGCGAAGTACCGATGCGCGAGCTGGTGGCCGGCGACATCGTGCAACTCAGCGCCGGTGACATGATCCCGGCGGACATCCGCCTGATCGAATCCCGCGACCTGTTCATCAGCCAAGCCGTGCTCACCGGCGAAGCCTTGCCGGTGGAGAAATACGACACCCTGGGCAACGTCGCCCAGAAGTCGGCGACCGGCAATGCAGCCGATCAGTCGAACCTGCTCGACCTGCCGAACATCTGCTTCATGGGCACCAACGTGGTCAGCGGCACCGCCAAAGCCGTGGTGGTCGCGACCGGTTCGCGCACCTACTTTGGGTCGCTGGCCAAAGCGATTGTCGGCTCACGGGTGCAAACGGCGTTCGACCGTGGGGTGAACAGTGTCAGCTGGCTGTTGATCCGTTTCATGCTGGTGATGGTGCCAATCGTGTTCCTGCTCAACGGCTTTTCCAAGGGCGACTGGAGCGACGCGTTTCTGTTTGCGCTGGCGGTCGCGGTCGGCCTGACCCCGGAAATGCTGCCGATGATTGTCAGCGCCAACCTGGCCAAAGGCGCGATGGCCATGGCCAAGCGCAAAGTCGTGGTCAAGCGCCTCAATGCGATCCAGAACTTCGGTTCGATGGACGTGCTGTGCACTGACAAGACCGGCACCCTGACCCAGGACAAGATCATTCTGGAGCACCACGTCGACAGCCATGGCCGGCGCGACGATTCAATCCTCGAACTGGCGTGGCTCAACAGCCATCACCAGAGCGGTCTGAAAAACCTGATGGACCAGGCGGTGGTGCAGTTCGCCAACGCGAATCCGAAGTTCCGAGTGCCGTTCGCCTACAGCAAAGTCGACGAGTTGCCGTTCGACTTCGTCCGTCGGCGACTGTCGATCATCGTCAAGGACAGCCGCGACGATCACTTGATGGTGTGCAAAGGTGCGGTCGAGGAAATGCTGGCCATCGCCAGTCACCTCCATGAAAACGGCAGCGTCGTTGCCCTCGATGATCAGCGCCGTAAAGACTTGCTGGCCCTGGCCAACGAATACAACGAGGACGGCTTCCGCGTGCTGCTGGTCGCCACCCGCGAGATTCCGAAAGCGCAGAGCAAAAACCAGTACACCACCGAAGATGAGCGCGAGCTGGTGATTCGCGGCTTCCTGACTTTCCTCGATCCACCGAAGGAAACCGCAGGCCCGGCGATTGCTGCACTGCGGGACATGGGCGTGACGGTCAAGGTGCTGACCGGCGACAACGCTGTCGTCACCTGCAAGATCTGTCGCGACGTCGGCCTGGACCCGGGCACCCCGCTGCTCGGGCAGGACATCGAAAACATGGACGACACCACCCTCAAGCTGCGCGTCGAAGAACGTACGGTGTTCGCCAAGCTGACGCCGCTGCAAAAGTCGCGAGTGCTGAAGGCGTTGCAGGCCAACGGTCACACCGTGGGTTTCCTCGGTGACGGCATCAACGACGCCCCTGCCCTGCGCGATGCCGACGTCGGTATTTCGGTGGACAGCGGCACCGACATTGCCAAGGAATCAGCCGACATCATCCTGTTGGAAAAGAGCCTGATGGTGCTCGAAGAAGGCGTGCTCAAGGGCCGCGAAACCTTCGGCAATATCATGAAGTACCTGAACATGACCGCCAGTTCCAACTTCGGCAACGTGTTCTCGGTGCTGGTGGCCAGTGCGTTCATTCCGTTTCTGCCGATGCTGTCGATTCACCTGCTGCTGCAAAACCTCATGTACGACATCTCTCAGCTGGCGCTGCCGTGGGACAAGATGGACAAGGAATTCCTCAGCAAACCGCGCAAGTGGGACGCCAAGAACATTGGCCGTTTCATGCTGTGGATCGGGCCGACCTCGTCGGTGTTCGACATCACCACGTTTGCGCTGATGTGGTACGTGTTCGCCGCCAACAGTGTGGAAATGCAGGGCCTGTTCCAGTCCGGCTGGTTCATCGAAGGGCTGCTGTCCCAGACGCTGGTGGTGCACATGCTGCGCACACAGAAGATCCCGTTCTTCCAGAGCACGGCGGCGTTGCCGGTGATTCTGATGACCGGGTTGGTGATGGTGCTGGGCATCTACATTCCGTTCTCGCCGCTGGGTACGCTGGTTGGTTTGCAGCCATTGCCGTGGGCGTACTTCCCTTGGCTGGTGGGCACCTTGCTCAGCTACTGCGTCTTCGCGCAGGTCATGAAAACCCTCTACATCCGCCGCTTCAAGCAGTGGTTCTGATGACCTGCCCCCTGTAGGAGTGAGCCTGCTCGCGATGGCATCAGCACATTCAACATCAATGTTGACTGACACACCGCTATCGCGAGCAGGCTCGCTCCCACATGAACCGCGCTCAACCCTACTAAAAAAGGAGAGTTCTCATGTCGGGAACGACTCTACTGATCAACCTCGCAGGCGCTATCGCATTGCTGCTGTGGGGCACTCACATGATTTCTTCGGCGTTGCTGCGCGGCTTTGGTTCGCCATTGCGCCAGTGGCTGGGCCACAACCTGAACAACCGCTGGATGGCATTGCTGTCGGGGATCGGCATCACCGGTCTCCTGCAAAGCAGCACCGCCGTCAGCCTGATGGCGACCTCGTTCACCGCCGCCGGCACCCTCGCGCTGGCCCCGGCGCTGGCCATGATGCTGGGCGCCAATATCGGTTCGACCCTGGTGGTGCAACTGCTCAGCCTCGACATGTCGATGCTCATGCCGTTGATGCTGCTGACAGGGTTGATCGTCTTTCGCCTGCGCGATGACTCACGCTTTGAAAGTATCGGCTGCGCGCTGATCGGCCTGGGGCTGATGCTGCTGGCCCTGCACATGCTCGGTTCAACCCTGGCGCAGGTCGAAACCACGCCGGTGTTTCAACTGATCATGCAAAGCCTGGACGGCGATCTGCTGATTGCACTGTTGGTGGCGCTGCTGCTCACCTGGCTCTGCCATTCCAGCGTGGCTGTCGTGCTTCTGATCGTCTCGCTGGCCGCGACCGGCATGCTCTCGGCGACCACCCTGGTGGCGTTGGTCCTGGGCGTGAACATTGGCGGCACCTTGCCGTCAGTGATCAACGCTGGATCGAGCGTCGGCCGACGTTTGCCGCTGGGCAATCTGCTGGTGCGGGTGATCGGTGCGCTGGCGGTGTTGCCGTTTGCCGGGTGGCTGGCCGGGACGAACCTGAATCCGTCGACGCTGGTTGTGGTCCTGCACAGCGGTTTCAATGTGGTGTTGGCGCTGGTATTCATCGGCCTGACCGACGTACTCGCCAACGCCCTGACCCGACTGCTTCCGGATCCGGTACGGGAAGTCGATCCCGGAATGCCGCACTACCTGGACGAAGCCGGCCTGGAAGTGGCCAACATCGGCTTGTCCAACGCTGCCCGGGAAGCCCTGCGCATGGCGGATATGTTCTCGGCGATGCTCGGGCGCCTGTTGCAGTTGTTCCACTCCTCGGCGCCGACCTGTGTCGACGACATCAGACGCATCGATCAATCCCTGGACCTGCTCAGCGCAGCGATTCGTGCCTATCTGGCCGACATCGGCAAGGAAGGCCTCAGTGACGACGATGCCGATCGCGCCCAGGAAATCCTCTTGTTCGTGATCAACCTCGAACACGCGGCGGACATTCTCTCCAGCAGCCTCGCGCAATTGGCCATGCGCCGGGTACGCCGGGGTGAACAGTTCTCGGCGTTCGAGCTGGGCAACATCGCTCCTCTGCACGACGCCTTGCTGGAAAGCCTGAGCCTGGCGATCAGCGTGTTCCTGCGCGAAGACATTGCCACCGCCCATCAACTGATCAGTCGCAAGGAAACCGTCAGACAACTGGAAGCGCACGCCAGCCGTGAGCACTTCCGCAAGTTGCAGGACGACAAAAACACCTGGGCCGAATCCGGTGACCTCTTCCAGCGCGTGCTGCGCGATTACCGCCGCGTGCATCACCACATCGCCGCCCTCGCCTATCCACTGCTTGAACGCGCGGGTGAGCGGGCGATCGAGAACAATGATCCGGGGAAGGAAAACCCGTCATGCGCCTGCTGATTTGTGCGGATCCCGCGCTCCCTATGTAGCAGCTGTCGAGCCTGCGAGGCTGCGTTCCGCGACGCAGTCGCCGTAAACCCTGCAAATGCGGTTTTCCTGTCACACCGCGATGCCTGATTTCACGACGACTTCGTCGCCGAACGCAGCCTCGCAGGCTCGACAGCTGCTACAGGGGTTTGCGGTTAGGGGGGCTGCTGTTCAAATGAAAACTTCGAGGTAAACCTCATGCAGAAACCGACGCGTGAATTCATGTCCTTTGTGCGCAACCTGCCGCCCGTGCAAGCCCGAAGGGTGCGGCGCAATGTGTTGTTCGTCAGTATCACCCTGAGCCTGATCGCACTCCTGACGGTGATCTCCAAAGCCAAAGCGGCCGGCGGTGCGTACGTGGTGGATGATGCCGCGATCAATGCACCGGGCGAATGCAACATCGACACCTGGTACCAGAGCGGTCGCCACAATCATTCATCGAACAATGCATCGTTGTCCCAGGACTGCACGTTGACGGGGCTGCCCACCCTGCAACTCGGCGCGGCCATTGCGTACAGTCGCGATGACGCAGACTCGGAAACTCAACTGAGCCCGCAGTTCAAGACTTCGCTGTTTGCGCGAGAAGATCTCGGTCTTGAATGGGCGCTGGCAGGCGCGGCGCATTTCGCTTTCAACCGGGCACATGCCTTCGATGGCGCTGAACTGAACCTTCCCTTCACCTACCAGCCGATTCAAGCGCTGCGCCTGAACCTCAACACGGGATGGGGTCAGGCCTATGACGACGGTGCACAAAACCATCGCTGGACCTGGGGCACCGGCGTCGAATACGACCTGGCCCGGTCACTGACACTGATCGCCGAACGCTATGGCCAACGGGGTGCTGAACAGGCATGGCAGGCTGGGCCACGGTTTCACCTTGGCGAGCGTATCGACGTTGATGTGGTGGCGGGACGCAACCTGACAGGGTCCCGTGATCAATGGCTGACCACCGGAGCAACCCTGCGGTTTTGAACGAAATCGCGCGGTCAAGGAACTCCTGGCGATCGCCGTGCATCCTAAGCTATGAGGTACTTCCTATTTGCTTCACGCTTTCAGAGGACACTGTCATGCGCCGTCTGATTATCATCTCTTCCCTGATGCTGTGTTTACCCTTCGGCTCGGCTATGGCCAAAGTGGATGCGGGCGATGTTGCCACGTCGGCCGGGGTCTCGGCCTCGCTGTACTCGACGTTCAAGGACCATAAACTGATGATTCCCGCCCGGGATGACGCTTCCAGCTTCGTGGCCAGTGGCGGTGCGATTCGCGGGGTTTATCTGGAGTCGGTACTGAAAAAAATCCGTCAGGACAATCCCGGCCTCAACGCCACCGATGAAGACCTGGCTCGGGCCATCCTGATCCAGGGGCAATGAAGGCAGCGGTGGGGCTTGTGACACCTGGATAGCGTTTCCAGCCCTACTTAGCTTTCCCTGCGGACAAACGTGCCCACCCGGCGACCAATTGCGCACTGACACTCACCCCGCCACAGACCACGATCACCACGTCGTGCGCATCGGCTATGGCGGGATGGTCGAGGTACGCCACCGCCAATGACACACCGCAGGCGGGCTCCACCAATTGGCGCAGGTCGCTGGCGAAACGCACGACGCCCATGATCGCGTCCTCATCGCTTAGCACGACGCAGTGGTGAGTGAAATCGCGCAGGTGCTGCACCGGCCAGGCCGCCACTTTCGCCGCGCCCAGCGAGGTCGCCACGGTATCGATGCGCGGCAACCGGACCGGATGCCCGGCCTCCATGGCCGCTGCGAAAGAAGCCGCACCCTCGGTTTCGCAAGCGATGATCCGGCAATCCGTGCGCCCATGGCGAATCAACCCCGTGAGGATTCCCGCCAATAATCCGCCCCCGCCCACCGACGTCACTAACACATCGACTTCAGGACACACCTCCAGCACTTCATCGACCAGCGTGCTGTGCCCTTCCCACAACACCGGGTGATCGAAGGCCGGCACGTATTCGGTGTCAGCGTCCTGTGAAAGTTCTTTGGCCCGTTGATTGGCCTCGTCCCAGACCTTGCCGTGCACAATCACCTCAGCACCGGTCTTGCGGATCCTCGCGCGGGTCGATTCAGGGGTGGTGTGCGGCACGACAATGCAGGCGCTCAACCCAAGGCTGGCGGCAGCAATAGCGGTGGCAAAACCGGCATTGCCACCGGAAGGACAAACGACTCGGCGTTTGCCCTGCGCCTTGGCCTGACTGCACAGAAACCCCATGCCACGCAGCTTGAACGAACCACTGGGTTGCAGGTTTTCCAGCTTCAACCAGATCCGTCGGGTCGGTGTCGACAGGCCCAGGTGCAGGATCAACGGTGTCTTGATGTGAAGCATCGCAGGTGTCCCAAAAGTGAACCCTTCTTATCCAAGCTTAGTTCACCCTGCCCAGCTCACGGCCCCCCCGCTGAACAACTGTGGCGAGGGGGCTTGCCCCCGTTGGAGTGCGCAGCGCTCCCAGCTTTTGGGGCCGCTTCGCAGCCCAACGGGGGCAAGCCCCCTCGCCACAGGATTTGTGTCGTGATTTAAGTGACGGGGGTTTACCCGAAGCCCCTGTTTTAGCGATAACGCGGTGCGGCGCTGGAGTTGCCGAACAACCCGGAAAGGGTCTGACGCTGCGCTTCATAACGGTCCCATTGCTCGCCATCGTGCAGGCTCGGAACGGTCACCACTTCGCCATTTGCCAACCCCGTCAGCGCGGCATCGACCATCTCTTGCGCCGACATCACGATCTCTTGCGGCAGGTTTTCCACCGGGTTGCCGGCCTCGCTCCAGAAGTCGGTCGCGGTCGCGCCGGGCAATACCGCCTGGACACGAATGCCTTTGTCCGCCAGTTCGTGGTGCATTGACTGGCTCAAGCCCAGGACAAAAGCCTTGCTCCCGCCGTACACGCCGTTGAGGATTTCTGGCGCGATGGCAACGATCGACGAGATGTTAATGACAGTGCCAGTGCCACGGGCGACGAAGCCTGGCACCACGGCGTAGGCCAAACGCATCAGCGCGGTAACGTTGAGGGTGATCATGTCTTCCATCTCGTCGACCGGGCTGCCCAGTAATGGCATGACAGCACCGACGCCGGCGTTGTTGACCAACAAGGTGATGCTGGCGTCGTTACGCAGGATTTCCTCGACCCGCAACACATCGGTTTTGACTTTCAAATCGGCGGCGACCACTTCCACCGCACGCCCGGTTTCATTGCTCAAGTGGTTCGCCAGCGCGTTCAGTCTGGTCTGACTGCGGGCGACCAGAATCAGGTCGTAACCCTGCCGGGCGAGACGGTCGGCATACACCGCGCCGATGCCCGAGGAAGCGCCAGTGATCAGTGCGGTGCCTTTGGATGAGAGAGCCATGTCGAGTTTCCTTCACAGTGAGGCGATCAGTTCGCCGGGTGTGAACCGTTATAAAGTGACTTACGCTTGTCTCAAATGACGTTTAAAGTACGTATTCAGGACATGTTCTTTTGAGGGTCTGGCAATGACTAGCGTGGCATTTGTGGTGTTCGAGGGTTTCCAGTCCATGGCGCTGGCCGCCATGCCGGTGTTCGAGTACGCCAACTTCAGCGCTGGTGAGACGCTGTATGACGTCAGCGTGATCTCCGAGGATGGCAGCACACTGCGCGCCTCCGGGGGATTAAGTGTCGGGACCCAGGCGTTCGGTGAGCGGGTATTCGATACGGTCATCGTGGTCGGCGGCGATTGCATCGTCCAACAGGCGCCCGACAGCGTGCTGACCTACCTGCGCGACAACGTGAGCACCGTTCGGCGGATGGCATCGATTTGTTCGGGGGCGTTTGTGCTGGCCCAGGCGGGTTTGCTCGACGGACGGCGGGCCACCACGCACTGGGCCTATGCCCGGGACCTGCAAGCGCGCTTTCCTTCGATCAAAGTGGAAGAAGATCGCATCTACGTGGTCGACGGCTCGATCTGGACCTCGGCCGGCATGACTGCCGGCATCGACCTGGCGCTGGCCATGGTCGAGAAGGATCACGGTGCCGAACTGGCGCGTTCCGTGGCGCAGAAACTGGTGATGTACCAACGTCGTGCGGGCGGCCAGTCCCAGCATTCGGCATTGCTCGAACTGGCACCAAAATCTGACCGCATTCAGACCGTTCTTGGCTACGCCCGGGAACACCTGGCCTCGCCGTTGTCGGTGGAGCAACTGGCCGAGGTGGCGCGCCTGAGCCCGCGGCAATTCAGCCGCAGCTTTCGCGCCGAGACCGGGCAGACGCCGGCCAAGGCCATCGAAAACCTGCGTCTGGAAGCGGCGCGGCAGATGCTCGAACGTGGGCGCCTGACCCTGGATCAGATCGCCACCGAAGCCGGTTTCACTGACCGACGCCGCATGCGCGAAGCCTTTCTAAGGGCATTCGGCCAACCGCCGCAAGTGATCCGGCGCAATGCCAGGGCCGACATCAACACGTGAACGCGAGTGTGCCGCCAGCGCTGCCCGCACATCGACCGGGTCAAACAACGGCATCAATCGCAGGTTCACGCCATCGGCCAGGGCCATCGGCATTAGTCGCTGCATCGCAACATCGAAAGGGTCCATCCACTCCGGCATCGGTTGCAATCCCTTGTCGAGTGGTTCGAAAAAATCATCCCAGTGAATCGGAACCACCAGCCGCGCGCCGGTGGTTTGTACCACTTCGTGCCAGTAGTCCTGCGCGAACCGCAGGTCTTGCTTGCCGAGGGTGCCTATGCCCAGAAACACGATGTCGGCCTTGACGTCCTTGAACAGGCCCGGCGTGAAATTGGCACTGGGGTGGATGAGAATCCGCAAACCGTTGTGGTCGATCAGATAGGAGTAATTGCCACCTTCCTTGTACGCGCTGGCTTTGGCGGGCGGGGTCAGCGGCGCAGTGATGGTCCCGGGGAATTTCGCGTCAGGCGAGTGTGGCGACTGGAATGCTTGAACCTTGAAGTCGCCGAAACAGAAAGGTCGATGAGTATCGACGGACTTGAAACGTTCTGGCGCCAGGCCCGCGCCCAGGCCGATATTGGCCACCGATGCCGATCCCACCAACATGGCCCCGGTACGCGACGCGACCACCGCCGAATCGAGCGCATGGTCAAAATGGGAGTGCGCCACCATCAACGCGGCCAATGGCGGATTGCCAAGGGTTTGCAACGCCGCGTCAATGCGTTCGTTGTCCGGCCCGATCCGACCGAGCAGAACCTTGAACAGTCCCGGCCGGGAAAAAAAGCCGTCGGTCATGATCGATGTCTGTCCATCGCTGAGCATCAGGGTCGACACGCCCATGAACCGCACACTCAGCTCACCTGTCGATGACGTTGACCGCGGGAGAATGATCACTGAATAAGGTGAAAGCGAGGGTGGCGGACGTGAAGCGCACGCGACGATGCCCGCGCCAATGAGGGCGAGCAGCACCACCATGGAACGTCTGGCGATGACACCGTTGCAGGTCTTCTCGTTCGCTCGCTTGAAAGGCCACATTGTCCTCTCCTTCGCCTGACTCAACCGTCAGATGAGGCTAGCTCAATCCGATGGATCAGCCTGAGCATCTACACTCAACGTACCGGTTCAAACCAGGAACGTGTGCCATGAAAATCTCGGCCAGACTGGCGTTCTTCGCCATCGTCGGCACCCTTGCCTACCTCGGCCTCGCCGTGTGGGGCATGGGCGGGTTTGCGGCGTTTTTTGCGCATGGGTCGCTGGTGGTGGTTGCCCTCGCTACCGTGGTAATGACTGTGTTGTCGCTGTTCACCGAGGTCAATCTGAGTTCCGGCGAACGTGAAGACCGGGCCAATCGCTGGGTGCTTCCGGCGTTCGGGGTGATCGGGTTGCTCAGCGGGTTCCTGCCGGCCTACACCGACCGGATCGACTTATGGACCTTTGGCGGTGAAGGCCTGCGCTGGATCGGCGCGTTGCTGTTCTGCCTCGGCGGCGCACTTCGATTGTGGCCGGTGTTTGTACTGGGCAAGCGCTTCAGCGGCCTGGTGGCGATTCAGCCGGGGCACACGCTGGTCACCGACGGGATTTACCGGCGCCTGCGCAATCCCAGTTACCTGGGGATGCTGGTGATTGCCGTGGGCTGGGCGCTGGCATTTCGATCGGGTGTCGGGCTGTTGCTGGCGACGTTGACGGTGATTCCGCTGATTGCGCGGATTCACTCGGAAGAGGCGTTGTTGAGGGCGCAGTTTGGTGGGGAATATGAGGCGTATTGCGCCACGACCTGGCGGCTGGTTCCCGGAGTCTATTAGCCACGCCCCCGAACAAATGTGGGAGCGGGCTTGCTCGCGAAGGCGGTATGTCAGGTAAATAAATGCTAACTGACCCACCGCTTTCGCGAGCAAGCCCGCTCCCACATTAGATTTGATTGAGGCGGATATGGTGGTCGGGATCGACGGATGCGCTGACCGACTGATAGTTGGCCAACGTGGCATGTTGCGTCTGGATAGGATGCTCGTGCGTCTCGGTGATAATCACCAAATCCGCCCCCGCCGCCTCAGCAGCCTGAATGCCTACCGTGGCATCTTCGAAGATCAGGCAGTCCGTCACCTCGACACCCAGCCGCTTGGCTGCCAACCGGTAACCCGCCGGATCCGGTTTCCCGGCGCTGACCTCTTCAGCCGTCACCATGACATCCGGCTCGGGAATCCCCGCCGCCGCCATCCGGCGCAACGCCAACGCTCTGGGCGCGGACGTCACGATCGCCCATTGACCGGCCGGTAATGACCGAAGAAATGCCGCCGCCCCACGGACCTCGACCACTCCCTCCACATCCTCGATTTCCGCCTCGGTAATCCACGCGGCTTCAACTTTGGCATCAATACCCGGCAAACCCTGGCGGTTCACCGTGTCGATGGCGCGGGCGCCGTGAATGGTTGGCAGGAAAGACGCGACATCCACCCCATGGCGCACAGCCCAGATCGTCCAGATCCGCTCGGCGGCGGCAATGGAGTTGAGCACGGTGCCGTCCATGTCGAACAGGAATGCGCGGTACGGTGTGTTGAAAACGGATCGATGAGCAGACAAGGATGAGCTTCCTCTCGCAAGGGCCTGGCGGGTGTGCCGAGCAATGTAGCATTTACTTGCGAGATGGACTCATGCCGTGCAATAACGTTTCAGCTGAGGGGCTTGGACTTCAAGGCGCCCTCGACGCAGTCCAGCAATTGGCCGAGTGCCCAGGGCTTCTTGATGAACGAAACGGCATGTCTGACCCCGGAGCTTTGCGGGGTTTCGAAACCGGACATGATCATGATCGGCTTGTCGGGCCAGCGGTCGCCAAACTGATTGGCCAGGTCAGCGCCATTCAGTTTGCCCGGCATAGTGATGTCGGTGAGCAACAGGCAGACGTTGTCCGAGTGTTGTTCCAAGTACACAGAAGCGTCATCCGCGCTGGTCTGTGGCTGAACAACAAAGCCCTCTTCCTGAAGAATTTCGCAGAGAAATTCCAGGATCAGCGGGTCATCCTCGACCACAAGAATCAACCCGCCAGTTACGTTCGCGCCCACCTTCGATACTGGCCCCATGATTTCGCCACTCCCTGAATACACCCATGATTTCGCGCGATAAATCCGCTGCCTATCAAGTATGAGCAGCGGCCTTCGCGGAAATTCATTTTTGATACGGGAGATGTCGAAATCAGGCGTCCTGCAAAATCAGGTCGGCGCCCTTCTCGGCCACCATCAACACTGCCGCGTGGGTATTGCCCGACGTCACGTTAGGAAAAATCGACGCATCGACGATGCGCAATCCCTGAAGACCATGGACTTTCAAACGCGGGTCGACCACGGACTTCTGCTCGTCCGCACCCATGGCGCAGGAACCACACAGGTGGTAGATCGAACCACTGTTGTCGCGGAAATACTGCAGCATCTGTTCGTCGGTTTCGACGACCGGCCCCGGCAACACTTCTTCAACCGTGATGCCCTTGAGTGCCGGTGCCTGCATGATCTTGCGCATCAAGCGACTGCCCTGAATGACCTCGTCGATGTCCTTCTGGGTGCTCAGGTAATTCGGGTCAATCAGTGCGGCGTCCCGTGGGTTTTTCGAGGCGATCTCGATGTGCCCCCGGCTGGTCGGCCGGCACGGGTTGAAGCACAACAGGAAGCCTGAGTACGGCTCCGGCTTGAGGCTGGCCTTATTGTTTTTCGGAATCTGATACGACAGCGGGTTGAAGTACAACTGCAAGTTGGGGTTGGTTTGCTGCTCATTGCCACGGAAGAATCCGCCGGCCTGATTGACGCTCATCGCCAGCGCGCCCTTGCGGGTGAACAGGTATTTGAGACCGAGTTTGAACTGACCGAACAGCGAACTCAGCTCATCGTTGAGCGTCGGGATATTGGCCTTGTAGTAATAGCTGGCGCACAGGTGATCCTGCAGGTTCTGCCCCACCGCCGGCAGGTGCTTGACCATCGGGATCTTGTGCTTGGCCAGCAGCGCCTGATCCGCGACACCGGACAGTTGCAGGATCTTCGGGGTGTCCACTGCACCGGCGCAAAGAATCACTTCCTTGCTGGCGGTGAAGGTTCGTACCACGCCGTGCTGGGTGATGGAAATCCCGGTTGCGCGGCCGTTATCGAACAACACGCGGTCGACCAGGGCGTAATGCTCGACGGTCAGGTTCGGCCGGCTCAAGGCCGGGTGCAAATGCGCGAAGCTGCTGGAGCAGCGTTGACCATTTTTGGTGTTGACGTCGTAGATGCCCGAACCTTCGAATTTGGGTCCGTTGAAGTCGTCGCTGTGCGGGTAGCCGAGTTCATCGCAGCCTTTGAGGAACACATCGCAGATCGGATGGGTCTGGCCCTTCATCGGCGTGATGCTGATCGGGCCGCTGCCGCCGTGGTATTCGCTGTCGCCCAGCGGATGGTTTTCCAGTTTGCGGAAATACGGCAGCACATCTTTGAAACCCCAGCCTTCGTTACCGTTGGCCGCCCAATCGTCAAAGTCGTGGGCCTGGCCACGGACGTAGATCATCGCGTTGATAGAACCCGAACCGCCCTGCACCTTGCCGCGGGGTGCGTAGATTTCGCGGTTGCCCAATTGCTTTTGTGGCTGGCTGTAATACATCCAGTTGAAGCTCGGGTTGTAATACATTTTGGCGAAGCCGACCGGGATCTTGAACCACAAGGAACTGTCCTTGCCGCCCGCCTCCAGCAGCAACACCGAATATTTGCCACTGGCCGAGAGCCGGTTGGCCAGGATGCAGCCTGCGGCGCCAGCGCCAGCGATGATGTAGTCGTAAGTCATGCAGGGTTACCGCGTAAGTCGTTGTACAAAATTCGGATGGACGATGCGATCCCCTGTGGGAGCCAGCCTGCTGGCGATGGCGGCCGGACATTCAACATCAATGTCGACTGATCCACCGCTATCGCCAGCAGGCTGGCTCCCACAGGAACCGCGTCAGGCCTGTCAGCCTCTGGCTGGCGATGTGTCTTTGACGTCCGCCGGCGTCGGCGCCATTTGCAGGTGCAGGCGTTCGCCGGTGTACGGCGAATGCTTGCGCACCACGTCCATGTTCAGCTCCACACCCAGGCCCGGTTCGGTGGACGGGATGATGTAGCCGTCCTCCCATTGCAGCGGCTTGGTCAGGACCTCGGCATGGAAACCGCCCCAGGTCATGATGCTTTCCTGGATCAGGAAGTTCGGCGTGCAGGTCGCCAGCTGGAAACTCGCGGCCGCGCCAATCGGCCCGTTGTAGAGGTGCGGGGCGATCTGTGCGTAATAGGCTTCAGCCATGCTGGCGATCTTTTTCGCTTCCAGCAGACCACCGCAGCGGGCGACGTTCATCTGCAGAATCGACGCACCGCCGGCTTGCAGCAGCTTGAAAAATTCGTACTTGGTGGTCAGTCGCTCACCGGTGGCAATCGGAATCGAAGTCTTGGCCGCGACCTGCGCCATGGCCTCTTCCTGACCCGGTGGCACCGGCTCTTCGAACCACAGCGGGTCGTATTTCTCCAGGCGCTTGGCCAGGCGAATCGCCGAGGACGGCACCATTTGCCCGTGGGTGCCAAACAGCAGGTCGCACTTGTCGCCCACGGCTTCGCGGATCTTGCGGCAGAAGGTTTCGCAGCGTTCCAGCACTCCCAGGGAAATCTGGTGCCCGGAGTACGCGGTGTACGGCCCGGCCGGGTCGAACTTCACGGCGGTGAAGCCTTTGTTCATGTTCTCAATGGCGCACTCGGCCGCCAGGTCCGGGTCGTCGTAGTCGTACTCGCCCTTGCTGTTCACCGGGTAGAGGTAGGTGTAGGAACGCAGGCGTTCGTTGACCTTGCCGCCGAGCAATTCATAGACCGGCTTGTTCGCCGCTTTGCCGATGATGTCCCAGCAGGCCATTTCCAGGCCGCTGACCACACCCATCATGGTCAGGTCCGGACGCTGGGTGAAACCGCTCGAATAGGCCTGACGGAAGAAGCGTTCGATGTGGTGCGGGTCCTGGTTCAACAGGTAGCGTTCGAACACGTCTTCGATGATCGGCAACATGGCTTTGGGGCCGAAGGTCGCGGCGTAGATCTCGCCCACGCCTTCGATGCCGCAATCGGTTTTGATCTTGACGAACAGCCAGTACATCCCGCCGATGTGCGGTGGCGGTACGGCGACGATATGGGTTTCAAGGGCGACGATTTTCATCTCAGGCACCTGTTTTGTTCAAAGATTTACGGTTGATACGTGCGCGCAAGGTCAACGCCGCGAGGGTCCCCAGCAGGCCGACGAAAGCGATGTACCCGAAATACAGCTTGTAACCAAAGGCCCCCGGGAAATGCTCGGTGAGGTAGCCGTTGATCAACGGAATGAAGGCGTCCGGCAGGTAACCGACCACCGAGACAATGCCGATGGCCAGCCCCGTGATGCGCAGCGGAATGTTGCAGGTGTCGAGGATCGCCCAGTACAAACCGCGAATCGCATAGGTCATCAGGCCGATGAAAATCACCGTACCGACCAACAGGCCCATGCTGTTGAGCGCCGGGAACACGATCAGGCCGACCATCGCCAACGTCGCGCAGAACAGCGCCACGATCAGCACCGAGATGTTCGAGAACTTGTCACCCAGCCAGCCACCGCCGATGCCGCCAATCGGGCGCATCCACAGTTTGATGGTGGTGATGGTGCCGGCCATGACTGCAGTCATGCCGCCGCCCTGCAGGTAATCGGAGAAACTGTAAGTGGCCCAGAAGATGTGATAACCGCAGAACACGATGGCGGTGACCAGCCACAGCTCAGGGATTTTCACCAGGGTGGTCAGGTCGTTGAGCAGGTTGTATTTGCCCTTCTCCACCGCCGCCGTGTCTTCCATCGACTTCGGGTCCTTGATCAACACCAGCACACAGCCGATGGCGATACAGGTGAAGGCATACAGGTAGACCACGTGCTTGAAGCCTTCGGCCGCCGACTCGCCGCGAGTCTCGGTGGCGAAGGCAAACAGCCCCAGCGCGACCGTCGCCAGCAAGGCTTCAACCAGCCCGCGACCGCCATCGAGGACGCCGAAGAAGCGACCCTGCTCAGTGTGATGGGCAATCATCTTCACGCGCTTGAGCACCGAGGCCCAGAACGTCAGGCCAGTGGTCAGGCCCCAGCACCCGAAGATGATCATCAAACCGGTCATCGACGGCGCAGTGGAGTACCACAGGCCCAGGGCACCGGTGGCGACCAGCGAGAAGAAAATCAGGAAGCGTGGGGCTATGCGGTCCGCCAGCCAACCGCTTGGCAAATAGCTCAGGAGGAAAATCGTACCGAGCATCGAGTACAGATAACCCAGTTCGCTGTGGTTGATCTGGAACACTTCGAGCATGGTGGTCTGGTAAACCTGGCGCAGGTACAGGATCGGGTAGATCGCACCGGCGGCCAGCACCAATAACATCAGTTGGAAATAGCGACTGCCCTTGTCACTCTGGCTGATTGAACCCGCATTTGAACCCTGAACAGCGGCAGCAGTGGATGCTTGCTTGGACATCTAGGTGACCTCTGGCCGCCCGGTGGTCCGGGCTGGCCCTGTTAATTGTTTTTATTGGAGTGAAGCAGCTGCAAGCGGCAAGCTGTAAGCGGCAAGCCAGAGCCGGTTACTGTTCGCTTTTACTTGCTGCTTGAAGCTTGAAACTTGTCGCTGCCGCCCTAGTACTTCATGACCACGAGACGGGTCTGGGTGAATTCGAGCATGCCGTGCTTGCCGTCATCGCCGCCCAGGCCTGAGCGTTTCCAGCCCGCGTGGTAGCCCTGGTACGGGTCGGCCGGGGTGCGATTGACGTAGAGCTCGCCGGCTTCGATGGCGTTGGCGACTTTCATCGTGGTGCGGTAGTTCTCGGTGTAGAGCACCGAGGCCAGGCCGAACTGATGGTCGTTGGCCATCGCCAGCGCTTCGTCGATGTCGCGGTACTTGAGCACCGGCAGCACCGGGCCGAAGATTTCTTCCTGGATGATTTCCATGTCCTGGCGGCAGCCGCTGAGCAGCGTCGGCGGGTAGAAATGGCCGTTGCCTTGCGGGATAAAACCACCGGTTTCCAGGACTGCGCCGTCCGCGATGGCGCGCTCGACCATGGCGTGGATGTTCTGCTGTGAACTGGCGTTGACCAACGGCCCCATCAGGCTGGCGTCAGTGGCGCGGTCGCCGAACTTTACGGCGCTGATTTTCGCTTTCAGCAGCGCGAGGAATTGGTCGTAGACGCTTTCCTGCACGTAGACCCGCTCCACCGCCGTGCACAACTGACCGCAGTGGGTGGTTTTCGAGGCGACGATGGCGGTCGCGGCGGCTTCAAGGTCGGCGTCGGCTTCGATGATCGCCGGGGTTTTGCCGCCCAGTTCCAGCGATGGCTTGGCGATGTTGGCCTTGCAGTAATCGAGCACGATGCGCCCGGCGTTGACGCTGCCGGTCAGGGTGATCAGGCCCACAGCCTTGTGCGTGCACACGGCGGCCGCAGTGGCGTGATCCATGGTCAGGATGTTCACCACGCCCGCCGGCAGTCCGGATTGCACCACAGCCTTGGCGATTTCAAAGGCCGAGGTCGGTGTGTTGTTGCTCGGGCGCACCACCACGGTGTTGCCGGCAATCAGCGCCGGGGCGATTTTGCGCAGTAGCGTATAGACCGGGTAGTTGAACGGAATCAGGCACGCAACCACGCCAATCGCTTCGCGGTGCAGGAACAGGTTTTCGTTCGGGCTGTCGCTGGGAATGATCTCGCCTTCAATGCGGCGGGCCCATTCGGCGTGATAGCGGGTGATCTGCGCGGCGTAACGGGCTTCGTTGCTTGCATCCGCAACGCTTTTGCCCGACTCGGCCGCCAGGGCGGCGCCGATGTTTTCAGCGCAGGCGTCAAGGGCATCGGCGAAAGAACGCAGGTGTTCGGCGCGTTCGATGCTGGTGAGTTTGCCCCAGACCTTTTGCGCGGCGGCAGCGGCTTCAACCGCGTTGACCGCTTCGACAGCGGTGGCCGCCGAGACGTGTCCGACCAGTGCTTCGGTCGCCGGGTTATAGACTGCGATCAGCGCGTCGCTGGCAGGTTCGATGAATTGGCCGTTAACAAAATTTCGCTCGAGTCGCATGTGCATCGCCCATCGTTGTTTTTATCCAGTTCGACCAGTCTTGGCATCCTGAGCGGGTTGAACAAACGATTTATTGAGCAGGCAAACATTCGAAAAATGCAGGTTTCTCTTCGGAGCGATGAAGTCCCCCTGTGGCGAGGGGGCTTGTCGAAACGTCGCACCGCCCCGTTGGGTTGCGAAGCAGCCCCAAAATCTCTGATGCAACAAGATCCTGTGAGTGCTACGCACTCAAACGGGGGCAAGCCCCCTCGCCACAGGGCTCCTACAGGGGGATCTGTGTGGATTAGAGGGCGGCGGTTGAGGGTTCGAGCTGTCGTTGTGCCAACCAGATTTCTTCCTGCAACCACTGGCTGAACACCTGCAATTGCGGCATCAGGGTCTGCTCCGGCCGGGTGACCAGCCAATAGGACTGGTGCCCTTCCACGTGCACGTTAAGCACCTGGGTCAGCTGCCCGCTGGCCAGTTCCGGGGCGACCATGTGCCAGTCGGCGATGGTGATGCCCAGGCCGTCGATAGCCGCACGAATGGCCAGGTCCAGCAAGTCGAATTCATACCCGCCCTGAGTGTCGACACCGGTGATGCGTGCGGCGTCCAGCCAGTGTTTCCAGGTCAGGTAGCGCTGGTCTTCCCGGGCCAGTACATGCAGCAATGTCAGGCGATTGAGGTCGATGCCCTGCTCGCTCCACTCCCGCGCATACAGGGTCGGCGCGCACACCGCGATGTGCCGTTCCTGGATCAGCATCGAACTGTTCAGGCCATCCCATTCGCCATCGCCGAAACGGATCGCACAGTCGAGGGTGCTGGTTTCCGCCAGGCTGTCCTGCAAGCGCGTGGTGATGCTCAGTTCCAGCTCGGGATGCTTCTCGCGCAACCGCCCCAGACGGGGCATCAGCCAGCGATTGGTAAAGGTTGGCGGTGCGTTGATGTGCAGGCGATTGGAATGGGTTTTCTGCTGGATGCTGCGCACCGTCAGCTCGATCTTGTCGAAGGATTGATGCAACGCCCGCAGCAGCACTTTGCCGGCGCTGGTCAGTTCGAGGTGATGGTGGCGGCGCTCCAGCAGGCTCTCGCCGAGCTGTTCCTCCAGCTGACGCACTTGGCGGCTGACCGCACTCTGGGTCACGTTCAACAACTCGGCGGCGCGGGTAAAACTACCGGTGCTGCCGGCCACTTCAAACGCCTTGAGGGCATTAAGACCGGGCATTTTGCGTTTCATGAAAAGCACTCGAGGACGTTAGCTGATCGGCCAAGCATCCCATGGCCGCCACACATTGTCCTACAGGATTTTCTCAGTAACATGCATCTGAGGAAGGTTTGCGCGCATTTTTAATCGTTTGTTCAACCCACCGTTCATCGCAAGACTGGCCGGCATCTCATATAAAAATAACCGAGAGCTGTCCCATGCCCTTCTCTGCTTCCCTGCGCCTCAGTCCTCTGTACATCGCTCTGTTCTGCACCTTTGCGGCCCCTGCCATGGCCGTGCAAGTGACCGACAACCTTGACCTCGGCGGCGCGGTTCGTGCGCGCTGGGACTATGACCCGGATCGCGACATCCAGAAGTTCGGCCTGGACACGATGTTCCTCAGCGCCAAGTACAACTCCGACACCTGGATCGGCGAGGCCCAGTATCGTTTCTACGGCCGGTCCTATCCGTATCAGTACACCAAGAATTACGGTGATATCCAGTTCGCCAAGTTCGCGTGGGCCGGCTACAAGTTCAACCCCGACCAACAGGTGCAAGTGGGCCTGAACACGGTGCCGTTCGGTCTGCAGCCGTACTTTGGCAGCACCTTCTACGAAACCCTGGGCAACGTCATCGGCCTGGAAGATGTGCAACAGGTCGGCGCCAAGTACGTCCAGCAATCGGGCGACTGGAACATTCAGGCCGGTTATTACTTGCGCCCGGCGTGGCAAGGCAAAGGCACCAGCAACGGGGTGACCTACTCCAGCGTGGTGTCCGAAGCCGACAGCTACGTCGCCGACGGCAGTAACAACCAGGAGCGCAACACCGTGGTGCTGCGGGTGGCCAAGGCACTGGACCTGGGACCGTGGAAATCGGAGGTCGGCCTCTCGGGCCTGAGTTCCTCACTGGAGAACAAGGACACCAATGACGATGGCCGACGCAATGCCGTGGCCATCCATTACCTGGGCAAGAACGGCCCATGGGGTGTGCAATTGCAGGCGGCGCGGCAACAAATGTCGCCGCGTAACCTAGGCACCGATGAGCTTGTCACCCTCGGCGGGTATGACGGCACGTACAACGTGGCCAGCCGCGGCAACTTGTATGTGGCGGATCTCAGTTACGACGTGGCCGGGAAATACCTGTTCGATCAGGTCAGCGGGGTCAAGCTGTACGCCAACTACAGCGCCTTCGATAAATCCGCCAGCGAGTTCAAGACCTCGGAGCGGATGATTCTGGGCAGTTCGTTTTCGGTGAGTAAATTGTGGGTCGCTGCGGAGTGGTTGTTTGGCAAAAATGATCCGTATATCGGGGGGAGTAGTTATACCCAGAGTCTGGGGGCTGGGGGGAGTGATCAGTGGGAGAATCAGTTGTACGTGAACATTGGGTATTACTTCTGATCCGGTATTTTTAGCGCCCTTGAGGATGTCTTCGAGAGCAAGCCCGCTCCCACATTTGACCGCGTTCCAGGCAACGACTCGGTCTAATGTGGGAGCGGGCTTGCTCGCGAAGGCGTCAGCCTAAGCAACACTTGCATCAGCCCTTGGCTAATAGTCAGATAGGCACCACAGAGACCGCCACCAAAACAATAAACCGGCCCGCCGCAACACCGGAGACCGGTACGGAGCCCACCTTCGATGCGTCAACTGCCCTCGCTCAATATGCTGCGCGTCTTCGAAGAGGTCGCGCGTCATCGCAGTTTCAGCCAGGCGGCGCTGGGCCTGAACGTCACTCAAGGCGCCGTCAGCCGGCAGATCAAGCAACTGGAAGACTACCTCGGCGTCGCGCTGTTCGTGCGCACGCCCCAGGGCTTGTCGCTGACCGAATCCGGCATCGCCCTCTCCCCGCACCTCGCGGAAGCTTTCGATCACATTGAACGCGCCCTGCAAGCTGTGCGCGTGCCCAACCTGCGCCAGCGCCTGAGAATCCTCGCGCCACCGACCTGGGCGACGCGCTGGTTGTCGGCGCATTTGCGTGTGTTCTGTCAGCGTTACCCCGACATCAGCCTGAGCGTGACCAACCAGGCCGGCCACGACAGCCTCGCGGAAATCGACTGCCACATCCGCTTCGGCCTCGAAGCCAACAACCATTGCAGCAGTCAATTGCTGGTGATGGAACGGCACATCGCCGTGGCCAGCCCGGAGTTGTTCAGCGACGGTCAGCCGCCGGATCTGCGAGGCTTCCCGCTGCTGCACATCCTGCACGATGGCAAACGCCTGAAGGTCTGGGAAAACTGGCTGGCGGCCATGGGGCGCGACGATGTCGATCCGGCACAAGGGCTGGAATTCAGCACGCTGGATCAGGTGATCCACACCGCGTTGGCGGGGGGTGGGCTGGCGGTGATTGACCGGCAGATGATCGAGAAGGAATTGGCCAATGGCAGCCTGCTGCCGATTACCCCGGTGGAGGTGATCGGGCCGTATGGCTATTGGCTGGATGTGGCGAACGACAAGCAAGGGTTGTCGAAGGTGCGGTTGTTTACCGATTGGTTGGGATTAGTCAGCAATCCCTGACACACCCCCACTCTAATGTGGGAGCGGGCTTGCTCGCGAAGGCGGAGTGTCAGTCACCCTCAATATTGACTGATCCACCGCTTTCGCGAGCAAGCCCGCTCCCACATTTGAACTTTGGCAGTCAGTTAGATCGGGGCAGGGACTTTCACTGCCACTGCCGCACCGCCCTCCACCGGGCTCTGCGCCTTGCATGCCTGGCTCAGTGTCAGTGATTTGGTTTCCGGTGCCCACGCCCAGGACAGCCAGGCGCCGATGGCCAGGATCGCCGCCAGAATCCCCATCGTCGGGCTCAAGCCGATCCCCGCCACACTCACCGGCAACAGGAACGTGCTGATCGCCGAACCCAACCGGCTGACCGCCGTGGCCAGGCCGATCCCGCTGGCCCGCACTTCAGTCGGGAAGCTCTCGGCCGGGAACACGCCCACCAGGTTACTGACCGCCGACAACACCAGCGTGAACAGCCCAAACACCAACACCATCAGCAACGCTGCACTGCTCGGCAACACCGCCAGCATGAACAACGCGACCGCCAGGATGATGAACGAGTTGATCAAGAACCCGCGGCGCGAGAATTTGATCGTGCACCAGATCCCGATCAACGCACCGAGGATCAGCAGCATGTTCAGCATCAGCTCAGTGCCGAAGCCTTCGGCCAGGCCCATCTTCTGCAGGATCGACGGCAGGAAGGTGTAGATGGCGAAATACGGCATGACGATGCAGACGAAAAACAGGCAGTTGAACGCGGTGCGCTTGCGGTATTCACGGCTGAACAGCACCGCGTAGCCGGAACGGGTTTCGGTGGATTGGGTTTCGTCGAGTTCGACGTTGGCGCCCAGGTGCTTCTTGACGATCGCTCGCGCCTCGGCAATTCGGCCCTGGTTCACCAGCCAGCGCGGCGACTCTGGCGTGCCGATGCGCGCAATCAGAATCAACGCCGCAGGAATCGCTGAAGACGCCAGCATCCAGCGCCAGGCGTCATCGCCGAGGCTGAGCATGGCGGTGCCGACAAATGTCGCGGCCACGTAGCCGAAGGTCCAGATCACGCTGAACGAACCGAGCAGCACGCCGCGATGTTTCTTCGGCGCGAACTCGGCCAGCATGGCGTGGCCGACACTGAAATCACCGCCCAGCCCGATGCCGATCAACACCCGGCACAGGAACAGGCCCATGGCGGTTTCGGCGTAGAACTGCATCACCGAAGCAATGGTGATCAGCACGAAGCTGACCAGGAAGATTTTCTGCCGGCCGACCTTGTCGGAGATCCAGCCGAAAAACAGGCTGCCGAGGAACAGCCCAATCAGTGCCGAAGCGCCGATCAGTCCCTGCCAGAACGCATCCAGGTGCATCTGCGGACTCAGCAAGGTGAACGCGATGCCGATCAGGCCGAGGATGTAGCCGTCGGTGAAGTGTGCGCCGAAGGTCAGGCCGGCGATTTTCAGGTGAAAGCGCCCGATGGGCAGGTCGTCGATTTTTACCGGTTGTAAGGACATGTAAATCTCCAATTGTTGTTATTGACGGAGAAATGAAACCGATCGCTGTTTTTGTAGGAGTGAGCCTGCTCGCGATAGCAGTGTGTCAGTGGAAGCAATGTTGCCTGATACACCGCCATCGCGAGCAGGCTCACTCCTACAAGGGGTTGTGGTGGGGGTTAGAGACCGCCCATCAACAGGTATTTGATTTCCAGGTAGTCATCCAGACCGTACTTCGAACCCTCGCGACCGAGGCCCGATTCCTTGATGCCGCCGAACGGTGCCACTTCCGTGGAAATGATCCCTTCGTTGATCCCGACCATGCCGGCCTCCAGGCCTTCGGCCATGCGCCACACGCGGCCGATGTCGCGGCTGTAGAAGTAAGCCGACAAACCAAACGGCGTGTCGTTGGCCTTTTGCAGCACTTCGACTTCGTCCTTGAAACGGAAGCAGGCCGCTACCGGGCCGAAGGTTTCTTCCTGGGCAATGAGCATTTCGCTGCTGGCTTCGGCGAGGATGGTCGGCTCGTAGAACGTGCCGCCGAGCACATGACGACTGCCGCCACACAACAGCTTGGCGCCCTTCTCCAGTGCATCGCCGACGTGCAGTTCAACCTTGGCCAGCGCCGCCGCGTTGATCAGTGGGCCTTGCTCGGTTTCGCCGTCCAGCGCACTGCCGACGCGCATCGCCGCAACGGCTTCGGCGAGTTTGCCGGTGAAGGCTTCGTACACACCGTCCTGAATGAAAAAGCGGTTTACACAGACGCAGGTCTGCCCGGTGTTACGGAACTTCGAGGCCATCGCGCCTTTGACCGCAGCGTCCAGATCGGCGTCGTCAAAGACAATGAACGGCGCGTTGCCGCCCAGTTCCAGCGAGACTTTTTTCAGGGTGTCCGCCGCCTGGCGCATCAGCAGTTTGCCGGTGCGCGTGGAGCCGGTGAACGACAGTTTGCGCACAATGCTCGACGCTTGCAGCGCCCCACCTATGGCCACCGCATCGCCCGACACGATGTTGAACACCCCCGCCGGAATACCCGCCTGTTCTGCCAACACCGCCAGGGCGAAAGCCGACAGCGGCGTCTCTTCCGAGGGCTTGAGGATCATCGTGCAACCGGCGGCCAGTGCCGGGCCGACCTTGCGCGTGACCATAGCCAGCGGGAAGTTCCACGGTGTGATCGCGGCGACCACGCCGATGGCTTCCTTGACCACGATGATCCGCGCATCAGCCTTGTGGCTCGGAATCACGTCGCCGTAAGCACGCTTGGCTTCTTCGGCAAACCACTCCAGAAAACTCGCGGCGTAGACAACCTCGCCCATGGCTTCGGCCAACGGTTTGCCTTGTTCGCGGCTGAGCAGGGTCGCCAGGTCCTTCTGGTTGCTCAGCATCAGCTCGCTCCAGCGCTTGAGCTTCTGGCTGCGCTCCTTGGCCGTGAGCTTGCGCCACGACGGTAATGCGCGATTGGCGGCTTCAATAGCCCGATTGGTTTCTTCGGCACCGGCCTTTTGTACGTCGATGATCAACTCGCCGTTGGCCGGATTGAACACCGGGTAAGTCGGGCCGCCGGACGACCATTGGCCGTCGATGAAATTACCCGTGCGGATCAGCGCGCTCATGCCACAGCCTCGGTCAGGGTGAAGCGTTCCAGACCCGGACGGGCCGAACGCAAGATACGTTTGCCGGCGGTGTAATCATTGATCACGTCGCACGGGGTGTAATTGCGTTCCAGTTCGTGCAGTTCTTCGGCATCGAGTCTGGTATCGAGCGCGGCCAGGGCGCTGTCGAACTGTTCGGTGGTGTCAGCGCCCACCAGCATGCAATCCACACCCGGATGATTGGCCACCCAGGCCTGGGCGATTTGTGCGTTGGACACGCCACGGGCACGGGCCACGCGCTGCACCGAATGGGCGATTTCGAACGAGGCTTCGTCGCTGTACATCTGCTGGGTGAAGAAATCGGTCTGGTTGCGGGTCGACTGCACGTCGCCGGTCAGCAAGCCACGGGCCAGCGGGCTGAACACCGAGACGCCGAGGCCTTGGTCGCGGCAGAACGGAATCATCTCGCGTTCTTCTTCGCGGTAGGCGCAGTTCAGTTGCAGCTGCATGTTGATCGGCTTGACCCAACCATTGCGCTCGCAGGCCATGAGGATCTTCGCCAGTTGCCCGGTGAGCATGGTCGAGACGCCGATGTAACGCGCCTTGCCGGAACGCACGATGTCGTTCATGGCGCTCATGGTTTCTTCAACCGGGGTGTTCACATCGAAGTAATGCAGCATGAACACATCGACGTAATCCATGTTCAGGCGCTTCAGCGAAGCGTCGATGCTGTCCATGATGTGCTTGCGCGAATGGCCGCTGGCGTTAATGCCGTTGCGGGTGCCGTAACCGACTTTGGTGGTAATGACCAGGTCTTCGCGACGGGCCAGGCGCTTGACGATGCGCCCCACCACTTCTTCGCCTGTGCCTGCGGAATAGAAGTCCGCGAGGTCGATGAAGTTCACGCCGTTGTCGAGTGCGTGCGCGACGATTGGCTCGCTTTTCTTCTCGTCGAAGATCCACGGTTTCCAGTCCGGGGTGCCCATGTTCATGGTGCCCAGGCACAGGCGGGAGACTTGCAGGCCGGAGTTGCCCAAACGAATGTATTGCATGGCGCGGACCTCAGGCTTTTGGCGTGTAGAAAGGGTTGCTGATGTGATTGACCACATCCGCCAGTTGCGCGGTTTCCGGCTTGCCGGTCAGCGCGGCACGGATCGCCGTGCGGCAGGCGTTGTAATTGTTCAGGTAGACCAAATCGAGGTCATCGCAGGCCGGGTTGACCCAGTTGGCGGTGACGATGGCCCATTCGTCTTCGGCTTCCGGCGGCAAGGTGCCGTCCAGCAGCGCTTCAAGTACAGCCTTGGCGATACCGGCTTGGGACGCGCCCCAGGTGGCGTTGCCGTGCAGGTCGCTGCTGATCGCCGCTTTGTTGACGTAAAGGGTCATTGGCTTGACCGGAATATTCGGCTGCGCAATCACCATGAACGGGCAGTGCCCCTGGCTTGGCGACGCCAGGCTGTTGGCAAACGCCTGGCCGGCCGGGCCGTTGCGCGGGCCGATCAGAATGTTGATGTGCGCGGCGTTCACGCCCGGGCCTTCGAAACCTTCACCGATGTACAGGTCGAGTTCTTTCATGAGTCGTTACTCTTCAGGGAGTTGAGGTTGATCAGAAACGCACGCAGGCAGCGGGCCTGGCGTGGCACATGTCGGGATTCGAAGAGCGCAGCAGGTCGCTGGCGAAGACGCGGCAGAGATGATGAGTCATGGTTGCAAACGCTCTTTTTTGTTGTTGATGAGCTGGTTTGCGATTTTTTAACACTGGGGGTTTGCGGGGCTGTAACCATTAAAAGTCATGAGGGTATGAGTTCAAGTCATACCCCGCATTTGAATGCCTGTACCGCACGGTGCTCTGCATTTGTGGTTAAAATGCCGCCCCCTCAAATTGCCGACCCAGCCCGATGAATTCAGACGCACTTGCCACCCTCCACGCCCACCTGCTGAAGGCCCTGGCAACGGCCCCTGCGGAAACCCGCCGGCTGTTTCACGGCCGTGGCCGCTGCTGGCCGGGGCTGGAGCAGTTGACCGTCGACTGGTTGCAGGGCGTGGTGCTGGTCGCGCTGTTCAAAGAGCCGGAAGCGTCGCAGCTGGAAGATTTGAAACGACTGTTGATGCAGATCACCCAGTCACCCGAGTGGGCACAATCCGGCGCGCACACCTTGCTGCTGCAACATCGCTACCTGCTGCAAAGCACTACCGAGTGGTTGCTGGGCGAGGTGATCGACGAGATGACCATCACCGAGGGCGGCTTGCGTTATCGCGTGGACCTGGGCCGCAAGCAGAACACTGGCCTGTTTCTCGACATGCGTTATGGCCGTGACTGGGTGCGGGCCAATGCCCAGGGCAAGCGCGTGTTGAACCTGTTTGCCTACACCTGCGGCTTCTCGGTCGCCGCCATCGAGGGTGGCGCCGAGCACGTGGTCAATCTGGACATGTCCAGCCCGGCCCTGAGCCGTGGGCGCGACAATCACCGGCTCAACGGGCACGATTTGAGCCAGGTCAGTTTTCTTGGTCATGACCTGTTCAAGTCCTGGGGCAAGGTGATTGGCAAGGGGCCTTATGACCTGGTGATCATCGACCCACCGTCCTTTCAGAAAGGCAGTTTTTTGCTGACCAAGGATTACCAGCGGGTGTTGCGCCGGTTGCCGGAATTGCTCAGCCCTGCGGGCACAGTGTTGGCCTGCATGAATGACCCGGCGTTTGGGTCTGACTTCCTGATCGATGGGGTGATGCGTGAAGCGCCGAGTTTGCGTTTTGAGCAGCGGCTGGAGAATCCGCCGGAGTTTCCGGATGCGGATGTTGAGTGTGGCCTGAAGGCGTTGGTGTTCAAACTGGAAGATTGAGTCTTGCTCTACCTGTGGGAGCGAGCCTGCTCGCGAAGGCGGTGTGTCAGTCAACATCAATGTTGAATGTGCCGGCGTCTTCGCGAGCAGGCTCGCTCCCACAAGGGGACCTTCTGTGCAGCGATGATTTTTGGCTCAACGCGGCTGCAACACCAACGCAAACAACTCCCCATGCCCGGTCACATTGAGCTTGTGATAGACATTGCGCCGATGCACTTTCACCGTCTCCGGTGAGATACCCATGTGCTGGGCGATGGCTTTGCTGGAGAAGCCCTGAAGGATCAGCCTGGCGGTTTCGATTTCCCGTACCGACAGGCGCGCGTCGAAGCGATCGAGCAACGTCGCGAGATCGCCGGCCACCGGCTCAGCGGTCGCGCCTTCCGGTGGCATCAGTTGCAGATGACGGCGCATCGCCGACAGCACCCAGTCGCGCACGCACAGCAGTCGGCCCTGCTCTTCCAGGCTGAACCGCGTCGAACGTCCCAGCGACAAACCCAACACCGCGCCCTCCACGTTGACCATGAACTGCAACTCGTCCGCCCCCACCACCGAGCGGAAGTAGCTCAGGTAGTACTCGCTCTGCTGGAACTGGTCGGGCGCCACCGATTCGAGGCTGTGCAGGCCCTCGGCAATACCGGCGCAAGCGGCCTGGTAAAAGGGGTCGAGCAGGTACATGCCGGCGCTGTAGTCCGCCAGTTCTTCGAGCTCGGCGGCACCGCCCTTGGAGTCGAAATCAATCAGCAGATGCGGGACCCGCCCCGCGCGCATCACCGCGACCAACGCATTGTCCAGCGGCACCAGCAGCCGCAACGTGTCGACCAGCGCCCGCCAGAAACCGTCCTGGCCCAACGCGCCAAACACCCGCGCCAGCGACTGGTGCACCGGCAGCTCTTTCAACAATGCGTCCACGCACTACCCCTTTCGAGTAACCCATGATGGGAATGGGTGAGTCCCCCGCCTGCCAGTACGCTGCAAGCACCTGTTCATCACCGGCCTGCAGCAGGCCAGGAGTGCCGCATCATGAGTCGTCACCGCTCGCATATCAATCTTGGACTGGGCGCCTGTTTGTGCGTCTCGTTGTCGGCCATGGCCACGGATGCCCCGACGGTGCATGTCTACAACTGGTATGACTACATCGGTCCCAACACCCTGCACGACTTCAAGCGCGACACCGGGATCGAACCGGTCTACGACACCTTCGACAGCGCCGAAGTGCTGGAAGGCAAACTGTTGACCAGCCGCAGCGGCTACGACGTGGTGGTGGCGAGTAACTTCAGTCTGCCGACGCTGATCAAGGCCGGCGCCCTCGCCCCGTTGCCCCACGCGCAAATGCCCGACTTCAAGAACATGGACAGCGACCTGCTGGCGAAACTGGCCAACAACGATCCGGGCAACCAGTACGCGGTGCCGTACCTGTGGGGCACCAACGGGATTGGCTACAACATCGACAAGGTCCGTGCGGCGTTGGGCGACAAGGCGCCGGTGGACTCCTGGGACCTGGTGTTCAAGGAAGAGAACCTGGCCAAGCTCGGCCAGTGTGGCGTGGCGATGCTCGACTCGCCGTCGGAAATGCTCCCGGTGGCCCTGCACTACCTGGGCTTGCCACCGAACAGCACCAACCCCGAAGACTACAAGAAGGCCGAGGCGCTGCTGCTGAAGTTGCGCCCGCACATTGCCTACTTCAACTCGTCCAAGTTCATCAGCGACCTGGCCAACGGCAACATCTGCGTGGCGGTGGGTTGGTCTGGCGCGATGCTGGAAGCCAAGACCAACGCCGAGCAGGCCAACAACGGCGTGAAGATCGCCTACAGCTTGCCGAAGGAAGGCGCGCCGGTGTGGTTCGACACGCTGGTGCTGCTCAAGGACGCACCGCATCCACAACAAGGCCTGGCCTTTATCGACTACCTGATGCGCCCCGAAGTCATCGCCCCGGTCAGCGATCACCTGAACTACCCCAACGGCAACCGCAGCGCGACGCCGCTGGTGGCCGAAGCGACCCGCACCAACCCGGCGGTGTATCCATCGGCTGAAGCGCTGGCCACGTTGTTCACCCTTCAACCGCTGCCGCCGGCGACTGAACGAGTGCGCACGCGGGTCTGGAGCAAGGTCAAAAACGGGCAGTGAGTGGAGCTCCCTCGCCACAACAGCGCCCTGGCCACAACCCGCGTCACATTAATTTTCTGCCACGAATTGAAGATGAGAAACCCCATGAAACTACGTGCCCGTGACCTGAACATTCAGTTCGGCCAACTGCAACCCGGCCCTCTCAATGCCATCACCGATGTACCCGGCGTCCGTGTCGGCCACAGTGAGGTGCGCGGCCGCACTGACAGCGGTCGTGACATCCACACCGGCGTCACCCTGATCGAACCGCGTGCCGGTTCTACCAACCAGCAACCGTGCTTTGCCGGTGTGCATGTGCTCAACGGCAATGGTGACGCCACCGGTCTTGAGTGGATTCGCGAAGCCGGTCTGCTGACCAGCCCGATCGCCTTCACCAACACCCACAGCCTGGGCGTGGTGCGCGATGCGCTGATTGCGCTGGACCGACAGGCCCAGCCCGATGACGGTCGCTTGTACTGGAACATGCCGGTGGTGCTGGAGACGTTCGATGGCTTGCTCAGCGACATCAATGGTTTCCACGTCAAACCCGAGCACGTGGCCCAGGCGCAGCGCAATGCCGTCGACGGACCGGTGATCGAAGGCGCAGTAGGCGGTGGCAGCGGGATGATCTGTCATGAGTTCAAAGGCGGGATTGGCACGTCCTCGCGACGCTTGAGCCCGGCGCAAGGCGGCTGGACCGTCGGCGCCATCGTCCAGGCCAACCATGGCATTCGCAACGAGTTGCGCGTCGACGGCTATCCGGTCGGACGCTACATGGAACAGGTCGACTCGCCGTTCCTCAAGGCCTCGCTGCCGTATCCGGGCATGGGTTCCATCGTCGTCTGCCTGGCCACGGATGCGCCGTTGCTGCCGCACCAATGCACTCGCCTCGCGCAGCGCGCCAGCCTGGGATTGGCCCGCACCGGCGGCGGTAACGAAGACCACAGCGGTGACATCTTCATTGCCTTCGCCACCGGCAACCAGCACGTGCCACCTGCCGCCTATGAAGGCAAAGGCGCGCCCACGTGCGACAACCTGCGCATGGTCAACAACGATCACATCAGCGAGCTGTTTCTGGCCGCCACCGAGGCCGTGGAAGAAGCCATCATCAATGCGCTGCTGGCGTCTGACACGGTGGAAGGCAACGGCCATACGGTAAAGGGACTGGATGCGCAGACGCTGCTCAAGGCATTGCGTCAGGCGGGTTGGCCGGGCCAGCGCTGACAGGATCGCCCGATGCCAGCGTCGGGCGAACACTGATTACTCTTCCAGCACCAGCAGCGGCGTACCTTTCTTCACGATGTACGTCGCCAGCTCCGACGCTTTGCCACCACCCACGTTCTTCGCGAGATGCGCCGTGCCTTCCGGGATGTATAGCGAATCGCCAGCCTTGAGCGTGACCGGTGGCTGGCCCTCCAGCTGATACTCAAACGAACCTTCGATGACATAAGCCACTTCCACGCCCGGATGCGAGTGTTTAGGCGAGGTCACGCCTGCGTCGAAATCGACACGCACCTGAATCACTTCACGCTCGGCGGCACCCAGGTCCTTGCGCACCAGATCGGTACGGTGGATTCCGGCCTGCCAGTTTTTCGCCGGCTGTGGCTCGGGGTTTGCGTTGCCAGCCTGCGAAAAACTCGCGAAGGCTGCCAGTGAAAGAACGGCAAGGGCGATGCCTGACCGGCCAGCCGTGTTGCGGGAAGTGATACGGGACATTGCAATTCTCCAATGATTGCCACCAATGCGGTGAGCCCATTTAGAGGCTGCGGTGTATCCGGCTCGTGTCACGTAGGGCATGGTTTTGTATGCGAAGTTGGCTGCCGGCACCGGGGATACGTAGCGATACAAACCTGCGCCCGCGAAGACCGACTATCTGAAGAAATGCCCTCTGTCACCAGACAGCTAACATTTCCCGGGGACCTCACTTCAATGTGTTCATTGATCCGGATCTGCCCCACGCCCACCCTTGAAGGCGTCTCGCCGTGCCTTGCGTTCAGCGGCATAGGCGTCGCTAGGCGTGCTGATCAGCTCGCCACGGCGCAATGGTTCGCCGCAATGCGCGCACAGCGGACCCAGCCCGGCAGGATGGCGACAGGTGGTGTGGGTGTAAACCACCGCCAGCCCCTCCTCCTTTGACTTGCACCAGGTTTCCCCCCAGGCGCGCAGTGCCAGCACCACGGAATAGAACGCATCGCCTTTGGGTGTCAGGTGGTACTCGTAGCGCGGGGGGCGCTCGCTGTAGGCGCGGCGCGCGACCAGCCCGTCAGCCTCCAGGCGTTTGAGACGGGTGGCGATCATTTGCGGGGTCCCGGCGGTTTGCGCCTGGATCTCGTCGAAGCGATGGCTGCCCATGAACAACTCGCGCAGCACCAGGACCGTCCAGCGGTCGCCGACGACGGCCTCGGCCCGTGAAATCGGGCACAGGGTTTCAGGAACAGGTGTGTTTACCGACATGCGGTCTTGCCTCTTTTGCAGTTACTATGATTATCATATCAACAAGATGTCCGGGCAAGTACCGGGCATCGGCCCCTCAACATTCCTGAGAACGCAGCCATGCCAAAAGCCCTTTATCCCCTCGACAGAACCGCTTATCTGTTGGTCGATCCCTACAACGACTTTCTCTCCGAAGGCGGCAAAGTCTATCCGCTGATCGAACCGATCGCCGCACAAGTCGGCCTGCTCGACAACTTGCGCGCACTCGATCGCACCGTCCGTGCCCTCGACATTCCGGTGGTCATCGTACCGCACCACCGCTGGGAAAAAGGCGACTACGAAAACTGGGATCACCCGAGCCCTACCCAATGCAAGATCATGCACATGCATCACTTCGCTCGCGGCGAATGGGGCGGCGAATGGCACCCGGATTTCGCGCCCAAGGATGGCGACATTGTCGTTCAGGAGCACTGGGGGTCGAGCGGTTTTGCCAACACCGACCTTGATTTCCGTCTCAAGCAGAAAGGCGTTACCCACGTGATCATCGTTGGCTTGCTGGCCAATACCTGCATCGAGGCCACCGCCCGCTACGCCCAGGAACTTGGCTATCACGTGACCCTGGTGCGCGACGCCACGGCCGCGTTCAAGCCAGAAATGATGCACGCGGCCCATGAACTGAACGGCCCGACGTTCGCCCATTCCATTGTGACCACGCCAGAACTGATCGCCACGTTGACCCAAGGTGAGCGCCCATGACCTTGACTGGCAAACTCCTGATTGGCGCCCGCGATGTGCCCGGTTCTGAAGGAACGATGAAGGCGCTCAACCCCGCCACCAATCAATTGATTGAACCGGATTTCGCCTTGGGTGGCGTGGCCGACGTCGACCGCGCCGCGACCCTTGCCGATGAGGCGTTCGATGTTTACAGCCACACCTCGCTGGCCAAGCGCGCCGCGTTCCTCGACAGCATTGCCGACAATCTCGATAAAGTCCGCCAGGCGCTGGCGGCCCGAGCAGCCCTCGAAACCGGCGTGCCAGAGGCGCAACTGGAGGGCGAAGCGATAAAAGCCGCCACCCAGTTCCGCCAGTTCGCCGATGTCGTGCGCAGAGGACGCTTCCTGCAACTGGCCATCGATCCGGCACAACCTGATCGTCAGCCGCGTCCGCGCATGGACCATCGCTTGCAGAAGATCGCCCTCGGCCCGGTGGCGATTTTCGGCGCGAGCAACTTTCCCATCGCCTATTCGGTCGCCGGCGGCGACACCGCTTCGGCACTGGCCGCCGGCGCGACCGTGATCCTCAAGGCGCATAACGCGCATCCCGGGGCTTCGGAAATTCAGGCGCGGGCCATCCGCGACGCCGTGCAAGCGCACGGTCTGCCCGAAGGCGTGTTCTCGATGGTGCGCGGTGGCGGTAACGCCATCGGTGAAGCGCTGGTCGATCACCCGCTGATCAAAGCCGTGACATTCACCGGTTCGGAACGCGGCGGTATGGCGCTGTATCGCCGTGCGCAATTGCGTCCGGATCCGATTCTAGTGTTCACCGAGATGACCAGCATCAACCCGACGTTCATCCTGCCTCATGCTCAGGCTGAAAAAGGTGCGTTGATCGGCGACGGCTTTGTCGAGCGCATGCTGGTCAACGTCGGGCAAGCCTGCCTGAAACCTGCACTGCTGATTGCCATCGACGGGCCTGGTTTTGAGGCGATGCGCGCCGCGATGATCAAACGCGTCAACGAGACATTGGCGCGACCAATGCTGACACCCGGCATTCACGCAGCCTATCTCAACGGTCTTGGCCAGATCGAGGACGCAGGGGCACGGCGTATTGCCGAGGGTTCACCGGCCAGTGCGGCGCTGCATGGCGCCTCTGCGTTGCTGGAAGTCGACGGCGCGCAGTTCCTGAGCGAAACGCTGCTGGCCGAAGAAGTATTCGGCCCGGCAGCGCTGTTGGTGAAAGTCAGGAATGAGGCAGAAATGCTCGCCGTTGCGCGTTCGTTGCGCGGCCAACTGTCGGCGGCCATGCACCTTGAGGTCGAGGATTTGCCCTTGGCACAGCGCTTGTTGCCCGTCCTGGAACGCCGCACCGGGCGCATCGTCGTCAATGCCTTCGCGCATCCGCAGGAAGTGACGTTTGCCACCGTTCACGGCGGCCCGTTTCCAGCCACGTCGGACAGCCGCTTTACCTCAGTTGGCATGACCTCGATTGAACGTTTCTTGCGCCCGGTGGCTTACCAGGGCTTTCCGCAAGCGCTACTGCCTGAGGTGCTGCGAGACGCAAACCCGTTGGCGTTGCCTCGCCTCATTGACGGTGTCTAGAACGGGGGTTCGGGGTTCAATGCCTGGCCATCAGGCCATGCAGGACCCCGAACCTCAACCCGCCCTCTGAAGGCGTCATCTGCGAGATACCAAAGACCTTGAATGCCGCCAGCATCACCACCAGTCCACCCGGCAAGGTGCTCAAGCGATGGTTTTGCAGGCCGGCCAGTTTTAGCTGTTTCACATGGCCCACTTCCAGCAGGCGCAACGACAGGCGCAGAAGACCGCTGTAAGTGATGCCGCTCTCGCCGTCGTCGTTCATGCCGTTGGCCTTCAGCACTTTGGCGAGCATGCGTGCCGTCCCCGATGAGCCGATGGCCTGCTGCCAACCCAGGGCACGGTAACGTCGCGCGACTTTTTCAAACTGCAGCGTGGCCACCCGCTCCGCCTCCAGTAGCGCCGGGGCAGTGATGCAACCACCGGAAAAATAACGCGCGCCAAAGGTGCCGCTGCCAATCGCGATGCTTTCGGTCAACAGCGGTTGAGTGCCCTGGCCCAGAATCAGCTCGGTGGAGCCGCCGCCGATGTCCACCACCAATCGCATGCTTAACGGACTGGGAATCGAATGGGCCACACCGGCGTACACCAGATGCGCCTCTTCGTGCCCGGAAATCACATCGATCCGAAACCCGAGATGACGTTCGGCACTGGCCAAAAACAGTTGTGCGTTGTCAGCCTCGCGCACCGCGCTGGTTGCCACCGCCCGCACCCGGCCGGGTTCAAAGCCACGTAATTTTTTGCCGAATCGCGAAAGCGCCTGCCAGCCACGGTCCAGTGCCATTTCATCCAGCGCACCGCCCTGGAAACCCTCCGACAAACGGACCGGTTCACGCAGGGTTTTCACCTCGTGGATCATCCACTTCTGGTTCCGTTTGACCGGCTGGCCAATCATCATGCGAAACGCATTGGAGCCCAGGTCAATGGCTGCAAACAGGGAAGCGTCTCCTTTCATGGGGCGGATTCCTGGCAATTTCATCAGCCCGCGGACGGAGTTCCGCTGAGCGTTCAAGACGGTTTGCGAGGATCCTGCCATGGGTTAGGTGACACCAAGATGACACCACGGTTTTTTTCGCCATGGCCTCATCGTCATTTGTCCGTCACATCCCCAGGCCTAGCATGGCCACTTCCACCTCTGTCGGGACTCGGACCATGCTTTTAGACAACGACACCCTGATTCAACGTATCCATCGTGAGTTGCTCGACCACAGCGACGAAGAGCTGGAATTGGAGTTGATGGAGGACGGACACGATCTGAACGCGCTGTTCGATGAGCACCTCGGTGACAGCAGCGAAAAAGAACAACGCCGCCGCTATTTCAGCGAACTGTTCCGCCTGCAGGGCGAACTGGTCAAGCTGCAAAGCTGGGTGGTGAAAACCGGGCATAAAGTGGTGATTCTGTTTGAAGGACGCGATGCGGCGGGCAAAGGTGGCGTGATCAAGCGCATCACCCAGCGGCTCAATCCGCGGGTGTGCCGGGTCGCCGCCCTGCCCGCCCCCAACGACCGCGAACGCACCCAGTGGTATTTCCAGCGCTATGTCTCGCACCTGCCGGCAGCCGGCGAAATCGTGCTGTTCGACCGCAGCTGGTACAACCGTGCGGGCGTCGAGAAGGTCATGGGCTTCTGCAACGACGACCAGTACGAAGAATTCTTCCGCACCGTGCCGGAGTTCGAACGGATGCTCGCCCGCTCCGGCATCCAGCTGATCAAATACTGGTTCTCGATCTCCGACCAGGAACAGCACCTGCGCTTCCTCAGCCGCATTCATGACCCGCTCAAGCAATGGAAACTCAGCCCGATGGACCTGGAATCCCGACGACGCTGGGAGGCCTACACCAAGGCCAAGGAAATCATGCTCGATCGCACCCACATCGCCGAAGCGCCGTGGTGGGTGGTGCAGGCCAACGACAAGAAACAGGCCCGACTCAACTGCATCCACCACCTGCTGGGGCAGATGCCGTATGAAGAAGTGCAATCCCCGGTAATCGAGCTCCCGGAACGCGTGCGCCAGGAACATTACACGCGCAGCCCGACGCCACCGGAACTGATCGTGCCGCAGGTGTATTGAGACCGACGGGGGCGCAAACGCCCCCAACCGTCATCATTCTGTAACCTTGCGACAACAATACTGACGCCATACACCGCGTGCTTTTTTTTGGGCTGCCCTTTTGGGCGGCCTTTTTTTTCTGGCAATACCCGTCAAGCCACCCAATTGCCGCCCGGCTGTCGAACATTCATGAACGCGTTGACCGGCTCACTTCTTGATCGGTGTGACGAGTTCCTTTTCGTTGGTGTCGAGGACGAACACCGCCAGCAGGCGTGCAGGCTCGGTGTCGCTGGCGTTGGCGCTGACCAGGTGCACCGAACCCGGCTCCTCTACGAAGTTTTCGCCGACGTGGTAGATCTTTTCCGGCTGGCCTTTGACTTGGATGCGGAATGAACCTTCCAGGACGGTTGCATAGATGAAGGCCGTTTTCGGATGGGTGTGGGATGGCGACGCGGCGCCCGGCCCATACTCGACGACGACGCCTTTCATGCTCTTGCCAGGAAGATTGGGAATGGGACGGTCGAACACGACCGTCACCTTGCCGTGGGGCGGCTCAGCGGCGGACGCTGCGCTGATCGATAGCGCTGCGAAGGCCGCGGCCAACAGGATTCGAGTAACCATGGGATGGCTCCTTCGTGGGTGGGAATGTGAGGGTGCGAGCCGTTACCGGGCCTTCGATCGAGCGATCCAGTCTTCGAAGCGGATCGCCCCCAGCCGTGGATTCTTGCCAGGCACCAGCGATTGATCATTGAGCACGGCACCGAAGTAACGCGCGTGCACGTCCGGCAAGACCTTGCGGCTGTCCCCAGTCGCCCGCAGAAAACGCCGGGCCAGTTCGTCGATCGGCATGGCTTCCGGGCCGCCGACTTCAACCGTGCCATTGACCGGTGCTGCCAGCACGACATCGGCCAGCGCCGCCACTACATCGTCGGACGCGATCGGCTGGATCAGCGCCGGCGAAACACAAAATTCCTCGCCGACGGCGAACGACTGGACGATGCCTTCGACAAACTCGAAGAACTGCGTGGCACGCAGGAGGGTGTAAGGAATGCCGGACGCCTTGATCAGGCTTTCCTGCGCGACCTTGGCCCGAAAATAACCGCTGTCGGGAAGGCGTTCGCTGCCGACGATCGACAGGGCTACGTGATGACGAACCCCGGCGGCCGCTTCGGCAGCCAGCAGGTTACGCGTCGATGTTTCGAAGAAATCGAGTACCGCCTGGTCCTCCCACGACGGCGCGTTCGCCACGTCGACAACGATGTCAGTACCATCCATCGCTGCAGCCAGGCCTTCACGGGTGATGCTGTTCACGCCTGTGCTGGGGCTGGCGGCGACCGCGTCATGGCCGCGCTCGCGAAGGGTGTTCACAAGTTTCGATCCAATGAGGCCGGAGCCTCCGATAACAACGATCTTCATGGCTATTCTCCACGTGTCGACTGCAACCATTGCGTCGGTGTAGAGAGGTTGCGCGCACGCGCACGGCAAGTCCTTGCAGCAAGCTTGGATTTACCTTCATGAACCCTTGGATTTGCGTCCAAAGAAGTGGTTATTCGTCCATCGTCACCGTGGACCATGCAGCGGGTTTCGAGCTGCCGTATTATCAATCTCAACTAAATATCGCCAGCGGCCTGGGACACGGAGTTGAAGGCGCTTTGCCAGGGGAAGCCCGCTTTGCCATTCGCGTTTGAAGACTTCGTGCTCGATCAGGAGCGCCGGGAATTGACCTTGCGTGGGCACGTCGTGGCCGTCGGGCCACAGACCTTCGATCTATTGCAGTATCTGGTGAGCAACCGCGATTGCGTTGTCAGCAAGGACGACTTGCTCAAGGCCGTGTGGAGCGGCCGGATCGTCTCGGAATCGACGATCACCAGCCACATCAATGCGGTGCGCAAGGCCATCGGTGATACGGGCGAAGCACAGCGCCTTGTCCGCACGGTCGCCCGCAAGGGGTACCGTTTCGTCGGGCAAGTCAACGTCGACCATAGCGAGCAAGCACGACAACCCGACATCGACGAACACGCGGCCGCCACGCAAACGCCCACCTCTGCGCTGCTTCTCCCGGATAAACCCTCGATTACGGTCTTGCCCTTCCAGAACCTGAGCGGTGATCCCGAACAGGAATACTTCGCCGACGGCGTGGTAGAGGACATCATCGTCGCCCTGTCGCGGATCCGCTGGCTGTTCGTCATCGCGCGCAATTCGAGCTTCACCTACAAGGGTCAGGCGGTGGACATCCAAGGCATCGGTCAGACGCTGGGCGTTCGCTACGTGCTCGAAGGCAGCGTGCGCAAGTGCGCGAACAAAGTGCGCATCACCGGGCAACTCATCGACGCGACAACTGGCACGCACATTTGGGCGGAGCGCTTCGAAGGCCTGCTCGACGACATCTTCGAGTTGCAGGATCAAATCGCCGAAAGTGTCGTCGGAGCCATCGCGCCGCAATTGGAACGGGCAGAAATCGAACGCGCCAAACGCAAACCCACCGAAAGCCTGGACGCCTACGATTATTACTTGAGGGCCATGGCAAAACTGCACAGCGGCACCCGTGAAGCCATCGCGGATGCGCTGCCGATGTTTAACACAGCCGTAGAACTCGATCCGGAATTCGCCTCGGCCTATGGCATGGCCGCCTGGTGCCACTTCTGGCGCAAGCTCAATGGCTGGATGACTGACCGGCCGGCAGAAATTGCCGAAGGCACACGGCTCGCGCGCCTGGCGGTGACACTCGGACGCGACGATGCCGTCGCGTTGACGCGTGGCGGGCATGCGCTTGCTCATCTGGCCGGTGATGTCGATGGCGGCATAGCGCTGCTCGACAGGGCGCGCCTGCTCAATCCCAACCTCGCCCCCGCCTGGTTCCTGGGCGGAATCTTGCGTGCACTGCGCGGTGAAACAGAAGGCGCCATCAAGGACTTGACCCATGCCGTTCGCTTGAGTCCGGTGGACCCTGAAATGTTCAGGATGCAAATCGGAATGTCGCTCGCGCACTTCTTCGCCGGCCGCTTCGACCTCGCGACGCAATGGGCGGAAAAAGCCTTGGGCAACCTGCCCAATCTGCTGGCCCCGGTGGCCCTGGTGGCGGCCAGTTATGCGCTCAGCGGGCAAATGGATAAAGCGCAGCAGGCAATGCAGCACCTGCGAGAGCTGGACCCGTTGTTGCGGGTTTCCAATTTGAGGGATTGGTTGCCTATCCAGCGTGCGGAGGATCTTGCACGGTTTGCCGATGGGCTGCGGCGGGCGGGGTTGGCTGAGTGAGCGTGGGATGGCTGACCGCAGGCGTATCAAATGCTTTATCGATTCAGGCAGCCATCGGCCACAAGCGACCCTTCGCAGCAGGTGGTTAACGGCGAATAACAGTCGTTCCAGAGGGTCATGATTACGCGAAGAAGATGGGTTATCTTGTCAGCCGAATCACCTGCATCAGGTGAAGTTCATCAAGTAAGGATGCTGTATGAATCTATTGCCTCGTCGCCATGCCCTCTTCGCACTGACGCTCGTCAGTACACTCGCCGCAACCACCGCGCTGGCCGCCCAGAGCCCTGATGCCCCGGCCTCCATCGCGGGGCCTGTCGCCGGCACCAAAGTGACCGAACCCTATGTGCGCATGATGGCGCGCGAAGCGTATTTCTGGGGTTGGCCGATGGCCAATATTTTCAATCGTCGCCAGGCCTTCAAGGACCTGCCCGAACCCGGTTTGATGGGCGGCATCGTGCCGGTGGCCCCGATCAACCGATTGTCGATGCTCAGCGACTACATCGACCCGGCCGAGCGGCTGGTGGCCTGTCCGAATCAGGACGTCGTGTACGGTGCTGGCAGCATCGCCCTGGACCTTGAGCCAGTGGTGCTGCAAGTGCCGGACTTCGACGGCCGCTTCTGGGTGTATCAGGTGGTCGACCTGCGTTCCGACAGTTTCGCCGAGCTGGGCAAGATGTATAACACCCAGCCAGGTTTCTACCTGTTGGTCGGCCCGGACTGGAACGGCAAGGTGCCCCCAGGCATTACCCGAGTGTTCCGGGCACGTACCAACACCGGCTTCGTCATACCCCGGGTGTTTCAGGACGACACGGCAGCCGATCGCCAGGCCGTGCAACCGGCCCTGGCCGGTATCGACATGTACCCATTGTCCCAATATGACGGCAAGGTCAAAAAGCGCAATTGGGCCAAACTGCCGAAATTCCCGGCCCAGGCCTCGGATGGCAAAGCCGAAACCAAGTGGGTGATCCCGGAGCAGTTCTTCGACGAACTGCCGGCCCTGCTCAAGGACGCCAAGCCGTTGCCGGGTGAAGAAGCCCGCTACGCGCAAATGGCGGCCCTCGCGGCCATCGCCAAAGCCGACCCGCAACTTCGTGCAGCGATGATCGACGAAGCGAAAAAAGCCGACAGCGAAGTGATCGACCCGCTGTTGCAGTTCCGCAACTATGGCCTGCAGCTGCCGGATCACTGGAGCACTGTCAGCAACGGCGCGGCGTTCGGCACCGATTACTTCAGCCGTACCGCCGTGGCACGCTCGAATATCTTCGTGAACCAGCAGAAAGAAACCAAATACTTCTATCAGGACCTGGATCAGTCCGGCCTGCGCCTCAATGGCCAGAACAACTACAGCGTGACCTTTGCCAAGGGCAAACTGCCGCCAGTCAAGGGTTTCTGGTCGCTGACGCTGTACAACGAACAGCACTTCTTCTCGCCGAACGAACTCAAGCGCTTCTCCATCGGCACCAAGAACAAATCCCTGCAAACCAATCCTGACGGCTCGCTGACCCTTTACGTGCAAAGCGAATCGCCGGGCAAGGACAAAGAAAGCAACTGGCTGCCGTCGCCAAAGGACGCGGATTTCTCGCTGTACATCCGCGCCTACTGGCCGCAAGCCGATGCCCTCGACGGCAGCTGGACTCCACCGGCCGTGCTGAAAACCCATTGAAAAGGTTTTCGACGATGAACGCAGCCAGAAAGCGCTGACCTCACTGGCCTTGGCCTTGGCCGTTTCGGTCAGCCTCGGCGCCCAGGCAGCCACGCACTATCTTGATGAAGTTAAACACGAGCCACCCGTCGGCTTCTGACCAATTTCTACCGGTCATCACCGGCGGCTATATTGGGTTGTTTGCTGCGCTTCGCGACTGGCAACAACCGGTCAACTGCTACCAGTCCTCGACAAAGCGCACGCGCTCAACGATCAACCCAAACCTGCGACAATGCTGCCTCTTCGGGCTACGTAACTTGCGTGGCAACCGTTCAGGTAGTTGAATAACAAATTAGCGGGGAGCAGCAACATTGGAATTGAGACAACTGCGCTATTTCGTAAAAATCATCGAGCTTGGCAGCCTGGGGCGTGCGGCACTTGAACTGGACGTTGGTGTGTCAGCCCTCAGTCAGCAAATCTCCAAGCTGGAAAGCGAGCTGTGCACCCGTCTGCTGAATCGAACCTCCACCGGCGTGACCCCCACTAGTGCCGGATTTGCGTTTTTACACCATGCCCAATTGACGCTACGCCAGGCGGAAAACGCAATTTTGGCCGCCCATCGCGGGCGAATGAGCGGTTATGTCAGCGTCGGCTTACCACCCACTACCGCGACGGTGCTCGCGTTGCCGTTGATCAACGCTATGCGTGCGCGTTATCCGGACATACAACTGCATTTGGTGGAAATGCTTTCCGGCCACTTGGCGGCGCAGCTCAACGCACGGCAAATAGACTTGGCCATTCTGTTCCAGCTCGAAGGGGGTAAACGCTGGAGCGTGACGCCGCTGCTGGATGAAAAGCTGTTTGTCATTGCCTCGCCCAGCCTGCCTCAAGCGCCTTCTGGTGACAGCGTGCAGTTAGCCGACCTCGGCGGGCTGCCGCTGGTGATGCCCAGCGCGCAACATGGATTGCGCTCGACATTGATGAGCGCGTTTGAGCGGGTCGGGCTAACACCCAATGTCATTATGGAAGTCGACGGTCTCGCTGTTTTGATGAACGCCGTTCGGGCTGGTCATGCGGCAACGATACAACCGGGGGCGGCCGCTGCATTGAAAGACAGGTCCGGACTCTCAGTGATCAGGATTGCCGATCCCCATGTGGGCCGGCGTAATCTTCTGGCGACGCTGGCTGACGACGAACTTTCTCCGGCGGCGCTGGCAACGCGGTTGGTCATCGTCGATGTGGCGCGACAGTTGGTCGTCGACAAACAGTGGCCTGGAGCTACCTGGATAGAAGGGGTAGACGCGTAATCCTCTTCAACCCAGGACATCTCCTGACGACAAAGTCTTTAGAAAAACTAAACGCCCCGCGTTAAACACAGCCTTTCGGCCACTGCTTCCCCACCCTATCGTTCTCCCCACTCGCAAGGAGCACTTCGGTCCCGCTTCCTTGCAAATCGAGGAGCGATAATGATCGATGTCTTAATCATAGGGGGTGGCAACGCTGCCTTGTGCGCCGCTCTGATGGCGCGAGAAGCGGGTGCCAGCGTGATGCTGCTGGAAGCCTCTCCGAAAATCTGGCGCGGTGGCAACTCCCAACACACCCGTAACTTGCGGTGCATGCACGACGAACCGCAGGACGTGCTGATCGATGCCTATCCGGAAGAAGAATACTGGCAAGATCTGCTGAAGGTCACCGGTGGCCTCACGGATGAAAAGCTCGCACGCATTGCCATTCGGGCATCGTCCTCTTGCCGCGATTGGATGCGTTCACACGGCGTGCATTTTCAGCCGCCGCTGTCCGGTGCGCTGCACGTGGCGCGGACCAATGCATTTTTTATGGGCGGCGGCAAAGCGCTGGTCAATGCGTATTTCCGCAGCGCCGAGCGCCTCGGTGTAAAAGTTCGCTACAGCACGCAAGTGACCGACATCGAGTTGGACGAGGGTAAATTTGTTGCCGCCCATGTGGGCGAACATGAGGTCGATGGTCAGCGTTTCGCTGCAGAACGCATTGAAGCCCGGGCCTGCGTGTTGGCGGCCGGCGGCTTCGAATCCAACCGTGAATGGCTGCGCGAAGCCTGGGGTCAGAACGATCGCGGTGAATGGCCATCGGACAATTTCCTGATCCGGGGCACCCGATTCAACACCGGGATTTTGCTACGGCGCATGCTCGATCTTGGCGCCGATGTGATCGGCGATCCGACGCAAGCCCACATGGTCGCGATTGATGCCCGCGCGCCACTCTACGACGGCGGCATCTGCACCCGAATCGACTGCGTATCGCTGGGTGTGGTGGTCAATCGTGATGGCGAACGCTTCTACGACGAAGGTGAGGATTTCTGGCCAAAACGTTATGCAATCTGGGGGCGTCTGGTGGCCGGACAGCCCGGTCAGCAGGCGTATTCGATCATCGATCAACAAGCCATCGGCCGCTTCATGCCACCGGTCTTTCCCGGAACCACCGCCAATACTCTGCAAGACCTCGCCCGCCAGTTGAAGCTGCCTGAAGAAAAATTCGTCAAGACTGTCGAGGACTACAACAGCGCCTGCCGCGTTGGCACGTTCGATCACACGGCGTTGGACGACTGCCACACCCAAGGACTGACGCCCGCCAAAACCCATTGGGCGCGGCCATTGGTGAAACCACCTTTCTACGCCTACCCGCTTAAACCAGGTGTCACGTTCACCTACCTCGGCCTCGCCACCGACGAAACCGCTGCCGTGCATTTCAACGGCAAAGCGAGCCCCAACCTGTTCGTCGCGGGAGAAATGATGGCTGGCAATGTTCTGGGCAAGGGCTACACCGCCGGCATCGGCATGGCCATCGGAACCGCGTTTGGCCGCATCGCCGGTGTGCAAGCGGCCGCCTCGGTGGGCTTTGGCGTTTCATCTGCAACCACGGAGTCTCGACATGCAACTGTTTGATCCCCAAGCGTCGGGCGGCTTGATCCCGGTGTTGAATCTTGACGAAAGTGAAGTCCAGCGGCAGATGACCATCTGCAATGCCTGCCGATATTGCGAAGGCTTTTGCGCGGTATTTCCGGCGATGACCCGGCGCCTGGAATTCACTCAGGCCGACATCCATTACCTGGCGAACTTGTGCCATAACTGCGGCGCGTGCCTGCACGCGTGTCAGTACGCCGCCCCACATGAATTCGACGTCAACATACCCAAAGCCATGGCCAAAGTGCGCCTGGATACTTACGCCGAATACGCCTGGCCGCAAGTGATGGGCAGGTTGTATCAGCGTAACGGCCTGACCCTGGCGCTGGCTTCCGGTGGGGGATTGGCCTTGTTTTTATGCCTGACCCTGATGCTCATGGGCAACCTGTTCACGGCCATTCCCGGAGGCAACTTCTACAAGATTTTCCCGCATAACACCCTGGCGCTGATGTTCGGCTCAGTGTTCGGCTTTGCGGTACTTGCCCTGACCCTGGGTGTACGGCGCTTCTGGCGCAACGTTTCACCGGCCGCAGCGCCACTGCAGCTGAAGACGTCCGCTGCATTGGAGGCTACGGCCAACGTCGCGAAGCTCAAATACCTGGACGGCGGCCATGGCGAAGGCTGCAACAACGCCGACGACCAATTCACCTTGTGGCGACGCCGATTCCACCACCTCACCTTCTACGGCTTCATGCTGTGCTTCGCCGCCACCGGTGTCGCCACGCTCTTTCACTATCTGCTGAAGTGGTCGGCGCCTTATCCGATCTTCAGCTTGCCGGTGATGTTGGGTATTGCCGGTGGCATCGGCCTGCTGATCGGCCCGGCGGGTCTTCTTTGGCTGAACCTGCGTCGTAATCCTGCGCACGGTGATGAGAACCAAAAACCCATGGATCGCGGCTTCATCGCGCTGCTGTTTCTGGTCAGCGCAAGCGGCCTGGCGCTACTGGCTTTGCGTGAAACCAGTGCCTTGGGCTTGATGTTGGCTATCCATCTCGGCCTGGTCATGGCGTTTTTCCTGACCATGCCCTACAGCAAATTCGCCCATGGAATATTCCGCAGCGCAGCGCTGCTCAAACACGCCATCGAGAAGCGTCAACCCAACCCGATCAACGCCGGCAGCGACTGACGGTTAAAGCACTCATTCCAAAAACAATAGTGAGCATAACGGTAGCCATGATGAAAACAACAACGGCAACAACCCGAGCCAAGGGGTCCAAATTGGGCGCCATTTTGCGGGTCACCAGCGGTAACTTTCTCGAGCAGTTCGACTTCTTTCTGTTCGGGTTCTACGCGACCTACATCTCCCAGACTTTCTTTCCGGCCACCAGCGAGTTTGCCTCACTGATGATGACCTTCGCGGTGTTCGGCTCCGGATTCCTGATGCGTCCGTTAGGCGCCATTGTGCTGGGGGCGTACATCGACAAGGTGGGTCGTCGCAAGGGGTTGATCGTGACGCTGTCGATCATGGCCGCCGGAACCGTGTTGATCGCCCTGGTGCCGGGTTACGCCACCATCGGCGTGGCGGCACCCATTCTGGTGTTGTTGGGCAGGCTGCTACAGGGCTTCTCCGCCGGCGCGGAAATGGGCGGTGTTTCCGTGTATCTGGCGGAAATTTCCACCCCCGGCCACACCGGTTTCTACACCAGTTGGCAATCGGCCAGCCAACAGGTGGCGATTGTCGTCGCAGCCGCGTTGGGCTACACGATCAATGCCACGATGCAAGCCGCTGAAATCGCCGATTGGGGATGGCGTATTCCGTTCTTCATTGGCTGCGTGATCATCCCGTTCATTTTCATTATTCGCCGTTCACTGGAAGAAACCGCTGCCTTCACGGCTCGCAGCCATCGTCCAACAACTCGCGAAGTTTTTCGCTCGATGCGTGACAACTGGCGAACCGTACTGGCAGGCGGTTTGCTGGCGTCCATGACCACCACCACGTTCTACCTGATTACGGTTTACACACCAACGTTTGGCAGGACAGTCCTGAACCTGAGCACCACCGACAGCCTGGTGGTCACACTGCTGGTCGGCATCAGCAACTTTATCTGGCTGCCTATCGGCGGCGCCCTCTCAGACCGCATTGGCCGTCGGCCACTGTTGCTGGCGATATCGTTGCTGTGCATCTTCACTGCTTATCCCGCCATGCACTGGCTGGCAGAGGCGGCGAGTTTCGAACGACTGCTCGCTGTTCTGCTGTACTTTTCATTCTTCTTTGGCATTTATAACGGCGCCATGGTCGCGGCACTGACCGAAGTCATGCCACAGAACGTGCGGGTAGTCGGGTTTTCACTGGCCTTTAGTTTGGCCACCGCGGTGTTTGGCGGTTTTACCCCGGCAATCTCGACGCTGCTGGTCCAGGCTACGGGCGACAAGGCATCACCTGCCTACTGGCTGATGTTCGCGGCGGTGTGCGGGTTCACGGCGACGACAATTCTGTATCGTCGGCAAAAAGCGTTGGCAGTCAGAACCGTTTAGTTCCTCGATGACCGACGCTTTTCAGGCGTCGGTCCACGACGGAAAACTTCTTCAGGCTTCGGCATTTACCCACGCTAACGGCGCTGCTCAAACCATCTGTCCGCCAGCAGAAAAAGCGGCGCCTTCAATATGATAAACCGTCGGTTCTTCCGAAAAATATTCCTCCAGGCCCAGCATGAACAGCCGATGGTCTTCACTCTCCTCGAAGCCTGGCGTGTGATCCTCGAGTGAAGCCCAACGCACGATCAGGTTGAATCGCTCGGGGGTTTCAATCCCTTGCGCGAGCAAGTGGCCGCCGTAACCTTTTGCGCGGGTGAGCAAAGGAGCGACCTCGGCAAATGCTTGCCTGAATTGTTCAGTGCGTTCTTTGTAAACGGGGAGCAAAGCGATTTCATAAATCATGACGTGCCTCTGATATGACCTGAACGGATAAAAAAGCACGCGCTTACGGGATGAGCGAGGGCTCGACCGCAATCACGATTTTTCCTTGAAGGCCGTTGTTGCGACTCTCCAACCGGGCATGGGCGAGTCCAATGTCGGCAAGCGAATAGACGGCGCCAACGTGTGGCCGCAACTGACCGCGCGCGACCAATGCGCTCAGCTCATCAAGCTTGCCGCGGTTCTGTCGGGTGAACACGAAGTGATAACTGGCGTTCTTGCCCCAGGCCTGAACGACGTTTTGTGGCTGAGCAATGTCCACGATCGAGACCACGCGGCCCAGTTGTGCAAGCACGTCGGGGCTGCGCGACAGGGTGTTGCCGCCGATGGTGTCGAACACCACATCGACGCCGCGACCACCCGTTTCCCGGAGGATGGTGTCGACGTAATCGTCTTTTTCGTAGTCGATGACCCCATCGGCGCCCATGCTTTTTGCGAACTCAACGTTCGCCTCGCGCACGGTCGTGTACACCCTTGCACCCATGGCCTTTGCCAACTGGATCGCCACATGACCGACGCCCCCCGCGCCGCCGTGTATGAGGATGCTCTCCCCCACCCTTAGCGCGGCACGCACGACCAGTGCTTCCCACGCCGTCCCGCCCACCAGGGTCAGGCTCGCCGCCTCAAGATGGCTCAGTGAAGGCGGCTTCTTCCCGATAATGCTTTCAGCCGCAACGTGGTACTCGGCATAGCTTCCTGGCCCGTCAAATATTTGCGGGGTGTACCAGACTTCATCTCCCGGAACGAAGGCTGTCACCCCCTGCCCCACTGCTTCGACAACGCCCGATACGTCGTGCCCGGTGATGGCCGGCAGTGGCACCAGGTCGGAATAGTCGCCACGTCGAACCTGATAATCCAGGGGGTTGATGGAGGTTGCGTGCACCCGCACCAGGACTTGTCCGGCACCCGGTACTGGCTTGGGCACGTCGCAGAGTTCAAACGATTCCGGGCCGCCAAATGAGTCAAGCAACATCGCTTTCATGGAAAAATCCTCGTATCGACAAAAAGGGATATCGAGATATCTCGATATATTGTGGTAAAAAAAACTACAGATCCTTCCCTATGATCTCGGCAAGCGCACTGATGGTTGCTTCGTTGCGCTTGTAGTAGGTCCACTGACCAATGCGCCTGACTTCAACCAGGCCCACCCGTTGCAGCGTTGCAAGGTAACCGGACACCGTTGACTGCGACAGCCCGATACCTTCTTGAATACTGCTGACGCAAACCCCCACCGTGAGAACGTCTCCTTCATCCTGCGGAGGGAAGTTCTTAACGGGATCCTTCAAGCCTTTCAGGATTTCAAGACGTGTAGGGTTTGAGAGGGCTTTGAATATTTCGAGTAGGTCCATGAGCAGAGGATATCGAGATTTATCGATATGTCAATACAAGTGATCCTTGGCGGATGTGAACAGCGTCGCCCTTCAGCCCGCGCAGCGTATTGCCCATGCGTAGGCTATGGTTCAAGCGGACGCGTTTCCTGACGTCCGTGAATGGCAAAAACAAAAAAAAGGATAGGTTATGCACTCATCCGCTGTTTCTCGTCCGGCTGCGCCTGGTCGCTCGCTGCTTCTCTCGCTGGGTGTGCTCGCTGCGGGTATAACCTCGGGCGCATGGGCTGACGATTATCCCCACGCCCATGAACCGATTGGCACCGTGGAGCAGATCTATGACGGCGCCATGCTCCCCGATCTGGCGGTCAGTACCTACCGGAACATAGACCGGCTGTTCCCTACCCACAGGATCAAAGCCGGCGATCACCCGTATGCGCTGCCGAAATCGGACAAACAATTGCCCAATGTTCACTTCACTGTCGGGGACAAAAAGTACGACCTGTATGACGTCATCGCACTGGACAGCATTACGGCGATGCTCGTGCTCAAGGACGGCAAGATCGTGTTCGAGACCTACCAGCGTGGCAACACCGAGAAAACCCGATGGATGTCGATGTCGATGGCCAAGTCCATCACCTCCACGCTGGCGGCTGCGGCGATCAAAGACGGCCTTATCAAAGGCCTCGATGCGCAAGTGGTGGATTACGTTCCCGAGCTCAAGGGCAGCGCCTATGAGGGTGTGACAGTGCGCAACGTGCTGATGATGTCTTCGGGCGTGAAGTGGAACGAGACCTACACCGATCCGGCGTCTGATCGTCGCGCGCTACTCAAGGCGCAAATATCGCAGAAACCGCATTCGGCCATGGCGTTGATGGCCAGTTTGCCGCGAGCGGCGGAGCCCGGCACGGTCAACAATTACAGCACTGGCGAAACGCAGGTACTCGGCGAGATCGTTCGTGGCGCTGTGAAGATGCCACTGGCCGACTATCTATCGCAGAAGATCTGGCAGCCGTTCGGTATGGAGAGTGATGCCCGATGGTGGCTCGATTCGCCTGACGGCGTGGAAATCGGTGGCAGCGGTATCAGCGCCACGTTGCGCGATTATGGACGCTTCGGGCTGTTTTTCATGAACGGCGGCAAGATCAATGGCACGTCGATTTTGCCCGAGGGCTGGATCAAGGAGGCGACGCTGCCCACCGCCCTCAAAGGCGGCAAGTCCCTGGACTACGGCTACATGTGGTGGACGGCGTGGACCGAGCCTTCGGTGAAAGACGGCGCTTATTCGGCGGTCGGTATCCAGGGCCAGAACATCTACGTCAATCCCGCCAATAACGTAGTGATTGTCACCTTCGGTGCCCAGCCCAAGCCGGTTGATAAAGAGCCGATCGACCCGATGGTGTTCTTCGATGCCGTGGTAGCCGCGTTGAAGTAACTGTGCGCGCCGGATGACATTAATCTCATCCAGAGCAATGACCATGAAAAAGCCCGGCTGATCAGACCGGGCTTTTTGGGGATTGCGGTGACGCGATTTGTTTATGCGGCGCGGCTTTCGATCAGGCGATCCGAGCCACCTTCGGCAACGCGTTTCTCGATCAGACGGTCCGAGCCACCTTCGGCAACACGTTTCTCGATCAGACGATCCGAGCCACCTTCAGCTACACGTTTTTCGATCAAACGATCCGAGCCACCTTCGGCCACCCGTTTTTCGATCAAACGATCCGAACCACCTTCAGCAACACGACTTTCAATCAGACGATCCGAGCCGCCTTCAGCCACAACCGGGTGAGTCGAGGTAGAGGCATAAGCGTTAACTGCAAAAACCGAGAAAGCGATGCTGAGGATGGTTTGGCGTTTCATGATCGTGTGCTCCGGGGGTGTTGTTGGTTGGTGTGGAGCAGATGTTACGCCGCGGATTTTTTAAGAGAACTTCATTGACGTGATGGTGACCATCGACGGCATTGATAGGGCAAGCTGCCTACCTTTGGTAAGCGTGATGTTGGGGGGGCAGCCTTCACAACCGGCATGTGACCGCGCATTGATTACATTGCGTATCAACTGTAATGCGCGACAACGCCATTCTCATTGTCGCCAGTGACAAATACAGTAAGCCGCACGCGACTCGCCACGATTTTGCCCACCGGATGTACTCGGCGGCATAGGCGACGATCTCAATGTGTTTACTGCGTAAATAAGGTGCCTTTCATGATTCGGAGCATTATGAACACTGCGGGTCTGGCCGCACTTCTTGTCGCCAGCGCAGCACTGCCGTTCGCCCAAGCCCAACCATTGCCACTCGATAAAGTCGGTGCTTTGCACAATGAAGACGTGGAGTGGCGCAGCTTTCCAGCGTTCCCGAAGGAAGTGAAGCTGGCTGTATTGGCCGGCGACCCGAGTAAGCCAGCACCCTATGTGGTGAGAGTCAAAGTGCCGAATGGCACAAAATTAATGCCCCATACCCATCCTGAGGATCGTATCTACACCGTCATGTCTGGTGTTTTCTACATTGGCTTCGGCACCGTTTTCGATCCGGCCAAGCTGGTGGCTTATGGGCCAGGCAGCGTAGTGATACTTCCGGCCAATACGCCACACTTTCACTGGGCTAAATCAGGCGAGTACATCTCACAGGTTTACGGAACGGGTCCGCTAGGCCTTGAGTATGTTGATAGCCAGGATGATCCTCGTAAGGCTGCAAAGTAGCTTCACTTGAAATAGCCTCTATCCGGATCGTTCGGGTAGGTCTTTGACACCCTGGTGAAGCAGTCTTGCAAGCAACCACTTTTGGCCAATGGGTGGCTGTCGCAAAGGGCCGTAATCCACAACCCAAAGCAGCCATTCGCGGAGTGCGGATTACGACCCAAAGCTGCCTGTCACGACAGGCAGCAATCGGCCAGCAGCAGCCGGTGGACGGAGCGATAGCTAATGAGTAGCTATGCTTGGTCTACTGCCGGAACTGATTGAGCAGATTGGGCTTTCCATCCATGGTGTATATACCCCTTCAGCGGACACTCGACTGTCACAATGCCCGGTCTAGTCAGGGCTAGACGACAGAACAAGGAATGTTCTCCACCAAGCCCGCGAAGGTGTTATCACCCCACTTGGGGTCAATTCAGAGTCAGGCCCAAAGAGGAGTTCGCCATGACCGTAGTCGATCGCCTCAGGTATTTGCGCGTCGTTCTGGTTTTGGCTGGCCTCGCGTGCCTTGCTCTCTACCCCCTTATGTTGTTCTAGCCGTCCGGCTGGGTCTGGCACGTCGGTCACTCGGACTACCCGATGATGATCGTTGGCCTCTACGCCACACTTGGCGTGTTCTTGATTCTGGCCGCACGTGATCCATTAGCCAATCTGAGCCTGATCTGGTTCACCGTGTGGTCTAGCGCCGTACACGGAGGAATCATGACCGTCCAGGCGGTCACCCAGCCGGAGCAAATGGGGCACTTGGCAGGTGACGTGCCGGCGCTCTTCATCGTGGCGGTTGCCTTGGCCATCTTGACGCCGCGCTCACAATTGGCCGCTCGGCCCCGGACACACAATGGGGCCTGAGAGCAGGTTTGACTGTCAGGATCGGGACGAAAATCGCGTTTCTACGCTATCTAAAAAGATGTCGGACATTTCCTCGATTTCTGGAAAGCTTTCACGCGTTTAATGGCGCCTGTTTAAAGACATCCGAAGTTACTTCCCAAAGGCTACAAGACCTTGCGCCGTTACCTACGGCTAAGCCAGAATCCGCCGGCTTGTGCGTCGATGGCTTGGGTTTTATCGTTTCCCTGTCGCTGAAAAACAGCGATCGGGTTTGGTAGCCCGTCCTTCACATGTCGCATAACGTCACCTTTTACAGATGCTTTTTCGGCATTCGTTTTTATGGTGGCCATGCGCAGGGCGCCCTCGGGCGCGCCGGATTTTCCATGTGGGCCGGTCTACCAACCTTCGTATGGTCACCACCCTTCGTTTGGTAGCGAGGGTGATGGCTCCGATAATCCCATATGGAGTTTCATCTATGTTCAAGGTAACGCCCAATCCACCCGACGCCGACTCACCCGAAACCGACACCGAAACCGAAACCGATCCGGCCTCTCCCTACTCATCCCTCGATTCCAAAAAACTCCATGCCGCCGCCGAGCGTGCCCTCGATTTCTACCTCAACCCGGCGGCACTCATGAACGACATCCCACGCAAACCCAGCACCATTTACATGATTGCCCCGGATGTCGACCATGAAACCTTGCTGGTGCAAACCTGCGAGAACCTGGCGTCGGCCAGTGTCATGGCCAGCAACGTGGCGGCGTTGTTAGAGGGCACCCACCGCAGCACCGTGCTGGCGCTGCAACAGGTCATCATGCTGGGGGAGTTGGCGGTGAATCGAATGCTCGATAACTTCGTTCCGCCCAAGTAAGCACTCGCGCTGAAGCCGAACTCACCCGGTCAGGCGTTTGCATTGCCCGACCGGGTGAACGAATACCGATCGATATCGGTCCGGAGCGTCCAGCCCTGACGCTGCCAATAGCGGGCCGCCGCCTCATTGGTCTTGAACACATCGAGATGGCATTTAAGGATGCCAAGTGACTCCAGACTCGACAGACAACGCTCCACCAACTCACTCGCGATGCCCTGACGCCGAAACACCGGTTCAACGATCAGGTGCTGCAAGTAACCTCGACGCCCGTCGTGGCCCGACATGATGCAACCGCACACCGCGCCGCCGACTTCAGCCACGAAGCTCAACCCGGGGTTTCGTTGCAGATAACGGGCGGTGGATTCACGCGAGTCTGCGTCACGCAACGAGACGCCTGGCGTGCGCCGCATCAGTTCGATAACCGTCTCGTAATCGCCCAGGGTCATGACACGAATGTTGAACATTGAGGGCGCCTGAAGGTGGGAGTTATCTGGCGCAGAAGCCTACCAGATGCGATTCCGGCGGGCAGAATTGTATCGATCTGTATGTTCGCCGGTGATCTTACACAGCGATACACAACGACCGGTTCCAGACACATACGCACGACATGAGGGTGCAAAAGTGCGCCACGTCGCAAGGACTTCCCTGAACCCGCGACCTGAACTCACAAGCCCTCAACCCTCAGCAGGAACTTGCCATGATCAATCAAATCGACACCGTGCTGTACACCGGCAAAACCCACACCACCGGCGGCCGTGATGGTCAGTCCAAAAGTTCGGATGCACGCCTGGCCATCAAGCTGTCCCCGCCCGGTTCTTCGGGCAGCGGCACCAATCCGGAACAGTTGCTGGCGGCCGGTTGGTCGGCGTGTTTCATCGGTGCCATGGGTAAGGCGGCGGTGGCGTTGAAAGTGACCCTGCCGAGCGATGTCGCGGTGGATACCGAAATCGACTTGGGCAAAACCGAGAATGCGTTTTTCCTCCAGGCACGCCTCAATGTCAGCCTGCCGGGCCTGGATCCAGCCGTTGCTCGGGCCGTCGTGGATGCCGCTCATCAAACCTGCCCGTACTCCAAAGCGACCCGTGGCAACATCGATGTCGAGATCAATCTGGCTTGATCCGGCCCGCTGGAACAGCCTGCCTTGCGGGGTGGGCTGTGCCGATAGCAGTTTTCCGTCCTGCGGTGTTTTTCACAGGACGAAATCGGTCTAAAAACGGCGCTGTACACAGCGCATGCTTTGCTATTCTCAAGGTGTAGGTGAAGACGCAGACTGATGCGCAAGCGGATAGCAAGGAGACGTGGGGCACGTCCCGAAGGGTACACGGTTAGAAAGGTCTCCGCGCTGAGACCCAGCCCTTACGCCGTGTGAAGCAGAAGCACATTACACTTTTCTGTCAGAGTCCTGATAAACCTTGTAAGCCAGAAACCAGCACTGGCCACCTACTCGAAATCCGAAGCCCGCCTTGTGCGGGCTTTTTCGTTGTTCGTTCATTGCCCTCCTCCACGTGCCTCCCGGATGAATTCACAAAGAAGCAGAAAGTAGTCGCGAGGCTGCGCAATAATCGGGTCAAATCGATGAACACTGAGGAGTGAGTTTTATGACCACGCAATCCGAAACCGCAATTCTGGCCGGCGGCTGCTTCTGGGGCATGCAGGATTTGATCAGGCGAATGCCCGGCGTGCTGTCTACCCGGGTCGGTTACTCGGGCGGCGATGTGCCCAACGCCACTTACCGCAATCATGGCACCCATGCGGAAGCCATCGAGATCGAGTTCAATCCGGCGGTGATCAGCTATCGCCAGATCCTCGAGTTTTTCTTCCAGATTCATGACCCTTCCACGGCCAATCGTCAGGGTAACGACATCGGCCTCAGCTACCGTTCGGCGATCTTCTATCGCAACGAAGATCAACGCGATATCGCCGAGGACACCGTGGCCGATGTCGATGCCTCTGGCCTGTGGCCTGGCAAGGCCGTGACCGAAATCGCCCCCGCCGGCCCGTTCTGGCAGGCCGAGCCGGAGCATCAGGATTACCTCGAAAAAGTGCCCAATGGCTACACCTGCCATTTCATTCGGCCGAACTGGAGACTGCCGAAACGCGCACTCTGAAGCAGTGACTTGGGTCCCGATAACGGGACCCAACGTTCATCAGGTATTGGTCTTCAACTTGGTCCACAACCGGGTACTCAGCCGTGCGATGGCCGCCGGCAGTTCCTCTACGGTGAACAGTTTATCCAGCACACTTTTCGGCGGGTAAATCGCTGCGTCCTCTTTCACCGCCGGTACGACGTAGGCATCGGCAGCACTGTTAGGGTTGGCGTAATGGATGCTGTTGCTGATGTTGGCAATGACTTGCGGCGTCAGCAGGTAGTTCATGTAGGCGTAGCCGTTCTTCTCGTGGGGCGCGCTCTTGGGCATGACCACCATGTCGAACCACAGCGTCGAACCTTCGTCCGGAATCGAATACGCGATGTCGATGCCATTGTTGGCTTCCTTGGCACTGGCGGCGGCTTGCACAATGTCGCCGTTGAACCCGATCACCGCGCAGACATTGCCGTTAGCCAGGTCGCTGATGTACTTGGAGGCATGGAAGTACTGCACGTAGGGCCTGATTTTGAATAATGCCTGTTCGGCTTTTTTGTAGTCCGCCGGTTCGTGACTGTGCGGTGGCAGGCCCAGGTAATTAAGGGTGATTGGCAGAACTTGCGTCGGGTTATCGATAATCGCCACCCCGCACGTACTCAACTTTTTGATGTTGTCTTCATCAAAAAACATTTTCCAGGAATGGGTGATGTCGGTGTTGCCGAAGATCGCTTTGATCTTCTCGACGTTGTAGCCAATGCCCGCCGTGCCCCACATATACGGATAGCCATACTGGTTGCCGGGGTCGTTGACCTCAAGCTTCTTCATTAACGCAGGGTCAAGGTTTTTCCAGTTCGGCAACTGGCTCTTGTCCAGTTTCTGGATTGCCCCGGCCTTGATCAGTCGAGACAGGAAATGGTTCGACGGGCTGACCACGTCATAACCGGTGTTGCCGGTCATCAACTTGGATTCCAGCACTTCGTTACTGTCGTGAATGTCGTAAGTGGCCTTGATCCCGGTGGCCTTGGTGAAGTTGACCAGGGTGTCGTCGGCGATGTAGCCGTTCCAGTTGGAAATATTGACCTGGTCGTCGGCAAACGTGGCCACCGAAAACGTCGTGAGCAAGGCCATCAGGGAAAGCGTTTTAACGCGCATGTTCAATCACCTTTTTGTTCTTTTGTGATAAGCGGAGGTCTAGATTTCTGTCTTTGCCCGGATGGCCTCTACGCGCATCCGCAGCATGGCACCGATGTCGAGCAAGGGTTTGGGCGGCAGCCAGCCGGGCTGTGCCCTTCGCATCACTGAATCGAGCATTGGCGAGTCAACGCCCGACGCCAGTTCGGCGAGCAACCGCCCCCACAACGTGCCGCGCGCCACGCCGGAACCGTTGCAACCGGCCACGGCAAATACGCCCTCTTCCACCTGCGAAAAAAACGGCTGTCCGGAGCGCGAGGCGCTCAGGTGACCGGTCCAGGTGTAGTGGATGTCTTGCTCGCCCAGCCAGGGGAAACGCCGTTGCAGGCCGAGCACATGGTGTTGGCGGCGGATCGACAGCTCGCTGGCGGATAAATCCCGCGAGCGGTATTCCGCGGTGTTGCGGATCATCACGCGCCGATCCGGGGTCAGCCGCACCGTGGCGCCCAGCGGTCGGGTGGACAAAACGCCCCACGGTTCGACGCTGCCCATGTCGCGAAACTCGGCGTCGGTCAGCGGCCGTGTGAGGCTGGCGCTGAGCTCCATGGCAAAGGTGCCGCTGTCCTGAATGCCCGCGCGGGGCACGAAGGCGTTGAGGCACACCAGCACCTGTTTCGCTTCGATGCTGCCCTCGATTCCGTTGGCGCGCAGGCGGCCTTTGCCCAGGCGTTCAAGGCGGGTGATGTCGGTATTTTCGTAAACAGTGACCGACTGGGGCAGCGCATCGAGCAAGCCCTTCACGTACTTCGCCGGTTGCAGCAGCGCGTTGCCTTTGCCACACCAGATCGCCGCGCGGTAATGCCCGGTGCCGAGTTTTTGCACCAGCTGCTCACCTTCCAGAAACTGCGCAGAAGCACCCAGTACCCGCAGCGTTGTGAGCTTTTCCTCGACATGGGTCAATTTACGCGGATCACTGACAGCGAAGAAATAGCCGGAATCCTTGAAGTCGCACTCAATGCCGTGACGGGCAATCATCTCGCGCACTTCAGCGCTGGCAGCGCGTGAAATCGTCGTGTCCACTTCAAATTCGGTGAACCCGGCGCTGCCGAGCAACTCTTCGTTGCCCGGATGTTCGTGAGCCACTACAAATCCGGAATTGCGTGCCGAAGCGCCTTGCGCGGCGCGCTGGCGGTCGACCACCACGATGCGCGCCTGCGGGTGCAAGTGTGCGAGGGCATGGGCGGCGCTCAGGCCGGTAATGCCAGCGCCGATTATCAGCCAGTCAGCTTTTTGCGCACCGCTCAGACGATCACGCACCGGCGCGTTTTGAACCTGCGCGATCCAGCCACATTCATTTTTCATGCATCACCTGCCTGGAGTGTCGTTCCCGGCCTGCGCATGCAGTAATCGCATAGGCGATGATTGATGGCAGCCGTCAGGGCTAGAATCTATTCGGTCTTCGGTGATACAACCAACGTTATAAAATCATTGAGCCATTCTGAAAACGCATGGATAAAATCCGCCACGTCCCCAATCTCCAGGCCATGCAGGCGCTGGTTGAAGTCGCCGAGGCCGGCAGCTTTACGCAAGCGGCGCACACACTGTGCCTGACCCAAAGCGCCGTCAGCCGGCAGATCCAGCAATTGGAAAGTCACTTTGGTGTGGCGCTGTTTGTGCGCAGCAGTCGCCGCCTGCAAATGACGCCGGAGGGTGAGCTGGTGCTGGCCAGCGCGCGCACTATTCTCGAGCAACTGAAAACCCTTGAAGATCGGCTGTCCCCACAAAAACGCACCTTCCGCATTCGCATGCATGTGTCGCTGGCGGTTCGTTGGTTGCTGCCGAAACTGAGCGATTTTTATCGCCATCACCCGGATGTTTCCCTGTCGATCGAGACGGTGGCCACCGAGATTGTCGAGCCGGCCAGCGACAGTGACGCGTACATTCTCTATCTACCCGAACCGTCCAGCGATCCGACGTGCCTGACCCTGTTCGAGGAATCGCTGATTCCGGTGTGCGCTCCCGGTCTTGGCAGTCCGAGCCGGCCACTGAACTCGGTGGAGGATCTGAGCGGGTTTGCGTTGCTGCATCGTTCGGCGGACAAGCAAGCGTGGATCGACTGGCTGGCGGCCAATGGCGGCCAGTCGCTGGAACACTACCGGCACATCCCCTTCAACCTCGACGAGTTGGCGCTGGACGCCGCCGCACGCGGACTTGGGGTGGCGATGACGGACCTGACCCTCGCCGAGGAATCGATCGAGCGCGGGGTGCTCGTTGTCCCGTTCGGCCATCCATTGAAGACCCGGGGATGTTATTCGCTGTGCCTGCAACCTTCGGCCGCGTCGCACCCGGCGTGCGCGCTGATCATGCAATGGTTTGCCGGGCAGGCTGAGGGAATTGCCAGTCTCAGCGAGACCACCTGACAGATATGGATCCAATGTGGGAGCGGGCTTGCTCGCGAAGGCGGTGGTTCAGTCGACATTACTGTTGAATGACAGTCCGCATTCGCGAGCAAGCCCGCTCCCACATTAGATATTTGCAGTTTCAGAAGTGAGTTGTGTCAGATAGGGGCTCTGAGTTCGCCTTAGGCTGATTGCTGCACCACCCCACGCTCTTCCAGCAACCGCACAAACATGGTCAGGCTCTGCGACACCGTCCCCCGCCGCCACACCAGCCACGTGCGCAAATAGCGGAACGATTCCGACAGCGGCCAGATACTCACCGTCGTGCACCCCGGCATGCTTGCCAGCATGCTGCGCGGCATCAGCGCCAGGCCGGCACCGGCGCTGACGCAGGCCAGCATGCCGTGATAGGACTCCATTTCGAAAATCTTGCCCGGCACCGCCGCGTCCTTGCTGAACCAGCTCTCGAAGTGGTGCCGGTACGAGCAATTGGAGCGGAAGGCATAGATATTTTCGCCGTTCACATCCTGCGCGCGGTGAATCGGCGAATGGTTGAGCGGCGCGATCAGCACCATCTCTTCCTCAAACGCCGGCACGCCTTCCAGCGCTGGGTGCAGCACCGGCCCGTCGACAAACGCAGCAGCCAACCGCCCCGACAACACCCCATCAATCATCGTCCCCGAAGGGCCGGTCGTCAGATCCAGTTCAACCTTGGCGTGTTTCTGGTTGTAGGCCGCCAACAACTCGGGAATCCGCACCGCCGCCGTACTTTCCAGTGAACCCAAGGGAAACGAGCCTTGCGGTTCTTCTCCTGCCACGGTGGCGCGGGCTTCCTGCACGAGGTCGAGGATACGCCGGGCATAGTCGAGAAAACTCCATCCGGCCGGCGACAGGCGCAGGCGGCTTTTCTCGCGGATAAACAGGTCCACGCCCAGGTCCAGTTCCAGCTGCTTGATCCGCGTGGTCAAGTTGGAAGGCACGCGATGGATGTGCTGCGCGGCGACGCTGATGCTGCCGTGCTCGGCAACGGCCTTGAAGATTTCCAGCTGAACCAGATCCAAGTCATTCTCCAAACGTGAACGATATGCTCAGCATTATTCAGTTTCCAGAAAACAAACGCCACCGTAACCTGAGCGCATTCCCACCTAGCAGGACGGTGCCATGACCAGCGTTTCCAGCCTTACCCACGCCCTTTCGATCAACCCGACCACCGGCGAGCAGATCGGCCACTACCCATTTGAGTCCGAGTCGGCACTGCAAGCCGCCCTGTCGCGGGCCGCAGGCGGCTTTCGTGTCTGGCGCAAAACCGCTGTCGAGCAACGCTCGCAGTTGTTGATCGCCCTCGCCCAGGCCCTGCGCAACAGCACCGACAAAATGGCCACCATGATCACCCTGGAAATGGGCAAGCCGATCTCCCAGGCCCTTGGCGAAATCGAAAAGTGCGCGCAACTCTGCGAGTGGTACGCCGAACACGGCCCGGCCATGCTCAACGCCGAATCAACGCTGGTTGAAGGTGGCAAGGCGCGCATCGAATACCGCCCGCTCGGGCCGATTCTTGCGGTGATGCCGTGGAACTTCCCGATCTGGCAAGTGCTGCGCGGCGCCGTTCCAGCGCTGATCGCCGGCAACACCTACGTGCTCAAACACGCTCCCAACGTCATGGGCAGCGCTTACCTGCTGCTGGAAGCTTTCAAGAACGCCGATTTCCCTGAAGGTGTTTTCGAAGTGCTGAACGTCACGCCGGACGGCGTATCCAAGGCGATTGCCGACCCGCGCATCGCCGCAGTGACCCTCACCGGCAGCGTGCGCGCCGGCATGGCCATCGGCGCTCAGGCCGGTGCGGCATTGAAGAAATGCGTGCTGGAACTCGGCGGTTCCGATCCGTTTATCGTGCTCAACGATGCCGACCTCGATGAAGCGGTCAAAGCCGCCGTCATCGGCCGCTATCAGAACACCGGGCAAGTCTGCGCGGCGGCCAAGCGCTTGATCGTCGAACAAGGCATCGTCGAGGAATTTACACGCAAATTCGTCGAAGCCACGGGCAAACTGGTGGTCGGTGACCCACTGGCCGCCGACACTTACCTCGGCCCGATGGCGCGGTTTGATCTGCGAGATGAACTGGATCAACAAGTGCGCGACACCCTGGAAGAAGGCGCAACCTTGTTGATGGGCGGCAAGAAGGCGCAAGGCCCGGGCAACTTCTACGAGCCGACCGTGTTCGCCAATGTCACCGACCAGATGACCTCGTTCAAACAGGAACTGTTTGGTCCGGTGGCGTCGATCATCACTGCACGCGACGCCGCCCATGCGCTGGAACTGGCGAATGACAGCGAGTTCGGCCTGGCTGCGACCGTCTTCACGGCCAATGTCGCGCTCGCCCAGCAGATGGCCGGCGAACTGCAAACCGGTGGCGTGTTCATCAATGGCTACAGCGCTTCCGACCCCCGCGTAACCTTCGGCGGCGTGAAGAAAAGCGGGTTTGGCCGCGAGTTGTCGCACTTCGGCGTGCGCGAGTTCTGCAATGCCCAGACCGTGTGGCTGGACCGCCGCTAAGCGAAAAACGCAGCCTGGGCGTCGATGGCACCCAGGCTGCGGTTTTACTCGCGGGCGGCGACTATGCTGTTGTTGGTCACTTCCCGGGAGGCGCTGGAGATGTCCCTGACGCTTTATTACCATCCGTTGTCGTCGTACTGCCACAAAGTACTGATCGCGCTCTATGAGCACGCGGTCGACTTCGACAAAAGGATCATTGATCTGGGCAACGCGGCTGAGAAGGCCGAGTTGCAGGCACTCTGGCCGATCGGCAAATTCCCGGTCATTCATGATCACACCGGCCAGTGCGACGTGGCGGAGTCGACGATCATCATTGAATACCTGGATCACTATTTTGCCGGGCAAAACCGGCTGATTCCGGGCAATTGGGACACAGCGTTGGAGGTCCGCCTGTGGGACCGGGTCTGCGACAACTACCTTCAGACGCCGTTGCAACAGATTGTCCTGGATCGCATCCTCGGCGCGAACGGCAATCTGACCCAACAGCGCTCCACGCTACAGACCGTGTACGGCATGCTTGACCGCCAGTTGGCGAACAATTCCTGGCTGGCCAGCGCGGAGTTCAGCCTGGCCGATTGTTCAGCGGCCCCGGCGCTTTTCTATGCCAGTACGCTTGAGCGGATGCCTGATGAACACGTTCACTTGAACGCCTATTTCGAGCGGCTGATGAACCGGCCGTCCGTTCAGCGGGTGATCGACGAGGCCAGGCCTTACTTCTCGCTCTACCCGTTTGAGCAAGACATCCCGCAACGGTTTTACCCGCGGCCCTAACGCACGATGTCGATCAATTGCTCGCGCTGCGCCCCCGTGAGCATCGGTCCGAAACCGGCGCCGGCGTTGTCTGCCATGTAGCGCGGATTGCCGGTGCCGGGGATCACGCAGGTCACCGCCGAATGGGACAGCAAGAACTTCAACGCCAGTTGCGCCCAACTGGTAACCCCCACTTGCGCGGCCCACCCGGGCAGTGGCTTGCCCTTCAAGCGTTCGAGCAAACCGCCGCCACCGAAGGGCCGGTTGCAGATCACCGCCACCCCGCGTTCGCGACACAGCGGCAGGATGCGTTTCTCGACACCTCTATCATCCAGCGCATAGTTGATCTGCAAAAAATCCAGGGCTTCGGCCTTGAGCACCGCTTCCACTTCCTCGTAGGCCGTCGGCGTGTAATGGGTGATGCCGATGTAGCGAATCCGCCCTTGCTCCTTCCATTCGCGCAACGTCGGCAAATGGGTTTGCCAGTCCAGCAGGTTGTGGATCTGCATGAGGTCGATGCGGTCGGTTTGCAGCAGGCTGAAGGACTGTTCCATCTGCGCAATCCCTTCATCGCGGCCACGGGTCCACACCTTGGTGGCGAGAAAGGCCGGCGAGCGCGGCTCATGGATCGACAGCAATTCACCGGTGGTCTGTTCGGCGCGACCATACATCGGCGAGCTGTCGATGACGGTGCCGCCCTTCTTGAACAAGGCGCTAAGCACCTCCGGCAGTTGTTTGTAGGCGGGGCTGGAGGGCTCGACATCAAAACCGCGATACGTGCCCAACCCGACGATGGGCAATGGCTCGTTGCTGGAGGGAATGGCGCGGGTCAGCATGGTCTTGCCTCCTGTTTCCGTCGACGGCGCCGAGGTTGCAAAAGCCCGATCGAAGGTGAATACCGCCGAAACACCGGCAGCCAGCGTGAGAAATCGTCGACGCGTGTATTCGTCAGTGTGGCTCATCGTATTGCCCGTGTGGCCCAACCCGGCGTGCCCCGCTACCGTTGAACTAAACTCTGGCACCGATCCTGTGTTAGCGGACCTCGATCCCAGAGCCGTCAATGTCGCCCCCTAAAGTTAGTCGAATGTTCAGAACCCTGGCGCTTATCGTTGTCATCCTTGCTGCGTTGTACCTGGCGCTGTGTGCGGCATTGTTCGTGTTTCAGCGCGCGTTGATCTATTACCCGCAACCCAGCGCCCTCGCCACACCCGCGTCGCTGCTGACGCTGAACGTCGAAGATGCGCAAGTACAGGTGTCGGTCAGGCCTCATGACGGCCCGAACGCCTTGATCTATTTCGGTGGCAATGCCGAGGATGTGTCTCGCAGCCTGTCCGGGTTTTCGCAGGCGTTCCCCGAGTATGCGCTGTACTTGATGCACTATCGCGGGTTCGGCGGCAGTAGCGGCTCGCCGTCGGAAGAGGCGATTGCCCGTGATGCGCTGACCTTGTTCGACAAGGTCTACAGCATCCATCCGAACGTTGCCGTGGTCGGACGCAGCCTCGGCTCGGGCGTCGCCGTGCGCCTGGCCAGCCAACGCCCGGCCGCGCGGCTGATCCTGATCACGCCCTACAACAGCCTGGAAAGCCTCGCCCGGCAGCAGTTCCGCTGGTTTCCGGTGAAGTGGCTGTTACAGGACCGCTTCGAATCCTGGCGGTACGCCGCGCACATCACGGTGCCGACGTTGCTGATCGTCGCGAGCCACGACGAGGTCATCCCGCGTTCCAGCACGCAGCAGCTCTACACCCATTTCGCCCCCGGTGTGGCGACGTTGAAGGCGATCCCGGGCACCGGCCATAACTCCATTTCCGACAGCCCGGAATACCTCAAATTGATACGTGATGGATTATGAGCGCGCGCGTATTCATAGACAGCATCGATCACGCGGTCATCGAGAGTGATTGGACTCGCTGCCCGCAAGCTCTTAGCCTGCCCGCGACGCGAAACAGCTGAAGGCACAACTCCATGATCGTCAGACCCAAACCGAATTTCATCAACATCCTCAGCGCCATCAAGGGCTCCATCGCCAAACGGATTGCCTTGCGCAGCCTGATGGTGACCCTGCTGGCGGCGGTCATCGTGCTGGTCGAGACCTTGCACCCGAGCTACTTTTCCAAAGTCAGCGCGACGCCGTTCACGCTGCTCGGTTTGTCGCTCTCGATCTTCATGAGTTTTCGCAACAACGCCTGTTATGACCGCTGGTATGAAGGCCGCAAAGCCTGGGGCGACGTGATCGTGGCGATTCGTTCGATGATTCGCGAAACCGTGATCATCAAGGACGCCGACACGCGCAACATTCTGCTGAGCCATTTGTGCGGGTTCGCCCATGCGCTCAACGCCAAACTGCGCCAGGAAAACGAACTGGCGGCGAGTGGCCGCTGGCTCGACCCGATCCCCAAGGACAACGTGCCGGACTTCAGCGGACGCATTTTGCTGCAGGCCGGCCAGCAGTGCTCGGCGCTCAGCGAGTCGGGGGTGATCAACGAATGGCGCTACACGATCATGGCCAATCATCTGGCGCACCTGACCCAGGCGCAGGCCGCCTGCGAACGGATCAAACACACGCCGCTGCCATTTGCCTACACCTTGCTATTGCACCGCACCAGCTACCTGTTCTGCTTCCTGCTGCCCTTCGCCATGGCCGAACCTTTGGGTTGGCTAACCCCGATTTTCACGGCGATTGTCAGCTACACCTTTTTTGGCCTGGACGCGATTGGCGATGAACTGGAGGACCCGTTTGGCCGCGACGAAAACGACCTGCCCCTCGATGCGATAGTGCGCACCATCGAGCGGGAAATCCTCACCGCGATGGGCGAAACACAACTTCCACCGGCGCTGGAACCGGTGGACTTTGTGCTGAAATGATTTCACACCTGATAAAAGCCTCGATACCACGCCACAAAGTGCGCCACGCCGGTTTCAACGGTGACTTGCGGGCGGAAGTCGACCCAGTCCGCCAACGCCGACACATCGGCCCAGGTCTTGATCACATCACCCGCTTGCATCGGCAGGTTGTTGCGCTGGGCTTTGATCCCCAATGCCGACTCCAGGCACTCGATAAAATCCAGCAACGCGACCGGCTGGCCTCGGCCGATGTTGAAGAGGCGGTTGACGCCCCCGCTCTCGTGGGTCGCCAGTGGCGGCTTTGTTCGTAAGCGGGCGATGCCTTCGACGATGTCGTCGATGTAGGTGAAGTCGCGCGCCATCTGACCATGGTTGAACACCTCGATCGGCTGGCCCTTGAGGATCGCTTCGGTGAACTTGAACAGCGCCATGTCGGGACGCCCCCAGGGCCCGTAGACGGTGAAAAAGCGCAGGCCGCTAGCCTTCAGGCCGTACAGATGGCAGTAGCTGTCGGCGAGCAATTCGTTGGCGCGCTTGCTTGCGGCGTATAGCGAGACCGGATGGTCCACTGGATCATCGACGCTGAACGGTAGCTTGTTGTTGGCACCGTACACCGAGCTGCTCGACGCGTAGATCAGGTGCGCCGGCGGATGGTGTCGACAGGCTTCCAGCACATTCAGGAAACCCACCAGGTTGGATTGCGCATAGGCGTCCGGATTGTCCAGCGAATAACGAACGCCCGCTTGCGCCGCCAGATGCACCACTTCGGTGAAGTGCTGCTCGTTGAACAACGCCATCAACGCAGGTTTGTCGACAATGTCCATCTTCTGAAAACGGAAGCCCTGCAACATACTCAATTGCTTGAGTCGGGCCTGTTTGAGTTCAACGCTGTAATAGTCATTGAGATTGTCGACACCTATCACTTCAAGGCCTTGCAGGCACAACCGTTTAACCGTGTGATACCCGATGAACCCTGCGGCGCCAGTCACAAGAACAGTCATAGTGCCTTGCTCCGCTGTCTGCACAAGAAAGTGATAGTTATAGCTTTGCAATTGCATTGGGTCTAGATCTGGCGCTAACTACTAATACTCCCCACAGTTGGGGTTTTATATTCAAATGGCGTGACTATCAGTACCAGCAAAAGTTTAATTTTCCCGACGAAAGAAAAATACCCCCTGAAAACAATAACTTGAGCAGTAGCAAAATCACTAATGGATAAAAGGCGTGCTTTTTGACGAGGAACGTTTGACAGCTCGCTTAGAGTGGTCGATAACTACACCGGCCTATTGAAACAGTTATGCGATCGCAGACTCCCTGTTTAGCGACTGTTCCTTAGTCTCCTACCGAATTGTTTTTTATGTGGGTCCCTTGTGCAGACCGTGCGGTAGCTTTGCCCAAAGCAACGATCACTTCGGCTTATGCCGATTGCACTGCACGGTATAGCGTCACGTCATTGTCTTGTGCCCTTTCGTGAGGCGTTTTGTGATTCATTATTGATACACAACTGCGTAACTCTATAAAAAAAACATATCTGCTCGAATAACATTTCATAGGCCTCAATAGAGCCACTGCCTGCCTAAACTTCTCAATTCACAGAGTTTACCAGCATGCCAGCATTAAGCTCCGAGCGGTCTAATTGGTACCTTCTGCAATGCAAACCACGTCAGGATGAACGTGCCCACCTCAACCTGCTTCAGCAGAACTATGTGATTTTCCACCCCCAGCTGGTGACTGAACGCGTGATACGCGGCAAACGCCACAGGGTGCTGGAATCGCTGTTCCCCGGGTATCTGTTTATCCACCTCAGCCGTAACGACAATTGGGCGCCCCTACGTTCCACCCGCGGCGTCAGTCGTATTGTCGAATTCAATCATGGTCCTGCGACGGTGGCAGAGCACGTCATCGAGCATCTGCGCGCACGCTGTTTTGAATCGGCGGATGCGCACGTCGACCACGATCTGAAACCCGGCGAACACTTGCAAATCCTTCGAGGGCCACTGTCGACACTGGAAGGTATCTTCGTGTCCTCGCTGGGCGATGAACGCGTGATGATCCTGCTACAGTTCCTTAACCGCGATCAAACTATTTGCGTTCCGTTAAGTGATCTCGGACGCCAGAGCATGCCCATACTAATCAATAACTAATTGTTTTCCTTATATGCTTTCCTCAGGAGCTAGGATATGGCCTTGAAGTCACGCTGCCCTGTTGCACTGCTTATGGCCTCTCTTTACCCAGGGATGGCATGGAGTATCAATCCACAAAACATTGATGTTTACGGTTTTAACTTCACACCCACTTTCTTGATGTCAGAAAGTTACGACGACAACTTTCGCGAACTGGAAAAAAATACGCAGTCTTCCATGATCACCCGGTTGGCGCCCTCCTTCGAGCTCAAGGCTGAAGACCGCAATAGCGCCACCCGCTTGATCTGGCAGCCTTCTCAGAACATTTACCATGATGAGTCGGATGCCTCGTATACGGCACAACGGGTGCGAGCTGACAGCATCATGGAGTTCACTGACCGGCACCGTCTGAAGCTTGAAGCCGAATACCGCAAATGGGAGCGCACGGAATCGACGGCAGTCCCAGACGAGAATGACAAACTCAACAATAAACGCGTGGGCGGCCTGTACACCTACGGCGCCAAGAGTGCTGATAACCAGATCGATGTCGGCGCCAACTACGCAGAACTTCGCTACACCAATGCCGACGGTGTCAACGAGGACAAAGAACGTAATACCACCGGCGTGACCACCACCTGGTATCACCGCATCGGCAGCAATACCCGTGGTTTGCTGGAATACGACCACACCAACTTCGATTACCTGGAATCAAACAGCCCGCGCAGCAGTAAATCCGATGCAATTCTGGGCGGCGCCACATGGGACTTCACCGCCCGCACCTCGGGCAAAGTGCGCATTGGTTACGAGAAAAAGAACTTCGACAGTAGCGAATCCAAAGACCTCGACAACCCCACCTGGCAAGTGGATCTGCAATACAAGCCGCGCACTTACTCGACGTTTACCTTCGTCGCCCGCCAGGCGCTCGCCGAAGGTGACGATGGCGCCGACGCGGTGAAGTCGACCTTCACCCAGGTCGGTTGGCGCCATGGCTGGACCGAACGCATCACCTCCATCGCCCAGGCCGGTTACGGTACTTATGTCTACGAAGGCGAAAGCCGCACGGACAAGGTGCAGGACTACAACCTGGCCATGGTGTACGCCATGCGTCGCTGGCTGGATATAGAACTCGGCTATCGCTACCGGGATGACAACTCGGATGCCGACAACGAAAGCTACACCCGCAACATTGTTTCGATCAGCTTCAACGTAAGCCTTTAGGAGGGTTGGCCATGAACTCACACACTCTTGGCTTGTTGTTCGCATTGGCATTTGTCCCCAACACGTACGCTGCAGACCCCGGCACCCAGTACAAACTGGCGGCGGGCGATGTGTTGCGCATCACCGTGTTCGGCGAGCCGGAACTGAGCATAAAAAGGGTCCGCCTCAACGACGCCGGAACGTTTTCCTACCCGTTCCTGGGTGAAATTTCCGCCAGGGGCCTCACCCCCAACCAGGTCGAAAAGATCATCGTCGATGGCCTCAAACAGGGCTACCTGACCGATCCGAAAGTCAGCCTGAGCCAGATCGAATACCGCGCGTTCTACATCAACGGCGAGGTCACCAAGCCCGGCAGTTACCCGTTCGTGCCCGGCCTGACGCTTGAGAAAGCCATTGCCTTGGGCGGTGGCCTCACCGAGCGCGCCTCGATCAAACGCGTGACGATCGTGCGCGGTGACAGCGGCCAGACCCTCACCGATGAAGTGACGCGCAGCACCACGATTGCCCCCGGCGACACCATTTCCATTGCACAAGGCTTTTTCTAATCATGGACAACAGCCCTAGCAACTACGTCGAACGTCCTCTGCAAACGCACGTGTATCAACAGCACAGCGAAGACAGGGACACCATTGATCTGCTCAAACTGTGGAGAGTGATCTGGCGCGCGAAATGGAAAATCGGCTGGCTGGTCGTGCTCAGCGTTGCCCTGGCGGTGGTGGCCGTCTCGCTGATCACCCCGCAATACATCGGCAGCACCACGTTGCTGTTCAACGACAAGACGCCGCCGCTGATGTCCTTCCAGCAAGTGAAGGATTCAGGCACCAACGCCACCGACTACTTGCAGACCCAACAGGCCCTCCTCGAATCACGGGACCTGGCCGAGCGAGCAGTGAAAAAACTCGCCCTCACCACTAACCCGATCACCGACCCGCGCCAGCAGCCGGCGCCGTGGTTCACGCCGCGCAAATGGCTGGCGGACCTCAACCTTGATCAGTGGATACCCGGACTGGGCATGCTGTTGCCGGTGAAGGACGCGCCCACCGAGGAAGACGTGTTCAATCAGGTCACGCAAAACCTGATGCTGCACACCACCGTCAAGTTTGTCGGCAAAAGCCAACTGCTGAACATCGAGGTCGAGCTGCCGGACCCTGATCTCGCCGCCGCGGTGGCCAACGCACTGGCCCAGGGCTTTACCGACAGCCAGATCGACACCAGCGAAAAATCTTCGCAGACCACCACCGCGTGGATGAACACCCGACTGGTCGACTTGCGCAACAACCTGCGCGTGGCCGAGAAAAAACTTCAGGGCTACCGCGAAGAGCAAGGGCTGGTCGATGTCGGTGGGGTCTCCACCATCAGCGCCAACGAACTGGAGGCTACCGGCAGCCGCATGGTCGACGCCCGCCGCACCCGCGCTGAAGCCGAGAGTGAATACCGTCAGGCCAAGGCCTTGAGCACTGGCGACCTGAGTCGGCTTTCCAGCGTACCCGCCGTGTTGTCCAACCCGCTGGTCCAGCAATTCCAGGCGGACCGGGCCAAAGCGCAAGCCAAGGTCGATGAGTTGTCGGGGCGCTATGGGCCGAAACATCCGAGCCTGATTTCCGCGCAGTCCGAATTGCGCGCCGCCACCACCGCCCTGCAATTGCAGGTGCAGCAAGTGGTCGCCGGGATCGAGCGGCAATACCAACTCGCCTCGGCCAGCGAAGCCTCGATCCGCCAATCGTTCAACAGCAACAAAGCGCAGATCCAGGACATCGCGCGCAAAGAGTTTCAATTGCGCGAGTTCCAGCGTGAGGTCGACAGCACCCGTGCGCTGTACGAAACCTTCGTCACTCGCTTGAAGGAAACCGCCGCCACCGCCGACATGGACTCGACCAAAGTGCGCATCGTCGACCCGGCGATTGTGCCGATGGAAGCCAGCAAGCCACGCAAAACGTTGATCGTGGGCATTGTCGGGTTGCTGGCCGCGCTGATTGGCGTTGCGCTGGCCCTGCTGTTCGACAGCCTGAGCAACACCTTCAAGACCGACGAGACCATCGAGAGCACGCTCAATATTCCACTGCTCAGCGTCGTACCGTTGGTGATGAAGAAAAGCCGCCGGCAACTGGCGCGGTTGTTCGAGGACAACGACAACCCGCGTTTTTCCGAGACCATTCGCAACCTGCGCACCTGGTTGATGTTGCAAAGCAGCGAGATGCCGTCGCAGGTGGTGCTGGTGACCTCGACCGTGGCCGGCGAGGGCAAAAGCACCATCGCCAACAACCTCGCCAGCTCGCTCACCTCCCTTGAGCGGGTGCTGCTGATCGATGCCGACATGCGTCAGCCGACCCTTTCGCTGAACTTCGACTTCCCGCCGGACAGTCCGGGACTGGCGAATGTGATTGCGGGCACGGCACGGCTCGAAGACTGCATCGTGTCGGTGGGCAACCTGGACTTGCTGCCGGCCGGGAGAATGCTGCAACCCTCGGTGGACTTGTTCACCGCGCCGCGCCTGCCGTCCCCCGCCGACGCGCTCAATCCGGCACGCCAGCCTCCGCCTCAGGACTTGCTCAGCTCGCCGCGTATGGCGCGGATGCTCGAAGCACTGAAATCGCGTTACCGCCACATCATCATCGACTCGCCGCCGGCGGAGATGATCAGCGATGCGTTGCTGCTGGCCCAGCATTCGGACGCCGTGATCTACGTGGTCAAGGCCGACAGCACGCCGATCAGCCAGGTGCAAAGGGGCATCGCGATGCTGCAACAAAGCCACGTGCCGGTGTTCGGCACCGTGCTCAACCAGGTCGACCTGCGCAAGGCGCGCAAGTACGGCTACAACCACTCCCGCACCTTCTATAACTACGACTTCGCGCCCCGGTAATGTGTGGTGATGGGGTCTGTAGCCAGGAGGCTTCTGTGAACAGGAGGCTTCTGTGGCGAGGGGGCTTGCCCCCGTTCGGCGGCGAAGCCGTCGTAAAACCATTCAGCGCAGTTTTATCTGAACGGCAGCGGTGACTGGTCTTTCAGCGCCGCTGCGCCGCCCAACGGGGGCAAGCCCCCTCGCCACCGGAGCCCCCCAGCCACGGAAGCCCCCTCGCCACAGGTACGTGCCACACCGCAGTTATCCGCCATAACAAAAAGCTGCTTCACCTCTGCCAAAACAAAAACAACTGCTTCACCTCTGCCGAGCTACGGAAAAGCCTGCGGGAGCCACGCCGTGTCCGCCCGTTTAATGCTGGAGCATTACTTCTGCCTTGAGGTCAAGCTCATGACACCGCTCTATACCGCTCACCTGACCCACCGCCGAGGCCTGACGTTCTGGGGTCAGTGGGTCTGCGCAATGACGCTGACCATCGGGCTGCTGATGCTGCTCGTACTGTGGCGCGTCGGCTACCTGACCAGCGATTACCGGATCCTGATCATTCTGACCGTGCTCGGCTCGGTGCCGATCTACAGCCTGATGCAGGTCTACCACAAGCGTCATGGCTTGCTGGTCGGGCTCGGTCGATTGCTGGCCGGCTGGCTGATCCTGCTGGCTGTGCTGGCGGCCATTGCCTTCATCACCCAGACCAGTGCGACGTACTCGCGTCAGGTCATCATGGTCTGGGCGGTGATGGGGTTTCTGGTCCAGGCGTTGAGTTTCCTGCCCCTGCATTACTTCGCCCGGTTGCATTCGCGCATGGTCTGCAAGGAACGCCGGTCGGTGATCATCGGCACCTGCCCGACCGCCCATGAACTGGCGAAAAAACTCTCCCAACCGAACCGCGCGCTGGTCCTGGGTTTTATTGCCGCCGCCGACGACAGCGGCCCGGCACCAAGCATTCTGCCGTTGCTGGGGCGGGTCGACGGGATTCGCGAGATCATCACCCGCCTGTCCGTGCGACGCGTCTACATTGTCCTGACGATGGCGCACGCCGCGACCATCGAAGCGCTGTACATCGACTTGCTGGACATGAACGTCGACGTGGTCTGGATCCCGGATTTCGGCAGCATGGTGCTGCTCAACCATTCGATCTCGGAAATCGAGCGGATGCCGGCGATCTACCTCAACGAAAGCCTGATCAGCTCGCACCCCGCCAGCCTGTTTTGCAAGGACCTGTTCGAACGCAGCCTCGCGGCCACAGCCCTGATTGTGCTCAGTCCGCTGCTGCTGGTGGTCGCGGCCGCCGTCAAGTTGAGTTCCCCGGGTCCGGTGTTGTTCAAGCAAAACCGCCACGGCTGCAACGGCGAAGTGATCAAGGTCTGGAAGTTTCGCTCGATGCGCGTCCACGACGACCGCGAGGTGCGCCAGGCCACCCGCGAAGACGATCGCGTCACGCCGGTCGGGCGCTTCCTGCGCCGCAGTTCCATCGACGAATTGCCGCAGCTGTTCAACGTGCTGTTCGGTCAAATGGCCCTGGTCGGCCCGCGCCCGCATGCCGTCACTCACAACATTTACTACACCGGCAAAGTCCGCGCCTACATGGCCCGCCATCGCCTCAAGCCGGGGATCACCGGGCTGGCGCAAGTAACCGGGCATCGCGGCGAAACCGAGACCGTGGAAAAGATGCAGCTGCGCGTGGCCCAGGACCTCAACTACATCAACCAATGGTCGCTGTGGCTGGACATCAAGATTCTGATCAAGACGCCCTTCACGTTGTTTTCGAAAAACATCTACTGACGCCCTGCTTCGACTCCCCGAGGTTTGATCATGAATGTGAGCGTATTCGGTATTGGTTATGTGGGCCTGGTCCAGGGCGCCGCGCTGGCAGAAGTCGGCCATAACGTGATGTGCGTGGATGTCGACGCCGCCAAGGTCGAGGCCCTCAAGGACGGCACCTTGCCGATCTACGAGCCGGGCCTGAAAGCCCTGGTGCGCGACAACTACCAGAGCGGTCGCCTGCAATTCGGCACCGACCTGGCCAGCGCCGTGTTGCATGGCGATGTGTTGTTGATCGCCGTTGGCACGCCGCCTGACGAAGACGGTTCGGCAGACCTGAAGTACGTCCTGAGCGTGGCGCAAACCATCGCGCAGAACATGGATCGCCATCAGATCATCGTCGACAAATCCACCGTGCCGGTCGGCACGGGCGACCTGGTCCGCGAACGCATCGAGCAGGTGCTGGCCGATAACGGTCGCAGCCACCTGACCTTCGACGTGGTCTCCAATCCGGAATTTCTCAAGGAAGGCTGTGCGGTAGAAGACTGCATGCGCCCGGACCGGATCGTCATCGGCACCGACAGCCCGCGCGCCGAAGAAGTCATGCGAGAGCTGTACGAACCGTTCAATCGCAATCGCGAAAAGATCATCGTCATGGACATTCGCAGCGCCGAGCTGACCAAGTACGCGGCCAATTGCATGCTGGCAACCAAGATCAGCTTCATGAACGAAATGGCCAACATCGCCGAAAAGCTCGGCGCCGACATTGAAATGGTCCGCCACGGTATCGGTTCCGATCCGCGCATTGTTTATCAATTTATCTACCCCGGCCTCGGCTACGGCGGCTCGTGTTTTCCCAAGGACGTGAAGGCGCTGATTCACGCCGCCACCAGCGTCGACATCGATGCACGGGTGCTCAAGGCCGTGGAGTCGCGCAACAACGAGCAGAAAACCACCCTCTACAGCAAGATTTTCAATCACTTCGACGGCGCCCTGCGCGGCAAGACCTTCGCCCTGTGGGGCTTGAGTTTCAAACCCAACACCGACGACATGCGCGAAGCCCCCAGCCGGGTCTTGATGGAAGCCTTGTGGCACGCCGGCGCAAGCGTCCAGGCCTACGACCCGAAAGCCATGGAGGAAACCCAGCGCATTTACGGCTCGCGCGACGATCTGACCCTGGCAGGCACCAAGGAAGCGGCGCTGAAAAATGCCGACGCCTTGATCATCGTGACCGAGTGGCAAGCGTTCCGCGCACCGGACTTCGACCTGATCAGCCGACAGCTCAAGCAACCGCTGATTTTTGACGGACGCAACCTGTTCGACCCGCAACGCTTGAGCAAGCGTGGCTTCACCTACGTGTCCGTGGGCCGTCAGACCCACGCCGTTATCTGAAGGGAGTCAGGCCATGATCACGCTGAAAATTATCAGGCATTACTCACCGACGTTGCTGGAGGCCAGCCAGGCGTATTCCTTCATTAATTTCGCGTCCATTGGCAGCCTGATCAAACACACCCCAGGCACCGTCGCCTACTTTTGTGACGGCATGCTGATGTCGGCGTTCATGTCGCGGGTCACCGGGCGCAACGTTGGCCGGGTCAGTTTCGACTTCACTTCCATCGCTCATCCGGTGCTGGGCAGCGCCGAGCAACAGGGCAAACGGGTGTATTTCGTCGGTGCCCGGCAGGACGAACTGGAGCTGTTCATCAGCAAGATCAAGGCGCGCTACCCGCAACTGATCATCGCCGGCTATCACAACGGCTATTTCGATGCGGCCCAGGCCGAGGGCATTCAGGCCGAGATCTGCCGCAGCGAAGCGAACATCCTCATCGTCGGCCTCGGCGCCGGATTGCAGGAGCAGTTCGAGCAGGACGCGCAGCGCTCGGGCTTTCGCGGTGTTGCCTTTACCTGTGGCGGGTTCATTCGCCAGGAGGCCATGGCCACGCATCAGTACTACCCGGCGGCGATCGATCGCCTGCACCTGCGTGCGTTCTATCGCATGTACCGCGAGCCGCACACCATCAAGCGCTACCTCGTCGACTACCCGAGCAATTTCTTGCAGCTGCTGGCGATGGTCGTTCGGCGCGAAGTCAGCATCAGTGTCGGGGAATGACCATGCACATTCTGTTCATCCTCAAGGATTTCACCTCGGGCGGTGGCGTCGAGCGCGTGCAGCAGCGCTTGTCCGAGCAGTTTCTCAAGGACGGCCAACGGGTGAGCTTCTTCGTCATTAATGGCGACACGCCGGACACTGAAGGCGTGCAAAGCCTCAATGACGGCGGTGGCAGCGGTGTGTGGGGGATGCTCAAATCGATCGTCCAGTTGCGCCGGCTGATTCGCCGCGAAGGCATCACCCACCTGATTTCCGCCAAAGAGCAGGCCAACCTGTGCACGTGGTTCGCCACCCTCGGCAGCTCCTGCAAGGTGATCTATAGCCGCCACGCCTCATTCGATTGCACGGAACAGAAAACCGGCCCCGCCAGCCTGCGCCTGCTCTACGCGCTGTACCTGTGTGGCAGCGGCAAGGTGGTGGCGGTGTCCACCGCGCTGCGCCAGTCGCTGGCCGAAATGATGCCGTGGGGTCAGCAGCGCATCCGTTATTGCCCGAACGCGGTCATCACCGATCAACTCCTGCGCGCCGCCAAGGGGCCGTTGCCCACGGAAGTCCCCCGCAATTACTGGCTGGGCCTGGGCCGGTTGGTCGAACCCAAAGGCTTCAACCTGCTGCTCGACGCCTACGCCATGGCCCTGCAAAGCGAAGCGGTGCCGGACCTGGTGATCGCGGGTGACGGCCCGTTGCGCGAAGCCCTGATCATTCAGGCAAACCGTCTGGGGATTTCGCATCGGGTGCATTTCACCGGGTTCCTGAGCAACCCCTATCCCCTGCTCAAACAGGCACGACTGTTCATTCTCAGCTCGTTGCACGAAGGCATGCCGACCGTGCTGATCGAGGCCTTGGCGCTGGGTACGCCAGTACTGGCTAGCGACTGTGAGACCGGACCCCGGGAACTGCTGGACCACGGTCGACTCGGCCAACTGGTCAACGTCAACGACGTACCCGCATTGGCCGAAGGCATGTTGCAAAGCCTGTTTTTGCAGGGTCAGGTGGCGATCAGCGGGGAAATGATCAGTGACGCGATTCGCCAGTACACCAGCCAGGACGCCGCGCAGGCGTATTACCAGGTATGGAACCAATGAAAAAGCTGCTGATTATCCTTCACGACCTCAGCGCCGGCGGGGCGGAAAAAATGATGACGCGCCTGGCCGGTGCGTTGGTGGACGCGGGCAATGATGTGACCCTGCTGATGCTCACGGGCGGCGGCATCAACGCGGCGTCCCTCGACCCACGGGTGAAAAAGGTTGAACTGGGCAGCCCGCGCAGCTCAAGGGCAGTGCCGGCGCTGGCGCGTTTCCTTCGGCAAAACCGTTTCGATGCACAGCTGGCGGCGCTGACGCACGTCAACGTGGTGGCGATCGTTGCCGCCGCGCTGTCGGGGACGCTGGCCCGGTTGCACGTCAGCGAGCGCAATGCGTTTTCCCACGACAAGCACGTCAACCCCGACCTCATGGTGCGAATCGCTTACCGCGTAGCGCCGCTGTTGTATCGGCTGATTCCCAACCCGGTGATTTGCGTGTCACGCGGCGTCGCCCAGGACCTGATCGACACGACTATTGCGCGCCGACAGGATGTGACCATCGCCGACAACCCGGTGCTCGACAACGACTTTCGCGACAAGCCGCCACGCCCACCCAGCCATCGCTGGCTGCTGGAAGCGTCGAGCCCGGTGATTGTCGCCGTGGGTCGCCTGGCGCCGCAAAAAGGTTTCGACACCTTGATCACCGCGTTCGCCGCGCTGCCGAATCGCAAGGCACGCCTGATCATTTTTGGCGAAGGCGTGCTGCGCGATCGTTTGCTGGCGCAGGCACGCAAGCTGGGGGTAGAGGATCGGGTCGACCTGCCGGGTTACACCCATGAGCCGATGGCGGAAGTGGCAGCGGCCGATTGCTTCGTGTTGTCGTCGCGTTTCGAAGGCAGCCCCAACGCGCTGGTCGAAGCCTTGTCCACCGGCACGCGGGTGGTCTCGACCCGTTGCCCCCACGGCCCGCAAGACATCCTGATCAATGGCGTCGTCGCCCCCCTCGTGGCGGTCGACGACCCGATTGCGCTGTCGCAGGCGATTGCCCTGCAACTCACCACCCCTCGCGATGTACACCGCCAGGCCCGCCTCGATGCGGCGGCCCGGTTCATGAACGCCAGCGCAGTGAAAACCTACCTCACCGCCCTGCTCGGGAGCCCCTCGCCATGAACAGACTGGAGATCCGCTATTCCACCCTGCGTGACGGCTTCACCTTGTTCGGCGTGCTGTTTTACATCCAGGTGATTTCGTTTGTCCTCGGTTTGGGCAGTGCTTCGAGTTTCGACGACATCGACAAAGACCTCGAAGGCAACGTGGCCAACCAGGTCTGCGGCCTGATCACGCTGCTGGTGCCGTTGTATTTCTTCATCCGCAACAAGGTGTTCCTCAGCAAAAGTTTCTACCGCGGCAACTTCTTTCTGCTGCTGTTCCTGCTCTGTGTGATCGCCTCCATCGGCTGGTCCTTCGACCCGATGCTCAGCCTCAAACGCTTTGTCGCGATGATCAGCGTGGTGTTTTTTGCAGGCTTCATCGCCTACAACTACAGCCTCGAAAAAATCACCTTCATGCTCGGCTGTGCCATTGGCGCGGCGGCGTTGATCGGCTTGATTCTCGCGCTGGTGATGCCCAGTGCCGCGTTCGTTTCCGGCGGCATTCGCGAAGGCGCGTTCAAGGGGATTTTCATGGAGAAGAATGCCGGCGCACGGATCAACGCCATCGCGATCCTGTTGCTGCTGCCGATGATTCGCCAGCGCAACCGCTGGGCACTGTTCTGCTCGTTCTTCTCGCTGATTGCCATCTTGCTCGCCCAATCTGCGACCGGGGTGGTGCTGGTGATTGCCGGCACCATCAGCTACTGGTATTTCCTGACGCTGATCCGTCTGCGCATGAACCGATCGCAGCTGTTGTTCCTCGGTTGCACCCTCCTCTACCTGCTGGTGTGCCTGTTCCTCTACAGCAACTTTGCGGTGTTGCTGGAGATGGCCGGGCGTGACCCGTCACTTACCGACCGAACGATGATCTGGGAACTGCTCGGGCCATTTGTCGACGATCAATACCTCAAGGGCTACGGCTTCGGCGCCTTCTGGTCCAGCCCCGATGCCGCCGCGTTCATCAAGCGTTGGGGTTACATCGGCAACGCCCACAGCGGCTACATGGAAACGCTGCTCAATGGCGGCATCATCCAGCTGGCCGCGCTGGCGCTGCTGCTCGGTGAAGCGCTGCTCAAACAGTACCGGGCCGTGACGGCGAACCAGTCTGCACAGTTTCGCGCCAGCGCCCTGGTGATCATCGGTCTGTTCGTCGTCACCAATTACGTGGCGTACGTGATTCCCAACTACCGCTCTGCCGAGTTCCTGGTGTTCTGCACCCTGGCCCTGTCCTTCCGGCATCACCACGCGACTGCCCCCGAATTGTCACCGACAACGCTGCGTCAACCTCCGTCTGGCCGAGCATTCCCGCGCGATTCAGCCAACGCTTGAAAAGGAGAAACACCCGTGTCTGACCAAGCCCCGTCCTTACCGCATTCAGTGTGTGTCGTGATCCCGATGTACAACGGCGCCGACAGCATTGAGCAAACACTGGCGTCCCTGGCCGGGCAAACCCGACTGCCCGACCACGTCATCGTCGTCGACGATGGTTCCTCCGATGACGGGCCACAACGGGTCAAAGCCTTCGCGGCGCCGTTTCGCCTGACGCTGTTGCACCAGGCCAACGCGGGCCAGGCCAGCGCCCGCAACCACGGTCTGCGGCACTCTGAAGAGACCTTTGTGGCGTTTCTCGACGCCGATGACCAATTTCGTCCGCAAAAGCTGGAGCTGCAACTGGCCCTGTACGACGAACTCAGTCGTCAAGGCCGACCGGTGGGGCTGATCGATTGCTACACGCAGGTCAACTACAGCGACGGCCGGCGGCAAATGGACGATCTGCGCAAGAACGGCCGGCATTTCTACGATTTCATCCATGCCAACGTCCTCAATGGCGTATCCACCGCGCTGGTCAGGCGCGACGTGATCCTGCAATACGGCGGCTTCGACGCCAGCCTGCGTTACTCCGAAGACCGCTTCATGTGGACCCGGATCGCCGAACACTGGGAGATCCACACGGTGCCGCAGGTGCTGCTGGAGCGCACGGTCAATGGCAACAACATGACCGCGCAACCGAAGAAGTACTACCCGAACAAGATCAAGTTCATCGAGGTCTACCTCGCCCGTTACGGCGCGCAGCTCAGCAAGCAGCAACGGATCGATTTCGTGCTGGGCAACCACACCGACTTTCTCAATGCGTTTTCCCGCAAAGGCGAGTATGCCGACGTGATCGGCGTCTACCGGCGAATGCTGGACTACTCCTGGCAAACGCTGTTCTTCGCCAACGGCAAACCGACCTTGCGCTACCTCAATGCCTGCGCCCGCTCATGGCGCAAGGCAACGGCGTCAACCACCGCTCATTGAACCGGTATCCGCCATGGCCAATCATCGTCTGGTGACATTGATCTGGATCTTCACCGAGAAATTCGGCCTGATTTTCCTGTCGATGATTACCTTTGTCGTGTACGCCCGGCTGCTGTCGCCCGCAGAGTTGGGTGTGGGCACGGTGATCATTGCCATCGTCGAGTTGATCGGCCTGGTGTATTCATCGGTACTGGAAGATCCGCTGGTACGACTCGAGCGGCTGGAGGACAAACACATCTCCACGGCCTTCTGGGCGGCGGTACTCGTCAGCCTGGTGTCCATCGTCGTCATCTCGGGTGCGGCAGTTCTGTATACGCCCGACCCGGTGCTGCAATGGATGACGGCGGTGGCCTCGGTGAAAATCCTGTTCACCATGATGGCGCGGGTCTATGTGGCGCAGATGCGCCGTAGCGGCGACTTCAAGACGCTGGCGTCGCGCACGCTGCTGGGCAAAGTGTGTGGTGGCGTCGGCGGCGTCGCTGTCGCGCTGTGGGGATTGGGGGCCTGGGCGGTCATTGCCCAGGCGCTGATCATGGAGTTCGTGTCCATCATCGTATTGATGCGCGCAGACTCGCGACGCATTGCCTTTTATATTGACGGCCCGTTCTTGCGCGAACTGTTGAAGGCCGGTGCGCCGGTAGCCGTCAACGCGCTGAGTTCGCAAACGCTGCAGCGCGGGGTCAACGTGGTTCTGGGCATGACGGCCGGCGCCAACGCGGTCGGCATGTTCAACATGGCGATGCGCATCATCGAGCTGCCACGCACGGCGATTTACAACGGCCTGCTGAGCTATGCGCTGCCGGTGTTCGCCCGGCGCAGCGCAGACCCGTCACGGTTGCGCGCGATCATCAGCGATTCCACCGCCGTCAGCGGCTTCCTGCTGACGCCCTTGTTCATCGGCATCGCACTCACGGCGCACGACGTGATCCTGTTGATCTTCGGCGCCAAATGGACCGAGGCCATTCCCCTGCTGCAAGTGCTGGCGTGCACGGCAGCCATCGGCAACATCGCCATGTACGCCACCACCGCACTGGTCGCGGTCAATCGCAGCCACCTGACCATCAAGGCCGAAGTGGCAACCACGGTACTGGCGCTGGCGCTGGTCTATGGCTTCGGCAGTCTCTACGGCGGCATGGCCGCCGCCCTGGCTCTGCTGGCCCGGATGGTAATCATCACGCCGTTGCAGATCCGCGGTTTGAACAGCGCAATCGGCTATGGCTGGCGGCTGTTTGTCGACACCAACTATCGCAGCGTGATTGCCTCGCTCGTCATGGCCGCGATCGTTCTCCTGGTGTCTTCCCGATCGGGTTTTGAAGGTTACTTGCACCTGATCTGCAGCATCGTGGCAGGCGCGCTGAGCTATGCCGTGGCGTATAGCCTCATGCACCCGCGCTGGCCGCAAGAATTCAAATCGGTTTTCACCGCTCGCTGAATTCAATCCCGAAACAGGAACACCTCACCATGCGCAAAACTACGCTGATCACTGGCGGGGCCGGCTACATCGGCTCCCATACCGCCCTGGCGCTCATCAACGCCGGACACCGTGTGCTGATACTCGACAACCTGTGCAACAGCTGTCGAGAGTGCATCGCGCGCCTTGAGCTGCTGACCCACACCCGGGTCGACTTCATCAATGGCGACATGGGCGATCCGATCCTGCTCGAGCAGATTTTCAGTCGATACGACATCGATGCCGTGGTGCATTTCGCGAGTCTCAAATCCGTGGAAGAAAGCGTCCGCAAGCCACTGGACTATTACGCCAACAACGTCGCCGGGACACTCAATCTGTGCCAGGCGATGCTGCGTCATGAAGTGTTCAACCTGGTGTTCAGCTCGTCGGCCACGGTGTATGGCGACCCCACGCACATACCGATTGCCGAAGACCTCGGCACGGGCAAACCGGTCAACCCCTACGGCCGGACCAAGCTGATGATCGAAGAGCTGCTGACCGACCTGTCCCACTCCGATTCGCGCTGGAACATCGCCTTGTTACGCTACTTCAACCCGATTGGCGCGCATGAAAGCGGGATGCTCGGCGAAGACCCCAAGGGCCGCCCCAACAACCTGTTGCCGTGCCTGACGCAGGTCGCGATTGGCCGGATGCCCGAACTCACGGTGTACGGCAGCGACTATCCCACCGTGGACGGCACGTGCGTGCGCGACTACATCCATGTGGTCGACCTTGCCAATGGCCATCTGAAAGCGCTGCAGGTCTTGCAAGACATGGGCGGCATTCATTGCTGGAACCTGGGCACCGGCATTGGCTACAGCGTGCTCCAGATCATCCACAGTTTCGAAGACGTGACCGGCATCACCATTCCTTACCGCATCGCTCCGCGCCGCGCCGGAGATATCGCCCAATGCTGGGCCGACCCGAGCCGGGCTGGACGGGATCTGGGCTGGAGCGCGCAACGCAATCTGGATCAGATGATGGAGGATTCCTGGCGTTGGCAGTCGTGCAATCCACAGGGCTATCAATCCTCATTCGACAAAGTGAAATTGACTGCGGTGAAGTAAGCAGTCGTTCCAACGGCAAGGAAAACACATGCTCAGAGACTGTCTGTGGGTACTGCTGTTGTCGGTTTCGCTGGCGTGCAGCGCCGCGCCAGCGCCTTCCCGTCCGCCCGCCGCCGGGCTGGTGCTGTGGCTGGACGCGGCCGATGCGTCGACCCTGGGTCTCGATACCCAGGACCGCATCGAGCACTGGAACGACAAGTCCGGCAAATCCAACCACGCCACGGTGGACGATGCCATTGCGTCCTCGCGTCCGCAGCGCGTGGATAGCGCCCTGAACGGTCAGGCGGTGGTGCGCTTCACCGGCGCTTCGGCGTTGCTTGGCAACACCATCCGCGCCGGCAAGGGCCCGGCAACCCTGCTGATCGTTTCCCGCCGGCTGCCCGAACAGACCCCGGCAGACCCATGGCAACGGCTGTTCAGCTCGCGCCCCAACAGCGTCGATAACGACAATGTACTGCCGAACTTCGCCATCAGCCTGCGACAGGCAGACGCCTACGCGCCGACCTTTTCCGTCCTCGAACTTCAAGACGTACCCATCGGCCCCTACGCGGTCGGGCGCAACGTGGTCGGCAACGCCGACAACTTCAAAGGTGATATCGCGGAAGTGCTGGTGTACGACCGCCCGTTCGCCTCTCTGGCGCAGCAACAAGAGGCGTATCAATACCTGGCGAACAAGTGGTCGATTGCCGTTCCCAGGCAGGCCGATACCTGGACCCGGGTCGGACCGTTGGGCACGTTGCCCAAACCCGTAGACGCCAGCTTGCCTCTGTCCGATCAGGCCAATGCCGGCAACTGGATATTCGACGGAAACCTGTCCGATGACTTCAATGGCGACGTTCTCGACCCCGTGCGCTGGCACGTCAACAATGCCCAAGGGAATGAATCCCTGGGCCGCAAACCGGCGCTGTTCAAGCCGGCCAATGCGTTCGTGGCAAACGGCAACCTGAACATCGTCTTTCGCAAGGAAACTTTGCCCCAGAAGTACGTGGACCTGGGTTACAAGGACTATTCCTCCGCCATGGTGCGCACGGTCGACCGCGGTCTTTACGGTTACTACGAGGCACGCGCCAAACCCATGGACTCGGCAGGTTCCAGCGCCTTCTGGCTGGCCTGGACGGGCATGACTGACAACGCCACCGAAATCGACATCTTCGAAATCGGCGGCAAGACCAAAAACGCTGCCTTCGACCGGCTGTACAACATGAACGCCCACGTATGGGCCACCCCGCAAAGCACCGAACATATCGCCAACGGCAGCAACTGGGTCAGCCCCTGGCGCCTGGCGAGTACGTTTCATGTCTACGGCTTCGACTGGCAGCCCGACACCCTGCGCTGGTACGTCGACGGCGTGCTGGTCCGGGAATCGAAAAATACGAATTTCTTCTTTCCGATGCAGATCGTCTTCGACAGTGAAGCCATGTGGCAATGGTTCGGCGTGGTCGACGATGCTGACCTGCCCTCTACCTTCAGGGTCGATTACGTCAAGGTGTGGCAACGCAGTCAGTAGCATTTCTCAATCATGGATTAATCCGTCAGGTGCATCCGGTTACCCTTGAACTTTCGTTCGAGCCGTCGGGTCGACAGAATTCCAGCCTCGTCCGCACGCCCGATAAATCCCGCGCGCGGTGCCTCAACCGGCTCCCGGGCGGCGATTAAAAAAACAAGAATGGGGGATGACGATGAATTGTCTTATCTGTGTTGGCGTGGCGGAACGCATCCAGTGCCACGGCCCATGGGAGGAAAGGGATTGCCCGGAATGCGGGCGCTATCGGGTTTCCGATGAGCTCCTTTTGACCTTGATGGATCAGGGCCAGATCTTCGATGTCGTCAAAACCCGAAACTGGCTCGAGAGCCGACGCAAGGAAGGCGTTACCCCTTCAATTGAAGTCCATGAGGCGCTACTGCTGCTCTAGCGTTCGCCTTGGGTCAACGTTCAATCGGCAGGGAGGTCAGTTGTCAATCAGCGCCAATCCATCTGGAGCGCATCTACGTGATCAAACGCCGGCTGAACGAACTGGATTTGCTGCGCTTCCTGGCAGCGCTCGCCGTGGTGTTTTTTCACTATGCTTTTCGCGGGTATGCAAAAGGCGACATGTCTGAAATGCCCTACCCGCTGTTGGCAGAGCCTGCCAAGTACGGTTACTTGGGTGTCGAACTGTTTTTCATGATCAGCGGATTCGTCATTCTGATGACCGCATCGGGCAATAATCTCAAAGCATTTTTCATATCCCGCGCCCTTCGTCTCTACCCTGCTTTCTGGGTGTGCTGCACCCTGACTTTTCTAGTCACGCTGGCCATCGGACAGCCGCGATACACCGCTACTGTTTATCAATACATGATCAACATGACCTTGCTCGGCGACTTTGTCGGGGTCGAGCCAATAGACGGCGTTTACTGGTCGCTGTTTGTAGAAATAAAGTTCTACCTGATGATCTCCATTCTCCTGGCCTTCAAGAAAATAGAAAAAATAGAAACCTTTCTTGTGTGCTGGTTAGTGATCTCCGCTGGCGCCGAAGTATTCGCCTTTGAAAAGATGCGCTCGGTATTAATTACTGATTACGCCGCCTATTTCATCGCGGGGGCGACGTTCTACATGGTCTGGGCCAAGGGGATCACCAAAACAAGAATGCTGCTCCTGGCGGGGGCATTGGCATTGGCCTGCTTCACCGCCATCGTATGGGCCGAGTTGCTCGAAACCAAATATCCAACCGACTTCGATCCCCTGATCGTCTGCAGCCTGATCATCCTGTTCTTCATGACGTTCTTCCTGGTCGCCACCAACAAGACAGCCGCCATAGGAGCCTTCAACTGGACGGCATTAGGCGCGCTGACTTACCCGCTTTACCTGATACATCAAATGATCGGCTTCATGATCTTCAACATTTCCTATCCGGCGATAAACCCGCACCTGCTGCTCTGGGGCACTATCGCGTTGATGATCGGTGCCTCTCATCTCATCCACACAAAAATAGAAACCCCCATTGTCAGGCACATTAAAAAAGCCCTGTCATTCTCCTCCAAGCGTGTAGAGGCGAATAAGCTCAGGTATCTGCGGCCGGTTGAGCGTCAAGTGGATGCTCAACCGACGCGCCCACGCCCTAAATCATCGGTGAAGCGCTGACCACTCGCAGCGCCAATCCTTCGAACGCATCCAGCGTTATGGTGAACTCCCCTTCAGGCGTCAGGTCCCCTTCCACCCGCTCATTGATGATGTCGACCACCGGCCCCGGCGCAATGTTGGGCAGGTGCAGGGTTTCAGTGATCGGCGTGGAACCGAAGTTCAGCGCAGTGATTTGCGTGCCCTTGCCGGCCGGTAATTCGTGGACCATGACCAGCAACCCCGGATGCTCGACATCCGGAATCAGGATCTGCCGACTGGCGGCAATGTCGTAAGCGCGGCGTGCGGCGAGGATTCGCTTGAGTTGCGAGACGAACGAATCCGGGTCCTTCAATTGGCTGGTCAGGCTGCCGTACAAGGTTTTCGGTCGCGGCATCTGCCCGGCGGAAGTTTCTGCATCGGGGTTGAGGTCGACCAGATCGTAGGCGCCGCGATGAATCCACCGGGTGTCGCCGTCGTGCATCAAATGCGCGACCTGCTCGGCCGGCAACGGCAGCGCACCGACCAGATCCCAGCCAGACAATGCGAACACACCGGGCTGCATGGCGTTGTACATCACCAACAGTAAATGCACCTGGCGAATCTGCTGGATGTCCGCATCGGTGATCGCGTCGAGATCACGAATCCCCAGCGCCGCCGTGATGATGCTGGCGGTGGTGCAGGACACGCCGTTGGTGACGAACTTCAGATTGTACGGTGCGTGCTCCCCGGCCAGGCGTTCGTACATCTGTTCGCGGATGTGCTCGCGCAGGATGTTGCCGGGGAAGGTCTGGCCCTGATAGAGGAAGTTGTCGTGGGCGTGCAGCGTCCAGAAATGCACCAGTTCCAGGGTCAGTTCGTCGTGGTTTTGCAAGGCGTGGATCAACGAACCGGGGTCGATGCCGAGGGTGTGCATCTGCCGCAGCATCAGGCGCAGGAACTCGGTATCGCCCATCAGCAATGCGTGCTGGTAGGCCGGTCGGGTGATGAAATCGTATGAGAGATCAGCACCGCCGTGGGACATGGCGGCGATGTCGTCGACGGTCAGGTTGAGTTCCTGAAAGCTGAAACCGCCGGCCTTGCGGATCGCCCCGGCCAACAACTGGTTGCCGGTGATCGACAGCGGATGGCTTTCTGACCAAGCGGTGCCGTCGAGTTTGCGTTCCACACCGAGAAAACCGTTGGCATCCAGACGCAGGATTTTCGCGCCCATTACGTCGATGGCGTGCAGCGCGTCGCCGATGATCATCTGTTGCGCGGCGAAGGTCGGGTCCAGCCAGTTCAGCGAGGGCTGCCCTTCCTTGAAGTAATGCAAATAGACCCAGCGGCGCGGCTTGCCGTCGACGCCCACTACAATCGGGGTCGCGCTCCAATCGGTTTCCTTCACGCCGGGCTCGAAGAAAATCACCCGCTGCAACTGACCGACGATGTAGTGCTTGTCGCGCAGCACATCGACCTGCGCCGGGCTGAGGTTTTGCGCATCGCGGCCTTCGGCGATGTCCGGCAGCAGTGGCCAGTCTTCTTCGCGGATTTCCACCATGTGGTAAAGGCCGGGATAGTCCTCATACGCCATCTCGGCCAGGCGAAAATCCGCGCCTTTGCCGGTGTGCGACGGGATCACGTCATCGATGATCACCGCGTTGTGCGCGGCGGCCATGCGCACCAGCGCCTGCAACTGCGCCTCGGTACCCAGTTGCGGGTCGATGTCGAAGCTGATGCGGTCGAAATTGCCGTCAATCGTCGGCGTACGTTCGGTGCCCGTCAGGCCGCCGGACATTTTCAGCGGGCCATTATGGATGCCCTGAATGCCGATTCTCGACAGCGCATGCCACAGGGTTTCATCGCCCAGGGCCTCCAGCACCGTGCCGTTTTCCCGGGTGACGATGGACGCCGGGTACGCGGTGAACCACACCGACGCCAACGCCGAGGCATCACGCGGCCGGGTATGCGCATAGGGTTGCTGCCACAAACGGCCCTGCCCCGAATAGAGCCGGGCCCGCTGCCGGGCGGCGTACAGCATGGATTGTTCAACCAGCCAGATCACATGGTTCTTGTCCGCTGCGGTCATAAAAACAATCACCTGTCATTGAAGTCAGTGGCGCGAAGCCCGTGTTCATGTGGCGTCGCTGGTTTTTATATGAGGCCCTGTGGCGGGATTCGTTGCATTGACCGGCGATCGCTTTCAAGTAGAAGGTATCGTCGCCGATACAATGAAAGCGTCATGGATACGGCGTACGGTGTCCGGCATCGAGCGTCTTATCGCTCTCACTTGCGAGCGTCCCTCGCCAAGGAAGCACAATGATCAATGTTTCAACTTCAACGAATGCGGCGATGTCGGCCTACGCGGCTGCCGTCGATTCGAAGTCTGCCAATGCCCGGCAGCAGGTCGCTCAAGACGACACGGCACAGGCCAAGGCCTCGAACACCGATTCGGTGAGCCTCTCCAGCACCTCCACCGATTACAGCAGCTCCATCGTCGGCAACGCGCCCTACTTTCCAGTGCGTGCGGGGATGAATGCCGACGCACTGGTGCTGGGCGCGTCCAAACCGGGTGCGGTCTCCAGTTCCAAGGACAAGACCTTCCCGGAAGTGGCCGCCGATGCGCGCAAGCGCATGGATGAAAAATACGCGCAGATGACCGCCAGCGGCAAGCCGTACGCCAAGACCGATGAAGACCGCAATGCCTTGTTCGGTGACCTCGATCGCCGCTCGCTGAACGCCGTCGCCACCAACGAAGGCGGCAAGTTCAGCGCTGACGAACAAGCCTCGGCCCAAGCCTTGATGCGCCAACAGGGCCGTCTCGCCACAGGTTATTACAGCGGCCCGGCGGACCAGGAAAAAAACTGGAAAGACCCGTTCGCCAACGACCCGGTCGCCCGCGCCCATGCGGCCCTGGATTTTCTCGACAACATGAGCCCTGAGGAAAAGAACACGCCTCAATGGCTGACCCAGCACTTGTCGCTGGAAGCGGTGTTGAACCAGGGTGGTGGTTCGGATCCGACCGAGAAAAAGTCCGGGCATTTTCACAACCTGGCTGAAATCCTCGCGGGTGTGGTGACGGATGGGTCGGACAAGGACAAAGCCAGTGATGCCAAATCTGACGATCCGGCAGCCCTGATCCTGGCCAAGCTTCAATCGCAATTTTCCTGATCCCGGCCCCCTTGTAGGAGTGAGCCTGCTCGCGATGGCGGTGGGTCAGTTGGTAGGAATGTTGCCTGTCACACCGCCATCGCGAGCAGGCTCACTCCTACAAGGGATGGCGGTGAGTTCAGGTTTTGGGGTACGTAATGCGATTGCCAGCGCCAGGACAATCAACCCCGCCGCCACCGCAAACGTCACCCGCATGCCATTACCGGCAAACACCGCGCCCATCGCCGAGGCGCCCGTGATCAACCCCAGATTGCGCGACAAACTCAGCAACCCGGCAATCACCCCTCGTTGATCGGCACTGACACCGGTCATGACCAAGGTGTTATTGGCCGCCTGAAACAGCGCATAACTGGCAGTGATCACCGCGATGGGAACGACATAGCCCGGAACACCAAAACCCACCGGCAAAATCGCCATGACCCCGGCGCCCAACGTCATGGTGACCAGCCCGAGCACCGTCATGCGCTGTGCCCCGAATCGATCCACCAGACGCCCCGCCGGCACCCCGCCCAGCGCCGCCACCAGCGGACCGACCGACAAGGTCAACCCGACCAGCGCGGCGTTCAACCCCAGCGTGCCCGAGAGATAAAACGGCCCGACCACCAGCGTCGACATCATCACCGTCGACACCAAGGCGCTCATGGCCAGACTCGCACTCAGCCCACGTTCACGAAACATCGCCAGCTTGATCAAGGGTGAAGCGGATCTCGCCTCGACGAAAAGGAAGATCCCGCCGCCGACAACCGCAATCAACAGCAACTCCCAATCACCCAACGTCATGGCCAGCGCATACGCGCCGAGCGTCAGCGCCAACAGCAGCGTGCCCGGAAAGTCGAAACCATTACGCCGGGCCACAGGCTGATCCGCCGGCAAACAGCGGTACGCGAGTACAAAATTCAAAACACCCAACGGCACGTTGACCAGAAAAATCGTCTGCCAGCCGAACCCGGAAATCAACACACCACCCAATGAAGGCCCCAGCGTGGTGCCCGCCGCCGACATCGTCCCCAGCAACCCCATGGCGCTGCCGGTCTGCGCTTTCGGCACCGTATCAGCGACAAACGCAACGGTCAGCGCCAGCATGATCGCCGCACCGAGGCCTTGCACCGCCCTCGCCGCCACCAGCCAGCCCAGCGAAGGCGCGAGCCCGCACGCCAGCGAAGCCAGGGTGAAAATGACGATCCCGCTCAACAACAAGCGTTTGCGACCGATCAAGTCGCCGAGTCTTCCAACGCTAACGATCAGCGTCGTGATCGCCAGCAGGTACGCCAGGACAATCCACTGCACGTCTTGAAAAGCGGCATCAAACGTCTGAGCCAACGTCGGCAATCCGGCATTGGCGATGCTGGTGTCGAGGGAAGGCATCAACATCGACAGCGAAAGGCTGGCAAGCGCCCAGCGGACCGGGGCGGATGACGCGAGGGTTTTCATGGGCTGGTCACTCCTGAAAGATTGGCCTCCAGCGTATGCGCGCCGCTGGCATGGCGGAAGACGCAGCGTTTGCACTTGATACCTGCACACAACGCCATGTCACCGCCAAGCCGTGCTAACGTTCAGCCATGACCACACCCGATCTGAACCTGCTGATTACCCTCGATGCCTTGCTCGCCGAAGGCAGCGTGGCGCGCGCCGCTCAACGCTTGCGCCTGAGCCCGTCGGCGATGAGCCGTGCGCTCGCGCGGTTGCGCGAAACCACCGGCGATCCGCTGCTGGTGCGCGCCGGCCGTGGGCTGGTGCCGACTCCGCGAGCGCTGGAACTGCGCGAACAGGTCAGCCAACTGGTGCAGCACGCCGAAGCGGTGCTGCGCCCCGCCAAGCAACTCGACCTCCAGCACCTGACCCGAACCTTCACCTTGCGCACCAGCGACGGTTTCGTCGAAAACTTCGGCCCGGCACTCATCGCCCGTCTCAGCGAGCAAGCGCCCGGCGTGCGGTTGCACTTCGTGCAGAAACTCAACAAGGACAGCGCGCTGCTGCGTGGCGCAAGCGTCGATCTGGAAACCGGTGTGGTCGGCGACACCACCAGCCCCGAAGTGCGCACCCGAGCGTTGTTCCAGGACCGCTTTATCGGCGTGGTGCGCGCCGGACATGGCTTGAGCGAAGGCGAGATCACGCCCGCCCGTTACGCCTCTGGCCGGCACATTCTGGTCTCCCGACGTGGGCGGGACAGTGGGTCGATGGATGATGCGCTGCAATCACTGGGGCTGGAGCGTGACATCGTCACCATTGTCGGCGGTTTTTCCGCTGCGCTGGCAATAGCGCGCGCCTCGGACCTGATTGCTACCGTGCCCGAACGGCACACGCAAAACCTGCGCGCCGGACTCCACAGTTTTCAACTGCCGATCCCGACGCCACCGATCACGATTTCCATGCTCTGGCACCCGCGCATGGATGCGGACTCGGCGCATCGCTGGTTACGCGATTGTGTTCGCGAGGTGTGTGCGCAGGCGAACTGATTTTTGCCGTACCCGGGTCTAGACTTCAATCCTTGCCGATACGGTCTGCTGGTGTGAGCAAAAGTCATGAGCGACAAAGACGATCTGCGCAAATATTCCTCCCAGGTCATCGACGGCGTCGAAGCCGCGCCTGCCCGCGCCATGCTGCGCGCCGTGGGTTTCACCGATGCCGACTTCAAGAAGCCGCAGATCGGCATCGCGTCCACCTGGGCCATGGTCACGCCGTGCAACATGCACATCGACAAGCTCGCCCTTGAGGTCGAAAAAGGTGCCAATGCGGCGGGCGCCAAAGGCGTCATTTTCAACACCATCACCATTTCCGACGGCATCGCCAACGGTACTGAAGGCATGAAGTATTCGCTGGTGTCGCGCGAAGTGATCGCCGATTCGATCGAGGTGGTGGTCGGTTGTGAAGGCTTTGACGGCCTGGTGACCGTCGGCGGTTGTGACAAGAACATGCCGGGCTGCCTGATCGGTATGGCGCGGCTCAATCGTCCGTCGATTTTCGTGTATGGCGGCACCATCCGTCCGGGTGCGGGGCATACCGACATCATTTCCGTGTTCGAGGTCGTGGGCCAGCATGCGCGGGGGGATATCAGCGAGATTCAGGTCAAGCAGATCGAAGAAGTGGCGATTCCCGGACCCGGTTCCTGCGGCGGGATGTACACGGCCAACACCATGGCTTCGGCCATTGAAGCGTTGGGCATGAGCCTGCCGGGGTCCAGTTCTCAGGACGCAGTCGGCAACGACAAGGCGTCAGACAGTTTCCGCGCCGGCCAGCAGGTCATGGAACTGCTCAAGCTGGACCTCAAACCCCGCGACATCATGACCCGCCAGGCCTTTGAAAATGCGATCCGCGTGGTCATCGCCCTCGCCGGCTCGACCAATGCGGTGTTGCACCTGCTGGCCATGGCGAATGCCGTGGATGTTGACCTGACGCTGGATGACTTTGTCGAACTGGGCAAAGTCTCACCGGTGGTCGCCGACCTGCGTCCCAGCGGCAAATACATGATGAGCGAACTGGTGGCCATTGGCGGGATCCAGCCGCTAATGAAACGCATGCTCGCCGCCGGCATGCTGCACGGTGATGTGCTGACGGTGACCGGCAAAACCCTCGCGGAAAACCTCAAAGACGTCCCCGACTATCCCGAAGGCCAGGACGTGATCCTGCCCTTCGACACGCCGATCAAGAAGGACTCGCACCTGGTGGTGCTGCGCGGCAACCTCTCACCCACCGGCGCCGTGGCCAAGATCACCGGCAAGGAAGGTTTGCGCTTTGAAGGCACGGCGCGGGTTTATCACGGCGAGGAAGGCGCGCTGGCGGGGATTCTCAATGGCGAGGTCAAGGCAGGCGATGTGATCGTGATCCGCTATGAAGGGCCCAAGGGTGGGCCGGGTATGCGCGAGATGCTCTCGCCGACGTCGGCGGTGATGGGCAAGGGTTTGGGCAAGGAAGTTGCGTTGATCACGGATGGACGTTTTTCCGGTGGCTCGCACGGTTTTGTCGTGGGGCACATCACGCCGGAAGCGTTTGAGGGTGGGCCGATTGCGTTGGTTGAGGATGGCGACAGGATCATCATTGACGCGGAAACCCGGTTGATTACGGTGGACGTTTCCGATGCCGTGTTGGCTGAGCGCAAGAGCCGTTGGGTGCGGCCGGAGTCCAAGTACAAGCGTGGGGTGTTGGCGAAGTATGCGAAGACGGTGTGCAGTGCCTCTGAAGGGGCTGTGACGGATAAGTATCTTTAAGGCTTTGGATCTGTGCTGTCTGACCTACCGCCTTCGCGAGCAAGCCCGCTCCCACACTGGATTTGTGAACGCCCGAGATCAAATGTGGGAGCGGGCTTGCTCGCGAAGGCGTCCTGCCAGGCGCTATCAATTTAGAGCCTGAACCGATCCACCGACTGCGACAGTTTCCCCGCCAGACTCGACAATTCATCAGTCGTCGAAGCCGTCTGCCCGATCACCTTGCTGTTACCTTCCGACATCCCCGCAATCATGTCCACCTGATGCGCAATTTCGTTGCTGGCCAGGCTTTGCTCGCCGATGGTGCGGGTAATGTCGTTGACCAGTTGCGTGGTGCTCAGCGTCGCGTCGAGGATTTCACGAATTGCGCGCTCGACGTCGGCGGTCACGGCCATGCCTTTGTCGACCTGCGCCACGCCCGCTTCCATGCTGGTTACCGCTTCGCGGGTGCTTTGCTGGATGCGCGCGACCATGCTGGCGATTTCCTGGGTGGAGGCGCTGGTACGGCCGGCGAGGTTGCGCACTTCGTCGGCAACCACGGCAAAGCCTCGGCCCTGCTCACCGGCACGGGCAGCCTCGATGGCGGCGTTCAACGCCAGCAGGTTGGTCTGGTCAGCAATGCCCTTGATCACCTGAATGATGTTGAAAATCCCTTCGGACTCCTTGTCCAGTGTGCGAATCACCTGCGCTGACTGCTGCGCGGAACGGGCAATGCCGTCCATGTCTTCGACGACCTGATGGATCACCCGACCGCCATCCTTGGCCAGTGACTCGGCCTGGTTGGCCATGTCCAGCGCACGTTCGGCGTGACGGGTGATTTCTTCGATGCTGGCGGTCATTTCGCTGGCGGCGGCGGCCATGGTGCTGGCCGCGGCGCTTTGCTGCTGGCTGCTGTCGGCGACCTGATGGCAGCCGCTGCTCAGTTGATCACTCATGCCGCTGACGCCATGGGCATTGCTGCGCACTACTTCGATCATCCCGCGCAGGTCGCGTTGCATGGTCGCCAGGCTGCGGATCAGCGCGCTGGCTTCGTCCTTTTGAGTCGGCTCGACAATCGGTTCGCTCAAGTTACCGTGGGCGATGCTTTGAGCGATCCGGCTGGCGGTCTGCAACGGCCCCATGATGCTCAGAATCACCCAGCGTCCCTGAATCAGCAGCAACACCAGGCTGGCGATCAGCACGATGCCAAGGGTGAAGTTGGCGCTGTGGATGGCTTGCTGGGTGCCTTGGCTGGTCTGTTGCGTGTTGGTTTCGATCAACTCGCTGAGGGCGGCCATCTGGTCTTCCAGCTGGCTGAACGCGGTATTGAAAGTGCCCAGTTCCTTTTGCGCTGTTTCAGGATTCTCCAGCGCCAGGCCGACGATACGCTCGGCGGCGCTGATGTAGGTGTCGAGGCTCGGTTTAACCTTGTTCAGGGCGGTCTTGATTGTGTCGTTGACCGGCAGCTTGAGGTTATCACCCAGCACTTCACGAAAATGCGCCGTATGTTCCTGGATAGAACTGTGTACTTCAGCCTTGCTGCTGGTGCTTTTGCCCAAGCCGACCAGCATTGCCGACAGCACGTCGGCACGCAGGGCGTCATGCATCATGTCGGCTTCCAGATGGTTGCGCAGCGCCGTCATGCTGACCTCGCTCTCGTTCACCGCTTCAGCCATCTGCATATTGCCCACGTAACTGACCAGGCTGACGATCAGCGCGGTCAGCAAACTGGTGCCAATCAACAAGAGTAAACGGAGTTTTATCGACATGGTGCAGCCCTCTGTTGGCACGTCGGCATTTATGAAAAGGCTATCGACTGCGGCTGCCACATATTTAAGGCGGGGGCGGTACTTTTCGCATTTTGCGACACGCGGTAGGCAAAGCAGCTGTTTTTTGCGCCCTTCCCTCCTGAACCTAGTCTCAAAACTCCAGTCATACAGGCGCCGTGAATTCCCCCTTACCGTCGTCTCTGACCAGAGCTGTCCGTCTCATGCACCCGACCGTCCTCGCCTTGCGCTGCGCCTCGCTGTGTTTTTTGCCTGTGTTTGCTCTATTTACCTCCCCCGCTCACGCCAATGGCGAACGCCAACTGGTGGCGGCGATCAACGATTACCGTGCCCATCCCCAGCGCTGCGACAGGCGCCCGGCCCAACGCTTGGCACCGCTGGCGCTGAATTCCAACCTGGCGTTGCCCATCGGCTATGGCGGTGGTTTGCGCGATCGGCTGAAGGCTTCCGGCTATTCAGCAGTGACCGTACGCAGCATTCGGGTGGTCGGCGCGCAGGATGCCGACGAAGCGTTTGACAGGCTTCAGGACGATTACTGCGGGGCGCTGCTGGATGGTCAGTACGCCGACATTGGCGTCAGCCGCGCCCGAAGTGAATGGCAAGTGGTGCTGGCGCAACCGGTACTCGACCGCAAGGTCGGCGATACACGCGCCGTCAGCAAAGCCATGCTGGCGCAGGTCAACGCCGCGCGGGCCAAACCGCGGATGTGTGGCGGCCAGCGCTTCTCCGCCGCGCGTCCACTGAGCTGGAACCCTGCGTTGGGCGCCGCCGCACAAGGGCATAGCAAGGCCATGGCCTATGGCAACTACTTCGCCCACCGCGATCCCGATGGCGATATGCCTGCCGATCGAGCGAGGGCCGCCGGTTACCGCGGCAGGCAGATCGGCGAAAACATCGCTGCGGGGCAAAGTTCACCGAGCAAGGCGATGGCCGGGTGGCTGGCCAGTCCCGGGCATTGTGCGAATTTGATGAACCCGATGTTTACCCAGGTCGGCGCGGCGTATGCGGCGGATGCGCGCAGTGATGAGGGGGTGTATTGGACGATGCTGTTCGGAGCGCAATGACTGAGGTCACGCCTGCCGTTTTTTCAGCAGGCACATCACCAACATACTGAAACAGGCGCCGGCCACCGCCAGCGCCATGTCTTTCTGTGAGTCCCAAGGATCATTTTGCGCGCCGATAAAGGCCCGGGAAGTGTCATCGCCCAGATACGCCCCACCGACCCATTCCACCAATTCGTAGATGGCCGACGTCGACAGCATGATGTTCAGCGCCACGAACACCACCCAGAAACCCCGCAACGGGGTCAGCCGCACCAGCACTTCGCGCACGGGATACACCATGAACAACCCGTAACTCAAATGGACCAGACGATCAAAATGGTTGCGATGCAACCCGAGCGCTTTGTTGAGGCTGACCCCGATCAAATCCGCACACCAACGCTCGTAGGGCACTTCGGCGTAGGTGTAATGAGCACCCAATTCGTGAATGCACAGGAACACGAAAATCAGGGTGATGGACACCGCAGACAAACGAAACCAGCGAGCTACCGCCACCAACGTACCGACGAGAAGCAGCACCAACAGATTTTCCAGCGCCCAATCAACCCGGCTGTGCGGCGAAAAGCCCAAGACCACGACGATCAACAGCAGCAGACTCAACAGCGTCAGCTCATATCGCGCTTCTGCCTTGAGCTGCATGGTGTGGACTCCTGGCCAATGTTGCATGTCTCAACCTTCGCTTCGTCCCCTATCAATGAAATTGATTCACCCCGGCAGCAGTGGTTCAAAACCCACGCAACAACTTCTATCAAAAGCCGCGGGAAATACGCGCGCCAATGCCAGCGTATTTCCCGGATGCCGTCCCCTAGGCGGTCAATCTCACCCCCGCCAATAAAAGCTTTTGCCTATCAGCCCCGAATACTCCACCTATTAGCTGACTTGGGGATAGGCGTCTAACCTTATCCCAGCGCTGGCGTCAGCCGGCCGGTTTTGAGCTGATAAGGAGACAGGAATGAGTCAGAAACATGACTAAGCCTGCCGTGGGCCACCGTGATTGCACCTCGTTTTTTCTGTACCGATAGCCGTGTGATCAAAACAATCAGTGAATCGAACTGCTGGCCCAGCAGCCTGTGTCATTGCTTTCGCTCGTCGCTATTCCAGAACCCACAAGGGCCGGATAGCCCGGATGAACACGACCAAAGGTAGCTCGCACATGGCAAATGAATCGAAATGCCCGTTTAACCACGCCGCCGGCGGTGGCACGACGAACCGCGATTGGTGGCCGAACCAGCTGAATCTGAAAATCCTGCACCAGCACTCGTCCCTGTCCGATCCCCTGGACGAGGGCTTCAACTACACCGAAGCGTACAAAAAACTCGACTTTGCCGCGGTCAAACGAGACCTCACGGCGCTGATGACCGATTCGCAAGACTGGTGGCCAGCCGACTTTGGCCACTATGGGCCCCTGTTCATTCGCATGGCCTGGCACGCCGCCGGTACTTATCGCACTGGTGATGGCCGCGGCGGTGCCGGCTCCGGCCAGCAACGCTTTGCCCCCCTCAACAGCTGGCCAGACAATGTCAGCCTCGATAAGGCACGCCGGCTGCTCTGGCCGATCAAGCAAAAATATGGCCGCAACATTTCCTGGGCTGACCTGATCGTACTCACCGGCAACGTCGCGCTGGAGTCCATGGGCTTCAAGACCTTTGGCTTCTCCGGCGGTCGTGCGGATGTATGGGAACCGGATGAGGACGTTTACTGGGGTTCGGAAAACAAATGGCTGGGTGGCGACACCCGCTACGACAAGGCGCAAAAAGACGTGCAGGCCCCCGGCGATGTTCCACTCGTGGCCGAGCCTGGGAGAAATGAAGACAGCCGTACCGATCAGGGGCGCAATCTGGAAAATCCACTGGCCGCCGTGCAGATGGGCCTGATCTATGTGAACCCGGAAGGTCCGGAGGGCAATCCCGATCCCGTCGCTTCGGCCCTGGACATTCGCGAAACCTTCGGCCGCATGGCGATGAACGATGAGGAAACCGTGGCGCTGATCGCGGGTGGTCACGCCTTCGGCAAAACCCACGGCGCAGGTCCCGCCGACAATGTCGGTGCCGAGCCCGAAGCCGCCGGACTCGAACAGCAAGGCTTTGGCTGGAAGAACAGTTTTGGCACCGGTAAAGGCGCCGACACCATCACCAGCGGCCTGGAGGTGACCTGGACCACCACACCGACAAAATGGAGCAACAACTACCTGGAAAACCTGTTCGGCTTCGAGTGGGAGCTGAGCAAAAGCCCCGCCGGAGCAAACCAGTGGGTGGCGAAAAACGGCGCCGGTGCCGGCACCATTCCGGATGCCCACGACCCGTCAAAACGGCGCAATCCGACCATGCTGACCTCGGACCTGGCCCTGCGCTTCGATCCGATCTATGAGCCGATTTCGCGGCGTTTCCTGGCCAATCCCGATCAACTGGCCGACGCCTTCGCCCGCGCCTGGTTCAAGCTGATCCACCGCGACATGGGCCCCCTCTCCCGCTACCTCGGCCCGGAAATGCCGAACGAAGAACTGCTGTGGCAAGACCCGATCCCGGCGGTCGATCATGCCTTGGTCAACGACAGCGATGTCGCCGCACTCAAAAGCAAAATCCTCGCCTGCGGCCTGTCGGTTTCGCAGCTGGTATCCACCGCTTGGGCGGCGGCTTCGACCTTCCGCGGCTCTGACAAACGCGGCGGTGCCAACGGTGGTCGCCTGCGTCTGGCCCCGCAGAAATTCTGGGCCGCCAACCAGCCGGAACAACTGGCAAACGTGTTGACGAAACTCGAAAGCATCCAGAACGAGTTCAACAGCGGCGGCAAGAAAGTCTCGCTGGCGGACCTGATCGTGCTTGCCGGTAACGCCGGGGTTGAACAGGCAGCAAAAAATGCCGGGCAAACCGTCACCGTACCTTTTACGCCGGGACGGATGGACGCCTCACAAGAGCAAACCGACGTGGAATCCTTCGGCTTCCTCGAACCGATTGCCGATGGCTTCCGCAACTTCCTGAAAACCCGCTACCGCGTACCGGCCGAGCACTTGTTGATCGACAAGGCGCAATTGCTGACGCTCACCGCGCCAGAAATGACCGCGTTGATCGGCGGCCTGCGCGTGTTGAACACCAACGTCGGACAAACCCGGCACGGCGTGTTCACCCAGCAACCGGAAGCGCTGACCAACGACTTCTTCACCAACCTGCTCGACATGGGCGTGGAATGGAAACCGACCTCTGAGGCCGCTGAAGAGTTTGAAGGCAGGGATCGCAAAACCGGTCAAGTGAAGTGGACCGGGACGCGGGTGGATCTGGTCTTTGGTTCGAATGCGCAGTTGAGGGCATTGGCTGAAGTGTATGCAAGCAGCGACGCGAAGGAGAAGTTCGTCAAAGACTTCGTGGCGGCATGGACCAAGGTGATGAACCTGGATCGGTTTGATGTGAAGTGAGGCACCTGTTCCACCCCGGCCCGGTGACAAGGGCCGGGGTGGCCTGACTTGGCGCCGATCGACACCACAACAAATATCCCCTGTGGGAGCGAGCCTGCTCGCGAAGGCGGTGTATCAGTCAGCATTGATGTTGAATGACACACCGCCTTCGCGAGCAAGCCCGCTCCCACAGTTTTGATTCGGTGGTGTCAGTTTATAAAGCCTCGACCCCCTCACTGACCATGGATCAACGCTCTCGATAACGACTATGCCCAAGGGTGTTTTTTCATCGCCGGGCTCCAGCACTACAGTGGCCACATCTTCTTCCCACTCTGGAGCAACATCATGAAAAGCATCATCGGTCTTGGTTTCGCCCTGTCGGTTCTTGGCGCTACGTCCGCTATCGCCGCCCCGCATGCCACCTCGCAGGTTGTCGCCGCCGTCAAGGTCAGCCAACCGGCGACACTGAACGTCAACACCGTCGGTCTCGATCACAAGGACAGCCAGCCAAGCAAACTCTACGTCGCTGAAAACCGTCCTGAGTTCGGTTCGAAGTATCAGCGTTATTGATCAACGGCTTTGCGCCGCTTGAACCAAAAACCCCGGGTAGATCCGATCTACCCGGGGTTTTTTTCGCCTTACGCCGATCCCTGTAGCAGCTGCCGAGCCTGTGAGGCTGCGTCCGGCCGCGCAGCGGTCGTAAACCCTGAGTACTCGCTTCTACTGAAACACCGCATCGTCTGATTTCACGACGGCTTCGCCGCCGAACGCAGCCTCGCAGGCTCGACAGCTGCTACCACAAGTCGAGCGGCCAGGGCTTTGGCCTGAAGCGCTACGTCGGTGACGGCCGTGCTTTCCCACCACATGCCGCGCAACGGCGGGCCCATGGCGAACAGGCGACGGGCGACCTGGCCATTGGCGTCCAGTACCGCGCCGTCAACCGCCGCCGCGATCCCCAGTGCCAGTGGTCCCGGTCGGATCAGTCCGCGCACCAGCAATTGTTGCGGCAGCGGTCGAGCGACCCGGCGCCAGTCATATTCGATCCCACTGGAGTTGATCAACGCAGCGCCAGTCACCACACAGGTATCGGCCTCGCCACGGCGGCGAATGCGGATGCTGACGCCGCCCTGCGACGACGGCTCAAGCCCTTTGAACGACGCGGCCTGAATCCGCAACCGCCCTTGCCGGTGCAACCGTTCCACCAGGGCCGCACTCACCGGCGGCGAGCGGTGGTGATGACTTTCCCACCATGGCCGCACATGCCGCACAAACTGCCGACGCTGCAGGTCCGTCGCCTGATTCCACAACCGTCCAATGTGCGCCCGCACGGTGTCGAGCGGTGCTTGCCAGTCAATGCCCTGGGCGATCGCCTCGCGGCAATGCCGACGCAGCTCGCGCACCAGTTGCCGGGGTGTGCGCAGGCGGTGATCCTCCGCCAGAAAATCCACCCAGGCCGGCGGTTGCCGACGCACGTGCGGGAGCAAGCCGTGGCGGGAAAACACTTCGATAGGGCCGCGATGCCCGGCCTGTTCCAACGACACCACGGCATCGACCATGGTCAGGCCGGAACCGATGATCAGCACCGTCGATTGTGGATCGAGTTGACGCATCGCGGCGACATCCCACGGATCGAGCGCTGCGGCGTTCAATCCGCTGGACTCGGTCTGTGGCGTGCGCGCGGCGGGGAACATGCCTGTCGCCAGCACCGCATAAGCGCCCTGCAAGCGTTGCCCGTCACTCAAGGTCAGTTGCACCGAATCGTCGTCCGTTTGCAGATCGATGACTTCAGCCTGCACATGTTCGACGGTCGAGCCATGCAACGCCCCGACGGCTTGCGCTTCGGCCAGACGTTGTTGCACGTACACGCCGAACAGCCCTCGTGGCGGGAACAACTCGCTGATCGGTACCGGTTGCTCGGCCGATTCCGGCCAGCCACCGGCGGCAATATGCTCGGTCAGCCATTGCGTCAGGTCATCGGCGTTGTCCGGGTCGACGCTCATCCGCGCCGCGTTGCCGTTCAGCGTATGACCCAATTCGACGGCGCTGTAGGCTTCGCCTCGACCGAGCTCGGCACGCGGTTCGATCACCAGCACCGAACGCCGGCCCGGCAAGCGCAACAACTGCGCCGCCAGCATCGCGCCGCTGAGACCGCCGCCGATGATCAGGACGTCGGCGTGGCGGGTGTCGCCGGTCGTTTGTGCGCTTTGGATTTCGCTCATGCCATGCTCGTTGGTCAAATGGAATGCTGCTGCGTGCCACAGTAATGGGTTGCTCTCCCGCACACAAACCCACCCTTGGCAGGCTCGCTCCCACAGGTGACCGCGGTGCCCGAGAGATAGGTGATCAAATGTGGGAGCGAGCCTGCTCGCGAAGGCGTCTACGCAGACACCACTTCTTTCTCCTGCTGCCGCAACACTCCAAGATCCCGATAACCGGCACCCGGGTGACTCTCCGGCAACCGCGCGCCCTCCCCAAACAACTTCTCGCGCAAGGTCCCCGGCGCGTACTCGGTCTTGTACACCCCGCGTTTCTGCAATTCAGGCACCAGCAACTCCACGGCATCGATGAAGGTTTCATGGGTCAGCGCATAGGCCAGGTTAAACCCGTCCACGTCGGTCTCCTCCACCCACTCTTGCAACAAATCGGCGACCGTCTCGGGGCTGCCGACAAACAACGGCCCAAACCCGCCAATCCCCACCCAGTCCGCCAGTTCATTGGGGGTCCAGACCTTGTTCGGGTCCGCCGTGGAAAACGCCTCCACCGCCGATTGAATCGCATTGGTGTGCACATGCTTGAGCGGTTCATCGGGTTTGAACTGGCTGAAATCGATGCCGGTCCAGCCAGATATCAACGCCATCGCGCCTTCGTAGCTGACCCAGGTTTTGTATTCCTCGAACTTGGCCTTGGCCTTCGCGTCGGTTTCACCGAGGATCACCGTTTGCAGGTTGAAGATCAGGACTTTCCTCGGGTCGCGCCCGGCCTCGGCGGCACGCCGGCGAATGTCAGCCACGGTTTTTTTCAGCAGCACTTTCGACGGTGCGGCGACGAACACGCATTCGGCATGTTCGGCCGCAAACTGCTTGCCACGACTTGAAGCGCCGGCCTGATACAGCACTGGCGTACGCTGCGGCGAAGGTTCGCAGAGGTGGATGCCCGGCACCTGGAAGTGTTTGCCGACGTGGCGGATCTCGTGGATCTTGCTCGGGTCGCTGAAGATCCGCCGCTCGCGATCACGCAAAATCGCGCCCTCCTCCCAACTGCCTTCCCAGAGCTTGTAGCAAACTTCCAGGTACTCCTCGGCGAAGTCGTAACGGGCGTCGTGTTCGGTCTGGTTTTTCTGACCGATGTTCTTCGCGCCACTCTCAAGATACGACGTGACGATGTTCCAGCCGGCGCGGCCCTTGGTCAGGTGATCCAGGGTCGACAGGCGTCGGGCGAACGGATACGGATGCTCAAACGACAACGAGGCGGTCAGGCCAAAGCCCAAATGCTCGGTCACCAGGGCCATCGGCGGTATCAGTTGCAGCGGATCGTTGACCGGCACCTGCGCAGCCTGACGGATCGCCGCCTCACCGTTGCCGTTGTAGACGTCGTAGATGCCCAGCACATCGGCAATGAACAAGCCGTCGAACTTGCCGCGCTCGAGGACTTTCGCCAGGTCGGTCCAGTATTCGAGGTCCTTGTATTGCCACGAACGATCGCGTGGATGCGCCCACAAGCCCGGGGACTGGTGGCCGACGCAGTTCATGTCGAAGGCGTTCAGGCGAATTTCGCGGGAGGTTCGTGGGGGCTGGGCTGGGGTTGTCATGGGCCGACTCCGGGATTCTGATAAAGGCTTCTAGAGCTTTTGCAGGAGTCGTGCCCGATCGCTATTCCCCGTTATTTCAATAGGTTGGTGAACCTTCCGAGAAAAATCTGCAGCTGCAGTAAGGCAAAGTGTCTATCCACTGTTGATCGGCAAACAGTCAGATCACCACGTTGCGCACAAACCGCGCCGCCACCGGGCCATCGTTGCGATAGGCATGGGGCTGGTTGCTGGCGAACATGAAGAACTCACCGGCAGCAATGTGCTGCGGCGTGTCGCCCAACATCAGGGTCAGGCAGCCTTCGAACACGTAGATCTGTTCGCTCCAACCTTCGGCGTCCGGTTGCGAGGGGTAGATTTCCCCCGGTTGCAGGCACCATTCCCATTGTTCCACTTCGCGAGTCGCGGAGGCCTTGGACAATAAAACGGCTTTGCTGCCGGGGATTAATCCGGCCCAGGCCACTTCGTTGATGCGGCTCGGGTCGCGGGCGTCCGGGGCCTGGATCAGGTCGCTGAACCTGACGTCCAGCGCTTCGGCCACGCGGTCGAGGGTGGTCAGGCTGACGTTCTTCTCGCCGGCCTCGATGGCCACCAGCATCCGCCGGCTGACTCCGGACTTTTCGGCCAGCGCGGTCTGGCTCAAGTCGGCGGCGTGGCGCAGACGCCGAACGTTTTGGCTGACGTGTTGGAGGACCGAAGCCCGTTGCGTGGAATCTTTGTGCACTATATTGCTCACTCGGTGGGGTTGGGCAGTATACTGCGCAACATTCGGCGCATTGTGCGTCCCCCTCAGGTAGCGTGCAAGGTCATGACGTCGGTGAACTCTTCTTCCCTCCGTTTCTCACGGTTCAGCAAAGCCGAGTGCGTGCTGGTGTTGATCACCATGGTCTGGGGCGGCACCTTTTTGTTGGTGCAGCACGCCATGACCGTCAGCGGCCCGATGTTTTTCGTCGGCCTGCGCTTCGCCGCTGCCGCGAGTCTTGTTGCGCTGTTCTCCTGGCGTCACCTGCGGGAACTGACCCTGTTCGAACTCAAGGCCGGGGCCTTAATCGGTGTGGCGATCATGCTCGGTTACGGTTTGCAGACCGTGGGCTTGCAGAGCATTCCCAGCAGTCAGTCGGCGTTTATCACGGCGTTGTACGTGCCCTTCGTGCCGTTGCTGCAATGGCTGGTACTGGGACGTCGCCCGGGGTTAATGCCGAGTATCGGGATCATGCTGGCGTTTACCGGGTTGATGCTGCTGTCGGGGCCGTCTGGTGCTTCGTTCAATTTCAGTCCCGGTGAAATTGCTACCTTGATCAGTGCCATTGCGATTGCCGCAGAAATCATTCTGATCAGTACCTACGCCGGTCAGGTCGATGTACGTCGGGTGACGGTGGTGCAATTGGCGACCACCTCGGTGCTGGCGTTTTTGATGGTGGTGCCGACCCAGGAACGCATTCCGGACTTTTCCTGGCTGCTGCTGTGCAGCGCGTTGGGGCTGGGCGCGGCGAGTGCGGCGATTCAGGTGGCGATGAACTGGGCGCAGAAGAGTGTTTCGCCGACCCGGGCGACCTTGATTTATGCGGGCGAGCCGGTGTGGGCCGGGATTGTCGGGCGGATTGCCGGGGAACGGTTGCCAGCGATTGCGCTGGTGGGTGCGGGGTTGATTGTGGCGGCGGTGATTGTCAGTGAGTTGAAGACCAAGGGTAAGAGTGTGGCGGCGGAGGAAGAGTCGGAGCCAGAAACATCGGTTGAACCTTGATAAGTTAGTTGCCGGATAGATCGCCTTCGCGAGCAAGCCCGCTCCCACATTTAATCTCTGTCGTACACAAATTTTGTGTTCACTGAAAATCTAATGTGGGAGAGGGCTTGCTCGCGAAGGGGCCAGACCTGCTAAACACAGGTCTTTGAAACAATGTGAATCAGCCTTTTTCCGTCTACCGTGTAGGATTCTGCGACAGCTTGGCGTTTGGCGATCTTGGGAGTGGCACGTATGATGCTTCATAAACTTCCGCAGATTAGAAGCCTATGTCCCTGATAGTTCTACTGCTTCTGCCTTTTATCGGCAGCTGTCTGGCAGCCGTCCTGCCACACAACGCACGCAATACCGCCCCCCTGCTGGCCGGCCTGATCGCACTGATCGGCACGGTCCAGGTCGCGCTCTTGTACCCGCAAATCGCCCATGGCGGCGTGATCCGCGAAGAATTCTTCTGGCTGCCCAGCCTCGGCCTGAACTTCGTCCTGCGCCTGGACGGCTTCGCCTGGTTGTTCTCGATGCTGGTGCTGGGCATCGGCACCCTCGTCTCGCTTTACGCGCGCTACTACATGTCGCCGGACGATCCGGTACCGCGGTTTTTCGCGTTTTTCCTGGCGTTCATGGGCGCCATGCTCGGGCTGGTGATTTCCGGCAACCTGATCCAGATCGTGTTTTTCTGGGAGCTGACCAGCCTCTTCTCGTTCCTGCTGATCGGTTACTGGCACCACCGCAGCGATGCACGACGCGGCGCCTACATGGCGCTGATGGTCACCGGCGCGGGCGGTTTGTGCCTGCTGGCGGGGGTCATGCTCCTCGGCCATGTGGTCGGCAGCTATGACCTGGACAAGGTCCTGGCCGCCGGCGAGCTGATTCGCGCACATGCCCTCTACCCTATTCTGTTACCCCTGATCCTGATCGGCGCCTTGAGCAAAAGCGCGCAATTCCCCTTCCACTTCTGGCTGCCCCATGCGATGGCGGCGCCGACACCGGTTTCGGCCTATCTGCACTCGGCGACCATGGTCAAGGCCGGGGTGTTTCTGCTGGCACGGCTGTGGCCGTCGCTGTCCGGCAGCGAAGAATGGTTCTACATCGTCAGCGGCGCCGGCGCCTGCACCCTGTTGCTGGGCGCGTACTGCGCGATGTTCCAGAACGACCTCAAAGGGTTGCTGGCCTACTCGACCATCAGCCACCTGGGCCTGATTACCCTGCTGCTGGGCTTGAACAGCCCACTGGCGGCGGTGGCCGCGGTGTTCCACATTCTCAACCACGCGACCTTCAAGGCCTCGCTGTTCATGGCCGCCGGGATCATCGACCACGAAAGCGGCACCCGCGACATTCGCAAGCTCAGCGGTTTGATCAAGCTGATCCCGTTCACCGCCACCCTGGCCATGGTCGCCAGCGCCTCGATGGCCGGTGTGCCACTGCTCAACGGTTTCCTCTCGAAAGAAATGTTCTTCGCCGAAACCGTGTTCATCAATGCGACGGCCTGGGTCGAGTGGAGCCTGCCCATCGTCGCGACCATCGCCGGCACCTTCAGCGTCGCCTATTCGCTGCGTTTCACCGTCGACGTGTTCTTCGGCCCGACCGCCACCGACCTGCCGCACACCCCGCACGAACCGCCACGCTGGATGCGTGCGCCGGTGGAGTTGCTGGTGTTCACCTGCCTGGTCGTGGGGATGTTCCCGGCGCAAGTGGTCGGTTCGATCCTGGCCGCCGCAGCCCTGCCAGTGGTCGGCGGAACCCTGCCGGAATACAGCCTGGCGATCTGGCACGGCTTGAACGCACCGATGATCATGAGCCTGATCGCCATGTCTGGCGGCATCGTGCTCTATCTGCTGCTGCGCAATCAGCTCAAGCGCGGGCGCTTCAAGTACCCGCCAGTGATTGGCCGGTTCAACGGCAAGCGTCTGTTCGAGCGCGGCCTGGTGATCATGATGCGCCTGGCCCGTCGCCTGGTGCGTCGGATCAGCACCAACCGCCTGCAAACCCAATTGTTCCTGGTGGTGCTCGCCGCCGTGCTGGCCGGGTTGATCCCGATGCTTCACAGCAGCCTGAGCTGGGGCGACCGGCCGAAAATCCCCGGTTCGATCGTGTTCGTGACCCTGTGGTTGCTGGCGATTGTCTGCGCCCTTGGCGCGGCGTGGCAGGCCAAGTACCACCGGCTCGCGGCCCTGACCATGGTCAGCGTCTGCGGCTTGATGACCTGCGTAACTTTCGTCTGGTTCTCCGCGCCGGACCTGGCGTTGACGCAACTGGCGGTCGAAGTGGTGACCACGGTGCTGATCCTGCTGGGCCTGCGCTGGCTGCCTCGGCGGATCGAAGAAGTCTCGCCACTGCCGAGTACCCTGCGCAAGGCGCGCATCCGCCGTATCCGCGACTTGCTGTTATCGACCGTGGTCGGTGGCGGCATGGCCCTGCTGGCCTACGCGATGCTGACGCGCCAGACGCCCAACGACATTTCCTCGTTCTACCTCAGTCGCGCCCTGCCCGAAGGCGGCGGCAGCAACGTGGTCAACGTGATGCTGGTGGACTTCCGTGGCTTCGACACCCTGGGTGAAATCACCGTGCTGGTGGCCGTGGCCCTGACCGTGTTCGCCCTGCTGCGACGCTTCCGCCCGCCGAAAGAAAGCCTGCAGCTGCCGGCGCAGCAACGCCTGTTGGCACCGGACGTGGTCACCGATCTGGTCAACCCGCGCCACGCCAGCGACACCGCACTGGGCTTCATGATGGTCCCGGCGGTGCTGGTGCGTCTGCTGCTGCCGATTGCGCTGGTGGTGTCGTTCTACCTGTTCATGCGCGGACACAATCAACCGGGCGGCGGTTTTGTCGCCGGGCTGGTGATGTCGGTGGCGTTCATCCTGCAATACATGGTCGCCGGCACGCAGTGGGTCGAGGCGCAAATGAGCCTGCGACCGCTGCGCTGGATGGGCACCGGGTTGCTGTTCGCCACGGTCACCGGGCTCGGGGCCATGGCGGTCGGTTATCCGTTCCTGACTACTCACACCTGGCATTTTTCACTGCCGCTGCTGGGCGACATTCACATCGCCAGCGCGCTGTTTTTCGACATCGGCGTGTATGCCGTGGTGGTCGGTTCGACGCTGTTGATCCTCACCGCCCTCGCCCACCAATCGGTCCGCGGCCACAAAACCGCAGCCCAGCCCAAACCCGTCGCCACGCAAGGAGCCGTCTGATGGAAGAAGTCATCGCAATCGCCATCGGCGTACTCGCGGCCTCGGGTGTCTGGCTGATCCTGCGGCCACGGACCTTTCAGGTGGTGATGGGCCTGTGCCTGCTGTCCTATGGCGTCAACCTGTTCATCTTCAGCATGGGCAGCCTGTTCATCGGCCGCGAGCCGATCATCAAGGACGGCGTGCCGCAGGACCTATTGCACTACACCGATCCCCTGCCGCAAGCGCTGGTGCTCACCGCCATTGTGATCAGCTTCGCCATGACCGCGTTGTTTCTGGTGGTGCTGCTCGCCTCCCGGGGCTTGACCGGGACCGACCATGTGGATGGCCGGGAGCCTAAAGAATGAATGCGATGACGCACCTGATTGCCGCACCGATTCTGCTACCGCTGCTGACCGCCGCCATCATGTTGATGCTCGGCGAGAAACACCGTCCGCTGAAGGCCAAGATCAACCTGTTCTCCAGCCTGCTCGGCCTGGGGATTTCCGTATTGCTGCTGCAATGGACACAAACCACTGGCGTGCCGGGCTCCATCGGCGTGTACCTGCCGGGCAACTGGCAAGTGCCGTTCGGTCTCGTGCTGGTGGTCGATCGCCTGTCGGCATTAATGCTGGTGCTAACCGGGATCATCGGCGTCAGCGCCTTGCTGTTCGCCATGGCCCGTTGGGACGGCGCCGGTTCAAGCTTCCACGCGCTGTTCCAGATTCAATTGATGGGGCTGTATGGCGCGTTCCTGACCGCCGACCTGTTCAATCTGTTCGTGTTTTTCGAAGTGCTGCTGGCGGCGTCCTACGGCTTGATGCTGCATGGCTCAGGCCGGCCGCGAGTGTCGGCGGGGCTGCATTACATTTCGATCAACCTGTTGGCCTCGTCGCTGTTCCTGATTGGCGCGGCGCTGATTTACGGCGTCACCGGCACCCTGAACATGGCCGACCTGGCGCTGAAAATCCCGCTGGTGCCGGAAGCCGATCGCGGCTTGCTGCATGCCGGCGCGGGGATTCTCGCCGTAGCGTTTCTGGCCAAGGCCGGGATGTGGCCGCTGAACTTCTGGCTGGTGCCGGCCTACTCCTCGGCCAGCGCACCGGTGGCGGCGATGTTCGCGATCATGACCAAGGTCGGTGTCTACACCTTGCTGCGCTTGTGGACGCTGCTGTTCTCCGGTCAGGCCGGGGCGTCCGCCTACTTTGGCGGCGACTGGCTGATCTACGGCGGCATGGCGACGATTGTCTGCGCGGCATTGGCGATTCTGGCGGCGCAACGCCTGGAAAGGATGGCCAGCCTGAGCATCCTGGTGTCGGCCGGGATTCTGCTGTCCGCCATTGGATTCGCCCAGCCGAACCTGATCGCGGCGGCGCTGTTTTATCTGGTCAGCTCGACCCTGGCGTTGAGTGCGTTGTTCCTGCTGGCCGAGTTGATCGAGCGCTCGCGTTCGGTCAACGAACTGCCGCTGTTCGACGACGCCGACCTGATTGCGCGACCGGCACCGGCCGCACAACCGCTCAAAGGCATCAACCTCGATGACGATCAGAAAGCCGTGGTCGGCCAGGTAATTCCCTGGACCATGGCCTTTCTCGGCCTGAGCTTCATTGCCTGCGCGCTGCTGATCATCGGCATGCCGCCGCTCTCCGGGTTCATCGGCAAACTCAGCCTGCTCAACGCCCTGCTCAACCCGTTGGGCCTGGGCAATGGCGTCGGCGAGCCGGTATCGAATGCGGCGTGGGGATTGCTGGCGTTGTTGATTCTGTCGGGGCTCGCCTCGCTGATCGCGTTCTCGCGCCTGGGCATCCAGCGCTTCTGGACCCCGCAAGAGCGCCCGTCACCGCTGCTGCGCCGCTTTGAATGCGTGCCGATCATCGTCCTGCTGGGGCTAAGCATTGCACTCACCTTCAAGGCTGAACCGCTGCTGCGCTACACCCAAGCGGCCGCTGACGCCTTGAACAACCCGCAGCAATATGTGATGGCCGTGCTCGGCACCCGCGCGGTGCCAAGCCCGGAAGCCAAGGCGGCGATGGCGGAGGTACAACCATGAAGCGCTTGTTCCCTGCTCCCTGGCTGTCCTTGGCCCTCTTGCTGTTATGGCTGGTGCTGAACCAGTCGATCAGTCCTGGCAACCTGTTACTCGGTGTGCTGTTGGGCTTCTGTGCGCCGTTGATGATGCGTCGGTTGCGACCGCTGCCCATTAGAATTCGTCGTCCGGGAGTGATCCTTCACTTGCTGCTGGTGGTCGGCCGCGACGTGGTGGTGTCCAACCTCGCCGTGGCCTGGGGCGTGCTGAACGCCGGTCGCCGTCCGCCCCGCTCACGCTTCATCAAGGTGCCGCTGGACTTGCGCGACGCCAACGGCCTCGCCGCGCTGTCGGCGATCTGCACCGTGGTGCCTGGCACCGTCTGGTCGGAGCTGGCGCTGGACCGCAGCATCCTGTTGCTGCATGTGTTCGATCTGGATGACGAAGCGCTGTTCATCCAGCACTTCAAGGCGACCTATGAGCGCCCCTTGATGGAGATCTTCGAATGAGCGCATTGCTGTCGAACGCCATCCTGGCGAGCCTGTTCCTGTTTTCCGTGGCGATGATCCTGACGCTGCTGCGCCTGTTCAAAGGGCCATCGGCGCAGGACCGGGTACTGGCGCTGGATTATCTGTACATCATCGCGATGCTGATGATGCTGACGCTCGGCATTCGTTATGCCAGTGACACCTATTTCGAGGCGGCGCTGTTGATCGCCCTGTTCGGCTTCGTCGGCTCGTTTGCCCTGGCGAAATTCCTGCTGCGTGGCGAGGTGATCGAATGACTGGCGAACTGTCGCTGTGGGTTGAGATTCCGGTGGCGATTCTGCTGCTGCTCAGCAGTCTGTTTGCGCTGATCGGCGCCATTGGCCTGGTGCGGATGAAAGATTACTTCCAGCGCATGCACCCGCCGGCGCTGGCGTCGACCTTGGGCGCATGGTGCGTGGCATTGGCGTCGATCATTTACTTTTCTGCGCTTAAATCGGGGCCCGTGCTGCATGCGTGGCTGATCCCGATTCTGTTGGCGATTACCGTGCCGGTGACGACGTTGCTGCTGGCTCGGGCAGCGTTGTTTCGTAAGCGGATGGCTGGGGATGATGTGCCGGCTGAGGTGAGTAGTCGGCGGAGTGAGAGTGGGAGTTAAGTCCGGAAATTTTCGTTGACTGGACTGGCCTCTTCGCGAGCAGGCTCGCTCCCACAGTAGATCTTCAGCGGACACAAAATTTGTGGATCATCCAGATCCTGTGGGAGCGAGCCTGCTCGCGAAAGCGATTTCAGCAACAACTCAAATCCAGGCAACCGCCAGCAACCCCGCCCCCAACACCACACACAACGGCGAATACACCCAGGTGTCGAGCCGGGCAAACTTCGAATCTTTCACCTCTTTGAAAAACCCCACCAGGTTCGAATCGCCAATCGCCCGGGCGAACATCAGTATCGCAATGCCACTGATCACCCATTGCAGCCACCCGCCCTGCACCGCCGGCAAACACAGCCCGACCCGCAGGCACACCAGCATCGCAATCAGCAGCAACCCCACCGCCACCAGCAACGTCACCAACCCCGACGGCTTGAAGGCTGGCCTTGATTGCGCGCCGCCCTCCCCGGGCAATCGCGGTACCGCCGCCTCGCTGCCCAACTTGCCACCCGACGCCCAATACACGTGGACCAGGCTGATCATCAGAAAGATTGAAGACATCCATTGTGCAACCAACAGGTTCATATTCAGTTATCCATCCAGTGAGAGCACACGTGCTCCGGGCGGCGATAGCGAATGCAGTTGAGTGGAGCACCTGTTTACTTCAGGTCGGCGGAGACCTTATCAGCCACCTCCTTGGGTAGCCATGCCTTCCAGACGTCCGGGTGCGCCTTCATGAACGCTTCCGCGGCCTGGCGGGGCGGGGTGTGTTTTTCGCTCATCTCGGCCAGGGCCTTGTTCAATGGATCGATGGGCAAATCGACCTTGCTGAAGAACTCGGTGATCTGCGGGTACTGCTTTTGAAACGGCGTAGACACACCGATGGACAGCTTCGAGGCCAGTGAACGGGTCGGCTTGGGATTGGGATTGTCGGCGTCGGTCAGGGTTTTCCAGGCTTGCGCGTCGAAGGGTGGTTCCTCCAGCTGGATCAGCTTGAAGCGGCCGAGCAAGGGCGTCGGTGACCAGTAATAGAACAGCACCGGTTTACCGCGATGAATTGAAGAAGTGATTTCCGCGTCCAGCGCCGCTCCGGAACCGCTGCGAAAATTCACGTAGCTGTCGTTCAGGCCATACGCGGTGAGCTTCTGCTTGTTCACCACCTCTGAGGTCCAACCGATCGGGCTGTTGAGGAAGCGGCCCTTGCCAGGGCTTTCCGGGTCGCTGAACACGTCTTTGTACTTGGGCAGGTCGCTGACACTGCGCAGCTCCGGTGCCAGTGGCTTGATGCCTTTGGCCGGGTCGCCCTTGATTACGTATTCCGGAACCCACCAGCCTTCGGTCGCGCCCTTGACCGTATCGCCCAGGCTGGCGACCTTGCCTTCGGCCTCCGCCTTGACCCAGACGGGACTGCGGCCGGCCCACTCTTCGCCAATGACTTGAATGTCATTGTTGGCCAGGGCGGTCTCCAGGGTGATGGTGGTGCCCGGCAAGGTATCCGTCGGTAGCCCGTAACCCTTCTCGACAATGATCCGCAGGATATCGGTGATCAGGCTGCCGCTTTCCCAATTCAGGTCGGCGAAGTGGATGGGTGCCTGGGCGGCGAATACCGGAACGGTTGATGTCAACAACCCGAAACTGGCCACGGACGCAGCCAGTAACCGTCGAAATCCTTTCATGCTTTTGCACCTCGTGCTGTTCACAGCAATAGCAGGATGGCCTGATGAAAGACCGCGAGCCTCAAAATATTCAGTCAATTGACTGTAGTAGAGGATCCTGATTTCGAGGGGCGGGAATTAATTTTCGGAAGATTCCTGCAAGAGGGATAGCTCTCTTCTGACCATGCTGGCGTACGCCGCCGGGCGCAGCGTATAGATCTGTGACGCCACCCAATTCAGCCAGGCTCCCTGCAGAACAGCCTTCTGCTCGAACAACCGAAGGGCTTCAGTGCATGCACTGGCCTGGTTCTGTTCGTGGAAATCGGCGCGGGTCAGGGTCATTACTCGCTGGCCTTGAAGGTCACCAGCTCGCCCTTGCGCCACTTGGCGGCTTTGGCGGTCACGGCTTTCAGGGTTTTGGTCAGGCCTTCCTGCAATTGTTGATGGGCGGCGAACACCATCACCACGCTATGACCTTCCTTGAACACGATCGCCTGACCATCGGCGGTGGTGACAAACGCGTAATCGCCCAACCCATACACCGTCAGTTTGATTTCGCGGAACTTGATGTCCAGCTTGCCGCCTTCGCGACTGGGCAGGACCGAGGCGCTGAAATGATCGCCAACCTTGAGTTTTAGCCCTGGCTTGTCATCCACCACCAGTGCTTCTTCGGTGTCGATCTCGGCAATGTAAATGCCTTCGGCGTTCTGTTCGGTGACGTAGACAAAACGAGATTGAAACTGTTTAACCAACTTTGCGCGCAAATCACCCAGCACGAACAAAGCATGCATATCGAGATTACTTACTGCCAAGGAAACATCCCCACATCTGAAATGGATGCCGCGCGCAGGAAAAACGCGCAGCAGAAAAAAGCGGCCATGCCGAGGGTCTAGCAAAAAAACCGGGTTGAAATCCTGATCCGGGCAGAGGGCTCATGCATCGCGAGGTCCGTGAGCGTACTGGAATAACACTCGCGCCGTCTTCCCTCAACGTCGTCAGATGTTGAAGGAAAACGCCCTTCTTACTGCCAGAAGAAACAGGACTACCAACTTTAAGGAAAAAACCCTACAAGAAAAGCACTTTTCCGACATATCGCCCGCAAAAAATTGCTTTAGATGGACACCCTTGATGGCGATTCTAGAGCAGCGATGCTGACAGAGACCAGCCAAAACGGCGTACATACGTCGGCAAAACAATGAAAAGGACTTCATATGTGCACAATGACTCACTTTGCAACCGCCCAGTCGCCTTACACGCACAACACCTTGTCGCTGTCGCAGAGGTTGTTCGATCAACCTCCCTTACACCCTGACAGCCCTTCCCGGCCAAGGTTTCAGGTGGTCCTGGCCGGTAACGCGTTTTTCCATATCAAGGAAACCTCCACAGGACGCGTCAGAGGTTTCCGCGGTGACCACAACCAGGCCTGTGTGCTTGCCCGCGCACTTGAGTCTCGCGAATAAAGCCTCCCTTGAGTTCATTCCAATAGACGTTTCGTCATACCGTCGAGTTAACTCAGCCGTCGGCGGGCAACTACTGCCATACTGCCCGCCCCATGAAACCCGTTCCCACGTCGGACGGCACTCAAAACAACAAAACATTTCCAAGGGAAGACTGCTACGTGACGGAATTTGATATCGGCGAATTTATTATCCGGGGCGAAGCCAGAGAGATCGACGGCGAATTCCAGGCAGTGATAGTCATGCGCGCCAAACCAAAGTTGACCACGGTGACGTATCACCAGGTCGAGAAAGATCGCTGGTTCAAAACGGCAGATGTCGCCGCCGTCGCCGCTCAGGAAGCGGCCAAAGAACTGAAAGCTGCCGTCGATGCAGGGGCATTGAAAGCCTGATCAGCGAATTTGCCGTCTATGCTCACTCCTGCTTTTGAACATCCATCGAACTCCTGAAGCGCGGCCTCCTCAGATGCAATGAAGCCGCCCTTCAGATCTCGCATTCGACGCGACCCACCAGGAGATGAACATGGATTCACCTACACATGACTTGAAAGGTTTGTTCGACCAACTTGGCCTGGACTCCAGCCAAAAGGGTATCGACGATTTCATCGCCAGCCATTCACCATTGCCCGACGACAAGAAAATGATCGACGCCGAGTTCTGGACCCCGCAACAAGCCGGCTTCCTCAAAGAACAACTGCGTGAAGACGCCGATTGGGCGCGAGTGGTCGACGACCTGAACCTGCGTCTGCATCAGGTTCACTAGCCCGCGTACTCAGTGCAGGCTGTCCGGTGACTCGGCGCTCAATTGCGCCAGCCAGGCAGCCCTGCACTCTTCAGCTTCATCGCGACTGGAAAACGCCGTCCCCCGGCGCTCACCGTTTAGCAGTACCACCCAACAAACGCTCTGCCCCATCGCGCGCAAACAGGCCGGCACCCCGCTGCCAATCATCACCGCGACATCCACTTTGCTTTGCATGCTGGCCTCTCGAATTTCATTAGCAACCTAACTATGTAGGCATATTAATGAGTTCATCCGCGAGGAAACAGCAACGAGGCTGCACAGCTTCGTTGCCGGAATCGTAACAATGGCCAGCGGCTAGCGTGGCCCCTGTGGCTTGTATCCCAGGCGCAAACCGCCCCAATGCCGGCCCTTGACGAGGATTGGCACGGAGAGGTCGTGCATCAGTTCGCCGGTGTCACGGGTATAGGTCTGTAACAACACCGGCTGTTGATGGCTGCCGCAGCGGATGCCGGTGCGATCGGCGAATTTGCGCTTGGTGCGGTTTTGCAGGGTATCGACCTTCGCGTCGCCCGTCAGAGGTTGGCTGAAAACGATGTTATGGGTCGGCACGTAACCCTGTTGCGTGCAGGCGATGGCAAACACCAGCCCTTCGTGACGCGGCAACAACGGCTCCTGAATCGTCGGCAGGACCTGATCGGTGTAGCGGTCGAAGCGGGTCTGGAACTTGGCCGGGCTGGTATTGGGGATCGTCTGATAGTTGCGGTCAAACAAATCATCGAGACTGACGCGCCCCTGATCGATATCCGCTTCGAAACGCGCGGCAATCTGGCTCGCGCCCTCACGGGCCAGGTCATAAATTCGCTGGTGATAGTCATCCAGCCCGACTTCGGCCAGGCGTTCGCTAATGGATTCGGCCTGCCCTTCCATTTGCACGGCGGCCTGGGCCAGACGCTGGGTCTGCTGGTCGCTGATTGCCAGATCGCTGCGCATCTGTTCGATGGCATGAAACAGGCTGTCGAGTTGTTCGCGATTGGTGTCGGCGCCACGGGCGATTTCCCCGACCTGATGCTCGACACCCGCCGCCAGGCGCGCAATATTTTCCAGGTGCTGACCGGTGTGCTCGACTTGTTCGACACCGGTATCGAGGTCGCTGGACAGCTGGCGAATCTGCTCGACGACCTGGGCAGTGCGTTGCTGGATATCGGCGACCATCTCGCCGACTTCGCCGGTCGCCGTCGCGGTGCGCGCCGCCAGCCCTCGCACTTCATCGGCCACCACCGCGAAGCCGCGCCCGTGCTCCCCGGCCCGCGCCGCTTCGATAGCGGCGTTCAACGCCAGCAGGTTGGTCTGGCTGGCGATGGACTGGATCACCAGCGTCACCCGCTGGATATCGTCACTGCGCAGGCTCAGGGCCTCGATCAGCTCACGACTGTTGCTGGCGCGCTCGCTGAGTTGATGCATGCGGGCGATGGACTCGATCAACTCCTTGCGCCCGGCGGCGCCGCTCTGATGCGCTTCACTGGCGGCGCCGAGCGCTTCGCGACTGAGTTTGGACGTGACTTCTTCGGTCGCGATCATCGCCTCGGCATTGCGGACAATTTGCGCCGCCGCGCTGAGTTGCGATTGCAGCTTGTCCGCCAGTTGCTTGACCGAAAAGGCCACGCCAGCCGCAGACAGTGCGTTATGACTGGTGGTGTAGGAAAGATCGCGGGTCAACGTGGTGATGGCGCTGGCGTTTTCCGCCGGCGAATCTTGAGGCGCAGCCCGGGAGCGCAGACGCGGCAACCAGATAATCAGCACCGCCAACGGCAGGCCAAGGTAAAGCGGCCAACCACCCAACGCCATGCCGCACAACAACAGCATCAGGGCGATGCTTTGCAGGGTCGGCGTCAGCCAAGGGTTTTTCGGCAAAAGCACTGGCGCAGGCGCGGCCGTCGCCAGAGATCCGTCTCTCGTCATCTTCGTCACCCCACGATCTTCTAATTGTTGTCTTCGCATTAAACGCCACTACAAGGCCATTATCTATGGTCCATTAGTCGCGTGTACTGCAGCAGATCAATAGCGGCGCGTGAGGGTTTTTACAGACGAAAAAAAGCATCGCGGGCCAGCCTTGCTCCTTTGGGAGTGAGGCTCGCCCGCGATGCGGGGCGCTACGAAATCAGGCCTGACGCTGGTGCTTGTCGATCTGTTCGTGACGCTCTTGTGCTTCGATGCAGTACTTGGTGGTCGGGCTGATCAGCAGGCGTTTCAGGCCAATGGCCTCGCCGCTGTCGTCGCACCAGCCGAAGCTGTCTTCTTTGATGCGTTCCAGAGCCTGTTCCAACTGAGGCAGCATGCGCTGGTCGCGATCGATCGCGTTGACCAGCCAGGTGCGCTCTTCTTCGACCGAAGCCGCGTCTGCCGGATCGGCCGGGGTGTCCAGGCTCTCGATGGCGATGCGGTTCTGCTCGATGCGCTCATGGGTTTCGACTTTCATGTTCTGCAACAGCTCGCTGAAAAAAGCATGTTGCTCAGCATTCATGTAGTCATCCGCCGGCATGGCCAGCAACTTGTCCTTTGTCATTGATATCTCTATAAAAAAACGTGCATTAAGGCGAATTAGGGAGCGTTCCGGCGGACCTGGTGAAGGCCATCGGAAAGGCGCCGTTTATTCCAAGCGCCACCCGGCACTCAATTTACGAGGGGCGGCAGTCTAAGGCCGACTTGAGGCCCCAGCAACTGAAAAGTCAGCGAATTTGTCCGACAAGGTACGCAAAGTGCTCTACGGCGACCGTTGCGGCGGTTATCGGAGTGCGTTTATAGCAAGAAATTCAATCGAGCGGCTGTATATAGAAGACAAACGGCCGCACAAGCCCTCCCTTTGCTTGCAGGACGCGAATCCTCAGCTAAGGTTGACCGTCCCGAAATGGTCCTCTGCAGGAGTGTATTAATGAAGCTGATCGGCATGCTGGATTCGCCATACGTACGGCGCGTGGCCATTTGCGCCCAACACCTGGGCATCGACCTGGAGCATCAATCGGTTTCAGTGTTTCGGCACTTCGAGCAATTTCAACAGATCAACCCGGTGGTCAAGGCGCCAACCCTGGTGCTGGACGACGGCGACGTGTTGATGGATTCAACCCTGATCATCGACTACCTCGAAGCCCTCGCCGGCCCCGGCAAAAGCCTGATGCCCGGCGACATCAAGCAACGGCTGCGCGCCTTGCGGGTGATCGGCCTGGCGTTGGCGGCGTGCGAGAAATCAGTGCAGCTTTATTACGAACGCAACCTGCGTCCCGCCGAGATTCAATTCCAGCCATGGATGGAACGGGTCGAAGGCCAATTGGCCGCCGCTTATTCATCACTTGAACGTGAACTGGAAAAACAGCCGTTAGCGAATGGTGCCTTGATCGCGCAGGACGGGATTACCGTGGCGGTCGCCTGGAGCTTCACCAACCTGGTGATTCCGGATCAGGTCGATGCCGAGCGCTTCCCGCGAATCGCCGCCTTCACCGCGCAGGCAGAAAAGCTTGAGGCGTTCATCAATACCCCGATAACCTGAGCCGCCCACCCGACCGGACTCACCCATGACCGCCGCCGAACAATCCGCCCCGGCGCTGAAGGAAATCTTCAACGCCGAGCGCCTCAAGCACATCGCAACCGAAATGACGGCGGTTTACTCCGGGTTCAATGCCAAGGCCTTCCTGAAGATGGCCAACGACGGCCTCGCCGACCTGTCGATCATGCAGCGCATGGCGCGGGTCAGCGAATGCCTGCATGCAGTGTTGCCGCTGGGGTATGACGAATCGCTTGAAGTGCTGCGCGCCCTCGCCCCTCGGTTGAACAGTGGTTTTGTCAGTATTTCGCTGCCGCATTATGTGGCGATGTATGGCGGGCATGACTTCGAGCGGTCGATGGAAGCGCTCAAGTACTTCACCGCGTTTGGCTCCGCGGAGTTTGCGGTTCGGTATTTTCTGCGCAGTGATTTGCAGCGTTCGTTGGCGCTGATGCAGGAATGGTCGCGGGATCAGAACGAGCATGTCCGGCGTCTGGCCAGTGAAGGCAGTCGACCGCGGTTGCCTTGGTCGTTCCGGCTGGAGCAGGTTCAGGCAGATCCGACGCTGGCGGCGGCAATTCTCGACAACCTTAAGGCGGATGAAAGCCTTTATGTGCGCAAGTCTGTGGCCAACCACCTCAATGACATTTCCAAGGATCATCCGGAATGGGTGCTGGACCTGATCGAGGGTTGGGCACTGGATAACAAGCACACGGCGTGGATTGCCAAGCATGCGTTGCGCAGTTTGATCAAACAGGGCAATCAGCGGGCGTTGGCGATTATTGGCGCCAGTGGCAAGGCTGAGGTCGAGATTGTCGGGGTGACGGTCGAGCCGGCGGTAATTCGGCTAGGGGAGAAAATCACCCTGTCGTTTGGTGTGAAATCCACCGTGCCCGACAGCCAACGATTGGTGATCGACTATGCGATTGATTACGTCAAAGCCAATGTCCGCACGTCGGCAAAGGTATTCAAGCTCAAGGCCTTGACGCTGCCCGGCAACGCCACCGAACTCGTCAGCCGTGGCCAGCAGATCAAGGAACTCACCACCCGCAAACACTACGTGGGCGTGCATGCCGTGCACATCCTCGTAAACGGCGAACGCCTGGCCAGCACCTCATTCGAAATCCTCCCCTGACCCGTAGCAGCTGACGAGCAACGCGAGGCTGCGTCCGGCAGCGAAGCAGTCGCCCATCAGGCAACCCGTTCCTTCAGGGATATTGCGTTTACCGGATGGCGAGGACTACGTCCTCGAACGCAGCCTCGACAAACGCCCCCTGCGTCAATGGCCTGCTGCTTCCTGCGAATATGTTTGAGGGCTTCGCGTTCAGGTCTACGCTGAAGCGATGCGGGTCGTCGATCAAGGGTGATCCACTGTTGACGCTGCGTCCCTGGAGCGCCCAATGCCGCCCATCACCACGCGCCTGATGACGCTGCTTTTTCTTTGCCTGCCCCTTGAGGTGCCAGCCCAGACCAACCCCTGCCCGGCTGGCGAGAAACAAGTGTGCCTGGACAGCTGCATCTGTCTGCCAGATGTGGGGCAATTACTTGGTCTTCCACCTAACGGCATCTATCAGATCGCCGCACCTGCCCTGGCGATGTGGCTGACACAAGCCCGCGCGGAAGCAGCCACCGCCGACACCCAGCCCATTCCACCGCACATTCGTGAACAGCTGCTGCGCTGGTACGACGCCGGCGTCCTCGATTCCGCGCGCTATAAAGTGAGCGACAACGGCCAGTTCACCGCCGCCACGGCCATGCTGCAAAACCCCGATGTCGGTGCGGTGACGCTGATCGACATCATCCTTTTTCGGGATGCTCAAACTGCAGAAGAGAACATTGCGCTCTGGGCTCATGAATTGAAGCATGTGCAGCAATTTCAGGAATGGGGGGTTGAGGGGTTTGCCCAGCGGTATACGCAGAATTTCAATGCGGTGGAGGCACCGGCTTATGCCGTGCAGGGTGAGGTCAGGCGGTGGGTGCGGGATGGGAATTTTTGAAGAGTTGCGAAGCTAACCTAATCGTTGGGAGTACGGGAAATAAATCCGCCCCTTTTTGTTTAGGCGATGGCGCAAGGCGTTGTAGCCTTCTGGGTGGTAACAGGAGGCTTCGTTTAAACAGGTTGGATTTTTGTGATTTAAGTGCCAGCGAAACTGAAGCAAATCACGCACTACCTCAGGCAAATGAAATCCCTGTGGGAGCGAGCCTGCTCGCGAAGGCGCCAGATCATTCAACATCGATGTTGACTGACACACCGCTTTCGCGAGCAGGCTCGCTCCCACAGGATTTGTGTTTTGTCTGGTGGGTATTCAGGGGGCTTCAATAGTTTGTGTACCGTCGTACTGGCCCTACCGCACCCAATTCAAGATCATCGCTGCCGCTGATTGACCGCATTGCCGGATCGACCCGGCAGCATGCGGGTCAGGGTGTTGTCGCGGACCCAATAGTGATGGAACAGCCCCGCTGCCGCGTGCAAACCGATCAGCCAGTAACCGGCACTGCCGAGCAGTTCGTGCCAATGCCTGAACTGCCGGGCCAGGTCAGGATCGACCGTCACCAGTGACAGCAGGAAGAACCCGAAATAAGGCATCGGCTTGCCGCCTGCCGAGAGCATCAGCCAAGCCAGCAGAGGCGTGGCGATCATCAATCCGTACAACGCCAAATGCATCAAGTGCGAAACGCCGGTCTGCCACAGGGGCAATGCCGGGGTGATGGGTGGACGAGGTGTGAGTCGCCCGAGCAATCGCACCCAGACCAATATGAAAATGCTCAACCCGAACAGCCCATGAAGCCCTAGAAACAGGCCCTTCAAGGCATGCCCGCGGGGGAGCATGCCTCTGAGCTCGATGCTGGTGTAGACGCCGACAAACAAGGCCAGCATCAGCCAGTGCAAGGTCATCGACAGTTTTCCATAGCGGGGTGTTGCTGAGTCTCGGGTCATAAGGGGCCTCGTCAAAGTCGTTGCCGGCTGGCGAGTCATTCGCCTGCCTGGGTCCGGCGGGGCACCGAACCGACTGGCCGCACACTGCCCGCCGAGTCTTAAGGCAGTCTGAAGACCGCTGCCCTCCACCTTTTTTCCACCTTCAGACTCTCTTAAGTATTGCCTTCAATACTCCTCCTCAATTGATCCGTGGAGGCGTTTTCCCATGCCCGATTTTGAGTGGAACATCGCGCTTCCCCTGCGTTTCGGCCAATCCGAAACCGAACAGATGTGCTTGCACAGAGCGCTGCCGGACGAGCCCCGGCGGCCCCTCTTTGAAGACTTTATCCAGCAACGTTTCCGCAAGGCCCACGGCGCCGACATCCGTCATTTCATGCCCGAACTGTTCGGCATGAGCAATGCGTCGGGTGAGCTGTGTGCGGTGGCCGGGATTCGCATGGCGAGTCTTGGGCAATTGTTTCTGGAGCGTTATCTGGACGAATCGATCGACCCGCTGATCAGCGCGGCCGCCGATCACCCCGTGGACCGTAGCGGCATCGTCGAAGTTGGCAACCTGGCCGCCAGCGACACCGGCAGCGCGCGAATAAGCATCATCGCCATCACTTATCTTCTGGCCATGGGTGGCTTGGAGTGGGTGGCGTTCACCGGCAATGTCGGCCTGGTCAACAGTTTTCATCGCTTGGGCTTGAAACCCGTGACGCTGTGCGCCGCTGATCCCGAGCGGCTGGGTGATGAACGCCACCACTGGGGCAGCTATTACGAGAGTAAGCCTTGGGTGCATGTGGGCAACATTCGCGCCGGCTTCATTCATTTGCACAACAGCGGGATGTTCAGTCGGCTGGGATTGCCAACGTCTAACGAGGAATCCAGCCATGTCGCCTGAAACCGAACGGTTCAAACAGACCCTGCGTAGCCATGCCGAACGCACGCCCGGTGCGATTGCGTTGTGGGGCGATCAGGTGAAGGTCGACTACGCCACGTTGTACGCCGAAGTGCTGACTCGCCAGCAGCGCCTGCGCGATGAACACATCAGGGTGCTGGCACTGGCGCTGGACAATGGCGTGGAAGCGATGCTCTGGGACCTGGCCGCGCTGTTCGAAGGCCTGACTTGCCTGACGTTGCCGCCGTTTTTCAGCCCGGCGCAACGCCGCCACTGCCTGGAACAGAGCCACGCCGAACGGGTGATTGCCGAGCCGCAGCTGGACGCCGAATTGCTAGAGGCCGGTTACGAGAAAACCGACGGAGTCTGGTGCCGGACCTTCATGGACCCGAACCGTATGCCCGAGGGGACGGCCAAACTGACCTTCACCTCCGGCACCACGGGTACGCCCAAAGGCGTATGCCTGAGCGCTGAGAGTATTTTGACTGTCGCTCGCGAACTGGATCAGGCCAGTAAACCCACCGCCCCGCAGCATCACCTGGCGCTGTTACCCTTGGCGATCCTGTTGGAAAACCTGGGTTGCTATGCCGCGTTGTATGCCGGTGCAACCTTGAGCCTGCCCAGCCAGAAAACCCTCGGCATCCAAGGGGCCAGCGGAGTGGACGTGCCACAGCTGCTCGGCTGCCTGGCCGTCCGTGCCCCCGAAAGCCTGATCCTGGTGCCGCAGCTGTTACTGATGCTGGTCAGCGCCGCCGAGCAGAAAGCCTTCAACCCCGGCACGCTACGTTTTGCCGCGGTGGGTGGCGCCCGGGTTGCCGAAGAATTGCTGCATCGCGCCCAACTTGTCGGCCTGCCGGTTTACGAAGGCTACGGACTGTCGGAGTGCGCCTCGGTGGTGTGCCTCAATCGGCCCGGCGCGCGCCGTCCCGGCAGTGTGGGCCAGCCCCTGCCCCATGTAGAGATTCGCTTGGACCAGGACGGCGAAGTGCTGGTCAAGGGTTCGACCTTGCTGGGCTATCTGGGCGAAGCGCCGCCCACCGATGATTGGTGGCCGACCGGTGATCTCGGCGAATTCGACCCCGAAGGTTTTCTCTACCTCAACGGGCGCAAGAAGCATCAATTCGTCACCAGTTTCGGGCGCAACGTGAACCCGGAGTGGGTCGAGTCCGAATTGACCCAGCGTCGCCACATCGCCCAGGCCTTCGTCTACGGCGAAGCCCTGCCGCACAACCATGCGCTGCTCTGGCCCTCGCGCCCGGACTGCACCGACGACGAACTCGCCGCCACCGTCGCCCAGGCCAACGAAGCCTTGCCCGACTACGCCCAGGTCCATCACTGGACCCGACTGGATCAACTCTTCACTCCCGCCAATGGCTTGCTCACTGCCAATGGCCGACTGCGCCGCGACGCCATCGTCGAGCGTTACCGGGCGCAACTGTCTGAACCTGCATTTTCCGAGGAATCCGCATCATGAGTTTTTTCGACCGGCTGCAAGAAGCCACGCAACAAGAACGCCATGCGCTGTTCAATCTGCCGATCATTGTCGACGCCCTGGAGGGCAAGGTCAGCCTGGAAAGTTACCGCGCGTTTCTGGCGCAAGCCTATTACCACGTGCGCCATACCGTGCCCTTGATGATGGCCTGCGGCGCGCGGCTGCCATTGCGTCTGGAATGGCTGCGCAAAGCCGTTTGCGAATACATCGAGGATGAATACGGCCACGAACAATGGGTCCTCAATGACATCGAAGCCTGCGGTGGCGACAAGGTCGCCGTACGCGACGGTCGTCCGAGCCTGCCGATCGAACTGATGGTCAGTTTTCTCTACGACCTGATTGCCCGGGACAACCCGGTCGGCCTGTTCGGGATGGTCAACGTGCTGGAAGGCACCAGCATCGCCCTCGCTACCCACGCCGCTGGCAGCATTCGCGAGCGCCTGGACTTGCCGGAAACTGCCTTCAGCTACCTCAGCTCCCATGGCTCCCTGGACATCGAGCACATGCAGACCTATCGCCGACTGATGAACACCCTCGACGATCCGGCCGACCAGGCCGCGGTGATTCACGCGTCCAAAGTGGTGTACACGCTGTACACCGACATGTTCCGTGGCTTGCCACGCGACGGGGAGACCTTGCATGCGCCTGTCTGAAGCTCGTGTGGTACTCACCGGTGCCAGCGGTGGCATCGGCCTGGCAATCGCAACCGCCCTGTGCGCCAGTGGTGCCCGGGTGCTGGCGGTGGCGCGACAAGAGGCACCGTTGGCGCCGCTGCTCGCGCGTTATCCGCAACAGCTGTGCTGGATCGGCGCAGACCTCACTGTCCTCACCGATCGGCGCAAGGTGTTGGCGGCTGCCCAAGCCATTGGCGGGATCAACTTGCTGATCAACGCCGCCGGAATCAATCACTTCGCCATGCTCGAACAACTCGAGGACAGCGACATCCACGCGATGATGGCGGTCAACATCAGCGCGCCGATCTGCCTGACCAAACTACTGTTGCCGCTGCTCAAAGAAGCCGAGAGCGCGATGGTGGTGAACGTCGGCTCAACCTACGGTTCCATCGGCTACCCCGGCTACGCCAGCTATTGCGCCACCAAGTTTGCCCTGCGCGGGTTTTCCGAAGCCTTGCGCCGGGAACTGGCGGACACCCGCGTGAGCGTGCTGTACGTCGCCCCGCGCGCCACCCGCACCCGCATGAACAGCCCGGCGGCGCAGGCATTGAACGATGCGCTCAAGGCCAACGTCGATGATCCGCAAACGGTCGCGGCTGCCGTGATCCATGCCATCGCCGGTGATCACCGCGATTTGTACCTGGGCTGGCCGGAGCGTTTTTTCGTGCGCCTGAACAGCCTGTTGCCCCATCTGGTGGACAAAGGCTTGCGCAAGCAATTGCCGCTGATCCGTCGCTTGAGTGAAAAGCCCGATAACGAGAATCTCAAACCATGAAAAAAATCATCGCTTGCCTGCTGGTGGGCGCCTTGAGCCAAAGCGCCTGGGCGCTGGAGCCATCCGACCAGCAACGCCTGAAGGGCATTCAACAAGAATGGGCGCACATTCAATACGAAGTCCCCGAAGCGCAGCGCACCGCAGCGTTTGAACAATTGGCGGCCCAGGCGTCGGCGTTCACCCAGCAACGCCAGTCGGTGGCAGAAGCCTGGATCTGGTCCGGTATCGTCACCAGCAGTTGGGCCGGTGCCCAGGGTGGTCTCGGCGCGCTGAGCAAGGTCAAGGCGGCAAAAGTCGATCTGGAAAAAGCCCTGGCCCTGGACCCCAAAGCCTTGCAAGGCTCGGCCTACACCAGTCTGGGCGCGCTGTACGACCGCGTGCCGGGCTGGCCCATCGGCTTTGGTGACTCGGACAAGGCTGAACAGTTGCTTAAACAGGCCTTGCAACTCAACCCGGACGGCATCGATAGTCTGTACTTCTGGGGTGATCACCTCTACCGTCAAAAGCGCTACAGCGAAGCTAAAAGCGCGTTGCAGAAAGCGTTGAAAGCAGCGCCAAGGCCCGGTCGGGAAACCGCCGACGCGGGGCGACGCAAAGAGATCGAAGCGTTGCTGGTGGACGTGAACAAGAAACTCGACTGACAGGAGTTCGTGTGCGCTTATTACTGATCGAGGACGACGTTGCCCTCGGCGAGGGCATCCATCAGGCCCTGGGCCGCGAGGGATACACCGTCGACTGGTTACAGGACGGCGCCAGTGCCTTGCACTCGCTGCTGAGCGAAACGTTTGACCTGGCGGTGCTCGACCTCGGCCTGCCGCGCATGGGCGGGCTTGAAGTATTGCGGCGCTTGCGTGACAGCGGCTCCAACCTGCCGGTGCTGATCCTCACCGCGCGGGACGCTACCGAAGACCGCATTGCCGGGCTGGATGCCGGGGCCGACGATTACCTGATCAAGCCCTTTGACCTGGCCGAACTCAAGGCGCGCCTGCGCGCCTTGCTGCGGCGCAGTGTCGGGCGCGCGCAAATGCTGATCGAGCACGCCGGCATCAGCCTGAACCCTGGCACCCAGCAAGTCAGTTATCACGGCGAGCCGGTAGCGCTGACGCCCAAGGAATATCAGCTGCTCCACGAATTGCTCTCGCCGCCTGGCCGGGTCATGACCCGCGATCACCTGATGCAGTTGTTGTATGGCTGGAGTGAAGAAGCCGAAAGCAACACCCTGGAAGTGCATATCCACCACTTGCGCAAAAAATTCTCCACCGACCTGATCCGCACCATTCGCGGTGTCGGCTATCTGGTGGAGGAGCGTCGATGACGTCGATCCGACGCCGCAGCCTCACGCTCATCATTGGCCTGATGCTGGTCGGCGTCGCGGTGATCAGCCTGTTCAATCTGCACGACAGCAATCACGAAATCGCCGAAGTCTATGACGCCCAGCTCGCGCAAAACGCCCGGCTGTTGCAAGGCGTGATGCACATGCCCATGGCCGACAAGGACCACGCCAACTTGTATCAGGCCTTCAATAAAGCCTTGGGTGAAGCAGATCCCAGGGTCGATGGCCATCCTTATGAAACCAAAATGGCGTTTCAGGTCTGGAATCGTCACGGCGAAGTGCTGGTACACACCGCCAGCGCGCCCTCTTTCAGCACCCCGCCAGCCACACCCGGTTTCAGTGATGTGGTCGACCTGTCCAACCGCCACTGGCGCGCGTTCCTGCTGGAAGACAAACAAAATGAGCTGAAAATCTGGGTCGGCGAACGGGACGACGTACGCTCGGACCTGGTGGATCGGATCATGCGTCATACCTTATGGCCCAATGTGCTGGGCAGCTTGATTCTGGCGGCGCTGATCTGGATCGCTATCGGCTGGGGCCTCAAGCCGCTGGAAAACATGGCGGCGACGTTGCGGGCTCGACACAGCGGCTCGCTGGAACCGTTGCAACTGACCCCGCTGCCCAGTGAACTGGAGCCGATGCAAGCAGCGCTCAATCGCATGCTGGCGCAGATTCAGGAAGTGCTGGCCCGCGAACACCGCTTCATTGCCGATGCCGCCCACGAAATGCGCACGCCTTTGGCAGTGCTGCGCGTGCATGCGCAAAATCTGCTGGAGGCTGGCACCGAAGAAGAACGCCGTGACTCGCTGGAGTTTCTGATTTCTGGCGTCGACCGCACCAGCCGCCTGGTCAATCAATTGCTGACCATGGCCCGCCTGGAACCCAAAGCCATGGCGCCAGTGCAGCACAGCATCGACCTGGCCGAAATTGTGCGCGGCAGCCTGGCTCAGCTTACGCCCTGGATACTCAGTAAAAATCTTGAGCTGGCCTTCGACGCCCAGAACCGCCCCTTCAACGTGGTGGCAGACGCTGCGGTGATCGACATTGCGCTGAACAACCTGATCAGCAACGCGGCAAACTTTTCCCCCGCTCAGGGCGTTATAGCCGTGCAGTTAAGCCAGGCGGACGGTTTCTATTTGCTGAGTGTCGAGGATCAGGGCCCTGGCATCGACGAAGCAGATCGCGAGCGGTTGTTCGAACGGTTTTACAGCCGCGGCAATGTCCAGGGCGCGGGTCTGGGACTGACCATCGTCAACACCATCGCGACTCGGTTGGGTGGGTACATTACGCTGGTCAACCGACCGGAAGGCGGTTTGCGTGCGACGCTGGCTATTCCGGATAGCCAGACGCGCGCTTCTTTACCGCACATTACACAGGGGTTGCCGCCGAGCGTTTGAGTAAAATCTCTGGCGGCGCGAACTGACAGGCGTCCATGTGGGAGAGAGCGGGAGTTGCTGAATACCTGATTTTTTGCCGAATTCAGCTGTTGCGAAGGGCAGCAAACAGCGGTGGATTCAACCGGTCGACTGGCTCACCTGCATTGCCCCACAAGTCCTCAAACCTGAAATGGCTTTTAGATTTCTTTGCCTGCCTTTCATCTCAAAAATCATTGATTTTGTGAAATCACACTACCCATGTATTGATTCAAATCGCGCAGATCTTTAACGCTCCATGCGTACGGCGATAGTTTTACACCGTTCTCTCGCAACGTTTTTGGAATCAAGTCTCCATTTGGACGAAGTATTATCGATGACACAATCACGCCCGGATAATCATTCAATCGTTTTTTGAAAGTGGAGGTTGTTAGATCAGGTGCAGGAGGATTGCTTTTATTAGCCAATGGCCCTGTTGCCTTGAGATCTATTCCGTGGCACATGGTGCATCGCTGTAAATAGAGATTTTTTCCATTAACATTTTCAGCGAAGGCTAGTGATGTTTGAACTAGCGATAACACCCCTAGCGAAGCGATGAATAATATTTTCATTGTTTTTATCTTCCTTGACGGGATCAGCGTTTGATTGGATGCGATTTGGAATTCCCTGTTGGAGCGAGCCGGCTTGCTCCAACAGGGGGAATGCGTTGTGTCAGGCGGGTATTGAGGGCATAAACATGCCCCGCCTTGCTCGGTCACTTCTTGTTGGCTGCCAGATAGTGCGCGACCAACGCATTGGCATGGCCATGGCCCATGCCGTGTTCATCTTTCAACCACGCCACGATTTCCATGTGCTTCTTGTCGCTCACTGTTCCGAGCAACGCCAGCCAGTGGCTGATCGGTTGCCCATACTTTTTCTCAATAGACGGGAAGTACGACGCCGGTCCTTTTACTTTTGTCTCTTCGGTCATGCTGCAAGCTCCCTTTATCACGACGGAGTGTCGGATAACGCTCCTTGTCGTCAGCCCATAGAGTGGCCGCGATTGGCTATCCCAGCAACAACCCCTGCTCCGCCTCACACAAACCCACCACATAATCCCAAACCACCCGCAGTCGCACGGACTTGTGCAACTCGCGCCGCGTACTGATCCAGTAACTGCGTTCAATATTCTCATCCGGCAACAACGCCACCAGATCCACATCGGCACTAGCCATGTAGCAAGGCAACACCGCAATCCCCAACCCGGAACGCGCAGCCTGTTGTTGGGCAATCACGCTGGTGCTGTGAAACACCACCCGTGGATTGCGGCAGAAGCTATTAAGGAACATCAACTCCTGGCTGAACAGCAAGTCGTCCACATAGCCGATCCAGGCATGACGACCGAGGTCTTCGCAGCTGCGCAATGGTGGTGAGCGGTCGAGATACGCCTGGCTGGCGTAGAGCCCCAGTCGATAGTCGGTGAGTTTGCGGGTGACCAGCATGTCGGCGGCCGGACGTTCGAGGTGGATGCTGATTTCGGCTTCGCGGTTGAGGATGCTGACGAAGCGCGGCACCGCCACCAGTTCCACTTCCAGCCCCGGATAGCGTTCGAACAGGCCGTTCATGCGGCTGGCAAGGAACATGATGCCCAGCCCTTCCGTGACGCCGACGCGAATCTTGCCCAGCGGCGCGGTGGACTGGGTGATTTCTTCCTGGGCCAGCAACGCGACGTTTTCCATGGCCTCAGCGTGCTTGAGCAGCGCTTCGCCAGCCGGGGTCATTTCATAACCCTGGGCATGCTGGACAAACAGCGCGGTGCCGAGGCTCTTTTCGATGGCCTCGATGTGCCGGGCGACCGTGGCGTGGGTGGTGTTTAAACGCCGGGCAGCGGTGAGCAAACGCCCGCTGCGCTGCAACTCGAGAAAAAACCGCAGGTCATTCCAGTCGAACATGATCCGTCCTTGAGGCAAGGCTGTTTAAAAACGCACAGCGGCTGCGCAAAAACTAACATTCTTTTGACGAAAGCGAACAACTAGGATGACTGACAACAAGAACAACAAGACGAGGTCAGGGATGAAGACTCTCCTGGATGAATTCGACTACATCGTGGTCGGCGCCGGGCCCGCTGGGTGTTTGCTGGCCAATCGACTGTCGGCCAACCCGCAACACCGGGTGCTGCTGCTCGAAGCCGGCGGCCGCGATAACTACGCGTGGATTCACATTCCCGTGGGTTACCTGTTCTGCATCGGCAACCCTCGCACCGACTGGTGCTTCAAGACCCAGGCGCAAGCAGGCCTGCAAGGTCGCACCCTGAGTTACCCGCGCGGCAAAGTGCTCGGCGGTTGTTCTTCCATCAACGGCATGATCTACATGCGTGGCCAGGCCGGCGACTACGAAGGCTGGGCCGCCGACGGCAATCCGGGCTGGAGCTGGAACGACGTGTTGCCGCTGTTCAAAAAGAGCGAAAACCATTTTGCCGGCGACTCCGAATTTCACGGCGCCAGCGGCGACTGGCGGGTCGAGCGGCAGCGGCTGTCGTGGCCGATTCTGGATGCCTTCCGCAACGCTGCCGAGCAAAGCGGCATTGCCAGCATCGATGATTTCAACCAGGGCGATAACGAAGGCTGCGGATACTTTCAGGTCAATCAGAAGGCCGGGATTCGCTGGAATGCGGCCAAGGCGTTTCTCAAACCGGTCCGCCACCGGGCCAATCTCACCGTGCTGACCGACGTCGAAGTGGACCGCGTGCTGCTGGAAAACGGTCGTGCCTCAGCGCTGATAACGCGCTGGCAAAGTCAGGCGAAAACCTTCAAGGCGCGCAAGGAAATCGTCCTGTGTGCCGGCTCTGTCGGCTCACCGGGCATCCTTCAGCGCTCGGGGATCGGACCGCGTTCGCTGCTGCAAAAACTCGGGATCGGCGTCGCCCATGAGCTGCCCGGGGTGGGTGGCAATCTGCAGGACCACCTGCAATTGCGGCTGATCTACAAACTGGAAAACGCGCGGACGCTGAACCAGATCGCCGGCAGCGTGTGGGGCAAAATGGGCATGGGTTTGCGCTACCTTTATGACCGCAGCGGCCCGCTGTCGATGGCGCCGAGTCAGCTGGGGGCCTTCGCCCGTTCGGGACCGGAACAGACTTCGGCCAATCTCGAATACCACGTGCAACCACTGTCGCTGGAGCGCTTCGGCGAGCCGTTGCACCCCTTCCCCGCCTTTACCGCTTCGGTCTGCGATCTACGGCCGCAAAGCCGTGGCCGGGTGGACATCAGTTCTGCCAATCCGCAGGACGCGCCGGTGATTCAACCCAACTATTTGAGTCACCCGGAGGATTTGCGCGTTGCGGCGGATGCCATTCGCCTGACCCGGCGCATCGTTGCCGCGCCGGCGTTGCATGCGTTCAAACCGGTCGAGTATTTGCCTGGTGATCGTTTGCAGACTGAAGAGGAATTGCATGAGGCTGCTGCGCAGATTGGCACGACCATTTTCCATCCGGTGGGCACTTGCCGGATGGGTAATGACGCGGATGCGGTGGTGGATGCCGAGTTGCGGGTCCGTGGCATTCCCGGTTTGCGGGTGGCTGATGCCTCGATCATGCCGCGCATTACCTCGGGCAATACCTGTTCGCCGACGTTGATGATTGCCGAAAAAGCCGCCCAGCTAATACTCGAATCCACAGCCAACACCATCCCTGTAGGAGTGAGCCTGCTCGCGATGACGGACTGACATTCAACATTTATGGTGACTGATACACCGCTATCGCGAGCAGGCTCACTCCTACAAGGGGATTTGCAGTCCTTGAGGGATTGAACTTTGCTCGCGGCATCGGGCACTACTTTTACATGGAACACGCAACACCAGTGGAACAACAAAAACAATCACTGTGAGGGATACCGATATGTCAGAACATGTTCAGCCCCTGGAAGCCGCGCCCGTCGCGACGATCACCCACGACACCCGCAAAGTCATCTTCGCCTCGTCACTGGGGACGGTGTTCGAGTGGTACGACTTTTTCCTCTATGGCGCCCTCGCGGCGGTCATCAGCAAACAATTTTTCGCCGGGGTCAACGACACCACGGCGTTCATTTTTGCGCTGATGGCCTTTGCTGCTGGCTTCATCGTGCGGCCCTTTGGCGCGTTGGTGTTTGGACGATTGGGGGACATGATCGGGCGCAAGTACACCTTCCTCGCAACCATCGTGCTCATGGGCCTGGCGACGTTCTGCGTCGGCTTGCTACCGACCTACGCGAGCATCGGCATCGCTGCGCCGATCATCCTGGTGGTGCTGCGCATGCTTCAGGGCCTGGCCCTGGGCGGTGAATATGGCGGCGCTGCGACCTATGTCGCGGAACATGCACCGATCGGAAAACGCGGCTTCCACACCAGCTGGATTCAGTCCACGGCAACCCTAGGTTTGTTGCTGTCGCTGTTGGTGGTGCTCGGTTGCCGCTACTTCACCGGTGACCAGTTCGAAGTCTGGGGCTGGCGCATTCCGTTTCTGTTTTCGATCATTTTGCTGGGCATCTCGACCTGGATTCGCCTGAGCCTGCACGAGTCGCCGGCCTTCGTGAAAATGAAAGAGGAAGGCAAACTCTGCAAGTCGCCGCTGCGTGATTCTTTCGGCAAGTGGGAAAACCTCAAGGTCGTGCTGATTGCCCTGTTCAGCATCAACGCCGGGCAAGCGGTGACCTTTTACGCCGCGCAGTTTTATGTGCTGTTCTTCCTCACCCAGTTCCTGAAGATGGACCCGGCGGTGGCCAACGGTTTGCTGATTGTCAGCGTGATCATTGGCGCGCCGTTCTTCATCTTCTTTGGCTGGCTGTCGGACAAGGTCGGGCGCAAACCGGTGTTGATGATCGGCCTGCTACTGGCCACCGCGCTGTATTTCCCGATCTTCAAATCCCTGGCGCATTACGCCAACCCGGCCATTGACCAGGCCAGCCGTCAGGCGCCGATCACGGTATTGGCCGACCCGGCGACGTGCACGTTCCAGTTCGACCCGGTGGGCAAGGCAAAATTTGATAGCCCGTGCGACAAGGTCAAAACCTTTCTGGTCAAGCAGGGCCTGCCATACGCCAGTGCCGCCGCACCCGCTGGCAGTGGCGTGCAAGTGAGTGTCGGTGACGTAAAAATCGACGGTTATGACGAAGCGGCCTTGCGCGGCGCAGTGACGCTGGCCGGCTATCCGTCACAGGCTGATATGCAGCAAATCAACAAGCCGATGATTGTGGCGCTGATCGTCGCACTGATCATCATCTCGGCCATGTGCTACGGCCCGCTGGCGGCGTTGATGGTCGAACTGTTCCCGACGCGCATCCGCTACACCTCGATGTCGCTGCCCTATCACATCGGCAACGGCTGGTTTGGCGGATTCCTGCCGACGGTGTCGTTTGCGTTGGTGGTCTACACCGGCGACATCTTCTACGGGCTCTGGTACCCGGTGGTGATTACCGCGGTGAGCCTGGTGGTGGGGATGATCTGTTTGCGCGAGACCAAGAACGTCGATCTCGATAAAAACTGACGGGGCTTTGTGGCGAGGGGCTCCCTCGCCACACACTTTGGGGAAACGATCCTCAGACCTCGGAATCGAGCAATTCGAATTTCACCTGATCCGGGTAGAACGCCACGTAATTGCGAATCTGATCGACAGATATTTTAGGGTTCTCGTAACTCCAGACCGCATTCGCGCCTTCATGCCCCGGGACTTGCAAGCTGAAATAAGTGGCATCGCCCTTGTAGGGGCAATAGCTGGTGTGGTCGGTGCGGGCATAATACTTTTCATCGATGTCCTCTCGCGGCACGTAGTACACCGGCGGGTAATTGGCCTCCAACAGCACCAGGGCGCGCGCGGACGCGGCTACCTGAATGCCATGAAACTTCACCAGCAGGCAGCCCGGCTGCTCGGCGATGGTGATGACAGGACTGGGACCGGAGCTTTTCATGGAATACGTTCCTCATGACGGTGATGAACCTGGGAGCGTGGCGCGCCCGTGATGGCGCGTGCAGCGGCCCCGAACCTGAGACCACAACTTTCAGGTATAACCCAAAAATCGCCATTGCCACGGCCCCGCAGCCGAACGGGCCGTTTTGACGGGCGCAACCAGACGCAACAGCTTTGCTGTACATCCATACAGATAAAGATTGATCCGGCGCTCATCACCGGCCATTCTGTGCGCCTCTTGCACACTTGATGAACGATGGTGGTTATGCGGCTGTACCTCTGTGAAAAACCTTCCCAGGCCAAAGACATTGCAGCAGTGCTCGGCGCCAAGCGTCGAGGCGACGGCTGCTGGCTGGGAACAGACGTCACAGTGACCTGGTGCATCGGCCATCTGCTCGAAACCGCACCGCCGGACGCCTACGACGTGCGCTACAAACGCTGGGTACTGACCGACCTGCCGATCATTCCCGAGAAATGGAAGATGACCGTCAAGCCGCGCACGGCCAGCCAGTACAAAGCGGTCAAACGCTTGCTTGGCGAGGCTGATGAGCTGGTGATCGCCACCGACGCCGACCGCGAAGGCGAGATGATTGCCCGCGAACTGGTCGAGCACTGCCGCTATCGCGGGCCAATCCGCCGGTTGTGGCTGTCGGCGCTGGACGACGCGTCCATCCGCAAGGCGCTGGCCGCGCTCAAGCCGGGGGCCGAAACGTTCAGCCTTTATCATTCGGCGTTGGGCCGCTCCCGGGCCGACTGGCTGATCGGGATGAACATGAGCCGGTTGTTTACGTTGCTGGGGCGTCAATCCGGCTATCAAGGTGTGTTGCCGGTGGGTCGGGTGCAGACGCCGACTTTGCGGCTGGTGGTGGACCGCGATCGCAGCATTGCCGATTTCGTCCCCGTGGCCTATTGGGCCATCGACGTGCAGCTGCTGCACGAAGGCACCGCGTTCACTGCACAGTGGCGCGCGGCGTCTGACGCTTGTGATGATCAGGATCGCTGCCTGAATCAGGGCCTCGCGCAAAATGCGGCTCAAGCGCTTGCGAACGCAACGACTGCGCGGGTGATCAAACTGCGCACCGAGCGCATGCGTGAAGTCGCCCCGCTGCCCTTCGATCTGGGCACCTTGCAGGAAGTCTGTTCGAAGAAGCTAGGGCTCGGCGCCCAGGAGACCCTGGATATCGCCCAGGCGCTCTACGAAACCCACAAAGTCATCACCTACCCGCGCAGTGATTGCGGTTTTCTGCCGTTGAGTCAGCACAGCGAAGCCCCCGGCATTCTCGCCGCACTGCGCCAGGCCGATCCGTCCCTGAACGCGCTGAACGATTACCTGGAACCGCAACGGCGCTCAAGGGCGTGGAACGATGCCAAGGTCACGGCGCACCACGGCATCATCCCCACGGCAGCGGCGAAGAATCTGGAGCGACTGGTGGGCAAACAGCGGGCGGTCTACACGCTGATCCGCGCCCGTTATCTCGCGCAGTTCCTGCCCAATCATGAATACGACCGCACCCAGGCCGACTTCAACTGCGCCGGTGAAGCCCTGCGTGCCGTCGGCAAACAGATCGTCGAGCCTGGCTGGAAACGTGCCCTGCCGGAAGCCCTCGCCCCCGCCAAGGGCCGTGAGGCGCCTGCGCCACAAACCTTGCCGGCACTGGCCGAGGGGCTGGATTGCGCAGTCGCCGATGTGAAGCTCAAGGACCTGTGGACGCAGCCACCCAAGCCGTTCACCGAAGGCGACCTGATCAAGGCCATGAAGAACGTGGCCAAACTGGTGGAAGACCCGCTGCTCAAACAGAAGCTCAAGGACACTACCGGCATCGGCACCGAGGCGACACGCGCCTCGATCATCCAGGGCTTGCTCGACCGTGGTTACCTGATCAAGAACGGCAAGGCGCTGGCCGCTACGCCGGCGGCCTTCAGCCTGATCGATGCGGTGCCGCGCGCGATTGCCGACCCCGGCACCACCGCAATCTGGGAACAGGCGCTGGACATGGTGCAGAGCGGCGAAATGAGCCTGGAAGAATTCGTCACCAAACAGGCGGCGTGGATGAGCAAGCAAGTCGCCCGTTGCGCCGGTTTGAGCCTGACAATCAGCGGGCCGGCCAGCCCGGCCGGGCGTGGTGCCGCACCGTGGAAGAAAAAACGCAAACCAGCGCCACGCAAACCCTCGACGGGCAGCAAACGCGCCGCGAAACCGACCAGCAAGGCTTGATGGCACTTCGAACGGACCGGGATGGTCTAGTGTTCTTCAAGTCCGGCGACTGCCTGTTCTGAAAAGACATCGCAGCCGCGTTTCACTCGACAGCTGCTACAGGAATTATATTTATGATTATCGTGCATCACCTGAACAACTCCCGCTCCCAGCGCATTCTCTGGCTGCTGGAAGAACTGGCGATTCCTTACGAGCTGAAACTGTATCAGCGCGATCCAAAAACCAATCTCGCCCCGCCGGAACTGAAAGCGGTCAATGCGCTGGGCAAGTCCCCGGTCATTGAAGACGGTTCGCAGAAACTGATCGAGTCCGCGGCGATCATCGATTACCTGATCCGCCGTCATGGCCAGGGTCGGCTGCAACCTGATCCGTCCACCCCCGCCTACGACGAATACGTTCAATGGCTGCACTTCGCCGAAGGCTCGGCGATGTTGCCGCTGATGCTGAACCTGTATGTCGGACGCCTGGGTGATGCCGGTGCACCGCTGCATCCGCGCATCAACTCGGAAGTCGCCAACTACCTGGGCTACCTCGACACCGCACTGAGCCAGTCCGATTACCTGCTCGGTGACGAGTTCACCGCCGCCGATATCCAGATGAGCTTCATCGGCGAGATCGCCCGGGCCCAGGGCAAGCTGGCCAATTACCCTCATGTAGCGGCCTGGGTCCAACGCTTCCAGGCGCGTCCGGCTTACATCGCCGCGTTGAAGAAAGGCGGCAAGTACGACTTTGCGCCGCACTGAGTGATCCTGACAGGGCCACGGACGGCCCTGCGTTACCTGGAGCGCCCCGAATGCCTTCGATAGAACTGCACGCCGCCCAGCGTGACGACTTCGACACCCTCGAAAACCTGATGCAGTTCTACGTGTACGACTTCAGCGAATGGTTGCCGCTGCCACTGGGTGAGCACGGCTTTTTCGACATCGAGCCCAAACAGGATTACTGGCGCAACCCCGCAATCCGACCGTTTCTGATCCGGGTCGACGGTGAGCTGGCCGGTTTCGTGACCGTGGATGACGACACCCACCTCGAAGGCGCCGAGTACAACATCGGCTACTTTTTTGTCAGTCGGCGCTTCCGTGGCCAAGGTGTCGCGAAGTTTGTCGTTTCCGCCCTCTTGAGCCAATTCCCCGGTCAATGGCAGATTTTCCACATCGATGCGAACCCGCCTGCACGGCGGTTCTGGGCCAAAGTGATGCCTGATCTCACGGGCAATCAATTCACCCTGCATCAGCAGCCAGTCGACGGCTATCCCTGCACGCTCTATCGCTTCCAGAGCCCGCAGCCGTAGGCCTGAGGGGCGTGTTCCGGCCTCGCTTTTTCATTCCAATCCGTTTTGTCCGACAATATGTAGTGACTAAAAAAAATCACTACATAACGGTTGACGCCTCCGTTTTGCCCTTGCATGATGCAGACATCTCCCCGATCGGGAGTACAGCAACATGTTTGAGCAAGCTCGTCTGACCGCCGAGCTGTTTTTCCCGGATACACGCTGCCCACAAGGCAGATTGAAGAAGCTGACCTGGCCCGAACGTCCAGTACAAGGACGAGAAGCGCTGGCGATCAATCCTCATGAAGCTTGTGGCCGACCCTGAAAAGTCGGCAGTGGCCTCCAGGTATTCGCTGCTTCTCTTCGTTGTGACGCTAACGCGTAGCAGTTATTCAACACGACTACATGCAACAGACGCGAGACCCGTTCAATTTGACGGCCGACCGCTGACGTCCTGGTTTCGGTGCCAGGGATCAACTAACCGATGGGCTACTTGTATTAGCGAACCAACTTTGAAAGATCACCAAATGGTCAAGGGGCAAATTATGAATCTGAACAATCAACCTACTATCGATGAACTGGCTCGTATGTTCGCGGCGCAAAAAGACAGCCACGACAGCCACATTCTGTGGATCAGCAAATCGGGCCAGGTTCATATCGACTGCCTGTCGCCTCACGCTCATGAAGCGGAGTTCGACCAGAACAACCAGAACCTGCTCGCCCGACTGAAGATGTACCGTCGCGGCCAGGGCTATGTCGGCAAGAAAGCCGCGGCCGACAAGGACTTCATCGGTAATGTTCTGCAAACGCTGAAACAGGCATGGGCTTCGCTGCAGAACCAGAACGAAGTTCGGGTGATTGATCGGTTCTACTAACAAACTGACTCACTGATAAAAAAGGGCCTGCTCCCATAAAAGAGCAGGCCCTTTTTTGTGCCTGAGTGTTTTACAGCCCCAACACCAGATTCATAAACGCCACTGACGCCGCGCTGTGGTAGTTGTTTTTACGACGCAACAACGCCGCCCCGCGGGTTGGCGCCTCTCCCAACAATGGAATCTTGCGCAGGGCACGCTCCTGGCTGGCGATGGCTTCCGGCAGGATGGTGGCAATCGCCGTGTGCCGAATGACTTCCAGCAAGGTGCTGACCGAATTGACCTCGATCACCACCTTCGGCGTGATCTGCTCCTGGGCAAAATACTCATTGATGCGGGTGCGGGTGATGAAATCGGGGGTCAACAGCGCGAACTCCAACTGAGCAAGCTCTTCAGCGGGCAATGCGAGCTGACTGTCATACAACGGGTGATCACGCCCCACCATCACCCCCAGCGTTTCGGTAAACGCCGGAATCGATTCGATGTCGGCATGTCTGACTTCATTGAACGCAATCGCGATGTCCAGTGAGTCATCCGCCAACCCCGCTTCAATGTCATCCATCGACAGTTCGAAAATCTCCAGATGGATATTTGGAAACCGCGCCACGTAATCGCGCACCAGCGGCCCCACCAGATACGCCATGAACGTCGGCGTCATGGCCAGGCGCAAGGTGCCGCGGGACAAGTCCTTCACGTCATGCAGCGCACGCTTGCCGGCCTCCAGTTCCACCAGTACACGACGGGCACACTCGATGTAGGCCGCGCCGGCATCGGTCGGCTTGACCGTGCGCGAGGTGCGGTCGAACAGGCTTACGCCGAGGGTTTCTTCCAGCTGGCGAATTTGTTGGGACAAGGTCGGCTGCGACACATGCAACGCCTCGGCGGCCCGGGTGAAGCCGCCGTGGTCGGCGACCGCCAGCAAGTAGCGCAGATGTCGTAGCAGCATGAGAACACCATCTATAGGCAGGGCTTATGCGCAGTATTGTATATCGATCTTGGACGCTATGGATCAATCGGCAGAAGATGGCTTCACACCCAAGCAACACCCCGCCGACAGGAGAATCACCATGCAACAGTCCCACGCCTACAACGACCCAAGCCTGGCCCTGACCACCTCGATCCTCGATGCCAAGGCGCGCAAGAATCTGTCCTGGCAGGACCTGACCGACGGCACCGGCCTGGGCCTGGCCTACGTCACCGCCGCCCTCCTCGGCCAGCATCCACTGCCCAAAGCCGCAGCCGAAGTGATTGGCGACAAACTGGAACTGGACGCCGACGCGGTAGCCCGCCTGCAGATCATCCCTCTGCGCGGCAGCCTTTCCGGTATCCCGACCGACCCGACCATTTACCGCTTCTACGAAATGATCCAGATCTACGGCACCACCCTCAAAGCCCTGGTTCATGAGCAATTTGGCGACGGCATCATCAGCGCGATCAACTTCAAGCTCGACATTAAGAAAGTCGAAGACCCGGAAGGCGGCTCCCGCGCGGTGATCACCCTCGACGGCAAGTTCCTGCCACTGCGCCCGTTCTAAGTTGAGACTGGCCCGCGCTACCGCGCGGGCCAACCCCACATCACGCATGAGGACACCCGTATGAAAGCGCTCATCGACGGTTTTTTGAAGTTCCAGAACGAAGCCTTTCCGCAACGCACCGACCTGTTCAAACACCTGGCCACCACCCAGCATCCCGGCACGTTGTTCATCACCTGTTCCGACAGCCGTGTAGTGCCCGAATTACTGACCCAGCAAGAACCCGGCGAACTGTTCGTGATCCGCAACGCCGGCAACATCGTGCCGTCCTACAGCCCGCACCCGGGCGGTGTATCGGCCACCGTTGAATACGCGGTCGCGGTGCTCGGCGTAACCGATATTGTGATCTGCGGCCACTCCGATTGCGGCGCCATGACCGCCATCGCCAAGTGCAAATGCATGGATCACCTGCCGGCCGTCAGCGGCTGGTTGCAGCACGCCGAATCGGCAAAAGTCATCAACGAATCCCGCCCTCATGCCAATGACGCGGCGAAGGTCAGTTCAATGGTCCGGGAAAACGTCATCGCGCAACTGGCCAATATCCAGACACACCCGAGCGTGCGCCTGGCGCAGGAAAAAGGCCTGTTGAACTTGCATGGCTGGGTCTACGACATCGAAACCGGTTCGATTGACGCCTTGGAGGCCAGCAGCCGCACTTTCGTCTCGCTGGCGGAACATCCAACGACGTGCGCGGTGTATGGCAAAGCCGTCGAAGCCGCGTGATAAACAGCCCTTGCGCAGCGCTCCCGATCCCGGAAGCGCTGCGGACAGGGTTATTGGTCGTCTGACGAACGTGGCCGTTGCTCAGCGCTCTCCTCAGCGTTGGGCGCTTCGGGAAAACTGCCTGGTTTGAACACGTGGGTCAGTAATTCCCGGGCATCGACGTCGACAACACCCTGAACCGAGCGAGTCAGCGCAACCGCCTGTTCACACTCCCGATGGGTGTTGACCCGGCCACTCAACGCCACGGTGCCCGCATGGGTTTTGACGTGAATGTGCATGGCAAGGCTGGGTTCGCCCATGGCCAGGGCCGACTTCACCCGGGCCGTCAGCCAGGTATCGTGAGCGACCGATTCCAGGTGATGGGAATATTGCTCGAAGGAACGAAGTTTCATGATGGATCCCTCTTTCAGAACGAAGGAGCAGACACCTTAATTATAGTGTGCCCCTCGCCTGAGGTCGGAAAGCCTAGCGTTTGACCGACAGATCCGTCTGCGTCATGCGACTGCGAATGGTGAACACGCCGTCTCCCGAGAGAATCGCGCTGCGCGCAAACAGTCGGCCGCTCTCCCAGTTCGAAAGACCCAGTTCCGGCTTGTTCAAGGCGTACTGTCCATCGACCCAGCGCGTGATGCCGTTGCCGACAAAAGGCGCGTTGACCGCGTTGTAGAAACGCTCATGCGCCGCGTCATCCTCACTGATCAACGACACCGTGAACTGCGGGCTGTAGCGATTGAACAAGGCAATCGCACGGTCCAGGTCATCGACGATCATCAGGCTGACTTCCGGGGTTTCTTCCCATTCCCACTCGCGGCCCAATTGCTCCTCCGGCAGTGGTTCGGCCAACGCTTCAGTCCGATAACCTTCGGCGCGATACACCTCGACGCTCGCGCTCGACCATTCACTCGGCAAACAAGCCTCGCTGCCTTCGACGATGTGCAGCTTGCAGCCCTGGCCCCGTGCAATGCCAGCCTGTTGCAACGCGCCGAGAAACAGCGGCACCAGATCGGCGGCGCGGTCACGCTGGATCAGGCAGACGTTGAGGGTGTTGCAGACTTTGCGATCCAGGGAATTGCGCACCACGGCGGCGAAGCGCGTCGCGTCGGCGTGCGTGTCGGCGATCAGCCAGGCGCCACCGGTGCCGTGCAGGCTGACGGCGGTGCCCGCCTGTTGGGCGATGCTGCCCAATTGGCTGACCGCACGTCCCGAACCCCGGGCCACGGCCAGGGATAGACGCCGATCGGCGAACATCGCCCAACCGGCCGCGTGATTGACACTTTCGACCAACGACACCGCGCCGACCGGCAATCCGGCGTCACTCAGCGCCGGGTTCAGCGCATGGGTGACAATGGCCTGGGCGGTGCCCAACGCATCGCTGCCGATGCGCAGCACCGCGGTGTTACCGGTGCGCAAGACGCCGGCGGCATCGGCGAACACATTCGGCCGACCTTCGAAGACAAACGCGACGATGCCCAGTGGCGACACCACTTGCTCGACTTTCCAGCCGTCATGCTCGACGCAACTGATCACCTTGCCGCGTGTGGCCGACGCATCGCGCCAGGCCCGCAGGCCGGCGATCATGTCTCGACGCATGCGTTCATCGGCCAGCAAGCGTGTGGTGGAGCGTCCACGGACCTTGGCGCGTTCGATGTCGGCGAGGTTGGCGGCGGCGATCAAGTCCCAGCATTGCGGGGTTTCCAGACGCTGGGCAAACAGGTCGAAGAAGCGGCTGATCGCTTGATCCGACACCGCCGACATCGCGCTGAAGGCCGCTTCTGCGCGCTCGATCGCAACGCTGGCCGCTTGCTGGTCCGCCACCGGGATCAACAACAATTCGCCGCTGACCTGTTCCACCAGCAGGTGGTCGCCGGGCTGGAAGCGCGCGGCCAGTTCGGGGCTGACGACCGTGACACGATTACCGGCAAAAGGAATCGGCGTACCAGCGACTAGACGTTCGAGCGCAAGAGACATGAAGCAGTTTCACCATGCAGGGGGCGGCCGGAAAATGTATAGGAAATTTTCCGGAGCGTCATTAAGCCCGCTGGTTAAAAAACTGACCAGCCAATCCGCTGGCTCAGCAATTCCAGCGCGGCCATCCCGGCCAGGGAATTGCCGGCAGCGTTCAGTTCCGGCGACCACACGCATACCGTGAACTGCCCCGGCACCACCGCGACAATCCCGCCGCCAACACCGCTTTTGCCCGGCAAACCCACGCGATAGGCGAAGTTACCGGCCTCGTCGTACAGCCCGCTGGTGGCCATGATCGAGTTGACCTGTTGAGTCTGGCGCGCGGTGAGGATCTGTTCGCCGCTGTGCTTGCAGAACCCGTCGTTGGCCAAAAAGCAGAACGCCCGGGCCAGGTCGACGCAATTCATGCGCAACGCGCAGTGGCTGAAGTAGCTGCGCAGAACGGATTCGACGTCGTTTTGAAAGTTGCCGAACGATTGCATCAGGTACGCCATGGCGGCGTTGCGCGCGCGGTGCTGGTATTCGGACTCGGCGACTTTGCCGTCGACCATGACCTGCGGATTGCCGGACAGGCGACGGACAAAATCACGCATCGACAGCGCCGGGGCGGCAAAGCGCGACTGGTTGATGTCGCAGATCACCAGCGCGCCAGCGTTGATGAACGGATTACGCGGGCGGCCGCGTTCGAATTCCAGCTGCACCAGTGAGTTGAACGGTTGACCGGACGGCTCGTGACCCAGACGTTCCCAGATCGCTTCACCCGAATGTTCGATGGCCTGCACCAGGCTGAAGACCTTGGAAATACTCTGCACCGAGAACGGTGTCTCGGCATCGCCGGCGCAGTACAACTCACCGTCATTGCTGTACACGGCAATGCCCAATTGATTGGCCGGTACGGTGCCGAGGGCAGGAATGTAGTCCGCCACCTTGCCCTGCCCGATCAGCGGCCGGACAGCGTCGAGGATCTCGTTCAACAGCGCTTGCATGCGAGGTTCCAAAGTCACGCCCCGTGGGATTGCGGGGACACTGAGGCTAGACGCTGCGGGGCGACGGCGAATCACAGCGGCCCCTTCCAAATCCCCGATCCACCCTAAATCTAATGTGGGAGCGGGCTTGCTCGCGAATGCGGTGTGTCAGTCAACATCATTGTTTAAATGACACACCGCATTCG
>NZ_MOBK01000097.1 GCF_003732265.1 Pseudomonas brassicacearum
CAATCGTTGCGGCAATTGCAATGAACAGCGGGGTGAAACGGACTGGGTAACGCACGTGCAATGGAGCTCCTTGGGTCAACTGGCGCTTCTATATTTTGAGGCGCTCGATGTTTCTTGTTGTTACAGACGAACCAAACGGCTTTCAGACCACAACGAAAAAAGGCCGCTGAAAGGCAGCGGCCTGGAATGACGACGGTTGAACGGGAAGAGCCAAACAACCGCGTCGAGGGAAACGTTGGCGCGGTGCGCGACTCAGCTGTCTTTCTCGCTTGCTTGAGCCTGGGAAGTGGCAGCCTGTGGGGCTTGCGAGGCGGCCTGAGCCTTGGCCATCACTTCGGCCTGATGCTGATCGAAGGCCTGAGCGCGAGCGACATTTTGCGCCACGAACGACTGCGATTCTTCAGCCATCGCCATCGGCGACAGGATCAATGAGGACAAAACGAACGCGCTGCAATACCCATACTGTTGGACATCTTGAAAACCTTCTCGCTTGGCGAGTGCTGTTTGGTGCGGGCAAAGATAAGGTCGCCGGGCGTTGGGAAACAGCGTGATTTTCATAAATGACTGTTACAGCACAAGC
>NZ_MOBK01000098.1 GCF_003732265.1 Pseudomonas brassicacearum
GCTTTTGCCCGGATCGCCTTTGATTTCTTCAGCGAGGGTGGAGAGCGCATCGAAGCCGAGGAACGACAGCACGGCAATCGACACCGCTTGCATCAGCAGGGCGAAGTGGAAGGGTTCCGCGTGATACAGCGGCGCCAGGGTCAGCTCGCCGTTACCGCCACCGTTGTGCAAGGCATTCCACGCGTAGAACAGGAAGATGCCGAGTACTACCAGTTGCGCCAGCAGGAAGATGATGTTCATCCGTGCGGTGAAAGTGATGCCGCGCAGGTTGACGAAGGTCGCGCTGACCAGAAACGCCAGAATGAAGCCGACTTTCGGAATGTCCGGGTACAAATGGTTGAGCGCCATCGCTGCGTAGACATAGAGCAGCGGCGGAATCAGCAGGTAATCGAGCAGCATCAGCCAACCGGCGATGAAGCCGACATGTTGATTGAGGCCGCGTTGCGCGTAGGAATACACCGAGCCGGCAATCG
>NZ_MOBK01000099.1 GCF_003732265.1 Pseudomonas brassicacearum
GGCAGCGATCGCCACGACGACGCCGACAATAAGTGCGATCAGCGATTTATTGCTCATCAGCGACTCTCCCTGGTACGTGCTTGCTGTTGCTGCAGATCAGCTGCCGCACGCGTATTCGCTTCATTGCTGGTGGCTGCCGCACCGGTCACCGGAGTGCTGGTGTTGCGACCACTTTCGACCATCTCGTCCAGCGGCAAGTACAGCAGATTGCTCTGGCCATTCTTGTTGCCGGTCCACAGAATCTTTCTGGTGTTGCTGAAGACTTCCTGCATGGTGTCCAGATAC
>NZ_MOBK01000100.1 GCF_003732265.1 Pseudomonas brassicacearum
GAAAACGTTTTCCACTTCGACGTTGACTCGCCCGCCGGCATCGTCGCCAGGGACGATTTTGCGTTTGATCGTTTCAGTTGTGACATCCCAGCGAAACGCCTTGGGCACCGTTTCCCCCGAACCGAAGCTTGTTGCCGGATAGATGTACCAGCCCTCAAGCGCGCCGGATTCCTTACGGTCTTCAACCAATACATCTCCCGTATTGAATGAAAAGCCGTTGGCCGAGCCGGATCGATAATAGCGAGGCGCCTGACTCGAAGAGGCTATCGCCCCATCGGCTTTCACCTGCTTATGTTCGACACGGCTTGTGGTTTTCGACTGCCTTTCACTGACCACGGCTTGCCCTGCATCAACCTTCATCCATGGCGGCGTTTCAGACAGTGTTCCCGCTTCGACGCCGTCATCGCTCAGCTCGGTGTGAGTGATGTAACCGGTGTCGCTAGTCGTGATATGACTGCGAACCCAGACGCCTTGATCACTCAAGGTGAAACCTGTGGCGTGTTTGCGGGCGTAGCGCTTGGATTTGATTTGCGCGAGGAATTTTTCAGTCCAGTCAACGGGGTGATCAGATGCCACAGGGCGTTGCGCCGCGATGGTGTCTGGATGAACCGGATCTTCAACTTTGCTTTGCTGGATTCCTGAGGCGGTTACAACTTCCGGTACAGGTGACTCGGGCACCTTTATCGGCGGCAATGTTTTGCGCAGGACATCCTCATAACCAAGTACAACGCCATCGCTGAAGCTGAACGT
>NZ_MOBK01000101.1 GCF_003732265.1 Pseudomonas brassicacearum
CTCGCCGCTGAAGACCGCGCACTGCTTGAGCGCCATGGTCTCGGCACTTTCGACGCATTGTGGGCTAAACAGCTTGAAGCTGTGGATGAACCCAATACCGCCCGTGGTGGCTGGAGTAGCGTCTTCCGTCTGGACCTGGAGGGGCAGGGGTATTACCTCAAGCGCCAGAGCAATTACCTGACGCGCACTTTGCACGCGCCTTTCGGCGAGCCCAGTTTTGCCCGTGAGTTTCGTAACATCAGCCGCTATCGCAAGCTCGGCATACCGGCGCTGCAAGCGGCGTTCTTCGGTGAGCGCAAAGTCGACGGCGAAGTCCGCGCGATCCTGCTGACCCGGGCGCTCGATGGCTGGAGCGATCTGGAATCGCTGTTGCAGCGTTGGGCGCAACTCAGTGCTGCACAGCATTCAGCCATCCTCAAGGCTTGTGGCCTGCTGGCTCGGCATCTGCACGGTGTGCGTCAGGTGCACGGCTGTTTCTACCCCAAGCATATTTTTCTGCGGGCCACCGGTGACGGATATCAGGCGCAATTGATCGACCTG
>NZ_MOBK01000102.1 GCF_003732265.1 Pseudomonas brassicacearum
TGAAGATTGGGAAATCCGTGCAATGACTGACTGTGTATGTAACACCGTATCCGACCGCCATTGCGGCGTCGGCGCGGACGTAGAACCTGCAACCCCCGCGTGGATGGCAGTATTTTCGTTGGCAATGGGTGTGTTTGGGTTACTGACCGCTGAGTACCTTCCGGCCAGTTTGTTGACGCTGATGGCTGCCGACCTGGGAGTGTCCGAAGCGCTGGCTGGCCAGGCGGTAACGGTAACCGCCGTGGTGGCGCTGTTCGCCGGCTTGTTGGTGCCAGGTCTGACCCGTGGTATCGACCGACGCTGGGGGTTGTTGGGTTTTTCGACGTTGATGGTCGCCTCCAATCTGTTGGTCGCCTTTTCCTCCAGCTTCGCGGTGCTGTTATTGTTGCG
>NZ_MOBK01000103.1 GCF_003732265.1 Pseudomonas brassicacearum
CACCCGGTGCCGCGCCGACCTGATTCACCGCACGGACGATCTCGTCGAGGGTGGTACCCGGGCCAAACTTGAACATCGGTTTGGCTTCCTGCTCGGCATTCACCCGCGAGCGCGGCACGACAGCCGTCTGACCATTGGACAGAGGGCCGGGCTGGCTGACGATCGGGTCTTCGGTGATGGTCACGGTCAGGCTGCCGTGGGTCACGGCGGCTGGCGACACTTTCACGTTCTGGCCGATGACGATGGTGCCGGTGCGCGAGTTGATGATGACTTTCGCCACTGCCTGACCCGGATCGACTTCAAGGTTTTCCAGGATCGACAAGTAGTCGACGCGCTGGCTCGGATCGAGCGGCGCGGTAACGCGGATCGAACCGCCGTCGATGGCTTGCGCAACGCCAGGGCCGAGCATGTCGTTGATCTTGTCGACGATACGTTTGGCCGTGGTGAAGTCGGAACGGTTGAGGTTCAGCGTCAGGCTGTTGCCCTGATTGAAACCGCTCGGCACCGAACGCTCCACCGAAGCACCGCCAGGGATACGACCGGCCG
>NZ_MOBK01000104.1 GCF_003732265.1 Pseudomonas brassicacearum
GGATCGCCTTCGAGGAGCGCCAGATCAAGCAGGGCGGCCAGGTGTGAACAGATCAGCCGGGGATCGCTCAGCGGTGCCAGGTCCACCAGACGAATGCCATCGCGGTAATGCCCGATCAACTGCTCGGCCACACGCAAGGCTACCGTGGTCTTGCCGATCCCGCCGGGGCCGACCAGGGTGATGCAGCGTTGGCGCGGCAACTGCGTCATCAAGCTGTCGACCAGTGGCTGGCGGCCGATCATCCGCGTGCGCCGCAAGGGCAGGTTGTGCCGACCGCCAACATCGCCCACAGGACGCTCCTCCATGGATTCCAGCAACACTGGCGCGACAAAACTGTAGCCCCGTTGCGCCACGGTGATGATGTAACGCTGGCCGGCCTGACCGTCACCGAGGGCTTTGCGCAGTGCCGCCATGTGCACACGCAAGTTGATGTCTTCGACCACGCTGTCCGGCCAGACTCCGGCCATCAATTGCTGCTTGCTCACCACTTCGCCGGCGTGGGCCAGCAGAATCAGGAGGATGTCCATTGCCCGTCGGCCCAGACGTAA
>NZ_MOBK01000012.1 GCF_003732265.1 Pseudomonas brassicacearum
AACTTCCCCGTCACCTGCGTCATCAACACATTCTCGACATCCCGCGCACCCGCCGCGCTGCACTTGGCGAGCACCGCTTTGACAATCCCCGAATCAAACTCGAACTGTTTGCCGGTCGCAGCTTTGTAGCGGCCACGCAACTTCTCAAGCTTGGCCAAGACAATCCCTTCCAGCGTCGCCTCATCCAGCGGCCGATACGCGACCACGGTCATGCGCGCCAGAAACGCCGGGCGGAAGGCTTGCAGCAAGACTTTATGCAGCGCTTCGTTGAAAGCCTCGGAACCCAGTTGTGCAACCGGCGTATCAAGTAAAAGCTCGGCGCCGACGTTGCTGGTGGCGAGCATCACGGTGTTCTTGAAGTCCACCACCAACCCGGTGCCGTCCTCCATCAAGCCTTTGTCGAAGACGTTGTAGAACGCTTCCAGCACATCCGGATGGGCCTTTTCGATCTCATCCAGCAACACCACCGAATACGGTTTGCGCCGCACCGCTTCGGTCAGCACGCCACCGCTGCCATAACCGACATAACCCGGTGGTGCGCCTTTGAGTTGGC
>NZ_MOBK01000105.1 GCF_003732265.1 Pseudomonas brassicacearum
GATTCTTGCCGACTCGGATTCTCGAACCGCGGCACCGGACTGTTCCACTCGATAGCGCACCGACACCTCACCACCGAGATGTGCAGCGATGTGCGCCCCGTCAACCCAGAATGACAGCACGTCAGCGACAGCAAATGTTTCGACCTTCAGGCTGTCGCTGAACGTTGCCGGCATTGCTTCAGCGCCCCACAGCAATGTGACCCGATCCCCCGCCGCCATTCGGGCATAAGGCTGAAGCACGACAAGCGTGCCGTCCGTCACTCGCTCCGGATCCAGTGTTCCCCTTATCGCTCCCTCGACAATTGGTGCAAGCAACTGCGGCCGTGTATCTCCCACCGACAATTGCACGCGTGCAGATAACGCTGGGACTGACGAGCTCGCACTGAGCAGTTTCCAGTAAACCTCCAGCGAACCGCCATCCAGTGCGGCGATGTGCATGCCTTTGATAACGAAAACGACATCCTTGCCGACCTGGGCTTCGCTGACATAGCGCACCATTTCATGCTGATAGACGAAGCCTTCTATATCCAGCCCCTCCCA
>NZ_MOBK01000106.1 GCF_003732265.1 Pseudomonas brassicacearum
GATTACCTGTGGGAATCGCTGCCGCTGGCCACCGAAGGCTGGACGCTGCACATGTTGCGTCGCCCGCAGGTCGCGTTCGAAGACAGTCGCAATGCTGCGCTGGCCGCTGCCGGATTATGGCTGGCGCTGGTGTTTCTGTTGCTGTTCCTCAATTAGCGCTGGCGCCTGGCGAAAATGCGCCAGCGCAGCCGCGAAGAGCTTGAGCAACTGGTGGAAGAACGCACCCGCGACCTGCGCGCCGCTCAGGACGGGCTGGTGCAATCGGCCAAGCTTGCGGCGCTCGGCCA
>NZ_MOBK01000107.1 GCF_003732265.1 Pseudomonas brassicacearum
ACGGCGGAGTGTTTGCCATTTAGTGGCAGAACATCCTCGCCTTCGTGGGCATGCAGCCCCTGCGCGTCGGGTCTGGAGTCCTGCGATAACTGCACATCGGGCCACTCATAAGGTTTGAGGTCGGGGTTCCATAGCCGGGGTTCGCCGTTTGGCAGCGTGACCGGTTTCATGCCTTCGCTCAGCGGCGACAGTTTCAGGCGTACCCGCGCGCCGATCTGCGCGCCGGCGGCAAATGCTGCGAGCTGAAGAACATCCGTGGCCACGCCGACGATGTGT
>NZ_MOBK01000108.1 GCF_003732265.1 Pseudomonas brassicacearum
CAGCGCGCAGGCATTGTTCGACAGCTGTTGTACGAAAGCGGGCATACCCGGTTTGTCTTGCACCGAGCGCAGACTGCGCCGATCCAGCAGTTCTACGGCGGATACTGGTTGGCTTTTCAGCACGGTCACTGCATTGCAGCAGGTCTCCACATTCGGAAACACGATCAGCGCCGAGGCCTTGTTCGGGTGATCGATCACGGTGTCGTAAGTCACCGCGCTGATAAAGCCGAGGGTGCCTTCGGAGCCAACCAGCAAGTGGCTCAAGATATCCACAGGCTCATCGAAATCCACCAAGGCATTCAGCGACAGGCCAGTGGTATTTTTCAGACGGTATTTGTGGCGGATTCGTGCGGCGAGTTCGGCATTGGCGCGGGTTTCGCGGCCCAATGTCGCCAGACGTTCCAGCAAATCGCCATGGCTTGAGCGAAACGCTGCAACACTGGCAGCGTCTTCGGTATCGAGTCGCGTGCCATCGGCCAGTACAAGACGAATCCCGGCCAGCGTGTGATAGGTGTTCTGCGCGGTGCCGCAGCACATGCCGCTGGCGTTGTTGGCAACGATACCGCCGATCTTGCAGGC
>NZ_MOBK01000109.1 GCF_003732265.1 Pseudomonas brassicacearum
TGACGACGCTGATAATGACNTTTGGCTGATCTATGCCTATGACGCGTTTCGGGATGAATATCTGTTACTGACGGTCACCGGCCCGGATGCCCATAACCGAAGCGAGTGGGGCTCATTTCTGCGCAATGTGCATTGCCAGATTGTTGAGCCTTGGACGCTGGGAAGGATTGCCTTTCCCGATTTGGACGATCTGTAATTTGCAGTCGACCAGAGGAGGTGTGACATGAATCGATTGACCGGCGGTTGCCTGTGCGGCGATGTCCGGTTCGAAGTGACAGGTAAGCCCTACCGAGTCGGCATCTGCCACTGCCTCGCCT
>NZ_MOBK01000110.1 GCF_003732265.1 Pseudomonas brassicacearum
GTGACTGTCGCTGCCAATTCAGCGACTCGGGCTTGGTCACCCGTATTAGATGTGCATTCACAGTCGTTGTATGCTGCTGGCGCTTTTTTGTGTCAGCACGCTTAATGGCGGCTGTGTTCGGGACGCCTTCGGGCGTGCCGGTTGTGAATGCCTCATCGGTTGACCAACCCGAACGCAGTCCGCCACCTATCGCTTGGTCACGGTGGGTGCGGATTCTCATGACGCAAAAAACGAGGCAAAAATAATGAAAACATGGAATCAATTCACCACCGATCGCTACCGCCCACTCGAATCCAA
>NZ_MOBK01000111.1 GCF_003732265.1 Pseudomonas brassicacearum
GTTCCACGCGATGAAATCATCGTCACCAATTGCGATCACGAGGCGAATATCGGCCCTTTGGTCAAGCTGTGCGAAAGCCGCGGTGCGACCCTGCGCGTTTCGCAGGTCAACCAGGACAGTTGTGAGCTGGAGCTGGACGACCTGCAGGTCTTGCTCAATGACACAACCCGTTATGTGGCCATGACCCACACCTCGAATATTCTAGCCTCGATCAATCCAGTCGCCGAGGTTGCGCGCCGCGTGCATCCGGTGGGCGCCAAGCTGTGCGTGGACGCTGTTGCTTATGTGCCACACCGGCT
>NZ_MOBK01000013.1 GCF_003732265.1 Pseudomonas brassicacearum
GAGCTTTAGTCCCACCCACCCCTTCAAGTCTAAACATACAAGCGGGCTTGCTCGCGAAGGCGGCGGCACAGCAACCCAATTCCAGCAGATATCCCCGACTCCCTGTAAACTGCGCCTCTTTCACCCGACGCACAGGGAGCTCAAATGTCTGGTTCGATCCTTTATATCCACGGTTTCAACAGCGCGCCTTCGTCGAAAAAGGCTACGCAGTTGATGCAGGTGATGGACCGACTCGGCCTGAGCGATCAACTGCGCGTTCCGGCCTTGCATCACCACCCGCGCGAGGCCATCGGTCAGCTGGAGCAGGCGATTGAAGCGCTGGGGCGGCCACTGCTGGTCGGCAGCTCACTCGGCGGCTACTATGCGACTCACTTGGCCGAGCGTCATGGCCTCAAGGCTTTGCTGATCAACCCGGCCGTCAGTCCGCACCGGATGTTCGACGGGTACCTGGGAACGCAGAAAAACCTGTATACCGATGAGGCCTGGGAAATGACCCACGACCACGTGACGGCCCTGGCCGAGCTGGAAGTGCCGGCGCTCCAGGATCCGCAGCGGTATCAAGTGTGGTTGCAGACCGGTGACGAAACGCTGGATTATCGCCTCGCCCAGCAGTATTACCGGGCCTGTGCCTTGCGCATTCAGGCTGGCGGTGACCATGGTTTTCAGGGTTTCGCCGCGCAATTGCCGGCGATGCTGAGTTTTGCCGGCATCGGCGCAGATTTGTATCAGGCGATCGACTTCACAGCACTGTGAACCCTCGCCCCTTATTAAACGAACACTCTTTTTACAGGCGGACGACGAGACCCCATGGCCACTCCCAGCGCTAGCTCTTATAACGCAGACGCCATCGAAGTCCTCTCGGGCCTCGACCCGGTGCGTAAACGCCCCGGCATGTACACCGACACCAGTCGGCCGAACCACCTTGCCCAGGAAGTCATCGACAACAGCGTCGACGAAGCCTTGGCCGGGCATGCAACCTCGGTGCAGGTCATCCTGCACGCCGATCACTCCCTGGAAGTCAGCGATGACGGCCGTGGCATGCCGGTGGACATTCACCCGGAAGAAGGCGTGTCCGGGGTCGAACTGATCCTCACCAAGCTTCATGCGGGCGGCAAGTTTTCCAACAAGAACTACCAGTTCTCCGGCGGTCTGCACGGGGTGGGTATTTCCGTGGTCAACGCCTTGTCGACCGAAGTCCGGGTGCGCGTCAAGCGTGACGGCAACGAATACCAGATGACGTTCGCCGACGGTTACAAGAAAACCGAACTGGAAGTGGTCGGCACCGTCGGCAAGCGCAATACCGGCACCAGCGTGTTCTTCGCCCCGGACCCGAAATACTTCGACTCACCGAAATTCTCCATCAGCCGCCTCAAGCACGTGCTCAAGGCCAAGGCCGTTCTGTGCCCGGGGCTGCTGGTCAGTTTTGAAGACAAAGCCACCGGCGAGAAAGTCGAATGGCATTACGAAGATGGCCTGCGCTCCTACCTGGTCGATGCCGTCAGCGAATTCGAACGCCTGCCGGACGAGCCGTTCTGCGGCAGCCTGGCCGGTAATAAAGAAGCGGTCGACTGGGCGCTGTTGTGGCTGCCGGAAGGTGGCGACTCGGTTCAGGAAAGTTACGTCAACCTGATCCCGACAGCCCAGGGCGGTACTCACGTCAACGGCCTGCGTCAGGGCTTGCTCGATGCCATGCGCGAATTCTGTGAATTCCGCAGCCTGCTGCCACGCGGCGTGAAGCTGGCGCCGGAAGACGTCTGGGAACGCATCGCCTTCGTCCTGTCGATGAAAATGCAGGAGCCGCAATTCTCCGGCCAGACCAAAGAGCGTTTGTCGTCCCGTGAAGCGGCGGCCTTCGTCTCCGGTGTGGTCAAGGACGCGTTCAGCCTGTGGCTCAACGCCCACCCGGAAACCGGCATGCTCCTGGCGGAATTGGCGATCAACAACGCCGGCCGCCGCCTCAAGGCGAGCAAGAAGGTCGAGCGCAAGCGCATCACCGCCGGGCCGGCGCTGCCGGGCAAACTGGCGGATTGCGCCGGGCAGGACCCGATGCGCTCCGAGTTGTTCCTGGTGGAAGGTGATTCCGCCGGCGGTTCCGCCAAGCAAGCGCGGGATAAAGAGTTTCAAGCGATCCTGCCGTTGCGCGGCAAGATTCTGAACACCTGGGAAGTCGATGGCAGCGAAGTGCTGGCCAGCCAGGAAGTGCACAACATCGCCGTGGCCATCGGTGTCGATCCGGGCGCAGCGGACATGAGCCAGCTGCGTTACGGCAAGATCTGCATCCTCGCCGACGCCGACTCCGACGGTCTGCACATTGCCACGCTGCTGTGCGCGTTGTTCGTCCAGCACTTCCGCCCGTTGGTGGATGCCGGTCACGTCTACGTCGCGATGCCGCCGCTGTACCGCATCGACCTGGGCAAGGAGATTTACTACGCCCTGGACGAAGCCGAGCGCGATGGCATTCTCGATCGTCTGGTCGCCGAGAAGAAACGCGGCAAGCCGCAGGTCACCCGATTTAAAGGCTTGGGTGAAATGAACCCGCCACAGCTGCGCGAAACCACCATGGACCCGAACACCCGGCGTCTGGTGCAGTTGACCCTGGACGATTTCGCCGCGACCTCGGAAATGATGGACATGTTGCTGGCGAAGAAACGCGCCGGTGACCGCAAGTCCTGGCTGGAATCAAAGGGCAACCTGGCCGAGGTTCTTGGTTGATGCGGCTTGGCTTTGCCCTGGCGTGTGCGTTACTTCTGACCCCGGTTCTGGCCTTGGCTGAACCGGCACCAGAATTGCGCGTGATCTCCGAGCATCCGGTCGACGGCATGCGCGGCGGCAACCTGTCGGGGCTGGCCCAATGCGGCAAGGACCTGTGGACGGTCTCGGATCGCGACGATGATCAAATCTACCGCCTCGATACCAGCAACCCGACCTGGCAGGCCGAAACCGTGGGCATCGGCGTACCTCCGGTGCCGGACACCGGTTTGCCCTGGGGTTTGCGTTCGCGAACCTGGGTGGCGTCGTTCGTACGTGGCGGCGATCTGGATTTCGAAGGCATTACCTGCGACAGCGCCGGCAATCGCTACATCGTCAGCGAAGGCCATGCGGCCGTCCTCCTGGTACCCCCCACAGGGCCGGCGAGCTGGCTGAAAATCTCGCCGATGCTCGTTCGCGAAGCGCGGGCCAGCGGCATGCTGTTGCAGTTCAATGCGCTGTTCGAGGGGCTGGCGATCAATCCGGCGGGCGATCAAATATGGTTCGCTGCCGAACGTCAAAGCCGCGGCTTGTTGACGATCAAGCGCAAACAGACCGTTTGGGATTGCGACGGTGGCTGCGTGCTGCTGAGCGAAGCGGGCATGGAAATGCAGCCGCCGCAGTTCCCTCACGCCAGACCGGTCAACCGGGATTTTTCCGACCTGTCATTGTTCAACGGCAAGCTGTTTACCCTCGAACGCAATGCCTATCAGATTTGTCGCCGTGACCCGCTGACGGCCAAGGTCGAACGCTGCTGGTCGTATGCGGCCGAGTTGTTGCAGGAAAACCGTCGTTATACGCAGAACTACGGGCTGGAAGAGGCATTGATCATCGACGCTGACGGTGCATGGATCGGCGTCGACAACAATTTCGGGCCCCGTGCCGATGGCGAAGTCCGCCCGGTCGTCTGGCGCTTCGCCGCGCCTGAAGGTGGCTGGAGTGCCAAGCCTTGAGTCAGCAACCGCCGGGCAAACGCGCCGGTCGAGTGTTGATGGTGCTGGCCTGGTGCGCGGCGCTGTTTCTGGCCACGCGGTTTTTCGGGCAGTGGGAAGAGCGGCAGCAAAACCCGAATGTGGTGGTCAGTTCCGAGCAGGGCGATGGGTTTATCGAAGTGAAACTGGTCAGCAACAGCCAGGGGCACTTCGTTGCGAGCGGCGCGATCAACGGCCACCCGGTGGATTTCATGCTCGATACCGGGGCGACAGATGTGTCAATTCCGGCCAGTGTGGCCGAGGGATTGAAACTGGAACAAGGCTTCGGGGTGACCCTGAGCACGGCCAACGGTCTGAGCGAGGGCTACCGAACCCGCATCGACCGGCTGCAATTGGGCGACATTGTGTTGCGTGATGTTCGCGCGCTGGTCGCACCCGGCCTGGAAGGCAAACAGGTGCTGCTTGGCATGAGCGCACTGAACAAACTTGAATTTACCCAGCGCGGTGGCACCATGCTGCTGCGCCAGACAACGAACCGATGAGGCCCGCATGAGCGACTCCCTTGATCTCAGCCTGGACGGTGTAGAACGCCGGTCACTGGCTGACTTCACCGAAAATGCCTACCTCAACTACTCCATGTACGTGATCATGGACCGTGCCTTGCCGCATATCGGCGACGGCCTGAAACCGGTACAGCGACGCATCATCTACGCGATGAGCGAGTTGGGGCTGGACGCCGATTCCAAGCACAAGAAATCGGCGCGTACCGTCGGTGATGTGCTCGGCAAGTTCCACCCGCACGGCGATTCGGCCTGCTACGAAGCCATGGTCCTGATGGCCCAGCCGTTCAGCTACCGCTACACGCTGGTCGACGGTCAGGGTAACTGGGGTGCGCCGGATGATCCCAAGTCCTTCGCCGCCATGCGTTACACCGAAGCGCGGCTGTCGCGTTATTCCGAAGTGCTGCTCAGCGAACTGGGCCAGGGCACCGCGGACTGGGGCCCGAACTTCGACGGCACCCTCGACGAGCCGCTGGTGTTGCCGGCACGTTTGCCGAACATCCTGCTAAACGGCACCACCGGCATTGCCGTGGGCATGGCCACCGACGTGCCGCCGCACAACCTGCGCGAAGTCGCGACGGCGTGCGTGCGTTTGCTCGATGAGCCCAAAGCCACGGTCGAACAGCTCTGTGAACACATCCAGGGCCCGGATTACCCGACCGAAGCGGAAATCATCACCCCGCGCGCCGACCTGCTGAAAATGTACGAAACCGGCAAGGGCTCGGTGCGCATGCGCGCCGTGTACCACATCGAAGACGGCGACATCATTGTCACCGCGCTGCCGCACCAGGTATCCGGTGCCAAGGTGCTGGAACAAATCGCCGCGATGATGCAGGCCAAGCCGTCCAAGGCCCCGCAGATCGCTGACCTGCGCGATGAGTCCGACCACGAAAACCCGTGCCGCATCGTGATCATTCCCGGCGCGCGCAAAAACTTTGACCACGATGCACTGATGACGCACCTGTTCGCCAGCACCGAGCTGGAGTCGAGCTACCGCGTCAACATCAACATCATCGGCCTGGACGGCAAGCCGCAGCTGAAAAACCTGCGTGCGCTGCTGGTCGAGTGGCTGGAATTCCGGGTGCAGACCGTGCGTCGCCGCCTGCAATTCCGCCTCGATAAGGTTGAACGTCGCCTGCACCTGTTGGACGGTTTGTTGATTGCCTACCTCAACCTGGATGAAGTGATTCACATCATCCGTACCGAGGAGCATCCAAAAGCCGCCCTGATCGCGCGTTTCGCCCTGAGCGAAATTCAGGCCGACTACATCCTCGACACCCGTTTGCGTCAGTTGGCGCGACTGGAAGAGATGAAACTGCGTGCCGAGCAAGATGAACTGCTCAAGGAGCAAGCCAAGCTGCAAGCGCTGCTGAGCAGCGAAGCCAAGCTGAAAAAACTGGTGCGCACCGAACTGATCAAAGACGCCGAAACCTATGGCGACGACCGTCGTTCGCCGATTGTCGAGCGCGCCGAGGCCAAGGCCCTGACCGAGCACGACCTGCTGCCGAACGAGAAAGTGACGGTCGTGCTGTCGGAAAAAGGCTGGGTCCGTTCGGCCAAAGGTCACGAAATCGACGCCACCGGGCTTTCCTACAAGGCCGGGGACGGCTTCAAGGCGCTGGCGGCCGGTCGTTCCAACCAGTTTGCGGTGTTTATCGACTCCACCGGTCGCAGTTATTCGGTGGCCGCGCACACGTTGCCATCGGCCCGTGGCCAGGGCGAACCGCTGACCGGTCGTCTGACGCCACCGCCAGGCGCGAGCTTCGAATGCGTGTTGATGCCGGAAGACGATTCGCTGTACGTGATCGCCTCCGACGCTGGTTATGGCTTCGTGGTCAAAGGTGAAGACTTCCAGGCCAAGAACAAGGCCGGCAAGGCGTTGCTGAGCCTGCCGAGCAACTCGAAAGTCATTCTTCCGCGCCCGGTGGCTGACCGCGAGAGCAACTGGCTGGCCTCGGTCACGACCGAAGGTCGCCTGCTGATCTTCAAGATCAGCGACCTGCCACAATTAGGTAAGGGCAAAGGCAACAAGATCATCGGCATCACCGGTGAGCGTGTGGCCAATCGCGAAGAATATGTCACGGACATCGCCGTGCTGCCGGAGGGTGCCACTTTGGTGTTGCAGGCCGGGAAACGCACCTTGTCACTGAAAGCAGACGACCTCGAACACTACAAAGGTGAACGTGGGCGTCGTGGTAACAAATTGCCACGTGGCTTCCAGAGGGTAGATGCGCTGCTCGTCGAAAACCTCAATTAAGCGTCCTAGAGCGCTCGATCTACGATTTAACGCGTAGATCGACGCATTGGCGCTGGAGTCGGAACGCATATTCACGGATGATATGGCCTTTCAAGCGCCGGCGTGGCCGAGCGTTCTTCATATTTATTGAGTATTTTCACTGTGGTCAGCCTTGTGGCGGCCACCTGGATGGGACGATGACTGCTCTGCGCCTTCCTTTTATTTTGATGCTCGCTGGCGTTTTAGGCCTGGCGGGTTGCAGCGTTCACCAGCCGGTGTCCCTGTATCAACTGGACAGCGGAAGTCCGGTTGCGCCTGCGCAAAGCTCAGGCATGGCGGTATTGCTGGGCCCGGTAACGGTCGCTGATTACCTGCAACGCGAAACCCTGTTGCAGCGTCAGCCCGATGGCAGCCTTCAGGCATCGACCGACGGTCGTTGGGCCGGGAGCTTGTCTTCGGACATCGATCAGCTGTTGCTGCGTCAGGTAGCCGGTCGTCTGGACAGTCAACGCGTTGTGCTGGCGCCAGCGACCCTCGGTTTCACGCCGGATGTTCAAGTGCTGCTGACGATTACACGCCTGGACTCTGGTGAGTCGCAACCGGCCATCCTCGATGCGCAATGGCGTTTGATCGACCGTCGCGGTCAGGTTCGCGACAACCGCATCATTCATTTGCAGGAACAGCACGCGGGCGGTACAGCGGCGCAGGTTCAGGCACAGGGTGTGTTGTTGCAGCGTCTGGCGGAGCAACTGTCGGTGGCGTTGAAGCCGTTGGCTAACCAGCCGCCGATTGCTGAAGCGCCAAAGAAGCAGGCGGCCAAGCCCGTGGCTCCGGCGGCAGAGCAAGAGAAACAACCGAAGATCCCGATGGCTTCGCCGATCCGCACCGATATGGAAGTGTTCAGGTTCTAAGCCTGGACTGATCCAAAGCAAAGCCCGCCATGTGCGGGCTTTGTTGTTTCTGCGGGTTGGAGATATCTGCCGCCTGTCCCACCGCCTTCGCGAGCAAGCCCGCTCCCACATTCGACCGTATTCCTATTGCAAGAACCCGGTCGAATGTGGGAGCGGGCTTGCTCGCGAAAGGGCCAGACCCGACAACACACCTTTTCCCGCAGGCAACAAAAAGCCCGCAGACAATCACTCATCTGCGGGCTTCTTGACAGCGGGGGCTAGTGCTTACGCCCGACGCTCATGCATCCGCGCCAACTGCCGCTCCAGCATCGACGGATAAGGCTCCATCAACCGCTCCACGCAGCAAGCACCCTCAGGGCTGGCAATCGGACGAATCCGTGCACGCTGACGGATCAGCGCATCGTCACTGATCTTGCGTTCCACCAGCAGCAGGTTGCGGCTGTGTTGCGACAGGGCCAGGGCGTCCTGAGCGGATTCGGTCAGCAGCAAGTCGATCTGACTCATACCGAACAACTCCTCACCCAGCGTCAGGCCCAGCTGCAATTGCAGGGTGATGCCGCTGTCCGCGACTTCGATCTGCAACTGATGGCCCAGGGCCCGCAGCAGCTCACCGCAGCAGATGGCGTTGGTCAGGTAGTCGTCGCCGCTGTCTTCGGTGTGGAACAGCATCAGCGTGCTGCCATCATTCAGGGTGTGCAGTTCACTCTGGTAGAGCGAAGCAGCCTGATCGAGGCAGTCGCGATAGCGTTTCAGCAACTCTTCCAGGCGTGTGCGGGGCAGGCGACGCAGTTGATCCTGGGCGCCCAGTTGCACGGCCAGGACCGCACTGTGTTGTGGCACGTTCGAAATCACCGGTTTTGCGGCAGGTTTCGGCGCGCTGGCGACGGACTCGTCACGCAGATCGGCAAACGCATCATCGTCGTCATCGTCTTCCGCGGTGCTGACAATGTGCCGTGGCGCAGGTTTGAGGGCTGCCACAGGCTTGGTTTCATCGAAACTCGGGTCGCGCAGATTACGCACTTCGAAGGTCGGCTCGTTGTCGTCCGTGTCTTCGTAATCGCTGTCGTCGTACTCCGGTTCTGGCGCTGGCTCGGGTTCGGCCGGCTCCGGAGCGAAATTGGCGTGCAGTTGGCGGGCAAGGTCGCCGATTTCATCCTGGCGCTCGGTGGCCGGGGTGTATTCGTCGATATTGCGCAGCCACACGCGCAATTGCAGCAGCGGCGTGGAGATGTGCCGACCCAGTCGCAGGCTCAAGGCCAGGGACAGGGCCAGCAGAATCGCACTCAAAATGCCCATGCTTTGCAGGCTGATGGTCATCGGCTGCTGGAACTGATCCATGTCCAGGCTAATGCGCAGCTGCCCGGCGGTCACGTCCTGGAACGTGATCTTGCTCTGGTACATGCCCTCGGCTTCGCCCAGCAGGCTGTGCTTGGGACGCTGACCGGCTTCGGCGAGGATGCGGTTATCCACGCTATAAATGGCGGCGTGGGCCACCAGTTTATTCTTGGTCAGGTTGTTGAGCAGCACGTTGAGGCTGAGGATGTCGTTGGACACCAACAGCTCCGTGGCGGACGTGGCGGTCTGCGTGGTCAGGCTTTCGCCCAGCGCATCGGCCTGCTCGTGCATGGCCTGCTTGAACTGCAAACCCATCACGCAGGCGTAGATCACCAGGGCCAGAGCGACCAGGATCACGTTATGGCTGGCGATGCGCAATGCAATCGGTACACGGCGATGGCGCAGTGCCCGGAAGATCAGCAGAAAGAAGTTATCGGTTTTTACTGGCGTGGGCCGGTTCACTTGAGCTCGGCTCTTTTGTCCGTGAAGTTGACGCGCAGTATAGCGACAGGCCCTAGACCGGCAAAGCGCTCACGGTGCCCGATGGTCACTGAAAGTGGGTAGAATGCGGTTTTTTTCCACTTGCGGGGGTGCGCCTTGCGCGAAATCGTCCTGATAAACATCACGGGAGTCGACCGTCCGGGTCTGACTGCGGCCATTACCGGCGTTCTGGCCCAGGGTGGTGTGAACATTCTCGACATCGGTCAGGCGGTGATCCACGACACCCTGTCGTTCGGCATCCTGGTTGAAATTCCGGATACCGAGCAAGGTAAATCGGTGCTCAAGGACATCCTGTTCAAGGGCTACGAGCTCGACCAGCAGGTGCGTTTCACGCCGGTGTCCGAAGAGGATTACCAGCAGTGGGTCGGCAATCAGGGCAAGAAGCGCCACATCGTGACGCTATTGACCCGCAAAGTGACCGCCGGGCAGTTGCAGGCTGTGAGCTCGATCACTGCGAAATATGGCCTGAACATCGATCACATCGATCGCTTGTCCGGGCGCATGCCGCTGGACACCCCGGCCGACAAGGGCAAGGGCTGCATCGAGTTTTCCGTGCGTGGCGAAGCGGCCGATCCGCAGGCGCTGCGAGCCGAATTCCTTAGCGTTGCGCAGGAATTGAACGTCGACATCGCCTTCCAGGAAGATTCGCTGTTCCGTCGTAACCGTCGTCTGGCGGTGTTCGACATGGACTCGACTCTGATCGAAGCCGAAGTGATCGACGAACTGGCCAAGGCAGCCGGCGTGGGCGATCAGGTGTCTGAAATCACCGAGCGGGCGATGGCCGGCGAGCTGGATTTCCGTGCGAGCTTCAAAGAGCGTCTGGCGTTACTCAAAGGTCTGGACGTCAGCGTGCTGGACTCGATTGGCGCGTCCCTGCGCCTGACCGAAGGTGCTGAAACCCTGTTCGCCGAACTCAAGCGTCTGGGCTACAAGACTGCCATTCTGTCGGGTGGCTTTACCTACTTTGCCAAGCAATTGCAGGCCAAGTTGGGTATCGACTATGTGTTTGCCAACGAACTGGAAGTGGTCGACGGCAAGGTGACGGGTGTGGCGGTCGAGCCGATTGTCGATGCGCAGCGCAAGGCGGATCTGCTGCGTGAGCTGGCGCATAAAGAAGGTTTGCGTCTGGAGCAGACCATCGCGGTCGGCGACGGCGCCAACGATCTGCCGATGCTGGCGATTGCCGGGTTGGGCGTGGCGTTCCGGGCCAAGCCATTGGTGAAACAGTCGGCGAAGCAGGCGATTTCTACCCTTGGGCTGGATGGCGTGCTGTACCTGTTGGGTTTCCGGGATCGTGACGGGCAGCTCTGAGTTTTGTAGCGCCTGATAGTCAGTCTTCGCGAGCAAGCCCGCTCCCACATTCAACCGTGTTCCACAGGGATAACGCGGTTAAATGTGGGAGCGGGCTTGCTCGCGAAGGGCGCGCCGCGGTCTCAAAGACTGACCCTCACAGCGAAGGCCACAACGAATCAAACACCTCCTCAACGCCGCTCCCCGCGGCGTTGTCGTTTCTGCCCGCCTCCAGCGACCGATACGCAAACTGATTAAAACTGTTGGTGCTCGCCACCCGCCGATCCAGTCCAGCCCGGTGTTCCTGGCCGTTGGTGTTGATCAGCACCTTGTTGCCTTCCTGAAACGGCAAGCGCGGGGCGAGCACGGTGGCGGGCAGGTCGATGGCGCTGATTTGCGGCAGCAACAAGCCGCGCAAGTAATGGCTGTGGTCATCCCGGTTGCGCACCAATTGCAGCCCGCAAGGCTCGGCGAAGGGCGCGACTTGTTCAATGCCCATCTGCGTACCGCCGCCGCGCACCTGACGAATCCAGCGCACGACCGCAATGCTCCAGCCTTTATTGACTGAATCCTCGATCCCGACCATTTCCCCGGCCTGTAACTCGGCGGGCACCGCGTTGGGCCAGGCCAGGCAATAACCGCCGGGGCTGTGATTGATGACGGGCAGGGCATAGGTCGGAAAATGCCGGTTGCTGTCGGCCTCTTGGCTGTCGTCGTTTTGCAGTTGCGGGTATTCAATTTCTTCGTAGGGCAGCAGGGCATCGCCAGTGCCCTGGGACGCGGCATCGAATGCCTGATGCCAGGGGTCGCTGTCCCGACTGGCCGCAGGCATTGCCGAAAACTGTGCGAGCCGGTTGCCAGGGTTTTTCAACAGGTCGCTGAACGAGCGCTGCCCGCCCAGATAAAAGTGCAACGCGCTCATCCCTACGCACAGGGTCAACGTACCTTGACCGGCCGTTCGCTGAAAACTGCGCTCGGCCGCTTGTCCCCAGGCCGCGTGCAGGTGTTGCAGCGTGTCCACGCTAAGGCCTGTCGGCACGGGCAAGTCGCCTTTAGTACCTTGCAAGTGTGTTTCGATGGCGTCGACCAGTGGCTGCGGATCAATCCCCAGCAACTCGGCCTGCTGCTCGGCCCGAAACTTGGTGCGGTAACGCGGGCCAGTGTCGAGCTCCGGCGCGACGGCGAACAGTCCATCCGCCTGCAGTTTGACCCGAGTACTCCAGGCTTCCAGCGCTTCGGCGAGGCGGGCGATCTGGTTCTGGCGCAATTGATTGCAGCGTGATGCACCCAGCAGCAGGGCGACGACGTAAGTCTGTTCGATGCTCAGGGAGGGCGTCTGGCTGGTCAGTTCATCGCGCAGGCTCAGGTGTTGCAACCGATGTTCGCAACCGATCCGGTACAGCTGATGCAACTCCAGCCACACACCGTCCGGCACCGGGCAGTAGAGCTGAGTGGCGCGGATCAACTGACCATTCAGGCAATGAATGGCCCGCTGCAACGCTTGCGCCAGCAGCGGCGCACGGTCCTTGCTGAAACGTGGAGAGATGCGGATGACGATCTGTTTGTAGCCAATCGCCAATTGACCTTGCAGGGCCTGGCAGAGGTTGGCGATCTTGCGCGAACGCTCGTCGAGAACAATCGCCTGGTGCAGGAAATGCCGCTCCAGGTGTTTGCAGACGTAATACACCTCGGGCCTGAGCAGCTCGAGCAGGGGCAGGCGATTGGCGCTTGGGGTCAGCAGTTGGTTGAGTTCGCCCAGGGCTTGATAGAGCTGGCGGGCGGTTTCGCCGATGTTGGCTTTGGGCAGGGCGGCGATCCAGCGCTTGAGGTCGCGCGGGGTGGCTTCGCAGAACGTCAGGCGCAGTTGCGCGGGGACGGGGGCGCTTAGCAGCAGGTGGGGACTGGTCTCATTCATGCCGTGGAAAACTCCAGCCGGTCAATGGGCAGTGAATGACCTGACTGTAGCAGCTATGTCCATCAGCGCGGGACAACCAAAAAGGCTCGCCACCGATGATATCCGCCCTGTCGAAGTCGCTCGAAAGGGCGGATCAGCGGATCAGGCCTTAGGCAGACCCAAGCCCTGGCCCATCTGCACCGGCGAACCGGCCGCCAGTTCTTCAGCCCACTTGACCTGGTCCGGGCCGAACAGTACGACAGCGGTCGAACCCAGTTTGAAGCGACCCAGTTCCGCACCTTTCTCCAGATGGATCGGTGCGCGGGCGGCTTCGTCGTAGCGGAAGGTTTTCAGTTCGCGTTTCGGCGGCGTGACCAGCCCGGCCCAGACGGTTTCGATCGACGCTACGATCATCGCGCCCACCAGCACCACGGCCATTGGCCCGCGCTCGGTGTCGAAAATGCACGCCACACGCTCGTTGCGGGCGAACAGCTCCGGAACGTTTTCGGCGGTGGTCTGGTTGACCGAGAAAATCCGGCCCGGGATGTAGACCATCTCGCGCAGGGTGCCGGCCAGCGGCATGTGCACGCGGTGGTAGTCCTTCGGCGACAGGTAAATCGTGGCGAAATCACCGCCCATGAACGGCGCGGCGTTGGCCGCGTCACCGCCCAGCAATTCCAGCACGCTAAAGCTGTGGCCCTTGGCCTGGAACACGCGACCGTGTTCGATCGGGCCGAGCTGGCTGACCGCGCCATCGGCCGGGCTGAGGATCGCGCCCGGGGTTTCGTCCAATGGACGCGCGCCGTCTTTCAAGGCGCGGGTGAAAAACGCGTTGAAGTGCTCGTAGGCGGTCAGGTCTTCGACCAGCGCCTGGGACATGTCCACCTGATAGCGCTTGGCGAACCAGGCGGTGAAGGCGTTCTTGAACCAGCGCACGCGGCATTCGGCAATGCAGCCGGCCAGTCGCGAGAGCAAGTGATGGGGCAGCAGGTATTGGCTGAGGATAAACAGACGCTTGTTCATTAACTGTCCTTAAACCTTAAATCTCTACGGGGGTGTCGGGGTGGTTGCCCCATTCGCCCCAGGAACCGGCGTAGCCTTTGACCCGCGGATAACCGAGGGATTTGGCCACCAGATAAGTGAAGCCAGAACGGTGGTGAGTCTGGCAGTGGGTAATGACTTCTTTGTCTTTGCTGATCCCTAGCTGTTCGAGGATCTGCGGCATGTCCGAGCGGATGCGCAGGTTGCGCGCCTGATCCATGCCGGCAGTCCATTCGAAATTGACGGCACCCGGAATGTGCCCGGCCTTGGCCGCCAGCACTTTCTCGCCGGAGTATTCCAGCGGCCCGCGCGCATCCCAGATCGCCAGGTCGGCGGCGCCGAGACGGCTTTGAAGGTACTCGCGGGTCGCGGTGGGTTCGTCGTGCAGGGTCAATTTCACCGGGCCGCCAACGGCGGCCGGGATCTGGATCGACATCGGCATGCCTTCTGCCAGCCAGGCCGTCAGGCCACCGTCAACGTAGTGGTATTTACGGTGACCGATAACGTCCAGCAGCCAGATAAAACGCCCGGCCCAGCCGCCGCCTTCGTCGTCATACACTACGTACACCGCATCGGGGTTGTGGCCCAACTCGCCGAACAGCGCTTCAAGTGCCGCTTGCGGCGGCATCAGCCCCGGTGCAGGCGCCTGACCGAGTTGCGTGCGTTTTGGATCGACAAAACGCGCGCCGGGAATATGCCCTTCGGCATAGCGGGCGCTGCTGGTCAGGTCCACCAGAATCAGATCGCGGGCCTCGAGGCGAGGGAGCAAGTCGCTCGGCTCGATCACCAGCGGCAAGCCAGAGAAGTCAGACATGTGAGGTCTCCAGGGCACAAAAGGGAGGATTGTAGCGCAGCGTCATTGGCCGCGGTGGCTAAAGGTGTTCAAGGCTTTCTCAATGCACTGCGCGGTTTTGCCGAAGGCTTGCACGGTGATTTCCGAGAACGGCCCGCCGCCCTGATCCGCCACCACGACCATGATCACCCGACCATTATTGACCAGCGAGCGCAGGATCAAGTGTTCACCACGGAACTGCGCGCGCAGGTTGCCCGGCAACAACGCCGAGAACTGCGCGGTGTTGGCCGGTGTCAGGCGCACCTGGGCTTGCTGCGAGAGCAAACGTTGGAGCACGGAGCTTTGGCTTACCGCGAAATTCAGCCCGGCCGCTTCTGTTGGCAAACCGGCAGTCTGATGCACCCGCAGATTGGCGTGCGTGCGGTCAGCCATCAAGATCATCACCCGACGCATGCCACACGCGACCAACGCGTCCCGGGCGGAGGTGGTCAAGTGCATCGCGTTGGTGAACGGGCTTGGTTCTACCAGCAACTCGGCGCATTGGTTGCGCCACTTCGCCAGGTCTTCGGTGGTCGGCGCCGGGGCCGGTAACAAGGCGGCATGGACACGGTTCATGCCCCACGGCCAGAGCAGCGAAACAGCGGGGTGCCAGAGGTCCGGCATGGCATGCAGCCGGGCGCTGTTGGCGGCCTGTTGGTGCAACTGTTGCTGCACGTCGGCCATGGGCATTTGCAGGTAAAGGCTGGTCAGGTATTGCCAGCGCTCACTGTGCGGGCTGTCCCATGCCTGTTGCGCCGACAGCGCCAGACCGTTGGCCAGCAGCACGGTATTGGCCGGCTGATTGAGCCAGCGGCGCAGGGTCGGATCGTCATCGAGGCGGTTTTGCTGGCGCAAGGGATGCTCGCTGTCGCGGGCAATGCGCAGCACTTTGACCAGCTCGCGCTGCTCGGTCAGCAGCAGGCGATAACCCTGTTCCACCCACACCGGCAGGCGCCAAATGGTCACCAGGGCCTGGCAAATATCCAGCAGGCGCACGCCGAACAACTGTTTTTCGACCTTGCGCGCCGATTCGCCTTTATGGATAACCCGCAGTTCCCACTCTTCAAGCAATTGCGGATAAGTCAGCGCCATCGGCCACAGCGGCGAGAGAAACAGCAAACTGCCCCAATGAATGTCCTGCCACAGCCGCGCCAGGCGACTGGCAAAAAAACCATTGGCCTGTTGCGTCGCGTGCTGGCTGATCAATTGCAGCTGGCGCAAGGCAAGCGGGATCTGCATTTGGGGTTCGGCGGGGAGGCGGGCGAGCAGTTCTTCGGTGCGCTTCAAGCCGAGGCGATTGATCGCCACTTCCAGGTTTTCCGCAGGCTCGGTCATGCTGCCGTGGGTATGGCGGTTGGCTTCACGAATGATGCTCAAGGCCAGGGCCGGGCTGTCTTGCATCAGTTCGGCGATATCGCGCAGCGAGCTGCGATTATCGGCGATGGCCCTGCAGACACGGTCATGGCTTTCCTGCGGAACCGGCAGGCGCACGCCATCGAGAAGCTTGACCCAGCCTTCAAGTGTCGTTGGTTTTTGAGTTGGAGTGTTCGTCTGGTTAGCCATGGTTGGACGCAATCTTCGTCTGCATTACCTATGCCCGGAGTAGGCTAAATTAGCTTTTCGCTTGAACGGGCTATAGTCTGGCGCAGTTTTGCCGATAAGGAGAAGAAGAGATTTTTCGACCTCCGAATATGACCTTGAACCCGACTCAGTAAGTGCTCTCCTACCTATGGCTAAAATTCTCGGCATCATTGTCGTATTCGCGAGCGTGCTCGGCGGGTACGTGCTCTCCCACGGCAAGATTGCTGCCCTTATCCAGCCTTTCGAGGTGATGATTATCGGTGGTGCAGCCTTTGGCGCATTCCTGCAAGCCAACCCTGGCCACATGGTCAAAAACGTTCTGAAGAAAGCCTTCGGGATGTTCAGCTCGCGCTTCAACCACACCTTTTACCTTGAAGTGCTGGGGCTGATTTACGAGATCCTCAACAAGAGCCGCCGCGAAGGCATGATGGCCATCGAAGGCGACATCGAAGATGCGGCCGCGAGCCCGATCTTCGCCAAGTACCCGGCGGTGCTCAAAGATGACCGCATGACCGCGTACATCTGCGATTACCTGCGCATCATGTCGTCCGGCAACATGGCGCCCCACGAGCTGGAAGGTCTGTTCGACATGGAACTGACCAGCCTCAAGGAAGACCTCGATCACCCGTCCCACGCGGTGAACGGTATTGCTGACGCCATGCCGGGTTTCGGTATCGTCGCGGCGGTACTGGGTATCGTGGTGACCATGGCCTCCCTGGGTGAAAGCGATCAGAAAATGATCGGTGTGCACGTGGGTGCGGCACTGGTCGGTACCTTCTTCGGTATTCTCGCCGCCTACGGCTTCTTCGGCCCGCTGGCCCATGCCCTGGCCCACGATGCCAAGGAAGAGCTGAACGTCTACGAGGCCATCAAGGCTTCGCTGGTGGCCTCGGCGTCCGGCATGCCGCCATCGCTGGCCGTGGAATTCGGTCGCAAGGTTCTGTACCCGGCGCACCGTCCTAGCTTCGCTGAGCTGGAACAAGCGGTTCGCGGTCGATAGTGCTCTGTTTTGCAAATACGTTCCTTTTTTGGCGAGTGACTGTTGTTGCCAGACAAGGCGCCGCGACGAGTCATAGCTTGCTATGGCGAGGAGCGGCAACGCCGTATGGCGACAACAGGCACCGTCAAAAAGGAACAGTATTTGTGAGACAGAGCACTCTGTATGGAAAATAACCAGCCGATCATCATCAAGCGCGTCAAGAAATACGCGAGCGGGCATCACGGCGGTTCCTGGAAAATCGCTTTCGCGGACTTCGCGACGGCGATGATGGCGTTCTTCCTGGTGCTGTGGCTGCTGTCCACCGCCACCCCGGAACAAAAGATCGCCATCGCCGGTTACTTCAAGGACCCGGTCGGCTTTACCGAAAGTGGCACGCCGTACATCATCGATCTGGGCGGCTCCCCGACCCTGGCGCCGGAGAAAACCCTCAACCCTGAGGTGAAATCCCAGCCGCAGCCAGACCGCGTCACTGTCGACACCGAACAAGTCGAAGGCATGGCCGAGCAGGTCGAGAAGGAACGCCTGGAACTGTTGCTGCAAGAACTGCAGAACAAGGTCGATGAAAATCCGCAGCTGCAGAAATTCAAGGACCAGATCCTGTTCGAGATCACGCAGGACGGTTTGCGCATCCAGATCATGGACGCCGAAAACCGCCCGATGTTCGACTCTGGCAGTGCGCGTCTGAAACCGTACTTCGAAGACATCCTGCTGGCCATGGCCGACACCATCAAAGCGGTGCCGAACAAGATCAGCATCAGCGGCCACACCGATGCCAAGCCGTACTCGGGCACCGGCGATTTCGGCAACTGGGAACTCTCGGCCAACCGTGCCAACGCCGCTCGCCGTGCGCTGGTCGCCGGCAGCTATCCGGATCAACAGGTTGCGCGGGTGGTCGGTTACGCCTCGTCGGCACTGTTCGACCGTGAGCACCCGTTCAATCCGGTCAACCGCCGCATCGACATCGTGGTACTGACCAAGAAAGCCCAAAAGGCCATCGAAGGTTCGCAAGGTGCAGAACCTGCGCCAGAGCCGGCACCGGCCCCCGCTGCACAAGGGCAGGGCGGACCGGGTGAAGTGCCGGCCAAACCAGTCGATCCGAACGCCTTGCCGGCGGATAAAGAACCGCTGCCGGCCCATGAGCTTCGCGAGCGTTTGAACATCTTTGAAAACCCGGCACCGAAACCGGCGGAACCGCCGAAGCAGTGACCCACAAAAAAGCCGACAGTGATGTCGGCTTTTTTGTACCTGTCAGAAGCCCCGTCGAATGCGGTTCTTGAGCTGGTCGTGGAACAGCTCGGCATTGCGTTTGTAGGTGCCATGAAGGGATTCGCTGATTGAATCCAGTGTCATTGAGCGCTTGGTCGCCACTTCTTCTCGATACGCATCAATGAAAAACTCCAGATCCCTGTCGGTGCTGATCTTGGGCCATTTATCGAGATACAGCGGCAGTTCCGCCGGTTCTGTCTTGAATGAACAGATCCGTCGATTACTGATAGTCGCTTCGCCGATTTCGAACGGCACCCACCACGACAGCGCGGTCTTGCCCGAGACCACCGCTATCAGATGCGTGCATGCGGTGATGTTGCGGGTGATGACCCCGGTGATGTCGTCAGTGGTTTGTGATTCCGGATCCAGCACGTCGAAGTAAGTCTTGATGTTCGCCCGAATCAGACGGGAGTTGATGGCGATGGCGTGGGGGCGGTCGCTATGGCGGTAGCTGATAAACACAGGCATCAGAAATGTCCCTTGATTGCGAGTTCGCGGTAATAGGCGCCGAGGGCGGTCAGGCGGCAGCCGGTGGAGTGCAGGGCGGCGTAGTACATGTGCTCGGCGTCTACTGGTTCGATCAGGCTGTGGCGGTTGCACTTTTGCAGTTGGGAGAAGACTTCACCGTGTTCTGGGTCGAACGTGACTTCGGTAGGTTCGTAGCTTGGATCGAGGGCGAACATCGATTCCGCCTCCTCGAACCAGTCAGGCAGTTTGCGCAGTATCTCTTTGGGGATCAGCGGTGAGACTTCTCGCAATGAAATGAACTGCGACACATTGGTCTTGAACACCGGGCGCTGTTCCCACGCGTCTAGAGCGTTGTCGACGAATGAATAGAGGCTGCCGGGGGTAATCTTCCCCAATATGTTTGCGGCGCCGCCGTGCAGTGCTTGCAGTAACAGCCCCGTGAAGACACCGTGGTTGGCGCCTTCCATCGCCGGCTCTTCCTTTTTGCACGCGGTGAGGATGGTCATGCCTTCGCACACCATGCTGCTTTCGCTGCGTAGCGCCCGCACTTCGCCTGCCGAGCCCGCCTGGCAGCAGTCGAGAATAATCACCTTGTTTTTGATTTTTACGGCTTTGGTCGCCCAATTCAGGATGTCGCTGATGCGAATTCCATCCTTGGAGGATTTGTAGTCCTGGGGGATCAGCATTCCTTCGTCCGTGTCGACGTCGAAGTTGCCGTGTCCGGCGAAATACAGGAGTGCAACGCTGCAATCGCCGGAAAACAATTCCTGAATATGCCCTTCGAGCTTTTCACGGCTCAGATAATCTTCGGCGGAGGTCAGGACCAGGTTCTTGAAATTCGGATCGCCATTGGCGTCGGTTTTCAGCACCGAAGCCATGGCCATTGCATCGTTGTTGCAACCACTCAATTGCGACACATGGCTGTAGTTATTAATGCCGATGAACAGTCCCTTGCGCATGGTTACACCGCCGTGTGCAGACGAATGGCGCTGACAATGCTGTTGGTATTCCACGCACATTCGGCATGTGCCGCCTCACGCACCACCGTGGAAATCCGCTCCGCCCCAAACGGCTTGACCGCAATGATCACCTTGCCCATCCGCTTGGCGATCTCGATTTCCTTGTTGATCCACTTGCTGTAGGTCGAATACATCCCCGCCATGATCAGCACCGCCGAGCACGGACGAATCTTGTTTTCGATGGCGGCTTCCAGTTGTTTGTCGGTCTGCGCGTCGACGATCGGGTTGTCCGTCGGCACTGAAAAGTTTTTGAACGTGAAGCCGGGTTTTGCGTTGAGCAGGCGCACGAGATTGTCGTGGGCGTGGGGGTAGTTCCACGAATGGCTGATGAACAAATGATAGGTTTGCATGGTGGTCCCTCGGTATCGCCGGAATGCGAAGAGGGCTTGAATGTATGCACTTGATTGGCCGCAACAAGGCCTGCGCGGTTAAAGAGAAGAGTCCTTCAAGCGGGCGCGTGGAAGTCCTACAGAGGTGTCTGACGTTTAATCAGTGGGGAAATGTGTAGGTCGCAACAAGCGGCCCACCGTCCCGTCAGTGTCGGGGCGGTGGGCGCGTCTGTTTAGTAGCTGGTTTCAGGCAGGCTGGCGATGATCGAGCGGTAGCTGTTCATCCGTTGCTGCTGCACGCGGCCTTCTTCGAGGGCCTTGAGCAGGGCGCAACCCGGTTCGCGGTCGTGCTTACAGTCGCGGAAGCGGCAGGTGCCGATCAGGTCGTTGAACTCGATGAAACCGGCTTCGACGTCGGCACGGCTGACGTGACCGAGGCCGAACTCACGAATACCCGGGGAGTCAATCAACTCACCGCCACCGGGGAAGTGGAACAACCGCGCGGTGGTGGTGGTATGGGTGCCTTGGCCGGACAGTTCGGACAACGGGCCGACGCGGGCTTCGACTTCCGGCAGCAGGCTGTTGACCAGCGACGACTTGCCGACACCGGACTGGCCGACGAATACGCTGATGCGTCCGTCCAGCTGTTCCTGAAGTTGCTCCATGCCATTGCCGTGGTGCGCCGACACTTCCAGCACCGGATAACCGAGCGTGCGGTACACCGCCAGCAAGGCATTCAGGGCCGGGGCGTTCTGCTCGTCGATCAGGTCGAACTTGTTCAGCAGCAGCAGCGGACGAATCCCGGCGTGCTCGGCGGCGACCAGATAACGGTCGATCAGGTTGGCGTGAGGCTCGGGCAGCGGGGCGAAGACGATGACGATCATGTCGACGTTGGCCGCAACAGGCTTGAGCTGGCCACGGCTGTCCGGACGGCAGAGTTCGGTTTTACGCGGCAGTTGCGCCACGATTACGCCGATGCCCTGGTTGCCGGCGCGCCAGACCACCTGATCGCCGGTCACCAGTGCAGGCAGGTTGGCGCGCAAGTGACAGCGGAACACTTCGCCGGCCAGTTCGCCCTCAAGGGCTTCGACTTCGACCTGCACACCGAAGTGCGCGATCACCAGGCCGGTCTGTTCCGGACCCAGGTCGCCGCCCTCAAGTGCCTCGACAGCCGAGGACTCGCGTTTGGCGGCGCGGGCAGCGCGCTCGCCCTGAATCTTTTCGATGCGCCAGTTTTGACGACGATTGAGTTGGCGTTTGGCCATGGGTGTTCCGTATCAAGAATGCAGCGATTAGGTAAAACGGCCGCGAGTTTAGCACGCCCGTGCGCCGCCCTAGGCTAAACTGCGCAGCATTGCCTAGGAGCCGACACATGCAAAACCCGCAGAATCTGATCTGGATCGACCTGGAAATGACCGGTCTGAACCCTGATACCGACGTCATCATCGAGATGGCCACCATCGTCACCGACAGTGACCTGAACACCTTGGCCGAAGGCCCGGTGATCGCCATCCACCACAGCGACGAGATCCTCGCCGGCATGGACGAGTGGAACACCCGTCAACACGGCGGCTCGGGCCTGACCCAGCGCGTTCGCGACAGCCGCATCAGCATGGCTGAAGCCGAAGCCGAGACCATCGCCTTTCTGGAGAAATGGGTGCCGAAGGGCAAGTCGCCGATCTGTGGCAACAGCATCTGCCAGGACCGTCGCTTCCTTTATACGCACATGAAATCCCTGGAAAGCTACTTCCACTACCGCAACCTCGACGTGTCGACGCTCAAAGAGTTGGCCGCACGCTGGGCGCCGGACGTGCGCGACAGCTTCAAAAAAGGTAGCACTCATTTGGCGCTGGACGACATCCGCGAGTCGATTGCCGAGCTGCAGCACTACCGCAAGCATTTCATCAAGTTCTGATGCTGCCGAGCCTTTGTGGCGAGGGAGCTTGCTCCCGCTCGGCTGCGAAGCAGTCGTAAAACCTGCAAATGCGGTGTGACTGGAAGAATGCCGGGGAGCGCTTCGCGCTCCAGCGGGAGCAAGCTCCCTCGCCACAGGTTGCGTGTGATGCTTTCTCGCCCTCTTTTGGTGCCGGCCCTAAATGGCTAGACTGCGCGCCTTTCTGCAAGGACCGCCGCCATGTTGCTGATGCTTTACCTGATTGCCATCACCGCCGAAGCCATGACCGGCGCGCTGTCTGCCGGCCGTCGCGGGATGGACTGGTTTGGCGTGGTGCTGATCGCTTGTATCACCGCATTGGGCGGCGGCTCGGTGCGCGACGTCCTGCTCGGCCACTACCCGCTGACCTGGGTCAAACACCCTGAATACCTGGTGCTGACCTCGGTCGCCGCCATGGTCACCGTCTTCACCGCACGCTGGATGCGCCACCTGCGCTCGCTGTTCCTGGTGCTCGACGCCGTAGGCCTGGTGGCATTCACCCTGATCGGCTGCATGACGGCGTTGGAAATGGGCCACGGCATGCTGGTGGCGTCGGTCAGCGGCGTGATCACCGGCGTCTTCGGCGGCATCCTGCGCGACATTTTCTGCAACGACATCCCGCTGATCTTTCGCCGCGAGCTTTACGCCAGCGTCTCGTTCGCGGCGGCGTGGTGCTACATGCTCTGCATCTACCTGCAATTACCCGGTGAACAAGCGATTTTGATCACGCTGTTTGGCGGCTTTCTGCTGCGGCTGCTGGCGATTCGTTTCCACTGGGAAATGCCGAAGTTCGTCTATAACGACGAGGCTTAAGTTGCGTGGGGTAAAGGTTTGCTTCGAAACATCCTGTCGAGCAAGTTGATTAGGGTTGTTCGTTGGAAATGGGGTAAAAAGATTGTAAATGAGGTAATTGGTTGGTGAATTACCCTGTTTAGCATTGTATTACCCTATTTGGCAGGTAAACCCGGATGCGGTCGCTCACTCCAGATTTTCTCTCAACACTTCGCTACAACGGATTGCAGATCGCGACATTGCGTGCTCTTGGTGAGTACCGTGGCAAGCAACAATTGTTTGTTTCTCAATCCCCAGAAATTTTGCAGGGCCTGAAGCAGCTTGCTGTCATCGAGTCCACAGAGTCATCGAACCGATTGGAAGGAGTGATTATTTCTCCCGCCCGATTGAAGTTGCTGATGATTAAAAATGCCGACCCGAAAAGTCGCTCCGAGCAGGAAGTTGCGGGTTACCGCGATGCGCTTTCGCTGATCCATGAAGCGGCTGAAGGGATGCCATTCTCCGAGGGCGTCATTCGGCAGTTACATGGCTTGATTTATCGCTATCTGCCACAGAATGGCGGGGAATGGAAAGCTACGAACAATGACATTGTTGAGCGACATCCAGACGGCAGTACACGCATCCGGTTCCAGCCGGTGGCTGCACATCTGACACCTATTGCAATGGTCGATATGGTTACTCAGTACCGAAGCGCATTGGATCAGAATCTGGCAGATCCGTTGGTTTTGGTCCCGCTGACTATTCTCGACTTTCTCTGCATTCACCCGTTCTCAGATGGCAACGGGCGCGTAGCTCGATTGGTGACTTTGCTGTTGCTGTATCAGTTTGACTATCGCGTAGGCCGTTTCATCAGTCTTGAGCGAATTTTTGAAGACTCAAAGGAAAGCTATTACGAGACACTTGAAATCAGCTCCCAAGGTTGGCATGAAGGCAAACACGATGTTCAGCCATGGCTCGACTATTTCTGGGGGGCGTTGCTGCGTGCTTACAAGGAGTTTGAGGAGCGTGTCGGCACAATTGACAAGCGACATGGGGGCAAAAGCGATCGAGTTCGAGTTGAGGCGTTGAAGCGCACTCTGCCGTATTCGATTACCGAAATTGAGGAAGCCTGCCCTGGTGTCAGTCGCGATACCGTGCGTATGGTTCTGCGTTCTTTGAAAGCTGAGGGCCTAATTGAATCGACAGGGAAGGGGCGCAGTGCCAAGTGGATAAATCTGAAAAGCTAAAGACGTGATCCATTGTTGCCCGCACGCTCGGCATGTTGTTTCAGCGCCCATTCGACATGTTCACGCACCAACTCCGACGGGTAATCCCTGCGGGCCTTCAACGCTTCCAGCACCGGGATGCTCGACGGCGCATTCCCCAGCCCCACTGCCAGATTACGCAACCAGCGCTCATAACCCGCCCGGCGTAACGGCGAGCCTTCAGTGCTGCTGAGGAATTTATCTTCGTCCCACATGAACAACTCGGCCAACTCCGCATTGTCCAGATTGTGTCGTGGCTTGAAGTCGCTTTCGCCGGACGGACGGGCGAAGCGGTTCCAGGGGCAGACGATCTGACAGTCATCGCAACCAAACACCCGGTTGCCGATCAATGGCCGCAGATCTTCCGGGATCGCGCTTTTAAGTTCGATGGTCAGGTAGGAAATGCAGCGCCGGGCATCCAGTACGTAAGGGCCGACGAAGGCGTTGGTCGGGCAGATGTCGAGGCACGCGGTGCAGCGGCCGCAATGTTCGGTGGAGTGGGGCGGATCGACCGGCAGCGGCAGATCGACAAACAGTTCGCTGAGGAAGAAGTAACTGCCGGCCTTGCGATTCAAGACCAGAGTGTTTTTGCCGATCCAGCCAAGACCGGCCTGTTCGGCAATGGCTTTTTCCAGCACCGGGGCGCTGTCGACGAAGGCGCGGAAACCAAACGGGCCAATCTGCGCCTGAATTTTGTCGGCCAGTTGTTGCACGCGTTTACGAATCAATTTGTGGTAATCGCGGCCCAAGGCATAACGCGAGACGTAGGCTTTTTCCGGTTGGGCCAGCATTTGCGCCATTTGAGTGTCGCCGGGCAGGTAGTCCATGCGCAGGGAAACCACGCGCAAGGTGCCGGGCACCAGCTCTTCCGGATGGGAGCGTTTACTGCCGTGGGCGCCCATGTAGTCCATTTCGCCGTGGTAGCCGGCGGCGAGCCAGCGCTCCAGGTGCTGCTCATGCTCGGCCAGGTCCAGGCCGCTGATGCCGACTTGCTGAAAGCCCAGCTCGCGGCCCCAGTCCTTGATGGATTGGGCGAGGGCGGGCAGGTCTGTGGTAATTGCAGGCATGAGGCGAGAGAAACCGGAGCTGAGGTGCGTATAATTCTGCCAGACATCGGAGCCCGAAGACGCATGCCGCACACTAAAGATGATTTACCCGACGCGCTGTATAGCGCTGCGCAGGTCCGCGGGCTCGATGCGAGCCTGATCGCGGCCGGCACACCGGGCTTCGAGTTGATGCAACGCGCGGCGCGGGCGACCTGGCGAGCGATCGTCCGCCAATGGCCGTCGGCGACTGAATTGACGGTGCTGGCCGGTCACGGTAACAACGCGGGCGACGGTTATCTGGTGGCAGTACTGGCCAAACGCGCGGGTTGGTCGGTTCGCGTGTTGGCAGTGGGCGATCCCCAGCGTTTGCAGGGGGATGCGGCGTTGGCGCATGCCGAGGCGGTGTCGGAAAAAGTACTGGTCGAACCCTGGTCTGCACAATCCGGATTGCGCGGCGTCGTGCTCGATGCTTTGCTCGGCACCGGTCTGACGGGTGAGGTACGTGCGCCTTACGCTGACGCTATCGCGGCGATTAATGCGTGCGGATTGCCAGTGGCGGCGGTGGATATCCCTTCGGGCCTGTGCGCCGATACCGGTCGGATCCTCGGTGCTGCGGTGCACGCCGATCTCACGGTCACGTTCATCGGATTGAAGCTGGGGCTGTTCACCGGGGATGCGGCAGACGTGGTCGGAGAGCTGGTTTTCAATGATTTGCACGCCGAGCCGCAGCTGGTCGAGGCCGCTGCGATCAGCGCCCGGCGCCTGACGGTCGGTAATTTGCCGCGTCTTGCATCGCGAGCGCCGACGTCGCACAAAGGCAAATTCGGCCATGTGCTGCTGATCGGTGGTGATCTCGGTTTTGGCGGTGCGATCCTGCTGAGCGCGCAAAGCGCCCTGCGCAGCGGCGCCGGCATGGTCTCCGTGGCAACCCGCAGTGAGCATGTACCTGCCGCGCTGGCGAGAATTCCTGAAGTCATGGTGCTGGGCACTTCATCGGCCAACCAGTTGATGGATTTGCTGCAAAAAGTGTCCGTGCTGGTGGTGGGTCCTGGCCTGGGGCAGGCGTCTTGGGGGCGCAGTTTGTTGTCGGCGGCCGCCAATGCACCATTGCCGCAAGTCTGGGACGCCGATGCCTTGAACCTGCTGGCCGAAGAACGCGTGAACTTGCCCAAGGATTGCGTGATCACACCGCATCCGGGCGAAGCGGCGCGGTTGCTCGGGATCAGCACTGCCCAAGTGCAGGCGGATCGCCCGGCGGCGGCGCATGCGTTGAGCAAAAAATATACAGCGGTCGTGGTGTTGAAAGGTGCTGGCAGCCTGATCGCCAGTCCCGATGGGCGCCTCGCCGTGTGTCATCAAGGTCACCCGGCCATGGCCACCGCGGGTTTGGGGGATGTGTTGGCCGGTCTGGTCGGCGCGTTGCTGGCTCAAGGCATGCAGGCGTTCGACGCCGCGTGCCTGGCGGTCTGGCTGCACGCCAATGCGGGTGAGCAACAAGGTAAAAATGGCCGTGGGCTGGCGGCCAGTGATCTGATCCCGGCCATTCGTCAGTTGTTGGAGGAGCAAGCACCGTGTCTGAAGTAACCCTGTACCTGGCTGATGAAGAGGCGATGACAGCCTTTGGCACACGCATCGCAAAAACCACCCAAGGGCACGGTCTGATTTTTCTGGAAGGGGACCTGGGGGCGGGTAAAACCACGTTGTCGCGGGGTATCATCCGCGGCCTGGGGCATGAAGGCGCGGTGAAAAGTCCAACCTTCACCCTGGTCGAACCTTATGAGATCGGCGACATCCGCGCTTTCCATTTCGACTTGTACCGTTTGGTCGATCCGGAAGAGCTGGAGTACCTCGGCATTCGCGACTATTTCGACGATGACGCGCTGTGCCTGATCGAATGGCCCGATAAAGGTGCAGGCTTTTTGCCAAAGCCTGACCTGACCATTACCATTAGCCCGCAAGACAGCGGGCGTTCGCTGAAAATTTTATCCCGGGGCTCGCGCGGCGAGGCCTGGTGTGCCGCTTTGGCATTGGAATCCAATTAAATGATGGGGTCAGGTATGCGCTTTCGCGCGATGGTAGCTGCCGTAGGGTTGTTGTTTTTGGCGGTGACCGTCGACGCTGTGGCCGACTCAAAGGTCAACAGTGTTCGCCTGTGGCGGGCGCCGGACAACACACGGCTGGTGTTCGACCTGACCGGGCCGGTACAACACAGCGTGTTCACCCTCACCGCTCCGGATCGGCTGGTGATCGACATCAATGGCGCGACACTCGGTGCGCCGCTGAACGTCAATACCTCCAATACCCCCATCACCGCCATGCGCTCGGCGCAACGCACGCCGACCGACCTGCGGGTGGTCATCGACCTGAAGAAGGCCGTGACCCCGAAAAGCTTCTCTCTGGCCCCCAACGCCCAGTACGGCAACCGGCTGGTGGTTGATCTGTTTGATAACGCCGCCGATGCCGCGCCGTCGCCAAGCCCGGCTCCGACGCCGACCCCTTCGGTCGCCACAATGCCGGCCGTGCCCGTCACGCCGGTTGAGCCTGCGATCAAGCTTCCTCCTGCGCCTCCTGGCAAACGCGACATCCTGGTGGTGATCGACGCCGGTCACGGCGGTGAAGACCCGGGTGCTTCAGGCTCTCGCGGTCAGAAGGAAAAAGACGTGGTATTGGCCATCGCCCGTGAATTGCAGCGTCAGGTCAATGGCATGAAAGGCTTCCGCGCCGAACTGACCCGTACCGGTGATTACTTCATCCCATTGCGCGGGCGTACTGAAATCGCCCGCAAGAAGGGCGCCGACCTGTTCGTTTCGATCCACGCCGACGCCGCGCCGTCGGCCGCCGCCTTCGGTGCGTCGGTGTTCGCCCTGTCTGATCGCGGCGCGACCTCGGAAACGGCCCGCTGGCTGGCCGACAGTGAAAACCGCTCCGACTTGATCGGCGGTGCCGGCAACGTCAGCCTCGATGACAAGGACCGCATGCTCGCGGGCGTGCTGCTCGACCTGTCGATGACCGCGTCGCTGACGTCCAGCCTGAACGTCGGCCAGAAAGTCCTGAGCAACATCGGTCGGGTCACGCCGCTGCACAAACAGCGTGTGGAACAAGCCGGGTTCATGGTGCTGAAATCGCCGGACATCCCGTCGATCCTGGTGGAAACCGGGTTCATCTCCAACTCCAACGAAGCGTCCAAACTGGCCTCCTCGAATCACCAGCAGGCGCTGGCGCGTTCGATCAGCAGCGGCGTGCGGCAGTTCTTCCAGCAGAATCCACCGCCGGGCACTTACATTGCCTGGCTGCGCGATTCCGGAAAAATCGCCCAAGGCCCACGTGATCACCGCGTCAGCCCGGGTGAGACCCTGGCGATGATTGCCGTGCGCTATCAGGTATCGCCCGCCACGCTGCGCAGCGCCAACAATCTGCCCAGTGATGAGCTGAAGGTCGGTCAACACCTGACCATTCCGGGCACTGAGCTGGCGGCCAAAGAATGAATCAGGTCGTGATCAACGGCGCGCGCATCGAGCTGCTCAGCCCGCGACTGGCGAACCAGATTGCCGCCGGCGAGGTGGTCGAGCGTCCGGCTTCGGTGATCAAGGAGCTGCTGGAGAACAGCCTCGACTCCGGTGCCAAGCGCATCGATGTCGATGTCGAGCAGGGCGGCGTCAAGCTGCTGCGAGTGCGCGACGATGGCAGCGGCATTTCTGCCGATGACCTGCCGCTGGCGCTGGCGCGACACGCCACCAGCAAGATCCGCAATCTGGAAGACCTCGAACAGGTCATGAGCCTCGGGTTCCGTGGTGAGGCACTGGCGTCCATCAGCTCCGTGGCGCGCCTGACCCTGACGTCCCGCACCCGCGATGCCGATCAGGCCTGGCAGGTCGAAACCGAAGGTCGGGACATGGCGCCGCGCGTGCAGCCAGCCGCGCATCCGGTGGGCACCTCGGTGGAAGTGCGGGACTTGTTCTTCAATACCCCGGCGCGACGCAAGTTTCTCAAGACCGAAAAAACCGAATTCGATCACCTGCAAGAAGTGATCAAGCGTCTGGCGCTGGCGCGCTTTGATGTCGCGTTCCACCTGCGCCACAACGGCAAGACCATCCTCAGCCTGCACGAAGCCCATGACGACGCGGCCCGCGCCCGGCGTGTGGCGGCGATTTGCGGTTCGGGGTTTCTGGAGCAGGCATTACCGATCGAAATCGAGCGCAATGGCCTGCATTTGTGGGGCTGGGTCGGCTTGCCGACGTTCAACCGCAGCCAGGCAGACTTGCAGTATTTCTTTGTGAATGGCCGCGCAGTGCGCGACAAACTGGTGGCCCACGCGGTGCGCCAGGCCTATCGCGACGTGCTGTTCAACGGCCGGCATCCGACGTTCGTGCTGTTTTTCGAAGTGGATCCGGCGGGCGTCGACGTCAACGTGCACCCGACCAAGCACGAAGTGCGCTTCCGTGACGGGCGCATGGTTCACGATTTCCTCTACGGCACCTTGCACCGCGCCTTGGGCGATGTGCGTCCCGAAGATCATCTGGCTGCACCGGTGGCAACGGCTATCGTGCGTCCAACCGGCCTCGATGCCGGTGAATTCGGCCCGCAGGGCGAAATGCGTCTGGCGGCCAATGCGCTGCTGGAGCAACCTCAGGCGCAGCCGTCGTTCACCACCCCGGCTGGTTCGGGCGCTGGCGCCGGTTATCAGTATCAATACACGCCACGCCCTCAATCCGGTGTACCGGTTGCCGAAGCCCAGGCCGCGTATCGTGAGTTCTTCGCGCCGTTGCCAGAGGCCAATGCGGTTGCGCTGCCGGCCGGGCAGGACGACATTCCGCCGCTGGGTTACGCCCTGGCGCAGCTCAAGGGTATCTACATTCTGGCGGAAAACGCTCAGGGGCTGGTGCTGGTGGACATGCATGCGGCTCACGAGCGGATCATGTACGAGCGCCTGAAAATCGCCATGGCCAGCGAAGGCCTGAGCGGCCAGCCGCTGCTGGTGCCGGAATCCCTGGCGGTGAGTCAGCGCGAAGCCGATTGCGCCGAAGAGCACGCTGCGTTGTTCCAGCGTCTGGGCTTTGAATTGCAGCGCCTGGGGCCTGAGTCCCTGGCCATCCGGCAGATTCCGGCTTTACTCAAGCAGGCGGAAGCCAATCGGCTGGTCAGCGATGTCTTGGCAGACCTGATGGAATACGGCACCAGCGACCGGATTCAGGCACATTTGAATGAGTTGCTCGGGACAATGGCCTGCCACGGCGCGGTGCGTGCGAATCGGCGGCTGGCGATCCCGGAAATGAACGGTCTGCTGCGCGACATGGAAAACACCGAGCGCAGCGGTCAATGCAACCATGGCCGACCGACCTGGACCCAATTGGGCCTGGACGATCTGGACAAACTGTTCTTGCGCGGTCGTTGATGAGCCAGCTCCCTCCAGCGATTTTCCTGATGGGCCCGACCGCTGCGGGCAAGACCGACCTGGCCATCGAGCTGACCAAGGTTCTGCCGTGCGAGCTGATCAGTGTCGATTCGGCGCTGGTCTATCGGGGCATGGACATCGGCACCGCCAAGCCTTCGAAAGAAATCCTGGCTGAATTCCCGCACCGTTTGATCGACATTCTCGACCCGGCCGAGAGCTATTCGGCCGCCGATTTCCGTCGTGATGCCCTGGAAGCGATGGCCGAGATCACTGCGCGGGGAAAAATTCCGCTGCTGGTGGGCGGCACAATGCTCTATTACAAGGCTTTGGTCGAAGGTCTGGCGGACATGCCGGCGGCCGATCCCGAAGTCCGCGCGCAGATCGAGGAAGAGGCTGCGCGCCTTGGCTGGCAAGCGCTGCACGAACAATTGGCGCTGATTGACCCTGAGTCTGCCGCGCGTATTCATCCAAACGATCCGCAGCGACTCAGTCGGGCACTGGAAGTTTATCGCGTCAGCGGTCAGAGCATGACCGAGCTGCGGCTGAGACAATCTGTGCAAAGTACCGAAGCAGCCGCTTCGGGACTGCAACAATTGCCCTATACTGTCGCGAACTTGGCCATTGCTCCGGCAAATCGCCAGGTACTGCACGAGCGAATTAAACAAAGATTCACGAATATGTTGGAACAGGGATTCATTGACGAGGTCGTAGCCCTGCGTAAGAGAAGTGACCTGCATTCCGGGTTGCCGTCTATACGTGCGGTAGGCTACCGACAAGTCTGGGATTACCTGGATGGCAAGCTGACGCAAGCCGAGATGCAGGAGCGTGGAATCATTGCCACGCGCCAATTGGCAAAGCGTCAGTTCACCTGGCTGCGCAGTTGGGCTGATTTACACTGGCTGGACAGCCTCGATTGCGACAATCTGCCGCGCGCCTTGAAATACTTGGGGACCATCTCCATATTGAGCTGAGTCCTTGCAATTGCCGTCTATCCTTGGGGGTGTGACGGCTAAAGCCATCTGTTTACCTATTTTTATATTGAATCCTTAAAGGAGTGCGGCACATGTCAAAAGGGCATTCGCTACAAGACCCTTACTTGAATACTTTACGTAAAGAGAAAGTTGGGGTGTCCATCTACCTGGTCAACGGGATCAAACTGCAAGGCACGATCGAGTCTTTCGACCAGTTCGTTATCCTGCTGAAAAACACCGTTAGCCAAATGGTTTACAAACACGCTATCTCGACAGTGGTGCCGGTTCGTCCAATTCGTCTGCCAAGCGCAACCGAATCCGAAGCTGGTGACGCTGAGCCAGGTAACGCCTGATAGGAGTCTCCTTTGTTCTTTGAGCGCCACGGTGGTGGTGAGCGAGTGATCCTCGTTCACTTGGATGGACAGGACCCTGAGGCGCGCGAAGATCCGCAGGAGTTTCAGGAACTGGCTAATTCGGCGGGCGCCGAGACCGTTGCGTTTTTTAACGTGCCGCGTCATCGGCCAACCGCCAAATTCCTCATTGGCAGTGGCAAGGTTGAGGAACTGCGCGACCTGGTCAAGGCCGAAGAGGCCGATCTGGTGATTTTCAATCACATCCTCACGCCCAGTCAGGAACGTAACCTCGAACGTGTTTTCGAGTGTCGCGTGATCGACCGCACCGGTCTGATTCTCGATATTTTCGCCCAACGCGCCCGTACCCATGAAGGCAAGCTCCAGGTAGAACTGGCCCAGCTTGACCACATGAGCACCCGTCTGGTTCGTGGCTGGACTCACCTTGAGCGCCAGGGTGGCGGTATCGGCATGCGTGGCCCGGGTGAGACCCAGCTGGAAACCGACCGCCGTTTGCTGCGGGTTCGCCTGCGACAGATCAAGGGCCGGCTGGAGAAGGTGCGCAGCCAGCGCGAACAGTCGCGACGTGGCCGTATGCGTGCGGATATCCCTACCGTGTCGCTGGTAGGCTATACCAACGCCGGTAAATCCACGCTCTTCAATAACGTGACGAAATCCGACGTTTACGCGGCTGACCAATTATTCGCCACGCTGGACCCGACCCTGCGCCGTCTCGATCTGGACGACCTGGGGCCGATTGTCCTGGCGGACACCGTAGGGTTCATTCGCCACTTGCCCCACAAGCTGGTCGAGGCATTTCGGTCTACCCTCGAAGAGTCGAGCAATTCCGACCTGTTGTTGCACGTGATCGATGCGGCCGAACCGGATCGCATGTTGCAGATCGAGCAGGTGATGGTGGTGCTGGGCGAGATTGGTGCCCAGGACTTGCCGATACTCGAGGTCTATAACAAACTCGATTTGCTTGAAGGCGTTGAGCCACAAATCCAGCGCGACGAAAGCGGCAAACCCCTGCGGGTCTGGCTGTCGGCGCGTGATGGCACGGGTCTGGAATTGCTTGAGCAAGCCATTGCCGAGTTGCTTGGCAGTGATTTGTTTATCGGTACCTTGCGCTTGCCGCAACGTTTTGCTCGACTGCGTGCGCAGTTTTTCGAACTCGGTGCGGTGCAGAAAGAAGAACACGACGAAGAAGGCATCAGCTTGCTGGCCGTTCGCTTGCCACGGATCGAGTTGAATCGATTGGTGAGCCGTGAAGGTTTGCAGCCGAATGAATTCATCGAGCAACACACTTTGCAATAAAAGCCTGAGAAAGCGGTTGTGCCGTGGTGACAGGCATTCTGTAGCATTGGTCGGCGCGCCGTGGGTGCGTCTTTGCTTTATCAGATGGAGAGCGCTATGGCTTGGAATGAGCCGGGTGGCAACTCGAATAATCAGGATCCTTGGGGTGGCAAGCGCCGCAATAACGGCGACCGCAAGGGACCACCGGATCTCGACGAGGCCTTCCGAAAGCTGCAGGAAAGCCTGAACGGGTTGTTCGGTGGTGGTAAGAAACGTGGTGATGACGGCGGTGGTTCGGGCAAGAGCGGCGGCTTCGGCGGCATTCTTGGCATCGGCCTTGTCGTGCTGGCGGCCGTTTGGCTGTACAGCGCGGTCTACGTCGTCGACGAGCAGGAGCAAGCCGTGGTGCTGCGCTTCGGCAAGTACTACGAAACCGTCGGCCCGGGCCTGAACATCTATTTCCCGCCGATCGATCGCAAGTACCTGGAAAACGTCACGCGTGAGCGTGCCTATACCAAGCAGGGTCAAATGCTGACTGAAGACGAAAACATCGTCGAAGTGCCGCTGACCGTGCAGTACAAGATCAGCAACCTGCAGGACTTCGTGCTGAGCGTTGACCAGCCGGAAATCAGCCTGCAGCACGCGACCGAAAGTGCCTTGCGCCATGTGGTGGGTTCCACCGCGATGGACCAGGTGCTGACAGAAGGCCGTGAATTGATGGCCAGCGAAATCAAGGAGCGTCTGCAACGCTTCATGGATACCTATCGCACCGGTATCACCGTCACTCAGGTCAACGTACAGAGCGCAGCTGCACCGCGTGAAGTGCAGGAAGCCTTCGATGACGTGATCCGTGCCCGTGAAGACGAGCAGCGTTCGCGTAACCAGGCTGAAACCTATGCCAACGGCGTCGTGCCGGAAGCCCGTGGTCAGGCCCAGCGCATCCTTGAAGACGCCAACGGCTACCGTGACGAGACCGTCTCGCGCGCCAAGGGTGAGGCCGATCGCTTCACCAAACTGGTGGCCGAGTATCGCAAGGCCCCTGAAGTCACCCGCGAGCGTCTGTATCTGGACACCATGCAGGAAGTCTTCAGCAACACCAGCAAGGTTCTCGTGACCGGCAACAAGAATGGCCAGAGCAATCTGCTGTACTTGCCGCTGGACAAGATGGTCGAAAGTGGTCGCAACACCAGCACTCCGGTGACCGGTGCGGCAGCCACCAGCAATGAAGCGAATACGCGTGCGGCAGCTGATCTGCAGCAACAGCAAGCACGTACCAGGGAGAGTCGCTGATGAGCAATAAATCGCTGATCGCCCTTATTGTCGGCGTCGTCGTGGCGATCGCTGCCTGGAACTGCTTCTACATCGTCGCTCAGACCGAGCGTGCGGTGTTGCTGCAGTTCGGTCGTGTGGTCCAGGCTGATGTTCAGCCGGGCCTGCATGTGAAAGTGCCTTACGTTAACCAGGTGCGTAAATTCGACGCACGCCTGATGACGCTGGATGCACCGACGCAACGCTTTCTGACGCTGGAAAAGAAAGCCGTCATGGTGGATGCCTACGCCAAGTGGCGCGTGAAAGATGCCGAGCGCTTCTACACCGCGACGTCTGGCCTCAAGCAGATTGCCGACGAACGTCTTTCCCGTCGTCTGGAGTCGGGCCTGCGTGACCAGTTTGGTAAGCGCACGCTGCACGAAGTGGTATCCGGTGAGCGCGATGCGCTGATGACCGACATCACGGCTTCGCTGAACAAGATGGCGGAAAAAGAGCTGGGCATCGAAGTCGTCGATGTTCGGGTCAAGGCTATCGATCTGCCGAAAGAAGTGAACCGCAGTGTGTTCGAGCGCATGAGTTCCGAGCGTGAGCGTGAAGCTCGCGAGCACCGCGCCAAGGGTAACGAGCTGGCCGAAGGCATTCGTGCTGACGCCGATCGTCAACGCCGCGTGTTGCTGGCTGAAGCCTATCGTGAATCTGAAGAGGTTCGCGGTGACGGTGATGCCCAGGCCTCTGCGATCTACTCCAAGGCCTACGGTCAGGATCAGGAGTTCTATGGTTTCTACCGTAGCCTGCGTGCCTACCGTGAAAGCTTCGCGAACAAATCCGACGTCATGGTCCTGGACCCAAGCAGCGACTTCTTCCGTTACCTGGAAAAAGCCAAGCCTTGATACTGCGTTGACCTGAATCATCCCCCGCCTGGCGGCTAAAGCCTCGGGCGGGGTGATCCTTTGGGAAAACGTGTGTATGATGCGGCAGCCGGGAAATTCCCGGCTTTTTTGCGTCTGCACGTTTGATTGCTGTTTTTATGCAGGCTCAACAGGTTTTTCGAGGAAAGTGGTTGGCGAAGCCGGTTTGAGGCTTTTCGCCATGTCGTCCATGCGCGTGGTTTGCGTATGAGCCGACCATTTTCTGCTTCACTCAAGGCTCGCCCGAGGGCTTGCCGCCCGGATCATAGGGGAATGGCGTAATGGCAACGGTAGACCGCTGGCTGCTGCCAGATGGCATCGAAGAAGTACTGCCACCAGAAGCGGCGCGCATTGAAGTCGCGCGTCGTCAGGTGTTGGATCTGTTCCAGAGCTGGGGTTACGAGTTTGTCGTGACTCCCCATATCGAGTACCTGGAATCCCTGCTGACCGGCGCGGGCTCTGACCTCGACCTGCGTACCTTCAAGGTCATCGACCCGCAATCGGGCCGGCAGATGGGTTTCCGTGCCGACATCACGCCGCAAGTGGCGCGCATCGATGCGCACACCTTGCGTCGCGAAGGCCCGAGCCGCCTGTGCTATGCCGGTAGCGTGCTGCACGCCCAGCCTCGCGCCTTGTCGTCCTCGCGCAGCCCGATCCAGCTGGGTGCCGAGTTGTACGGCGATGCCAGTCCGAGCAGCGACGTGGAAGTCATCAGCCTGATGTTGGCTATGCTGCAACTGGCCGATGTGCCGGATGTGCACATGGACCTCGGTCATGTTGGCATCTATCGCGGCTTGGCTCGCGCCGCCGGTTTGTCCGGTGAAGTCGAGCAACAATTGTTTGACGCGTTGCAACGCAAGGCCATCGACGAGGTCATTACCTTGACCGAAGGCCTGCCTGCCGATTTGTCGGGCATGTTGCGCGCGCTGGTTGATTTGTGTGGCGGCCGTGAAGTGTTGAGCGCCGCCCGCGAGCGTCTGGCGAATGCGCCGGCGCCTGTTCTGGCTGCTCTGGACGACCTGCTGGCGATTGCCGAGCGTCTGTCCGTGCGTTTCCCGGAACTGCCGCTGTACTTCGACCTGGGCGAGTTGCGCGGTTACCACTACCACACCGGTGTGGTGTTCGCGGTGTTCGTACCGGGTGTTGGCCAGTCCATTGCTCAGGGCGGTCGTTACGACGACATCGGCGCCGACTTCGGTCGCGCGCGTCCGGCTACCGGCTTCTCTACCGATTTGAAAACCCTGGTGACCCTGGGGCGTGCTGAGATCGAGCTACCGTCTGGCGGTATCTGGATGCCTGACAGTACGGATGCGGCACTCTGGCAGCAGGTTTGCCAGTTGCGCAGTGAGGGTCAGCGTGTCGTTCAGGCGTTGCCTGGACAACCATTGGCCGCCGCCCGTGAAGCGGACTGCGACCGGCAATTGATTCAGCAGAACGGGCTTTGGCAAGTATTGCCGCTGGCTTCTTGAGTTTTCCCGCCGGCGGCTGCCGGCACCAAGTTTGCGCGAATGAGGACAAGTGTTATGGGTAAGAATGTCGTAGTCCTGGGCACCCAATGGGGTGATGAGGGCAAAGGCAAGATCGTTGATCTGCTGACCGAACATGCTGCCGCCGTAGTGCGCTACCAGGGTGGCCACAACGCTGGTCACACACTGGTGATCGACGGCGAGAAAACCGTCTTGCACCTGATCCCGTCGGGCGTGTTGCGCGAAGGCGTGCAGTGCCTGATCGGTAACGGCGTGGTGGTTGCACCCGACGCCCTGCTACGCGAGATCACCAAGCTGGAAGAGAAAGGCGTACCGGTGCGCGAGCGCCTGCGTATCAGCCCGTCCTGCCCGCTGATCCTGTCCTTCCACGTGGCGCTGGACCAGGCCCGTGAAAAGGCCCGTGGCGAGCTGAAGATCGGTACCACCGGTCGCGGCATCGGCCCGGCGTACGAAGACAAGGTTGCACGTCGTGGCCTGCGCGTTGGCGACCTGCTCAACATGCCGCGCTTCGAAGACAAGCTGCGTGAACTGGTGGACTACCACAACTTCATGCTGGTGGGTTACTACAAAGAGCCTGCCATCGAATTCGAAAAAACCCTGGCCGAGTGCAAGGAATACGCTGAGCTGCTCAAGCCGTTGATGCTGGACGTGACGGCCGAGCTGCACGACCTGCGTCGCGCTGGCAAAGACATCATGTTCGAAGGCGCCCAGGGTTCGTTGCTCGACATCGACCACGGTACCTATCCGTACGTGACCAGCTCCAACACCACCGCCGGTGGCGTGGCGACCGGTTCGGGCGTTGGCCCGATGTTCCTGGATTACATCCTGGGCATCACCAAGGCTTACACCACTCGCGTAGGTTCGGGCCCATTCCCGACTGAGCTGTTTGACGAAGTGGGTGCGCACCTGGCCAAGCAAGGTCACGAGTTCGGCGCTACCACCGGCCGTGCTCGTCGTTGCGGCTGGTTCGACGCTGTTATCCTGCGTCGCGCCATCGATGTGAACAGCATCTCGGGCATCTGCCTGACCAAGCTGGACGTACTCGACGGCCTGGAAACCATCAACATCTGCGTCGGCTACAAAGATGCGCAGGGCAACGCCGTTGCTCCGACTGACGCTGACAGCTACGTAGGCCTTCAGCCTGTGTACGAAGAAGTGCCGGGCTGGACCGAATCGACCGAGGGTGCCAAAACCCTGGAAGAGCTGCCAGCTAACGCTCGTGCCTACATCAAGCGCGTTGAAGAGTTGATCGGCGCGCCGATCGACATTATTTCGACGGGCCCGGATCGCAACGAAACTATCGTTCTGCGTCATCCGTTTGCTTGATAAGTCATTGAAGTGAAACACAAAGGGTCCTTAATAGGGCCCTTTGTCGTTTATGCCTCTTGGACGGCATGACCTTTGCTGTGATGTTGAATAAAAGCATCGCTTCCAGCGCGCCATCAATTTAATGGCGCCAAAGCAGAGGGATTTTAAGTGTCGGCAGTTCTCTCATTGTTACAAAGCCGTTTGTTGCGGCCCGTGTTCGTTACCCTCGGTATCGCCCTTTTGGTGCAAGTGCTGGTGGCTGTTGCTCTGACCCGGAGCACAGTGACTGCATTGGAAGCCGATCTGGGTGTGCGCCTGGGGGCCGACAGTCAAAAACTCTCTGGCGAACTTGAGCAGGCAGGACGTGAAGTCACCTCGAGCCTCGATAACCTTTCGAGCAGCACGCGTCAGCGCCTCACGGCTGGTTTGTCCTCGCGTTTGAAGGACGAGCAGGCTCAGTTGCGTGCGACGCTGGAAAAAGACCTGAAGGACTCCGCCAATGATATGGCGCAGCTCCTGGCCTCGGTCGCACCCCGCGCGATGTGGGACAGCGACGTTCCAACCCTGTCCGAATTCGCCCGCCGGGCCCAGCGCAATCCCAACGTGTTGTTCGTGGTGTATGACGATGCAACCGGGCAGCACCTGACGCGCTACCTCAATCGCGAAAACCCGATCAACAAGGCCCTCCTTGAAAAAGGCCAGGGCGAACGCGCGCTGGACAAAGTACTGGATGCGGCGAAGAACGATCCTTCGGTCTATTACCTCGAATCCTCGATCAACCCCAATGGCGTTGAAATCGGCAAGGTAATAATGGGGGTCTCCACCGCGTCGGTGGAAACCGACCTCGCGGCCCTGGACAAGCGCTTCTCGGCGCTGATTGCCAGCAGTGATCAGCTTGTGGGCGACAGCCTCAAGGGCGCGGCCGCCGACAGTGCCGCGGCGATGGGCGCGCGTTTGCAGTCGGCGCAATCCACGGCGTCTGAAATGAAAGCCAACACCACCAGCACCGTGCAGGAAGCTGCAGCGACTTTGCGCTGGCGCATTGGCCTGGGCCTGGCGCTGGTGGGTTGCGGCGTGCTGCTGTTGCTGGCCGTGGTGCTGGGGCGTCGCGTGGTCAACCGCTTGAAGATGCTGATCAGCGCCATGGATGATCTGGCGGCAGGCGAGGGTGACCTGACCAAGCGCGTGCAGATCAACAGCAAGGACGAAATCGGCGACATGGCGTCGGCGGTCAATCGCTTTGTGGATAAGTTGCAGCCGATTGTGCGTGAAGCGGGCGATGTGGCTCAGCGTACCGGCGTGGAAATTGGTGCCATGACCCTGCGAAATGCCGGGGCGGACAAGGCCGCAGGCATGCAGCGCGATGAAGTGGCTGAGAGCCTGCGCGCGTTGTCACAAATGGCTGATGAAGCCCAGTCTGAAAGTCACGCCATGCAGGCAGCTTTGCAGCAGGTGGTCGACATTCGTTCGGCCACGGATGAAAACACCCGGACCTCGGCAAAAGTCGGCAGCTTGATCGAAGCGTTGGCCGGGCAGGTCGATACCGGGGCGAAAGTCATCGAGCGTCTGGCGCAGCAGAGTGAGCAGATCGAAGTGGTGCTGACGGTGATCCACGGGATCGCCGAGCAAACCAACCTGCTGGCCCTGAACGCGGCCATCGAAGCGGCGCGTGCGGGCGAAACCGGTCGCGGGTTTGCCGTGGTCGCTGACGAAGTGCGGGCACTGGCGAGCAAGACGCAGAGCTCGACCGGCGACATTCAGGCGCACATCGTGGCCTTGCAGCAAGGTGCGCGCGAAGCGGTGGCGGCGATTGGTCAGGCCGGCCGTCAGGCGAGTGAAGGTTTGCTGGTGCTGCGCGACAGTGCGCGGTTGCAGCAGTCGGTACAGGAATCGGTCGAGCAGGTGCATGCGGCGATTGGCCTGGCGACTCAGGCGGCAGCGCATCAGGCGCAAGGTGCGCAGGCGGTGCGGGGGCGGGTTGAAACCATTCATGCGCAGGCTGAGAAAGCGGCTCAGGCGGTGGTGGAGACCACGGCCAGCGGCAAGGTGCTGGACGGGCTGGCGGCGCAGTTGAAGGCGAGCCTGGGGCAGTTCAGGGCTTAGGATTTTCTTTGTTTGGGCGGGCCTCTTCGCGAGCAAGCCCGCTCCCACATTGGAATGCATTTCAAATGTGGGAGCGGGCTTGCTCGCGAAGGCGATCTCAACGGCTCAAATACATCCGAGTTGTGAGTAGATAAACCGGCACCCCCGACACCACTATCAACAAAGCCGCATAAGGCGCTGCCGCCGCAAACTCCACATTCGCCGTATGCGCCCACACCTCTGTCGCCAAGGTATTGAGTCCGGTCGGACTCAGCAGCAATGTCGCCGTCAGCTCCTTCATCGCATCCAGAAACACCAGCGCAAACGCCGCTCCCAGCGCCGGGAAGATAATCGGCAAGGTAATCCGGCAAAACGCGCTGAACGACGTCGCCCCGAGCGTGCGCGCCGCTTCTTCCAGTTGCGGCGCAGCCTTGTTCAAAGCCGTTCGAATCGGCGCCTGAGCCAGCGGCAAAAACAACAACGCATAAGCGATCAGCAGCAAGGCGGACGTCTGGTACAGCGCCGGCACATAGTGCAGGGCGAAATACACCAGCGTCAGCGCAATCACCAGGCCGGGCAGCGCATGCAGCAGATATGGCAAGCGCTCGGCCCAGATCGCCAATTGGCCTTTGTAACGCACCACCAGCAAGCCAACCGGCACGGCCAGCACCAGACAAAGCGCTGCGCCACCGAGGGAGAGTGCCAGTGACGACAGAAGTGCTTCGCCGATTGCGGCGACCGGGAATGCTGCCGAGGAGCCGACCGCCAGCCAATACCCCAGCATCCCCAGCGGAATGCCACTGCCGATGATCGCCAACGCCAGGCAGTAAAACTGTCCGACTCCTGCCCAAGGCCCCAATCGAACCTGTTCCGCATGCCGCGCTGCACCCTGGCCGGTACGAACATGTCGGCCCTTGCCGCGAACCCGCAGCTCCAGCCACAGCAACATCAGGCACAGCGCCAGCAACACCGCCGACAGCATGGCTGCGTTGGCATTGCTGAATTCCAGTTCGAACTGCTGATAAATCGCCGTGGTAAAGGTTTGCAGGCCGATGATAGACAGCGCGCCGAACTCCACCAGCATGTGCAGTGCGATCAGCAGTGAGCCCGCCAGCAACGACGGCCAGAGCAGCGGCAACGTGATTCTGAAAAAAACGCCCCAGCGATTCTGTCCAAGTGTCCGGGCAGATTCTTCGAGAGAGGGGTCCAGATTGCGCAAGGTCGCCGCGACCGGCAGAAAGATCAGTGGGTACTTGGACAGCGTCATCACCAGAATCGCCCCGCCCAAGCCTTCAAAGTGAGCGCTCAGCGAAACCCAGGTAAAACTGCTGACAAACGCCGGAACGGCGAACGGCAAACAAAGGATGACGCCCCACAATCGCCGCCCCGGCAGATTGCTGCGTTCCAGCAGCCAGGCCAGCGACAGGCCGATCACGCCGCACGCCAGCGTCACGCCGGCCATCAGCGCCAGCGTATTGCGCAGCAGCCCAAACACATAAGGCCGCCACAGCAGATGCAGCGCCTCGGCCCAACCGGCTTGCCAGGCCTTGAGCCCGACGTACATCAGAGGCAACAGGCTGAGCACCACCAGCAACAGGACTGGCAGCAACAGCCAGATCGACGGCCGTTTACGCCGAGGCACGTACACCCCGCGTGAAGCGGGGGAGGCTGGTGAAGCGCTCATCAGTTCAAGCCAACGTCGCGTTCCAGGTCCAGGGCTTGTTCGGCGTTACCCAGGTCGGCCGGTGTGACATTGGGTGCTTGCAGTTCGCTGAATGGCTTGAGGCCGCGATCCGATTCCATGCCTTTGTGCAGCGGGTATTCGGCGGTGGTCTGGGTGATCACGCGCTGGCCTTCTTCGCTGGCCATATAGGCCAGAAATGCCTGGGCTTCTTGTGGGTGTTTGCTGGATTTCAATACGGCGGCACTGGAAACGGTGATCAGTCCGCCGACGTCGCCGCCGGTGAAGTAATGCAGTTTCGAATCCAGTTGGCCTTTCTCGCGTTGCAGGGCGAACCAGTAATAGTTGTTCACCAGTACAGTGGCAACTTCACCATTTTCCACGGCCTTCAGGGCGACCATGTTGTTGCTGTAGGTCTTGCCGAACGCGCGCAGGCCGGTCAGCCATTCTTCGGCTGCGTCCATGCCGTGCACTTTGATGATCGCGACCGCTTGTTCCTGGAAGGCGCCACTGGTGGGCACGAAGCCGACCTTGCCTTGCCATTTTGGATTGGAGAATTCCATCACCGATTTCGGCAGGTCCTTCTCCTCGATCAGCTTGGGATTGTAGGCCACCACCCGAACCCGGGCCGTGATGCCGATCCAGGTGCCGTTACCCGCAACGTAGTCCTTGGGCAAAACCGCCAGCGTGGCGTCGTCGGTCTTGGCGAGGAAACCTTGCTCGCCGAGTTTGTTCAGGGGTGGTGATTCTTCGGTGTAGATCACGTCGGCAGGGGAGCGGTCACCTTCTTCCATGACCTGGCTGGCGAGCTGATTGCTGCTGCCTTTGCGCACATTCACATGGATGCCGGTCTTGGCTTCGAAAGCCTTGGCGATGGCGTCGCCGACTTCCTTGTGTTGACCGTTGTAGAGTGTCAGGGAAACCGGGTCGGCAGCCTGGGTGAGGGGAGTGGCGAGTACCAGGCCGAGGAGGGTGAAGGTCAGGCCGCGGCGCAGGGTATTTCGAAACATCATTCGCAGGGTTCCTCACTGTCGCATTGCAAAAACTTGCAACAATGATAAACGATATTGTTTCTCAAGTGCGCCTTGCTGGGTCGGGAAGTGCCAGCTAGAGCGTCCAGTGCAAATCTCTGTGGCGAGGGAGCTTGCTCCCGCTCGGCTGCGCAGCAGTCGCAAACCAGGCAATACGGTTCAATTGGAAGTATGAAGAGGGCCGCTTTGCGCCCCAGCGGGAGCAAGCTCCCTCGCCACAAAAAAGCAGCATTGTCAGATTTCGGGATGCCAGAAACGCAAAAACCCGCTTTCGCGGGTTTCTGTGAAATTCAAGGTCGTAACCTTGAATTTGAATTGGTGCCCAGAAGAAGACTCGAACTTCCACGACCTTGCGGTCACCAGCACCTGAAGCTGGCGTGTCTACCAATTTCACCATCTGGGCATTTATCTTCAGCGTTGCCGCTGTTGATGTGGCGCACTATACGGAGAGCGTTTTGATCTGTAAACCCCTGATTTAGATTTAATAAATCAGAAGCCTGGAATGCAAAAAACCCGCTTTCGCGGGTTTTTGTTTGAGCCTTGAAATTGATCTAATCTCAAGCTCGAAATTGGTGCCCAGAAGAAGACTCGAACTTCCACGACCTTGCGGTCACCAGCACCTGAAGCTGGCGTGTCTACCAATTTCACCATCTGGGCAGTATCGGCAGCGCGTCTGCGTCGTCGATGGCGCGCACTATACGGAGCGTCTTTTTAACTGTAAACCCCCGACATCAAAAAATCCTGGAAAATTTCGCCAGTGGTCTTTAAATCAGTGTTGCGATGTCGATAAAGGGCTTTAGAAGGGCTGTCATAGCTTGAAATTTCCCGTTTCATTACGCCTATGCCAAACTAACCCGCATATAGACAAGGTGAAAACTCTCTAATGGCCGATTGGCAGTCCCTCGATCCCGAGGCCGCTCGTGAAGCGGAAAAATATGAAAACCCTATTCCTAGCCGCGAACTGATCCTTCAGCACCTTGCTGATCGAGGTTCGCCTGCTAACCGCGAGCAACTGGTCGAAGAGTTTGGTCTGACCACAGAAGACCAGATCGAAGCCCTGCGTCGCCGCCTGCGCGCCATGGAGCGCGACGCTCAACTCATCTATACCCGTCGCGGCACTTATGCGCCGGTGGACAAGCTCGACCTGATCCTGGGCCGCATCAGCGGTCACCGTGACGGCTTCGGCTTCCTGGTCCCGGATGACGGCAGTGACGACCTGTTCATGAGCCCGGCGCAAATGCGCCTGGTTTTTGATGGTGACCGTGCTCTGGCCCGCGTTTCCGGCCTCGACCGTCGCGGTCGCCGTGAAGGCATGATCGTCGAAGTGGTGTCCCGTGCTCACGAAACCATCGTCGGTCGTTACTTCGAAGAAGGCGGCATCGGCTTTGTCGTTGCGGACAACCCGAAGATCCAGCAAGAAGTGCTGGTCACGCCGGGCCGCAACGCCAACGCCCAGATCGGCCAATTCGTTGAAGTGAAGATCACTCACTGGCCGACACCACGCTTCCAGCCGCAAGGCGACGTGGTTGAAGTCGTGGGTAACTACATGGCGCCGGGCATGGAAATCGATGTCGCCCTGCGCGCGTACGATATCCCGCACGTATGGCCTGAGGCGGTGTTGAAAGAAGCCGCCAAGCTCAAGCCTGAAGTCGAAGAGAAAGACAAAGAGAAGCGCATCGACCTGCGCCATCTGCCGTTCGTGACCATCGACGGTGAAGATGCGCGCGACTTCGATGACGCGGTTTACTGCGAATCCAAGCCAGGCAAGCTGCGCCTGTTCTCCGGTGGCTGGAAGTTGTACGTGGCGATTGCCGACGTCTCCAGCTACGTGAAGATCGGTTCGGCGCTGGACAACGAATCCCAGGTTCGCGGCAACTCGGTGTACTTCCCCGAGCGCGTTGTGCCGATGCTGCCTGAGCAATTGTCCAACGGCCTGTGCTCGCTGAATCCGCACGTCGATCGTTTGGCCATGGTTTGCGAGATGACCATCTCCAAATCCGGCGAGATGACCGACTACTGCTTCTACGAAGCGGTGATCCACTCCCACGCTCGTCTGACTTACAACAAAGTCAGCGCGATGCTGGAAACGCCGAAACTCACCGAAGCACGTCAGCTTCGCGGCGAGTACACCGACGTTCTGCCACACCTCAAGCAGCTTTACGCGCTGTACAAAGTGCTGCTGGGCGCTCGTCACGTGCGTGGCGCGATCGATTTCGAAACCCAGGAAACCCGGATCATCTTCGGCACCGAGCGCAAGATTGCCGAAATCCGTCCGACCGTTCGTAACGACGCGCACAAATTGATCGAGGAATGCATGCTGGCGGCCAACGTGGCCACTGCTGAATTCCTGAAGAAACACGAAATTCCTGCGCTGTATCGCGTGCACAACGGTCCGCCACCGGAGCGTCTGGAAAAACTGCGCGCCTTCCTTGGCGAACTCGGCCTGTCCCTGCACAAAGGCAAGGACGGCCCGTCGCCGAAGGATTACCAGGCATTGCTGGCAAGCATCAAGGACCGTCCGGATTTCCACCTGATCCAGACCGTCATGCTGCGTTCGTTGAGTCAGGCGGTGTACAGCGCTGATAACCAGGGCCACTTCGGCCTGAATTACGAAGCCTATACCCACTTCACCTCGCCGATTCGCCGCTACCCGGACTTGCTCACGCACCGGGCGATCCGCAGCGTGATCCATTCCAAGCAGGACACCCCGCACGTTCGTCGTGCTGGCGCGATGACCATTCCGAAAGCGCGGATCTATCCGTACGACGAAGCGGCGCTGGAGCAACTCGGCGAGCAGTGCTCGATGAGCGAGCGCCGTGCCGATGAGGCGACTCGCGATGTCGTGAACTGGCTCAAGTGCGAGTTCATGAAAGACCGCGTGGGCGAATCGTTCCCGGGTGTGATCACCGCCGTGACCGGTTTTGGCCTGTTCGTCGAACTGACCGATATCTACGTCGAAGGCCTGGTGCACGTCACCGCGCTGCCGGGCGATTACTACCATTTCGACCCGGTTCACCACCGTTTGGCGGGTGAACGTACCGGTCGCAGCTTCCGTCTGGGCGACACCGTTGAAGTGCGCGTCATGCGCGTTGACCTCGACGAGCGCAAGATCGACTTCGAGATGGCTGAAAAAACCATCAGCGCGCCAATTGGCCGCAAGAAGCGTGGAACCGAAACAACCGCTCCAGCGGCTAAAACCGCCGCAGAACCGGCCCCGGCGAAAACCGGTCGTCGTCCTGCCAAGGAAAAGGCTGTTGAAGCCTATCGCCCAAGCGATGCCGCGGCGAAAAACGCCGAGCTGCGTAAAAGCCGTGAAATGAAACAGGCGTTGCTGTCTGAAGCGAAAAGCGGCGGTAAAGCGGCGTCTGGGGGAAAGACCGGACGGTCGGCGCCTGACAAGGCCCCCGGCGAAAAGCCAGCAAAACCGAGCAAACACCGTAAAGGCCCGCCAAAAGCGGGTGGTGCTCCGGCCGGAAGAAGCGGCGGGGCGCGTAAACCTAAGGCTAAACCATGAGTCAGTTGGAAAAGATCTACGGCGTGCATGCGGTAGAAGCATTGCTGCGTCACCACCCGAAACGCGTCAAGCAGATCTGGTTGGCTGAAGGCCGCAGCGAGCCGCGTGTACAGTCGCTGATCGCGCTAGCGAATGAAAATCGCGTGCCCGTCGGCAACGCCGAGCGTCGTGAACTCGACGCTTGGGTTGATGGCGTGCACCAGGGCGTGGTGGCGGACGTTAGTCCGAGCCAGGTCTGGGGTGAGGCGATGCTCGACGAGTTGCTCGATCGCAGCGAAGGCGCACCGCTGTTGCTGGTGCTCGACGGCGTGACCGATCCGCACAACCTCGGCGCCTGCCTGCGTTCGGCCGATGCGGCCGGTGCGCTGGCGGTGATCGTTCCGAAGGACAAGTCAGCGACGCTGACCCCGACTGTGCGTAAAGTGGCCTGTGGCGCGGCGGAAGTGATTCCGTTGGTCGCCGTGACCAACCTGGCGCGCACCCTTGAAAAGCTCAAGCAGCGCGGCTTGTGGGTTGTCGGCACGGCGGGTGAAGCTGAACAGAGCCTGTATCAGCAAGACATGACCGGCCCGACCATCCTGATCATGGGCGCAGAAGGCAGCGGCATGCGTCGCCTGACCCGCGATCTTTGTGATTACCTGGTGCATTTGCCGATGACTGGCAGCGTCAGCAGTCTCAACGTGTCCGTGGCAACTGGCGTGTGCCTGTTCGAAGCCCAGCGTCAGCGCAGCGTCAAGGCTGCGGCGGGCGGCAAGAAGTCTTAAGCCGGTTGTAATCCCTGTGGGAGCGAGCCTGCTCGCGAAAGCGGAGTAACATTCAGCATCAATGTTGAATGTTATGCCCCCTTCGCGAGCAGGCTCGCTCCCACAGTGGTTTGTGGTGGGGCGAAGATTGGTGGCGTGAACGAACTGTTCAAATAATCACCAATTGCCTTGCACCTCTCCTGTCCCTTCTCTACAATTGCGCCCCTTGCTGTGACGGCAGGCACGCATGTGTCTATCGCAAGCAAGTCCATAAGTGTCATTCACTCCTTGTCTGACCGCTTTTGAGCGGCAGGCTACAACCCGTAAGGAGCATTCATGCGTCATTACGAAATCATCTTTTTGGTCCACCCGGATCAAAGCGAGCAAGTCGGCGGCATGGTAGAGCGTTACACCAAGCTGATCGAAGAAGACGGCGGCAAAATCCACCGTCTGGAAGATTGGGGCCGTCGTCAACTGGCCTACGCAATCAACAATGTTCACAAGGCTCACTACGTGATGCTGAACGTTGAGTGCACTGGCAAGGCCCTGGCCGAGCTGGAAGACAACTTCCGCTACAACGATGCAGTGATCCGTAACCTGGTCATCCGTCGCGAAGAAGCCGTTACCGGCCAATCCGAGATGCTCAAGGCTGAAGAAAACCGCAGTGAGCGCCGTGAGCGTCGCGACCGTCCTGAGCACGAAGGCGCTGAAAGCGCTGATAGTGATGACAGCGACAACAGCGATAACGCTGACGAGTAATCCACGGACCTTTTAAGGAGCCTATCAAATGGCACGTTTCTTCCGTCGTCGTAAATTCTGCCGCTTCACCGCTGAAGACGTGAAAGAGATCGATTACAAAGATCTCAACACTCTGAAAGCTTATGTATCCGAGACCGGCAAAATCGTTCCAAGCCGCATCACCGGTACCAAAGCACGTTATCAGCGTCAGCTGGCCACCGCTATCAAGCGCGCCCGCTTCCTGGCCCTGCTGGCCTACACCGACAGCCACGGCCGCTGAGACCGGGCAGTCGACACGTAGCAAAGGATTGAATGCATGCGCGCCATAGCTGAGTTCATCATGCGCGGCCGCATGCAGGCCACTCTCGTAGTGGCTGGATGCGTAACATTGCCGTTGTTGTATTGGTTGGGTGCTGCCGCGGGATGCCTTGTGCTTCTGCGGCGCGGATTGAAGGACGCCCTTGGCGTTCTTGCCCTGGGAATGCTACCGGCGTTGATCTGGTGGCTTTACTCGGATGACCCTCGGGCACTTCTGGTGCTGTTGGGTTCTTCGAGCCTTGCGTTGGTTTTGCGCGCAAGCGAATCCTGGGACCGCGTGCTGCTGGTCAGCATAGCGATGGGAGTGGTGTTTTCAGTGGTGCTGGGGGCGACGTTTGGTCCCCAAATCGAGATGCTGGCGCAGGCTTTGATAAAAGTCATGCCGTCGCTACTCGGTGATGTCTACGAGAAGTTGTCGGTAGACGAGCAAGCGCATTTTGCGTCCCTGATTGCACCGGTCCTGACCGGCCTGATTGCGGCCTTGTTGCAAATCGTCAGTGTGCTGAGCCTGCTTGTCGGGCGCTACTGGCAGGCGTTGTTGTACAACCCGGGTGGTTTTGGTCGCGAGTTTCGCGCCATCCGATTCCCGTTTTTGCCGGCGATGTTGCTGCTGGCGTGCATGCTTCTGGGGCCGAACATCGGTCCGCAGATGGCCATGTTAACGCCGTTGTGCAGCGTACCGCTGGTGTTCGCCGGGCTGGCCCTGATTCACGGGCTGGTGGCGCAAAAGCGACTGGCCAGGTTCTGGCTGGTGGGGTTGTACGTCACGCTGTTGCTGTTCATGCAGCTGATCTATCCGTTGCTGGTGGTCTTGGCCATCGTCGACAGCCTGATTGATTTTCGCGGTCGTTCGGCACCGAAAGATGCCGATAACGCGAACGGTGAAGGTTAAAAGTTAAGAGGATTTTCACATGCAACTGATCCTTCTGGAAAAAGTCACCAACCTGGGCAACCTGGGTGACAAAGTGAACGTTAAGGCTGGTTACGGTCGTAACTACCTGCTGCCTTACGGCAAAGCTACCGCTGCGACCGCTGCCAACCTGGCTGCGTTCGAAGAGCGTCGCGCTGAGCTGGAAAAAGCCGCAGCAGACCGTAAAACCTCGGCTGAAAGCCGTGCCGCCCAACTGGCTGAGCTGGAAGTGACTATCACTGCCACCGCCGGTGACGAAGGCAAGCTGTTCGGTTCGATCGGCACCCACGACATCGCTGATGCACTGACCGCCTCTGGCGTTGAAGTTGCAAAAAGCGAAGTTCGTCTGCCGAACGGCACCATCCGCAACGTAGGCGAATTCGACGTAGCCGTGCACCTGCACGCTGAAGTTGAAGCCACCGTACGCGTTGTCGTGGTAGCAGCTTAAGTAGTACTTGTCGGCTGGCACCCTCGGGTGCTTGCCGGTAACATCGGGCACGATCCTGTTTACAGGTCGTGCCCTTTGTCTTTCTGCAGTTCCTGATTTTCACACACTCAATTCAAGTGGCCATGAACGATATCTCCGCACCCGAGCAATACGATCTGCAAACCGCTTCCCTGAAGGTGCCGCCGCACTCCATCGAGGCCGAACAGGCCGTGCTCGGTGGTTTGATGCTGGACAACAACGCCTGGGAACGCGTGCTTGATCAAGTGTCGGATGGCGATTTCTATCGACATGATCACCGCCTGATCTTCCGCGCGATCGCCAAGCTCGCCGACCAGAACTCCCCGATCGACGTCGTGACCCTTGCCGAGCAATTGGACAAGGAAGGTCAGACCTCGCAAGTCGGCGGTCTCGGTTACCTTGGTGAGCTGGCGAAAAACACGCCGTCCGTCGCCAACATCAAGGCGTATGCACAGATCGTTCGTGCGCGGGCGACATTGCGCCAACTGATCGGTATTGCTACCGAGATTGCCGACAGCGCTTTCAACCCGGAAGGCCGTACGGCAGAAGAGATTCTCGACGAAGCCGAACGGCAGATCTTCCAGATCGCTGAGGCCCGGCCAAAAACCGGCGGCCCGGTGAGCGTGAATGACCTGCTGACCAAGGCCATCGACCGCATCGACACCCTGTTCAACACCGACAACGCCATCACCGGCCTGTCCACCGGCTACACCGACCTCGACGAGAAGACCAGCGGCCTGCAGCCGTCCGACCTGATCATCGTCGCCGGCCGTCCGTCCATGGGTAAAACCACCTTTGCGATGAACCTGGTGGAAAACGCCGTGTTACGCAGCGACAAGTGTGTCCTGGTTTACTCGCTGGAAATGCCAGGTGAATCGCTGATCATGCGTATGTTGTCGTCCCTGGGCCGTATCGACCAGACCAAGGTCCGTGCCGGTCGCCTCGACGACGACGATTGGCCGCGCCTGACTTCGGCGGTCAACCTGCTCAATGACCGCAAGCTGTTCATCGACGATACGGCCGGTATCAGCCCGTCGGAGATGCGCGCGCGGACCCGTCGATTGGTGCGTGAACACGGTGACGTTGCCCTGATCATGATCGACTACCTGCAATTGATGCAGATTCCAGGCTCCGGCGGTGACAACCGGACCAACGAGATTTCCGAGATCTCCCGTTCCTTGAAAGCCCTGGCCAAGGAATTCAACTGCCCGGTGGTGGCGCTGTCCCAGCTCAACCGCTCCCTGGAGCAACGACCGAACAAACGCCCGATCAACTCCGACCTCCGGGAATCCGGAGCGATCGAGCAGGATGCTGACGTCATCATGTTCGTGTACCGGGATGAGGTTTATCACCCGGAAACCGAGCACAAGGGCATCGCCGAAATCATCATCGGCAAGCAGCGGAACGGTCCAATCGGTACGTCGCGACTGGCGTTCATCGGTAAATACACCCGTTTCGAAAACCTGGCGCCGGGCAGCTATAACTTCGACGACGAATAAAAACCTGTGGGAGCGAGCCTGCTCGCTCCCACAGGGGTTGGTCGCAATTTCCGACCATAGCCGTCGGAATTGGTTATTTTTTGTGCTATATTCCGCGCCCGCGATTTTTCATCTCAACACCGGTCATCGTCATGCAAACAGCCAAGCCGTTATTTGACTATCCCAAGTACTGGGCCGAATGTTTCGGTCCTGCGCCATTCCTGCCCATGAGCAGGGAGGAGATGGATCAGCTTGGCTGGGATTCCTGCGACATCATCATCGTCACCGGTGATGCGTACGTTGACCATCCGTCGTTCGGCATGGCGATCATCGGCCGGCTGCTGGAGTCGCAAGGCTTCCGCGTCGGGATCATTGCCCAGCCGAACTGGCAGTCCAAAGACGACTTCATGAAGCTCGGCGAGCCGAACCTGTTCTTCGGTGTCGCGGCCGGCAACATGGACTCGATGATCAACCGTTACACCGCCGACAAAAAAATCCGTTCCGATGACGCCTACACCCCAGGTGGCCTGGCGGGCAAACGTCCGGACCGCGCGAGCCTGGTTTACAGCCAGCGCTGCAAGGAAGCCTACAATCACGTGCCGATCGTGCTCGGTGGCATCGAAGCTTCCCTGCGCCGCATCGCTCACTACGATTACTGGCAGGACCGGGTGCGCAACTCGATCCTGATCGACGCCTGCGCCGACATCTTGCTGTACGGGAACGCCGAGCGTGCGATTGTCGAAGTTGCCCAGCGTCTGTCCTACGGTCACAAGATCGAAGACATCACCGACGTGCGCGGCACCGCGTTCATCCGTCGTGATACGCCGAAAGACTGGTACGAAGTCGATTCCACGCGTATCGACCGTCCGGGCAAGGTCGACAAGATCATCAACCCGTACGTGAATACCCAGGACACCCAGGCCTGTGCCATCGAGCAGGAAAAGGGTCCGGTTGAAGATCCGACTGAAGCCAAGGTCGTGCAGATCCTGGCCAGCCCGAAAATGACCCGCGACAAGACCGTGATTCGTCTGCCATCGGTAGAAAAAGTCCGTGGCGATGCGGTGCTCTACGCTCACGCCAACCGCGTGCTTCACCTGGAAACCAACCCGGGCAACGCCCGTGCGCTGGTGCAGAAGCATGGCGAAGTCGACGTCTGGTTCAACCCGCCGCCGATTCCTATGACCACTGAAGAAATGGACTACGTGTTCGGCATGCCGTATGCGCGCATTCCGCACCCGGCGTACGGCAAGGAAAAAATCCCGGCCTACGACATGATCCGCTTCTCGGTGAACATCATGCGGGGCTGCTTCGGCGGCTGCACCTTCTGCTCGATCACCGAGCACGAAGGCCGGATCATCCAGAACCGTTCCGAAGAGTCGATCATTCGCGAAATCGAAGAGATCCGCGACAAGGTCCCTGGCTTCACCGGCGTCATTTCCGACCTCGGCGGCCCGACCGCGAACATGTACCGCATCGCCTGCAAGAGCCCGGAAATCGAATCCGCGTGCCGCAAGCCTTCGTGCGTGTTCCCTGGCATTTGCCCGAACCTGAACACCGACCACTCGTCGTTGATTCAGCTGTACCGCAGCGCCCGTGCCTTGCCGGGTGTGAAGAAGATTTTGATCGCTTCCGGCTTGCGCTATGACCTCGCGGTCGAGTCGCCGGAATACGTCAAGGAGCTGGTGACCCACCACGTCGGTGGTTACCTGAAGATCGCCCCGGAACACACCGAGGAAGGTCCGCTCAACCAGATGATGAAACCGGGCATCGGCAGCTATGACAAGTTCAAGCGCATGTTCGAGAAGTACTCCAAGGAAGCCGGGAAAGAGCAGTACCTGATACCGTACTTCATCGCCGCCCACCCGGGCACCACCGACGAAGACATGATGAACCTGGCCCTGTGGCTCAAGGGCAACGGCTTCCGCGCCGACCAGGTGCAGGCGTTCTACCCGTCGCCGATGGCCACCGCTACCGCGATGTACCACTCGGGCAAGAACCCGCTGCGCAAGGTCACTTACAAGAGCGATGCCGTGACCATCGTCAAGAGCGAAGAGCAGCGTCGCCTGCACAAAGCGTTCTTGCGTTATCACGACCCGAAAGGCTGGCCGATGCTGCGTGAAGCGCTGACCCGCATGGGTCGCGCCGACCTGATCGGGCCGGGCAAGAACCAGTTGATCCCGCTGCATCAGCCGGCGACCGACAGCTACCAGAGCGCCCGTCGCAAGAACTCGACACCGGCCGGCAGTCACAAGGTTGCAGGGGAAAAAACCACCAAGATCCTGACCCAGCACACCGGCCTGCCGCCGCGTGCCAGCGATGGCGGCAACCCGTGGGACAAGCGTGAGCAGGCCAAGGCGGCGGCGTTCGCCCGCAACCAGCAGGCGGCCAAGGAACGTAAGGACGCGGCCAAAGGCAAAGGTCCTAAGCCTGCCCGTAAGCCGGTTGTACCGCGCTAAGCCTCGCTTGAACTGAAAAGAACGCCAACCTTCGGGTTGGCGTTTTGCGTTTCTGAGCCACAGAAAACGCGGCGCCGGGCAGGAAGTTGTATTGGGGTAACTGCCCTTTCGTGAGCAGGCTCGCTCCCACAATGGGATCGTGTTTTTTCAGTGAAATTGCGGTTCGCCGCAGATCCCCTGTGGGAGCGAGCCTGCTCGCGAAGGGGCCAGTCCAGCCGCTACAAAACCCGACTGAAGCCCGCCGCTCGCAACATTTGCGTGCAACTGCCCCCAACCAATTTCCCGCATCGCCCGATTTTGGTGCTGTACTGCCTCAAGCAAATGGAGAAAGCGCCAGCGGTGCCGTGATGGCATAAGTCTTGCGCGCTTTCGAGAACGCTTAGGGCTCGCAGGAGGCACGCCGTGTCGATTCATGTCGCATTGCACCACGTCACGCATTACCGCTACGACCGCGCCGTCGAGCTCGGTCCGCAGATCGTTCGCCTGCGCCCGGCCGCCCACAGTCGCACGCGGATACTGTCCTATGCGCTGAAAGTCTCGCCCGAGCAGCACTTCATCAACTGGCAACAAGACCCCCAGGGCAATTACCTGGCGCGGTTGGTGTTTCCGGAGAAAACCGATGAACTGCGGATCGAAGTCGATCTGCTCGCAGAAATGGCAGTCTTCAATCCCTTCGACTTCTTCCTCGAGCCCTACGCGGAAAAAATCCCGTTTGCCTACGCCGCCGACGAGCGCAAGGAACTGGCGCCGTACCTGGAAACCCTGCCCCTGACGCCGAAGTTCAAGGCCTATCTGGACGGCATCGACCGCACGCCGCTGCCCAGCGTGGATTTCCTCGTCGCGCTCAACCAGCGCTTGAGCGAAGACATCGGTTACCTGATCCGCATGGAGCCGGGCGTGCAGACACCCGAGCACACCCTTGAACACGCGTCCGGTTCTTGCCGCGACTCGGCCTGGTTGCTGGTGCAACTGCTGCGTAACCTCGGGCTGGCCGCGCGCTTCGTCTCGGGTTACCTGATCCAGCTGACCGCCGACGTCAAAAGCCTCGACGGCCCATCCGGCACGGACGTGGATTTCACCGACCTGCACGCCTGGTGCGAAGTCTATTTGCCCGGTGCCGGCTGGATCGGCCTGGACGCGACCTCAGGGCTGTTTGCCGGCGAAGGCCACATTCCGTTGGCGTGTAGCCCCGATCCGGGCTCTGCGGCGCCAATCAGTGGCCTGGTGGAACCGTGTGAGTGCGAGTTCACCCACGAAATGTCCGTGGAACGGATTTGGGAGGCCCCTCGCGTCACCAAGCCCTACACCGACGATCAATGGCTGGCGATCCAGGCGCTGGGCCGGCAGATCGATGCCGACCTGCTGGAAGATGATGTGCGCCTGACCATGGGCGGCGAGCCGACCTTTGTTTCCATCGACGACCCGGACGGCGCCGAGTGGAACACCGCCGCGCTCGGGCCGGACAAGCGGCGACTGTCCGCCGAACTGTTCCAGCGCATGCGCAAACACTACGCACCCAAGGGGCTGGTGCATTTCGGCCAGGGCAAGTGGTACCCCGGTGAGCAGCTGCCACGTTGGTCGTTGAATTGCTATTGGCGCCGCGACGGCGTACCGATCTGGCACAACAGCGGGCTGATCGCCGATGAGCAGGAAGACTACGGCGCCGATGGTGCACTGGCCGGTCGGTTTCTGGCGAGTGTCGCCGAACGGCTGAAGATTCCGACACGCTTCGTGTTCCCGGCCTACGAAGATAATTTCTATTACCTCTGGCGTGAAGGCACATTGCCGCAGAACGTCAGCGCCGAAGACTCACGTCTGGAAGAGCCGCTGGAGCGTGCACGGCTGCGTAAAGTCTTCAGCCAAGGCCTGGATAAAATCATCGGCCAGGTCCTGCCGCTGGCGCGCACCGCCAAGGGTGATCAATGGCAAAGCGGTCGCTGGTATTTGCGTGACGAGCATTGCCGGTTGGTGCCGGGGGATTCGCCGCTGGGTTATCGCTTGCCGCTTGGCTCGCAACCTTGGGTGAAAGCGGCGGAGTATCCGTTCATTCATCCCAACGACCCGAATCAGGAATTCCCCGCGCTTCCCGACACCATGGCGTTGAACAGTCCAGGTACGCCGGCCGAGGCAGTTGAGCGCGAGCCGAAAATCGACGAGTCCGCCGACTGGCTGACGCGCACGGCGTTCTGCGCTGAAGCCCGGGAAGGGCGGTTGTACCTGTTCATGCCGCCGCTGGAACGGGTCGAGGACTATCTGGAACTGGTCACCGCCATCGAGGCCACTGCCGAAGAACTGCATTGCCCGGTGCTGCTGGAAGGCTATGAACCGCCAAGTGATCCGCGCGTGAGCAACTTCCGCATCACCCCGGATCCGGGCGTGATCGAAGTCAACGTGCAGCCGTCGGCGAGCTGGGACGAGTTGGTCGAGCGCACTGAGTTTCTGTACGAAGAAGCGCGCCAGACCCGACTGACCACCGAAAAATTCATGATCGATGGCCGACACACCGGCACCGGTGGCGGTAACCATTTCGTACTCGGCGGCGCGACCCCGGCCGACTCACCGTTTCTGCGTCGTCCCGACTTGCTGCGCAGCCTGATCAGCTACTGGCATAACCATCCGTCGCTGTCCTACCTGTTTTCCGGATTGTTCATCGGCCCGACGTCCCAGGCACCGCGCGTCGACGAAGCGCGCAATGATGCGCTGTATGAACTGGAAATCGCCTTCGCCCAAATGCCTGCACCGGGTGAGGAATGCGCGCCATGGCTAGTGGACCGGCTGCTGCGTAACTTGTTGATCGACGTGACCGGCAACACCCACCGCGCCGAATTCTGCATCGACAAACTCTATTCGCCGGACGGTGCGACCGGACGCCTTGGCTTGCTGGAATTGCGTGCGTTTGAAATGCCGCCGCACGCGCGCATGAGCCTGGCTCAGCAGTTGTTGCTGCGAGCGCTGGTCGCGCGGTTCTGGCGTGAGCCTTATGCGCCGCCGAAGCTGGCGCGCTGGGGCACGGAGCTGCACGACCGGTTCCTGTTGCCGCACTTTATCGAACAGGATTTCGCCGACGTCATTGTCGATCTGAATGCCGCCGGTTATCCGGTGCGAGCCGAGTGGTTCGCCGCGCATCTGGAGTTCCGTTTTCCCAAGGTCGGCGATTACGCGGTCAGTGGCATCGAGCTGCAATTGCGTCAAGCGCTGGAACCGTGGCATGTGCTGGGCGAAGAGGGCGCGGTTGGCGGTACGGTGCGCTATGTGGATTCGTCGCTGGAGCGTTTGCAGGTCAAGCTCACGGGCCTGCCACCGCAACGTTATCTGCTGACCTGCAATGGCATTCCGGTGCCGTTGCAGCCCACGGGGCGGGTTGGCGAGTTTGTCGCCGGCGTGCGTTTTCGCGCCTGGCAACCGGCCAACTGCCTGCAACCGACCATCCCGGTGCATGCGCCGCTGGTGTTCGACCTGCTCGACACCTGGATGCAACGATCGCTGGGTGGCTGCCAATACCACGTGGCCCATCCGGGTGGGCGCAACTACGACAGCCTGCCGGTGAACGCCAATGAGGCCGAGAGCCGGCGCATGGCGCGCTTTTTCCGTATCGGACACACGCCGGGGAAACTGCCGGTACCGACTGTGGAAATTAACGACGAGCTGCCGATGACGCTCGATTTACGACGTTTCTAAGTCGTACGCGACGCTCGGATTTTTCGTCTATCCGGGCGTCATGAGCGTGCGTTAGTCTGACTGTTCTTTGTTGTCTGCCGAGCTTTCCATGCCTGACCTGCTTGACCGCTACCCGCTGACGGCGGGCACTTATCACGAACTGCTCGACGACAGCGGCGCCGTGCGCCCGCACTGGCGTCGGCTGATCGACCAATTGCAACGCAGCACGCCTGCGCAATTGGTGCAGCGTCAGGCCTTGCTGACCCGGCAGATCCAGGAAAACGGCGTGACCTACAACGTCTACGCCGATCCCAAGGGCGCGGATCGGCCGTGGGAACTGGATCTGTTGCCGCATGTGATTGCCGCGGATGAATGGGCGCAGTTATCGGCCGGGATCGCTCAACGGGCGCGTCTGTTGAATGCAGTGCTGGCGGACCTGTACGGCCCGCAACGCTTGATTGCCGAAGGCCTGTTGCCGGCAGAATTGGTGTTCGGTCACAACAACTTCCTCTGGCCCTGTCAGGGCATTACTCCGCCCGACGGGGCTTTTCTGCATCTGTACGCCGTCGATCTGGCGCGCACACCCGATGGCCGCTGGTGGGTCACCGCAGACCGGACTCAAGCCCCCTCAGGCGCCGGTTACGCCCTGGAAAACCGCACCATCGTCTCCCGAGCCTTTCCCGAGCTGTATCGCGATTTGAAAGTGCAGCATCTGGCCGGGTTCTTCCGCACGCTTCAGGAAACCTTGGCGCGGCAGGCCCCCCGTGATGACGAAGCACCGCTGATCGTGTTGCTGACGCCAGGACGCTTCAACGAAAGCTATTTCGAACACCTGTATCTGGCGCGACAGCTCGGTTATCCGCTGGTGGAGGGCGGCGACCTCACGGTGCGCGATGCCACGGTCTACCTGAAAACCCTGAGCGGCTTGCGCCGGGTTCACGCGATCATGCGTCGGCTCGACGATGACTTCTGCGACCCGCTGGAGCTGCGCACCGATTCCGCACTGGGTGTGCCGGGGCTGCTCGAAGCCGTGCGACAAGGACGGGTGTTGGTGGCCAACGCCCTCGGCAGCGGCGTGCTGGAGTCGCCGGGGTTGTTGGGTTTTCTGCCGAAGATCAATCAGTTCCTGTTCGGCGAAGAACTGATCCTGCCGTCCATCGCCACCTGGTGGTGCGGCGAGGCGCCGGTGCTGGCTCAAGCGCTGGAAAAACTGCCGGAACTGTTGATCAAACCGGCCTTCCCGTCACAAAGCTTCGCACCGGTATTTGGCCGTGATTTGAGTGAAAAACAGCGTCATGCCCTGGCCGAGCGCATGCAGGCGCGCCCGTATGCCTATGTGGCGCAGGAAATGGCCCAGTTGTCCCAGGCGCCGATCTGGCAGGCCGAGGACGGTCAATTGCAACCGCGAGCCATCGGCATGCGCGTCTACGCCGTGGCCAGCCATGACGGCTACCGGGTTTTGCCGGGCGGTCTGACCCGGGTGGCCGCCGAGGCAGACGCTGAAGTCGTGTCGATGCAGCGCGGCGGTGCAAGCAAGGACACGTGGGTACTGGGGGATCGTCCGCCCAGCGGCGAGCAATGGAAAACCCAGCGCACGATCGGTGTGCATGATCTGGTTCGGCGAGATCCTTATCTGCCCTCGCGGGTGGTGGAAAACCTGTTCTGGTTCGGCCGCTATTGCGAGCGTTGTGATGACAGCGCGCGACTGCTGCGGATTGTGCTGGCGCGCTACGTCGACGGCGATGATCCACAGGCCCTGCAGGCGGCTGTCGACCTCGGTGAGCGGCTGAACCTGTTGCCCGATGAAGGCGAGTTGCCGGAGCGTTTGTTGGCCGCCTTGCTCGGTGACGATTGGCCATTCAGCCTGCGTTCCAACCTACAACGCTTGCAGTGGGCGGCCTCGCAAGTGCGCGGCAAACTCTCGCGGGAAAACTGGCAAGCGCTGGTGGAATTGCAGCGCGAAGCCATGGAGCTGGAAACCGAAGAGCCGGATTTCGGCGAGCTGCTGGATTTCCTCAACCGTCTGGTGATGTCGCTGGCGGCGCTGTCAGGTTTCGCACTGGACGATATGACTCGCGACGAAGGCTGGCGTTTCCTGATGATTGGCCGACGGATCGAGCGCCTGCAATTTCTCAGCGCCAGCCTGGCAGCGTTTTTGCGCGGTGCCGGGGCTTTCGATCAGGCCGGGCTGGAATGGCTGCTGGAGTTGGGTAACAGCAGCATCACCTACCGGTCGCGGTATCTGGCGGTGGCGCAATTGCTGCCGGTGCTCGACCTCTTGCTGCTCGATGAGCAGAACCCTCACGCCGTGCTGTTCCAGTTGAAGCTGGTGACGCGAACCCTGAAGCGCTTGAATGATGACTTTGGCGTGCCACGCGAAGCCGGTTTGCCGCTGTTGGTGGAGCGGCTGGCTCAATTCGATCTGGGTTGCCTGGAAAACGCCCTGTTCGGCGAAGCCAGCGTTCGTGCCGCGCTCGATGGGCTCGCCGATTTGCTGCAAGAGATTGCCGACGCCAGTGGCCAAGTCTCGGATCGCCTGGCCCTGCGCCATTTCGCCCATGTCGATGATGTCAGCCAGCGCACGGTGTCCGTCTGATGAGTGCTCACTACCAGATTTTTCACGACACCCATTATCACTATGACAGCCCGGTTTCCTTGGCCCAGCAGCTCGCCCATCTCTGGCCGCGGCCCTGCGCCTGGCAGCGATGCACGGCCAGGCAATTGCAGATCAGCCCCGACCCCACCACGCGCCGGGATGAGCTGGATGTGTTTGGCAATCCGCTCACGCGACTGGCCTTCGAGCGTCCGCACGATGAATTGCTGGTCAATGCCAGCCTGACCGTCGAGGTGCTGCCCCGGCCCGCGCTGGACTTCAATCAGTCGCCGCCCTGGGAAGATACCCGCCATGCGTTGACCTACAGCAGCCAGCCGCTGTCACTCGAGATACTGGAAGCCTGTCGGTATCGGTTCGAATCGCCTTACGTGCATTTGAAGCGCAATTTTGTCGAGTTCTCCGAGAGCTGCTTTCCGCCGAGGCGACCGTTGCTGCGGGGTGTTCAGGCACTGATGGAGAAAATTTTCAGCGAGTTCACCTTCGACGCCGAAGCGACCCAAGTGGCGACGCCGTTGGTGGAAGTGCTGGAGCGCCGGCGCGGGGTCTGTCAGGACTTTGCCCACCTGATGCTCGCGTGCGTGCGTTCCCGTGGTCTGGCGGCGCGCTATATCAGCGGTTACCTGCTGACTCAGCCGCCGCCCGGCCAGCCGCGATTGATCGGCGCGGATGCGTCCCACGCCTGGGTCTCGGTGTTTTGCCCGGTGCTGGGCTGGGTCGATTTCGACCCGACCAACAACGTTCAGCCGGCACTCGAACACATCACCCTGGCCTGGGGCCGGGATTTCTCCGATGTCTCGCCGTTGCGTGGGGTGATTCTGGGGGGCGGTAATCACGACCCTGAGGTGCGCGTCACCGTGATGCCACTGGATTAACAAAGGCCCACAGGGGGACTGTGTGTGTTCTTTGGATTGGGATAATTCAGAGGGGGACTGTGAGGGTCAGCAAAAGTAACTGCTGACCCTGGACACAGATCCGGTGGGCCTGATCAGATCATCCGGCCCTGAGGGTCTCAGGCGTCGGGCGCCTGATCTTTCGGTGCTTCAGTTTCGTCTGTAGCCACTTCGCCTTCGGCATCCGGGTTCAGTGCTGCTGCTTCTTCTTCAGCTGTAGCTTTCTTGCGCTGAAGCTTTTCCTCTTTCTTCTGCTCCTTGGCCAAGTCTCTCTGACGTTTGGCGAAGGAATAATTAGGTTTAGCCATGGGCGATCCTCTGGGGTCGAAGGTGAGGTTGAGCGGCGCATATTCTGCCCTGTATCGGTGCCGAGCCGTTAGCTGGGTTTTTGATCGGTCCATTTTGGCAGGACCGACGGTTGCCAGGCGTCCAGGGCATCGAGCAGGGTTTGCGGTGATTCGCTCACTTGCAGCATGTCACGGTGCGGTGCGCGAACGAAGCCTTCGCCGACGATATGATCAAGAAAACCGGTCAATTTGCTGTAGAAGCCGTTCACTTCCAGCAGCCCGAGCGGCTTGCCGTGATAGCCGAGCTGGCCCCAGGTCCAGACTTCGAACAGTTCTTCCAGCGTGCCGAGGCCACCGGGCAGGGCGATAAACGCGTCGCTGAGTTCGGCCATCCGCGCCTTGCGCGCATGCATGCCGTCGACCACTTCCAGGCGCGTCAGGCCGCTATGGCCGATTTCCTTGTCCTTGAGGCTTTGCGGGATGATCCCGATCACTTCACCGCCGGCCGCCAGTGCAGCGTCAGCAACAATCCCCATCAGGCCGACGGCGCCGCCGCCATAGACCAGGGTCAAATTGCGTTTGGCCAAGGCGCGCCCCAAGGCAACCGCCGCTTCACGATAGGCTGGATGGGTGCCGGTGCTGGCGCCGCAAAATACACAAACAGACTTCAAAGACATGCGTTTCTCCAGGGGCAGGATGGCCACAGAGTAAAGGCAGCTCAGCTACGCTCCAAGGGTTAAACCTCGCGCTGAGGTGTTTCATAGGTGCCGCTGGCACCACAGGCGTAGGCGGCAAGCAAACTGCACAACAGGCTATTCAAGGACATGACCGTCGCTCCGGGTAAAGGATGATGGCCTGATCATAGGGCCGGGCCAGACGCCTGGCTGGTAGATTGTTTCGATAGGTGTCATAGCGCTAAAGTTGTATACAATTTTTGATTCAAGTCATAGGAACTTGCGAAGTTTTCAGGCAGTCTTCTGTCCATTCGCACTTTTCGTTAACCCTGCCTTGGAGATTCACCATGTTTGCCAAACTTGTTGCGGTATCCCTGCTGACACTGGCCAGCAGTCAATTGATGGCTGCCGAGTGCAAGACGACTATCGACTCCACTGACCAGATGTCCTTCGATACCAAGGACATCAGCATCGACAAGAGCTGCAAGACGTTCACCGTGGAGCTGAAACACTCCGGCAGCCTGCCGAAGAACGTCATGGGCCATAACTGGGTGCTGAGTAAAACCGCTGACATGCAGCCGATCGCTACTGACGGCATGGCGGCCGGCATCGACAAGAACTACCTGAAAGAAGGTGACGATCGAATCATTGCCCACACCAAAATCATCGGTGCTGGCGAAACGGATTCGGTGACCTTCGACGTGTCGAAGCTGGCGGCGGGCGAAAGCTACGGCTTCTTCTGCTCGTTCCCTGGGCACATCTCGATGATGAAAGGCACGGTTACCCTGAAGTAAGTCTGAATACCGCGTAATCGTTCTTCGCGAGCAAGCCCGCTCCCACATTAGTCCTGCGAAAACAGGTCAAATGTGGGAGCGGGCTTGCTCGCGAAGGGGCCGGCAGCCTCTACAAATGCTCCAGCCAAAGAAAAGCCCGCTGAAGATCAACACTTCAGCGGGCTTTTTCATTACTCACAAATCAAGGCGCAAACGGCATCACCCGCTTGTGATGCGTCTTCTTGTAAGTCTCACAAATGATCTTGAACGCTTCCTCACGTACCGGCTCGCCGTGCAGGAACGCATCAATCTCGGCATAGGTCACGCCGTGGGACGCTTCGTCCGGTTTGCCCGGCGACAGGTCTTCCAGATCAGCTGTAGGGATTTTCTCTACCAGCGATTCCGGCGCCCCGAAGCTGCGGGCAATGTCGCGAACCTGATTCTTCACCAGCCCACTCAGCGGTGCCAGGTCGCAGGCGCCGTCACCGAACTTGGTGAAGAAACCCATGACCGCTTCTGCCGCGTGGTCGGTGCCGATCACCAGGCCATGGGCCGCGCCGGCGATGGTGTACTGAGCGACCATGCGCATGCGCGCCTTGGTGTTGCCGAGCACGAAATCCACCGAAACCGCATGTTTGCCTTCGAAGGCAGCGACTTCATTGGCCAGGGATTTGACCGCCGGGCCGATGTTCACGGTGTGGCGTTCGTCCGGGGCGATGAAATCCACCGAGGCCTGGGCGTCGTGTTCATCGAACTGAGTCTCGTACGGCAAACGCACGGCGATGAATTTGTAACTCTTGTCGCCGGTGCGCTGACGCAGTTCGCGCATCGCCCGTTGGGCCAACAGGCCGGCGGTCAGGGAGTCGACGCCACCGCTGATGCCCAGCACCAGGGTCTTGAGCCCGGAATTGACCAGGCAATCCTGAATGAAACTCACCCGCCGGGCGACTTCTGCCTCAAGGGCGGCCTCGTCGGCAAACGGTGGTTGAACATTGAGCTGCTCAGCAATCTCACGCTGTACGGCTTGCATGAATTCACTCCTTGCTAGATGTGCTTGAAAGGGCGGCAGGTACTTTGAAAACGTGTCGCAAATAGGCGACGAAATTCGGGTCTTTGCAGTGAGTCTTGCCAGGCTCATCAGAAATCTTTGCCACGGGCTGGCCGTCGCAGGCCGTCATTTTAAGCACGATGCTCATCGGTTCGACACCCGGAATATCGCAGGTCAGGTGGGTGCCGATGCCAAAGCTGACATTGATCCGACCCCGCAGCGCGCGGAATATCTCCAGCGACTTGGGCAGCGTCAGGCTGTCGGAGAATGTCAGCGTCTTGCTCATCGGGTCGATGCCGAGCTTGTGATAGTGGGCGATGGCTTTTTCCGCCCATACCACCGGGTCACCCGAGTCGTGGCGCAGGCCGTCGAACAGCTTGGCGAAAAACAGATCGAAATCACCGAGGAAGGCATCCATGGTGATGCAATCAGTCAGGGCAATCCCCAGCAGGCCACGGTATTCGCGCACCCAGCAGTCGAGCGCTGCAATTTGACTGTCGATCAGCCGTGGCCCCAGTTGCTGATGGGCCATGATCCATTCGTGGGCCATGGTGCCCAGCGGTTTCATGTCCAGTTCCCGGGACAGGTGCACGTTGCTGGTGCCGACGAAGCGCCCGGGGAAGTCGTGCTTGAGCACGTTCACCACTTCTTCCTGCACGCGGTACGAAAAACGCCGGCGCGTGCCGAAATCAGCGACCTGCAACTCGGACAATTCGTCGCTGCTGGCGTTGGCGGTCAGCCAGTCGAACTTGCGGTAAAGCTGTTCGCGCGCCTGTTCCAGGACGATTTCCCGGTAGCGATAGCGGTTGCGCACTTCACTGACAATCGCCAGCAGCGGCACTTCGAACAGAATCACATGCAGCCACGGCCCACGCAGGCGGATGAACAACTCGCCGTTTTCGATGCCGGTGTGGATGTAGCGCAGGTTGAAGCGGAACAACCCGAGGAACCGCAAAAAATCCGGCTTCAGAAAACTGATGCGCTCCAGAAAACCCAATTGATCAGGGCTCAGGCTCAACTCTGCCAGACGCTCGATCTGAAAACGGATCTCCGCCAGGTACGGGCGCAAATCTTCACTGTTGCGGCAACGAAACTCCCATTCAACTTCGACGTTCGGGTAGTTGTGCAGCACCGCCTGCATCATCGTCAGTTTGTAGAAGTCGGTGTCGAGCAGGTTCTGCACGATGCGATCGCCAAACACGCTCTCGCTCATAACGGGGTTCTCCGCATTGAATGGGGGTAGTGGCGCATATCACTGGTAAAGATTGCCAGCGATTTTTTGGACAACGCAGATCCTTGTAGGAATGAGCCCTGTGGCGAGGGGGCTGGCCCCGTTGGGTCGCGGAGCGGCCCCAAAGAATCTGAAGCCGGGACTGCTGCGCAATCCAACGGGGGCAAGCCCCCTCGCCACAGGGCTCGCTCCCACAGGGTTTGGGTGGGACTTTAGATTTGTGCCCCATCCGGGCTATCAATCTGCTCCAGCATCCATTTCACAAAATCACGCACCTTGGGCACTTCCGCCGAATGCTCGGGATACGCCAGGTAATAGGCATCCGTGCTCGGCATCGCGTGTTTCCAGGGGATGACCAGTTTGCCGTCGGCCAATTCCTCTTCCACCAGAAACCGTGGCAGCAGCGCCACGCCGCAGCCGACCTGGGCGGCGCGGATGCACATGTAGAACGTTTCAAAACGCGGGCCGTGGTAGCTGTGTTCGGTGTGGTAGCCCTGGCTGTCGAACCAGTCATGCCAGGCCTGCGGGCGGGAAGCGTTTTGCAGCAGAACCAGGTCGGTGAGTTGCGTCGGGTCGGTGAACGGCTTGTCGGGGAGGCTGCCCGGTGCGCAAACCGGCACCAGCTCCTCGCCGAACAGCTTCAGGCATTCGGTGCCGGGCCGTGAACCCTGGCCGAAGTAGAACGCGAGATCGCTGCGACCTTGCAGCAAATCGTCGGCTTCCTGCTCGCTGCACAGGTCCAGATGGATCGAAGGATGGCGCAGGCGCCAGCCTTTCAGGCGCGGCACCAACCAGCGCGCGCCAAACGTCGGTGGGGTCGAGACGCGCAAGACTTCGGTTTCACCGCCGTAAGAACGCAGGTAATGGGTCGACATCTCGACCTGCGTGAGGATTTTTCTGACTTCCACCAGGTACAAATCACCGGCCGGAGTCATTTGCAGGCGTCGGCGCACGCGGCGGAACAACAAGTGCTGCAACAATTCTTCAAGTTGCGCGACCTGTTTACTGACCGCGCTCTGGGTCAGGTTCAGCTCTTCGGCGGCCCGGGTGAAGCTCAAATGCCGGGTCACGGCCTCGAAACACTGCAGTGCTGTGATCGACGGCAGGTAGCGTTTATTCAGCATGGGTAGTCCTTTTTCTTGTTTCTTTCTTACCAGCAATTCGCAGCATGAATAAACGGAATGATATCTCTCTTAAAGGTCGTTTGTTGGGTAACCTCCGGGGAGCTAAAACTACAGGTCTGATCAGCCGTGATTATTCCGGCTGCACCCTTTGTGTTTTTCGCTTGAGGAGTGACCCATGGTTGCCGCATTGCTTGATCGTCTTGGTGTAAACCCGGCCCTGTACCAGAACGGCAAAGTGCCGGTGCATTCGCCGATCGATGGCAGCCAGATTGCTGCCGTGAACTGGGAAGGCGCTGCTGAAGTCGAGCAGCACATCAGTCGTGCCGATCATGCGTTCGAATTGTGGCGCAAGGTTCCGGCGCCGCGCCGTGGCGAACTGGTGCGCCAATTGGGCGACATCCTGCGCGAATACAAGGCCGATCTTGGCGAGCTGGTCTCCTGGGAAGCCGGCAAGATCACCCAGGAAGGCCTGGGTGAAGTTCAGGAAATGATCGATATCTGCGATTTCGCCGTCGGTCTGTCCCGTCAGCTGTACGGTTTGACCATTGCGTCCGAGCGTCCTGGCCACCATATGCGCGAAACCTGGCACCCGCTGGGCGTCGTCGGCGTGATCAGTGCGTTCAACTTCCCGGTCGCGGTTTGGGCCTGGAACACCACGCTGGCGCTGGTCTGCGGCAACCCGGTGATCTGGAAACCGTCCGAGAAAACCCCACTGACCGCGCTGGCCTGCCAAGCGCTGTTCGATCGCGTGCTGAAAAACTTCAGCGATGCTCCGCCACACCTGAGCCAGGTGATCATCGGCGGCCGCGACGCGGGCGAAGCGCTGGTCGATGACCCGCGTGTCGCGCTGATCAGCGCCACAGGCAGCACCCGCATGGGCCGCGAAGTGGCACCGAAAATCGCCGCACGTTTCGCTCGCAGCATTCTGGAACTGGGCGGCAACAACGCCATGATCCTCGGCCCAAGCGCCGACCTGGATATGGCTGTCCGCGCCATCCTGTTCAGCGCCGTCGGGACTGCCGGCCAGCGTTGCACCACCCTGCGTCGTCTGATTGCGCACGAGTCGGTGAAGGAAGAAATCGTCACCCGCCTGAAAGCCGCGTATTCCAAAGTGCGCATCGGCCATCCGCTGGAAGGCAATCTGATTGGCCCGCTGATCGACAAACAAAGTTTCGAAAACATGCAGGACGCGCTGGAGCAGGCGTTGAGCGAAGGCGGCCGCGTATTCGGCGGCAAGCGCCAACTGGAAGACAAATTCCCTAATGCCTACTACGTCGCACCGGCCATCGTTGAAATGCCGGAGCAGAGCCCTGTGGTTTGCCACGAAACCTTCGCGCCGATTCTGTACGTGATCGGTTACAAGGATTTCGACGAAGCCCTGCGCCTCAACAACGCCGTGCCACAAGGCCTGTCCTCGTGCATCTTCACCACCGACGTGCGTGAAGCCGAACAATTCATGTCGGCGGTCGGCAGTGACTGCGGCATCGCCAACGTCAACATCGGCCCAAGCGGTGCCGAAATCGGTGGCGCGTTTGGTGGCGAGAAAGAAACCGGCGGTGGTCGTGAGTCGGGCTCCGATGCATGGCGCGGCTACATGCGTCGCCAGACCAACACCGTGAACTACTCGCTGGAGTTGCCGTTGGCTCAAGGGATTACCTTCGACTAACTCTCAAGTCGAAAAGCAATCCCCTTGTGGGAGCGAGCCCTTGGGGTGAGGGGGCTTGCCCCCGTTGGGTCGCGAAGCGGCCCTAAAACCTGCGATCCTGGTGTATCAGGTACACCGAATCCAATGGTTTTACGACTGCTTCGCAGCCGAACGGGGCAAGCCCCCTCGCCACATAGTTCCCTCCCACACTTGAATGGTGTGTTGGTTAGGTTTCTGCTGGAGTCTGGCAATGCCGTTACGCGAAGAGTGTCTGTGGGAAAAACTGACGCCGCAAAGGCCCGACAACGCGGCGCTCAAGGGTGAAGTGACAGTCGATGTCTGCGTCATTGGCGCCGGGTTCACCGGTCTGTCGGCGGCGGTGCATCTGCTGGAACAAGGTAAATCGGTGTGTGTGCTGGAAGCTCATCGCGCTGGCCATGGCGGCTCGGGGCGCAATGTCGGCCTGGTCAACGCCGGCATGTGGATTCCACCGGACGACATCGAAGCCGGGTTCGGCGAAGCGGTGGGCAGCCAGCTCAACCGCATGCTCGGCGCGGCACCGTCCCTGGTGTTCAGCCTTGTGGACAAATACAACATCGATTGCCAGTTACGCCGCGAAGGCACGCTGCACATGGCGCACAACGCCCGTGGCGAGGCGGACTTGCGCAGTCGTGAAGAACAATGGAAACGTCGCGGGGCGCCGGTCGAACTGTTGACCGGCCAGGCCTGCGAGCAGGCGACGGGCACCAAGAAAATCGCCGCTGCCTTGCTCGATCGACGTGCCGGCACCCTCAATCCGATGGCATACACCACCGGGCTGGCCAAAGCGGCCATCAGCCTCGGCGGTCAGCTGTTCGATCATTCCCCGGTGACCCGACTCGAACGCCAGGGCCAGCGCTGGTCGGTGCAAACCGCTCAGGGTTCGGTCATGGCCGAGAAAGTCGTCATCGCCTCCAACGCTTACACCGAAGGCGACTGGACGGAGCTGCGGCGCAATTTCTTCCCCGGTTACTACTACCAGGTGGCTTCGGTCCCGCTGACCGAAGACGCCGCGCAACAGATTCTGCCCGGTGGCCAGGGTTCCTGGGATACCCGTCAGGTGCTCAGCAGCATTCGTCGGGACAAGGACGGGCGTCTGTTGCTCGGCAGTCTCGGTAATGGCAATCAGAAACCGGCCTGGTTCCTCAAAGCCTGGGCGGACCGCGTTCAGCAACACTATTTCCCTTACCTCAAACCGGTGGAGTGGGAATGCACCTGGACCGGTTGCATCGCGTTCACCCCCGATCATTTGATGCGTCTGTTCGAACCGGCGCCCGGTTTAGTGGCAGTCACTGGCTACAACGGCCGGGGCGTGACCACGGGGACCGTCGTCGGCAAAGCCTTTGCCGATTATTTGTGTAACGGAAATCCTCAAGCGCTACCGATTCCGTTCGCACCGATGCAGCCCCTGGCGGGAGTAGGGTTGCGCAGTTGTCTGTACGAGGCTGGATTCTCGCTGTATCACGCAGGCCAGTGCTTGCGGATCGTCATCTGATTGTTGAAATTTGTTGCTGGAAGCGGCGCTTTTCGGCGCAGCGACTAGCCTGTAATGGTGCGGGTTGTAGCAGTCCCGCACCAGCAGTGTGCACTTCGGTGACGCACGTTGTTACAGGCTGGTTGCACGTCGTTTAACACCGCGGTTGCAATGATGGCGCATGCGGGTTGCGCCTTTAAAAATAAATGGTTTCACCTTCCGCGGTTTAGACGGTTGCACGCCCAATGAAAATGGGAACAAAACAGTCGTAAAAACAATAATGCAGCGACTTTTTTCAGAATAAAAAACCGATGGCACGGCCCTTGCTCTGAGCAATCAGTGAAATCGCAGTGCCAACTAAAAAAAAACCTTGGAGCACCACCTCATGTCCCAGACGTTTTACAAGAAAGGCTTTCTGGCCCTCGCAGTGGCAGCTGCGCTGGGTGTTTCTGCGTTTGCACAGGCTGATGTGAAAATCGGTGTGGCGGGCCCGATGACAGGCGCCAACGCGGCATTTGGCGAGCAGTACATGAAGGGTGCACAGGCTGCAGCCGACGCGGTGAACGCGGCGGGCGGCGTTAACGGGGAAAAAATCGTACTGGTGAAGGGCGATGACGCCTGCGAACCGAAACAGGCTGTGACGGTCGCCAAGGACCTGACCAACCAGAAGGTTGCTGGCGTGGTCGGTCACTTCTGCTCCTCGTCGACCATCCCGGCCTCCGAGATCTACGACGAAGCGGGCATCATCGCAATCACCCCAGGTTCCACCAACCCGGCTGTTACCGAACGCGGCCTGAGCGCCATGTTCCGTATGTGCGGGCGTGACGACCAGCAGGGCATCGTGGCCGGCGACTACATCGTCGACGTGCTCAAGGGCAAAAAAGTTGCCGTGCTGCACGACAAGGACACCTACGGCCAAGGCCTGGCTGACGCCACCAAGGCTCAGTTGGTCAAGCGTGGCGTAACGCCAGTGCTGTATGAAGGCCTGACCCGTGGCGAGAAAGACTTCAGTGCCGTGGTCACCAAGATCCGTGCCGCTGGCGCCGATGTTGTCTACTTCGGTGGTCTGCACCCGGAAGCCGGTCCACTGGTTAAACAGCTGCGTACCGAAGGCCTGAAAGACGTGAAATTCATGTCCGATGACGGCATCGTGACCGACGAACTGGTGACCACCGCTGGCGGCCCGCAATACGTCGACGGCGTGCTGATGACCTTTGGCGCCGACCCACGCCTGCTGCCAGACAGCAAGACCGTGGTAGACGCTTTCCGCAAGGCCGGTACCGAGCCTGAAGGCTACACCCTCTACGCATACGCTTCGGTCCAGACCCTGGCCGCTGCGTTCAATGGCGCCAAGTCCAACAAGGGCGAAGACGCTGCCAAATGGCTGAAAGCGCACCCGGTCAAAACCGTGATGGGCGAGAAGACCTGGGACGCCAAGGGCGACCTGAAAGTCTCCGACTACGTGGTTTACCAGTGGGACAAGGACGGCAAATACCACCAGCTGGAAAAACAGAAGTGATATGACCTGCTGATTGCCCGGCGCCTTGTGCGCCGGGCACTCAAAGAACATGTCCGTGCAGTACCTGTCTTTTCTCGTAGAGCTGCACACAACCGGTTAGCGTCGGCGGCTGAACCCCGGTCCGTCGCACCCGGCTTCTGTGCAGTCTCTCAAATGCGTGAGATTGCGTTATGGATGGTATTTTCCTGCAGCAACTGGTCAACGGCCTGACCCTCGGGTCGGTCTATGGCCTGATCGCCATCGGCTACACAATGGTCTATGGCATCATTGGCATGATCAACTTCGCCCACGGCGAGGTTTACATGATTTCTGCTTACCTGGCGGCAATCAGTCTGGCTCTGCTGGCTTACTTCGGTATTGAATCCTTCCCTCTGCTGATGCTCGGCACACTGGTTTTCACCATCGTTGTCACGGCGGTGTATGGCTGGGTCATCGAGCGCGTCGCCTACAAGCCGTTGCGCAACTCCACCCGACTGGCACCGCTGATCAGCGCCATCGGTATTTCCCTGATCCTGCAAAACTATGCACAGATCGCCCAGGGCGCTCGCCAGCAAGGTGTTCCGACACTGCTGACCGGTGCATGGCGCGTTGAAGTCGGCACTGGCTTCGTCCAGCTGACCTACACCAAGATCTTCATTCTGGTCGCCGCGTTTGTCGGGATGGGCCTGCTGACCTACGTCATCAAGTACACCAAGCTCGGCCGCATGTGCCGCGCGACCCAGCAAGACCGCAAGATGGCCTCGATCCTGGGGATCAACACCGACCGCGTGATTTCCTACGTGTTCATCATCGGTGCAGCGATGGCGGCCCTGGCCGGCGTACTGATCACCATGAACTACGGCACGTTCGACTTCTACGCAGGTTTCGTCATCGGCATCAAAGCGTTCACCGCAGCGGTACTCGGCGGGATCGGCTCGTTGCCGGGTGCGATGCTCGGCGGGATCATTCTCGGGATCTCCGAGTCGCTGTTCTCTGGTCTGGTCAACTCGGACTACAAAGACGTTTTCAGCTTCTCGCTGCTCGTTCTCGTTCTGGTCTTTCGGCCTCAAGGCCTGCTCGGCCGTCCTCTTGTGTCGAAGGTGTAAGCGATGTCTTCAACCACTAAAAAAACCATTGATCTCAAAAGAAGCCTGGTTGACGCGATTCTTGCCGGCCTTGTAGCGCTCATCGTGTTTGGTCCGATTGTCGGCATTGTCCTCGACGGCTATGGCTTCAACCTGCAACCAACACGTGTGGCGTGGATTGTCGCCATCGTCATGGCGGGCCGTTTTGCCCTGAGCCTGTTCCTGCAAACACCCAAGGGTCTGAAAATTCTCGAAGGGTTTGAAACCACCGGCTCCGGGGTTCATGTACTGCCGCCCGATTACAAATCCCGGTTGCGCTGGATCATCCCGCTGATGATCGTCATTGCCGTGGTGTTTCCGTTTTTCTCCAACTCCTACCTGCTGGGCGTGGTCATCCTCGGGTTGATCTACGTGCTGCTCGGTCTGGGGCTGAACATCGTGGTCGGCCTGGCCGGCCTGCTCGACCTGGGTTACGTGGCGTTCTACGCCATCGGCGCCTATGGCCTGGCACTCGGTTACCAGTACCTCGGCCTGGGTTTCTGGACGGTGCTGCCGCTGGCGGCGATCACTGCCGGGCTTGCCGGGTGCATCCTCGGCTTCCCGGTGTTGCGTCTGCACGGTGACTACCTGGCCATCGTGACCCTGGGCTTCGGTGAAATCATCCGCCTGATCCTCAACAACTGGCTGTCGCTGACCGGTGGCCCTAACGGCATGCCGGCTCCGCTGCCAACGTTCTTCGGTCTGGAGTTCGGCAAGCGCGCGAAAGACGGTGGCATACCGTTCCACGAGTTCTTCGGCATCGCCTACAACCCCGACGTGAAGTACTACTTCATTTACGCGGTGTTGTTCATGGTTGTGCTGGCGGTGTTGTACATCAAGCATCGCTTGACCCGTATGCCGGTCGGCCGCGCCTGGGAAGCCTTGCGTGAAGACGAAATCGCCTGCCGCTCCATGGGCCTGAACCACGTGCTGGTGAAGCTCTCGGCCTTCACCATCGGCGCGTCGACGGCCGGTCTGGCTGGGGTGTTCTTCGCCACCTATCAAGGCTTCGTCAACCCGACCTCGTTTACCTTCTTTGAATCGGCCCTGATCCTCGCCATCGTGGTACTCGGCGGCATGGGCTCGACCATCGGCGTGGTGATTGCAGCCTTCGTGCTGACCGTCGCCCCGGAGCTGCTGCGTGGCTTCGCGGAATACCGCGTGCTGCTGTTCGGCATCCTGATGGTGTTGATGATGATCTGGCGACCGCGCGGCCTGATTCGGATCAGCCGTACCGGTGTGACCCCGCGTAAAGGAGTAGCGCCATGAGCGAAGTCGTACTCTCGGTCGAGAAGCTGATGATGCACTTTGGCGGCATCAAGGCATTGAATGATGTCAGCCTGCAGGTCAAACGCAATTCGATCTTCGCCCTGATCGGTCCTAACGGCGCCGGCAAGACGACGGTGTTCAACTGCCTGACCGGATTCTACAAAGCGTCCGGCGGCAAGATCGAGCTCAGCGTGCGTGGGGAAAAAACCAACGTCATCAAGCTGCTGGGCGAGTCGTTCAAACCGACCGACTTCGTCTCGCCGGCGTCCTTCGCCAGTCGGCTGTATTACAAGATGTTCGGCGGTACCCACCTGGTGAACCGTGCCGGCCTGGCGCGGACCTTCCAGAACATTCGCCTGTTCAAGGAAATGTCGGTGCTGGAAAACCTGCTGGTGGCCCAACACATGTGGGTCAACCGCAGCATGCTGGCCGGCATCCTCAACACCAAAGGCTACCGCAAGGCTGAAAGTGATGCGCTGGACCATGCCTTCTACTGGCTGGAAGTGGTGGACCTGGTGGATTGCGCCAACCGCCTCGCCGGCGAACTGTCCTACGGCCAGCAACGCCGTCTGGAAATCGCCCGGGCCATGTGCACCCGTCCGCAGATCATCTGCCTCGACGAACCGGCCGCCGGCCTCAACCCTCAGGAAACCGAAGCACTGAGCGCGATGATCCGGCTGCTGCGTGACGAGCACGATCTGACCGTGGTGCTGATCGAACACGACATGGGCATGGTGATGAGTATTTCCGACCACATCGTGGTACTGGACCACGGCATCGTCATCGCCGAAGGCGGCCCCGATGCGATCCGCAACGACCCGAAAGTGATTGCGGCCTACCTGGGCGCTGATGAAGAGGAAGTGGTGTTATGAGTCAACCGATCCTCGAACTCAAGGAACTGGACGTGTTTTACGGGCCGATCCAGGCCCTGAAGAAAGTCTCGCTGCACATCAATGAAGGTGAAACCGTCAGCCTGATCGGCTCCAACGGTGCCGGCAAGTCGACCCTGCTGATGTCGATCTTCGGTCAGCCGCGTGCGGCGGACGGGCAGATCATCTATCAGGGCGTGGACATCACCCACAAGTCGTCCCACTACATCGCGTCCAACGGCATCGCACAATCGCCGGAAGGCCGGCGGGTGTTCCCCGACATGACCGTCGAGGAAAACCTGCTGATGGGCACCATCCCTATCGGTGACAAGTACGCCAAGGAAGACATGCAACGCATGTTCGAGCTGTTCCCGCGACTTGAAGAGCGGCGCAACCAGCGGGCAATGACCATGTCCGGCGGCGAGCAGCAAATGCTCGCCATCGCCCGTGCGTTGATGAGCCGGCCGAAGCTGCTATTGCTCGACGAGCCGAGCTTGGGTCTGGCGCCGATCGTGGTGAAACAGATCTTCGCAACATTGCGCGAGCTGGCGAAAACCGGCATGACCATCTTCCTGGTCGAGCAGAACGCCAACCACGCGCTCAAGCTGTCGGACCGGGCGTATGTGATGGTCAACGGCGAGATCCGCCTCACGGGCACCGGCAAGGAGCTGCTGGTGAACGAGGAAGTGCGTAACGCTTATCTCGGCGGTCATTGAGTCTGTGGCGTTAAACAAAAGCCCCGGCGCGCAATCGCCGGGGCTTTTTTATGGCGGAAAGAGCAAGCGCAGTTATAACAAGTGCAGCGCTAATTAAGTTGTCAGTGCTGTCGCATTCATGAAGAAAGTCAGGTGGAAAAAATAGACATTGATACTGTGTCAGGCCGTCTATACTCAATCGGAATATGCTTGTAATAAAGCTGAATCTAAGTTCTTTATTTTTAGCGTTAATCAACAAGCAATTTTACTTCTTTATATAAGAAGTATTATCCAAGTCCCTGGAGATGTCGACGATGGCTCATAAAGTCTTTTACAAAATGGCGTTGGCTAGCTTGATTCTTTCCTCCGTCAGCGTCGTATATGCTGCATCCACTAACGCGGATAATATGACGTGTCAGGAATTCCTCGATGTAACTCCGAGTGCGCAGTCCCCTGTCCTGCTTTGGGTTACAACCGACGATACAATAAATTCAAACGGTGGCTCTTTCAAAAAGACAACCGTTGATGCAACGGTTCTTCCTCAAGTTGTAGCGTTGTGCAAGAAAAACCCAGAGAAAAAAGTATCCAGTTTTAAACAGGAAATTAAAAACCTATTCAATAAAATGTAATTGCATGTTCACGCGCTCGTCGACATTTTTGATGTCGGCGAGCGCCAAGCCAAGATTAATTTTTCTGTATAAAACCTATTAACCCGTTTGCCAGGTGAAGACTTGAATTCACAACCATTCCCTGTGGCAGCGAGCTTGCTCCGGGCGGCGTTCCGACGATGGCGGTGGGTCAGTGAAAAGCGTTCGGACTGACACTCCGCCATCATCAGCAGGTTCGCTCCCATAGGGCGTGCTGAGTGCTTTTTTGAAATTGTGGAAAACAATATTCACAAGCTCTGAAAGCGCGACATAAAGCCGCTGCAAATAGTTGTTTTGTCACGGTTTTGACTTGTCCCCGTTTGCTGTGGAACTGGCTGTGAATAACGTGGGAGTAGCTGGCTGGGCGCCTTTAAATCCGTGGCTTGTAGCGATGTGGTTATTTTTTGATCAGGCGTTTTTGCGTGGGGAGGAAGCGTCGTTGTCAACCTTTTTATTGGAGGCAAAAGCGAGGCGAAACGGGCAGGGCAAGCCTGTGGATAAGTCTGTGATCAAACTCTGGAAAGACTCGGCTGAGGGCCGTAGTTACTGGCTTGGCGCCATCGCTGCTCCGTAGGGCAAATCGTGCAAAATGCCCTGCGCTACACCGCGAGCATTCGAGGGTCAAGCGAAAAACTTTCAAAACTCCCCGCAAAGCCTTGTGCACAGCGGCTTCCAGCTTTTCCACTTGCCCCCGGAAACTGTGGACCGGCCTGTGGATAACATGCGCGTACATGGCTGCAGGCCACGGTGCGTAAGGCGTTCACCGGGTTGGTTGTTTTTTGTTCAGCTTTTGCCGTGGTTGCCGCTGTGAGCAAGGCCGGGCATGCTGCCAGCTGATTTTCTATTCCAAGGGCTGTCCGTCAGCCGAAGCAAGGAGAACACGATGTCCAACACCCTGTTTATTACCGGCGCGACCTCCGGTTTTGGTGAAGCCTGTGCCCGCCGTTTTGCCGAGGCTGGCTGGAAACTGGTGCTGACAGGCCGTCGTGAAGAGCGCCTGAATGCCCTGTGCGCCGAGTTGTCGAAGCAGACCGAGGTGCATGGCCTGGTGCTCGACGTGCGTGATCGCAAAGCCATGGAGGAAGCGATTGCCAACCTGCCGCCGTCCTTCGCCAAGTTGCGCGGGCTGATCAACAACGCCGGCCTGGCGCTCGGTGTGGACCCGGCACCCAAGTGCGATCTCGACGATTGGGACACCATGGTCGACACCAACATCAAAGGCCTGATGTACAGCACCCGTCTGCTGCTGCCGCGCCTGATTGCCCATGGTCGCGGCGCCGGCATCGTCAACCTTGGCTCTATCGCCGGCAACTATCCGTATCCGGGCAGCCATGTGTACGGCGCGAGCAAGGCGTTCGTTAAGCAGTTCTCGTTGAATCTGCGTTGCGACTTGCAAGGCACTGGCGTGCGCGTCAGCAACATCGAGCCGGGCCTGTGTGAAAGCGAGTTCTCGCTGGTGCGTTTTGCCGGTGACCAGGAACGTTACAACGCGACGTATGCGGGTGCCGAGCCGATCCAGCCGCAGGATATCGCCGAGACTATTTTCTGGGTGATGAATGCGCCGGCACACATCAACATCAATAGCCTTGAATTGATGCCGGTGAGCCAGACCTGGGCTGGTTTTTCGATCGAGCGTAATGCCAAGGCTTAAGACCGCGTAACGGCCATCGCGGGCAAGCCACGCTCCCACAGGTACAGTGTGATCTCTGTGGGAGCGTGGCTTGCCCGCGATAGCTATCTATCAGTCAGCGCAGATAGTCGAGCAGCCCGCGATAGCAGGTCGCCAAGTGATAAGGCGTCGTCGACGGCATGTCCTTGCGGCTCACTTCGCCTTTCTCATCGCGACACTCATACCAGCCGCCCGCATGCAGAAAACGCTGTTGCAGCGCCTGCAATTGACGCTGCACAGAGGCCTCGCTGTCGGGCCGCAAGGTCAGGGCGCGCAGGTATTCAGCCTGGGCCCAGATGCGCTGGGTGGCATCCTTTGCAGATCCCTCCAGAACGAGCATCGCCACCACGGCACCCGTCTGCGGATCGACACCCATCTGCTCGGTCAGCGCAAATGCACGATCAAGCGAAGCATGTAATGCCGAGCCTCGCAGCAACGGTGAAGACTCCAACAGGAAATACCACTCGAACTGATGCCCCGGTTCAAACCAGTTATCCACAGCCCCCAGCGGCTTCTCCATCAACACGCTCAGTTGCGGGTCGATGAAGCGCTTCTGCATGCCTGTGCATAAGTCGACGAGCGCACGCTGCACAGCGGCGTCTTCACGCACCGACAGGGTGGCGAGGAAGGCTTCGGCCAGGTGCATCAGAGGATTTTGCAGTGGCCCGGAATTCAGCGAGGACCAGTCACGGTCGAGGCTGGCTTCGTACAGACCGTCGCCTGTCGCGAAACGCTGAGCGATCACTTCCAGCGCAGCATTGAGCACCGATTCCACCAGCGGTTCGCGAACCTTGTCCCAGTAATGGGCACAGGCGAACAGGATGAACGCGTGGGTGTAAAGGTCTTTGCGCGGGTCGAGTGGAACGCCTTGCGGGTCGATGCTGTAGAACCAGCCGCCGTGTTCGGCATCGTGGAAATGCTGCTGCAGAGAACGGAACAACGCGGCGGCACGCTCTTGGGCGCCCGGCACCTGGCCGATCAGGCTTGAGAAAAGATACAGCTGCCGTGCGCAGGCCATGGCCCGGTAGCGTTGAGGCGGCAGCGGCTGATGCTCCGAATCCAGTGCTTCATACGGCAACGCCAGGTCGGCATTCCAGCCGGGGCCTTGCCAGAGCGGCACGATCACGTCCTGGAAGTGCTGTTGCACCGAGGCGAACAGGGCGGTCAATTCAGGCTGGGAGGCGGAGCGGGAAACAGGCGGCATTGGCTGGCGTCGTCACGGCAGGGTTGATTGCGCGACATGTTAGCAGGCCTGAGAGATGCGGTGTCTGTCAGGCCGCCTTCGCGAGCAGGCTCGCTCCCACACTGGAGCTGTGCATACAGAACAAATGTGGGAGCGAGCCTGCTCGCGAAGAGGCCATCACAGGCGATAAAGAAATCAGCCCGCCAACAACCACACACCAGTCGCCGCCGACGCCGCGCCCGCCACTCGAACCAGCGGAGCAGCCGCTTGCGGCAACCCACGAACAACCGCATAACCCAACCCATGCAACGCCGCTGTCGCCGCCACAAAACCGGCCGCATAGGCCCAAGGGCTCGACATGTCGGGCAACTCCAGCCCATGCGCCACACCATGCAACAGCGCAAACAACGCCGTCGCCGCCATCGCTACGCTTAACGGCGGACGCACCACCAACGCCACCGCGAGGCCCAGCGCCAACACCGACGCCGCAATCCCGCCTTCCAGCGCCGGCAGGTTCAGCCCTTCAAACCCCAGCAATCCGCCAATCAGCATGGTGCCGACAAACGTACACGGCAGCGCCCAGCGCGCCGCCCCTTTTTGCTGCGCTGCCCACAAGCCGACGGCAACCATCGCCAGCAAGTGATCGAGGCCTCCAATCGGGTGGCTGATGCCGGCGATCAAGCCGTTGTCGCCGTGACCGGGATGGGCGAAGGCGATGGCTGGGGTCAGCAGCAGGGCCACGGCGCCCAGAATACGTTTCAGTGTCATGGATAAGCTTCCTTGTTGATAAGTCGTGGTCAGGCCGCGGTCAGCAGGCCCTGGCGTTCGATGAAGGCGATGATCTCTTCAAGGCCCAGACCGGTTTTCTGGTTGCTGAAGACAAACGGTTTGCCGTTGCGCATACGCTTGGTGTCGCTGTCCATCATCTCCAGCGATGCGCCTACCAATGGCGCGAGGTCGACTTTGTTGATCACCAGCAGATCGGATTTGCAGATGCCGGGCCCGCCCTTGCGCGGCAGTTTGTCGCCGGCCGAAACGTCAATCACGTAGATGGTCAGGTCGGACAGTTCAGGGCTGAAGGTTGCCGAGAGATTGTCGCCACCGGACTCCACCAGAATCAGGTCCAGACCCGGAAAGCGGCGGTTCAGTTGATCCACGGCTTCGAGGTTGATCGAGGCGTCTTCGCGGATCGCCGTGTGCGGGCAGCCGCCGGTTTCCACGCCGATGATCCGTTCAGGCGCCAGGGCTTCGTTGCGTACCAGAAAGTCGGCGTCTTCGCGGGTGTAGATGTCGTTGGTGACGACGGCCAGGTTGTAGCGCTCGCGCAGGGCCAGGCATAAGGCCAGGGTCAACGCGGTTTTACCGGAACCGACCGGGCCGCCGATGCCGACGCGCAGGGGTTGTGTGTTCATGTGGTTCTCCAAGTTAAAAGGCCCTAGGAACGGAACAGACGGCTGTACTGGCGCTCATGGGCCATGCAGGCCAGGGACAGACCAAACGCGGCGCTGCCGTAGTGTTCGGGGTGGATTCGGGTGGCGTCCTGCTGGGCTTGTTGCAGCAGCGGCAGCAGTTCGCTGGTCAGGCGTTGCGCGGCTTGCTGGCCCAGCGGCAGGGTTTTCATCAGCACCGCCAACTGGTTTTCCAGCCAGCTCCAGAGCCATGCGGCCAGCGCATCCTGTGGACTGATTCCCCAGGCCCGGGCGGCCAGCGCCCAGCCGAGGGCCAGATGCGGTTCGGGGCGTTGTTCGAGGAAGGCGCGGGCGGGGGCGTCGAGTTCCGGTAAACCGGTGAGCAGTTGTTGCAAGGAGTAGCCCATCTGCCGGCTCTCTTGATGCAATTCGCGGGTTTCCCGACTGGCCCGATGTTCTTCGCAGCGTTGCTGCAATTCGGCCCAGTTTTCCTCCGCGGCGGCCACGCAATGGGCGAGCAGCAGCGGCGCTTCGAACCGCGCCAGGTTCAGCAACAATTGATCGCTGATCCAGCGTCGCGCGCCATCTGCATCGCTCACCCGGCCGTTATCCACCGCCATTTCCAGACCTTGGGAATAGCTGTAGCCGCCAATTGGCAACTGCGGACTGGCCAGGCGCAGCAGCGCCCAGGCCGGGTTCATAAGCGGACGCCGAACTGGTGCAGTTTCGGTGGGTAATTGAAATCTTCGTCGCCATGCCGCGAATGGTGATGGCCGCCGCCATAGGCGCCGTGCTCCGGCTGGAACGGCGCTTCGATGTTTTCGACCTTGGCCTCCAGCTGTTCGAGCATGGCTTTGAGCACGTAATCGTCGAGCAGGCGCAGCCAGCCGTCACCGATTTGCAGGGCAACATGGCGGTTGCCGAGGTGATAGGCGGCGCGGGTCAATTCGAAGGCATTGGCGCAGGTGACGTGGAGCAATTGTTCGGGGCGGGCGCAGACACGCACGATGCGCCCGTCTTCGGCTTGCAGGCACTCGCCGTCATACAGGGGCGGCTGACCGCGCTCCAAAAACAACCCGACGTCTTCACCTTCGGCACTGAAACAGCGCAAACGGCTTTTACTCCGGGCTTCGAAGGTCAGGTGCAATTCTGCGGCCCAGACGGGTTGAGGGTCGATTCTGCGATGAATCACCAGCATCGGAAGGCTTCCAGCAATGGGCAATGCTCAGGCTAGAGCAAGGGGCTTGCCAATTGGGCGATACGTAGGAAATGCCTGTCGGAGCTTAGTGGGTGTTTCTGGATGTTGCAGAAAGTTGGCTGAAATTGGTGCGGGGAAGGCTGTGGTGCACCAATTTGCAGCGAAGCAATTCCCCTGTGGGAGCGGGCTTGCTCGCGAAAGCGCCGACACATCCAATAAATCTACTGACTGACACTCCGCTTTCGCGAGCAAGCCCGCTCCCACAGGGGTTATTCGGTGCTACCCAAACCTTGCCAGTGTTTGAGGCCGATGAAGATGAAGCGCAGTTGCTGCGTGATTTTCGCTTGCGGCGTCAGATGCTCCGGTAGCGCTTCGGCGGGCGGATCAATGATGTCCGGCAGTGTCGCGAACACACTTTTTACAATCAGGTCCGCCATCACGCTCAACCCGGCAATGTCCAGATGCTGCAGCTTTGGCATCAACGACAAGTCTGCCGCCAAATCCGAACTGATGTCCTCACGCAACCGCCCGATCGCCAACCGCACGGGCAGCGATCCGCCATATTGCTCGCGGGCAAGAAACAGAAATTGCGAACGATTGGCGCTGACCACGTCGAGAAAGATCCGCACCGAGGCATCAATGATGCCGCCCATGACGAATTCGTTATGGCGCACCAGGCGAATGGTTTCGCGGAAGGTCTGGCCGACTTCGCTCACCAGTACCAGGCCCAGTTCGTCCATATCGGCGAAATGCCGGTAGAAACCGGTGGGCACGATGCCGGCGGTTTTCGCCACTTCGCGCAGACTGAGGCTGCCGAATCCTCGGCCACACTCCATCAGGTGACGGGCAGCGTCCATCAGGGCGTTGCGGGTTTGTTGTTTCTGTTCGGCGCGGGGCAGCATCGCAAGGGTGTTTTCTGGACAGGACAGCGGCGCACTCTAGCAAATCGGCTTCGCTGGCGTCGAACGACTATCGGGGGGCAGGCGGGGAATTGCGGCTTCTCTATAAGTCAAAAGCCCAATCCGGGGATTGGGCTTTTTTTCAGGGCGGCCATGAGGCTTAGCTCAAAGCGCTGTTGCGTTCGATCACACGGTCACCACCACCTTCAGCCAGGGTTTGGCCTTGTGGGGTACGGTCGGAACCGTCGGCAGCGAGGGTTTGGCCTTGTGGAGTGCGATCGGAACCGTCGGCAGCCAGGGTTTGGCCTTGTGGAGTACGCTCGGAACCGTCGGCAGCCAGGGTTTGACCTTGTGGGGTGCGATCCGAGCCATCTTGAGTGATCAGGCCTTTTTCTTTCAGGCGATCGTTACCGCCTTCGGCAAGGGTCTGGCCTTGTGGAGTGCGCTCGGAACCATCGGCGGCGACGGTTTGGCTGAACACCGAGTGACTGTCTTTGACTTGCGGAGTGGCCTGATCAGCGGCTGGCAGAGCGAAAGCGGTGCTGGCTAGCATCGAGAGGGTCAGACTAAGCAGTAATTGGCGTTTCATGATGGGTTGCTCCTTGGGAGGGCGATAAAGTGGGTACGAGGGCAATGCTACTCTCGATAAGTCGATATGAAAGTTCATAAACGCAATGGTAATAATCAACAGAATTGATTGTTCTGCTGGAGCGCTCTAGAACGGGCCTTTCCGGCGAGTGTTTTTGCACTGGAGTGGGTAGTTTCGACTCACTAGCGCCGCACAACAGTGCGGGTGGCGGTAACACCGTTTGGAGCGCGCAGAGTGATCGCGGGGGATTATTTGAACGTTAATAGGCTTTTCGGTTAAACCTGCGCGGCTTTTCCCAGTCCTAGCTGTCATGGCAGGCCGGTTCTGGCCTAACGTTTCATACGTGCGTCGCAGTCAGGGCGCTCAGTCGTATTCAGGAGTCCTGTGCAATGACGCGCACCCCCAAAATTTTTGCCTGGGTCTTTGCCAGTCTGGTGATTCTGCTGGCGATACTCGTGCTGATCATCGTGTTCTTCGATTGGAACCGGATCAAACCTACGATCAACACCAAGGTCTCCGAAGAGCTGCACCGAGCGTTTGCTATCAATGGCAACCTCGCGGTGATCTGGCAGCGCGAGCCTGACGAGGGTGGCTGGCGGGCCTGGGTGCCGTGGCCGCATGTGGTGGCCGAAGACCTGAGCCTCGGCAACCCGGACTGGTCGAAACAACCGCAGATGGTCACCCTCAAGCGCGTCGAGCTGCGTATTTCGCCGCTGGCCCTGCTGGCGCAGCGGGTAGTGATCCCGCGCATCGACTTGACCGAACCGAACGCGCAGCTCCAGCGTTTGGCCGATGGCCGCGCCAACTGGACCTTCAAATTCGACCCGAAAGACCCCAACGCCGAACCGTCGAACTGGGTGGTCGATATCGGCGCCATCGGCTTCGACAAGGGCCACGTCACCCTTGACGACCAGCACCTGAAGACGCAGCTCGATGTGCTCATCGATCCGCTGGGCAAGCCGATTCCGTTCAGCGACATCGTCGGTGACAAAGCCGCGAAAAGCGCCCTTGAGAAGGGTGCTGCGCCTCAGGACTACGCCTTCGCCCTCAAGGTCAAAGGCCAATACCACGCGCAGAAACTCGAAGGCTCTGGAAAGATCGGCGGCTTGTTGGCCCTGCAGGATGCGGCCAAACCGTTCCCGCTGCAGGCGCAGCTAAAGATTGCCGATACCAGCGTCGAACTGGCCGGCACCCTGACCGATCCGCTGAACCTCGGCGCGCTGGACCTGCGACTGAAACTGGCCGGCACCAGCCTCGGCAATCTGTATCCGTTGACCGGCGTCACACTGCCGGATACGCCGCCGTACGCCACCGACGGGCATTTGATTGCCAAGCTGCATGAGCCCGGTGGCGCGGTGTTCCGCTATGAAGAATTCAACGGCAAGATCGGCGAGAGTGACATTCATGGCAGCCTGGCGTACGTCGCCAGTCAGCCAAGGCCGAAGCTCAGTGGATCGTTGCTCTCCAACCAACTGTTGTTTGCCGACCTCGCACCGCTGATCGGTGCCGATTCCAATGCCAAGCAAAAGGCCCGCGGCGCTGACAGCCAGCAGCCGGCGGACAAAGTGTTGCCGGTCGAAGAGTTCAAGACCGAGCGCTGGCGTGAAATGGACGCTGACGTTGAATTCACCGGCAAGCGCATCGTCCACAGCGAAAAACTGCCGTTCACCGACCTCTATACGCATTTGGTGCTGACCGACGGCCAACTCAGCCTCGAACCCCTGCGCTTTGGCGTGGCGGGCGGCAATCTGGAAGCGCAGATTCGCTTGAATGGCCGGACTGAACCGCTGGAAGGACAGGCCAAACTCACAGCGCGCAAGTTCAAACTCAAGCAACTGTTCCCGACCTTCGAACCGATGAAAACCAGTTTCGGCGAGCTCAACGGCGACGCCGACATCTCCGGGCGCGGCAACTCGGTGGCCAAGCTGTTGGGCAGTGCCAACGGCAATCTGAAATTGCTGATCAATGACGGCGCGATCAGCCGCGAGCTGATGGAGCTGGCCGGGCTCAACGTCGGTAACTACGTGGTCGGCAAAATCTTTGGCGACAAGGAAGTGAAGATCAATTGCGCGGCGGCCGACTTCGATATCAAGACCGGGCTCGCCAACACGCGCCTGTTCGTCTTCGATACCGAGAACGCGATCATCTACATCGATGGCACCGCGAACATGGCGACCGAACAACTGGACCTGACCATTACGCCGGAGTCGAAGGGCTGGCGCCTGATTTCGCTGCGCTCGCCTCTATACGTGCGGGGCAAGTTCATCAAGCCGGACGCGGGGGTGAAAGCCGTGCCGCTGATGCTGCGCGGGGCGGGGATGGTGGCGTTGGGCGTGATTGCCGCGCCGGCGGCCGGGTTGCTGGCGCTGGTGGCACCGAGTGGGGGGGAGCCGAACCAGTGTGCGCCGTTGCTGGAGCAGATGAAGGCGGGCAAGGCGCCTGTGACGGTCAAGCCCACCAAGTAAATGCGGCGTCAATGAAGACGCCTTCGCGAGCAAGTCGAATCGTCGCACCGCCGCTCCCACATTTCACCGAGTTCCTCCAGATGGAATACGGTCGAATGTGGGAGCGGGCTTGCTCGCGAAGGCGGTGTAACAGGCGCTACAAATCTTTCAGAATGTCCGCCATGTCATCCGCATGCTCTTCTTCCTGAGCCAGGATGTCCTCAAAGATCCGCCGCGTAGTCGGGTCTTTCTCGCCGATGTACTGGATGATCTCGCGATAGCTGTCGATGGCGATGCGCTCGGCCACCAGGTCTTCGTAGACCATCTCCTTGAGGTTGTTCCCCGCCACGTACTGGGCATGGGAATTTTTCGACAGCAGATCCGGGTTGAACTCCGGTTCACCGCCCAGCTGCACAATGCGCTCGGCCAGGCGGTCGGCGTGTTCGGCTTCCTGGGTCGCGTGTTCGAGAAATTCATCGGCGGCTACATGGGCCTTCAAGCCATTGGCCATGAAGTAGTGACGCTTGTAGCGCAACACGCAGACCAGTTCGGTGGCCAACGAGGCGTTGAGCAGGCGCAGGACTTCATCACGGTCGGCGCTGTAGCTTTCAGTGACCGCGCCATTCTCGACATTCTTGCGAGCCCGTTCGCGAAGGGTGGTTACATCAGACAAATGCATGTCACTCATTTCGTTCTCCTGGAGGCTAATCCGGTTTGCGTCACCTTCTAGAGAAGTGATCGCTACGAAAGTTGTGAGTCATGCGCGCGGCGAAAAGTTTGATGTAATTTGTAATCGACGGCATCACGCCAACGCATGCCCGGACAACAACGCCTCCTCGCGTAACCACGCAAAAAATGCCCGGACCGGCGGATGCCGCTCGCGCCCCGGCACACACAGTGCGCTATAGCCGGCGCCATCGACCTGAATCTCGCCGCGATACGCCACCAGCAACCCGCTGGCCACGCTTTCCGACACCAGAATATTGCTCGCCAGCACCAGGCCTTGCCCGGCAATCGCTGCTTGCAGGGCGTAATGCTCTTCGTCGTATTCACGGACCGCCGGTTTGCCTGCCAACCATGACTCGCCTGACTGCGCGCACCACGTCTCCCAGCCGTGGGCGTACAGCTTGGAGTTGTGCCAGTGCACGCTGATCAGCGTCGGCGTGCGAGTGGCGGCCAGCGCCACTTGCTCGGGCGAGCCGTAGACGCCGAAGGACTCATCGAACAGGCACAAACCATAGAGGTTGGGATAGGTATCGAGGCTGTAGCGCAACACCAGATCGACGCTGGCGTCCTGATGCAGATCGATCACTTCACAATGGGTGTCCAGGCGCAGGCTGATGCCGGGATGGCGCGCATAAAAGCGCCCGAGGCGCGGCACCAGCCACAACGCCGCGAAGGCTGCCGTGGTGGAAACCGTCAGGCTCGCGCCGTTGCGTTGCGGACGCAAGGTGTCAACGCTTTGCGCCACGTCCAGAAAAGCACCGTGCAGGCTGCGGAACAACCGTTCGCCGCCGTCGGTCAGGCGCACTTGCCGGGGCAAGCGCTCGAACAGCGGCACGCCGAGCCAGGTTTCCAGGGATCGAATCTGATGGGACACCGCCGTCGGCGTCACCGAGAGTTCTTCGGCGGCAGCCTTGAAGCTCAACAAGCGGGACGCGGACTCAAAGGCGCGCAGGGCGGTCAGCGGTAACGAGGCAAACATTCAAGGCTCCACGGATGAAATGAATTCATCCTGACTGATTTCTGCTCATTTGAAGCGGTGGGCGGTGAGCTTCAAGCTGCAAACCACACGCCGTTCGAGTGTAATCCCGAGGAGATTCAGATGAGTAGAATTCTTGCCATTCACGCCAGCCCCCGTGGCGACCGCTCTCACTCCCGCCGTTTGGCTGAAGTGTTTGTTTCAGCCTGGCAGGCGCGCCATCCGCACGCTCAGTTGACCCGTCGTGAAGTCGGCCGGGCGCTGATTCCACCGGTCAACGAAGCCTTTATAGCCGCCGCGTTTTACCCGGAACCGGATGCGCGACCGCTGTCGATGCAGGCTGATCTGGCGTTCAGCGATGAACTGGTGAGCGAGTTGCTCGACCATGATCTGCTGGTGATTTCCACGCCGATGCACAACTTCAGCGTGCCCAGCGGCCTCAAGGCGTGGATCGATCAGATTGTGCGGCTCGGCCTGACGTTCAATCACACTTTGGACAACAGTGTGGCTCAATACGAGCCGCTGGTACGAGGCAAAAAAGCCTTGATTGTCACCAGTCGCGGCGGCTTCGGTTTCGGTCCGGGCGGTGAGCTGGAAGCCATGAACCACGCTGATCCCTTGCTGCGCACGGCATTGGGATTCATCGGCATCACCGACATCACGGTGGTCGCCGCCGAGGGCGAAGAGTCCGAAGAACGCACCTTCCGGATCTCCGCCGCCGAGGCCGAGCAGCGCCTGTTGGCGCTGGCCAGGGCGTTCTAGATGGCCTGGCTGTTTCTGCTGATCGCCGCCGGGTTCGAAGTCACCTTCGCCATGGGCATGAAGTACGCCGAAGGTTTCACCCGGCTCTGGCCATCGCTGATCACTGTGGTGACCGCCGTGGGCGGGATTTACTTCCTGACCCTGGCCATGCGCGAGTTGCCGGTGAGCATCGCGTATCCGATCTGGACCGCCATCGGTTCACTGGGCACGGTATTCCTTGGGTTTGCGTTGCTGGGCGAAAGCCTGACGGCGATCAAACTGGTGTCGGTCGGGCTGATCGTGGCGGGTGTGGTTGGGTTGAAGTAGGGCAGTTGTCATAGACTGGTCATCTTCGGTGACGATGCTTGGCTGACGTCTTGCATCGCGCCTTGCTTCATCTCACCGACCACAAGGACGTTCGCCCATGTCGCAAGGTTCCGCCACGCGTTACCCGTTGGTATTGGTCCCCGGAATGCTCGGGTTTATCCGACTGGTGCTCTACCCCTACTGGTACGGCATCGTCTCGGCGTTGCGCCAGGGTGGGGCAACCGTGTTTGCGGTGCAGGTTTCGCCGCTCCATTCCAGTGAAGTGCGCGGTGAGCAACTGCTGGTGCGGATCGAGGAAATCCTGCGCGAGACCGGGGCCGAGAAGGTCAACCTGTTCGGTCACAGCCAGGGTTCGCTGACGGCCCGATACGCGGCCGCTAAACGCCCGGACCTTGTGGCATCGGTGACCTCGGTGGCCGGGCCGAATCACGGTTCGGAACTGGCCGATTACCTGCACAAACACTATCCGCATGACAGCGCCATGGGCCGCTTGCTGACCTTTCTATTGCGGATGATTGCCGCGTTGATGAGCCTGCTCGACACCGGTTATCGCGGGCCGAAGCTGCCGGTGGATGTCCATGCTTCCCATCACTCGCTCACCACTGAAGGCGTGGCGCTGTTCAATCAGCGTTATCCACAGGGCCTGCCTGAAACCTGGGGCGGGTACGGGCCGGAGGAGGTCAATGGCGTGCGTTATTACTCGTGGTCCGGGACGTTGCAGCCCGGCATTACCGATCGCGGGCGCAACCTGTTGGACGGGACTAATCGCAGTTGCCGGTTGTTTGCCAAAACCTTTGTGAGGGAGGTCGGGCATTGCGACGGGATGGTCGGGCGGTACAGCTCGCACCTGGGGACGGTGATTGGCGATGAGTATCCGCTGGACCACTTCGACATCGTCAATCAGTCGCTGGGGCTGGTGGGGAAGGGGGCCGAGCCGATTCGGTTGTTCGTCGAGCATGCCGCCCGGTTGAAAGCGGCAGGCGTTTAGACCTGTGGCGAGGGGGCTTGCCCCCTCGCCACAGGGGATTATGTGCGGCCAATCACCGTGGTCCAGCGCTCAGAAAGCACCACCCCACCCAGCGTCAACAGCCCGCCCACCAGGTGGTACATCGCCAACTGCTCATGCAGCACCACCGCCGCAATCAGCGCCGTAATCACTGGCAGCAAATTGAAAAACAATGTGGTCCGGCTCGGTCCCAACCGCACCACCGCCTGCATCCACGCCAGCGGTGCCAACATCGACGCCAGCAGGCACGCGTAAAGCACCAGCGGAATATTCTGCAGCGTCAGCCCGACTTTCGGTGAAATGACAAACAGTGGAAACAGCACCACCACCGCCACCCACACCTGCATATACAACAACACCAAGGGCGGCAAACGCAGCTGCCATTTTTTCAGCAAGGTGCTGTAAATCGCGTAGGCCAGCGTGGCGATCAACATCATCGCGTCACCCAGGTTCACGCCATGTTCCAGCAGCGCGCCGAGGCTGCCGGAAGAAACCACCACCAACACACCGGCAAACGACAGCACGGCACCGGCCAATGCGCCGACAGTCAGGCGTTGGCCGAGGCTGATGATCGCCATGGCCAGCGACATCAGCGGCATCAGCGACAGGATGATCCCCATGTTGGTGGCCGACGTCAGCGCCGCGGCGAAGTAAGCCAGGCTCTGATAGACCGCCATGCCCAGCACACCGAGAACGAAAATCTTGCCCAGGTTCGGCCGAATCTGCGGCCAATGCGCGATTACCGGTTTGAGCATGAACGGCGTGAACAGCATCCCGGCCAGCAGCCAGCGGTAGAAACCGATCTCGGCGGGGAAGATCGCCCCGGCCGACATTTTGGTGATCACGGTGTTGCCAGCCCAAATGAAAATGGCCAGCAGGGGATAAGCGTATTGCATCGGAAAAAACCAGAACGTTAATGAGGGGCGATTATCCGCTTGTCTGGATACAAGCCTATACTTCGATCCAGACAACCTGCCGCGGATTACGGACAGCATGAGCAGCAAACACATCGACCTGCTGGATTTTGCCGAACTGCCGGCCTCTATTTATTTCCGTTACGCCGACTTCAACACCCACGAATACGCCTCGGCTCACCGCCACCCTTGGGGCACCCTCGAGTATTCGGCCAATGGCGTGTTGCACATGGAAATCGGCAAAAGCCGCTTCATGTCGCCGCCGCAATACGCCGTGTGGGTGCCGCCCGAAACCGAGCACAGCTTCTATAGCAACCAACCGATCAACTATCGCGCGGTGTGCCTCGCGCCGTTGCTGTGCCGCGAGTTGCCGCAACAGGCCTGCACGCTGGCGATCAGCGACATTCTCAAGGCGATCCTCAAGGACTTCGCGGTGCGGGACGTAAAAATTCCCGAGCGCGAGGCGGACGTTCGTCTAGGCCAGGTGTTGGTGGATCAACTGCAACTGGCGCCGGTGCATGAATGCTATCTGCCCTACGCCAGCAGTCCGGGGTTGCTCGGGATACTGGAAGCCTTGCAAGCCGAGCCGGGCGATAACCGCCCCTTGGCCGACTGGGCTGCGCAGATCCATGCCAGTGAACGCACCCTGGCCCGGCAGTTTGTTCGCGAACTGGGCATGAGTTTCGGTGAATGGCGCCAGCGCTTGCGCTTCCTCGCGGCGATCGAGGCGCTGGACAGTCAGCGCAGTGTTCAGGACATCGCCTTCGACATGGGTTACAGCACCGGCTCGGCTTTTATCGCGATGTTTCAGCGCCAGGCCGGGTGTACACCGGAGCAGTATCGACGCAGTCACCTGGAGAACAGGAAGGTGTAACAGGGGTTGTCTACACTCCAGCATGAGGCCGTGCCCCTCGGTGCGGCAACAAGGAGAAAACTCCATGAAGATGTTGCGTGCCCCGTTGTTGATGATCGGTTTGCTGCTCTGCTCCCAGGGCTTCGCGGCCACTGCCCAGCAGGACAAGATGACCACCTGCAATGCCGAAGCGACGGCCAAAAGTCTCAAGGGCGATGAGCGCAATACCTTTATGAGTACCTGCCTCAAAGCAGCGCCCGCCGCACCCGCCGCCGCTGAAATGAAGGCCATGACGCCGCAGCAGGAGAAGATGAAAACCTGCAATGCCGACGCCACCACCAAATCGTTGAAAGGTGATGAGCGCAAGGCGTTCATGAGTAACTGCCTCAAAGCCGAGCCGGCCGCCACTGACGTGAAAGCCATGACCCCTCAGCAAGAGAAGATGAAAGCCTGCAACGCCGATGCCGCGACCAAGGCGCTCAAGGGCGATGAGCGCAAGGCGTTCATGAGTGATTGCCTGAAGAAAAAATAAGTTCTGATCCACAAGGTGTGGGGGCTGAGAGGGCCTCTTCGCGGGCAAGCCCGCTCCCACATTGGTCCTGTGAACATAGATCCATTGTGGGAGCGAGCCTGTCTCCGGGCGGCGTTCCAACGAAGAGGCCAGTCGGGTCACTACAAAAATCCGCCCGAGCCCCGACCAAAGTCGACCTATACAATTCCTAGTGCTGCCACCGGAACGCTGGCAGACTGCCAATCCTTTTTACGCCGTTCGTTTTGAGGCTGTATGCCAACGTTTTCTCAACGCCACGTTTTGCTGCTGATCAGTTGGATCATCATTTTTGGTGGTTTGCTGCTGGTGATCCCGCTGCGCTTGTTGCCTAGCCTGTTGGCCGGCCTGCTGGTGTTCGAGCTGGTGAATATGCTCACGCCGCAATTGCAGCGGCTGATCGAAGGCCGGCGTGCGCGCTGGCTGGCGGTGGCGCTGCTCGGGACCCTGGTGGTGAGTGTGCTGGCGCTGATCTTTGCCGGCGCCTTCAGTTTCCTGCTGCACGAAGCGGAAAACCCCGGCGCCTCCCTCGATAAATTCATGCACGTGGTCGACAAGGCGCGGGGGCAGTTGCCGCCGTTCATCGACGCCTATCTGCCCGCCAGTGCCGGTGAATTCCGCGTGGCCATCGGCGAGTGGATCAGCAAGCACTTGAGCGATTTGCAACTGGTCGGCAAGGATGCGGCGCACATGTTCGTGACGCTGCTGATTGGTATGGTGCTGGGGGCGATCATTGCCTTGCAGCGCGTGCCGGACCTGACCAAACGCAAGCCGCTGGCCGCTGCGTTGTTTGATCGTCTGCATTTGCTGGTCCAGGCATTTCGGAACATCGTGTTCGCGCAGATCAAGATTTCCCTGCTCAACACCTTCTTCACCGGGATCTTCCTGGCGGTGATCCTGCCGATGTTCGGCATCAAGCTGCCGTTGACCAAAACCCTGATCGTGCTGACCTTCCTGCTTGGCTTGCTGCCGGTGATCGGCAACCTGATGTCGAACACGCTAATCACCATTGTCGGTTTGTCACTGTCGATCTGGGTCGCAGTGGCGGCGCTGGGTTACCTGATCTTTATCCACAAGCTCGAGTACTTCCTCAACGCGCGGATTGTCGGCGGGCAGATCAGTGCCAAATCGTGGGAGTTGCTGCTGGCGATGCTGGTGTTCGAAGCTGCGTTCGGCCTGCCGGGGGTGGTGGCGGGGCCGATTTATTACGCGTATCTGAAGAGCGAGTTGCGGCAGGTGGGGATGGTTTGATCCGGCATCCGGTAGATGTGTATTGCCTGAACTGACGCCTTCGCGAGCAAGCCCGCTCCCACATTTAACCGAGTTCCTCCAGATGGAATACGGTCGAATGTGGGAGCGGGCTTGCTCGCGAAGGGCGCGCCGCAATTTTTGGATCAGTCCATCGTGCCGTAACGCTTCGACGCTTCAATCGCCAACCCGCTACCAATGCTGCCGAAGATGTTCCCCTCCACATGCCGCGCCTTCGGCAACATCGCCGAAACACTGTTGCGCAGTGCCGGGATCCCGCTCGAGCCGCCGGTGAAGAACACCGTATCCACCTGATCGACCCGCACGTTCGCGTCGTTGAGCATCTGCGTCACGCTGTTGCGCACGCGCTCCAGCAACGCTTCGATGGCGGATTCGAACAGGGCGCGGCTCAGTTCCACACTCAGCCCCGGCTCGATCCGGTCCAGCGGCACATGGCGGGTGTCGGCGTGGGTCAGCTGGATCTTGGTTTCTTCCACTTCCATGGCCAGCCAGTGGCCGGCGCGCTGGTCGATCAGCTTGAACAGGCGATCGATGCCGCCGGTGTCTTCGATGTCGTAGCGCATGCTGCCCAGGGCCAGGGTCGACTTTTGCGAGTACACCGAGTTGATGGTGTGCCAGGTCGCCAGGTTCATGTGGTGGCTGGTCGGCATGTAGGCGCCGCTCTTCATGCGGCTGCCGTAGCCGAACAGCGGCATCAGGCCTTGCAGGCTCAACTGCTTGTCGAAATCGGTCCCGCCGATGTGCACGCCGCCGGTGGCGAGGATGTCGTCGTGGCGGTTGTCGTGGTTGCGGCGCTCAGGCGACAGGCGCACCAGCGAGAAGTCGGAGGTACCACCGCCGATATCGACGATGAGCACCAGCTCTTCTTTTTCGATGGTCGACTCATAGTCGAATGCCGCTGCAATCGGTTCGTACTGGAAAGACACATCCTTGAAGCCAATGGCGCGGGCCACGTCGACCAGGGTGTTTTCGGCTTCCTGGTCGGCCATTTCATCGTCATCGACGAAAAACACCGGGCGACCCAGCACCACTTCCTCGAACTCCCGACCAGCGGCGGTTTCGGCGCGCTTCTTCAGCTGGCCGATAAACAGCCCGAGCAGGTCCTTGAACGGCATCGCCGTGCCCAGAACGCTGGTGTCGTGCTTGATCAGCTTGGAGCCCAGCAGGCTCTTGAGCGAGCGCATCAAGCGGCCTTCGTAGCCTTCCAGGTACTCGTGCAGCGCCAGACGGCCGTACACCGGGCGGCGTTCTTCCATGTTGAAGAAGACCACCGAGGGCAGGGTGATCTTGTCGTCCTCCAGCGCGATCAGCGTTTCCATGCCGGGGCGCAGCCAGCCGACGGTGGAGTTGGACGTGCCGAAGTCGATACCACAGGCACGGGCTGGAGATGCGTTTTTCATGTCTTTACAGGTTCCGGTTAAAAAACGGCCGCGCAGTGTATGTCAGGAAGGCGAATATTCGAAGGCCGACTATCCGCTAATTCGCCGCCATTAGTGCTTGAAACACTCAGCTTTGCCCCAAACTTGCTGGCATGGGCCTGGTAGCCAACCGGCGGTCGCAAGAACCGCCGCCCGCTGCCGATAAACTTCTGACGCGCTGCCCGGTCACAAAATTGAGATCGGTCAATCCAAATGCTGCAAACAAGAGCATGCTGTGCGTGGCAGCGCGAATTGATAACGGATGGTGATCCTTAGATGGACTTCAAAGACTATTACAAGATTCTCGGAGTGGAACCGACCGCTGACGATAAGGCGATCAAGGCCGCCTATCGCAAGCTGGCGCGCAAATACCACCCCGATGTCAGCAAGGAAAAGGACGCCGAGGCCAAGTTCAAGGACGCCTCGGAAGCCTATGAAGCGCTGAAAAGCGCCGACAAGCGCGCTGAATACGACGACTTGCGCAAATACGGCCAGCACGGCCAACCGTTCCAGGGCCCGCCGGGTTGGCAGGGTCGGGGTGCCGGTGGTTTTGGTGGTGGTCAGGACACGGGCGATTTTTCGGACTTCTTCAGTTCGATCTTCGGTAACCGTGGGCCTGGTTTTGGCGGTGGAGAGTCGCGTCGCAGTGCGGGACGTCGAGGGCAAGACGTGGAAATGGAACTCGCAATTTTTCTGGAAGAAACCCTCTCGAACGAATCGAAGAAGGTCACCTTCCAGGTGCCGCAGTACAACGCGGCCGGCCAGCATGTCAGCAACACCACCAAGAGCCTGAACGTAAAGATCCCGGCCGGTGTGACCGACGGCGAGCGCATCCGCCTCAAGGGCCAGGGGGCTCCGGGGATTGGTGGCGGCGCCAATGGCGACCTGTTCCTGATCATCCGCTTTGCGCCGCACCCTAAATTCGACGTCGAAGGCGAGAACCTGATCATCACGTTGCCACTGGCACCGTGGGAACTGGCGCTGGGTGCCGAAGTGGCGGTGCCGACCCTGACCGGCAAGATCAACCTCAAGGTCCCGGCCGGCAGCCAGAACGGCCAGCGCATGCGCGCCAAGGGCCACGGCCTGCTGAACAAGGCGGGCGAACGTGGCTTCCTGTTCGTGCAATTGAAAGCGGTCATGCCGAAAACCTCGAACGATGAGGTCAAGGCGTTGTGGCAGGAACTGGCGAAAAAAGCCGAGTTCAACCCAAGAGAAAACTTCTGATCCAAGAGACGGAGTAGCCCATCATGAGCAACCCCCTGATCGTTCACCTGGACCTGGCAGAATTCTGTGAGGCGACCGACCTGTCGGACGTCTACGTGATCGAAATCGTCGAACACGGCATCCTCGAACCTCAGGGCAAGCAGCCCAAGGATTGGCGTTTCAACGATTACGAGCTGGCACTGGCCAAGCGCGCCGCCAAGTTGCGGCGCGACCTGGAGCTGGAATGGGAAGGTGTTGCCTTGGCGCTGGACTTGCTGGAAGAGGTTCAGCAGTTGCGGGCCGAGAACCGGATGTTGAAGCAGCGGTTGGGGCGGTTGGTGGTCGAGTAGGTTTTCCGGGGTTTTGTATTGCTTGGCAAGGCCTCTTCGTGAGCAAGCCCGCTCCCACATTCGACTGCATTTCAACTGGAAGAACTCGGTCGAATGTGGGAGCGGGCTTGCTCGCGAAGAACGATAACGCGGTCTCTTGCACTACACCTTCCGAGGTAACACCACAGTAAACAGCGTCCCACCCGCCTCGCTGGAGCTGACCTCTATCGTCCCGCCATGGGCACTCACCACTTCCTTGACGATAAACAACCCCAGGCCAAGGCTGGTCGTTGGCTGGCCGAGTTCCTCGTCGGCACTGCGCACCAGCGGGTCGAAGAGGGTGCCGATGGCCTCCTCGGGAATCGGCACACCAAAATTGTGCACCGACAGGCGCACTGCCTGAAGTTCCCCGCTCACAGTGACGGTCACATCACGTTTGTTCAAGCCGTGCTGCAAAGCGTTGCCGATCAGGTTCTGCAACAGTTGACCGATTCGCCCGGCATCCCAGTTACCTTGGGTGTTCCCCACGACGCTTACCGTCGGATCGCACTCCGGGTTACCGGCGCAGGCTTCGGCAATCGCGGTGTGCACAGCATCCGCCAGATCCATGGGCGCCGGTTCGATGGGCAGGCTCTTGCCCAAGCGACTGCGCACCAGCTCCAGCAAATCGCTGACCATCACCGCCATGTGCCGTGCGCCACGCTTGATGTTGTTCGCACAGGCCAGTGCGTCACCTTCCAGCACTACTTTTCGCATCAGCAATTCGGTGGACATGCTCACCGCTTGCAACGGCGCGCGCAGGTCATGCCCGAGAATCGCCAGGAAGATGTCCCGTGAACGATTGACCTGATCGGCATAGGCAGCCGTGGACTCGGCGAGGGCTTCGTCGATAGCCTCGTTGAAGCGGATCATGTCCTGGAAGTAAGCCAGGTCCGGGGATTCCAGGGTGGCGACCCACAAACGGATCACACAGGCGCGCAGATGCCGGAACTCCGAGGTCATCTGCACCAGATCAAATCCCACGGTATGCCGCAGTTCGCCATGGCTGGCGCCGGCCTCGTCCAGGCTCGGGGTCTTCTCCGGGCCTTCTCCTTTGGCCTTGGCGAGCTGTTCGCTGGCGGTTTGCGCAGTGGTCATGTCTCGTGCTGCCGCTAACAGGATCGCCTTGGCGTGATCTCGCAAGGCCACGCGATCCATGTTTTCGGCCGCTGGCGTGATGGTTTTGGCGAACTGCTCCCATTCATCGACGATACGGTCCACGTGTTGCCTGATGAATTCGGGTAGGCGCATGTCCGGTTTCCTGATGGGAAGTCTGGCGCATCTTAGCCCCTTTGCTGCCTGCTAAAAACTACCATTACGCGGTGGCGCACTTTTGTGTGGGGCTCGGGCGGTAATTACCTGTTTTTTAGATCCTTAAATCGAATGCGACTTTCAGGTATGCCTGATTTCAGCACTGTTTTTTGATCTTTTGTTTTCGTCGCCAGCCAATAATCTGGTGGTTCAATTCATCGCATAAGGATTTGCGAAATGAGCGAACGTTCGGACACTCCGGATCGACCCGTCATTGCCGGGCATGCAAGAGACGTAGAGCGCAATGTTTATCGTGATTATCTGCTGGGTAAACTGCCCCCGCCGGTCAAAGACGCCCCCGCCTCGCGCCTTGTTGCCTTTGCCCATTCGAAACCGGAGTTTCCTGAATGGTATTTCAATTCAAGGGCCATTGATCGGCAGTACCTCAAGGAGTTGATCGACGAACACTGGCGCCTTCAGGGGCCATTGGACGATACGCTGAAGAACGTGCAACAGGACATTCTTGCCTTTGCCGAGCCCTTGCTGGTCCAGGCATTGAAAGAGCAGTTGAACCTGGAGCTGGACGTCAACGCGACGCTGATCCGGCTGTACATCCCTGCCAATCTGGCTATTGGCATCGATACCCATGCCAGTCGGCTCAGACAATCGTCATTGCTGGAAGCGGCCCTGCACAATTTCGAGGCCCACGAAGCGCAGGTGGGTACGTTTCGCGATGGCTCGGGCATTTTCACCAGGGACGGCGAAAACGAACTTCAACGGCATACGCTGATGGTCGAAAGATTTGCGGCCCTGTGCCGGACGCTCGATATCGGTGCGCAATATCAGCGTCACATCAAGGCATTGCTGATGCCCGAAGACGTCACGGCCAGAGCGACCGTCGTGCGGCAATGTACGGCCAGTGAAAAAGCCGCATTCCACGAATCGGCGCTGATTGCGTACCTGAAAAAGGACATCACGTCCTATGGCTACGGGAAACTTCGACAGATTCGTGACAACGAACAAGGCATTTTGATGGGGCATCTCCCCCTGCAATGCCACCAGCTTTCGATCATGGGGTTCAGGCTGTCCGGTATTGTATTGTTCAGTGCCGTGGCGGACCCCTCTAAAATCAAAAGAGCCTACGACGCCCTGATTCCAGAGCATCAACGAACGATGCTCGAATGGTCGCGAAGTCTGGCACTGCTTCCGGGGCAGGAGTTTGAACAGTTCAAGCTGCTCCAGGCGTTCTTCGCCAATGGCCCCAGTGGTCTTGTTGAGGCCATGTTGCAGCGGGCCGATGCTTATCAACAAAGTCGTCTCGACGGTACGTTGATTGCGTATGTTCCCGATGATCCCGACCACCCCTTCAAGGAATACGATTCCTTCACTGATTTCATGAAGGAACTGACGAGCCAGTTGCGCTCGCCGGGTTATCAGCAGTTTTTCAGCCGCTTCGTCGCGCAAAAAGACAAGGGCAAGTTCTTTGCCCGGGTTCGTGAGCGCCTCTCGACATTCACCTGGAAACAGCGCGAGCCGCTGGACATGGGGCCGTGGTGGCGGGAGACCGCGGTTGAGAATGCCAACGCAGAGCCTGTCACCCATACCCTTTCAGGCGATCTCTGGACGCAGACCAGTCTGTGGCGCAGGGAGAAAGCGATTGCAGACGCGCGACAAATCGCCGTGCCGACCGGCGATGAAGACGCTACCACCCGCTGGAATCGTCTGACCAGTTATCTGAACATCGGCTGGAACGTGTTCAACTTTGGCGCCATGCTGGTTCCCGGCCTGGGCGAAGCGATGCTGGCCATTATGGCCGGGCAAATGGCCTTCGAAACCCTGGAAGGCATCGAAGACTGGAGCAAGGGGGACAAGGAGGAAGCGGCGGTCCATCTCACCGGTGTCATGATCAATTTCGCGCAATTGGCCATTATGTTTGCCGGGCATGTCTTGCCGTCCGGTGCGGCGGCGTCTGTCAAACCATCGGCGTTTATCGACCGATTGAAAAAGGTTGAGCTGCCTGACGGCAAGACGCGCCTCTGGAAACCGGACCTTTCGCCTTATGCCCATGACATGGTGTTGCCCGCCGAGGCGAAGCCAGGCGAGCAGGGCCTGTACCGGCACAGCGAAAAAGACATCCTGAAGCATGACAATAAACATTTCGACGTCATCAACGATCCACGCACCGGCCAGGCACGCTTGCGACATCCGACCCGGCCACAGGCTTATCAGCCGACACTGGAGCACAACGCTTGCGGTGCATGGAAAACCGAACTCGACCGTCCCATCGAGTGGGACACCACCACCCTCATGCGGCGTTTGGGCCCGACGGTCGAGGGCTTCTCTGACAACACTCTGGAACAGATTCGTCTCGTCAGTGGACAGGAAGAGGACCAATTGCGCCGGTTGCATGTCGTCGGCGATCCGCCGCCCGCGTTGCTGACCGACACGATCGAACGCTTTCAGGCCTGGGCCGAGGTGCAAAAACTGCCCGGGCAGATATGGCTCAATGAGGTTCCGGACGCGTTCGTCGAACAGGTGCCCCGCTTGCTGGTTGAACTGCCGAGATGGCCCGCGCAAAAAAGCATCGAGCTGTTTGACGGCCCCGGGCACGGCGGGCGCTCGATCAAGTTTGGCAACATCGATTCACTGCCGGCCGACACGCTGAAGATAAGCCGTGCCGAGGTCAGTACAGGGAAACTGCCGGAACTTGCCGTGAAGTTTGCGAGCGAGACCGACATCCATGCGATGCTCGGGCAGGGCATTTCAACGGACGAGCAGATCCGCATCGACGCCTTGAAAAATCAGCTGGCCGGGCGAGCAGGCAATCGCCGCGGACCTTTGTTCGACGCGCTGAATCGTCATTTACAGCAGACCGACAACCCGCAAGTGCGGGTGCTTCAGGATGCATTCAGCGGGCTCCCCACGGCGGTTGCCCGGGAACTGCTGGCCGACATCGAACCGCAAGACCTACTCAACATCACCGAGCCTTCACGCATCCCCTTGCAACTCAAGGAACGGGTGAGAATCACTTTGCGGGCGATACGAACCGCGCGTGCTTATGAAGGGCTCTTCCTCGATACGCCCTACGGTGTGGACACCGAGCGGCTGGCGTTGCACTCGATGCAGGCGCTTCCCGGCTGGCCCGAAAACGTTCGGATCGAAATCCGTGAACTTTCATTCGACGGAGCGTTGCGCGACAGCGTCGGCCCGGCGGATGCCGTCCACCGCAGAGTCCTGGTCAGCGAGGACGGCCAGTACCAGGCACGCGATGCCGATGATCTTCATTTGCACGGGGCCGATGATCTTTACGCTTCGGTGTTGCATGCTCTGCCTGATGCCGAACGAAACGCGCTGGGGTATGACGTCAGTCAAGGCGCCACGCTCAAGCTCGCCGTTCAAAAAGCGCCATTGCCACGGGACACGTTCAGCGCGCTGCTCGCGGATAACCCTGTGCGCAAACCGGCGTATGACCCCGCCTCGATGCGCCTGCGGGGCGGCATGCGCGGGGTTGCTCAGGGGTTGCGACGCGTCAACGAGCCCATAACGCCGCAAGAACGGGTCCGTGTCGTGCGCCCCGGATGGACAGAGGCCGAAGCCTTGGCCTATCTGGAGGCGGGTGGCAGTGACGTCAGTCTGGAGCAGAGGGCGAGCGCACTCGAAGCCGAATTCGATCGGCTCAACGCCAATTTTCAACGCTGGCTGAAATCGCCGACCGAGGCTTACAGCTTCACGCCTGCCGGCGTCGCCGAATGGCAATCCAGAAACGCCTTGTACAAAGCGGTCAGGGAGTGCTGGCAGCACACCGGGTTACGCGATATGGACTCATTCGGCGATCTGCGCGGCGTGATGCTCGACCTGGAAAACTTTTCGCTTGGGCGTCATCTGGGCACCATGCCCACGCTGGAAGGTAATTTCGATCACGTCACCCGCCTCAATCTGAACCTGACCGAATTGACCGACGCACACAGCTCCTTCCTTGATCATTTTCCCCGATTGCGTTCGCTTAACATCAACGGCAATACGCTCACCGGTGTTCCTCGTGCCATCGGCCGCATGCGCGCGCTGACGGAGCTCAACATGCGAGGCAACCGTATTGTCCTGGATGCGCAAGGCGTCGCAGACCTGCGCAACCTGACACGACTTGAGGCCCTGGACCTGTTTGGCAATCCGTTGGGGCAAGTGCCGGACATTGGCAGCATGAGAATGCTGCATACGCTGATCCTGACTGACACCGGGATTCATACCTGGCCGCAAGGGTTGTTCGCACAACCGCGGTTTCGACATTTTTTCCTGGATATGCAGCGCAACGAAATCACGCACATTCCTGCGGTGCCCCCTGGTTCCGTTCAGGCGGAACTGCTGGCGCGCACGGTATTGAGCCGCGATCCGCAGTGGTTGGCCGAGGACAATCTGCAGACGCTCAGGGACTACATCGAATCGGTCGGCATGGACCCGGATCGTCCGTATCCACCCCGCGGTGTGCGCGATAGTCTCGACTGGGAGGCGGGCATGACACGGCCGGAATGGGTGGCGAAACAGGAAGTCTGGAACAGCGTCGAGGATGAGCATGGATCGGTCGGTTTTTTCAACGAGATTCGCAAACTTACCGAATCGGGGCATTTCAGGAACGACACCGGGTTTCGGGTCGACATGACCGCCAAGGTCTGGCGCATGATCGAGGCAATGTCCAAAAATACCGAGCTTCGGCAAAAACTCTTCACCATGACCTCGGCGCCCACGGAGTGTGTCGATGCCGGTGCGCAGCTGTTCAATTCGATGGGGCTGGAGGTGCTGATTCATGAGGCCTATGAACTGGCCAATCCCTCGCTGGTGGAGGGTGAGCTGGTGTCGCTGGCGCGAGGCAAGTCACGTCTGGATGAACTGAGCAGGATTGCCCGCAAAACCATCTCCGAGCGCGAGGCGACGGGCGAGGCGTTCAGGCGCGTTAATGCCGCGGGGGAGGTGACGGGCACGATTGATGAGGTGGAAGTTCACCTGGCGTTCATGACCGATCTTGCCGAACGGCTGGACCTGCCCTGGCAGTCTCGAAACATGCAGTTCAGAGGGATCGCGGGTGTCACCTCGGAGATGATTGACGATGCTTGCCTGCGTGTGCTGGACCTTGAGGAAGGGGAGTTGCTCGGTGAATTACTCGTCGAACAGCCGTTCTGGTCATCCTACGTCGAGGGTGTCAATCGACGTGCTTTCAAAGTGTTCAGGCGCCGAATCGATGCCACGACAGACTTTTATATGGCATTGGACAATCGTGCGAACGACACAACGCTTTCCCTTGAGCAAAAGGCTCGGTTGAAGGAAGAACTCAGAGTACTTGGTGCTGAACTGAATAAACCGGAAAGCGACTTTGCACCGGGACGTACCATGACCGATGCGGAATACGCCACTGAGTTGAATGCGATCGATGAAGAAAAGAAGACGTTGGTCAAAACCTTCACCCAGCAGGCGATCGACCGGGCAAAACTGCAAAGGCTAGAACTCCCCTTTGTCGTGCAGACGGACACCTGATTGCTGCAGCTTTCCCCGGGGAACCTGGTACGCCGAGGCCCTCGGGAATTCCAGTCCGATCAATCGATCAAAACAGGAAATATCGCTGAGCCATTGGCAGCACATCCGCCGGTTCACACCACAGCAGTACCCCGTCGGCCTTGACCTGATAGGTCTGCGGGTCGACGTCGATGTGCGGCAGGTAATCGTTGTGGATCAAGTCGGTTTTCTGCACCTCGCGGCACCCTTTGACCACGGCGATTTTTTTCTTCAAGCCCAACGCCTCAGGCAGGCCCGCCTCCTGTGCCGCCTGACTGATAAAGGTCAGGCTGGTGGCATGCAGCGAGCCGCCGTAGCTGGCGAACATCGGTCGATAATGCACCGGTTGCGGTGTCGGAATCGAGGCATTGGCATCGCCCATCAGGCTCGCCGCAATGGCGCCGCCCTTGAGGATCAGCGTCGGTTTGACCCCGAAAAATGCCGGCCGCCACAGCACCAGATCAGCCCATTTACCCACTTCAATCGAACCCACTTCATGGCTGATGCCATGGGTGATCGCCGGGTTGATCGTGTACTTGGCGATGTAGCGTTTGGCGCGGAAATTGTCGTTGCCCTCGCCATCACCGGGAAGCGGGCCGCGTTGTTTTTTCATCTTGTCGGCGGTTTGCCAGGTGCGCGTGATGACTTCGCCGACACGGCCCATGGCCTGGCTGTCGGAGCTGATCATCGAGAACGCGCCGAGGTCGTGGAGGATGTCTTCGGCGGCAATCGTCTCGCGGCGGATGCGGCTTTCGGCGAAGGCCACGTCTTCGGCAATGCTCGGGTCCAGGTGGTGGCAGACCATCAGCATGTCGAGGTGTTCGTCGATGGTGTTGCGAGTGAATGGCCGGGTCGGGTTGGTCGAGCTCGGCAGCACATTGGCAAAGCCGCAGGCCTTGATGATGTCCGGGGCATGACCGCCGCCCGCGCCTTCGGTGTGGTAGGTGTGGATGGTGCGGCCCTTGAACGCGGCGAGGGTGGTTTCGACGAAACCGGACTCGTTGAGCGTGTCGGTGTGGATCGCCACCTGCACGTCGTACTGGTCGGCGACGCTCAGGCAGTTGTCGATACTCGCCGGCGTGGTGCCCCAGTCTTCATGCAATTTGAGGCCGATGGCGCCGGCCTTGACCTGCTCGATCAGCGGTTCCGGCAGGCTGGCGTTGCCCTTGCCGGTGAGGCCGATGTTCATCGGGAACGCGTCGGCGGCCTGAAGCATGCGCGCCAGGTGCCACGGCCCGGAGGTGCAGGTCGTCGCGTTGGTGCCCGTCGCCGGGCCGGTGCCGCCGCCGATCATGGTGGTGACGCCGCTCATCAGCGCTTCTTCGATTTGCTGTGGGCAAATGAAGTGGATGTGCGTATCGATGCCGCCGGCGGTGAGGATCATCCCTTCACCGGCAATGACTTCGGTGCTGGCGCCGATGGCGATGGTCACGTTCGGCTGCACGTCCGGGTTGCCGGCCTTGCCGATGCCCGCCACGCGACCATCCTTGAGGCCGACGTCGGCTTTGACGATGCCCCAGTGGTCGATGATCAGCGCGTTGGTGATCACCGTGTCGACGACTTCCGCGGCCAATAGTTGGCTCTGGCCCTGGCCATCGCGGATGACTTTGCCGCCGCCGAATTTCACTTCTTCGCCGTAGGTGGTGAAGTCTTTTTCGACTTCGATCCACAGTTCGGTGTCGGCGAGGCGAACCTTGTCGCCGACGGTGGGGCCGAACATGTCGGCGTAGGCTTGACGGGAGATCTTCATTCGTTCGCCTTGAAATTCAATTGTTTTTGAGACTGTTCGCTTCGCTCACAGATTCGCGAGCAAGCCCGCTCCCACATTCGTCCGCATTCCAAATGAAGAAACTCGGTCTAGTGTGGGAGCGGGCTTGCCCGCGAAGGGGCCGGTGCAGACACCGCATTACTTACAGGTCACCCATGATCCGCCCGGCAAACCCGAACACCCGGCGATGCCCGGCCAAATCGACCAGCTCGACCTCGCGGCTCTGCCCCGGCTCGAATCGCACTGCGGTGCCCGCCGGGATGTTCAGGCGCATGCCGCGGCTGGCGGCGCGGTCGAAGGTCAGGGCGTCGTTGGTTTCGAAAAAGTGGTAGTGCGAGCCGACCTGGATCGGCCGGTCGCCGCTGTTGGCCACTTTCAGGCTGACCGTCTGGCGGCCAGCGTTGAGTTCGATGTCGCCGGGCTGGATCTGGTATTCACCGGGAATCATCAATGGGCTCCTTGCAGAATCTTGTAGTAGAGCGCGGTCGGTTTGTAGCGCCCGCTCGGGTCGCAGGCGTAGTCGGGGATCTCGCCCGCCCGGGTGTAACCCAGCGCCTTGTAGAAATCCTCGGCAGGGGAGCCGGCTTCGGTGTCGAGGTAAAGCATGCCGCGCTTGTGCTGGAGCGCGGCCTGTTCCAGAGCGCTCATCAATTGTTGGCCCAAGCCTCGACGACGGGCGTGTTCACGCACCAGCAGTTTTTGCACTTCGGCGCGGTTCAGGCCATTGGCTTTCTGGCACAGGGTCAGTTGCACACTGGCTTCCACTTGTTCATCGCGAACCACTACCCACAGCAGCACGTTGCCCTTGTTCAGGTTCTCCTGAACCTCATCGAAATAGGCGCGGGCCTGGGTCGCGTCCAGTTCGGCCATGAAGCCGACACTGGCGCCATAACCGACGGCGTCGAGCAGCAGATCAATCAAACCCTGGCGGTAGTGCGCAAAGCTTTCAACATTGACGCGTCGCAGTTGGGCGGCGTTCATCGGGCATTACTCCTTGCTGGCGACAGGCGGCTCCGCGCCAGGATTGAGGGTCAGTTGCATGAAGGTCAGGTCCAGCCAGCGGCCGAACTTGGTGCCCACCTGGGGCATTTGCCCGGTGGTGATGAAACCGGCGCGTTCATGCAGACGAATGGAAGCGGCGTTGCCGCTTTCGATGGCCGCGACCATCACGTGCTTGTCGCAATCCTTGGCGCGTTCGATCAGCACCGTCATCAATTGCGGGCCGAGGCCGTTGCCGCGCTGGTCGCTGCGCACGTACACCGAATGCTCGACGGTGTGGCGGAAACCATCGAACGGCCGCCAGTCACCAAATGAAGCGTAGCCCAGCACGCTGTTGTCGCCGTCGACGATCACCAGAATCGGATAAGCCTGAGCTTGCCGGGCGCTGAACCAGGCCTGGCGATTGCCGAGATCGACGGCCTGTTCATTCCAGATCGCCGTGGTGTTGAGCACCGCGTCGTTGTAGATGTCGCGGATAGCCGGCAGGTCGGCATGCACCGCGTCACGAATGTGGTAAGTCATGGCGGCTCCTCAGGCGATGGGTTGGTGGACGGTGACCAGTTTGGTGCCGTCGGGGAACGTCGCCTCGACCTGGATCTCCGGAATCATTTCCGGGATGCCTTCCATGACTTGTTCGCGGGTCAGCAGCGTGGTGCCGAAGTGCATCAAGTCGGCCACGGTCTGGCCGTCACGCGCGCCTTCGAGCAGGGCGGCGGAGATGTAGGCCATGGCTTCCGGGTAATTGAGTTTCACGCCGCGCGCCAAACGCCGCTCGGCCACGAGGCCGGCGGTGAAGATCAGCAGCTTGTCTTTTTCGCGTGGTGTCAGGTCCATCGTTGGAATCCATCTGGGCAGATAAAAAGTATTCGGATCTGTAAACACAAAACCCCTTGTGGGAGCGGGCTTGCTCGCGAATGCGGTGGGTCAGCCAACATCAATTTGAATGACCCACCGCATTCACGAGCAAGCCCGCTCCCACATTTGGACAGTGTTTCAGGTGCTCCATATTCTTGGGGGGACTGCTTCCCGGCCAAGCAAGGCAGGCCTGAGCAATCGCCACAATTCAATCAACCAACCGCGCGCCAACAGCGCTTCACTGGCCAGGCACCGCGCCACCAACAGCCCCGGCAACTGGGTCAAATCCCCGCGCACGGCATTGGGCAGCGACCGACAGGTTTCCAGCAGTTCACTGTCGATCTCCCCGGTGACCAGCAACGTCGCAAACACCGGTTGCCCGTCCAGCCCGATCGGCGAATCCAGCAACCCGTCATTCCCGACAATGCGCTGGCGTTCGTGCCAGAGCAACTGGCCGTCGCGGCGAATGTCCAGCTGCGCCTGAAAATGCCCGAGATCAAAACGCTCGCCACTGGCCGGGCGACCCAGCGCCACAACGTCCCAGTAGAACAACCGCGCGTCACCTTCCAGCTCAATCGAGGTGCTCAATTGCGCCTGGGCATCGCTGAAGATAATTGTCTCTTGCGGCAACCATTCCAGCGTTCCGCCCGCCGCCACTTTCAAGTCCAGATGCTGATAGGCCGGGCCCGCCGCGCGATACCACTTGGCCGCGCCGGGGCTGGTGATTTGCGCCCAGGCATTCGCGCCGACACTGGCCGAAATATCCAGCCGATCACCACCGGCAATCCCGCCCGGCGGGTGGACGATGATGTGCTGGCAGACCTCGGGGCCTTCGGCATACAGGTGCTTTTGCACCCGCAGCGGGCCTTTGTGGCGGCGCTGGACCGGGCGCGTGCTGTCGCCGAAACGGGCGTAGCCCAGCTCCAGCTCGGCGTGCCAGCTGGGGGTAAACAGGACAGTAGGAAGAGGTACATTCATATTTTTTAATTATCGTTAGGACGCTACAGATTAGATCGTTGCCTTAGATCGTTACCAGCCCGCGCACACCTTCGGCTTCCATATTTTCACCGCGACCCTGTTGCACGATCTCGCCCCGAGACATCACCAGATACTGATCGGCCAGTTCGGCGGCAAAATCGTAGAACTGCTCCACCAGCAAAATCGCCATGTCGCCCCGGGCCGCGAGCTTCTTGATCACCGCGCCGATCTCCTTGATCACCGACGGCTGGATGCCTTCGGTGGGTTCGTCGAGGATCAACAAGCGAGGACGACTGGCCAGCGCCCGGCCGATCGCCAATTGCTGCTGTTGCCCGCCCGACAGGTCACCGCCGCGCCGTTGCTTCATTTGCAACAGCACCGGGAACAGCTCGTAGATGAACGCCGGGACTTCCTTGGCTTCGCTGCCGGGGAAGCGTGACAGGCCCATCAGCAGGTTTTCTTCGACGGTCAGCCGACCGAAAATCTCGCGGCCTTGCGGCACGTAAGCGATCCCGGCATGCACGCGTTGGTGCGGCTTGAACGTGGTGATCGGTTTGCCTTCCCAGTTCACCGCGCCTTCTTTTGACGGCAGCAAACCCATCAGGCACTTGAGCAGGGTGGTTTTGCCGACGCCATTGCGCCCGAGCAGGCAGGTGACTTCGCCGACCTTCACGTCAAACGTCAGGCCGCGCAGGATGTGGCTACCGCCGTAATACTGGTGCAACTTGTCGACTTGCAGCATTCTCAAATTCTCCCCAATCCCCTGTGGGAGCGGGCTTGCTCGCGAAGGCGGTGTGTCAGGCAACTTATATGTTGAATGTGCCGACGCATTCGCGAGCAAGCCCGCTCCCACATTGGTATGTGTTCGCAGCTCTAGCGACCGAGATAAACCTCGATGACGCGTTCGTTCTCCTGCACCTGCTCCAGCGACCCTTCCGCCAGCACGCTGCCCTGGTGCAACACGGTGACGTGGTCGGCAATCGAGCCCACAAACCCCATGTCGTGCTCCACCACCATCAACGAATGCTTGCCGGCCAGGCTCTTGAACAGCTCAGCGGTAAATTCGGTTTCAGCGTCAGTCATGCCCGCCACCGGCTCGTCGAGCAGCAGCAGTTGCGGGTCTTGCATCAGCAGCATGCCGATCTCCAGAAACTGCTTCTGACCGTGAGACAACAGCCCGGCCGGACGATTGACCGACGTGGTCAGGCGAATGGTTTCCAGCACGTCGGTGATGCGATCTTTCTGCTCGCCACTCAGGCGCGCCCGCAGGCTGGCCCACACCGATTTATCGGTTTTCTGCGCCAGTTCCAGGTTCTCGAACACGCTCAACGCTTCGAACACCGTCGGCTTCTGGAACTTGCGACCGATGCCGGCCTGGGCGATCTGCACTTCGCTCATCTGCGTCAGGTCCAGCGTTTCACCGAACCAGGCCTTGCCATGACTCGGCCGGGTCTTGCCAGTGATCACGTCCATCAACGTGGTCTTGCCCGCGCCATTGGGACCGATGATGCAGCGCAATTCACCGACGCCGATGTACAGGTTCAGATTGTTCAGCGCCTTGAAACCGTCGAAGCTGACGCTGATGTCTTCCAGGGTCAGGATTGTGCCGTGGCGGGTATCGAGGCCGGGGCCGACGCGTTGGCCGTGACTGATGGCGTCGCGGCTGGTGCCGGCGTCCTTGTTTGGCTCTACGGGAAAAAAGGCTGGTTCGAGCATGAATTCCGCCGTGGGTGTGATTCTCATTGTTCGCCCCTTTTCTTCAGCAGACCGATCACGCCCTTCGGCAGATACAAGGTCACGACGATGAACAGGGCACCGAGGAAAAACAGCCAGTACTCCGGAAACGCCACGGTGAACCAGCTCTTCATGCCGTTGACCACACCGGCACCCAACAGCGGACCGATCAAGGTTCCGCGACCACCGAGGGCCACCCAGACCGCCGCTTCAATCGAGTTGGTCGGCGACATTTCACTCGGGTTGATGATCCCGACCTGCGGCACGTACAACGCCCCGGCCAGACCGCACAACACCGCACTCAACACCCAGACAAACAGCTTGAAACCGCGCGGATCGTAGCCGCAGAACATCAGGCGGTTTTCCGCATCGCGCAGCGCGGTCAGCACCCGACCGAACTTGCTCTGCGCCAGGCGCCAGCCGATGAACAGGCTCGCCACCAGCAACACCACCGTGGCGAAAAACAGCACGGCGCGGGTGCCGGGTTCGGTGATGCCGAAACCGAGAATGGTGCGGAAATTGGTGAAGCCGTTGTTGCCGCCAAACCCGGTCTCGTTGCGGAAGAACAACAGCATCCCGGCGAAGGTCAGGGCCTGGGTCATGATCGAGAAATACACGCCCTTGATCCGCGATCGGAAGGCAAAGAAGCCGAACACCAGCGCCAACAATCCCGGCGCCAACACCACCAGACACATGGCCCAGAGGAAGCTGCTGGTGCCGGTCCAGTACCACGGCAATTCGGTCCACGACAGAAATGTCATGAACGCCGGCAAGCCATCGCCCGAGGCCTGGCGCATCAAATACATGCCCATCGCATAACCGCCGAGGGCGAAGAACAGGCCGTGGCCGAGGGACAGTAAACCGGCGTATCCCCAGACCAGGTCCAGCGCGAGGGCGACGATGGCGTAGCAAAGAATCTTGCCCACCAGCGTCAGGGTGTAGGCCGAAACGTGAAACACACTGATCGGCGATAACAGCGACATCAGCGGCATCGCCAGCAGCAAAACAAGAATCACCGCGCCGACCGCGATGGTGACTTTGGGGCCGGCTTTTTGTGTAGCGGTAACGAGCAGGGGCTGGTTCATCAGTCGATCACCCGTCCTTTCAGTGCGAAGAGGCCTTGCGGACGCTTCTGGATGAACAGAATGATCAGCGCGAGGATCAGGATCTTGCCGAGCACGGCGCCGATCTGCGGTTCGAGAATCTTGTTGGCGATGCCGAGGCCGAACGCGGCCAGGACGCTACCGGCCAACTGGCCGACACCGCCGAGCACCACCACCAGGAACGAGTCGATGATGTAGCTCTGGCCGAGGTCCGGGCCGACGTTGCCGATCTGGCTCAGCGCCACGCCGCCGAGGCCGGCGATGCCCGAGCCGAGGCCGAAGGCGAGCATGTCCACGCGCCCGGTGGGCACGCCGCAGCACGCGGCCATGTTGCGATTCTGGGTGACGGCGCGCACGTTCAAACCCAGGCGCGTCTTGTTCAGCAGCAGCCAGGTCAGCACCACCACAAACAAGGCGAAGGCGATGATGACGATGCGGTTGTACGGCAGCACCAGATTCGGCAGCACTTGAATCCCGCCCGACAACCACGCCGGGTTGGCCACTTCAACGTTCTGCGCGCCGAACACCAGGCGCACCAGTTGAATCAGCATCAGGCTGATGCCCCAGGTGGCGAGCAAGGTTTCCAATGGGCGGCCGTAGAGGTGACGAATCACCGTGCGTTCGAGCGCCATGCCGATGGCGGCGGTGACGAAGAATGCCACCGGCAACGCGATCAGCGGGTAGAACTCGATGGCTTGCGGGGCATAGCGCTGGAACATCATCTGCACTACATACGTTGAGTACGCGCCGAGCATCAGCATCTCGCCGTGGGCCATGTTGATCACGCCGAGCAAGCCGAACGTGATCGCCAGGCCGAGGGCGGCGAGCAGCAGGATCGACCCGAGGGACATGCCGCTGAACGCCTGGCCGAGCAATTCGCCGATCAGCAGTTTGCGTTTGACTTGAGCGAGGCTGGTTTCGGCCGCGGTGCGCACGGCGACGTCGGCTTCGACGCCCGGTTCCATCAAGGTCTCGAGGCGGGTGCGGGCCAGTGGGTCGCCGGTTTCACCGAGCAAACGCACAGCGGCGAGGCGCACGGCGGGGTCGGTGTCGACCAGTTGCAGATTGGCCAGGGCGAGGCTGAGGGCGGCGTGGACGCTTTCGTCTTTTTCGCCGGCCAGTTGCTGGTCGAGGAATTTCAACTGCGCGGGTTTGGCGCTTTTCTGCAGTTGCTGCGCGGCGGCCAGACGGGTTTTCGGGTCGGCGGCGAGCAGTTGATGGCTGGCCAGTGCGGTGTCGATCAGACCGCGCAGGCGATTGTTCAGGCGCAGGGTTTTGGCTTGGCCGTCGACGGTCAGTTCGCCTAGTTGCAGGGCGTTGATCAGTTCGATACGGGCCGGCTCCGGCTGCGCGGCCCAGGCTTCCAGCAGTTTGGCTTGCTGCACGGGGTTGGCGGCGACGAAGTCTTCGGTGTCGCTGGCCTGTACGGCCATCGGCAGTAATAGTGTGATCGCGAAGAGAAAACGGTAAAGGGCACTGGGCATATGTATGGCCTTGCGCGGACTAAATGTGGGAACGGGCTTGCTCGCGAAAGCGGTGTGTCAGTCACATTAATGTTGGATGTGCCGCCGTCTTCGCGAGCAAGCCCGCTCCCACAGGGATATGTGTCGGTCCCGAGTGACGTGTCAGGCCCGACATCCAGTGGCTTAGTTGCTCTTCATCGCATAATCCGGCTTCTTGTCGTTGCCATCGATAAACGGGCTCCACGGCTGGGCGCGGATCGGGCCTTCGGTCTGCCACACCACGTTGAACTGACCATCGGCCTGGATCTCGCCGATCATCACCGGTTTGTGCAGGTGGTGGTTGGTCTTGTCCATGGTCAGGGTGTAGCCGGACGGCGCGGCAAAGGTCTGGCCGGCGAGGGCTTCGCGGACTTTGTCGACGTCAGTGGACTTGGCTTTTTCCGCCGCTTGCGCCCACATGTGAATGCCAACGTAGGTGGCTTCCATCGGGTCGTTGGTCACCGCTTTGTCGGCGCCCGGCAGGTTGTGTTTCTTGGCGTAGGCTTTCCAGTCGGCAACGAACTTCTTGTTCGCCGGGTTCTCGACCGATTCAAAGTAGTTCCATGCCGCGAGGTTGCCCACCAGCGGTTTGGTGTCGATACCGCGCAGTTCTTCTTCGCCGACCGAGAACGCCACGACCGGAACGTCAGTGGCTTTCAGGCCCTGGTTGGCCAGCTCTTTATAGAACGGCACGTTGGAGTCGCCGTTGACGGTCGAAATGACGGCCGTCTTGCCGCCGGCCGAGAATTTTTTGATGTTGGCGACGATGGTCTGGTAATCGGCGTGGCCGAACGGGGTGTAGACCTCTTCGATGTCCTTGTCTGCCACGCCTTTGGAATGCAGGAACGAGCGCAGGATTTTGTTGGTGGTGCGCGGGTAGACGTAGTCGGTGCCGAGCAGGAAGTAGCGCTTGGCACTGCCGCCTTCTTCGCTCATCAGGTATTCAACGGCGGGGATCGCTTGCTGGTTCGGCGCGGCGCCGGTGTAGAACACGTTCGGCGACATTTCTTCACCTTCGTATTGCACCGGGTAGAACAGCAAGCCGTTGAGTTCTTCGAACACCGGCAACACCGATTTACGCGACACCGAGGTCCAGCAACCGAACACCACGGCGACCTTGTCCTGAGTCAGCAACTGCCGGCCCTTTTCGGCGAACAGCGGCCAGTTCGACGCCGGGTCCACGACCACCGGTTCGAGCATCTTGCCGTTCACGCCGCCCTTGGCGTTGATCTCGTCGATGGTCATCAACGCCATGTCTTTGAGCGACGTTTCGGAGATCGCCATGGTGCCGGACAACGAATGCAAAATCCCGACCTTGATGGTCTCGGCGGCCTGGATGGTCCAGGTCATGCCCATCGCGGCAATGCTTGCCGAGAGTGTGAAAGCCTTGATCAAGCTACGACGCTTCATTGTGCGATCTCCATGAACTTATGAATTTTTCTGGTTGGCAGATGCGGACTACTGAAGGGTGTTTTGCAAAGGCTGTGCCCGGTCGGCAAAAGGCAGGGAAATGTCGGTTTAGAGCGGTCGCGCGGTGTGGCGGCGCACCATGAAGGGACGAGGGCGGGGCGGTGGTGCGAGAGGGTGCGCCACATTGGGGCGCAGACCTTGGAGACAACACCGATCAAATGTGGGAGCGGGCTTGCTCGCGAAGACGGCGGCACATCCAGCATCAATGTGACTGACGCACCGCATTCGCGAGCAAGCCCGCTCCCACATTTGATTGGTGTCGGGTGCTGAGTTCGTGGACTACAAAAAAACTGTGGAAGCAAGCAGGCTCACTCCCACATTGTTTTTTGCGGTGTTTCTAAGTGGGAACGACGTTATCCACCGCGCGATTCACCGCCAGTTCCGCGAGCATGATGATCTGCTGGATGGCCATCGCCTTGTGGCGCTGCGGGCCGATCAGTTCGGTGGCGAAGTCGCTGGCCAGGACGCTGGCGGAGGCCAGGGATTCACAGGCATGGACCAACAGGCTTTCGCTGTCGTTGTTTGGCGCGATCATGTACATGGTGCTGGGGCGACGGGGTTTTTCGGTGAAGAGCTCTGGGGGATCGAGGTAGTAGTCGAGGGCGCGTTTGATGGCTTCGCGGTCTCGGAGCAGGTCTTCGTTGTGAGATGTTTCGGATTCGGGAATGGTGGTGTCGATGGGTGGATCGGGAACAATCTTCTTATTCATTGAAACGTCCTCTAAGCAATTGGAGCCATCACTCGTCGTTTCTCACGCGACGGAGTGGTGGCAGCTATGTGCGGGGTGAGAAACCGGTAGAGGAACGGCATCCGGCCGGACCGAAGTCCGCCCGCACACAGCCGCCATAGAAAATTGCAGGCGGCGAATGAGCTGGCGGCAATTATGGTGGTACTGGCGATGGATTAAAACCTCTACCGGGCTCTCACACCCGATCACTGATGTGCAGTGACAGCCACAGACTAGACAGCCAACGTCCGACGAACAACCTGAAAAAGTCGTGGGAAACGTCCGGTATTTTTGCGTCCGTATAAACACACATAAACAACTCCAGAATCACAAATCCCCTGTGGGAGCGGGCTTGCTCGCGAAAGCGGTGTGTCTGTCACATAGATGTTGGCTTTGCCGCCGCCTTCGCGAGCAAGCCCGCTCCCACATTGGATTTGTGGTGCATGCGGGATCAGCGACAAAGGAAAAAAGGGGACAGATTTATTTTCGGTGCACCGGCGTGCGCAGCGTTGGTGCTGGCTGCATCAAAAGCAAAAACCCGGAGGGCGATACATATGTACCACCCGCTGCGCTCCGGGATCTTGATCATCGTGGCTTCTCAATCGAGTGAGCAGCGCATGAACGGCACCTCAATCAGCACACCTTCAACACCCCGAAGGGCGGCAACCTTTCCTGCCCTGGGGCCGACATTCATCAGCGCGGACGACGCGGCCTACTGGGTTCACCGGCAGATCGGCGCGCGCCGTGACAAGGCTTACGGCGGTGTGATCGTGCAGCGTGGCGACGGAAAATTTCAGCCCACGTTGCCAGTGGCGGGGAGGATGGGGCATTTCGATTTCGACTTCCTGCTGTCTACTGAAGCCCCCCGACAGCTGTTTGCTCCACCAGGCTACAGTGGCGCGGCGTATTACCTGTCCCATTCGGCCAATCACGCTGAAGTCCTGCGTGTTCATCCAGGCTGGACGAGCGAGCAGATCACGTTGAGCCTCGGATTTTTTTCCAGAGGACATATCCTGAGTCATATGCAGGACCCGGGTGCCTATGGCCAACGTCATTATCTGTCGGGGCCGGAGGGTTCACTGATCAAGTACGAGTCCACTCAGCCGGCAGAAGAGAAAAAACTCTTTGAGCAAGGGTTCAAGGCTTTCGGTCCATTCTCCGACGTTGAACACCTGATTCAAAAAGTCGCCCAGACCGGCACGCTGAGCGTACTGGTGGCTAATGCGCCATGGGGCGGCGCAAGAGGAAACGTGCCGGCGAACTGGACGCTCGGTACGGCTGCGGTGCGAAGTCCGTCCCCGGTACAGCCGTTTTTTTGTGCGGTGTCCAACCAGGTGGACAAGGCCATCGAAGCGGCCGCCGCGACGCTAACCCCGTCCACCGGCAGCGTTTATCTGGGGTTTGTCGTGACCTCTGCCGACAGCTCGGAGTGCATGGCGACCTATCCGGTGCTTTCCAGCGAGCCGGCAGCCGAACTGTTCAAGACTTTTCCGATGAAAGCTGATCGCACGCTGGAGCGCCTGCTCGATTTCGACTTGAACGGCGTTTACTTCGTGCCGCAGGGCGATACGGCTCAGAGTGCCAGTGAGCCCTGGCTTTATGAGCGGTTTTTTTCACCGGACGAATTGGCGGCGGGCATCAAGTTTTCGCTGTGGGATGTTTATCGGCAGGAATACCCGGACTATCTGAAGGTGTACGCCCGGACCCGGGACGGTGCCGTGTTGCAGTACCGCCCCTCGGCGCACCAGCGTGAAGCTCCGCTGAAGGACAGCGCGGATTTCAATGTCCGACTGAAGGCAGGCACGCTCAAGCCTGCGGACTACATCAGGCAGGTGGTCGCAGCCGGCGAGCTGACGGTGCTGAAGGACAGCGCGTTGTGGGATGTGGTCGGGATCGTTGGCCCCGACTGGCAACCCTATGCCAGGTCGCGGCGTTTGAGTCCTGCGTTCCTTATGGCGGACGATGCCGCACGTTTTGCCCATGAGTACATCGGCAGCCGCCGTGCACAGGGCTTTGTCGGGATGATTTTGCAGGATCGAAACCAACGCTTCGTCGCCACCGAGCCAGTGTTTGCTGTCAGACGGTTTGCACTGGACAGGCTTTGCCCCCTCGACGCTAACGGCGCTCCGATTGTGCTGGTCGAGGGGCACTCGTTTCATGGGCTGTACGCTTCGCGCTGGCAAGCGGATGCCGGAGCCATTGCGCGTACTGACTTGCACGAGCAACTGACGCATGTGCAAATGTTCACTGCCGAAGACATTCGCTCGATGTTCGACAGCCACGCGCATGTTGTCGATTTTTACCTGTCTGGCTCGGCCGACTCGCTATTGGTTTACAGCCCCGACGTAGCGAAAGTGGCGGCTCGCAACCGCCTGCAGCAGCGGGTAGCCGTACTCGCTGATGGCAAAACGCTGATAGATCGGGAGCTGACGGCCGGCACACTGGAGCCCGGTGCAGTGGTCGAGGAACTGGCCAATACGGGCAGATTGCGCGTGGTGGTCGGCAACGATGTGTGGGGACCGCGGGGAACGGTGTTGGGTGATGAATCAATCAACGAGGCTACCCGCGCAGACGTTTCCGCTCCGGCGTTGGGAGCGATTTTTACCAGCGCCGAAGACGCGGTGCTGAACGCCCGTCATCGAGCCAGGCTTGACTACCGCGCAGCGGCGGCGGGTTGGGGATTTATCCTCAAGCACAAAGAACGCGATGAGTACGTGGCGACCGAAACGGTTACGCCCAGGCGCCTGGGCGGGCTGAACCAGGCGAGTGACTTTGGCGCTCCCGTATTGATCGACGAGTTTCGGACCCTCGGGCTTTACTACGCGGCAAGCTGGATGCCTAAAGGGTTATCAACAACGCAGGCCTGGTTTGCCCGGCATTTTGCGCCCATCAGCGACCTGGCAGCAGCGATCTACGACGACAAGGGCACGCAACGTCTGACGCATTTTCAGGACTTGAACATTTATATAGCGACGCTGGATGGGGCATTGTTGCGTTACCAGTACTCGGCCTCATCAACACAATTCGACAATCAAGGTGTGCAGCAACTGACGTCAGCATTGGGCAAGGACACGCCACCCTATGCCAGTGTCATTCAAATGCTCGTCAAGGCCGGAGAACTGGAGGCGCTGCGCACCAGTGAGCTGTGGGACGAGCCGGGCAGTGTCGGCCCTGACTGGACACCTTTCGTGCAAATCCAGCGGCGAGCCCTCAGTCCGGTCTTTCTGTCGCCGGACGATGCCGCGCGTTATGCGCTGGCGCAGTTGGGGTCACGGCGTGAGCGGGTCTACGGTGGCTTGGTGCTGCGTCGCGCCGACGGTTTGTTTGTCGCAACGTTGCCGGTGGCCGTCGAGGTCGAGAACTTCCCTGCCAGTTGGATTCGTCTGGACGAATTAACTGAACAGGGCTTGTTTCTGGCAGGGAGTACGGTCGTCGCCCGCTACCATTCCCGAATTCAGGTCGAACCGATTTTCGCGCTGTCGAACCGCGAACGGGACGTGTATCTCAATATGTTCTCCACCGACTTTCTGGCGGACATCCTGACCGGCTCCGGGCGCTCCCCGTCCCTGTCGCCCGGCAAGGAATACCTGCTGGGCCTCGACGGCAGCCTGATCAGCTACACCCTCAGTGCAAGTGCCGGTGAAAAGCAACTCGCCCGGGCATTGGTGCCACCCAGCCAGTTGCAGCGCCGGCACACCCCGATAGAACTGCACATGCGCAACGGCACGCTAACCCCGAGTGAATACGTCAATCAGGTGGCAAGCGCCGGCCGGTTGCAAGTGGTTCAGGGGAGCCGACTGTGGGGCGAGCCCCGCCCACTGTCGCACTGGAGTGCTTATCCGGGAATTATCTCGTCGGACGTGCATCGATTTGCCATTGCCGAGCCGGCGCTCAGCCCGGTCTTTACGCAGATGGACGATGCCATGCGCCATGTCCATCGCACGGTGGGCGCCCGTGCCAGCCTGATGTTCGGCTTTGTGCTCAAGGCGCTGAACGGTGAACGGTACGTGACGACGCTGCCGATCGACGGGAGGCAAGGGCATCTCACGGTCGAGCGGGTGTTTCCCGAAGGGTTGTTACCTTTGGGTTATCGAGTCGAGGGCATTTATTTGTGTCCGTCGACAAGCCCGGGACGATTGCCCCATGACGTGACGCACAGCTTCATCTCGCCACGGGATCTGTCTTACGGGCTGGACGCTATCGGTGTGCGCACCGCTGAAGGATCTACGTACCTCAACGTCTACATCTCCTGCGCCGATGGCGCCTTGTTGCGTTACGCACCCAGGAGCAAGGCCCCGGAATGGACCTTGTTTCATACCACGCAGGCCTACGAGAAAATTGTGCAATCAGGGCAGGAGTCGCTGTTCGAGTATCTACGCAAAGTGATCGCCAACGGTGAGTTGCAGGTCGTGGTGCGCAGTGCTTTCTGGTCGCCATTCAGGGTTGATGCCCGGGGTGTCAAAACCGGCATAGGGCTGGTGAGGTGGGCATCGGATAACCGCTTTGCCCTCGGGCCTGCATTCGCACATGCCGATGATGCGGCTCGCTCGGCCCAAAGACAGATTGGCGAATACGTCGGCCAGCAGTTTCTGGGTGGCGTGCTGATACACCCGGCGTCATCTTCGTTCGTCGCCGTCGAGCCGCTTGAAGACGGCCTCGACAGTGGCGCTGCCAGTTCGCTGTTTTACTCAGGGCCGGGCGGGCCCATTGCACCGGTCACGGTGCCGGGTGCACAGCCCTTGCCATTGCCGGTTTTTCCGCAGGACTACAAATGGGTGGCTGTTCATCAGTTCTACAAACGCTTCAACCTGTTCGTGCAGGACCCGACTGCGTCTGATCGACTACTGATGGACAACCTGGCCCTCGCCGACCTGTGGTTTTGCAGAGACGTCGTGAAAAAGAGCGGCGTCTCCGGGGGCAGTTGCTATTTCACCGGTCGTGGCGGGGCCCTGTTCAAATTCACCCCCAGCTTCTCGTCGCAGGAAACGGCTTTGTTCAACGAGGAGGCAAAGGAAGGGGTCGCAGCCTACCTCGCCGGACTCGCAGGCGTCGGCCGGCTTGAGGTACTGGACACCGATGGCTACTGGCAGCTTCGCGGGCGATTGAAGGCGACCTGGCAGCCACCTGTGCAGCCGACGGCGAAGCCGGATCGTGACGAACTGTGAAGTGCAGCATTGATTGATCTGAGCGCCGGATGAGCCGTGCCTTCCGGGCTGGCACGGCTCATCGGCGTCGCATAAGACCGATGAAAAACAACCCGCCAATCGCCGCCGTGGCCACGCCAATCGGCAAGTCCTCGGGGGCGATCAGGGTGCGGGCGGCGACGTCGACCCAGACCAGGAACAAGCTGCCAAGCAACACGCACGCCGGCAGCAATCGCCGATGCTCCGCCCCGACCATTCGCCGCGCAATGTGCGGCACCATCAGTCCGACAAATCCAATCGACCCGCTGATCGACACCAGCACCCCGGTCATCAGCGACGCAATCAAAAACACCCGCAACCGCACGCTGCGCGCATTGAGCCCGAGGGTCACCGCTGTCTGCTCGCCGGCCATCAACGCATTCAACGGCCGAGCCATGCCCAACAGCAATCCCAACCCCAGCAACACGCTAGCCGCCGGCACCGCGAGCAATTCCCAGCGCGCCAACCCAAGCCCGCCGAGCATCCAGAACATCACCGCCGAACTGGCGCGGTGATCGCCCAGAAACAGCAGCAGATTAGCCATCGCCATCATCACGAACGACACCGCCACCCCGCACAACAGCAACCGGTCACTGTCCAGCCGCCCATGACGATTAGCGATCACCAGCACAATCAACATGCTGACCAACGCACCGATAAACGCCGCAATCGGCAAGGTCAGCAGCCCGACAATCTCACCGACATGCAACACCACAATCACCGCGCCCAGGGTCGCGCCGGACGTGACCCCGAGCAGGTGCGGATCGGCCAGCGGATTGCGCGTCACCGCTTGCAGCACCGCGCCGATCAACGCCAGCCCGGCGCCGACCAATGCGCCGAGCAGCATGCGCGGCACACGGATCAGCCACACGATGTGTTCCTGCCCGGCCGACCAACTCACCTCGCCAAACCCAAACACCTTGTGCAGTAAAATTCGCCACACCACGTCCACCGGCACTCGCGCGGGGCCGAAACCCAGCGACATCACGCACGACACCAGCAACAACGCACCGAGGGCCAGCAGCAACAGGGCGTAGCGACGATTGATCATTCGCCGTGGAACCCTTTGGCCAGGGTTTCAACCGCCAACACGTTGTCGATACCGGGCGTGGCCTGCACGTAAGGAATGACGATAAAGCGCTGGTTCCTGATCGCGTCCACCGATTGCAGCGCCTTGTTGTTCATCAGGAATTGCTCCTTCTGTTCGGCAGTGACTTCGCCGTAGTCGACGATCACGATCACCTGCGGATTGCGCTCGACCACGCTCTCCCAGTTGACCCGCGTCCAGCTCGCGTCGACGTCATCGAGAATGTTGCGCCCGCCCGCCGCATCGATCAGCGCTTGCGGCATGCCGAGGCGGCCGGAGGTCATGGCGCGGTCTTCACCGCTGTCGTAAAGGAATACGCGCGGCTTGTCCGCCGGCAGGTCCTGGCGCACCTCGTCGACTTGCGCCTGCATCTGCGCGATCAAGGTGTTGGCTCGGTCCTGCACGTCGAAGATTTTGCCGAGGTTGCGCAGATCGTTGTAGGTGTCTTCGAGGCTGGCGGCCGGGCGCTTCATCACAAAGGCGCAGGACTCGGTCAGTTCGTAGACGTTGATGCCCAACGGTTGCAGGGTTTGCGGCGTCAGGTCGCCGCCCACGCGCATGCCGTAATCCCACCCGGCGAAGAAGAAATCGACGTTGGCATTGAGCAGGGTTTCCACCGACGGGTATTTGGCCGCGAGCTCCGGCAAGCCGTCGAGGATGCTCTGCATTTCGGGCGTCACCGACTTCCAGCCGCTCACGCCGCTGTAGCCGGCCATGCTCGGTTTGAGGCCAAGGGCGAGCATCATTTGGGTCATGTTGATGTCGTGGCTGACCGCGTGTTTCGGCGCTTGCTTGAAGGTCACTTCGCGGTTGCAGCTTTGAATCGTCAGCGGGTAGTGAGTGGCCTCGGCCAAGGCCTGGGCACTGACCAGCAGAAGGGCGGCACAGAGCAGGGGGCGCAACGTCATGGTTGGGTGATCCAGGTGATTCGTGGGTAGCCGTGCAAGGGGTGTTCGTCGATCAAGGCTTCGACGCCGAAAACGTTGCGCAGCAGCGGGGCGGTCAGGACTTCTTTGGGGGGGCCGCTGGCGACGATGCGGCCGTGGCTAATCACGTACAGCCGATCACAGAAAGCGGCGGCGAGGTTGAGGTCGTGGATGCTGGCGAGGGTGCCGATCTGCAGGCGTTTCACCAGTTGCAGCAGTTCCAGCTGATAGCGCGGGTCGAGGTGATTCGTTGGCTCGTCGAGGATCAGCAATTGCGGTTGTTGCGCCAGGGCGCGGGCGAGGATCACCCGCTGCTTTTCACCGCCCGAGAGGGTGGCGAAAGCGTGGTCTTCGAAGCCGTTGAGGCCGACGGATTCCAGCGCCTGGGTCGCGAGCTTTCGGTCTTCGAGGGTGTCGCCATCGAACAGGCCTTTGTGCGGCGTGCGGCCCATGGCGACCACTTCTTCAACAGTCAGGCCGAAGGCGTCGGGGAATTCTTGCAAGACCACGGCGATGCGTTGCGCGCACCAACGGGAGGATTGCTTCCAGACGTTGTGGTGATCGAGCTGGACCTCGCCGCTCTCGGGTTTGCTGAAGCGCCAGGCACAGCGCAACAGGCTGGTCTTGCCGCTGCCGTTGGGGCCGATCAACCCGACGAACTCGCCGGCGGCCACGTGCAGCGAGGCATCACGCAGCTGGAACTGGTGATGACAATGGCCGTGGCCCAGGGGTGTCCAGGCGAGGTGTTTGAGGTTCAGCGAGGTCATGCGTTAACTCTGAGATGTTCGGTCATGCTGATGGCCTCTTCGCGAGCAAGCCCGCTCCCACATTTGATCTGTTTGTACACAAATTTTGTGACCGACACAGATCAAATGTGGGAGCGGGCTTGCTCGCGAAGGGGCCTTAGGATCAGAACGCTATCCTGCGTTACACAGTAACACTAAATATGAGCGCGAGATAAGCGCTGGAAGTCTACAGGCCCCTCTAACCCGCGCATCTCGCCTGTTTCATGATGAAGATGAGGCCGATTCAGTTTGTCGGCTGAAACGCGACAACAGCACACGATCCAGCACCCAGACCACCACCATCGAAGCTCCCACCAGCGGAAACATCACCCCCAACGCGAACATGATGACCATCGCGGTTTTCCATTTCGGCAGGTCATGACGCAGCGGCGGCACACCGAATTTGCCCTGTGGCCGACGCTTCCACCAGATCACTACGCCGCTGACGGCGCTGAGCAAAATCATCAGGCAAATCAGCAGCACGATGATCTGGTTGACCACCCCGAACATCTTGCCTTCATGCAGCATCACACCGATTTCCGTGGCGCGGGCGACGGTGCCGTAGTGCTCGAAACGCACGTCGGCGAGAACGTCGCCGGTGTATTGATCGACGTGCAGCGTGGCATCGTTGCGCGGGTCGTCGGCGAACACGGCAATGGTGAACACGCCGGTGGCGGTTTTCGGGAAGGTGATGCTGTAACCCGGCTCGACCTTGCGTTGCACGGCGATGTCCTGCACGTCTTGCAGGCTGATGGTCGGGGCGGCGGGGCCGGCCTGTGCGCCGCCGTGAGCCATGTGTTCGGCGTGGTCGCCGCCGGACATCGGCATCGGCGTGTTTTCCATCGCCCAAGGCACGGTCTGTTGCGTGGCGGTGTTGAGGCTGCGCGCCTCGACATCGGAGGTGGGCACGTTGTCCCACATGGCGGCCGGGAACACGTTCCACACGCCGGCATATTGCTGGCCCCAGAAACCGGTCCAGGTCATGCCGCTGAGCAACATCACCAGCAGCAACGACGCGCCCCAGAACCCGGTGACCGCGTGCAGGTCACGCCACAACACGCGACCGCGACTGCTCAGGCGTGGCCACAAAATACCCGCTGCCTGGCCGCGCGGCCACCACAGGAACACCCCGGACACCACCAGCACGATGCCCCAGCCGGCGGCCATTTCGATCAGTCGATCACCGACGGTGCCGATCATCAGCTCGCCGTGAATCGCCCGCGCAATGGCCTGCAGGTTTTTCTTGGCGTCTTGCTCGCCGAGGATGTCGCCGTGGTACGGATCAATGAACACGTTAAGTTCAGTGCCGCCGTTGATCACGACGAATTGCGCGCTGCGTTCGGCGTTGACCGGTGGCAGGTACTGTTTGATCGTCGCTTGTGGATACGCCTCTTTCACGCGCTTGAGCAAGTCGTCGGCGGACACGGTGTGGTGGCCGGCCGGGACGTTCATCAGGCTGGCGTACATCAACGGATCGAGTTGCGGTTTGAACAGATAAAGGGTGCCGGTCAGGGCCAGCATCACCATGAAGGGGGCCACGAACAGACCGGCATAGAAATGCCAGCGCCAGGCCAGGTTGTAGAAATTCACTTTGGGCTGTTTCATCACGTGTGCTCCGCTTTGGCTTGGATCTTTTAGTTGTTTGTTGGCGGTTGCGTTGCAACCGATCGCGAGCAGGCTCGCTCCTACATGGACGGTGGTGTACCTGTGGGAGCGAGCCTGCTCGCGATGCTTTTAGAAGCTCATGTCCACCTTGGTCCAGAGCGTTCGCCCCGGTTCCTTAATGGCCTGCGGGTCATTGGCCGGGTAGCCAAAACCGGCGTTGCCGGCCAGGTTCAAGTGCTCGGCGTAGGCCTTGCCGAACAGGTTGTCGACGCCGGTGCTGACCCTCCAGTGCTTGTCGATCCGGTAGGCACCGTTGAGCGAGAACACGCCGAAGCCCGGGGTCTTGTCGAAGTCCTTGCCGACGACGTTGCCCTTGTTCCGGTCGATGCGGTTTTGCGCCGCGACCACCCGCCACAAGGCGCCGGCGCTCCAGTTGTCTTCGCTGTAGGTCAGGCCGAAACGCGCATCCAGTGGCGGCATTTGCGGCAGTGCGTTGCCGTCGCTGCTGTTCTTGCCCCAGGCGTAGGCCAGGGTCGCGTCGGCCTTCCAGTTGGAGGTCAACCGGTAAGCCGCACCGAGCTCGCCCCCCATGATTCGCGCGTCGATGTTTTGCGCCTGGGAGGTGGTGCCCATCGGGGTCGGGAGGTAGTTGAACAGGATGTAGTCGTGGACTTTGCCGACGTAGCCCGAGGCCCAGGCGTCGAGGTCTTCGGTTTTGTATTGCAGGCCGAAGTCGAGCTGGGTGGTTTTCTCGGGCTTGATCGAATCGAAGGCATTCACCGAGCCGACTGGGCCGAGCTTGGGTGAAAACAGCTCCCAGTAATCCGGGAAACGCTCGGTGTGACCGAGGCCGGCGTAGAGGGTGGTCGGGCTGTCGGCCAGATCATGCTCATATCGGGCGAAGCCGCTTGGTAGGGTGTCGGCGCGGGTGTCGTCGGCGGTCGGGTTGGGGCGGGTCGTCATCCCGGAGCCGATGGTTTGCCGGTAATCCTTGGCCGAGGCGCGGTCCAGGCGCGCGCCGGTAATCAGCCGGTCACGGTCGGCGGCGTACCAGGTCAGTTCACTGAAAACACCGTAATTGTGGAAGTCGGCGTCCTCGGTATAGGGCAAGTCTTTGTAAGTGTCGACGCCCATGCTGCCGCGCTGGCGGTGTTCACTGGTTTGCGCATCGAGGCCGCTGATCAATTGCACATCGGCCCAGCGCCAGGTGCCTTTGATCCGCGCGCCGACGGTGCGGCGGTCGACGTTGGAGGCCATCGGCCCGGACATCATCCCGGTCCCGGAAGGCGTGCGCAGGGTGTAGTTGTCCATCACGTGGTCGGCGTAGTTGTAGTAGATCTGCGCTTCGACCTTGTCCAGCACGTCGCCGATGTTCGATTTCTCGAAACGCAGGCCCAGGCTCTCGCGCTTGAACTGCGAGCCGTCCATGCCGCGCCCGGCATAACGCGCTTCACCATCGCCCTTGCCGGCGGTCAGTTCCAGCAGGGTGTCGGCGTCCGGGGTCCAGCCGAGCATGACGTCGCCGTTCCACTTGTCGTAGCGCGAGGGCACGGTGTCGTTGTTGCCATCGCGATAATCGTCGGCGTGCGCGGTGTTGCCGATCACTCGCACGTAGCCCAGTGGCCCGCCGGCAGCGGCATCCACCACTTTGTCGAAACGGCCGTTGGAGCCGCCCAGCACGCTGGCGTTCACTCGCGTGCCGAGTTCGCCGAAGCTTTCCGGTTCACGGTCGAAGAGGATGGTTCCGGCGGATGCGCCCGGCCCCCAGAGGACGGTTTGCGGACCTTTGATCACGGTGAGTGTGTCGTAGGTTTCCGGCGAGAGGTACGACGTTGGCGCGTCCATGCGGCCGGGGCAGGCGCCCAGCAATTGGCCGCCGTTGGTGAGGATGTTCATCCGCGAACCGAACATGCCGCGCAGCACCGGGTCGCCGTTGGTGCCGCCGTTGCGCACGAGGGCAAAGCCGGGGATGGTTTTCAGATAGTCGGCACCGTCGCTGGCCGGCACCGGTTGGCGCGGGTCCTTGGGGTTGGTGACGATGGTCAGCGGCGAGCTGGGGGCGATCGCGGTGATCACCGTCGGGCTCAGTTCCTCGATGTGGGCCGCGTGTTCATCGGCCAGCGCCATGGGTGTTAACAGAGCGCCACAAAGGAAGGCGGTGGCGTGCCTGAAACGAACACTGGCGTTGTTCAGGGCAAAAGAAGCTTGGGCAGTGCTCAAGCGTGAGTCAGCAGAAAACCTGGACATGACAATTTCCATCGAACGGCATAAACGACACGGCCGACTGCCAAGGCAGAGTCCCTGTGGGAGCGAGTTGTTGTGGCGAGCGAGCTTGCTCGCGCTGGGCTGCGTAGCGGCCCCTTTTGTGAGTGCTGCGCACTCAAGCGGGAGCAAGCTCCCTCGCCACAAAAGCTCTCTCCCACAGGTTTGCCTGGCTAGCTTCTTAACCGTGTGAGATCAGAGGTGAGTGTTTACGCGACGATGGGCGGGGCGCGGGTTCGGGCGCCGGGGAAGACGGTTTGCCGGGCGTGGCCCAGGCGGGGGGACGGGGTGGTGAAGGTATTGGCGGGCGGGGTATTGAAAGCTGTGAATGAAACACCGCCGGTCAGCGCCGGGCAGTTGAACAGCAGGCTGCAATAGCCGCATTTTTCCCAGAGCGCATGATGCGAGGCTTCGGGCGGGCAGTGCTCGGCAGCGGGTTGCGCACCGTGGTCGGCGTGCTCCATCGCCGACATGTCCATGCTCATGTCCATCGACATGTTCATGGTCATTGCCGAGGCGCGTTGATCCATCGGCATCGACTGAGAAATCAGCGGACCGATAAAGATCATCAGCATGGCGAACAGGCTGATCCAGCTGCCGCGCGTCAGGCTCAATGACTGACGGCGTGACGCGGATGACCTGGCGCTAGACGGGCGCATGGCGGAGTCTGCTCAGCCGGTTACTGGGCGTGAGCGTGCATCTGCATGTCTTCCGGCGGCTTCTTCTGCACGGCAACTTCGACCGTCACGTCACCGGCCTTCTCGAAATGCATCGTCAGCGGGAAGCGTTTGCCGTCGCTCAACAGGCTGCGGTCCTTCAGGTTGACCAGCATCACGTGATAGGCCATCGGCGCAAACGTGACGTTGCCGCCCGCCGGAACATCGACGCTCGGCACCTGTTGCATCTTCATCAGATCGCCTTGCATCACGTGTTCGTGCAACTGGGCCTCGCCTGCGATGGGCGAGTCGACACTGACCAGCCGATCAGCGGTTTTCCCACTGTTTTGAATCACGAAATACGCAGCAACGGTTGGCGCGTTGGGCGGCAACTCCTGCGACCATGGGTGAGCGATTTCCAGCTCACCGACGGTGAATTCGTGGGCATTGGCAAAGCAGGCAGGCAGCAGCAACGCGGCCAGAACGATAAGTTTGTTCAACATGGCAGTTCTCCAGAGCGATTCAAAACGCAGGTCAATTGCGAGAAGGAATCACACCAGAGGGGAAGCGCGGGGGTTGAGGCTCGGCCATTGCTGGCGCGGCGTGGGGGTATCGAGTGTAGCGGCAGGGAGGCTTCGATTGGCCTCGAACTGCGCGAAATACAGCTGCGGCTCATGCCCTGGCAGCGCCACGACAGGCGCTGCGCCCGAGCAACACCAGCAATGCTGCATGTTGGAATGATCGTCGCCTTGCGGCGCTTTCTGCTCGAGATCGCCCAGGGAAATCGCCACCATTTTCGTGCCGCTGGAGGTGCAGAAACTGCCCCACAACAATTGCTCGGCCGGCGATTTCGCCGACTGCGCCATCGCATTGCTCATCGGCATGGCGAGCATGTTGAACAGCACTGCGAAGCAGGCGATCCAGGCAATTGCAAGCCGATGTCGGGACATGGGGAAATCCGTTTGGGTGGGCGATCAAGCGCGGCTATTTAGCCTGATCAGGGCCGATAAGTAAAAAAGCGGCGTGCGGTGTGGTGTCGCAGTGCCTGAGTTAACAGGAGCAGCATGCTGTGAGCCATTTCCGGCTCGCCGTTATGAAAGAGTGTAGCGACTTCGATTCGGATTGCCTGAGCAAAATGTGGGTCACTTTGAATCCGCGCGCGGATGGTGTGTTTGACGTCTCTGAACGCTAAGCGAATGAAGCGTCCGTCACCCAAATCTTCCTCTTTACTGGCTTGGAGGTAGTTCCACATTTCCGCAGGCGTCTGGAGAAACTCAGCGATATCGTAACGGGAGAATTTCTCAGTCATTCGGTACTCCGAGCGCTACATTCATGGAGCCCGGAAACATAGAGGAAGGGTCACGCCCTTACGAGTCAGCCGATTTGGATAATGCTGTGTGAGCGGTCCGATAGACATGTAAGACGTTGCACAATTTATGTAGCAGCTGCCGAACGCAGGCTTCGCCAGCTGCTACAGGATTTGTGTCGGACTCTGGGGCAGGGCTGTCAGCACGTCCGCCACCGTACTAAACTCCCGATCAACTTGTGGCAACACCAGCCGCTTCAACACAATCACCGGCACCCCACGCTCCCGCGCCACTTCCAGCTTCGGCTCGGTCGCGGTGCTGCCGCTGTTCTTGCTGATCAGCACATCAATCTGCCGACGCTCAAACAGCTCGCGTTCATCCTCGATCACAAACGGTCCGCGTGCGCCGATGACTTCGCAGCGGTCGTTGCCGGGGTAAACGTCCAGCGCGCGCAGGGTCCAGAATTGCTCCGGCGGGATTTCGTGCAAGTGCTGCAGGGGTTCGCGGCCGAGGGTGAACAAGGGGCGGTGGAAGGGTTTCAGGGCTTCGATCAGTTCGGCCCAGTCGCCGACTTCGCGCCAGTCATCCCCGGCCTGGGGTTGCCACGCCGGACGGCGCAGCGCCCAGCAGGTGACACCGGTCAACTGCGCGGCCGTCGCGGCATTTTGGCTGATTTGGGCTGCGTAGGGGTGGGTCGCGTCCAGCAGCAGGTCGATGCCTGCTTCGCGAATAAATTGCGCCAGACCTTCCGCGCCGCCATAGCCGCCAACACGAACCTGGCAAGTCAGATCCGTCGGCACCCGGCCCACACCGGCCAGGCTGTAAATGTGTTCAGGCCCAAGGGTGCGAGCGATGGCCAGCGCTTCCGTCACGCCGCCGAGCAGCAAAATGCGCTTCATTGAAAAGCCCCCGCATGGCCGACAATCCCGCCCTGACGATCGATGGCAAACACTTCGACCTGAACCTGCGCCGGCACCACGCTGCGGGCAAAATCCAACGCGTGCTGACACACCGCATCACCGAGGGCGACGCCCGCAGCAGCCGCCATCGCCAGGGCCTGCTGGCTGGTATTGGCCTCGCGAATGGCCTGTTGCAGCGCTTCATCAGCGCCGACCGCCGCTGCCCATTCCGCCAGTTGCGGCAGGTCGATGCTCGAATGCCGACTGTGCAAATCCATGTGCCCGGCCGCCAGTTTACTGATTTTGCCGAAGCCGCCGCACAGGCTGAGTTTATCCACAGGCACTTTGCGCAGGTGTTTGAGCACGGCGCCGACGAAGTCGCCCATTTCGATCAGGGCGATTTCCGGCAAGTCGTAGACCCGGCGCATGGTGTCTTCGCTGGCGTTGCCGGTGCAGGCGGCGATGTGCAGGTAACCGTTGGTTTTCGCGACGTCGATGCCTTGGTGGATCGAGGCGATGTAGGCCGCGCAGGAAAACGGCCGGACGATGCCGCTGGTGCCGAGGATCGACAAACCGCCGAGAATCCCCAGCCGTGGGTTCATGGTTTTCAGCGCCAGGGCTTCGCCGTCCTCGACGTTGACGGTGACCTCGAAGCCGCCGCGGTAGCCGAGTTCTTCGGCCAGCAAGGTCAGGTGATCGCTGATCATTTTGCGCGGCACCGGGTTGATCGCCGGTTCGCCGACGGCCAGTACCAAGCCGGGGCGCGTCACCGTGCCGACTCCACGCCCCGCCTTGAAATGAATGCCCGGCTCGACGCTCAGGCGCACGTGCGTGTACAGCAGGGCGCCGTGAGTCACGTCTGGGTCGTCGCCAGCATCTTTAATGGTTCCGGCTTCAGCGCCGTCGTCGGTCAGGCGACAAAATTCCAGGCGCATCTGCACGTGCTTGCCCTTGGGCAACACGATCTCGACCGCATCAGCCTCCATGCCGCCCAACAACAGGCGCGCGGCCGCAAGACTGGTCGCGGTAGCGCAACTGCCGGTGGTCAGGCCGCTGCGCAGCGGGGCGGGTTGTTCGGCGGTTTCGTCACGCATCGCAGGGCTTCGTCACGTCCAGCAAGGTAATCGGCAGCGCCTGGCGCCAAGTGTCGAACTCGCCCAGCGGCTGCGCCTGGGCAATGTGGATACGGGTCAGCTCGCCGCCATGCTGTTCGCGCCAGGCCATCAGGGTCATTTCACTTTGCAGCGTGACCGCGTTGGCAATCAATCGACCGCCGGGTTTGAGTTGCGCCCAGCAGGTGTCGAGCACGCCTTCGCGGGTGACGCCGCCACCGATGAAAATCGCGTCCGGGCGCTCGAGGCCGGCCAGGGCCTGTGGCGCGTTGCCGCGAATCAGTTGCAGGCCGGGGACGCCGAGGGCGTCGCGGTTGTGTTCGATGAGCAGCTGCCGACCTTCATCGGCTTCAATGGCCAGTGCGCGACACGTCGGGTGGGCGCGCATCCATTCGATGCCAATCGAGCCGCTGCCAGCGCCGACGTCCCACAGCAGTTCACCCGGCACCGGCGCGAGGCGCGCGAGGGTGATGGCGCGCACGTCGCGTTTGGTCAGTTGACCATCGTGCTTGAAGGATGAGTCCGGCAACCCGGCCAGTCGCGAAAGGCGCGGCGTGTTCGGCTCGGCGATGCACTCGATGGCGATCAGGTTGAGGTCGGCGATCAGCGGATCATGCCAGTCATGGGCAACGCCATCGACGCGCCGTTCGGCTGCACCGCCCAGATGTTCCAGCACAGTAAGGCGGCTCGGACCAAAACCGCGCTCGCGCAGCAGGGCAGCAATCGCCGCCGGGCTTTGACCGTCGTTGCTCAGCACCAGCAAACGCACGCCAGTGAACAACTGCGCATTGAGGGCGGCGAGCGGCCGGGCAACCACGGAAAGTGTCACCACCTCCTGCAGCGGCCAGCCCATTCGCGCGGCGGCCAGCGAACAGGAAGAGGGCGCCGGCAGGATCTGCATGTCTTCAGCGGATACGTGGCGTGCAAGGCTGGCGCCGACGCCGAAGAACATCGGATCGCCGCTTGCCAGTACGCACACCGGTTCACCGCGACGGGCCAACAGCGGCTCAAGGGAAAAAGGACTGGGCCACAACTGGCGTTCACCACGGATGCACACCGGCAGCAGATCCAGTTGCCGCTGACCGCCCATGATCCGCGAAGCGCGCAGCAGGGCATGCCGGGCGTTTCTGCCCAGGCCCTTGAAGCCGTCTTCACCGATTCCCACTACTGTCAGCCAGGGTGACATCTGCAGTCCTTAAAAATAGTCCTGAAACGGACGGTTCCGACGGGCAGGCTTTTCATGCCGCCTGACAAAGCAGGCATAATACCGCGCCTTCGCCCGCGAAGCGCCTTTCCCACACAGCCGGTCGCCCCCTTGAACGAACGTCCGATGTCCACTGCCTTACGCCCCTCGGCTTGCCCGGGGTTGCTGCGTATTGTTCAGGCATTGGATGGCGGCATCTGCCGGATCAAGTTGAATGGCGGCTCGATCAGCGCCGATCAGGCTGATGCGGTGGCGAATGCTGCCGAACGCTATGCCGGGGGCGTGATCGAGGCGACCAACCGCGCCAACCTGCAAATTCGCGGGATCGGTGGTGAACACGCAGCCTTGATCGACAGACTGATGGCGGCCGGGCTGGGCCCGAGCAGCGCCGCTGGCGATGATGTGCGCAACTTGATGCTCAGCCCGAGCGCGGGGATCGACCAGCACCTGTTGATCGACACGCGCCCGTTGGCCGGGCAGGTTCTCGCCACGTTGCAAAGCGATGCACGCTTGCACGACCTCAGCGCCAAATTTGCCGTGCAGCTGGATGGCGGCGAAGCCTTGGCGATGCTCGAACATCCCCATGACCTGTGGCTTGCAGCGGTTGAGTGTGACGGCGAACAACGCTGGGCGTTCGGCCTGGCCGGGTGCCCGACAGACGTGCCCGCCGGTTCGGTGGCGCTGGATCAGGGCCATGCGCTGGTCGTCGCGGTGCTGGAGTTGTTTCTTGAAGCGGCACGTCCCGAGCAGACACGCATGCGCCATCTGCTCGCTGAATGTTCACTCGACGAGTTTCTTGCTCGGCTGGCCGAGCGAGTGCCGCTGAAAGCCATCGAGGGTTGGCAGCGCATCGCAGGTCCGAATGCCTTGCACATCGGCGCACATGCGCAGCGTGACGCCGAGCGCGTGTACATCGGCGCAGTGCCGCCGCTGGGGCGTCTCGATCCGGCGATGCTGCGCGGTGTCGCACAACTGGCACGGGAACATGGCGATACAAGCCTGCGTTTCACGCCGTGGCAAAGCCTGTTGCTGCCCGGTGTGCTTCTCGACGATGCAGCGCAAGTTATCCACAGCCTCGAACAACTTGGGCTGCGCTGCTCGGCCGACGATGCCTTGGCGAACCTGATCGCCTGCACCGGCGCTACCGGTTGCGGCAAAGGCCTGGCCGACACCAAGGGCGATGCCCGGCAACTGGCCGCGCTGTTGCAACGCCAAGGGCAGGCGCTGAATGTTCACCTGTCGGGGTGCTCGCGTTCCTGCGCCGCTGCGCACATCGCGCCGATCACCTTGCTGGCGGTTTCTGCCGGTCATTACGACCTCTATTTTCGCGATGCAGCACAGCCCGGTTTCGGCGCGCTGCACGCACGCAATCTTACTATTGAAGCGGTCGCAGCCTTGCTCGACGACCGCTCACGGAGCCCCCTAGATGCTTGATTACATCCGCGACGGTCAGGAGATCTATCGCAACTCCTTCGCGATCATTCGCGCCGAGGCCAACCTGGCGCGCATCCCCGCCGATCTGGAGAAACTCGCGGTACGCGTGATCCACGCCTGCGGCATGGTCGATGCCATCGACGGCCTGCAGTTTTCCGAAGGCGCGGGCAAGGCCGGGCGTGAGGCGCTGGCCGCCGGCGCGCCGATTCTGTGCGACGCGCGGATGGTCAGCGAAGGCGTGACCCGCACGCGGTTGCCGGCGAACAACCAGGTCATCTGCACCCTGCGCGATGACAGCGTTCCGGACCTGGCCCGCGAGTTGGGCAACACCCGTTCCGCCGCTGCGCTGGAGCTGTGGCGTCCGCACCTGGAAGGCAGCGTGGTGGTGATCGGCAATGCGCCGACCGCGCTGTTTTACTTGCTGGAAATGCTCGACGCCGGTGCGCCGAAACCGGCGCTGATCCTCGGCTTCCCGGTGGGCTTCGTTGGTGCTGCTGAATCCAAGGCTGCGCTCGCCGCCGACAGTCGCGGTGTACCGTTTGTGATCATGCAAGGCCGGCTGGGCGGTAGCGCCATGGCTGCCGCCGCCGTCAACGCCCTCGCCACGGAGATCGAATGATGCAGCAACCTGGACGCTTGATCGGCCTGGGCGTCGGCCCCGGTGATCCGGAACTGATTACCGTCAAAGCCCTGCGCCTGCTGCGTGAATCGCCGGTGGTGGCGTACTTCGTCGCCAAAGGCAAAAAGGGCAACGCCTTCGGCATCATCGAAGCCCATTTGCAGGACGCGCAAACCCTGCTGCCGTTGGTGTACCCGGTGACCACCGAAGCACTGCCGGCGCCGTTGTCGTACGAGCAAGTGATCAGCGATTTCTATGATGCGGCCGGCGAAGAACTCGCTACGCATCTGGACGCCGGCCGTGACGTGGCAGTGATCTGCGAAGGCGATCCGTTCTTCTACGGCTCCTACATGTACCTGCACGATCGTCTGGCCGAACGCTATGAAGCTGAAGTGGTGCCGGGCGTGTGCTCGATGCTCGGCGGCGCTTCGGTGCTGGGCGCGCCGTTGGTGTACCGCAATCAGAGTCTGTCGGTGCTGTCCGGCGTGCTGCCGCACGACGAGCTCAAGCGTCGGCTAGCCGATGCCGATGCGGCGGTGATCATGAAGCTGGGGCGTAACTTTCCCAAAGTCCGTCAGGTGCTCGAAGAACTCGGCCTGGCGGAGCGTGCGCTGTACGTTGAACGCGCAACCATGGCCAATCAGAAAATCGTCCCGCTGGACCAAGTCGAGCCGATGTCTTCGCCGTACTTCTCGCTGATTATCGTTCCCGGCGAAAGGTGGCAAGGCTGATGGCCCGTCCCGTTCCGGCGATTGTCATTCTGGGCAACGGCAGCCTCGCAACGGCGCGCAAAATTCAGCAGGTTTATCCCGGCGCATTGATCCATGGCCTGGCTGAACGGGTTGAAGGCGCGGACCGTGTCTATCACGAGTTCGGCGCAACCTTGCGTGAGTTTTATCAACAGGACACGCCGATCATTGCCCTGTGTGCGGCCGGCATTGTCATTCGCACGCTGGCGCCGTTGTTGCTGGAAAAAGGCGCCGAACCGCCGGTGCTGGCCGTGGCCGAAGACGGCAGCGCCGTGGTGCCGCTGCTCGGCGGGCTGGGTGGCGTGAACGTCATGGCGCGAGAAATTGCGGCGGGGTTGGAGGTCGCTGCGGCGATTACCACCAGCGGTGAATTGCGCTTTGGCACTTGCCTGCTCAATCCACCCAGCGGTTACGCGCTCGGTGATCTGGAACTGGGTAAACGCTTCGTCTCGGATTTGCTCTCGGGCAAGAGCGTGCGCATCGAAGGCGCGGCGCCGTGGCTGGCGCAGGCGCAGTTGCCGGAAGATCCCCAGGCGCCATTGTCGATCCATGTCGGCAGTGCCGAACGCACGCCAGCGGCCAACGAATTGCTGATCTACCCGCGCAGCGTGCTGGTGGCGGTGAGCGCCGATGTGGCGGACCTGCCGACTGCGATTCGCGCAGCGCTGCATCAGGCCAACATCGCCGTGCAATCGCTGGCGTGCCTGTTGGCCAGCGATCTGCACATGGCTAGCCCGGCCTTACGCGAAGCGGCGCTTGAGCTGGGCGTGCCGCTGCGGTTTGCGTCGGTCAACGGCGGCGTCAGCGAGCTGGCCCGCCACACCGTGCCGAACGCTACCGTTGTGTCGGCAGATACCGGCCTCGCCATCGCGGTAGCCAACGAGCCACTGGAGCTTGCACAGATCGGGCGTGCACGCGGTCGTCTGGCCGTGATTGGCCTGGGTCCTGGCGCTGCCGAACTGATGGTGCCGGCGGTCAAGGCCGAACTGGCGCGCGCCAATGACGTGCTGGGTTATGAAACCTACGTGCGCATGGCCGGGCCGTTTCGCGAAGATCAAGTGCTGCATTGCACCGACAACCGTGAGGAAATGCAGCGCGCTCGCCATGCGTTCGAACTGGCAGCCCAAGGGCGCTCGGTGGTGGTCGTATCGTCCGGCGATCCCGGCGTGTTCGCCATGGCGGCCGCGGTGCTCGAAGCGTTGCACGAATCGAGTGAGCCGACCTGGCACAGCGTTGATCTGGAGATCCTGCCGGGCGTTTCCGCTTCCCTGGCAACCGCCGCTCAGGCCGGTGCGCCACTGGGGCACGACTTCTGCGTGATGTCCCTGTCGGACAACCTCAAGCCTTGGGCAATCATCGAGAAACGCCTGGATTTGGCGTCTCAGGCTGACCTGGCGCTGGCGTTCTACAACCCGATCTCGCGTTCGCGTCCCTGGCAATTGGGGCGGGCACTGGAGATTGTCGCGCAGCACCGCACCGCACAAACGCCCGTGGTACTGGGGCGGGACATTGGTCGCCCGGGCCAGACCTTGCGCGTCACTACGCTGGGGCAGTTGACCCCGGAGCAGGTGGACATGCGCACCATGGTGCTGATCGGCTCATCCACGACCTGTGTGTTCCCGCGTGCCGAGGGTGGCCAGTGGGTGTATACGCCTCGTTGGTACGGCGACAAGCCCTCTTCGTGAGTGTCGGCGGCCTCTTTCTGAGGCCGCTTTTATAACGGTCTGCCGTTAATGAACAGGAAGTCATTGCGGCAGGTCGTTCGATGTTTTGATGTAAGTCGATGTTTTGTTCAAGTGTAAGTGCACTGTCGAATTTGTTGGCGGTTGTTCTTTTTCTGGTCTTTTGCCTGTTGTTTTTTAATGTCTAAAGTTTCTGAATGTTTGGTTGGTCATTAATTGTTTGTTTTCTTCTTTGAAGCTGATAAATCGTTAGGTTAGTGTTGTTTTATAACTGGATGGGTTCTCCGTCCTGGTGGGTAACCCGCTTTTATTTTTACAGGGAAGTATCTTTATGGGTGAACAAGCAGTTCGTCACGTACACGGCTACGTCAATTTTATTGATCTATTCAAACTGTCCGATCTTGAACAGGCGTTGCAGGAACATAAAGGTACAGATGAATACGACGCGGTATTTCGATATTACTTTGCTTGTATCACAGTGCTCGATTTTCCAAGAATGTTTGCGCCGCTGGGTTTGCTGCGCGAGGCCCTCGGGTCTTTCGTTGAGCCCAAGCGCCGGCGTCGACGCGCAGCAGGCGTGGAACAGCCCACTGCACAGCAGGGCGACGCAGCGCCGGGGCTGACTGAGATCCGCGACAGGGTCGAAGGCTTCCACTCGCGCTTGTCCAATAGCATTGAACAGCTGAGTACCGCCGCTACCGAAGTGCCGAAAAATCTCCACTTCGTCTGGCTGGGTGGTGGCTTGGGAAACATTCAGCGCGACTATATTAATGTCTGGCAAAAGGTGTTGGCCGGGCAGGGTTATACCGTAAAACTCTGGTACGACAGTGATGCATTACTGGCCTATGAAACCAACCGGATCATTGTCGAGGCCGCGAAGGCCGATGCGATGGTGAATGGCGGTCATGGCAGCGAATCGTATCTTGATCTTGTTGATAAGTATGAGGAGCGGGCCATTGTTCTCAAGCAACAAATGTTCGCACATATCAACAAGGCGGTAGCGCGCGGTATTAATGCCGATGATGCGCGAATTGATCTTCTGGTTCGTGGATATGGCCAGAATGAAGCGAACTTGAAAGCCTTGCGGGACAAGAATAGCCAGAGTATTTCGTCAATGGGCGAGGGCGGTGTGGAACTCCGTGATATTGCAGCGAATGAAACACCGCTGCACATGCAGGCCATTTACCAACGGGAAATCAGTCTGCGAGGCAACTTTGCCGCAGCCTCCGATGTGGTGCGCATCGAGGCCTTGATGGCTGAAGGCGGAAGTTATGCGGATGTCGATAACCTGCCACCTCTTCTGGAGACGCTGGGCGGGGTGGACATCAGTCAATTCAGAAAGGATGCGTGCCTGGGCGTATTGCAGTTGTTGCTGGATCAGAACCCGGAATGGATGCCGGGTCGTGAGGCATCAAGAAGCAAGTACACAAGCTACTTTGAGCGCATCCCTGAAGAACATCGCCCGGCGCTGGAACGGTTCGCGAAAAGTCGTCCAGGGTTGAATAGCGTTTTTCGCGCGCCCGCAGAACGTCTCGTGCGGCCGGACGGACTGCGAGCGGTTGCCGAAGGGGGCAGCCTGAGTAATGCGTTTCTGATGGCGCATTCCGGATCCGCGATGGTCAGCGCGGTGATCAATCGCTTCAATCTCAACTATGAAATCGTTGATGCCACGGCCCGCTTGGCTATGGAGAAGCAGGTCTCGGGCGATGTTGAGGTGGTAGGTCGTATCGCGCTGGAGGTCGTCGAAAAACAATTCGGTTCGTTGCAAGCGCTGCCAATGGATGTAGAGCTCGCCCTGTATTTTCTGGCAAAAGCTGCGACCTTCTACTACAGCGACGGTATTCGCCCGCAAAGCGAAGTGACCATCTATCTGACCGGGCCCGCTGCGATGCGCGATGCGCTCGCGGATTACGCAAGCAGACATTTCACCCCTCGCGCAGCGGGCGCCTGGCGAACGGATGTGGCGATTGACCCCACCGCAACGGTGAACCGGGCCACCGAGGAGGAGTTGGACCACTCCTGGAAAGAAAATGAAAGTGACACCGAGGCGTGGTTCAAGAACGAAAAGCAACGGTGGGAAACCGGGCAATTCAAGGCGCGTTACCTGGGTAAAGTGGATCAGTTGCTAAGGGGGCAGACGGTTCATTTCGACCAAGGCTGGCCAGTCATTGAAGGTCGACATGTGTTGTCGACTGAACTGCTGCAATCCCTGGCGGAACAGCTTGGCGAACCGTTTTTGCGTGCGATGAGTCAGCGGACCAGCGGTGAGGTGACTTTCGACAAACCATTGCAGCTGAGTTTTGACGAGCGTCAATCCATCCTTGCGCAGGAGATCGCGCCACCGCCGTTGCTGGTCGGTGAGTCGGCCTCCGCAGAGTTGGCTTTGGATGAATTGCTTCATCGAATTGGCCGAGGGATGTTGCAGGTTGAGCAACTTGATCCGCGACAGCGGCTGCTGATCGGTTCATTGCTGGGCGCGCGGGCCATGGATCAACGCAACTTTGATCACGTCCGCGCGCGGCTGGAGAACCTCGCTAACAATGTGTCTGAATTGGGCGTGTCACACCGTTACGGGGCCATTGAGCGGGAGCTGTTCAAAGAAAATCATCCGGCGTTCGTTAACGGTTTGGCCAGTGCCTCGACACCGTCAGTGGCGTTGTCCGAGACCAGCATTGAACTGAAGAAGCAGGCACTGGAGCAGTCGCTGACCTTGCTGCAATGGGGACGCCAGGTCGCCCGGATTCAGCAAGTCGCCAAACTCGAATTCCGTGACCGCATCAGCGAGCGCATGACCGATGTGCTGGAAAGCTTCGATCAAGGCACCTTCAAACTGGTGCCACAGGACTTGTTGCTCCAGGGCGTCGGTGACCGGATCGCCGGGCGTTGCTATCCGTTGGCATTGGCCATGGCGGCGGCGATCAGCAAGGGGAGCGAAGCGGGCAACCTCCTTCGCGAGCGGTTTTACCTGGCGGTCATTGAACCCGGTACCCGCGATTCGAATGCATTCGTGAGCGTTATCGAAGAACTTCGTGACGTCGATATCCATGACCTCGGCGGGCTGGTAGTGCGCTCCGATCTGGCACAGGTGATTGCGACGCTTGAAGCGAAAGCCGGCAGCAGCACGTTGATGCTCAACTCGGATAACCACTCGATGCTGCTGGCCAAAAGTGTTGTGGACGAGCGCAGTACTTATCATTTCTACGATCCGAACTTTGGTGTTTTCGAGTTCAATACCGCGCAAGCGCTCAGTGCCGCATTGACCCATTTTTTTGTTAGCCAAGAGATGGCCGGGCCTTACGCCGCTTACGGGGAGCCCGGTCGTCCAGCCTTTGATTTGATCGAGCTCGACGCTGACCGCCTTAATGCAACGGTGTTGTCGTCGGGTGTCCCGGTGTCGAGTCTTTCCGATTCGGGCAGCCTGCCAGAACAGGCGCCGCGGGTAAGACAGCGGCTGGCGAGCGCGCGAGGGCAGTCGCTGGTCACCCATGGGGTACTGGGCAGTTCGTTGCTGGAACTGGACGCCCACTGGTGGGGTGGTCAGATCGCCCAGGCGACCCGCCAGTTGCAGGCGCAGCACGGGCTGTCGTCGAGCGCTGTGGCGTTGTTCGAGACGCTGGAGATCACCCCCGCAGGCGAGTACAAAATCAGTCTGGTCGATGCTGATCCGGCGCAGACCATTGTGCGTCTCACCACCGATGATCCGCGATTCCTGAGAATCAAGAACTACCTCTCGCAAACCTTCCGTACGCTGGCGGCGCAACCGCATGAATCGGCGAGCGTGTCTGACCCCACGGAGGCGGGCAGTGTCCATACCCTCAATGCCGGTTTCACCGTGCAAGCCTTGATGAACGCGCTGCGCCATCACGAGGGCGCGGCCAGCGGGGGTGACAAGGCGCTGACCACGGCCATTCGTTTGCATGCCTATGTCAATTACGCCCAATTGGTCCACGGCAACGTGGTGGATGTGGTTGGCGTTGTGACGCTTGTGCGTCAGGCACTGGACGATGAAAAACTGATCGCCCGCACCAGCGCGCCGTTGGTGCAAAAGGCGTTGGGGCATGTGGCCAATGAAGGCGTCGGCACGGTGTTGGGGATGGTGAATGTCGGGTTTGATATTTACCAGTTAAGCCGTGCCACCAATGACATTGAGAAGGCGCAGTTCGGCACACAGCTGGCGTTCGACTCCGCGAGCGCCGTGTTGGGCGCCGCCGGACTGGGTGCGGCATTGGCCGGGGCGGGTACGGTGGCGGCGGTGCTGGGCGGTGCCGGAGTGATTCTGGGGGGGCTGGCGGTAGGCGTCGCTGCGCTGGCCGAAGGGTTTGCCACCATTGCCGAGGAAGCCAAGGAAGTCGCCCGGTTTTTTGAGGGGCTGGAAAAGGCTTATCGAGAGGGCGGCTATCATCTGGACAAGGCCTCGAATGCCTGGATTGCGCACCCCTTGCCGGTATTTGCCGAGCTCGATTTGCGCGCATCCTGCGTCCGTTTCGACAGCCCCAGGCTGTTCCCGCTGCGGGACCATTTCGGGGTTCCCGATTTCGATGTGAATTACGACCGCGCCACCGACATTCGCGTGGGCCTCGGGTTGCCCGACTCCGCGCCTTTCGCGCCGCAGCCCGGGCAGGCGATCGTTTTGCCTGGCACACCCAAAACCTGGTACGGCTATGAGTACACGTTGCTGCCGTTTGTCACGTTTCGTCATGCTGGCGGCTTCGATACGGCCCGTCGGCTGGAGAAAAAGAATGAACAGGGACAATGGCAGTTTCTGTTTTCGTTCTACTCGTTTCCCGGCGAGTACGTGGTCAGCCGGCTGAACCCGGTCTACAAGCCCACGGTGTTCAACGTGCGTCTCGACAACATCGAACGTTCGCTGGTGGTGCCAGCCCTGCCAAAAGCGTGGCATGGACTGGTTTCCTACCGGATCGAAGGCGCCGGCGCCCAATGTTCTGTACTGCTCAATCCCGGGGTGAGCCTTGTACTCGACGCACCCGGTCACACGGCCATGCGCTGGGTACTGCAGGCTCCCTGGTTGACGGAGGCAGACATCCGGATAGCCGCTGCGGGCAGGCTCGTTTCGGATACGCTGGGTGTGAAGTTCAGTGGCGCCGGCGTTCACGATGTGTTGCTCAAACTGGCGGGCAACACAATCATGCGCGTTGATCTTGTTGCCCTGAAGTTGGAGGTGGTCGAGGCAGAGGCCGATCCGGCGCTCGGGGAACAAGCGCTGCTGGATCACTTCAAGTCATTGGCCCGCGAACATCGACTGGCCATGCCTTACACGTCCGTTCACAACTTCGTGGTGCCGTTCGAAAAACCGGACGAACCGAGAACGGTGGCTGCGTATTACGACTCGGCGCAGGATCGCTTTCTGTATATCCGCGACCCGAATGTCCTGCTGGCCGATGAAGCTGTGCTGGGCGCAGTGGTCGAGGGCTCGGCCTATTTCTATCACCCCGCGAGTTTCGATGTCTGGCAGGTCGACGCGATCACCGGCACGCTGGTTCAGCGCTACCGTTTGCTAGTCAGGGATGGCTTGACCATTGCCCGCTGTGAGGCCGTGGCCAACGGCGGTATTCAGATTGTGCAGCAGTCCGTTCCCAAGGACGGCCAGCGCGATGAACTGACTTTCCTGATCCATGGGCAAGCCGTGTTGCTCGGCTCGATCACCCTTGGTCAGGATCCAGCACTGCAGGCGGTTTTAGAGGCTGACACCCTGACGGACTGGAAACAGGTACTGGGCAATTATTTGGTGCCGCCAGCGTCCATCGATACCGTGGACTGGCGTCCCGGTGCGCTGGTTTCGATCTGTTGGCAGCGCGAAGACAAATCCCGTGATCTGGTCTGGGTCCGCGATGTTGACGGGTTGATCATCCGTGCACCCGCCCGGCGTCACCATGTGCGGGGCTGGAAGGATTCCATCAAGGCCTTGAATACCCTTTTGCTTATTGCTGCTGACGGTGCCGAGGGCGAGGTGTTCGTGACCTACGACAAGGAGATTCAACGCCTCGTGCGCCAGCAAAGGTCGATGGTCGAGGGGCGCGTGCAATGGTCTTCCACAGAAATTGCCCCCACAGGGCTGAAAAATGTTGTCGCCGTTGAGCAGGGGCATCTCGCCCTGACCGACGCGGGCCTGTTTTTCAATATGACGCCAGAAGGCTATCTGCGCTTGGGCGGATTGAGCGAAACCTGGTTCAAGGATCGAGCCCGGTGGTGGTCCGAACTGGCGGCGGTGTCGACGCGGTATCCGGTGTCGAGTTTCGCACTCCTTGGGTTGAGCAACTTTACGGGGGACGCCGGTGTGTGCGCCTGGTACCTGGAGGATCGACTGTTGCTCGCAGACCTTGGTCATGGCAAAGAAGTGCGGTTGCTGAGTATTGTTCCGGACAATCAGGCCGCTTGGTTGTTCGATCTTTCAACGGGCAAGATTTTCAGCCAGCGCTTTATCGAAACGACACACTTGGACGCTGCATTTGGCCAGGGAACCCGGCTTTTGCACGCTGAGGCATTGCCCGCTCCGATGCAGGAATGGGCGCCCTGGCTCTTTACCGACGTGAAAGTGGAGGGGGCGGGCCTGAAGGCAACAACGCTTGATGGCATGGAGGTGGATTTACAGCACAACGAACCGGTCCGGATTACGGGTGTGGACAGCCGCTGGGTTGCAGCACTGGAAGGGCCATTGAGTGAGGGGCTGGCAGCGCTGGCGAACGAATATCGCTGCGCCGATTTCCTGTCCGTCAAAGACCCCGACAGCCTTCAATGGTATGTGGTCCGCAGCGGACGATTGATCCGGATTCCGAAGGCCGCCGTTACTGCGCACTACACGCTGGTGGGCACCCGGGATCAAACCAGTGTGATGCTGCACGAACGCGAAGATGGTTTGTTGCACACCTATCCGCAAAAGAGCACGGTCGGGCCGCTCGACTATGTCCAGCGTAACGCCGAAGTGCTGGTGGTCGAGGGGCCGAAAACGGCCCATGACCTTCTGCCGTTGATTGCCGATGATGTCAGCATCCTGGTGCTCAAAATGGGTCAGGGGACTACGACAAGCCGACTGACCCGAGCGGCCTGGTTGAAACTTGACTCGGTCATCGTCGATTGTCGTTATTCGCTTGAGCGGCCACCCTCGATTCCGGGAAAACTGATTCTGGACCCTTCAATCATGGATCAGTTATGGGTAAGCCTGGTCGATGAACACTTGGTGATGAACGGCCTGGACAGCGGGCACAGCCTGATTTTTCGCGGTGTTTACTCCGCGGATGTGGCGTTGCGAGGTGACGTGTTCCTTTCGCTCAATGGCTATCGGTCACGTGCGGTTTCGGAAATAGTGACCGAGTTACTGAGGTTAAAAGGCGTTGCCGGCAGCGCCACGTTAACGGAGCTGATGTCGAGTTCTCAGGTCGAGGTGGTCGCCGAACCGGCAAATTCCTGGGCGTAGCGTTCCCGGACTGATTACGGCACCAGATAACCTTTCACACCCGTGAAGATAATCTGTGCCGCCAGCGCGCACACAAACAATCCCATCAATCGGCTGACAATCTGCAAGCCCTGGTCTCCGAGAATGCGTTCGATGCGGTTGGACAAATAAAGGACCACGCCGACCGTAAAGCTGGCCAGGGCAATGCTGAGAATGGCCGTGAGTTTGTCGTCCCAGTGCGGCTGGCTCACGCCCATCACCAACAAGGCACCGATGGTGCCGGGGCCGACCGTCAATGGAATTGTCAGCGGGACGATCGTCACGTCCTGTTGCACATTGTCGGTCTGCACCGCCGACTTGCCCTGGGCCATGCCGAGTGCCGAGATAAACAGCACGCTGCCGGCACCGATGCGGAACGCATCCACGGTAATGCCGAAGACACTGAAAATTACCCGTCCGAACAAGTACAGCAAGACGCTGGACACGAGCGTGGCGGTGGCCACTTTCCAGGCCAGCCGACGCTGTTCCTTGCGTGAATAACCGCGGGTCAGGCTGATGAAGCAGGACAACACGAAGAATGGGCTGTAGAGCACCAGCATCTTCAGGTAAACGCTGAATAACACGTGGAGCATGGTGGTCGCTCTTAGGTCAGGGAAGTCGAAGGGAGTCTATCAGGCGGTACGGGGGCTGTCGGCTAACAGGCGGGGAGTTGTGAAGCGTTTTTTCAAGCGCAGGAGAAGATTCTGCGCAGCGTTAAATCAATCAATGGAATGTAAAAAGGAGCATCAAAATGGAATTTGCGTCACAAGAAATTACTCGGAGCATTACGCCGCAAAATGGCGCTGCGGTTTTGCACAATAGTTTGCTGGGTTTAAGCGCTCAGCTGTCGAGTCAGGACAAGCAGTTCGTCAAAAACAGCGTTCGATATGCCAAAGCCCGGGCGGACCAAAAATACAACAGTGTCAAACACGCGGCTGAGTGGTTCGAATACTACTCCGGGGTAATGTGGTCTATCGGCTGGGGACTTGATCAACCTCTGGTGGAGGTGATTGACAGGAAGTTCTCCGGAAGTGTGACGCGAGCTTATCTGGACGTCATGTCCAGCAGGGTTTCACGCAGCAAGCTTGCAACACTTGAAAGTGCCTTAAACATGCTGCAGAGCGATGAAGTGTTGCAAGGAACGTTCGCCGCCACAGTGAGAGCCTCAGGTGAGTTTGAAGTATTGCCCGCCAACCGTGAGCCGGACGGCACCCTGGGCATATTCTTGAGCCATGTTCGTCTACTGAAACTGGATTGGTCGACGGGCTTTTGGAGCGTGGGGCACTCGATGGCGCAACTGGATATCCGTGTTCGACAATTTACCATTCGGCAGCGAGTCATTGAGAAAAACCGCAAGGAGTTGCAGGACGCAATAACAGAGTGGGGGGATAAGGAGTTTATCGATTTGCTGTTTCGTGACTAACGCATGTTCAAAAAGTCGAGTTGGGTTTTAGTTGGATTCTTAAGTGTTGTTTCCTCGATTGGTAATTATTTGTATGTGTTCCGAGTTGAGTTGTGAACTGGGGTTGAGTAGTGTTGTCTTCGAGCTGGATTGGCTCTTATTAACAACAGGAAGTTGAATTGTGAATGAAGTAAAAATGTTGACTGAATCGGAACAAACTGCGTTTATTTATGACTTGGTTAAAAGTTATCCTGCATCCGAGGCTAAACTGCGGGTTGCAGGTTTGTCCGCGCGTTCGGGGTCGAGCATTATCAATCTCGACGATATTCAAGCAGTTGTCGACGGCCCTAACGTCATCGGTATGTTTGACGGGATGAGTCGTCGTAACAAACGAATCGCACTAAATACTTATCGGTTTGCCGAAATCATGGCCACTAACAAGTACCCGGCCAAGCATCAGATCGAACAACGCTTTCAGTTTCTGATCAGTGTACTGACAGCGATGAAGTGGACCAAAGTCGTTCAGGTGTCCAAGGCGTATGAAAAGAAGACACAAAGTCTGACCATGGCCAATGTAGCGGTCGATATTATTAGTGGCGTAGTGAAGGGCGTCGCTGGAGGTATTGGTATCCCCTCGCTTGTCGCTGACACACTGGGATCCCTCAAACAGGATGAAAAGGCGCTCAATCTTTTCAATCGCTCTGTAGAGAAAGATCAGGGTCGCCGCTTTGGTATGGCCTCCTGTGCACAGGACAAGGATGGTTCCGTCAACATGGCTGTCGCAGCAGTCAACTATTCCAAAGAGCCTGGTAAAGATGGCGGTGTGTTGTTCTTTGAGTGGAAAAGTTCGGAGGTGGAAGTTTATCAGGACACAGCGTATTTGGTCATTCATGAGGAAGACTACCCTGGTGCAAGGGAGGCGACTGTGAATGCCTATCTGGACGAGCTTGATGAGCGTGCGTTTCAAGCCATTTTAGCCAGTAAGTAACAATAAGGCCGGAGGCATTTGTCTCCGGTTTTTTTTAGTCCGGAAGTGAATCTTATGCTGGATTTTAATTACGCCGTTTATATTGATGGTGGGAGCGTATTACTCCTGTCGCATGAACTCAGTGCGCGTGAGTGTACTGATGTGCTGGATTCAACGTTATTCATGCAGCTTGCGGCAGCAGCAGAGCAGCCTGGGTTGGTCGGGTATGAGCAATGGTGGGGGTTTTATCGCTCGCAGCTTAATAAATTTGGTTGGTCGCGTATTCAGGATTTCGAAGGCTCGTTCAGGTCTGATCCAGACCTCTTGTCCCAGACGGTTAGCCAGGCAATGGCGTCCAAAGTCCGTCGTTTTCTTTCCGCAGAATATGTCGATGCTGTTGGTCGCGCGTTTGTCGAGGTGTCGAGACTTTCACCGCATCACTTGGCCCGTACGTTACTGCGATATTATTCGATCGCCGAGGATCCGGTCTCGAAACTGACCACGGTCCGGTTGCAGTTTGGAGTTGTCGTGGCTGGTGCTCGGCTAATCTGTCTGACGGTAAGTTTCATTACCCGTGAAGCGCTTTCGAGTTCGATCATCGAGCAAAACTTTCAAACTGATGACGTCATCGGGGAAATCGAGTTTAAAGGGTGTGTCGCTGTGTTGGATTCAGCTGCTTATGACTCGTGGCGTGGACGGATTGCGATGGCTGTAACTCCTTTTCGTGAGGAGCAGATACGGGCGGTGTCCTCGCCAGATACCAAGTGGTAAGGCACGCTTGCCGCCGAAGTTTCGTCGCTTTGGCAGGACTGCACTGTCGGATCAGGGCGTATTAATGGCTACCCGGTTCTGTTGATCCCGCTGCGCCACCCAATGCTCGATCAAATCGCGCAGCTGCGACAGCTCCACCGGCTTTGCCATGTGCCCGTCCATGCCGGCCTGGCGCGCACGCTCTTTGTGCTCGGCAAGGATGTGCGCGGTTAACGCCACCACCGGGGTGCGAATCCGCTGGTTGCCGACTTCCCAGGCGCGTAGTTGTTGGGTGGCAGAGAAACCATCGAGGATCGGCATTTCGCAATCCATCAGTACCAGGTCGTAGCGTTGGGCTTTCATCGCCTGCAAGGCTTCTTCGCCATTGCTGGCAGTGTCCGGTTGCAGGTTGAGTTTGCCGAGCATGCCGCGAATCACCTTGGTCGAGATCGTGTTGTCTTCGGCCACGAGGATGCGGAAGTCGCTCGGGACTTTTACCGGAAGTGCCGGGCCGGCCGACAGGTGATGCGCAACGGTCGGGCCTTTGTTGCGTTGATTCAACTCGTCCGCGAGGGTGGTCTTGAGGGTGTAGCCGGCCACGGGTTTGGCGAGGATGCGTTTGATCCCGGAGTTACGCGCAATGATCTTGCTCGGTGCATTGCTGATGCCGGTCAGCATGATCAGCAGAATGTCGTGATTGAGGCTCGGGTCTTCCTTGATCTTGGCCGCCAGTTGCATGCCGGTCATGCCAGGCATGTTCTGGTCCAGCAGGACCACGTCGAAGTAGTCGCGCAAATGCGCCTTGGTGCGCAGCAACGCCAGGGCTTCCTTGCCGGACGGCACGGCGCTGACGTTGAGGCCCCAGGCGCTGCACTGTTGCACCAGCACTTTGCGGCAGGTGTCGTTATCGTCCACCACCAGTACGCGCGCACCTTGCAGCGGACCATCGAGGTCGGAGGTCGGGTGTTCAAGCCGGTCCGGGTCCAGTGGTAGCGTCAGCCATAAAGTGCTGCCCTGGTTGGCGCCGGTCTTGATGCCGAACTCGCCCTGCATCAGACGGATCAGCTGACGCGCGATCACCAGCCCCAGATTGCCGCCCAGACTCGTCGCCGAGAGGAAGTGCTTGCTGTGCAGTTCGGCGTGCATCAGGGCATCGCGCTCTTCGGCTTCCATCGGCACACCGCTGTCCTGCACGGCAATGCGCAGGCGTGGTTTGACACTGCGCTCATCAAGGGCGACGACGATCAGGATCTCGCCTTCTTCGGTTTTCTTCAGGGCGTTTTCCAGCAGGCTGAGCAGGGTCTGACGCAGGCGTGTCGGGTCACCGCTGATGACGCGCGGCACTTGCGGCTGGATAAAGCTGATCAGTTCGACGTTCTGCTGCTCGGCCTTGGCGCGGAAGATACTGAGGCAGTCTTCAATCAAGGCATTGAGGTCGAACTGCACATCGTCCAGTTCGATCTGCCCTGACTCGAGCTTGGATATGTCGAGGATCTCGTTGATCAGCGTCAGCAGTTCGTTGCCGGCGCTATGAATGGTTTGCACGTAGTCGCGTTGCTTGACCGACAGAGGCGTGCCCAACAGCAGCTCGGTCATGCCCAGTACGCCGTTCATGGGGGTACGGATTTCATGGCTGATTTTCGCCAGGAATTCAGCCTTGGCGTTGATCTCGGCGTTGCTGGCGGCCAGGTCGCGGCTGATGCTGAAGCGATCTTCGGTGATGCTGCGCTGGCGCTCGCTCAGGGCAATGCTCATCAGCAGGCCACTGATGCAGATGAACACCAGAAGTGTAGTGATCAGGCCTTGCGGCGCGACCTGGGTCAGTCCCAGCAGTGCGGGCAATATGATCAGGGTGCCAATGTTGAACACCACCATCGCCGCGACGAAAAAGCGCGCCGGCCGATAACCTTTTTGCCAGTGATAGGCGCTGACGAACAACATGCTCAGGCCTGCCAGAGCCACCAGGGCGTAGGTAATGATGTTCAGCGGCAGGGTGTTGACGAACAACAACAGAAGGCCGCAGACGACGATGAACAGAATGTCCGCCAGCAGCAGTTTGTTCAGCGGGTGAGGGCCGAGCGGGGCAAAGAAGCGCCAGGCGAGCATCAAGCCGCTCGGCGCCGTCAGCAATAACGCGATGTAGGCGCCCGGCGTCTGGATGGCGTGCCAGTTCGGCAACCAGGGCCCGGCCAGGTTCAGCAGCAACAGCAGACTGAGCATCAACAACCCTTCACACCAGGCCAGCCAAAGGCTGCTGCGCGAGCGTGTGTAGGCGTAGCGGACGAAGTTGTGCAGGATCAGCATGCAAAGGCAACCGAACAGCAGACCGTAAATCAGCGTCTGGTTCTGGCTGGCCGCGGTCATGACCGCCGATTGCAGGGTGATATAAGGCCGTAGCTGATGGTCGGAGACCAGTCGCACGTAGACGTCGAGGGGCGTGTCACTTTGCGGCAGCGGCAACATGAACTCGCTGCTGGGCAGGGGGCGCTCAGCCTGGGGCTGCCCGGTGCCGGTCTGCACTTGATCGATCAGCTTGTCGCCGTCGAGGACAAACAGTTTGAGCGACGACAGGTCGGGTGCGAACACCCGCAGCAATTGTTCATGCTTGCCGGGGGCCAGCCTGAAGCGTAGCCATAACGCGCCATCGGGCTCGGCCGCGTTGAGGCGATCAAGCTCGATGGGGCTGAATTGGTTGGTGTAGCGAGCGGAACGGATGTCGCTGAGCTGCAGATCGCCCTGTTCGTCAAGCAATACTGCCCAGCCACTGCCTTGCGCGGACTGGGCCGGGAGCATGCAGAGCAAGGTCAGCAGAGTGACGGTAAGGCTTATGGCGATCCTGAGCCAGCGCACGGCGAAATCCCTTCGTAGGTTGATGCCAGATTATAACGATGCGCAGTGCCGGAACAGTGGGGCAAGGACCAGCGGCCCTTGCCCGGCCAAATGAATGGCCTTACTCCTGGCTTTCGCCACGTTCACGGGCAATGGCACGGTAGCCAATGTCCTTGCGGTAGAAACAGCCTACCCAGTCAATTTTTGCCGCCAGTTTGTAGGCTTGCTGCTGAGCCGCATCGACGCTGGCGCCCATGGCAGTGGCGCAGAGCACCCGACCACCGGCCGTCACCACTTGACCGTCCTTGAGTGCAGTACCGGCGTGGAAGACTTTGCCTTCCAGTGCGGCGGCTGCATCCAGACCGTTGATGGCCACGCCTTTGGCGTAGTCACCCGGATAACCGCCAGCGGCCAACACGATGCCGACGCTCGGACGTGGATCCCATTGCGCTTCGACCTTGTCCAGCGCTTGCGCCAGAGCCGCTTCGACCAGCAATACCAGGCTCGACTGCAGACGCAGCATCACCGGTTGGGTCTCAGGATCGCCGAAACGGCAGTTGAACTCGATGACTTTTGGGTTACCAGCCTTGTCGATCATCAGGCCGGCATACAGGAAGCCAGTGTAGACGTTGCCTTCCTCGGCCATGCCGCGAACGGTCGGCCAGATCACCAGGTCCATGACCCGCTGGTGCACTTGGGCAGTCACGACCGGTGCAGGGGAGTAAGCGCCCATGCCGCCGGTGTTCGGGCCGGTGTCGCCGTCGCCGACGCGTTTGTGGTCCTGGCTGGTGGCCATTGGCAGCACGTTCTTGCCGTCGACCATGACGATGAAGCTGGCTTCTTCGCCGTCCAGGAATTCTTCGATCACTACGCGCGAACCGGCATCACCGAAGGCATTGCCCGCGAGCATGTCGCGCACGGCGTCTTCGGCTTCGGCCAGGGTCATGGCGACGATCACGCCTTTACCGGCGGCCAGGCCATCGGCCTTGATCACGATCGGTGCGCCTTTTTCACGCAGATAAGCCAGGGCAGGCTCGATCTCGGTGAAGTTCTGGTAGTCGGCGGTCGGGATCTTGTGGCGCGCGAGGAAGTCCTTGGTGAAGGCCTTCGAACCTTCCAGCTGGGCAGCGCCAGCGGTCGGACCGAAGCAATCCAGGTTGCGGGAGCGGAACAGATCGACGACGCCGGCAACCAGCGGCACTTCCGGGCCAACGATGGTCAGGGAAACGTTTTTCTCGGCAAAGTCTGCCAGCTGTTCGAGAGCCAGCACGTCGATGGCGACGTTTTCGCACTTGGCTTCGATGGCGGTGCCGGCGTTGCCGGGGGCCACGAACACTTTCTGCACGCGAGGATCCTGAGCCACTTTCCAGGCCAGTGCGTGTTCACGGCCACCGCTGCCAATGATCAAAACATTCATTTCAAAAACCTCGGATGACGCTAATTCTGGAGGCAGCACTGGAGCTGCTTTTCTGTGGGAGCGAGCCTGCTCGCGAAAGCAGTGTGTCAGTCACATCATTGCTGAATGTGCCGCCGTCTTCGCGAGCAGGCTCGCTCCCACAGTTGATCTGTCGTATTAGTGACGGAAATGGCGCATGCCCGTAAAGACCATGGCGATGCCGGCTTCGTCAGCGGCAGCAATCACTTCGTTATCACGCATCGAGCCACCTGGCTGGATCACCGCAGTGATGCCGACTTTGGCCGCGTTGTCCAGGCCGTCGCGGAACGGGAAGAACGCATCGGAAGCCATCACCGAACCGGCTACCTGCAAACCAGCGTGTTCAGCCTTGATCGCAGCAATACGGGCAGAGTTCACGCGGCTCATCTGGCCGGCACCGACACCGATGGTCTGGCGGTTCTTGGCGTAGACGATGGCGTTGGACTTGACGTACTTGGCGACTTTCCAGGCGAAGATCAGGTCGTTGATTTCCTGTTCGGTCGGGGCGCGCTTGGTCACGACTTTCAGGTCGTCGGCACCGATCATGCCGATGTCGCGGCTCTGTACCAGCAGGCCACCGTTGACACGTTTGTAATCCCAGGCAGCGGCACGATCAGCCGACCATTCGCCGCAGGCCAGCAGGCGCACGTTGGCTTTGGCAGCCACGATGGCGCGGGCTTCTTCGCTGACGCTTGGGGCGATGATCACTTCGACGAACTGACGCTCGACGATGGCCTTGGCCGTTTCAGCATCCAGTTCGCGGTTGAAGGCGATGATGCCGCCGAACGCCGATTCGGTGTCGGTGGCGTAGGCCAGTTCGTAGGCCTGGCGGATACCGCCTTCGGCGTCCGGGCTCACGGCCACGCCGCACGGGTTGGCGTGCTTGACGATCACGCAGGCTGGCTTGACGAAGCTCTTCACGCATTCCAGCGCGGCGTCGGTGTCGGCCACGTTGTTGTACGACAGTTCTTTGCCTTGCAGTTGAGTCGCGGTGGCGATGCCGACTTCGGCAGGCTTGGCTTCCACGTAGAACGCCGCGCTCTGGTGCGGGTTCTCGCCGTAGCGCATTTCCTGAGCCTTGACGAACTGGCTGTTGAAGGTGCGCGGGAATTCGCTGCGACCTTCGGTGCTGAGGGTGTCAGCGGCCTGGTTCACGGTGCCCATGTAGTTGGCGATCATGCCGTCGTAGGCCGCGGTGTGTTCGAACGCCTTGAGCATCAGGTCGAAACGCTGAGCGTAGGTCAGGCCGCCGGCCTTGAGGCCTTCAAGGACGCTGGCGTAATCGCTGGCATTGACCACGATGGCCACGTCTTTGTGGTTCTTGGCCGCGGAACGGACCATGGTCGGGCCGCCAATGTCGATGTTCTCGATCGCGGTCGGCAGGTCGCAGCCTGGCTTGTTGATGGTGGCTTCGAACGGGTACAGGTTGACCGCAACCAGATCGATCGGCTTGATGCCGTGCTCGTTCATGATCGCGTCGTCGATACCGCGACGACCGAGGATCCCGCCGTGGATTTTCGGGTGCAGGGTTTTCACCCGACCGTCCATCATTTCTGCGAAACCGGTGTAATCCGCGACTTCCACTGCGGCGACGCCGTTGTCACGCAGCAGCTTGAACGTCCCGCCGGTAGAGAGGATCTCGACGCCCAGGGCTTCAAGCTCTTTGGCGAATTCGAGGATCCCGGTCTTGTCGGAAACGCTGATCAAGGCGCGGCGGATCGGCAGGCGGGTAGTCTGGTCGGTCATTTCAATTTCCATCAAAAGCAAAGGAGTCAGCAAAAAAGGCGACCGGTTTTACGCGGGCGCCTTTCTGGTTTGATTGAATGCTTACAGCAAATCGTACTGCTTGAGTTTCTTGCGCAGCGTGCCCCGGTTGAGTCCGAGCAGCTCGCTGGCCTTCGTCTGGTTGCCCTTGACGTAGTTCATCACGCACTCGAGCAGGGGAGCCTCGACTTCGGAGAGCACCAGGTTGTACACATCCGTGACGGCAGCGCCCTCAAGGTGGGCGAAATAATTGTGCAGCGCCTTCTCGACACTCCCGCGAAGGGTCTGACCTTCTTCGCTGGGCGTATTGAGGTGCTGTTTCAAATTCACGTTGTCGCTCACGGGTGTTGTTCCACTCACTAAAGTCTCGGTCATCATCGTCATGCGGCCACCCCTTCTCCGTCCCCTGTCAGGCTCTTATAACGTTCGGCGAAGAAGCCCTGAACGTTGGCGCATTGTGCTTCCGTATCTTCCAAACGATTGAAGTGGGCGCGAAACTCCCTGGCGCCCGGCAAGGTTGCGAGATACCAGCCCACATGCTTTCGAGCGATCCGTACACCCATGACATCGCCATAGAAGACGTGCAGGGCAGCCAGATGCTCTAGCAGAATGCGTTCCACCTCGATCAATTCCAGCGCCGGGAGTTTCTCGCCGGTACGCAGGAAATGGTCGATCTCGCGAAAAATCCATGGCCGCCCCTGGGCAGCCCGGCCTACCAACAAGCCATCGGCACCGGTCGCGTCGAGCACGTAACGGGCCTTCTCTGGCGAATCGATATCGCCGTTGGCAAACACCGGCATCGACACCGCCTGCTTGATCGCGGCAATGGTGTCGTACTCGGCTTCACCGGTGTAGAGGTCGGCACGGGTGCGGCCATGGACCGCCAACGCCGTAATGCCTGCCTGCTCGGCGATCTTCGCCACCGTCAAACCATTCTTGTTGTCCCGGTCCCAGCCGGTACGGATCTTCAGGGTCACCGGCACATCCACCGCAGCCACGACGGCCTGCAGGATCTCGGTGACCAATGCTTCATCCTTCAACAGCGCAGAACCGGCAGCCTTGTTGCAGACCTTCTTCGCCGGGCAGCCCATGTTGATGTCAATAATCTGTGCACCCAGCTCAACGTTGGCCCGGGCCGCGTCCGCCAGCATCTGCGCATCACCACCGGCGATCTGTACCGAGCGTGGCTCGGGATCACCTTCGTGGATCATGCGCATCCGCGACTTGCGGGTGTTCCACAAACTCATGTCGCTGGTGACCATTTCCGAGACTACTAGTCCCGCGCCCAATCGTTTGCACAGCTGACGAAAGGGTTGGTCGGTGACTCCCGCCATCGGGGCGAGAATCAAGCCGTTCTGCAATGTGTATGGACCGATGCGTACCGCCGACATAGGACTTCCCTGTTGTGGGGCCGGATCATTAGAGTTCGAAAAAGGGTTGGCATGATACCCGCTCTCGATGACTGGATAAAGGCTGAATTGAACAAAATCTGAACAGTTATTCTGTTATTGCCAGCAGTTTGGTACGGACGGTGCCAGTCAGAAATCTGCCGCCAAGCCTGTAACGGTGAACCGTTTCACTCGGGGGAGTGGAAGCTCAGGCTGTAGTTCACCGCTTTGGCGCCGGGGTCGAGAATATCCAGCGCGATGTGGATCGGCGTTTGTGGTGGCATTTCCGCCATGCCTTCGAGGTCGCCGTTGAGGTACTCGCCGGGTTTGAAGCGACGGCTGGCGATCAAGTGGCCATTGAGGTCGGCAAAACGCAGTTCCAGCAGCGGGAAGGGCTGCGAGAACGGGGCGCGGTTGTAGATGATCGCATCGACCACCAGTGCGCCACTGAACTCCGGATGGCTACGGACCACCAGGTTGCTGCTCTTGATTTTCGCAATGTCGACTTTGGACGGCACCGTGCAGCCAAGTTGCGGGCACAGTTGCTGGAACCAGGGGCGGTATTGGTCCTGACGGGCCAATTCGTCGAAATGGTAAGCGATGTATTGACCAGCCAGCGCAGCGGCGCCGAGCAAGACCAGCAGCAACCAGAACAACCGGCGGCCCCAGGGGGAGCGACGTTTTTGCCAGTCCAGTTGCAGCGGATCGTCGGTCAGGTCCTGCAATACCTCGGCGCGCACGCCTGGTTCACTGCGCTCGCGACGTTTGCGCAGCGGTTCGATCGACGGCAGGTCGTCGTCGAGCGCTTCGGTTGCCGACAGGCGTTCGTGGTGGAGCGGGGTGTCGAGTGGGTCGTGCAGGCGCAGATGAGGCACCTGGGGTTCATCATCGAGATCAACCGGTTCCAGCGAAAACGAAGGCTCGGTGCGTTCGTGGTTGTCCGGTTCGGGTTCTGTTTCCGGTTGTTTGGTTTCTACCGGTTGGGCGCGGTCAGCGGCCGATTCACTGAAGAGGCTGTCGGGCCACTGTTCTTCGTCGTGCTCGTTAGCGTCGCGTCGGGCGCTGAGGCCGTCTTCGCGGTGCCGGCCAAACTCCTTGGTCGGCTGGATCTCCCGCTGTTCGAGCCGGGCGAGTTCTTCGTCCAGGTCCAGGCTGTCCAGGTCCAGTTCGGAGGCCGTCCACTGCTTTTGGCTGATCGCGCGTGGCGCTGGCGGTTCAACGATGGCGGGGGTGACCGGCGTGACAGCTTCCTTGCCGGCCCGTTGCTCAAGCAACTGCTTGGCCGCGTTGAACACTTGCAGGCACGAGCCGCAACGAACCACTCCGCGTGCCACGCTCAACTGAGCATGGCTGACGCGGAAGCTGGTTTGGCAATGCGGGCACTGGGTGACGAAGCTGTCGGTCATGCGGCGATCCGGTTTATGCAGGCGTTCATTCTAGCGCCGACGGCCGGTGATGCGCACCCAGCCATCGCGATTGGCAATCGGGTCCAGATCGAAGTCTTGAGCGTACGCGGCGGCAACGTCTTCGCCTTGTTCAGCGAGGATCCCGGACAACGCCAGGCGACCGCCCGGCTTGACCAGGCTGGACAGCTGCGGTGCCAGGGAAACCAGTGGGCCGGCGAGGATGTTGGCGACCAGTACGTCGGCCTTCACCTGTGGCAGGTCTTCCGGCAGGTACAGTGGGAACAGCGCGTCGTCGATGTTGTTGCGCCCGGCGTTGTCGCGGGAGGCTTCCAGCGCCTGCACGTCGATGTCGGTGCCGACGGCTTCCTTGGCACCCAGCAGCAGGGCGGCAATCGCCAGAATCCCCGAGCCGCAGCCAAAGTCCAGCACGTTGCAGTCTTTCAGGTCCTGACCGTCGAGCCATTCAAGGCACAGCGCGGTGGTCGGGTGGGTGCCGGTGCCGAACGCGAGGCCCGGGTCCAGCAGGATGTTCACAGCGTCGGGTTCAGGGGCGGCGTGCCAGCTCGGGACAATCCACAGGCGCTGACCGAAGCGCATTGGCTGGAAATCGTCCATCCAGCTGCGCTCCCAATCCTGGTCTTCGATCACTTCGCTGTGATGCTCGGGCAGCGGGCTGCCGGTCAGCAGCTCAAGGTGGGCCAACACGCTGGCGGCTTCGGTGCCGCCCTCGAACAGGGCCAGCAAATGCGTGTGCGACCACAGCGGCGTGGTGTTGAGTTCTGGCTCGAAGATCGGCTGATCTTCGGCGTCCATGAAGGTCACCGACACGGCGCCCACTTCAAGGAAAGCGTCTTCGTAGGTTTCGGCTTGTTCTGGGCTGATGGCGAGACGGACTTGCAGCCAAGGCATGGCGGGCACCTTTGAAAAATATTGATTGCAGCCTAGCGGGCTGCGAGAAGCGCGCAAGTTTACGCGAGCGCGGAGGTTTTGTGGGAGTCGCTTGGTCTCGCAGTTCCCTGTGGGAGCGAGCCTGCTCGCGAAAGCGGTGTCTCAATCACATCAATGTTGAAAGTGCCGCCGTCTTCGCGAGCAGGCTCGCTCCCACAGGGGGATTTGTGAAATGTCCAGAAACAACAAAGCCGCCCGAAGGCGGCTTTGTTGGTCGGGTCGAAGCTTAGTGCTTCTCGCCTGCCAGCTTGTGCTCGAGGTAGTGAATGTTCACGCCCCCTTTGCAGAAGCCTTCATCACGGACCAGGTCGCGGTGCAGCGGGATGTTGGTCTTGATCCCGTCGACAACGATTTCGTCCAGCGCATTGCGCATGCGCGCCATGGCTTCGTCACGGGTTGCGCCGTAGGTGATCAGCTTGCCGATCAACGAATCGTAGTTCGGCGGAACGGCATAACCACTGTACAGGTGCGAATCGACGCGAACGCCGTTGCCGCCTGGTGCGTGGAAATGCTTGACCGTGCCCGGGCTCGGCATGAAGGTTTTCGGGTCTTCGGCGTTGATACGGCATTCCAGGGCGTGACCGCGGATCACCACGTCGTCCTGGGTGTACGACAACTTGTTGCCAGCGGCGATGCTGAGCATCTCCTTGACGATGTCGATGCCGGTGACCATTTCCGAAACCGGGTGCTCTACCTGGACACGAGTGTTCATCTCGATGAAGTAGAAGTGGCCGTTCTCGTAAAGGAACTCGAAAGTGCCGGCGCCACGGTAGCCGATGTCGATGCACGCCTTGACGCAGCGAGCGAGGACTTCCTGGCGAGCCTTCTCGTCGATGCCCGGTGCCGGCGCTTCTTCGAGAACTTTCTGGTGACGACGTTGCAGCGAGCAGTCGCGGTCGCCCAGATGGATGGCGTGACCCTGGCCGTCGGAAAGCACCTGCACTTCCACGTGACGTGGGTTGGTCAGGAATTTTTCCAGATAGACCATCGGGTTGCCGAACGCCGCGCCAGCTTCGGTGCGGGTCAGTTTGGCGAAGGAGATCAGGTCTTCTTCTTTATGCACAACGCGCATGCCGCGACCACCACCGCCGCCAGCGGCCTTGATGATCACCGGGTAACCGACTTCGCGACCGATGCGCAGAGCGGTTTCTTCGTCTTCAGGCAGCGGGCCGTCGGAACCCGGAACGGTTGGAACGCCCGCAGCGATCATGGCGTGCTTGGCCGATACCTTGTCGCCCATCAGGCGAATGGTGTCGGCTTTCGGGCCAATGAAGGCGAAGCCGGAGTTCTCGACCTGTTCAGCGAAATCAGCGTTTTCCGCAAGGAAACCGTAGCCGGGGTGAATGGCGGTAGCGCCGGTCACTTCAGCCGCGGCGATGATGGCCGGGATGTGCAGGTAAGAGTGCGCGGCCGAGGCCGGACCGATGCAGACGGATTCGTCTGCCAGGCCCAGGTGCATCAGCTCTTTGTCAGCCTTGGAGTAAACGGCGACAGTCTTGATGCCCATCTCTTTGCAGGCACGCAGGATCCGCAGGGCAATCTCACCGCGGTTGGCGATCAGAACTTTTTCCAACTTCGCAGTCATCAAAGTTTCTCCGCGGTTCAAACGATGGTGAACAGCGGTTGGTCGTACTCAACCGGCTGGCCGTCTTCGACGAGGATGGATTCGATCACACCGCTGGTTTCAGCTTCGATGTGGTTCATCATCTTCATGGCTTCGACGATGCACAGGGTGTCGCCTTTCTTCACGGTCTGGCCAACTTCAACGAACGAAGGCGAGGATGGCGAAGATTTGCGATAGAAGGTGCCGACCATCGGCGAACGGGCAACGGTGCCGTTCAGGACGGGTGCGGACGGTGCAGCAGGTGCAGCGGCGGCAGCAGGAGCAGCGGCAACTGGCGCAGGTGCCGGAGCGTGCTGCATTGGAGCAGGTGCGTAGTATTGCTGAGCCGGCGTCTTGCTGTGACGGCTGATGCGAACGGACTCTTCGCCTTCCTTGATCTCGAGCTCGTCGATGCCGGACTCTTCCAGCAATTCGATCAGTTTCTTAACTTTACGGATATCCATGAATCATCAACTCCCAAGGGTCGGTCAGGGGCGTATAGCTTGTTGTTCAAGCTGCTCTAGTGCAGCCTCCAAGGCCAGTCGGTAACCGCTGGCGCCAAGGCCGCAGATCACTCCCACCGCTACGTCGGAGAAGTAAGAGTGATGGCGGAAAGGTTCGCGTTTGTGCACGTTAGACAAATGCACTTCGATGAATGGGATGCTCACCGCCAGCAGCGCGTCACGTAATGCGACGCTTGTGTGTGTAAAAGCTGCTGGATTGATCAGAATGAAGTCCACACCTTCGCCACGTGCGGCGTGAATGCGGTCGATCAATTCGTACTCGGCGTTGCTTTGCAGGTGCAGCAGATGATGGCCGGCTTCACGGGCGCGGCGTTCCAGGTCCTGGTTGATCTGCGCCAGTGTCGTAGCGCCGTAGGTGCCCGGTTCACGGGTGCCGAGCAAGTTCAGGTTGGGGCCGTGCAGCACCAATAGGGTCGCCATCTGCGGTTCCTTGTTATCTGTGTGCAAGTGTCAGAACCCGGCGACTATGCCGCAAAGCCTTTGTGACTGTCCAGTTCTATGCAATAGCCAGCACGATAGCCGATGTTTGCGCGAAATATGTGACCAGCTGATTAAATCCGGTCATTTGCCTTCGCAACACGTTCGGCGAAGTCCTTGGCGTTGATCTCGCCGATCACTCGCACATCGGCACGTTCAACACCGTCCTTGCCGAAAAACATCAGGGCCGGAGGACCGAACAATTTGTAACGGTCGAGCAGGGCGCGTTGTTCGGCATTGCTGGCGGTGATATCGAAACGAACCAGTCGATAGCCTTGCAGGCGCTCCATGACCTTGGCGTCGTTGAGCACTTCGTGTTCGATGACTTTGCAGCTGATGCACCAGTCGGCGTACCAGTCGAGCAATAGCGGGGTGCCGGAGGATTGAGCGTCGGCGAGCACGCGGTCCAGCTCTGAAGGCGTGTTGATGGTTTGCCAGGCGCCGGTGTTTTGCGCAGGGGCGTTACCTGCAATCGCACGTGATTGGCCAATCGGATTGAGCGGATCGGTCTGACCGCTGAACGCCCCAAACCAGCAGGCCAATGCGTAAAACAGCAGGAACATCCCGAGCAATTGGCCAAGGCGTTTTCGTGGAGGTTTGTAGACGAACTCCAGCGCCCCCATGAACAAGCCGACGCCACCGGCCAACAAACCGATCAGCAGCAAGGTGATCTGGCCCGGCAGTACGCGGCTGAGCAGGCCGATTGCCAGTCCCAGCAACAACACGCCTATCGCGTTTTTCACGTAGACCAGCCATGGCCCGCTTTTCGGCAGCCACGCCGCGCCACCGGTGGCCACCAGCAACAGCGGCGCACCCATGCCGAGGCCGAGCATGAACAGCTTCAAACCGCCGCCCAACGCATCGCCACTGGCGCTGATGTACAGCAACGCACCGGCCAGCGGCGCCGAAACGCAAGGCGAAACCAATAGGCTGGAGACCACGCCCAGCACTGCGGCGCCCCACAGCGAACCGCCTTCCGTGCGCCCGGCGATGCGATCCAGGCGACTGCTGATGGCGTGCGGCAGCTTGAGTTCGAATACGCCGAACATGGCCAGGGCAAACACCGCAAAAAACGTCGCGAACGGCACCAGCACCCACGCCGATTGCAGGCGCGCCTGAAGATTGAGTTGTGCGCCGAACAGGCCCATCAGTGCACCGAGCAGGGCAAAGCAGGCGGCCATCGGCAGCACATAGGCCAGGGACAGGTTGAAGCCGCGCAAACCACCGACCTGACCGCGCAACACCACGCCGGACAGGATGGGCAGCATCGGTAATACGCAAGGTGTGAATGTCAGACCGAGGCCGGCGAGGAAGAACAGCGCGAGTTCGCGCCATCCCCAGTTTTGCACCGGAGCCGGAGCGCCGATGCCATCAATGCTCAGGCGTTCGGTTTCCGGCGGATAGCACAGGCCTTTGTCGGCACAGCCTTGATAGGTCACGGCCAGCGTGAAGGCGCGCTGATCGGTACGCGGCAGTTGCACCTCGATGATCCCGTGATAGACCTCGACATCACCGAAGTACTCGTCGTGCTTCTGCTCGCCCTTGGGCAGTTGGGCGGTGCCCAGCGTTACCTCGGCCGGGTCAGCCCGAAACTGGAAACGATGGCGATAGAGGTAATAGCCTTCGGTGGCGACGAAACGCAGCTTGATCGATTGCGCCGTGCTGTCTACCAGGCTCAGTTGAAAGGCTTCGCGCACCGGCAGGAAGTCGGCGCTGTTGTTGGTCGAGCCCAGGGTGGAGCTGGGCCGGGTGTCCAGCAACCCGGCGGCGGTGGCCGGCAGGGCGAGCACTAAAAGCAGCAGGCAGAGCAAACGGCGCATGACAATCTCGCGTATCGGAATTGGGGGCATGATAGCGGACGGCGGGCGGGTGTGCAGGGTAGGGAGTTATGCGGTGATTGTACTGGCGCCTTCGCGAGCAAGCCCGCTCCCACATTCAACCGAGTTCATCAATGAGAATGCGGTCAAATGTGGGAGCGGGCTTGCTCGCGAAGGCGGTCTATCAGACGCGGAAGGCCTGAACAGCGGTACGCAGCCGCCCACCCAGCACCAACAGGTTCTCCCCTTGCTCACGCCCTTCACCAATGCGCAGCAAGTTATCCCCGCCCAATTGGTGAATGCGCTCGCTGTGGTCGCGAATCTCGCTGACCGCGCCGCTCTGCTGGGCGGTGACATCGGCGATGCGCACCGCAGTGTCGGCAATGGTCTGGATCGCGCCGACGATTTTATCCAGCGCACCATCCGCCGCTTGCGCCTGATTGGCCGTGGCTTCGGCGTGTTCGACCTGCGCGCGCATGCCTTCTACCGATTGACGCGCGGCGGTTTGCAGGCCGGCAATCAGCGTTTGGATTTCTGCCGTCGCGCCTGCGGTGCGTTGCGCCAGTGAGCGAACCTCTTCCGCCACCACCGCAAACCCGCGACCCATTTCCCCGGCGCGGGCCGCTTCGATGGCGGCGTTCAGGGCCAGCAGGTTGGTCTGGTCGGCAATCGAGCGGATCACCGTCAGCACGCCGCCGATGGTCGCCGACTCTTCTGCCAGGTGCTCGATCATTTGCGCGTTGCCCTGCACTTCACCCACCAGTGCATGCAGGCCGGTCAGGCTGAGGCCGATGACTTTCTGCCCGTGCTCGACCGCCAGGCCGGCATGGCGACTGGCGTCCGCGGCCTGGCTGGCATCGCCGGCAACTTGTTGAATGGTCGCCTCCAGTTCGCCGAGGGAATCGCGGATCAGGGCGGTGTCGCCTGCTTGATGTTCGGCGCCGCTGTGCAGGTCATTGCTCAAATCCGCCAGGGTTCGGCTGCTGCCGGCGACTTGTTCGGCATTGAGCCGAATGGTCCCGACCAGATCCACCAGGTAGGCGCGCAAGCGATTGAGCGACGCCTGGATGTCATGCAATTCGCGATTGGTGTTGCCCAGCTCGATGTCCCGGCTGAAGTCGCCTTCGGCCCAAGTGGACAGGGCCGGTGCCAGGTTGGTCAGGGTTCGTGCCAGACGCCGTTGCAGGGTGTCGATGAGCAGGGCGATCAGCAGGATCAGCCCAATCATCACGCCCTGCATCAAGCGCACTTCGCCCTGAATCTGCCCGTGCTGGGCGCGGACCACCGGTTCGAGCCCGGCAATCGCTTGCTGCACGGCGGCGATTTTCAGGTGCGTGGCGGCGCTGAGGTCAGTGCGTTTCTGGATCTGATCACGGGTGCGTGACAGTTCGGCCGGGTAGCGTGTCAGCAGGCTGTTGAGTTCACGCTTGAGGCCGACACCGGCGTCTTCCGCAGTGGCTTTCTCGTTGTTCTCCAGCCCCATCATCGAGGCGAAATCATCGGTGCTGGATTCGGTCTTGGCGGCTACGCCGAGCAGTGGCAGGCCGCTCAACAGCTCTGCCTGAGTACGGATGTTGGCCACTTCGCGCTCGACGTCGGCGGCCAGTTCACTGCGGCCGCTGCTGACCAGTTTGTCCCGGGCCAGCGACAGTTTGCCCAGGTGTTGAGAAGCGGCGAGCAGCGGCGTCAGGTAGGCGGCGTTCGAGCTGGCATACTGGCTGAGCTGGTCGAGGCTGGCGCCGAGTTCGCGTTCGGCTTGCAGCAACAGTGCTTGCGGATCGCCCGCGAGTTTGCCGGCGGCCAACAGATCGGTTTTGCTGAACTCCTCCAGCGTCGACAGGCTCGGGCGCAGGGTGTCGGCCAGGGCCGGCGGCAACTCACCGAGCTCTTTTTGCAGGACATCAATCGCCTGGCTGGCGCTGCTCAGGCGCAGGGCATCGCCACTGGCGAGGTAATCCTCGATATTGCGCGCGACTTCATTCTGAAATTGCTGGGATAGCCCCAGATACCGCTCCATCAACAGATACGGGCGTTCCAGAGCCTTTTGCGACCACCACAGCGTGGCGCCAAGGGCCACGCACACGGCGACTAAAAGGAGGGTATTGAGATTGGTCAGCAACTTCAGGCGCATGGCGGATCTACCAACGGCAGAATGGTAAGCGTCTGAATTTATTGCGTTTGTGTTACAGGGTTATGACCGAATCGGTGAATTCAGATGAAAAGGTGGCACTTTGCTGTGACGTTCGCGCCGCCTGAACGCGATTTCGTCCGGCGTCCTTGGCGCGGTACAGCGCCTCGTCTGCCTGACTGGCCATCATCAGGCTGTCGGAGTGCTCGCACAATTCCACCACGCCAGCACTGAACGTGCACCACAGGTCCTGTGGCTGGGCCGGGTAGTGAATCTCGGCAAAGCGCTGACGAATTTCATCCAGCACGGCGTAAGCCGATGCGAGGTCGGTGTCCGGCATCACGATCGCAAACTCTTCACCGCCATAGCGGCCGATGAAGTCGGTCTTGCGCAGGCGTTGCTTCAAGAACAGCGCCAGGCTCTTGATCACCCGGTCGCCCATGGGGTGGCCGTGGCTGTCGTTGACTCGCTTGAAGTGGTCGATGTCGAGCATCGCAAAGCTCAGCGGCTTGCCCTCGCGGCGGGAGCGGAAGCTGCAGTCTTCGAGCAATTGCAAAATGTGCGTGTGGTTGTACAAACCGGTCAGGCTGTCGCGGACCATTCGGGCTTTCAGATTGCGCGCCCGTGCCGCGCGGTTGCGCACGGTGGTGATCAGGTGGCGCGGCTTGATCGGCTTGGTCAGGAAGTCGTCGCCGCCTTCGCTCATGGCGTCGAGCTGCTTGTCCAGATCGTCTTCGGCCGACAGGTAAATGATCGGGACGCTGACATAACGGTCGTTGTGACGGATCACCTTGGCCAGTTCCGTCCCGGTGCAGGTCGGCATGTACATGTCGAGGATGATCAGGTCTGGCTGAAAGTCCGAGAGTTCGGCCATGGCCTGAATCGGATCGATCAACGTGCGCGTGACGATCCCGGCGCTATTGAGCAGGCGTTCGGTGTGCAGGGCCTGTGCGCGGGAGTCGTCGATGATCAGCACTTTATAAGGTTCGTACTGCGCGACGCAGGTCAGGACTTCGATTTTCTCCAGCAGGCTCGAAGCCTCCAGGGTGCCGGTGAGAAACTCCTGGCCACCGGCGCGCACGGCGGCGAGGCGGGTCGGGGTGTCGGTTTCGTGCAGGCTGAAGAACAACAGCGGCAGGCGATGATCGAGACCTTCCTGGGCTTCGGCGGCCAGTTTCAGGCCGATACCGGCGCCACTGAAGTCCACGTCCATGACGATCGCCGCCGGCAAGCGCTCGACCATCGCGGAGCGGAATGCAGCAACGCTGTCGAGGGATTGGGCGCTGAGCCCGAAAAATTCCAGTTGCTTGGCCAGGCGCTCGGCGCGGTCGTGATCCTGCAGCATCACGTAGATCGGCTTGCGCAACGGCGGCAGGAAAGTTTGTTCGTACTGATCGCCATGGCGCAGGCCGGTGCGCGACAGGCGCTGCATCAAGCGATTGAGATCGGTGATCAGCCCGCTGCTCAGGCGTCCGCGATTGGCTTCGACAGCCTCCAGCGACTGGCCGATGTGACGTGCCAGTTGAGTATGTTCCGGTTGTTCGAAGCGCTCGGCAAACCGCAGCAGGCGCAGATTGGCCTCGCTCAGTTCCGATAAGTCGGTGGCGGACCACTCGCTGCGTTGCAGGCGCTGCCAGATCTCAAGAATTTGACGTGCCTGATGAATTACCCGCTGGGCAAAGTGGTGCTTGAGGCGCTCACGGCTGGGGTCTTCTGGCTCGGTCATATCCTGACTACTAGTTAGGGTAAAAGCTGAGATCGACTGGTGGCTCTATGCTAGCACCTCTTTGCAATTGCACGAGTGTCGGACGTCAATAATCTGTAATGCGGCGTCATTCAGTTTATGACCGGTCGGTCGGATAGGCTCAAGGCGTGTGCTTCCTTTATAGTGGCGCCTCGACGATGCAATCCTGGCTCACGGCAGCGCGCGGATTAATACGCGGCAAAACGAGGCACGATGGCGTAGGGTTGTGGTCGAACCGATGAACTCAAGTGATTGAAAGGATATCGCCATGCTGGACTGGAAGAACCGCGCGGGCAGCGCCCCTGAACGTGCCGCCGAACCGAAGTCGGCCACCCGCAGTTATATCGGCGGCCTGCTGTTCAGCCGGGCGCTGGCCACCTTGATCGGTCTTTACCTGCTGGTGGCGATTGCCCTGGGTTGGTATTGGAGCGAGGAGCCCGCGTTGTTTCCGGTCCAGCAGAATGCCCAGATCGCTGCCGAGAAAGAAGGCAAGCAAATGGTCGTCGGCTACACCACGGTGGAAACCCTCAAGACCGTCGCCGGCACGTTGCTGACCAAGCCGGGTGGCTACATTTCCAACGACCGTTTCCCGCCGGGCTTGTGGATGGACAACATGCCGAGCTGGGAATATGGCGTGCTGGTCCAGGTTCGCGATTTGAGCCGCGCGCTGCGTAAAGACTTCGCCCGTTCCCAGTCGCAATCGGCCGAAGACGCCGACCTGGCCAAGGCCGAGCCGCGTTTCAACTTCGACAACAAGAGCTGGGTGCTGCCTTCCAGTGAGTCCGAGTATCAGGAAGGCATCAATTCCCTGAGCCGCTATCAGGCGCGTTTGTCCGATCCGAACCAGAAAAGCGCGCTGTTCTATGCCCGCGCCGACAACCTGAACAACTGGCTCGGTGACGTCGGTACCCGTCTGGGTTCACTATCGCAACGCCTGTCGGCCAGCGTTGGCCGGGTCAAACTCAACACTTCGCTGAAGACCGAAGTCCTCGCGCCAGGGCAAGTGCCACAGGTGGACGAAGAAATCGTCGAGACGCCGTGGATGCAGATCGACAACGTGTTCTACGAAGCGCGCGGTCAGGCCTGGGCGCTCTCGCACTTGCTGCGCGCCATCGAAGTCGACTTCGCCGATGTATTGGCCAAGAAGAACGCCACGGTCAGCGTGCGCCAGATCATTCGTGAGCTGGAAGCCTCGCAAGAGCCGGTCTGGAGCCCGATGATTCTCAACGGCAGCGGCTTCGGTGTGCTGGCCAACCACTCGCTGGTCATGGCCAACTACATTTCCCGGGCCAACGCCGCCGTGATCGATCTGCGTCAATTGCTCAATCAAGGCTGAGTCATGGTTGATAACGCCAAAGAAGCCGCCCATCGAGCGGCCTCGGATGCCGAACAGATCGCCTGGGTCGACGAGCAGGACAACCTGCTCGGCGCCCTGGTCCGTTCCGACTTGCGCGAGCGCGGGCTGATCGGGCGCGGCACCTACATCATGCTGTTTAATTCGGCCGGTGAACTCTGCGTGCATCGCCGAACCCTGAGCAAAGCCATTTATCCGGGGTACTGGGACGTGGCGGCGGGGGGCATGGTGCTCGCCAGTGAAACCTACGCCGAGTCAGCCGCCCGCGAACTGGAGGAAGAGCTGGGCGTGAGCGGCGTGCAACTCACCGCCCACGATCACTTCTTCTTTGAAGACACCGACAACCGGCTCTGGTGTTCGGCGTTTTCGGCGGTCTGGGACGGACCATTGATTCTGCAGCCCGAAGAGGTGCTTGAAGCACGCTTTATGCCCATCGATCAGGTCATGCTGGAAATCCAGCAAAAGCCTTATTGCCCGGACTCTCTGGCGGCATTGAAGCGCTATCTGCGTGCGCAACGGGATGGCGTCGCAAAAGAGCTGTAAATTGGCGCCGATTGGCTCTTAGCAAGTCGGCTTTTTGCCGTTACACTGCGCGACCTTTTCAAGCTGAACCGGCATGTCTGGTTCAGTAGCGCTGCCCCTGCCTGAGTGGGGCTTCGCGGTCGATGGCGGCTTCCCAAGTCGCCGCGACCAGTCTTTGTCCTCCCAAGAGGATTGCCGGTGGCCAAAAAAGCCGCATCCTTCGCCGCCCTTGGTGGCCTGGTATTTTCCACCGACGCAGGTCGTCATTGCCCGGATTGCAGTAAACCGGTGGACGCCTGTATCTGCAAACAGACCGTTATCCCGGCCGGCGACGGCATCGCTCGCGTGCGTCGCGAAAGCAAGGGCCGTGGCGGCAAGACGGTGACCACCATCACCGGCGTGCCGTTGGCCGAAGACGCTCTCAAGGAACTGGCCACTACGTTGAAGAAGCGTTGTGGCACAGGCGGAGCGTTGAAAGACGGGATCATTGAAATCCAGGGCGATCATGTCGAGCTACTCTTGGGCGAGCTGATCAAACTCGGTTTCAAAGCGAAGAAGTCCGGCGGCTAGCAGCCTCTGTGAAAACCACCCTCGGCTTGATCCAGTCCTGACAACAGTTCTGGCGTCGTCTACATGGTTTTCACAGAGCCTGTTCTGACCGGTTTCTAAACTCAAACCTGAATGTGAGGTCTATCGCCCTTGCATGCAGGCTAATCGTCATTTTCATTCTTTAGACTGCGCCGGCCTGAACCCAGGCGACGCTCTATGACTTCTTTATAGGGGACTTCAATGTCCGTACGACGCACACGCAAAGACGATGGCAGCCAATGGACAGTTGCGGACAGCCGCAGTGTTTACGGGATTCGCCATTGGGGGGCCGGGTATTTCGCGATCAATGACGCCGGTCGCGTCGAAGTTCGTCCGAACGGTCCGACCAGTTCGCCTATTGATCTGTTCGAGCAAGTCGACCAACTGCGCAAAAGCGGTTTGTCCTTGCCATTGCTGGTGCGTTTCCCGGATATCCTGCAAGACCGCGTGCGTCAGCTGACCGGCGCCTTCGATGCGAACATCGAGCGTCTGGAATACCAGAGCAAGTACACCGCGCTGTACCCGATCAAGGTGAACCAGCAAGAAGCGGTGATCGAAAACATCATTGCCACCCAGGACGTCTCCATCGGCCTGGAAGCCGGCTCCAAGCCTGAGTTGCTGGCCGTGCTGGCGCTGGCGCCGAAGGGCGGCACCATCGTTTGCAACGGTTACAAGGACCGCGAGTTCATTCGTCTGGCGCTGATGGGCCAGAAGCTGGGCCACAACGTCTTTATCGTGATCGAGAAAGAATCCGAAGTCGGCCTGGTGATCGAAGAAGCGGCGTCGCTCAAGGTCAAGCCTCAGGTCGGACTGCGCGTACGCCTGTCGTCCTTGGCTTCGTCCAAGTGGGCGGACACCGGCGGCGAGAAATCCAAATTCGGTCTATCGGCGGCGCAGTTGCTGTCGGTGGTCGAGCGTTTCCGCGCTGCTGGCCTGGACCAGGGCATCCGCCTGCTGCACTTCCACATGGGTTCGCAAATCGCCAACCTGGCGGACTACCAGCACGGTTTCAAGGAAGCGATTCGTTACTACGGCGAACTGCGCAACCTCGGCCTGCCGGTGGATCACATCGACGTCGGTGGCGGCCTGGGCGTGGACTACGACGGTACGCATTCGCGTAACGCCAGTTCGATCAACTACGACATGGACGATTACGCCGGTGTCGTGGTCGGGATGCTCAAGGAATTCTGCGACGCGCAGAACCTGCCGCACCCGAACATCTTTTCTGAAAGCGGCCGCTCCCTGACCGCTCACCACGCCATGCTGGTGGTGCAGGTCACCGACGTCGAGAAACACAACGACGACGTGCCGCAGATCGACAACAAGGAAGAACTGCCGGAAACAGTGCAGTGGCTGGTTGACCTGCTGGGCCCGACCGACATCGAAATGGTCACCGAAACCTACTGGCGCGCGACGCACTACATGAGCGACGTGGCCACCCAGTACGCCGATGGCAAGCTGACCCTGGCGCAAAAAGCCCTGGCCGAACAATGCTACTTTGCCGTGTGCCGTCGCCTGCACAACTCGTTGAAAGCCCGTCAGCGTTCGCACCGTCAGGTGCTGGACGAGCTCAACGACAAGCTGGCCGACAAGTACATCTGCAACTTCTCGGTGTTCCAGAGCCTGCCGGACACCTGGGCCATCGGCCAGGTGTTGCCGATCCTGCCGCTGCACCGTCTCGACGAAGAGCCGCTGCGCCGCGCCGTGCTGCAAGACCTGACCTGCGACTCCGACGGCAAGATCAAGCAATACGTCGACGAGCAGAGCATCGAAACCAGCCTGCCGGTGCACGCGCTGAACGAGGGTGAAGACTACCTGCTGGGTATCTTTCTGGTCGGCGCTTACCAGGAAATCCTCGGCGACATGCACAACCTGTTCGGTGACACTGACTCAGTGAACATCTACCAGAACGCCGATGGCAGCGTGTACCACGCTGGTATCGAAACCCACGACACCATCGAAGACATGCTGCGTTACGTGCACTTGTCGCCGGAAGAGTTGATGACCCACTACCGCGACAAGTGCGCCAGTGCCCGCATCACCGCTGCCGAGCGCACCCAGTTCCTCGACGCTCTGCGCCTGGGCCTGACCCGTTCGTCTTACCTGTCTTCGTAAGGTAGGGCACCGCTCCCATCAGGTTGTCTGAAAATGTCCCGCACGCTGCGGAAATTTCAGATGACCTGGTGCGACGCGTCTTTGTTTTCCCGCGAAATGACTCACATCCTCGTCTATCCCGGCGATGTGGTCCTCTTTTCGCGTAGGTCATTTCCTAAGTTGTCGTTCAGCTCTCTACTCGGCCAACTCTCTCGGAGAGAATCCTCAGCCGCCCTTCCTGTAGAGAATCGCCGATGTTCGATCCAGCCAACGAGCCGTCATTTCGTCTGGATGTAGAGGGTCTGCCCGATCCCTTTGCGGTCTTGGCCCTTACCGGCAGTGAAGCGATCAGCGAACCCTTTGAGTTCAACATGGATCTGCTGATCGGCGATCCGGCACTCGACCTGGCAAGCCTGTTGTACCGGCCGGCCTTTTTGCATGTCGGTCCGCCGGGAAACGGTTTTCACGGACAGTTGCATGAGCTTGTCCAGACCGGGCAGGGCGCCACACTCAGGCGTTGTCGTGTGCGCCTGAAGCCGAAACTGGCTTGCCTGGCCCAGCGGTTCAGCCAGCGTATTTTCAGCAACCGTTCGGTGCCGGAGATCCTCGCCCAAGTGCTCAAGGAGCATGGCATTGCGGGCAAGGATCGGCGTTTCGAGTTGACCGGCGATTACCCGCCTCGGGATTTCTGCACGCAGTATCAGGAATCGGACCTGCAATTTTTCCAGCGGCTATGCGCGCAGGAACGCTTGCACTACCACTTCGAGCACCGCAGGCGTGGTCATTGTCTGGTCATGGGGGACGGGCAGGTTCAGGACGGCGCAGAGTTGCCCTGTGTGACGAAGGTCATTGGTCCGCGGATGCACAGCTTGCAACGGGCTTGGGTGGTTGAGGTCGATGAGCCTCAACCCGATGCAACCAGGCCCGTCGCGGTGCAATTTGATTGGCTCTATCAGGGCGAAGGCGCGGCCCCCAGCCACTGTTGGTTGTCGATGGCGCCTGAATTGAGCGGCGACCACACCATGCCGTTGAGAGAAGGTCTTGAGGTGCTGGTGAGCTTTATCGAAGGCGATCCCGATCAACCGCTGATCACCGGATTTCTTTGCGGTGCGCCAGTCACCCAAGCGGCCGATCCTCAACCTGCTGCTGCTGCTGCTGCGGACGACGATGTGTCGGTTGACGGATTGTTGCACCTGCTGCAATCCAGCGAGCCGTTGGTGTTGCTGTGTCTGCTGCCCGGCGGGGGCAGTTTCGTACATTGCACACACGTCCTTTGTGCGTGCCGGGCAGCGACGCAGCTTGGCCAGAGCGGTGCACCATGATTGCCACCCTGGCTCCCGATCCAACCTCACAATGGCTGTTGCTCGATGCGCCGGGCGAACCCGGGGCCGGGGCGGCGCTGCAGGAACAATTTGCCGACGCCCGACAGTACGGGCTGTTTGACGATACCGAATGGCAGTCGTTACGGGATCACGGGCCGGTGCTGGTCGACCTCAAGGACTGCCCGGCATTGGCCGAACGTTGCCTGTGCGAACCCCATCTCTGGAATGGATTGTGGCTGGTCAGTGAAGCATCGCCGTCGCAATTGCTCGAGCATTTGCGCCGCATGCTCACCGTCACCGTTGGCCTGCATCACCGCGCCTTGCTGAGTTACTACAACCCGCACACGGCCAGTTACTTTTTCGATGCGTGCGATGCCCGGGAATTGAGTCGCTGGCTCGGCCCGATCAGGCAGATGCGCTGGTTCGGTGGCACCTGGGCTGATCGGGCCATCGGTTGTCAGGGCTGGCAGCAATTGTTCAATCCGGGGCTTGTCGTCCAACCGCTAGGCATCGAGGAAGACCTCAGTGCGCGTCAGCGGGACGCTTTGCAAACCTGCCTGCTGGAGCAGCATGCCTGGCGCTGGAGCCAATCCACCGGTCGCGATTACACCCGTCTATGGTCCCATCTGATGGAAGGGCTGGTGCTGGGCTTCAGCGAGCGGCCCGTGCTCGATGGCTGGTTATGGCTACGCTTGCAGTACCCCGACGCTTCGCCTGAGCAGCCGTTGTCGGGATTCACCCAGCAGGAGCGTCTCGATAGCCTGCGCAACCTGTGGCAGAACGATCAGCCCTGAACACGAGGTTACCCATTGATGGTGAGTCAAATCCGCGTTTGGTTCGGACTGGTCGTGGGCGCACTTTTGCTGACCCTGATAACGGCGTGCTCGCCATTGAACATGCTTAATGTCCTGACCCCTGACGGTACGTTCGACAAAACCGAGGGCATTGCTTATGGCGATGACCCGCGACAGAAACTCGATGTTTACGTGCCGCGACACGCCATTGAAAACACGCCAGTGGTGGTATTTTTCTACGGCGGCAGTTGGAACAGCGGGTCGCGTAGTGATTACGCTTTTGTCGGCGAGGCGCTGGCGTCTCGGGGAATGGTGACGGTCGTGGCGGACTATCGGTTGTATCCGCAGGTGCGGTATCCGTTGTTTCTCGAAGATGCGGCGAAAGCCGTGGTCTGGACGCATGAACACATTCGCCAGTTTGGCGCAAACCCGCAGCGCCTGTACCTGATGGGACACAGCTCCGGGGCCTACAACGCTGCAATGCTGGCGCTGGATTCGAGGTTGCTGGGCGCGCAGGGCATGTCGCCGCACGACCTCAGTGGGTGGATTGGCCTGGCCGGGCCTTATGATTTTTTACCCATACAAAATCCGGAGGTGCGCCCGGTGTTTTTCTGGCCAGATTCTCCCCCCCAATCCCAGCCGATCAACCACGTCAGTCGAGGCGCTCCACCCGCGCTGTTGATGGCTTCACGCGATGATGATGTCGTCAATCCGACCCGCAACACCGCAGGCCTGGCACTGAAATTGCGCCAGGCCGGGGTGCCGGTTCAGGACTTTTACTTTGCCCGCACCAGTCACGCCACGCTGGTAGCGACGCTGTCCCGGCCCCTGCGCGGTTTGGCGCCTGTGCTGGATGAGGTCACGGCCTTCGTCAACGCCACGCCGACTCAGTGAACCTTGCCGGTGAACCAGCCATCGTTCGTGCGCAAGTGCCAGGCTATCGCGCCGAGGGTCAGGCTGCGCAACACCATGAACAGTAAAAAGGTGATCCACAGTCCATGGTTGCCCAGACCTTGCAGCGCCCAGGCGAAGGGCAGCAGCAGGACCACAGTCAGCAGCATGCCGTTGCGCATTTCCCGGGCGCGAGTAGCGCCGATGAACAGCCCGTCGAGCAAGTAACTCCACACCGCAATCAGCGGCAGCGCGGCGAGGTAGGGCAAGTAAATGAAGGCGGTGTCGCGCACGCTCTGGATGTTGGTCTGCATCTCGATAAACAAATGCCCGGCGAACGCAAACAGCACGGCAAAGCCCAGGCTTGCCAGCAATGACCAGCCGCAGGCGACCACCAGAGAACGGCGCAACGCCTCTCGATCACGGGCGCCAATGGCGTGCCCGCACAGGGCTTCCACGGCATGCGCCAAACCGTCCAGTGCGTGGGCCGTCAGCAACAAGCCGTTCAGCAGCAACGCGTTGGCGGCAACAGTGGCATCGCCGAGTCGCGCGCCCTGCACGGTGATCAGGAAGAACACCGATTGCAGCGCCAGGCTACGGATGAAGATGTCGCGATTGACCGCCAGCAAGGGCCGCCAACTCTGCCACAGCGCCAACGCGGCCCAGACGATGTGACCGGGGTAGGCGCGCAAGGCTTTGCGCGTCATCAGCAGGCCGATCAGTGCACCGGTCCATTCGGCAATCACTGAGGCGCGGGCTGCACCGACCACGCCCCATTCCAGCCCGAGGACGAACCACAGGTTCAGCGCGATGTTCACCAGGTTGGTGCTCAGCAGAATCGCCAGCGGCGCCCGGGCGTTCTGGGTGCCGAGGAACCAGCCGACCAGTGCATAACTGGCCAGTGCCGCTGGCAGTCCGAACAGCCGGGTGTGGAAAAACTCGCGGGTCAGGTGATCCAGCTCCGCCGACGGTTGCATGAAGTGCAGCGCGACGCCGCTCAAGGGAACGCCCGCAGCCCCCAGGACAATCGCCAGGCCCATGGCCAGCAACAGGCCTTGCAGCAAAATCTGCCGCAACGCCGCGCCATCCCCGCGTCCGGCAGCCTGCGCCGCGAAACCGGTGGAGCCCATGCGCAGAAAACCCATGGCCCAGGCCAGGAAGGTATACAAACTGGCCCCGACCGCGACGGCGCCCAACTGATGGGCGTGGGGCAGGTGGCCGATGACCGTACTGTCGACCAGCGCCACCAGCGGTACGGAAATGTTCGACAGAATCATCGGCGCAGCCAGCGCCCAGACCCGGCGATGGGTCGGGCGGTCACGCCAGTCGGCAATCAGGTTGGACATGCAGGCTCCTTGGCGAAGCCGGCATTGTAGCGGTAGGCGAGCGCATAGCGAGTGTGGGAGCGAGCCTGCTCGCGAAAGCGGAGTGTCAGTCGACATTAATGCTGAATGACACACCGCTTTCGCGAGCAGGCTCGCTCCTACAGGGGTTTTTGGGTGTCAGTGGATGATCCAACTCAGCAGCCACAGCCCCAGCAACAGCCAGATAATCCCCATGATGACCGACGCATTCATGAACGCCCGAATCGCCGACCACAACAGCATCAACCCCAGGATCAGCGCAATGATGCTGATGATCGAAGTGTCCATCCCCAGTGTCCGGGACAACCCGTCGACAAAGTTGCTGCCGGCGTGGCTCAACAGGTTGAACAAGCCACTGAGGGCGTCAACGATAAAGCGGATGACCGAACCGAGCGCCTGGCCGAGCCATTCGAAAAAACCTTCTACCTGCATGTTGTTAACGTCCTGATGAAAGTGATTGAGCCTTGGGCCATTGATCGCGGTGGCGAGTTCCCCACAAGCATAGAGGGTTGCATTGCACCTGTGGGAAAAGCGCCCTTGCCATCCCCGGCCATCCCCCCGAAGCTATACGCCTTCAGGAGAGCCCGATGAACCTTGTTGAACTGACCGAACGCCTGCACGCCATCCGTGACCGCAACGACTGGCGCCAATTCCACAGCCCGAAAAACCTGGCCATGGCCGCCAGCGTGGAAATGTCCGAGCTGGTGGAGATTTTCCAGTGGCTGACCGAAGACCAGTCGCGTCAGTTGCCGGCCGACAAGCTCGCTCACGCCGGGCAGGAAGTCGGCGACATCGTGCTCTATTTATTGCTGCTGTGTAGCGAGTTGGGGCTGGACATGAATGAAGTCGTGCGCAGCAAACTCGCGGACAGCGAAAAGAGGTTCAGCTGATGAGTGATCGTCATTTCGATCAACTGGCGACTCGCTTCGCCGAAAAAATCTACGGTGGTGCCAAAGGCGCGATCCGCCTGGCGGTGCTTCAGGCCGACCTGGCCGAAACCCTGCCGGACCGGCCGCTGCGGGTGCTCGACATCGGCGCCGGTCTGGGCCACATGTCGTTGTGGCTGGCACAACGTGGTCATGACGTCACCCTGGCCGAGCCCGCCGAGCCGATGCTCGAAGGCGCCCGCCAACGGTTCGCCGAGGCCGGGCAGAGCGCGACTTTCATTCAGGCACCGTGGCAGGAACTGCTCGGTCAACTCACCGAACCCTACGACCTGGTGCTGTGCCATGCCGTGCTGGAATGGCTCGCCGAACCCCACGCGATCTTGCCGGTATTGCATCAATTGACGAAGCAAGACGGCTGGTTGTCCCTGGCCTTCTACAACCGCGATGCGTTGATTTACCGCAACCTGCTCAAGGGCCACTTTCGCAAGATGCGCAAGAACGACATGGCCGGCGAAAAGCAGAGCCTGACCCCGCAACAACCGCTCGACCCGCGTGAATTGGCGGCGCAACTTGAAGGCCTGTGGCAGGTCGAAACCCAGAGTGGAGTGCGGGTTTTTCATGACTACATGCCGGTGGAATTCCAGGCCCGCGCCGAGCTGGTGGACCTGCTCGAAATGGAGCTGGCCCACCGTCGTCACCCGAGCTTTGCCGGGCTCGGGCGTTATTTGCACTGGATCTGTCGGCCGGTCTGATCGGAGGTCGAAATGAAAAGTCGTTCAGGGTTACTGGTGATCTGTCTCGGGCTGGCGGCCTGTCAGGGCAGCAACCCGTATGTGGCATCGTCCAACCCGATTCCGCCGGCGCCGCCCGGCGCGGACAAGGTTTTCGATCGCAGCGCCTACCCGGCGCCACCGCATGACTACGGGCGTTACCGCAGCTGGGCGTGGCTCGACGGCCACCTGCCGCCGGGCACCACTTGGGCAGACCCGGCGCAGGTGGCCGAAGTGGTCAGCAATGCCCTCGATCAGCGCGGCTTGCGTCCGCTGCACGATAACCGTCCGGCCGACCTGTTTGTCAGTGCCAACCTGCACCAGGAAACCCGCTGGCGCCAGGACCGCGACGACTATGGTTACTACGGCGCGGGCTATGGCGGTTACAACCACTATGGCAACGGCTACGGCATGTACGGCAGCGTGCCGATCGTGCGCACGTATCAGGAGCAAGTCCTGGTGGTGCAAGTGGATCTGTACGACGCCGGCACCGGTCAGCCCGTGTGGAGCGGCAGCGCTGAAACCGGCCAAAGCGGCAGCCAGAGCGAACAAGCCGATGCCCTGCGAAAGGCTGTAGAAAAGGCAATGTCGGCGTATCCTCCCAGTTAGCTTCTGTGGATAAGAAGCATTGCGCTGGTTTTGCCTATAACCGGAGAAACATCATGTTCCGCCGTCTCGCTGTACTGGCCGTGGCCGCGCTGCTCAGCGCCTGCGCCGCCAACCAGGTCAATCATGACTTTGACGCCAGCCGCGATTTTGCCGCCTACCGCAGCTGGAGCTGGAAAGAACCCGCCCTGCAATACCGCCCGGATGATCCGCGGATCAAGAGTGACCTGACTGAACAACGCATCCGCGAATCGGTGACCGATCAGCTTGATCAGCGTGGCTTGCGTCCAGCCGCCAGCGGCACCCGGGGCGATTTGAACGTACAGACTTATCTGATCGTCGAAGAGCGCCAGCAACAAGTCACCACCAGCTATGGCGGCGGTTATGGCAACCCCTGGAACGGTTACTGGGGCGCGCCGATGTACAACGAAACCCGCAACGTCACCTACAAAGTGGCGACCATCCAGATCGACCTGCTCGACGGCAAGGACGGCAAACTGGTGTGGCGCGGCAGCGACGAGCAACTGCTCAGCGGCTCGCCGAACCCGTCGGATCGCAGCAATGCGATCCACGAAACCGTGACGCGCATCCTCGCCAACTACCCACCGAAGCTGACTCACTAACACCACCGATCCAATGTGGGAGCGGGCTTGCTCGCGAAGGCGGACTAACATCCAACAAATATGCTGGATGTAATGGCCTCTTCGCGAGCAAGCCCGCTCCCACATTTTGATTTGTGGTGTTTTTGCTGGCGAGTTGCCAGCAGTCTGTCCAAGCCTTGTCTACACTGCTCTTCACGATCGGAGAAAGCCCCCGGCGGTGCACCGGCAAAGGAGTGCGCGATGTCTCCCCGCTTGCAGTTTCGTGGACCGGCCCGGCAACGGGGGGCGATTGGTTTGATGGCCGCGCTGACCTTGGCGATGGCGCTGGTGTTCTTGCTGGTGGTGATCGACAGCGGTCGGCTCTACCTGGAAAAACGCAACCTGCAACGGGTCGCCGACATGGCCGCGCTCGAAGCCGCCACACGGGGCGGTGACTGTTTGGCCGGCACATCCGCCGTCACCTACGCCACCGCCAGCGCCCAACGCAATGGTTTCGCCATCCCCAGCGCCGGGCGCGCCCTGGCCGTTGCCTGTGGCGTGGTGAACGTGAGCGCCGGCAATATTCGGGTGTTCGCGGCTGACGCGAGCAAAAGCGAAGCAATCCAGGTAATCGCCAGCCATGTGGTGCCGCAAAGTCTGGTCGGTGGTCTCGGTGCGATGTTCGGCGGCGCCCCTGCCAACTCGACCATTAACCTGAGCGCCACGGCCGTCGCGGGTGTTGCGGGGCCGCCGGTGGCCCAACTGAGTATTCGCAGCACCCTGGCGGACGTTAATTTGTTGAACGGCATTATGTCCGGCTTGAGCGGTGCGCCTATCAACCTGACAGTCGCAAGCTGGAACGGTTTGGTCGCCGCCAACATCAACCTGCTCAAGTTCATGGATCAACTCGCTATCGATCTGCAGGTCACCGCCGGTGACTACACGCAACTGCTCGGTGCCGACGCCACTGTGGGCCAATTGCTGCGAGCCGCCGCGACGGTAGCCCAGGCCAACGGCGCGACGGCGGACGTACAGACTGGTCTGAATGGGCTGGCCAACACCGTCGTCAACCCGCTCAAAGTGCATTTGGGTGACATCTTGCAGTTGCAAACGGGCAGTACCGCGTCCGGTCTGAACGCCAACGTGAATGCCTTTCAACTGGTACAGGCGTTTATCGAACTGGGCAACAGCAAGAGTGCGGTGACTGGCACGCTTCCAGTGAGTTTGCTGGGGCTCGGCCTCGGGGCCACGGCAAATATCAAAGTGATCGAGCCGCCGCAGTTGTCGGTGGTCGGTAACCCGGCCTTGGCAAAACTGGCGCCTTTGGGGGCCAATCGAATCTATGTGCGCACTGGGCAGGTCCGGGTATTGGTGAGCCTGGATTTGTCGTTGGTCACCAGCCTGGCCAGTGTAGTGCCGGGCATCCTGTCCGTTGTCGTCGCGCCGCTAGGACTCGATCTGCGCGTATTGCCCAATCCCAATCTGGACATCAGTCTTGAAGCCGGTGGCGGCAGCAGTTACGTCACCGACTACACCTGCGCCAGCGAGACCAATAAAAGCCTGACCGCCTTCACCACCACCACGGTGGCTGAGTTACGGGTCGGGCGGGTCAATTCGGATTGGGCCTCCTCAACGGCACCTCTGAGCGTCACGCCCTTCACCTTGCTCGATATCCGGCACGCCGGCGTGCCCTTTTCCGGCGGTGGTGCTGAACTCAGGATCGACAGCCCCGTCGTACCGACCAGCGCATCAACCACGTTCATCAACCCGCCGAAAGTCGGGCTGGCCCCCTCCAATCCGCCTTACACCTTGACCGCCACCAATGCGATCTCCGGTTTGTCGCAAGCGATCAATCCCTTGCCATTGATTGTCCACACGCCGTCATTCAGTCCCGGCTTCCTGTTACAGGTTGTGTTCGACCTGCTGAACTCGCTGCTCACCGGCGTGTTTTCGTTGTTGACGACAACGCTGAACTCGATCCTCAGCCCGCTACTGGACAACCTGCTCAACACCGTCCTGAAAACCCTAGGGATCGAGGTCGGGAAAATTCAGGTCGGCGCCAACCTCAGCTGTCACTCCGGTCGTGCATCACTGCTGCTCTGATCATCCAATGCAACCGGCAGCTCGATGCAAAACCGTGCACCCTCCACCGAGTTGCGAACGCTCAGGCGTCCGCCCATGTTCTCGACGATGCCGTAGCTCACCGACAACCCCAACCCCGTGCCGATGCCGACCGGTTTGGTGGTGAAGAACGGTTCGAAAATTTTCTCCATCAACCGCGGATCAATGCCGCCGCCATTGTCCTCGACCCACAGTCGCACCGACTGCTTGTCCCGTTCGGCGTACACCGAAATCCACGGCTTGAACTCGCGGTCGGCCTCGCGTTTGCTCAGCAGCGCATCCCGGGCGTTGACCATCAGGTTGATCAACACTTGCTCCAGCTGATCGACGTAGCCGCGCACCTGCACGTCAAAACCGGTCTCGCTGACGCGAAGTTCAACGCCTTTGCCGCGCATGCCTTCGCCCAGCAGCGACAGCGTGCCCTCGATGGCCTGTGCCGGGTTGAACGGATGCTGTTCGATCTCCGAACGGCGACCAAACACCCGCATGTGATCCACCACCCGCGCGGCGCGCTGGACCTGTGAATCGATGCGGTTGAGCTTGTCGGTCAGGTAGTCGATCTGCACTTCGCCCGTGCTCAGGCGCTTGAGTACATTGACGATGGCCATGCGCATCACGTTCAGCGGCTGATTGATTTCGTGGGCCAGGCCGGTGGCCATTTCGCCGAGGGTGGCCATTTTCGCGCTCTGCGTGAGCTGCTGCTGCGAGCGCCGGACTTCGGTGTTATCGCGGCCGACCGCCTGAATTTCCAGCAGGTGCCCTTGGTCATCGAACACCCCGCGATCCGACCAGACCCACCACGCGTGCTCCCGGCCGGGCAGTTGCAGGTTGATTTCCGCGGTGCTCACCGGGAATTCCGGGCTCAGTTGACTGAGCCGCTGCACGAACGCCTCGCGCTGTTCGTCCGACATCCATTGGCCCAGATTCACCCCGGGCAATTGGTCGGGCTGGCATTCCAGATAGGTCGCCAACGGCCGATTGCCGAAGGTCAGCGTCAGGTCCGGGCGATACCGGCAAATCATCGCTGGCGAATCCTCCACCAGAATCCGGTAGCGCTCTTCACTCTGTTTTACCTGTTCGGCGGCCAGGGTCGCTTCGGTGACGTCCAGCCACAAGCCGACGGCTTCCACCGGCAGGCCGAGGTCGTCGCGCAGCAGCTTGGCCTCGTCGAGCAGCCAGTGGTAATCGCCGCGATGGTCGCGCAGTCGGTAACGGGCACGCACCGAGCCTTCGCGCAGCAACTGCCGGGTGCGCTCGAAATACTGATCGCGGTCCAGCGGGTGAATACGTTCGATCAAGGCCCCGGCGCTGCAATCGGCGAGGGTCAGCCCGAGCAGTGGCAACAGGCTGTCGCTGAAAAAGGTCGGTTGCAGCGCGCCTTCGACGTAGCGCTGCACGTAGATCACCGCGGGTGAGCTGGCGATCAGATTGTCCAGCCGCGCATGGGCGGTGGCGGCGTTCTGTTCCTGGTTCTTGATGTCGCTGATGTCGAGCATGAAACCGACCAAACGCCGCTGTTTGCCGGCGCCCAGGGCCTGGCCTTGCAGGCGATACCAGATCGGCGTTTGTGTTGATTCGGGTCGGTGCAGGCGTACACACAGCAACAACGGGGTGCCGGCGTCCTGCAAATCCTGCAGGCGACTGCGCAGTTCTTCGCGGTCGGCGGGGTGGATGTGGTCGAGCCATTCGCTCAGCGGTAATTGCGTGCTCGTCAGGTTCAGCACACTGGCGAGCGACGGCGCCAATTGCACCTCGGCGCTGTCGCTGAACACTTCCCACCAACCGGTGCCGAGCAATCCTTGCAGCGACTCCAGCCGCTCCAGTTGCAATTGATGACGATGCTCGCGCAGGCGTTCCAGCAGCGGGCTGGCCAGCGAAGCGCAGAGTTGCAACCAGTCGCTGTCGTTGAGGTCCGGGGCACGTTGCTGCGCCGTATAGACACCGCAGAGTAACCAGGCAACCACGCCGTGGGCATCGTAATAGGGCACCGCCAAGCCGTCGGCATGCCCGAAGATGTCTTGCAGGCGCGGGTGTGCGGCGGGCGTCAGGTGTTGTGCGGCCGAGCCGTTCAAACTGTCGAGCCCGGTGCCCAGGCGCTGAGCGTTTTGCCACAGCTTCGGCGCATCGAGGGCGGCGTAGTGCTGATGAATTTGCCAGCCCTGTGCCTGCTCATCGAGCAACGCCACCGCGATGCACGGGATGTGAAAACGTTGCGCCAGCACCTGCAGCTGATCCAGCAACACATCGGGAAGGCGCGCCAGGCTGCACAGGCGCAGCTGTTCGCTGATCTTCGCCGCGAGTAACTGATTGTGTTCGCGGCTGCGCGATTGTCGGCGCTCGAGCAACACGTCGCCGATGTCGAGCAACTGCAACAACCAGTTTTTTTCCACCGGTTGGACCCAGCCGCGCAGGTGCAGCGGTTGGCCGCTGACGGTGTAGAAGTCCAGGTCCAGGGTCTGTCCCTGCCAGTCGGCGGGCACGCCTTCGACCGCGAGGCTGCTGTGAGGCATGAGGTAATCCACCAGCAGCGGAGACTGCGCGGCTGGAATCTGTTGGGCCAGCATATGCCGCAGCGGTCCGGTCTGATGAATCACCCGGCCTTCGGCATCCAGGTACAACTGCAAGCCGACACTCTGCACGCACAGGGTGTCGGGCATGGCCACAGGTTGTGGTGGATGGCGGTTCAGCAGACGGCCGAACAGTTTGTCGCCGGAACTCAAAATTGCAGACTCGAACTGGCGCTGAGGGTAGCCGGCAGATTGGGCACCGAGCCGATCCCCGGCAGCACCAGAAACGGCACCACCTGGTTGAGCTTGGTGGTGGGGTAATTGATTTGCACCTTCAGCACTCCGCCGACAAAGGAGATGGTGGAATCGGTGGCGGCATTGAAGTTCAGTGCGGCAGGAATCCAGGCCAGCTGCCGGGTCAGTTCGGCTGCAGCAGTCGCTTGCACCACGGTTGCGTAACCGGGTGCGCTGGGGTCCACCGCCACGCTGCGGCGCACCGCTTCAGCAGTCGACTGATTGAACGACTGCATCAGCAACAGCGGCAAGCTGTAGCTCACGATTCCATAGAACACGGCGAAAAAGAGCACGAACACCAGGGCGAACTCAATCGCAACGGCGCCTTTTTGCTTGCGGGGGAGGCTTGATTTCATGAGTGCGTCTACCCTGACTGACACAGCGTGATATCAGCATAGAATCATTCAGCCATAACGGATGTTTTTTACCGAATGCAAAGCCTTGTTTTATTGATCTGGCTGGCGCTTTGCGCGGCACAGGATGCTCGGGAAAAGCACATCGCCAACAGCCTGACCCTCGGCGCAGGTGCGTTGGCGCTGACTTGGCTGCTGTGGACCGACACCACCTGGCTGGGCGCCGAGGCCGCGCAGGGCGGTTGGGCGTTGTTGCTGGCGCTGGCCTTCACCTTGCCCGGTTATGCGCTGCGTCGCATGGGCGCAGGCGATGTAAAACTGATGGGCGCCCTGGGGCTTGCGACGGACGGTATGCACCTGCTGGGCAGCTTTATCGGCGCCGCGCTGGCGAGCATTTTATGGCTGCTGGTGGCGCCAAGAGTCTGGCTTCATTTGGGTCAAGGGCTTAGGGCTCGTCTTCGCTACCTGGAGCCGGGAGTGTCAAGGAAGCAGCCATTTGCGCCCTTTGTGCTGGTGGGGTTGTTGTTCACGTTCGCCTGGATTCACTAGTCGCCCGCTCTATGTACAGAGTCAAAAAGTGCGTCTACTTTCAAATCACTGGTTGTACAGCCTCGGGCTGTCGGTACAGGAGCGGTCAGCGTTGGCCTGAGCATGGAGTGGCGCGTGAATAAGTTTACGTCTGCGATAAAAATCCTGGTGGTCGATGATCAGCCTTTGATCGTGGAGGAGCTGTGCGAATTCCTCGAGAGCAAGGGCTATGGCTGTATTCCGTGTGGGTCTGGCCAGCAGGCGATCGAGCGTTTTGAGGAGGATCTGGATATCGGTCTGGTGCTGTGTGATTTGCAGATGCCTGGGCTGGACGGGATTGAGCTGGTTCAGGCGTTGCAGCGGTTGTCCGGCAAGCACCGGGCGTTTGAGGCGATCATGCTGACGGGGCGCGCGGACAAGCAGGATGTGATCAAGGCGCTGCGGGCCGGGTTTGCTGATTACTATCAGAAGCCGGTCGATCTGGGTGAGTTGCTGGAAGGGGTTCAGCGTCAGGAAGTGGCGTTGCATGAGCGGCAGAAAAATCTGCAACTGGGGCATTTGAATCAGAAGTTGCAGTACCTTTCCGAGTCGATCGATGATTTGTATCAGGATCTGGATAAGGTTCGACGTGGGCCTCAGGCGGATGTTGGCGATGCTGAGGTCAGTGATGTGGATCGGGTGGAGATGCCGGCGATTTTCAATCAGTTGTCGCCTCGTCAGTTGGATGTGGCGCGGTTGGTGGGCAAGGGGCAGACCAATTATCAGATTGCCTGTGAGCTTGGGATTACCGAGAACACGGTGAAGCTGTATGTATCGCAGGTGTTGCGTTTGACGCATATGCATAACCGGACGCAGTTGGCGTTGGCGTTGTCGCCCAGCAGTTCCGGGATGCGCCAGCGGGTTACGGCTCACTGATTTTCCTCCGCTGCACACTGTTTGACCTGTGGGAGCGAGCCTGCTCGCGATGGCGTCCTCACATCCGACCAATTTCTCCCAGATGTACCCGGATTAAACTGTGGGAGCTGGCTTGCCTGCGATGGCGTCCTGACAGGCGACCAATCTCTATCAGATGTACTCAGATCAAACTGTGGGAGCGAGCCTGCTCGCGATGGCGTCCTGACAGACGACCATTCTCTTCCTCGGTGTACATATCCATTCCTGCGGTAACGGCCACTAATGGTTCCGCCCTTACGGCGTGTCACTTTGGCAAACGCCCCAAAGTAACCAAAGGTCTCGCCCCGAGCGTCCGGCCCCTCGCTTAGGCTCGGCGTTCCTTCGCTCCGGTATCCATCCGGGGACACTGCCCTCCGGTCTGCTTCGCTACGACCTACATGCAGCGTGTTCGACTGCGTCGAACGGCGCTGCGCGCCACTCCCCGGATGCACACCTCCACTCAGCCTCCCGAAGGGGCGGGCAGATCAAAAGCGGCAGGCGAGCTAACGCTCGGCCTGTTGAGTGGTGAGGAGCAAGGGCTGTACGCCGATCAATTGTAGGAGCCTGGCTTGCCAGCGATGGCGGCCTGACAGCCGACCAATCTCCATCAGATGTACTCAACTCAAAATGTGGGAGCGGGCTTGCTCGCGAAGACTGCCTCACAGCTAACCAATCCCCATCAGATGTACCCAATCCAATTGTGGGAGCGAGCCGGCTCCGGGCGGCGTTCCGACGAAGGCGATTTAACATTCAACATCAATGTTGTCTGACCTACCGCTTTCGCGAGCAGGCTCGCTCCCACAGGAGATTGGGGGTTGCTGGGGATTAGCGGTGCGGCATGGACTTGGGTATTTCGAGGTTGTCCATCATCCGGTTCGCGGCCAGTTCGGCGAGCATGACGATTTGCTGGATGGCCATTGCCGTATTGCGATGCGGGCCTTCCAGGTGAGCGGCGAAATCGCCGGCCATAACGCTGGCCTGGGCCAGGGATTCACAGGTGTGGGCCAGCAGGTCTTCGTCTTTGAGGTCCGGTGCAAGCATGAACATGGTGCTGGGTTTGCGGGTGGGTGGTGATTTAAGGGCCGCGGGGTTGAGGTAGTGATTCAGCGCGCGTTCGGCGGCGTCGTGGAATTTTTTGGAATCGACGGATTCGTAGGGGGAAACGTCGTCGGTTTCCGGGGGATTTGGTGTTTCTTTGAACATGGTGAGACTCCAAGTAAATTGTGGAGCTGCCACTGATCGCTGCGACGCGATTTGAAGGAGGCAGCTGTACGCGGGGTCGCAGACCGAGCTACTTGGTAAACCCGGCATACCCGAAGGTATCCCGCGCACAGCCACCATAAAACCAATCGACAATCTATGAAGGAGAGTCGATTGAGGACGGTGATTATGCACCAAGTAAGCTAAGACGGACTGCGACGCCCGGTCGCTGAATTTGCAGCGACACCCAAAGCCTACCCATTTCCCGTCTGACCCAACAACCGACACAACCTGTCGGAATCCCCCTCAAAAACCGTCCCGGCTGTAGGACCAGCGCAAAATTTTCAGACTGATCTCACTCGAAATGTGGGAGCGACGGTGCGACGATTCGACCTGCTCGCGAAGACGGCAGCTCAGACACAAAAAAATCAAAACCTACCCCCCCGAGCCACTGCTCACCGTCCCTCCCTGATCCTGATCAAAAAACTGCGGGATCTCATGCTCATAACTCTTCAACCAGCGCTGCATGCTCAGTTCCCGTTCAGTCGCCGTCGAGGTCTGTGGTTTCTGCGAAGCAGCCTTGTTGCTGCTTTGCAGCTGCAGCCAGCCTTCGGTTTCCGCTTGTTGTGGCGAGGATGGGCCGTCGAGCGCATGGGCGGTGAGGGGCAGGACCAGCAGGCCGAGGCAGCAGAGGACGATTGGTTTCATCGCAAAGGACTCCTTATTGAAGGCTCGGCGTCGTGACGACGGCGACCTGGTTCGCAGGAATCGGGCCTGTCTTGCCCGGGGTCTTGAGTTTTTGTGCGCGTTCCTGGGCTGCGGTGACTTGGGCGGGGCTGAGGCCGAGGCGGCTGACGAGTTCGGCGGCGCGGCTCCAGTCGTCCTGGTAGATCAGCAGCGTCACCATATTCAACGCAGCCAGTTGATCGCCTTGTTTGAGCTCCATGGCGGTGAGGAATTCGAAGCGGGCATCGTCGACGCGCAGTTGATTGAGGTACACCACGCCGAGGTCGTTGCGAATTTTGTCGTCGGTGGGCGCCAGCCGTGCGGCGCGCAGCAGGTGGGCCTGGGCCAGGCCGTTATCGCCCTTGGCGGCGGCGAGTTGGCCCAGGCCGTGTTCGGCTTCGGCGGCCATGCAGGTGCCGAGCAGGCCGCGGTATAACGGCTCGGCTTCGCTGCGGCCCAGCAGGCGGTAGACCTTGGCCCGGCGCAGGCGCACGTCGGCCACGTTTTCCGGCAGGCTTTGCAAATTGGCGAGGCTGGCGTGCAGTTTGCCGTCGTTGGCCATGTCATCGGCCAGGTTCAATTTCAGCTGTTCATCGCCACTCAATTTGCTGCAACTGGCGCTGCTGGTCAGGGCGTTCCACGGTGCCTGGCCGTCGGTGGCGCAACCGCCCAATAACAGCAAACTCAAACCGGCAATCATTGCTTTCATCAGGATCCCTCTACGAACCAATGGCCCGGGCCAGGGCAGTGAAGCCCGGGCCGGCCAGCACGATCAATAACGCCGGGAAGAGAAACAGCATCATCACGACGGACATTTTGGCGGACATCTTGGAGATGTATTCCTGCAGGCGCGTCAGGCGCCGGTCATCGAATAATTGCTTGAGCGTCAGCAGGGATTTCATCGCGCCGCCGCCCTGGTGGATCAACTGCTCAAGGATCACGCAGGTGTCGGTGAATTCATCAACCGCCAGCAAACGGCTGACCTTGTGCAATTCCTCGCCCAGTTCCAGGCCGGAGTCGACACGGGCCAGCACCAGGCGCAGTTCATGGGTCAGCGCCGGCATGAGTTGTTTTCCATCGGTGCTCAGGACACGCAACGACTGCTCCACCGCCATCCCCGATTCGAACAGGATGCGCAGCAGCGGGATGAAGGTGGAGATCTCGGACGCCAGTTGTTTTTGTCGACGCTGTGCGGCAGCGGCAAGTAAGCGCTTGGGCAGCAAATACCCGATGGCCGTGGCAAACAGCGGGGCCATCCAGTGGTTCTGCGCATCAGGATAGAAAACCCCCTGAATCAGTAGACTCATGGCCAGTGCCAACACCGGCACGCCCACCTGGCACGCGGCGAACAGTGAGCGCCGGCGGGTGCTGCGCCAGCCGAGGCGGTTGAGCAGTGCCTGGGTTTCGTTGTCCAGATTGACCGAGCGCTGACCGATCCGGCTATTGCCCAACGCCTGCAACCAGAGCCCCAACTGGCTGTGGCCGAGCGGCTTGCCGTCCAGCCGCTGGGCTACTTGGCGCGCCCGTCGGCGCTGGTCCAGCAGACTGCTGAGCAGCAACAGCGTGGCCCCCAGAAACAGCAGCGCGCTAATCAGCAGAGGTATTTTCATACGCTGCGCAACATGCGCCAAAGCGCCAGACTGCCCACGGCCTGCAAACCAAACGCAGTCGCGAGCATGATTTGTCCCGAGTGGTCATTCCACATGGCGAGTAAATAGGCAGGGTTGGCGACCAGAAAATAACCGGCCAGGCCCAGCGGCAAACAGCCCAGCACCCACGCGGTCACCCGGGTTTCACCGGTCATGGCGCTGAGCTGGCGGGCGGCCTGCTCGCGCTCGCGGATCATCTTGATCAGGTTCTCCAGCAGTTCACTGGCATTGCCGCCGTAGCGGTGATTGACCTTCAAACCCAGGGCCAGCAGGCGCAGTTCATCTTTCTCATACAGCTCGGCGAAGTCCGACGCGGCGTCGGGCAGGCTGACGCCCAACTGCACGTTGCGCTGGACCCGGCCCATCGCGTTTTTCAGCGGGTCGTCGGCGGCCTCGATGGCGCCGAGCAGGGCATCGGCCAGGGTGCGCCCGGATTTCAGGCTGCGCACGGTGTGATCGAGCAACGGCGGAAGTTGCTCGATCATGCGCTTGAGTCGACGTTGATACCGCACGCCCACATACAGTCGCAGGAGTACCGGCGGCACCAGTACAAACACCAGTGCACCGATCCAGCCACCGACGACAAAGCCCAGCAAAATGCCGAGGGCCCACAGCAGCAACCAGCGCCCCAGCCGTTCGGTCGGACGCCCGAGACCGGCACGCAGAAACGCCCGTTCCGGTCCGGCCCAGGACGTTTTCTCGACCACGATTTGCGGTTGCCCTTGGGTCAGACGGCCGAGCACGCGTTCGGTCCCGGTCTGACGTAATCCACGGAGCAACAAGCGGATCGATAGCCCGAACAGGATCAGGCAAACGACAATCAGCAGCGCCGGTTTGAGCATGCCGTGGCCTCAGTGCGGTGAGGAAACAAGTGCCGTCTCGCGGCGCAGTTTGTCGCCGGCGGGGTTGACCGCCTCGCGCATAAAACCGAAACCGGTGCGACGGTCCAGCCTGAACAAGGTGTTGGTGACGTAGACGTCATCGCGCACGCCGACCACCTCTACCACTTCACTGACACAGCGGCGGCCGTCTGGCATGCGAGTGAGCTGGATCACCACGTCCAGCGCGGCGCAGATCATCTGGCGCAAGGTCTTTTCGGCGATGGTGCGGCCGGTCAGTCCGACCAGTGTTTCCAGGCGCAGCAGCGCGTCCTGGGCATTGTTGGCGTGCACGGTGCTCATCGAACCGTCGTGACCGGTGTTCATGGCGGTGAGGACGTCGAGCACTTCGACGCCGCGAATTTCACCGAGGATGATCCGGTCCGGGCGCATCCGCAGGGCGTTGCGGATCAGGTCGCTGGACTTCACTTCGCCATGGCCCTCGGCATTCGGCGGCCGGGTTTCGAGGCGCACGACGTGCGGGTGGCCCAGTTGCAGTTCGGCGACGTCTTCGATGGTGACGAGGCGTTCGTGCGGGTTGATCAACTGACTGAGGATGTTCAGCAACGTGGTTTTGCCGGTGCCGGTCCCGCCACTGATCAGGATGTTGCAGCGCTTGCCCACGGCTTCCTGAATGAAATCGAAGATCGCCTGATCGATGGTTTGCATCGCCATCAGGTCGTTGCTTTTGAGCATGTCCTTGCGGAATTTTCGAATCGACAGGCACGGCCCGTCTAGGGCAATCGGCGGAATGATCGCGTTGACCCGGCTGCCATCCGGCAGACGCGCATCGACCATCGGCGAGGACTCATCGAGCCGTCGTCCGAGAGGGGCGAGGATGCGTTGCATGACGCGTTCGACGTGGTGCGAGTCGATGAAGCGCAAGTCACTTTGATGCAGCACGCCGTCGCGTTCGATGAACACCCGGTGCGGGCCGTTGACCAGGATCTCGGTCACGGACGGGTCGCGCAGCAGCACTTCCAGCGGGCCGAAACCGGTGAGTTCGTCGACCAGTTCTTCGGCGAGGCGCTCCATTTCATAGCGGGAAATCGCCAGGTGCAGCCGGGCGATGTATTCGGCCACTTTGTCGATGACGAACTGCGACAGCGCTGGCCGCGATCCTTCCAACAGGTTTTTTCCGGACTCTTCAATGGCGTCGATGATGTAGCGGTGCAACACCAGTTTCAGGCCTTCGTTGTCGGTGTTGCCGGCCGGCGTGCGCGACGGGGCGCCGAAGAGTTTTTCCGTACTCATTGCGCACCCCTCAGCCGGTTGAACCAGCCGGTCTTGGGTTTGGCCAGGCCTTCGGAGCGTTTGGCCAGGCGTTCGCCGAGGGTGCGCAGGCTTTGGGTCAGGCCTTCACGCGGGGCCAGTTCGAACAGGCTCACGCCCTGGTTTTTCGCGTTCAGGCGCACTTCCGGGCTGAAGGCCAGAATCGCGAAGACTTCCATGCCGAAGCTTTTGCCCAGGGTGTCGGCGTCGGGGGCGACATTGCGCAGATAGCGGTCGACCAGCAGCCGGGCGTGATCGAGCTTCATGCCTTTTTCGCGCCACAGGTTGAGCACCGCGAGGTTGCGCCGGCAGTCGAGCACGTTCTGATCGGTGTACCACAGCAACTTGTCGCAATGGCTGACAAAAGTGCGCAGCGCTTCGCTGTCCGGTTGACCGGTGAGATTCACCACGATGTGCTGGAAGTGTTGGCGCAGGGCGCTGAGCAGCATGTACAACTCGGCGGCACTGGTGCGCTCCAGCGGTTCATCGTGGCTGGCGTAGGCGAGGATTCGCAGTCCCGCCTCATTACTGGTGAACGCGCTGTCGATCAGCGTGGCGTCGAGGCGCCGCAGATGCCGCAGGGCATCACCGAAGTGAAACGAGCTCTCCAGCCCGAGCAAGGCGAGGCTGTCGCCGCGCGGCAAACCCAAATCCAGCAACAGGGTTTGCTGGCCGCTTTTCTGCACCACTTGCGCCATGTGGTTGGCGAGCAGCGCACCGTCGGCGTTGGTTTGCGCACCGTAGAGCACGGTCAGGCCACCGAGCTGGGTGCTCGGCGCCACCGTTGGCAAGCGTTTGCCGAGGCGGCGCACCAGCCCCGAGACTTCGCTGGAGCGCGAGCCATAGGCGACAAAATCCCGCGCGCCGGCACGCATCGCATTCAGCACAAGCTGATTGTCCATGCCATCGCCCAGGGCCACGATCGCCAGCATCGGCTTGGCTTCCAGTGCGCCTTCGATCAGTGCGCTTTGCGCGACCACGTGTTCGCGGTCCAGCCCGACGAACACCAGGCTGGCGAAGGTGACGTCGACCAGCGCCAACAGTTCGTCAAGGCTGCCGCCGCCGGCGCTGACCACCTGGCCCAACGGGGCGAGGGCGCCTTGCAGCCACTCAAGGTCAGTGTCGTTACGCGTGATCGCGAGGAAGGTCTGGCTCAGGTTCTGGCTCATTGCGATAACCCGCTGCGTTTATCGAAGTTGCCGTCTTCGAGGAAGAACATGCGATAGAAACCGGGGTCGTAGTTGCGCAGTTGTTCACCGGGCAACGACGGCAGGGGCGCATTGACGGCCAGCGGTTGAACCAGGTGCGGCGTGACGATCATCAGCAGTTCACGCTCTTCGCGCCTGATCGATGAACTGCGGAAAAATGCGCCGAGGATCGGGATATCCCCCAACCCCGGAAACTTGTCGACCTGGGAGGAGTTTTGCGTGCTGATCAAACCGCTGATGACAAAACTCTCGCCATCGGCCAGGGAGATGCTGGTATCGGTGCGGCGAATGGTGAACGCCGGGACGGTGGTGCCACCGATGGTGACGGCGTTGGCGAAATCCAGCTCGCTGACCTCCGGCGCCACTTTCAGGGCGATGCGATCGTTGCTGACCACGGTCGGCGTGAGCGTCAGGCGGACCCCGAACTCCTTGTACTCGATGGAGTAGCTGTTGCTGTTGGCACTCGGCACCGGGATCGGGATTTCGCCGCCCGCGAGAAAACTCGCGCTCTGCCCGCTGATCGCCACCAGGCTCGGCCGCGCCAGGGTGTAGGCGAAGCCGCTGCCTTCCAGGGCGTTGATAATCGCGAGGAAATTGCCGCCACCGGCGACGATGTTGTACATGTCATTGGCCAGCGGAATGCTCGGCACAGCGATCCGCGGATCGAGGTTGCGCAATGGCAGCACGCGCGGGGTCACGGCGGTGTTCGGCACGGTGCCGGGGGAGCCAAAGAGGAAGTTCGAGCTTTTGCCGTAGATCGAGGTGCTGGCCTCTTTCAGCTTGGTCCGGCTGACCTCGACGAAACGAATGTCGGTCTGCACTTGCGACGGCAGCAACGGGTCCTGAGAGGGCAGGGAAGAACTGCCGGTCATGGCCGCCGTGGCCCGCCCCTTCACGAACACCATGCTTTGACGCGGGGCGCTGGCGCACGCCGTCCAGACCATCAGGCTGGTGGCGCCGGGCGCCATGCCGGTGAGCAAGAAGGCCTGGTTGCCGTTGACCCGCACGTCGGCGATTTTCGGGTCACCGACGGCCAGCCGCGTAATCGCCACCGGGGATTGCACTTCCTGCTGCAAGCCTTCGCCGACTTCCAGTGTCGCCGGCAATTGGCCGAGTGCGGCGCAGTTACCGCTAGCCGCAAAGGTCGCCGTGAGTGGCAAGCTGCTCAGCAGCGAGCCCCAGAGCAGGCCTTGAAACATGAACATGGTACTTCTGCGCATGTAGATGCGTCCTTGCTCAATTCAGGGAGTTTGTTGAGTGATCTGATTGCCGCGAATGACTTCCACACCTTTTTTCTGCGACGCCGAACTGGCACCGAGGGTGAGGGGTTTGGGGGTGCCGACGAGGGCCAGTTGACTGAATTGCACGAGGTCGCGATTGGCGCTGGCGAGATTGGCCGGCGCAGCGCTTTCGCCGGCCCAGTAATGCGCCAGGCGTTTTTCTTCGGCGCTGCGCACGGCCAGGCGCAATGTGCCGGCCTGGGCCGCGAGCGTCAGGCGACTCAGCAAGGGTTCGGGGACGGCGAGCAACACCGAGCGGGCGTTGGCCCGAAGTTGGTCCTGCTTGAGTTGTTCTTCACTGCTGCGCGCCGGGTTGGCGGGGCGCCCGTCGTTGGTCAGCCCCAACTGTTCGCCGACCCCGAGTACGCGCAACGCCGGGACGACTACCTGGGCTGACTGCTGGGTGTTGTTGGCGTCGGCGCGCAGGAACAGCATCACGTCGACATAATCCCCGGGGCTCAGTTGTCCGCCGGCATTGGTCACTTCATCCACTGCGACTGCAAGCGCGCGTTCATTCGGGCGGATCATCCGTGCCAGCGAGCTGCCGGCTTCGAAGCTTTGATCGTTCAGCCAGGTGCCGGCGGTGAGGGCGTGCCACGGCGTGCGGCCAATCGCTTGCTCAAGCGTGGTCAAACTGCCGGCCGGGGCGGTACGCAGTTTTTCGAGGGTGACGTCGGCGGCGGTGATTTCAACGAAGGGCGCTACGTCGTGCAGCAGGACCACCACCGGTTGGCGTGTGGGGTCATCCACTGGCACAGGTGTTGGATTGGTTGGCGATGAGGTGACGACGGGTTGCACGACAGGCTCGGGAGCGGGTTGACGGCTCAGGGCAAGTCCCCAGTAACCGGCAATGATGGCACCCACCAGAAACAATCCGGCCAGTCCCATGGTGACGCGGCTGTTCATGAGGGCTCTCCCTTTCCTATGGCGGATGATCCGTACCGTCAAACGCGAAAATTTCCCAAAAAAGCACGTAAATTCATGGAACTATTTCGCTATTTGAAGGTAGTTCAGCTAGAGCAAAATGCCATTACCGGCTGGCAAAAAACCGACGAAAGTGGGTGACTGATCCGCCAAACCCCGTTTTTTGCCGAAAACGGGTGGGGTACTACTTAAGTATTAATACGTTCTTACAGTTGTTGGGATGAGGAATGCCGACAATGCTGATGCTGGCACAGGGGAATCATGTTGCGGCCGTGCAACACCCGCAGTCTCAGGAGAAGTCGTCATGTCCTTTAAAAGCGCTGTTCAGCACATCAAGAGCGAGATCGTTTTTTACTACAACCTGGCCAAAGACACCGAAGGCGCTTCGGGTATCGAGTACGCCATCATCGCGGGAATGGCGGCGGTTGCACTGGCTGCGTTCATGACGCCAATTTCGGGTTCGATCACCACTATTTTCAACAGCATCAAAGCTGTACTGCCGGCGCCTGCTCCTTGATCGCTGCAGCTTGCTAACCTGTCATGGCACAACTAACTTCAGCACTGAGCCCATTGCAGGAATCCCCCATGACCGCTCCTTTGCCGCAACGCCAACAGCTGCTCCTGGTCGATGACGAGGAGGATGCATTGATGGAACTGGCGGAGTTGCTGGAAGGGGAGGGTTTTTGCTGTTTTACCGCAACGTCGGTCAAGCTCGCCTTGCAGCACTTGACCCGTCACCCGGACATTGCCCTGGTGATCACGGATCTGCGTATGCCTGAGGAAAGCGGCATGTCACTGATCAAGCGCTTGCGCGAGCACACGTCGCGTCAGCATTTGCCGGTGATCGTCACGTCGGGGCATGCGGACATGGAGGACGTCAGCGACATGCTGCGCTTGCAGGTGCTCGACCTGTTTCGCAAGCCGATTTATCACGTTCGATTACTGGAGACGCTGGATAACCTGTTTCCGCAGCCTCTGGTTCAGGCTTAGTCTGGACGACCGCTTTCGCGAGCAGGCTCGCTCCCACAGGGATTTGTGTTGTTACGCAAATCCAGTGTGGGAGCGAGCCTGCTCGCGATAGCCATTTCAAACTCACCCAAGACTTCCCTGCCAGCCCTCAGGCCACCGGCCGCCAATGCCCGACCATGTGCTCAAGATCCCCAGCCCCCACCAACCGAAAATCCCCGCTGGACCCCGCCGCACTCGCCAGCAATGTCACCTCACTGGGCAACCTCACCGGTTTGCGAAACTGCACGGCAATCTCGATGTTCGCCGTCGGCAAATGATCAGCCAGCGCCGCCAACGTGCGCGCCTTGTTCCATAACCCGTGGGCAATGGCGGTCGGGAAACCAAACAGTTTCGCGCTGACGGCACTCAAGTGAATCGGGTTGTAATCGCCAGACACCTTGGCGTACTGGCGGCCAATGTCGGCCGGTGCATTCCAGCGGGTCACTTCCATCATCTCCAGCGTCGGAGCCAGCACCTCCTCGACCGGTTCGCCGTCCAGTTTGACGCCCCGGCACAGCATCATGCTTTGCGCTTCCCAGAGTGTTCCCAATTGGTCGTCCAGCGTGGTCAGCAGATCGAACGTCGCACCCTTGGCGTGGGGTTGCAGATTCTGCACCTGCACGCTGACCCGTACCCGATTCACCCCGCCCATGGGTCGCAACACGCGAATGCGGTTGCTCAGGTGAATCAGCCCCAACAGGGGAAACGGAAACTCTTTGGCCGTGAGCAATTGCATCTGCAAGGCAAACGCGAGGATGTGCGGATAGGTCGGCGGCAGCAAACCGTCGTCGGCAAATCCGCAGACAGTGCGATACGCCGCCAGGCGTTTGGGATCGACATTGACCCAGCAGTGCAACCCGGTGTCGGGCAAGGTGGTGCCGGTGATTTTGCGTCGCGTCGCCGCTCGCACGTACAACGCCGGCAGGCTCGGTTCGCGGTTGAGTGTGTGCCAGTCGGTGATCATCACTAGGCCCCCAGAACACTTTGTCCACAGACCCGCAGCGCCTGGCCGGTAAACGCGCCGGTGCCCGGTTGCGCCAGCCATGCGACGGCTTCGGCGACGTCCTGCGGCAAGCCGCCCTGGCCCAGCGAGCTCATGCGTCGGCCCGCTTCACGCAACCCGAACGGAATGTGCGCGGTCATCTGCGTTTCAATAAACCCCGGCGCCACCGCGTTGATGCTGATGCCGCGCTGATCCAGCAGCGGCGCCCAGGCTTGCGCAAGACCGATCAGTCCAGCCTTGCTCGCGGCGTAATTGGTTTGCCCGCGATTGCCGGCGATGCCGCTGATCGAGGCCAGCAAAATCACCCGACCGTTGTCGCGCAGGGTGCCGCTGTCGAGCAGAGCCTTGGTCAGCACTTGCGGCGCATTGAGATTGACCGCGAGCACGGCGTCCCAGAATTCCGGGGTCATGTTGGCCAGGGTTTTGTCGCGAGTGATCCCCGCGTTGTGCACCACGATGTCGACGCCGTCGGGCAGGTGCTCGATCAATTGTGCAGCGGCGTCTTCGGCGCAGATGTCGAGGGTGATGCTGCGCCCGCCGAGGCGCGCGGCGAGGGCGTCGAGATCGGTTTTGGCCGGTGGCACGTCGAGCAGAATCACCTCGGCACCGTCACGGGCCAGCGTTTCTGCAATCGAAGCGCCGATGCCACGCGCGGCACCGGTTACCAACGCCTTGCGCCCGGCCAGCGGTCGCGTCCAGTCCTGAACGGGCGTGGCGCACGCTTTCAAACGAATCACTTGCCCGGACACAAACGCACTTTTCGGCGAAAGGAAAAACCTTAGCGGTCCTTCCAGTTGATCGTCCGCACCGTCGCCGACATAGATCAACTGCAACGTGCCGCCGCTGCGCAGTTCCTTGGCCAGCGAACGGCTGAAACCTTCCAGTGCGCGCTGGGCGCTGGCGGCGAACGGGTCGCTCAAGGTCTCCGGCGCACGGCCCAGAATCACCACATGCGCGCTGTGATCGAGGTTTTTCATCAGTGGCTGGAAGAATTCGCGCAGCTGTTTGAGCTGATCGGTCTGCAGCAAATGACTGGCGTCGAACACCACGGCTTTGAGTTTCGGACCGTGGCCGGGAATCCACGCGGTGGCCAGGGACGGCTCGGTGCCGTAGCTGTAGATCGCGTCGGTCAGGCGATTGGCGAAAGCGTTGACCTTCTCCGTCAGCGGACCGCCACCGATCAACAGCGCCCCTTCGACAGGCCGCAGCCGGCCTGCCTGCCAGCGCTCCAGGCGAACCGGCGACGGCAAACCCAAGGCCCCGACCAGGCGATGGCCAATGGACGAATTGGCGAAGTCGATATAACGGTCTGACATGGAACGTGCTCCGGCGGCTGGGGTTCAAAGTGTGGACCACGAATGGCAATCAGTCGTTCGATCCACGAGATAAGGCCTACGCTTGAACATTGCAGAGTAGTTTGTAGCGGCACTTTCAGGGTGATCGCAGACCGTAATTGGAATGCAAAACCCCGAATTGGAATGCATACCCCTGTGGGAGCGAGCCTGCTCGCGATAGCGGTGTGTCAGCCAACATTGAGGTGACTGACCCACCGCTTTCGCGAGCAGGCTCGCTCCCACAATGGACCGCATCCATACATTAATTTTCACAAGGAGCTTTTCATGACTCAGCTGCGCCGCGTCGCGATTATCGGCGGTAACCGTATTCCTTTCGCCCGTTCCAACGGGGCGTATGCCACCGCCAGTAACCAGGCGATGCTCACCGCAGCGCTCGAAGGCTTGATCGAACGCTATAACCTGCACGGCTTGCGCATGGGTGAGGTGGTCGCGGGGGCGGTGCTCAAACTGTCGCGGGACATGAACCTGACCCGCGAATGCGTGCTCGGCTCGCGGCTGTCGCCGCAAACGCCGGCCTATGACATTCAACAAGCATGCGGCACCGGGCTGGAAGCAGCGTTGTTGGTGGCGAACAAGATTGCCTTGGGGCAGATCGATTGCGGCATTGCCGGCGGCGTTGATACCACCTCGGATGCGCCGATCAGCGTCAGTGAAGGCCTGCGCAAGATTTTGCTGCAAGCCAATCGCGCCAAGACCACCGGCGACAAGCTGAAAACATTCCTGCAATTGCGGCCCCGGCATCTGATTCCGGAATTTCCGCGCAACGGCGAGCCTCGCACCGGATTGTCCATGGGCGAACATTGCGAGCTGATGGCGCAGACCTGGAACATCCCCCGCGAGGAGCAGGATCAACTGGCGCTGGAAAGTCATCACCACCTGGCCGCGTCCTACGCCGAAGGCTGGCACAACGACCTGATGACCCCGTTCCTCGGCCTGACCCGCGACAACAACCTGCGCCCGGACCTGACCCTGGAACAACTGGCCAAGCTGAAACCGGCGTTCGAGAAAAGTGCCAAGGGCACGATGACGGCGGGCAACTCGACGCCACTCACCGACGGTGCGTCGCTGGTGCTGTTGGGCAGTGAAGAATGGGCGAAGGAACGTGGCTTGCCGATCCTCGCGTACTTGCGTGACGGCGAAGCGGCGGCGGTGGATTTCGTCAACGGTGCCGAAGGCCTGTTGATGGCGCCGGTCTACGCGGTGCCACGCTTGCTGGCGCGCAATGGCCTGACTTTGCAGGACTTCGATTACTACGAAATCCACGAAGCCTTCGCCGCGCAGGTGCTCTGCACGTTGAAGGCCTGGGAAGATCCTGAGTATTGCAAAACCCGCCTGGGGCTTGATGCGCCGCTGGGCTCCATCGACCGCAGCCGCCTCAACGTCAAAGGCAGTTCACTGGCGGCCGGGCATCCGTTTGCGGCGACCGGCGGGCGCATTGTCGCCAACCTTGCGAAGTTGCTGGATGCGGCGGGCAAGGGCAGGGGATTGATCTCGATCTGCGCGGCGGGCGGCCAGGGCGTCACCGCCATAATCGAGCGCTGAAGCTAGCACGGAACCTGTGGGAGCGGGCTTGCTCGCGAATGCGGTGTGTCATTCAGCTTAATTGTTGACTGACACACCGCATTCGCGAGCAAGCCCGCTCCCACATTAGATCTCTGTGCAAAAAATAGATTTGTATGGATCCGCTACTTGGCCTAACGTCGGCCCCATCAGCCGTCATGCGACATAAGGCCCCTCTATGACGTCCAACGGACAACTTTCCCTCGAACGAACAATCCCGACCCTGTCGTCGTTGCCCCGTCCGCTATTCGCCCGGGTAGAAAGCCTCAACGCCGGTTCCTGGACACCGCCCCATCGTCACGACTGGGTGCAGTTTTCCTACGCCATCAGCGGCGTCCTCGGCGTGCACACTGCCGAAGGCAGTTTCTATGCGCCGCCGCAGTGGGGCATCTGGATTCCGGCGGACCTTGAACATCAAGTCGTAACCTCGATGCGCGCCGAAATGCGCAGCCTGTACGTACGCCGCGAAGATTGCGAGTGGGCGGACGGGCGCTGCCGGGTGCTGGAGGTCACGCCGTTGGCGCGGGAGTTGATCAAGCGTTTTTGCTTGCTGCCCGTGGAATATCCACAGGGCGATAGCCAGGAAGCGCGGTTGGTGGGTGTGTTGCTGGATCAGTTGGCGAATTTGCCGGAGGTGGGGTTTTCCCTGCCGCTGCCACGGCATGAGCGGCTTCTGGGTTTGTGCAACGAGTTGATTGAAAGCCCTGAGCAGAACGTGACGTTGCAGGCGTGGGCAGAGCGCTTGGGTACGTCGGAAAAGACCCTGATGCGCCTGTTTCAGCGCGAGACGGGGCTGAGCTTTCGCGGCTGGCGCCAACGGATGCGGCTGTTGTCTTCGTTGAGTTTGCTGGAGGAGGGCGACAGCGTGACCAATGCCGCGCTGGCGTGTGGGTATGACTCGACGTCGGCGTTTATTGCGGCGTTCAAAGGGCTGTTCGGGTTTACCCCTGGCGAGCTCTTCAAGCAATAACACCGCAGGTCGAGTGTGGGAGCGGCGGTGCGACGTTTCGACTTGCTCGCGAAGGCGGTGTTTCAGTCAATGAAGATGTCGACTGTCACTCCGCCTTCGCGAGCAAGCCCGCTCCCACATTTTATGTGCGGTGTTTATGAGATCAGGTTTTGAAGCGTCGAACCAACCCGTCCAGTTCATTCGAAAGCCCGGCCAGGCTCTGGGAATCCAGACGCGCCGAGTTCGCCAGTTCCGCCACCAATTGCGCATCGCCATGGATCTGGCTGATGTGTCGGTTGATGTCTTCGGCCACGTGATGCTGTTCTTCGGCCGCTGTCGCGATCTGCGTGTTCATGTCGCGGATCACGTCCACCGATTCACGAATCAGCCCGAAACTGTTGCGCGCTTCGCCGATGCGGGTCACCGACTGCTGCGACACTTCCAGGCTCGCGTGCATCTGTTGCGTCACCTGGCTGGTGCGCTTGGCGAGGTTGCCGAGCAGGCCGTCGATTTCTGCCGTGGAGTCCGCCGTGCGTTTGGCCAGCGCCCGCACTTCGTCAGCCACCACCGCAAACCCGCGACCTTGCTCACCGGCACGCGCCGCTTCAATGGCCGCGTTCAGCGCCAGCAGGTTGGTCTGCTCGGCGATCGAGCGAATCGTCCCCAGGATCGACTGGATGTCGTTGCTGTCGCGTTCGAGTTGCTGCATCGACTGCGCCGACTGTTCGATTTCCTGGCTCAAGCGATCAACGCTGCTCACCGCCGCATCAATTTGCTGCTGACCTTCGCGTGCCTGGCGCTGGCCACTGTCGGCAGAGTCCGCCGCCTGGCTGCAAGAGCGCGCGACTTCGTTGGCGGTGGCGACCATTTCGTGGAACGCCGTGGACACCATGTCCACCGCTTCACGCTGACGCCCGGCGGCTTCGGCCATGTCGTTGGAGACTTGGGTCGAGCTTTTGGAAGTCGCGAGAATCTTGGTCGCGGCGCCGCCGATGCTTTGGATCAGGTTGCGAATCGCGGTCAAGAACTGGTTGAACCAACTGGCCAGCTGCGCGGTTTCGTCGCTGCCACGGATTTCCAGGTTCTTGGTCAGGTCGCCTTCGCCTTGCGCGATGCCTTCCAGACCGCTGGCCACGCTGCGGATCGGTCGCACGATGACACTGGCGAAACTGGCGCCGAGGATGGCGAAGAACACCGCCAGCACGGCGGCGATGATTGCGATCAGCCAGGTCAGTTGGGTGGCCGAGCTCATCACGTCGTTTTGCTTGATCAGGCCGATGAAGGTCCAGCCCAGTTGCTCCGACGGCCAGACGTTGGCCATGTAGCGCTCGCCGTTGAGCTCGACTTCCACCAGGCCTTTGCCGGCCTTGGCCAGTTGCGCGTAACCCTCGCCGAGGCTGCTCAGCGGCTTGAAGTTGTGTTCCGGTTGTTTCGGGTCTACCAGGACCATGCCGGTGTTTTCCAGCAACATCAGGTAGCCGGTTTCACCGAGCTTGATCTGTTTGACGATTTCGGTGAGCTGCTTGAGCGTCACGTCGATGCTGACCACGCCGCCGTTGCTGCCCAACTTGTTGTCGATGGTGCGCACGGTGCTGACGTAAGTCGCATCGTCCTGTGCCCAATAATAGGCTTCAGTGCGGAACGGCTTGCCCGGTTTGGCCTGGGCCGCTTTGTACCAAGGGCGCTGGCGCGGGTCGTAGTTGTTCAGCTTCGCATCGTCCGGCCAAGACACATATCCGCCGGCTGCGGTGCCGAGAATGGCATAGGCGTAGGACGGGTGGCTGTTGCCCAGGTCCTGCAGGAGGCCGAAGACTTTTTTGTCCATCTCGCCCTGAGGGATGCTCTCGGCGTTGGCGGCCATGTAGGTCTTGAGGCTGTCGTCGGAGTTCTTGATCAGCGGTTGTTTGGCCAGGTAATCGACGTTCTGGCTGATGCCGTCGAAAAACAGTTGCATGGCGTTGCTGACCTGACGAATTTCGCGGCCGCTGCCGTCGACGAAACTCTCCTTGGCATCGCTGCGCAGGTTCATCACCACGAGGGTGGCGACCAGCACCACGGGCAAGCAGGCGATGATTGCAAACGCCCAGGTCAACTTCTGTTTGATGTTCATCCGCGCTCCAGATTTTCTTGTAGGCCCACGCAGTGCAGATGACTCGCGGAATATTGGCAGCCGAAAACGTTGTTTTTTTTCTCGGGTCCGTGAGTGCGCCGTCGTTTTCTGTAGGAACGATTGTCGGACAAATACCTTTTGTCACTGAGGACTTCGGCAGCTGGCAGGGGAAATTTAGGCCTGTTTGGAAAAATCCTACGAAGGGTGCGAATTCAGATGTCAGCTTCTGTCGTAAATGCCCTCAAAACCATTCGCTTACGCATGTCGTCGGCTCAGCTATGATCTGCGGCGGTCATTGACGACCGGCGGCGGATGAGCGATTAATCCGGCACATTGTGTGCATCACGACGTTCATAGGTCGGCAACCCCTCCCCCGAACGAGTGGATTGCCGTATAACGAATGACTTTCGCGTGTTTGGTAATAAAGGACCCACAATAAAAGCTGATGAAGACTCCAAAACGCATTGAACCCCTGATCGAGGACGGTCTGGTCGACGAGGTGCTGCGCCCACTCATGAGTGGTAAAGAAGCAGCTGTTTATGTGGTGCGCTGCGGCAACGAGTTACGTTGCGCGAAGGTCTACAAGGAGGCGAATAAACGCAGTTTCCGTCAGGCGGCCGAGTACCAGGAAGGCCGCAAGGTGCGCAACAGCCGTCAGGCTCGCGCCATGGCCAAAGGCTCCAAGTTCGGCAAGAAAGAAACCGAAGACGCCTGGCAAAACGCCGAAGTGGCGGCCCTGTTCCGTCTGGCCGGTGCCGGTGTGCGGGTGCCCAAGCCGTATGACTTCCTCGAAGGCGTACTGCTCATGGAACTGGTGGCCGATGAATACGGCGATGCCGCGCCGCGTCTGAACGACGTGGTGCTGGAGCCGGACCAGGCGCGCGAATATCACGCGTTCCTGATTTCGCAGATCGTGCTGATGCTGTGTACCGGTCTGGTGCACGGTGACCTGTCCGAGTTCAATGTGCTGTTGACCCCGGACGGCCCGGTCATCATCGACTTGCCTCAGGCAGTGGATGCGGCGGGTAACAACCACGCGTTCAACATGCTGGAGCGGGACGTGGGCAACATGGCGTCCTACTTCGGGCGGTTTGCGCCGGAGTTGAAAAAGACCAAATACGCCAAGGAAATGTGGGCGTTGTACGAAGCCGGCACCTTGCACCCGGCGAGCATCTTGACCGGCGAGTTCGACGAGCCGGAAGAGTTGGCCGACGTCGGTGGGGTCATCCGTGAAATCGAGGCCGCACGGCTGGACGAAGAGCGTAAGCAAGCGATCCGCGCTGCCGACGACGCGCCACCGAGCAAAGCCGAAGAACCGCCTCCGCCGTGGATGCAGTGATGGGCTGAACAAAAACCCGGCTTCGGCCGGGTTTTTTGTAGTGCCCCCAATTTCCCAAACACTGAAGATTAATGTGGGAGCGGGCTTGCTCGCGAATGCGGTGTGTCATTCAAAGGTGATGTCGACTGATCCACCGCTTTCGCGAGCAAGCCCGCTCCCACACTAAATCGGTGCCATACGCAGATGTGTGTTCGCCGCAAAACGACTGTAGGAGTGAGCCTGCTCGCGATAGCGGACTGTCAGGCGACGATGATGCTGAATGTGATGGCCTCGTCGCGAGCAGGCTCACTCCTACACTGGATTTCCGGTGTAGCTGAGTTTTGAGTTTCCCGGACTTCCCACACTCAAGGATTGAATGTGAACACCTCCACCCGCAACGCCCGACTGATCATCGCCGCCCGTCTGGTTTCGGACTTTGGCGCTTTCCTCAACATGGTCGCCCTGGCCACTTACGTTTACCTGCTCAGCAACAGCGCCATGAGTGTCGGCATCTTCCTCGCCAGCCGTGTGGGTGGCGGGATTTTCGCCAGTCTGATCGGCACCACGTTCTACCGCCGCTTGGGCGGGCGCATGCCGTTGATTGCCTTCGACCTGTTGCGTGCAGGATTGCTCGGCTTGTTACTGGTGCTGCCGGTTGATCAACAGGCGCTGCTGCTTCCCGTCATCGCGTTCGGCCTGGGCTTGGGCAACTCGATGTTTGCCATCGGCCTGAACAGTCAGCTGCCGCACTTGATCGATGGCGATCACCTGCTCAAGACCAACGCCTGGATCACCTCCGCCTCCTCGGCCGCGATGGTCGGCGGCAGTCTGGTGGCGGGGCTGTTGGTGGCGGCGTTTGGGTTTGAAACGGTGTTTGCGCTGAACGTGGTGACGTACCTGTTGGCCGCGTTGTTCATCCTGCCGCTGCGCTTTTCCGTCCCGGTGGCCAGTGATGAATCGGCCCACAAGGGAGGCGAATGGTCGGCCCTGCGCCAAGGGTTGCGCAGCGCACCGGTAGTGGCGGCGATGCTCGCGGTCACCATGGCCGACACCCTCGGCAGTGCCGCGCACAACGTAGGGTTGCCCATCGTTTCCAAACTACTGACCCCCGAATCAGCCAGCACCACGTTGGGCCTGGCGCTGGCAGTCTGGGCGTGCGGCAAACTGATCGGTGCGCGAATCGCCAGTCGCCTGAAAGGCTCGGACAACATCAATCTGGAGCGGCGATTTTTCTTCGGGGTGTTGCTGATGTCCTGCGGCTTCATCCTGATGTTTCAGCAGCAGACCCTTTACGGTTTGCTGTTGTTTTCGTTGCCAGCAGGATTGGGCGACGGCTTCTCGGAAGTCGGCCTGATGTCACGTCTGCAACGTGAGCCGGACAACCTGCGTCTGCCGATTTTCAGCCTCCTGACCCTGCTGCAAATGACCGGGTTCGGCGTCGGCATGTTGATCGCCGCGCCGTTTTATTCGTGGTGGACACCGGGTGCGGTGGTGTTGCTGTTCCACGGCATTCCCCTCACCACCTTGCTGGTAGTGAAGGGCCTGGCGATCAGGGGCGCACAGGTTCGGCGCAGCAGCCCGACGCCAGGTTCTTGAGGATCGGGCAGTCGGGTCGATGGTCGCCCTGGCAATGCTCGACCAGGTCTTGCAGGGTGTCGCGCAACTGGCCGAGTTCGCGGATCTTCTGGTTCAGCTCGTCGATGTGCTGACGGGCCAGGGCCTTCACGTCGGCGCTGGCGCGTTGGCGGTCCTGCCAGAGGGTCAGCAGCTTGCCGACCTCTTCCAGTGAAAACCCCAGGTCCCGGGAGCGCTTGATGAACGCCAGCGTGTGCAGGTCATCGTCGCCGTAAACCCGGTAGCCGCTGTCAGTACGATGGGCCGCCTTGAGCAGGCCGATGGACTCGTAGTAACGGATCATCTTCGCGCTCAGGCCGCTTTGACGGGCTGCTTGACCGATGTTCATCAATTGTCCTCCAGGTCCTTGGGCTTCCAGGTTTTCAACAGTAACGCATTGCTCACTACGCTGACGCTCGACAACGCCATGGCCGCACCGGCCAGCACCGGGTTGAGGAAGCCGAACGCCGCCAGCGGAATACCGATCAGGTTATAGACGAACGCCCAGAACAGGTTCTGGCGGATCTTCGCGTAGGTCTTGCGGCTGATCTCCAGCGCCGCCGGCACCAGCCGTGGATCGCCACGCATCAGCGTGATCCCGGCCGCGTGCATCGCCACGTCGGTGCCGCCACCCATGGCGATGCCGATGTCCGCCGCAGCCAGCGCAGGGGCGTCGTTGATGCCATCGCCGACCATCGCCACCACGCCGGTTTTTTTTAGTGTGGCGACGGTGGCGGCTTTGTCGGCGGGCAGCACTTCGGCGTGGACATCGGTGATGCCCAGCGCCTCGGCGACGACTTTGGCGCTGCCACGGTTGTCACCGGTCAGCAGGTGGCTGCTGATGTGCCGCGCGTTGAGCTGTTGCACGGCTTGCAGGGCGCCGGGTTTGAGGGTGTCACCAAAGGCGAAGAGGCCGAGCACTTTCGGTTCGGGACTTTGTTCGATCAGCCAGGACAGGGTTCGGCCTTCGGTTTCCCAGGCGGTTGCCGAGTCCTCCAACGAACCCGCGTTTAAAGCACTTTCTTCCAATAGACGACGATTGCCCAAGGCCAGTCGACGCCCCTCAAGCGTGCCGGCGATGCCTCGCCCCGTCAGCGATTGACTGTCGCTGACATCCTCCACGGTCAAGCCGCGTTCAGCGCAGGCGTCCAGCACGGCCTTGGCCAGCGGGTGTTCGCTGCCCCGTTGCAGCGCGCCGGCCATTTTCAGCAGGGCGGCTTCGTCACCGTCGATGGCCGTCAAATGCGCAATGCGCGGTGCGCCGGAGGTCAGCGTGCCGGTCTTGTCGAACACCACCGCACTGACTTCATGCGCGCGTTCCAGCGCTTCGGCGTCTTTGATCAGAATCCCGTGACGTGCGGCCACGCCGGTCCCGGCCATGATGGCTGTTGGCGTGGCCAGTCCCAAGGCACACGGACAGGCAATCACTAGCACCGCGACGGCATTGATCAGCGCGGTTTCGATCGGCGCGCCGTACAGCCACCAGCCGATGAAGGTCGCCAGCGCGATCAATAGGACGGTGGGCACGAACACCTGGCTGACTTTATCCACCAGTTTCTGGATCGGTGCCTTGGCGGCCTGGGCGTCTTCGACCAGACGAATGATCCGCGCCAACACGGTTTCCGCGCCCAAGGCCTGGGTGCGCACCAATAATCGCCCTTCACCGTTTATCGCGCCGCCGGTGACCTTGTCGCCGGGTTGCTTGGGCACCGGCAGGCTTTCGCCGCTGATCAGCGCTTCGTCGGCGTGGCTCTGGCCTTCGACCACTTCGCCATCCACCGGGAAGCGTTCACCGGGTTTGACCATGACCAGGTCATTGAGACGCAGGGCACTGATGGCGACGTCTTGTTCGCGACCCTCGATCACTTGAATCGCCCGCTCCGGGCGCAAGGCTTCGAGGGCGCGAATGGCGCTGGCGGTCTGACGTTTGGCGCGGCTTTCCAGGTATTTACCGAGCAGGACCAGGGCAATCACCACGGCCGAGGCTTCGAAATACAGGTGCGGCATGCGCCCAGCGGCGGTGGCCCATTCGTAAAGACTCAGGCCGTAACCGGCGCTGGTGCCGAGGGCGACCAGCAAATCCATATTCCCGGCCCCGGCGCGCACGGCTTTCCAGGCTGCCACATAAAAACGTGCACCGAAGATCAATTGCACCGGTGTTGCCAGGGCGAATTGCGCCCAGGCGGGAAGCATCCAGTGCACGCCGAACGGTTGCAGCAGCATGGGCAGCACCAGCGGCAAGGCGAGGAGGAGGGCCATGATCAATGCCCAACGCTCACGGTGCAGGCGCTGTTGTTGAGTGTCGGTGGGCGGATGTTCGATTTCCCAGACACTGGCCGAGTAACCGGCTTTGGTCACTGCAGCGATCAAGGTCTGCGGATCGATCTGGCCGAGCAATTCGAGGTGGGCGCGTTCGTTGGCCAGGTTGACGCTGACGCTCTGGACCCCCGGCACCTTGGTCAGCGCACGTTCGACCCGGCCGATGCACGAGGCGCAGGTCATACCGTCGATGCTCAGTTCCAGACTGTGGCGGGGCACGCTATAACCGGCCTGTTCAACAGCGTCCATCAACGCCGGCAGGCTGTCGCTGGGCGCCTGGACGCGGGCCTGTTCGGTGGCGAGGTTGACGCTGACGGCGGTGGCGCCGATGACTTTGCTCAAGGCTCGCTCGACACGCCCGGCGCAACTGGCGCAGGTCATGCCGGCAATCGGCAGATCGAACGTGGTGGATTCGGACATCGGTCGCGCTCCCTGTAGTAGATGCCTACAGGATCAACCTTGCCATGTGGGCAAGGTCAAGCACCAATCTAAAAGTTACTGGGAGGCCGGATATGAGGTGAGCAAGAAGACCGGGTTGCCCCCTTCGCGAGCAAGTCGAATCGTCGCACCGCCGCTCCCACATTCGATCGAGTCCTGTCTGAAAAAACTCGGTCAAATGTGGGAGCGGCGGTGCGACGATTCGGCTTGCTCGCGAAGGGGCCCTGTCATCCAACATCAAAGGTGAATGTCAGTATTCGAGAGCGGCAGGCTTGAGGTACATCCTTTCCTGCGTCATCGCAATCCGGAACTTCAGCACATCACCGGCCTTGAGCGAGATGATCTGCGAACCCGGCGCGAGCATGCCCGGGTTGCAGCCCGGCGCCTGGCCCGGCAGCAGTTTGAGACGCAGGGAGACAGGGCCTGGTGGCAGGTTGAACGAGGTGCTTTGCTCCTGGAACAGCCGCGCGGACAGTTGATCCTGGATGTACACACCGATTTCGCAGGAGGTCGCGACTTCCAGGCGCTCGCGGGAAATGATCAGTACGCCATAGTCCTCCCCGGAAGCTTGAACCGAAGGAGTCGCGGCAAAGAGGCTGAGGAAGCCAAACAGGCTGATAGCTGACCAGCGCATGGCTGAATCTCCTGAAATCGAGTCATTGATGCACGCAGCTTGGCCGAGCACGCCGCCGAATGCCAGCCCGGCAGATTGTCGAAGAACTTGACCTTGCCATGGTGGCAAGCTCGAGACTGCTCGCAACCTCAATCAAGGAGCCACACCATGCAAGTGTTCAACGTTCAAGGCATGTCTTGCGGTCACTGTGTCAAAGCCATCACCCAGGCCCTGCAGGCCAAGGATCCGGCGGCCAGCGTACGGGTTGACCTGGCGGCCAAGGAAGTCGGGGTTGAGAGCGCGCTGACTACTGAGCAAGTGATCGCCGCGATCACTGAAGAAGGCTACGACGCCAAAGTCGCCTGACCCAATGCAATCCCCTGTAGGAGTGAGCCTGCTCGCGATGGCGGTGTGTCAGTCGACAACAATGCTGAATGACACACCGCTATCGCGAGCAGGCTCGCTCCCACATAGGTCTACCACACAGGATCTGCAATATTCAGTGGGTTTTTAATAGTTAGCGAGCTATCGGAATGTTCAAGGCGTTCATGCGCGGCTAGACTGTGGGGCCTGCCGACGCATGCTCAACTGGATGCCTGATGAATTTCCGTACCATTTTGATTCTTGGCGCCCTGACCGCTTTCGGTCCGCTGGCGATCGACTTCTATCTGCCTGCCTTCCCGGCGATGGCGCTGGCCTTTGGCACCGATGAAAAACACGTTCAACTGACCCTGGCGGCGTACTTCCTCGGTCTGTCGATTGGTCAATTGGCCTACGGCCCGGTGGCGGATCGTTTTGGGCGGCGTATCCCGTTGCTGACCGGGGTCGGTCTGTTCACCCTCGCTTCGCTGGCCTGCGCCTATGCGCCAAACCTCGAATGGCTGATCGGCGCGCGTTTTGTCCAGGCGTTGGGCGGTTGTGCGGGGATGGTGATTTCCCGCGCGGTGGTCAGCGATAAATGCGACGCCGTGGGCTCGGCGAAAGTTTATTCGCAACTGATGCTGGTCATGGGCCTGGCGCCGATTCTTGCGCCGATGCTCGGTGGCTTGCTGGTCAACACCACGGGTTGGCAGTCGATCTTCCTCGTGTTGTCCGGTTTCAGTGCCCTGGCCGCCTTGGCTGTGGCACTCGGGTTGCCGGAAAGTCTGCCCGCGCATATGCCGCGCCAGCCGTTGGCGGGGGCTTTGCGGCAGTACGGCCGCCTGTTGTCGGATCGGGTCTATCTCGGTCACGCCCTGACGGGTGGTATCGCCATCGCCGGGATGTTTTCCTACATCGCCGGATCTCCATTCGTGTTCATCAAACTCTATGGCGTACCGGCCGAGCATTTCGGCTGGCTGTTCGGCACCAACGCGGCGGGGTTCATTCTGGTGGCGCAAGTCAACGCGCGATTGCTGGCCAAGCGCGGTCCGGCATTCTTGCTGGTGCGTGCCGTGTGGGTTTACCTGACCGCCGGCCTGGCGCTGCTCGCCGTCAGTGCGCTCCACCCCGAACATTTGTGGCCGTTGCTGATCCCGCTGTTTATTTGCATCTCCAGCCTCGGTTGCATCCTGCCCAATGCGTCGGCGTGTGCCATGAACGGGCAGGGCGCCCGCGCTGGCAGTGCGTCGGCATTGCTCGGGTGCCTGCAGTTCACCGTCGCGGCCGGTGCGGCTGCGCTGGTCGGTGTTTTACACGATGGCAGCGCCGTGCCGATGGCGATGGTCATCAGCCTGTGCGGAGTGTTGGTGGTGAGCATGGCGATGCTCACCCGTCATTTGCAAAATGCCCGGGCGTTGGCGCAAGCCCAGGTTTGAGGACGGGTTCAGCCAGCAGCTCGCTGCTGTTGGCGACCGGGAATCTGGTGGGGAGCGTACAGGCGGGCTTCGAGGGTTCGGGTAAAGGCCAGTGCTTCGGCTTCACTGCGAAAGGTCACGGCATGCTGGTCCAGACGGACTTGCCACTGAGATTTAGCCACTTCTTTTATCAGGATCTTCATTGCTGATCTCTCCTCTCGTAAAAGTTGCTACTTAAAGATTGTGCCGCAGAGGTTTCGATTGTAGACCCGAATACGATCGCTATTGTGACAGACGTCAACCTTCGGACTGACGGTGTCGCCCATTGCCGGGCGACACTGTTTCATCATATTTCAGAAGCCTTCCAGCACAATCTTGCCCTTGGCTTTGCCGCTCTCCAGCAGCGCGTGTGCACGGCGCAGGTTGGCCGCATTGATGGTGCCGAAGTGCTCGCCGACCGTGGTTTTCAGTGTGCCGGCGTCGATCAGCCCGGCAACGCGGTTCAGCAGTTTGTGCTGCTCGATCATGTCCGCGGTTTCGAACAGCGAGCGGGTGTACATGAACTCCCAGTGCAGCGACAGGCTCTTGCGTTTGAGCTTGGTCACGTCCAGCGACTTGGGATCATCGATCAGCGCCAGTTTGCCTTGCGGCGCCAGCGCCTCGACCAATTGGTCCAGATGCTGATCAGTCTGGGTCAGGCTGGCGACATGGGTCACGGCGTCCACGCCGGCACGCTTGAGCTCTTCGCTCAGCGGTTGACTGTGATCAATCACCAGGTCTGCGCCCAGTTCACGTACCCAGTCCTGGGTGTGCGGGCGGGAGGCAGTGCCGATGACTTTGAGCCCGGTGAGCTGGCTGGCCAGTTGCGTGAGGATCGAACCCACGCCACCGGCCGCACCGACGATCAGCAGACTCTGGCCTTCATCGGTGTTGCCTTCGCGCACTTGCAGACGCTCAAAGAGCAATTCCCAAGCGGTGATGGCGGTCAGCGGCAGTGCGGCGGCTTCGGCGAAACCGAGGCTTTTCGGCATGTGGCCGACGATCCGCTCATCCACCACATGGCGTTCGCTGTTGCCACCGGCACGGGCGATGGAGCCCGCGTAAAAAACCTTGTCGCCGACCTTGAACAAGGTCACGTCGCTGCCGACGGACGTGACCACGCCGGCCACGTCCCAACCCAGTACCTTGGCCGCGCCTTCTTCGGGCTGGACGTTCTGGCGGACCTTGGTGTCCACCGGGTTGACCGAGATGGCTTTGACTTCCACAAGCAGGTCGCGCGGGCCGGCAACCGGTTCTGGCAGCTCGATGTCTTGCAGGGATTGTTCGTCACTGATTGGCAGCGAGGTGTAGTAGGCAATGGCTTTCATTTAAAGAATTCCCAAAAGGTAATAAAGAAAGGGATCAGGCCACGGTTCGCAGGCGCTTGAGGTCGAAGTGTTCGAGGAAGTCACCGGCCTTGGCGCGGAAATTCTGGATGTGGGCGCTGGCGTCATGCGCTTGCAGGGCTTCGTCGCTGCTCCACTGTTCGATCATGTAAAAGGCCAGGGGATTGGCGAGGTCCTGGTGCAGATCGTATTGGCCGCAACCGGCCTCGGCGCGGGTCGGTTCAAGCAGCGCGCGCAGGTGTTGTTCGAGGGCGTCTTGCTGGCCGGCTTTGGCGATGAGGGTGGCGATGGCGGTAAATGGCTGGGACATGGACGACTCCGGGAGCGTGATGAATTCGATGGCACAGATGATTGGCTATTTCGCCGCAAGATAAAATCCGCTAAAAGAGCAGTCTCTTTCAATATTTTTTTGATAATCGAGGCTGAAAATGCTGCGTTTCGATGACTTGCAGCTGTTCGTCCGCGCTGCCGACCTGGGGAGCCTGTCGGCGGCGGCGCGAGTGATGGACATGTCGGCTGCGGTGGCCAGCGCGGCGTTGAAGCGCATCGAGCAACAACTCGGCGCACGTTTGCTCGCGCGGTCCACCCGCAGCCTGCGCCTGACCGCCGAAGGCGAGGGCTTTCTGGAGTATGCCCGGGCGGCCCTGAGCAATCTGGATGAAGGGCGCCGCTTGCTGGCCAGCGGTCAGGACCAGGTCAGCGGGATTCTGCAGCTGTCCGCTCCGTCGGACTTTGGCCGCAACCTGCTGTTGCCGTGGCTGGACGAGTTTCAGCGCGAGCATCCGAAACTGACGGTGCGGTTGCTGCTGGGTGATCGCATCGCCGATTTGTTCCGCCAACCGGTCGACATCGCCCTGCGTTATGGCGAGCCGGAAGACTCAAGCCTGGTGGCGCTGCCCATCGCCCCACAGAACCGCCGCGTCCTGTGCGCCGCGCCGGGTTACCTGGCCAGACATGGCGAGCCCCGGCAACTGGAGCAATTGGCTCAGCACAATTGTTTGTTGTTCATGCTCGGCAGTCGGGTCCACGATCACTGGAGCTTTCATGACGGCAAGCGCGAAGTCGGCCTGACGGTCAGCGGTGATCGTTTCAGTGACGATGCTGATGTGGTGCGCCTGTGGGCGGTGGCCGGCGCCGGGATCGCTTACAAGTCCTGGCTCGATGTCGCCGCCGATGTGCTCGCCGGACGGTTGAAAGTGTTGATGCCGGAACTGCTCTGTGAGCGCGCACCGCTGAATTTGCTGTGCGCCCATCGCGCACAATTGAGTAAGCCTGTGAACCTGCTACGGGAAATGCTTGCCAGTCGATGCGCTGATTTGGGCCGGCAATTCCCGACGATATCGGGCAATGATCATTAGTCGCAGGCAAATAGCGAAATTTCTGTCAGCAACTATCAGCACCCACGGTTTCCCAAGGGCAGGAACCGGCGGTCAACCCGCTTATACTAGCGCCCGCCTCATGTACGCACCGTCGATCTCGCGATGGCGAGTCCGCGTTACAGTCGGCTGGCACTCCGTTCAAGTTCCCGACCTTCGCCCTGGCTGCGGAGCAATGGCTTGGGTGAGCGGGGGACTTTGCCCGGCTAATGGCGGTTTCCGCGTCTTGGCCGACGACACATTACTGGTCAAGATGTCTCTGAGCAGCAGACGAAACGATTCAACAGGGAGTGAATACATGGAACATGCACCTTGCATCAGCCAGATCGCCACGTTACTGGCTGACCCAAAGCGCAGCGCAATGATGTGGGCCTTGATGGACGGCGCGGCGCGGCATACCGAAGAGCTGGCGTTGTTGGCCGGCCTGTCACCCTCTTCGGCCAGCGCGCACCTGGGGCGATTGTCCGCAGGCGGTCTGTTGAAAGTTGACGTTCGCGGGCGAAAGCGGTTTTTCCGCCTGGCCGCCCCCGAAGTCGGCGCGGCCATCGAAGCACTGGCCAGCGCAACGCTGGCCAGTACGCCGCGGGAAGTCCCTGAAGTGTTCAAACGCCCCAATCCCATCGCCAAACCTCAGACGGCGCCTTCATCGCTGCTGCGGGCGCGACTGTGCGACGACCATTTGGGCGGCACCCTGGCCGCCGACCTTTACCAGCGATTGCTGGATGCGGGCTGGATCGAACAGGTCGATCAGCGGGTCCTGATTACCCACAAAGGCTCCACGCAACTGGCGACACGCGGCGTGTTCATCCAGGCGCTGGCCCATCGCAACAGTCGAGTGGCCTGCGCCTGCCCGGACTGGAGCGAAAGACGCCCGCACATGGGCGGTTCACTGGGGGCGGCGCTGTTGCAGCTGTTCATGCAATCGGGCTGGTTGAGCCTGCCCAACGAATCCCGCGCCTTGCAGGTCACCGCCACAGGGCAGCGTGAAATCCATCGTTTCGCCAAGGAAACCGAGCTGGAAATGGCGCTTTAGAGGGTCCTGCTGCCGACGTCTGCCGCCAGCGGGTTCAGGCGTCGTTCAGAGCTGTGGACAGGTCGTATCCAGCAAAATCCGCCAGACGCTATCGCGCACACTCGATCCAGGGACTTTCGGATGGGGGGATGTGGCATGGAAACACGAGGCTTCAGCGCGGCAGAACGATTGGAACGTCTGCCCATCAGCGGTTATCACCGGATCATTTTCATCATCATTGCCCTGGCGTTTTTCTTCGACTCCATGGACCTGGCGATGATGACCTTCCTGCTCGGCTCGATCAAAACCGAGTTTGGCCTGAGTTCGGCGCAGGCCGGGTTGCTGGCCAGTTCGAGCTTCTTCGGCATGGTGCTGGGCGCATCACTGTCGGGCATGCTGGCCGATCGCTTTGGTCGCAAGCCGGTGTTCCAGTGGAGCATCGTGCTGTGGGGCATCGCCAGTTACCTGTGTTCCACGGCGCAGAGCGTTGAGTCGCTGACTTTGTTCCGAATCCTCCTGGGCATCGGCATGGGCATGGAGTTTCCGATTGCCCAGTCGATGCTGTCCGAGCTGATCCCGGCCAAGGGGCGTGGACGCTACATCGCATTGATGGACGGTTTCTGGCCGCTGGGTTTTGTCGCGGCCGGGGTGCTGTCCTATTTTCTGTTGCCGGTGATCGGCTGGCGGGACATCTTCCTCGTTCTGGCGGTGCCGGCGGTGTTTGTGCTGGCGATCCGTTTTTTCATTCCCGAGTCACCACGCTGGCTGGAACAGGCCGGGCATCATGCGGCGGCCGACACGGTGCTGCGACGGATCGAACAGCGTGTGCGTGTGTCGCTGGGGCGTGCGGACTTGCCTGAGCCGATTCGCCTGCCGCACGTGGCGACGACGCCAGGTAACTTCTTTTCGGCGTTGCGGCAGATCTGGTCGCCGCAGTATCGCCAGCGCACGATGATGATCTGGAGCGTCTGGTTCTTTGCCTTGCTGGGTTTTTACGGCCTTACATCCTGGCTCAGCGCCTTGCTGCAGCAGTCGGGTTTTGCCGTGACTCAGTCGGTGTATTACACGGTGCTGATTTCCCTCGGCGGGATTCCCGGTTTCCTCATGGCGGCCTGGCTGGTGGAGCGTTGGGGGCGTAAGCCGGTGTGCGTCGTGACCTTGCTCGGCGGCGGGGTGATGGCGTTTCTTTATGGGCAAAGCGCGGTGTTTGGCGGCAATGTCAGCCTGTTGATTGCCTCGGGGCTGTTGATGCAGTTCTTCCTGTTCGGCATGTGGGCGGTGCTCTACACCTACACGCCGGAGTTGTACCCCACGTCGGCACGCGCCACGGGCTCGGGCTTTGCCTCGGCGATTGGCCGGGTAGGGTCGTTGCTGGGTCCATTGGTGACGGGGCTGGTGTTTCCGGTGACCGGGCAGGGCGGGGTCTTCGCGTTGGGGGCGATGTGTTTTGCGATTGCGGCGGGGGTGGTGTGGGTGTTCGGGATGGAGACGCGAGGGAAGACGCTGGAGGAGTTGACTGAGGCAGTGATCGTCAACTGATCACAATCCTTGTAGGAGTGAGCCTGCTCGCGATAGCGGTGTGTCAGTCGACATTTAAGTGTCTGACACACCGCTATCGCGAGCAGGCTCACTCCTACAAGGGGTTATGCGGTGTGGCTTACGGTTTGACCAGTCTGGCATCCAGGCTGTTCTGCGCCAGGCGCTTGGCCTGATCCTGGGTCATGCCCAGATCGGTGTACAGCGCATGGAAGTTCTCGGTCACGTAGCCGCCGAAGTACGCCGGGTCATCCGAGTTCACGGTGACTTTCACGCCACGCTCAAGCATGTCGAGGATGTTGTGCTGGGACATGTGATCGAACACGCAGAGCTTGGTGTTTGACAACGGGCACACGGTCAGCGGGATCTGCTCGTCGATGATCCGCTGCATCAAACGCTCGTCTTCGATGGCGCGCACGCCATGGTCGATGCGCTGGATTTTCAGCAGGTCGAGGGCTTCCCAGATGTACTCGGGCGGGCCTTCTTCACCAGCGTGGGCCACGGTCAGGAAGCCTTCGTGACGGGCACGGTCAAACACACGCTGGAACTTGCTCGGCGGGTGGCCCATCTCGGAACTGTCCAGGCCCACGGCGACAAATGCGTCGCGGAACGGCAGCGCCTGATCGAGGGTTTTCTGCGCTTCGTCTTCGCTCAAATGGCGCAGGAAGCTGAGGATCAAACCGCTGGTGATGCCCAGTTGCTGCTCGCCATCCTTGAGGGCCGCGGCGATGCCGTTGAGCACCACTTCGAACGGTACGCCACGGTCGGTATGGGTTTGCGGGTCGAAGAACGGTTCGGTGTGAATCACGTTCTGCGCCTTGCAACGCAACAGGTACGCCCAGGTCAGGTCGTAGAAATCCTGCGAGGTGCGCAACACGTCGGCGCCCTGGTAATACAGGTCGAGGAATTCTTGCAGGTTGTTGAAGGCGTACGCTTTGCGCAGGGTGTCGACGTCGCTCCACGGCAGGGCGATCTTGTTGCGTTCGGCCAGGGCGAACAGCAGCTCAGGCTCCAGCGAGCCTTCGAGGTGCAAATGCAGTTCTGCCTTGGGCAGGGCGTTCAGCCAGTCGTACATGGTCTTTTCTCATCAGGTGCAGATGGCGAGCATTCTACAGATGCTCGGAGAAACATTTAGCAAAACCTGACCAGCCGGTTGATTACACCGCCTCCGGTTCCCGTCGATAGGCGTAGGTATCGGCGAAGCGCGAGAGCAGGAATTCGGCGCAAGTGGTGGCCGGGTATTTCGCCGGGTGCAGGTCATCCTGACAACCGGGCAGGCATTCGATGCGGGTGTCGGGGTGCGGCTCGGCAAAGAACGGCATCGAATAACGGTCCACCCCCAACGGGCTGATCACCCGATGCGGCGTCGACAGGTAACGATCGTTGCTCCAGCGCGCCATCATGTCGCCGAGGTTGACCACGAACGTGCCCTCAATCGGTGGCGCGTCGATCCATTCGCCTTTCACATTGCGCACTTGCAAGCCACCGGCGGCGTCCTGATACAGCAGGGTGATGCAACCGTAATCGGTGTGAGCGCCGGCGCCTTGTTGTTCGGCGGAGCTGGCGGTGTGGCGCGGCGGGTAGTGAATCATGCGCAGTACGCTGACCGGTTCGTTGAAACGGCTGTCGAAAAAATCCCGCTCGATGCCCAGGGCCAACGTCATCGCACGCAACAGGGTTTGGGCGAGGGTCTGCATGTCGACGTAGTGTTGCTCCATCAGCGCTTCCCAGCCGGGCAGCGAGGGATGGCGGTTTGGGCCGCGCAACGGTTTTTCTGCGAGGACTTCGGGGTGATCTGCCGGCAGGTGCAGGCCCATGTCGAAGGTTTCCTTGAGATCGCTGGGCTTGCTCGGGTCGAGTTGTTCGGTGGCGATGGCACCGTAGCCGCGGTGGTGGCGGGTTTGGGTGATGTCGATCTTGAGCTTTTCGGCGGTGGGTTGGGCGAAGAAGCGTTGGGCGTGAACGAGTACGGCGGCGATGCGTTGCGCGGAAATAGGGTGGCCCTTGATGTAGAAGAAACCCCATTCGCGGCAGGCGTGGTCGATCTCTGCAGCGACGGACTGCCAGGCGGCTTGGTCATCGCTGTAGAGCGGGGCGATGTCGATGATCGGGAGTTGGTTCATGCGCAATTCTCAAGAACGCTGAAAATCCATTGTAGGAGTGAGCCTGCTCGCGATAGCGGGTGTCACTCGACATTGATAGCGTCTGACACTCCGCTATCGCGAGCAGGCTCACTCCTACAGGGTTTTGTGTTGGGTTGAAGGATTACTTCGGAATCTCGGCCTTCATGCCTTCAACGTAGTAGTTCATCGATGCCAGCTGCGCATTGCTCGCCGTCGCCCCTGCGGCAATTTTCTCTGCGCCGGCCTGATCCTTGATCGGCCCGGTGAACGGGTGCAGTGCGCCGCTCTTGATGTCGGCAATGATCTGTTCGGCTTCGGCTTTCACCGGTGCCGGCACCACGTCACTGATCGGCAACTCAACCGTGCCTTCCTTCAAGCCACCCCAGTAATCCTGGGATTTCCAGTCGTGGTCGAGCACGCTTTGGGTCGCCTGAACGTAATGCGGGCCCCAGTCGTTGACGATGGACGTCAGCACCGCTTTCGGCCCGAAATGCGCCATGTCCGAAGCGTAGCCGACGGCGTACACACCGCGACGTTCAGCCGCCTGGATCGGCGCCGGGCTGTCGGTGTGCTGGAACACCACGTCCACGCCCTGGTCGATCAGCGCGTTGGCGGCGTCGGCTTCCTTGCCCGGATCGAACCACGAGTTGACCCACACCACTTTGATCTCGGTGCCGGGGTTGTACTTGTTCAGGGCCAGTTGAATGGCGTTGATGTCGCGGATCACTTCGGGAATCGGGAAGGACGCGACATAGCCGATTTTCTTGGTCTTGGTCATCTTCGCCGCGAGGAAACCGCCGACGTAGCGACCTTCATAGGTTCGCGCCAGATAGGTGCCGAGGTTCTTGTCCTGCTTGTAGCCGGTGGCGTGTTCGAAGGTCACCTTGGGAAATTGCTTGGCGACTTTCAGGGTCGGGTTCATGTAGCCGAATGAGGTGGTGAAGATCAGGTCGTAGTTGTCCTTGGCCATGTTGCGGATCACCCGCTCGGCGTCGGCGCCTTCCGCGACGTTCTCCACATAGTTGGTGGTGATCTGCGAACCGAATTTTTCGGCCAGCACCTTGCGCCCCTGTTCATGCTGATACGTCCAGCCGTGGTCACCGATCGGACCGATATAGACGAAGCCGACTTTCAGCGGGTCGGCGGCACTGGCGGTCAGGCTGGCGCTTAGACCAATGGCGGCGACGACGGCGCAAAGCAGCTTCTTCAGCGGACGTTTATGCATGAATTCCAACTCCATTTTGTTTTGAGGTTGGAAAGGCCAATGCAAATTACTGACCAACAAGACAACAAACAGCCCGCAACCGAGTCGCGGCCTTCGCGAGCAAGCCCGCTCCCACAGGGGACCGCGATCTAATGTGGGAGCGGGCTTGCTCGCGAAGGGGCCCGCAAGGCCAATAAAAGTGCATGGCCGGGCACAGCTGCCATCCACTGGTGCGCTAAGGTGTAACGAAACGTTAGCGCTGCACCGCAGTCAGTAGCTCATCACTCTGCTTTCGCTCCACTGCGCAAAAAGGCCCGCAATGTTCACACACCTCAAGCAAGAAACATTTCTGCTGCTGGCCGTGCTCGCCGCCGTCGTCGCGTACCCGCTGGAGCACTGGATGCTCCACAGCGGCCAACCGGTCGCGCTGGGCGCCGGGTTGGTGTTGATTGGGTTCATTGTCGTCGCCTCCATGCGCGTCGCCCATCACGCCGAGCTGTTGGCGGAAAAAGTCGGCGACCCCTACGGCACGATGATCCTGACGCTGGCCGCGGTGCTGGTGGAAGTGGTGATCCTGGCGATCATGATGAGCAACGAAGCCTCGTCGACTTTGGTGCGCGACACGATTTACTCGGCCGTCATGCTCGACATCAACGGCATCCTCGGCCTCGCCGCATTGATGGGCGGGCTCAAGCACGGCGAGCAGTCCTACAACGATGATTCGGCGCGCAGCTACAGCGTGATGATCCTCACGGCCATGGGCGTGTCGATGGTGGTGCCGGAGTTCATTCCCGAGGCCAACTGGAAGCTGTATTCGGGCTTCACCATCGGTGCGATGGTCGTGCTTTATGCGTTGTTCCTGCGGATGCAGGTCGGGCCGCACAGTTACTTTTTCAGCTACAGCTACCCGGAAAAACGCCGCCGGAAAGTCCCGGAAGAGGAACCTGAACCGGTCAATGTGGCGCTGAGTATCGGCACGTTGGTGTTTGGCGTGATGGTGATTGGTGCGCTGGCTGAAGTGATGTCCAAGACCCTCGATCTGGGGCTGGAAGGGACGGGCGCTCCGCCGGTGATTACGGCGATTCTGGTGGCGGCCATTTCGGCGGCGCCGGAGATTCTGACGGCATTGCGCGCGGCACTGGCCAATCGTATGCAGTCGGTGGTCAACATCGCGATGGGTGCGTCGCTATCGACGGTGATCCTGACGGTGCCGGTGATGGAGGCGATGGCGCTGTATACCGGTCAGCCATTTCAGATGGCGATGACGCCGGTGCAGACGGTGATGATCTTCCTGACGCTGATCGTCAGCGCGATCAACCTCAACGACGGGGAAACCAACGCCATCGAAGGCATGACCCACTTTGTGCTGTTCGCGACATTCATCATGTTGTCGCTGCTGGGTCTCTGACCACACCACAAATCCCCTGTAGGAGTGAGCCTGCTCGCGATAGCGTTGTGTCAGACACTATCAATGTCGACTGACACTCCGTCATCGCGAGCAGGCTCACTCCTACAGTTTTGACCTGTGTTGTGTCAGGTCCCGGCAATCAGTTGGCGAGCGGCCTGGCTGTGATCGGCAATCAATCCTTTGAGGTCCAACCCTTCAACCTGCCCATCAATCACCCGCCACTTGCCGCCAACCATCACCCGATCCGCCCGATCCGCGCCGCACAGCAGCAGCGCCGACACCGGATCGTGGCTGCCGGAGAAGCGCAGCTCATCGAGTTTGAACAACGCCAGATCCGCCTGCTTGCCAACCGCCAGTTCACCGATATCGGCACGCCCCAGCAAGCTCGCCGAACCCTTGGTCGCCCAGCCCAGCACCAACTCCGGTGTGATCTTCTCCGCGCCATAACGCAGGCGCTGGATGTACAGCGCCTGGCGGGTTTCGAGCATCATGTTCGACGCATCGTTGGACGCCGAACCGTCCACGCCCAGCCCGAGCAATGCGCCCGCCGCCGTCAGGTCCAGCGTCGGGCAGATGCCGGAAGCGAGGCGCATGTTCGAGCTTGGGCAATGGCAAATACCCGTGCCGGCAGCGCCGAGGCGGGCGATTTCGTCCGGGTTGAAGTGGATGCCGTGGGCCAGCCAAGTACGTGGGCCGAGCCAGCCGACGCTGTCCAGATAATCCACGGTGCGCAGGCCGAAACGTTGCAGGCAGAAATCTTCTTCGTCGAGGGTTTCGGCCAGGTGGGTGTGCAGGCGCACGTCGAGTTTGTTTGCCATTTCAGCACTGGCGGACATGATTTCCGGAGTCACCGAGAACGGCGAGCACGGCGCGAGGGCGATCTGGATTTGCGCACCGTCACCGCGTTCGTGGTACTCGGCGATCAAGCGCTGGCTGTCGTCGAGGATGACTTGGCCTTCCTGCACGGTCTGCTGCGGTGGCAGGCCACCGTCCTTCTCGCCGAGGCTCATGGAACCGCGCGTGAGCATGGCGCGCATGCCCAGTTCGCGAACGCTTTCGACTTGCACGTCGATCGCGTTTTCCAGGCCTTCGGGAAACAGGTAATGGTGATCGGCGGCGGTGGTGCAGCCGGACAGCAGCAACTCGGCCAGCGCGACTTTAGTGGCGAGGGCGAGTTTTTCCGGGGTGAGGCGGGCCCAGACCGGGTACAGGGTTTTCAGCCACGGGAACAACGGCTGATTGACCACCGGCGCCCAGGCACGGGTCAGGGTTTGATAGAAGTGGTGATGGGTGTTGATCAGCCCCGGCAGGATCACATGCTCGCGGGCATCGAACACTTGTCCACAGGGCGCGGACGGTTGCTGGCCGGCGGCGAGCACTTCGACGATCACACCGTCTTGCACAACCAGACCGCCACGGGCATCGAGGCCATTGGCAGTGAAGATCGCGAGGGGATTTTTTAACCAGGTACGGGATGCGGGCATGTTGGCCGGCTCCTCTGAAAGTTGGGTTCAGGGTTGCCAGCTCAGTGATTACCCTGTCTGCTGATCCAGGATCGCCGCGGGGGCGAGGTGCGGAGTTTCGGACAAAACGTAGCGCCGGGCAAGCCCGACCCGACCAGACAACACAAATCCCTGTGTGGAATGATCCTTTGTAGGAGTGAGCCTGCTCGCGATGAGGCCGTGTCAGTCACATCGATGTTGAATGACACACCGCCATCGCGAGCAGGCTCACTCCTACATAGGGATTGTGGGGGTTACCAGGGAATGGTTTCACCTCGGTAATTCACGAAGTGATGCCCGCCCTTGCCGGTGTAGGCATTCACCTGATCAAGCAGCCCACGGGTGCTGGTCTCCACATCAATGTCCGCACCCTCACCGCCCATGTCGGTTTTCACCCAGCCCGGATGCAGCGACAGCACGGTGAGTTTCTGCTCGCCCAGTTGCGTCACAAAGCTGTTGGTCATTGAGTTCAGTGCAGCCTTGCTCGCCTTGTACAGCGCCAGTTCCGGCGCGTCCGGCATGGTCACGCTGCCGAGCACTGAACTCATGAACGCCAGCACGCCGCTGTCCGGGCGAATCTGCCCGACAAAATGCTGGGCCAGGTTGATCGGGGCCACGGCGTTGGTGAAAAACAACTGGCCCACCTCGGCCAGCGTCGCACCGCCCGGTGTTTGAACGTCCGGGCCCTTGACCCCGGCATTCACGAACAGCAGGTCAAACACTTCGCCTTTGAGTTGTTGGCTGAGGGCGACCACCGCAGACTGATCGTCCATGTCGAGTTTCTCGATCCGTACGTTGCCCACGGCCCGCAGGGCGTCGGCGTTTAGCGGGTTACGCACGGTGGCAGTGACTTGCCAGCCGTCGGCCAGCAGGGTTTTCACCAGGCCGAGGCCCAGGCCACGGGAGGCTCCGATGATGAGCGCGGTTTTTGCCTTGGACATGAGTGGCTTCCTTAAAAAAGAGGTTCACGGATTCAGTGGACAGCGTTGCCCGAGCCGTTGTTGCAACTCGTGACGCAACGCGCCGAGTTCATCCATCCGGGTTTCGATCAGTTTGAGTTTGTCTTGCAGCAGTTGCGTGACGGCACTGTCCGGGTCTGGGGACTGCCAGATTGCCGCGACACTGTTGCCGATCTCGCCGAGGGTAAAACCGAGCCGTTGGGCGGTCTTGATGTACTGCACCAGTTGCACCATGTCTGACGGGTAGTCGCGATAACCATTGGCGCTGCGTTGCGCCGCGATCAATCCGCGTTGCTCGTAAAACCGCAGCGTATCGCGGCTGACGGCGCTGGCCTGGGCTAATTCACCGATGCGCATGTTGACGTCTCGAGAGGGCTTGACCCTGGAGCATACTCCAGGCTTTAGCCTTGTTGCTTCTCGAATGTATGGAGCAACGCCGATGTGGACTTCAGCGCAATATCGCCGGTTGGTGCGGGGCAGTGCCTGGTATGACTTGATCGTGACGGCGGCATTTGTCACGCCATGGAGTTTTGCGGTTTTGCATGGAGGGTTGACGGGGGTAAGCCAGGCCTTTGATTTACCTGGAGCGCTGCCGGCATTTGAGCCGATGCACATGCTGATGGCGAACCTGTTGGGGTCGATTGTGTGCGTTTGGGCGGTGCTGCGGATTCGGGATCCGCAGCAGGTGTTTGGGCGGTATGACGCGGTTGGCAGGTTTCTGTTTGCGGCTTGGCAGCTGTATGCCTTGCTGCATGGGGCCAGTTCGCTGTTGGTGGTTTTCTTAGCCTTTGAATTGGCGTGGGGCGTGGCTCAAGTGTTGCCTGTTGGGGCCTCTTCGCGAGCAAGCCCGCTCCCACAGTAGATTTATGCCGGTCACAGGAAATGGGGTTGACTCGGTCAAATGTGGGAGCGGGCTTGCTCGCGAAGGGGCCGGCCTGGTCCCCTTTAATGCCCGCTCTGCCACGGCTGCCCCAACGACACCGGCGCATACAACCGGGTCCGCACGGCATCTCGCGACAACAACACCAACACCACAATCGTCGCGACATACGGCAACATCGCCAGCAGGCTCGACGGAATCGCCAGCCCCAACCCCTGCGCCACCAAATGCAGGATGCTGGCGAGCCCGAACAGGTACGCGCCCAGCAGCAAACGCCACACCCGCCAACTGGCAAACACCACCAGCGCCAGCGCAATCCAGCCGCGCCCGGCGCTCATGTTCTCCGCCCACATCGGCGTGTACGCCAGGGACAAATACGCCCCGGCCAACCCGGCCATCGCACCGCCAAACAACACCGCCAGCGTGCGCACACCCAGCACCGGCAAACCCATCGCGCTGGCGGCGTCCGGGTTTTCCCCGACCGCTTGAATGATCAACCCGACGCGGCTTTTCAGAATCACCCACGCCACCAACGCAAACAGCGCGAATGACAGGTACACCAACAGATCCTGGGCAAACAGCATCCGCCCGATCAGCGGGATCTCGCTCAAGTAAGGGATCGCCACTGGCTCGAACCCGGCCAGCGGTTTACCAACCCACGCCGCCCCCACAAACGTCGACAACCCAACGCCGAAGATCGTCAGCGCTAACCCGGTGGCCACCTGATTGGCGTTGAACACCAACGCCACCAAGGCAAACAGCGACGACAACAACATCCCGGCGAGCATCGCCAGCAACACACCGAGCCACAGGTTGCCGCTGTTCAGCGCGACGATAAAACCGATCACCGCACCAAACAGCATCATCCCTTCCTGACCGAGGTTGAGCACGCCGCTTTTCTCGCAGATCAATTCCCCCAGCGCCACCAGCAGCAACGGCGTGCCGCAACGCACCATCGCGTAGAAAATATTGCTCAGCAGATCGATATCCATCACAGCGCTCCTGCAGGTACGGTGGCTGGCGCACGGCGAGCCCAGCGCACGTTCAAACGGGGTCGGTAGAGAATCAACACGTCGCTGGCCAGCAGGAAAAACAGCATCATTCCCTGGAACAATTGGGTGATGGCTTGCGGCAGGTTCATGCTCATCTGCGCGCTCTCGCCGCCGATGTACAGCAGCGCCATCAGCAGGCTGGAAAACAGAATGCCGATGGGATTGAGTCGCCCGAGAAACGCCACGGTGATCGCCGCGTAGCCATAGCCCGGCGAGACCTGCGGCACCAATTGGCCGATCGGCCCGGTCACCTCACACACGCCGGCCAGCCCCGCCAAACCGCCGCTGATCAACAGCGCCAGCCAGATCAGGCGCTTCTCGCGAAACCCGACGAAACCCGCTGCGCGCTTGTCCAGCCCCAGCACTTTGATCTGGAAACCAATAAAGCTTTTCTGCAACAACACCCACACAGCGACCAACGCCAGCAAGGCGAAATACACCCCGGCATGAACCCGGCCATCCTCCATCAGCAATGGCAATCGGCTGAAGTCACTGAACATCGCCGACTCCGGAAAATTGAACCCGGCCGGGTCCTTAAGCGGCCCATGGACACAGAACAGCAGCAGGTTCAGGGCGATGTAATTGAGCATGATGCTGGTGAGTATTTCGTTGGCATTGAAGCGCGTGCGCAACCACGCGGTCAGTCCGGCCCACGCCGCGCCGGCCAGGGTGCCGACCAGCAGAATCAACACCAGTGCCCAGCGACTTTGCAGGTCGATGATGTTCACCGCCAAGGCACTTCCGGCCAGCGCGCCGAGCAGCAATTGACCTTCGGCGCCGATGTTCCAGATGCGCGCCTGATAGGCCACGGCCAGCCCCAACGCACAGAGCAAAATCGGCAACGCTTTGACCAACAGTTCCGAGACGCCATACCAGTCGCTGATCGGCGCGATCAACAAGGTGTGCAAGGTCAGCAACGGATCGTGGCCCAGCGCGATAAACAGTAATGAGCCACAGCCCAGCGTCAGCGCCGCCGCGAGCAACGGCGAGCACCAGAGCATCAGGCGCGATTGCTGGCCACGGGGTTCGAGAGAAAGCAGCATGGAAAACTCCGTTAAGCCGTTGCGGGTGCAGGTGAGTGAGAGGCGTCGAACTGGCCGGCCATCCAGCCGCCGACGTCGATCAAGCGTGTGTCGACGGTCGCTTTGAGTGGCGACAGGCGACCGCCGCACAACGCGCCGAGGCGGTCGCTGATCTGGAACAATTCGTCGAGGTCTTCGGAGATCACCAGGATCGCCGCGCCGGCATCGCGCAAGGCAATCAGCGCTCGGTGAATGGTCGCCGCAGCGCCGACGTCCACGCCCCAGGTCGGGTGTGCGGCGATCAGCAGTCTGGGTTGCTGGAGGATTTCCCGGCCGAGGATGAATTTCTGCAAATTGCCGCCGGACAGGCTGCGGGCCGGTGTCTGGGCATCGGGCGTCTTGACCCCGAAACGATGGATGATCTCTTCGGCCAACGCTTCGACCTTGCGGCGCTGGATCAAGCCATGGCTGACCAGTCCTTGCTGGAACGCCGTGAGCAGCGCGTTGTCGGCGAGGCTCAGTTCTGGCACTGCGCCGTGACCCAGCCGTTCAGCGGGGACGAAGGCCAGGCCGAGTTCGCGTCGTGCATCGGGTCGCAGGTGGGCGACCGCTTGCCCGGCGAAACTGATCGTTGCGCCGTCGTTTTGGCTCAGCCGTTCTTCGCCGCTGAGTAACGCCAGCAATTCATCCTGACCATTCCCAGCGACCCCGGCGATGCCGACGATTTCACCACTGCGCACCTCAAGATCAACGTCCTTTAGCGAGCAACCGAACGGATCGGGATTGAGCCAGGACAACTGGTTCACGCTGAGATACGAAGCAGCGCCCACCACCTTCGGATAGTCCGTAATCGTCTCGGCCGCTTCGCCGACCATCAGCCGCGCCAATTGCCGGTCCGAGCATTCGGCCGGCTGGCAATGCCCAGCCACTCGACCACCGCGCAACACGGTGGCGCTGTGGCACAGCGCCCGGACTTCACCGAGCTTGTGGCTGATGAACAGAATGCTGCAGCCCTCGGCCGCGAGCCGGCGCAAGGTGATGAACAGTTCTTCGGCTTCTTGCGGGGTCAGTACCGAGGTTGGTTCATCGAGGATCAACAGGCGGATGTCCTGCATCAGGCAACGAATGATTTCCACCCGTTGCCGCTCGCCAATCGACAGGCTGTGGACAAGTCGCTCCGGCTCCAGCGCCATGCCATAACGGCGGGACACTTCACGAATCTTCGGTTCAAGCTGTTTCGGTGTGCCGGCCGCTGCGCCCATCGCCAGGGCAATGTTCTGTGCCACGCTCAATGTCTCGAACAGCGAGAAATGCTGGAACACCATGCCGATCCCAAGACCCCGGGCCTGGGAAGGGTTGCGTATGTTCACGCGTTGCCCTTGCCAGGTCATCTCCCCGGAATCGGCCTGGGTGACGCCGTAGATGATCTTCATCAGCGTACTTTTGCCGGCACCGTTTTCCCCGAGCAGGGCATGGATTTCGCCAGGCGCAATGGTCAGGTCGATGGCGTCGTTGGCCAGGCATCCGGGATAGCGTTTGCTGATGTGGCGCAATTGCAGACGGGGCGTTTGATCGGGGATCGGCACGGGGTTGGGCATGACTGACTCGGGTCGATGGGCGTGATGCCTGTGGATAAAGCAATTTCCTGGCCATTGGGTCAGGAAAGCTGAAAATCCGCGCAACCACAGGCCTCAAGGACAATGCGTTGCGATCTATCGACGCCGAATCAAGCACCACTTGAGGGCGAAGCCGTTGATCAGGCTCCAGTTTTGCTCGCAGGCAACTGGTTAAAAAATGAACAGTAGCCCGCAAGCCATGCCGGACATGGGGCCGCGACGACCATGAACGGGTTATCCACAGATTGCTCCACAGTATTTGTGCGCAAGCTCAAACGACGGGCATAAGCACTGTGCGGCTATCTTCTAAAGGTGATAACCCGCGCTAACTGTTTGTTTTTACGTGAAATTAACGTTAGCGGTGGCGAATTGGACGAAAAATGAACAAAGCCCGCAAACCCGCATGACAGAAGGGTTACAGGCACATGTGCTCAGGTTATCCACAGCCGGGTGCACAGTAGATGTGGGCAAAATCCCGACGTCGACGGAATAAGGGTGAACGTTGTTGGTGCGCTCAGTGCTGCAACACGATGCGTCCGCGACTCAAGTCCGCCAGCTGCGTTTGCAGGGCAGGGATCTGCGCTTTTCCCATCGCTAATTGCAGTTCAACGCCGTTGGCGGTGAACGTTTCTTCCACGACCAGTCCGCCCATTTCCGTCACACGAAGTTTCACCAGCGCCAGTTCACTGAAGGCGCAAGCGCAACTGACCGGCACCCGACTGATCAGCTCAACCTTGGGTGCCGCTTGCAGGCACTTGTTGGCACCGCCGCCATACGCCCGTGCGAGGCCGCCGGTGCCCAATTGAATGCCGCCGTACCAACGAATCACCAGCACCGCGACCTGGTCGCAGTCCTGCGCTTCGATCGCTGCCAGAATCGGCCGGCCTGCGGTGCCGCCGGGTTCGCCATCATCGTTGCTGCGGTACTGGTCGCCGAGTTTCCACGCCCAGCAATTGTGCGAGGCATTGAGGTCGCTGTGCTGTTCGAGGAACGCCTGGGCGTCAGCCGGGCTTGAGATCGGCGCGGCGAAGGTGATGAAGCGACTTTTGCGAATCTCTTCGCGGTATTCGCAAAAGGCGCTGAGGGTAAAAGGCATAAGTTTCTTAAATAGATGGGATCAGGCCGCAGCCTTTGAGAATGATGCGGATCAGGTTGTTGCCGGCTTCTTCCATGTCTTGCTTGGTCAGCTTGGTGCGGCCACTGACTCGGCAGATCTGAGTCGCGAAGTCGGCGTAATGCTGAGTGCTGCCCCATAACAGGAAGATCAGGTTGACCGGGTCGACCGGGTCCATTTTGCCGGCGTCGATCCACGCCTGGAACACCGCTGCCCGGCCCTGGAACCAGGCGCGGTAGTCCTGGTTGAAATACTCGGTCAGGCATTCGCCGCCACTGATCACTTCCATGGCGAAGACTCGCGAGGCTTGAGGCTGGCGCCGGGAGAATTCCATTTTTGCGCGGATGTAGCGGGTCAATGCCTCGGCCGGATCATCCTCGGCCGTCAGGGTATTGAAGGTGCTGTCCCACAACTCGATGATGTTGCTCAGCACCGCCACGTACAAACCGAGTTTGTTGGTGAAGTAGTAATGCAGGTTCGCCTTGGGCAACCCGGCATTCTGGGCAATCGTGTTCATGCTGGTGCCTTTGAACCCGTGACGGGCAAACTCGTCTTCGGCGGCTTTGATGATGGTCTCTTCGTTCTTCTGACGAATGCGGCTGGCAGGTTTACCGCCGTGAGCTGGGACTTCAAAGGTCATAGGCACTTCCAGACAAGTAGGTGGGTGCAACCAGTGCGTTGATAGCGCACCCTTGGGCTTCAGACAAGTCCCGGGGCACAGGTTTCTTTGGTTGTTCAGCGCGTCGCGGCGAGGCTCTCCAGGAAGCTTTCCAGCACCAGATGCGGGCGACGGCCCTTGCGCGTGACCGATGCCAGGCTCAGGTCATAGAAACGCGCCTTCGGTTTCAGTGCACGCAAGCGACCTTGTTGCACCCAGAGGCTGGCGTAATGATCCGGCAGATAGCCGATGTAACGGCCGGTCAGAATCAGGAACGCCATGCCTTCACGGTCCGAAGCACTGGCGGTGCAGTTGAGTGCCTGGTAATGGGCCTGGATGTCCGCTGGCAGTCGGAAGGTCGGCGCGATTGCGTCCTGGCTATTGAGGCGATCATCGTCGAGTTGTTTGTCGTCGACATAAAACAGCGGATGCCCAACCGCGCAATACAACAGCGAACGTTCGCTATACAGCGGCTGATATTCCAGTCCCGACAGCGCGCTGGCCTGGGGCACGACGCCGACGTGCAAGCGCCCGTCGAGCACGCCTTGTTCCACTTCGTTGGGCGCGATCATGCGGATCTGAATCTGCACGTCGGGGCCGCGCTCCTTCAATTGTGCCAAGGCGTGGGTGATGCGCATGTGGGGGAGGGTGACGAGGTTGTCGGTCAGGCCGATGGTCAATTCGCCGCGCAAGTGTTGGTGCAGGCCATTGACCTCGGTGCGGAAACTTTCCAGCGCACTTAATAGCTGCAAGGCCGATTGGTACACCTCGCGACCTTCTTCGGTCAGGGAGAACCCGGCGCGCCCGCGTTGGCATAACCGCAAGCCCAGGCGTTGTTCCAGATCGCTCATTTGCTGACTGATCGCCGAGCGACCGATCCCCAGCACGCTTTCCGCCGCCGAGAAGCCGCCGCACTCGACCACGCTGCGAAAGATCCGTAACAAGCGGATATCAAAGTCGCTGACTTGCGCCAGTGGATCGGGACGACGCGTGCTCATAGTTTAGTAGCAGCCTGACTGAACGTTAGAAAAGTTGGATTTCACAGACTTTATCCCCGTGGCAATTTAGCTGCAAGAACGCTTTTGATCTCTATGCCGCTTATTGCCTGCGAGGTTTTGCCCATGAACTTGCCTGAAAACGCCCCGTCTTCCCTGGCCAGCCAGCTCAAGCTTGATGCTCACTGGATGCCCTATACCGCGAACCGTAACTTCCAGCGCGACCCGCGTCTGATCGTTGCGGCGCAAGGCAGCTGGCTGACCGACGACAAGGGCCGCAAAGTTTATGACTCGCTGTCCGGTCTGTGGACCTGCGGCGCCGGGCACACTCGCAAGGAAATTCAGGAAGCGGTTGCCAAGCAACTGGGCACGCTCGACTACTCGCCAGGCTTCCAGTACGGCCATCCGCTGTCGTTCCAATTGGCCGAGAAAATCACCGACCTGACCCCGGGCAACCTGAATCACGTGTTCTTCACCGACTCGGGTTCCGAGTGTGCTGACACTGCGGTGAAAATGGTCCGCGCTTACTGGCGCCTGAAAGGTCAGGCGACCAAAACCAAAATGATCGGCCGTGCTCGCGGTTACCACGGCGTGAACATCGCCGGCACCAGCCTCGGCGGTGTGAACGGCAACCGTAAAATGTTCGGTCAGGCGATGATGGACGTTGATCACCTGCCGCACACGCTGCTGGCGAGCAATGCCTACTCTCGCGGCATGCCGCAGCTGGGTGGTATCGCTTTGGCCGATGAGCTGCTGAAGTTGATCGAGCTGCACGACGCATCGAACATCGCCGCGGTATTCGTTGAGCCGATGGCCGGTTCCGCTGGCGTTCTGGTTCCGCCACAGGGTTACCTCAAGCGTCTGCGCGAGATCTGCGATCAGCACAACATCCTGTTGGTGTTCGACGAAGTGATCACCGGTTTCGGCCGTACCGGCAAAATGTTCGGTGCCGACACGTTCGGCGTGACCCCGGACCTGATGTGCATCGCCAAGCAAGTCACCAACGGCGCGATCCCGATGGGCGCGGTGATTGCCAGCTCCGAGATCTACCAGACCTTCATGAACCAGGCGACGCCTGAGTACGCGGTGGAATTCCCGCACGGCTACACCTACTCCGCGCACCCGGTGGCGTGCGCCGCTGGCCTGGCAGCACTCGACCTGCTGCAAAAGGAAAACCTGGTGCAGAGCGTGGCCGAGGTGGCGCCGCATTTCGAAAATGCGCTGCACGGTCTGAAAGGTTCGAAGAACATCATCGACATTCGTAACTTCGGCCTGGCCGGTGCGATTCAGATCGCGCCGCGTGATGGCGACGCGATCGTGCGTCCATTCGAAGCGGGTATGGCGCTGTGGAAAGCCGGGTTCTATGTGCGCTTCGGCGGCGACACCCTGCAGTTCGGCCCAACTTTCAACAGCAAGCCGCAAGACCTTGATCGTCTGTTCGACGCGGTCGGCGAAGTGCTGAACAAGATCGACTGATTTTCTCTTCTATATAGAGGCGTCCTTTTACGGGGCGCCTGTGGACAACTTTTCAGGAGCGTTACATGAGCCTTATCCCGCATTTGATCAATGGCGAACTGGTGACCGAAGACGGTCGCACGGCTGACGTGTTCAACCCGTCCACCGGCCAGGCGATCCACAAGCTGCCATTGGCCAGCCGCGAAACCATTCAAAAAGCCATCGACTCGGCCAAGGCCGCATTCCCTGCCTGGCGCAACACGCCACCGGCCAAACGTGCCCAGGTGATGTTTCGATTCAAGCAACTGCTGGAACAGAACGAAGCACGCATTGCTCAGTTGATCAGCGAAGAGCACGGCAAGACCCTGGAAGATGCGGCGGGCGAATTGAAGCGCGGTATCGAGAACGTCGAGTTCGCGTGCGCAGCGCCAGAAATCCTCAAGGGTGAATACAGCCGTAATGTCGGCCCGAACATTGATGCCTGGTCGGACTTCCAGCCGTTGGGCGTGGTGGCCGGTATTACCCCGTTCAACTTCCCGGCGATGGTGCCACTGTGGATGTATCCGCTGGCGATCGTCTGCGGCAACTGCTTTATCCTCAAGCCGTCCGAGCGCGATCCGAGCTCTACGCTGTTGATCGCTCAACTGTTGCTGGAAGCCGGTTTGCCTAAAGGCGTGCTGAACGTCGTGCACGGTGACAAGGCTGCGGTGGACGCGCTGATCGAAGCGCCGGAAGTCAAAGCGCTGAGCTTTGTCGGTTCGACGCCGATTGCCGAATACATCTACGCCGAAGGCACCAAGCGCGGCAAACGCGTCCAGGCATTGGGCGGCGCGAAGAACCATGCGGTGCTGATGCCGGATGCGGATCTGGATAACGCGGTCAGCGCACTGATGGGCGCGGCCTACGGTTCTTGCGGCGAGCGTTGCATGGCGATCTCGGTGGCTGTGTGCGTCGGTGACCAGGTGGCGGATGCGCTGGTGGAAAAACTGGTGCCGCAGATCAAGGCGCTGAAAATCGGCGCGGGGACTACGTGTGGCCTGGACATGGGGCCACTGGTCACCGGTCAGGCGCGCGACAAGGTCAGCGGGTATGTCGAAGACGGCGTTTCTTCCGGCGCGACCCTGGTGGTCGACGGTCGGGGTCTGAGCGTGGCCGGCCATGAGGAAGGTTTCTTCCTGGGTGGCTGCCTGTTCGATAACGTCACGCCAGAGATGCGCATCTATAAAGAAGAAATCTTCGGGCCAGTGCTGTGCGTCGTTCGGGTGAACAGCCTGGAAGAGGCGATGCAGCTGATCAACGATCACGAGTATGGCAACGGCACCTGCATCTTCACCCGTGACGGTGAAGCGGCGCGATTGTTCTGCGATGAGATCGAGGTGGGCATGGTTGGCGTTAACGTACCGTTGCCAGTGCCAGTGGCCTATCACAGCTTCGGTGGCTGGAAGCGTTCGCTGTTTGGCGACCTGCATGCGTATGGCCCGGACGGTGTGCGTTTCTACACTCGCCGCAAAGCCATCACCCAGCGCTGGCCGCAACGTGCGAGCCATGAAGCGTCGCAATTCGCATTCCCTAGCTTGTAAGTAGAGGGGAAGAAGGCCGGCCCCTTGGGGCCGGCCTTTGTGTTTACGAGGGTTTTTGACTCATATGACAGAATTGTGAAATTAAAGGTTGACGGCAGATTCTGGATGTCTATAATTCGCCCCACTTCCGGCGCAGTCGAAACGGAAAACTCCTTGGTAAACAAAGAGTTACGCAGTTTTCGACAGTGAGCGGCTTCAGGTCATCGAAGCCCGAAAGGGAGTTGAAAAAGAGGTGTTGACAGCAGCGTGTAACGCTGTAGGATTCGCCTCCCGCTACCGAGTGATCGGAAGCGCAAGTGGTTGAAGTTGTTAAAGATTTCCAAG
>NZ_MOBK01000112.1 GCF_003732265.1 Pseudomonas brassicacearum
TTACCTATGCCCGGCGTAGGCTAAATTAGCTTTTCGCTTGAACGGGCTATAGTCTGTCGCAGTTTTGCCGATAAGGAGAAGAAGAGATTTTTCGACCTCCGAATATGACCTTGAACCCGACTCAGTAAGTGCTCTCCTACCTATGGCTAAAATTCTCGGCATCATTGTCGTATTCGCGAGCGTGCTCGGCGCGTACGTGCTCTCCCACGGCAAGATTGCTGCCCTTATCCAGCCTTTCGAGGTTATGATTATCGGTGGTGCAGCCTTTGGCGCATTCCTGCAAGCCAACCCTGGCCACGTGGTCAAAAACGTTCTTAGGAAAGCCT
>NZ_MOBK01000113.1 GCF_003732265.1 Pseudomonas brassicacearum
CGGGAACCCAGGGTGCGACTCAACGGCAGCTCATCCCAAACCCTTGGCGACTCATCAGCCTTTGCCAGCGGGATGTAACGCACCCAGCCTGGCGCCGGCGCCGACTCACCGTTGCGGACTTTGAGCATTTGCGAGAGCCACTCGCGCTCGACGTCCATCGCGTCCTTCATCGGTTGCTGCGCACTCAGCCGCTCCGGAGAAAGGCGCTCGGCGCTCAGTACATTGTTCGACACCGCCAGGTTGCCGCGGCGCAGCAGGCAGATATACAAGGCGAAATCCAGGCTGGCGACGAAGCAGCCGCCCTCCTCGGTCAATGCCGGCAGCAGCTCGGCGACGTCCGCGCGGCGAAACAGCGCGTTGCTGAATCCGCCGAGAACGTTGACCGGGAATTTTTCGAATATCGCCAGTAGATCGTCACCCTTGAACAGGCCACTGACCGGCGACAGCGAAGAGTTTTCCAGACGCGCAGGCAGGATGATGTCGTTCGCGTCCCAGAGCAGCCGCTGGGCCAGCACCAGACTGACCTCGGCGCGGCGCATCTCGTGCGCCTGCTGCTCGATACAGGCGGAATAGAGCAGATCATCGTCACACAGAAACTTGATGAATTCGCCCTGCGCCTGATCCAGGCAGGCTTTCAGGTT
>NZ_MOBK01000114.1 GCF_003732265.1 Pseudomonas brassicacearum
GGCCCCGGCGGTGCGCGAGTTGCGTGAAACCCTGACCTCGTTGCGCGCCATCTCCCAACGCCTCGAGGAAAACCCCAGCGGTTACCTGCTGGGCAGTGACAAGAACAAGGAATTCACGCCATGAATCTTACTCTTATCGCCCTCCTCGCCGGCTTCACGCTGATAAGTTCGTGCTCGATCCTGCCCAAGCCCGAGCCGTTCGATGTCTATCGATTGCCGTAGGCCCAGAGCAACGCGTCGGCCAGTCATGGCACGACGCAACG
>NZ_MOBK01000115.1 GCF_003732265.1 Pseudomonas brassicacearum
CAACGGCGAGAGAAACTCACTTAACAAGTAGCCGTGCGCGGCATGGATCTCAAGCACATCGAAGCCAGCTTCGCTGGCTCGACGTGCGGCATCGCCGTACAGCTTTACCAGAGCCGGAATCTCATCAGCCGCGAGTTCGCGAGGAACAGGGCTGGTTTGCGTAAATGGAATCGCCGATGGCGCGATGTGAATCAGACCGGGCAGGTCAGCATTGCGCCCCGCATGGCCGATCTGAGCGCCGGCTTTTGCACCAAAGCCGTGAAGCAATTCCGTCAGCGCCTTCAAGCCGACAACGTGCTCATCGCTCCAGATGCCAAGGTCACCGGCGCCAATACGACCGTCAGCCTGAATGGCCAGCGTTTCGGGAAAAATCAGCGCCGCCTGACCCAGAGCACGAGCGCCGTAATGAACGCGGTGCCAGTCAGTGACGAAACCATCATCCGCCGCCATATGCATGCACATAGGGGACATGACGACCCGGTTTTTCAGGGTGAGGCCCTTAATTTCATAGGGTGATAACAACAAACTCATCTGTCCGATTCCATAGTGGTGAATATGGAATCCATGCTAACTTTTGCAGCACATCGACGTAAGTACGCACAATTTTGTGCGGTAGGCACACTTTTTATACC
>NZ_MOBK01000116.1 GCF_003732265.1 Pseudomonas brassicacearum
GGCGTGATCGTCGCCATGACCCTGGCCGAAGCCGAAGACGCCGTGCGCGACATGCCCGCGGGCAATGCCTTCGGTGATGCCGGCTCGCGCGTAGGGATCGAAGAATTCCTGGACGGCGAAGAAGCCAGATTAATCGTCATGGTCGACGGCAAGAACGTGATGCCAATGGCCACCAGCCAGGACCACAAACGCGTCGGTGACGGCGACACCGGCCCGAACACCGGCGGCATGGGCGGTTACTCCCCTGCACCGGTCGTGACTGCCCAAGAGCACCAGCGGGTC
>NZ_MOBK01000117.1 GCF_003732265.1 Pseudomonas brassicacearum
TCATCGGCGTGCTCGTCTCGGCCATCGCCGTGTCGTACAGCGCGCACTGGAACCGGCAGTTGCTCAATACCCTTTATAACGAACTCAGCGTGCGCGACAAGGCGCAGGCCGAGTGGGGCCGCCTGATTCTTGAGCAAAGCACCTGGACCGCGCACAGCCGCATCGAAGTGCTGGCCACCGAACAACTGAAAATGCACATCCCTGGCGCGGCTGACGTGAAGATGGTGGCGCCATGATGAAACTCGAAGGCGCACTGTTCCCATGGCGCTTCCGCCTGATGGTGGCGCTGCTCGGCGTGATGGTCGCGGCGATCTGCTGGCGCATCATTGACCTGCAAGTGGTTGACCGTGACTTCCTCAAAGGTCAGGGCGATGCGCGCAGCCTGCGTCACATTCCGATTCCGGCTCACCGTGGTCTGATCACCGACCGTAACGGCGAGCCTTTGGCCGTGAGTACCCCGGTGACCACGCTGTGGGCCAACGCCAAGGAAATGCAAACGGCGAAAGAGAAGTGGCCGGCACTCGCCGCCGCGCTGGGTCAGGATCCGAAAGCCCTGACCGAACGCCTCGAAGCCCAGGCCAACAAAGAATTCATTTATCTGGTGCGCGGGCTGACCCCCGAGCAGGGCCAGTCTGTGCTTGATCTGAAAGTGCCGGGCGTTTACGGCATCGAAGAATTCCGCCGGTTCTACCCGGCCGGTGAAGTCACCGCACACATGGTCGGGTTTACCGACATCGATGACCACGGTCGTGAAGGTGTCGAACTGGCCTATGACGAATGGCTCGCCGGGGT
>NZ_MOBK01000118.1 GCF_003732265.1 Pseudomonas brassicacearum
GCTGCCAGGTGGCGATCGGCACCATCATGGTGACGATGCAAGCCCCCAGGCCGATCACCAGGTAAACGAGGTGGCGGATCATGTGATAAAGCGTGTTGCCCGACTGCACGGCCGCCACTTCCGACGACGCGGAGGTGATCATCACCAGGCCCAGGCCCAGCAATGCCAGGCAACCGGCGAGCATCGGGAAATCCAGGTCGATGCCGCGCCCGGTGATCAACGGCGACGGGTACGGCTTGATGATATTCATCAGGCTCATGCCAGGTCCTC
>NZ_MOBK01000119.1 GCF_003732265.1 Pseudomonas brassicacearum
CTGTCGGCATGATCGCTTACGCGCGGGTTTTAGCTGCGTTGGACTGCGAACTCTCGGTGGTTCCAGCAACGATGCCAACCCTTGAAGAGCTTGGAGATTTATTCGAATGAAATGTCCTGTCTTCAAGTCTGTACCCCTTAAGGTAATAGCGGCAGACTGTTCAGCGATGCCGAGGATTTCAATTTCCGTTATCACGAAGATGCATCGCCACCAATGGCGATCAGCCTCTCGATGCCTGTGCGACATGACGAATTTCTTCGGCGTGAGTTGCACCTGTATTTAGACAAAGGGGACAGATTTATTTAAATCATCCCCTTCCCCTCACTGCTACACTTACCTCACCGTTACAAGGACGTAGGAAACTATATGCCAAGAATGGCACGCATTGTATTACCAAACTACCCGCATCATATCGTGCAACGTGGCCACAACAAGCAGGTGGTATTCGCCGCCCCAGAAGACTTCCAGCGTTACGTCAGCGACTTGAAAGAACTCAAGCATGTCTTTGGTGTGAAGGTCTACGCCTTCTGCTTAATGACTAATCACGTCCACCTGCTCCTCGCCCCAGGAGAAGACACATCCGGACTAGGGAAGTTGATGAAAGGTCTGGCTGGCCGTATGACGCGTTATCGCAACAAGCTCGAAGGACGCTCGGGC
>NZ_MOBK01000120.1 GCF_003732265.1 Pseudomonas brassicacearum
ATGCGCGGCTGGCACTGGCTGTTTCTGCTCGGCGGCGTGCCGTGCATCGGTCTCGGTTTTCTGGTGCTGATGCTGCTCAAGGATCGCATCGAGGATGCGCACTGGCTGAGCGCTGACGAGAAGAAACTGCTGTCCAGTCGCATCGCTCAACATGAACCGCACAAGAGTGGTGGTTCGCTGCTCGCGGCGTTGAAGATTCCAGGTTTTCTGACCTTGGGTCTGATCTATTTTCTGATCCAGGTCGCGTCCTACGGTTTGAATTTCTGGGCGCCGCAATTGATCCGCAGCGCCGGCACCGAGAGCCCGGTGATGATCGGTCTGCTGACGGCCATCCCGTACATTTGCGGGGCGATCAGCATGGTAGTAATCGGGCGTTTGTCGGATGCCACCGGTGAGCGGCGCAAGTTTGTTGCCGGGTTGGTCATCGTGGGCGCGATCGGCTTTTTCAGTGCGGGGATTTTCGCCAGCCACACGACGTTTCTGATCGTCGCTCTTGGCTT
>NZ_MOBK01000014.1:0-112949 GCF_003732265.1 Pseudomonas brassicacearum
ACGGTGCCGAGGGCAGGAATGTAGTCCGCCACCTTGCCCTGCCCGATCAGCGGCCGGACAGCGTCGAGGATCTCGTTCAACAGCGCTTGCATGCGAGGTTCCAAAGTCACGCCCCGTGGGATTGCGGGGACTCTGAGGCTAGACGCTGCGGGGCGACGGCGAATCACAGCGGCCCCTTCCAAATCCCCGATCCACCCTAAATCTAATGTGGGAGCGGGCTTGCTCGCGAATGCGGTGTGTCAGTCAACATCATTGTTTAAATGACACACCGCATTCGCGAGCAAGCCCGCTCCCACATTAGATATTTGGTGGCTGTGTATCACCGTGTGTACAAACCCGCCCCTGACACACCCCGCCCACAAAACCCCGCGCAAACGACACATCGCAGATACACCCGCTTGGTCAACTGCACCTGTCGATTGGCCAAGCCGATCAAAGCGCTCAACTCACTCACTGTACGGAGTATCACCATGTTCAAGCTCTCGACTTCTTCCCTGACCCTCGGCCTGCTCATCGCCGGTGGCCTGGCCCTGTCTAACGTCGCTTCGGCCTCCGAATCCGAAGCGTTCAGCATGAAACAGCTGGCCCACGGTTACAGCCAGGTCCAGGCCGACACCGCGGAAAAACCCGCCGAAGGCAAATGTGGTGAAGGCAAGTGCGGCGCCGCCGAGTAATCACCTTGCGCGGGGCACTCGATGCCCCGCATTCCTGACCTGACGGAGATCAAGCCCGTGAACACTTCAATCTCTTCGGCCGTGAAAGGCCTGCACCTGAACCTAGACCGTGCCGGTAGCTGGCTTGCGCCCCTGACCTTGCGGTTGTTTATCGCCTGGGAATTCTTTGAGTCGGGTCTGGAAAAATGGAACGGCGAGAACTGGTTTGCCGACATCCAGGACCGTTTTCCGTTTCCGTTCGACCAACTGCCGGCCACGCTGAACTGGGAACTGTCGATGTGGGCCGAACTGATTTGCGCCCTCGCGATTCTGGTGGGTCTGGGTACGCGGGTCTCGGCGATCATCCTGATCGTGGTCACGGTTGTCGCCACCGCCGCCGTTCACTGGCCGGCCGATTGGTCTACATTAAATGAGCTTGCCCAGGGTTACGCCATCAGCAATAAAGGCCATGGCAACTTCAAACTGCCGGTGATCTACCTCGCCGCCCTCCTGCCCTTGCTGCTCTCGGGTGCCGGCAAGCTGAGCCTCGATACGCTGTTGGCGCGAATTTTCTGGCGCCGTCACACTCGCTGAAATGCTACCGTGACACACTTCAACCTCCACCTCACTTGCGTAGACAGGAGCCACCATGAGCGTGACCACCCAATGGATCGAGATCGACAGCGACGACGGTAAATTTGGCGCTTACCTGGCCATTCCGCATACCCAGCGCGGCCCGGGGATCGTCTTGATCCAGGAGATTTTCGGCGTCAACGAGCACATCCGCTCGGTCGCCGAGCAATACGCCGCTGATGGTTATCTGGTGATCGCGCCGGACCTGTTCTGGCGCAGCGGCCACCGCATCGAGCTGACCTACGACGAAGCCGGCTGGAAACGCGCCGTCGAGTTGATGAACGCCACCGACATCACCAAGGCGCAGGCCGACATCAAACTGGCCATCGACGCGCTCGATGCCCAACCGGGGCTGGATGGCGGCATCGCTTCCATCGGTTACTGCTTTGGCGGCCTGTTGTCGTACCTCACCGCCACCAATGGTTTCGTGGATGTGGCGGTCGCCTACTACGGCGGCGGCATTCAGAATCACCTGGAACGCGCCGATGACATCCAGGTGCCATTGCTGATGCACTTCGGTGAACAGGACAGCCACATTTCCCTGGAAGCCGTGGAGCAAATCGCCGAACGTTTCGACACCAACGACAACGTGGAAATTGTCGTGTACCCGGACGCCGAACATGGCTTCAACTGCTCGCACCGCGACAGCTACAACCAGCGCGCAGCGGCTGAGGCGCATGGCAATACGTTGATCTTCCTCGGTCAGGAACTGTAAAACCGCCCTCAACGAAAAAGGCCCCTTCATCGATTGATGAAGGGGCCTTTTTTGTAGGTCGCGTTTACCCGATCACACTTCTTCCGGTTGACCAGTGACCGCCAGCGCCGGCTGAGCATTGCGCTCATGCACATGGCGATGCGGTGTGCGGTCGATGTTCAGGCTGAGGATTTCCGGACGGCTGTAGTGACCGCGGCCATCCATCTGACGCTTGCGGATCTCGATCTGGAACAGGTCGATGTCAGCAATCACCTCGCCTTCGCCTTCAGTCAGCGCGCCGACGACTTCGCCTTGCGGGTCGATGATCGCGGTGTAGCAACCGCCGGAGATCGGGCCGATATCGCACCCGGTGTCGGCCATGATTTGCGCTTGCTGTTCCGGGTACAACCACGCCGTCGAGTTGACCACGAAGCACGCCGATTCCAGCGCATGCATGCGGATGCTGACTTCCATCTGCCGGGTGAATCGCTCACCGGCGAACGAGCCGGGGTACATCGAGGCGTGGATCTGTTCGCCGTCTTCGATCAAGGCATAGCGGGCCAGCGGGTTGTAATGTTCCCAGCAGGCCAGTTGACCGATACGGCCGACGGCGCTGTCGATGGCGCGCAGGCCGGAGCCATCGCCCATGCCCCAGATCATGCGTTCGTGATAGGTCGGCGAAATCTTGCGACGTGCCTGGATCAGCGTGCCGTCGGCATCAAACAGCAGTTGCGTGTTGTACAGCGTGCTGCCATCGCGTTCGTTGACGCCGATGGACACGACCATGTTGGCTTCCCGGGCAGCCTTGCCGATTGCATCGGTGGTCGCCGACGGCACGACCACAGCCTGATCGAGCAACTTGTAGTGCTCGGAACCCATTTCGAAAGGCGACTGCACAAAGGAAAAGTACGGGTAATACGGCACGACGGTTTCCGGGAAGACGGCGAACTGCACGCCCTTCTCGCCGAGTTCGCGAATTTTGTTAACGACCTTCTCTACCGTGCCTTCACGGCTGTAGAGCACAGGTGCGATTTGGACGGCAGCGGCTTTTACGATGGTCATGGCGGTGATCTCACTGAGGGAATGGGCTTCAACGAGATCAAGATTACGTCAATCATATTCTGTCTTAAATGTCGAATACACCACCTTTCAGGACATGGCCCGATTCGCCCGCTGGATCACCTGTGGCGGTTGGCCGAAGGCGCGGAGAAAGGCCCGGCGCATACGCTCGCGGTCACCAAAACCGGTTTCGGTAGCGACCACATCGATGGCATGACGGCCGGTCTCCATCATTAACCGTGCGGCTTCCACGCGCAGATTTTCGATGGCTTTGGCTGGCGATTGGCCGGTTTCCGCATGGAACACCCGACTGAATTGCCGAGGACTCAAATTCGCTGCTCCGGCCAACTCTTCGACCGACAACGCGGATTTCAGGTGCTGTTTGGCGTAGGTCAACGCCGCCTGGATGCGATCGGTCTTCGGCTCCAGTTCCAGCATCACCGAAAACTGCGACTGCCCACCCGCGCGGCGGTGATACACCACCAATTGCCGGGCCACCGTGCGCGCCACTTGGGCACCGAGGTCCTTTTCCACCAGCGCCAACGCCAGGTCGACACAGGCACTCATGCCGGCGGCGGTCCAGAGGTTACCGTCGTTGATGAAAATGCGGTCCTCTTCGACCAGTACGTTTGGATACGCCCGCTGCAAGGCCGGCGCATGACACCAGTGCGTGGTCGCCCGTCGGCCATCGAGCAAGCCCGCCTCGGCCAGCGCAATCGCACCGGTGCAGATCGAGCCCAGGCGCCGGGTGGACTCGCTGGCACGGCGCAAAAACGCCACCATGCCCGGCGACGTGGGCCGGATCAGGTTGTCGCCCATCACCAGCAGCGTATCGAACACGCGCTGATCGAAGGGCTGGGTTTCCACGCCAAATCCGGCGGAGGTCTGCACCGTGCCGCCGTGCTCGGACAGCAGGGTAAGGCTGTACACCGGTTCTTCGGCGGTGTTGTTGGCCAGTTCGAAGGTGGCGCACATGGCGAGGCCGAGGACCTGGAAGCCGGGGTAGACGATGAGTCCGATGTGGTGCATGACGGTGCCTTTGACAAAAAAGGTGGCATGAGAGGTTTCAGGTCATTTGCCGACGACTTTACACCTGCACTGACTGCACCGGTCATATTTAAAACCATCGATCAGTTTATTCTTAGTGTATTACCCGCATTACAACTTTTCCTAGATGCACATCATCCTCCCGGTAGTTACAAGCAATTTAACAACTAACACTTCAAATGAGGAATGGATTATTTCGAAATTTAATATTGGATCCATAGCGCGGAATGGCATTAACCCAAAAAAACCGGTTAACTTAATTCGCTCCAACCAGGGGACTTTAGCGCCTCCCACCAGACTATGAACGCTCTCAATCCTGCGGGCTAGGCGCCTTGGCATATTCGTTACGCACTACCTCGCACGCCTTTGCTTTCATCATGACAACTTATACCTCGTACGCCACGTTTGCCCTTTCTGATTAACAGATTTATGCGGTGACAATACGGACTCTTTATTAGGTCTATACATAACCTTGAACACTCGGCCGACAATACGAGGTTTAGGCCATGGACAACAACAAAGACTCGGGCACCAACCTGGCGTTCTGGCTGCCCGGCGGCGCTGTTATCCTCAGCTTGGTATTGTCGACGCTGGCATTAACTCGCGAACCTTTCCTGGAACCTCGACCGATTGGTGCGCAATTTCAATCGCAACTACCAATTGAAGCTCGGTTATGGCAGGACCCGTTTGATGCTCTGGAACGCTATCGTAAAAAGCTTACGGACAGTGAGGAGGCCAAGCATCTATGCAACCCCGATATCATCCCGTTGCCTGAAGAGAAATCGACTCCCGACATCATGGTAGTTCTTGTAGAAGGGGGCCCATACGCCGATGAACTGGAGCGACGGCGGCGTATTCGGTATGCATTACTCGCAGGATTCAAAAACTCCCAACGGGTGCCAGATCAGGAGCAATACATACATTGCTTGAAACTTCAGCACGACCTGTCAATTGATCCCCTTGATAACGATCCACAAGCAGTAGATCTACCTTATGAAATGTTTATTTCCAATCAGTTCGACAGACCTGCTTCTGATGTTGAAGGGGGGCCACCACCTTCAGAACGAACGATTGTGTTCTGGCTAAAACAGGACTTGCTGACCTCACAACCGCTCCAGATGCTGGAAAAGCTGCGCAAGGATTTACACTTCAAGGCCTACAAGGCATGCGCTTCCGGAGGGTGCATCGAAGGAATCGACACCGCCACCCTGAAAGTTATCGGCCCTTCTACTTCAACTGTGTTGCTCGACATGTACCAAGAAGAGGCCAACTTCCAGGCTACAAAAAACGTAGAAATCTATTCGCCTCTGGCAACGGCAGATAACGAAGCGCTCAGGAAGAGCCTAAAACCCTTGAAAAAAGAAAAGGACAAGGACAAGGACAAGGACAAGGATGTGGCAGCGGACAAAAACACCACGACAGAAACGCAAAATAAAGAGGCAATGAAAATTCTGCGTACGGTCAGCGACGATGGCACCATGACCAAACTGTTGTTGGATGAGTTAAAGCTGCGAAGAGTAGATCCAGCCGCAGATATCCGCTGCAGTCAGGGCAAGCTGCGACGCGTCGGAACACCCTGCAACCGTGCTGCTTGGCTAAATGCCAACCGCATCGCATTGATTTCCGAATGGGACAGCTTCTACAGTCGCGCCCTGATCGAAAGCTTTAAGGACCAGGTTGCTCTTGATGCTCGCTTGGGTGACGACGAAAAAGATAAAAAAGGAGTAGTTGAACAGTGGGTATTGCGGTTCAGCTATTTGCGTGGCCTGGATGGTCGCTTGCCGGAGGAGCCCGCCAGCAGCGACAAAGCCACTAGCACCGACACCAGCAAAAATAACAAAAACAGTAGCCAAATCGATCTCAGCCCATTGGAAAAAGCTGACGGCAACTCCCAACTTGACTACTTGCGGCGACTCGCTGATCACATTGCACAGCAAGATGAAGACTATCGAAAGGCAGGTCAGAGCGGCATTGGCGCCATCGGGGTGTTGGGTGTCGACACCTACGACAAACTGCTTGTGCTGCAAGCGCTGAAAAGCCGGATGCCTTACAAACTTTACTTTTCAACTGATCTTGACGCACGCATGTTGCAACGCGGTCAGGCCGAAGCCACGCGCAATCTGATTCTCGCGGCGCCTTATGGACTGGCACTGACACGTGCATTGCAACAGGACATTCCACCGTTTCGAGACAGTTTACAAAGCTCGGTTTTTATATCGGTGCTTGCGGCATTGGCGCCACAGCCCTTCGTCGTCAAACGAGCGAAGTTTGACTACTCCAGATCGGAGCTGCTCTCGCCGGGGATATATGAGGTTGGGATCAGCGGCTTCATTCCACTGGCGAGCAATCTGACCGCTTCGCGCCCGGAAAGCTGTGCCGCTCCTACCCAATCTCAATCAAATCGAGGCATACGCCCCCACGACCTCATGGCATTACGCTGCCTTCAGGATCCATCACCCCCACCCTACCCGGAACCGTCCGACGCACTTCGAAATGGCTTCAAGAACACGCAGTCGTTTTTCTGGGCAGGACCACTGACATTCATGCTGCTGCTAACAGCTGCCTTCATCGTCTGGTGGTGGATCGAGGGTTCGCAAATCAAAGGAAAAACACCTTTCTCCTGGGTACGTGGTGTGCCAATGGCGCTGTATATCACTGCAGCAGCCTGCGCTTTCTTTGCCGCAAGGTTCTGGCATGCGGAACTCCTATGGGTCTGTTTCGCACTGATTTTGCTGGGCACTCTCACTTCAAAACTCGTCCGTCGATCCGAGCGACAGTTATCACTCACGAACAATTCACCTGTTGACCCGGACAGTGGTTTTTTTGACGCCTCGGCGTGGTACATCATCGTGCCATTGGTGATATTCGTCCTCGTGTTACTGCTCGGCTACCAGATGCGCAGTACATTGACGAAGGACGGTTTAGGCGAGCCAATGTTTCTATTCGAAGGAATCAGCGCCTGGCCAACCGTCGCACTGCGATTGCTCGCCGTATTGATTTCACTTTCGGCTGTGGCATGGGGTTGGCGCAACCTGAGGGTCAATAGATTCGAGATCGAAACGGCCTACCATTTACGGCCTCACATGCGTAAGTACCATCTGAGTTTGTGGGGGCAACTGCCACGTCTTGTTCGCGGAGGACAAAAAAGAACCCTCGGACAATGGTGCAAAGAGCTGGGGCAGTGCCTGTTTCTGGTTCTTTTCCCACTGTCGACCGCTAGCATCGACTGGTCAAAATCAAAATCGCTCGCCAGAGATCAAGCGAAGAGCACGGATGGTCGAACAATGATTTCCATCTCACGCTTCTGGGGAGAACATTGTGTATGCGGTACGTTCGGTGCGCGAATGGTGCGCGCCCTGCTCGCCACATGGATTTTCGTCGTGGTAACCAGCCTGCTCTTTGTTGTCTGGCCAATGGAAGGGATTCCCGTGCGTGACACTTCACCTCTCTGGAAGTGGACCTGGCTGATTCCGACTGTCGTGTTCCAGCTGCTGGTGTTCTGGGTGATCGACGCCAATCTCTTGCTGACCCGGTTTATCCGCCATTTGAGTAACTATCACGCCATCTGGCCAATCAGATTGCAAAATGAACATCAAGCCATATTCGGCATCGGAAGACACTCGTGCATCGACGATTGGGTGGACATACAACTGATTGCCAAACGTACCTCAGCGGTCAATCGACTGATCTACGCCCCCACAGTGGTGATGTTGATTCTGATTGCTTCGCGCAGCAGCGTTTTCGATAACTGGCCGACGCCACTCAGCATGATCATTTCATATGCGCTGACAGCACTACTGTTACTTGCCTCAGCCCTGTCACTGCGTCGGGCAGCAGAAAAAGCACGTATGGAGGCGTTACAACGCATCGACGCATATTTGTTGAAAAATCCCACTGATACTAAGGGCTACGATAAATTTCGGATGATTCGCGAGCGTATAGCGACGCTCAATACCGGTTCCTTCTCACGTTACTCGGAAGAACCATTGGTACGCGCGCTGTTGCTGTCGCTGACCGGCATCGGCGGCTCAGCCATTGTCGATGCCTTGAACTACGCCAAGTTCTGACCGCCAATAAGGGGGCGTTCCTCGAACGCCCCCGCCCGATCACAGTTGATTGGCCACCGCCATATTCACAAACTGCGTATCAAACCGCAGCTTGATGTTGTTCGTGTCACCCAGGGTCGAGCCATCGGCGAATTGCATGCCCACGGCATCGGCGCTGGTCGCGGCCTGACCGAGCAGGCCCTTGGCGAAGGAGAAGGTGCGGACCTTTTCCATGGTGTGGCGGATCGCGTCGGAATTGGCGAACTCAAACGCGGTGCCCGGCGTGTAGAACAGCATGGTTTGCGTCAGTTGATCCTCGTAGCCTTTGAGGTCGGTGCCCGAACGTTCAGCCATCGAGGTGCGTGCGGCGATCGCCTGGCCGTTGTCGCCGGACATCAGTTGCAGCGTTTCGAACCAGGCACCGACCAGCGCCTTGCCCAGTTCCGGGTTGGCCTTCAGGGTCTCGGTGTTGACCGCCATCATGTCGATGATCTCGCCTGGGATTTCCTTGGAGGTAAACACCTCGACCGCCGTCGGTGACTGTTTCATCACCGTGCTCAGTTGCGGGTTCCACAGCGCCGCTGCGGTTACGCCGGGGGTGGTGAACGATGCCACGGCATCGGCGTCCGAGGTGTTCATGATCTTGATGTCCCGCTGCGACAGGCCATGAATATCCAGTGCGCGGGACATCAGGTAGTCGGAGACCGACAGCTCCACCAGATTGACCTGCTGGCCCTTGATGTCGGCGAAGGTCTTGCCGTGTTTGAGCACGATGGCATCGTTGCCGTTGGAATAATCGCCGAGGATCAGGCCGGTGGTGTCCACGCCGTTGGCACTCGGGATGGTCAGGGCGTCCATGTTGGTCATGCCGCAGGCATCGAACGCGCCGGCCGCGTATTGGTTGATCGACTCGATGTAGTCGTTGAGCTGCACCAGTTCGATCTTGATCCCGTACTTCTTCGCCCACTTGTCGATGATCCCGTGTTCACTGGCGTAACCCCAGGGCATCCAGCCGGAATAGATCGACCACGCCACCTTGAACTCCTGCTTTTTCTCCGCCGCCGAAGCGCCGAACGCGAGACAGGACACGGCCAGCAACACCGCTGCGAAACGGTAAAACACGCACGAGAATGCCTTCATGGAAACCTCACGGGTTATGAAATGGGTGACGCGTTGATGTCAAACGAGCGGCTGGGTGTAGCGGCTCAAGGTCGGGGATTCACGTTCGTACCATTGCGCGGCGCTGGCGGTGAATCCGCTGGTTTGTGCGTAGCTGATGTCGGGTTCCAGGGTGTCGATGACGAACAGCCGTTCTCGGGCAACGCCCTCGACGGTGATCAATTGCGAGACGTGCTTGCCGTCGGCCCGCCGCTCGAAACCCTCCAGCGAAATCAATGGCTGACCGACACGGCCAGCGCAGGTAGAAAGCGTCACTTTGTAGCCTGCTTCGAGAGAACCTTCGGCAATCGATGTCTCGAAGTTGAACGCGCGCTTGAGCCACTGCGGGTCTTCACCGTGGCGGGCGACCAGATCCCGCAGCGGCTCGCCCTCAGGACCGGACTCGAGCGGATCAGCCCGCCCCAGCACCATCGCCGCATGCTCACCACAGACGATCAAGCCACCGCCACGGTGATGCACAAAACCGTTTTCGACTTCTCGTTCCTCCAGCAAGCGCAAGCCGATCAAGACACCCGGCTTTGATAACTGAAGTCGCCAGTCTTCGACATAGGCACCGCTGGGGGCAAACTCGATCATGCAGTTGCCGATGCGCTTGAGCACACCGGGCTCGGGCCAACGGTTATGCAGCTGAAACGAGGTGTCGGTGTGCCAACTCAACACGTCGCCTTGCCATGAACACAACGCTTCCCAGCCTTCGTAATTGGCCAGGGTCTGCAACTCTTCGGCGCTGTATTCCAGCAGCGGTTTGGCCGGCACTTGTTGGCCTTCCAGCGGCAGGCGCAAATCGATGGTGAAGTGGCGGCTTTGAAACCAGCAGACGTGGGTGCACACGTCGGTCAGGCCGTCAGCGAAACTGATCGACCGGCGTTTGTAGAAGCCGAGCATCCAGTCCGGTACGCCACCAGCGGCGGGTTGCGGATATTGGGTAACAAGATCCAGCAGATTCATTTCAAACCTCCCCGGCCATGGCGGCGCGACCGAACGAGGACAACCCCTTGGCGCCGTCAGGCAAGCTCAACTCGCCGGCGGCCAGTCGCTGCTTGAGGTAACGGAAGGTTTGCAGGGTTTGCGCGTAGAGGTGATCGCCGCAGACATGCGGCCCATAACGGCTGGGGGTTTGCAGGTCGAGCAACTGCGCGATGGGCTCGATGAGCGTGTCGTAGTCACAGGCGCAAAACATCGGGAAGGCGTAGCGTTCCTGAGCGACTTTGCGCACCCGGTGAGCGGTGGCGACGTAACGGCCGTTGCTCAGCACTTCCATCATGTCGCCGATGTTGATCACAAACGCACCGTCCACCAACGGCACGTCGATCCACTGCCCTGCCCCGTTCAACACTTCAAGGCCCGGTGCGGTCGGCAGCAGGATGGTGAAGCATTCGTAGTCAGTGTGCGCGCCTATGCCAGGGCGATCCACCGGGGCATTCGGCGAGAAGGGATAGTGGATCAGCCGAAGTTGACTCGGCGGGTTGTTCACCCGTTGGCTGATGGCGTTTTCCGGCAGGCCCAGCGCCAGCGCGAAGCCACGAAACAACGTGAGGCTGAGGTTGAACACGGCGTCGTAGTAGGCCTTGATGTCGTCCTTGAAACCCGGCAAGACCGGCCAGCGATTGGGCCCGAGCATCGGCCGTCGCCCTAATGCCGGCGCGTAATCGAAGCCGACGTCGAAGGCTTCCTTGTGGTCGATAGTTCCCTCGACAAATTGCTCCTCACCTTCGGGCACATAGCCGCTGTGGTTGCTCGACAGTCCAATGTAGTCCTGCATCTTCTGCTCGTTCGACTGGGCGAAATAGTCCGCTGCCCGTTGCTTGAGCCGATGGATGATCTGCGGGTCGATACCGTGACCGGTCACATAGAGAAACCCGGCCTGCGAGGCGGCGTCGCCCAAGGCACTCGCCGCGTTTATACGTTCGGATTCGAGGCTCGAAAACAGCCCGCTGATGTCCACTAGGGGCAAGGTTTCGAAGGCTGAATGAGGGGTAATTCGAGGCATGGCCGCCATAAGTAACCTCCTGATGATTAGTCAAAATGTCACCTGGTCGTCCAGATATCGCAGAGCCGTGAGGCCTCCGGGTCGTCCCGGATCAATCGCACCGAAAAAGGTGCGCTAGGACAGCAGCAATGTGCATGCCACGTTTGCACGTGGCCTGCATCACAGCGCTATCTCGTTGATTTGAAAGCACCGGCTCCCATTCGGGGAAGCTGGGGGCGCTCGGCGTGCGATGTTAAACAGGCACCAGGATGGCGCAATGGACTTCCCCTCGTTCCGGCGTTTTAATCGCAGGCGGACTTCAAGGCACAACAAGGGATCACTATGCTCGATATCTCCATGCAGGACCGCGCCGCACCGGATGGCGTGTGCTACGGCTGCGGCAGCCGCAACCCTCACGGGTTGCACGTCAAGAGCCACTGGCACGAGGACGGCGTGCACGTCGTCGCCGAGCACCTGCCCGAGGCCAAATACTGTGGCTGGCCGGATCTGGTGTATGGCGGCTTGATTGCGATGTTGGTGGATTGCCATTCGAACTGGACGGCCATGGCGTATCACTACCGGACCGAAAACCGCGAGCCGGGCTCCCAGCCGCGGATCGACTGCGTCACCGGCAACCTGGGCATCAAGTTCATCAAACCGACACCGATGGGCGTTGCGCTGACTTTGCGCGCCAGGGTCGAGGGCGACGTCGGGCGCAAGACTCGCGTCATCTGCGAGGTGTACGCCGACGGCGTGCTCACGGCCGTGGGCGACTCAGTGTTTGTCCGGGTCGATACCGGGCAACTGGCCGCCGCAGCGCATGGTCGTGAGGTTTAGGTGTTGTGAGCCTCAGGGTCGGCCGAGCTACTTCGCCGACCCGTCATGGGGCTTGTAGAACACGAACAAACCGATGCTCGCCGTTTTGATGTACTTCTTGGCCCAGACCGGTTTTACCGTCTTGTCATGGAAATACATCGCGCCGCCGGTGTGATCCGGCAGTTGCTTGTTCAGCGCCTTGCGCGCGATTTCCTTGGCCAGCGCATATTGGGTTTCTTGCTGGGCAGTGTCCGGTTTCCCGTCGCACCACCAGGAGAACTGGCAGCTTTTGGTTTCGGAACCTTGCTTGACCACTGCGCACACCGTATCGGGAAAACCCTCGTGGCCGAGGCGGTTCATCACCACGTTGGCCACCGCTTCCATGTCGTCCGTGTCCTTGCCTTTGGCTTCCCAGTAAATGGAGCGCGCCATGCAGGTAATCGCGTCGTCCAGCGGCGCCGTGCCGGCCGGGTCGACGGCCTGGACTTCGGACTGGGTGATGGCCTCGGACTTGGGCACCGGCACATTGCTGCTCTTCTCGGCAGCCTTCTGCTCAAGCACCTGCGCCTTGTCTTCCGCGACCTCCTTTTTTTGTTGTTGATCGTCGGCCATGGACTGACCGGCAAGTAGACAAAGGGCGAGAAACGCGGCGATCCAATTCAAGGACATGGTGCAAGCACTCAAGGGGGTGTTGATTCAGTGTAGTAGCCAAATCATGTCAACTACTGACCAACAAACTGCAAAAACCCATTGCCTTGTACGGGGGGAATTCGCGCATCATGGGCGCAGTCCGTCCAAGGGGGTTTCCATGCACGTCTTTTCATCCGCTATGCGCTTGTCGGGGTTGTCGTTGGGTCTGGTGCTTGCCACAACGGCCATGGCGTCCGATGAATCGCAACTGGCCGATTCGATCAACGCCTTTCGCAGCCTGCCGCAGAGTTGCGCCGGTCAGGTCTCGCCGGAGTTGCCACCGTTGACCAGCGATCCGCGCCTGATTTTGCCGGCCAGTGGGCAGGTCGACTTGCAGCAGGCCATGGTGCGTGCGTCGTACCCGATGCTCCATGTGCAAGCGATATCCCTGACCGGCCCGCGTGATGCGCAAGCGGCGATGATGGCGGTCCAGGAAAGCTTCTGCCAGGTGGTGCTGAACCTGAAATTCGTCGACATCGGCGTCAGCCGCCAGGGCAACGACTGGCGCATCGTACTCGCCCGCCCGCTGTTGACCGCGCGCCTGGGTGATGCCGCCGCCGAAGGCCAGAAGCTGTTGGTCGAGCTCAATGCCGCGCGCAGTAAACCCCGTCAGTGCGGCGCCCAGCCCTTTGCCGCGACCACCCCGCTGGCCTGGAACGCCACCCTCGCGTCCGCCGCCGAAACCAACTCGCGGGCCATGGCCAACGGCAACTATTTTGATCACAAGGACCGCGACGGTCGCACGCCGGGGGATCGCGCGGAACTGGCGGGTTATGTCTATCAGCAGATCGGCGAGAACATTGCCGCCGGGCAAGACACCGTGCGCAAGGTGGTCGACGGCTGGCTGGCCAGCCCCGGTCATTGCGCCAACCTGATGAACCCACAGTTCCGTGAGCTCGGCGCGGCTTACGCGAACGATCCAAAAAGCGATGCCGGCATCTACTGGACGGCCATGTTCGGTACGCAATAAGGACGATGACCAGAGCGGTGACGAGCCGTTCTTACAACGTTTGCTGACTGTTGCCGATGGTCTTGGCTTTTTCGATGGCCCAGTCCATCGCCGCCTCCATGTCCAGCAAGTGCGGGGACGGATGGTGGTCCTCTTCAATCACCGAGCCATCCGGCCGGTACACACCGATGAGCATTTTCAGGGAGCCGTCCTTCAGTATCTCGGCCGTGACCTTGATCGAGCATCCGTTGGAAAGCGTCTCCTTGTGTTCCTCATGGCGTTCAGTCATCGCTGTCTCCCCCGCGTGGTGGATGGATCGAGTCCGGCATCCTTCTGAGCGTAGTAGAAGTTCGCCCGGGGTCATCGCCGGCCATGGTTCGTTTCAATGGCAACGAACCTGCCGAGACAGCGGCGTAATGCCACCTATACTGCATTTCACCAACCCCGCCCGGGGCCTGCGCTACTTACAATAAAAAGCAGAGGTGGAACATGGTCTGGCAGCAAATCTACGATCCCTTCGGTAACCCGGTCATCTCAACCCTCATGGCCGCCGTGCCGGTGGTGGTGATGCTGGCCTCCCTGGCGTTTTTCCACATCAAGGCGCACATGGCGGCGCTGCTCGCGCTGGCGTCCGCCCTGCTGATCGCGATCTTTGCCTTCGGCATGCCGGCCAACATGGCGGGCTCGGCGGCGTTATTCGGCGCGGCCAACGGCTTGCTGCCGATTGGCTGGATCGTGCTCAACATCATCTTCCTGCACCGACTGACCACCGAGAACGGCTCGTTCAAGGTGCTGCAGGATTCCCTGGCACGCATCACCGACGATCGACGCCTGCAATTGCTGCTGATCGCCTTCTGCTTCGGCGCGTTTTTCGAAGGCGCGGCCGGCTTCGGCACACCCGTGGCGGTGACCGGTGCGATTCTGATCGGGTTGGGCTTCTCGCCACTGGCCGCCTCTGGCCTGGCCTTGATCGCGAACACGGCGCCGGTGGCGTTCGGCGCGCTGGGTACACCGATCATTACCCTGGCCAAAGTGACCGGGCTGGACGAAATGGAACTGTCGATGATGGTCGGTCGACAACTGCCATTCTTCTCGGTGCTGGTGCCGTTCTGGTTGATCTGGGCGTTCGCCGGTTGGCGCAAAATGCTCGAGATCTGGCCGGCGATCCTCGTGGCCGGGGTCAGCTTCGCGGTCCCGCAATTCCTCGTGTCCAACTACCACGGGCCGATGCTCGTCGACGTGATCGCCGCATTGATTTCCATGGCCTGCCTGACCGGTTTCCTCAAGGTCTGGAAACCGGCCACGGTGCACACCTCGGCCGCCCTGACCGGGCGCGTCGACAACTCGAAAATCGATGCCGAACATGAGCAGGCACCGGCGGCCGGCGGGACCTTTTCCGGCGATGCGAAACCGGCGGTGATGCGCGCCTGGATGCCGTGGATCATCCTCACGATCTTCGTCTTCGCCTGGGGCACCCAAGGTTTCAAAAACATGTTCGATACCCGTCCGGCGATCGATCCGCAAACCCAGTCGGTCAAGCTCGACCCGCAGGGCAAACCAATGCGTGAAGCCAACCCGGTTTTCGCGCCAGCCCTGACCTTCACCACCTTGCACCAGCAAATCGAGAAGGTGCCACCGGTGGTGCCGGCACCGAAAACCGAAGAGGCGATTTACAAATTCACCTGGTTCACCGCCACCGGCAGCGGCATCTTGCTGTCCGCCATCCTCGGCGGGCTGCTGATGGGCTACTCGATCCCGCAACTGGCCCGCCAATACCTGCGAACGCTGTGGGTGGTGCGCTACTCGCTGATCACCATCGCGGCGATGCTGGCCCTGGGTTACCTCACGCGTTACTCGGGACTGGACGCGACCATGGGCCTGGCCTTCGCCGCGACCGGTATTTTCTACCCGATGTTCGGCACCCTCCTCGGCTGGCTCGGCGTGGCGTTGACCGGCTCGGACACCGCGTCCAACGTGTTGTTCGGCGGCTTGCAACGAGTCACGTCCGAACAGCTCGGGATCAGCCCGGTGCTGATGGCGGCGGCGAACAGCTCTGGCGGGGTCATGGGCAAGATGGTCGACGCGCAGTCGATTGTGGTCGCGTCCACGGCAACACGCTGGTACGGGCATGAGGGGGAGATTCTGCGGTATGTGTTCTTCCACTCGATCGTGCTGGCGATTCTGGTCGGCGGGCTGGTGACGTTGCAGGCGTATGTGGCGCCGTTCAGTCACATGGTGGTGGGTGGGCATTAGTCCCCTCGGCACACCGTTTGCCACAACCCGGACGAATGGCCCGGGTTGTGGGCCAAACGCTGCTTTACTGGTTCAAATCCTGAACCTAAGGAAAGCGCCCCGATGGATCGTCTCACCGCCAAAGACTTCGCCCCCGAACTGCTCGAACTCTACGACTACTACGTCCATGGCAAGATCAACCGCCGAGAGTTTCTCGACCGTGCGGCGTTGTTCGCCTTGGGCGGTTTGACCGCCAGCGCACTGCTGGCGTCCCTGAGCCCCAACTACGCGCTCGCCGAACAAGTGGAATTCACCGACCCGGACATCCTGCCCGAGTACATCACCTACCCCTCACCCAAAGGCCACGGCAATGTGCGCGCGTATCTGGTGCGCCCGGCCAAGGCCAGCGGTAAAGTCCCGGCGGTGGTGGTCGTGCATGAAAACCGTGGGCTAAATCCCTACATCGAAGACGTCGCCCGACGCGTCGCCAAGGCCGGGTTCATCGCCCTCGCCCCTGACGGTTTGAGCTCCGTGGGCGGCTATCCCGGCAACGATGACAAGGGCCGCGAACTCCAGGCGAAAGTCGATCCGGAAAAGCTCATGAATGATTTTTTCGCCGCCATCGAATGGCTGATGAAAAATGACACGACCACCGGCAAAGTCGGCATCACCGGCTTCTGCTACGGCGGCGGTGTCGCCAACGCGGCGGCCGTGGCGTATCCGGAACTGGCGGCAGCCGTGCCTTTTTATGGCCGTCAGCCAAAGGCTGAAGACGTGCCCCGGATCAAGGCGCCCTTGCTGCTGCATTACGGTGAGCTGGACAAGGGCATCAACGAAGGATGGTCGGCGTATGAAGCGGCGTTGAAAGCCTCAGGCAAAACCTATGAGGCTTACATTTATCCGGGCTGTAATCATGGCTTTCATAACGACTCGACGCCCCGCTACGACGAGGCCGCCGCGAAACTGGCGTGGGACCGTACGCTGGCGTGGTTTCACAAGTACCTGGCTTAGGTATCAATTCCTTCGATCTTTTACATCACGAAGCCGAATTTTTTATTTGCCCACGGCTTATTCAAGATGTCGCCATCTCGGATAAGTCGGACGACACCCCCATGAACCTGAATTTTGCCTTTGCCTGCTTCATCGTCGTGTCGTTCGCGATTGCGCTGGGGCATGCTTGAACTCAAGCGTCGACCTGAACCACTTCAATGCCCAACCGTCGATAATCCTCAACATTGCCCGACGCCACCTGTTGCTCGGTAATCAGCGTGTTGATGCGATTGCACGGCGCGACCACGAACGGTTCCACCGCCCCCAGTTTGTCCGCCATGGTCACCGCCACCACGTGTGATGCGCTGTCGAGCATCGCCTGCTTCACCGGCACCTCATCGAAATGCAACGAGCTGATGCCGACGTCCGGGTGAATCGCGCAGACGCCGGTGAACAGCAAGTCAGCCTTGATCCCTTCAATCAGTCGCAAAGTTTCCTGCCCGCTGGCCGACATCGTCGCGGGGTTGAGTTGCCCACCGGCCAGGATCACTTTGATGCCTTTGTAGTCGGCCAACGCGATAGCGATCATCGGCGACGCGGTAATTGCCGTGATGGAAATCTCCGCCGGCAACGACCGCGCGATCTGCAGCGTGGTGCTCCCTGAATCGAACAGCACAATCTGGCCATCCTGCACCCGGCGCGCGGCGAGTTGGGCCAGGCGCGTTTTCACCTCATCGGTTTCACCGACCCGGGTGAAGAAATCCTTGCCCGTGTCTTTAGGACGCGGCAACGCCCCGCCATGCACCCGTTGCACCAGTCCTGCACTGGCGAGCTCTGACAAATCGCGGCGGATGGTGTCTTCGGACACCGCAAAATGCTGGCTCAACTCAGAGGCCATGACCTTGCCGTCGCGCTCAAGGATCAGGAGGATTTTTTGCCGGCGCACGGAAGGTAGCTCGGATGCAGCGTGCTGATCGTGCATGTTTATGCCTGTTTTTGCGTGTTTGTGCGAGATTAGCCAAGCCACCGGAAAAACACAATCGAGGCGGTGATTGATGAGGTTTCTGGCAAACTCCCATGGTGCCTTCGCCCAGAGCAGCCATCACCCATGCTTTTCGCCCTTGTCTCAAACGGTTCAACACTTACGCCTGCACACCCGCAGGTAACGGTTCCCTGGTGGAGTTTCACCAAGACCGTGCTCAGCGCCGCCGCGCTGTCGCTGGTGCGGGATGGCCTGTTCGACCTGGAAGAAACGCTGCCGGAAGGACCGTTCACCTTGCGCCAAGTGCTGCGGCACGAAGCCGGGCTGGCGGATTACGCAGAGTTAGCGGAATACCACGCCGCCGTTGCGCGGCACGAAACACCGTGGCCCGCCGAGGAAATGCTGCGCCGACTGGACGCTACCCGGTTGCGCTACACACCCGGTGACGGCTGGCGATATTCCAACGTTGGCTACCTGTATGTGGCGAAACTCATCGAGCGCCTGACCGGTCTTGCACTGGAGAAGGCACTGAACCGACTGGTTTTTGCGCCCCTCGGTTTGTCAGGTGTACGCCTCGCCAAAACGCCTGCCGATCTGCAGGCCGTGAACATGGGCACCGCACAAGCGTACGACCCGTGCTGGGTTTATCACGGCCTGCTGGTCGGTCCGCTGGATCAAGCCGCGGCTTGTCTGGATCGTCTACTGGCCGGCCAGACCCTACCGCCGGCGTTACTGCGCGAGATGCATTCGGTTCGTACGCTTGGCGGGCCGATCACCGGGCGTCCGTGGATTGCGCCGGGTTACGCGCTGGGCCTGATGCAAGGCGCGGTCGAGGGTGGATTGGTTTTGAGCGGACACACCGGCGGCGGACCGGGCAGTGTGATCGCGGTTTATCGATGCGGTGAAGGTGACAACACCGCGAGTTGCGCGGTGTTTGCTGAGGGTGGCGCCGAAGGGGCTGTCGAGGCGCAAGCCGTGAGTCGCTTGATGAACGCGGTGATTCAATAGTCCCCGATTCCACTTTGCACGCCGAACGTCGAAGTCAGTTACTCGCCACCTGCGCCACGTTGCCCGAGGTCACCAGCGCCTTCAGCGAAGCATCAAACTGCTTCAGCGCAGTCACCTGCAATTGGGTTTGCCGGTCGATTTGCGCGGCAATTTCCGGGGCCGCTTTGCCGTGCACCCAAACGGAAGGCATTTGTTGTGCGCGTGAGCCTTCGGCCTGGCCAATGTACTGCAGGTTCGCATCGTAGAACTTGGCCATGAAACGCGCTTCGACCTGCGTATTGCGCTTGGACACCAGGCGGCTGTAGGTGTCCAGCATCACCACCACGTCGGGGTGGGCTTGCACCAGTGCATCGAGGTTGTCGTAGACCGTCACCGAGCCGAACTGTTTTTGCAGCGAGCCTATGAGCCAGTTGATCGCAAGTTTCGGATCGGAGCTGTTGACGAACGCACTGCTGATACGCGAATCCAGCTGCGGGTTCTTCGCGCCGTTCACCGCCACCGCATGGTATTGCTCGAGGTATTGCAGGGTGTTGACGGTGTTTTCGCTGTAAAGCACACCCACCGATTGGGCGTGTTGCAGGCTGGCTGTGCTGTCGGCTACAGGGGGGAAATGGCAAGCCGAATCAGCCGCGTAGGCCGGCACGGTGGCGGCGACGCTGCCGGTGAAGACGGCGATAAAAGCCAGCAAGGTAGACATTCTCATCGCACAGGTTCCTTCAAAGGCGAATTCGGTATGTGCCTATCCTCCTCCCATGGCGAAAAAACAGAACTTGCATTCGTTGATGGTGATTATTGATTAATCGAATGGTTGGACGATGAGCCTCGGTCTACGCTGTTCTGACGCGCCTTTTCCCTGTCGCCCATGGAGCCCACCTGTGAACCGGATGCCTTCTGCCGCCCTCTTGTTGACCGTGTTATTTGCCCTGTCGAACCCAGCCTCTGCCGATGCGCCGGCCCTGAATGAAGCGCGCACCTTGGTCGCCAAAGCGCACATGGGCAGCAATCTCCCGGTCATCGCCCTGTCGGCGGCGCAGGGCACGGTGTCCTGGTCGGTAATTGCCGAGAAGCTGGGGGCTGATGACACCAACCGCATCGTGTCCGAGGAAATCTCCGCGTTGCTGCCCAAGTACCAACCGGAATGGGACGAGAACCTGGCGCGGGCCTATGAGAAGTCGTTCTCCGAAGAAGAGCTGTCATCACTGGTCGCCGATGGACCCGCGTCGCAATACGTGGAAAAGGTCAAAGCCCAACAAGCCACCGTCGCTGGGGATATGCGTTCGACGTCGGAGCCGATTGTGATGGCGCTGGTGACGGAAGCGCTGAAGGCGACCATGGAGAAACGCGTGCCGTAAAGCGGTCTACGCTGCTTCAGGTACGCCACTTCCCACGCGTACTTGGGAGAGACCACTATGCTGCGCACCTTGCTGACCGCTTCGTTATTGCTTGCATTCAGTCTCCCGGCACTGGCCGGGGTTACGCCGTTCCCCGCCGCTTTTCATACGCAGGACATCAGCGTCGAAGGCGTAAAGATCCATGTGCGCGTCGGCGGCAAGGGGCCAGCCGTGGTGATGCTGCATGGTTTCGGCGACACCGGCGATATGTGGGCGCCCCTGGCGGCGGACCTGGCCAAGGACCACACCGTCGTGGTGCCGGACTTGCGCGGGCTGGGTCTGTCGGCGATCCCGCAGAGCGGCTATGACAAGAAGACCCAGGCCGGCGACGTCCGTGGCGTATTGGCCGCGCTGGGCATCGAGCACTCGGTGGTCATCGGCCACGACATCGGCACCATGGTCGCCTTCGCCTACGCCTCGCGTTATCCGCAACTGACCGATCGCCTGGTGGTGATGGATGCGCCGGTGCCCGGCATTCCGCCCTGGAACGACATCGTCCGTTCGCCGATGCTCTGGCATTTCGACTTCGGCGGACCGGACGCCGAGCGCCTGGTGGCGGGTCGTGAACGCATCTACCTGGACCGCTTCTGGAACGAGTTTGCGGGCGACCGCAGCAAAGTCGATGAAGCCACCCGCCAGCATTACGCCAAGCTCTATGCCCGTCCCGGCGTGATGCACGCGGCCTTCGCGCAATTCCGCAGCATTCGTCAGGACGCCGTGGACAACGAAGCGTCAATGAAGACACGGCTGACCATGCCGGTGCTGGCCATCGGCGGTGAAAAATCCTTTGGGGCCAATGAAGCCATCGTGATGCGCAACGCCGCGGACAACGTCACCGAAGTGGTGATCCCGGGCGCCGGGCACTGGCTGATGGAGGAAGCGCCGACAGCGACCATTCAGGCGATACGCGCTTTCATTGCGCCGTGATACGCCATTGATACGTGGCTGATTCCGGCGATCTCCACGCTGTTACCTTAGCGACCGTGTTGTCACTTCTGCGGGGCCTGGCCGGCCAATAAAGTAGTGCCTTCGGTGTGCCGGCTCGGGTTTTCCGCCCGGCTGCCCGCCGATCCCCCCATCACGGAAGAGGTGACACCATGTATTTCGTCATTGTTGAAAAGAATCAAAGCAGCGTCCCATCGGAAGCCGATCTGAAAAAGGCCATGGTCGAGTCCGGCGGCAAGCCAGGTGAAGTGACCGGCGACAATGCCCGCCGAAAAATGACCTATATCGGCGAGGTCAGTCAGACGGTGTTCGAGAACAAGCTGATCGAGGTCGCCAAGGGTAAACGCACCAGCTGGAACTTCACCTTTGCTGACGCACCGGTGAGTGCGGCGGCGCACTGAGGCCACGGCGGGGCGGTCGAAGGGCCGCCCCGCTGTTGCATCGTTTGATACTCCGCCGTTACACACGCTGTTACCTGCCGGGCTGAAACCGGGTTGATGCGCCCTCTGACTGTAACGCCAAGACACTTCGCCGCCCCGCTCCGCCCGCCTAGAGTGAAGCCGTCAATGTGCCAATGAGCCATTGATTGCCCGACACACCACACCAAGGAATAGGGAAACCATGAGCAAATCCATTGCAGTAAGCGAGCAGCAACAAACACTTCATGACAACGTGCAGGCCGCCGTCAAATCGCTGCTGGCCGCGCCCACGGCCTTGAAAAGCACTGACTACAGCAAGGTCCTGATGTCGACGCTGGCGGCGACTCAAAAGTCGGTCAAAATCCAGATTGCCGCCGGCGACCTGACCACGCTGAAGCAATCAGGCTACAAGTTGTGTTTCGCCAAGAAGGTCGGTAACGAAGCCTTCAACGTGGTCTGGCAGTCCTATGTTCAATACCTGAGCAACAACACCTTCAGCTGGACCCCGCAGTATCAGCTGTTCGGTTCCAATACGTTCCAGGCCAACGTGCAAGTGGAAGTCTCGACCAACATCGTCACGATTGGTCTGGGTCAACAGTCAATACTCGACAATTCGGGGTTGATGGGCCCGGCGACGACCGGCGGCCCTGACACGGCGATCACTCTGATCAACAATTACGGCAACATCCACCCTGGCGTCAGCCAATTGTCCACCGGCATCGATGGCAAGCAGGTCAGCACGCCGATCTATGTGGCCTCCAACCCAGTGGTCCTCGGCTCCACGGCGCTGAACCCGGTCGAAACCATATTGGTATGGTTCGAACAGAACGTGCAGACCAGCACCATGTTCAGCACCTCGCGCTCTCAATCCGTCGAAATCGACCTGACGTTCGACAACAATGCCGCCCGCCTCTACTCCGGAGGCAGCTGGACCGTCGTGTAAAACCTGCATCCGGGGCAACCTTGCGGTTGCCCCCTCTACTCAGGCGTCACTGCCACCACGGGCGAAATACCCGGTCAATGAACGGCAGATCGACTCCGCCAGATCTTCCTGGGTGGCGATGCCGTAAGGTCGATTGCGATCAAACTGTTCTGACCAGCGAATCCGCCCCTGCGCGACATCAATCAGGCGCACAGAAGCCCGAACCCGGGTCGACTCAACCCGCACACTGCCCTCCAGCGAATAATGGCCGCGCCCGGCCCGCACCAGGTCCGAGGCTTTGACGCTGCTGCGCGGCACCTTCATCAATACGTGGTTGCCACGGTTTTGCGTCTGCTCGAACGATTCGAACAGCCTGCAGCTCAACTCTTCACACAAGCCCCGGGCAAAGTCGTCGCCGTCGCGAGTAATGCAGGTGAACGGCTGAATCTGCAACACCGGGTGGCGCGTCGCGATTGTTTTGGGCCGCAGCCGTTGACAGGCGAGGCGATAACATCCGGCCGGAATACTCAGGTGTACAGGGTCTTGCTGACCGCTGCTGGCGTAATGCGCCGCGAGTTTGCGGCGCAATCGCCCCACCTGCACGCGCACCACCGGATCGTCGCCGGTGCAGTAGATCGCCGGATCACGGTGAAACACCGCCAGGCCGATGGCGTGCTCGGTCAGTGCAATGTTCGGATGTTGAAGGTCATGATCGACCAGGAAGCGCAACAGGTCGCCCATCCGCCTGGACTTGGCAAACACCGGGCTGGCCAACAGTTGTGCCAACACCCGCTGCATTTCTTCACGATCCAGCGGCTCGGGAACACCCTCGGCACTCGAATTGCCAACGTGCTTGATCACCATTGCCTGCCTCCGTGCAGGTTACCGACAATCGCTCGCCACCTCTTTTGAGGTGGAATTGATACTGAAGTCGTACTCCTTGACCCTCTACAACGCCCCCGCAGGGGAAGGCTCGGACGCTGCAAGGTCGAAGCTTAGCAGCCGTAACGCAACGGCGAGGAGATTGTGCTGAACGCGGCGATCACGCAGGCGTTCAGCAGCAACGCGTGGTGCATTGCTTGCCGCCGTAGCGGGCTTCCTGGCGCTCACGCAGAAACATCGAATGGCTCAAGACGGGCTGGTCCGGGTATTTGAGCGCCATCAGGGCGACGTAGTTGTCGTAGTCGGGGACGCCGACCATCAAACGTGCGCCCTGGCTGAGGAATCGGGCGGCTTGTTGCAGTTTGCGGTACATGGCAATGGTCTCTTTGTGGTGGTGGGCAGCCCCATGAAACCGCACTTATGTATCTGCAATGTGTCCGCACCACCGCGACACCAGACTTCAACGCCGTCCCTGTAGCAGCTGACGAGCAGCGCGAGGCTGCGTTCGGCGGCGAAGTCGTCGTGAAATCAGACAATGCGGTGAATCAGGTACACCGCGTACTCAGGGTTTACGACGACTTCGTCGCCGAACGCAGCCTCGCGCTGCTCGTCAGCTGCTACAGGGATCGCGTCTGATCTGTAGTTTTTTGCTGGTTCTGGCTCTGTGCTGCCACCCGCGCCGGTCCGACAATGACCAGCAGACCGCTACAGTTTGTTAATATCCACGCGCTTTTTTCGTCTGATTCATCAGCCGCCCAAGATTTCACGTCGCTACACAGGATTTTCCCCCATGAGTACGTTGTATACCCGTCGCACTGTCCTGCGCGGCATGAGCCTGTTGAGCCTCGGCCTGCTGGCCGGTTGTGATGACAGCAGCAAGCTGTCGTTCAAGTACGGCAAGGACCTCAGCGACAAGATCATGGGCCGCACCTTCAAGCTCAAGGACGTCGATGGCGAAACCCGGATGCTGACCAGCTATCGCGGGATGATGCCGATGATTTTCTTCGGTTTCACCCAATGCCCGGCCGTGTGCCCGACCACCCTGGCCCGCGCCGCCCAGGCGAAAAAACTGATGGGCCGCGATGGCGAAAAGCTCCAGGTGATTTTCATCACCCTCGACCCTGAACGCGACACGCCGCAAATGCTCGACACATACGTCAAATCCTTCGACCCGACGTTCGAGGCACTGCACGGCACGCTGGAAGAAACCGCCGCCACCGCCAAGGAGTTCGGCGTGTTCTTCGAAAAAGTCCCGAACGGCGACAGCTACACCCTCTCCCACACCGCGACCAGTTACGTCTTCGACTCCCGGGGCAACTTGCGCCTGGGCCTGTCCGCGTCCCTTACCGCCCAAGAGTGCGCAGAAGACCTGCTCACCGTCATGGAGGTCTGCTAATGACTGCAACATCCTTCAAACGCATCAAACAACTGGCCTTGGGCCTGTCGCTGATTGGCCTGGCGTTCCAGGCCTCGGCGCAAACCGAAGTCCACGACGCCTGGGTCCGAGCGACCGTTGCCGGCCAACCGTCCACCGGCGCCTTCATGACCGTGCAAGCCGACAGCGACAGCACCCTGCTGAGCGTTCGGTCGCCGGTGGCAAAAACGGTACAGATTCACCAAATGAGCATGAAAGACGATGTGATGAAAATGGGCATGGTCGAGTCTGTCGCGCTGCCGGCCGGCAAGCCTGTGACCTTCGATCCCCACGGCTACCACGTGATGCTGATTGACCTGACCGCTCAGGTGAAGGAAGGCGATAAAGTCCCGCTGACCCTGACCGTGAAAAACGCCAAGGGCGAGCAGGAAACCATCGAAGTGCAAGCCGAAGCGCGGGCACTCGGCACGATGGATCACAGCAAGATGCACTAAGGCCCTGGCCTGATGGCTGCAGCGGATCAAAAATCGAATTGAACCCTGCGGCCCATCGCGTTTTCGAAATCCTATAGCGCCAAACTTCGACGAAGTCAGGCGCCATTGGAGAGGAAATCCCGATGAACACCCGACTTCTGCTTCTGATCGTTTGCCTGAGCCCTGCGCTGACCATGGCTGAAAGCTGTGACGTCCAGACCCGCTCCCAAAGCCCTTCCGTGCCGGTGGTTGAATCCCATAGCTGCTATGAGTACGACGGCATGCCGGTCAACGCCATCGACTGGTCGTGCAGCAACGAAAGCAAAGACATGCTGACCAGCACCAAGAAAAAGGTCGAGCAGTGCGACGACCACTACCAGGCCACGTGCATCGCCACGCTGAGCCAGGAATCCCTGGCTAACCCGCACTCCACCAGCAAAGACAAAAACAGCACCTCGCTGAACATCCCCGACAACGCCCAGGTCACGACGTACTACTACAGCGCCGAACACTTGAGCCAGGCAAAGATTGACTGCGAATCGGGCGGCGGACACTGGAAAGCGCACTAGCCATTCGACACGCCTCCCGCAAAACCCGCTGCCCAGGCGGGTTCGGGCGCTCTGCCTCAGTTATTTATACTCAAATGCCAGCTTAATAATATTTTACCGATACCAGGGTGATCCCTAGTCTTGACCCCAAGAGATGGCAGGCCATTAGCGACCTGAATCCCACTTCGAAGGGTAAAGAGATGATCACAGAAAAAACAAAAACAGACACGCTGATCGTTGGCGCCGGTCAGGCTGGCGTGGCCATGAGTGAACACCTGAGCAAACTCGGCGTGCCGCACCTGGTGCTGGAGCGCAACCGCATTGCCGAGCGCTGGCGCACCGGGCGTTGGGATTCGCTGGTGGCCAATGGTCCGGCGTGGCACGACCGTTTTCCGGGCATGGAATTCGATGACCTGAGCCCCGACGGCTTCGCCCCGAAAGAACGTGTCGCCGATTACTTCGAAGCCTACGCAAAGAAATTCAACGCCCCGGTGCGCACCGGCGTGGACGTGCTGAGCGTCACACGCAATGTCGGCCGCCCAGGCTTCACCATTGAAACCTCCGACGGCGTAATCGAGGCCAACCGCGTGGTGGCGGCCACCGGGCCGTTCCAGAAACCGGTTATCCCGCCGATCGCACCTAAAGATCAGCCGTTCATTCAGATCCACTCGGCGGAGTACCGCAATCCCGAGCAACTGCCGGAAGGCGCTGTGCTGGTGGTCGGCGCCGGTTCGTCGGGGGTGCAGATCGCCGATGAATTGCAGCGCTCGGGCAAGCAGGTTTACCTCTCGGTCGGCGCCCACGACCGCCCGCCTCGCGCTTATCGCAACCGGGATTTCTGCTGGTGGCTGGGCGTGCTCGGCGAGTGGGATCAGGCGGCGATGAAACCCGGTCGGGAACACGTGACCATCGCGGTCAGCGGTGCCCATGGCGGCAAGACCGTCGACTTCCGTGGCCTTGCCCATCGCGGCATGACCCTGGTCGGCCTGACCCAATCGTTCAATGGCGCCATGGCGACGTTCCAGCCGAACCTGGCCGAGAACCTGGCACGCGGTGATGAGAACTACCTGGCCCTGCTCAACGCCGCCGACGCTTACATCGAACGCAACGGCCTGGACCTGCCGGAAGAACCTGAAGCGCGTATTACCTTCCCTGATCCAGCGTGCGTGACCCATCCGATTCTTGAGCTCGACCTGGTCAAGGCCGGCGTGACTTCGATCATCTGGGCCACCGGTTTTGCCACCGATTACAGCTGGCTGAAGGTGGGTGCGTTCGACGATAACGGCAAGCCGCAGCATCAGCGTGGCGTGTCGAGCGAGCCCGGTGTGTATTTCCTCGGTTTGCCGTGGCAGTCGCGTCGTGGATCGTCGTTCATCTGGGGCGTTTGGCACGACGCGAAATATGTGGCTGATCACATCGCCATCCAGCGTTCGTACCTCGACTACCACGTTGCGGCGCAGCGTCAGGCTGAAGCCATGCCGGTCGCCCACAAAACCACTGTCAGCGCTTAAGACTTTTTCAGGAGCTTCACATGGCCACGCCAACCCACACCCGTATTCGCATGTTCAACACCAAGGAAACCTACCCGAACCAGAGCCTGGACAATGATTTGTGCCAAGCCGTGCGGGCCGGTAATACCGTTTATGTTCGCGGCCAGGTTGGCACCGATTTCGAAGGCAAACTGGTGGGGCTGGGCGACCCGCGTGCGCAGGCCGAGCAGGCGATGCGCAATGTTAAACAGTTGCTGGAAGAGGCTGGGAGTGACCTGAGTCACATCGTCAAAACCACGACTTACCTGATTGACCCCCGGTATCGCGAGCCGGTTTATCAGGAAGTGGGCAAGTGGCTGAAGGGTGTGTTTCCGATTTCGACCGGGTTGGTGGTGTCGGCGCTGGGGCAGCCGCAGTGGTTGATGGAGATTGATGTGATTGCGGTGATTCCTGAGTAAGGAAGTAGACCGAGTCGCGGCCTTCGCGAGCAAGCCCGCTCCCACACTCGATTTGTGTCGTACACAAATTTTGTGTCCACAGGAGATCAAATGTGGGAGCGGGCTTGCTCGCGAAGAGGCCCGCCCAGACGACCACTTTGCCAAGGCAAACCAAGGAGCAAAACCATGACCTTCTCCATCGCCGCCCGTTGCCCCGAAACCGGTCAGTTCGGCATCGCGATCAGTTCCTCCAGCATCGCCGTCGGCGCCCGTTGCCCGTGGCTGCTGCCGGGTGTCGGCGCGGTCTCGACGCAAAACATCACCCTGCCCTCACTCGGCCCCGAAACCCTCGCCCTGATGGAACAAGGCCTCGCACCGGCCGAGGCGCTGGACAAAGTCCTGACCCGCAACGGCTACAGCCAATACCGGCAAATCACCGCCATCGACCACCTCGGCCGCACCGCGCATTTCAGCGGCGCACAAACCCTGGGTAACCACAACGCCGTGTCCGGCGAACACTGTGTGGCGGCCGGCAACATGCTCGCGGAGCGCTCGGTGATCGAGGCGATGGTCGAAGCGTTCGAGCACGGCGAAGGTCAACTGGCCGACCGCTTGCTCGCCGCGATGAAAGCCGCGATTGCCGCCGGCGGTGAAGCCGGGCCAGTGCATTCGGCGGCGATGATCGTCGTGGGTGAATTGACCTGGCCAATCATCAACCTGCGGGTCGACTGGGCCGACGAAAACCCTATCGGTGAGCTCGAGAAATTGTGGGACGCCTATCGCCCACAGGTTCAGGACTACATCGACCGCGCCCTCGCCCCGGACAAATCCCCTGGCTACGGCGTCGCCGGAGACGACCGATGAGCCACAGCCGCGAGTTTTTGCAAACGCTGGTGGCGTTCGACACCACCAGCCGCGAGTCCAACCTGCACCTGATCGAGTTCGTCCGCGACTACCTCGCGGGCTTCGATGTGCCGTGCGAACTGGTCTACAACGAGCAACGCAGCAAAGCGAATCTGTTCGCCACGATTGGCCCGGTGGATGTGCCGGGCATCGTGCTGTCGGGGCACACCGATGTGGTCCCCGTCGACGGTCAGCCGTGGACCGTTGCGCCGTTCGAACTCACCGAGCGCGACGGCAAACTCTACGGTCGCGGCACGGCGGACATGAAAGGCTACATCGCCTGCGTGCTGGCCTTGGTGCCGTCGCTGGTGAAGGCCACGCTGCGCATGCCGGTGCACATCGCGCTGTCTTATGATGAAGAAGTCGGCTGCCTGGGCGTGCGTTCGCTGCTGGCGGAACTGGAACAGCGTCCGGTCAAACCGATGCTGTGCATCATTGGCGAACCGACCGAGCTGAAACCGGTGCTCGGGCATAAAGGCAAACTGGCGATGCGTTGCGATGTTCACGGGCAAGCCTGTCATTCGGCGTACGCGCCGCTGGGGGTCAACGCGATTGAATACGCCGCTGAATTGATCGGTGAACTGGGGCGGATTGGTCAGCGACTGAAGGCGCCGAAGCTTCACGATGCGCGGTTCGATCCGCCGTTCAGCACGGTGCAAACCGGGGTGATTTCGGGTGGCAAGGCGTTGAACATCGTCCCCGCCGATTGCCGCTTCGACTTCGAAATCCGTGCCCTGCCCTCGTTTGATCCCAATGATGTGGTGCAGGAATTGAAGGTCTATGCCGAGCAACAGGTTCTCCCGCGCATGCGTGCCGTGAGTGAGCAGAGTGAGATCCGCTTCAGCGAGTTGTCGGCGTACCCCGGTCTAGTGACGGATGCGCACAGTGAAGCTGCTGAGTTGATCGCCGCTTTTTCCGGTTCCAGGGAGTTCGGCACCGTGGCGTTCGGCACCGAGGGCGGCCTGTTCGACGCAGCAGGCATCCCCACCGTCGTCTGCGGCCCCGGCAGCATGGACCAAGGCCACAAACCCGACGAATTCGTCAGCCTCCAACAACTCACCGCGTGCGATGCGATGCTGCAACGGATGCTGCAATCGATCAGCTGAATCGCAATTCCACATACACCCCCCCCTGTGGGAGCGGGCTTGCTCGCGAAGAGGCCGTGTCAGCCAATATCAATGCAGCTGACCCACCGCTTTCGCGAGCAAGCCCGCTCCCACAATTTTGCATTCACAACGATCCCCTTGTAGCAGCTGGCGAAGCCTGCGTCCGGCTGCGCAGCAGTCGCAAAACTTGACGACTCGGTGCATCCGGAAAGACCGCGTGCGCAGGGTTTACGACTGCTTCGCAGCCGAACGCAGGTTTCGCCAGCTGCTACAGGTTGCGCGATGCTTTGACGATCCCGATCCCCTGTACGCCCACAGATTTCCAGCGACCAACCGACATACATTTTTTAACGTCTATACCCACAATCTTACTAATTTATCTCTCCCCGCCCACCGCCCATCATCAACTCCAACAAGAAAAGCGCAGCCCTCGTGCGGCGCTCACCGAAGTACGTCCACGTACTCACATTGCCTTGGAGTTCGTCATGGTTACCGCTGCAACAACCTCCGCCCCGCTCATTGAAAAACACACCATCGGCTACGTGCCGCCCGAAGATCGTCACGGCAAAACCCGTGACCTGTTCACCCTCTGGTTCGGCGGCAACATCGCGCCGCTGCCCATCGTCACCGGCGCCCTCGGCGTGCAAATGTTCCACCTGAACCTGGTGTGGGGCATCGTCGCCATCCTCGTCGGCCACCTGGTTGGCGGCGTGCTGATGGCGCTGCACTCGGCGCAAGGCCCGCAGATGGGCATCCCGCAAATGATCCAGAGCCGTGCCCAGTTCGGCTCCCTCGGCGCGTTGCTGGTGGTACTGATTGCCGGCGTCATGTACATCGGTTTCTTCGCCTCCAACATCGTCCTCGCCGGCAAGTCCCTGCACGGCGTGGTCGACAGCGTGCCGGTGCCGGTCGGCATCGTCATCGGCGCCCTCGGTTCCGGCATCATCGGCATCATCGGCTACCGCTTCATCCACGTGCTCAACCGCATCGGCACCTGGGTGCTCGGCGCCGGTATCGTGCTCGGCTTCGGCTACATCTTCACCCACGTACAAACCGCCGACTTCCTCACTCGCGGCAGCTTCAACCTGTCCGGCTGGCTCGCCACCGTGTCGCTCGCCGCGCTCTGGCAAATCGCCTTCGCGCCGTACGTCTCCGACTACTCGCGCTACCTGCCCGCCAACGTCCCCGTCGCCGCCACGTTCTGGACCACCTACCTGGGCACCGTGCTCGGCTCCAGTCTCTCGTTCATCTTCGGCGCCGTCGCCGTCCTCGCCACGCCGGTCGGCATGGACACCATGGATGCCGTCAAACTCGCCACCGGCTCCATCGGCCCGCTGATGCTCGTGCTGTTCCTGCTCAGCGTCATCAGCCACAACGCCCTCAACCTCTACGGCGCCGTGCTGTCGCTGATCACCCTGGTGCAAACCTTCGCCTACCGCTGGATCCCCACCGCCAAAAGCCGTGCCGTGCTCTCGGTCATCGTCCTCGCCGCGTGCTGCTTCGCCGCCGTCGGCGCCTCCGCCAACTTCATCGGCCACTTCGTCGACATGGTGCTGGTGCTGCTCGTAGTGCTGGTGCCGTGGACCGCGATCAACCTGATCGACTTCTATGCGATTCACAAAGGTCAGTACGATATTGGTTCGATCTTCAAGGTCGACGGCGGGATCTACGGCCGGTACAACCCGCAGGCACTGTTGGCCTACGCGATTGGCATCATCGTGCAGATACCGTTCATGAACACGCCGCTGTATGTCGGGCCTATTTCCGAACACATCAACGGCGCAGACTTGTCGTGGATAGTCGGCCTGCTGATCACCTCACCGCTCTACTACTGGCTGGCCAACCGCGACAGCGCGTACAAGCGTCGCCTATCGACAGGAAAACTCGCCAACAGTATGTAAACCGCTAGACGCCGAGGGCAGACCACGACGTGCTCTGCCCTCCTCGCCATACAAATGTCACGAAGCCATCGCCGACTTGCTCTACGCTGAATCAGGCCAGATAACCTCGCGTCACACACTCGAGTACTTACCATGACTGATTTCATCGCAAGGACGATCGACGGATTCACCATGAAACTTTGGCGCGGCGAGCGCACCTGCCTGATCGGCTTCGACGTCGAAGCCCCCGCCGCAACCTTCGTCGGGTTTGCCATTGAGTGCAAATTCCCCGGCGCCGCGGACTTCACCCCCCTGCCCAATCGCATCGCCTTCGAGTACGACAAACCCACCGCAGAAGCCGTCAGCGGCGCGCGCAAGTTCTCGTCGCTCACCGCACCGTTCCAGAAATTTCGCTGGATTCACTTTCCCCACGAATCCGGGCACGGCACGTTCGTCTACCGGGGCACCCTGATGCACATGCCCGCAGACGGCCAACTGGTTGCCGGCACGTCCATTGAACTGACGATTGATTTGGACCCCGTCAGCTACGAAGGCATCGTCGATATCGGCTTTACCCGCGGCTTCACCTCTTCCCAGGCGTTTGTTGATCGCGTGCCCAAAGGCATGAACGTCAATGAATACGGGAAGAGCCTGATTCCATCGAAGACCGAAGACAGTCTCGACCACAAGAAAACCGACCCGGCAATCTATGAGTGGCTGGGTTTTGAAGCCGTCGACATGATCTTCGGCTTGCTCAACGAAGTCCTTGAGGACAAGACCACCACGCTCGATGTGCTCGCCTATGACCTCAACGAGCCCGACATTGTCGGTTCATTCGAAAAACTCGGCAGTCGTCTGCGAATCATCATCGACGACGCGGGCGATCACCACGCACCTACCAGCTGCGAGACAAGAGCCGCCATCCGCCTGGCCGCATCCGCTGGCGCGGCCAACGTCCACCGCACTCATTTCAAAGGGCTGCAACACCATAAAGTGCTCATCGCCCGTCGCAATGGCGTGCCCTACAAAGTCCTGTGCGGTTCCACCAACTTCAGCTTTCGCGGCTGCTACGTCCAAAAACAACAATGCGCTGCTGTTCTCTGAACCGGCGGTGGCCGCGCTATTCGGTCAAGTCTTCGACGCCTCTTTCGCAGACCCGGACCACTTCGCCGCCAGCGACCTGGCCAAGAAATGGCACGTCATCGAAACCCAAGGCCCGCGCCTGCACTTCTGTTTTTCACCCCACGAAAGCGCAAACCTCTCACTTGGCCCGTTAGGCGGCGCAATCGACCAAGCCACGAGTTCGGTGCTGTTCAACATCGCCTTCCTCAACCAAATCGTTTCGGGCCCCACATTCGATTCAATCACCCGCCTCTATAAACGGCCGATCTTCAGCTATGGCGTCAGCGACAAACCCTCGGGCATGAACGTGACCAAGCCCGATGGCACCTCGGCTGAAGTCGATTTCGAATACTTGGCCAAGAACGCACCGGAACCCTTCCGCAGCGAATGGGCAGGCGGCAGCGGCGTCTCCGTGCACAACAAATTCGTGGTCACCGACTTCAACCTGCCCAGCGCCAAAGTCTTCACCGGCTCCTCGAACCTCTCCGTTGCCGGTGAAGAACACAACGGCGACCACCTGATCCTGATCGAAGATCGCCGAATTGCGCTGGCCTACGCCATTGAAGCGCTGCTGGTGTTCGATCACCTGCACTTTCGCACCGACATGAAAAAAGCCTTCGAACCGGCCGCTGGAGGCGTTGCCGGACACCCGCCACCCATGACGCTGCGCAAACCCACCGCCATCACCGGCCAGCCCGCCTGGTTTGAGGATTACTACGTCCAGGGTTCACAGAAAGAACGAGACCGGCAGTTGTTCTCTCACTGACGACAAGCGCTGGCCTGTAAACCTGTGGGAGCGAGCCTGCTCGTGATGACGCACTGACAGCCAATATCCATTTGCCTGACAGCCAGCCACCGCGAGCAACGTCTCGTCTCCCGAAATTTAATGAACCCTGCCGACCACCACCCGCCTAACGAAACACTATCTGGAGGGTGACCCATGCAAATCGAAACAATCTGGATCGTACTGACAGCCGTTCTGTTGCTGATCGAGTTGTGGGCGATCAACCGGGTGCGCAAAGCCCAGGGCAAGTCGAGCAACAAACTGTTATGGATCGTGATGATCGTGTTTGTGCCACTGTTTGGGGTGATCGCGTGGGCAGTCGCGGGACCGAAACACACCGAACACAACCCGCATGCGCCGCAGGCTGGGCAATGACGTCGGAGCGTTTGCGCTAAAGATCTGGAAACTGCGCGTGATTCCAAACAACAAAGCCCAGACAACCTGAGCTTTGTTGTCCCCCCAACCACAAGCCCTCTGTAGGAGCTGTCGAGTGAAACGAGGCTGCGATCTCTTGATCCCGACGTCCGAATTTCGCGTAGGAAACAACCCTCTACACCGAAGGACCTAACCCCCCTCACCCGAAGACCGCACCCCACTCCCTACAAAGCGCTTAAACAACACCAAATCCCGTAACAACCAGCGAAGCCTGCGTACGCCTGCGCTTCCGCCGTAATCCCGGCGCGGACGGCTCTGGTGACACTAAACACGTAGTGATTTCACGTCTGCTATTCAGTTGGATGCTGCCTGGGACACAAGCGGGAAACCCGGTTTTGCGTCCTACACGGCCGTTTGCAGGCGGTAAAAACGATGCCTATATTCGACCCGTCGCTGACCGCAGTTAGCGATAGGGTTTCGCAGCCCTGAAGAAGACGACACACCGCTAAATGACAACTGTGGCAAACTTCGCCACCGTAACGTTTTATGGCGGCTGTGTGTGGGAGACCTTCGGGTCTGCCGGTTCTTTTGGTTCTTCTCCCGGTCTGCGAACCCGCACATAGCTGCCACCCATTTGTTTCGCAGCAGAAAGGTGGCGCTTCATAATCCATTGAAGAGCTCATCCTTATGTCCACAAATACTCCGCCCCGCCGCTTCACCCCCATGTCCCAACTCGCCACCGAATACCCCGTCCTGCTCATCGACTACGACGCTCCACTGCGCGAACTCCACAACTGCGTCAGCGAACGCCTCAACGCCGTCCTCAAATACCTCAACCTCATGGCCTGCACCAGCCTCCCCGACTACGCCGAACACGACATCAACACCGTCACCAACATCGCCCGGATTCTGGTTCAGGATGTGAGCGATGTGTTCCGGGTGATTGAGCAGCGTGGGTTTGATGTGCCTTAGGACCAGTGACTGCATTTGGCCGAAAAAAAACCGCATTACTGCGGTTTTTTCTGCCTCCCGGAAACCGAGTAACATTGTCAATAGCGTCAATACATCGATGTAAGTCCACCCAAACGCATGCGCAGGAACGACCACACTAGCCAATGTTCAAATTTGGTCACGCCCTCTTCCACTGTCGTAAGCTTGGTGGCACTCTGCCAACCCATAGGTAGGCTATCGAGCTATGAACACAACTCATCCCACCTAAAGATCAGCCCCCATGTTTTCTTAAGTCCATGAAACCAAACAAAGCGATCAAAAAACTGGAGCTATCAGCAACATGGCAATAACGGAAAAATCAATAAAATTATTATGGTCAAATGCAGCCGGCCGATGTTCCTTTACTGATTGTGATGAACGGCTAACAGTAGAGCAAGCAGCTAGTTCAGCTCCTCATACACTCGGAGAGATGGCCCATATCAAGGGCAAAAACACAGGTTCAAATCGGTATGATGAGCATCAAACTGATATGCAGAGAGATGGCTACGAAAATCTGATCTTATTGTGTCCGAACCACCATACGTTGATAGACAAAGCAGAAAACGAAGAAAAATATTCTGTTGAAATGCTTTTGGAAATGAAAATCCTTCATGAAGCCTGCATCTCAAGCCGATTAACCTCAGTGAACATTACTAACATTGAGGATCTAAAAACTGAGATTTCTATTTGTTTGGCAGAAAATCGCCAAGCATGGCTTCAATATGGACCACTTTCAGAAAACGCCCAAAAAAGTCCGAATAACGAAAAGCTTTACGCACTATGGCTTTCTGAGCGACTAACAACCATCGTTCCCAACAACAGAGTAGTTACTAAACTTATTAATAAGCATAGAAAACTATTCCACAGATCAAACCAGCACATTATTAGCCAATTCCTGTCGCATGCAACGAGCTACGAAAAATGGGTGAATGATGAAGTTCCATATCAAGCTGTACTACGTTTTCCAATAGAGTTTGAAAATTTAATCATGGAGGGCTGAATATGGCGGCTAAAAACAAAGATTTTCCTTGGATGAGTCACTCCCGCGAATACCAATTCTTCGAAGATAGAATGCATTCACATAGCAAGGTTTCAGCAGTCAGCAAAGTCAACGGTGGACTTTACGACATCACACTAAAAAACGGGCAGAAATTAAGAACTTTTATTTGCGAATGCTACAGCTATGGCTTAGCCGAATACTACGAATCAGTCCAAAACCTAGGCCAGTTAGATATTATAGTGATAAATTCCAACTGGTGTGGTTACTCCATGGAAGCAAAACTTCATTGCCAAGAGATAAAAGTTGGACTTTTCGATATTCGCGGATTGATGGCTGCGTTAAATCAGCCCAAACACTGGGAATACCTAACGCAATACGAAAGGGAAAACCTCAACAATTGAAACCAATCTCTAACGAAGTATTAAGAGTTTACGGATTTGGTTCTTACTTTAATGGAAGCATGAAATTTAATGATATTGACATATTGATAATTCACGAAAAAGCGGAATATGATTCATGTCAGCTCGCCATTCTGTGCAAGCAGAAGCTTCGCTCAAACATTGAAAATTCCGACGTAATCATTCTTTCCAAGCCCGAAGAAGTGCAACACTCATTTATTACGAAGAGTAATGCGAAAAAAATCGGAACTATTTGTGCTCGTTCGATAGAAGAAGACATCAATTGTATTACAAAAAAAATATCCGAAAACAACAAATCAAACTAACTTTAAGCATCTAGACCAAAAGAGGTGACAGACGTACTTATTTAAATAAATCTGCCACCTTTCTTGTGTCAATTTTTAGTAAAAAAGAGACACATCTATCACCTTACTTCTGAATTGTTTCCGAAATCGACAAAGCTCCAATGCACGTCGCCCCGCAAAAAACATTTACACAGACCATACCTGCTTTATTTAGACTATTTCAACTTTAAGTGAAACACATGACTCTATCTGCTGCACGATTTTGGTTGGCGCAATCATAAACAACAGCATCTCCACCATGTATAGCTTACCGCTTTCTCCAAAGACCGATTTTGCCAATTGAACTAGCAATTTACAATAATCGTGATAAGCATTTATATATGACCGATAAGTTACGTCACGCTTGCTTAACCTAAATATAGTTTGTATATCATATTTGGCAATTTCACCACCACGACCAGCGGGCTGAGGAAAAAGCTCTGGCTTTTCAGTGTGGTTAAACAGCAACCAATTTAACGTATATATTGCACGCGAATCATAGATTGCAAATCTGTCAGGATGTATAAATGACGCCACCTTAGAAAGCGAAGAAATACAATCAAAGTTGAATTTCGTGAGTCTCTCACCTTCAACCTCGGTCAAGAATTTTAATATTCGTTTGTTATTTTTCTCATGCTGTTTAAAAGAACCAATTCCGCCCCATATCTGAATCAACCAATAGTGATTATCAAGGCTTTTATCGCTCAGGATTGCATGGCTACAATTTTCTTTAAGATACACATTCCTTGAATATTGATCGACGATATCGTCTGGGATGTAAAACGGGCAATTTTCGGGTACTTTCCACTCAAACTTATTTATAGGATTTTCAACCGATAGTTGTTTAATAATTTTTTCCAATCTATCCACGCTTTTATCCATCCCCTTTTTTCTTTCTATACCGACTCGACATCTGCTGCGCGAATCCGTTTGGTGACTGCCGGCGAAACAAAAAAGGCCGAGAGCAGCCCTCCACGAAGGACCGCTATGGGTCGATAGTCACGAAGGGCTGCTGTCGGCCAGAAGCGGACATTCGAAAACGTCTACGAATCTAGGGTCGACTCATTTCCCCTCAAAACAGATGACTCAAAAGCATCGTCCCACTCCCTTCTCGCCACCACCCTCGCCTTGTCGTTTTCCTGATATGAATCTCAAAGGAGCGAGAGCCACTCTCCAGTGCCTGCTGATATGGTGGCATTCTGCTAGAGTGGTCGGCAAGCAGTAAAAGGTCATGGCAGCCACCCGATTCTGTATAAAAAACCGCATGATCTACGATTACGTAATTTGTTCTTAAACAATTATAAATCTACAACTCAATAACTAGAGAAGTCAAATTGCAGAGTTTCAAAGAAAAAGTCAGAGCTAAAACAATTCTTGGCCCTACTGAACGAAAGTTCACAATGGCGTCATGGCAAAAGGCGTGGGAAAACGAAAAGACTCATAGCGCTGAAGATCAACATTTGTTTGAGGGAGGTGAAATTTTTCATGTGATATTCAGCGAAATTAGAACGAAGCTCGGCTCCCTTTACAACGACGAGGCTCCTGCAATATCTCAATCCATGCACCTTGAACTGCTTAGTGCAATTTCCAATCGAGATGTATCAGTACTAAAAAGAATACAGAAAACAGGTCCAAGGACCGGGCAAAGTATTCACAGTGTTTCAAGCAAAGCTAATCGATTTGGGATCGAGATATCTTTAGAAGAAATTGCTCACGGTGCTGTTGATGGGTTTGAGCTCGCCATTCTGGAAAGCTTCAAAGCACTCAAAAACAATCCAATGATTTCACCTGGAAAAAATCCTATTTCCGTGCTGGACTTCGTTAAAATGGAAGCCGACCTTTCTCAATTATACGGAATGTACGATCAGTACTGGAAAGCTCTTTTATGGGGTGATTACGAGTTCGCTCTATGCGGTAAAAGCAGTAATGTTTATGAGATCCGCCAGCTACCCACTGATAGGGAGGTATCTTACGAGCTAACAAGCGTGCGCAAAAATAGACTCGCCATGCAGTCTATAATGCTTCACAACGATCCCATGATAATTAAACTTAATGACCATGATTCGTACATTGTACCAGTGGGCTCAGGAAAGAAAAAAACGCTCAATGCCTCTTCATTGAAGCATGCGTCCGATGATATTAGGTTTTTCAACTCGAAAATTCAAAGCGAGATACTAAGTCTCGCTGACAGCTTCCCAAACAGCCTCATCGAGGCCCGATTACCTGCCGGTTTCTCAATCAAGGAGGCTTTGGATGTTTTTAGACTTCTTATATTGTTATCCAAACAGTTCGAAAGTAAATACCCTGCAGATGACAGTGTATACAATCACAAAAAGCTGACAGAATTCAGCTCCAAAGCCAGGAAGCAGGACTTGCTACTGGCCATCATCAAAGCCTCGGGAATTAAACACCCCAAAGCCAAGCTAATATTAGATTTCATCATTCTTAACGATCATACCAGAGATCTATGGAGCCATCCGATTCTGGAAGTCTCACGCGACAAATTGATTTTTTTAACCAGTGCCTTATCAACCCCTATTCTAGTTCGAGTTGTTGAACATTGGCTTGCTGAACTTGCTGTGAAACTCACAGTTAAAGGTACGCATTACGAAGAGATCTCTTTGAGTGAAATAAATGAAGATTTGCGCTCTAATAAATTTCTGCCTCATTCTATTTCAGCATTTTCAAAGCGATTAAAACTTAAATCAGGTGCTGAAGAGGAGATTGATTTAATTTTAAACCTTGGCAGCGTAATCGTAATTGGCGAGGCTAAGTCAATTGTCACTACAGACTCATCCATCTCCTATTTTCGCACTTATGACACTCTAAAAGGGGCTGCCGACCAAGCGAGAAGAAAATCTATTTTCTTCGAAAGCAACATCCAAGAACTTTTTGATGCCTTTGGCTGGAACTATGACTCAAGCATCCAATATCAAATTCTTCCAGTAGTATTGAACAGTAACAAAATCCATTCTGGCTTCCCCATTAATGGCATTCCAGTTGTGGACGAGCAAATTTTCTCAAGATATTTTAGCGCAAATACATTCCCACTGATTACGGTCAAGCGCGACGATGGACTCCGTCATGTGGGATGGTTCAAGTTATACGAAAATTACGAACAACTTCAAAACAACTTCAGTTCCTATCTGATGCACCCACCACAACTTTCAGAAGGTCGTGAAAGCCTTGTTTATAAAACGATGGAAACCCCACAACTCAGTAACTCCTCAGCAAAAATACTGTACAAAAGGATGGTCCCTGGCAACTTCCCAATAGAGCGTAAAATTTACAAGCGCTACCCGTTACCCCTTCATGTAAGCGAGGATGTAATGACACGCTTGATGGAAATGGCTACTGTCATTTAGTGTGCAGAAATAGTAAGGATCAATCGAAAGGGGCCAGATTTATATTTAAGATAATAAACCCGTCCCCTTTTTGTACTTTTTGCGCCATTGCAGTCAGTCGCAAGTGCCACAATCGACCCGATACGGGGTGCTGTTGGACTTTTGTCAGCCAAGTAGTGACCGACGATCGCTGCGCCACTAAATTCACACATTTCCCCCGCCGTTTTCTCGCCGGAATTTTTCAATCACTTCGTCAATTGCTTTGTCAGGATCAGGAGGAATAATGTTCACTGGGATAACGACTTCACAGTCAATCGGCTCGATATTTCCACATGTCAGTTCTGCCACCCCATTGCCTAGCACCTTGTAGAAGAATGTCGCATAAGCTCTTACGTCCTCTTCGTTCGGTGAATACTCAGCATACAGTAGCCCTCCATCCTCAAGATTCGTATGGACACGACCACTTCGATAGTCGAGAAAGAAAATTAGCAGGACCGTTTTTCGTTCATTTATAAGAACTATTTTGACCACGCCGTCTTGCACAGCATCGACGTGCATCGTCATGTTTTCAAGTCCAGGAATCGGCCCGTCCGGCCACAACCCAACGGAGACCAACTGACCTTGCAATCCATCTACACTCTCTGGCGTCAGGCCGCTCATCAAGGTCTCTAGCGTGGTCTCGGGCAGCATAGGATTCCACGGCGCAATACGATTCCTGGATCTGTACAATGAGCGCGAGTCGGGCACTTTCAGTTCATCACGAATATATATACGAGCTAGTTCCTCCATAATCACTAAATCTGACGAAAGACGCCGTCTATCTGAGGGAATATCGGGGTCAACAATTTCACCTTCCAGGGACGCGTGAGCAACTGCACATCGTCCGCTATCGTAGAGATGGCGGCTGACATCGACTCCCTCACTGCGCAATTCTGCTACTCGTTTCGCCGCTCGATCTGTAAGCTTTTCTATATTCTCTTTGATCCAAGTGACTTTCTTCTTTCCCTCCGAAAACTGGGACTCAATTACCTTGTAGAAGCTGAGGAAAGCATAACTGTCATGTACTTCGTCGAGTCTCTTACCTTCACGCCAAAATGCTAGTGCCTTGCGTATATTTTCTTGATCGATGATCGGCATGTGATTGCAATTGAACGATCTCGTTCCTGCTATACCCAACGAAGAAAAAACTGTTCTTGGATTGCCATACAAATTTGCATGAGTACCCCAAATGTATCCAGATACTTCAACATACCCTCCTAGGAACCAACTCAGGATTGATGTAAAACGATAAACTTTCGTTATCGCTTCATCAGGGTTGTTGTCATCGCATGCAACCGTGATCCCTGGCGGGGAGGGTCTTTCACCCTGTGAGCTTCCGCGAAGAAAGTACTCGTCACCGGCGTATTGCACGCAGACGTCTAATGAAGGCCATGCAATGGAGGAAGCCACACCCGCCGTCAACCATCCCATTCGGCTAGTAAGCTTCCGCATCACCTCGTCACCGAAAGTATGTAAAACGTATGGCGTTTGCATGCACTTCCCCCTGAATCAAATATTCGAAAACACTCTAGAGAATAGACTCATGTCATTAGGGTGCGGGCATCGGGGTTTATCCCTCCAGGCCGACCTGAATCCCTCCTCCTTGGTAGACGCTGAATGACTGCATTTGGCTGCCGATTCCTGCCCGTCATGACAGGCAGTAGTCGACCCTTGGCAGCCGTTCGAGCGGCCGGATGCGTGGTGCAGTTATGAAATGAAGCCCATTTACTTTGAAAAACCCTGTACCGCGGTTTTCATTGGCAGTGGTGTCGACCGCAGACGCGGCCTTCGGCAACTGCCACAGGATGGCGTCTATTTTGAATCAGAAGTTCGCAGGGGTATTGGCGCTGATGATTTCCGCTTCATCCTGGCCAATATTGCGAAACTTGTGCGGCAGGGTTGTCGGGAAGTAGTAGCCGTCACCCGCATTCAGCACACTAATCTGCCCATCAACCGTCAACTCAACCGTCCCCCGCGTAACCAGCCCACACTCCTCCCCTTCCGAATGCACTATCGGCTCTTCCCCCGAACTCGCCCCAGGCGCGTATTGCTCGCGCAACAGCCGCATCTGCCGGCTCGGCACCGAAGCGCCAATCAGCAGCAACCGCAGCCCATGACGCCCAAGATCCGGCTGTTCATTGGCGCGGAATACGTATTGGTGCTCGCGCGGTGGTTGGTCGAAGGTAAAGAAGTCCGCCAAAGACATGGGAATGCCTTCGAGCAGTTTTTTCAGGGAGCTGACGGAGGGACTGACGCGATTCTGTTCGATCAGGGAGATGGTGGCATTGGTGACGCCGCTACGCCGGGCCAGCTCGCGCTGGGAGAGTTTGTAGCTTTCGCGTACTAATTTGAGTCGTGAGCCCGTGTCCATGACAGCCTTATGCGAAGAATACTTAAGGGTTATGGGGGTGGATGGCGGGCGACTTTTGGCCGCGAGAGTACCGCTTCCCTGTCCCGGAAATTTGAAAGGCGGGTATTAAATCACGTTTGGGGGTGTTGCTCAGCAGGTTCGATAACTGGTTAGTGAAAAAGCTGAGGGTGCTCATGTCGGCCGGTTCTGCTGTGTGGGTTTTGGGGGTGTCAGGAGGGATTGATGGTGGCTGATTTGGCCTCTTCGCGAGCAGGCTCGCTCCCACATTTGGTTTGGGGTGTTATGGGCACCGGTGATCTCCTGTGGGAGCGAGCTTGCTCGCGATGGCGGTGTGTCAGCTACATCGATGGTGGCTGATATGGCCTCATCGCAAGCAGGCTCGCTCCCACAGTTTGATCGGTGGTGTGAGTCAGATCCCGAACCGGTCGCGCAGTGCGTAGTACGCGGCGCCCATGGCGGTGAGTGGGGCCTGGAAGGTGCGGCCGCCGATCATTGGCATGTGCGGGAGCGAAGCGAAGGCGTCGAAGCGTTCGGCGTCGCCGCGGATCATTTCCGAGATGAGTTTGCCGGCCAGGTGCGAGCAGGTGACGCCGTGGCCGCTGTAGCCTTGCATGTAGTAGGCGTTTTTCTCGATGCGGCCGAATTGCGGCATGCGCGACATGGTCAGCAGGAAGTTGCCGGTCCAGCGGTAGTCGATCTTCACATCCTTCAGTTGCGGGAAGGTCTTGAGAATTTTCGGCTTGATCAGTTGTTCGATGTCGTCCGGTTCACGCGCGCCGTAGACCACGCCGCCGCCGTACAGCAGGCGGTTGTCGGCGGTGAGGCGGTAGTAGTCGAGCAGGTAGTTGCAGTCTTCGACGCAGTAGTTGTTTTTGATCAGGCTGCGCGCAACCTTTTCCGACAACGGTTCGGTGACGACGATTTGCGAGCCGCACGGCATGCTTTTGCTGGTCACGCGATTGTCGAGGCCCTGCGGCAGGTAGGCGTTACCGGCGATCAGCAGGTACTTGGCGCGGACCAGGCCTTTGGCGGTGCGCACGGTGATCGGTTCGCCGTAGGTGATTTCCACTGCGGCCGATTGTTCGTAGATTTTGCCGCCCAGGCCGATGATGGCCGAGGCTTCGCCGAGGGCCAGGTTCAGCGGGTGGATGTGGCCGCCCTGCAGGTCGAGCAGGCCGCCGACGTAGGCATCGGAACCGACTTCACGCTTGATGTCAGCCGTGTCGAGCATTTTCAGGTTCTTGTTGCCGTAGCGCTCCCAGCTCTTCTTCTGCTCGGCCAGGCCTTTGAGTTGCTTCTTGTTCATCGCGGCAAAGATGCCACCGGGCTTGTAGTCGCACTGGATGTCGTAGTGTTGTATGCGCTGACGAATGATGTCGGCGCCTTCGAAGATCATGCTGCCGAGAACTTCGGCGGTTTTGTCGCCGTAGCGTTCTTCGATGACATCGACGTCGCGGCTGTAGGAGTTGACCAGTTGGCCGCCGTTACGACCGCTGGCGCCGAACCCGACTTTGGCGGCTTCGAGGACGGTCACGCTGTAGCCCGCTTCCGCGAGGAACAGGGCCGAGGACAAACCGGTGTAGCCGGCGCCGATGATGCAGACGTCGCAGTCCACCGCTTGTTCCAGCACCGGGAAATCACCGGTGAAGTTGCGTGTGGCGGCGTAGTAGCTGTTTACGTGGGTTTGTTTCACAGAATCTTGTTTCATAGCGTTCTCCGATGGCCACCGGCAGCGTGCCGGCGACCGTCGCTTTTTTATAGGTATTAGAGCTTGATCCAGGTCGCTTTGAGCTCGGTGTATTTGTCGAACGCGTGCAGCGATTTGTCACGACCGTTACCCGACTGCTTGTAGCCACCGAACGGCGCGGTCATGTCGCCGCCGTCGTACTGGTTGACCCAGACACTGCCGGCGCGCAAGCCGCGAGCGAAGGTGTGGGCCTTGCTCAGGTTGCTGGTCCAGACACCGGCGGCCAGGCCGAAAATGCTGTCGTTGGCGATGGCCAGGGCTTCTTCAGCAGTGTCGAAGGTGATCAGCGACAGCACCGGGCCAAAGATTTCTTCGCGGGCGATGGTCATGGCGTTGGTCACGCCGTCGAAAATCGCCGGTTCCACGTACAGGCCGCCGGTGCTTTCGAGGGTGCGGCTGCCGCCGGCGATGAGTTGCGCGCCCTGGTCTTTGCCGACCTGGATGTAGCGCAACACGTTGTCCAGTTGACGCTGGTCGACGACCGCGCCGACGGTGGTTTCCGGGTCCAGGGCGTGGCCCGGTTTCCACGCTTGCAGCGCTTCCACCAGCAGCGGAATGAATTGCTCGCGAATCGAACGCTCCACCAGCAGACGCGAACCGGCGGTGCAGACTTCGCCCTGGTTGAAGGCAATCGCACCGGCCGCCGCTTGTGCTGCGGCGCGCAGGTCCGGCGCGTCGGCGAACACCACGTTCGGGCTCTTGCCGCCGGCTTCGAGCCAGACGCGTTTCATGTTGCTTTGCCCGGCGTAGATCATCAGTTGCTTGGCTATCGCGGTGGAGCCGGTGAAGGCCAGCACGTCGACGTCCATGTGCAACGCCAGCGCCTTGCCGACGGTGTGGCCGTAGCCCGGCAGAACGTTGAACACGCCTTTCGGGATGCCGGCGTCCAGTGCCAACTGCGCAATGCGAATGGCGGTGAGCGGCGACTTTTCCGACGGCTTGAGGATGAACGAGTTACCGGCAGCCAGTGCCGGAGCGAACTTCCAGCTGGCCATGATCAACGGGAAGTTCCACGGCACGATGGCAGCGACCACGCCCGCAGGTTCGCGGGTGATGAGGCCGAGCTGGTCGTGCGGGGTGGCGGCGACTTCGTCGTAGATCTTGTCGATGGCTTCGGCGCTCCAGCGGATCGCGTTGGCGGTCGCAGGAATGTCGATGTTCATCGAGTCGTTGATCGGCTTGCCCATGTCGAGGGTTTCGAGCAGGGCCAGTTCTTCATGATTGGCCAGGATCAGATCGGCGAAGCGGATCAGAATGCGCTTGCGCTCGGCCGGGGCGAGGTTGGCCCAGACGCCGGATTCAAACGTGCGGCGCGCGACGGCGACGGCCGCATTGGCGTCGGCTTCGTCGGTGCTGGCGACGTTGGCCAGGAAACGGCCGTCGACCGGGCTCATGCACTCAAAGGTGTCGCCGCTGAGTGCCGGGCAGTATTGGCCGTCGATGAAGGCACGGGCTTCGATGGTGAGGGACTGGAAGCGTTGTTCCCAGTCGCTGCGAGTGTTTGTCATGGTTGTGACTCGACGCAGAGGAATAAATGATCGTCAGTTAAAACTTGAAATGCAATCCCCTGTGGGAGCGGGCTTGCTCGCGAAAGCGGTGTGTCAGGCGACATAAATGTTGACTGTGCTGCCGTCTTCGCGAGCAAGCCCGCTCCCACATTTGATGGGTGGTGTACGCGGAGAGTGCGTACACCCACAGGTCCATCAAACGGTGTGCAGGTACCAGTTGTACTCAAGGTCGGAGATGGAGTTCTCGAACTCGGCCAGCTCGCTTTCCTTGCACGCCACGAACACGTCGATGTACAGCGGGTCGATGTAACGGGCCATGACTTCGCTGTCGTCCAGCTCGCGCAGTGCATCGCGCAGGTTGTTCGGCAGGCTCTGCTCGTTCTGCTCGTAGCTGTTGCCTTCCACCGGAGCGCCCGGTTCGATCTGGTTGGTCAGGCCGTGGTGAATACCGGCCAGCACCGAAGCCATCAACAGATACGGGTTGGCGTCGGCACCCGCCACCCGGTGTTCGATGCGCACCGAGTCCGGCGAACCGGTTGGCACACGCACCGCCACGGTACGGTTGTCGATGCCCCAGCTCGGGGAGTTCGGCACGTAGAACTGCGCGCCGAAACGACGGTACGAGTTGACGTTCGGGCAGAGGAACGCCATCTGCGCCGGCAGGGTCTCGAGCACACCGCCGATCGCGTGTCGCAGCGCGGCGTTCTGCTCGGGATCCTCGCTGGCAAAGATGTTGTTGCCTTCTTTGTCGAGAATCGAAATGTGCACGTGCAAACCGTTGCCCGCCTGACCCGGATACGGCTTGGCCATAAACGTGGTGTCCATCTCGTGGTCGTAGGCGATGTTCTTCACCAGACGCTTGAGCAACACCGCGTAGTCGCAGGCCTTGATCGGGTCGTTGACGTGATGCAGGTTGACTTCGAACTGCGCCGGGGCGCTTTCCTTGACGATGGCGTCGGCAGGGATGCCCTGCTCTTTCGCGCCTTCGAGGATGTCTTGCAGGCAGTCGACGTATTCGTCGAGGTCGTCGATCAGATACACCTGAGTCGACACCGGACGTTTGCCCGATACCGGCGAACGTGGCGATTGCGGACGACCGTTCACGTTGTCCTGGTCGATCAGATAAAACTCGAGTTCGAAGGCTGCGCAGATGGTCAGGCCCAGGTCATCGAACTTGCGCACGATATTGGCCAACACTTCTCGCGGGTCGGCAAAGAACGGCTGGCCTTCGAGTTCGTGCATGGTCATCAGCAACTGAGCGGTCGGGCGCTTCTGCCACGGCTCAATGCTCAGGGTACCGGGGATGGGGAAGCAGATTCGGTCAGAGTCGCCGATGTCCAGACCCAGGCCGGTGCTTTCCACCGTGGAACCGTTGATGTCCAGAGCAAACAGGGACGCCGGCAGGTTAATGCCTTTTTCGTAGACCTTATGAAGACTGGTGCGCTCGATGCGCTTGCCGCGCACCACGCCGTTCATATCCGCAATCAGAAGGTCGACGTACAAAACCTCAGGATATTTCTTAAGGAATGCGTTTGCTTCGTTGAGTTGAACGGCACGCAGAGGGACCGACATGATGCACCTATTTTTTAGCTGTTAATTATTATGTTCACTACCCTTTCACGAGCCCAGTCAACCCGAACGGCAAAGTGAAGTCAATAGCGAACACTTAGCCCTTCAACCTTTATTTTGGGGCCTTTTATGGGCACGAGAGTGCCAGATCAGTCCTGCACACCACGTAAATGCTGAAGATCGGACGTGTGGCGTTTAGAATTTTTTACATGAGAGTTGTTAATTAAAATCAACAAGGCTAAGCTCCGGAAAAGCTCGTTCAAGTGTGAAACTTCGAGGTGATAAAAATGGCATTCAAGCCATTGATCGGCGTTACTGCATGCGTCAAACAGATTGGCCTGCACCCCTACCACATCAGCGGCGACAAGTACTTGCGTGCTGTCAGCGTCGCGGCGTTGGGGCTGCCTGTGGTCATACCTTCCCTGGGCGAATTGACTGAAATCGAGGATGTGCTCGCGCATCTCGACGGTCTGCTGCTGACCGGCTCTCCTTCGAATGTGGAACCTTTCCACTATCAAGGCCCGACCAGCGCTCACGGCACGGATCACGATCCGGCGCGGGATGCCACGACCCTTCCTTTATTACGTGCGGCCATTGCGGCCGGCGTGCCGGTGCTCGGCATCTGCCGGGGCTTCCAGGAAATGAACGTGGCGTTTGGTGGCAGCCTGCACCAGAAGGTCCACGAACTGCCGGGCATGCTCGATCACCGCGAGGCGGACAGTCCTGAGCTGGCGGTGCAATACGCACCGGCCCATGCGGTGACTGTGCAACCGGGCGGCGTATTTGAAGCCCTGGAGTTGCCGACGGAGTTCATGGTCAATTCGATTCACAGTCAGGGCATCGACAGACTCGCCCCCGGCCTGCGTGCCGAAGCGATTGCGCCGGACGGTTTGATCGAGGCGATCTCGGTGGAGCACAGCCCGACGTTTGCCGTCGGCGTGCAATGGCACCCGGAATGGCAGGTGCTCAGCAATCCTCCTTATTTGAGTATTTTCCAGGCGTTCGGCGATGCGTGCCGGCGACGGGCCGCGCTGCGTAAAAGCCGCTGACTGAATAAACAAACAACCGATTACTGCCCCCGCGAGTCAGACGGGCGTGCCTTTGCGCGCCCGCCCCTCGCGACAGCAACACTGCGATAACAACAAGTACTACCAGGCAGCCAGGACGGCGGCGCCGAATAAGCCCGATGGGTATGGACGATGTCAGTGAGCCAGGTGCAGTCCATGTGGGAGCGGGCTTGCTCGCGAATGCAGGGTATCAGTCGACATCATTGTTACCTGACACACCGCTTTCGCGAGCAAGCCCGCTCCCACAGGGGATCTTCGCTGATCTGACTGACATCGTCCGCCCCCAGGCTTGCAATCAACTATTAAGTCAGGCCGCGTTGGCCCGACGACTGAAACCTGTTGGGAGTTTCACATGGCAAACGCCTCCAGCACTTACAGGAAGGCTCTTGAAGGTCACCAGACATCGAAAAAGGTGTTGTTGAAGGTCGACCGCGTCACCAAGAAGTTCGACGAAACCTGCGCAGTAGACGATGTCTCGCTCGAGATTCATCAAGGCGAAATCTTCGCCCTGCTCGGCGGCTCCGGCTCCGGTAAATCGACCCTGCTGCGAATGCTCGCAGGCTTCGAGCGCCCGACCGATGGGAGGATTTTCCTCGACGGCGTGGACATCACCGACATGCCGCCGTACGAGCGGCCGATCAACATGATGTTCCAGTCGTACGCCTTGTTCCCGCACATGACGGTGGCGCAGAACATCGCCTTCGGCCTCAAGCAGGACCGTTTGCCCGCCATTGAAATCGACGCCCGCGTCGAAGAAATGCTGCGCCTGGTGCACATGACCCAATACGCCAAGCGCAAGCCGCATCAACTGTCGGGCGGCCAGCGTCAGCGTGTGGCCCTCGCCCGCTCCCTGGCCAAGCGTCCGAAGCTGTTGCTGCTCGACGAACCGATGGGCGCACTGGATAAAAAGCTGCGTTCGCAGATGCAACTGGAGCTGGTTGAAATCATCGAGCGCGTCGGCGTGACGTGCGTGATGGTGACCCACGACCAGGAAGAGGCCATGACCATGGCCCAGCGCATCGCGATCATGCACCTGGGCTGGATCGCGCAAATCGGCAGCCCGGTCGACATCTATGAAGCACCGGTCAGCCGCATGGTCTGCGAGTTCATCGGCAACGTGAACGCCTTCGACGGCACCGTGGTGGAAGACCTTGAAGGTCACGCGATCATCCACAGCCCGGACCTGGAACAGAAGATCTACGTTGGTCACGGCGTCAGCACCTCGGTGCAGGACAAGTCGATCACCTACGCGATCCGCCCGGAAAAAATGCTGGTCAGCACGGTCAAGCCGGAGAACCGCTACAACTGGTCCAAAGGCAAAGTGCATGACATCGCCTACCTCGGCGGTCACTCGGTGTTCTACGTCGAACTGCCAAGCGGCAAAGTCGTGCAGTCGTTCATGGCCAACGCCGAACGCCGCGGCGCGCGTCCGACCTGGGACGACACCGTCTACGTGTGGTGGGAAGACGACAGCGGCGTGGTACTGCGCTCATGAAAACACTCAATCAGCAGTTCATGCGGCTGATGCCGAGTGGTCGAAAGCTCGTCATCGGGGTTCCCTTCCTGTGGCTGTGCCTGTTTTTCCTGTTGCCGTTCTTCCTGGTGATGAAGATCAGCTTCTCGGAAGCGGCACTGGCCATTCCTCCTTACTCGGAGATCTACACCTACGCCGAACAGAAGTTTCAGCTGTTCCTCAACGTTGGCAACTACCTGTTGCTGACCGACGATGAGCTGTACCTCTCGGCCTACCTCGGCTCGTTGAAGGTCGCGTTTTTCAGCACGCTGATGTGCCTGGTAATCGGTTTTCCGATGGCCTACGCCATTACCAAGGCCAACAAGGAAACGCAAAACGTCCTGATGCTGTTGATCATGATGCCGACCTGGACCGCGATCCTGATCCGCGTTTACGCGTGGATGGGCATCCTCAGCAACAACGGCCTGCTCAATGCGTTTTTGATGTGGACCGGGCTGACCGATCACCCGATCGAGATCCTCAACACCAACACCGCGGTCTATATCGGGGTTGTTTACGCCTACTTGCCGTTCATGGTGTTGCCGCTGTACGCCAACCTGGTCAAGCACGATCAAAGCCTGCTGGAAGCGGGTTCAGATTTGGGTTCTAGCAACTTCAACAACTTCTGGAAAATCACCGTGCCGCTGGCCAAGAACGGCATCATCGCCGGCTGCATGCTGGTGTTCATTCCGGTGGTGGGTGAGTTCGTGATTCCGGAACTGCTGGGCGGCCCGGAGACCCTGATGATCGGTCGCGTGCTGTGGCAAGAGTTCTTCAACAACCGCGACTGGCCGGTGGCGTCTGCCCTGGCGGTGGTGATGCTGTTGATCCTGATTGTGCCGATTCTGCTGTTCAACCGCAGCCAGGCCAAAGAGATGGAGGCACGGGGATGAAACGTTTCGGTTTTTCAAAAATGATGCTGGTGTTCGGCCTGTCGTTTATCTACCTGCCGATGCTGATCCTGGTGATCTACTCGTTCAACGCCTCGAAACTGGTGACGGTGTGGGGTGGCTGGTCGTTCAAGTGGTACGCCGGCCTGCTCGACAACACGCAACTGATGGGCTCGGTGGTGCGCTCGCTGGAAATCGCCTGCTACACGTCGGTGGCCGCAGTCGCACTCGGTACGCTGGCGGCGTTTGTGCTGACTCGCGTGACGCGCTTCAAGGGTCGTACGCTGTTCGGCGGCCTGGTGACGGCGCCGCTGGTGATGCCGGAAGTGATCACCGGTCTGTCGCTGTTGCTGCTGTTCGTGGCGATGGCGCAGTTGATCGGCTGGCCGCAGGAGCGTGGCATCGTCACGATCTGGATCGCCCACACCACGTTCTGTGCGGCGTATGTGGCGGTGGTGGTTTCCGCCCGTTTGCGTGAGCTGGACCTGTCCATCGAAGAAGCGGCCATGGACCTCGGGGCCAAGCCATTCAAGGTGTTTTTCCTGATCACCATTCCGATGATTGCGCCTTCGCTGGCAGCCGGCGGCATGATGTCGTTTGCCTTGTCGCTGGATGACCTGGTGTTGGCTAGCTTCGTGTCCGGACCGGGTTCGACGACCTTGCCGATGGAAGTGTTCTCGGCGGTGCGTCTGGGCGTGAAGCCTGAGATCAACGCCGTGGCCAGCCTGATTCTGCTCGCCGTTTCGATCGTGACCTTCATGGTCTGGTACTTCAGCCGCCGCGCTGAAGCCACCCGTAAACGTGCGATCCAGGAAGCGATGGACCAGACCGCCAGCGAGTCGTGGAAGCAACCGAACAAGCAAATGGCTGGAGCAACGGCTTAAAGCCGTTGTTGAGTTAACTGTGGCGAGGGAGCTTGCTCCCGCTTGAGTGCGCAGCACTCACAAAGTTGGCAAGGTGCCAGAATTTTTGGGGCCGCTGCGCAGCCCAGCGGGAGCAAGCTCCCTCGCCACAGGTTTTGTGTTCTAAATAAAAGAATGGAGTTGTACCGATGAAAATGTTTGGCAGGACTCTGCTGACACTGTCCTTATTGTGCGCGATGGTTACCGGCGCCCAGGCCAATGACAAGGTACTGCGCGTCTACAACTGGTCGGATTACATCGCCCCGGACACCGTCAAGAAGTTCGAAGACGAGACCGGCATCCGCGTGACCTACGATGTGTTCGACAGCAATGAAACCCTTGAGGCACGCTTGCTCGCAGGCAAATCCGGCTACGATATCGTCGTGCCATCCAACAGTTTCCTGGCCAAGCAGATCAAGGCCGGCGTCTACCAGACGCTGGACAAATCGAAGCTGCCGAACTGGAAAAACCTCAACCCGGTCCTGCTGAAAAACGCGTCCGCCAGCGACCCGGATAATGCTCACGCCTTCCCGTACATGTGGGGCTCGATCGGCATCGGTTTCAATCCGGCCAAGGTCAAGGAAGTGCTCGGCGCCCATGCACCGACCAACTCCTGGGACTTGCTGTTCAAACCGGAAAATGCGGAAAAACTCAAAGCCTGCGGTATCAGTTTCCTCGATTCGCCAACGGAAATGCTCCCGGCTGCCCTGCACTACCTGGGCTACCCGGTGAACTCGCAGGACAAAGGCCAGATCGCCGAAGCGGAAGCGCTGTTCATGAAGATTCGCCCTTCGGTGGCGTACTTCCATTCGTCGAAGTACATCTCCGACCTGGCCAACGGCAACATCTGCGTGGCAGTCGGTTACTCGGGTGACGTCTTGCAAGCCAAGGCCCGCGCCCAGGAATCGGGCAACGCGGTGAAGATCGACTACAGCATCCCGAAAGAAGGCGCCGGCAGTTTCTATGACATGGTCGCCATTCCTCGGGACGCGGCGAACGTCGAGAACGCCTACCTGTTCATGAACTTCCTGATGCGCCCGGACATCATTGCCGAGATCACCAACAACATCGGCTACAGCAACGCCAACGCGGCGGCGACGCCGTTGGTGGATGAAGCGATTCGCGATGATCCGGGATCGTATCCGCCGCAGGATGTGATGGCGACGTTGTATGCGATTCCGGATATGCCGATCGGGATTCAGCGGGTGATGACCCGGGGCTGGACGCGGGTCAAGCTCGGGAAGTAATCGCTGAATCCGAGACCACCATCGCGAGCAGGCTCACTCCCACATTTGATCTGTGGTGGACACACATTTTGTGCCCGACACATCACCCCTTGTGGGAGCGAGCCTGCTCGCGATGAGGCCATCACTGGCAACACAAAATTCAACTGTTTCCGTTCCCGCAGCGCCTTACCACCGCTGCCCGCTCCCTGCAGCAGAACGGCCTCACCTGGCTTCCTCGGTTAAGGTGAATTTGGGCGCCCTCCTCGGGCGCCTTTTTTTAGACGGGCACCAGCGGCCATTCGGCCAACGCCCGATAACGCCCCTTATGCGATTCAAACAACACAAAGTGATCCGCCCGCAGGAAAAATTCCGGCGGCGTCGCGGACTCAGGCACCGGCAGCCGATAGTCACGCATCAAGGTCAAATGCGGCCGAAACTCCTTCGCCGTCTCCTCCAGCCCAAACGGCAACATCGCCTGCTCCAATGCATACACCAGCCGCAACAACTCCGGCGGCGCCTGCTCCGGCGCGAGCACCAACACTCCGGCCCTGCGCCAGACCTCCAGCCGATCAAGCACCACCCTCAACGCCACGCCCGGCACGTGAACCTTGGCGGCAACCGTGCAGATCTCGCCGATCTGCGCCACGCCGACCGCGCCCAGAAACAACAACGTCAGGTGAAAGTTATCCGCTGGCACCGGCCGCCCGCTGCGCAGTTCAAGCGCGCTGCGCCACTGGGCAATCGCCTTGCGTTGCTCGGGCGGGCAGTTCAGGGCAAAAAACAGCCGTTTGAGCGGTTCATGGGATTCGTCGCTCATGCCTGGCACCTCCTGACATGCACGTTATAGTTGAACCAACCGAAAACAACGGGAGGGGGCCATGCGGCAGATCATCAGCAAAGAGCCATGGTGGGCAATGCCACCGCAACCGGGGCAGGATGAGTCCGAGCTGGAATGGGGCTGGCTGGTTCACTATAGCGAAGGTGAGCCACGTTTCGAGTTCGTCAGGGAGCGGCCGACGGACAACGAGATCCATAATCGCAAGAGTTGCCGGATCACCCCGAGCGCAGAGTGATCCGGGAGGTCGTGTCAGGACTGATAGAGGATGTTGAAGCCGCCGAAGATCATGCGCTGACCATCGAACGGCATTGCATTGACGTCCGGTTGCATGCGCGGGTCGGCCATCATTTTCTGCATGCCGGCGTTGCGGGTCGCCTTGTCTGGCCAGATGATCCAGGAAAACACCACGGTTTCATCTTCCTTGAGTTTCACCGCCATCGGAAAAGAGGTCACTTTGCCGTCCGGCACGTCGTCGCCCCAGCATTCAACAATGCTCAGGGCGCCGTTCTCCTTGAAAATCGTGCTGGTGATTTCGGCGTGCTTCTTGAACTGCTCGCGCTTGGCGGTCGGTACGGCAATCACACAGCCATCGACGTAAGACATGGTCATTCTCCTGAGGGGGGTTGAGGGTCGATCTGCTGGTTAGTCGATTGCGTCGGGCTCCAATCGACGTCACCGCCTGGCGAACCGACCGACGGTGGCGCGGCGCTCGCCGCCAGGTTGCCCTCGATTTGACCCGCCATGTACAACGTCCCCGCCATCACGCCGGTCGTCGGATTCTGCACCAGCTTCAGCCAGGCCTTGTCGAACGTGTTGCCCAGGCTGCTGCGAATCAGCGCCTCGCTGTCGGGCCGGTCGGCGGCTTGAATCAGTGCACGAATCCCGGCCACGCCGACGGTGATCAAGCCTCCGGCCAGTTTCCCCGCCGCTGCGGCGACCGCGCTGGCAGCCCCGCGCGGGGCCATTTCGGCTTCCATGCGCTGACTGGCACGCTTGGCCACAGGCGCCATGGCGGTGTCGGTCGAACCGACGCCTTTGTCACCGCCGGCCTTGTGGATCTTGTCGATCAGCGCCGCGTAGGCCGGCAGCGAGTTCAAGGGGTCCGTATGGACGACCTGATAGAGCGAGGCATTACGCGCCGGTGGCGGCCCGAGGGCGATGGCGGGGATTTTCTGGATGCGCCCGTTGAGCTGGGCCATCGGTATGCCGTGACGTTTGGAAGTTTTGTGCAGCTCTTCCTGAAGAATGTCCACGTAGAACGCCGTGGCCTGGCCGAGAATCGCATCGGGATCAATCTCGACTGCGACCGGCGCCAACACCCGCTGCTGGTATTGCTCGAGCAAATACTCCGCCAGGCGCTTGGCCGAGGCATCCTGCTCGCCCTTGGCGCTGATGGTGTACCAGCTGACCTTCATCGACAGCCATTCCTGGGTCCAGTAACTGCTGAACCAGGGGATGAAGTTTTCTTCGGTCAGTTGGTAGACCCGCGTGCGCCAGTAATCCATGGCCCCGCGCGAGTAGATTCGGGTCTGTTCGGTGGCCGATTGCGAGGCTTCGACGATTTCGCGATCCACCTGATGCCACGTGCTGTCGGGTACCACCACGACCACCTCCACCACCGGCGCGCGCACAGGCATGGCGCAACCCGCCAACACCACCAACACGGCGACGATCAGCGAACGCAGGTTCAAGATCGCGGTTTCCTACAGTCGCCCTTGGGCAGAATGCCCGGAACTCACAGGCCTATAGGTTTGAGTATAGGACTCGGCAATTGTTCGCTTGTGGTTCGTGGTGCACTTTAGGCCGCCTTCGCGAGCAAGCCCGCTCCCACATTTGACCGCATTCCCCTGACACAACTCGATCAAATGTGGGAGCGGGCTTGCTCGCGAAGGGGCCCGAAAGAACACCATCACTAATGTTGATATACACCATCGCGACGAATGCCTTCCGCAATAAAACCGCCTGGAGCACCATCACCCCATCACAACGCAACGCCCACATCGGAGGGCCACATCATGTTGATCCATCTCCTGACCTGCCTGGCCCTGACGGCCGTTACGCTGACCCTGTTTTCCCGTTTCTTCCTGGACATCGGTCAGACCGAGGAGCAACCATCATGATTCACTCCGTCAGCCTTTGCGTGAGCTTCCCGGTGTTCGGCACCAACTACTACGCGCAGGAATTCGTGTCGCGCAAAGAGCTATCACTGGTGTTTGACGAAAGTTTCGAAGCGTTACTGATGCCAGCAGCAGCCAACCACTTCAACAACGAAGTGGTCGGCCTCAACGATCAGTTCCGTTTTCTCAATGACGTGCTGGTTGAGCACTTGCTGGAGATCGAACTGGCCCGGAGCGCGCCCCACTCGTCGCGTCAGTTTACGTTCTAGGAAGTCACGGGCCGGCGCACGGCCCGTACTTTGCCGCTGTTGCCCCCGCCACAGAAAAACCGCTCGCCACCATCCGACTCAAGGCCTGACACCCCCACCCCTGGCGGCATTTCGACGGCCTCCAGGACTTTACCGGTGGTCGGGTCAATCCGCCGCAATTCGCTCTGATCTTCCTCCCAAGTGCCGTGCCAGAGATCGCCGTCCACCCAGGTCACGCCGGTGACAAAACGGTTGGACTCGATGGTGCGCAGAATGGCCCCGGTATCGGGGTCGATCTGATGGATCTTGCGCGCCCGATACTGACCAACCCACAGCGTGCCTTCCGCCCACGTCAGCCCCGAATCGCTGCCACCGCCGGGCGCCGGAATCGTGGCGAGCACGCGGCCGCTTTCGGGATCGATCTTGTTGATGTGTTCCCCGGCAATCTGGAACAAATGCTCGCCGTCGAAGGCGGTTCCGGCGTCTGCGGTGATATCCAGCGAACGCAGCGGCTTGCCACTGTCCGGGTCGAGGGCGTTGAGCTTTTCGCCGGAAGCGAACCAGACATGCTGGCCGTCAAACGAGACGCCGTGCACGCTGTCGACGCCGGGAAACGGGCCGTATTCACGGATGATTTCAGCGGTTGAACGTTTCATGGTTGCATCCTCTTCACTGGGTGTGTGGAGTGGAGCCTAATCACCCGGCAACAAAGCCGTGAGTAACAAAGTCGTCGCGAATCCCGGCATCGGTGGCGTCATCCAGCGACGAGCGCGGCCACGACCAAACGCCTGGACTTTGCCGGCGACCGCCAGCGAATCAAGCGCCCGTTGCACGCTGCGCTGACTCGTACCCAGCGCCAACGCCAGCGCAGAACTCGACCACGACTCGCCATCCGCCAGAAACGCCAGCAGCGCCGCGTGCTGCTCCTCGACCGGCCGTGCCAGCACCACGACGTCCGGCGACATCAGTGCAAAACCGCGTTTTGTCGCGGTGATCCCGGCCAGCGGTCGAAGCGCCGCACGCAGCCGTCCGACTTCAACGCGCAACCGCGCACGGTGGGATTCGTCACTGAGTTTCAAGCGGAAAGCACAGGCGATGAGTGTTTCGCGGGTGACATCGGCAGGCCAGGCTTCGGCCAATGCTCGCGCGAGGGTAAACAACACCGGGCGCCTGGCCAGCGACACCGACATACCAGCGCCGCGCACCGAGTATCGACAGGCGTCGACTACCAGCGACGTTGAGGTGAGCAGCGTTTCAACTTCATCCAGCATCAGCGGTCGCGCCTCGCCGCGGCTGATTAACCGGGCGGCAGGGGCGTTCAGGACGTGAGCGACGTTCTCGACTTCCGCGCTCAACGCCGGGATCCCCGCCTCGCCGGCGAAGCGCCCGGCCCTTTCCAGCGCAGACCGCGCCTTTTTGATCTCCAGCCGGCGCATGGCGATGCCGGCCACCACCAATTCATGGGCGGCGCGCAAGGCCGGCGGCAAGGGCGCAGGGTCCAGCTGGGCGAGCCGATCCTCGACCTGATCGAGATGACCGATCAGCAATAAACGCCGGATCTCCAGATACCGCGCGTGAGCCGCGTTCACCCAATCGCCATGGGCCTGAAGCGTTGCCCGCGCGGCGTCGAGGGCTTTTTCCGGCCAGCTCAAATCGCGAGAAGCCAGGGCAATTTCGGCCTCGGCCACCACGCAGCGGGCTCGGGCCATCGGCTCTTTTGGACCAAATGCGCGCGCCGCCCGTTTGACCAATGCCTTGGCCCGCTCCAGATCGCCGAGCTGGGCCATGGCGATACCGCGCAATGCCAGCGCCGGCGCATCTTCGCGTAGGGCCACCCGGTTCAACGCCCCGAGGGGATCACCCGCCGCCAGTGCGCGGGCGGCGGCGGTGATCAGCGAGTCCATGTGAATCGCGCCACGGTGGTCACTCCCTTCGTTGGATGTCCGCTGGTTAGTCTATCTCACGATCCTGAAACCCTGTGGCGAGGGGGCTTTTGTGGAAGGAGGTTTTTTGTGGCGAGGGGGCTTGCCCCCGTTGGAGCGCGCAGCGGTCCTGAAATGGTTAGGGCTACCACCCATTAGAACCGGTGTGATTTTGCGGTCGCTGCGCAACCGAACGGGGGCAAGCCCCATCGCCACAAAAGCCCTCTCATCTCAGGGGTGAGGGCCAGCTTGCAAACGTCACCGCGGACGTTTGCCGGCCTGTGTCCATTCTCGCGGGCTGACCCCGGTTTTGCGGCGAAACGCCCGGGCCAGTGCCGAGGGGCTTTCGTAGCCGACTTCATCGGCGATCAGCGCAATCGACTTGCCTTCGCGCAACCGCTTCTGCGCCAGGCTGATGCGCCAGCTCACCAGATAGTCGACCGGGGTCTGCCCCACCACTTGACGAAAATGCTCGGCAAAGCTGGCGCGGGACATGTTCGCCGCCGCCGACAGTTCGGCCACGGTCCAGGATTTTTCAGGTGCGTCGTGCATCAGGCTCATGGCCCGTGCCAGACGCAAATCGGCGAGGCCGGCCATCATGCCGGGGCTCTGAGCGCGGTCGCTGAGGATATGCCGCAGCAGCTGGATCACCAGCAATTCGAACAGTCGATCCATCATCGCTTCACGGCCACAGATGCCGCCGAAGGCTTCGCTGAACAGCCAATCCAGAGTACCGGCCATCGTCGGAAGGCTGTCGAGCTTGAGCAGCAGGAAATCCGGCAGCGCGGCGGCCAAGGCATTGCCGGCACCGCCGTCGAAATCCAGTGTTGCGCACACCAGTTGGGCGCCCGAGGCTTCGCTGGCGAATAAACGGTGGCGATAAGGTCGCGGGAAAAAAATCAGCGTCGGCTCGGTGAGCACCTGGTCGGGCTCCTCGGCCAGTTTCAGCGTCACTTCGCCGGCCTGCAATAGGTGCAGATGCCCGGTTGACTGGTCGCCATCAAACACCACGGAGCCGCAAAAATGCCCGCTGTAGAAGCTCCCGGCACTGACGCCAAAGTGGGTGAGTAACGTGGACAAGCGATCCATGGCACGGCTCCCGGGCGAATATCTGGACGATCTGTCGCATATCCTCGACGATTTGCACCCTAAAGGCCAGCGCCGCCCCATAGCATAGACCCCGTACCCAGCGCACACCGCGCTTGAATCGACGGAGCAATACCCATGAGCCGCATCACTGCCCTGAGTCTCGAACACGCTACTGACACTACCCGCCCACTGCTGGAAGGCGTACAGAAAAAAATCGGCTTTTTGCCGAATGTCTTCAAAACCCTCGCGCACGCCCCTGCAGTACTCGCGGCCTACCTGCAACAAAGCGCGACACTGGGCAAAACGTCCCTGAGCGCGACGGAAAAAGAAGCGATCTTTTTGGCCACCTCGCAAGTCAACGGCTGCGATTACTGCCTGGCGGCGCACACGTTGTTCGCCGGTAAAGCCGGGCTCTCCGCGCAAGACATCCTCAGCGCCCGTCACGGCCAACTGAATGCCTTCGCCACCCTCGCCCAACAAATCACCGAAAGCCGTGGCCATCTCAGCGTTGAACAACTCGACGCCGCACGCGCGGCCGGCATCACCGACGCCAAGATCATTGAAGTGGTGGGCCATATCGCGGCACAAACCCTGACCAACTACCTCAACAACCTCGCCCTCACCGAGATCGACTTTCCCGCCATCGATGCGTGAACACGGGCAATAAATTCAGGAGTATCGACAATGAACAGCGTGACGATCTACACCACCGACACCTGCCCCTATTGCCGCAACGCCAAGGCGCTGTTGGCCAGTAAAGGCATCACTGCGCAGGAAATAAACGTCCAGTCCAGCCCCGGCAAATTCGCGGAGATGCTTAGCCGCAGCGGTCGTCGCAGCGTGCCGCAGATTTTCATCGGCGACACCCATGTCGGTGGCTTCGATGACCTGGCCAAGCTGGACCGTCAGGGTGGTTTGCTGTCGATGCTGGCCTGAAACCCGCTGCCCGTGCACGACCTTGAACAAGGGTCGTGCCGGGTATTCTCTAAACGCTTTAGAGGTTGTACGATGACCGACGAGTCACCCTTTCCCATAACAACAAGGAAACACCTATGAAGAACGTCAAACTGCTGGTCGGTTTTCTATGCCTCTTCAGTGGCTATGTCGCCGCCGCCCCGGCACCGGGCGAGAAGGAGGTCGCCAGCGCCGTCGACCATCTGACGCAAGCCATGCTGCACAAGAACATTTCCGAACTTAAAACGCTGACCGCCGAGAACCTGACCTACGGGCATTCCAGCGGCAAGGTTCAGGACAAGAACGACTTCATCGCCGACATCGAAACCGGCAGAAGCGCCTTCAAAACCCTTGAAATGCAAAACCAGACCATCAACGTTTCCGGCGACGTAGCGTTGGTGCGCAATCATTTCTCGGCCCAGGCACTCAAGGGTACCGAAGTGATTCCGACCGAAATCGAGAACTTCCAGATCTGGCAGAAGAAGGATGGCAAATGGTTGCTGGTCGGCCGCCAGGCTTTCCGCATCTAGCTTTCCATATACAAAAAAAGATCCCGCTCAAGGTCACCTGAGCGGGATTTTTCATTGGGGCGCTATCAAGCCACCGGAATCATCGGATCCGCTGCGGCCAACGCGGCGGCACGGTCGGCTGCCGGTGGGTAGATCCACACGGTGTTGATCTGCGTCTTCAGGTTTTTGCCTTCCTGCTTGACCAGTTTGATTTGACGATCCCAACCCTCGGTATAGACCGCGCCCCAGGCGCCCAGGTCCAGGCATGTCACGTACTTGGGTTGGCTGTACGGCGTCGGGTCCACGCCCAGAATCTGCGCCGCCACGTTGTTACCGGCGTGACGCCCCAGCGAGATGGCGTGCTGGCAGGTCATCATCGCGAAATTGCCGATATCGTCGCAGGCCGCGTAAGCCACATCACCCGTGGCAAAGATGTCGTCCTGGCCAATGACTTTCAGATGGCTGTCCACGTGCAGACGGCCTTGGCCATCACGCTCGGCAGGGATTTGCTCGGTCAGCGAGCTGGCGCGCACACCGGTGGTCCAGATCACGGTATTGGCCTCGATGCGCTGACCGTCGGCCAGGGTCACACCGTCCGCATCGACCGCAGCTACCGACGACTTCACGCGCCATTTCACCCCCAGTTCAGCGCTCGCCTCGGCAATCGACTGGCTGATTTCGGCGCCCATCGAAGCCCCGATCTTTTCGCCACGGTCGATGATGATCACTTCAATGTCGGCGCTCTCACCGAGGATTGCCCGCAGACGCGCCGGCATTTCAGTCGCCGTTTCAATCCCGGTGAAACCGCCGCCGGCCACCACCACGGTGTTGCGGGCTTTGCTTTCTGGCTGGTTTGCCAGGGATTTGAGGTGGTTTTCCAGACGCATGGCCTGTTCGATCTGGTCCACATCAAAGGCATGTTCGGACACGCCCGGAGTGTTCGACTGGGCCAGACGGCTGCCGGTCGCCAGAACGAGTTTGTCGTAGCTGACGGCCTGCAGGGTGCCTGAAGCATCAGTGTAGCCGACACTTTTCTGCTGCACGTCGATGGTCTCGGCGGCGCCCTTGATGAACTTCACACCGACGGCATCGAACAGCTCACCGATGGGTGCCGCCAGTTGATGAGCGTTCGGTTCGTAGAAGCGCGGACGCACGCGCAGCTCGGCCTGGGGCGCCAATACCGTGACCTCGACGCCGTTGTGATCATGAAGGTCGAACAGACGGGTTGCGCTCAACGCCGTCCACATGCCGCCGAAGCCTGCGCCGATAACCAGAATGTGCTGTTTCATTGTTTTAACTCCGAGAATGACCAAAGACTGAGCTCGTTGCCGAGCGGACAACGGCGACTATAGTTATCCGAGTTTACATGTGCAATATCCTTTTTACGATGGCTGCCATCATCCACTTCAATACCTCGAAAATCCCGCCAACAGCTTTTATCTATAAGCAACACGGGGCAGATAGCGATCAGCATGGATTGTTGCCCACCTAACCATCGGCTGTTAACATTGGCGACTCATTCAGTCGGAGATCCCGATGTCTCTTTACAGTGCGGGCGTTGAATACGGCATTCACTGCCTGATTTTTTTGGTAGGCGATTACGGCGACAGCCGTGAGGCGAGTGTGCGCGACCTCGCCGAATTGCAAGGCGTGCCGCTGGATTACCTGGCCAAGATCTTCACCCGACTGGCCAAGGCCAAATTGGTGGTCGCCACCGAAGGCGTGCGCGGCGGGTTCAAACTGGCCCGGCCGGCGGACGAAATCAGCGTGCTGGATATCGTCAACGCCATCGATGGCAAGAAACTGATCTTCGATTGCCGCGAGATTCGCGGGCGTTGCGCCTTGTTCGACGGAACCCCGCCGCCGTGGGCCCTCGACGGCCCTTGCGCGGTGCACGCGGTGATGATGACCGCGCAAAAACGCATGGAAGAAGCGCTCGCCCAGCAGACCATTCTCGACCTCGCCAGAAGAGTCGGGCGCAAGGCCCCGGCCGAATTCGGTGAGAAGCTGAACACCTGGATGAGTGATCGACGGGAAAAGAAAACCGCCAGCAATGTGGCGGTCGAGGACGGGCAGATCATCCCGACGACTGATCTCTCGGACTGACGATTCAGCTATGGGCAAACCGGATTGGAGCGCTCTATGATTAGGGCCCATGACGACCCCTGTTTCGATCCGCTCACCCTGCCCGCCCGGCGCCTGCACCTGCGGGCGTGACCCGCTGCTGGAAACACCGGGCGCGGACGTGCGTATCCTGTTTCTGACCCGCCCGGAAGAAAAGCGCCTGCTCGACCGCCTGGAAAACCTCCAGAGCCTGGCCGACCTCGAACGCCTGCAACAGCGGATGTTCGAGCAGCTGGGCATCCGCGTCGAGATTGCCCCCAGCTTCAATGAAGTGCGGACCATGCGCGGCATCGGCATCACCCTCGGCGAGCAGCCGGGACTGTGCCGCAAAACCCGCCAGTCGATCCCGGCCGCCATCCGCCGTGGCCTTGAGAAAAGACCGGAAATCGCCTACGACATCCTCAACGCCAACGACCTGTTGCGCGACGCCTGACCGGGCCCCGGCCTATTTCACTTTGCGCAACAGGAAGTGCGACAGCGCCGGGATCAGCACCAACGCCCCGACCATGTTCCAGATGAACATGAACGTCAGCAGAATGCCCATGTCGGCCTGGAACTTGATCGGCGACCAGGCCCAGGTGATGACACCAGCGGCCAGGGTAATCCCGACCAGCGCCACCACTTTCCCGGTAAACGCTACGGCGTTGCGATACGCCTCGGTCAGCGACATCCCGGCACGTTGCTGCGCCAGTTGCACGCTCAACAGGTACAACGCGTAATCCACGCCGATCCCCACACCGAGCGCAATCACCGGCAGCGTGGCGACTTTGACGCCCATGCCCAGCCAGACCATCAGCGCTTCGCACAGGATCGAGGTCAGCATCAGCGGCACCACGGCCACCACCACCGCACGCCAGCTGCGGAAGGTGATGAAGCACAACACAATCACCGCGCCGTACACGTACAGCAGCATGGTGCGGTTAGCGTCACGCACGACGATGTTGGTCGCCGCTTCAATCCCGGCACTGCCGGCAGCGAGCATGAACTGGCGGTCACCGTTGCTGTGTTCGCGGGCGAAGGTTTCGGCCACTTGCACCACGCGGTCAAGGGTTTCGGCCTTGTGATCGGACAGGTACGCCACGATCGGCATCATCGAGCAATCGTTGTTGAACAGGTCCGGGCTGCTGACCGAGGCCTGCTGCGCGCCGTAGTTGAGTACGTCCTGATTGCGCGCGATGGTCAGCATTTTCGGGTTGCCTTCATAGGAACCCGCCGTGATCTGGCGCACCGCGTTGGTCAGCGACACCGTGGTTTGCACGCCCGGAATCTGCTGCAACAGCCAGGCCAGGCGATCGGCTTCCACCAGCGACTGGTATTTCAGGCAGCCCTCGCTCGGGGTCTTGAGCATGATTGCGAACTGGTCGCTGGACAGCGAATAGTTAGTGGTGATGTAGGCGTTGTCACGGTTGTAGCGCGAGTCGGATCGCAGCTCCGGAGCGCCAGGGTCGAGGTCACCGATCTTCAGATGATGGCTGACGACAATCCCGCCCACCGCCAGCACAGCCGCCACGCTCACCGCGATGGTGGCCCAGCGGCGCTCGGTGAACTTGTCGAGGAAACTCCACAGCGCGCCGATGCCTTTGCCACGCAGCTCTTTGTTCTCGGCGCGCAAACTGCGCTCGGCGGCCTTGCGGCTCACGCCCCAGTACGAGAGCAATACCGGCAGCAGCACCAGATTGGTGAAAATCAGCACCGCGACACCGATGCTCGCGGTGATGGCCAGGTCCTGAATCACCGGAATGTCGATCAGCATCAACACCGCAAAACCGACGGCATCAGCCAGCAATGCCGTGAGGCCGGCGAGGAACAAGCGCCGGAACGTGTAACGTGCGGCGACCAGTTGATGAGTGCCACGGCCGACGTCCTGCATGATCCCGTTCATCTTCTGCGCGCCGTGGGACACACCGATGGCGAACACCAGAAACGGCACCAGAATCGAGAAAGGGTCCAGCGCAAAACCGAACAGCGCGACCAACCCTAGCTGCCAGACCACCGCGATGACCGAGCAGAGAATCACCAGCGCGGTACTGCGTACACAACGGGTGAAGTAGAAGATGATGGCCGTGGCAATCACCGCCGCGGCGCCGAAATACATCATCACTTGCATCAGGCCGTCGAGCAGGTCGCCCACCAGTTTGGCGAAGCCGATCACGCGGATCTTGATCGGGCCTTTGCCCTCTTCGTCCGACACGCGAACGCTGCCTTCGAATTCGTATTTGTCGCGCAGTTTCTCTTCCAGCGTTTTGGAGAACTGGTGGTAATCGATGGCCTGCCCGGTGACCGGGTCTTTCTCCAGCAGCGGAACAAAGATCATGCTCGACTTGAAGTTGTTGCCGATCAGGCTGCCGACAATCCCCGAGCGGGCGATGTTCTGCCGCAGCTGCGCCACGCTTTGCGCCGAACCGTCATAGGAATCCGGCATCACCGGGCCGCCCTGGAAGCCTTGTTCGGTGACCTCCGTCCAGCGCACCGCTGGGGTCCACAGCGACTTCATCCAGGCGCGGTCGACGCCCGGCGTGACGAACAGTTCGTCGTTGATCTCTTTCAGGGCGTCGAGGTAGTGCGGATCGAAAATATCGCCGTTGCTGCTCTCCACCACCACCCGCACCGCGTTGCCCAGGCCACGCAGGGCCTGACGGTTTTCCAGGTAGTTTTTGATGTACGGCTGGCTCTGCGGGATCATCTTTTCGAAGCTGGCATTGAGCGTCAGCCGGGTCGCGGCGAAGTGGCTCAGCGCAATCGTCACCAGCAGACAGGCCAGCACCACCCACACGCGGTTGTTGAAGATCAGCCGTTCCAGGGCGTTACCGGAGCGCACGTCGAAGCCCTTGAGCTCGCGGATAACCGGCATTGTTTCGGATTCGTAGTGACCCATCTTGGTGTTCTCTTTGTGATGCCGGGCTTATTCGAGAGGCAATTGGCGCAGGCCACGGGTGCCTGCAAGCACCAGCGAGCTGCCATTGGCCAATTGGGCGGCAGCCACCGGGGCCATCGTGGTGGTGGGTTGAAGATGAAAACTTGCGCCGTCGTCGCTGCTGACCAATACATGGCCGGCCTGACTGACCAGCACGATGCGGCCATCGGCCGTGACGGAGCTGGCGGTGATGCTCAGGGGCAAGCCCAGTTCGATTTTGTTCCAGGTCACGCCACTGTCAGTGCTGCGAAATACGTTGCCGCGCAGACCGAACACCAGCGCCGCACCCGGCTTGCCGGTGATGCCAAAAAAGCTGCCGTTGTACGGTGTCGGCATCGCGTTGAACCGGCCGCTCGCACGGTCCAGTTTCAGGACCAGGCCTTGTTCGCCAACGATGAACAAATCGTCGCCTACCGGGCGCATCGCGTAGAGGTTCAGGGCGCTCGGGTTGTCGGTGCGATCGAGCAACGGCGTCCAGTGGCGACCGCCATCGTCGGTGCGCAGAATCAGGTTGGCTGGCGAGTTGGTGCTGGTAGTACTCGAGCAGGATCGGGCCGACCTGACGGCCGTCCAGTTGCCGGGTCCAGGTCTGGCCCGCGTCGCTGCTGTGCAGGACCACGCCGTCGTGACCGACCGCCCAGCCCTGTTGGGGTGTTGGAAAATTCACGGCAACCAGGTCGGAACTGACCGGTACTTGCGCCTGTTGCCAGTGTTGACCGGCATCATCGGAATAGAGAATGTGGCCACGTTGGCCCACGGCAACCAGACGGTCACCGGCGTGGGTCAGCCCGGTCAGCGTCGACCGTGCGGCCAGCTCGCTTGGCAGTGCCGGCGTGTCGAGCACATCGGCAAATTCGCCGGCGAACACCGGACGGGTGAACGGCACGGCCAGGGCAGCCGACAACGCGGCCAGCAGGAACCACTTGATCATCGTCATTATTATTATCTCGGTGCACACCACGGTTCCCTTGTGGGAGCGAGCCTGCTCGCGAAGGCGGTTTATCATTCAACACTGATGTCGACTGATACACCGCCTTCGCGAGCAAGCCCGCTCCCACATTGGATTGCGGGGGTTTAGCGGATGCCGGCGCCAGCCAGCGATTCAGCAGACCACTGCGCCTTCGACAGCGGATCGATGTACTTCAAGCCACCGTAAGGACCGTAGAAACCGTTGACGTTGTAGGCACCGGAGATCAGGTCGTAGGTCATGTGGTTGATGGTGTCCGGAGCCTTCACGTCGTAGCTGTAGGTCAGATGGGCAAAACCGCCACGGTAGAGCTGACCACGGGCGTCATACTCGTCGGAGGCCAGGGCGATCCAGGTGTCCTCGTCGAGGTAGAACGTGCGTTTGCTGTAGATGTGACGCTTGCCCGGTTTGAGCGTGGCTTCCACCACCCACACCCGGTGCAGCTCCCAGCGCATCAGATCCGGATTGACGTGGTTGGCCTTCATCACGTCGGTCGCGTCTTTGTGGTAGCTCAGCTTGTAGGTGTTGTACGGCACATACATTTCTTTCTTGCCGACCAGCTTGAAGTCGTAACGGTCCATCGCACCGTTGAACACGAAAGCATCGTCATAGGTCGCGGCGCCGACAGTACCCGGGTTTGGTGTGTCATAAGCCAGGTCCGGTGCCAGTTTCACGCGGCGTTGCCCTGGCAGGTATTGCCAGGCGCGACGCGGTTGTTGCAACGGGTTGACCGAGTCCATCAGCAGCAGCGCTTCACCGGCACGACGTGCAGGGCCGGTGTAGGTCAGCTTGATCTTGTAGTACGTTTCATCGGAGGTCACCGGCCCCGCCGGGCGCGACGGAGCAAAGAGCGGGTATTCAATGTTGAACACGCCCGTGGAGCTCAACGAGGCAGTACCGGAAGAGTCGACGTTCCACGAGTCGTACTTGTTGGTCATTGCCACGCCTTGATAGCGCTGCAAGTGGTTCCACATGGCTTCGTAGCCGTCAGCGGGGATCGGGAACGGTACGCCCGGCAGGGAGTTTTCCAGACCCAGGCCGCCATCGGTGGTCTTGGCCGTCACAGCGTTTTTCGCGGTGTTGTCCATGACGGCCTGAGGCATGGCGACGCTGCGGTGAGTCGGGTACACATCAAGGCGATACGATGGGTAGCGGGTGAGCAACGCCTGTGCGGTCGCGGTGAGTTTGTCTTTCTGTTCCGCCAGTTCTTTGCCGGTGATGACCAGGCGTGGTTTGTCGGCACCGAATGGGTCCGGACGGAACGAGTCGCCGGTTTTGAAGTCGGCCGGGATCGTGGTCAGACCGCCGGTGTACGCCGGAATGAGACCGTCGGCGCTGGCCGCTTTCTCGGCACCGATTGCCGTCAGGCTGGTGCCCAGTTTGGCTGCCTGGTCGGCGCTGACCGCCGCATGGGCGGAGCCGACGACGGCCAGCGCCAGGGCGGTGGCTAATATCGATTGAGCAAAATTCATGGGGTGTCTCCTGTTAACTCACAGCACTCGGATCAGAGGGTGGTTTTGAAAGTGAAAGTGACCATGCCGCGATCCTTGAGCTGGGCCACGGTACCGGCAAACGCAGTGGTCTGGCCGGGCACGCAGTTGTATTGACCGTTGGCACCGGGCGCGGCGCCATCGCCATGGACGGAAGCGTTGCCGGCAGAACCACAGGTGTCGAAATCGCCAAAGTTGTCGACGTACTTGAGGTCGAAGCGGTACTGGCTGTGCACATCCATGCCGACGCCGACCGAGTAGCTGCCGGTGCCTTTGTTGCCGCCCAGTTGCACGGACGACTGGCCCGCGAGGCCGACGTTGTAGGTGACTGGCATGAACATATCGATGCCGGGGAACACCTGGTACCAGGTCGGGTTGAAGTTCATACCGACGATGTAGTTGTCCTTGGTGACCTTGTCGACGCCGTTGTACCAGTCCTCACCTTTGAACAATTGCTTGTTTTCGGTCACGTCCAGCCAGCGGCTGTAGGCGAGTTCAACCAGCAACGAGGAGGAATCCCAGAGCGGTGTTTCGCCGAAGGTGGTCAGGCCATTCAACACCGCGTGTACGGTGTTGCCGCGTGCCACGCCATTTTCGCCATCGAAACTGCTGATGAACCCTGGGGTTCCGCGTGCGCCCAATGTCGGGTTGACGGTGGCCGGAACGCTGGACAGCGGCATGTTGTGGCGATAGTTGAGGTCGAAACCAACACTCACGCCCGCAATGTTTTTGGCCAGACTGAAACCGTAGACATCGATGTCATCCACGTAGAACTGGTTGTAGCTGCCGACCGTACCCGAAGCGATTGCAGCCGGTGTGACAGCACCCGGTTGCAGCACCAGATTGGGCAGGATGTCCGAGGTCTTGCGGTAGTAGACACCCATGGTGCCGTCCAGCCATGCCGGGCTCCACTTGGCCATCAAACCAAAGTCGCCGCTGTTGCTTGGCGTGAAGGTATGACCGTTGGACAGACGCAAATACTGGTTCGCACCCAAGGGTCCGGCAACGCCGAAGAACGGGTTCTGGGCCGCAATCAAGGACAGGTTGTGGCCGCCACTCTGGATGCCATCGTTGAAGCCCAGATAGGTGCCCGACTCAGGCAAGCGTGCGGCGTTCCAATCGAGGAAATACTGCGCGGAGAGGGTCAGTTCCGGATTGACGGTGAAGCTGGTGGACAGCTGATTACGCGGGATGAACAGCTCTTTGGCTTCGGTGCCCGGCACGGCGAGGGCCTTGGACAAGTCCAGGCCCGATTGGCCATAGTTGTTGCCGTGGGCAAAGGCCAGAACGCTTTCACCCCAATAGACCGTGTGTTTACCGGCCTTGCCACTGAGCATCGACTCGTCGCCGATTTCGGTGCTGCCGAACACAAAGGCGTCCAGGATCTCAGAGGACGGGCCGTTGTAATAACGGTCGGCATAGCCGCTCTGGTGCTTGGAATCAGCTTTGCCGTCATTCATCTGGTTGGTTGACGGATTGTAGCTGCCGATATCGTCATAGGCATGGTCGTACCAGCTGTTGGCGCTGACCCGAAAGCCCATCTTTTTTTTGTACACCACGTCCAGTTCAGACATGACGTCGAGACGCTGGGCGACCGGGCTGCCGGAAGAAAAGTTGCGGTCGCCGTCGTTGTTGTTCCACGCGTTGGCCAGCTTGCTGTTTGGTGCCTCTACGCGCTGGGCGTAGTTGAATTTCAGGGTGTTGTCGAAACGAACCGTCAGGTCCTCGTTACCCGTATCGAATTCAACCGCCTGCGCCGGCGCCATGCCCAGCCCGGCGAGTACCGCCGAGGCCAGCAGCCCGCGCCGCAGATTTGGATGGCAGATCTTATTGTTGTTATTCATCTAGCGTGCTCGCCTTCTCTGTGGTTTCACGAAAAGTCATTCAAAAAATGCCGACTTTGGTGGAGTGCCCTGCTCTAGGGAGCACTGACCATTCGGTCGAGACTGTTGTATCGCGAGGGGTGGGGGGGTCGCCGGTCAATTGGGCCAAATCATCGGTCAGCGCAACTTTCCGCTCACTGTGGCGAGGGGGCTTGTCGGAACGCCGCATCGCCCCGTTGGGCTGCAAAGCAGCCCCAAAATCTCTGATCGCACCTAGGATATTGTGAGAGCTACGCACTCACACGGGGGCAAGCCCCCTCGCCACAGGGATCACTCCTACAGAGGAATTGTTGTTTGTCTGGGGGGGGTGTGTTTCAGAGTTGCAGGCGGAAATCCGTGGGCGACAGCCCGGTCCAGCGCTTGAACGCGCGGGTGAAGTTGCTGGTGTCACTGAAACCCAACAGAAAGGTGATTTCAGTCACCGGCCGCGATGCCTGGCTCAGGTAGCTGTACGCCAGCTCCTTGCGGGTGTCATCAAGCAGTTGCTGGAAATGCGTGCCACGCTGGGACAGTTTGAGCTGCAGCTTGGTCGGACTCATGTGCAGCGCGCCAGCAACCCTGTCGCGGGTGCAATCGCCGTCCGGGAGGAACTCGATGATCTTCTGGGTCACGCCGGTGATCACATCGTTTTTGTCCAGGCGCGCAAGGTAACTGATGATGATGTTGTCGTTGACCTGGGCCAGTTCCGGGCATGAACCGCTGAGCGGATAGACCATATCCGCCTTGTGAAACACCATCAGGCTGCTGGCCTGCCCGAACAACACCGGCGACCGGTACAACGTTTCGTAGGGCCCGCCGCCTTCGTGGGGCATGGGGCGACAGAACTCCATCCGTACCGGCTTGAGTTCCTGCTTATAGAGCAGGCGCATGGTGCGGATCAGAAAGCCGAAAAACGCATCCTCAGTCTCGTAGCACAACTCCAGCAGATGATCGCAGCGGAACAGCACCAGGTCATCCAGCTGTGTGACATGGACCTTGGCAACCTGGGACACCAGGCGAAAATAACGCTCCAGGCGCCGGCAAAAATCCAGCAACGTGCCGCTGGCCGCCAGTGAATAGCCCAACGCATGCAAGTGCGTCAGATGAATATGCTTGGCCACCGTCAGGCCGAAATACGGGTTGTTGGTCACATCGACGCAAGCGCGGTACAGCTTGGTCATGGTCGCGACCGGCAAGCGGGTCATCGGATCGGTCGCCACGCCCAGCGGAATGCCCATTGCGAGGAAAATCCGCTTGCTGTCGACCCCACTGGCGTCCAGCGCGCGGGCGATGGCCACGGTGTAACTGCTGATGGTGGTGGGCTGCAATGCTTCTTCACGCAACAATGTTTCGGTGCCGGGCGTATCCATTTTCGAACCTGACATGGGCCTGCCTGTTGGGGATGCGAAATCCGATACTCGCCCCCGCCCGTCCATCGGTCAATGCTCGGTGACAGGCATTTTCACGATGTTCCAGTGCTTGGCGCGATAGTCACCTGCCCCACTGACCAGCGAATTGATTCTATTGACCGGTACAGCGCCGGCCTTATACCCACAATGCGTTCATGCGATGCATCAAATAACAAGAGAAGAACAGCATGAGCCAGAACGCAGAGTTCGATTACATCGTAGTAGGCGCGGGCGCGGCCGGTTGCGTGGTTGCCAGTCGCCTGTCGGAAGATCCGTCGATTTCCGTCTGTCTGCTCGAGGCCGGCGGCCCCGATAGCCATCCGCTGGTGCATATGCCGGCCGGCGTCGGGGCGATGGTGCCGACCTCAATCAACAACTGGCAGTACCAGACCGTGCCGCAGCCGGGCTTGAACGGCCGCGTCGGCTATCAACCTCGGGGCAAGACCCTGGGCGGCAGTTCTTCGATCAACGCCATGGCCTATCACCGTGGCCACCCGCGCGATTTCGACCGCTGGGCTGCCCTGGGCAACCCCGGCTGGAGCTATGAGGAGGTGCTGCCGTTCTTCAAGCGCGCCGAGCACAACGAACACTTCAAAGACGAACTGCATGGCCAGAACGGCCCGCTCAATGTGCGCTTCCATTCCTCGCCCAATCCGTTTGGCGAAACCTTTGTCGAGGCCGGAGTACAGGCGGGTTATCCGCCCTGCCCCGACCAGAACGGCGCGACCATGGAAGGCTTCGGCCGCGTACAGGTGATGCAAAAGGACGGCCAGCGTTGCAGCGCGGCCAAGGCCTACCTGACTCCCAACCGGCATCGTCAGAATTTGCACATCGAAACCCACGCCCACGCCACGCGCATCCTGTTCGACGGCAAGCGCGCGGTGGGCATCGAGTTCGTGCAGAACGGGGTCAAACGCACCTTGCGCGCGCGGCATGAGCTGATCGTCAGTTCCGGCGCCTTCAACTCACCTCAGCTGTTGCTGTTGTCCGGTGTCGGGCCCACCAGCCAACTGCTGAAGTTCGATATTCCAGTGGTTCACGAACTGCCAGGGGTCGGCCAGAACCTGGTGGATCACATCGATTACGTGCACTCCTATCGCGTCAAGTCGCGCAACCTGATCGGTCTTTCTCTGGCCGGGGCGTGGGACATTGCCAAAGCAGCAATCCGCTACTGGCGTCGGCGCAGCGGTCCGCTGACCACCAACTTCGCCGAGGCCTGCGCCTTCGTCAAAACCTCGCCGGAACTGGCCCAGGCCGACATCGAGCTGGCGCTGACCATTGCCATGTTCGCCGACCATGGCCGTACGCTGTATCGCGGTCACGGGCTGAGCCTGCATGCCTGCCTGCTGCACCCGAAAAGCGTCGGTCAATTGACCCTGGCGAGCGCCGACCCGATGGTCGCGCCGCTGATCGACCCGGCGTTCCTGACCCACCCCGACGACATCAAAACCCTGATCGCAGGCTACCGCATCATCCAGAGAGTCATGGCAACCCCGGCGTTCAAGGCGATCAGCCCGACGGACGTGATTGACGCGCCGATGAACACCGACGCCGAAGTCGAGCAGGTCCTGCGCAACCGTTCCGACACCCTCTATCACCCGATCGGCACCTGCAAAATGGGCGCCGATGAGCTGGCGGTGGTGGATGCCCGATTGAAGGTGCATGGCCTGGAAGGTTTGCGCGTGGTCGACGCCTCGATCATGCCGACTATCATTGGCTGTAGCACCACCGCCGCGACGGTGATGATCGGCGAAAAAGCCGCCGAGTTCATTCGTCAGGACCGCGCTGCAAGCGCCTCTCTTTCCTCGAAGGACGATCATGAATCCAGTACGCAGCCTTACCCCGCATAAGCTGCTGGTGGTTTCAGCGGTGATCGAACTGGCGACCGGTGTGGCGTTGCTGCTCACGCCGGGGCTGGTCAGCCAACTGTTGCTGGGCATCGCAACGGACGCTACCAATCTGATCGCCCGTTGTTTTGGCATCGCGTTGATTGCTCTTGGCATCGCCTGTTGGCCACGACCGGTCAACCCTGCCGCGCTGCGTTCGATGCTGTTCTACAACGGCGCGATTGCGTTGTACCTAGCGTACATCGGCTTGCTGGTCGGCGGCGGCTTATTGCTGTGGCCGGCGGTGGCGTTGCATGCCGTGCTGAGCGCGTTGTTTTTGCGTCGTTAACCTCCCCTCATTTAAAAACATCCAAAGGAGTACGCACATGGGCGTATTGGACGGCGTTCGTATCGTCGAAATTGCCGGTATCGGACCGGGGCCGTTTTGCGGCATGTTGCTGGCGGACATGGGCGCCGAGGTGATCCTGGTGGAACGCGCCGGCAAGGGCGGCGACATGCTCGACCTGGGCAAGCACGCCATCGTCAATCGCGGCAAACAGTCGATTGCCCTCGACCTCAAGGACCCCGACGCCATCGAGGCGGTGCTGCGCCTGATCGAGGGTGCCGACGCGCTGATCGAAGGCATGCGTCCCGGCGTCATGGAGCGTCTGGGTCTTGGCCCCGACGTGTGCCTGGCGCGCAATCCGCGACTGGTCTACGGCCGCATGACCGGTTGGGGCCAGCACGGTCCGCTGGCCCAGGCCGCCGGCCACGACCTCAACTACATCGCCCTGTCCGGCGCCTTGTGGTTCAGCGGCGAAGCCGGCCAGCCGCCGATGGCGCCGCCGACGTTGGTGGGTGATCTGGGCGGCGGTGCGTTGTACCTGGCGATGGGCATTCTGGCGGGGATCATCAACGCCAGCACCAACGGCGTCGGCCAAGTGGTGGACGCGGCGATTGTCGATGGCAGCGCCAACCTGATGAACCTGTTGTTGTCCGCGCACTCCGCCGGTCAACAGCCACTGGAACGCGGTCGCGGGTTGCTCGACGGCGCCCATTGGGCCCGCACGTACGCCTGCGCCGACGGTTTGTTCGTCAGCGTGCAAGCCCTTGAGCCGCAGTTCAACGCCTTGCTGTTCAGCAAGCTGGGATTGGGTGACGACCCGGACTTCAAGAGCCCGTACGATCCGCGCCAGTGGGGGCCATTGCGCAAGCGCCTGGAAGCGGTGTTTGCCAGCCAGCCGCGCCAGCACTGGATCGACCTGCTGGAAGGCACCGATGCGTGCTTCGCCCCGGTACTGACACCGGCCGAAGCCCTGGACCATCCGCACATGGTCGAACGCGGCGTGTATTCGCGCACGGATGGCGTGTTGCAAGCGGCACCCGCGCCACGGTTTTCCACGACGCCTTCGGCTGCCGGCAAGGTGCCGGTTCGTGGCGAACACAGCACAAGCATTCTGCGCAAGGCAGGCTTGAGTGAAGAGCAGATCCAGCGATTGATCTGAATAATCGGGGCCAAAGGCCCCGAGTTCCACCATCCCCTGTGGGAGCGAGCCTGCTCGCGATAGCGGAGTGTCAGTCAACATAAATGTTCCTGACCCGACGCCATCGCGAGCAGGCTCGCTCCCACAGGTTTTGCGTTTTAACTGACAGACATCTGGCTCTTTTAGCCCGCCGTTTTAAGTGGGCCAGGCACTAACCGTGGCGAGGGAGCTTGCTCCCGCTGGGTCGCGAAGCGGCCCCTCTTCACCCAAAAAATAGAAGGGGACTGCTGCGCAGTCCAGCGGGAGCAAGCTCCCTCGCCACATCAGTCTTTCAGAAACACCGCAATTGGACTGTCCTCTCGCAACGCATGACAGGTGTTGAGCAACGCCCCCCTGGCATTGCGATAAGCATCGACATCCGCCGGCGTGCGCGGCGCGACCAATGAGCGCGCCATAGGAATGGTCTGGAACGCCGTGGTCGCGATCGGCAGCAACAACTCGGTCAAATGCACGCAACCGCCGATCCCGCCGAACAGCTCCTTGATCCGCCGCGAAAACCCCGGGCCGATGCGCTCACCTATCAACTTCTGATAACCCGGCATTGCCCCGCGACACTGGCTGGTGGGCACGTCCGGCATCGTTACCTGCACGTCCTGCACGATGAAGTCATCGTTCAGAGTCAGGCGTATCCACATGCCGTGGTACGTCTGGCCCGTTTCGACGGCGCGGCCTTCTGCAAGCGTCACCGGATGAGTCTTGCTGTCGCTCAGCCGCCCTTCGATATCCCACAAGCCATCGGCACGCAAGAATCCCTGGCACTCCACCGTGCGCCGGTGAATCAACCGGCGGCCGGATTCATCGAGTTTGTCAGTCATATTCAAGCTACCTGCTTGCGGCGACGACGACGACGGCGCCACACCAGCACGCCCACCAGCAACACCAGCACCGCCACCACGGGTGGCGCGGCAGCCCTGAGCTTGGGAATGACCACGTGTTTCAAGGCATACAACTGCCCCTGGTGCATGTAGTCATAACCGACTGGCATCGGCAGCACGCCATTGACCCGGGCGTACTCGGCGTAGTCGGCCTGCATGGCCACAAAGCGCTCGGGCATTTGCAGTTGCAGGTCGTTGACCTCACCGGGATCGGTGACGATGTTGTAGAGGTGCCATTGCTCGTTGCCCACGGGTTTGAGGCTTTTGACCAGTTTGTAATCGCCTTTGAACAGTGCAGCGCTGCCTGACAACTCATAGCCGATGGCCTGGTCTTCGGGGTGCACGCGGTCCGTGGCGCCGGTGAGTACCGGCACCAGGCTGTTGCCGATCATCGGTTCCACGGATCGCCCCTGAAACTGACCGTTCTGCACCGGCACTCCGGCCACTTCCAGCAAGGTCGGGGCAATGTCGGTGACATGGGTGAAAGCTTTGGTGATGTGATTGCTCTGGCTACCGGGGATACCGGCAACGATCAACGGCGTACGCAAGCCGCCCTCGCCGGCAAAGAACTTGTAGCCGCTCAACGGCGACGCAGCGGCGCTGGCCCAACTCGGGCCGATGCTGGTGAAGGCACCCTTGCTGCCCAGGCGATCGAGCTGACGGGTGTAGTTCATTTCCAGCCACAGCCGCAGGGCGGGGATGGCGTACGGGTCGGTGGGTTCGCTGCCGTTATCGGACAGGAACACGAACACGGTGTTGTCGTATTCGCCGGTGTCTTTCAGGTGCTGGATGAAGCGGCCGATTTCCTGGTCCATGGTTTCCGCCATGCCGGCGTAGACTTCCATGCGTCGCGCTTCGTAGCGTTTGTCATGTTCATCCAGTGCGTTCCAGTCAGCGGTACTGGCCATGGTCTGCATGCCGACACCCGCCGGGATCAGGCCCAGTTCCACCGCCTTGTCGCGGCGCTCGTTGCGCAATGCGGTCCAGCCAGCGTCATAGCGTCCCTGGTACTTGTCGATGATCGCCTTGGGTGCCTGGACCGGCACGTGGTTGGCCTGAAAGCCCAGGTAGGCGAAAAACGGCCTGCTGTCCTGCCGGTCTTTCTCGATGTATTCCAGCGCCTTGTCAACGATGAAGGTCGAGGAGTAATAGTCCTTGGGCAGATGCGCCGGATGGCCGTTCTCGAACCAGGCGGCCTTGTCGTACAGCGGCGCGTACGGTCGTTCTTCCCAGTTGTCCGAGCCGCTGTCGGCCTGGATGAACGAGCGGTCGAAACCACGGTTGTTCGGCAAGCTGTCCGGGGTTTTGCCCAAGTGCCATTTACCGGTGATGTAAGTGCGGTAACCGCCCTCCTTCAGCCGGCTGGCGACGGTGATCGCATTGTCGTTGAGCACACCGCTGTAACCGGGTTTGCCCAAGTGTTCTTCGGGCATGGTTTCCGGCATATTGCCGACACCGTTGCGGTGGTTGTCGACGCCGGTCAGCAGCATCGAACGCGTCGGCGAGCAGGAGGCCGTCACATGGAAATCGGAAAAGCGCACGCCTTCGCGGGCCAGGGTGTCGATGTTCGGCGTGGCGATTTCGCTGCCGAATGAACCGACATCACTGTAGCCCCAGTCGTCGGCGACCAGCACCACGATGTTCGGCTGTTTGGGGGCGGCGAAACATTGGGTGCCGAAGGTCAGGCAACACAGGGCCAGGGCAAGCGGCTTCAACGGGAGCATTCGCGGGTTCCTTTGTTTTTGTAGGAGTGAGCCTGCTCGCGATAGCGGTCTGTCAGTCAACATCTCTGTTGAATGTTCCGGCCCTATCGCGAGCAGGCTCACTCCTACAGGGGGAATTTCGTCTGTCACAAAAATCTATGTCCCACTGCGATCAAATGTGGGAGCGGGCTTGCTCGCGAAAGGGCCATCACATTCAATAAAGATGTTGACTGACACGCCGCCTTCGCGAGCAAGCCCGCTCCCACATTTTGATCTGTGTGTGGCTTGGGTCAGGGTTTCAATAGAGCGCCGATGACCCGGCGAAACAGTCGGCCGTACGGCGGGCGCAACAACCCCATCACATCAACCCGTGGCGGCGTGAACACCGAGCGCTCCAGGCTGAATGCCTTGAACCCGTATCCACCCCGATAACGACCAAACCCCGAATGCCCACACCCACCGAATGGCAAGTCAGTCTGAAACAAGTGCTGCATCACTTCATTGATGCACGCCCCCCCGGAATGGGTACGTTCCAGCACATGCTTCGCTTCCGCGCGGTTGTCACCGAAGTAATACAGGGCCAGGGGCCTTGGATGCGCATTGATGTATTCAAGCACTTCCTTGATATCGCGATAGCCGCGAATCGGCAGCAACGGGCCGAACACTTCTTCCTGCATCACCCGCGTCGAGTCCGGCGGATCAACCACCAGGGTCGGCGCGATCTTGCGTGAAGCGCTCAAGTCCTCGTTAGCCGGATTGACCTCGATCACCCTGACACAGTGTTCACGGGCGTCTTGCAGACAGGCTTGCATCCGCTGGTATTGCCCGGGCGTCGCCATGGCCGTGTAGTCCGGATTGTTCAGCAGCGTCGGGAACAGGCGCTGCATTTCGACCTGCATGAAGGTCAACAAGCGCTCGAGGTCGTCCTCGTGCACAAACACATAATCGGGGGCGATGCAGGCCTGCCCGGCGCTGACGCCCTTCCCGCCCCAGATGCGTTTGGCAGCGTTTTGCAGATCGGCGCCGCGACCGATGATGGTCGGCGACTTGCCGCCCAGTTCCAGAGTCAGTGGTGTCAGGTTTTCCGCCGCCGCACGCATCACCAACCGCCCGACCCGCGGGCTGCCGGTAAACACCAGGTGATCCAGCGGCAGCGCGGAAAACGCCGCGCCCAACTCGGCACCGCCGATAAAACCGGCCACTTCGGTGTCGTCGAACTGCCTGGCCAGCAATTCGATCAGCAGGCTGGCCGTGGCCGGCGACTGATCGGAAAACAGCAGAATCGCGCGGTTACCCGCCGCCAGCGCTTCGGCCAATGGCCCCAGCGCGATGGCAATCGGAAAATTCCACGGCGAGATGATGCCGATCGTGCCCAGCGGCTGAAAATGGATTTCAGCCTTGGCGCCCAACCAGCCGCTGCCCAGTTCGGCTTTACGGCGCTGCGGACGCATCCACTGGCGCACGCGATCACGCGCATATTTCAGGCCCTGTACCGGCAACAGCACATCCGCCAGCAGCGACTGATCGTGACTGCGCCAGGTGAAGTCCTTGGCCAGGGCGTCGCAGAGCGCTTGCTGGTTGTCCAGCAACAGGTTGATCACCCGGTTGATCCGCTCGATGCGCAGTTCGGCGGACGGCGGCCCCTCGGACAACGAGGCAGCCTGTTGACGGGCAAGCACCGCCGCGACCCGCGCCGAGGCCGGTACGAACAGCGCGTGCGCTTCATCAGCGAGAGGCAAGTTCATGGTCGTCATCCTATTGTGCAGGCGCATTGGGGCCGATCAATTCAAAGTCGGGCGAGAATTTGTCCAGCGAGCCCAATACGTCATAGACCGCGATCTTGCTGCCGTCGATCTTCAGCTGACCTTTGATCACCGCCTCAATCGGCGACAGCTTCTCCGCGAGAATGGCGTTCAGCGTTTCGCGAGTCAGGGACAGCGTGGCGTCGGCCTTGTCGGCGTTGTAATCAGGGACATAGGTCAACGCCGAGTTCTCCAGGTTGAGCATGTAGCGCTTGCCGTCAGGCCCGACATCGGTGAAGTTCCAGTTCAGGACAATGTGCTTGCCCTCGACATCCGGCGCCTTCAGGCGCACACCCAGGTAATCAAAAATGTTGTCGATAGTTAGCGAGCGCAGCATGTCCGGGCTGGCGGTGCGCAATGGCGAGGCGATTTTCTTGCCGCCGCTGCGTTGTTCCATGGCGGCCGCCAGGTAGCTGTTGCGTTCCACGGCCGACTCGGCCTGATAACCCAGTTGTTCCAGGGCATCGGCAGACAACTCGCGCGCGGCCTTGTTGTCCGGTTCGGCGAAGATCAAATGGCTCATGGCTTGCGCCACCCAACGGTACTGACCGTTGGCAAAGTCGGTGCGGGCATGGGCCAGCACGGCGTCGGCACCGCCGCCATACTCGACGAATTTCTTGCCGTAATCACCGTCGGACAAGGCATCCATGTTGGCTGGATTGGCGTCATACCAGCCCATGTATTGCTGATACACCGCCTTGGAGTTGCGCTGCACCGAGCCATAAAAACCATGGGTGAAGGTTTCACTGGCCAGGCTCGCCGGCACGTGGCTGCGCATGTATTCGGCAATCTCGACCGGCTTGTAGCCCTTGTTGATCAGGCGCAACGACTGGTCGTGCAGCCATTTGTACATGTCCCGTTGCTTGGACAGGTAGTTGACCACGCGCTCCTGGCCAAACACCGGCCAGCCATGCTGCCCCACCAGAACGTCGGCGCCGGGTGCGAACTGATGCAGCGCCTGGTTAAGGTATTTCGACCAGGCCAGGCCATCGCGAATAGACGCCCCGCGCAATGTCAGCAGTTGATGCTGGGTCGGCAGCGCCAGCTCACCGGTATCGAGCACTTTGAATTGCGGGAAGTAGTGGATGAACTCGGCTGGTGCTTCGGTGCCGGGTGCGAGCATGTTGACGATTTCGACGCCGTCGATGGTCAGGGTTTGCACCGGCTGGTCGAGTTCGAGAGTCGGCGGGATCAGGGTGATCGTGCCGTTGGACAAGGCCTTGGCGCCGCCGAGGTCAATCTGGCCCTGGGCGCTGCGTGGCAAGGTGGTGCCAAACTGGTACTCGGCACGACGGCTCATGGCGTTGCCGGCCATCACGTTCTCGGCCACCGCGTGTTCCATGAAGCCTGCCGGGGCAATGATCTGCACCTTGCCTGACTTCACGTCCGCTTCATCGACGATGCCTCGAATACCCGCGAAGTGATCGACGTGGCTGTGGTTGTAGAACACCGCGACCACCGGTTTGCGCGGCCGGTGCTGGTAATACAGCTCCAGCGAAGCGTGCGCCACCTCGGTCGCCAGGTTGCAGTCAATGATGATCAGGCCGGTCTTGCCTTCGATGATCGTCATGTTGGTCAGGTCGAGACCGCGCACCTGATAAAAACCGTCCGTGACCTTGAACAGCCCGTTGGACATGCTTTTGCGCGCCTGCTGCCACAGGCTCGGATTGACCGTGGCCGGCGCATTTGCGTTGTCGAGAAATTCGTAGCCTTTGAGGCTGTAGACCACGTGACCGTCGGCGGCGGTGGTCTCGGCGTCCGGCAGGCTGGCGATGAAACCGCGCTGGATGTCCGCTTCTACCAGCGGATCAACAGGCGGCATGCTGTGCGCGGTGTTCGCGTTGGCGGCGATGGTCGCCTCCGTCGCGGCTTTCTGGCCGCCCTGCCCGGCGCTGTTGTCGACCGCTTGCAGATGAAGGCCGCTTTGACCTCGCGACCATTGCAGCCCACCGACAATGCTGGCGGCCAACACTGACACCGTCAGCACTACACGGATTTTCTTCATCGCACGGTCTCTCTCTAATTGTTGTTCGAATACCGTTCCGATGGTGCAAGCAAGGCGCCCGGCTTGCTGGTCTTCTCAATCAATTCATCTGTCTTCACAGACCAGCCAACCCCCAATGTCACTGACTCATGAGGACCCACTGTGGGAGCCAGCCTGCTGGCGATAGCGGTCTGTCAGCCAACATCAATGTTGAATGAAAGACAGCCATCGCCAGCAGGCTGGCTCCCACAATGGATTGTGGTGGCTTGAGTTTCTGCGACAACCCTCTCCCCCTGCGGACAACCGCTTTCGTTGCAATGACCTGCGACAGCACCGCTTGCGTTCCTACTATCGGCCCATCAACAACGCCAATAGAGCGCAAACAATAAGGGGAGTTGTCATGAGTGATGATGTGCTGCTGTATGAAATCGTTGGCCCGGTGGCCCGCTTGACGCTCAATCGCCCACGAGCGATGAACGCGTTGAACCTGGCGACCCTCGCCGAGCTGGAACGCTGCCTCAACGACATCGCGCTCAACGATGAGCTGCGGGCGGTGATCCTCACCGGCACCGGCCCAGCCTTCTGCGCCGGCGCCGATCTGAAAGAAGTGTTGGCCGGCAGCAGCCTGCCCGCTGGCGAAGCCGACTTCCTCGACCGCGCCAATCAGGTCTTCGGTCAACTGCGTAACTTCCCCAAACCAGTGATCGCCGCCCTCAACGGCGTGACCATGGCCGGCGGCCTGGAACTGGCCATGTGCGCCGACATCGTGGTCGCCGCGCAATCCGCGACCCTGGCTGACGCCCATGCCAACTTCGGCGTGTTCCCTGGCGCTGGCGGCGCTGCCGTCCTGCCGCGCCTGATCCCGTTGAACATCGCGATGTACCTGCTGATGACCGGCAAATCCCTCTCGGCCACTGAAATGCAAGGCTACGGCCTGGTGTGCGAAGTCCACGCCGACGAAGAACTCGCCGAAGCCGCCGTAAAGCTCGCCAGGCAGATCGCCAAAAAGAGCCCGATCGCCCTGCGCCGCATGAAAGAAGTGGCTCGCGCCACGGCGGACAAATCTCGCGACGACGCCTTGCAGCACGAGCAAGTGGCGCTGCGCCAACACCTGCGCACCGCTGATTTCCAGGAAGGCCTGCAAGCCTTCGGCGAAAAACGCGCACCGAACTTCAAGGGCCGCTAGGCCACCACGCCCCCACACCTGCAGGAACAGACAATGAACGATATTTATGTAGTGGGCGTTGGCATGACGCCGTTTGGCCGATTGCTTGACCGCAGCGTCTACGACATGGTCGACGAAGCCGTGGGCCTGGCGTTGAAAGATGCCGGCGCCACCACCGAAGACGTCGGCTCGGTGTACTACAGCACCATGACCAACGGCATGCTGCAGGGTCAGACCGGTATTCCCGGCCCGATTGCCATGCGTCGTATCGGTATCGAAGGCGTACCGGTGTTCTCGGTCGAGAACGCCTGCGCTTCCGGCTCTTCGGCCTTCAACCTCGCCACCCTGGCCTTGCGTGCCGGCCAGTGCGACATCGCCCTCGCCGTCGGCGCCGAGAAAATGAACGTTCCGGACAAATCCAAGATGTTCGCGGTGTTCGATGGCGGCTGGGACGTGTCCACCGTCGAGCAGAACAAAGAGACCTTGCTCGCCATGGGTGAAGGCGTCGTACCGCCGCCGGGCACCGTTTCCGAGCGTCCGTACAGCGTGTTCATGGACGTGTATGCCGCCATCGCCCGTAACCACATGCTGCGTTACGGCACCACTCAGCGGCAGATCGCGGCTGTCGCGGCGAAGAACCACCAGCACTCGGTACACAACCCGCTGTCGCAGTTCCAGCAGCCTTTCAGTATCGACGAAGTACTGGCCTCGCCAGCAATCTGCTACCCGCTGACCACCCTGATGTGCTCGCCGATCAGTGACGGCGCGGCGGCTGTGCTGCTGTGCAACGCCGATGGCCTCAAGCGTTTGAAAAACGCCGGCGACCGTGCCGTTCGCGTACTCGCCAGCATCGTGCAGACCGGTACCAACCGTGGTCTGGATGAGCCGGAAAAAATCATCGCCCACCTCGCGGCGAAAAAAGCTTACGCCCAGGCCGGTGTGAATCCGTCCGACGTCGACGTCGCGGAAGTCCACGACGCCTCGGCCATCGGCGAAATCCTCAACGCCGAATCGCTGATGCTGGTGCCGTTCGGCGAAGGCGGCCCGGCTGCCGAGCGCGGTGATTTCACCGTTGGCGGCCGCATGCCGATCAACCCGTCCGGTGGTCTGGAATCCAAGGGCCACCCGATTGGCGCCACCGGCCTTGGGCAGATCCACGAACTGGTCACCCAATTGCGCGGTGAAGCCGGCAAGCGCCAGGTCGAAGGCGCACGCATTGCCATCCAGGAAAACGGTGGTGGCCTGTTCGGCATCGAAGAAGCCGTGGTCGCCGTCACCATCCTCGCTAACAAGAATATCTAAGGAGCCCCCCATGGGACACGTCATGCGCACCCCGGAACAACTCGAAGCCGTCGAGAGTTTCCGTCGTTTCCTGGCCGACAAGATCGACCCGGTGTTCAACAAGGAATACCGCGACAAGTTCATGCCGAAAGAGAAAATGGCCGAGATGATGCGCCAGCTCTCCGAGTTCGGCATGGTCAGCGGCGCCGTCAGCGAGGCCCATGGCGGCCTGGGCCTGGACTGGCCGACCATGACCATGCTGTTCGAAGAAGTCGCTGCCTGCTCGGTCGACCTGTCGACGCCGGTGGTCATCAACTCCTTCGGCGCGCAAATGCTGGAAAAACTCGCCCCGGATCACATCCGCGAACGTTACCTGCCGGGCCTGGTCAGCGGCGATTCGTTCGTCAGCGTCGGCATCTCGGAACCGGACGTCGGCTCCAACGTGCTGGAAATCAAGACCCGCGCCCGTCGCGACGGTGACGACTACATCATCACCGGCGAGAAAACCTGGATCAGCAACGGCTCGTACTCCGACTTCCTGATCTGCACCTGCCGCACCGGCGATGACCCACGCAAGGGCCTGACTCACTTCCTGCTCGACCGCAAAGAACACCCGTACGAAGTGCAGAACATCCACAAGATGGCCTGGAACAGCCAGTCCACCGCGCAGATCTTCCTCAACGACGTGCGCGTTCCGGCCAGCAACATCATCGGCGGCGAAGGCCAGGCCCTGAAAAACACCCTGTCGTTCTTCGAGCGCTCCCGCGTGTTCGTGGCCGCTCAAGGCCTGGGCATCGGCCGTCGCGCACTGGAAGAAGCCGTGCGTTACGCCAAAGAGCGCAAGCAACACGGCAAAGTGATCGCCGGTCACCAGTTGATCAGCGGCATGCTCGCGGAAATGGCCACCAACGTTGACGCCGCCCGCCTGCTCACCTACCGCGCCGCCGAGATGATCGGTTCCGGCATCCCGGCCGAAATGGAAGCCGCGATGGCCAAGTACTTCGCCTGCGAAATGGCGGTGACTGTCGCCCGTCAAGCCGTGCAGATCCACGGCGGCGCCGGTGTGACCACCGACTTCCTGGTCGAGAAACTGGCCCGCGAAGCCATCATCGTGCCGATTCCGGAAGGCACCTCGCAGATCCAGCAACTGATCATTGGCCGCGCCCTGACCGGGGTCAACGCGTTCTGATCAACCGTTCGTTCCACTCCTAACAATAACAACCCGGTCCCATTGGACCGGGCAGCGAACAAGGACACTTTCATGCGTATTCAAGACAAAGTTATCGTAATCACTGGCGGCGCTTCGGGCCTGGGCCTGGCGACTGCGCATTACATGGCCGGCGAAAAAGGCGCCCGCGTGGCGATTTTCGACCTGAACATCGAAGCCGGCGAAAAAGCCGTGGCCAGCATTGGCGGCGATCGCGCAATGTTCGTGCAAACCGACGTCAGCGACGAAGCCTCGGTGCAAAACGCCGTCAACGCGGTGATTGCCAAGTTTGGTGCAATCCACGTCTGCATCAACGGCGCCGCCGTGCCGAACGGTTTCAAGGTCCTGGGCCGCGAAGGCAAGGCAGCACCGCTGTCGAAGTTCGCCTTGGCGACTGCGATCAACCTCAACGGCGTGTTCAACGTCATGTCCAAGTGCGCCGAGCACATGGCTAACAACGAAGCCGAAGCCGGCGAAGAACGCGGCGTGGTGATCAACGTGTCGTCCGGCGCTGCCTATGAAGGCCAGGTCGGTCAGTGCGCCTACGCGGCCACCAAGGCTGGCGTGATCGGCATGAACATGCCGGCCGCCCGTGAACTGGGCGAGATTGGTGTGCGCGTCAACGCCATCGCGCCGGGCCTGTTCCTGACCACCATGGTTGCCGGTCTCGACGAGAAGATTCTCAACTCGCTGAAAGAGCAGATGGAATCGCCGAAACGCCTGGGTGACATGCGTGAGTTCGCACATTGCTGCGCGTTCCTGATCGAAAACGCCTACGTCAACGGCGAGACCATCCGCCTGGATGCCGCCTCGCGCATGCGTGCCCGATAACTCGCCCTACGGTCTTCTGGAGCTATTGGAGCGGTCCACCATGAAAATGAACTTTAGCCGGGTCATGCGCTTGCTCGCGTTGCGTCATCGCGACCAGGAAGCCATCGTCAACATCGAGCGCAATCGGCGCTACACCTACGAGCAGTACCACCTGCTGACCAACCGTATCGCCGATGTCCTGCGCTCGATGTTGCACGTGCGCGCAGGCGAACGCTTCATGCTGATCCTGGAAAACGACAACCTCAGCCTGATGATGTTTCCCAGCACCTTCAAGCAGGAAGGCACGGTGGTCATGACCAACCTGCGCGATCCGCTCGAAGAGCATTCGCGTCAGGTCGATCTGGTCAATCCTCGCGTGGTGTTTATCGAAACCCGCTTGCTGGACAGCTACTACGGCATGTTGCGCCACCGTGGTTGCGAGATCGTGGTGATGGACCCGCCCACGGCCGAGCAAGCCAGCCTGCCGGGCGTTCACAGCTTCTGGTCGTTGGTGGACGCCGCGTCCGATCTCGACAACGATGTGAGCCTCGATACCGACGAGCACATTTGCATGTTGCGCTTCACCGGTGGCACCACCGGCAAGGGCAAGTGCGCGATGTATTCCATCGACAACTGGATGGCCTGCCGTGACGCGGCGTTCATCAACACCGATCTGGGCTTGAATAGCGCCACTCGGCTGTTGCATGTGTCGCCGCTGTCCCACGGCACGATCATGCTGTTCTTCCCGACGTTCTACGGCGGTGGCACCAACCTGACCATGAACCAGCTGGACATGGAAGCCTGGCGCCAGCAAGTCGAAAAGGAGCGTGTGACCCACTCGTTCCTGGTGCCGACCGTGCTGTATCGCTTGCTGGAAATGCAACGCGCCGCACCCAAGGACTTCTCCTCGCTGAGTACCTTGATCTACGGCGCCGCACCGATGAGCCCGGACAAACTGGGCGAACTGGTGGAATGCTTCGGGCAGATTTTTGTCCAGGGCTACGCCGCCACCGAAGCACCGATGCTCATCGCTGCGCTCGACAAAGCCTCGCACCAGCCAGGCAATGCCACCTCGTTGCAACGCTTGTCGTCGGCCGGTCGTCCGACCCCTGGTGTCGAAGTGTTTATCGCCGATACGGACGGCACGCCGTTGCCGATCGGTGAAACCGGTGAGATCCGCATTCGCTGCAAAGCGGTGATCAAGGGTTACTACGAGAATCCGGAAGCAACCGCCGCCGAATTCGAGGACGGTGCGTGGAAATCCGGTGACCTGGGCTACATCGACCACAACGGTTTCCTGTACATCGTCGACCGGCTCAAGGACATGATCATCAGCGGCGGTTTCAACGTTTATGCGGTGGAAGTCGAAGCAGCACTGGCGGCACATCCGTCGGTACTGATGGCGGCCGTGGTCGGTATTCCGCATGCCGAATGGGGCGAAGCGGTGCATGCCGAAGTCATCCTGCGTCAGGGCGAATCCGTCACTTGTGAAGAGTTGATTGCCCAGACCCGCACGCGACTGGGCGGCTACAAGGCGCCGAAAACGCTGGTGTTCGTGGATGAGTTGCCGCTTTCGGTGGTCGGTAAGGTGCTGCGCCGGCAAGTGCGGGAAAAGTACTGGAAGGGATCGTTGCGCAACGTCAGCTGAACCTCAGCCAACGAACATCCCCTGTAGGAGCGAGCCTGCTCGCGATGGCGTCCGTACATTCAACATTGATGTGACTGACAGACCGCTTTCGCGAGCAGGCTCGCTCCCACAGGGGTTGGTGGTGGTTGGAGAATCAAGGCGCTGGCACCACGGTGTAGAAAACACCGTTGGCGCCATAGGCAGGTCGCAGCCAGGAAGTGCCGCATTCGTAGAATGTGCCTTGGGTCATCGTGCGCAAGCCACATCCCGCTGGCAGGTTGGCAAAGGTCGCACCGATGGGCATTGTCGGCGGTGCCGTGGCCACCATCCCGGCGTTATAGCCCGAGCCGTAAGCGTTGGCATTGGCATTCTGTTCGGCCGCCGTCGCTACCGTCGCCCCCACCACCGCACCCGCCGCAGCGGCAGCTGCCGGATTCACACCCTCGTTGTAACCACAGTTATAGCAACCGCTGCTGGCCACCACTGCAGTTGGCGGATGGTAGTAGGCCGTTCCGTAAGGAACCGGATGGTAAACGTCCGTGGTCGTGCCATATCCCGGCGGATGGTAAGCCGTCGTGCCATAGCCATCGGAGTGGTAGCCCGCAGCAGTAGCACCGTTTTCACCTTGCGCGTGCCAGGCGCCCTCCCCGCCGGAAGCCGTTCCGCCTTCTGCACCCGTACCGTGCCAGGACCCTTCGCCACCGGAGGCAGTCCCCCCGGCTTCAGTTCTGCCGCTCCAGCTACCCTCGCCACCGGACGCTGAACCGCCTTTATAACCGGACCCGCTCCAACTGCCATCACCGCCGGAAGCCGAGCCGCCGCGATTGCTTTCGCCACTCCAACTGCCACCGCCGCCCGACGCCGAGCCGAAATCTCCGGAGTGACTCCATGAGCCACCACCGCCAGAAGAATGGCCCCAGGCCGACGCGCGCGACCAGGCTGCCGCCTCGTTACAGGTCAGTGCCCCAACCAAAAGGCCAGCGAACATCAAGGTAGATCTGTTCATGATTCAGCCTCCTCGTTCAGGGGTTTGCCACGGGCTCTTTAACGCCTTTCGGGGCGCTCAGGCCGCGCGGCGGGGCAAATTGAATCCGATGAGCCGTCTCGATATGGTCAGGCTTGAAAAAATCCGCCGACATATCCGAACTGAGCTTCCAGTCACTGAACTCGACCTGATGCCGGGACTGGGTTGGGTCCTCGAGAAACACTGCGCGCAACATGCGCGGCAGCTTGTCTTCAGTACCGATCCAGGCCTGGACGAACACACTGTCGTTCGTATAAGCAATCACATCGGTGGTGGTATCGCCGACCACCGTGGATTGACCGATGTAAAACGCCACGCGCATGTCCTCGGCCAAATCTTTATAGGGGTCCGCGACGATGACGTCGGTAAACGGGAAATAGATCGCGGCCCGTCGGTACGCAGCCTCTAGCGTCGCATCGATGGTCGGTGGCGCATCCGCTTGTGCGAGCAGATTGTCTTTGCGTTCATAGGCATAGGCTTTCTTGCCATCGTAATAGAACTCGGTGGGCGGGCCATCGCCCGAGGTCAACACTCGCAGGCGATCCGGGCGCTGCAGGTTGACCAGCGCCACCGTGCTGTAAGCCAGGGGCGGCCCCAGACGACTGGGTTTTTCGTAGGTGGTGACCGCTTTGAAACTCAGGCCCTGAGTGCCGGTCAGCCGGGCGCTCATGGCTTTGAGAATATCCAGCGCCTTGGGCTCCAGTTGCGTCGCGGGTGCGTCGGTGGCTGGCGCCTGTGCGGCAAACAACGGGGTCGCGAACGCAGCGATAACAACGCTGAGCGAGAGCCAGCGGACATGTTGTTGGAGCGTGGGCATCGGTTGTTCTCCGCAGAGAGAGGTCAGGCGTTGAACGCCTGGCGACGGATATGACGTCGCAACGAATTCATCTTCCGATGAACACGCTTCGATGATTCATGCCTTGCACCGGTTTGCAGTCATGGGCTCCGGATACATCAGCAAAGCTCAGTTTTGTGGCATTCGCCATTCCATCGAGAAGAATTCGGACGATTCCCGGCAGGATTCATCGGCGCACAAGGCATTGCGCTGGAAATTTCAGCATTGCTACCTACGCTCTCCGCAACGCTATTGAGATTTCTACCGAACAGTTCGACTTTCTCCATGGAGCACACACCACCATGAATCCGTCCCGAAACCTCCTTATCGGCGCCGCGTTGGCCGGCCTTCTGCTCGGTGGTTGCACCTCCAAGGTCACCGAGTCGACGCAATACTCCGGTTTCCTGTCGAGTTACAGCGATCTGAAGGAATTCGATACCCCCAGCGGGGGCAAGGCCATGCGCTGGATCAGCCCGTCGTGGGACTCGAACGCCTACGACACCGTGGCCTTCAACAAGCTGGAGTTCTACCCCGCGCCCAAACCCAATGAGCGGGTCAACCAGCAGACGCTGACCGATATCCAGAACTACATGACCAGCAAAACCAAAGCCACGCTGGGCACCAAATACCGGGTGGTCACCAATCCGGCGTCAGCCGGTTCCAGGACCTTGATCCTGCGCGCGGCCATCACCGGGGTCAGCGCCTCGAACGAGGGCATGAAATGGTATGAAGTGGTGCCCATCGCGGCTGTCGTCGGCGCGACTCAAGCGGCCACCGGTCACCGTGACCAGGACACCGAGCTGTATATCGAGGCTGAGTTCGTCGACGCCAGAACCAACCAGACCGTGGGCCGAGTCGTGCGCAAAGTGTTTGGCACCACACTGGAAAACGAAAGCCAGCAAGTCACGGCCAAGGATTTCAAAGTGGCGATCGACAAGCTGAACGCGGATCTCTGGGCGTTCATCCGCAGTTGAGACCTGTTTGAACTGTTGTTTACGACCCTGAAGAGGTACACAGCATGAAAGCAATCCTGTCCTGGATGACCGTCACGATGGCGGCTGTGTTGATCAGCGCCTGCTCAGCCGTGGGCTCAACCGATGGCGGTGCCGGCGAGATCGAGATTCGCTCAGGCAAGATCGAGCAGATCACGCTGACGCAGATGCAGACCAATCACGACAGTGGCGTCGGCGCCGTACTCGGTGGCCTTGGCGGTCTCGGTATCGGCAGCCTGATCGGTCATGGCACCGGGCGCGATGTCGCCATGGTTGCCGGTGCGCTGGCCGGTGCGGTCGGCGGCAATTACGCCGAGAAGAAAAAGTATGACCAACCGGTAGAAGCACAACAGATCATCGTGCGGGTCAGAAGTGGCGTGCTGGTGTCGGTGACCCAGCCGATCAATCCGTCCTTGGGTAAAGGCATGAACGTGTATATCCAGGGCTCAGGCAATGACGCCCGTGTGGTACCGCAAGGCAGTTAATGCGCGACCTCACTTGGGAAACAGCAACGTAATCGCCGCGCGTAGTCCCCAGCCGCGCGCACCATCTTCAGGACTGTCGGCCCAGTAGCGCGGGCCGACTTGAAGGGTCAGTGGCTGGCCTCCCAACTTGAGCAACTGAGTCACCGTGGCGTTGACCGGGACCGCCCATTCCTTGGTCTGCCAGTTGTAGATCGATTCGGTGTTAACGCCAAACGTGGTGTAGGTGTGCGTGGTGTACGACCAGAAGGGTTGCAAGTACGTCTGGTTGACCTTGGCTGCATTGGACTGCTCGCCGCTCAGGCTCCAGATGTGATTGGCGAGGATGCCCCGGGTCCAGCCGTTAGATTGTTTCAACGCCACGACGGTCGGCCCGGCACCCCACTGCCGACTGCTCAACAACCTGTCACTTCCCGTGGGAATCAGCAACGCCGGCCCGGCGCCGAGAATCCAGCCGCTGGCCGTCGGCTCCTTGGGCGAAAAGAAAAAGCTTTGGGTCACATCGCCAATGCCGGACTTGTCCGCCGCGCCGTCTGGCGCCAGGCCATGCTGGTCAATCACCGGCAGGATCGTGCGGGAGATCAGGTTCCAGTGGTCATTCAATTCGAAGGGCAGCACCGGCTGGATATTGGTCACGCTGTGCATGCCCTCCCCGGTGGGTCCCATCTTCTGATCCCAGGTGTACTGGATCGGCAGGCTGTACATGGCCGCGACCGGATTCAGCGATTTTTTCACCAGTTCGGCGTCCTCCTCCGCGTGAACACTCCCCGCCCCGAGGAACAGGGCACACGGCAACAGGTAATGCGCAGTTCGCAGGCTCGGCATGTTCAAGCACCCCAGTGGTTTGAGCATGAGCAAAGCGCAGTTTTATGGCGCTCGCCATTCAATCGCTGAACAAATCGAAAATTCCTGGAAGGTTTCGCGTCTTTTTAGATAGCTATTTCTGGATATTTCGCAGTTTCTACCTACGCTCTTCGCGGGGGGATCCAACATTTCAGGAGAAGCCGGGGAGCTTCTTTTCAGCGTGCTCACAGCGGTACACAGGATCTCGACATGAACCGGAAAAAAATATTCTCCGCACTCGCCACACCCATACTGTTGTCCGCAATGTATATCCCCGGTATGTCTTACGCCGCCGATAAGCCACCCAACATTTTGGTGATCATGGGCGACGATATTGGCTGGTCCAACATCGGCGTCTACAACCAGGGCATGATGGCCGGTCGCACCCCCCATCTCGACCAGCTCGCCAATGAGGGCATGCGTTTTACCGATTATTACGCCGAGGCCAGTTGTACGGCCGGGCGCGCCAACTTCATCACCGGTGAACTGCCGATCCGTACTGGCATGACCACCGTCGGCCAGGCCGGGTCGCCCATCGGTATTCCCGCCGAAGCCGTGACCATCGCCACCGCCCTGAAGTCCATGGGTTACGCCACCGGCCAGTTCGGCAAGAACCACTTGGGCGATTTGAACGAATTCCTGCCGACCGTCCACGGTTTTGACGAGTTCTTCGGTTACCTCTATCACCTCGACGCCATGGAAGACCCGGCGCACCCCAACTATCCGAAGGAACTGCTGGACAAGGTCGGTCCGCGCAACATGGTCCACAGTTGGGCCACCGCCACCGATGACAGCACCGTCATGCCACGCTGGGGCAAGGTCGGCAAACAGAAAATCGAAGACGCCGGCACCCTGTATCCAGAGCGGATGAAAACCGTCGACGATGAAATTCGCGACAAGACCTTCACCTTCATCGACAAGGCCAAGCAGGACAACAAACCGTTCTTCGTCTGGTTGAACCCGACCCGCATGCACATCGTTACCCACCTCTCCGACAAGTACGAAGCCATGCGCAATGCAGAAAACGGCTGGTCGGAACAGGAAGCCGGCATGGCACAACTCGATGACGTCGTTGGCGATGTCATGGCCAAGCTGAAAAAAGACGGGCTGGATGACAACACCATCGTCATTTTCACCACCGACAATGGCGCGGAAAACTTCACCTGGCCGGACGGTGGTACCACCCCGTTTGCGATGGGCAAAGGTACGGTGATGGAAGGCGGTTTCCGGGTACCTGCCATCGTTCGCTGGCCGGGCAAGGTGCCGGCTAACACGGTGGGCAACGGCATCATGTCGGGGATGGACTGGTTCCCGACTCTGGTCGCCGCGGCAGGCAACCCGAACATCACCACGGAACTGCTCAAGGGCAAACAACTGGGCGACACGACCTACAAAGTCCATTTGGATGGCTATGATCAGACACCAATGATTACCGGCAAAGGCCCGTCAAACCGGCATGAAATCTTCTACTTTGGAGAGAGCGCGTTGGGTGCAGTGCGCATTGATGATTACAAGTATCGCTTCATTGACCAGCCTGGCGGATGGATGGGGGCCAAGGTACCGATGGATGTACCGATCCTGACCAACCTTCGTCTCGACCCGTTCGAACGCATGGGCTGGCCGGAAAATCAGTCAGCACAGGGCTCCCAACAGTACTTCGACTGGTTCAAGTTCCAGTTCTGGCGCTTTGTGTTTGTCCAGCAACAAGTGGCCAAACTGGCTGAAACCGCGATCGAGTTCCCGCCGATGCAAAAAGGCGCGAGCTTCAACCTCGATTCGGTCAAGGCCAAGATCGCAGCGGCTCGGGCGGAGATGGCCAAGTAGGTTCAGCGAATCACGGGCGGCCGCACTGGCCGCCCGTTTTCTCTGACGGACGTTTATTGACGCAATAAGGAATTGGTATGCAGATAAAAACCTCCGCCCTCCCCGCCGCCACCGTGCTCGCCCTGTGCTGCCAGCAAGCCTGGGCCGGCGGCATCATGCTTTACGAAATCGGCACGGACAACACCGGCCTGGCCAATGCCGGCGCCGCCGCCCGCGCTCAAGGCCCCTCGACCATCGCCAGTAACCCGGCGGGCATGAGCTACCTGCCAGGCACGCAGATCACCGGCGGTTTGCAAGTGCTTTACGGTGACCTGTCCTTTGATCGCGATTCCGGAACCAACACCCCAGGCAGCGGCAGTGGCAACGCCCTCGACCCGATTCCTGGCGGCAGCTTCTTCATCACCCATGAACTCGACGATCACTGGAGCGTCGGTTTCGGCCAGTACGGCGATTTCGGCCTGGCAGTCAATTACGACAACGACTGGTCCGGGCGCTATTTCACGCAAAACTCCAGCCTGCTGGGTTTATCGCTGGTGCCCAGCGTAGCGTATCGCTTCAATGAGCAATGGTCGGTGGGTGTGGGCGTCAAAGCCATGTACGGCATGTTGCAGGCGGATACCGCCATTGATCGAAACCCTCTGGGTTTCGACGACCGCACCGACGGCCAGTACAAATACAAGGACGGCACGTGGGGCTACGGCGCTAACGTCGGGGTGATCTATGCCCCGCAAGTCGGGACGCGCATTGGCCTGACTTATACCAGCAAGGTCGATCTGGATTTCGAAGACCGGCTGAATGTGAAAGGCGACGGCCGCCTGCTGGATCGCATCAACAACACCAATACCAAACTCGACATGACGGTGCCGCAAACCGTCACCTTGAGCCTGTATCAACAACTGGACCGGCAATGGGCGTTGCTGGCTTCGGCCAACTGGCAGGACTGGTCGCAATTCGGCGAAATCGGGGTAGAGGTCGAAACCACGGCAGCCGGGGCGCAATCGACAACGATCGATGCCCACTTCAAGGACACCTGGCACCTCTCCCTTGGCGCGCAATACCAGGCCACCGAGCAATGGCTGTGGAACGTCGGTGTGGCGTACGACAGCAGTGCCGTTTCCGACAGCAATCGCAGCGTCATCGTGCCGATGAACGAAAGCTGGCGCATTGCGACAGGAGCCACCTATGCTCTTAACAAAGACACCGACGTGAACGTCAGTTGGGCCATGGTTTGGCTCGGTGACATGCCCGTCGACCAGACCAAAACCGTTTCGGGCACTCGAGTCTCTGGTCAATTCGACAATGCCTGGATACAAGCGCTGACCGGGAATATGACTTGGCGTTTTTGATGTGTAGTTAATGAAAAAAAAATGACTCAAACCATGGAGTAAAAACCACTATGAATCTGTCCCGAAACCTGTTCATCGGTGCGGCATTGACCGGCGTCTTGTTGAGCGGTTGTACCTCAAAAGTTACAGAGAAGGAGCAGTACTCCGGCTACCTGTCCAGTTACAACAACCTGCAAGAAGTCGAAACGCCGAGCGGTGGCACGGCGATGCGCTGGGTGAGCCCGTCGTGGAACCCGAATGCGTATGACACCGTGGCGTTCACCAAGCTGGAACTCTATCCAGCGCCGAAACCCAATGAGCGGGTGAATCAGCAGACGCTGACCGATCTCCAGAGCTACATGACCAGCAAAGCCAAAGCCACGCTGGGCACGAAGTACCGGATTGTGCCCAACACCGCGGCAGCACCGGCGGGTTCTAAAACGTTGGTCATGCGCGCGGCAATCACTGGGGTCAGCGCTTCGAATGAAGGCATGCAGTGGTATGAAATCCTGCCGATCACAGCGGTTGTAGGGGCGACACAAGCGGCCACCGGTCACCGCGACCAAGACACCGAAATGTATATCGAAGCCGAATTGGTCGACGCCAAAACCAATCAGACCGTGGCCCGAGTGGTCCGCAAGATATTCGGCAAATCCCTGGAAAATGAAAGCCAGAAAGTCACCGCCAAGGATTTCAAAGTGGCCATCGACAAGCTGACCTCTGATCTCCAGGCGTTTATCAGGTAATGCCAGCCAGTTAAGCCGTGACACTGAACCTGTGGCGAGGGAGCTTGCTCCCGCTGGGTCATGAAGTGGCCCCAAAATATGGGCCTGCTTCGCAGTCCAGCGGGAGCAAACTCCCTCGTCACAGGTAATCAGCGCGGCAACCTCCTCCGATTATTTTTTCATCCCCACCCGCCGTCGCATCTCGGCCGTAATCGTCTGCCGGGTTTTCTTCAGGTTCGCCCATGGCTCGTGACCTACTTCGGCCAGGCGTTCATGCACGTTGTGCACGTTCCATTGATTGCCACCCTTGAGCTCGGCCACCTCTTCGCGAAAGATCGGCACCGATACCGGCAGCCCTTCGCGGGTGCGCACCGCGTACGCGCAAATGGTGGTGGCGCCCAGACCATTGCGCAGGTAATCGATAAAGATCCGCCCTACCCGATTCTTCGGTCCCGACACTGCGGAAAAACGCTCCGGCAAGAGCTTGGCCATGTGGCTGACAATCGCATGGCTAAAGTCTTTCACCTCGTCCCAGCCGAGCTTGCGGGTCAGCGGCACCACCAGGTGAATGCCCTTGCCGCCGCTGGTTTTGAGAAACGCTTTCAACCCCAGCTCATCAAGCACCGATAGCGTCAGTTGAGTCGCCTCGACCATGCTTTTCCAGGGCAGCGCCGGGTCCGGGTCGAGGTCGAGCACGAAGCGATCGGGCCGGTCGAGGTTGTCGGCGGTGGCATTCCAGGTGTGCAGTTCCACGGTGCTCATCTGCACCGCGCCGATCAGCGCTTCGGCGTTGTTGATGATCATCACCGGTTGGCCGGTCAGCTCCTTGTCCAGTGTCGTGATACCTGGAATGGCCAGGCGCTCGGCGTTTTTCTGGAAAAACAGTTCGCCGGCGATACCGTCCGGCGCACGCACCAGCGCCACGGGACGGTCCTTGAGCTCGGGCAGAATCCACTCGGCAACGCTGGCGTAATACTCGGCCAGTTGCACTTTGGTGGTGCCGCTGGAGGCGTCGATGACTCGGTCGGGGTGGGTGATGCGCACCTTGCCTTCGCCCAGACCAATCTGGGATGGCGCGGGAGACTCGGTTTTCTTTTTCGCCGCAGCGGCGGTTTTTTTCTCTGGGGTTTTCACCACGTTCGGGCGCTCCTCAGTGATGCTCTCAGCGGGTTTGTCATCGCGCAGGCCATGGAACACCGCATGGCGCACCGAGCCGTCCTTGGTCATCTCGGCGAAGGCCACTTCCGCCAATAGCGTGGGTTTGAGCCAGTGCACACCCTTGGCGTCGAAACCGGTCGGTGGATTGACCACCGCCGGTTTCTTCGCCAGCAACGGTTTCAACTGCGCGTAGATGCGCTTGAGGGTCGTCTCGTTGAACCCGGTGCCGACCTTGCCGGCGTAACGCAATTTGCCGCTGTCACGGTCATGCAAGCCGAGCAGCAATGCGCCGAACGCGTTGCGAGACCCTTTCGGATCGGTGTAGCCGACCACCACGAACTCCTGGCGATGCTTGCACTTGAGCTTGATCCAGTCGCTGCTGCGCCGGGACACATAAGGCGAGCCCAGACGCTTGCCGATCAGCCCTTCCATCTGCATCTGGCAGGCGCTGTTGAGCAAGGCTTCCGGCGCTTCGCCAAACGAATCCGAGAAGCGCAGCAGCGGGTCGTGATTGGCGTTGAGCACAGTGGACAGCGCCACCCGGCGTTCTTCGACCGGCACCTCGCGCAGGTCCACGCCGTTGAGGTAAGGCAGGTCGAACAGGTAATAAAGGATGTTGGCGCTGGCACCGGAATCGAAGGCGTTTTGCAGCGCCTGGAAGTCCGGCACGCCTTGCTCGTTGGCCACCACCATTTCACCGTCGAGCCAGGCCGATTCAAGCCCCAGCGCCGCGAGCGCTTCGGCTTGTTTGGGCAATTTGTGGGTCCAGTCGTGACCGTTGCGGGTGAAGAGCTTGATGTCGTCGTGATCAATGCGGGCCATGATCCGGTAGCCGTCGAACTTGATCTCATAGCTCCACTCGCCGTCCGGGGCCTTCTCAACCAATGTGGCCAGCTCGGGTTTGAGCTGGTCTGGCAGAGGGGCTTTATGGGCGCCGGTCAGTGGCGCCGATTTTACTTTGGGCACGGCCTTGCGCGCGGGTTGCTTGACGGCTTTGGGTTTAGCCGACGACCTGGATTTTTTGGCGACGATGGTCCGGTCACTCAGCACACTGTCGGGCTCGGCCGCGACCACGTCGTAATCGCTCTCGGGTTTGGCCGCGCTGTCCTGGTGCTTGATCAGAAACCACTGCTCCTGCTTGCCCGGCATGTGCGTGCGTACGAGATTCCACAGACCGCCGAGCTTCTCGCCTTGCAGTTCGAACTTGAGCTTGCCCTTGGCGTAGGCCTTGGCCGGATCCTCCTGTGGAATCCACACGCCACGGTCCCAGACGATCACATCGCCGGCGCCGTAATGTCCTTCGGGGATGCTGCCTTCGAAGGTCGCGTAGTCCAGCGGATGGTCTTCGACGTGGACCGCCAGGCGCTTGACCTTGGGGTCGAGCGACGGGCCTTTGGGCACCGCCCAGCTTTTCAGGGCGCCATCGAGCTCCAGGCGAAAGTCGTAATGCAGGTGCGAGGCGTCGTGCTTCTGTATGCAGAATTGCAGTGCGTGGTCTTTCGCGTTTTTTTTGCCCGTGCTTTTTTTCGCGGCGGGTTCAGAGGTCGCCGAGAAGTCGCGCATGCGGTTGTAGTCGTCGAGGTTCCTGTTCATGGCGCACCCGCTGCTGACTCAACAATCCCCCCGTTGCCGGGGCCGCCCCGCGTGACGACCAGCGCCACCACGGCAATCCGTTCCACCCGTTGATAGCCAGGCGTCAGCAATTCTTCGCCGAACACATCGGGATCGAGTTCGCGGTAGGTCCAGCCGAACATCGGCGACTCCAGACGCGGGGTCAGCGCCTGGAGGAAAGGGTCGTGGCCATCGATCATCGCCACCCCGGTGTACAGCACCAAAGAGCCGCCGGGGGCCAGTCGATTCAGGGCTTGCTCGACAATGCGCAGCGACAGTTGCGCTCCGTGCGCCCCGCCGCCATGTCGGTACGCCCGCTCGGCCGGGTCGGCCATGTAGGGCGGGTTGGCGACGATCAGGTCGAACTGACCGTCGACGTCTTGCAGCACATCGCTGGCCTCGACGCTGACATTGGCCACCTCGGCGAGCGCGGCATTGATCGTGGTCAGGCGCAGCGCCGCCGGGTTGATGTCCACGGCGAGCACTTGCGCTTCACGGCGTGCGCGGGCAATTACAATCGCACCGACGCCGGCACCACAGCCGATGTCGACAGCGCGGCGGATCGGGGCGAAATTCTGTTGCAGATGGGCATGGATCAGCTGCGCAAACCGGTAGGTGTCCGGCCCGAAGAACACCGCGTCCGCCGCGTCAGTGGGAAAGGCGGAATGCACAAACAGCAGGTCATCCAGGCTCGACCAGCGCACCCGGCTTTTCAGGTGGCCATTGCCTTCCTCGAGCACGCCCGCTCGTTGCAACTGCAGCTGCTCATCCTCCGACAACAGACCGGGCTCGAACGGCTGCGACCAACCGAAGACATCGCGCAGGGTCTGGGCCTGTCGGCCGAAGGCGCGATCCAGCACCCGTTGATGGGTCAGCGGTGTCGGCGTGATGAATCGATAACCGTCGGCCTGCAAACGGCGTCCCAGTTGCAGTAATGCCAGGTCGGCAGCGCTCAGGTGTTCTTCCTGATTCATGTAAGGCTCCTTAACGAAGGCTGGACTTGAGCTCGATGAAGCGACGCGTGGCCAGCAGGCCGGCGGGATCGGCATGCCGCTGCGCCGACAACCACGGGATCAGCACCTGCATTTGTTCACCAGCGGGAAGGCCCTCCAGTGCGGATTGCAGGCTCTGGACATCCGGATCGCTGGTCGGCAACTCGGGTTCCACGGCATCGTGGTTGCTGCGGCGATAGGCCGGTGGTGGGCGCTCGGGTGTCCAGTCGCCGGCAATCCAGTCGTGCAGCAGCTGCTTTTCATAAGGGCTGAACACCCCGAACATGGCCGCGCCATCGCCCTCGATCAACTGCCAGAAACGGCTGGCTTGCGGATCCTGGTGGCGCTTGATCCAGCCCTTGTTTTCCAGGGCGGTGAGGAAACCAGGCAACTGCTCGGGCGCCGATAACCATTGGTTGACGGTCTTGCCTTCAAATCGGCAGTAGTCGGAATGCATGTGCTGGCCGAACGGGCGTTTGCGTTCGAGCATATTCAGCACTTCGCGGTAGAGGTCGAACGACTCGATGATCGCCCGACTGCCCTGCCCCAGATCATTCAGCCGATAACCCAGCGCGACCCGCTGCAAAAATTCCTCGCGATCAGCTTCCAGCGGCATCAGTTGCGATACGGCCTGCACGGCTTTGTGCGCATGGCCGGTGCTGGCGTTGTCGATGGTCACATGCAGCGTGAAGTAATACGGATCGATGCCGAGCTCGGTGAGCTCATAGGCGCTGATCAACAGATGCAGCGGCAGTTGTTCATAGCCCAGGTTATAGCCGATTACCTCGGGCAGGTATTCGTCAGCGCACTCACCCAATGCCAGCTGGATCGCGCCTTGCAGGTAGCGCTCGTCGGCGATGACACCGCTGTCTTGCAAGCCCAGTTCGGCTAACAACCGGCGATAAATCACCACATGATTTTGCGCCGGGTTGCCGTCGCCCAGTTCTTCCAGATAGGTGCAGATCAGCCCGTCGAAACGCGGATCGCGCCAGTGTTGCAGCAACCCGGACAGCCAGGCGCCGTCCACCAGTTTGGTCGGGGCAACCGCTTGCAGGAAAAACAGGGCATGGGCCTTGTTGCTGAAGTACTGCCGCCCGCCCCCGGCCTTGCGGGCCTTGAGGTAGTCGGCGTATTGGCGGGCCACTTCGGCAAAGTGCTGCTCGACAAAGTCTTGCAGGGCCGCCAGGTCGTGGGGCATTGCCTGCGGCAGGTCTTGCGCCTGCTGGAGTTGTGCGTGGAGAAATGTCCGCGCAAGCGGCTGGGCGGCGTCGCTCAACAGCAAGTGCTCGTAGGTTTGTTTCAGGCTGCCAGCGGCAGTCATTGCCTGCTCATGGGCAGGCCGGGAGTGAAGTCGTGTCAGGGCAGTCATGGGCGCATCTCTCGGTCTATGGCCAGTGGCAGGACGTTCAAGCAACACGTCTCTACATCAGCAGAGCGACGACGCCGGAGAAAAATTCAATTGGCGTTGAAATTGCCCGGACAGACGGACTTGCGAGTGCCGGAGGATTTACCACGGGTATTGGAGATCGCAGAGGCTTATGGCGTCAGGTTTCTGGTTTGGCGAGACTCGAGTCAGACGGTTGACCGCGTTATCGTTCTTCGCGAGCAAGCCCGCTCCCACATTCGACCAAGTTCTACCTGTAGCACGCGGTTAAATGTGGGAGCGGGCTTGCTCGCGAAAGCAATCTCATGAACAACACAGTTTTTATGGCTGTTCCGTCAGGCACCTCCACCCTTGGCCTGTTGCTCCAGATGCACCTGCAGTTCAGGCTCTATCTTCAACGCCCCCGCCAGCTCATCCAGATAATTACGCTCAGCCTCCCCCTGATCATTCACCAGCATCACACTCGCCAGATACATTTCCGCCGCAATCGCTGGATCGGTCGCCGACACCGCCACATCGTTGGCATCCAGCGGCCGGGCGACCTCTTCATCCAGCCATTGCTGAAGGTCCGGGTCATCGGTGTGTTTGCCGATTTCCGCGCTGATCATCCCCTTCTCGGCGTCATCAATCCGGCCATCGGCCTTCGCCGCCGCAATCAAGGCGCGCAGCACCGCATGGCTGTGGTCCTCGACTTCCGGGCCGGACAACAGATCCACCGTGCGCGGCGCCTGTTGCGGGGCCGAGGCCTGACTGCGCTGCCAGGCCTGATACGCCTGAAAAGCCATCATCCCCAGCGACGCCAGCGCCGCATAGTTGGTGCCGCCACCGGAACGCGTCTGGGTCGAGCCGCCCATCGGTGAACCGCCGCCGAGCAAACCACCGAGCAATCCACCCAACCCGCCTCCGCCACTGCTGGAACCCGTGCCGCCACCCATCAAACCGCCCAGCAATCCGCCAAGGCCGCCGAGCGGATCTTGCGACGAAGCGCCACCGCCGCCCTGTTGCGCCCTCGAGCCCTGGCCGGCCCGCAGTAATTGTTCGAGCAAATCGCTGGTGTTCATGACGACGTCCTCATCAAACGAAAGTGACCCAGTCAGGCAACGATAGACCTCGCCCGCCAATGCGCCACCACCGTTGGGCTGACATGAAACCTGTTCACCCCAATGAATACGCCGGTTTTTTCCGGGGTATTGGCTAAGATTTACTGATGGTGAACCTTATTCCCGATTTTCCGGTCGATACCTGCAACCCGACCCGGTTTGCCGACACCCCCACTTGAAGGGGTGATAACAGGCTTGCTTCACTTTTTGGAGAACGCCCCCGTGATTTCGACCTTACACCTTGCCAGGCTCAAAGCATGGGGCGCCCATGGTTTTACCGCCACCGGTGTAGTAACTGCCTTCCTCGCCACCCTGGCATTGCTGGAAAACCAGCCGACCCACTGCCTGCTGTGGCTGGGTGTCGCGTTGATCGTCGACGGGCTGGACGGCGCACTCGCACGCAAGGTCAACGTGCAGTCGGTGTTGCCCAGTTTCGATGGCTCGATCCTGGACTTGGTGATTGACTACCTGACCTATGTGTTTATCCCGGCGCTGTTCATCTATCGCTACATCCCGCTCCCGGACTACACGCTGCTGCTGTCCGTTTCGCTGATTCTGGTGTCGTCGCTGTTCTGCTTCTGCAACGTCAACATGAAGAGTAAAGACAATTACTTCCAGGGCTTTCCGGCCGCGTGGAACGTGGTTGCGCTGTGCCTGTACATCATCGCGCCGTCGCCGTGGATCACTTTACTGACCGTCATTGGCCTGGCCTTGCTGACTGTCACCCGGATGAAGTTCCTGCACCCGTTTCGCGTGCGCCGCTTCATGCCGATCAACATCGCCGTGACGGCGATCTGGCTGCTGTGCAGTTTGTCGCTGGTGATCAATCATCCGGTGATCAACCCGATGGTGATGGGGCTGTGGTTGCTGATGTCGGCGTATTTTTTGGGGATTTGCATCTGGCGCACGGCACTGGAATGGTTTGACGGCTCGCGTCACTCGTAGTCCGCCATGGCCATTCATATCGTTCGACTCGGCTCACCGCGCATGCCCGATGAAGGCCTGCGCCTGGGCACGGTCCGCCGCCCGCCCCGAGGCGTACCGAAGGCCGAGTTTGCCAGTCGTGATTTTTATGATGTGTGGCAACCGCTGCTGTCGCCCAGCGCGCAATTGGTCGCCGAGGCCAAAGTGGCCGCTGATGACAAGGCCTGGGACGCGTTCAAACGCAAGTTCAAGGCTGAAATGAACCACCCCGCGCCGAGCCAGCTACTCGACCTGCTAGCCGCCCTCTCCCATCAAACCTCATTGGCCCTGGGTTGTTACTGCGAGGCAGAAGCGCACTGCCATCGCTCGGTATTGCGCGAACTCCTGACAGCCCGAGGCGCCAGCATTCAGTAAATCTCATAAACACCACAAAACCCCTGTGGGAGCGGGCTTGCTCGCGAAGGCGGTGTGTCAGTCAATGTAGATATCGACTGATCCGCCGCCTTCGCGAGCAAGCCCGCTCCCACATTAGATCTACGCCGAATCAGCGTCTTGTGATGACTACTTCGAGGTATTCACTGGGCACCACCAGCGAATGCTCTCCCGCCCGGTTCATCCGGTTCAGCAGCTCGGTCAGGTCCTGCTCGAACGCCTTGGCGCCGTCGGGCGGCAGCGCGGCGAAAGCTTTGTGGACCGGCCCGTACCAGTTACGGAAGATGTCGATGAAGTGCGCCGCCGAGCGATAACGGAAGTTGAACGTGCGGCGCGTCACCTGGACCAGGAAGTTGCGTTCATCGAAGTGTGTGTGCAACCAGGCTTCCGTGCCCCAATTGGACGGTGGCTGTGCCCCCGGCGGTGGCGGCAGGTGCCGGCCCAGGGTCTTGAATACCTGCCCGACAAAGCCTTCCGGCGTCCAGTTGGCCAGGCCGATCCGCCCACCGGGGCGGCAGACTCGCGCCAGTTCTGCGGCCGCTTTGGGCTGGTCGGGCGTGAACATCACGCCGAAGGTCGACAGCACGGCATCGAAGCTGGCGTCAGCGAACGGCAACGCTTCGGCGTCGGCCACCTGGAAGGTCACTTCCAGGCGTTCTGCCCTGGCCCGGTCTTCGCCACGTTCCAGCAACGCGGCCACGTAGTCAGTCGAGGTGACGTTGCAGCCCCGGCGTGCGGCGGCGAGCGTCGCGTTGCCGTTGCCGGCAGCCACGTCCAGCACCCGCTCGTCACAGAGCAGGTCGCAGGCTTCGGCAAGTTGCTCGCCGACAATCTGCAAGGTGGTGCCGATGACGGCGTAGTCGCCGCTGGCCCAGGAGGCCATCTGGCGGTTTTTCAGGGCAGTGAGATCAATCGGTGTACTCATGAAGTCTGCTCCGTACGGATAGCAACCGACCGCGGCCTATTCCGCCGTGGTGGGATCGATAATGCTTGCCACTTGGGAAATACGACTGGCCGGGAAACCACTGCGGGTCGCGTGTTCTTTGATGAGCGCTTCGCTGGGTGAGATGTACACGCAGTAGAGCTTGTCACCGGTGACATAACTCTGAAGCCACTGCACCTCTGGCAATTCGCGCAACACGTTGCAGGACTTTAGCGCGGCGGCTTTCAAATCCCGTTCTGACAGTGTTCCAGCGCCGGGGATCTCGCGTTCTATGACGAACTTAGGCATGGCAACCTCTCATTTTTGTTATTGATGACAGGGTCGGTAGTGGCCCTGTGAGTGAACTATCACCCCGGCGCACGCCGGCGTCCTGCCCGATCGTCGGCCAACCTTGTCCGATCGTCCGGAGGTTGGCCGCCTTCCGGCGACAGGCTCACAATCAATGCGATCTCTACACCGGAAAACCGCCATGGACGCCCTGTCCCAAACCTTGCGGGTCGTGCGCCTGGTCGGCGCTATTTTCATCAATGCCCGATTCACCGCGCCCTGGTGTTACCAGTCGCCCAGCGCCGACACGGCGGCGCCGTTTCTGGAACCCGGCGCCGAACGCGTGGTGATCTTCCACCTGATCACCGAGGGCGAGTGTTACGTCGAACTCGGGGATGATCCGCCGCTGTTGCTGACGGCTGGCGACGTCGTCGTGTTCCCGCAAGGTGACGCCCATCGCATGTGCTCCAAACCGGGACTTCCGCCCGCCAAAGGTGCGCGGCTGGACGTGGTGCTGGCGCGCCGTCCGCGGCAATTGAGTTATGGCGGAGGTGGTGCGGTCACGCGCTTGGTGTGCGGTTATCTGGCGTGCGATACGCGACTGGCCGGCATGTTGCTGACCGGGCTGCCAGCGGTGGTCCGGGTCAACGTGCGCGGCTCGAATGCCGGCATGTGGCTGGAATCTTCGGTGCGTTACGCGCTGGCCGAAGCTCGCTCGCCAAGGCCGGGTGGCGAAGGCGTGCTGGCGAAACTGGCCGAGGTGTTGTTCATCGAAGTGCTGCGCCTGCACATGAACGAACAGGGCGAAGGTCGGACCGGCTGGCTGGCCGGGGTCGGAGACCGGATTGTCGGTGCCGCTTTGAATGCACTGCACAACACACCCTGCCACACCTGGACGCTGGATGAACTGGCGCGTACGGCCGGCACCTCACGATCGGTGCTGGCCGAGCGCTTTCAACAATTGGTGGGGAGTTCGCCGATGCAGTACCTGACGCAATGGCGGATGTTGCTGGCGGCCAACCTGTTACGCAGCAGTAACAGCTCATTGATGCGCATTGCCGAAGAAGTGGGTTACCAGACCGATACGGCGTTCAGTCGGGCGTTTCGTCGCGAGTTCGGTGCACCACCGGCCGCATGGCGGCGCAGTCAGGCGAAAAAGTCAATGGCCCACGGCGCGGAGCCTGTGGGCCATTGATTGGATCGCTTACGCTGCCGGGGCTTTCGCCTCTTGCAGCAGTTGCTGGATCATCTTCTCCTGCGTCTCGTAGCTGCCTTCGCCGAAGTGGGTGTAACGCACCTGGCCCTTGGCGTCGATCAGGTAGTGAGCGGGCCAGTACTGGTTATCGAAGTTGCGCCAGATCGCGTAGTTGTTGTCGATGGCCACCGGGTAGGTGATGCCGAGCTTTTTCACCTGGTCCTTGACGTTGTCGATGATCCGTTCGAAACCGTATTCAGGGGTGTGCACACCGATCACTACCAGGCCGTCCTTCTCGTATTTCTTCGCCCAGTCCTTCACATACGGCAGCGTGTGCTGGCAGTTGATGCAGTCGAAGGTCCAGAAATCCACCAGCACCACTTTGCCTTTCAGCGATTCGTTGGTCAGGGCCGGCGAGTTGAGCCATTCGACGGCGCCGTTCAGCGACGGCATGGCGCCTTGGGCGTTGTCCATCGAGGAGTCCGCTTTCACTTTGCTGACGAAGTAGTCGACCACTTTCGGCACGGTTTCCAGCACGCCTTTCTCAAGGCTGCTGACGCCTTCGGACGAGGTGCCGGCCAGCAGGGTTTTGTCAGCGCCGGTGGAAATCACGGCCGCAGCCGCCAGCACCGCAACACCTGCACCCTTGCGCAGCCAACCGGTGACCGGTATCGACGCTTTCAAGCGATTGACCAAGCCGCGACCGGCGAAGATCAACGTCCCCAGAGACAGCGCGCTGCCCAGACCGTACGCCAGCAGCAACAGACTGGTCTGCGCATTGGCGCCTTGCAGCATGGCACCAGTGAGGATCACACCGAGGATCGGCCCGGCACACGGTGCCCACAACAGACCGGTGGCCACACCGATCATTACCGAACTCAACGGGCCGGACATTTTGCGGGTGTCGGGATCAAGGCGATTGCCCAGTGCCACGAACGGACGGGCCATCCAGTCACCGATCCGGGCCGAAATCAGCGACAGGGCAAACAGCACCATCACGAACAGCGCGACATGGCGACCGGTGTTGTTGGCTTGCACCACCCACTCACTGCTGACCACCGCCAGGCTGGAGATCAGGGCGAACGTCAGGACCATGCCGCCGAGAGTCAGCAGGATGGAGGAACGGGTACGTTTGACCCCGGCGAACAGGAACGGCACGACCGGCAGGATGCAGGGACTGAGGACGGTCAATATGCCGCCCAGGAAAGCGATGAGAAACATGGGATCACCTTGAAATAATGAAGGGCGACAGTTCACACAATCCCTGTGGGAGCGAGCCTGCTCGCGATAGCGGTGTATCAGTCGGCATCATTGTTGTCTGACACACCGCTATCGCGAGCAGGCTCACTCCTACAATGGGGCGGTGGGGTTATCAGGCAGTCTGGCTATCCAGTTGCTGCCCCTGGGGCGTGCGGCTATAACCATCCTCGGCCAGAAATGCGTTGGAATCCTTGTGCGCCACCGGCGTCAGCTGGAAGCAGGTGGCGCTGCCACAACTGTTCTGTTCAACAGCGGCGTTGGCATGGGCGGCGGCGCCGGCGACGGAGAAAGCAATGGCGGTCAGGTAGCGGCTTACGTTGTTCATGATGGTCTTCCTGTTTCAAAGGGGGTGGGCAATGGGTGAACGCAGCAATCAGTTGTCCGAGTTGCAGCTGTCAGCCACTTTGCGGTAATCAAGAACCTGGGTTTTGTTCTGCGAATCCAGGTACGTCAGTTGCGCATCCACCACGCCACAGACCGGGGTCGCGTTCTGTTTCAGCGACACGACCTTCTTGATGTCCAGATGGGTGCCGTAGGTGTAGGTTTTGGCTGTAACGTCTGCTTCGGCACGGGCCGACAAGGTGCAGATGTTCAGGGCTGCAAACAGGCAAGCGGCGTAGATGGCTTTAGTGTTCATGGCGGTTTCCTCAAGGCTTCAATGGGTAGGTCGTTCAATTGAGCCGAGGCGGTGTGGTTTGCCTCGTTGGAACCTATTAGAAGCCTGCGAGGTATCTGGTCTGTGTCGAGAACAGACGCGTATAAATCGGTACGTATCAAAGCCGCCCCCTGATACACAGCGATACAAAACCCCTGAAAAACCGTGTTTTTGCGTCTGCGTGTATCCGCCGCCAAGGCAGATACACTGCAATACAAAGGGTGGCGGGCAAGCGGGCCAAGGCTCGATAGACTGCGTGGCATCCCCCACTTACAGAGGCAAGGCCCCCATGGAGCACGTCGATCACATTCTCATCGTCGACGATGACCGCGAGATCCGGGAACTGGTAGGCAACTACCTGAAGAAGAACGGCCTGCGCACCACCGTCGTCGCTGACGGCCGCCAAATGCGTGCCTTCCTGGAAACCACGCCGGTGGACCTGATCGTGCTCGACATCATGATGCCCGGCGACGACGGCCTGATGCTCTGCCGCGAACTGCGCGCCGGTAAACACAAGGCCACGCCGGTGTTGATGCTCACCGCGCGAAACGACGAAACCGACCGCATCATCGGCCTGGAAATGGGCGCCGACGATTACCTGGTCAAACCCTTCGCCGCCCGCGAGCTGCTCGCCCGCATCAACGCCGTGCTGCGCCGCACGCGCATGTTGCCGCCGAACCTGGTGGTGACCGAAAGCGGCCGGCTGCTGGCCTTCGGTCGCTGGCGCCTGGACACTTCGGCCCGGCACCTGCTGGACGAGGACGGCACCATGGTCGCGCTGAGCGGCGCCGAATACCGGTTGCTGCGGGTCTTCCTCGATCACCCGCAGCGGGTGCTCAATCGCGATCAACTGCTGAACCTGACCCAGGGCCGCGACGCCGACCTGTTCGACCGCTCCATCGACTTGCTGGTCAGCCGTTTGCGCCAGCGTTTGCTCGACGACGCCCGCGAACCGGCCTACATCAAAACCGTGCGCAGCGAGGGCTACGTGTTTTCGCTGGCAGTGGAAGTACTCGGTGCGCCCTCATGAACCTTGCGATTCGCTGGCCCCGTACCCTCGCCTCGCGGCTGTCGCTGATCTTCCTCGTCGGCTTGATCCTCGCTCAGGCGCTGTCCTTCGGCGCGCAGTATTACGAGCGTTACGAAACCGCGAAAAACACCATGCTCGGCAACCTCGAGACCGACGTCTCGACTTCCATCGCCATCCTCGACCGCCTGCCGGCCACGGAACGGGCGAGCTGGCTGCAGCAACTGGAACGGCGCAACTACCGCTATTTACTGGATGAAGGCTCGCCGGGCACGGCGATGCGCGACACGCCGATTGCCGTGACGTCGATCAAGGACGCTATCGGCAAGGACTACCCGATGACCGTGACCGACATCCCCGGCCCGATCAAACACTTTCAGGTCCACCTGAAACTGGCCGATGGCAGCCCGGTGACCATCGACGTGCGTCCGTCGATGGTGCCGCTGTCGCCGTGGTTGCCGTTCGTGTTGCTCGGGCAATTGGCGTTGCTGATCGCCTGCACATGGCTGGCCGTGCGCATCGCCATTCGCCCGCTGACACGCCTCGCCCAAGCCGTGGAAACCCTCGACCCCAATACTCACGCCGTGCACCTGGACGAAAAAGGCCCGACCGAAGTCGCCCACGCGGCCAAGGCGTTCAATGCCATGCAGGCACGCATTGCCGCGTACCTCAAGGAACGCATGCAACTGCTGGCGGCGATTTCCCACGACCTGCAAACCCCTATCACCCGCATGAAGCTGCGCGCCGAGTTCATGGACGACTCGGTCGAAAAAGACAAACTGTGGAACGACCTTGGCGAGATGGAACACCTGGTGCGCGAAGGCGTGGCGTACGCGCGCAGCATTCACGGTTCTACCGAAGAAAGTCGGCGTACCGACATGGACTCATTCCTCGACAGCCTGGTGTTCGACTATCAGGACATGGGCAAAGACGTGCAACTGGGCGGCAAAAGTGAAGCCGTCATCAATACTCGACCCCATGCGTTGCGCCGGGTGTTGGTGAACCTGACCGACAATGCCTTGAAGTTCGCGGGCGCGGCCGAACTGAAGGTGGAAAGTAAAAACGGCAGCCTGTCGGTGAAAGTCATGGACCGCGGGCCGGGCATTGCCGAAGAAGAGCTGGCACAGGTGATGGAGCCGTTTTACCGGGTGGAAAATTCACGTAACCGCAGCACTGGCGGCACCGGTCTTGGGTTGGCGATTGCCCAGCAACTGGCGCTGGCCATTGGCGGTTCTCTGGTCTTGAGTAATCGCGAAGGTGGGGGGTTGTGTGCGGAGCTGAAGTTGCCGATTCGGTCTGTCAATCAGTAAACCTGTGGGGAATCTTCAGGCACACCCCTTAAAACTGTGGGAGCGAGCCTGCTCGCGAAGGCGGAGTGTCAGTCGATAATTACGTTGGCTGGCACACCGTATTCGCGAGCAGGCTCGCTCCCACAGGGTTAATGCGGTGTTTGGGTAATGGTGGTCAACCGACCACCCCTTCCCAATGCATCTGACGCAACAATGCTGTACCGCTCTCCATGAACTCCGCCGAACCGCTCGCCCCCGCCTCGACCGCCAAGCCTTCCAGTTGCGCACGTCCATCCAGCTCGGGAAACTCCCCGATCCGTTGCAACAACCGCCACGCCAACGGGCTCAGTTCGGAAAACTTCACGCTCCAGTCCTCCGCCCGGCGCACCAGCAACAAGGTCGGCTGAGCCGGTGCTGCCTCGGGTTGAAAATCCGGCCCGACCAACTGCACCGGCCAGGCATACGCCAGCGGCCACGCCAGTGGCGAAACCTGCAACGGCCGCGCCAGGATCAACGCCGCATCACTCGGCGCCAACGGCTCGGCATCGGACTGCTGCAACGCCATCTCCACCCATTCGTAATGCGCCAGTTCCACCATGAACGGCGGCCAGGTGCCCTCGCCCAATGCCTGCGGATCTGCCGCGAGAAACTCGATAAATTCCTTGGCGATCTCGCCGAATTTCGGGGTCTGCGCGCGGTAATCCCGCAGGAAAATCCGCACCAGCGTGCGCCACTGTTCATCACCGAGAATCTTGATCAGCACCGGGAACGTCCCGCTGAGCAACGTCGACAAGTTGGCGAAAATCAGGTCGCGATACACCTGGGCCCGCGCGATATCCATTTCGCCGGGGGGTGCGAAATGCTCGGGATCGCGCAAGTAGCGGCCCAAGGTGGTTTGCTGTTCAAACAGGCTCGGCTTATCCACGGTTCATCCCCTCGGTTTGCAAGCGGCGAATGGTCTGCAATTCGGCCACCAGTTCAGAAAATGCCGGGAAGTTGAAATCCCGTTCCAGCAGTGTCGGTTGCGCGCCGAACCGGGCATACGCCTGAGCCAGCAACGACCAGACCACCGGTTTCACCGAGGCGCCGTGGGTGTCGATTTTCAAGGTGTCGGATTCGTCGAAGTGCCCGGCCACGTGCATGCCCACCACCCGGCCTGAATCGATAGTGGCCAAAAAGGTCAGCGGATCAAAACCGTGGTTGATTGAATTGACGTACACGTTGTTGACGTCGAGCAGCAGGTCGCAATCGGCCTCACGCAACACTGCGTTGGTGAAGGTCACCTCGTCCATGTCCTGCTGTGGCGCGGCGTAATAGGAAACGTTTTCCACCGCCAGGCGCCGGCCGAGAATGTCCTGGGCCTGACGGATGCGTGCCGCCACGTGGCGCACCGCTTCTTCGGTAAAGGGCAACGGCAACAGGTCGTAGAGATGGCCGTCATCGCTGCAATAGCTCAAATGCTCGCTGTACAACGGCACCTTGTATTGGTCGAGAAACACCCGGACTTCTTGCAGGAACCCGACGTCCAGCGGCGCCGGTCCGCCGAGGGACAACGACAAGCCGTGACAGGACAAAGGGAATCGCTCGGCCAGGGTACGCAGCGCATGGCCGTGGGCGCCGCCAATGCCGATCCAGTTTTCCGGAGCGACTTCGAGAAAGTCGAAATCGCCGGTACGGGCGGCCAGAAGGTCTTTTATTAAGCCGCGACGCAGGCCGAGCCCGACGCTGGCCTTGGTAAGTGTGGAAGAGGTCTGCATGGTGTCGATCTCAATGATTGCCATAACGGAATCACAGTTAATCGAAGCGCTGTATCGGGGCTGTGTTCGGTTGCGGCAGAAATTCGGGGGGGATGTATCAGCAGCGGGTCTGTACACACTTCGGTACAGACCCGTGGATGGACGTTACGCCAGGTCGTATTTTTCGCGCACCAGGTGCCCGATGCCGATGCGGTCCAGCACGGTCATCGGGCACAGGAACGTCACGCGCACGGTGCCGGGCAAACGGCTGATGTCGATGGAGCCGGTGATGGTTGCGCGGTTGAGCACCTCGTCATACGGCAGGCCGGTGACCGAGGCTGCGCGCTTCAGGCCGTTTTCCACGGCGACGTTGAGGTTCTCGCCACTGCCAATAAAGGTGATCGGACCGCTCTGCTCGATCTCGTGCTGGCCCCAGCGCTCGCCCAGGTCACGGACTTTCTGCCGCTGTTCGGCCGTCATCGGCCGGGCCATGGGCGGCAGGTCATCCAGGTTTTGCAGGAGGATCGGGCCTTCCAGCGTCAGGTGCTTGATCACTTGCACCTGCACTTCGGTTTCCCCGGAGCAATCGGTGGCGTGCCCGGCGATCTCGCCGTTGCCCTGCTGGGCATGCATGTCGCCCATGTACAAGCCGGCGCCGGGCACTTTCACCGGACAGATCAGCACGCAGCCTTCGCGGATCGAGTTGGTGTCCATGTGACCGTCGGTTTTCGCCGCGTGCAGCTCTTCGCGGGTCATGCCGAAACGGTGTGGCGCGTTGATCAGGTATTGGCCGAAATCGGCGCAATTGTGCGAGTCCGGCAGGTCACGGGACGGCGTGGTGCCGATGTTGCCGAGAAACGGGCGCATGTGCGCGGCGACGCCGGGGATGTCGGCGCGGGCCAGCGACAGGATCGAATGCTGGGCGGCGAATTCCGGCAGTGCCGACATCTCGGAGGCATTGCCGGCCAGGCGATTGGCGACGTCCTGATTGACGGTCAGGCTGACCTGGTTTTGCGCATCGAACACGATCACGTAACCGTGGCTGAAACGAAACGCGCTGACTTCGGCACCGCAGTTGTTGCAACGAATCGAGTCTTCGCCGATGCCTTCGACGTGGCTGGCCGGGTGGTCGGTGCCGCACTTGGAGCAGAATTTGGAGACGAACGGGTCGCCGTTGTAGCGCCCCTCGACAAAACTCATGACCCCGGACGACGTCGCCAAGGAGGTCACGCGCATGCTTTTGATCTTGATCGCCACCGCATCGCCGACTTCGGCGCCGGCGATGGCCACCGGTTGCGTGACTTCGTGGCCGCCTTCGAACGCCGGCGTGATCATCGGCCCCCAGCAGCCCGGCGGCGTGCCGGTGATCAGCGTGCCACCGTCGGCCAGCGGCCCGAGCATGGGCTCGCTTGGGCCGATGATGCCTTGGGTGTAATGGTCGACGCGCAGGCGATTGACGGGGGTGGTTTCAGACACAAGCGTAGTCATCAGGGGGTTCCCTTCACGGATTGAGAATGCCTGCGCGGAACCGGTGTTCGGGCGCTGGATGGCTTGTACAGTTCATCGCAGGTTTGTATCCGGGCTGTGTTCGGCAATGGCCGGCAGTGGCTGAAACTGTATCGGGAGCGGGTTTAGATACAGTGCGATACACACCGCCATTTCCCCCTGGAAACACAAATCCCTTGTGGGAGCGGGCTTGCTCGCGAAGGCGGTGCGTCAGTCGATATTTATGGTGACTGACACACCGCCTTC
>NZ_MOBK01000014.1:112958-131248 GCF_003732265.1 Pseudomonas brassicacearum
GGCTTGCTCGCGAAGGCGGTGCGTCAGTCGATATTTATGGTGACTGACACACCGCCTTCGCGAGCAAGCCCGCTCCCACAGGGGTTCTGTGTCGATCAGGGAATGGGGCTTTCGTCGCTCCAGCCCGCAGCACGCGGGTCACGAACTAAACTTAGTGCACCCAGGACGTGCATGGGCGTCCTGTTCATTTCCACGACCACCGCCCAGAGCCGAACGCCTCGAAAAACAAGCCCTCTGGACCGTGATCCTGTCAAAGGAGCACACGTGATGGACGAGGCCAGACTCAATGATTTCATGGGCAAACTGGTAAACGACATGGGCGGCGCGGCGATGCTTGCCAATGTCATCCTCGGCGAAGAACTCGGCCTGTACCGGGCCATGGCCGACAGTCAGCCGATCAGCCCCGAGACGCTCGCCGAAAAAACCGGCTGCAACCCCCGTCTGGTGCGCGAATGGCTCAGCGCCCACGCGGCGTCCGGTTACATGGAACACCGCGACGGCCAGTTCCGCCTGCCCGAAGAACAAGCCCTGGCCCTGGCCATCGAAGACTCACCGGTCTACGTCGCCGGCGGTATCGGCGTGGTCGCGTCGTTTTTCCATGACAAGGACAAACTGGTCAAAGCCATGCGCGGCGACGGCGCCCTTCCTTGGGGCGATCACCATCCGTGCATGTTCAGCGGCACCGAACGGTTTTTCCGCCCCGGTTACAAAGCGCACCTGATCGCCGAGTGGCTGCCGGCCCTGGATGGCGTGGTGGCCAAACTGGAGGCCGGCGCGAAAGTCGCGGACATCGGCTGCGGGCATGGCGCGTCGACGGTGATCATGGCCCAGGCGTTCCCGGACTCGCGGTTTGTCGGTTTCGACTATCACGCGCCCTCCGTCACCGTTGCCACCCAACGTGCCGAAGAAGGCGGCGTGTCCGGTCGGGCCCGGTTCTTCCAGGGCACCGCCAAGAGCTACCCCGGCGACGACTATGACCTGGTCTGCTACTTCGACTGCCTGCACGACATGGGCGACCCGGTGGGCGCGGCCAAACATGCCTATGAATCACTGAAACCGGACGGCACCGTGTTGCTGGTGGAACCGTTCGCCAACGACTCGCTCGACGACAACATCACCCCGGTGGGACGGTTGTTCTATGCGGCCTCGACGTTCATCTGCACGCCGAACTCGCTGTCTCAGGAAGTCGGCCTCGGGCTCGGCGCCCAGGCCGGTGAAGCGCGGTTGCGCAAGGTATTCACCGAGGCGGGATTCAAGTCATTCAGGCGCGCCACCGAAACACCGTTCAACCTGATTCTGGAAGCGCGTAAATAAGCCTCGATCATCCCCCGGACAGACGCGCTGTCCGGGTGATCGGTCTGCTACGCTGCACACACTCAAGGCCTTCCCCGGAGTGTTGAACATGCTCGACAGCGTCCTGCGCGAACAACTCGAGCGGCTTCGGCAGCTCATGGCTGAACAGCCGTTCGTGGTGCTGACCGGCGCCGGCATCAGCACCCCGTCGGGCATCCCGGACTACCGCGATAACCAGGGCGTTCGCCGCGGCCGACAACCGATGATGTACCAGGAATTTCTCTCCGCCCCGCAATCGCGGCGACGCTACTGGGCGCGGGCCATGCTCGGCTGGCCGCGTGTGCGTCTGGCGCAACCGAATGTCGCGCACGAGGCGCTGGCCAGCCTGCAAAGCAAGCAGCAGATCAGCGGCCTGATCACCCAGAACGTCGACACCCTGCACGATCAGGCCGGCAGTCACGATGTGATCGAACTGCACGGCAGCCTGCACCGGGTGCTGTGCCTGGATTGCGGGACACACACCGAGCGGGATGTCATTCAGCGATTGATGGAAGCGCAGAATCCTTACCTCGCCGGGGTCGATGCGGTACAGGCGCCGGATGGCGACACCTTGCTGGATGCGGCATTCGAAGCGCGATTTCAGGTGCCACAATGCCCGCATTGCAAGGGTGAGCGGATGAAACCGGACGTGGTGTTTTTTGGCGAGAACGTGGCGCAGGCAACGGCGGCCAGGGCGATGGCAGCGGTGGAAAAGGCTGCGGGGTTGTTGGTGGTCGGGTCGTCGTTGATGGCGTACTCCGCGTTTCGGCTGTGCCGGGCGGTGGCGGATCAAGGGAAGCCGTTGATTGCGATGAATCTGGGGAAGACACGGGCGGATGACATGCTGGATCTGAAGATTGAAGGCTCGTGTGAACAGCTTTTGCCGCTGCTGGCCCAGCGCCTGAACACTTAACAACTGACGAAGACTCAATCAAGTGTGGGAGCGGGCTTGCTCGCGAAGGCGGTGGGTCAGTCGATATTGATGCTGATTGATACACCGCCTTCGCGAGCAAGCCCGCTCCTACATTAGATTTGTGTTGGCTATCGGCCGGTGATCAGTGCGCGGAGAGGGGTTGGCCGAGCTCTTCCTTGAGGATATCGAACAACGCCTGCGCCGCCGCCGACAGTTCGACCCCAGGCTGGGTCAATACACCAATGGTCCGCTCCACCACCGGATCACGCAGGGTAATGCAGCGCGCACCGAGTTCTTGCATCTGCCCTGCGCACAACGCCGGCACCGCGCTCACACCCAATCCACTGGCAACCATTCTGCCAACCGTTGCCAACTGATGACTTTCAAACTCCACCGGCAATTTCATCCCCTGTGCCTGCAAGTGTTCCTCCAGCATCACCCGCACCGTCGACGGGCGCTGCAAGGTAATGAACGGCTCCTTGAGCAGCATCTGCCAATCGATATCATCATGTTCGGTCAGCGGCGAATCCTTCGGCACAATGGCCACGAAGCGGTCCATGTACAGCGGCGTGAACGCCAGCGACGAACTCTGCGTCGGCTCAAACGCCACACCCAGTTCAACCTGGCGGTCACGAACCATTTCCAGCACTTGCTCGTTGATCACGTCATTCACCGTGACATTGACCTTCGGATAACGCGCACGGAAGGTCTTGAGGATCGGCGGCAGCAGGTTGCCGGCAAACGACGGCATGGCCGCCAGGGTCACGCGACCGCGCTGGAGGGTGAAGCGCTGGCGCAGTTCGTCCTCGGCATTGTCCCAATCGGCGATCAAGCGGCGGGCCAGCGGCACCAGCGATTCGCCTTCGGCGGTCAGCGCCACGTTGCGCGTGTTGCGGGTGAACAGGCGCCCGCCTAGGCCCTCTTCCAGCGCCTTGATGGTCAGGCTCAATGCCGATTGCGACAGGTGCAAGCGCTCGCAAGCCACGGCAAAACTCAGGCTCTGGGCCACCGCCAGGAAGGCGCGGATCTGCTTGACTGTCATGGTCGCTTTGCTCCAGCGGTAAGTTATAAGCTTCAAGCGGCAAGATTGAAGCGGCGATTGGTGAGTTTTATCTATCAATCCACCTTAAAAATCAACTTAACAAATGAATACAACAGCGAGACACTCCCCTTCATTCGGCTAGCCAGCCGCCCACAAAGAATAAAAGAGGTGCATATGGCAGGTTTCGACAAGCGCGTGAGTTCCTACGAGGAAGCTCTGGCAGGTCTGGAAGACGGCATGACCGTGATCGCTGGCGGCTTCGGCCTGTGCGGGATCCCGGAAAACCTGATCAACGAGATCAAACGCAAAGGCACCCGCGACCTCACCGTGGTTTCCAACAACTGCGGCGTCGACGGTTTCGGCCTCGGCGTTCTGCTGACCGACCGCCAGATCAGCAAGGTGGTGGCCTCCTACGTCGGCGAAAACAAGCTGTTCGAAGAGCAACTGCTCAAGGGCGAAATCGAAGTCGTCCTGACCCCCCAAGGCACCCTCGCTGAAAAAATGCGCGCTGGCGGTGCCGGCATCCCGGCGTTCTTCACCGCGACTGGCGTTGGCACCCCGGTTGCCGACGGCAAGGAAGTCCGCGAATTCCATGGCCGCAAGTACCTGATGGAAGAGTCCATCACCGGTGACTTCGCCATCGTCAAAGGCTGGAAAGCCGACCATTTCGGTAACGTGATCTATCGTCACACCGCCCAGAACTTCAACCCGCTGGCCGCCACCGCCGGCAAGATCACCGTGGTCGAAGTCGAAGAAATCGTCGAACCCGGCGAGCTGGACCCGGCGCAGATCCACACCCCAGGCATCTACGTCGACCGGATCATCTGCGGCACGTTCGAGAAGCGCATCGAACAGCGCACCATCCGTAAGTGATCCCCTGCCCCCGGACCGAATGAAGGAATAACAACAATGGCACTTTCCCGCGAACAAATGGCTCAACGCGTCGCCCGCGAAATGCAGGACGGCTTCTACGTCAACCTGGGCATCGGCATCCCGACCCTGGTCGCCAACTACATCCCTGAAGGCATGGAAGTCATGCTGCAGTCGGAAAACGGCCTGCTCGGCATGGGTCCTTTTCCTACCGAAGAAACCATCGACGCCGACATGATCAACGCCGGCAAACAAACCGTGACCGCACGCACCGGCGCGTCGATTTTCTCCTCGGCCGAGTCCTTCGCCATGATCCGTGGTGGCCATGTCGACCTGACCGTGCTGGGCGCCTTTGAAGTCGACGTGCAAGGCAACATCGCCTCGTGGATGATTCCCGGCAAACTGGTCAAGGGCATGGGCGGCGCCATGGACCTGGTGGCGGGTGCTGACAACATCATCGTCATCATGACCCACGCGTCCAAGGACGGTGAGTCCAAGCTGCTGGAGCAATGCAGCCTGCCGCTGACCGGCGCCGGGTGCATCAAGCGCGTATTGACCGACCTGGCTTACCTGGAAATCGAAAATGGCGCATTTGTCCTCAAGGAACGCGCACCTGGCGTCAGCGTCGAAGAGATCGTCGCCAAGACTGCGGGTAAACTGATCGTTCCCGATCATGTTCCAGAAATGCAGTTCGCTGACCAGTGAGGAATTCCCCCATGCAAGACGTCGTCATTGTCGCCGCCACCCGCACTGCCATCGGCAGTTTCCAGGGCTCTCTGGCCGGCGTTTCCGCGGTTGACCTCGGCGCGGCGGTGATCCGTCAGCTGCTGACGCAAACCGGCCTGAACCCGGCTGAAGTCGATGAAGTGATCATGGGCCAGGTCCTGACCGCCGGTGCCGGGCAAAACCCTGCGCGCCAGTCCGCGATCAAGGCCGGCCTGCCGTTCACCGTGCCGGCCATGACCCTGAACAAGGTCTGCGGTTCGGGCCTCAAGGCCCTGCACCTGGCCACCCAGGCGATTCGCTGCGGCGATGCCGACGTGATCATTGCCGGCGGCCAGGAAAACATGAGCCTGTCCAACTACGTGATGCCGGGCGCTCGCACCGGTCTGCGCATGGGTCACGCGCAAATCGTCGACACCATGATCAGCGACGGCCTGTGGGATGCGTTCAACGATTACCACATGGGCATCACCGCCGAGAACCTGGCTGAGAAGTACAACCTGACCCGCGAGCAACAGGACGCCTTCGCCGCGGCCTCCCAGCAAAAAGCCACGGCCGCCATCGAAGCCGGGCGTTTTGTCGATGAGATCACGCCGATCCTGATTCCTCAGCGCAAGGGCGATCCGCTGTCCTTCGCCACCGATGAACAGCCGCGCGCCGGCACCACCGCTGAAGCGCTGGGCAAGCTGAAACCGGCGTTCAAGAAGGACGGTTCGGTGACCGCCGGCAACGCATCGTCGCTGAACGACGGCGCCGCTGCCGTGATCCTGATGAGCGCCGACAAGGCCAAGGCCCTCGGTCTGCCCGTGCTGGCGACAATCGCTGCTTACGCCAATGCCGGCGTAGACCCGGCGATCATGGGCATCGGCCCGGTATCGGCCACGCGCCGTTGCCTGAGCAAGGCCGGTTGGTCCATCGACCAACTCGACCTGATCGAAGCCAACGAAGCCTTCGCCGCACAATCGCTGGCGGTGGCCAAGGACCTGGAATGGGACTTGAACAAGGTCAATGTCAACGGCGGCGCCATCGCCCTGGGCCACCCGATCGGTGCATCGGGCTGCCGCGTGCTGGTGACCTTGCTGCATGAAATGATCAAGCGTGACGCCAAGAAAGGCCTCGCCACCCTGTGCATCGGCGGTGGTCAGGGCGTGGCATTGGCGATCGAACGAGCGTAAAGCGTTCATCAGACTGCGCGGGGACCCACGAAGATCCGCTGCAGCCTGGCAACACCCCCGGTGCTTCTGTGGCGAGGGGGCTTGCCCCCGTTGGGTTGCGCAGCAACCCCCAAAATGTCGGTATTGGTCGAAAATTTTGGGGGAGCGCTTCGCACTCCAACGGGGGCAAGCCCCCTCGCCACAAAAAACACTCTGGCCACAGCTAGTCAGTGCCTACATGAACTGACTGGCATCAGATGCACCGGGTTCTTTTACCTGCCGTCAGGCAAATTTCACCAGATTCTGCAACGGCAGCGGGCCGCCTGGAAACTGCGTCAGCCGCGCCCCGATACTCAACTCCCCAAGATCAATCCCGAAGAAGCCCAGCTGTTCGATCAGCGCCGCCACTTGAGCTTTCGCATCGGCATCATCACCCGAGAGAAACAGCACCCGCCGCCCGCCCTCCGCTGCCGGATCGCTTTCCAGAAAACGCGCTGGAAGGTGATTGAACGCCTTCACTACCCGCGCACCGGGCACCCATTCGGCAAACACCTCGCTAGACATCCGCCCGTTCAGATCAACGGCCTTGAACAACGGCGCTTCAATCGAGTTGTTTGCATCAATGACAATCCGACCGCCGAAATCCGGCAGGCCGCCCAGCGCGGTCGGCAACTTCGACCAGTTCACCGCGATCAGTACAATCGGCTGCGCGGCCGCTTCTTCGCGGGTGCCGGCACGTGCCGTCGGCCCGAGTTCTTCTACCAGCGAAGCCAGGGTTTGCGGTCCGCGGCTGTTGGCAATGACCAGTTCGATGCCTTGACGCGAGAGGGCTCTGGCAAAGGCTGCGCCGATGGCACCGGCGCCGATAATTCCGATAGTGCTCATGAATATTCACTCCGAGGGGGTTGTCGTTGGCGTGAATACTGCGCTTGCCATTAGCGCTTGATTAGCCGGTAATGCCTTGAATGATTTTCAAGCATTACTAGCAGGTGTCGCTCATGGAAACCCTCGCCAATCTTGAATCCTTTGTGCGTAGCGCCGAAACCGGCAGCTTTTCCGCGGCGGCACGCTTGCTGGCGCTGACGCCCGCTGCTGTCAGTCGTAACGTGGCGATGCTTGAGCGAAACATCGGTGTGCGGCTGTTCCAGCGCTCGACCCGCAAGCTGTCGCTGACCGAGGCCGGCGAGGGATTTTTGGCAAGCATTGGCGGCAATCTGGAGGCGTTGCAGGCGGCGATCAATGCAGTGAGCAGCGACCGGGGCGAGCCTGCCGGCGTGCTCAAAGTCAGCCTCGCACCGACGTTTGGTATCGGCCATGTGCTGCCATTGCTGCCGGCCTTTCTTGAGCGTTATCCATTGATCAAACCGGAATGGCACTTCGAAAACCGCCCCGTGGATTTGATTGCCGAAGGCTACGACGCGGCCATCGGCGGCGGCTTCGAACTGACACCCGGTGTGGTCTCGCGCACGCTGGCCGCGGCGGATGTGGTGGCGGTGGCGTCTCCCGCTTATCTGGCGGGACGAGCGTTACCCGACGATCCGACACAGTTGTCCCGATTCAACGGCATCGTGATGCGCGGCAGTCGCACCGGGCGGATTCGTCAGTGGGTCATGCAGGATGGCGCGGGTCATGAAGCGCCGGTCAGTCTGAACGAAACCATCGTGCTCAATGACCCGGCGGCCATGCGCGAAGCGGCCCTGCTCGGTTTGGGTGTGACGCTGCTGGTGTTGCCGGACGTGAGCGCCCACCTCCAGCGTGGCGAACTGGTGCGCTTGCTGCCCGACTGGCACGCGGATGCGGGACCGATTTCGCTGTACTACCCGAGCCGGACGCTGATGCCGGCCAAGACACGGGTGTTTATTGACTTTGTGGTTGAGGCTTTCCAGCAATAAACCGAGTCATCGTTCATCGCGAGCAGGGCCAGCCCGGTCACCCCAGAAACTGCAAGATCAACCAGCTATTCGCTCCACTGATCACCACAAACAATCCCCACGCCAACACTCGCGTCGGCCAGCGATTCACAAACGTCCCCATCAACGTGTGATCGTTGGTCATGCGAATCAACGGGTACAACGCAAACGGCAATTGCAGACTCAACACCACCTGACTCAGCACCAGCAACTTGCCAATCGCACTGTCACCCATCAGCCAGACGCCGATGAACGCCGGAATCAGCGCCAGCCCCCGGGTGATCAAGCGCCGTTGCCAGCACGGAATCCGCAGGTTCAGGAACCCCTCCATGATCACCTGCCCGGCGATGGTCCCGGTAAAGGTCGAACTCTGCCCAGATGCCAGCAACGCCACGCCGAACAACACGCTGGCCAACGCCCCACCCACCAGCGGATCCAGCAAGTGATAGGCATCCTGGATGTCCACCACATCGGTATGCCCGGTCTTGTGGAACGCGGCCGCCGCGAGAATCAGGATCGCCGCGTTCACCAGCAGCGCCAACGCCAGCGAACCGATGGTGTCGATACGCGCCAGGTTCACCGCGTCCTGCTTGCTCGCCAGGTCCTTGCCGATCATTCGGGTCTGCACGATCGAGGTGTGCAGGTACAGGTTATGCGGCATCACCGTGGCCCCGAGAATGCCGATGGCCAGGTACAGCGGCGCGGCATCGCCAATCTCGGACAGTGACGGCGTGAAGCCGCGCGCCACGTCCGGCCAGTAAGGTTTGATCAGCAGCAATTCGACGAAAAAACACACGCCGATGGTGCTCACCAGCACCAGCATGATCGCTTCCAGGCGACGGAAACCACGGTTTTGCAGGGCCAGCACCAGCAGCGTGTCGAACGCGGTCAAGGCGATGCCGAACGTCAGTGAACACCCGAGCAACAGATGGAAGGCCAAGGCACAACCGAGCACTTCGGCAAGGTCGGTGGCAATGATCGAGATTTCCGCCAACACCCACTGCGTGCGTGCCGTGCGCGTGCTGTAGCGCTCGCGGGACAACTGCGCCAGATCACGCCCGGTGGCGATGCCCAGACGCGAACACAAGCACTGCACCACCATCCCCGCCAGACTCGCCAACAACACCACAAACAACAGGCTGTAGCCAAAGCGCGAACCGGCCTCAATGGCAGTCGCCCAGTTGCCCGGGTCCATATAGCCGATGGACACCAGCAAACCCGGCCCGGCAAAGCTCAGCACCCGTTTGAAGAACGATGCGCGCGGATCAACGGGAACGGTGCCGGCCACTTCCGGCGGGCAGAACGGCGCCGTGGCGATTTTGGGTAGACTGAATTTCACATACACATCCAGAAACAGGTGAAAGGGAGCAGCTTAGACGCTTCGCCCGGCACACCCAAGGGGCGGCGGCTTTGTATACAAAACCCGCCAATCTATAGAGCAATTCATCGCGCACGATGCTAACGTTGCCGCCTCTCTCAGGAAGGAGACGCGTGCGTGCTGATGCTCAAACTGCTGGTAATTCCCGGATTTCTGTTGCTGATTTCCCTGGCCGGTAAACGCTGGGGTCCGAGCGTGGCCGGTTGGCTGTCCGGGTTGCCGGTGGTGGTCGGGCCGATCCTGTTCTTCCTCGCCATCGAGCAAGGCGAAGAGTTTGCCGCCCAATCGGCGACGGCCGCGTTGTCGGCGATGTTCGCGATGATTGCCTTCTGCGTGACCTATGCCCAGGTTGCCCAGCGCGCCGGTTGGCCGTTGGCGCTGCTGGTGTCGCTGTCCGTCTGGGCCTTGGCAGCGGTCATCCTGTCGCTGATCCCGCCGTCCCTGGTGTTCTCGGTGATCGCCGCGGCGACGGCGCTGCTCGCCGCGCCTTACCTGTTTCCCAAGGTACAGCCACTGGTGTCCGGCCCGGCGCCGAAGTCCGATAAATTGCTGCTGCGCATGATGGCCGGCGCCCTGCTCACCCTCGCGGTCACGTTGCTGGCGAGCACCGTCGGCGAACGCTGGAGCGGCTTGCTCGCGGTGTTCCCGGTGTTGGGCAGCGTGATGGCGGTGTTTTCCCAGCAAACACGCGGCCCGGCATTTACCGCCGCGTTGCTGCGCGCCACGGCAACCGGCATGTATTCGTTCGCGGCGTTTTGTCTGGTATTGGCGTTGGCGTTACCACCTATGGGGCTGACTGCGTTTGCCCTCGGCGTCGCGGTGTCCGTGGCGATGCTCGGGGTCACTCGGCAATTGCTGGCGCGCCCGGTCAGCCCGACGACCGAGCCTGGACGATCCGCGATCAACCGCTAAGCTCCTTCACAGTTGCGGGCCAGGATGTCGCCCGTTCACCGTGCTGAAGGACCAGACATGAAACACGCCACGCTCCCCGTGCGCTCTGCCCGCTCAGCCACCGCCGTGGGCGTTGTCGCCATATTCCTCTGGTCCTGCCTCGCGCTGCTGACTACCCTCACCCAAGGCATTCCGCCCTTTCAGCTGATGGCGCTCGGTTTCGGCGTGGCCTTCGCGGCGAGCGTGGTCATTCTGGGGCGACGCGGCATCGCCGGTTTCAGCAGCTGGCGACAACCCTGGGCCGTTTGGGCGACCGGGTTCAGCGGAATCTTCGTCTATCACGCACTGTATTTTTTCGCCCTCAAAGCCGCGCCGGCCGCCGAAGCCAGCCTGATCAACTACCTCTGGCCGCTGTTGCTGGTGTTGTTGTCAGCGTTTTCGGCCGGGGAAAAGCTGCACAAGCGACAAATGCTCGGCGCACTGCTCGGGCTCGCCGGCACGGCGTTCATCATGCAGCAACACGCACCGGTGGCGGGTGCGGCGATGCCGGTGGCCGGGTATCTCGCGGCGTTTGGCTGTGCGCTGATCTGGGCCGTTTATTCAGTGTTCAATCGACGCTTCAGCGACGTGCCCAGCAACACCATCGGCGGTGTCTGCGGCTTGGTGGCCATTGGCGGGCTTATCTGCCATCTGCTGTTTGAAACCACGGTCTGGCCGGATGCCGGTCAATGGGCCGCCATCATTTGCCTTGGCCTGGGACCGGTGGGCCTGGCGTTTTTGGCCTGGGACCACGCCACCAAGCACGGCAGTCTGGCGACGTTGGGGGCGCTTTCCTACCTGGCGCCGCTGATTTCCACACTGCTGTTGATCACCGTGGGCGACAGCCAGGCCGGTCCGATTTTGATCGTGCCTGCGCTATTGATCATCGGTGGTGCGGTGATTGCCACCACGCGGCCCTCCGAGAAGGCTGTCGCAACACGTTCGATAACCTCGAACGAGTAAAGCAACAACCTCGTACGTCAATCGAACGGGTTTCCCTCAACATCAGCCTCAGTTCACAACCCACCCGACTGAGGCCTACACCATGAAATTCTTTTTCCACCCTTCGCCTAACCCGATGAAAGTTGCCCTGCTGCTTGAAGAACTGCAAACGCCTTACGAATTGATCGGCGTCGACACCTTCAAGGGCGAGCAACACCTGCCAGCCTTTTTGGCGATCAACCCGAACGCCAAGGTTCCGGCACTCGTTGACGGCGATGCCACCGTGTTCGACTCCCAGGCGATCCTGCTGCACCTGGCGCAAAAACATCAGCACTTCCTGCCCACCACCGCTGCCGGTAATGCCGAGATGCTGTCGTGGCTGATGTTCATCGCCACCGGCCTGTCGCCGTTCTCGGGTCAAGCCGTACACTTCCTGCACCACGCGCCGGAAGACCTGGCGTACGCGAAAAACCGCTACCTTAAAGAAGTGGAACGTCACTACCGCGTACTCGACCAGCGCCTGGCCGATCATCAATACCTCGCTGGCGACACCTACAGCATCGCCGACATGGCGCTCTGGGGCTGGGCCAACTACGCGCCGTACATCCTCGGCGAGAACGGCCTGGCGGCGTACCCGAACGTCAAGCGCCTGTTCGATGAAATCAGCACCCGCCCGGCCGCTCAACGTGCCCACGGCTTGAAAGAGAAACTGGTGCTCAAGGCCGAGTTCGACGAAGAAACCCGTCGCAACCTGTTCCCGCAAAACCAGGCCTGACGGTCAAATCCAACTCCAAACCACCGCCGTGCTGGAATGCTTCACAACGTCCATGGGATGATCGCCCGCTTAGCGCGATCATCCCTGGAGTTTTTTGCATGTCACTGTTGAGTAAAAAAGCCGTTGTCCTGTTGCTGACGGCGGTTGCCAGTCTGGGCGCGTTGAATGCACAGGCCGCCAAGGCCACCGCCACCGCGCCTTCGTCCTCGCAGAAAGTCTCGATGCTGGGCGGCAAGTTCACCTTCTCCCTGCCCAAGGGCTTTACCGCCAACACGCTGCCGGCCAGCCCGTCAGGCGCCAGCGGCACCATGTACACCAACGAAACCACCAAAACCGTAGTGATCGCCGCGGAAAACAATCTGCCGGCCGACGTCACCGTCAAAGACAACGACGGCGCGTTTCTCGACGGTACAGCCGCCGATTTCGAAGCCGCACAACGCAAGGCCCTGCCGGACTTCAACAAACTCAGCGAAAAAAGCCTGACGCAGAAAGCGTCAGGCCTGGGGCTGCGTCAAGTGGACAGCACCGCCACCCAAGGGGGCGGCATGACCCTCAACACCACGCTGATGGCGGCGTCGGGTAACCGCATGGCGGTGGTTCAGGTAATTTCCCGCCCAGGTGACATGGCGGCGCACGAAACGCTGATCAAACAAATCGTCACCGGCAAGTAAGCCTCAAGGGTTGAGGCGCTGCAGCCAGGCGTTCAAATCCACAATCTCGGCCTCACTGATGTTGTGGCCAAGTCCTTCGTAGCCATGAAACTCAGGCGTGAGGGACAGGCTTTTCAGCAGGGTGTCGGCGTCTGTACCGTCCTTGTACGGCAGGCGGTTGTCCTCTTTGCCATGACCGATGAAGATCGCCAGTTTCTGGCGACTTTCATCCGGTTTGAGCGCGGATTTGAGCACCGGCAGAATCCGCCCGCTCAACGCCGCAATCCCGCCGACTGCCTCGGGATGACGCAACGCCACTTCGTAGGACATGATCGCGCCCTGGCTGAATCCCACCAGGAACACCTTGTCGGGTTCGGTGTGATATTTCTTCGCCGCCTGGGCGATGAAATCCTGCAGCACCTGGCCGCTGGACTTCAAATCGCCAGTCTTGCCGTTATAGGCGCCCTCGCCCTTCTTGGTAAACCACTGGTAGCTGCCCTCTTCCAGGGTCATCGGCGCTCGCACTGACAAGTAGGTGTAGGTCGCGGGCAGATCATCCTTGATGCCGAACAGGTCCTGCTCGTTGCTGCCGTAACCGTGGAGGAAAATCACCAGTGGCTGGTGTTGCGACTCAGGGTTGGCTTGTTCCAGGTACTTGAGGGGCAGATCGGTCTGCAGCGGGGTTTGAGCGTGGACCGCGGCGGATGCCAGCAGCGTTAGCAGGGCGAGAAATTTCAACATTGGCCTTCCTTTAAAGAAACAGGATTCGGGGGTGAGCCTAGCACTGTGAAACCTGCCGCGGGATTTTGGGTGTTGCTGATGCCGCCTTCGCGAGCAAGCCCGCTCCCACATTTGATCAGTGTTGACTCGGTCAAATGTGGGAGCGGGCTTGCTCGCGAAGGGGCCTATGAGGCATCAGAGACTCCGGATCAGTCGTTGATCAGTTTCCCCACCCGAATCGGCTCACGCCCCGCCACTTTCGCCTGCCACGTCCCCGGCTGCGTATACCGCCCGCGATCAATCGCGAACAACACACCGCTGGTCCCGGCGCGCACGGTGGTCACCCGGTCATTCAACGGGTCGACCACTTCAAACAGTGCATCGCCCCGCTCCACCCACTCACCGGCATCGCGCAAGAAGCTCACCACCCCATGATGCGGCGCGAACAGGTACTCGGTGCCTTCGAACGGCATGCCTTCACAGCACTCACTCGGCGCCTCCGGCCAGTCGCCCTTGATAAAACCCTGCTCGGCCAGGAAGCCGAGGATGGCCTCGCAGTTGGCCTGCGCCTGATCCACCCGCGTGTCGCCCATGCTGCCCAGCTCCAACGTCGTCGCCAGGTTGGCCGGGGGAATAGCTGCCTCAGGAAACGCCCGCGCCAGACGCAACCACGGCGAAGAACAGGATTCGTCGAACGAGCTGCCGCCGGAATCTTCACACAGCAGCGCCACGCCAGCCTTGAGCCGCGCGGCCAGGGATTGCCATTGCGGCCAGTGCTGCGGCAAGGCATAGATATGAATCGCCGCGTCGAAATCGCAATGTAGATCGAGGGTGATGTCGGCATCGCACGCATGGCGCAACAGCAAACGGTGCATGGCTTCCAGTTGCGAGGCCGGTGCCGGCAGACCATCGAGCACCTGGCCCATGGTCTGGCGAATCAGGGCAATGTTGGCCGGCGCATCGTCGCCCAATCGGTCACCGATCAACGCGGCCACCGGTGCGCTGAGCTCGACAAACGAGCGGTTGAAATTCTTGCCGCTGCCCAGTTCGAAGCGGCCCATGTGGCTGCCTTGCAGGTGCTGATCGAGGCCGATCGGGTTGGCCACCGGCACCAGTTCAATCACGCCTTGCAGTTGGCCCTGGGCTTCGATTTCGGCCAGGCGTTTCTTCAATTCCCACGCCGTGCGCATGCCCGGCAGTTCGTCCGCATGCAGGCTGGCCTGGATGTAAACCTTGCGCGTGCCCGCGCCGTAGCGAAACACGCTGAGGGTACGTTCGGTGCCCAGGTGGCTCCAGGGCAGTGAATGGTCGATGCGTTGCACGGTGAACTCCTGATGCCTGAACGGTGTTGCTAGAGAATGCACAAAAAAAATGGCAACCGCGTCAACGGTTGCCACTTTTTCAAACGGCGTGATTACTCGCCGTAAACGTCAAACTTGAAGTACTTGTCTTGCACTTGCTTGTACTTGCCGTTGGCGCGGATTTCGGTGATAGCAGCGTTGAACTGATCGGCCAGGGCAGTATCGCCCTTGCGCACGGCAATGCCGGCGCCGCCACCGAAGTATTTAGGATCGTTGTATTCAGGGCCGACGAAGGCAAAACCTTTACCGGCGTCGGTTTTCAGGAAACCGTCGTCCAGGTTGACCGAGTCGGCCAGCAGCGCGTCAACGCGGCCAGAGACCATGTCCAGGTTGGCTTCCTGCTGCGAGCCGTAACGCACCAGTTCGATGCCGGCCGGCACCAGCACTTCGGTGGCGAAACGGTCGTGGGTACTGGCACGCAGCACGCCGACTTTCTTGCCTTTGAGCTCGGTCAGCGGGTCTTTGATGTCGGTGCCGGCCTTCATCACGAAGCGCGCCGGGGTGTGGTAATACTTGATGGTGAAATCGACGTTCTTCTTGCGGTCGTCAGTGATGGTCATGGACGACAGGATCGCGTCGATTTTCTTCACTTTCAGTGCCGGGATCAGGCCGTCGAATTCTTGCTCGACCCAGGTGCACTTCACTTTCATCTGCTCACACAGCGCGTCGCCGATATCGACGTCGAAACCGGTGAGTTTGCCGTCGGGGGTTTTCATCGAGAATGGCGGGTAACCGGCTTCAATACCGATGCGGATCGGCTTGGCGTCTTCGGCCACAGCGGTCAGGGACAACATCGACAGTGCCAGGGCACCGAACATCACTAGCTTTTTCATTTATAACTCCCGTGTGCGGAGACTTTTATTGGCAGCTTACGATTGGCATTCGGCCGGTGAAAACCGAAGTGGCCGGCAGTCTAGAGTGGCTTCAAATGGGCAAATTGTGTTTAAGCGACAAATACTTATAGAAAAGTGGCTCGCGTGATGGAGCCCCTTGAAGTGTGCGCCACGGCGGTGCACAGACTGTAGGACAAGTCCTTTTATCAGGCAAAACCTACACACAAATACGACAGGGAATCCTGATGCCAATATTGAACCTGATCCAGCACCACCCCGCCGAAGGTCCGGGGGCGATTGCTGAATGGGCCACGTCCCGAGCGTTGACGCTGAACGTCTTTCGCGCCGACCTCGGCCAATTGCCGCCCGTGAGCGCGACAGCGGTGATTGTGTTGGGTGGGCCTTATGAATCCGATGCCGGGCCACAGTGGCTGGAAGCCGAACGGCAGTGGCTGGCGGGTAGCCTGGATCAGGGCGCTCCGGCGTTTGCGATTTGCCTGGGGGCGCAGTTGCTGGCGTTGAGTCTGGGCGGACGGGTGCGGCGGATGGATCAAACCGAAACCGGCTGGACTGAGGTGACGTTCGCCGATGGTCAGCGGTTGAAGGTGCTGGAGTGGCACGAAGACGCGATTGATCTGCCGCCTGGCGCGCAATTGCTCGCCAGCAGCGCGCAATGCGAACAGCAGATGTATCGCGTGGGCCCGACGCGGGTGGGGCTGCAGTTCCATCCGGAGTGGAATGCCGCGTCGGTGGCGATGCTCAATGAGCACTTTGGTAAGGAGTCGCCGTTGCCTCGGGGTGAACAGGACAGCGCCGCCTACGCCGCCGTTTATGACTGGTTGCAGGCGACGCTGGATGGGTGGTGGGCGGATTCCTCAACCCTTCGGTGAACTTCTGGAGTCGAGGCTTTGCGGTGAGAGGGCTTTTGTGGCGAGGGAGCTTGCTCCCGCTGGGTCGCGGAGCGGCCCCAAAACCGGTACCCGCAGTGCATCAGGCATACCGCGTCCTTCTCGATTACGACTGCTGCGCAGCCGAGCGGGAGCAAGCTCCCTCGCCACAGGTGTTCTGTGTTTCTTGAATTTCAGCATTCGCAGCCAATGACGGTGCTCGCCGGACGAGGCACCACCGAGCTCAACTCAAACCCTTCATCCAGCCACCCCGTCACCCCGCCGATCATTTCCTTGACCGGGTAACCCAGCGCCGCAAGTTTCACCGCGGCCTTGTTGGCGCCGTTGCAATGCGGTCCCGCGCAATACACCACGAATAAACTGCTTTTCGGGTAAGCCGCCAGACCTTCAGCGGTCAGCAATCGCCCCGGAATGTTGATCGCGCCCGGCACATGGCCGCGCTCGAACGCCAGCGGACCGCGCACATCCACCAGCACAAAATCCACCTCGCCGGCCTGCTGACTGGCGTGAACGTCGGAACAATCGGTCTCGAACGTCAGACGGTTACTGAAATGCATCAAGGCAATGGCCGAAGGGGCGGCGGGGATTTCGCGAACCAGGCTGGTCATGTTCTGTACTCCATAGTGTGTGCGGGTGTGAGAAGACTTTATCCGCCCGCCACTTGCCGCTACAGTGGCGCACAAGACACTCACCGGGAACTTTCCGCCAAATGCCGCCTAACCCTGGCTTGGTCGCGATTCTGGCCTACGACGGCCTCTGTACTTTCGAATTCGGCATCGCCGTGGAGATCTTCGGCCTGGCGCGGCCCGAGTTCGACTTCCCGTGGTACGAACACCGGATTGTCGCCGTGGACCAAGGCCCGATGCGCGCCATGGGCGGCATTCAAGTACTGGCCGATGGCGGCATGGAGCTGCTCGCAGACGCCCGGACCATCATCATTCCCGGCTGGCGCGACCGTAACGCGCCGGTGCCCGAACACTTGCTCGACGCCTTGCGCAAGGCCCATGCCCGGGGCGCGCGATTGCTGTCGATCTGCTCCGGGGTGTTTGTGCTGGCGGCGACCGGGTTGCTCGACGGTCACGGCGCTACCACCCATTGGCGTTACACCACTGAACTGGCGGAGCGTTTTCCGCACATTCTGGTGGACCCGCAGGTGTTGTATGTCGACTCCGGCCAACTGATCACCTCGGCCGGCAGCGCGGCAGGCATCGATGCCTGTCTGCACCTGTTGGCGCGGGATTTCGGTACGCAAGTGGCGAACACGGTGGCGCGACGGCTGGTGATGTCGCCGCAACGCACCGGTGGCCAGGCGCAGTTTATTCCGACGCCGGTCAGCCCGACACCGCGCAGCGATGTGTCACGCGTCATGCAATGGGCCCGGGAACGCTTGCACCAACCGCTGGAGGTTCGTGAACTGGCGAGTGAAGCGGCAATGAGTGAGCGGACGTTTTTGCGCCGGTTTACCGAAGCCACCGGAATGCCGCCCAAAGCCTGGTTGCAGCATGAGCGATTGGCGCGGGCCCGGGAGTTGCTGGAGAGCACCGGGCAGAATACGGATCAGATTGCCGAGCAGTGCGGGTATCGGTCGGTGGAGAGTTTTCGGGTGGCGTTTCGGGGGGTGGTGGGGGTGCCGCCGTCGGTGTATCGGGAGCGGTTTGGGCGTGGGGTCAAAGCGATAATTTAAGGTGGCTTTGAGGGCCCCTTCGCGAGCAAGCCCGCTCCCACATTTAACCGTGTTTTTCCAGAGGAATGCGGTCTAATGTGGGAGCGGGCTTGCTCGCGAAGGGGGACTGTCAGATATTTTGTGTGCGGGCCGTTAACGGCCTGCCGTTAGGCAGCCATGCTTTTA
>NZ_MOBK01000121.1 GCF_003732265.1 Pseudomonas brassicacearum
GGGGGCCGATGGTTGTTCAAGGAAACAGAATCTAGGGAGTTCACATGTCACTGACGGTCGGTTTATCTAATCCTGCGGCAGTCACCATCGGCGGCAAAACCGCAGCGACTATCAATGCATTGAGCGAGGCGGGAGCGGAGGCTTCCACCGAGGCGCTGGGCACAGAGAAAGAATCGAACAATCAGGTCAGGACCGGTGGTGCTGCCGCGCCAGAAGACAGCAAGGCTGAAAGCGGCGACAACCTGAGCGTCACGGTCAAGATGTTGCTCAAGCGCATGCAGGAACTGCAGAAGCAACTTCAGGAGCAGCAACAACAACTGGCGGCCGCACAGGCCAAG
>NZ_MOBK01000122.1 GCF_003732265.1 Pseudomonas brassicacearum
CGCACTGGTCAAGGATCGTTTCGCCAGTCACTACGGCAGCCTGGATGATTTCAACTATCCGGTGACCCACGCCGATGCCCAGGCACTGTGGGCCTGGTTTCTCGATTACGGCCTGGCCGGTTTCGGCGATTATCAAGACGCCATGGCCAGCGACGAACCGTTTCTGTTCCATGCGCGTATCAGCGCTGCACTGAACATTGGCTTGCTCGACCTGCGTCAACTCTGCAGTGACGTGGAGTCGGCCTATTGGTCCGGCAACATCGCCCTGAATGCCGCCGAAGGCTTCATCCGCCAACTGAACGGCTGGCGCGAATATGTGCGGGGCGCTTATTGGCTGCACATGCCGGAATACGCCGAGGGCAATGCCTTCGGTAACACGCGGCGCCTGCCAGAGTTTTACTGGACCGGCGACACGCAAATGAACTGCATGCGCCAGGCCATCGGCCAAAGCCTCAAACACGCCTACGCCCATCACATTCAGCGCCTGATGGTCACCGGCAATTTCGCCCTGCTCGCCGGCATCGCGCCGAGCCAGATCTGTGAATGGTATCTGGCCATCTATATGGACGCGTTCGACTGGGTCGAGCTGCCCAATACCCTCGGCATGGTCATGCACGCCGACGGCGGTTACCTGGGTTCCAAGCCTTATTGCGCCAGCGGCCAGTACATCAACCGCATGTC
>NZ_MOBK01000123.1 GCF_003732265.1 Pseudomonas brassicacearum
AAACAATACGTCGCTTTCGAAGATCAACGCACCCGCCCGGCCCGCGATCTGCTGGCGGCGATTCCCACGCCTGAAGCGCGAACAGTGGTCGATATCGGTTGCGGTCCCGGCAATTCGACGGAGCTGCTGGTGCAGCGTTTTCCCGGGGCGAAGGTCAGCGGGCTGGACAGCTCGGCAGACATGATCGACGCGGCGCGCAAGCGCTTGCCGGATTTGCGCTTCGCTGTCGCCGAGATTGATAAGTGGGCCGATGCAGGGCCGTTTGATGTGATCTTCGCTAATGCCGTATTGCAGTGGGTGCCGGATCACGCGACGTTGTTGCCGGCGTTGGCCCGCAAGTTGTCGGCAGGCGGCAGTCTGGCGATCCAGATGCCGGATAACCTCAATGAACCGTCTCACCGTTTGATGCGTGAAGTCGCTGCGAATGGTCCGTGGGCGAGCAAGCTTTCAGGCGCTGCGGGGCAGCGCACCGACATGGCCAGCGCCAGTGATTATTTTTCGATGCTGCGACCACACTGTGCGCGGGTCGATGTGTGGCGTACGACCTACCACCATCAGCGGTCTGGCGGGGCGGCGGGGGTGGTGGAGTGGTTCAAGGG
>NZ_MOBK01000124.1 GCF_003732265.1 Pseudomonas brassicacearum
GCACCTCACCGGCCGCGCTGTAGATCGTCGTCGGGCCTTCGGAGTTGGCCACCAGCACGTTACGTTTCTTGATGTCGAACAACGCAATGTTGCCGGTCACACGCCCCGGCAGATCCAGGCGCGCACCGAGCTCCCACGACTTGGCTTCTTCCGGCGCGATGCTGCCGTCGAGCACGGTGCTGCTGCCGCTCAGCGGGGCGATGGTTGAGTTGGGTTTGAACGATTCGGTGTAGCTGCCGTAAAACGACAAGGCATCGGTGTAGCGATACACCAGACCGGCGCGCGGCACCCATTTCTGCCCGTTGCTGTCGGTGTTGGCCTTGAACGGCACGCCTTTGCCGGCGTACTGGTCGTACTCCTGGAAGCGCCCGCCAGCGACCAGAATCCACTGGTCGTTGAGGTGAATCGAGTCCTGCAGGAACACCGAATCGCTGCGCAGTTCATCGGTCTGCGCGCTGTCGGGAGCGCTGACCGTGGTGCCGGCGACTTCCCGGCCATACACCGGATCGCGGTAGCTGAAGGTGGTCAGGCTTTTCTGCCGAATCAGGTCGGCGCGG
>NZ_MOBK01000125.1 GCF_003732265.1 Pseudomonas brassicacearum
TCAAGGCGCAGCTGCTGGAAACCGGCTACGCGTACATCCGCATCACCCAGTTCCAGGTCAAGACCGGCGAAGAGGTCTCCAAGGCCCTGGCCAAGCTGCGCAAGGACAACGGCAAGAAGCTCAACGGCATCATTCTCGACCTGCGCAACAACCCGGGCGGCGTGTTGCAGGCGGCGGTGGAAGTGGTCGACCACTTCATCACCAAAGGTCTGATCGTTTACACCAAAGGCCGGATCGCCAACTCCGAACTGCGTTTCTCTGCCACCGGCAAAGACGAAAGCGAAGCGGTGCCAATGGTTGTGCTGATCAACGGTGGCAGCGCCTCGGCCTCGGAAATCGTTGCCGGCGCCCTGCAGGATCAGAAACGCGCCGTGGTCATGGGCACCACCAGTTTCGGCAAAGGCTCGGTGCAAACCGTGCTGCCGCTGAACAACGACCGCGCACTGAAGATCACCACAGCGCTGTACTTCACACCGAACGGCCGCTCGATTCAGGCACAGGGCATCGTTCCGGATATCGAAGTACGCAAGGCCAAGATCACCAACGAGGCCGATGGCGATTACTTCAAGGAAGCCGACCTGCAAGGTCACTTGGGCAAAGGCAACGGCGGCGCGGACAAACCGACCGGCTCCG
>NZ_MOBK01000126.1 GCF_003732265.1 Pseudomonas brassicacearum
ACTATAACGACAGCTTCGGCCACCTGGAGGGCGATGAAGCCTTGCGCAGGGTGGCGACGGCGATTCGCGAAGCCAGCGCTCGCCCGGCCGACCTGCCGGCCCGTTACGGTGGCGAGGACTTTGCGTAGGTGCTGCCCAACACCACCCCGGGCGGTGCGCTCCTAGTGGCGGAAAAATTGCGTCAAACCGTTGCTGCGCTGAAGATTCCGCATCTTTCACCGACTGAAGGCTCCAGCCTGACCATCAACATTGGCCTGTCCACCATGGTCCCGCAACCTGGCAGCGATTGCCG
>NZ_MOBK01000127.1 GCF_003732265.1 Pseudomonas brassicacearum
GTCTGGCATGGCCTCGGATGAGTGACTTGCCGAAACAACCTGTCCGTTTTCTGCTCAGCGACATGGACGGCACGCTGTTGCTGCCGGATCACACGCTGAGTCAGCGCACCATTGATGCGGTGCGTTCGTTGCGTGAGGCGGGCGTGTTGTTCAGCCTCGCCACGGGCCGACCGCCGAAAGCCATGCTGCAGCAGATCGAAGCCCTGGGCGTTGATCTGCCGACAGCGGCGTTTAACGGTGGAACCATTGTCAATCCGAATGGCAGTTTGCTGGTTGCGCATTACCTGCCGGCGACTACCGCGCTGATTGCGCTGGCCACGTTTGCCGATCAGCCGGATGTGGAAATCTGGGTGTTCAGCGGCGGTGACTGGCTGCTCAAGGATCCGCACGGGCCGATGGTCCCGCGCGAACAGCATGGCCTCGGTTATCCGCCGGTGGTGGTCGAGAGTTTCGAACCGTATCTGGAGCACATCGACAAGATTGTCGCGACCAGTAACAACACTGACCTGTTGATCGAGCTGGAGGCGCAGCTGCTGGCCAAGGTCAACGGCATGGCGCAGGTATCGCGTTCACAACCGGTGTATCTGGACGTGACAGCGTTGGAGGCCAACAAGGGCACCGCGCTGGCGACCCTGGCCGCGCATCTAGGGATTCCATTGGAACAGACCGCTGCGATAGGCGATGGCGGCAACGACCCGGCGATGTTCCATTGCGCAGGCTTGTCGATCGCCATGGGCCAGGCGGAGGAGGCGGTGAAACGCCAAGCCGACGTGGTCACAGCGCCGAACACCGAAGACGGCGTGGCGCAAGCGATCGAGAAAT
>NZ_MOBK01000128.1 GCF_003732265.1 Pseudomonas brassicacearum
ATCGGTCACGCTGTTGATGACCGTCAACGGCTGCTTACGGCCATCAACCTTCAGGTGATTGAAGGTCGGGGTGACGGCGTCCGGAATCATCACCGGAAAGGATATCGGCGCGACAATGACCAGGTTTTCGTTCAGGCGCACCGGAATCGGCACTTGAACCGAGCTGCGCGCCGGTGCCAGACCGCTTTGCACAATGATCAGAACGTCACTTTCATCGGCCTTGGCTGCACGCTTGTCGAGGTTACGCAAAGCGTTCTGCAGAAACGGCATGTCCGGGCGCAGTTCGATGGCTTGGCGATAACCGGGCGCCGCGAGGTCGCGCTCACCCAAGGCTTCATAAGTGAACCCGGCCAGATAGTGACTGAACGCACTTTGATAGCCGTTCTTCAGTTCGAGCACTTGTGGCGCATCGAGTATGGCCACCGGATAACCTTGCAGATCTTTGTAGCGCAGGGTGATGCCCTGTGACTTGGCCTCTGCCTCTGCCGCTTCGTATTGCAATTCGCGTTGCCGGGCGATCAGTCCTTCGCGTTCATGGGTCTTCTTGAT
>NZ_MOBK01000129.1 GCF_003732265.1 Pseudomonas brassicacearum
GTTCCGTGCGATGGGTTTCACGCAGTCCCAGGTGCACGCAGATGGCGTGGCTTTCCTGGCCGTCGCCGGGCAGGCGCAGCACGCAATGCAGGAGGCTGCGGTATTCATGGCCGCTGATCGACACGTCCAGGTTGTCATGGCGAATGATCTGGAATTTCGACAGCAGCGCATTGCCGTGATCGCCCGCCGGGTAGACCGCGCTGCGGCCATAGGCGAACTGCGGCCACAAACTGTCGGCGAGGAATTCGTACTGCGGCAACGCCGGCCACTTGCTGTAGCGCCTCGGATGCTGCTCATGG
>NZ_MOBK01000015.1 GCF_003732265.1 Pseudomonas brassicacearum
TCAAGACCCGAGGTCACTTCCCGACTGACGATGCGGCGACAAAACTGATCTGGCTTGGACTGCGCAATATCACAGCAAACTGGGGCTCCGCGGCCCATGACTGGAAAAGTGCGATGAATCAATTCGCGATTCTGTACGGAGATCGATTTATCAGGCCGACCTGGTAAAAGCATGGCTGCCTAACGGCAGGCCGTTAACGGCCCGCACACAAAATATCTGACAGTCCCGCGATTGAAAGTAAGGCGCCTGACCCTCGCAGGCGCCTTACAAAATGTCCCTTATACGTAACATCGAGAGGTAGATGTTGCGTATACGACACACAAAAATCGCTCACTTCCAAAACCACGCCCACCGAACCCTACGCATAACCACCCAAACCCCTTCTACACTCACCTCGATCCCACCCCATGACACCGACCCAAAAAGAGCCCCCATGACCACCCTCGAGAACCGCTTGAAGCAAGGCAAGGCTGCTCGCAAAAACTGCTCGCGCAGAGCTCAAGCGTCCATGGGAAAAGTCACCCGTGACCCACTGCCGCTAATCAAGCGATCCAGCGAAGGTCGAATCAAATCACTGGTCGAATTGCGATATGGCCGCATGCTCGTGTCGCCGTTCACCTTCTATCGCGGCAACGCCTTGCTGCAGGCTCACGACCTGGCCACCACCCCCAACATGGGCCTGGTCTCGACGATCTGCGGCGATTGCCATCTGATGAATTTCGGTGGTTTTGCCACGCCCGAGCGCAATCTGTTGTTCAGCGTGAATGATTTCGACGAGGTCCACCCCGGTCCGTGGGAATGGGACCTGAAACGTCTGGTGGCAAGTTTCATGGTGGCAGCTCGTGACCTGCGCCACGGTGAAACAGTGGAGGAAGACGTCTGCTTCCAGGTGGTCCGCGCCTATCAGGACACCATGCTGGAATGTGCCCAACAAAGCTCGCTGGAGAACTGGTACGAGTCCATCAGTTACGATGATTTGCTCAAGCAGGCGAGCAAAAGCACGCTGGAGCATGTGGAGCGCGCCATCGAAAAGGCCGAGCGGCGGACGCATGCTGAGCTGCTGCCAAAGATCAGCGAGCGTGACGCGAAAGGTCATTTGGTGATTCGCGATGACCTGCCGGAAATTTTCCACCTGCATAAAGACACCACGCTGCTGGATGCCGACGATGACTGGCTGCGCCTCTCGGACTGGCGCCCGCTGTACAAAACATTCATGAGCGAATACCGGGCCACGCTGCAAGCCGACCGTCGTGAGTTGCTGTCACGGTTTCACGTTCACGACATGGCCTTCAAAGTCGTGGGTGTGGGCAGTGTCGGCACCCGCTGCCTGGTGGCGTTGCTGACGGATGAACAGGAGTTCCCGTTGTTCCTGCAATTCAAGGAAGCGCGGCTTTCGGTGCTGGCTGATTACGTGAAGGTCAAATCCCGTGTCCGGCATGAGGGTCAGCGCGTGGTCGATGGTCAGCGCTTGATGCAGTCGGCCAGTGACCTGTTCCTTGGCTGGGCCAGCGGGCCCAGCGGTCGACACTTTTATGTACGCCAGTTGCGCGACATGAAGATTTCAGCGGAACTGGAAAACTTCGATGCCGAAGCCTTTGCGGCCTATGGGCGCCTGTGTGGCCGCGCCCTCGCCCGCGCGCATGCCAAATCATCCGGGCACGCTTCGCAGATCAGCGGCTACATTGGCAAGAGTGATGCGCTGGCAGAAGCGCTGGTCAAGTATGCAAAAAGCTACACCGACCAGAATGACCGCGACTATGAACGATTCCAGCAAGCCTGCCGCAAGGGCCAGTTGCGTGCGCGTTCAGAGGCGGACTTTGCGGCGGATCACTTGCCGTAGACGCACTGGCGCGAGGACGTTCATCTACATGAACTTTTCTTCACCCCATCGCGCCTCAGCAATCGGTACATTGCCCTCGCTCATTCAAGAAACTACGGTTTGCCCGCCCTCCCGCGGGCTTTTTTTTGCCTGCAAGAAAGGGCGCTATTGGGTCGGGTTTTCTATAACTCGATAACTACGTGCCGTTCACATTTCGTTCAGCTCTCATTTCCTATGATCGGCCTCTCAGCTCCCTGTCCGGTCTTCGACGTCCATGTCCCGCCCTGCCGCTTCACTGTTTCTGCTTGCCGCTTTGCTGTTCTTCTTCGCGCTGGGCAATTACCAACTGCAAGGTTCCACCGAGGCTCGGGTGGCCGGGATCGCCATGGCAATGCACCTGGATAACGACTGGGTGACCCCCCGTTTGTTTGGCGAACCGTTTCTTGAAAAACCGCCATTAAGTTTATGGCTCGATGCCGCAGCGATCCGCGTGTTCGGCGGCACACCGTGGGCCGTGCGACTGGCGTCAGCCTTCGCCGGGTTGTTCAGCGTGATGATTCTTTACGCGATGCTGCGTCGATTCGACCGCCCCAAGGACATCGCGTGGACGGCGGGCATCCTGCTCGCCACCATGGCCAGTTACTGGAGCAACGTGCGTGGCGTCGGCGAAGACGCCTTGCTGGCGTTGGGCGTGAGCATGGCGTTGCTCGCGTTCTTTCAAGGGCAACAAAAGTCGACGCTCGGCAACGCCATGCTGTTTGCTTCAGGGATTGCTATCGCGACCTTGAGCAAAGGCGTGCTGGGCCTGGCCATGCCGGGGGTGGTGATCTTCGCGTACCTGTTGGCCGACACGCTGATCGACAAACGCCTGAACCTGGCGGCCTGGCTGCGCCCCGGACTGTTGACGCTGCTGGGGTTGGTGCCTTTGCTGATCTGGCTCGCCCTGCTTTATCAGCGCAGTGGAGCGCAGGCGGTGACGGATGTGCTGCTGACCAACAGTGTCGGACGCTTCAGCGGCTCGTTCGTCGAGGCCGGGCATTACGAACCGTTCTACTACTACCTGGCCAAGCTGCCGCAAGCGTTTTTGCCGTGGAACATTCTGGTGTACCTGGGGCTTTGGCACTTCCGCAAAAGTCTGGTGGCCAATCGTTACTTGCTGTTTTTCACACTGTGGCTGCTGGCGCAGTTCGCCATGCTGACGCTAGCCTCGAGCAAACGCACCGTGTACCTGATGTCGATGACACCGGCGGCAGCGGTGATTGCGGCGGAATACGCGAGTGTGCTGTACGCAAAGCTGAAGGGTCGTGAAACCGCTGCAACCCTGTTGGGGCGCATCGCACGGTATCGACGGAGTGGGGTGATCGGCGTGTTCGCCGTGGTGATTGGCGGCTACCTTGCCGCTGCGCAATGGGCGATGCCGCTGGCGGATCGCACCTTGTCCTTTGTGCCGCTGACCGCGCAGATTCAGACGATGCAAGCCAACGGACAACAGGTCGCCCTGTTCCAGGCCAATGAGCGAGTGGGTGGCGCCAGTGTGTTCTACAGCCAGCGCCTGCTCAAAGGCCTGGACACTGATGCGCAACTGCATGAGTTTCTCGCGGCATCAGCGTCCAACGTCGCGGTCATGTCCGGTGATACCGAACCGGCCGCGCCGTTGAAGGTGCTCAAGACAATGAAGGTGGGGCGACAGGCTTACTACTTTGTGAGCCTGTAGCCACATCAACCCTGGAGCGTTCGGCCTTTTGCAGCACCGGTACATCCAGCCGGGCCCGGCCATAAAACGCCAGGGCTGTCAGCAGGCACGCCAGCCAGACGAAGATCCCGGCCCAGAAGGTGTGGGACATGTAATGCCAGCCTTGCAGAACCCGCGTGGTGCCGTAGACGAAACCCAGCACCAACGAGAACCACAACACCGCTTTGGAAAAACGCCATTGGTAACGGCGCGCAACGAAGTACAGCGCGAGCATGGTGAAACCGCCCGACGCATGCCCACCCGGCCAGCAGCGACCGTCGCCGGCTTCGCGGAACAGCTGGAAGTTGTTGTACCACTCCATGTGAGCAATCTTGCCGCCGTAGAGGGTCGTTTCAATCGGGCAGTACACGCTGGTGTGCGCCTTGAGGAAATGGATCACGCCGGTGCACACGGAAAACGCGACCACCACAAAGATGAAGTCACGGCGATGGTCGTAGGTAAACCGCAGCACGGGGGCTGCTTTGATTCGCTCGAGGAATTGACCGATACGCGGACGCTTTTGCGGGTTGACCAGTGGCCATGCAAACGAAAGAAACATGCCGATCAAGGCGATTTCAGCGGTCCAGTTCGGAATGATCCGCGCCCACTTGTGGGTGAGTTTCTCGAAGAAGTGAACCTTGTCGAGCGGGAAGGTCTGGGTGACCGGGTCAAAAAGAAGGTTGCTGAACCAGATGTCGATTTTGGTCATGTCAAACATCAGGAAAACCACGGCCGCGCAGGCTAGCGCAATACCGAAGTTCACCCAATAAAAGCGGTGGCGGGAAAAATTCAGCATTGTGTGTCCTGATCCAGAGAAAAAGTCATTCGGTGGTTACCGTGTGCCAGTCGGAGGCTTCAATGAAACCCAACATGTGTGTCGTTTGCGGTGTTGGAGCGGAGATAAACAATGAAGCGCCGTAACCCAGGGTCGAGGTCGGCAACTTGAGGTCTTTTTCAAGTTGCGCCATGCACTCGCTGTGGGTCACCAGCACCAGGTTGCGCCCCGCCACTTTGTGCGCCAGGGCATCACGCAACATAGTGCCCTTGCAACTGATTAGCCAGTCTTCGCCGACGCCTGCCTTGCTGAACATGAAATTGGCGGTCTGCGCAGTACGGACCATAGGACTGTTGTAAACGTCCGCCTTGCTCATCCCGAGGCGCTGGAACTGCTCGCCTACACTGACCGCCACGCTGCGGGAACGCTCGGTGATGCCATCATCGCCCGCCAGGCAAGGGGCCGGAGAGTGATCGCAGCGTTCGACATGGCGCACCAGCACGATCATGTCGCCCTTGGCCCAACCGTCCGTCAGTGCCTTGGCACCCGCGACATTGCCATGGGCCAGGTCCGGCACCGCGGCAGGCTGCAACAGCCAGACCGTCAACGGGATCACCAGCAGCGCCGACGCCAGCACCACCGCCGCATTGCGATAGCGGGCATAGCGGCTCAAATCGATCGAGCGTTTTATCCCGAGTAGATTCAGTCTCAATTCCACATCAAGCCGCCTCGCCGGCACGTACCGCGCTCATCAAATCCGGTGAGGGTAATGAGGCAGGCGTCGGCAGCGAGTGAAACTCATGTGAAAAAAAGCTTAAAACCACGCAAAGTCTTGTTACAGGGTACGTCCTACAAAATCCTTTCAGCTCTCGCGAATGCGGCCGATACACACCTGCGACCTACCTTGCTGGCTCCCAAAAACAACAATCTTCCAGCCAATCGACGATCAAGAAGCACAACGTTCCTGGAGGAATTGATGAATAGCTGGTTCGGCAATATCAGCGTGAACATGAAACTGGGCCTGGGATTCGGCCTGGTCCTGGCATTGACCTGCGTCCTGGCGCTGACCGGCTGGACAAGCCTGGGCAGCCTGATTGACCGCAGCAACTGGATGAGCGACATCACCCAGCTCAATGCCGGCCTGACCAAGCTGCGTGTGGTGCGCCTGCAATACATGCTGACCAACGGCGACGAAACCGCCGCGCAGAACGTACAGACCACCCTCGACGCCTTCTCGGCTCAGCAACAAGCGTTGCTGTCGAAATTCAAGAGCCCGGAAAACCTCAAGCTGCTCAAAGAGCAAGGCACCGTCATTGCGGCGTACCAGACCTCTCTGAACAAAATGCGCAGCGCCTACCGCACCGGCAACAGCGCCCGCGACACCATGGGCGCCAATGCTGAAACCGCCAGCTCGCTGATCGACGCCATCAGCACCCGAGTGCAGCAAATGCCGCTGAGCGATCAGCGCTTCGAGCAATTCCAGGCCATCACCGCCGCCAAGGAAGCGTTCATCCTGGCCCGCTATGAAGTGCGCGGCTATACCGCCACCACCAACGCTGAGACCGAACAAAAAGCCGTCGGCCAACTGGACGTGGCGATTACCAGCCTCAAACCACTCAACGCGCAGTTCGCCGAGACTCAGCAAGACGCCTTGCGTCAGCTCGAAACCGCGCTGGTCAACTACCGCAGCGCCTTGCAGTCGTTTAAAGCGGCCAACACCGATGCGGTGCAGGCGCGCAAGGAAATGACCGACCAGGGCGCCGCCATCGTGACCCTGAGCGACCAGCTGTATCAGATCCAGCTCGACCGCCGCGACGCCGAAAGCGCTCAGGCCCGCACCTTGCAAATGATCAGCACCTTGCTCGCGTTGCTGGTCGGCGTGATTGCCGCCGTGATCATCACCCGTCAAATCACCGGCCCGATTCGCGACACCCTGGCCGTGGTTGAACGCATCGCCAGCGGCGACCTGTCCCAGGATGTCAAAGTCACGCGCCGTGATGAACTCGGTGTGTTGCAACAAGGCATCGCGCGCATGGGCGTGACCCTGCGCGATCTGATCAGCGGCATCCGCGACGGCGTCACGCAAATCGCCAGCGCCGCCGAAGAACTGTCGGCCGTGACCGAACAAACCAGCGCCGGGGTGAACAGCCAGAAGATCGAAACCGATCAGGTCGCCACCGCCATGCACGAGATGACCGCCACGGTGCAGGAAGTCGCGCGCAACGCCGAAGAAGCCTCGCAAGCCGCCGCCGCGGCAGACGGCGAAGCCCGTGAAGGCGACAAAGTGGTCAACGAAGCCATCGCCCAGATCGAGCGTCTGGCCAGCGAAGTCGTGCGTTCCACCGAAGCCATGAGCGTGCTGCAACAGGAAAGCGACAAGATCGGCAGCGTCATGGATGTGATCAAGGCCGTCGCCGAACAGACCAACCTGCTGGCGCTCAACGCCGCGATTGAAGCCGCGCGCGCCGGTGAAGCCGGTCGTGGTTTTGCGGTAGTGGCCGATGAAGTGCGGGGCCTGGCCCAGCGCACACAGAAATCCACCGAAGAAATCGAAGGCCTGGTGGCCGCTCTGCAAAATGGTACGCAACAGGTGTCGGCGGTCATGAACAACAGCCGCGCCCTGACCGACAGCAGTGTCGCGCTGACGCGCAAGGCTGGTGTGTCGCTGGAAAACATCACCCGTACGGTGTCCAACATCCAGTCGATGAACCAGCAGATCGCCGCCGCTGCCGAACAGCAAAGCGCCGTGGCCGAAGAGATCAGCCGCAGCATCATCAACGTACGCGACGTGTCCGAACAGACCGCCGCCGCCAGCGACGAAACCGCCGCCTCCAGTGTTGAACTGGCGCGGTTGGGTGGGCAATTGCAGCAGATGGTCAGCCACTTCCGCGTTTGACGTTCACTGTGCGGTGAATGAAAGAACCATTCGCGAGCAAGCCCGCTCCCACATTTGATCGGCGTCGTACCACGATCAAATGTGGGAGCGGGCTTGCTCGCGAATGCGTCAGGGAAGTTACCGCGTCCCGCGTTGGCGCAAGGCCGACGGCATGAAATACGCGTCTTCCGGCACTGGTTGGGCGAAGTCCACGGTGGCCGGTTCTTCGTTGTCCAGGTTCTGCACGTAGTAACGACGCGCCTGCAAGTCATGGAAGACGTCCAGCGCACTCCAGGTGGTGGGCAGGTCGTAGAAGTTTTTCAGGTAGGCCATCGACACGCGCCACAACTCCCCTCGCCCGTCATATTGATCCACCAGTGCGGCGCCCCAGCTATCTTCGTCCATAAACAGCACACGCTTGGAATAGATATGCCGCGAGCCCGGCTTGAGCGTGCCTTCGACCACCCACACCCGATGCAGCTCATAACGGGTGAATTGCGGGTTGAGGTGACCCGGTGTGAGCAACTGCGCGTACTTCACGTCAGGGCTGCCGACTTTGTAGTTGTTGTACGGAATGTAGACCTCTTGCTTGCCCTTGAGCTTCCAGTCGTAGCGATCCGGCGAGCCGTTGAACAGGTCGGTATCATCCGCCGTGCGCAGGCCGTCGGATGAGGCGATCGGCGTGTCATACGCCAGGTTCGGCGCGCGGCGCACACGGCGTTGCCCGGCGTCGTATACCCAGGCCTGACGCGGGTCCTTGAGCTGGTCCAGAGTCTCGTGAATCAACGCCGCACCACCGGCCAGCCGGGCCGGGCTCTTCACGAACGCCAGGTAGTAAAACAGGATGTTTTTCAGGTCGGCGAACTGCCCGCCCGGACGGTAATAATTGAAGAGCCCTTCCTGCTGCGAGGTCACGAGCGCGAAGCTGCCGTTGCGCTGGACCGGCGCTTCGGAAGCACGCCGCACCACATAGATGCCACGATAACGGGTGATGTGGTTCCACAGCACTTCGATCCCGTCCTTGGGCACCGGGAACGGCACACCGCCATAGGCGTCGGCAAAACCGCTGCCACCCTCGAGCAGCTTGGCCGAGGTCGCATTCTTGAAGGTGTTGTCATACAGCCACTGCGGTGCCGAACCCGACCGGCGAGAGGGATAGACCGGCATCTGGAAGGTGTCGGGGTAGCTGTTGAACAGGGCGACCTGACCCGGACTGAGGTGGGCCTTGTACTGATCGAGGTTGGCCTTGGTGATGGTGAACAGCGGCTTGTCCGCCGCGTACGGGTCCGGGTGGTGTTGACCGGGTTTGTAGCCTGCGGGTGCCTGGGTGATGCCGCCGGCCCACGCCGGAATGGTCCCGGCGGCGTTGCCTGCACGCTCGGCGCCCAGCGGTGTCAGGGTGGTTTTCAATTGCTCGGCTTGCTGGGGCGAAATGGCGGCCAGCGTGCTGCCGGCGGCCAGGCTCAGGATCAGCGCCAGTGTGGTTTTGGTCAGGCGTGAGGTGTGAAACATCATCGTTCTCCGAAATAAATCCTGCTGCGGTCAGCAAGACACAGAAGATCCAATGTGGGAGCGGGCTTGCTCGCGAAGAGGGCGGCACATCCAGCACAGATGTCGCCTGATACACCGCCTTCGCGAGCAAGCCCGCTCCCACATTTGGTCTGCGTGTAGCACTTAAAGGAAGTACTTGAGGTTGAAGCCGACGTTGTCGCGGTCACGCAGGCCGTTGTCCTGCCCGCCGCCGTAGAACTCGGTGTATTGCAGCTCGGCCTCCAGCTTGTTCTGGTAGTTGGCCTTGATCCCCAGGGTGTAGGCCTTGCGGCCTTCGATGGTGTTGCCCGCCTGATAACTGTTGCCCTCGAAGTCGTCCTTGTAGACGACGTAAGGCGAGACGTTGACCCCGGCGTACACGTCGTTCCAGGTGCCGTTCAACATCGCGGTGTAGCTGTAGGAATTGCGGTTGACCTGGTCGGCGCGATCACCGCCGGACACATAGGAAAAGTTACCGGTACCCGCGTAGTAACGGGTGCTGCCGTCGTACGCGGTGTACTGCAAACTGCTGCCGCGCAGGTGCTCGGACGCCAGTTCGAACACGCCGAACATCGAGTCGAACGACAGGCTCGGGCCAAAGTTGTAAATGGTGCCCACTGAGGTGTTGAACGCTTCGACCCGCGTAGCGTTGTTGATCTGGCTGGCGAGCGTGACCTGCTGCCCGCCAATGTTGATGGTCTGGCCGGCCGCCGCGGCGGCAGCGCCGTTGGCCAGGTCGCCGATCAGGTCGTTGGTGGCCGCAACGCCGATAGGCAAGTTCGGCCGATAAGCCACTTCACCAAACACCGACGCCTGGCCCAGCGTAGTGTTGAAACTGAAGCCGTACATGCGGATGTCTTCGGCGTAACGGCGATGCGCCTGAATATTGCCCAGTACATCCACGGTCGCCAGGCCGTTGGCCAGTTGCCCCGCCTGACTGCCGGCGACACCGGTCAACAGGTTGGTCAGGGCATTCATGTCGATGCCCTGGTACCCACCCAGATCGGCGGAAACGGTCGGCTCCTTGGCGTGGTAATTGACCATGTACAAGCCGAACTCGGTGCTGTTGAGTTGTTCGGCGATGTAGCGGAAAGCGAAACCGAACTGACCGTCATTGCGCGCGTTGTAATCCTTGCCGACCGAGGCGACCTTGACGATATTGCCGAAGGTTGGAGTGACCCCATTGGCGTAAAGGCCGGTGGAACTCAGGGCCTGGTTGAGCGCGGGGTTGTTGCCCAGCGCGCTGTACAGACCGATCACGTTGCCGAAACCGGGTACCGGAGTGTCCAGCGCGGTATCGGTGAAGTTGTTGTAGCCGGTGTTGCCGCCGTCGGCGAACAGGTCCGTCTGCGAGTAGAACGTGCCGACCGGGTCGATGCGGGTTTCCTTCCAGTTGGTCTGGTAAAAGCTTTCCATGGTCAGGGTGTCGGTCAGGCCGATGTTGAAGCTGAGTGCCTCCACCGGCACCAGCACTTCCTTGACTTCGGCGCCGGGCAAACGGTATTTGGCCGCGTCCACCGGGTTGGTGGTGTTGATCCCGCCCCGGTAGAAAATCCCCTCGCCCCAGTTGAACACCTGGCGTCCGATACGAGCCGTGACCGGCATCTGCGCAACGTCCCAGTTGCCATAGAGATAAGCGTCGAGCATCTCCACCCGGCTGCCGGCGATATCGCGGGTCTGGCCGGTGAAGTGGTCGTCCTGCGGGTAACTCTGGCTCGGTTGCGACGGGTTGTTGTTGCGGTAGTAATCGTTGCGCTTGTCCATCAGTTGGGTGTCATAAAACGCGGTGCCGCGCATGAACATCCCGTAGTTCTGATAGTTGGCTTCCAGCTCCGAAGTGATCTTGTACACCTCGGAAACCAGCCCGGTGTCGAAGTTGCGATTGCCGTCGTTGGTGTTGATGTCGTCGTTGTTCTTGTCCCGGCCCTGGACCCGCCACAAGCGGCCATAGGACAAGGTGCTGTCGAATGAACCGGTGACCTGATTGTCCAGCACACTGAATTCTTCGGCCTGCACGCCGTCGACCGCGCACAGTTGCAGCAGCCCTGCCAGGCCGACGCCGGGGAGCGCCGCGCCAGACAGGCGAAATCGGGTTCTCATGATCTGTTCCTCTTCCCTGGTTTTATTGTTTTTAGGGTTTCTACGTCGTTGTCGCGATGGCTATGGCGCCAAACCCGCATCGACATAAATCCGGCTGTGCGCACCGAAATGCCCCAGCAGTGTGAACAGCTGTTGGTTCAGTGCCGGATGGTCGAAGTCTTCGCGCTGCACCTGGTTACCGGCGCTGAAATCGCTGGTGATCGGCGCCGTGTCCAGCCACTGCCCGATGGCTTCATCAAAGGCTGCGGATGCGTCGGCGGACTCGGCGCTCACCACGTCGCGCAGATAGTCGACTGAGTACGGTGGATAACCGGCGTCCTGTGCAGCGTCGGCATATGCGTCGAGCATCGGATGGGCCTGGCCGGCGCGCAGCACGCGACGCAGCCAGGTCGACTGATACTTCTCCACTTCCATGTGCCGCGTGGCGACCCGTTCGATAGCTGCCTTCTTGTCCGAATCGAAGCCGGCCAGCGCCTTGCTTTCCAATAGCAGCAGGCTCGCCAGTTCAACGCCGGGCAGTGGCTTGGCGTGATAAGGCTGGGTCAGGTCCTGAACGTGGTGCAGGCCCCAACCGAGAAAACGATAACCCCAGTAAGGATGGCCGCTGGCAAACGCCAGTCGCGCCAATCCCATGTATTGGTAGGCGCGCCAGTCCGGCCAGCTGCGCTGAAGAAATCCGGCCGCGGCATACACCACCGCACTTTCATGGAAGAACCCCATATGGAACGGCGCCTGGGAACTGTACTGAAACCGCGCATCGCCAAAGGGCTGCGGGCCGAAGCCGTACAACGCGCCCACCTCGCCTGGGTTATCGCTGAACAGGTTGATGTCGTGGCCGTAATCAGGTTCATCGGCGGCGCTGGCCAACACGGCCAGGGGCGCGACTTTTTCGCCGTCCGTTACGCGGATGAAACGCTGGCGATTCCACGGCGACAGGGTCTGCTCAACCATGACCTGCTCGGCCTTCAGGTGTTCTCGCTCGGGCAGGTCCTTGCCCGGCATCGGCTGGATAACCATGGCCAGATGAATCTGCGGATTGATCCGCAGCGCGGTGAGGAAGTCGTGGCGCAAATTGTCCCCAGGCACGGCGGGCAACTTCAGGTTATCGGGGCGCGGCGGGTATTGGGCGAAGTGCTCGCGAGCGAAGCGTTCCTGTTCGTCCAGCAGCGCAGAAACGGCTGGGTATTGTTGCGCGAGAAACTGCTCCAACGGCTCGACCTCGACCTGCGGGGCATCGCGCAAGGCCGGCAGATCCTGCAACGCCAGGTAGCTGCCGACCGTGTGGTTGGACCAGCCCCACGCCATCGGTGCCGTTCCACAAAGCAGCAACAGGAGGAATGTCAGCTTCATTGCTTTTGGTTCTTATTGGATGAGCAGTGGGGTTGAGCCTAACAACCGACCCTGCCCCTGACACTGTCCAATCTCACCAGAAAAGTTCTCCGATAGCGCCACGCCCAGGATGCAAGAAACGGCACGGATCAATGTGGGAGCGGGCTTGCTCGCGAAGGCGGTGTGTCAGTGAAATAAGTAGTGACTGACACACCGCATTCGCGAGCAAGCCCGCTCCCACAGGGGATCTTCGGTGTTATTTCAGGCCGGGTAACCAGTGATTTTGCGGATGCTTTGGTACAACGGCTTGAGCTGCCGATACATGCGCAGGTAAACCTCTTTGTACAGTCGCTCATAGATCTGCTGCGCCTCGGGTTGCGGCATGAACACCGCTCCCACCCGAGTCATGGCCGCAATCGCCGTGGGAAAATCCGCGTGCAAACCCAACCCCACCGCACAGCAAATCGCCGCGCCCAGACCTGACGCTTCATAGACATGCGGGCGCTCGGCCGGCAGCCCGAAAATGTTCGCCGTGAGCTGCATCGCCGCATCACTCTGGGAGCCGCCACCGGCAACGCGCAAACGCTTGACCGAGATTTTCGAACGTTTCTCGATCTTCTCCATGCCCTGGCGCAAGGCATACGCCAGCCCCTCAAGAATCGCCCGGTAAATGTGCGCGCGGGTATGCACGTCGCCGAAGCCGATCATCGCGCCCTTGGCTTCCACACCCGGCTCGCGGATACCGGGCGACCAGTAGGGTTGCAGCATCAACCCCATGGACCCCGCTGGCACCGCGTCGACCAGCGCATCGAAGAGTTGCTCGGGTTCAATGCCCTGCGCTTTGGCTTGCTGCATTTCCCGCAGGCCGAACTCATTCTTGAACCAGCTGACCATCCAATAGCCGCGATAAATCATCACCTCGCAGTTGTATTGATCCGGCACCGCGGACGGGTAAGGCGGGATCAGCGGGACGATTTCCAGGTAGCGCGACCGGGTGCTGGTGATCGTCGCGGTGGTGCCGTAGGACAGGCACACCGTGTCTGCATCGACGACGCCTGAACCGACGACTTCGCAGGCCTTGTCGGCGCCAGCAGCGATCAGCGCAATCCCCTCAGGAATACCGGTGTGGCGGCTGGCCTCGGCGCTGATGTAGCCCAGGGTTTCACCGGGTTTGAGCAGGCTCGGCAGTTGTTCGGGACGCACCGCCAGCGCCTGCCATTTCCAGTCGCTGGGCGCGGCCCATTGCAGACGTTTGAAATCGAACGGCAAGTAGCCGACGCAACAGCCCACGGAATCGACAAAGCGCCCACACAGGCGATGGGTGAGAAACCCCGAAAGCAGCAAAAACTTGTCGGTCGCCGCCCAGACATCAGGCTGGTGGCGGGCGATCCAGTTGGCCTCGGCCTGGGCGCGAAAGTAATCCACGGTGGCTTGCGCGCCGACCAGTTTGAACAGCCAGCCCCACGGCCCCTTGATCCCGCCTTCGACTTCGCTCTGGCGTTGATCAAGCCACAGAATCGCCGGGCGCAGCGGCTTGCCTTGGGCATCGACGTTGATCACCGTGCCGCGCTGGGTGGTCAGGGACACGCCGGCAATCTGTGAACGATCGATACCGGTTTGCTGCCACACCTGCTGACAAGCCTCACCCAGTTTCGCCCAGTAATACTCCGGGTCCTGCTCGGCCCAGCCGGGTTGCGTCGAATAATAGGCCTGCAACTCGACCTTGCCTTTGCCCAGCAAATTACCCTGCAGGTCGAAGAGCAACGCGCGCACGCTCTGGGTGCCATTGTCGATGGCCAGCAGGTAACGCTTGTTCGGGTGGTTATCCATGGAGCTCTCTTCAATGGGCATGGGTCGCGCACGTTCCTGAATTCTTATTTTCCGTAGTCCGTAGCCCTGTAGCAGCTGTCGAGCGCAGCGAGGCTGCGTCCGAGAACAACGTTCTCGCTATTCCTGCCCCGGTGGTTTATCTGAAACACCGGGGTGAGGGTTTTGCGACGGCTTCGCCGCCGAACGCTGCCTCGCTGCGCTCGACAGCTGCTACAGGGTTATGGGTGCTCAACGCGACAGCTGGGCAAACCGTGATGGCGTTGCCATAACGCCTGATAGCGCTGCAATTCCTGTTGCCAACGCTCGTCGTCCCAGCCGAGTCGCGGCTGGCAGAGTCGGCGGATGGCTGCAAAGTATTCCTCGCCACCGCGCGGCAGCAACAGGCCCAGACGGGTTCGGCGCAACAACAAGTCATCCAGGTGCAGGACCATTTCCGCCTCACAGGCAAAGGCCAGCTCCGCCCACAAGGTGTCCGTGGCGCCCACGCTGTCATGGCCCAGTTCCGCGATCAGTGTCGCCAGCCTCGGCAGGTCACGGCCATGTCGCCCGGCCAGGCGCCGCCACTGGTTGCCACAGAGCCCCGGGATGTCCAGCGGTGGCACCACGGCAAACACTGGCGCGGCGTCGTCACTGAAGGGACGGTCGAGCATGCTCGCGCAGGCCTTGAGCACTTCGATGGCTTGCGGGCGAAAGGTGGTCAGCTTGCCGCCGGCCAGGGTCACGCAACCCGGTTCCTGCCACAGTACGTGCTCGCGGGTTTCATTCGACGGTTTGCCTTGATGTTCACCCGCCGCACTGCCCACCACCGGGCGCACCCCGGACCAGGTCGACAGCACGTCGTCAGCGACTACTTCTGCGTGGGGAAATTGTTGAGTACAGGCTGCCAGCAGATAATCGAGTTCATCAACGCTGATGCTCGCGCTCTGGTCCAGATCGCCCTGATGATCGAGGTCCGTGGTGCCGACGACCGTGGCGCCCTCCCAAGGGAAAACGAACACCGGTCGACGGTCGCGCTCGTGCAGGAAAGTGAAGGCTTGCGCCACCGGCAGGCGCCAGCCCGGCAGCAACAAATGGCTGCCACGCAACGGGCGCAACTGACGCGGGGCATCGGGCAGGCGCAAGCGTTCGGCCCAGGCGCCGGTGGCCACGGCCAGCACGCCACAACGCAATGTCAGTAATCCGCCACCTTCGCAGTCCTCGACCTGGACCCCGCAAACACGTCCCTCCTCACGCAGCAATTGCTGCACGCGCACGCCGTTCAGTACCACGGCGCCATCGGCCCGAGCCTCGCCTAATACGCGCATCACCAAACGGGCATCATCGGTCAGCGCATCGACAAAACTGGTGCCGCCCAGCAGGTCATGTTCCTTAACTCCCGGTGCCAGATAACGCAGTTGTTGCGCGTCATGGAAGCGATGGCTGCGCCGTCCGGCCAGCGCGTCATAGACGGACAACAAACCACCGAGCACTCGCGGTCCGGGAAAACCGCCACGGTAATGCGGCATCATGAAACTCATCGGCTCCACCAGCCCCGGTGCTTCGTCGAGCAGGCGCTGCCGCTCGCGGACGGAATCGCGGGTCAGGCGCCACTGGCCCTTGGCGATGTAACGCAAGCCGCCGTGAACCATTTTCGAGGATCGACTGGACGTACCCCAGGCGAAATCGCGCTGCTCCAGCAGCAGGCAACGCCAGCCACGGCGCGCGGCTTCGCGCAGGATACCGGCGCCGCTGATGCCGCCGCCGATGACGATCAGGTCCCAGGTTTCATCCGCCAGCGTCGGCAGCACTTGCTGACGCCACGCGGCGTTCCAGTTCGGGCTCACGGCCGTCACTCCGGCAACAACGTGCCGGGGTTCAGGCGCCCGGCCGGATCAAAATGCCTACTCAGCGCCTGCAAGGTGTCCATCGCCAGCGCGCCTTTCTCGCGCAGCAGGTACGGCGCGTGGTCCTTGCCCACGCCATGCTGGTGACTGATGGTGCCGTGGTTGTCGACGATGGTCTGGCTGGCCGCGTGCTTGAGCGCCTGCCAGCGGGCCAGGGTGGCGGGATAGTCCGCCGCCGGGCGAAACACGTAGGTGGTATAGATGCTCGAGCCTTCGCCGTAGACGTGGGACAGGTGAGTGAACACGTGCACCCGCTCGCCTTCAGCCGCCAAGGCATCACGCAGGCTGTTTTCGATCAGGGTGAGCAGGTTGTCGACGTTGCTCCAGTCAGTGGCCGTTTCGAGTGTGTCGACCACATAACCAGCGTTCCACAAGTTCTCGCGCAAGTAGGGAAAGCGGAAGCGGTTCTGCGCCCACTTCTTGCCGAGCAAGGTGCCGGTAAACACCCCGCCGAATGCCTTGAGGTGCTGCCGGGCCTGGCTCAGGGACAGCGCATTTTGCCGGCGATTACCGGTCACGCCGAACGTCAGCAGGCATTTGCCTTCACCGGCACCGCGCAGCGACAGGTATTTTTCCAGCCAGGCGATCTGCTGCGGGTGACCGGCCAGCGCCAACTGGGTTTCGGTTTCCACCGCGTTGGACAAGCGCAGCATCGACAGCGGTACGCGCGCCTGGGCCAATTGGCGGATGGCTTGCAGCGCCTTGGTCCAACTGGGCAGAAACACGCCGTAGAAACGCTCATCGGCGGGCAATGCACTGACCCGCACCTTGACCTCGGAAATAATCCCGAAACGGCCTTCGCAGCCCAACACCACTTCGCGCAGATCGGGTCCGGCGGCTGAGGCCGGGAATGTGGGAATCTCCAACGGCCCGGCGAAAGTCTCCAGTGTCCCGCCGGCGAACAGTTGTTCGATGCGCCCGTAGCGCAACGATTGCTGGCCACTGGATCGACTGGCGACCCAACCACCGAGGGTCGACAGTTCCCACGACTGCGGGAAATGCCCCAGCGTATAACCCCGGGCCCGCAGCTGACTTTCCACCTGCGGCCCTGTCGCGCCGGGGCCGAAGGTGGCGAGCAGGCTCTGCTCGTCGAGGTCCAGCAGGCGACTCATCCGCGCCAGGGACACCGTGACCACGGGCCGCGTCGAATTCGGTGGGTTGATGTGCCCGGCCACCGACGTGCCGCCGCCGTAAGGAATCAGGCACAAGTCCTGTTCATGAGCGAGCGCCAGCAACTGGCGGATCTGCTCGGCAGTCTCGGGGAACGCCACGGCGTCGGGATACTTCCCCAGCGCGCCTTCACGCAATGCCAGCCAGTCCGGCAAGCTCTGCCCCCGGGCATGCAGCAGACGATCCTGCGCAACCACGCTGTACAAGGCGTGTTCCTGCAACCGCGAGGCCGGCACGCGGGCCAATGCCGTTTCCAGCGTGGCATCGGGCAACGCTCGACCGTCACCCAGCCGTTGGGCGAGAAAACTCGCGCCCTGGGCCGGCAGTTCGACCACCGTGGTTGCATCTCCCCAGCCGTTCCAGCGTCGCATGCGTGTGTCCTTTTGCGGTTCTTATTGGTGATATTTCAGGCCCCCATACTAGTCAGCTGCCCGAAAGTGTCACGGTCGCATCCGGCCAGTTCGAGTAGCCAATTGAGTCAAACGTCGCACAGATGCCAGCCATTTACTTTAGCCGTGGTTTCAACTTACCTTTCAGCGCATTCATCCGCGCATGCGGGCCTTGATCAAAGGAATACGATCATGCAATCCCTGGGGTTCACTTCCGTTCCGCCGCTGCTCAAATACCTGCGTCATGCCGAACAGCTGGGTATGGCCATCGAGCCTGCGTTGGCGGCGGCCGGATTGCAGGCGCAGCAGTTGAGTGACAACAGCCTGCGGTTGCCGGGTGAAGCCCATGAACGCTTGCTCGATTATTTCTGCGAACACTCGGGCGATCCGTTGTTCGGTCTCAACGCCGCGCATTTTGTGTTGCCCAACTCCTGGAGCGTGCTGGGTTACATCACGATGAACTGCGCGACCCTGGGCGATGCCATGAGCCGCATCATGCCGTTCGAGAAACTGGTGGGCGACATGGGTGTCAGCCGCGCCGAAGTTCATGACAGCAACGTGCACCTGATCTGGACCTGCCGCTATCAACGCCCGCGCATTCGCCGGCACCTGGTGGAAAACGTGCTCGGCTCCTGGCTGCAATACGCGCGCTGGATCGCCGATACGCAAATGTCACCGGCCGCCGTCTGGCTGGAACATTCACGCCCGGCCGAGGCGACGCTGGCGCAATACGAGCAGTTCTTCGATTGCCCGGTGCTGTTCGACCAGCCGTATTCGGCGCTGATTGTGCCGTTGCCGTACTTGCAGTTGCCGTTGCGCCAGGCCGATGCGCAATTGCTGCGCACCCTGGAAGAACATGCGCAGGGGTTGATGGCGACACTGGAGGACGCGTCGCTGGAGCAGCGGGTCAAAAGCATCCTGCGCCAGCTGCTCAAGGAAGGCCTGCCACGCAAGGAGCAAGTGGCCGAGCATCTCGCCGTGTCGGTGCGCACGCTGCAACGCCAGTTGCATCAGGCTGGCACGTCGTACCAGCAAATCCTCGACGACCTGCGCCAGGAACTGGCCGAGCATTACCTGCTCAACAGCACGCTGCCGATTCAGGACATCGCCCAGTACCTGGGTTTCACCGAACCGCGCTCGTTTCACCGTACGTTCAAGAGCCGACGCGGAATGCCACCCGGCGAGTTTCGGCAGACTTACCGGGTGTGACTGCACGGGCCTCTTCGCGAGCAAGCCCGCTCCCACACTCGATATGAGTCATACACAAAATAGGTGCTCACTCAGATTCAGTGTGGGAGCGGGCTTGCTCGCGAAGGCGTCAGTCGCGACAGCGCATTAAACGTCTTTCAGTGCGCATGTTTAAAGACACTCGGCGTTACGCGACAACGCCCACAGATCCTTGCGCCGCTGCCTACGACTACGCCAGAATCCGCCGGCTTGTGCGCCTCGGGGCTGCTCGGTAACTTGGATCGCGTCACTGATTCCCAGTGATCGAGCTTAGCGGCTCGGCTACATTCGCTCCTGGTTGCACAAGTATCATCCAGTCAGGCATTTGCCTGAGCTTGATGGTGGCTGTGCGCATGGCACCTTCGGGTGCGCCGGGATGGGATGCGACCGGTCCGCTAACTTGCGCACAGCTGCCTCCCTTTCGCTTAGCGGCGAAATGGATGCGGTCTAACAAGGTACGCGCCCATGTTCAAAGTTACGCCAAACCCACCGGACACCGATCCGGCATCCCCCTACGAAACACCGGAATCAAAGAAATTCCACGAAGCCGCCGAGCGCGCCCTCAATCACTATCTGGGCCCACCGGCCGCCCACGTCATGGCCAAACCCTACCAACCCAACCGCCTCTACATGGCCAACCCGGCGTCCGGCACCGAACCCTTGCTGACCGACGCCTGTGAAACCCTGGGCTCAGCCACCGTCATGCTCAACGACTTCGCCGCGTTGCTCGAAGGCTCGCACCGAAAAACCGCGCAAGGTATTGCCCAAATAGTCATGGTGGCGGAAATGGCGGTCAATCAAGTGCTGGATAAATTAGTGCCCACTGACTGATCACTGCTTCCATGAACGAAAAAAGCCCGCTGCCAAACCAAAGGGTTCGGCAACGGGCTTCTTTGCGCGGCTTACAACGTTTGCGCTCAGAGGCTGATCGCGTTGGTGAACACCAACCGATTGCCGAACGGGTCGGCGATGGTCATGTCCTGGCTGCCCCACGGCATGGCCTGAATCTGTGGATGCGAAAACGTGTATTCCTTGGCGATCAACTGCTGCTGGAACACTTCAAGCTCATCCGTCTCGATCCGCAAGGCCGAACCCGGCGTCGCATCGCCGTGGTGTTCGGACAGGTGCAACACGCATTCGCCGCGAGACACCTGCAAGTACAACGGGAAGTTCGCTTCGAAACGGTGCTGCCAGTCGATCTTGAAGCCGAGGAAGTCGACGTAGAATTCCAACGCCTTGGCTTCATCGAAAATCCGCAGGATCGGGGTGGTTTTACCGAAGCTCATGCAGTTACTCCCTGACTGAAAAAGACACCCAGTGTAACTGGGCCGATTGTCAGCGCTTCGGCTCGGTGGTGGCTTTCTTTAATTGCAATGTGCCACTAGTGTGACAGACCACAAAGAATGCTCACTGAAACCCGTCACGCAAATCCCCTTCCCGCGCCAAAAAGCGCCCTTCCCTTCTGCCGTTCGCCTGCCCTTCGCTGTAACTCAATACGCCGTTGACCCACACGCCGTCGATCCCCTCTGCCGCCCGCTGCGGATCGTTGAAGTCCGCCACGTCGCGAATGGTCTCCGGATTGAACAACACCAGATCGGCCCAATGCCCTTCGCGGATTTCGCCACGTTCCTTCAAGCCAAACCGCGCCGCCGACAGCCCGGTCATTTTGTGTACCGCGGTGTGCAGCGGAAACAACCCGACATCGCGACTGAAATGGCCGAGAACCCTTGGGAATGCGCCCCACAGGCGTGGATGCGGGAACGGGTCTTCCGGCAATCCGTCAGAGCCGACCATCGATAGCGGGTGCGCGAGGATTCTTCGTACGTCTGATTCATCCATGCCGTAGTACACCGCCCCCGCCGGTTGCAACTGGCGGGCAGCGTCGAGCAACGGCAGGTTCCACTCGGCGGCAATGTCCATCAGGTCGCGACCGCCCATTTCAGGGTGCGGTGTGGACCAGGTGATGGTGATGCGATGGGCATCGGTGACTTGCTTGAGGTCCAGCGTTGAAGAACTCGCCGCGTAGGGGTAACAGTCGCAGCCCACCGGGTGGGTTTTCGCCGCGTGTTCGAGGGAGGCCAGCAATTGCGGACTGCGTCCCCAGTTACCAGCGCCGGCGCATTTGAGGTGGGAAATGATCACCGGGGATTTCGCATGACGGCCGATCTGGAACGCCTCGTCCATGGCCTCCAGCACCGGTTCGAACTCGCTGCGCAAATGGGTGGTGTACACCGCGCCGAATGCCGTCAGCTCTTCGGTCAGTTGCATCACTTCATCGGTGGAGGCCGAGAACGCGCTGGCGTACGCCAGGCCTGTGGATAACCCCAATGCACCGGCCTCCAGGCTTTCACGCAGTTGTTCGCGCATCGCACTGATTTCGTCTGGCGTGGCGGTACGAAACAGGTCGTCGAGGTGATTGCTGCGCAGCGCCGTGTGGCCGACCAGTGCGGCGACGTTTAGCGTGGTATTCGCCGCTTCGACCGCTGCGCGGTAGTCGATGAAGGTCGGATAAACAAACGCTGCGGCCGTGCCGAGCAGGTTCATCGGGTCCGGCGGATTGCCTTTTAAACTCACCGGCGAAGCGCTGATGCCGCAGTTGCCGACGATCACCGTGGTCACGCCCTGGCTGAGTTTGGGCAGCATCTCTGGCTGGCGGATCACCACCGTGTCGTCATGGGTGTGGACGTCGATGAAACCCGGCGCCAGCACGCGACCGGCGGCGTCGATCTCTTCAGTGGCAGTAGCGTCGTGCAAGTCGCCGATGCGCTCGATGCGACCGTCCAGGATCGCCACGTGGGCGGTGTAACCCGGGGCGTTGCTGCCGTCGATGATCAGGGCGTTGCGAATCAGCGTGTCGTACTTCATGTCAGTCTCCCAGCGGCAAGTGATCGTCGCCGCCGCGGTAATCGTCGAGGGCGAGTTTGATCCGCCGCAGACGTTCTTGATTGTCTTCAGGATTAGCCAGCGCCAGCTCGGTGGCAAGCACGTCGATGGCCAGCAACATGCCGTAGCGCGCCGCCGTGGGTTTGTAGATAAACGAGGTTTCGACGCCTTGCAGCGGCAGCAGCACGTCCGCCAATTGCGCCAGCGGCGAATCAGCCCGGGTGATGGCGACAATGCGTGCGCCGTAACTGCGCGCGAGTTCGACGGCTTCGATGAGTTCGGGGGTAATGCCGGTCAGCGAACAGGCAATGACGGCGCGCCCGGCATCGAGGCTGGCGGCGGTGACGCGCATCATCACCGGGTCGTGGCACACCGCAATCGGGTAGCCGAATCGCACCAGCCGCACTTGCAGTTCATCGCTGCACAAGGTCGAGCAGCCGCCCATGCCGAACGCGTGAATCATCCGCGCCTTGCCCAGCAGCTTCACCGCATCGGCGAAGCGCGACTCGTCGAACGCCGACAGATGCTGGCGCAAGGTCGACTCGATATCACCGACGATCTGCCCGTAAAACGCCGACTGATCGGGGGTGCCTGCCGGGTCGAGAAAACGGCTGCCGACGCCGCTGGCCTGGGCCAGTTGCAGGCGCAAGTCGCGCAGGTCGCGGCAACCCACCGTGCGGGCAAATCGCGATAGCGTGGCGGTGCTGACTTCCGCCCTCAGCGCCAGCTCATCGAGGCTGGCAGCGGAGGCAAACCCTACGTCGTCGAGCATCAGGCGCGCGATACGCCCTTCACCGGCGCTGAAGGAGTCCTGGCGGGCGCGGATCTGATAAAGGATGTCCATGGCAGGCGACTCCGGTTAGATCAGGTAAGAAAGGCCGACGGTCAGGCCGAAAGCGACCACGGAAATAATGGTCTCCAACACGGTCCAGGTCTTGAAGGTCTGGGCCACGGTCATGTTGAAGTATTCCTTGATCAACCAGAAGCCGCCGTCGTTGACGTGGGAAAAAATCACCGAGCCGGCACCGGTCGCCAGCACCAGCAGTTCCGGGTGCGGATAACCCAGGCCGATGGCCACCGGCGCAACAATCCCCGAGGCGGTGGTCATCGCCACCGTCGCGGAACCGGTGGCGATGCGCATTAACGCGGCGAACAGCCAGCCCATGATCAGTGGCGACAACTGAAATTCGTGGGCCAGGCTGACGATCTGATCGGTGACGCCGGCGTCCACCAGAATCCGGTTCAGACCACCGCCGGCGCCGACCAGCAAGGTGATGCTGGCGGTGGGGGCCAGGCATTCGTTGGTGAACTTGAGGATCGATTCACGGCTGAAGCCCTGGGCGATGCCGAGGGTCCAGAAGCTCAATAAGGTCGCCAGCAACAGCGCGATGACCGAGTTGCCGATGAACAGCAGGAACTGGTTGAAGCCGCTGCCTGGCGTGGAAATCAGGTTGGCCCAGCCGCCGATCAGCATCAGCACCACCGGCAACAGAATGGTCGCCATGGTGATGCCAAACCCCGGCAAACTGTCGCGTGGTTCGCGGTCGAGGAACTGGCGCTCCAGCGGATTTTCCGCCGGCAGTTGAATGCGTGGCACGATGAACTTGGCATACAGCGGTCCAGCAATGATCGCCGTCGGAATGCCGATCAAAATCGCGTACATCAACGTCTGCCCGACCGACGCCCCATACACCTGCACCGCCAGCATCGCCGCCGGGTGCGGCGGCACCAAGGCGTGCACCACCGAGAGGCCGGCGACCATCGGCAAACCGACCATCAGGATCGACACACCGACACGCCGCGCCACGGTAAAGGCAATCGGCACCAGCAACACAAAACCGACTTCGAAAAACAGCGGCAGCCCGACCAGGAATGCGATGCAGACCATCGCCCAGTGCGCGTTCTTTTCGCCAAACCGGTCGATCAAGGTCCGCGCCACCTGCTCGGCGCCGCCGGACTCGGCCATCATCTTGCCGAGCATGGTGCCCAGCGCCACCACCAGCGCGATATGCCCGAGGGTTTTACCGACCCCCGCCTCATAGGCGCCGACCACGCCGGACGCCGGCATCCCGGCCAGCAAGGCCAAACCGATGGACACCAGGGTGATCACGATGAAGGGATTGAGTCGGTAACGGGCGATCAGCACGATCAGCGCAATGATGGCGATGGCGGCATACACCAGCAGCCAATAGCCGAAGGACAGGGTCATGCGGTACTCCTCGAAAGGGTCACGTCGAATGGATTGTGAAACTCTTAAAACATTTCGAGAGGTGATATTCAAACGAGGTGAAAGTTATTTTCGTATAGGGGTAAGGGTTGTCGCTGAGAGATATGCGAGGTCGGTGAATATGTAAATCCGACAGGCGAATTTACATCCAGATTTCCCTGTGGGAGCGAGCCTGCTCGCGAAGAGGGAGTGTCAGTCAACAATGATGTGACTGATACACCGCCATCGCGAGCAGGCTCGCTCCCACAAGGATTTTACTTGGGACCTCAGTCGTGACTCACGCGCGCGCGTTTCAGCAGTTTCTTGCAACGCTCCGACAGGTGCAGCACGCGCAGGTGCTTGCCGGCCTTGGTGTAGCGTTCACGCAACGTATCCAGCGCAGAGATGGCCGAGTAATCAACGAAGCTCAAATGCCGGCAATCCAGCGTGACGTGGGCCGGATCATTGGCCGGGTCGAATTGATTGAGAAAGGGTGTGGTCGAGGCAAAGAACAGCGTGCCATGCACCCGGTAGAGTTTGCTGCCGTCGTTTTCCAGATGACTGTCGGCGTACAGCTGCCGGGCCTGCTGCCAGGCAAAGTTGAGCGCGGCGATGATGATCCCGCACAACACGGCGGTGGCCAGGTCGGTGAACACGGTAATCACCGTCACTGCGAGGATCACCAACACGTCGTTCAACGGCACTTTGTTCACCACCCGCAACGAGGCCCAGGCGAACGTTTGCTGTGACACCACAAACATCACCCCGACTAGCGCCGCCAGTGGGATGCGCTCGATCAGCGGCGACAGAAACAAAATGAACAGCAGGATCAGCACCCCGGCAACCACACCGGACAGTCGACCACGACCGCCGGAACTGAGGTTGATTACCGTCTGGCCGATCATCGCGCAACCGCCCATGCCACCGAACACACCCGAGACCATGTTCGCTGCGCCCAGCGCCACGCACTCACGATCCGGGAAGCCACGGCTCTCGGTGATTTCGTCGGTCAGGTTCAAGGTCAGCAGGGTTTCCAGCAGGCCGACCAGCGCCATCAAAATCGCGTAGGGCGCGATGATGCGCAGGGTGTCCAGCGTCCAGGGAATGTCTGGCAACGCAAAGGTCGGCAAGCCCCCGGCGATGTGCGCCATGTCGCCCAGCGTACGGGTCGGCAAGCCCAGCAGATACACCGCCAGCCCCACGCCCAGAATCGCCACCAATGCCGGCGGCACCGCACGCGTAAGGCGCGGCAGCAGGTAAACGATGGCCATGGTCACGGCCACCAGCCCCGTCATCATGTACAGCGGAGTACCACTGAGCCAGGTGTCACCGCTTTTGAAATGTTCCAACTGCGCCAGGGCAATGATGATCGCCAGGCCGTTGACGAAACCGAGCATCACCGGGTGCGGGACCATGCGCACCAGTTTGCCGAGTTTCAGCAACCCGAACGCCAGCATGATCAACCCGCCGAGCAACACCGTCGCCAGCAGATACTGCACGCCGTGTTGCACCACCAGCGCGACGATCACCACGGCCATCGAACCGGCCGCACCGGACACCATGCCCGGCCGCCCGCCGAACAGCGCGGTCAGGGTGCAAATGATGAACGCCCCGTAAAGCCCCATCAGCGGATTGAGGTGGGCCACCAGCGCGAAGGCGATGCATTCGGGCAGCAGGGCGAAAGAGGTCGTGAGCCCGGCCAGGACATCGGCGCGTAGACGTTTTGGTTTCATGGGGAGGGATCGCACGCAGGGAGTGACGAGAGGAAAGTGCGCGGATGTTACGGAATTGAGGGCGGCCCGGCCAGTTGTTGGGCTGCTGAAAAAGCCTTCGCGAGCAAGCCCGCTCCCACACTCGATATGTGCTAATCCGCGATATCCGGTGCGATGCAGATCAAATGTGGGAGCGGGCTTGCTCGCGAAGGCAGCGACGCGGTCTACAGCGAACTCAAACCATCTCGTCCCGAATCCACTCAATCACCGACACCCGCTTCGGCGCCCAGCCCAGCAACTCACGCGCCTTCTTCCCGCGCACCCGGCTGTTGGAACCCAAACCATAGTTGGCCATTTCATACCCCCACTCGGCCTCGGCGTCTTTCAGCGGCCAGTCTTGCGGCGCGCCCAACTCCAGCGCTTGGGCAATCGCGGTGGTCATGTCGATGAACGACGCCTCACCGCTTTCTACGAAGTAGAACGTGCCCGGCGCATTTTTGGTCAGCGCCAGCAGGTACAGGGACACGACATCTTCGATGTGCACGTTGGACCAGATGTTCTGCCCCGGGCCGACATGCCGGACCACGCCACTTTTACGCGCCTGTTTGAGCAAACGCGGCAATTGCACGCTGTCGCGATTGACGCCCAGGCTGTGGCCGTAGATCAGCGTGTTGCAGATCACCGCCGAGTTCACGCCGTCGTTCGCGGCAGCGAGGATCAGGTTGTCGATGGCCACGCGGGCGGCCTTGTCGACGGTCGGTTCCGGCAGTTTGTCTTCGAAGTAAATGACGTCGCTGGACTTACCACCGGAGGCATCGCCGACGATGCTCGAACCGCTGGTGTGCAGGAATACTTTGTTGGAGCCGCGCAAGGCGTCGAGCAACGCTTGCACCGCGCCGCGATGGTCGCTGCTGGCGGCGTTGATCACGGCGTCGGCAGCACGAGCCTGTTCGGCGAGCAATGCGCTGTCGTCCAGCGTGCCGATCACCGGGGTGATGCCTAGCGCGCTCAGTTCATTGGCTTGGGCTTCGCTGCGCACCAGGCCGGTGACCTTGTGGCCCGCGCGGATCAGGCCGGTGGCGATGGAGCCGCCGATGAAACCTGCAGCGCCGGTGACGAATACGTTCATGGAGAAACTCCCTGCGTGAATAAGTGATGCAACGAGTATCGAGGAGCGATCACTGAGGAAAAATCCCCTCCGACCCAATTCACTCTTGCGCAGGGATCACGAATCAGCCTTTGAAATCCGAGTTCGCATACACCGCCAACTTGCCCTGAATGAAGTCGAGGAAGCACTGAATACGCAGGGCCAATTGCGAGTTGCGGTAGTACACCGCGTTGATTGGCTGACGATAGCCGCTGTTGAAGTCCGCCAGCAACACTTGCAAACGGCCGGCGCGAATGTCCTCGATCGTCATGTAATGCGACAGGCAGGCAATGCCCTGCCCTTCCAGCGCCAGGTGCCGGATCGTCTCGCCGCTGGAGGCACTGATCGACGCCTCGATCGGCCAGCGATCACCGTGTACATAACGCAGCGGCCATTGGTTGAGACCTTCGTTCTGGGTAAACCCCAGCAATGCGTGGTCACTTAAATCCGCAACCGCATGCGGCGCACCGTGTTGCTCGATATAGGCCGGGCTGGCGACGATGTGCAGCGGACTGCACCCCAGCGAGCGGGCGTGCAAGGTCGAGTCGGCCAGCGTGCCGATGCGGATGGCGATGTCGGTGCTTTGCTCCAGCAGATCGATAATCAGGTCGTTGCTGTTGAGTTCCAGCTGGATGTCCGGGTAGAGCCGGCGGAATTCGTCGATGTACGGCACGATGGCGTGCAGCATGAACGGTGACGCGGCGTTGATCCGCAGCCGCCCGGACGGGGTTTGCTGGCGTGAGTTGAGGCGTTCTTCGAGCTCGTCCATCTGATCGAGAATGCGCTTGGCGTGCTCGAAGAAGTACTTGCCCTCTTCGGTCAGGTCCATGCGCCGCGTGGTGCGGTTGATCAGTGTGGTATCAAGTTTGGCCTCCAGCCGCGACAGCGTGCGACTGACCGCCGAAGGCGTTTGCCCGACCTGTTCGGCGGCAGCGGAAATCGACCCGCATTCAATCACGCAGACGAAAATCTGCAATTCATCGGATCTGGCTTTCACAAAGGCCCCTCATTCAAAACTGGCTTGATAGTAGCTGGATGCGGGGCAAAAGGAACCTCAAGCCTTGAGGCCAAACACCTCGGTCAAATGCTCTTCATAGCGTGCGACATCGGCTTCGATGTTCGGGCGTTTCATCACGTCGACGCACAGGAAGGTCGGCAGGCCGGTCATGCCGAGGAACTCGTTGGCCTTGTGGAACGGGAAGTACACCGCGTCCACGCCCTTGGCTTCGAAGAAGTCGGTCGGGTCGTCGAACGCTTGCTGCGGCGCATTCCAGGTCAACGACAGCATGTATTGCTTGCCCTGCACCAAACCGCCGCTGCCGTACTTTTGCGACGCATCGGAACGGGTGCGGCCATCACTGGCGTAGAGGCTGCCATGGCCTTCGGTGAAGACTTCATCGATGTACTTTTTCACGGTCCACGGTGCGCCCATCCACCAGCCTGGCATTTGATAAATGATCACGTCAGCCCAGAGAAATTTGGCGACTTCTTCGGCGACGTCGTAGCCCTCGTCGATGAAGGTGGCTTTCACGTCCACGCCGCCACGATCCAGCACGCTCAGCGCCGTTTCATGCAGGGTGGTGTTGTAGCGGCCATCGGAGTGGGCGAATTTTTTTCCGCCATTGAGCAACAGGACTTTTTTCATGAGAAATCTCGAAAGGTCAGAAATTGGATGGCGGCAGGTTAGCGGCGAGGCTCGCGCGGAATAAGTCCTGAATGCACAAAACCCTTTTGACCAATACGCACGAATCGACAGGCGATTGTTGCCATAGACTTGCGCCGATTCTTAACTTGAGGGGATTTCTGATGAGTGAAATGCAAGGCTTCATCCTGCACGCCAAGACCCGCCCGGAAAAATCCGACGCCTTCGAAGCGTTTTTCAACGGCTATGTGCAAGCCAGCCGCGCCGAGCCCGGCTGCATCGAGTACCACATGCTGCGCGACAAACAGGACCCGACGCTGTTTATCTTCTACGAAATCTGGCAATCCCAGGCGCATCTGGACGTGCACTCGAACCTGCCGCACATGAAGCAGTTTCTTGAGCAGCGCGACGAATTCCTGGAACGGGATTTCGAGATCCGCGCCATCGACATGCTCAGCCCGTCATCCGCTACCCGCTGATCAACAAGTGGCCGCCGAGCACGCCGAGGCCGATGAAAAACACTCGCTTGAACAGCGCCGCGCTGATCCGCTGCCGCAGCCATTGGCCCAGCAACAGGCCGAGCACGGCCGGGATCAGCGCCAGCAATGACGCACTCAGTTCGCCACCACCCAAGGCGTCGCGCCACCACAGGCCAGCCGCCAGCGCCAAGGTCGAAACGGTGAACGACAAGCCCAACGCCTGCACGAGTTCGTCCTTGCTCAAACCGAGCGCCTGCAGATAAGGCACCGCCGGAATCACGAAGACGCCGGTGGCCGAAGTGATAACGCCTGTCAGCACGCCGCACAGCGGACCGAGCCAACGCTCGGCGCGACTGCCGACGCGCAAGGCCGGCAGGAACAATCCGCTCAATGCGTAGAGCAACAACGCGGCGCCCAACGCCCGCACGACCCAATGCCCGCCGGCCATGCCGATCCACAACGTGCCGGCGCCCGTGCCGATAAAGATCGCCAGCAGCATCGGCCATAAACGCTTGATCAACCCGCGCAGGTGCCCGCCGAATGCCAGTTGCCAGACATTGGTGAGGGTCGCAGGAATGATCAGCAGCGCGGCAGCCTGCGACGGTGCCATAGCCAGACCGAGCAGGCCCATGGCGATGGTGGGCAAGCCGAGACCGATGATGCCTTTGATCATGCCGGCCAGGAGGAACGTGGCAATGACCAGTAAGGACAAGGCCAGCCCGAGGTTTTGATAGAACGCGGCGAGTGTATTCATGGGGCTATCCTGAGCCTGGATTTGCCGGGTGAAAATCTGCCATATACTGAGGGTGCCTCTTGTCTAGCAATAGGCTTATAGATGGGTTGAGGCTACTGGCCTCTTCGCGAGCAAGCCCGCTCCCACAGTTGATCGAGTTCTCACTGAAAAAATACGGTCCACTGTGGGAGCGGGCTTGCTCGCGAAGGGGCCCGCCCAGACAACACACCTCCAGAGGTTGCCGATGCACTTCGACCTGACCGACCTGCGCCTCTACCTGAACATCCTCGACAGCGGCAACATCACCGCCGGTGCCGCGCGCAGTCATTTGTCCCTGGCAGCGGCGAGCGCGAGAATCCGCGCCATGGAGGCTTCGCTCGGCATCGAATTTCTTCAACGCGGTCGTCGCGGCGTCACCCCCACGCCGGCCGGCAAAGCCCTGGCAAAACACGCCCGATCCCTGCTGCAACAAGCCGAACGCATGCAACAGGACCTGGCGGAATACGCTAAAGGCGTCAAAGGCCAGGTCCGGTTGCTGTGTAACACCACGGCGATCACCGAGTACCTGCCGGAATTGCTCGCCGATTTCCTGCACGAACATCCAAACCTCGACATCGACCTTCAGGAATTGCCCAGCGCACGCATCACCCACGCCTTGCGCCAAGGTGCGGCAGACCTGGGCATCGTGTCCGACGCCGTGGACACCGATGACCTGCAGACCCGCGCTTTTCGCGACGATCCACTGGTATTGATCCTGCCCCACGACCACCCGTTGGCCGACACTGAATGCCTGAGTTTCAGCGACACCTTGCACCACGATTACGTCGGCCTGAACGCCAGCAGCGCCCTGGCCGTGTACCTCGAAGAACAGGCATTGCACATCGGTTCGCGCCTGAAAATCCGCATCCGTGCCGACGGTTTTGATGGCGTCATGCGCATGGTCGCTCGCGGTGCCGGGTTGGCGATCGTGCCGCTCGCGGCCGTCGAACGCTGGACCGGCGAACTCCCTTTCCAGAGCATCGCGCTGCATGAACCCTGGGCCCAACGCAAACTCCTGCTCTGTGCCCGGGACTTTGCCGCGCTGCCCGGCTATGCGAAGGCCTTGTTACATGTCTTGACCCTTTAGTTGAGGGGTGCGCGTTTCTGGACACCTGGATGTCGAGTTCAGACAACTGACCGGTGCAGGGGGGCTATAGGGTGCCACTTCAGTTCTTCAAGCCACTGCCCGGAGTCATCATGACCGCACCGATTACCGTTCTTCGCGATACTCATCCACTGCCGGTGCTTGACGCCTGCAAATGGGAAAAACTCGAAGGTGACCCGCACACCGTCAACCTCAACGCCTACACCAGCGAAGACGGCAGCAAGATCATGGGCACCTGGATCTGCACGCCGGGCAAGTGGTATGTCGAATACGTGAAGTGGGAATACTGCGATTTCCGCGAGGGCTACTGCATCATCACCCCGGAAGGCAAAGAGCCGATCCACCTGCGCGCCGGTGATATTTTCGTCATTGAGCCGGGGATGAAAGGCACGTGGGAAGTGGTTGAAACCGTGCGCAAGTATTTCGTGTTTGCCTGATGCAAAAAAACCGGGGGATCACCCGACGTGATCTCCCGGTCAATGTTCTGACTTGAAATGCGCAACACTGTGGCGAGGGGCTTGTCGGAACGCCGCATCGCCCCGTTCGGCGGCGAAGCCGTCGTATGTTCAGTCGACTCTTTATGGCTGAAGGAATGTAGGGGAGCGCTTCGCACTCCAACGGGGGCAAGCCCCCTCGCCACAAAAGCGTGCTCACCACAAAAGCTTCCTCGCCACAGCCCCCGCGAAAACCTTATTGAGCTTTGCGATAGCTGTTGATGATCGCCGAGAAGTCCTTGCCACCCTCTCCACGCTGGCTCATCGCCTGATACAACTGCTGGGCCACCGCGCCGAGCACCACCGGTTGGTGCGCCTGACGGGCCGCTTCCGTGGCCAGCCCCAAATCCTTGAGCATCAGTTCGGCACCGAAGCCGCCGGTGTAGCCGCGCGAGGCCGGCGCCGTTTCGACGATGCCCGGCCATGGGTTGTACATCTCCGAACTCCAGCAACGCCCGGTGGAACTGTTGATGATCCCGGCGAGCACGGTGGTGTCGATCCCCAGGGCATCACCCAGCGCCATTGCTTCGCTGACGCCGACCATGGAAATCGCCAGCAGCAGGTTGTTGCAGATTTTGGCGATTTGCCCGGTGCCGACTTCGCCGCAATGGACGATGTTGCGGCCCATCTGCGCCAGCACCGGCTGCAGGGTGGCAAACAGTTCCGGGGTGGCGCCGACCATGAAGGTCAGCGTCCCGGCCGCGGCGCCACCGGTGCCGCCGGAAACCGGTGCATCGGCCATGGCCACGCCTTGCTTGGCAGCGGCGGCGGCGACATCGCGTGCGGTCTGTGGATCAATGGTGCTGCAATCCACGGCCGGCACGCCTTGGCCGATGCCGGCGAGAACGCCGTCTTCGCCCAGCCATACGCTGCGCACATGCACAGCGGCCGGAAGCATGGTGATCACCAGCTCTGCACCTTGCGCCGCTTCACGGGCGGTAGGGCTGATGCTGCCGCCCAGTTCCTCCAGCTCCGCCAGCACGGTTTTGTTCAAGTCGACCAGGCGTAGCGCGTGGCCGGCCTTGATCAGGTTGCGCGCCATCGGCGCGCCCATGTTGCCGAGACCGATAAAAGCGATTTTCATGTCCGGCTCCTTATCGCAAGTTGATGGTGGTGTTCACACCGTCGTTGACGCTGTCGTCATCGAACCAGCGACTGGTGACGGTCTTGGTCTGAGTGTAGAACTGCACCACTTGCTTGCCATACGGGCCGAGGTCGCCCAGCTTGGAGCCGCGCGAACCGGTGAAGCTGAAGAACGGGACCGGCACCGGAATCGGGATGTTGATACCGACCTGGCCGACGTCGATTTCAGTCTGGAATTTACGTGCCGCCGCGCCGCTCTGGGTGAACAGGCCGGTGCCGTTGCCGAACGGGTTGGCATTGACCAGGGCAATAGCCTCGTCGAGCGTATTCACTTCCAGTACCACCAGCACCGGGCCGAAAATTTCCTGGGTGTAGATCTGCATGTCGGTGGTTACGCCGGAGAACAAGGTCGGGCCGACAAAGTTGCCCTTCTCGTAACCTGGAACCGTGATCTCGCGACCGTCCAGTTCCAGTTTGGCGCCTTCCTTGATGCCGCTTTCGATCAGATCGAGAATGCGCTGTTTGGCTTTTTTCGAGATCACCGGGCCAACATCTGTGCCCGGCTCGCTGCCGGCATTCACGGTGAGTTTCTGCGCCAGCGCTTTCAGGTCCGGCAACCATTGTTTGGCCGCGCCCACCAACACCACCACGGAAGTGGCCATGCAACGTTGACCCGCCGCGCCAAAACCGGCGCCGACCAGGGCGTTCAGCGCTTGCTCGCGATTGGCATCCGGCAGCACCACGGCGTGGTTCTTCGCGCCCATCATCGATTGCACGCGCTTGCCGTGTTTACCGGCCAGGTCGTAGACGTGAGTACCGACGGCGGTCGAACCGACGAAGGAAACCGCCTTGATGTCTTTGTGGGTGCACAGTGCGTCCACAACATCCTTGCCGCCATGTACGACGTTAAGCACGCCCGCCGGAACGCCAGCCTCGATCGCCAGTTCCACCAGGAGCATGGTCGACATCGGGTCCTGTTCGGACGGTTTGAGCACGAAGGTATTGCCGCAGGCGATGGCCATCGGGAACATCCACAGCGGAATCATCGCCGGGAAGTTGAACGGGGTGATGCCGGCGCACACGCCGATTGGCTGACGCAGGGTGTAGGTGTCGACGCCGCCGGCGACGTTCTCGGCGAATTCACCCATCTGCAGGCTGCCGATGGAACACGCGTGCTCGACCACTTCCAGGCCACGGAAAATGTCGCCTTCAGCGTCGGCAATGGTTTTGCCCTGTTCGGCACTCAAGACCACGGCGATGCGTTTGGAGTGTTCACGAATCAGCGCCTGGAGCTTGAGCATGATGCGCATCCGCGCGCCGATCGGCGTCAGCTTCCAGGTCTGGAAGGCGCGATGAGCAGCGCTGATCGCAGCATCGACTTCTTCAGTGGTCGCAAACGGCACCTTGGCCAGCACTTGCTGGGTCGCCGGGTTGACGATGTCGTGCCATTCAGTGGATTTGGACTCGACCCATTGGCCGTCGATCAACAGCTTTACCGTTTGGACAGTGGTTTGGTCAGGCGTGAGCGAAGCGTTCATGTGGGTCTCCGGATGTTTGCTTTTTATAGTTAGAGCTATCTTGGGAGCCAAGGCGAGAAAGTCGCCTTGCGATGAGGCGTGTGCCGCGAGTTGGTTGTGCAGCTGTTTTTGGAGTATAGATGTGCAAACTTCTAATAAGAACGCACATAAAAGCCGGTCCATCATGCAAAAAAACATCACGTCTTTAGGCTCGCTGAACTGGGACGACCTCAAGTTTTTCCTCGAAGTCGCCCGCACCCGCAAGGCCAGCACCGCGGCCAAGCGCCTGGCGGTGGACTACACCACCGTGTCGCGGCGCATCAGTTCGCTGGAAGCCGCATTGGGGACTTTGTTGTTCGAGAAATCCCGGACCAGCGGCTTTGTCCTGACCGCTGAGGGTCAGCGATTGCTCGGTTATGCGGAGTCGATTGAAAGCACGCTGCACATGGCCTGCGAGCAGGTGTCGGGGTCCGGGGTGGCGTTGTCCGGGCATGTGCGCATGGGCTGCACCGAAGGCTTCGGCAGCTTTTTCATCACGCCGCAACTGAGTCACTTCGTCGACGCCTACCCGGCGATTTCCGTCGACATCCTGCCGCTGCCGCACTTCATCAGCCTGTCCAAGCGCGAAGCGGATATCGTCATCGCCCTGGAGCGCCCGGAGCACGGTCCGTACGTGTGCTGCAAACTCTGCGACTACCGCTTGCAGCTGTACGCGACCCAGGACTATCTGGACAAACACCCACCCATCCGCCGCCCGGCAGACCTGGGCAAGCATTCATTCATCAGCTATGTCGACGACCTGGCGTTCAGCTCAGAGCTGTTGTACCTGGCGAACGTATTGCCCGGCGCCAGCGCCAATTTGCGCAGCACCAGCGTGATCGCGCAATTCGTCGCGGCGCAGCAAGGGCGGTCGCTGGCGATTCTGCCGTGCTTCCTCGCGGCTCAGGACCCACGATTGCTGCCGGTGTTGCCGCAGGAGATCAATATCACCCGGCAGTTCTGGATGTACTGCCGCGAGGACTTGAGGAAGCTCAAGCGGATCACCCTGTTGTGGGATTACATCCGCTCGGTCACTGAGCAGAATCAGGCTCTATTGATGGGTGAAACTCGTAAGATGCTGTTCGCCGATTAATCGGCGCTCACCACAATCGACACCCGGCGGTTTTCGGTACGGCCCGTTGCCGTGGTGTTGGGCGCCACCGGCTCGCTGCTGCCGAAACCGCGCAACTGGATGTTCTGTTCTTGCATGCCGACTGTGGTCAGCACCTTGCCGACACTTTTCGCACGGCGCAGGGACAGTTGTTGGTTGTAAGCCTCTTTGCCGGAAGCATCGGTGTGGCCATCGACCCGCACACGCTCGATGCCAACGCCGAGCAATGATTTGCCGATGCGCTGGACGATTTCGGTACTGGCCGGATTCAGGCTGTCGTCGTCACTGCCAAACAGGACTTTGCCGGACAGACCAAAGGCCCAGCCTTCTTCGGTCAGTTCAAATCCTTGCTGTTTAAGCACGGCGATCTGCGCCGGGGTCAGGCTCTTTTGCGGTGCTGTCTGGCACCCGGTCAATGCCAGCAAGGCCATGAACAGGGTGATCGCGAAAAATCGCAGGGAACGCGGGGTCATCGAGAACAAAACAATCAGCTCCTGGTGTGAGCATGGGTGACAGGATGTTCCGATCCTGCCGTGTGCTGCGCGCCACGAGCGACGCGCTTGGCTTGGTACATGGCGGCGTCAGCGGCATGGAGCAAAGTGCCCGGCGTGACGCCATGATCCGGGTACACCGCAATACCGATACTGAGTGAAGTCAACACATGGATACCGCCCGGCAACGGGATCGGTGCTTCCATGCTGGCGAGGATCTTGTCGGCAATCCGCTCGGCGTCTTCGGTTTTGTGCAGCGGTGACAGCAGCACGGCAAACTCGTCACCGCCCAGACGCGCCACCAGGTCCTCTTCGCGAAGTTGTGCGCGCACGCGGGTCGCGACCGCCACGAGCACCGCGTCACCGGCCGCATGACCAAAGTTGTCGTTGATTTCCTTGAAGCGGTCGCTGTCGAGAAACAGCACAGCCAATCGCTCGTTGAGCTTGTTGGCGTTGCGCAACGCACGTATCAACCGGCCTTCGAAAAACGCGCGGTTCGGCAAACCGGTGAGGCTGTCATGGCTGGCCTGGTGCGCCAGGGTTTCGTTCTCGCTTTGCAGGTGGGTCTGCCAGGATTCGAGCTCATCGAGCAAGGCATTGAAGTCGTTGCCCAGATTGTCCAGTTCGGCGATGTCGGCCGGCGGTACGCGACGGTCGAATGCACGCTCGCTGCGAGCGGCGTGAGCCACGGCGGCTAGGCTTCGCAGCGGGCCGGTGATCCCGCGAAGTTGGCGTCGCGCCAGATAGAGCGCGACCCAGGCACTGATTGCCGTACACAGGACAATGCCCGCCAGACCGCTGAGCAGAAAGCGCATCAGGCTGCCGCCGTGCCCGGTGAGCTGAACGCTGCCAATCTCCCGCCCCTGATGAACAATCGGCATGTCGATGGGTTTTTCCAGAAAGATCCTGGCGATCTGCAATTCGAGATCGGAGAACAAACCGTTTTCCGAACGCTGCCAGCGCGCCAGCAACCGCCCTTTGGCGTCCAGCACCTGGGCGTCGGCGACTTCCTCGGTAGACGCGATCATGGCCAGCGCTTCAGTGGCGGCGGCTTTGTCGTTGAACACCACCGCTGCTTCGACGGTGTAATCGATCGAGCGCGCAATCAGGTGCAGGTTGTGGTCGGCGTAGACCCGCAACGCGAGGACGCCAAGCAAGGTCAGCGACACGCTGGCCATGGCCACGGCGATCAGCGCGACGATCAGATGCCCGCGACCGATGACTGACCGCAAGGTCGGGCGAGTACCGGCTTTGAACAGGCTCATGAGGCCGCCGGCTTGCGGCGGGACAGTTGCAGCACACTGGGGTGAATGCGCACGCCACTGCGGGCGACGGAGTCGAGATTGACCTCGAAGGACACCTGCTCATCGCCAACCCGCAGGCAGAACAGGCTGCCGACGGTGCATTGATCGTCGCTTTCACTGATGCTCAGCACCGGGCGCCCCATCAATGAGGCGAACAGTCGACTGCGTTCATCACCGGTCAGTTTGCCGATGTACACCGCATCGCATTCACCGACAATCGACGGGTAGTCGGCCAGCAGGCGCCGCACAGTGACAGGCCGGCCGGTGGCCTGAGTGGTGCCTTTGACCAGATCGTCGGTGTATTCAGTGGGGCCGACCACGCACAAACGCAGTTGCGCGGGCTCAACCGGCCAGCGGGCGTAACTGAGAATGCCGAGCACCACTTGAGTGACCGATTGGGCACGCTGGTCAGCCATGCTCGACGGCGTTTGCGACTGCGCAAAAACGCTGCCGGACAGCCAGCAGAACAGGCCAGCGAGCAACACTTGCTTGCCGCCAATGACGCGTCCTGTCGTCCAGGCAGCCACCTTCATGCAGTGATTCTCTTCGATCGTAACGAAATAATTTCGCCACGATAGCATAGCGATGAAACACCCGCGAGGCCGCGTACTACGGCGCTTTGGACGGTTTTTTGGCGCCGGAAACTCGCACCTCAATCGCTCGGTGTAACCCCTTCTTCCAGCTCCAGCATCAACCCGCTCAAGCGCTTGACCTTGCGCCGAACAGCTTCTTCAAATACACCGGCGCGAGGTTCGATCAAGGTGAACCAATGCTTGGCCCGGGTGATCCCGGTGTAGATCAGTTCCTTCGTGAGCACAGGGTTCAAGGCGTCCGGCAGAATCAGCGCCGTGTGGGCAAATTCCGAGCCTTGGGATTTGTGCACGGTCATGGCGTAGACGGTTTCGACATCGTTGAGCCGGCTCGGCAGAACAAAGCGCACGCCGCCCTGACCATCATTTCGCGGAAACGCCACGCGCAGCACCTGCTTGCCTGCGTCGGGTCCATCACGCTCCGGCAGTTTGAGGGCAATGCCGATGTCACCGTTCATCAACCCCAGGCCATAGTCGTTGCGGGTCATCAACACCGGTCGACCTTCGTACCACTGCTGATCGCTGTCGATCAATCGAGCCTTGAGCAACGCGGTAGTCACTCGCTGGTTCAACCCTTCCACGCCCCAGGGTCCCTTGCGCACGGCGCACAGCAATTGGAAAGCGTCGAAGGCTTGCAACACCTGACGCGCCCATTCGGTCCAGCGTGGATCGTCGAGCGGGCTGTCGAGCGTTGGCCGCTGATTGCGCAGGAGACTCAAATAGTGGCGATAACCTTGCGGTCCTTCGCCATGCCCTTCCAGCAAAAGACGCTCCAGGGCCCGGTCCTGCTCCCCTTTTAGAGGCAGGGAAAACACGTCGTCGTGACTTCGTGCTGCCAACAGTTTGCGGGCATGTTCGGGTTGTTGCTGATTGACCCAGCGTGCCAGTTGACCAATGCCGCTGCCCTCGCCGAACCGCCGCGAGTGACGCAACATCACCACTTGTTGGGCCAGCGGATGAGTGCCCTGGGTGTCGGCCTGCAAACCACTGTCTTCCAGGCTTTCACCACTGACTGTTTCCAGCCACTGGCGAGTCTGCGGGCTGTACCAACCCGCCTCGGCATCCCGACACAGATCGCCCAGCACAGCACCCGCCTCTACCGAGGCCAGTTGATCCTTGTCCCCCAACAACACCAATCGCGCGTGGGCCGGCATTGCATCCAGCAGATTGGCCATCATCTCCAGGTCGATCATCGACGCTTCGTCCACCACCAGCACATCCAGCGGCAAGCGATTACCGGCGTGATGGCGGAAGTGCCGCGTACCCGGTCGACTGCCCAGCAAACGGTGAACGGTGGTGACGTCCGACGGGATCTGGCCGCGAACCGATTCGGCGACGTGCAGGGTCCGGACTTGTTGGCTGATCGACTCCGTGAGACGGGCCGCGGCTTTGCCGGTGGGTGCGGCGAGGCGGATGCGCAGCGGTTTGCCGGCTTCCACGGCGGGAGCCTGGAGCAATGCCAGCAAGCGCACGACGGTGGTGGTCTTGCCGGTGCCCGGGCCGCCGGTGACGATGCTGAAGGCACTGCGGGTCGCCAGGGCACAGGCGAGTTTCTGCCAGTCGATCACTTCACCGGTTTTGGCTGCCCCAAACAAACCGGTCAGTCGTTGGGATAAATCATCCGGTGTCGATTCGTGTTCTGCCAAGCGCAGGCGCAGGGCATCGTCGATGCGTCGTTCGTACGCCCAGTAGCGGCGCAGATACAGGCGCTTGCCGGATAAAACCAGGGGACGTGATTGCGCCGCTTCACGCCCGTCTGCGGCCAGCGCCACCAGACTGCTCGAAGCCAGCACCTTGCACCAATGGGCACCGTCCAGTGCTTCAAGCAATTGCGACGGCAACAACATCGCGCCACTGTGCACATCACCTTCAGGGGGCAGCGACAGGGCGAAATCCGGTTCTTTCAGGGTCTCGAACAGGTCCAGGCACACATGGCCGTGGCCCAGTTGGTGACTGGTCAACGCGGCCGCGAGCAGCACCAACGGATCATCGTCAGGCGCGAGTTCGTGGAGGAAGGCGACAAAGGCCTTGTCCAGCGCGCGCAACCAGCCTCGCTCTACCCAGCGCGTCAGTAACAGCAGCAGGTCATCGGCACGACTCAATGGCTCGAGATCCGCCAGGCTTTCGGCTGCCAAAGGGGTGGGCAACAAATCGGCAAAGGTGCGGCTCATAGCAGTACTCCCTGTTCCCACGCGGGCTCGGCCTTGGGTTCTGGCTTGCCCTGGAACATGCGGTCCAGTCGCTCGATCAGTTCTTTGGGTGGACGGGCGAAGTACACGCCTTGGCTGGCAGCACGCGTACCCCGCAAGAACAGGTACAGCGCACCACCGACATGCCGGTCGTAATCGTAGTCGACCAGCCGCGCCTTGAGCTGTCGGTGCAAGGCCAACAGGTACAACACGTATTGCAGGTCATAGCGGTTATCGAGAATCGACTGTTCCATGGCCTGTTCGGTGTAAGCCGCGTCGTCAACGCCCAGCCAGTTGGATTTGTAGTCGGCGACGTAATAGCGCCCCTCATGCTCGAAGGTGAGGTCGATAAAACCCTTGAACATGCCGTTGAGCAAGACCGGTTCTGCGGCCACTCGGGCAACGCCGTTGTGGGTGTGCTGGCGCACCAGTTCATCCAGTTTCAGCACGTCGACTTTATGGCTGGCGAACCAGAATTCCATCTCGACACGGTACTGGGTCAGTTGCTCGAAAATCACCGGAGCCTGCCCGCCGCCGATGTGCAGTGGGGACTTGAGCAAATGTTGCAGCCAATCGCTCAGCGTGGTGATCCAGCCTTCCCAGCCACGACGGTTGCAGCGCCGGGCAATCGCGTCTTCGACTGCTTGTGGGTTGGCGGCAAAACCTTCGTCGCCGGCCCATTCCAGCAAACCATGAAGAAAGGTGCCGGGGTTGGGGCCCCGGGGGAATCGATGGATATCTCCGCCACCGGCCGCCACTTCTCGTGGCGCTTGCGGGTCGAGGCGTTCGTCGTCGAAGAGCTTTTGCGCCTGCGGACTCTCCGGGGCTTCGTCACTGCCCACGCTCATGCTGTCGCCGATGCGCAAGGCGCTGTAGGAGGCGATCCACCAGTTTTCACTGGCTTTGCGTTTCGGGACGCGCAGCGCAAGCAAACTCGCTTGGTTTTGCGGTGGATGGTAAAGCTCGGCGGTGGCTGGCGGCATTTCCGCGTAGGTCAGCGCCGGGCAGTCCTGCTGCAAGTCTTCCAGCCAACGCTTCAGGCCTGCCGACTCGGCCAATGGCGAACCACCGCCCAACAGGTAGCCCAACGCCGACAAGTGCAGCACCGAACTGTTGTTATTGCCGCGTTTGAGATCGGTCACGCCGAGCCAGCACGCATGTTGCGCGCGAGTCAGGGCGACATACAGCAAGCGCAGATCCTCGGCCAGACGCTCATCGTCGGCCAGCGTAATCAACTCGGCAGTCGGCTTCAAACTCACCTGAGCCTTGCCGTTTTCATCGTGGTAATGCAGCGGCAAACGACTGCCATCCACCGGTTTCGCCGAGCAGATGAAGGGCAGGAACACCAAGGGATATTCAAGCCCCTTGGACTTGTGAATGGTCACGACCTTGACCAGTTGCTCGTCGCTTTCCAGGCGCAGGATCTGTTCTTCACCCGCTTGGCCGGACAACGCCAGATGCTCGGACAAGTGACGGATCAGCGCCTGCTCGCCATCGAGTTCGGCGGCGGCCTGTTGCAGCAATTCGGACAGGTGCAGCAGGTTAGTCAGTACTCGTTCGCCATCGCTGCGCGCGATCAACGCTTGCGGGAGCTGGAAGTCATGCAGCAAACGTCGCAGCATCGGCAGCACGCCTTGCTTGCGCCAGAGCTCACGATACCCACGGAATTGCATGACCCGTGCTTCCCAGGCGAGTTCGTCCCGATTCAGTCGCTCCAGTTCAGCCAGCGACAGATTAAGCGTGATGCAGGCCAGCGCCGCTCGCAGTGGTCGCTCGACGTCGGGCTCGGCACAGGCCTTGAGCCAGGTCAGCACGTCGTGAGCTTCTTGTGCAGCGAACACCGAGTCCTTGTCCGACAGATAGACGCTGCGCACACCTCGAGCCGAGAGTTCGCCGCGCACCGCTTGAGCTTCTTTGCCATCGCGGACAAGGATCGCGATATCGGCTGGCAGCAGGCCTCTGAAATCCTTTCCGTCCGCGATGAAACCCGCCCGCCCTTGTTGCCCACCATTGAGCAATGCCGTGATTTCACTGGCGCAGGCAGCGGCCAATTGTTGCCGGTACACCGCGCCGGACAGGGGCTGTTCTGCGGACAAATGCCAGATATTCAGGGACGGGACCACCTGCCCCTCTACGTGCAAAACCTCTTTACGTCCCTGGGATTCCACGGGCAGAAACGGCACCGGGTTGTCGCCGTTCTTTTCCCGAAACAGAAACGCGCCGCGCCCCGACTCACGAGACTCGGCGCGCTCGAATACATGGTTAACCGCACTGACCATGCCATGGCTGGAGCGGAAGTTGGTGCCCAGCGTATGCAGTCGACCGGTCGTGGCCTGACGGGCGCGCAGGTAGGTATAAATGTCGGCACCACGGAACGCGTAGATCGCCTGCTTCGGGTCACCGATAAGGAACAGGCCGCACTCGGGATTGTTGTCTTCGATGCGATAGATGCTTTCGAAGATCCGGTATTGCACCGGGTCGGTGTCCTGGAATTCATCGATCAACGCGACCGGGAACTGCTCCCGAATCAAGGTGGCCAGACGCTCGCCGCCCTCGGATTGCAAAGCGGCATCCAGACGCAGCAGCATGTCATCGAAGCCCATCTCGGCGCGGCGACGCTTTTCTTCTTCGAACCGCGTTCCCACCCAGTGGGCGGCGTGTTGCAGAACCGCAGCGTCGGGGGTTGGCAGTCCGTCGAGGCTGGCCTTCAGGCCGGGCATCGCGTCCAATCCTGGATGACGGGGTACTTCGCCTTTCCAGGCTTCGGCCATGCCATCCGGTGTCAAACGCGTGAAGCCGGTGCCGATGTCCAGTTGCTCGAGCGCTTCATCTTCGGCCCAGGCTTTGATTTTTTCGAACCAGGGCTCGAAGTAGCGTGCCTGCATTTTTCGACCGTCGACGCTTTTGCTCGCGACACCTTGGTGACAGATCACCAGCAACTCGTCTGCCCATTGGCGCCACGGCATCTTGAGTTCGAGCAACGCGCTTCGTCGCTCCTGCAAACATTCGCTGATCAGTTCGGCCGGCTCTTTTCCTTCAACGCTGTCACGTTCACTGGCGAACAAACCGCGCACACGTGGCAACAACGCTGCCGGTCCGCCCCAATTGCTGCGGACCCAGTTCAGTGCATCGCCTTGCATCGGGTAACAAAACAACCGCCAGTAATCGCGCAGGACTTCGCCCAGCAAATCGCTGTGATCGGTTTCCAGGGTCTGGGTAAACAGGCTGCCGCTGTCGAATGCATGTTCGCGCAGCATGCGCTGGCACCAACTGTGGATGGTCGAGACGGCCGCCTCATCCATCCATTGCGCGGCGATGTCCAGCCGGTTTGCACACCCGGACCACTGTTCTGGCAGGTACTGATCACGCAGTTCGGCAATGAGGCCATCCGGTGCAGGTGTTTCATCACGGAAGAATCGCGCGGCCTCGGCCAAACGTGTGCGGATACGTTCACGCAGCTCTTTGGTGGCGGCATCGGTGAAGGTCACGACGAGGATTTGCGGCGGCAACAGTTCACGCCCGAAACCACTCTCGTCATTGCCGTGACCGAGGACAAGGCGCAGATAAAGCGCGGAAATGGTGAAGGTCTTGCCGGTCCCGGCGCTGGCTTCGATCAGTTGGCTGCCGCGCAGTGGGAAGGCCAGTGCCAGAGGTATTTTTGTGGTCATGAACGAGCCCCCTCGCTGGTCAGTGAACGCCACGGGGCTTCAAGCATCGGTTTATACAAGGCGTTGCACCAGTCGGGGAACGTTTCGTCGGCGAGCAGTGCATCGTAGTCAGCAAACTGTCGGGTGAGTGCCGGGTTTTCGCGGCGCTCTCCGTCCGTGGTCTGGCCATCGCCTTCATAGGCTTTGCGGGCAGCGACCTCGGCTTTCAGCGGATCGGTCTGGCCAAGCCAGGCGAAGGCCGTTTTAACTGCAACCGGCAGGGGTTGACGCATGCCCGCCTGCCAGGCCTCCAGAAGATGCCCCAGAGCTTTTAGTGCGGCGCCCTTCTCCAGCGGCTCCAGCAGCAGGCTATCGTCGCTGGCCACCAGTGCGGTGGTCATCGGTATGTCGCTGGCGCAGGCAACCAGGTGATTGACCCAAGGCCTCGTCAATCGGTGCCATTTGCGGTTTTTGATTGAGCCAATGCTGTTGGGAATGGTGGTGACCGACAGCAAGCCACCGTCTGCACGCTGATGCAGACCACTGAGCCAACCTTCGAGGCGCAGTCCTTCCAGCTCAAGATTCACAGGCAAAGCGCTGGTCAGCGGTGTCGGCCATAACGCCAGGAGCTGTTGATAACGCTGCAACAGATCCGGAAGCGGTTCGATCAATTCACGCTGAAGGCATTCGCCGAATCCGGCCATGGGCAGCAGCCCACTGTTTTGCAGGCGTTTGGCCTGGTCTTCCAGTGCCCGATCGGCGTGATCGATGCGTCCCATCGCCGCTGCAAGCAAGCTGTCGCTGAGGCTGTAGCGTTGCAGCGCATCGAGGACAAAGGGTTCTTCATCGGCCAAGGGCACTTCAGCTGCTTCGAAGAACACCTTGAGTCGCTGGCTGAAAAAATGTCGCACGGGATTGCGCAGGAAGTCCTGCAATTGACCGAGGCTCAGCGGCTCCTCTTGTACGTAAGCTTCAAGTACTTCGCCTTCAGCCACCTGATGGGTGATTTGATGAAGAACCTGCCATTCATTGGCGTAGCTGAACAGCGCGTCACCCTCAAGGAAGTAACGAGCGCTGAAGGGCTGCAATGGATGTTCCTGAGTCATGGCCTCCAGCAGGCCCTCGTCCTCATCGCGCAATCGCCAGCCGCTGGCGAGATGGTCACGCAATTGGCCAATCAGCACGGAAGCCGGGCGCTCACTGTTATCCCGAATGCTTCGACCTACCCAGCTGATGTAGAGCTGATCACGTGCCGACAGCAGCGCTTCCAATAGAAGATAGCGGTCATCTTCACGACGGGATCGATCGCCAGGGCGGTAGTCACTGCCCATCAGATCGAAATCCAGCGGCGGTTGCGCACGAGGGTAGTCGCCATCGTTCATGCCCAGCAGACAGACGCGTTTGAACGGGATCGCCCGCATCGGCATCAATGTGCAGAAGTTAACGGCACCGGCCAGAAAGCGCTGGGACAGGCGGCCCTGATCCAGTCCGGCCAGCCACGCTTCCCGAACCACGGTCAGCGGCAAATCGTCGTGCAAACCGACGGATTCACAGGTGTCGAGCCAGGTTTCGCGCAGCTCTTCGAGTTGGGCCAGCAAGTAGTCGTCGTGCTCGTTGCTGGCCAGGAAGAACAGCTGCACCAATGCTTGCAAGCGAATGCCCCATTGCTTGGGCGGTGCAGGTTGAGCCAGTTCCTGATGGGCGATTTCCAACGCGTCCAGCAGGGCCACCAAAGGTCCGATGAGCGCGGCATCCAGACCGCCAATTTCGTCGTACGGCTCAATGCCTTCGCACGCAATGGCGCTGCCCACGGCATAACCCAGCAGCATCCGGCGCAGGCCGAATCGCCAACTGTTTTGCTCCAGCGCTTCAGGCAAGCCCAGCCCCGCACGCTGCTCGGCATTCATTCCCCAGCGGATGCCCGCACCTTCGATCCAGCGGTGCAGCGTCGGCAGATCACGCTCCTCGACGCCGAAGCGGGCACGTAATGCTGGAACATCCAGCAGGTCGAGGATCTCGCTAACGGGGAAACGACTGTCGGGAAGTTTGAGCAGGTGTTCGACCGCAATCAGCAGGGGATCGCGACCACGCTGGCCCTGATCCGCGAGCGTGAAGGGAATGAAACGAGGGTCGTTGCGTTCAATCTGACCGAATACGGCGCGAATATGCGGTGCATAACTGTCGATGTCCGGGACCATCACAATGATGTCGCGCGGCCTTAGATCTGGATCAGCGCTGAAGCGTGCGAGGAGCTGATCATGCAGGATCTCGACTTCACGCTGGGCACTGTGGGCGATGTGAAAACGGATCGACTCGTCTTGCTCAAGATCGACGATGGGCCAGCATTCTCGTGTTTCGCTCAGTGGGCGTAATTCGAGAATGTCGTCCTGCAATTGATTGAGCATGTTCTTTGGCTGATTGTCGCTGAACAGGTCGATGCGCCCATCACGAAATGCGGAGCTATAGCTGTTGGGATCGTCATAGCTGTCGAGAAGATTGATGTAGTCCCGTCCCTGTTTACCCCAGGCAGCGAGTAGCGGATGAGCATGCTGGTGCAGCGTTTGCGGGTCGAGTACGACGGGCATTCCGCTCTTGCGGGCCTGGCGCTTGTATTGATGCCGTAACAGGTCTTTATCGGCGACGATGTCAGCCCAATGGTAACGACATGGGTTATGCACACACAGCAGAACCTGACTGAAACGAGCCAGTCCGGCGAGTGCTTCGAGGGCTTGAGCGGGCAGCGAAGAAATCCCGAAAACGATCACCCGTGAAGGCAATCCGCTGGGGGCGACGTCGAGGCTGTTGATGCGTTCGATAAACCGTTGATGAACACCGGCACGGCTTTGCGCCATGCCTTCCTCACCCACATCCAGCAACAGCGCTCGCCATAATTCGGCCTGCCAGCAGTTGGCTGGGGCCAGTGGTTTGGCTTCGCCTCTGCCGTTGCGTAATTGGTGACGACCTTCTGCCCAGTCTTCGAGCCAGTCGGCGCGATAGACCTGGTATTGGTCAAACAAGTCTGCGAGTCGCTCAGCTAACTGGTAGCGCTTACGCAAATCAGTGTCATGGGTCAGGAAGCGCTGCAGTGGCTCAAAGTGCGGTTGGTCAATCAGTTGCGGGAGGAGGCGCATCAGACGCCAGGTCAGGGGCGCTTTATCGAGCAACGATTTGACCGGGATTTCATCCCGGCCAAGGACCATGCGATAAAGCTGCCACATGAAGCTACCGGGTAACTGCACGTCGATGGCGGCGGCAATACCGCAGCCGCCCATGTCATCCTCTTCCGGATCTTCCGCCAGGGCCAGCTTGAGCCACTGTGCGATGCCGTTGCTCTGCACCAGGGCGATTTCATTTTCCAGGGGAGCCAGCGGATAACGCCGCATTACGCTGATCACGAGGCTGCGCAGTTCATTCAGACTGTTACTTTGAACCACCATAAAAGCAGCGTTGAGGGACGTGGCGTCCGGCATAAAGGCTTCCTTGGGAAAATACAAACGCTAGGGCCGAACCTTAGCATTGTCGGGAGACTGTGACAGCCGGGAGCGGTCCGGTAATGCTGTACGAACTTTCCTGCGGACAAAACAAAACCCCTACCTGCATACGCAGATAGGGGTTTCGGAATTTAATCTTGACGA
>NZ_MOBK01000130.1 GCF_003732265.1 Pseudomonas brassicacearum
TCGCTGGTCGCTGCGTTGCGCAGTGGTCTTTCCGAGCCGTTGGCTGACGCAAACGGGCAGGTCATCCTGCCGTCCGCTGTGCGTTACCACGCCGATCACGTCGAAGTCGGCGAGTCGGCCAAGCTGGCCGCCGCTTCCGATCCGTTGAACACTGTGCTGTCCGTCAAGCGCTTGATGGGTCGTGGTCTGTCCGACGCCAAGCAATTGGGCGAGCAACTGCCATACCGCTTTGTTGGTGGCGAGTCGCACATGCCGTTCATCGACACCGTGCAGGGCCCGAAAAGCCCGGTCGAAGTCTCCGCCGATATCCTCAAGGTTCTGCGTCAGCGCGCTGAAGCAACATTGGGTGGCGAACTGGTGCGTGCGGTGATCACCGTTCCGGCGTATTTCGATGAAGCTCAACGGCAGGCCACCAAAGATGCGGCGAAACTCGCCGGTCTGAACGTGCTGCGCCTGCTCAACGAGCCGACCGCAGCTGCCGTGGCGTACGGTCTGGATCAGCATGCCGAAGGCCTGGTCGCT
>NZ_MOBK01000131.1 GCF_003732265.1 Pseudomonas brassicacearum
CGCCGCTGTCGACGAATTTCAGGTTCAGCACCACCTGGCCGAAGCTTTCCTGGACCGCCATCATCGCCGCTTGCGCATCACGCGGGCCGGTCAGGGCTATCGCTTGCACATGGAGCATCGGGTACGACGCACGCACCATGGCCTGCTGCAAGTCGACCTGCCCACTGGCCGGCAAAATCAGGCGCGGATCGCTGGTCAACGGTGGCAACTCCGGCGAGACCTGACCGGCGCAACTCTGCGGCAGGCTGCGAACGGCGTTGATCGAA
>NZ_MOBK01000132.1 GCF_003732265.1 Pseudomonas brassicacearum
CGCTGAGAACGAATCTTCCCTTAAATGCATTGAAGGGGAACGCTACTCATGAGTGTGGAAAATCAAAACTGAAATCCGTCGTAACGAATGACTTAACTCAGCACAGGAGTGCATGTGCCGGATGGCGGATGGCGGATGGCGGATGGCGGATGGCGGATGGCGTTGATCCCGCGAAGGGATTATTCGTTCGCCTGCCGGATCAATATTCGATGTTTCCACTTCCATCGACAAGCTAGGAGGACTCTCCTAGCGCCATGGCATTTTTTAGAAAAGGTCAGTAGTGGGCGGCACAGATCCACATTCGTGCGATAGCAATCATAGGCAGGTCTGTCCCAAATTTGGTCCAATATCGCCTTTTGCCAGACGCCAAAAACCACAAACCCCCGACTTTCTCTAGGAAAATCAGGGGTTTGTGTTTACTGAATGTGGCGGTGAAGGAGAGATTCGAACTCTCGATACAGTTTCCTGTATACACACTTTCCAGGCGTGCTCCTTAAGCCACTCGGACACTTCACCGTATCTCTTCAAACATGTTCTGTCTGTCGAGGCGCGCTAATGTAGTCGAAAGCTTTTGCGATGGCAAACTTTTTTTCAGAATTTTCATGCGGTTAAGAGAAAAAGCCGTTTTCCCCGCTGGCAGGCCATGGCAAACCGGCCAATCTTCGGTGGGCGCGGCCCTTCTATATAGAAGCAGAATGCCTCGCCGCGCTGGCTACGCCGGGAAACGGTGACTGGCGGGTCAGTCACGGC
>NZ_MOBK01000133.1 GCF_003732265.1 Pseudomonas brassicacearum
TAGACGTGTCGATAATTCCGGCGGTGGCCAACGGAGCCGGCAGCGCTTTCACTTTGAACAGGAAGTCGGCAGTACTTTGCAGATCCGTCGCCGCTTGCGTGTCCACCGGCCCGACCGTCATGTGCGCCTGACGCAACCAGTGGCGCGACACCTGCTGATCGAGATTGGCTTTCTTCGCCCACAGATCGGCGTATTCGTCCGTATGGCTGTCGACCCAGGCCCGCGCCTGTTTCAGACGTCCGAGAAAATCCGCGATGGCTGCGCGTTTGCTATCAATGGACGGCGTCGACGCGGCGATT
>NZ_MOBK01000134.1 GCF_003732265.1 Pseudomonas brassicacearum
GAACGCGAACGTCACAAATGATAATTACTCGCATTGTCATCAAGGGTTACGAAATTTGCAACAGCCACCCGAACATCAGCCCTGAAAAACATCGGGGAGAACGCTCTGGCACGCCGTTCGGCGGGAATCCTTCAGAAATGTCATCCATTTCCCGCTCAGCCCTAAGATTTCTCCGACACGTGCCGACAGACTGGTGAGACATGCGTGCACCAAAGTAGAGCGGCCTGAAGAACGCTGCCTGCGCTGTACATGGAATGTTGCATCCAGAACGCATCCCCACTTTTCGCATAAGAAGTCCCATGAAATGAATCTCAAGTTCAGCCATAAAATCCTGTTGGCCGCCTCGGGCGTCGTGGTCCTGGCGTTCGCGCTGTTCACCCTCTACAACGACTATCTGCAGCGAAACACCATTCGCCAGAACCTCCAGTCCTCTGTGCAGCAGGCCGGTGATCTGACCGCCAGCAGCGTGCAGAACTGGATGAGCGGGCGGATTCTGGTGCTGG
>NZ_MOBK01000135.1 GCF_003732265.1 Pseudomonas brassicacearum
CCGCTGTTATGCACGCGTTCGCTGGCGACTTTCGGAAAGAAATACATGTCCGAGAAACAAGTGATGCCGCCCTTGATCTGCTCGGCGATGGCCAGATCGGTGCCATCACGGACAAAATCTTCGCTGACCCATTTCGCTTCGGCCGGCCAGATGTGGTTTTCCAGCCAGGTCATCAGCGGCAGATCATCGGCCAGGCCACGGAACAGTGTCATCGCCGCGTGACCATGAGCGTTGATCAGGCCGGGGGCGAGCAGCACATCCGGCAGTTCGCGGATTTCCGTGGCGTTACACTTCAATGCTTCGGCGCGCGGGCCGATAAACACGATGCGACCGTCGCGGATGCCCAGGCCGTGCTCTTTGAGCACAACGCCTGCAGGTTCGACGGGTACCAGCCAGGTCGGCAGCAATAATAAGTCGAGCGCAATGGCAGGTTTCGGCATCGAGGGTCGGTTCCAGTGCTTTTGTAAAGGATGGCGAAGTATACCCGAGCGTCTTCGCGGGGGGATCGCTATAATCGGCGGCTTTTGTTCATGAGTGCGGGGTGTAGGATGCGCGATCGACTGTTGGCTG
>NZ_MOBK01000136.1 GCF_003732265.1 Pseudomonas brassicacearum
CAAAGCCGCGTTGCGTCCAGTACTGAATGCGCGGATCAAGCATCGGGTAGCAGGCCGACGTCGGGCCTCCATGGATGAACACCACCAACGGTGGTTTCGTCTCGCCGCTCATGGCGGGATAGAAGAACCCGTGCGCTTCGCCCGAACCACTCGGGTAGCGCAGGGTTTGCGGACGGCTGATGCGTTCGGCGGGCAGGGGAGCAACACCACCGGCCAGCACTTTCACTTCGCGGCTCGTTCGATCAATAGCGATGACC
>NZ_MOBK01000137.1:0-291 GCF_003732265.1 Pseudomonas brassicacearum
GCTCGGTGGAAAAATATTCAGTGGTTCGGATGGGTGACCATGGCGCGAGGTGGCGCAGGTTACGTCGGTAGAACTCGCTTTCAAGCTCGGCCTGCTCTGGAGCGAGTATTTCGAGCTTCAGGCGTTGACAGGGCATAGTCAACAGCGGCATCGGGCGCTCCGGCGTGTGGGATTTTCCGGCAGCGTCGCGCAATTAGCCAGGTCACGGCAAGTCGTGGTGCAGAAGGGACTTTGTTTCAGGCAAAAAAAAGCCCGCAGGAGCGCGGGCGAACCGTAGTTTCTTGAATGAGC
>NZ_MOBK01000137.1:395-693 GCF_003732265.1 Pseudomonas brassicacearum
TACAGGTTTCACCCGTCAATGGCGGGTTTCAGGCCCGCAGGTGTTCACACCCTGCGGATCAAGATTATCCCGTGCCCGACAGACCAGGATCTCGGCCAGTGCGCTCAGTTGCTTCATTGCCACCGCCACATGGCGTTTGGAGCCGTCGAACTCATCGGCAAGGTTTGCGCTGATGGCGACGAGGGAGTCGAGGATCTCGCTGGCGTGGGTGAGCAGGGTCAGTGTGTCGACATCGTCGCGCACCCTGATGAGCTGATTGAGAGGAACATTCCGCCGCCGACGGGTCGCCGCGGCGCGT
>NZ_MOBK01000138.1 GCF_003732265.1 Pseudomonas brassicacearum
TATTTGGCGGTTTTGCTCATGCCTTGAGAGCCGCTGTCAGCCTGGCCCTGATTGTCATACGGGTTAGGCGAGGCGCAGCCGGACAGCAAGGCCACGGCAGTAGCGACAATAATCAAACGACGCTTGGTGAACATGGAGAGCTCCTGGTTTTTCGCATTCTGTGGTGCAGCGGCCACTGGGTAAAATGGACCTGCGCGGGCGTTGGATCATGACAATGCACAAAAATTCCGCCGGGCACTCGTGACAAAATATTCAGGCGCGC
>NZ_MOBK01000139.1 GCF_003732265.1 Pseudomonas brassicacearum
GCGCAGGCGCTTTCGGTCAGCGACTTGCCGATGTCTTTCAGGCTCTGCCCGACCAGACGCTCACGTTCGGCCGGATCCATCTGTGGAAAACATTTGGCGAGGTTGATCCGCACCACGTCGCGGGAACGGTTGGGGGTTTTCCACATGATCCAGCCGATCGCCGAACCCACGGCCTGCACGGCCCGCCATGGCAGCAGGGCAAACAGCCGCAGAGCGCCTACCAGCAAGGCGCCTTTAAACTTTTCCACAGGTCACTCCTGATCTTGTGCGGTGCGCGAGGCGGCCATTCTAACCGCCGTTGACAAGCTGCGCGTAGCGGTCGCAATCCTGGGTGTGATCCATGACCATGCCCGAGGCCTGCATCAGCGCGTAGCAAATGGTCGGACCGACGAACGTGAACCCGGCCTTTTTCAACGCCTTGCTCATCGCCAGCGCTTCGGGGGTGATCGCCGGGACTTCGCTGCGATCCTTGAAATGATTGATGATCGGTTGGTCGCCCACGAACGACCAGAGCAACGCCACCGGATCCTCCAGCGCCAGCCACGCCTGGGCATTGCGCCGGGCGGCGTTGAGTTTCAGGCGATTGCGGATGATGCCCGGGTCGAGCATGAGCTCGTCGATTTCGGCGTCACTCATC
>NZ_MOBK01000016.1 GCF_003732265.1 Pseudomonas brassicacearum
GGCTGCTGTAGAATGCGCGCCTCGGTTGAGACGAAAGATCTTAACCAACCGCTCTTTAACAACTGAATCAAGCAATTCGTGTGGGTGCTTGTGGAGTCAGACTGATAGTCAACAAGATTATCAGCATCACAAGTTACTCCGCGAGAAATCAAAGATGTAACCAACGATTGCTGAGCCAAGTTTAGGGTTTCTTAAAAACCCAAAGATGTTTGAACTGAAGAGTTTGATCATGGCTCAGATTGAACGCTGGCGGCAGGCCTAACACATGCAAGTCGAGCGGTAGAGAGAAGCTTGCTTCTCTTGAGAGCGGCGGACGGGTGAGTAATGCCTAGGAATCTGCCTGGTAGTGGGGGATAACGCTCGGAAACGGACGCTAATACCGCATACGTCCTACGGGAGAAAGCAGGGGACCTTCGGGCCTTGCGCTATCAGATGAGCCTAGGTCGGATTAGCTAGTTGGTGAGGTAATGGCTCACCAAGGCGACGATCCGTAACTGGTCTGAGAGGATGATCAGTCACACTGGAACTGAGACACGGTCCAGACTCCTACGGGAGGCAGCAGTGGGGAATATTGGACAATGGGCGAAAGCCTGATCCAGCCATGCCGCGTGTGTGAAGAAGGTCTTCGGATTGTAAAGCACTTTAAGTTGGGAGGAAGGGCATTAACCTAATACGTTGGTGTCTTGACGTTACCGACAGAATAAGCACCGGCTAACTCTGTGCCAGCAGCCGCGGTAATACAGAGGGTGCAAGCGTTAATCGGAATTACTGGGCGTAAAGCGCGCGTAGGTGGTTCGTTAAGTTGGATGTGAAATCCCCGGGCTCAACCTGGGAACTGCATTCAAAACTGACGAGCTAGAGTATGGTAGAGGGTGGTGGAATTTCCTGTGTAGCGGTGAAATGCGTAGATATAGGAAGGAACACCAGTGGCGAAGGCGACCACCTGGACTGATACTGACACTGAGGTGCGAAAGCGTGGGGAGCAAACAGGATTAGATACCCTGGTAGTCCACGCCGTAAACGATGTCAACTAGCCGTTGGGAGCCTTGAGCTCTTAGTGGCGCAGCTAACGCATTAAGTTGACCGCCTGGGGAGTACGGCCGCAAGGTTAAAACTCAAATGAATTGACGGGGGCCCGCACAAGCGGTGGAGCATGTGGTTTAATTCGAAGCAACGCGAAGAACCTTACCAGGCCTTGACATCCAATGAACTTTCCAGAGATGGATTGGTGCCTTCGGGAACATTGAGACAGGTGCTGCATGGCTGTCGTCAGCTCGTGTCGTGAGATGTTGGGTTAAGTCCCGTAACGAGCGCAACCCTTGTCCTTAGTTACCAGCACGTAATGGTGGGCACTCTAAGGAGACTGCCGGTGACAAACCGGAGGAAGGTGGGGATGACGTCAAGTCATCATGGCCCTTACGGCCTGGGCTACACACGTGCTACAATGGTCGGTACAGAGGGTTGCCAAGCCGCGAGGTGGAGCTAATCCCAGAAAACCGATCGTAGTCCGGATCGCAGTCTGCAACTCGACTGCGTGAAGTCGGAATCGCTAGTAATCGCGAATCAGAATGTCGCGGTGAATACGTTCCCGGGCCTTGTACACACCGCCCGTCACACCATGGGAGTGGGTTGCACCAGAAGTAGCTAGTCTAACCTTCGGGAGGACGGTTACCACGGTGTGATTCATGACTGGGGTGAAGTCGTAACAAGGTAGCCGTAGGGGAACCTGCGGCTGGATCACCTCCTTAATCGACGACATCAGCTGCTCCATAAGTTCCCACACGAATTGCTTGATTCATTGAAGAAGACGAAAGAAGCAGCCCGAAATTGGGTCTGTAGCTCAGTTGGTTAGAGCGCACCCCTGATAAGGGTGAGGTCGGCAGTTCGAATCTGCCCAGACCCACCAATTTTGTGTGGGAAACGCCTGTAGAAATACGGGGCCATAGCTCAGCTGGGAGAGCGCCTGCCTTGCACGCAGGAGGTCAACGGTTCGATCCCGTTTGGCTCCACCACTACTGCTTCTGTTAGTAAGAAAGCTTAGAAATGAGCATTCCATCGTGATGATGGTGAATGTTGATTTCTAGTCTTTGACTAGTTCGTTCTTTAAAAATTTGGGTATGTAATAGAAAGATAGACTGGACGTTACTTTCACTGGTAACGGATCAGGCTAAGGTAAAATTTGTGAGTTGCTCTTAATTGAGTATTATCGAATTTTCGGCGAATGTCGTCTTCACAGTATAACCAGATTGCTTGGGGTTATATGGTCAAGTGAAGAAGCGCATACGGTGGATGCCTTGGCAGTCAGAGGCGATGAAAGACGTGGTAGCCTGCGAAAAGCTTCGGGGAGTCGGCAAACAGACTTTGATCCGGAGATGTCTGAATGGGGGAACCCAGCCATCATAAGATGGTTATCTTAAGCTGAATACATAGGCTTAAGAGGCGAACCAGGGGAACTGAAACATCTAAGTACCCTGAGGAAAAGAAATCAACCGAGATTCCCTTAGTAGTGGCGAGCGAACGGGGACTAGCCCTTAAGTGGCTTTGAGATTAGCGGAACGCTCTGGAAAGTGCGGCCATAGTGGGTGATAGCCCTGTACGCGAAAATCTCTTAGTCATGAAATCGAGTAGGACGGAGCACGAGAAACTTTGTCTGAATATGGGGGGACCATCCTCCAAGGCTAAATACTACTGACTGACCGATAGTGAACTAGTACCGTGAGGGAAAGGCGAAAAGAACCCCGGAGAGGGGAGTGAAATAGATCCTGAAACCGTATGCGTACAAGCAGTGGGAGCCCACTTTGTTGGGTGACTGCGTACCTTTTGTATAATGGGTCAGCGACTTATTTTCAGTGGCGAGCTTAACCGAATAGGGGAGGCGTAGCGAAAGCGAGTCTTAATAGGGCGTCTAGTCGCTGGGAATAGACCCGAAACCGGGCGATCTATCCATGGGCAGGTTGAAGGTTGGGTAACACTAACTGGAGGACCGAACCGACTACCGTTGAAAAGTTAGCGGATGACCTGTGGATCGGAGTGAAAGGCTAATCAAGCTCGGAGATAGCTGGTTCTCCTCGAAAGCTATTTAGGTAGCGCCTCATGTATCACTGTAGGGGGTAGAGCACTGTTTCGGCTAGGGGGTCATCCCGACTTACCAAACCGATGCAAACTCCGAATACCTACAAGTGCCGAGCATGGGAGACACACGGCGGGTGCTAACGTCCGTCGTGAAAAGGGAAACAACCCAGACCGTCAGCTAAGGTCCCAAAGTTATGGTTAAGTGGGAAACGATGTGGGAAGGCTTAGACAGCTAGGAGGTTGGCTTAGAAGCAGCCACCCTTTAAAGAAAGCGTAATAGCTCACTAGTCGAGTCGGCCTGCGCGGAAGATGTAACGGGGCTCAAACCATACACCGAAGCTACGGGTATCACTTAGGTGATGCGGTAGAGGAGCGTTCTGTAAGCCTGTGAAGGTGAGTTGAGAAGCTTGCTGGAGGTATCAGAAGTGCGAATGCTGACATGAGTAACGACAATGGGTGTGAAAAACACCCACGCCGAAAGACCAAGGTTTCCTGCGCAACGTTAATCGACGCAGGGTTAGTCGGTCCCTAAGGCGAGGCTGAAAAGCGTAGTCGATGGAAAACAGGTTAATATTCCTGTACTTCTGGTTATTGCGATGGAGGGACGGAGAAGGCTAGGCCAGCTTGGCGTTGGTTGTCCAAGTTTAAGGTGGTAGGCTGGAATCTTAGGTAAATCCGGGATTCTAAGGCCGAGAGCTGATGACGAGTGTTCTTTTAGAACACGAAGTGGTTGATGCCATGCTTCCAAGAAAAGCTTCTAAGCTTCAGGTAACCAGGAACCGTACCCCAAACCGACACAGGTGGTTGGGTAGAGAATACCAAGGCGCTTGAGAGAACTCGGGTGAAGGAACTAGGCAAAATGGCACCGTAACTTCGGGAGAAGGTGCGCCGGTGAGGGTGAAGCATTTACTGCGTAAGCCCATGCCGGTCGAAGATACCAGGCCGCTGCGACTGTTTATTAAAAACACAGCACTCTGCAAACACGAAAGTGGACGTATAGGGTGTGACGCCTGCCCGGTGCCGGAAGGTTAATTGATGGGGTTAGCTAACGCGAAGCTCTTGATCGAAGCCCCGGTAAACGGCGGCCGTAACTATAACGGTCCTAAGGTAGCGAAATTCCTTGTCGGGTAAGTTCCGACCTGCACGAATGGCGTAACGATGGCGGCGCTGTCTCCACCCGAGACTCAGTGAAATTGAAATCGCTGTGAAGATGCAGTGTATCCGCGGCTAGACGGAAAGACCCCGTGAACCTTTACTATAGCTTTGCACTGGACTTTGAATTTGCTTGTGTAGGATAGGTGGGAGGCTTTGAAGCGTGGACGCCAGTTCGCGTGGAGCCAACCTTGAAATACCACCCTGGCAACTTTGAGGTTCTAACTCAGGTCCGTTATCCGGATCGAGGACAGTGTATGGTGGGTAGTTTGACTGGGGCGGTCTCCTCCTAAAGAGTAACGGAGGAGTACGAAGGTGCGCTCAGACCGGTCGGAAATCGGTCGTAGAGTATAAAGGCAAAAGCGCGCTTGACTGCGAGACAGACACGTCGAGCAGGTACGAAAGTAGGTCTTAGTGATCCGGTGGTTCTGTATGGAAGGGCCATCGCTCAACGGATAAAAGGTACTCCGGGGATAACAGGCTGATACCGCCCAAGAGTTCATATCGACGGCGGTGTTTGGCACCTCGATGTCGGCTCATCACATCCTGGGGCTGAAGCCGGTCCCAAGGGTATGGCTGTTCGCCATTTAAAGTGGTACGCGAGCTGGGTTTAGAACGTCGTGAGACAGTTCGGTCCCTATCTGCCGTGGACGTTTGAGATTTGAGAGGGGCTGCTCCTAGTACGAGAGGACCGGAGTGGACGAACCTCTGGTGTTCCGGTTGTCACGCCAGTGGCATTGCCGGGTAGCTATGTTCGGAATAGATAACCGCTGAAAGCATCTAAGCGGGAAACTAGCCTCAAGATGAGATCTCACTGGGACCTTGAGTCCCCTGAAGGGCCGTCGAAGACTACGACGTTGATAGGTTGGGTGTGTAAGCGCTGTGAGGCGTTGAGCTAACCAATACTAATTGCCCGTGAGGCTTGACCATATAACACCCAAGCAAT
>NZ_MOBK01000140.1 GCF_003732265.1 Pseudomonas brassicacearum
GTACGGCGGTTATAGAGTTCCAGGTCATAGATCGCCAGCGTGGTGCTCAAGCGGTCATCAAACCAGTCGCTCTTCACGCCGATTTCTTTCTGCTTGGTCAATTCGGGGCTGAGGTCGTTGGTGTTGCCGGCCGCGCCTGGGGTGATGCCGATCAAGCCGCCGCCCACTGGCGAAAACGTTTTGGACCATGAGGCGTAGAACGAATGGTTCTGCAGCGGCGTCCAGACCAGGCCGACGCGCGGGCTGGTGCTGTGGCTGTCGCGGTCTTCCGAGATGTTGCGCAGCTTGTTGGTCGACTCGATATCGAAGGTGTCGTAACGCAGACCGGCGAGCACTTGCCATTGATCGTTCAAGCGCAGTTGATCTTGCACATATACCGCACGGCTTTCGACTTCGGTGTGGCTGCTGCTGGAGACCTGCATGCTGCCGGTGTGGCGCAGATCGCGATTCGGGTTGTACAAGTCGAGCGACGGCACCGGCTGCGCGCCGGGCGTTCTGCCAGTGGCGGCGTTGTACAGCGTCGGATCGCGGCGCTGGCTGCCGATCTCGACGCCAGTGAGCAGACGATGTTCAAGGCCGAAGGTAT
>NZ_MOBK01000141.1 GCF_003732265.1 Pseudomonas brassicacearum
GCCCGGCCACGCGGGTCTGGCAGGTCAAGGATCAGGAGTGCATCGGCCGCGCTGGTGCTGGGCTGCAAGACCTCGCCCGTCCCGTTGCAAGGTTGATTCTGGCTGCCGCCGAATGCGCCGAGCCGGTCAGCGAAACCCGTCATGAAGCGTTGCCGGTGGAGTTATCCACAAGTGTCGCGCGCAGCTTGTCGCGGAGCGAAGATCTCGGCGCGGTGGCGGTCGACCCGGCGGCGATTCCGATGGCCGAAGCGGAGTTCATTTTCTCCGGCGGCAACGGCGTCAAGGACTGGCAGCTGTTCCACGAAACGGCGGCGGCACTCGGCGCTACCGAAGGCGCTTCGCGGGTCGCCGTCGACGATGGCTTCATGGCCCGTGATCGTCAGGTCGGCGCGTCCGGCACCTGGGCCACCGCGCGGGTCTATGTGGCTGTG
>NZ_MOBK01000142.1 GCF_003732265.1 Pseudomonas brassicacearum
GAACGAGCAGATGCAGGCGTTGGCGTTTTTTGCCGGTGCCAACTCGATTTTCTACGGCGACAAACTGCTGACCACCGCCAACCCGCAGGCGGACAAGGACATGCAACTGTTTGCGCGACTGGGCATTCAGCCGGAAGCTCGTGAAGAACATTCCGATGAGGTTCACCAGGCCGCGATCGAGCAGGCATTGGTTGAGCAGAAGAGCAGCGAGCAGTTCTATAACGCCGCCGTCTAACCGCAACTTGAAATGCAAAACCTTGTAGGAGTGAGCCTGCTCGCGAAAGCGGTCTGACATTCACCAAAGATGTCGACTGATACACCGCCATCGCGAGCAGGCTCGCTCCCACAAGGGATCTGTGTCACTTGAAAGTCGAGGCCTGCATGTCTTTCGATCTCGCCGCACGCCTTGCTGCCCGTCGTGCCGAAAACCTCTATCGCCAGCGCCCGCTGCTCGAGTCCCCGCAGGGGCCTGAAGTGGTGGTCGACGGCAAACCGCTGCTCGCGTTCTGCAATAACGATTATCTC
>NZ_MOBK01000143.1 GCF_003732265.1 Pseudomonas brassicacearum
GACGCCTTTCGGCCGCCCGGTCGAACCGGAGGTGTAGATCAGATAGGCGAGGTTGCCGGCGAGCAAACCGCTGAGCGGAGCTGTGTCGGGGTAAGCGCTGTCGTCGAACTCATCGATAGCCAGACGCGCCAGCCCTTCGACCACCGGCAAGCGCTCCTGCACCTGCGTGTGGGTGAGCAGCAGCGCCATCGCCGAATCTTCGATCATGAACGCCAGTCGCTCCGGCGGATAATCGATGTCCAGCGGCACATACGCCGAAGCGCTTTTCATCACCGCCAACAACGCCACGACCATCTCGACCGAACGTTCCAGCGCCACACCGATGACCACTTCCGGCCCGGCACCCAGTTCGATCAGGCGATGAGCCAGGCGGTTGGCGCGACGCTCCAGTTCAGCGTAATTCAGCGTAGCGTCACCGCAGACCAGCGCCGTGGCCTCAGGCCGCGACTGGGCATGGCGGGCAATCAGCTCAGGCAGCAACTGCGCCTGATAACTTGCGCCAGGCGCGGCGCTCCATTGCTCAAATGCTTGCCATTGT
>NZ_MOBK01000144.1 GCF_003732265.1 Pseudomonas brassicacearum
GCGAACTGGATCAGCGCGCGCGTACGATTGCTGCCGCGTTGCAGGCTGAGGCTGAATTCGGTGATCGCGCGGTGCTGCTGTTCCCGAGCGGCCCGGACTATGTCGCGGCGTTTTTTGGCTGCCTGTACGCCGGCGTCATCGCGGTGCCAGCCTATCCGCCGGAATCCGCGCGTCGTCACCATCAGGAGCGTTTGCTGTCGATCATTGCCGACGCCGAACCGCGTCTGCTGCTGACCAGTGCCGACCTGCGCGACGCGTTGCAGCAGATCGAAGGCGCGCCGCCGCTGCTGTGCGTCGATACCCTCGACCGTACGCTCGCCGAACGATGGGTTGAACCGGTCCTGCCGCAAGACCACATCGCGTTCCTGCAATACACCTCCGGCTCTACCGCACTGCCCAAAGGCGTGCAGGTCAGCCACGGCAATCTGGTCGCCAATGAACTGCTGATCCGTCACGGTTTCGGCATTGACGTGAACCCCGACGACGTCATCGTCAGCTGGCTGCCGCTGTACCACGACATGGGTTTGATCGGTGGCCTGCTGCAGCCGATCTTCAGCGGCGTGCCGTGCATTCTCATGTCACCGGCCTACTTCCTCGGC
>NZ_MOBK01000145.1 GCF_003732265.1 Pseudomonas brassicacearum
GATATGAAGTACCGTATTGAGTTGCATCTGAGCTATCCCGCTGTACGATTCGACCTCTGTGGCTTCAATCGATGTGTAGGGGACTAACCCATCAGCATTGAAAAACCAGATGCCCTTGTCCTTGAGGATCATCAAGGTTTGCGAACCCGCGTTGCGATTCAGCCACGCCATGCCCAAGTACCATAACGAACACACCAGCAGCAGCGCAGCGATTCCATTGGACTCCATACGGAACCCCTGGATGGCCATGACCAAGAATAAAACACCGCCCAATGAAGCCCTCACAGGCACGCGGCGACGCTCGATAAACGCCAGATCATTGATGGAACTTTTCATGATCTTCCTTTGGCTAATAGGCGCGAAAATCGCATCCAGGTAATGCAAAAGGCCCTTTCGGGCCGTCGTTTCAATGAACCTTTCACTCAACACTTGTTGCCTTCCCCAGGCCAAGACTCAGCCTCGACACGCGGCAGCTCTGCGGGGTTCTTTACAGGGTAAAGGTGACCTGTGACCTGCGATTTT
>NZ_MOBK01000146.1 GCF_003732265.1 Pseudomonas brassicacearum
GGTCCTGCGCGCCTATCCGCGATCCGAACTGGTGCGGATCATGGGCTTCATCACCATCCCCGGTCTGCTCGGCCCGCTGATCGGCCCAACCATGGGCGGATGGATGGTCGAATACCTGACGTGGCACTGGATCTTCCTGATCAACCTGCCGGTCGGCGTCATCGGTTGCTATGCGGTGTGGAAATTCATTCCCGACCTGCGCGGCACTGAACGCACACGCTTCGATAGCCTCGGCTTCCTGCTGTTTGGTGCGGCGATGATTTTGATCACCATCGCCATGGAAGGCCTCGGCGAACTGCACCTGCCGCACTTGCGCGTGATGTTGCTGCTGTTCGGCGGTATGGCCTGTCTGGCGGCGTACTGGTTGCGCGCCGGGCACATCGAAAACCCGCTGTTCGCACCGTCGCTGTTCAAGACCCGCACGTTTGCCGTCGGCATTCTCGGAAACCTCTTCGCGCGTCTGGGCAGCGGCGCATTGCCGTTTCTGGTGCCATTGCTGCTGCAAGTGGCGCTGGGCTATTCGCCGTCGCAAGCGGGGATGAGCATGCTGCCGCTGGCCGCTGCGGCGATGATCGCCAAGTGGGTCGCGCGGCCGCTGATCGAACGGCTTGGCTATCGCATCGTCCTCACCGGCAACACATTGGCGCTGGGGATCATGCTGGCGAGCATGGGCCTGGTCAGCGAGCAGACGCCGTACTGGCTACTGCTGTGTCTGCTGGCAGTGCTA
>NZ_MOBK01000147.1 GCF_003732265.1 Pseudomonas brassicacearum
GAGAAACGCTTGGGGGCTTTACGCCACGAGCGCGGTGCTGCTCGTCCCGGCTTTTCGGTGGTGGCTTACGACCCGGACCTGGATCAGGTCATCGACCTTCGGGCGTGTGAGGATGCCTACGCAAGCGAGCGAGTGTGTGTGCTGCCTCTATTGGCCAGTGCCGAGCCGGGCCAGGTGTGGCTGGCTGATCGACTCTATTGCACGCTCCCGGTCATGGAAGCTTGTGAGCAGGCCCAGACGTCCCTTGTCATTCGCCAGCAAGCCAAGCATCCACGCTTGATTCAAGAAGGTGAGTGGCAAGAGCCGGTACCTGTGGAAACAGGCACTGTGCGCGAGCAGATCATCCAGGTCAGAGGCGGTTACCAATGTCGGCGGGTCGAGCTGACGCTTCATTCTCCAACGGACTCGGGAGACAGCAGCTTGATGTTCTGGAGCAACCTACCCCAGAGCGTCAGTGCACAGCAGATCGCAGAGCTCTATCGCCGCCGCTGGAGCATTGAAGGTATGTTCCAGCGACTGGAAGCGATTCTGGAAAGTGAAATCGAAACCCTTGGCAGCCCGAAGGCTGCCTTGCTCGGGTTCGCTACTGCGGTATTGGCTTACAACGTCCTGGCCGTCCTCAAACGCAGTGTCGAGCAAGCTCACAGGGAGACTCA
>NZ_MOBK01000148.1 GCF_003732265.1 Pseudomonas brassicacearum
GGTAACCGGTTTAGCCTCGACCATGGTGGCAAAATCGCCGAAGCGGCGCAGCACCTTGAACATGGTCAGGGCTTCTTTGCCTTCTTCGTTGACTTCAACCATGCGCTCGCCGGAACGCAGATTGCTCTTGAGCAATGGCGCGCTGACTTTCTTGATCGAAGTCGCCCAGTTGCCGCGCACCAGCGCCATGTAGCGCTTGTCGACGCCATCGCCGCGCAACTGCTCGTGCAAGTGGCGCAACATGCTGCGCTTTTTGGCGATCATCAGCAGGCCGGAGGTGTCACGGTCGAGACGGTGAACCAGTTCCAGCTCCTTGGCATCGGGACGCAACTGACGAAAGGCTTCGATCACGCCGAAATTCAAGCCACTGCCACCGTGAACCGCAATGCCGGCGGGCTTGTTGATCACGATCAGGGCTTTGTCTTCGAAGACAATCGAGGCTTCCAGCCGCTGCAACAAGCCTTGGGCGAGTGGCACCGGCTCGTCACGCTCAGGCACGCGAACCGGCGGCACGCGCACGATATCGCCAGCCT
>NZ_MOBK01000149.1 GCF_003732265.1 Pseudomonas brassicacearum
GATATGGGCATCGAAAAGAACGGCGAGCCCGGCCCTGCCTTCACCCGCGGCATGGAGCTGCACGGCAAATATGTGCTTGTTGGAGAAGGCGTGCGCGGTTCGCTCGCCAAGCAGTTGATCGCAAAGTACGACCTGTCGAAGGATCGCGAGCCGCAGAAATTCGGCATCGGCATCAAGGAACTCTGGCAGGTCAAGCCGGAACACCACAGGCAAGGCCTCGTGCAGCACTCCTTCGGCTGGCCGCTGGGTTTCAAGACCGGCGGCGGCTCGTTCCTCTATCATCTGGAAGACAATCTCGTATGCA
>NZ_MOBK01000017.1 GCF_003732265.1 Pseudomonas brassicacearum
GTCCCACCCACCCCTTCAAGTCTAAACATACAAGCGGGCTTGCTCGCGAAGGCGGTGTATCAGCGAAAAATATGCCTACTGATACTCCGCTTTCGCGAGCAAGCCCGCTCCCACAGTAGTTTGGGGTTGTGTCGAAGTTTTGTGCTCGGCATCGGGCCGCGAGCACATTGAGCTATCATTGCGTCTTTCCCATTCAAAGATTGATTGCCATGACTGCCCAAGCCGACACCTTGCTCAACACCCTCGAACACTGCGACATGGTGGAAATCGACGGGTTGCACGCATTCGAATTCTCTCTCGATGAAGACGACAACTTGCACATCGAATGCATCGACGGTCGTGTGTCCAAGCACTGGGAGTTCACCCCGGCCGAAGTTGAGGCCGCGACCTTCGATCCAGACCTGCAAAGCTGGCTGATCACCGGCAGTTCCGGTGAGCATCGTCTGGTGTGTACGGAAGCATTCGGCGGCGGTGACGACGAGGACGACGGGAATGAGGATGCATAAGATCTGGCCTCTATTGATGGCCGGCAGTATCGGCGCGATGGGCACCCAGGCCGCCTCGGCCGAGGACTATCAGTTGCTGGTGGGTTCCTACACGGCAGGTCAGAGCCAGGGGATTTATCGCCTGAACTTCGACAGTTCGACCGGGCAGATCAACCCCACGCCACTGCAAGTGATCAAGAGTGAAAATCCGTCCTGGCTGACTCTGTCCAAGGATCAGCATCGGCTGTTCGTGGTCAACGAAAACGGCCCGGGGCAGAAAGATCCGGTCGGGCGCGTCAGCAGTTATGCCATTGATCCAAAAAACCATGCGCTGAGCCTGATCAATCAGGTGCAGAGCCTTGGCAATGAGCCGACTCATTCCAGCCTCAGCGGCGATGGCAGTCATCTGTTCGTCAGCAACTATTCGGTGGTTGAAGACCCGGGCGGCACACTCGCAGTGTTACCGGTGGGCGCTGACGGAAAACTCAGCTCCGTGGTGCAGATGAGCAGTCATCCGTCGAGTCGGGTCAACCCAGAGCGGCAGATGTCGGCTCACGTGCACTCGACGATTTCCTCGCCAGACGGGCGCTACGTGTTCTCCAATGACCTGGGCGCTGACAAGATTTTTGTCTATCGCTTCGACCCCAAGGCCAACCCGGACCTGCCATTGACGCCGGCCAAACCGGCATCGGTGCAGTTGCCACCGGGCAGCGGGCCGCGTCATCTGCTGTTCAGCGCCGATGGCAAACATGCCTGGCTGACCATGGAAATGAGTGCGCAGGTGGCCGTGTTCGATTACAAGGATGGCACCCTGGAGCAAACGCAGATGGTTGACCTCGCGGCGGGCCAGCCCACGTCTGACAAGGCAGCGGCGGCGCTGCATGCCTCCGCGGATGGCAAATTCCTCTACGTCAGCAACCGTGGCACCGCCAATCAGCTGCTGGTATTTGCCATCGACCCTGCGACGGGTCACCTCAAGGAACTGCAACGGCGCTCCGTGGAAGGCGACCATCCGCGCGAATTCAGCCTCGACCCCAGTGGCCAATTCGTGTTGATTGCCAACCAGAAAAGCAACCAGATTGTCGTCGTCGAACGCGATGACAAGACCGGTTTGCTGGGTAAAACCGTGCAGAAGCTGCCGATGGACGCGCCGAGCGACCTCAAGTTCATGCTGCGTCAATAGGCCGCAGGCCCCGGTTCAAGGGGCCTGCAACCTTCTATTAATGATGCTGATATCTGCTAATGCTACAAAGCATTTCAAGACGCGGACCCTCGAAGGTTAAGTTTGCTTCACGGCCCCACCGGGCAAGCAAGCCAACTGAATCCGAGGAATACCGCCATGAACTTCAATCTCTTCTCTGTAATCGCCGCTTCCGCCATCTCCGCCACCGTTGCTCTGCCAGCCAGCGCCAACGTTGAAATCAGCGAGAAAAAATCCCACGCCCAGAGTTACACCCAGAAATACCTGCAACAGAGCGCCAACTTCTACGCCGCTCTGGATCACAAAACCCAAGCCTGAAATTCCAGCCCTGCACCTTTTATGCAGGAGCGAAGTCACTTGCGTCGATCAGGCTGAACAGCTTTGAGAAACCTGAGTGATGTCGCTCCTGCATAACGCGTTTACGACAGCATCACATTGCCATAAATTCCTGACTTGATATCACATGGCCATGAGTCTAGATTTGTCGCTGAGTTTTTGACTCCTTTTCTAATAACAAGGATCGACAGCATGGCGATGCGTCTGGCAGTGGTTCTTCTTTTTCTGTATTCCACCCCCATACTTTCGGACGCACAGCCCGTTTCAGACGAGCCGGACGCGGCCCGCGAGCGCATGATGAGTTTTATCAAAGACTGAAATAGACTGGCTTAATGATCAACCAAGCTGATGGTCACTATGGATAACCCTGAGTGGTTACCACAGCTTTTTTGATTGATTCTGTGGGCATCGAAACAAGCCCACGGAGAACACCATGGCCAGCTCAATCCTCACTTCTGCCAAACACGGCGCCTACCTGGCCATCGGTCTTTACGTCGCAATGGTGCTGGTGGTCAGCCTTTCGGCTCAATCGCAACACACCGTGGACGCACCGATTCAGGTCGCTTATCCCGCCATCCAGTTCGAACACCGCGCTCAAGACGTCGTGGTCGATCACGCAGAACTGGCGGGAGTGGTCGGGGCATGAAAGGGCGCAAACTCTGGGTGATCGCCTTTCTGGCATTCTTCACCAACGGCACTTCGTTGCTGGGTATTGGGCAGGGCTCGGCGGGCTCCGTGGCCCGGTCGATAGAAGCCAATCACAATCTTGCACGCAACATTGAAACGCAGAAGGCGATGGGGCTGTTGGCGGGCAATCCACCGATCAAGCGCCAGGTCGATTTCTTCGGGCCATTCCAGGTGGATTGCTCGGTGTTGCAGATGTGTGAAGTGTTTGCCTGAGCCACAGGTTACGGGGGCTCTTATTTTTTCATCACGCCGGTAAACAAGTCTGACTCCAGAAACCGCTGCAACCAGTCCTGCAACCGCACATGAGGCGTCTGCGCAAACCACTCGCGATCGACATGGGCGAACTGCCTTACGAACGGCATCAACGCTACATCCGCCAGACTTGGATGTTCGGCCAGCAAGTAATCGCGCCCCTGTAGCAACTCATCAAGCTGACGCAAAAACACCTCACCATGCGCCCGATAAACTTCCATCGGCCGCTCGGGATAACGTTCGGCGTACTTGTAGTGATTCAAGTGCACCTTGAACACCTGATCATTCGCTTCTATCAGGGCGGCGATTTGCGCCTGTCCGGCGGGATCATCCTTGAGCAACCAATCCTGCGGATCATTTTGCGCCAAAGCCCAGCGCATGATCGCCAGGCTTTCATCAATGACCCGGCCATCAGCGCTCAACACCGGCACCGTGCCTTTGCTCGACAGCGCGAGCATCTCGGCGGGTTTGGCCTTGAGGCTGACCTCGACAATATTCACCACGACCCCTGAATAGCGCAGGGCCATGCGCGCACGCATGGCGTACGGGCAGCGGCGGAACGAATACAGCGTATTCATTTCACCTCCAGCGTACTCAGGCCGTTGCCCTGGCGATGAACCTGAATTTGCACCGGAATCCGCTCATGCATTTCCTGCACATGGGAAATCACCGCGACTTTACGGCCCTGAGCCTGCAAGCCATCGAGCGCGTCCATGGCCAGTTGCAGGGATTCCGGATCGAGGCTGCCGAAGCCTTCGTCGATGAACAGCGATTCGATTTTCAACGTGCTCGAGGCCATCGACGCCAGGCCCAGGGCCAACGCCAGCGACACCAGGAACGTCTCGCCACCCGACAACGAGTGCACCGAGCGCAGCTCATCGCCCATCTCGGTGTCCATCACCAACAACCCGAGCATGCTGCCGCCGCGTTTCAACCGATAACGGCGCACTAGTTGGCGCAACTGCACGTTGGCGTGATGCACCAGCAGGTCGAGGTTGTAGGCCTGGGCGATCTTGCGGAAGGTATCGCCGGTGGCCGAGCCGATCAGGGCACTCAAACGCGCCCAGCGCTGATACTCGGTGTAGGCATCGGCAATCTGCTGCGCCAACGCCTGATTGGCGTTTTGCCGACGCTGATCCTCGGCCTGTTCGGCGCGCAGTTCGGCGCAGCGGTGTTCGCTGGCGGCAAACAGGTTTTGCAGTTCGGCGAGCGCGCTGGCCAATTGTTCGGCATCGAGGTTGCCATTGTGCTGCGCTTGATGATTGAGCAGGCGCTTGTCGCGCTCCTGCAACAGGACCTTGGCCTGTTCGATGGCTTTTTCGCTTCGCTGCAATTGCTGGCGCAGTTCGCTGACCTGTTGGTCGTCGACGCTCAGCAGCACTTCCAGACCACGGTCATCCAGCTCCGGATGCTGCGCGCGCCAATCGGCGATCTTGCTGCTCAACTCGCGGTCTTCGGCTTCCAGTGCCAACGAGCGCTCGTGCAATGCCTTGAGTTCGGCGGCGAGTTGCACCAGGCGCGTGCGCACGGTTTGCAGCTCCTGATTGGCGGTCGACTCTGCGGTGCGTGCCTGTTCAACGGCGTGATCGAGTTGCTGCTGCCATTGCTCGGCACTGGCGTGCTCGCCCAACAATTGCGTCAGGGTTTGCTGACAGGCTTGCTGTTGCTCGGCGAGGGTATCGAACTGCTGCTTGGCGACTTCCAGTTGCTGAAGGCGTGTCTGCTGGCGGTCCTGTTCTTTCTCCAACGTCTGCTGGCGTTGCAGCTGTTCGCCGAGTTCGTCGCGTTGCTGGTCGAGTTGCTCCAGACGCTGGGCAATCTGGCGGTCGAGTTGCATGAACGTCGCGGCGGGTTCGTTGCGCAATGCCTCCAGCGTCTCGCCCGGGAGCAGGGTGCTGAACGCGGTCAGTTCTTCATCCAGACGCTGGCGATCGCTGCTCAACTCGCGTTGCTGAGTGCTCAAGTGCTGCGCCGCTTGCTGGCTCGCCGTTTCGGCGCTGCGCAGTTGATGCTGGAGGCGCGCGGCGTCCTGTTGCAAGGTGAGCAGAGCGGTTTGTCGTTGTTCGTCCTGGGTGATGCTCTGGTTCAACTGAGTGTTTTGCTGCGCCAGCCAGGCATCGCGTTTGTTCGTGTCCTGAGCCAGCAATTGCGTCGACAACGGATGCGCATCGAGGCTTGGCGTCAGGGCTTGTTGCTGAGTGGCGAGCTGCTCTTGCTGCTGTAGCAGCTCTTTCTGCTGAGCGATCAAGCCACCGACTTCGCCGCGCAAGTCAGTGAGTTTTTCCTTCAACTGGTCGACGGCTTTCTGCGCGTTGGCCTGCTCGCTTTCATCATGGCGGCCGAGGCTTTGCAGCAACGCTTCCGGCTGATGATAAGGATGGTCGGGGCTGCCGCAAACCGGACACGGTTGATCGTCCTGCAACTGCTCACGCAACTCTTCGACGCTGGCGCTGCGGGCCAGACGCTGACGCTCCAGCAGTTCGCGGGTGACGGTCAGGGTCTGTTCGGCGACGGTCAGCTCGTTCTTGGTCTTTACCCCGTCCTGGGTCAGCCGATCCCGTTCTTGCTGGGCGCTCAACTGCCGTTGTTGAAGCTCCGCGCCGCGGGTGTCCAGCTCTCGCTGCTGGGTCCACAGTCGTGTCAGCTCTTCGAAGGCTCGGAGTTGCTTGCGGTTGTCCTGCAACAGATTGCCGAGCAGCTGGATCTGTTCAGCCACGGCTTCGGGCTCGGCGCCGGCCTCTTTGTAGAGCACTTCCAGTTGCTGCTTTTGCGCGGCGAATGCTTGCGCTGCGCGCGTGGCGCTGAGCTCCAGGGCGGCCATTTCGGCCTGGCCCTTGTTCAAGCGATTGCCGATCAACATCAGCTGCTGCAGGCGATCGCGATAGGCATTCCACGCCTCGCTGAGTGGCGCAAGAGCAGCGCTTTGTTCAAGCTCGCCGGCGATGCGTTGCAGGCGTTCGGCGACGAGTTTCTGCTGGTCCAGCAAACCTTGAATCGTGTTCTGACCCTGAGTGCAGGCCAGTTCGGCTTGCTGCTTGAGATCGGCGCTGAGGCTCGTGTCCTTGACCAGGCGGGCGAGGGTGCTTTGCGCTTCAAAGGCCTGGCGCAGCAACGGCGCACTATGGGTGTGCTGCTGTTGTGCCTCGGTCAGCGCGGAGTGGGTGCTGCTCAGGCTCTGTTCGAGTTGCGTCTGGCGCTCGGTGAGTTCCTGTTGCTGTTGTGTGTGCAGCTGAATCTGCGCGGTCAGCGGTGTGAGCTGGGCGGTGAGTTCGGTTTTGCGCGCGAACTGGTGCCGTTGCGGGGCTAACTGCTCCAGGCGCGTCAGTTTCAGGCGTTCGCCGACCTGACTTTCCCAGTGCTGTTGCGCACCGGTCAGTTGCTCCGTGGCGCTCAGTTGTTCGTCCTGCAACTGGCGCAGATCTTTGAGCCAGGTATGTTGCAGCTCAAGCTGCTTAAGCTGTGCCTGCTGCGTCTTCAATTGTTGCTGCGCTTCACTGAAGCGCTCATCCAGTTCGGCGCGGGCTTCGGGCGCCAGCGGGGTCACGCCGGTGGCCTGGTCCTGAAACAGTTTGTGCGCTTCACGCGCCTCTTTGGTCTTGTCGAACGCGCGGCGACCGAGTTGGGTGTACAGCGCAGTGTCGGTGAGCTTTTCCAGCAGTTCGCTGCGTTCGTTGTCGTTGGCCTTGAGGAAAGCACTGAACTCGCTCTGGGCGAGCAACACGGCGCGGGTGAACTGTTCGAAGTTCAGGCCCAATACGGATTCGAGCTGGGTTTTGAATTCGACTTTCTGGCTCGCCAGCAGTTGATCCTGATCGATGTCGCGCAAGCTCTGGCGACTGGCTTGCAACTTGCCGCCGGCCTTTTCCCGGGCGCGATTGGCTTCCCAGCGCGCGCGGTAACGACGGCCGTCGATGCCGACGAAATCCACTTCGGCATAGCCTTCACCGGTGCCGCGACGCAGCAACGTGCGCGGGTCGCCGGTGCTGATTTCGCCATCGGCGTCCGGCGCTTTCGCGGAGACTTGCGCATTGCTCAGGCGCGGCACGGCGCCAAACAGCGCCAGGCACAAGGCATCGAGCAAGGTACTTTTACCGGCACCGGTCGGGCCGGTGATCGCGAACAAACCGGCGCTGGCCAAGGGTTCAGCGGTGAAGTCGATCTCAAAGGGGCCGGCCAGGGAGGCGAGGTTCTTCAGGCGGATCGCGAGAATTTTCATGGTTGTTCGCTCTCCATCTGTACGTCCTGCAGCAACTCGGCAAAGTCCTTCAGCGTTTGCTCATCGACTTCACTGCCGTAGCTGTCCTGCCAGGCGCGACTGAACAACTCCTGAGGTGTGAGCTGGTCCAGTTCGACCAGCGTGGTGCCGTCGTCGACGCTGTCACGGCTGCCGTTGCCGGCGTATTCGGCAGCGATACGTACCAGGCGCACGGCTTTGCCCTGCAGGGCGGTTTCTACCTGATGACGCAGGTCGGGTTGTGGCTCGTCGAGGCGAACGCGGACTTCCAGCCACGGTTGGCGCTGGATGTCGGCCAGCAAATCGATGTTGGGCAGGTCCGCCAGTTGCAGGAGGATCTCTGCCAGCGGCGCCGGGCCGATGCGTTGCAGGTTCACTGCTCGTGGAATCAGCTTGGGCTCGACGCTGACCAGGGTTTCGCCGTCGAGGGTGACGTCGAGAATCTGATGCTGATAACCGATCTCGGAGAACGATAATGGAATCGGCGAGCCGCTGTAGCGGATGCGCTCTTCACCGTTAACCTTTTGCGGCTTGTGCAAGTGACCGAGGGCGACGTAACTGATGCTGGGTCCGAACAGGCTGGCGGGCAAGGCTTCGGCGTTGCCGATGATCAGGCTGCGCTCGGAATCTTCAGACACCGAACCGCCGGCCATGTGCGCGTGGCTGATGGCGATCAGCGCTTGGCCGGACGCGCGCTTGGCGTTGGCCGCCTCGATCAGCCATTCGTGAACCTGGCCAATCCCGCGCAAATAGTTATCACCCAACTGCGCGCCGGTGACTTCGGCCGGGCGCAGGAACGGCAGCGCCAGGCACCAGGCGGCAATTTTGCCGCTGGCATCCGGTAACGGCAGCAACAGGCGTTCGGCATCCAGTTGCCCGTCATCCAGCCACAGCACGCGGCCGAGGGCATGGGTGCGCAAGCGGCGCATCAATGGCGCGGGCAGTTCGATCCGTGAGCCGGAATCGTGGTTGCCGGCGATCATCACGATGGTCAGCAATGGCTGCTGCTCGTGGGCGCTGACGATGAAGTCGTAGAGGCGTTCCTGGGCTTTGACCGGCGGGTTGACGGTGTCGAAGATATCGCCGGCGATCAGCAGCACATCAGGCTGGTCCAGCTTCAGTTGGCGCAACAGCCACTCGAGAAAACAGGCGTGCTCGAAATCGCGTTCCTGGCCGTGCAGGTTCTGCCCAAGGTGCCAGTCGGAGGTGTGGAACAGACGCAAGGCGGACTCCGTTGCAAATAAGGTGATGGCCGCGCGGGAAATGAGGGCGGCTAAAGGGGAGGGAGTTTACTGGCAAAAAAAGCGTGGCGCGCGATGGATGTGATCAAACCGCGTACCTACTGACCTGCTGACCTGCTGACCTGCTGACCTGTGGCGAGGGGGCTTGCCTGTGGCGAGGGGGCTTGCCCCCGTTCGGCTGCGCAGCAGTCGTAAAACCAGGCGATGCGGTATGTCTGTGGAATTGCTGGGGCCGCTTCGCGACCCAACGGGGGCAAGCCCCCTCGCCACAAAAGCTCGATTACTTGGGGTATAGAGGAGGGAGCCCGCTGTCGCCGACCGGGTCCTGAACCCGTTCGGCAATCGGGATTGCCTTGATCGCGCGCCACAGTTCTTCGCCTTGCCAGTGCTGGCCGGTTTCGCTGTAGAGCGCGCCGTTCAAGCCGTCCAGCGCATCGGACAAAGGCACGAAACGGGCGGCCATGTCAGCCAGGGTTTCCGGTTGTTGCCGCGCCCAGGCGTCGAGCGCCTGGCGGGTGGCGTGTGAGTCGTTCGCCAGGCAGGCGCGCTTGAGGTCGTCGAGGACGGTGCGCGGGCTCGGGCCGGTCTGCGTCGCACGCAGGATCGCCGGTTGCCAGCGCGCGCGCCACCAGAGGCCGAAGCCGAGCAGGGTGGTGCAGGCCAGGATCAGCGTGCTGAGTTTCCAGCGCCACAGGGTTTCGCTGTCAGCGGCGGAATCGACCTGAGGCATCCCGGCCGGCGTATCGACCTGCATGCTCGGATTGTTCGCGACTTGCAGGGTACGCGCCGGCAGGCTGCTGCGTTCCAGATGATCTTCGAAGGTGTTCCACCAGACCACGTCCACCGCCGGCAATTCGATTGCACCGCTGCGCGCAGGCACCAGGGCTTCACGGTCTTCACGACTGCCGATCAGGCCACGTTCGCTGTTCTGGTTGCCCAGCACCGGCTGATCCGGATAGCGCCGCAAGCCGTTGACGTCAGTGGCCGGCAGCGGCGGCAGTTGCGAACTGGCCAGGCCCTCAACCTTGAGGATCAGGCTGCGGGTCAGCGAGTCGCCGACCTGGGTGTGGTCCGGTTCCGGGTTCCAGCTTTCGCTCAGGGTCACGCTGCGGGCCGGCAACCAAGGCAGATCGGCAGGGTAAGTGATGGGTTTCGCCTTGACCGTCAGCAACATTTGCGTGGAGCTGACGCGCATCAGCTTGCCGGATTTCGGCACCTGGGCGGCGGCGTCCTGCACGGGTTGGGTGTCGACCAGCGTGGCGCTGAAGATCTGCGCCGGAATCGCCAATTCGCCGCTGTGTTGCGGGTAAATCGCGTAGCGCATTTCGATCACGCCATGGCGCAGGCCGTTGATGACTTTTTCGTAGGTGCGCGACTCGCCCAGTTGTTCGATGCGCGCATCGGGAACCTGCAACGGGGTCAGGCTGCTGTCGTCGTACAGCGACACCGAATGGTAGATGCGCAGGGTCAGGATCGCCTGGGCCTGCACGTACACGCTGCTCTGGTCGAGGCTGGCGTCGATGAACACCGGGGCCAGCTTGGTCGCGGTGTCCTGGGTTTCACTCTCCACCACTTGCAACGTGATCGACTGGCTCTGCGCCTCGCCCAGTTGCAACGGCGGAATGGTCACACTGCCGTTCTCCTTGGGCAGCAGGGTAATGATCCAGCGCGTGGTCGCGCGGTTGTCGCCACTGAGGGTGTTCAACTGGTTGACCTGTCGAGTGCCGCGCACTTCGAACAGCGGCTCCAGCGGGTTCAGGTCCGGCTTGCCGAACTGGGTAACGTCGCTGGATTCAAGGGTCAGCTCGACCGTCTCGCCGGAGTTCAGGCGACTGCGATCAACGCTGGCAACCAGCCCCTCTGCCTGGGCCTGAACGGCACAGCACAGCAGGGCAAGCATGAAGAGGGTGAAGCGGGTCATCGAGTTTTTCCCTGATCCTGATGTTGTTGCTGTTCGTACCAGAATTTGCGCCGGAGCAATTCACCCGGATCATCCGGGATCTTGCGCAACCATTGCTCCAGCGCCTGAAGTTGTTCGCCTTCGATCGTGTCGCTGGTCGGGCGCGGCGGCGGCCGGGTGCTTTGCTCGTCACCCAACTCGCTGCCCGGCACTTCATTGGCGCCCGGTTTCGGCGGCGAGGTGGCCGGTTGTTCGGCGTCTGGTGTGGTTTGTTGGACGTCGGTTTGCGGTTCACCTTCGCTCGTCGGTTGCGTGGCCGCGCCGGGCTGCGATTCTTGATCGGTGGACGGTGCCTTGTTGTCGTCGGAGGTCTCGGGCTCAACCGGCGGCGGGGTGTTTTTCTGTTTGAGCAGACTCTCCACCAGCGCCTTGTTGGTCAGGGCCGGGCGCAAATCCGGTTGCAGTTCCAGCGCCTGTTCGTACGCATCCAGCGCGGCTTCCAGCTCACCGCTTTTGGCCAGGGCATTGCCTCGATTGTAGTGGGCGTGGGCGTCACTGCCCTGGGCAAACCGCTGGGCGGCGCCACTGTAGTCGCCGGCCTCGTACAGCGCCACGCCTTGCCATTGCGGGTCCTGGAAATACTGCGCAGCCCTGGCCGGGTGGTCTTGCCTGAGCAAATGCAGGCCCCGTTGGTCGGGGCGCAACCACAAGTCTTCGAAGTCGAAGGCATAACTCGGTTGCGGCATCGCCAACAGCAACGGCAGGCAGAACAACCAGCCACGCCGCCCGGCACAGGCCGCCAGCAACAACAGCGGCAGCAACAGCCAGTAACCTTGGTCGGCCCAGGTGTCGAGGCGCAACATTTGCCCGTCATTGCGCAATGCGCGCGGGCCATCCAGCAGGCCCAGCGCACGTAAGTCCGCCTCGTCCAGTTGCGCCTGGCGATAGCGTCCGCCGAGGTCATGGGCAAAAGCTTTGAGGCTCGAGTTGTCCAGGCGCGGCACCAGAATCGCGCCCTCGTTGTCCTTGAGGAAGCTACCGTCCTCCTGAGCCACCGGCGCGCCCTCGGCGGTGCCGATGCCCAGCATCAAGAATTCGGTTGAGTGGCCGTCCAGTGCGTTATGGATGCCTTCGCGTTCCAGTTCGGTCAGGGTCGAACCGATCAGCAGGATCCGGCCATCGCCCAAAGCTCCCTGACTCAGCAAGGCCAGGGCCTTGTTCACCGCGAGATCGGCGCGATGGCCGGCCTCGGGCATCAGTGACGGTTTCAGCGCATCGAGCAGGTTGCGGCTGGTCGACAGGTCATCCGACAGCGGCACCAAGGTGTGGGCGCTGCCGGCGTAGACGACGATGGCGGTCTGAGCGTCGCTGCGCACCTCAAGCAGGTCGAGCAGCTTGCGGCGCGCCTGCTCCAGCCGGTTCGGCACCACGTCGGTGGCGAGCATTTCCGGGGTCAGTTCAAGCACCACCACCAGCGGGTCGGCGGGTTTCTGACTGTTTTGTTCGACCCGTTGCCAACTCGGGCCGAGCAGCGCCAGCACGGTCAACACCCAGGCCAGGCCAAGCACGACCCACGGCAGTTTGCTGTCGCGGCCGTTGCCGCCACTGAGCAGTGCGGCGTGAAAGGCCGGCGGCAGAATCATCTGCCAGCGCCCGGCGCGTTTTTGCCGGTGCCAGAGTTGCCACAGCAACCAGCCGAGCACCGGCAACAGCAATAGCCACCAAGGACGGAACCAGAAAGGCCAGAGCGCGCTCATCGGCGTCTCCGCACGCGCAGGCGTTTGAGGCGCTGGCGCCAGTCAGGCAGGGGCGATTGCAAGAACAGATCCTTGGTAAACAGGCGTTGCAACAGGTTATCCGGCCAGCGTTCGCGCACCACCAACAGCATGCTCAGCAGCAGGGCCATCGCCAGCGGCCAGTGGTACAACGCCTGCGCCGGGCGGGCCTGGGTCGGTTGTTGCGTCACGGGTTCGAGTTTGTCGAGGGTGTCCTTGATGATCTGCAGTTCGTTGCCGTCATGGGCGCGGAAGTACTGACCGCCCGTGGCCTCGGCGATGGCTTTCAGGGCCGGCTCGTCGAGGTCCAGGCTCGGGTTTACGCCCAAAAAGCCCAGCGTGCCGCTTTCTTCCGGGTTGGCGCCAATGCCGATGGGGTAGATTTTGACCCCTTCGCTGGCCGCCAGTCGCGCGGCGGTCAACGGGTCGATTTCGCCGCCGTTGTTGGCACCGTCAGTCACCAGGATCAACACGCGGCTCTGGGCCGGACGCATACGCAGGCGTTTAAGGGCCAGGCCGATGGCATCGCCGATGGCGGTGTTCTTGCCGGCGATGCCGATCCGAGCTTCGTCGAGCCACACGCGCACGGTATGCCGGTCGAAGGTCAACGGCGCTTGCAGATAGGCCTGGCTGCCGAACAGGATCAGGCCGACCCGGTCGCCATCGCGGCTTTCGAGGAAATCACCGAGCAAATGCTGCACCAGGCTCAAGCGGCTGACGTCCTCGTCCTGCCACTGCATGTCGGGGAAATCCATCGAGCCGGACACATCCACCGCCACCAGCAAGTCGCGGCCACTGGCGGCGATCGGCAGCGGTTCACCGAGCCATTGCGGGCGCGCGGCGGCGATCAGCAGCAACAACCACAGCAGCATGAACGGTGCCTGCTGCCGCCACGCCGGCAGGTTCGCCCGGGCGCGGCGGCGGGCCAGGCCTTCGAGGTCATTGAGGAAGCTGACTTTGAGGGCCGGCTCGCCGCTGTCGGCCACTGGCAGCAAGACGCGCATCAGCCACGGCAAGGGCAGCAAGGCAAAGATCCACGGCCAGGCGAACTCAAACATGTTTGCGAATCCAGGTGTCGACGGCCTGGGTCAGGCCGGCGATGGCCTTGTCGTCGAGTTTGCATTCGGGTTTGTAGGCGCCTTCCACCAGCACCATCCAGCGCGTCAGGCCGGCCGCCGGGCAGCGGTTGTCGAGAAACGCCAGCCATTTGCGCCCGTTGAGGGTGTGGCTCTGGCTGTAGGGGTAGTGGTTGCGGCACAGGCGCTTGAGCAAGCCATTGAGCTGTTGCAACCACGCGCCCGCCGGTGCGCCGTCGTAGGGTTTGGGCATTTGCGCCAGTTCGGCCAGCGCAGCGAGACGCACCGGGTCCAGCGGTTGTTCGGCGCGAACGATGGGACGTTTGCGCACCACCAAGTGGCGCATCCGCCACAGGCCAAAGCCGATCAGCGGCAGCAACAAAAGGAGCAGCCACCAGCCCGGCGCGGGGGGCCAAAATTCGATGGGCGGCGGGGTAATCAGCGGCTGCAGTTGATCGAGGCTGCTCATCGACCTTTCCCCGGTTTCTGTGGGTTCAGAAACTCGCGCAGTTGCTCGACCATCTCACTCTGGGTGCTCAACGGCATCAGCAACACGCGCAGCTTCTGGGCGAGCAATTCCCAGCGGGCAATGCGCGCTTCAGCCTGGGCGCGATAGGTCTGGCGCAGGTCGAAATTCAGGGTGTCGAGTTCCAGTTGCGCACCGCGTTCGGCGAAGCGCAGCAAACCGGCGGCGGGCAGGGCGTGATCCAGCGGATCGGAGAGGGGCAGCAGCAACAGGTCGCAATGGCGCGACAGCAGGCTCAGCTGTTGTTCCGAACCTTCGGTCAAGGCGCGCTCGTCGCAGATCACGATCACCAGGCTGCCGGGGCGCAACACTTCCCGCGCCCGACGCAGGGCCATGTTGAGGGAATCGCGGTTCTGCTCGGTTTCGGTGTGCAGCGATTGATTGACCCGCACCAGCCGGTTGAGCAATTGCAGCAGGCTCTGTTTGCTGCGTCGCGGCTTGATTTCGTAATGCTCGTTGTCACCGAACACCAACCCGCCCACCCGGTCGTTATGACCCAGTGCGGCCCAGCCGATCAGGCTGGCGGCCTGGGCGGCGAGCACCGATTTGAACATCAGGCCCGAGCCGAAAAACAACCGGCAACTTTGCTCGACCATGATGAAAATCGGCCGCTCGCGTTCTTCATGGAACAGTTTGGTGTGGGGTTCCTGGGTGCGCGCGGTCACGCGCCAGTCGATGGTGCGCACATCGTCGCCGGCCTGATAGACCCGCACCTGGTCGAAATCCACCCCGCGCCCGCGAAATTTTGAGTGATGCAGGCCGATCAGCGGGCTGCGCTGGCTCGGCGTGGAAAACAACTGCACTTCACGCACGCGATGGCGCATGTCGATCAGCTCGGCGAGGCTGACACGGATGCCCGGCTCGGGCGGCAGCAGGGTGTTCATCGGGGTCAAGCGACGGCTACGACGTCGAGAATTCGCTGGACCACCCGGTCCTGGTCGATGCCAGCCGCTTCGGCTTCAAAGGACAGAATGATGCGATGGCGCAGCACGTCAAACAGCACGGCCTGAATGTCTTCCGGGCTGACGAAGTCGCGGCCGGCCAGCCAGGCGTGGGCCCGGGCGCAACGGTCCAGCGCGATAGAGCCGCGAGGGCTGGCGCCGTAGGCAATCCAGTCGGCCATTTCCGGGTCGAACTTGCCCGGGTTACGCGTGGCCATGACCAGTTGCACCAGGTATTCCTCCACGGCGTCGGCCATGTACAAACCGAGGATTTCCTTGCGAGCGGCAAAGATCGCCTGCTGGCTGACCCGGCGTTCCGGCTTGGTTTCGCCGTTCAGGGCTTCGCCACGGGCTTGCTGGAGGATCTTGCGTTCCACCGCGGCGTCCGGGAAACCGATTTTGACGTGCATCAGGAAACGGTCGAGCTGGGCTTCGGGCAGCGGGTAGGTGCCTTCCTGCTCGATCGGGTTTTGCGTGGCCATCACCAGAAACAGCGGTGACAGCTCATAGGTGCTGCGCCCGACGCTGACTTGGCGCTCGGCCATGGCTTCAAGCAGCGCCGACTGAACCTTGGCCGGGGCGCGGTTGATTTCGTCCGCCAGGACCAGGTTGTGGAAGATCGGGCCTTGCTGGAAGACAAAGCTGCCGGTTTCCGGACGATAGATTTCCGTGCCGGTAATGTCGGCCGGCAACAGGTCGGGGGTGAACTGGATACGGTGGAACTGTGCTTCGATGCCTTCGGCAAGCTCTTTGATGGCCTTGGTCTTGGCCAGGCCAGGGGCGCCCTCGACCAGCATGTGGCCGTCGGCAAGCAAAGCGATGAGCAAGCGCTCGATGAGTTTTTCCTGGCCGAGAATCTGCGTTGAAAGAAAGGTTCGCAGCGCGAGCAGCGCTTCACGATGTTCCATCGATGACTGTTCCTGGAGAAGGTGGCCGAAGTCGTTCGAATAACGCTTGGGCTGGGGGCGTTACTTTAATCCATCGCGGGGGGCGGCGACTAACGGCATTTTGTGCAAAGTGCGGGAAATGGTGGGTGGAATTGTCTGAAATTTGTCTCGGTTGGAAAGTAGTGCCGTTCTTTCGGGCCCCTTCGCGAGCAAGCCCGCTCCCACATTCAACCGAGTTCTGTCATGAGAATGCGGTCGAATGTGGGAGCGGCGGTGCGACGATTCGACTTGCTCGCGAAGGCGTCTGTCGGGGCACTGATATTCAGAGCTGGCTTATATAAGTCCCAGTCCCCTCGAGAATATTTTTCAGCGTTTGCTCAACCTCAGCCAAATCCCCCGCATCCGTGTTGTGAATGATTTCCAGAGAATCATCCCCATTCAAAGCATCCGCATCCGCCGCGGCGATTTCGATCAGCAGGCGGGTCGGGCTGAGGGTGACTTTCACACCGTCCAGGGTCGAAGGCTCGCCATCGAGGGTAATTTCCAGTTCGTCCTCGTCCGGATAGCGGGTCATCAGGAACATGTCGCCCGCGTCGCTGTGGCAGCAGAGCATGGCCATGTTGTCTTCCTCGTCATCGCAAGGGTTCACAATCAAGTGGGCGGTGGTCATTTGCATGGGAAATTCCTGGCTCGACGAGCGTGGTGAAGACGCACAAAACGCAATTCTGCCAGCCCGACGGAATTTCTGCTCGGCTGAGTGTCAGAGGAGGGGCGTGGACACTTGGAGTGTTACTGGTCATTTCTGGTACGCCGGTGCCGGAAAACCGGGGATAAAACGCCCGTTTTTGCCCACGACTGCTAGTGTTGTTCGAAGCGTGTGCCGCCAGTTGCGTACCGATGACCGAATATGTCGCAGCACCGCAAGCACGGGCCTCGCCGCACTCGTTAAGCTGCGCAACGGATGAGCACCTGTAAAGACATTGCGCTGTACGCAGCCCAGTCGTTTTTGCAGATGCCCATTCATGGAAGGTGAATGTGACCTGAGTGTCTCGTCCAGCTTCACCCACCTGTCCCCTGTTTCCTCTGCCCGAGAATCAGGAACAGGGTGACGGATCGCCCCGAAAGGGGTTTTGCACGCGACGCTTCCATCAATAACAAGCCCAAGCGGAGTACCACAGATGGCGTTCTTCACCGCAGCCAGCAAAGCCGACTTCCAGCACCAACTGCAAGCGGCACTGGCACAGCACATCAGTGAACAGGCACTGCCACAAGTGGCGCTGTTCGCTGAACAATTCTTCGGCATCATTTCCCTGGACGAGCTGACCCAGCGTCGGTTGTCCGACCTCGCCGGCTGCACCCTTTCTGCGTGGCGCCTGCTTGAGCGCTTCGATCACGCGCAACCGCAGGTTCGCGTCTACAACCCTGATTACGAACGCCACGGCTGGCAGTCGACCCACACCGCGGTCGAAGTGCTGCACCACGACCTGCCATTCCTGGTGGACTCGGTGCGTACCGAGCTGAACCGTCGCGGCTACAGCATTCATACCCTGCAAACCACTGTGCTGAGCGTGCGTCGCGGCAGCAAGGGCGAGTTGCTGGAAATCCTGCCGAAAGGCACCCAGGGCGAAGGCATTCTTCAAGAATCGCTGATGTACCTGGAAATCGACCGTTGCGCCAACACCGCCGAGCTCAATGTGCTGAGCAAAGAGCTGGAGCAGGTGCTCGGTGAAGTCCGCGTTGCCGTCGCCGATTTCGAACCGATGAAAGCCAAGGTCCAGGAAATCCTCACCGGCCTGGACAACAGCCAGTACGCGGTCGACCCTGAAGAAAAAGGCGAAATCAAAAGCTTCCTGGAATGGCTGGTGGGCAACCACTTCACGTTCCTCGGCTACGAAGAGTTCGTGGTACGCGATGAAGCCGACGGCGGCCACATCGTCTACGACCAGGATTCCTTCCTCGGCCTGACCAAACTGCTGCGTACCGGCCTGACCTACGATGACCTGCGCATCGAAGACTACGCCGTGAACTACCTGCGCGAACCGACCCTGCTGTCGTTCGCCAAGGCTGCGCACCCAAGCCGTGTACACCGTCCGGCTTACCCGGATTACGTGTCGATCCGTGAAATCGATGCCGCCGGCAACGTGATCAAGGAATGCCGTTTCATGGGCCTGTACACCTCGTCGGTGTATGGCGAGAGCGTGCGGGTCATCCCGTACATCCGCCGCAAGGTCGAAGAAATCGAACGCCGTTCCGGCTTCCAGGCCAAGGCTCACCTGGGCAAGGAACTGGCGCAGGTGGTTGAAGTGCTGCCGCGCGATGACCTGTTCCAGACCCCGGTCGACGAACTGTTCAGCACCGTGATGTCGATCGTGCAGATCCAGGAGCGCAACAAGATTCGCGTGTTCCTGCGCAAAGACCCGTACGGCCGTTTCTGCTACTGCCTGGCCTACGTGCCACGCGACATCTACTCCACCGAAGTGCGCCAGAAGATCCAGCAAGTGCTGATGGATCGCCTGAAAGCCTCGGATTGCGAATTCTGGACGTTCTTCTCCGAATCCGTGCTGGCCCGCGTGCAACTGATCCTGCGCGTCGACCCCAAGAACCGCCTCGACATCGACCCGGTTCTGCTGGAAAAAGAAGTGGTGCAAGCCTGCCGCAGCTGGCAGGACGACTACGCCAGCCTGGTGGTTGAAAGCTTCGGCGAAGCCCATGGCACCAACGTGCTGGCCGACTTCCCGAAAGGCTTCCCGGCCGGTTACCGCGAGCGTTTTGCCGCGCACTCGGCTGTGGTCGACATGCAGCACCTGCTGAGCCTGAACGAAAAAAACCCACTGGTGATGAGCTTCTATCAGCCGCTGGGTCAGGTGTCCGGCCAGCGCATGCTGCACTGCAAGCTGTATCACGCCGATACGCCGCTGGCGCTGTCCGACGTGTTGCCGATCCTGGAAAACCTCGGTCTGCGCGTGCTGGGTGAATTCCCGTATCGCCTGCGCCACACCAATGGCCGCGAGTTCTGGATTCACGATTTCGCGTTCACCGCTGCCGAAGGCCTGGAACTCGACATCCAGCAACTCAACGACACGCTGCAGGACGCCTTCGTCCACATCGTGCGTGGCGATGCCGAGAACGATGCGTTCAACCGCCTGGTGCTGACCGCTGGCCTGCCGTGGCGCGACGTGGCGCTGCTGCGTGCTTACGCTCGCTATATGAAGCAGATCCGTCTGGGCTTCGACCTGGGCTACATCGCCAGCACCCTGAACAACCACACCGACATCGCTCGCGAGTTGACCCGGTTGTTCAAGACCCGTTTCTACCTGGCGCGCAAGCTGTCCGGCGACGATCTGGAAGACAAGCAGCAACGCCTGGAACACGCGATCATCGCCGCGCTGGACGAAGTCCAGGTGCTGAACGAAGACCGCATCCTGCGTCGCTACCTGGACCTGATCAAGGCCACCCTGCGCACCAACTTCTATCAGACTGATGCCAACGGCAAGAACAAGTCGTACTTCAGCTTCAAGTTCAACCCGCACCAGATTCCAGAGCTGCCGAAGCCGGTACCGAAGTTCGAAATCTTCGTTTACTCGCCTCGCGTCGAAGGCGTGCACCTGCGTTTCGGCAACGTCGCTCGTGGCGGTCTGCGCTGGTCCGACCGTGAAGAAGACTACCGCACCGAAGTCCTGGGCCTGGTAAAAGCCCAGCAAGTGAAGAACTCGGTCATCGTGCCTGTGGGCGCGAAGGGCGGCTTCCTGCCGCGTCGCCTGCCACTGGGCGGCAACCGTGACGAGATCGCGGCCGAAGGCATCGCCTGCTACCGCATCTTCATTTCGGGCCTGTTGGACATCACCGACAACCTGAAAGACGGCGCGCTGGTTCCGCCGGCCAACGTCGTGCGTCATGACGACGATGACCCGTACCTGGTGGTCGCTGCGGACAAGGGCACTGCGACCTTCTCCGACATCGCCAACGGCATCGCCATCGACTACGGTTTCTGGCTGGGTGACGCGTTCGCTTCCGGTGGTTCCGCCGGTTACGACCACAAGAAAATGGGCATCACCGCCAAGGGCGCGTGGGTTGGCGTTCAGCGTCACTTCCGCGAACGCGGCATCAATGTCCAGAAAGACAGCATCACCGTGGTCGGTGTCGGCGACATGGCCGGCGACGTATTCGGTAACGGCCTGTTGATGTCCGAAACCCTGCAACTGGTGGCCGCGTTCAACCACCTGCACATCTTCATCGACCCGAACCCGGAGCCGGCGAACAGTTTCGCCGAGCGTCAGCGCCTGTTCGACCTGCCGCGTTCGGCCTGGTCGGATTACGACACCAGCATCATGTCCGAAGGCGGCGGGATCTTCTCCCGTAGCGCGAAAAGCATCGCGATTTCCCCGCAGATGAAAGAGCGCTTCGACATTCAGGCCGACAAGCTGACCCCGACCGAACTGCTCAATGCCTTGCTCAAGGCACCGGTAGACCTGTTGTGGAACGGCGGTATCGGCACCTACGTCAAGGCCAGCAGCGAAAGCCACGCCGATGTCGGCGACAAGGCCAACGATGCACTGCGCGTGAACGGCAACGAACTGCGCTGCAAAGTCGTGGGCGAGGGCGGTAACCTCGGGATGACCCAACTGGGTCGTGTCGAATTCGGTCTCAATGGCGGCGGTTCCAACACCGACTTCATCGACAACGCCGGTGGCGTCGACTGCTCCGACCACGAAGTCAACATCAAGATCCTGCTGAACGAAGTGGTTCAAGCGGGCGACATGACCGACAAGCAACGTAACGAGTTGCTGGCGAGCATGACCGACGAAGTCGGCAGCCTGGTGCTGGGCAACAACTACAAGCAGACTCAGGCTTTGTCCCTGGCTGCGCGTCGTGCCTTGCCGCGCATCGCTGAATACAAGCGTCTGATGAATGATCTGGAAGGCCGCGGCAAGCTGGATCGCGCCATCGAGTTCCTGCCGAACGAAGAAGCGATCAACGAGCGCGTTGCAGAGGGCCATGGCCTGACCCGCGCCGAGCTGTCGGTACTGATCTCGTACAGCAAGATCGACCTCAAGGAAGCGCTGCTCAATTCCTTGGTGCCGGACGACGACTACCTGACCCGCGACATGGAAACCGCTTTCCCGCCGTCGCTGGTGAGCAAGTTCTCCGAAGCCATGCGCCGTCACCGTCTGAAGCGCGAAATCGTCAGCACCCAGATCGCCAACGACCTGGTCAACCACATGGGCATCACCTTCGTTCAACGACTCAAAGAGTCGACCGGCATGAGCCCGGCGAACGTGGCGGGCGCTTACGTGATCGTGCGTGACATTTTCCATCTCCCGCACTGGTTCCGTCAGATCGAAGCCCTGGATTACCAGGTATCCGCCGACGTGCAACTGGAGCTGATGGACGAGCTGATGCGTTTGGGCCGCCGCGCCACGCGCTGGTTCCTGCGCAGCCGTCGCAACGAGCAGAATGCCGCTCGTGACGTCGCGCACTTCGGTCCACATCTGGCAGCGCTGGGCCTCAAGCTCGACGAACTGCTGGAAGGCCCGACCCGCGAAGTCTGGCAGACCCGCTATCAGGCTTACGTCGCTGCTGGCGTACCTGAGTTGCTGGCGCGCATGGTTGCAGGCACCACTCACCTGTACACCTTGCTGCCAATCATCGAAGCGTCGGACGTGACCGGCCAGAACGCAGCAGACGTCGCGAAGGCTTACTTCGCCGTCGGCAGCGCGCTGGACATTACCTGGTACCTGCAACAAATCAGCGCGCTGCCGGTTGAAAACAACTGGCAAGCCCTGGCCCGTGAAGCGTTCCGTGATGATGTCGACTGGCAGCAACGTGCGATCACCATCTCCGTCCTGCAACAGGGCGACGGCACTCAGGACGTGGAAACACGCCTGGCGCTGTGGATGGAAGCGCACGAAGGCATGATCGAACGCTGGCGCGCGATGCTGGTGGAAATCCGTGCCGCCAGCGGCACGGACTACGCCATGTACGCGGTGGCCAACCGTGAGTTGCTGGACCTGGCATTGAGCGGGCAAGCGGTGGTGACCACCACTTCAGCCGTCAGCGAAGAGCTGGAGCCGGCGGCCTGATAGGGCGCTGAATGAAAAAACCCCGCATGGAGACATGCGGGGTTTTTTTTGCCTGATGGTTATGGGTTGTTTGTTCAGGCCTCTTCGCGAGCAAGCCCGCTCCCACATTGGAACGCATTTCAAATGTGGGAGCGGGCTTGCTCGCGAAGGGGTCATTAGCCTCAATACAACTCCCGGCCCGAATTATTCTCCAGCATCGACACTTTATCTGTCGGACTGGTCAATAAATTACTGAGTGACTGGTCAAACTTCTGCAATGCCCTAACTTGCACATTCTGTTGCTCGTTAATATCCGTCACTATCTCTGAACTAGGCTTGAAGTCCGCCCAAAGAGGCGTAAGCGCTTTCGCATCATGCCCTTGGGCAGTGCCAATATAGTTAAGGTTAGAGTCGTAAAAGTCTGCGCTGACATCCGCCGCCAAATCCGAACTGCGCGAGGTCATCAACTGGCTGCGGCTATCGACAATCGCGACCACGTCCGGTTTCGCCGCCTTGAGGCTTTGCATGTCCGGGTACACCGTGACCGAGCCGAATTGGCGCTGCAACGAGGCCTTTACCCAGTCCACGGCCAGGTCTGGTTTGGAGGTGGCGACGAAGGCGTCATGAATCGGTTGTACCAGCAAACTCTGGCCGAAACCGGTGCCCGCGTTGGCCTGGTAGTCCTGGAGGTAGGCGCGATTGGTCTGGGTGTTGCGGCTGTAGACGATGCCCAGCGAGACGTTATGGCCATTAGGAATGCTCGTGGCATTGCTGCGGCCAACAGGCGCGGTAAAGATGCCATCCAGCGAAGAGACTGCACTTGGCGCGGTGGGGATCGAGCAGCCTGCTAAGACCATCGTCATCGTCAAGGTACTGACAAGCGCAAGTTTCATGGTGTTACTCCCGTGAAACAACTTGAAGTCGGAAAGATTGAGTGCCGGTATGTTCCGGCGGTGATTCCAGACTAAACCTGTCTTCGCTGAATTAAACAACCAATAAACAGACTTGTTGGCAGACCAATAGTTTTATTTGGTTTAAACAGGGTTGGTTGATTGCGTCGAGAAATAAAAAGGCCCGAAATCGAAGTTCGGGCCCTTTTATTTATGGCTGTACGTTCAGCCATCAGTTTTCCAATGGGATCAACACTTTCTCATCAGGAGACAACACCATGAACACCAGCAGTTTGGCAGGCTTTGTTGCGCTGGCGTTCTTCGAGACCAAATGTTCCGATCCTGCAGGCTCGTACCAGTATTGGCCGGCCTTGTAGGTGATCGCTTTTTCACCCTTTACCTGGGAAGTGATCGCGCCGGAAATGACGTACGCCATGGCTGTGCCTTCATGCTTATGGGCAATCGAGGATTGGCCAGGCTTGTAGTCGACTTCGATCATCATGGCTTTTTTGCCGGGGACGTTTTTCAGCAATTCGTCCTGCAGCACCGTGACCTTCTCTGAAGGGCCTTCGTGGGCAAGCGCGGTGACTGAAGTGGTCAGGGCGAGGACAGCGAGCGGGGCAGCAAGGAAACGCAAAGCTTTCATGGTTCATTACCTGCGGTGGTTATCGTCAGCAACAACGATAGTCCGCAGGGTGGGCCAATCAAACAGCCAATATTCGGGAAGGTGAGGGGACCAATCCAGCCCCGCAATGGTTGTCGCAACTGTCCTTGTGGCGAGGGGGCTTGCCCCCGTTGGGGCACGAAGTGGCCCCCATTGGATTAAATACACCGAGCCGCCTGTTTTTGCGACCGCTTCGCGCTCGAACGGGGGCAAGCCCCCTCGCCACAAGAACAGCTGCTATCAGGTGTTCAGCGGATCGGGAAGCTGTTGAAATCCACGGCATTCGCCAGTTGGTTGTCAATCAGGCCGATGAAGCCCTGGACTTCGGGGCAGTTGAAATGGGAATGCATGGCCGCTTCCGATTGCCAGCGCGCACTGACGGTCCAGCGGTTGGTGTCCTCGGGGCAGCGGTCGACCATATAGGAGTCGCAGCCCGGTAGTTCGCGCAGGGTTTCGACAATCTTTTGCAGTTGCTTGCCCAGTTCATCCGAGCGGCCTGCGGCGGCCTGCACCTGTACGGTATTGATCACTTCGTTGGACATTGCTCACACTCCTGAATCAGGCCGGACGAATCCTGCTCATTGAGGGATAACGCTTATGCAGGATAGGCCTGCAACCCCGGACCGCCAATAGCCAATCGCCCGGTAAAGCCGCAGACCAATCTGTCAGGCTACCTGCTGCAAAATGTCGCGCAGACGGTCCAGGGCGGTGTCGATGTCCAGCGTGTCAATGGCGCCAAAACCCAGCAAAAGCCCGGGTTGAGGCGCTTGCTGGAAGTAAAAGGCCTCGATGGAATAGAGACCGACTTCGACCTTTTTCGCCAATTCGATCAACAAGGCCAGATCGATAGGCACTTTGCACATCACCACCATGTGGAACCCGGCCGTGGTGGGCACGGGCTCGAACCACGGCGACAGGTCGCCCGCCATGCGCGCCAGGATGCGTTCGCGACGCCCGGCATAGATCGTGTGGCAGCGGCGAATATGCTTGAGCAGGCAGCCTTCGGCGATGAATTTGGCCAGCGCCCACTGCGGCATTGTGGAGGTGTGCAGGTCGGTGAGTTGCTTGGCGCGGATCACCGCTTCGAGAATCGCCGGCGGCAAAATCGCATAGCCCAGCCGCAACTCCGGCAGCAAGGTTTTCGAGAAGGTCCCGACGTACGCGACGATCCCGCGCTCATCCATGCTTTGCAGCGAATCGGTGGGGCGGCCCTCGTAGCGAAATTCGCTGTCGTAATCGTCCTCGATGATGATCGCGCCCAGTTCATAAGCGCGTTCCAGCAGGGCCACCCGGCGTTCCTGGCTCATCGGCAGGCCGAGAGGGAACTGATGGGACGGTGTGACGTAGATCAGCCGCGTGCCGAGGGGGATTTTGTCCACCTGAATGCCTTCTGCGTCCACCGGTACACCGAGCACCGTGGCACCGTGCGAGCCAAACAACAGGCGTGCCGGCGGGTAACCGGGGTCTTCCATGGCGACGATGCTGCCGGGCCGCGTGATCACCCGGGAAATCAGGTCCAGCGCCTGTTGCGCGCCGTTGCACACCACCACGTCTTCGTCCTGGCAATTGACCCCGCGCGAGAACGCGATGTGCCGGGCGATGGCGTTGCGCAGCGCCGGCAGGCCCTCGGGCAGGCTGTAGAAGCCCTTGGAACCGGCAATCTGGCGCAAGGCATGGGAGGTGCAGCGACGCCAGTCATCCTGCGGGAACTGGCCCTTGCTGGTGGCGCCGCCAATGAAGTCATAACGCAACGAGCCTTCCAGCGTCGGATGCCGCAGGAACACTGGCAGCTGGCGCCAGGATTCGATGACCTCAAAACTCGCCAGCTCGGAATGGCTTTGTTTGCGGGCGATTTTCGAGGGCCGCGCATTCACGTAAGTGCCTTTGCCAATCACTCCGGTGAGGAAGTTTTCGTAGGTCAACTGCGCGTAGGTATCGGAAATGGTCTTGCGCGAAATCCCCAGCTGTTCGGCCAGCAAGCGGCTGGGCGGCAGCTGGGTCCCGGCGGCGAGGCGCCCGGATTCGATGGCGCTGCGCAACTGGTTGTACAACTGGCCCGTCAGGTCCTTGCGGCCGTTGATGACAACATGAAGTTCCATACCGGCGGGGCTCCTGCAGCGGTTGAGGCGCGTGTGCGTCGCGCCAGATTACCCGCATGCGCGGCCGTGCAGAAGTTGCGTGGGTGAAAAACCCGGGATTGGTTTGGTGCCGATTGGTCCACGGTTATTTCGCAGAATTGGATCTGTCGCGCCGCGGCCTCGGCGACTACCGTGAAATACACATCATCGCGTCACGAGGTCGCCCCATGAGTTCCCGCCTGGATTACTACAGCGCGTCGCCCAAAGCGATGAAAGCGATGATTGCCATGGAAGCCTTGACCAGCAACCTCAGTATCGAACCCGCGCTGCTGCACCTGATCAAGATCCGCGCCTCGCAGCTCAACGGCTGCGCCTTCTGCACCGACATGCACTCGGTGGACGCACGGCGCCTGGGCGAGACCGATCGACGCTTGTACTCAATCGTCGTGTGGCGCGACAGCGGCTTTTTCAACCCTCGGGAACGAGCGGCGCTGGCCTGGACCGAAGCGGTGACGCTGCTGTCTGAAAGCCACGTGCCAGACGACGTGTTCGCTCTGGCGAGGGAGCAATTCAGCGAAGCCGAACTGGTCGATTTGACGATTGCCGTGACCACCATCAACAGCTGGAATCGCCTGGCGGTGAGTTTTCGACAAACCCCCGGCGGCTGAATCGATTATCCGCGCCGGTGTCACATCAGGTTCATAAACGCTGCGCAGGATGAGGTTTTCAAGGATCGATCGACAGGGAGTCACAGATGTCATTGATGGAATCCACCTATGCTGCCGGCATCGACCCGGTGCTGGCGCAGTCCTTCCGGGTGAGCGCCCGCTGCGGGTGCTTCATGCAGGCGGCTCGCAGCCTCAATATCAAGTCCACGCAGTTGCGCAAACACCTGGCGCAGCTTGAGTCGCAATTGCAGTGTTCGCTGTTCAATCACCAGGACAATGGCCTGGCCCTGAGTCGTGAAGGCTTGGCGCTTCAGGCGCAGCTGATCGCGCTGGCCCATGAGCGTGATGCACCGGTGATCGAACAACCGCTGATTCGCCTGGCGGTGGCCGAGTCGATCCTGCATGACATTCTCGGCCGTGATCTGGTCGCCTTGTTGCGCCGCAACGCCAGCGTACGCCTGGACATCATCACTCTCGATAGTGAGCTGAGTCTGCAGGCGATCAGCGCCGATGTGGTGCTGTGGCTGGCTGGCACGGATTCGCCGTTGCCGGGGCCGAGTTTTGCGGTCAGCGAGCCCCAGCGTCTGGCGCGTCTGGAGTATCTGCCGCATATCGCGAAACGCTATTCGCGGGTCGCGGCGCGGCCGGACAGCCTCGATGACCTGGCCGACTTCATGCTCGTGCAATGGCAGCATGACCGTCAGGTCGAGAGTTTTCGGCCGTGGAACAGCGTGGTGGATCAGCGTCAGGCCGGCGTGGTGCAGTTGCATTCCTATGAACTGATGCTGGAGATGATCCGCTGCAGTGCCTGCATCGGACTGTTGCCGCGCTACATCAGCCAGTTTGATCGGGGGTTGATTGCGTTGCCTGAACTGTTCGAGCAGCCGATGCAGCGTCAGGTGTGGATGGCGGTGAATGCCGACACGAAAGGGCAGGCGGATGTGCAGATGATCGTCGAGCTGATCCACAACACCTTCAACGAGCGCCGGGAGTGGTTCGAGAACTGACCACGGTCAAAAATGTGGGAGCGGGCTTGCTCGCGAAGGCGGTGTGTCATTAAACATCAATGGCGACTGACACACCGCCTTCGCGAGCAAGTCGAATCGTCGCACCGCCGCTCCCACAGGGAATGTCGCCATGCTGGGAGAAAGCGTTGTAGAGTTGGCGGCCATATGTGCATCAAGGATGAATCACCCATGCCCGCCACCAAACCGGTCATCACCCTCGAACGTTTCAGCGAATCCCACATCGAGGGCGTCACCGCGCTCTACAACGACCCGGCCATTACCCGTCAGGTCCTGCAAATGCCGTTTCAATCCACCGAGATCTGGCGCCAACGCCTGGGATCGGATAACGAACGGCTGGTGAAGCTGGTCGCGCTGCATCAGGGCACGGTCATCGGCCACATTGGCCTGGAACAGTTCTCGCGGATCCGCCGCGGCCATGCCGGCAGTTTCGGCATGGGCGTCGCGGTGGCATGGCAGGGCAAAGGCGTGGGTTCGACGCTGTTGGCGGCGGTGCTGGACATCGCCGATAACTGGATGAACCTGCAACGGGTCGAGCTTTCGGTGTACGCCGACAACGAAGCGGCCATCGGTCTGTACCGAAAGTTCGGTTTCGAGACCGAAGGCCTGTTCCGCGACTACGCCGTGCGTGACGGCCGACTGGTCGACACCTTGAGCATGGCGCGTCTGCGCCGCACGCTAAACACCGATTGACTCAGTCGCCCAGTGCGAACGCCACCGCCGCCTGCGCATGCAGTCCGGTGGTGTCGAGCAGGGGCAGGGCGCTGTGCTCGGGTTTGATCAGCATGCCGATTTCCGTGCAACCGAGGATGATCGCTTGGGCGCCGCGCCGGGTCAGCGATTCGATCACCTGCTGATAGACCTTGCGCGATGTCTCGCTGATCACCCCGACGCACAACTCGTCGTAGATGATCCGGTGTACGGCGTTGCGTTCCTCGGCTTCCGGTACCAGCACGGTCAAACCCATCGCGCTCAGGCGATCCTTGAGAAAATCCTGCTCCATGGTGAACGCGGTCCCGAGTAACCCGACTTTCAGCGCACCGGCATCCACCGCCGCCTGACCGGCCGGGTCGGCGATGTGCAGGAACGGAACAGTGATCGCGGCCTGAATCTGCCCGGCCACCTTGTGCATGGTGTTGGTACACAGCACCACACACTCGGCGCCGCCGGCCTCGAGCCGCCGCGCCGCATCCACCAGAATCGACGCCGCATCGTCCCAGCGCCCGGCATGCTGGGCCTGTTCGACAGGCCCGAAGTCGACGCTGTACATTAGCAACTGCGCCGAACGCAACGGCCCGAGACGGTCACGAACCTGTTGATTGATGAGGCGATAGTATTCGGCGCTGGACTCCCAGCTCATACCGCCAATAAGGCCGATGGTGCGCATGCGGTGCTCCCTGTGAAATGGCTAACTTGCGAGAGTATCCCGTGGATCTTGAAGGTCATCTATCAGGAAATTTCACATGCCCGGTGTGCTGAGCCAGCCCTTGCTGGGCGGCAGGGTTTGCCTGCAACTGTTGCCCCGTGCGGCCTACAGCGTTCGCGATCCGGCGCAGTCGTTGACCCTGGGCGTGACGCTTGAACGCCAGCAAGGCGTGCACGCCATTGATTCAGACCGGCGGGTGGACTTCGATACCTTGCCCGGTGTGCTGGCGTTCACGCCGGTGGGCGTCGAGGTGTTTTCCGAATCGGCGGGCGGTGGTGAGTACCTGTTGCTGCGTCTCGATGAGCCGTTTGCTGGTGAGATGCTACCAGACGTCAGCCAGCGAGTTCAGTCAGCCGGTGATCGACAAGCGCTGACGTTGGCACGCGAGATCCGACGCCTGTTGCTCACCCCGCAACCCGATCTGATGGCGCTTGAACAAGCCGTCCTGGGCCTGATTGACCAAGCGCCTGTGACGACTCAAAGCAGATCGGATGCCAAAGCGTTCACCCCGGTGCTGGACCAGATCGCCGAACAGTTCCATGAGCCGCTGACGCTGGACCAGTTGGCCGCCACTTATGGGCACAATGAGCTGCGATTTTTGCGCGACTTCACCCGGGTCATGGGCCTGACACCGCATGCATATCTGGTTGAGGTGCGCCTGCAAGCCGCCCGACGGATGATCGAACACACGGACCTGCCCTTGGCCAGAATCGCCCTGGACACCGGTTTCGCCCATCAGTCGCACATGGGCAGCGTTTTTCGCAAACACCTGGCCATGACCCCCAGCCAATACCGCTCGCGCTTTTAGTCGTACATCGGCGGCCGGCATCTGCCATGCTCAATGTCCGCAGCACCGCTCCAACAAAGGAACACCGCAATGGACGACGTACAACAATTGGGCGAAATGCTTCGCCACTACGCAGACAGCGAAGCGCACAAAAAGCAGACGTTCGAGTCGCAATCGGCGCTGTGGGCAACGCGTATCGGTGAGCTGTTCGATCAGATCCAGCAGTGGCTGGAACCGGTCCAGGCGCCGAACCTGCTGGAGGTGAGCCGCGAGGCGTATGTGGCCTCGGGGCCGAGCGTGCCGGTGGAGACGTCGCCATTCAAGACCGAGAAACTGTCCATTGTGATTGCCGGAAAACCGGTGGAGTTTGTGCCGGACGTGATGGGCGTTGGCGGTCAGATTTCCCTGGCGGTGATGGGGCTGACGGCGGCTCGCTATGGCAGCGTTTCGCTGGTGTGCCTGCCGCCGTCGACCAGTTGGCAGTGGCGTAAGACCAATGGTTTGAAAGACCCGGACACGTTTGCGTTCGATGCGAATTTTCTGGCGCAGCAGTTGCAGAGCCTGATCCCGCGTGATCGCGGCCAAGTCCTCCCTGATTAACCCAATCCCCCCTTGTGGGAGCGGGCTTGCTCGCGAATGCGGTGTGTCATTCAACATCAAGGGTGACTGACACACCGCATTCGCGAGCAAGCCCGCTCCCACATTGGTTAGGTGGTGGGTCAGATTTTGAGGTTGCCCCAGCCGGGCTTTGTCACTTCTGGTGCGACTGCCTTCACCTTCTTTCCGGTGGCCAATTCCACCCGTCGCGCCACCTCGGGATCATCCGCAAACGGAATCAGACTGGCATCCTCCAGGCTCTGCGTCGTCTCCCGCCTCAGGCAATACTCAACCCCGAGCCAAAGCCCCAGCACCGCCATCACGTTCAATAACACCTCAAACATTCCAGGCTCCTTGCCTCAGGCAATCTGCGCTTCACGTTCTGCCATCGCCACGTCGGCAACGCGCACGGTTCGCCAGGTGTTGTAGGCCATCAGCAGCATGCCGCTGAGGAAGAACACCCCGCCGGTAAAGCGCACCACATACCCCGGATGGCTGGCCTGCAAGGCTTCGACGAACGAATACGTCAACGTGCCGTCGTCGTTGACCGCGCGCCACATCAGGCCTTGGGTGATGCCGTTGACCCACATCGAGGCGATGTAGAGCACGGTGCCGATGGTCGCCAGCCAGAAGTGCGCGTTGATCAGGCCGATGCTGTGCATCTGCTCACGGCCAAAGACTTTCGGCACCATGTGGTAGACCGCGCCGAACGTAATCATCGCCACCCAACCGAGTGCCCCGGCGTGGACGTGGCCGATGGTCCAGTCGGTGTAGTGGGAGAGGGCGTTGACGGTCTTGATCGCCATCATCGGCCCCTCGAAGGTCGACATGCCGTAGAAGGCCAGGGACAACACCAGAAACCGCAGGATCGGGTCGGTGCGCAACTTATGCCAGGCGCCCGAGAGCGTCATCATGCCGTTGATCATCCCGCCCCAGCTCGGCGCCAGCAGGATCAGCGACATCGCCATGCCCAAAGACTGCGCCCAGTCCGGCAACGCGGTGTAGTGCAAATGGTGCGGGCCGGCCCAGATGTACAGGGTAATCAGCGCCCAGAAATGCACGATGGACAGGCGATAGGAATACACCGGCCGCCCGACCTGTTTCGGCACGAAGTAGTACATCATCCCGAGGAACCCGGTGGTCAGGAAAAAGCCCACCGCGTTATGGCCATACCACCACTGGACCATGGCGTCGGTCGCCCCGGAATACACCGGATAGGATTTGAACCAGTCCACCGGAATCGACAGGTGGTTGACCACGTGCAACATCGCGATCACCACGATGAACGCGCCGAAGAACCAGTTGCCGACGTAAATGTGTTTGGTCTTGCGCTGCACCACGGTGGTGAAGAACACGATGGCGTAAGCGACCCAGACCACGGTCATCCACACAGCGCCGCTGAATTCGATCTCGGCGTATTCCTTGGTGGTGGTGTAGCCCAGCGGTAGGGTGACCAGCATGATCACGATCACCGATTGCCAGCCCCAGAACGTGAACGCGGCGAGGGTGTCGGAGTACAGCCGCACCTGGCAGGTGCGCTGTACCGCGTAGTAACTGGCGGCGAACTGCGCGCTGCCGGCAAAGCCGAAGATCACTAGGCTGGTGTGCAAAGGTCGTAAGCGGCCAAAGGTGGTCCACGGCAGGTCGAGGTTCATCTCGGGCCATACCAGTTGCGAGGCGATCCACACCCCCATCGCCATCCCCACGACACCCCAGACAATGGTTGCCACGATGAATTGGCGGACGACCTTGTAGTTATAGGCCTGTCCGATTGGTGCTGTGCTCATGGTCAATGCTTCCACGGTTGCAAAGGCTTGCACTGTAGAAACCCCGTCGGAAACAAAACAGACTCAGGACAACTTCATTTATGCGGATCAGATTCTAGGCAGCCCTGCGGTCATCCGCCGCAATCTGATATGGTTTTTTAGCGTTCAGGTGAATCTGTAACGCGCTGCGCCGCAGGTCCATAGTCCCCCTCACAAACGGTATCGGCCGCAGAGCCCGATCCATCCTGATGAGGTAGCCACATGTATCAGTACGATGACTATGACCGGGCCCTGGTCTTCGAGCGGGTTGCGCAGTTTCGCGATCAGGTCGAACGCTTCCTGGCCGGCGAGTTGAGCGAAGAGGAGTTTCTGCCGTTGCGTTTGCAGAACGGCCTCTACCTGCAAAAACACGCCTACATGCTGCGCGTGGCGATTCCGTATGGCACGTTGAGCGCCGCGCAACTGCGCACGCTGGCGAGCATCGCTCGCGATTACGATCGCGGCTACGGCCACTTCACCACGCGGCAGAACATGCAGTTCAACTGGATCGAACTGGCCCAGGTGCCAGACATCCTCGAACGCCTGGCCGAGGTCGAAATGCACGCGATCCAGACGTCCGGCAACTGTGTGCGCAACATCACCACCGAAGCGTTTGCCGGCGTCGCGGAGGACGAACTGCTGGACCCGCGCCCATTCGCCGAGATCTTGCGGCAGTGGTCGACCATCAACCCGGAATTCCTGTACCTGCCCCGCAAGTTCAAGATCGCCATCTGCTCGGCGGAGCAGGACCGGGCAGCGATCATGATGCATGACATCGGCCTGTACCTTTATCGCGATGACGACGGGCAGATGCTGTTGCGGGTGATCGTCGGTGGCGGTCTGGGGCGCACGCCGATCCTCGGCCTGCAGATTCGCGAGGGGTTGCCGTGGCAGCATTTGCTGTCTTACGTCGAAGCAGTGCTGCGGGTCTATAACCGCTACGGTCGACGGGACAACAAGTACAAGGCGCGGATTAAGATCCTGGTCAAAGCCTTGGGGATCGAAACCTTTGCCAAGGAAGTGGAGGAGGAGTGGCAGCACCTCATGGACGGCCCGGCGCAGTTGACCGAGGCTGAATATGAGCGGGTCGCCAGTGCCTTCGTGCCGCCCGATTACCGCTCACTGCCCGACGTCGACCTCGCGTTTGGTACGCGCATGGCGGACAACCCGGCCTTCGCCCGTTGGGTCGCGCGCAACGTTCAGCCGCACAAGGTGGCGGGTTATACCAGTGCGGTGTTGTCGACCAAACCCGGCATCGCCTCGCCACCGGGTGACGTGACGGACGCGCAAATGACTGCGGTGGCCGAGTGGTCCGAGCGGTTTGGTTTCGGCGAGATTCGCATCGCCCATGAACAGAATATTGTGCTGCCGGACGTGCCCAAGGCTGATCTCTATGCGCTGTGGTGCCTGGCGAACGAGCAGGGGCTGGGCTGCGCCAACATCGGTCTGCTCACCGACATCATTGCCTGCCCCGGTGGCGACTTCTGTGCGCTGGCCAACGCCAAATCGATCCCGATCACCCATGCCATTCAAGCGCGTTTCGAGGATCTCGATTACCTCCACGACCTGGGCGACATCAGCCTCAACATCTCGGGCTGCATGAATGCCTGCGGCCACCACCACATCGGCAACATCGGCATTCTGGGCGTCGATAAAAACGGCAGCGAGTGGTACCAGATCACCCTCGGCGGCAGTCAGGGCAAGAACAGCGCACTGGGCAAAGTCATCGGCCCGTCCTTCAGTGCCGCTGAAGTGCCCGAGGTCATCGAGCGCATCGTTCACACCTTTGTCAGCTACCGCGAGAGCGAAGAACTGTTCGTCGATACCTTGCAACGCATTGGACTGGAGCCGTTCAAGGAGCAGGTGTATCCGAAAGTGCTGGAGGAGCCGGCATGAACAACTTGCTGCGACTGGAGGAGGGTGTGGCGCGGATTGTGGCTGACGATCCGTGGCTTCTGGTCAGAAGCCCGGAAGACGAGTTGCCTGCAGGTTCGCTGATTTTGCCGTTGAGCCGCTGGCTGAAAAATCCCTTTGGGCATGCGGTGTGGCTGGGGCCCGACGATGAAGTGGAAAGCCTCAAGCCGTGGTTGCCAATACTGCCGTTGATTGCCCTGGATTTTCCGAGCTTTCGTGACGGCCGTGGCTACAGCCAGGCGTACCTGCTGCGCACTCGCCTGGGCTGGACCGGCGAACTGCGCGCGGTCGGTGATGTGCTGCGCGACCAACTCAGCCACATGCGCCAATGCGGCTTCGACAGCTTTGCGGTGCGCGAAGACAAATCGGCCGAGGATGCATTGAAGGGGTTGGCGGGGATGAGCGTGTTGTACGGTCGTTCGGCGATAGAACCGCGACCGTTGTTCAGACGACGCTGAATTCAGGCGTGTGTTTTAGCTTGGGGCAATGATGGCATTTTGGTAAAGTCCGCGGCTTGTCAGGGAGCAAGTGAAGAAAGGAGTCTGGTGTGAGTGCGGGCAAAAAGATTTTAGGGCTGATATCGCTAGTGCTGATGCTGGCCCTGTGGGCCAGTTACGTTTATGTGTTCAAGGACAACCGCGACGGGCTGTTGGGTGGCGCCTTCGACAGCACGGCCTGGTGCGGCACGCCACCGGCCAGTGACGGTGCGGCGCTGGGCAAGGATCAACTGACCTTGCGTATCAGCAACAACCTGCGCGGTGAGTTCATGCTCAGCGGCGCGATAGTGGTTTCCGAACGCACGTTCAACCGCTACGACCTGGCGCGCAACGAGCTGCGCCTGCGTCTGGAACCCTTGCAATGGTCGTACGGCGTCACGCCGATTTTCCTTGAACAGGTCAGGATCCAGCCACTGACGCGAAACCTGTCATCGCTGAACAAAAGCGCCTATGCCGAACTCGAACCCCGCCCCATCGGCGTACAGGGGCGGGCGGCGGACTTCCCGTTCGACACTTACCGCTACGGCTACAAACCGGTGCTGTATTACCTCAAGGGTAACGATCGCATCGACCTCAAGTTCAAGCACATCACCACCAGCATGGAGATGTCGAACACCTTCACGCCGATCCAGAAGTACAACCGCGCGGAATACATCAACGAGAAAAACTCGCTGGCGCGTGAGGAAGACTACAAGCCTTATGCGGCCAATGAGTGTGCGTTCAGTGTCGAGCGCAAGGGCTCGTTCAAGATGATCGTCTTGATGCTGCTGCTGGTGATCGGCCTGCCGTTGCTGCATGTGTTTTATCGCGATGAACCGGGCATCGACTTTCTGGCGACGCTGGTCAGCATCGGGGCGATTCGGGTGTTGCTGGTGGGGCCGTTGAATGACTTCCAGCTGTACAAAATCGACTTTCTGTTTGCCGGGGTGATTTTGCTGGTGGGCACGGTGTCGCTGATCAAGGCGATGCGAGCCAACAGTCGGCGGGAGTTGGCGTTGAAGAGTGGTTCATCCTGGTAATCCGACGGTCGATGTAGCAGCTGCCGAGCCTGCGAGGCTGCGTTCGGCGACGAAGTCGTCGTGAAATCAGACGATGCGGTTTACAGGAAAACCGCGTCCGCCGGGTTTACGACGACTTCGTCGCCGAACGCAGCCTCGCAGGCTCGACAGCTGCTACAGGCGTAGCGTATCGAGGGCTACTTCAACGCCGGATCACCCATGTTCATTTTCTTCCAGCCCTGCAACAGCACCTGCGCTTTCGGTTCCTGCCCGTTGCCCAGGTAGTACTGGATCAACGTCAGCCGCGCATTGCGGTTGGCCGGTTGTACTTTCAGCAGGCGCTCCAGCACTTCGCAAGCCTCTTCAACCTTGCCGCTGTCATGCAACGCCACGGCCAGCACGTAGCCGTATTGCGCGTTCTGCGGTTCCAGTTGTGCGGCTTTACGCAGCGCCGACATGGCCTGGTCCGATTTGCCGGCACGCACCAGCGACAAGCCCTGGGTATGCTGCAGCAGCGCGGCGTCCGGGTGGTCTTTTAGCCCTTGGGCCAGCAGCGTCTGCGCCTCCTGGCTACGACCATTGCCTTCGAGCCATTGCGCAAGCGTCACCAGCGCCGGGTAGAAGTCCGGATCGCGCTTGAGCGCCGTGCGCAAATACGGCTCGACCTCGTCATTACGGCCGCTGGCCTGATAGAGCATCGCCAGGTTGAGGTTGGCTTCGGCCCGTTCCAGCAGGCTCTTCTGGGCCGCTTCATACTCGGCAATCGCCGCATTCCACTTCGTCTGGGCAGCGCCCAAACCGCTCCGGGCGGCACCCAGCAGGTCCCGGGCTGCGGCAATGCGAACCGCCAGCACCGGGTCTGTCAGCAACGGCGTCAACAGCGGCGCCCGCTCAGGTGGCGGCAGGAACGCGCTGATGGCGCGCACCGCACTTTCACGTACCTGTGGCGCCGGGTTGCTCAGGTCCTTGGTCGCTAGTTTCAACGCCTGTTCACTCGGGTACAGCGGCAACTCGGCGAGCAGGGTGGCCCGCTGAATCGCCGGCAAGTTGCTGCGTTGCAGCTGCTCATACAAGGCTTGAGCCGCGCCGGGCTGACCGTTGCGAATCAACCACAGGCTTTCGTCGTAACGCGGCGCCTGTGCGGTTGGTGCGCTGTTCCACAGTTTGAATTGCTCGGTGACTTTGTCGCCGTCCTTGCCCTGGTGACAGGTAAGGCAGGCGTCCGGGGTGCCGAGTTTTTTCGCCCGCTCCGGGTTGGGGATGCTGAAGCTGTGGTCATGCCGGAAGTCATTGCCCATGTAGAACTTGCCGGGCATATGGCAATCCACGCACTGCGAGCCTGGCTGACCCATGGTGTGGCGGGTGTGCTCGATGGAATCGTAGTTTTTTGCCTGCAGGCCTTTGCCGTCGACGCCTTCCACCGGCGTTTTGCCCGCGGTGTTGTGGCATTGCAGGCAAACGCCGTTGCCCGGCGCCTTGAGTTCAGTGCTGTGCGGGTTGTGGCAATTGCTGCAGCGCACGCCTTTGTCGAACATTTTGCTTTGGGCAAACGAGCCGTGTTCAAACACCTCGTCCTTGATCTTGCCGTCCAGCGCATACAACTCGCGGGTCAGGGGGCTCGGCAGGTACTCATCCATCAGGCGTTTGCCGACGGTGTAGCCATCGCTCAGCGGTGCGCGGCGCGAATGGCAGCGGGCGCAGGTTTCGATCTCGACCGTCGCGTTCTTGTCCTTGAGGACGACGGCAAACCCGGCGTGAATCAAATCACCCTTTTTCGCCGTCCATTCCAGATGATTGGAGGCCGGGCCGTGGCACGCCTGGCAGCCGACGCCGAGGCTGTTCCATTGGCTGTCGAAGGTGTTTTTCGCGGCATCGAAATTACGTTTGTAGCCCGTGGTGTGGCACTCGACGCACATGAAGTTGGCGTTCTGGCTCGGTTTGCTCCAGTGCAACGGGTTCTTGAAGTTCACGCCCTGTCCCGGATAGAGGTGGAACCAGCGGTTTTTCTCGGTATCCCAGGCCACGCCCAAGGGTTGCAAGCGACCTTCGCCCACTTCGATCAGGTATTGCTGCAACGGCGCGATGCCAAAGGTATAGGCCACTTTGTAGTCGGCGTTCTTGCCATCGATTCCCGGCGTGTTGACCCAGAAGCCGTCGTCCTTGCGTGAGAAAACGGTGGTTTCGTTTTCCGCCTTGAAGGTGACGTTATTGAAGTCGCCCAGCATTGTCTCGGCATTGGCCGCCTGCATCGCCAATTGGTGATGGGAACCTTTCCAGTCCTTGACCTGCTCGCTGTGGCAGCCCTGGCATTGTTGCTCGTCGACCATCTTTGCCGGCGCCATCGCGACCGGTTGCGGTTTGGCCGGTTGCGCAACAGGGGCAGTGACAGGTACGGGCTTCAACGGGGCTGGCGTGCTGCTGAACAGAAACCAGCCAATGCCGATGACCGCCAACAGCAGTGCACCGATGGTCACGGGAAAGAGGTAGCGATTAATCAGGTTCGGTGGCGCATCAGAGTTGGGGTTTTTGGCTTTGTTTTTATGTGTCGGCATTGCGACTTCCGTAGTCCAGGTGCGTTTGCCTTGAGGCCCGCGATCAAGCTGAATGCAGCTTTGACGTATGCCGGGCTTCTGTCAAATGACGGTTGCGAGAGAGTCCTCAGCATTAGATGAAATTTATGTTTTTTTTAAGTTTTTTATCGCGAAATACCTATAACTCCAACCGCCTTTGCACTAGGGTGTTCGCCCTTCAAAACAGGAGTTCAAGCATGAAGTTTGCGTTAATGATGAGCACGTTGTGCATCGCCACAATCGCGGTGACGGGGTGTGCGAGCAAGGTCGTCGAACCGGAGCACTATTCCGGCTTCCTCAAGGATTACAGCCAGCTCCAGGAAGCCAAGTCGCCGTCCGGCGCAACCGTGATGCGCTGGGTCGATCCTTCGCTGGATGTCAGCAAGTTCACCAGCGTCTATATCGAACCGACCCAGCTCTACCCGGCACCCCAGCCTACAGTGAAAATCCCCCAGGCCACGCTGAGCGGGATCACCGGTTATTACGACCAGGCGCTGAAGCGTGAAATGGCCAAGTCGCTGCCATTGGCCGCCGGCCCAGGCCCTGGCGTGATGGTGGTGCGTGCCGCCATTACCGCTGTCAGCAGCAAGACCGAAGGTTTGAAGCCTTACGAAGTGATCCCGATCGCGCTGGTCGCCGCGGCGGTAAGCACTGCCAGCGGTATTCGTGATCAGGAAACCGACCTGGCCACCGAAGCGGCGTTTATCGATGGTGGCAGCAATAAAGTCATCGCGCAGGTCGTGCGCAAGGGCACCGGCAAGCCGCTGGAAAATGATGCGCAGGTGATGAAGGCGGATGATGTCAAAGGCGTGATGGATGGCTGGGCGTCGGATTTGAATCAGTCGTATAAGACGCTCAAATCCAAATAATGCGCTGAGGCGGATGGCCTCTTCGCGAGCAAGTCGAATCGTCGCACCGCTGCTCCCACACGGGATCTGTGTAAACCAAAATCCGATGTGGGAGCGATGGAATAGCCGTTTGTTGCGGTCTAGCGTTACGCTCCTTTACTTCCCTTGCTCGGGTGCGGCGGCGTCATAGGGATAGATCCGGCGCCATTCGGCAGCCATGTCCACGACCGTCCAGTCACGTGTTTTTGCTTCGTCGAGGGCCTTGTCCAGCCGTCCGATGTCGGACTGGCGGTCGTAGGCCCATTCGCGTTTGGCGTCGGTGTGGTGTACCAGCCCCATGAATCGCTTGCCAGGTCCTGCGGCGGTCCATTGCAGCATCTGCAAGTCGCCGTCGGAGTTGCCGAAGGCGAGGATCGGCCGCTTGCCGATGACCGCGTCGATGCTTTCCGGTTTGCCCGGGCCGTCATCGTTGTGGGCCAGTTTCGGCGTGCGCAGGATCGAGGCCTTGCCGTCCTTGTATTGGTACGCCGTGACAAATGTGGTGCCGATTACCTGTTCCGGCGGGATGCCGTAGACCTTCTCGGCAAAGGCGCGCATGAACGCCGTGTCACCGCCGGAGACGATGTAAGTCTTGAAGTTCTGTTCGCGCAGGTAGTCGAGCATTTCCAGCATCGGCTGGAACACCATCTCGGTGAACAACTTGCCGGTTTTCGGGTGCTTGGCCTGGCTCAGCCAGGTCTTGGCGTAGTCATCGAAGGCTTCGGTGGTCATCCCGGTGTGGGTCGCCCCGAAGATTTTCATGATGCCGCCCATGCCGGAGGCGGCCAGCGCCTTGTGATCGTTTTCCAGAACGGCCTGGAACGGCTGGGTGGTTTTCCATTCCGGGTGTTGTGGCGCGGTGCGCTTGACTTCTTCGAGCGCAAACAAAAACTCGAAGTACATTGGCTGCTCGCTCCACAAGGTACCGTCATTGTCGAACACCGCGACGCGGTCTTCGGGTTTGACGAAGTCCTTGCTGGATTGGTCGGTGACGGCCTGGACGAACTCGATGATGTGCTTCTTCGACGGGCCGTCGTTCCACGAGGGCAGTGGTTCGGCTGCTTGCGCGAGCAACGGCAGGGCTAGCGCGAAGAGCAGTGTCAGCCCGAAGCGGTGGCGGATCGATCTCGGGTTCGTCATGGGAAATCCTTTTTTGGTGAGCAGGGTTTACCGGTCGTAATGCCCAAGCATGCGAGGCCTGCCGATGTTCGGCCTGACTATGCAGCGTAGCCAAGGAATCCTTAAGTTGCTGCAGTGCCTGATCTTTGTTTGGTGCGCGACCGAAACGGGCGCGAAGCAGGTCTTGCAGTCTAGGGGAGGCTCAGCGTTTTTTCGCCTGCGCACGAATCCGTTCTTCTTGCTCGCGCAGTTCCGGGGTGAACTCGGCACCAAAATCCTCAGCCTCGAATATCTGACGAATCTCGATCTCTGCGTCGGTGCCCGGCATCGGGTTCGGGCATCGCTTGACCCAGTCGATAGCCTCTTGTTTCGACTGCACCTGCCAGATCCAGTATCCGGCGATCAGCTCCTTGGTTTCGGCGAACGGGCCGTCGATGACGGTGCGTTTGTCACCCGAAAAGCACACGCGTGCGCCTTTGCTGCTGGGGTGCAGGCCTTCGCCTTCGAGCATGATGCCGGCTTTGACCAGTTCTTCGTTGTAGTTGCCCATGGCGGTCAGCAGTTCTTCGGTGGGCATCACGCCGGCTTCGGAATCCTGGCTGGCTTTGATGATGATCATGAATCGCATGGTGTTATCTCCGGTGGGGGTGGGGGGATTCATCTGTAGTCGAATGACCGAATCATGAATCGACAGCGTCGCTAAAAAAAACGCTACCCACCTTCACACAGCCGCATCTCCGGAGCAGTCGACAGCTGAGATCGCATTCGAAGTAAATCCAGCGCGATAGCTATGTACCGCACCCCACCACTGCGCCATCGACATGCTGTGCCCTACAGACAAGGAGTGACTGTATGGCACAGCAAATACATAACGATGGATCGTCAGGGAGTGTCGTCATCAGGTCGGGGCCGCCAGCGTCAAGTGGTGGTTCCGGTGGGGGGATTGGCGGCGGGGTTTCAGGTGGGTTCGGTAGCACTAGCAAGAAAAAGCGCAAGGCGCGTAAGCGAGCGCTGGAAGCTCATCGTCAGGCACAGGAAAAAAAGCGTGTTGATGCTGACGCGCAAACCCAAGTTCAAGCCCAAGCACAAGCAGAGGCCGCACAGGCCCAGGCAGCCGCAGCGCAGGCTCAAGAACAAGCTCGCGTCCATGCCCTGAATCAGTTTCTTGGCGGTTTGGCGCAGCGCTATGACGCGATCAGAGCCGACGTTGACCGCAGCTTTGCGGCCAAGACCGCACAACTGACGCAAGCCCTTGAGCATGAAATCTCTGGTGCGCGGAGACCACCCGACATCGACCGGAGCGAGCGTTGGCAGCTTTACACCATTACCAGGGAAAAAAGCCAAATCGACGGGCTCATCGCCCGTAAGACTGCACAACTCAATGCAAAGAATGCAGTTGCCCGTGCCTTCGATGGACAGGATCCAACCACACGCACCTCCAGCGATTACCTGGCACGACTGGGCGAGTTTGGCCAAGCCCTGAATGAAGGGCACCAAATCTGGGAAAACGCCTACAACGCGGCCCACGAAGCCCGGCTTCTGTCAGCGCAGATAAACACGCTTACGGACAAATCCCATGCGTTGGCCAGACATCATGCCGAGCAGACTGTTGTCTGGCGTGAACGGGAAGCCCTGTGGGAGCGAAATCGGCAGTACGCCGAGCAGCGTGATGCGCGAGTGCGGTTCAAGCAGCGGACTGATGAAGACCGGCGGGTTGAACGGGGCAGGCTGGCCAACACGCTGACCGTGCCTGTGGCGGCAACCGCCGCCGGTGGAATGTTTTTGACCCGCGCGGGAGTGCTCGTTGCTCCGGACGTAGCCGCGGGAATTGAAGCCGCATTCAAGGTCGCAGGCAGTCACCTTGTCGATTTTGCTCGCATTGCAGTCAGGACAGGCCCGGTGTTTGTCACCGCAATGGTCTACTCGCCGACGTTGGGCGATGGCGAGTTGACTCCCGAGCAACGCAGGCGCCTGTTTCATTCGGTTGGTGTGCCGGCGCAAGCACTGGGACTTTCTGACAGTCGTGCACTGCAATCACTCGCAGAGGCGGGCGGGTCGGTTGAAGTGCCCTATCGGTTCAAGGCCGAAACGGTGCTGGAGGGCACCGCGATCATTGCCGTGAGCACAGGAGGCGAGATTGACGCCCATGTACCGGTCGTCAACGCGGTATTCGATCCGCTGACGGGGATCTATAGCGCCGAAATCCCCGGATCACCCATCAGGCACCTGCAATTCACGCCGGAAGTGCCCGCTCTGGCGGCTACGACAAGTCAAGCCGGGTTGGCGGTGATAACGCCGCAGGTTCAGGACATCCCGGAAGGTCTCGATTTACGTATTCAGGATTGCATTGTCTGCGTGCCGGGCCTTGCGCCGACTTACTTCACATTCGGCTTACCCGTCATGGGGTCTGGTGTCGTCACCGGTATCGGCGAGCCGGCCGGTGCTGACTGGTGGAAAACCACTGGCCGGGCGAACGGGGCGGCTATTCCGGTACAGATTGGCGACCAGTTCCGAGGCCGGGAATTCAACTCGTTCGGGGCCTTTGATGAAGCGCTGTGGCGAACGGTTGGCGAGTCGCCGGCGCTGGTAGCCGAATTTGATGAGGTGAATAAAAAACGCATCGAACAAGGCTTCGCGCCCTATGCGCCGAAAAGTACCTGGGTTGGGGAAAGGCGCGAATTCGAACTGCGATACCAGGAACTCGTTGAGCTGGGTGAGAACCCCTACAACCTCGACAGAATCAGCATTACCACGCCGCAAAGCACCCAAGGGCGGCCGGGTATCACGCCTGCGGTTCTACCTTGGCCGATTCGACCTGTGGGTGTTGGCACATGGACACCGCTCGTGCCGCCAGGGGCGGAAAGCCTCGGTCCTACAACTTCACCCTTCATACCGACTGTTCCGGTGGTTTATCCCGGCACTCCAACCATCCCGGTCCTACCCCAAAACGAGACGTTTCCGGCTGTCGACGAAGGGCTGATCGGTGCCAATATCCCTGGGTATCCGGCGGATATGGAACTGCCTTCGTCGGATGTTCTGTTTCTTGATCGGCGGGATGATCCAGGGGTTGCTACAGGTTTGGGGGCTGATGCCTCAGCGGTCTGGCTTGGGGGGGACGCGAGGGGAGTGGGTGCGCCTATCCCTTCCCATATTGCGGATCAATTGCGAGGAAAGGCATTCAGTAATTTTCATGGGTTCAGGCGGGCGTTTTGGAGGGCTGTTGCGGCAGACGCTGAATTGAGTCGGCAGTTCGTTGGAGTGAATTTAGGCCGAATGCGGAATGGGTCCGCCCCTTTCTCTGCTGCTGTGGATCAAGTGGGGGGCCGTAAAGCTTTTGAACTGCATCATGACGTTGAAGTTTCAAAAGGGGGCGATGTTTACGGCTTGGATAACCTCTCTGTGATGACGCCTAAACGCCATATTCAATTACACAAAGGGAGAAATGCTAATGATTTTTAAAGAGAGGCTAACGGACTACACAGAGGCAGAGTTCTTGTTGTTTTTGAGGGAGCTTTTCCACCAGACAAGTGGTTTGAAAGGACGGGCGCTGGAGGAGTATCTGGATAGGCTCGTTGATCATTTTGAAATGGTCACCGAACACCCAGACCGCTCAGACGTCATCTTCTACCCAAAAGAAGGCCGGGAGGACAGCCCCGAAGCCATCCTCAAAGAAGTCAAAGAATGGCGCGCACTCAACAACAAACCCGGCTTTAAACCCGAGTGATGCGATCCCTCAATGCGTAGAAATCATCTGCTCATGATCCATGAGCAGATGCCATTGCCCGACAGTTGTTAAGTGTCACAGACATAAGGAAACCAAGGATGGAACTTAAAGCAGCGCTCAAGGATTACACCGAACCGGAATTTCAAACCTTGGTAAACAGGATTTGGGCCGTTGATATGCCCAAGCGAGGTCACGATCAACTGATCAACCACTTTGACCGAATCGTCGGCCATCCTGAGGGTGCTGACCTGCTGTTTTACTCAAGAGATGAATACAACTCGAACTCCCCTGAATGGGTCGTCGGTTACGTCAAGCAATGGTGGCAACAACATGGCGTCCCTGCGTTCAAGGGACAGAGTGCGGCAGTTACCGCGCCCATGACGTACGTGCCGCTAAGCCCCGCGCAGATGGCGCAGCAACGAGCGCTCCTGAGCCTGGCAGGCGTTCAAAGAATCGTCGCGGAACTGGCGGTATCCGAGCAAGTGATTGAAACCGCTCTCGGCCTTCTTGAGCAACGAATCAAGCACCTGCATGACCAGCAGGTCAATGAAGTGAATACCATCGAACGCGAGGCGAGTCTCCGGGCGCTGGAAGTGGCCGAGTACGAGGCGCGCAAGGCTGCGCATCAGTATGGGTACTGGAAATCGAGCATCGAGTTCACCAAGAGCGCCGCCCTGCGCGATGTGACTGACGCTCGGTCAGATCAGGCACAGTGGCAAAGTATCGCGCAACAGATCAGCGCTACCCATGAGCGGTACGCAGGGAATTTGATCGCGATCAACCAGCGTCTGCTGCGCTTGCAAGTTCAGGCTGAAGCATTGCTGGTCCTGGCACAGGCTCGACTTGTCCATCAGCGCCATAAAGAGGGGGTTGGCCCGACCCAGGCGCCCGGTCTGCTTGTTGCTTACCTTGCCTTTGCCAAGGTGCGCCCCAGTATTTTGCTCAACGGTGCCTTGTCGCAGCCACTGGAAACCCATTGGGTGGCCCTGCAAAAATCCATTCGTTCGGCGATGGCAGAGTTCACGTGGCAACTAACGAATGAAACCGCGACCCTTACAGGTCAGTACGCAGCCGTCCTGCGGTTTGAGTTCGTCAGTCGTGCCGAAACCGAGATGTATGGGTTGAGTGTGCCCCTGGCCGAACTTCACCCCATAGAAGGGCAGGACTGGCAAGGTCTGGCGAAGTCGAAAGCTGAAATCGACATGCGCTTCAGAATGAACAGCGGTAGCTACTCCGTTCCGCACGGCACCCTGTCTCGAGGACTGAGACAGATACAGACGCTGTTACAGATAGCCCTGAGGCCGACCAATGGAACGAAAGTGCGGGTACGCGAGGCTATTTGGGATGATCAACTGAATGCCTTTTGCTTCACCACGGACGCAGCGGTACCGGTTACCGTCAGTTGGGTGTCGCCGGACGTACTTGAAACCCCTGCTGACTTGGCACCTGCCTCCGAAAGCAAGTTGGGATTCCTCGTGTCGGCACCCGTGCCTGTACTCGACGTGATCAACGATATTGAATCGGTTCAGTTCGATGACTATGTCGTCGTCTTCCCGAGCAATTCAGGGCTGGACCCGCTCTACGTCATGTTCAGGGATAAGCGCGAGTATCCCGTGATTGCGATTGCTGAAATCACACCCTGACACGACCTTCGCTCACGATCTTGTTGCTAATCTGCCATTCGGCCAGACAAAGGAATGTTGCCCTCTATGCCTGTTTTGGAACGGACTACCCTGATCCCCAACCGCACACCGGAGTTTGTACTCGACTTCTGTCTGGAGGGCCTCAATTTCCCGAAGATTTTCCCGGAGCGAATCACACTGCTGAGTGATATCGACCTGAGTAACCTGCGCATCGAAGCCGGGCGCCAGTTCCGTTTTCGACACTGGATGTTCAATGCCATTCCAGTGACCTGGACCGTGATGATCCGTGAGGTGGGTGACCATCATTTCATCGATGAAATGGTCGAGGGGCCAATGGCTGCCTTTCGTCATGAACATCGAGTGATGGCTGGGGAGGGCGGTACGCTGTACACCGACCGTGTCACTTATGCGGCGATTGGTGGCGCAGCCTTGGAGTGGTTGCTGGTCAATGGTTACATGCGCCGAATCTTCGAAGCCCGGCATCGCAACATGTTGAGGTTGCTGGCTTGATGTGACGGTTTTTGTGTTGCGTGTGAGCGTTGTATCCAATTCCGTGGGCAACACTTCACAATTTGTATCTGGGCATAGGTCGTCGGACCATTTCGTGGTTAACTTCGGCCTCTTCAAAATTCTCCACATCAACGTTCAGAAGGACTCCGTTCATGGCTCAAGTCACTCTTAAAGGCAACCCGGTTCAAGTCAACGGCCAACTGCCACAAGCCGGTTCCAAGGCGCCAGCCTTTTCCCTGGTCGCCGGCAATCTGTCCGACGTGACCCTGGCGAGCTTCGCCGGCAAGCGCAAAGTGCTGAACATCTTCCCAAGCGTCGACACCCCGACCTGCGCTACTTCGGTTCGCAAGTTCAACGCCCAGGCCAACGATGTCGCCAACACCGTTGTGCTGTGCATCTCCGCTGACCTGCCGTTCGCCCAGGCACGCTTCTGCGGCGCCGAAGGCCTGGAAAACGTACAGAACCTGTCGACCCTGCGCGGTGCCGAGTTCATCGAGAACTACGGCGTTGCCATCGCTGACGGTCCGCTCAAAGGCCTGACCGCCCGCGCGGTCGTGGTTCTGGACGAAAACGACAACGTGCTGCACAGCGAACTGGTCAAGGAAATCGCTGAAGAACCGAACTACGAAGCAGCACTCGCCGTTCTGAAATAAGCGACGTCATTACAATTGTTAACGGCCTGGCCCTGCCCAGGCCGTTTTCATTTGTGATTCAGTGTCTTGCCCAAACATCCTGTTACGTAAGCCGAAGGTAAATTGCCGGTAAAGCCGCTTTGCTTAATAGCCGTCAGTGCTTATCGTTCAGCCTCATGTAAAAGAAGCCCACGCGCCCAATGGTTGATCATTCAATGCAATCCTCCGCTTCCCGTAGTCCTCGTCGCTGGCTGTTCGGCCTGCTTGTCCTGTTGGTCATCGCTGGCGTGTGCTGGAAATTCTGGCCCACCGGTGCTGCTAACAAGGAGGGTGCAGGGCAGAAAGCCGTGGCCGGTCATACCGGCAGGTCGGGAGGCATGCGCCCGGGTTTTGGCGGGGCTACCGGTCCAGTGCCTGTGCGCGTGGCGCCTGCGGTCAAGGGTGACTTCCCGCTGTACTACAAGGCGCTGGGCACCGTTACCGCATTGAACACCATCAACGTGCGCAGCCGTGTGGGCGGCGAGTTGACGAAGGTGGCGTTCGAGGAAGGGCAAATGGTCAAGGCTGGCGATTTACTGGCTGAAATCGACCCGCGTCCGTACCAGAATGCCTTGCTCCAGGCCGAAGGCACGTTGTTGCAGAACCAGGCACAACTGAAAAACGCCCAGGTCGATGTCGAGCGTTATCGCGGTCTGTTCAAGGAAGACAGTATCGCCAAGCAAACCCTGGACACTGCAGAAGCATTGGTCGGTCAGTACCTGGGCACGGTCAAGACCAATCAGGCGGCGGTCAACGACGCCAAGCTCAATCTCGAGTTCACCAGGATCCGCGCGCCGATTACCGGGCGTGTCGGTTTGCGTCAACTTGACGTCGGCAACCTGGTTGCCGCCAACGACACCACGGCGCTGGCGATCATCACCCAGACCCAACCGATCAGCGTCGCCTTCACCTTGCCGGAAAACAGCCTTGACGTGGTATTGGCCCGTTACCGCACCGGCGCCAAACTGCCCGCCGAAGCCTGGGATCGCAGCGACACCAAACTGCAGGCCACCGGCGTCTTGCAGAGCCTGGACAACCAGATCGACACCACCACCGGTACCCTTAAATTCAAGGCGCGCTACGAAAACCGCGATCAAACCCTGTTCCCTAATCAGTTCGTCAATGTCCACTTGCTCGCCGACACCCTCAAGGGAGTAGTGCTCGCACCGTCGGCGGCGATTCAGTTCGGCACCAACGGCACCTTCGCCTATGCGCTGGACGGCGACAAGAAGGTCACGATCCGTCAGTTGAAAGTCGGCGCCAGCGATGGCACGAACACGGTGATCACTGAAGGCCTGGCCCCCGGGGATCGTGTGGTACTGGAAGGCACCGACCGCTTGAAGGAAGGCAGCGAAGTCGAAGTGGTCAATAACCCCGACGACGTGCCGACGACCCCGACCGGGCACCTGCAAGGCAAGTCGGCGGCGGATGTGTCTGAGCCGGCCGCTGCCGACAAGGCGAAAAAGGGCGGCGCATGAACATCTCGCGGCTGTTCATCCTTCGTCCGGTCGCCACGACCCTGAGTATGCTGGCCATTGTGTTGGCCGGTTTGATCGCCTATCGGTTACTGCCGGTGTCGGCGCTGCCCCAGGTCGATTACCCGACGATCCGCGTGATGACGCTTTATCCCGGCGCCAGCCCGGACGTCATGACCAGTGCGGTCACTGCGCCACTGGAGCGTCAGTTCGGGCAAATGCCCGGCCTGACCCAGATGGCGTCGACCAGTTCGGGCGGCGCCTCGGTGCTGACCTTGCGGTTCAGTCTCGACATCAACATGGACGTCGCCGAACAACAGGTACAAGCCGCGATCAACGCCGCGACCAATTTGCTGCCCAAGGACCTGCCGGCACCGCCGGTGTACAACAAGGTCAACCCGGCGGACACTCCGGTGCTGACCTTGGCCATTACCTCCAAAACCATGTTGTTGCCCAAGCTCAATGACCTGGTCGACACGCGCATGGCGCAGAAAATCGCCCAGATCAGCGGGGTCGGCATGGTCAGCATTGCCGGCGGTCAGCGTCAGGCGGTGCGGATCAAGGTCAATCCCGAGGCCCTCGCGGCCAACGGTTTGAACCTGTCGGACGTGCGCACGCTGATCGGCGCTTCCAACGTCAACCAGCCCAAGGGCAACTTCGACGGCCCGACCCGGGTGTCGATGCTCGATGCCAACGATCAACTGACGTCACCCAAGGACTACGCCAACCTGATTCTGGCTTATGCCAACGGCGCGCCGTTGCGGCTCAAGGATGTGGCGGAAATCGTCGACGGCGCGGAAAACGAACGCCTGGCGGCATGGGCCAATGAAAACCAGGCCGTGCTGCTGAACATTCAGCGCCAGCCCGGTGCCAACGTGATCGAGGTGGTCGACCGGATCAAGGCGTTGCTCCCGAGCATCACCGACAACCTGCCGGCCGGCCTCGACGTTACGGTACTGACCGACCGCACCCAGACCATTCGAGCCTCGGTCAAAGACGTGCAACACGAGTTGCTGATCGCCATTGCCTTGGTGGTGATGGTCACTTTCCTGTTTCTGCGCCGTGCCAGTGCGACGATCATTCCATCGATTGCCGTGCCGTTGTCGTTGATCGGTACGTTCGGCGTGATGTACCTCGCCGGGTTCTCGGTGAATAACCTGACCCTGATGGCCCTGACCATCGCCACCGGTTTTGTGGTGGACGATGCGATCGTGATGCTGGAGAACATTTCCAGGTTTATCGAAGAAGGGGACAGCCCCCTGAATGCCGCGCTCAAGGGCGCGAAGCAGATCGGCTTCACCCTGATTTCCCTGACCCTGTCGTTGATCGCGGTGTTGATCCCGCTGCTGTTCATGGCCGATGTGGTAGGGCGCCTGTTCCGTGAGTTTGCGATCACGCTGGCGGTGGCGATCCTGATTTCGCTGGTGGTGTCCCTGACCCTGACGCCGATGATGTGCGCGCGGTTGCTCAAGCGTGAACCCAAGGAAGAAGAGCAGGGGCGTTTCTACCGGGCCAGCGGCGCGACAATCGACTGGATGATCGCGGCCTACGGGCGCAAATTGCAGTGGGTGCTCAAGCACCAGCCACTGACATTGCTGGTAGCCATTGGCACGCTGGCGTTGACCGTGTTCCTCTACATGGTCGTGCCCAAAGGCTTCTTCCCGGTGCAGGACACCGGGGTGATCCAGGGCATTTCCGAGGCGCCGCAGTCGATTTCCTTCGCGGCGATGAGCGAACGCCAACAGGAGCTGGCCAAGGTGATCCTCGCCGACCCGGCGGTGGAAAGCCTGTCGTCCTACATCGGCGTCGACGGTGACAACTCGACACTCAACAGTGGTCGTCTGCTGATCAACCTCAAGTCCCACGGCGACCGTGACCTCAGCGCAACCCAGGTGATTGCCCGCCTGCAACCGGAACTGGACAAGCTGGTCGGCATCCGCCTGTTCATGCAGCCGGTGCAGGACCTGACCATCGAAGACCGTGTCAGTCGCACGCAATACCAATTCAGCATGTCATCACCGGACTCGGAATTGCTCACCCTGTGGAGCGGCCGTCTGGTCGATGCATTGTCCCATCGGCCGGAACTGACCGACGTTGCCAGCGATTTGCAGGACAAGGGTTTGCAGGTTTATCTGGTGATCGACCGCGATGCCGCTTCACGGGTCGGGGTCTCGGTGTCAAACATTACCGATGCACTCTACGATGCCTTCGGTCAGCGACAGATTTCGACCATCTACACCCAGGCCAGCCAGTACCGCGTGGTCCTGCAATCGCAATCCGGGGAGAAGATCGGCCCGGATGCGCTGAACCAGATTCACGTGAAAACCACGGACGGCGGGCAGGTTCGCCTGTCGAGCCTGGCGCACATCGAAGAGCGCCAGGCGCAACTGGCTATCACCCACATCGGCCAGTTCCCGGCGGTGATGATGTCGTTCAACCTGGCGCCGGGTGTGGCGCTGGGGCATGCGGTCGAGATCATCGATCAGGTGCAGAAAGACATCGGCATGCCGATTGGCGTGCAGACCCAGTTCCAGGGCGCGGCCGAGGCATTCCAGGCGTCGTTATCGAGCACCTTGCTGCTGATTCTGGCGGCAGTGGTGACCATGTACATCGTGCTTGGCGTGCTGTACGAGAGCTACATCCACCCGATTACCATTCTTTCGACCTTGCCGTCTGCGGCGGTTGGCGCCTTGCTGGCGTTGATCCTGAGCGGCAATGACCTGGGGATGATCGCGATCATCGGCATCATTTTGCTGATCGGTATCGTGAAAAAGAACGCGATCATGATGATCGACTTCGCCCTCGACGCAGAGCGCAATCAGGGCATGGACCCGGAAACCGCGATCTATCAAGCCGCGTTGCTGCGCTTCCGGCCGATTCTGATGACCACGCTGGCAGCGTTGTTTGGTGCGGTGCCGCTGATGCTGGCCACCGGTTCCGGTGCGGAATTGCGTCAGCCGCTGGGTCTGGTGATGGTCGGTGGGTTGCTGGTGAGCCAGGTGCTGACCTTGTTCACCACGCCTGTCATCTACTTGTATTTCGACCGTCTCGGCCGCCGCTGGGGCCACAAGTCTGACGCCGTGGAAGCGGTAGAGCAGCCATGAACCTCTCCGGACCGTTCATCAAGCGCCCGGTCGCGACCATGTTGCTGAGCCTGGCGATCATGCTGCTGGGCGGCGTGAGCTTCGGCCTGTTGCCGGTATCGCCGTTGCCGCAGATGGATTTCCCGGTGATCGTGGTGCAGGCCAGCCTGCCCGGCGCGAGCCCCGAGGTCATGGCCTCGACCGTGGCCACGCCGCTGGAGCGATCCTTCGGCACCATCGCCGGGGTCAACACCATGAGCAGCCGTTCCAGTCAGGGCTCGACCCGGGTGATCCTGCAGTTTGACCTCGACCGCGACATCAATGGCGCGGCGCGGGAAGTGCAAGCGGCGATCAACGCCTCGCGCAACCTGCTACCGAGCGGGATGCGCAGCATGCCGACCTACAAGAAGGTCAACCCGTCCCAGGCGCCGATCATGGTGCTGTCGCTGACGTCGGATGTGCTGGAAAAGGGCCAACTCTACGATTTGGCCTCGACCATTCTGTCCCAGAGTCTGTCGCAGGTGCAGGGCGTGGGCGAAGTGCAGATCGGCGGCAGTTCGTTGCCGGCGGTGCGTATCGAGCTTGAGCCACAAGCCCTCAACCAGTACGGCGTGGCCCTGGACGATGTGCGCAACACCATCGCCAACGCCAACGTGCGCCGGCCCAAGGGCTCGGTCGAAGACGGCGAGCGGTTGTGGCAGGTCCAGGCCAACGATCAACTGGAAAAAGCCAAGGATTACGAGTCGCTGATCATCCACTACAACGGCGGCGCAGCCCTGCGCCTCAAGGACGTGGCGAAGGTCAGCGACGGCGTCGAGGACCGCTACAACAGCGGCTTCTTCAACGACGATGCGGCGGTACTGCTGGTGATTAACCGCCAGGCCGGTGCCAACATCATCGAGACGGTCAAAGAAATCAAGGCGCAGCTGCCGGCATTGCAGGCGGTGCTGCCGGCCAGCGTCAAGCTGAACCTGGCGATGGACCGCTCCCCGGTGATCAAGGCGACCCTGCACGAAGCCGAAATGACCCTGTTGATCGCCGTGACGCTGGTGATTCTGGTGGTGTTCCTGTTCCTCGGTAATTTTCGTGCGTCGCTGATCCCGACGCTGGCGGTGCCGGTGTCGCTGGTCGGCACCTTCGCGGTGATGTACCTCTACGGATTCTCGCTGAACAACCTGTCGCTGATGGCGCTGATCCTCGCCACCGGGCTGGTGGTCGACGATGCCATCGTGGTGCTGGAGAACATCTCCCGGCACATCGACGAAGGCGTGCCGCCGATGAAGGCTGCGTACCTCGGTGCTCAGGAAGTCGGGTTTACCTTGCTGTCGATGAACGTCTCGCTGGTGGCGGTGTTCCTGTCGATCCTGTTCATGGGCGGGATCATCGAAAGTCTGTTCCGCGAGTTCTCCATCACCCTGGCCGCGTCGATCGTGGTGTCGCTGGTGGTCTCGCTGACCCTGACCCCGATGCTCTGTGCCCGTTGGCTGAAGCCGCACACGCCGGGTCAGGAAAACCGTTTGCAGCGCTGGAGCCAGCGCGCCAACGAATGGATGGTCGGTAAATACGCGACCAGCCTTGATTGGGTACTGCGTCACCGTCGACTGACCTTGCTCAGCCTGTTCGTGACGATTGGCGTGAACGTTGCGCTGTATGTGGTTGTTCCCAAAACATTTCTGCCGCAACAGGATACCGGTCAACTGATTGGTTTCGTGCGCGGCGACGACGGCCTGTCGTTCAATGTGATGCAACCGAAGATGGAAACCTTCCGCCGTGCCGTGCTCAAGGACGACGCGGTGGAAAGCGTCGCGGGCTTCATCGGCGGCACGAACGGCACCAACAATGCCGTCATGATCGTGCGACTCAAACCGATCAAGGAACGCAGCATTTCGGCGCAGAAAGTTATCGAACGCCTGCGCAAGGAAATGCCCAAGGTTCCCGGCGCACAGCTGATGTTGATGGCGGACCAGGACTTGCAATTTGGCGGTGGCCGCGAACAGACCTCGTCGCAGTACTCCTACATCCTGCAAAGCGGTGATCTGGGGGCATTGCGCGAGTGGTACCCGAAAGTCGTCGCCGCACTCAAGGCGTTGCCGGAGTTGACGGCGATCGACGCTCGCGAAGGTCGCGGTGCGCGGCAGGTCACGCTGATTGTCGATCGCGATCAGGCCAAGCGCCTGGGTGTCGACATGAGCATGGTCACGGCCGTACTGAACAACGCCTACAGCCAGCGGCAGATTTCGACGATTTACGACAGTCTCAACCAGTATCAGGTGGTGATGGAAGTCGACCCGAAATACGCCCAGGACCCGGTGACGCTCAAGCAAGTGCAGGTGATCACCGCCGATGGCGCGCGGATTCCGTTGTCGACCATCGCCCACTACGAAAACAGCCTGGAAGACGATCGGGTCAGCCATGAAGGCCAGTTTGCCTCCGAAAGCCTGTCATTTGACATGGCCGAAGGCGTGACGGTGGAGCAGGGCACCGCTGCCATCGAGCGGGCGATTGCCAAGGTCGGTTTGCCTGAAGACGTGATCGCGAAAATGGCCGGCACCGCCGATGCGTTCGCCGCCACCCAAAAGAGCCAGCCGTGGATGATTCTCGGCGCGTTGGTGGCGGTTTATCTGGTGTTGGGTGTGCTGTATGAAAGCTACATCCATCCGCTGACCATTCTGTCGACCTTGCCGTCGGCCGGGGTCGGCGCGTTGCTCTCGATCTATGCGTTGGGCGGCGAGTTCAGCCTGATCTCGTTGCTGGGGCTGTTTTTGCTGATCGGGGTGGTGAAGAAAAACGCGATTCTGATGATCGACCTCGCGCTGCAACTCGAACGCCATCAAGGCCTGGCGCCGTTGGAGTCGATTCGCAGTGCCTGTCTGCAACGTTTGCGTCCGATCCTGATGACCACGCTGGCGGCGATCCTCGGTGCCGTGCCGCTGCTGCTGAGCCGGGCCGAAGGTGCGGAAATGCGCCAGCCACTGGGCCTGACCATCATCGGCGGACTGATCTTCAGCCAGGTGTTGACCCTTTACACCACCCCGGTGGTTTACCTCTATCTCGACAAACTGCGCCATCGCTTCAATAAATGGCGTGGGGTGCGTACCGATGCTGCTCTGGAAACTCCGCTATGACTGACCGTTCGCTTATCAATCTGGCCGTCCCGCTGGCCGCTGCCCGAGGCTCGCGTCTGCTGAGCCTGGCGTTGTGCGTGGCGATGCTCAGCGCTTGTGCTGTCGGCCCGGACTATCAGCGCCCGCAGGCGGCTGCGCCGGTGCAATACAAGGAAGCGGCAGGCTGGCGTCAGGCCAGTCCGAGCGACTCCCTGGCCCGCGGTGCCTGGTGGGAGTTGTATGGCGATCAGCAACTCAACGGTCTGATCGAGCAACTCAACCGCTCCAACCAGACGGTGGCCCAGTCCGAGGCCCAATACCGTCAGGCCCAGGCCTTGGTGCGCAGTGCGCGCGGGGCGTTTTTTCCGACAGTGGATTTGACCGTCGGCAAAAACCGCTCCAGCCAGGGCACAGGCAGCAGTAATTCGAGCCTGACCAGTTCCTCCAGCGGTATTCGTGACACCTACACGGCCCAGGCCGGAGTCAGTTGGGAAGCGGACGTGTGGGGCAAACTGCGCCGAGGCCTGGAAGCCGATACCGCCAATGCCCAGGCAAGCTTTGCCGATCTGGCCGCGATGCGCCTGAGTCAGCAGTCCGAGCTGGTGCAAAACTACCTGCAATTGCGGGTGATCGACGAACAGAAGCGCTTGCTGGAAGCCACGGTGGAGGCCTATCAGCGTTCGCTGACCATGACTGAAAACCAATACCGCGCCGGCGTTTCCGGCCGGGACGCGGTGGCGCAGGCGCAGACCCAACTCAAAAGCACCCAGGCCGACATGGTTGACCTGATCTGGCAGCGTGCCCAGTTCGAGAACGCCATTGCCGTGTTGATCGGGCTGCCTCCCGCCGAGTTCAGCCTGGCGGAAACCACCACCATCCCGACCTTGCCAGAGGTGCCGGTGGGTCTGCCTTCGCAATTGCTGGAACGCCGTCCGGACATTGCTTCTGCCGAGCGCTCGGTGATGGCCGCCAACGCCAATATCGGCGTGGCCAAGGCCGCGTATTACCCGGATTTCACCTTGAGCCTGAACGGCGGTTATAGCAGCAGCACCTATTCCAACTGGATCAGCGTGCCCAACCGTTTCTGGTCGGTCGGGCCGCAACTGGCGATGACCTTGTTTGACGGTGGCCAGCGCTCGGCAGAAGTCGATCGCAGTGAAGCGGCGTATGACGAGACCGTGGCCAAGTACCGCCAGACCGTGCTCGACGGTTTCCGCGAAGTGGAAAACTACCTGGTGCAGCTCAAGGTGCTGGAGCAGGAAGCCGGCGTGCGCCAGGAGGCACTGGAGGCCGCGCGTATCTCGTTGCGCCTGACCCAGAATCAGTACAAGGCCGGTTTGATTGCTTATCTGGATGTGGTGGTGGTTCAGGCCACGGCGTTGAACAACGAACGCAGCGTGCTGGATCTGTTGCAGAGCCGGTTGATTGCCAGTGTGCAATTGATCGCCGCGCTGGGCGGCGGTTGGGACGGCGCGTTGCAGGTCAGCGAAAACAAATAACACCATCCTTTGTGGCGAGGGGGCCTGTCGGAACGCCGCACCGCCCCGTTGGGCTGCGAAGCGGCCCCCAAGATTCTTCAATTCAATCGAGCCGGCAGTATTTACGAGTGCTTCGCGCCCGAACGGGGGCAAGCCCCCTCGCCACAGTTGTTTGTCGTTTGGGGAGGTTGCACAGGCTTCTTTCCTGACATCAAACAAGCGTTTCATCGGGTTGATGGCCAATTGCTTATTTTGTCAGTGCGTTCTTTGCCGCAATCAGTACAATCGCCCGCATTTGCCCCCCGAGTAAGAACGCTCTACGGCGGGCGCTCGCGAGAAGTCCCATGCTGATCGGTAGCTATTCACCCACCCTGGTTATCATTTCGCTCTGTGTGGCGATTCTCGCGTCCTATACCGCGCTCGACCTGACCGGACGGATCGCCACGGCCAAAGGCCGGGCCGTGCATTTCTGGACGGCGGGCGGTGCCTTTGCCATGGGCATTGGCGTGTGGTCGATGCACTTCATCGGCATGCTCGCGTTCAATTTGCCGATTGACCTGGGCTACGACCTCACGATCACCTTCCTGTCGCTGCTGACCGCCATCCTCTCTTGCGGCTTTGCCCTGTGGCTTGTCAGTCAGCCGAAGTTGCCGGCCTGGCAACTGGCGTTTGGCGCGCTGGTGATGGGCGCCGGGATCAGTGCGATGCACTACACCGGCATGGCCGCCATGCGCATGCAACCGGGCATCGATTACGATCCGACGCTGTTTGGCACCTCGCTGCTGATCGCCGTTGGTGCTTCGGGCGCAGCCCTCTGGATCGCCTTCCGTCTGCGCCAGCACACGCCGTATGTCGGGCTGATTCGCGGTGGTGCGGCGGTGATCATGGGCATCGCCATTGTCGGCATGCACTACACCGGCATGGCGGCAGCGCGTTTCCCGGACGGCAGTTTCTGTGGGGCGGCCGTCAGCGGCTTGAATGGCAAGGGCCTGGATAATCTGGTGCTGATCACCACGCTGGCGGTGCTGAGCATCGCCTTGCTGACATCGGTGCTGGATGCACGTCTGGAAGCGCGGACTGCGGACCTCGCTCGCTCACTGACCGAGGCCAACCGCGAACTGACGCAACTGGCCTTGCACGACCCCCTGACCGGTTTGCCCAATCGCGTATTGCTGGCCGATCGCATCGAACAGGCGATGTCCAAGGTCAAGGAGCAGGGCGGCTGTTTTGCGCTGATGTTCATCGATCTGGACGGTTTCAAACCGGTCAATGACGCCTTTGGCCACCACATGGGCGATCAGTTGTTGCGCGAAGTCGGCCTGCGGCTACGTGAAGATTTGCGCAGTCAGGACACATTGGCGCGTATCGGTGGTGATGAATTTGTGCTGCTGGTGCGGCTTGCCGAGCCGGATGATGCGTTGAGCCTGGCGGCGCGCCAGGTCGGTTTGATTGCTCGCTCGTTCCGGGTGGCTGAGCATGACTTGCAGATTTCCGCCAGCGTCGGCATCGCGCTGTACCCAGGCAATGGACAGACCGCCCAAGACCTCCTGATGAACGCTGACGCCGCGATGTATCACGCCAAGGGTGCCGGCAAAAACGGCTACAGCTTCTTCGACGCCTCGATGAACAGCAACGCGCGCAAGCAGTTGCAACTGCTCCAGGACCTGCGCACTGCGCTTGAACAGAAACAGTTCAGCCTCTATTACCAGCCCAAGTTCGACGCGATCAATGGCCGGCCGGTGGGCGCCGAAGCGCTGCTGCGGTGGGAGCATCCGACGCGTGGCATGATTCTGCCGGACACGTTTATCGACCTGGCGGAAAAAACCGGGCTGATCATTCCGATCGGCGAATGGGTGCTCAACGAAGCCTGCCGCCAGATGCGCGAATGGTATGTGCAGGGCTATACCGACTGGCGGATCGCGGTGAACCTCTCGGCGTTGCAGTTCTGCCATGCCGGGCTGGTTCAAAGCGTGGCCAAGGCCCTGAGCGCCCATCAGCTGCCGGCCAATAGCCTGACCCTGGAAATCACCGAAACCACCGCCATGAGCGATGCCGATGCGAGCATGACGGTGTTGCAGGAACTCTCGGCCATGGGCGTCGACCTGTCCATCGATGACTTCGGGACGGGCTATTCGAGCCTGATGTACCTCAAGCGCCTTCCGGCCAACGAGTTGAAGATCGACCGCGGTTTCGTCCGCGACCTGGAACACGACAGCGACGACGCCGCCATTGTCTCGGCGATCGTCGCACTCGGTCAGGCGCTGGGCTTGCGAATCGTTGCTGAAGGGGTCGAAACCGGCGTGCAGCAAGACTTCCTGACCAAGCTGGGGTGTGATTCGTTGCAGGGTTATCTGCTGGGACACCCGTTGCCGGCGGACCGCTTCATGGTCGACATCCTGCGCGCAGAGCAATTGATCACGGCTTGAAATGTTCACGGGTGTGGAATCGGTAGTCGTATCTGTTGACGTGAGCCCATGCAAAAGCCGGCAATGGCGGTTATTCTTGACCCCGACTGCTTACGTTGGATTGGGGGAACGCTTACATGGACAAAGTCATCGTCATCACCGGGGGCGGTCGCGGCATTGGTGCCGCCACCGCTTTGCTGGCCGCCGAACAGGGCTATCGGATCTGTATCAACTACCAGTCTGACGAGTCCGCCGCGCAAAGTGTGCTGGAGCAAGTCCGCGCACTGGGCGCCCAAGCCATTGCGGTGCGCGCCGATGTCAGCATCGAAGATGAAGTGATCGCCATGTTCCGCCGCGTGGACACCGAACTGGGCCGGGTCACGGCCTTGGTGAACAACGCCGGTACCGTCGGGCACAAGTCTCGGGTCGACGAAATGTCCGAGTTCCGCATTCTCAAAATTCTCAAGACCAACGTCCTGGCGCCGATCCTCTGCGCCAAGCACGCGATTTTGCGCATGTCGCCCAAACACGGCGGGCAGGGTGGCAGCATCGTCAACGTATCGTCGGTGGCCTCGCGTTTGGGCTCGCCCAACGAGTACGTGGATTACGCCGCCTCAAAAGGTGCGCTGGACAGCTTCACCATTGGTTTGTCCAAGGAAGTGGCGGGTGAGGGCATTCGCGTCAACGCCGTGCGGCCGGGGTTCATCTTCACCGACTTCCATGCGCTGAGCGGCGATCCGGACCGGGTCAGCAAACTTGAGTCTGCGATTCCGATGGCTCGCGGTGGCAGGCCGGATGAAGTGGCGGAGGCGATTGTGTGGTTGCTTTCCGACAAGGCTTCTTATGCGACCGGGACTTTTGTTGATCTTGGCGGTGGCCGTTAATCCCTGAGATTTGTATTGATTGCACTGGCCTCTTCGCGAGCAAGCCCGCTCCCACATTTGATTTGTGAACGACACAAAATTAATGTGGGAGCGGGCTTGCTCGCGAAGGCATAAGTCGAAACGCCACAATATTTTCAGAACGACCGCACAATCCGCCCCAACGTCTCCATCGCCTTCTCCGAGTCCTCGGTCCATGGGCTGCCATAATTCAGCCGAATGCAATTGCGAAACCGTTGCGTCGGCGAAAAGATCGGCCCCGGCGCGATGCTGATGCCTTGCGCCAACGCCATCTGGAACAACTTCAAAGAATCCATCTGCGGCGGCAGTTCCAGCCACAGAAAGTAGCCGCCGGCCGGCTGGCTGACCCGCGTCTGTGCCGGGAAGTAGCGGGCGATGGCGGCGAGCATGGCGCTTTGCTGTTCTTCCAGCGCATAACGCAATTTACGCAAATGCCGGTCGTAACCGCCGTGTTGCAGGTAATCGGCGATGGCCGCCTGAGCCGGCATCGAGGCGCAGAGTGAGGTCATAAGTTTCAATCTTTCGATTTTCTGCGCATAACGCCCGGCCGCGACCCAACCGATGCGGTAGCCGGGGGCCAGGCTTTTGGCGAACGAGCCGCAGTGCATCACCAACCCTTCGGTATCAAACGCCTTGGCCGGTTTCGGCGCCTGTTGCCCGTAATACAGCTCGGCGTAGACGTCGTCTTCGATCAGCGGCACCTGATGGCGGCGCAGCAATTCCACCAATTCCTGCTTTTTCGCCTCGGGCATGGTCGCGCCCATCGGGTTCTGGAAACTGGTCATGCACCAGCAAACCTTGATTGGATGACGCTCCAGCGTCTGCGCCAGTACCCCAAGGTCGATGCCGTCCCGCGGATGCACCGGGATTTCCACGGCCTTGAGTTTCAGCCGTTCGAGTATTTGCAGGCAGGCGTAGAACGCGGGCGCTTCAATGGCTACAAGGTCGCCGGGTTCCGTGACCGCTTGCAGGCACAGGTTCAAGGCTTCGAGGGCGCCGTTGGTGATCAGCAGCTCTTCCATCGGCAGCATCAGCCCGCCGACCATGTAGCGCAGGGCAATTTGCCGACGCAATTGCGGGTTGCCCGGCGACATGTCGGTGACGACCATGCGCGGGTCCATCTCCCGGGAGGCGCTGGCCAGCGAGCGCGACAGGCGCTGCAACGGGAACAGGGTCGGGCTGGGGAAGGCTGAGCCGAACGGAACGGTGTTTGGGTCCTTGATCGAGTCGAGCACCGAGAACACCAGTTCGCTGACGTCGACTTCGGTGGATTCGTTGACCTGGCTGCTGATCACCGGCTCCGAAAACGGGCTCGGTGCGTGGACGTTGACGAAGTAGCCGGAACGCGGCCGGGCGCGGATCAGGCCACGGCGTTCGAGCAGGTAGTAAGCCTGGAATACCGTGGACGGGCTCACCCCGTAGGTCTGGCTGGCGTAGCGCACCGACGGCACGCGCTGGCCGGGGCCGAGGACGCCGGAGCGGATCAGTTCAGCGATGTCGTCGGCGAATTTTTCGTAGCGTTTCATCAGCATCCCGCAATCGAATGAGTTCAATCAGCTGTTGTGGCGAGGGAGCTTGCTCCCGCTGGGGTGCGCAGCGCCCCCAAAATTTTACGACTGCTGCGCAGCCGAGCGGGGGCAAGCCCCCTCGCCACAACAGCTCCCTCGCCACAGGGCACCGCAGTCTAAGGGATCAACGGTTCATCGGCGCAACAAACCGGCTCTTGGCTTCGCTATAAATGCCCGGCTCATCGCTGTCTTCAATCTTGAAGATGATCGCCTGCGAGCTGCTGCTCGGCCGTTCGGTAGTCATCGCCACCGACACCGGCACATCGACAATCTCGCCGGGCGCCAGGCTCAGTTGCGTCTTGCCTTGCAACTGGAAGCCATCGCCCTCCACCAGACTCAAACGATAGTCCTGGCGCAGCTGGGTTTTATTGATGACCTTGAGGCTGTAGATGTTTTCGATCTGCCCCTGACTGTTTTCACGGAACAGCCCACGGTCCTTGCTCACGTCCAGCGACACCATCGGCCGTTCCACCAGCGCAAGGGCGAGGGCGCCGATCATCACCAACAGCACCGCCGTGTAACCGATCAGACGTGGCCGCAGCAGGTGCGTCTTGCCCCCCTGCAATTCATGCTCCGAGGTGTAGCTGATCAGCCCACGGGCATAACCCATTTTGTCCATGATCGAGTCGCAGGCGTCGATGCACGCGGCACACCCGATGCACTCCATCTGCAAGCCATCACGGATGTCGATACCGGTCGGGCAAACCTGCACGCACAGCTGACAGTCGATGCAATCACCCAGGCCAGCCTCGGCCGGTTTCACTTCACGCTTGCGCGGGCCACGGTTTTCGCCACGGGCAGCGTCATAGGAAATGGTCAGGGTGTCTTTGTCGAACATCACGCTCTGGAACCGCGCATACGGGCACATGTGCATGCACACCGCTTCGCGCAGCCAGCCGGCGTTGATGTACGTGGCGCCGGTGAAGAACAGCACCCAGAACAGGCTGACACCGCCCATGTGCCAGGTCAGCAGTTCTTCGGCCAGCGGCCGGATCGGGGTGAAATAGCCGACGAAGGTCAGCCCGGTGAGCAAGCTGATCGCCAGCCAAAGCGTGTGCTTGGCGGAGCGGCGCAGCAGTTTGTTCAAGCCCCACGGCGCAGCTTGCAGCTTGATGCGCTGGTTGCGCTCGCCTTCGGTGATTTTCTCGCACCACATGAAGATCCAGGTCCAGGAGCTCTGCGGGCAGGTGTAACCGCACCAGACCCGACCGGCGAACACGGTGATCGCAAACAGGCCGAACGCAGCGATGATCAACAGCGCCGAGAGCAGGATGAAATCCTGCGGCCAGAAGGTCGCGCCAAAAATGTGGAATTTGCTTTCGGAAAGGTCCCAGAGCACCGCCTGGCGGTCGCCCCAGTTCAGCCACACCGTGCCGAAGAACAGCAGAAACAGAAATCCCGCACCGCTCAAGCGCAAAGTGCGGAACAGACCGGTGAAGCTGCGGGTGTGGATCAGGTTGTCGCTGGACTTGGCCTTCATCTTTGGACGCGAAGGCTCAAACGTCTGTACCGCAGGGGTGCTTTCAACTAATCGGACGGGGATTCTATCGCTCATGGTCTGTCGCTCATCAGCCTCCATCAGGCCAGCGCACTATGAGCGTCGATCTGTTTGCATAACAGACTCAGGTATTGCAATAAAAAGCGGATCAGATGAGCGCCGATCCGCCTTGTGCGACAAGTTGAAGCACCTGTCCTGGCAGGACGCAGGCGCCTATCCCAAGCCTGCGCCGGGGTTGTTGATCGGCGTCAGTCAAATCACCGAATCACTGTCCGCGGCCTTCAAATGCCGACGACCATCTACCGCGCCTGCTACGGTCAATGCATCGGCTTCTGCTTCAGTGATGTAGATATGCTGGCCGTTGATATCCACCGCTGACATGGCTTTTTCCGAGTCGGTGATAATCGTGACGTCGGGACACAGGCGAATTTCTTCGCCGTTCTCAGTGATGAAAAAGCAGGTCTGGTTTTCGATGCGCACAGTCATGGTGGTGTCCTTTTTTCTGCGGGTTCTTAAAACTTAGGGCGCATTTGCCGGCCATCGTTCGGTGCAACCGATTAATGGTCGGCGCGGTCCATCTTCTAACAACCCGCACAAGGACCACAGCATGAACGCCTGGTGGCATGAAGTTTGGGTGACGCTGCAAGCGGAGTTCGCCGACATCGCTGACGCATCGCAATTGACGCGCATTACCGTGCGCCTGCTGATAGCGGCGGTGCTGGGCGGGATTCTCGGTTTCGAGCGCGAGCACAAGGGCAAGGCCGCCGGGGTGCGCACCCACATGCTGGTGGCGCTGGGAGCGGCGCTGTTTGTGTTGGTGCCGCAAATGTCCGGGGCTCAGGCCGATGCGATGAGCCGGGTGGTGCAGGGCGTCATCGCCGGGATCGGGTTTCTCGGTGCCGGGACTATCCTGAAAAACACCGAGGGCGATGAAGCCCAAGTCAAAGGCCTGACCACCGCCGCCGGGTTGTGGATGACCGCCGCCATTGGCGTGTCGGCCGGGCTGGGGCGCGAGGCGACGGCGGTGTTCAGTACGTTTTTGGCGTTGGCGATTTTCAGCGTGATGCCAAGGATCGTGCGTCTGATCGACAAGGACCGCACCCCGTAAATTGTCATGATCAGGGCTGCACAATCACCGGCGGCATCGTGCTCGGCGGTTCTTCCCGAGGTGGCGGTTGAGTGCCTGGCGGGTCTTGCTCGGGCACAGGATCTGGCTCGGTGGGTGGAATGACCGGGCTGTCGATGTTCGGATCGGGTGTTTCGGCAGGGATTGGGATACTCATTGTTCAAACCTCCAGTGGCACATGGCGTAAGTCGTGCTTAAGTGGATTGACCTCCTGACGCGGGAATTGATTCCCCGCAATACGCCAGGGCAATTCCCTCTGAACTTTTATCGCAGCCGGTGGCTCCCAACCTAAGTGAATCAATTCAGGGAACATCCGGTACAAGAGCGTCCATGGGGCGTAAAGGAGAGATGCTCGATGACTGCTGAAAAACCGTCAGAACTGAACTACAACCCTCACATGCCGCTGTCGCAGGCTTTATTGCTGCCGCGGATCGCAATAGAAAACACCCAGCCGAGCCTTGATGGCGGACAGTTCGCCGTTAAAGCCGTGGTCGGCCAGGACGTGGTGGTGACCAGCAAAGTCTTTGCCGACGGTCACGACAAACTGGCGGTGCGGGTGCGCTGGCGTGCCGAAGGCGACGAGGTCTGGCAAAGTGCAGTCATGGCGGACCTGGGCAATAACGGCTGGCAAGGCCAGTTCCGAGTCGAGCGTCAGGGCCGCTATCTGTTCTGCATCGAAGCCTGGATCGATCAGTTCGCCAGCTTCTGCTATGAGCTGGAGAAGAAACACGCGGCGCGAGTCCCGGTCAGCCTTGAGTTGCAGGAGGGACGCACTCAAGTCCAACAGGCCGCCGAACGCAGCGAAGGCGAGTTGAGCGAACAACTGGCGGCGCTGCACCACGAATTGTCCGGCCTGCTCGAAAACGAGCAGGTGGCGTTGTTTCTGCACCAACGTAGCGCCGAGCTGATGGCCCAGGCCGATCATCGTGCCTATGTAAGCCTCAGCCCCGAATTCCCGCTGGATGTCGAACGGGAACTGGCGCAGTTCGCCAGTTGGTATGAATTGTTTCCGCGCTCGATCACCGACGATCCGGCCCGTCACGGCACCTTCAATGATGTGCACTCGCGGCTGCCGATGATTCAGGACATGGGCTTCGACGTGCTGTACTTTCCGCCGATCCACCCGATCGGCCGCAGTTTCCGCAAAGGCCCGAACAACTCCCTGACCGCCGGTCCGGACGATCCCGGCAGCCCCTATGCCATTGGCAGCGAAGAGGGCGGGCACGAGGCGATTCACTCGCAACTCGGCACCCGCGAAGACTTTCGCCGACTGGTCGCTGCCGCGGCGGACTACGGGCTGGAAATCGCTCTCGACTTTGCGATTCAGTGTTCCCAGGACCACCCATGGTTGAAACAGCACCCGGGCTGGTTCAACTGGCGGCCGGACGGCACGATCAAATACGCCGAGAACCCGCCGAAGAAATACCAGGACATCGTCAACGTCGATTTCTATGCGACCGAGGCGATTCCAAGCCTGTGGGTCGAACTGCGCGACATCGTGGTCGGCTGGGTCGAAGAGGGCGTGAAGATCTTTCGGGTCGACAACCCGCACACCAAACCGCTGCCGTTTTGGCAATGGCTGATCGCCGACGTGCGCGCGCTGTACCCCGAGGTGATTTTCCTCGCGGAAGCCTTTACCACCCCGGCGATGATGGCGCGGTTGGGCAAGGTCGGTTATTCGCAGAGCTACACCTATTTCACCTGGCGCAACACCAAGCATGAGCTGGCGACGTATTTCACCGAGCTCAATGAATCGCCGTGGCGTGAATGTTACCGGCCGAACTTCTTCGTCAATACACCGGACATCAATCCGGCCTTCCTGCATGAATCCGGGCGCGCCGGTTTTTTGATCCGCGCGGCGCTGGCGACCATGGGCTCTGGCCTGTGGGGCATGTACTCGGGTTTCGAGCTGTGTGAGTCGGCGCCGATCCCGGGCAAGGAGGAATACCTCAATTCGGAGAAGTACGAGATCCGCCCGCGGGACTTCAACGCGCCGGGCAACATCATTGCCGAGATCGCCCAGCTCAACCGCATCCGCCGACAGAACCCGGCATTGCATACGCACTTGGGCCTGAAGGTCTACAACGCGTGGAACGACAACATTCTGTATTTCGGCAAACGCAGTGCGGACGGCAGCAACTTCATCCTGGTGGCGGTGAGTCTCGATCCGCATAACGTCCAGGAAGCGAATTTTGAATTGCCGCTGTGGGAAATGGGTTTGCCCGATGACGCCATCACCCAGGGCGAAGACTTGATGAATGGGCATCGCTGGACCTGGTATGGCAAGTACCAGTTCATGCGTATCGACCCGGCGTATCAGCCGTTCGGCATTTGGCGAATAACTGTCTAGACGCAGAACCTGTGGGAGCGAGCCTGCTCGCGAAAGCGGTGGTCCATTGGCCAAAGATGCATCGGATATATCGGCCTCTTCGCGAGCAGGCTCGCTCCCACAGGGGAGTGATCGGCTCAGCGGCTTTTTCGATTTCAACAGGAGTTTCAAATGGCGAAGAAACCCAAGGCAGCCACCTTCATCAAGGACCCGCTCTGGTACAAGGACGCGGTGATCTACCAGGTTCACGTCAAATCATTTTTCGACTCCAACAACGACGGGATCGGCGACTTTCCCGGCCTGATCGCCAAACTCGACTACATCGCCGACCTGGGCGTCAACACCATCTGGCTGTTGCCGTTCTACCCCTCGCCACGCCGCGATGATGGCTACGACATCGCCGAGTACCGAGGCGTCCACGCCGACTACGGCACGATGGCGGATGCCAAACGCTTCATCTCCGAAGCTCATGAACGCGGCTTGCGGGTGATTACCGAACTGGTCATCAACCACACCTCGGATCAGCACGCCTGGTTCCAGCGCGCCCGCAAAGCCAAACCCGGCTCGGCGGCAAGGGACTTCTACGTCTGGTCCGATGACGACCACAAGTACGACGGCACTCGCATCATCTTTCTCGACACCGAGAAATCCAACTGGACCTGGGACCCGGTGGCCGGCCAATACTTCTGGCACCGTTTCTACTCCCACCAGCCGGACCTGAATTTCGATAACCCGCAGGTCATGAAAGCCGTGCTGTCGGTGATGCGCTATTGGCTCGACATGGGCATCGATGGCTTGCGGCTGGATGCCATTCCGTACCTCATCGAACGGGACGGCACCAACAATGAAAACCTCCCCGAGACCCACGACGTCCTCAAGCAGATCCGCGCCGAGATCGACGCCAATTACCCGGACCGCATGCTGCTGGCCGAAGCCAACCAATGGCCGGAAGACACCCAACTGTATTTCGGTGAAACCGACGCCCAGGGCTTGAATGGCGACGAATGCCACATGGCCTTTCACTTCCCGCTGATGCCGCGCATGTACATGGCGCTGGCCCAGGAAGATCGCTTCCCGATCACCGACATCCTGCGCCAGACCCCGGAGATCCCCGCTAATTGTCAGTGGGCGATTTTCCTGCGCAACCACGATGAGCTGACCCTGGAAATGGTCACCGACAAGGAGCGCGACTACCTGTGGAATTACTACGCGGCCGACCGTCGGGCGCGGATCAACCTGGGGATTCGCCGCCGATTGGCGCCGCTGGTCGAGCGAGATCGTCGTCGTGTGGAGCTGCTCAACAGCCTGCTGCTGTCGATGCCCGGCACGCCGACCCTGTATTACGGCGATGAAATCGGCATGGGCGACAACATCTACCTCGGCGACCGCGATGGCGTGCGCACACCGATGCAGTGGTCGATCGACCGTAACGGCGGGTTCTCTCGCGCCGACCCGGCGAGCCTGGTGCTGCCGCCGATCATGGACCCGCAATACGGCTACCTGTCGGTCAACGTCGAAACCCAGGCCGGCGATCCGCATTCGCTGCTCAACTGGACCCGGCGCATGCTCGCCGTGCGCAAACAGTCCAAGGCGTTCGGGCGCGGCACGCTGAAAATGCTCTCGCCGAGCAACCGGCGGATTCTGGCCTACACCCGTGAATTCACCGGCGAGGATGGCAAGCACGAAATCATCCTCTGCGTGGCCAACGTCTCGCGCAGTGCCCAAGCGGCGGAACTCGACCTGTCGGCGTACGTCGGCATGGTGCCGGTAGAGATGCTCGGTGGTAATGCGTTCCCGCCGATTGGCCAGTTGAATTTCCTCCTGACCCTGGCGCCGTACGGCTTCTATTGGTTCGGGCTCGCGGCGGAGAACCAGATGCCGAGCTGGCACGTGGAACCGGCGCAAAGCCTGCCGGACTTCACGACGCTGGTGTTGAAGAAACGCATGGAAGAACTGCTCGAAACGCCGTCTCGCGGCACATTGGAGCAAGGCATCTTGCCGAGCTGGCTACAGAATCGCCGCTGGTTTGCCGGCAAGGACGCGGCCATCGAACAGGTCAACCTGGCCTATGGCGTACGCTTCGGTGATCCGTTGCACCCGGTGCTGTTGAGCGAAATCGAAGTCAGCAGCGCCGGCCAGACCCACCGCTACCAGTTGCCCTTCGGCTTTATTCCCGAAGATCAGGTCGGCGCCGCACTGCCTCAACAGCTGGCATTGTCGCGGGTGCGACGGGGGCGTCAGGTGGGTTTGATTACCGACGCCTTCAGCCTCGAACCCTTTATCCATGCCGTGTTGCATGGCATGCAGAACGACACGGTGTTGCCGTCGAGCGCCGGTGACATCCGCTTCGCGCCGACTGCGGAGCTGGCGAAACTCGGGCTGACGCAAGAGTCGCCCATACGCTATCTCTCGGCCGAGCAATCCAACAGTTCGGTGGTGATCGGCAACAGCCTGGTGCTCAAACTGATCCGCAAACTCGCCTCGGGCGTACACCCGGAACTGGAAATGAGTGCTTACCTGACCAATGCCGGGTTCCAGAACATCTCGCCACTGCTGGGCTCGGTGGTGCGCCGTGACGAACACGGCGAAGACACCTTGTTGATGATCGCTCAGGGTTACTTGAACAATCAGGGCGATGCCTGGGAGTGGACCCAGAACAACCTCGAACGTGCTTTGCGTGACGAGTTGGCTGACGCGATCTCCGAGCAGGAACAGCACTACAACGCCCTCGGTGAGCTGAAGGATTTCGCCGGCATGCTCGGCCAGCGCCTGGGAGAAATGCACCAGATGCTGGCGGCCCCGACCCAAGACAAGGACTTCGCGCCGCAGGTGACCACGGCCAAAGAGGCACTGGCCTCGGCCAAGGACGTGGCGGCGCAGCTGGAGCACGCGCTCAAGTTGCTCAAGCAGCATCAAAATCAACTGAACCCGGCGGACCAAGCCTTGGTCAGTCGTTTACTGGACGACAAAAAAGCCATCCTCAGCCATGTTCTGGAACTGGGCAAGAAAGCCGTTGGTGGCTTGCGCATCCGCGTCCACGGCGACTTGCACCTGGGCCAGGTGCTGGTGATCAAGGGCGATGCCTACCTGATCGACTTCGAGGGCGAACCGGCACGGCCGCTGCATGAACGACGGGGCAAGCACAGTCCGTACAAAGATGTCAGCGGGGTGTTGCGTTCGTTCGATTACGCCGCCGCGATGACCATCAATGTGCACAACGTCGACAACACGGCTGAGGCGCAGGCCGCACGCCAACGGGTCGCCGAGCGTTACCTGATTGAAGCAAAACAGGCATTTGTCGACGCTTATCGGCTGGCGGCAGCTAGTCTTGCTCATGCGTGGCAAGATCCGGAAGGCGAGGACGCCGCGTTGGCGTTGTTCGGTCTGGAGAAGGCGGCCTATGAAGTGGCGTATGAGGCCGAAAATCGACCCACTTGGCTGCCGGTGCCGCTGCACGGCTTGTATGGATTATTGACTGGGCTTAAACCCTTTTCCGAACTTGGTGGAGAGTAGTCATGAGTTTCTCGAACAAGGAACAGGGTCACGCTAAAGAGGCGTTACTGCCCAGATCGCGGGACATCGACGCGCTGGTGCGCGCCGAGCATCACGACCCCTTTGCAATTCTCGGCCCCCATGGCGATGGCGCCGGCGGGCAATTCATTCGTGCCTATCTGCCGGACGCCTTGAGCGTGCAAGTGTTGGCCAGGGACTCCGGGGAAGAACTCGGCAACCTTGAAGCCACCCAGACACCGGGGCTGTTTGTCGGGCACTTCGATCGCGCCCAGGCCTACCTGTTGCGCACTCGTTGGGCCGGCGGCGAACAAGTCAGCGAAGACCCTTACAGCTTTGGCCCGCTGCTCGGCGAAATGGATTTGTACCTGTTCGCCGAAGGTAATCACCGCGACCTGAGCAGTTGCCTCGGCGCGCAACTGATGACGGTCGATGGCGTCGATGGCGTGCGTTTCGCCGTGTGGGCGCCCAACGCCAAGCGCGTGTCGGTGGTCGGTGATTTCAACAACTGGGACGGTCGCCGCCATCCCATGCGTCTGCGCCATCCGACCGGGGTCTGGGAGCTGTTCATCCCGCGCCTGTGTGCGGGTGAGGCGTACAAATACGAAATCCTCGGCAGTCACGGCATCTTGCCGCTCAAGGCTGACCCGATGGCGCTGGCCACTACCTTGCCGCCAGACACCGCCTCCAAGGTGGCCTCGCCGCTGAACATCGACTGGCAGGATCAGGCGTGGATGGAGTCGCGTGGCGAACGTCAGCGAGCGACGGCGCCGCTGTCGATCTACGAGCTGCATGCCGGTTCCTGGCAGTGCGAGCTCGACGATTTGGGCGAAGTCGCCCGCCAGTACACCTGGCACGAGTTGGCTGAACGGCTGATTCCTTATGTGAAGGACCTGGGGTTCACTCATATCGAGCTGATGCCGATCATGGAGCACCCGTTCGGTGGCTCGTGGGGTTATCAACTGCTGTCGCAATTCGCCCCCAGTGCCCGTTACGGTTCTCCGGATGACTTTGCTGCGTTCGTCAACGCCTGCCACCAGGCAGAAATCGGCGTGATTCTAGATTGGGTGCCGGCGCATTTTCCGACCGACACTCATGGTATGGCGCAATTCGACGGCACGGCGTTGTATGAATACGGCAACCCGCAGGAAGGTTTTCATCAGGACTGGGACACGCTGATCTACAACCTGGGCCGCACCGAAGTGCACGGTTACATGTTGGCTTCGGGGTTGCACTGGCTCAAGCATTTCCATGTCGATGGCCTGCGTGTCGATGCGGTGGCCTCGATGCTCTATCGCGACTACTCACGCAAGGCCGGCGAATGGGTTCCAAACCGCCATGGCGGTCGGGAAAACCTCGAAGCCATAGACTTTTTGCGTCACCTCAACGACGTGGTGGCGCTGGAGGCGCCGGGTGCGCTGGTCATCGCCGAAGAGTCCACCGCGTGGCCGGGTGTCAGCCAAAGCACGCAACAGGGCGGCCTGGGCTTTGCCTACAAATGGAACATGGGCTGGATGCACGATTCGCTGCATTACATCCAGCAGGATCCGGTGTACCGCGCCCATCACCACAACGAACTGAGTTTTGGCCTCGTGTACGCCTGGTCCGAGCGTTTCATCCTGCCGATTTCCCACGATGAAGTGGTCCACGGCAAGCATTCGTTGATCGACAAGATGCCCGGCGACCGCTGGCAGAAGTTTGCCAACCTGCGCGCCTACTTGAGCTTCATGTGGACGCACCCGGGCAAGAAGCTGTTGTTCATGGGCTGCGAATTCGGCCAGTGGCGCGAGTGGAACCACGATCAGCAACTCGACTGGTATCTGCTGCAATACCCCGAACACAAAGGGGTGCAGAAACTGGTCGGCGACCTCAATCGACTGTACCGCGAAGAGCCGGCACTGCATGAGCAGGACGATGCGCCGCAGGGCTTCCAGTGGCTGATTGGCGATGACGCGATCAACAGCGTCTACGCGTGGTTGCGTTGGAGCAAGGAGGGCAGGCCGGTGTTGGTGGTGGCCAACTTTACCCCGGTGCCGCGAGAGGGTTATCGCGTCGGCGTACCGTTTGCCGGCCGCTGGACCGAGGTGATCAACAGCGATGCGGCGATGTATGCCGGTTCCAATTATGGCAACAGTGGCGGGGCGACCACGGAGGAGGAACCGAGCCATGGGCAGGCACTGTCGCTGGTGTTGAATTTGCCGCCGCTGGCGGTGTTGATCTTGCGGCCGGAGGGCTGATCTGACACTTAGTCGCTCCCTTCGCGAGCAAGCCCGCTCCCACATTTAACCGAGTTCTTCCAAGAGAATGCGCTTAAATGTGGGAGCGGGCTTGCTCGCGAAGGGGCCAGTCCGGCCAACATCCAGTGACCTTAAACCCTCACCACCGCATCCGCACCCCCAGACTCCCGATCAACCCATTCAAATCATTGTCATCCACATCACTGCTGTAATCCGCGCTGACATACAAACTCACCGCCGGCGTAACCCTGGCCACCAACCCCAACCCGACCTCAACCGTCGATGAATTGCGGCTGCTGCTGATCTTGTCGACCTGGTCGAGGGTCACGGTATTGCCGGTGTACACGGTGTGCCACAAGTTGGTCCGCACATAGGGTTCGACGCCCAGGCCATTGATGTCGTAACTACCTTTCAAACGCGCACCGACCCGGCCGCTCCAGGACGTCAGGTCGCTGGATGACGCGTTCCCTGAGCCGGCATACGGCGTATCCAGTGTGATGCGTTGATTGATCAACTGCGCCTGGGGTTCGACGACCCAGTTCTCGCTCAGGCCAATCGGGAAGCCGCCTTCCACCGACAACGTCATCGCACTGCCTTCGGTGGCTTGGCGCGCGCCCTGTTCATTTCGACTGAAGCCGTTGACCCGGCCGCCACTGGCGGTCAAATCCACGTGCCAGCCTTGAGGGCCGGTCAAGCTCCAGTAAGCACCGAGGCTCTGGCCTTGAAGGTTGAGGGTGTCGTTGTCGGGGTCGGCCAGGGCTGGGCTGGTCAACAAACCGTTGCCATTGCCTTGTAACCGGGTGGTGCCGCCGATCAGTCCGACCTGCTGGGTATGACCGCTACCGCTCTGCAGGGTGAGGATCGCCGGCCCTTTGAATTCAGTGCTGCCCGGGATCGAAGATCCCTGTGACAGAAAATCGGTCTGCGCCTGCCGCGACGGCTTGCCGTAGACCTGGTCCCAGGTCGAAGGCGCCTCGTCTTCGATGGTCAGGCGTGAACTTCGACTATCGGACGCAGGGCTGAAGACGCCGGGATAGAACGCGGTGATGTGCGAGGTTGGCAAGGTGAGGACCGGAACATCCTGGCGATACCATGGAAGGGTTTCTTCCTCCGCGGGTGCCGCCTGGGTTTCGAGGGTCGAGCACAGCAGGATCGAGCTCGAGACAGTGCAAAAAGTGACTTTTATCTCTTGTTGGGTGAAGGAAGTTTTCATGGGGGTCTACCTTGCAATCGCATGCGGAATCTCGCTGTGGCGTCTCTCCTACCCCGAATGAGGGGCGGCCGAATGGATTGAGGGCAAGCCGCTGGGCGCCCGGATTGGCGGGTGTCTGAGGGGATTGCCCCCTGATGGTACTTCGGGGGTAGTAAGGTGTAGCTAAGAAGACCGTGGACGGCGCGTCAAGAAAATGGCCGATAAGTGGTATTGGTATTTTAGGTGTTGCAAGTGACTGATTTACGGCGCAGATCTAAGCGCTTGTTTGTTCGATGAAACGTCAAAAAAACCGTGAAACTGAGCTTTTACTCGGTTGCTAGAGGTGTACCTCCACCGCCAGCGGCAAGTGATCCGACAAATGCGTCCAGGGTTTATTGCCGAGGATGCGCGGTTCATGGCTGCTGGCATTGCGCAGGTAAATCCGGTCCAGGCGCAGCAATGGAAAACGCGCGGGGTAGGTTTTGGCAGGACGCCCGTTATGGCGTTCGAACGCTTCGTGCAGGTAGTCGCGACGGGCGAGGGCGGCGTTGCCTTGCAACTGCCAGTCGTTGAAATCACCGGCAATGATCACCGGGGCATCCTCGGGCAGGGATTCGAGCAATTGACAGAGGAGCTGCAACTGCAACTGACGATGACTTTCGAGCAGGCTCAGGTGTACGCAAATCGCATGCACTTCAGCGTGCCCCGGCACCTCCAGCACGCAGTGCAACAATCCGCGCCGTTCGGGGCCGGTGATCGACACGTCGAGGTTTCGAAACTCGCGGATCGGGTATTTCGACAGCAGGGCATTGCCGTGGTGACCATCGGGGTAGACCGCATTGCGACCGTAGGCGAAATCGCTCCACATGCTGTCGGCGAGGAATTCGTATTGTGAGGTCTGCGGCCAGTTGTAATAACGGGAAGAGTGCCGATCGTGCTCGCCGACCACTTCTTGCAGGAACACCAAATCCGCCGACGTACTGCGCACCGCCTCGCGCAGCTCCGGGAGGATGAAGCGCCGGTTGAGGGCGGTGAAGCCCTTGTGAGTATTGACCGTCAGCACCCTCAAGCGATGAATCGCCGTGGACGGCTTGAGGGTGGCCCGCTGCTCGGAATCGCTGGTCACGTTGGCTCCTCTGAATCGTGGCTGCTTATGCATGCGACTGATGCGGCGGCGGGCAGTTCAGCGTGATCCTCGCATTCACCGCAATTTTGTAGCAGCTGTCGAGCTTGCGAGGCTGCGTTCGGCTGCGCAGCGGTCGTGAAATCAGGCGATGCGGTGTTTCTGGAAAATTGAGTGCATAGGTTTACGACTGCTTCGCAGCCGAACGCAGCCTCGCAGGCTCGGCAGCTGCTACAGGGGTATGCGGTGTGTCAGACGAAGACAATTTCATAGGGCAAGCGCATGCGGTCCAGGATCACCCGGGGCAGCAGCGGTGCAATGCCCAAGGCGGGTTCGCCGTCGAGCTGGCTGGCGTAGGCGTGGGTGGCGTGGCTTTTGCGCGCGACGGTCCAGGTGTCGAGGCGTACTTTGCGGGCGCGGTGCCAAGGCATCAGCCCCTGATCGCGTGCCGGCCAATGCCAGGCCCATATCGGCAGTTCATGGAATGTCGCACCGACCATGCTCGCCGCCGCGGCGCTGGCACGGCCGACGGCGTCGTGGTCGGGCGTGCCGTCTTCGCGCCAGGTGCTGAACACCACGTCGCCGGGACGCAGGTAGCGAGCGATGAACCGGGTCAGTTGCGTCTCGTATTCAGCCAGGATGAAATCGGTGAAGCCACCGCGAATCCATTTCAGGCTGTGCATCGGCAAGCCGAGCCGACGCAAGGCTTCGACGCTTTCCTGGCCGCGAAACACGCTCAGGCGTTTCTCGGACCATTGCTGCGAACCCGGTTGAGTGGCACTGCCATCAGTGACCGAGATCAACTGCAGGGGATGACCGAGGGTCGAGAGCAACTGCAGCAGGCCGCCACAGGTCACCACTTCATCGCCGGGATGCGGCGCGATCACCACGGCGCGTGCGCCGGCGGGGACCAGGGACTGGGTGTTGATGACGGGGATGTTGTCCAGTTGCAGCGCGCTGTTCCAGATTTGTGCTGGCTGGCTGCTGTCGATGATGGAGACGGATTTCATCGGGGCTACGTCCTTGTTCTGTTTGATAGCAATGTGCGACTTCTCCGTACCCTGGATTGTCGCGTGTTGAGTATTGCTCAAGTAATCCTATTCGTCGCGCAACGGTTCCACCCAAGCCGGTTTTTTTTTAGTCGATGTGTGCCAGATCGTGTAAATAATCGCCGAAACCACCACGCGCACGGCTGTCCAGGCGGGCGCTGGTGAGCACTTGCGGGCGATGGCTCCAGGCAATGTTCGCGCCGCAGCGTTCCAGTTGTCGCACCAGTTGTACATCTTCATGGCAGGCCAGCGGTTCGAACCCACCGGCGCGCCGATAGGCCTCGGCACTGATGCCCAGGTTGGCGCCGTGGATGTGCCGATGGCCGTCGCGGGCCTGGTAATGCTGGTGATAGCGAATCTGTGCCGACTCATCGAAAGACTCATGCCACGCATCCACCGTGACCGTGCCGCACACCGCGTCCGCATCCAGGGACAACTGCGCCACCAGCCAATCCTGCGCCACCCGACTGTCGGCGTCGGAGCAGGAAATCCAGCGCACCCCCAATGCCAGCAGAAAACTCGCCCCGACCGCGCGCGCCTGGCCGACGTTACGGGCTTCGATGCTCAGGCTATGGACCGGGTAGCGCTGGACAATCTCGCCTGATCGATCGGTGCAACTGTCGAGCACCACCAGCACCGCAACGCTTTCGCCGCGCAGCAACTCATGTTGCGACGCGCACAGGGCGGCTTGCAGGCAGTCGGCGAGCAGGTCTTCTTCGTTATGCGCAGGGATCAGAATGCCAATCATCGCAAGCCCTCAAGTGTCGCCACGGAGCGCGGTTCGCGGCTCCAGAGCTCCAGCAGGAAATCCGCTTCCTGATGCAGGACCAGACGCGCCAGCGACAGGTGTTCGTGGAGCAAGTCGTGCACCTGCCGCGCGTTCAACGGGCAGCCGTCGATGGGTGGACGCCAGTGGCAGGCCAGCAGTTGGCCGTCGGCGGTGAGTGACTGTTCGGCCCGTTGGACCAGGCGCTTGAAGTCCTCGGCATCGAGGTAGTAACCGATTTCGCTGAGCACGATCAGGTCGAATTTTTCTTCCGGCCAATCGGCAGGCAAGCGCGCGTGGCGCACTTCGGCATGGTCAAACGGGCCGAGGCGGGTGCGCGCCAGCGCAGCGGCTGCGGCAGCAGTGTCGCAGCACAGCAGGCGGTCGCAACGGCTGGCCAGTTCAAAGCTCAGTTCGCCATTGGCGCAGCCGGGCTCAAAGATCGCGCGGTAATGCGGACGCGACAGGGCGGCGAGGGTGATGGCGCGTTTGCGCTGCTCGTACCAGCGCTGACGAAACGCCCACGGATCATCGTTGCCGGCAAACAAACCGTCGAAATAACGATCGTCGACACTCATAGAAACACCACCTCGAACGGCTGCAACAGGCGGTCCAGCACATAGGGCGCCAGCACGGGTGGCAAGCCGATGTGCGGATCACCTTCCAACTGGCTGGCGAAGGCGTGAATCGCATGGCGTTTGCGCGCAATCAGCGGCGGCGTCAGGAGGATTTTGCGTGCCCGGTGCCATGGCACGAACGCGTCTTCCGGGGTTGCCCAGTGCCAGGTCCACACGGGCAATTCATGCAGGGTCGCGCCGACGCGCCCGGCGGCGGTGGCACTGGCTCGCCCCACGGCTTCATGATCGCAATGGCCGTCTTCGCGCCACGTCGTGAACACCACATCGTTGGGGCGCAGATGCTGTTTGATGAACTCGCTCAACTCGGTTTCGCGCGCGGCCACCTGACTGTCGCTGAAACCGCCGCGCAGCCATTTCAACTGGTGCAGCGGCAAACCGAGACGGCGCAGCGCTTCAGCCGATTCCTGCGGGCGCACGGCGCTCAGGCGCTCCACGGGCCAGCGCGTGGAACCGGGATGACTGGCGCTGCCATCGGTGACCGAAATCAGTTGCAGCGCCCGACCCGCCGCCGCAAGCACTTGCAGGAAACCGCCGCAGCCCAGCACTTCGTCATCCGGGTGCGGGGCGATGATCACCGCGCGGGCGCCTTCGGGCACCAGGCTGAGGATGTCGATCGCCGGCAATTGCGCCAGATGACGGGAGGTTTGCCACAGGTGCAGGGGAGTGCCCTGGCCGACGATGGGATTGGTTTTCATAACGTCCATGTCCCGTTGAGGGCCTGTTTGCCCAGCGCGGCGAGGTCCCGCTCGGCATGGCTTTGTCTGAGGAAAACCGGCAGGTCGGCAATCAGCCGGGCGAACTGCCGGTCCTTGCAATAAGGCCCGGCGCCGAGGGCGTGGCCGACGTGGAGGATCACCTGTTCCGCGGCCTGTTCGACCACCGCCCGGGCACGACGAGCCAGTAACTCGGCATTATCCAGCGGCGAGGCATCGATGCTATAGGCGCTGGCGCGCAACACCTGTGCGGCGGCGAAAAGAGCGCTGTCGACCGCACCGAGGTGGGCGAGGGCGTGGGGTTCTTCGCGTTGCGCGCAGTGCGTGCGCAGGCGTTCGGCGAGGCTGTGTGCGGCACCGTACCAGCAGGCCGCAATGCCGATTCCGCCTTGCCAGAAACCCGGCCGTTGCAAGTAATCGCCGGGCTGGCCAATGAGGTGAGCTTCAGCGCTATCGAACAGTACTTCAACGCTGCCGGTGGCGCCCATGCCGACGGCTTGCCAGCCTCGATCCGTCACGCGGGTGCCGGGTTGATCCAGTGCCACCGCGACCAGTTGCTGACAGTCGTTTTGATCCCACGCGGTGAGCAGGGCATGGCTCAATACCGCCGCGCCCGAACACCAGGCTTTGCGCCCGTCCAGCCTCACGTTCAAACCTTGTCGACTGACCCGCACCCGTGCATTCGGCGGTTCGGCGGCCCACATGCCCCAGGTGCTGCCGGGCGTGGGCTCGCCACCGAGTTGCGCGATGATTGCCAGCGCATCGGTGTGGCCTTCGTACAGTTTGCACAACCCCAGATCATGCCCGCCGACCTCGGCCAAACGCTGAAAGCGCTCCAGCGTCCGGCCACTGCCCGGCAGTGGAAGCTGATCCAGTCCAGCTTCCACCAGCGTCCGCAGGCACTGACCTAACGCCTGAGTGTCAGCGTAATTCGCGGGTCGCCGAGCCAGAAACGCCTGAAGGTCCATTTCACTCTTCTTCCTCATGCTGCAATTCGAACAGCAGCAGCGAACGGCCGGTCACCGAATATTCGTGGCCGATTTCAAAGCGTTCCTGCCCGCGAATCGACGGTTGATTGGTGTCGATCATGCAGGTCCAGAACCCGCCGTCCGGCACTTCCGGCAAGGTGAAATTGACGATGTCGTGGTGCGCGTTGACCACCAGCAACAACGTCGCGTCGGCACCCTTACGGCGGATCCCGGTTTCCTGGGCGCGGCCATCGAGCAGAATCCCGAGGCAACGACCGTGGGCCTCGCCCCATTGTTCCTGGGACATTTCACTGCCATCCGGCGCGAGCCAGGTCACGTCCTTGACCCCGATGTCCTCGTTGTAGTTGCCGACCAGGAAGCGGCCGCGACGCAGGATCGGGTACGCCAGGCGCAACTTGATCAAGCGTTTGACGAACTTGAGCAGGGCCTTGCCGTCCTCGCTGAAGTCCCAGTTGACCCAGCCGATCTCGCTGTCCTGGCAATAGGCATTGTTATTGCCTTCTTGAGTCCGGGCGAATTCGTCCCCGGCCACCAGCATCGGCGTGCCTTGGGAGAGCAACAGCGTGGCGAAGAAATTACGCATTTGCCGCTGGCGCAACTCGTTGATCTCGGGATCATCGGTCGGGCCTTCAACCCCGTGGTTCCAGGACAGGTTGTTGTTGCTGCCGTCCTGATTGTTCTCGTCGTTGGCTTCGTTGTGTTTGTCGTTGTACGACACCAGGTCGTTGAGGGTGAAACCGTCGTGGGCAGTGATGAAATTCAACGAGGCATAAGGACGGCGGCCACGCTGGTTGAACATCTCGCCAGAGGCGGTCATGCGGCTGGCGAAATCGGCGAGTTGGCCGTCATCTCCTTTCCAGAATGCGCGCACGGTGTCGCGGAATTTGTCGTTCCATTCGACCCAACCCGGCGGGAAGTTGCCCACCTGATAGCCGCCGGGGCCGCAATCCCACGGTTCGGCAATCATTTTCACCTGGCGCAGCACCGGGTCTTGCCGGCAGGCCACGAGGAAACTGTGACGTTCATCGAAACCGTCGTGGTAGCGCCCGAGAATGGTCGCCAGGTCGAAGCGGAAACCGTCGACATGCATTTCCGTCGCCCAGTAGCGGAGGGAGTCGGTGACCATTTGCAGGACGCACGGATGGCTCAGGTCCAGGGTGTTGCCGGTCCCGGAATCGTTGATGTAGAAGCGCTTGTCGTCGGGCATCAAGCGGTAGTACGAGGCGTTGTCGATGCCGCGCATGGACAGGGTCGGCCCTTGCTCATTGCCCTCGGCGGTGTGGTTGTAGACCACGTCGAGGATCACTTCCAGATTGGCTTCGTGCAGGTGCGCAACCATCTCCTTGAATTCGGCAATCTTGCCGCTGGCCAGGTAACGCGGGTCCGGGGCGAAGAAGGCGATGCTGTTGTAGCCCCAATAATTGGTCATGCCTTTGTGCAGCAAGTGCTGGTCATTGACGAACGCGTGGATCGGCAGCAACTCCACCGACGACACCCCGAGCTTGCGGATGTGTTCCAGCACGTCATCGACCATCAACCCGGCAAACGTGCCGCGCACGTTCTCGGGGACGGAAGGGTGACGCATGCTGATGCCGCGCACGTGGGTTTCGTAAATGATCGTTTTGTCCCACGGCACGCTGACGCGATGGTCGTGGCCCCAGGTGTGCGCCGGGTCGATGACTTTGCATTTGGGCACGAAGGGCGCGCTGTCGCGTTCATCGAAACTGAGGTCGGCGTCGGGGTGGCCGATGGTGTAGCCGAACAGCGCTTCGGACCATTTCAACTGACCGACCAATTGCTTGGCGTAAGGGTCGATCAGCAATTTGTTGGGATTGAAACGATGACCATTGGCCGGGTCGTAAGGGCCGTAGACGCGATAACCGTAGATCATCCCCGGATGGGCGTCAGGCAAATAGCCGTGGTAGATCTCGTCGGTGTATTCGGGCAGTTCGATCCGTTCAAGTTCCACTTCGCCGGCGTCGTCGAAGATGCACAGTTCGACGCGGGTGGCGTTGGCGGAAAACAAGGCAAAGTTGACCCCCAGACCATCCCAGGTTGCGCCCAGCGGGAAGGGCAAGCCTTCACGGATTCGCGAAGCCTCGGCGTGAGGTTCTGGCGCGGATTTTTTTGGCGTGGTCATAAGTGCTCCTGCAACAAAGAATCGGGTGTTTTTCGAGGGCGAACGCGCCCTCAGTGGCGAGCGAGCTCGCCACGTTTACGATCAGGACAATTCGGTTGGCGCGTCAGGTGATCGGTGGTTTCTTCGCCACGCGAGGTTTTTTCTCGACGGCTTTTTCACCCGGCGGGATCACTTTCGACGCCGCAGCGGGTTTGGCCTTGGCCTTCGGTTTGGCGGCGCTGGCTTTACTGTCCAGTGCGCCATTGACCTTGGCTGCCGCAGGCTTGGCAGCGATTTTGCTGCCACTGGCCTTCGGTGATTTTTTCGGTGCCAGGGCTTCCGCTTCGGCCAGCTTGCGCGCCATCTCCCAGTGGCGAGCGTCCTGACCCTCGGGTTTCCCTTCCGATTCCCAGATCTGATAGGCAAATTCGCGAACGCGTTTATCGTCGGTACTCATCGCAATGCTCCTGAACTGAACTGAACTCAAGCTTGTGTAAAGAGTTGGATAAAGAGATTGACCGGGACAACCCCCAGCGCGGCGCTGATGTTCAGCTCCCTGTTTTTTGTGACTGCGACGCTGGAAAAAAGTCCCTTCAGATTTTCATCCGAGGAGGCGAACGGTAATTTGACCCGTGTATCGCCCCACAGCGGCGCATCAATCTGTGGTTGGGCACTGTTTTTCAGCAGCTCGGCGCAACGTATCGGGACGATCACGATGGCGCGTTTTCCCTCCAGTACGCGGGCAAATGCCAGCACCCGATGCGCTTGGCTGCCGATCACTTCCAGGGCTTGATAGCGCCCTCGGGAAAACAGTTCGGCATGCTCTGCGCGCAGGTTCAGCACCTCGGCGATTAGCGTCTGCTTGATGCGCCCGTCACGCCAGTTCGACAACAGTTCGGGCACCTGCGGTGTCGCTTGAAGGGCTCGTTCACGACTGGCGTAATCCACCGGCCGGCGGTTGTCCGGATCCACCAGGCTGAAATCCCAGAAGTCGTTGCCCTGATAGAGGTCCGGCACCCCCGGCACGGTCATGCGCAGCAAGGTTTGCGCCAAGCTGTTGATGGCGCCGGAAGGGGCGATGGCCTGCACCGCTTTGCCGAGGGCGGCGCGTAACAGTTCACCTTCGGGGGCCAGAAACAGCCGCTCGATAAACCCCTGCATCGCTTGTTCATACGGATCGTTCGGCGCGCTCCAGCTGCTTTGCAGTTTGGCTTCGCGCAGGGCTTTTTGTTGCCACTGCCAGAGGCGCTTGGCGTAGTCCGACAGCGCCGGTTGATCGTCAATGTGCAAGGTCAACGGCCAACTGCCGAGTACCGCCTGATAAAGGATCAACTCATCGCCCGCCGACGGCATGTGGTCATCGTCGCGCAGTGGTCGGGCGAGCGTGCGCCAGAGCGGGACTTGCTCGGCGTACCAGGCGCTGCGTTCGCTCAACACCGCCAGGCGTGCGCGGGTGTCTTCGCCGCGTTTGTGGTCGTGGGTGGCGGTGGCCAGCAGGTTGTCCGGGAACTCAGCCAGACGCTGGGCGCAGACTGCATGGAAATCCGCCACCGGAGCGCTGAACTGTTCGGTGCTGAACCCCACGTCATTGCGCGAGAGCAACACAGCGGAACGATAGAACGCGGTGTCTTCGACCGCTTTGGCGGCGGCCGGCGACGTCAGTTGCTGAAAGCGTACGCAGGCATGCTTGAGGATCTTGCGCTGGCGACCCACCGCACGCTTGCGCCACGGCTCACCGCCGAGCCAGCCCGCCAGGCAATCGAGCACCGGCCAATCGGCTTCGCTGAGGGTTTGCCGCGCACCGTCCATGGCCCGTTGGAAAAACACATCGTCTTCAGCGGAGCGGCCACGGGGGCTGATGTAGGTGCGGTACACCGGGAAGTGCACGATCAATTCCTGCAACGCCCGGCGGATCGCACCGAGGGTCAGGTCGCGGGTCATCAGGTCGTCACGGGCCACTTGCAACAAGGCCTGGGCAACGCTTTCGAAATCACCGGCCAGCGAGCCATTGAGGATCTGCTGCCGCGCCAACTGCGCTTCCTGCTGGAAGTCGGCCGGCCGTTCGCTGAAGCGCTGCCAGAGTTCGCCGAGGGTGTGTGCGCCTTGCGGATCATGTTGCAGCAGCGACAGCTGGTTCATGAATTCGTAACCGGTGGTGCCGTCCACCGACCAGTCGCGGTGCAGGGTTTCGCCTTCGCCGAGGATCTTCTCGACGTAGATCGGCAAGTGCCGTCCCGGTGACAGGCTATCGACGCGGCGTCGCAGTTTGCGGCAGTAGCCACGGGGATCGGCGAGGCCGTCGATGTGGTCGATGCGCAGACCGTCCACCAGTCCTTCAGCCACCAGTTCGAAGATTTTCGCGTGGGTGGCTTCGAATACGGCGGGGCGTTCGACGCGCAAACCACCCAGTTCATTGATATCGAAAAAACGCCGCCAGTTGATGTCATCCGCGGCTGTGCGCCAACTGGCGAGCCGATAGCTTTGGCGTTCGAGCAGGTTGTGCAGGCGCTGGAATCCCTCGGGCGTCAGCGAGTCGTAGGCGCCCAGGTGTTGTTCAATCGACTTGAGTCGCGCCGGATCGCTGGCGAGTTCGCGCAATTCGGCTTTCAGCGGCACCGCCAGACTGTGTGCGTCGGTCTGGTAACTCAAGGTGGTGAAGCGCTCCGCCAGCGACTTCAGCGGTTCGACCTCGGTGGGCAGCAGCTCGCCATAGTTCATCGGGCAGATCGGGAAGCGGTGATCGTAATGCTGCACATAGAAGCTGCCGTCCTGCGCATCGAAGCGCAAGGGCAGGGTGCCGTCCTGCAAGGCGACGCCGTAGTCGCTGCCAAGGAACGGCAGCAACAGCTGACCTTCCATCAACGGGTCCGGCGAGTGCCATTGAATATCAAAAAACTCGCCGAACGGACTCAGGCGTCCCCATTCCAGCAAGTCCAGCCACCACGGGTTATCCGCGCCACCGACGGCCATGTGGTTGGAGACGATGTCGAGGATCAGCCCCATCCGCTGTTCGCGCAGGGCGCTGACCAGACGTCGCAGTGCGGCTTCGCCTCCCAGCTCAGGATTGACGGTGGTCGGGTCCACCACGTCGTAGCCATGCATCGAGCCGGCGCGGGCGGCCAGCAGCGGCGAGGCATAAACGTGGCTGATGCCTAATCGGGCGAAGTACGGCACCAGCGGCACTGCTTGATCGAGGGTAAAGCCTTTATGAAATTGCAGCCGCAGGGTCGCCCGCAATGGCTGGATAATCGACGCCGTCATTGGTCACGCTCGCCCGCCTGAAGCCGCGCGCAGGCGAGCAATTCGAGGCGTCGGGCCGCGTCCGGGTCGTCGAGCAGGGTCTCGCTGTCGCCGGGCAGGCGTCGTGACCAGTTGGGATGGGCATCGATGGTGCCGGGCAGATTGGCCTGCTGTTCAATGCCCAAGGCATCTTCAAGCGGCAGCAACACCAACGGCGCGCGGGTATGCCCGAGAAAACGCACGCTGGCGTCGAGCACCTGATCGGTTTCGTGGGACTCTTCGCGAAAGTTCTGCGGGTCCTCGCTCAACACGCGACGCAGGCCTTCGCGTTCGCGTTCGCGGTGTTGGCGCCATTCGATTTCACCGCTGGCGTCGATCAGGCCGAGCCGGGCGTTCCAGTCGATGTCGCGGCCATGCCACCAGCCATTCAGCGTCGGCAAGTCATGGGTGCTGGTGGTCGCCAGTGCGTTATCCGGCCAGTCGAGGATCGGCTTGAAGTGGGCGTTGTCCTGTTCAAACAGCAGCACGCGCATACCGAGTATCGAACGAGCGATGAGTTTTTCCCGCAGGCCGTCCGGCACGGTGCCGAGGTCTTCGCCCAGCACAATCGCCTGATGACGATGGGATTCGAGTGCGAGCAAGCGCAGCAAGTCGTCGACCGGGTAGTACAGGTAGGCGCCATCGCGGGGCGGCGCGCCGTTGGGAATCACCCACAGCCGTTGCAGGCCCATGATGTGGTCGATCCGCAAACCGCCGGCGTGGGCGAAATTGGCCCGGAGCATTTCGATAAACGCACGGAAGCCGTTGCGCACCAGACCTTCGGGCGAAAACGCAGAGATACCCCAGCCTTGGCCGGTCCGGTTGAGGATGTCCGGCGGCGCACCCACCGTCAGCGAGGCGAGCAATTCGTCCTGACGGCTCCAGGCTTGACTGCCACCGCCGTCGGCACCCACCGCGAGGTCGGCGATCAGGCCGATGCTCATGCCGGCACTGCGGGCGGCGGTTTGCGCGCGCTCCAGGCAACGGGTGATCAGCCATTGGCAGAAGGCAAAGAAACCGATGCGTGCGGCGTTCTCTTCAGCGAATTCGGCCAGGGCGGCGCTGCGCGGGTCGCGCCATTGCTCGGGCCACTCGCGCCAGTCGAGGCTTTCACCTTTGGCGGCGCGGGCCTCTTGCAGGGCTTCGAAGCGGCAATGGTTTTCCAGTGCTTCGCCCGAGGCGTGACGGAAGCTGCTGAAGTCTTCATGCAAGGGATGTTCACCGTGGACAAAGCCTTCGTACAACGCCTGCAGAACGCGGTGTTTGGCTCGTGCGGCCACGGGCCAGTCAATCAGCGGGCGTTCTTCAAGTTGCTGCAATTCGGCGGTCAGCCCGGTGGCGTCAATCGCCGCGCGCATCGCCCGCTCGCCGAGGATCGCACCGGGTGCGGCGTAGAGGCTATTGAGAAACAGACGGCTGGAGGGCGAGTAAGGGCTGTAGCGCTGCGTATCGCTGCCGAACATGGCGTGCAACGGGCTGATCGCCAACGCCTCGGCGCCGCGTTCACCGGCCACCCGTGCGAGGTCTTCCAGCGCCAGGGTGTCGCCAAAACCGCCATCGCCGGCACGTCGCAGGGAGTACAGCTGCACGCTCAGGCCCCAGGCGCGCGGAATCGGGTTATCGACCGCGTCGCCGACGCTGTAGCAGCGCTCGGGCGCCACCGCCAGGGTGAAGGATTGTCCGTCGATGCTGACGTGCTGGTAGCCGACCGGAATCAGCCCCGGCAGCACGGCTTGCGCATCGAGCTTGAGGTACATCTTCGAGCCGTCTTCGAGGTGAATGTCGCACGGGGTTTCGGGCTCAAAGTACCGCGCCAGATCGAGGCCGGCACCGACATCGACCGTCAACAGCGGTGGTAGGCGGTGGGTCTGCTGGACGGCTTGCAGTTCCAGCAGGCTCGCGTCGATTTCCTGGGCACTGCCGGCCGGGTGGCCGAGGCCGGTGAGCACGGCGCGCAGCACCGACGGCCCGACTTTTTGCGGGCGGCCATTGGCGTCGATCCAGTCGACGGCCAGGCCTGCACGGCTGGCCAGTATTTCAAGTTGCGCATCGCTCATAGGCGCTCTCCATCCGAGGGTAGCAAAGGGGCTGCGGCCGTGAGACTGACTAGCGCGCAATACGGGGCGAGTTTGCCCTCGTGCAACAGGCCGGCCGAGTGGGGCGGGTGTTCGAACAGCAAGTTTGTGTCGGCCTGTGGGGTGTGGACCACCGGCGTGTCGCTGAGGTTCAGGTCAATGCGCAGCTCACTGCCATCGCCCAGCCGCCAGCGTGCGCTAACGGCCGCGTGGCCGAGCACGTCGGCACCCAATGCCTGGGTGCCGGGCAGGCGAGGGATGAGGTGCTGATGGCGCAGTTGCAACAGGCGGCGATACAGATCGTGAATGGCCGGCAGTGCGCTGGCGTTCAGCTTAGGTTGCGATGCGTCGAAGGTCCGGGGCGCATTCGGGTCCGGAATCTGTTCACGTTTGTGCGGATCGGCAAAGGCGCTGAAAGCCGCAAACTCGTTGCGTCGACCTTCGCGTACCAACTCTGCAAGTTCGCCGTGGTGGCTGGTGAAAAACAGGAACGGGGCCTGCGCGGCGAATTCGTCTCCCATGAACATCAGCGGGATCATCGGCGACAACAGCAGCAAAGCGGTGGCTGCGTAGAGCGCATCGGGGTGAGTCAGTTGATGCAGCCGTTCGCCCAGCGCACGGTTGCCGATCTGGTCATGGTTTTGCAGAAACAGCACGAAGGCGGTCGGCGGCAGGTGACCACTGGGTTCACCTCGCGGTGTGCCGTGGCGGTTGAGATGGCCCTGAAACACAAAACCCTGGCTCAGGCAGCGGGCCAGTTGTTCGGTGGGCTGCTCGGCGTAATCGGCGTAGTAGGCGTCGGTTTCGCCGGTCAGCAACACATGCAGGGCGTTGTGGCCGTCATCGTTCCACTGCGCATCGAAACCTTTTTCCAGCAGGCTCGCCTCATTGTGTTCGTTTTCCACCATCAGCCACACATGGCGCGAGGGTTCGGTTTGCTGGCGAACGCGCTGAGCCAGCTCTTCAAGGAAGTCCGGGCTTTCAATGGCGTGTACCGCGTCCAGGCGCAAGCCGTCGAAGCGGTACTCCAGCAACCACATCAACGCGTTGTCGATGAAGAAATCCCGTACCTCACGCTGACGGAAGTCGATGGCCGCGCCCCAAGGGGTGTGTTTGTCTTCGCGGAAAAAGCCCTTGGCGTAGTGGTGCAGGTAATTGCCGTCCGGGCCGAAGTGGTTGTAGACCACGTCGAGAATCACCGCCAGGCCAAGGCCGTGGGCGGTGTCGATCAGGTGTTTGAGTTGTTCCGGCGTGCCATAGGACGCCTGGGGCGCGTAGGGCAAGACGCCGTCGTAGCCCCAATTGCGATCACCAGGGAATTGCGCCAGCGGCATCAGTTCAATCGCGGTGATGCCGAGTTCGACCAGGCGCGACAAGTGTTGCTCGACAGCACTGAAACCGCCGAGCACACCGACGTGCAGCTCGTAGATGATCGCCTCGTTCCATGGCCGGCCCTGCCAGGTGTTGTGGTGCCATCGATAAGCCAGCGGATCGACCACCACGCTGTGGCTGCCGATGTCGCCGGCCTGCGCGCGGGAGGCCGGGTCCGGCACCTCCAGCTCGCCATCGATGTTGTAGCGGTATCGGGTGCCCGCGGGGCAGCGGGTCTTGATCACGAACCAGCCATTAGCCTGAGGCAACAGCGGCAAGGATTGTCCATTTTCCAGTTCGACACTGACGTAAAACGCATCCGGCGCCCACAAGGCAAAACGCGTGTGCTCTGCGTCCAGCATGATTGCGCCGTGGGGCCAGGTCTCAAGGGTCCGTAACGGCATCGTTGAAAACCTCTTACTGTCGGCCTGATTTACCCAAGGCCTTGGCCACAAGTTGTTCGTAGAGTTCGGCGTACGGTTCCACCGCCTTGCACCAGTTGAACGGCGCGGCCATGGCCCTGCAGCGCATGGCGTGGAGCAAGTCGGGGAAGGCGAACACCTTGAACGCACGGCTCAGGGCTTCCTGATAACTCTCGACCGTGGATTCATCGAAGAGGAAACCGGTCACGCCGTTTTCAATGGTGTCGGCCAGGCCGCCGGTGTTGCGGGCGACCGGCAACGAGCCGAAGCGTTGGGCATACATCTGGCTCAGGCCGCAGGGTTCGTAACGCGAAGGCATCAGCAGGAAATCGCTGCCGGCGAACATACGTCGGGCGTCGGTTTCGTTGAAGCCGATGCGCACGCCGATCTGCCCCGGAAAGCGCAGGGCCAGTTCACGCATGGCCTGTTCTTCTTCCGGTTCGCCACGGCCGATGATTGCAATCTGGCCGCCGGATTTGACGATGTACTCGGAGACCGCTTCGGTCAGGTCCAGGCCCTTCTGGTAAACCAGGCGAGAGACCACGGCAAATAGTGGACCTTCTGAATCGGCGAGGCCGAACAGTTCGCGTACATGCGCGGCGTTCACCGCTTTACCATCCCAGTCACCGATGCTGAAGGGGCGGAACAGGTGCGCGTCCGTGGCCGCATCCCAGCTTTCATCGATGCCGTTGGGAATACCGCTTAGCAGGCCCTGCTGGGTCTTGGCGGCGAGAAAGCCGTCGAGACCACAGCCGAAGGCCGGCGTGGTGATTTCCTGGGCGTAGGTGGCGCTGACCGTGGTGATGTGACTCGAATAGGCCATGCCGGCCTTGAGGAACGACATCTTGCCGTAGAACTCCATGCCTTCCTGTTGCAGGGCGTGCGCGGGAATCCCCAGTTCAGGGCAAGAGCCGAGGCTGGTCACGCCTTGATAGGCCAGGTTATGGATGGTGAACAACGTCGGGGTGCGCTGCCCACGCCAGTGCATGTAGGCCGGTGCCAGGCCGGCAGGCCAGTCATGGGCGTGCACCAGATCCGGGCACCAGTGAATTTGTGCGAGATTGGCGGCGATATCGGCGGCGGCGAGGCCCAGGCGGGCGAAACGAATGTGGTTGTCCGGCCAGTCGCGGCCATTGTTGGCGCCGTAGGGCGAACCTTCGCGCTCGTAGAGTTCGGGGCAGATCAACACGTAGATCACCAGACCGTCCGGCATGTCCATGCGCCCGATCTTGCAAGGCGGCAGTGCGGCGTGCCCACCCAGTTCACCAATGATGTGGATCGGGTTTTCGCTGTGCAGCACTTGCGGGTATCCGGGAATCAGCACCCGAACATCGTGCAGGTGCGACATGGCCCGTGGCAGGGCAGCGGAGACGTCGCCCAGGCCGCCGGTCTTGACCAGGTCGGCAATCTCGGACGTCACGAACAACACTTTCTTTCTATTTGGATTCTGACTGGCAGCCGGTGCCAGCGTCTTGGTTCCCGGGACGCTGATGGGGTGCGCGCTCGGTGCATTGACGGCGCTCGATTCGCCGACCTGCTGATGAGCACGCTCTCCCTGAATATCTAAAGCCGCACTAATCATATGAATCTCCCGTGGTGTTGATCTAAAGCTTAGGTCTGGCACAAACGGTATGGCCAATTCCTGTGGCCGGGCGCAAACGCGCACGCATCGTGGCAAATGCTGCCCAATGCGTTGAAGCAGATGGGTTGGAGGGGCCGTTGCAAGGAATGCACCAGTCGCGTTGGCCCTACCTTTAACCTGACCCATGGCCAGGACCGAAAGTTTCGAGTTTTTTACCGCCAGATGACCGACCGGTTTTACCTCGCGAAAATGAGTCTAGGCCAGATCCTAGAGCGGGGCGGGTCATCTGGTGAAATTGTTCGACAATCAGTTTCAAGAGGGTAAAAGAACCGCGGCCGCAGGGGGAAACGCACCGACGAAGGGCAGGTTTATTTTCCGGGGCGGGTCAAAACGGGACTGGCAAGTCACGAAAATGGGCGGGTTGGGAGGGGGTGGTGCACTGTTGCGGTGCAGTAAGTTCGGGTTCAGGGGGGCGCTGATGGCCCCTTCGCGAGCAAGCCCGCTCCCACAATTGATCTCTGGTGTACTCAGGACCAATGTGGGAGCGGGCCTGCTCGCGAAGAACGATAACTCGGTATCAGGTGAACAACCGAATGGGTTTACCCGCCGACCACGCCTGAATGTCTTCGATCATCTGCGAAAAGAACAGTTGGTAGTTCTGCCGGCTCACATACCCGACATGCGGCGTCGCCAGCACATTCTCTAGCGTCCTGAACGGATGATGTTCAGGCAGCGGCTCCACTTCAAACACATCCAGCGCCGCCCCGGCCAGGCGGTTTTTCTGCAACGCCTTGATCAGCGCCGCCTCATCCACGATCGGTCCACGGGCGGTATTGACCAGCAGTGCCGTGGGTTTCATCCAGTCCAGCGCTTGGGCGTCGACCAGGCCACGGCTGCGGTCGCTGAGCACCAGATGCACCGACAGCACGTCGGCCTGTTCGAACAGTTCCTGCTTGCTGACATAAGTCACGCCGACTTCGGCAGCTGCTTCAGATGTGAGGTTCTCGCTCCAGGCAATCACCCGCATGCCGAACACTTGCCCGAACTGGGCAACGCGCTTGCCGATGCTGCCGAGCCCGAGGATGGCCAGGGTCTTGCCGTGTAGATCACCGCCCAGGCCTTGTTGCCAAAGACCTGCGCGCAAGGCGTTGGCTTCGGCCACGAGGTTGCGAGTGGCAGCCATGATCAGCGCCCAGGTCAGTTCCGGTGCAGCGTGTTTGTAGCTGTCGGTGCCGCAGACCTGAATCCCCAATGCAGCGGCCGCTTTAAAGTCCAGCGCCGCATTGCGCATGCCGCCAGTCACCAGCAGCTTGAGTTTCGGCAACCGTCGCAACAGGTCCTCATCGAACCGGGTGCGCTCGCGCATCACGCAAATCACCTCGAAGGCACCCAGACGCTCGGCCAGGGTTTGGTTGTCGGCCGGGTAGTCATGGACAAAACTCACCTCGCCAATGCTGTCCAGCGCCGACCAGTCCACCACGTCGTGCGCGACGTCCTGCCAGTCATCGATCACCGCAATCTGCACCGCCATCAGCCTTACCTCATCAATGAACGGGGTTGGTCTTGTTCAGCCAGTCGAGCAACGCCTTGTGGAATTGCGCCGGTTCTTCCATTTGCGGCGCGTGGCCCATGCCGGGGAATTCAACCAGAGTCGACTGTGGAATCAGTTTTGCCACTTGTTTGCCGAGCACGTCGTAGTGACCGAGCTTCGCCTTGACCTCAGGCGTGGCGATGTCACTGCCGATGGCCGTGGTGTCGGCAGTGCCGATCAGCAACAGCGTGGGCATCTTGAGGTCTTTGAATTCGTAATACACCGGTTGGGTGAAGATCATGTCGTAGATCAGCGCCGAGTTCCACGCGACTTGCGTATGCCCCGGGCCTTTGTTCAGGCCGGCGAGCATGTCGACCCAACGATCGAATTCCGGCTTCCAACGGCCACCGTAATAGGTGTTGCGTTCATAGGTGCGGATACCGTCGGCGTTCAGTTTCAGCTCACGCTCGTACCATTGATCGACGGTGCGGTAGGGCACGCCGAGGGCTTTCCAGTCTTCGAGGCCAATGGGGTTGACCAGCGCCAGTTGCTCGACCTGTTCGGGGTATTGCAGCGCATAGCGGGTGGCGAGCATGCCACCGGTGGAGTGACCCAGGACGCTGGCTTTCTGGATGCCGAGGGCCTTGAGCAGTTGCTGGGTGTTGGTTGCCAGTTGCTGGAAACTGTATTGATAACTGTCGGGTTTACTGGAAGTGCAGAAGCCGATCTGGTCCGGGGCGATGACCCGGTAACCGGCCTCGCTGAGGGCTTTGATCGAACTGTCCCAGGTCGCGCCGCAGAAGTTCTTGCCATGCATCAGCACCACGCTGCGGCCATTGGCCTTGCCATGGGCGGCGACGTCCATGTAACCCATTTGCAAGGATTTGCCCTGGGACTCAAAGGCAAAATGCTTGACGGTGTAGGGGTAGTCGAAGCCCTGCAATTCAGGGCCATATTCCGGCCCGTCGGCGTGGGCGACGAGGGGCAGTGCGGCGGTCAGCAACAGGCTGGGCAGCCAGCGGGAGAGGGCGAGGGGCATGGGTGAACTCCAAAGAAAACCTGCCGATGCTGGATCGGCCTGATTAGGGCGACATTAAACACAGGCAATCGCCGTGCTCGATCGTTCAACCCATCCAGCCCAGCGTAGCCAGGGCCAGCACGCCATAACGGGCGGCCTTGGCCAGGGTCACCATCAGCAGGAATCGTCCCAAGGGTTCGCGCATGACGCCGGCCACCAGCGTCAGCGGGTCACCGATAATCGGCACCCAGCTCAGCAGCAGCGACCAATGGCCGTAACGCTGATAGTGCTGTCGGGCGTGTTCCAGATGACGCGGGCTGACCGGAAACCAGCGTCGGTCGCGAAACCGTTCGATACCGCGTCCCAACCACCAGTTCACCAACGAACCGAGTACGTTGCCCAGGGTGGCGACGGCCAACAGCGACCAAAGCCAGTATTTGTCGCTGAGCAACAACCCCACCAGCACCGCTTCGGACTGTAGCGGCAGCAGCGTCGCAGCACCGAACGCTGCGAGAAACAGCCCGAGGTAAGCGCCGGACATCAATGGGCGGGGTAGTCCGCCACCACCACATCACTGCCGTCCTTTTTCAGGCCGATCACTTGGTAGGCATCGCTCATACCGTCCATTTCCATCCCGGGCGAGCCCATCGGCATGCCGGGTGCGGCAACGCCCAGCAGGTCGTCACGCTTGCTCAGGGCCAGCACCTGGTCCGCCGGGACATGGCCTTCGACGAACTTGCCATTGATCAGCGCGGTATGGCATGACGCCAGACGCGGTGGCACGCCGTGCTGCTGCTTGAATTCGCTCATGTTGGTTTCGACGTGGTCTTCAACCTTGAACCCGTTGGCTTCGAGGTGGCTGATCCATTTTTTGCAGCAGCCGCAATTGGCATCGCGGTGCACTTCGATGGGGATCAGGTCGGCGGCCTGAGCCAGGGAGGAAATAAAGAGCACGCTCAGGGCGGCCAGACGCAGAGGGATTCGCATGGGAAGGTCTCGACTCGGGTGGCGGACAAAAAAAGAGGCATTTTGACCAGTTTAACCACGGATGAGCGATGAGATTGTTTCCAAGTGATGCAAAGACAATGCAGAACCCTTTAGGAGTGAGCCTGCTCGCGATGAGGCCATCAAATCCAACATCTCTGCTGGCTGAAAAACCGCTATCGCGAGCAGGCTCACTCCTACAGATTCAGGGACTCAACGAACCTTGAACCGCCCCATGATCGAACTGACGCGCGCAGTGGCGTCCACCAATTGCCGGGTATTCAGTTCGCTGGCCTGACCGCTTTTGACCAATTCATCCACCATATGGCGGATCTGCACCATGCTGCGGTTGATCTCTTCGGTCACCGCACTTTGCTGTGAAGCGGCGGTGGCGATTTGAGTGCTCAGGCCGTTGATGTGGCTGACGGAACCGGCCATTTCATCCAGGCCGGAGTTGACCCGCGCCGTGGCGTCAGCGGCGGACTGGCAACTGGCCTGGGTGTTTTCCATTGCAGCGACCGACGAACTGACGCCTTGGGTCAGGCGCGTGAGCATTTCATTGATTTCCGAAGTGCTGGCCTGGGTGCGGCCGGCGAGGGCACGGACTTCATCGGCGACCACCGCAAAGCCTCGGCCTTGTTCACCTGCCCGCGCCGCTTCAATGGCGGCGTTGAGTGCCAGCAAGTTGGTTTGCCCGGCAATAGCGCCAATCACCCCGAGAATCTCGGTGATGCGTTGGGCGTCCTGCTGCATGCTCTCGACTTTGTGGGTGGCGCTGGCCACTTCCTCGATCAACGCAACTACGCTGCTCGACGCTTCGCCCACCACCACCCGCGAACGGTCGGCGTTTTCGTTGGCGCGCTTGGTAAAGGCCGCGGTCTCGGCGGCATTTTGTGCGACGCTTTCAGCGGTCGAACTCATCTCGGTAATGGCGGTGACGGTCTGATCGGTTTCCGAGGCGTGGCGCACCAGAATCTGACTGGTGTGGGCCGAGGTGCGTTGCAGGTTGTCCAGGCTCGAGGCCATGGCGCCGGTGGCCTGGGTCACTTCGCCGATCATGTTCTGCAAGTAGACGATAAAGGCGTTGACCGAGTAGCCGATGGCGCCGAGTTCGTCTTCGGCGCGGATGGTGATGCGCTTGGTCAGGTCGGCATCGCCGGCAGACAGCGCGTCGATATTGGCCTTGAGGATTTTCAGGCGCTGGACCAGTTGGCGGATCGCGTAGATCTGCAGCATTGCCAGAAGAATGACCATCGGGATTTGCAACAGGCTCAGGGTGCTGAGCACGTCGTCGCGCTGGGCAGTGATCAGTTTGCTCGGCAGGGCGGTAGCGAGGAACCACGGCGAGCCTTCGATGGGGCGCATGAAGAAAGTGCTGTCTTCGCCGTTGTTGTCGAATTCGACGCGCTGCGACTGGTCACGGTTTTGCAGGCCGGCTTTCACTTGGCTGGCGAACGGTGAGTTGCCCGCCAGTTCACTGATGTTTTTCAGGACGATCGGCCCGCTGATGCGCGAGCTGTTGCTGATGATCTTGCCGTCGGCTTCGACGATCAGCATCTCGGCGCCAAGGTCTTTTTCCTTTTGTGCGATCAAGTCGTTGAAAAAGCCCAGCGTCACGTCGATGGTCGACACGCCGTACGCCACGCCATTTTTCTGAATGGCCATGGCACAGTTGGTGCGCGGCTCGGCACTGGCATCATCTTTATAGGCCGCCGCCCAGGCACATTGGCCACGTGGCGTTTGCATGCCGCCCTTGTACCAGGCCTGGTCGTAGTAGTTCGGCGCGGCGTCACTGTTCCAGAACGTGTTGACCGCCAGTTTGCCCGAGGCGTCGCGGTGCCAGAAGGTGCTGAATTTGTTGCGCCCGGCTTCACGCTGGCCGGGCAACGGCCAGATCCCGCCGCCGAAGACTTTCAATTCGCCGTACTGATCCACCAGGCCTGGCAACACTGTGTCGATGCCGGCGCTGTCAAGCAACGCAATGGTTTGGGTGATGCTGCGTTGCTGGGCCTGAACCTTGTTCAGCTCACCCTGGATCTGCCGGGCGACGTCGGCGATGCGGTTGAGGGCCACCTGTTCTTCGGTATGGCGCAGTTTCGGCGCGACCAACTGGCTGATGCCGACCACCGTCAACACGAACAGCAACAGGATAAACAGGACCAGAAACAGCGTGTAGCGAGCCTGGATCGAACGGAATGTGGGCATGGGACCGGTCCTTGTGTGCAGCACTTTTATTATTAGGTTTGGGGGAGGCATCGGTGCTTCATCGGGCTATCGGCTTGCGCAGACATAGCTTTAGGCACGATCGTCCAAGAACGGGCGTCAGTGGCAAAAGGCGTCAGGTATCGAAACGGATACAAACAAACTAACCGAGACGTACAAAGTGCCTCGTTAGTTGACTAGACCCATTCGGCAAAGTTTGTCTAGACCAATAAATCCGGGTACTTGCCGGTTTGTATCTGAAATGTACGTAAATTGTAAAAAACAGCAAATAGTGGTTGGAGTGGCCAGTTGCCAGAGTCGATACTCGCCCGCTCTAAACCCGGTCAAAAGAAGGAACTAAATATGGTCACGCAGTCGGAAGCTCAGTCATGACTATCGGCTATGCAGGGGGGTGGACGGCCAAGGCGGGTCTACTGGTGCAGAATACTGGCGGCGGCAAGCCCGTCACGCACAGCGCCAGGGTCAAGCAAATGCTCGCGCTGGTGGGCACCAATCCAAACGCGCTGAATGCGGCGAAGATGGATGAGCAGAAAATATTCAGGAACGTTAAAGGCTTCGACCCGGAAAATGTATCGTCCAGACAACTGGGTAATCTCAGTGCGTTTTTACGCGGCAGAGGTCTGATTTCCGATATTACTTCGATGACCTTGATGAACGCCGGGGACAAGTTTGATCGGTTCGGGGTACAGAATGACCCGGATGCGAAGTTCAACGCCCTGGAGTACTTCGCCACGCAACTGGACACCATCCAGAACAACAGCATCAAGGGCGATAAATACGCGGTTGGCTTGATCCCGGAATACAAGACAGCCATTTACGTCCTGCAAAATCTGGCCAGTTACGGCAAGGGCAACGGCACTACCGTCCCGACGGACAAGGGTGTCAACTCCAAGGCGTGAAAAGTTGCCGGCCCGCTCAGGGTAGAGCGGGCCAGGCTCTGTTGCTAGCGGTCGAGCAACTTCATGACTTCCTCGGGGTAACGCATGCCTGCGGTGGCATTGGCGGGAAATATAGCTTCCAGCGCTTTCAATTCATCAGCGCTGAGTTTTACCTCCAATGCCGCGACGTTTTCTTCCAGGTATTTGCGCTGTTTGGTTCCAGGGATCGGGATCAGATAGTCCCCTTGCGCCAGCACCCAGGCCAACGCCAATTGGCCTGCGGTCACGCCTTTTTCTGCGGCCAGTGCCTGTACTTGCTGGACCAGCAGCAGATTCTTCGCAAAGTTTTCTCCTTGAAAACGCGGGCTTAAACGACGGTAATCATCCGCCGCAAAGTCGTCCGGGCTTTTCAGTGCGCCCGTCAGAAAGCCACGTCCCAACGGGCTGTAGGGGACAAACGCCACGCCCAGCCGCTGACACGCCGACAGGCAACCGTTTTCTTCCTGGTCACGGCTCCACAACGAATACTCACTTTGCAGCGCGCTGATGGGGTGCACCTTGTGCGCCCGTTCCAGGGTAGCGACCGACGCCTCGCTCAAGCCCAGATAACGCACCTTGCCGGCCTTCACCAGCTCGGCCATGGCGCCGACGGTTTCTTCGATGGCCACCTGCGGATCAATCCGGTGCTGGTAATACAAATCGAGGGTTTCAACGCCGAGACGCTTGAGTGTGCCGTCGATGGAGGCGCGAATGTAGTCCGGCCGGCCATTGACACCCCGGGCGGTAGGGTTGGACGGATCGCGGACAATGCCGAACTTGCTCGCTAGAAACACCTGGTCGCGTTTGCCGGCAATGGCTTTACCGATCAGTTCTTCGTTGGTGTGCGGGCCGTACATGTCGGCGGTGTCGAGCAGGTTGATCCCGAGTTCGAGTGCGCGATGCAACGTGGCGGTGGCCTCGCGGGTATCCACGCCAGTGGTGTAGAAATCGGTCATGCCCATGCAGCCCAGGCCGATGGCGGAAACCTGCGGGCCGTTTTTGCCCAATTGACGTGTTTGCATGAAATCAACTCCCTGTGGTGTGAGCGCACAGTGTCGACCTCGACAGAAACAAGATAAACCGGCTAAAACTGCTATCACTGTTCGTTTTTTCTAAATAATCATCAGGAACGCCAGAGCAATGGACCGTTTCAACGCCATGCGCGTTTTTACCCGAATCGTCGAACTCGGTGGGTTTGCCAAAGCGGCCGATAGCCTGCAATTGCCCCGCGCGTCGGTCACTGTGTTGATCAAACAGCTTGAAGCGCATCTCGGGGTGCAACTGCTGCAGCGCACCACGCGACAGATTAGCCTGACCCTCGACGGCGCGGCCTATTACCCCCGTTGTGTGCGTCTGTTGGCGGACCTGGAGGAGACTGAAGCGGTGTTTTCCGCCGCTCGACACAACCCCAAAGGGTTGCTGCGGGTGGACATGCCGGCAGGGATCGGGCGCTTGATCGTAATTCCGGCGTTGCCGGAGTTCACCCGCCGTTATCCTTTGATCGAACTGGAACTCGGTCTGAATGACCGTACTGTCGATTTGATCCGCGAAGGGGTCGACTGCGTGTTGCGTGGCGGCTCCGCGCTGGATGAGTCATTGGTGGCGCGGCCGCTGGTCATGCTGGATCAGGTGACCTGTGCCAGCCCTGACTACTTGCAACGCCATGGAACCCCTCAGTGTCTGGCAGACCTCGAAGGGCACCGGATGGTGGAATATTTCTCTGGCACGACCGGTAAGCGTTTTGGACTGGAATTCCAGGTTGATGGCGACGTTCAGCTCCTGGATTTGCCCAAACAGGTGGCGGTCAACAGTGCTGACGGTTACCTCGCTGCCTGTGAGGCGGGATATGGGCTGATTCAGACCCCGTATTACCACGTTGCCCGCCAGCTCGAAGAAGGACGATTGTGTGAAGTGCTCGGGAACGTGCCGCCACCGGTGATGCCGCTGACGGCGCTGTATCCGCCTCACCGCCAGTTGTCCCGGCGGGTCAGGGTGTTTGTCGACTGGCTGGTGGAGCTTTGCGCGCAGCCGGGTCTTAACGTTTACAGGAAGGGTTCAAGCGGCTGAGCAGGTGCTGTCCAGCGCCCTGACGTCGCGCTGTAAATTATCGTGCAACTGTTGCATGTCAGGGCAATGCAGGGAGAGGTGACGCGGCTGCACCCCTCGGTGAAACAGCGCAAACCAGCCGTTGCTGTGAAGGGTGGGCATCAATCCACTGAAGGTGAAACCCAGCATCGTCAAACGGTGCAGGTCCTCGGCAAAGTGGCGTGACAGCTCGATTTTGGCCGAAATGAGCCAATGGCTGGGCAACCGCCGGAGCTGGTCCAGCAATGCGTCGTTCAAACGGTGAATGACGACGACGTAGCGTTGGTGATTTTGCCTGATTTGCAATGGCATCGGCGCTGGCGACGTCGTGGCCCGATAAGTCCCGAACACATCACACAAGCGTTGCATAAGCCTGCGACAACTTACAGGCCATTGAATGTCGGGTAACGGGCGTGTGTGCCCCTCGACCAGATAACAACCGAGCACCATGGTTTCCAGGAGCGGCTTTGTGAGCGGGGATGGCGCGTAGTCGGGAAGCAAACCCGTGCTGTGAAAGCCAATGGTGTGGGCCATGCGTTGCGTGTGGATATGGTGCGTGACTTGTTTGATCAAGACGTTCTTGACCCCTTGCGCAGAGGACTGCAACAACAAATCCCGACCCAGGTGTGTCGCGATACGTTGCCCTCGCGCCGCAGGGTGAACCACGCTCAGGGCCAGCTCAGGGTTATCCGACAGTGAGTCACGGCATAACGCGGCGTGTCCGAGAACCCGTTCGCCGTCGACCGCCAGCATGGAGAACCATTGGCCGTCGGCATTGTGCTGACTGATCATGTTCGGCAGATAAACGTCCGGTCGAGGGTAATGATCCCCATAGATCTGGTGAAACAACTGGCTCACGGCGGGTGCATCACCCGGCTGGAAGCGACGATAAAGGAGTGTCGTCATCACGCAAGCTCCGTTGACGGCGAGTCATAGACGCGCAAGTCCAGGACGCGCATCTGTTTGCCAGAACGCGGGTGAAGGTTCAAATCGGTGATCGCGCTTGGCTCCACGCGTAGCTCCAGCAACCCCTGGTGATTCAGCTGCACGATGCCGGGATGGTGGGCGGTCAGCGCTTCATGCAGCGCGTTGCCGATGAGGGCTGTGTCGGTGGATGGGCTAGCGGGCACCCACTTCACCGTCACGAGGTCTTTGACGCCCTCTTGCTCGATCACCAACTGCCATTGATCGCTGTCAGCGATGCGCTGCACGATCAACAGGATTTCATCGATCAGCAACGACAATGTCCCTACCCGGACCCGTTGACTGTGGGCACTGCGCCCCTTGAGCGCGAATTTTCGCATCGGCGTCGCGCTTGGTTCACGCCAGCAAGCGCGGTCACCCACTGGATAACGCAGCAGGGGCATAAGGCGGCGCGTCAGGTTGGTGACCACCAGCAAACCGGTACGGTCACACTCTTCGATGACTTCGCCGGTGAGTTCATCGACGATTTCCAGCAGTGTGTGAGGTTCAAACGTCCGATGCTCTCCCAAGACACAGTCCCGGCTGCTGGCCCCGATCAGACCGGCATCGACACTGGCGTAGCCGGCGGAGGCGACGCGCGCGTTGGGAAGCACTGCCTTGAGAATGTCGATTTGCGCGGGGAACAGGCTTTCGCCGCCGTACAACAACGTATCGACCCCGCATAGCACGCGTTGATGCCGATTCAGATAGGCGGCAAATTGCAACAACTGGGCCGGTACGCCTGCCAGTACGTTGATCCGATGCTGATCAACGGCATCGGCCAGTACGTCCATGTCGACGTTGCCCGTGAAGGGAAACTCGCAAATGGAGTGTTTGACGTGCGCCAGTGAGTCGTGGAAGAACACGAAACTGGCGTACAGATCGCCGGAAAAAAACAGATTGGCAACCCGGTCGCCGTCCTTCAGTTGAGAGGAAATGCTCTGTGCGAATGTCTTTACCAATGTCTGCCATTCATCGGAGGTATAAACACTAAGTTTTCCGTGACTGGTCGAGCCGCCGGTTTTAAACACCAAGCCGCCGTCGACACCTCCCGTCAGCACCTGCCAATGATTCAAGTCGTGACTGTCTGTCCAGTATTCATCCGCGTTTATGAATGGCAGTTCCTTTAAAGCAACTTCGCCCGCGGGTAAGTGACGCAGGTGTTTGCGGTAGAAGTTCGAGTGTTGCCTTATGAAAGGCACAAGTTGTTCTAGCGAATATATGGAATTCACGGGGCTCTCTTTTTTATCAGGCGTGTCTACGGTTAAAAGACAGGGTGTTGCTAATCAGCGGTCTTTTTGTATTCGGTTATCAATAACCAAGGGTGTTTTGCCGCTGTGGGTATTTCTTGTGAAACCTGATTCCGCACATTCGTGAACTTCTATCGTTAAAAAGCAATTGTTCACCGCGCTCGATAAGGCTTCATCGCTCAATAGGGAATGGCGAACGTTGCCACTGTCTGAATCGACTAAAACCCGCAGCCGTTCCATGCCGTTCGGTGCATGGTCCAGTTGCATTTGCATTGGTCTGCCGACACGGTCTTGCAGCGCCGATGGCGAGATGAACTCGGTGCCTATCCGTAGCAGCTTGCCGTGGCGCTGAAGCAATTCGAATCGTGGCGATTCAATTCCGCAAGGGCAGGGGCCGGGCACCCAGCGACCGGTATCGCCCACGTCATACCGGCGCACGTCCTGGCCTTGTCGCGCCCGGGATGTAAACAATAATCGTCCGATTTCATCGGCCTGAACCGGCACATCCTGTTCGATCTCCACGATTTCCAGATGCTGGGTATCGCACATCAAATGAAACACCCCATTGGCCGTTGCTGCGCAGGCATGCCCCAGAGGGCCGGCATCGACCGAGCCATAAATCGCCGAGCGAATCTGCGATACCCCACAGCTTTCCATCAGGCGCAGGCTGGCCTCTGCCGGGTGTTCTCCGCCAAGGAACACTTTGTTGATGCCGCCGTAAGCACGCAGACGCTCCTGCTCGTTGAAGAACAAACGGTGCAAGGTGCTCGGCATGCCGATTAGCACGGTGACGCGATGGTCTGCGATCATTTGCGCAATTTCGCCGAAGTCGTCATTCGGCGGTGCCCCCATCGGGAAATGGGCAACCCCCATCTGCTCCAGCACCTTGGTAAAACTGGAAAAACCGCCGTACAAGCCGCCGCCGTAAAACAGGTTCATCACCCGGTCCGCCGAAGGGTTGAGGCCGGCGGCGAACATACCGTCGCCGGCCGCGCGCATTTGCCGCTCGAAGTCGCGATAGCTGTACCCGGCCAATGCCGGTGTGCCACTGCTGCCTCCCGAACGAAAATGCAGCTGAGCTGCGGCACTGATGGGCTGGGCCATGAACGCGTTTTTATCCATGATCGGTGTTTGGTTTAAAGCGGGCGCTGGGGGTGGCGTATCGAGTGTGGCCCGGCCAGTCGCTGTTTCGGGCGTCAAACTCACCGAGAGGCGACGACTCAAGCGCGATAGCGCGTAGACCCCGTCGTGCGGTTCGCCGGCGTAACCGTCATGAATAGACCCGCAGGGCGCAATGCGCGTGACCCCCGCGTTGACCAACGTGCGTACCAGTTGTGGCGTTTGTGCCGGTGAACAGATCAGCGCGCAACTCTGCAGCACGGTACGCCATGGCAGCAGCGTCTCGGCGATCAAGTGTCGCGGCACGGGTTTGAGCATCAGCGTGCGGAACAGTGGCGATGGGGCCAGTGTTTGATGATGCTCCCAGATAACCCGCCATCCTGAGCCGTTCCATACTTGGCCGGTCTGGTTTGCAAAACAAAAATCCAGTCGTGCCATGGCGCATCGAGTGGTGATTTCCGAGGCTTCCTGATCGGTTGGCACCAGGGCCGGCCACTGCGCAGCACGGCGTTCGAACGCCTCAACCAGTTGCTCCCCCAGCCCCTGCATAATCACCGGATCGTCGCTGTCCACCAACAGCCATTGGGGGCTCGAGCAGGCCTGTTGATCCAGGCTGCATACTTCATCCACCAGGATGTCCAGCGCTGATGCGGTGGCCGCGTCTGGCGACAAGTAAGCGAAACTGATTCTGTGACCCCAATCGATCCATCGACACCCGGTGGGGATGTGCTGACGAATGGCTTTAAGTGACGCCTCGCCACCCCAGGCCGATACGCCGTCGGCATGAGTGCAGAGTTGAGGGATCTGTGCCGTGCTGATCGGCAGCACCGCCACGAAATCCGCCATCCTGTCGCTGGTGTCACACCGCACCAGCGCCGCCAGCAATCGGGCGGTCAATCCACTATCGCTGGAACTGGGGCGAAGCCAGTTGATATTGCCAGCCAACAGGCTTTCGACGATTGCGCAGAACGCCAGCAACGGAGCGTTTCCCGGCGTCACATGCACCACCAACCCCAGTGGGTGCCAGCTTTCAAAGCTTGCTTGCTGGTAGTCGATGCGCCTCAACGAGCGCGGTTGCACGCCCAGTTCTCGCTCAAGCTTGGTGCTAAGGCCACTGCATTGGCAGAAGTCGATAAGCCCTTGGCGTTGCTCATCATCGAGGGGTAAATCAACTGTGCGCGCCTGCAGTTGCAGGGCAAAACGACTCGCGGTTTCGATCACGGTATCGCTGTCGATTGGCGCACTCAGCAGTCGTGGCAGTTGCTTGTGCAGCTGCTCAAGAGTTGCCTCAAGGGTGACATCTTCACGCAGTTGGCCATTAATCAAGTACATGTCATGCACCTCCAATAAGTTCGGACGCGGCCATTGCGCAGCTTCGGCTGGCGGTGGTTCCGGCGCGTCCATGCAGTTCAAACCAGTCGGTTGCAAGGCCGCACCCGCAGCTTGCGCCGGGGTGCAGTGTCGCCAGGTCGCCCATCACCACGGCATGCGCCGGGCTCGAAGAAATGTAGGGCGACACGAATTCCAGCAAGCCGCGTTTGCCATAGGGCTGGACGCTGAAATCGGCAGGGTTGCGTACGAAAACCTTCGAATAAACCGGCGCATGAAAATGCTGGTGAGCACACTGAACGTAAGGCACTGCGTGCTCTACGGCTCCGTAGCCATCCCTACAGCGAGTCAGGTCGATACCCAATTGGCGGTTGACCCGTTGATACAACCGGGACAGAGGTATTTCCTGCGCCGCCTGGGTTTTCCAGCCGCCCCCGAGTAACACCAATGACTCGGCCGGTAGCTTGAGGTCCGTCAGGCCGGTGTCGTCCATATGTTGCAACGCATGGGACAGGAACGCTGGAAATCCGAGAATGCGCACGGGCAAGCCTTCTTCAGCAAATTGCTGCAAGGCGTGGACAACCCCGAACGGGTCGAACGCGTGCCCGTTTCCAGTGCGGCGCAATCCATAGGCGACTCGATTGACAGGGGCATAGCTGCATAAAAACTGATCGGTGAAAGCGGTTCCAAGGCTAATGACTGCCTCGGGTTCATAGCTCAGCAGCAAGTAGTTGCAGGGGCTGCCTGGAGTGTCCCATCCGTAGTGTCGGAAAATGTGGCTCACCATGCCTTGGGCGGCGGCCATGCTGCGTGTGTCATAGCGCATGCGACTTTTTTGGCCGCTGGTGCCAGACGACGTCAACTCAAGCGCGTCGTTTCCCGAAGAACCCAGTAATAAATGGCGCTTGAAATAGTTGGCAAAAATCGGCGGCAGTCTCGACCAGTCATCCATCGATTCCAGCGCGTTGGCATCAAGGCCATTGGCGTGCAGCCAGCGTTCATAGCCCGGCGTTTGCTGACAATGGAGCAGACTGATTTCACTCATCGCCCGATCAAACAGGCCGTCTGGTACCGAATCCAGGCAATAGGGTTTCGTTAACGCGCAAAGCGCATCGGTATAGGGTAATTGGATCATCAATGGACCTGTGCTTTGGGATCAGGCGGTAAGTGCGACAGCGTTGCGGCGTAGAAAAAACCGCAAGGGCAACAGGCATAGAAGCCCGGCGATGCCCGCCATCAGGGAGAAGGATTCATGGCTGTAACCAGCGCCGACTGCCGCGAGCATCGAACCACCGCCTCCCATGACGACGATCGAGATCATGCCGATCATGGCCGAGACCAAGCCTTTGCTGTCATCGCTTGAGAACAACGCAAGGCGATAAAGTGCGGCGTTGCTCATGCCAAGACCGACCGCGTAAAGCCCAAGACAACCGATCAGCAAGGGCGTCGAGACGCCGTAGGCACTGAGGATGACCAATGCGATGAGCCCACCGCACAACGGCCAGAGCGCGTATCGAATCAGTTGTGGGATGTCGGTCTTGGCGATCAACCGATTGAGTATCAGGTTGCCAAGGATGACCGCGGCAAACACCGGGATTTGCCACAGGCCGTAAGCCAGCGGCGAAAGCCCTTGATTGTGCATCAGCAACAGTGGCGCCAACCCGATCCAGGCAATCAACGGCAAGCTCATGATGCCCAGCGCGACACTGGCGCTCAGGAATCGTATGTTACCGAGCAGTGCGGCATAACGGCGCACGGTACCGCCCCATTCAAACGGCACGGCCATCAGGCGTTGACCGTCATGGCGTAACGTTCCCACGGTTTCCGGCATGTACACAAAAAGTGCCAGCCAGACCGCCATGCCGCTCATGCCCAGCAGTAAAAACAGTTCCCTCCAGGTCAGCCATTCCAGCAACAGGCTGCCCAGCAGCGGGCCGAGAAGGGGAGAAAGCAGTGCGACATTTCCCAGCAGTGCCATGATTTTTACCGCGTCCGCTTCGCAGAACACTTCCTGCAATGCCGGGTAGCTGACGGCGATAACAAACCCCAATCCCATGCCCTGTATCAGGCGTAATCCGTTAAACGTATAAATGCTTTGCGTATTGAATGCAGCACCGCAAGCGACGGCGAATAGTGCGCAACCAATGAGTAACACTTTGCGGCGACCAAAGTGATCGGACAGTGGTCCGATAAGCCACTGCAACAGTATCCCTCCTGCCAGATACAGGTTGAAAGCGTAAGGGACATGTTGTGCACTTGCATTCAAGTCATGAGTGACAGTCAACATGGCCGGCATGATCATATCGCTGGCCATATAAGTCAGTAGTTCGAAAAGCGTTATTGCGAAGCAAAAGCCAAGCAAATGATACGGGCTTATATTTATCAAAGGCCTGTCCATATATTCCCTGTTCTTTGCTGCAAGTTAATTGATGTGTGCTCTTGTTGCGCAGTAAGAGTATCCAACGATCAGGGAGGGCTCTAATAAACGATTGAGACTGGAAGTTTCAGTTGTTTGCGAGATGTTGCGATGAGTCGCAGGGCGGAAAGCATTAATGGGTTTTAACGAAAATGCCCGCGACAGTGCGGGCATTAGTTAAGAAGTTATCGGATTTTCCCTACACGCCAAAGTAAATAATGTATAGCCCTTATCCCCGTCGGAAATTATCGATGCTCGTAATAACCGGGCCCGCCACGATCATAGTGGTGATCCCCATGCCGACCGCCGTGAGGGAAAATGATGCAGCCACTCAAGGCCAAAATCGCGAGCAGGGGAATCAGCTGTGTGATTCGACGAAACATTTCGAAATCCTCATGGTTAACGCCGCTATGAAGCCAAATCTCTTCATCGGCTGTAACATGAGACCCCGTTTTCAGCGCGCCATCCCCTCAAAAAGGTAGGGCTTTGGCATGCGTTTGGATACAAAGCGGATACATTTTCAGGTTCAGGAACTCGCAATGACTCAATCGCAACGTTTGAAATACTCGATTCTGATCTCCCTGGTCGTGCTGGGGATCATGTTCGGCCTTTCGTTCCTGCAAAACGAAGGTGTCATCAGCGAGAAGCTGTTTCAGTACATCGCCATCGGTGTGGCGGTGATCGTCGTGGTAATCAACGGCGTGATGCGTCGCAAGGTCAAGCCTTGAGCGACAAATCTTCAACGGATGAATCGCGATGGAGCATGGCTACAGCGTGCGGATGCAGGCTGTAGCTTTTATCCGGATTAAGCGTGATCACGCCTTCGCTGCACAACCGTTTCAACACTTCCCGCACGCTGAGAAAGGACAGGGGAATATCCAGGTCCAGCAACTGACTGTGCACGCCGCGCACGCCCAGACTACGATCGCTTTCGGCGGCGACCAGCAAGGCGTCAATGACTTTGAGGCGAATCAGGCTGGTGCGCAGGCCAAAGCTCTTGAGCAGCAATCGGATGCGCTCATTGCCATTGCGCTCGCCGCGCGGCTCGAAAATACCGGAACCCATGGCAGAGCCCGTTGGTGCATTGCTACCGTCCATTGGCAGTTGCGAGTTGTACATGCAAAAACTCCTTTTCCGAGCCAGCCAGGTATTGTGAAGGGGGCTCTCAGTCATTTAGACGAACGAGCACGACAAATAATGAAGGCCCAAATGTAGAAAATTTGTCGACGCCACGTGAGCGGCATGTGAGAAGGCCAATTGGAATGACTTTGCGAGCCTAAATTTTTGTCTTTTGTTTCGTTCCTCAGAGAAGGCAGGGTGTTTGTCTTTTCGATCAGGAGCGAAAGTGATTATTTCCAGGCAGTTAACCAGGCTAAGCCTTGCAGGTTTGTTAGTGGGACTGAGTCTTGCGGCAAACGCCCGCAGTCAGCCAGAACAGGCGAGCGCTGACATTCGCCGCACCAGTTTCGGCGTGCCGCACATTCGTGCCGACAATGAGCGGGGGCTCGGTTATGGCATCGGGTATGCCTACGCCCAGGACAACCTGTGTTTGCTGGCCAACGAAATAGTCACCGTCAATGGTGAGCGCTCACGCTACTTCGGTCCGGAACAGCTGACCATCGAAGAGCGCGAGAATCTGGTCAGCGACCTGTTTTTCACCTGGTTGAATACACCTGATGCGGTCGCCGGTTTCTGGCAGGCGCAAACGCCCGAAGTACAACAACTCATTGACGGTTATGTCAGCGGTTACAACCGTTCGCTGGCAGAACGTCGTGCACAGGGTTTACCGACGCAGTGTCAGGGCGCGTGGGTACGAGAGATTACCGCCCAGGACCTGGTCAAGCTGACCCGTCGTCTGTTGGTGGAAGGAGGAGTAGGGCAGTTCGCCGAAGCGCTGGCCGGCGCTACACCGCCCAAAGCCTTCGCGCAGGTCACTGCTGAACCGCGGCCATTCCAGGTAGCTGACTCGCGCAGGCAGCGATTTGCCCTGGATCGCGGCAGTAACGCGGTGGCTGTCGGCAGCGAACGCTCGTTCAACGGTCGCGGGATGTTGCTGGCCAATCCGCATTTCCCTTGGGTCGGCGGAATGCGCTTCTACCAGATGCACCTGACGATTCCCGGCAAACTGGATGTGATGGGCGCTGCGCTGCCGGGACTACCGATGATCAACATCGGGTTCAACCAGCACCTGGCCTGGACCCACACCGTGGATTCATCCAAACATTTCACGCTGTATCGCTTGCAGCTTGATCCCAAGGATCCGACCCGCTACCTGCTGGACGGCGAGTCCAAACCCCTGCACAAACAAACGCTGACGGTGAAGGTGAAGCAACCCGATGGTCAGACCACGCAGGTCGAGCACGTGGTGTACAGCTCGGAGTTTGGCCCGGTCGTGCAATGGCCCGGAAAACTCGATTGGGACGCTCACTACGCGTACAGCCTGCGCGACGCCAACCTGGATAACGACCGGGTCTTGCAGCAGTGGTATGCGATGAACCAGGCATCCAGCCTGAAAGATTTGCAAGCCTCGGTGCACAGCCTTCAAGGCATCCCGTGGGTCAACACCCTGGCCGTGGATGACCAAGGGCAAACGCTGTACATGAACCTGTCGGTGGTGCCGAACGTCAACGCCGAGAAACTGGCCAAGTGCAGCGATCCACGGGTCGGTTTGCAGATGATCGTGCTCGACGGCTCCAACAGTGCCTGCGCCTGGGACATTGACCCGCAAGCGGCGCAAAAAGGCATTTATGCGGCAGGCCAGTTACCGCAGTTGTCGCGCAAGGATTTTGTGCAGCACTCCAATGATTCAGCCTGGATGGCCAACCCGGCGCAACCGCTCACCGGGTTCTCGCCACTGATCAGCCAGGAAGGCCAACCGTTGGGCTTGCGCTCGCGTTTTGCACTGGATCGATTGAGCACGCTGAACAAGGCCGGACCTTTGACGGCGGCGGATTTGCAACGGATGGTGATGGACGATCAGGTGTACCTGGCCGGGCAGGTCATGCCGGATCTGCTGCAGTTCTGTGCCGGTGACCTGGGGGCCGATGCCGCGGCGCTCAAGCCGCTGTGCGGCAGTTTAAAAGCGTGGGACCGCCGTGCGAATCTGGACAGCGGTCTGGGCTTTGTCCACTTCCAGAAAGTCATGGAGCCGTTGCAGCAAATCCCCGGTATCTGGCGCGTGGCATTTGACCCCAAAGATCCGCAAGACACCCCGCGAGGCCTGGCCATTGACCGGGTGGATGTCGCCAAGGCGCTTCGCGAGGCCATGCTCGCTTCGGCTGAACAGGTGAAAGCCCAGGGACTGAAGTCCGACGCCCGTTGGGGGGATGTTCAGGTGGTCAGCAGCGGCGGCCAGCAAACGCCGATCCACGGGGGTCCCGGCACATTGGGCATCTACAACGCCATTCAAAGCGTGCCGAGAACTGACGGCAAACTTGAAGTGGTCAGCGGCACGAGCTACTTGCAGGTGGTGACTTTCGATGACAAGGGGCCGCACGCTCAGGGTTTGCTGGCGTTCTCGTTGTCCAGCGATCCGGGGTCGAAGTATGCGCGGGACCAGACGCTGGCTTTTTCGAAGAAACAGTTGAGTGTGCTGCCGTTCACCGAGCAGCAGATCACGTCAGATCCGCAGTACCAGGCGCAGACGATTCGCGAGCAGGAAGGTCAAGCAGGGACGGTGGCTGCGCAATAACAGCAAAGGCACCTGGAGCAAAAAACCAAGGCCGCACCCCACAAGGGTTGCGGCCTTCAGCTTTTCGGGGTTTGTAGCGGAATGGAGTTGAGGACCGGATTGCCGTCCTTGTTGCGGGTCAGGTAAACCGGCAGCACCTTGGGCAAGGACGACACCAGGTTGTTGAGTTCCCTGATGTTGTAAATACCGCCGAGACGGATCTGACCGGTGCTGTGATCGGCCACCATCACCGGTTTGCTCAGGTAACGATTGATCAACGGCAGGGCATCGATGAGTGTCAGGTTATCAAGTACCAGTTTGCCACTGCGCCAGGCCTGCGAATTATCGTTGGCGTAGGTCTGACTGATTTGCGGCGTGTAGTCACCCTGTTTAAAGCGCGCCTGCATGGCGGGACCGAGACGTAAACCATCGCCGGGGAGGTCGTCGTTGCTGGTGACCAGCACCGACCCTTCGATCAGGTTCACGCGGACCTTGTCCTCGTACATCCAGACGTTGAATCGGGTCCCGGTGACCCGGATCCGGCCACTGGCGGCCTTGACGACAAAAGGGTGAGTGGTGTCATGGGTGACGCTGAAGAAGGCTTCGCCTTTTTTCAGCGTGACCCGGCGCTGATCCTTGTAGTTGCTGAATGTCAGCTCACTGCCCAGATTCAGTTCAACCTGACTGCCGTCGCTCAGGGTGACCTGACGGACCGTATCACTGGCTTCAAAGTGTTGGTACGAGTTGGGCAGCCAACCCAGGCTCCACCCGCTGTAAGCCGCCAGCGGCAACGCCAGGGCACACACCGCGGCGGCAATGCCGACACTGCGCCAGGGCGTAGCGGACTTGGGGCGCGCAGCGTGATTGATGGCTTCAGGGCGAGGCAGATACCCGGCAACCTCCCAGATCTCCAGCATGGCCTCATATTCGAAAGCATGCAGCGGATCGGCGTCATGCCATCGTTCGAACGCTACCCGTTCTTCAGCCGTGCAGTCGACGGCATGCAAGCGCATGCACCAATGCGCTGCGGCATCGGTGATCGCATCATAGTCGTCTTGCGATAGAGAATTGTCGGTCATTGACTCATCCTGATTTCCGGCATTCTAACCTTGCGAGCAAGTCTGCGAGAACAGTCGTCATGGCAATTAACCATCAAATCCGCGTTTTTTTCAGGTCAGGGCGTGCTGACGTGGAGTTGTCTTCCCAGATGACCGATGAGCCAGGCGATGCTGTCGGCGTTGCTCAGTTGTACCTTGAGCCTGATCAGGGGATCTTTCTTGAACGTGTGCCGGGCCTCGCTCAGATTTTCTGCACCGGTCAACGTCAAAACAAAGTCCTTGAGCTTCGAAGTATCTTCAAGCGTCGTGTTACCCAGTTCCTCCCACTCGCCGGTATCAGGGTCCAGAATCATGAACAGCTGGGTGTAGGGCGTCTTGACTGAAAGTGCGGTGTTTTGAAGCTCGGTCAACCCGGTTTTGAGCAAGTGGCCGATCGAGTCGGACGACTCAATCAGATCAGCGAATGGGCGGCTGGCATCGAGGTAGCTAATATCTTCGGCTTTGCAGGCAAGGTGTGACAGTTCATGAATAATTGTCATCGCGCGACTATGAGTGTTTATGGGAAATTGCGCGTCGCGTAGGTGCTGGCGGTAGTGGTCAAAGCCGGGACTGAAGAATTTATCGGCCAAGTGAATCTTTTGTTTCACGTCCTTCGGAACGATGAACGCGAAGGTTTGTTCCGCGCCTTCGATCACCCTGCCGACGACAAAACGGGAGGAATCGGGCTTTCTCAGAGTGGGGTCGAGCAAGGCTGAAAAAACCCCCTGGATGGTTCGCTCAAGCTGTTCCACGTGCGCTGGCAATACGTGCGGTACGCCGATAAAGTCGGCGACCAGTTGATGAACCGGGGTCTGGGTGTTGTCGGCATTCTTTAGCAATTGCACATTCCGAAAGCAGTTCCAGGCATAAGTGGTTGCCTGGTCCAGTGCCTCGTCAATCTGACGTGCCTTGAAAGGAAACAGTCTGCGGATTTGCGGCATTCCACGGGCGTCGACGTTCATGCCACCCCACACCGCCATGGTGGTATCCAGTCGATCGAGAAGGCTGAAGTGAGGCGGGGATGTTTCCCGGTCCAGGACCCATTGTTTCGCTACGTTTTGGCGCAGTACAGGGCCACGGATTTGGGTGGCAGCGATACGCCAGCGTGTGCCGCGCTTGGCGACCGGATACACTTTTCCTTCAACGGGAGCGTACTGTTTTCGGGTTGTTGGGTGGGTATAGAGCCCAAGCGACGAGTCTGGTGTCAGTGAACCCAGATTGACATCGACGGCCTCATGCCGGCTGGCCTGGGTACGTTCGGCAGCGGTGATGTCGACATCATGCCAGTTGAACCCGCGGGCGGGTGCCGCCGGTACAAGCGCCTGGGGCGTTGAAGGCACTGAAGTCTGATTCTCCAGCGATTGCCGTAGCGTCGCCAGCTGAGCAATGCCGCTGATGAATGCGCTTATCGCGGGTCCCCACTGATGCGTCTGCAGGTCTTCAGCGGATTGCTTGAAGTCACGGTAACTGCGCCAAACCGTAATGGGGTAAGTGAGTTTTCCCATGAAATAAGAGAACGCCTGGTGCAGGTCTTCGCCCAGCACGTGTCTGATGGTCGCCCATTCCGTGGCTTTTTTGTCGTCGGACTGACAACCGAGCAATCTGCCCAACAGCGCCGCGTTGTCATTGAACAACTGGCTGAACAGGTGCCCTTTGATCGCATTGGACGCCAGTGTGACCTCGCTGGCGTGATTCCCGGAAGACACTGATGTTGCTCGTGTGGCGCGGTTTTGCGTGATCGACATCCGGTTTTCCAGCCGTGTCCGGTCGGTCTCCGGCAGGTTTGTGAGTATCCAGTCGAACAACGGCCCTCGCGTTTTCAACTCTGTCAGCAGTTGCGCTTCGTTTTCATATTCCCTGATCCCGTGACGAGGGCTGTGTGGCGCAACAAGAATTTGGGGCGCTGTGTTGTCGGTCGCCGAGCCGATCAGATAGACCCCCGCAACCTTGATGGCCTGTGCCGGGTTGACCCCCAGGAACTCCAGCGGGCGAATGATTGCGTGGGCACCGTCGACTGCCGCGCGGGCGATGGCGTCGGGCATGTCCATGATTTGCCGGATCAGATCAAACCCGGTTTCGCTCAGGCGTTCCTGCAATTTTTCTGTGTGGGCGTAATGCATCAGTTGCCAGGGCAGTTGGCGGTAGAACCGTTTTCTGCGATCCGCATTGGCCGGGGTGTCGGCAAGAGCCTCACTCAGTATTTTTTGCTGTTGCTCCCCCGTTTTCAGGTTTCGTATCAGGTCTTTGATGTAGCGTTCGTCCATTTCTTGGGGAATCACGGTGCTATCAAGCGATTCCAGTTTAAATCGGGCCTGGTCCAGTTCCTTGAAAGGCGTCAATGCAAAGTCGGTGAGGGTTTGCACTCTGGGCGGTGAAGTCGGCCGCGCGCTGAGCTGGATCTGAACCTTGTCCGGGTCGATGTCGAAGGTGTCTGCCTTGAGTTGTTTTTCCAGTTCGGCATGAGCCGTGCGCTGCAGTGACCGCAGGCCCGTCAGGTAATCCTCGTCGTTTTTGACGTTGTCGAGGTATTGCTGCAGCAGTTCCCCGTGCAGCACCAGGTCTTTAATCGAGGCGTTGGCCAACCATGTCGGAAGTTTTTGTTGAGTCGTCAGGGACAGGGCAATGTCCGTCGCACGGCGTAATCCTGTCAGCGGCTGCCGTAACGCCACCAGGTTCAGCAGGTCGGTCAGTGGTGCGGTGGGGAGCGGCGTGGCCAATGCGCGAGTGAGGCACGTCTGGTCGAGATGGACATAGGGCTTTTGAAGGTGATCGAGAAAATGTCCGTGGGTTCGTTGCAGCGGTGCCAGGGTGTAACTTCTGCCGGGTAATCGCTCGCTACGGCCGAGGTTCTCCAACAGTGTTAACCGCAACGTGCGGTCCTTCAGACGATGATCAAGCGCGGTGCGTAATCGTGACAGTGACTCGAAGGCCTCAAATCCCGCCGCCGGCGTCCACAAGACTGACTTGCCCGAATGTTTCGGGTCCAGGCCGCCTCGTTCAGTCAATACAAAACAACTGGCCAGTTTTAACGGGTCTGCAAGGTCGCCCGGCTGCAACGCCAGGGAAAATACCTCGGGCAAAAAGCCGTTAAGCGCGGCTCGTTGCAAGTGAATCGGGCTGTCGAGCACGGTTTTGATGATGGCCTGCTCCGTCGCCCCGAGGGTCCGTGTGACGGTACGCAGCTTCAGTTCTGTGCGCAATGCCGTGGACAGGGTATGGGTGAAACTCGATTGCAGGTTCGTCACGGATGAACTGACCAGGCTTTGTGCCTGGGTAAGCGTGCGCAGGCCCGGGGGAATGGCCGGGTGCTTGTCCAGGAGTTGATCGAGCGCCTGTTCAACCGATTCAAGGCGCACCAGTGCTTCCTTGGCTGACTCGGCCCGCACGGTCACCGGTTGCGCACTCCAGCGCTGGTCCACCCGTGTACTCCAGCGGCCGGCGGCATCGCGGGCCAGTAGCCGGGCGTCGAGCAGACCACGGACATCCAGCGCGTTGTCAATCAAGGCATGAGGGGACAGCGTGCCTTCGCTTTCACGGTAACGGCTCAGGGCATGGCTGAGGTTGTCCCGTTGCTTATCGAGGATGCTGGCGATGACTTCTTCAAATACCGGCTCGGTGATGGGGCGTCCTTCAATCAAACACTCATCGGGCGCCAAGGCCAGAAAGGTGCTGCGTTCATCCAGCGACATGAAGTTGAGCAACGTATCTTCATGCCCTTCGCTTTTGAGCATTTGCAGCACGATTTTCTTCACTGCGGACAGCGTATCTGTGGCTTCGATGCCGCGTGACGGGGTGTACAAAAAGCCCAACGTATCGGCGGCGCCGATGATCAGCGCCGAGGTCAGTTCCGCGTAGTGCTTGAAGGGGGCGGTGACCCGCACTTTTTCAACGCGTAGCGCAGCGTCCTTGGGGGCACGGCTGACTTTCATCAGTTGCAGGTATTCCTGTGTTGTTAACGTGCCGTCCTGGCGCTGAAGCAGAAGCTTGAGGTGAAACGTATCGCGCAAGCCCTCGCTGAAAAACGCCCGGCGTGACAGTCCATTGCTCATGGGCGTGTTCCAGAACACGTCGAGCTGGCTGTGCAAGTGCGGCGTGAAGCTTTGGGCGATCTCTTTTACCGCGCTTTCCCACGCGAGGTTATCGGCGTCCTTGCTCACACCGTGCCCTGGATGGGCGAACACTCTGGAGTCGCCCGCGGGCCACTGGTTGGTCAGGTAGAAGTGGAGGAGGGCATCACTGAGTGGGCGCTCGGCAATCGTGTGATGGAATTCGCCTTCGCTGAAGGGGGACGCCGTCCTGACAAAACTCTTCAGTCGAGTCTGACGCTGGTCCAAACCTGGAAACGGCTTGTGCAAGGCGTTTTTCAGCGTGTCATCCAGCATTGATTGCAACGTCGGCATCTTGAGCAGTTCGCCCATCATCGTGCTGATGTTCAGTGCCTGATTGTGTTCAAGCCGGGTCTGCTGATCCTGGAACACTGCGCCGGCGATTTCTGTTGTAGAAAAGTCAGGTGTCGCGGTGGCGGCTAGCGTGTTGCGTTGTTCGATCGAGAGAAAGCGCAACAGCTCCTGTTTGTCAGCGTCCGACGCCAGCCACTCCTTGAGCTTGCTTTTGAGATCGTCCATGTCCGCAAACTTGATCAAGCCTTTCCACGGCGTGTAAAGCGTGACCTCGCCATCCTCCGGCCGGCCCATGGCAAAAGCGCCGGCCAATGGAATATCCGGTTTGCCCGGCGTGTTCAGTGACAGCAGGTAAACGTACATGGGTTCTTTTTGCGTGGTGCGGGCGACTTCGGTCGCCAAATACACGTTCTTCAACCATTTCAGGTCGGCAAGGGAGAAGTTCAGGGTTTTTTCGCGATCACCGGGCTGCCGCGCAGTGGAGGCGCGATCGGCCTCGTCGAAAAAATAGGGGGCTGAGGGATCAGTCATGGTTTTTCCTCGATGTATTGGGTGGAGGAAAAACGGTACGGTCATTGGAATGGGGGCGTGCGGTACATATTGCTTGAGCCGATCGGGTGACTCAGGCTTGACAGGACGCCGGTAGAGCAGCGCTTAATCGGCGACTCTTTTGGGTTGCCTTGCAACCTTGTTTCACCCTGTTGCCCGTACTCAATAATAAAACTGGAGCTTCAGATGACCGCATCGCCCGAAATGGCCGTCAGTTCGAACACCCAAACGCTCGATTTCGACGCGCTCGTTCAATTGCTCGAACAGATTTTTCTGCGTCATGGCACCTCTGCCGACGTCGCCAAAACCCTGGCCCTTAATTGTGCCGGCGCCGAGCGCGACGGGGCTCACAGCCACGGCGTGTTCCGTATCCCCGGTTATGTCTCGACGCTGAACAGCGGCTGGGTCGATGCCCAGGCCGTGCCGGTGGTCGAAGACGTGGCCTCAGGATTCGTCCGGGTCGACGCTGGCAATGGTTTCGCCCAACCGGCCCTGGCGGCGGCACGCGCCTTGTTGGTGGAAAAGGCGCGCAGCGCCGGCATTGCGGTGCTGGCGATTCGCAACTCGCACCATTTCGCCGCGTTGTGGCCGGACGTCGAGCCCTTTGCCTATGAAGGGCTGGTGGCGCTGAGCGTGGTCAACAGCATGACCTGCGTGGTGCCGCACGGCGCCGATCGTCCGTTATTCGGCACCAACCCGATCGCGTTCGCCGCCCCGCGCGCGGATGGCGAGCCGATTGTCTTTGACCTGGCCACCAGCGCCATTGCCCATGGCGATGTGCAGATCGCGGCGCGCAAGGGCGAGCGCTTGCCGGCAGGCATGGGCGTGGACAGCCTCGGCCAGCCGACGCAGGACCCGAAAGCAATTCTCGAAGGCGGCGCACTGCTGCCGTTTGGCGGGCACAAGGGGTCTGCCCTGTCGATGATGGTGGAATTGTTGGCGGCTGCGCTGACCGGCGGCAATTTTTCCTTTGAGTTCGATTGGTCGAACCATCCGGGGGCGAAAACCCCATGGACCGGTCAACTGTTGATCGTCATCGACCCGAGCAAGGCCGCCGGGCAAAACTTTGCCGAGCGCAGTCAGGAACTGGTGCGGCAAATGCACAGCGTGGGGCTCAAGCGCCTGCCGGGTGATCGGCGCCATTCGCAACGGGCCAAGTCCGCTGCTCAAGGCATAACGCTCGACATCGAGACCTTGGCGAATCTGCGGGCACTCGCGCAGTAATCAGCCAACCTGTAGCAGGCATGAAAAAGGCGAGCCAATGGCTCGCCTTTTTGCTGTGCGAAGCGGGGAGGCTTAACGCCGACCCAGCAACAACCCGACCACCAGCCCGAATCCGGCAGAGATGGCCACGGTTTGCCATGGATGACCGCCGATGTAGGTTTCGGTGGCTTCGACGGCGGGTTTTGTCCGGTCACGCACACTGCTGACCGAGTCCCGTGCCTGCTGGAGTTTCAGGGCGATTTGCTCACGCAGGGTTTCTGCTTCCTCGCCGACCAGCGCGGCGCTGCTGTTCAGCAGTTTTTCCGATTCTTCGATCAGCGTGGTCAGTTCGCTGAATGCCAGATCCTTGATTTGGTCTTCGGCGACTTGTGCAGCGGTTTTCCGAGCCATTGAGGTACTCCTTGCAGGTAAGTAGGCAGTGAACAATGGAGTCTGGCGCGGGTGAAAAAGTTGCAGTGGATTTTCCCGTCGACCCTGCCGGATAGAAAATTCCTGAGTCGGACATTTCGTCCTACAGTGTAAGATGTCGCCTATTTTACGCAGCAGGAAATTCCCATGAGCTTCAATCTGGCCGACAAACCCCTCGCCGAGCGCGCGGCGCTGGAAGATGAAAAGTCCCGTCTGTTCGACCTCTGGCAAAGCAACCTGGGCAAATCCAAGGGTGAGGCCGCACGGTTGTTCGGTGAGCGCGCCAAGCGTAAAGGCAAGTGGGCTGAATGGGTCCGTGCCGAACTCGACGCGATGTCGCCGCCGGAATACGCCAACATGGTGCGCAGTGAAGTCAATCGCCTCATGGCGGCCAACAAGTAAGTCCGGCTTCAGGCGAAACACGCGACAATTGCTTCGCGCACTTTCAACACCACCGGATCGAGTTGCGTGCTGGTACGCCAGCCCAATTCGATCGGGTATCGCGGCAAGGGCAAAGGGCAGGGCAACAGCACCAGTCCACTGAGCGCCGCGATGCTTTGTGCGGCATGCGCCGGAATGGTCGCCACCGCCTGACTGCCCTTGAGCAGGTGCGGCAGCGCGGCAAAGTGCGTAGTCGACGCACACACCCGACGACTCAGCCCCAACGCCGCCAGTCCTTCATCGGTGATGCCGATAAAACCACTCGACGACACCAGAATATGTTCGCGGGCGACGAACTCTTCAAGGCTGAGGGTTGGTTGGTCGTCGGCCAGGCTGGCGCGATCCACCAGGCACAGGTATCCGCCTTCCCCCAACACCTGACGGCTGAGCAAACGCTCGGAAAATCCGCCGGCGGTGATCGCCAGATCGATGCTGCGCTCCATCAAGGCGTGGGCAACGATCTGGCTGTGGGTCTGGCGGAAGATCAGCCGCAACTTCGGTGCAGTTCGCGCAATTTCTTCGATCAATCGCCGGCCATAGGCGATCTCGAAATCGTCCGACATCCCCACCGACACTGAGCGGCCATCGTACTGATGGGCGGCCGGATCGACCATCGCCAGGCTCTGGCGGCATTTGTTCAGCGCATCGCTGACCACCGGTTTCAATTGATTGGCCTTCAGGGTCGGTGCGAGTCCGCGGCCGGTACGCACGAACAACTGATCGCCATACACTTCGCGCAGCCTGCGCAGGGCGGCACTGACCGCTGATTGCGTCACGCCCAGGCGCAGGGCCGCACGGCTGGCGCTGGACTCTTCATGCAGGGCTTCGAAGACTTTGAGCAGGTTGAGGTCGACGGTGGCGATATTCATGGTGTTCATATCATTCAGCAGCGAATCGGGCTTTATTCATGATCCCGTGGCGCCGGAGAATGAGCAATACCTGATGCCAATGGAGTCACTGCGATGCCCAAGTCAATCGTTGCCGCGCTGCAAATCGGCGCCTTGCCCGGCGGCAAGGCCGACACCCTGGAACAGATACTGTCCTGGGAAAACGCCATTGCCGAATCCGGGGCGCAATTGGTGGTGATGCCCGAAGCGTTGCTCGGCGGTTACCCCAAGGGCGAAGGGTTTGGTACACAGTTGGGTTACCGCCTGCCGGAAGGGCGTGAAGCGTTTGCCCGGTATTTCGCCAATGCCATCGACGTGCCGGGCGCCGAGACGGAAGCCCTGGCCGGGTTGTCGGCGCGTACCGGGGCCAGCCTGGTGATTGGCGTGATTGAACGTGCAGGCAGTACGCTGCATTGCACGGCACTGATGTTTGACCCGCAGGCCGGGTTGATCGCCAAACACCGCAAGCTGATGCCCACCGGCACCGAGCGGTTGATCTGGGGCAAGGGTGATGGCTCGACGTTGCCAGTCATCGACAGCCAGGTCGGGCGGATCGGCGCGGTGATTTGTTGGGAAAACATGATGCCGTTGCTGCGCACGGCGATGTACGCCAAGGCCATTGAGGTGTGGTGTGCGCCGACGGTGGATGAGCGTGAAATGTGGCAGGTCAGCATGCGCCACATCGCCCATGAAGGACGCTGCTTTGTCGTCAGCGCCTGCCAGGTCCAGGACTCACCGCAGGCCTTGGGTGTGGAGATTGCCAACTGGCCGGCGGATCGGCCGCTGATTGCGGGCGGTAGTGTGATTGTCGGGCCGATGGGTGACATTCTGGCCGGACCACTTCGAGATGGTGCCGGATTGCTCACCGCTGAGATCGACACGGACGATCTGATTCGGGCGCGATATGACTACGACGTGGTCGGGCACTATGCGCGGCCGGATGTGTTTGAGCTCAGCGTCGATGAACGACCCAAACCCGGCGTCCGCTTCACCGCATAACAAATGTGGGAGATTCTATGTTTGGGGGGAACCCCCAAACATAGAATTTGGGCTGTATTCACTT
>NZ_MOBK01000150.1 GCF_003732265.1 Pseudomonas brassicacearum
TCGGTGGCAACTGCTTTGGCAACCTTTGCCTTTACAGCGCATCGAACCTCGTCAGTTAAGTCACGCTGCCAGCCTTCTTTGCTCGCTCGCTTCTGTATTGCTGTGTCCGAGCTGCCACTAGCTGCGGCGATCTCTCTTACGGAAAGCAGGCCAGCCCGGTAGGCACGTTCAATTGCCTCCCAATCGGGCTTGGCTGCCATGTTGGAATCCTTCAGTTCTTCTGCTGCCTCATAGGTAGCAGCGAAGATGTCTGGCTTGCAGGGATAACTCTCACCCTT
>NZ_MOBK01000151.1 GCF_003732265.1 Pseudomonas brassicacearum
GCTTTTGAGCAGTTCCTGGAAGCCCATGCTTTCAAAGTACGGGAAACCCACGCTCGACAGTTTGTGCCATGGGTGGTTAGGGTCCAGCTGACGCTGGAAGCTCCAGACCACGTCGTCGGCGGTCATGTCGCGCGTCGGCTTGAAGTAATCGGTGGTGTGAAACTTGACGCCTTTGCGCAGGTGGAACGTGTAGCTCAGACCGTCTTCGCTGATGTCCCAGGAATTGGCCAGTGCCGGAATCACTTCCGTGGTGCCCGGCTTGAAGTCAGCCAGACGGTTGAAGATCGTTTCAGC
>NZ_MOBK01000152.1 GCF_003732265.1 Pseudomonas brassicacearum
CGGCAAGGTCACCAGCAAAAGCATCGCGCCACTGAGCCGCGCCGCTGACGAAGAAGGTTGCCATTGGGCCGACGGTGCCGTCACCACACCGGCAGGTTTCCCACAGGCTTATCAGACTTATGCCGAAGGCGGCTGGGTTGGCGTCGGTGGCGATCCGCAATACGGCGGCATGGGTATGCCCAAAGCCGTGTCGGCGCAGGTCGAAGAAATGGTCAACTCCGCGAGTCTGTCCTTCGGTCTGTACCCGATGCTGACTGCCGGCGCCTGCCTGTCGATCAACGCCCACGCCAGCGAAGAGCTGAA
>NZ_MOBK01000153.1 GCF_003732265.1 Pseudomonas brassicacearum
GAACACGCGCCTGCAGGTGGAACACCCGGTGACCGAACTGATCACCGGGCTGGATCTGGTGGCGTGGCAAATATTGGTTGCCGAAGGTCAGCCATTGCCGCTGACTCAGGATCAGGTCCAACTCAACGGGCATGCAATGGAGGTGCGCCTCTACGCCGAAGATCCCGCACAGGATTTCCTCCCGCAAACAGGCCGTGTCGAGGCGTGGGCACCAGCGCTACAGCACGGCGCGCGAATCGATCATGGTCTG
>NZ_MOBK01000154.1 GCF_003732265.1 Pseudomonas brassicacearum
TCTGCCATGATCGCCCTCGCTTAGATTTCAGCAGCCAGTTGGTTAACCAGCTCTGCGTGCGCGTTTTGATCGATTGTGGCACCCAGGATCTTCTCGGCGCCGCCGACAGCCAGCAAACCCACTTGGGCGCGCAGCTTGTCTTTGACACTGTTCAGTTCCTGTTCGATCTCGGCTTGAGCCTGAACCTTCACACGGTCAGCGTCGACACGGGCCTTTTCAACGGCCTCTTCGACAATCTGGTTACCGCGTTTCTTGGCTTGCTCGATGATTTCAGCTGCCTGAGCTTTCGCTTCGCGCAGTTGCTGACCCGCTTTTTCTTGGGCCAACTCCAG
>NZ_MOBK01000155.1 GCF_003732265.1 Pseudomonas brassicacearum
TACGCCGCGCACCTCACGCGGATTTTGCCGACGGAGTCGCTGGGGTTGCTGATTACTCTGGACTACGACCAGGCGCAAATGGAAGGCCCGCCGTTTGCTGTGCTGGATGATGAAGGGCAGCGGTTGTTTGGTGGCTCGTGGGCGCTGAAGATTCTGGAGGATCAGGATGTGTTGAGTTCGAGCGGGAAATTCCTCGAGGCGGGAGTTACCCGGCTTGAAGAGCGGGTGTATCGGGTTTCAAGCCGGTAAGGT
>NZ_MOBK01000156.1 GCF_003732265.1 Pseudomonas brassicacearum
TTCAAGGTTCGAACTCCGACGACATTTTCATCAGTGGCGCAGCCGCCGATACGTTCGATGGCTCGATGGGCAACAACGACACCGTTGATTACTCGGGTTCGGCAAGCGGTGTGACGGCGAGCCTGCTCAGTGGCGCGGTCGGTGTCGGCGGTGATGCGCAGGGCGACCGACTGTGGAACATCGAAACCGTGATCGGCTCGTCATTTGGCGACTCGCTGACTGCGAGCCTTGCAGGCAACAAACTGATCGGCGGCGCGGGCAACGACGTGTATTTCGTCAATGGCTCGGCAGTCAACGTGATCGAAACCGCCGGCGGCGGCGATGACGAAGTACGCACCGTGGTTACCAACCTGCGTCTGGCCGATAACGTCGAGCGTCTGACTTACGTCGGCAACAGCAGTTTTGTCGGGTTCGGCAACGGTCTGGACAACGTCATCACTGGCGGCGCCAACAACGACACCCTGTCGGGTGGTGCAGGCGCTGA
>NZ_MOBK01000157.1 GCF_003732265.1 Pseudomonas brassicacearum
CTCCTCCTTTTATGCTCCTAAATCTCCGTTCTGTAAGGGTTTTCCTTTAATCCGCGCCTTGACGGTGTGGTGGGCGCATTCCTATAGTGTGCGCAAGTGGCGGAAAGTGGCATGAAGTGGGTTTTTTGAGCTCAAAACGATAAAAATTGGAGAAACGCAGACGTGTTTCGCGGAGCTAACGCTATCAGTCTCGACGCAAAGGGCCGTCTCGCTATGCCGAGCCGGTACCGTGACGAGCTCGATTCGCGCAGTTCCGGCCAATTGATCGTGACCATTGATGCCGTTGATCCGTGTCTGTGTGTCTATCCGCTCGACGAGTGGGAAATTATTGAAACCAAGTTGCGCGCACTCCCTTCGCTTCGCGAAGAGAACCGCCGCTTGCAGCGTTTATTGATCGGCAACGCCGTCGACCTCGAGCTCGATGGCAGTGGCCGTTTTCTGGTTCCACCGCG
>NZ_MOBK01000158.1 GCF_003732265.1 Pseudomonas brassicacearum
AATTCGGCCGGCAGTGCTTCACCGCCGGAGAAGACCCGGCGCAGGCTGGTGCATTCGGCTCTCAGCGGTCGTCAATGAACAGCGAAAGCAGCGGCGGGACAAAGTGCAACGTGGTCACGCCATGTTCTTGAACCAGTTGGGCGATGCGATGCGGATCGCGGTGTTCACCGGGACCTGCAATCAGCAGACGCGCACCGGTGATCAACGGCCAGAAGCACTCCCACACCGACACGTCGAAACTGATCGGCGCCTTTTGCATCAGCACATCGGTTTCGTTGAGCGCGTAAGCGTTCTGCATCCATTGCAGACGTTCGGCCAGTGCCGCATGGGTGTTGCCGACACCTTTCGGTTGGCCGGTGGAACCCGAGGTGTAAATCACGTAAGCGAGGTTGTCGCCGTGCAGGTGCAGGCCCGGTGCCTGGCTCGGCCAGTTTTCCAGGTGCAGCGCGTCCATGGCGATCACGCTGACGCCATCGCTGGCCGGCAAACGCTCGAGCAATTCGGTCTGGGTCAGGAGCAATTCGACGCCGCTGTCGCTGAGCATGTAGGCCAGACGATCCGCCGGGTAAT
>NZ_MOBK01000159.1 GCF_003732265.1 Pseudomonas brassicacearum
GGAATTCGGTCCAGCCACCGACCACGCGCACCCATTGCGGTGTCGGTGTGCGGTCGGCTTGAACCTTGAGCATACGCAGGGCGTCGGCCAAGGAGGGGACGCCTTCCCAACGCAATTCCAAGTTGTAATTCAGGCCACCACGGATCAGGTGCAGGTGCGAGTCGTTGAGCCCTGGGATGACGGTTCGTTTTTGCAGGTCCACCACCTTCGTGGCGCTACCACGCAGAGCCATGGCTTCGACATCACTGCCTACGGCGATAAAGCGACCATCTTTGATAGCAACGGCACTGACCTG
>NZ_MOBK01000018.1 GCF_003732265.1 Pseudomonas brassicacearum
CTAACCAATACTAATTGCCCGTGAGGCTTGACCATATAACACCCAAGCAATCTGTGAACTCGACAGAGACCAGATTGCGGTGTGTGAAGACGATACATTGTCGAAAATTCGAAACACACAAATCTATTACATACCCATTCGCTGGAGCGTGATCTCGCAAGAGAGAACGACCTGGCTACCGAATTTCTTGACGACCATAGAGCATTGGAACCACCTGATCCCATCCCGAACTCAGCAGTGAAACGATGCATCGCCGATGGTAGTGTGGGGTTTCCCCATGTGAGAGTAGGTCATCGTCAAGATTAAATTCCGAAACCCCTATCTGCGTACGCAGGTAGGGGTTTTGTTTTAGTAGAAGTCACCATTTTTTGCTGGCACGTTACGGCTGTAACGGGCTGGTCACAGAATTTCTTGACGACCATAGAGCATTGGAACCACCTGATCCCATCCCGAACTCAGCAGTGAAACGATGCATCGCCGATGGTAGTGTGGGGTTTCCCCATGTGAGAGTAGGTCATCGTCAAGATTGAATTCCGAAACCCCTGTCTGCTAACGCAGACAGGGGTTTTGTCGTTTCAGGCCTGCGTTATCGATCAAACTCAGACTTATACAAACAGCTTCAACACATTATTCATCGCATCATCAGCAAACCCCTGCACAAACGCCTTGAACCCCGGCAGAGCCTCCACACCCCCCTGCGCCGGTTCGGCGATGATGGTCCAGGTCGCACGGGACTTGCCTACTCCCAGCGGCTCAACATTCATCGCTGCCCACAAATTGGCCACGCCTAATGTGTTGTAGATCGTGGTCCAGGTCATGTTCAACGCGTGGTCATCCCGCGAGTTGAGTTGCTCGACCACCAGGTTGCCATCCTTGAAGAATTTCTTGCGCAAGGACGAAACGCCCTCGCCCGTCATCTCAATGTGCGACAGCGCCGGAATGAACTGATCGAAGCCGGCAAAGTTACCAACGACTGCCCAGACCTTCTCGGCTTCCGTCGGCACTTCCACCGAGGACACCACGTGGCAGCCTTGAGGGTTTTTGATCAGGGTATCGGGTTGTAGAGTGCTCATGGTTTTGCTCCGTTTGGTTGATTCAGATGAAGTTGATTTCTTTCAGGTAGTCGCAGCCTCGACGCAGTAGCGCCGGGGTTTTTTCCGGGTAGTGCGCGCCCATCTGCCGCACGCCCGCCTGGGCATTGGCGTGGCCGATCATCGAGATATCGCCGATGTCTTCTTCGAAGCCGTTGAGGTAAAAACCGAGCACGCCGAACAGCGCGTTGTCGCTGTCGACGCGGCCCAGTTGCTGCTGCCAGTGCGCGACGCTGACCATCGAGAATTCCCGCCCGGCTTCGCGAAAGGACGCCACGTAGTCGTCCCAGCTCAGCGGTTCGGGGTTGTGCAGGTTGAACACCGCTTTTTCAGGCTGATAACGGCCGGCATGGAAGGCGATGAACCGGGCGAGAAAGTCCACCGGCATCAAATCGAAATTCAGCGCGAACTCCGGCACCTGGCCGAGCTGGATCGAGCCTTTGAGCATCAGCATCAAACGGTTTTTGTGCGGCTGGCAGACACCCGTGAGGCTGTTGAAACTGATGTTGCCTGGGCGATAGAGATTGACCCGAACCCCACGCTCGCGCGCCCGTTCAAGAATCCGTTCGCCGACCCACTTGGAGAGGTTGTAGCCGTTCTTGATATAGATCGGCGGTGTCTGCGCCGCGGGCAATTCCAGCACCCGGCCATCGGCCGCAATCGTGCTGGACGCCGAGAGCGTCGAGACGAAGTTGAAGACCTTCTTGCTGCGCCCTTCACACAACCTCAGGCACTCGAAAATCGGTTCGACGTTGTCACGCGCCAGTGATTCGTAATCGAGTACGTGATTGACGTTGGCAGCGTTGTGCACCAGCGCGCCGAACTCTCGATCGAGGCGCTCATACACCTCATTGGAAAGCCCCAGAGACGGACGAGTGATGTCCGCGGCGTACACCCGCACCCGGCTCAGGTCCAGGTGCTCCAGACGGTTCTCGCGCAATGCATGAGCAAAGCGCTCAGCCGCCGATTGCCCACCGCCATCGCGCACCAGGCACACGACTTCAGTGGCGCCCCAACCCAACAGCGCCTCGACGATATGCACACCGACAAAACTGTTCGCGCCGGTGACGATCACCTTGTGCACATCGCCCATTTGGTTGACCGGCAGCGGCTGAATATCCAGCTCACGGAAGGCATCCGCCAGGGCCCTTTCGCTCAGCACTTCTTCAGTGCCGGAGCCGCGTACCAAGGTCGCCAACTTCGCAATGGTCGGCAGTTCAATGAAGCGGTTGATCGAAATACTGCGCCCGAATTCCTCACGCAATCGCAGCAACATGCGCGATAACAGGATCGAGTGACCACCCAAATTGAAGAAGCTTTCGTCGGTTGAAATGTCACTGGCCGGCAGCTCCAGCAACTCGGCCCAGATCTCCAGCAGCAAGGCCTCATCGGCACTGACTGGCAAGCGCCGTGCGCTGTTTTCCAGGACGTTGACCGGCATGGCAAGCAACGCTTTGCGATCGACTTTGCCGTTACTGGCGAAGGGCATGCTGTTTAGTTCGGTCCATGCACCGGGCTGCATGTAGTCCGGCAAAAACTGCAACGCGTGAGCCTTCAATGCATCGCGAGCGGCACCGGGTCGGTCTTCCTGAGGCTGTGCGAGGAAGGCCAGAATGCGTCGCTGACTGTCGATGACCACCGCCACCTGACGGTACAACTGGCTGTCGCGCAGGCAGCGTTCGATCTCTTCCGGTTCTACCCGAAAGCCGCGAATCTTCACTTGGTTATCCCGCCGCCCACACAGCTCGATGCCGTCGCGGGTCCACTTGGCCATATCGCCGGTCCGATAGGCGCGCAGCCTTTGGCCGCTTGGCAAACTCAGGTTCAGATAGCGTTCGGCGGTCTGCTGCGGGTTGTTCAGATACCCCAGGCACACACCCGGCCCGACGATGTACAACTCACCGACGGTGTGGTCGGTGACGGGTTGGGAGTCTTCATCAAGAATCAGCACCTGACTGTTGGCAATCGGTGCACCGAGAGTTCGATTGCTGTCGCCGGGACGCAACTGTCGCGCGGTAATCAGCACCGTGGCTTCGGTCGGGCCATACAGGTTGTAGAGCTTGCCCTGGCGCGTCAGTTGCTCGATCACGTACGGTTCGCAAACGTCGCCGCCGGTCATCACATGATCCAGTCCCTGTAACTGATCCAGCGGCAGAATGCTCAGCAGTGCCGGCGGTAAAAAAGCGTGGCTGAGTTGCTGGTGGCGGATCAGCTCGACCAGTTGCAAGGGGTCGCGGCGTTGATCGTCACTGGGCACGATCAGCTCGGCGCCCTGCAGCAGGGTCGGGAAAATATCGATCAGCGACGAGTCAAAACTCAGCGACGAAAACTGCAGTACCCGACTCTGTTCGGTGAGGTGTACGTAGTCGGCGTACCACGCGGTGAAGTGTGCAAGGTTGGCCTGACTGAGCAACACGCCTTTGGGATGCCCGGTGGTGCCCGAGGTATAGAGCGCCATGCACGGCGCATCTCTATCAGGCCGCTGACGCATCAAGGGCTGTTCGAGGTCCACGTCATCGATGTCGATGTGGCTGATGTTCAGCCCTGGCATGTCGTCGGCGAGCGGGTGCTGGCCGTCATGCAGCAACAGCACCGCCCCGGCATCGGAAAGAATGTACTGCTGACGTTGCAGCGGATGGCTCGGCTCCAGCGGCAAGTACACCGCGCCGCTGCCGAGAATCGCCAGAATCCCCGCATACAGCGCACTGCATTTCGGCAGGCAGATCCCGACCACCAACGGCCCCTGATGCTTATCGAGCAGCGGCTGTAACTGCTGTTGGATAGCTCGGCTATAGGCATGCAGTTGTCGAAAGCTCAGCGTCGTACCATCGATGCTCAACGCGGGTCGTTCGGCTGATTGAAGGAAGCGCTGTTCAAGGCGCTCGATCATCGGGATCTGCCCCAATTCCAGCAGCCAGGGTTGGGCGGTAATGTTGAGCTGATGGACGAACGCCAAATGTTCAAGCCACACCAGAGTCTCCACACGCTCAAAGTCAGCCGGTGCTGCCGGTTGTGCGTGGAGGAAATACTCGGCATCCCGGGAGAAGCGGCTGACCAGCAGTGCGACGTGATCCACCAGCTCCGCCACCGCTCGCAGGCGCAATGCCTGGCCGTTGCCGTAAGGCTCGTCGGCGATCGGCACGCGCGTGAACAATGCCGAGTTGTACGAGCACAAGAGGTCCAGCGACGGCAAGCCGCCAGCCTCCGATCCGCCGATACCCAGTTGCAGCGTCAGTCGCGGTATTGCGCTGAAACCCGAAAATGCCAGGCTCGCGTCCTCGATCAGCAAATCAACCGACGGCTGCTCATTGAGCGTGTCGAGCCGCACCAGCGAATGACCGTGTTGTTCAAGTTCCAGCGCCAGGTCGGTCAAGGCCTGGCTTTGCCCAATGAGCAAAATGTCGAGACGTCTCATGGATGTTCTCCTCGTTAAACCAGGTAGTCGCTGAGGGCGTCTTGCACGCACGGCGAATCGAGCAGCGAACTGCTGCGGAAAAACCGCACGATGTTGGCGACCAGCGGGTGATGGCGATTGATCGGGAAGGCCAGCCCCGAGACTTCGCTCTTGAGTGCCTGACGCGTCGCGTCGCTGATCTGCAAAGACTCGATCAACCGGAAGTCGAAGGACTTCTGAATGTCGTTGGTCAGGTAATGGCCGATGAACACCGGCAGGATCTGCGCGATGCAATGGCGGTCTTCTTCGCTCGCGGTGTGCCAGTAGATGCGCACCAGCCGCGCCCAGAAGCCGGAGTGGCGCCCTTCATCCAGCAGGTGATCAGCCATCAGGCCTTTGATCGATTGCTTGACCGTGTCGTCCTTGGCGAACGCCGCGACATCGCCGGTCACGGTGTTCTCGGCAATGGCCACGCAGATCAATTCGACGGCACTGCGCAGGTGTTCCGGCGCGAGCGCCACCGCTGCCGGGATGGCGCGACTGAGCTCGATTTCGTCGGGCAATACGATCGGTGTGATGCCGGTCATGGCGATGGTCTGCTGCATGAAGTCCATGGCCACCAAGGCGTGGTAATCCTCGTCCACCACCACAGTCATGGCGTCGTATCGACAAGCGAACGGGAACGTCACGGCGAAGCGATTCTTGGCGATGCTGCGCGCGGTCTTGTCGACGATCTCGGTTTCGAAAATCACTACGTCGTTAATGAATTTGTAGAGCGTCTGCACCAGCGCGAAGTCCCGTTGCTCGGGGCATTCGCGCAGGAAGGTTTCGCTCAGCACCAGTGGCTGGCGGCTCAAGGGATAGATCAGCTTGTCATCGTTTTCCAGCACCCGACGTGGGCGCGTGCGGATGGTCGCGCGGCTCTCCCAGGCGTCGGCAAAGGATTGGTAATCGGCGGCGTTCATGCGGTCACCTCACGCAACGGCTCGCCCATGCTCAGGCGCAGGCCGTCCCACAGGGCGATGCGGCTTTCCACGGCAGCAATCGCGCTGGCGTAGACGTCCTCTTCCCGTTGCGGATTGCCATCGACCAACCGCGCAAGGAGTCTTTCCGCTGCCGGGCCGTGGTCTTCGGAATCGACTTCGATGTGCCGTTCCAGGTAATAACGGAAGGTCGGTGCTTGCTCGATGCCGATGCCCCAATCGTCGAGAATCCGCTGGAACATCTGCGGAATCACACTCTCACGACCATGCAAGAACGCCGCTGCGACGCTGTGGCCCGGTGCATGCAACGCCGTGTGCAAGGTGTGCCGCACAAACTGTGCGGCGGCCGGGTCGACGTCCACGCTTTGCAGCGCGACGTCATAGCTCACGCCTTCCTGTTGCAACGCGACAAAGCGCTCCACGGCGACCGTGCTGGCCCCGACTTCGCGCATCGCATCCAGATACAATTCAAAGTGGCTGTAATGACCTTGGGCCGGACGATCATCGGATTCTTCACCGAGCACAATCTCGTTGATCAGGCGCGCGGCCTGCGAGTCTCGAGGCGGCAACCAAGGTAATTGAACGCAAGTCAGTTCCTGTTGCAGACGCTTGGTCAGCGACATGAAGTCCCAGACTGCAAAGACATGGGTTTCCATGAAACGTTGAAGTACCGGCAGCGAATGTATTTCAGAAAAAATCGGGTGTGCACTAAGTTCTGCCTTCTTCTGGGTGAGACGGTCTTTATTCGCTTTCATGAGTGAGCCTATAAGTGATCTGAGATGCCGTTAAGGAAGTTGCGATCAATCAGTGCGTGGCGTTTAAAGTTTTCAGTGGACGAGCAAGTGCCTCAATCTAATTGATCGGTTTTAGTGCTTGTGAGTCCGCAGGGCCGGCCTTGCAGGCCTTTGCTCAGTGCGGCGAACAAAAACTAATACACGAATAAAGTTCACGGCAAGTCATTTTTTAATTAAATAGAAGTTCAAGTTTATTAGGCGCGACAAGTTTCAATAAAACTTTAATTGGCAGTTTTATTTGGGCGTAGTTGCTCCTTCCGACTAATTAAGGTCAGAATTGAAATGAAGAGTGAATGCCTCACTCGAAGCAACTTTCTTGGTTGAATCAATGACATGACTTTAGAGGGTGGAAGTTGGCTGGGATCAACGCCGAAGCTTCCTTTCCCGTGACAAGACTCCTTCCGTAGGTTCTTGTTGCGGGGACTGTTGCGCAGGTGCGCAGCGTCGCCCGTTCATTGGTTGTTGGCAGTCCAAGAGTGAGCGTAAATCACGGCAGCCGCTATCACCGAAGCGTCAACTTCTCGGTGCAGTTATTGGGCTTGGGAGGGGAAAATCGAGGGTGAGGCTTTAGCGAGGGGCTGAGCGGCGTTGTGACAAGCGAAAACGAGCAGTCCGATCTGCTCGTTCTGGCTTGCTGGCACAATTTACCGGGCGGTTTTTTTATTCAGTGCGTCAGGGCTGGCGAGGTAGCGTGTAATGACCTCGACACCCCGGTTGAGGTGGTGCGCAAGCAGCTTTACTGCGCGCTCGATGTCGCGATCTTCCACCGCCAGCAGCAGCGCCCGGTGATCGTCCTGGGACAGTTTGCCCAGGCCCATCGCTTCGAGGTTGAAACGCAGGAAGCGTTCTTCTTCGTTCAACCCTTCTTCGATCAGGCTCAACAGGCGACGGTTAGGCGCCTTGCAGTACAGCGACATGTGGAACAAGCGATTGAGACGGCCGATCTCGCTGTAGTCCTGCTCTGTCTCCATATCATCGATATGACGGGCAGCGGCTTCCAGGTCTTCTTTGTCGAGTAATGGGATCGACAATCGCAGGGCTTCAGACTCCAGGAGAATCCGCAGCGCATAGGTTTCCACGGCGTCGCCCTGAACCAGCGGCGCAACGACGGCGCCTTTATGGGCGACCACGTTGAGCAGCGCCTGGGCTTCGAGCTGGCGCAAGGCTTCGCGCACGGGCATACGGCTGACGCCGAACAGGTCGGCCAGGTCTTGCTGGCGCAACGCGGTGCCGCAAGGGATGCGCCCATCGAGAATCGCCGAGCGCAGCGTTTCTTCGATCACCGAGCGTGCGAGGTGAGCGGGAATCGGCCCGCTGACCTTGATGCTGCTGAGAGGGTTGGTCTTGTGTGGCACTACTCGCACCCTATTCGACTGAAATATTTGGATCCAAATGGACACTAGTGACTGCGATGAAGCTTGTCAAACAAGTCAGGTTCTCAATCGCAAGCTTTTCATGTCATTCACAATACAAAGTCTAGCGTGTCACCCGTGATTGCACCGTGCCATTGTCTTTTGCCGGGGTAACCGGCACCATCGGCCGAATTCCATTTGCCTGCTCTGGATGCCTCGCATTGGCGGTACGTTTCGCAATCCCACGGATCTTGCGCTGGCTGTGCTGCGCGCTGCTACTGGCTGGCGTCATGCTGGGCGGCTTGCAGGCCGATTGGGACTTTTCGCTGATCAGCCGGCGCGCTCAGGCCCTGTACGGGCCGTTGGGCGAAGGGCAGCAACGGATCGACGCCTGGCAGCATTTACTGGCCACGCAGAAGCAGGTCGGCGAGCTGGAACAGCTCAAAGTGGTCAACCTGTTCTTCAACAATCAGGTGCGCTACGTCGAGGACATCGACCTGTGGCACGAAGTCGATTATTGGGAAACGCCCATCGAAGCGCTGTGGAAGGGCGCCGGCGATTGCGAAGACTATGCGATTGCCAAGTATTTCAGCCTGCGCCACCTCGGCGTGTCCAGTGACAAGCTGCGCATCACGTACGTCAAGGCCTTGCGCCAGAACCGGGCGCACATGGTGTTGACCTACTATTCAAGCCCCGAGGCCATGCCGCTGGTGCTCGACAGCCTGATCAACGAGATAAAACCGGCCAATCAACGAACCGATCTGTTACCGGTCTACTCTTTCAATGCGGAGGGTTTGTATTTGCCGGGCGCCAAGGGCAACAAAAAGGTCGGTGACACCAAACGCCTGTCCCGCTGGCAGGACGTGTTGAAAAAAATGCAGGCCGAAGGTTTCCCGGTCGAAACGACAAACTAGGAGCACGCGCTCAGATGTCTTTGTTCAAACAGCTGTTGATCGCTATCTGTCTGTTCCTGGTGGTCGCCTTCACCGGCAGCTTCATGGTCAGCCTGGAGAGCTCGCGCACCCAGTACGTCAACCAGTTGCGTTCCCACGCCCAGGACGCTGCTACCGCGCTGGCGTTGTCCCTGACACCCAACATCGACGACCCGGCGATGGTCGAGTTGCTGGTCAGTTCGATTTTCGACAGCGGCTACTACGCGAGTATCCGCGTCGTCGACTTGAGCAACGACAAAACCATCGTCGAGCGCAGCGGGATTCCGGCTGTGAACAACGTGCCGGACTGGTTCGTCAAAATGATCGGCCTCGAAGCCGCTGGCGGCGATGCAATTGTCAGCCGTGGATGGGAGCAGGCGGCGCGGGTCGAGGTGGTCAGCCACCCGATGTTCGCGCTGGCCAAGCTGTGGCAGAGCGCGCTGGGCAGTCTCGGCTGGTTGCTGGTCTGCGGCGCCGTGAGCGCGGTGCTGGGCGCGCTGTTGCTGCGCCGCCAATTGAAACCGCTGGACTACATGGTCCAGCAATCCCACGCCATCGCCCGTCGTGAGTTCCTCAGCCTGCCGGAGCTGCCACGTACTCCGGAACTGCGCCGCGTGGTGCAGGCGATGAACCAGATGGTCGAGAAGCTCAAGGCGCTGTTCCAGGAACAGGCCGAGCGCAGTGAAAAACTGCGGGTCGAGTCCTATCAGGACAACCTGACGGGGCTCGCCAACCGTCGTTATTTCGAGATGCAATTGAACGCTCGGGTGAGCAATCCGGAGCAGGCCAGTTCCGGTTATCTGCTGTTGCTGCGGGTCAAGGACCTGGCGGGTTTGAACCAGCGCTTGGGCGGTCAGCGCACTGACCAGTTGTTGAAAGCGGTGGGCGAGCAGTTGTCCCGCGAGTGTGCTAAATACCCGGAAACCCAGAACCTCGTCACGCGGATTCGCGGCGGCGAGTTCGCTGTGCTGGCGCCGGGGCTGGTGCGCGAAGAAGCGTTGCAACTGGCGCAGAACCTCGACAGTGCCCTGGCCAGCCTGCATGCGACGGGCGCCACCGACGTGGCTTCGGTGGCTTCGATCGGGCTGGCGCCGTTCGTTCATGGCGACTCCCCGCAAGCGGTGCTCGGGCTGGGCGACCAAGCGCTGGCTCAAGCTGAAACTCAGGGTGAGCCGAGTTGGGCATGCCTGGATCACAGCGCGTCGGCCAGCGTCGGCGATGACCATCATGCCTGGAACAACTTGCTGGATCAGGCGTTGAATCAGCGGCGCTTCCAGCTGTATTTCCAACCGGTCGTGGCCAGCCAGGACACGCAACTGGTGCTGCATTACAAAGTGCTCTCGCGCTTGGTCGACGAGCAAGGTCAGACCATTCCTGCCGGACGCTTCCTGCCGTGGCTGGAGCGTTTCGGCTGGACCGCACGACTGGACCGGCTGATGCTGGAATTGGTGCTGGAGCAGATGGCGGGCCACGAAGAGTCGCTGGCGTTGAACCTGTCGTCAGCGACGCTGGGCGATCCGCAAACGCTGAATAAAATCTTCGAGATCCTGCGAGCGAACTCCAATCTGGGGCCGCGCCTGACCCTGGAAATCGGCGAGGAACAATTGCCAGAGCAGGCGATGCTGGAAGAGCTGACGCGGCGTCTGCGAGAACTCGGCTTCTCCCTGAGCCTGCAACGTTTTGGCGGGCGTTTCAGCATGATCGGCAACCTGGCGCGGCTGGGGTTGGCGTACCTGAAGATCGATGGCGGGTACATTCGCGCGATTGATCAGGAGAGCGACAAGCGCCTGTTCATCGAAGCGATCCAGCGCGCGGCGCACAGCATCGATTTGCCGTTGATTGCCGAGCGGGTAGAGACCGAAGGGGAGTTGTCGGTGATTCGGGAGATGGGGATCTATGGGGTTCAGGGGCAGTTGTTTGGTGAACCCAAGCCTTGGCAGTTAGGCTGATGGCCTCATCGCGAGCAGGCTCACTCCTACAGTAGATCTTCAGTGAGCACAGATTCTGTGAACGACAAAACTCCCCTGTAGGAGTGAGCCTGCTCGCGATGGCGTCAATGCAGTCACCAAAAAATCTGAAGGAAAACTCCTAGGAGATTTCCTTCGAGTTGCGTCGGTTTTGGTGAACTTGTTCCGGGTAATGCGCAGGTCTGGTCTGGCCTTGTCACTGAATAATCGGTGACACGGACGTGCAAGTCCGGGTAAAAGACGACGCGCAACGCCATTGTTTTATGGCGGCTGTGCGTGGGAGATCTTTCTTCCGGGAATGATCTGCCGGGGTCCGTCTGCCCGGTCTTGCACACTCGCGCACAGCTGCCACCCCATTCGCGTGCAAGCGAACGGTCGTAGCTCCCAATACAGATGGAGATACAACATGTTCAAAGTTACCCCAAATCCGCCTTCTCCCCGCAGAGGCCACCTCTTCACCGTCTCCCCCGACATCCCCACCGAAGCCCTCCTGGCCAACGCCTCCGAAGACCTGCGCTCCATTAGCGCCATCGCCGCCAATCTGGCAGACGATGTCGAAGGCTCATGCCGCTGCGTCGCGCTGGGGCTTAGCCGAATGGCAGATGGGGTTCATTTGTTGGTGGAGCGGGCGCTGGATCACCTGGAGTCGCCAGAGTTGGCGCCGGGTTCGGTCAAGGTTTAACAGGGAATTCTTTTGGTGAAATGACTATCGCCTTCGCGAGCAAGCCCGCTCCCACATTGAAACTTCGTCGTTCACACAAGCTGTGATCACTGAAGATCTAATGTGGGAGCGGGCTTGCTCGCGAAGGCGTCAGTGCAGACACCAACGATGACGGGGGTTAAATCAACCCCGTCTCTTCATCATCAATCAAATGAATCAACCCGCCCAACGCCTCACGCGCCTGGGTCCGGTCCATCAATTTGGCCTGTGCCGCCGGCGGCAGGTCGGTGACGCGGATCACGCCTTTGCTGGTCAGCACCTGGATCAAGTCGTCGAGTACCCGGATCATTTCCAGGTCGCTCTGCTTGAGCTGTTTGAGGCTGGTTTCCATCACTTCGTTGGCATACCAGGCCTGGATTTCATGGTGGTCGGCCGGCAGTGTTTCCGTGGCCTCGGCGTAGGCCGCGGCTTCCACGCGCACTAACTGGCCTTGCGCATCGCGTTGCACGTAGAACATGTGAGCATCCCTCAGAAATGAACCAGCCTCATGCTGTCAGCAGCATAGGCCAACTGGACGCGAGTATGCGGTGCGGCGACGAAATCGTCACCGTGGAGAAAGGCACAAACGTGACGGCCGCCCCATAAGGGCGGCCGTTTTCGTTGGGTCAGCTGTTGTTGTGGTCGACTTTGATGGTCGGATCGCTGCCGGCAATCAACGTGTGGATGTTGGCGCTGGACCAATTGTTGCCTTCCAGTTTGATCGTCACGTCCGGAGTCGCGGCTGCCGCGTCGCCGGAGTTGAACTTGCCGCCGGCGCTGACTTGCAGCGACGACACGCCATCCACTGTGCTGATCTTCAGGAAGTTGTCGATGGTACTGCCGGTCTCGCCCTGCAACAGATCACGCAGATCGATGCGGTCGCCTTCGCTGGCCTTGAAGTCCTTGATCACGTCGTTGCCGGTGTCGCCCGACTTCCACACAAAGGTATCGGCACCCGAACCGCCAATGAGGATGTCGTTGCCTGAACCGCCCATCAGCGTGTCGTTACCCGAACCGCCGAGCAGGATGTCATTGCCCTTGCCGCCGTCGAGGCTGTCGTTGCCACCCGAGCCGAAGAGAATGTCATTGCCCGTACCACCCAACAGCGTGTCGTTGCCGTCGTGGGCGCCGGACACATCAAACACGGTGTAGTGCTCGGTGATGAACTGGTGCACGTTGCTGGTGGTGACCTTGGTAACGTCCACACCGGTCTGCTGGGCGACGAACGCCTGCATCGCCTGATAACCCTCACCGGCAATGCCGTTGAAGCTCACCAGGTCGCCGAACAGAATGTCGTTGCCGTCGCCGCCATTGACCGTGTCAGAACCCGGTTGCGTCGCTTCGGTATGTCCGACGATCGAGTTGGCCAGGTCTTTCGGATCGATGTTGGTTTGCGGCGTATGGTTCGAGTCGTACGGGCTCAAGTCGACGAGGGTAACGCCCTTGTTCAAGCCAATGGCTTCGACGTTGGACACATTGCTCAGCAGCGCAAAACTGGAAGAGGAGTTATCGACAATCGTCTGATCACTGCCGCTGCCCGTCGTGGAGGACACCTCGTAAGTGCCGTCGCCCTGAGCATGAATGGTTCCCACGCTACTGGCTTTCCAGTTGTTGGAGCCGTTCAGGGTGTACAGCGTCGCATTCCCGTCACTGTCGATGGCCAGTTTGTGAGTGCTGTCGATGGTCGTGGAGAAGGTATCTCCCGGCTTGTAATTGCTGGTTTTCACCACGTCATCAAGCTTCACGCTGCCGTACAGCGTCGGGTTGGTCTTTTCGCCACTCTGGTAGTAGTTCGGCTGACCGTCGGTGATGAAGTACGTGAGGTTCTTCGCCCCGGTGTTGGCCACGGCGTCAGCGCTCTGGAACCAGTTGGCCGTGGTTTTGAACACATCTTCGTAGTTGGTCACACCGCCGGACGACATCGAGTCCAGTACCGATTTGAGCAAGGTCAGGGCGTTCGGATCGTTCAGGTTGACCGATACCGATTTGTTGACCTGGGTATCGAAGTCCACCAGGAAGATGTTCACGGTGCCCGAGTTGCCGCCCATGCTCTGCTTGAGGGTGTTGAACACCGACGTCAGCGAGTCCTTGGCGGCGTTGATCGACGACGAGCTCATGCTGCCTGAGCTATCGACCATGAAGGCGATGTTGTAGTTAGTGCCCGGCACCACGGTCAGCCCGCCGATGTCGGCGACCATGATGTCGTTGCCGTCGGTGCCAGTGATGTTGTCATTACCGGACGTTGCGGTAACGGCGTTGTAAGCCGCCGGGTAAACCGTGACGGGAATCGTCGCGGTGCTGAGTGCCGAGCCGCCCAACGCTTCAGTGGAGGTCGAGGTCACGGTCAGGTTGAACTGGCCGTTGTAGTACGGCGGCGGGGTCACGGTCAGGGTGCCGAGGTTCCAGCCGGTGACGTTGGCTTCGCCGGAGGTCGCGGTGGCGGTGAACGTGTGGCCGGCGCCATCGGTGAGCACCGAGCCCGCCGGGATGCCGCTGATCTTCACGCTCAGGCTTTCGGAGCCGTCGGTGTCGGTCAGCGCTGTGTTGATTGCGGTCAGGTGAACGCTGGTGCCTTCGGCGCCGGTGTTGAGTTTGTAACCGTCGTAGTAGCCTTCGCCGTTGGTGCCGTGCAAATCGGACACGGTCACGCCGGCAGCGGCCAGGTCCGCCACACCGGTGTACAGCGGCACGCCAGCGCTGCTCAGGTCGACTGCCGCACCGCCGTTGACCGACAGGTTGACGTCATAGCTGCCCGGGCCGCTCTGGTTGTGGTGGTAGATGTCCAGGGTGTAGTAACCGCTGGTGGTCGGGATGAACGAACCGTTCAAATTACCGCCCGCACCCCAGGTGATTGCCGCAACGTTCTTGCCGCCGATGGTCACCAGCAGGCTGTCATCGCCGGTACCGCTGAAGGTGTACGTCTTGCCCGCTTCGAGGTAGATCAGGCCGGAAGTTTTCGATGCCGTGCCTGCCGCGACGCTGCCGTCGGATTGCACGTTGGTCACGGTACCACTGGAGTTCGGTGTGCCCGCGCCATCGATGACACTTTTCAGTGTGGTCGACGTCGCGCCGGTGCCATCGGTGCCGAGGCCCGACAGGCCGGTCCAGACCTCTTTGATCAAGCCCGTCGAGGTTACGTTGTTGCTCGCGACGTTCAGCGTTGGCGCGTCAGCCACCGGGGTGATGTCGATTTTGATTGTGCCGGTGTTGCCCTGCAGCGAACCGTCGGTTGGCTGGAACTGGATCTGCGCGTAGTCCGCCTTGTTGTTGCCCATGCCGGCGCTATTGCCGTTGGCGCCAGACTCGTTGGCATCCGGCATGAAACGTACTTTGCCCGCGTCGATATCAGTCTTGCTGAGGGTCTGGTTAGCCGTTACGTCGGTCCAGGTCGAACCGTTCAGGTACTGCAATTTGCCTTCGCCCGGCAGGCCGGTGATTTTCACACCGAGGCTGGCGGCCGGGCTGTCGACATCGCTGACGCCAAAGGTCGACCAGCTCAGGATCAGCGGGGTGTCTTCCGTGCCGGTGACGTTGACCGGTGCTGCTGTCGGTGCGTCATTCACCCCGACCACGGTCACGGTGGTGGTCGCGGTGTTGGAGTAGTTGCTGCCATCGGTCACGGTCACGGTGATGATCCGCGGCACGGTGCTCGGGTCTTCACTGCTGTTGGTGAAGCTGATGTTCTTGATCTGCTGGATGTAGTCGGCGAGCGTCGCGTTGCCGGACAACGTCAGCGTGACCGTGCCATTCGTGCTGTTGGCATTGATGGTGATGCCATTGACGCTGTTGCCCAGGTTCAGCGCATCACCCGTCTGACGGTTGGTCAGCACGATGGTTGCGCCGGTCATCATTGTGCTGTCCGGGTCGGTGATTTTCAGGTCGGTGTCGCCGATCGATACACCCTGGCCGGTAGTGCCTTCGGTGAACGTCACGTTGTAGTTGGCACCGGTGGCACCGCTTGAGTTGTTGGCGTCGAGGTCGAGCACCGGCGGCGCATCGTTGTCGATGATCGAGGTGCTGACGCTGCCATTGGTCGTACTGACCGCCAGCGTCTCGAAGTTGCCGCCGGTGGCCGAGTCGATCTTGACCACGAAGTTTTCAGTACCTTCGGTGATCCGGTCGTCCAGCGTCGCGACGCTGAAATTGGCGCTGCTGGCGCCGGCCGGAATCTTCACGGTGTACACACCGGTGAAGTCCGAACCGTCGGCGGCGGTACCGCTGTAGACGATTTTCAGCGTCACTTCGGTCTGTGCCGGGTTGGTCAGGCTGACCGTGTAACTGGCGGTCTGGCCTTCGGTCACCGAAGTGCTGCCAGTGATGCTGACCGTGGTGGTGTCCTTGAAGTCGCCGACTGTGGTCGAGACGCTGGTCTTGTCTGCGCCGAGGGCTTCGAGATTGCCGCCGCTGGCGCTCTTGATCGATTCAGTGACGGTTGGCGCGCCGTTGTAAACGTCGTTGCCTGCGCTCACGGCCAAGGTGCCCGAGCTCTGGCCGACGGCGATGGTGATGGTCTTGCCGCTGTCGAGGGTGACGGTGACCGGAGCATCGTGAGCGGTGACCAGTGCGCCGTTCTTGTCGGTGATGGTCGCGGTGTAGGTGATGGTGCCGTTTTCGTTGACCGACGGGGTCGCGGTCAGCTTCACGGTGGTGGCGTCGTTGACGTCATTGACCGAGGTGGTGACCTTGTCGGTATTAGGCGAAATCAATTCCAGGTTGCCACCGGCCGCCGATTTGATGCCTTCGGTGACCGTGGTCGGACCTTTGTAGACGTCGTTGCCTGCGCTCACGGCCAAGGTGCCGGAGCTCTGGCCGACGGCGATGGTGATGGTTTTGCCGCTGTCGAGGGTGACGGTGACCGGCGCATCGTGAGCGGTGACCAATGCGCCTTTGGCATCGGTCAGGGTTGCGGTGTAAGTGATGGTGCCGTTCTCATCCACGCTCGGCGTAGCGGTCAGTTTCACGGTGGTCGCGTCGTTGACGTCATTGACCGTGGTGGTGACTTTGTCAGTGTTTGGAGCGATCAATTCCAGGTTGCCACCGGCCGCCGATTTGATGCCTTCGGTGACTGTGGTCGGACCTTTGTAGACGTCGTTGCCTGCGCTCACGGCCAAGGTGCCCGAGCTCTGGCCGACGGCGATGGTGATGGTTTTGCCGCTATCCAGCGTCACGGTGACCGGCGCATCGTGCGCGGTGACCAGTGCGCCTTTGGCATCGGTCAGAGTCGCGGTGTAAGTGATGGTGCCGTTTTCATCGACGCTTGGGGTCGCGGTCAGCTTCACGGTGGTGGCGTCGTTGACGTCATTGACCGTGGTGGTGACTTTGTCAGTGTTTGGCGCAATCAATTCAAGGTTGCCACCGGCCGCCGATTTGATGCCCTCGGTAACCGTGGTCGGACCTTTGTAGATATCGTTGTCCGCCGTCACCTGCAAGGTGCCGGAGCTCTGGCCGACGGCGATGGTGATGGTTTTGCCGCTGTCGAGGGTGACGGTGACCGGCTCATCGTGAGCGGTGACCAATGCGCCTTTGGCGTCGGTCAGGGTCGCGGTGTAGGTGATGGTGCCATTTTCGTTGACCGACGGAGTGGCGGTCAGCTTGGCGATAACTTCGCTGATGGTGTCGGTGATGACCACCGACGCCGGGTTGCCCACAACCAGGTTTTCCAGCGCAGTGCCACCGGAAGTCGCGCCGCTGATGCCCAGCGTCGCAGTGCCGGCGTCTTTGTAGACGTCTTCGCCTTGCGGCGACAGGGTGTGGACTTTTTCCGTTTCGCCCGCGGCGAAGGTAACGGTCTGGCCGTCGCTCAATTTCACGGTCAGGGCAACATCCTGGGCCTTGTCGAGCTTGATGGTGAAGCTTGGCGCCTGGTTTTCCAGCACCGCGCCGTTGCCGACGATGGTGATGCCGACCTTGTCGCCCTGGTTGTTGGTTGTGGTACCTGAACCTGCTTCATCGGTAACGGCGGTTTGCACCGAATTCTGAGCCAGGGTCAGAGGTCCGGAGGTCTCTGCGCCGCTGACGCTTTCGAGTTTGTTGACGATGGTCGGTTGACCGCCCATCAGGATGTCGTCCGGGGCGGTGACGGTGAACGAGCCGGTCGTCTTGTCGGCCGGTACCGTGATGACGGTGCCGTCGGTCAACTTGAAGGTCAGCGCATCGTGACGCTCGATGGCAATGCCGTCTTTGTTCGACAGGGTCACGGTGTAAGTAATCTGGCCACCTTCCGCCACGGTGGTTTTATCCACCGTGAGGGTTGCGACCACTTCGCTGATGGCGGCCGGCGGGTAAACCGTGACCGGGATCGTTGCGGTGCTTGGCGCCGAACCGCCGAGGGTCTCGGTGGACGTCGAGGTCACGGTCAGGTTGAACTGGCCGTTGAAGCCTGCAGGCGGAGTCACGGTCAGGGAACCGAGGTTCCAGCCAGTGACATTGGCTTCGCCTGAGGTCGCAGTCGCGGTAAAGGTATGGCCCGCGCCGTCAGTGAGTACCGAGCCCGCCGGGATGCCGCTGATCTTCACGCTCAGGCTTTCGGAGCCGTCGGTATCGGTCAGCGCCGTGCTGATGGCGGACAGGTGAATGCTGGTGCCTTCGGCGCCGGTGTTGAGTTTGTAGCCGTCGTAGTAGCCTTCGCCGTTGGTGCCGTGCAAATCGGAAACCGTCACGCCGGAAGCGGCCAGATCCGCGACGCCGGTATACAGCGGAACGCCAGCGCTGCTCAGGTCGATGGCCGGGCTGCCGTTGACCGACAGGTTGACGTCATAGTTGCCCGGGCCGTTCTGGTTGTGGTGGTAGATGTCCAGGGTGTAGTAACCGCTGGTGGACGGGGTGAACGAACCGTTCAGGTTGGCACCCGCGCCCCACGTAGTGGCCGCGATGTTCTTGCCGCCAATGGTCACCAGCAAGCTGTCATCGCCGGTGCCGCTGAAGGTGTACGTCTTGCCGGCTTCGAGGTAAATCAGGCCGGAGGTTTTCGACGCCGTGCCTTGGGCCACATCGCCACCGGATTGCACGTTGCTCACGGTGCTGCTGGAATTCGGTGTGCCGGCGCCATCGATGACACTTTTCAGTGTGCCCGTTGCCGCGCCGCTGCCATCGGTGCCCAGGCCCGACAGACCGGTCCAGACTTCCTTGATCAACCCAGTCGACGTGACGTTGTTGCCCGCGACATTCAGCGTTGGCGCATCCGCCACCGGAGTGATGTCGACTTTCAGGGACGCTTCAGTGCCCTGGTTGAAGCCGTCGGTAGGCTTGAACTGGATCTGCGCGTAATCCGACGCTTTGTTACCTACGCCGGTTCCGCCATAACCATCGGTACCCGATTCATTAGCGGCGGGTACAAAGGTCAGTTTGCCCAGCGCGATATCCGCCTGGCTGATGGTCTGGCCCAAGGTGACCTGCACGCCGTTGAACAGCAGGGTGCCACCGCCCGATACCTGGGTGATGGTGATGCCGAGCGGGCTATCGTTATCGACGTCGGTGACCTTGAAGTCGTTCCAGCTCAGGGTGATGGTCGAATCTTCGAGACCGGTGACAGCGCCACCGATGGACACTGGCGCGTGGTCGTTGTCGAGGATGGTGACGCTGGTCTTGTCGGTGCTCAGTACCAGGTTTTCGAACGTGTTGGTGCCCGAAACACCAGTCAGTTGATTAACCACTGTCACCGGCTGGTTGATGACGTGGTTGTCCTGGGTGGTCACCACGGTGTTGCCGCTGGTTTGGTTGGCCGCAACCTTGACCACGGTGCCGTCAGTCAATGTAAAGGTCAGGTCACCGTGATTGTTGACCGGCAAGCCATCGGCGTTAGTCAGGGTCACGGTGTAGGTGACTTTGCCGCCTTCGGTGACGCTGGAGTTATCCACCGTCAGTTTGGCGACCACGTCGTTGAGGGTGTCAGTGATGTCCGTGGACACCAGCGACTTGTCCGGCACCAGGCTTTCAAATTTGCCGCCGCTGACCTGATCGATGCTGGCGGTGACTTTGCCGGCGTCCAGGTACACGTCGTCTTTCGGTGCGTCCACGCTGACGTGGCCGGACACCGCATCCTTGAGGATGGTGATGGTCGAGCCGTTGCTCAGTGTCACGGTCATGTCGCTGCCGGCGGCATGGGACAACGTCGCGGTGTAGACGATTTGCCCGCCTTCTTGCACCGAACCGCTGGCGCTGAGGGTCAGGCTGGTGGTGTCGGCGGTGTCGGTCACTTTGGTGACGACGGCCGAGCGGTCGGTGTCGAGTTTTTCGAAGTTGCCACCGGTGCTGTCCGCGATGGCTGCGCGGACGTCCGGTGCGCCGGTGTAGATGTCATTCGGCACGGTGTACGGCACCGAGCCGCTGGACTCGCCGGCCTTGATGTTGATCACCAGGCCATTGTTCAGCGTCACGGTCATCGCCGTGTCAGCCGGGTGACTCAGGGTGGCGGTGTAGATGATCTGGCCACCTTCGCCAACGGTGCTCACGTCTGAGCTGAGCTTCAGCGTGGTGGTGTCGATGGTGTCATTGACGGTGGTCGTGTGCGTGGTCTGGCTGACGTCGAGCTTCTCGAAATCGCCGCCGCTGGTGCTGGCGATGCCAACGGTGATCTTGCTGCCGTCCTTGTAGACGTCATCGCCCGGCGCCGGGAGGGTGATGGAACCTGACTTGTCGCCGGCCTTGATCACGACGCTCTCGCCGTTGCTCAACTTGACCGTCATGTCAGTGCCGGCGGCGTTGCTGAGGTTGACGGTGTAAGTGATGTTGCCGCCTTCGACCACGTAGTCGCTGGCGGTCATGGTCACCTTGGTGGTGTCCACGGTATCGCTGATGGCGGTCGAGGTCGGGGTCTTGTCGGCGACCAGATTCTCGAAGTTGCCACCGGTCACTTCCTTGATGGAGTTGACCAGCGGTTCGTGGCCGACCAGCGCATCGTTCGGTGCCTTGACGGTGATCGAGGCGGTGCTTTCACCGACGGCGATGGTGATTTTTTCACCATTGGCCAAGGTGACGACCACGGCCTGGCCAGTGACCGGTGCAGTGACAGACGCGGTGTACACCACGTTGCCGCCTTCGGTCGTGGCAGGCGTTGCCGTCAGGCTGACCGTCGAAGTGTTGATCGTGTCAGTGACTTGAGTAATTGCCGCTGCAGGGCTGCTCACCAGGTGTTCGAAGTTGCCGCCGGTAGCGTCCTTGATGGTTGCTTCGACTTTGCCGGCGTCTTTGTAGACGTCATCGGCCGGTGCCTTGACGGTCACCGAGCCAGTGGTCGCACCCGCAGCGATGCTGATCACCGCGCCGTTGCTCAGGGTGACGGTTACTGGCGTGCCGGCAGCGTTGGTCAGTGTGGCGGTGTAGACGATCGAGCCGCCTTCAGCGACGGAGTCGGTCGCGGTCAGGCTAACCGTGGTGGTGTCTTTAACATCGGTCACTGAAGTGACCGCCGGCGTTTTACTCGCCACCAGGTTCTCGTAGTTGCCACCGGTGGTGCCGTCGATTTTTACGCTCAACGTCGCACCGCCAGCCAGGGCGTCGTTCGGTGCCTTGAAGTTCACATGGGCGCTGCTGGCGCCAACCGGAATGGTGATGGTCTGGCCGTTCGACAAGGTCACTACAACCGGTGAACCGGTCACAGGCGCATTGACCGAGGCGGTGTAAACCACGGTGCCACCTTCGGCCGTGCTCGGCGTGGCGGTCAGGGAAACGGTGGTGTTGTTAATGGTGTCGGTTACGTCGGTGACGGCTGGCGTCTTGTCGGCGACCAGGTTCTCAAAGTCGCCGCCGGTGGTCTTGGTGATGCTGGCTTCCACTTTGCCGGCGTCTTTATAGACGTCATCCGACGGTGCGGCGTAGTTCACCGAACCGGTAAGGGCGCCTTTGGCAATATGGATCACCGCGCCGTTGCTCAGCGTCACATTCATGGCTGTGCCGGCAGCATTGGTCAGCGTCGCGGTGTAGACGATTGAACCGCCTTCAGCGACCGAAGGGGTGGCGCTCAGTGTCAGGCCGGTGGTGTCTTTCGTATCGGCAACGGTGGTGACCGCCGGCGCGTAATTGACCGCGACGTTTTCGAAGTTGCCACCGCTTTGGCTGACGATGATCGCCGCGACTTTGCCGCCATCGACGTACGGCGTGTCAGCCGGTGCCGCGAACTCGACCGAACCGCTGGAAGCGCCAGCGGCGATCTGGATGACCGCGCCGTTGCTCAACTTCACGGTCATGGCCGTGTCAGTCGGGTTGCTCAGGGTGGCGGTGTAGGTGATCTGGCCACCTTCGCTGACGGTGTGGCTGGCCGACAGAGACAGCAACGTGGTGTTGATGGTGTCGAAGACGATGGTGATGGCGGGTGCCGGGCTGACAACGAGGTTCTCGAAGTTGCCGCCGGTGGCGTCGGTCACCTTCACGGTGAGTAAACCGGTGTCTCTGTAGACGTCGTCGCTCGGTGCCGCGATGGTCACCGAACCACTGGTCTTGCCCGCGGCAATGGTGATGGTCTCACCGTTGCTCAGCGTGACGGTGACCGGAGTCTGCGCGGCGTGTGTCAGCGTAGCGGTGTAAGTAATGTGCGAACCTTCAAGTACCGCGGTGTCCGCGCTGAGGCTCAGGCGTGTGGTGTCGGTGGTATCAGCCACGTTGGTCACGGCTGGCGCCGGGTTGGTGACCAGGTTTTCAAAGTTGCCGCCGGCAGCGTCCTTGATGGTGACTTCGACTTTGCCGGCGTCCTTGTAGACGTCATCTTTCGGCGCATCGACTTTGACGGTGCCGGTGGTTTTACCGGCATCGATGGTGATCGTCGCGCCGTTGCTCAGGGTTACGGTCACTGGCGTGCCGGCCGGGTTGGTCAGGGTCGCGGTGTAGACAATCGAACCGCCCTCGTTGACGTTGCCGGTCGCGGTCAGCGATAGGGTGGTGGTGTCGACGGTGTCGGTCACGCTGGTGCTGACCGGTGTCTTGTCGGCGACCAGATTTTCGTAATTGCCACCGCTGACGTTGGTGATCGAGTTGGTGACCGGTGCATGACCATTGACCACATCGTTGGAAACCACGGCATTGACGGTGCCGCTGCTTTTGCCAATGTCGATGGTGATGGTCTGACCGTTGGCCAGGGTCACGATGACGGGCGAACCGGTGACCGGAGCACCGACCGATGCGGTGTAAACCACGGTGCCGCCCTCGGCCACGCTGCTGGTGGCGGTCAGGGTGACGGTCGAGGTGTCGAGGGTGTCGGAGACGCTGGTCACGGCGGCAGCCGGGTCTTTGACCAGATTTTCGAAGTTGCCGCCGGTGGCGTCCTTGATGGTGACTTCGACTTTGCCGGCGTCTTTGTAGACGTCATCGGCGGGTGCCTTGACGGTCACCGAACCAGTGGTAGCGTTGGCCGCGATGGTGATGACTGCACCGTTGCTCAGGGTGATGGTCACCGGAGTGCCGGCAGCGTTGGTCAGGGTCGCGGTGTAAACGATCGAACCGCCTTCAGCGACGGAATCGGTCGCGGTCAGGCTGACGGTGGTGGTGTCCTGGGTGTCGGTGATCGAGGTGTCCGCCGACTTGCCGTCAACGTCCAGCTTTTCGTAGTTGCCGCCCTTGGCGTCGTCGATTTTTACGCTCAGCGAACCGCCGCCCGCCAAGACGTCGTTCGGTGCGGTGAAATTCACACTGGCGCTGCTGTCGCCGACCGGGATGGTGATGGTCTGACCGTTGGACAAAGTCACAACAACTGGCGAACCGGTGACGGGGGCGGTGGCGGACGCGGTGTAAACCACGGTGCCGCCCTCGGCCACAGTACCGTTGGCGGTCAGGCTGACCGTTGAGGTGTTGATGGTGTCAGTAACGTCAGTCACCGCCGCTGTCGGGCTGCTCACCAGGTGTTCGAAGTTGCCGCCGGTGGCGTCCTTGATGGTCGCTTCGACTTTGCCAGCGTCTTTGTAAACGTCATCGGCGGGTGCCTTGACGGTCACCGAGCCAGTGATCGCACCCGCAGCGATGTTGATCACCGCGCCGTTGCTCAAGGTGACGGTCACCGGAGTGCCGGCAGCATTGGTCAATGTGGCGGTGTAGACGATCGAGCCGCCTTCGGCTACGGAATCGGTCGCGGTCAGGCTCAGCGTGGTGGTGTCTGCGGTGTCAGTGACCGAGGTATCCGCTGACTTGCCGTCAACGTCGAGCTTCTCGTAGTTGCCGCCCTTGGCGTCGTCGATTTTCACGCTCAGCGAACCGCCGCCAGCCAAGGCGTCGTTCGGTGCAGTGAAGTTCACGCTGGCGCTGCTGTCGCCGACCGGAATAGTGATGGTCTGGCCGTTGGACAAGGTCACGACGACCGGCGAACCGGTGACCGGCGCGGTAACGGACGCGGTGTAAACCACGGTGCCGCCTTCAGCCACAGTACCGCTGGCGGTCAGGCTGACGGTGGAGGTGTCGAGCGTGTCAGTGACTTGAGTCACCGCCGCTGCCGGATCGGTGACCAGATTCTCGAAATTACCGCCCACCGCCTCTTTGACAGTGACTTCAACTTTGCCGGCGTCTTTGTAGACATCATCAGCCGGCGCCGGGACGCTTACGCTGCCGGTGGTCGCGCCCGCCGCGATGGTAATGACCGCGCCGTTGCTCAAAGTCACGGTGACTGGCGTACCGGCCGGATTGGTCAGGGTAGCGGTGTACAGAATCTGTCCGCCCTCGGCCACTTCGGTTGATGCCGACAGGCTCAGGCCGGTGTCATCGCGGGAGTCGGTGATGGTGGTGACCGCCGGCGTGGTGCTCGGGACCAGGTTTTCGAAGTTGCCACCGGTTGCACCGGTAATCGTGGTGGTGACGGTGCTGCCATTGTTATAGACGTCGTTGGCAGTGGTCGGCACGTTAACGGTGCCCGTGGTCTGGCCGGCGTCGATGGTGATGGTCGAACCGTTGGACAGCGTGATGGTTACCGGGGTCTGGGCCGGATTGGTCAGCGTCGCGGTGTACGTGATCACGCCGCCTTCGGTAACGCTGGCGCCTGCGGTCAGCGTAACGGTGGTGGTGTCGACGGTGTCGGTGACCTGCGTCACGGCCGGGGTCGTCGGCGGAGTGACGATGATGCCGTTGCCGCCCGTGGTGCCGGTGACGGTCACATCGATCTGGGTCGGGTCGTTATAAACGGTGTCGTTGGGTGCGAACGGTACGCTGACGGTTCCGGTCAGTTGGCCGGCCTGGATCACGATCACCGAGCCGTTGGACAGGGTGATGCTCAGGTCGGTCAGCGGCGCCTGGGTCAGGGTCGCGGTGTAAACCAGTACGCCGCCGGCTTCGGTGATGGTCGGCGTGGCGCTGAGGCTCAGGGTCGACTCACGTTGCAGGGTCGGGTTGTTGTTGGCTGTTTGACCGTCGAGGGGGTTCTGTGCCGCCAATGCGTTGGTGCTAAAGCCCGCCGTCGGGAAACCAACGGTCGGGTCCACGCGGCCAGCGGTGGCGTCCAGCATCACGAAGCTGTGACCACCACCTGCCGCGCCGCCGGTGCCGGCAGCCGTAGGGCCGGCCGCGGTGGCTTCAAGGTCTTTGGTCGGGTCGGCGCCGGCGACGATGGCTTGCTGCAGTTCTTCAACCGATGGCGCGGCCTGTGCGGTGGCTTCTGCCAGGTCGGTGCTGGAGTCCGGAGTGTTTGCGCTCCACTGGGTGTCACGACCCAGATCCAGGGTCCGACCGTCAGCCAGTTCGAGCGTTACTGCGCCCGCTGCGCCAGTGTCTACCTGATCGCCTGTCAGCAACCGATCGCCTTCAACGAGTACACGACGGACGCCCTCTGGGGACACCGCGAAAACCTGACCGACAATGCTTTTGACGATGGCAACAACACTGCTCATTGAAGACTCTCCGGGCGGAACATTCAGTTGACTTGCAGGGACCTGGCGGCACTCTGGCCTGCCCTGTCCGGGCGCACTTTTAAAACAAGAATAGACGCAAGTTTGACGCGGACATTCGTCAAGAAACTGTCTATATTTTTTCGCTATTGACTATATGCCAAACTATTGACCTTGCAGGTGTCATCCTAAACACTCGTCCCAGTAATGTCACATTGATATTTGAGTGACGAGCCGTCTTGCCGAGTGTGATTTGGCTCCAACTTTTAACTTTCCGACATACGGTCATTCGTGTGGTCATTTTCCGATGTGTTCGTATGTTTCGCAGTGATTCACGACAAGTAATCAAGGGAAATCAAAACCGTTCGTCTGCAGTCGTCCAAGTCTCAACGCTTTGCTGCAGGCACCGGTTTTGTTCAGGTGCAGAGCTTTGCGCAGGCCATGCGACAGGCGCTGGGAGTCCATCCGGAAGTCCAGGCAGGTGTTAATAGTCGATTGGGCGCGGATTATCAGTTAAAGGACGTCAAAGAGGGATACCTCTACGGGGCGATCTGCTGGGCGGTTAGGGTCGCGAAGGCTCTTACCGAGTCACCCCATAAGTGATATCGAACCATTATCACCGGGAAATTTTGCACCTTGGCGAGTCGGGCGTACGCTTTGCGCAAATAGCTTTTGACGGTTTTTCGACGTCCAGTGAAGCGGGACGTCAACAAGCCGCCGAGATCAAAAACATTCAGTTATTTACTCAATACCGATTCAAGGCGACCATGAGCCAGTTGCTCAAGCGCCAGGGAGTGGTCGCACCGTTGGCATCCGTTGTGCAGAACGACGTGAAGCCCAGGTCCAGCTCCCGGGATGAATTGAGTCCTCCCTTTTTACCGTTAGCCAAGAGTGTCGAGCGTGGAATCAGAAGTCAGTCGGGTTCAACTCATCCATGATCCACGCGCGTTGCATGACGATCCGTTACTGGATGGCCTGCTCGCCCTGTGCACTCTGCACCAGAAACCGGCCAGCGCCGCGATGTTGACCACCGGCCTGCCATTGCCCAAGCAACGCCTGAGCGTAGAACTGCTGCCGCGCGCCGCTGCTCGCGCCGGTCTGCAAGGTCGGGTGATGCAACGCAAGCTTGAGCAGATCCCGGCGATTGCGATGCCGGCCCTGCTATTGCTCAAGGATGGCCGCAGTGCGGTCCTGCTTGGCTGGCACGGTGACGACCAGGCGCGGGTGCTGCTGAGCGAATGCGAAGGCGGCGAAAGTATCGTCAGTCGTGAACTGCTCGCCGACGACTACACCGGCAAAGTGTTTTTCGCTCAACCCCAGCACAAATTCGACGTCAACCACGGCACGCTGATTCCACGTGCGCGTTCGTGGTTCCGCGACACCCTCAAGCGTTCGCGCTGGCTGTACGCCGACGCCATCGCCGCCAGTTTCCTGATCAACATCATTGCCATGGCCGCGCCGCTGTTCGTGATGAACGTCTACGACCGCGTGGTGCCGAACCAGGCTGAATCGACCTTGTGGGTCCTGGCCATCGGCATTACCGGTGCCTACCTGTTCGACCTGATCCTGAAGAGCCTGCGCAGTCTGTGCCTGGACCTGGCCGGCAAGAAAACCGACCTGATCATCTCCGCCACCTTGTTCGAGCGCATTGTCGGCATGGCGATGAAGTACCGCCCGGCGCGGGTCGGCAGCTTCGCCCAGAACATCCACGAGTTTCAGAGCCTGCGCGACTTCCTCGCCTCGCTGACCCTGACCAGTCTGATTGACCTGCCGTTTACGCTGTTGATCTTCATGGTCATCGCGATCCTCGGCGGGCACCTGGTGTGGATCCCGGTGCTGGCGTTCCCGATTGCCTTGCTGATCGGCTACGCCTTGCAGAAGCCGCTGGTGGCGACCATGGAACGAACCATGGCCCTCGGCGCCGAGCGTCAGTCGAGCCTGATCGAAACCCTCGCCGGCCTCGACGCGGTGAAGGTCAACAACGCCGAAAGCGAACGCCAGTATCAGTGGGAACAAACCATCGGCACCCTCAGCCGCCTCGAACTGCGGGTGAAAATGCTCTCCGGTTTGGCGATGAACATCACCTTGCTGATCCAGCAACTGGCCGGGGTGATCATGATCGTCTTCGGCGTGTACCAGATCATCGACGGTCACCTGAGCATGGGCGGCCTGATTGCCTGCTACATGCTCAGCGGCCGCGCGCTGAGCCCGCTGGCTTCGCTGTCCGGCCTGCTGACCCGTTATCAGCAAGCGCGGGTGACCATGACCTCGGTCGATCAAATGATGGAGTTGCCGCAAGAGCGCAACTTCGAAGAGCGCCCGTTGAGCCGCAAGGTGCTGCAAGGTGCCATCGAGTGCCGGCAGATGAACTTCACCTACCCGCAACAGCAGAACCCGGCGCTGAAGAACATCAACCTGACCATCAAGCCAGGCGAGAAAATCGGCATCATCGGACGCAGCGGCTCGGGCAAAAGCTCCCTGGCCAAACTGCTGGTGGGCCTGTATCAGCCGGACGACGGCGCGCTGTTGGTGGACGGCGTCGACATCCGTCAGATCGACGTCAGTGAGTTGCGCCACAACATCGGCTACGTGGCGCAGGACATCCAGCTGCTGGCGGGCACCCTGCGCGATAACCTGGTGTCGGGCGCACGTTATGTAGAAGACGAATTGGTCCTGCAAGCCGCCGAACTGGCGGGTGTGCACGAGTTTGCCCGTCTGCACCCGCAAGGTTACGAACTGCAAGTCGGTGAACGCGGGCAGAACCTGTCCGGCGGTCAGCGCCAGAACGTCGCGCTGGCGCGGGCACTGCTGCTTGATCCGCCGATTCTGCTGCTCGACGAGCCGACCAGTGCCATGGACAACACCGGTGAAGAACGCCTCAAACAACGCCTCGCGGCGGTGGTTGAAAGCAAAACCGTGGTGCTGGTCACGCACCGGGCTTCGCTGTTGTCGCTGGTGGATCGCTTGATCGTCATCGACCGTGGACAAATTCTTGCCGATGGCCCGAAAGCCGCCGTGATGGAAGCGTTGAAGAAGGGGCAGATCAGTGTTGCTTAAGTCGGGTTTCAAGGGTGCGATCGGCCGTTACTTCAAAGGCTCCGAGTCGCTGCATGGCCAGCCACTGCCCGAGGTCAACAAAGCCCTCATCGAAGACGCCCCGCGCGTGGTGCGGCTGACGATCTGGGCGATCATCGCCTTCTTCGTGTTCCTGATGCTCTGGGCCAACTACGCGGTGATCGACGAAGTCACCAAGGGCGACGGCAAGGCGATTCCGTCGTCGAAGATCCAGAAAATCCAGAACCTTGAGGGCGGTATCGTTTCCGAGCTGTTCGTCAAAGAAGGGCAGATCGTCGAGGCCGGTGCGCCGCTGATTCGCCTCGACGACACGCGTTTCGCCTCCAACGTCGGCGAGACCGAAGCGGATCGCTTGTCGATGCTGCTGCGGGTCGAACGCCTGAGCGCGGAAGTCGACGACCGTCCGCTGAATTTCGCGGCGGATGTTCTCAAAGCCGTGCCCGTTCAGGCAGCCAGCGAAGAGTCGCTGTACACCAGCCGTCGTCAGCAACTGCACGATGAAATCGGTGGTTTGCAGGAGCAGTTGATCCAGCGTCAGCAAGAGCTGCGTGAGTTCACCTCCAAACAGTCGCAGTATCGCCAGCAACTGAGCATGCAACGCCAGGAAATCAACATGTCCGAGCCGTTAGTGGCCCAGGGCGCGGTGTCTCCGGTTGAAGTGCTGCGCCTGCGGCGTGCGGAAGTCGAAACGCGCGGACAACTGGATGCCACGACCCTGGCGATCCCTCGCGCCGAATCGGCGATCAAGGAAGTGCAGCGCAAGATCGACGAGACGCGCGGTAAATTCCGTAGCGAAGCCCTGACTCAACTCAACGAAGCACGCACCGACCTGAACAAGGCCCAGGCCACCGGCAAAGCGCTGGAAGACCGGGTCAGCCGAACGCTGGTGGCATCGCCGGTGCGCGGCATCGTCAACAAGCTGCTGGTGAACACCATTGGCGGCGTGATCCAGCCGGGCAGTGACCTGGTGGAAATCGTGCCGCTGGACGACACCTTGCTGGTCGAGGCGAAAATTCGCCCGCAAGACATCGCCTTCCTGCACCCGGGACAAGAGGCGACGGTGAAGTTCACGGCGTACGACTACACCATCTACGGTGGGTTGAAGGCCAAGCTTGAACAGATCGGCGCGGACACCATCACCGATGAAGACAAGAAGACCACGTACTACATCATCAAGCTGCGTACCGATCGCAGCCACCTGGGGACGGATGAAAAGCCGCTGCTGATCATTCCGGGGATGGTGGCGTCGGTGGATATCATCACTGGCAAGAAGTCGGTGCTCAGCTATTTGCTCAAGCCGATTATTCGGGCGCGGGCTGAGGCGTTGCACGAGCGATAATTTTTAGTGAGGCTGATGGCCCCTTGGCGAGTAGGCTCGCTCCCACATTGGACTTGTGTCGATCACAAAACCCCTGTGGGAGCGAGCCTGCTCGCGATGGCGGCCTCAAAAACGGTACATCCCTAAATGCCATATCGTTATTCACTAACGGTATTTAAATTTCAATTCTTATACCTATAAAGTCACTCCCCTGCGTACCTGCCGACCAATCGGCGCGCCGCACGACACGAACCAACACGGGACCTCCGTGAGTTTCTTGATCGACGCGCGCGCCCTTGAGCGTGCCGTGCGTGGGAGTGATTTTTATGTCAGCCGTCTCTGCTACCAACCGCATCGCGCCACAAACCTTCGACATCCGCCCTTTCAGCGGCGCCGTCGGTGCTGAAATCATCGGGCTCGACCTGTCTCTCCCGATCAATGACCAGGACTTCGCCCGCATCCATCGCGCGCACCTGGATCATCACGTCGTGGTGTTCCGCGACCAGCGCATCACCCCCGAGCAACAGATTGCCTTCAGCCGTCGATTCGGTGTGTTGCAGATCCACGTGCTCAAGCAATTCCTGCTGGCCGGCCACCCGGAAATCCTCATCGTTTCCAACATCATCGAAAACGGCCAATCCATCGGCCTCGGTGACGCCGGCAAGTTCTGGCACTCCGACCTTTCCTATAAAGAACTGCCAAGCCTGGGCTCGATGTTGCACGCCCAAGAGCTGCCGTCCGAAGGTGGCGATACCTTGTTCGCCGACATGCACAAAGCCTGGGACAACCTGCCCGACGCGTTGCGCAAAGCGGTTGAAGGCCGATCCGCTGCGCACTCCTACACGGCGCGTTACAGCGAGACCAAATTCGAAGGCAACTGGCGCCCGACCCTGACGCCGGAGCAACTGGCGCAAGTCGCCGAAGTGGTCCACCCGATCGTGCGTACGCACCCGGAAAACGGCCGTAAGGCGCTGTTCGTCAGTGAAGGCTTTACCACCCGCATCGTCGGTTTGCCGGAAGACGAGAGCCAGCAGCTGCTCGCCGAGCTCTACGCCCACAGCGTGCTGCCGCAAAACATCTACCGCCATCAGTGGCAGCCCCATGACCTGGTGTTCTGGGACAACCGCTCGCTGATTCACCTCGCCGCCGGATGCCCCAGCCATCTGCGCCGCAAGCTGTATCGCACCACCATCCAGGGCGACGCGCCTTTCTGATTTGTCGGAGATTTGATCATGTCCAAACGTCTTCCCTTTGCACCGCTGGCCGCCGCCATCGGCCTGGGTTTCAGCCTGATCGCCGGCAGCCTGGTGGCGCCGACCGCGGCTCATGCCGAAGGTGAAATCCGCATCGCCGAACAGTTCGGCATTGTTTATCTATTGCTCAACGTGGTGCGCGATCAGAACCTGATCGAGAAGTACGGCAAGCAGGAAGGCATCGACATCAAGGTCGACTGGACTCAGCTGTCTGGCGGCGCGGCGGTCAACGATGCGCTGCTCTCGGGCTCGATTGATATTGCTGGCGCGGGCGTCGGTCCGTTGCTGACGATTTGGGATCGCACCCACGGCAAGCAGAACGTCAAAGCCGTGGCCTCCCTCGGCAACTTCCCTTACTACCTGGTGAGCAACAATCCCAAGGTCAAAACCATCGCCGATTTCACCGAGAAGGACCGGATTGCGGTGCCGGCGGTAGGCGTGTCGGTGCAGTCACGTTTCCTGCAATACGCGGCCGCCAAGCAGTGGGGTGACAAGGAATTCAATCGCCTCGACAAGTACACCATTGCAGTGCCGCACCCGGACGCCACGGCCGCGTTGGTGGCCGGGGGCACCGAGTTGTCCGGGCATTTCTCCAACCCGCCGTTCCAGGATCAGGAACTGGCCAATCCCAACGTCCACGTGGTGTTGAACTCTTACGACGTGCTTGGCCCGAACTCGCCGACGGTGCTGTTCGCTACCGAGAAATTCCGTGACGAGAACCCGAAAACCTATAAGGCTTTCATCGCGGCGCTGACTGAAGCGGCGGAGTTTGCCCAGAACGACAAAGGCGCGGCGGCCGACACTTACATCCGCGTCACCAAGGCGAAAATCGACCGCGCCGCGTTGCTGAAAATCATCGACAACCCGCAGTTCGAATTCAGCGTCACGCCGAAGAATACGTATCCACTGGCTGAGTTTCTCTACCGCGTGGGCGCGATCAAAAACAAACCGGATTCGTGGAAGGATTACTTCTTCCAGGACGCCAAGCCACTGCAAGGGAGCTGATCGAAATGAACGCCCCTTTGCAAGGCCACACGGTCAGCAAATCGAACGTCGCAGCCCAGGCGCTGCTGTCGGTCGACAACGTCAGCCTCGAATACCGCACGCCGCAGCGTGTGGTTCGAGCGACCCATCAAGTGAGTTTTGAAATCGATCCGGCGGACCGCTTTGTGCTGCTCGGCCCGTCCGGTTGCGGCAAGTCGACCTTGCTCAAGGCGGTGGCCGGGTTCATTCAGCCGTGTGAGGGCGAGATCCGTCTGCAGGGGCAAACCGTGCACGCGCCGGGGCCGGACCGGATCGTGGTGTTCCAGGAGTTCGATCAGCTGCCGCCTTGGAAAACCGTCAAACAGAACGTCATGTTTCCGCTGCTGGCATCCAAAACCCTGAAACGTAAAGAGGCTGAAGAACGCGCGCTGCACTACCTCGAAAAAGTCGGACTGGCGGCGTTTGCCGACGCTTATCCGCACACCTTGTCCGGTGGCATGAAAGCACGAGTCGCCATCGCTCGCGCCTTGGCGATGCAACCGAAAATCCTCCTGATGGACGAGCCTTTCGCCGCCCTCGATGCGCTGACCCGCCGCAAGATGCAGGAAGAATTGCTGCTGCTCTGGGAAGAGGTGCGTTTCACGCTGCTGTTCGTCACCCACTCCATCGAAGAGGCGCTGGTGGTGGGCAATCGCATTCTGTTGCTGTCGCCGCATCCGGGGCGGGTGCGGGCGGAAGTCCACAGCCATCAATACGATTTGCACAGCCTCGGCGGCGTGGCGTTTCAAGAGTCGGCGCGACGGATTCATCGGTTGCTGTTCGATGAAGGGCAGTCGCCGGAAACCGAGCGTGAGCTGGATTTCTCCGACATTCGCATCGCTTATTGAGCCATTGAGAGGAGTGCCCGATGAGCCATTTATCATCTGCGCGTGAAGAGTTCGAAACGGTTTTGCTGCCGCTGACCAGCGTACCGCTGGAGCGTGAATTGCCCCTCGGTCAGCGCCTCTGGCAACAGGGGTGGATTCGCAAAAGCCTGATCCTGATATTGCTGGCGGTGCTCTGGGAAGTGGTCGCCCGCGTGCAGAACAACGACCTGCTGCTGCCGAGCTTTCTGCAAACGGCCAGCGCGCTGTATGACGGTTTGCTCAGTGGTGAATTGCTGGGCAAGGTCTGGATTTCGTTGGTGGTGTTGCTCAAGGGTTACCTGATCGGCATCGTCCTGGCGTTTGCCTTGACCACGTTGGCGGTGTCGACCCAGTTCGGTCGGGATTTGCTGAGCACATTGACCTCCATGTTCAACCCGTTGCCGGCGATTGCCTTGTTGCCGTTGGCACTGCTGTGGTTTGGCCTGGGGCAGAACAGTTTGATTTTTGTGCTGGTGCATTCGGTGCTGTGGGCCTTGGCGTTGAACACCTATGCGGGGTTTCTCGGGGTCTCGGAAACGTTGCGCATGGCCGGGCGTAATTACGGGCTCAAGGGCATGCGGTTTGTGCTGTTTATCCTGATTCCGGCGGCGTTGCCGTCGATTCTGGCCGGGTTGAAGATTGGTTGGGCCTTCGCATGGCGCACGTTGATCGCCGCGGAATTGGTGTTTGGTGCGACTAGCGGCAAAGGTGGATTGGGGTGGTACATCTTTCAGAATCGAAATGAGCTGTACACCGACAAAGTGTTTGCCGGCTTGGCGGTGGTGATTTTGATTGGGTTGCTGGTGGAGAATCTGGTGTTTGATTCGTTGGAGCGGGTGACTGTTAAGCGGTGGGGGATGCAGCGCTAGATTTTGTGTTGGCCGGTCTGGCCTCTTCGCGAGCAGGCTCGCTCCCACAGTGGATTTTTATTGACCGCCAATTTTGTGAACCACACAAAACCCTTGTGGGAGCGAGCCTGCTCGCGATGGGGCCAGCCCAGCCAACACATCACTGGGGGATGTTTGCTAGCATTGCGTCTGAATCAATCCAGATCAGCCACGAGTGCTCAGCATGCAACTCCCGGACATGAACCTGTTGGTCGCCCTCGACGCCTTGCTCGACGAGGGCAGCGTGGTCGGCGCCGCGCGGCGGATGAACCTCAGCCCGGCGGCCATGAGCCGAACGCTGACCCGTATAAGAGAAGCCATCGGCGACCCGATCCTGGTGCGCGCCGGTCGCGGTCTGGTGCCGACACCCAAGGCCCTTGAGCTGCGCGAACAGGTGCGCGACGTGGTCGAGCAGGCCGCCTTGCTGTTTCGTTCAGCCGATGAGGTGGACCTCGGTTCGTTGCGCCGCCGGTTCAGCATCCGCGCCAACGATTTTTTCGTCGGCGTCTATGGCGGCAAGCTGTTCGATACGCTGGAGCGCCAGGCGCCGCACTGCGAATTGCGTTTTGTGCCGGAAGGCGATGGCGATGATGAAGCGCTGCGCGAAGGGCGGATCGATTTAAGTGTCAGCAACAATCGTCCCGTCATGCCGGAAGTGAAAGTGCAGAACCTGTTCTCGACGCACTTTGTCGGTCTGGTGCGCGAGGACCATCCGCTGTTCGACGAAGAGATTACCGCCGAGCGCTACGCTGGTTTTTCGCATATCAGCATGTCGCGCCGTGGCATTGCCCGTGGGCCGATCGACACGGCCCTCAACGCACTGGGACTGGAGCGGCGGGTAGCGGTGATCGCGCCGAGCTTCCATGCGGCGATGTTCGCGTTGCCCGATTCCAATCTGATACTGCCGGTGCCCAAGGAAGCGTTGCTGAGCGTGCGCCGCCTGGGTTTGAAACTGCGCTCGTTCACTCTGCCGATCCCGCTGCCGACCCTGATGCTGACCCAGGCCTGGCACCCGCGATTTGACAACGACCCGGCTCACCGCTGGCTGCGTGAAACCCTGAAAGCCTGCTGCGACGAAACATGGCTGGCCGCACAACCACACTCAAGTTGACCGACGATCTAGTGTGGGAGCGGGCTTGCTCGCGAAAGCGGTGTGTCAGTCAACGTTGATGTTGGATGTGATGTCCTCTTCGCGAGCAAGCCCACTCCCACAGGGGGTTTGTATTGTTGCGTCTGACGCACTTATAACCTGTCGATAAGTCAGTTTTCGTCAGCCTCCATGCTTTTTAAAATGCCCCGGTACTTAATCCCGGAGCAAGCAGCAATGACTTCCCTCACGGTCACGGCACCCCTCGCCGCGACCCCACCAACCGCCGTCACGCCGCCGGTCTTCGGCCCGCGGATCATCATCGGTCTGGTGGGGGTGTTGCTGGCGGTGCTGGTGTCGGGCCTGAACGAGATGGTGACCAAAGTAGCCCTGGCGGATATTCGCGGCGCGTTGGCCATCGGTTACGACGAAGGCACCTGGCTGGTCGCCAGTTACACCGCGACCTCGGTGGCGGCCATGGCGTTTGCGCCGTGGTGTGCGGTGACGTTCTCGCTACGGCGATTCACCCTGTGCGCCATCAGCGTCTTCACGCTGTTGGGCCTGTTGTGTCCGTTCGCCCCGAACTACGAAAGCCTGCTGATCCTGCGCACGTTGCAAGGCCTGGCCGGCGGTGCATTGCCGCCAATGCTGATGACCGTCGCACTGCGATTCTTGCCGGCCAATGTAAAACTCTATGGCCTGGCCGGTTATGCCCTGACCGCCACCTTCGGCCCGGGGCTCGGCACGCCACTGGCCGGGTTGTGGACCGAGTATGTCGGCTGGCAGTGGACGTTTTGGCAAATCATCGTGCCGTGTCTGCTGGCGCTGGGAGCGGTGGCCTATGGGTTGCCCCAGGACCCGCTGCGTCTGGAGCGCTTCAAGCAATTCAACTGGCGCGGTCTGCTGCTGGGATTTCCGGCGATCTGCATGCTGGTGATCGGCATCTTGCAGGGCAATCGGCTGGACTGGTTCGAGTCGAGCCTGATCTGTGGATTGCTCGGCGGTGGGCTGGTGTTGCTGGTGTTGTTTCTGATCAATGAATGGTCGCAACCGATACCGTTTTTCAAGATGCAGATGCTCGGCATCCGCAACTTATCCTTCGCCTTGCTCACCTTGGCCGGGGTGCTGGTGGTGTTGCTGGCGGTGATCATCATTCCGTCCTCTTACCTCGCTCAGGTGCAGGGTTATCGCCCCGTACAGACCGCGCCGATCACGCTGTTGGCGGCGTTGCCACAGTTGATTGCGCTGCCGTTGGTGGCGGCGTTGTGCAACCTGCGATGGGTCGATTGTCGCTGGGTGTTGGGCGCGGGTTTGAGCATGTTGGCGCTGTCGTGCATCGGTGGTTCGCAGCTGACGTCGGCGTGGATTCGCGACGATTTCTACGCGCTGCAACTGCTGCAGATCTTCGGTCAGCCCATGGCTGTCCTGCCGCTGTTGATGCTGGCGACCGGCAGCATCTCGCCGATGGAAGGGCCGTTCGCTTCAGCCTGGTTCAACACGGTGAAAGGCCTGTCAGCGGTGATTGCGACCGGCGTCATCGAGGCGTTGACCACCGCCAGGCTGCATTTTCACTCGACGATGCTGGTGGACAACCTCGGCAACTCGCCCCTGGCCGAACGCGACAGCGCGGGCCTCGCTCACCGCCTGCACGAGCAGGCCGTGGTGCTGACGTCTTCCGATCTTTATCTGTGCATGGCGGGTGTCGCGCTGGCGTTGATCCTGCTGATTTTCTGGCTGCCGACGCGGATGTATCCACCGCGCGCGCCGACTTGAACGCTTCACTGAAACAGAAGGTTTTTATGACGACTCAATCCAAGCAAAAAATAGCTGTCGGTGTCGCCGTAGTGGTGGTGGTCGGCGTGCTGATTTGTCTGCTGACGCCCGGCCTGTTCGGTCAGCGCACGCAGCAGAAAACCAATGACGCGTTCGTCTCGGCGGACTTCACCCTGGTGGTCCCGCGCGTGGCCGGGTTTATCAAGGAGGTGCTGGTGGAAGACAACCAGCAGGTTAAGGCCGGGCAGTTGCTGGCGTTGATCGACGATCGTGATCTACGCGCCGCGGCACAGGCGGCGGACGCTGAAACCCTGGTCGCCAGGGCGCAGTTGCAAAATGCCCGCGCGACCCTTGAACGCCAGGCGTCAGTGATCGCTCAAGCTCAAGCCTCGGTAGTCTCGGCCAAGGCTGAAATGGCTTTCGCCGAGCATGAGTTGAACCGCTACGACCACTTGGCCGGCGTCGGGGCCGGCACGGTGCAGAATGCTCAGCAGGCGCGTACGCGCATCGATCAGGCCAATGCGCGGTTGGCCAACGCGATGGCGGTGCTGGCGGCGGAACGCAAGCAAGTGGACATTCTGACCGCCCAGCGCGATGCGGCGGAAGGTGGACTGAAACGGGCGCATGCCGCGCTGGAAATCGCCAGCTATGAGTTGTCTTACACGCGCATCGTCGCGCCGCAGGACGGCATGGTCGGCGAACGCGCCGTGCGAGTCGGCGCCTATGTGACGCCGGGTAGCAAGATTCTGGCGGTGGTGCCGCTGGCACAGGCTTACGTGGTGGCCAATTTTCAAGAGACTCAACTGACCAACGTTCAGCCTGGGCAGGTTGTGCAGGTGCGGGTTGATAGCCTCGGCGGTGAGGCGCTGAACGGTCGCGTCGAGAGCATCGCCCCGGCGACGGGCGTGACGTTTGCCTCGATCAAGCCGGACAACGCCACGGGCAATTTCACCAAGGTTGTGCAGCGGATTCCGGTGAAAATCGTCCTGGAACCTGGGCAGGCATTGGCTTCGCGGTTGCGCGTGGGGATGTCGGTGGAGGCGAGTATTGATACGGCGAGCGCGGTGTCGCATGAGGTGACTCAGCGATGAAGATTTTTGTTGGCCGGGCGGACGCCATCGCGAGCAGGCTCGCTTCCACAGGAGATCTCCTTTTGTGCGCAGATCCCATGTGGGAGCGAGCCTGCTCGCGAAGAGGCCGGTGGCCTCAACTCACCTTTTGCACCTTGCTGATCATGAGCCTGTCAGCCTGCACCGTCGGCCCCGACTTCCAGAAGCCTCAAGCCCGACAAATCACCGAATGGTCAAAACCCACCAAACCCGCCGCCAGTGAAGCGGTCACTGCCGACATGAACGAACGCTGGTGGGAGGTCTTCAACGACCCGAAACTGTCCGCCCTGACCCGACGCGCCCTGACCGACAACCTCGACCTGAAACTCGCCAGCAGCCGCTTGCAGCAAAGCCGCGCCGCACGCCAGGTGATCACCGCCAACCGTTACCCCAACACGGCCGCGACAGGCAGCTATGGACGCAAGCGCAACAGCGGCGAAGGCTTGAACGATCCCTCGGGACACAACGGTGACTCGGCATTCAACCTGTGGGATGCCGGTTTCTCCGCGTCCTGGGAGCTGGATTTCTGGGGCCGCGTGCGCCGCGAAACCGAAGCCGCCGACGCCACGCTGGAAGTCGCGGAAAACGATCGTCGCGGTGTGCTGCTGTCGGTGCTCGCGGAAACCGCTCAGGACTACATTCAGCTGCGCGGCGTGCAAAGTACTCGGGCTGTTACCGAGCAGAACCTCGATGTCGCCCGCCACAGTTTGAAACTCTCGCAACTGCGTCTGGCCGACGGCGTTGCCACCGACCTGGACGTCGCCGAGGCTGCCGCCCAAGTCGCCGCCATCGAATCGCGCCTGCCCGCGCTGGAGCAGCGTCAGTCGCAACTGATCAACGCGTTGAGCCTGCTGATGGGCGAGCCGCCGCAAGCGCTCTACGCCGAGTTATCCACAGACGCGCCCGTGCCGCAAACCCCGCGTCAGGTCGCGATCGGCTTGCCGTCGCAGCTGGCTGAACGCCGTCCGGATATTCGCCAGGCTGAAGCGCAACTGCACGCTGCCACCGCGAACATCGGCGTGGCCAAGGGTGATTTCTATCCACGGATTACCTTGTCGGGCAACCTGGGTTCGCAAGCCATGCAGCTCAGCGATTTTGGTTCGTGGGGCTCGCGTTCATTCGGCATCGGCCCGCAATTCAGCCTGCCGCTGTTTGACGGCGGTCGCCTGCGCGGCGTGCTGAACCTGCGCGAAGCCCAGCAACAGGAAGCGGCCATCGCCTACCAGCAAACCGTGCTGCGCGCCTGGCATGAAATCGACGATCAACTGACCGCCTACAACGCCAGCCAACTGCGCCGCGACAGCCTCGCCGAAGCCGTGCGCCAAAACCAGATCGCCCTGCGCACTGCGCAGCAGCAATACACAGAAGGCGTGGTGGACTTCGTTAATGTGCTGACGGTGCAAGGTGCATTGCTGGCGACTCAGGAGCAGTTTGTGGAGAGTTCGACCGGGGTTTCGCTGGCGATGGTCGGGTTGTACAAGGCGTTGGGCGGGGGATGGGAGTCGATGTATCCAGTGGCGAATGTCGTTACCAATAACCCGGTTTGATGGCGGGCGCCTTGTGCGTTGGTACCCGGTTTGCAAATTGATGTGTCTGCAGCTCTTCTGCGGTGACGACTCGTCGCATCCAGTGAGACTGTTCCTTTAAGGAGCCGGGCGGAGAGCGTTTAAATCCAGTTCTGTAGGGAAGGACAACGCCGACGGTTATGTGAGGAAAATCCTCTCTGATGGCTCTTAGTGCAGGAGCCATGTCTGTATCCCCAGAAACAAGAACGAGTTGTTGAATGCACTCAGCATGTTTGTCTTTCGTTTCTCTTGCAGCGGTGCGGTACATGCTTATCGCGATATGAACGTCAGTTTCTTTCTCTTCGAGTTTCCAGATGGCAACTTTGTCTTGGCGAGACGCACCGGTTTTTTTGTCGACAAAACGCGGTGCTCTTGCGGGCTCAAGTTGATGGCGACCATAGTGAACGGCAACATTGTTGGCCTTAAGCGCTCGGACGTAAGTGTCTTGGGCTTCCTTGGAAATTCTACCTCGGGTGGCAAGCTCCGGTTTGACAGAGGACGTGAAGTAGTCGATTGAGACAAGCGTGCTTTGAGGGTTTTCAATGTAGGCGATATGGGCCAATAACGTGGGCAGATTCAGCCATTTGTAGGGTGTTCCTGCAAGCAACCCGTAGACCACGTTGTAGCCATCGACGAAGAACGCGGTACGCACAAATTCAATCCTCAGAAACGAAAAAACCGGCCTAAGCCGGTTTTTTCACCCCAACTGCCAGAGAACTGAATCTCTGCGTACGGGGTTGAGTGGTGGGGTGATCCTAAATTGAGTGCGTCATGCACGTCAACCCTTGACTGACCAAGGTCCACTCGACTGAACGATGTCCAGTGCCGGCCGACTAGTTTTGTGCATTTACAGGGATGAAGGTCAATGCATTCCTGGCATCAGTTATGAGTGATTGTTGCTGGGGGATGGAGGAAATGTCGGTGTGGCAAGGGGTATATGAAGTGTCTATCGCCCACTTCAGTTTGTTTTGAATGAAGGTTCCCACTGCCATGTGGGATTCCTTACCGTTTATTCATTCGGTAGGGGATCAATCGATCACTTTGAAAAAATTGTCTTTTTGATACAACGCATTTCCATCCACTAACCGATTTGCACTTGACGCGCACTTTCGCAGTCGATGCCCTGCTCATCCATCTGAGAGTTACGGTCGCCGAAGGGGCACTGGTCGCAAAGCCATCATCGACGACGAACCTGTGCCGCCTTAAAGTGATCCATAGGCTTCGTGATGTCGGGCCGGTTGCAGGGGGAGGCAATGGAAGCGCGCAGAGAAACTTCGCTTGGCGGTACCCAGGATCCGCACGCGGTGCCTGGCGGCTGGGCGGTGGTACAGCGTTGGTTGCGGTGGGCGCAGGAACACCGGCTGTTGGCGATTCTGGCGTTGGCTGCCCTGGTGCGTTTCTACGACCTGACGGCGGCGGCGATTTGGGGCGACGAAGGGTCGAGCCTGCTGATGAGCCAATACTCATTGGCTGAAATATGGGTACATGCTGCCCATGACGTGCACCCGCCGCTGTATTTCATGCTGCTGCATGGCTGGATCGAAGTGTTCGGCGACGGCATTTTTTCGATTCGCTGCCTCAGCGCTCTGCCCGGGATCGTCACGGTATGGCTCGGCGTCTGGTTGATGGACTTGATCGCCACCCGGCGTGCTGCGTTACTGGCCGGTTTTCTCCTGGCGCTGCTGCCGACGGCGGTGCGTTATAGCCAGGAAGTACGGATGTACTCGCTGCTGGGCCTGTGGCTGATCGGCGCGACGATTGCGCTGGTCTACTGGATCAGGCATCCCCGGCGTACACGCTATCTGGTGGTGTATGTGCTGTTGATGAGCGCGGCGTTCTACACCCACTACTTCACCGCCCTGTGCGTGTTGTGCCACTGGCTGTACCTGGGCGTGATTCGCGTACTGCCAGAGTATCGCTTGCGCACTATTCAACGCCCCGGCTGGTGGCTGGCGAACGTGGCAATCGTGCTGATCTACCTGCCGTGGGTACCCAACCTGATCGATCTGATCCAGCACATGGATCTGCTCAAAGCCAACGGCGATGTGGGGTGGGAGTTGCCGGTCACATTCGGCTCGCTGCCGTCGATGATCTGGTCGTTGCTGACCCAGGATGATGGCGAAAACCTGCCGACGCTGGTTTTTATCGCGCTGCCGCTGGCGTTGCTGGCGATTGCAGGCGTGGCGCTGGCGCGGGACCGCAGCGTCATTCGCGGCAGTATCCTGCTGGTGATCTACACGGCGTTGCCGATGCTATTGGTATTCGGCGTATCGTTTATCTCGCCAGTGTTCATCGAGCGTTACCTGACGGCCTACGCACTGGGGTTGCCGATGATTGTCGCGCTGGCCATTGATCGCTTGTATTCAGGGTTTCGAGTGCTGGCGCTGGCGGTGCTGGTGCTGTTTGTCGGCGTCGAACTGGTCGGCTTGAAGAACAACGCCACGGTCGATACCCACGATCAGATCAATGTGATGGTCGATTACGTTAACCAGCACTTCGTTGCCGGTGACCAGATCGTCACCAGCGATATGCTCTGGTACCTCGCCTACGTTTATTACAACCGCACCGACGCCAAACCGTTGCTGTACACCCCGCCGCTGGCCAATGGCGGGTCGAGCCGGCCAAACGCCTATGGCTTTGGCACGCTGGTCACCCAGGACATTTATCTGGACCGCCTCGACAGCCTGCCCAAAGGCACTGGCCGCGTGTGGCTGATTGGCACCGTCGGTGTGCCGGACGAGTTCGCGCCGCTGCCCGTGGGCTGGAAGAACGCCGCCATAACGCAGGCGGGCGGGGCTAATGCGCGCTTGTTTGTGCTGCGTTGAAAGCCTTGGTATCGCCTCTGCCTTACGGCTTCGACGACAAATCCGCCATGCCCTTGAGCAGTTCAATCGGTAGCGGGAAGACAATGGTTGAGCTCTTGTCCCCGGCAATCGAGCTCAGCGTCTGCATGTAACGCAACTGCATGGCCCCGGGCTGACGGCCGAGCATTTCGGCGGCCTGCATGAGTTTTTCCGAGGCCTGCAATTCACCTTCGGCGTGGATCACCTTGGCCCGGCGTTCCCGTTCGGCTTCTGCCTGCTTGGCAATGGCGCGGACCATCGACTCATTGAGGTCCACATGTTTGATCTCGACGTTGGCAACCTTGATGCCCCAGGCGTCGGTCTGGGCGTCGAGCACTTGCTGGATATCGATGTTCAGCCGTTCGCGCTCGGCCAGCAGTTCATCGAGCTCATGTTTACCCAGCACCGCTCGCAGAGTGGTCTGGGCCAATTGGCTGGTGGCCGCGAGAAAGTCTTCGACCTGGATAATCGCCTTCTGTGGATCGAGCACGCGGAAATACAGCACCGCATTGACCTTGACCGAGACGTTGTCGCGGGTGATGACGTCTTGCGGGGGAACGTCGAGGACGATGGTTCGCAGGTCGACACGGACCATTTGCTGGACCACCGGGATCAACAGGATCAAGCCGGGGCCCTTGACCTGCCAGAAGCGTCCGAGCTGGAACACCACGCCGCGCTCGTATTCGCGCAGGATGCGGAAGGTCGACCCCGCCAGTGCAATCAGCAGTAGCAGCAGCGCGGCAAAACCTACTTGCAGGCCCATGTTTATTCTCCCACCGGCGCCGCGTCAGCCGCGGCCACTTGCAACAGTAATCCTTGTCGCGCCACCACCCGGACGTGTTGCCCCGGCTGCAGCGGTGTCGAGCTTGAAACCTGCCAGCGCTCCCCTTGCAGATGCACCCAGCCGTTGCAGGCATTGTCGGGCAGCAACGACAGGACCGGCGTCACGCTGCCCAGCAGTCCGGCATCACCACTGACGTTGCGCCGGGGTCGGGTTTTCAGGGCGCGGATCAGCAGGAAAATCAGCAGCAGGGCGCTCACCAGTCCCAGGCCGATCATCAAGGGAACAGGCATTTCGGTATTGGTCAGAATCACCGCGCCGATCACGAACATCACAATGCCGCCCAAACCGATCACGCCGTAATTGGGCAACGCGGCCTCGGCGATCAGAAAGGCGATGCCGAAAGTGATCAACCAGATCCCGACGGGATTTGGCATCAGCAGCACAACGGTGTCGGCGGCGAACACCGAGCCGCTCAACACCAACAGCAGTGCAACGGCACAGCAACGAATATTCACGTGACCCTCCGCGAGAGTCATCAGGTGGCTCTGTATACAGTTTAGTTGAGCCTGGGCATCTCTGAATTCTGCTCACTTTACGATGGCGTCCGATGGGCGGATTTCCCGCCGGCATGCACCATCAGGCCTAGACTTTCAGTACGAAGAAAAGCGTCAACCATCGTCCGCTCGTCACTGTTGCGGACACCGAGGTGCATCATGCGTATGGCAAGAACCGTGCAGAGAAGCCTGGAAACGGCTCACTGCGAATATGACATCGTGACCCATCCACATTCGGCCAGCAGCCTGGAAACGGCGCGGGTCGCCGGCATTCCAGCAGAGCGGATGGCCAAGTCGGTCATCCTCGACGACCACCACGGCCATTACCTGATGGCCGTACTGCCTGCCAGCCGTCATCTGGACCTGAGCAAAGTCCGTAGCAGCGGCGAATGGCAGGTCTCGCGGGAAAGCAATCTGCCGCACCTGTTCGATGATTGCGAACGCGGTGCCGTGCCGGCGCTGGGTGAGGCTTATGGGCTGGATGTGGTCATCGACCCGTTGGTAACCCGGCAGAAAGACATCTATCTGGAAGCGGGCAATCACACCAATCTGCTGCACATGGCCATGCCGCAGTTCTTGAAAATGGTGCCGCATGCCGAGGTGCGGGAATTGAGTCAGTGAGTGTTGTGTTTTCAGTGCTGCCGCCTTCGCGAGCAGGCTCGCTCCCACAGTTGACCGTGTGTCCATGTGGGAATGAGCCTGCTCGCGAAACATTTTTCCTATTTCAAGGAGCCCGACATGGAATCCCCAACCCACACCCTGCCCAACCTGTTCAAGCAACTCGGCCTGGAGGATGACGCCGAGAGCATCGATAAATTCATCGCTACCCACTCACCGCTCAAGCCCGAACTGCACCTTGCAGATGCGTTTTTCTGGAGCGAGTGCCAAGCGCAGTTTTTGCGGGACGATATTTTGGATGATGCGGATTGGGCGGAGGTGGTGGATCAGTTGGATGTGTTGTTGAGGAAGGGGCGGGGGGTATAAATATTCCAAACCCATGAACATGCGCGGTCGCCCTGATCGCGCCAATTTGTTTCAAAACTTGACCACCTTTCCCCCCAAATGCGATATTGATAGTTAGCAAACTAACAGTGTGTATCTCCCCTCGTGCCGAAGAACCTCGACGCTCTCCAGATGAACATCAGCAGCTCCATGGTGGTGGCCGCCAGGCATTGGCGGAAGATCTGCCAGACCACGCTGGTCAACTATGGAATCTCCGAAGCCTGCGCCGTCCCGTTGTTGATGATCGGGCGTTTGGGCGAAGGTGTGCGTCAAGTGACGGTGGCGCAGGCGGCGGGGATGGAGAGTCCGTCCCTGGTGCGCTTGCTCGATCAGTTGTGTCATTCGGGCTACGTCTGCCGCACCGAAGATGCCCATGACCGACGCGCCAAGTGCCTGAGCCTGACCGCCACCGGTCGCGAATTGGTGCAGGCGGTCGAAATCGAGCTGGTGCGCCTGCGCCATGAAGTGCTTGAAGGCATCGACCAAAGCGATCTGGAAGCTACGCTTCGGGTACTGAAAGCCTTTGAAGCGGCGAATGCGCCGTCGGTGGTCAACCCTTGAGCGGATTTTTCAGCGGTATGCCCGCCGCGCGAGACTGGTTCTACGGGGTGCGTACTTTTGCCGCCTCGATGATTGCGTTGTACATCGCCCTGCTCATGCAGATGCCGCGTCCGTATTGGGCGATGGCCACGGTCTACATCGTGTCCAGCCCCTTTGTCGGCCCTACCAGTTCCAAGGCGCTCTACCGTGCCATCGGTACCTTTTTTGGCGCGGCGGCAGCGGTGCTTTTTGTGCCCATGTTTGTCCAGAGTCCCTACGTATTGGTGGTGGTCATCGCGCTGTGGACCGGGACGTTGCTGTTTCTGTCCTTGCACCTGCGCACCGCCAACAACTACGCCTTGATGCTCGCGGGTTACACCTTGCCGCTGATCGCCCTGCCGGTGGTGAACAACCCCTTGGGCGTCTGGGACGTGGCGGAAGCGCGGACGGAAGAAATTTTCCTCGGCATTGCCGTGGCAGCGGTGGTCGGCGCCATGTTCTGGCCACGGCGGCTGGCGCCGGTGTTCAACGATGCGGTGAGCAAATGGTTTACCGATGCTTCGACGTACAGCCTGCGTTTTCTCAGTCGTCAGGTTGAGCCGAATGAAGTCAGCGCGCTGCGCTCGGCCATGGTCACGACCTTCAACACCCTGGAATTGATGATCGGCCAATTGCCGCACGAGGGCGCGCACCGGCAAACCGTGCGCAACACCAAGGAACTGCGCGGGCGGATGATTCACCTGTTGCCGGTGATCGACGCCCTCGACGATGCGCTGTATGCCCTTGAGCGGCGCACGCCCGAGCTAGTGGAAAAATTCGCACCGATACTGGCCGCCACCACCGAATGGCTCAATCACAAAGACGCCGACCTCGCTCGCTGGCAGGCGCTGAAAGATCAGCTTGATGCCCTGCAACCGTCCGCCGAAGCCCTGAACGATCGCAAACAGCTGCTGTTCTCAAACGCGTTGTATCGCCTCGGCGAGTGGATCGATGTGTGGCAAGACTGCCGCAGCCTGCAATACGCCATCCAGTGCGAAAGCCCGGACAGCTGGCGCGCGGTGTATCGCCACTGGCGCCTGGGTCGCCTGTCACCGTTTCTCGACCGTGGGCTGATGCTCTACTCGGCGGCCTCGACGGTCACCGCGATCATCGTCGCCTCGGTGCTGTGGATTCTGCTCGGCTGGACCGATGGAGGCTCGGCGGTGATTCTGGCCGCCGTGTCGTGCAGTTTTTTCGCCTCGATGGATGACCCGGCACCGCAGATTTTCAGGTTCTTTTTCTGGACCGCAATGTCCGTGGTGCTCGCCAGCCTGTATCTGTTCCTGGTCCTGCCCAACCTGCATGATTTTCCGATGCTGGTGCTGGCGTTTGCCGTGCCGTTTATCTGCATCGGCACCCTGACGGTCAAGCCGCAGTTTTACCTGGGCATGCTCCTGACCCTGGTCAACACCTCGTCCTTTATCAGCATTCAAGGCGCCTATGACGCGGATTTCCTCAGCTTCGCGAATTCCAACCTGGCCGGCCCCATCGGGTTGTTGTTTGCCTTCATCTGGACCCTGATCGCCCGGCCGTTCGGTGCGGAACTGGCGGCCAAGCGGCTGACCCGCTTCAGTTGGCGCGACATCGTCAATCTCAGCAAACCGGCAAATCTGGCCGAACACCGGCAATTGGGCGTACACGTGCTCGATCGTCTGATGCAGCACTTGCCGCGTCTGGCCATGACCGGCCAGGACACCGGCATCGCGTTGCGTGAGGTGCGTGTGGCGTTGAACGTGCTCGATCTGCTGGCTTACACGCCGCGAGTGGACGGTGTACCGCGAGCGCTGCTGCATCAGGTGGTGGCGGAAGTCGGTGAGTATTTCAAGGCCTGTCTGAAGGCGGATGAGCGTCTGCCGGCCCCCGCCCCGTTGCTGATGACCCTCGACCGCGCCCGCCGGGCACTGGACACGAATTGTGATGAGGATGCCCGTCTGAATTTGTTGCATGCCCTGAGCGGCCTGCGCCTGGCGTTGTTGCCAGGCGTGGAATTCGTAAGCTCGGGCGAACTCGAAGAACCGCTGCCCCATGGCATCGATGGAGCGCCTTTATGATCGGTGATGTGGACATCAGCGGGGTGTTTCTGCCCACGCTGCTGGTATTGATGGGCATTACGTATGTGTTGTTCCTGTTGGTGCACGGGTTGTTGATGCGCTTGCACTTTTACCGTCTGGTCTGGCACCGGGCATTGTTCAACGTGGCTCTCTACGCTTTGCTGCTCGGCGCCGTGGACTCACTCAGTCGATACCTGATGACATGAAAAAACCTTTTTTGACCCTGGGTCGCGTGGTCCTGACCCTGTTGATCGTGACCTTCGCCGTCGTCGTGGTCTGGCGCATGGTGATGTACTACATGTTTGCGCCGTGGACTCGCGACGGGCATATCCGTGCCGACATCGTGCAAATCGCTCCGGACGTGTCCGGGCTGATTCAGCAAGTGGATGTGCGCGACAACCAATTGGTGAAACGCGGCCAGGTGTTGTTCAGCATCGATCAGGACCGTTTCAAACTGGCCCTGCGCCAGGCCAAAGCGGCGGTCGCCGACCGTCAGGAAACCCTGGCTCAGGCTCAACGCGAAGCCAAGCGTAACCGTGGCCTGGGCAATCTGGTGCCGGGCGAGCAGCTGGAAGAAAGTCAGTCCCGGGTCGCTCGCGCCGAAGTGGCGTTGATGGAAGCGCAAGTGGCGGTGGACAGCGCTCAATTGAACCTCGACCGCTCGACCATCCGCAGCCCGGTCGACGGCTACGTCAACGACCGTGCACCGCGTGCGCAGGAATTCGTGACAGCCGGGCGGCCGGTGTTGTCGGTGGTCGACAGTAATTCATTCCACATCGACGGTTATTTCGAAGAAACCAAACTGAACGGCATTCATGTCGGCCAAAGCGTCGACATCCGCGTGATCGGCGACCGCGCGCGGCTGCGTGGACATGTGGAAAGCATCGTCGCCGGCATCGAAGACCGCGACCGCACCATCGGCAACAACCTGCTGCCGAACGTCAACCCGGCATTCAGCTGGGTGCGCCTGGCACAGCGGATTCCGGTGCGGATCGTCTTTGACGATGTGCCGGCGGACTTCCGCATGATCGCCGGGCGGACCGCGACTGTGTCGATCCTCGACGATCAACCGCAGGAGCCGGCGAAATGAGCAAGGCGTCGGGTTTGGCGGTTGCCGGATTAGGTTTGCTGCTGTCGGCCTGTCAGGTAGTTGGCCCGGATTACCATTTGCCCGACGAAGCGGCTGTTCATCGACCCGATTTGCAGGGCGATCTGGCGGTCGACGGCAAAACGGTGGTGTCCGCACCGGTGCCGGCCGATTGGTGGCGCCTGTACAAGGACCCGAGACTCGACCAGTTAGTGCAACAGGCCATGGCGTCCAATACCGACTTGCGCGTTGCGGCGGCCAGCCTGTCTCGGTCCCGCGCTCAGGTCGATGAGGCAGAAGCGGCGGGTGGCTGGAGCGGCGGTGTGAAGATGGGCGCCCAGCGATTGCAGGAGTCTGGCCAAGCGTTCCTGCTTCCGGAAAAAGTGCCGGTGGCCAACGTCGGCGATATCGGCATCAGCGCGTCGTACCAGTTCGATCTGTTCGGCACGTTGCAGCGCGGCATCGAGGCGGCCAAGGCCAACGCCGATGCGACGCAGGCAGCTGCCGATACGGCTCGCATCACCGTGGTGGCCGACGTGGTCCGAGCCTACACCCAAGTGTGCGCGGCCAATGAGGAGCGGGAGATTGCCCAGCACTCCCTCGACCTGCAGGCCCAGAGCACCACGCTGATCCAGCGTCTGCGCGATGCCGGCCGTGGCGACGAAACCCAGGTCACCCGTTCGCAAACCCAGTTCAAATCCCTGCGCGCCGACATGCCGCGCTATGAGGCCTCGCGTCAGGCCGGGCTGTATCGCCTGTCGATGTTGCTGGCCAAGCCAGTGGATCAACTGCCGGCCGGCACCGCCACCTGCGACGAGCTGCCGAAAATCGCCCAATTGATTCCGGTGGGCGATGGCGCCGCATTGCTCAAGCGTCGTCCCGATGTGCGGCAGGCCGAGCGCCGGCTGGCGACTGCGACGGCCGGGATTGGCGTCGCCACGGGTGAGCTGTACCCGAACATCAGCATCGGCGCGACCATCGGCACCGTCGGTATCCTCGACGATCTCGGCGACCCGTCCACCAACCGTTGGGGCTTCGGTCCGTCGCTGACCTGGAACGTGCCGACCAACGGCGCCCGGGCACGCATCCGCGAAGCCGAAGCGGTGACCCAGGCGACGCTGGCGCATTTCGATGGGGTGGTGCTCAACGCCATTCGCGAAACCCAGACCAGCCTGGCCCAGTACGCCGCGTTGTTGCAACGTCGTGACGCCCTGGCAGACGCCGAGCAATCGGCAAGACTGGCAGCGGACCAGACGCATCGTTTCTTCCAGGCCGGGCGCGAATCATTCCTGGCGGACCTGCAAGCGACCCGCACCTACACGGATGTCACAGCGCAACTGGCCGCTGCCAACACCCAGGTTGCCGCCAGCCAGATCGATTTGTTCCTCGCCTTGGGCGGCGGCTGGGAAAGCGGACGAACGCAAGGCACGAACACCAGCAAACCCTGAGGCCGTTGCTATGCTTTGAATTGATGGAGTCGCGAGTCGACTTCATCGATCAAGCTCGCGTTGGTCATGGGGATTAAAAATAATGAAAAACCCTTATGCTCCTGGCTTCTGGTGCGCTATTGCAGCATTGGTTTTGCTGTCGGCCACCTATTTCTACGGCATCATGCTGGCCCACCAGATCGACAAGGCGCTGGTGTTTCTCGACAGCGCTACCGCGCTCATCGCCGTGATGGCGATCGTGGTGGTGGCCTGGGCTTCCGTCCAGGGTCAGCGCATCAAAAAAAGACAATTCGAACAAGGCAAGACCCTGGTGCTGATCTGGGACACCAAGGTAGCGCTGCGTCGTGTCGAAACGGTGTTTGACCAATATTTCTGGGGCAGCTACTGGCAACCGGGGCGCACGTTCCAGGAAGTCATGGGCGAGCTCACCGGCACACCGCTGGAAAAAAGCCTCGAAACCTTGAGGAAGCAATGCCTGGCGTTGGATAAACAGGTGTCCGAGGATGGCTGGCACTGGCTCAGCAATGCCCGCGAGCTGTCGGACGTTGCCACCAAGATGGCGCGGGAACGCTATCAGCTGGACGTCTGTGATCCACGCTCGGAGGTGACCGGCGGGGCGGTGATCAACCGGGACTTCGAGGTGCTGGTGTATACGTGGACGGCGCGGCTCAAGAGCTTTGATCATCAGCTGGATGAGATGGAAGTGCAGTATTCCTGAATGTGTATTGGCGGAACTGAAGCCTTCGCGAGCAAGCCCGCTCCCACATTTGATCTCTTTGTTCACAGATTTTGTGTCCACTGAAGATCTAATGTGGGAGCGGGCTTGCTCGCGAAGAGGGCCCGGTAAACTCTGAAACTCTCGCCTCCTGTGAAGTGTCCATAGGCAACAGTGTTTCTAGACATTCTTTAACCTTTAAACATTGGGCCGCCCGATGCGCCTAGTGCTAATCTCCACCCCACTTTTAGCGGAGTCGAGCCGCAACCCCTCAAGGGTTCAGGGAAGACGACGACACCTTCAAACAACGGACATTGACTGGGTCATTCATGAATAAATCAGCAGGCGTGCTTCTTGGAATCGTCGTAGCCATCGGTGCAATCAGCGCGGGTGGTGCCTGGTACACCGGGACCAAAATCGAAGGCGTATTGAACACTTCGATCGCCGACGCCAACAAAGAGCTGAAGGCTGCGCTGGTCGGTTCCAATGGCACGGCCTCGCTGGAACTGGTGTCGCTTGAGCGTCATGTGTTCAGCAGCACCGCGCACTACCGCCTAAAGGGCGAAGGCGAGATGTTCGGTGAAGCCCCGGTTGAATTGCTCTTTGTCGACCACATCGAACACGGCCCGCTGCCGTTCTCGCGTCTGGTCTCGTTGAAATGGTTGCCGGTCATGGCTACCAGTCACTACGAACTGGAACGCACCCCGCTCACCGAGAAATGGTTTGCCGCCGCCAAAGAAAAATCCCCGCTCACCGGCGTGGTCAACATCGGTTACGACAACGCCACCAACGGCACCCTCGAATTCTTGCCACTGGACGTCGCGCTGGATGACAAGTCCAACCTGAAATTCTCCGGCTTGAACCTCGAAGTCGCCGCCAGCGCCCAGGCTCAGAAGGTCAAGGCCAGCGGCTACATGGACAGCCTGACGCTGACCACCGTGGCCGAAGATCAAACCCCGGTGAAGGTCGAGCTCAATGGCCTGACCATGGCCAGTAACCTGGTTAAAAGCACTTACGGTTTCTACACCGGCGAGAACACCCTCGAGCTGACCGACAGCAAATCCACCTTCGGCCCCAAGCAATCGGTACTGGGCCTGAAGAAATTTGAAATGAAAAACCAGACCGAGGAATCGGGCACCAGCGCTTCGGGGCGTGCCGATTACAAAGTGGGTGAAGTGTCGGTGAACGGCAAGGCGGTCGGTTCCGCGCAAATGGCCATGAGCCTGAAGAACCTCGACATCCCGGCGACCATGTCGCTGATGCAGGTCTACCAGACCAAACTGCAGCCTTATGAGAAAGCCGCCGCCGAAGCCGCCGCGGCTGGTCAGCCGTCTCCAGAACTGGTCCTGACCCCGGCCGAAGAGGCGCAGGTCAAAACCGGCCTCGAAAAACTGCTGGCTGCCGGCCCGCAAGTGGCGCTGGAAAACCTGTCGTTCAACACCACCAATGGCGAAAGCCGCGCCAACCTGGTGCTCGACCTGACCAAGCCACCGACTATGGACCTGCCGCCCGATCAACTGACCCAACAGTTGATTGCACTGCTGGATATCAATGTAAAAGTGTCCAAGCCAATGCTCGTTGACGTGTTCACCGTGCAAAGCCAACTTGATGGTCAGACCGACGCCAAGCTCATCGCCGACCAGGCGACCGCCACGGCCAACATGTTCGGCAGCATGGCGGTCGGTACGCAGTTCGCCAAACTGGACGGCAATAACATCGTCAGCAAATTTCACTACGCCAACAATCAAGTGGAATTCAATGGCCAGAAAATGACCGTTGAAGAGTTTGTCGGCTTCGTGATGAGCAAAATCGGTGGTGGGGCTGAAATCCAGGAATAAAACCTGTCGTTCAAAACAACGCCCGGCTTCTGCTGCACGCAGAGGTCGGGCGTTTTGCTGTCCTGCTAACCAAGGTCCCGAATCAGTTGCCACGCTTCATCCACTGACAGCGGCTGCTTCATGCGTTCGGCGAGCAGCGCCATGGCCCGTTCTTCGTCGCAGGCAACCGCAGCCGCCACTACGCCGTTTTTGCCGAACAGGCCTATAAAGGGTGGATGGAAGGGATCACCCTTGAACTCGACTTCGTCCCAGGCTTCGGCGTGGCCGAGATAGTCGTAGTTTTTGCCGAAGTGCCAGGTCCAGAAATACGGTACGTCGAGGTAATGCTCGTCGGCGCCCAGCATATTCGCGGCGGCGATCCGCGCCTGTTGCTGAGCCAGGCGCCAATGCTCGATGCGCTGAGGCTGGCCGTTGAGCGGGAAGGTCGCGATATCGCCGACCGCCCACACCCCGTCGATGACGCGCATGGCACCGTCGACCTTCAGAGAGCGGTCTTTTTCCTTGGGCAGATCGGTAAACGCATCGGTGGCGGGGGTGACGCCGATGCCGGCCAGCACCAGATCCGCCGGCAAGCGTTGACCATTGTCCAGGCACACCGCTTCGACGTTTTCCGCGCCTTCTATATAGGAGGCTTCGCCTTCGGTGTGAAACACCACGCCATTGGCCTCATGGAGGGCGCGAATCGCTTTGCCGACGGTTTCGCCAAATTGCGCGGCGAAGGGGATGGCATGCCGGGCCAGGACCGTCACTTCCAAACCGTATTCACGCAGGGCTGAAGCAGACTCGAGGGCAATGAAACTGTCGCCAATGATCACCGCTCGCTGGCCGGGTTTTGCCGCCTGCAGAATCTCCCGCGCCTGATCTTTTGAGCGCAACACGAACACTTGCGGCAAATCGGCGCCAGGCAGCGTGAGTGGATTGGGCTTGCCGCCGGTGGCAAGCAACGCGGCGTCATAATTCAGCGATCGCCCATCAGTCAGCTGCAGGGTTTTGCTCGACGCGTCCAGGCTGGCGACTTCACCGTTGATGCGTTCGATGCGTTGTTCGGAATAAAACGCGTCATCCCTTAACGGCGGGACTTCTTCCGGTGGCATCTCCCCGGCGATAACAAACTTGCTCAGGACGGTGCGGTCGTATCCTGCGTCGACTTCGCGGTCGATCAGCAGCACCTGGCCGCCGAAGCCCTTTTCGCGCAGAGCCGCCGCACACGCCGTACCGGCCGCCCCGGCACCGACGATGACAAATGTCCGTTCGTCATCCGCCGGCGGCGTATGCGCATCGACTAATGGCTGGTCGTCGACCCAGATCTCGTCATCGCGTACTTCCAGCGGATAGCGCTTGAGACTGTCCAGGGCCGGCGGTTCGCACAATGCCCCGTCCTCAATCCGATACGCCGCTTTGTGCCATGGGCAGATCAAGCGTCCGTGGCACAGCGCGCCTTCCGCCAGTGGTGCCCCGGCATGCGGGCATTCGCCCTGATAGGCGCGCAATTGATCGCCCACTCGCAACAAAACGATTTTGGTGTCCGCAATCCGGACTTCAAGGCCCCGGCTCTCGGACACATCGGCGAAACGCGCAACGCGGTGCAGTGCCATGATGGCTCTCCAGACAAACGTTTCACTTAAGAGTTTGGCGCTTTACGCGAGGTTCAGCCAATTCCCACTGCCACCGCACGAACGGTCCAGCTATAGTTCGCAAGCCGACGACGGCCCTATCCGCACAAGGTGCTCCGGAATGACCCGATTGACCTCTCTGAACCCTTGGCTGGCGGCCATTGCAGTCGCCCTTTGCGTGCAATTTCCGGCGCAGGCCCAGGAGCGATTCACCCTGAACATCCCGGGTGTCACCGATGACCGGCTGTTTACCTCGGCGGCTGCCAGCGATGCACCGGGTTGTGGCGGACACAATGCATCTCCTGCGCTGAACTGGAACACCGGGCCGGCGGGGACATTGAGTTATGCCATCGTCATGCACGACCCGGACGGCCAGAAGGGTCAGGGCGTCGATCATTGGGTGCATTACGGCATCAAGGCCACCACCCACCAGATTCCTGCCGGCGTCGGGGCAAAATCAGCGCTTGAAGGTGTCGGCGGCACCAACAGCAAAGGCACCACCGGTTATATGGGACCCTGCCCGCCGACTGGCGACAGTGCCCACCACTACATTATTCAGTTGTATGCGCTGGACCTCGCTCCAGACGCCTTGCCTGCCGGCCTGACGCGCGCGCAACTGCTGGAAAAAATCAAAGGTCATGTGCTCAGGAACAGCAGCGTGGTGCGCCGTTACCACCGCTGAGTTTAATTTTCAGCCGGTTTAACCCGAAGCTGATCGGGGGCTCGTCTCAGAGGATGAATGGATCATTTTCCTCCTGAGGTCAGCCCCCATGTCCCTCCCTCTGCATTTCCTACGCCCGGCCGCCCAGGGTTTCACCACCGGGTTGCTGCTGGCCATCGCCGGTTGCGGCGTTTCCTCCACACCCGATTCTGCGCAAGTGTCGCCACCGGCTCAAAGCGAGATGAAGACGGCTGGGATGGTGCGCAGCGAGGCGGTCATGGCGGATACGTCGATGGCCAAGCGCAGCGTTCGTCCGGCACCGGTCGCAAGTTTTGCGCCTGAGTCGTTGCCGCCGGGGTATCGGGATGAACAGCGAGAGCAATACCAGGCGCTGGCGGACAACCCCATCCACAGCGTGACCGAGGCGCCGGTCTCGACCTTTAGCGCCGATGTGGATACTGGCGCTTACGCCAACGTCCGACGGTTGCTGAATCAGGGGCGCTTGCCTCCCGACGGTGCGGTACGGCTGGAGGAGATGGTCAATTACTTTCCCTACGACTATGCGTTACCCACCGACGGCTCGCCATTCGGGGTGACCACTGAACTGGCACCGTCACCCTGGAACCCGCATACGCGCCTGCTGCGCATCGGCATCAAGGCCTCTGACCGCGCGGTAGCGGAACTGGCCCCGGCGAACCTGGTGTTTCTGGTAGACGTGTCCGGTTCAATGGACCGCCGCGAAGGTCTGCCGCTGGTCAAAAGCACCCTGAAATTACTGGTTGATCAATTGCGCGAACAGGATCGTGTTTCGTTGGTGGTCTACGCTGGCGATTCGCGTGTGGTACTCGAGCCCACTTCCGGACGCGAAAAGGCGAAAATTCGTACAGCTATCGATCAATTGACTGCCGGAGGTTCGACCGCTGGTGCGTCAGGTATCGAACTGGCCTATCAAATGGCGCAGCAGGCGTTTATTCCCAAGGGGATCAATCGCATCCTGCTGGCCACCGACGGTGACTTCAATGTCGGCATCAGCAATTTCGATAGCCTCAAACAAATGGCTGTGGATAAACGCAAGACCGGCGTTTCCCTGACGACCCTGGGTTTTGGTGTGGATAACTACAATGAACACCTGATGGAGCAACTGGCCGACGCCGGCGACGGTAACTACGCCTACATCGACAACCTGCGTGAAGCGCGCAAGGTGCTGGTGGATCAGCTCGGCTCAACCCTCGCGGTCGTGGCGAAGAACGTCAAGCTGCAAGTGGAGTTCAATCCGGCTCAAGTCAGCGAATATCGACTGTTGGGGTATGAGAATCGGGCGCTGAAGCGCGAGGATTTCAGCAATGACAAGGTCGATGCGGGCGAGATCGGTGCGGGGCACACGGTCACGGCGCTGTATGAAATTGTGCCCAAGGGTGAGAAGGGATGGCTGGAGCCGTTGCGCTATGGCCAGCCTGAGTCGGTTGTTTCGGGGAATACCGGAGAACTGGCGATGCTGCGAGTGAGGTATCAGCTGCCCGAAGGTGGGAATAGTCGCTTGATCGAGCGTCCGATCACTGACAGTCAGGCCAGCAAAGCCAGCGATGACCTGAGGTTTGCGGCGGCCGTCGCCGCGTTTTCCCAGCAGCTTAAAGATGGGCGGTACACCGGTGATTTCAGTTTGAAGGACACGCAAGCGCTGGCTCGCGGTGCGCGGGGTGAGGATCGCTTCGGGCTGCGTGCCGAGTTCGTGCAGTTGGTTGAGTTGGCGCAAAGCCTGCGCACCACGACGGCATCGAACAGTCAGCCGCTTATTAAAGGAGGCTACAACTGACATGTCAGCTCCTGAACCGGGCGACGAAGCGCTGCTGGCCCGTTATCGAGCAGGTGACGGGTCGGCGTTCGAGATCTTGTACGCCCGCCATCGTCTGGGCCTCTATCGATTCCTGCTTGGCCTCAGCGGTAAACCCGAGCTGGCCGAAGAGGTTTACCAGGACACTTGGCTGAGCCTGATTCGCAGCACCAGTCAGCCACAAGGTCGGGCGAACTTTCGTACGTGGCTTTACCAGATCGCCCGTAATCGACTGATCGATCACTGGCGCAAGCATGGAGTCCACAATCCCTTGCAGGACAGCTATGACGAACAGGCTCATGCGGTGATTGATGAGACGACCGATCCGGAGCAATTGCTGAGCCTGAGTCGCGACAGTCAGCGTCTGGAAACGGCGCTGCAAGACCTTCCCGCTGATCAGCGTGAAGTCTTCCTTCTGCGCGCCCATGGCGATCTCGACCTGGCGCAGATCGCCACGCTCACTGGAACACCGCTGGAAACCGTCAAAAGCCGATTGCGTTACGCCCAGCAAAAACTGCGTCGGCTGCTGGCCGAGGAGGTACTGACATGACTGACGCCCGTCCTACACCTGAAGATGATGTGGTGAAGCACGTTCGTGAGCACGCGATGGGTGAACCGCCAGCTCATCTGGATTCATTGATCCTTGCAATGGCCCATCGGGAAACACCGGCGCCGAAGCTGAACTTCTGGCAGCGTTGGGTTCAGGTTTGCCAGAAGCCTCGCTGGCAGGTTGCGTTTGCGAGCCTTGTGGGTGTCGCGTTGATGTTGTCGTTGGTGCAGGGTCCGCCGGAGCAAGCGCCGAGCTATGACTTCGTCCCGGCGCCCAAGGCATCCGCCCCGGTCGTCAAAAAAGAGGCTGCGCGATCTCTGGCTGCCCCGGCAGCGCCGATGGCTGATGTTGCTGCGCCCGCGCAGAGCGAGTCGATTAATGCCGAGAGGGCTGAAGAGGCGAAAGTAGCCAAGCGTGCAGCGGCGCCGGCAATAACGCTGGATGAGCAACTGCGTGAGGTGGTGCGCCTGCAGAATGCCGGTCAGGCACAGGCGGCAGATACATTAATAAAGGCATTGCACAAACGCTTTCCTGGCGAAAACGTCGAGGCCCGACTCAAGGAATTGCGGAGAAACTGAGTCGCAAGACGGTCAGCCATTTGGCATCCGTGCCCGAAAGCGCGCACTATCGGGCCATAGCCGATGCGTTGGAGGAAGCCGTGGCGAAAAAAATCGATCGCATCGCCCAAATGCTCAACTGCCCCGTGAAGGGGGAGGAACTAAGGCGGGCAATTACTGAGAGTCGCAAGGATTTTCTCCTTAACCAACCGGAAGCGGAGGAGGTTGATGAGGAGGACTTTGAGGACGATGAGGAGTGGGACGACGATCTTGACTGGACGACTGAGTAGGCGCGTCGCTGGTTTACCCGGCCAATGCGGGTTGGGAGTGGCCTGAAAAGGGTCTCTTAAGTACAGGTGTTCGGAGTGGGTAAGAAAGTTCAAAAAGAGGCTTGACGTAATGTTGGAACGCTGTAGAATTCGCCTCCCGCTACCGAGTGATCGGAAGCGCAAGTGGTTGAAGTTGTTAAAGATTTCCAAGCGAAACTTTGAAAACTTCTGAAAATAACCGCTTGACAGCAACAGGGGCTGCTGTAGAATGCGCGCCTCGGTTGAGACGAAAGATCTTAACCAACCGCTCTTTAACAAC
>NZ_MOBK01000160.1 GCF_003732265.1 Pseudomonas brassicacearum
GGATACGCTGGAAGGACTGGTTGGTGCAACAGGGCCTGCAACCGGCGAAAGCCCCGCGTCAGGGTCTCAAGCAGCTGAGTATCAAGGCGCTGCGATTAGTCGGGCTGGGTAAAAAAACCGCCAAATAGCGGTTTAGCGCCGGCGATCCCACCAGGTGCGCAACCCGGCGAAGAAATGGAAGTAGCGGTTTTCGCGCTTGCCCATGCCGCGCTTGGGCGAAAACGATTCTTCGGCAAAGGCACCGGTAATGCGCACCCGTGATGCTTGGGTCGGCAGCGTGCAGATTTTGGCATCGACCTGCTGCAGGGCATATTTGAGCAAGCGCTCGGAATGCAGCTTTCGGCCTGTCGCCTTGCAGAAATCGAAAATGCGCTCGATCCGCTTGCCGTACGCGACGTATGTATCGCGCCCGCAAATCGCAAACCGGTCGTTCAAGCCGCCCCACCACTGCCAGTCCGGAATATAAGCGTTGTTCTTGCGCACCTCAGGATGAGCGAAGACATAGCGTAGCAATGCGTTGTGAAAGAAATTGTCGGGGCGCACGAACACGACGAAATCCGGGTTGAAGGATTCGATCATGGTGGTCACGGTGTGCAGCGAATTGAGCTGATAGATCAGATTGCGCAGCGACGCATAGTCATCAGCCCAGGTATCGCCCTGCGCT
>NZ_MOBK01000161.1 GCF_003732265.1 Pseudomonas brassicacearum
CGCTGGAAACAGGCCGTTAAACCGACGCCGTTGCCGGTGCAGGCGCTGGATCATGCGACGGGGTATTTGATGGCGGCGAGTGCGATCAGATTGCTGACGGAGCGGTTGGCGAATGGCCGAGCGGGCTCGGCGCGATTGTCGCTGGCGCGGACGGCGAAGTTGTTGATCGAGTCTGCGCCGGGGACAACCGAAGAGCTACGTGCCGAGGATGAACAGGATCAGGTGGTGTCGGTGGAGCAAACCCCGGGGGGCCCGGCGCATCGCTTGCAGGTGCCGGTGAAGATCAGCGGCACACCGATTCAGTGGGCGTTGCCGGCCACAGAACTGGGTTCGCATCATCCACGGTGGAATTAAAAGCCCCTCACCCTAACCCTCTCCCAGAGGGAGAGGGGACCGATCGGGGGATGCTTCGGAGTTACGCCGACCTGCCCCTGCATCACTGAATCCATAATCGACTCGATTTAACAGGTCGACGTATAGCGCCAGACACCTCGATCGGCCCCCTCTCCCTCGGGGAGAGGGCTGGGGTGAGGGC
>NZ_MOBK01000162.1 GCF_003732265.1 Pseudomonas brassicacearum
ATGCTCAAAACCACCCTTAGCCTCGCCGTTACCATGGCATCCACCCAGATCTTCGCAGCTGGCTTTGCCATCAACGAACACAGTATCAGCGGGATGGGCACCGGTTACGCTGGGCGATCTTCTTCTGCCGACGATGCAAGCACTGTTTATGGCAACCCTGCCGGCATGTCCCGCCTCAAGCGCGAACAAGTAACTGGCGGTGTTGCATTCCTCGATGCAAAAACCGATATCAGCGACGCCAGCTCCAGCCCTAACGGCGGCAGCAACAAAGGCGACATGGTGCCCTTCACCTCCGTACCTATGGGCTTCTACGTCAAACCGATCGATGATCATTGGGCATTCGGTCTCGGCGTTTACGTGCCGTTCGGCCTGATTACCGACTACGAAAACAACTTTGCCGGCCGTTATTTCGGCAGCAAGTCTGAAGTTCAGGTCATCACTTTCCAGCCAACCGTCAGCTACGCTTTCAACGACAAGGTGTCGATCGGTTTTGGTCCGACCATCAACCGCATCGACGGTACGCTGGAATCCAACCTGTCGATCACTCAGGCCGCGCCGGATGGCAAGGTCAAGATCAAGGGTGACGACACCGCGCTGGGCTACAACATCGGCGTGCTGGTACAAGCCACTGACACCACTCGCCTGGGTCTGACTTACCACTCGAAAGTCGACTACAAGCTCGAGGGCAACACC
>NZ_MOBK01000163.1 GCF_003732265.1 Pseudomonas brassicacearum
GTTTCAGTCTGTTCAACAGCGACGTGGCGTACAACGGGCTCTATGGCGTACTGCCGACGTACACCATTGACATGGAAATGGCCGATCGTGTGGATATCATTAAAGGCCCGAGCCAGCTCATTAACGGGATCTCGCCGCGGGGCAGTGTCGGCGGGGGGATCAACGTGGTACCTAAGCGTGCCACCGACAAACCGATCACCTCGCTGACGGCCAACTACGCGTCGAACAATCAGGTCGGTGGTGCCGTGGATGTCGGCCGGCGGTTCGGTGAGGACAATCAGTTCGGCCTGCGCTTCAACGGCGTCAAACAGTCCGGTGATACCGAATGGGATGATCAAAGTGTCGACCGTGACATGGCCGTACTCGGCCTGGATTTTCGCGGTGAGCGACTACGGCTTTCGACCGATATCGGCCACACCGAACGCGACACCGATGCGCCGCAAGAGCGCGTGCAAGTCGCCGCCAATGCCAAGGTTCCGAGCGCGAACAAGGTGCATCGCAACTACGCGCAACCGTGGACGCAGGCAAAAACCGAGGACACCTTCGGCACGTTCAACGCTGAGTTCGACGTCAGTGATTCGGTGA
>NZ_MOBK01000164.1 GCF_003732265.1 Pseudomonas brassicacearum
CGTCAACGAGCTGGGTGTTGCCGAACCGATCGTTCAGCGTCAGGGCGCCAACCGCATTGTGGTTGAGCTGCCGGGCGTGCAGGACACTGCCGAAGCCAAGCGTATTCTCGGCAAGACGGCCAACCTTGAATTCCGTCTGGCTGCTGAGCCGGGTGCTTCGAAAGCCACTTCCGAAACCTTCGAGTTCCGTGAAGGCAATCGTCCGCCAGCACAGATCGAGCGTGGTCTGATCATCACCGGTGACCAGGTTACCGACGCCAAGGCCGGTTTCGGCGAGCACGGCACGCCTGAAGTGAACATCCGTCTGGATGGTCATGGTGGTGAGCTGATGAGCCGCGCTACTCGTTCGAACGTTGGTCGCAGCATGGCGGTGATCTTCATCGAACAGCGTCCGATCACCACTTACACCAAGCAAGTGGTCGATGGCGTCGAGAAAG
>NZ_MOBK01000165.1:0-274 GCF_003732265.1 Pseudomonas brassicacearum
GCTGGTCGGAGGTGTGGTTGATGACCAGCTCGGTAATCACCCGCAAGCCGCGCTTGTGCGCCTCGGCGATAAAGCGCTTGGCGTCGGCCATGGTCCCGTAATCGCTGTGCACCCCGCGGTATTCGGCGATGTCGTAGCCGTCGTCGCGACGTGGCGAGGGATAGAACGGCAACAGCCAGATAGGGTTGACGCCGAGGTCAGCGATGTAATCGAGTTTGGCGATCAGGCCAGGAAAGTCGCCGATCCCGTCGTTGTTGGAGTCGAAAAACGATTT
>NZ_MOBK01000165.1:354-846 GCF_003732265.1 Pseudomonas brassicacearum
GTAGGAGTGAGCCTGCTCGCGATCGCGGTTTCATATTCGGCAGAGTTGTCGCCTGCAAGATTGCTATCGCGAGCAGGCTCACTCCTACAATGGATCTGTGTTCAGGCAGTAATTCGCCAGATGCCAAACGGCTGATACGCCGGGTCCAGGCGCATGAACTGGTATTTGCCATGCCAGTCCCAGCGATGCCCGTTCATCAAGTCTTCGCCGTGGGTCGTCGCGTCGTCGGGCAGGCCCATTTCCCACAGCGGCAGTTCGAAATTCGCTTCCTGCACGTTATGCGGATCGAGGCTGACCGCGACCAGAATGAAATTGCTGCCGTCAAAACTGCGTTTGCCGAAGTACAGAATGTTGTCGTTCCACGCGTTATAGATCTTCAGGCCCAGGTGCGTGTGAAGCGCCGGGTTCTGCCGACGAATGCGGTTGAGCTGGGCGATCTCGGCAATGATGTTGCCGGGCGCGGTGAAGTCGCGGACGCGGATCTCGTACTTC
>NZ_MOBK01000166.1 GCF_003732265.1 Pseudomonas brassicacearum
ACCAGGACAATGGTCATGACCCCGCTGGAAAACAGCGCCATCGCCACCAGTGCGCCGAGATCGACAATCGGCTTGAAGTCGGAAAACAGCAGCGCCATGAAGCCCACGGAGAAGATCACCACGTTGATCACCGTCGAGCGGCCGACGCTGTGCATCGCCTGCAAGATAGCCGCGTCGATCTCGATACCCTGCTGCACCAGCAACTTGATGCGCGACAGCAGGTGCACCGCGTAATCGACCACGCCGACCACCAGGAACGTCACCAGCGTCGTGCCGATGTTCAGCTCAATGCCGAACAGGAACATGAAGCCGTAGACCGTCACCGAGGTAGTCAGCAAGGTCAACATGCCCAGCACTCCCAAGCGTACCGATTTCAGCCAGTACATCATCATCAGCGTGACGACCAGCAAGGCCAGGGAAAAACTCAGCACCTGGCCCTGAGTGATTTCCTGCAACACCCCGGTCCAGATCAACGGCGTGCCGGCGTGGGTCACTTCCAGGTTGGCCGGTTTGTTCACCAGCAGCCAGGCATCGAGGCGGTCGAGCATGCCCT
>NZ_MOBK01000167.1 GCF_003732265.1 Pseudomonas brassicacearum
TTGCTGGATGTGCAGGTTGCGTGTCTGGCTAACCAGGCGATGAACTACCTGACGACGGGCAATGCCCCGAAGCGCCTGGGCAATGCGCATCCGAACATCGTGCCTTATCAGGACTTTCCTACGGCTGATGGTGATTTCATTCTTACCGTCGGTAATGACGGGCAGTTCCGCAAGTTTGCTGAAGTGGCAGGGCAGCCGCAGTGGGCGGACGATCCGCGCTTTACTACTAATAAGCTGCGGGTGGCCAATCGGGCGGTGTTGATTCCGCTGATTCGTCAGGCGACGGTGTTCAAGACAACTGGCGAATGGGTCGCTGAACTGGAGCAAGCGGGTGTCCCTTGTGGGCCGATCAACGATCTGTCGCAGGTGTTTGAGGATCCGCAGGTAAAAGCGCGTGGCCTGGCGATAGAGTTGCCGCATGCGTTGGCTGGGATGGTGCCCCAAGTGGCTAGCCCGATTCGCCTGTCGCAGACACCGGTTGAATATCGCCGGGCGCCTCCTTTATTGGGTGAGCATACGCTG
>NZ_MOBK01000168.1 GCF_003732265.1 Pseudomonas brassicacearum
GCAATCTCCTTGAGATCGCGGGCGCCACTGGCCACCGCTTGCACCACGCCGAGGCCTCGCAATAGCGTCTGCGTGCCGGTGGGCGCGGCGTCCTTGGTTTTTTCCGGAGCGTCTTCCTGCATATCCAGCCTTTTACCGTTGAGCGAAGGAACGGGCGGCATTATGGTCGCCCGACGCAGACCACTACAACTCGATACGCTCGACCTTGCCGACCAGCAGCACGTAGGACAAAGCACCGATCAAGGCGAGCACCGCGATATAGGTGATCGCCGGCGCAAACGAATCGCCGCTGGCGAGGAAGCCGATGACGATCGGCGTGGCAATCGCCGACAGGTTGCCGATGAAGTTGAACACCCCGCCGGTCAGCCCGAGCAAACGCGCCGGCGCCAACGTCGACACCAGCGACCAGGTGATCGAGGCCAGACCGTTGCCGAAGAACGCCAACGCCAGGAAGGCAATCACCAGTGGCGTCGATTCAACGAAGTTGGCGCCGATGATCGAGGTGGAAATCAGCAGCCCGCCAATGATCGGCAACTTGCGCGCGAAGCCGACGGTGTAGCCGCGACGGATCAAGAAATCGGAAAAGAACCCCGAACACAAAACGCCAACGAATGCTGCGA
>NZ_MOBK01000169.1 GCF_003732265.1 Pseudomonas brassicacearum
ACCTGCTGTCGCTGACCGCCGCCATCGAGGCCGAGAAGGCCGGTGAATACGGGCGCGGTTTTGCCGTGGTCGCCACTGAAGTGCGACGTCTTGCAGACCAGACCGCCGTGGCGACTTACGACATCGAGCAGATGGTGCGCGAGATCCAGTCGGCGGTATCCGCTGGCGTCATGGGCATGGATAAATTCTCCGAAGAAGTGCGCCGTGGCATGTCAGAAGTGCAGCAAGTCGGAGAGCAGCTGTCGCAGATCATCCATCAGGTTCAGGCGCTGGCGCCGCGGGTGTTGATGGTCAACGA
>NZ_MOBK01000019.1 GCF_003732265.1 Pseudomonas brassicacearum
AAAAGCATGGCTGCCTAACGGCAGGCCGTTAACGGCCCGCACACAAAATATCTGACAGTCCCGGCGAATTCCATATTGATGCGCTAAAAGCGCAAGCCAAGGAAAACCGGGATCGTTCCAATGTCTTCGTCGAAGGCAAAAGCAGATCCACCCTTCCCCCAAAGTCAGCCCCCCAATAAGATCCGCGTAAGCCCAACCAGACACCTGCACCATGAACCTCGCCCCCAACTTCCCCGACGACCACACCATGCAGCTGCTGCACGAAGAACTCGGTCTGCCCGAACGCAAAACCATCAGCCTCGCCACCTCGATCAATTTCGACCTTGGCTGCGACGGTGCCGATGCAAAGCATTTGATGGAAGCGCTGGAAGAACAGTTCGGAATCGACTTGGTGGACTACGACGCCTATCGCTACTTTCAGCCGGATGGCTTTGACGTGTCCCTCAAGCGCCGCGCGAAGGGTCGTGGCGACAAGCTCCCACTGACAATTGGTATGCTCTACCAAGCGATCAAGACACAACGGTGGGATACGGAGAAACTGGAAGGCATGTAGCCAATCCCATAAGTGCCATTATTCTGGTTATTTAGTGCGTTTTTCAGCTGGAATAATGCTTGTTTTACGATCATTGGTGAAAACCAAACGCCCACAAAAAAGCCGCCCCAAAGGGCGGCTTTTTCATTACATCAAACCAACACTTACAGCTTAGGCCCGGCAGCCTTGATCGCGTCGCTCACTTCAAACTTCTTGAAGTTCTCGACAAACAATCCAGCCAGTGCATTAGCGGCTTCATCGTAAGCAGCCTTGTCAGCCCAGGTGTTACGTGGGTTCAACAGGCCAGTCTCAACGCCCGGTACAACCAACGGCACGTCGAGGTTGATGGTGTCGAGGTGTTCGGTTTCAGCACCGATCAACGCGCCGCTCTGGATCGCCGCAATCACGCCACGGGTGGTCGGGATATTGAAACGCTTGCCAACGCCGTAGCCACCACCGGTCCAGCCGGTGTTAACCAGGTAAACCTTGGAGCCGAAACCGCGGATGCGCTTGATCAGCAGTTCTGCGTATTCGCCAGCCGGACGCGGGAAGAACGGTGCGCCGAAGCAGGTGGAGAAGGTCGACTTGATGCCGCTGCCGGAACCCATTTCGGTCGAGCCCACCAGAGCGGTGTAGCCGGACAGGAAGTGGTAGGCCGCTTGTTCTTCGCTGAGGATCGACACTGGCGGCAGCACGCCGGTCAGGTCGCAGGTCAGGAAGATCACAGCGTTCGGCTCGCCACCGAGGTTCTTCTCGGAACGCTTGGCAACGTGCTCCAGCGGATAGGCTGCGCGGCTGTTCTGGGTCAGGCTGACGTCAGCGTAGTCGGCGTGCTTGGCGTCATCGATAACGACGTTTTCCAGGACTGCGCCGTGCTTGATGGCTTTCCAGATGACCGGCTCGTTCTTCTCGGACAAATCGATGCACTTGGCATAGCAACCGCCTTCGATGTTGAAGACAACGCCTTCGCCCCAGCCGTGTTCGTCGTCACCGATCAGGTAGCGACTTTCGTCTGCGGACAGGGTGGTTTTACCGGTGCCGGACAGACCGAAGAACAGGGTCACGTCGCCTGCTTCGCCGATGTTGGCAGCGCAGTGCATTGGCAGCACGTCGGAAGCCGGCAGCAGGAAGTTCTGCACGGAGAACATGGCTTTTTTCATTTCACCGGCGTAACGCATGCCGGCGATCAGCACTTTCTTCTGTGCGAAGTTGATGATCACGCAACCATCGGAGTTGGTACCGTCACGCTCAGGAACGCATTCGAAGTTGGCGACGTTGAGCACCTGCCACTCATCACGGCCAGCCGGGTTGTACTGGGCCGGGTTGATGAACAGGCAACGACCGAACAGGTTCTGCCAGGCAGTCTGGGTGGTCATTTTAACGGCCAGGTAGTGATCGGCCGCTGCGCCTACATGCACGTGGGAAACGAAATGCTCTTGCGCGTTGTTGAACGCCTCGACGCGGTTCCACAGGGCATCGAACTTGTCGGCCGGGAACTTGCGGTTGATCGGGCCCCAGGCGATAGCGGCCTGAGTGGTCGGCTCGTCAACGATGAAACGGTCGACTGGCGAACGGCCGGTACGGTGACCGGTGCGAACAACCAGCGCGCCGGTATCGGCAAGCTCGCCTTCACCGCGATTCAGGGCTTCTTTAACCAGATCATCAACACTCAGATCGGTGTACACGGCGTTATTGGCTTGCGTCATGAGGTTCCCCATCGGCCAGTGGCCGAGTGCTCCAAACGTTTTGTAGTAGAAAGTCGTGCACTACTACCGCGAGAAAAAGTGGGCCGGATTATGCCAGAAAAGCCCAAAAAGAGTAGGGCCCTCCCGTCGTAACGGCGTAATACCGGCGCTAACCAGTGAATTTACCTGCGCTGAACCGTTTTAGTGACGGGTATCTGACGGCGTGTCGACGCCCGCTCCGGCGAATAATTGAGCGATATCGGCGGCATCGAACAGGTAGCGCTGATTGCAGAACTGACAATCGATCTCGATGTTGCCACCGTGTTCGACGACCAGGTTTTGCGCATCCTCCACCCCCAGACTGACCAGGGCATTGGCGGAACGTTCGCGGGAGCAGCTGCAACGGAAGCGCAGTTTCTGTACGTCGAACAGGCGCACCTGCTCTTCGTGGTAGAGGCGATGGAGCACGGTTTCGTTGTCCAGGCTTAGCAGTTCATCGGCGGTCAGGGTGCTGCCCAGCGCGGTGATGTGCTGCCAGCTGGCGGCGCGTTCTTCTTCGTCTTTCAAACGGTCGGCGGGCAGTTGCTGCAGCAGCAGGCCACGGGCGCGGCGGCCATCGGCGTACAGCCAGAAGCGGGTGCCGACCTGCTGGGACATGACGAAATAGTTGGTGAAGCACTCGGACAGGGTTTCACCGTCGAGGTCGACGATGCCCTGGTAACGCTGACCATGGGTCGGGTCGACCGTCAGCGCCAACACGCCGTTGGGCATCAAGTCGGCGAGTGTCGCGTCAGGGGCAATCTGATCGGCCTCGTATCGGGCAAGGCCGCGGATATCGCGCTCACTGGAGCACTCGATCATCAGCAGCGGAATCGGGCCGTCGGAACGGGCCTGCAGGATCAGCAAGCCATCGAACTTCAACGCGCCGACCAGCAGCGAGGCGGCCGCCATCAGTTCGCCAAGCAACTGCTGGACCGGTTCCGGATAAGCGTGCTTGGCCAGGACTTCGGCGTAGCTGAGCTCCAACGAGACCAGCTCGCCACGGGTGTCGCTGTCATCGAAGATGAAGCGTTGGGTGAAGTCGTTATCCGGTAGGTCGGTCATAGGTCTGGGTATCTGAATGGGTGACAATGGGGTTCAACGGTCAAAAATCGCGCGTGCCCGGCATGGCCGGTATTTTATGAACAATCCGGGGTTGTTCCAAGCAAGGTGCAACGTCCGCCGGTTTGGGCTCTCGCGATTTTGCGGCTCTGGCACTGCTGGCCTTCTGGTTATGGCCTACAGGTCAGAGGCTGTGTGTGATTTTCGACGAGTGGCTGTTTGTCCGCTCGATGCGCCGCTGGCGAATCACCCGATATGGTTGCTCGATTGGAGAATTGCAAGTCTTCCCGGAGATCCAGTCGTGACTGGCGAGTGCTTCGCACTCGATCGCGGGCAAGTCGAATCGTCGCACCGCACGCTCCCACAGTTAACCGCATATCCCTGTGGGGGGGGCTTGCCCGCGATGGCTGTATAACTCACTCGTCGTTGCTGCTGCCACGGAACTTGAACAGATCCCGGCGCTGTTTCTTGCTCGGCTTGCCATCGGTGGTCATCCCCAACGCACCTGCCTTGCGCTGGGCCGCGGCGTTTTCGCGCTTGGCGATGCTGGCCTCGGTTTCGGCATACAGTGTCTGGGCCTCCGGCGCGCCACGGCGCACGATCGACAAGGCCTGAACCACCACCGTGCGCTCTTCGAAACCTGCGCGAATCACAAATTCATCGCCTACTCTTGGCTCCTTGCCTGGCTTGCAGCGCTCGCCACGGCAATGCACCTTGCCGCTTTCAATCGCAGCCTTGGCCAAGGCTCGGGTTTTGTAAAAACGCGCCGCCCACAGCCATTTATCGAGACGGACTTTGTCGTCCTCTTCGTTTTTTTGTGCCATGGGATTTCCTCATTCTGAAATATTGGTGAACTGTACTACCGTTTCAGTCGTACCAAGAATTCCACCGGCGCGGATTACAATGCATGCATTCCAGAACCTCCTCGGAGGACTGGAAATCCGGGCCGTAGATATCTGTCGCCTTTTAACCATTATTCTGCGTGAATACCGCGAATTCGGCCGCTTGCGGACCGTGCGGTTTCTACCGGTTGAGCAATTTTGAAGACATTTGATCATTTGACCGTCGTCGGTCTGCGCGAGTGGGTGGCGCTCCCGGATTTGGGAGTCGCGGGCCTGCGGGCGAAAATCGACACCGGTGCCAGTACTTCCAGCCTGCATGCCACCGACATCGAGCCGTTCGAGCGCGATGGCGAGCAGTGGGTTCGCTTCACCGCGCACTTGGGCACGGTGGTGCAATTGCGTCATCGACGCTGCGAAGCGCCGCTGGTGACGATGAAAACCATTAAAAGCTCCAACGGTCACGCGCAGAAGCGCTACGTGGTCAGCACCACCCTGGCCCTCGGTGATCGGGTCTGGCGGGTCGAGTTCACGCTCGCCTGCCGCAAATCCATGCGTTATCGCCTGTTACTCGGTTCCAAAGCCCTGATTCACGGCCAACTGGTGGTCAATCCGGGCATCAAGTACGTACAAGACAAGCCGGTGTTCCCGGTATCTACCTCTTCCACAGGTGTTGCATGAAGATCGCTGTGCTGTCGCGGAACCCGCGTCTGTATTCCACTCGTCGTCTGGTTGAAGCCGGTACTGAGCGTGGCCACGAAATGGTGGTGATCGACACCCTGCGCGCCTACATGAACATTGCCAGCCACAAGCCGCAGATCCACTACCGCGGCAAGCCGCTGGAAGGGTTTGATGCGGTGATCCCAAGGATCGGTGCGTCGGTAACGTTTTATGGCTGCGCGGTGTTGCGTCAGTTTGAAATGATGGGCGTGTTTCCGCTCAATGAATCGGTGGCCATTGCTCGCTCGCGGGACAAACTGCGCTCGCTGCAATTGCTGTCACGTCGCGGCATCGGTTTGCCGGTGACCGGGTTCGCGCACTCCCCGGATGACATTCCTGACCTGATCGACATGGTCAACGGCGCCCCGCTGGTGATCAAGGTGCTGGAAGGCACCCAGGGCATTGGCGTGGTGTTGTGTGAAACCGCGACGGCGGCAGAGTCGGTGATCGAAGCGTTCATGGGCCTGAAGCAGAACATCATGGTTCAGGAATACATCAAGGAAGCCGGCGGCGCGGACATTCGTTGCTTCGTGGTCGGCGACAAGGTAATCGCGGCGATGAAGCGCCAGGCCAAGCCTGGGGAATTCCGCTCCAACCTGCATCGGGGTGGCAGCGCCAGCCTGATCAAGATCACCCCTGAAGAGCGCATGACCGCATTGCGTGCGGCGAAGGTGATGGGCCTGGCGGTGGCGGGTGTGGATATCCTGCGTTCCAATCACGGTCCGCTGGTGATGGAAGTGAACTCTTCGCCGGGGCTGGAGGGCATCGAGACCACCACCGGGAAGAATGTGGCGGGGATCATCATTGAGCATCTGGAGAAGAATGGTGGGCCGAATATGACGCGCACCAAAGGTAAGGGTTAACCCAGACTGTTGTGGCGGCCGCGAGGCCGCCTTCGCGAGCAAGCCCGCTCCCACATTAGACCGAGTCGCTGGTTAGTACGCGGTCAACTGTGGGAGCGGGCTTGCTCGCGAAGGGGCCATTCGCCCCAGCCAAGATGTCAGCTGTTAAACCGCATCCCGAGGCAACATCAGCCCCAGCGGCAACCGCACCCGCGCTTCCAGCCCACCACCGGAACGGTTGCGCAGTTCGACATTCCCGCCATGCATCGAAGCAATCCGCTTCACGATAGCCAGCCCCAACCCAGTTCCTTTGCCACCCCGAGCACGATCACCCCGGGTGAACGGGTTGAAGATCGCTTCCAGCTCGGAAGGATCAATCCCCGCCCCACGGTCCATGACACTCAGCACCACATACGGCGCACTGGTGTCGCCGGAGACATAGGCTGCTACCTCAACGCCACTGCCCGCGTGATGCAAGGCATTGCCGATCAGGTTGTTCAGCAGGCGTTTCATCGACACCCGACGCAACGGAAACGGCTGGATCGGTTCCAGGCGCAGACGGACCTTTTCTTCGTTCTGGTTGTAGGGCGCCGCGACTTCGCGAACCAGGTCGCTCAAGTCCACCTCTTCCACCGACTCGTCACGGCCATCGCGAATGAACGCCAGGAACTGGTCGAGGATCGCGTCCATGTCCTCGATGTCGCGCACCATGTCGTCCGTGAGGTCTGTTCGATCTCCCATCAACTCGAGGGACAGGCGCAATCGGGTCAGAGGCGTACGCAAATCGTGGGACACCCCCGCCAGCATCAGTTCGCGCTCTCGCCCGGCCTGCTCGACATCTTCGGCCATCTGGTTGAAGGCGCGATACACCTCGGTCATTTCGCTGGGCGTATCGCTGATCGGCAGACGCACGCTGCGCCCCTGGCCAAGTTGCCTTGCGGCATACACCAGACGTTTCAACGGTTGATTGAGCTGACTGACGAAAATCCACGCCGATGCAGTCGATAGCAAGCCAATGGCGAGGAACCAGCCGAGCACGTTCCAGATTTTCTGGCCACGCAATGGATGCGGATACAGCGGCACTTTCAGCCAGCCATCGCCCAGGCTCGGTGCCCGGACCCACAGAGCTGGCGGCGAGTGCATGCGTAATCGAACTTCAGTGTCGGCGCCCAGCTCGGCCTGCATCTGCCGCTGGTAAATCTCGCTGTACGGCCAATGCTGTTCACCCTCCGGCACGCCAGCCCCCACTACCCGGATCAGGGTGGCGGCATCGGCAATTTTCGCGCGATTTTCTTCATCGGCGGCCCAATAAGCACGCAGCGTCAGGGCGACGCCGTGGCTGTATTGGCGGTCCACCAGCACGTCTTCGTTCATCAACAGATAAACCAGGGTCAGCGCCTTGGAAAACAGGACGACGATCAGCACCAGCCAAAGGGTGCGGGAGAAGAAGCTCTGGGGGAACCAAACGGGGGTTTTCATGGATAACCGCTACACACTTGCAGGAGCGAGCGATGCTCGCATATTGCGGATCGCGAGTCTGCGGACAAAGTCATCTGACCGTTGTCCGCAAGACCCGCTCCTACAAATCGCCGATCACTTGGTGGCGGCGCCATCCGGAACGAACACGTAGCCCACGCCCCAGACAGTCTGGATGTAGCGCGGCTTGGACGGATCAGGTTCGATCATCCGGCGCAGACGGGAAATCTGCACGTCGATGGAGCGCTCCAGGGCATCCCACTCGCGGCCACGGGCCAGGTTCATCAGTTTGTCGCGGGTCAGTGGCTGACGCGCGTTCATGACCAAGGCCTTGAGGACCGCAAACTCACCGGTAGTGAGCATGTGCACTTCGTTACCGCGCTTGAGCTCGCGGGTCGCCAGCGACAGTTCGTAATCACCGAACGTCACGCTTTCGTCTTCGCTGCCCGGTGCACCTGGCACCGGCGTCGACTGACGACGCAGGACCGCTTTGACGCGGGCCATCAGCTCGTCCGGGTTGAACGGCTTGGCCAGGTAATCGTCGGCGCCCAGTTCCAGGCCCTTGATACGGCTCAGCTCGTCGCCCTTGGCGGTCAGCATGATGATCGGGATCTGATTGTTCGCCGTGCGCAGGCGGCGGCAGGCGGTCAGGCCGTCTTCGCCGGGCAGCATCAGGTCGAGGACGACCAGGTTGAACACTTCGCGCGCCAGCAGGCGATCCATTTGCTCGGTGTTTGGAACGGCGCGGGCGCGGTAGCCCTTGCTGACGAAAAAGCGTTCCAGCAGGCTGCTCAGCCCTGGATCGTCATCAACAATTAGAATTTTTTCGCCTTCAGCAGTGTTTGCAGTGCTGCTCATTAGATGCTCCTTTGATCTCGGCGCGCATTATGGCGTAGCTGCCGTTATACGCACCGTGTGCATTGTTAGCAGATTTTTCCTCCACCGCCAGCAAACCGGCCATTGTCCCTCCAGTCTGCGATGCCCCCGAACAGTCGAACGCTGGTTATAATGCGCGGCCTTTTGTGTCAGGCAACATCAGACAGGTACTACAAAATCGGCGCCATTTATTTCCCGGGCGTGCGCAGTAATTGTTCGATTTCACGGGTCAATGGGGTGCCCTTTGATCCAGGCAGCGGCGCAGGCCAGGCCGCTCAACCAGACTCGCAGAGCCTCTATCTCTGCGCCTGCGAGCCTGCTTTCACAATTTGTCAGGTGGTTTTATGGACAGCATCAACAGCCGCATCGCCGAGGAACTCGGTGTACGCCCACAACAGGTCGAAGCGGCCGTCGCGCTACTCGATGAAGGCTCTACCGTTCCCTTCATCGCCCGTTACCGGAAAGAAGTGACCGGCAGCCTCGATGACATCCAGTTGCGGCATCTGGAAGAGCGTCTGCGCTACCTGCGAGAACTCGACGAACGGCGCATCAGCATCCTCGCCAGCATCGAAGAGCAAGGCAAGCTGACCCCGCAACTTGAGCGCGACATCAAACTCGCCGACACCAAGACCCGCCTCGAAGATTTGTACCTGCCGTACAAACAGAAGCGCCGCACCAAGGGCCAGATCGCCCTGGAAGCCGGCCTCGGCGAATTGGCCGACGGCCTGTTCAACGACCCGACCCTGACGCCCGACACCGAAGCCGCACGCTTCATCAACGCCGAAAAAGGCGTGGCCGATGTCAAGGCAGCCCTCGAAGGCGCCAAGTACATCCTCATGGAACGCTTCGCCGAAGACGCCGGTTTGCTGGACAAACTGCGCAGCTACCTGAAGCAGGAAGCCACCCTCAGTGCCCGCGTCATTGCCGGCAAGGAAGAGGAAGGCGCCAAGTTCCGCGACTATTTCGAACACGACGAACCGCTGAAAAGCATGCCATCGCACCGCGCACTGGCGATTTTCCGTGGCCGCAACGAAGGCATTCTGAGTTCGGCGCTGAAAGTCGGCGACGAACTGCCGGGCACCATGCACCCGTGCGAAGGCATGATCGGCCAGCAATTCGGCATCCAGAACCAGAATCGCGCCGCCGACAAATGGCTGGGTGAAGTGGTGCGCTGGACCTGGAAGGTCAAGCTCTACACCCACCTCGAAACCGACTTGCTGGGTGAACTGCGCGATGGCGCGGAAACCGAAGCGATCAACGTGTTCGCGCACAACCTGCACGACTTGCTGCTGTCGGCCCCGGCCGGCCCGCGCGCCACTCTGGGTCTCGACCCGGGCCTGCGCACCGGCTGCAAGGTCGCCGTGGTCGACGCCACCGGCAAGCTGCTGGATCACGCCACGGTTTACCCGCACGTGCCGCACAACAAGTGGGACCAGACTCTCGCCGTTCTTGCCGCCCTGTGCGCCAAGCATTCGGTCGACCTGATCGCCATCGGCAACGGCACCGCCAGCCGCGAAACCGACAAGCTGGCCGCAGAGCTGATCAAAAAATACCCGGCGATGAAAATGACCAAGGTCATGGTCTCCGAGGCCGGCGCATCGGTTTACTCGGCGTCGGAACTGGCTTCCAAGGAATTCCCGGACCTGGACGTTTCAATTCGTGGCGCGGTGTCGATTGCTCGTCGCTTGCAGGATCCACTGGCCGAGCTGGTGAAGATCGATCCGAAATCCATCGGCGTCGGCCAGTACCAGCACGACGTGTCGCAGCTGAAACTGGCGCGCGGCCTGGACGCGGTGGTGGAAGACTGCGTGAACGCCGTGGGCGTCGACGTCAACACCGCCTCCGTGGCGCTGCTGGCCCGTATCTCCGGCCTCAACGCGACCCTGGCGCAGAATATCGTCAGCCACCGTGACGAACACGGCGCTTTCAAAACCCGCGCCGCGTTGAAGAAAGTCGCGCGTCTGGGCGAAAAAACCTTCGAACAGGCCGCAGGCTTCCTGCGCGTGATGAACGGCGACAACCCGCTGGATTCGTCCGCCGTTCACCCGGAAGCCTATCCGCTGGTGCAGCGCATTGCCGCCGAAACCGACCGTGACATCCGCTCGCTGATCGGCGACGCCAGCTTCCTCAAGCGTCTCGATCCGAAGAAGTACACCGACGAAACCTTCGGTCTGCCAACGGTCACCGACATCCTGCAAGAACTGGAAAAACCCGGTCGTGACCCGCGTCCAGAGTTCAAGACCGCCGAGTTCCAGGAAGGCGTCGAAGACCTCAAGGACCTCGAACTGGGCATGATCCTCGAAGGCGTCGTGACCAACGTGACCAACTTCGGCGCGTTCGTCGACATCGGCGTGCATCAGGATGGTTTGGTGCACATCTCTGCGCTTTCGGAGAAGTTCATCAAGGACCCGCGCGAAGCGGTGAAGGCCGGTGATGTGGTGAAAGTGAAGGTCATGGAAGTCGACATTCCGCGCAAACGCGTGGGCCTGTCGATGCGCATGAGCGACACCCCGGGCGAGAAAATCGACGGGGCTCGCGGCGCACGTCCGGGATCGGCGCCACGCCAGTCCCAGAACACTGCACCGCGTAAAGAAACCACGGCAGCGGCCCCGGCCAATAACGCCATGGCTTCGCTGTTCGCCAACGCCAAGCAGTTGAAGAAACGCTGATGGACATCCCTGCCGGGTACACCGAAAGCGCCTTTTTCAAGCTGCTGGGGTGTCGCTTGCACAGCCTGGAAACCGGGGTGGCGCACGTCGCCCTCGGGCTTGCGCCAGAGCTACGCAATCGCGGCGGCAAGTTGCACGGCGGGGCCTTGTTCAGCCTGGTGGACATTGCCATGGGGCTGGCCTGTTCCAGCACCCACGGCTTTGACCAGCAGAGCGCGACCATCGAATGCAAGATCAACTACATCCGTGCTGTTTCAGACGGTGAAGTGATGTGCACGGCGCGGGTGATCCACCCGGGTCGCCGCACGCTGGTGGTCGAGGCTGATGTGATGCAAGGCGACAAACTGGTCGCAAAAGCACAAGGCACGTTCGCTGTCCTGTAGCTAGAAGTCACCTATTTGAGTTAATTTCAGCGCAACGAAACCTGTGGAACCCTGTGGCGAGGGGGCTTGCCCCCGTTTGAGTGCGTAGCACTCACAAGGATCTTGGAAACTCAGAGATTTTGGGGCTGCTTCGCAGCCCAACGGGGGCAAGCCCCCTCGCCACAGGTCACTCCCACAGGGATGGTGTAGCTCTTTACTGACCGGCATGGCTTGCGCGGTTGCAAAAACCAGGCGAAAACGCCAGTTTTAACTTCACCCTTGTAGACCGTCTTGCCCACCCCCATATTGGGGCGACTGACGCGTGAAGGAATCCAACTTGAGCGAACTTCTCAACCGCCGCCTGGCCCTGCTTGGCGAGCGCGCTAACCTCTCTCTGCTCGAACAGTGCCTTCACGGCATCGAACGTGAATGCCTGCGCGTGACCGGCGAAGGTCGCCTGGCGCAAACGCCGCACCCGGAAGAATTGGGTTCCGCGCTGACCAACGAACAAATCACCACCGACTATTCCGAGTCGCTGCTGGAGTTCATCACGCCCGCCCTGCCCGACCCGGCGGATACGCTGGCGAGCCTGGACAAGATCCATCGCTTTGCCTACAGCAAGCTCGGCAACGAGTTTCTGTGGAGCCCCTCGATGCCGTGCCCGTTGCCGGCCGAGGAAGACATCCCGATCGCCTATTACGGCACGTCCAACATCGGTCAGCTCAAATACGTCTACCGCAAGGGCCTGGCCCTGCGCTACGGCAAGACCATGCAGTGCATCGCCGGGATCCACTACAACTTTTCCCTGCCGGAAAAGCTCTGGCCGCTGCTCAAGGCGTCGGAAGGCTTTGTCGGCACCGACCGCGACTATCAGTCGTCGGCCTACATCGCGCTGATCCGTAACTTCCGCCGCTATAGCTGGCTGCTGATGTACCTGTTCGGTGCCTCGCCCGCGCTGGACGCCGGCTTCCTGCGCGGTCGCTCGCACCAGTTGGAACAACTGGACCCGGACACCTTGTACCTGCCGTACGCCACCAGCCTGCGCATGAGCGACCTGGGTTACCAGAGCAACGCCCAGGCCGGTCTGACGCCGTGCTACAACGACCTGTCGAGCTACACCGACAGCCTGCGCAAAGCGGTCGCCACGCCGTATGCGCCATACGTTGAAGTCGGCACGCACAAGGACGGTGAGTGGGTTCAGCTCAACACCAACATCCTGCAGATCGAAAACGAGTACTACTCCAACATCCGCCCGAAACGCGTGACCTACACCGGCGAACGGCCGATTCAGGCGCTGGTGGCCCGTGGCATTCAGTACGTTGAAGTGCGTTGCCTGGACATCAACCCGTTCCTGCCGATGGGCATCGACCTCACCGAGTCGCGTTTCCTCGACGCCTTCCTGCTGTATTGCGCCCTCAACGACAGCCCGCTATTGACCAATACATCCTGCAGCAACGCCACCTCGAACTTCCTCAGCGTGGTCAAGGAAGGTCGCCGTCCGGGCCTGCAATTGCACCGCGACGGGCAGCCGGTAGACCTCAAGGAGTGGGCCAGCGAGTTGCTGGAGCAGATTGCTCCGTTGGCGGCGATGCTGGATCAGAGCCATGGTGGCGATGCACACAGCAAGGCGCTGGATACGCAGTTGGCCAAGGTCCGGGATCCGTCCCTGACGCCTTCCGCCCAAGTGCTGGCGGCGATGGCCGAGCACAAGGAGAGCTTTGCTCAGTTCTCTCTGCGTCAGAGCCGGGCGCATGCGGAATTTTTCCGCAGCGAGCCGTTGAGTGGTGAAGACCAAGCGAAATTTGAAACCCTGGCGCGTTCGTCGCTGGCGGCTCAGGTTGAGCTGGAGCAGAACGAAGTCGGCGATTTCGATGTGTTTGTCGGGTCGTATCAGGCGAGTATTCTGGCGATCAGTAACTGACCCCGGAAGGTCCTGCGGACCTTATCGCGAGCAGGCTCACTCCCTCAGGGTTTAGCGGCGTTCACACAATTGTGGATTCACCGCCAATCCCTGTAGGAGCGAGCCTGCTCGCGATGACCGCGAAGCGGTCGCCTTTAGAGTTATCCACACATAAGCTCATTCGAAAAAGTTATTTATTTTCGTATTCTTAGATCATTTAGTCTCCTTTCACGCCGACTCTCGGTCGCCTGACAAGGAGCTTCCCAATGAAACTGCATTTCCCTCTTCGCCTCCTGGCGGCCGCCTCTCTGGCTGCAGCGAGCTTCTTTGCCCAGGCGGCTGACGTCACCGTCGCCTACCAGACCACCGTGGACCCGGCGAAAGTTGCCCAGGCCGACGGCGCTTACGAAAAAGCCACCAACGCCAAGATCGACTGGCGCAAATTCGACAACGGCGCCGACATCATCGCCGCCATTGCCTCCGGCGACGTGCAGATCGGTTACCTCGGTTCCAGCCCCCTGACCGCTGCGATCACCCGCAAAGTCCCGGTCGAAACCTTCCTCATCGCCACCCAGATCGGTGCCGCCGAAGCGTTGGTCGCTCGCGACGGTTCCGGAATCAAAACCCCGCAGGACCTGATCGGCAAGAAAATCGCCGTGCCCTTCGTGTCTACCGGTCACTACAGCCTGTTGGCTGCGCTGAAGCACTGGAACATCGACCCGTCGAAAGTCACCGTGCTCAACCTCGCGCCGCCAGCGATCATTGCCGCGTGGAAACGCGGTGACATCGACGCCACCTACGTCTGGGACCCAGCCCTCGGCGTGGCCAAGGAAAACGGCAAAGTGCTGATCACCTCGGGTGAGCTGGCCAAGTTCGGTGCACCGACCTTCGATGCCTGGATCGTGCGCAAAGACTTCGCCGAGAAGCACCCGGAAATCGTCACCGCGTTCGCCAAAGTGACCCTGGACGCCTACGCCGATTACCGCAAAGACCCGAAAGCCTGGCTCGCCAATCAATCCAACGTCGACAAACTGGTGAAACTCTCCGGTGCCAAGGCCAGCGATATTCCGCTGCTGCTGCAAGGCAACGTCTACCCGCTGGCGGCTGACCAGGTAATCACCCTCGGCGCGCCGACCACCAAGGCCATCACCGACACCGCCACGTTCCTCAAGGAACAAGGCAAGGTCGAAGCCGTGCTGCCGGACTACGCGCCGTACGTCAGCGCCAAGTTCATCACCAACTGATCGGGAGTTCACTGCGATGGCCTTGCTACAGCTGGAGCGCATCAGCGCACAGTACCCCGGCAGCCCGGAACCGGTACTGGCGGATATTTCCCTGAGCCTTGGGCCCCAGCAATTGCTGGTCGCCCTCGGCCCGTCCGGCAGTGGCAAGACTTCGCTGTTGAACCTGATTGCCGGTTTTGTCGAACCCAGCGCCGGGCGCATCACCCTCGACGGCGTGCCGGTCAAGGGCCCGAGCGCCGAGCGCGGCGTGGTGTTTCAGGACGACGCCTTACTGCCTTGGCAGGATGTGTTGGCCAACGTCGGATTCGGTCTTGAACTGGCCGGTGTTTCCCGGGAAAAACGCGAAATCCGCGCTCGGGAAATGCTCGCGCTGGTCGACCTCACCGGTTTCGAAAACCGTCGCATCTGGCAGCTCTCGGGCGGCCAGAAGCAACGCGTCGGCCTCGCCCGCGCACTGGCCGCCGATCCTCGTGTCTTGCTCATGGACGAGCCCTTCGGCGCCCTCGACGCGTTCACCCGCGAACAGATGCAAGAGTTGCTGCTGCAAGTCTGGCAGCGCACCGCCAAACCCGTATTCCTGATTACCCATGACATTGAAGAGGCCGTGTTCCTCGCCACCGACCTGATTCTGCTCGCGCCCAATCCTGGGCAAATCGTCGAGCGCCTGAGCCTGGATTTCGGTCAGCGTTACGCCGCCGGTGAATCCGCCCGAGCGATCAAGTCCGACCCACGCTTTATCGAAACCCGCGAACACGTGCTCGCCAAAGTGTTCTCCCAACGCAGCGCCGCCACGCGGCAGGAGCGCGCATGAGCAGCTATCAAATTCCGGCCATCGCGGTGAAATCCAGTTCGAATGTGATTCCGGTTCGTCGCCGTTTGAGCACACGCTGGATCAGCGTACTGACGCTGGTCGCCCTCGTTGCTATCTGGTGGGCCGTCACCGCGACTGGAATGATCGAACCGCTGTTCCTGCCGCCGCCGTCCGCCGTGTTGCAAAAAGGCTGGCTGCTGGTGACCACCGGTTACATGGATTCAACGTTGTGGCAGCACTTGGGCGCGAGCCTCAGCCGAATCGGCCTGGGCCTGGGCTTTGCCGTGTTGACGGCAGTGCCGGTCGGCATCGCCATCGGTCACAACCGAATCGCTCGCGGCATTCTTGATCCGCTGATCGAGTTCTACCGCCCAATTCCTCCACTGGCCTATCTGCCGCTGATCGTGATCTGGTGCGGCATTGGTGAGCTGTCGAAAGTGTTGCTGATCTACCTGGCGATTTTCGCCCCGATTGCCATCGCCACCGCCACCGGTGTGCGCACCGTTGACCCGGCCAAATTACGCGCGGCGCAGTCGCTGGGCGCGACCCGGGCGCAGTTGATTCGTCATGTGATTCTGCCGAGTGCCTTGCCGGACATCTTGACCGGTGTGCGCATTGGCCTGGGTGTGGGTTGGTCGACACTGGTCGCCGCCGAATTGATTGCCGCCACCAGCGGGTTGGGCTTCATGGTGCAGTCGGCCGCGCAGTTCCTGGTCACCGATGTGGTGGTGCTGGGGATTCTGGTGATTGCGCTGATTGCCTTCGCCATGGAAATGGGCCTGCGCGCCTTGCAACGCAAACTGGTGCCGTGGCATGGCCAGGCTCACTGAAAAATTATCATGTGCAAACCCCTGTAGGAGTGAGCCTGCTCGCGATGGCGGTGTATCAGCCACAGCGATGTCGCCTGACACTGCGCTATCGCGAGCAGGCTCACTCCTACAAAAGCTCGGCATCCCGGATTGAAGAGACCCACCATGAGCCAGTTGAACATCGTCCCCCTCAGCTCCGCCCTCGGCGCACAGATCAGCGGCGTCGACATCAGCCAGCCGCTGCCTCCGGAGCAACGCAACGCCATCGAACAAGCGCTGCTCAAGCATCAAGTGCTGTTCTTCCGCGACCAGCCGATCACCCCGCAACAGCAAGCACGGTTCGCCGCCAACTTCGGCGATCTGCACATTCACCCGATCTACCCGAACGTACCGGAACAACCGGAAGTGCTGATCCTCGACACCGCCATCACCGACGTGCGTGACAACGCAATCTGGCACACCGACGTGACCTTCCTGCCGACCCCGGCCATGGGCGCGGTGCTCAGCGCCAAGCTGCTGCCGGAGTTTGGTGGCGACACGTTGTGGGCCAGCGGGATTGCCGCGTATGAAGCGTTGTCGGCGCCGATGAAAAGCCTGCTCGAAGGGCTGACGGCGACTCACGATTTCACCCGTTCGTTTCCGCTGGAGCGTTATGGCAATACGCCCGAAGCGCTGGCCCAGTGGGAGGAAGCGCGGCGCAAGAATCCGCCGCTGTCGCACCCGGTGATTCGCACCCACCCGGTGAGCGGACGCCGCTCGCTGTTCGTCAACGAAGGCTTCACGTCGAAGATCAATGAGCTGTCGGACACCGAGAGCGAAGCGATTTTGAAGTTGTTGTTTGCCCATGCGACGCGGCCGGAATTCACCATTCGCTGGCGCTGGCAGAAGGATGACGTGGCGTTTTGGGATAACCGCGTGACCCAGCATTACGCGGTGGATGACTACCGGCCGGCGCGGCGGGTGATGCAGCGGGCGACGGTGTTGGGGGATGTGCCGTTTTTCCGGTAATTCCTGAACTCCACGGTGATTGATATGGCCCCTTCGCGAGCAAGCCCGCTCCCACATTTGACCGCGTTCGTTCTGGGCAACTCGGTCAAATGTGGGAGCGGGCTTGCTCGCGAAGGCGATGTAACAGGCGCCAAATAATCCAGCGCCAAACGCTTATTCAGCCGTCGAAGGCTTTTCCCAAAGATTAATCCCGCCTTCCTGGGCAAACCGGTCAATCTCCGCCAACTCTTCAGCGCTGAAGCTCAAATTCTTCAACGCCCCGACGTTCTCGATGATCTGCTCCGGCCGACTCGCACCGATCAGCGCCGAGGTCACCCGCGGATCGCGCAGCGTCCAGGCCAACGCCAGTTGCGCCAGACTCTGCCCACGGCGCTTGGCAATTTCATTGAGCCCACGCACATGCGCAATGTTGGCCTCAGACAGGTGCGAGGACTGCAACGAACCACCGCCCGGACGATTGACCCGCGCATCCTTCGGAATGCCGTTGAGGTATTTATCGGTCAGCAACCCCTGCGCCAACGGCGTGAACGCAATCACGCCAGTGCCGAGTTCGTCGGTGACGTCCAGCAGGTCTTTTTCCACCCAACGATTGAGCAGGTTGTAAGCCGGCTGATGAATCAGCAGCGGCACTTTCCACTCTTTCAACAGCGCCGCCATCTCACGGGTTTTCGCCCCGGAATACGACGAGATCCCGATGTACAACGCCTTGCCTTGCTGTACGGCGGTGGCCAGTGCGCTGGCGGTTTCTTCCAGTGGGGTGTCCGGGTCGAAGCGGTGGGAATAGAAAATGTCCACGTAGTCCAGACCCAGGCGCTGCAGGCTCTGATCCAGGCTGGCCAGTACGTATTTGCGCGAGCCACCGCCCTGCCCGTAAGGGCCAGGCCACATGTCCCAGCCAGCCTTGCTGGAGATGATCAGCTCGTCGCGATGCTGCTTGAAGTCTTCACGCAGCAAACGACCGAAGTTGATCTCGGCGCTGCCGTACGGCGGGCCATAGTTGTTGGCCAGGTCGAAGTGGTTGATGCCCAGGTCGAACGCCGTGCGCAACAACGCGCGCTGGGTATCGATTGGCGTGCTGTCACCGAAGTTGTGCCACAAGCCCAGGGACAGCGCCGGCAGCACCAGACCGCTGCGACCTACGCGGCGGTAAGGAATGGAATCGTAGCGGTTTTCGGCAGCGGTGTAGGTCATCGAATCCTCTCTTGTCGGTCTTGAATGTGGTATCGACTGCGTCGCAAGTTGCCCAGCATACGCCCAGACAAACGCCGATAAACCTCCGACGCGAGAAAATGCTGAAACGTTTCACAGATTTTTAATCTGACCCACTTTATGCCGACAACTCACGCAACGCGGCAGCCGCTAAAAACCCGGATCTTGAGCTGTACCGCTGATCTCGCCTGACCGTCTGGTCGATACGCTCAAGCAACTGCTCCGGAAGCGTGGCATTGAAGCGCACTGACTTGCCGAAGTACGGCGTGATATCGAACTCGACCACTCCCCACACTCCGCCCGCGTAATCGGGGTTATCCAGATGAGCATCAATCTCTCGCACTTGAGGCAATGGATCACCATCGGCGACCAGGCCTTCATAATGCAACGCCAACGCCTCCTTCACGTTTTCAAATGCCTGCGCCACCGTAGCGCCCGCGGAGAAACAACCCGGCACGTCCGGGATAATCACTCCGTATTCTGAGTCGGCATCCTTGTGCAGAACGACCGGGAATTTCATTTCGGTGAATCCTTCCTGTGATGTGGCCTCTTCGAGGCTCCCGTTTCCGATGTCAGGCCTCATTTCAGACCCGCCTGTTTCAATATGCTGTTGATCGTCCCTTTTGGAAGATCCGAATCAGGGTGCTTGATCGTTACCCTGCCTGGCTTATACAAATGTTTGTACTGATGGTGGCTGCCTTTTACGGCCACCAGATACCAACCATCCTCCTCAATCATCCTGATCATTTCCCGACTTCGCATCACCTTCGTCCTTGTGGGCAGCATCTGCCGAGCACATTACGCGATGACCGCAGGCCTTATACACACGATACACACTCTGATAAATATTAGCGGAATGCAAGCCGGTAAGAGTGGCCGTAGACCACCGGCTACCCCACCCCCGCAAACACCTCCCCCAACCAATCCACAAACACCCGAACCCGTGGTGACATGTGCCGGTTGTGCGGATACAACACCGATACCGGCATTGGCGGGGGTGGCGTGTCGGTGAGGACTTCTTGCACCAGCCCTTGGGCAATCTGGGTTTCCATCCGGTAATGCGGGCACTGGATCAGCCCTAGCCCGGCGATCGCCGAGGCGGCGTAGATTTGCGCGCCGAACACTGACAGCGCGCCGTCGATGACGACTTCCTTCAGTTCGCCATTCACCATGAATTCGAACGGAAACAACTTGGCGGTGGTGCGCGAAACGTAGTTCACCGCGCGGTGATGCTTGAGGTCATCGAGGGTTTTCGGTTCGCCGTATTTGCGCAAATAGGCGGGGCTGGCGCAGGTAATCTGGCGCAGGTTGGCGATGCGTTTTCCGATCAGGGCCGAATCACTCAACGTGCCCGCGCGCAGTACACAGTCGACGCCTTCGGCGATCAAGTCGACAAAGCGGTCGGACTCGCTGATGGACAGTTCGATCTGCGGATAGCGTTCCATGAACTGCGGCAAGGCGGGGATCACAAAACTTTTCGCCAGCGTGCCGTGCAGGTCAACGCGCAATCGGCCTTTCGGTGCGCAGCCACGAAAGGCCAGTTCGGCCTCTTCCAGTTCCGCCAGCAGTTGCACGCAGCGCAGGTAATACGCCTCGCCGTCCAGCGTCGGACGCACCTTGCGCGTACTACGCTCCAGCAACCGCGTGCCGAGCCAGGCTTCGAACTGGTTCAAGGTGTGGGTCAACGTGGCGCGCGGCAGGTTCAGGTCGTCGGCCGCCAAGGTGAAGCTGCTGCGCTCGTAGATGCGCACGAACACCTTCATCGCTTTGACTTGATCCATACGGCCTCCGATTGTTGGCGATTATTGAACAGTCAAGGCAACTCTCGTGCATTTATCGACCTGAGTAAACATGTGAATCTGGCTTCACACCGAGCCCTCTCATCAGGAATCAACACCATGACTACTCAGAAAGTTGCCATCGTCACCGGCGCGTCGCGTGGCATCGGCGCTGTGATCGCCCGACAATTGGCCAGCGACGGGTTCGCCGTCGCCATCAATTACGCCAGCAGCGCCACTGAAGCGTCGGCCCTGGTGGTGGAGTTGCGTCAGGCCGGCCATCAAGCCATAGCGATCAAGGCTGACGTGGCCAATGCCGACGACGTGCGCCGGATGTTCGACGAGACCGAATCACAACTGGGAAAAGTCGATGTGCTGGTCAACAACGCCGGCATCCTCAAGGTGTTGCCGCTGGCGCAACACACCGATGAGTTGTTCGAACAGACTTTCAACATTCACGCACGCGGCACGTTCAACACCTTGCGTGAAGCGGCGACGCGATTGAACAGCGGTGGGCGGATCGTCAATTTCTCCAGCAGCACCGTTGGCCTTAACTTGCCGGGTTACGCGGTGTACATCGCCAGCAAAGCGGCGGTGGAATCGTTGACCCAGGTGTTTGCCAAGGAAATGCGTGGGCGCAACATCACCGTGAATGCGGTAGCGCCGGGGCCGGTGGCCACCGAGCTGTTTTTGCACGGCAAGAGCGAGGAACAGATTCAGAATTTCGCGAAGATGCCTCCGCTGGAACGGCTAGGTCAGCCGGAGGATATTGCTCGGGTGGTGTCGTTTCTGGTGGGCCCGGATTCGGCCTGGGTCAACGGGCAGATTTTGCGCGCCAATGGTGGGTTGGTTTAAATATGCTCAATCCGAGACCATAGTGACCCTTTCGCGAGCAGGCTCGCTCCCACATGAGATCGAGGTCTAATGTGGGAGCGAGCCTGCTCGCGAAGGCTGCTTAACAGGCAACAAAAATCTGAAGGATGGACCTCACCATGCACACAGCCATCATCATCGCCTTCGGCCTGGCCCTCCTCGCCATGATGCTGTTCATCGGCGAGAAAGTCGGCTTCAGCCGCCAGACCCTGACCTACTGCTTCGTGATCCTGTGGCTGGCACTGACCGTGATCAACGGCGCCATCGGCGTGGTCACTGCCGGCCAGTCCTTGAGCTCTGAGCTGGGGATCGGCACGGTGGTGTTCAGTGTGCCGGTGGCGGCGCTGGTGCTGTTCATGGTGTTGAGCGCCGAGGCCTGAAACAGGCCCCGCGTTACTCACGAACCAAATGCAAAAACTGCAGATGCCGTTCGTACTGGTCAAGGATGTCGTTGATGATCTGATCCTTGGTGTAACCCACCAGATCGTAATCCTGACTGCCCTCGCTCAAATGCACCTCTGCCCGGTAGTAACGACGGTTGTTGAGCTGCTTGGAGCCCATGCCGCCACGGGCAAAGGATGGCGTGAAGTAACCGCGCATCTGTACCTGATAAATGAACGGATGCTCTTCACCGTGACCGATTTCCAGGCTGACGCTGTCGTTGACCGGGTCCGGTTGGGTGATCACGTTCAAACCCTTCTCGACGAACACCGCCGACACTTCCTCGATTGCCGGGCGCACCGTGGTATCGAGAAAACGATAAACCTCATCTCGGGATGGGAAGTGCACCGCCTGACTCAGGCGCTGACGCCAGCCACCGCGTCGTGAGCCGGCCACCGGCGCCAGGGAATGCAGTTGCGCGATCTGCTTCTGGGACTCCAGGTAGAACGCCTTGTGCAACCCCCACATCATCAACAGCAGGATCAGCGAGAACGGCAGCGAGGTCAGCACCACCGCCGACTTCAACGCATCGATGCTGCCAGAGAACAACAGCGCACTGGTCACCAGCGCGGTCATCGCGCCCCAGAACACCCGCAGCCATTTCGGCCCGTCTTCATCCGGGTTGCCGCCCTTGGCGGACAACGTCGACAACACCACCGTGCCGGAGTCGGCCGAGGTGACGAAGAACACGAAGCTGATGAACACCGTCACGGCGATCACCGTTTTGCTCCACGGGTAGGTTTCCAGCAGCAGGTAAAGAGTCATCGACGGGTTGTCGATGGCCGACATACCCAGCGCACTCATGCCGTGGTTGAGCACTTGATCGATGGCGCTGTTGCCGAAGATCGACATCCACGCCAGGGTGAAGCCGAGCGGGATCAGCAACACGCCGAAGACGAATTCGCGGATGGTCCGGCCACGGGAAATCCGCGCAATGAACAAGCCCACGAACGGCGACCATGCGATCCACCAGGCCCAATAAAACACCGTCCAGCCGCCCAGCCAGTCGCTGGGTTTGTCGTAGGCGTACAGGTCAAAACTCTTCATCGGCAAGGCGCCGAGGTAGTCGCCGATGTTCTGGATCAGCGTGTTCAACAGGTGCTGCGTGGGGCCGGCGAACAACACGAACAGCAGCAGCGCGCAGGCCAGCAACATGTTGATGTCGGACATCACCCGCACGCCTTTATCGACGCCGGACACCGCGACGATGATCGCCGCGCCCATCATCAGCGTGATCAAGCCAACCTGAATCCACTGGGTATGGGCGATGCCGAACAGGTAATCCAGCCCGGAGTTGAGGTGCAGCACACCGAAGCCCATGTCGGCACCGAGGCCGAACACCGTGGCGATAATGCCGAAGCCGTCCACCGCGTAACCGATGGGACCGTTGATGCGCTTGCCGATCAGCGGATACAGCGCCGAACGCAGGGCCAGCGGCAAGTTGTGACGGTAAGCGAAATAGGCCAGCGCCATGCCGACAAAAGCGAACACGCCCCAACCGTGCAGGCCCCAGTGCAGAAACAGAATCTGCATTGCCTGACGCGCAGCCTCCGGCGTACCAGCCGTGCCTTGAGGCGGTTGCGCCAGGTGGGTCAGCGGTTCGGACACGCAAAAGAAAAACAGCGTGATGCTGATCCCGGCGGCGAACAGCATGCCGGCCCAGGACAGGTAACTGAATTCGGGTTCGTCGTGGTCGGCACCGAGCTTGATCTTGCCGTAGCCGGACAAGGCGGTGACCACCACGAAGACCAGATACAGAGTCATCGCGAGCATGTAGTACCAGCCGACCGTATTGGCCGCCCAGTTTTGCGCCGCCAGCAACCAGGCACCGGCTTGCTCGGGCATGGCGATAACGACAATGCCGAAGAGCAGAATAAAACTCGCCGAAAAGTAGAACACCGGCGGATTCATGCGGACCAGGCCGCTGGGTGGGATGGACGATGCACTCATGAAACGTGCACCTTGAAGGGGTAAAACGTGGCTGTAGAAATCAGACTCAGCAAAGGCAAGCCTCCTGTTGTGAGCGGGCAGCGAACCGCCGATTTAACTTGAATGAACGTTCAAGTTAAACATGAATAGGGGGCTAAGGACTAATCCCTGGGCTCGGCGGTCGTGCTTGTAAGCTAGCTTAAGGATGGGTATGACGCGGGGTTTTGAGGATTCGTTCAGTTGAGATTTAGCTGAATTCGATTATCCCGGTTCACTTGAAACCAATCGCGAGCAGGCTCACTCCTACAGGGGTTTTGTGTCAGTCCACACCCATGTGAACACCAAAATAACCCTGTGGGAGCGAGCCTGCTCGCGAAGAGGCCAGAGCAGTCAACGGAGATTCAAAGGCCTACTTCTGCGTCCCATCATCATGCTGCAAATTCGCCTGCGTCAGGTTGCACCCCGCCGGCACGCTGCGGGTCAGCCACACATTGCCGCCAATGGTCGAACCCTTGCCAATGGTGATCCGCCCCAGAATCGTCGCCCCGGCGTAGATCACCACATCATCCTCAACAATCGGATGGCGCGGATGGCCCTTCTGCAACTGACCGTCTTCATCGGACGGGAAGCGTTTGGCACCCAGCGTGACCGCCTGATAAATCCGCACCCGCTCACCGATAATCGCGGTCTCGCCGATCACCACGCCCGTCCCGTGATCGATGAAGAAGCTGCGACCGATCTGCGCGCCAGGGTGAATGTCGATACCGGTGGCCGAGTGGGCGATTTCCGAGCTGATCCGCGCCAGCAACGGCAGCCCGGCGCGGTACAAATGGTGCGCCAGGCGATGGTGAATCACCGCCAGAATACCCGGGTAGCAAAGCAATACTTCGTCGACACTGCGCGCCGCCGGGTCGCCGTGATAGGCCGCCAGCACATCGCTGTCCAGCAAACTGCGCAGTCCCGGCAAGGCGAGCGCGAAGTCCTGAATGATCTGAATGGTTTTCGCCTCGATGTCGGCCTCCGCCTGCTGGCTGTGGCGAGCGGCATAGTGCAATTCGAGTCGTGCCTGGGCCAGCAACGCATTGAGCGCCACATCGAGGGTATGGCCGACGTAGAAGTCTTCACTCTCTTCGCGTAAATCCACCGGCCCCAGGCGCATCGGGAACAACGCCCCGCAGAGCGCTTCAAGAATCTCTGCCATGGCCGCCCGCGAAGGCAATTCGCGCCCGCCCTGCTCGGTGCTGGCACGGCCATTTTGTGCGCGCCACTGCGAACGCGCCGTGCGCAGTTGGCTGACGATGGTCTGCAGTTGCCAATGACTGGAACGCTCGCTCACGGTTAAAACTCCTCACGGACGGCCGGACTGTCTGGCCGCACTGACGGCGTTTACTTTACGGCATGGTCTTGAGGCCGAATTAAGAACCAATTGTGCAGAGCTCAGAATATTTGGCTATAAGCGATTGGCGGTTGCCCAGGCAAATGGGCGTGCCTATAGTCCTGTCATCTTTCTCCGCCAGTACGGACCCATGATCAAACAACAGCTTGCTCGCTTTAACCGTCTCGATTTACTCGGCCACCCCACTGCCCTGGAAAAACTTGAACGCTTGTCGACCTGGCTGGGGCGCGATGTGTACGTCAAGCGCGATGACCTGACGCCACTGGCCATGGGCGGCAACAAACTGCGCAAGCTCGAATACCTCGCCGCCGATGCACTGGCACAAGGCGCCGACACGCTCATCACCGCGGGTGCGCTGCAGTCCAACCACGTGCGCCAGACCGCGGCCATTGCCGCCAAACTGGGGCTGGGTTGCGTTGCGCTGCTGGAAAACCCTTTGGGCACCGACGACGCCAACTATCTCGGCAATGGCAATCGCCTGTTGCTGGACCTGTTCGATGCCAAGGTCGAACTGGTGGAAAACCTCGACAACGCCGACGAGCAATTGCAGGCCCTGGCCGATCGCTTGCGCAACAACGGCAAGAAGCCGTACCTGGTGCCGATTGGTGGTTCGAATGCGCTGGGCGCGTTGGGTTATGTGCGCGCCGGGCTGGAGTTGGCCGAGCAAATCAAGGACACCGGTTTGAATTTCGCCGCCGTAGTCCTCGCCTCGGGCAGTGCCGGCACCCACAGCGGTCTGGCGTTGGCGCTGAGTGAAGCACTGCCGGATTTGCCAGTCATTGGCGTCACGGTTTCCCGTAGTGATGTAGACCAGCGACCGAAAGTCCAGGGCCTCGCCGAACGTACGGCCGAACTGCTCGGCGTGCAGTTGCCAGCGAGTTTCAAAATTGAACTGTGGGACGAATATTTCGGGCCGCGCTATGGTGAGCCGAATGCTGGAACACTGTCAGCAGTGAAGCTGCTGGCGAGTCAGGAAGGCTTGCTGCTGGACCCGGTGTATACCGGCAAGGCCATGGCCGGGTTGCTGGACGGGATTGGCCGCGGTCGCTTCGATGAGGGGCCGATTATTTTCCTGCACACCGGTGGGGCACCGGCGTTGTTTGCCTACATAGACTCGCTGACGGGATGACGCTTTTGTGGCGAGGGAGCTTGCTCCCGCTCGGCTGCGCAGCAGTCGTAAACCGATTCACCGCAATTCATCTGAAGCACCGCGGTGCAGGTTTTGGGGGCGCTTCGCTCCCCTGCGGGAGCAAGCTCCCTCGCCACAGGGGATCACACTCGCCGCATATGCACTTAAAGAATAACTAGATCAATATTTAGTATTTTCCAATCTATAGGCATCATCATATAGTCGCGCCGCAGGCGAATTTGCAGCGAGACGCATATGCTGCTTTAGGGCAGGATATCGCAGTCGTCCAAATCCCGGATTTGCCAACATTCCTAAAGCGTCTTCCATAAGAAAACACAGGGGCTTGTCATGAATTTTTCCGCACTACGTCGAAACCTGCTGGTTGGTTCGCTGGGCCTGGCGCTGAGCGCCGGTTTGCTGGGCCAGGCCGTTGCCGGTGAGCAACTGCAAAAAATCAAGGACGCTGGCGTGATCAACGTCGGCCTGGAAGGTACTTATCCACCGTTCAGTTTCGTTGACGCCGACGGCAAACTGGCCGGCTTCGAAGTCGAGCTCTCCGAAGCACTGGCTAAAAAACTGGGCGTCAAAGCCAAGATTCAGCCAACCAAGTGGGACGGCATTCTTGCTGCTCTGGAATCCAAGCGCCTGGACGTAGTGGTCAATCAGGTAACCATCTCCGACGAGCGCAAGAAGAAGTATGACTTCTCCGAACCGTACACCATCTCCGGGATTCAGGCGCTGGTGCTGAAGGACAAGGAAGCCGCGCTGAACATCAAGACCGCCGCTGACCTGTCCGGCAAGAAAGTCGGTGTAGGCCTGGGCACCAACTACGAACAGTGGGTCCGCGCCAACGTGCCGGGTGCTGACGTGCGCACCTACGACGATGATCCGACCAAGTTCGCCGACCTTAACAATGGCCGTACCGACGCCATCCTGATCGACCGCCTGGCTGCGCTTGAATACGCCAAGAAAGCACCGAAAACCGTTGCTGCCGGTCAAGCGTTCTCCCGTCAGGAGGCCGGTATTGCCCTGCGCAAAGGTGAGCCAGAACTGCTGGCAGCCGTGAACAAGGCCCTCGACGAACTGCGTGCCGATGGCACCCTGGCCAAGATCTCGGAAAAATACTTCCAAGCTGACGTCACCAAATAATGGAAGAAGCTTTCCAACTCGCACTGGATTCCGCGCCCTTTCTGCTCAAGGGCGCGTACTTCACAGTGATCCTCAGCCTCGGCGGGATGTTCTTCGGCCTGGTAATGGGTTTCGGCCTGGCGCTGATGCGCCTGTCGCGTTTCAAGCTGGTGAGCTGGATCGCCCGCATCTACGTGTCGTTCTTTCGCGGCACGCCGTTGCTGGTGCAACTGTTCGTGATCTATTACGGCTTGCCGCAACTGGGTATCGAACTTGATCCGCTGCCGGCGGCCCTGATCGGCTTCTCGCTGAACATGGCGGCCTACGCCTGCGAAATCCTCCGCGCCGCGATCAGTTCCATTGAGCGCGGCCAGTGGGAAGCTGCCGCCAGTATTGGCATGACCCGCGCGCAAACCCTGCGCCGGGCTATCCTGCCGCAAGCGATGCGCACGGCCTTGCCGCCGCTGGGCAACAGCTTCATTTCGCTGGTCAAGGACACGGCGCTGGCCGCCACCATTCAGGTGCCGGAGCTGTTCCGTCAGGCCCAACTGATTACCGCCCGGACTTTCGAAGTCTTCACCATGTATCTTGCCGCCGCGCTGATCTACTGGATTCTGGCCACGGTGCTGTCGCACCTGCAGAACACGTTGGAAGCGCGGGTCAATCGGCACGACCAGGAGTCCTGACCCCATGATTGTCGTGGAAAAACTGACAAAGCAGTTCAAGGGTCAAGTCGTGCTCAACGGCATCGATCTTGAAGTGAAGGAAGGCGAGGTCGTGGCGATCATCGGGCCCAGCGGCTCGGGCAAGACCACGTTCCTGCGGTGCCTGAATTTTCTGGAAGAGCCCACCAGCGGCCGGATCAAGGTCGGCGACATCGAGATCGATGGCAGCCGCCCGCTGAACCAGCAGCAAGGTCTGGTACGACGCCTGCGCCAACACGTCGGCTTCGTGTTCCAGAACTTCAACCTGTTCCCGCACCGCACCGCTCTGGAAAACGTCATCGAAGGCCCGATCATCGTAAAGAAGATCCCGCACGCCGAAGCCGTTGCCCTGGGTAAAAAACTATTGGCCAGGGTTGGCCTGGCGGGCAAGGAAGATGCTTACCCGCGACGCCTGTCCGGTGGTCAGCAACAGCGCGTGGCGATTGCCCGGGCGCTGGCGATGGAGCCGGAAGTGATCCTGTTCGATGAGCCGACCTCGGCGCTCGATCCGGAACTGGTCGGTGAAGTGTTGGCGACCATCCGCAGCCTCGCCGAGGAGAAGCGCACCATGGTCATCGTCACTCATGAAATGGGTTTTGCCCGGGACGTGGCCAATCGCGTGGTGTTTTTCGACAAGGGTGTAATCGTTGAACAAGGCGAAGCAAAAGCGTTGTTTGCCAACCCGAAAGAAGATCGGACAAAACAGTTCCTCAGCAAGTTTCTGAACAACACCCACTGAAATATCGCTTCACTACTTGTTAACTTCCATGGATGGAAGTGACAACTACCCCGCCGGCAAAATTCCTTCCCACCTACTCTCCTCACTTACATCTTAAATAACTGATCAAATGTTTTGTGCGGTACATATATATGTCCTGCAACAGATCTTTCTCGCCTAAAATTTGCTAAACCTGGCGGTCGGCATCGAGCGACGCCTAAGCCACCACCCGCGTGATTGTGCGGTTAAAATTGTGGCCATGTTCGACAGCGCACCGTAGCTTATTAACTTCAGCACGTAGGATTATTCTGAATAACAGGAGATCCAACACTTAACTAGCCAACTCTATTGACACCTATTCAAGCGCACTCTTATCTAGTCGCCAACAGGCGTCAACCTTTGCACTTCGGCTTGATTAAACTTTCAAGTAAGAAGCCGATTTGTTGCCGGGTAATGCGCGCCTTTGAACTTTCAGAAACGGAACTTCGCTGCAAGGCTTCAAGGAGAAAAACCATGACAAGCACTTCGAACACACCCGAACTTGCGGCCCCGACCCTGGCGCAATCGCACAAGGCCGGGGTCAACCTGATCGCGGCGACTCATCTCATGATCGACGTGGCGCCCTACCCCGGCATGGACGCAGGCGACCTGATCGAACTGTTCTGGGACAACTGCTACGTCGCATCCCGCGTGCTCGGCGCCGACGATGTCGGTGAGGTGATTGGCCTGCGCGTGCCGGAAAGCTTCATTGCCAATGGCAGCGCACGCATTCATTACAAGGTCATGCAGGTGGGGCAAGGGCCCGCGTTGTCACCGGCGACGCGGGTCCAGATCAAGCTGGATTGCCCCGGTGGCCCACTACCGGCCCATTCTGGCGACGAAAACCAAAGCCTGGCGCCGGTGGGCCTCCCCGAAACCATTCGCCGCCAAGGGGTCAATCCGAACCAGATCAAGCGTGGCGTACCGCTGACCATCGAGCCTTATCTGAACATGGCCGTCGACGACGAAATCACCTTGCGCTGGGGCGATGTGCGCATGGACCTGCCCCGGCTCAGGGCAGACGAAGTGGGCCAGCCGATTCAGGTCTGGGTGCCGCCGGCAATCATTCTCGAAGCCGGCGAAGACCTGCGACTGGAAGTGACCTATTGCATCCTCGACCGCGTGGGCAACAACTCGCGTTGGGCGCCGCCGCGCTGGTTGAAGATTGGCTGCGCCAATCCCTATCTGAAGGCGCGGCCGAAGGAGATGTTGATGGCGGCTGAGCCGCGTAAAAAATAAAGACCCATCTTGTGGCACAAGGGGGCTTTTGTGGTGAGGGGGCTTGCCCCCGTTGGGGTGCGCAGCGCCCCGAAACCAGTCACTGCGATTTTTCCGTTAAGGCGACTGCTACGCAGCCGAACGGGGACAAGCCCCCTCGCCACAGAAGCTCCCTCGCCACAGGGATTGCGGTGACCTCTCTGGAACACCCTTCTATGTATATTCCTAAAAGTTAGTTTATTAATTTTTTATACACGCTTAGGGTATATGCACCGGACCACCGGACATTCTTGATTTTATTCGTCGTCACCACGCGACGATCCCATGAGATGTGAGGTAGGTATGGTCCGGAACACAATCACCCCAGTGCAGATCGCCAGGGCATTGCGTGCAGCCAAGGAGCGGCACTGATGTCCAGTCTGGCAGATGCAATCGTTCAGAGTGATCTGGACATCGCCCCCCTGTTGTTGCCCGCGCAAGTCTTGCGCAACGACGCACAAGCCATCAAGGCCGCCCATGAACTGGCGCAAGTTGCTCGCCTGCATGCGGCCAAACGCGACCGCCAGCGCAAGTTGCCCTGGTCGGAAATTGAACAGTTCACCCGCAGCGGTTTAGGCAGCATTGCCATCCCCCGTGAGTACGGTGGACCACAGGTTTCTTTCGTCACCGTTGCCGAGGTGTTCGCGATCATTTCCGCGGCAGACCCGGCCTTGGGGCAGATCCCGCAGAACCAGTTCGGCATTCTCAACCTGGTGTTGGGTAGCGCCACTGAAGCGCAGAAAAAACAGCTGTTCAAAAGCGTGCTCGACGGTTGGCGCATCGGCAATGCCGGGCCTGAACGCGGTACGAAAAACACATTGGAACTCAAGGCGCGCATCACCGCCGACGGTGACGGCTTTGTCCTCAATGGCCAGAAGTTTTACTCCACGGGCGCACTGTTCGCCCACTGGGTTGCGGTCAAGGCGTTGAACGACGACGGCAAGCAGGTGCTGGCCTTCGTCCGTCGCGGTACGCCGGGGCTGCGCATCGTTGATGACTGGTCGGGCTTCGGTCAGCGCACCACCGCCAGCGGCACCATTTTGCTCAACAACGTGCGGGTCGATGCCGATCTCGTCGTGGACAACTGGAAGATCAACGACAAGCCGAACCTCCAGGGCGCCGTGTCGCAACTGATTCAAGCCGCCATCGACGCGGGGATCGCCCGAGGCGCCATCGATGACGCCATCGAGTTCGTGAAAACCCGCGCGCGTCCATGGATCGACGCCAAGGTCGAACGGGCCAGCGATGACCTGTATGTGATTGCGGATATCGGCAAGTTGAAAATCGAATTGCACGCCGCCGAAGCGCTGCTGCGCAAGGCCGGGCAAGTACTCGATCAGGTCAACGCCGCCCCCGTCACCGCCGAGTCTGCGGCCCGCGCCTCGATTGCCGTGGCTGAAGCCAAAGTGCTGACCACCGAGATCTCGCTGCTGGCCAGTGAAAAGCTCTTCGAGCTGGCCGGCAGCCGCGCCACCCTCGCCGAATTCAACCTCGACCGCCATTGGCGCAACGCCCGCGTGCACACGCTGCACGACCCGGTGCGCTGGAAGTATTACGCCGTCGGCACTTATCACCTCAACGGCACGCTGCCGGCGCGGCATTCCTGGATCTGACGACCCGTACCCTTTTGACCAGATCTCTGGAGAAACACATGACTTATTCCCACCACGTCGCGGTCATAACCAGCGATGAGCAAGCCTTGGTCGTCGCCAGTGATCTGGCCGACGACTTCAAACGCGACAGTGCGCTGCGCGACCGCGAACGCCGTTTACCGTACCCGGAACTCGAAGTGTTTTCCCGCTCGGGCCTGTGGGGCATCAGCGTGCCCAAGGAGTACGGCGGGGCCGGTGTGTCCAACGTGACGCTGGCCAAGGTGATCGCGTTGATAGCCCAGGCTGACGGCTCGCTTGGGCAAATTCCGCAGAACCATTTTTACGCCCTCGAAGTGCTGCGCGTGAACGGCAGCCCTGCGCAGAAACAGCGCCTGTACGCCGAAGTCTTGGCCGGCCAGCGCTTCGGCAATGCGCTCGCCGAACTCGGCACCAAAACCGCTCATGACCGCGTCACCAGCCTCAAGCGCGACGGTGACGGCTATCGCATCAGCGGTCGCAAGTTCTACGCAACCGGCGCGATCTACGCGCAACGCATCCCGACCTCGGTGGTGGATGAACACGGCGTGCAGCAACTGGCCTTCGTCCCACGCGATAGCAAAGGCCTGACCGTCATCGACGACTGGAGCGGCTTTGGCCAGCGCACCACCGGCAGCGGTTCGGTGGTGTTCGAAGACGTGTATGTGGCGGCCGAGGACGTAATCCCGTTCCAAAGCGCTTTTGAACGCCCGACCACCGTCGGCCCGCTCGCGCAAATCCTTCACGCCGCCATCGACACCGGCATCGCTCGCGCCGCCTATGAAGATGCGCTGCACTTTGTGCGCACCAATACCCGGCCATGGATCGACGCCACCCATGAAAAAGCCAATGAGGACCCGCTGACGATCAAGAGTTTCGGGCACTTGAGCATTCGCCTGCACGCCACGGAAGCCCTGCTGGAACGCTCCGGCGAATTCCTCGACAAGGCCCAGGCCGACACCAACGCCGAAACCGTCGCCGCCGCCTCGATTGCCGTCGCTGAAGTCCGGGCCATCAGCACCGAGATTTCCCTCGCCGCCGGCAGCACGCTGTTCGAACTGGCCGGCAGCCAGGCCACCCTGATCGAACACGGACTGGATCGGCACTGGCGCAACGCCCGCGTGCATACCTTGCACGACCCGGTGCGCTGGAAGTATCACGCGGTGGGCAACTACTACCTGAACGATGAAAACCCTCCGCTACGAGGGACCATCTGATGGCCGACGCCAAAAAGAAAATCCTGCTCAACGCGTTCAACATGAACTGCATCGGGCACATCAACCACGGTCTGTGGACCCATCCACGGGACAATTCCACGCAGTACAAGACCATTGAATATTGGACCGAACTGGCGCAACTGCTGGAGCGCGGGCTGTTCGACGGATTGTTCATCGCCGACATCGTCGGCGTGTACGACGTCTACCAGAACTCGGTGGATGTGCCGTTGAAAGAATCGATCCAGCTGCCGGTCAACGACCCGCTGCTGCTGGTGTCGGCCATGGCCGCCGTGACCCAAAATCTCGGCTTCGGCCTGACCGCCAACCTCACTTACGAACCGCCGTACCTGTTCGCCCGGCGCATGTCGACGCTCGACCACCTGAGCCGTGGCCGGGTCGGCTGGAACATCGTCACCGGCTACCTCGACAGCGCCGCCAAGGCCATGGGCCTGAGCGAACAGGTCGAGCACGACCAGCGTTACGACCAGGCCGATGAATACCTGGAAGTGCTCTACAAACTCTGGGAAGGCAGTTGGGAAAACGGCGCGGTGCTCAACGACCGCGAACAACGGATCTACGCGCAACCGGAGAAAGTGCACAAGGTCGAGCACAAGGGCGAGTTCTATCAGGTCGAGGGTTATCACCTGTGCGAGCCGTCACCGCAACGCACGCCGGTGTTGTTCCAGGCTGGCAGTTCGGATCGCGGTTTGCAGTTCGCCGGGCGCCATGCCGAGTGCGTGTTCATCAGCGGCCAGAACAAACCGTCGACCAAGGTTCAAGTGGACAAGGTTCGCGCCAGCGCTGTCGAGGCCGGGCGCAATCCTGAGGACATCAAGGTGTTCATGGGCCTGAACGTGATTGTCGGCGCCACTGAAGCGCTGGCCTGGGCCAAGCATGCCGAGTACCTGAGCTACGCGAGTGCCGAGGCCGGCGTCGCGCATTTTTCGGCGTCGACCGGAATCGATTTTTCCGAATACGACATCGACGAACCGATCCAGTACGTGAAGAGCAACGCGATCCAGTCGGCGACCAAAAACCTGCAAAACAACGACTGGACCCGACGCAAATTGCTCGAACAACACGCCCTCGGTGGCCGCTACATCACGGTGGTGGGATCGCCGGAGCAAGTGGCGGATGAACTGGAATCGTGGATAGCCGAAACCGGCCTGGACGGCTTCAACCTGACACGGATTGTCACCCCGGAAAGCTATGTGGATTTCATTGAGCTGGTGATTCCGGAGTTGCAACGCCGAGGGTCGTACAAGACCGCTTATGACCACGGCAGCTTGCGGGAGAAGTTGTTTCACGAAGGGGCGCATTTGCCTGAGCAACACACCGGTTCTAACTACCGCCATTGAACCCTGTGGGAGCTGGCCTGCCGGCGATAGCGGTGGGTCAGTTGAAGTTGTGGTGGCTGACAAACCGCTATCGCCGGCAGGCCAGCTCCCACAGTCGATCTCTGTTGTTCCCAAAAAACTTATGACTGGAAACCTCATCATGACCAAGAACTACCTCACTCACCCAGTCAAAGCACTGGCCCTGGCCCTCGGCCTGTTCAGTTCGGCGGTATTCGCCGCCGACGCGCCGTTGAAAATCGGCACCACCGCCGCCTTCGCCATCCCCCTCGAAGCCGCCGTCGAAGAAGCCTCCAAACAAGGCCTGAAAGTCGAGCTGGTGGAGTTCAGCGACTGGATCGCCCCGAATGTCAGCCTCGCCGCCGGCGACATCGACGTGAACTATTTCCAGCACATCCCGTTCCTGGAAAACGCCAAGGCCGCTGCCGGTTTTGACTTGGTGCCGTTCGCGCCGGGGATCATCAACAACGTCGGCCTCTACTCGAAGAAATACAAAAGCTTCGACGAGCTCCCACAAGGCGCCAGCGTGGCCATCGCCAACGACCCGATCAACAGCGGCCGCGGTCTGCAACTGCTGGCCAAGGCTGGCCTGATCACACTCAAACCGGGCGTCGGCTACAAGGCCACCGAAGAAGACATCATCGCTAATCCGAAGCAGATCAAAATCCTCCAGGTCGAAGCCGTACAACTGGTACGTGCCTACGACGACGCTGATCTGGTCCAGGGCTACCCGGCCTACATCCGTCTTTCGAAGACCTTTGATGCAGGTTCCGCCCTGCTGTTCGACGGCCTCGACCACAAGGAATACGTGATCCAGTTCGTGATCCAGCCGAAGAGTAAAACCGATCCGCGCCTGATCAAGTTCGTCGACATTTACCAGCACTCGCCGGCCGTTCGTGCAGCCTTGGACAAGGCCCACGGCAAGCTCTACCAAGCCGGTTGGGAAAGCTGAGCATGACGGCTGCGATTCAACGGCGACTGGAAATTCCAGAGCTAAAAAACGCTGAACAGACAGAGCTGCACCCGGACCTGAATCGCGCTCATGTGCGCTTCATTGGCCTGGGCAAAACCTACAACGGTCAGCAGGGTCCGGTGGCGGCTTTGCACGGCATCGACCTGGCGATCCAGCACGGCGAAGTGTTCGGCATTATCGGCCGCAGCGGTGCCGGCAAATCGTCACTGATCCGCACCATCAACCGCCTGGAGCAACCGAGCACCGGCCGCGTGCTGATCGATCAGGTCGACATCGGCGAGTTCGATGAAGACCGCCTGGTGGCGCTGCGTCGACGGATCGGCATGATCTTCCAGCACTTCAACCTGATGTCCGCCAAAACGGTGTGGCAGAACGTCGAACTGCCGCTGAAAGTCGCCGGTGTGCCCAAGGACAAACGCGAACAGAAAGTTCGCGAATTGCTGGAGCTGGTGGGCCTGCAAGGCAAGCACTCGGCCTATCCGGCGCAGTTGTCCGGCGGGCAGAAACAGCGCGTCGGTATCGCCCGCGCGTTGGTGCATGACCCGGCGATTCTGCTGTGTGACGAAGCCACTTCAGCGCTGGACCCGGAGACCACTCAATCGATCCTCGGCCTGCTGCGCGAGATCAACCAGCGCCTCGGTCTGACCATCGTTTTGATCACCCACGAGATGGCGGTGATCCGCGATATATGCGACCGCGTCGTGGTGCTCGAACACGGCAAAATCGTCGAGCAGGGGCCGGTCTGGGAAGTCTTCGGCAACCCGCAGCATGAAGTCAGCAAGACCTTGCTCGCGCCACTGCAGCACGCCCTGCCGGAAGAACTGCAAAGCCGTTTGCGCCCATTGCCGCCCTCCTCGGACGCGGCGGTGGTGCTGCGCTTGCAGTTCACCGGCAGTGCCATCGACGAGCCGGACCTGGCCGCGTTGTTCAGCGCCCTCGGTGGTCGCGTGCGTTTGCTGCAAGGTGGCGTGGAACGGATTCAGGGCCATGCGCTGGGGCAGTTGTTGTTGGCGGTCACTGGCTCGACGTTGGACGCTGAAGATTTGTGCCAGCGCGCCAGTCAATGGGCGCAACAGGTGGAGGTGCTGGGATATGTGGTTTGATCGCTTGCTGCAAGGCTTCATCGACACCTTCCTGATGGTCGGCGTGTCGTCATTGATCGCGCTGTTGGCGGGCATTCCGCTCGCGGTCTTTCTGGTCACCAGTTCCAAGGGCGGCATCTACGAAGCACCGACGCTGAACCGTGCCCTGGGTGCGTTCGTGAACCTGTTCCGCTCGATTCCATTCTTGATTCTGATGGTGGCGCTGATTCCGTTTACCCGGCTGATTGTCGGCACTACGTATGGCGTCTGGGCGGCCGTGGTGCCGCTGACCATCGCCGCAACGCCTTTTTTTGCACGGATTGCTGAAGTCAGTCTGCGCGAGGTGGATTTCGGCTTGATCGAAGCCGCGCAGGCGATGGGCTGCCGGCGTTGGCACATTGTCTGGCATGTGCTGCTGCCAGAGGCGCTGCCGGGGATTGTCGGGGGGTTCACAATCACGCTGGTGACGATGATCAACTCGTCGGCCATGGCCGGGGCGATTGGGGCTGGAGGGTTGGGCGACATCGCGTACCGGTATGGGTATCAGCGTTTTGACAGTCAGATCATGTTGACGGTGATTGTGTTGCTGGTGGTGTTGGTGGCGGTGATTCAGCTGGGTGGGGATCGGTTGGCGCGGGGGCTCAACAAACGCTAGGCAGTTGGTCGATAACCATTGTGGCGAGGAGCTTTTGTGGCGAGGGGGCTTGCCCCCGTTCGGCTGCGCAGCAGCCGCAAAATCTGAAAATCTGACTTGTCTGACACACCTCGTTGAATGGCTTTAGGGCTGCTTCGCAACCCAACGGGGGCAAGCCCCTCGCCACAAAAGCTCCCTCGCCACAGGTAATACACGACGGTAAAGGGGAAGTTTTCTTACAGGAAAATCAGAGGTTCCGAAGGTCCGTTCCCTTTCCTTTGCAGGACATTTCCTAGATCATTCCGCTCGCTTGCGCCTGCCAAATTCCGTGGCTAGTCTCGGTCCGTCACTGCTCATCAGTGATCGGGTTTAGTCGCCCGGATTCCGTCGGGCGCACAGCGTCACCTCTTTTCAGGTGTTTTTTATTACCTGGATTTTATGGTGGCTGTGCGCAGGGCACCCTTGGGTGCGCCGGTATTGCCTGGCGGCCGGTCGACTAACCTGTGTGCAGCCGCCACCCCTGTTCGTTTAGTCGCGATATCGGTTGGCTCCTACTAACGGTCAGGAGTTTTACCAATGAAAAAATCTGTTCCCGATCCACCTCCCGAAACCTCAACCAACGAAATCGGCACTGAAGACCCGCTCCGGGATCGATCAGCGCTCTACCGTGCCATTGATTTCTACCTCACCGGCAATCAACCGTCACCGCCCGATGAACTGCGCTTCTACAACGTCAGCGAAGACGTGAGCTTTGAAGACACTCAGCTCTATGTTGCCGACCTGCTGCGATGTGCTTCGGTGACCGCGTATCAGTGTGGCGATCACCTCAAAGGGGCGGAGCGCGCCATGGTGTTCTCGGTGTGGCATTTGCTGGAGATTGCCAAAGCCATGGTTGATCGCTCGATTGATTGCCTGGGGATGAAGCAGGGCTGAGTGACTGGTCGCCAGTAATGCCGCTTTCGCGAGCAAGCCCGCTCCCACATATAACCGAGTCGGACTCAAATTTTGTGTCCACCAAAGATCAAATGTGGGAGCGGCTTGCTCGCGAATGGCTGCGAAGCAGCCTCCGGCTTCATGGCGTATATTCGGCAAACCCCAATTGCCTGCGCAGCCCCTCATGAAACAGACCCCCGACGACCTCCAGCAGATCACCGCCACCACCCTGGGCCATTACAACTCGGTGGCCGAAGGTTTTCGCGAAGGCACGCGTGATCACGATGTCAGCCAGAACATCGATGCCCTGTTGCGACACATTCAGGGTGAGGCGCCGTTCGACATTCTCGATTTCGGCTGCGGTCCCGGCCGCGATCTGCAAACGTTCACTCGCATGGGGCATACCGCCGTCGGCCTCGACGGGTCGGAAAAGTTTGCGCAGATGGCGCGTGAGGACAGCGGTTGCGAGGTCTGGCAGCAGGACTTCCTGAAGCTTGATTTACCGGCCGAGCGCTTCGACGGAATTTTTGCCAATGCGGTGCTGTTTCACATCCCGCGACAGGAACTGCCTCGGGTGTTGAAGCAATTGCGGGGGGCGTTGAAACCGGGTGGGGTGTTGTTCAGTTCCAATCCGCGCGGGGAGAATCAGGAAGGCTGGAATGGGCCGCGGTATGGGGCGTATCACGATCTTGCGGCGTGGCAGCAACTGCTGACCGAGGCGGGGTTTGTGGAGTTGGAGCATTACTACCGGCCAGCGGGGCTGCCGCGGGAGCAGCAGCCTTGGTTGGCGAGTGTTTGGCGTAGGCCTGTGTAGACAGTTCGGACGCCTACGCGAGCAGGCTCGCTCCCACATTGAATCTGTGGCGTTCACAAACCCCCTGTGGGAGCGAGCCTGCTCGCGATGAGCGCGAAGCGCTCGCTTTTTTTTAAGCCGCTTCTTTCTTCGGCTCGCGAATCTTGTACCAGGCCACATACAGCGCCGGCAAAAACAGCAGCGTCAGCAACGTCGCGATGATGATCCCGCCAATCATCGCGTAAGCCATCGGCCCCCAGAACGCTTCCCGGGCAATCGGGATCATCCCCAGGCTCGCCGCCGCAGCCGTCAGCAGGATCGGCCGGCGTCGATGCTCGGTGGCCTGGACCACCGCGTCCCACGGCGCATAGCCCTTCTTCTCGTATTCATCGATCTGGGTCACCAGAATCACCGAGTTACGAATGATGATGCCGATCAGCGCCAAAATCCCGAGGATCGCCACAAAGCCCATCGGCGTACCCGTCGGCACCAGCGCAATCACCACACCGATCAGGCCCAGCGGCGCGACGCTGGCCACCAGGAACAGCTTCTGCACGCTGTGCAACTGGATCATCAGGAAGGTCGCCATCAAAAACACCATCAACGGCACGACCTTGGCAATCGGCCCCTGAGCCTTGCCGCTTTCCTCCACCGTACCGCCGGTAGCGACCTTGTAGCCTGCCGGCAGCTTGTCGGCGAAAGCGTCGATGGATGGTTTGAGGATTTTCACCAGGTCCGTTGGCTGGATCTCGTCGCGTATCGCCGCCTTGATGGTAATGGTTGGCAGGCGATCGCGACGCCACACCAGCGGCTGCTCCAGTTCGTAGCGAACCGTGGCGAACGCCAGCAGCGGAATCGACGTGCCGTTTGGCGTGACGATTTGCAGGTTCTGCAGGGTTTCCGGCGTACCGCGCTCGGAATCCACCGCACGACCGACCACGTTGATCAGATAGATATCGTCATCAACCTGGGTCACCGTCTGGCCGCTGACGATGCCGTTCATCAGGGTGGCCACGTCCTCGGAAGACAGGCCTAACTGCCGCGCCTTGTCCTGGGCGATGTCGATCCGCAGCACTTTGCCCGGTTCGTTCCAGTCGTAGATGATTTCGCCAATGTGCTGATTTTTGTCCAGCTCCGTGGCCAGGTCGATGGCATGTCGGCGCACTTGATCGATGTCTTTACCGCTGATGCGGTACTGGATCGGGCGCCCTACCGGCGGGCCCATTTCCAGTGCCTGGACATAACTGCCGATGCCGACGAAGTCGTTGCGCAAGCGATCGCGAAGCTTCTGCATCATGGCTTCACGGGTCTTGCCTTTGCTGACGATCACCAACTGCGCGTAGAACGGGTTTTGCAGTTGCTGGTCCAGTGGCAAGTAGAAACGGATGGCGCCCTGACCGACGTAGGTACTCCAGCGCACGATGTCCGGATCGTCCTTGAGCGTGGCTTCCAGGCGATCGACAGCCCGGCGGGTTTCGTCCATCGAGGCGTTTTGCGGCAGGTTCAGGTCCACCAGGATTTCCGGCCGATCCGAAGACGGGAAGAACTGGTTCTGCACGAAACGCATGCTGAACAGCGCCAACGCAAAGCACAGCACGGTGATGCCGATGGCCCACCAGCGATTACGCATGCTCCACAGCAAGCCGCCATTGAAGGCTTTGCCGATGCGTCCGGGTTCACCGTCGTGAGGTTTCACGTTGGTGCTGAGGATGTGCACGCCGATCACCGGCGCGAACAGCACCGCCACCACCCACGACACCAACATGGCGCAGGCAATCACCGCAAACAGCGTATAGGTGTACTCACCGGCGGAACTGGCGTTCAGGCCGATCGGCACAAAACCCGCCACCGTCACCAGCGTACCGGTGAGCATCGGAAACGCCGTGGAGGTGTAGGCGAACGTGGCCGCCTGCTCCTTGGTCTCGCCCATTTCCAGGCGCGTGACCATCATCTCCACGGTGATCATCGCGTCGTCCACCAGCAGGCCGAGGGCAATGATCAGGGCACCAAGGGAAATCCGCTGCATGGTGATGCCGCTGTACTCCATGTACACAAACACCATCGCCAGCACCAACGGGATCGAGCACGCCACCACCAACCCGGCGCGCACGCCGAGGCTGATGAAGCTGACCACCAGCACGATGATCACCGCCTCGAACAGCGCGCTGGTGAAACCGCCGACGGCCTCTTCCACCACCACCGCCTGATCGGACACGTTGTGCACGCCGACGCCCACGGGCAGGTCGGCGGTCAGTTGGTTGATCCGCTCATGCAACGCCTTGCCGAACGCCTGGACGTTGCCGCCCTTCTGCATGGCAATCGCCAGGCCGATGGCCGGTTGGCCGTTGAAGCGGAATTCCGGGGACGCCGGATCGACATAGCCACGACTGATTTCAGCAATGTCGGCCAAGCGATAGAAACGGTCGTTGAGCTTGAGGTTGACCTCGGCGAGGTCTTTTTCCGAGGCGAACTGCCCGGAGGTCCGCACCGAAATCCGCTCCGGCCCGGCCTCAATTACCCCGGCTGGGGTCACGGCGTTCTGCGATTGCAGGCTCTGCACCACCTGGCGCTGATCGATGCCCAACGCCGCGAGTTTGCGCGTGGAGAAATTCAGATACAGCACTTCATTCTGTTGGCCGACCATCTCGATCTTGCCCAGCCCCGGCACGCCGCGAATCTCGGCACGGGCCTGCTCCACGTAGTCGCGCAACTGACGCATGGTCAGGCCATCGGCGGTGAAGGCGTAGATCGAACCGAACACGTCGCCGAACTCATCGTTGAATGACGGCCCCTGTATGCCTTGCGGGAACTGGTAGCGAATGTCGTTGATCTTCTTGCGCACCTGGTACCAGATTTCCGGGATGTCCTTGGCACTGGTGGTGTCGCGCAGGTACACGTAGACCGTGGATTCGCCGGGGCGCGTGTAGCTTTTTACGTAATCGAGGGAATCGAGTTCTTCGAGCTTTTTCTCGATCCGGTCAGTGACTTGCTTGAGGGTTTCCTCCTGCGTCGCGCCCGGCCAATTGCTCTGGATCACCATGGTCTTGATGGTGAACGAAGGGTCCTCTTCGCGCCCCAGGTTGAAATACGAGAACACCCCCATCAGCAACGCGACGAACATCAGGTACCAGACGAACGACTGATGCTTGAGGGCCCATTCGGAGAGGTTGAAAGGCCCTTTCATTGACTGTCCTCGTCAAATTTCACTGGTTGCCCCGGTTTGAGGCTGTGTACGCCGGCCGTGATGACGCGCTCGCCGTTCTTGACGCCGCCGGCCAGCACCACGGTGCTGTCGGTACGACTGATGACCTTGACGTCCCTGGGTGCCACGGTCTTGTTCTGTGTATCAAGCACCCAGATGCGGGGTTTGCCGTCGACCTCCTGCAACGCGGTGAGCGGCAGTTCGATGCGCGGCTTGATCGCCGAACTCAGGGTGACGCTGATCGCGGTGCCCAAACGAAAGCCCTCCGGCGTTTGAGCGAGGGTCAGGCGCGCGCGACGGGTGCGCGTGGCACTCTGCGCCTGGGGTTCGATTTCGCGGATGGTCGCGGTGGAGTTGGTGTTCGGGTCGAGTTGGGCGGCGACCTGGAACACTACATCCTCGGGCAGTTGATCGACCAGGGTATCGGGCAGGTCGATCACCGCTTCCTTGATGTCCGGTTGCGCCAGCGTTACCACTTGCTGGCCGGCGGTCACCACCTGGCCGGCTTCGGCGTTCCATGCGGTGACCACGGCTTTATGGTCGGAGCGCAGTTGGGTGTAGCCGAGTTGATCCTGGCTCTGGCTGACCGCCGCCTTGGCCTGATCGAGGGACGCCTGGGTGGTTTTCAACTGAGTCAAGGCGTCGTCCAGCTGCGCCTGCGCGCCAACCCCGCGATCAAACAACGACTGCTGACGCTGCGCGTTGGCTTGCGCGTTGATCAGTTGCGCCTGGATTTTCGCCAGATCGCCCTGGGCTGAACGCAACTGGTTTTGCTGGTCGGAAGGATCCAGGGTGGCCAGCAACGTATCCTTGGTCACCTCGGCCCCGACATCGACATTACGACTGGCGATGCGCCCGCCCACGCGAAAACCGGTATTGCTTTCGTAGCGCGCCTGGATGCTGCCGGCAAACCGGCCCAGATCCTCTTCGTTCAAGGCCTGGACCTTGACCGACAGCACCGGGCGTACCGGCTCCGCCGGTGGCTCGTTTTTCGAGCAGGCGCTCAGCACCAGCCCAAGGGACAATCCAAGGGGCAATGCCCAAAAAGGCTTCATGGCTTGGCTCCCCAACTCAGATCCTTATACGCATTTTCGGCAATTTCGACTTCCATGCCCGGGTGCAACAACTGCCCTCCGGCGACGATGACTTTGTCGCCCTCCTGCAGGCCTTTGCTGATGATGACGCTGCCCGTCAGGTAGCGTAGAACGGTGACCGAGTGCAGCTGGGCCTGGCCCTTGTCGTCGACCAGCCAGACAGCAGGCTCACTGATGTTTTTGGTCAGGGCCGACCACGGCAGCTCAATCGCCGACTTGCCCGAGCCTTTGGCCGTGGCACTCACCACCGAGCCCAGTTGCATGCCATCGGGCAGGCTGTTGAGGCCGACCTTGACCTGCACGGTGCCGGACTGAGCGGACACTGCCGGGGTCACTTCGCGCACGGTACCAGTGGTTTTGATGGCGGGGTTATCGAGCAGACTGAGGACAATGGTGTCATCCGTTGGCTTGTCGGCCAGCAGCGATTCATAAACATTGAACACTGCATCCCGATCACCGTCGCGAGCCAGGCTGAACACCGGCATTGTTGCCTGCACCACCTGACCGACTTCTGCCTGACGCGCGGTAATGATGCCGGGGGCATCGGCCACCAATGCGGTGTAACTCAGTTGATCGCGGGCATTGGCCAACTGCGCCTGAGCAGCGGCCAAGGCGCTCTGACTGCTGCGCAACGCCGCCTGCGCCGAGTCATATTCGCTCTGGCTGGTGTAGCCCTTGGGCAGGAGCTTTTCCTGGCGCACGAATGCCGCGGCATTCTGTTTAACCAGAGCCTGCTGGGCGGCCACTTGGGCCTGCGCCGAATCGACGTTGGTCTGCAAATCCTTGGGATCGAGCCGGGCCAGCACTTGCTTGGCGGTCACACGGTCGCCGACATCCACCGAACGCTGGATGATCTTGCCGCCCACGCGAAACGACAGCTCGGTCTGTACCCGGGCCTGGATATCGCCGGTCAGGGTAACCGCGGCCGCGTAATCTGCCGGTTTGACGACCTGGATGAATACCCTTGGCAGGAACTCCTTGACCGGTTCCTTTTTATCGCACGCCGTCAGCAGGGTGACGACGCTCAAGGCCATGATGACTTTCAATCCGGTGACCGCCATGCAAACTCCTTGGCCTTTTTCTATGGGCAATACGACAGAGAGCTTAGAACAGGGTTCAAAGCTTGCACACCAGGCTTATGAAGAAAGAGCTTGAAATGGACTGCACTGCAAACGCCTGTCGTAGACGGCTGCGAGTGCATTGGCTGGACTTGTCAGTGCCTGATAAATCCAATCGCGAGCAGGCTCGCTCCCACATTTGATCTGTGGCGTTCACACATCTCTTGTAGGAGCGAGCCTGCTCGCGATGGCGATTTAGAAGTCATCGCATGAATCAGAGACTCAACCCTGCCACTTCCCACCCTCGACAATCACGCTCTCAGGCTTGGTGTCATCGCTCAGTTCCTTGCGCACATATTGGTCGTACAGCTTGAGCAGGTACTTCTCCTCGCCCAGCTTTGCCAACTCGGCATTCACCCAATCGCGCAGTTCGATATTGCCCTTCTTCACCGCTGGCGCAATCGGTGCTTCAGCGCCCAACGTCTGGCTCAACACGCGATAGCCCGGGTTCTGTTTGGCCCAGCTGAACAGCACCAGATTGTCCTGTGCATAGGCATCACCGCGACCATTGGCCAGGGCTTGCAGCGATTCGGAGTTCTTCTCGAATTTCAGCAGTTTCCAGTCCGGGTGGTTTTTGGTCAGCCAGATATCCGCCGTCGTACCGGTGGTGACGATGGTCGTGCGCGTGGCCAGGTCGTCGAGGTTTTTCACCGTGCTGGCTTGGGGCACCAAGGCCTGCACCGCAACTTTGAGGTTAGGGTTGGTGAATTCCACCGCCTCCTTGCGCTCCGGGGTGACGGTCATGTTGGCCAGGATCAGGTCGACCTTGTCGCTTTGCAGGAACGGAATCCGGCTGGCCGGCTCCACCGCGACGAACTCGACCTTGTTTTCATCGCCCAACAAATCCTTGGCAAATTGACGGCCGATGTCGGTATCGAAACCGACGTAGCGCCCCGCTTCGTTGACGAAACCGAACGGTGGTTTGTCGGTAAACACGCCCACGATCAGTTTGTCCCGAGCCTTGATTTTTTCCAGGTAGCTGGCGGTCGCGGCAGGCTTGGCCGGCTCTTCGGTTTTGTTGCAGCCGGCCAGCAACGCGAGGCCGAGCAGCGGGAGTAGCAACAGTGACGCCTTGGCAGTTTTCATAGCAGTTCCAGTTCCTTTGTTTGAGTCGTTTGGGGTAGTGCGGCGACGTAGGAGAACTTCTCCAGGAACTGCTGCGCTCGTGCGGTTTGCGGGTTCGTAAAGAAAATCTCGGGAGGGTTTTGTTCAAGGATTCGCCCGCCATCCATGAACACGATGCGGTCCGCCACAGCGCGGGCGAAGGCCATTTCGTGGGTCACAATCAACAGAGTCATGCCGTCGCGGGCCAGGCCTTGTATGACTTCCAGCACTTCCTTGACCATTTCCGGGTCGAGGGCGGCAGTGACTTCATCGAAGAGCATCACTTGGGGATTCATGCACAGGGAACGGACGATGGCGATGCGTTGTTGCTGGCCACCGGAGAGCTGACGCGGGAACGCATCGCGCTTGTCCGAAAGACCGACGCGCGCCAGCAAGGCTTCGGCCTGGTCACGGGCTTCTTGGCGATCACGCTTCTGCACTTTCAGCGGGCCGAGCAGCAGGTTGTCGAGCACGTTCATATGCGGGAACAGGTGATAACTCTGGAACACCATGCCGATCTGCTGGCGGACTTCACGCCAGTCGGTGTTCTTGTCCAGCAGTTCGCGGCCGGCAAAATTCAGGCTGCCGCTGTGCGCGACTTCAAGGCCGTTGAGGCAACGCAGCAAGGTACTTTTGCCGCAACCGCTGGGGCCGAGGATGACGATCACTTCACCCGTTTTCACTTGCAGGTCGATACCGTTCAACACCTGCTGCTCGCCAAAAAACTTGTTGAATCCCTTGAACTCGATCAGTGCGCTCATGCGTGTGTCCAGCGCCGCTCCAGCACGCGCGAGGCGGCCGAAAGCGGGTAGCAGATGAAAAAGAAAAACAGGAACAAGGCGCCGTAGATCAGCACCGACTCGTAGGTGCGTTCGATGATTTGCTGGCCGACCTTGATCACGTCCACCACGCCGATCAACACCGCCAGGGAACTGGTCTTGATGATGCGCGTGTAGACGTTGAGGGTCGGCGGGGTCATGCGTTTCAACGCTTGCGGCAGCAACACATAGCCGTAGAGTTGCGGGCCGCTCAAACCAATCGACTCCCCGGCTTCACGCTGCCCGCGCGGCAAAGAATGCAACGCGCCGCGCACCACTTCGCCAACTTCACTGGCGCCCCACAGCGACAACACCAGAACCGCGCACCAGAAGCTCGGAAGGCTCAGGCCGAAAAAAATCGGCAAGCCAAAGAACAACAAATACAGCCAGACCAGCACCGGGATCGCCCGAAACAATTCCAGGTACACCCGCAGGATTGCGTTCAGCCACTTCGAATTCAGCGTGCGCAGCACGCCGTAGAACACGCCACCGACGGTGCTGATGGCGATGCTCAGAAACGAGATAGACAAGGTTTGCGCGGCGCCCTTGCCCAGTTGTGGCAACGACACCCAGAGCAATTCAAGACCCGAACTGGCCATGCTGGAGCCTCCTTTCCAGACGGCTGAGCAGCAGCGACAGCGGCAAGAACAGCAATACGCAAATCAGCGTCAACACGGCGAGCATTTCGTAGGTTTTGTAGTACAGCGCGATGTAGCTTTTGGTGGTGTAGAGAATTTCCGGCACCGCCACGGCCGAGACCACGGTGGTTTCCTTGAGCAGGAAAATGAAATTGGCGAACAGCGAGGGCAGGCTGAGGATGCCAGCCTGCGGCAGGATCACGTAACGCAGTAACTGCCCGTGAGACAGGCCTATGGAACGGCCCGACTCCAGTTGCGCCGCAGGTACGGCGTCCACGCCGGCGCGCAGCACTTCGGTGAGGTAGGCGCCGCCGAGAAAGGTCATGGTGATGATCGCCGCGGCAAAGCCCGACACCTTGATGCCCAGCGCCGGCAAGGCGAAATAGACGAAGAACAACTGGATCAGCAACGGCGTGTTCCGCGCCAGCTCGACGTAGAGCCCGACCAGTCGTTGCAGGTACGGTGTGCGGAACACCAGAATCGTTGTGTTGACCAGCGCCACCAGCAACGAGGTGCCGATGGCGATAAAGCCGACTTGCAGCGTCACGCCCACGGCCTTGAGAAACGCCGGCAGGGTGCTGAGGATAAATGCGTAATCGAAGTTCATTGAAGATCCTGGACGCCGCTCGGTAAGCGACGGTGGTGCAGTCCATGGGCCGTGGATAACGACCCGGCGGACACCGACTTTAAAGGTATAAAAACCATAATTTAAATACCGTTAAAGCATATTGATATCACGCAAAAAACTATCTGCGGATTTGCTGTCGCAACAGATGACGACTATTTTCCTTTGCGCTGTAGGAGGGATCTTTTTTTCGAAATGCCCCTCCAAGGACGGACAGATTTTGGCCAGACTCCCCCGGCCGAACCCTCACAAGGAAGAGAAAATGGCAGACGTAAAAGTGCCAGAGCGACTGGATCCGCAGGACTTCGTGAAGTTATTGGTGGCGTTGCGCAGGGCGTTGAAGGCCGGGGTGGCCTGAATGCGCTTTTGTGGCGAGGGAGCTTGCTCCCGCTCGGCTGCGCAGCAGTCGCTTGAACGATGCATGCGGTGGTTCTGATTCATTCAGGTGGCAGTTTTGGGGTTGCTTCGCAACCCAGCGGGAGCAAGCTCCCTCGCCACAGAGATCTCATTCGCCAAAATTGTTTGCGCACACAAAAAACGCCGACGCTTTATCAGCCGTCGGCGTTTGAAACCTTGAAGGGTTTTGTTGCTGCGTCGAATCAGAACGCCGGCAGAACTGCGCCGCTGTACTTCTTCTCGATGAAGGCTTTCACTTCAGGACTGGTCAAGGCCTTGGCCAATTTCTGGATGGCAACGCTGTCCTTGTTGTCCGGACGAGCCACCAGGAAGTTCACGTAAGGCGAATCTGCACCTTCGATTACCAGTGCGTCTTTAGCCGGGTTCAGACCCGCTTCCAGCGCGTAGTTGGTGTTGATCATGTCCAGATCGACCTGATCCAGCACACGCGGCAGCATGGCCGATTCCAGTTCCTTGAACTTGAAGTTGTGCGGGTTCTTGGCGATGTCTTTTGGAGTGGCCAACGCGTTTTTCGGGTCTTTGAGCTCGATCAGGCCAGCCTTCTGCAGCAGGATCAGGGCACGGCCGCTGTTGCTGCCTTCGTTCGGGATGGCAATGGTCGCGCCATCTTTGAGCTCAGCCAGGGTTTTGACTTTCTTCGAGTAGCCGCCGAACGGTTCGACGTGCACGCCGATCACAGTCACCAGGTTAGTGCCTTTGCCTTCGTTGAAGCTTTTCAGGTACGGCAGGGTCTGGAAGTAGTTGGCGTCCAGACGCTTCTGGTCAACCTGTACGTTTGGCTGAACGTAGTCAGTGAAGACTTTGATTTCCAGGTCAACGCCTTCTTTGGCGAGCGTTGGCTTGATCAGTTCAAGAATCTCGGCGTGTGGAATCGGGGTCGCCGCAACCACCAGTTTCTCGCCAGCCTGGGCCAGGCCAGCAGTCAGGGCAGCCGCCAATGCGGTGAACAACAGAACCTTTTTCATGCAGTGTCCTTATCGAAAATCTCGGTCGTCATCGACGACGGCTAAATACAAGTGCCAGTGAAGTGCTATCGCTGGCGTGAAGCGGACAATACCGGGATTTTTTATTCCCGAACAATATCTTTTATTCACTTTCATATTCCATTTTGTTCATACAGATGATTGCAGCGTCTGCGTCAGGCTTTCCAGCAAACGCTTGAGCGCGGAACGCTCCATGGCGGTGCCGTTTTTGATCAGTTGAACAGCCTGCTGCTCGATCTGCGCCAGTGATGCGGGCGTCTCCAGCAAATTCAGATGCTCAGGCAAAATCTCGTCGCCGGTGCTCACCAGCAATGCGAAATGAATGACGTTTTCCAGCTCTCGGGTATTGCCCGGCCAACTGTGCCGCTCCAGCACCAGTTGCGCGGCCTCGCTGATCAGTGGCACCGGCAGGTCGAGGCGATGGCTGTAGATGCCAAGGAAGTACTCGGCCAACGGCAAAATATCGCCCACGCGGTCACGCAACGCCGGTAGCTCCAGCTGACCTTCACTGAGGTAGTGATAAAGCCGCTCATGAAACTTGCCGGCGGCCACTGCCTGAGCCAGATCAATGCTGGTGGCGGCGACCAAACGCACGTCGACGGGACTCGGCTGATGGGCGCCAACACGAGTTACTTCATGGTTTTCCAGCGCAGCCAGGAGTTTGATCTGAATCGGCAGCGGCAAATCACCGATCTCATCCAGATAGAGCGTGCCGCCATTGGCCGATCCGAACCACCCGGCGCGGCTGCTGGCCGATCCGGTGTAGCTGCCGGCGGCATAACCGAACAATTCGGCATCGGCGTAGGTCGGGCTGATCGCGCCGCAATTGACCGAAACGAACAACCCGCCGCGATCACTGGCGCGGTGGATATGTCGCGCCAGCAATTCCTTGCCCGTACCGGTTTCACCGCGGATGAGCACCGAAATCGAACGCGGCGCCAATAGCTCCAGGTCCTTGCGCAACTGTCGTGAGCGTGGATCGACAAACACCAACGCCTTTGCGCGAATGCTCAGGGGACTTTTTTCTGCATCAGGGAAGGTCAGCAGCGGCTGGCCGAAGTGTTCAAAGCTCATGGCAGACTCCCGCCCAAAACCGCCGGGAGACGGGGGGGCGATTCTAAAAGTAGAAAAGGTTCAAGCGCGGCGCAGGGCGTGATGTTCCATGCGGTTCTGCAAGCGATAGAGGTAGGCAAAACCCTGCTCCCAGCGCTGGTGACCGGACTTCACATTGATGTGCCCGGCCCCCGACAAAATCCCCGACTCGGCACCCCAATTACGCGCCAGTTCAAGGGCTCGCGGCGCACTCACGGCGCTGTCGTTATCGGAACTGACGACCTGGCTCGGGAACGGCAGCAGGTCGGTGGGAATCGGTGCGAAGTTACGCAACGCCGGCGCGCACGCCGGGCGCTCGACATCCGCAGGCGCGACCAGCAAGGCACCGCGCACCTGACGCAGAAACTGTACGGGCGCAGCGGCGGCCCAATGGGCGACGGTGATGCAACCCAGGCTGTGAGCGATCAGGATCACCGGCGTGCTGTCGGCGGCAATCGCCTCGGCCAGCGCCGCGACCCAGTCTTCACGACGCGGCGTCAGCCAATCGGCCTGCTCCACCCGCGCGCTGTTCGGCAGGCTGTTCTGCCAGTGGCTTTGCCAATGATCATCCGGCGATCCTTGCCAGCCCGGCACAATCAGGTAGCGAATTGATTCGTTGCGCATGGGGGAGCTCTCCTGCTGCGTGTCTGTTCCTGATCGAGTATAGGGAGGGGTTTTATATTCGTTAAGGAATAAGAAGCTATTTATTAAGACCCATATCGAATATAAGGCCGCTTACCCCTGTAGGAGTGAGCCTGCTCGCGATAGCGGTTGATCTGTCACCGGAGAGGTTGACTGTGAGTACGCCATCGCGAGCAGGCTCGCTCCCACAGGGGATTGGGGTTTGTCCCGCGGAATAAAAAAAGGACCGCACCCTGCCAAGGAGACGGCCCCGGAAACTCAAAATCTGTGAAGCGATGATTGGTTGAAACGATTATCTAATAAAGGAATATTTAATTACTTTATTAGATCTAAAGCGCATATACCCATCAGCGAAACGTTGACTGCCCACCTCCTGCTCGTGTCTTACCGTATCGCCTCTTTGGGTCAAATTGATGACGAGCGTCTTTGCCATCGCTTACTTCGTATTTGAGTTTCCGATTTCATTCATCACACCTGGGCGGCACGAATCTCCCGAGGTTGTGCAGCGTCTTTGCGAACAAACCGGTTCGCCCGTCCAAACGTCCCGAAATCATTGAACCGCACACCCATCTCACGCATCACTTTATGCGCCACCGGCACGGTCATCTGGCGGATGTAGAACGGTTCCTTCACCACAAAATGATGGATGCCATGGCTGCTGCCGAAGTTGAAGCAGAACGCCTGCAACGGCCACAACCATGGCGAGTTCAACACCTGGCACTGCTGCATCACGTTGCCCAGTTCCACGTCGCCGTAGTAGTGCATGTTCGAGCTGATGAAGTGCAGGCAGAACGTGCGCAACACGTTCGGGCCGATGATCACCACGGCCGCGATGTCGATCACCTGCATCACCGACAACGTCGTTGCCGACCACTCGATTGGCGCGCCCATCAGGGACGCGATGCCATTGGCCGCATGGAAGCCGAGGAACACGTACCACGCGCCCCAATGCACCAGCGCCAGCGGTGCGTAGACCTTCAGCGTGCGCTGGACGATGCTGAATTTATGCGCCCAGGTCTTGGCTCGCAGCATGCGGATGAACGACGACATCATGTTGTCACCGACCATCAGCAACCGCGCAATCCCCCAAGGTTCGCCGTTGGTGATGGCGCGTTCTTCCATGTCGGTTTCAGTGCCCGACACCTTGTGGTGATTGAGGTGCAGATGGCGGCGGATCCACGGATTGATCGTGCTCGGCCGCGCCAGCCACACCAGCCCCATCATCAGGTTGTGCGGCACGCGCTGTTTGCGAAAGTACATGCTGTGGATCAGGTCGTGTTCCAGCTCGTGGGTCAACGAGGCGAAAAACGCGTTGAGCAACAGGCACGCCCACCAGGCCATGTGCCCGGTCATGTACAGCGCCGCCGAACCGATCATCCCGGCCAGGGCGAAGGCCAGAATGCCGGCGCCGAGGGCATCCTGATGCTTGAGAATCGGGTAGCGCTGACGCAGTTCGACGCCCTTGGCCAGCACCACTTCACGAATATGTGCTGATCGCTGCGCTGCATTCAGTCGCTGGGGACTTGCAGAAGTACCGTGCATGCTTCCATCCTCTGGTTATTGACGTTCGCATCCTGCCTTGTGAATGTTTACAAGGTGGTAGCCATGAACGCCAACCTGTTGACCGGAAGCGCCAATCAGCATGACTGAACCGACCTCCCTCGCCAGCTGGACCCGCGCCCTGCGCAAGCAACTCGATGCGCTGGGCCTCGACAGCACCGCCCTGTGCCATCAGGCGGGGCTCGATCCGCAATTGATGGACGACCCGAACGCTCGTTACCCGTTGTCCGGCACCACGCGCCTGTGGGAAATCGCCGTGCAGGTCAGTGGCGATCCGGCGATCGGCCTGCGCGTGTCGCGTTTTGTCAGCCCTACCACGTTTCATGCGCTCGGTTATGCGCTGGTGGCCAGCGGCAGTTTGCGCGAGGTGTTCGAGCGCATCGTGCGCTATCACCAGGTGGTCAGCGATGCCCTGGAACTGGAACTGACCCGCGCCGAAGACCGCTACCGTTTTCGCCTGAAAATCCCCGTGGGCAACCCGGCGCCGGCATTCGAAGCCATCGACGCCTTCACGGCGATTTACGTGCGCACCTGCCGCAATCGCCTCGGTCGCGACTATGCGCCGTTGGCGGTGTACCTGCGCCGCCCGGAACCGGCCGATGCGCATCAATGGCATAAAGTCTTCCGCTCACCGGTATTTTTTTCGGCGGAAGAAGACCGCGTGGAGTTTTCCCTGGTGGATTTCGACAGCCACCTGGACGACGCCAACCCGGAGCTGGCTGAACACAACGAAACCGTGCTCGATCGCGCCCTGGCGCAGCTCAAACCGCTGACCTGGGAGCGCAAGGTTCGCGATGCCATTGAAGAGCAATTGCCCGAAGGCGAGCCCAGCGCCGAACACATCGCCAAGGCTTTGCACCTGAGCTTGCGCAGCCTGCAACGGCATTTGGCGGATGAGGGCTGCCGGTTCGATACGCTGCTCAATGAAAGTCGCGAAAACCTGGCGCTGCTGCACCTGCGCGACCCGCAATGTTCATTGAGTGAGGTCAGTTATTTGCTGGGGTTTGCCGACACCAGCAGCTTCAGCCGCGCGTTCAAGCGCTGGACGGGGATGACGCCGGGGCAGTTTCGGGATGGGTTGCGCTGATCAACTTTTCACGAGACTGCGCGCGACGCCTGATACCCATTGCTCCATCATCGTTTCGCCAACGTTAGCAAAAACGCGGTTGTCTTTGATGTAGTCAGCCATCTCCGCCATCGCCATTTCCACCCCATGGGCGACCTGCTGCAACAGCTCATTACAACGGCCCTCGGTCAGGTTGCAGGCCGAGCGACCAAATCGCATCAGCATTTTGTACTTGGGCCATGCTTTTGATCCGCCTAAAAGCAACGCCATGCTGTCGGACTTTATGTAAACCGACGTGGTGACAATGTCGTAGGCCGGAGCGAGGCTGATTTGTGCATCCACGCCGCAATGTTCATACAACACACCGAAGTTTTTGAGGTGAGCGTCGCCATTCTTCAAGGCTGACGACAGCGCAACGATCTTGAAAAATGATTCAAGCGACTGGTTCAGCAGCGATGGGGAGACGAACTCTTTAATCTGCCTTGCGGCACCTTCATAGGAACCATCGTATTTGGCCTTCGACGGCCAGGCATTCAATACGCAGAAATCCTCGAACCCCAAATAACCTTGCTCATTCAGATCGAAGCGTTCGACAACCAGAAATTTGCCATGCTCGCTGAGCTGGAACTTCGGCACCTCAAGCCCCGAATGTAGCGCCGCCCGCATGCAGAAGTATTCGTTGGCTGCAAGCTCAGGGTATTCCTCTGGCCGAAAGGATTTGACCAGATGCGTAGCACCTCGATGAGTCAGGCGGTCGACCGTTGTCGCGCTGTCACGGACCAACACCTTGGGCTGCACACCGGATACGCCTGAATATTGGCCATACGTGTGCAATAGATCATCGAACAAGCCTTGAGCACCGTCATGAACCAGAAGGTCCGCGAGGCTGGTTTCAGGTGGACGGTCGTTCGCATCCGGCGCGTTTGCAATGCCTATTCGCCCTAGCTGATGCGGGCCGACAATCGACAACATCGCGAAATCATCAAAGCCCCTGACTGCTTTGCTGAAACGACGAACCAACTCATCTCGCAGAGCTCCTTCAGGCAGGTTCATTTCGAAAACCGGCAGTACACCTTGCTCCCATGTGTAACTTTCAAGGCGAGCCGGCATGGTCAACGAAACCGAGTTTTCTTCCTGTGCATTTTCGGCGTAGGTAAACACTGAATCACTGCGAGACTGGCCACGACCCAAGGTGCCCACTGCGCTTTCGCAGACACTGATGTGGAGCCGGTCCCTGTCCTGCGACTCAGCCATGGAAGTTGACCTTTTTCAGTGAGTCCAGCGTTGGACGCTTCGATTGGCGGGGCACGGCGGTGAGCTCATACCCGAAGCCGTTGAGGATTGCCTCGACTTTACGCAGGCCGATTTCAGAGACGGTGTTGTTTTCGATACCTGAAATCGTGGAGCGGCTCATGCCGTACTGTTTTGCCAGTGCCTGCTGGGAAAGCTTTTGTGCCTTACGTAGCGAGCGGATCAGTTCACCAAGGTTTTCCATTTATTAGCCTGCATCGTATACCGTGCAAAATCACGTTTTATATGGATATGCATTGTATTTAGTGCAGTTCAAAGCGGAAGTCCAGTTCATTTTTTAATCAATCCATCGGGAGATCACCGGCCACGATCCCGCCGCAACAACTTACGCACCCGCGCCACCAGCTCGCTCACCGCAAACGGCTTGAGCAAGTAATCGTCCTCATGCAACTCCAACCCGCGCAGTCGATCCTCGATGCCGTCCTTGGTGGTCAAGAACAACACCGGCGTCTCACCGAGCTTGCGGATTTGTTGCTGCAACTGCCAGCCGTTGAGCCCCGGCAGCATGACGTCGAGGATAATCAGCTCGTATTCGCCGGTCTCGATGAAGCGCCGGCCATCCATGCCGTTGAGCGCGACATCGACCGAATAGCTCGCCTCGTTCAGGCCGTTGGCCAGGAGTTTGGCGGTCTCCGGTTCGTCTTCTACTAGCAGTACACGCATGGCACACCTCGATTATCGTCGTCACAGGCTAGGCGCCTTCGCGGGCAAAGCCCACCAATAACGTCGCGCATTAAAAAATCGCCAGTGCCCGCAACCGCTCGGCATCGACAATTTCGATCTCGCCGTACTTCAGATTCAGAATTCCCTGGCCCTGTAATTCCTTGAGCAACTGGTTGGTGGTCTGGCGCGACAGCGACAGCAGCGATGCCAATTGCTCCTGCGGCAATTGCAGCACCCGGCGTGGCGGATCGATTTCGCCGTAGCCTGCGGCGATCATCAGCAAGCGATGGGCGAGACGTGCCGGGGCGGGCATCAGGCTCAGTTGTTCGAGGTTGATGAAGGTCAGGCGCAACTTGTGGCTCATCAGCAACGCCAGTTGCCGCCAGTACACCGGTTGTTCGTCGAGCAACTTCAGCAGCGCTGCTTGCGGGATGTGCAACAGCGTGCACGCCCCCACGGCGAAGGCGTCGTGGGTCCGTGCCTGGCCGTCGAACAGGCAGATTTCGCCGAACCAGTGCGGCGGTTCCACCAGGCTCAGCAACGCTTCCTTGCCCTGCTCGCTGACCGCGCCGATGCGCACCGAGCCTTCCAGTACCGCATACAACCCGCACGGCGGATCGCCGCGTTTGAACAGCAATTGCCCGGACGACAGGCGCCGCAGCCGGGCCACGGCCAGCAGACTATCCTGAAAGAGAACAGGTAGATGACTGAACCACTGGCCACTCATCAAGCGCGAGCGCCAAACCTGCATGTCCATGGAAACTCCTGGAGATTGTCGCCTGCCTGACAGAGCGGAAAGTGAACCCGGGGCATGATCAATCACCCTACAGGAGGAATAACAATGAAAAGCCTCGTTGACCATCTCAGTCAATACGCCGCTTACCATCGAGATCCGCGCAACATCGCCAGCCACTTTATCGGTATTCCGTTGATTGTGGTGGCCGTTGCAGTGTTGCTGTCGCGGCCACAATGGGCCGGCGGCTGGCTGTCGCCGGCGGTGCTGGTGTCGTTGGCGTCTGCGTGGTTTTACCTGCGCCTGGAGTTGCGCCTCGGGGCGCTGATGACCGTACTGCTGGGGCTGTCCGTCTGGGCGGGGCAGGTGCTGGCGCTGCAAAGCACGCTGGTCTGGCTATCGAGCGGTATCGGGATGTTTGTGGTGGGCTGGGCGATTCAGTTTGTCGGGCATCATTACGAAGGGCGTAAACCTGCGTTTGTCGATGATGTGACCGGATTGATTGTCGGGCCGCTGTTTGTGGTGGCGGAGTTGGCGTTTCTGTTGGGGTTGCGGCATGACCTGAAAGAGCAGATCGAGGCGCGGGCCGGGGGTGTACGGACCAATCCGAATCGCGCTTCGGCATAAGGCGCCTTCGCGAGCAAGCCCGCTCCCACATTAGATTTGCGTCGATCACAAATTGTGTGTACGACATCAACCAAATGTGGGAGCGGGCTTGCTCGCGAAGCTCTTGATCTTAGAGGTTGGCGAGTTTTTGCCAGACCTTGGGCTTGAAGAACAGCGTTTCACCCTTCGCCAACCCGATCAGGCTGTCATGGTCCTTCACCACTTCCGCTTCGATCAATTCGCTCTGACCTTCAACCTTCAACGTCACCCGGGTCGTCGCGCCCAACGGACGGATATCCCGCACTTCAGCCGCGTGGTGATCTTCCAGTTCATGCCGCGACAATGACACCTCGTGCGGACGGAACAGCACGTGATTGTCCTCGCCCAAATGCAGTCGGTTGGAATCACCGAGGAAGTGATAAACAAAATCGCTGGCCGGGTTTTCGTAGACATCGCCCGGTGAGCCGATCTGCTCGATCACACCCTTGTTCATCACCACGATCCGGTCGGCAACTTCCATCGCCTCTTCCTGGTCGTGGGTCACGAATACCGACGTCAGGTTGATGTCTTCATGCAGCCGCGCCAACCAGCGGCGCAATTCTTTACGGACCTTGGCGTCGAGGGCGCCGAAAGGTTCGTCGAGCAGCAGGACTTTCGGTTCCACCGCCAAGGCGCGAGCCAGGGCGATACGCTGACGCTGGCCACCGGAGAGTTGCTCCGGGTAGCGATCCGACAGCCAGTCCAGTTGCACCATGTTCAGCAGTTCGTGGACTTTTTCCGCGATCTTGCTTTCGTTCGGGCGCTGGTTTTTCGGTTTCATGCGCAGGCCGAACGCGACGTTGTCGAACACGGTCATGTGGCGGAACAACGCGTAGTGCTGGAACACGAAGCCGACGTTGCGATCACGCACGTCGTGGCCGGAGACGTCTTCACCGTGGAACACGATGTTGCCCTGGTCCGGGGTTTCCAGGCCGGCGATGATTCGCAACAGCGTGGTTTTACCGCAACCGGACGGGCCGAGCAGCGCCACGAGTTCACCGCTCTGGATGTCCAGGCTGATGTTGTCCAGCGCCTTGAACGCATTGAAATTCTTGCTGACGTTACGCACTTCGATCGACATGAATTATTCCTCCGCGGCGCTGGCGCGCAGGCGGTTAATACGGTTTTCGCTCCACTGCTTCAGCAGCAGGATGAAGAGCGCCATGATCAGCAACAGGCTCGCTACCGCGAACGCGGCCACGTGGTTGTATTCGTTGTAGAGGATCTCGACGTGCAGCGGCAGGGTGTTGGTCACCCCGCGAATGTGCCCGGAAACCACCGACACCGCACCGAACTCACCCATCGCCCGCGCGGTACACAACACCACGCCGTAGATCAGGCCCCATTTGATATTGGGAACGGTGACGTGCCAGAACATCTGCCAGCCATTGGCGCCCAGCAGGCGCGCGGCCTCTTCCTCTTGCGTGCCCTGTTCCTGCATCAGCGGGATCAGCTCACGCGCCACGAATGGCACGGTGACGAAAATCGTCGCCAGCACGATGCCCGGCAAGGCGAAGACGATCTGGATGTCGTGATCCTGCAGCCACGGCCCGAACAGGCCCTGGGCGCCAAACATCAGCACGTAGACCAGGCCGGCGATCACCGGCGATACGGAGAACGGCAGGTCGATCAACGTGACCAGCATGCTCTTGCCGCGGAACGAGTACTTGCTCACGCACCACGCGGCGCTGACGCCGAACACCAGGTTCAACGGCACCGAAATCAGCACGGCGATCACCGTCAGTTTCAGCGCCGACAACGCATCCGGTTCGAAGATCGCGGTGAAGAACGCGCCGAGGCCAAGCTTCAGGCCCTGGGACACCACGATGAACAGCGGCAACAACAGAAACAGCGCAAAAATCAGCCAGCCAAGGCCGATCAGGATTCTTCGCGAAGTGGCACTGCCACGGCGCGCAGCGTTGGCCGAAGAGGCGGCAGCAATAGACGATTGGGACATGGTTCGCGCCTCCTTATGGGGTTTCGATGCGACGTTGCAGCAAGTTGATCAGCAGCAACAGGACGAAGGAAACCACCAGCATCAGTACACCAATGGACGTGGCGCCGGTGTAATCGTACTGGTCGAGCTTGACCATGATCAGCAGCGGCAGGATCTCGGTTTTCATCGGCATGTTGCCGGCGATGAAAATCACCGATCCGTACTCGCCGACCCCGCGGGCAAAGGCCAGAGCGAACCCCGTCAGCCACGCCGGGAGCAACGCGGGCACCAGAATGTAACGAAAAACCTGTAATGGTTTCGCCCCGAGACACGCCGCCGCTTCTTCCACTTCACGCGGGATATCAGCCAATACCGGCTGTACGGTACGTACTACGAATGGAAGTGTCACAAAAGTGAGGGCAAGAGTGATGCCGAGGGGGGTGTAGGCGATCTTGAAACCCAAGTCCGCTGCAAACTGACCGACCAAACCGGTGGGGGTGTACAACGCCGTCAGCGCAATACCGGCCACCGCAGTCGGCAAAGCGAACGGCAAGTCGATCATTGCGTCGATGATTTTGCGACCGGGGAAGGTATAGCGCACCAGCACCCAGGCCAGCAGCGTGCCGATCACGCCGTTGATGATCGCGGCATAGAGCGCGGTGCCGAAGCTCAGCTTCAACGCCGCCAGCACCCGTGGCGCCGAGATAATTGCCCAGAACTGATCCCAGGTGAGTTGGGCGGCATGCACGAACATGGCCGCCAGTGGAATGAGCACAATCAGGCTGAGGTACACCAAGGTGTAGCCCAGCGTCAGCCCGAAGCCGGGTATGACGGGGGAGATACGACGCGACATAAAAGTCCTTGGTTGAGAACGCGCAAAGCCCCGACGGTTAAATCGGGGCTCGTTGGTGGCTATTTAAGACTACTGCGCCTGATAAATCTGGTCGAACACGCCGCCGTCATTGAAGAACTTCGGTTGCGCGATTTTCCAGCCGCCGAAGTCTTTGTCGATGGTCACCAGGTCCAGGGTCGGGAACTGCTTGGCGTACTTGGCAGCCACTTCCTTGTCACGTGGACGATAGAAGTTTTTCGCGGCAATTTCCTGACCGGCCGGGCTGTACAGGTGCTTGAGGTACGCTTCGGCGATCTGCTCGTTGCCCTTTTTCTCGGCGTTCTTGTCGACCACGGCCACTGGCGGCTCGGCGAGGATCGACAGCGAAGGCACGACGATTTCAAACTTGTCGGCACCGCCGTCTTCTTTCAGCGCCAGGAACGCTTCGTTTTCCCAGGCCAGCAACACGTCGCCCTGACCGTTGTTGACGAAGGTGATGGTCGAACCGCGAGCACCGGTGTCCAGCACAGGCACGTGCTTGAACAGGGTCTGGATGTAGTCCTTGGCCTTGGCTTCGTCACCGCCGTTGGCTTTCAGGCCATAGGCCCAGGCTGCGAGGAAGTTCCAGCGTGCGCCGCCGGAGGTTTTCGGGTTCGGGGTGATAACCGAAACGTCGTTCTTGACCAGATCACCCCAGTCCTTGATGCCTTTCGGGTTGCCTTTGCGTACCAGGAACACGATGGTCGAGGTGTACGGCGTGCTCGCTTCTGGCAGACGCTTCTGCCAGTCAGCCGGCAGGGTCTTGCCGAGTTTGGCGATTTCGTCGATGTCACCCGCCAGTGCGAGGGTCACGACGTCGGCACGCAGCCCGTCGATCACCGCGCGGCCCTGCTTGCCCGAACCGCCGTGGGATTGCTGGATTTTTACGGTGTCACCCGCGTGATCGGCCTGCCAGTACTTGATGAACTCGGCGTTGTAGTCCTGATACAGCTCACGCGTCGGGTCGTACGACACATTGAGCAGCTCGTAATCCTTGGCAACCGCGGAACCCGCAAAAAGGGCGCTGGCCAGGGCGGCCAAAGCGAAATGACGAATCGACGACATGGTGAAAGCTCCTGGAATTCTGTTTGTGTTGGCTTTTTTTATGGATGCGGTAAACGGGTTGCCGGTTGCTTAGCTCGGCTTGTTACCAGGGTGCTGCAGACGGAATTTTTCTTTGCGTTCGATCTGGACGACCTGGGCGTTATGCACAGTGATCTCCACAGCGCCAAAGCGCAGATCGCGCAATGCGCTCTGGATCTCACGCAAAATGGTTGCTTCGTCTTGGCCATCAACACTACGTAGGGATGCGCTCATGGTGCTGCTCCTTCAACTGAGAGGTTGCCTGGCAGTGGCGGCACTGCTTGCGGCGTGAGACCAATAGTAGTGAGGAGCAGATATTCTTAAAAAGACTATTTAAGAATGTTTATATAACCGAAATGAATTGCGTGCTGGGACGCGGTCTAGGGGAATTTTGTGGCGAAGAGGCTTAGCGAATAACAGGCTCGCACATCCAATCCAGTTGCTCCGCCGGCACCGGCCGCCCAAACCAGTAGCCTTGCCCCAGATCGCATTCATGCTCCAGCAGGAAACCCGCCTGTTCGATCTGCTCGATCCCCTCGGCATGCACTTGCATCCCCATGCTCTGCGCCAAGGCAATGATCACTCGCACAATCGCTGCATCATCTTCATCACACGGCAACCCGGCGACGAAACCCTGATCAATTTTGAGTTTCTGCACCGGCAATCGCTTGAGCCGCAGGAGCGACGAATATCCCGTGCCGAAATCGTCGATGGCCAGCCGCACACCCAACTCGCGCAGGCGATGCATCTGCTCCAGCGCCACCTCCGGATCCTCCATCACTGCGCTTTCGGTCACTTCCAGCTCCAGATACGCCGGATCAAGCCCGGTCGCATCAAGCACCTCAGCCACCTGCTGATACAGCTCGCGTCGGGCAAACAGTCGTGATGAAACATTCACCGCCACAAACGCCAACCCCACACCCGCCGCTCGCCACTGGCACATTTGCTGGCAGGCCCGCTGCATGACCCAGGCATCGATCTCGGCAATCAGCCCGGTACGCTCGGCAATGGGGATGAACTCTGCCGGCGATACCAGCCCGCGCTGCGGGTGCGCCCACCGCACCAACGCCTCGACGCCGATCAGGCGACTGGTTTTAAGGTCATGCACCGGCTGGTAATAGACGCGCAACTCCTGCTGCTGGAGGGCGCGGCGCAGTTCAAAGGCGATTTTCACCCGTTGCTGGGCATGGGCGGTCAACTCTTCGGTATAGAGCGCGTAGCCATCCCGGCCCGCACTCTTGGCCTTGAACAACGCCGAGTCAGCGTTGCGCAGCATTTGCCCGGCACTCAAGGCGTCACTCGGAAACTGACTGATACCGACGCTGGCATTGATAAACAGTCGATGCCCGTCAATGTGGAACGGCTCCCGCAGGCCATCGATGATTCGCTGAGCCAGCGCCGCGGCTTGTGCCACTTGCGGACAGCTTTCGGCCAGCACCGCAAATTCGTCACCGCCCAGACGCGCCAGGGTCATGCCTGGGCCGAACATGGCATTCAAATGCTCGGCCACGGCCTTCAGCAGTTGATCACCGACGGTATGCCCAAGGCTGTCGTTAATCATCTTGAAGTGATCCAGGTCGATCATCAGCAACGCGCAGCCCCGTTTGTGGATTTGCGCCGATGCCAGCGCCTGTTCGACACGGTCGGTGAACAACAGCCGATTGGGCAGATCGGTCAGCGGATCGTGGTGAGCCAGGTGCTTGAGTTCATGCTCGGAGTTTTTGATCGCACTGATATCGGAAAACACCGCCACGTAGTGGCTTCGCCGGCCCTGATCGTCATGAATGATGCGGATGGTTTGCCATTGCGGGTAGATTTCACCGCTTTTACGACGATTCCAGATTTCCCCGCTCCACTCACCGGTGCTGTTGAGTGTCGCGAACATCGACTGGTAGAACGCCGGCGGATGATGGCCGGATTTGAACAGGCTGGGTTGCTGGCCCAGCACTTCATCACGCTGATAGCCGGTGATCGCCATGAAGGCCCGGTTTACATGGACAATCAGCCCGTTGCTATCGGTGACCAACACGCCCTCACGGGTGCAATCGAACACGGCGGCGGCCTGGCGCAAACGCTCACGGTCGGCTTGGCGCTCGCGCAGCCTGGCGCCGATCCCCAGGCATTTGAACAGTCGGGCCCGGGCAACGAAGATCAAACCGGCGCTGAGCACCACCCAGAAATAACCGTTGATCAGTTGCCATCGCAATAGCTCGGCAGAGCTATCGAAGAAACTGTTCAATAAATAGCCGCTAAAGGTCATCCACGCGACTGAAAGCAGCAGGTAAAGCAGCGCTGCACGCAAGGCATCGCGATAGGTGGCAGACATTAGAGCGTCCATGTCCCTACAGAAAGGTTGGAATTATAGGTCAAGGACACATTCAGCCACTCTTATCTGAAAGGGCGACTGGTTTTATCCGTGGGCTTAGTGATAATGCAACGGCTGTTTTTTTCTTTATCGAGGGCCCTACAGCCTATGTGGTACGAAGGTTTACTCGGCTTGTCGCCCTGGTCACTGGTGGCAGTCACCCTGCTGATGACCCACGTTACGATCGTTGGCGTCACGGTCTATCTGCATCGTTATTCAGCCCATCGCTCGCTTGAGCTCAATGCTGGCCTGAAACATTTCTTCCGCTTCTGGCTGTGGCTGACCACGGCGCAGAACACCCGCGAGTGGACCGCTATCCACCGCAAGCATCACGCCAAATGCGAAACCGTGGATGACCCGCACAGCCCGGTCGTCAAAGGGCTTTCCACCGTTTTGCGCAAAGGTGCCGAGCTGTACCGCGCTGAAGCGGAAAACCCGGAGACCCTGCGCATCTACGGCAAGAACTGCCCCGAAGACTGGATCGAACGCAACCTCTACAGCCGATACCCGCTGTTGGGTGTGGCGATCATGGGCGTCATCGACCTGCTGTTGTTCGGCACCATCGGTATCACTATCTGGGCCATCCAGATGATGTGGATCCCGGTGTGGGCCGCCGGCGTGGTCAATGGCCTTGGCCATGCCATCGGCTACCGCAACTTCGAATGCCGCGATGCCGCCACCAATCTGGTGCCTTGGGGCATCCTGATCGGCGGCGAAGAACTGCATAACAACCATCACACCTACCCTAACTCGGCAAAATTGTCGGTGAAGAAGTGGGAGTTCGACCTCGGCTGGGCCTGGATCCAGGTCTTCAGTTTCTTTCGTCTGGCCAAGGTCCAGCGGGTCGCCCCCATCGCCCACCGGGTTGAAGGCAAAGGCAACCTGGACATGGACACCGCCATGGCGATCCTCAACAACCGCTTCCAGATCATGGCCCAGTACCGCAAGTTGGTGATTGCGCCGCTGGTCAAGCAAGAACTGGAAAAGGTCGATCACTCGGTCCGCCATCAATTCCATCGCGCCAAACGCCTGCTTTCGCGGGAAACCAGCCTGCTGGACGAAAAACACCACGTTCGCATCCAGACCATGCTCGAACACAGCCAGGCGCTGAAGGTAATTTACGAGAAACGCCTGGCCTTGCAGCAGATCTGGGTCAAGACCAGCTCAAATGGTCACGACATGCTCGCCGCCATCAAGGATTGGGTGCATGAAGCCGAGGCCAGCGGGATTCAATCCCTGCGCGACTTCGCCGACCAGTTGAAGACCTACTCCCTGCGCCCTGCCGCTGCCTGACTGTGGCGAGGGGGCTTGCCCCCGTACGGCTGCGTAGCAGTCGCAAGTTTGGACGACGCGTTTTAACTAAAAAACGCGTCGTCTATACCGCCCGGCGGGAGCCAGCTCCCTCGCCAAGGAAAGCGGGAACTAAGCTCCAAATCCCCTATCTCAAAGACACTTCGCCCCCCCCCGGCGGGTTTCGTTGTCGCCGCTTTCGAATCCAGAACAGCGCACGCCCTTTGAGATTTGTCCCGATGGTCCCCAAAAACCTGCACGACTCATCCTTTGCGCAATCGCCCGACACGGCTCAAACCCTGATGGCGCTGATGCATGCCCAAAGTGAAGTGGCGCGCCTGAGCGAACGTGAACAGCTGTTCAGTTCGCTGCTGGTGAGTGTCAACGCGGTGCTATGGGCATTCAACTGGGAAACCCGGCAGGTGCTTTACGTCAGCCCGGCCTATGAGCGAATTTTCGGCCGCTCCGCCGGCAGTTTGCTGTCCGACTACAACGAATGGCGCGACAGCATTTACCCCGACGACCTGGACTATGCCGAGCGCAGCCTGGCCGACGTGCTGGTCAAAGGTGCAGTTGAAGACCGCGAATACCGCATCATCGATGCCAATGGTCAGGTACGTTGGCTCAGCGACAAATGCTTCATCAACCGTCAGGCCGAACCCGGCCAACCCGTGATCATTGTCGGCATTGCCGAAGACATCACCGAAAAGAAGCGGATGGAAGCCGAACTGCAACGCCTGGCCACCACTGATGTGCTAACTCAAAGCAGTAATCGGCGGCACTTCTTTGAGTGTGCGCAAAAGGAATTTGCACAGGCACGCAAGCAAGGAACACCGCTGGCGTTCCTGTTGCTGGACATCGATGATTTCAAAGGGGTCAACGACACGTACGGTCATCCGCAAGGTGACGTGGTGCTGCAACAAATCGCAGAGAGCGGTCGCGCAGCGTTACGCCGAGGCGATGTGTTCGGGCGGATCGGTGGTGAAGAGTTTGCGGCGGTGTTTCCCGGCTGCGCGCCCGATATGGCCCTGCAAGTGGCCGAACGGTTGCAAAGGCAGATTCAGCAATTGAGCTTTAGCCATGACGGCCAGACGTTTGGTATCACCGTCAGCCAGGGTTTGACCAGCCTCACCGACGAGGACGAAAGCCTCGACATCCTGTTTGCCAGGGCGGATGCGGCGATGTATGAAGCCAAGCGGCAGGGCAAGAACCGGATCATTTCCGGTTAATCCGCTGAACACTTCGGCAGGTTCACTTTTTGCGTAATCGCATCAGTTCCGGCAAACCGATCTTGAGCAATCGCGCTGTTCGGCTTTTCGCCAATTCCTCCAAGCCCTCATGTTCGGTCAGGTGCGCCAATTGCGCCGCCATGTTCATCACCAACGCCTCGCGTGAGTAAACCCCGCCACCGAGCTGATAGACCGCCGCAATCAGCTCTCGCAGCTCAAGCGGCAGACGCCAGCGCGTGCGCAGTGCCGAACCGTAGGCCGCGCCGAACTCGGCCAGCGCATCACCGATTTCCTCCCACTCATCCAGATCACCTCCGCCCTGCTTCCACTCTTGCAAACATCGCAGCAGTGCCAGGTCACCAAGACGATGCAGCATGCCTGCGCAGTAACAGCGCTCTTGTTCCAGATCCAGCAAGCGTGCCAGCGTGCGGGCGTACTCAGCGGTGTGCAGCGACAACTCCCAATTTCGCTCGGCATAGTCCGCCAGTAGCGGATCGTCGAGCCGGGCACTGCGCTTGAGGGCCAACCCCAGGATGAGATTCATGCTTTGCCCGGCGCCCAAACGGTGCAAGGCCTGGGACAGGGTTTGCACCGGATCACCAAGGTGATGCGCCGCGCTGTTCGCGGCGGCGATCAGCACAGCGGTAATCTGCGGATCGGTGCGAATTTCGTCTTCCATCCGCTTCAGATCGAGTCCGCCGGGATTGAGGCTGCGCTGGACAGCGTTCTGTACGTCAGTCATCAACGGCGCACCGTCTGCCAGCTCTCGACGACGCTCCAGGTACACCGATAACGTCATGCCTGGCGCCAACCTTGGCATCTCGCAAGAAATCTCTTCACCGGCGTTCAGCAGCAACTCCTGCAGACGTTGGGTCAGGTTTTCCACGTTCAGGGGTTTGGTCAGGTACGCCGTGGGCGCCAAAGGCAAAGCCTCGTGCACGCTGCCACTGTCGTTGCGGCGGCTCATCAGAATGAACGGCAGCGGTGGATTGCGCCGGCGCTGACGCACGTTACGCAAGACATTCAAGCCATCGACCCCGGGCAACTCCCAGTCAACGATCGCCAGGTCGTAGGGAATTTCCCTCAGCCTGTCGATTGCCTGTTGGCCATCGGCGCACAGGTCCACCCGCGCGTCGCAGCGCACATTCAATAACACCTGCTTGAGCAAGTCTCGAGACCAGGGGTCCGCCTCGGCAATCAACACCCTCGGTGCAGCGGGTAAATCAACGACAGTCATGCAGCACGCTCCCTCGCAATGCTATGAACCATAGTCAACGCTGGCGATTCGACACAGATCAAATGACCTGAATGTGTTTCAAGAGGCCAAAAAAAACCCGCCGAAGCGGGTTTTTTGTCAATCAGGTCACACGAGGTGATCACAGCTCGGAGAAGCACTCTTCGATGATCGCCAGACCTTGGTCCAGTTGCTCGTCCGGCGAAGTCAGCGGTACCAGGACGCGCAGAACGTTGCCGTAGGTGCCGCAGGACAGCAGGATCAGGCCCTTATCGCGAGCCTTGGCCACAACCGAGGCTACCGCAGCAGCGTTTGGCTTGTGGCTGTCGCCGTTTTCGAACAACTCGACAGCGATCATTGCGCCCAGGGCACGGACTTCGCCGATTACCGGGTACTTGGCCTGGATAGCCTTGAGGCCAGTGACCAGACGCTCGCCGACAGCCTTGCAGCGATCCAGCAGGTGCTCTTCTTCGAACACTTCCATCACGGCCAGGGCCGCGGCGCAAGCGATCGGGCTACCAGCGTAGGTGCCGCCCAGGCCGCCTGGAGCGATGGCGTCCATGTATTCGGCCTTGCCGCACACACCGGCCAGCGGGAAGCCGCCAGCGATGGATTTGGCGAAGGTGGTCAGGTCGGCGGACACGCCCATCTGTTCCATGGCGAAGAAGGTGCCGGTGCGGCCAGCGCCGGTTTGTACTTCGTCAGCGATCAACAGGATGCCGTGCTGGTCGCACAGTGCGCGCAGACGCTTCATGAACTCTTTAGGCGCGACGTAGAAACCGCCTTCACCCTGAACTGGCTCGATGATGATGGCAGCGATGTCACGCGGCTCAGCGTCGTTCTTGAAGATGCGTTCGATGCTGGCGATCGAGTCGTCGACGCTCACGCCGTGCAGTTCATTCGGGTACAGGGCGCGGAATACGCCGCCTGGCATCAGGCCCATGCCGGCCGAGTAAGGAACGACTTTACCGGTCAGGCCCAGGGTCATCATGGTGCGACCGTGGTAAGCGCCAGTGAAGGCGATCACGCCGGCGCGGCCAGTGGCGGCACGAGCGATTTTCACGGCGTTTTCTACCGCTTCGGAACCGGTGGTGACCAGCAGGGTTTTCTTGGCGAAATCACCCGGTACCTTGGCGTTGATTTTTTCGCACAGCTCTACGTAGGGTTCGTAGGCCAGTACCTGAAAGCAAGTGTGGGTTAGCTTGTTCAGCTGCTCGGTCACGGCGGCGATGATTTTCGGGTGCACGTGACCGGTGTTCAGCACGGCGATACCGCCGGCGAAGTCGATGAACTCGCGACCTTCAACGTCAGTCACGGTGGCGTTCTTCGCGGACTCGGCGAAGATCGGATGAATCTGGCCAACACCACGTGGTACAGCGGCTTCGCGGCGTTTCATCAGGGATGCGTTAGTCTTGCTCATAAAGTCCTCATTCGCCGCTCATCGGGCGGCGTGGCTCAAGGAAAATGCAGCGGGGAGGCAACTACGGCAGCATGCGATGATCGACTGCCACAGCTTTCCCGGCCGCAGATAAATTTCGTTTGAAACGCGCAAAGGGACAGCGCTCTCGTGCCCTTTGCGTTTGAAGCAAAATGCCTTGCCCGGCTCTTGTCTTGCGAGCTTAGATGCCCAGGCAGAGGTATTTGATTTCCAGGTAATCTTCGATGCCGTACTTGGAGCCTTCACGGCCCAGGCCCGACGCCTTGATGCCGCCGAACGGCGCGACTTCGTTAGAGATCAACCCGGTGTTGACGCCGACCATGCCGTATTCCAGGGCTTCAGCCACACGGAACACACGACCCAGGTCGCGAGCATAGAAGTACGAAGCCAGACCGAACTCGGTGTCGTTGGACATCGCGATCACTTCGGCTTCGTCTTTGAAGCGGAACAGCGGCGCCAATGGCCCGAAGGTTTCTTCCTTGGCCACTGCAGCGTTTTTCGGCACGTTGGTCAGGATGGTCGGCTCGAAGAAGTTGCCTTCCATGACCTTGCCACCGGCCAGCACGGTTGCGCCTTTGCTGATCGCGTCAGCAATGTGCTCTTGAACCTTGGCCACGGCTTTTTCGTCGATCAGCGGGCCAGTGGTGGTGCCTTCTTCCAGACCGTTACCGATCTTGAGTTTGGCCACGGCCACTTTCAGCTTCTCGGCGAACGCGTCGTAGACCGAATCCTGAATGTACAGACGGTTGGCGCAGACGCAGGTCTGGCCGTTGTTGCGGTACTTGGAAATGATCGCGCCTTCGACGGCCTTATCCAGGTCCGCGTCGTCAAACACGATGAACGGCGCGTTGCCGCCCAGTTCCAGGGAGACTTTCTTGATGTCCTTGGCGCATTCAGCCATCAACTGGCGACCGATTTCGGTCGAGCCGGTGAAGGACAGTTTGCGAACGATCGGGTTGCTGGTCAGCTCGCTGCCGATGTCGCCGGCGCTGCCGGAAACAACGCTGAACACACCAGCAGGAATGCCAGCACGTTGAGCCAGTTCCGCCAGGGCGAACGCGGAGAACGGCGTTTGCGAAGCAGGCTTGAGCACCATGGTGCAACCGGCAGCCAGGGCTGGGCCGGCTTTACGGGTGATCATTGCGGCCGGGAAGTTCCACGGGGTGATTGCAGCGGTCACGCCGATTGGCTGCTTGATCACGATCAGGCGCTTGTCTGGCTGGTGACCTGGAATTACGTCACCGTAGACCCGCTTGGCTTCTTCGGCGAACCATTCGATGAAGGAAGCGGCGTAAACGATTTCGCCCTTGGCTTCGGCCAATGGCTTGCCCTGCTCGAGGGTCATCAGGCGAGCGAGGTCGTCCTGGTTTTCGATAATCAGCTCGAACCAGCGACGCAGCTTGTTCGCGCGGTCCTTGGCGGTCAGTGCACGCCAGGCCGGCAGCGCTTTGTCAGCAGCTTCAATCGCACGGCGGGTTTCGGCAGCGCCCATTTTCGGCACGGTACCCAGAATTTCGCCGGTGGCCGGGTTGTTCACTTTGATCGTCTGACCATTGTCCGCGTCGACCCAAGCGCCATCGATAAAGGCTTGCTGGCGGAACAACTGGGTGTCTTTAAGCTGCATGTCGGCTTTCCTTAACAGCACCGCGACAGGCGCGGAGCAAATTATGATTGTAGAAAGGCGCCCTATAGGCTGCCGTCAGGGAAATCATTCACTGGGCTGAAGCACATAAATAGCGCACTGATTGATACCGTGCGGTTCAGCACCCAGACAAGAGCGTTTGAAATCTCAAACGAATCCTAGGATCAAAGGGGGTAAAGGACAATAGCCTGTTCGAAAAAAAGAACGAAAACGCCGCATTTGCCTAATTTTTCTGATCAACGTAGCAAACGCAGGTTACGCTTTCAAAAAACACAGGCGATTCAGCAGCATGGACGCACGCAGCACATATGAGTATCATGGCGCCCGCTTGCACCAGTAGCTCAGCTGGATAGAGTACTGCCCTCCGAAGGCAGGGGTCGTGGGTTCGAATCCCGCCTGGTGCACCATACGCTTCAAATGAAAAAGCCTCAGGCCTTAGGGTCTGGGGCTTTTTTGTGGGTAATGGTAATCAACTTCAGGCAATGACGTTGTTTGGAGCGAGAGGTGGGGGGCGACGCATCACTCAAGGGAGTTAGGGGCGTTGTCGCCATGCGAGCCCTGATCGAGTCTCAGGGGGCTTCCACGCGACTTGGAAGCCATGGCCAAGGCCTTGAACTGGGCGGCTCGCCGTCAGAACCTACCTCAAGAGCATGAGATTACTTTTTCGCGGACAAAACAAAACCCCTACCTGCATACGCAGATAGGGGTTTCGGAATTTAATCTTGACGATGACCTACTCTCACATGGGGAAACCCCACACTACCATCGGCGATGCATCGTTTCACTGCTGAGTTCGGGATGGGATCAGGTGGTTCCAATGCTCTATGGTCGTCAAGAAATTCGGTAGCCAGGTCGTTCTCCTTGCGGATCACGCTCCAGCGAATGGGTATGTAATAGATTTGTGTGTTTCGTTTCGAATTTTCGACAATGTATCGTCTTCACACACCGCAATCTGGTCTCTTTCGAGTTCACAGATTGCTTGGGTGTTATATGGTCAAGCCTCACGGGCAATTAGTATTGGTTAG
>NZ_MOBK01000170.1 GCF_003732265.1 Pseudomonas brassicacearum
CTCAGGAAGTAGCGAGCCACCTGCAGCGCACTGCTGACGCGACTCAGGAAGCCAATCGCCTGACCGGTCGCGGTCGTGACATCGCCGGCGAAACCCGCGAAGCCATTCAGCGTTTGTCGGTCGTCGTTGGCGAAACCGGTTTGACCGTGACCCAACTGGCCAAGGACAGCGACGAAATCGGTGGCGTGGTTGATGTGATCAAAGGCATCGCTGACCAGACCAACCTGCTCGCTCTGAACGCTGCGATCGAAGCTGCACGTGCCGGTGAAATGGGCCGTGGGTTTGCGGTGGTGGCTGACGAAGTGCGTCAACTGGCGCAGCGCACCAGCGAATCGACCGGGCAGATTCATGCCTTGATCGCCAAGTTGCAGCAGACGGCTTCGAGTGCCGTGCAAACCATGGAAGCCGGGCATCGCCAGGCTGAAGAAGGTGTAGCGCGGGTGCTGGAAGCGGATCAGGCGTTGGTCGGGATCAGTGAAGCCGTGGCTAATATCACCGACATGACTACGCAGATTGCTGCGGCGACGGAAGAGCAAAGTGCGGTGGCTGAAGAGATCAGCCGCAACAGCAGCAATATTTCGGAACTGGCGGATCAGACGTCGGAACAGGCGCATAACTCGGCGTTGCTGAGTGAAGAGCTGACGAAGACGGCAAAGACGCAGTACTCGTTGGTGGAGCGGTTTAACCGCTGATTGATGTGGTGATAAC
>NZ_MOBK01000171.1 GCF_003732265.1 Pseudomonas brassicacearum
TTCGGCGGCGTAGCGCATGTCGCACGCGGCGATCAGATCGATCGCGCCGCCCAGGCAGTAACCCTGAATGGCCGCGAGTACCGGTTTGCGGCAGTTGTCGACGGCGTTGAACGAGGCTTGCAGGGTGAGGATCTTGCGGCGCAGCAGGCGCGCATTACGGCCGACGTCCTTGCCTAGTTCATTGGCGACGCCGGCGAGCATCATCAGGTCGATGCCGGAGGAAAAGTGTTTACCGTTACCGCTGAGCACCACCACGCGCACTTCGTCGGTGTCGTCGATCCACTGGAAGATCTCGACGATCTCGCTCCAGAACGCGGCGTTCATCGAGTTGATCTTTTCCGGGCGATTGATCTGCACATGGGCGATGTTGTCGGCCAGTTCGACGCTGAAGGCGGAGTATTGAGTCATGGCAGTGATCCTTTACCGGGCTGAAAATGAGGCCCGAACTATAACAAGGCGTCACAGTGGCGGTTCGGCCAAATGCGGGACTGTCTTGAGTTT
>NZ_MOBK01000172.1:0-299 GCF_003732265.1 Pseudomonas brassicacearum
CGGCGCGGCGATGGGCATTGACCTTGCGCATCTCCCACGTCGACTTGCGCGAAGCCACCAGCGACTGCGCTTGTTTGACCGCGATACGGTAATGCTCGGGGTCGATCTGCATGAGCAAATCGCCCTTCTTCACCAGTTGGTTGTCGCGCACCGGCACATCGATCACTTCGCCAGTGACGTCGGCGGCGACGTTGATGATGTCGGCGCGAACCCGGCCATCGCGGGTCCACGGCGTGTTCATGTAGTGCTCCCACAACGTGCGGCCGATCCACAACGCCAGGGCCAACACCAGCAGGGTC
>NZ_MOBK01000172.1:397-542 GCF_003732265.1 Pseudomonas brassicacearum
CGCCGGGTGCCAGAAAAAGCGGTACAGATCGAACCCGGACAAAAACCGGTCCACCGCCCAGGCCAGTGCCGCAGCGATGAAAAACATCAGGGTCATGGTCGGCATGTACACACCGTGGAAGGCGATTTCACGAGGCATGGGCAAG
>NZ_MOBK01000173.1 GCF_003732265.1 Pseudomonas brassicacearum
GTGACCTGGGCGGTGCGCTCCTCCAGTTATGGCGAGGATCAGGCCGACTCGGCGAATGCCGGTTTGAGCACCACCTATCTGCGCGAGCCGACCGCCAACGTGCCAACACGCATCGCCGAACTGACGGCCGAAGGCGTTGAGGAAGTGGTGGTGCAGCGCTTCATCACGCCGGTCGTTTCCGGGATCGCTTTTGTGCGCCATCTCTCGCTAGAACTGGAGTGGGTTGAAGGCCACCTCGAACCGCTGGCCGACGGTCACGTCAGCCCTTCGCGAGCAACGCTTTCGCGGGTTGGCGATGCTTGGCGAAGCGGCACGTTCACGCCATCCCATGGCTTGACCGAAGACCTGCTCTGGCGCTTTCTGCAAGACGTACTGCGCGTGTTCCACTACGTGCCCGGCGACGTCGAATGGGCCTGGGACGGCGCGCAATTGTGGCTGCTGCAATACCGGCCGATCAGCGACTACGGCTGGCGCCGGCACCTGACCGCCGCGAACATCGCCGAGATCC
>NZ_MOBK01000174.1 GCF_003732265.1 Pseudomonas brassicacearum
CTGGGTGCCGCCCGGAGCGGTTTGGGCGCTGCCCAGACGAAGTGGAATGCGGCGATTGCGGAGTATGAGGCGGCCCAGAAGAGCCTGTTGGAACGGGCCGAAGCCAACCTCAACCTGGCGATGCTCTATCAGGCCAGCGGCCGTAATGACGAGGTAGAGCCGTATTTGCCCACGGCCCCCAACAGCCATCCGGACTTCTACCCGGCGCTGGTGACGCTTGCGCAAAGGCCCGAAGGCAATGGTCGTAGCCAGTAGGCGCAGACGCTGCTGGCCCAAGGGCTAAAAGACCACCCGGACGCCGCGCTGCTGCAGCATACCCAGGGCTTCTCGCCGGTGCGTGCCGGCAAATCGGACTAGGCCATGTCGTCGCTGCG
>NZ_MOBK01000175.1 GCF_003732265.1 Pseudomonas brassicacearum
AATTCCTTGCGAGACTCGGCGAGTTTGTCTTTGCGCGTGTTGATCTTGTCGGGGTCCGTGTTCTTCATGGCTTTGTCGAGGTCGGCCTGACGTTTGCTGACTTCATGCTTGGTGTCGAGGACTTTGTTTTCCCGTTAATTCTTCAGCAAAGCGTCTGTGCAATGCGCCGTGACTTCGCTCAAGGCGGTTTCCAGGCCTGCTTGCTGATCGGCCTTGCAGTGTGACTTGGCAAGTTCGATCTGGTTGTTGATGCCCTGTTTCTTGGCGGCGCAGCCGGTCAGTTCCGGCGCTTCTTCAGCCGCCATCCGTGGAGCGGCCAGCACGCTGCAACGGGTCAACAGGGCGAGCGGTGAAAGAAATTTCAT
>NZ_MOBK01000176.1 GCF_003732265.1 Pseudomonas brassicacearum
GACCGTCAAACTGCCCGACAGCAGCGACTGGGAAACCTTCGCCGCCGGCAGCCAGTTCAACGTTCCGGCCAACAGCAAGTTTCAGCTGAAGGTCGCCGTCGATACCGCTTACCTGTGCGAATACCGCGGCTAACACCACGGTTTCACTGCGATAAAAAAATGCCCGTGTCCAAGGACACGGGCATTTTCGTTTCAGGTGTGGGTTACTCGAGGATTTCCACCGGCATGCCGACTTCGAGTCGACCATTGCTGTCATTCACCA
>NZ_MOBK01000177.1 GCF_003732265.1 Pseudomonas brassicacearum
CGTATTACTTCGAGGCCCAGGAAATCGCCGACTTGTTCCGTAAAGCCAACCCGGGGATTCCGGCCGATGGCATCGCGGTCATTTGCAGCGGCCCGGAACTGTCGGAAGTGCGCGTGTGCATGGGCAAGGATCTGCAGTTCGGTGCGTGTGGCAAGGGCGTGAAAACCCAGTGTCGGGCGGGGGATATTCGAGTGCCGCCGTCGCGCTGATACGAGCAGTTTCCATGAACAGGAAAGGCGCCCGATCGGGCGCCTTTTTTGGTCTGAAGGTTTGAAGTACCCGGCGAACTCCCGCATGCTTGCACCCCCGAAAGGATGACCAGATTACATTGCAAGGAGCTGTTCATGAGCGGAAAACCCGCCGCCCGCGTCACCGATCCAACCGCCTGCCCATTGCCGGGACATGGCACCAATCCCATAGCCAGTGGCTCGCCGAATGTCAATTTCGACGGTCTGGCGGCTGCGCGAATGACTGACAAATCTGCCTGCGGCAGCCCGATTACCGGTGCTATTGCGTCGACGGTGTTCATTAATGGCTTGAACGCTGCGACGCTGGACAGC
>NZ_MOBK01000178.1 GCF_003732265.1 Pseudomonas brassicacearum
GCGTGGCACACGTTGATGCTTTCGAGGATTTTCAGCACATGCGTGTACATGGTGCTGGCCTTGTAGGTGGGACGCATACCGGTGCGGGTATTGATGAACAACTCGTCTTCAAAACTGGTCCGCAGCTTTTTCAGGCAGTAACTCACCGTGGACTGGCTGACGCAGAGCGCCTCCGACACACCGGTGACGCTGCTTTGCTCGTACACGGCGACAAACACCATGAGGTCCTGCATGTCGAGCTTGCTAAGCAAGTTACTGTTCAGCATCCGTTCTGTCTCGCTGTGCTGC
>NZ_MOBK01000179.1 GCF_003732265.1 Pseudomonas brassicacearum
GGGGGGCTTACCAGCGTTCGTTCCAGGGGCGCAGATCCAGCTCGAACGTCCAGGCATCCCGTGGCTGACTGTGCAGATACCAGTAGTTCTCGGCGATGTGCTCGGGATTGAGGATGCCATCCTGATCTTTGGTGGCGTACTTCTCGGGGAAACTGTTGCGAATGAAATCGGTGTCGATCGCACCATCGACCACCACATGGGCGACGTGGATGTTCATCGGCCCCAGTTCCCGCGCCATGCTTTGCGCCAGTGCGCGGATGCCGTGTTTGGCACCGGCGAAAGCGGCGAACCCGGAGGCGCCGCGAAGTCCGGCGGTGGCGCCGGTGAATAGAATCGTGCCGCGATTGCGCGTGACCATGCGTTTGGCCACTTCACGGGCATTGAGAAATCCTGAGAAACAGGCCATCTCCCAGATCTTGAAATACTTGCGCGCGGTTTCCTCAAGGATGCTGCACGGCACGTTGGCGCCGATATTAAAGACAAAGGCTTCGATCGGACCGACGCGGGTTTCAATGTCTTCAATAAGCGCGATGACATCTTCTACCTTGCGCGCATCGCAGGCAAAGCCGTGGGCATCGCCGCCTTCAGCCTTGATCGCGTCCACCAGCGGTTGCAGTTTGTCAGCGCTGCGTCGGGTGACGCAGGCGACGAATCCTTCTCTGGGAAAACGCTTGGCAGTCGCGCCGCCCGTGGCATCGCCGGCGCCGACAACCAATACGACCTTCTTGTTATTCATGGGTGAA
>NZ_MOBK01000002.1 GCF_003732265.1 Pseudomonas brassicacearum
GCTGCTGTCAACACCTCTTTTTCAACTCCCTTTCGGGCTTCGATGACCTGAAGCCGCTCACTGCCGAAAACTGCGTAACTCTTTGTTTACCAAGGAGTTTTCCGTTTCGACTGCGCCGGAAGTGGGGCGAATTATAGACATCCAGAATCTGCCGTCAAGTATTGATTTGGTTTTTCTATCGAACAATCCAAAATCACTGCTATATATAGACGCGCCCGCCACGAATGCGCACTATATTGCCCAACCGCACTACATCAATACTCTCGCTTCCAATTTCGGACGATGCCACGCAATGAATGATCAGCCCCGCAGCATTGCCTCGACCTTGTTCTCGGTAGGCCTTCTAATAATAGCCATGGCCTCGATCCAGTCCGGAGCATCCCTGGCCAAAAGCATGTTCCCGGTTATTGGTGCTCAAGGAACCACCACTCTGCGCCTGATGTTCGCCAGCGTGATCATGCTGCTCATGCTGCGGCCATGGAGGGCGAAGCTCACCGCCAAATCCCTGCGCACCGTCATCATTTATGGCATGGCGCTGGGCGGCATGAACTTCCTCTTCTATATGTCGTTACGCACCGTCCCCCTGGGCATTGCCGTAGCCCTGGAATTCACCGGGCCGCTGGCAGTGGCGATCTATGCCTCGCGCCGGGCGATCGACTTTTTGTGGATAGCACTCGCGGCTATCGGGTTGCTGCTCTTGATCCCTACAGGCGCGACAAGTGCCGGAATTGACCTTGAAGGCGCCGGCTATGCTTTGGGCGCGGGTGTTTGCTGGGCGTTGTACATTCTTTTCGGGCAAAAGGCCGGCGCCGACAACGGTGTGCAGACCGCTGCATTGGGCGTGATGATTGCTGCATTGTTCGTCGCCCCAATCGGCATCGTCCATGCCGGCGCCGCGCTGCTGACTCCGTCGCTGATCCCGGTGGCTATCGGTGTAGCCATCCTGTCCACCGCCCTGCCCTACACGCTGGAGATGGTCGCCCTCACCCGAATGCCAGCCCGCACGTTCGGCACATTGATGAGCATCGAACCTGCGATTGGCGCGTTGTCAGGCCTGTTGTTCCTCCACGAATACCTTTCACTGTCACAGTGGATGGCTATCTTGTGCATCATTCTGGCTTCCGTGGGTGCAACCATGACCATGGGCAGCAGTGCCAAGCCAGCGGTTGCGGCAGATTGATACAGGATTTGACGCAGGTCTGGTAATTACCGCTCAATTAGGCCATGTTTAGGCCCGCAACCCAGTGCCATACATGGATTTTTTCAGGATAGGGACATCAGAACGCTTCAGCGAAAGCGAATGCAGCCAGACCCGGGCACAAGATCCGGGAACGCTATAAGGACAGCAATGAAACGAATTTTGATATTGATCGCCGTACTTGCAGTTGCGGGCTGCGCGGCGACCTCGAAAACATCAGTCAAACATGGCAAGAAAGGGCTGCATATCAACTGTTCAGGGCTCTCATCCTCGTGGGACAAGTGCTACACCAGCGCCGCCAACTCGTGCGCACCCAAGGGGTACAAGGTCATCGCCAAGTCGGGGGACGCGGTGGAAGAACCAGGCGATTATCCGTTCGGCCTCAATCCCGCCGGCTACACCAGCCGCAGCATGATCGTCATTTGCAAGTAGATTGCTGCCGCCCGGCAATCTGGCGGCCAATCTCATCGTAGCTGGACTTCAACACATTACGCTGGATGTCTGGCGTCGCCAGCATCCGCGCGACCACCAGAGCACCGATGCATTGCGACAAAATGGCCCAAGCCAAGCTGTCGCTCTCCAGAATGCGCGCCCAACTCTCCTGTAGCTGACAAATCCAGCGCTCCGCCTGCTGACGAACCAGCACATCCGAACGAGCGATCTCTGCACCCAGCGCGGGTAACGCGCAGCCGGATTCTGGATGCTCGACATGCGCCATGCTCAGGTAATGCTTGAGGCATCGCTGAAGCTTTTCGCGCCCCTGATCGGCGCTTAATCGCTCCAGGCTTTGGCACAGCTCACGCTCGACGATTGAAGCGAACAGTTCGTCTTTCGACGAAAAATGACTGTAGAAAGCCCCGCCGCTCAGGCCGATCGCCTTCATCAAACCGTCGACACCGACCGTGGAGAAACCTGACTTCTTGGCTGACACCGCGCTGCTTTCCAGCAGCCTCTCTTTGGTTTCCAACTTGTGACTGGCCGAGTAGCGCATTGCCCATTCCTCAGATTGATCGTCTTGACGCGTACCAAATCGTAGCATAACGTTCGTTTAGTTAACGATCGTTTAGCAAAGGGATAACCCATGAATAACAAGAAGGTCGTACTGGTTGTCGGCGCGGGTGATGCTACCGGCGGCGCCATTGCCAAACGTTTTGCGAAGGAAGGCTACGTCGCCTGCGTCACCCGACGCAGTGCAGACAAACTCCAGCCTCTGGTCGATGCCATCAAAGCCAACGGCGGTGACGCCCACGGTTTTGCCTGCGATGCGCGCAAGGAAGAAGAGGTGATTGCGTTAGTCGAGCAGATCGAAAGCGAGATCGGCCCCATCGAAGCGTTTGTGTTCAACATCGGCGCGAATGTGCCCTGCAGTATTCTTGAAGAAACAGCCCGCAAGTATTTCAAGATTTGGGAAATGGCCTGTTTTTCAGGCTTCCTCAATGCTCGGGAAGTCGCCAAGCGCATGGCCAAGCGTCAACGGGGCACTATCCTGTTCACCGGAGCCACCGCGGGTATGCGCGGTGCCGCGGGATTCGCAGCATTCGCCGGTGCCAAGCACGGCATTCGAGCCCTGGCCCAAAGCATGGCGCGTGAACTCGGCCCCATGAATATCCATGTTGCTCACGTCGTCGTCGACGGCGCTATCGATACCGATTTCATCCGCGAGAGCTTCCCGGAAAAGTACGCAACCAAGGATGAGGACGGCATTCTCAACCCCGAGCACATCGCCGAGAACTATTGGTACCTGCACAGCCAGCCACGGGACGCCTGGACGTTCGAACTGGATTTGCGGCCCTGGAGCGAACGCTGGTAAGCCCTACCCCTACAACAAAAACAGAGTGCACCGACCATGAGCAAAACCGTGGAGTTCTTTTTCGACCTCGGCAGCCCGGCCACCTACCTGGCCTATACCCAGTTACCCAAAATCTGTGAGCAAACCGGTAGCCAACTGATTTACACGCCCATGCTGCTGGGTGGCGTCTTCAAGGCCACCGGTAACGCTTCGCCGGCGGTCATCCCGGCCAAGGGCCGCTACATGTTTCAAGACCTCGACCGCTATGCAAAGCGCTATGGCGTGCCGCTGAAATTCAATCCACATTTTCCCATCAATACCCTGATGCTCATGCGTGCCGTGACCGGGATTCAGTTACGTCATCCCGAGCGCTTCCTCGCGTTTATCGACTGTCTGTTCAAGGCCCTCTGGGTCGAAGGTCGCAGCCTCGACGACCCCGCCACCGTCGCCGCCGTGTTGACACAAAACGGCTTTGACCCCAATGAAGTGCTCGTCCTCACAGCCGACGAAGAGGTCAAAGCCGCCCTCAAGGACAATACCGAGAAAGCGGTACAGCGCGGTGTGTTCGGGGCGCCGAGCATGTTCGTCGGCAATCAGTTGTTCTTCGGCCAGGATCGGCTGGACTTCGTGGTTGAAGCCCTGAGTTAAATCTCGACCACCAACCGCCCCTGCGCACCTCCCGCAACGAGCAACTCATGGGCGGCCTCGGCAGTTTCCAGCGTGAACTGCCGAGGATCGAGCAGCGGTTTCAACTGACCCGCCTCAATCAGCCGCGTCGCGCCCTGAAGAATCTGGCCGTGACGTTCAAGCCCCTTACCGGTTAATAAAGGCAACAGCGTAAACACCCCGGAGTAAGTCGCCCCACGAAACGACAACGGCGCCAAACTGTGTTGGCCCCAGCCCAGACAGCTCACGACATGCCCTTCATAAACCCGAACGGCCTTGAATGAATCATCCAATACCCCGCCGCCCACCGTGTCATAGACCACATCGAAACCCTCCCCCGAAGTGAACTCAGCCACATAGTCCTCCACCGAAGACGCACGATAATCGATAAACGTTGCACCAAAACTTTCAATAAGCCCCTTATGACGCGCTGAACCCGTTGCAAACACTTCTGCACCCAAAGCCTGGGCTACTTGCACAGCCACGTGCCCGACACCACCCGCGCCACCGTGAATCAGCACTTTCTGACCGGCCCGAACCCGAGCCCGATCAACCAGCCCTTCCCACGCCGTGATCAATACCAATGGCAACCCTGCGGCCTCGCGCATGCTCAGATTTTTCGGCTTGAGCGCCAGAAGCCGCGAATCAACCACCGCGAACTCCGCGAGAGAGCCCTGCGCACCACCGATTCCGGTCGCCATCGCATAGACCTCATCACCCGGCAGCCACTCGCTGACGCCCTCTCCTATTGCCTCAACGATCCCCGCGAGGTCCATGCCCAACACCGCCGGCAATGGCTGACGCGCATGGGCTGCCTGTCCCGCACGAATCTTCGCATCCAGCGGATTCACCCCACTGGCCTTGATCCTCACCAACACTTGACCCGTTCCCGGCACAGGCCGCGGCAGAGAAACCAAGCGTAAAGGCCCATTGGCCGAGTCAACCATCAGAGCGCGCATTTCAAGTGAGTCAGTCATTTCGCTAATTCCCGTCAGAAGTGAATGTCGAACTTATCTTCATCCAGTTCACTCATGCCGATAAGACGCCATATCGCTATAGTGATCATGCCCATACGGCATCAATGAGAAACCCCGTGGACACACTCAACGCAATGGCCACGTTCGTCCGGGTCGTCGAACGTGGCAGCTTCTCGGCCGTTGCCCGAGAAATGCAGGCCAGCCAGCCGACTATCAGCAAACTATTAAGGGCGCTGGAAACCAGGCTGGGCGCCAAGCTGATTAGCCGCAGCACCCGACAACTGTCCCTGACCGATGAAGGTCAGCGCTACTACAACGAATGCCGGCAAATCCTGGCTGCCGTGGACGCGGCCGAACAGCGTTTTCGATCAGGACGCGAATCCGTCGCCGGCAATCTGAAAATCGGTTCCTCCGTGAGTTTCGGGCGCCTGCACATTGCACCGCGACTCCCTGAGTTTCTCAAAACGCACCCTCAAGTTCAGATTGACCTGCAACTCAGCGATCAAAATCAGGACCTGGTCAGTGAAGGGCTGGACGTGACGTTCAGAATCGGCGAGTTGACCGACAGCGGCCTGCTTGCGCGTCACATTGGTACCACGCACCGGATCACGGTTGCAGCGCCTGACTACCTTGAGCAACACGGCGAACCGCACACCCCGGAAGAACTCGGCGCGCACAATTGCCTGCAATTCAATTTGCTGAGCAGTCAGAACCTATGGCATTACCAAAGAGGCAACCAACGCCACGAAGTGCTTATCAGGGGTAATGCGCAAAGCAACAACTCCGAGGCGATTCGCGAGATGGTGCTGGGGGGATTGGGCATTGCGCTGTCGCCGGTGTGGCTATTCAGCGAGGATCTGAAGGCCGGCCGTGTGCAGGCGATTTTGCAAGACTACACGGCACAGTCGCTGCCGATTCATGCCGTGTCCCCGGCGAATCGTCGCCAATCCGCCAGGGTCAGGGCTTTTGTCGACTATATGAGTCAGGCGCTCGAACAAGCGCCTGAACTCCAACCCGTCAAATAGCCGCGGTGCGGGTATTCAACCACTCAAGGGCAGCGCCCTCGAGCAACGGGCTCAAGCGCTCGCGCACTTCGGCATGGTAAGCGTTGAACCACTGTTTCTCTTCCTGGGTCAGCAGCGACGGTTCAAGGCAACGGGTGTCGATCGGGCACAGTGTCAGGGTTTCGAACTTGAGGAATTCACCAAACTCGCTGGAACCCGCCTCGCGGTTCAGCGCCAGGTTCTCGATACGCACGCCCCAACGTCCCGGACGATAAGTGCCTGGCTCGATGGACGTAATCATGCCCGGTTGCATTGCAGTCTGCGGAGTAGCGGCGGCCTGATAGGCGATGACCTGCGGGCCTTCGTGAACGTTGAGGAAGTAACCAACGCCATGGCCGGTGCCGTGACCGTAGTCGACGCTTTCAGCCCAGATCGGCGCGCGAGCGATGGCATCGAGCAATGGCGACAGAATCCCCCGAGGGAATTGCGCGCGGGACAGTGCGATCACGCCTTTGAGCACGCGTGTGCAATCGCGTTTCTGTTCGTCCGTCGGAGTACCGACGGGCACCATTCGCGTGATGTCGGTGGTGCCACCCAGGTACTGACCGCCGGAGTCGATCAACAACAGACCGTCACCCTCGATCACTGCGTGCTCTTCTTCGGTGGCGTGGTAGTGCGGCATCGCGCCATTGGCGTTGAACGCGGCAATGGTGTTGAAGCTCAGCGACACGTAGCCCGGGCGTCGGGTACGTGCGGCCGTGAGGTGTTCGTCGATGGTCAGTTCGGTGATGCGCTCACGACCCTGGGCCGAGTCCAGCCAAGTGAAGAATTCGCACAGCGCCGCGCCGTCCTGCTCCATGGCCTGACGAATGTGCTCGGCATCGGCCAGGCTTTTTTGCGACTTGGCGAGCGTGGTCGGGTTCAGGCCTTCGACCAGTTTTACGCCGCTGTCGAGGTTCTCCAGCAGACCGGCAGTGACGCGCGCCGGATCGACTTGCAGGCTCGCGCCGCTCGGCACGGCACGCAACGCAGCAGCTACTTCGCTGTAATCGCGCAGGGTCACGCCGTCTTGTTCAAGCACCGCACGCAGTTCAGCATCGACTTTGCTCAGGGCCACGAACAGAGTGGCCTGCTCCTGACTGATCAAGGCAAACGACACGAACACCGGGTTGAACGACACGTCGCCGCCGCGCAGATTGAACAGCCAGGCGATGTCATCGAGGGTGGCGATGAAATGCCAGTCAGCACCACGACCCTTCAACACCTCGCGCAGCTTCGCCAGTTTCTCGCCACGACTGACCGTCGCCTGCGGCGGCAAATGTTGATAAATCGGTTCATTCGGCAATGTCGGGCGATCGCTCCAGACTTCGCTTAACAGATCGATGTCGGTACGCAGGCGGGCACCGCGTTCTTCGAGTTTGCCACCCAGCGTACGCGCCGACGCCACGGCCATCACCGCACCGTCCACCGCGACGACGCCGCCTTCAGGGGTTTGTTCGGCCAGCCAGTCCAATGGACTTGGTTGACCCGGTTGCAGCTTGACCAGCTCGATGCCGCTGCCCTTGAGCTCCTTGGTCGCTTGCTCCCAGTAACGACTGTCGGCCCAGACGCCGGCAAAATCCGGGGTCACGATCAGTGTACCGACCGAGCCATGGAAGCCCGATAACCACTGCCGTCCCTGCCAGTAACCCGGCAAATATTCCGACAGGTGCGGATCGGCCGACGGCACCAGCAAGGCATGAATGCCTTCTCGGCTCATCAGTTCGCGGGTTTGCGCCAGGCGCTGTGGCACCGATCCATTGATCGAAGGCTGCGTACTCATCGTGTCTCCTGCTAATCACTTCAGCTTATTGTTGAGTGCCGATCTGAGTCGGCGCTTTAAGGCGCTACTGCCAGAATGCCGGGGCACTGGCGCAGGCCGCTTTGATCAGTTCTACCGCTTGGTCGATGTCTTGCTCGGTGGTGAACCGGCCGAGACTCAAGCGGATGGTGCGACTCGCCGAGCGGGCGTCATGCCCCAGGGCCAGCAGCACGTGGGATGGAACGTTGCTGGCGGAGTTACAGGCCGACGTCGCAGAAAAAGCGATCGAATGGCTCAACGCCGCAGAATTAAACTCACCTTCGCTGAACGTCAGGCTCAGGGTATGGGGAATGCGCTGGGCCGGGCTGCCATTGAGGCTAACACCGGGAAGGCTCAGCAACTGCTCAAGCAATCGCTCGCGCAAGCGCACGATCGTGGCTTTCTCGTCATTGAACACGTCGGCGGCCAAGGCGAAGGCCGCGCCCATGGCGGCGATCTGATGAGTCGCCAGGGTGCCGGAGCGCAACCCGCCTTCGTGACCACCGCCGTGAATCTGTGGCTGCAAGCGTTGTTGCGCGCGCGGACCGACGTACAACGCACCGATACCTTTGGGGCCGTAGATCTTGTGCGCGGAAAACGACATCAGGTCCACCGGCAGGCGCGCCAGATCAATGGCCACCTTGCCCGCGCCTTGAGCGGCGTCGACGTGAAACAACGCATCGCGCGCGCGCACGATTTCACCAATGGCGGCGATATCGTTGACCGTGCCCAGCTCGTTATTGACCAGCATCAGTGACACCAGGAAGGTGTCTTCGCGCATCGCTTCACTGACCGCTTGCGCAGTGATCAATCCATCGGCGTCAGGCACCAGATACGTGACCGCAACACCGGCGTCCTGCAATTGCTTCGCCGTGTCGAGAATCGCCTTGTGTTCGATCTGGCTGGTAATGATATGCCCGCCGCTGACACCACGGGCCTGGGCCACGCCCTTGAGCGCGAGGTTGTTGGATTCAGTGGCGCCGGAGGTCCAGACAATCTGCTGCGCCGTGGCGCCAACCAGTTCGGCGACTTGCTGCCGGGCGTGCTCGACCGACTGTCGGGCTTGCTGGCCATAGGCATGGGAGCTGGACGCCGGGTTACCGAAATTGCCGGTAAAACCCAGACACTCGACCATGACCTTGATGACCCGCTCATCCACCGGCGTGGTGGCGGCGTAATCGAAATACAACGGACGCTTATTCATAAAAGACTCGCAGAGCGTGTTCCGGGATCAGGAAGCTCATGACGGAAACGTCGAGGCGCAGCCTCGTGAGCTGCGCCGATATTTCAGCACGTTAGAAATACCTGATCGGAAGCCGTTAAAGAAGAACAACTTCATTTAAAAGTGCGTAGGAACGCTCCTGAAGTCGAGCTTAACAGGCATCGGGCAACCGGTTGAAGCAATGCGTCAGCTAAAGCTTTCAAGAAGTAACGGATACAGCGAAGCCACCAACAACGCCGCCATGCCCCAGTTGAACAGGCGCAACCAGCGGCGGTCCTTCAACACATTGCGCAACAACGTGCCGCATCCGGCCCAGATGCCGACGCTCGGCAGATTGATCACGGCAAACACCGCCGCAATGATGATCACGTTGGTGAAATAGCCCTGCATCGGCGTGTAGGTGCTGATGGCACCGATGGCCATGATCCACGCCTTGGGATTGACCCATTGGAACGCGGCTGCGCCGAGGTAAGTGATGGGTTTGCTTTCGCTGTTCTCGCTCTCAGAGACCGGACCTGAATGGGCGATTTTCCATGCCAGATACAGCAAATACGCCGCGCCGACGTAACGCAGCACGGTATAGAGCAAAGGATAGGTTTTAAACACGGCACCGAGGCCGAACCCGACGGCGACCACCAGGACAAAGAAGCCACAGGTGACGCCCAACATATGCGGGATGGTGCGGTTAAAGCCGAAGTTCACACCCGATGCAAGCAACATGGTGTTGTTGGGGCCGGGAGTAATCGAGGTGACGAGCGCAAACAGGGCCAGGCCCATCAGCAGATCGAGTGAAAGCGTCATCAGTGGCAGTCCATTAGGGTCAATCGGGTGTTAAGACCCTATCGCACGCCTTGCCGGAAACCCATGGACAGTTATGTGAAACTTCGAGCGGTACAGTTTTCGATCAGCTTGGACGACCGTGAAGCTGTACAGCACGTTCGGCGTTCATCTCGCCCTGTTTATCGAAGCTGAACGATTTTTGCGGTTGACCGAGCAGTGCGGCTTTTTTCGCGTGGTATTCCTCGAAGGACAGACCACGACGATTCAAATCCTCTAGCGCCAATTCCCTGGATTCTTCGGCGGTGTACGGCCGCAGTTCCGGTGAAACATGACTGGCACAACCGGCAAGCACAGAGACCGCGAGCAGCAGAAAAGTGGCGATTAGAGGTTTCATTTTTGGCGTCCTGCATCTGGGTTCGGGGGAATGAACACAGGCTACTCGCGCGGCTTCACGGGCAGAAATCAACGCTCTCAATAGTGGCTATCGACTTTGGTAAACACTCCCCACCCACGCCCTCATATATTCCATAACAATCTATAAATATTTGTTTAATGTCTTTTGCGGAATATAAAACAGCCTTTATAACAACGCCATCGCTTCACGAACTGTTGCCGGAACAACTGTTTGCCAGGCAACAGTCATCCAGCAAACAGCCCCGAAAACAGTACAACGTCGGCCAGGAAACATGCTCAAAGCCCCGTAAACAGGGGCCCGATGGATTGGTACAGCTCTTGCTCAACCCAAGAACTACTCACTGCTCCCCGAGCAACTGTTGAAAAAGGAACTGATCATGTCCCGTGCATTGAAAGTCGTTGCCCTGTCGGGCGGAACCTGGCGCCCGTCTCGCACCCTGGTGCTGACTCAGGCGCTGTTGAGCGAACTGTCGGAGCAATTGCCGATCGAGAGCCGGCTGATCGAACTCGGTGACATCGCTCGCCCCCTCGGTGCGGCACTCTCGCGACAAGAGTTGAGCGCCGAGATTGAAGCCCAGTTGCAAGCGATCGAGAACGCCGACCTGCTGATTGTTGCCGCGCCGGTGTATCGCGGCTCCTACCCGGGATTGCTCAAGCATTTGTTCGACCTGATAGACCTCAACGCCCTGATCGACACGCCGGTGCTGCTGGCCGCCACCGGTGGCAGCGAACGCCATGCGCTGGTCCTCGATCATCAATTGCGCCCGCTGTTCAGTTTCTTCCAGGCCCTGACCTTGCCGATTGGCGTCTACGCCACCGAAGCCGATTTCTCCAACTACCAAATAACCAGTGAGCCCTTGAAGGCCCGCATTCGCCTTGCTGCAGAACGCGCCGCGCCATTGTTCGGCGTGCACCCCAAAAATCTGCTGAAAATCGCTTAAGGACTTCTTCATGGATGTTTTCTGGTTCCTGCCCACTCACGGCGACGGCCATTACCTGGGCACCACCCAGGGCGCACGCCCGGTCACGCTCAACTATCTGAAACAAGTGGCCCAGGCCGCGGACAGCCTCGGCTATCACGGCGTGCTGATTCCCACCGGGCGCTCGTGCGAGGACTCGTGGGTGATTGCTTCGGCGTTGGTGCCTTTGACTGAACGCCTGCGGTATCTGGTGGCGATTCGGCCGGGGATCATCTCGCCGACAGTCTCGGCGCGCATGGCGGCCACGCTGGATCGTTTGTCCAATGGCCGCTTGCTGATCAACGTGGTCACGGGCGGTGACCCGGATGAAAACCGTGGCGACGGCATCTTTCTCGATCACAGCGAGCGCTACGAAGTCACCGATGAATTCCTGCAGATCTGGCGCCGGGTGCTGCAAGGCGAAGCGGTGGATTTCGAAGGCAAACACCTTCAGGTGCAGAACGCCAAGGCGCTCTACCCGCCGGTGCAAAAGCCCTACCCGCCACTGTACTTCGGCGGATCTTCCGAAGCCGCCCATGAATTGGCCGCCGAGCAGGTGGACGTCTACCTGACCTGGGGCGAACCTCCGGCCGCCGTAGCGCAAAAGCTCGCCGATGTGCGTGAACGCGCGGCGCGAAACGGTCGCACGGTGAAGTTCGGGATTCGCTTGCATGTGATCGTGCGCGAGACCGCCGACGAAGCCTGGAAAGCCGCCGACAAACTCATCGAGCACATCAGCGACGAGACCATCGCCGCTGCGCAGAAATCGTTCTCGCGCTTCGACTCCGAAGGTCAGCGTCGCATGGCGGCGCTGCATGACGGGCGTCGAGACAACCTGGAAATTGCCCCCAATCTCTGGGCCGGTGTCGGCCTGGTGCGGGGCGGTGCCGGGACCGCGTTGGTCGGTGATCCACAGCAAGTGGCAGCGCGGATCAAGGAGTACGCGGACCTCGGGATCGAGAGCTTTATCTTCTCCGGGTATCCGCACCTTGAAGAGGCTTATCGGTTTGCCGAGTTGGTGTTCCCATTGTTGCCGGAGCCGTACGCCAGCCTGGCGGGACGCGGCACCACCAACCTGACCGGGCCCTTTGGCGAAATGATCGCCAATGATGTGCTGCCTACCAAAGCCACGGCCTGACGAACAATCCCTACTTGGAAACTGGAACTTTGTGGCGAGGGGGCTTGCCCCCGTTGGGGCGCGAAGCGGCCCTTAAACCTGGATGCCGAATATTTTCTGATACTCCGCGTCAATCGGTTTAACGACTGCTGCGCAGCCGAACGGGGGCGAGCCCCCTCGCCACAAAAGCTCGTTCCCACTGGGGATTTGTGTCGAGTTTATGAGGAATTCACGCGTGACCGCCAAGCCGCACAGCACCCTGTTATCCCCCTTGCAGACCGCCCGCCAACTGGCCGCCGGGTTTGCCCTGACCGCCGTCGAACGCGACGAGCGTGGCGGCACGCCCAAGGTTGAACGCGATGCCCTGCGCCACAGCGGCCTGCTGGGCTTGAGCATCCCTGTGCAGTACGGCGGCCTCGGCGCCAACTGGAGCGAAACCCTGGCCATCGTCCGTGAATTCGCCAAGGTCGACAGCTCCATCGCCCACGTCTTCGGCTTCCATCACCTGATGCTCGCCACCGTGCGCCTGTTCGCCAGGCCTGAACAATGGCAGCCCTGGTTCGAACAGACCGCGCGCAAGAACTGGTTCTGGGGCAACGCCCTCAACCCTCTGGACACCCGTACGGTGGTGAAAAACCTGGGGGGCTGGCGTGAGTTTTCCGGCAAGAAAAGCTTCTGCTCCGGTGCCAGCGACTCGGAAATGCTGATCGCCTCGGCGGTCGATGAAAGCGCTGGCGGCAAACTGTTGATCGCCGCGATTCCCAGCGGTCGCAGCGGCATCACCCTGCACAACGACTGGAACAACATGGGCCAGCGCCAGACCGACAGCAGCAGCGCCACGTTCGAACGGGTGCGGGTCGAAGAGTCGGAATTGCTGCTCGATCCGGGCCCGTTGAGCACACCGTTCGCCTGCCTGCGACCCTTGATTGCGCAACTCACGTTCACCCATATGTTCCTCGGCATCGCCGAGGGCGCCTTCGAAGAAGCGCGGCAATACACGCTCACCGAGACCCGGCCGTGGCACAAATCCACGGTTCAGGATGTGCGTCAGGATCCTTATGTCCTCGGCCATTACGGCGAATTCTGGGTCGCCCTCGAAGGTGTTCGATTGCTGGTGGAACGTGCCGCCGAACTGCTCGACAAGGCCTGGGCCAAAGGCCCGAATCTCAGCGCCGAAGAACGTGGACATCTGGCCACCGCCATCGCCACTGCGAAAGTCGCCGCCACCCGCAATGGCCTGGAGCTGTGCAGCCGCTTGTTCGAAGTGACCGGCGCGCGCTCGACTCACGCGTCCCTGCGACTCGACCGTCACTGGCGCAACCTGCGCACGCAAACCCTGCACGACCCGGTGGATTACAAACTCCATGAGCTGGGTGACTGGGCACTGAACCAGGCCCTGCCCGTTCCGACTTTCTATTCCTAGCCTTCTCTTCATGGAGCGAACCCCATGCAACTGCTGACCTTACCGCCCTCGCCCGCGCTGGCGACTTCGATCCGAGCCACTGCGCAAGTGTTCGAAGACCCGAAATCCCAGGCCTTGCTCGCCCATCTTCAACAAGTCGCGCCCAGTGAAGCCAGCGTGCTGATCATCGGCGAAACCGGCACCGGCAAAGAGCTGGTCGCCCGCCACATTCACAACCTCAGCGCCCGGCGCAACCGGCCTTTCGTGGCGGTGAACTGCGGCGCCTTTTCCGAATCGCTGGTCGAGGCCGAACTGTTCGGCCACGAAAAAGGTGCGTTCACCGGCGCGTTAAGCGCCAAGGCCGGCTGGTTCGAGGAGGCCGATGGCGGCACGTTGTTCCTCGATGAAATCGGTGATTTGCCGATGGCGATTCAGGTCAAGCTGCTGCGCGTGTTGCAGGAGCGCGAAGTGGTGCGGCTCGGTTCGCGCAAAAGTATTCCGATCGACGTACGCGTATTGGCCGCGACCAACGTGCAACTGGAAAAAGCCATCAACGCCGGGCATTTTCGCGAAGACCTGTATTACCGCCTCGACGTCGTCAGCCTGGAGCTGAGCCCTTTGCGCGAGCGCCCCGGCGACATCCTGCCGCTGACCCGGCATTTCGTCGACGCCTACAGCCGGCGCCTGGGCTACGGCAGCATCACCATCAGCAAAGAAGCCGAATTGAAACTGCGTAGCTACAGTTGGCCGGGCAACATCCGCGAGCTGGAAAACGTCATTCACCACACCCTGCTGATCTGCCGTAACGGCGTGATCGAACGCGATGACTTGCGCCTGTCCAACATGCGCATCGAACGCCAGGACGACTACCACACCAGCGTCGACGATTCCCCGGAAGCCCTGCTGGATCGAGCCTTTCAAAAGCTCTTCGCAGAACAGGCCGGCGCGCTGCATGAAAAAGTCGAAGACGCCTTGTTGCGCGCGGCCTATCGCTTCTGCCATTACAACCAGGTGCATACCGCCGCTTTGCTGGGCCTGAGCCGAAACGTGACGCGCACGCGGCTGATCAAGATCGGCGAACTGGCCGTGAACAAACGCCGGGTGATGGAGAATGTCCAGGGCGAGCGGGTGATGCAGTTGTCGATTTAACCCACCAGGCGGCAGTGCAGCGCGTCGTCGTGACTGAGCGCCAGGCTGTGCAGCACCTGGAAGGAGCCGAACTTCACGGTTTTCGCCTGATGGGCGCGGATCAGATGCCAGAAATCCTGTTCGCCGCTTTCGAAACTGCGAAACGCCGCCTCTCCCGCCGCGCGGGTTTGCCATTGCAGGTAGTTGAGCACCCGCCGGCCGTCGTCGCTGGCCTGGATGCTCGCACTCAGAAAACCACTGAAATCCCGGGCCAGACGCTCGGTCTGCCGGGACAACGCCGACACCAGCGCAGGTTGCTGATGCGGCTCGATCTCGAACTCGATCAGTTGGGTGAAACTGCGATTGTTCTCTGACGATTGCATGAAAAGTCCCCCTCACGTGTCAGGCGGATCTTGCGATCCGAAGGCCTGCAGGGTAAAACCTCGAGTTAACTAGAGGTCAAGCAGGATTTTTAAATGATCACCCCGGACACTCTGCACAAGGAACTCACCGTCGGCCAATTGGCCGCCCGCAGCGGCGTGGCGGTCACGGCGCTGCACTTTTATGAATCGAAGGGGCTGATCAAGAGCACACGCAATCAGGGCAACCAGCGGCGCTATCCACGGGAAGTGTTGCGGCGGGTGGCGTTGATCAAAGTTGCGCAGCGCCTGGGGATTCCGTTGGCGGAAATTGGTGAGGCATTGAAATCGCTGCCGGATAACCGTGCGCCGACAGCGGCGGACTGGAAGGTGTTGTCGGCGCAATGGAGCCGGGATCTGGATGAGCGGATCAATCAGCTGACGTTGCTGCGCGACAAGCTGAATGGCTGCATCGGGTGTGGGTGTTTGTCGATGGAGGCGTGTCCGTTGCGTAACTTTGGCGATGTGTTGGGGGAACAGGGGCCGGGGGCGCAGCTGCTGGAATCGAATGTAAATCCGAAATAGCGGTGCGGCCTTCGCGAGCAAGCCCGCTCCCACATTAGACCGCATCCGTCTGGGCACCTCTGTCAACTGTGGGAGCGGGCTTGCTCGCGAAGGCGGCATCCTGGATGAATGAGATCTAGAACCCTGGCGCAATCTGCCCTTTATAGCGAGTCAGGATGAACTGCCGAACCTCATCCGAATTCAACGCCTTGGCCAGTTTCTGCAAGCCCGGATCATTGATGTTGTCCGGCCGCGCCACCAGAAACTCGATGTACAGGCTCTTGCCCTTCTCGACAATCAACGCGCTGTTGGTGTCGATCCCCGCTTCCAGCGCGTAGTTGGCAAAGACAAACGCCAGGTCGACCTGGCTCACTGAACGCGCCAGCAACGCGCCTTCCAGTTCACGGATTTTCAGGTGTTTGGGGTTGTCGATAATGTCCCGTTGCGTGGCCAGGGTGTTGCTCGGGTCCTTGAGCTTGATCAGCCCGGCTTCGTGCAACAGCACCAGCGCGCGGCCGGTGTTCACCGGGTCGTTGGGGATCGACACGGTGGCGCCGTCCTTCAGCTCGGCGATGTTTTTGATCTTGGTCGAGTAAGCACCGAACGGTTCAATGTGCACGCCGACCACCGGCACCAGATCGGTGTGGCGGGTCTTGTTGTAGTCATCGAGAAACGGCCGGTACTGGTAATAGTTGGCGTCGAGGTTCTTCAACGCCAACTGCTGGTTGGGCTGGATGAAGTCGGTGAAGACCTTGATGTCGAGGTCCACGCCTTCCTTGGCCAGGGTCGGTTTGACGAATTCGAGGATTTCCGCGTGCGGCACCGGGGTCGCGCCAACGGTGAGTTTTTCGTTGGCGTGAACGCTCAACGACACTAAGGCAGCCAGAATGGCCAGGGTCTTTTTCATGTTGCGCTCCTAGGCAGATTGAGTGGCCGTCGTGGGGTGGACGTGGGGCCTGATTGCTTTTTTTGAATAAAACTTATCGTCGGCTGTAGCGCGCGACCAGGCGGTCGCCGGTCATTTGCAGGGCCTGGACCAGGATCAGCAACAGCACCACGGTGACCACCATGACGTCGGTCTGAAAACGCTGATAGCCGTAGCGGATCGCCAGGTCACCCAGCCCACCGCCGCCGATCACGCCGGCCATCGCCGTGTAGTCGACCAGCACAATCGCAGTCACCGTGACCGCCGCCAACAACCCTCCCCGCGCCTCGGGCAACAAGGTGTGACGGATGATCTGCCACGTGTTTGCGCCCATGGCCTGGGTCGCTTCCACGACGCCGCGATCCACTTCGCGCAATGCGGTTTCCACCAGCCGCGCAAAGAACGGCGTGCAACCAACCACCAGCGGCGGAATGGTCCCCGGCACCCCGAGCGAAGTGCCGACCAGCAGCGTGGTCAGGGGAATCAGCACGATCAGCAAAATGATGAACGGCAACGACCGCAGCATGTTGACGATCACCGACAGCACCCGGTAAACCCCGACCGCCTCATGCAACTGGCGCTTGCCGGTGAGGAACAGCACCACGCCCAATGGCAATCCCAGCAGCACGGTAAATCCCAGCGCGGCGCCGAGCATGCTCAGGGTGTCGAGGCAGGCCTGAGCGATGTCCGCCCAATAGATATGTTTCAGCAACTCGGCCATAAATCACGACCAGTCATGGCGCGGCGGTTTCACGCCGTTGAGCAGCCAGTTGCCGACCACGTGGTACTTCCAGCGCACCGGGTCGTGCAGGGTATGAACCCGGGCGTTGCGCCAATGACGGTCGAAGTTGTGCTTCTTCAGGGTCGAACGGGTGCCACCGAGTTCGAAGAGTTTGTTGCTGGCCTCGATGGCAATTTCGGTGGTCAGCACCTTGGCCTTGGCCACCGCGAGGGACGCCTGGGCGACGTTGTCTTCGTCGGGTGCCGGGCGCGCCGCATCCAGCGCTCGCCCTGCCCGTTCCAGCAAGGCTTCGGCGGCTTCCAGACGAATCTCCAGGCCACCGACCTGGATGATGGTCAGCGGATCTTCACTGGCCTTTTCCACACCGGCATCGATCCACGGCCGAGCGAACTGCTGGACGAAGGCAATGGTGTCGCGCAGTGCCGCACGGGCGATGCCGGCGTCGATGGCCGCGGTAGTCAATTGCGCAAACGGGCCGGCCAGTGTCGGTGTTTCATAGGAACGGTAGGTCGGGAACAGATTGAATGCGCAGACGTGTAAATCCTCGGCGAGCACGGTGCCGCTGGACGTGGTGCGCTGGCCGATGCTGTCCCAGTCGTCGACGATCACCAGCCCTTGGGTGCCACGCTCGACGAAGGCCAGTTGCCCCTTCTGTTCTTCATCCAGCGCCAACACTGCCAGCCAGTGGGCGTAGAGCGAACCGGTGCAATAACCCTTGCGCCCGTTGATCACATGTCCGTCACCATAACGACGGATCGTCGCCTGAATGTCCTGGACGTTTTTGCCGCCGGTTTCCGACAACGCATTGGCAAAGCGATGGCCTTGCAGTGCCAGTTCGAAGAAGTGCGCCTGTTGTTCGGGCGTGCCTTGCAGGCGGATGTCTTCCAGCAGGCAATAGTGGTTTTGCGGGATCTGCCCCAGCGACGGATCGGCGGCCGAGATGATCGCAATGACTTGCGCCAGCACCGCATAAGACACCTGTGCGCCACCAAACTCGCGAGGCACGCTGATGCCCCACAAACCACTGTTGGAATACAGATCGACGATCTCGTCGGGGACCTGGCGAGTGCGGTCGCGTTCGGCGTCCTGCTCCAGCAATACCGCGGCGACACGCTCGGCGACGCGCAGGGCTTCGGCTTCGTCGGCGATCCGATGGGCGGCCGGCGGGTTGATCGGATAAACGGCAGATTCAGGCATGTGAGGGTCCGGGCAGCAGTGTTTAACAGAGCCATTGCAGCTTCTGTGCCGAGGTCCATCGCCAATCATTTCGGGGGTTTTACGCCTGTTTTTCAGCGTTTTTGATGATGCAGCCGAGCAATCTGCTGCTGCGCTGTTGATGGCTGAACAGTGTGGCTGCTCGTCGGGCACTCGGTTGTCCGCCGGACGCTGACCTATATTTATTCGGCCGGAAATCGGCGCAGGACATTTTCCACCCACAACAACAAACAGGGAGATTCATCATGAGCGTCAAACCCATTCCAGAGGGTTATCACAGCATCACCCCGTATCTGGGCATTCAAAAAGCCGCCGAAGCGATCGAGTTCTACAAGAAGGCCTTTGGCGCCATCGAAGTCATGCGCCTGACCATGCCCGATGGCGGCATTGGTCACGCCGAACTGAGGATCGGCGACTGCCCGATCATGCTCGGCACACCGTGCGACCAGGGGCCGTTGAGCAATCCGGACAAGTCGCCGTCAGTGGGCCTGCATCTGTATGTGACGGATGTGGACAAGTCCTACAAACAGGCGATTGATGCGGGCGGCACGGTGGTGTCCGAGGTCAAGGATCAGTTTTATGGCGACCGCTCCGGGACGTTGAAGGATCCGTATGGGCATCTGTGGTTTTTGGCCACGCGCAAGGAAGACCTGACTCAAGCGCAGATTGAGCAGCGGGCGAAGGAGATGTTTCAGCAGGGTTGAGAGCTTTGTCGCCGCTTCTGGCCCCTTCGCGAGCAAGCCCGCTCCCACATTTGATCTTCGCCGTGACATAGATCAAATGTGGGAGCGGGCTTGCTCGCGAAAAGGCCATTCTCAACACCACAATAACCACTGCCAGTAACAGCTATCTGGCAATAAGAAACATTTACTTTCATCTCCCCCTTCGGGATTTCCGATCCTCATCCGTCTTATAGAGATGCAGTCGGCGTGCTCAGGCAAAAGCCCGCCGGCCTTTCATGGACCTCATCGCTGGGAAGCCCGCAGCAGAGGTTCTCTCATCGATACAAGACCTTTAATCATGTCGAAGAAATCCCGTTCCAAACTCTGGTTTCTGGTCCATAGCTGGCTGGCATTGCCGATCTGGTTTTTTGTACTGATTGTTTGTGTCACCGGCACATTGGCGGTGATCAGCCAGGAAATCGTCTGGCTGGCCAACCCGCAAATGCGCGCCAGCCAGCCGTCGGACGATGCGCCGTTGCTCAGCTATGACCAGATCATCGCGGCAATCAAACAGGCCGAACCGGACACGCTGGTTGAATCCATCAGCCGCCCCGATGAATCCCACTTCGCCCTCGACGTCAGCGTCAGCTACCCCGACGGCCGATCGGTGACCGTGTACGTAAACCCATACAGCGGCGTCATTCAGGGCACCGCCCCGGCTTTCGATTTCAAGGCGTTTACCCGCGCGCTGCACGGCTGGTGGCTGGTGCCGTTCACCAATGGCTACAGCTGGGGCTGGTACCTGGTGTCCTTCTTGAGCCTGCCGTTGCTGGCGTCCCTGGTCACCGGGCTGGTGGTCTACAAAAAATTCTGGAAAGGCTTCTTCCGGCCGACCCTGCGCATTCGACATGGTGCGCGGATTTTCTGGGGCGATTTTCATCGCCTCAGCGGTATCTGGTCGATCTGGTTCATTGCGGTGATTTCCGTCACCAGCACCTGGTTCCTGATTCAGGCATTTATGTTCGATAACCAGGTCTCGATTTCCACGGCGCCGGTGGCCCTGGTGGTGCCGCGTGAAAGTGTGCCGGTGACCCCAGATGGCTCGCCCGCACCGACCATCAGCCTCGAAACCGCGATTGCCCAGGCCAAGGAACGCATTCCCGGCCTGGAAGACAGCTTCGTCAGCCTGCCCGCCAATGCCTACAGCTACCTCTCGGTGGGCGGGCGCAGTTGGTATCCGCTGATGTACCAGACGGCCGACATCAACCCGTACACCGGCGACGTCGCCGCCACGCGCCTGCTGTCGGACCGCACCGGCCTGGAGCTGGTGACCGAGTCGATGCGTCCCTTGCACACCGGTGATTTCGGCGGGATCTGGATCAAGCTGATCTGGTTCTTCTTCGGTTTGATCCTGAGCATGATGGTCCTCAGCGGCCTGCTGATCTGGACCAAACGCACCGCCCTCGCTACGGCCAACGCCCTCAAGCGCAGCAACAAGCACGCTCGGCTGCAAACCACCACGGAGGTCAGCCAATGAACGCGCAGGCCAAGCCAACACCGGACTCGACCCTGCGCCGCTTCTGGCTCAAATGGCGCTTCCACATCAACGTCCTGCTGTTGTTGGTGCCGCTGGGGTTCATGCCCAAATACTTCGCTGACGCGGCGCTGTTTCGCGGTGATACCGGGCTGGGTGAGCGGGAGATCGGAGAAGTCCAGGTCGGTCCGTGGAGCCTGCGTCTGGCCGAACTGCGCAATGAGGCCCCCACACTCGATGGCCCGGCCGGTCACATGAAGAACTTCACCGCCGCGCTCTGCGACAGCTGCCGCGATCAGGTCAAGGCGACTTACCTGCGCATCGGCAAACCGCGCAGCCTGCGGGCTGCCGGAGTGATTTTCTTCGGCACGCCGCACCGTATGGGCGCCATGGTGCCGATCCCGGAAAAGACCAAGGCTGACGCCGAGCTGTGGATCACCATGGAAGGCTGGGACGGCGCGATGCACCAGGCCGCCCTGCCCCTGAGCCAGGCATCGCCGGCCACCGTCGCGTGGCTGAACCAACAAGGAGGCAAACCATGATCAGCATTTTTCGCCCACTCCACGCCGTGTTGCTGGTGCTCTGCGCCGGTTTCAGTGCCAGCGCGCTGGCGCACAACCCGATGTGCGAATGCAAAGCCGTCGACGCCGAACAGATCAAATGCACCGGCGGATTCTCCGACGGCAGCGGCGCGCCGGGCGTGACGCTGGACGTGATCGGCTACGACGAAACCATTCTGGTGCCGGGCAAGCTCGGCGCCGATTCCACGCTGACCTTCAAGAAACCCGGCGCGGAATTTTATGTGCTGTTCGACGCCGGCCCCGGACACGTCGTCGAGATCGACCAAGCGGACATCGAAACCCCATGAGCACGCCCACCACACACGTCGTCCGCCCGGCCGGTGCCGGCCACGAAACCCTTTATGTGCTGTTGTTGTGCCTGATGATTCTGGCGGTGGCCGGTTCGGTGGTTGCCTGGCGCCACGAGTCCCAGGCCGTGAGCAGCGTCGGCAGCCATCAACTGGATGCCCGCCGCGACTTGAGCGCGTCCGAGCAAGGGATCTACGCCGACCTGCGGGTGACGCTGGATGAGATTCACTTGCTGCAACAGGAACAGCAAACCCTGCCGACACCTGAAGCCCTCGCCGAGGAAGGATTTGCACCGTTCGCCCAGGACGCCAGCTCCGTCAGCCGTGGCGCCCATCAATGGCAATTGCTCGACGCCAAGGCGTACTTCGGCCAGAGCCAGACACCCGCCGTGGCCGGTTCGTTTTTGATGCGACTGACCGCTGGCAACGAGGCACCGGACATCTGGCTCCACCGCGCCGCCGACCTCCAAGCCCCGACCGATCTGACGGACGCCGCCCTCGAAAGCGCCGGCTGGCAACTGATCGTCGCGCAATTCGATGCCGGCGTGACCCGCCAGCACCGGCACTGACCCCTCGCCTTCACCCGAGAGAAGACCGCTTTCCCATGCCTATTTCATCTTTCCTGCGCCTGCTATCGGTCGGCTTGCTCGCCTGCCTGCTGACTCCACTGGCCCATGCCGACGACGCCAAACGCCTGCGCATCGGCATCACCCTGCACCCTTATTACAGCTACGTCGCCAACGTCGTCGGCGACAAGGCCGAAGTGGTGCCGCTGATTCCGGCCGGTTTCAATCCGCACGCCTATGAACCTCGCGCCGAGGACATCAAGCGCATCAGCGGGCTGGACGTGATCGTGCTGAATGGCGTCGGTCATGACGACTTCGCCGACCGCATGATTGCCGCCAGCGAAACCCCGAACATCCCGGTGATCGAAGCCAACGAAAACGTGCCGCTGCTGGCCGCCACCGGTGTTGCCGCACGTGGCGCAGGCAAGGTGGTCAACCCGCATACGTTCCTGTCGATCAGCGCCTCGATTGCCCAGGTCAACAACATCGCCCGGGAACTGGGCAAGCTGGATCCGGCCAACGCCAAGACCTACACGCAAAACGCCCGCGCCTACGGCAAACGCCTGCGGCAGATGCGCGCCGATGCCCTGGCGAAGCTGACCCAGGCGCCCAACGCCGAACTGCGCGTGGCCACGGTTCATGCGGCTTACGATTACCTGCTGCGCGAGTTCGGTCTCGAAGTCACCGCCGTGGTCGAACCGGCCCACGGCATCGAACCGAGCCCGAGCCAGTTGAAAAAAACCATCGACCAACTGCGCGAACTGGACGTGAAAGTGATCTTCTCGGAGATGGATTTCCCCTCCACCTACGTCGACACCATCCAGCGTGAGTCCGGGGTGAAGCTGTACCCGCTGTCGCACATTTCCTATGGCGAATACACCGCTGACAAATACGAAAAGGAAATGACCGGCAACCTCAATACCGTGGTCCGGGCGATACAGGAGTCGGGCCAATGACTGTTCAAGAAAACCTCTCGGTCCAAAGCTCCGGCCCGACGCTGGATTTCGCCGATGTCAGCCTGACCCTCGGGCGCACAACGATCCTCGACAACGTGACCTTTCAGGTCTCGCCCGGCAGCGTGCATGCGCTGGTCGGCCCCAACGGTGGTGGCAAGAGTTCGCTGATCAAGACCCTGCTTGGGCAGATGCCGCATCAGGGTCGCTTGAGCCTGCAATGGCCCGGCACACCCGGGACCGTCGGCTATGTACCGCAAGCGCTGGAGTTTGATCGCGGCCTGCCCATGACCGTCGACGATTTCATGGCCGCGATGTGTCAGCGTCGGCCGGCGTTCCTTGGGTTGAGCAAACACTACACCGCCGCGATTGGCGAAGCGCTGGAACGGGTCGGCATGCAGGACAAACGCACGCGACGCATGGGGGCGCTGTCGGGCGGTGAGCGTCAACGGGTGTTGCTGGCGCAAGGGCTGATCCCGGCGCCGCAACTGCTGGTGCTCGACGAACCGATGTCGGCGCTGGATGAAGCCGGTATCCGGGTGTTCGAACGGCTGCTCGGAGACTGGCGCCAAAGCGGCATCACCGTGCTGTGGATCGAGCACGATCTGGAAGCCGTCGGGCGTCTGGCGGATCGCGTTACCGGGCTCAATCGCCGGGTGTTGTTCGATGCGACGCCAAAACAGGCACTGACCCCGGAACGCTTGTTGACCCTGTTCTCCACCCACCCACGGAGCGTTGCTTGATGAGCTACGAAGCCTTTCGCTTGATGGTTCAGGGCTGGGCGTCCTCGGGTTACCTGCCCGAGGCGCTGGCCTATGGTTTTGTGGTCAACGCGCTGCTCGCCGGCCTGTTGATCGGCCCGGTGCTGGGCGGTTTGGGCACGCTGGTGGTGGTCAAGCGCTTCGCGTTTTTCTCCGAAGCAGTGGGCCACGCGGCACTGACCGGCGTGGCCATCGGCATCCTGCTCGGCGAACCCTACACCGGGCCTTACGGCAGCCTGTTCGGTTACTGCCTGCTGTTCGGCATTTTGCTCAATTACCTGCGCAACCGCACCGGCCTGGCACCGGACACTTTGATTGGCGTGTTCCTGTCGGTGTCGCTGGCATTGGGCGCGAGCCTGCTGCTGATTCTGGCGGGCAAGATCAACGTGCACATTCTGGAAAACGTGCTGTTCGGTTCGGTGTTGACCGTCAACGGCAATGACCTGGCGGTGCTGGCCATCGTCGGTTCGCTGGTCATGGCGCTGGCCTTGCCGCTGTACAACCGCATCATGCTGGCCAGTTTCAACCCGCAATTGGCGGCAGTACGCGGGGTGGCGGTGAAAACCCTGGATTACCTGTTTGTGATTCTGGTGACGCTGATCACCGTGGCCGCAGTGAAGGTCATCGGCGCGATTCTGGTCGGCGCGCTGTTGGTGATTCCGGCAGCCGCCGCGCGATTGCTCAGCCAATCGCTGAAGGGGTTCTTCTGGTGCTCGGTGCTGATCGCCACGGTGAGCACTCTGTGCGGGATTCTTGCGCCGATTGTGTTCGACCTGCCGATCCCGTCCGGTGCCGCGATCATTCTGGTTGCCGGTATCGCTTTCGCCCTGTCCGCCATTGCGCGCGGTGTCGTCCCCAGCCTGAAAGGGAATCTCGGATAAATGTCTTTTTCTCTGCGTCAACTGACCCTGGCCTTAGCCTTCTGCGGGCTGGCCAACGCTTCGTTTGCGGCGAACAGCGCTAAACCGCTGCACGTGCTGGCGTCCTTGCCGATCACTTACGGCCTGGGCGAAGTGCTGCTCAAGGGCACCCCTATCAACCTTGAACGAGCCGCACCGGCGAACCTGCCCGGCAGCCGTCAGACCGCGTACTTCACCGGCCGTGGCGCCCCGGCGCTGGCCAAACTGGCGACCGACGCCGACGCGGTGATCGGCCTGCGTTCGCTGTGGGCGGATGATCCGCTGTACCCGATCTCCCGTCGCAGCAACATTCGCATCGTTGAAGTCGACGCGGCGCGCCCGGTGGACGGCGCCCTCCCCGGCATCGCCGTGCAGCCGGATAACAAGGTCGAGGGTTTGAACAGCCAGCCTTGGTTGTCCAGCAACAACATGGGGCGGATGGCGGACGTGATGGCCGCCGACCTGGTGCGTCTGGCACCAGAAGCCAAGCCGGCCATCGAGGCTAACCTGGCGGCGCTGAAACAGCGTTTGCTCAAGTTCAGCGCTGACAGCGAAGCGCGGCTGGCCGGTGCTGACAATCTCAGTGTGATGAGCCTCAGCGATCACTTGGGCTATTTGATTGGCGGGCTCAATCTGGAGCTGATCGGGATCGACGCGCGCCCGGACGCCGAGTGGACACCCGATGCGCTCAAGCAATTGGGCGCGACGTTGAAGGAGAACGATGTGGCGGTGGTGTTGCATCATCGCCAGCCTTCGGACGCGGTGAAAGCGGTGATTGCCGAGGCTGGTAGCCGGTTGGTGGTGTTGAGCGTGGATGCGGCGGATCCGGTGGCCGAATTGGAAGGGAATGTGGATTTGGTGATCAAGGGGTTGAACGGCGCTTGAGTCAGTTGGACCGCGGTATCGTTCTTCGTCGGAACGCCGCCCGGAGCAAGCCCGCTCCCACATTTGATTTGTGTACCGCCGCAGATCAAATGTGGGAGCGGGCTTGCTCGCGAAGGCGGCCTTGGAAACACAACAAACTCCGGACAAGAAAAAGCCCGCTGACCTTCTCGGTTCAGCGGGCTTTTCTTTGCGCGATCAATCAGTGAGCCACTGCCGCCTGCTCTTCCATCTTGCGACGCAGACTCAGCGGACGCATGTCCGTCCAGGTTTCTTCAATGTAAGCCAGGCATTCCTTCTTCAAACCGCTCTTGCCCACGGTGCGCCAGCCCTCTGGCACGGCTTTGTAGTCAGGCCAGATCGAGTATTGCTCTTCGTGGTTGACCACGACCTGAAAGAGGATGTCCTCGCGGTCGAATACTGATGTCATGGGCGTTTCTCCATCGCTGTAGGGTGGGCTGCGCGGCGTGCGCAGCCGTTATGTAGAAAGAACGTTCCGGCGGGCAAAAAATTTAGAGACTGGCGGTGGCAGCGGCCATGGCCCGGCCGAAAATCCCGGCCACCTGATCGATTTCAGCCGCCGTGATCACCAGCGGCGGCAGAAAACGCACCACGCCGCCATGCCGGCCACCCAGCTCGAGAATCAACCCGCGCTTGAGGCATTCGCGCTGCACCCGCGGCGCCAGCGCAGCAAATATCGGCGGATGGCCCTGAGCGTCCGGCGCTCCGGTCGGGTCGACCAATTCAACGCCGAGCATCAAGCCGCGACCGCGGATGTCGCCCATCTGCGGGAAGCCACGCTGCAGGATGCGCAGGTGTTCGCTCAAGCGCTCGCCCATAGCCGCCGCGTGCTCGCACACCTTGTGTTCGACCAGATAACGCATCACCGCAGAACCGGCGGCCATGGCCATCTGATTGCCACGAAAGGTCCCGGCATGCGCGCCCGGCAGCCAGGTGTCGAGCCAGTCGCGGTAAACCACCACCGCCAGCGGCAAGCTGCCGCCAATGGCTTTGGACATCACCACCACGTCCGGAATGATCCCGGCGTGTTCAAAGGCAAACATCTTGCCGGTGCGAGCGAAACCACTCTGGATTTCATCGACGATCAGCGCCACGCCAGCCTTTTCGGTGATGCGACGCACGCCGCGCAGCCAGTCGAGATCCGCCGGGATCACCCCGCCTTCGCCCTGTACCACTTCCACAATCACCGCGGCCGGCAACTGAACTCCGGCCTCGGGATCATTCAGCAGGTTTTCCAGGTAGCTCAGATTGACCTGCACGCCCTGCGCCCCACCGAGGCCGAACGGGCAACGGTAATCGTAGGGATACGGCATGAACTGCACACCACTGCTGAGCAAAGCACCCAATGGCTTTTTCGGTCCCAGGCTGCCCATCAGGCTCAGAGCGCCCTGGCTCATGCCGTGATAACCGCCGTGGAACGACAACACGGTGCTGCGTCCGGTGGCGGTGCGCACCAGTTTCAGCGCAGCTTCCACCGCGTCGGTGCCGGTCGGGCCGCAGAACTGGATCTTGGCCTCGGCAGCCAATGCTGGTGGCAACAGGCCGAACAGATCCTGGACAAACTGGTCCTTGACCGGTGTGGTCAGGTCGAGGGTGTGCAGCGGCAGTTCATCGCTCAGCACTTGCTGGATCGCTTCGATCACCACCGGATGGTTGTGCCCCAGCGCCAGCGTCCCGGCACCGGCCAGGCAGTCGATGAAATGGCGGCCCTCGACGTCCTCGACATAAATGCCCTTGGCGCGTTTCAGCGCCAGGGGAATACGCCGTGGGTAGCTGCGGGCATTGGATTCCTGCCGGTTTTGACGGGCCAGCAGCGGCGATTCATTGAACTGGTACAGCATTTCGGCAGGCGTCGGGACAATCCGGGCCGGCTGATCTTCGATAAGGCTGGTAGCGACTGACATTTCTCGACCCCTCAATAAGGTTTCCTGTTCTGGAAACGCATCAGGGGCTCGAGGATTTAGACCGCCGACAATGCTTTGTGCATGGGAACCGCCTGAAGCCCCGCCACTGCGAAGGTTTCAGCGCAGGCCTGGTAACCCAGATGCCGGTAAAAGGCCTCGCCGGTTCGGGTGCTGTTGAGTCGCGCCAAGTGCACACCGTGATCGATCAACCAGCCTTCAAGATCGCGCACCAGCGCCTGTCCGACACCGCGGCGGAACCACTCAGGCTGCACGTAGCAGAACGCGACCTTGCCGCTGATCGCGGCCATCGCGACGCCGACCGGTTTGTCGTGCAACAGGGCAATGTTGAGGTACAGCCGTTGGTCAGTCAGCCAGGGCTGGACGTGTTCGATGGTTTTGTTCTGGACCCAGGTGGCGACGGTGCGCGGGTCATTACGGTGATCCAGCGCACACCCCACCCGAATGGAGCGCTCGACGATACGGCTGATAATGCCCGCGTCGGCGGAGGTTGCCTTGCAGATGTGAACCGATGCTTCCATGGCGCTGTTACCTCAATCCATTGAGAAAAAGCTGCCGGGGACGATAGCGCTGGCGACCGTCAAAAGGCCAATGAAGAGAAGTTACATTTGGTGTGCAACACCAATCCCATGTGGGTTAGATAGTTTGCAAGGGCATGGTCAATTCCACTCGCAACCCATCCGGTCGACTGTCAAACCGCAACGTACAGCCACAACGCTGGACAATCGCCTGAACGATCGCCAGTCCCAACCCGCAACCGGTGCTCTGGCCGTTGCGCCAGAAGCGTTGGGTCAGGTGCTGCAGATCGTCTTCGGCAATCCCCGGCCCATGGTCGCGAACCAGAAAACGCGCACGATTGCCGGTGGTTTCCAGGCTCAATTCCACGGCACCATCGCCAGGGGTATGGCGCAAGGCGTTGTCCAGCAGGTTGCGCAATGCGGCAATCGACAACACGGCGGGCATTTGCACCGGCGCACTGGAGAACGTGTTCGGCATCTGCAGCTTGATGCGTTGCCGATCCCCGCTGGCGGCGTCCTGAATCGCCAGTTTCGCCACTTGTTCAGCGCTGCACTGCACACCGTCGTCGAAGGACAGGCTGCCCTCGACCCGCGCCAGCAACAGCAGTTGTTCAAGGGTCCGGTGCATGCGGTCGGCGCCCTCTTCGGCCCGGGCCAGGGATTGATCCCGCGCCGCGCCGTCGGTCATGCGCGCCACTTGCAGGTGGGTCTTGATCGCGGTCAACGGGCTGCGCAGTTCGTGTGCCGCATCGCCAGTCAGACGTCGTTCACGCTCGATGGTCTTGCCGATGCGCTGGAACAGCTGGTTCTGGGTGTCCAGCAGCGGTTGCAGCTCGCTGGGCAGCGGCTGGATCTGCAACGGTTCGAGGGAATCGGCGCTGCGCCGCATCAGCGCGTCGCGCATCCGGTTGAGTGGTGCCAACCCTTGGCCGATGCCCAGCCACAGCAGGCACAGACAGCCGAGCAACGCCACACCCACCGGCACCGACGCGGCCAGCAGGATCGACATGTTCAGCGCCTCGCGCTCGATTTGCCGGTCGGCGGTGGTGATGCGCAGATCGCCGCGCGCCAGGGTGAAACTGCGCCACGGCGCGCCGTCGATCATTTGGTCGTGAAAGCCCATTTTCTCGGCTTCCAGGGTTTGTTGCGGATCGGTGTGGCTGCGGGCGAGGATTTCGCCGCGCAATGAACTGACCTGACAGGCCATTCCACCGGGGATATTCAATTGTTCAGCGCTGAAATGGGTGCCCTCGCCCTTGGTCGGCAACGCGGGCAACTGTTCCATCAGGCCGGCGACCATGCGCGCAGAAGCCACCAGCCGCTGGTCGAGGGAAAACATCATTTGGTTACGCAGGTCGCTGAGCATCCAGGCCGCCGCCAGCGCCCAGATCAAGGCAAAAGCGGCGCCGAGGGTCAGGCTCAGGCGCAAACGCAGGCTCATCACTTTTTAATTTCCTCTCCACCATCGGCCGGTCCCAGGCGATAGCCCAGGCCGCGCACGGTTTCGACGATGCCGTTACCGAGTTTACGCCGCAGGTGATGGATGTGGACGTTGAGGGCGTTGCTTTCCAGTTCGTCGTTGAAACCGTAGACGCTGTCCTTGAGTTGCTCGGTGGAGAGCACGCGCCCGCGGTTATGCAGCAAGGCCTGCAACAACGCCTGCTCGCGACGCGACAGGTCCACCGGTTGACCGCCAAGCAGGGTTTCGCGGCTGCTAGGGTCATAGGTCAGCGCACCATGCTCGATCAGGTTGACACTGCGCCCCGCCACCCGGCGCAGTAACGTGTGCAACCGCGCGGCAAGTTCACGCAGATCGAATGGTTTGAGCAGGTAATCATCGGCGCCGGCTTGCAAGCCATCGACCCGATCCGTCACAGAATCGCGCGCCGTGAGAATCAACACCGGAATTTCCAGGCCGTTGTGGCGCAGTTGCTGCAACAGCTTCAGGCCGTCTTCGTCGGGAAGGCCGAGGTCGAGCACCATGACATCGAATTCAGCGACCTTGAGCATCGCGCGCGCAGACGAAGCAGTAGCGACGTGCTCGACCGTCAGGCCCTGTGCGGTGAGGCCGGCGACAATGCCGCTGGCGATCAGCTCATCGTCTTCACAAACCAGTACGTGCATGGGCGCTCCATGAGTAAAAACGCGATTCAAGCAGTTGAGGATTAAGGCGCAATTATGGCAACCGCGGCGCCTGACGAACAGTACAGCTTTCTGTCATCTTGATTAAACGAGCCAGCCCGAACAGCTTAGTTGCATCGCGAAACAAATAACTTTAAAAAAACTTATTATAAATATACTTACGACGATAATCTTCCCCTGCAAAGAAACAAGCAAGCCAACAACTAACCAATTAAATCCATGAAGACTCTATCCGATAGCAAAGAGTCCTCACTCAGCTGAAAGGAATCAGCCCATGCCAAATTTTAACAACTTCGTCGCCACCGACTGGCGCGCCGGCAGAGACCGCATTTACTTTTTCTTTAAAGACACGAACACCTTCACCAATTTTGATCTGGGGGATCATCGAGTTTCCGACGACTACCCTAAAGAAATCACGCAATACTCATGGCCCGGTTTTCACCAATACGCCAAGCACCTGCGATTCGGCTTCACCACCACAGACTTGGACAACCGTGACGGCTCTGACGACTTTACCTGGTTGTTTTATTACCACGGCGAGACCCCGATGGTCTGTAAATACGACCAGGATCAGGATAAGACAGTCGCCCACTATCGCGTTGAAAATTCGATATGGGCACCCATATTTCCTTACTTCGACCGCATTGTAGCGGGAACCTGGTGGCAATTAGGCGGCAAACAGTTCCTGTTTCGCTTCCTTCTCAACGACGGATACTATCTCTCTTTTGACTATCTAAAAAACCGATTGATCCACGAAGAAATTACCGCTACCTCTATGCCGGGATTAGAGCCTTTTAAACACCGCATCATTACAGCTGCACAAAACGATAGAACGTTTGCCGACAGTTTCTATTATATTTTTCTGAACAGAGGACAGTTTCTCGTCTACAACATCCAGCAAAACCGTCTGCATTCCGGCCCGCACGGAATGAATGACGAAGCGTGGCCAGGTCTGTTCCGAGACTGAGTCCCCGTGGCGGCGCGGTTAATCATCGGTTAATCGCCGCCTCCCATTGTGCATCTCACTTGCACAGGGAAAGGCTTACCCATGCGTCGTCTGTTTGTATTTTTTGTCCTCTTGATCTCGGGTCTGGCCCAGGCAGGGACCAATCCGTTCGATACCAAACCTGAATTCCTGCCGGTGGAAAAGGCGTTCGTCTTCACCTCCGAACGCCTTGAATCCGGTGAAACCCAGCTCTATTGGCAGATCACCGACGGTTATTACCTTTATCAAAAACGCCTGAAATTCGATGGTTTGTCTGCTGACCAGCATCCTGTCTTGCCGGAAGGCGAAGCGCACAGTGATGAGTTCTTTGGCGAGCAACAGGTTTACCGTCAGGGTCTGGAACTGAAGATCCCGGCGGGCGCTACCGGTCAAATCAAGGTGGGGTTCCAGGGCTGCGCCGATGCCGGTTTGTGTTATCCGCCGCAGACCCAGGTCGTGGATCTGGGCGGTATTGTGCCGAATGCCGCAAACGAAGCACCGGATCAAGCCTTGGCCAGCGATCTGCAACAACGGGCGTTGGGCTGGAGCTTGCTGGTGTTTTTTGGCTTGGGCCTTTTGCTGGCGTTCACGCCTTGCTCGTTGCCGATGTTGCCGATTCTGGCCGGTTTGATTGTGGGCAGCGGCGCCACCTCCAAACGCGGGTTTACCCTGGCGGGCAGCTACGTGGTGAGCATGGCGCTGGTGTATGCGGCGATGGGTGTCTTGGCCGCGTTTCTCGGCGCGAACCTGCAAGCGCTGTTGCAAAACCCGTGGCTGCTGGGCACTTTTGCGGCGGTGTTTGTACTGCTCGCGTTGCCGATGTTCGGGTTCTTCGAGCTGCAACTGCCGGTGGCGGTTCGCGACCGTCTGGAAAACGTATCGCGCAATCAGCGCGGTGGCAGTCTCGTCGGCGCCGGTGCACTGGGCGCCTTGTCCGGTTTGCTGGTGGGGCCGTGCATGACCGCGCCGTTGGCCGGCGCTCTGCTCTACATCGCGCAAAGCGGTAATGCGCTGCATGGCGGCTTGATTCTGTTCGCCATGGGCATTGGCATTGGTGTGCCGCTGTTATTGCTGGTGACCATCGGTAATCGTTTCCTGCCCAAACCCGGCGCCTGGATGAACCTGCTCAAAGGCATCTTCGGTTTTCTGTTCCTCGCCACCGCGTTGCTGATGTTGCGTCCGGTGCTGGATGAATCGCTGTGGATCGGTTTATGTGGGGCGCTGTTGTTGATTGCGGCTTACAGTGCATGGCGCCAATCCAGTGGTTTTGGTCGAACGGCGCACGTGTTCGGTGCCGGTTCATTGCTCCTTGGATTGTGGGGCAGCCTGTTGATGATCGGCGCCGCCGGTGGCAGTGACGATTTGTTTCAGCCGCTGCAGGTCTATCGCGGTTCAACCACGGCCAGTGCCGGTGCGCCGGTCGGCCACGAGGCCTTCACCACGATCAAAGACCCGCAAGCGCTGCAACGGGAACTGGACGCGGCGCAGGCGCAGGGCCAATGGGTACTGCTGGATTACTACGCCGACTGGTGCACCTCCTGCAAAGTCATGGAAAAACAGGTCTTCGGCAAAGCCAGGGTGATGGACGCGTTGAGCGATGTGCGCTTGCTCCGGCTGGACGTCACCGCCGACAATGCCGCCAGCCGCGAACTGCTCGGCCGTTATAAAGTGCCGGGGCCACCGAGTTTCCTGTGGATCGGCGCCGACGGCGAAGAGCGTCGCAGCCAGCGCATCACCGGCGAGGTCGATGCCGACACCTTCCTGCAACGCTGGACCACTACCCGAGACGCCCGTTAATGCTGACCTTTACCCTCGGCACCTTTGCCATCGCGCTTAACCATCTGCTGCTGATCAGTGCCTTGGCACTGGCGACGTTTGTCGGCTGGCGGGTGGCCAAACGAGGTGGCGAGAACCCCGAGTCGGTGCTGTTCAGCTTGTTCCTGGTGGGCATGCTGGCGGCGCGGGTCAGTTTCGTGGCGGTTTACTGGATGCACTATCGCAACGATCCGTGGCAAATCATCGACCTGCGCGACGGTGGTTTTCTGGCCTGGCCGGGGGTGGTTGTGCTGCTGCTCGCCACGCTGTATCGCGGTTGGCGTCGGCCGGGATTGCGCCGTCCTCTGGGATTCGGCGTGGGCAGCGGCCTGGCGTTCTGGCTGCTGGCGACAGTCTCCCTGAGCATTTACGAGCAAGGCACGCGCCTGCCGGAAATCAGCTTGCGCAATGCCGCCGGTGAAACCGTGCAACTGGCCGATTACAAGGGGGGGCCGCTGGTGATCAACCTCTGGGCCACCTGGTGTCCGCCATGCCGTCGGGAAATGCCGGTACTGGAAAACGCCCAGCAACACCGCCCGGACCTGACGTTCCTGTTCGTCAATCAAGCCGAAAGCATGCAAAGCGTCGCCACCTTTCTCGAAACCCAGGGCCTGAGCCTGACCAACGTGTTGTTCGACGGCGGCGGTCGTCTGGGTCAGGCCGTGGGTTCCATGGCTTTGCCGACTACGCTGTTCTATAGCAATGACGGTCGCCTGTTGGGCAGCCACTTGGGCGAACTCTCGGAAGCCAGCCTGGCCCGCGCCCTGGAAAACTTCGACAGTCCTTCTTCTGCCGCACCGTCCACTTCTCCAAGGAAACTGCCATGCCCCGCCTCCGCCATCTGCTGACGCTGACCCTCGGCGCCGCCCTGCTGCACCTGCCGTCGGTGCAGGCCGCCGAAGAACTGCCTGAGGCGATCAAGAAGATCGAAGCCAAGGGTGCGAAAATCGTCGGCCAGTTCGATGCCCCCGACGGCTTGCGCGGTTACGCAGCGCAATACCAGAACCGTGGCATGGCGTTGTACCTGACCCCGGATGGCAAGCACGTGTTGCTCGGCAACCTCTACGATGCCGAGGGCAATGACCTGACCACGGCGCCGTTGCAGAAACTGGTCTACGCGCCAATGTCCAAGGAAGTCTGGGGCAAGATGGAAGCCAGCAACTGGATCGGTGACGGCAAAAAGGATGCCCCGCGTGTCGTGTACCTGTTCAGCGATCCGAACTGCCCTTACTGCAATGTGTTCTGGGAGCAGGCGCGGCCGTGGGTGAAGGCTGGCAAGGTGCAATTGCGCCACATCATGGTCGGGATCATTCGCGAAGACAGCCCGGGCAAATCGGCGGCATTGCTGGCGGCCAAGGACCCGAGCAAAGCGCTGGAAGAACATGAAAAGGCTGGCAAGGAGAGTTCGCTCAAGGCGCTGAAGGAAGTGCCACCGGCGATTCAGCTGAAACTCGCGGCGAACATGCAATTGATGGAAGACCTGGAGTTGCAGGCGACTCCGGCGATTTTCTATATGGATGACAAGGGTGAGCTGCAACAGCAGCAAGGTGCGCCTTCGCCGGACAAGTTGGCGAAGATTCTGGGACCTAAGTAGTTATTCCCGAAGGAGCTCTGGTGAACTCACCGACGCCTTCGCGAGCAAGCCCGCTCCCACATTTAAACTGTGTACGCAGGGAAAATGTGGGAGCGGGCTTGCTCGCGAAGAACGATTACACGGTCTTGCAGGTTCTCTCAGCCAAAAACTTCAGCAGCGCCCCAGTGACAAACCCGGGATTCTCCAGACTGGAGATATGCCCCGCCTCCGGCACCAGCACAGACGCACACCCAATCAACTCAGCCATTTCCTCTGCTTCCGACGGTGGTCGCGGCTTGTCCTGATCACCACACATCACCAGCGTGGTTTGAGGATTCAACGCCCCCAGACGCGGCAACAAATCATCCCGCGCAAAGGTAATACGCCCCATCGGCACCACGCTTTCGCGCAAACGCTGCGGCGGCAACGCCGCCAGTTTGGCGCGGAAATCCTGATACAACGCCGACTGCGGATCGATGCCCGGACGGAAGAAAATCGGCACCACGATGTCGAGCAACGGCGCCGAGATCACGCCGGTGTCTTCGATCTGTTTGAACAACGAGAAATAGTATTGGCGAGTCGGTTCCGGCTCGACCCCGAGGTAGGTGTCCATCAGCACCAGACCGTTGATTCGCTGCGGTGCCGACAGCGCCAGCCGCGCGCCCCACATGCCGCCGACCGACAATCCGACCAGCGTGACGCGATCGACGTCCAGATGATCGAGCAACGCCAAGGCCTGACGCGCAATGTCGTCCAGCGATTGCGTGCCGGCGGGCAGCGGACCGGATTCGCCGTGGCCCCACAGGTCCAAGGCAATAACCCGGTAGTGCGGTGACAGGGCGGCAATCTGCGGGGCCCACATGGCCTGGTCCCACAGGTAGCTGCCGGCCAGCAGGACCGCCGGGCCGGTGCCTTGATCCAGGTAATGGAGGGGTTGGCCATCAATCGTTGCGAAGGGCATTGACTGGTTCCTTGGTGAAAACTGGAGTGGGGAGACTGTGCTGCAGTTGACCTATAGTCAACACTTGGAGTGTCTGTACCGGCCCCTTCGCGAGCAAGCCCGCTCCTACATTTGACCTGCGTTCGCAGGACCAATGTGGGAGCGGGCTTGCTCGCGAAGAGGCCCTGACAGGCGCTAAAAAACTAGAATCCCTCCAATTCCGCCATCAGGTCATTCAGTCGATCCACCTTCTCCTCCGTGATGTCATTCGCCGCTAGTCCATCAATGTACTCAGCCAACTCCGCCACCGTGCTGCACTCGAACATCGCCCGCAGCGGCACATCCCGTTGCAGCGCTTTCTGCACCCGCGACGCAATCTGCGTCGCCAGCAACGAATGCCCACCCAACTCGAAGAAGTTGTCGCGCACGCCAACCTTCTCGATCTTCAACACCTCAGCCCAAATGTCGGCTAGCGTCTGCTCCAGATCATTGCGCGGCGCCAGATAATCCTGGCTCTGCAACTGGCCGATCTCCAGCGCCGGCAGCGCCTTGCGATCGAGTTTGCCGTTGGCGTTGAGCGGCATGCGATCCAGCCACAACCAGTGCAGCGGCACCATGTATTCCGGCAGCTCGGCGCGCAGGCGTTGCTTGATCCGCTCCAGTCGTTCGGCCGGATTGAGCGCTGAATCAGCCGCGACCAAATAGCCGACCAGATGTTTGCCATTCACCCCTTCCTGCACCCCCACCGCCGCCTCGCGGACCTCAGGCTGTTCGTGCAGGCGCGCTTCGATTTCTCCCAGTTCAATGCGGTATCCGCGAATCTTCACTTGATGGTCAATACGCCCGACGTACTCCAGCACGCCGTCACTGCGACGACGGGCCAGGTCACCAGTGCGATACAACCGATCCCCCGGCGCCCCGAACGGGTTCGGCACAAACACCTGCGCCGTGCGCAACGGATCACTCACATACCCGCGACCGACACCGGTGCCGGCCACGCACAACTCGCCCACGGCGCCCAGCGGCACCAGTTCCAGCGCGCCATCGAGCAGGTACAAACGGTTGTTGTCGGTCGGTGTACCAATCGGCAAATAGCTGCCGCGCGTCGAGGCCAGGTCGACGCGGAAGAACGCCACGTCGTCCGAGCACTCCGCCGGGCCATAGGCATTCACCAAACCGATCTCCGGGTAACGCGACAACCATTGATGTGCCAGTTCCGGTGGCATCGCTTCACCGGTCGGCAGCATCCAGCGCAGGCCATCGAGGCTCATACGTTCGTGGGCGAGCATGCCCTGGATCAGCGACGGCACGCTTTCCAGCACGGTGATGCCTTGCACCGACACATGCGCCAACAGGCCCTGTGGATCATGGGCGATGGTGTTCGGCACGATGTCCACCCGCGCACCGAACAACGGCGCGGCGAGGAACTGCCAGACCGAAATGTCGAAGCTTTGCGTGGCGGTCTGGGCGACCACATCGGCATCGCTGAGGTTCAGGTAAGGCACCTTGCTCAACTGGTTATTGAGCATGCCGCGCTGCTCGACCATCACGCCCTTGGGCAAACCGGTGGAGCCCGAGGTGTAGATCACGTACGCGAGGTTATCCGGCCCGCTGTAGATCCCCGGATTGGCCACCGAAACAGTGCTCGCCTGCACCTCTTCCCAGACCAGCAACTTGGGTCGCTGGGCGCAACCGGACTCGTCCAGCAATGCCAGCGCCTGTTCGCGGCAGGCCTGAGTGCACACCAGCAACGGCGTGCGGCTCAGATCGATGATCCGGCTCAAACGTTGACTCGGCAGGCCCGGGTCCAACGGCAGGTAACCGGCACCGGCCTTGAAGCTGCCGATGATCATGCCGAGCAGATCGAGATTCCGTTCGGCCAGCAACGCCACTGGTTGATCCAGCCCGACACCGGCAGCGATCAGGGCGTGACCGAGGCGGTTGCTGCGCTGGTTCAGCTCGACATAACTGTGTTGCTGATCGAGGCAACTCGCGGCGATCCGCTGCGGATGCCGAGCGACTTGCGCTTCGAACAACGCGACATAGCTCTGCTCCAGCGGGTAGTCGTGTTCGCTCTGGTTGCAACCGTGGACCAGGAAGTCGTGCTCCTCGGCCCCCAGCAGCGGCAAGTCGGCCATGTCGCCATGGAACCCTTCGACCAGTGCCAACAGCAAGCGCTTGAACTCACCGAGCATGCGCTCGATGGTCGACTCGTCGAAATAACGCTGGTCGTAAGACAGGTGCAAGCCCAGGTCATCGCCCGGATAACACACCGCCGTCAGCGGGAAGTTGGTGTGGGTGCGGCCCGAATCCGAGGTCGCGTTGAGGCTTTGCGCACGGTCCAGCACCGACACTTCTACCGGGGCGTTCTCGAACACGAACAGGCTGTCGAACAGCGGCTGACCTTTAGGCAGTTCACTGTGTTCCTGAATGCTCACCAACGGCAGGTATTCGTACTCGCGCAGTTGCATGTTGCTGTCGAGCAAACCGCTGAGCCATTGGCGCACGCTGCAACGCTGATGGTCTTCGGGCATTTTCACCCGCAGCGCGATGCTGTTGATGAACAGCCCCACGGTGCGTTGCATCTGCGGCATGTCCACCGGGCGCCCGGCCACGGTGACGCCGAACAGCACGTCGCGATCACCGCTCAAGCGCCGTAGCACCAGCGCCCACGCCGCTTGGGCGAAGGTGTTGATGGTCAGCTGATGCGCCTGCGCCAGTTCACGCAGTTGTGCACCGTCACGGGCGTCGAGCCGGGTATAGCGGTCGCCGACGATCATGCCGCCGCTGTCGCCGGCGTGTTCGCGCAGGAACGGTCGATCGCTCGGGATCGGCGTGGTCCGTTCGAAGCCTTGCAGGTTGGTTTTCCACCACTGCCGCGCTTCGGCCAGGCTCTGGCGTTGCAGCCAGCCGATGTAGTCGCGATAACGCGGTGGCATGGCCAGTTGCGCTTCACGGCCTTCGCCAAGGGCGGTGTAGATCTCGAAGAAGTCATTCATCAATAGCGAGCGGCACCAGGCATCGATGAGGATATGGTGGTTACTCATCATGAACCAGTAACGCGCCGCGCCGACCTTGATCAAGCGCAGGTGGAACGGGGCCTGGTTGAGCAGATCGAACCCGGCCTCACGCTCGCTTTTCAGCAGCGCCTGCAACGTCGGCTCTTGCTCGGTGTCAGCCATCGAGGTCCAGTCGAGGTACTCGATCGGCGTGCTGCCCGGCTTGTGGATAACCTGCAGCATTTCTTCGCCGACGTTCCAGCAGAATGACGCACGCAAGGCTTCGTGACGGGCGATCACCGCTTGCCAGGCCTGGGCGAAACGCTGCGGATCGAGCTCGCTGTTGATGCGGTAGCGGTCCTGCATGTAGTAGAGCCCGGTACCCGGCTCGAGCAAGGTGTGCAGCAGCATGCCTTCCTGCATCGGGGTCAGCGGGTAGACGTCTTCGATCACGGCGGCCGGAACCGGTAGTGCATCGAGTTGCGTTTGCGTCAGTTTCGCCAGCGGGAAGTCCGACGGTGTCAGGCCACCCGCCTCGTCTTGCAGGCAATGTTCGATCAGGCTGTGCAGTTCACGTACGTAAGCGTCTGCCAGGTCGGAGATGGTTTGCCGATCATAACGTTCGGCGCTGAAGGTCCAGCGCAGCACCAGTTCACCACCGTAGACCTGACTGTCGACGCTCAGCTCATTGGGCAGCGGTGCGTGCTGATCATGGGCCGCGCCGACCGCTTCATCCAGCGGACGGAACAAGGCCTGCGCGCCAAAGCTCTGGTCGAACTGACCGAGGTAGTTGAAGGTGATCGGCGCTGCCGGCAGCCCAGCCATCGCCTGTCGGCACAGGTCGTCGGCCAGATAACGCAAGACGCCATACCCCAGGCCTTTGTGCGGCACGGCGCGCAGTTGTTCCTTGATCGCCTTGATCGATTCGCCCTGCCCGCCCATCGGCGTCAGTCGCAGCGGATAGGCGCTGGTGAACCAGCCCACGGTGCGGGTCAGGTCGATCTCGTCGAACAGGGTTTCGCGGCCGTGGCCTTCCAGTTGAATCAGCGTCGATTCGTCGCCGCTCCAGCGGCACAATACGCGGGCCAGCGCCGTCAGCAGCAGGTCGTTGACCTGCGTGCGGTAAGCGCTCGGCGCTTGTTGCAGCAATTGGCGGGTGTGCTCGGCATCCAGCCGAACGCTGACGGTGTGTGCATGTCGGTTCTGCTGGCCGCCCTGAGGACGCTCGCAAGGGAGTTCAACGCTTGGGCCGGCCAGTTGCGCCTGCCACCAGCTCAGTTCTTCGCGCAGGGATTCGCTGCCGGCGTAGGCCTGCAAACGCGCCGCCCAGTCCCTGAACGCACTGGTTTTCGCCGGCAGATTGACCGATTGTTGCGCGTCCAGTTGGCGGTAAACCGTTTGCAGATCATCCAGCAGCACGCGCCACGAAACGCCGTCGACCACCAGGTGGTGAATGGCGATGAACAGCCGTTGTTGTCCCTCAGGCCCATCGACCAACAGCGCACGCAGCAGCGGCCCAGCTTCGAGATCGAGGCTGCGCTGGGCATCGGCGAACAGCGCGGTGCAGGGGTCCATCGACAAAACATGGACTTGCCACAGCACGGGGACATCGGACACCGGTTGGTGCTCGGCGCGCCATTGCGCATCGGTTTGGCTGAAGCGCAGGCGCAAGGCGTCGTGCTGTTCGATCACTGCCAGCAGCGCTTGCTCAAGACGATGAGGCTCCAGCGTCACGGTCGGTTCCAGCAGCAACGCCTGATTCCAGTGTTGGCGTTCAGGGATGTCGGTATCGAAGAACCAGTGCTGAATCGGCGTCAGACGCGATTCACCGGTGAGCAAGCCCTGCTCGGCGGTGACCTGTTCGGTGCGGGTCGCCACCGCGGCCAGCGTCTGCACAGTCTGGTGCTGGAACAGGTCACGCGGGCTGAAATGGATGCCCTGCTGCCGCGCCCGGCTGACCACCTGGATCGACAGAATCGAATCGCCGCCCAGTTCGAAGAAGTTGTCGTTGAGGCCGACCTGCGCGACGTTCAACACTTCGCACCAGATTGCGGCCAGGATCAGTTCAAGTGCATTGCTCGGCGCCACGTACTGCTGACGATTTAGTTCCGGGTCCGGTGCCGGCAATGCACGGCGGTCCAGTTTGCCGTTGGCGGTCAGCGGCATGCTGGCCAGCAGGATCAGGTGCGTGGGCACCATGTAATCCGGCAGTTGGGATTTGAGGTGCGACTTGAGGGATTCGCGCAGTGCGGCTTGTAACGCTTCGTCCTGCTCGGCCACTTCGGTGACCAGATACCCCACCAGTTGCTTGCCGCTCGGTGCGTCGAGAGCCAGCACCACCGCTTCACGGATCGACGCGTGCTCCAGCAGGCGCGTTTCGATCTCGCCCAACTCGATGCGGAAACCGCGAATCTTCACTTGATGGTTAATGCGTCCGAGGTATTCCACCAACCCGTCGGCACGTTGGCGCACCAGGTCGCCGGTGCGGTACAGGCGTCCGCCATTGTTGGCGAACGGATCCGCGACAAAGCGCTCGGCAGTCATGCCCGGGCGCTGGTGATACCCCTGCGCCAGACCGGCGCCGCCGACGTACAACTCACCGGTCGCGCCTTGTGGCACAAGGGCCAGATCCGCGTCGAGAATGTAAGCCACCCGCGCACCGATCACGCTGCCAATCGGCACACTGCCCAGGCCTTCTTCCAGCTGTTCGGGCGCGAGACTGGCCAGCGGCATGACCACGGTTTCGGTCGGGCCGTAAGCATTGAAAAACAGGCTCGGCTTGAACGCTGCGCGAATTCGCGACAGGTGTTCGCCGGTCAGGGCCTCGCCGCCGGTGATGCACATGCGCACCGGCAGGGTTTCGTCCTGGGTCGCCAGCCATTGCGCCAACTGGCTGCCGTAGCTCGGGGTGAAGCCGAGGATGTTGATGGAGTGACGACGAATCAACTCGCAGATTTCTTGCGCGTCCCACTGACCTTGCGCACGCAACACCACTTGCGCACCGCTCAGCAGCGGCACCAGTAAACGCTCGGTTGCGGCATCGAAATTGATCGAATAGAAGTGCAGTTCACAGTCGTCCGGGCGCATGCCGAAGCGTTCGATCACCGCTTGGCAGTGCATGGCGATCTCACCGTGAGACACCACCACGCCTTTCGGTTTGCCGGTGGAGCCGGAGGTATAAATCAGGTAGGCCTGATGTTGCGGCAGGCTGATAAACGGCAGCTCGCTGGCCGGGTAATTGACCAGCCCGGCCGTGTCTTCTTCCAGGCACCAGCGCGCGACCGTTGTCGGCAACTCACCCAGCGCTTCGAACATTGCCGCATCGCTGAGCAACACACCGATGCCGCTGTCTTCGATCATGTAGTGCAAACGGTCCAGCGGATATTCCGGGTCCAGCGGCACATAGGCACCGCCCGCCTTGAGAATCGCCAGCAGGCCGATGACCATCTCCAACGACCGCTCAAGCGCCAGGCCGACGCGCACCTGCGGGCCAACGCCACGTTCGCGAAGCATCCAGGCCAGTTGATTGGCACGGCTGTCGAGTTCGGCATAGCTCAGGGTTTGCCCGGCAAAGGTTAGGGCCGGCGCATCTTTGCGGGCCAGCGCCTGCTCGCTGAACAGGTGATGAATGCACTGATCGAGGCGATGTTCGCCCGGCTCGACGCCAAGGCTATCGAGCAGGTGTTGCTGTTCGCGAGTGTCGAGCAACGGCAGTTCACTGAGGCGCTGTTGCGGGTCGGCCAGCAACGCTTCCAGCAGATTGCGCCAATGCCCGGCCATGCGTGCAATGCGCGGTTCATCGAACAGATCAGTGCTGTAGGTCAGGCAGCAACCGAGGCGATGATCGAGGTCGGTGACTTCCAGGTTGAGGTCGAACTTGGTCGCCCGCGCATCGTTGGCCAGGTACTCGACGGTCATGCCGGCCAGGGTGCGGCTCTGCTGGAATTCCCAGCGTTGCACGTTGCACATCACCTGGAACAACGGGTTGTACGCGGCACTGCGCGGTGGCTGCAACGCTTCTACCAAGTGGTCGAACGGCAGGTCCTGATGGGACTGGCCTTCGATCACGGTGTGGCGCACCTGCTCGAACAATTCACCGACAGACATCTGCCCGTCGAGTTGGCAACGCAGCACTTGGGTGTTGAGGAACGCACCGATCAGCCCTTCGCTTTCAGGGCGAATCCGGTTGGCTACCGGCGCACCGATGCGCAGATCGGTCTGGCCGCTGTAGCGGTAAAGCAGCACCGCCAGCGCGGCGGTCATGGTCATGAACAGGGTCAGACCGTTTTGCGCATTGAAGGCGCGCACGCGTGCCGCGAGGTCATCGCTCAGGTCGAAACGGAACAGTTCGCCTTGGTGGCTTTGCACCGGTGGACGCGGACGGTCCGCCGGCAGTTCCAACAGCGGGTGTTCACGGCCCAGTTGCGCCGTCCAGTAGTCGAGTTGGCGCTGACGTTCGCCGGACTCCAGCCACTGCCGTTGCCACACGCTGTAATCGAGGTAGTGCACCGGCAGCGGCGCCAGCGGTGATTCGCGGTCATCGACGAAAGCTTCGTAGAGCGCGCTCAGTTCCCGGGCAAAGATGTCCATCGCCCAGCCTTCGGTGACGATGTGGTGCAGGGTCAGCACCAGGTAGTGTTCGTGTTCGGCGGTCTTGACCAGGCAAGCACGCAGCAATGGGCCGGTTTCCAGATCGAACGGTGTGTGCGCCTCGTCGTCAGCCAGTTGCTGGACGCGTTGCTCGCGGACATCACCCGCCAGTGCGGAAAAATCCTTCCAGTCCATGCGCATTCCGGTTTGCCCATGCACCTGTTGCCGGGCCACGCCGTCGACGCTCGGGAACGTGGTGCGCAGGGTTTCGTGGCGCATGATCAGCGCTTGCAGCGCCGCTTCGAAACGCCCGACATCGAGTACGCCACGCAACCGCGCCATGCCACCGACGTTGTACGCCGGGCTGTCCGGTTCCATCTGCCAGAGGAACCACATGCGCTGCTGGGAATACGACAACGGCACCGGTTGGCTGCGGTCGACCGGCTCGATCGGCGGTTGCTTGTTGGTGTGGCCGCTGACCTGAATCTGCCGAACCTGCTCGGCAAACGCGCCCAGTTCACTGTTCTCGAACAACGCACGCAGCGGCAATTCGACGTCGCAGGCCTGGCGGGTGCGGGAAATGATTTGCGTGGCCAGCAACGAGTGACCGCCGAGGGCGAAGAAGTCGTCGCGCAGACCGATTTGCGTCTGGCCCAGCACTTTGCGCCAGATGCCGGCGACCTGTTGTTCCAGCGCCGTGACCGGTTCGACGTGTTCGCGCACTTGCCATTGCGGCTCGGGCAAGGCGCGACGGTCGAGCTTGCCGCTCGGGCTCAGGGGCATTTGCTCCAGACGCATCAGCTGCGCCGGGACCATGTATTCCGGCAGCTCGGCCGCCAGGGCGGTGATCAGGCGTGTGGTCTGGGCGTCTTCGGTTTCGCTGGTTTCTGTGGCGGTGTAGTAACCGATCAACTGTCCACCAACCGCCGTTTCGCGCACCAGCACCACCGCTTGCGCGACGCCCTCCTGCACCAGCAACCGCGCTTCGATTTCTTGCGGTTCGACACGGAAGCCGCGCAGCTTGACCTGCTGATCGAGCCGGCCGAGGTATTCAATCACGCCGTCGGCGGCCCAGCGCGCACGGTCGCCAGTGCGGTACAGGCGTGCGCCAGACTCGCCCAGCGGATCGACGACAAAACGTTCTGCAGTCAGCCCTGGACGTCCCAGATAACCACGCGCCAGCCCGATGCCACTGATGCACAACTCACCGGGTACGCCGGCTGGTACGGGGTTGAGGTCGCTGTCGAGCACGCGGCAGATGACGTTGCCCAACGGACGACCAATCGGCGAACGCTCGCCATCGGCCGTGGTGCATTGCCAGTGGGTGACGTTGATCGCGGTCTCGGTCGGGCCATAACGGTTGTGCAGTTGCACGGCGGGCAATTGCTCCAGCACACGGTTGCGCAGTTCTGCCGGCAAGGCTTCGCCACCGGAGAAGATGCGGCGCAGGCTGGTGCACTCAGCGGTGAGCGGTTCGTCGATGAACAACGAAAGCAGCGGCGGCACAAAGTGCAGCGTGGTCACGCCGTACTGCTGAACCAACTGCGCAATGCGATGCGGGTCGCGGTGTTCACCGGGGCCGGCCATCAGCAAACGGGCGCCGGTGATCAGCGGCCAGAAGCACTCCCACACCGACACGTCGAAACTGATCGGCGCCTTTTGCATCAGCACGTCGGTGTCATTCAGGCGATAAGTGTCTTGCATCCATTGCAGTCGCTCGGCAAGCGCCGCGTGGGTATTGCCGACGCCCTTCGGCTGACCGGTGGAACCCGAGGTGTAGATCACGTAGGCGAGGTTGTCGCCCTGTAAATGCAGCCCCGGCGCATGGCTCGGCCAACAGTCGAGGTTGAGCGCGTCCATGGCAATCACGCTGACGCCCTCAGTGGCCGGCAGACGTTCAAGCAATCCGGTTTGGGTCAGCAGCAATTCGACGCCGCTGTCGCCGAGCATGTAGGCCAGGCGGTCGGCCGGGTAGTCCGGGTCCAGCGGCACGTACGCGCCACCGGCCTTGATGATCGCCAGCAGGCCGATCAGCAATTGCGGCGACCGCTCGGCAGCGATGGCCACGCACACGTCCGGGCCGACACCTTTGTCGCGCAGGTAATGCGCGAGGCGGTTGGCTCGGGCGTGCAGGTCGGCGAAGTCCATGGCGCCAGCGTCCCACAGCAGGGCAGTGCGTTCCGGTGTCAATTTCGCCTGTTCGTTGAGCCGTTGCGGCAGCCATTGGCTGGCCGGCGTGCAAGGCGCAACGCTCCACGCTGTTTGCTGAGCATGCTCGCTCGACGTCAGCAGTTGCTGGTCTCCGATGGCGGTGTCGGGTTGTTCACAAATGGCGCGCAACAGATTGCTGAGGTGGTCGGCCATGCGTGCGATGGTCGATGCGTCGAACAGTTCGCTGGCGTAGTCAAAGGACAGGCTAAGGCGACCCTTTTGGTCTTCCTCGCTGTGCAATTGCAGGTCGAACTTGGCTTCGCGGCTATGCCACGGCAGCTCTTCGGCGAGCAATCCCGGCAGCCGGCGCAGTGCGCTCAAGTCCCGTTGCTGGTGGTTGAACATGACCTGAAACAGGCCTTGTTCACGAGCTTGCGGGAACGCTTCGAGCAGTTGTTCGAACGGCAGGTCCTGATGCGCCTGGGCGCCCAATGCGCTCTGACGGGTTTGCGCCAACAACTCAGCGAATGGTTGCTGCGAATCCACCTCGGCACGCAGCACTTGAGTGTTGATGAAGAAGCCGATCAGCCCCTGTGTTTCAAGGCGCGGACGGTTGGCATTTGGCACGCCGATGCGGATGTCTCGCTGGCCGCTGTAGCGGTGCAACAGACTCTGGAACGCCGCGAGCAGCAGCATGAACGGGGTTGATTCATGCGCCTGTGCGGTCCGGCGAAGGGCATCGCTCAAGGTCGCGTCCAGGTTGACGCAATGACGCGCCGCGCTGTGAGTGTGCTGTGCCGAACGCGGGTGGTCGGTGGGCAGATTGAGTGTCGGGTGTTCATCGCCCAACTGCGCTTTCCAGTAAGCCAGTTGGCGTTCACCCTCCCCTTGCGCCAGCCATTGGCGCTGCCAGCTGCCGTAGTCGGCGTACTGGGTCGGCAAGGCGGGGAGCGTTGCTGTTTGTCCCTGGGATGCAGCGGCGTACAGGCGCGAGAACTCGTCGGTCAACACGTTCAGCGACCAACCGTCGGCGATGATGTGGTGCATCGTTACCAGCAATTGGTGATCTTCATCGTTGAGGCGCACCAGCGTCACCCACAGCAACGGACCTTTCTCCAGATCGAATTGGGTACGCGCTTCGTCCTCACGGATTTGCTCGGCGCGAGCTTCACGTTCGGCGGCTGGCAGGTCGCTGATGTCGATCAATTGCAGGTTGAACCCGGCGGCGGCATCCACCTGTTGCAGCGCCACGCCGTCACGCTCGAAGAACCGCGTGCGCAGGGATTCGTGGCGCTCGATCAGCTGCTGGAAGCTGGCGCGCAACGCGTCTTCATCCAGCTCGCCGCGCAAACGCAATGCACCGGGAATGTTGTAGGCGCTGCTATGCGGATCGAGTTGCCAGGTGATCCACAGGCGGTTTTGCGCCAGGGATTGCGGCATTGCGTCGCTGCGCGACAACGGGGTGATCGCGCCTTGGGCCAGGCCGCCATCCTGTTGTTGCTGAGCCACTGCGCTGGCGAATGCGCCGAGGGTTGGTGCTTCGAACAACAGGCGCAGGTTTAGCTCCAGGCCGAGCGCTTCACGCAGACGTGCAACCACTTGGGTGGCGGCGATGGAGTTGCCGCCGAGCAGGAAGAAGTGGTCGTCGGCATGGATCTGTTTGACCTGCAATTGTTCGCACCAGATCTGGCCGATCAGGGATTGCAGCTCAGAAGCGGATTCGCTATTTGCTTCACGCTCGGTGGCCGCTGACGGAAACAGCGCATAGCTGTCGAGGCTGCCCTCCTCCCGGCGATTGCGGCACGCCGAGCGTTGCAACTTGCCGCTCGACGTCTTGGGCAGCGCTCCCGGATTCAGCAGCATCACCACGCTCGGCGCTTCTTGATACGCTTCGGCCACGGCTTGGCGGATGGCTTTGATCAGCGCTTCGGGCGGCAGGATTTTCTGCACGCTGCGGCTGATTTCGGCGGCGATGCCGATACCTTCCTGATCGTCAATGTTGACCGCGAATGCCGCGACGCGACCTTTGCGCACCACCTCCACTTCGCGCTCGATGGTTTGCTCGATGTCCTGTGGATAAAGGTTGTGCCCGCGAACGATCAGCAGGTCTTTCAGGCGCCCGGTGATGAACAGTTCACCGTCGCGCATAAACCCCAGGTCGCCGGTGCGCAACCAGGTCTGGCCGTTGTGCTGGACGAAGGTCTTGGCGCTGGCCTCGGGGTTGCGCCAATAGCCGAGGGCGATGCTCGGCCCGGTGGCCCAGACTTCACCGACAACGTTATCGGCCAGCTCTGTGTGCGAGGCCGGATCGACAATCAACACCGCGTGATCCGGCTGGCTGATGCCACAACTCATGATCGCGCTGCCCTCGCCCGGTTCCGCGCGGTTTTGTGCCAGGGCTTGATCGTCCACGCGCAAATTGCCAATGCCCTGGCCACGAGGGCTGCCGGCCACGAACAGCGTCGCTTCGGCCAAGCCGTAGGACGCCATGAAAGTGTCCGGGGTAAAACCGCATGGGGAGAATTTCTCGGCGAAGCGCTCCAGGGTGTCGAGGCGAATCGGCTCGGAACCGGAATACGCCACACGCCAGCCGCTCAGGTCGAGTCGCTCCAGCGCCGATTCGCTGACCCGCTCGCTGCACAGCCTATAGGCAAAATCCGGCCCGCCGCTGATGGTGCCGCCGTACTCGCTGATTGCTTCCAGCCAGCGCAGCGGCCGGCCGAGGAAGTACGCCGGCGACATCAACACGCACGGCACGCCGCTGAAAATCGGCTGCAACAGACCGCCGATCAAACCCATGTCGTGGTACAGCGGCAGCCAGCTGACGATCACGTCGTCAGGGTTCAGATCAATGCCAAAGCCGTGGCGAATCAGTAATTCGTTGGCCACCAGATTACCGTGGCTGACTTGCACGCCCTTGGGCAATGCGGTGGAACCGGAGGTGTATTGCAGGAAGGCGATGTGGTCGTTTTCGAGGTTCGGTTCAACCCAGCGATCCGCCAGTTCAACGTTGAGGGTATCGACGCAAAGCAATGGCGGCGCGCCTTCGATCTGCTGCAACGCGTCGCGCAGATCGGCGCTGGTCAGCAGCAAGCGCGGCTCGGCATCGCTGATAATCGACAGCAGGCGCTCCTGGTGATGACGCTTGGCCGACTCCGGCGGATAGGCCGGCACCGCGATCACGCCGGCATACAGGCAGCCGAAAAACGCGGCGACGTAATCCGGGCCACTGGGAAACAGCAGCACCGCGCGATCGCCAAACTCCGCCTCGGCTTGCAACGCGCCGGCAATGGTTCGCGCACGCTGATCCAGTTCGCGATAGCTGAGGACTACCGCCTGATCCGGGGTGTCGGCAAGAAAACGCAAGGCCACCCGATCCGGCGTCAGGGCCGCACGGCGCTGTAGGGCTTGGACCAGTGTGCTTGGGAGTTCGAACGCGTCGGTCATGAGGTTTCCTGCCTGATTTCGGCTTGCAAGTGGAATCGGTTTTCTAAGCAATGAGAACGGATGACGTCTGCAAATAATTAGTCGGCAAGCTGGATAGCCAGCGGGGATGGGGGGTGCATGCGAGGGCATCGGCGTGCGGCAGTTCGCACTTTGCACCAACGAGGCGCATTAGTTCTCTTTCTCAATTGACAATCATTATCATTAAGCCTAATTTGTCGCTCGACGTGTCGGGCGGCACAGGTTTCCTGCCGCCCCACCAACCTATTGGCAGCAGGGTGATTTCCATGACGGAACAAGTATCCACAAGCAGGTGCGATTCACCGCTACTTCAGGCCTTCGTCGACAATCGACTGATTCTGGTCAAGATTGCAGCCCGCATTACCGGTTGCCGGTCACGCGCCGAAGACGTGGTGCAGGATGCGTTTTTCCGGCTGCAATCAGCACCGGCGATCACGTCCTCGTTCAAGGCTCAGCTCAGCTACCTGTTCCAGATCGTGCGCAACCTGGCGATCGACCACTACCGCAAGCAGGCGCTGGAGCAGAAGTATTCCGGCCCTGAAGAGGAAGGTCTGAACGTGGTGATCCAAGGCGCTTCACCTGAAACCTCGCATATCAATTTCTCGACCCTTGAGCACATTGCCGATGCGCTGACGGAGTTGCCGAGCCGCACCCGTTACGCCTTCGAGATGTACCGCCTGCACGGGGTGCCGCAAAAGGACATCGCCAAGGAACTCGGCGTATCACCGACCCTGGTGAACTTCATGATTCGTGATGCGCTGGTGCATTGCCGCAAGGTGTCGGGGAGTCGGGCGGATACTTTTGCTCGTCGTTAAGATTCGGAATCTGTGTTGCACCCATTCGCGAGCAAGCCCGCTCCCACACTTGACCGCGTTCACTTGAACGACTCGGTCTAATGTGGGACCGGGCTTGCTCGCGAAAGCGCACTCAAGACCGATACAGATCCTGAGTCTTACCCATCAAGCCAACCGGCACCGATCAAAAAACCGCTCCCGCCCCACCACCATCAACGCCGCGCGCTTGTGCGGGAAGTCGAACTCTTTTTCGCGATAAAACCCCTGCCCCTGCATGTGCCCGATCATCTTCGCGTTATCAGCGCGAGGCTCGGCCACTACCCGTTGCGTGCGCGGATCGTCGAGAAACAGGTAATGCACCAGCGCCGATAACCAGCTCGCCACTTTGTGCGGCCCCCGGTGGTTTTCTTCACCCACCAGCATGTGAATGCCACGGTCGTAATCATCGACGTCATAGAACGGCGCGATGCGGTCTTCCTTGGCCCAATACACTTCGAAATAGGCAAACGGCTGATCATCGAAACAGCCAATCAGGGTCACCGTGTGCGGGTCCGCCGCCAGTTTTTGCAGGTAGTCACGATGCCGTTCGAGACTGCCTTCCTCCTGCCAGAAACTCGCCACGCGCGGGCTGTTCTGCCAGCGATTGAAACGCTCCAGGTCCACGTCAATGTCCGCCGTGCGCAGGGAAATCCAGGCACCGAGGCGCGCATCAAAGCGCCGATAGACTTCGCCCTGCGGCTTCGGTGGGCGCAGCGGGTGACGCTTGCCGTTGCTGATGACCCTATGCTGCGGATAACTGACGGTCAGCGATTCACCAAGCCATGGCTGAGGCAATTGCCAGAACAGGGTGCGCAAACAGTGATACTGGCCGACGTTTTCGGTGGCAATCAGCAATCCGCTGAGCAGTGCATCGGTGGGGACTTCATCGAGTTGCCAGGTCAGGCGCTGGCAAGCAGGATCACGGGCGAACAGCCAATAACACGCCGTCCGGATGCCCTGTTCGAGCGGTTGGCCAAAGTGCTCTTCCACCTGCACCTGTAACTCGGGCTCGCGGGTCAGGCGCAGCTGAATTAACGGCTGCCCTTGCAGGCTGAGGTGCAGGCGATTTTCGCTTTCATCCGCTACAAGCGGCCCTTCGGCTGGCAGGGCCAGCGCAGTCAGGTCATTCAAATCGGGCATGGGTCGGGCTCACGTTAATCGTCGACAGTTCAACGATGTGACGTGAGCCGGGGCCGGAAATTTAGGACAAGTACGTAAATACCGTGGCGCGATATCAGGTTCGCGGCACCGGCACCACGGCGATTTTGTACGGATCGAAAATCTTCAGCATCTGGCCGTTGTCGCGCAATCCTTGCAGCAACTTGCCGAACGCTTCGCCCGTGATCGGCGCGGAGGGACGCAGGATGGCGTAGTGGTGATAGACCTGATCGATGCGCTGGGACACCAGCAACTGATCGGCGACCTTCTCGTTGCGCAGCAGGTAATCGCTCAGGTACGAGCGCGTCACCAGGGCAATGTCCGCCCGCCCGCGCAGCACCATCAACAAGTTGCTGTCGTGGGAATAGGTCAGCGTCGCGTTGTAGTTTTGCGCGAGGAATTTCGGGTCGGCATTGAAGTTGGCGAATTCGTAGTGATAGCCACTGAACAGGGCCAGGCGCTTGCCGGTGAGGTCGGCAAAGTAGTCCTGCTGTCGATCCGGCAGGTGCTGCGCGACAAAAATCTCGGCGTCTTCAAGCCCCATATCGACGCTGGTGTGAGGAATATCCTTCCAGCCCCAATCCGGGTTTTCGAAAATCGCCATGTCGACCCGGCCCTGCTTGAAATCACCGAAGCGCCGGGGAATGGAGGTGGGCACGAGGACAAACTGATAATCGCTTTGCTCGCGATTCAACGCCTCGACCAGTTGTGGCAGCAGGCCGGTGTCGACACCGGTTTCCGGGCGAATGGTATAGGGCGGAAAATGCGCCGCCCCCACTCGCACCAGTTGTGCCGCGTGGGACGGCAATACCCAGAGCGCCGCAAGCGACGCCAGCAAAAGCCGCGAAGCCGTCCTGATTGGCGAAGACATCAAAACAACCCACTCCCCAAAAAAATACGCATCAATGCATTCAAGCTAGGCGGTTTCGGCCACTTAGCCAGTTTCCTTAGATTGGCACAACCTTATTGTTTTTCTTCCAGTACGAGAATCAAGGCTTCCTCGGCCAATTGATCGAGGCTCATGCTGCCGTCAGCGCGAAACCAGGTGGTGGTCCAGGACAAGGCGCCCGTGAGGAAGCGCCGCGTAATGAACACATCGCCGCGAATGTAACCCGCCTCTTTGGCTTCGCCCAACACCTGCAGCCACAGGTCTTCATAAATATCACGCAGCGCCAATACCTGCGCCTGCCCGTCTTCGGACAACGAGCGCCATTCATACACCAGCACCGCCATGGCCTCGCCGCTGCCACCCATGATCGACTGCAACTCGCATCGAATCAGCGCCAGCACCCGTTCGCGGACGTTGCTGGACTCGGCCAGGGCCGCATGCATCAACGCGGTGTTGTAGCGGATGGTCTCTTCCATCACGGCGCGAAGGATTTCGTCCTTGCTTTTGAAGTGATGAAAAATGCTGCCTGACTGGATGCCCACGGCGCCCGCCAGATCGCGCACGGTGGTGCGCTCGTAACCTTTGTTGCGGAACAGGTGAGCCGCCACTTGCAGCAATTTGCCGCGGGCGCTGTCCGGGTCGGTCAATTGGCCGTTGTCGACCAATTCGCGCATGACCCTCAGGGCTTTTTGCTCGTCCACCCGTTCTCTCCTACAGTCGATCAATCAAATACGCCGCTTGCCGCAAAAACAACGGGGTTGCGCGGGCAATTTAAGCTGGCGACGACCACCAAGCAAGCGCTCGGGCAGAAGATATTTCAGCCATTTACAGACCAAGCGCTTGCTTGGTAGTCTCGATTCACTTCAGTGGGAGGTGGCTATGCAGTTGACTGTGCCTAAAACGATTCGCATCGGCTGCGCCAGCGCCTTCTGGGGCGACACCTCGACCGCCGCCGCGCAACTGGTAGAAGGCGGACGCCTGGACTACCTGGTCTTTGACTATCTGGCTGAAATAACCATGTCGATCATGGCCGGCGCACGGATGAAAGACCCGCAGGCCGGCTATGCGGGGGACTTCATTGAAGTCCTCAGCCCATTGCTGGGGCAACTCGCCGAACAGAAGATTCGTGTCATCAGCAACGCGGGCGGGGTCAACCCGCTCGCCTGCGCCGCCGCCCTGCAAGCCGCCTGCGACAAGGCCGGTGTGGCGTTGAAAATCGCCGTGCTGTTGGGCGATGACCTGCAACCGCAATTCAAACAGCTGAGCAGCCTTGGCCTTCATGAAATGTTCAGCGGTGCGCCGTTACCGCCCCTGTGCGTGTCGACCAACGCCTACCTCGGCGCGCCGGGCATCGTCGAAGCCTTGCGCCTGGGCGCGGACATCGTCATCACCGGGCGCGTGGTCGACAGCGCCGTGGTCAGCGCGGCACTGGTGCATGAATTCGGCTGGTCCTGGCACGACTACGACAAACTCGCCCAAGCCGCGTTGGCCGGCCACATCATCGAATGCGGCGCCCAATGCACCGGTGGTAATTTCACCGACTGGCGCGAAGTGCCCGACTACGAACACATCGGCTTCCCCATCGTCGAAGTCAGCGCCGACAGCCAGTTCATCGTCAGCAAACCGGAAAACTCCGGCGGCCTGGTCACGCCACTGACCGTGGGCGAGCAGATGCTTTATGAAATCGGCGATCCACGGGCTTACCTGCTGCCGGATGTGGTCTGCGATTTCACTCAGGTCAAACTTCAGCAACGAGGCAAAAACGCGGTTCAGGTGCACGGCGCCAAAGGCCTGCCGCCGACCGATCAATACAAGGTCAGCGCGACGTACCCGGACGGTTTCCGCTGCACCGCCAGTTGCCTGATCGCGGGCATCGATGCGGTGGACAAGGCGCGCCGGGTCAGCGAAGCAATCATCAACAAGACCTCGGACATTTTCCGCCAGCGCGGCTGGGCGCCGTACAGCGAAGTGAACATCGAATTACTTGGCAGCGAGGCCACCTACGGCCCCCACGGCCAGCGCACGGACAGCCGCGAAGTGGTGATCAAACTCGCGGTGCGTCACCCGAGCAAACAGGCGTTGATCGTGTTCTCCCGGGAAATCGCCCAGGCCGCAACGGGCATGGCGCCGGGGCTGACCGGGATCGTCGGCGGGCGGCCAACGGTGTATCCGCTGATCCGGCTGTTCTCCTTCCTTATCGACAAAACCGCCTGCACGCTGGACATTGATTTCAACGGCCAGCGCCACCCCTGCGCCCTGCCCGCCGTCGATGTGCTCGACCCGGATGACTTGCCTGTCCCCATCGACCCACCGCAGCCCAGCGACCGCGCCGACGCCAGCGTGGCCCTGATCAAACTCGCGGTCGCCCGCTCCGGCGACAAGGGCAATCACAGCAACATCGGGGTCATGGCCCGCGAGCCCGAGTACCTGCCGTGGATCGCCGAAGCGCTGACGCCGGAAGTCATGGTCGACTGGATGAGCCACGTCCTCGACCCCGTTCACGGGCGCGTGGAGCGCTGGTATTTGCCCGGCACCCACAGTCTGAATTTTCTCCTGGAGAACGCCCTCGGCGGCGGTGGCGTGGCCAGCCTGCGGATCGACCCGCAAGGCAAGGCCTTCGCCCAGCAGCTGCTGGAGATCCAGATTCCGGTGCCGCAGCGCATCGCCGACCAGGTCAACTAGAGGACTGCCGCCATGGCTTACGATTCGATCTTCAAAACCGATCTGTTTGCGGGCCAAACCATTCTTGTCACCGGTGGCGGCAGCGGCATCGGCCGTTGCACCGCCCATGAACTGGCAGCCCTGGGCGCGCATGTGCTGCTGGTCGGGCGCAAGGCTGACAAGTTGAAAAGCGTCGCCGCCGAGATTGCCGAAGACGGCGGCAAAGCGGATTGGGCCGCGTGCGATATCCGCGAGGAAGAAGCGGTCAAGCACATGGTCAGCGAGCTGATTCGCAAACACGGGCCGATCCACGGGCTGGTCAACAATGCCGGCGGGCAATTCCCTTCACCCTTGGCCTCGATCAATCAGAAAGGTTTCGAAACCGTGGTCCGCACCAATCTGGTGGGCGGTTTCCTGATGGCCCGGGAAGTGTTCAATCAATCCATGAGCAAGCATGGCGGCGCCATCGTCAACATGCTCGCCGACATGTGGGGCGGCATGCCCGGCATGGGTCACTCCGGCGCGGCGCGCGCGGGCATGGATAATCTGACCAAGACTGCCGCCTTCGAATGGGGCTACGCCGGGGTGCGGGTCAACGCGGTGGCGCCGGGGTGGGTCGCGTCCAGCGGCATGGACACTTACGAAGGCGCATTCAAAGCGGTAATCCCCACCTTGCGCGAACACGTGCCGCTGAAACGCATCGGTACCGAATCGGAAGTCAGCGCGGCGATTGTGTTCCTGCTCAGCCCGGCCGCGGCATTTGTCAGCGGCAGTACCTTGCGCATCGACGGTGCCGCCAGCCTCGGCGGGCGGGCGTGGCCGATCCACAAGGCTACGAACAGCGAGTCGTACAACGGTTTTCACCGCGCGTACTTACCTGACGTACTCAAGGACAAGGAATAGCCCATGCCGGTGATTGAATCCCAGGTAGACCCGTTCAACGCGCAGTTCGCCCAGAACCGCGACGCGATGCTGGCCGTGATCGAACACGTGCGCCAGCTCGAACAGAACCTGTTGAACAAGGCAGCCGAAGCCAAGCCGAAATTCGACAAGCGTGGCCAACTGCTGCCACGTGAACGCCTCAACCTGCTGCTCGACCCCGGAGCGCCGTTCCTCGAACTGGCAAGCCTGGCCGGCTACAAGCTGCACGACGACAAGGACGGCAGCGCAGCCGGTGGTGGTTTGATCGCCGGGATTGGTTATGTGTCCGGCGTGCGGGTGCTGGTGGTGGCGAACAACAGCGCGATCAAGGGCGGGACCATTTCCCCCAGCGGACTGAAAAAGTCCCTGCGCCTGCAACAGATCGCCATGGAGAACAAACTGCCGGTGATCACCCTCGCCGAAAGCGGTGGCGCCAACCTGAATTACGCCGCGGATATTTTCGTCGAAGGCGCACGCAGCTTTGCCAATCAGGCACGGATGTCGGCCATGGGATTGCCGCAGATTACCGTGGTGCATGGCTCGGCCACCGCGGGCGGCGCTTATCAGCCGGGATTGTCCGATTACGTGGTGGTCGTGCGCGGTAAAGCCAAGCTGTTTCTCGCCGGCCCGCCTCTGCTGAAAGCGGCGACCGGGGAAGTCGCCACCGATGAAGAACTCGGCGGCGCCGAGATGCACGCACAAACAGCCGGCACCGCCGAGTACCTGGCCGAGAACGATGCCGACGGCGTGCGCCAGGTGCGCGAGATCGTCGGCCTGTTGCCCTGGAACGATCAGTTGCCCCGGCGCCAGGAACATCGCTGGGACGAACCGCTCTACCCCATCGACGAACTGCTGGGCCTGATCCCGGACGACCCGAAAAAACCCTATGACGTGCGCGAGATCATCGCGCGTATTGCCGACGGTTCGAGCTTCCTCGAATTCAAGGCTGAATTCGATCAGCAGACCGTCTGCGGCCACCTGAAAATCCAGGGCCGTGCCTGCGGCTTCATCGGCAACAACGGCCCGATCACGCCCAAGGGTGCGAGCAAGGCCGCGCAGTTCATCCAGCTCTGCGACCAGAGCCAGACGCCGCTGCTGTTTTTTCACAACACCACCGGGTTCATGGTCGGCACCGAATCGGAACAGCAAGGCGTGATCAAGCACGGCGCGAAGATGATTCAAGCGGTGGCGAATGCCCGGGTGCCGAAACTGACGATTGTCGTCGGCGGCTCCTATGGCGCCGGCAACTACGCGATGTGCGGGCGTGGCCTCGACCCGCGTTTCATCTTCGCCTGGCCCAACAGCCGCACCGCCGTGATGGGCGGTGCCCAGGCCGGCAAGGTGCTGCGAATCGTCACCGAGGCCAAACAGCTCAAGGACGGACTGGTGCCGGACCCGAAAATGCTCGACATGCTGGAGCAGGTCACCGCGCAGAAACTCGACAGTCAGTCCACCGCCCTCTATGGCAGTGCCAATTTGTGGGACGACGGGCTGATCGATCCGCGGGACACGCGGACGTTGCTCGGTTACTTGCTGGATATCTGTCACGAGGCCGAGGTGCGGCCGCTGCAAACCAACAGTTTTGGCGTCGCCAGGTTCTAGACCGGCCTTTAGGAGAACAATAAAAATGATCTTCACCCAGGAACACGAAGCACTGCGCCGCACCGTCCGCCAGTTCGTCGATCACGAGATCAACCCTCACGTCGAGGAATGGGAAAAGGCCGGTCGCTTCCCCATCCACGAAATCTTCCGCAAGGCCGGCGACCTCGGGCTGCTGGGGATTTCCAAACCGGAAAAATTCGGTGGCATGGGTCTGGACTACAGCTATTCGATTGTCGCCGCCGAAGAGTTCGGCACCATCCATTGCGGCGGCATTCCGATGTCCATCGGCGTGCAGACCGACATGTGCACTCCCGCCCTCGCCCGCTTCGGCTCCGATGAGCTGCGGGAAGAATTCCTGCGCCCGGCGATTATCGGCGAACAGGTCGGCTGCATTGGCGTTTCCGAGGTCGGCGCCGGCTCCGACGTTGCCGGGCTGAAAACCACCGCCCGCAAGGACGGCGATGACTACGTGATCAACGGCAGCAAGATGTGGATCACCAACTCGCCCAGCGCCGACTTCATCTGCCTGCTGGCCAACACCTCGGACGACAAGCCACACATCAACAAGTCGCTGATCATGGTGCCGATGAACACGCCCGGCATCAGCCTCAGCTCGCACCTGGACAAGCTCGGCATGCGCAGCTCGGAAACCGCCCAGGTGTTTTTCGACAATGTGCGTGTGCCGCAACGCAACCGCATCGGCCATGAAGGCGCCGGGTTCATGATGCAAATGCTGCAATTCCAGGAGGAACGCCTGTTCGGTGCGGCGAACATGATCAAGGGCCTGGAGTATTGCGTCGACAGCACCATCGAGTACTGCAAGGAGCGCAAAACCTTCGGCAACGCGCTGATCGACAATCAAGTGATCCACTTCCGCCTGGCCGAGCTGCAAACCGAAATCGAATGCCTGCGGGCGCTGGTCTATCAGGCCACCGAGCAATACATCAAAGGCCAGGACGTCACCCGTCTGGCTTCCATGGCCAAGCTCAAGGCCGGACGTCTGGGCCGTGAAGTCAGCGACAGTTGCCTGCAATATTGGGGCGGCATGGGGTTCATGTGGGACAACCCGGTGGCCCGCGCTTACCGCGACGTGCGGCTGGTGTCGATTGGCGGTGGCGCCGACGAAATCATGCTCGGGATCATCTGCAAACTCATGGGCATCCTGCCGGGGAAAAAGAAATGAACGCCCTGCCCGATTGCCAGACGCTGCTGTTGGAGTCGCATAACGGCGTGCTGCACATCACCCTCAATCGCCCGGAAAGCAGGAATGCCATGAGTCTGCACATGGTCGCCGAACTGCGTGCGGTCCTTGCGGCGGTGCGTGATGATCGAGCGGTCCGGGCCTTGGTGATCGGCGGTGCCGGCGGGCATTTCTGTGCCGGTGGCGACATCAAGGACATGGCCAGCGCACGAGCCCAAGGCCCGGACGCCTATCGCGAGTTGAACCGGGCCTTCGGCGCCCTGCTGCAAGAGGTGCAACACGCGCCGCAAGTGGTGATCACAGTGCTGCAAGGCGCGGTGTTGGGCGGTGGCCTGGGCCTGGCCTGCGTCAGCGATGTCGCCCTGGCCGATCACCTGGCGCAGTTCGGACTCCCGGAAACCAGCCTTGGCGTGCTGCCCGCGCAAATCGCCCCGTTTGTGGTCCAGCGCATCGGCCTGACCCAGGCCCGGCGCCTGGCGTTGACCGCCGCGCGTTTCGACGGCACACAAGCGCGGCGCATGGGCCTGGTGCACTTTGTCGAGCATGACGCGCAAGCGCTGGCCGAACGCCTCGATGAAATCCTCGCCCATGTGCTGTGTTGTGCGCCGGGGGCGAATGCGACGACTAAAAAATTGCTGCTGGCGAGTGCCGGGCAACCGTCGGATGCGCTGCTGGATGACGCGGCGCAGTGGTTTAGTGAAGCGGTGACGGGGGCGGAAGGCATCGAAGGGACCATGGCTTTTGTGCAAAAAAGAAAACCGGGGTGGGCCTCCTAAAAGCATCGCGAGTAAACCCGCTCCCACATTCGAACGCATTTCAAATGTGGGAGCGGGTTTACTCGCGAAGAGGCCATCACATCCACCGCAAATATCAAGGAAAGCCTTCATGCCCGGACTCAGAAAAATCCTGATCGCCAACCGCGGTGAAATCGCCTGCCGCCTCCAGCGCACCGCCCAGGCGCTGGGCTATCGCACCGTCGCCCTCTTCAGCGATGCCGACGCCGATGCCCTGCACGTACAAATGGCCGACGAAGCCGTCAACATCGGCCCGGCCCCGGTGCAGCAGTCTTATCTGAACATCCCGGCCATCATCGACGCCGCCCGGCGCACCGGTGCCGATGCGATTCACCCCGGCTACGGCTTCCTCTCGGAAAACGCTGGCTTCGCCCTTGCCTGCCGCGACGCTGGCATCACTTTCATTGGCCCCAGCCCCGAAGCCATTGAGCTAATGGGCAGCAAACGCCTGTCGAAAATTGCCATGATCGACGCGGGCGTGCCCTGTGTTAAAGGCTATCAAGGCGCCGAACAGGACGACGCAACCCTGAGTCGCGAAGCCGAACGCATCGGCTACCCATTGATGATCAAGGCCAGTGCTGGCGGCGGCGGACGGGGCATGCGCCTGGTGCAGGATGCCAGCGAGTTGCTGGAACAACTGCGCACTGCCCGCTCGGAAGCGCAGCATGGTTTTGGCAGCGACGAACTGATTCTCGAACAAGCCTTGATTGACCCGCGCCACGTCGAGATTCAGCTGTTTGGCGATCAGCACGGCAACCTGATCTATCTCGGCGAGCGCGACTGTTCGATCCAGCGTCGCCATCAAAAAGTCATCGAAGAAGCGCCCTGCCCGGTGATGACCAGCGAGTTGCGTCAGGCCATGGGTGAGGCCGCGCTCAAGGCCGGCCGGGCGGTGAATTACGTCGGTGCCGGCACGGTGGAATTTCTGCTGGATGCACGCGGGCAGTTCTACTTTCTGGAGATGAACACCCGGCTGCAAGTTGAACACCCGGTGACCGAACTGATCACTGGGCTGGACCTTGTGGCCTGGCAATTACTCGTCGCCGAAGGGCAACCGCTGCCGCTACGACAAGAGCAAGTTCAGCTCAACGGGCATGCCATGGAAGTGCGTTTGTACGCCGAAGATCCCGCTCACGGCTTTCTGCCGCAAACCGGTCAAGTCACGGCGTGGGAACCGGCGTTGCAGAATGGTGTGCGGATCGATCATGGCTTGATTGAAGGCCAGCACATCAGTCCGTTCTATGACCCGATGCTGGGCAAGATCATCGCCCACGGTGCAACCCGCGAAGAGGCCCGGCGCAAGTTGTTGCGGGCGGTGCAGGACAGCGTGTTGCTGGGCGTACAGAGCAATCAGCGCCTGCTTGCCGGTCTGCTGCAACACCCGCAGTTCATCAGTGGCGAGTTCAGCACCGGGTTCATCCCGACCTACTTTGCTGACGATCCGTGCTTGCAGGCGCATGTCCCGAGCGCTGCGGAGCTGGCCATCGCTGCGGCGCTGTTTTATCAAGCGTCGGCACAGGCTCACGCGGCACCGCTGAAGGGCTGGCGCAACAATGCCAGCGTGCCGTTGCACTATCGCATCGGCCTGAATGACCAGGATTGGCCGGTGGAATTAAACGCCTTGCCTGACGGGACGTTTCGGATTCAAGTCGCCGGGCAACTGCTCAACTTGAAAATCATCCGTAGCGATGGACGCCGGGCAATGCTGGAGATCGACGGCATCCACCAGCGTCATGCCTATCGCCTCGAGGCCGGGCACCTGTGGTTGTTCGCGCGCCCCGGCAGTTTGAAACTGCTGGATCGGACCCAGGCGCTGGTCAGCAGTCAGGCCAGCGTCAGTTCCGGCACGCTCAAGGCACCGATGGACGGCGCCATCGTTGACGTACTGGTCAGTGAGGGCAGCGCGGTCAGCAAAGGCCAGCTATTGGTGGTGCTTGAAGCCATGAAAATGGAGCATCCGCTCAAGTCGGGCATCGACGGCGTCCTCAAACGCTTGCAGGTTCAGGTCGGCGATCAGGTCAAAAATCGTCAGATTTTGTTGGAGGTCGAATAAGCCGCTAGGCGGATCCGCCGGGTTTGGCTACGCTCAAGCCCTATCAGGACGCGGATACCAGGAAACCTGCGATGCCTCACTGGCTGGTGATAGATCTGGAAGCCACCACCGATGAAGGTGGCTGGCCAGTAACGGAAATGGAAATCATCGAAATCGGTGCCACCCTGGTGGACCGCAAAGGTCGCGAACTGGACCACTTCCAGCGTTTCGTGCGGCCACTGCGGCGGCCCTTGCTGACACCGTTTTGCCGGGAGCTGACGCACATCACCCAAGGCAATATCGACACCGCGCAACCGCTGACCGAGGTCTGGCCGGCGTTCGAGCGTTGGCTGGGCCAGCATCATTCACGCCTGGAAGGCTGGGCGAGCTGGGGCGATTACGACCGCAAACAGTTGGTTCAGGAGTGGGAACGCCTGCAACTCGACAGCGCCTTGAGCCGCGTGCCGCACATGAACCTCAAGCAGCGCTTTGCCAAGGCCCGGCGCCTGGAACGCCCGCTGGGGCTCAATGGCGCCCTGCAACTGGCAGGCATGCAGTTCACCGGGCAGCAACACCGGGCGCTGGAAGATGCGCGCAATACAGCTCGCTTGTTACCGCTGACTCTCCCCACCTAGAGTGGTGACGGCGCTCAAGGCCTTGTGCATACTGGCCGGCCCTTTTTAGCCCTTTTCGAGGAATCGCCCATGTTTAAAGTCAACGAGTACTTCGACGGCACCGTCAAGTCGATCGCCTTTGGCACCGCTGAAGGTCCTGCGACCATCGGCGTCATGGCTCCGGGCGAATACGAATTCGGTACCAGCCAGCGTGAAATCATGCACGTGGTCAGCGGCGCCCTGACCGTCAAACTGCCTGATGGCAACGACTGGGAAACCTTCGCGGCCGGTAGCCAGTTCAACGTGCCTGCCAACAGCAAGTTCCAGCTGAAAGTGGCCGTCGACACCGCTTACCTGTGTGAATACCGCGGCTAACCCCCGGGTTTTCATAGCGACAAAAAAATGCCCGTGTCATTGGACACGGGCATTTTTCATTCAGGGGGTTTTATTCGAGAATCGTCACCGGCATCCCGACTTCGAGACAACCGTTGCTGTCGTTGACCAGATTCTGCCCAAACATCGCGCCGTCGGCCTCGGCACGGTATTTCTGCAACGTGGCCAGCGGTTCCCGGTCATCGCTGCGCTCACCGGTCTGCGGATCGATGGTGGTCAGAATGCAACGTGAGCAGGACTTGACCACCCGAAACTCGACATCGCCGATGCGAATTCGCTTCCAGCTGTCTTCGGCATAGGCTTCGCTGCCCTCGATCACCAGGTTCGGTCGAAAGCGCAGCATTTCCAGGGACCGTCCGACCTTTTGCGACAAATCTTCCAGGGACGCCTGCCCGATCAATAACAATGGATAACCATCGGCGAACGCCACCTGATCATCGTCCTTGCCGTAACCGGCTTCGGTCATGCGTGCGCGATCGAGGGGAACCTGCACCAGGCGCGTCGGCTTGCCAATGAACGCACTGACCCACGCGCCCGCCTCGTCACCGGCATCCGGCACACGCAAGGTGTCGCGCCAGATCGTGACGCCACGCAGTTCAGCGTTGCTGGAGGGCAAGGCGATATCGATCGGAGAGTGGCCCGGAGCGCTGAGGGTCAAGCCGCCGTCGGCATTCCACAGCGCCGACAACTGGCTCATGGACGCTACAGCGCGCTGGGTCAGGAAGCGTCCGCTGGCCTCATCTACCAGCATCCAGCGTCGATCACCGTCCAGCCCCAGTTTGTCGAGGCCGACCTGTTGCAAGGTTTCACCCTTGCCGGATTTCAACGGATAACGGTAAAGCGCGCTCAGACGCAACATGGCCAGCTCCCTGGTGGTCAAAAAAGGCCACCCTATACGAGCTTGGTCACCGAATCAAAGGCAGAAAACAGAACACTCCCACAGGTCGTGATCAGGCCGGGACTTCGTCGAGCATCAGGCGCTGGCGGACCACGTCGACGAGTTTGTCCGGCTGGAATTTGGAGAGGAAGTTATCGCAGCCGACTTTTTTGACCATAGAGTCGTTGAAGCTGCCCGACAGGGAGGTGTGCAGGACCACATAAAGGCCACGCAGGCGCGGATCATTACGGATTTCGGTGGTCAGGCGATAGCCGTCCATTTCCGGCATTTCGGCGTCAGTGAACACCATCAACAATTTGTCGGTCATGGACACGCCCGTATCCGCCCAGGCCTTGAGCATGTTCAGCGCCTTCAAGCCATCGCTGGCAATGTGCATCTTCACACCCAACTGACCCAGGGTGTCGCGCAATTGCGACAGGGCGACATTGGAGTCATCCACCAACAGCACTTCACGGCCACGGGCGCGTTCAAGTACCGGATCGTCGAGTTTTTCGCGCGAGACCTTGGCGTTGTACGGCACGATTTCGGCCAGGACTTTCTCAACGTCAATGATTTCCACCAACTGGTCATCGACCTTGCTGATCGCCGTGAGGTAATGCTGGCGACCGGCACTGGCTGGCGGCGGCAGAATGGCTTCCCAGTTCATGTTGACGATGCGGTCCACACCGCCGACCAGGAACGCCTGCACCGACCGGTTGTACTCGGTGACGATGATCGTGCTGGTCGGGCTCGGGATCAGCGGACGCATGCCGATGGCCTGGGACAGGTCGATCACCGGCAACGTCTGGCCACGCAGATTGACCACGCCGCAGACGAACGGATGACGCTGTGGCATCAGGGTCAGTTTGGGCAGTTGCAGCACTTCCTGCACTTTAAAGACGTTGATCGCGAACAATTGCCGGCCGGCCAGGCGAAACATGAGAATTTCCAGGCGATTCTCACCCACCAGTTGCGTGCGTTGGTCTACCGTGTCGAGAATGCCGGCCATCAATGACTCCTGGGCTTGTTCTGATTAATTCACTTAAAGAGGGTTATCGGCTGTTATTGCCAGATCTTGACCCTGAGACAAAATGCCACGATCGAGCATTGATGTCACATTAACATCATGGTTTACTGCATCTGCGATTCACCTGCTTCATTCCCTGCCGCGCGACCATTGTTTGCACGATAGGTTCCCCCGCGTAAGGGATTCCCCTAGTAACAATCAGGCCCAACCTGATATTCGCAATATCCAATAGCCATTAATGTGACGCCATTCTCATTGCATGAACGGAGTCAGGCTTTTGTGTGCGATCGCAGGTAAGTGGCCATCCACCCTCTCGAGTTCCCAAGCCTGCCATCAGGCCTGCGGGAGCGCGATCTCATGCCGGCATGGCAGCGTCGGGACGTTGGACGTCCTGGTCGACATACGCGACATCCCCTCATTTGACATGACGTTGTGGAGATAAGCATGCCGAACAAACCCAAGCAGTGGGCTCAGCGTTTGCCGGAGTTTCTTGTCGAGGCAGAAACCCTCCTGGCTAAATCGGAGGAGTGCCTGAGCCACCTGCAGCTGATCAGCAATGACAAGGACGCAATCGATTGCATGCTCAGCAGTCTGCTTAAACTGGCGAGCCGGGCCGATGCCCTGGCGCTGGAAGCCGTGTCGGAATTTTCCCTGCATATTCACGGCTTGCTGAACCACGCCCACACCCACATCGACCTGCACGAGCAAGCACTGGGCGCGCTGAAGGATTGCTTCACGTTGATGGCCTGGCAACTCGAACTCATCGATCAGACCACCGGGCAGCTTAGCCTGGATGACAGCGAACAGACGTCGCTGATCGAAGCGTTTGCAGTCCAGATTGGACAGAGTCATTTTCAGTTAACGGCTAATTCCAAACCGTTTACGCTCGTTTCCTATTCGGAACGGCAGGCTTGAATTAGTCTGACAACTTAGCTATGCGTATTCTTATTGCCATGCAGCCGCTCTATAAATGAGCGGGCTCATGTCGCAATTGAATATTTCATACCTTTGCGCGACAACTCGATATTAATCGTTATTCCCCTCCGTAAAACTTTTCCATAGTGGAACTATCGTCCGCGGCGATATTCCCTGACTCTATGGACATATATACCAAACGCGACCAACGGTATCTTAAGTGGTATTATGCCGACCATTAGTTGACGCCAATTAATGGCAAAGTGGCTTCAGGTCAGAGCCGGCCGATAAAGGCTGTAGTTCCACCTCTGAAGCGCGCTCTGCCCAAGACCAGTCACTACAGATTTTCAGACAGAGACCCGTCAGCCACTATGGCCGGTCTGCCCGCAGCGAACATTCATTGGCTCCATCCGCTATGTACGCCAGCCTCAAGTCAGTCACCTCATGGCCACCTTCCCAGAAAAACGCTCGACGGCTCACGCTATTGCTGTGCACCTGCTCGGCTCTTGGCAGCCTGCTGGTCTTCGGTCTCTCCCCCCCCCTTGCACTGAGCTTGTTGGCGTTCAATATCGCGGCACTGGCCTGCGTCTTGGTCCAGGATCACCTCTCTGGCAAGTCGATAAAATTCGAACCGCAAGAGCTGGCGGACCGCCTGTTGGAAGTACAGGAAAATGAACGCCATCGCCTGAGCAGAGAATTGCACGACGATATTGGCCAGTTGCTGACCGCCGCAAAGCTGCAAAGTGAATGGCTCAAACGTCGGATGCCTGATGAAATGCAGGCCCAGTGCGCAGTGCTTTGCGACACACTGGAAGAAACCCTGACCAAGGTTCGTGACGTCTCGGCCATCCTTAATCCCAGGCAGTTGACGAGCCTAGGGCTGGAAGCCAGTTTGCGTGCGCATCTGCTCAAGACCCTGGCCAACACCTCAGTGCACTGGAGCCTGGAATGCCATCAACGGTTGACGGGTGTACCGGAAGAAATGGCGGTGGCAGCCTTTCGAATCACCCAGGAAGCAGTGACCAATATTTTGCGTCATGCCGAAGCGAAAAATCTTCTGGTACGACTGCAACGCATGCCCCAAGGCCTGACACTATTGATCAGCGACGACGGCCAGGGTTTCGCACCCGTGGTTGATCCCGGTCGAGAGGGACAGCGCGGGATGGCCGGGATGCGGGAACGGATCGATCAGTTGGGCGGGACCTTGGCCGTGACCAGTGAGCCGGGCAAAGGCACTCAAATCGAAGCACTCTTCCCATGGGCGCCGCGTGCGCTCGAACGGGCCAGTACGAATAAGGTTTTGCATTGACTTGTAATTTACTTCTGGTGGACGACCACTCGCTGATCAGGGCAGGCGTACGCGCCCTGGTGCTGGATATCCCCGGCTATGCGGTAGTTGGCGAGGCCAATGACGGCTCGCAGCTGCTCGAAATTGTCGAGAAACTGGCTCCTGACATTGTTCTGCTGGATATCTCCATGAAGGAGACCAGCGGTCTTGAAGCCTTGCAGCGTCTCAAGCGGGTGCGCCCGCAAAGCAAGGTGCTGATCTTGTCGATGCACACCGATCCCGCGCTCATCATGCAAGCGCTGGAGTCTGGCGCTCATGGCTATTTACTCAAGGACACCACGGCCACCGAGCTGGAACATGCGCTGGATGCCCTGCGCAACAATGAACGCTACCTCAGCCCCGCCATCGCCCACACGGTCATCAACCAGGCGCTGATCCGGAACCAGAAACAGCAGCCGGAAACGCACGAATCACATAACCTGACGGCGCGGCAACTGGAAATCCTGCGACTGATTGTTCGCGGAAAATCCACCCGGGAAATCGCCAATGGCCTGGGCCTCAGTATCAAGACCGTTGAAACCCACCGTTCGCAGATCATGAAGCGCCTGCAGATCTACGATGTGGCCGGCCTGGTTTTGTTTGCCGTTCGCGAGCAAATCATCAGCCTGGACGATTAGCTGACCGCGATGTACTCAAAAGCGGTGAGTTCTCCGGCAAATGCACGCGCAATGCCGCGGCACGCGCCGTAAACCGCAGGTTGTCGCCCTCCAGAGGTTCGCCATCAAGGTTGATGTGCAGACCTTCCGAGACCTTGATCTCGACCCAGGGCAAACGAGCGCGCACAAACATGTTGTCGATGCCAAAGCCATCGGCCAGCAGGTTTTTCAAGGTACCGACCACTTCCTGCGGCGCCGGTAAAATACTGATATCCAGCAGACCATCGTCAGCCAGCGCCTCCGGGCACAGCACATGCCCACCTCCCGCCTGCCGACCATTGCCAATACCGAGCGCCAATAGCTCGCCGCGCCAATGAAAGTCCGGCCCCTGCAACTCGCCATAAGCCGCATGCAACTCGCTGAAGCGCGATAAACCGGTAAACAGATACGCTGCGCCGCCGAGGACTTTTTTCAGGTCTTCCGACGTATTGGCCGTGACCTGGCTGCCGAAACCGCCCGTGGCCATGTTCAGAAAGACCTGCCCTCCTACTTCGCCCAGATCGATAGCGTGTGGTGCAACCTCAAGAAGATCCAGTGCCAGCGCTGGTTCTAGAGGCACGCCAGCCGCGCGAGCAAAATCATTGGCCGTACCCAAGGGCATCAGGACCAGGCTGGCCTGATTCGGGTGCGCCGCCAAGGCCTCGGCGATATCGCGTAACGTGCCGTCGCCACCACCGGCAATCAGTTGCGTGTAGCCTGCGCTTAGCGCTTCTTCCACCAACCGCTGCGCGTCACCCGCTTCCCAAGTCAGTCGGACCGCCAGTATCCACCCCTGCTGGCGCTTGCCTTCGACGGCCGCGCGGACCTCCTCGTTGAGTGCCTGCTTGCCATGCAGAATCAACAGCGCCTTGCGCTCACTCATTGTTGTAACTCCTGATTCGAATTCATTCAGAAGATGTTGACCTCACTGCCCCCTATAAAGGTCGCTCTGCGTTGAGATATTTCAAGGCATGGAGGTTTGCGGTCCTACAGACCGGGATATTTTCTTACGATATATGAGGAATCGGCTCAATTGACCCATCAAGGCGATTGGTTCACCTTGGTGTCGGCGCTTATCAGTCATCAAAAGCAAATACACAGGGATGTGCAAACAATGATCAGACACTCATCAAGGGCTACAAAAAACACACGCTATACGAGCTTCGGCCATTCAAAGGGCATTGATGCAAGGAGTGCCTTTCTCCATGCAAACTCATGACATCAAGTTGCCGTTCAACCCGGCGAAGCCGTTCTCGGAAAATCGCGCCGGTCCTCAGGCTGAATTCAACAACAACGCAAAACCCGCTGCAGGAGTTGACATGGAACCTCGCGTCATTGAACTGGAAACTCATCTGAAATACATCCGAAGAGACATGGATGAAGTGCGCAATGACGTCAAATCCATCAAGCACAGACTTGCCTATTCGGCAGGCGGGGCGGCGGTCGTCCTCGGGCTGTTGGGTTGGGTTGCCAACAGCCGCTTCGATCAGGTCGTGACACTTCTCGTTCGTTAAGCGTTAGCCATGCAAGCAAGACCCGACAGCTTTATCGGGCTTGCGGCAAATGAGCACGACGAGATCAGTTCAGGACTTCGCTCAGAGGAATGAACATGACAGGGTCATCCTCGATCAACGTGCGATCTTCCAGCACCTCAACCAGGCCATCAGCCCAAGCGGCACTGCGAAGTACGCCAGAGCTCTGATTCTTGTAAATGATCGCCCGGCCATTCTCCAGGCGTCCACGCAAGTACTCTCGTCGATTGCCAGCTTTTGGCCAGACGAATCCGGCCGGCACCTGAAACTTCAGCGGCTCGACCTCTTTTACACCCTGACGGCGCAGAAGATAGGGTTTTGCCAACAACGCAAAAGTGACCAGTGTCGACGCCGGATTGCCGGGCAAACCAATCACAGGCACACCGCGAAAATGCCCAAAGGTCAGTGGCTTACCCGGTTTAATGGCGAGTTTCCACAGCGTCAACTCGCCGGCCTCACGCAAGGCCATGCCCAGGAAGTCGGCTTCGCCTACCGACACCCCGCCCGTAGAGAGGATCAGATCAACATCCTTCAACTCGCCCAGACGGGCACGAGTGGTTACCAAATCATCGGGAAGAATGCCGGCATCGATAACTTCACAACCCAGGCGATGCAACCAACTGCACAGCAACACGCGATTGCTGTTGTAGATTTGCCCTGGGCCCAGGGCCTGCCCCGGCTCGACCAATTCATCTCCGGTTGAGAGAACCGCAACACGGACCTTGCGAACGACATCGAGCTCAGCGCATCCCAGCGATGCCGCCAAGCCCTGTTCGATTGATCCAAGGCGCGTGCCGGCCGGCAAAACAAGTTCGCCAACCGTTGTTTCCTGACCTTGAGGCCGGATGTTCTGACCAGGGGTCATGGGCTCGATGAAACGGACTCGATCGTCCGCCTGAACCTCGGCATTTTCTTGCATCTCGACACAGTCGGCGCCTGCTGGCACCGGTGCACCGGTAAAGATTCGGGCACAGGTACCGGGTTGCAGCGGTTCGGGCGCCTGACCTGCAAATATCTTCTGACTGACCACCAACGGTTCACCCGTCCAGTCAGCGACCCGCAGGGCGTAGCCGTCCATGGCACTGTTCGGCCAAGGTGGCAGATCAAGGGTTGAAACCAGGTCATCGGCGAGCACGCGCCCCTGAACCTGCGCCACAGGCAAACGTTCACGCTCGCGGATGGGCGACGTCTCTGCCATCTCCAGCAAACGCGCCAGCGCCGTCTCGACCGGCATCAGGCTGCCGGTTTTACCTGGCTTACCCACGGGATTCACAGGGTTCAGCCTGCTTCAAGTGAGCCACGAAATTGCAGGGACGATGCCGAGAATCCAGCTGTTCGGCGAGAATGCCATCCCAGCCAGTGCGCACGGCATTGGTCGAACCGGGCAGGCAGCAGACCAGCGTACCGTTGGCCAAACCGGCCAGCGCCCGGGACTGGACGGTCGAGGTACCAATGTCGGCAACGGAAATCTGCCGGAACAGCTCACCAAAACCATCTACCTGCTTGTCCAACAGGCAACTCACCGCTTCTGGCGTGCTATCACGGCCGGTGAACCCGGTGCCACCAGTAATCAGCACAACCTGCACCACCTCATCGGCAATCCAGTTGGCGACTTGCGCGCGGATTTTGTAGAGATCATCTTTAAGCAACACCCGAGCGGCCAGGTTGTGGCCGGCGGCACTCAAGCGATCGACGAACATCTGGCCTGAGGTATCGGTTTCCAGGGTTCGGGTATCACTGACTGTCAGCACCGCGATGTTAAGCGGCGCGAAAGGTACATCAGCCTTGGCTTTCATAGGCTCGTCCAGTTGTAGGAAAAACAGCTCGGTGTTATATCACAGCGCTTCACTTTTTCAGCGCCCCCATGGAGACCTGCCATGACCTCGAACCCAGCATTGCCACCCTGCTCCATTCTGCTCCTGGCAGGTGGCCGCGGCCAACGCATGGGCGGGCAGGACAAGGGTTTGCTGGAATGGCACGGCAAGCCGCTGATCGCGCACCTGCATCACAAGACCCGCGACCTGAGCGATGACTTGATCATCTCGTGCAACAGAAACCTGGACACCTACGCGCCTTACGCTGATCAGTTGGTTCATGACGACGAAGGCGATTTCCCCGGCCCACTTGCCGGGATTCGCGCCGGCCTCAAGGCTGCCCGTCATCCTTATTTGTTGGTGTTGCCGTGCGACGTACCCCGCATCAACGCCGAACTGCTTCACAGCATGCGCGAAACCGCCAGCCAGCATCCGGACAAACCGCTGATGCTGCGCCAGGGCGCACATTGGGAACCGTTGCTGTGCGTTATCCCTGTTTCACTCTGCGACGCGTTCGACACGGCATGGAATGAAGGTGAACGCAGCCCTGGACGCATCATGCGCAAACTGGAGGCAACCGCCCTGCAATGCGCAGACAACGACCCGCGACTGGCCAACCTCAACACCCCGCAATTGTTAAGCACGCATACCGTGTCAGAATGACACTAGCCAAGGAACTTGCGTGCGTTGTGTACGTCTACAAGCTCAGTAACCAAAAGAATTTTTATTCGGAGATACACTCATGACTCATCGGACCCTCGCCACTCTCATGCTCGCAGCAGGCCTCGCGACTTTGGCGGGTTGCGCATCGCCGACAGTGATCACCTTGAATGACGGCCGCGAAATCCAGGCAGTCGACTCGCCAAAGTACGATGAGCAGTCGGGCTTTTACGAATTCGAACAGCTGGATGGCAAGGAAACCCGCATCAACAAGGATCAGGTTCGTACCGTTAAAGAGTTGTAATCTTTACTGCACCTGCCAGATAAGACAAAGCCCGCTTTATGCGGGCTTTTTCGTGACCGGGATTTTTCACCACTGCAAGGTGATGGTGCTTTCAAACGCTCTTTCCTGGCCGGTGACCGGATCCACAAACCGCAATCCCTGCGCGAGCAGTTTCAGCGGATTGGCATAGTCATCTTCAACGTCCTTGAGCACCTGTGGGTAAAACGGATCGTTACAGATACTGGCGCCCAGCGCAGTCATGTGAACCCGCAATTGATGTTTCTTGCCCGTCACCGGGTAAAGCGCATACCGCCAGAGATCCCCGTTCTTTTCCCGAACCTCGACGGCTGTCTCGGTATTGCTGATACCCGGACCTTCCTGCATGCGGAAAAACGGCTCGCCATCGATGAGCCGGCTTTTATGCACCAAGGGAAAGGTCAGATCAGGCAATGCAGGGGCGATAGCCTCGTAGTTCTTTTCAATCTGCCGTGTCGGAAACAACGACTGATACGCTGAACGGCTCTGTGGGTTGGCGGAAAACAGCACAAGCCCCGCGGTATGCCGGTCAATGCGATGCAACGGCACCAGGTGTGGGTTATCCAGACGACGGATCAATCTTCTCAGCAGCGTTTGTTCAACGTACTCGCCTGCCGGAGTCACCGGCAAAAAATGCGGTTTGTCAGCAACCACCAGATGCTCATCGGCATAGAGGATCGACTCTACCACCGGGATCGGATTTTCGTCCGGGACCTCACGGAAATAATGAATCCGCAGCCCTTCCTTGTACGGCAGATCAAGTGCGATAGGCATTCCGTGCCCGTCGAGCACGCGACCGCGGGCCACCCTGTCCAGCCATTGTTCACGACCGATAGCGCTGAAATGTTCGCACAGGCAATCGATAACGGTCAGCCACGAACCCGGCGGCAAGTAGAGTGTGCTGGCCTGGTTGTGTGCGGCAGAAAAAGATGAAGTGGACATACGAAAGCTCTGACCCTCAATACAGGGCGGCATTATCCAACAGTGGCCGAATCGAACCTAGCAGAGAATCCTCACGCCGGAATCTGCGTGCGCGCCGCGGCTTCGGTGAACTCCTTGAGCCAGCGCAACACATCGACGGCTTCCCAGCGAGCCGGGTCGTAAAGTGCGTACAACAACCCCTGATAGCCCACGACATCAAGCTGCCGGTGGTAACCCGCACGCTGGAACAACGCCTCGATCTCGGCAAAACAGGTGTTGAAGTGCAGTTTGTTAAAAGGCGTTTTTCCTTCCGTCACCAGACCGTCCAGACGCAATTCGAGGACAGCCTCGCGCACAACATCGACCGACATCCGGTTCACGCTGTTTTTCAATTGTTCGACATTGACCACGATTCATCCCTCTCACGCCTGGAACTGCCTTCCCAACCCCGCAAACTCGAGAGGTAAGGCAGCACTACGAATAACTGTATACGCATACAGTATCCGAAGAGCATCGGTTAAGCCAAGGGGATCAGTCGCAAAGTTCGACAGACGGGACCATCGCCAGCACAAAAACCGCTTAACGCAAGAACGCCACCACCTCGTCGGCACTGAATGGCCAACCGAGTTCCGCGCCGGTATCGACTCGTCGCAGGACCGGAATACGCAGACTGTAGGCGGCGAACCAGGTTTCATCGTCAGCAATATCTACCAGCTCGACCAGCAGACCGCGTTCGACAAACTCCATCAGCATCGCTTCGGCCACTTCACAGAGATGGCACCCCAAGGTGCCGAACAACTGACATTCAGGAAGCATGAGCGCTCAACCGCGAAAAATTAAGTGACTATTCTAGGCCTGCCCCGAAAAGCCGTCGAGCCGTCGAATCGTCTGCCCGGCAGCAAGAATCGCCATGATGGCGGAATAACCCTGACGCAAATCAGGCGCCGTTTGCGCCATTTAAGCAATGCTCACGTTTTTTTTGCTTCTACGCTTGAGTAGCCAGCGTCGTTCAGCGGAGTTTTTTGTGTTTGCCAATCTCTTGATTATTCTCGTCTCCTCTCTAGTGGTCATAGCGTTGTTCCAGCGCCTGCGATTGCCCCCGGTGCTGGGTTACCTGTGCGTGGGGCTGATGATTGGCCCGACCGCCTTCAACTGGGTGAATGAGAGCGAAGGGTTGCCACACCTTGCCGAGCTAGGCGTGGTGTTCCTGCTGTTCTCCCTCGGTCTTGAGTTTTCCCTGACGAAAATGATCGCACTGCGACATGTGGTGTTCGGTCTGGGCAGTTTGCAAGTGCTGGCCTGCGGACTGTTGCTGGGGGTTCTGCTGATGATGTTCGGGATGCCGGTCACCCCTGCGCTGTTGCTGGGCGCGGGGCTGGCGCTGTCGTCCACTGCCATCGTCAGCAAGGAGCTGACCAGCCTTGGCGAAATTTTCAGCAGTCATGGCCAGAATGCCATCGCCGTATTGCTGTTCCAGGACGTGGTGGCCGTCTTGCTGCTGACACTGGTGCCCGTGTTCGCCGGCAACAGCGATCAGGCATGGTATTGGGCGCTGCCCCTGACCCTGATAAAAACCGTGGTGTTGTTCGGCGGTTTGCTATTGGCCAGCCGCTGGTTGTTGCCAAGGCTGTTCCATGAAGTCGCCGCCGCCCGTTCCGCCGAACTGTTCGTACTGCTGGCGCTAGTGATTGTGCTGCTGACGGCCTGGCTGACTCACTTGCTGGGTCTTTCCCCTGCCCTCGGCGCGTTCCTCGCCGGCATGTTGCTGGGCGAAAGTCATTATCGGCATCAGGTCGAGGCCGATATCCGCCCGTTTCGCGACATTCTGCTCGGGTTGTTTTTCGTTACCATCGGCATGCTGATCAACTTGAATCTGTTCGCCAGCCACACGCTGCTGATCCTTGGCCTGACCCTGGGATTGCTGCTGATCAAGGGCACCGTGGTGGCGCTGCTGGTCAAATGGCGTGGCAGCGACGGCGAAACTGCCTGGCGCAGTGGCCTGGCACTGGCCCAGGGGGGTGAGTTCTGCTTTGCATTGATGGCGCAGATGCAGCAAAGCGACCTGATGCCCGCGCACCTCGGCGGCTTATTACTGGCTGCCACGTTCTGTTCGATGCTGGTCACGCCACTGATGCTGCGCGCAGCCCCATCCATCGCAAAACATCTGCATCGAAAATCCAACAAGGAGGCACAACTTGAAGAGATCAGCGCGCTGAATGCGGATCTGGACAAGCATGTGGTCATCTGTGGTTACGGGCGCGTCGGCCAGTCCATCGGGCGCTGCCTGAGTCATCAGCAACAACCTTACATTGCGCTGGACCACGATCCGGTCAGGGTCGAGGAAGCGGCCGTCAGCGAAAGCAGCGTGCACTATGGAGACTCGCGCCGAGGTGAATTACTGCTTGCCGTCGGACTGGCGCGCGCCAGGTTGCTGGTGATCGCGGTGGACCAACCTGACATCGCGCTGGAGATCCTCAAGGAGGCTCGCCGAATCAATTCAAGAGTGCCGATTCTGGTTCGTACCCGCGACGACAGCCAACTGGCCGAACTGAAAGAAGCCGGCGCCAACGAAGTCGTACCCGAGTTGCTGGAGTCCAGCCTGATGCTCGCCTCCCATGCACTGATCATGCTGGGACTGCCCGCCCATCAGGTACAGGAGCGGGCCGATCAGATCCGGCATGATCGCTACCGGATGCTCCACGACTTTTATCCGGGAGCCGAAGATGCAGAGAAGTAATTCAGTCCTGACTGACGGCGCCGATCTTGTGCACCGACAAATCCGCGCCGTAGTACTCCTCTTCCTGGCTCAAGCGCAGCCCATGAAACGCCTTGATCGTTCCATACACCGCAAAACCGCCAGCCAGCGCCACGACCACACCCAGCGAGGTGCCGATCAACTGGCTGATCAGACTTACACCGCCCAGGCCGCCCAACGCAGTCTGGCCAAAAATGCCGCACGCGATACCGCCCCACACGCCACACAGACCGTGCAAAGGCCACACACCCAACACATCGTCGATATGCCATTTGCCCTGCGCCGCGGTAAAGCACCAGACAAACAATGCACCGGCGATGGCGCCGGTCACCAATGCGCCCACCGGGTGCATCAAGTCGGAACCGGCGCAAATGGCCACAAGCCCGGCCAAGGGGCCGTTGTGCAGAAAGCCTGGGTCGTTGCGCCCGACGATCAGCGCCGCCACGGTGCCACCTACCATGGCCATCAGCGAGTTCACCGCTACCAGCCCGCTAACGCCTTGCAGGGTCTGGGCGCTCATGACGTTGAAGCCAAACCAGCCGACAATCAGGATCCACGAACCCAAGGCGAGGAAGGGAATGCTCGACGGTGCAAACGCCACCAGGCGGCCGTCGCGATAGCGTCCTTGTCGTGGCCCGAGCAACAACACCGCCGCGAGAGCCAGCCAGCCGCCCATGGCATGCACCACCACGGAACCGGCAAAGTCATGGAAGCTGGCGCCGAATCGCGCCAGCAACCAGGCCTGCAGACCATAATTGCCGTTCCAGATCATCCCTTCGAAAAAGGGATAGATGAACGCCACAATCAGCGCGGTCGCGCACAACTGCGGGACGAACCGGGCGCGTTCGGCAATACCGCCGGAAATGATCGCCGGGATGGCGGCTGCAAAGGTCAGCAGGAAAAAGAATTTCACCAGTCCATAACCATGGTCGGCATTGATCACCGCCGCCGGTTGCATGAACGTCACGCCGTAGGAAATCCAATAGCCTATAAAGAAGTAGGCCAGGGTCGAAATGGCGAAGTCGCTGAGAATCTTCGACAAGGCGTTGACCTGGTTCTTTTGCCGAACCGTGCCAACCTCAAGAAAGGCGAAACCGGCGTGCATGGCCAACACCATGACCGCGCCAATGAGGATGAACAATGTATTGGAGCTATGGACCAGACTGTCCACAGCGCTTTGCAGATTTTCCATGGAATGGCAGACCTTAAGACTGAAAAAAAGCACCAAAGCAGTTCGTGCAAACCATCGATGCACCAAGTTGCGGCTTATACGGATCGAATTACTGATCCCCATGAACCGCTTTGGCGCATCAGAGCGAAATCGTCGCGCGAGTTTTTATTGTTTGAGTCGAGGTTTTCCTGAAATCATGCCCGGCAACAGCGCATCGGCGCCGGCAAACGCACCACGACACAGCAAAAGTTGTACCAGTCATTTGTACTGAACCTTCGCGCAAGGCTCATACTCGAACCCATCAGAAGTCACTTACGGAGATCTACCCATGGCCAGCATCAAGGCAAAGACTGCTCAAGAAATCCTGATGAACGATTTTCAGACCCTGGTCAGCGACACGGAGCGGTTGCTGGAGCACACCGCGACCCTGGCCGGCGATCAGGCGGATGAACTGCGCACCCAGATCCACGACAGCCTGTTGCGTGCCCGGGAAACCCTGAAGCTGACCGAAGACTCGTTGCGCGAACGCGGCCAGGCCGCCGTCACCGCGACTGAAGACTACGTGCAGGCCAACCCATGGCAATCGGTCGGCATCGCCGCCGGGGTAGGCTTCCTCATTGGCCTGCTAGCTTCTCGGCGCTGATATGTCTATCGGCGAATCCAGCTCGTCTGCGACGGGCACAAGCGCTTCATCGCGGCGCCTGGGTGCCGCTTTTCTCGGACTGTTGCACAGCCATGTCGAACTGTTCGGCATCGAGTTGCAGGAACAAAAGGCACGCACCGTAAGCCTGCTGCTGTTTGCAGGCCTGGCGCTGGTCTTTGCATTGTTGTTGCTGGTGGGGTTGTCGACCCTGGTGTTGATTGTGTTTTGGGACACCTATCGCCTGGCCGCCATCATCGGGCTCTGCGTGTTCTACACCCTTGCCGCGATCTTCTGCGGATTGCGCTTGAAAGCAGCGGTCTTCGATGAGTCCTCGCCCTTCCATGGCACCCTGGAAGAATTGGCCAACGATCGGGAGCGCCTGCTGCCATGAGCCTGCCTCAACTGCCCAACAACAGCTCGCGCGCGGAAATGCGCAAGGCGCTGATTCGCCTGCGCATGGAAATGCACCGTCAGGAAATCCGCCTCGAGTCCCGGGAACTGCTGCAACCCTTGCAGCGGATTCGCGGCATGAAGCAAGATCTGCAGGACGGTTTTGGCATCAAGCACGCCCCGCTCTGGGGCGTGGCGGCCGTCACCTTGCTCGGCTTCCTGACAGGCAAGAGTACCCGCAACGGCGGCGCCAGCAGCCTGACTCGGCTGGTTCGTCTGGGCACCAGCCTGGGGCCCTTGATCAAGCTGGTCCTGCAAAGCAATTCGCGCAAAGACTAATTAGCCACTATCTGGCTGCATTCTTGCAATACCACCGGGATGAACCTCTCTATCGAGGGGTTCAATCCTGTGTGCCCACCCGGTAAACAGGCGTAATCCAAAACAAGAATCTAACAAGGAGGCCACGTGATCGACGGGCAACCGCTCGCCTGCTTTCAACCCTTCATCGATACCGCCACCGGCCGTATCGCCGGTGTCGAGGCATTGGGCCGACTGCAACTGGCCAACGGTCAACTGGCCTCGGTAGGTCCGCTGTTCGCCGACCCGAGGACACCCGCCATCGCGTTGCGGCGTCTTGATCGCCAGATCCGCGACAACGCATTGAGCCGTTTGCATGAAGCGCCCTCGGACTGGTTTCTCAGCCTGAACATTTCCCCGCGCTGGATCAATCGCCTGCGGCCGGATCAAGCGCTGCCAAGCCTCAAACAACTGTGCAGGCACAACGTCGACCCGCAACGCATCGTCTTCGAGATCACCGAACTGGGCGGCGACATTCAGCGCCTGGCTGACGTCGTGGCTCGCTACCGAGAGGCAGGCGCACGAATCGCCATTGATGATTTCGGTGCCGGTTATTCTCAACTCGATCGCGTACTGGCCCTGCAGCCGGACATCCTCAAGCTCGACATGCGATTGTTCCAGGCGGCGGCGTTGGGCGGTCCGAGCAGCGATGTGGTGAAGGCGCTAGCCCAGATGGCCGAGAAAACCGGTTGCTGGATCATTGCCGAAGGCGTGGAAACAGAAGCTCAATTGAGTTTTGCCCTGGAGTGCGGCTCGCGGTACGTGCAGGGTTTTCTGTTTGCCAAGGCACAAACCGACTTCTTCGCCGCGGACGCTTTTGTCGAGCGCTTCGCGCAACTGCGCCAACGCTATGTTCAACAAAAACTGGCTGAGCGTGGGCGGCTGATGATCATGCGCCAGCAACTCGGCGAGCTGATGACCCTGTTACAGACATGGGCCCAAGCCCACGCACCGCTCAGCGCCCTGCCCCACCTGGACGCATTCCCCTGGCTGTTGCGTTTCTATCAATGCGATCGCCACGGCACGCAACTGACACCCAACCTTGAATGGCGAAACAATGCCTGGGAATCGGACACCCGGTACCTGGGTCACAACTGGTCATGGCGTCCGTATTTCTATCACTTGCTGGCAGAGGGCTGGGACGAGCGTCGGCTTACACTTTCCAACACGTACCGCGATGCCACCAGTAACCAGTATTGCCTCACCGCCGGGCAATTTTTCGACAATGGTGATCGACTGCTGCTCATCGACATCGACGCCGCCGGGCTCTAGGCTAAGGCATCAGTCACCTGACGGAGAGACCAGCCTTGGATTGGCAAACCCTGCTTACCCGCGAACGCCTCGGAAAACCTCTGCACAGCCCGGAAGAACTCGGCCGCAGTCCTTTCCACAAAGACCATGACCGCATTATTTTCTCAGGTGCCTTTCGCCGGCTGGGACGCAAGACCCAAGTCCATCCGGTCAGCAGCAACGATCACATTCACACGCGCCTGACCCACTCGCTGGAAGTCAGTTGCGTCGGCCGCTCGTTGGGCATGCGCGTGGGTGAAACCATCCGCAGCGCCCTGCCGGACTGGTGCGAACCGAGCGACCTGGGGATGGTCGTGCAATCGGCTTGCCTGGCCCATGACATCGGCAATCCACCTTTCGGCCATTCAGGCGAAGATGCCATCCGCCACTGGTTCCAACAGGCAGCCGGCCGTGGTTGGCTGGATGACATGAGCGAAGTCGAACGTAATGACTTTCTGAATTTCGAAGGCAATGCCCAAGGCTTCCGGGTGCTCACTCAGTTGGAGTACCACCAGTTTGATGGTGGTACCCGTCTCACGTACGCCACGCTGGGTACGTACCTGAAGTATCCCTGGACGGCGAAGCACGCTGACTCGCTGGGCTACAAGAAGCACAAGTTCGGCTGTTATCAGAGCGAACTGCCGTTGCTGGAGCAGATCGCTCATAAACTCGGCCTGCCACAACTGGAGGAACAACGCTGGGCACGTCATCCATTGGTGTACCTGATGGAAGCCGCCGATGACATCTGCTACGCGCTGATCGACCTGGAAGACGGCCTGGAAATGGAGTTGCTTGAATACACCGAAGTCGAGTCGTTATTGCTCAACCTGGTGGGCGACGATCTTCCGGAAACCTACCGCCAACTGGGCCCGCTGGATTCGCGCCGACGCAAACTGGCCATCCTGCGGGGCAAAGCCATCGAACACCTGACCAATGCCGCGGCCCGGGCCTTCGTCGAACAACAGGACGCCCTGCTGGCCGGTACACTGCCCGGCGATTTGGTGGAACACATGCATGGCCCAGCCAAGCGCTGTGTCCTGAATGCCAAAGACATGGCCAGGAAAAAAATCTTCCAGGACAAGCGCAAGACACTGCATGAAATCGGCGCCTACACCACGCTGGAGATTCTACTGAACGCTTTCTGCGGCGCGGCACTGGAACAACACAACGGTCGAACGCCATCCTTCAAAAGTCGCCGCATCCTCGACTTGTTGGGCAACAACGCACCCGATCCTCGCGGGCCTTTGCACACTTCATTCCTGCGCATGATCGACTTCATCGCCGGCATGACCGACAGCTACGCCAGTGAAATGGCCCTGGAAATGACCGGTCGTTCAAGCCGCTGATGCCCCCGCCCCGACCCGCTGTTCAGATTGTCTGGAGAGCGGGTCGGGTGCTGGAATGATCAGGTACTACGTCGGATCAACAAAATCTACCGTTACCGGATATTTGATAAAAACATTGAAACAATCAGACTTTATAAACATATTGACCCTGACACTCCCCTAAAAACCTATCACTCAAACATCAACTAAATACATACAACACTTCCATTGATCCTGATTCAAAACCGAACTGGAACGTAGTCCTATTCTTCTTCAATTGTAGGATTTGTCCTATATCACTGCTATCGACCTGTCAGTTCATGCGCCCCTACAACTATCTGAGCTAAGGTGCGCGCTTTATTTGAGCTTGCATGGGATATGATTATGAACTCCGTTTTTATTGTCGACGATCACCCCGTTATCCGTCTTGCCGTCCGAATGTTGCTCGAACATGAAGGTTATAAAGTCGTCGGCGAAACTGATAACGGTGTCGACGCCATGCAGATGGTCCGCGAATGCATGCCAGACCTGGTTATTCTCGACATCAGCATTCCCAAACTGGATGGGCTGGAAGTTCTCTCCCGTTTTAATGCCATGTGTACTCCGTTAAAAACCCTGGTTTTAACGGCCCAGTGCCCGACCTTGTTCGGTATTCGCTGCATGCAGTCCGGCGCGTCGGGATATGTCTGCAAACAGGAAGACCTGAGTGAGCTGGTCAGTGCAATCAAAGCGGTGCTTTCCGGTTACAACTACTTCCCCAGCCAGGCGCTGAACCCCGTCCGTAGCGATGACACGCGATATGCCGACCTGGAGCTATTCAAGTCAGTCAACGACCGGGAATTAATGGTATTGCAACTGTTTGCACAAGGCCGCACCAACAAGGAAATTGCCAAGGGCATGTTCCTGAGCAACAAGACCGTCAGCACCTATAAAAAGCGTTTGATGCAAAAACTCAAAGCCAAATCACTGGTTGAACTTATCGATATGGCAAAACGCAACGCCTTAGTGTGAGAGACCGGATGCCCAGTCGTTTAAAGGATTATCTGATACTGATCACCGCCGGCTTATGCCTGAGCACGTCAGTGTCTGCGACACACTCCGCCAGCGAGCATTACACCCTGCTCAGTCGCTCAATGGTCGGGCACATGGAAGTACAGCTGGATAAATCACAGCGACAATGGATCAAAAACAAACGCGAACTGATTCTGGGCAGCTCAGCCCCCGATTACCCGCCTTTCGACCTGACCAGCAGCGGCAGCGACTATGAAGGCTTCACCGCCGATTACGCGGGCATCCTTGGCAAGGCGACCGGCCTGCCAGTCAAGGTTCAGCGCTACGCATCCCGGGAAGACGCCATCGAGGCGCTGGAAAACGGCGAGGTCGACATGCTCGGCAGCGCCAACGGATTTGAGGCACGCAACGCCGACATTGTGCTGTCGACACCTTACGCCGCGGATCAACCGGTTCTGGTGACACGAGAAGGAGAAAACCGATCCCTGTCCGACGGACTGGCCGGATTGCGGTTGAGCATGGTGTACCACTACTTACCGATGGAAGAAGTCAAAGCCCTTTATCCGAAGGCGATCATCACGGTCTACCCGTCTTACCAGAACGCAATTAACGCGGTCGCGTTCGATCAGGCAGATGTCTTTCTCGGCGACACCATTTCAACCCACTACCTGATCAACAAGGGTTACCTGAACAACGTCCGGATGGCTAACTTCGGTAAACACGAAGTCCACGGTTTCAGTTTTGCCGTGCACCGAAACAACCCGGAACTGCTTGGGATCATCAACACGATACTGAATGCCACACCCACCCATTCGCGCGAAGAGATCGCCAAACGCTGGAGTGCAGGCAGTGACATCCTTCTCACCGATCACAAACTGCAACTTACCACTCGTGAAGAACGCTGGCTGGCGCAACATCCGGTGGTTAGCGTGGTGGTCAATGAGGCGTTTGCGCCGCTGACATTTTTCGATAACGACGACAACTTTCGAGGTGTCGCCGCCGATCTGCTCGAACTGATCAGGTTGCGCACCGGTCTGCGCTTCGAGATCCATCGCAGCCGAAGCGATGACGAGATGATCGAGCGCATCAGTCAGCATCAGACCGACCTGATTGCCGCTCTGCTGCCCAGCGCCCACCGTGAAACGCTGGTGAACTTCAGCCGTCCTTATCTGGAAAATTCTTTTGTCCTTTTGACGCGCAAAGTGGCTGACAGCCCGATTGACCTCACACAGTTTTCGGGTAAACGCCTGACGATTGCCCAAGGTAATCCGATGGTGGATTACCTGCGTCGCGAATTCCCGAACGTCAACCTGATAGAAACGCCCGACACCTTCAGTGCCGTACAACTGGTTGCAGAAGGTCAGGCTGAAGGCGCCGTAACCTCGCTGGTGATCGCCAACTACTTCATCTCATCCAGAGTCTTTGAACAGACGCTTCAGATCAGTTCCACCGTTGGCACGCAACAGGCTGCGTTCTCGCTGGCGACCGGGCGCGATGCCAAAGAATTGAGCGCCATCCTCGACAAGGCATTGCTGAGCATCACCCCGCAAGAATTGGGCATTATCAACAGTCGCTGGCGGGGTTACTCCTCGACGTCGCAAAACACCTGGCGCAACTACCACCGGGTGTTCTATCAAGTGGTGTTGGGTGTTGGCGTGCTGTTACTGATGTCTGTTGCCTGGAACGCTTACATGCGTCGTCAAATCAAGCAGCGTCAGGCAGCCGAACTCGCGCTGAATGACCAACTTGAGTTCATGCGCTCACTGGTCAATGGCACGCCGCATCCGATCTACGTGCGTGACCGCCAGGGGTTGCTGCAAACCTGCAACGACAGTTACCTGCAGGCCTTCAGCGCAAAGTACGAAGACGTGATCGGCAAAAGCGTCATTCAAGGCAAGCTGAGCAATGCGTTCGAGGCCCGGGAGTTTGAAGCTGACTATCAGCGAGTCGTAAACGAAGGTACACCGCTGATTCTCGACCGCACGTTGCACATCGGCAGTCGCCAGTTGACGATTTATCACTGGGTGCTGCCCTACCGGGACTCGAGCGGTGAAGTGCAGGGCATCATTGGTGGCTGGATCGACATCAGCGAGCGGCGACAACTGTTCGATGACCTTCGAGCGGCCAAGGAACGCGCCGATGAGGCGAACAGGGCCAAAAGCACTTTTCTGGCGACCATGAGCCATGAGATCCGTACCCCGATGAATGCAATCATCGGCATGCTCGAGCTGACCCTCAAGCGTATCGAGCCGGCTCATCCCGACCGATCCGCCATCGACGTCGCGTACAACTCGGCGAAAGACCTGCTGGAACTGATCGGGGACATTCTCGATATCGCGCGCATCGAATCCGGGCACCTGAACCTGAACCCGGAACGCGTCAACCTGAATGAAACGGTAACGTCGGTCGTGAGGATCTTCGACGGCCTCGCCCGGCAGAAAAACCTGCGCCTGTTACTGGACTTGAGTCCTGCTCAACTGCCAAACGATGTGCTGATCGACCCGATGCGCTTCAAGCAGGTGCTGTCCAATCTGATCAGCAACGCCATCAAGTTTACCGAACAGGGTCAGGTCCGGATTGTGCTGGAGTGGCAAGCCACTGAGGAGCCTGACCGGGTCAGGTTTCGCGTGCAGGTTCAGGACAGCGGAATCGGCATCAGCGAGCAGGATCAACAGCGACTGTTCGAGCCATTCGCCCAGGCGACACACAGCACGCAGTCGAACCGGGGAGGCGCCGGGCTTGGCCTGGTGATCAGCCGTACCCTGTGCGAGATGATGGGCGGCAGCCTGCAATTGCGCAGCAAACCCGGTGACGGCACGCAGGTCGAGATAACGCTGCACCTGACGACATTGCCGCCAGACCTGCTGCCGAAAATCGTCGAAGCACCGGTTCAATCCACCTCAACTCCGTTGAAGGTCCTGGTGGTCGACGATCACCCGGCCAATCGCCTGCTCATGTGCCAGCAACTGGAGTTTTTGGGGCACCACCACCGTGCTGAAACGGATGGCGAAACCGGGTTCGAGGCATGGAAGCACGGGCAGTTCGATCTGGTAATTGTCGATTGCAACATGCCGGTCATGAATGGCTACGAACTTGCCCGCCTGATTCGCCAACACGAACAGCAACAGTCGCGCGCGGCGTGCACCCTGCTGGGCTTCACCGCCAACGCACAGCCGGAAGAAGTACAACGCTGCAAAGACGCCGGGATGGACGACTGCCTGTTCAAACCCCTCAGCCTGGCAGCCTTGAGACTGTGGATTGAACGCGTCAAGCCGATCGCCCGTCTCCCCGCGTTCAGCCTTGAAGGGCTGCAATTGCTCACTGGCGGCAATCCGAAGCTGGATCAACGTCTGTTGCTCGAAGTGCTGAACAGCAATCGTCTGGACCGCCAGGAATTGCTGGATTTGTCACAGTGCAAAGACCGCCAGTCATTCCTCGATATCGCTCACAAAATCAAGGGGGCGGCGCGCATCGTCCAGGCGGGTCGATTGATCGACAGCTGCGAGGCGCTCGAAAGCGCCTGCCGTGAAACGTTTCACCCCGAAAACGTAGCCGACTGCACCCAAGCCATCAAGCACGCCATGCTCGAGCTGGAGCACGCATTGCAACAACAAATAGGGCACAACGACAGAAGCAGAATGATGGAGCCTTAACTATGCTTGGACGCTGAGCAGTGTGTTAACCATCACGGAGAGACCAGTAATGTCCAACCCACTGCGCCCCGATCAACGCAGGTTTCCGCTGCACGTCCATATCAGCGTGATGTTTACCTTCTTGCTGCTGCTCACGGGCGTGGTGCTGGGCATTTTCAATTACCGGCAAACCACGCAGATCATCCTGTCCAGCAGTGAAAAACTGTTCAATCGCATCGAACAGGATGTCCGGCTGGACCTTCAGGGCACTTATGAACCGATTCGCCACCTGCTGAGCCTGCTGGCGGACAACCCGGCGACGGAGGCCACCGCGCTGGAGCAACGGCTCGCGCTGCTGAAACCCTTTAGCCAGTCGCTCAAAGACAATCCCAACCTGGCCTCGCTGTACCTGGGATACGGTAACGGCGACTTTTTCATGGTGCGCCCCCTGCGCACCCCCGCCCTGAGAACGCTCACCAATGCCCCTGACACTGCGGCCTATCAGGTCTGGAGCATCGAACACCACTCCGGCACCGGAAAGTCGCGGTCCCAGTCCTTGTTTTTTGATCAACACCTGGCGCTCGTCAGCCGCCAGGATAACCCTGAAGAAACCTACGATCCGCGCACTCGCGCCTGGTTCACCAGCGCTCGCAGCGATGAGGGCCAGATCACCACCGAACCCTATGTGTTTTTCTCCACTCACCATGTCGGGACGACGCTAGCCCGGCGCAGCGGCGAAAACGCGGTGATGGGCGCCGACCTGACCCTCGCCGAACTGTCGGCGACGCTGGCCAAACATGTGGTGACCCCCCATACCGAAATCGTGCTGTTCGATGCCGAGGGCAACGCCGTTGCCTATCCCGACAGCAACAGGCTGATCGTCGACGACCAGACCGCACGCCTGATCAAGGCGGCCGATCTGAATCCGGCACTCGGTGCCCTGCTCACCCATCCGCCCGAGGGAAATCGCCTGGACGCCGCCGGTCGCGAATGGATTGTCGCCCGCAGCAGCATGCAGGAAGGCGGGCCGCAAGGATTGCAGCTGGCGCTGTTGGTGCCCGAAGATGAATTACTGGTCGATGCCTACCGCATGCGCTGGCAAGGCGGGCTGATCACCCTGGCAACGTTGTTGTTGTGCCTGCCGCTGGGGTGGCTTACCTCCAGAATTCTTGTCAAACCCTTGCGCGCACTGGTGCAGGAAGCCGATGCGATCCGCAGTTTCAATTTCAACTTTCCCGTCAGCCGACGCTCGCCCGTGCTGGAAGTCGACCAACTGAGCGTGTCGATGACACGCATGAAGGACACCCTGGCGAGTTTTTTCCAGATTTCTGACAGCCTGAGCGCCGAGACCCGTTTCGCACCGTTGCTGCAACGGGTGCTGTTCGAAACCGTGAAGATCGGGCAGGCCCAGGCGGGCCTGATTTACCTGCGCGAGCAGGAGGGCGACCGCATGGAGCCCCATGGCCTGGTGATCAACGAGACCTCCCAGGCGTTGCCGGCGTTTGGTATTCAAGGCTACGAACTCCAGGATTCACGGAGCCCTCAGTGGATGCAGCAGTTGTCCAGCGCCGACAATGTGGTCACCAGCCTGGGCTTCGAAAACGCAGCAGATCTGCAAAAGGTGCTGCTGGCGCTGGAATGCCCGCGGGTTCACCTGATCGGTATCCGGTTGCACAATCGGCATAACGAAACCGTCGGCCTGCTGGTCCTCTTGCTCGCCGACAGTGGCACACAAAACGAACTGGAAAAGCTGCGTCCGGACCGAATCGCATTTCTCCAGGCAGTATCTGGCGCGGCAGCGGTGAGTATTGAAAGCCAGCGTTTGCAAGCCCGGCAGAAACAACTGCTGGACTCTTTCATTCAATTACTGGCTGGCGCCATCGATGCCAAAAGTCCTTACACCGGCGGGCATTGTCAGCGAGTGCCGGAATTGACGCTGATGCTCGCCGAGGCTGCCGCCGCCAGTCAGGAACCGGCCTTCAGCGGTTTTCACCCCACGGAAGATGAATGGGAAGCCCTGCACATCGCGGCGTGGCTGCACGACTGCGGCAAAGTCACCACCCCGGAATATGTGGTCGACAAAGCCACCAAACTTGAAACCCTGAACGACCGTATCCACGAAATCCGCACACGTTTCGAAGTGCTCAAGCGCGACGCCTGGATCAATTACTGGCAGGCCATTGCCCACGGCGGCGACGAACATCACCTGGCCGAATTGCGTAACGCCACCCTGGCAGGTCTGGACGATGATTTTGCGTTCATTGCCCACTGCAATCTGGGCGGCGAGGCCGTGGCCGAAGCCGACCTGCAACGCTTGCGCGGCATTGCTCAACGCACCTGGACCCGTACCCTGGATGATCGGCTTGGGGTTTCATGGGAAGAGAATCGCCGCCAGGCACGCACACCGGCCCCGACGCTGCCGGTCAGCGAGCCATTACTGGCGGACAAACCCGAGCATCTGTTTGAACGTGCCGAAAGCGAGCTGATTCCGGCTGACAATCCGTGGGGTTTCAAACTCGATGTGCCGCAGTACAAATACAACCGGGGCGAACTCTATAACCTGAGCATCACCCGAGGCACGCTGACTCGCGAGGAGCGCTACATCATCAATCATCACATGGTGCAGACGATCCTGATGCTCAGCCGTCTGCCCTTCCCCAGCCACCTCGACAACGTCGCGGAGATCGCCGGCGGCCATCACGAGAAAATGGACGGCACCGGTTATCCCAAACAGCTGAAGCGCGAAGAGATGAGCCTGCCGGCGCGCATGATGGCGATTGCCGATATTTTCGAAGCGCTGACCGCTGCCGATCGCCCGTACAAGAAGGCCAAAACCTTGAGCGAGGCCTTGGGCATCATGGCCAACATGTGCCGTGACGCCCACATCGACCCGGAGCTGTTCGGGCTGTTCGTCCAGGCACGCATTTATCTGCAGTACGCAGAACGATTCCTCGATCCGCAGCAAATTGACGCCGTCGACCCGACCAGCCTGCTGGTCAAGGCAGGCTTGAGTGCCTGATCAGCAATCGGTCAGGCGCAGGAAAATCTCCGCCAGGCGCTCGATGCCGGCTTGATCCTCAGCGGTAAACCGCGCCAGTTTCGGGCTGTCGAGGTCCAGCACACCGATCAGTCGACCGTCCTTGACCAGCGGCACAACCAGTTCGCTGTTCGATGCGCTGTCGCACGCGATATGCCCGGGAAAGGCGTGCACGTCTTCAACCAATTGAGTCTGCAAGGTCGACGCGGCCGTCCCGCACACACCGCGACCAAACGGAATCCGCACGCAGGCGATTTGCCCCTGGAAGGGACCGAGCACCAGTTCTTCGTTGCGATTGAGGTAGAAACCGGCCCAGTTCAAATCTTCGAGCTGGTTGAACAGGAAGGCCGAGAATTGCGCAGCGTTGGCAATGAAATCACGCTCGTCCGCCAGCAACGATTCCAGCTGCGCCCACAACATGCCGTAACCATCCAGCCCTTGGCCGCTCTTCTGTAAATCAATCATGCTTTGTGCTCCAACAGCTTGAGCCCGACCCAATAGCGGGCAAATTGATAAGCGCAACGTCCATTGCGATTGCCTCGGCCACCGGCCCAACGCACCGCGAGGATGTCCAGCTCTTCGTCACGCTGCCACTCAAGACCGGCCTTGCCGGCCAGTTGACCGATCCAGTGTTCGACGACGTTGAGGAAATGTTCCTGAGTAAACGGATAAAACGACAGCCACAGGCCGAAGCGGTCCGACAGCGCGATCTTGTCTTCCACCGCCTCGCTGGGGTGCAGTTCACCGTCGACGCGTTTCCAGTTTTCGTTATCGCTTTCCTTTTCCGGCACCAGGTGGCGACGGTTGGACGTGGCGTACAGCAGAACATTGTCCGGCGCTTGTTCGAGCGAGCCGTCGAGCACGCTCTTGAGTACGCGATAGTCGCCCTCGCCCGCCTCGAACGACAGGTCATCGCAGAACAGCACAAAGCGCTGCGGCAACTTGGCGATTTGCTCGACCACGCGCGGCAGGTCCGCCAGGTGATCGCGCTCGATCTCGATCAGGCGCAAACCGGCCTGGGCGTGTTCGGCCAGCAAGGCCCGCACCAGCGACGATTTACCGGTGCCGCGCGAGCCCCAGAGCAACGCGTGGTTGGCCGGCATGCCGTCGAGGAACTGCTGGGTATTTCGCCCCAGTTGCTCCAGTTGCCGGTCGACGCCGATCAGGTCGGACAAGCGCATGTCGAGGCTGACGTGCAGCGGCAGCAGAAAACCGCTGCGCCCCTCGCGTTGCCAGCGCGCGGCCAGGCATTGGTTCCAGTCGATGGCTTGCCGAGGTGCGGGCAGCAGCGGCTCGATACGGGCCAAAACAGCATCGGCGCGTTCAAGAAAAGCATTCAATCGGGCGTCCACGTCTTCTCCTCGGGCACGTTCACAGTGATGATGGCGATACAGCAACGAAAACACAGCGTTCAGTGCCCGGTTTATCCCCTGCTCAGGGGTTCGCGAGAACATCGGAATCCATGCATGATCGACTATGCTTGAGCAGCGAAAGGAAACGGAAGTGGTTCAACACCCCATGGACATCAAATTCACCCACCGGCTGTCATACAAGCAAGCCAGGCTTACTGTGCTGGTCGGTTTCATTCTGGGCACGCTGCTCAGCCTGCTGCAAATAGGCATCGATTATGCCAGCGAAGACGCCTCCATCAACCGCGAAATACTGTCTTTGCTGGAAATCAGCCACAACCCCGCCTCGCGCATCGCCTACAACATCGACGCCGAACTCGCCCAGGAACTGACCATGGGCCTGGTGCGCTCGCCGGCGATCCTCAGCGCGAAACTCACCGACAACAACAATACCGTGCTGGCCAGCGTCAAACGCCCCAGCGCGCAAAGTAGCTATCGAGTCATCAGCGACTTCCTGTTCGGCGCCAATCGGCAGTTCGAAGACCGTCTGTTTCTCGATCACCTGCCCAATGAATCCCTCGGCACCTTGCAACTGGAAGTCGACACCTACGCCTTCGGCAGCCGCTTCCTGCGCCGGGCCGAAGTGACGCTGCTCAACGGCTTCGCCCGAAGCCTGATCCTGACAGGCATTTTGCTGGCGCTGTTCTACGTGATGCTGACCAAACCCCTGGTGCGGGTCATCCGCGAACTCAGTGGCCGCGACCCACGCAGCGCAGAGCCAACCTGGCTGGAATACCCGGCGGGGCATAAAAACGATGAAATCGGTGTGCTGGTCAAAGTCGCCAACCAACAATTCGAAAACATCGCCACCGAAATCCAGCAACGACGCAACGCCGAAAACCGTCTGACCGACTACCTCAGTCAACTGGAAAACATCGTTTCGGCACGCACCGCGGAACTCAAGGCGATCAATGCCCGGCTCAGCCAATCCAATCAGGAACTGGAAGTCGCGCGCACCACGGCCATCGAGATGGCTGAAGCACGTTCGGTCTTTCTGGCGAACATGAGCCATGAAATCCGCACCCCTCTCAATGGCCTGTTGGGAATGATCGCGCTGTCGCTGGACGGCCCGCTCACGGCCGAACAGCAACAACAACTGTCGATCGCCCATGACTCGGGCAAAGTGCTGGTGGAACTGCTCAACGATATTCTCGACCTGTCGAAATTCGATGCAGGTCAACTGGAGCTCGAACACATTCCGTTCGACCTTGGCGCGCTGGTCGAAGACACCGCCAACCTGCTTTCTCAGAATGCGGCGCCGAGCGTGGAGTTGACATGCCTGATCGATCCGCAATTTCCGGCACTGGTGCTGGGGGACCCGACCCGGGTGCGGCAGATCGTCAGCAACCTGTTGTCCAATGCGCTCAAGTTCACCCGCTTCGGTCGGGTCGATTTGCGTCTGTCTGCCTTCGAAGAGGGGGTCAGGATCGAAGTTTGCGACACCGGCATCGGGATCGCCCACGATGCCCAGGTCAAGATCTTCCAGCCGTTTACCCAGGCCGGCGCCGGCATCACCCGACAGTTCGGCGGTACGGGGCTGGGCCTGGCCCTGACCTATAACCTCTGCGAAGCCATGCAGGGACGCCTGACGATCAGTTCGGAAGCCGGTTTTGGCAGCCAGTTCTGCGCCGACCTGCCGCTGCCTGCCCACACTCGCGCCATGTCCCCGGCACCGCTGTCCGGCAAGGTCATTGCGATCACCGCTGCCAGCAGCGGTCTGGCCGAGCTGCTGAAAACCCTGCTGCCGGCGTGGGGACTCGACTATCAACAGCGCTCCATCGATGACTCGCTGCTAGGGCTTGAACCTGATGTCTTGATCACCGACTGCCCCGAATGCCTGTTTGGCCTGCGCCCCACCCTTGACGCGCCGATTCTGCTGGTGACCGCTTATGGCAACTTCATGCCCAGCGAACAGGCGAGCGCCCTCGCCCCCTTGCAGCAACAGGCACGACCGCTGGCGCGCAATGCGCTTTACCAGACTTTGCGGCGGGTCTTGCAGCCAGAAACCACGATGATCAATGGCGCGCGGATCGAAGCCCTTCCCCACCTGCGGCGCGGACGGGTATTGCTCGTCGAGGACAACCCGGTCAATCAGTTGGTTGCCAAGGGCATGCTCGGCAAATTGGGCTGCGAGGTCATCGTCGCCGCTCACGGGGCCGAAGCGCTGGATCAACTGGAGCAAAGCGACTTCGACCTGGTGTTGATGGACTGCAACATGCCGGTGATGGACGGCTACGAAGCCAGTCGGCAAATACGTCGCAGCGGACGCTGGCCGCAACTGCCCATCGTCGCGCTGACCGCCAACGCCATGTCCGAGGAGCGCGAACGCTGCCGCGCGGCGGGCATGAGCGACTATTTGGCCAAGCCCTTCCGCCGCGAAGAACTGGCCGCGCTGCTTGATCTATGGGTTCCCACTACGACAGTGCCTTGATCTGCCCCAACAAATGATCGAGACCATTACGCAGATCACTCAGGCGATCCAGATCCACCCCGCTGTCGCACAACAGGCGCGCCTTGAGCGGGCCGACCTGATCACGCAGCGCCTTGCCGGCCGGTGACAGACTGAGGTGCACCTCACGCTCATCACGAGCCGAACGCTGACGCTGCACCAGTTGCAATTGTTCAAGTCGCTTGAGCAACGGCGTCAGGGTGCCGGAATCCAGCGCCAGTCGCTCGCCCAGCGCCTTGACCGTCGGTTGCTCGGGGGCCGCCTCCTGCCATTCCCACAACACCAGCATGGCCAGGTATTGCGGATAGGTCAGGCCGAGCTGGTCGAGCATCGGCTTGTAGGCACGAATCACCGCCCGGGAAGCGGCGTACAGCTTGAAGCAGAGCTGACTGTCGAGCTTCAGCGAATCGACTGACAGGCTGTTCATTTGAGCAGGGCTTCGATCTCGCGGCTCAGGTCCTGCGGTTTGGTCGCCGGGGCGAAGCGCTTGACCAACTGACCGTCCTTGCCGATCAGGAACTTGGTGAAGTTCCACTTGATGCCCTGCGAACCCAGTACACCCGGAGCGCGTTTTTTCAATTGAACGAATAACGGATGGGCGCCGGCACCGTTGACTTCGATCTTCTTGAACAGCGGGAAGCTGACACCGAAGTTCAATTCGCAGAATTCGGAAATGGCGCCTTCATTGCCGGGTTCCTGCTTGCCGAACTGGTTGCACGGAAAGCCGAGCACCACTAACCCTTGGTCCTTGTAGGTTTGCCACAACTCTTCCAGACCTTTGTATTGCGGGGTGAAGCCGCACTTGCTGGCGGTATTGACCACGAGTACGGCTTTGCCGGCGTAATCGGCCAGGGTCTTTTGCTCACCCTTGATGGTGGTACACGGGATGCTCAGCAGGTTGTCGGTCATGACTTGCACTCTTGATGAAAGAAGACGGGATAAACATAGCGAGCAATTGAATTGTGTGCAATTTAAATATCCGGAGAGCGATCAACCGATCACTCCCGATGACTTATTCGCGCGGCACCAGGTCCAGGCACACCGAGTTGATGCAATAACGCAGGCCGGTCGGCGGCGGACCATCCGGGAACACATGCCCCAGGTGAGCATCGCATTTGGCGCAGACCACTTCGGTGCGGATCATGCCGTGGCTGACGTCACGAATCTCGACCATGGCGCTGCCGCCGATCGGTGCGTAGAAGCTCGGCCAGCCGCAGCCGGAGTCAAATTTGGTCTTGGAGTCGAACAGCGGCTTGTTGCAGCAGATGCAGTGGTAAACGCCGTCGACCTTGCTGTCGTTGTATTTACCGGAAAACGGCCGCTCGGTGCCCTTGAGGCGGCACACGTTGTACTGCTCCGGGTCGAGCATCGCCTTCCATTCTTCCAGGGTTTTTTCCAACTTTTCCATCATCACACCTCAGCAACTGAAAAAGCCCGATCTGTACCTTTTCCACGGATCGGGCGGCACGTATGATTGCGCCTCGTCAAACGCCAGTCTGGCAGCCAGACCACGCGCATTCAAACGGATTTATGGGTGCTGCATCTCAAGGCGTCAGGCCTGTGTGAATACGCAGGATTCCCAGTACGGTAGTTCATACACCGCCTGGATCGTTCATTTTCGGGATCACATCGCCATGCAGGTCAGCAAATCGAACAAGCTCGCCAACGTCTGCTACGACATTCGCGGCCCAGTGCTCAAGCACGCCAAACGCCTGGAAGAGGAAGGTCATCGCATCCTCAAGCTGAACATTGGCAACCCGGCGCCTTTTGGTTTCGAAGCGCCGGATGAAATCCTCCAGGACGTGATCCGCAATCTGCCGACCGCCCAGGGCTATAGCGATTCCAAAGGCCTGTTCAGCGCACGCAAGGCTGTGATGCAGTACTACCAGCAGAAGCAGGTTGAAGGTGTCGGCATCGAAGATATCTACCTGGGCAACGGTGTTTCCGAGCTGATCGTGATGTCGATGCAGGCCCTTCTCAACAACGGCGACGAAGTGCTGGTGCCGGCCCCGGACTATCCGCTGTGGACGGCCGCAGTCAGCCTGTCGGGCGGCAACCCGGTGCATTACCTGTGCGACGAACAAGCCAACTGGTGGCCGGACCTGGCCGACATCAAGGCCAAGATCACTCCGAACACCAAGGCACTGGTGATCATCAACCCGAACAACCCGACCGGTGCGGTGTATTCGAAGGAAGTGTTGCTGGGCATGCTCGAACTGGCGCGCCAGCACAACCTGGTGGTGTTCTCGGATGAGATCTACGACAAGATTCTGTACGACGACGCCGTGCACATTTGCACCGCATCCCTGGCCCCGGACCTGTTGTGCCTGACCTTCAACGGTCTGTCCAAGTCCTATCGCGTGGCCGGTTTCCGTTCCGGCTGGATCGCCATCTCCGGCCCGAAACATCACGCGCAGAGCTACATCGAAGGCATCGACATGCTGGCCAATATGCGCCTGTGTGCCAACGTGCCGAGCCAGCACGCGATCCAGACCGCGCTGGGTGGCTATCAGAGTATCAATGACCTGGTGCTGCCGCAGGGCCGTTTGCTGGAACAGCGTAATCGCACCTGGGAACTGCTCAACGACATTCCGGGCGTCACCTGCGTCAAGCCGATGGGCGCGCTGTATGCGTTCCCGCGGATCGACCCGAAAGTCTGCCCGATCCATAACGACGAGAAGTTCGTGCTCGACCTGCTGCTCTCCGAGAAGCTGCTGGTGGTTCAGGGCACAGCCTTCAACTGGCCTTGGCCGGATCACTTCCGCGTGGTGACCCTGCCGCGCGTGGATGACCTGGAGATGGCCATCGGGCGGATCGGCAGCTTCCTCAAGTCCTACCGTCAGTAGAGGGTCAGTCACCGTGCGACTTTTTGCGAAAGTCGCACGGTGATTAATTCAGCAACACATCTCTGCGTCCTGCCACACATCCTTGCTTCAAGTCATGCCTGATCACTTGTTGGGTGGTCGTGTCTAACAATCACGGGGCCTGCGCCGCGCTTTGCCTGTCAAACATTTCCTATGCTCGCGTCGGAAAAGGCCTGCAAGCGGCTAGACTGTTGCCGTAGGACACAGTTTGAAATAGTCACCCGGTTGAATAGCCCGGTGCAGCACCTTATATACCCCGCAGTAAGCTACATCTTTAGCACGAGGAGATTTCTACAACCATGATGCGCATCCTGCTGTTTTTGGCCACTAACCTGGCGGTCGTGCTGATTGCCAGCATCACCCTGAGCCTTTTCGGCTTCAACGGGTTCATGGCGGCCAACGGGGTTGATCTGAACCTCAATCAGCTGCTGATTTTCTGTGCGGTCTTTGGTTTTGCCGGTTCGCTGTTCTCGCTGTTCATCTCCAAATGGATGGCGAAGATGAGCACCAGCACCCAGATCATCACCCAGCCACGCACCCGTCACGAGCAATGGCTGCTGCAAACCGTCGAGCAACTGTCCCGGGAAGCCGGGATCAAGATGCCTGAAGTCGGGATTTTCCCGGCCTACGAGGCGAACGCGTTCGCCACAGGCTGGAACAAGAACGACGCACTGGTCGCGGTCAGCCAGGGCTTGCTGGAGCGTTTCTCGCCTGATGAAGTGAAAGCCGTGCTGGCCCACGAAATTGGCCACGTCGCCAATGGCGACATGGTCACCCTGGCGCTGATTCAGGGCGTGGTGAACACCTTTGTGATGTTCTTCGCGCGGATCATCGGCAACTTTGTCGACAAGGTGATCTTCAAGAACGAAGAAGGCCAGGGGATTGCCTACTACGTGGCAACCATCTTCGCCGAACTGGTGCTGGGCATTCTGGCCAGCTCCATCGTCATGTGGTTCTCGCGCAAGCGTGAATTCCGTGCCGACGAAGCCGGTGCACGCCTGGCCGGTACTGCCGCGATGATCGGCGCCCTGCAACGCCTGCGCGCCGAACAGGGCCTGCCGGTACACATGCCGGACACCCTGAACGCCTTTGGCATCAACGGTGGCATCAAGCAAGGGTTCGCCCGGATGTTCATGAGCCACCCGCCGCTGGAAGAACGTATCAACGCGCTGCATCGTCTTCAGCGCTGATTGTTCAGCAACAAAAAAGGCCCGCAGTGATGCGGGCCTTTTTTGTTTGCTTGGTTGATGCAGTGCTCTTTAGTGCCCCTTCGCGAGCAGGCTCGCTCCCACAGTGGGTCTTTGGTGAACACAAATTGTGCAATCACAGAAGATCTACTGTGGGAGCGAGCCTGCTGGCGAAGAGGCCAGCAAACTCAACACACCTTACCGGCTGGAAACCCGATACACCCGCTCTTCAAGCCGGGTAACTCCCGCCTCGAGGAATTTCCCGCTCGAACTCAACACATCCTGATCCTCCAGAATCTTCAGCGCCCACGAGCCACCAAACAACCGCTGCACTTCATCATCCAGCACAGCAAACGGCGGGCCTTCCATTTGCGCCTGGTCGTAGTCCAGAGTAATCAGCAACCCCAGCGACTCCTTCGGCAAAATCCGCGTGAGGTGCGCGGCGTACTGCTCACGCATCTTCGGTGGCAAGGCAATCAACGCGGCGCGGTCGTACAGTGCGCTGCAGTCGGCGACATCGCCCGCAGTCAACGCGAAGAAATCACCACACCAGATCTCGATCGAACCCGCCCGATAGACCGTGAAGGGGCCTTGGTCGCTGACGTCCGGATCAAATTGATGCTCGTGGAAAAAGTCTTCCACCGCTTTCTCCGACAGCTCGACGCCCAACACCTCGTGACCGCACTTCGCCAGCCACAGCAGATCCAGGCTTTTCCCGCATAGAGGCACCAGTACGCGCGATCCCTCTTCCAGGCCCAGCTGCGGCCAGTACCGTTGCAGATAAGGATTCACTTCCGGCAGGTGAAAGCCGATCTGATTCGTCGTCCACCGCTTGTGCCAAAACTCCGGCTGCATAATTAATCCCGAAAATTCGATCAAAAGACCCTAAAACTTATATTAGATTTAGATCAATGATCTGACTGAAGATGACGCCATCTTACCCCTCAGGAGCTCTTACATGTTCCCCAGCCTGTACATATCCCATGGCTCGCCCATGTTGGCACTGGAACCGGGGGCCAGCGGGCCGGCGCTCGCTCGATTGGCCGCCGAATTGCCGAAACCAAAAGCCATCGTGATCGTATCTGCGCATTGGGAAAGCAATGAGCTGCTGGTCAGCGGCAATCCCCAGCCGGAAACCTGGCACGACTTCGGCGGCTTTCCGCAGGCTTTGTTCGACGTTCAGTACCCGGCACCCGGTAATCCCCAGTTGGCGGCAGAGGTTGTCGAGTTACTGAAGGCCGCCGATCTGCCAGCACGCATCGATGCCAAACGCCCGTTCGATCACGGTGTCTGGGTGCCTTTGACGTTGATGTATCCGCAAGCCGATATCCCCATTGTGCAAGTCTCGCTGCCCACGCGTGGCGGCCCTGCCCTGCAAACCCGCGTCGGCCATGCCTTGGCCAGCCTGCGTGAGCATGGCGTGCTATTGATCGGCTCTGGCAGCATCACGCACAACCTGCGTGAACTGGATTGGCATGCGGGCCCGGAAAGCGTCGAGCCGTGGGCTAAATCCTTCTGCGACTGGATGATCGAGAAACTCGCGGCCGACGATGAAGCGGCGCTGCACGATTATCGTCAGCAAGCGCCCAATGCCGTGCGTAATCACCCTAGCGATGAGCATCTGTTGCCGTTGTACTTTGCTCGCAGCGCCGGAGGTGAATTCAGCATTGCGCATCAGGGATTCACCATGGGCGCGCTGGGGATGGACATTTACCGCTTCGGCTGAGCCTGCATCGATCGTTCCCACGCTCCGCGTGGGAACGATCAGGCAAAAAAAATCCCCGAGCCAGTCGGGGATTTTTTATAGGCGATCAATCAGCTCAAGAGCGGATCAATCTTCGCGATAGCGACGCAGCTTCAACTGCTTACCGGCAACGCGAGTGTCCTTCAGTTTGGTCAGCAACTTCTCCAGACCATCTTCCGGCAGCTCGACGAGGCTGAAGCTGTCACGTACCTGGATGCGGCCGATGGCTTCACGAGCCAAACCGCCTTCATTCAGGATAGCGCCCAGCAGGTTCTTGGCAGCGATACCGTCACGCGCACCCAGCGCGGTACGGCAACGAGCACGACCTTCAGCCAATGGAACCGGAGCACGACGCTCACGATCACCACGGTCCGGACGATCACCGGTACGCTCTGGACGATCGCCACGCGGTGCGTTGTTCGGCACCAGTGGACGTTCTTTCTCGATCGCAGCCAGGGTCAACGCCTGAGCGTTGGTTGCCTTGCGCAGCAGAGCAGCGGCCAGTGCACGTGGAGTGCAACCGATGTCGGCAGTCAGACGATCCAGCAGATCACCGTGAGTCGACTCGGCATCAGCCACCAGCGGCGACAGGCTGTTGGTCAGTTTCTTGATGCGGGCATCGAGAACGGCCTGGGCGTCCGGCAGGCGAACTTCGGCAACCTTTTGACCGGTTACACGCTCGATCACTTGCAGCATGCGGCGCTCACGCGGAGTCACCAGCAGCAGTGCACGACCTTCGCGACCAGCACGGCCGGTACGGCCGATACGGTGAACGTAGGATTCTGGGTCGTACGGCATGTCAACGTTGAACACGTGAGTGATGCGCGGAACGTCCAGGCCACGAGCAGCAACGTCGGTCGCCACAACGATGTCCAGACGGCCATCCTTGAGGGATTCGATCACGCGCTCACGCTGGTTCTGAGCAATGTCACCGTTCAGCGCAGCGGCTTTGTAGCCTTTGGCTTCCAGGGCACTGGCCAGGTCCAGGGTCGCTTGCTTGGTGCGCACGAACATGATCAGGGCGTCGAAATCTTCCACTTCCAGCAGGCTCAATACAGCCGAGGTCTTCTGGTCAGCGTGAACCAACAGGTGAGCCTGTTCGATCGCGGTAACGGTCTGAGTCTTGGTCTGGATCTTCACGTGTTGCGGATCGCGCAGATGGCGTTCGGCAATGGCACGGATCGACTGTGGCAGTGTGGCCGAGAACAATACGGTCTGACGGGTTGCAGGCAGAGCCTTGAAGATAACTTCGAGGTCGTCCATGAAACCCAGTTTGAGCATTTCGTCCGCTTCGTCGAGAACCAGGTGGTTCACGGTAGCCAGGACTTTTTCGTCACGACGCAGGTGGTCGCACAGACGGCCCGGAGTGGCGACAACGATCTGTGCGCCATTACGGATTGCTTTCAGTTGTGGACCCATAGGGGCGCCGCCGTAAACGGCCACAACGGTAACGCCCGGCATTTGCTTGGCGTAGGTTTCGAAAGCGGTTGCTACTTGCAGCGCCAACTCACGGGTTGGCGCCAGGATCAGGGCTTGCGGTTCGCGCTTTGCAGGATCGATGCGATGCAGGATTGGCAGGGCGAACGCGGCGGTTTTACCGGTACCGGTTTGCGCTTGGCCAATCATGTCGTGGCCGGCCATGATGATCGGGATCGATTGCTGCTGAATAGCCGAAGGCTCTTCGTAGCCAGTCGCAATGACGGCTGCAAGGATATTCGGATTAAGATTAAAAGCGGCGAAGCCGCCGGTTTCCTGGGTCATGGGTCTGCCTCTAAGTGCATCCGCAAAGACCCATGCTCCAAAGCTGCGCATGCCGTGTAAGACTCAAGAGTCGCCCTGGCTGCTTTGTCGGCGGGGATTTGCGAAAACGAATGAATGAAAAAGATTCGTCAAGGGAGAGTCCGCTGTGCGGACGTGCAGCCGAAGCTGACTTCGGGGAATTGCGCTACCTAAACGCGGCCCGGTTAAAGGCCGGCGCGCACTATACCGGAATTCGCCCAAAAAGGGAGCATTATTTGTCGGAAAACTGACGGATACACCGTTGTGTCACAGGCTTTGCGGATAATCCTGAGACGGTCTATTTTTCAAAGGCCCGGCCCTGCTGGTGATGGCGCTAAAACGGTTCATCGTCAACAGGCAGACCTGCGGTCTGACATACCCTTCCCGCCCGAGGAATTGTTCCATGAATCAGCCCGCTTGCAGTCGTGTCACCCGCGAACGACACGGCCATGTCCTGATGATCGGCCTGGATCGGGTGGCCAAGCGCAACGCCTTCGACCTTGAGCTGCTCAACGAACTGAGCCTGGCCTACGGCGAATTCGAGGCCGACAGCGAGTCGCGGGTCGCGGTGGTGTTCGGCCATGGCGAGCATTTCACCGCCGGGCTCGACCTGGTCAGTGCCAGCGCGGCATTGGCCGAAGGCTGGCAGGCCCCGCCGGGCGGCTGCGATCCATGGGGGGTTTTTGCCGGCCCCCGCGTCAGCAAACCGGTGATTGTGGCCGCGCAGGGCTACTGCTTGACCATCGGCATCGAGTTGATGCTCGCCGCTGACATCAACCTGTGCGCCAGTAATACCCGCTTTGCCCAGAAAGAAGTGCAGCGCGGGATCTTCCCGTTTGGTGGCGCGACATTACGTCTGCATCAGGTCGCCGGCTGGGGCAATGCCATGCGTTGGCTGCTGACCGGCGATGAGTTTGATGCACATGACGCGTTGCATCTGGGCCTGGTGCAGGAAGTCATGGCCAGCGAGGATCTGCTGCCACGGGCGATTGAATTGGCGGAACGGATTGCCCGGCAGGCGCCGTTGGGAGTTCAGGCGACGCTGATGTCGGCGCGACAGGCGCGTTATGAAGGAGAAACCGCCGCGGCGCAGGGCTTGCCGCCGTTGGTGAAGAAATTGTTGGCAAGTGAGGATGCCAAGGAGGGTGTGCGGTCGATGGTCGAGAAGCGGCCTGGCATCTTCAAAGGGCTTTGAGATCTGTGTTGGCTTTCATGGTCCCTTCGCGAGCAAGCCCCGCTCCCACATTTGATCGCAGTCTAATGTGGGAGCGGGCTTGCTCGCGAAGGGGCCCGAATAGACAACGACTTATGTCGCCGGGCGAATCGCCTTGATCAGCGACTGCAACGAATACCCCAACCGCGGCGCCAACCCTTCAGCGCGAGCGACAAGTCCGTCCATGTCCAGCTCCTGATCCAGCTCCGAAGGCACGATCAAAATCACATTGCCCTCCTTCACCGGCAGCTCCCAGTAATGCCGGTGATAGAGCCCGCGCAACAACGCCGCGCCCAACGGCTTGCCATCATCGGTGGCCCATTGGTTGATCACCAGCCAGCCACCCGGATTCAAGCGCTTCTGACAGTTTTCCAGGAAGCTCCACGCCAGATGCCCGACACCCGGACCGACATCGGTGTAAAGGTCGACGAAAATCAGGTCCGCCGGTTCAGCGGTATCGAGCAACTCCAGCGCATCACCCACCCGGATATACAGCCGAGGATCATCGTCCAGCCCCAGGTATTCAATGGCCAGGCGCGGCACATCCGGGCGCAATTCAATCGCTTCGACATCTTCCAGTGGCAGGAACTTCAGGCAAGCCTGGGTCAGCGTGCCCGCGCCAAGCCCCAGAAACAGTGCGCTTTCCGGCTGTTCGTGGCACAGCGCACCGATCAGCATCGCCCGGGTGTAGTCGTACTCGAGCCAGCTCGGATCAGCGGTGAAAACGCAGCTCTGCTCAATGGCATCGCCGAACTCCAGAAAACGGTAGTCGGCGACTTCCAGCACGCGTATCACGCCGAACTCATCCTGTACCTCGGCGAGCAGATGCTCGACGCGCTCCTCAGTCATTTCGTCTCCTGATTGCTGCCGCGCCGACCTGTGATAAACAGCAGCGCAATAAAACCGCGAGGGGGCGCGGCAAAGGCGCGATTGTCCGCGAAGCGACGGGAACAGGTCACGCACTAATTGCTGATAACATGACCGTCCGAGCGTAAAACACTAGAGAACGTGATGAGCCAACCCTGGAGCCCTGACAGCTGGCGCGCCCTGCCGATCCAGCAACAACCTCAATACCCCGACGCCGCGCATTTGCAGCAGGTCGAGCAAACCCTGGCCAGTTATCCGCCGCTGGTGTTTGCCGGTGAGGCCCGGGAGTTGCGCCGTCAGTTTGCCGAAGTGACCCAGGGGCGCGCGTTCCTGTTGCAGGGTGGCGATTGCGCCGAGAGCTTTGCCGAGTTCTCCGCTGCGAAAATTCGCGACACCTTCAAAGTCCTGCTGCAAATGGCGATCGTCATGACCTTCGCTGCCGGCTGCCCGGTGGTCAAGGTCGGGCGCATGGCCGGTCAGTTCGCCAAGCCGCGTTCAGCCAACGACGAAACCATCGACGGCGTGACCCTGCCCGCCTACCGTGGCGACATCGTCAATGGCATCGGTTTCGACGAGAAGAGCCGCGTGCCGGACCCGGAGCGCCTGCTTCAGTCTTACCACCAGTCCACCGCCACCCTGAACCTGCTCCGCGCGTTCGCCCAAGGCGGATTTGCCGACCTGCATCAGGTACACAAGTGGAACCTGGACTTCATCGCCAACTCGGCACTGGCGGAAAAATACAGCCACCTGGCCGACCGTATCGATGAAACCCTGGCGTTCATGCGCGCCTGCGGCATGGACACTTCGCCGCAATTGCGCGAAACCAGTTTCTTCACCGCCCACGAAGCGCTGCTGCTCAATTACGAAGAAGCTTTCGTGCGGCGCGACAGCCTGACCAACGATTACTACGATTGCTCTGCGCACATGCTCTGGATCGGCGACCGCACCCGTCAGCTCGACGGCGCGCACGTCGAGTTCCTGCGCGGGGTGAATAACCCGATCGGAGTCAAAGTCGGCCCGAGCATGAACCCTGAAGACCTGATTCGCCTGATCGACGTGCTGAACCCGGACAACGATCCGGGTCGTCTGAACCTGATCGCCCGGATGGGCGCGAACAAGGTCGGCGATCATTTGCCGGCGCTGATTCGCGCGGTGCAGCGCGAAGGCAAGCAGGTGCTGTGGAGTTCCGACCCGATGCACGGCAACACCATCAAGGCGAGCAGCGGCTACAAGACCCGCGACTTCGCGCAGATCCTCGGCGAGGTGAAGCAGTTCTTCCAGGTTCACCAGGCGGAAGGCAGTTACGCCGGCGGCATCCATATCGAGATGACCGGGCAGAACGTGACCGAATGCATTGGTGGGGCGCGGCCGATTACCGAGGATGGGCTGTCGGACCGGTATCACACCCATTGTGATCCGCGGATGAATGCTGATCAGTCGCTGGAATTGGCGTTTTTGATTGCTGAGACATTGAAGCAAGTTCGGCGCTAGACCGCATCAAACCCTTCGCGAGCAAGCCCGCTCCCACATTTGATCTCGGTCTAATGTGGGAGCGGCGGTGCGACGATTCGACTTGCTCGCGAAGGCGTCGATTCAATCACCACCAATCTGTGCCAATGCCACCCGCAACCGAGCAGCACTCACCCGCTGACAATTCAACTGCACCCGCTCAAGCCCCAACCAGTCCGCCATCCGCCGCAAATTGACCGCCAACGCCTGCATCCCCTCATCATCCAGTCCTGGCTCTTCCTCGTGTACCGCGTGCACCGCCAACCGTCCCAACGCCCGCTCCGCCCGCAGATCCACCCGCGCGGCAATCCGTTCGTTGTGCAAAAACGGCAACACGTAATACCCGTAAACCCGCTTGTCCTGCGGCGTGTAAATCTCCAGCCGATAGCGGAAATCAAACAACCGCTCGGTGCGGCTGCGTTCCCAGATCAGCGAATCAAAGGGTGAAAGCAATGCACTAGCCTCGACCTTGCGCGGCACTTTCGGCTCGGGCAGGCAATACGCCGGTTGCCGCCAGCCGTGCACTTCGCAGCTCAGCAACTCACCGGCCTCGACCAGTTCCGCCAGACGCGGCCGACTGTCTGCCGGGTTCAAGCGAAAATAGTCCCGCAGGTCCTTTTCCGTGCCGACACCCAACGCCGTCACCGCGTGCAATAACAATCCGCGCTGAGCCTCGGCCTCACTGAGCTCCGGCTGCTGCAAAATGGCTGAAGGAATCACCCGCTCCGGCAAATCATAAAGTCGTTCAAACCCACGACGCCCCGCCACCGTCACTTCACCGGCGGCAAACAACCATTCCAGCGCATGTTTTTCCGCGCTCCAGTCCCACCACGGCCCGGCCCGTTCCTCACGGGTCGACAGGCTTCCGGCACCCAGGGCGCCGAGTTCTTCGACCGACGCCAGCACCCGGCGGATCGTGTCCTGTTGTTCACGCCCGAAACGCGCCAGTTGCTGATAAATATCTTCGCCACGCGTAGCGCGCTGCATGCGCCAACGCATCAGGGGATACATCGATAATGGCAACAACGAGGCTTCGTGCCCCCAATATTCAAACAACGTGCGACGTCGGCCCTGACTCCAGGCAGCCTGATCGAGCAAGTCGGATGAGTAATTGCCGAGGCGGGAAAACAAGGGAAGGTAGTGCGAACGCACCAACGCATTGACCGAATCGATCTGCAGAATGCCCAGCCGCTCGATCAGTCGGTTGAGCTGAACCGGTTTGATCGCCGCTGGCGGCTGGCGCCCATTGAACCCTTGGGCAGCCAGTGCCAGACGTCGAGCTTGCTTGTTGGAAAAGGACAGCGTCGCGGGCATGAATACCTCCGTGTCTGCTCGCAAACTACCTCACCAGAGAGGGGTTTGTGTAGCAATGGCCTCATCATTTATGCATCGGATCATCCCAGAACGGCCTGACCGATTCATGTTCGACGTCGGCGCGACTCATGCCGATGTCCTTCAGTGCTTCATCGCTCAGGCTCGCCAGCAGCTCGCGCTCGCGATGAAGTTCGTACCAGCGACTAAACTTGTGCAGCAGATCCGATACCACGTGGGTTGAGAATTTTTGTTCCGTTACAACCTCGTTATGACCTTTCATCTTGTTGTCCTCCGTTGGGGATGGCTCAAGTCTCGCCCCAGCGATAAGATCAATCCAACGAATGTTTCTGATGGTAACCATCTCGGAGATTGATGGATGTCGGCTTTCCCCAGTATCGATACGGATGTCCTGCGCACCTTTGTCGCCATCGCCGATCAGGGCGGTTTTACCCGCGCCGGCGAATTGGTCAACCGCACGCAGTCGGCGGTGAGCATGCAGATGAAACGCCTGGAAGAGGACGTGTTGCAGCGCCAACTGTTCGAACGCGATGGGCGACAAGTCAAACTGACCGCTGAAGGCCAGGTTTTGCTGGGGTATGCGCGGCGCATCCTCAAACTCCACAGCGAAGTGTTCAACACGCTGCGTGAGCCGCACATGGTCGGCACCGTGCGCATCGGTACGCCGGACGATTACGTGATGCGTTTTCTGCCGGGGATTTTGTCGCGCTTCGCCAAAAGCTATCCGCTGATCCAGATCGAGGTTCATTGCGAATCATCTAAACAATTGCTGCAACGCCAGGATCTGGACCTGTCCATCGTCACCCGCGAGCCCGGCACCGAGATTGGCCAGTTGTTGCGCAAGGAACGTTTCGTCTGGGCCGAGGCACAATGCTTCAGCGCCCATGAGCAGACGCCGCTGCCTCTGGCGATGTTCAACAGTGATTGTTTCTGCCGCTTGTGGGCGTGTAATGCGCTGGATGCGATGGGCCGTGATTACCGCATTGCCTACAACAGTTCGAGCCTGTCGGCGTTGATGGCCGTGGTCAGTGCCGGGCTGGCGGTGACCGCGCAACTGGAAAGCCTGATCACCCCGGACATGCGCATTCTCGGCGACGCCGAAGACCTGCCGCAGTTGCCGGAAGCCTGCATCATGCTCGTTCGCAACTTGCACAATCCGTCGCCGATCACCGAGTGCCTGGCCGAGCACATCGTCGAAGGCTTCAAACTTTAAACGCGAGCATCACCGCGGAGCACACCAGAAATCCGCAGAACAACCCGCGCAGCAGTCGCTCCGGCATTGCGTGGGCGATTTTCACGCCCCAACTGATGCTCATCAACCCGCCGACGGCCAACGGCACGCCAATCAGCCAGTCGACCTGATGGTGCACTGCGTAAGTCACCAGGGTCACGCCGGTGCTGGGTAATGCCAGCGCCAGTGATAACCCTTGGGCCACCACTTGGCTGGTGCCGAACACGCTGGTCAACACCGGCGTCGCCACCACCGCCCCGCCTACACCAAACAAGCCGCCCATGGCCCCGGAAGCCGCACCGAGTACACCCAGCCATGGCCAGCCGTAATGCATCTGCGCCGAGGCCGGAGTGTTGGCGATGAACATTCGGAGCAGGTTGTAGGCCGACAGCGCCACCAGGAACGCGACAAAGCCGATACGCATGGTTTGTGCATCGATGCCGACCGCCCAGATCGAACCGATCCAGGCAAAACAGAACCCCATCGACGCCAAGGGCAACGCGTGGCGCAATTCAATGCGATTGCGCTGGTGATAGCGCCACAGCGCCAGCATGACGTTGGGTACGACCATCACCAGCGCGGTGCCTTGGGCGATCTGTTGATCGAGCCCGAACAGCACGCCCAGCAACGGGATCGCGATCAAACCGCCGCCGATCCCGAACAACCCGCCGAAGGTGCCGAGGGCCGCGCCAAACACCAGATACATCACAAACTCGATCACAGGGAATTCCTCATTTGTCAGGGTGTTCATGCTACGCAGTCCGCGATGGCGCGGAAACGCACAGCAGCGCACAATGGCTGTGCCAATCTCGCACAGCCGTGATCACCATGAACCCTAATCAATTGACCGAACAGCTTGGGCTGTTTCTTGATGTACTGGAATCCGGAAGCTTCTCCGCGGCCTCCCGCCGCCATCCCCTGACCCCATCGGCCGTGGCGCGGCGCATCGATAGCCTGGAAAAGGCCGTCGGCAGCCAGTTGTTCACCCGCAGCACTCACGCCGTGATGCCAACCCCGGCGGGCCTGGCCTTTGCCGAGCGCGCCCGACGAATCGTCGCCGAGCTTCGGCTGGCACGGGCCGAGGCGGTGTCCCTGAGCAGCGCGCCGGAAGGCTTGATCAGGATCGATGCGCCCGCGGCATTCGGGCGACGGCATCTGGCACCGGTGATTGCCGACTTCCTGATGCTGTACCCCGGCCTCGACGTTCAATTGCACCTGATCGACAGCTTCGTCGACATGCAGGGCTTGAACCTGGGCAAGGTCGATCTGGTGCTGCGCGCCGGGCAGATGGCCGACACCCGGCTGGTGGCCACGCCACTGGCGAGCTTGGTGCGCGTTGCCTGCGCCAGCCCGGACTATTTACAACGCCGCGGCGTGCCGACCGAGCCGGCACAGTTAGTCGATCACGATGGCCTCGATTGGGATGGCCTGGCCCCGCCCTTCGCCTGGCGCTTCGAACGCGATGGGCACCTGCATTTGCACCGCCCGGCGCGGATCCGCATGAGCGCCAACAATGCCGAGGCGTTGCTCTGTGGCGCCCTGGCCGGACTGGGCATCGCCCACCTGCCGACCTGGCTGGCCAGCGAATACCTGCTGCGCGGTGAACTGCTGCCGCTGTTCTGCGATAACGGGCTGCCGAAACCGGAGAGTGCCGGCATCTATGCCTTGCGACTGGCGCAACAGCCCAACTCGCGCAGCCGGTTGTTGCTGGAATACCTCAAGACTCGCTTCAGCCCCATCCCGCCGTGGGACCTGGCACTGCAGAACACGCTGGATCGCCACTAGTCGAAAATTATATGGCGCATTAAAGATTCGCCCGCTAGATTCATGAAGATTACCGATCAAGGCTTTTGAGATGACCACCGAACGCGACACCCCGGATACCTGCGAACAACTGCTGCTGGATAATCAGGCCTGTTTCGCCCTGCACTCGACTTCGCTGCTGATGACCAAGGTCTATAAACCGCTGTTGCAAGCGCTGGGCCTGACCTATCCGCAATACCTGGCGATGATGGTGCTGTGGGAACGCGATGGTTTGACCGTGGGTGAAATCAGCACGCGACTGCTGACCGATCCCGGCTCGCTGACGCCGTTGCTCAAGCGCCTGGAGGTCGAAGGGCTGCTCAGCCGCACCCGCAGCCGCGAAGACGAACGCGTGGTGATCGTCGAACTCACCGAACAGGGTCGCGCCTTGCGGGAACAGGCACGGAGCATTCCGCAGTGCATCCTCGGCGCCAGCGGAATGACCGTGGAACGACTGAACAAACTGCAAGCGGAGCTGCAAGTGCTGCGCGGCAATCTGCAGGAAAGCCTCTGATCCCCCAGCCAAAGTAGATCCCCTGTGGGAGCGGGCTTGCTCGCGAATGCGGTGTGACATTCAGCATTGATGTTGACTGACACACCGCATTCGCGAGCAAGCCCGCTCCCACATTCGTTTTGCAGTGTACTGTCGACCTTATTCGCCTCCTCCAAAAATTTTCACCCCTGAAAATCTCACCGAAACCGCTCTAGCTCGGCCCTTCACATCGTCCGCCCACATCCCGGCCAAATCTTTTTCAAAAATTTATATTGCGCGCTAAATACTCGCGCGATACATTCACCTCGCACTTACTTAGCGCACAAACATTTAGCGCAATACAATCAAACCCGAATGAGGCTCACACCATGCAAACTCTCTACACCGCAATCGCAACTTCCACCGGTGGCCGTGATGGTCGTGCTGTTTCCAGCGACAACATCCTCGACGTCAAACTCGCTACCCCGAAAGAACTCGGTGGTGCGGGCGGCGCAGCGACCAATCCTGAGCAATTGTTCGCAGCCGGCTACTCCGCCTGCTTCATCGGCGCCCTGAAGTTCGTTGCCAGCCAGACCAAACGCACCATCCCGAACGACGCCTCGATCACCGCCCATGTCGGCATCGGCCAAATCCCTGGCGGTTTCGGTCTGGACATCGACCTGCACATCAGCCTGCCGGGTCTGGAGCAAGCCGACGCGCAATCCCTGGTCGACGCTGCCCACCAGGTCTGCCCGTACTCCAACGCCACCCGTGGCAACGTCGATGTGCGCCTGCACGTCACCGTCTAACCGCTGAGCCCAAGGCCCGTACAGGAAACGAACATGAACACTTTCAGCAAAGTCTTGACCGGCACCCTTCTCGCCCTGTCCATCGGTAACGCGTTCGCAGGCGACGGTGTTGAACACAACACCCAGGCCTTCCTCGACGTGCTGAATGCCGGCACCGGCAAACCGATGGAGCAACTCACACCGAAAGAAGCCCGCGCCGTGCTGACGGGCGCGCAAGCCTCGGTGAAATTGACACTGCCCAAAGCGGATGTCAGCGAGAAGACCATTCAAGTCGATGGCCAATCGCTGCGCCTGACCATCGTCCGGCCGGCCGGGGTCAAGGGCGAGCTGCCCGTGTTCATGTACTTCCACGGTGGTGGCTGGGTGCTAGGCGACTTCCCGACCCACGAACGATTGATGCGGGATCTGGTAGCGGGTTCGGGGGCGGTGGCTGTGTTCGTCAATTACACCCCGTCACCGGAAGCGCATTACCCGGTAGCGATCAACCAGGCTTACGCCGCGACGAAATGGGTGGCCGAGCACGGTAAAGAGATCAACGTCGACAGCAAGCGCCTGGCCGTGGCCGGCAACAGCGTCGGTGGCAACATGGCGGCAGTGGTTGCGCTGATGGCCAAGGACAAGGGCACGCCGGCGATCAAGTTCCAGGTGCTGCTGTGGCCGGTGACGGACGCCAACTTCGACACTGCGTCTTACAACCAGTTTGCCGAGGGACACTTCCTCACCAAAAACATGATGAAGTGGTTCTGGGACAACTACACCACCGACGCCAACCAGCGTAACGAGATCTACGCCTCGCCGCTGCGGGCAACCACCGCACAGCTGAAGGGCTTGCCACCTGCACTGGTGCAAACGGCGGGCGCCGACGTTCTGCGCGATGAGGGTGAAGCTTATGCTCGCAAGCTTGATGAAGCCGGGGTGCCGGTGACGTCGGTTCGCTACAACGGCATGATCCACGACTACGGTTTGCTCAACGTGGTGAGCCAGGTGCCTGCGGTGCGTTCGGCGATGTTGCAAGCGTCGCAAGAGCTCAAAGAACACCTGAAGTGAAAATCCTGTGGGAGCGAGCCTGCTCGCGAATGCGGTAGGACTGCGAGCATTGATGTCGCCTGACACACCGCTTTCGCGAGCAGGCTCGCTCCCACAAGGGTTCATCGGTGAAGCTGAAATGGCAGGCACAAAAAAGCCCGACTCAATGGTCGGGCTTTTTCATTCCTCAAGCAGTGCTTATTTAGCACGGCCTTTGTAGGAACCGCCTTCGCGGGTATCGATCTCGATCATGTCGCCGATTTCGATGAAGTCAGCAACCGACAGCTCGGTACCGTTCTTCAGTTTGGCAGGCTTCATTACCTTGCCGGAAGTGTCGCCGCGAGCGGAACCTTCGGTGTAGTCAACCTGACGCACGATAGTGGTCGGCAGTTCTACGGAAACCAGACGCTCTTCGAAGAAGATCGCTTCGCAAACATCGGTCATGCCTTCTTCAACGAAAGGCAGAACGGCTTCGATGTCTTCAGCGTTCAGCTCGTACATGGTGTAGTCAGTGGTGTCCATGAACGTGTAGGTGTCGCCGCTGATGAAGGACAGGGTCGCTTCTTTGCGGTCGAGGATTACGTCGTCCAGTTTGTCGTCAGCGCTGTAAACGATCTCGGTCTTGTAACCGGTCAGCAGGTTTTTCAGCTTGGTCTTCATGATCGCGCTGTTACGACCGGATTTGGTGAATTCAGCTTTCTGAACCAGCCAAGGATCGTTTTCGAGACGGATCACGGTACCGGGTTTCAGTTCTTTACCAGTTTTCATTGCGAATATCCGAATTTGGATGGGATTTACAAAAATCTAGGCCGCGTATCATATCCAATTTACATAAAACTGTACCAGCGCCGCGGCAAGATCGGCCTGCAAGGCTTGTTCCAGACACCACGCCTCGGCGTGTTTTTGCAGCTCTGGCCAGTGTTTGCAGGCCTTGCGCCAGTGGTCGGACATATCATGACCGGCATTCCAGGCGTGCCAAAGACCGTTGATCGCCTGGCTGGCAGGCTCGGACAGGCCTTTTGTGTACAGAGCGAGGAACGCATCGAGCTTGTCCAGGTGGATGTCTTCCTCCTGCTGATAGATGTGCCAGAGCATCGGCCGGCCCGCCCATTGGGCGCGAACGAAGGAGTCTTCACCGCGCACCGCGTTGAAATCGCAGCACCAGAGCAGGTGATCGTATTGATCCTGTCGGACGAACGGCAGCACCTGGACGGTCAATCCGTCACGGACATGCAGCGCCCCCGCGATCAATCCTTCAACGCCGAGCCAGCGTTCGACATCGCCGAGAATCCGCCCTTCGGGCACCAGCAAATGCGTGGGCGTCGAATCGGCGGCCAGCACATCCAGCCAACTCGACAAGCCAGCATTCTCATAGGCAAACAGCGAGATCAATTGCGCATTCGGCGCAGGATCAATGCCCAACCCTTGAAGGAATGTTCGCTGAGCCTCGGGACTTTGCTGAAACTGCCGACGTCGCTCCAGCAATCCGCTCTCACGCAACAAACCTCCGGTGCCCGGCTGGAATCCGGGGAAGAAGAAGTACTTCTGCACCGTTTTGTATTTGACCGACGGCAAACCGTGGCAGCCGATCACCCAGTCCTCGGCGCTCAGGTAATCGAGGTTCATCCACAGCGGCGGCTTTACCCGCGCGGCCATGGCGTCCATGTAGGCGCTCGGCAACTGGCAAGCGAATGCGGCGATAACCACGTCCGCCGCGTCGGTGGCCAACCACTCGGTCGACCATTGGCGCACTTCGACACCGGCCTGCCATTGCTGCGCGACATGGGTATCGATCTCGGGACACAGACGTTCGAAGGCGCGCAGGTCATCGACCCACAAGCGCACTTCCAGCCCATGGTCGGCCACCAGTTGGCGAGCCAGGCGCCAGGTCACGCCGATGTCGCCGAAGTTGTCGACCACGGTGCAAAAAATATCCCAGCGCCGGCGGTTTTTCGCTTGAGGCAGTTCAGGCATTCCAGGTTCCCGTTGGCAAAGGCACCGATTGTCCGCATAAATTACCTCGTGCAGAAGAGCCGACGGCGATTAATCTTCGTGCGACAATCGCCACTCGCCCGCGACCATCCGCCAGGAGGCAGTCATGCCCTACCGTCCCAATCCGCGCCGCCCGTTGCCGATCCAGCTCAGCGCCCTGCAATTGACCGGCAGCGTTGCTCTCGGTTTGTGGCTGGGATTTGTCGCCATCGCGCTGACCTGCTGGCTTGTCTCGGCGGTGTTTTTCAAAGAACAACTGGCACCGGTCGCCGCCGCGGTGGAGCAACTGGCCAAGCCGCCGGTGGTCGAACAGCCGAGACCGGATATTCCACCGCAGAGCCCGTTGTTCGAACAATACGAAGAGAACCTGCGCAAGGACGAGCAGCAAGCGCGCATGGATCAGGCCCGTAGCAGCAGCCGCAATCTGTCCAATCCGAAATGCCAGTTCTGGTTGCAGCAGGACCATACCGCGCCGAGCGAAAAAAGCCGCGCCAATGTCCTGCAATTCTGCGACTGATCATGAACAAACAGACCGTCCACCAATTGATTCTCGACAAGCTGCGGATCGATCTCGACATCGCCGAGCGTGCCGCGCAAACCGCCTACGAAACCGCGACACACGAAGAAAACATCGCCGAAAACAAATACGACACCCTGGGGCTGGAGGCGTCCTATCTGGCAGCCGGCCAGGCCAAACGGGTCGAGGAAATCCGCCAGTCACTGACGTTGTGCCAGAACCTGGCCTTGCGCCCTTATGACGATCAGCGTGGCATCGAAGTCGGCGCACTGCTCGGCCTGGAAGACGAGAAGGGTCGTGAGCAATGGCTGTTTCTGGCCCCCGATGCAGCCGGCCTGAAGGTCGATCTGGTGGGACAACTGATCACCGTCATCACCCCACGCTCGCCGCTGGGCAAAAGCCTGCTGGGCAAGTTCGAAGGGGATGAAGTGGAGATTCTGGTGGCGGGTGCTCGGCAACAGTTTTCTGTCACCGAGGTGGTATAGAAAGGGAGATTAATGGACCGGCAGTTCGACGCCGTCGAACAGTTCTTCCAGTTCCTGTTTGTTGTGACACTGAATGGCTTTGGCCATCACTTCGCGGGTCAGGTGCGGGGCGAACTTCTCGATGAAGTCGCACATGAAACCACGCAGGAAGGTGCCGCGACGGAAACCGATCTTGGTGATGCTGGATTCGAACAAATCGCTCGCGTCGAGCATGACCAGATCGCTGTCGAGTTTGGCATCGACCGCCATTTTCGCCACGATGCCCACGCCCAGTCCCAAACGAACGTAAGTCTTGATCACGTCGGCGTCGGCGGCGGTAAACACCACTTTCGGCGTCAGGCCACGATGGCTGAACGCTTCGTCGAGCTTCGAACGGCCGGTGAAACCGAACACGTACGTCACGATCGGGTATTCGGCCAGGGCCTCGAGGGTCAGCTTCGACAGCTTGGTCAATGGATGACCTTGTGGCACGACGACACAGCGGTTCCAGCGGTAGCACGGCATCATCACCAGGTCGCCGAACAACTCCAGCGCTTCGGTGGCAATGGCGAAATCCACGGTGCCGTCAGCGGCCATTTCAGCGATCTGCATCGGCGAACCCTGGTGCATGTGCAGGGCAACGTCCGGGTATTGCTTGATGAAGGTGCTGATCACCGGAGGCAACGCATAACGTGCCTGGGTGTGGGTGGTGGCGATCGACAGGGTGCCCTTCTTCTCGTTGGAGAATTCCTGGGCGATCTGCTTGATGCTTTCAACCTTGCGCAGGATTTCGCCGGCGGTGGTGATGATGCGTTCGCCGGCCGGGGTGACACGGGTCAGGTGCTTGCCGCTGCGGGCGAACACCTCGACGCCCAATTCGTCTTCCAGCAGGCGGATCTGTTTACTGATACCCGGTTGCGAGGTGTAAAGGCTTTGGGCAGTAGCGGAAACGTTGAGGTCGTGGTGCGCCACTTCCCAGATGTAGCGCAGTTGTTGAAGCTTCATATGAATCCCTCAAAGCAGGTAGACGCCACGGGCATCAGCGACGGTATATAACTATATTAATGGCTTGAAGAATAAATCTAGAACTTTTTTGTCAAATTGCCACTATTTGTGTTCTAGCGATCTTCCTGGCGGCGACGCTCTACCAGCGGCACCAGATAGACCGGCACCCGCGACAGCTGCAACACGCGCGCGGCAGTCCTGCCCAAGGGCGTTTCCGCGCCGGCACCATGGCTATGACTACCTACGATCAGCAAATCCACAGAGAGTTTCTGCGCCTGGTCGAGAATCACCTGCGACGGATCCCCCTGAAGGACGCGCACCGCGCGGATTCGCGCCAGGTCCTGCTCCCCTTCATCCCCCAGCTCTTCGCGAAAACTGTCGAGCACCCGCTGCTCGATATTGGCAATGACAGTACTCAGGCCCTGACTGTGAAATTCGTTCAAGGCCTGTTCATCGAGATAACTTTGAAGCACCGATTCGGCAAACAGCCCCATGGGCTCAACCGCGTGGACCACATACAAGTCGGCATTGAATGTCCGCGCCAGAGCCAAGGCATGTTGCATCACCAACGGTGCATATAGGCCAAGGTCAGTGGCATACAGCATCGACTGAATCATTAGGATCTCCTCGCAAGCCAACATGGCGGAGATTTGATTCAGCTTAGCAGTGCCTTGGCGAGTACGACGCTCTGCGTAACGCGTTGAACGGTGGGCTTAAACCTTTTGCTCGTTGCTTATGCCGTGCGGTACGTGACCGGTGGCGACGACTTCGCGGGCCAATTCGCAATGACCGGCCTGATCGTCGAAAAACACATCGGCGGCGAACGCTTCAAGAAACGCCGATTTGGTCAGGCCACCGAGAAACAGTGATTCGTCCAGGCGAATGTCCCATTCGCGCAATGTACGAATCACGCGCTCATGGGCCGGCGCCGAACGCGCCGTGACCAACGCCGTGCGGATCGGGCAGTCGTCGTCGGGAAACTCACGCTGCAACAGATTGAGAGCCGCCAGAAAGCCTTTGAACGGCCCTCCGCGCAACGGCTCTCGGGCGGCTTCACGCTCGCTGGCCTGAAACGCTTCCAGGCCACCCGACTGGTAGACCCGCTCCGACTCGTCGGAAAACAGCACCGCATCGCCGTCGAAGGCAATCCGCAATTCATCGCTGGCCGCGCGGCTGGCACCGCCCGACAGAATGGTCGCCGCGGCAAAACCGGCCTCCAGTGCGCTGCGTACGTCTTCGGCATGTGTCGACAGAAACAGGTCACAGCCAAAGGCCTTGAGATACGGATAAGGACTGCGCCCGCCGACAAACGCCGCGCGGGAAATCGCCAACCCGTAGTGATGAATCGAGTTAAACACCCGCAACCCGGTGTCGGCGCTGTTGCGCGACACCAGGATCACCTCGACCCGGGCGCGGCCGAGCAGGGTATTGAGGTTGAGGAGTTTCTGCACCAGCGGGAAGGCATCACCGGGTTCGAGGATTTCGTCCTCGTGCTCGATCTGGTATTGCCGGTAAGCCTCGACGCCGCTCGACAGATACACCTTGTGGCTTTCACTCAGGTCGAACAGTGCCCGCGAAGAAATCGCCAGCACCAGTTTGTCGTCGATAGTCTTGGCCATGCCCTTCCCCCCTGATTGATCGACTCAGGTATTGCGTCGATCGATAAAACTCAAACTGCGATACAAGGATTCGATCAACGGCAATTCGCACCCTGCCGCTTTGGCCGCAGCCAGGGGACGCGCGTAAATCGCGGCCAGTTCCAGCGGTCGCTTGTGCAGGAAATCGTGGTACATGCTCGGCCAATAGTCCGGCATTTTTTCGGTCACCATGAACAGATGGTCGGCGTAACCGGCCGGTACGTCGTGACCACAGGCGATTGCGCCCTGCACCACTTCGGCCATCAATGCCTTGATCAGTTCCCGGCTGTCTGCGTCGGCCATCAATGGCGTGGTGCTGGCCCCCAACAGAACCGACAGACCGTTGTACGGAACATTCCAGACCAGTTTTTGCCAACGTGCCTGGTGCAGGTTCGGCATGGCCTGGGAATCGATGCCGGCGCTGCGGAACAGCCCCGCACCCTCTTCTACAATCGCCATGCGCGCCGCTTCATCAGCCGCGGGACCACTGTGGTAGCCGATGTTGACGGCGCCGAGTGCCTGATGGGTAATTTCCCCTGGGCCGGTGCGATGGACACAGATAAAACACAGCCCGCCGAGCAGGTGCAAAGCGTCAGGAAGCAACTCGCGCAGGCTGTCTTCGACGTCCAGCCCATTCTGCAATACCAGCACTTTGGCGTTCGGAGCCGCCGCCTGAATGATGGCGGGGGCCAGGTCGGCATTACTGGTGGTTTTGGCACCGACCAGCAACCAGTCGCAGGCGGGCATATCTTCCGCCGATGAATAGGCCTGAACCGGGTTCAACGTCAGCGCGCCATGCGCCGCGCTGTCGAGTCGCAACCCGCGCTCGGCCACCGCTGAAAATTCACTGCGCAGCAAGAAGTGCACATCGAAGCCGGCACGCGCCAGCATCATCCCGTAGAACCCGCCGATTGCGCCGGTCCCGATCACACCGATTGTCGGCCTGGTCACTGCCCCCATCATGGCAACTCCTCTGCTGTTTTTATCAGCGCCCGACCGACCGCTTCATTGAGTTCGGTACTGGTCAGGCGCGATTTTAATGCCCCGAAGAACTCACCGTCGCGTATGACAAACAGCGCCGGCAAATGAAAAACCTGATAACGCTCGACCACCCCGCCATTGTTCCCGGCATCGATCCAGCACAGTCGATCGACTGTCAGATCGAGCCTTGGCAATTGCTCACGGGCAAATCGGCAACTGGCGCAGCCGACACTGGTGAAAATCACCAGGGAAACGCCACGCATTGCCAGCAGCCGTTGGTCGGCATCGAAATCGGTCAGTTCCAATTCGACCACTATACTGGGGGAAACAATGTCAGATGGCCGACACAGGGAGTCCGTGTTCATGGGACGTTTTATTCCTCATCCTGACGATGTGCCCGTCGAATTAACGTTGCTCACGCATGAGTGCATCTCGCGACAGCGCTTGCACACTATCAGCCTCGGGGGCATGGCTTGCAATTATCACCGGGCCTGGCGCCATGGCACGGCGCTCGAAGTGCGCATGCCGAGCCTTAACCCCGATTTGCGCTATCTGGGCTATGTGGCCTGGTGCCTGCGGCGCAAACGCGGCTACCTGGTGGGCATCGCTTTTGTCGACGAGCAGATGCTGTTCAGTGCCCGCATGGGCGAGCAAGTGTGCCAGATCGAACGCTATTGCCGCCTGCATGACGCGCACGACGACTTGCAGGGTATTCAGGCGCTGGCCCTCGAATGGGTCCAGGCGCATGCCGACGAGTTCTCTCACGACACCGTGCGCAAGGCATTTGCACAGGCTGTGCTGGATTAAACAGGCGTGTGCCCATTGTCGAGCAGGCGCCTAACGCGCTAAGGTTCGGGTCCCCGACGCGCTTAATTTGCTGTGCTCCGCCGCGCGGGTTCGCTGGCGGCCGGCACCCGTGACCTGACGAGTAAACGATGGCTGATTTACCGATCAACGACCTAAACGTCGCCTCCAACGAGACGCTGATCACTCCTGATCAGCTCAAGCGTGACATCCCCCTGAGCGACGCCGCCCTGCGCACCGTCACCAAGGGCCGCGAAGTCATTCGCAATATCCTGGATGGCACCGACCACCGCCTGTTCGTCGTCATCGGGCCTTGCTCGATCCACGACATCAAGGCTGCCCACGAATACGCCGAGCGCCTGAAGACGCTCGCCGCGGAAGTGTCCGATACCCTGTATCTGGTCATGCGTGTGTATTTCGAGAAGCCGCGCACCACCGTCGGCTGGAAAGGCTTGATCAACGACCCGTACCTGGACGACTCGTTCAAGATTCAGGACGGTTTGCACATCGGCCGTCAGTTGCTGCTGGATCTGGCCGAAATGGGCCTGCCGACCGCAACCGAAGCCCTCGACCCGATCTCCCCGCAGTATCTGCAGGACCTGATCAGCTGGTCGGCCATCGGCGCGCGTACCACTGAATCCCAGACTCACCGCGAAATGGCTTCCGGCCTGTCCTCGGCCGTCGGCTTCAAGAACGGCACCGACGGCGGCCTGACCGTGGCGATCAACGCCCTGCAATCGGTTTCCAGCCCGCACCGCTTCCTGGGCATCAACCAGGAAGGTGGCGTGTCGATCGTCACCACCAAGGGCAACGCCTACGGCCACGTAGTGCTGCGCGGTGGCAACGGCAAGCCGAACTATGATTCGGTCAGCGTCGCGCTCTGCGAGCAAGCGCTGAACAAGGCGAAGATCAAGCCGAACATCATGGTCGATTGCAGCCACGCCAACTCCAACAAGGACCCGGCTCTGCAACCGCTGGTGATGGAGAACGTCGCCAACCAGATTCTCGAAGGCAATCAGTCGATCATCGGCCTGATGGTCGAGAGCCACCTGAACTGGGGCTGCCAGGCCATCCCGAAAGACCTCGCCGACCTGCAATACGGCGTGTCGATCACCGACGCCTGCATCGATTGGTCCGCCACCGAAAACACCTTGCGCAGCATGCATGCCAAGCTCAAGGACGTGCTGCCCAAACGCGATCGCACCTGATCACCGTTATAGCGCACACAAAAACGCCAGGCTTAAACCTGGCGTTTTTTTATGCGTTCGTTTTGGTCACAGCTTGGCGGCGTGCCGCTGGTGACGCTCCATGTAGCGCTCAACGTAGGAGCACGATGGGATGACGGTGTAACCCATTTCATCAGCGTACTCCAACGCCTTCTCGGTCAATGCCGCAGCGATGCCGCGTCCCCGTAGAGCGTTGGGCACGAAGGTGCGATAGATATCCAGGGTCTGTTTTCCCAGATCCATATAGGTCAGGTAGGCACGATGACCGTCCACATTGGTCTCGAACTGATGACCAGCCTGGTCATGGTGGATGGACAACGCCTCGCTCATCACTACTCCTCGCGGGTCTTGAATTCTGACCCCTACCTTACCGATGTTTTTCCGGCGAAGGAACATCTACGCCACCCCGTGCCAATGGACACCGAGAAGAACAGCACCGATCTCGCGCAACCGAGCACGTATCAAATAGTAGGCACCATTGGCGAAAATGCTCAAGGTGCGCTCGTCATCATGCTCAGCCAGCGGGTGCTGCTCCGGGTACGCAGGGACGGCTCGACCGACGGTCTTTACGGGTCGCAAGCCTGAACATTGCCGGATATTGAGACATAAGACGAATCCGCCCTCTTAAAGTCACCTCTAGATGGATAAAGATTATGAGAGCCACTGCGCAAAATTCGAACAGAAGTATGGACGAACTCATTTAGCCAGACTTTAGCCAAGACTGAAAAAAAACCCCGTGAGTGCGCGGAACTTTTTTTGGGCGGCTCGCTCATCTCGGGCCTCGCAGCTGGATATTTTTTAAACAATGCAGTTAAAAGTTGCTCGAAAAAGAATCAACGCCTACAATTTTTTTTGCTTCTTGCTTTACGTCAGTTTACTTACGAGTAGTAATGAGTAGTATGTACGCCGGCTATTTCCTCACTCTGAGGAGACAGCTAACTTAATAGAAAGTCCTTGAAGGGGAACACGATGAACAACGTTCTGAAATTCTCTGCTCTGGCTCTGGCCGCAGTTCTGGCTACCGGTTGCAGCAGCGCATCGAAAGAAACCGAAGCACGTCTGACCGCTACTGAAGACGCAGCTGCTCGCTCCCAGGCTCGTGCAGACGAAGCTTACCGTAAAGCTGATGAAGCTCTGGCTGCTGCTCAAAAAGCACAACAGACTGCTGACGAAGCTAACGAGCGTGCTCTGCGCATGCTGGACAAAGCTAGCCGCAAGTAATAATCCCTCGGGATTGTTATCAAGCCGACCCATTTTTTGGGTCGGCTTTTTTATTGCCTGGTGTTTCCTGCCGGATCGAGTAGGAGGCGGGGTTGCCCCCGCCGTCCTCTCACACCACCGTACATACGGTTCCGTATACGGCGGTTCCTGCCTACTGACAAACAACGTCAGCGAGCTTGGTTCCGTTGATGTGTCGCCTGCGGTATCTAAGCGCCCAGACCGGCCCTCGGAGCTTCCGGCTCCTACCTCCTGATGGTCTCGACCCCCGCTACGCGGAGTTTCTGCTTTACGCCCCAACAGAGATCACACCCGACTATCCACTCATGGCAGGTTCAGCCCTTCATTACTCCGGTTTCGAGCAACTACTACGGCCTCTGCTGACTTCTGTCGCCCATCCCGTCATCTCGCGACGCCGGTAGCACGTGGCAGGCTAAACAGATCTCCCAGGGTAATTCGCGCGACCTTCCTGCTTATGCCTGTCGGATCTACGTCACAGCATTCCGTGCAAGTATTGGGCTTTGAAGATATTGGCCTTCTTACCCCGCTGCACCGCCTAATCCGCTTCCTGTTCGTCAGGCCAGCATTTTGCCTCGGGCTTCCTTCAGATTCGCAGTCACCCGCGACACCCTTGCCTCTGGCTAACACTTCCCCTTGCCGGGTGTGTAGAGGACTTTCACCTCCAAGTCACCAGCGTGGCCACCACAGCCAAGCTGGTTGCGCTTACGCGCAACGCGCCATGCCTGGCGCACCAATAAAAAACCCGTCGACGCGGTGTGCGTCGACGAGTTGTTTTCAAGCCTTACTGCAATGGATCGAGCGGTGCACTCGAGACCATCGGCGCAGTCCCATTAGGTACCGCGATTTCCACCGGCAGACCATCTTCAGCGGCGACCACGTCACGCACCACATCCCAGTTCATGCGCAGGTTGTTGGTGATGTCTTCACGCTTGAGCATCGCGTTGATCACCGAGGTGTGCTTGTCGACCACCGACGGGTTGCCATTGTCATCCAGCGGTGTGTGCGCTTCGAGATACACCTTGCCGCCACTCACGCCAAATTTGTACGGATCGTTGATGATCCGTACCGACGTGCCGACCGGCACCATGCCCGCCATTTCCAGCACGTTATTGTTGAACATGCGGAAGCAGCCGTGGCTGGTGCGCATGCCAATGCCGAATTTCTTGTTCGAACCGTGAATCAGGTAGCCCGGAGTGCCCAGGCTGAACTTGAACGGCCCCAGAGGGTTGTCCGGGCCGGCTGGCACCACATTCGGCAACGGATCCCCATCGGCGGCGTGCTCGGCCTTGATCGACGCTGGAGGGGTCCAGGTCGGGTTAGGCGTTTTCGCGGTGATGGTGGTGTGGGCGATTGGCGAACCCCAACCTTCGCGACCAATCCCCAGCGGGAACGTGTACACCACGTTCTTGCCTTTGGGGTAGTAGTAGAGGCGGTATTCAGCCAGGTTGATCACGATGCCTTCGCGCGGACCCGGCGGCAGGATGAAACGGGTCGGCAGAATGACTTCAGTGCCGGCGCCCGGCAACCATGCATCGACACCCGGGTTGGCCGCGATCATTTCCGTGTAGCCCAGGTCGTAAGCGGTACCAAGGTCGGCGAAGGTATCTTCGTACTTGGCCTTGATCACCTGTACCTGGCCGATGATGTCTTCACCGGGCGGTGGCAGGGGAAACTCCAATGCTGCAACTGGACCGGCCATACAAAGGGCGGCAAGAGACAGGCAGCGGGTGACGGCAGGAAAACGCGGCAACATCCGGAAAGTCCTTCGCATGATCGACAAGGGTATAAAAACGCGATTGTACACCGCCGCCCGGAATTTCGGGGAGTTGGCCGATAGCACGCTATCTTTTAGGCGTTAGAGCTCGAAACGCAGCTCTGGCCAGATCGGCGAGGTGCCGCGCTTTTGTGATTCCAGGATGGCCCGGCACAGCGAGCACAGGCGTTGGTCCTGGAACACCCGACGCTCCACACTCGACCAGCGTGGTTGTGCCGGCAGCAGGCTGCCGCACAAGGTTCGGTCCGCCGAGCCGCCCAGTTCCAGTTGACGGGTTACCAGATGCACCCGCACTTCCTGGCAGGCGAACAGATCCAGCTGTTCGTCAGGCTCGATCAGTTGGTAGGCAAAAAGTGACCAGGCAGGACGCGGCATCGGGGGCTCCAAATCGGGGGCCGCCACCTTAGCCGAAAGCCTGCGCCTAGAAAAGGGTCATAACAGCGGTTTTAGCGTAGGCCAGACATTATCCAGCAACTTGTCCTGAGCCCCGGCCGCCGGGTGTATGCCGTCAGCCTGCATCAAGTCCGGATGACCGCCGACGCCGTCGAGGAAAAACGGCACCAGCGCGATGTTTTTCTCGGCGGCCAGCGTGCTGTAGACCTTGGCAAAGGCTTCGGTGTAACGAACGCCATAATTGGGGGGCAGTTGCATGCCCAATAGCAGAACCTTGGCACCGCTTGCGCGAGAGCTGTCGATCATTGCCGCAAGGTTTTGTTGCAATTGAGTCGGAAGCAATCCACGCAGCCCGTCATTGCCACCCAACTCGAGGATGACGAGTTCCGGTTTATGCTCTGCAAGCAGCGCAGGCAGGCGCGCCTGGCCTCCGGCACTGGTGTCGCCACTGATGGAGGCGTTGACCACTTTATCGTCGAAACCTTCGTGCTTGAGCCGTTGTTCGAGCAGTGAGACCCACCCCAGCCGGGTATCCAGTCCGAAACCCGCGCTGATACTATCGCCAACGATCAGGACAGTACCCGCCGCTGCGTTCTGGGCCATGCACATCAAGGCCAGGCCAGCACTCAAAAACCACACACGCATCGGATTCTCCATGGGCGCAAGCATTCTCACCGCGAAGAACCTCAGCAAAGTGGTTCCCAGCGCGGAAGGTGAACTGACTATCCTGCACGAACTCAGCCTGGAACTGAACAAGGGCGACAGCCTGGCCATCGTCGGCGCGTCCGGTTCCGGCAAATCCACCCTCCTCGGCCTGCTCGCCGGGCTCGACCTGCCCAGCAGCGGCGAAGTCACGCTGGCCGGGCAAGGGCTGAGCACCCTCGATGAAGATCAACGCGCGCGCATTCGGGCCGAGCATGTCGGTTTTGTGTTCCAGTCCTTTCAGTTGCTCGACAGCCTCAACGCCCTGGAAAACGTCATGTTGCCGCTGGAACTCGATGGCCGCAAAGACGCTCGCGAGCGTGCCACCGAGTTGCTGCAACGGGTCGGCCTGGGCCAGCGCCTGACCCATTCACCGCGCCAGCTCTCGGGGGGTGAACAGCAACGTGTAGCGATTGCCCGGGCGTTTGCCGCCGAACCCGACGTGCTGTTCGCCGATGAACCGACCGGCAACCTCGACAGCCACACCGGGGAGCGCATCAGCGACCTGTTGTTCGAACTCAATCAGGAACGCGGCACGACGCTGGTACTGGTGACCCACGACGAACGCCTGGCACATCGCTGCCGGCGCCTGATCCGCCTTGAAGCCGGCCTGCTGGTCGCCCCACTGGAGCCTTGATGGCACGCCTGCCGCTGTTGCGCCTGTTCAGTCTTGCCATCCGCCAACTGCTGCGCGATGCCCGCGCCGGTGAATTGCGCGTGCTGTTCTTCGCCTTGCTGGTGGCTGTGGCGGCGAGTACCGCCATCGGCTACTTCGGTGCCCGCCTGAACGGCGCCATGATGTTGCGCGCCACCGAGTTTCTTGGCGCCGACCTGTTGCTCGAAGGCAGCTCACCGGCGCGACCCGAACAGATCAAAAGCGGCACGGAACTGGGGCTTGAACACGCTCAAGTGGTGGAGTTCTCCAGCGTCATCGCCACCGATAACGGCATTCAACTGTCCAGCATCAAAGCGGCTGACGCGGTCTATCCACTGCGCGGCGAACTGAAAAGTGCCCCGGCGCCTTTTGCCCCGGAAGAACCCGGCGGCGGACCGAAACCCGGAGAGGCCTGGGTCGAGGCACGACTGCTGACGGCGCTGGATCTGAAGATCGGCGACAGCATCGACGTCGGCATGAAAACCCTGAAACTGGCGCGCGTCCTGACCTACGAACCCGACCGGGCCGGCAACTTCTATAGCCTCACGCCACGGGTGCTGATCAACCTCCGCGACCTCGCCGCCACCGGCGTGGTGCAACCCGGAAGTCGGGTCAGTTACCGCGAATTGTGGCGCGGCAAAGCCGAGGCACTGGAAACCTATCGCCAACTGATCAAGCCAGGCCTGGCCGCCAACCAGCGCCTGCAGGATGCCCGCGACGGCAATCGGCAAATTGGCGGCGCGCTGGGCAAGGCAGAGCGTTACCTGAACATGGCGAGCCTGGTCGCGGTCCTGTTGTCCGGCGTGGCGGTAGCGCTGTCGGCCACGCGCTTCGCCACGCGCCGCTTCGATGCCAGTGCGCTGCTGCGCTGTCTGGGCCTGTCACGCCGGGAAACCATGGTGTTGTTCAGTTTGCAGCTGGCGGTCCTCGGGTTGCTCGCCAGCCTCAGTGGCGCCCTCCTCGGCTGGCTGGCACAGCTTGGATTATTCGCGCTGCTGCATGATTTGCTGCCGACCGATGTACCGCCCGGTGGCCTGCTGCCGGCCATCGCCGGGATCGGCACCGGGTTGGTGGCACTGGCCGGATTCGCCCTGCCACCGCTGGCCGCGCTCGGTCGCGTGCCACCCTTGCGCGTGTTGCGCCGGGACATGTTGCCGATTCCGTCCAGCACCTGGATGGTCTATGGCGCCGCCCTCGGCGCGCTCGGCCTGATCATGTGGCGCCTGAGCCTCGACCTGGTGCTGACCTTCGCCTTGCTCGGCGGGGGCGTGATCGCCGCGCTGGTGCTCGGTGGCTTGCTCTTGCTGCTGCTCAAAAGCCTGCGTCGGCTGCTGGCCCGCGCTTCGCTGCCCTGGCGCCTCGGGCTGGGCCAACTGCTGCGCCATCCACTGGCCGCAGCGGGACAAGCCTTGGCCTTCGGCCTGATTCTGCTGTCCATGGCGCTGATCGCATTGCTCAGGGGCGAACTGCTGGACACCTGGCAGAACCAGTTGCCGAAAAACGCACCGAATTATTTTGCGCTGAACATTCTGCCGGCGGACAAACAGGCCTTTACCGATCGCCTGATTCAACTGTCGGCGCAGTCCGCACCGCTCTACCCGGTGGTGCCGGGTCGACTGATCAGCATCAATGGCGAGCCGGTGCAGGACATCGTCAGCAAGGATTCGGCGGGGGATCGAGCGATCCAGCGCGACCTTAGCCTGACATGGGCGGCGGACTTGCCGGCGGGCAACAAACTCACGGCGGGCAACTGGTGGACCGAGCAAACACCGGACGAGGTTCCCGGTGTGTCGGTTGAAGGCAAAGTGGCCGAAAGCCTGAAGCTCAAGCTCGGCGATCACCTGGTGTTTACCGTCGGCGGAGTCAATCGTGAAGCGAAGGTCACCAGCCTGCGAGAGATCAACTGGGACAACTTCCAACCGAATTTCTTCATGATCTTCCAGCCCGGCACCTTGAAAGATTTGCCGGCGACTTACCTGACCAGTTTCTATCTGGCGGCCGGACACGATCAGCAGATTGTCGATCTCTCCCGCAGCTTCCCGGCAGTAACCATTCTGCAAGTCGAAGCCTTGCTGGAACAGCTGCGCAGCATCCTCGCCCAGGTCACGCTGGCGGTGGAATATGTGCTGTTGTTTGTACTCGCGGCGGGGATGGCGGTGTTGTTTTCCGGCCTGCAAGCGACACTCGATGAACGCATTCGCCAAGGCGCCCTGTTGCGCGCGCTGGGGGCCGAACGGCAGTTGCTGGTGAAGGCCCGGCGGATCGAGTTCGGTTTGCTCGGCGCGGTCAGCGGCTTGTTGGCGGCACTGGGTTCGGAACTGGTGAGCCTGGTGCTTTACCGCTACGCCTTCGACCTGCCGTGGCACCCGCATCCATGGTTGCTCGTGCTGCCGGTGATCGGCGCGGTGCTGATTGGCGGCGCCGGGGTGTTCGGTACGCGTCGTGCGTTGAACGCCAGCCCCCTGACAGTGTTGCGCGAGGGTTGATAGACTCGAACCTTGCCCATTACAAGAAGTAGCCATGAGCCGTTATCGTCCACCCCGCCCCGCTGGCACCGCGCTGATCACCCCCGAAGGTGAAGCGCGGATGCGGGCCGAGTTTCATGAACTTTGGCATGTACGGCGACCGCAGGTAACGCAGTCGGTGAGCGAGGCTGCGGCGCAGGGTGATCGTTCCGAGAACGCGGAATACACCTACGGCAAAAAAATGCTGCGCGAAATCGACAGCCGTGTGCGCTTTCTCACCAAACGGCTTGAAGCGTTGAAGGTGGTCAGCGAAAAGCCCAGCGATCCGAACAAGGTCTATTTCGGCGCTTGGGTCACGATTGAAGACGAAGACGGCAAAGAGTCGCGCTATCGCATTGTCGGCCCGGATGAGCTGGACCTGAAACTGGGGCTGATCAGCATCGATTCACCCCTCGCCCGGGCGCTGATCGGCAAGGCGCTGGACGCCGAAGTTCGGGTCCAGACGCCGACCGGTGAGCAATGCGTGTACATCGTGGCGATTGAGTATCCGTAAACCTTAGCGCCGGGTTATCAGGCCTTGTCGGGCAACGCGGGTCAGTTGTTTGATCACTTCTGGCGCGTCTTCGAGGCTCGGTGATTGAATCACCGCCAGGTCAAAGCTGTCGCTGGCAAATCGAGCCAGTGATTCGCCGTCTTCGACAAACTGGATCAGGAAGGCTGCAGGCCCGCCGGTACGACGTGGCCAGCCATCGAGGTAACGCAGCAGCGTCGGCTGATGTTTACCGCCAAGCAGGATTTTTGGATTGCGCTGGGTGAGATGTGCCGTGATCGGCGCGGGACGTACTACGGGGCTAAGTGCGTTCATCAAGTCGTGTCTCTGCCTCAAAATTCTGCATGGCAGGTGAGAGGCAACACCGAACCAGCGCTTTAGCGGTATTTCGAAGCCTGTTTCAAGCTTCTATCGGCAACTGGATGAGTCACCTGGCGCCCCGCAAGTAGCTGTTTAAATCGGCGCATGGGCAACATCCTAGAGAAGCTGACCGGACAGTGTCAAGAATGACGCGCAACAAAAAGGCCCGCGCAATGCGGGCCTTTTCGTTGAGCCAGAGCGGTCAGTCGGTGATGGCGCGGTCCAGCGACAGCTTGCCGGCACCTTCGATCAGTACCGCGATGCTGCCACCGAGCAAGGCCAGGGCGAATTCATAACCGTTGTTGGCCATGAACAGACCGTTATGGATGTGCACCGAGAAAATCGCGACCAGCGAGAGGAAGGTCAGGCCCAGTGCTGCCGGACGTGTCAGCAGACCGATAATCAATGCCAGCCCACCGAAGAACTCGGTACCACCGGCCAGAATCGCCATCAGGTGACCGGGTGCAAGGCCCAGGCTTTCCATGTACTGCGCGGTGCCGGCAATGCCGTAGCCACCAAACATACCGAAGAGTTTCTGCGCGCCATGAGCGGCGAAGATGACCCCGACGACAATCCGTATCGCGGTCAGACCGAAACCGGCGCGGGTAAACAGTACCTTGTTGATCAGTGAGCTCATGCTGTGTCATCCATTGTGAGTGCGTGTTCGTTGGGCGCCATATTAATCGATAAAACAAATGTAAAAAGCGCAATAATTGCGACATAACAATCAGTTTAGTCGATTATTTACGAGAGATCACTTTTTGTCCCTGCGGCTCCAATGACTCCCTCTCACGATCGAACGCCAAGTAATACTTGTTCACGCTATTAACATAGCTGACGGGCCCCATCCCCACCTGCTCCATGGCAATGCGCTCGACCTGGAAGAACCACTGATTGGGATTCAGGCCGCGCCGCCGGGCTTCGGCGCGCATGCCCTGAACCCGCTCCGGGCCAATGTTGTAGGCCGCCAGCACGAACGCCATGCGCTCACGTTCGTTGAGCTTGGGGCTGGCGAAGAACTTGCGGCGGATCATGGCCAGGTACTTGGCCCCGGCCTGGACGTTGGCGTCGAGGTCCTGAATGTTGTTGACCCCCACCCGCTGGGCGGCAGACGGGGTGATTTGCATCAGGCCGGTGGGGCCACCACCGTTGCGGGCGCTGGGTTGCAGAGCCGACTCCTTGAACGCCAACGCCGCCAGGTTCAACCAGTCCATGCCTTGGGCATCGGCGTGCTTCTGCAGCACCGGTCGCAGTTTTTCCAGGCGCTGACGGTCGGCTTTGGCCAGTGGATAGTGCACTTGGTACAGCCGCCGATAAATCCGCAGAAACGCTACGTCCTGGTCCGACGGCTTCTTGTACGTCGTCAAAAAGCGATCAATGCTCGCCCGCAACATTGATGCGTCACGGCGCACAAACCAAAATTCTTCGCCCGGATCACTGATCAACACCTGCTTGTCGAAACGCAATTTTGGCAGGATCTTGCCCCAGCGCTCGGCAATCGGTTGCTCAACGATGGTCAGGTGAAAGATTCCGCCCTGAACCATTTCCAGCACGTCTTCGACGGCCAGACTCGGATCGACCCACTCGATCTTTATCGGTGCCAACTTGTGCAGTGCGAGTTTTGAATTGATCTGGCTCACGGCATCGCCGGCTGCGCTGCCGGTGGGCAACGCCAGGATCTTGCCTGAGAGTTGTTCGACTCGGGTGTAACGCCGCTCGCCCTTGATCCCCACCAGCACCAACGGGATGTTGCTGGCGATCGGTTCGCTGCTGCTGACCGCGTGGCCAGGCTGCAAATCGAGCAACTCCCCGGGCGCGACCAGATCCCCTTCCCCGCGCTGCAAGGCGCCGAGCAGTTGATCCTTGGCTTTGGGGATGATCTTGAGGGTGACTTCCTGACCGTCGCGGGCGTGGCCGTTGAGGTATTGCTCGAAGGCGCGCAAGCGGTGGTATTCGACGCCGATGGCCTGGCCCTGGACTTCGCCGGAGCTGTTGCGGCTTTGATTGACCAGCACCCGCAACACGCGGCTGCTGCGAATCTCCGCCAGGTCGCGCACCTTGGCCGCCGGCACGGCTTGCAGCGGGCCGGCCAGACGTGCGACCGCCGGCATTGGCAGCAGCAACGAACAGCACAGCAGTAGCAAAATCGAGGGACGTGTCATCCACTCTCCGGAAAGAATACTGGGCCGATTTCCAAAAAAAACACGAAATCGAACGTCAGAAACAGAGCGCCATGAGCGCTGGCAAAGTGCGAAAGACTGGCACAGTGATGGCACCTTGACCACCCCGGCCTGTCTCGCGGCATCAAGAGACAGCTTCAACTCGTTGTAGTTCTTGGCTTTTCTTATAAATCTACAGCTCTGATATGCTTTCCGGCCTTTGGTCCGAGGTAGCACCATGCAACTCATCGATATCGGCGTCAACCTGACCAACCCCAGTTTTGCCGACAAACACCAGGCCGTACTCGACCGCGCGTACGCCGCAGGGGTTTGCCAATTGGTCCTGACCGGCACCAGTGTCGAGGGCAGCGAACAGGCCTTGGAACTGTGCCAACAGTTGGACGAAAGCGCTCAACGCCTGTTCGCCACGGCGGGCATTCACCCGCATGCGGCCAGCGACTGGAACGCTGACAGCGCGCAGCGTTTGCGCAGTTTGCTCAAGGAGCCGAACGTGGTGGCCGTGGGCGAATGCGGGCTGGATTTCAATCGTGACTTCTCGCCACGCCCGCAGCAGGAAAAGGTCCTCGAAGAACACCTGGCGATGGCGGTCGAATTGCAGTTGCCGGTGTTTCTGCATGAGCGCGATGCCAGCCAGCGACTGTTGGAAATCCTCCGTGATTACCGTGATCAATTGCCGGCCGCCGTGGTGCACTGCTTCACCGGCGAAAAGAAAGCCCTGTTCAGCTACCTCGACCTGGATTTGCACATCGGCATCACCGGTTGGATCTGCGACGAGCGCCGGGGCACGCATCTGCATCCATTGGTTAAGGAAATCAAACGCGGCCGTTTGATGCTGGAGAGCGATGCGCCTTATCTGCTGCCACGCAGCTTGCGGCCAAAGCCGAAGAATGGGCGCAACGAGCCGGCGTATTTGACTGAAGTGTTGCGGGAAGTGGCGTTGCATCGTGGGGAAAGCGAAGGAGATCTGGCTGATCACACCACTGCCTGCGCACGAGCTTTTTTCGGTCTGCCCACAATCCCCCAATAACCACAACTCAAATGTGGGAGCGGGCTTGCTCGCGAAGGCGGTGTGCCAGTCTATGTAAATCTCGACTGATACGACGCTTTCGCGAGCAAGCCCGCTCCCACATTTGATTTGTGGTGCATATTGACCCATATCAAATTCAGAATCTTCGATAGCGGCACAATGATGGCACCTTGCCAATGCTGTTTCCGCTATCAGAGAAGACCTCCATGGGTGCCTGGCTTAGCAACATTTCGCTGAAATACAAATTCTGGGCGGTCAACGCGGTCGCTTTCTTCACCACCCTGTTGCTGGTGCTGTACGCCGTGCAACTCGAACAACAAGCCCGCAGTCACGCCGCACAAGCGTCCGCCCAGGCACAGGCGCGACTGCTCAGTGCCTGGCCCTCCGGACAACCGCTGCCCAAGGCCGACAACCTCCTGACCTTCGGGCGCGGACAGGCGCCATTGTTGAACGGTCAGCCTCTCCTGGAACTGACCGACAACCACGGCTGGGTCGAGATCAACTCACTGCCGTTGTTCGGCGACAACCCGTTGATGGGGGCAGAGATGTTCACCCGTGCTGACGGCCAGCAAGTCGCGGTGATCGCTTTGGCCCCGAGCCTGAACCAAGTCTTCAGCGAGCGTTTTGCCAACTACGCGGTGGCCGTCTTCATCCTGATGCTGGCGATGTTGGGCGCTTCGCAACTGTTGATCCGCTTCCTGCTGAGTCAGCTCAACACGTTGAAAGATGTGATGCTCCACGTCGAAAAAACCGGTGACCTGTCCGCCCGTGTGCCGCTGGCCGGCAAGGATGAAGTCGGGCAGATGGCCAACGCCTTCAACGCGATGCAGGCCGGTTACCAGCGGGTGGTCAACACCGTTGCCAGCACGGCCCGGCAACTGGATGTCGGTGCCGCGCGCCTGGCTTCGAGCATGAACGAAGTGCGCCACGGCATGCTCGGCCAGCAAAGCGAAACCGATCAGGCCGCCACGGCGATCAATGAAATGACCGCCACCGTCTATCACATCGCCCAGCACGCCGGCGCCACCCGCGACCTCTCGCAAACGGCGGACTCATTGGCGGGCAGTGGGCAGCAGGTGGTCAGTCGCGTGCAAAAGTCGATTGCCGGGTTGTCCAGCGGTGTGCAGCAGACGGCGGAGATGATTCAGCGCCTGGCCGAGGACAGTCAGAAAATCAACGGCGTGGTCGGCGTGATTCACAGCATTGCCGAGCAAACCAACTTGCTGGCCCTGAATGCGGCCATCGAAGCGGCACGGGCGGGTGAAATGGGTCGGGGCTTTGCAGTGGTGGCCGATGAGGTGCGTAACCTGGCCAAGAGTGTGCAGACTTCCACCGACGAGATCACCCTGATGGTCTCCGCCTTGCAGGCCGGGACCCGGGACGCGGTGGACTTCATGCAGGAAAGCTCCTTCAAGGCCGATGACTGCGTGAAGCAGGCTCAAGAAGCTGGCGCCGCGCTGGCCGAAATCACCAGCGCTGTGGCGCAAATGCGTGAAAGCAATACGCAGATTGCGGTGGCGGCCGAGCAGCAAAGTCAGGTGGCGGAGGAGATGAATCGGGCAGTGGTGAGCATTCGTGATGTGACCGAGAACACTGTGCAGCAGACCATTAATTCCGCGACCACCAATCATGAGCTGGCGGCGTTGGCTGGGGAGTTGAGCAAGGCAATCGGGCAGCTCAAACTCTGAGGGCCCCTTCGCGAGCAGGCTCGCTCCCACATTTAATCGCATTCACCTGTAAGAACTCGGTCAACTGTGGGAGCGAGCCTGCTCGCGAAGGCGTCAGCCCGGTCAACATCAATCCCGAACTATCACCCCCATAGCCAACCTCGATTCGCCGACCGCCCTGCCCCCACCTATTCTTCAATCATACGGTCAACACGGATTGAGGAGTTTCAACATGGGCAAACGTCACCCCAACCTACCCGCCTGGCAATGGCGCGCGTACCCGAACAATCACCAGCACCCGACCAACCTGGTATTGCACCTGATTGCCGTACCGCTGTTCATCGTCGCGTTTCTGCTGATTGTTTCCGGGGTGTTCAGCCTGAGCGTGTTGAACATCGCCATCGGCGTGATCGGCCTGCTCGCGGCGCTGGGTCTGCAACGTCACGGTCACAGCCTGGAGGTGCAAGCCTCCGAGCCGTTCAGTGATCGCAAAGACGCGGTGTCACGCTTGCTGGTCGAGCAGTTCCTGACCTTCCCGCGGTTTTTCCTCAGCGGCGGCTGGTGGCGCGCCTGGCGTGAGCGCCATCGTCGGCACTGATCAGGCGAAAATCGTCACCGTCTGCCGGCTCATGGCGATCAACCGTCCGTCCGCGCTCCACAGTTTCGCCGCCGCATGACCGTAGCCGTCTGCAGCATGCTCGGTTTCGACCAGGTATTTGCACCAGTCCAGCGTGCTCAGTTCCAGCAACGGCTGAACGAATTCAATGGTCCAGGTCAGGGTGCTGCCCATCGCGGTTTTTTTCAGGTGCGGCAGCAAGGACGGCGGCCAGGCATCCACCAGCGCGAGGATATGCGACTCGGTGACAGCCTCTTCCTTCACATCCCCACGCAACCGAACCCAACCGCCCATTTGACGAGAAGTGTTGCCGGTGAACGGCATGCCGCCGACAGCCCAGCGCATTGCCAGATGGCGCATGAACTCCGGAATCACGCCGGGGATGAAGGGCAATTCCTGACACTCATCCCAGTGCTTCATATCTGGAGCAGGCTCGGCAGTGACCGCCACCTCGGAAGGTCGCGAGGCGCCGAAGCTGCCCTGAATCAATGTCACCACTTGCCCCTTCTGCATTGCCCGGCCCAGCACCTGGCTGACGGCTTTGCCTTCGCGCAACACCTCGACTTCAAAGCTGACGGGCACTTCAGGCTCGACCGGGCCGACAAAGGTGATCGCCAGCGAACGCACTGGCCGGTCTGCCGGGACTTTTGCGCGCATGGCTTCGTATTGCAACGCCGCCACCAAACCACCAAAACTGGCCCGCCCCTGGGCCCATCCGGCCGGAATAGACAGCTCCAGCGGTTGCTGGCGGACGGCGTCGAGCAGATCGCAAAAGCGCATGAAGACCTCAGAGACTGGAAAAAGAAGAGAGAATCTTACCCAGCCAGCGATGTGGATACAGCACCTGTTCCGGCCAAAAGTACTGACAGAAAAGCCGCACCCGAGATTCCAAACCCGACACACAAACAATGTGGGAGCGGGCTTGCTCGCGAAAGCGATGTGTCAGTCGACATAGATGTTGAATGAAACACCGCTTTCGCGAGCAAGCCCGCTCCCACATTTCTATTTGTGGTGTTTTCAGGATTTGAAGCAGGTGGCGCTGAGTTTGTCGAGAACACGGTCGGCGCGGGCTTCAGCGTCAGCCATGGTGGTTTTCCAGACCGCGACACAAGGCTGCAAGTCCGCCTCCTCTTGCGCCCTGGCCAGCCATTGCCAACTGTCGTGCCAATCACCCAAAGCCCCCTGCGCCGATTTCAATCGGGGCAAGGCAGCCTTCGGCAATCGGTCCAGCTCGGGATAGGCCTCGATGCCATAGCGCACACGCTTGATCAACAGGCGCAAGCGATGACGGTCGTGGGCCGGGTCGTGCAGGGCAACGTCGAGTTTCTTCCACTGTTTGCCCAAGCGTTTTTCAATGCGCTTGCGCAGCCCCTTGAGCAACCCCTGACGCTGGGATGCGCGTAAAAAACGCGGAAAGGCATCGAAGATCATCAACAACTGCGCCAACTCGGGACTGACCGCCACCGCCGGATACGCCTCAGCCATCAGCGCCATGCGCCGGTGTGCGGCTTCAGGTTGACCGTGCTCAAGCAAATACGCCGCCAGCACCTCGCGATCGCGCAACGGCGTGGTCAGCTCGCCAACCCGGGACGCCGCCGCTTCCACCTGCTCGACACCGGGCAGGCCGCGCAAGGGTCGCAACAGGCTGCGCAAACGGCGAACCGTGGTGCGCAGGTCGTGCAACGCTTCAGGGTCAGTGCGGGCAGTCAAACGCGCCTGACAGGCCAACAAGCGGACTTCAAGGCCCAGGACATGAGCCACCAACCGATCAACCAAATCAGACATCGTTTACTCCCTGAATCGAGTGTCCTCTATATCACCGCTTCAACGACCGGCACGCGACTCGCGAATGTAGAAGCGCGCTTTCTCGGCCTTGCTGGTGCAGCCTTCGTAGGCTTCGAATTGTTGCTGGGTCTTGGCGCCCGTCAGCAACGACAGGGCCTTGGAGTAGCTGACAGTCCCGGCGAAACCTTCGGCCTTGGCCAAGTCTAGCTCATGCCACGCGGCGTCAATCTGGCTGCCGCAGCTTTCGCGGTAAGCCGTTTTGCCGGCGCAACCGGCGAGCGCCAGCGCAATCAAAGGTACGCAAATCCAGGCTTTCATCAATACCACCTCAAGATAGGTCAACAGTCGTGCAGGTAAGACGGCCCGGCGCGTGAAAAGTGCCTTGGCCGCACACAGCAAACTCACTATAACGCGCGCAAGAATAGCCAAGTGCCGCCATGGAGTGTCGAAAAAACGACGCCCTCGGCCCATCGAGCGACCTTGGCGATTGAAGCTCGCCCCTTGATGGGTGCATTGTTGAACCTTGTCAGACGAGGGCGATTCATGAAAAAGCGTATCGCACTGGTACTGGGCTCGGGTGGAGCCCGGGGCTATGCCCATATCGGTGTCATTGAAGAGCTCGAACGGCGTGGTTACGACATCGCCTGCATTGCCGGTTGTTCCATGGGGGCGGTGGTCGGCGGGATTTATGCGGCTGGCAAACTTGACGAATATCGCAACTGGATCGAAAGCCTGGATTACCTCGACGTGTTGCGTCTGGTGGACGTCAGCTTTCGGCTTGGCGCGATTCGCGGTGAGAAAGTCTTCGGGCAGATCCGCAAGATCGTCGGCGAGATCAATATCGAAGACCTGCGCATTCCCTACACGGCCGTGGCCACGGACCTGACCAACCAGCAGGAAATCTGGTTCCAGGAAGGTTGCCTGCACCAGGCCATGCGCGCCTCGGCGGCGATCCCCAGCCTCTTCACCCCGGTGATGCAGGGCAACCGGATGCTGGTGGATGGCGGCATCCTCAACCCTTTGCCGATCGTGCCGGTGGTGTCGAGCCATTGCGACCTGATCATCGCGGTCAACCTCAACTCCACCAACCAGCGCCACTATCAACTGCCGGTGATCCAGCGCCCGGCGGCGTTCAAGAGCCGTTTCGACAGCCTGATCAATTCACTGGGTTCGAAGTTGCCGTTCCGGCGCAAACAGGCCGAACAATTACTGCTTTTGGAAAAGGAAGCGTTGATGGCCGAAGCAGCGGACATCAACCCCTGGATCGAATCCGCCGAACCCGAAGCGCAGCAACCTGCAGCCGCTCCCGAGCGCGAAGGCGCGCCGAAGTCGGCCACCGGTTCGTTCATCATCGATAACGTCGGGCCGGCGTCTTTGCTGGACCTGATCAACCAGAGTTTCGAAGTGATGCAGACGTCACTGGCGCAGTACAAGATCGCCGGATATCCGCCGGATATCCTGATCAACGTGCCGAAAAGGGTTTGCCGGTTTTTCGAGTTTTACAAGGCGCCGGAGTTGATCGCGCTGGGACGGGAGATTGCGCGGGATACGCTGGATCGGTATGAGAATGAGCGTGAACCCTGAAGTTCTCGGGTGAATCCAAGGGCCTCTTCGCGAGCAAGCCCGCTCCCACATTTATCGAGTTCCTCAATTGAGAATGCGGTCGAATGTGGGAGCGGGCTTGCTCGCGAAGGGGCCAGATAATCTGGCACAAAACTAAAGACCACCCTCACTCAACAACCGATACCCAACCCCCGCCTCAGTCACGATAAACCGCGGCTGAGTCGGATCATCCGCCAGTTTCTGGCGCAAATGACCGACCACAATCCGCAGGTAATGACTGTCCTCGGTATGCGTCGGCCCCCAGATGTCCTTGAGCAATTGCTGCTGGGTAATCACCCGCCCCGGATGCCGCGCCAGTTGCGCCAGCACCGCGTACTCCTTGCGTGTCAGCGCCACCTCAACGCCATCGAGCAGCACCCGCCGATACGCGAGGTCCACGGTCAACGGCCCGAACGTCAACGCCGCCTGCTGGGCTTCACCGACTGGCGCCTGGCGCAACAAAGCGCGCACCCGCGCCAGAAATTCCTGAATGCCGAAGGGTTTGGTCACGTAGTCATTGGCGCCGCCATCGAGTGCTTCGACTTTCTGCCCTTCACCCGCACGCACTGACAGCACCAGCACCGGCACCGTCGACCATTCGCGAAACTCGCGCAGCACTTGCTGGCCGTCCATGTCGGGTAAACCGAGGTCGAGCACCAGCAAGTCCGGTTTGTTCAGTGCCGCTTGCGCCAGGCCTTCAGCGCCGGTGCCGGCCTCCAGCACTTTGTAGCCTTGGGAGACCAGACTGATACGCAGGAATTTACGGATTTGCGGTTCGTCGTCGATGACCAAAATGGTCGCGGTCTGGCTCATGGTTTCTGATCGCGGCATGGGGATGTCCAAAGGGTATCAGGCTTCACTTCAGCGCTCACTTTCAAAGGCCGGTTGTTCCTGCAAGGGCAAGTGAAGCGTGATGCATGTGCCGTGTCCTTCAATGCCGTCGGCGACGCTGATCCGACCGCCATGCGCACCGACCATGCCCTGACAGATCGCCAGCCCCAGCCCGGTGCCCTGCCCGCCCCGATCACCGCGCGCGGCGGTGTAGAACATGTCGAAAATCTTCGCCCGTTCCTCTTCCGGAATCCCCGGTCCCTCATCACTCACCGAGAAAAACAACTCGTGGTCATCTGCCCCGGCGCGCAATTGCAGTCGCCCATGCTGCGGTGAAAATCGCGCGGCGTTTTCCAGCACGTTGACCAACGCCTGCTCGATCAGCGCCGCGTGGACAAACAGCAGCGGCAACTCCGGCGGCACGTCGGTGCTGACCTGCAACGGCGCCAGCACGGCGCGCAGGCGGTTGAGTGAACTGCCGACAATGTCGGCCGGCGACACCCAATCACGCGCCAGCTTCAGCGCGCCGTGACCGAGGCGGGTCATGTCCAGCAGGTTCTGGATGTAGCGATCGAGGCGCTCGGCTTCATCGCGAGTACCTTCGAGCAGTTCTCGGCGATCCTCCAGCGGGATCGCTTCACCGAGGGCCAACAGGCTGTCGATGCTGCCGCGCATGGAGGTCAGCGGCGTGCGCAAATCATGGGACACCGAGGCCAGCAAGGCACTGCGCAGTTGCTCGGTTTCCCCGTGCAGTCGCGCCGCTTCGAGGTCTTCGGCCAATTGCGCACGGGCCAGCGCCTGCGCCAGCGGTTGGCTCAACGCAGTCAACAAACGCCGACGCTGACCGCTTAACGTCTGGCCCTCTTTGGCGCACACGCCCATCAATGCCAGTGGCCCGTCTTCAACGGATAACGGCCACCACCACCAACGCCCCATGGGTAACGTGCCGGTGCCTGCGCCCGCCGGTTGATCGTGTTGCCAGGCCCAATCGGCCGCCGCGCGTTCGGCTTCGGAAAACTCCAGCGGGCCGCCGGTTTCGACTTTCCAGCCGCCCTGCCCGTCTTGATTGAGCAGGCACAACTGCAAGTCACTCCAGCCGTTGAGGTGCTGGGCGGCGGCGCTGACTACGGCTTGGCGATCGGTGGCGGCGGTCAGTTTGCGCGACAGGTCGAGCAGTTCGGTGGTCTCTTCCTGGGTGTCACGCAATGCCTGCAATTGCCGGCGTTGCCGGGCGGCGAGGTTGCCGGTGAGTGCCGCCATCAGCAGGAAGAACAGCAAGGTCAGCACGTCTTCTTCGCGCTGGATGGCGAAGGAAAAATTCGGCGGAATGAACAGAAAGTCGTAGGTCAGAAACGATAGTGCCGCACAGGCCAGCGCCGGGCCAAGACTGCTGCGCACCGCCACCAGCAGCACCGCAGCGAGAAACACCAGCGAGATATTGGGCAGCGGCAAAATACTCGCCACGCCCCAGGCCAACGCTGAGGCCAGAATCGTCGCGACCAACGCCAGCGCGTAGTCGAACCACACCAGCGATTGTGCCGAACGCTGGCGCGGCTGATGCGGTAAGTCATCGCTATCGAGGACGTTGATTTCCAGTCCGCGCGCATCGCGCAACAAGCGTGAGGCCAAACCACCACCGAACAGGCGCCGACGCCACCGCTGTCGCGACTGACCGACCAGCACCAGACTGGCGCGGCGTTCGGCGGCGTGCTGGATCAGGGTTTTCGCGACTTCGCCGGCACGCAGCAACACCACTTCACCACCGAGGCGCTCGGCCAATTGCTGGGCACTTTGCAGACGCAAACGCGATTGCTCGTCGCGCACACTGCCGTTGTCGACATGCACCAGGCTCCACGGCAGATGCCGACGTTGGGCGACGCGACTGGCGTGACGCACCAGGCGCTCGGCCTGGGCGTCGCCGTCGACCCCCACCAACAGACGCCCGCGTACCGCTGGCGCCGCTTGACCGAGTTGGCGATAACCCTGGGCCAGGTCATTGTCGACCTGCGCGGCGGCGGTTTGCATCGCCATTTCGCGCAGGGCGGTCAGGTTGGTCTGGGTAAAAAATGCGTCGATGGCCGCCCGCGCCTGCTCCGGCACGTAGACCTTGCCGTCGCGCAGACGCTCAAGCAATTCACGCGGTGGCAGGTCGATCAGCAGCAGCTCGTAGGCTTCTTGCAGCACCCAGTCCGGCAGGGTTTCACGCACCTGCACACCGGTGATGCCGCGCACTTGATCGTTGAGACTTTCGAGGTGCTGGACGTTGACCGTGGTGAACACGTCGATGCCGGCGGCGAGCAATTCCTGGATGTCTTGCCAGCGTTTGGTATGGCGGCTGCCGGGGGCGTTGCTGTGGGCCAGTTCATCGACCAGCACCAGTTTCGGCTTGGCCGCGAGCAGTCCGTCGAGGTCCATTTCTTCGAGCATCACGCCCCGGTATTCCGAGCGCACCAACGGCTGCTGCGGCAAGCCACCGAGCAGCGCTTCGGTTTCGGCGCGGCCATGGGTTTCGACCACGCCGGCAATGACTTTCACGCCTTGGCGCAGCTGGGTGTGAGCGGCTTGCAGCATGGCGTAGGTTTTGCCGACACCGGGCGCGGCGCCGAGGAAAACCTTGAGCCGGCCACGGCCATCGCGGGGCAAGTCTGCTAACAACGCGTCGGCGCGGCCGGAGTCACTCATGTTCGGGGATCTCTTTCATTCAGGTGTTATTGGGGTGACTGCTATGCCGTCTTCGCGAGCAGGCTCGCTCCCACAGTTTGGAATGCATTTCCCTGTGGGAGCGAGCCTGCTCGCGAATGGTAGCGCCACCGATCTACAGCTTTTCCAGCGCAATGTTAAGCGCCAGCACATTCACCACCGGCGGCCCCACCAACGGCTGCTCGATGTGCGCGTCCAACAATTGTTGCAGCGTAGACACCGGCAGATTACGCGCGGCGGCAACACGCGCCAGTTGATAGGCAATCGCGGCCGGTGGCAAGTGCGGATCGAGGCCGCTGCCGGAGGTGGTCAGCATGGCCAATGGCACAGGCCCCTGCCCCGGTACCAGCAGTTTGTTGGCATCGTCGATCACCCGTGTTGCCAACGCCGGGTTGCTCGGTGAAAGGTTACTCGCGCTGCTCGACACGGTGGCAAACGCACCGGCGGATGGGCGTGGATGGAACCAGGCGTCACCGACAAAATCCTGGGCAATCAGGGACGAGCCACGGACCTTGCCGTCGGCGTCGCGCACCAGGCTGCCATTGGCTTGATCCGGGAACGCGACCTGGGCGACACCGGTGACCACCAAGGGGTAGGCGACGCCGGTGATCAGGGTCATCAGGACCAACAGGCTCAAGGCCGGACGTATCATTGTGGACATTTCAAAATCCTCGAATTCGGTAAATAACTCAGGTCTGGAATTTGCCACCAAACCCTGTGGCGAGGGGGCTTGCCCCCGTTCGACTGCGAAGCAGGCGCCGACCCGATGTATGCGGTGTGTCTGAATGGTCCGGCTTGGGGGCTGCTGCGCATCCCAACGGGGACAAGCCCCCTCGCCACAACAGCCCACACCACCTAATCGATCATCAAACCAGATGCAGCGCAGTGAGCAGCATGTCGATCGCCTTGATGCCCACGAACGGCACCAGAATCCCGCCCAATCCGTAGATCAACAAATTGCGTCGCAGCAACGCCGCCGCACTCGCCGCTTGCACTCGCACGCCACGCAAGGCCAGTGGAATCAGCACGACGATGATCAAGGCGTTGAACACAATCGCCGACAGAATCGCGCTCTGCGGACTGGTCAGGTGCATGACGTTCAGCACGCCCAGTTGCGGGTAGATCGAGGCGAACAGCGCCGGCAGGATCGCGAAGTATTTGGCCACGTCGTTGGCGATGGAAAAGGTCGTCAACGCGCCGCGGGTCACCAGCAATTCCTTGCCGATCTGCACCACGTCCAGCAGCTTGGTCGGGTCGCTGTCGAGGTCGACCATGTTGGCCGCTTCGCGCGCCGCTTGGGTGCCGTCGTTCATCGCCATACCGACGTCCGCCTGAGCCAATGCAGGGGCGTCGTTGGCGCCGTCGCCGCACATGGCGACCAGGCGACCGTCGTTTTGCTCGTGACGGATGCGCGCCAGTTTTTTCTCCGGCGTGGCTTCGGCCAACACGTCGTCTACGCCCGCTTCAGCAGCAATCGCGGCGGCGGTCAGCGGGTTGTCGCCGGTCACCATGACCGTGCGAATCCCCAGTTTGCGCAGCTCGGCGAAACGCTCGCGGATGCCGGGTTTGACCACGTCCTTGAGGTGAATCACACCGAGCAGTTTGCCGTCGGCGCAGACCAGCAACGGGGTGCCGCCGCTCTGGGCGATCTTGTCGACTTCCCGGGACAGCGATGCGGCCAAGTCAGCGCGCTTCAGGCCGACGAAGGCCAGCAACGAATCCACCGCGCCTTTGCGATACACGCGGCCCTGATAGTCGACACCGGACAGACGGGTTTCAGCGCTGAACGGTACCGCTGTCAGCAACTCGGCGGCGGGTTCTGGTTGTGGCTGAGTGCCGCGCAGGTACTCGACGATGGATTTGCCTTCAGCCGTGTCATCGGCCAGCGAGGCGAACAACGCGCCCTCGGCCAGTTCCTTGGCGGTGACGCCCGGGGCTGGATGCACCGCGGTGCAGCGACGGTTACCGAAGGTGATGGTGCCGGTCTTGTCCAGCAACAGGACGTGTACGTCCCCCGCCGCTTCCACGGCACGACCGGACTTGGCGATCACGTTCAAGCGCACCAGACGGTCCATCCCGGCGATACCAATGGCGGACAGCAAACCGCCAATGGTGGTCGGGATCAGCGTGACCAATAACGCCACCAGGAACACCAGCGGCAAGCTGCCATTGGCAAAGTGGGCGAACGGTTGCAGGGTCACGACCACCAGCAGGAAGATCAGGGTCAGGCCAATCAGCAGGATGTCGAGCGCCACTTCGTTCGGGGTTTTCTGGCGTTTGGCGCCTTCGACCAGGGCGATCATGCGGTCCAGTGTCGATTCGCCAGGGTTGGCGGTGATCTTCACCAGCAGCCAGTCGGACACCAGTCGGGTGTTGCCGGTGACGGCCGAGCGGTCGCCGCCGGACTCACGAATCACCGGCGCGGATTCACCGGTAATCGCCGCTTCGTTGACCGCCGCGATGCCTTCAATCACTTCGCCGTCACCGGGGATCATTTCCCCGGCTTCGACGCGCACCACATCGCCCTTGCGCAGGCTGGTGGCTGGCACCACCTGAAAGGTGCCGTTGCTGGTTTTGCGACGAGCGCTCAAGCCTTCGCTGCCGGCCTTGAGGCTGTCGGCGCGGGCCTTGCCGCGACCTTCAGCCAGGGCCTCGGCGAAGTTGGCGAACAGCACGGTGAACCACAGCCACAAAGCGATTTGCGCGGCGACAAACGTCGGCACGGCGCTGTCGGGAATGAAGCACAGCACGGTGGTCAACACGGCGGTCAGTTCGACCACCAGCATCACCGGCGCACGCTGCAATTGCCGTGGGTCGAGCTTGACGAAGGCTTGCACCAGCGCCGGGCGCCAGAGGGCCGAGATCGCTGTTTTCGATTGTTCCGGCGCCTTGACGACGGCAGTTTTAGTTACGGGCATATTCATCATTGATTCCTCAGAAGCCCATGCTCAAGTGTTCAGCAATCGGACCCAGCGCCAGCGTCGGCAAGAAGGTCAAACCACCCACCAGCAAAATGGTCACGGTCAGCAGGGTCACAAACAACGGGCCATGGGTCGGGAAGCTGTTCTGGCCGATCGGTGCGGTTTTCTTCATCGCCAGGCTGCCGGCCAATGCCAGTACCGGGAGGATGTAACCGAAGCGACCGATCAACATGCCAAGACCGAGCATCAGGTTGTGGAACGCGGTGTTGGCACCGAAGCCGCCGAACGCCGAACCGTTGTTGGCACTGGCCGAGGTGTAGGCATAGAGCAACTGACTGAAACCGTGGGCGCCAGGGTTACTCACCGCCGCGACCGGACCAGGCAGGCTGGCGGCAATCGCGCCGAGCACCAATACGCCAACCGGCATCACCAGCAGGGTCACCACCAGCAATTGCACTTCCCGGGCTTGCAGTTTCTTGCCGAGGTATTCCGGTGTACGGCCAATCATCAGGCCGGCGAGGAACACCGCGATCAACACGTTGAGCAACATGCCATAGAGCCCGGCACCGACGCCGCCGAAGATCACTTCGCCGACCATCATGTTGACCAGCGCGACCATGCCGCTCAGCGGGTTAAGGCTGTCGTGCATGCCGTTGACCGAACCGTTGGATGCAGCAGTTGTGGTCACCGACCACAGCACCGTCGCGGTGGTACCGAAACGCGCTTCCTTGCCTTCCAGCGGCGCGGTCTGTTCGACGGCGACGTTGTTCAGGGTTGGGTTCGGCTGGTATTCAGCCCACAGCGAAGTCGCGCCGCCGATCAGGAACAGCGCCAGCATGCAGGCGATGATCGCGCGGCTCTGACGCAGGTCTTTCACGTAGTGGCCGAAGGTGAACACCAGGGCGACCGGAATCAGAATGATCGAGCCGACTTCGAACAGGTTGCTCCACGCTGTCGGGTTCTCGAACGGGTGCGCCGAGTTGACGCCGAAGAAGCCACCGCCATTGGTGCCCAGTTGCTTGATCGCAATCTGGCTGGCGGCCGGGCCGAGCGGGATCACTTGATCGACGCCTTGCAGGGTCACGGCATTCACGTACTGGGCGAACGTTTGTGGCACGCCCTGCCAGACCAGGTACAGCGCCAGCAGCAGGCACAGCGGCAACAGGCCGTAGAGGGTGGCGCGGGTCATGTCGACCCAGAAGTTGCCGAGGGTCTTGGTCGACTTGCGACCGATACCGCGACACAGCGCAACCAATACTGCCAGGCCGGTAGCAGCGCTGACGAAGTTTTGCACGGTGAGACCGACCATCTGGCTCAGGTAGCTCAACGACGCTTCGCCGCTGTAGGCCTGCCAGTTGGTGTTGGTCATGAAGCTGACGGCGGTGTTGAACGCCAGCGTCCATTCCTGGCCCGGCAGGTTTTGCGGGTTCAGTGGCAGGTGATCCTGGAACAACAGGATCGCGAACAACAGCAAGAAGCCCGCAAGGTTGAAGGCGAGCAAGGCCAGGGTGTATTTCTGCCAGCTCTGTTCAGCCTGCGGATCAACGCCGGCCACGCGATAACAGCCGCGCTCCACCGGCCCGAGAATCGGCGTCAGCCACGTGCGCTGACCTTCCATTACCTTGTAGTAGAAGCGCCCGAGAAACGGCGCCGGGACCAATACCACCGCGAAAAACGCGAGGATCAGCCAATAATCATAACTGTGCATAGCCGCTCCTAGTTCCGGTCCGCGCGCAACAGCGCAACCAACAGATAAATGAACAGCCCCACTGCCAGTAGCAGTGACACTCCGTCCAGAACGCTCATGGAAGTTCTCCGTGTTACGGCGTATTGCCGCGTGTGGAGTCATTGTCGGCAGGGAGGCTGTAAAGGAACGAGATCGAGGGTGCGGGCGGGGCATAAAGAAAGCGTAAAGAGTGGGTTTATGCGGGCGTTACAGCGTGGTTTTGTGGTGGATCGGACGGGCCCCTTTGCGAGCAAGCCCGCTCCCACATTCAACCGCGTTCCATCAGCAGAATTGCGATCGAATGTGGGAGCGGGCTTGCTCGCGAAGGCGGCATTACAGGCAACAACGCTCTGAACTGGCGCACAAAAATGCGCACATCCAGCCGCGAACATCCCCGATACGACACCTTTTTACCCTTTACGACTGCTATGACAACACTGGCACGCCCACTGCAAACACCCTCCCCCGAGCATTCCAAACCGTTCAGGGAGCAACCGCATGAACACACAACTCAAACCCACGCTGGGCACGTTGCACCTGTGGGGCATTGCCGTCGGGCTGGTGATTTCCGGTGAGTATTTTGGCTGGAGCTACGGCTGGGGCGTCGCGGGTACACTGGGCTTTCTGGTGACCTCGTTCATGGTCGCGACGATGTACACCTGCTTCATTTTCAGCTTCACCGAGCTGACCACGGCGATTCCCCATGCCGGCGGCCCCTTTGCCTACAGTCGCCGCGCCTTTGGCGAAAAAGGCGGATTGATCGCCGGACTGGCGACGCTGATCGAGTTCGTCTTCGCGCCACCCGCGATTGCCCTGGCGATCGGTGCTTACCTGAACGTGCAGTTTCCGGCCCTCGACCCGAAACACGCGGCGGTCGGTGCGTACATCGTGTTCATGGGTCTGAACATCCTTGGGGTGAAACTCGCGGCCACATTCGAGCTGGTAGTCTGCGTACTCGCCGTGGCCGAACTGCTGGTGTTCATGGGCGTGGTCGCGCCGGCCTTCAGCTTCAGCAATTTCGCGTTGAATGGCTGGGCCGGCAGCGATGTGTTCGGTGCCCCGGCGATTGCCGGGATGTTTGCGGCGATTCCATTTGCGATCTGGTTCTTCCTCGCCATCGAAGGCGCCGCCATGGCCGCCGAAGAAGCCAAGGACCCGAAACGCACGATTCCCAAGGCTTATATCAGCGGCATCCTGACCCTGGTGTTGCTCGCCATGGGCGTGATGTTCTTCGCCGGCGGCGTCGGCGACTGGCGCACCCTGTCGAACATCAACGATCCACTGCCGCAAGCGATGAAAACCGTGGTTGGTGAGAGCTCCGGCTGGTTGCACATGCTGGTGTGGATCGGTCTGTTCGGGTTGGTGGCGAGTTTCCACGGGATCATTCTCGGCTACTCGCGGCAGTTCTTTGCCCTGGCCCGGGCCGGTTACCTGCCAACCTCCCTGGCCAAGCTGTCGCGCTTCCAGACGCCGCACCGGGCCATCATCGCTGGCGGCGTGATCGGCATCGCGGCGATTTACAGCGACGGCCTGATCAACCTCGGCGGCATGACGCTGACCGCAGCGATGATCACCATGGCCGTATTCGGTGCGATCGTGATGTACATCATGAGCATGCTCAGCCTGTTCAAACTGCGCAAAACCGAACCTAACCTGGAGCGTACCTTCCGTGCGCCGTGCTATCCGCTGGTGCCGATGATCGCGCTGGTACTGGCGGTGGTCTGCCTGGTGGCGATGGCCTGGTTCAACACCTTGATCGGGCTGATCTTCCTCGGCTTCATGGCGGCGGGTTTCGTGTACTTCCTGCTGACCGCGCAATTGCGCGCAGATGCACCGGCGGATGCAATGTTGACCGGGCTGTAAACGGTTCAGGTGCGGTTGGCTTATCAGGCATAGAATGGAACCACTGCGAAAATCCATCGCTCAAAGTGGTATGCACGATCGATTGGCGACCTCCGCCAATCGGCCTGCCCTCAAGGAGAGCCCTATGCCCTGGTATGCCTGGTTGATTCTGGTCGTTGCAATCGGCTCGATCGTTGGTGGCTTGATGATGTTGCGAGACACCGCCACCAAGGTCGACCTGACCGAAGAGCAACGTAAACGCGTCGCTGAACGCAATGCGGAAATGGATGCCAAGGAAGCACAGGACCGCTAACCCGAAAAAACCCTGTCATTCTCTGTGAATGACAGGGTTTTGCGTATTTACTTTTCCCAATCGGCCTTGGCAATGTGCAAGCCATGCAGCCCTTTGTAGGCCGCACGCTCCGGCTGGCTCCAGCCTGCCAGCAAAGACTCTTCCAACCGATAAATCTCCACGCCCAGCGGCCGACATACCGTCAGCGGATCCTGCGCATCCGGCCCCCACATGGCCAGCGACAGATCACCACCTGGACAGGTCGAGAGCGCGCACAGCAAATCGATTTCGGCAAAGAACTCCAGGTAATCGCCCTTCTGCGCCGGACAGGCTTTCATGAAGTACAAGTCGTCATGGTTGAGGCCGGTGCACTGGAAAATGTTCAGCACGTCATGCACGTCGAACTCGGTCAGGCCATGGGACAACACGGCACGGGTCAGGTTGGAGTGGCAGTGATGATGAAAGTCCTCGCCAGTGAGCATTTTGTTCACATAAGGATCGCAGCGGGTGCCGAGTAAATCGTGCAAGCGTCCACCATGTTCGTCGATGCCATAACTCGCCAGGCTGTCGTCGGTAATGGTCACCAGCGGCCGCAAAAAAGGCAGGTTCGACCAGAGCCGGTCGTGGGTGCTGACGTGGGCGCCCTGCAGCTGACGGGTGCGTGCCGCCCACAAGCGTTCCCGTGGGTCGTGGGCATTCCAGACGTTGAAATCTCCCACTTGCGGCCCGACCGGTGTGGTAACGCGAAACACATGGCCTGCCGGCACGTTCCAGGCGCGGCCGGTGCGGATCGGAACTTCGAACTGCTCGATCAGCGTACGCCCTTCCTTCGCATCACGAATCCGTTCGTAGAAGGCTGTATCCACCTGCAACGCCGAGCCTTTGCTGACTTGATAGGCCGCCGGATAGTCTTTGTACATGGCACGAATCCTCGATCAGTGATGGGAAGAAGGGGTACATATCTGCAACAGAAGGTGTTCCGAATCATCCAGGTAAAGGCTCATGGCATCCGCTGCTGCGCGAGTGTCCCCCTCGGCCAGCAAGGCATGGATCTGCCGGTCACGCGCCAGCCATGGCGCCTGAAAACGTGATTCATCGGGAGCGGTGGAGAACACCAGGCGCAATTGCGCGACAACGTTGGTGAAGAACTCATCAAACAACGGACTGCGCAACAACCCGACTATGTGTTGATGAAAGGCCAGGCTGTGAGTGCCGACGGCACGCCAATCCTCGCGTTCCCTGGCCAGCTCGGTGGCTTCCAGGGCCTGGAGCATCCGTTCGGACTGATCGTCGCGCAGCGGTTGGCTGGCGTTGATGGCTTGCAGTTCCAGGGTGCGCCGGACCGTGAACAGGTCCCGCACGTCCACGACGCCTAGCCTGCGCACGCTCACACCTTTGTTGCGGATATACACGGTCAACCCTTCCTGACCCAAGCGGTGCAAGGCCTCGCGGATCGTATTGCGAGAAGCGTTATAGGCAGACACCAGATCGTTTTCCACCAACGCCATACCGGGCACCAATCGACCGCCGATGATGTCGGCACGCAATTCCAGTGTGATGTGGTCAGCCAGGGACTGTCCGTTGCTCATGCGCTTCGCCTTATGATTGTTCAACAATCTCTGGCTAATGAGTAATCACTATCCATGCCAGTTCACGCAGTGTTCAGGACGGAGTTGGACGCATCTGCATGCTGTTTAGAAGTAGAAGTACAGTCACCATCCCATTTTCATTGGTTAAGATGGCGCATTGTTGCGGAGATTTCAGATGCGTTACTCGCAGGACCATAAAGCACAGACCCACCAGCGCATTATCAAGGAAGCGTCAGCGCGATTCCGCCGCGACGGTATTGGTGCGACTGGCCTGCAACCGCTGATGAAAGCGCTGGGGTTGACCCACGGCGGCTTTTACTCACACTTCTCGTCCAAAGACGAACTGGTCGAAAAGGCGTTGCAAGCGGCTGGTGATCAGTGCGACGTCGTCTGCGCCGAGCTATTCGCCCAGGAGCGCCCGCTGGAGACGTTCATCGACACCTACTTGTCTGAATGGCACCAGACTTCGCCGCATGAAGGATGCCCGTTGCCGACCATGTCCTCGGAACTCGGCTTGCGCGGGCAGCCAAGTCCGACCTCGGACGTGGTGCTGAACGCACGCCTCCAACAAATAGAGAGCACCCTTGAAGGCGAAGATGCCGCTGACCAAAGTGTCTTCATCATGTCCGCCCTGGTCGGCGCATTATTGCTATCGCGCAGTGTCGAGAGTCCGGAACTGGCTCAGCGGATTCTCGACGTAACCCGCGCGTTTCTTAAACAGCCTCAGGATTAACCCTGCCAGCGCTTGAACAACACGCTGGCATTGACCCCGCCAAACCCGAAGCCGTTGGACAACGCGTACTCGATAGCCATTGGCCGTGCCTGACCGTGGACGATGTCCACCCCTTGCGCCGCCGGGTCCGGGTTATCGAAATTCAAGGTGGCCGGCACGATCTGATCGCGAATCGCCAACAGCGTGAAGATCGCCTCAATCCCGCCAGCGGCACCGAGCAAATGCCCGGTCGCCGATTTGGTCGACGTCACTGCCACCTTGTTGTCTGAACCGAACAACGACTTGATCGCCGCCAACTCGCCGAGGTCGCCCACGGGCGTCGACGTAGCGTGCGCATTGAGATGTTGCACCTGGGCCGCCGAAACACCGGCCTGCGCCAATGCCAGCGACATCGCCCGGCGCGCACCATTGCCATCTTCAGGGCCCGCCGTCAGATGGTAGGCATCGGCGCTGGTGCCGTAGCCGACCAACTCGGCTAACGGTTGCGCCCCGCGCGCCAAGGCATGCTCCAGGGATTCAATCACCAGCAGGCCCGCGCCCTCGCCCATCACAAAGCCGTCGCGATCACTGTCGAACGGCCGGGATGCACGCTCCGGGGTTTCGTTGAAACCGCTGGACAAGGCACGCGCCGCCGCAAACCCGGCAAGGCTGACCCGATCGATCGCCGCCTCCGCACCGCCGCACACGGCAATGTCCGCTTCGCCGCAACGAATCAGCCGCGCCGCATCACCAATCGCTTGAACCCCCGCCGCACACGCCGTCACGGGTGCGCCCAACGGGCCTTTGAACCCGTACTGGATCGACACATGACCCGCAGCGAGGTTGACCAGGAACGAAGGAATGGTGAAAGGCGACAGTCGCCGCGGACCACGGCTGTCGGTGGTGCGCACTGCATCGGCAATGGCGCCGAATCCGCCGACTCCAGAACCGATGATGGTTGCGGTACGTTCCTGGGCTTGCGGGTCGAGCGCCTGCCAACCCGCCTGCTCCAACGCCTGCCGCGCAGCTTCCATGGCAAACAGAATGAAGCGGTCCATCTTCTTCTGCTCTTTGGGTGGGGTCGCCCGATCCGGGTCAAAACCCGCCTCGGCATCCTCCTCGACAGTCGGCACCACGCCGCCCACTTTCGCGGGTAAATCGGCGACCACCTCGTCCGGCAAATTCCGCAATCCGGAACGCCCGGCCAGCAGACGCTCCCAGACAGCTTCTACACCGCTACCCAATGGAGACACCAGGCCCATGCCGGTGACAACTACTCGACGATCACTCATGCCGTAATTACCTCAATACGATTGAAGGTGTTTCATTTGTAACGTGCGGCGGCGGTACTTTTGGAAAGATTCGGCGCCATGACCAGGCGGGCCTTTACAAAGTCGTCCCACTCGGCGGCGTTTGGCAACGATGGAATGGTGACCAGCTCACCTTGGTCGAGGCCGGATAACGCCGCATCAACCATTTCACCTGCTTCCATGACCATCTCCGCCGGAATCTGGCTGGCGTCAATGCCGGAGCGCTCCCAGATTTCGGTGCGCGTGACGCCCGGCAACACGGCCTGGACCTTGACCCCGGTGCCATCCAGTTCGGCATTCAAGGATTGGGTCAGGCTTAACACATAAGCTTTACTGGCGCTGTAGGTCGCATTGAAGCGCTCCGGAAACAAGGCCACCACCGACGCAATATTGATGATCGAACCCCGTCCCGCCTTGGCAAAACTGGCGGCAGCCGCCGATGCCAGGCGTGTGACCGTGGTGACGTTCAATTGAATCAGCTTTTCCAACTGTTCCATGTCGGCATTCGCCAGCAGACCATCCGACGCGACACCAGCGTTGTTCAACAACAGGCTGATACTCGAATCGCTGCGAAGTCGTTGTTCGATCTTCAGCACATCATCCTTTTGTGTCAGGTCTGCCTTGAGCACTTCTACCTGAACACCGTGCTCGGTGCGCAACTTGCTCGCTGCCGTCTCTAGCCGTTGCTCGTCACGAGCGACCAGCAGTAAATCAAAACCACGCGCTGCCAACCGCTCAGCGTAAATCGCACCGATACCGGAAGATGCGCCGGTGACAAGGGCCGTACCTTGGGACTGGGTGGAAGTCATGACTGTGCTCCAGGGAAATACTTGAGGAAAGTGAGCGTCTGAACATCAGCACGCTTCAGCGGCACGCGAATGAATTATAGGCATAATATTAGAAGCATATGATAGCCATAATTTTTTATCAGCCGATGAAAGGCGTCTCACCACCCTATTGCCAGAATGCAAAAAGGCCGGTCAATGACCGGCCCCTGGCGTTGAGTTACAAGCTTAGTTCACCTGAAGCTTTTCGCGGTTCTTGTCCAGAATCGCTTTGCCTATCCCTTTTACTTCCAGCAGTTCGTCGACGGACGAAAATGGCCCATTACTCTCACGATAAGCAACAATCGCCTTGGCTTTGGCCTCACCGATACCGGACAGCTCGCGCTGCAATGTCGGTGCATCAGCTTGATTGAGATCGACTTTGCCAGACTGCGTCTTAGGGGAAATGTCCAGCACCGAAGGTGCGTTGGCAGGCTCGGGTTTCACAGCTGGCGCGGCGATAGCGGCAATAGAGGCGCTGGTGAGCAGGGCAAAAACCAAAGAGTAGAAATAGCCAGTACGCATAAATGAAGCTCCATAACATCGTTTGAGAAAGCAGCTTTTCCGAAGCTGCCTTCCAAACTTAGGCGATGGGATGGAACTGTCAAAAGTGTGTCGGTTACAGGATGTGAAACAATCAGGGCTCGAGGCGGCGTTGTTGGTAGATCCAGTCGACGATCTCCCCGTCAGGCGTATACCCACTGACGGTTTCGCGCAGGAGCTGGCGAACGCGAGCGTAGTCGTCCTGATCAACGGCCACCAATAACTCCGTCAAACGCCCCTTGAGGATGTCCCAGGGTAAATGGTCCTCATTGGCACTCATGATCATCGGATGCTGGGTGGCCGCGACGTTGTCACCAATCAACAGCTCCTCATAGAGTTTCTCGCCCGGACGCAGGCCGGTAAATTCGATAGAGATGTCTCCTTGTGGATTCTTCTCCGAACGAATGCTCAACCCCGACAGGTGAATCATTTTCTCAGCCAGTTCGACAATCTTCACCGGCTCGCCCATGTCCAGGACGAACACATCGCCACCCTGCCCCATAGAGCCGGCCTGGATCACCAATTGCGCGGCCTCGGGAATGGTCATGAAATAACGAGTTATCTTCGGGTGGGTGACCGTCAACGGGCCACCGGTCTTGATCTGGCGGTGGAACAGCGGGATGACTGAACCCGACGAGCCCAGCACGTTACCGAAACGAACCATGGTGAAACGGGTTTTGTTAACGCGTGACACATTAGCCTTGTCGCCGAACAAGACGGGAGCAATTTCGCGGCTCAGGGCTTGAAGGGTCAACTCGGCGAGACGTTTGGTGCTGCCCATCACATTGGTGGGGCGAACTGCTTTATCAGTGGAGATCAGCACGAAGTTGGAAACACCCGACTGCAATGCCGCCTGGGCTGTATTGAGCGTCCCGATCACATTGTTCAACACGCCTTCGGCAATGTTGTGCTCCACCATCGGCACATGCTTGTAAGCGGCAGCGTGATAGACGGTGTCCACGCGCCAGGTCTTCATGACATCGAGCAGTTTGTGCTGATGACGGATGGAACCAAGGATCGGCAGCAACTTGATCGAAACCGACTCACGAATGCCACGCTGTTCCAGTTCCGAGAGAATGCTGTAAAGGTTGAACTCGCTGTGTTCGAACAGTAGAAGTGTGGTCGGTCTTAACGAGAAGATCTGCCGGCAAAGCTCTGAACCAATCGAACCACCGGCCCCGGTGACCATGACCGTCTTGCCTTTGATACAACGTTCAAGCAAATCGGGTTGCGCCGGCACGGCGTCGCGTCCCAGCAGGTCCGCGATGTCGACTTCCTGAATGTCCTCGACCTTCACTCGACCGCTGGCCAGATCGGTGAAGTTAGGCACGCTGCGCACATGCAGCGGGTAACCTTCCAGCAAATTGAGAATTTCCCGGCGCCTGGCTCGTGTCGAAGATGGCAGCGCCAGCAGAATTTCCTGCGCACCGGTCACGTCGATCATCTGCTGGATATGTTTGGGCTTGTAGACCTGCAGCCCGGAAATAGAGCGGTCGGCAATGCTGGAATCGTCATCGATAAACGCGACCGGGCGCATGACCCGGCCCATCCGCATGGCTGCCACCAACTGATTGCCCGCCACACCTGCACCGTAGATCGCCACTTTGGTCAAACCATCATCGCGGCTGGTGAAGGGGACATGCTGCGCAGCGGTGAACCAGTCACCCATGAAGTACTGACGCATGCAAAGGCGCAGGCCGCCAATGATCACCAGGCTGAGCCACCAGTAGTTGAAAATAATGGAGCGCGGGACGACAGCCTCGTGGTTGCTGTACCAGTAAACCACCAGCGCCAGGATCAACGATGAGAGGCTGACCGCCTTGATAATGGCAACCAGGGCATCGTTGCCAAAATAGCGCATGACCGCACGGTACATGCCGAATCGGATGAACAAAGGAATCGCAACAACCGGAGCGCAGACGAAAAGCCAGAAGTGGACTTTGAAAGGATTGATCATCTCATCAATCCCCAAACGCACGATAAACGCCATCCACAGCGCCATCCAAACGAGAACGACGTCTGTCAGCACCTGAATCAACCGCTTCTGTCGACGCGGAAGTGCCAGCAAAAACATGCGCAGTTTATCCATATACCCCTGTTCCAATCTGCCTACTCCCTTGCTTGACCCGGTAAAACCCATTGTACGTAGGTAGGGTGTGCCATCACAGAAAAAAAACGACGAGAGGGGGTGTCAGTGATAGTGTATCGGGCTCCGTTGTGGCGGACGGTCGATAACCATTTTGAGTTTTGACGACTCAGACAACCATCCCGCTACCTGTTCAAGGTAGCTCACGCGCAACGCACACGACAGGAACGCGCTGCTTTGAAAGCGTAGGTCGGTGAGGTTTCAACTCGCTGACTTCAGGAAGAAAATGTTCTTCTGGTTGATGCGGGGGGAGTCGCAAATGGCTGGAAGGCTGCTCCTGTGCATTCATCCCTGATATTCATGAACAACGCTGTCGAAATGCTCAATCAACTGACTCACCCGAGCAGGGAGGTGAAAATGGCTGAGAAAATATGCTCTTCCACTTTCTCCCATCATTTCAAGCCGCTTACGGTCGCTTCCGTATAACTCCAGTACCGCCTCGGCCAACTGCAAAGGGTTTTCCGCCGCACAATCAAGCCCGGCTTTAGCGTCCGCCAGTACCTGTGCCGTCTGACCGTTGCAACTGGCAATAATAGGTTTGCCGGCAGCCAGATAGCTTTGAAACTTGCTGGGCACCGTTGCCGCCAGAATCGGGTCATCGCGCAGGGTCAGCAGCAAAACGGAAGAAGCGTCGTAAATACTCGTAATTTCCTCCGGCGAAACACGCCCGAGCAACTCGATATTGGACAACTGCTCGTCATGGATCATGTTCGCAATCGTGTTTTCCATACTTCCGCTGCCGACTACAAAAAAACGAATATCTTCGTAAGCCTGTAAAATTCTGGCGGCTTCAACAATGGTCGTACACGACTGGGCTATCCCGATATTTCCAGCAAAAACCACGGAGAAGTGGCTTGAAATGCAGCTGAGTGCCCCCCCCCCCAGATCATTTGCTCCGGTTGATTCCGCAGCCGAGTTAGGGAAAAACTTTATTTTCCCCCGATTGTTGGACAGGCGCTGGACCGAGTCACGAAACCCTTCGGATTGAATCAATATTGAATCCGAAAAACGGTAAATGTATCGGACAACGTACTCTATGATTTTGAGGACGCGGCGATTGTTAACAAAGCCGGTGGCCTGCAAGGACTCAGGCCAAATATCCTGAACCCATAAAACAAGCGGGGCTCGCTTGAGCCAGGACACAAAAATCGCAGGCATTGCCTGAAGCAAGGGTGAAGGTGCGTAGACGAAGACCACATCAAATTTGCGCCCACGCAGTGCCCATGGCCCCAGCAAATAACCCGACGCGATGAACGACAGGTAATTAAGTATCAGCCCCTTGGCCGAGCTTTTTCCTCTGGAACGCAATGGGAGCCTGATTATCTCGACACCTTCACGCTGCTCAATCTGAACGCCCAGGGCGCGGTAACCTGAGAAGATCTCACCATCGGGGTAGTTCGGTTTGCCAGTCAGCACCGTGACGTCTGCACCTTGCCTGCATAACTCAGCAACCACTTGGTTGATATGAAAGTTCTCTGGCCAGAAATATTGTGTCCATACCAGCACTCTCATCGCAGTACTTCTTCCAGAAACGCCTCAGGACCGTGCATCGGTTGAGGGCATTCAGCTATACCGAGATGGCGCTTGACCGCCCGGGCGATAGAGACGTGGGAATCAGGGTTGAAGGTCTCAACCGGTTTGACAACGTCTCGAACGTAATCAAGTTCGGCAGCGATAATAGGTAGATTTCGCTCATTGGCTTCAATCAATGGCAATCCCAGTGACTCGGTTGTAGAGGGATATATCAACGCCGCCGATTGGTCATACAACGCTGAGACCTCAACTGGAGTGAGCTGTCCAAGGTTAGATACGTTTAGCTGCCACTGTAGCGTAAGTTGCTCAATCAGGGTGCAAAGCGATGATCCTGAAGGCACCGTCAGTGCCAGACTCGGACGTATCCCTTGTTCCGCCAACAGACACCACGCTTCCAAGAGTTTATGGTGGTTTTTGTGAGGATCTGCACTGGCAATGTACACAAAATCAAAACGACTACCCTTCGACATACTGGCGCTGTGACCCGAAACAACGAATGGGCAGATAACGACGACTGCCTGCGGGCCCAAATATGTCTTGGCTTGAATCGCCATGGAAGGTGTCTGGACGATAAATTTTTTGACCCTGCGGGACAGCGCCTTGACCAACAGCCTTTCCACGGACAAACGAATTCTCGTCCTGAAAGGGTAGTCTTGCAGCGTGTCCTTGGTCAGAAGAATCCTGTTCTGCAAAAAAACGGTCACCTCACCCTTCAAGGGCAATAACGGTACTAAACCGTGAAAGCACAGCACAACATCCTGATGCGAAACCCGGCACCAAAGGCGCAACTCAGCCACCAGTCTAGAGAGGAGTGTCGGGCGGACAAAGCGTCTTTCTCCTCGAGTAGGTGGCAAATACCCTTCTGCGCGAATATCCAGGTGCTCAAAATCAATGCTCAACTCAGGCGCCGAATACAGAGCCTGCAGAAGCGTCAGCCCTCCACCGACGTGTACATTGGGAGCATGTAAAAACAGCTTTTTCTTAATATTCAAGGAAACTAACGGCCTCGATGGAAAGTCAGCATACGAGCGACAAATCGGCGTATAGCCTGTCTGGCTTGAGGTGAAAATAATGTACGGGCAAGTCGCCTTGCGATCCTGACGCTGGAAGCGACCAATTGTGCGCCAAGAACCCGGACGAAAGAAGCTCCATACTTTCGCGCCATGCCCGCGCAATATTCCGCTGCGCCATGAAACCCTCGCTGCCAAAGCCCTGATGCCAGTCGCAGATAGCTGGCGCCGATCTCTGAAGGCGTATTTCCGGGTACCTCAAAAGGCTCAATCGACTTCACAAACCCCAAGTAAAGATTTCCCGCTTCTTCGAAAGCCAGGTCGGCGATCTTGTGCGTATCCTGATGTGCGTGGCTTCGAGCCCCTACCAGCACCTTGGGAATGTGAACAAAGCGATGGTCAATCGCCATTCGAAACCAAAGCTCGTAGTCCTGTGTCGTTCGTAAACGCTCGTTAAAAAATCCTGCGGTATCGAACGCTGATCGTGGAATCAATAGACTGCAACCGTGTAATGCACTCTCGGAAGTGATCCAGTAGCGAAAGTGCTCAGGGTGCACGCCAGGCATAGTTACCGGTGTAGCGTTCGCCACACGGTTATCGGTGAAAATCGAATAGTCGGAGTAAACGATGGTTCGTGGAATCCCATACGCCGACAGGAATGCGATCTGGGTGGCGATCTTCTCTTTGACGTAAAGATCATCGTGGCTGAGCCAGGAAAAATACTCACCTGACATTTCCTCTATTGCCAGATTCAATGCAGATGCAACACCGCCGTTCTCTTTCGACACGTAACGAATCGCGCCACCAAACGACTGAGCTACGCGTTCTGTTGCACCACCGTCATTACTACCGTCATTGACGACGATAATCTCAATAGCTTCATAGGTTTGGGCAAGAGCACTGTGTATTGCGTCAGCCAGAAAGTTAGCACCGTTATACACGGGTATAACAATCGTAACCAACGGCTTAAAACTACCAGACACAGGATTTGTCTCGCGGGAAAAACTCATAACTGTTACCACCCTGCCCCTGCCCGACATCAAAAATAGCGCACGCAGGATTCATTACTGCGAACTCGTCTTTTTATAAAATTTCGCGTTACTATAAAACATCGAAACGATCATACCGGGAATGTTAACGATCAACATGCCCACTCGAAAACCGAGATAAATCGTTGCAAAAGGAGCAACACGAGCTGAGAGCTCAACGCAAACTCTAGAGAACACAGACTCACCCACTCCGAGCCCACCAGGTGTAATGGGAATAACAGAGAACAGGTTGCCAAAAACACCAGCTATCGCGGTAACCTGCGGGTTTGCAGAGAATGGAAATATAGACGCAATCATTACCATGCCGACGATGACGACACCTGTCGCCAACACTGACAACCCCCAACAAACAATCAAGGTCGGCCATGCGCGAAAATACATAAGAATGGTAACGCCAAAAGGATGCAAGTAATGACGAACCTTGTCAGGAAAATAATCGATTACCGAAAAACGTAAAGCGAAAAAAATGCCGAACATCGCGAGCACTACGCCAGCGACGGAAATACAAACAAGCAACTTCAGTAAACTTATATATTTAAGTACATCGGTGCCAAGTGCAAGCTCAGCCTTGAGGAAAAAGGTTAGGATTGCGGCGATTGAAACCAGGCCTATCATCGCGAAAACACGATCAGTTACGATAGACAGTAACGCAGTGGATCTGCCGCTTTCCAACAGCCGAAAGATTTGCACTCCCTTAACTGCATCCCCCCCAGCAGCCCCGGGCAACCAAGTAGAAAAGAAACTACCTATCAACTGAAGGTTTATAACAACTCCCAGCGGGATGTTGTTGCCTGCGGCTCGCAGTAATAACCACCAACGCAACCCACTGATTAAAATTCCAAAAAAAAGACAGGTTAACGCGGGGATAAAAAAATTCAGGTTTTTGAAAACAACCGATATCGACCCAAAATCCAGCTGACCGCTACTCAGAAGAAAGGAAATCAACACAGCAGCCAGCGCTATTTTGACAATTAGGAAAATGTGGCCTTTTTTTATACAACCCATAAAATCCAGCACTCAATCTTGACATTATTAAAAAACGCAAGCAGAAGATTTGAAGCTACTACGAGAACAAGTCCGATCCTAATCACCCGCCGGACTTTACGGCCGAGTATAGATAAACCGGCTAGGTTTTTCATCTACAAAGTGATGTCTTAACATCACGCCGTCGCCTGATACACTTCAGGGGAATCGTCGGTCGCTCAATCGAGCTACCCTCCCCTGCTCAGGATCGCTCACTGTGCCAGACCCAATCGGCGATGAACGAGTGGATCAAGATGCTTGCGTCGCGCGATCAAAATCATTAGAAGCAACAACGTAGACAACGAAGCAGCAATTGCCCACGGCAAAGTCCGTGGCTGATACTCCATTCGTATAATATATTTACCAGCGGGTACTACCACCCCTCTAAAAGCTTTATTCACTTTTATGATAGGCACTTTCTTCCCATTCAATACAGCAGCCCAATTAGCATGCCAGTTATCCGTCAGCACCACCAAGGACTCTTGTTCAACCTCACCCGAAATAACCACCTCGGCATTTCTATAAGTATCTATAGAAGCAGGAACAAGGTGCTTCCGGTAATCTTCCGACAACACCGCTTCTTCTTTGTCCCCCCCAGCCATTGCGCTGACTGAAAAAACGCGAGGAGCCACATTTCTATTTTCGATAACGACAGTGGCTAAATCTCTATACACCTCATTAAACCCCAGACCCTTGAGTTTTTCCTGATAAGCCGTATAACTCGAAGGCAACAACAAATACTTAACGCCTATGAAATCAATTGACTTCCAGTCAAACGAATTTCGCTCGGGCAAGTCTCGAATCGAAATCAACGACGGAAATGAACCAAGGGGTGCACCGGGATGAGCACCCAGCCTTTGACTACTTTCCAGGTCTATGGATGAATAGAAGAAATCCCTATACGCGGGCAGCCCACCTTGATTAAGAGTAGTCATCTCCTGAATATTAAAGGCCGAGCCGAGCTCAGGATATAAGCCACTCTGCCCAAAATTCAACGTACGATAAACTCCTATATGATTTTTTACGTACTGGAGTGCCGGTGGCATATTATTGAAGAGATCATTTCTTTGAAATCGAATCATTTTTCCCGAGACCAAAAGCTCGGCAAACATTACGACTATAACAATCAATAGCAACGAATATGCAACCTGTGTATTGAACCACCACTTGTGGACTACCAAAAGTATACCAATCAATACCACTAGCATCACAATAGACATCAGCGCGCCTATTTTGTAATCCAGTCGAGGCGACTGAAGGCCGAACATATAATAAATTTTGACGAGCGCACATACTCCGACAAACATCAATACAACGCTCGGCCACATTCTAAAATTTTTAAACTGTAGGTTATTAACACCAACACCAATAAGGACAACCATTGGGAACATAATGACTGGCCACCAATACTGACTGCCGATATTCCCAATAATTGGCAATTTCGAGAAAACCACCTGAATCCATATAGGATCGAACAAACGGACTACTACGAATGCACAGCTTGCCTGGCATAGCACGACCAACCATTTAAACCGTGAAAAACGTTTTGCAATCGCACACCCAGCAAGGCCAATCGCTATAACACCGCTATGAAATACAGTGTTACCCGTGAAAGATAAGCCTGTGCCCTCGAATGAAACAGCGTTGGGCTCTGCCGCATTATAGGACTCGAAAAAATGCGAAGAAGAAAAGAAAGAAGCTACTGCGTTCGGAAACCTGAGACTCGAAAAATTTCTTTTAGAATAATCCTCAAGAGTACCAATACTTCTCAAATTTTCCATTAACGGAAAGTAAAGAGGGGCTAACAATAGAACGGCCGCTAACAAACTCATTCCAAGCATCAAAATTAATGTCAGACCAAGCCTTATCGAATATCGACCACTTTGAACATGACCAATCAAAAACCCGCCGACAATAATCCCGATCGCGATCAGCGACGTGATAGTCGTCGGCATAAAAGTGCAGGAAAAAAATAGTGCAAACGCAAAGACAGCCATACTCCAGCGAAACACTGAAGCACGCTCAATAAACATTAGCGCAGTATAAATGCATACGGGCACATAAAAATAACTTTGGGTTACATTTGAACCAAGATTGGCTGTTATGTACCCATTCAAAAGATAAAATACACTGGCCGCTGTTGCCGCTGCTGGAGAGAGTCCCAGAATTTCCCGCACGATGCGGTAAGTGAAGAATACGCCAAAATACAGCGCCATCAGAATGACAACATTGAAGACCAGCGAACCTCCACCTAGGATCGCATTGACCAGAGTTATCGCTGAAAACTTCTGGTCAACCAGCGCTTCCGGTCCTAAAGCACCTGCCGCCGAATATGGATTCCAATAAGGAGACTCACCAGTTTTAATAGCGTGCACCATGAATTCGATCATGGGTTCCGATTGATAAATGGCACCACCATTATCATTGTACCCAGCCCACCACCCTATCGAATTAGGGATAGGGTAAAACGGACGCAGAGGAATTCCACTAACTGCCGCATATACCTGGTCCGTTAACCGCAGACTGGCATGATTAAATACCACATCAGGAAAAGCGGCCAATATCAGCACAAGCGCAATCGCACAAGCCTCAAGGACACGCCGACTTATTGGTAATCGTTTTAATAACGAGGCGATTAAATTAGGCACCAGACGTCCAATACATTATCCGCACACACCATCAGAACCAATAAACAAGTTTGGTTTTATGCAAAAAGGCTCGAACCAGGCAATATCCGAAACCAAATCCTTCCTTGCGAAAAATAAATTTTGATACCCCACGCTCACGCACACCTTGTGCGCCCGCGATATATTTGACCTCCCCGCCCATAAGAATGGATTTGAAAGTAATTTCCGGGCTGATACTAAATCTGTTTTGGCTGAGTCCTAACCCTAACGTCTCTCTTCTTCGAAACATCTTGAACGCATAAGTCGAGTCAGGAATGTAATGACCCACCGCGATCCGCACTCCGATTCGGAAGAAGAACTGAAAAAATTTGTATTTAAAGGGAATAGTACCGTCATCACCCTCCTGGATATAACGGGAGCATTGCGCTAGTACGGCGCCCCCTTCCATCTCGCGGTAAAGCGCGGGAATCAGGTGGATAGGATCCACCGCATCCGCCGAGACGAAAATGCAGTAGCGGCCAATACCATGCGCCGCACCGTACCGAACAACAGCACCGTAGCCACGGCGATGCAAGGAACGACTGATAACTCGAACAGGAAGTTGATCGCTGTTGGCATCCCCCCAAGCGGAGGCGAGACTGTAAGTCTCGTCATCACTTTTATCATCAACCACGATGACTTCAGTGGTGAATGCCTGGCCGGTGACCGCGGCTTTGACGCTCTCCAGAATGCCTACAATGTTTTCCGCCTCATTCAAGCAGGGGATAACAATAGTCAGGTCAATTGGATCCTCAACGGATGAAGCCGCCCTTGGAAAATTTTCAAGCGGTGAGTGAATCGATTCATTTATGGTCATTTTGCCCCCTAAATTGAACCTGTCCTCAGGTGGCTTCTATTAAAATTAATAGCTACCCCACCAGTTTTGCTGAATACGGTATCAACCGGGTCAGTGCTGCCAGCACCAGACACACCGCAAACGTGGCCAAAGACAAGCTTAGAATCGATGTGACAGTCGACATTGACGCAAGGTTCAAGGTAAATCCGAACATCCCGGCCTTGATCAGGTCGATGACCAACAGATGCATAAAATAGACGGGGAACACGATGCTGGACAAAAACGCCACAGGGCGGATCAAACGGGCGGTCACGCGGATTTTTCTGATCAGATGGAACGCGGCACACGCAGCAATCAACACGTTAGGACTGAAATACAGGAAGGCCGTCTCGTCCGGAATCGGTGACAGCGAATTAAGCCGCCAACTGATGAGAAACGTCACCAGGCTCGCCAAGCAAAAAACCACTGCACTGCACCAGGCGGGCACCTTACTCAAAACATCCGAACGAATGATATAGAAGCCTAACAGGAAGTAACCCGGCCAGTTCAAAAAGCCTGTAAGTGTCAAATGACTAAGGACATTGACTGGGAAATACACGGTCACCGCATTAATCACGAACCAAACGCCAAAAAAATAAGCCGCCAACCGCTTACTGGCCAGCAAAGCCACAGAGATCGGTTGCAGTATTGGCAACAGGATGTAAACACCAATGGTCATGTAGACGAACCACAGGTGATACATCACCGGCCCCTGCAGGGCCTGAAACAGTGCATTCGGAACATTCAGCGGTTTACCGGTCCAGTAGTTGAGCCAGAAAACGTGCAACACACTCCAGAACGCGAGTGGGATAGCAACCTTTAGAACCCTGGACACAATCCCGCCCAGCCCTTTGGACATGTCTCGGCCCAAAAGCAGTGCCCCGGAAAGCATTGCAAACAGCGGCACTGAGACTCTCGAGATCGAGTCGAGGGCATTAGCGACCAAAAAGCTATTCAGTTCTATATTTCTATAGTCATAGAAGATCGGTGCCGAAATATGGATGAGCAACACCCCAAACATCGCAATCAATCGGCAAACATCCGCCCAGGCTAACCGCCCCGGATCTTGTTGTTGTGTCATGGTCGGGTCAGGCCTTAGAGGTAAGAATAATTTTGTCCAACGGAGCTCCGACGATGACGCCGTCGATGCTCGAAGCAACTACTTTGAATAATACGGCGTCGTGCATCCAGTGCAGTTGCACGTGCTCATGCAAAGTACCGTTAGCGATGGCGGCCACGATCGAATAGTCACCCACAGCCAGAATCGGCAATTTGAAATGGAATTCAGCGTCGATGCGCTTGCCTGCAACAACCCGGACCGGCGACTCCTTGTAGGAGTGGTAGGTGTTTCCACCGATTAAAGGCTGCCCAAGACGGTCCTTGATGATGAACCCGATAATAGGCAAATCCACATCGTGAATAGCCTTGGCTGAAACCTTTACGACAACTTCTGCACCGCCTTCACACACCGTCAGCTGACGACCTTTGGCATTGGCGAAGCTGACTTTCTGTATTTCTGCGCCACCGGTCCCGAATGTCGAAGACTGTGGGTTGAAGCCGAAGCTCTCGATCTCTTGAGCCCCTTTGGAGATGGACTCATCATCGTGCATAACGATACGTTGCTCGATAACTTCGTCGGCCGATTCCTCTTCAACGATGTCCTCGACTTCTTCTTCGGTTTCTGCCTCAACGGCCACCGCAGCAGCGCCCTCGGCACCGGTATGTTGCATGTAGAGCTGAGCAAAATACTTTTCACAGACATCTTTCGCGCTGCCGGCATCGCGAACAACACCGCCTTCCAGCCAGATCGCATGATCGCAAAACGCAGTCACCGCAGCGAGATCGTGGCTTACGAAAAGAATCGTGCCCCGCTCCTGGAACTGGCGCAGGAAACGCATGCACTTCTGCGCAAAGAACGCATCGCCCACCGACAAGGCTTCATCGATAATCAGAATATCGGCGTCAACATGAGCAATAACGGAGAACGCCAGGCGAGCCTGCATACCACTGGAATAGGCTTTTACAGGCTGATCGATAAAATCGCCCAGCTCCGAGAAATCAACAATCTTCTGAAACCGCTCTTCAATGCAGGACTTCTTCAACTCGAACAAGCTGGCGTACAGGTAGATGTTTTCGCGGCCACTGAACTCGGGATTGAACCCAGAACCCAGCTCCAGGACCGCAGCCACTTTCCCGTTGATTTTCACCGAGCCTTTAGTCGGCGTCAGGGTTCCGGTCAGCAATTGCAACAGGGTACTTTTGCCGGCACCGTTGCGGCCGATCACGCCCACTGACTGCCCCTTCAGAACTTCGAAGTTGACGTCTTTCAGTGCGAGGAAATCGCGATAGTAATTACGCTTCCAGCCGAGAAAGATCTGCTTAAGGCGATCATGGGGAGCGTCATAGATGTGGTAGGCCTTTTCAAGACCAACAACTTCGATGACTGGCTGCGGCTTAACTTCTGTAGTCATGTCCATACTCATAAAACGTCCGCAAAGCCGTGTCTGACAGATCGGAAGAAGCGAAGACCGAGCCAGCAGACGACCAGGCTCACGCAGGTGTAGATCAGCAGACCCTGGAAATTGGGAATCACGCCATTGATCATCACCAACCGCGCCTGTTCAACGATAAACGACAGCGGATTGAGCATGATCAGTTGACTGGCCCACTGCGGAAGTTTATCGAGCGGATAGAGCACTGGAGAGAAAAACATCAACGCTTGAGTGATCACGATGGTCAACTGCGCAATATCCCGCAGGAAAACCCCCAGCGCACTCAGGAACCACGTTATGCCCAGGAGACACAGAACCATAGGCGCGATGACTATAGGCAGAAAAACGATGGTCCATTGCAAGCTGCCGTTGACGAACAGCGCTATTGCCGCCCATGCAACGATACTCAGGCACAGCTGAAAGACGGCTGAGCCGATGGGCACCCAAACCAGAAGCTCGACCGGGAACACCACTTTCTTGACGAAGTTGGGATTCGAGGTAATCAGATTGGGCGCGCGGTTTACGCACTCGGCAAAGAACGTGAACACGATCAGACCGGGAAACAACATCAACGCAAAGCCTGTGATGCCTTCGACGCCTGGCCAACGAGAAGGCAAGAAGTAGCCAAACACCACGGCGTACATTGCCAACGTCATCAACGGAGTGATCAGCGGCCACAGGACGCCTAACAGCGCGCCTTTGAATCGCATGTCGACGTCGCGTTTGATCAGTTGCTTGATTAAATCGAAATGCCTTACGTGAGCAGTGAGGATATTCTGACTCAATTAGAAATCCCCATTGATGCTTTAGTATGATTCCCCAAAAACGCGAGAAAGGATTCTTTCATGCGTTCCAAAGTGAAATCCTTCATGAAGCAAGAATGGCCATTAGCGGCAAAACGACCGTAAGCCTCGGTGTCCTGAACTGCTTTTTCCAATTGGCTGATGATCGCTGAAGTATCGAGCGACTCGCAGAGAAAGCCAGCCTCATTAGCCTTGATGTACTTTGCCGGAGACGCGTAAGCGGGGGCATGACAGAACACCGGTCGGCCCGCGGCAAAGTAGGTGACAACCTTCGACGGGAAGCTGTTACTGGATTCTTCGTGGTATTCGCCGGAGAACCAGTAAGGCAAATAGAGAAGGTCCGACTCGGACAACAGTCGAATCGTCTCTTCCTGGCTCTGCCAGCCCAGGTACTCAAAGTTCGAGGGGCTCTGAGTGAATACTTTGAAAGCGCCACCCATGACACGCACACGAATCCGTTTGCCGGCAATTTTCCAGTTGCAGGCATTCAGGGCATGTTGCAGGCATTCCCACTCTGTCTGCGCATAAAACTGACCGGCCATCGCAATGATGAATTCATCGCTATCATGCGCTTTGGTCGCTGGCGGCAATGCCAGTTCGCGAGGTAGGCCAGCGATAACCGGTGCATTTACTACACGGTACTTATTCGTGTAGTTCTCGGACATCGCCCACGACGCGGTGGCACAGGAAACGCTGTTCTTGATGACCTCGTCGAACTCTTTAAGCAAACGACGGCGAGTAAAACCGTCGATAAGGTTCGCTTGCAGCCACCAGCCGAACGGATCCCAGACCTGAGTGAGCAGCGGCACATTGAGGGCTTTGGTCAATTGGCGAGCCAGACGCACCATGGTCTGGCCTTGCAATACGACCCACACCGCATCAACTTTTTGTGCTTTGGCGAACTCGACAATTTGCGGCAGCAATTCACGCTGCACGCGACCGGCCTGTACCAACTCAAACGGAAATGCCGACAAGATCCCTGCCTTACGAGGAAGCACGCGAACAGCGGCCTCTCGTGGCTTCCTTAAAATCAGCTTGGGAACCGATTCGAGTTCCGCTGGAATCTCGGGATTTAGCGCAGGATTAACCACGGCACAAATTGCGACCTGATCCTTAGGCAGAAAACCGACCAACCGATCCAGCACCAACCCTGCCGTAAAGTTACGGCAAGGTGGAATATCAGTTAAAAGCAGTACTTTCATTTAGCAGCAACCGTTTTGTATATCTCCGCCAGCCGCTGGGCATACAAGTCGTCACCATAGTGCAACTCGGCAATCTCTCGTCCCTTGCGACCACGTTCTTCACGCTCAGCCGGATTGTCGATCAGGTGTTGCAGAGCGCGGTAGAGTCCTTCTCCATCGTGCATCGGTACCGATACCCCTACCTCAGGAGCAAAAGTTACTTCTGGCAAAGAAGTCCCTTCGAACACGATCACCGGTTTGCCGCACGCGAACGCCTCGATGGCCATTACGCCAAACGCTTCTACGATCGACGGCATCAGGAAGATGTCGGACGCGACAAACGCATCGCGGGCCAATTCTTCATCGTTGGTCCAGCCAAGTTCAACCAGCTGGAATCGATCGGCGAACTGCTCCATCAACCCTTTGCTGTTGAGCGTCAACAGGCAAATTGGCTGATTGGCGCTAATTCGCTCAAGCGCCTGAATGATGTACGGCAGGCCTTTGAACTGGTTATCCACAGCCCGGAAGCAAATGACCAACGCATCATCTGGAATACCGAAGCGTTTACGCGCATCCGGCGAGGCATTTGGATTAAAGAAATCCAGGTCAAGGCCAAACGGCACCTGATGGATATCAACATCCTCGAAAAGAGGAGAAGCCTCGACCATATCGCGCATCCACTTCGAAGCCACGATTACGTCGAACTTGGATTTGTTGTACGCGCGTTTTTTGTACTTGAACAAAAACGCTGTCGTATCCATCAGAAGCGGGAAATGAATGTCCAGGTCCGGGCATTTGCCGCAACCGGTCATCCAGCGCTTGCACTCGAATGGATAAACGCAATGCCCGGTCATAGCCCACGGGTCATGCAGCGTCCAGACCGTCGGTTTACGCCGGGTGATTTCCGGCAGGTCGCCGAGACTCATGTAGCCCGAGTGAATGATGTGCAAATGCAACACATCTGCCTCCTCGAAGGCAGGCATTTTCATCATCTGCTTGGCGTGCGGATACAACACGGACTGCATTGAGGTCAAGCGCTCAACCCGATTGATAATCCGGTTGATTTTCCTTGTATTCTTCCCCTCGAAAGTCAGGACTTCGGGGTTCTGAGTATCCTTCTCCCAAATAAGGTGTCGAGATTCGACATCGTATTTTTTCAGTAGCGGCGTAATGGATAGACCATTAAATCGACGACCTGGTGACTCGTAGCCATTGACCTGAAGTACCTTCATTTCCGAAATGAACCTGCTTTCAGCGCGAGACGGGCAATCATGCTATTGGCAATAATTTGTTCGCGACGAACGAGGTCCGCCTGAATGCCTTTGAGGTTTGCTTCATGATTTGCGAGTTGAGCTTCTTTCTCTGCGACCCACGCTTCACGACGACGAACGTCACTTTCAAGGTCACGCAGGTTTGAATGGTGAGTGTCGAGCTGTGTTTCTTTCTCGATGAAATATTGCTCGCGCTGCTGAATCTGCAATTGGGCCTGCTGAATCTGCAACTCGCGCTCTTCGATATCCGACTCAAGCGCCTCAATACCCAGGTTCTGCAAAAACTCAGGTTTCCATGCAGCAATCGGAAACTCGAAGAGCTCACGAACAGGCTTGAGTTCAGGAGCACTGGAAATGCAAACAATCGAATTGGGCGGATTTTCTTCGGTACGCGTCAGCTCGGTAACGCCATCCAGTCCCTCGTAGAAGAACTCTTTATTTGGATAGGCCTCGAATTGCTCTTCTTTGATCCAGTGAACGAGGTGATGGACGTTACCGTCACCTTCGTTAAATGGAACGTTGACCATCAGACGTTTGCGGCAATCTACTTTCAGCGCAAAATTCAGGCCGTCCACTACGTGCTCCAACGCATGGCGCGAGACAACGTAGTCGAATGACCGCGATTCACGCACGTACGACTCAGCATCGCCGTTCACATACTGAATGTTTTTCGCGCCGTAGTTATCTTTAGCGTACTGAACCGATTCGATGCTCGGATCGATGCCCGTGATCTTCGCGCCTAGAATGTCGCTGAGCATGAATGTGCCATGCCCGGTGCCACACCCGATGTCCAGGATAGTGAAACCGGAAACAAGCATCGACGGATCACGCAAGATGTCGGATTCGATAATGTCACGAAACAGTTGATAACTGCTCTTGTGACGAACCACCTCATCTCGGCCGTGAGTTTCTCCCGGAACCAGACGTTCACCCTCATTGTAAATTGCGTCCAACGTCTGACTATTCGTGCTCATTATTTCTCTCACTAATTTTTTTGCTTGCGCTAAATTCGGATTTACTTCGACCAAACGGTCCGATTAATAAAATCTACGTAACTCAAAACAATCCGCAGCACTTTCTGCGACACCAGCCCGCCTTCATAGTCTGGTACCACACGACGAATAGCACCGGCCTGATCCTGGCTGGTGACGATACGCACAGCATCCAGAACCCGCTCCGATTTCAGGCCGCTCATGATCAGCGTGCCCTGGTCCATACCTTCCGGACGCTCGTGTGCATTACGAATCGTCACGGCGGTCAAGCCCAGCAGCGAAGCTTCTTCTGTGATGGTGCCGCTGTCGGACAGAATGCAGAACGCTTCCATCTGCAGCTTGATGTAATCAAAGAAACCGAATGGCTTGAGGAACTGGATTCTCGAATCCAGACCGTCGAGCCCCAATGCTTCCAGACGCTGACGAGTACGTGGGTGGGTGGAAACAATGACTGGCATGTCATAGGTTTCAACCAGTGCCTGCAGCGTATTCAACAGGTCTTGCAGGTTGGCCGGCGTATCGACGTTTTCTTCACGATGCGCGCTGACAACGAAGAAGTTCTTCGATTTCAGCTCAAGCTTGTCGAGGATTGTGGACCCCACAATCTTGGGTTCGAAATGCTCCAGTACTTCCTGCATGTGAGAGCCCGACTTGATAATACGATCGGGTGGAATCCCTTCATCCAGCAAGTAGCGACGAGCGTGCTCGGTCAACACCAGGTTAATGTCGCTGAGGTGATCCAGGACCTTGCGGTTCAGCTCTTCCGGCACACGCTGGTCGAAGCAGCGGTTACCTGCCTCCATGTGGAACACCGGAATTTTTCGGCGTTTGGCCGCGATCACTGCCAGGCAGGAGTTGGTATCGCCATACAGCATCAGGGCGTCCGGCTTCTCGGCTTCCATGACTTCATCGGCTTTCTCGATCACGCGCGCGATGGTTTGCGCGGCGTTGGCGCCTACCGCGCCGAGGAAGTAATCCGGTTTGCGAATATCCAGGTCATCGAAGAAAACCTGGTTCAACTCATAGTCAAAGTTCTGCCCGGTGTGAACCAGGATGTGCTGGGTATGCGTATCGAACTCGGCGATAACCCGCGACATTTTGATCAGTTCAGGACGGGTCCCGACAATGGTCATTACCTTAAGCATTGAGTTGCTCCTGGATGTACGACAATTTCAGGAGCAGCTCTTTAACGCCTTCGATGTCGAGTCGAGTGGTGTTGTGAGAGGTGTAATCCTCGAATTCGGTAATTTCCATTTCGCCTTCGACGAAGAATTTTGCGTAGTTCAGGTCACGGTTATCGGCAGGTACACGGTAGTACTGCCCCATGTCTTCGGCTTTTGCCAACTCTTCGCGAGACACCAGCGACTCATAGAGCTTCTCGCCATGACGAGTACCAATGATGCGAATTTCGTTGTCTTTGGCGAACAGTTCTTTCAGGGCTTGAGCCAACACTTCGATAGTGGACGCCGGTGCTTTCTGAACGAAAATGTCACCTTGCTCGCCGTGCTCGAAAGCGTGCAGTACCAGATCGACAGAGTCTTCCAGAGACATCAGGAAGCGAGTCATGGTCGGGTCGGTGATGGTGATCGATTTGCCTTCACGCAGTTGTTCGATGAACAACGGAATCACCGAACCACGGGAGGCCATAACGTTGCCGTAACGGGTTGCGCAGAAAACGGTTTCGCCTTCGGACTGCATACGCGCCTTGGCCACCATGAGTTTCTCCATCATTGCCTTGGAGATACCCATTGCATTGATTGGATATACCGCTTTGTCGGTGCTGAGCACAATGACGCGATCAACGCGATTGGCGATCGCCGCTTTCATGACGTTATCTGCGCCCAGGACGTTGGTGCGCACAGCTTCCATCGGGTAGAACTCGCAGGACGGAACCTGTTTCAGTGCCGCCGCATGAAACACGTAGTCGACGCCTTTCATCGCAGAGTGGATGCTGTCGTAGTCTCGAACGTCGCCGATGTAGAATTTCAGCTTCGGATCATTCAAGGCAATCCGCATGTCTTCTTGCTTTTTTTCATCACGGCTGAAGATGCGAATTTCTTTAACGTCTGTCTTCAGAAAACGATTCAGAACGGCGTTACCGAAAGAGCCAGTACCGCCAGTAATCATCAAAACTTTATTATCGAACATTATCTAAACCTTGCGCTTAATTGAAGTCATGCATGTTTTGTACTAAAACCGACCACTCGGGGGCGACGTAACCTGTAGCCTCCCGGAAGCGGTCCGCATTTAACGAACGGTCGATCGTCAACCTGTCCGAAGGGACAATCTCAGTGTCTTTTCCATAAGTTTTCGCCACAAGCTTCAGCAAGTCGTACTTATTTATAGGCTGAGTAGCTACGTGATACAGGCCATGCAGATCAGGACGCGGCAATACGTACTCATTGATCACCCGTGCCAACTCCATGGTTGGCAGACCGGAGAAAATAGCGCCAGTGAACCCTTGAACGGTGTCTTGTTGCGCGAGGAACCAGCCGACCAGGCTGCGATGCCCAGACAGTTCACGACCGATAATCGAGGTACGCAGCGTAATGGCGTGAGGATAATCCACTTCGCCCAACAGCTTGGAACGGCCATAGAGGTCGTAAGCGTCAGGGAAGTCCGACTCCCGGTAGCCACCCTTCTCACCCGAAAAAACACAATCGGTACTGATATGAACCAGGCGTGCACCAGTCGCCTTGCACAAGGCGGCCAGACGATGAGGCAGCAATGTATTGATTGGCACTGCCTGAAGAGGATCATTTGCATCGGCCAGTTGCTTGACCAGGCCCACACAGTTGATCACGACATCAGGTCTTACTGTCCCGAAAGCCTTGATCAGCGAGTCTTGACTTTCGACATCCACGCCCAGAATGATTTTCTCGGCCAAGGCCTCTGAGAAAAACTTCCGGGAACCCTCGCTCCGAGCGGTACCGTAAACGCTCAGATCGGGGTTAGCCGATAACACTCGGTAGGCTGCGTTACCCAGCATTCCGGAAACACCCAACACCATAACTCTCATTGCCCTACTCCTCACTTCCCGGACCAAAAACTCGATCCCATGATCCGGTTGCCACTCATCAGTTGAACGTCTTCACCCGCTGCATCCAGAGGAGCAACAAAAGGGGGACATATCGCGAATCTGTACTCAATGCGGGTTGGAGCCTACTTGCGAAGAGATCCATTCTTGCGGTTTCAACCAACCGTCGGCGCCCGAAAAAACCAAAGACGTTGTTCGAATACCTGCAACAGAATCGCCACCAAGAGCTCGCTGCTCATCCATGCTACCCAGGAAATGCGGGATAGACCGGCGTTAACCCAAGGGGGTTGCCACCACATTACACCCGTAAGCAACACCCCCTTGCATACAGCAACGCTGCGTTGGTCAAGCAAGGGAGTCACATCTGCCAGCGGAGTATTGGCTTTATGCCATCACTCCATAAAAACCAGAGAAGTTTACCATACAATTTTGTGCAATTGAGTGGCGGCGACTGTACGTCCATCCGCGGATTCAGTGCTTTAGAGACCGAGTGGTCGCCGCCGAAGCAAGCGCTTTTTATTCACTGACCTGCGCTGACATCCCCCCAACAAGACCCGCAGCGCACATCATTTTTACGCACCTCGCAAGCAGCCTCACCGACGAATACCCTTCGAATCAGGTCTCAGCCTTGCCTGCGTTGTACATCACCGCCAACACAATAAGAGGCAAATAAGCAATCAGCAGACCGACACTCCCATCCAGTGACCCCCATCCCACCCACAACGCGAGAGGGGCAAGCCACAGCACATTGATCAAAATAACGGCAAGGGTGATTTTCATATGACTGAGATGATGTCGAGAGGCATATTGATAGGCATGACTGCGATGCGCCTCATATACCCTCTCCCCTCGAATCAAGCGATGCAGCATTGTGTAGGTCGCATCCACAATGAAAACCCCCGCCAAAATCAGCCAACTCCAGAGTAATTGCGGGGCGACCCAGGCCGCCTGCAATGCCAGGCCACCAAGGATCAAACCAAGAAAACCACTACCTGCGTCACCCATGAAAATTTTCGCAGGTGGAAAGTTCCAAATCAAAAATCCTGCGCAGGCACTGGCGAGCAGGAGAGGAACCCACAACTCATTCGTGAAACCGCCCAGCCAGTATAAAAATGCGCCGCCCAGGCAGACACAGATAGCCTCAGCCCCTGCAATTCCGTCGATCCCATCCATAAAGTTATACAAGTTCAAAAGCCAGACCAGATAGATGGCGGCCAATGCGCTCCCCCACCAACCCAGGTCGATAATAAATCCAAACAGATTTAGCGGGGCGAGCCCTCCCACGCAAAACAAAAACCACGCCGCCGCCGTAAAGTGCCCCAGCAGCCTCCATCGGGCCGCGATGTGACCATGGTCATCAGCAAAGCCTATTAAAGCCACAACAGCTCCCGCCCCGAACAATCCCGCAAATACGCCCCACGAGATCACTCCGGTCAAAGCGCATACGCACAACGCCCCAAGAAACGAAACAACTATGGATACGCCACCACCCCGGGGAGTAGGAATCGAGTGCGAACTTCGGGCATTGGGGACATCGACGAGACTGTTACGCAAGGCATAGCGTCGCAAATAAAACGTCATCAACCAGGACGCGACAAACACCCCCACCAACAACAACGCAAAGATCATTTGTTTTTAGTATCCAGATAATGTTTCGCCACACCCGCCAGCGCTTGTTCAATACCGACAGGCGGTGACCATTGCAATAACTCACACGTTCGCCGCACATCGACCTGAAGCGAACCACACAAGCGCACGGATAGCGCCTGCTTCCCCAGCAAAACCAACCCCATAGATAGAATCTGTTGCGGAAAAGGAATCAGTACAGAGCGAACACCCAGTGATTGAGCTACACGCTGAAGTAATTGTGTCGTGGACAGATCTTCGCCATCGCTAACGAGAAAGGTATTACCGGGGGCCGAGGGATGCTCGATGCAGCGCTCGATCAAATCAACCAGATTATCCAGTGCGACCATGCTGCGGCGATTGGTAATCGAACCAAATGGCAGGGGCACCCCGCGCTCAACCCATCGAAGCATGCTGAGGAAGTTGGCCTTAACGCCAGGACCATAAACCAGAGGAGGTCGGATTATTACAATCTCCATTCCTGTGCGTGCGCCCAACTCTCTTAGAGCGTCCTCGGCTTCACGCTTGGAGATTCCATAGGCATCGACTGGAGCCGGCAGGTCGGCCGAAGTAAATGGCTGACCCGGATAGGTGTGCTCCCCGTTGACCTTAATTGAACTGATAAAAACAAAGCGCTTTACGCCCGCCTGAGCAGCACTGGTCGCCAACTTGATTGTTCCATCGACGTTGGCCACTCGAAAGGCACTAAGGTCATCCGCCCCCTGCGCCGTCATCACATGCACACGCGCAGCCGCATGCACGACCGCCGTGATACCTGTCAATGCGGCTACAGGAACTTCGGCGCCCAACTCAAAAATTAGATGATCACAGGGAAAGTCCGTTTGGGACGGAGTGCGAACGCCGCACACCACGGAAAATTTCTCGCTCGACAGCAACTTGGTTACAACCGCGGACCCGACAAACCCATTCGCCCCTGTCACCAGGACTTTTGAACAACTCATTTGCTCTTGCCCACCACATTCATCCTGAAAACTTCCATTACGCTTCAGCTGCGAACGCTGAACTTCTTCTCGATTATGAGCGCTTTGTATTCGAGGCGATCAGGTTTGTCTTTTGCTATCCCACGACCAGGTTGTCGCAAGAGGATGCCAGCACTGACGACAGCGGCCACCCAACACAAACCCGCACTGTCGGTTACGGATGAGTCTATCGGCGTTAGGGGCCGCGTCAATGATGTCTTGGGGAATGTGACGAATAACTGCCGAGCGAACGCTCTTGTCTCCTCAGCAGCACTCCAGGGTTTTGACTATCAGACCAGGCGCTTGCGTGTAGCCCGAGCCGCACGCCCCAGAAACCAGCCAAGCATCGGACCGATGACCATGCCGACCAGCAATGCAAGAACCACTACCAGCGACACCGGCAGCTGCGGCCCCGCCCAACCAAGAAACAGCAAGGAAACCGATTGCTGATTCTCTAGAACAAACGCCAGAATTGCCAAAACGAGCAACAACACAAACAAGGCGAGCAGTACGCGCTTTACATTACGCATGAGCGGTTCCTTGAATTATGGCGACCGTCACACCCCTTCCTCCTCATCCTCGTTCACACGATCGCGCAGTTCTTTTCCTGGCTTGAAATGCGGAACGAACTTGCCATCGAGGCTGACGGACTGACCGGTTTTTGGATTACGCCCTACGCGCGGCGCGCGGTAGTGCAAGGAGAAGCTGCCAAACCCACGGATCTCGATACGATCCCCAGTGGCCAGGCATTGGGACATTTGCTCAAGCATGGTCTTGATGGCCAGCTCCACATCCTTGGATGAGAGCAGCCCTTGATGGGTGACAATTCGTTCGATCAACTCCGACTTCGTCATATTTTTCCCTTCTTTTTCAAGCAGCTAGGAAAAGCGCTTCAAAGGTTTTAGCATGCTCGAAAGAATTTGAACAGCCCAGGTTTTGACATATATTTTCAAGCACCGAGGGATGCCATATAACCTGACTCTCCGATAGAGCCCTCCAATCACCGACAGATAACCAACATGGTCCGCGTCAGGTAGCCCGCCGGATTAAAGCCAAAAGGAAATTCGTCTTCGTCCTTGACGTCATCCGACCTGGCCAAGACTTTATACCCTGCGGCCTTACACTCCTTATCCGCACGTTTGCGACATTTTTCCCACCCGGACCCCAGCCCGGAACAGTCAATCTCGATACCGCTGACCCCACGCACGACATGGGTCTTGGCATTAGTGGTACAACCCGCCAATGTCAGTACTGCTATTGCGACAATGAGCTTGTTCATTCACTTCCTTATGCCAGGCGCCTTGCCCGACTGTCGTTCACTTCAGACTAAAGATTAGCTGCAAACAAACGATTGATCCGATTAAAGAAAGAGACAGCTTATCGGGGATATTGGTTTCACAAGCAACCACTGCAGCCAAACAGCATCAGCAGGACCACCAAATCGCAGGCACAAAAAAGGGCGACCGAAGTCGCCCTTTTTCTATGGTCTGACAGAACTTAGTTCTGTTTTTCCATTTGTGCACGCAACAGGTCGCCCAGAGTGGTAGGACCAGCAGAGACTTCAGCAGCAGGCTTGTCTTTCAAGCTCTGGATTGCTTCTTTCTCTTCCGCATCGTCTTTCGACTTGATGGAGAGCTGGATTACACGGCTCTTGCGGTCAACGCTGATGATCTTGGCTTCTACTTCCTGGCCTTCTTTCAGAACGTTGCGCGCGTCTTCAACGCGGTCACGGCTGATTTCGGAGGCTTTCAGAGTCGCTTCGATATCGTCGGCCAGAGTGATGATGGCGCCTTTAGCGTCAACTTCTTTCACGATGCCTTTAACGATTGCGCCTTTGTCGTTCTCTTGAACGTACTCGGAGAACGGATCGCTTTCCAGTTGCTTGATACCCAGGGAGATACGCTCACGCTCTGGGTCAACCGACAGGATAACGGTGTCCAGCTCGTCGCCCTTCTTGAAGCGGCGAACGGCTTCTTCGCCCACTTCGTTCCAGGAGATGTCGGACAGGTGAACCAGACCGTCGATGCCGCCGTCCAGACCAATGAAGATACCGAAATCGGTGATCGACTTGATGGTGCCGGAGATTTTATCGCCCTTGTTGAACTGGCCAGAGAAATCTTCCCATGGGTTAGATTTGCACTGCTTGATGCCGAGGGAGATACGACGACGCTCTTCGTCGATGTCCAGAACCATAACTTCCACTTCGTCGCCGACTTGTACGACTTTCGAAGGGTGGATGTTCTTGTTGGTCCAGTCCATTTCGGAAACGTGTACCAGGCCTTCAACGCCTTCTTCCAGCTCAGCGAAGCAGCCGTAGTCGGTCAGGTTGGTTACACGAGCGGTAACGCGAGTGCTTTCTGGGTAACGGGCTTTGATAGCAACCCATGGATCTTCGCCCAGTTGCTTGAGGCCCAGGGAAACACGATTGCGTTCGCGATCGTACTTCAGAACCTTGACATCGATCTCGTCGCCAACGTTGACGATTTCGGAAGGATGCTTGATACGCTTCCAAGCCATGTCGGTAATGTGCAGCAGGCCATCGACGCCACCCAGATCGACGAATGCGCCGTAATCGGTGAGGTTTTTGACGATACCTTTGACTTGCTGACCTTCCTGCAGGGATTCCAGCAGAGCTTCACGCTCGGCGGAGTTCTCGGCTTCGAGGACGCTGCGACGGGAAACGACAACGTTGTTGCGTTTCTGGTCGAGTTTGATGACCTTGAATTCCAGCTCTTTGCCTTCCAGGTGCGTAGTATCGCGCACAGGACGGACGTCAACCAGAGAACCTGGCAGGAACGCACGGATGCCGTTAACGTCGACAGTGAAGCCGCCTTTAACCTTACCGTTGATAACGCCCTTGACCACTTCTTCGGCTGCGAAGGCAGCTTCCAGAACAATCCAGCATTCAGCGCGCTTGGCTTTTTCACGGGACAGCTTGGTTTCACCAAAGCCGTCTTCAACCGAGTCCAGAGCAACGTGAACTTCGTCACCGACGTTGATGTTCAGTTCGCCAGCGTCGTTGTAGAACTGCTCAAGCGGGATGAGTGCTTCAGACTTCAGGCCAGCGTGAACGGTTACCCAGCGAGCCTGGTAATCGATATCAACGATAACACCGGTGATGATGGAGCCTGCCTGAAGGTTCAGGGTTTTTAGGCTTTCTTCAAAGAGTTCCGCAAAGCTTTCGCTCATTTTAATTCCTGTTGATGAGGGCGAAGACTACGCCCATCTCCACACCCCAGACGGTATGGGTTAGTTTCATTTAAAAGAAGCCACCGCAGGACTATGACTGGTCCCCTGCGGCCCTCTTGGTCACCCGGCGATATCGCGAATGGCGATCTCGCTCATGATGCGTTCCAGCACCTGGTCGATGGATAATTCCGTGGAATCCAGCTGTATGGCGTCAGCCGCCGGTTTGAGCGGGGCTACCGCTCGCTGGGTGTCACGCTCATCGCGGACACGTATCTCATCTAGCAGACTCGACAGACTAACACCATCGACTTTGCCCTTCAACTGCAAGTATCGACGGCGCGCACGCTCCTCGGCACTGGCAGTGAGGAATATCTTCAAGGGTGCGTCCGGAAAAACCACCGTGCCCATATCTCGGCCATCGGCTACCAGTCCCGGCATTTCCTGGAAAGCACGCTGGCGCTGCAGCAGCGCCTCGCGTACGGCGGGCAATGCCGCAACCTGGGACGCGCCGGCGCCGACACTTTCAGTACGAATCACATCACTGACTTCGTCGCCTTCCAGAATGATTCGCTGCAGTTGACCGTCCGTCGCAGCGATGAACTGAACGTCCAGATGCGCCGCGAGCGCCTTCAGCAACTCTTCATTGGTCAGATCAACACCATGATTATGCGCAGCGAACGCCAGCAAACGGTACAACGCACCGGAATCCAGCAGATTCCAGCCCAGACGTTTCGCCAGAATCCCGGCGATCGTGCCTTTACCGGAACCGCTCGGGCCATCGATGGTAATGACTGGCGACTTGTTGATCACGACTGAGCCTCTTCAGCAACCCGGATACCGACCTGCGCGCACAGCGCGAGGAAGTTCGGGAACGACGTCGCGACGTTGGCGCAATCGTGGATGCGGATCGGTGCAGTCGCGCGCAGCGATGCAACGCTGAACGCCATGGCAATCCGGTGATCGCCATGTCCATGCACTTCGCCGCCACCGATCTGGCCGCCGTCGATGATGATGCCATCCGGTGTCGGTTCGCACTTGACGCCCAGCGCCAGCAAGCCATCCGCCATGACCTGAATCCGGTCCGACTCTTTGACCCGCAACTCTTCAGCGCCACGCAACACCGTGCGCCCTTCGGCACAGGCCGCAGCCACGAACAGCACCGGGAATTCGTCGATGGCCAGTGGAACCAGGGCCTCGGGAATCTCGATACCTTTAAGTTTAGCTGCACGTACGCGCAAGTCCGCGACCGGCTCGCCACCGACTTCACGCTGGTTTTCCAGGGTGATATCGCCGCCCATCAGGCGCAGGATGTCGATCACGCCGGTACGGGTCGGGTTGATGCCGACGTGCTCAAGCACCAGCTCCGAACCTTCGGCGATCGACGCGGCCACCAGGAAGAACGCGGAGGACGAGATGTCGCCCGGCACTTCGATGTGGGTCGCGGTCAGCTTGTGCCCGGACTCGACCGATGCAGTCGCGCCGCTGACGCTGACCGGATAGCCAAAACCTTGCAGCATGCGCTCGGTATGGTCGCGCGTCGGTGCAGGCTCGGTAACGGTGGTCTTGCCTTCAGCGTACAGACCCGCCAGCAGCAGGCAGGATTTAACCTGGGCACTGGCCATTGGCATGGTGTAGGTCAAACCCTTGAGCTTGTTGCCGCCACGAATGATCATCGGTGGACGACCTTCAGCAGCGGTCTCGATCACGGCGCCCATTTCACGTAGCGGATTGGCCACGCGATTCATGGGGCGCTTGGACAGCGAAGCGTCACCGGTCAGGGTGCTGTCGAAGCTCTGCGCAGCCAACAGGCCAGACAGCAGGCGCATCGAAGTACCGGAGTTGCCCAGATAGATCGGGCCAGGTGCCGGTTTCAGACCGTGCAGGCCGACACCGTGAATGGTCACACGCCCATGGTGCGGACCTTCGATCACAACGCCCATGTCGCGGAAGGCTTGCAGGGTCGCCAGAGCATCTTCGCCCTCGAGGAAGCCTTCGACTTCGGTGACGCCTTCGGCGAGGGAGCCAAGCATGATCGAACGGTGGGAAATCGATTTATCGCCCGGTACACGAATCCGCCCAGTCAGGCGGCCACCAGGTTGTGCCAGGAAAATCAGGTCGTTGGAGTTCATAGCGTCCACATAGGCCCGGCGGGCCAGGATTTTACTGAAATGCTCGCGGGCAACCCGGGCGCGAGTGAACACGCCCAACAATTGGTGCCCATCCCCTGCATCGACCGCGTCGCGCAAGGCGTCGAGGTCGCTGCGAAATGTATCGAGTGTGCGCAGGACAGCTTCGCGGTTGGCGAGGAAGATGTCGTGCCACATGACCGGGTCGCTTCCCGCGATTCTTGTGAAATCGCGGAAACCGCCGGCAGCGTAACGGAAGATCTCAAGGTTTTCATTGCGCTTGGCCAACGAGTCGACCAAACCGAACGCCAACAGGTGCGGCAAATGGCTGGTCGCCGCCAACACTTCATCGTGGCGCTCGACCTGCATGTGCTCGACATCGGCGCCCAATTCGCGCCACAAACGGTCGACCACTGCCAGCGCGGCCGGATCGGTTTGATCCAGCGGCGTCAGAATCACTTTATGACGACGGAACAGCTCGGCGTTGGAGGCTTCCACCCCGCTCTGCTCGGAACCGGCAATCGGATGCCCCGGCACAAAACGCGACGGCATGCCGCCAAACGCTTCGGTTGCAGCACGGACGACATTGCCTTTGGCACTACCGACGTCGGTCAGAATCGCCGATCCCAGCTCCATTGCCGCCAGGCGTGCCAGCATTTTTTCCATGGCCAGGATCGGGATGGCCAGTTGAATCACGTCAGCGCCCTGGCAAGCAGCGGCCAGGTCTTCTTCGCAGCGATCCACCACGCCCAACTCGACCGCCAGCTTGCGCGACTGCGGATCGAGATCGACCCCGACCACTTCGCGGCACAGGCCGCTTTCACGCAAACCCTTGGCGAACGAACCGCCGATCAATCCCAGACCGACCACCACCAGGCGACCGATCATAGGTGCAGCAGATTGCAGTGCAGTGACATCAACCACGAGCGAGAACCTTGGTCAGCGCCTCTAGGAAGCGGCTGTTTTCCGCCGGCAAACCGATCGTGACACGCAGGTGATTGGGCATGCCGTAGTTGGCCACCGGACGCACGATCACGCCTTCGCGCAACAGGCCCTGGAACACCGGCGCAGCCACGCGACCGAGATCAACGCAGATGAAGTTGCCCTTGGACGGGATCCAGCTCAGCCCCAACTCACGGAAACCGGCTTCCAGTTGCAGCATGCCGGACTCGCTCAGGCGACGGCTTTGCGCCAGGTAATCGAGGTCTTGCAGCGCAGCGCACGCAGCGGCCAAGGCCAGGCTGTTAACGTTGAACGGCTGACGCACACGGTTCAGCACGTCCGCGACCACAGCAGTGGACAAGCCATAACCAACCCGCAACGCCGCCAGACCGTAAGCCTTGGAGAACGTACGCGAAACCAGCAGGTTCGGATAAGCCGCCAGATAATCCAGGCCATCCGGCAAGTCGCTGCCCTCGGCGTATTCGATGTAGGCCTCGTCCAGCACGACCAGCACATGCGCCGGAACATCCTGCAGGAATTCGTCCAGTGCCTCGGCATCGAACCAGGTTCCGGTCGGGTTGTTCGGGTTGGCAATGAAGACCACGCGAGTGTCGGCATCGATTGCCGCCAGCATGCCCGACAGGTCATGCCCCCAGTCTTTGGCCGGAATCACTTTGGCCTGGGCGCCAACGGCCTGGGTCACGATCGGATAGACCGCAAACGCGTGCTCGCTGAACACGGCATTCAGGCCCGGGGCCAGATAGGCACGCGCGACCAACTCCAAAATGTCGTTGGAGCCATTGCCCAGCGTCACTTGATTCAGTTCGACGCGGCACTGCTCGGCCAACAGGGTCTTGAGCGCAAAACCATTGCCGTCCGGATAGCGGGTCAGCTCGGCCAACGCATTCTGAATCGCCGTCAGCGCTTTGGGACTCGCACCCAACGGGTTTTCATTACTGGCCAGTTTGACGATGCTCGCCGGATCGAGGTCCAGCTCGCGCGCCAGTTCGTCCACAGGCTTGCCCGGGACGTACGGCGATAGTTGTTGCACGCCCGGCTGTGCCAGGGCGAGGAAGTCGTCACTCATTTGCTACCCCTTAGAGAACTGCTTTCGGGTAGGAACCCAGCACTTTGAGTGCCACTGCTTCCTGACTGATCTTTTCCAGCACACCTTTGATCAATGGATCGCGATGGTGGCCGACGAAGTCGATGAAGAACACGTAGGTCCATTTACCGCTGCGCGACGGACGCGTCTCGATTCGGGTCAGGTCGATGCCGTTGTCGTGGAACGGCACCAGCAACTCGTGAAGCGCGCCTGGCTTGTTGCTCATCGAAACGATGATCGACGTCTTGTCGTCGCCGGTTGGCGGCACTTCCTGACTGCCGATCATCAGGAATCGCGTGGAGTTATCCGGGCGATCCTCGATTTTCTCGGCCAGACGGGTCAACCCGTACAGGCCTGCGGCCATGTCGCCGGCAATTGCCGCCGAGTTCCACTCACCTTTAACCCGCTTGGCCGCTTCGGCGTTGCTGGACACCGCCACGCGCTCGACATTCGGGTAGTGTGCGTCCAGCCACTTGCGGCACTGGGCCAGCGACTGGGCGTGGGAATAGATGCGACTGATGCTGTCGGTCTTGGTGTTTTCACCGACCAACAGGTGGTGGTGAATCCGCAACTCGACTTCGCCACAGATGACCATGTCGTGTTCGAGAAAACTGTCGAGGGTGTGGTTGACCGCGCCCTCGGTGGAGTTTTCCACCGGGACCACGCCAAAGTTCACCGCACCAGCCGCCACCTCGCGGAACACTTCATCGATCGCCGCCATCGGCTTGCTGATCACTGCGTGGCCGAAGTGTTTCATGGCCGCCGCTTGAGTGAACGTGCCTTCAGGGCCGAGGTAAGCCACTTTCAGCGGCTGCTCAAGGGCCAGGCACGAGGACATGATTTCGCGGAACAACCGCGCCATCTCTTCGTTGCCCAGCGGCCCCTGGTTACGCTCCATCACGCGCTTGAGCACCTGAGCTTCACGCTCAGGACGATAGAACACCGGCACTTCGCCTTCGGCCAGCGAGGCCATCTTTACTCGCGCAACTTCCTGGGCGCAGCGTGCGCGCTCACTGATCAGCTCCAGGACTTTAGTGTCCAGGGCATCAATGCGAACGCGCAGTGCCTTGAGTTCTTGCTCAGACATTAGCCGTGTTCCTTCTCGAACTCTGCCATGTACGAAACCAGTGCGTTGACCGCAACGATGTCGACGGCGTTATAGATGGAGGCGCGCATGCCACCCACGGAACGGTGGCCCTTGAGGTTCAACAGGCCACGTTCGTCGGCACCGGCCAGGAACGGCTTGTCCAGACGGTCGTCAGCCAGACGGAACGGCACGTTCATCCAAGAGCGATCCGACGGGTTGATCGGGTTGCTATACAAGCCGCTGGCGTCGATGAAGCCGTACAGCGTGCGCTGCTTCACTTCGTTGAGCTTGCCGATGGCTTCGACGCCGCCCTGCTCTTTCAGCCACTCGAACACCAGGCCGGACAAGTACCAGGCCAGGGTCGGCGGCGTGTTGTACATCGAGCCGTTGTCGGCCGCGACCTTGTAGTTGAGCATGGTCGGGCACAGGGAACGGGCGTGACCCAGCAGGTCTTCGCGAACGATGTTCACGACGATGCCGCTCGGGCCGATGTTTTTCTGGGCGCCAGCGTAAATCATGCCGAAACGCGAAACATCGACCGGACGCGACAGGATGTCCGAAGACATGTCGGCTACCAGCGGAACGTCACCGGTTTCTGGAATCCACTGGAATTCCAGGCCGCCGATGGTTTCGTTCGGCGCGTAGTGAACGTAGGCCGCGTCTTTCGACAGGTTCCATTCGTTCTGACCGGGAATAGCGAAATAGTCGTAAGGCTTGGCGGTCGCGGCGACATTCACGTTGCCGTAGCGCGAAGCTTCTTCGATGGCTTTCTGCGACCAGATACCGGTGTCGATATAGTCGGCAGTACCGTTTTCCGGCAACAGGTTCAGGGGAATCTGAGCAAATTGCTGGCTGGCGCCGCCTTGCAGAAACAGCACTTTATAGTTCGAGGGGATATTCAGCAGATCACGCAGATCCTGCTCGGCCTTGGTGGCGATGGACACGAACTCATCACTGCGATGGCTCATTTCCATGACCGACAGGCCCTTGCCGTGCCAGTCAAGGAGTTCACCCTGGGCGCGCTGCAGGACAGCTTCAGGAAGTGCCGCAGGACCGGCACAGAAGTTATAGGCTCTCTTGCTCACATCCAATCTCGCTCTGATTTGGTAGGTCATGCAAACTTATCAGTCGACGCAGATCCAATGTGGGAGCGGGCTTGCTCGCGAAGGCGGTGTAACAGACGACATCGATGTTGAATGTCAGTCCGTCTTCGCGAGCAAGCCCGCTCCCACACTCGATCTCTATGGGCGCCGAAATTTCATTACGGACAAACAACAAGGGGGCGAATTTTCATCCGCCCCCTGTTTGTTCGCTTACTCTTGTGGCTCTTCGTCAGCGGCGGCATCGAGTTGCTGATCATCAACAACGTCGTCGATCACGACTTCGCCGATGAACTCTGCACCTTCTTCACCTTCCAGCTCTTCACCTTCGACTTCCGATGGCTCCTGAACCCGCTCCAGACCGACCAGTGTTTCATCGCTGGCCAGCTTGATCAGGGTCACGCCCTGGGTGTTACGACCCAGGCTGGACACTTCGTCGACACGCGTACGAACCAGGGTGCCCTGGTCGGAAATCAGCATGATTTCCTCGCCATCGAGCACCTGGACCGCGCCGACCAGACGGCCGTTACGGTCGTTGCTGACCATGGCAATAACGCCCTGACCGCCACGCTTGTACTCAGGGAACTCGGTGATCGCAGTACGCTTGCCGAAACCACGCGCCGAAGCGGTGAGGATCTGGCTGCCTTCTTCCGGGATCAGCATGGAAATCAGCTTCTGCCCTTCCGGCAGACGCATGCCGCGCACACCACGAGCGGTACGGCCCATGGCGCGAACGTCGGTTTCCTTGAAGCGAGTGACCTTGCCGCCGTCGGAGAACAGCATGACTTCGCGCTCGCCATCGGTAATGGCGGCAGAAATCAGTACGTCACCTTCGTCCAGCTCCAGCGCGATCAGACCAACGCTGCGTTGACGGCTGAAGGATTCCAGCGGGGTCTTCTTCACGGTGCCTTTGGCGGTCGCCATGAAGATGAAGTGACCTTCGGTGTATTCCTCGACCGGCAGCATGGTGGTGATGTATTCATCACTGTCCAGCGGCAGTAGGTTGACCAGCGGACGACCACGGGCAGCGCGGGACGCTTCCGGAATTTCGTAGGTTTTCAGCCAGTACACTTTGCCTTTGCTGGAGAACAGCAGCAGCGTGGTGTGGCTGTTGGCGACCAGCAGGTGAGCGATGTAGTCTTCATCTTTAACGCCGGTCGCCGACTTGCCTTTACCGCCACGACGCTGAGCCTGGTACGCAGCCAACGGCTGGGTCTTGGCATAGCCACCGTGGGAGATGGTCACGACGCGCTCTTCTTCCGGGATCATGTCACCCAGGGTCAGGTCGAGACGGGCATCGAGGATCTCGGTGCGACGCACATCGCCGTATTCGGCGCGGATCACTTCCAGCTCTTCGCGGATCACTTCCATCAGGCGCGTGGCGCTGCTGAGGATGCGGATCAGTTCGCCGATCTGGTTGAGGATCTCTTGATACTCGGCCAGCAGTTTTTCGTGTTCCAGACCGGTCAGACGGTGCAGACGCAGTTCCAGAATGGCTTGCGCCTGTTCTGGCGACAGGAAGTACTTGCCGTCGCGCAGACCGTATTGCGGGTCCAGGGTCTCCGGACGGCAAGAGTCGGCACCGGCGCGTTCAACCATGGCCACCACGGCGGAGGATTCCCAGGCAGTGCTGATCAGCGCTTCCTTGGCTTCCGACGGGGTTGGCGAGGCCTTGATCAGGGCGATGACCGGGTCGATGTTCGACAGGGCAACCGCTTGACCTTCCAGAATGTGACCACGTTCGCGGGCTTTACGCAGTTCGAACACGGTACGGCGGGTAACGACTTCGCGACGGTGACGAACGAAAGCTTCCAGCAGGTCCTTGAGGTTCAGGATCCGCGGACGGCCGTCGATCAGCGCAACGATGTTGATACCGAACACCGCTTGCAACTGGGTCTGGGCGTAGAGGTTGTTGAGGATCACCTCAGGCACTTCGCCGCGACGCAGTTCGATCACGACGCGCATACCGTCCTTGTCGGACTCGTCGCGCAGCTCGGTGATGCCTTCAAGCTTCTTCTCTTTGACCAGCTCGGCGATCTTCTCGATCAGACGGGCCTTGTTGAGCTGGTAAGGGAGTTCGGTGATGACGATCTGCTGACGGCCACCGACTTTGTCGATGTCTTCGATCGTCGAGCGGGCGCGCATGTAAATGCGGCCGCGACCGGTGCGGTAGGCTTCGATGATGCCGGCGCGACCGTTGATGATCGCAGCGGTCGGGAAGTCCGGACCGGGGATGTATTGCATCAGCTCATCGATGGTCAACTCAGGGTTGTCGATGAGGGCCAGGCAACCGTCGATGACTTCACCGAGGTTGTGCGGCGGAATGTTGGTCGCCATGCCCACGGCGATACCGCTGGAGCCGTTGACCAGCAGGTTGGGAATACGGGTCGGCATGACCGCCGGGATCATTTCGGTGCCGTCGTAGTTCGGCACCCAGTCCACGGTTTCTTTGTGCAGGTCAGCCAGCAGCTCGTGCGCCAGCTTGGTCATGCGCACTTCGGTGTATCGCATGGCCGCGGCGTTGTCGCCGTCCACCGAACCGAAGTTGCCTTGACCGTCTACCAGCAGGTAACGCAGCGAGAACGGCTGCGCCATGCGGACGATGGTGTCGTACACCGCGGTATCGCCGTGCGGGTGATACTTACCGATGACGTCACCGACAACACGGGCAGATTTCTTGTACGGCTTGTTGAAGTCGTTGCCCAGCTCGCTCATCGCGAACAGCACACGCCGGTGCACGGGCTTCAAGCCATCGCGCGCATCCGGCAGGGCCCGCCCGACAATTACGCTCATTGCGTAGTCGAGGTAGGACTGCTTCAGCTCGTCTTCGATATTGACCGGGAGGATTTCTTTGGCCAGTTCGCCCATGAGAAGCTCGATTCCTTTTTCTGGTGAAACTTCGTCACATCCATATGGGACGAACGAAGCTCGCCGCTGCAGGCTGAGTGCCATACACCGACTTACGACAAATCAACAAGATTAACCATGGATTTGCGCAGTAAAGACAACCCCGCGGGACTGCCTCGGAAAACGCCGGATGTTATCACAAGAGCCGCCACGCACCTATCCCCCAGACGCGCATGGAGCATAGTTAGTTGACCGGTGACAGGCTTGAGGGTGACGAGAGGGGCTTAGAGCTGCAATGAATGCAAATTTTGCAGTTAAATAGGGCTGTTTGGTGGCTGTCAGGGCCTCTTCGCGAGCAAGCCCGCTCCCACATTTGATTTATGTGAGCCACGGATCTCAGGCATATCACAGAACCAATGTGGGAGCGGGCTTGCCCGCGAAAGCGATTTCTCAGGCGCCAGAAATTATTAATGCAGACGCTTACGGCACATCAACTGCGCCATCTTCGCCGTATCCGGTCGCTCGACAATGCCCTTTTCGGTAACGATCACGTCGATCAGGTCCGCCGGGGTCACATCGAACACCGGGTTGAACGCATCGACATCCGCCCCGATCCGCTTGCCCCCAACCTCCAGCAATTCACGACCATCGCGCTCTTCGATCGGAATTTCATCGCCACTGGCCAGGTTCATGTCGATGGTCGAACTCGGCGCCACCACCATAAAGCGCACGCCGTGGTGCATGGCGTTGACCGCCAGTTGATAGGTGCCGATCTTGTTCGCCACATCGCCATTGGCAGTGATGCGGTCGGCGCCGACGATCACCCAGGTCACGCCTTTGGTCTTCATGATGTGCGCAGCGGCGGAGTCGGCATTCAGGGTCACAGGAATACCTTCATTGGCCAGTTCCCACGCGGTCAGACGCGAACCTTGCAGCCACGGCCGGGTTTCATCGGCGTAAACCCGCTCGACCATGCCTTCGATAAAGGCCCCACGAATCACGCCCAATGCCGTGCCGAAGCCGCCAGTGGCCAGCGCACCAGTATTGCAGTGAGTCAGGATTGCCTGGGCATTACCCTGGTGCTTGCGGATCAAGTCCACCCCCAGTTGGGCCATGGTCAGGTTGGCTTCGCGATCACTTTCATGAATGGCCATGGCCTCGGCCTCCAGCGCCGCCAGCGGGTCTGCGTCTTCCTTGAGGCGATCCAGCCGGTCGCGCATGCGACTCAGCGCCCAGAACAGGTTGACCGCGGTTGGACGGGAATCGGCCAGTACCGCGTAATCCTCTTCCCACGCAGCCTGCCAGTCACCGCCCTCGGCAATCCGGGCGCGGGCCGACAGCACCATGGCATACGCCGCGCTGATGCCAATCGCTGGCGCACCGCGCACCACCATCGAACGAATGGCCTCGGCCACACCGGCTGCACTGGTGTAGGCAATCCAGGTTTCTTCGAAGGGCAAAACACGCTGATCCAGCAGGTACAGGGCGCCATCACGCCAATCGATGGCCTTCACTTTCTCCGCAGCCAACAGTCGATCGCGCATCCCACACCCCGCACTCAAGCACAAAAGCCGCCGATTATAGCGATCCCCCCGCGAAGACGCTCGGGTATACTTCGCCATCCTTTACAAAAGCACTGGAACCGACCCTCGATGCCGAACACTGCCGCTGCGCTCGACCTGTTATTGCTGCCGACCTGGCTGGTACCCGTCGAACCCGCTGGTGTTGTCCTCAAAGAGCATGGCCTGGGTATCCGTGACGGACGCATCGTCTTTATCGGCCCGCGATCGGCTGCGTTGAAGCTTAACGCAACTGAAGTGCGCGAGTTGCCGGGCATGCTGCTCAGCCCCGGCCTGATCAACGCCCACGGTCACGCCGCCATGACCCTGTTTCGTGGCCTGGCCGATGACCTGCCGCTGATGACCTGGCTGGAAAACCACATCTGGCCGGCTGAAGCCAAATGGGTCGATGAAGATTTCGTGCGGGATGGCACAGACCTCGCCATCGCCGAGCAGATCAAAGGTGGCATCACCTGTTTCTCTGACATGTATTTCTTCCCGAAGGTTGCCAGCGAGCGCGTGCACAACAGCGGTATACGCGCGCAAATCGCCATTCCGATCCTCGATTTCCCGATTCCGGGCGCCAGCACGGCGGACGAAGCCATTCGTCAGGGCGTGGAATTGTTTGGCGATCTAAAGCACCACGAGCGCATCAAAATCACTTTCGGCCCCCATGCGCCTTACACCGTGGGCGATGAAAACCTGGAGAAAATCCGGGTGATCGCCGAAGAGCTGGACGCCTCGATCCACATGCACGTGCATGAAACGGCTTTCGAAGTGCAGCAATCGGTCGAGCAGCGCGGTGAGCGCCCGCTCGCCCGCCTTGCCCGCCTGGGCTTGCTCGGGCCGCGCTTCCAGGCCGTTCACATGACCCAGATCAGCGATGAAGACCTGGTGATGCTGGTAGAAAGCAACACCAACGTGATTCATTGCCCGGAATCCAACCTGAAGCTGGCCAGCGGATTTTGCCCGGTCGAGCGCTTGTGGCAGGCCGGCGTCAATGTGGCCGTCGGCACCGACGGCGCCGCCAGCAATAACGACCTGGACCTGTTGGGTGAAACCCGCACCGCGGCGTTGCTGGCCAAGGCTGTCGCCGGCTCCGCCACCGCACTGGATGCGCATCGCGCCTTGCGCATGGCCACGCTCAATGGCGCCCGCGCGCTGGGGATCGAGGCTGAAACCGGCTCGCTGGAAATCGGCAAAGCGGCAGACATCGTCGCGTTCGACCTGTCCGGCCTTGCGCAGCAACCGGTCTACGACCCGGTTTCGCAATTGATCTACGCCACCGGCCGGGACTGCGTGAAACACCTGTGGGTCGCCGGCAAGCAGTTGCTGGATGATCGACGCCTGACCCGCCTGGATGAAGAACAGCTATGCGCCACCGCCAAGGCCTGGGGCCAGCGCATCAGCGGCCGTACCGAATCGTAAGATCCCCGGACCATAAAACCGGGGCAACAGGATTTTTCAAGTTTTAGAGGACTGAACCATGAGCAACGTCGACTACGCCGAAATCGCCAAATTCGAAGCCCTGGCCCATCGCTGGTGGGACCGTGAAAGCGAGTTCAAGCCGCTTCACGACATCAACCCGCTGCGCGTCAACTGGATTGACGAACGGGTCAATCTGGCCGGCAAGAAGGTACTGGACGTCGGCTGCGGCGGCGGGATCCTGAGCGAAGCCATGGCCCAGCGAGGCGCCACCGTCATGGGCATCGACATGGGTGAAGCGCCGCTCGCGGTCGCGCAACTGCATCAGCTGGAATCGGGCGTGAACGTCGAGTACCGGCAGATCACCGCCGAAGGCCTCGCCGAAGAAATGCCCGAGCAATTCGACGTCGTCACGTGCCTGGAAATGCTCGAGCACGTACCGGATCCGTCGTCGGTCATCCGTGCCTGCTTCCGCATGGTCAAGCCCGGCGGCCAGGTGTTCTTCTCCACCATCAACCGCAACCCGAAGGCGTACCTGTTCGCTATCGTCGGCGCTGAATACATTATGAAGCTGCTGCCACGCGGCACGCACGATTTCAAGAAGTTCATCCGCCCTTCCGAGCTCGGTGCCTGGAGCCGCATGGCCGGCCTGACCGTCAAGGACATCATCGGCCTGACGTACAACCCGCTGACCAAGCACTACAAACTGGCGGCCGACGTGGACGTCAATTACATGATCCAGACCCTGCGCGAGGAGTAAGCCGATGCGTATCAGAGCAGTCCTTTTTGACATGGACGGCACGCTGCTCGACACCGCGCCGGACTTTATTGCCATCTGCCAGGCAATGCGCGCCGATCGCGGCTTGCCGCCAATGAATGACAAGCACATCCGTGACGAGATTTCCGGCGGCGCCAAGGCGATGGTCGCCGTGACTTTCTCGATGGACCCGGAATCCCCAGGCTTTGAAGAGCTGCGACTCGAGTTCCTTGAGCGTTATCTGGCCGGTTGCGCGGTGCATAGCAAGCTCTTCGACGGCATGGGCGAATTGCTCGCCGACATCGAGAAGGCCAACCTGATCTGGGGCGTGGTGACCAACAAGCCGCTGCGTTTCGCCGAGCCGATCATGCAGCAACTGGGGCTGGCTGAGCGTTCCGCGCTGCTGATCTGCCCGGACCACGTGAAGAACAGCAAGCCAGACCCGGAGCCGCTGATTCTGGCGTGCAAGATGCTCGACCTGGACCCGGCCAGCGTGTTGTTTGTCGGCGACGACCTGCGCGATATCGAATCGGGCCGCGATGCCGGCACCAAAACCGCTGCAGTGACTTACGGCTACATTCACCCCGACGACAACCCGCGTCACTGGGGTGCGGACGTGGTGGTGGATCATCCGCTGGAGTTGCGCAAGGTACTCGATAGCGCGCTCTGTAGCTGCTGAGCTGAACACCGCAGGTTGCTTTTGTGGCGAGGGGGCTAGCCCCCGTTAGAGTGCGAAGCGCTCCCCTGCATTTTCCAGCGACACCGCATTTGCCGGTTTGCGACTGCTTCGCAGCCGAACGGGGGCAAGCCCCCTCGCCACAGGCTCCCCCTACAAGGGATAGCGTTTGACCTGAAGAATTTTTGTTGAGGTTTCTTATGTTTGATTATTGCGCTCGCCCCGAATTGCTCAAGGACCGGGTCATTCTGGTCACCGGTGCCGGCCGCGGCATCGGCGCGGCGGCTGCGAAAACCTACGCAGCCCATGGCGCCACCGTGTTGCTGCTGGGCAAGACCGAAGCCAACCTGACTCAGGTGTATGACGAAATCGAAGCAGCCGGGCATCCTCAGCCGGCGGTGATTCCGTTCAACCTGGAGACCGCCCTGCCCCACCAGTACGACGAACTGGCGGCAATGATCGAGACCGAGTTCGGCCACCTCGACGGCTTGCTGCACAACGCCTCGATCATCGGTCCGCGCACGCCGATCGAACAGCTGTCCGGCGAAAACTTCATGCGTGTCATGCAAGTCAACGTCAACGCCATGTTCATGCTCACCAGCACCCTGCTGCCCTTGCTCAAGTTGTCGCAAGACGCCTCGGTGGTGTTTACCTCCAGCAGCGTCGGCCGCAAGGGCCGCGCGTACTGGGGCGCCTACGGCGTTTCCAAGTTTGCCACCGAGGGCCTGATGCAAACCCTGGCCGACGAAGTGGACACCGTGGCTCCGGTCCGCTCCAACAGCATCAACCCGGGCGCCACGCGCACCAGCATGCGGGCCCAGGCTTACCCCGGGGAAAACCCGCTCAACAACCCGACCCCGGAGGAGATTATGCCGGTCTACCTCTACCTGATGGGGCCGGACAGCACTGGCATCAATGGCCAGGCGTTCAACGCCCAGTAACACCGTGCGTCGCTTTTGTGCCGTGCCGATTTTCCGGCGCGGCACTCAAAGTGAGTCGTAACTACCCCCCTCCCAGTCAAACAACCGACACCCCCTTTCGTTAAAAAAACGCAAAGTAAAACGCATCTATATGATTTTTATGGTTTTTTATTCGAATGAACTGAATGGCACGACTTTAGCTCTAAATTTGCTCAGACACGCAGTGTGAAGCAGACGGGCAGACGCTGGAGTCGATAGGTTACTAATCTTCGACAAAGCGGACTAAACTTGCGCCAACTGTCCCACGGGACTGATGGACCAGTATGACGCGCAGCCCAAAGCCGCTCTCACCCAGCCTGTAAGACAGCTTTACCGCTTAGGGGCACGCCATATGAAATCACCTTCCCAGACCAACGCAGTTGACTTCGATAGCGCCAAATTGCAACGCCTGGGATTTGGTCAGCAACCTCCTCTTCTGGAACGGCCCGTCAGCCTTGCGCAATTGCGCCAGCAACTGGGTCAGCAGTTGCAAACCAGCCTCGAGCCACAACGCATTCTCGGTCTTTTCTTCCGCGAAGTTCAGCGCCTGGTGCCACTGGATGCCTTGAACTATCGGCATCAGGCCAGCGACCTGCGCCTGGAGTTCGGTCAACGCGGCCATCACTCGGTCAGCTACAGCCTCAGCCATGAAGGCGAGCAACTGGGCGAACTGGTCTTTCGCCGCAATCAGCGATTCAGCGAGCTCGATCAAGGCAATCTGGAGTCGTTGTTGTCTGCACTGCTGTTCCCGATGCGCAACGCCCTGCTTTACCGGGCGGCCACGCAAAGCGCATTGCGCGACCCATTGACCGATACCGGCAACCGCATCGCGATGGATCAGACCCTGGAACGCGAAATCGAGATGTCGCGACGCCACTTGATGCCTTTGTCACTGCTGATGCTGGACATCGACCACTTCAAAAACGTCAACGACAGTTATGGCCACAATGCCGGCGATGACGTGCTCAAGGCAGTCGCCACCGCGATCAAGAACCAGTTGCGCAATGTCGACATGGTGTTCCGGTTTGGCGGCGAAGAGTTTCTGATCCTGCTGTCCAACACCACTCGCGAAGCGGCGGCCATGGTCGGCGAACGACTGCGGGCGGCGGCTCAGGCCGAGGATTATCGGGCGGATGGCAATGCGGTTGAGCTGACGGTCAGCCTTGGCTGTTCAACCCTGCTGCCGGGTGAGTCTGCCGAGAGCCTGTTGCGACGAGCAGACAGCGCGTTATACGTCGCCAAGCGCGAGGGGCGAAACCGGTTGACGATGGCAGGTTGAGTTTTCGCAACACCGCATAACCAATGTGGGAGCGGGCTTGCTCGCGAAAGCGGTGTATCAGTCGAAATTTTTATCGCCTGACACACCGCTTTCGCGAGCAAGCCCGCTCCCACATTTGGTTTGTGTTGCCTATGGATCAGCTTTCCGCCAGCACCATGCGCTCACGCGCCACCGGTGCTTTTTCCGAATGCTCCAGCTGCATGCAGCGCTCCAGAAACAGGTGCATGTAGTCGTAGCTCTTGCAGACCGCCTGACGCAGTTCCACTTGCAATGACTTGCTCGGGTTCATACCCGCCAGGGTGCAGATGATTTCCAGCGCCTCCCACGGATGGGCGTCGTCGTACTGGGCGTGCATCTTCAACCACTTCATGGCCCGTTTGCGATCTTCTTCCGGGAACGCCGCGGCGTAGACGCCACTGGAGCAAACCAGTGCCGACCACTCGCCGGTCGCGCCCTCGATGGCGTAGTTGGTCGCCGCGATGGCGACGATCAACGAATCCGCCGAACTGGTATGCCAGCACCAATGGCTCAGGGCGTGAAGTTCAGGAGCCACCTGCTGCTCCTGCAAATCTTCAAGGCTGACGCCATGCGCCCGACTCCAGTTCACCCAGTAATCAGCATGGTTCAATTCCACGCGAATATTGCGCATCAGCCAGCGACGCGCCATGTCTTCGCCAGGATGGCGGGCAAAGCGGGTCTTGGTCAGGTTTTGTGCCATGTATAACGCGAACTGTTCAACGACCGGCCAGCCACCAATAAGGTACTGACGCATGGTTTTTGCGCTGAGTTTGTTATCTCGCATGCGCTGATACAGTTCGTGTTCGACAACCCGGCGCTTACTCTCGCTGCAATCCTTGATGAGCTGTTGAGCCCAGGCGGGATAACTTGCAGCTTCCATGAGTGGTCCGGTTCGGTTGAATGTGTCGATCACTGTCGGGCTCCTTTTGATTGTGATTGTTCGGATCAGCAAGAGATTTCAACGGAACGTGCCAGGGGCCTTGAACAACAAAGGCTGGGGCCTGGCAGGACGACTTTGCAAACTATCGCAGGTAAACAGATGCGGGCGTTCAATCACATACCCTTGAGCGAAATCGACCCCGATTTCGAGCAATGCCTGCTCGATCTGGGGTGACTCTACAAACTCGGCAATCGTGCGCTTACCCATGACATGGCCGATGTGGTTGATCACTTCGACCATGGCGCGGTTAATCGGGTCGTCCAGCATGTCCTTTACGAAACTCCCGTCGATCTTCAAGAAGTCTACAGGCAAATGTTTCAAGTAAGCGAATGAGGACATTCCGGCACAAAAGTCATCTAACGAGAAGTGACAACCTAAACCTTTGAGCTCATTGATAAATCTGATTGCACTGCCCAAATTGGAAATTGCACTGGTTTCAGTGATTTCAAAACAAATCATTTCAGGCGGAATTGAATAGTTAACAAACTGTTCACGCAGGAAGTCCAGAAACGCCTCATCTCCGATAGTAGTGCCTGACAGATTAATCGCACACATGGCCAGCGGCCCCTTGCGCTTTTCCGCCATGCATTGGGCAATGATCTTGAAGACGTTCTCCACCACCCAACGATCGAGTGCCGTCATCAGCCCATAACGCTCCGCCGCCGGGATGAAACTGTCCGGCAGGATCATGCGGCCGGCTTCGTCATGCAGACGCAACAGAATTTCGATATGCCCGCCCCCGCGCTCGGTATGCCCTAGCGGTGCGATTTCCTGGGAGTACAGGCAAAAGCGATCCTCCTCCAGCGCCATGTGCAGACGCTGGACCCAAGCCATCTCGCCAAAGCGCAGTGACAGTTCCGAGTCATCGGCGTGATAGACCTGAACCCGGTTGCGCCCTTTTTCCTTGGCCATGTAGCACGCCATATCAGCGGCACGCAGCGAGGCCTCAAGGGAGGTTGGCGTTTGCGCAAGATGAACCAGCCCGATGCTCACCGTCGTCACGAAGGGCCGGCCTTTCCAGACAAAGTGCAGGTTCTGGACGGTCTGGCGCAGGCTCTCGGCAATCTTGTCAGCCGCTTCCGGCGCGCAGTTTTCCAACAAAATGCCGAACTCGTCGCCGCCCAGACGCGCCAAGGTGTCGCCTTCGCGCAAGCCCGATTGCAACAGCGCGCAGATATGCCGCAGCAACTCGTCGCCCGCCGCATGGCCGCAGGTGTCGTTGACCAGTTTGAATTGATCCAGATCGAGAAACATCAGGGCATGACGCCCGGAATGCCGCGTCAGGTTGTGCAGTGCCTGCTCCAGCCGAAACTCGAACTCTCGGCGGTTGGCCAGCCCGGTCAAGGCGTCATGAGTCGCCTGCCAGGACAGATTGGCAATGTATTGGCGCTCTTGAGTCATGTCATGCAACACCAGCACGGTGCCGCTGACCTTGCCCGCATTGCGAATCGGCGAGCCAACCAGCGTCACCGACACCGTGCTGCCATCCAGACGCTGAATCAGCTTTGAATGTTCGCTGCCCCCGCTCAGCTGACCGCTCAAGATATGTTCGATCAACGTGAAACCATCAGCCTGAGCGTTTTCATCCAGCAAATTGAACAGTGCAGCCAAAGGCAAACCCGTCGCCTGATCGGCTTTCCAGTGGGTCAGCGCCTCCGCGGCGGGATTCATGTAGGCGATAGCGCCTTCGACATCCGTGGTGATGACCCCGTCGCCAATGGATTGCAGGGTGATCTGCGCCCGGTCTTTCTCCAGTTGCAGCGCCTCGGCGAACTCATGGCGCTGCCTGAGCAACTTGTGCGTACGTAGCAACGCCAGCGCGATCAGGCCCAGCGCCGTGGCGAGGTTGGTCACCAGCAGCAACCGGAGAATCAGGCGCGAGCCCTCGCCCAACGCATCGCTGAACGCTTTGGCCGCGGGCGTTACTGCATCGTTGATGGTGAATATCCGATCCTTCCAGCGCCAGATATCAGCGGTGGTCGCCTGACCTTCGGTAATGCGCCGGTGCATCTCTTGCGCAACTTCATTGAGTTGCAGCAGGTACGCGTCGCCCACCGTCCAGCGGTCGATGGCTTTTTCGAGGTAGGTGAAATGACGGAAATTGAGGTAGAGCCAGATCAGGCTGGAAACGTCGTCGGGGTGATTGCCCCCTTTGAGGATCGCCACTCGCGCGGCCTCGATATCCGGCGGCTGGAGATCCAGCGCCACACGCAATTCGTGGCCACCCTGAGGGACGGCAATGGCGTTCTGGTATTTGAGGAAAATCGCCTCGTCGCGATTGTCCGCGTAGAGGTTGAGGTAATAGATGGCGTCCTTTTGACCCTTTGACCAAAGGCTTTCACCGGCAACATAGCCGCGAACCGCCGACAAAACGTAAAGGCTGACGCCACCCAACAGGGCCTGAAACAGCACGACGGCAATAAATGGCCAGACGATGCCCAACAGCCGTGGCGTTCCGAGAGTCCGGATTTGATTCATGAGGTCCCTTGTTTTAGCACTGCCAGATCATCATCCCAACGTGATCGCTATAGCTAGACTAGGGTGCGTTCTCGATCCCGGCAAGCGAGAAGCCTGCCAGGACGGACAAGTCCTTGATTAATCGCCAAGATGTTCCCGGCGACGCATGAAGCGCAATAGAAAAGGGACTGCACATCGACGCTAAAGTTGCTGCAAATGCCCATAGAGCTTTGCGTACAAACCACCCTCGGCAATCAGTTGTTGATGGTCGCCATCCTCGGCAATCTGTCCGCCATCGAACACCAGCACCCGATCAGCCTGTTTCACCGCCGACAACCGATGCGCAATGATCAGCGTGGTGCGGTGGCTGAGAAACCGCGCCAGTGCCTGATGCAGGTTGTATTCGGTGGCGGCGTCCAGCGCCGAGGTCGCCTCATCGAGAATCACCACTTTGGGTTCGGCCAGCACCATCCGCGCAATCGCCAGGCGTTGGCGCTGGCCGCCGGACAACCGCACGCCGGAGCGTCCGACGATGCTGTCCAGGCCATTGGGCAGCTCTCGAACCGTGTGGTGCAGCTGGGCAATTTCCAGTGCCTGCCAGCAAGCATCGTCGCTGCGTACACGGCCCATCGTCAGGTTGGCGCGGATGGTGTCATTGAACAGGGCCGGATGTTGCAGGACCACGGCGACGTTTTCGCGCACGGTTTCCAGACCGATCTCCTGCTGGGTCGAGCCACCGAAGCGGATGGTCCCGGCCGACGGCGTGTACAAGCCCAGCAACAGTTGCACTAGCGTACTTTTGCCGCCGCCACTGGCGCCGACAATCGCGACTTTTTCACCGGGGGCGATGGACAGGTCCATCTTGTTCAACACCAACTCATCGCCGTAACCGAAGCTCAGGCCCTGCACTTCAATGCCCACAGTGTCGCGACCCTGGAACGGGTCGACACCACCGGGGTAATGCGGCTCATCAGCCCGCGCCAACAACTCGTTGATCCGCGACAGCGCACCGCCAGCCGCGTAGTAGGCGTATTGCAGATTCAGCAGCTGCTCCACCGGGCCGATCATGAACCACAGGTAGCTGAACACCGCCAGCATCTGGCCAATGGACAGGTCGGAGAACAGCACGGTGAGCATCGCCGCCGCGCGAAAAATATCGATGCCGAACTGGAACAGCAGGCCGCTCGCCCGGTTCGAGGCATCGGTTTTCCATTGCGAGCTGATCGCGTAATCGCGCACTTCCCGGGCCCGCAGGCCAAGGCGACCAAGAAAGAATCCCTGACGGTTGCCGGCACGCACTTCCTGGATCGAGTCGAGGGTTTCGGTCAACGCCTGGGTGAAGCGCGAGGTGCTGTCGTTCTCGAGTTTCTTCAGGTGCTTGACCCGCTTGCCCAGCTGCACCGTGGCGTAAATCACCAACGGATTGAACAGCATGATCAGCAGCGCCAGCTTCCAGTGCATCCAGATCAGAATGCTCGCGGTGCCGACGAGCGTCAGCATCGCCACGAGGAAACGGCTGAGGGTTTCGCCGACGAATTTGTCCAGTGTGTCCAGGTCGGTGACCAGGTGCGTGGTCACCGTGCCGCTGCCCAGGCTTTCGTATTCACCGAGGGAAATGCGCTTGAGCCGCTCGATCAGCCGGGTGCGAATGCGATAGACGATGTCCTTGGCCAGCGCCGCGAACAATTTTGCCTGTATCACGTTGAACAACAAGGCGCCGCAGCGCAGCAGCAACGTCACGAACAACATCAGGCCGATGTAGCCGGCCGCTTTCTGCCAGCCTTCGGGCAGGGCGTGGTTCATCACTTTCAGCGCGGCGTCACCGTGGCCCAGCAACACTTCATCCACGAGCAACGGCAGCAGCAACGGAATCGGCACGCTACACAAGGTCGCCAGCACGGCGACGCCATTGGCGATCCACAGGGATTTTTTATGGTGCAGGGCCAGTCGGCGGATTTCGGCCCAGCTCAGCCGATCGACACGCGTGGGAGCCGGGGCGTCATCAGGTCCCTCATGCACAGGCAGCGCGCTCCAGCCAGCGGCCGAGCAACGGGGACAATTCACTCAAGGGCTGATAGCCATTGGTCAGCAACGCCAATTGACCATTGCGCTCCGCCAGCAAGGTTGGGAAACCGGCGATACCCAGGTCCTGGACCCAGGTGAAATCGGCTGCCGTGGCGGCGTGCATATCGGCACGATCAAACGCGGCAGCGAATTCGATGCGCGGCAGACCGGCCTGCTCGGCCAGTTCCACCAGCACGCTGGCGTGGGTGACGTCGCGACCTTCGGCGTAGAACGCATGCTGGATCAGGCCCAGCAGTTTCCATGCGCAATCCGGTGCCAGGGCACGCGCGGTCACCAACGCCCGGCAGGCCGGCTCGGTGTCGTACACGAAACCTTCCGGCAACGCGCCTTCGGTCTTGAACGGTTGGCCGGTGGCCTCGGTGACCGCCTGCCAATGTTCAAGAATGTAACGCCGGGTGGTCGGCTCCAGCGCCGCACCACTGCCGGTGCGTAACCCCCCGACGATCAGATGCAGCTCTACGCCCGCCGCGTGCGCCTGTTCGACCAAGGCATTGGCCACTGGCGCAAACCCCCAACACCAGGAACACATCGGATCCATTACATAGAGCAGGCGGCGCGCAGACATGGTTCAAGCCTCGGAAGGAGTTTGCTTGTAGTTGTAGCCGATCGGGTGCGGCAAGTTGCGCGCCTTGGCCAGTTCGATCTGCTTCTGCCGATCGATGGCACTGCGCCGGGTCTTCTCGCTCAGCGTATCCCAGCAATGCGGGCAGCTGATACCGGCGACGTAATGCTCGGAGGCACGGTCTTCGACGCTGATCGGCGTACGGCAGGCATGACATTGATCGTAGTCGCCTTCGCTGAGGTCATGACGCACGGTCACGCGGTTGTCGAACACGAAGCAGTCGCCCTGCCATTTGGTTTCTTCCTGCGGCACCTCTTCGAGGTACTTCAGGATGCCGCCCTTGAGGTGATATACCTCATCGAAGCCTTCGCTGAGCATGTAGCTCGACGCCTTCTCGCAGCGGATGCCGCCGGTGCAGAACATCGCGACCTTCTTGTGCACGGCCGGGTCGAAGTTGGCTTTGATGTAGTCGGGAAATTCGCGAAAACTGGTGGTTTTCGGGTCGATGGCGCCTTCGAAGGTGCCGATCGAGACTTCGTAGTCGTTACGGGTGTCGATCAACAACACTTCCGGATCGCTGATCAGCGCATTCCAGTCCTGTGGATCCACGTAGGTGCCGACCTTTTTGTTCGGGTCCACGCCTTCAACGCCCAGGGTAACGATTTCTTTCTTGAGCTTGACCTTGGTGCGGTAGAACGGCTGATCGTCGCAGTACGACTCTTTGTGATCGATGTCGTCCATGCGTGGGTCGTTCTTGAGCCAGGCCATCAGCCCGTCAATGCCTTCGCGGCTGCCGGACACGGTGCCGTTGATGCCTTCTTCAGCGATCAGCAGCGTGCCTTTGATGCCGTTGTCGACCATCGCTTGCAGCAGGGGCTCGCGCAGGGCGACGTAATCTTCCAGGGTGACGAACTTATACAGTGCCGCCACGACAATCTGTTGTGTCATGGGTATTTCTCCAGGTGGCTACCCTCGCAAAGGGTGAACCGGATTCAAAAAAAAACGCGCCGGGTGAGCGGCGCGTTGCGGATTCTAGCAAAAAACGCGGGTTTAATGCTTGCTGCCGCCAGCACAGGTCGGCGAGGCCGGAGCCGCGTCGATCTGTGCCCATTCCTCAGGCGTGTAGGTATGCAGCGCCAACGCATGAAACTCGCCCATCAGCTCGCCGAGCGTGCCGTAGACTTTTTGATGACGCTTGACCCGGTTCAGCCCTTCGAACTGCTGGCTGACCACCACGGCCTTGAAGTGGGTCTGCAACCCACGGCTGTGCATGTGGCTTTCATCCAGCACTTGCAGATGCTGCGGCTGTAACAGGCCCAGCGTTGATTCGATGCGTTGTTGCATGGTCATACCGAACTCCGCTTAAGGCTTTTTCTTGGCTGCTGGAGCGGCGGCGCCTTTCGGGTCCAGCTCGGCAGTCATGTCAGCCAACAGTTTGTTGACCACAGGCACCGCGCTTTCCAGCTTGGCTTGAGTCATCTGGGCCGATTGCTGAGTCAGCTGCGGCATTTTTTCCAGGACTTTCTTGCCCAGTGGTGACTGGTAGAACGCTACCAGGTCTTTGAGCTCGGACTCGGTGAAGTTGGTGGTGTAGAGCTTGACCATGTCCGGCTTCAGCTTGTTCCAGCCAATGGCTTGGTCCAGCGCGGCGTTGGCTTTGGCTTGATACGTTTCCAGCAAGGCTTTTTTCGATTCAGGGGCTTTGGTCTGTTCAAAGCGCTGAGCGAACATTTGCTGTACTTGCATGTACACCGGAGTGCCCAATTTGTCAGCGTGCGCCAGGGTCAGGAAAGCTTCGGCACTGGCGTTGTGGCTGGCGGTATCGGCAAAAACTGGGCCGCTGGCGCAAACCAGTGCAACCGCGGTACAGATGGCACGAAGACGAGTCATCGAGTTTCCTTTTCTAGCAGGCGAGGTAAAACCCCAAGGGCGTCCATTCTGCGCCTAAAAAAGTGTGTCACTCAACCCCAAGCCTTGTCAGGCCTGAATTAGAGGGGTTGAAGAGGCAAAAAACCTTCAGATGGAACCACGGCCGACGATCACGGCCTAAACTGCGCTATCAGACCTACAGGAGTGTGCATGATGAGCCGTATCGAAACCGACAGCCTTGGCCAGGTGGAAGTCCCGGATGAAGCTTACTGGGGCGCTCAGACGCAACGCTCGCTGATTAACTTCGCCATCGGCAACGAAAAGATGCCGCTGGCAGTGCTGCATGCCCTGGCGCTGATCAAGAAAGCCGCGGCGCGGGTCAATGACCGTAACGGTGACGTGCCCGCCGACATCGCCCGGCTGATCGAACAGGCCGCCGACGAAGTGCTCGATGGCAGCCATGACGACCAGTTCCCGCTGGTGGTCTGGCAAACCGGCAGCGGCACTCAAAGCAACATGAACGTCAACGAAGTGATCGCCGGCCGCGCCAACGAACTGGCCGGCAACCCGCGCGGCGGCAAGTCGCCGGTGCACCCCAACGATCACGTCAATCGCTCGCAAAGCTCCAACGATTGCTTCCCCACCGCCATGCACATCGCGGCGGCCCAAGCCGTGCAACACCATTTGCTGCCGGCCATCGGTGAGCTGTCGGGTGGATTGGCCGAGTTGGCGGCGCGCCACATGAAACTGGTCAAGACCGGTCGAACGCACATGATGGACGCCACGCCGATCACATTCGGTCAGGAAATCTCGGCGTTTATCGCGCAACTGGATTACGCCGAACGGGCGATCCGCAGCGCGCTGCCAGCCGTGTGTGAACTGGCCCAGGGCGGCACCGCCGTTGGCACCGGCCTGAATTCACCCCACGGTTTTGGCGAAGCGATTGCTTCCGAACTGGCGGCCCTTTCTGGTCTGCCGTTCATCACCGCACCGAACAAATTCGCGGCGCTGGCCGGTCATGAACCGCTGACGACACTGTCGGGGGCGTTGAAGACCTTGGCGGTGACCCTGATGAAAATCGCCAACGACCTGCGCCTGCTGGGTTCCGGCCCCCGCGCCGGTTTCGCCGAGGTTAAACTGCCGGCCAACGAACCGGGCAGTTCGATCATGCCGGGCAAGGTCAATCCGACGCAGTGCGAAGCGCTGTCGATGCTGGCCTGTCAGGTGTTGGGCAATGACGTCGCCATCGGCTTTGCGGCGAGTCAGGGCCATCTGCAATTGAACGTGTTCAAACCGGTGATCATTCACAACCTGCTGCAATCGATCCGTCTGCTGGGGGATGGCTGCAGCAACTTCCAGCAGCACTGCATCGCCGGGCTTGAACCGGACGCAGAGAAAATGGCCGAGCATCTGGAGCGTGGGTTAATGCTGGTGACGGCGCTGAATCCGCATATCGGCTATGACAAATCGGCGGAGATTGCCAAGAAGGCGTATGCCGAAGGGCTGACGTTGCGGGAGTCGGCGTTGCAATTGGGGTATCTGACGGATGAGCAGTTTGATGCGTGGGTAAGGCCGGAGAATATGCTGGAGGCTGGGGCCAAGGGCTGAGATGTGTAGCGCCTGACAGTCAGCCATCGCGGGCAAGCCACGCTCCCACAGGTTCTGAGTCGATCAAGGATATTGTGATCTACACAAAACCTGTGGGAGCGTGGCTTGCCCGCGATGAACGATAACGCGCTTAACCTGCTGCCATTCGTACCTTACGAGCCTTGAGCCCCGCAATCAACGAAGGCCCCAACGCCACCAGCGCCGACCCCAACACCACCAGCACCGCCCCGCCATAACCCAGTCCATTGATCGTCTCGGCATGCACATAGTCGGGCCACAACCACGCGGCCATGGACACCGCGACAAACGTCACCAGCGGCGTGATCGCCAGCGTCGCACTCACCCGCGACGCTTCCCAATGGGCCAGCGCTTCGGCAAACGCGCCATAGGCAATCAGGGTATTCATGCAGCACGCCAGCAGCAACCAGCCTTGCAGCGGGCTCAATTGCAGCGCTTCAAGCGGATGCACCCACGGTGTCAGCAACAGCGCGCAGAACAGGTAGATCACCATCATCACCTGCAACGAATTCCACACCGTCAGCAATTGCTTCTGCCCCAAGGCGTAGAAGGTCCAGACCGTGGACGCCAACAACACCAACAGCACGCCGGTGGTGTATTCGGTCAACGAGGTGAGCAACTCGGCCAGGCGCTGATTGAAGAACAGGGCGAACCCGATCAGCAGCACCAACAGGCCAATCCCCTGCCCCACGCTGAAACGTTCCTTGAATACAAACAGACTGGCGATCAGCAACATGATCGGTCCCATCTGCACCACCAGTTGCGCGGTGCCGGGGCTGAGCAGGTTCAGGCCCATCAGGTACAGCACGTAGTTGCCGACCAGACCAAACACCGCCATCAACACCAGCCAGCCACCTCGCGGGCCGAGGACTTTGCGCGTGGGCAAACGCTTGGTGGCTGCCAGATAAACGAACAGGCAACTGCCGGACACGATCAGGCGAAACCAGGTGACGGTCACCGGGTCCATCACCAGCAGCACTTGCTTGAGCTTGATCGGCAGGATCCCCCACAACACCGCAGTCAACAGGGCCAGAAACAGACCGTAAACCCAGCGACCGGATGAAATGTGCATGCGAACCCCAACAGCCAGATGGCGAGAAACACCATTCTAGGCGCAGCGGCGTCTGGCACACAGGGACAGTTGGCGAGTGGACGCGAATGAAACTGTGCAGGTCGCAGCGGCCGTCGATCAGTTGGCCGGGCACAGTCCGGGGTTCGTGCATAAGCTCAGGGGATTCACCCTCAGGAGATCGCCATGTACGGCATGCGCGCCCAGGACAACGCCCCCGCGACCCACTTTCGCAGTGACCGGTTGTGTCGTGTGAATGGGGAGCTGTATTTCAGTACTCGGGAAAATACGCTCGAAGGGCCGTTTGATAATCCGCAGGCGGCAGAGCGGGAGATTCAGGCGTATATCGAGCGGATGCAGATTTTGAGTACCCGCCGTTAGACCGAGGCGCTACCTTCGCGAGCAAGCCCGCTCCCACATTGGAATGCGATCGAATGTGGGAGCGGGCTTGCTCGCGAAGGTGGCCTGATGATCACCGCAAACGCTTGAGCCTTAACGCACCGCCTCAAACAACCCCGTAGCGCCCATCCCGCCACCCACGCACATGGTGACGACGCCATAACGCAAATTGCGCCGCTGCAATTCCCGCACAAGATGCCCGACCTGACGCGAACCGGTCATGCCGAACGGATGGCCGATGGAAATCGAGCCGCCATTGACGTTGTACTTCTCGTTATCGATCTCCAGCCGGTTACGGCTGTACAGGCACTGCGAGGCAAACGCTTCGTTGAGCTCCCACAGATCAATGTCGGCAATCTGCAAGCCCTTGGCCTTGAGCAACTTCGGCACCGAAAACACCGGGCCAATGCCCATCTCATCCGGCTCGCACCCGGCAACCGTGAAACCACGGAAGAACGCCTTCGGCTTCAGGCCTAGTTCCAGGGCTTTTTCCAGGCTCATCACCAGCGTCATCGACGCCCCGTCGGACAGCTGCGACGAGTTGCCCGCCGTGACCGAACCGTCTTCGGCAAACACCGGTTTCAAGCCGGCCAGGCTTTCCAGCGTGGTGTCCGGACGGTTGCAGTCGTCGCGATCGACGATGCCATCGAGGATTTGAATCTGCCCGGTGGCCTTGTCTTCAACCCGGTACTTCACCGCCATCGGCACGATTTCATCATCGAACAGACCGGCAGCCTGAGCCTGTGCAGTGCGCTGCTGGCTTTGCAGGGCATACAGATCCTGCGCTTCACGGCTGACATTGTAGCGACGCGCGACGATTTCAGCGGTCTGGCCCATCGGGAAATAGATGCCCGGCACCTGCTCTTTCAGCAGCGGGTTGATCAGGTTGTCGGTATTGACGCTTTTCATGGTCAGGCTGATGGACTCGACGCCACCGGCAACGATGATATCGCTGCAACCCGAGGCAATCTGGTTGGCGGCGATGGCAATCGCCTGCAAGCCCGAGGAGCAAAAACGGTTGAGGGTCATGCCGGCGGTGCCGATGCCCAGACGCGACAACACGGCCACGTTACGCCCGATGTTGTAGCCCTGAGCGCCCTCGTTGGAGCCTGCACCGACGATGCAATCCTCGACGCTGGCCGGGTCGATGCCGGTACGCGCCAACAAGGCGTCGACACAATGCGCCGCCATGTCGTCCGGACGGGTCTGGTTGAACTTGCCGCGAAAGGATTTGGCCAGGCCGGTCCGCACGCTGTCGACGATCACCACTTCACGCATGGCATACCTCATTGTTGTTGTCGGTTGAGAGTGGACCGAGCATAAGTCCACCTCATAACCGACCGCGACAATCATTCACCCCGCGTATGCGTAACCATCGCCTCAGTTCTTCTGCTTCTTGGCCTTTTTGTCGGACTTTTCAAACGCGTCCTCCAATGCCCGATTGATCGTGCGCAGGACTTTGACCCGCGCCCAGCGCTTGTCATTGGCTTCCACCAGGGTCCAGGGCGAAATTTCGGTACTGGTGCGATCGACCATATCGCCGACGGCGGCACGGTAAGCGTCCCATTTGTCGCGATTGCGCCAATCGTCTTCGGTGATCTTGAAACGCTTGAAGGGAATTTCTTCCCGGGCCTGGAAACGCTCCAGTTGGGTCTGCTTGTCGATGGCCAGCCAGAACTTGACGACGATGATGCCCGAATCGGAAATCTGCTCTTCGAAGTCGTTGATCTCGCTGTAAGCCCGCAGCCAGTCCGCTGGAGGACAGAACTCTTCGATGCGTTCCACCAGCACCCGCCCGTACCAGGACCGATCAAATACGGTGAACTTGCCCTTGGCCGGCAGGTGGCGCCAGAACCGCCACAGATATGGCTGCGCCCGCTCCTCTTCGGTCGGCGCGGCAATCGGCACGATGCTGTACTGGCGCGGATCGAGCGCCGCCGCGACCCGCCGGATCGCCCCGCCCTTGCCCGCCGCATCATTGCCTTCGAATACCGCCACCAACGCGTGCTGACGCATGCGTTTATCGCGCATCAGGCCGGAGAACCGCGCCTGTTCGGTAATCAACTGTTCTTCGTAATCGTCCTTGTCCAGACTCAGGGTCAAGTCGAGGCTGTCGAGCAGGTTGATCTGATCGATATGGATCGGCAGCGGCGCGGCGTTGACCTTGTCGGGATGGACCTTGGATCGCTTGAGCGCATTTTGCAGGCCTTCGAGCAGGATCTTGCCCACCGCCAGGCTGCGATAGTGGGGATCCACCCCTTCAATCACATGCCACGGCGCGTAGTCGCGGCTGGTGCGACGCAATACGCGCTCGCCGTACTTCACGAACTTGTCGTAGGTCCGGGATTGTTGCCAGTCCAGTGGACTGATGCGCCAGCTGTGCAGCGGATCGTCGGCCAGGGCCTTGAGGCGTGCCTTCATTTGTTTTTTGGACAAGTGGAACCAGAACTTGAAGATCAGCGCGCCTTCGTCGCAGAGCATTTTTTCAAAGCGCTCGGACTGATTGATCGACTGATCCAGCACGGCATCCTTGAACAGGCCATGGACCCGGCCTTGCAGCATCTGGCTGTACCAGTTGCCAAAGAAAATCCCCATGCGGCCCTTGGCCGGCAACATCCGCCAGTAACGCCAGGCCGGTGGCCGCGCCAGCTCTTCGTCAGTCTGCTGGTCGAAGGTGCGGACTTCAATCAGGCGCGGGTCCATCCATTCGTTGAGCAGCTTGACCGTCTCGCCCTTGCCGGCGCCTTCGATGCCGTTGATCAGGATGATCACGGGAAAGCGCTTTTGCTGCTGAAGTTCGAACTGCGCTTCGAGCAACGCTTCACGCAGCGCCGGCACCTCGGCGTCATAGGTTTCTTTGTCGATGGCGTGACCGATTTCGGCGGATTCAAACATGGACGGCTCCCTTTCCAGATTGAGCAAGACTAGCGGATTGGGCTGCTCACCCGCAGAGAAAATTCCCTGCCATGTGGGCTTTTGTGGCGAGGGGGCTAGAATGGCGGCCTTGCCGTTGCCGAGCCTGCCATGAAACCTGTATTGCCTCACGCCCAACTCGACTGGGACGACCAGGGTCGCCCGTATTCGCGAGTGTTCGACGACGTGTATTTTTCGGACAAGTCCGGTCTTGAAGAAACCCGTTACGTGTTCCTCGGACAAAACAATTTGCGTGAGCGTTTTGCGGCGTTGGCGAACGGTGGCCGCTTGGTCATTGGCGAGACCGGCTTCGGCACCGGGTTGAATTTTTTGTGTGCCTGGCAGTTGTTTGAGCAACACGCTGTGGCGGGTGCGCGGCTGCACTTTGTCAGCGTTGAAAAGTACCCGTTGAACGCACCCGACTTGCAACGAGCCCTGGCGTTGTGGCCGGAACTCAAACCGTTCGCCGATCAATTGCTCGCGCAATACTTCGCGATCCATCAAGGCTTCCAGCGACTGATCCTGGATAACGGCCGCGTCACCCTGACACTGCTGATCGGCGACGCACTGGAGCAGTTACCGCAACTGGACGCGCAGATTGACGCCTGGTTTCTCGACGGTTTCGCCCCGGCGAAAAACCCCGACATGTGGACCGCCGAACTGTTTGCCGAACTGGCACGGCTAGCGGCGCCAGGCTCGACCATCAGCACGTTCACCAGCACCGGTTGGGTGCGTCGCCTGCTGAATGCGGCGGGCTTCAAGATGAAGCGCACGCCTGGCATCGGCCACAAATGGGAAATCCTGCGGGGCGTGTTCCTCGGTTGGCCCGAAGACAGCGCCGCACCCGTTAGCGCAAAACCCTGGTTTGCTCGCCCGACGCCGCTGGACGGCGAACGTCATGCGCTGGTAATCGGTGCCGGACTGGCCGGCTGCGCCACGGCGGCAAGTCTCGCTGCACGGGGTTGGCAGGTCAGCTTGCTGGAGCGTCACGACGCGCTCGCGCAAGAAGCCTCGGGCAATCCACAAGGGGTTTTGTACCTCAAGCTGTCGGCCCATGGCACGGCGTTGTCACAGTTGATTGTCAGTGGTTTTGGCCACACCCGTCGGTTGCTCGAGCAGTTGCAACGCGGTGTCGACTGGGACGATTGCGGCGTGTTGCAACTGGCCTTCAATGCCAAGGAAGCGGAACGTCAGGCGCAGTTGGCAGCGGCGTTTCCCGACGACTTGCTGCACCTGCTTGATCGCGAAACAGCCGAGCGCCGCGCCGGTATCTCACTGCAATCGGGAGGCCTGTTTTACCCCGAAGGCGGCTGGGTCCATCCACCCGCCCTGTGCCAATGGCAAGCGAGGCATCCGAACATCCGGATTCTGACCCATCGTGATGTGCTGGAACTACGCCGCGTCGGTGGGCAATGGCAGGCGTGGGATGGTAAATCATTGCTGGCCGACGCTCCCGTGGTGGTGCTTGCCGGCGCCGCCGAGATCAAGCGTTTCCCCTACAGCAGCGAACTGCCGCTCAAACGAATTCGCGGGCAGATCACCCGGCTGCACCAGACATCTGCAAGCCAAAGCCTGAGCACCGTCGTGTGCGCCGAAGGGTATGTCGCTCCGGCACGTTTGGGTGAGCACACCCTCGGCGCGAGTTTCGATTTCCATAACGATGACCTGACACCGACCGCTGCCGAGCATGCCGGCAATCTGCACATGCTCGAAGAAATATCGATGGACCTGGTCGCGCGACTCGGCGCAGACACCTTGCAACCCGAAACGCTTGAAGGTCGCGCCGCGTTTCGCTGCACCAGCCCGGATTACTTGCCGATTGTCGGCCCACTGGCCGATAACCAGGCATTCACCGACGTCTACAACGCCCTGAGCAAGGATGCCCGACAAACTCCGGACATCCTTTGCCCATGGCTGGACGGGTTGTATGTCAACAGCGGTCACGGTTCACGGGGGCTGATTACTGCGCCGTTGTCGGGCGAGTTGCTGGCCGCCTGGCTCGACAACGAACCGCTGCCATTGCCCAGAGCCGTGGCCGAGGCCTGTCACCCGAACCGCTTTGCCTTGCGACGCCTCATTCGGGGTAGATGAACCCACTTAACTGTCCCCCGGCGCGCAAATCCCCAGTTCCGCGATTTTCAAGGCGTCCTGGGTCAAGCGCTCGAAAACGGCATTCTCCGCGGCCTCTTTCTCGGCTTTGATCACCGATACCTGACTGAGGTAGTCGCCTGTCGTCAGACTCTCGGCTTTCTCGAACACCGCCCTCATCCTTGCCGGATAAGTATCGTTAACAGAGTCGAATTGTCGCGGGTAGTTGCGACTCAGGTAATCGGTCCAGAACGTCTGACGAACCAAAAACCTCATGAAATCCGGTGTCAGTTCGGCCGCTTTGACTTTTTGTTCCGCTGTATCGAGCATGGCTTGAGTCACGCCACTCAATGATGCGTAGCGCATGTGCCTGGGCTGACCAGGTAGCTGGAAGGTTTCTGCCAGCCCTGTTCGAAAGGCCAGACTGACTTCCAGCGGGTCGGCCTTGGGGTCCTTCGCAATCCGGGTCTGGGCAATCTGCTCCAGTTGATCTAGTCGAAACAGGCCACGCCCCAATTTCAATAGCTGCTTCGCCCCAGCGCGCGAGGAGTTGGAGGCGCTGACCACCTTGTCCACCTCCACGGCAACTTCCAGGTGGCTGAAGTTAAGTGCTGCCGCATCTGCGCAGTGGATCGGGTTGGCAGCCAACTCGAACAACTGCTCGCGCATCGGGGTGTCGGCTCGAGCCGCGTCCAACACGTTCCAGACTCGCCGGGTCATGTCCTCTCGAACATGTTCGGTATCGGCGGTATGCCCCAACTCGGCCAACAAGTGAAACAGACCGGTGGAGGTGTGATCGTCCTTTATTGCCGTCCAGGAAGCGGTCCGTGCGGGCGACGCCCACTCATTCGGCAACCACAGCTCCCGTGCACGCTGCTCATCCAATCGATCAATGTCATCTTCGAGAAAACCCATGCCGATCCCGACCCGGTCGCGATAGGTATTGAGTTGATTGCGTGTGGGGCTGGAAAGCGGGTTCGTGCGCAAGTTAAGCGTCTCACTGAACCGCCGGGGGGTGCTGAACAACCATTCCGGCAACAGCTTGATTTCATTGTTGCGTAGATCGACCCGATCCAGATTGGGCAGGCGCATCAGGTTGTTCGGTAACTCGGTGGCGCAGGTGTCTCGCAACGACAAGTAGCGCAAATCGAACAACTTGCCGACATCCAGCGTGGCGCCGAGACGGCGATTGGCGCTCAGGTTCAAGGTTTCAAGCGTGCGCATTTCGGACAACTGCGTCAGGCTTGCCACGGTCAATTGCAGATCGTTATTTGCCAGGCTGAGGTGTCTGAGATTCGGCATCGATGAAAGCACTTCAGGCAGCCCGGTCAGCTTGTTGTCGTTCAGTTCCAGCGACTCGATACTTCTGAATGCCTTGAGGAAATCGGCAACGTCGTTGTCCAGGTCCATGTTTTTAAGTGACAGCAACTGCACATGGTCGAAGTTCAATTCAGCGGGCAGTACTGGAAACTTGCCAACGCGCATCCCGTCGAGCTTTAAAGCCGGCACTGAAGCGCCCTTGTCATTACGCAAGAAAGACATGCGCCGCCAACTGTTTTCCAAAAGATCAGACACCTGTCTGCGACTCTGGCGACGCTCGGTTTTTTCCAATCCCAGGCTCAGGCCCGTCTCATCCTTGCTCCAGGCATCGAGCGCCGCTCGCAACGACTTCAATGCCTGCTTTAGCTTTCTGACTTCTTTCGCGCGTGTCAGATGATCATTGCCCAATCCGTCAAGAAACGTCCGGGCCTCTGCGCCGGAAAGCCGTGGATACAGCTTTTTAACCTTGCGGACCAGCGCCCAAGGGTGGGTCGCGGCAGGTACTGGGTCATCTGCCTGTAGACAGTGGACCGGCTCATCAAGCGTCGAGTCAGCCAACGCCCGACCAGCGCTTGCTCGATCCTCACGCCCCTTGTCCAACAGATCACTGCGCAAACGCCAGCCATCGCTTTCCCCCAGAGTGGTGATGCCCATGGCGGTACGCTGATTCTGTGGAATTGCACGCAGCGTCGCGTGGTAGAGACTGTTTGATCCTGAAGCCGCAGCGCCAAGGGATTCACCGTCGCTGCCAAACGCTTCGTGGCCGTTCGCCGTGCTGACGATGATCCGTTTAAGCGCCGCATCTGCTTTGCCGGTACTGGCCGACAACGTACCGCTCACCGAACCTTCACGCAGTTCCAGACGCAAATCATCACTCCAGCCGCGCAGCCCAGGCAGTAATTTAATGGCCAGCTTCTGGGTGTCGGCCTCGCCGATCTCGGGTAGACACAAACCTGTCAATGCCCTGTCCAGGCGCAGGTCGGCCAACGCTTGTCGAATCCTCTGCGCCAACGCCATGGCGACACGACCACTGGTGCGCAGATGCAGACGCTCCCCGCTGGTGGATTGCGCAATCAATTCCTCAGCCAGGCCAACAGGAAGCGCTGGAAAAACACTGCGTATTTTTTGTACGTCGGCGACGCTGCTCTGGTCGTAGCGCTGATAAAGGTGCTTGAACGCCGACCGGCGATCAGTCTTGAGCGCCGCGCCAAGTTTTTTCGCCAGTTCCTTGCTTTCGGAGCCGCGGGCAACCTTCCTTCCCAGCAATGCTTCAACTTCGCGTGGATAGAGGCCAGCCACCACCGTTTCAAGCAGCTCGCCCTGGTTCAACTGCGCTTCGGTCACTTCGACACTCTGTTCTGCATCGTGCACCAGGGTCGATGGCGGGTACATCGCCTTGATCTTGCGCTCGTTATCGAGCACTTCGATGTAACGGTCCGCCGGCCAACCGGGCAAGGACGGCAACGTGTGCAATTGCGTTTGCGCCTGATCGGCACTCCTCCACTGGCCGCTTTCCATGTCCGAAATGAAGTCACTGAGTTTCTGCTCGATCCGGAAACGCTCGATGCAATCCTTCAATCGGGCGGGCAGCCCCCTGTTCTCTTCACCCAGGTGATTCAACTGACTGACCGAAGTACCGGTGATGGTCCGGACGTGTTCCAGTCGCGCTTCATCGATCGCAGCCAGACGCGGATCAATGCGTTTCAACCCATAGAGGCCACTGCTCCATTCCTGGGGATGCTCATGAGCAAAACGCCAACCACCCTCGCCGTTATGTTCGACCACCGGTGAAAAAGCGTCGCGGCGGGCGGGATGCTTGACGCGCCACTTGCCCAAACCTGAATCCAATGCAATTTCATAAGTGGAACCGTCGATTCTGGCGAAACGCTGCTCACCCACGCGATAGATTCCCTCGGCATCAGCGGTCGCATCCACAGCCGTCCTTTGCCGGTACGGTTCCACCTCCGACTTCCAGAGCCTGGGTTTACCCGACGCGTTGTTGATGGCGATGAAGTGACTGAAAAAATCCGGGTGCGCCGCGACAGTCCGCTTGACCAGTGAACCGATGGCCTTGGTACCCGCCGCAAACGCCGCCATCATCGCAATGTTTTCGGCCACATTGAGCAGGTGTGCCATCGCGCCGGCCTTGTCATCATGGCGCCAGTCTTCAATGCCGTCGTAAACCTCACCCAACAACTGCCCGACAGCAACGCCCATCATCAATTGCCCCAGCACGGGTACAAACAGCCCCGCGATATTGGCAATCAGCAGGCCCCTTTCTTCATAACCCAGCAGGCGTTTCTGGCGAACTTCGGCGTCCACCTCCGATGTCGGCACGGCCAACACCGACGCATCGCTCTTCATCTTCGTGACGTGGCTTTGATAAAGGAAAGTGAACAGTGTCGTGGGAATGGCTGGCGTGCCGATCTTCCAGTCCTCCTGCTGCGCCAGAGACTTGAAAAAATCGGTCCTGTTGCTCTCATCGATGTAACCGGCGAAAAAGTCAGCGTAAGCGCTGATCTTCAGTTGCTGGATCAAGTACCACTGGAACAGCGCAAAGGTGGTGTATTCGTAAACCGGCCGGTTGGGGTCGTTCGGCATGTACACCACGCACGCGTCCGCGGGATGCTCCTTGAGCGAACGCTTTGAAAAGATCACCACGCCCCACATGCAGGCGCCGAACATCTCCAGCCCTTGCAGGTGAACCGGTGCGGTGTCGTAAAGGATGGGCGTAACGCCCGAGGCCGTTCCGGCACCGCTGGTCAGCGTCAGCCCTTGCAGCATCTGAAACGCCGAATCGCCAATGTGCCCCTTCAGGCACGCGGCGTGAGCATCGACCTTCAGGGCGCTCACCTTGAGCTGACGGATATCAGGGTCGAGCGCGGCAGGTTTGAAGGTGTCCGTGAAATGAGTCTGGTACTTGCGCCCCAGGTCCAGGTCGCGACAAACCTTGGCAAACGCCATAGGTGTCAACCCGGGCACGCCATCCGGCGTTGAAGCCACGCGTACAATCGCGCCCGCAGGAAATCCATCGTCCTGCGTTTCATCCTCGGTAAAGTTATGCATGGCAGCCTCTAGCAGGCTACGTCGGGCAATCACGTTCTGTTTGACAACATCGTCGGGCTCGGTTGATCCGGGGCAACCACAGTCAAACCCCGGCAACTCAACGCGGTCTTGCTCTACATCGAATACCACGTCGTATTGCCGCGTCAGCTCCTCCGTCAGTTCAACGCGGCAGAACTCATGCAACGGCTTAAGTCGATCAAGCGTCGGTTGGACTTTCAGCTGACAGGCTTGAAGCTCACGCATCGCGGCTGCAAACGCCACGATTTTTTCCGGCGTTGCATCGGTGAGCCACGCGGGAAGAGTCTTTTGAAGCGACTCGGCGGTTTCCAGATCGCCGGTCATCTGCATGAGGGCGGCGAGCTTGTCCGTGGAGGTGAACGGCTTGATCGCCGCCGTAACAGGGGTCTGCACTGGCATACGCAATGTTCCTTATTGCATACAAGAAAGCCCCTGACGTTAATACCTTCTCTGCCCCATGAAAAACTCAAAATCCAAGGGTTTTCAGCGGCTTAAGCAGCAGCATTTTCTATGTTTAACCTAACTATGTACCGCACATGGACCGCGATTTTAAGTTAATGGCGCACGCCTGCTTATTCCTTCTTATTACTTATCGATCTAAAACTCCCACGGTCCCACCGGGTCAGTTTCTGAGTACCCGCCGTTTTGGCCGGGTATCGATTGACCCTCCCCAACGGAAAAACCGGTAAGGATTTTATGTGCGGATTAGCTGGCGAGTTACGCTTTGATCATCAACCTGCGGACCTCGCGGCCGTTGAACGAATCACCCATCACCTGGCCCCTCGCGGCCCGGATGCATGGGGTTTCCATGCCCAAGGGCCGATTGCCCTGGGCCATCGTCGACTGAAAATCATGGACCTGTCGGACGGCTCGGCGCAGCCGATGGTCGACAACCAACTGGGCCTGTCCCTGGCCTTCAACGGCGCGATCTACAACTTCCCGGAATTGCGCACCGAGCTCGAAAGCCTTGGTTATGCCTTCTATTCCGGCGGCGACACCGAAGTGCTGCTCAAGGGCTATCACGCCTGGGGCGAAGCCTTGCTGCCCAAGCTCAACGGCATGTTCGCCTTCGCCATTTGGGAACGCGATACCCAGCGCCTGTTCATCGCCCGCGACCGTCTCGGCGTCAAGCCGTTGTACCTGTCGCGCACCGGCCAGCGCCTGCGATTTGCCTCGGCACTGCCGGCATTGCTCAAGGGTGGCGACATCAACCCGATACTCGACCCGGTGGCGCTCAATCATTACCTGAATTTCCATGCTGTGGTCCCGGCACCGCGCACCTTGCTGGCCGGCATTGAAAAACTGCCGCCAGCCACCTGGATGCGTATCGAAGCCGATGGCCGCACCGAGCAGAAAACCTGGTGGACTCTGCCCTACGGCCCTCGCGCCGACGAAATGAACCTGACTCTGGAAGACTGGCGCGACCGGGTGCTCGACAGCACCCGCGATGCGGTGGCAATTCGTCAGCGGGCGGCGGTCGATGTCGGCGTGCTGTTGTCGGGCGGCGTCGATTCGAGTTTGCTGGTCGGGCTGTTGCGGGAAGTCGGCGTGGAAAACCTGTCGACCTTCTCCATTGGTTTCCAGGATGCCGGCGGCGAGCGTGGCGACGAGTTCCAGTATTCGGACCTGATCGCCAAGCACTACGGCACCCGGCACCATCAATTGCGCATCGACGAAAAAGAGATCATCGAACAACTGCCCGCCGCGTTCCGTGCCATGAGCGAGCCGATGGTCAGTCATGACTGCATCGCCTTTTATCTGCTGTCCCGCGAAGTGGCCAAACATTGCAAAGTGGTCCAGAGCGGCCAGGGCGCGGACGAGTTGTTCGCCGGGTATCACTGGTATCCGCAAGTAGACGGCGCCGCCGATCCGTACACCGCCTATCGCGAGGCGTTCTTCGACCGCAGCTATGACGATTACGCCGCCACCGTGCAGCCGAAATGGCTGACAGCGAATGACGCTGCCGGTGACTTCGTGAAGGAACATTTCGCACAGCCCGGCGCCGATGCGGCGGTGGACAAAGCCCTGCGTCTGGACAGCACGGTGATGCTGGTGGACGACCCGGTCAAACGCGTCGACAACATGACCATGGCTTGGGGCCTGGAAGCACGCACGCCGTTTCTCGACTATCGACTGGTGGAGTTGTCGGCCCGTGTGCCGGGCAAATTCAAATTGCCGGACGGTGGCAAACAAGTGCTCAAGGAAGCGGCGCGCCTGGTGATTCCGAGTGAAGTCATCGACCGCAAGAAGGGTTACTTCCCGGTGCCCGGCCTCAAGCATCTGCAGGGCGATACGTTGAACTGGGTACGCGAACTGCTGCTCGATCCGAGTCAGGATCGCGGTCTGTTCAACCCGGCGATGCTCGACCGTTTGCTGACTGACCCGCAGGGTCAATTGACTCCGCTGCGCGGCTCCAAACTGTGGCAACTGGCGGCCCTGAACCTGTGGCTCAGTGAGCAAGGAATCTGATTGATGAAACCCCACGCCACGGCTTACAGCCAACGCTTGTTGCGCGGCCAGACACCTTCCTATGAACGCTTGCAGGCACGTCTCGCCGAAGACGGCAGCGAACTGAGTGCCGAACCGATTGCCGTGCATTGCGGCTGGGGCCGGTTGCTGATCGGGCACACCTTCCCGGATCCGGCCAGCCTCGCCCAGGAGTTGCTCAATGAGCAGCCGGGCGAGCGCGACATTGCGTTGTACGTTGCCGCGCCGCAGCAGATTCTGGGGCTGGAACCAGCGCAGCTTTTTCTCGATCCGTCCGATACCTTGCGTTTGTGGTTCAGCGATTACCGTCAGGCCACTCGCGTGTTTCGTGGTTTCCGTATTCGTCGTGCACAAAGCGATGCGGACTGGCAGGCGATCAATCAGTTGTATCAGGCGCGCGGCATGTTGCCGATCGATGCCAACCTGCTGACCCCGCGTCATTTGGGCGGGCCGGTGTATTGGCTGGCCGAAGACGAAGACAGCGGAGCGATCATCGGCAGTGTCATGGGCCTCAATCACCACAAGGCCTTCAACGATCCAGAGAACGGCAGCAGCTTGTGGTGCCTGGCGGTCGATCCGCATTGTTCGCGGCCGGGTGTCGGTGAGGTGTTGGTGCGGCACTTGATCGAACACTTCATGAGCCGTGGCCTGAGTTACCTGGACTTGTCGGTTCTGCATGACAACAGACAGGCAAAAAGCCTTTACGCCAAGCTCGGTTTTCGCAACCTTTCGACCTTTGCGATCAAGCGCAAGAACGGCATCAATCAGCCGCTGTTCCTCGGGCCTGGGCCGGAAGCGGAATTCAATCCGTATGCGCGGATCATTGTGGAGGAAGCCCTTCGACGCGGCATTGATGTGCAGGTCGATGACGCCGATGCCGGCCTGTTCACCCTCAGCCATGGCGGGCGCCGGGTGCGTTGCCGCGAATCGTTGAGCGACCTGACCAGCGCCATCAGCATGAGCCTGTGCCAGGACAAGAGCCTGACCCACAAAGTCCTCAAGGCCGCAGGGTTGAACCTGCCGTCGCAACAACTGGCCGGCAACGGCGATGACAACCTGGCGTTTCTCGATGAGCACGAGCGGGTGGTGGTCAAGCCGCTGGATGGCGAGCAAGGCCAGGGCGTTGCCGTGGATTTGCAGACCATTGAAGAGGTGCAACAAGCCATCGAAGCCGCCCGCACGTTCGACAGCCGAGTGCTGCTGGAAAGCTTTCACGAAGGCCTGGACCTGCGGATTCTGGTGATCGGGTTTGAGGTGGTGGCGGCGGCGATTCGGCGGCCGGCCGAGGTGGTCGGCGACGGTCAGCATTCCATTGGCGCGTTGATCGAAGCCCAGAGTCGACGGCGACAGGCTGCCACCAGCGGCGAGAGCAAAATCCCGCTCGATCATGAGACCCAACGTACGTTGCATGCGGCGGGTTACGACTACAGCAGTATTCTGCCGGCGGGTGAGCATTTGTTCGTACGGCGTACGGCGAATCTTCATACGGGCGGGGTGCTGGAGGATGTCACCGCGATTCTGCATCCGACGTTGATCGATGCGGCGGTGCGGGCTGCGCGGGCGCTGGATATCCCGATGGTCGGACTCGACTTGATGGTGCCAGCGGCCGATCAGCCGGAGTACGTGTTTATCGAAGCCAATGAGCGCGCCGGGCTGGCCAACCATGAACCGCAGCCGACGGCTGAGCGGTTTGTGGATTTGTTGTTTCCGCACAGTCAGCCGGCTGCCCTTTAGATCTGTAGTGCTTGAACTGGCCCCTTCGCGAGCAAGCCCGCTCCCACAGGGATACGCGGTCAAATGTGGGAGCGGGCTTGCTCGCGAAGGCGGCGTGCCAGGCACCAAAAATCTAACTTATCCCCCTCATCGAAACCATCGATGTTCTGTACCCATCAGGAGTTTCCATGACCAGCAAAATCCCTGAACCGGATCTCAACTACCTGCAAAAAGTCCTGCTGGAAATGCTCGCCATTCCCAGCCCTACCGGGTTCACCGACACCATCGTGCGCTATGTCGCCGAGCGCCTCGAAGAGCTGGGCATCCCCTTCGAAATGACTCGTCGCGGCACCATCCGTGCAACCCTCAAAGGCAAGAAAAACAGCCCCGACCGCGCGGTGTCCGCGCACCTGGACACCATCGGTGCGGCGGTTCGCGCTGTGAAAGACAACGGACGCCTAACCTTGGCGCCCGTCGGTTGCTGGTCCAGCCGCTTTGCCGAGGGCAGCCGGGTCAGCCTGTTCACCGACAACGGCGTGATTCGCGGCAGCGTGTTGCCGTTGATGGCTTCCGGACACGCCTTCAACACGGCCGTCGACGAAATGCCGATCAGTTGGGATCACGTCGAACTGCGCCTGGATGCCTATTGCGCCACCCGCGCCGACTGCGACTCGCTGGGGATCAGCGTCGGTGATTTCGTGGCCTTCGACCCCTTGCCGGAGTTCACCGAAAGCGGCCACATCAGCGCCCGCCACCTGGACGACAAGGCTGGCGTTGCGGCGTTGCTCGCGGCGCTGAAAGCCATCGTCGACAGCGGCGAGGAGTTGATGATCGACTGCCATCCGCTGTTCACCATCACCGAGGAAACCGGCAGTGGCGCGGCGGCCGCGTTACCGTGGGATGTCAGTGAATTCGTCGGTATCGACATTGCGCCCGTCGCGCCCGGCCAGCATTCCAGCGAACATGCGGTGAGCGTGGCGATGCAGGATTCCGGCGGGCCCTATGACTATCACTTGTCGCGACATTTGCTGCGCCTGGCCAGTGACAACGAGTTGCCCGTGCGCCGCGACCTGTTCCGTTATTACTTCAGCGATGCGCATTCGGCGGTGACTGCCGGACACGACATTCGCACCGCCCTGCTCGCCTTCGGTTGCGACGCCACGCACGGTTATGAGCGGACGCACATCGACAGCCTGGCGGCGTTGAGTCGACTGCTCGGCGCCTACATCCTGAGTCCGCCAGTGTTTGCCAGTGATGCGCAACCGGCGAAGGGGTCGCTGGACCGGTTCAGTCATCAGATCGAACATGAGACGCAGATGGAAAGTGACACGCGGGTGCCTTCGGTGGACAGTCTTGTCGGGCAGCGCACCGATAGCTGACTCCGAGCTTGGTATCTTTAGTGGCTGACAGATCGCCTTCGCGAGCAAGCCCGCTCCCACATTTGACCGAGTTCCTCCTGAAGGAACGCAATTGAATGTGGGAGCGGCGGTGCGACGACTCGACTTGCTCGCGAAGGCGTCCGCACAGGCAGCACATCAGCCCGAGGCTAGCCGTCACCGATCATTCGCCGTAGCATCCCGACATTGTTTTAGCCGAGGTGCCTATGCTGATTCCCTACGACCAACTTGAAGTCGACACCCTGACCCGCCTGATCGAGGATTTCGTGACCCGTGACGGTACGGACAACGGCGATGACACGCCGCTGGAAACCCGCGTATTACGGGTTCGCCAGGCATTGACCAAAGGTCAGGCACTGATCGTTTTCGATCCGGAAAGCGAGCAGTGCCAGTTGATGCTCAAGCACGATGTGCCCAAGCACCTCTTCGACTGAACGGCTCAGCGCCCCTTGGTCTTGGCCAGTTTGACCTGGATGCGTTCATAGACCTCGGCGCGATGCACATTGACGTTCTGCGGCGCTTCGACGCCGAAGCGCACACTGCCGCCGCTGACGTTGAGGATGCGCACTGAAATGTCGTCACCGATGGAAATCATCTCGCCCACAACGCGACTGAGTACAAGCATGGTATTGGTCCTTGAGGATTACCGGCCCTTGAAGATGCCCGGCGTTTAGCGGGTCTTCAATGCGATGGCGGCAAATCAGTCCAGCCCTACAGCACTGGACGAACCCTCCTGACGGAAGCGTCCGACAAATCGATTGAATGCAGGACCGATCCTTCAGGATGCGGAAAAGCGCGGGCCAAACAGAATGACACTCGCGCCGATCACACACAGCGCCACTCCGACCCAGTCCGAGCTCAATGGACGAATCCGCTCGACCACGGCCAGCCAACCAATCGAGGCGATGATGTAGATCCCGCCGTAGGCGGCGTAGGCGCGCCCGGCGTAGGTGGCTTCGACTCGGGTGAGCAGGAGCGCGAACAGGGTCAGGCTGAGCAGCGCCGGCAACACCCACAAAACGCTTTTGCCTTGGCGCAGCCACATCCAGAACGCGAAGCAGCCGGCGATTTCGAACAGCGCCGCGAGGAAAAACCACAGGTAATTGAGCATGCAGGTGTCTCGTTAGAGTGACCGATGGCGGCCACCCTAACGACGCTGTTGCCTGCGGGCAAGATCAGCCTGCGCTTTGTTTGGCCTTGGCGCGCATTTTGTCGGCCATGAGGGTCATTTCGTTGTAAAGCAGTTGCGGGTTTTTCTGCTTGATCGCCCAGGCCATGCGGCCTTGTTCGTGCGGCAGGATCATGAACTCGCCGGCAGCCACCTGGTTGTAGATGTAGTCGGCGATGTCGGTGGCGGTGATTGGCGAACTTTCCAGCAGTTTGCCGACCTGGGCTTTCATCGCCGGAGTCGGGCCACGGAAAGAATCGAGCAGGTTGGTCTGGAAGAACGACGGGCAAACCACGTGCACGCCCACTTCCTGTTGCGCCAGTTCGATCAACAGGCTTTCGGACAATGCCACCACGCCGGCCTTGGCCACGTTGTAGTTACTCATGGCCGGGCCTTGCATCAGGGCAGCCATCGACGCGATGTTGATGATCTTGCCTTTGCTTTTTTCCAGCAGCGGCAGGAACGCCTTGCAGCCCTTGACCACACCCATCAGGTTGATCGCGATCTGCCAGTCCCAGTCTTCCAGCGACAGTTCGCTGAAGAATCCGCCCGATGCGACACCGGCGTTGTTGACGATAACGTCGATGCCGCCGAGCTTTTCTTCGCAGGCCTGAGCGAATGCGGTCAGCTGGCTGTAGTCACGTACATCGCAACGCTGGATAAAACCATCGCCACCGGCGTCGCGAACCAGCTTCAAGGTTTCTTGCAGACCGGGCTCGCTGACATCCGACAAGGCCAGTTGCCAGCCTTCACGCGCCCAGCGCAGCGCGATTTCGCGACCCAGGCCCGAGCCCGCGCCAGTGATCATCATGCGATTTTGCATAGCAAACAGCCTTGTGGTTCCGGGAAAGATGCGCTGAGTGTAGCGAAGGTCCTTGCCCGACCCACGCTCCATCAGATTGATGAATGGCCCGAACAAACCGTGGACGCGTGTGGTTCAACTAATTCTGAAAAAAACGAAATAAACAGGTCTCCAAAAAACATTAAAAAAACATGGAATTTTCCGACTCGCGCACCAGTCGGACGTTGTAAGCAGCTTGAATTAATAACCTTCCAGCTGACCGTTAAAAGACAGGTCAATCCAGAACACTTCCAACAAGGAAATAGACATGGGCACAATTCTGATCGTTATTCTGGTCCTCTTGCTGATCGGTGGTCTGCCGGTTTTCCCACACTCCAGAAGTTGGGGTTATGGCCCGTCGGGTATCATCGGCGTCGTGCTGGTAGTGCTGTTGATTCTGCTGTTGCTTGGCAGGATTTAACGGATATAACGAATTAACCGACAAAAAAAGAGGCCCTTGAAAAAGGGCCTCTTTTTATTGCGCCGAAATCTTAGTCCGGCTTGCCGTCGACAACACCGGCGGTATTGTCGAGCAGGCTCTTGGTCGCCGTTTGCAGGAACGACTCAAGCTTGAGCTTCAACTCGGCAGTGCGTGGATCGTTAGGCACGATCTCGGCATTCGGCTTGGCGCCCAGTTCATAGCGGTACATCTTCGGCTCCATTTCCTTCTCTTTCGGCAGCACCAGAATCTGGTCAGCGGTGAGAATGGCCGTGGTCTGTTCGCTGCCCGACGGCTTGATCACACCAAAACCGGTGTCGCCTTCCGGCAGGTTGAGCAGGTCACGTCCCCAGCACTGATGGCGCACTTCGCCACCAATACGCCCCATGATGGTCGGCACGATGTCGATCTGAGTGCCCACGGTGTGGTCACGCTGGCCGAACTTTTCCTGGATACCCGGTGCGATCATCAGCATCGGCACGTTGAAACGGCCCAGGTCCATTTCGGTGATTTGCTGTTCGTTACCGAAACCGTGGTCACCCACGATCACAAACAGGGTTTCCTTGAAGTACGGCTCTTTACGCGCCTTCTCGAAGAACTGGCCCAACGCCCAGTCGGAGTAACGCATGGCGGTCAAGTGTTCGTTGAGGTTGCCGCGATCGGTCACGCGCTCGACCGGCAATGGCGTCGGCAAGGCATACGGCGTGTGGTTGGACAGCGTCTGCAACAGGGCATAGAACGGCTTGCCGTTTTCCCGGGCCTTGAGCTCTACCAGGCCACGGTCGAACATGTCTTGGTCGGACACGCCCCAGGTCGGATCGGAGAACACCGGGTTGACGAAGTCGTTACGACCAATGAAGTTGGTCATGCCCTGGTTGCTGAAGAAACCCGACTGGTTATCCCAGGCGAAATCGCCGTTGTAGACGTACACGTCGTCGTAGTCACGGGCGCTGAGCAGCTGTGGCAGGCCGGACAGTTTGTGGCTGCCTTCCGGGGTCTGCATCAGGTATTCGAAACCGGGCAGGTTCGGGAAGCACGCCATGGTGGCGAACATGCCCTGGTGGGTATGGGTGCCGTTGGAGAAGAAGCGGTCGAACAGCAGGCCTTCCTTCGACAGTTTGTCGAGGTACGGCGTGATGTTGCCCGGGCCGCCCAGCGCGCCGACCGAGTGACCGGCCATGCTTTCCATCAGAATCACAACCACGTTCTTGATCGGCAGGGTCTTGTCGGCCGGTGGCGTGTAGTCGCGACGCACAGCGGCAGTTTCAGCATCCACCAGTTTTTCGTCTTTCATCACCAGCATGTCACGCACGGTCTGCTGGGCCAGAGGCTGCGGCAGTGTGGCTTTCCAGATGTTGTCGCGATCTTCGGACATCCGGCTCTTGGCCGCCGCGATCAGCGACAGCGTGCCGTTGAGACCCAACTGGTTGGCGAAGTTCGAGTCGGTGGTGTAGACGTCACCCCAACGCAGCGGCGGGCCCTGACGCAGGGTGCCACGCGCGGCGACCACGCAGACCAGCAGGCAGACAACGAACACGCCGATGCGTGCATACCACGGGGCGATCTGGCGCGTGCCGATGCTGCCGCCGCTGAACGGGCCACGAGGCCGGGTCGCACGATCAGCGCCCTTGAACGCCAGGGTCAGGATCAACGTGCCAACGGCCCACGCCAGCAGATAACGAACCACCGGAAAACCGTACCAGAGCATGCTCATCACGGTTTTCGGGTCTTCCTTCACATACTGGAAGACCAGGCCGTTGAGGCGCTGGTGGAACTCGCGGTAGAAGTCCATCTCCATCAGGCCGAGGAACAGCGCGATGCTCGACGCGATGGTCAGCCAGAAGCGGAAGAACCCGCGAGCAGCCATGGCCCGCGCGCTGAACAGTGCCAGCAGCAGCGGAATGCAGAGGTAGACCACCAGGCGCAGGTCGAAACGCAGGCCGTTGGCGAACGCTTCAAGGAACGTCGAAGCCGGGGTGTCGAGGATCATCGAGCGGTTGTAGACCAGCAGCGCAACACGCAGCAGGCTGAACATGACCATCATGATCAAGGCGCACAACAACGTGTAGGCCAGATGTGATTTGACGGTCGGTTGCAGCAGGCGACTAGAAGCTCGCTGCTGATTCAGGGCGTCCGGGTTTGCCATGTCGTTTTAGGACCCATTGGAAGTTGAAGTTTCAAAAATACAGCGGCGCCCTGCCCTCTATTGGCCATTACTTGGCCCCGGGGCTTGCGCGGTGCGCAAATGTTGCACGATCACCCGCCTCATTGCCATTGATTACTGTTTGGCTGACGGATGCGGGCGGATTGTCTTGGAGGCTTTGTGAAAATTTCGTGCAACGTATATCCGGAAACACAATAAAGCCGCGCACGAGCAGAAACGCAAACGCCCCGAACCAGTCGGGGCGTTTTGCAGAACAACGCAGCGATTACTTCTCGGCGCGTTCTTTCAGGGCTTTCAGGGTATTGAACGGTGCATCGACCACGAACTTGTTGGCGATCATCGATGGCACGCTGCCGCCTGGCTCGGTGTGCACCTGATAGGTCACTTCGACCTGGTCACCCTTTGGGACGAACTTCCAGAACCCGTCGACTTTGGTGACGCGTACAAAGCCTTTTTCTTCCGGAATGTACTTCGGCACACCTTCGAGTTTGCGGGTCAGGCTGCCATCGGTGCCTTCAACGGTGGTGATGTGCAGCACCGAATCACGCGCGGTGACAGGCCACGGGGTATTGAATTGGGTGTAGGTCCAGCTCTGGTCGCCTTCGTGCTTGAGCAGCTTCTGCATTTTGCACTCGTGAATCCAGGCACAGGCGCCGGCCACGTCTTCCTGCAATGCACGTAGTTTGGCGACGGTGGTCTTCATCAAGGTAACGCCCTGATAGGACTTGTAGTCCGAACCCGGCACTTCGGCCAGAGAGATCTTGATGCCGTCTTCGTTCTTGGCGACTTTCCAGTCTTCAGCCTGGGCGGCCGTAGTGGCCAACACGGCGGTCAACCCACACAACACAGCGATACGATGCAGCGAACCCATGGTTTTATTCCTTATTGTTGAAGTTCCGTTGTTTGAACACATCACGCCGCCGTCATCTGCTCCCACCATCCCAGCAGTTTGATCGCCTCGTCACTGCTGCTGCCGCACACTTCGATATCGGCTTCAAATGCCGAACACACTGCGGGGCGTTCGGGCTTGCCGAAGATGTTGCACAGGTTATCGACCGAAAGTTGCACGCAACGTTCACCAGCGGCTTTGCCATTGGGCATACCGGGAATCGGTGAACTGATGGAAGGGGCAATGCAACAGGCGCCACAGCCTTCACGGCATTTCATGACGACGAGCTCCTCACGAGGTGTGATGTGTAAAAGGACGGGACACAGAGTAACCGCTAAAACAGTTGTTTAAAATTACCCGGACCGGGGTTTTTTCGTTCAAACCAGCGTGACTGACCAGTCTCCGACAAAGCGTCTGGCCAGCGGCTCACGGATGGGAACGATTTACTGCTTGAACTCGAAATCCAGTGCCGCGCCTTCAACTTCCCGGCGCTCTTCATTGCGCAGCTGTAACTGCATTTCGTTACTGAGCAGCCGACCGTTGAGCTGAAACGGACTACTGCCAGACTTTTCGCCAAACATCTGTGGCAGCACCGCATCGTGTCTGGGCAGCGGCACGGTGCCGATCGGTTTCAGTTCCTGGGCCATTTGCGGCGGCAGTCTCAAATCAAGTTTGACCGGAGGCAGTTGGGTTTTCACCACTTCGCTGGGCGCTTTCGACTTGGAGGCGATAGGCGGACGCTTTTTCACCGCCGGTGTTGGCTTTTTCACGGCCGCGGCTTTTTTGGCAGGCACCGTTTTTTTCTCGCTTGCGCTGGCGGCAGGTTTTTCCTGGGCAGCCGCTGCCATGACGCCTTCAGCGTGAACGGTCATCAGCAGGCAAAGAAACAGGCAGACGGCAGGAAAAATCGGCTTCATGAACCCAACAGCAATAACGGCAGAGGGCCATATGCTCGCCTGTTGCGCGCCACATGACAAGCTCCGCCGAGAACGAGCCACCCGACTGCTCAGAAGCCGCCGGCCGTCTCCTGGCAAAGTTGCGTCGCCAGCATGCCCAACGTCATCAACGCACGCTCGGCTTCACGGTTCCAGGGTGTGCCGCAGTTGAGCCGAATGCAGTGATTGAACTGCTCGGTGTTACTGAAGATAAGCCCCGGCGCAATACTGATGCCTTGCTGCAACGCCCGTACGTGCAATTCCTGGGTGTTGACGCGCCCCGGCAAACTGACCCACAAAATGAAACCACCGGTAGGCCGGGTCATCTGCGTGCCTTCGGGGAAGTATTGCTGGACGGCCAGCTGGAAGGCGCTGAGGTTCTTGCGGTATTCCTGGCGGATGTAGCGCAAATGTCGGTCGTAACCACCGTTTTCCAGATACGCCGCAATGCCCATTTGCGTGACGCTGCAGGCCGAATGGGTACTGAACGTCTGCAAGCGCTGGATTTCCTGCTGGTATTTGCCGGCAATCATCCAGCCGATCCGCACGCCCGGCGACAGGGTTTTGGAGAAGCTTGAACAATAGATGACCCGATCCAGCCGGTCATAGGCCTTGAGCGATTTGGTGCGTCCCTGCTCGAACATCAGTTCGCCGTAGATATCGTCTTCGACAATCTGGATGTCGAAATCCGACGCCAGGCGCAGCAATTGTTTCTGCCGCTCCTCGGGCATGGTCCCACCCAATGGATTGCTCAGGCGCGTGGTCAGCACCAACGCCTTGATCGACCATTGGTTGGCCGCCAGTTGCAGCGCTTCAAGGCTCATGCCGGTGGCGGGATCACTGGGGATTTCGATGACTTTGAGGCCGAGCAAGTCAGCCAGTTGCAGCAGACCGTAATACGTCGGCGATTCGGCGGCAATCAGATCGCCCGGCCGGGTCAATACGCGCAGTGACATCTGCAACGCATCGACGCAGCCATGGGTGATGACCACTTCGGAAGGATCGACCACCACACCGGCATCGCGCATGCGGATCGCCACTTGTCGGCGCAACGGTTCAAACCCGGGGCTGAACATGTAGCTGAAAGCACGCGGGCTATGGAAACGGGTGACTTTGGCCAGTTGCTGATGCAGCGCCCGCACCGGCAAGTAATCGACACTGGGCACTGCGGCACCCAACGGAAAAACACCCTCGCGGCGGGACTCGACCAACACTTGTTGAATGATGCTGCTGCGCGTGACCAGCCCAGGACGCTCGACCCGGGCGATGTCCGGTGTCGGCGCGGTCAGGGCCGGCGTCTGGTGAACGTAGTACCCCGACTGCGGCCGGGCGCGGATCAGCCCCTGATCTTCAAGATTGGCATACGCCTGCAACACCGTCGCATGGCTGACGTTGAGCTGCGAGCTCATCTTGCGCACCGAAGGCACGCGCTCCCCCGGTTGATAGACACCACGGCGGATGTCTTCGGCCAGTTGTTGAGCAATACGTTGGTAGAGCAAGAGATTGGTCATGACGCAGCACTCGATTTCACGGGCATTTTATTCTTGTGTGAAACAATACCGGAACAGTTTAGAAGTGTACTGGGACAGTTGCCACAATAGTCGACCGTACAGTGCAGTGTCAGCAAAATCTGTACTGCTTTTTGCGATAAACCTAGCAAATAGCAGACGAAAAAAAACCCGGCGCTGTCTGGCAGGCCGGGTTTTCCAGTGACGCAACCCTTAGCGGGCGGCGCCGAGCTGGCCTTTTTCGTCGGAGAACACAATTTCCACCCTACGGTTCTGCGCACGTCCACGCTCGGAAGCGTTCACGTCCACCGGGTATTCATCGCCGTAGCCTTCGACCTGGATGCGTTTATCATCGATGCCCAGGTCCATCAGGACGTCAGCCACCGATTGCGCACGGTCACGGGACAGCTTGAGGTTGTCCTGCTTGCCGCCGGTGCTGTCGGTATAACCTTCGATCCGCACCACGCGTTTCGGATTGAGCTGCAGGAACTGAACAATCTTCAGCACCACACGGTTCGCCGAATTTTTCAGCTCGGCTTCGCCGGTATCGAACAGCACATCGCCCAAGGTCATCACCAGACCACGATCCGTCTGGGTGGTCGCCAGCGCGACAATCTGCTCTTCGAGCCACTTGCCCTGCTGCTGAACGCTGAGCAGTTTGGATTCACGCAGCGCCAGTTGCAGACGCTGACGCTCCAGTTCAAGCTTCGCCGCGCGCTCTTCGTTGAGCACCAGATTGGTGTGTTCCCGGGCAATTTCGCTGTAGCGCTGGCTCAGGTAGGCGTAATGCACCACGTCCGAACCGCTGCCCCAATAGCTGGACAGACGATCGGCGCGGGCCAGCGACTCACCGGCGCGGATCACGTCTTTTGGAGCGATGCGCAGCACATTGGAATCTTCCTTGACCTTCTGGAAGTCGGCGCCCGCTTCTTGCAAAGCCGCTTCACTGTGCTGGCCGGCGCAGCCATACAGGCTGGCGCAACCGGCAAGGATCAAGCTGCCGAGCGCTTTAGACTTGAGGCTCATTGGGCATCTCCCAGTTGCTTGCGCAGACGAGTGATGCGGGTATTGAGCACGTTCAATTGCTCCTCGCTCTTGAGGGTCAGCACCTTGGCTTCGGCCAGGCGCGCGTCCAGCTCGGCCTGCTCGGCCCGCATGCGCGCATGTTTGTAGGACTGCTCGGTCATGTTGCTTTGGGCACGGGCGAATTTTTCCTCGGCCAGTTTCATTTCCGGCATGTCGTCGGCAGTGGCGCCCACGGCTTTGGCCTGGACGAGTGCCTGTTCGGTCAGGCGAATCTGTTCATTCGGCGCCGGATCGGCTGCACAACCCGCCAGAGCCAGAACGGCCAGGGCAGCGAAAAGAGGTCGAATACTCACAAAGAATCCCTACTGTTTTGGGGCACTGACAGGTTGTTGCTGCTGCTGTTGCTGCGCTTTCCAACGCTCGATATTGCGTTGCAACGCGGCGTCCGTCAGTCCTGAGGCGGGCAATTCTGTCATCTTTTTGGCCAGCTGTCCGCGCAACCACGGATCGTTGCAGGCGGAGTTATGGGAAACCGCGAGGTACAGACCGGGTTTATCAATCGGCTCGGCACGGGGGATCAGGTCGTTGGCCATACTTAGCGCCTGCGCGGCTGCCATGCCGGAGTAGCGTCCGGCGAGAACAAATTCGACCTCACCCAAGAGCAATTTCTGAAAGGCCTGGGTCAGGTTGGGCGTACGGGTGAGGGTCAATTGCTGATCGGCAAAAGTGCCGAATGCCGGGGTCATTCGAGACTTTTCCGACAATGCGCCGGGATGGCCGTGGAGGTCCTGGGCCTGGTTGTAGACCAATGCCGAGTCTTTGCGGGTCCAGACGAGGTAGTCGTTTTCCAGCAGCGGTGGATGAATGTAATCCAGGGCTTCCAGTTCGCTGACGGTCAACGGCGCGTCGGCCAGCATGTCCATGCGCCCGCTGCGTACTTCGTCGAGCGCCTGGGAGCGTTTGCCGGCATACAGCAACTCGACCTTGATACCCAACTCCCCCGCCACTTGCTGCAACAGGTCAGCACTGGCACCGATCAGCTTTTTAGGATTTTGCGGGTCTTGCCACAAATACGGTGGCGCGTCCGGGCTGCCGGTCACGATCAATCGATCGCACTTGCCCGCGGCATTGGACAAGGTCGGCAACATCGTCAGGCCCAGCAGTAACGACCAGCCACACACGCGGCGCAGATCCATGGCGACACTCTCCCACTCAAATCCGGAACAAAAAAAAGCCCGACCAAAAGGACGGGCTCTTTATAAGTCAGGCCGCTGGATTAGACCAGCTTCTCGAACTCGGGGATTGCTTCGAACAGGTCTGCCACCAGGCCGTAATCGGCCACCTGGAAGATCGGCGCTTCTTCGTCCTTGTTGATCGCAACGATCACTTTGGAGTCTTTCATGCCGGCCAGGTGCTGGATCGCGCCGGAGATACCGACCGCGATGTACAGCTGTGGAGCAACGATCTTGCCGGTCTGACCGACCTGCATGTCGTTGGGTACGAAACCTGCGTCGACCGCGGCGCGGGAAGCACCGACAGCAGCGCCCAGCTTGTCAGCCAGGGCGTACAGGTGTTTGAAGTTGTCGCCGTTCTGCATGCCACGACCGCCGGAAACGACGATTTTGGCAGCGGTCAGTTCCGGACGATCGGACTTGGCCAGTTCTTCGCCAACGAAGCTCGAAGTGCCAGCGTCGTGAGCAGCAGCAACGGATTCAACGGCAGCCGAACCACCTTCAGCAGCAACCGGGTCGAAACCGGTGGCACGCACGGTGATGACTTTCACCGAAGCGTTGGACTGAACGGTAGCGATGGCGTTACCGGCGTAGATCGGACGCTTGAAAGTGTCAGCGCTTTCGACCGAGATGATCTCGGAGATCTGGTCAACGTCCAGCTGAGCGGCAACGCGCGGCAGGATGTTTTTGCCGTTGGAAGTCGCGGCAGCCAGGATGTGGCTGTAGCCCTTGCCCAACTCTGCAACCAGCGGCGCTACGTTTTCCGGCAGTTGGTGAGCGTAGGCAGCGTTGTCAGCTACCAATACTTTGCTCACGCCAGCGATTTTCGCAGCGGCTTCAGCCACGGCGCCAACGCCCTGGCCTGCAACCAGAACGTGGATGTCGCCACCGATTTTGGCAGCGGCAGCCACGGTGTTCAGTGTGGCCGGGGCCACTACTTTGTTGTCGTGTTCAGCAATAACCAAGATAGTCATTTAGATTACCTTCGCTTCGTTTTTCAGTTTCTCGACCAGTTCAGCCACCGACTTGACCTTGATACCCGCGCTGCGTGCAGCAGGCGCTTCGACTTTCACGGTCTTGTTGGTAGAGGCGGTGGAAACGCCCAAAGCGTCCGGAGTCAGCACTTCGAGAGGCTTCTTCTTGGCTTTCATGATGTTTGGCAGGGACGCGTAGCGCGGCTCGTTCAAACGCAGGTCGGTGGTGACGATGGCCGGCAGTTTCAGGGAAACTGTCTGCGCGCCGCCGTCGACTTCGCGAGTCACGGCAACGCTGTCGCCGCTGATTTCGACTTTCGAAGCGAACGTGCCCTGACCGTAGCCGCTCAGTGCAGCGAGCATCTGGCCAGTCTGGTTGTTGTCGCTGTCGATGGCTTGTTTGCCAAGGATCACCAGCTGAGGCTGTTCCTTGTCGACAACAGCTTTCAACAGTTTGGCAACGGCCAGCGAAGTCAGGTCTTCGGCAGATTCGACGAGGATGGCGCGGTCGGCACCCAGAGCCAGCGCGGTGCGCAGTTGCTCTTGAGCAGTGGACGGGCCGACGGAGACGACGACGATTTCAGTCGCAACGCCTTTCTCTTTCAGGCGTACGGCTTCTTCCACTGCGATTTCGCAGAACGGGTTCATCGACATCTTGACGTTGGCAAGATCGACGCCGGAATTGTCCGCCTTGACGCGGACCTTGACGTTGTAATCCACAACGCGTTTGACAGCTACAAGAACCTTCATGGATTCCTCGTTACTCTCCGGTGAAAAGAAAGTCGCCTAGGCGAACCTGGCGGTTGATGCTCATCGGGCGCAAGGGCACCTCTAAAAACGCCGGCAAACGTGTCAAGTGACCATCGCTCATGAAGTGCATGACCGTTCGTCAGTGGTGACCAACGAGTCATTCAATATCGCGGCGTGTAAACTGCGAGCCAAACTTGCGCTGCGCATCACTTCCCACTGCCATCGCCCTGTCTTTAGAGGTGCTCTTGAAACCAACAGTCAGCCTACGGCGAGCGCAAAACCGACCGTATCTTGACCGGAACGCCTATTCCGGTCAATACGGCAAAATGGCCGTTCGTAAGCCGCGTGACTTTGATTTCTCTGGCTTTGAGCCAATTCAAACAAACGTTTGTATTGGACGCTAGGAGTGGTGTAGATATAATGCGCCACCCAGAGAGAAAGGTGACTAATCGATTGTCCCCTCCCAGCATTGCGCTGGGATTCATGGATGCGACACCAAACCTCCAATTAGAAAAAAAACTGTTGAGCCTTGAGTAGGAGATAACCTGTGGAACGCGAATACATGGAATTCGACGTCGTCATCGTCGGTGCCGGCCCCGCTGGTCTTTCCGCTGCCTGCCGCTTGAAGCAGAAGGCTGCTGAAGCCGGTAAGGAAATCAGCGTCTGCGTGGTCGAAAAAGGCTCCGAAGTCGGTGCTCACATCCTGTCCGGTGCCGTGTTCGAACCACGCGCCCTGAACGAACTGTTCCCGGACTGGAAAGAACTTGGTGCGCCGCTGAACACGCCGGTCACCCGCGATGACATCTTCGTTCTCAAGAACGCTGAAAGCGCGCAAAAGATTCCTGACCTCTTTGTGCCCAAGACCATGCACAACGAAGGCAACTACATCATCTCCCTGGGCAACCTGTGCCGCTGGCTGGCTCAGCAGGCCGAGAACCTGGGCGTAGAAATCTACCCGGGCTTCGCGGCCCAGGAAGCGCTGATCGACGAGAACGGCGTGGTTCGCGGAATCATCACCGGTGACCTGGGCGTTGACCGCGAAGGCCATCCGAAAGAGGGCCTGTACACCCCGGGCATGGAACTGCGTGGCAAGTACACGCTGTTCGCCGAGGGCTGCCGTGGCCACATCGGCAAGCAACTGATCAAGCGTTTCAACCTCGACAGCGAAGCCGACGCCCAGCACTACGGCATCGGCCTGAAAGAAATCTGGGACATCGACCCGGCCAAGCACCAGCCAGGCCTGGTGGTTCACACCGCCGGTTGGCCGCTGGACATCATGGGCACCGAGAACACCGGGGGCTCGTTCCTCTATCACCTGGAAAACAACCAGGTGGTCGTCGGTCTGATCGTCGATCTGTCCTACAGCAACACTTACCTGTCGCCGTTCGACGAGTTCCAGCGCCTCAAGCACCACCCGGTGCTCAAGCAGTACCTGGAAGGCGGCAAACGCGTCAGCTACGGCGCCCGTGCCATCTGCAAAGGCGGCCTGAACTCGCTGCCGAAAATGGTCTTCAAGGGCGGCGCGCTGATCGGTTGCGACCTCGGCACCCTGAACTTCGCCAAGATCAAAGGCAGCCACACCGCGATGAAGTCCGGCATGCTCGCCGCTGAATCCGTGGCCGAAGCACTGTTCGCCGAGAAAGACGGCACCGAAGAGCTGACCTCTTACGTCGACGCGTTCAAGAAGAGCTGGCTCTACGATGAACTGTTCGCCAGCCGCAACTTCGGTCCGGCGATCCACAAGTTCGGCGCCATCGTCGGCGGCGGTTTCAACTGGCTGGACCAGAACATCTTCGGCGGCAAACTGCCGTTCACCTTGCACGACACCAAGCCGGATTACGCTTGCCTGAAGCTGGCGGCCGACTGCAAGAAAATCGACTACCCGAAACCGGACGGCAAGATCAGCTTCGACAAACTCAGTTCGGTGTTCATCTCCGGCACCAACCACGAAGAAGAACAGCCTTGCCACTTGAAGCTGACCGACCCGAGCATCCCGATCAGCAAAAACCTGCCGCTGTACGATGAACCCGCGCAGCGTTACTGCCCGGCCGGCGTGTACGAAGTGATCACCAAAGAAGACGGCGAGAAGCGCTTCCAGATCAACGCCCAGAACTGTGTTCACTGCAAGACCTGCGACATCAAGGACCCTGCACAGAACATCACCTGGGTGACACCGGAAGGTGCTGGCGGCCCGACTTACCCGAACATGTAAGTTGAACGCCTGAACATCAAGGCTCCCGAAGTGGGGGCCTTTTTGTTGCCCGCGATTCCGATGACACCACAAAAAAAATGTGGGAGCGGGCTTGCTCGCGAAAGCGGTTGATCATTCAACATTGATGTCGACAGACACACCGCATTCGCGAGCAAGCCCGCTCCCACATTGGATTTTCGGTGGATCACGCAGCGCGTTCGTCTCCCGGATTACGCTCAAAGTAGCGCTTGTACTCCCGACTGAACTGCGACGTGCTCTGATACCCGACCCGATGCGCCACCTGCGCCACGCCCAGGCCCTCGGACACCAACAACTGCTGCGCCTTGAGCAAACGCAAGCGCTTCAGATACTGCACCGGCGACAACAACGTGCTGCGTTTGAAATGCTCATGAAACGTCGAAGCACTCATGTTCGCGCAACTGGCCAGCGTCTCGACATTCAGCGGTTCGGTGTAGTGCGCATGCAGATGACTGAGCGAAGCCGCGACCCGGGCGAATTGCCCCTGCTGCTCCACCAGTGCGCGCAACACATCGGCTTGCGGCCCGCGCAACGCGACGAACAACAACTCACGCAATCGCGCCTGGCCCATGACCTGGCATTCCAGCGGATCGTGCAGGCAGCGCAGCAACCGTTCCACACACCCGCGCATCGCGTCGTCGAGCACCGTCGAGGTCATCGACTCCAGTGTCTGCGCCGCAATAGTGCGCCCCGCCACCAACCCCATGGCCAACACCAATTCGCCGAGCAACGTCCGGTCGATCGCGATGGAAATCCCCAGCATTGGCCCTTCCGGCGCGGCAAAGGTTTCGCACTCGAACGGCACCGGCAACGCCTGGATCAGATAATGCCCGGCGCCATACTCCAGCGTACGCGGCCCCAGGTACGCCAGTTTGCTGCCCTGGACGATGATGACCAGGCTCGGCTCATAGATCTGCGGACCACGGGCCACATCGCAACTGGCACGCAACACCTGCACACCCGGCAACGCGGTGGGCGCGAAGCCGTCGCGAGTGGTCAGCGGCTGGATCAGCGAAACCAGCGTGGCATTGGCATCGAGATGACGGGTCAACAACATGGGAGCTCTTCACAAAAATGTCGCGGAAAAAGGGATGAAAGCATCTTCGCAGGTCTGACCGCGCATTTGATCAATCCAACGTGGATGCCGGAGGAATAGGCATGACACCCGGAGGAATCGCCATGGCCGGTGCCAGGTGCGGCGCCCAGAATGCACCGCCTCACCTGTCACTGCTTTTGCGAGGTTCCTCATGTACACCGCCATCGGATACGCCGCCCAGTCGGCCACCACTCCCCTCGCCCCCGTGAAATTCGAACGCCGCAGCCCTCGGGCCGATGACGTGGCGATCGAAATCCTCTACTGCGGCGTCTGCCACTCCGACATCCACCAGGCCCGCAACGAGTGGGGCATTGCCGTTTACCCGCTGATGCCCGGCCACGAGATCGTCGGCAAAGTCACCGCCATCGGTGCGAACGTGACCCGGCACAAAATCGGCGATCTGGTCGGTGTCGGCTGCATGGTCGATTCCTGCCGCAGCTGCGAAGCCTGCCAGTCCAACCTCGAGCAATACTGCCTCGAAGGTCCAACCATGACCTACGCCACCCCGGACCGGGTCGATGGCAGCAACACCATGGGCGGCTATTCCGACAGCATCGTGGTCAGCGAGCACTTTGTCGTGCGCATCCCGGAAAAACTTGCGCTGGCCAGCGCCGCGCCGATCCTCTGTGCCGGCATCACCACCTACTCGCCGCTCAAGCACTACGGGGTCAAGGCCGGTGACAAGGTCGGGATCCTCGGCATGGGCGGCCTCGGCCACATGGGCATCAAGTTCGCCAAGGCGATGGGCGCCGAAGTGACGCTGTTCACCCGCTCGGCGAGCAAAGCCGAAGAAGGTCGTCGCCAGGGTGCGGACCACGTGATCGTGTCCACCGATGCCGAGCAGATGAAAGCCGCTGCCGGCTACTTCGACTTCCTGCTCGACACCATTCCGGTGCAGCACGACCTCAATCCGTACCTCGACACCCTGCGTTTCGACGGCGTGCACATTCTGGTGGGCCTGATCGAACCGATCGATCCACCAGTCCACGCCGCCAAACTGGTGTTGGGCCGTCGGGTACTGGCCGGTTCGCTGATCGGTGGCATTGCAGAAACCCAGGAAGTGCTGGATTTCTGCGCCGAACACAACATCACCTGCGACATCGAAATGCTCGATATCCGCCAGATCAACGAGGCTTACGCCCGCATGATCGCCGGAGATGTGAAGTACCGCTTCGTGATCGACATGGCGACCTTGAAGGTCTAAACCTTCAAGCCAAGCTCTGCCGAGAGCCGGGCTGTGACCCCCTTGATCAGGGGAATCAGCTCGGCCATTTTTTCCAGCGGCATATATGGCACGGTGCTGGCGATGCTGATGCCGGCGACAATACGCTTGCTGGCATCACGGATCGGCGCCGCCACACAACGGATCGACGGTTCGTTGTCTTCCAGATCGAAGGCGTAACCGCCCGCCACATACTCGACCATGCGCTGCTGAAACTGCTCCCAGGATTGCTCCGGGTGCTGCGGCCAAAACAGATTTTTCCCACCCGCCGGCAAGCTGACTTCGTACAGCCGCTGCCATTCTTCCTGCGAGTCATCGAGCATCAAGGCCTTGCCGATCCCGGTGCGCGCCAACGGCATGCGATGGCCGACCCGCGAACGCATTTCCGGGCCGTTGCGCCCAGGATTCTTGTGCAGGTACAGCACCTCGTCGCCTTCGCGGATCGCCAGGTGAATGGTGTCGCCGGTCAACGCCGACAGCTCATCCAGATACGGCCCGGCCAACGTCACCAGCGGCAACTCTTCGCGCGCCTGGAAACCCAGTTCGATCAGCTTCGGCCCCAACAGATAACCGACTTGTGGCACCACACGCAGGTAACGCTCGTCCACCAGGCAACTGGCCAGACGATGGGTGGTGCTGCGCGTCGTGCCGATCAGCCGGGCGATTTCCTTGAGATCGCGGGCGCCACTGGCCACGGCCTGAACCACACCCAGACCACGAAGCAGGGTCTGGGTGCCGGTCGGGGCGGCGTCCTTGGCGATTTTTGGGGCGTCTTCCTGCATATCCAGCCTTTACCGTTGAGCGAGTGAACGGGCGGCATTATGGTCGCCCGATGCCTGCCACTACAACTTGATACGCTCGACTTTGCCCACCAGCAAGATGTAGGAAAGCGCGCCAATCAATGCCAGCACCGAGATGTAGGTAATCGCCGGGGCAAACGAATCACCGGTCGCCAGGAAACCGATGACAATCGGCGTGGTAATCGCCGACAGGTTGCCGATGAAGTTGAACACCCCACCGGTCAGTCCCAGCAAACGCGCGGGTGCCAAGGTTGAAACCAGTGACCAGGTGATCGACGCCAGCCCGTTGCCGAAGAACGCCAGTGCCAGAAAGGCAATCACCAACGGCGTCGACTCGACGAAGTTGGCGCCGATGATCGAGGTGGAAATCAGCAGGCCGCCAATGATCGGCAGCTTGCGAGCGAAACCCACCGTGTAGCCGCGACGGATCAGGAAGTCGGAGAAGAACCCTGAGCACAACACGCCGACGAAGGCCGCGAGAAACGGCAGCGACGCCAGCAGGCCGGACTTGATGAAGTCCATGCCGCGATACTTCACCAGGTAGGTCGGGAACCACGTCAGGAAAAACCACAGCGTCGAATTAAGGCAGAACTGGCCGAGGTAGATGCCCCACAGCTTGCGTTTGGTCAGGACAATGCCGAGGTCGGTCCAGCTGAATTTCGCTTTGACCTTGGCTTGCTCGGCCTGGATATCCACCAACCCGCCGCCCTCGCGGATCAGGTCGATTTCAGCGTCGTTGGCGCCTTTGAAATCCCGGGGCTCGCGGTACACCGCGTACCAGATCACCGCCCACAGAATGCCCACCGCACCGGTGCTGACGAATACCATGTGCCAGCCGAATTCATGCTGAAGCCATGCCAGAACCGGCGTCAGGAAGGCCAGGCCGACAAACTGCCCGGAGGTGTAGAAACCGATGGCCGTGGCGCGTTCGCGTTCGGGGAACCAGGTGGTGACCACGCGGCTGTTGATCGGGTACGCCGGCGCTTCCAGGGCACCGACCGCCATGCGCAAGACGAACAGCGCGATGAAGCTGGCGGCGAAACCGAGCATCACGGTAGCGATCGACCACAGCAGCAAGGCGACGCTGTAGAGGATGCGCGGCGGCACTCGGTCCACCAGCCAGCCACCGGGGATCTGCATGGCGGCGTAGGTCCAGCCGAAGGCCGAGAAGATCAGCCCGACGTGGATCGGATCGATGCCCAGTTCGCTGGTCAGCGCGGGGGCCGCGATGGAGAGGTTGCTGCGGTCCAGGTAGTTGATCACCACGGTGATGAACAGCAGGACCATGATGAAAAATCGCTTGCGACTGGGCGTCACCAACGACGCTTGCCCGGTAAGGGTTTGCGGTTGCATGAGGAGTGCCTCTTCTTATGTTTATTGAGGTCGATGTGAAACTGGGTGAACTCAGATCTCCCTGTCCATGGAGATCAAACTGTGGGAGCCAGCCTGCTGGCGATAGCAGTGTGTCAGTCACCCTAAATGCTGATGTTCCGACCAAATCGCGAGCAGGCTCGCTCCCACAGGGGTTATGTGTTGTTGAGTCGGATAGCTCTCACCACTCAGCAAAACTGCCATCGGCATGGCGCCAGATCGGGTTGCGCCAGCGGTGGCCGACCGCCGCGCGTTCGATCACGTATTCCTCGTTGATCTCGATGCCCAACCCCGGGCCATTCGGAATCTTCACGAAGCCTTTGTCGTAATCAAACACCCGCGGATCTTTCACATAATCGAGCAGGTCGTTGCTCTCGTTGTAGTGGATGCCCAGGCTCTGTTCCTGGATGAACGCGTTGTAGCAAACCGCGTCCAGTTGCAGGCACGCCGCCAGCGCAATCGGCCCCAACGGGCAATGCAGCGCCAGCGCCACGTCGTAGGCTTCGGCCATGTTGGCGATCTTGCGGGTCTCGGTAATACCGCCGGCGTGCGACGCATCCGGCTGGATGATGTCGACGTAACCTTCGCTGAGTACACGCTTGAAATCCCAGCGCGAGAACAGCCGCTCACCGAGGGCAATCGGGGTGCTGGTCAGCGGCGCCAATTCCTTCAGTGCCTCGTAGTTTTCGCTGAGCACCGGCTCTTCGATGAACATCAGTTTGTACGGATCGAGTTCCTTCATCAGCACCTTGGCCATCGGCTTGTGCACCCGTCCATGGAAGTCGACGCCGATGCCGACGTTCGGCCCGACCGCGTCACGCACGGCCGCGACGTTGGCCAGGGCCAGGTCGACTTTCTCGAAGGAGTCGAGGAATTGCAGTTCTTCGGTGCCGTTCATTTTCACCGCCGTGAAACCACGGGAGACCGCTTCTTTCGCCGCACGCGCGGTGTCTGCTGGTCGGTCGCCGCCGATCCACGAATACACACGAATCTTGTCGCGCACCTGGCCACCGAGCAAATCGCTGACCGACACGCCCAGGGCCTTGCCCTTGATGTCCCACAGCGCCTGATCGATACCCGCCAACGCGCTCATGTGGATTGCGCCGCCCCGGTAGAAACCGCCGCGATAAAGCACGGTCCAGATGTCTTCGATGTTGCGTGGGTCTTTGCCGATCAGGTAGTCGGACAATTCTTCAACGGCAGCCGCAACGGTGTGGGCTCGACCTTCAACGACGGGCTCGCCCCAACCGGTCACGCCCTCGTCGGTTTCGACCTTGAGGAAGCACCAGCGCGGCGGAACGATGAAGGTGGTCAGTTTGGTGATTTTCATTGTCTTGTCTCTCTTATTAGAGGCAGCGCTCACAGCGCCAAAAAGTCTTAGCGAAGGGCTTTCCAGGCAGCCACGTAGGCCTTGGCATTGACGGCCACGTCCTCTGGGGTCATTCCCGGTTTGAACAAGCCGGAACCGAGACCGAAACCTTTGACGCCCGCGTCGATAAACACCTGCATGTTGTCCGGCGTGATCCCGCCGACCGGCGCCAGAATGGTTCCGGCCGGCAATACCGCGAGCCAGGCTTTGACGACCGCCGGCCCCATCTGCTCGGCGGGGAACATCTTCAGCACATCCGCGCCTTCGGCCAATGCGGCGAACGCTTCGGTCGGTGTCGCCACTCCCGGCGACAGGAACAACCCCGCCGCTTTCGCTGCGCGCAGCACTTTCGGATCGCTGTGCGGCATGACGATCACCTGGCCGCCAGCGGCTTTCACCTGCTCGACCTGCTCCGGTGTCAGCACCGTGCCGGCGCCAATCAGGCAATCGGCGGGCAAGGTACTGCGCAGGACGCGAATACTTTCGTACGGTTCAGGGGAATTGAGCGGCACTTCAATAACGCGAAATCCGGCGGCGTACAGGACTTCGCCGATGGCTGCCGCTTCTTCCGGGCGCAGGCCACGCAGGATCGCGATCAGGCCGTTTTGCGCCAAGGCGTGTTTGAGCATGTCAGACCTCCAGTCAGGTTTAACGGGATGGGTTGGAAGTGATCAGTCCGGCGGCGAGCGCCAACTGCCACAACCCGCGTTCGGTGGCTTGATCGGCCAGCGTCACCCGGGCAAATCCGCAGGCGTCGAGAGCCCGGCTGTAGCGAGCACAGAGTTGGGCATTACCGATGAGGATGATCGAAGGCAGGTGCACGCGGTTGCGCCGACGCCGCTGGGCCGTCGCCAGCGCCGAGAGCTCATGACCGATCAACAAGCCCGACAAATAATCCGCCTGGGCCGTGGCGCTCAGTTCGCCGGTCAGCCCAAGGCTTCGGGCACTGAACACCGTCGACAGCGGACCGATTTCGCCGTCCGCCGACAAGGCCACTTGCACGCCACGATCAAAGGCCTGGCCATCGAAGGACGCGCCCTGCTGCTGAGTGCGCCCCAGAATGCTGTGTTCGCTGAGTACGGCGAAGATTTCGCCGGTCATGAAGGTATCGAAGTGCACGATGCAGCCGTCGGCCACCTCCACCCATTTCGAATGACTGCCGGGCAGGCCGATCAACAGGTCGTTGCCCGCCTCGCTCGTCAAGGTTTGCAGAACACCCAAGACCTGGGTTTCTTCGCCGCGCATGACATTTGGCAAACGCGACCGCTGAATCACACCCGGCACGATGTGCACATCGACACCGCGAAGGCTGCGTACTGTTTGCAGGGAAGTGCCGAGATTGGCGACGTTCGCCGGCGTATCGCGGTAAGCCGCTTCGCGCCAGCCCTGGGCGCTGCCGACCATGCCGCAGGCAATCACCGGCAATTCCGGCTGCGCGTCGAGCCAGTCACCACACGCCTCATCGAAGGCCAGTTCAAAACCGTCGGCGCATTCCTGACCGTTAATGATTCGCGGCGTCCGCGGCAGCTGCATGATCCCCGACGACAGCGAACGCTGTTCGAGCACCTGGCCACCCGCGGCGAGTTTGTAAGCACGTAATGAGGTTGTCCCCCAATCGAGCGCGATCAATTGCGCCAGCATCGCTTCACCTGTTTTGTTATTGGCAGTGAGTGAGCCGGACTATAAACCCGGAAGCGGGACAATCTCAATATATAAATATCACTCCCACATATCGGGATACGCGCAAAAAAAATCGCAGCTCATGGCTGCGACCTTTTAACCGGCAAGGCTGACGATCAATTGCCCTCGGCAAACTCGCGCAACACCTTCCCATCCATTCGATACCGCACCCACTCTTCCTGCGGCTGCGCACCCAGCGATTTATAAAACTCGATCGCCGGTTTGTTCCAGTCCAGCACGCTCCACTCAAAGCGGCCGCAATCATTGGCGCAGGCGATTTTCGCCAGGTGGCGCAGCAAGGTTTTGCCGGCCCCGCCGCCGCGTTGTTCGGGGGTGATGTAGAGGTCTTCGAGGTACAGGCAGTTGCTGCCGAGCCAGGTGGAATAGCTGAAGAAGAACACCGCGAAGCCGATCGGCAGGCCGTTGCGCAGGCAGATCAGGCCGTGGGCGGTGGCGCCTTCGCTGAACAGGCTGCGCTCGATGTCGGCGACGCTGGCGATGACTTCGTGGCGGGCACGTTCGTAGTCGGCCAGTTCAGTGATGAACCCGAGGATTTGCGGTGCATCGCTGGGGGTCGCCGGGCGGATCTCGATCGTCATGGGGACGTGCCTTCGTCAAAGGTTGAAAACGCCATACTAAGTTGCCACGCTGCGTCCGTCACATGGGAAATTGATCCTGAATCATGGCCCATCACCTGTAGCAGCTGGCGAAGCCTGCGTTCGGCTGCGTAGCAGTCGTGAAACCTGCACACGCGGTTTGCCTGTAACACCGCAGCGTTTGGATTTACGACTGCTTCGCAGCCGAACGCAGGCTTCGCCAGCTGCTACACAGGGTTGTGTGGCGGATGAAAACTTTTTCACTTAACAGGATGTTTATGAACACTGATGCTTTCGCGCCTCTGCACACCCTCGCCGCTGACTTGCTGCCCCATGCGCTGGAACCCTCAGAGGACGGCGCCCATGACCTGTCGCACTTGCAGCGGGTCTGGCACAACGCGCGCACGATTCATACGCAGGAAGGTGGCGATCTTGAGGTGTTGCTCGCGGCGGTGCTTTTGCATGATTGCGTGGCGGTGGAGAAGAACTCGCCGCTGCGTTCGCAGGCATCACGACTGGCCGCCGAAAAGGCGTCTGGCGTGTTGGCCGACCTGAACTGGTCAGGCAGCAAAATCAGCGCAGTGACCCACGCCATCGAAGCTCACAGCTTCTCCGCCAACATTCCCGCGACATCGCTCGAAGCGCAGATCATGCAGGACGCCGACCGCCTCGATTCCCTCGGCCTGCTCGGTGTCGCGCGCACGTTCTACGTTGCCGGGCGCATGGGCAGCGCGTTGTACGACCCGCAGGACCCGCAGGCACAGCGCCGCGACTACGACGACAAACGCTTTTGCCTCGACCATTTCCAGACCAAGCTGCTGCACCTGGCGAACGGTTTCCAGACCCCGACCGGTCGCCACATGGCGCAGATCAGGCATGAGCGCCTGAAGGGTTTCATGGAGCAGTTCAAGGAAGAGATCGGCGTCTGCTGAAGGCGATACTCCGGCGAGCACTGATCCTGAAATCAGTAACCACAGACCTAAAGTCGGCGCCCTCCATGATAGATAGAGGACGCTCACTTCTATCGGGTCAAGGAACCGCGTCATGTCCAGCGCAACACCCCCAGTCTCCAGCCGGTTGTTCGGCCTGTTTTGCCTCGCCAGCTATTTGCTGTCGCTGTCCTATGGCGCAACCTTTTTACTGTCATTGCTGATCGGCTCACGCGGTGGCAATGAACACGATGCCGGCAGTGTGATTTCGGCAGCCATGCTCAGCACCTTTGCGGCGGTGATCGTCTCCGGGCATTTGTCCGACTGGCTCGGTGCTGCGCGGTCGATTGCCTTGTTCGGCGTGTTGCTGGTGGCGGCCAGCCTCGGCTTCGCCCTGACCCCGGGCTTCGGCAACCTGCTGCTGTTTTTCGGACTGTTGCTGGGGCTGGGTTGGGGCGTGTTCTACACCCTCGGGCCGATCATCGTCGCCAGCCTGGTGACGCCGGCCCAGCGCGCCAAATACTTTGCGTTGCTGTCGGGCAGCATGATGACCGGGATCGGCAGCGGCCCCTTGCTGGGGCGTGCCGCCAGTGCCCTCGGCTATCCGGTAACCGCGGCGTTTTACCTCGCCGCGCTGGCCAGCCTGATCGGCGCTTTACTGTTCTGGCGACTGGATGCACACCTCAAGAAAACGCCCGCCACCTCGGTCGCGCGGATTTCCTGGCGCGCAACGGCTCAAGTGCTGTCGTCCCGGGCTGTGTTCCCGATCATCATGGTCGGTCTCGGCGGGTGCGTATTCGGCGGTCTGTCGAGCTTCCAGACCAGTTACGCCGCATCGCGTTCGCTGGATTACTCGCTGTTCTTTTTCGGCTTCATGGGCGCGGCGATCAGCAGCCGCATGCTGATCGCCGGCATCGTGGTCAAGCGTGATCCGCTGCGCGCCTCCTGCCTGTTGTCGGCGCTGATGATGGGCTCGATCGCGCTGTTTGGGTTCGTGGTCGACAGTGGGTTCAGCTATGTTTTGGCGGCGATGATGCTCGGCGTCGGATACGGGCTGACCTATTCAGTGATCAATGGCCTGGCGGCCAACGAAGCGCCCCACGGCACGACCTCGCAAGCCTTGCTGTTGTTCAGTCTCGCCTACTTCATCGGCGTATTTGGTTTCCCCTTGCTGGCGGGGAAAATCATCGTCGAACACGGGATGCCGACGCTGCTGCTGACCGTACTGGCCGTGGCTGTCCTGAACTGGCTGATCACCGTGGGCCGGTTGATCTGGCGTCGGCTTGCGCAGGCTAAAACTGTGCAGCAGGCCTAGACCGTTCGTCGTTCATCAGGCACCAAAGCCAATCGCGGGCAGACCAACAACAGGTAAGGACTCTATTAAACGGAGACGATGCCATGTTCATGTCCAGGTTGACCGCCCTCGCCCTCACCACGCTGCTGTCCTCTGCCGCATTCGCCGCGACACTCGCTGAAGGAACCGGCCCGACCAACCCGGTCGAGGGCCCGAAAGCGCCCGCCATCCAGAGCGCACCCGGCATGAACACCAACGGCTCCAGCATCGATAACAGCCTGCCGCCCTCCACGGGCACTGACCCACGGACTCAAGGCAACGACGCTGGCCGTCAAGGCGGACTGAACCAGCCGGACACCGGCACACCCGATAACGCCGGCAGCGGCATCGGCTCGAAAACCACCACCGGTGGCTCGGGTTCCGAGGGCGGTGCCAATCAATAGCTCGCCGCCGCGAGCAACCTCTCCACAGCCATCAAGAGGTAACCATGAACGACGATAAAAATCTGGAAAAAGAAGTCCTGACCCGACTGCTGCACGCCCACCCAAGCGGCTTGGGCAAGGAGGTCCTGGACAATTATCGCGGGGAGAAAGTCGTGGCCAGCGCCCTCGCCGCCCTGCAGGAGCGTGGGCTGATTCATCACGGGCATGTGACGTGCAATGAGGCGGGTGAGCACTCACTGAACTTGCCGATCAAACTGAGTGCCGCGGGGGTCGAGGCGGCGCGCAGGCTGGATAGCTGAGGATTGTTATTGAATTGACTGGCCCCTTCGCGAGCAAGCCCGCTCCCACATTTGTACGAGTTGTCTGAACTGACTCGGTTAAATGTGGGAGCGGGCTTGCTCGCGAAGACGATAGATCAGGCACCGAAAGTCTTACGGATCAACGCATCCACCTCAGCACTCCCCGGCGAAGTCGCCGGCCCCCACCGAGTAACGGCCAACGCCGCCGCCGCATTCGCCCGCCGCGCGGCTTCGACCGCAGACAACCCGTGCGCCAACCCGGCCACAAACACCCCGGCATGCGCATCACCCGCGCCGTTGCTGTCCACCGCCGTCACCTTGAATCCCGGCACATGCTGGCGCTCGCCACGCTGGCTGATCCAGCACCCTTGCGGGCCATCGCGCACCACCATCAACATCTCGGTGGGCAAGTGATCGACCAAACGATCCAGCGCCTCGGCAATGTCCGATGCACCGGTAAATCGCAGCACCTCGACACTGTTGCTGGTCCAGATATCGATGCGCGCCAGCAAGGCTTGCATCAAGGGCTCATCCGGCGAGTCCACCAGCGGCCCCGGATCGAACATCACGTTGATGCCTTTGGGTAACTCCAACACCCAATCCACCAGCGCCTGCGCCTTGCCGACATGCAGCAGGCTGTAGCCGCTGACGTAGACATAGTCGCCCGCCTCGACCGGCACACTGGCCAGATCGTCTGCGGTCAGTTCGCCTTCGGCGCCGATGTAGGAAATGAAACTGCGTTCGGCCGAGGCATCTGTTACCGCCACGCACAATCCCGTGTCCCGTTCGGCGGGGTGGGCGATGCCGATCCGGATGCCTTCCGCGAGCATTGCCTCACGCGCCAGATCGCCGAAACGCCCGGTGCCATGGCGCCCGAGGTAGACCACGGGCAAGCCATTACGCTGGGCAGCGGCCATCACATTGAAGCCGCCGCCGGCTTCGAAACTGGCGGACTTCGCCAGCACGTCGCCGCCGGTTTGAGGCAATTTATCCACGGCCATGACCAGGTCGATGATGACCTGGCCGGTGTGCAGCAAATTAGGCATGAGCATTCTCGGTCATGGCGGCGCGGCGATCCCTGGCGCCACCGAGTACAAAGTAAATCCCGCCGGCCACCAGGAACGTGACGATCCAGCCCAGGCCGTTGTGGCCCAGCCACGAGTCGGACAGGAAACCACGGAACCACACCGTCTGTTCGGTGGTGCCGATGGTGGTGAAACTGAAGCCCAGCACAATCGCCACCGCCCACGCACCGAATGCACGCCATTCGATACCGCCGCTGTACCAGTAAGCGCTGCTCGGGCTGACGTCCAGCAGGTCTTTGGGGCTGTAGTAATGACGGTGAATCAGGTCGACGACGAAGATCCCGACCCACGCGGTAATCGGCACTGCCAGCAAGGAAATGAAGGTGATGAACGGACCGTAGAAGCTGTCGGCGATCAGCATGAAGTAGATCGAACCGGCGAAGATCGCGACGATATCGACCACCACCGCGTACACACGCTTGACCTTCAAGCCGAGGGTGAGCGTGGTCAGGCCGGCCGAATACACCGACAGGTTATTCGACAGCAGCAGCCCGCCGAATGCGGTGATCAGGTACGGCACGGCCATCCAGGTCGGCAGCATGTCGCGGATCGCGATGATCGGATCAGTGGCAGAAGCCAGATCGTTATTCCCCACCGACAGCAGGCCGCCGAGGGTGATCAGCAACACCAGTGGAATCCCCGCACCGAACGCGGCCGACGCCACGAGGCGCACGGCTTTGACGCTGCGATGCTGATAACGCGACATGTCGGCGCCGGCATTGGCCCAACCAATCCCGGTGCCGGCAGCCATGGTGCCGACGCCAATGATCATCGCGCTCAACGGTGCAGGCGTGGCGTTGAACACGGCGCTCCAGTCGATGGTGGCGCACAGGAAACCGCCGACCACAATGTTCAGCGCGCCGAACACGTAGGTCGCCCACTTCTGAATCACCAGCAGCGTGGCGTGACCGAGGCCGGACACCGACAACGTCAGCAGCACGAAAATCGCGATAAACAGCAATGTCAGGACCGGTGCGCTTTTGGCTTCTACCGGCGAACCGAACAGGATCGAGCACAGCGACAGCAACACGAACGCGGCAGTGGTGGTGTTGACGGTTTCCCAGCCCAGGCGCGACATCAGCGACACCAGGGTCGGGCCGATATTGCCGCGTACGCCGAAGATTGCGCGCGACAGCGTCAGGCTCGGCGCACGGCCACGACGCCCGGCGATGGAGATGATCCCGACCACTGCGAAAGAACCGGCGGCACCGAGGATCGCCACGATGATTGCCTGCCAGATCGCCAGGCCACGAAACGCCACCAGCGTGGCGCCCAGCGGCAGGCCGAGGATGGAAATGTTGGCGGCAAACCAGACCCAGAACAGTTGCAGCGGATGCCCGTTGCACTCCGCCTCCGGTACCGGCTCGATGCCGCGTGTTTCCAGTTGCCCGGCACTTTGCCCGGCGTTTGACGAACTCATGAAAATACTCCTGTTGCCATTTTTGTGGTTGTGGGCAATTGCGGAAGTCGAGACAACATCCCGGCTGTCCTGGCCGTTTTCGTGCTTTCCGTTGCGGGTGAATATTTCAGGTCGGCGGCGCGGCCTTCGCGAGCAAGCCCGCTCCCACAGGAGATCTATGTCGTTCACAGATCCAGTGTGGGAGCGGGCTTGCTCCGGGCGGCGTTCCGACGAAGGCGTCAGCCCAGTCAACGCAAAGCCAGAAGCCCTTGCACCAACGGCTCCAACTCCAGGCCATTCACAGCTTTGACCTTGTCGATCATCGCCACCGGCCAACTCTCAAGGCCCAGGCAGGCCCCCAGCATCGCGCCGAGAATCGCCGCAATCGTATCGGTGTCACCGCCCAATCCGGCAGCCATGCACACCGCTTCGAAGGCACTCATTTCGCCAATGGCTACTTGCTGCGCCAGGGCAAACGAGACCACCACCGATTCCTGCGAGGCCACCGAGGTGCCGATTACGTCGTACATCAGATCCGCCAGCAGCGCCTTGTCGCTGTCGACACTGATGCTGCGCGCCCAGCTGATGCGCGAGGCAATCCGTCCGCCCGCCACCCAGTGACCATGACTTTCGGCCTGTTGCGCGATGTGCTGGCCGAGGTTCAACGCCTCGCCCAAATCCATGCCATTGATCCCGGCGGAAATCACCGCCGCCACCGCCGCCGCGCTGGAGATACCCAGCGTGGTGTTATGGGTGACCTGACAGGCTTGCACCACCGCCTTGATGAAACGCTCAGGGTCGGCGACATCTGCCGCAATGCCAACCGGCGTAATGCGCATCGCCGCGCCATTGGTGGTGCCGTATCGCCCCGCCTGTTCCGGCGAATGCCCGGCGAGGATCATCTCGATCGCCCGTTTGGTCGAAGGCCCGAGCAAGTCCTGCGAGCCCTTGGCCTGCATCTCGGCTTCCCATTCGATCAACCGTTGCGCCAGTACCGACGGATCGATCCAGCCTTCGCCTTCAACCAGCAACTGGCCGACCAGAATCGCCTGTTCGGTGTCGTCGGTGATCGAGCCCTTGGGCATGTTGGCGGCGATCGGTTGATCGGGGCCGGCGTCTTCCAGATCGGTGATTTCACCGAAGCGCGCCTTGATCTCGGCGCGGCTCAGGGATTGGGTCGGCATGCCCAGCGCATCGCCCAGGGCCAGTCCGTAGAACGCGCCCAGGGCACGGTTGAGCGCAGTCATTTCGGGGTTCCAAATTGCAGGTGCAAACGAAAGTGCACAGGATCGAGCAAGCTTTCGACTTGCTCCATGAAGCGGTTTTGCCGGTCGTAGGTGGTCCGCAGCGCCTTGAGGAATACGGTGCCCACCGGACGTCCCAGCAACTCGGCGTCTTCGGCATTCAGGGGTTCGGCGCCGATCCATTGATCGCCGCGCTCACCGATGTAGCCGTAGGCGGCCAGGGTGATGGTCAGCGAATTGTCGATCAGGCCAACGCGCGGCAGGCTTTCCAGGCCGCCGGTCGCGGGCATCAATGAGCGTTCGAGGGAGACCAGCGTGCCGTCGTTGGAGCGGCGACGCCGGTCGAGGGTGATGAACTGGTCGGTACCGAAACGCGGCATCAGGTCCGCACGCGTCACCGCTTCCAGCCGCAGCACTTCGGTGTTGACCAGCGCTCCGCTGTCGGCCAGCGCCTGGGCCCAACCGCTGCGCTGATCGAGCACCACACCGTCGAAGGTGACGATGGAACCGACACCGCTTTGCGTCGCGATGTAGTTGCGTCGCTTCAACTCGGCGAGTGCTTCACGCAGCGTGCCTCGGCTGACTTTGAATTCTTGAGCCAACTGATGCTCGCCCGGCAGCAGAAAGCCGTCCACCATGAGGCCGCTTTCAATGCGCCGGATGAGTTCGTCGACCACCCGTTGTTTCTTGTCAAATCGTACCTGTCTAATCATGTACAAAGTGATAACCGAAACGGGGTTGGGCGAGCAAGGAATATTTAGAGGAACTGACAGAAGGATGGCCGCCGATAGTGACTTCGGCGCGATCTAGTGTGGGAGCGGCGGTGCGACGATTCGACTTGCTCGCGAAGGCGGTGTGTCATTCAGTGATTATGTTGACTGACACACCGCTTTCGCGAGCAAGCCCGCTCCGACATTGAACACAGTGCTTACCTATAGAATTTGTGCAGGTGCAGGCTGGTCAGCGTTGTTTGAGGCGGTCGATGACGACGGCCAACAGCAAGATCGAACCACGAATCACATACTGGTAAAACGTGTCGATGTTCTTCAGGTTCATCGCATTTTCAATAATCGCCAGAATCAACACCCCGGCAATCACATGCCGGATCATGCCGATCCCGCCGCTCAACGACACCCCGCCCAGCACGCAAGCCGAGATCACCGTCAGCTCGAAACCCTGGCCAATCATCGGCTGCCCGGAGGTCATGCGCGACGCCAGGATCACCCCGGCCAACGCGCCAATCACACCATGCACGGCGAAGATGAGGATCTTGGTCCGGTCAACGTTGACCCCGGCCAGCAACGCCGCTTCCTGGTTGCCGCCGATGGCCATGGTGTTGCGCCCGTAGGTGGTGTAGTTCAGCAGCCAGCCGAAAAACAGGAAGCAGACGATGGTGATCAGGATCGGCACCGGCACGCCAAACAACTGGCCGTTACCGAAGACGAAGAACTGCTCTTGCGAGACGCCGACCGCTTTGCCGTTGGCAAAAATGTAAGCCAGACCGCGAACGATCTGCATGGTCGCCAGCGTGGTGATCAACGCGTTGACCCGCAGCTTGGCAATCACGATCCCGTTGATCAGCCCGACAATCAGGCCCATGAACAGCGCTGCCGTCACCCCGAGAAAGACGCTGTCGGTGTCGCGCATCACCACCGCTGCGACCACGCCGGCACAGGCAATCACCGAGCCAACCGACAGGTCAAAGTGCCCGGACGCCAGGCAATACAACATGGTGCACGCCGCAATCCCCGTCGTCGAAATCGCCAACCCGAGGCCGCGCATGTTCAATGGCGAGAGGAAGTTGTCGATCAGCAACGTACAGAGCACGAAGATCCCGACGGCTGCCAGCAGCATCACCCAATCATCGAGAAAGCGCCGCAGGTCCAAGGGTTTGCGCTCGGTAGGCAGCGCGTTGTTTTGGGTTGTCATCATAGTCACCTCTCAGTTCGCCACGCCGTCAGCGCGTTGGCGCGGCAAAGCCAGTTGCAGCAGGTTGGATTCATTGGCCTCGGCGCGAGACAACTCGCCGCGCATCGCGCCTTCGCAGAGCACCAGAATGCGGTCGGAAATACCCATCACTTCCATCAGGTCGCTGGACACCACGATCACCGCGATGCCGCTCTCGGCCAGGTTATGGATGATCTGGTAAATCTCGGCCTTGGCCCCGATGTCGATGCCGCGAGTCGGTTCGTCGAGCAACAGGACTTTCATCGGCATCGACAGCCAGCGACCAAGAATGGCCTTCTGCTGATTGCCGCCGGACAGGTACATGATTTTCTGCTCGGCACTCGGCGTCTTCACCTTCAGCGCCTTGATGTGTTTGTCGGCATTGCCCTTTTCCCACAGGCCACGCAACAGGCAGCCGAAGGTGGAATGCGCGCCGCGTGCGCTGATGTTGATGTTCTCGGCGACACTGGCGAGGGGGATGATGCCCTCCTTCTTGCGGTCCTCGGGACACAGCAGAATCCCGGCCGCAATCGCATCGCGCGGTGAGCGCAGTTTCAGTTCATGGCCGCGTAATTCCAGGCGTCCGGCCGTATTGCGCTCCAAGCCGCTGAGCAGGCGGAACAGCTCGGTGCGCCCGGCACCGACCAGCCCGAACAACCCAAGGATCTCGCCTTTGTGCGCCTCGAAACTCACCGGTTCGCGCAAGCCTGGGCCGAGCAAACCATCGACCTTGAGCGCCACCGCGCCACGTTGTCGAGGGCGGTAATCGTAGATGTCCTGAATGTCGCGACCGACCATGCACGTCACCAACTGGTCGTGAGTCAGCTCGCTCATGTCCTCGAAGGTGCGCACGTAGCGACCGTCCTTGAACACCGTCACCGCGTTGCAGATGCGGAACACTTCTTCCATGCGATGGGAGACGTAGAGCACCACTTTGCCTTCGTCGCGCAGGCGTCCGATGATCGCCATCAAGCGATCGATCTCGCGCGCCGACAGGCTGCTGGTCGGTTCGTCGAACGCAATCACATGGGCGCCTCGGGACAACGCCTTGGCGATTTCCACCAGTTGCCGCTGCCCGAGGGAAAGGCGCCCGACTTTCTCTTGCGGGTCGATTTCATCGGCCAGGCCTTTGAGGCAAGCCAGTGCCTGTTGGCGCAAGGCGCCACGATTGATCAGACCGAAACTGGCCGGCAGGTGCCCGAGAAACAGGTTCTCCGCCACGGTCATTTCCGGCACCAGGTGCAATTCTTGATGGATCACCGCGACGCGGCTGGCGATGCTGTCGGCGGTGGATTTGAACGCCATCGTCTGCTCGCCGATCTGCAGGTCACCACTGCTCGGCGTGTAGGCGCCGCCGAGGATTTTCAGCAGGGTCGATTTGCCGGCGCCGTTCTCGCCCATCAAGGCGTGAACCTGCCCCGGGTGCGCGACGAAGCTGATGCCATCCAGCGCCTTCACGCCGGGAAAGGTCTTGCCGATCCCATTGAAGCGCAGGCTGCCGCCGACGCTGTGCTCATGTGTCTGTACTTGCGCGTGCATAAACCACCTCTTCACAGATCAGGCAGCCCCGTCGCCGGGGCCGCCGTTGAAATCAACCGCGCCTCAGTTCCAGAGGCCGATCTTTTCCAGTTCCTGCTTGAAGTTCTCGCGCGTGATCAGCGTCACGTCGTCCATGGCGGTGAATTTGGGTGGCTCTTTGCCGGTGGTGACCCACTCAAACATCATGCTGGCGGTGTTGTAGCCTTCGATGTGCGGGCTTGGCAGCATCGAGCCAAAGAAGCCGCTATTGGGCTTTTTCAGTTCGCCGATAGCGTCCGTACCGTTAATGCCGATACCGATCACGTTGGCCGCTGCAAATCCGGCGGTTTCGGTAGCGCGCACGCCGCCCAGCACCGTGTTGTCGTTCATGCCGCCGATGATCAGGTTTTTCGCGCCACTGGGCAGTTTCACCAAGGCAGAGTTGGTGGCGTCCATGCTGCCCGGGACGTCGAGGGTTTTCTGCGCCGTGAAGAGAATGTGGTCTTTCGGGAAACCCGCGTCTTCCAGCGCCTTGACCGAACCGTCGGTGCGCTTTTTGCCGGTGTCGAGTTCGTTGAAGGTGTTGATCACCGCGTAGGTGTCTTTCCAGTCCCAACCGCGTTTCTTCGCTTCGGTGGCCATCGCCGCGCCCTGTTTCTGGCCGACTTCAAAGGCGGCCATGCCGAGGTAAGGCACGTCTTCCATGAACTTGCCGTTGGCATCGACAAAACGGTCATCGACCGCCATCACTTTCAAACCGTTGGCCTTGGCCTTGGCCACGATGGCCGGGCCGAGACCGACGTCCGGCGGGCAGATCACAAAACCCTTGGCGCCGTTGGCGGCAAGGCTGTCGATGGCGGAGAGGGTTTTCTCGCCGTCAGGCACGGCGATCTTGATAACGGTGAAGCCCTTGTCTTTACCGGCCTTTTCAGCGAAGGCCCATTCGGTCTGGAACCAGGGCTCTTCCGCTTGCTTGACCAGAAAACCGATTTTCACTTCCTCGGCTGCCAGCAGCGTACTGCTCAGGCTAACCGCGGTGACCGCCAGAGCGGCACAGCACAGAGAACGGATCCCACGACGATTCATAAGCTGACTCCTTGTTATTTTTTTTGAGCGTTATTTGAAAGCCGGTGCAAACATTGAAGCTAATAGTCATATCGTATGATGATTGGCTTTCAGACGGAGTTCCGCGCCTGAAAGCGGTTTTATTCAGTCGTGGTACATCACCGAGCGCCCACCATCGATGGTGATGCACGAAGCATTGATGAACGGTGCTTCATCGCTGGCCAGGAACACGGCGGTCATGGCCACTTCCATCGGCTGACCGATGCGACGCGGCGGATGCAAATCCAGGGCGCGTTGGCGCTCGGCATGCGGGTCGGCAAACCCGTTCCAGTAATCCACGTTCAGTTGGGTTTCGATGTAGCCCGGTGCGATGGCGTTGACGCGAAGGCCTTTGGCCGCGTATTCGATGCCGAGCGCACGGGTCAGGCCGAGCAAACCGTGCTTGGCCACCGGGTACGGAAAGCAGCCCGGAATGATGTGGCTGGAATGGGTCGACGCAATGTTGATGATGCTGCCGATGCCCTGCGCGATCATTTGCGGCAGCACAGCCTTGCAGCCGTACCAGGCGCCGTCGAGGTCGATGGCGAAGCAACGACGCCAGTCTTCTTCGGTCATTTCCAACGGATCGCGGAACACGTTGACCCCGGCGCAGTTGACCAGGACGTCGATGCGGCCATGCAGGTCGATCGCCAGCCTGGCCATGGCGTGCAGGTCTTGCTGGTGCGAGACGTCAGCCTTGATCGCGACCACGTCCGCGCCTTGTTCACGCCAATGCGCCGCGACTTTCTCGACTTTTTCCGCCTGGATATCGCTGATGATCAGCTTGGCCTGCTGGGACGCGAACGTCGCGACGATGGCCTCGCCGATGCCTTGGGCAGCGCCGGTCAGCAACACCACCTTGTTCTTCAGGCGCTCGCCTTTGGGCGGTTCCGGCACCGCTGGCAAAGAAAGAGGTTCAGCCATGAATCAAGACTCCTTTTGCGGACACGACAAAAACCGGGCATCTGTCGATGTCCGGTCAAAAGGCTTTCTGGAAAATCGCTGCATCACTTCACCTGTTTTGTTTTTTTAAGTGTGAGTGCGTGTAACTGATGGCCGACTATAAACCTGCCCGGCAAATAATCTCAATATATAATTTTACATCCCATATTTTGGGATTTATCCCGCGAACCGCGTGCAAGGATTTCCGGCGACATCTACGCGAAGCGATAACACCGCGCCATCCAGTGGATGGTTTAGCGGGCTCGCCGCGCTGGTGATGTACAGGGTTTTCAGGTCTTCGCCGCCGAATACGCAACTGGTGGGACGGCTGACGGGCAGTTCGATGATTCGATCGACGTGACCGTCCGGGGTCAGTCTGATCAGGCAACTGCCATCCCAGCGGGCGTTCCAGATGTAACCTTCGGCGTCCATGGCCGAGCCGTCGGGGACCCCACGTTTATCGGGACCGAACCAGACGTAAGCGGTGTCCAGATTGCCATCGGCGTGGATGAAGTAGCGGTACAGCGTGGCATCGAGGCTGTCAGCGAAAAACAATGTTGTCGCGTCATCGCTCCACAGCAGCGTGTTGGGAATTCCCAGCCCGCGAAGCAGCGGCGTGACCCGGGCATCGCGGTCGATGCGAAACAAGCCGCCGGAGCGACGAGTAACCGGCAAGTCTTCGCCGTTTTCGCCGATGTTGTTCTGCATGGTGCCGAGCCAGAGCCGACCCTGTGCATCGCAACGGGCTTCGTTGGGGCGGTTGCCGGGTTGCGGGTCGGCCATGCAGAGCAAGGTCAGGCGTGGTTCAAGGCCCGGTGAGTCGAGGTCCAGACGATAGACGCCGCTGCTCAACGCGACCAGCGCATCCCCGCTTTCACAGGGGATGAAAGCGGAGACGTGTTCCGGCATTTCCCAGATCTGGACGTTGGCGCCGATCAGCCGCAGCGCTTGTTTGCCGGCGATGTCGACCCAGTACAGCGCCTGCGTCGGGGCATCCCAGAACGGGCCTTCGCCAAGCCGCGCACGGTGCTGGGTCAGCGCTTTCAACGTCATGAAACCTCCTGCCTTGTTCTTGTATTTATGGGGAATGTGTGTGGTCAGCCGGTTTTTTGTCGGCCATGACCTGAGGGTAGAAGCGTTTGATCGCCAGGTCTGCGTTGTCGATCAGGGTCATGCACGCCCACACCCCGCGCGCGGCGTCGCGGGCGGCGATGGCTTCGGCCATGTCTTTGTGGATGGGCAACGTACGGCGCAGTTCGTCGGGGTCGGCAGCGGACACTTCGAACGACACCGCCAGCAGCGCGCCGAGCGCCGGGACCATTTGTTCGATGAATTGATTGTGGCTGGCGGCGAGGATGCACTCGTGGAACACCCGGTCGGCGCGGTTGTAATCGACGCCGCTGTCCACGGCCCGCTCCAGCGCGTTGTAGGCCAGGAGGATGGCCTGCACTTGCTCGACCGTCGCCCGTTCACAAGCCCAGCGCACGGCCATCGGCTCGATGGTGCGGCGCAGGTCGAGCAAGTCGTCGACGAAGTTTTCCGGCAAACCGCTGCGTGACAGCCAACCGACGACTTGCGGATCGAAGAGGTTCCAACGGCGCACCGGCAGCACCCGTGTGCCGACCTTTGGCCCGACTTCAAGCATGCCTTTGGCGACCAGGGTCTTGATGGCTTCACGGATGACCGTTCGGCTGACACCGAGCTGCTCGCCCAAGTCGGCTTCGACCTTGAGGGTTTCACCGGGCTTGACCTGGCCAGCGGCAATCCAGCAACCCAGCCAATCGACCGTTGAGGCGTGAAAACTGCTGGACATGGAAACCTCAAAACCGCGCGCGATGGAGCGATACGCTAATCATCATATGATTGGGTGTCAATTGGATTCGTCGGGAAATGTGGCGATCAAATGTGGGAGCGGGCTTGCTCGCGAATGCGGTGTCACAGGCAACTTATTCGTTGAATGTTGAACCGCTTTCGCGAGCAAGCCCGCTCCCACGCTTAATCAGCTCAAGGCTCGAGACCGATGGGGAAGAACTCGCCGCCACTCCACACGCCAAGCCAGCGTTGCCCGTCGATTTCACGGGTCACGGCCAGTTCCACCAGTTGGTAGAACACATTGCGGTGAATCAGCGCTTCAAGGTTGGTGCGCACATGCACATACGGCGCGGGCTCTTGAGTGACCGGATCGATGACCACGCGAATCGGGTGTTCCGCGCCTGCCTCGGCCGTTTCATCCACGTTGGTGGTAAACCGCAGGAGCTGAGCCTCCCCCTCGCCTTCCACATCGACGGCAATCGCCACGAACGGCGCATCGTCGACCTTGATCCCGACTTTCTCGACCGGTGTGATCAGGAAGTAATCATCGCCATCGCGACGAATGATGGTCGAGAACAATTTGACCATCGGCTTGCGCCCGATCGGCGTGCCCAGGTAATACCAGGTGCCGTCGCGGGCGATGCGCATGTCGATGTCGCCACAGAAATCGGGGTTCCACAGGTGGACCGGCGGCAAGCCTTTGGTCTTGGGGATTTGCCCCAACAGGTCGTTGGCTTTTTGCGGGCCACTCATGGTGTTCTCCTTTAAATTACTGGTCGCTGATCCCGATCAGGCTGCGCGCGTATTGCTGCAGCGGTGGGCCGATCAGGTCCTCTGGCGAGTTGTCATGGAACGTCAGTAAACCGCCACGACTTTTGATGCGTGCAGTATCAATCAAATACTGGGTGCTGGTCTCGATCAACATGATTTGAATCACGCCGCTGTCGATGCCGAGTCGGTCCACGTATTCCTGATCGAGCCACTCATCGGAGTTACCGATGCGGTCGTCAGCCTTGGCGAACCTCGTGTAAAGCAGGTAATGGGCACCGGCAGCACGGGCTTCTGCCATGGCCTGGTCGAGGCCTTCAGGTGCACGGGCACGGCGTACCATCGGGAAGTATTCGATAAAGCCGTTAAAGGCTTCTTCGGCCACCACGTTTGGACGCGGATAAGGATTGCCCGGTGGCGAAAAGGCACCTTGGGCAATGTAGATGAACGAGTCCGGCTGGATCCGCAGGTTGTTCACCCGACGGCTGTCGCTGTGATCCAGTAACCCAGCGTCGCTCATCTGGTAGCGAGTCCCTTCAGCCATGTCGCTGACATTCATGCAGCCACCAAGCGCCAAAACGGCCAGCAGCAAAACCAGGCTACGCATCCTACCCTCCAGAGGCCGGTGACGGAAAACCGGCGAATGGCCATGGGATGCAGCTTCCGCGCCAGTCTTGAGCTGAGGGATGCTTGCAAATAGATAACGCAAATTTGTGGCGAGGGAGCTTGCTCCCGCTCGGTTGCGCAGCAGCCGTAAATTCTGAGGAATGCAGTGTCTTTGGAAATTCGGGGGCCGCTTCGCGCCCCAACGGGAGCAAGCTCCCTCGCCACAGGGCGTGTCAGCCGCCAATAATCTTCATGACCGTCGCACCACCGGAGAACGCCACTTCCTGCTTGTCACCCAAGGCCTTCACCAGCAGCCGCTGCAATGCCGGCAGCGCTTGATGGCGAGGCTTGTCGAGCAAGTCGCCGACATAATGGCGATTGCTCGACGACAGGCAGCCGTGCAGCCAACCCGTGGACGACAGACGCAAGCGCGAACAGGTACGGCAGAACGGAACGCTTTCATTGGCGATCACGCCGAAGTGCCCCTGCCCCGGAATTTCATAACGCACCGCAGTGGCATCGACCGGCGCATCGGCCTGCAGATACTCATAACGCTCGCCAATCAGGCTCAGCAACTGCTGGAGGCTGACGAACTGTTGCAGGAACGCATTGGAGTCGGTGGCCAGGTGGCCCATGCGCATCAGTTCGATGAAGCGCAACTCATAGCCGCGTTCCAGGCAGTAATCGAGCAGCGGCATCACCTGATCAAGGTTCTGTCCGCGCAGCGGCACCATATTGACCTTGATCTTCATGCCCGCCGCGCTGGCCTGATCCATGCCGTCGAGCACGGTCGCCAGATCGCCGCCGCGGGCAATGCTGCGAAAGGCGCTGGCGTCCAGGGTGTCGAGGGAGACGTTGATACGTCGAATACCGGCGTCCACCAGCAACGGCAGCTTTTTCGCCAGCAACTGACCATTGGTGGTCAGGCTGATGTCTTCCAGGCCCATTTGGCCGACGGCAGTCATGAAGGCTTCGAGTTTGGGACTGACCAGCGGCTCGCCGCCGGTGATGCGCAACCGCTCGATGCCGGCCGCTTCGATCAAATACGCCACGCCGCGCGCCATGGCCTCGGCCGACAATTCATCCTGCGCAGCCACCAGCCGCTTGCCGTTGGGCACGCAGTAGGTACACGCGTAATTGCAGGCTGAGGTCAGACTGATCCGCAAATTGCGAAAACGCCTGCCTTGACGGTCAACGATCATGGATCACTCCGGCGATGGACAAGTGGAACGCGCAAAACTTGACTCAGAATTCAAGTTTTGGCAAGTCCCAAGCCTGAGTATATTCCTGCGGTACTGCGCCATATAGCGAAATCATGGCGCAATCAGGCAGCTGAATGGTTCAGCTGTTCGGAGTGTCGGTGTCGCGCTTGCGCTTGTTGCCCATGCGCACGCCGATGTCCATCAGGAACTGGAAGAAGCCTTCCTGATCTTCCAGCACATTGCTCCAGAACGGCGAGTGATACAGAGCAACAGCGCCATGCACCAGCGCCCAGGATGCGCAGTAATGGAAGTACGGCGGCACGTCTTCGAGCTTGCCTTCGCTGATCCGGCCTTTGATCAGCAGGGTCAGGCGTTCGAAGTTCGAGGCGCGGATCTTGTGCAGTTCCTCGACCATCTCGGGCACTTGATTGCCCTTGACCACCTTCTCTTCCAGGCGGTCGAACAACCGATAACGTTGCGGATCGCGCATGCGGAATTCGAAGTAGGCCCGGGACAGCGCTTCCTTGTCCTTGTCGACATCGGCCGAATGCAACAGCTCGTTCAAATCACGCTCGTAATCAAGCATCAGGCGCAGATAGATCTCTGCCTTGGATTTGAAGTGCTTGTAGATCGTGCCTTTGCCGATACCGACGGCATCAGCAATCATCTCGACGGTGACACTGTCTTCACCTTGGTCGAGGAACAGCTTGAGCGCGGTATCGAGAATTTCTTGCTCGCGGCGACGAAACTCACGGACCTTACGAGGTTCTTTATGCATAAGAAAAGGTCTGTTGGGGGTCAAAATTCGAAGCCGCGTATTATGCCTAACTTACGCAAAAATGCACGGATCATCCGACCATATCTGTGTTTCTTGATGATTTCCCGCAGGCTCGCTCATTGATGAGAACTCTTCCGAAGCGGGCGTATTCCAAAATTGTTTAAAAACCGGTGCCCGTAAACTGGACTAGGCGCAATAGTGATCAATACTTGAACTGTCGGCGAGACATCTCCCCCAAGTGTTGCGCCGATATTGGTACCAACGGACCGCGTACCATTGTTTTACTCCTAATGGTCTTAACCCGGATTCACCCCCCAGAACCCGGGTTTTTTTTGCCTGCGATTTGACCCTGCGCAGCGAGCCTGCCCGCGATGGCGGCATTGAGTTCTAAACCGGTTTCACATGCGCCAAAGGGAACAGCCGCTTGAAATTCTCGGTGGTCTGCTCGGCAAATCGCTCGTAAGGCTCACCCCGCAACATCGCCAGAAACTCCGCGACTTCCCTGACGTACTGCGGCAGGTTCGGCTTGCCGCGATACGGGATCGGCGCGAGGTAGGGCGAGTCGGTTTCCACCAGCAAGCGGTCGGCCGGCACTTTGCTGGCCACATCGCGCAGCGCGTCGGCATTGCGGAAAGTGACAATACCGGACAAAGAAATGTAATAGCCCATGTCCAGCGCGGCCTTGGCCATGTCCCAGTCTTCGGTGAAGCAATGCAGCACGCCAGCCTGTGGCAGCGCCGCCTCTCGCAGCAAGCTTAAAGTATCGGCACGGGCGCCACGGGTGTGGATGATCACTGGCTTGCCGGTCTGCTGCGCTGCCTGCAAATGAAGGCGGAACGACTCCTGCTGCAACTCGGCCGCTTCCGGTTCGTAGTGATAATCCAGACCGGTTTCACCAATCGCGACGACGCGCGGGTGGTTGAGCTCGCGCAACAACCAGTCCAGCGCTGGCGCAGCGCCCGGTTGCACGTCCAGCGGATGCACGCCGACCGAACAATCGACGTCGTCATAACGTTCGGCCAGGGCTTTGACGTCGGCGGCGTTGTCGACACTGACGCCGATGCACAGAAAGTGCCCTACCCCGCGCTGACGGGCAGCGTCGAGCGCAGCATCCAGGGAGCCGTCGTGGGCGGCGAGGTCGAGACGATCAAGGTGACAATGGGAATCTACGAGCATAAAAGGGCTGCAACTTACATCGTATGAGTGGGACGGTCGGATTTGAGGGCTCCGGCCAGGTGGGTTTCGATTCGACTGCGCGCCGTGTTGTCGCCGTCGTTGAACTGCACGCCGACCCCGGCGGCACGGTTGCCCTGAGCGCCTTTGGGGGTGACCCAGGTGACTTTGCCCGCGACCGGAATCTTTTCGGCTTCGTCCATCAGGTTCAGCAACATGAAGACCTCATCGCCCAACTTGTAGCTTTTATTGGTCGGGATAAACAGGCCGCCGTTCTTGATGAAGGGCATGTAGGCCGCGTACAGCACGGACTTGTCCTTGATGGTCAGGGACAAAATGCCGTTACGCGGCCCCGGGTTGACGAGTTCATTCATGCGGACCTCCACTGCTGATGCACAGAGCATAGGCGCAGACGATCACTTCTGGGTAGGCAACGAGGCCCATTGCACCAGCAGCGCTTCCAGCAACAGCGCCGGATTGAGGTTGGCCTTGCTCATCACCTTCTGACGTTGGGCGAGGATCCAGTCCTGGATAGTCAGGACTTTATCCTGAGCGGCTTTCTGCGCCAGGTACTGAATCACCTTACGCATGTCCGTCAATCCCAGACCGTCTTCATCCTGGGTCAACTGATAGCGCAGGATCAGGCTCGACCAGTCGCAAAACCAGTCGAACAGCAGCAACTGCGGAATGGTTTTCCACTCTTCGGCCAATTGCGTCGGCGATTGCTGTTGCTTGAGCAACTTCTTCACGCCCTCCACCACCAGTGCGCGCTGTTCGCGCACACCCTGGGCCTGCAACTTGACCGCGCCCAGCGGAGAACCGGCGGCCAGCGTCAGCAGCTCGACGCGCTCTTCTTCCGAGCTGTCCGGCAAGGCCTTCGCCAGCCACGCAAGGCTCATTGCTTCGCTCGGCAGCGGGCAGGCCTGCTGCACACAGCGGCTCTTGATGGTCGGCAACAGACGACTGGTCTGGTGACTGACTAACAGCAGAACGGTATCGCCCGACGGCTCTTCCAGGCTTTTGAGCAAGGCGTTGGCGGCGTTGACGTTCATCGACTCGACCGGCTCGATCAACACCACTTTGCGCCCGCCCATCTGCGAGGTCTGCACCACGAAGCTGACCAGGTCGCGGACCTGATCGACCTTGATCGCCTTGTCGGCTTCTTCCGGCTCGAGGATGTAATGGTCGGGATGGCTGCCAGCCTTCAGCAGCAGGCAAGATTTGCATTCACCACAAGCGTCCTGCGCGGTTGGCCGCTGGCACAGCAGGCTGGCCATCAAGCGTTCCGCCAGCGCGCGCTTGCCGATCCCGGCCGGGCCGTGCAGCAGATAGGCGTGAGCGTGCTGCTTTCGACCGGCCAGCTGTTGCCAGAGACTGTCCTGCCACGGATAGGCTTCAGCCACGGGTCAACTCCAGCAGACGCGGCAACAAGGCGTCCAGCGATTGTTGAACCTGTGCCAGCGGCTGGGCGGCATCGACCAGCACATAGCGCGCCGGATCCGCCTCAGCGCGCTTGAGGAACGCACTGCGCACGGCATCAAAAAAGGTTCGGCCTTCGAGTTCGAAACGGTCCAGGCGACCGCGAGCACTGGCGCGGGCCAGGCCCACTTCCACCGGCAGGTCGAAGATCAACGTCAGGTCCGGGCGCAGATCGCCCTGGACGAAGGTTTCGAGCGTCGCGATGCGCTCCAGCGACAAACCGCGACCGCCGCCCTGATAGGCGTAAGTGGAATCCGTGAAGCGATCACACAACACCACCGCACCACGGGCCAGCGCCGGGCGAATCACTTCGGCCAGATGCTGAGCGCGTGCGGCAAACACCAGCAGCAGTTCCGTGTCGGGGTTCATGACTTCATCAACCGGGGCCAGCAGCACTTCGCGAATCCGCTCGGCCAACGGCGTACCACCCGGTTCGCGGGTCAGCACCACTTCGATACCGGCAGCGCGCAGGCGCTCGGCCAGGTATTCGCGATTGGTGCTTTTGCCGGCGCCTTCCGGGCCTTCCAGGGTAATAAACAAGCCAGTCACGGGCAGTCCTTATCAGAAATTATTGCGGGCTTTGCGGAGCGACAGCTTCCGGCGCGGGCTCAGATGCAGGTGGAGGTGCAACTTCAGGTGCCGGAGCAGGTTCAGGCGTCGCTTCTTGCGGCGCTACGGAGGGCAAAGCCTCGGGATCAGGATTCGGCGAAGCCGCTGGAATCGGTGCCTCGGCTTCCGGTGCTTCGCCATTCACCGCCTCTGGCGCAGAGATCGGCGCCGGGCTGGAACGATAATCGGCGCGACGCTTGAGCTGGAACTCGCGCACTGCGTTGTTATGGGCATCCAGATCATCGGAGAACACATGGCTGCCATCGCCGCGCGCGACGAAGTACAGGCTGTTGCCGGCCACCGGGTTCAAGGCGGCATGGATGGCTTCGCGGCCAACCATGGCAATCGGCGTCGGTGGCAGGCCCGAGATCACGTAAGTGTTGTACGGGGTCGCTTCCTTGAGATGGGCGCGAGTCAATTTGCCGCTGTAGCGATCACCCAGGCCATAGATCACCGTCGGGTCAGTCTGCAGCAACATGCCAATGGCCATGCGTCGAACAAAGACCCCGGCAATCTGCCCACGCTCTTGCGGCACGCCCGTTTCCTTCTCCACCAGCGAGGCCATGATCAGCGCCTGATAGGGTTCGGTGTACGGCGCATCAGCAGAACGTTGATCCCACTCTTTGGCGAGGACCTCGTCGAGGCGGTCATAGGCTTTTTTCAGCAGATCGACGTCGCTCATGCCACGCACGAAGCGATAGGTGTCGGGAAAGAAACGACCTTCCGGGAAAATCCCGCGGTGACCGAGTTTCTCCATGACCTGGCTATCGCTCAAACCTGCGATTGTCTGCTCGAGTTTTTCATCTTTGGCCAGGGCGGCGCGGACCTGGCGGAAATTCCAGCCCTCGACCAGCGTCACGCTGTACTGAACCATTTCGCCGCGTTTCCACAGGTCGATCAGCCCTTCTACCGTCATGCCCGGAAGCATGCGGTATTCGCCACTGTGCAACGGTTGCTTGGGCAGATTGAAGCGCCAGTAAACGCGCAGCCAGAACGCGTCCTTGATGACGCCGTCAGCTTCGAGTCGATAGAAGGTGCGGGTGGGTGTCGTGCCTTTGGGCACGTCCAGCAGCTCTTCCTGGGTGATGTTCAGCGGTTGTTCCAGCGCCGAATGGATTTTCCAGGCAGAAGCGCCCAGACACAGCCCCGCCAGTACCAATCCGGTTTCCAGCAGCAGCAAGAATTTACGTCTCACGTATCAAGCATCCAGTAGCGCGCGGGCAATGGTTTGGAGTTTACGGGTGAGCGGCCCAACCGGCCAGCTCAGCGCAGCATAGGCGCGCACCGGCCAAACGCCATACACGCTGTTGCAGACAAAGACTTCATCGGCCCATTGCAGCTGTTCGAGCGTGATGTCGCTCACTTGCGTGGGGATCCCCGATGACTCGGCTTGAAACAATAATTCGGCACGCATCACACCGGCCACGCCGCAGCGTTTCAAATCGGCGGTGATCAGCACGCCATCGCGCACCAGGAACAGATTACTGAACACGCCTTCGATCACGCGACCGGCCTGATCCAGCATCAAGCCTTCGGCATGTTCGGTGTCATGCCATTCGGAGCGGGCAATCACTTGCTCAAGACGGTTCAAGTGTTTGAGCCCGGCAAGCAAGGGTTGTCTGGAAAGTCGTGTGGTACAGGGGAACAATCGAACGCCCTGCTCGGCGTGCCCAGCCGGATAAGCCGCGGGCGGATTGCCTTGCAGAATGCGTCGGGCTTGCGCCGAAGGATCAGGTGCATAACCGCGCAGACTGTCGCCGCGCGTGAGGATGAGCTTGAGCACGCCCTCACCAAGCGCTGCGGCATAGGCCAGCAATTCGTCGCGAACCAGGTCGTGATCCGCCGTGATCGCCAGGCGCGAACAGCCTTGCGCCAGACGCGACAGATGCCGGTCCAGCAACAGCGGCTGCCCACCGTGCACGGCAATGGTCTCGAACAGACCATCACCGTAAGCCAGGCCGCGATCCTTCAGCGACAGAGCGTCAGCCGGCTGACCGTCGACCCAGCTGTCCATCAGTCAGCGAACCGGCGGAACACCAGCGAGCCGTTGGTCCCGCCAAACCCGAAGGAGTTCGACAACACCACATCGATGTCCATGTTGCGCGCCGTGTGCGGCACGAAGTCGAGGTCGCAACCTTCGTCCGGTTCATCGAGGTTGATGGTCGGCGGCGCGACCTGGCTGTTGATTGCCAACACGCTGAAGATCGCTTCGACGGCGCCCGCCGCACCCAACAGGTGACCGGTCATGGACTTGGTCGAACTGACCGCCAGCTTGTAGGCGTGATCGCCGAACACCGACTTGATCGCGCAGGCTTCGGCAAGGTCGCCGGCCGAAGTCGAGGTGCCGTGGGCGTTGATGTATTGAACCTGATCAACGTTGACCTTGGCATCGCGCAGGGCGTTGGTGATGCAACGTGCAGCACCCGCACCGTCTGCCGGTGGCGACGTCATGTGGTAAGCGTCGCCACTGGTGCCGAAGCCGATCAGCTCGGCATAGATGGTCGCGCCGCGCGCCTTGGCGTGTTCCAGCTCTTCTAGAACCAGAGCACCGGCACCGTCGGACAGGACGAATCCGTCACGGCCCTTGTCCCACGGACGGCTGGCACGGGTCGGCTCATCGTTGCGGGTCGACAGCGCGCGGGAAGCACCGAAGCCGCCCATGCCCAGGCCACACGCGGCCATTTCGGCGCCGCCGGCAATCATCACGTCGGCTTCGTCGTACATGATGTTGCGGGCTGCCATGCCGATGCAGTGCGTACCGGTGGTACACGCCGTGGCGATGGCGTAGTTAGGTCCCTGTGCACCCAGGTGGATGGACAGGAAACCGGAAATCATATTGATGATCGAGCCTGGCACGAAAAACGGAGAGATCCGCCGTGGGCCGGAATCATGCAGGGTGCGGCTGGTTTCTTCGATATTGGTCAGACCGCCAATACCCGAACCCATGGCCACGCCGATACGCTCGCGGTTGGCGTCAGTGACTTCCAACCCCGAGTTACGCACCGCCTGAAAACCTGCGGCCAGACCGTATTGAATGAACAGGTCGAGCTTGCGCGCTTCCTTGACCGACAGGTATTCCTCGACATTGAAGCCCTTTACCGAGCCGCCAAAACGGGTGGAATAGGCAGAAAGGTCGGTGTGTTCGATCAGACCAATGCCACTGCGGCCAGCCAGAATGCCCTGCCAACTGCTCGGCACATCCGTGCCCAGTGGCGACAACATACCCATACCGGTGACTACGACGCGTCTACGCGACACAGCACTCTCCTTTTTTCAAATGACGACTTTGCATCAGGCCTAAAGAAAAAACCGCACGCCGTGATGGCAGTGCGGTTTTTCCATGACAGCAAGCAACGATTACAAGCTATTAAGCCTGGTGGTTAGTAACGTAATCGATTGCGGCTTGTACAGTAGTGATCTTCTCAGCTTCTTCGTCAGGGATTTCGGTCTCGAATTCCTCTTCCAGAGCCATCACCAGCTCAACGGTGTCAAGGGAGTCGGCACCCAGGTCTTCAACGAAGGAAGCAGTGTTAACCACTTCTTCTTCTTTAACGCCCAGTTGCTCAGCAACGATTTTCTTGACGCGCTCTTCGATGGTGCTCATACCTTGTTTTCACTCCTAATGGACAAATTCAGGCAGCTGGCCAGTGGGTAAGTGTATAGAAAGACTTTTCAGCTTTTCAACTGAAAGCTTCACTCCTCAAACCCGACAGCCCTCTGCCTATAAATAGATTGCAGCTTTATAACGGATTTTAGACAGCTCGTATGACATTTTTTTGAAGCGATCCGTCACATTTAACTCATGTACATCCCGCCGTTCACCGGGATTGTAGCCCCAGTAACGTAAGCCGCACCGTCCGATGCAAGAAAAGCGACCACAGACGCGATCTCTTGTGCTTGTCCCAGACGGCCCAGCGGAATCTGCGTCTGCAAGGCTTCACGCTGCGCCTCGGGCAATTCGCGAGTCATATCGGTGTCGATGAACCCAGGGGCCACCGAGTTTACCGTAATCGAACGCGAACCGACTTCACGCGCCAGTGCACGGCTGAAACCTTCCAGACCGGCCTTGGCGGCAGCGTAGTTTACTTGGCCTGCGTTGCCCATGGCACCCACAACCGAGCCGATACTGATAATTCGTCCCCAACGGGCTTTGGTCATGCCGCGCAAAACGCCCTTGGAGAGGCGGAACAGACTGTTCAGGTTGGTATCGACAACGTCATGCCACTCGTCGTCTTTCATGCGCATCATCAGGTTATCGCGGGTGATACCGGCATTGTTGACCAGGATCGCCGGCGCACCAAACTGTGCAGTGATGCTCGCCAGTACCGCAGCAACAGATTCGTCGCTGGTGACGTTGAGCTCAAGACCGGTGCCTTGAATACCGTTTTCTTTCAGGGTCGCGGCGATGCGCTCGGCACCGGAAGCGGAGGTCGCGGTGCCAATCACGATGGCGCCCTGACGACCCAGTTCCAGGGCGATGGCCTGGCCAATGCCACGGCTCGCGCCGGTGACCAGTGCAACTTTACCTTGCAGGCTCATGCAAGTTTCTCCTGATTCAGGCCAGCGCTGCGCGAGCGGCAGCGAAAGCGTCTGGGGTATTGAGGTTGGATGTCGACACGCCTTCGGCGCAACGCTTGTTCAGACCGGCCAGCACTTTGCCAGGACCGCATTCGACCAATTGGGTCGCGCCCTTGGCAGCCAGTGCCTGGACCGATTCAACCCAGCGCACGGGCTTGTAGAGTTGCTCAAGCAGATCACGCTTGAGGGTTTCCAGATCGGCCGGCACATTGGCGCTGACGTTCTGTACCACAGGGATCTGCGGCGCCTGCCAATTGATGGCGGCGATGGACTCGGCGAAACGCTCGGCTGCCGGACGCATCAGTTCACAGTGCGACGGCACGCTGACCGGCAATGGCATGGCGCGCTTGGCCCCACGAGCCTTACAGCCTTCGATGGCGCGCTCGACCGCTGCCTTGGCACCGGCGATGACCACCTGGCCCGGGGAGTTGAAATTCACCGCGCTGACCACTTCGCCTTGCGCCGCTTCGGCACAGGCTGCCAGCACATCAGCATCTTCCAGACCGAGGATAGCGGCCATGCCGCCCTGCCCGGCCGGAACGGCTTCTTGCATCAACTGACCGCGACGCTCTACCAGTTTCACGGCGTCACCCAGACTCAAGCTGCCAGCAGCGACCAGGGCGCTGTATTCGCCCAGGCTGTGACCGGCAACATAAGCCGGACGCGCGCCACCTTCGGCCAGCCACAGACGCCACAAGGCGATCGAGGCGGTGAGAATGGCCGGCTGGGTTTTATCGGTTTGATTGAGTTGCTCTTCCGGCCCTTGCTGGGTCAGTGCCCACAGGTCGTAACCCAGGGCATCGGAAGCTTCTTTGAATGTTTCGAGGACAACCGGATGTTGCGCGCCCAACTCGGCCAGCATGCCGAGGGACTGCGAACCCTGTCCTGGAAAGACGAATGCGAGGGAAGCAGACATGTAACGAGCCCCTAATGATCTTGTCGTCGGAGAAATGACGTCCCGCTTGGGGACGCAAGAAACTGACAGTTGGATGGCCAATTAAACTGAGCGGTCACATTTAAGCATTGTCTGACAAAAACGCCTAAAGCAACAAATCCTCCAGACGACCGTGTATCCGTTCCGGCAGGTTTTCCTGAATCTCGATGAGCGCGCGGGAAATGGCGCTCTGGAAGCCCTGCACCCCCGCCGAACCATGGCTCTTCACCACAATCCCCTGCAATCCCAGGAAGCTGGCACCGTTATGCCGTGCAGGCGCGAGATCGGCTTGCAGACGTTTCATCAACGGCAATGCCAGGGCGCCGACCATTTTCGAGGCGAGGTTTTTCTTGAACAAGTCTTCGATGCGCCCGGCAATCATGGTTGCCAGACCTTCGCTGGACTTGAGCAGGATATTGCCGACAAAGCCGTCACACACCACCACATCCGCCTCGCCACGGTACAAACCGTCACCTTCGACAAAACCGATGTAATTGATGCCCCGGGCTGCCTGCAACAAGGTGGCGGCCAGCTTGACCTGCTGATTGCCCTTGATGTCTTCGGTGCCGATATTCAGCAACGCGACACGCGGGCGAACAATGCCGAGCGTCTCCGCCGCCACCGAACCCATCACCGCGAACTGCAACAAGTGCTCGGCACTGCAATCGACGTTGGCGCCCAAGTCGAGCAACTGGCAGTAACCCTTCTGCGTCGGAATCGCCGCCACCATCGCCGGACGGTCAATGCCCGGCAAGGTCTTGAGCACAAACCGCGACAACGCCATCAGCGCGCCGGTATTGCCGGCACTGACACAGGCCTGGACCTTGCCATCACGCAGCAACTCCAGCGCCACACGCATCGACGAATCAGGCTTGCCACGCAGGGCCTGCGCAGGCTTTTCGTCCATGGTGATGACTTCGGTTGCGGGCACGATCGACAGGCGCGAGCGATCCACAGCCGATTGGCCAGAGAGCAATTCTTCAAGTAGGGAGGGTTGACCGACGAGGGTCAGGTGCAGCGAGGGTGTAGCAGACAGGCAAGCGAGGCTGGCCTGAACAATGCTGCGGGGACCGAAGTCCCCGCCCATTGCGTCAATCGCGATGACTTGAGCGGACAAGTGATTACTCGTCAGCGCCCTTGTCGATCACTTTACGGCCACGGTATACGCCTTCTGGCGATACGTGGTGACGCAGGTGAACTTCACCGGTGGTTTTTTCTACAGACAGGGTGCTAGCCTCGAGAGCGTCGTGCGAACGACGCATGTCACGGGCGGAGCGGGATTTTTTGTTCTGCTGAACAGCCATAATTGATTAACTCCTAAACGTTTGGGTCACGCTTTAACTGCGCCAATACACTGAACGGGTTGGACCGCGTTACCTCGTCCTCGCTCGGTTCGGGCTCATCGAGACCCGCCGGCTGCTGGCATTCTTCCGGATGATGAGCAGGCACAATGGGCAAGGCGAGCAGAAGCTCCTCCTCGATCAGTGACTGCAGATCCAAAGGATCTTCGCCCAGTTCCAGCACGTCATAACCTTTCGGCAACGACTGGGTATTCGCACCCTCCTTCACCACAGCATAACTGCATTCGCTATGGATCGGCAGGGTGACCAGCTCAAGACAACGCTGGCAAACCATTTTGACTTCGGTGTCGATAAAGCTGTGAATGACCACAGATTTACGTTCATCTCGTTCAAAAACGAATTTAGCCTGCACCGTACCGACAGTGTCGGAAAGCGGGTCGCAGAGTCTCTCCAAATCGGCCAGCAGCAGTTCACCTTGAAGGGTGGTGCCACGGTCAGCCAATTTGCGCGGGTCAACGTGAGGTGGAATCGGGTCATTCAACATAGGCGCAGCATTATAGGGATGCACCCAGCCATGTCAAAGGAAATTCAGCCCTGTCCGTCACTTGCAAGCCTCCGCTAGAATTCGTGCCTGACTTTTGGAGTTGCGCATGCTGCCTTTATTACTCGCTTCAAGCTCGGCGTATCGCCGGGAATTGCTGGCCCGCTTGCAGCTGCCGTTCACCTGCAGCTCGCCGGATATCGACGAAAGCCACCGACCGGGCGAGCCGGCTATCGAACTGGTCAAACGCCTCGCCAAAGAAAAAGCCCAGGCACTTGCGGGCAGCCATACCGCTCATCTGATCATCGGCTCCGACCAGGTCGCAGTACTCGGCGACCGCATTATCGGCAAACCCCACACCTTCGAAAAGGCCCGCGAGCAACTGCTGGCCTCCAGCGGCGCCAGCGTGACTTTTCTCACCGGCCTGGCGCTGCTCAACAGCCAGACCGGCGAATGCCAGGTCGATTGCGTGCCGTTTACCGTCAACATGCGCACCCTGGATCAGGCACGCATCGAACGCTACCTGCGCGCCGAACAGCCCTACGATTGCGCTGGCAGCTTCAAGGCCGAAGGTTTGGGGGTGAGCCTGTTTCAAAGCACCGAAGGCCCTGACGCCACCAGCCTGATCGGCCTGCCGTTGATTCGCCTGATCGACATGCTGCTGGCCGAAGGCGTGCAAATTCCCTGACCATAAAAAAACCGGCCACGTAGGCCGGTTTTTTATGCCGCCACCGAATCAGCGCATCGATGGACCGTGAAAGCCCATCCACATCGCCAACTGCTCGGCAACGCTGGCGCCGAGCTTTTTCGAGAAGCGATCGAACGGCGATTCCTGAACAGTGAAGTCCACCAGTTCTTTCTCGCCAATCACGTCACGAGCCACCGAACTGGCATTGCCCAGACCATCGATCAGACCGAGCGGCAGCGCTTGCTCACCGTTCCAGACCAACCCGGAGAACAACTCCGGATGCTCTTTGTCCTTGAGGCGATCGCCACGACCCTTCTTCACGCTGTTGATGAACTGCTGGTGCGTAGTGTCCAGTACACCCTGCCAGAACTGAGTTTCCTCAGGCTTCTGCGGCTGGAACGGATCGAGGAACGACTTGTGCTCGCCCGACGTATACGTCCGGCGCTCCACACCCAGCTTCTCCATGGTGCCGACAAAGCCGTAGCCGGCCGCCGTCACACCAATGGAACCCACCAGGCTCGCCTTGTCGGCGTAGATCTGGTCTGCCGCACTGGCGATGTAGTAAGCGCCGGAAGCGCCCAGGTCCGAGATCACCGCATACACCTTGATCTGCGGATGCAAGCCACGCAGACGGACGATTTCGTCATACACGTAACCCGACTGCACAGGACTGCCACCCGGGCTGTTGATGCGCAGAATGATGCCTTTGACCTTATCGTCCTCGAAGGCCGCGCGCAGGCTGCCGACGATGTTGTCGGCGCTGGCCGACTCTTTGTCGGCGATCATGCCAACCACGTCGATCAACGCCGTGTAGTTGGAGCTGCGAGTCGCACTCTTTTCCATATCCATCAGCGGCGTGAACAGGATCAGCGCCACAAACAGATACACGAACGTCAGCAACTTGAAGAAAATCCCCCAGCGACGGGAGCGACGCTGTTCCTGCACGCCGGCCAGCAGGGTTTTTTCCAGCAGCTTCCAGCTTTTTTCGTCACCGCTCTCTACGCTCGCCTTGGCGGGCGCTTTCCATTCGTCGGTCATGACATCTACCCCAGCAAAAACCTGTTAAGCCCGCTGATTCAGCCAGGCATGCAATTCTGAAAAACGATCAATGGCCAGTGCCGGCTCGAACAACTTCAACGCCTCGATCGATTGCGCGCCGTAGCTGACCGCCACCGAATCCATGCCGGCGTTGCGCGCCATCTGCAAGTCGAAGGACGAATCGCCCACCATAAGCGCCTGCTCGGGGCGGACCTCGCAATGCGCGAGAATCTGCTCAAGCATCAGCGGATGCGGTTTGCTGGCGGTTTCGTCGGCGGCGCGGGTGATATCGAAATAATCTTCCCAACCGTGGGATTTCAACACCCGATCCAGCCCGCGACGGGCCTTGCCGGTCGCTACAGCCAGATGATAACCCTCGGCACGAAACGCCTCCATCGACTCGACGACACCTTCGAACAACGGCGAAGGCACCGCCTCGGCGGCGATGTAGTGATCGGCATAGTGCTGACGGAACGCTACAAGCTCGGTATCGCCAATCTCGGGATACAAGGTGCGAATCGCCTCAGGCAAACCCAGGCCGATGATGCCCTTGACGGCAAAATCATCGCGCAACGGAAATCCGGAGCGCTCGGAGGCAACATGCATCGCCTCCACAATCCGACCAATGGAGTCGGCCAACGTGCCATCCCAATCGAAAACCAGCAGCTTGTAATCAGATTGGCGCACTCAGTCGCTCCACGGTCTTGGACCACATCTCATCCACCGGCGCCTGCAATTTCAGCTCGCTACCATCCGGCAGCGGCACGGTCAGCATGTAGGCGTGCAGGAACAGGCGCTTGCCGCCCAGATCACGGATTTCCTTGCTGAAACCTTCGTCGCCATACTTGGTATCGCCGGCAATGCAATGCCCGGCGTGCAGGGTATGGACGCGAATCTGGTGAGTGCGGCCGGTGATCGGCTTGGCTTCGATCAAGGTGGCAAAGTCGCCGAAGCGGCGCAGGACCTTGAACACGGTCACCGACTCTTTCCCCTCCTCCTCGTCGACTTCGACCATGCGCTCACCGGAGCGCAGATTGCTCTTGCCCAGCGACGCACGGACCTGCTTGATCGAGGCCGCCCAGTTACCGCGGACCAGCGCCATGTAGCGCTTGTCGACGCCATCACCGCGCAATGCCGTGTGCAAATGGCGCAACATGCTGCGCTTCTTGGCGATCATCAGCAGACCGGAGGTATCACGGTCGAGACGGTGAACCAGTTCGAGCTCCTTGCAATCGGGACGCAACTGACGAAAGGCTTCGATCACCCCATAGGTCAGGCCGCTGCCGCCATGGACCGCGATGCCGCAAGGCTTGTTGATCACGATCAGCGCTTTGTCTTCGAAGACAATAGAGGCTTCGAGGCGTTGCAGCAGGCCCAGGGCCAGCGGCACCGGCTCGTCGCGCTCAGGCACGCGAACCGGCGGCACGCGCACGATATCGCCCGCCTGCAGCTTGTATTCGGGCTTGATCCGACCTTTGTTCACACGCACTTCGCCTTTGCGCAAAATGCGGTAAATCAAGGTCTTGGGCACGCCTTTGAGCCGAGCGAGAAGGAAGTTATCAATACGTTGGCCGGCATATTCCGGCGAGACCTCCAGCAGTTGTACGGCTGGGGTCGAAGGGGTTGTAGTCGTCATGGCGCGGATGATAACAATTTTTTATGGAATTGAAGCACTTAATCATTGCTGCTATAGTCGCGAACGCCGCCAAAAGCGGCCTGGACAGCGGACCAACGGTCAAAAACCGGCCCTGACCAACGCAATTCACCAGGACGCGAGGCCGTCCTACGGGGCTTTCGCTACGTAACGGTGGAGTTTGCAGCTGTAACGAGCGCAGGTGACATGAGGCCTGAATCAAGCCGCAAAGCAGAGTTTTAACTCGCCTTGCGAGCCAATATTCACGGCCAGTTCACAAAGTGCAGTCAGCCACGAACGACCCTGAGCGAACGCTTCGGAAACAACGCCTAAATTAGCCATGATGCGTGACCTCCCCCTTCGGAGCTCACGGTAAATGCCAACCCGCTGCGGATTCTGCGCGCGGCAGCACCCGAATTATCAGGGATACGTGTAGGGTGGAGATGCACAACCGCTGGACTGTGTAGCAATAGGCTTTATCAAGACGCTTCATCTCGTCCACAGCCGCTGGTTGATTCCTCCTCCTGACTGAGTGCTTAAGTAGCCACAGCAAGCAGGACGCGTACGTCGCGACACCGGCCCAATTGGTCGGGGTTCGCTAGACACTGGAGTGGCCAACCACTCCTGACGCACCTGACACCGACCGTGAGAAGTCGTGTGTGCCGAACGCCGTTTCCGGCAGCCCGGAAACCGACGGTACTACATGAAAAGAATGCTGATTAACGCAACTCAACCCGAAGAGTTGCGTGTTGCACTGGTAGATGGCCAACGCCTCTACGACCTGGACATCGAATCCGGTGCACGCGAGCAGAAGAAGGCCAACATCTATAAAGGCCGGATTACTCGCATCGAACCAAGCCTTGAGGCTGCCTTTGTCGATTTCGGCTCCGAGCGCCACGGCTTCCTGCCCCTCAAAGAAATCTCCCGCGAATACTTCAAGAAAGCCCCCGAAGGCCGCGTCAATATCAAGGACGTCCTGAGCGAAGGCCAGGAAGTCATCGTTCAGGTCGAAAAAGAAGAACGTGGCAACAAGGGCGCCGCCCTGACCACCTTCATCAGCCTGGCCGGTCGTTACCTCGTTCTGATGCCGAACAACCCGCGTGCCGGCGGTATCTCCCGTCGCATCGAAGGTGAAGAGCGCAACGAACTGCGTGAAGCCCTGAACGGTCTGGTTGCCCCGGCCGACATGGGTCTGATCGTGCGCACTGCCGGCCTTGGCCGCAGCAGCGAAGAAATGCAGTGGGACCTCGATTACCTGCTGCAACTCTGGACCGCCATCAAAGAAGCTTCGCTGGATCGTTCCGCGCCATTCCTGATCTACCAGGAAAGCAACGTGATCATCCGCGCCATCCGCGATTACCTGCGCCAGGACATCGGCGAAGTGCTGATCGACAGCGTTGAAGCCCAGGACGAAGCCCTGACCTTCATCCGCCAAGTGATGCCGCAGTACGCCAGCAAGATCAAGCTGTACGAAGACAGCGTTCCGCTGTTCAACCGTTTCCAGATCGAAAGCCAGATCGAGACCGCTTTCCAGCGCGTCGTTGAACTGCCTTCCGGCGGCTCCATCGTTATCGATCCGACCGAAGCCCTGGTGTCCATCGACATCAACTCGGCGCGCGCCACCAAAGGCAGCGACATCGAAGAAACCGCCCTGCAGACCAACCTTGAAGCCGCCGAAGAAATCGCCCGTCAGTTGCGCTTGCGCGACATCGGCGGCCTGATCGTCATCGACTTCATCGACATGACCCCTGCCAAGAACCAGCGCGCCGTGGAAGAGAAAGTCCGCGAATGCCTGGAAGCCGACCGCGCTCGCGTGCAAGTCGGTCGCATCTCGCGCTTCGGCCTGCTGGAAATGTCGCGTCAGCGCCTGCGTCCATCCCTGGGCGAAAGCAGCGGCATCGTTTGCCCGCGTTGCAACGGCACCGGCATCATCCGTGATGTTGAATCGCTGTCGCTGGCGATCCTGCGCCTGATCGAAGAAGAAGCCCTGAAAGACCGCACCGCCGAAGTCCGCGCACAAGTGCCGATCCCGGTGGCCGCGTTCCTGCTCAACGAAAAACGCAACTCGATCACCAAGATCGAACTGCGCACCCGTGCCCGCATCGTCATTCTGCCGAACGATCACCTCGAAACGCCGCACTTCGAAGTTCAGCGTCTGCGCGATGACAGCCCGGAAGCCGCCGTCGGCCAGTCCAGCTACGAAATCGCTGCTGCCGCTGCCGAAGTCGAAGAAGTCCAGCCAGCCGCTGCGACCCGCACCCTGGTTCGCCAGGAAGCCGCGGTCAAGACTGCTCCGGCCCGTGCCAACGCTCCGGTTCCGACCGAAGTCGTCGCTGCCGCGCCAGTGGCCGCACCGGTTGCCGCGCCTGAGCCAAGCCTGTTCAAAGGCCTGGTGAAGTCGCTGGTCAGCCTGTTCGCGACCAAGGAAGAGCCCGCTGCTCCGGTTGTGGTTGAAAAACCAGCGACCACCGAGCGTCCGCCGCGTAACGAAGAGCGTCGCAACGGTCGTCAGCAGAGCCGCAACCGTAATGGTCGCCGCGATGAAGAACGCAAGCCTCGTGAAGAACGTGCACCCCGTGAGGAACGTGCACCGCGTGAAGAGCGCGCACCTCGTGAGCCACGCGAAGCCCGCGAAGAAACCCCGGCCGTAGCCCGCGAAGAACGTGCTCCACGTGAAGAGCGCGCACCTCGCGCCCCACGTGAAGAACGTGCACCGCGCGCTCCACGCGAAGACCGCAAGCCACGTGGCGATCGTGAAGAGCGTCCGGTTCGTGAACTGCGCGAGCCTCTGGATGCCGCTCCTGCCGCTGCCGCCGCGACGGCTGTCGCTGAAGAGCGTCCGGCTCGCCAGCCACGTGAAGAACGTGCTCCACGCCCACCGCGTGAAGAACGTCAGCCACGTGCAGAACAAGCCGCTGCTGCAGTCTCTGAAGAAGAGCTGACCTCCAACGAAGAGCAGCTGCCGGAAGACGGTCAGGAAGGCGCTGAAGGTGATCGTCCACGCCGCCGCTCCCGTGGCCAGCGTCGTCGCAGCAACCGTCGCGAGCGTCAACGCGACGCCAACGGCAACGTGATCGAAGGTTCGGAAGAATCCGAAGGTAACGAAGCTGGCGAAAGCAACGAAGCGCCAAGCACTGCTGATCTGGCCGCCGGCCTGGCTGTTACCGCAGCCGTTGCCAGCACCGTGATCAGCGCGCCGGCTGAAGCACAAGCTCACGAGCAAGCTGAACGCGCCACGGCGTCTGTTCAGGAAACCGCTCCGGTTGAAGCGCCAGTGGTTGAAGCAACGACTCCGGTCGAAGCAACCGCAGCTCCGGAAATCGAAGTAGCTCCGGTTCGCGAAGCGTTTGTTCGTGAAGAAGCCCAAACCGTGGTTGAAGCGGCTGTCGTCGCCGAGCCAGTGGTTGCTGCCGAGCCTGCTGCCGAAACCGTCACTGAAACCGTGACCGAAGCTGTCCGCGAAGTTCGTGAAGAACAAACCGCGTTCAACTGGGTTGCCGAGCCGGTTGCTGTTGTAGCGCCTGCACCGGTGGCTGAAGCTGAAGTGGCTGAAGCGAAGGTTTCCGAGCCAGTGGTTGTGGCTGCCGAACCTGCTCCAGTCGTTGAAGCACCGGCTCCGGTTGTTGCCGAAGTGGCTGAACCAGCCGTTGAAGCAGCCCCGTCCAGCGCCCTGACGCCAAGCGGCCGTGCGCCGAACGACCCACGTGAAGTGCGTCGTCGCAAGCGTGAAGCCGAACGCCTGCAGAAGGAAGCCGAACTGGCTGCCGCTGCTGCACCGGTTGAAGCGCCTGCTGTCGAACCGGCTCCGGTTGTTGCTGAAGTGGTCGAAGCGGCACCTGTTGCCGAGTCGGTCATCGAAGAAGCACCGAGCTCCGTTCAGGAAGCCGTAGAGCAACACGAACAAGCCCAGGAAAAAGAGCACGAGCCTAAACCCCTCGTCTAACTCCTAGGCCATAAAAAGCCCCGCTTGGTCACCCAGGCGGGGCTTTTTTATGCCTCTCTGAACATCACCGCAAATCCCCTGTGGGAGCGGGCTTGCTCGCGAATGCGGTCTCTCATTCAACATTTTTGTTGGCTCATCCACCGCATTCGCGAGCAAGCCCGCTCCTACAGGGGATTTATGCAGGTCTGAAGGTCAGTGATTCAGGCACATCGACGTCCCATAACACTCCGGGATCATCCACCACCACTTCAACCACCCTACCCTGCGCAAACAGCGGCTTGGCCCCGCGATCACCCGACAACCCCATCAACCCCGGTCCAAAACTGCGACCAAACCCCACCGGATGCCCAAACTCTCCTCCCAGCACCGGCACGCTGATCGCATCATCGGCCACACCCGCCAGCACGCTCTCAACCGTCGATGGCAGGATAAACGGCATATCCCCCAGCACAATCAACCAGCCATCCAGCTGCGGACACGCCGCCACACCCGCCGCAATGCTGTCGCCCATGCCCGTCGAGTCGATCAACGCAATCTCGCAGCCATACGCTTGTGCCATGCGAATCACCTGCGGGCGATCTTCAGTCGTCACCAGCACACGCTTACCCAGAGAAGCCGGCAAACTCACCAACACCTGCTCGATCACCGAACGAACCGCGCTGTCGCGCCCCGTGCAGTCGGCCAACAACTTGTCTTTCTCAGCCCCGGCGACCTGACGAAAACGACTGCCCTGCCCGGCCGCAAGCACAATGACGCCGATGGATTCACTCATATAGCCTCCTGCAACGGCTTCTTTTGCTTCAGTTCGACGCCGTTCTTGATCGCCACAATTTCGGCCATCAGTGACAAGGCGATTTCCGCCGGACTGTGGCTGCCAATGTGCAAACCGACCGGGCCATGCAGACGCTTGATAGCGTCTGGCGACAAGCCCAGTTCGGCGAGGTTTTCCCGGCGCTTGAGGCTGTTGACCCGCGAACCCAGCGCACCGACATAAAAGGCCTTGGAGTCCAGGGCCGTGAGCAGCGCCATGTCATCCAGGCGAGGATCGTGAGTCAGGGCGACGATGGCCGTGCGTTCGTCAGTCTGAATGTTCAGCACCGCCTCATCCGGCATGCCCGAGACAAAACGACCGTGCTGCTCTTCCCAGCCGTAGACAAACTCGGTGCGCGGATCGCAGATCAATACTTCGAAATCCAGCAACCGCGCCATCTCGGCGACGTAACGGGACAATTGCCCCGCGCCGATCAGCAACAGGCGCCAACGCGGGCCATAAATCGCGCGCAACGTGGTGCCGTCAAAACTCAACACATCGGATTTGCTCGCTGACTGCACGACGACTTCACCGGTCGCAATATCCAGCGAACGAGCGACGATTTCATGAGCCTCACAGCGCGCCAGCAATTCGGCCACCCAATGCGGATCGCCGACCCGCTCCTCGGTCAGGCGCAGCGTACCGCCGCAGGGCAAACCGAACCGCGCGGCCTCTTCGCGAGTGACGCCGTAGGTGATCAACTGCACCGGCGGCCCGTCCGCCGGGATACGCCCGTCGTGCAACCGGGCAATCAGGTCATCCTCGACACAACCGCCCGACACCGAACCGATCACCACGCCATCTTCACGCAAGGCCAGCATGGCGCCAGGTGCCCGGGGCGCGGTGCCCCAGGTCTGGACCACGCTGTACAGCACCACCCGCTGACCGGCGCGGCGCCATTCGAGCACGCTGCGCAGGACATTCAGATCGACGCTGTCCATCAGGCTTGCGCCTTCTGCCAACCTTGCAGCTGAAAGCGAACAGGCAGGTTACGGATGCGCTTGCCGGTGGCGGCGAAGATCGCGTTGCACAGCGCCGGTGCGATCGGTGGCACGCCGGGCTCACCGACACCGCCCAAAGGCACAACACCTGGCGGGGTGACCAGATGCACCGCGACTTCCTTGGGCGCCAGTGACATGCGCGCCACTTCGTACATGTGGAAGTTGTCCTGCTGGACCTTGCCGTCCTTGAAGCTGATTTCCCCCAGCACCGCATTGCCCAGGCCCATGACGCAGGCGCCCTCGAACTGCGAGCGGATGCGCTCGGGGTTGATCTGCGGCCCGCAATCCACGGCGATGTCAGCCTTGTGCACAATCAACGTGCCATCATCTTTGACTTCGACCTCGATCACCGCCGCCACATAGGTGACGAAGCTGTAATGCACCGCCAGCCCCAGGCCTCGGCCCTTGGGCAATTCACGTCCCCAACCCGCGGCTTTCGCGGCAGTTTCCAGCACCGTGCGCAAGCGGCCGGTATCGATCGGATAGCGCTCGGGAGATTCGCCGTAGTTCCACTCTTCACTCAACGTGCGCGGGTCAATCTGACGGTCCGGGCCGAGCAACTTGACCTGGTACTTGAGCGGATCCTGACCGGCCTTGTGCGCCAGTTCATCGACGAAGCTCTGAATCGCAAAGCCATGAGGGATGTTGGAAACCGAGCGATACCAGCCGACGCGGGTATGCACCGTCGCCTCCGGGTTTTCCAGGCGCACGTTGGGAATCGCGTAGGCCATGTTGGTGAACCCCATGCCCAGCTCAAACGCCGCCTCGTGGTTCATGCCCGGTGCAAACAGCGCAGTGATGCTTGGCGCCACGGTGCGGTGCAGCCAGCCGGAGGGCAAGCCGTCCTTGTTCAAGCTGGCCTTGAGGTACTCGGCCGACACCGTGTGGAAGTAGGAACAGTGGATGTCATCTTCGCGAGTCCATTGCACCCGTACGGCCTTGCCGGGGAACTCTTTGGCGAGGATTGCCGCTTCAATGATGAAGTCAGGCTTGGATTTGCGACCAAAACCGCCACCGAGCAAGGTCACGTTAAACGTGACGTTATCGAACGGGACGCCGAGGCGCTCGCCGATCCGCGTGCGGGTGACCTGCGGCGCCTGACTCGGCCCCCAGGCTTCGCAGACGCCGTCCTTGAAGCGGGCAATGGCGACCATCGGCTCCATCGGTGCCTGCGCCAGGTGCGGCAGGTAATAGGACGCTTCGAGGGTGCTGTCGGCGCTCTTCATCGCTTCGTCGATGCTGCCGGTATTGCGCACCACTTTGCCGGGTTTGAGGGACGCGGCCTCCAGCTCCTTGCGATAGGCAATCGAGTCGTAACTGGCGTTCGGGCCGTCATCCCACTCGATCTTCAGCGCTTCACGCCCCTTGATTGCCGCCCAGGTGTTGCTGGCCACCACAGCCACACCGCCCAACGGCTGAAATTCGGACGGCAGCGGGCTGCCTTCGATCTGCACGACCTTGATCACGCCGGGGACTTTCAGCGCAGCGCTGGAGTCGACGGATTTGACCTTGCCGCCGTACACCGCCGGGCGCGCAATGGTGGCGTAGAGCATGCCGTCGAAATGCACGTCGGCCCCGTAAATCGCACGGCCGTTGACGATGTCGGCACCGTCGATGGCTTTGGTGCCTTCCTTGCCGATGTAGCGAAACTGCGACGGATCCTTGAGCCGTACGCTGTCACGCGCGGGCACTGCCAGCGCACCGGCCGCTACGGCCAATGCGCCGTAGCCCAATTCACGACCGGACGGCTTATGGATAACTTTGTGCAGTTGCGCATGGCACTCGGCGACCGGCACTTTCCATTGCTCGGCAGCGGCCTGTTCGAGCATGGTGCGCGCGGCGGCACCGCAGCGGCGCATCGGCTCGTACCAGTGACGCATGCTGCGCGAACCGTCGGTGTCCTGGTTGCCGAAACGCACTTCGTCGCCCGGCGCCTGTTGCACTTTCACCATGGCCCAATCGGCGTCCAGTTCATCGGCCACCACCATCGTCAGGCTGGTGCGTACACCCTGGCCCATTTCCGAACGGTTGCAGACCACGGTCACCGTGCCATCGGCGGCGATGCTGACGTAGACCTTGGGATCATCAATTGCGCCGTGGGGCATGCCGTCGGCGCCGAACTTCTTCGAAACCTCTTCAGCGAAAACGTCCTGCCAGCCCCAACTGGCCGCCAGCACCAAGGCACTGGTCGCGCCAACCCCTTTGAGGAAACCGCGGCGGCTGAAGTTGCTGAGGTTGCTCAGGGCAAAATCATTCGGTAACTGGCTCATGCCTTGGCCTCCTTCAAGTGAGTGGAAGCCTGGCGGATGGCCGTCTTGATGCGGTTGTAGGTCCCGCAGCGGCAGATGTTACCGACCATCGCCTCTTCGATCTGCGCATCCGTAGGGTTGGGGTTGGTCTTGAGCAGCGCCGTCGCCGACATGATCTGCCCGCCCTGGCAAAAACCGCACTGGGCCACGGCGGTGTCGAGCCAGGCTTGCTGGACCACTTGCCCGACCGGATCGGCGTGCAGGTTATCGATGGTGGTGACGTTCTGCCCGACCACCGAACCAATCGGCGTGATGCAACTGCGCGCCGGTGATCCGTCGATGTGAATCGTGCAGGCACCACACAGGCCCATGCCGCAGCCGAATTTGGTGCCGTTGTAACCGGCGACGTCGCGGATAGCCCAGAGCAGCGGCATGTCCTCGGTGACGTCGAGTGGATGGTCTTGACCGTTGAGCTTCAGGGTAATCATGGGCACGCCCGCATAGATCTTGGGTTATGGGGTCGAGCAATCTGCCGTGGGATCTTGATTCGTGATACGCAGATCGACTCAGGCTAAAGAGGCTCTCTTGTGCGACGGGAAGGTCTGCACCGGGCCTTTGATGGAGCAAATGCTTGCATCGTTAGGTGGCTAAGTTAACCCAGCATTAACAAAAAAGCCCTGCACAGTGGAAGTGTGCAGGGCTTTGAGATCAGTCCTGAAAGCTTAGCTTCAATACTGATTGGGCTCCATTTCCAGATCGACATGGAATCGTTCTGAAATGTCTTTCTGGATTCGCTGCGCCAGGTTGAGCAATTGCAGGCCCGTGGCACCGCCGTAATTGACCAGCACCAGCGCCTGTAACTTATGCACGCCCGCATCTGCGTCACGGAAACCCTTCCACCCTGCCCGCTCGATCAACCAGCCTGCCGCCAGTTTCATTTGCCCGTCAGGTTGCGCATACGCCACCAGATCCGGGTATTCGCCCTTGAGCCGGGCGACCAGCGCCGCCGGCACCAACGGGTTTTTGAAGAAGCTGCCGGCATTGCCCAGCACCGCCGGGTCCGGCAGCTTTTCGTTGCGGATGCTGCAAATTGCCTGGCTGACATCCGTGGCCGTCGGTTGCTCGATGCCTTGCTCGGTCAGGCGCTGGCGCACCGGGCCGTATTCCAGGTGCAAGTGCGCGGCGCGGTCGAGGGTGAAACGAACGCGCAGGATCAACCAGCGACCCGGTTCCTGCTTGAACAGGCTGTCGCGGTAAGCAAAGTTGCACTCAGCCAAGGCGAAATCCCGCAGCTCGCCGGTCTGGCGATCCAGCGCGGTCAGGCCGGAGAACACGTCCTTGATCTCGACCCCGTACGCACCGATGTTCTGCATCGGTGCCGCACCGACCGTGCCGGGGATCAGACTGAGGTTTTCCAGGCCCGACAAACCCTGCGCCAGGGTGTGTTGCACGAACGGATGCCACGGCTCGCCGGCCTCGGCTTCGATCACGACTTTGCTGCCGTCATCACTGAGGATACGAATCCCGCGCGTGGCCATGCGCAGCACCAACGACTGGATATCGGCGGTCAGCAGCAGATTGCTGCCGCCGCCAATCACCAACAACGGCACGTCATGCTCTGCGGCGTAGGCCAAGGCCTCACGCACGTCGGCATCGCTATGCGCCTCGGCGAACAGGCGAGCCTGGACGTCGACACCAAAGCTGTTGAACGGCTTGAGCGAAACCTGTGATTGAACCTGCAAACTCATAGCCGTCCCTTCAATTCGATCACCAGCAAGTCACTGGCGCGCTCGATCAGGTCCAGCACCTGTTCGAAGCCCTGGTCACCGTCGTAGTACGGGTCCGGCACTTCATCGAGTTCCGACTGGTAGCGACGCAGGAACAGGTCCAGCTCGGCCTTGCCCTTGGCCGGTTGCAAGGCCTTGAGGTGGCGCAGGTTGCTGTTGTCCATGGCCAGGATCAGGTCATAAGTGGCGAAATCGGCGCGACTGACTTGCTGGGCGCGCTGGGCGGACAGGTCGTAGCCGCGCAGTTTGGCCGCGGCCTGGCTGCGTTTGTCCGGCGCCTTGCCGACATGCCAGTCACCAGTGCCGGCGGAGGCGACTTCAATCTGATCGGCCAGCCCCGCTTCGCGCAATTTATGCCGCAGCACGCCTTCGGCCGTTGGCGAACGGCAGATGTTGCCCAGGCACACGAACAGAACGCGCATCAGGCCTCCAGCAGGCGACGAACGCGCTCAAGGTCTTCAACGGTGTCGACCCCGGTAGGCGGTGCGATCAGCGCGTCGGCGACGTGAATCCGCACGCCGTGCCACAAGGCACGCAGTTGTTCCAGGGATTCGGTGTTTTCCAGCCAGCACGGGCCCCAGCTGACGAAGTCATGCAGGAAACCGGCGCGGTAGGCATAAATGCCGATGTGGCGACGGTACGGCACGCCTTCCGGCAAGTGCTCGCGGCTTTTGGCGAACGCATCGCGGGCCCACGGCAAGGTCGAGCGACTGAAAGTCAGCGCCAGACCATTAAGGTCGCTGACGACCTTGACCACGTTGGGGTTGAACAGGGTTTCCACGTCTTCGATCGGCTCGGCCAGGGTGGCCATGCGCGCCTCGGTGTGGGCCGCGAGGTTAGCCGCGACCTGATCGATCACGCTCGGCGGGATCAGCGGTTCGTCACCCTGGACGTTGACCACAATGGCGTCGGGCGCCAGGCCCAGTTTCGCGGCGACTTCGGCCAGACGGTCGGTGCCGGAATTGTGGTCCTCGCGGGTCAGCACCACTTCAGCGCCAAAGCCGTTGCACGCCTCGACGATGCGCGCATCGTCAGTGGCAACCACCACGCGCTGGGCGCTGCTTTTGCTCGCCTGTTCCCAGACGTGCTGGATCATCGGCTTGCCGGCGATCAGCAGCAGCGGTTTGCCCGGCAAGCGGGTCGAGGCATAACGCGATGGAATGACAACGGTAAAGGCTGTGGTCATTTATCCAGACGCTCGTCGGTGGTCAGGGTGCGGGCTTCGGTTTCGAGCATCACCGGGATGCCATCGCGAATCGGGTACGCGAGGCCGGCGCCCTTGCTGATCAGCTCGGTCTTGTCGGCGCTGAGCTTGAGTGGGCCTTTGCAGACCGGGCAAGCGAGGATGTCGAGCAATTTGGTGTCCATGAGCATTCCCTGGATAAAAACGGAGTTAAGGCAAAAGACGAGCCGGCAACAGGCGCATCAGCTGCGTATCGAACCAGGCCACGAAGGCCGGCGATGGCACAGCATCGACCGCCAGGTACCACCAATCGGCGGCGGCGAAGGCACGGCACTTCACCGCGTCCTTTTCAGTCATCACCAACGGCAATGACGGGGTGAAATTCAAGGCCTGCACGCTGTATTCGGCGTGGTCGGCAAACGCGTGCGGGACAGGTTTGCAGTGTAGCGTTTCGAGGGTGGTGAAGAAACGCTGCGGATTGCCGATTCCGGCCACGGCATGCACCGCCTGACCTGCGGGGAAGTGGTCGAGGGGACGTCGTTCACCGCGAAGTAAATTGATCAGGGCGGTCGGTTGCAGCTGGAAGGCAAACCCGCCGTCGCGATCCTCCGCGGCGCCGTTGTAGAGCACCGCATCGACGCTTTGCAGGCGTTCGACCGGCTCGCGCAGCGGTCCGGCCGGCAGGCAACGCCGGTTGCCCAGGCCTCGGGCGGCGTCGATCAGTACCAGTTCGAGGTCGCGGGCCAGGCGGTAATGCTGCATGCCGTCATCGGAGAGGATCAGGTCCAGCGGCTCGCTCGCCAGCAACGCTTTAACCGCGCTGCTGCGGTCCGGGTCGATCATCAACGGCACGCCGGTACGCTGGACGATCAACAACGGTTCATCGCCCGCAACATCCGCGCTTTGGTCAGCTTCGACCCGCCACGGCAACTGCGGCGGCTTGGCGCCGTAACCACGACTGACCACACCGACGCGCAACCCGCTGCGCTGGCAATGCTCGATCATCCACAGGATCAGCGGCGTCTTGCCCGTGCCGCCGACGGTGATATTGCCGACCACGATCAGCGGCACGGGCGGTTGATAGATCTCGCCCTCACCCGCCAGGAATCGCTTGCGCTTGTTCATGACCACCCGCCGATACAGCCACTCCAGTGGCTGCAACAGCTTCAGGGCCGGATGACCTTCGTACCACGCGGCGAGCAAGCGATCAGACATGGCCATCAATGCGCGGGCGCCGCCGCCTCGACAGTGGTCATGCGCAAGTGGCTGAAACCGAGCTTGCCGGCGGCGTCCATGGCGGTAATGACAGACTGATGTTGAGTCTTGCCGTCAGCGCTGATCGACAGCGGCAGCTTGGTATCGCCGTTGGATTCTTTTTGCAGCGCGTCCATCACGGTCGCCAGGTCGCTCTTGGGCAGCACTCGATTGTTCACCGAGAACACGCCTTCGGCGTTGATCGCAATGTCCAGTTGCTTGACCGGTTGATCGTCAGCCGACGCGCCGCTGACCGCTTCCGGCAGTTCGACGCGCAACTGGGTTTCTCGGGTAAAGGTGGTGGTCACAACGAAAAACAGCAGCAGGACAAACACCACGTCGATCAGCGACACGAGATTGATGTCCACGTTCTCCCGTTGCTTGCGGCGGAATTTCACGCTTTTTTGCCCTCGGACAGGTCCACGTCACGGTCACCCTGTACGACCTCGACCAGTTTGATCGCTTCCTGCTCCATCCCCACCACCAGCTCATCGATGCGCCGTTGCAGGAACCGGTGGAAGAACACCGCCGGGATACCGACGATCAGGCCCGAAGCCGTGGTGATCAACGCTTTGGAAATACCGCCGGCCAGCACGGCGGCGTTGGTGGTCATGCCCGTGCCCATGAACGAGCTGAAGATATCGATCATGCCCAGCACCGTGCCGAGCAACCCGAGCAACGGGGCCATGGCGGCGATGGTGCCCAGGGCGTTGATGTAGCGCTCCAGTTCATGGACGACCCGGGCGGCGGCCTCTTCGATGCACTCTTTCATGATCTCGCGACCATGCTTGGAGTTGGCCAGGCCTGCCGCGAGGATCTCGCCCAACGGCGAGTTGGCGCGCAGTTCCTTGAGTTTTTCTTTATTGAGCTGTTTGTCCTTGATCCAGACCCAGACCTGGCCGAGCAAGTGCTCGGGCGTCACGCGGCTGGCACGCAGGGTCCACAGACGCTCGGCGACGATTGCCATGGCCGCGATGGAACTCAGAATGATCGGCAGCATCATCCAGCCGCCGGATTTGACCAATTCCCACACAGTGAAGTCCCCTCGAAAAAGTGCGACACTCTAACATAGGGGGTCGGCGCACCGAAGAGCGTGATGTCGCATCCGGTCGGGCTTTGATAACTCTCGGCTATTTATTGACGGGCGGTGGATCGCGCCAGAAACGCCGGTCCAGACGCATCGTCCACGGCGGCTGGAAACGCCCCAGCTGCAGATGAATGGCACCGTGCTCAGCACTGTCGTAAATCGCCATGCCGCGCTTTTGATAACGCGCCACGACCGTGGGGTGAGGATGCCCAAAGGAATTGCCCTGCCCCCGGGAAATCAATACGGCCTTGGGTTGCAACGAGCTCAACAGGGCCATTGACGAGGAACTGCGGCTGCCGTGATGCGGTGACTGCAACCAATCGGTGGCCACTGCCAGCGGACTCTCCAGCAAGGCCCGTTCCGCAGCGGTGTCGATATCACCCGTCAGCAACAGTCGCTCGCCGCTCGCTTCTATTTGCAGGACGCAGGATTTCTGATTGCTGTCATGGGCCGACGTCCATTGCCACAACTGGAAGTTCACACCGTCCCAGGTCCATTGCCGGCCGCTGTCACAGCCTTGGGCCTGCAGTTCGGCCGGTAAACCCTCGGGATCGCCACTGAGTACCTGTTTGACCGGCAGGCCATTGCTCACGGCTCGCGCACCGCCGGCGTGATCGGCATCGGCGTGACTGATCAACATCAGGTCCAGGCTCTTGACCCCGAGTTTGCGCAACGACGGCAGCACCACCCGCGCCCCCATGTCCATATCACCGAAACGCGGCCCGGCGTCATACAACAGCATGTGATGGCGGGTCCGCACCAGGATGGCCAAGCCTTGGCCGACGTCCAGTTGCCAGACATCGGCCCTGCCTTCCGGCAACAGCGGCCGAGACGCAAACACCAGCAACAACAGCAGCGGCCAGCCCAATGGGCGCAATGGCACACCTCGCGGCAACAGCAACAGGAAAGCGCCCAGCGTGCCTAGCGCCCAACTCCACCACGGAACCGCCACCGGCACCCACGCGGGCAATTGCCCGGCCATCATGGTCAGCGCCTTGAACATCCAGTCGATCAAGCCGCCCGCCAGCCACAGCAACCCTTCGCCCACATAAGGGACGGGCAACAACAATGTCCCGAGCAAGGCTGGCGGCAACACCACCAGGCTGATCCAGGGCACTGCCAGCAGATTGACCAGCGGCCCGCTGAGGCTGATCGGCAAGCCGAGCACCAGCAACAAAGGACACAGGCCGATCGCGATCAGCCATTGAGCCCGGGTCCAGGTTTGCCACCACCGCCAGGGGCCCAGTCGCCCGCCAAAGGTGAAGATCAGCACCGCAACGGCGGCGAAGGACAACCAGAACCCCGGTTGCAGGCTGGCCAACGGATCCAGCAGCAAAACACCATTGAGCGCCAGCAGCAGCGGCCACCAGGTGCCGAGGTGACGAAAGCGCAGCCGCCACAGCAGCACCAAGCCGATCATCACGCAGGCGCGCTGCACCGGAACGTCGAAGCCGGCCAACAACCCGTAAGCCAGCGCCGCCGAGAACGCCAGCCCGCATGCCCATGGCAGCCACGGTAAACGGCCTGGCCACAGGCCAAAACGCGCCAACCCGGCGATCAGCAGGTAGACCAGCCCCGCCAACATGCCGATGTGCTGCCCGGAAATCACCAGCAGATGCACGGTGCCGGTGTCTTGCAGCACCTGCCATTCCTCACGGCTCAGCCCGGCGCCATCGCCCAGTACCAGCGCGGTCAACGCAGCGGTTCGGCCTTGGGCGTCGACCGCGAGTAAACGCTGACGGATGCCGTCGCGCCAGGCCCATCGGGCTTCGACGAGTCGCTCACCGTCCTTGACCGTGCCGGTTGCGCCGATACGTTGAGCCAGCAGCCAGGCGTCGTAATCGAAGGCATGCGGATTGAGCAGCCCGGCGGGACGCTTCAACTTGACCGCCAGTCGCCAGCGTTCGCCGCTGCTGACGGGCGACCCGCCATACCAGGCCAGGCGCAAACGCTTGGGCAGCTTCGTCCGCCTTGATTGACTGTCCGTCAGTTCGAATCGCACCACGCCGTCGGCATTTTGCGGCAACCCCGTCACCCGCCCTTCAACCCAACGGGTTTCGCCATCAAGTTTTTGTGGCAGCCGATCATCAAGCGCCCACTGCGCATTCGCGCACGCCCAACTGAAGCCGAACAGGAAAAACGCCAACGGATACGTCCGAAACGGCAACAGCATCAAAGCCGACAGTGGCAGCAACAGCCATAACCAGACCGGCGGTAAAACCGGCAAAAAACGCAGGGCCAACAAGCCCAGCGCCAGCGCCAACATCCCAGTGCGCATACACTCATCCTTGAGAGTCTCCACCTAGGCATAGTCGGCCAACCGCACCGGCGCCGATATCAATTGTCACAAAGTCTGAATGGGCGGTTCGTAGAATCCAGACATACTTGCCGCCTTAACCGACCGAGAAGCCTTATGCCCCGGCGCTTATTCAAACGCTACATGCCAGACCCGACCAGCATCAGGGAACACAAATCCTTACGCTTTCTCGGCACCCTGCTGCATGACCCCAACCTCTGGCACCTCAACCGTCACTCTGTGGCGCGGGCGATGGCGGTCGGCCTGTTCGCGGCGTTTTTGCCGATCCCGTTGCAAATGCTCCTGGCCGCGGTGCTGGCGATCATGGTGCGGGGCAACATGCCGATTGCGGTGAGCCTGGTCTGGCTGACCAACCCGATTACCATGCCGGCGGTGTTTTTCTGCACGTACCAGACCGGGGCGTGGCTATTGGATGTGCCCACTCGTCAGTTGCCCGACTCACTGTCCTGGGAATGGGTCCGCGGCGAATTGTCGACGTTATGGCAACCGTTTTTGCTGGGTTCGGTGGTGACGGGGCTGGTGTTGGGGGCGCTCGCTTACTTCCTGACCATGATGTACTGGCGGTGGTGGGTGGCGCGGCAGTGGAAGCGGCGCAAGAAAAACCGGATGTAGGAATGCAAAACGGCCTCCAGTGTGGAGGCCGTTTTTTATGTGGTGTTTGTGCTCGCGAAGAGAGCGACTCGGTATCCCTTAGGTACGCATCCCGCGCCCACTGACCAGCAACCGTGCACAACCGACATACAACACAATCGTCGCCACCAGCATAAAGGTGATGGCAATGCTGATCTTGATGTCCGAAACCCCAAGGATGCCGTAACGGAAGGCGTTGACCATGTGCAGCACCGGGTTCGCCAGCGATACGGTCTGCCAGAACGGAGGCAACAGGGAGATCGAGTAGAACACCCCGCCCAGGTACGTCAGCGGTGTCAGCACGAAGGTCGGGATGATCGAGATGTCATCGAAGTTGCGTGCAAACACGGCGTTGATGAAGCCCAGCAGCGAGAAGATCGTCGCCGTCAGCACCACCACCAGAATGGTCACGCCGAGGTGATGTACCTGCAAATCGGTGAAGAACAGCGACAGTATCGTCACGATGATCCCGACCATCAGCCCGCGCAGCACGCCGCCCAGGGTGTAGCCGACCAGAATCGTATGCGGCGACACCGGTGACACCATCAGTTCTTCGATAGAACGCTGGAACTTGCTGCCGAAGAAACTCGACACCACGTTGCCGTAGGAGTTGGTGATCACCGACATCATGATCAGCCCTGGCACGATGTATTCCATGTAAGTGAAGCCACCCATGCCACCAATCTGCTTGCCGATCAGATTGCCGAAAATCACGAAATACAAAACCATGGTGATGGCCGGCGGCAGCAACGTCTGCGGCCAGATCCGGGTAAAGCGCCGGACCTCACGGTAAACGATGGTATTGAGGGCAACGAGGTTGGGCTGCAGCTCGGAACTCATACCGCCACCTTCGACAGATTTTTCTCCACCAGGGACACGAACAACTCCTCGAGGCGATTGGTTTTGTTACGCAGGCTCAGCACTTCGATGTTTTGCTGCGCCAGTTGTGTAAACAGCGCGGTAATGCCCATGGCCTTGTCGACCTGGACTTCCAGTGTGTGACCATCGAGCAGACGGGTCGGGTAGCCGAGCAACTGAGGCGCACTGGTCAAGGTGTTTTTAATGTCGAGCAGGAAGGTTTCCACATGCAGTTGGCTGAGCAACTGTTTCATGCTGGTGTTCTCGACAATGGTGCCGTGGTCGATGATGCCGATGTTGCGGCACAACTGCTCAGCCTCTTCCAGATAATGCGTGGTGAGGATGATGGTGATGCCTTTCTGGTTCAGCTCGGTGAGGAAGGTCCACATCGAGCGACGCAACTCGATGTCCACACCCGCCGTTGGTTCGTCGAGGATCAGCAGGCGCGGTTCGTGGACCAGCGCACGGGCGATCATCAATCGACGTTTCATGCCGCCAGACAGTGAACGCGACGGCACATCGCGTTTGTCCCACAGCCCCAGTTGGGTCAGGTATTGCTCAGCGCGTTCCTTGGCGATTTTCGGCGGGATGCCGTAATAACCGGCCTGGGTCACGACGATGTCGAAGGTCTTTTCGAACTGGTTGAAGTTGAATTCCTGGGGCACCACGCCGATGGAGCGCTTGAGCTGTGCAGGATTCTTGTCCAGGTCGTGACCGAAGATATTCACCGTTCCGCTGGTCTTGTTCACCAGGGTCGAGAGAATGCCGATGGTCGTGGATTTGCCGGCGCCGTTAGGGCCGAGCAAGGCGAAGAAGTCACCTTCGGCAACGTCCAGATCGATACCACTCAGGGCCTGGAAACCGTTGCCGTAGGTTTTGGTTAGCTGCCGGATGGACAGAGCGGAACTCATATCGGATTACGCACCAAGAAGGAAAAAAGGGATAAAAGACGGCCGGCGGCGACTGGAACAACCACGGCACATGAGCGCAATGGTGCTTGTCGCCGCCACACAAGTACAGTCAAGTGTGTCGATAGTGAGTATTAAGTCAACGCGGTCATAACGGCTTTTTGATACGCCGGACGCTGTTTCAACCGGGCGTACCACGCCTCAAGATGTGGCAGTGACCGGCGCTCGATCGGCATTTCGAACCAAGCATAAATAGCACTGCCGAGCGGAATATCGCCCATGCCGATTTCATCGCCGGACAAGTACGGCGTGACGGCCAGTGCCTGATCGGCGATCGACAGCAAGTCCTCGCATTCCTTGATCGCGGCATGGATGGCTGGCCAGTCCTGCTTGTCGGCCGGCGTGCGCAATACCCCCCAGAACACGGTGCGGAACGGGCCGGCAAGGCTTGAAGTGGCCCAGTCCATCCATTTGTCGGCCGCAGCGCGGGCTTGCAGATTCGCCGGATACCACGCCGTGCCGCTGGCGTGACTGGCCAACAGGTAACGCACGATAGCGTTGGATTCCCACAACACAAAACCGTCGTCCTCGATCACCGGAATGCGACCGTTGGGGTTCATCGCCCGGTACTGCGGCGTATCGACGACACCAAAGGCGCCGCCCGCATCGATGGCCTCGTAGGCCAGCCCCAGCTCTTCGGCGGCCCACAAAGGTTTTCTGACATTCGACGAGTTTTTACGACCCCAGATCTTCAGCATGACCGCCTCTTTTTCGACAAGTGGGCAGGCAGCATACGCCGGATCAGGCGCGACTCAAATCGCTCTGCATATCCCCCAGCAGGGCCGGCAGTGTGTCGCTGAACAGGTGCGGGTAGCACTTTTCCAGGTGCTCGAAAAAGAACGCTTCCGGCACATCGGTGAACTGGCCGTGATCGACCAGGTACTCCATCAACTGTGCGCCATCGCGATTGAACGGATGAAAGACGCTGTCGTTGATCCCGTCGAATTCCAGCGGCGCGACATTGAACAATTCACAGAGTTGCTGGTTGAACGCCGGCGTGGCCTTGACCCAGCGGTCGTTCAGATACAGCTCGGTGTAGCCGTGCATGGCGAACACATCGCTTTTCAGCAGTTCGAGCAAACGCGGGGTCGACAGGTGATTGCGCACATCGGCCAGGCCGATCCGCGCCGGGATCCCGCAATGTCGCGCAGCACCGGCCAGCAACGTGGCTTTGGGCACGCAATAGCTTTCGCCGGTGGCCAGCGCATAACTGCCGCGCAGAGTCTCTGGGTCGCGGCTGAACGTGTAGGGGTTGTAACGCACGGCTTCGCGCACGGCGTAATAGAGGTTGATCGCCTGCTCAAGCGGATCACGACTGGTGCCGCGGTGTTTTTCGGCGAACTCCACCACCGAGGGGTGGTCACTATCGATGAAGCGGCCGGGACTCAAGTACTCGTGCATGAGATCAATCTCCTGGGGAAGTCCCGAGTCTAGCGACAGGTTCAGCACAGAGATAACGACGTTTCGGCCAAACTTGGGCGCATTGTCGCGTAGGAAACGAACGAATTCCCCAGCGTGTTGCCAACCGAGCCTACAAATCTCATCCAAGGTTTCCCACGATTTCAATCACCTCGCTCTGACCACCCTGATTGGCGGATGCCGTCTAAGCTCTGAAGGTTGGTTTTACCCTGGTTCACGGAGGATTAAATATGCTGCTGTTGTGGATACTGGTTCTGATTGTCGGGATAGCCTGGTTAGCCCATCGTCGCACCGCCCCCCTGCCCGCCCTGTGCATCGTTGCCGTCTACATCGTCGCGATGGGGGCTTTCAGCCGCGCGCCCGGTTGGCTGCTGCTGGTGTTCTGGGTGTTGATTGCAGCCGTTGCGGCGCCATTGCTGCTGCCCGACCTGCGTCGCAAGTTCTTCAGCGCGCCGCTGTTCAGCTGGTTCCAGAAAACCCTGCCGCCGATGTCGCAAACCGAGCGCGATGCCATCGACGCCGGCACCGTGTGGTGGGACGGCGAATTGTTCAGCGGCCGTCCGGACTGGGACAAATTGCTGTCCTATCCGAAGGCTCAGCTGACTGAAGAAGAACAGGCTTTCATCGACGGCCCGACCGACGAACTCTGCGCCATGGTTACCGACTGGCAGATCGGGCAAGACATGGACCTGCCCGCCGAAGCCTGGGCGCACATCAAGGAAAACGGCTTCTTCGCACTGATCATTCCCAAGGAATTTGGGGGCAAGGGCTTCTCCGCCTACGCCCACTCACAGGTCGCGATGAAACTGGCGACCCGCAGCGGCGATCTTGCGTCCACCGTGATGGTCCCCAACTCCCTCGGTCCGGCCGAACTGTTGCTGCATTACGGCACCGATGAACAACGCAATCATTACCTGCCTCGGCTGGCGCGTGGTGACGACATTCCGTGCTTCGCGCTGACCGGTCCGCTGGCCGGTTCCGACGCCGGGGCCATGCCCGACACCGGGGTGATCTGCAAAGGTGAATGGGAAGGCAAGGAAACCCTCGGCCTGCGCCTGAACTGGGAAAAGCGTTACATCACGCTCGGCCCGGTGGCGACCCTGCTCGGCCTCGCCTTCAAGGCCTATGACCCGGACCACTTGCTGGGTGACAAGGAGGACCTCGGCATCAGCCTGGCGCTGATTCCAACCGACACGGCCGGTGTTGAAATCGGCCGCCGTCACCTGCCGCTGGGGGCCGCGTTCATGAACGGCCCGAACTCCGGCAAGGACGTGTTCGTGCCGCTCGACTTCCTCATCGGCGGCCAGGAAATGCTCGGCAAAGGCTGGATGATGCTGATGAACTGCCTGTCGGTCGGGCGTTCGATCTCGTTGCCGGCAGTCGGCACCGGCGCGGCCAAGTTCACCAGCCTGGTGACGGGGCAGTACGCTCAGGTCCGCGAGCAATTCAACGTTCCATTGTCAGCGTTCGAAGGGATTCAGGAAGCCATGGCGCGCATCGGCGGCAACGCCTGGATGATGGACGCGGCGCGCATGCTGACCGCCAACGCGGTGGATCTGGGTGAAAAACCGTCGGTGCTCTCGGCGATTCTCAAGTATCACCTGACCGAACGCGGTCGCGAGTGCATCAGTCACGCGATGGACGTTCACGGCGGTAAAGCCATCATCATGGGGCCGAACAACTACCTCGGTCGCAGCTGGAATGGCGCGCCGATTTTCATCACCGTGGAAGGCGCGAACATTCTTTCGCGCAACCTGATGATCTTCGGCCAGGGTGCCATTCGCTGCCATCCGTTCGTGCTCAAGGAAATGGCCCTCGCCGGTCGTGAAGACAAGGATCAGGCTCTCACCGAGTTCGATGGCTTACTCCTCAAGCACATTGGTTTTGCCGTAAGCAACGCCGCCAGCACGCTGGTGCTGAACCTCGGTTTCGGGCACTTCGAACACACGCCGGGCAACACGCTCAGCCAGGGCTACTTCCGCGCGCTCAACCGTCAGGCCGCCGCGTTCGCCATGTTGGCGGACCTGAGCATGATGCTGCTGGGCGGTGAACTGAAACGCCGCGAACGCCTGTCGGCACGCCTCGGGGACGTGCTCAGCAACCTGTACCTCGCCTCTGCCGCCCTCAAGCGTTACCACGATCTCGATTCACCGGAGCACATGGCGCCGCTGTTTACCTGGGCCATGGAGGAAAGCCTTGGCCAGTCGGAACGGGCACTGGATGAACTGCTGACCAATTTCCCCAACAAGGTCCTGGGTTGCCTGTTGCGGGTGATCGTGTTCCCGTTCGGCCGTCGACACAAAGGGCCATCGGACAAACTCGGCGCCGAAGTGGCTGCCGTGATTGGTCGCGCCAAGTGCGACCCGACGCTCGAAGAGTTGCTGGGCGGTTGCTACCGTCCGCAATCGGCCGAGGATGCTGTCGGTGCTTTGCAACACGCCTGCAATCTGTTGAACGCGGCGCAGCCGCTGCAGAAAAAACTCCACGTTGCGCTCAAGAGTGGCCAGGTCAAGCCGACCGCCGGGGAACACGTCATCGATGCCGCGCTGGAAGCGGGCGTATTGCAGGCAACGGAAGCGCAGACCCTGCGGGCCGCCGAAGCGGCGCGGCGCAAGGTGATCGACGTCGATGATTTCGACAAAGAGGAGCTGGCGCTGGCACCAGGAAAGGTCCGCTGATCCAGTGCCCCCATGCAAAACGGGCGCAGGGGCTTTATACTCCCGCGCCCGTTTTGCTCTTGAGGACTTATCTCGTGTCCAACGTCGTTGCCGACCATCTCGTCTTGCTTGACCACTTGCGCAGCATCCTGGTCGCCGTGGGTGAGGCCGAACAGGTTCCCGAAGAAAGCCATGCCTTGTTCCTGGAGCGCTTCGATGAATTGCGTGCGTTGCTGCCGGTCGATCCGATCGAAAGCCAATACCTGGGCCAGGACATCCTCTGCCAGGTGATCACCCGCTACCCGCAAATTGCCCACCTGGTCCCGCGCGACCTGCTGTGGTACTTCGCCGGTGACTGCCTGCATTACATGCCCGATGATGAAATCGATCTGTATCAGGCGCTGGAAGAACGTCGTTTCGAAGCTGAACAGAACGACGAACCGTTTGACTGGAACCAGGAAAAACAACTGCTGGCGATGTCGAACGACGACAGCAAGCACTGATTACCGATCAGTAATGCAAAAGGCCCGCATGGTTGAACATGCGGGCCTTTTTTTGTGGCTGGTAATGTGGCGCCTGGGGGGACGCCTTCGCGAGCAAGCCCGCTCCCACATTTGACCGTGTTCCAATGTGGGAGCGGGCTTGCTCGCGAAGGCGCCAGTCAGAGCAGCCCATCACTCTCAGGAAACTCATACTCCGCCGCGACCTTGCCGGCCTTCCCCGGCTTGCTCAACGTTGGCTCCTGCTCCAGGCACTCAACCAGATAATCAATAAACACCCGCAACTTCGGTGGCAGATACCGTGTCGGCGAATGCAGCAACCACGCGCCACCATGGTACGAAGCCAGAAACGTCCAGTCTGGCAACACCTGCACAATCAGCCCCTGTTCCAGCGCATAACGCGCGGTGAAATACGGCAGGCTGCCAATGCCGATGTGCTGCAACACCGCACCCAACCGCACACCCGTGTGATTGGCGGCATACCGCCCGCGCACGCCAACTGTTACCGCTTTGGTGCCTTTCTTGAATTTCCAGCGCGCATCACTCGGAGTTTCGCCCAGGTAGATACAACTGTGATTGAGCAGATCGTGGGGATGGGTGGGCGTGCCGTGCTCGGCCAGGTATTGCGGCGTGGCACAGAGCAAATGGTCGATGGTCAGCAATTGCCGTCCGACCAATCCAGCAGGCGGCCGGTCGGTAATACGGATGGCGAGATCAACGTTGTCGTCGATCAGATCCACCTGCCGATCCTCAAGCAACAACTCCACGTCAACTTTGGGATAACGCCGCAGAAATTCCGGCATATGCGGGTGAATCACAAATCGCCCCACGGCCTTGGGCACACTGACCCGCACCAGCCCTTCGGCTTCATGGGTGAACTGCCCGCTGATTTCCATCACCGATTTGGCCGCGCTGACCATGTCCTGGCAACGCTTGAACACTTCTTCGCCACCGTCGCTCAAGCGCAATTTGCGTGTGGTTCGTTGCAGCAAGCGCGTGGCCAGCGCCTTCTCCAGCCGCGAAATACTGCGACTGACCGCCGAAGGTGAAGAACCCAGTTGGCGGGCCGCCTCGGAAAAGCTGCCGGTCTCGACAACCTTGACGAAAATCGCCATTTCCCCAAGCAGCGGCAGTGGAAGATTTATGCTCACAGCGCAACAGTCCTTTGATGTTTGAACGGATTATCACGCAATTCCACGCTTCATATAATAAAAACAGAAACTTTAATAAGGGCATGGAATATGACGCTTCGCCTCTTTTTCCATAGTGATGACCTCAAGGCCAATGTGGAAGTCCTGGATTGCACGCCCCATGAGAACGAATTTGCGGTAGTGCTGCGCGCCACGCTGTTCCATCCCCAGGGTGGCGGACAGCCCTTTGATACAGGCTCCATTGGCGATAGCCAGGTACTGCGGGTCATCCAGGATCCTGAGCGGATCATTCATTTTGTCGACCAACCGGTAAAATCCGGCATGACCCAGATTCGCGTGGACGGCGAGCGACGCCAGTTCAATACGCGCATGCATTCGGCCGGGCATCTGATCGGCCACTTCGTCCAGGCCAAGGGCTGGATGCCGATCAAGGCGCATCACTGGCCGGGCGAAGGGCGGGTGCAGTTCAAAGCGCTGGAAAGCGCACAGGACGTCGATGCCCAAACCGTTCAACTAGGCATTGAACAGTGGATCGCCGAGGATTTTCCGCGCCTGACGTCATTGCGCGAAGGCGCCCGGGAAATAGGCTTCGGTGCACTGCCCGCCTACGGTTGCGGCGGCACCCATGTACGTAGCCTGAAGGAATTGGGCACGGTCACGATCGCCTCCCTTTCATTGAAGAAGGGAACGCTGTCAGTCCACTACACCGTGGATTGAGCATTTGGGCGATGGCGGCACGGTCATCGCCTGACGCCGGGGAGCCTGCGCTCGCGGGTTCTGTTGACTATCTGATAGATGGACCTAAGACATGATGCTTGACGTCGAGCGTCTCGATGAGACGTGCATAAAAAAACTGGCCAATGAAGAAGTCCTCGCCATCCGCGTCAAAGGCCTGTTGCCCCAGCCGCTGGCGATTCAGATTGGCGACAAGATCCTCGCCCCCGGTTTCGAAGGCTATATCAATGCGCCGAGCATCGGCCGCATCGGCATGGCGTTTTATGAAGCGGAAAACCAGCCGCTGCTGATCGAGGACTACTTCGAACGCGCCACCCGCAACATTGCGGAATTGCGTAACCGTTGCGCGCCCTACTCGTCCCCGGTCGACACCCTGCGCTGCATGCTCGACGAATCCTGGCCGGCAGGCGCGCACCTGGAAAACCTCTACGGTCGCAAGATGTATGTCGGCCTGTCCCGGGTGGTGAAACCGGGGGTGTGCTTCCTCGCCCACCACGACATTTTCGCCAAGGACGCCCCGGACAGTTACCAGGCCAGAAGCCTGGAAGCGCAGTTCGCCTGCAACGTGTACCTGAACATGCCGACCGAGGGCGGCACGTTGCAGATGTGGGACGACGACATTTCTCCGGACCAGTTCGACGAAATGCGCGGCGACAGCTACGGCATCGACCCGGCCCTGCTCGGCCCTCCGACCTTGGAGATACGCCCCGAGCCGGGCGATTTCATCATGTTCAATTCGCGCTGCATGCACTCGGTGACACCGGGCGTGGCGGATCCGCGATTGAGCCTTTCGTTCTTTGTCGGCTACCGCGGCAATGCTTCACCCCTTACCTTCTGGAGTTGAGATGCTTTCGAATTACCTGGGCGAGTTTCTGGCGCTGGCAACCATTCACTTCCTGGCCGTGGTCGCACCCGGGCCGGACTTTGCCGTGACCATCCGCCAGAGCGTGCGTTTCGGCCGATTGGTGGGCATCTGCACGGCGCTGGGCATCGGCGCGGGGATTTCCGTGCACGTGCTTTACACCCTGCTCGGGGTCGGCGCGCTGATGCATACCACGCCGTGGTTGTTGACCGTGGCCAAGGTCGTGGGCGGCGCCTACATTTTGTACCTCGGGATCAGCCTGTTGCGCAGCAAACCCAAGTCCGCGCTTGAGGGCGATAAAGTCGCGGACGAGCCTGTCGTCGAACAAACGCTGTTGAAGGCGTTCACCACCGGGTTTCTGACCAACGCGACCAACCCCAAGGCGACGCTGTTTTTCCTGGCGATTTTCACCACCATTATCAGTGCCACGACACCGCTGAAGATCCAGGCGCTGTATGGGGTCTGGATGTGTTTTGTGAATGCGTTGTGGTTTGTGATCGTCGCGCTGTTCTTTTCCAGCGCCCGGGTGCGCATGCTGTTCATGCGCATGGGGCATTGGTTTGAACGGACGATGGGGGTGATTCTGATCCTGTTTGCCGGTCGCCTGATTCTGTCGATGTAAAACCTGCGCCCACGTAAAAGGCCCGCCGAGTCTCACTCGCGGGCCTTTTTCATATCTGCGTCGCTTTTGCGTTTCTGTGCGACAGATCCCACGTCAGGGACTCCCCTTTCACGCCTACGTGGTGTTAGGTTGGAAATGTTTCTGACCAATCGATCAGACACTTCCCACAAACTGCCTGCAAAGGAATGCCCCAAGCAATGGACTTTTCATTCAAGCACCTGGCTGCGTCGACCCTGATTCTGGCCAGCCTTTCGTCGTTTGCCGTCGCCGCGCAAACCAACATTACACCGCAACAGAGCGCGACCATTCTCAAGAATTTCAGCGACGCCTCAGCCATGGATTTCAGGCAGTTCCTGGCAGGCGTGGCCAAGAGTGACCTGGCCAAAACCGCCGACCTCGGCCCGGCCATCAGCGCTTTCCAGGACAACAAGACGCTGACCCCTGAACAGCAGAACGAGATCCATCGTCTGCTGGGCCTCTACGCACGGGTGAAATACGGCGCGGCGGCCACCGAGACCTTGCGTGAGCTGGTAGCAATCCCGACCTTCCAGGTGGAGGGCGTTGCTCAGCACGACAATCCCGAATTCATCAAGATCGCCGACAAAATCAAAAACCTTGCCCAGTCCTTCAACCTGAATTTCCGCAACATCGACAACCGCGTCTATGAAATCTCCCTCGAGGGCAGCGGTGATGAAGTGGTGGGCATTCACGCGCACGCCGACGTGGTGCCGGTGACGCCGGAGAACTGGGTCCTGAAAGACGGCACCCGCCTGGATCCGTTCAAGGTCACCCTGATCGGCGACCGCATGTATGGCCGCGGCACCGAGGACGACAAGAACGGTATCGTCGTGGCGCTCTACGCCATGAAAGTCATCAAGGAAGAGAAGCTGCCGCTGGCGAGGAACTTCAAGCTGCTGGTCGACACCACCGAAGAAACCACCGGCGACGCCATCCCCTATTACTTCGAACACAACCCGACGCCCAACTACAACCTGGCGCTGGATGGTGGCTACCCGGTGGTCATCGCCGAAAAAGGCTACGGCACGGTGATGGCCAGCTTTGCCCGGCGTAACGGCGAGGGCCAGGGCGCGGAAATCACCTCTATGACCGGCGGCTTGGCCACCAACCAGATTCCGTCGGCTTCGGTCGCCACATTAGTGACTGACAAACCTGCCGAACTGGCCGCCAGCCTGCAAAAGGCCGGTAGCGAGTACGCCAAGCGCAACGGTGGAAACTTCGAGGTGACTGCCAAAGTCGTCGACAAAGATGTCAAGCTCACGGTGACCGGCGTTTCCGCCCACTCCTCCGAGCCCGAGTCTGGCGTTAACCCGGTAGCGAGAATGCTGGACTTCATCAACAGCCTCGACGGAAAAATCGCACTCAAGCACAACCACATCACCGACGCTGCCCGCTACGCCGCCGACAACTGGGGTCTGGATTACCTGGGCGGGAAATTGGGTGTCGGTTTTGCCGATGACTTTATGGGCCCGCTGACCACATCCCTGACGTTTGTCGGGATGGACGACAAAACCTTCAAGCTGGCGGTCAATCTGCGCGTGCCGAAGGGCAAGTCCCCGGAAGCGCTGAAGGCCGAAATCGCCGAAAAAATTGGCGCCTGGAGCAAGAAGAGCCACGTAGCGGCAACGTTCGACTACTCGATCGCTGAGCCGATGTACCGCAACCCTGAAGGCGAATGGGTCAAGGCACTGTTGGCCGTGGCCAGCGAAAACCTGGGCATGGAAAACAAGTACGGCACCTCTGCCGGCGCCACCTCGGTGCATGAACTGCCCAATGGCGTGCAATTTGGCCTGGCCCGGCCGGAAGTGAAGTACACCGGCCACACGGATAACGAGTTCAAGACGGTTGACCAGTTTCTGCTGGACCTGCAGATCGTGACCGAAATGATGGGGCGCATCGGGCAGTTGCCGAAGCTCTGATCGCTTGCCGGCCCCGCCATGCGGCGGGGCCTAACAAAAAAGGACCCGAAGGTCCTTTTTTGTTGCGCCATAAAAAACGCACAAACAAAAACGCCGCTCATTGCTGAGCGGCGTTTTCGTTAAATATGGAGCGGGAAACGAGACTCGAACTCGCGACCCCGACCTTGGCAAGGTCGTGCTCTACCAACTGAGCTATTCCCGCAAATGGCGTCCCCTAGGGGACTCGAACCCCTGTTACCGCCGTGAAAGGGCGGTGTCCTAGGCCACTAGACGAAGGGGACACGCTAACTGAAACACATGGTGTGTATTTCAGTGCCCAAATCCGTATCCGAAGATATCGGTTCTGGTTTCACTCAACGCCGCCCGAAAGCAACGCTGCTTAAAAATGGAGCGGGAAACGAGACTCGAACTCGCGACCCCGACCTTGGCAAGGTCGTGCTCTACCAACTGAGCTATTCCCGCATTGGCGTCCCCTAGGGGACTCGAACCCCTGTTACCGCCGTGAAAGGGCGGTGTCCTAGGCCACTAGACGAAGGGGACACACGTACAACATTCACTCCCTACCTCGTTTCGCTGTGTGCTTTACGCTGTAAGTGGCGCGCATTCTATGGATGGATTGAGGGGTCGTCAACCCCCAGATATAAATTTATTTAAATCAATGACTTCGCCCTGCTTTCAGACGCGTTTCGGGCTTTTCCGCAGACTGGGGCCCCACGCCTATATTCCGGCCTCCTTCAAGACGTTATAGTCCACGCCATCAAGATGATGGCAATCTGAAATATCTTCGCCACCATTTATACAAGCAGAGCAACGGCCGATACATTTATGGCCATAGCTGATTCAAGTCGTCGAGCGGCCTATGCGCCCCAATGGCAAGCCACTACACTCGAACGCAAACCCTATAAAGAGGTCTTACCGGTGACACCACTCATGATCACCCTGCTAGTTGTAGCCGGGATCGCACTATTGATCGCCATTGGCTACATGAACCATGTGGTGGAAAACAACAAGCTGGAAAGGGCCCGCACCAAGGTTGAGCTCAACGACCGCCTGCGTCGCTGCGGCGAGATCACCGAAACCTTTCCCGGCCAGTTGATGACACCGGCGCTCAAGCTGCTGTTGACCCGCTTGGAGCTCAACGTCTGCCAGCGCCTGCTCAACCTGGAAAAGACCAGCGCCAACCTCAGGGCGCGGATCACCGAACTGGAGGCCCTTGCCGCCCAAGGTGAGTCGATCCCGGTCAACAACCCGCCGGCACCGATCCAGACCGAAGCCAAGGCCAAGGACGTACGTTTCCTGCTGGAAGCCCTGCATGGCCAGATCACCCGTGCTGCCCAGGATGGTTTCCTGCCGACCAACGAAGCCAAGCGCTGGATCCGCGAAGTCCGCCATATCCTGGTGCTGCTGCACATCGAATTCTTCAACAACCTTGGCCAGCATTGCTTGCAACAGAACCAGCCGGGCCAGGCGCGTCTGGCGTTCGAACGGGGCGTGCAGTACCTGCGCAAACAGCAGGAGCCGCAGGTCTACTCCGAGCAGCTGGAATACCTGGAGAAACTCCTGGCCCGCGCCAACGCCATGGTGATGGACAACATCGCTGCCGTTGAGGGCGAGGCAAACCAGTTGAACGTAGGCCTCAAACAAGTCGACGCCGATGCCGACTGGAAAAAGAGAGTGATCTACGACTGATCAGCGAAAACAGAAAAGCCACCTGAGAAGGTGGCTTTTTTTTGGGTTGAGTTGGGTGGGCTCTTCAGAGCCGGAAGTGCCCCACCATCCCTTTCAGCTCAAGCCCGAGCTGAGCCAGCTCAATGCTGGACGCCGCGTTGCCCTGCATCGCCAGCGATGACTGATCCGCGCTCGCGCGAATGCTCGTGACACTGCGATTGATTTCCTCGGCCACCGAACTCTGCTCCTCGGCTGCCGCGGCAATTTGCTGGTTCATCTGCTGAATCAACGACACCGCTGCCGCAATACTCCCCAGCGCACTCTCGGTCTGCAATGCATCGCTGACCGCCAGTTTCACCAGTTCGCCGCTGTTCTGAATCTGCTGCACCGACGACTGAGCGGCCGAGCGCAAGGCACTGACCAGTCGTTCGATCTCCTCGGTCGATTGCTGAGTACGCTTGGCCAGCGCCCGGACCTCATCGGCCACCACGGCAAAACCCCTGCCCTGCTCGCCTGCCCGCGCGGCTTCGATCGCCGCGTTGAGCGCCAACAGGTTGGTCTGCTCGGCGACACTTTTAATCACGCTGAGCACCGTGCCGATGTTCTGGATCTCTGCGCTGAGGCTTTCGATGCTGGAACTGGCCGACGTCGCCGAATCCGCCAGTTGCTCGATGCGCGCCATGCTCTGGCGCACCACTTGCTGACCGCTTTCAACCTTGCCATCCGCGGTCTGTGCGGCCTGGGCCGCCTCTTCGGCATTGCGTGCAACGTCGTGCACCGTCGCGGTCATCTGGTTCATCGCCGTGGCGACCTGCTCGGTTTCTTCTTTCTGGCTGCTGACTTCCAGGTTGGTCTGCTCGGTCACCGCCGACAGCGAGTGTGCTGAACTGGCCAGTTGCTCGATACCGGCCTGCAAGCCACTGACGATGCTGCTGAGCCCGTCACCCATCTGCTGCATCGCCTGCATCAATTGGCCGATTTCATCACGGCGGGTCACCTCGACCGTCGCACTCAAATCACCCGCGGCAATCTGCTGGGCAACCTGAATCACACTGCGCAGCGGTGCCACAATCAACCGGGTAATCACCCACGCCGCCACCAGCCCGACCAGCAACGCCAGGGCTGAGGAGCCGATGATCAGCAGCGAGTTCTTTTTCAGTTCGGCCTGCATCGACTGGTCTTCGGCGACATAGGCCTGATCCACCCGCTCGACCACTTGCGCAGCGCGCTGATGCAGTTGTTCGTAGACGGTTTTCTCCTGCACCAACAGACCGGTGTACTCCGTCAGTTTTTCGCTGAAACTGCCGATGTGGCCGCTCACTTCATTGAGGACCGTCTGATAGCCCTCATCCTTGACCGTGGTTTTCAGCTGTTCGGCCTGGGTCAACGCCTGGTCCGCCTGCTCGATCTTGCCCTGGCCCGCGCTGTCGTCGCCCTTGCGGCTCTGGTCCAGACGCACGCGCGCCTCATTCATGGCCTGCAACATCAACCGCGAGACCTGGCTGACCTGACTGGCCTGCTCGAGGAATTGCCCGCCATCCTTACCCTCGGATTGCTTCAAGGTGTAGGCGCCGTCATCAGCCAGGCCGGCTTGCAGCACATCAAGGTTATTGGCCACGCTGGACACCGACCAACTGGCCATTTCCAGTGCCAGGTCCTTGGCCTGACTCAGCGAGACAAATTCATCGAACGCCTTGCGATAGGCACCCAGCGACTGCTCGACGTCATTCATCACCGGCACGTTAGCCGCGGATGCTGCCTTGAGCTGGGTCGCCAGAGCGATCAGGCCATCAACGCCCTCGTGCAGGGCATCGGCGGTTTTCGGGTTGCCGTGCAAGGCGTACTCCTGCTCAAGCAGACGCACCTTGAGCAAACCGCTATTGAGCGACGACATCTGCTTGAGCCCATCGAAGCGATGACTGATGGTTTGCAGGGACCATACGCCGATGGCTGCCACCAATGCGGTCAGCAGCAGCACCAGGACAAACCCGACACCCATTTTTTTTGCCATACCGAGGTTGGCAAAACGTCCTTGCACGGCCGAAATCATTGCACTTAGTCCCCTGACATAGTCTGTTGACGCAGATTCGCAACGGGCCTGTGCCAGCACAAGTCTCTGGCGTCGGAATAATGGCAAAAAGCTACGCCTGCGTCGTTTTCAGAACGCTTGAGGTCGATTCAGAGTGGTGGCCTGAAAAAATGCCCGGGCGCGTGGATCACAGGCGCACGCCACGTTGATGCGCTGCCAGTCCGTGGCCTCACCGCGAGGATTGAATGCCGTGGCAGAAGACAACAACACGCCGAAGCGGCGGGCTTGCGTGCGCACCTGAGCGTAGTCGGACATTCGGGATCGCGCCCAGATGAACAGCCCGCCCGCCGGTTTGCCGAAAACTTCCCAATCGGCATCTTCGAGTATTTGCAAGGCGGCCTCTCTGTCGGTGTTCAATCGCTGGCGCTGGCGCTGGACCAATTTGCGATACGCGCCGCTGGCCAGGAGGCAAGCCAGTACCGATTCGCAGAACCTTGAGGCGCCCATGCTGCTGGTCATCTTGACCTCGGCCAGTCGCGAAACAACCGCGACACTGGCGACGACAAAGCCGACGCGCAATGAACTGCTGAGGGTTTTGGAGTAGCTACCGACGTAGATGACATTGTCGTCGATCCCCAGCGCCGCGAGGCGAGTGCCGGGGCCGCGGTGCAAATCGGCAAAGACGTCATCTTCGATGACCAGCACACCGTGGTCTCGGGTCAGTTGCAGCACCTGCTGCGCCACGGCGGGTGCCAGGCTGCTGCCGGTCGGGTTGTGGTAGAAGCTATTGATAAACAGCGCACGGGGCCTGTGCTTCAGCAGCAACGCTTCCAGCGCCTGCGTATCAGGCCCGCGCGGGGTACGCGGCACCTCGATCATCGTCACGCCGTTGAGCCTGAGCAGGTCGAACAACAACGAATACCCCGGACTTTCCACCACCACGCAATCCCCCGGCCTGAGCAACGTGCGCACGATCAGATCAAGCCCGTGGGTCGCCCCGGTGGTGGTCAGTATCCGTCGCTCATCCACTTCGATGTCGAGTGGCTGGAGACGCTTCAGGATCTGCTCACGCAAGGCAGGCAACCCCAGGGGTGTGCTGTAGCTGAACAAACCGGCCATGTCAGTGCGGCTCACCTGGCGAATGGCGTAGCTCAAATCGTCGGTTTCACGCCAGCTTTCGGGCAGGCTGCCACAGCCCAGCTGGAGTTCGCCGGGCACACCCTTGTGCGTTACGTCAGCCCCTTCGAACCAAGGGCAACCCTGTCGCCGCCCAGCCCCCTGCGCAGGATGGGCAACCATGAAACCGGTGCCCTGACGCGGCGCCAGCATGCCTTGCGCCACCAAGCGCTCACAGGCTTCGACGACACTGGATTGACTGAGCAGATTGACCCGTGCAATTTGCCGCGCTGAAGGCAAGCGCGTCCCCGGCAGCACCCCTTCCTGACGGAGCCAGCCAGCCAACGCGTCGACGATTTGCTGCACGACCGGCACCAATGCCTGTCGATCGATTCTCAATTCCATGAGCAAGCAAACTCCTGTCCGTTTTGCGGGAAACAGTTAATCACAGGAGCGCTGGAGAGGATGTGCGACAACGCCGCCAAAACCTTCGGTTCTAACCCTTTGAAACACATTGATCAGCCCCGTCCCGGAACTGTAAAAATGCCCGCGAAGGTGCGGGCTTTTTCCTACATCGCGGCGACTGACTTCAAAACGCGGTAACGCCACCATCCACGGCCAGCGAATGACCGGTGGTGAACGCCGCACCGTCGCTGCACAGGTACAACACCGCGCTGGCGATCTCCTCCACTTTGCCGATGCGACCCACCGGGTGCATGGCGTTGGCAAACTCGCCCTTCTTCGGGTCTGCTTCATAGGCACGGCGGAACATGTCGGTGTCGATCACCGCCGGGCATACCGCGTTCACGCGAATCTTTTTCTTGGCATATTCGATGGCCGCCGACTTGGTCAGGCCGATCACCGCGTGTTTGGACGCTGCATAAATGCTCATCTTCGGCGCAGCCCCCAGGCCCGCCACCGAAGCGGTGTTGACGATCGCCCCGCCGCCCTGGGCCAGCAACAAGGGCAATTGATACTTCATGCACAGCCAGACGCCTTTGACGTTGACGCCCATGATCGCGTCGAACTCATCCAGCGTGCCGTCGGCGAGTTTGCCTTTTTCGATCTCGATACCGGCGTTGTTGAAGGCATAGTCGAGGCGGCCGTAGGTGTTCACCACTTCGTCCATCAGATTTTTTACATCGCTTTCCAGCGTGACGTTGCAACGCACGAAGGTCGCTTCGCCGCCTAACGTACGAATCAGCGCCACGGTGCCTTCACCGCCGGCGGTGTCCATGTCGGCCACCACCACTTTCAACCCTTCGGCAGCGAATGCCTGGGCCGTCGCACGGCCAATACCGTTGGCAGCGCCGGTCACCACGGCGACCTGACCGGAAAACGTCATGCTCATTGTTATGTCCTCGAGTACGGGGGGAATACGTAATTTCAGTCTAGCCACAGAGGGCTGCGCCACGGCAGCACTATCAGGTGGCCGGTTGGGCGCCCATGCGTGGCAGTGATAGAACGACCGTGCCAACTATCACTGCACTGGATCGATATGCATTCGCCGCATCAGCCAAACTTGCGGCATCGAGCCTGAAGGGCTATCAACAAGGCTTCATTCATCTTGAGTGCCTGACATGACTACCCAGACCAATCGCCAGTTCCTGCTCGCCAAACGTCCGGTGGGTCCCGCGACCCGCGAGACTTTTACCTATCAGGAAGTACCGGTCGGCGAGCCGGCGGCAGGTCAGATTCTGGTGAAAAACGAATACCTGTCCCTGGACCCGGCCATGCGCGGCTGGATGAACGAGGGCAAGTCCTACATTCCGCCGGTCGGCCTGGGCGAAGTGATGCGCGCCTTGGGCGTAGGCAAAGTCGTTGCGTCGAATAACCCGGGGTTTGCAGTCGGGGACTACGTCAACGGCGCCCTTGGCGTGCAGGATTACTTCCTCGGCGAACCGCGCGGTTTCTACAAGGTTGATCCGAAACTGGCGCCTTTGCCGCGCTACTTGTCCGCCCTGGGCATGACCGGGATGACGGCCTACTTCGCCCTGCTCGATGTGGGCGCGCCGAAGGCCGATGACACGGTTGTGTTGTCGGGTGCAGCCGGCGCAGTGGGCAGCATTGCCGGGCAGATCGCCAAGATCAAAGGCTGCCGCGTGGTCGGGATTGCCGGCGGCGCGGACAAGTGTCAGTTCCTGATCGACGAATTGGGTTTTGACGGTGCCATCGACTACAAGAACGAGGACGTCATCGCCGGTCTTAAACGCGAATGCCCGAAAGGAGTCGACGTGTATTTCGATAACGTCGGCGGCGACATTCTCGACGCCGTGCTGAGCCGACTGAACATGAAGGCACGCGTTGTGATTTGCGGCGCGATCAGCCAGTACAACAACAAGGAAGCGGTCAAGGGCCCGGCCAATTACCTGGCGCTGTTGGTCAACCGCGCGCGCATGGAAGGTTTTGTGGTGATGGACTACGCCGCCCAGTTCGCCGCCGCCGGGCAGGAAATGGCCGGCTGGATGGCCAAGGGGCAACTCAAAAGCAAGGAAGACATTGTTGACGGGCTGGAGACATTCCCGGAGACACTGATGAAATTGTTCAGCGGCGAGAATTTCGGGAAGTTGGTGTTGAAGGTCTGATCCAACATTTGAAGTAACCACAAAACCAATGTGGGAGCGGGCTTGCTCGCGAAGGCGGTGCGTCAGTCGACATCAAAATTGACTGACGCTCCGCCTTCGCGAGCAAGCCCGCTCCCACATTTGATTTTCGGTGTTGGGTCAGGCGAGTTCGGCTACCACAGCGGCCAGCGCCTTGGCCGGATCAGCCGCCTGGCTGATCGGACGGCCAATCACCAGATAATCGGAACCGGCGTCCAGTGCCTGGCGCGGGGTCAGGATGCGGCGTTGATCGTCTTGCGCACTGCCCGCCGGACGAATGCCCGGGGTCACCAGTTGCAGCGACGGGTGCGCCGACTTCAAGGCCTGGGCTTCCAGCGCCGAGCACACCAGACCGTCCATCCCGGCTTTTTCTGCCAGCGCGGCCAGGCGCAACACTTGTTCCTGCGGCTCGATGTCCAGACCGATACCGGCCAGGTCTTCACGTTCCATGCTGGTCAGCACGGTCACGCCGATCAGCAGCGGTTTCGGCCCGGTGCGCTGGTCCAGCACTTCACGGCAGGCCGCCATCATGCGCAGACCGCCGGAGCAGTGGACGTTGACCATCCACACGCCCATTTCCGCAGCGGCCTTGACGGCCATGGCGGTGGTGTTCGGGATGTCGTGGAATTTCAGGTCCAGGAACACTTCGAACCCCTTGTCACGCAAGGTGCCGACGATTTCCGACGCGCAGCTGGTGAACAGTTCCTTGCCGACTTTTACCCGGCACAGCTTCGGGTCCAACTGGTCGGCCAGCTTCAGTGCGGCGTCACGGGTGGGGAAATCCAGGGCGACGATGATAGGAGTCTGGCAGACGGACATGTGCGGGCTCTCAGGCAGGACGAAATCGGCGCGCATTGTAGCGGAACCAGCGGCGCTGCGGGACCCGATGATCGGTAATTCGTCATCGGTGCTCAGCCAAGACTAGTCCTTTGGCCAATTGTGTCGAGGCCGATACACTCATGACACGCTCACAACATCCTTCATCGCTACCGTCGGCAGCCGCAACACGTCCTTACAGCACTTCCCGCCTCCGGGCCGGACGCCTATGCTGAAGCCACAACCTCGCAGCCCATCTTTGTGGTTGGCAGCCTCTCTGGCAGATGAACGCACGCATGCACAACACCCAAGCCCCTTTGAACGACGATCAAAAAGCGCCCGGCGATGACAAACGCTGGAGCATTCGCGCCCTGATCGTCGACGATGACGTCCCGATTCGCGAATTGATGATCGACTACCTCGCCCGGTTCAACATCCACGCCAGCGGGGTCACCGACGGCGCGGCGATGCGCCTGGCGCTGCAGGCCGAACATTTCGACGTGGTGGTGCTGGACCTGATGCTGCCGGGCGAAGACGGTTTGTCGCTGTGCCGCTGGCTGCGTGCCGAGTCGGACATTCCGATCCTGATGCTCACGGCCCGCTGCGAACCGACCGACCGGATCATCGGCCTGGAACTGGGCGCCGACGACTACATGGCCAAACCATTCGAACCCCGTGAACTGGTGGCGAGGATCCAGACCATTCTGCGTCGGGTACGCGATGATCGCACCGAACAGCGGGCGAACATTCGCTTCGACAACTGGCGCCTGAACAGCGTGTTGCGCCAGTTGATCGCCGCCGACGGCCTGGTGGTGCCGCTGTCCAACGCCGAATTCCGCCTGCTCTGGGTGTTTATCGAACGCCCGCGCCGGGTACTCAGTCGCGAGCAGTTGCTGGACGCTGCACGTGGCCGTTCGATTGAAGCCTTTGATCGCAGCATCGACCTGCTGGTCTCGCGCCTGCGCCAGAAACTCGGTGATGACCCCAAAGCCCCGCAGTTGATCAAGACCGTTCGCGGCGAGGGTTATCTGTTCGACGCCAGAGACATCGGCTGATGCGTGCGCGCTTCGATACGCTGTTCGGCCGCCTGTTCGGCGTGCTGTTGCTGGCGATCTTCCTTGCGCACCTGTTGGCATTTGCCTGGTTTCACCATTACGGCCCGCCCCCTCCTCCTCCACCGCCGCCGGAGTTTTCCCAAGGCGATGACGCAAAGCGCCCACCGATGGACCCACGCTTTGAGAACCGCCCGCCTCGGCCATGGTTTGGCGGGCCGTTGGTGCCGCTGACCTTTCAATTGATCTCGCTGGTCATTGCGGCCTGGTACGGCGCCAAACTGCTGAGCCGGCCTATCCAGCGCCTGAGCGATGCCGCCGAGCGCTTGAGCGAAAACCTCGACAGCACGCCACTGGATGAGTCGGGCCCACGGGAAGCGCGGCAAGCGGCCTACACCTTCAACTTGATGCAAAAACGCATCATCGAACAGGTGCAGCAGCGCTCGCGGATGCTCGGCGCGGTGTCCCACGACCTGCGCACGCCGCTGTCGCGGCTCAAATTGCGTCTGGAGCAGATCGACGACGAGAAGCTGCAAGGTCAGATGCGTCAGGATCTGGACGACATGATCAGCATGCTCGACGCCACCCTGACGTATTTGCACGAACAGCGCACCAGCGAGGCCCGGCAATGGATGGACGTGCAGGCGCTGGTGGAGTCCTTGTGTGAAAACGCCCAGGACCAGGGCGCCGATGTGCAGGCCAGCGGTCACTGCGCGCCGCTGCAAGTCCAGCCGATGGCGTTGCGTTCGTGCATCAACAATCTGCTGGATAACGCGCTGCGCTATGCGGGACAGGCGTTGATCACACTCGAAGACAGTCGAGAGACTTTGGTGATTCGGGTGATTGACCATGGGCCGGGCATTGCGGCGGATAAACGAGAGGCGGTGTTTGAGCCGTTCTTTCGGCTGGAGGGCTCGCGCAACCGCAACTCCGGCGGTGTCGGCCTGGGCATGACCATCGCCCGTGAAGCGGCGGAACGCCTGGGCGGGCAATTGAGCCTGGAAGAAACGCCGGGCGGTGGTTTGACTGCCGTCATTCACCTACCCCGCGCCTGAGCCTGTGTGTACTTGCCGGTACAAACCTCACATACCCACGACACCTTGCCCCTTGAGGCTGCATAAGCCGGTGTACCCACCGGTTTTCCATTCCAGGGAGTGAGCACAATGATCGGTAGCGTCAGCAACTACACGAGCTATATCAGCACCAGCAGCACCACAACCAACACCGCCCGCAGCCAGCAGTTCCAGAAAGAACTGCTGGCCAAGCTCGACACCAACAGCGACGGCGCGGTGGATCAGGACGAGCTGAAAAGTGCCTTGTCGCAAAAATCCGACGATGGCCTGTTGGTCAGCCTGAGCAAAAACTTCGCCGACCTCGACAGCGATAACAGCGGCAACCTGAGCAGCGAAGAAATGGCCGCGATGGCCCCGCCGCCACCGCAACATGATCAACCACCGAGCACTGAACTCGCCGATGCCATGATCAGCGCCCTGGATACCGACGGTGACGGCGCCATCAGCAGCGATGAACTGAGCACTGGCCTGACCAGCGCCGGCAGCAGTGCCGACAGCAAGGAAATCTTCTCGGCCCTGGACAAGAACCAGGACGGCACCGTCAGCAAGGACGAACTCGCCGCCAGCCTGGCCCCGCCGCCACCACCGCCGCAGCAGGTGTCCAGCGAGGAACTGTTCAGCCAGCTCGATACCGACAGCGATGGCAGCGTGACCGCCACCGAACTGAGCAGCGCGCTGCAAGCGGGCAACAGCACCTCATCGACCAGCACCGACACCAGCGCCGCACTGCTCAAGGCACTGGACAGTGACAGCAGCGGCGGTGTCAGCAGTGATGAATTGAAAGCAGCCTTGCAAGCGGGTCGTGAGAAGACCAGTGACAGCTCCACCGATCAGTTCAACGTCAACGAAGCGCTGCACAAGATGATCGCCAATCTGAGCAAGCAGTATTCGCTCGATAACGTGGCGACGGTGGGCAAGTACCTGAACGTCGCGACCTGAAAATCCAAAGCTGCGCGAGCCGGCTCGCTCCCACAGGGAATTTGTGAACGACGCAGATCCAATGTGGGAGCGAGCCTGCTCGCGATGGGGCCTTAAGCCTCAATACAAAACTTTAAGGCCGGCGATCTTCTACCCGCGCCTGACTCTTGCTCCAGTCCGTCAGCAAGCTGTAAGCCACCGCCAACAACGTCGGCCCGATAAACAGCCCGATAAAGCCAAACGCAATCAACCCGCCAAACACCCCTAGCAGCACAATCACCAACGGCAGATTCCCGCCCCGGCTGATCAGGTACGGCTTGAGCACGTTGTCGACGCCGCTGATGATGAACGTGCCCCAGATCCCGAGGAACACCGCCATCCCGTACTCGCCTTTCCAGGCCAGCCACGCCGTGGCCGGAATCCACACCAGCGGCGGTCCCATCGGAATCAGGCTGAGCAAGAAGGTCACGATGCCCAGCACCAAGGCGCCCGGCACCCCGGCAATCAGGAACCCGATCAGTGCCAGCACGGCCTGCGCCGCTGCCGTACCGATCACGCCGTTGACCACCCGCTGCACCGTGCCCGCCACCAGATCGATGTAATACCCGGCGCGCTGACCGATCAGACGTTCCAGTAACCCATGAACAAAGGTCGCCAGACGCGGGCCGTCGCGGTAGAAAAAGAACACAAACACGATGCTCAGCGTCAGCTCGAGAATCCCGCCGCCGATCTGCGCACTGCGCGCCAGCAGCCAGTTACCTACTTGCCCCAGATAAGGCTTGAGCGCCACCATCATCGCCGCGCCCTGCTGATCGATGCTGTTCCAGATCACCACCAGCCGTGCGCCCACCAGGGGAACACCGTTCAACCAGGCCGGAGCTTCTGGCAGGCCTTCGACCTGCACATCCTTGATAAACACAGTGGCGTCACGCACGTGGTCAGCCAGGTTGAACCCCAGCCAGACCAGCGGCACCGCCACCAGCAACATCCAGCCGAGGGTCAGCAGCGCTGCCGCCAGGGATTCGCGGCCATTGAGCCAACGGGTCAACAAACGCATCAGCGGCCAACTGGCAAACGCCAGCACCGCGCCCCAGAACAGCGCCGACCAGAACGGCGCCATCACCCAGAAGCTCGCGCCAAACAGCACCAGGAGCAGAATCTGCACCAACAGCCGATCATTATTGGGCATGTAAAGTCTCGAAAAAATCAGTCAACAAAGGGTAGACGAATGCGCCGTGCGCATTCGCCTGTGCAGCTTATCGCAACAGTTCGATGTGCAGGCCAGAGCCTTCGACGGTACCGGTTTCGAGTCGCGCCGCACGCACGCCCTGAGTAATCAATGCCTGACGCCATGCCTCAGCCTTGGCACCGGAAACACTGACACGCAAGGTAGTGTCCAGGTTCAGTCCGCGTGAAATCAGACGCAGCCATGTGTCGTCGGGATCAGCATTCAGTTTTGGAAAATCGAGTTCACCGGTGCTTTTAAGCTGACGCAGCAGAGTGGCCGACGTCGGCAACAAGTCGCCCAACGGCGCGGCTGCGTCGAATTGCTCGACATGCAGGTAGGCTTTGCGGTTGCCGCGAGTGATGCTGTATAGCGCCACCAGCGAATTGTCCTGCGGTGCCGCCAGTCTCAGCAGCAAATACGCCTGTTGATCGTCGGCACCGTAGAGCTTGGCATTGCCAAAGACTTCGTTGGCCCACAGGCTGCTTTCGCCGCAATCGCGGGCCTGGCACCAGAACAGCAACTCGGCGCCCTGCTTTTGCAAGGCTTCGCGCGCAGCAGTAAAGGCTTCGGTGGAAGAATGCTCAGGCGGCAACTCGTAGGTGACCGAAGTGGTTTGCCCGCGTGCCGTGACCTGACCGTCAAAGCGCAACTGGCCGCTGATCTTGCGGATCGAACCCAAGGGGTAGATCCGTTCAAGCTCGACGGCCGGACGATAATCAACGATCTGCGCATCTTCCATGCGCGGCAGGATCGGCAAGTCCTGACTGCCCGGGACATCAGCGGCAAACGATAAGGGACTGAAACAGCACAGCAACAGCAGACTGAGTGAACGCATGGACAGGCTCATCGGATCAGCATGGCCTGAGCCCCTTTTGACTTCCGTTCCTTTTTGTCGAAACCCGGCGCATGCAGGCCGGGTTCCTCGAGCACGATAGAGACCTTGTGGCCATCCGGGGTCGCAGCGGTATAGCGATCTATCATGGTTGTCTCCCATTTCAACCCGCCCAGCCTCGACAGTTGCCCGGCGCAAGTCAAGGAACGGCGAAGAACCGATTGAAACAGTCTGCGACAAGGTCGGCGCCGGTTTCGTCATTCAGGTGCAAATGATGACCGCCTGGCAGCTGTTCACGGCTAAAGGGTAGACGCTCCAGCAACTCGGAATGTTTGGCGAGCATGCCGTCGGCCGCGACCACCAGTTTGGCCGGACAACTGATCCGCTGGACAAACGCCATGGCCTGCTCGGTGGTCAGGCGCAGCGGCGAGGGCAGCGTCAGGCGGTTGTCGGTGCGCCAGGTGTAGCCGCCCGGTACGGGCATCAAGCCGCGCTGGGCCAACAGCTCGGCGGCTTCGCGACTGACCGCCACCAAGCCCTTCATGCGTGCTTCGATGGCGCGGTCGAGGGTGTTGTAGACCGGCTTTTGTTTGTCCCGCAGATCCAGCTGCGCTTGCAGGGCCATGCCCATGCGCTCGGCCGCATTTTCGCCTTTGTCTGTAGGAGGAATGATGCCGTCGATCAAGGCCAGGTGAGTGACGCGCTCCGGCATCGACCCGGCAATGATCAAGGACGCGATGGCGCCCATGGAGTGCCCCATCAGTGCAAATCGCTTGAGGCCCAGTTGCTCGGCGACTTGCAACACGTCATGGGCGTAATCCCACATCGCGTAACCGGCACCGGGCGGGCGATGCCCGGAATGACCGTGACCGGCCATGTCCAGGGCGATGATGCGCAGGCCTTTGAGCTTGGGCGCCAGACGGGCAAAGCTGTTGGCATTGTCCAGCCAGCCATGCAGCGCAATTACCGGCAAGCCGTCTTCAGGACCGAACAAGTGCGCCGCCAGTTCGATGTGCGGCAGGCTCAGACGGACTTCTTCGACGGCATTGCTCATGCGCAATCCTTTTGGCTGCGACCGTCCCATCGGCTGAACAGGGTTTTCAGCAGTGTGGCCGTGTCGTGTGGGCGTTCGAGAGGAAACATGTGACCGCCGGGCAGGGTCAGGGATTCACCCTGCGGCATGCGCCCGACAGCGCTGGCATGATGACGCATCACCACGCGGCTCTTGTGCCCGCGCACCACCGCCAGCGGCACTTGCAGCTGACGCGTGCGACCGGGGCTGGTGTGGGGCACGCCACGGTAGATGCTGATTTCCGTGGCGGGGTCGAAGCGCAGGCGCAGTTTGTCACCGACCTTGTGCAAACCGTGTTGCAGGTAGGCATCAAAGCATTCCGGGTCAAAACTGCGGAACAGGGTCTTGCCCGAGAAATAGCTACGGGCGCTTTCGAGGTCGGCGAATTCTTCCCGACGCCCCAGGGTGCGGCCGGCCGGGGTCAAGCGGTCGATGAAGCCGAAACGCTTGGCGGCGCGAATGACCCATTGATCGGTGCGGGTCAGCACCGGTGAATCGAGCATCACCACGCCGCGATACAACTCGGGGCAACGCAGCGCCGCGTGCAAGTGCAGCACACCACCAAAGGAATGTCCGACACCCCACACCGGTTCCGCTTGCTGCTTGAGGTGATGGATCAGTTCGTCCACCAGGTTGTACCAATTGTCGTCCGCGGGAAAACGCGGGTCATGAGCGTGCTGTTCCAGATGCGTCACCTGATACTCGGGCGCCAGCGCCGCGAACAACTTGCCGTAGGTCCCGGAAGGAAAGCCATTGGCGTGGGCGAAAAATATCTGTTGCGACATACCGGCAAATCCATGAGCGAGAACAGGCGTTGATTGTCCGTAAGACGACGGCTGACAGCAATGACTGTAAGTGACAGGAATGATGACAGTCCGGTCAGGACGATGCCTGAAACGCTGATGCAAAGCCCTGTAGCAGCTGTCGAGCCTTGGCGAGGCTGCGTCCGCGGTCACCCTGAAACACTGCGTGGGTAGATTCCACGACTGCTTCGCAGCCGGACGCAGCCTCGCCGGGGCTCGACAGCTGCTACACGGGGCGGATGCAGCCATTGTTTAGCGCGCTGGTGGGTTCTCGCCCAGCGGCACGACCGCCATGGTCAGGCGCGACACGCAACTGGCCTTGCCTTCGTCGCTGGTCAAGCGGATATCCCAGACGTGTGTCGTACGGCCAATGTGGATCGGCGTGGCCACAGCGGTCACCCGGCCACTGCGCAGGCCGCGCAAATGGTTGGCGTTGACTTCCAGGCCTACGCAGTAAAACTTGCTGGCGTCGATGCACAGGTAGCTGGCCATCGAACCGACCGATTCGGCCAGCACCACCGAGGCGCCGCCATGCAGCAGGCCGTAAGGCTGGTGAGTGCGATGGTCAATAACCATGCTCGCGGTCAGTGAGCCTTCGTCAAACGCTTCGAAGCGAATATCCAGCACTTCGCCGATGGTGTTTTTCTGGATCGCGTTCAACTGCTCGATGTTGGGAGTGGTTCGCCACAGACTCATCGCTGCTTTCCTATGGTGGTTTTGTTCGTGGCTCAATCCTGCCACAGCACCGCCTCGCTACGCTCGCTCCATTCTTCGAAGCGGTCGCCGTAAGCTGCTTCGATCACGTTGCGCTTGATCTTCAGGGTCGGCGTCAGGAAGCCGTTTTCCACGGCCCAGCTGTCCTTGACCACCACCAGGCGCCGCAAACGCTCGTGTTTGTCGAGGACGCCATTGACCTCATCCAGGAGTTTTTCCAGGCTTGAATGCAGCCCCGCCCTCGCCGTGCCGGTGGCGTCCTGCTGCCCGACCGCCGACAGCACACACAGCCCCAGCGGTGCACTCAAACCATCACCGACCACGCACACTTGTTCAATCCGCGAATGCACCGCCAAGCGATTTTCGATCGGTGCCGGCGCGACGTATTTGCCCTTGCTGGTCTTGAAGATTTCTTTCAGGCGCCCGGTCAGGCGCAGGTTGCCTTCGGCGTCTTGCTCGCCCTTGTCGCCGGTGCGCAGGAAGCCGTCCTCGGTGATGGTTTCGGCAGTTTTCTGTGGTTCCTTGAAGTAGCCGAGCATGGTCGCGCCGCTGCGCACCATGACCTCGCCCGATTCCGCGATCCGCACTTCCACCTCAGGGCATGGTTTGCCGATCCAGCCGGGCTTGTTCTCGCCGAGGCGGCAAATGTGCGAATAGCCGCAGCTCTCGGTCATGCCGTAGACCTCCAGCACGTCCAGCCCCAGTTTGCGGTACCACAGCAGCAAGGTTTGTGGCACAGGCGCAGCGCCGGACAAGGCGACGCGCAATGCATCTAGCCCCAACCCGGCCAGGACTTTATGCCCGACCCGTTTGCCGATAAAGGGCAGGCCTAGCAGAAAATCCAGGCGCTTTTGCGGGATCTTGCTGTACACGCCCATCTGGAATTTGGTCCAGATTCGCGGCACACCGAACAAGGCAGTAGGCCGGGCGCGCTTTAAATCGGTCAGGAAGGTGTCGAGGCTCTCGGCAAAGAACACCGTCTGCCCGGTGTAAATCGAGGCCAGTTCGACGAACATCCGCTCGGCCACGTGGCACAGCGGCAAATAGGACAGCAATCGGTCCGACTCGTTGAGGCCAAACAGCTGCGTACCGCGGGTGGTGGCGAAACCCAGATTGCCGAAACTGTGCATCACGCCTTTGGGCAGGCCGGTGGTGCCGGAGGTGTAAATGATGGTCGCCAACTGATCGGCCGCCGGCGTGGGGTTATCCTGGATGGGCGAGCAGCGTTGCAGGTCGGCCCAGCTGAAATCGAAGGTGCCCGGTGGGTGCAACGGCAGACTGATCGTCGGCAAGTCAGGCCTGACGCCGCGGGACATGCTCGGCCAATCATCGAGCTTGCCGATAAACGCCAGCGCCGCTTCGGAATGGTCGAGTACCTGGGCCACCGATTCGGCGGTGAGGTTGGGGTACAACGGCACCGAGACATGCCCGGCCATCCAGATCGCCAGGTCGGCGATGATCCAGTGGGCACAGTTTTTCGAGATCAGTGCGATGTGGCTGCCTTGCGGCAGTTCGCGAGCCCTCAGCCAATGTGCCGCACAACGCGCCTGATGGCCGACGTCGGCCCAGGACAGGGTCTCGACCTGCCCGCCGCCCGTGGGCTGGACCAGAAAACGCTGGCGTGGATGACGGGCCTCACGCTCGTAGAAGACATCCAGCGGCAAACGAAAAGCAGCAGACATGCGACGCGCTCCTGAATTTTTGTTCTGGAGCAAGCGTAGTCAACCAAGCGGTTGCTTGGTTGGCTATTTCATTACAAAAATCAGCAACCCCACAATATCTCTGTACCAGCAGAATGATCAGGGGTGTTTGATGCCCTTGAGTTTCATGGCGCCGGCCAGCGGCAGGTCACCTTCGAGCTCTGCCAGGCCGGCGGTCTTGACGGTTTCCGGCGCTTGCACGTGACCGTGCTGCAGGTAACCGAGCAGATTGCCCACCAGCGGGTTGTGACTGACCAATAGCGCGTAATCCACCGACACCAACTGCTCCGACACCGCTTGCGGGCGGTTGTCGGGGGTCAGCCACTCGACGGTGCGGATGTCCGGTTCAAATCCCAGCGCCTCGCGCACCAACTGCGCGGTCTGTTGTGCACGCCGGTAAGGGCTGGCGTAGATCGCGGTGATCGGCTGACCGATCAACTCGGCCGCACTGCGCAGTACTTCTTCGCAACCGTGAGGGGTCAGTGCTCGCTCGGAATCAGGACGCGAGCCATACGGTTCGGCTTCACCATGACGCAATACCCAGAGTTTCATAGCTTGGGTTCCTCATCTCGGGCCGGATGCGGCGCGGGCGCCACAACATGCGGCGCTTCACCTTCCGGTGTACGCGGCGTCGGCCAGTCGGCGAACGGCCAGGGTTTCTGGTCGCTGTGGAAGCTGCCGAAACGACCGATCTGCGCCAGGAACTGGCTCAGGCTGTCGCCGAAGTTCATCAGGCTGGCGCTCGGGGCGCCATAGAACAAACGATAGATCAGTTGCACCAGCACCACCGCGCCAAGGATGAACTGCGCCACTTGCCAGACCAGCACGAAGACGATCATCCACAGCACCCGCAGCAGGATGGACTCGTACTTGGTTTCGATTTTCGGATCGTTCATGTCGTGCTCCCGGATGCTCAGTTGAAACCGCTGGTAGATATAAAGTCGACATCGGTTTTCGGTTCGCCGCGCATCAACAGCTCAATCACTTGATTGAGCGTGCGCCCTTCGAACAGGATCGCGTGCAGCCCGGCGACCAGCGGCATATAGACGCCCACCTCCTGAGCCTTGGCCTTGAGCACTTTCAGCGTGTTCACGCCTTCGGCGACTTCGCCCAGACGCGTCACCGCGTCTTCCAGGCTCAGGCCCTGGCCGAGGGCAAACCCGACCTGGTAGTTACGGCTTTTCGGCGACGAGCAGGTGACGATCAAATCGCCCACCCCGGCAAGCCCGAGGAAAGTCATCGGGTTGGCGCCCTGATTCACCGCAAAACGGGTCATTTCCGCCAGCGCGCGGGTGATCAGCATGCTCTTGGTGTTTTCGCCCATGCCCAGCGCCACGGCCATGCCGGCAATGATCGCGTAAACGTTTTTCAGCGCCCCGCCCAACTCGACGCCAAAGCGGTCGGCGCTGGCGTACACGCGAAACGTTCGGCCATGTAGCGCTTCCTGCACCCGCTGGCACAGCTCTTCGTCTTCACTGGCGACCACCGTGGCGGTCAGCGCGTGTTCGGCGATTTCACGGGCCAGGTTCGGTCCCGACAACACGCCGATGCGCGCTTGCGGAGCGATTTCCTCAAGGATTTCGCTCATCAGCTTGAAGGTGTGGGCTTCGATGCCTTTGGTCAGGCTGACCAGCAGTTTGCCGCTCAACTGAGCGGCATGCGGGACCAGGACCGAGCGCAGCGCGCTGGAGGGCAGCGCGACGAAACACAGGTCGCAGGCGTCCAGCGTGGCTTGCAGGTCGGTCACCGGTTCTACCGCCGGGAGAATCTTGATGCCTTTGAGGTAACGCGGGTTCTCGCGATTGACCCGAATGGCCTCGGCCTGTTCGGGGTCACGCATCCACTGCCGGACCTGATGACCGTTTTCGGCCAGCAAATTGGCCACGGCGGTACCAAAACTTCCGCCTCCCAGGACCGCAATTGGGCGCTGTTCAGTCATATGCAATCCGTTAATCCATACCAGTGGCGATGTCGGCATTATACGGAGCGCCCCCGTGGCGGCCAGCCCCCGCGTCAATTACCGACACTTGTAGGAAGAAGACCAATAAATACGAGGAAAATGCCGGCATCGTGAATGGAAAAGTTACCGCGCTCGGTTAACATGCGCGCCAACTCCTCACGATCAAAAGGTATGACGTGTCGCTTGGTTCTCCATCACCTCACTCGCCGCTGGTCCTGGCGCTGATGTTCAGCCCGTCCTTGCTGGCCGACGACTTGTTCCTCGACAACGAACCGCTCCCGCAAGTGCTGACGGCGACTCGCCTGAAGCAATCGCCGGCGGCGGTTCCGGGGAGCATGACGGTGATTGACAGCGAATTGATCAACAACAGCGGCGCACGGGACATCAGCGAATTGCTGCGACTGGTGCCGGGCATGATGGTCGGCAACATCAGCGGCAACCAGGCCGCCGTGAACTACCACGGCACCAACGCCACCGCCGCCCGACGCATGCAAGTGTTGATCGACGGTCGCTCGGTGTACCGCGCCGGCCTGGCCACGGTGGACTGGAGTGACATTCCGGTGGCCATGGAAGACATCGAGCGCATCGAAGTCTTTCGCGGCCCGAACACCGTCAGCTATGGCGCCAACGCGCTGATGGCGGTGGTCAACATCATCACGCGCAACCCGGCCAACAGCCATGGCACCCGCGTGAAAATCACCCGTGGCCAACGCGGCATCAACGACTATTACGCCAGCCAGGGCACCGGTTGGGATGGCGGTGACTTGCGCCTGTCACTGTCCGGGCAGCAGGACGACGGTTTCGATTCGGACCGCAACGGTGCCGATTATCGGGACAGTCGTCGCCTGAATCGCTTCAACCTCGCGGTCAGCCAGACGCTCGCGGAAAACCAGAGCATCGACTGGCAACTGAATGCGAAGGAAGGCACCAACCAGCAACCCTATACCTACCGCCCGGTGTTCCCGGGGATTACTGCCGCCGGGGACAATTCCGACGTCGCCGCCAAAGATTACGCCGGCTCGCTGCGCTGGAACCTGGACCTCAATCCCGATCACAGCCTGTATGTCCAGGGTTCGGCCCAGCATTGGGATCGCCAGCAAACCTGGCGCGCCTGTGATGCCGAAGCGTCGTTCAGCCCGGAGCTGACCCAACTCTGGCAACTCAACCCCAATTACACCGAACGCCTGGCGCGCAACATGGACCGCTTCACCGGTCCCGGCGCACCTCTGGGCACGCCAGCTGAACAAGCGCTGGCCAATCAGGTGCTGGGGCAATGGAAAAACGGCGCCCGGCAGACGCTCTGTGGCGACATCGACCAGAGCGCCCGGGAATCGCGCTACGACCTCGAAGTGCAGGACACCCTCAGCCTGTCCGACAGCCTGCGACTGGTCAGCGGCATGAACTATCGTTACGACCGGGCCGATTCCGAGACCTACTTCAATGGCACGCTCGACGACACCACCTGGCGCACATTCGGCCAACTGGAATGGCGTGCCACCGAGCATTGGTTGTTGCAGGGCGGGGCAATGTTCGAAGACACGCAATTGACCGGCAGCTCGTTGACCCCGCGTGTGGCGGTCAACTACCTGATCAACCCGCGTCATGGCTTGCGTGCCGTGTACTCGGAAGCGATTCGCTCACCGGACATGTTTGAGAACAACGTCAACTGGAGTTACCAGGTGACCAACCTGCGGCCCAGCGCTTACGGCCAGACCAGCGCCCGCTATTTCGTCAAGACCCGTGGTCCCGGCGATCTCGACAAGGAACGCATGCGCTCGCGAGAGCTGGGCTACAACGGCTACTTCGTCGAGCTGGGACTGAGCGTCGATGTGAAGCTGTTCTACGACGAAATCAGCGGCATGATCAGCGAACCCCTGCGCAACAATCAGTACATCGCCAGCAACTCCAACAGCGCACGCTTCACCGGAGCGGAAACGCAACTGGACTGGCGCCTGGGCAGCGCCGACCGCCTGCGCCTGACTTATGCCTACGTGGACGCGGACGCGAGTAATCCGCTGGATGAGCAACAGACCGCGCGCAACAGCGGCTCCGCCGGTTGGCTGCGCAACTGGGGACAGGGCTGGAACAGCGCCCTCTTCTACTATGGCGACGATGCGCTCAACGGTTACCGCTTCGAGCGGGTCGACACGCGCATTGCCAAACGCATCGGCTTGGGCAAGGCCAACCTGGAACTGGCCGGCATTCTTCAGCAACGCCTGGACAACCAACCCACCACCTTCGTCGACAACAACTACGACGAGCGCCGCGTGGTTTATTTCAGCGCGGAGCTGACGTTTTAAATGCGCCGTTACCTGTCATGGAAGTCGCCGCCACTGGGCCGCCTGCTGGTCGGGTTGTGCCTGGCGGTTGGCTGCCTGCTCGGCGCCCTGCCGATACAGGCTGCGGACATTCTGTTGACCGGCACCGAAGACAGCCCCGGCGTGCAATCCTTCGTCCGTGCATTGAGCGAGATGCGTCCGGCCGACAGCGTGCGTTTCCAGCCACTGGCGAGCCTCCCCTCGCCTGGCAAACTGCCCGTCGCCACGCGCCTGATTCTGCTCGATCTGCCGAGCCTCGACTGGCGCCAGCAAGAGGCCCAGGGCCCGGCGACGCTGGTACTGCGCATCAGTCGCCTGCAAGCCCAACAACGTTTCGGCGTGAACTTTCCGCCGCACCTCAGCCTGCTCTGGAGTGATCCGCCACTGGATCGGCAATTGCGTCTGACTCGACTGGTCCTGCCCCAGGCGCGGCGCGTTGGCGTGCTGTACGACGATCACAGCGAATTCCTGTTGAAAGAAATGCGTCTGGCCGCCCTGGGGGAAACGCTTGATGTGGTTGCCGAACGTTGGGACAACACCCATGACAGTCGCCCCTTGCAGGACTTGCTGAAAAACTGCGACGTGCTGCTGGGCCTCGACGATCCCGACCTGTACAACCCGAAAACCGCGAAAAACCTGCTATTGAGCAGCTATTCCCGACAACTGGCCTTGATCGGCCCGAATGCCGCGTTCGTCAAGGCCGGCAGCCTGGCCAGCACGTACAGCGATCAGAGCGACTGGTTGCAGGTGCTCGACGAATTGCTCGATCTGCCACCGGCGAGCTGGCCGCGCGCCCTTTACCCGCAACACTTCAAAGTCTCAAGTAACCCGCAAGTGGCTCGTTCATTAGGTATTGAGCAGATTGATGACGCGTCTGCCGCCCTGCAGTTGGCTGAAGGAGAAAGCCGCCCATGACCTTCCGGCGCCCTTGGGACATCAACACCCGAACGCAGATGATCAGCCTTGGCCCGGCCTTGTTGCTGACGCTGCTGCTGATCAGTTTTTTTACCTTCGTGCGGATTCAGGACCTGCGTCAGGAGCTCAACCACACCGGGCAGTTGATCGCCAACCAATTGGCTCCCGCCACCGAATACGGGGTGATTTCAGGAAACAACGAGGTGCTCGAAAGCCTGCTCAAGGCAACGCTCGCCACGCCGAATGTGCGCTTCCTGGAGGTCCAGGACAACGCCAATCGGATTCTGGTGTACGTCGAGCAGCCGTCGGAAACCCACCGGCGCTCGCAGCAGGTCGAAGTGTTCCAGGCACCGGTGCGGCTGCAGCGGATCGCGCTGAACAATGATTTTTTCCAGGGTTCCAAAGCCGCGAGCGTCGGCCCGTCCGAGGACTATCTGGGCCGGGTGATCGTCGGTCTGTCGAATGACGCCTTCAACCAGCGTCAGCAGGAAATCCTGTTGAAAGCCGCGATCCTCGCCCTGTTCGCCCTGCTGTTTACCTTTCTGGTGGCACGGCGCCTGGCGGGCAGCCTGTCGCAACCGATCCGCGACATTGGCAACGCGGTGAAGGCGATCCAGGAAGGTGATTACTCACGCCCCTTGCCGATTGTCGACGACACCGAGTTGGGCGCGCTGTCGCAACACATCAACAACCTCGCCAGCGGCCTCGAACAAGCCAGTCGCGAACAACATCAGGCGATGGCGCAGTTGATCCAGACACGCGAGGAAGCGGAAAAGGCCAACAATGCCAAGTCTGATTTCCTGGCGATGATGAGCCATGAACTGCGCACGCCAATGAATGGCGTACTCGGCATGCTGCAATTGCTCGAAACCACCGACATGACCGAAGAGCAGGTCGAATACGCGGCGCTGGCCTCGGAGTCCACCGAACACCTGCTCAAGGTCATCAACGACATTCTCGACTTCTCGCGCATCGAGCGTTCGGAGCTGGAACTGGAGCACATCCCGTTCAACCTCGCGGACCTGATCGTCAGTTGCGCCCAATCGTTCCAGCACAGCGCGGCGCAACGGGGGCTCGATCTGCATTTGCTGATTCCCGACGACATGCGCGCGCTTCAGGTTCAAGGCGATCCAACGCGCATCCGGCAGATTCTGGTCAATCTGGTCGGCAATGCCTTGAAGTTCACCGAGCACGGCCGTGTCAGCATCGAACCGCAGTGGCAATCGCTGGATCACGAACTGCTGTGGTTCACCTGCACCGTGCGCGACAGCGGCATCGGTATTTCCGCTGAAAGCCTGGAGCTGATGTTCAACGCGTTCCAGCAGGCCGACAGTTCCATTTCACGCCGTTACGGTGGCACCGGCCTGGGCCTGCCGATTGCCCGCACCCTGGCGGAACGCATGGGCGGCACCTTGCGGGCACAGAGCGAAGAAGGCCTGGGCTCGGTGTTTACCCTGGAAATCCCGCTGGCGCTCTATAAACAGACGCTGCCGGTGCTGACCCCCAGGGCGCAAACCGGCAATGAGGATGGCGTCGGGCATAACGTGTTGCTGGTCGAAGACAACCCGGTCAATCAGACCGTGATCGAGGCAATGTTGCGCAGCCTGGGCTTTACTGTCAGCGTCGCGACCGATGGCGCGCAGGCCGTGCGCAGCGCCGAAAGCCTGATTTTTGAAGCGATCCTGATGGACTGCCGACTGCCGATCGTCGACGGCTACGAAGCGACCCGACAGATTCGCCAGTTGCCCGGCTGCGCGGACTTGCCGATCATCGCCTTGACCGCCAATGCGTTGCAGGGTGATCGCGAAGCCTGTTTGTCGGCGGGCATGAACGATTACTTGGCCAAGCCGTTCAAACGAACTGATTTGCAGCAAATTCTGCAGCGCTGGGTGCAGTAGTACAGGCCTTTCGACCATCTGCGACTGGCGTGAAAGGCGAAAGTGCGGCAGTCTTAGGCACCCGAACAGGCCCGAAAAGGGGCTTGAATAATAATTTCAGTGCACAAGTGTACATTCATGTCCTTGGTGCTGTGACTTTCACCACAACGCAATAGTCTATGAGTAGGCTGCTGACTCGAGGCATGAACGCCTCGATCGGCCGGGAGATTTGCCCCACCCTGCCGCATGGGACTATTGAGGAGCTCGCATGACCCAACAAAACGCCTTTACTCGGGAAGACCTGCTGCGCTGCAGTCGCGGTGAGCTGTTCGGCCCAGGTAACGCACAACTGCCCGCCCCGAACATGCTGATGGTGGATCGCATCACCCATATCAGTGCCGAGGGTGGCAAGTACGGCAAAGGTGAATTGGTCGCCGAGCTGGATATCACTCCGGACCTGTGGTTTTTCGCCTGCCACTTCGAAGGTGATCCGGTGATGCCAGGCTGCCTGGGCCTTGACGCCATGTGGCAACTGGTCGGCTTCTTCCTCGGCTGGCAAGGTCTGCCGGGCCGTGGCCGTGCGCTGGGTTCGGGCGAAGTGAAATTCTTCGGCCAGGTCCTGCCAACCGCCAAGAAAGTCACCTATAACATTCAGATCAAGCGCGTGTTGAAAGGCAAACTGAACCTGGCCATTGCCGACGGTTCGGTCAGCGTCGACGGCCGCGAGATCTACACCGCCGAAGGCCTTCGGGTCGGCGTTTTCACCTCCACTGACAACTTCTAAGGGTTATCCGCATGCGCCGCGTCGTTATCACTGGTCTGGGCATCGTTTCGTGCCTGGGCAATGACAAAGAGACCGTCTCCGCTAACCTGCGTGCAAGTCGCCCTGGCATCCGGTTCAACCCGGAATATGCCGAAATGGGTCTGCGTAGCCAGGTTTCCGGCTCCATCGACCTTCCCCTCGAAGAATTGATCGATCGCAAGATCTATCGCTTCGTTGGCCACGCGGCGGCTTACGCCTACCTGGCCATGAAAGACGCCATCACCGACTCCGGTCTGACCGATGAGCAAGTCTCCAACCCGCGTACCGGCCTGATCGCCGGTTCCGGTGGCGCCTCCACGCTGAACCAGATGGAAGCGCTGGACATCCTGCGCGAGAAAGGCGTGAAGCGCGTTGGTCCATACCGCGTGACGCGGACCATGAGCAGCACCGTTTCCGCTTGCCTGGCCACCCCGTTCAAGATCAAGGGCCTGAACTACTCCATCGCTTCTGCCTGCGCCACCAGTGCTCACTGCATCGGTACCGCCATGGAACAGATCCAGATGGGCAAGCAGGACATCGTGTTCGCCGGCGGCGGTGAAGAAGAGCATTGGAGCCAGTCGTTCCTGTTCGACGCCATGGGCGCACTGTCCAGCCAGTACAACGAAACCCCGGAAAAGGCTTCCCGTGCCTACGACGCCAAGCGTGACGGTTTCGTCATCGCCGGCGGTGGCGGCATGGTCGTGGTCGAAGAGCTCGAACACGCTCTGGCCCGCGGCGCGAAGATCTACGCGGAAATCGTTGGCTACGGCGCGACCTCCGACGGCTACGACATGGTCGCCCCAAGCGGCGAAGGCGCCATCCGCTGCATGCAGATGGCCATGTCCACCGTTGACGCTCCGATCGACTACCTGAACACCCACGGCACCTCGACTCCAGTCGGCGACGTCGCAGAAATGAAAGGTGTGCGTGAAGTGTTCGGCGACAAGGCTCCAGCCATCAGCTCCACCAAGAGCCTGTCGGGTCACTCCCTGGGCGCCGCCGGCGTTCACGAAGCGATCTACTGCATGCTGATGATGGAAGGCAACTTCATGGCGGGTTCCGCCAACATCGACGAACTGGACCCGGAAGTGGCAGACATGCCGATCCTGACCAAGACTCGCGAAAACGCCACCATCAACACCGTGATGAGCAACAGCTTCGGTTTCGGTGGCACCAACGCCACGCTGGTACTGAAGCGTTGGGCAGGTAAGTAATACCTCGCCGTCTCGCTGCACACAAAAACGCCCCGACTGGTTCGGGGCGTTTTTTTTGTGCCTGAATAATGGGTAGACCACGTTCCCCTGTGGGAGCGGGCTTGCTCGCGAAGAGGCCATCAGAGCCAACACAATGGGTGACTTTCATGCCGCCTTCGCGAGCAAGCCCGCTCCCACAGGTACGGTGACATCCTGCGAATTTCGTTTTCATGAACATGAAGCTTTTGTCATAAAACTCAACGCCCTGCGACCGAATGTCGCGTGTTACGCGGGCCCCAGGACTTTTGCAGAATCGGCAATTGTTCGTTACCAATCCCGAGCGTTTACTTAGCAAGCTAACAAAACGTATAACAAAGACCTGCACACGCCTTGGTGCAGTTAATTGAGATTGGAGCTAGCAGATGACTGTAAAAGTAACTGAACGCGACGATTCACATAAATCCCATGAGGGTGTAGCCGCCGGTATCCGCATTTGGGATGTCCACCAACAAGACCTGCTGGTAGGGATGTTTCACTCCGAGACTGACGCGCACAACTACAAATCCGAACTGGAAACACTGGAGCAGCAAAGGGCGTTGCGCTGCGCTTGAGCAACTACAGCATTGAAAACGACAAACCCCGCCATGAGCGGGGTTTGTCGTTGTTGCAGCCGTTAACGGCTTACCACATCAGATCATCCGGAATCTGATAGGCGGCGTACGGATCGTCCTCGGCGGCCACTTCTTCAGTCTTCACGTTCATCTGCACGATGCGTTGCGGATCACGCTCCTGGATCTTCAGGGCCGCTTCACGCGGGATCACTTCGTAACCGCCGGCGTGGTGCACGATGGCCAGGAAGCCATTGCTGAGCTGGTTACGCATCAGCGTGTTGACGCAGAGGCGCTTGACCTTCTTGTCGTCAACGAAGTTGTAGTAATCCTCGGTGGTCAACTTCGGCAGGCGCGAAACTTCGATCAATTGCTTGATCTGCGCGGCGCGGGCCTTGGCCTCGACCTTTTCCTGCTGCTGACGGTTCAGCTCCTGGTCACGCTTGACCTTCTCGGCCTTCGCTTCCTGCGCCGCACGCTGCTGCGAGTCATCCAGTTCGATATGGCCTTTGTGGGCCAGGCGCTGTTGTTTCTGCTTCTCTTTGCCGACCTGTTTGGCCTGCTTCTGGTTGACCAGCCCTGCTTTGAGCAACTGGTCGCGAAGGGAAATGCTCATGGTGCTTGTTTCTCACTTAGGCAACTGCTCAACCGCAGCTGGTCAAATTCTTTTCCTGACGTTTGGCTTCGCCCCATAAGGCGTCCAACTCTTCGAGGGTGCAATCTTCTATGGGACGGTGGGTGTCGCGCAATGCCTGTTCGATAAAACGGAAGCGTCTTTCGAATTTACTGTTGGCGCCCCGCAGCGCGGTTTCCGGATCAACCTTGAGATGACGTGCCAGATTGACCACGGAAAACAGCAGGTCACCGACTTCATCGGCAATCGCTGCCGAGTCATTGTCGGCCATCGCTTCGAGCACTTCATCGAGTTCTTCGCGAACCTTGTCCAGTACCGGCAAGGCGTCCGGCCAGTCGAAACCGACCTGCCCGGCGCGCTTCTGCAACTTGGCCGAACGAGACAATGCAGGCAGCGCGGCGGGCACATCGTCGAGCAAGGACAGTTGTTGCGGCGCCGCAGATTTTTCGGCGCGCTCCTCGGCCTTGATCTCTTCCCAGCGCTGCTTGACCTGTTCTTCGCTCAGGCGCGGGATGTCCATGGGCGCATACAGATCACCGGTGGGGAACACGTGAGGATGGCGACGGATCAGCTTGCGGGTGATGCTGTCGATCACACCGGCGAATTCGAAGCGCCCTTCTTCCCGTGCCAGCTGGCTGTAATAAACCACCTGGAACAGCAAATCCCCCAACTCGCCCTGCAAGTGATCGAAGTCACCGCGCTCGATGGCGTCAGCGACTTCGTAGGCTTCCTCAAGGGTGTGCGGGACGATGGTGGCGTAGGTTTGCTTGATGTCCCACGGGCAACCGAACTGCGGGTCGCGCAGACGGTTCATCAGGTGCAGCAGGTCTTCAAGTTTGTACATCAGTCACTCTCACCACAGACTCCTTGTGGGAGCGGGCTTGCTCGCGAAGAGGGAGTATCCGTCGACATCTATGTTGTCTGACACACCGCTTTCGCGAGCAAGCCCGCTCCCACATTTGATCGGCGCCAACCATACACTCAAGGCGTACGGTTACGGCGGGTTTCGATGATGTTCGGCAACTGGGAAATCCGTCCCAGCAACCGCCCCAGCGCATCCAGCCCCGGAATCTCGATGGTCAGGGACATCAACGCGGTGTTGTCCTCTTTGTTCGAGCGGGTGTTGACCGCCAGCACGTTGATCCGCTCATTGAGCAGCACCTGCGAGACGTCACGCAGCAAACCGGAGCGGTCGTAGGCGCGGATGACGATGTCCACCGGATACGTGAGCACCGGCACCGGGCCCCAGCTGACCTGAATGATCCGCTCTGGCTCGCGCCCGCCCAGTTGCAGCACCGAAGCGCAGTCCTGACGGTGAATGCTCACGCCGCGGCCCTGGGTGATGTAACCGACGATGGCATCCCCTGGCAACGGCTGGCAGCAGCCGGCCATTTGCGTCATCAGGTTGCCGACGCCCTGGATCTGAATGTCGCCGCGCTTGCCCGGTTTGTAGCCGGTGGCTTTGCGCGGGATCAGCTCCAGCTGTTCGTTGCCGCGTTCCGGCTCGACCAGTTGCTGCGCCAGGTTCACCAATTGCGCCAGGCGCAAATCACCGGCGCCCAACGCTGCGAACATGTCCTCGGCGGTCTTCATGTTGGCCTTGTCGGCCAGCTTGTCGAAGTCCACCGCCGGCAGGCCCAGGCGATTGAGTTCACGCTCGAGCAGGGTTTTACCGGCCGCGACGTTCTGGTCACGCGCCTGCAATTTGAACCAGTGGACAATCTTCGCCCGCGCCCGCGAGGTGGTGATGTAACCCAGGTTCGGGTTCAGCCAGTCGCGGCTCGGGGTGCCGTGCTTGCTGGTGATGATCTCGACCTGTTCACCGGTTTGCAGGCTGTAGTTGAGCGGCACGATCCGGCCGTTGATCTTCGCGCCACGGCAGTTATGGCCGATTTCGGTATGCACGCGGTACGCAAAGTCCAGCGGCGTCGCGCCTTTGGGCAAGTCGATGGCGTGACCGTCCGGGGTGAAGATGTAGACCCGGTCCGGCTCGATATCGACCCGCAGCTGTTCCGCCAGACCGCCGATATCACCCAGTTCTTCGTGCCACTCGAGGACCTGACGCAGCCAGGAGATTTTCTCTTCGTAGTGGTTGGAGCCGGATTTGACGTCGGTGCCCTTGTAGCGCCAGTGCGCGCATACGCCCAGCTCGGCTTCCTCGTGCATGGCGTGGGTGCGGATCTGTACTTCCAGCACCTTGCCCTCGGGGCCGATCACCGCGGTGTGCAGCGAGCGGTAGCCGTTCTCTTTCGGGTTGGCGATGTAGTCGTCGAATTCTTTCGGGATGTGCCGCCACAGGGTGTGGACAATGCCGAGCGCGGTGTAACAATCGCGCATTTCCGGCACCAGCACGCGAACGGCGCGAACGTCGTAGATCTGGCTGAATTCCAGACCCTTGCGCTGCATTTTGCGCCAGATCGAATAGATGTGTTTGGCCCGGCCGCTGATGTCGGCATCGACGCCGGTGGCCTGCAATTCGTTCTTCAGCTGGCTCATCACGTCGGCGATGAAACGCTCGCGATCCAGACGCCGTTCATGCAACAACTTGGCAATCTGCTTGTACTGGTCAGGCTCAAGGTAACGGAAGGACAAGTCCTCCAGTTCCCACTTGATGTGACCGATACCGAGCCGGTGCGCGAGGGGCGCATAGATGTCGAAGACTTCACGGGCGACGCGATTGCGTTTTTCGTCGTCGGCGGTTTTCACCGCTCGAATCGCGCAGGTGCGTTCAGCCAGTTTGATCAGCGCGACGCGAACGTCGTCGACCATGGCGACCAGCATCTTGCGCAGGTTTTCGACCTGGCCCTGAGTGCCCAGCACCAGGGATTTACGCGGGCTCAGGCTGTCGCTGATCGCCGCCATGCGCTGCACGCCGTCGATGAGCTTGGCCACCACCGGACCGAAGCGCTGGCTGATCGCAGGCAACAGGATCTGACCTTCGCGCACGCCACGGTACAAGATCGCGGCGACCAGTGAATCCTGATCGAGTTTGAGGTCGGCGAGAATCTCGGCGATCTCAAGGCCCGTGCGGAAACTCGACGTCCCTTCGGACCAGAGATTCTTCGCCGCATTGGCCTGCTGTTCAGACGTACGAGCGAACTCGCACGCTTCCTTCAAGGCTTCGCGATCCAGTGCCGGATCGACACTGACCGCATGATCGAGCCAAGCCTCGAGATTGATACTGCCGTCTGTATTGATCGGCTGGTGTGCTCTCACCTGTACCATCTTGCTTACCTTCCCTACGACGCAGATTCAATGCGTCAAATCGCTGACCTTCGTTGCCCGCTTGCGCTCGCGGGGCTCATGCGAGCGCTGCACGGGCGGGACAGTCGGACCAGACGAGCCGTCCTAGCTCGCTTCAAATAACGCCATGGCCTCGACATGTGCCGTTTGAGGAAACATATCGAGAATCCCGGCACGTTTTAACCGGTAGCCCTGCTTGATCAATTCAACCGTGTCGCGTGCCAGCGTTGCCGGGTTGCACGACACATACACCAACCGCTTGGCGCCCAGGGACGCCAGCTTGCGCACGGCCTCGAAAGCACCGTCACGCGGTGGGTCCAAGAGTACCGCACAAAAGCCTTCGCGCGCCCATTCGGCGTCGGTCAAAGGCTGGGATAAATCGGCCTGAAAAAACTTCGCGTTATGCAGATTATTGCTAGCCGCGTTTGCGGCGGCGCGCTCGACCATGGCCTGCACACCTTCCACCGCCACGACTTCGCGAACGATCTTGGCCAGCGGCAAGGCAAAGTTACCCAGGCCACAAAACAAATCCAGAACCCGCTCATCCGCCTGCGGTTTCAGCCAGTCCAGCGCCTGGGCAATCATCGCTTCGTTGACCCCGGCATTGACCTGAACGAAATCCCCCGGCCGGTAGGCCAGTTCCAGGCCCCACTGCTCCAGGCGATAACCCAGCGACGCATCGGCCTCGACCGGTTGCGGTTCACCTTCCCCATGCAGCCACAACTGGGCTTCATGGACGGCGCAGAAATCCTTGAGAATGGTCATGTCGGCGTCAGACAACGGCGCCATGTGCCGCAGCAACACGGCCAATGACGAACCGCTGAACAACTCCACATGCCCCAGCGCCTGGGGTTTGCTCAAGCGACGGAGCATCTCCGGCAAGCGGGTCATGATTGGCTGCAAGGGCTGTACCAGCACCGTGCATTCGTTGATCGCGACGATGTCCTGACTGCCCGCTGCGCGGAATCCGACGTCGAGTTTTTTCGCTTTCATGTCCCAGCGCACCGCCACACGGGCGCGACGGCGGTAACCGAATTCCGGACCGCTCAACGGCGCTGCCCACTCTTGCGGTTCGACGCCGGCGACCTTGGACAGTTGCTCGGCGAGCATGCGTTGTTTCAGGGCGAGTTGTTCAGAATGAGGCAGATGCTGCACGCTGCAGCCGCCACAGCGACCGGCATGCGGGCACGGTGCCGGGCGACGCAGTTCGCTGGCCTGGAACACGCGCTCGGTGCGCGCCTCGACCACTTTGCCGTGGGCGCCCAATACTCGCGCCTCGACTTCTTCACCGGCCAAGGCGCCGATGACGAACCAGGTGCGACCTTCGAAAAAGGCGATACCGCGACCGTCATTGGCCAGGCGCTCGATGCTCAAGCGCTGCTTTTTGCCGGTCGGGATTTGTGGGGCCTTGCTGCCGCCCGTGGGTTGGAAGCGCAGGCCTCTCTCGTGCTTGGCCATCAGTTAGGCGCGTCGAAAATGCCGGTCGACAAGTAACGGTCGCCACGGTCGCAGATGATCGCGACGATCACTGCGTTTTCAACTTCTTCGGACAGGCGCAGCATCGCTGCCACCGCACCGCCCGAGGACACGCCACAGAAGATGCCTTCTTCGCGGGCCAGACGACGGGTCACGTCCTCGGCTTCGCTTTGCGCCATGTCGACGATGCGGTCGACGCGATCCGCCTGATAAATCTTCGGCAGGTATTCCTGCGGCCAGCGACGGATGCCCGGAATCGCCGAGCCTTCCATCGGTTGCAGGCCGATGATCTGCACGCCTTCGTTCTGTTCTTTCAGATAGCGCGAGACACCCATGATGGTGCCGGTGGTGCCCATCGAACTGACGAAATGGGTGATGGAGCCCTCGGTCTGACGCCAGATTTCCGGGCCGGTGGTGGTGTAGTGCGCTTCGGGGTTATCCCCGTTGGCGAACTGGTCCAGCACCTTGCCACGGCCTTCGGCTTCCATCCGCTGAGCGAGGTCGCGGGCGCCTTCCATGCCTTCTTCCTGGGTAACCAGGATCAGCTCGGCACCATAAGCCGTCATCGCGGCTTTACGTTCGGCGCTGGAGTTGTCCGGCATGATCAGGATCATCTTGTAACCCTTGATCGCGGCGGCCATCGCCAAGGCAATCCCGGTGTTGCCGGAAGTTGCTTCGATCAGCGTGTCGCCAGCGTGGATCTGCCCGCGCAACTCGGCGCGGGTGATCATCGACAGCGCCGGACGGTCCTTGACCGAACCCGCCGGGTTATTCCCTTCGAGCTTGAGCAAAAGGGTATTGCTGGTGGCGCCAGGCAGGCGCTGCAAACGGACCAGCGGAGTGTTGCCGACGCAATCGGCGATGGTTGGGTACTGCAAGGTCATGGCGTATTCGCAATCCAGACTGCGGGGGCGCCTATCATACCGGCAAACGTTCGCAGGCCATATCACGCAAAGTGCGGTGCTTATGGCTTATGGGAATAAGCAGCCTGGGCGGGTTCAGGATTCCTCTATTTGCGCGATATTCAGTGCATAGAACTCATGCAATTTGGCCTGCAACAACTGTTTGTCCGGTAGCTGGACTTGATACTCAGCGATCAGTGCAGGCGACAGGCTGCGGTTAAGCGCATATTCGACCACCTCGTCCTCTTTACTGGCGCAGAGCAATACGCCGATGGAGGGGTTTTCGTGGGGTTTGCGCTCATTGCGATCCAACGCTTCCAGATAAAAGTCCAGCTTGCCCAAATACTCCGGCTCAAATCGCCCCACCTTTAGCTCTATGGCCACCAGGCAATTGAGGCCACGGTGATAGAACAATAAATCCAGAGCAAAATCACGACTGCCAACTTGCAGTGGGTATTCAGAACCGACAAAGCAGAAATCGCGGCCGAGCTCGCTCAGGAAATCCTTGAGGCGTACCAGTAACCCTTTATGCAGATCAGTTTCGGCATGGCCACCCGGCAGGTCGAGAAACTCGAGCATGTAGGCGTCGCGGAAAATCTCAAGCGCTGCTGGGTGAGTTTGTTTAAGCACCGAAGAGGTTTTTGCCGGTTGGGTCACGCTTCGCTCGAAAAGTGCGGTCTTGAACTGACGCTCCAATTCTCGCGTCGACCACTTTTCCTGGACCGCGAGGCGCAAGTAGAACTCACGCTCTTGGGGGCGTTTGCTCTGACTCAGAATGAGCAAGTTGTGGGTCCAAGGTAATTGTGTCAGCAGTGCTGACACTTTCTCATCTCCCCGGTAAGCCTCGTAGAACTGGCGCATACGGAACAGATTACGCCGGGTAAAACCACGCAACCCAGGTTGAGTCGTGGCCAGATGTTCAGCCAACTGACTGACCACGGAATCACCCCATTCGGCTTTTTCCAGCTTGCGACTGATGTAAGCACCCACCTGCCAATAAAGCTCAATCAGCTGGGTATTCACCGCCTGCATGGCCTGCTGTTTGGCACTTTTAATCAGCGCAAGCACTTCATTGAAGCGGTCGTCGGTTGCATTGTCGGGGACGCTGGATGCATTCATGCCGGACTCCTGAGGACGAGGAAAAACGCGAGTCTATTCCGTCGAGTCAGGTTGAAGGTGTCGGTATTACGCTTTAGGAAAGGTCGTACAAATAAACGGGAACGCTCCGGCAAATCCGGCTTTTGGGTGGCTGGGGGCCTCATCGCGAGCAGGCTCACTCCTACAGGGGGATCGGGGGGATCACACCATCTGTGGGCGACACACATCTACTGTGGGAGCGAGCCCGCTCGCGATGGCGTCATCACTGACGCCGTCAACTTCGGCCACCAACCGCATATTCAGCTGCAACCCCACCCCAGTGTTCTCAGCCCACAGCTGCCCACCCTGACGCCGCACCGCATTCCTCGCAATGCTCAACCCCAACCCGAACCCGCCATTCCCCGGTCGCGAGCCGTCGAGCCGTATGAACGGACAGAAGATCCGATCCAGATCAGCCTCAGCCACCCCGCCGCCCTCATCCTCCAGCCATAAATGCCAGAAATCGCCATCGCGCTGTCCGCCCAGACTCACCACACCGCCCTCGGGCGAATGACGAATGGCGTTGCGCAGGATGTTTTCCAAGGCCTGAGCCAAAGTGTTGAGGTTACCGCGCACCCAGCACGACGAGTCCACCGTGCAGCGCAATTGACTGCCCGGCCAGCCGCTTTCATAGCAGGCATTTTCCGTGAGCATTTCCCATAAGGCCTGGACCTGAATCGCTTCGTCAGGCAACGGCGCTCGCTCGGTATCGAGCCAGGCCAGTTGCAGCGTGTCCTCAACCAGACGCTGCATGCCATCGACCTCCCGCCCGATACGCTCGCGCAACGCCGTCAGCCCCTGCTCGCTTTCGCTGGCCACCCGCAAGCGGCTCAACGGCGTGCGCAGTTCGTGGGACAGGTCGCGTAGCAATTGCTGCTGCAAGGCCACGGTGCTCTGCAGGCGCTCGGACATGTGATCGAAGGCCCGGCCCAGCTCGCCGAGTTCATCCGAGCGATTGGTGGTGCTGCTCGACAGGCGTACGTTTAATTGGTCCGCGCGCCAGGCATTGGCCTGTTCGCGCAGACTGTTCAACGGCACGACCAGCAGTCGATACAGGCCAACGCATAACAGCAGTGTGAACAATCCCGGAATGATGCCGTTGGTGATCACGCGCCAGAACAGCCGGTATTGCCCCGGTACAAAACGTTGGGGCAGCTCGATCACCAGACTGCCCGCCGCCGGGTCGTTCGGAAAAGGGATTCTCAGCCATGGCAGGCCTTTGGTATGGCGACTGGTGGGCCAATCCAGCCCACGCAAAAAGGTCAGGCGCTGAATTTCTTTTTCCGCCAGTGGATAGCTGCTCAACGACTGCAAATCAGCGCCGATGACACCGACCCAGGATGTCTCGCGCTTGCCGATACCCTGCAGCCAGACATCGACGCCGGCACTCTGATGTTGATTCCAGGCTTGCTCGGCTTCGGCGGCGTAGCGGGTCAGGGTGATCCGGGCCTCTTCGGACAAGAACAGGTTTTTCTGTTCCATGTACCGGCCCCACGACCAGCTCAGCCAGATCATCAGCAGACAAAACGCGACCAACAAGCAAGCGAGTTTCCAGAACAGCGAGTGCCGCCCAGGTACGTCAGACCATTTCATCGACGGCACTCAAAACGTAGCCTTTGCCCCAGACCGTACGCACTTCGCGCTCGGTATAGCCGATGCCCTTGAGTTTGCGGCGGATCTGACTGATGTGCATGTCGAGGCTGCGGTCATGGGCGGCGTAACCCCGTTGCAACGCATGCTGATAAAGGAAGGCTTTGCTCAACACTTCATCGCCATTGCGATTGAGCGTTTCCAGCAGTCGATACTCGCTGCGAGTCAGGCCGGCGGCGTGCTCGCCATGGAAAACCTCACACAACTCATCATCGAAACGCAGGCTGTGCACCTCGCAGGCCAACGGCTGCGGCGCCGGTCGACGGTCGAGCGCCACCCGCCGCAGGATAGCTTCGATGCGCACGCGCAACTCGGCCATGCTGAAGGGTTTTGGCAGGTAGTCATCGGCACCCAAGCGAAAGCCGCTGATGCGATCCTCCTCGGCACCCAGTGCGGACATCAGCACCACCGGTGTGGCATGGCTCTGGCGCAACTGCGTCAACACATTGAGCCCGTCCAGACCCGGCAACAGAATATCCATCAACACCACATCGAAGGCTTGCTGGCGCGCGATGGCCAGGCCTTCCTGGCCGTTCTGGCACCAGGTCACCTGAAAACCGCAACGGCCCAAATGCTCGTGCACATACGCACCGAGCACGAGGTCGTCTTCGATGGAAAGGATGCGGGGATGGCCAATCGGGATGGGAGTCATCAGTATCTGCAAATAATTCTCAGTTGAGCGATTATTCAAGATTGCCTGCCGATGGGCAACCCAAGGTTTGCCCAAGACGCAAAAGCAGCTCGCCGGCCGACGAATGACGACATCAATTTTACGAAGATTGCCTGCCTGCAAGTCGCTACACTGCCCGGGTGGCGCGTACTGGATGTACCCGCAGGTCAATCAATCGCTGGATGCAGGAGAGATGCGTGCTCAAGAAACTGGGAATTAAAGGCCGCGTGCTGTTGCTGACCCTGTTGCCGACCACTTTGATGGCCTTGGTCCTGGGCGGCTATTTCACCTGGATGCAGCAGTCCGACCTGCAATCCCAACTGATGCAGCGCGGCGAGATGATCGCCGAGCAGCTTGCACCTCTCGTGGCCCCGGCCATGGCTCACAAGGACAATGAGCTGCTGGAGCGTATCGCCACCCAGTCGCTGGAAACAGCCGACGTACGCGCAGTGACCTTCCTCGCCCCCGACCGCACGCCAGTGGCCCACGCTGGCCCGACCATGCTCAATCAGGCACCGCTGGGCAATGGTTCGCAGATGTTGCGCCGCAGCGGTAACGATGCGACGCGTTATCTGCTGCCGGTATTCGGCAAACACCGCAACCTGGCCGGCGACTTGATTCCCGATGAAGCCGACCGCCTGCTGGGCTGGGTCGAACTCGAGCTGTCGCACAACGGTATGTTGCTGCGTGGTTACCGCAGCCTGTTTGCCAGCCTGATGATGATTGCCGCCGGTCTGGCGGGCGCGGCGCTGCTGGCCCTGCGCATGGGCCGGACCATCAACCGGCCGATCAGCCAGATCAAACTGGCGGTGGCGCAACTCAAGGACGGGCATCTGGAAACCCGCCTGCCGCCCCTCGGCAGCCAGGAACTGGATGAACTGGCGTCCGGCATCAACCGCATGGCCGGCACCCTGCAAAACGCTCAGGAAGAATTGCAACACAGCGTCGATCAGGCCACCGAAGACGTGCGCCAGAATCTGGAAACCATCGAGATCCAGAACATCGAGCTGGACCTTGCGCGCAAGGAAGCCCTGGAAGCGAGCCGGATCAAATCCGAGTTCCTGGCCAACATGAGCCATGAAATCCGCACGCCGCTCAACGGCATTCTCGGCTTCACCCACCTGCTGCAAAAAAGCGAACTGACGCCGCGCCAGCTCGACTATCTGGGCACCATCGAAAAATCCGCCGACAGCCTGCTGGGGATCATCAACGAGATCCTAGACTTCTCGAAAATCGAGGCCGGCAAACTGGTGCTCGACAATATTCCGTTCAACCTGCGCGATTTGCTGCAGGACACGCTGACCATCCTCGCCCCTGCCGCCCACGCCAAACAGCTGGAGCTGGTGAGCCTGGTGTACCGCGACACGCCGTTGTCGCTGGTGGGCGACCCGCTGCGACTCAAGCAGATCCTCACCAACCTGGTCAGCAATGCGATCAAGTTCACCCGCGAAGGCACGATCGTCGCCCGCGCCATGCTCGAAGAAGAACACGAAGACAGTGTGCAACTGCGCATCAGCATTCAGGACACGGGCATCGGCCTGTCGAGCCAGGACGTGCGCGCGCTGTTCCAGGCCTTCAGTCAGGCCGACAACTCGTTGTCCCGGCAACCCGGCGGCACGGGTCTGGGGCTGGTGATTTCCAAGCGACTGATTGAACAGATGGGCGGCGAGATTGGCGTCGACAGTACGCCGGGCGAAGGTTCGGAATTCTGGATCAGCCTGAGCCTGCCCAAGACCCGCGATGACGCTGAAGACTTGCCCAGCGCTCCCCTGCTCGGCCGCCGCGTGGCGGTGCTGGAAAACCATGAACTGGCGCGGCAGGCCTTGCAGCATCAACTGGAAGATTGCGGCCTGAGCGTCACGCCGTTCAATACCCTGGAAAGCCTGGCCAATGGCGTGACCGGCGCGCATCAGACCGATCAGGCCATCGATCTGGCGGTGCTCGGCATCACCAGCAACGACATGCCGCCCGAGCGCCTCAACCAGCACATCTGGGACCTCGAACACCTGGGCTGCAAAGTTCTGGTGCTGTGCCCGACCACCGAACAGACGCTGTTCCATCTCTCGGTGCCGAATCCACACAGTCAGCTTCAGGCCAAACCGGCCTGCACCCGAAAACTGCGTCGGGCCTTGTCCGACCTGGTCAACCCGCGCCAGCAGCGCAGCGAACCCGGCGAACCGGTGTCGAGTCGTGCGCCGAAAGTGCTGTGCGTCGACGACAATCCGGCGAATCTGTTGTTGGTGCAAACCCTGCTCGAAGACATGGGCGCCAAGGTGCTCGCCGTGGAAAGCGGTTACGCGGCGGTCAAAGCGGTGCAGAACGAAACCTTCGACCTGGTGCTGATGGACGTGCAAATGCCCGGCATGGACGGACGTCAAAGCACCGAAGCGATCCGCCAGTGGGAAAGCGAGCGGCATTGCACTCCGCTGCCGATCGTCGCCCTCACCGCTCACGCCATGGCCAATGAAAAACGTGCACTGCTGCAAAGCGGCATGGACGATTACCTGACCAAACCCATCAGCGAGCGGCAACTGGCGCAGGTGGTGCTGAAGTGGACAGGCCTGGCCCTGCGTAACCATGGGCCGGAACGTTCCAGCGACAGCCACGTTGGCGGGCATGATTTGCAGGTGCTCGACCCCGAGGAAGGTTTGCGCCTGGCCGCGGGGAAGGCGGATCTGGCGGCGGACATGCTGGCGATGTTGCTGGCCTCGCTTGAAGCCGACCGCGAAGCCATCCGGGTTGCCCGGGAAAGCAATGACCAGAATGCACTGATCGAACGCGTCCATCGCTTGCACGGGGCCACCCGTTATTGCGGCGTCCCGCAACTGCGCGCCGCCTGCCAGCGCAGTGAAACCCTGCTCAAGCAACAGGACCCGAAAGCGCCCGGCGCTCTGGAAGACCTCGACCGGGCGATCAATCGCCTGGCCGCACATGCCCGCATCAACGCTTGATGCAGCGCAACGGCGCTGACTACCCTCAGCGCTAAGCTGCTTCATAAAGCCTGACCGAGTTATCCAGGGGGATTCATGCGCACGATTCTTTTCAGCAGCCAGACCTACGACCGCGACAGTTTTCTGGGCGCTGAGCTGCCTGCCGGCATCGAACTGCACTTTCAATCGGCGCGGCTGAGCCTCGATACCGTGGCGCTGGCCGAACATCACGAGGTGGTCTGCGCCTTCATCAATGACGACCTCAGCGCCCCGGTGCTGGAACGTCTTGCCGCGGGCGGTACGCGCCTGATCGCCCTGCGCTCGGCCGGTTACAACCATGTCGACCTGTCCGCAGCCAAGCGCCTGGGTCTTGCGATCGTGCGCGTCCCGGCCTATTCGCCACACGCCGTGGCCGAACACGCGGTAGCGCTGATCCTGGCCCTCAACCGCCGCTTGCACCGCGCCTACAACCGCACCCGCGAAGGCGACTTCAGCCTGCACGGGCTGACCGGCTTCGACTTGGTGGGCAAGACCGTCGGCGTGGTCGGCACCGGGCAGATTGGCGCAACGTTCGCCAAGATCATGAATGGTTTCGGCTGCCAGTTGCTCGCCTACGACCCCTTCCCCAATCCGCAAGTCGAAGCCCTTGGCGCTCGCTACCTGAGTTTGCCGCAGCTGTTGGCGCAGTCGCAGATCATCAGTCTGCATTGCCCGCTCAACGAGCAGAGCAAGCACCTGATCAACCGCGAATCACTGGCGCACATGCAAACCGGCGCGATGCTGATCAACACCGGGCGTGGCGGACTGGTGGACACCCCGGCGCTGATCGACGCCTTGAAGGACGGACAATTGGGTTATTTGGGGCTGGATGTTTATGAAGAAGAGGCGCAGCTGTTTTTCGAGGATCGCTCGGACCTGCCGCTGCAGGACGATGTGCTGGCGCGGCTGCTGACCTTTCCGAATGTGATCATCACCGCGCACCAGGCCTTCCTGACCCGTGAAGCCCTGGGCGCGATTGCCGCGACGACTTTGCAGAACATCGTCGCCTGGGCCGCTGGAACGCCGCAGAACCAGGTCGAAGGCTGATTTTTCTCAGGCTTTGGACAACAGGATCATCAGTCCCAGCCAGCCAAAGCCGAGCAGGCGCTGCCCCACTGAATGCCCGCGACGCAGCAGGAACCAGACAAAAAACGGCGGCAGGAAGAAAATCATCAGCTTCAGCCAGAGCTCTACCGGTCGCGTCCCGTTCACCACGGGGATCGGTGCCGGTGCTGGAGCTTCGGCTTCAACCTGGTTTTTTCGCTTACGTCCGAACGCGGCCGGCGTCACCCTCGCCACTTTCTCGTCCTCCGGCAAACGCCCGAAAGAAATCGGTGCCTGCACGGGCGCTACTGTCGAAGTGGCCGCTTGCACCGTTGCCGCCGGTGCACCGCAATGAATGCAAGCAGGCGCTGTAGAGCTGATGCTTTGCTTGCACTCATAACATTCGATTAACGCCATGTCCGTTCCCTAGAGGTGTAAAAGCGGCAGTGTGCCATGAGTCGACCGGTAATTTGAACCTGATCGAAGGTCATCTCCCCGCCCCATGCTGCGTGCAGGCCCGTGATAGCATACCGCGCATATTTGGAGGACCCATGGTCGAACACGATTTCCGCTACACCCTGATGAGCCCGCAACACACCCTTACCGAATGCCGCGCCCTCGTGCCGGGGCGTTATCAAGTCACCGGCAACGGCGGCTCGATCCGGATTGGCGACGTGCTGGTAGTGACCCTCAAAGGCAGCAAGGACTTGTCCATGCGCCTGACCGTCGAAACGGTTCGCCACTTGATCAACCCGCCCGGCCAATGGGTCGCGGTGAGCAGTGGTCCGGTGTTCGGCGAGTTGGGGATCCACACCTGGGAAGTCAATTGCGACAGCTGCGCCAAAGCGCTGAGCTTTGAGTTCGCGGTCGACGCCAAACTGGGCAACAAGGCTGAAAAACCGGCTGCTACCGCGCGGATTGCCGAGTTGGGCTGGACCACCGTCGGTGAGAAACACCTGTGCCCGACATGCCGGGAGTCTGTGTGATGAAACGCCTCGCCCTGACCTCCCTGGTCGGTGCCAGCCTGCTGGGCTGCGCCGCCGAGCCGGTGCAACTGCAACAAAACCGCAGCTACATTCTGGAATGGATTGGTGAACGTCCGTTGATGGACTACAGCCACCTGACCATCACCCTCGGTGAAGACGGCCGGGCCTATGGCAACGGCGGCTGCAACCATTGGTTCGCGCCGTACACCCTGGACGGCGACAAGCTGAGCTTCGGCCAGATCGGCAGCACCCGCAAGCTGTGTGCGCCAGCGGTCATGGAGCAGGAAAAACGCTTCTTGCAGGCGCTGGAAGGCGTGCAGCGCTGGGACATTTCCCCGATCGAGCAGATGCGCTTCTGGCCGGCCGAAGGCAAGCCGCTGCGTTGGTGGCTTGAAGAGGGTTGATCACCCCTGTGCCACCTGAAAACAACTGTGGCGAGGGGGCTTGCCCCCGTTGGGCTGCGAAGCGGCCCCAAAATCTCTGATATACCAAAGATCTTGTGAGCGCTACGCACTCAAACGGGGGCAAGCCCCCTCGCCACAACAGCTCCCTCGCCACAAAATCCCGTCAGGCACAGACCTGCATCCGATCACTTTATCGCCTGCAACGCCTCAAGCTTGGCCATCACCCCCGCCGCTGTCTGTTCGCCCATGAGTTGTTCGCGGACCTTGCCCTTGTTATCGATGATGTACGTCACCGGCAAGGCTTCACTGCGTGGCAGTTCAAAAAGATCGGCCGGGTCTGAAGCCAGTACGGTGAACTTGATCCCCAGTTTCTCGCTGGCGCTCTTCAGCTCTTCACCCTGCACGTTGTCGAAATTGACCCCGAACACGCCGATCTTCTTGTCCTGCAATTGATCAGCCAATGCATTCAACTGCGGGATTTCGGTCCGGCACGGGCCACACCATTCAGCCCAGTAATTAAGCACCACCCATTGTTTGTCGAGGCGCTCGGAGGCCACTTTCTGGCCGTTCTGGTCGACGCCATAGTCATTGCCGCAGCCCCCCAGCATCAACGCCCCGAAAATCGCCAATGCCGCTGCCAGTCGCCGTGTCATGTCGTAATCCTTGCTCAAAATTGAATGCGCCTGCGACCCATCGCCTCGCAAGGTTCTGGATTGCGCGCTGCACAGTTAGAATAGCCGCCACTTTACGCAAGAAGCGACCCGCACATGACCGATCTGACGCTTTATCACAACCCGCGCTGCTCGAAATCCCGCGGTGCGCTCGAACTGCTCGAAACCCGTGGCCTGACCCCGACCGTGGTCCGCTACCTCGAAACCCCACTGGACGCAGCACAAATCCAGAGCCTGCTGAGCAAGCTCGGCCTCAGCGCCCGGCAACTGCTGCGCACCGGTGAGGACGAGTACAAAACCCTCAACCTGGCGGACAGCAGCCTGAGCGAAGCGCAATTGATCGCGACCATCGCGGCGCATCCGAAACTCATGGAGCGCCCGATTCTCGAAGTCGGCGACAAAGCCGTCATCGGCCGTCCGCCGGAGCACATCCTGGAGTTGCTGCCGTGAGTGCGCCGTACATTCTGGTTCTGTATTACAGCCGCAGCGGCTCGACCAATGAAATGGCCCGGCAAATTGCCCGCGGCGTCGAGCAGTCCGGGATGGAAGCGCGCCTGCGCACCGTGCCGGCGATTTCCACCGAATGCGAAGCCGTGTCGCCGGACATTCCGGACGAAGGCGCGCTGTATGCCAGCCTCGACGACCTGAAGAACTGCGCGGGCCTGGCCCTGGGCAGCCCGACCCGTTTCGGCAACATGGCCGCGCCGCTCAAGTATTTCCTCGATGGCACCAGCAACCTGTGGCTGACCGGCGCGCTGGTGGGCAAGCCGGCGGGCGTGTTCACCTCCACGGCAAGCCTGCACGGCGGCCAGGAAACCACGCTGCTGTCGATGATGTTGCCGCTGCTGCACCACGGCATGCTGATCACCGGCCTGCCTTACAGCGAGTCGGCGTTGCTGGAAACTCGTGGCGGCGGCACACCGTACGGCGCCAGTCATCACGCCGGGGCCGATGGCAAAAGCGGTTTGAATGAACATGAAGTGGCGCTGTGCCGGGCCTTGGGCTTGCGGCTGGCGAAGACTGCGCAAAAGCTGGGGAACTGACGTGGCCAAGAAGCCGAAGATTCTGCCGTCCATCGAATGGCTCGAACCGCGGGTCCGGGCGATGCGCGCCGTCAGCCTGCTTTGCTTTTTCGGCCTGGTGGGGCTGTTGTGCGCCTACTACCTGGTGTTCGCCGACCTGCATGGCGCGCGGCCGTGGGTGATTCTGCTGATCGAACTGGTGCCGCTGCTGTTGCTGGCGCCGGGGATGATCATCGGCAGTGCCCGCGGGCATTCGTGGATGTGTTTTGTGGTGAACCTGTATTTCATCAAGGGCGCGCTGGCGGCGTATGACCCGAATCGGCAGTTGTTTGGGTTGCTGGAAATGGGGGCGAGTCTGGCGGTGTTTTGCTCGGCGTTGCTGTATGTGCGGTGGCGGTTTCAGTTGAATCGCAAGCTGGCTGGCGAGGGCGAGATCTCTATTGCCTGATCTGGCCCCTTTCGCGAGCAAGCCCGCTCCCACATTAAACCGGGTTCCTTTAGTTGGAATGCGGTCAAATGTGGGAGCGGGCTTGCTCGCGAATGGGGCGACTCGGTCTCAATGATTCACTGTGTAGGCGAGCATCATCGAAATCTGGCTCATCGGCCGCCCGCCACTCTGTTCATGCCACTGGTTGAACACATCCTGCACCAAGGCCAGGTCGCGCAAACTGGTCGGCACCTTGTCGACGATCTTCTGCGCATTCAACGCCGCGACCACGTCGTAACTCGGCACAAACGTGTCCTTGCCGACCATGCGCAAGAAACGCGGTGCCGACAGCCCGCCCAATTGATGGCCGCGTTTTTTCAGGTACGTCCACAGCCCGACGATATCCGTCACCGGCCAATCGGCAATCAGCGCACCAAAGCTACCCTTCTCATGCGCGACGTCCAGAATGAACTGCGCATTGCGCGGCACGCTTTTGAGCTTGCCCAGGTGGCGGATGATTCGCGCGTCCTGCATCAAGCGCTCGAGGTGCTCGGCGCTCATCAGCACGACTTTTTCCGGGTCGAACTTGAAGAACACCTCTTCGAAGGCCGGCCACTTGGCGTCCACCAGGCTGTGCTTGAGGCCGGCGCGAAACACCCGCAGGGCCATGGTCGAGAGGTAACGGTCGTCGCTGATTTTGCGCAATTGTGCCGGGGTTTTCGGAACGGGCAGATGGGCTTCCAGTTCAGCTGCTGACCCGAAGCGGTTCAGACAGTATTCGTGCAGCCACTTGTAATCGCGCATGCCCTCTCCTGAGGATTGAAACGAAAAACCAACTGTGGGAGCCAGCCTGCTGGCGATGGCGCCTGGTCAATCAATAATGCAGCGTCTGACCCACCGCCATCGCCAGCAGGCTGGCTCCCACAGTGATTGGGTTTAGAGGTTTACAACATTGACGAAGCGCGAAGCTGCGGTTTCGTCGATCTTGAGGCTGGTGAAATCAAACAGGTTGCGATCCGCCAGTTGTGACGGCTGCACATTTTGCAGGCTGCGGAAAATGCTTTCGGTACGGCCCGGGGTCTTGCGTTCCCAGTCTTGCAGCATGTCCTTGACCACCTGACGTTGCAGGTTTTCCTGAGAACCGCAGAGGTTGCACGGGATGATCGGGAATTGCTTGAGGTCAGAATAGGCCTGAATGTCTTTTTCGTTGCAGTACGCCAGCGGACGGATCACCACGTTGCGACCGTCGTCGGCGCGCAGCTTCGGCGGCATGGCCTTGAGCGAACCGTTGAAGAACATGTTGAGGAAGAACGTCTCGACGATGTCGTCCCGGTGATGACCGAGGGCCATTTTGGTCGCGCCGATTTCGTCGGCAAAGGTGTACAGCGTGCCGCGACGCAGGCGCGAGCACAGCGAGCAAGTGGTCTTGCCTTCCGGGATCAACTCCTTGACCACCGAGTAGGTGTCTTTCTCGACGATGTGGTACTCGATGCCCAGTTCCTTGAGGTAGGCCGGCAGCACGTGCTCCGGGAAACCTGGTTGCTTCTGGTCCATGTTCACGGCCACGATCTCGAACTTGATCGGGGCGACCTTCTGCAAGTGCATCAGCACGTCGAGCATGGTGTAACTGTCTTTGCCACCGGACAGGCAGACCATGACCTTGTCGCCGTCTTCAATCATGTTGAAATCGGCAACAGCCTCACCGGCCTGACGGCGAAGGCGCTTTTGCAGTTTGTTCTGATTAACCGTGAGAGTGCCCATGACGCGAATCCGTGAGGTGTGACGAAAGGCCGGCATTTTACGCAAAAACCCATCAGGGGCGAAGTGCCCACCGTCTCCTGTGGGAGCGAGCTTGCCTGTGGCGAGGGGCTTGCCTCCGTTGGGTTACGAAGTAACCCCCCAGCCTTCCAGATAAATCGCGGCGATTGATCGACGACTGCTGCGCAGCCGAACGGGGCGATGCGGCGTTCCGACAAGCCCCCTCGCCACAAGCAGCTCGCTCCCACAAGGGTTCGCATGTAAAGACCCGTCGGCGATTAACAGGGGTATTTACAGCGCGATTTGCTCTAAGCCCCTATCACCTGTGCGGGTAAGTCCTTTCTATACTGCGACATAAGGTCGCATTCAAATCCAGACCTTTACTTACGTGGCCACTTTGGCCTGTAGGCGCTCCACTGGGGGGCGACGGTAAAAACAAGAGGAGTGACTGGCATGATCCATCACGTAGTGGGGCTCTTCACCCACCCCGACCAGGAATGGAAAGAAATCCGTGGCGACCAAGAGGAAAGCATCAGCCACATGTACCTGACTCACACGCTGATTCTGGCGGCGATCCCCGCCGTGTCCGCGTTTATCGGCACCACGCAGGTCGGCTGGGTAATCGGCAGCCGCGCCCCGGTGATGCTGACGCAGGAAAGCGCGCTATGGATGACGATCATGTCGTACGTGGCGATGCTCGGCGGTGTTGCAGTGATGGGGGCGTTCATCCACTGGATGGCTCGCACCTATGACGCCAATCCGAGCCTGGCCCGTTGCGTTGCGTTTGCGACCTACACCGCAACCCCGCTGTTCATCGGCGGTCTGGCGGCGCTGTACCCACACATGTGGCTGGGGATGATCGTCGGGACGGCGGCCATCTGCTACACGGTGTACCTGCTGTACGTGGGGCTACCCACGTTCATGAACATTCCATCAGACGAGGGGTTCCTGTTTTCAAGTTCGGTGCTTGCGGTAGGCCTGGTGGTGCTGGTGGCCATCATGGCGTTCACAGTCATTGTCTGGGGACTCGGCGTGGGGCCGGTCTATACGAACTAATGGTTCTTTCCACCCAAAAACAAGATCTGCCAATACAGGCCGCCGCAAGGCGGCCTTCTAATGCCGGGGGCGACGACCATTCGGCGCCTCGGCGATTCGCAAGACTCCAGGGTTGCGGCATACTCGACGTCTCTGGAGATCCATCAAGCATGCCCGAGCAACTCAATACCCGCGTCGAAGACTGTTACCTACTCGCCGAATCCTTTTTCAAACGAACATTCAAACGCCCCGTGGTGAGCCTCAAGCTGCGCGGTCAAAAAGCCGGTGTCGCGCATTTGCACGAGAACCTGCTGCGCTTCAATCCGCAGTTGTACCGGGAAAACACCGAAGACTTCCTCAAGCAAACCGTGGCCCATGAGGTCGCGCACCTGATCGCTCATCAGCTGTTTGGCGAACGCATCCAGCCACACGGTGAAGAGTGGCAACTGATCATGCGCGGCGTGTACGAACTGCCGCCCAATCGCTGCCACACCTACGACGTCAAGCGCCGTAGCGTGACGCGCTATATCTACAAATGCCCGTGTGCGGACAGCGATTTTCCGTTTTCGGCGCAGCGCCATGGTTTGGTAAGACAGGGGCGGCGGTATTTGTGCCGGCGGTGCCGGAGCACGTTGGTGTTCAGTGGGGAGATGCGGGTCGAATAGCAAGATTTGCGGTGCATGTGCCGGCCCCTTCGCGAGCAGGCTCGCTCCCACAATTAAGCGCATTCCCCTGAAACAACTCGGTCGAATGTGGGAGCGGGCTTGCTCGCGAAGAGGCCCTCAACCCCACTACAAAACCACCTTGGCACACCGCAATTCTTCGATCCGCTGCGCACTAAACCCCAACTCCCCCAACACCTGATCCGTATGCTGCCCCAGCGCCGCCCCAATATGCCGAGGCTCAGGCAACCCATCCGAAAATTTCAACGGACACGCCATCTGCGCCTGCGTAGAACCATCCCCTCGCGGCACCTCAGTCACCAACTCCCGCGCCTTCAACTGCGGATGCGCAATCGCCTCACCCAGATTCAACACCGGCTCAACACACGCATCCAGTTCAGCAAACAGGCCGCACAACTCGCCAAAGTCATGTTTCTCGAATTCAGTCTTCAGCGCGTCCTTGAGCTTTTTCTGGTCCGCAGGCTTTGGTGACAAGCCCAAGGGCGACAACTCCTCCAGCCCCAGCGCCGTACACAGTTGCTTCATGAATGCCGGCTCCAGACTGCCCACCGACAACCAGCGCCCATCCCGTGAACGGTAATAGTCATAGAAGCTGCCGCCATTGAGCATCTGGTCTTCCCTGCCCGGCTCCACGCCGCAGGCCAGGTACCCGGCGCCAGCCATGGCGTTCAGGCTGAACGCGCAATCGGTCATGCTCACGTCCAGATGCTGGCCCTGCCCGGTTTGCTGCCGGGCAATCACCGCCGCGAGCAGGCCGATGACCCCGTGCAGCGAGCCACCGGCGACATCTGCCACTTGCATGCCCATCGGCAGCGGCCCGCTGTCGGCGCGGCCGGTATAGCTGGCCAGTCCCGCCAGCGCCAGGTAGTTGATGTCGTGGCCGGCGCGGTCTCTGTAGGGGCCGGTCTGGCCATAACCGGTGATCGACACATAGATCAACCTGGGATTGATCGCCTTCAAGGCGTCATACCCCAGCCCCAGGCGTTCCATCACACCGGGACGGAACTGCTCCAGCACGATGTCGTAGTCGGCCAGCAACTGCTTGATCACCTCCAACGCCTCGGGCTGCTTGAGGTCCAGCGCCAGGCTGCGCTTGTTGCGATTGAGGTAGGCATGACTGGCCGATACACCCTGATCATGCGGCGGCAGCACTCGCAGCAGATCCATGCGGGTCGGCGATTCGATGCGCAATACCTCGGCGCCCATGTCCGCCAGCAACAACGAGGCAAACGGCCCCGGTAACAGTGTCGAAAAATCCAGAACCCTGAGTGATGCCAATGGCCCGAGCATGAGCGATCTCCGTGAACGATGCCTCCAGCCTAGGCAGCGATTGGCATTGCAGCAATCACCCGAAGTGTCAGCAAAGGTGACCGTTGCGCTCAAATCACGGGCAAGAAAAAACCCGCCGAAGCGGGTTTTTCATTGCAACGCGTGTTACTTGACGTTGGTTGGGGTTGGGCCTTCGGCCACGCCCAGGTCGTCTTCTACGCGTTCGTCGGAGATGCCGCGACCGCCAGAAGCCAGTTCCGCGTGCATCACGTCAACGTCCAGCTCCTTGACCCACTTGGCCACGACCAGGGTAGCAACGGCGTTACCCACCAGGTTGGTCAGGGCGCGGGCTTCGGACATGAAGCGGTCGATACCGAGGATCAGCGCCAGGCCGGCAACCGGCAAGTGGCCAACAGCGGACAAGGTAGCGGCCAACACGATGAAGCCACTACCGGTCACGCCGGCAGCGCCTTTGGAGGACAGCAGCAACACCACCAGCAGGGTGATCTGGTGCGTGATGTCCATGTGGGTGTCGGTCGCCTGAGCGATGAACACGGCCGCCATGGTCAGGTAGATCGCGGTGCCGTCGAGGTTGAACGAGTAACCGGTCGGAATCACCAGACCCACGACGGATTTCTGCGCACCCAGGCGTTCCATCTTGATCAGCATGCGCGGCAGTACCGATTCCGAGGAGGAAGTACCCAGCACGATCAGCAGTTCTTCACGGATGTAGCGAATCACTTTCAGCACGCTGAAACCGTGAGCACGAGCGATGCCGCCCAGTACGACCAGCACGAACACGACGCAGGTGATGTAGAAGCACGCCATCAGTTGACCCAACTGCACCAGCGAGCCGACACCGTAGGCGCCGATGGTGAACGCCATGGCGCCGAAGGCACCCAGTGGCGCGAGCTTCATGATCATGTTGATGATGTTGAACATCACGTGGGCGAAACGATCGATGAAGTCCAGCAGCGGGCGGCCGTAGGCACCCAGGCGATGCAGGGCGAAACCGAAGATCACCGAGAACATCAGCACTTGCAGGATATCGCCGGTGGCGAACGCGCCGAAGATGGTGTTCGGGATCACGTTCAGCAGGAAGCCAACCACGCTTTGATCAGCGCCGGCGGCCACGTACTGAGCCACTTTGGAGGCATCCAGCGTGGTCACGTCGATGTGCATGCCGGCACCCGGCTGGACGATGTTGACCACCACCAGACCGACCAGCAATGCGATGGTCGAAACGATTTCGAAGTACAGCAGCGCGTAACCGCCGGTCTTGCCGACCGATTTCATGTCCTGCATGCCGGCGATACCGCTGACCACGGTGCAGAAGATGATCGGGGCGATGATCATTTTGATCAGCTTGATGAACCCGTCACCCAGCGGCTTGAGGGCCACACCAGTCTGCGGATAAAAGTGACCGATCAAAACGCCGATGATGATGGCAACGATCACCTGGAAATACAGGGATTTATACAGTGGCTGACGAGTCGTCATTGCAAAGTTCCTCAAGAGTGCCCGGTGACAACATCCACCTGTTGTCCCTGACACCTGAATTGCGAACCCTCCTGCTTCTGGAGGGATTTGTTTTTCGAGCTGCGCGACGGCAGACATCTGCTCGTTGTATCGCAAGGCCCGTGCCACCTTCGCCAAAATCCCTGAAAGCCTTTTGACATCAAGGGCTGCAGGTTTTTCTTCGTCACCGAGCGGTGACTCCGATGTGGCGGATTTCCGCCCATCCACCCAACCTCGTCCGGCAATTTGGCGGATATCCGCCTTGTTCCTCGACGGTCAGCGCGGCTACCATCCGTCGTTCAATGGACGGACCTGCCTTCTATGCGCGAACGCACCATCGCCAGTCATTTCGCCCGCGCCGTCCTCGGTGGCGCGCGCCGGCTGGGTTATGACTATTCAGACCTGTTGCAGCAGCTGGGCATCAGTCCCGAGCTGCTGGATGAACCGCGGGCGCGTATCGCACCGGAGCAGTTCACCCGTTTAATCCAGGGCTTGTGGCTGGCACTGGACGACGAATACCTCGGATTCGGGCCGGTCCCGAGTAAATCCGGCAGCTTCGCCATGATGTGCCACGCCGTGATCCATTGCCGCAATCTGGAAAAAGCACTGCATCGCGGCTTATTGTTTTATAGCTTATTCCCCGACGGTCCGCGTCTGACCCTGAGCCACGAAGGCGAAATGATCCGCCTGAGCCTCGACGATTCGAAGTTCCAGGACCCGGACCATTTCCTCACCGAGAGCCAATTGATGGTCTGGCACCGCCTCGGCAGCTGGCTGATCGGCCAGCGCGTGCGCCTGGAGCAGGCGACGTTCAGTTACCCAAGGCCCGAACACGGCGCTGAATACGACTTGCTGTTCCCCTGCCCGATGGTGTTTTCCGCAGCGCAGAGTAGCCTGCTGTTTCACAGCCGCTACCTGAACATGCCGCTGTTGCAGGACGAGCGCACCCTCAAGCATTTCCTCGAACACTCCCCCGCCGACCTGCTGTCGCGCCCGGATGACGGCGACAGCCTGAGCAGCCAGCTGCGCCGCTTGCTCAGCCGCGACAGCGCTCGCTGGCCGGACCTGGAAGCGGTGGCCGCGCATATGCACATCAGCCCGCAGACCTTGCGTCGGCATTTGCGCGAGGAAGGCACGAGTTTTCAGGAATTGAAGGATCAGCTAAGGCGCGATATCGCGATTTATCACTTGGGGCGCGCGGATTTGTCGTTGCAGCAGATTGCTGAACAGCTGGGGTTTTCCGAGCCTTCGGCGTTTCATCGGGCGTTCAAGAAGTGGACCGGGGTAACGCCTGGGGCTTATCGCGCGCAGGAGAATTGATTTTGCGTTGAAGCGGCTGGCCCCTTCGCGAGCAAGCCCGCTCCCACATTTAACCGGGTTGACCCAGATCTAATGTGGGAGCGGCGGTGCGACGATTCGACTTGCTCGCGAAGAACGATGACGCGGTCTACCTGACTGAATAACTGCTAAGGCGGATCAAGCCTGTCCAGCATCCGGTTCACCGCCAGCTCCCCCAGCATCACAACCTGCGCAATCCCCAGCACCGTGTTGCGCTGCGTCCCCTCCACCACTCCCGCAAACTCACTGAGCATCACACTCGCCGACGCCATGGATTCACAGGCGCTGACCAGCAGGGTTTCATCATTGGTGTCGGGCCCGACGAAGTAGATCGTGCTGGGTTTGCGCGGGGTGTCTTTGGGAATGACCGGTTTTAGGTAGTAGTCCAGGGCGCGGTCGGCGGCTTTGTTGAGTTTTTTTGAGTCTGGGGTTTCGTAGGGGGAGACGTCGTCGGTGTCGGTTTCTGGCGGGTTGGGCGTGATCTTGATCATTTGAAGCTCCTAGAGTTATGGAGCCGCTACTCATCGCTGCTAAACGAAAAACGGGTGGCGGCTATGCGCGGGTTAGCAGACCAGGACTCTAGAACCCGGCGCACCGAAGTGCCCCACGCAAAGCCGCCATTACATGAACGACGGACGTTGTGCGTCTAGAGAGAGACCCGGGCTGCTAAACCCGATCGCTGATTGGTCAGCGACGGGATAACGATAGAATCCGGACCTTAGACGCACAAGCCGGCGGATTCTGGCGTAGTCGTAGGCAACGGCGCAAGGATGTGTAGCCTGAGTGAGTGTCTGGAGGTGTATTTTAAACATATCCGTTTAATGCTCACTCAGGCGTCACGGGGTGCAATATTGGATAGATAATTAAATGCTTCCTTTTTTCCTGTGCTCTGGATCAAATCAGTTAACTTGCCGGCCTATTAATCCAATAGTGAACATATGTTGTTCCGTCCGCTTTGAATGTATTTACACCGAATCTTACTGACGCTCCTAAATTTCGCGAAATTGAAATTTGCCCCATGTTATTAGAATTTGGTGCTGGCACTCCGATTGTGACGATGAACAGATTTGAACGTCTAGATGCAATTTGCACCCGGCGATCTGCCAAGTTGTTGGCAATCATAGTGCCACGCACCTGACTTATGTACGTTCTTGCATTTGCGAGAGTTAATGCTGGGGTGTGTTCGACGTGGGTGACATTGGCCGTTTCGACATCAAAGGACTTTTGCTGACCCGCAGTATCGCGAACCACTATTGTTGTTCTGCCGTTTCCTTCGCTACGGACCACCCCTTTCGCATCGACTGACGCGATTAATGGTTTAAGTGACTCATAGGTAATTGTACCCACTCCACCTTTTGCGCTCCGATCTGCAGCCGTGCCCGGGGCATCGTTACCGGTGTAATAAAAACTATACCTGAACGTGAAGTTCTCTCCTTTCAAGCTGAGCAGCGAAGTATCCACAATAAGTTCCGGAATATCAGGTGCTGCCTTAACCGTATAAGTACGTACCGGAAAAGTCACAGCCGTCAGCACGTCGCGCACCCCGGAATAGTTGACCCTGAACGTCATCGTCACAGCAGTGCCATGCTTGAGCGTTTTAAACCAGTCCACCAACGCCTGCCCAAGCGGCCGCGTCAGCCCTTGGGTTTCGTTGTGAAGTACGCCATCAAGGACATCAAAAAATATCGACGCACCGCTGTTGTTAAACCCACTCAACTGCAGCCATACATACTGCCCCGCCACTTGAGACAACCACGGAGCAATACTCAACGTATCGCCAGCCACCAGTTTATTGACATCCAGTTCCGATCCCGTCTGACCCACAATGATCGGTGTTGGCAAGCGTGAATCACCCTCCACAATCCGATTCACCTTCAACACCAGCGGCCCGGATCTGGCAATCTCCTTGCCACCCCGAATGAGCGCCCAGCGAAACTCCAGTTGTCTCCCGTGCCGTGCCGCCAGAAATGCCTGGTTCAGGACGGTGTTCGTCCGCTTGTTCGCATTGAATGCCACCGCCGGAAACGGCGTAGTGCCGTGCAATGGGTTGATTTCAATTAACTGAGCCTTGTCCCCGGCCAGGGCGACGAGGAATTCGACGCGCACGGTGACGCCGGTCGAATAGAGCCACGGGTCGATTGGGTTTTGGGCGGGCGCAACCAGGGTCGCAGGTTTCAGTGTGATAACGCCTGTGCCGATCACTTGCGCGATGGCGGGTGTCGAGGTGGCGATGGGCGTCCCCCGGATTTGTTGATACACCACCTTCACGGTGCTATTGGCGATTATCTTGTTGTTGGGAATACTCCACAAAAACTGACTGGGTACTTGCGTGATGGGGTGTGTTTCTTCGTGAGTGGCCACAACACCGCCATTCAACTCGGCAGTGAACACCAGTTTGATCGAGTCCCCTGCTTTCCAAATCGTACCGACGAGGTGGATCAATGCCGACAATGGATTACCGTTCAACTTGGCGAGGTCGACAGTATTGGGGTCGTCATTGTTCTCGGTCGGGACTTCCCGAAGGATTGCCTTTTCCAGCGCAACTCTGTCCGTATTGACATTGGCCTTTATGACGCTCGACCAGCGTCGTTTATGGGTCGGGTTGTTTACCTGGGAAACCGCTGTGTAGGAGATCGCAAACTCCGGATGACTACCGGCCCGTTCGAACATCGCCCGGGTGATGACGATCACGTAAGGTTTGCCTACTTCACCGGGTTGCACCGTGAAGGTGAAACGCTCGCGATTAAGCTCCAGGGTGATGACGTCATAGGCGTTCATGAAAGAATAAGACAGCGTGGCCACCACACCTCGATCCACCTCGTCCTTGCCGATCTGAGGCGGGCTGCCCAGTTCGGGGGGCAGGCTGATGCGCAGATCGGGATGATCCCCTGTACCGGGAACGTCGTTCCCCCCAGGAAGATCGCGGTGGTAGAGCGCCCATGACTCGGTTGAGGGACCACTGTTGCCGCTGGTTCGCTCAACCTCGTACATAAAACGATGCACCCCGTCATTCAGCAGCGACTGAAAGACGTTGAAATACACAGGCGCGTTCTGATCGGCCGGGGCCACCGGTTTGCGCTCGATCAACTGCCACTGCGTATCCCAAGGCCCCTGCACGTACAGCGCCATGTTGAGATAATTCCCACCCAATGGCGGATCAACCACAGCCTGTACCGCCCCTTCCCTACTGCCGTCCCTTCTGACAACCTCCCTGAAACTCGATTGCGGCAAGCCCTCCACCGGTACCCCGGCGGGAGGTACTGGCTTGACAATAACGCCGGGGGTCGCACCCGCAAATTTCACCGGGGCATTAGCCAGTACGCCGGGGGTTGATTCATTGGCCGTCACGGGACACCTTCCTTCTCGATAAGCCCATGATCGTAGGGCTTTGATGGGGGATTAGAGCCCCGAAGGAAGAAGATTGACTACTGTCAGAAATAACAGGTATGCACCCTTTTACGACGAATGGTCAGTACCATAAGTCGTTCGTACCCTGATCAAACCACCGGAAAATGAATCCGGAACGCCGCCCCGCCCATCGGCGAATCCCCTAGCGTCAGCTTGGCGCCGTAGCTTTCGATAATGTCCTTCACCACCGCCAGACCAATCCCCTGCCCCGGATGCTGACGATCCAGCCGCTCGCCCCTTTGCAAAATCCGCGCGCGCTGATCCGCCGGCACCCCAGGCCCGTCATCCTCGACACACAATTCAACCCCGCTCAGGGTTTCACGCACGCTGATACGCACTTCACCCAGGCACAGCCGATAGGCGTTTTCCAGCAGGTTGCCCATCATTTCCAGCAAGGCGCCCTGTTCGATCGGCACGTAACACGGTTGCGGCAGATCGAAGGCGACGCGCACGCGTTTGTCGCGGTAGACCTTGTCCAGCGTGTCGCAGAGGCTTTTCAGCACCGGTTGCAGGCGCACCTGGTGGCGCACCAGGCCGCTTTTACGCAGGCTGGCGCGTTGCAGTTGGTAGCTGATTTGTTGGCTCATGCGTTCGATCTGGGTTTGCAGCACCCAGGCCTGCTCGCGGTTTTCCGGGCGCTGGGCCATGTCTTCGCTGACGCCTTGCAAGACGGTCAGCGGGGTTTTCAGGCTGTGGGCGAGGTCGTCGAGGGAGTCGCGGTAACGGCTGCGCTGTTCGCGTTCGCTGTGCAGCAAGCGGTTGAGGGAGCCGGTCAGGCGCAGCAGTTCGCGCGGATGTTGTTCGCTGAGGCTTTCGAGGGTGCCGCTTTCGATTTCGTCGAGTTCCTGGCTGAGCCGGCGCAAGGCCTGCAAGCCCCAGGTCAGGCCGATCCACAGCAACGACAGCAACACCAGCAAGGCCGCGCCGAAACCGAGGTAGAGGTTTTCGCGCAGGCCTTGAAGGGTGTTTTCGTACTCGCGCACCGGTTGCAACGTGACGATGCTGAACGCCGCGCTTTTGCCGCCGAGCAATTTGACCTCGACGTCATAGACGAAGAATTCCTGCCCATTGGCCTCGCGAATCCGCGCGAACTCATTGCCGCGCCCGTCATAACGCGGCTTGTAGTTGATCTGCTCTTGCCCGGTGGCCTTGGACCGCCAGACCAGGTGACCTTCACGGTCGAAGATGTAGCCGAGCAAACGGCTGTCGGTCAGGTTGAAGCGTTCATCGGGCAATTGCGCCGGCATTTGCAGGGAGTTGTTTTCCACCCGTGCGGCGGAGATCAGCGTGGTGACGTCCGAGGCCAGGCGTTGCTCGATCGAGTCCTGCAACGCCAGGCTGAACGCGCCTTGCATCGCCGGCAGCAACGCCAACATGAACAACACCGCCAACAGTGTGGCGGCGAGCATCAAGCGAACGCGAAGGGAACGAATCAAGTGCAGCGCTCATTGAACAGGTAGCCGAGACCGCGCACGGTGTCGATCGGTTTGAACCCGCCCGGGCCTTCGAGTTTGCGGCGCAGACGGCCGACCAGCACTTCAATGACGTTCGGATCGCGCTCGTCGTCATCGGGATAGAGCTGCTCCATCAAGCGGTCCTTGGCCACCACTTGCTGATGATGGCGCATGAGGTATTCGAGGATCCGGTACTCATACGCAGTCAGCGCCAGCGGTTGTTCATCAAGGCAGGCTTGCTTGCGATTGAGGTCCAGCAGCAGCGGCCCGGCGACGATGGTCGACTGGGTGAAACCGCTGGAGCGGCGCAGCAAGGCATTCAGGCGCGCATCGAGTTCTTCGAACTGGAACGGCTTGACCACGTAATCGTCGGCGCCGGCAGCCAGGCCCTCGACCTTGTCCTGCCAGTTGCCGCGTGCGGTGAGGATCAGGATCGGAAAGGTCTTGCCCTGCGCGCGCAGTTGACGGATCAAGTCGAGCCCGCCCATGCCCGGCAGGCCGAGGTCGATCACCGCCAGGTCAAAGTTGAACTGTCCGGTCTGGTACAGCGCCTCTTCGGCATTGGCCACGGATTCGACCACGTGGCCGCTTTCGGTCAGGCGGGTTTGCAGGTGATGGCGCAACAGCGCTTCATCTTCGACGACCAGCAGTTTCATAACGCTCTCCCGGGCAAAACGACATCTCCAATGGCACAACGGCGCATCCAACGGTCAGGACAGATCATAGCGGCCCAACAGGTCTTGCTGATTGAGTTTAATGCCATTGTGCGAGACCGACACGTTGGCGTAACCGGCGCGGTAATCGGCCGGGGTGGCGGGTTGGCCCAAATGCCCGCTCCAGGCACTTTCATGGCCCACGGTGCTGACCGTACTGAAGCTGTTCAGTGTGAGGGATCTTTTGACCTTCTCGTTGGTCTTCCCAAGAGCAAGGCTGGCAATGACGTCATCGGAGGCAAGCGCGGCGGTGCTGGCGCTCAGAACGGTGAAAGCCAGAATCAGGTTTTTAAAGCCAGTCATTAGGGAATTTCCTCATGCGCAGGTGCTTTGGGTACGAGCCACCTTACTCACCTGCCCCTGAACTGCCCCTGAACGCAGTCTGAACCTGAGCTGAATCAGATCGACCCGGCTATTCTGATGACTCAATTGCAGGAGATCCGACCATGCGCGTATTCCTCGCCCTTTGCTTGCTGATGCTCAGCGGACTGACTCAAGCCGCTATCAAGACTGAAGAAATCCCTTATCAAAGTGCCGACGGCACGAAAATGATCGGCTACTTCGCGTACGACGACGCCATTAAAGGCCCACGCCCCGGCGTGGTGGTGGTGCATGAGTTCTGGGGGCTGAACGACTACGCCAAGCGCCGCGCCCGGGACCTCGCCGGCCTGGGCTACAGCGCGCTGGCCATCGACATGTACGGCGACGGCAAGAACACCGAGCATCCGAAGGACGCGATGGCGTTCATGCAGGAAGTACTGAAAGACAGCTCGGCAGCGGCGGTGCGTTTTCAGGCCGGGCTTACCCTGTTGGAGCAACAACCACAAACCGACCCGCAAAAAGTCGCGGCAATTGGCTACTGTTTTGGCGGCGGGGTGGTGCTGAATGCGGCGCGCCAGGGTTTGCCGCTGCTGGGGGTGGTGAGTTTCCACGGCGCGCTGGCGACCAAGACACCGGCCGTGCCTGGCGCGGTGAAGGCGAAAATCCTGGTGGAACATGGGGCGATGGACAGCATGGTCACGCCGGATGCCGTGGCGGCGTTCAAGGCAGAAATGGACAAGGCTGGCGCCGACTATACATTCGTCAGCCTTGAGGGGGCCAAGCATGGGTTCAGTAATCCGGATGCGGACCGGTTGGGCCATGGCGATCATGGCGGGCCGGATATTGGGTATAACAAGGCGGCGGATGAGCGTTCCTGGGCGGATATGCAGGCGTTCTTCAAAAAGATCTTTGGCTGATCAGTATTCCCTGTGGCGAGGGGGCTTGCCCCCGTTGGGCGGCGAAGCCGTCCTAAAACTAGTGAACGCATTTCGTCAGACACACCGCGTTCACGAGCTCACGACTGCTTTGCAGCCGAACGGGGGCAAGCCCCCTCGCCACAAAAGCCCGGTTGCCACTACCCAGCGATTGAGCAACCCGGCAAAATGCCCGCCATGAATCCCACCCCTGCCCTGCCCATCTGCTGCACCCCGCTCGATGCCCATTGGCCGCTGCCGTTTGTGCTGCCCGATACGGTGTTGCTGAGTACCCACTTCGACAGTTCGCAACTGGCCAACGATGATTTCCAGCGCAGCGCCATCGAGCCGCCGGCAAGCATTCAGCGCTCAGTCGCCAAGCGTCAGGCCGAATTTCTCGCCGGACGGGTGTGCGCTCGGGCGGCGTTGCAACAGTTGGAAGGCCTGAGTTTTATCCCGGCCATCGGCGAAGACCGGGCGCCGGTGTGGCCGGCGCACATCGCCGGCTCCATCACCCACAGCACCGGCCGGGCGGCAGCGATTGTCGCGAGGAAAACCGATTGGCGCGGGTTGGGGATGGACCTGGAAAACCTGCTCAACCCGGAACGCGCCGAGCGCCTGGCCGGGGAAATTCTCACTCCACCGGAGTTGCAGCGTATGGCGGCCGGTCGTCGCGATGATCTGGCGCTGCGGGTGACGTTGACGTTTTCGGTGAAGGAAAGCCTGTTCAAGGCGCTGTACCCGATTGTTCAGCAGCGTTTTTATTTTGAACATGCCGAGGTGCTGGAGTGGACCGAGGCCGGTGAGGTGAGGCTGCGGTTGCTGACGGATTTGTCTGCCGAGTGGCGCAATGGCACGGAGCTGGAGGCGCAGTTTGGGGTGATGGATGGGCAGTTGTTGAGTCTGGTCAGTATCAAGGCCTGAAGATGTGTGGTGGCTTGGCCGGCCTCTTCGCGAGCAAGCCCGCTCCCACATTTGACCGAGTTCCTTCGGGAGGAATGAGATTAAATGTGGGAGCGGGCTTGCTCGCGAAGAGGCCTGGCATTCACTACAAACCTCAGCGCTTCTCCTGATTGCGCGGCCAACTCAGGCTGAAACAAGCCCCACCCAGACTCTTGCTCTTGCTGATCAACGCCCGCCCGTCATGCCAATGAATAATCCTGCGCACGATGGACAACCCCAACCCATGCCCGCCCGACGCCCGGGTACGGCTGTCATCCAGGCGCAGGAACGGCGTAAAAATCCGCTCCCAGGCCAGCTCCGGCACTCCCGGCCCGTCATCCTCGACGTCCACCCGACAACGCTGCTGCCCCACCTGATAACTCACGGTCACCCGCGACGAGGCGTGGCGCATGGCATTGCTGACGAGGTTCTGGATGGCCCGATGCAAGTAACGCGGCTCAGCCTCGACCCAGGCGTCATCGCAATCCGCCGCCGACAAACACAACCCACGCTGCACGGTAACTTCGGCACGTAACGGCGCCAGCTCCTCGATCACTTGATTGACCAATGCATCCAGATTGATCCGCTGGAAATTCAGTGCCGGCGAGCCCTGCTCAAGCCGCGCGTAGGTCAGCATCTCATCGACCAGTTTGTCGAGGTCCTCGATGTCGTGATCCATGCCTTCGCGGTATTTCTCCAACTGCTGCGGCGTGGTGGCCGAGCCGATCATCTCCAGGCCGAAACGCAGGCGCGCCACCGGTGTGCGCAATTCGTGGGACACCGCGCGCACCAGTTCACGCTGGATCGCCAGCAATTGCTGCAAGTGCTCGGCCATGCCGTTGAATGCAGCGGCCAATCGGCCCACCGAGTCGGCACCGCGAGCCGGTACGCGGGTTTCCAGGCTGCCCTTGGCGATGCGCGTGGCGGCCGCTTCCAGACCGCGCAAACGGCGCTCCAGTTGCCGCACCAGCAGGTAGACGATCAAACCGATCAGGCTCAACCCGAGCGCCGCGATCAACACCAGCCATTCCGGCGGATAAGGATTCATCTGGTACAGCGGGCCGATCTCCAGCACCCATGGCGTGCCGACCATGCCGGCAAATACGCGGATCGAGTCGCCGCCCTTGCCAAGTGCCATCACCGTGTCGCCCTCGGAGACCCGCCGGCTCTGGTCTTCGTCCATGTCCGCCTGCTCGACCTTGACCAGACGCAAGTCGAAACCAAAGCCCTTGTCTTCTTTCAGCAGCGCCAGCCGCTCGGGCTGCTCCGCCACCGGGTAACGCACCAGTTCATCGACCAGCAGATAAATAGTGGCGCGGGCCAGTTGTTCGCTGATCTGCTGCACCTCGCCGGTGAGCAGCAATTGTTCCTTGTCACTGACCAGTCGATAGACCTTGGCCGCGTGCGGGCCGGTCTGCTCCACCAGCGCCTGACCGCGCAGCACGCGGGTGCGCTGGGTGAGGTCGAGGTCAGTCTGGGCAAACGTGGTCAGCGCCAGTGGAATCCCGAGCAGGCGCTCCCAAACCAGCAAGGCGCGGTGGCGCTCGGTTTCGTTCATCGGCTTGAGGTTGTCGGCCATCAACGAAAACGTACCGTGGGCCAGGCGTTCGCGGTATTGCTCGCTGCGCACCTCGTTGAGCAGATGCAACGCCAGCACGCCGAGCACCGCGACCAACACCAGCGCCGCGCACATGCCGCCATAAATGCGCAGGAAGATCGAATTCACAGCGACGGGTCTACGCAGGCTTCGGGAACGAACAGATAGCCTTTGCTGCGGATGGTCTTGATCAGTCGCGGGTGCTCGGGGTCATCGCCGATTTTCGGGCGGATGCGTGAGATACGCACATCGATGGAACGGTCCTGGCCGTCATAACCGATGCCGCGCAACGCGGTGAAAATCTCTTCCCGGGACAGGATGCGCCCGGCGTTGGCGACCAGCAGCCAGAGCAGGTCGAACTCGGCGCTGGTCAGCTCGATGCCGTTGTCATTCAGCCAGGCTTCACGCAATGCGTTGTCCACCACCAGCGGACCAAACTGCAGACGCCGTTGTTTTTCCGGGATGGCCTCGGGGGCTTCACTGCGGCGCAACAGCGCCTGGATGCGTGCCAGCAACAGGCGCGGGCGCACCGGTTTGCACACGTAGTCATCGGCACCGAGGTCGAGGCCGAGGATCTGGTCGGTGTCGTCGGTGCGGGCGGTGAGCATGAGGATCGGGCCGTCATATTTATCGCGGACCTTGCGGCAGATGCTCAGGCCGTCTTCGCCCGGCAGCATCAGGTCGAGAATCACCAGGTCCGGCTTCTCTTTAATAATGCGCGCCGCCGCCAGCGCACCATTGCCTTCGATTGAAACGCGCAGGCCATTGGCTTCCAGGTAATCGCGGGTCAGTTCGGCCAGACGCTGGTCGTCCTCCACAATCAATACCTGCCAGGCTTCTTGCTCCACGGTGACCTCTGCTTGCCGACAACACTTATAAGGAAGGATCCGCCCGTCTTTTTGTAATGATTGGGGAGGATAAGAATGCGTAACCATGGGGCGATTGTATAAACGCCGCCCGCCGAGAACACAAGCCGGCAAATGCGTTCGGACAAGCCGGTTTTTTGTGATAGGGTTCGCGCCCTTAAAAATCCAAACGGCTGTTTTCAATCGTTGAAAATCGATGGAAAACGGTGCGCTCCAGCTAGGTCGCGGCCTACACGCCCATTCCACCTTTCACACACAATTTACGCACAGGTTTATCCACAGGTAGTACGTTGCAACACCCTCCAAAACGCATTATCTTGTACCCCGGCGCAAAAAAAACCCTACATGTAGGGTTTTGCGCAAAAAACCAAACACAAACCGGACACCGATTTCAAGCGCTTTTATTGCCTCTTTCCGGTTGAACCAAACGTATTTTCGAAAGACCAAACCGCGCGTGCGGATGGCTACTGTTTTTGAGCCGAAAACGGCGTTAACGGTACGGGTGTTGCAGTCAATTACTGTCACCCAAAAGGATCCCGGTTTCAGGTTCAAGGCCTGGGACCAAAGACTTCGGCATGGAAGCGGCGCCCCAATTGCCCCTTCCTGATCTGTCCCGAAGTTGGTATGCCCGGCCCCTCGCCGGTTGTAGTGCTTCAGGACGGAACGGTGGGCACCGTGATGGTGCCCAAACAAACATAGAGAATGTGGAGACAACCCCCCATGCAAACCGACACAACTCGCGAGAACCCGCAGGGCACCTTGCCGCAGGCCGCTGATTCGACTTCGGATCTGTCCGCCACCGCGCCTGGTCAGCTTCGCGTGATCAAGCGTAACGGCACTGTCGTTCCTTACACCGATGACAAGATCACCGTCGCCATCACCAAAGCGTTTCTCGCAGTTGAAGGCGGCACCGCTGCCGCCTCGTCGCGAATCCATGACACCGTGGCCCGCCTGACCGAACAAGTCACCGCGACCTTCAAGCGTCGTATGCCTTCGGGCGGCACCATCCACATCGAAGAAATCCAGGACCAGGTCGAACTGGCCCTGATGCGTGCCGGCGAGCAGAAAGTAGCCCGCGACTACGTGATCTACCGGGACGGCCGTTCGAAACAACGCGCCGCGCACGCCCCGGCCGAAGAAGCCGTCAACGCTCACCCATCGATCCGCATCACCCGGGCCGATGGCAGCTTTGCACCTCTGGACATGGGTCGTCTGAACACCATCGTCACCGAAGCGTGCGAAGGCCTGGAAGAAGTCGACGGCGACCTGATCCAGCGCGAAACCCTGAAAAACCTGTACGACGGCGTGGCCCTGACCGACGTCAACACCGCCCTGGTGATGACGGCCCGTACCCTGGTTGAACGTGAGCCGAACTACTCGTTCGTGACCGCTCGCCTGCTGATGGACACCCTGCGTGCCGAAGGCCTGAGCTTCCTCAACGTTGCCGAAAGCGCGACCCACCACGAGATGGTCGACCTGTACGCCAAGGCGCTGCCTGCGTACATCGCCAAGGGTATCGAATTCGAATTGCTGAACCCGGTCCTGGCCACTTTTGACCTGGAAAAACTCGGCAAGGCGATCAACCACGAGCGCGATCAGCAGTTCACCTACCTGGGCCTGCAAACCCTGTACGACCGTTACTTCATCCACAAGGACGGTATCCGCTTCGAACTGCCGCAAATCTTCTTCATGCGCGTGGCCATGGGCCTGGCGATCGAAGAGAAGCAGAAAGAAGACCGTGCCATCGAGTTCTACAACCTGTTGTCGTCCTTCGACTACATGTCCTCGACCCCGACCCTGTTCAACGCCGGCACCCTGCGTCCACAGCTGTCGAGCTGCTACTTGACCACCGTGCCGGATGACCTGTCGGGCATCTACCACGCGATCCACGACAACGCCATGTTGTCGAAATTCGCCGGCGGCCTGGGCAACGACTGGACGCCAGTGCGTGCGCTCGGTTCGTACATCAAGGGCACCAACGGCAAATCCCAGGGCGTTGTTCCGTTCCTCAAGGTAGTGAACGACACCGCCGTTGCCGTTAACCAGGGTGGCAAGCGCAAAGGCGCTGTGTGTGCCTACCTGGAAACCTGGCACATGGACATCGAAGAGTTCATCGAGCTGCGCAAGAACACCGGTGATGACCGTCGTCGTACCCACGACATGAACACCGCCAACTGGATCCCTGACCTGTTCATGAAGCGCGTCTTCGATGACGGCAAGTGGACCCTGTTCTCGCCGTCCGAAGTACCCGACCTGCACGACCTGACCGGTAAAGCCTTCGAAGAGCGTTACGAGTACTACGAAGCCCTGACCGAATACCCAGGCAAGGTCAAACTGTTCAAGACCATCCAGGCCAAAGACCTGTGGCGCAAAATGTTGTCCATGCTGTTTGAAACCGGCCACCCATGGCTGACCTTCAAAGACCCGTGCAACCTGCGCAGCCCGCAGCAACACGTCGGCGTGGTCCACAGCTCGAACCTGTGCACCGAGATCACCTTGAACACCAACAAGGACGAGATCGCCGTTTGCAACCTGGGCTCGATCAACCTGCCGAACCACATCGTCAACGGCAAGCTGGACACCGCCAAGCTGGAACGCACCGTGAACACCGCTGTTCGCATGCTCGATAACGTTATCGACATCAACTACTACTCGGTGCCACAAGCGAAGAACTCCAACTTCAAGCACCGTCCGGTCGGACTGGGCATCATGGGCTTCCAGGACGCGCTGTACCTGCAGCACATTCCTTACGGTTCCGACGCTGCCGTCGAATTCGCCGACAAGTCGATGGAAGCGGTCAGCTACTACGCGATCCAGGCTTCCTGCGACCTGGCCGATGAGCGTGGCGCCTACGAGACGTTCCAGGGTTCGCTGTGGTCCAAAGGCATCCTGCCGCTGGATTCGCAACAGATCCTGATCGAGCAACGTGGCCAGAAGTACATCGACGTTGACCTGAAAGAATCCCTGGACTGGGCACCGGTTCGCGCCCGTGTGCAGAAAGGCATTCGTAACTCCAACATCATGGCCATCGCACCGACCGCGACCATCGCCAACATCACTGGCGTCTCGCAGTCGATCGAACCGACCTACCAGAACCTCTACGTGAAATCGAACCTGTCAGGCGAATTCACCGTGATCAACCCGTACCTGGTTCGTGACCTCAAGGCTCGCGGCCTGTGGGACTCGGTCATGATCAACGACCTGAAGTACTACGACGGTTCGGTGCAGCAGATCGAGCGCATCCCGCAAGAACTCAAAGAGCTCTACGCGACTGCTTTCGAAGTGGACACCAAGTGGATCGTTGACGCGGCAAGCCGTCGTCAGAAGTGGATCGACCAGGCTCAGTCACTGAACCTGTACATCGCTGGCGCTTCGGGCAAGAAGCTGGACGTGACCTACCGCATGGCTTGGTACCGTGGTCTGAAAACCACTTACTACCTCCGTGCCCTGGCCGCGACCAGCACCGAGAAGTCGACCATCAACACCGGCAAGCTGAACGCTGTTTCCAGCGGCGGCAACCACGGTGAAGATTCGGTCCTGGCAGCACCAGCCGGCCCTGCTCCAGTGCCAAAGGCCTGCGCCATCGACGAGCCGGATTGCGAAGCTTGCCAATAAGCCGAGCCGGTAGGCGCTGAAAGGCGCTGACCTGAAACCCCCGATCAATCCTCTGGATGGGTCGGGGGTTTTCTTTTGCCTCCAGGAAAGTGGTGCCCCCACTGACCTCTTCGCGAGCAGGCTCGCTCCCACAGGGGACCGGGTTGGCCTGGAGGAATGCGGTCAAATGTGGGAGCGAGCCTGCTCGCGAAGAGGCCAGCCCAGACAACCGAAATGCCAATACCCGAGACAAACCCCGGCCATAAAAAAACCCCTCTTTCAAGGGGTTCTTTATGCAGCGCGATCAGGCATCAGGTCATCTGAATGATGGTCTGCATGATGGTGCTCTGGGTGGAGATGGTCTTGGCGTTCGCCTGGTAGTTGCTCTGCGCCTTGATCAAGTCAACCAGTTCGTTGGTCAGGTTGACGTTGGACTCTTCCAGCGAGTTGGACACTACCGAACCCAAGGTACCGGTTTTCGGTGCATCGATGCCAGGCACGCCCGAGGCGAAGGTTTCTTTCCAGCCAGAACCACCGATTGGCTGCAAGCCTTGTTCGTTGGCGAAGCTGGCAATGGCGACCTGGCCGATGGCCTTGGTTTGCTGGTTGGTGAAGTTGGCGGTCATGACACCGCTTTCGTCGATGGTCAGGCTGGAAATCTGGCCTGTCGCGTAACCGTCCTGATACTGCGCAGTACGTGCGGTTGGCGAAGCGTACGAAGTGGTTTTGGTCATGTCGAACGCGATACCGGCCGCGGCTGCGTCCGAACCGTTCAGGGCCCAGGTTGGCGGGTTGGTGTTGGCGTCAACCATCACACCCGGCTTCCAGCCAGTCATGGTCAGGGTGTTACCGGTTTGCGTCCAGCCCGCACCGCCCACCAGGGTCTTGATGCTGCCATCAGGATTGAAGGTGAGGTCAGCCTTGATCGGCACCGGCGGCTCAGTCAGCGGGTTGGTTGGGCTACGGCCGTCCATGTAGGTGTAGACAGTCCAGGAGTTGGATGCCGCATTTTTAACGTAGTACTGGTCCATCGTGTGCTGGTTACCCTGCGTGTCGTATACAGGGGTGGAAATGGTCTTGCTGTAGCTGTTCGTGTCCTTGACGTTGAACGGGGTCACTGTTGGCAGTGGGTCCGAGGAGTTCAGGTTCATCGTCTGGTCGACACGAGTGGTCGCGTGCGGCGCCAGGCTCGAGGTGTCGATTTTCAGGTCAGTCAGCACGCCATTGATGATCTTGCCGTTGGCGTCTACGCCAAAACCCTGCAAGCGGCGGCCGTTGTTGTCGACCACGTAGTTCTGGGCGTCAGTCTTGAACGCACCGGCACGGGTGTAACTCAGCGAGCCGTTGTCGCTCATGACGAAGAAACCGTTGCCCTGGATACCCATGTCCAACACGTTGCCGGTGTTGTTCACGTCGCCCTGACCGAACTGCTGGGAAACGTTGGCCAGACGCACGCCGTTGCCGACGGTCTTGCTGCCGGTACCCAGGCGAGTGGCCGAGTACACGTCTTCGAATTCTGCACGGGACGATTTGAAACCGGTGGTCGCGACGTTGGCGATGTTGTTACCGGTGACGTCCAGTTGTTTGTTGGCTGCATAGAGACCGCTAAGGCCGATATTGAAAGACATATTCCACTCCTTTGTGCCGTGTTAGTCGGCTCTATATACCAATGGTCTGTACTTTGGACAGGGCAACACTGCCCAGGCCTGCCAGGTTCAGCATCAACTCACCGCCAGTCTGGCTGATGGTCACGCTGTTGACGGTTGCCGGCAGGTAAGTCACCAGCGAGGTCGCCTTGCTGTCGTAAGTCGCGGTCGCTGCAAACTTGTAAGTGCCGGCCTTGGCCACTTCACCCGCATCGTTCTTGCCGTCCCAGATGAAACCGGCGTTGCCGGCCTGCTGGCTGCCAAGATCGATGGTGCGAACGACTTTGCCATCGGTATCGGTGATCTTGATCGTGACCGGGTTCGTCGAGGCCGGTACGACGGCCGTACCGTTGAAACTCTTGGAGGTGTCGACCACCGCGGTGTCGGTCTGGGCAACAACCGAACGACCCACCAGCGAAGAAGCCTGCAACGCTTGCGACGAGTTGTAGTTGCCGGCAATGCCGCTGACCGTATCGTTGAGCGTGGTGATGCCTTCCAGGCTGCTGAACTGCGCCAACTGCGCGACGAACGCGCCGTTGTCCTGCGGTTCCAGCGGGTTCTGGTTTTTCAGCTGAGTCACCAGCAATTGCAGGAAGGCATCTTTGCCCAATGCTTTTTTGCCGGTGGCGCTGCCGGTAGCGGCGGCCAGGCCGTCGCTGCTGGTGTTGCTGGTCTTGACCGAAGAATTGGCCAGGACATCCTTGAGGCTCATGCCGCTGGTGGTATCAGTAACACTCATCTGAGTCGCCCCTTATCACTGACCGAGGGTCAGGACCTTCTGCATCATGGTTTTGGCGGTGTTCATCATTTCGGCGTTGGTCTGGAACGAACGGCTCGCCGAAATCATGTCGGCCATTTCTTCGACGACGTTGACGTTCGGGTAGTAGACATAGCCCTTGGCGTCGGCAGCGGGATGGTTCGGCTCATAACGCGCTTCGAGGTTGCTCTGGTCTTCGACCACGCCGAGCACTTGTACGCCTTGACCGGCAGCGTCCTGGCTCTGGAACAGCGAGTCGCTGCCGCCGTTCTGGCCGCCCTGGAACATGGTGGCGAACACCGGGTGACGGGCGCGATAGGTCTGGTCGATGCTCGACGAGACGGTTTCGGCGTTGGCGATGTTCGAGGCCACGGTGTTCAAGCGCGTGGTTTGTGCACTCATGCCGCTACCGGCAATGTTGAAAACACTGGATAGAGACATGATTTACTCTCCGCGCAGGGCTGATACCAGCCCTTTGAATTTGCTGTTGAGCAGGGTGAAGCTGGCCTGGAAGCCGACGGCGTTTTCCGCGTAGTTCGACTGTTCCAGTTGGGCGTCCACGGTGTTCTGGTCGATCGACGGTTGCATCGGCGTGCGATACAGCAGCGACTCGTCGCCATTGCCCAGGCCTTCAGCTTCGATATGACGGCTGTTGGTCATGTTCAAGGCAAAAGTCCCGCCCTTGGTTTTCTCGTTCTGTGCGGCGAGCACTTTGGAGAAGTCCAGATCCCGCGCCTTGTAGTTCGGGGTGTCGGCGTTGGCGATGTTGTTGGCCAGGACTTCGGCACGCTGAGCGCGGAAGCCCAGGGCTTGTTCGTGGATACCGAGCGCTTTATCGAAGCTGATGCTCATGTCGGGAAACCTTCGGGTGACCTGATTTTTCGTAACAGAGACATAGCAAGCGGCGTGCCAAATCGAAAAACCCCGGAAACCGGGGCTTTGCAGGCAGCGGCAAGGGCGGCAATGCCAGAAAAGCGGCAACCGGTTTCCGCTGGATGCCGCTTTTCTGCCGCTTTCCCACGGGCAACGCAGATCCAAATGTGGGAGCGGGCTTGCTCGCGAAGGCGTCGTCTCAGTCGACATCTACTTTGAATGACACACCGCCTTCGCGACCGCTCCCACATTTGAATTGGGGTGCTGGCGGGAAATCATCAGGCATAAAAAAACGGGAGCCCCTGAGGACTCCCGTTTTTGTTTGCCGCCAACGAATCACTTCGCCTGGTAAATAATCCCCGGGCTGCACTGGACCATCTGGTAATGGTCCGGCAAACCGTTCAACGCTTCGGATGCGCCAAGGAACAGATAGCCACCTGGCTTGAGCGTGCTGTGAATGCGCAACAGGATGTCTTTCTTCACCTCGGCGGAGAAGTAGATCAGCACGTTGCGGCAGAACACGATGTCGAACTTGCCCAGGGCCGCGTAACTGTCCAGCAGGTTGAACGAGCGAAACTCCACGCGGCTCTTGATCGGCGCCTTGATCGCCCAGCGCCCCGGTCCTTTCGGATCGAAGTAACGCTGCAGACGCTCGGGCGACAGGCCACGGCCGATCGCCAGGCTGTCGTACTCGCCGGTCTTGCAGTTGGTCAGCATGGTGCCGGACAGGTCGGTGGCGACAATCTGCGCCCCCATCTTCAACTGGCCCATGTTGACGCGCTCGAACTCATCGATGGACATCGACAGCGAGTACGGTTCCTGACCCGACGAACACGCCGCGGACCAGATCCGCAAACGCTGGCCGGGCGCGGCCTTGATCGCTTCAGGCAAGACCTTGTTCTTCAACACTTCAAACGGATAGGTGTCACGAAACCACAGGGTTTCGTTGGTCGTCATCGCGTCCACCACCATCTCGCGCAAACCGCTGCGCGGCTGGGTCTGGATGCGCTGGACCAGCTCACCCAGGGATTTGATGCCTTGCTGTTCCATCAGTTTGTTGAGACGGCTCGAGACCAGGTACTGCTTGTTTTCACCGAGCAAAATGCCACAGGCTTTTTCCAGGAAGACCCGGAACTGTTCGAAATCCAAATTACCCGTAGACAAAGATGCCGCCTCTTAAATCGTGTTAACCACCAGGGGCAGAAGGCCCCTAGCTGATATCTGCTGCTTTGATCCGGTCGACTACCCGGGATGCCAGGTCATCAGGACGGAACTTGGCAAGGAAGTCATCGGCACCGACTTTCTTGACCATCGCCTGATTGAATACCCCCGACAACGAAGTATGCAGGATGATATGAAGCTTTTGCATGCGTGGGTCGTTGCGGATCTCGGCCGTAAGGGTGTACCCGTCCATTTCCGGCATCTCGATGTCGGAAATCATCATCAGGAACTCTTCTTCCGGCTTTTTCCCTTCGTCGACCAGCTTGCGCAGGTAATCCAGCGCTTGCTTGCCGTCGTTCAACGCCACCACTTCGACACCGACGGTTTGCAGGCAACGAGTCACCTGCTTGCGCGCCACCGACGAGTCATCGACGGTCAAGACCTTCAAGGACAGGGCCTTGTGCTGGGTTTCGACATCGACCACACCGACCGAAATCGCTTCCGGCGTCGGCGCCACTTCCGCGAGGACTTTCTCGACGTCGATGATTTCGACTAACTGATTGTCGACCCGAGTCACAGCCGTCAGGTAGTGATCGCGCCCCGTGCCCTTGGGTGGCGGATGAATCTCTTCCCAGTTCATGTTGACGATGCGCTCCACCGAGCGCACCAGGAAACCCTGGGTCTTGGTGTTGTACTCCGTGATGATCACGAACGGATTGCTTTGATCTTTCAGCGCGCCGGAGCCGGTCGCCATGGCCAGATCAAGAATCGGAATGGTCGCCCCCCGGATATTTGCCACACCGCACACGACAGGACTGGATTTTGGCATCAGCGTGAGTTTTGGGCATTGCAGCACTTCCCGAACCTTGAACACGTTGATCCCATAGAGCTGCTGGCCGTCGAGACGGAACAACAGCAGCTCCAGGCGATTCTGCCCTACCAGTTGCGTGCGCTGGTTTACCGCATCCATTACACCAGCCATGCACAGACTCCTACACCAACGCTTAAGTGTGTTGCGACGCACGTTCATTGAGAAACGGCACGGCGCTTGCTTTTTAACTCTTATGAACACAGAACCGACATTTTTCCGACGCCTGACATCAAACGCTCGCCAAGTGCTTTGCGCGATGTCGGCCGTCTGCCTGTTCAACGCTGGCAGCCCTGCCCTTGCTGACGCAGTTACCTTGCCTGACATGCTTATCGGCGTCACTCAGGGCTTTCTTGAGTTCACCGTAGAAGACTATTTGGCGACCAGTCAAACCGAAGGTCGTTATGAGATCGAGGTCAAGCAGATCGATCCGCGCCTGCGCATGCCCATGTGCGACAAGGAATTGACAGCCACTCTGGAGAGCCCGGCGATCCCGATTGGTCGGGTCACGGTCAAGGTTCGTTGCGACAGTACCGCGCCCTGGACGGTGTTCGTGCCCGCTCAAGTCCGCCTGTTTCGCGACGTCGTCACCACCACCCGACCGCTCAAGCGCTCCGGCTATATCGAGCCGGGCGACGTCATGCTGCGCGAACGAGATATCAGCCTGATCGGCCAGGGCTACTTCACCTCTGTCGATCAGACGATTGGACAGAAACTTACCCGACCAACGGTCGCCGATCAGGTGCTGACGCTGGTCCATCTCGAACAGGCCGAAGTCATTTCCAAAGGCGATCAGGTGGTGATTACCGCCCGCAGTGGGACGCTCAGCGTGCGCATGCCGGGCGAAGCCCTGTCCAATGGCGGGTTGCGTGAACAGATCCGGGTAAAAAACCTCAACTCCCAACGGGTCATCAAGGCGCAGGTCATGGCGCCGGGCCAGGTGGAAGTGGCCATGTAGAAACTCTGCCCTTGCGAAAACATGGCGCTGGCCGTGGCTGTTCCCTAAACTGTGCCTCACGCAGGAAATGCGCTGGCGCATGCAGGCTCGTTGATAAATGGGCCTAAAGTTTTTGCAGGGAGCGCCGAAAACATGGCAAGCGTCCAAATTCCCAGAGGTTTTTTATCATGGTCATCGATTTCAGCCGTTTGAACAGTTCCTCGTCACTGACCGGCAGTACGCGTACCAGCGCCAACAAGGACACTGCCGAAGCCGGCAAATCCGCGCCGCTGAATACCCCGGCCGAACAGGCCAGTACCGCCAAAAGCGGGGAATCGGTACACCTCAGCAATGAGGCTCAACAGTTGCAGAAGGTCACTGACAAGCTGCGCGATCAGCCTGCCGTCGACAATGCCCGCGTGGCCGAGTTGAAAGCAGCGATTGCCGATGGCAGCTATAAAGTCGACAGCAACCGTGTAGCCAGCAAACTGCTCAACTTCGAAGCCCAGCGCTAGGCCCCCGGCCTGCGCCAGGCTTTTGGACGCTTAAACCCCAAGGCCAGCCATGCACGACACTAATTTACTGCAACTGATCATCGACGACTTTGCTCCAGCGCAACACTTGCTGGAGTTACTGCAAACCGAGTCCCTCGCCTTGCATGGTCGCGACATGCCACTGCTCGAAGACATTCTGGCGCGCAAACAGGCAATGATCATTCTGCTCGAACAGCATGGCCGCAAGCGCAGCGAAGTCCTCGCCAGCCTCAATCTGCCCACCAATCGCAAGGGCCTGGAGCAACTCGCCAGCCAATCCAGCGTCGGTGAGCAGTTACTTGCGCAAAGCGATGCCCTGACCGACCTTCTGGCTCAGTGCCAGGCCATCAATGTCAATAATGGTCAGTCGATCCTGGTCCAGCAGGCCGCCACGGCCAATCAGCTGAAGATCCTCACCGGCGGCGAACCACCCGCGCTTTACGATGCCCGCGGATCAACCGCCAAGCTAGCGAAGCCGCGCCCGCTCAGTCAGGCGTGAACCTGTTGATGAGTTCGCACTTTCAAGACGCGCCACATGATGGCAGTATGCTGGCCATGCGCAGTCACATTTTGTCCGGAGAACGATGAACCGTGCCCAATGCCTTAACCGCGGAAGATGCTCCGCAGCCACCCAAGGTGCTCTCCACGCCCATGGAGATCGCGGGTAACCTGCGGCAACTGCAAGAAAGCCATGACCCGCTGATTATTACGTTCCACGAACGTAACCAGCGCTTCCAGAGCTATCTGGTTGAGGTTGATCGGGACAACAACGCGATTGCCCTGGACGAAATGGTGCCCCGCGACGGTGAACGCTATCTGCTGGCGGGCGAATCGTTTCGGGTCGAAGGCTTCCACGACGGCGTGCGCATCGCCTGGGAAAGCAACGGCCCGCTGAGCATCGACGAATTCAGCGACACCCGCTGCTACCGCGGCAAACTCCCTGACGAAGTCGTCTATCACCAGCGCCGCAACGCCTTCCGGGCTGCCTTGAAACTGGCGCAATTGGTCAATGTCGAACTGGGCGGTGAAAAGCTCAAGTTCCCCGTCAGGGGCAAGCTGCTGGATATTTCCGCCACTGGCTGCAAGCTGCGCTTTGATGGCGACATCACCGGCCGACTGCAACTGGGCCAGGTCTACGACCGCTTCGTCGCCGACCTGCCCTTCGGCAGCATGACCACCCCGGTGGAACTGCGTTACCTGCACTTCGAAGAAAGAATCTCCACCACCTTCGCCGGCATCCGCTTTCACAACATGAGCGGGCTGGTGCAGCGTCAGGTCGAGCGTTTCGTGTATCAGCTGCAGCGTGAAGCACGGCGCTTCGACAAAGACGATCTCTGATTACACCGCTTCAACAAAAAACGGGCAGTCCCTTGCGGTGACTGCCCGTTTTTTATGCATCAACTATCAGGGTCTGGCTTCCGTGAAACTTTGTTCGCGACCGGCGTCCGGGTCTTCCGGTGGCGTCGGCTCGGCTTCCGGCTCCACGTCCGGCTCCGGCCCCGACTCCGCTTCCGGATGCGGCGGACTGTGCATCTGCTCTTGAACGATCTGCTCGTCGACACGCGGGTCAAGGCACACCACCAACGGCGAACTCGACATGCTGTCCGGCATGGCGACGTGATGCAGCGGCGCATCGTCGACCTGATGCAGATTGGTGACCGCTTTCGGGCGGATCCGCCACACCAGCACCAGCGCGAAGAAACTGAAAAACGCATAGAGCATGTGGCTGCCGAACAGCTTCATCAGCACCCCGGCGACCAGCGGCCCGATACTCGCGCCGACACCGTAGGTCACCAGCAGCATCGCCGTCAGCGAGACCCGGCGATCGCCTTCGACGTGGTCATTGGAGAACGCCACCGCCAGCGGATACAGGCAGAACTGCACCAGCGAACAGAGGAACCCGGAGATGAACAACACCTCCAGCGGCACCTGCTGCAGAATCGCCAGCGGCAGCGCAGCCAGTGCGAGGCTGAAGGCAAAACAGCGGATCAACAGCGCCCGGTCATAACGGTCGGACAGCCAACCCAGCGGCCACTGCACCAGCAGGCCGGCAAAAATGCAGCTACCCATGAACAGACCGACCTGCTCGGTAGACAACCCCTGCTGGGACGCATACAGCGGCGCCAGACCGTAGAACGAGCCGACGATCAGCCCTGCCCCGAGCACCGTGCTCAACGATTGCGGTACACGCTTGATAAAGAAGCGCGGCTCCATCGGCGCAGGGTGTAACGGCGCCGGGTGAATCCGCCGAGTCAGGGCCACCGGCACCAGGCACAGGGCGAAGCACAAGGCGACCAGCATCAACAGTTCCAGGCCAAGGCCGGGGTGCATGACCAGAATCAGCTGACCCAGCACCAACCCGAGGTAGGAAGCGATCATGTAGCCGCTGAAGACCATGCCGCGTTGCTTGGCATCGGCCTGCTCGTTAAGCCAGCTCTCGATGACCATGTACTGGCACATCATGCCCAGGCCAACGATCACCCGCAGGAATAGCCACGCCGGCAGCCAGTCGATCAATCCATGACCGAGCACCGCCGCACCGACGATGCCGGCACACGCGGCATAGGCACGAATATGCCCGACCCGGGCAATCAGTCGGTGACCGATCTTGCCGCCCAGGACCAGGCCGAAATAGTTGGCCGCCATCAACGCACCGACCCACAAGCTGTCGACGTGATCGGCCGCCAGGCGCAAGGCCAGGTAAGTGCTCAACAGGCCCGAGCCGATCAACATCATCAGCGAGGCGAAATACAGCGCTCGAAAGGATTTCCAGATTTGGCGCATCGGCGTTCCGAGCGGCTCCTTGCAGTGAAGATCAGGCTACCGAAACGATAGCCCGTAGACGACGAAGCGTCAGGCCTGGGCAGCTAAAACACGCCGTTCCCAAGGGGTAATTTCATTAAAGAAGCTGGTCAGCTCCATGGACTTCGAAGCGACGTAGCCTTCGATGAACTCGGTGCCAAACAGTTCCTTCGCCAATTGGCTACGTTTCAGACGCTCAAGAGCCGCATGCAAGGTACACGGCAACGAAAGATTATCCGGCACTTCGAATTCGCCCTGGATCGCCTCGGTCGGCTCAAGCTGGTTTTCAATGCCATGCAACCCGGCGGCAAGGCTGGCGGCGATGGCCAGGTACGGATTGGCGTCGGCCCCCGGCAAACGGTTCTCGACCCGACGAGCAACCGGCGAACTGGCCGGAATGCGCAACCCGGCAGCACGGTTGTCGTGGGACCAGCAGGCATTATTCGGCGACGCGTACGGATGGCACAAGCGCTGATACGAGTTCACGTTCGGCGCGAACAGCGCCGTGAAGTCGGCCATGCCGGCCTGCTGGCCGCCGATGAAATGACGGAAGGTCGCGGTTGGCTGACCGGCCTCGTCACTGAACACGTTCCGCCCGGTGTTGATGTCGACGATACTTTGGTGAATGTGCATCGAACTGCCCGGCGTGTGCGCCAGCGGCTTGGCCATGCAGACCACGGTCAGGCCATGCTTGAGCGCGACTTCCTTGAGCAGGTGCTTGAACAGCAACGTCTGGTCGGCCAGCAACAGCGGATCACCGTGCAGCAGGTTGATCTCGAACTGGCTGACACCCATTTCATGCATGAAGGTGTCGCGGGGCAGGCCCAGCGCCGCCATGCATTCATAGACTTCAGTGAAGAACGGCCGCAAGCCGTTATTGGAACTGACACTGAATGCCGACTGACCGTCCTCGCGACGACCATCCAGGCCCAGCGGCGGCTGGAACGGTTGAGTCGGATCGGGGTTGGGCGCGAACACGAAGAATTCAAGCTCGGTCGCCACCACCGGCGCCAGGCCGCGAGCCGCGTAACGCGCGATCACTGACGTGAGTTGGCCGCGGGTCGACAGACTCGAGGGTTCACCGCTCAATTCATCCGCATCGCAAATGGCCAGTGCCCGCGGCTGCTGACTCCAGGGCAAGCGATAAATATGCGCCGGGTCCGGCACCAACGCGAGGTCACCGTCATCGCTGCCGTAAAAACGTGCGGGTGGATACCCGCCCATGATGCATTGCAGCAGCACACCCCGCGCCAACTGCAACCGACGTCCTTCGAGGAACCCCTCGGCCGTCATGACTTTGCCCCGGGGAACTCCATTCAAGTCCGGTGTGACACATTCAATCTCATCAATGCCCGCCAATCGCTGTGCGAGTGAACGATGGCCATCGGTAGTCATGACGCAATCCTTTGTTGTGCGGGCCGCGAACGGCGACCCGTACAAAATAGGCTTCGCCTGTTCAGAATTTCAAGCAGCGCCACACAATAAAGAAGGCTCAGGGCAGATAAAGACTGAACACGCCGCCGCCCAACGGGCCGCCATTGCTCAGCCGGGTGCTGCCGCCGACACCATTGCGTTGATGCAACGCGGCAATCCGCCCGGCAAAGTACAGGCCCAGGCCGGTGCTACTGCTGCTGTAATTGATGCCCTGCACATAGTCCGCCTGAGACTCGATCATCTCGGCCGGGTAGCCGGCACCATCGTCGTTGATGGTCAGCACCAGTTGACCGCCCTCGTCACTGACGCTGATCAGCAGCGACTCGCGCGCATAACGAATGGCGTTATTGATGATGTTGCCCAGCACCGAGGCGACCAGCTCGCGGTCGAAGAACCCCAGCGGGCTCAACGGGTCGACTTCATAGGTCGCGATAATGCCGCGGCTGGCGAACACCTCTTGATGGCTGGCCAGCTGCGCTTCGAGAAAGTCATCCAGATCGTGGTAGGCCGGCTGCAATGGCAGCTGATTGACCCCCAGTTTGTACAGGCCTAACAACTGCACCAGCATGCCGTTGAGGTGGGCGAACTCATACTCGATGACGCCCTGCTCCGGGCCGTGCAGCTGCGGGTCGGGCAAGCGCGCCAGCCAATGGCTGTGGGCCTGCATCAGCATGGCCAGCGAGTTCTTCATGTCGTGCACGGTGGAAGCAATCACCGTCGAGAAATCCAATGCCGGGTTGTCTTGGCTCATCCGCCGAACGCCTTGATTTTCAGTTTCTGATAGCGCGGATAACGCGCGTCGGTGTCGGGCATCAATCCGACCATTTTCAGGCAGACCCGACATTCGTCGATTTCCGCCGACGGCACACTGGTGTCGGTGCCGTGCAGCAGCGACTGCGCCATGTTCAGGGCAATACTGATGTTTTTCGGCTGCATCGCCAGCGCCCTGCGGAACACCGACCGGGCCTCCACCAGGTTGCCGGTCTTGTACACCCGCACGCCCTCACGGTTGAGCTCGGCGGCGGCGTTGCTGGAACTGAGAATGGTCGGGTCGTCGGTCAGTTTGGCGATGCCCTTCATCACCACCGGGTCGTCACCGTAGATCTCCGCGCAGTTCTTCAGCATCGAGGCGCCAGCGCTCGCCTGACCGAGCATTTGCAGCTGCTTGGCCACCAACAGCGCGGCCTCGGCACTCATGAATTGCTCCATGCCTTCGAGGCGCATCATCGCTTGCTCGGTGAGCTTCTCGGCCGTTTCGCTGTCGTTGAGCAACAAACTGGTGGCTTTCATCAGACGCGCACGAATCTGCAGGCCCGGGTCGCTCGGGTTCTCCTTCGCTACCAGACTGAGGGTCGTGTTGATTTCCAGGCGGGTGCGGGTATCCAGACCTTTCTCGCTGCCTTTACTGATCAAGGCGTGGGCCAGGCCGAGGTTGCTTTCCGCGTCCTTGAAACGCGACTGAGCGCCTTGGGACACCGCTTGGCGATACGCCCGGGAGGCGGTGTCGAAATCTTCATTGGTCATCGCCAGCTTGCCCAGCAACGCTTGCCGGCGTACGGCCAGCGGCGACAGGCGAATGGCTTCTTCCAATACTTTCTGCGCGCCCTTGGTGTCGCCTTCGACCACCAGCACGTCGGCCATGCCGTCATACAGCGCGGGCATCATCGGAAACACTTTCAGGGCTTTCTCATAAATGCCTTTGGCCTGGCTGACCTGGCCGCGCTTGAACAGCAGCTGGCCCAACCCGGCAAACGCCCACGGCAACGGCCGGTCAGCAATGATGCTGTCGTAGAGGCGCTCCAATGCTTCGTTCTGATTCAAGTCGCGCAAGGCATCCGCGCGGTAGCGCAGGCACAGCGGCGAATAGCGGATGTCCTTTTTGCACAGTTCGATGCAGGCATTGAGCACTTCCAGCGGCTTGCCACGGTCGAGGGCTTGCAGGATCGGCTTGAGCAGGTTCTTGCGCTGCTCCAGCCGCTCCAGACGCTGAGCCAGGCCAGAGCGGTTGAACGGTTTGGTCAGGTAGGCATCCGGTTCATGCTCCAGCGCACTGAGCACCATGGCCTGGCTGGTTTCGGCGGTGACCATGACGAACACGCTTTCATGGCTGATCAGTTTCTCGATCATCAAGTCTTCGAGGACCTGCTGACCGTTCTTCTTGCCGTCGCCGAGGTGGAAATCCTGCAGGATGAAATCGTAGGCCTTCTGCGAACACATGCGCAGCGCCTGCTCGCCAGAGTCCGCGGTATCCACGTCCTTGACGCCCAGCTCCCGCAACATGGACCTGACGGAACTGCGGAAATCCGAGAAATCATCGACGATCAGAAAACTCTTTTGGTGATACGACAGCATCGAAGATTTCCAGGCAGTTTTAAGAAGAAGAGCATGACCGTTCGGGTTATCGGCCAAGAGTGCCGTTAGCTTGAGACTGAGTGGCTCCCAAGCGATGGCTAATTATTTGAAGGCACAAAAAAGCCCTGCCGGATGGAGGTCTCCGGCAGGGCTTTTATTGTTTCTAACGCAGCAGATGCACTGCCAGACCCACGAGTGCACACCCCATCAGCACCTGGATGACGCCCCGTTTGAAGCGGAACAAGGCAATGGCTGCGGCGATCGCGATCAGTGCAGAGGGCCAATCGAGTTGGCCGCTGAAACCCTTAGGCCACAGCACGTGATAGCCGAAGAAACACGCCAGATTGAGAATCACACCCACGACGGCTGCCGTAATGGCGGTGAGTGGCGCGGTGAACTTCAGCTCGTTGTGGGTCGACTCGACCAATGGCCCGCCCGCCAGGATGAACAGGAACGAGGGCAGGAAGGTAAACCAGGTCACCAGGCACGCGGCGACTGCTCCCGCCAGAAAAACATGATCGCTGCCGAACACTTGAGCGACATACGCCCCGACAAAACTGACGAAGGCCACGACCATGATCAAGGGTCCCGGAGTGGTTTCGCCTAACGCCAGGCCATCGATCATCTGCGTCGGTGTCAGCCAGCCATAATGTCCGACCGCCCCTTGGTAGACATAGGGAAGCACGGCATACGCACCGCCAAACGTCAGCAATGCTGCCTTGGTAAAGAACCAGCCCATCTGGGTCAAGGTGCCTTCCCAGCCAAAGAGGATGGTCAAAATCCCCATTGGTAACGCCCATAAAGCGGCGCCGATCAGGGCCAGCGTTGCCAATTTCGGCCAACTGAACCGGGCATGCTCCGGGGATGGGGTGTCATCATCGATCAAGGCCGGGCCAAAGGACTTTTTAGCGGCGCCATGACCACCGGTCCTGAACTTATCCGGCGCCAGGCGCCCGCCGACATAGCCGATCACTGCGGCGCCCAGAACGATCAGCGGGAACGGCACATTGAACGCGAAGATCGCAGTGAACGAAGCGGCGGCTATCGCCCACAGCCAATTGTTCTTTAGGGCCCGAGAGCCGATCCGATGGGCCGCCTGCACGACAATGGCGGTCACGGCCGGCTTGATGCCATAGAAAAGCCCGGCCACCACCGGCACTTCGCCGAAGGCGATGTACATCCACGACAACGCGATCAGGATGAACAACGACGGCAGCACAAACAGCGCGCCGGCAATCACCCCGCCCCAAGTGCGATGCATCAGCCAGCCGATGTAAGTGGCCAACTGCTGCGCCTCTGGCCCAGGGAGCAACATGCAGTAATTGAGGGCATGCAGGAATCGGCGCTCGGATATCCAGCGCCGCCGTTCAACCAGCTCTTGGTGCATGATCGAAATCTGCCCCGCAGGCCCGCCGAAACTGATGAAGCCGAGCTTCAACCAGAACCAGAACGCCTCACGAAGACTGATTGCGTCCGGCCTGGACAGCTCTTCTTCAACCATTAGCGCCAAAGCCTCTGGAAACGAACAAGCAGGGAATGTGCGATGTGGGTACTGACAGAAACGGCGCATTACGCAAGGCGCCGTGAAATAGATGGTGTCCCAGGGCAGGTTCGAACTGCCAACCTTCCCCTTAGGAGGGGGATGCTCTATCCAATTGAGCTACTGAGACACATGTCGCCCGCACGAAATGCGGTGCGATGGACGGCGAGCATGTTAACGGGCAGGCCCGGATTTGTCATGTCGTCCGTAGGGCTTTTTAAGTGTAGGCAGGCGCCCCACCGGGCTGTGGCTTTGTTTACCGTGCAAATTGCATCCTCTCAAAATGCCAGCATTGCATTTTGCAATGCGGGCACTCCTAAAGGATAAGTTAATTCTTTGTTTTTAAAGGATTTATTAGCCGTTAAACTGTTGGCACGCGGGCTGCTTCAACTGTTCTCAAGAACAACCGAGGTGAGCCTCATGAACCGCGCCCTTTTACTCTCGAATGCAATCGCCCTGGCAGTCCTGGCGGCTTTTCATTTTGCCCCCGAGACCAGCGCGGTGCAGGTTGCTCAACGCATGCCGCATTACCTGCAACTGCAAAAAGCCCCGCAATTGGCGGTCATGAGCGATCAGCGCGGGTTTATTCGCCAGGATGTGAGCCAGGAAGGCCCATCGGTAACGCAGGCTTCCGAACGCTTTGTATTTTGAATCACCCTATCAGGAGCACAGCATGTCCAAATCAGCCGCAGGATTTTTGATCCTTGCCTTATTGAGCGGCATTCTTCATTTGGCCTTGGTTCAGGAGGCGGTTGTTACTTTGCCGCTGATTGCCTGCGGCGTTTTTGCCGGGTTGTTTGTGTTGGCGTTGATTGCCGGGCGAAAAATCAAGTTCGATCCGGTGCTGCGTTAAGTTTCAGCAAATCCAGGAGATGGGCAACGCTCACGGCGAGTTCGCCAGAATTATCGAGTCGATGAACTGGCGCATCGTCTGCACCGAACTGTTTATTGCGGCCTAGCCTGGCTTCAATTTCCGCAAGACTCTCCCGACCACGCCGCACCAGGCGTTCGCGCAACACTTGATCCTTGACGGTCAACAGTACCGGGATCAGACCGGGGTAACGCTGTTGCGCCTCGGCTAGATGACCGCGAGAACCGTTGACCAAAACATGCCGGCCATCCTTGAGCCACTGATCGATCTGAATCGGAATCCCATAATCCAGGCCATTGGCGTGCCACGACAGCGCGAACTCACCCGCGTCTTTGCGCTGTAGGAATTCCTCGCGGGAGACGCCGACAGCGTCCTCGCCTACAGACTCTGCCGAGCGCGTGATGACCCGGCGCACCACTTCGCAGTTCATCGACTGCAAAGGTTTTCGAGCCGCTTCAATGAGGCTGTCTTTGCCGGATCCGGAGGGCCCCATCAGATACATCAGCCTGCCATCCATCTTGAATCGCCCCCCACTACGCGCCCGCCCCTAGTAAATCGGCCAATTGCCACTATCCTGTAAGAGACAAGGATCAAGTATCGAATCCGCATAGCATGCACCTTCAGGCGTCGTCAGACATTACTTGTGGGAGCAAAGGATGCGGTCAGCAATGGGGCTCTGGGCAAACTTTTCCGACCAGTCCACATTTCTGACAAGGGGTGCTGGCATTAAGCCTTTACCCGGCTCAATAATTGTCACAGAATTGACGCCAATGATCTGGCTTCTTTGAGGCATGATGCGGGCCTCTTTCAATTCAGGTTGAACATTTGGCCAGCAAGCTTGTCCTACCAGACATCCTGCGGCCAATCCCGAGAACCGCTCCCCTGAACTAACCGGTTAAATATATGCGCCCATTGAAACAGGCAATTTATTCCAGCCGTACGGCTGACAAGTTCGTCGTACGTCTGCCAGACGGAATGCGTGAACGCATTGCCGAGGTGGCTCGCAATCATCATCGCAGCATGAACTCCGAAATCATTGCACGCCTTGAGCAGAGTCTTATTCAGGAAGGTGCATTGGGCGAAGAGTTGAGCATGCGCCTGGACAGCCCGGAGCTGTCATTGCATGAACGTGAATTACTGCAACGTTTCCGTCAACTGTCCCACCGCCAGCAAAACGCCCTTGTTTCGCTGATCGCCCACGACGCTGAAATGGCCGCAGACGCGTCCTGATTCACCCCGAAAGCTCAAGCCAGCATTATCGCTGGCTTTTTTTTGCCTGAAATCTGGCCATAAAAAACCCGCCGAATGGGCGGGTTTCTTGAAGCGGGCCAAGTCAGAGCAGGAATATCGTCGCCAGCCCGAGAAAGATGAAGAACCCGCCGCTGTCGGTCATGGCGGTGATCATCACACTCGCACCCATCGCAGGGTCGCGTCCAAGCCGCGCCAGGGTCATCGGAATCAAAACCCCCATCAGGGCAGCCAGTAACAGATTGAGCGTCATGGCGGCCGTCATCACGACACCAAGGGACCAACTGCCGTAAAGCAGATAAGCCACAACGCCAATCACCCCGCCCCACACCAGACCATTGATCAGACCGACCGCCAATTCCTTGCGCATCAAGCGCGAGGTATTACCGGTACTGACCTGATCCAGCGCCATGGCCCGAACGATCATGGTGATGGTCTGGTTACCGGAGTTGCCACCGATACCGGCCACGATCGGCATCAATGCCGCCAGTGCGACCAGTTTTTCGATGGAGCCTTCAAACAGGCCGATCACGCGCGATGCAATAAACGCGGTAATCAGGTTTACCGCCAGCCAGGCCCAACGGTTGCGCAGGGATTTCCAGACTGACGCGAAAATATCTTCTTCTTCGCGCAGACCCGCCATGTTGAGAACTTCGTTTTCGCTCTCTTCACGAATCAGGTCGACCATTTCATCGATGGTCAGACGGCCGATCAGCTTGCCGTTCTTGTCGACCACGGGAGCCGAGATCAAGTCGTAACGTTCGAACGCCTGAGCGGCGTCGTAGGCGTCCTCGTCCGGGTGAAAACTCACCGGGTCGCTGGCCATGACTTCCGAAACCTGTTTTTCCGGATCGTTGACCAGCAGACGCTTGATCGGCAGTACGCCTTTGAGCACGCCGTCGTAGTCGACAACAAACAACTTGTCGGTGTGGCCGGGCAGCTCCTTGAGACGACGCAGGTAACGCAGAACCACTTCGAGACTGACATCCTCACGGATGGTCACCATCTCGAAGTCCATCAGCGCACCGACTTGCTCCTCGTCGTAGGACAACGCGGAGCGAACGCGCTCACGCTGCTGACCATCGAGGGTTTCCATCAGCTCGTGGACGACGTCTCGCGGCAGCTCGGAAGCCAGGTCAGCGAGTTCGTCGGCGTCCATGTCCTTGGCCGCAGCCAGGAGCTCGTGATCGTCCATGTCGGCGATCAGGGTTTCACGGACCGAGTCGGAAACTTCGAGCAGGATGTCGCCGTCGCGATCGGCCTTGACCAACTGCCAAAGCGTCAGACGATCGTCCAGCGGCAGCGCTTCAAGGATGTAGGCAACGTCGGCGGAGTGCAGATCATCGAGCTTGCGTTGCAGCTCGACGAGGTTTTGCCGGTGAACCAGGTTCTCGACCCGGTCGTGGTGCGGACCTTCCTGGCGATGAGTCAGGTCTTCGACGACCCGCTGACGCTGCAACAGCTCAACAACTTGAGCGAGGCGGTCCTGCAGGCTTTCTTGCGTTTTCTTTACTTCAACTTCGGACATAGGCGAACTCCACTCCCAGCAGCGGGGCACGCCGGAAGGATCAATCAGTCAATTCATGATTGGTGAAACGGGGTACTGAGTAACTACTGGGTAAGTCCATGGAGGTATTCCACAAGCCCCGGCGGGGCTGACGGGCGCAATGATACACCGCCCAACGGTTTTAAACGTTAAAAAATCGTGGCTGAAACAAGCGCTTGCAAGCCAAACCTGAGCGCCACCTTATCTCTTCCAATGCGACGACTCATTCTGAAAAGAAAACACACCCCCCTCAAAAAATGTAGCAGCTACCCTTGGTATCGACCGTCATGGAGGACGTCAAATGCCGTCGATTGCATACTATTTTTTACTGACCGCCCTGCTCTGCCTGCCGCTCCGGCTCCAGGCGGGCGTAGTTCACCGCTGCGAGGCCGCTAACGGGCATGTCACCTTCACCACCTTGAGCTGCACGGACGGAGAGAGCCTTTCGATGCAGGATGTGCGCACTTTCACACCCGGCAGCACGGTGGCACTCATGCCAGAAGCCAACACCGTCGAAACATCAGGTATGAAAAACATCAGGAGAGAACCGACCATCGTGGGTCAGGCCGAAGACAAATGCGGGAATCTGATCAGCGCCAGGGAACGACGCGAAGCGATCATCAATCAACGTGTCGTCGCCGGCATGAGTCAGCAGGACGTCGAGAGCGCCCTCGGCAAGCCAGACAAGATCAGTATCAGGAATTCATCAACGAGTTACCGCTATGACGCCAAGCGAGGCCGTAGCGCACAGGTCGAGTTTGATGAGAAAGGATGCACGAAAGGAAAAGCCAAATCCCAGACAGCAAAAAGCCCGCGTTAGACGCAGGCTTTTTGGTGTTTGGTGCACTCGACAGGATTCGAACCTGTGACCGCTCGGTTCGTAGCCGAGTACTCTATCCAGCTGAGCTACGAGTGCATTTTGTGTTTTTAAACCAGACCACAACTGGCTGAAGCAAAGTCGCTCGCATTACTGCAAACAACTCTTAAATGGTGCACTCGACAGGATTCGAACCTGTGACCGCTCGGTTCGTAGCCGAGTACTCTATCCAGCTGAGCTACGAGTGCATTTGTTGCCGCGCATTATAGGCCGTCTAATCTCTATGTCAAACACTTTTTCTAGTAATTTCAACAACTTACCGAAGAAGCCAGATTACAACGTACTACGCAAATAATGGCGGAGAACGGGGGATTCGAACCCCCGACACCCTTTTGAGGTGTACTCCCTTAGCAGGGGAGCGCCTTCGGCCACTCGGCCAGCTCTCCGCAACACGGGGCGTATCTTAACCAACCTTTTCCCCGTTTGCAAACATAAAAAACGATAAAAATTAATGGCTTGGTTCTTCGTCCTTCTCTTTCTTTATACGCAGGTAAATTTCTTCACGATGCACAGCAACCTCTTTCGGGGCGTTGACACCGATACGCACTTGATTTCCTTTGACGCCGAGCACGGTCACGGTGATTTCGCCATCACCAATGATCAGGCTTTCTGCGCACCGACGGGTCAGAATCAGCATACCTTTCTCCTAACGCATTTCATTTCAGGGACAACAGTCTGCAAAAAAAAGGCATTCGACCCACAACCAGAATGATCGCAGCCCTACATGCCTGAGTATTGACCAGCGCGAGTAAAAGGAAAGTTTTAGGCCGCGCCATTCAAAAAAAGACAAAGGGCGCGGTCAGACCGCGCCCTTTGGCAAACGCATCACTCGCCCTGACGGGCCGGTGCGTCCAGTTCGAAAGCTGTGTGCAGAGCGCGCACAGCCAGTTCCAGGTACTTCTCTTCGATCACAACGGAGACTTTGATTTCCGAAGTCGAGATCATCTGGATGTTGATGCTTTCTTTCGCCAGGGATTCGAACATGCGGCTGGCCACGCCTGCGTGGGAGCGCATGCCGACACCGACGATCGATACCTTGGCAATTTTGGTGTCACCCACGACTTCACGGGCACCCAACTCGCCAGCGGTTTTTTCCAGCACGGCTTGCGCCGCCTGGTAGTCGTTGCGGTGCACAGTGAAGGTGAAGTCGGTGGTGTTATCGTGCGCGACGTTCTGCACGATCATGTCGACTTCGATGTTCGCGGCACTGATCGGGCCGAGAATCTTGAATGCAACGCCCGGGATGTCTGGCACGCCACGGATGGTCAGCTTGGCTTCATCGCGGTTGAATGCGATACCGGAAATGATCGGCTGTTCCATGGTTTCCTCTTCATCAATAGTAATGAGGGTGCCCGGACCCTCCTTGAAGCTGTGCAGTACGCGCAGCGGAACGTTGTACTTGCCGGCAAACTCGACCGCACGGATCTGCAGTACCTTGGAACCGAGGCTGGCCATTTCCAGCATCTCTTCGAAGGTAATCTTTTCCAGGCGCTGAGCCACGGACACCACACGCGGGTCGGTGGTGTAGACACCATCGACGTCAGTGTAGATCTGGCATTCATCAGCCTTCAGGGCTGCGGCCAGCGCCACGCCGGTGGTGTCGGAACCGCCACGACCGAGTGTGGTGATGTTGCCGTGCTCGTCGACGCCCTGGAAACCGGCGACAACCACTACGCGACCGGCTTTCAGATCACCACGAATCTTCTGGTCATCAATCTGCAAGATACGCGCTTTATTGTGCGCGCTATCGGTCAGAATCCGTACCTGATTACCGGTGTAGGACACCGCTGGCACGCCGCGCTTGATCAGCGCCATGGCCAACAGTGCAATCGTCACCTGCTCACCGGTGGAAACGATTACATCCAGCTCGCGGGGAACCGGTTGGTCGTCGCCACTGATTTGCTTGGCCAGATCGATCAGACGGTTGGTTTCGCCGCTCATTGCAGACAGCACAACCACCAGGTCATCGCCGGCATCGCGGAATTTCTTAACCTTGTCGGCGACCTGCTCGATTCTCTCGACAGTGCCGACCGAGGTGCCTCCAAATTTCTGTACGATCAAAGCCATTTCAAAGCCGCCTCTGCCCATGAAGGGCGCCCAAATAATCACTCAAACAGCGTTCTGGCCCGCTACTAGACCGCGGGCCAGACACACGGCCTTATAAACCCTGCTCTACAAATGGAACGGTCAGGGCCAATGCTGCATCCAGAGCGCCGGCGTCTGTACCGCCGCCCTGCGCCATGTCTGGACGACCACCGCCCTTCCCGCCCACTGCCGCAGCGGCTTGCTTCATCAAATCACCGGCTTTGAGTTGGCCAGTCAGGTCTTTGGTTACGCCTGCAACCAGAACGACCTTTTCCTCATGGACACTGCCGAGCAGGATCACTGCGCGGCCGAGTTTGTTTTTCAGTTGATCGACCAGCGCCAGCAGCGCCTTGCCATCCTGACCGTCCAGACGCACGGCCAGCACTTTCACGCCTTTGACGTCCAGGGCTGCAGCCGACAGATCGTCGCCCGCCGCGCTGGCAGCCTTGGCTTGCAACTGCTCGAGTTGCTTCTCCAGCAGACGGTTGCGCTCCAGCACAGCCGACAGCTTGTCGATCAGGTTGTCGCGGCTGCCCTTGACCAGGTTGGCCGCTTCCTTGAGTTGTTCTTCAGCCGCGTTCAAGTAGGCCAGCGCCGCAGCACCGGTGACGGCCTCGATACGACGCACACCCGATGCCACACCGCCTTCGCTGATGATTTTCAGCAGGCCGATGTCGCCGGTACGGTTGGCGTGGATACCACCGCACAGCTCGACCGAGAAATCGCCGCCCATGCTCAACACGCGCACGTTGTCGCCGTACTTCTCGCCGAACAGCGCCATGGCGCCCTTCTTCTTGGCAGTTTCGATGTCGGTTTCTTCGGTTTCAACCGCGGAGTTCTTGCGGATCTCGGCGTTGACGATGTCTTCCAGGGCCTTCAACTGTTCAGGCTTGATGGCTTCGAAGTGGCTGAAGTCGAAGCGCAGGCGCTGACTGTCGACCAACGAACCTTTCTGCTGGACGTGATCGCCCAAAACCTGACGCAATGCCGCATGCAGCAAGTGAGTCGCCGAATGGTTCAGCGAAGTGGCGTGACGCACGTCGGCTTCGACGTGAGCTTCAACCGGCGCGCCCACGATCAGGCTGCCCGATGCCAACACACCGTGGTGCAGGAAGGCGCCGCCGGTCTTGGTGGTGTCGCGCACGTCGAAGCGGCTGTTGCCGGCTTGCAGATAACCACAGTCACCAATCTGGCCACCGGATTCTGCGTAGAACGGGGTCTGGTTCAGAACCACCACGCCCTCTTCGCCTTCGCTCAGTACGTCGACCGATTGCCCTTCTTTATAGAGGGCAACGACTTTCGCCGAACCGCTGGTCGCTTTGTAACCGGTAAATTCGGTAGCCACATCAACCTTGACCAGGCTGTTGTAGTCCATGCCGAAGGAGCTGGCGGAACGGGCACGGACGCGCTGGGCTTCCATTTCGCGTTCGAAGCCTGCTTCGTCGATGGTCAGGCTGCGCTCGCGAGCGATGTCGCCAGTCAGGTCCATCGGGAAGCCGTAGGTGTCGTAGAGTTTGAACACTACGTCGCCCGGTACCACGTCGCCTTTGAGGTCGGCCAGATCCTGCTCGAGGATTTTCAGGCCCTGCTCCAGGGTCTTGGCGAACTGCTCTTCTTCAGCTTTCAGAACGCGTTCGATGTGCGCCTGCTGGGATTTCAGCTCAGGGAAGGCTTCGCCCATCTCGGCGACCAGGGCCGCAACGATCTGATAGAAGAAACTGCCCTTGGCGCCCAGCTTGTTGCCGTGACGGCAAGCGCGACGAATGATCCGGCGCAGCACATAGCCGCGACCTTCGTTGGACGGCAGCACGCCGTCAGCAATCAGGAAGCCGCAAGAACGAATGTGGTCAGCAACAACTTTCAGCGAAGCCTGAGCGTCGTTGGTGCAACCGATGGCCTTGGCCGAAGCGCTCAGCAGGCTCTGGAACAGGTCGATTTCATAGTTCGAGTGAACGTGCTGCAGCACGGCACTGATCCGCTCCAGGCCCATGCCGGTGTCGACCGACGGTGCTGGCAACGGGTGCAACACGCCATCGGCGGTGCGGTTGAACTGCATGAACACGTTGTTCCAGATCTCGATGTAACGGTCGCCGTCTTCTTCCGGCGAGCCCGGTGGGCCGCCCCAGATGTCGGCGCCGTGATCGTAGAAAATCTCGGTGCAAGGACCGCACGGGCCGGTATCGCCCATGGTCCAGAAGTTGTCGGACGCGTACGGCGCGCCTTTGTTGTCGCCGATGCGAACCATGCGCTCGGCCGGCACTCCGATTTCCTTGGTCCAGATGTCGTATGCCTCGTCATCGCTGGCATAGACGGTGACCCAGAGCTTTTCCTTTGGCAGGTTCAGCCACTGGTCGGAGGTCAGGAAGTTCCAGGCGTAGGTGATGGCGTCACGCTTGAAATAATCACCGAAGCTGAAGTTGCCCAGCATTTCGAAGAAAGTGTGGTGACGGGCGGTATAACCGACGTTTTCCAGGTCGTTGTGCTTGCCGCCGGCGCGCACGCATTTCTGGCTGCTGACCGCGCGGGTGTACGCACGTTTTTCCTGGCCCAGGAAGCAGTCCTTGAACTGGTTCATCCCCGCGTTAGTGAACAGCAGGGTTGGGTCGTTGCCCGGAATCAAAGAGCTGGAGGCTACACGGGTGTGGCCTTGCTCTTCGAAGAAGCGAAGGAAGGCTTCACGGATTTCTGCGCTTTTCATTAGGTTCTTCCACGGAGGCTGCGGCCAAAGGCCTGTTCGAAACGTCAACAGACGAAGCGACGGCAAAGGGCCGCATTATATCGGCCCTGCGCGCGGGGTACAGCGTGTTTATACGATAGAAACAGTCAATTGGAGCGCTAACGCTATCACTTGCGCGAAAAGTCGACGAATGCCGCGACGACCTGCCCGATTTGCTCACGACTGACGTCCATGTGCGTGACCATACGCAGTCGCCCTGCCGCGCTCAACTTGATCCCGCGTTCGGCGGCGAACGTCTTGATCGCTTCGGCCTTGTCGCCCATCTGCACATAAACCATGTTGGTCTGCACCGGTTCGACGTCGTAACCCGCCGCGCGCAGGCCTTCGGCCAACAGTTGCGCATTGGCGTGGTCGTCGGCCAGACGCTGGACATTGTTGTCCAGGGCATACAAGCCTGCCGCCGCCAGAATCCCGGCCTGACGCATACCGCCCCCAACCATTTTGCGCAAACGGCGCGCCTTGGCGATCAACTCGACCGAACCGCACAACACCGAACCGACCGGCGCGCCCAGACCTTTGGACAGGCACACCGACACGGAATCGAAGTGCTGCGTGATTTCCCGGGCATCAACCCCCAGTTTGACGGCTGCGTTGTAGAGCCGCGCGCCATCGAGGTGCAGTCGCAAGCCCTGTTCACGGGTAAAGCTTCGGGCCCGCGCCAGATACTCCAGCGGCAGCACTTTGCCTTGCATGGTGTTTTCCAGCGCCAGCAAACGGGTGCGGGCGAAATGGAAATCGTCCGGTTTGATCGCGGCGGCCACCTGGGCCAGGTCCAGCGAGCCATCGGCTTGCTGTTCCAGCGGCTGCGGCTGAATCGAACCAAGCACCGCCGCGCCGCCACCTTCGTACTTATAGGTGTGCGCCTGTTGGCCGACGATATATTCCTCGCCACGCTCGCAATGCGCCATCAACCCCAGCAGGTTACTCATGGTGCCTGTCGGCACAAACAGCGCTGCGGCGAAACCCAGACGTTTTGCCAGCTCGGCTTCAAGACGGTTGACCGTCGGATCCTCGCCATAAACGTCGTCACCGGTGGCCGCGCAGGCCATTGCGTCGAGCATCCCGGCAGAGGGTTGGGTGACGGTGTCGCTGCGAAGATCGATAACGCTCATGAATCTGGCCTCGGTAAGCAGGGGAAATCCCTTTCAGGGGGAATTACTGCGGTCATGACCACGAATAATCAACCCTTGAGCCGCAAAAGACACCCCAAGTCAGCGAAAAAGTCGATAACAATCATCAGATAGCAGCGATGCGCGGCTCATAAATATGTGTTAAAAACGCTGCGCTGCCAGACAATCTGACGGCAAAACGTTCTCAGGGCGGGGTGCAACTCCCCACCGGCGGTAATTGCGCGCAATGCGCATAGCCCGCGAGCGCTTGGCGACAGACACGGCAATGGCCGTGTATGACGACAAGGTCAGCAGACCCGGTGTGATCCCGGGGCCGACGGTCATAGTCCGGATGAAGAGAGAACGGGATTGACGCCAAAGGGCCGTCCGCCGCATTCATGCGAGCGTGCGCACCCTGAAATCCCATTCGATTCATATGCCCTGTTTTAACCATAAACAGGAGTCAGAACATGCAACCCACCGCAATCGATAGCAAAAGCAAAAACCATCAGGGCGAGCGCGTTGCGTTCATCCAGGCCTGCTGGCACAAGGAAATCGTCGATCAGAGCCGTAAAGGCTTCGTCAGCGAGATGATTGCCCAGGGTTATCAGGAATCGGACATCGATTTCTTCGAAGTCGGCGGCGCCTTTGAAATGCCCCTGCACGCCAAGTTGCTGGCCAAGACCGGCCGTTATTCCGGCATCGTCGCCGCAGCCCTGGTGGTTGATGGCGGGATCTACCGTCACGAGTTCGTCGCCCAGTCGGTGGTCAGTGGCCTGATGCAGGTGCAACTGGAAACCGAAGTGCCCGTGTTCTCGGTATCCCTGACCCCGCACCACTTCCATGCCGGCGAAGAGCACCAGAAGTTCTTCTTCGAGCATTTCCTGCATAAAGGCCAGGAAGCGGCGAAGACCTGCGCGGATACGCTGCACAAGATGCGTGCATTGCGTCGTAGTGAGCCGCGCGCGGTAGCCGTTTAATACAAAATCTTTGGTCCGGGTGAGGTCTCTGCCTTCACCCAAACCTAATGTGGGAGCGGGCTTGCTCGCGAAAGCGGTTTAACATTCAACGCATGTGTTGACTGTCAGTCCGCTTTCGCGAGCAAGCCCGCTCCCACATTTGTTATGTGTTGTAGTCAGGCCAGGTTTTCGTCGGTGGTTGGTACGATCAGGATGCCGGCGCGTAAACCGTTCTTCACCTTGGGGTTCGGGAAGATGATCCGGGCGCCCTCTTCTTCGATGATCCAGCGGGTATTGGCGATGTCTTCCGCCAGCAGGTAACCCACGTCCAGTTCGGAAAAGTTCTCGATGTCCGCCGGCAGGTTCAAACGGAAGCTGTCGCTGTGCTTGATGATTTCCCGCGCCACGCTGTATAGCTGCAAACCGTCCAGTGCCGCTTCGGTCGATTCCGGCTCGGTGCCTTCGATGATCTGTTTCAGGCGTGTTTCCAGCAGGGAAACGTTGACCCCGGCGTTCTGCCCGAACGGCCGTGCCTTGCCCAGTTCAAGGGTAAAGGACTCGGCGCCCAGCTTGTCGTAGGTGTAGGAACTGAAAACGATGGATGGCTTGTTCTGCAACAGCACCGCTTCCATGCCGGCAGCACGCAGGCGCGCCAGTTCCTGACGCGAATGCTGGCGGCCTTCCTTCCAGGGGTACAAAGCGAACTGCTCGATTTTCGAGCCGCGAATCGCGGTGTGCAGGTCGTAGTGCAGGCGCTGACGATCCGGCAGGCTGAAAAAACTCGCCGCCAGTCGCTCCAGCTCACAAGCGCGCAGGGCTTCGGAGCCGCTGCTTTGTTCGTGACGGCCGTTGAACAGCCGATTGACGTCCTGCTCGACGAAGCGATCGCCCTTGCGAATCGCTTCAGGGTTGCCGAACAGAAACAGAATGCGTGCTCGTGGCTTCAAGTCGCCACGAGCGATGTCATGCAACAGGCGATCGAGCAACTCGATCGGCGCTGTTTCGTTGCCGTGGATACCGGCTGACAGCAGCAGGTCCAGGCCATTGTCGCGCGCTTCAGGTGGCCGGACTTCCAGCGCACCTTCGCTCAACCAGCGCATCCGCACGCCTTCGACAGTCAGTTGAGTCTTCTCCGCCGGTTCACGGCCGGCGAGGGTCAGTTCAAGCAGTTTGCCGAGGGCGAGCATAGAGCGGTTTCCTTAGTGGTCGTGTGCGCAATCCGGGCCGTGCACGTGGTCTTCGTCGCCGACTTCGGCCGGTTCCATTTCCAGTTGCAGACTTACCAGATTAGTCGCCAATGGACGCAGCAGCAGGTTGGCGTATTCCGCGTCACCTTCTTCAACGTCCACGCCGATCAGCAGTTGGCCACGGCCATCGTGCTGGATCCACAGCTCTTTGCCTTGCCACATGACCGCGACGCGGGTGCAGGAGGTTTCCAGTTGCGTGCCGTCGGTGTCTTCAAGGATCAGCTGCAGGGTATCGCTCATGTTCTTTACGCTCTCGTTTGAGACTTTCAATTGATCTGGAATGGATAAACCGCGCCCAGTTTAAGGATTTGCGTCAGTTCATCCAGTGCCGTCCGGCATTCAAGCAGCAATTGCGGGTCCGCGAGATCGTTTTCGGTCATGCGGTCGCGGTAGTGCTTGTCGACCCATTCGGTCAACGTGCCGTACAACGGTGCCGTCATGATAACCCCTGGGTTGACGGCCGCCAGTTCGGTTTCATTCAGTGCGACGCGCAGCCGCAGGCAAGCCGGGCCACCACCGTTCTGCATGCTTTGCTTCAGATCGAAGACTTTGACTTCGCGGATCAGGCCGCCGGAGCTGGTCAGACCTTGCAGGTATTGCCAGACACGCTCGTTGCCACGGCATTCTTCCGGCACGATCAACAGCATCGAACCGTCAGGACGCGACAGCAGTTGGCTGTTGAACAGGTAGGAACGAACGGCGTCTTCCACGGTGACTGCGGAACGCGGCACGCAGACCGACTGGAATTTGCCGCCGACTTTAGCCAGTTTGCTTTGCAGTTCGGCCAGCATCTGCTCGGTGTCGAGGAACGCGTCCTCGTGATAGAACAACACCTCACCGTTACCCACCGCGATCACGTCGTTGTGGAACACGCCCTGATCGATCACCGACGGGTTCTGCTGCGCGTAGACCACGCCGTCTTCGCTCAGGCCGTGCAAGCGGGCAACGGCCTGGGACGCTTCCAGCGTCTGGCGTGCCGGGTATTTCTGCGGTGCCGGGTAGCGGGTATCGAAAGCGCTGCGACCGAACACGAAGAACTCGACGCCCGCTTCACCGTATTCACGGCAGAAACGGGTGTGGTTGGCCGCGCCTTCGTCACCGAACTGCGCCACGGCCGGCAACGCGGCATGGTGAGCAAAGTGCTTCTGGTCAGCGAACATCGCGCCCAGCACGCGGCTGGTGGTCGGGTGTTCGATGCTGCGGTGGTATTTGCAGTTAAGGTTGGCGGCGGTGAAATGCACTCGGCCATCCGCGGTGTCGGCACTCGGGCTGACCGTGGCCGCGTTGGCCACCCACATGCTCGATGCCGAGCAACTGGCAACCAGCAACGGCATGGCGTCTTTAGCGGCTTGCTCGATCACTTGGGCATCGGTGCCGCTGAAACCCAAACGGCGCAGTGCGGCCACGTCCGGGCGTTCTTGCGGCGCCAGCACACCTTGCTGAAAGCCCATTTCCATCAGTGCTTTCATTTTCGCCAGGCCTTGCAGCGCAGCTTCCTTCGGGTTCGAAGACTGCTGGCTGTTGCTCTGGGACGCGACGTTGCCGTAGGACAGGCCGCCATAGTTATGGGTCGGCCCCACTAGACCGTCAAAATTGACTTCATAGGATTTCATCAGCGAGGCTCCACGAGAATCTGTTGTTATAGGCTTCAGTAACTAGATTTGAGACCGAGGCGCGGCCTTCGCCAGCAGGCTGGCTCCCACAGTGATTGCGTCGTACACAATATGTGTGAACACCACCGAACCTGTGGGAGCCAGCCTGCTGGCGATGGGCGTTACGCCATTTTCACGCCTGGGGTCAGAGCGGCAGGCAACACCAGGCTCGGGGTTTCCAGCGAGGCCACCGGGTACGCGCAGTAATCGGCGGCGTAGTAGGCGCTGGCGCGATGGTTACCCGAGGCGCCAACACCGCCGAATGGCGCGCTGCTCGCGGCGCCGGTCAGCTGCTTGTTCCAGTTGACGATACCGGCGCGGCTTTCCAGCCAGAACTGCTGGTAACGCGCTTCGGAATCCGACAGCAAACCGGCCGCCAGGCCATAGTCGGTGTCGTTGGCTTCGGTGATCGCCGCTTCAAAATCAGCGTAGCGGATCACTTGCAGCAACGGGCCGAACAGCTCTTCGTCAGGACGATCAGCCACAGCCGTCACGTCCAGAATGCCCGGGGTCAGCAACGCGGCTTGTGCCTGCGGCTGAGTCATCTCCAGCAAAGCCACGGCGCCATTGGCCAGCAAATGTTCTTGCGCATCCATCAACGCTTTCGCAGCGCTAAGTGAGATGACCGAACCCATGAACGGTGCCGGTTGTTGGTCGAACGCGCCAACTTCAATCGTCGCGCTGACCGCTACCAGACGCGCAAGCAGTGTGTCGCCCCAGGCGCCCTGCGGCACCAGCAAGCGGCGTGCACAGGTGCAACGCTGACCGGCAGAAATGAAGGCCGACTGGATGATGGTGTAAACGGCGGCATCGAGGTCGGCCACTTCGTCGACCACCAACGGGTTGTTACCGCCCATTTCCAGCGCCAGGATCTTGTCTGGACGACCGGCGAACTGCTGATGCAGGTGATTGCCGGTGCGGCTGGAACCGGTGAAGAACAGACCGTCGATCCCCGGGTTCGCCGCCAGGGCAATACCGGTTTCGCGAGCGCCTTGCAGCAGGTTCAATACGCCCGCCGGCAGACCGGCTTCGATCCAGCATTTAACCGTCAGCTCGGCGACTTTCGGGGTCAGCTCGCTTGGTTTGAACAACACGCTGTTACCGGCCAGCAGCGCCGGCACGATGTGACCGTTCGGCAAGTGCCCAGGGAAATTGTAAGGACCGAACACCGCCACCACGCCGTGCGGCTTGTGACGCAATACAGCGGTGGCGTCGCCCAGCGGGCCGCTCTTCTCGCCGGTACGTTCGCGGTAGCTCTGCACCGAAATTGCAATCTTGTTGACCATGCTGGTCACTTCAGTTGCCGATTCCCAGAGCGGTTTGCCGGTTTCTTCACCGATGCAGCGCGCCAGTTCGTCAGCCTTGTTTTTCAGTGCAGCGGCAAACGCCTCAAGCACGGCAATGCGCTCGTCCAGGGTACGACGGGCCCAGCCCGGGAATGCCTGACGTGCGGCTTGCACGGCGGATTCAACCTGAGCCGCCGTGGCGCCTTCGCCGGACCACAGCACTTGCTGGGTCACCGGGTTCAGCGACTGGAAGGCTTCACCCTGGCCGGCCAGCCATTCACCTGCGATGTATAGCGAATTCATTATTTCGACTCCCGAGCAGCAGACAACGGAACGGCGCGCACTTGATCGCCGGCGTTGAGTTGAAGGCGTTTGGCGGTCAGCGGATCAACCACCAGCGTGCCGGCGGCGAAGCGTGCTGGCGCGGCAGTGATCCGGCAGTCTTCGCGCTTGCGGTTGTGAATCAGGAACGGCGTAGCGTCGTCGCCCGGTGTGCCGATGGCCAGCACCAGCGCCTCGCTGTCACGCACCGCGCGGATCTTGCCGGTTTCGCACTCGACGGCCGGGCCGGCGTCGAAGATGTCGACGTAGCCCTGGTAGCTGAAACCTTCGCTCTTGAGCATGGCCAACGCCGGTTCGGTGTCCGGATGGACCTTGCCGATAACGTTGCGCGCGTCGGGCGACAGGAAGCAGGTGTACAGCGGAAACTTCGGCATCAGTTCGGCGATGAACGCCTTGTTGCCCACGCCGGTCAGGTAATCAGCCTGGCTAAATTCCATCTTGAAGAAGTGACGGCCCAGGCTTTCCCAGAACGGCGAGTGCCCGGCTTCATCGGAGACACCACGCATCTCGGCGATGATCTTGTTGCCGAACAATTGCGGGAACTCGGCAATGAACAGCATCCGCGCCTTCGCCAGCATGCGGCCATTGAGGCCGGTGCGGTAATCGGCGTGCAGGAACAACGAGCACAGCTCGGAGTTGCCGGTCAGGTCATTGGCCAGGAACAGCGTCGGGATCTCGCGGTAGATGTTCAGCTCTTGCGAAGCGCTGACCGTCAGGCCGACCCGGAAGTTGTACCAGGGCTCACGCAGGCCGACCGCGCCGGCGATGGCGGAAATGCCCACCACGCGACCGGTGTCGTCTTCGAGTACGAACAGGTAGTCCGCATCAGCGCGCCCGGCTTCGCCGCGAAAGGTCTTCTCGGCCCAGCCGACCCGATGGGCCAGGCGTTCTTCGTTGGCCGGCAAGGTAGTCAGGCCGGTGCCGGTGCTGCGGGCCAGGTCGATCAGAGCGGGTAAATCGCTGCTGCGTACGGGACGAACGATCATGCTATCTCCTCAAACGGGCCGCTTGCGCCACCCGTGAAATTTCGCTGCTTTCCAGGTATTACTCGCTGGAAATCAATGCCGGCGTTAAACCGCCACCAGGCGCACGCTGGCACCTTCACCGACGCCCAGGGCTTCGGCCGCTTCCAGATCCAGGGTTACGGGTTTGCCTGGCGCGTAATCGAGCTCAAGCAACACGGCGCGGTAATCCTGCAATTGGGCATTGGCCACCAGGTACTGACGTCCGACACCTTTGACCGGCTCACCGATTTTCACCGGAACGACGCGGCTCTGGGCGATCGAGCGAATCCCCGTCACACGGGCGTGCAAGGTCGGGCCGCCGTCGAAAATGTCGATGTAGTGATCGGTCTCGAAGCCTTCGCGCATCAGGATGTCAAAGGTGATCTGCGCCCGTGGATGCACCTGGCCCATCGCCTCTTGAGCGGAGTCCGGCAGCAGCGGCACATAGATCGGGTAATGCGGCATCAGCTCGGCCAGGAACGTGCGGCTCTTCAGACCGCACAGACGCTCGGCTTCAGCGTAGTTGAGGTCGAAGAAGTTGCGGCCGATGGCGTCCCAGAATGGCGAGTCGCCATTTTCATCGCTGTAGCCGACGATCTCGGTCACCACGGAATCGGCAAAGCGCTCCGGGTGGCTGGCGACGAACAGCAGGCGACCACGGGAATTGAGCTCGGCCCACGGCGACCCCACCAGCTCGCGCTGCACGTAGAAACTGGTCAGCAAGCTGTTGCCGGTCAGGTCGTGGCACTGGGAGAGCACGTGGATCTTGTTATGAATCTTCAGCTCGCGGGAAGCGTGCACGAAGGTTTCATTACGGAAGCTGTAGAACGGCTCGGAATAACCGGCCGAGGCCACGATCGCCGAGCAACCGGCGAGCTTGCCGGTAGTCGTGTCTTCGAGGACGAAGAAATAGCTCTCTTCACCGTTGAAGCTGACTTCGGCAGCAAACGAGGCTTCGCTTGCAGCGATCTTGTCGCTCAGGCGTTCAACGTCATCCGGCAAGGAAGTGACACCAATCGGGCTGTCCGCAGCCAGACGCTGTACCTCGCCCAGATCAGCCATTTGCGCGGGGCGCATCACCAGCATGGTGTCACTCCTTTCTCTAAACTCTTTGAGGAAAATAACCGGGCAGTCATTACTAACACTCGGACCAATGTAGGAGCGGGCTTGCTCGCGAAAGCGGTGTATCAGTCGACATTACCGCTGTCTGACCCACCGCTTTCGCGAGCAAGCCCGCTCCCACATTTGATCCGGTCCGGCACATAAAATTTGGTTCGACGCCTGACTGATCAGGCGTCGAAGGGCCTATCAGGCTTGTGTCAGTTTGGCGGCAGCGCGTTCGAAGCGGTCCAGACCGGCATCGATATCAGCGTCTTCAACCACCAGGCTCGGCGCGAAACGAATCACGTCCGGGCCGGCTTGCAGAATCATAAGGCCTTCACGTTCGGCGGCGTTGAAGATGTCTTTGGCCTTGCCTTTCCAGGCATCGCTCAGCACGCAACCGATCAGCAGACCCAAGCCACGCACCTGAGTGAACAGGCCGTACTTCTCGCCGATCTGCTCAAGGCGCGCCTTGAACTTGTCGTGCTTGGCATTGACGCCGGCCAACACTTCAGGGGTGTTGATTACGTCGATCACGGCTTCAGCGACAGCGCACGCCAGCGGGTTGCCGCCGTAAGTGGTGCCGTGAGTGCCGACGACCAAGTGCTTGGCCAGGTCTTCGGTGGTCAGCATGGCTGCGATCGGGAAACCACCGCCCAGGCTCTTGGCACTGGTCAGGATGTCCGGGGTCACGCCGTAATGCTGGTAGGCGAACAGCTTGCCGCTGCGGCCCATACCGGTTTGTACTTCGTCGAACACCAACAGCGCGTTGTGCTCGGTGCACAGGTCGCGAGCGCCTTGCAGGTAGGCCAGTTCGGCCGGCAATACACCGCCCTCGCCCTGGATCGGTTCCAGCACCACGGCGCAGGTCTTGTCGGAAATGGCCGCTTTCAAAGCCGCCAGATCGTTGTACGGCACGTGGGTGATGCCGGTGATTTTCGGACCGAAACCGTCGGAGTACTTCGACTGGCCACCGACGTTCACGGTGAACAGGGTACGGCCGTGGAAGCTGTTCAGCGCGGCGATGATTTCGTACTTCTCAGTACCGAAACGATCGAAGGCGACGCGACGGGCCAGCTTGAAAGCGGCCTCGTTGGCTTCGGCGCCGGAGTTACAGAAGAACACGCGCTCGGCAAAGGTAGCGTCGATCAGCTTATGCGCCAGGCGCAGGGCCGGCTCATTGGTGAACACGTTGGACACGTGCCACAGCTTGTTCGCCTGCTCGGTCAAGGCACCGACCAGCGCAGGGTGTGCGTGGCCCAATACGTTAACGGCAATCCCGCCGGCGAAGTCGATCAGCTCGCGGCCAGACTGGTCCCAGACGCGGGAACCGGCACCACGCACAGGGATGAAAGCGGCAGGCGCGTAGTTGGGAACCATTACCTGGTCGAAATCGGCGCGTTGTACCGCAGCGTGCTCAACGGACATCGGAGTCTCCTGAAGAGGAACACTCGCCTGAAACTGGCGAGCGATGAGGGGATTGTAAGGACAGTTTTCAGCCCGGCCTTGCCGCCAAGCGACAACTTCTTATAGCGCAAACCCCGGTTTCAGCCGGGTTTACGGCAATGCGACATATAGGGTCGCAAAGGCGCAGTTTAAACCGCCGACATAGGTTATAGGCAGGCTTGTCGAGCGGTGCGGTAAATATGTACCGCACCAGACCCGTCATGGTCTGTTTTGCTGGCGACTCATCCAAACGCTAAGGGAATAGCGCATGAGTCGACACGAAAATGATCGCCCGTCCAACGCTGCCGGCAATCAATCCGCCACGCAGCCGGACGATCACTACCATCACCTGTTCAACAATCTGCCGACCTGGGTACTGGAAGCCTCGCCCGCCACACGCGACGCCCTCAAAAACGCCTCGCCTGCCACGCCGCGCTGGCACGGCACCGCGACATCCCTGCAACACCAGTCGCTGAAAAAGCTCGGCCAGGACCACTGGACCCAGCGAAATCGCCTGGACTCAACCCTGTCCACGCTGCAAAGCGCACGTGCCTTCGCCGAACCTCTTCTGTCCGCGGCGCTGAAAACCCGGTTTGATCTGGAACTGGACGTCAACACCACGTTCCTGCGCCTGTACATCCCGCAAACCGTGCCCTGGTTCGGCGTCAGGACGGGCGCCGCACGCACCTGGACGGTTTCGCTACTCGACGCCGCCCTGCATAACTTCCAGGAATCGGAGATGGCGGCTGACGCTTACGAATCGGCCTCGACGTTCATTACCGCACCGTCACCCGCAGGGCAGTTCGATACGTTGCCAGCGGTCAAACAGAAAATGACCGTCGCCGCCTTCGCGCGGTTGTGTCGGGAACTGGACATCGGCGCCCGGTACAACACTTACCTCAAAGACAATCTGGGGCTGAGCAACCCGGTGGCCGGCGCGGTGTTGAAAGCGAAGGTGATCGGCTCGCACAAAACGGCACTCAAAGCCGCGCTGCAAATGGCTCATATCCGCAAGGACATTCCAGAGGACGCCTATCACTCGATCCTGCGTCTTGCAGAAGGACGTTCGGGGGCGCGTCTGAATGGCCAACCGCTGTACGGTCATGACCTGAGCATCATGTCCTCCTCCCTGACCGGCATTGTCATTTTCGCAGCGAGCCTGGAGCGCGCACGCAAGGGAACGCGGATCATCGCCTACATTCCCGACGATCCCGAACATCCACTCAAGGAATACCCGAACACTCTGGCGTTCATGAACGAGCTGACCCGCAAGCTGCGTGCCCCGACTTACCAGACGTTCTTCAGCCGTTTCGTCGAGCACAAGGAAAGGGGGCACTTTTTCGCTGATCTCCACCACCGCCTCCAGCGCGTGACCTGGCATCAGCACACGCGTGGCGACCCGCTGCCGAGCTGGCGAGAAACGCCCATCGACAGGCCCAACCTGCGGTTTTCAATGACGCCGTTCAGCGCAGACCTGTGGAATCATCTCTATCAGCGACAACTGAACAAGATCCTCAACGACGCCAGCACGCTGGCCGTCTCCACCGCCACTGCCGACCGGAACGCGCGCTGGGCATTGTGGGATGCCTTCAGAAAAGTAGCGTTGAAGCTGCTTGAAATCGCGGCGTTCGTGGCCTTGCCGTTCGTCCCGTTTCTCGGCGAAGTAATGCTGGGTTACATGGCCTACCAGTTACTCGACGAAACCTTCGAAGGCATTGTGGACCTGGCCGAAGGACTGCAAACGGAGGCGCTCGGGCATCTGATAACGCTCGCTGAAACAGTGGTTGAGGTGGGCACATTCGCAGTGGGTGGCGCGATCGCTGCCGGCGCCTTCAGCCGTTTGCTTTCGCGCGAAGCGGTCGCGCTGGTCGACCCGCTCAAACCCGTCGCAACGCCAAAAGGAAAAATCCGCTACTGGAAGCAGGATCTGATCCCTTACGAACACGCCCAGAGCCTGCCCGACGGCGCAAAACCCGATCAACTGGGCCTCTATCGCCACGGGGGCAAGACGCTGCTGCCCCTGGAAGGAAAGCTGTACGCCGTGAAACCCGAAGGCACCCGCGGCGCGTATCAGATTGAGCATCCGACCCGCAACGATGCTTATCAGCCTTCTTTACTGCACAACCACCACGGCGCCTGGCACACCGAGCTGGAGCAGCCGCTGCATTGGGATCGGGAAACGGTGATGCGTCGCATCGGCCACGAGGTCGAGTCGTTCAGCAACGCTGAGCGCGAGCAGATCCTGCAGGTCAGCGGCTTTCACGACAACGCCGTGCGCGAGATGCATACCGAACACTACCGCCCGCCTTCGCTGCTGACCGACACGATCAAGCGCTTCAGGATCAACCGGGACATCGACACCTTTATCGAGCAGATCGGCAGTGATCAATCCGGGCACTACCGAAAGGCCGATGTGGCCCTGCAGCATCAACTGCTGAGCAGCTACGACGGCTGGCCTGTCGACACGCCGATGCCGGCAGCGCAAGACCAAACGTCAACCTTCAGACAACGGACCGCCGAACTTGCCCGGAGCTACCGCAAATCGCTGTTCGATCTGCGCTATCGAGCCCTGGAAAAAACCGATGACCTGCGAGTCCAGCGACTGCTCGATGATGTGCAGGGGCTACCCACCGATATCGCCGAGGAATTGGTGAGCAATGCATCCGGCACCGAGCTGAAACAACTGCACAACGGCCGCACGCCCCAGCGACTCAAGGATGCAGCGCTCAAAGCCATGGAAGCCGTGCGCGCGACCCGAGCCTGCGAAGGCTTTTATTCCGAAGCGCTGGACACCACCGACACCCATCGACTGGCCTTGCACAGTCTGAATTCACTGCCCGATTTACCAGCCGAATTACGCATCGAAGTGAGGGACTACTCGGCCGAGGGGACCTTGCGCGACAGCATTGGCCAGCCCGATGCGCCCATTCAAAAAATACTGATTCGCGCTGAAGACGGGACTTACCAGGTTCACCAGGACACTGGCTCGACGCCGGGGGATTTTTATCAGGCCCTGTTCCGGGCGCTGCCGGAGGCGCAGCGCAACAAGCTGAACCCTTTGATCGCAGACGCCCGGGCACTTAAACAACGCATCGCCGAACACGCACTGGACCAATCAGCCTTACGCAGGCTGTTCGCAAAAAATCCCCATCGAAAACCGTTTTATGACCCAACCACCATGCGCCTGCCCGGTGGCGCCGAGGGCTACAGTCGAATCGACCGCGAGACGCCGACGCTCAACGACCGGGTGCGCGAGGTTTACCCCAGCCTTCCTCAGGAAGAATTGCAGTCCATTGTCCAGGCATTGCAACTTCATCCCGATGGCGCTCGCGTAGAACTTTCGCGCTTGAAGAGGGAGTTGGCCCGACTGCATCAGGACCTGCGCGCCTGGGTCAGTGACTCCCCCACAGCTCATCCTGACACCGGGCGCACGCTCAGTGAGCTGGAGCAACATGCCGAGCGAAACAATCGACGCTTGCTGGCCCAGGAAATCCAGCGCAGCTGGCGGCGACAGTCCGACCGGGACTTCGACACACCGGAGGGGGTGACCCAATATGTGCTCAGGTTCGAAGAGCCGATTCTCGGCGACTTGCCGTCACTAAATGCCGACTTCAGCCATGTGTCGCTGCTGTCCCTGGAAGGGACCCGCAGTGTGCAGGGCATTCCCGCGTTTCTACAGGGCTTCAGCGGACTGCGCCGCCTGGAGTTGCGCCGATTTTCCCTGACCACCCTCCCCGACGCCATCAGCCGAATGCCCGACCTTCACGCCTTGGTCTTGAGCGATTGCGGCATCCGGGTCGACGCCGCCACCTGGTCGAAGCTGGCGTCACTGAACAAACTGGCCATGCTGGACCTGTACAAAAATCCGTTTGAAACCCTGCCGCGCATCGACACGATGAGCGAGCTGGCGCACCTGGACCTGAGCGACACCCACCTGACAGAAATTCCAGCCAGCGTTCTGCAACACCTGAAGCTCGAAACCCTCCTGCTGATGAACAACCGCATCAGCGAGTTGCCTGCCGGGTTATTCGAGAGTTCGCTGTACGACAAGCGCGGCCTGCACCTCACCCACAACCCGCTGTCGAACAAGGCACGAGAACTGATCAAGCAACACCATTTCGAGAACGCCTACGACATGGGTGTTTATGCCCCCGAGGCTGATGTTGATCGCGTCAAGGCCATGTACCCCAGTATGGAAGTCGAACAGGCCAGCGAGTTCGTCTACGAATTGCCGGGGACCCTGGAGGATGGCCGCACGTATCTGACGCGCCTTGAAGAAGAGCTCACCCAACTGAAAAATGATTTGTCCGCGTGGACGGCCGATGTTCCGGACCGGCACCCCGTGACGGGCGAACCGTTCAGCGCCGACCAGCTCACTGCCGAGCAAGCCAACCGTGACGAACTCAAGCAGGCGCTTGAGCAGTGCTGGCAGCGTGAATCTGAACTGGATGATTTCAACGACGCACTTGAGCCGACGTTCGAACTCACGGTCCGCACGGTCATCAATGGAGACCTGCCGACCTTGAGTGCAGACTTCAGCCATGTTTCCGCGCTTGAGGTCCACAGTGCCGAGGGCGCAACGCGACTCGGGCGTTTCCTCAAGTCCTTTCCCAACCTCAAAAGCCTTCGACTGCGCGAGTGCAACCTTGGAAACATTCCCGACGCGGTGTTCAAGATGGGGCGGCTGCACTCACTGTCGCTTCCCGATTGCCGGGTCAGCCTGTCCTCGGAGACGGCAAATGCATTGGCGGGAATGGAGCAGCTTGATTACATCGACCTGAGCTCAAACCCGTTGGGGCGCACGCCGGATCTAAGCCAGATGCCCGACCTGTCGACCGTGTTGCTCAATGACACCGGCATCACTGACATCCCCGATGGCCTGCTTCAGCTGACGGAGCTGGACTGGGTCGACCTGAGCATGAATGAGATTACCGAGGTGCCCAGCGACTTGCTGGAATTACCGGTAGAGGTGGCTGAAAACATCACCTTGAGAGGCAATCCGTTTTCGGAGGAAAGCCTGGTGCGACTGACCCGTTACTTCGAACTGACCCGTGCGGATTTTGGTGTGGAGGAGGTCATCAACCGAGGTGAAATGCAGGTTTCCACCTCAGAGGGTTCCGAGATCGACGAGTAAATCAGCCGCGCTCGGACGGTACCGACGATAACTCGAATGGACTGCTGCTACGCCGCTGGTTGCGATCTTCCCGCGGCGTGGCACCAAAGAAGTTGCGGTAGGCGCTGGAGAAATGCGGCCCCGAGGAGAAGCCACAGGACAGGCCGATCTGGATGATCGACTTGCTGGTTTGCATCAACATCTGCCGGGCCTTGTTCAGGCGCAGTTCCAGGTAGTACTGGCTCGGCACACGGTTGAGGTACTGCTTGAAGATCCGCTCCAACTGTCGTCGGGACACGCACACGTGCTGGGCGATTTCGTCGGTGGTCAGCGGCTCTTCGATGTTGGCTTCCATCAGCAACACCGCTTGGGTGAGCTTCGGATGGCTGGAGCCGAGGCGGTTTTGCAGCGGGATACGTTGGCGCTCCCCGCCTTCGCGGATGCGCTCGACCACCAGTTCTTCGGACACTGCACCAGCGAGTTCGGCGCCGTGATCACGGGCCAGCACCGCCAACAACAGATCGAGTACCGACAGGCCGCCGCACGCGGTCAGTCGATCGCGATCCCAATCGAACAGGTGGCTGGTGGCGATGACTTTAGGGAAACGCTCGGTGAAATCGTCCTGCCAGCGCCAATGCACAGCAGCGCGATAGCCATCAAGCAAACCCAACTGCGCCAGCGGGTACACACCCGCCGACAAACCACCAATCACGCAACCAGACCGCACCAGTTGTTTCAACGCACTGCTGAGCGCCGGCGCAAGCGTGGTCGGCGGCTCATCGGAGAGCAGAAACAGCTTCTGGAAATTTTCGAGCTTGCCGGCCCACGGCTCACCCGGCAATTGCCAGGCGCCTTCGGTCGGCGGTTCGGCCTGCAAAAAAGACAGTTCGTAAACCACGTCCGGGTGCACACGCTGGGCAACACGCAAGGCCTCCTCAGCCAGCGCAAGCGTCAGTGCTTTAGTGCTGGGCCAAATCAGGAAACCAATTCGATGGGCAGTCATGGCGGGCAATCCGAAACGAGAACAGTGTTAGAAGCCGAAAGCGGCTGCAACCAAATTAGACCATCTGGCGCGCGGTGCGCAGCATGACCTAATTTGGTGCGTAACGGGAGCGATTACTTCAGGCTGCCCGAGAGGAATTGTTGCAGACGCTCGGACTGGGGATTGACCAGTACCTCACGCGGGTTGCCACTTTCTTCAACGACACCTTTGTGCAGGAACACCAACTGGTTCGACACTTCACGGGCAAAGCCCATTTCGTGCGTGACCACCACCATGGTCCGGCCTTCCTGGGCCAGGGCCTGCATGACTTTCAGCACGTCACCGACCAGTTCCGGGTCGAGTGCCGAGGTCGGTTCGTCGAACAGCATCACCTCAGGCTCCATCGCCAGCGCACGGGCAATCGCCACACGCTGTTGTTCGCCGCCGGACATGTGGCCCGGGTAAGCGTCCTTGCGATGACCGACGCCGACCTTGTTCAGGTAGTGCTCGGCCTTTTCGCGGGCTTCGGCCTTGGACATGCCCAGCACGTGAACCGGCGCTTCCATGATGTTTTCCAGCGCGGTCATGTGCGACCACAGGTTGAAATGCTGGAACACCATCGACAGGCGCGAACGCATGCGTTGCAGCTGCTTCGGGTCGGCCGCCTTCAGCGCGCCGTCCTTGTTGGCCACCAGTTTCAGCTCTTCGTTGTTGAGCAGAATCTTGCCAGCGTGCGGCTGCTCCAGCAGGTTGATGCAGCGCAGGAAGGTACTTTTGCCGGAGCCACTGGAGCCGATGATGCTGATCACATCGCCAGCCGCCGCTTTCAGGGACACGCCCTTGAGCACTTCGTGACTGCCATAGCGTTTATGCAGGTCTTGGACTTCAAGTTTGTACATGCGGTCGGTTCTCACAAAAACAGTCAGTCAGTCGTTGAGCAAGCGCCCGTGACGCAGCGCTTCGCGCCCCGCCACCTTGGCCAGCCAGAAACCGGGTTGGGCATAACGCAGCCGTTCAATGGCAAACAGCACCCCGGACGTACCAGCACACACCGTGCTGACCCGATCCGACAACGGATCGATCACTTCAAAAATCTCGTCACCGGCTTCGATCCACTCACCGGGTTTACGCAGGAAACTCACCACACCGGGGTGCGGTGCAAACAGCAATTCAGTGCCTTCGAACGGCAGGCCTTCGCACGCTTCTTGAGCAGGTTTCGGCCATTCGCCGCTGATCAGGCCTTGCCCGGCGAGGAACGCCAGAATGCCTTCGGCGTGCGCCACGGACTCGAGACGACCGGTATCCGCCTGACCACCCAATTCAATGGTAGTCGCCAGGCACGCCAACGGAATCTGTGCATCCGGGAACAGACGCGACAGTCTCAACCACGGCAGCGAGCAGGCCTCGTCGAAGGAGCTGCCGCCGGAATCTTCCGCCAGCAGACCGACCCGCACATTCAGGTGCGCGGCCAACGAACGCCACTGCGGCCAGTGTTGCGGCAAGGCGTACATGTGCAGCGCCGCTTCGGCGTCGCAGTGCAAGTCCAGCACCACGTCAGCGGTGCAGGCGTGGCTGAGCAAGACGCGCTGCATGCCTTGCAACTGGCTCGCAGCCGGCGGCAATGCAGCAAGCGCATCGCTCATGGCCTGGCGGATCATCTGAATATTGGCGTGCGGATCATCACCGAGGCGCCCTGCCAGCTCGGCGGCAACCGGCGCGCTCAGCTCGACGAAATCACGGTTGAAATTTTTGCCGCTGCCCGCCTCGAAACGCCCCTGATGATTACCTTGCAACAGTTGACCGAGGCCCAGTGGGTTGGCCACTGGCACCAATTCGATCACACCGTTGAGCAAGCCTTGGGCTTCGAGCTCGGCCAGGCGCTTTTTCAGCTCCCAGGCCGTGCGCATCCCCGGCAGTTCGTCGGCGTGCAGGCTGGCCTGGATGTAGGCCTTGCGCTCGCCATGCCCAAAGCGGAACACCGAAATCTGGCGTTCGCTGCCCAAGTGGCTCCACGGCAATACGTGATCGATGCGTTCCATATCAGTGCTTCCGCGGGGCCAGGTAGCCCAGCCAGCGGCGCTCGGCCAGTTTGAACAGCTTCACCAGGATGAAGGTCAGGCACAGGTAGAACACGCCGGCGGTGATGTAGGCTTCGAACGGCAGGTAGAACTGGGCGTTGACCGTGCGCGCGGCACCGGTGATGTCGATCAGGGTCACGATGGACGCCAGACTGGTGGTCTGCAGCATCATGATCACTTCGTTGCTGTACTGCGGCAGCGCCCGGCGCAGGGCCGATGGCAACAGGATGCGCTTGTACATCTTGTAGCGCGACATGCCCATTGCCTTGGCGGCTTCGATCTCGCCGTTCGGCGTGGCTCGCAGGCTGCCGGCGATGATTTCAGCGGTGTAGGCGCTGGTGTTGATGGCGAAGGCCAGGCACGCACAGAACGTTGCGCTGGACAGCCACGGCCACAGGAAGCTTTCACGCACCGCTTCGAATTGCGCCAACCCGTAGTAGATCAAGAACAGCTGCACCAGCATCGGCGTGCCGCGAATCACGTAGGTGTAGAGCCACGCGCTCATGTTGACGGCGGTGTTCTTCGAGACGCGCATCAAGCCCAGCGGCAAGGCGCACAACAGGCCGAAAAACAGCGACAGCGCGAGCAATTTGAGGGTAGTCACCAAGCCGCCGAGGTACAGCGGCAAGGCCTCCCAAATGACGTTGTAGTCGAAGATCATAGATCAGCCGCCCTTACGCCTACCGAGTAGCGCTTCTCAAGGTGACGCAATGCCAGCAACGAGACACTGGTGATCACCAGGTACATCGCCGCCACTGCGAGGAAGAAGGTGAAAGGCTCGCGGGTGGCGTCTGCCGCCTGCTTGGCCTTGAACATCATGTCTTGCAGACCCACCACCGAAATCAGCGCGGTAGCCTTGGTCAAGACCAGCCAGTTGTTGGTGAAACCCGGAATCGCCAGGCGAATCATCTGCGGCACCAATACCCGGAAAAACACCTGAAAACTGCTCATACCGTACGCCATGCCGGCTTCTGCCTGCCCCTTCGGGATCGCCATGAAGGCGCCGCGGAAGGTTTCCGACAGGTACGCACCGAAGATGAAACCGAGGGTGCCGATACCGGCGGCCAACGGGTTCAGGTCGATGTAGTCGTTAAAGCCCAGCAGCGGTGCGACACGGTTGAGCAGGTCCTGGCCGCCGTAGAAAATCAGCAGGATCAGCACCAGATCGGGAATACCGCGGATCACCGTGGAATACAGATCGCCCAGCCAAGCCAGCCAGCGAATCGGCGACAGACGCAGCGCAACGCCGATCAGCCCCAGAACGATGGCCAGGACCATGGACGACAAGGCGAGCTGAAGCGTCAGCCATGCGCCATCGAGGATGACAGCCCCGTAGCCTTTCAACATGATTCAGGTCCTCGAAAGTTGGGATGAAAAAATGGCGCAAACCTCAGAGATCCTGTTGCTTGCGCCATTTCGGACTTGTCGCCGTAGCGTATTACTTGCCGTAGATATCGAAGGCGAAGTACTTGTCCTGGATTTGCTTGTACTTGCCGTTCTCACGAATGGCAGCGATGGCGGCGTTGAGCTTCTCCAGATCAGCCGTGTCACCTTTGCGAACAGCGATACCCACGCCGTCGCCGAAGTATTTGACGTCGGTGAATGCCGGGCCAACGAAGGCAAAGCCTTTGCCAGCGTCGGTTTTCAGGAAACCGTCATCCAGCAGCGTAGCGTCTGCCACGGTGCCGTCGAGGCGGCCGGCGGCCACGTCGAGGTAAATTTCGTTCTGCGAACCGTAAGGCTTGATCTCGGCGCCCAGTGGGGCCAGGACTTCGCGGGCGAAACGCTCGTGGATCGAACCACGTTGCACACCGATGTTCTTGCCCTTGAGCTCAGTCAGGCCTTCGCTGACTTGAGTGCCAGCCTTCATGACCAGGCGAGCCGGGGTGTTGTAGTACTTGTTGGTGAAGTCCACGGACTTCTTGCGGTCTTCCGTGATCGACATGGACGACAGGATCGCGTCGATCTTGCGCACTTTCAGTGCCGGGATCAGACCGTCGAACTCTTGCTCGACCCACACGCACTTGACCTTCATTTCTTCGCACAGGGCGTTGCCGATGTCGTAGTCGAAACCAACGATGCTGCCGTCCGGCGCTTTGGAAGCGAACGGAGGGTAAGCCGCTTCGATGCCGATTTTCAGAGGCTTTTCATCGGCGAAGGTTGGCAGCGACAGCACGGACAGTGCCAGGGCGCCAAGCAGCACGAGTTTCTTCATCTTGGGACTCCATCGGTAAAGGGCAAAAACGGCAGAGTGAGCGACAGCCCAATATGCGAGTGAGTAGATCCACAAAAGCGATTGCTGCGTCCTGGGAATCGCGTGTTGTTTTCAACACGGCCACCGACGAGCGAGTGATCGGCATTCTAACGACAGGCCCGAAGCCGATATTTCTTCAATGCGACAACTAATTACAGATGCACCGAGAAAGCCGCTTGAGCGCGTTGACAGCCCTGCAAAATCATGCAGGAGCAAAAGACAGTGAACCGATCTACATTGCAAATTGCGGGCCTATTATTGGCAAACCCTTCTAATCCGGCAAGCTTGGCGTTATGTCTTATTTTTCTGGGGGAATTAGAAGGCGTGGGAATGGGGTTTTGCGTTTCCCAATGCCCCGGATGGGCGCGGGCGGTTACACATTCAGTTACTTGAAGGGGGATGGGTAACAGTGGGAAAGGGCCTACAACTGAAGCCGATAATTATTGGCTGTTGTTTATGGGGTGTCTGACAGGCCGCCTTCGCGAGCAGGCCCGCTCCCACATTTGATTGGGTTACCACGCAGATCCTGCACGCACCGCAAATCCCCTGTGGGAGCGGGCTTGCTCGCGAAGGGGCCAGACCTGCCACCACAAAACCCCAGGCAATAAAAAACCCCACCAGGCTCACCACCCGGCAGGGTTTCAGGTCTCAAGACCCGCTACTTAAGCAACGTTCATGGTCTTGTGCGTATCAATCAAATGCTGCACCACACCCGGATCCGCCAGAGTCGAAATATCCCCCAACCCGTCGTACTCAGCCGTGGCAATCTTGCGCAGAATCCGGCGCATGATCTTGCCCGAACGCGTTTTCGGCAGGCCCGGTGCCCACTGGATCACATCCGGCGAGGCAATCGGACCAATCTCCTTGCGCACCCAGTTTTTCAGTTCCAAGCGCAGTTGCTCACTCGGCTCTTCGCCATTTTTCAGGGTGACGTAGACATAGATGCCCTGCCCCTTGATGTCATGCGGCACACCGACCACCGCCGCTTCGGCGACTTTCGGGTGGGCGACCATCGCGCTTTCGATCTCGGCGGTGCCCATGCGGTGGCCAGACACGTTGAGCACGTCATCCACGCGACCCGTGATCCAGTAGTAACCATCCGCATCACGACGCGCACCGTCACCGGTGAAATACATGCCGCGGAAGGTCTTGAAGTAGGTATCGACGAAACGGTCATGGTCGCCGTACAGCGTACGAGCCTGACCCGGCCACGAATCGAGAATCACCAGGTTACCCTCGGCAACGCCCTCGATGATGTTACCGAGATTGTCCACCAGCGCTGGCACCACACCGAAGAACGGACGTGCCGCCGAACCCGGCTTCAGCGCGTGAGCGCCCGGCAACGGGCTCATCATGTTGCCGCCGGTTTCGGTCTGCCACCAGGTATCAACGATCGGGCAACGGGATTTGCCGACGTTCTTGTAGTACCAATCCCAGGCTTCCGGGTTGATCGGCTCGCCGACCGAACCCAACAGACGCAGGCTGCTGCCGTCAGCACCTTCAACCGCCGCCGTGCCCGACGCCATCATCGCGCGGATCGCCGTCGGTGCGGTGTAGAGGATGTTGACCTTGTGCTTGTCGACGATCTTCGCCACCCGAGTGATGTCCGGGTAGTTCGGCACGCCTTCGAACAGCAACGTGGTCGCGCCATTGGCCAGCGGGCCGTAGACGATGTAACTGTGACCGGTGACCCAGCCGACGTCAGCGGTGCACCAATAGATTTCGCCCGGACGGTAGTCAAACACGCGCTCGTGGGTCATTGCCGCATACAGCAAGTAACCACCGGTGGTGTGCTGCACGCCCTTCGGCTTGCCGGTCGAACCGGAGGTGTAAAGGATGAACAGCGCTTCTTCGGCGCCCATCTCTTTCGGCGCGCAGACACTGCCCGCCACTTTCATCAAGTCTTCAAACCAGATGTCACGATGCTGGTTCCACTTGATGTCGCCGCCGGTGCGCTTGCACACGATGACTTTCTGGATGCTGCTGGTTTCCGGGTTGGTCAGCGCGTCGTCGACGTTGGTCTTTAGCGGGATTTTCTTGCCGGCACGAATACCTTCGTCAGCGGTGATCACCACTTTGGATTTGCAGTCGATGATGCGACCGGCCAGGGCTTCCGGCGAGAAACCACCGAACACCACCGAGTGAATCGCGCCGATCCGGGTGCAGGCCAGCATGGCGACCACGGCTTCGGGGATCATCGGCATATAGATAGTCACCACGTCGCCGCGGTGTACATCCTGGCCGCGCAAGGCGTTGGCGAACTTGCAGACTTGTTCGTGCAGCTCGCGGTAAGTGATGTTGCGGCTTTCGGAAGGGTCATCCCCTTCCCAGATGATCGCGATTTGATCGCCGCGCTCGGCCAGATGACGGTCGAGGCAGTTGTAGGAAACGTTCAGGGTGCCATCGGCGAACCATTTGATGTCGACATGGTGATCGTCGAAAGACGTCTGCTTCACCGTGGTGAAAGGCTTGATCCAGTCGAGGCGCTTGGCTTGCTCGCGCCAGAAGCCGTCCGGGTTGACGACCGACTGCTGGTACATGGCCTTGTAGGTCGCCTCGTCAGTCAGCGTGTTAGCCAGGACCTCGGGACGAACGGGATACAGGGAAGCCGCACTCATCTTTCTTACCTCGGTGGAATAGTTGTTTTTGTATGGCCCCAGTTGTAGCCGGGCCGGGCCTATAGAACCATTCGACGATGGTAGTAACAAGCCCCTACAAAATGTCCTGAAAAGCCGCAACCCCAGCCACAATGCGGTCTGTAGCAGCTGGCGAAGCCTGCGTCCGGCTGCGCAGCAGTCGTAAATCCGGCTAAACGCGGTCTGCCTGATACACCGCAATTGCTGATTTTACGACTGCTGCGCAGCCGGACGCAGGCTTCGCCAGCTGCTACACGTCGTGCGTCGTCCTGGATAGACGAGGCTGTTTCCGTGGATTGTTACGGAATCTGTCAAAGGTGTTTATCAATTCCACGGCTATATGATTGAAAACCCCACGCCTAAAATCTGCCACGCCAACAAGGCAATCTGATTAACCGAGTTGCAGCCCCCACGAAGGCAGTTAATCAAACACTCCGGTACCCAAGCTCCACACGCAACCCCACAAAGGTTGCGTGACCCCATTCGACCTCTAAAAGGTAAATCCGAAATGAAAGCTTTATTAGTTCTGGCCCTCAGCAGCCTGTGCGCAACCGCCATGGCAGACGAGGTCCCGACTGATGTCGCACAGCAACAACCGGTAGTTGAGGAATACACTTACTCCACCCACCTGGACATCGCCAAAGTTGTTTCCATGAGCGAAGTACCGAATGTGTGTGAAGTTGTCCCGATGAAAATGGAATACGAAGACTCCAAGGGTCAACGGCATATTCTGAGCTACACCATGATGGGCAACGGCTGCTCCAATGGCTGATCAAGACTGCACCGAATCGGGTCATTTCAGCTGATCGCTGAGGGTCGATTCCAGCCCGACTTCGGTCGGGCTCAGTTGTGTTTGCAAGCGACGAAAACCGCTGAGAAACACTAGATGTAGTGAAAAAGCGGCTTTTTGGTTGTTTTTTGAGCGAAAACAAAACAGCGTCAAAATTAACTAAAAAAAATCTACACCGGCCAAAGCCCTGTATTACCTCGGTTTGCCCGAAAAACCATCCCTTCCGGCCGTTCCATGAGCCGATTCGCCGCACCACGCCGGCAAAAATTTCCCTATAATGCCGCCTTAAACGGGTCTGCAATATTCCCTTACAGGGATGAAAAGCCAATCTGAAGCCCCGCACTCGCGTCTGACGCCGGTTGCGCCCATCAGTGGCTCTCGGAACCCCGTACAAAATTCTGTTTTATTGCCTGCCTTGGCTGCAAAAAACGATTCCTTAAGATCCAACGCGGTCAGACCGACCGTGTGAAAAACCATCACACGGGCATCTGGCCCTCACGCAGGAGACGACACGTCATGCTGAGCTGGGACGAATTCGACAAAGAAGACAGCGGCGAAGCCGTGGTAAAGGGCGCTAACGCCGGCCACGCGACCGAAGCCAACATGGACCGACTCGACACCGCTGGTGGTGTCGCCGCTCAAGAAGCTCGCGCCGTTACCGCGAACGACTCTGCCGCAATCGCCCGTGCCAAAGCTGCCCTGGACACCCTCGACGTCGCCGAAGGCCTCGCCGAACTCGAAGGCGCCTCCGCCCGCGTCGCTGTCGACGAAAAGCGCATGATCAACTGCCGCGCCGACCTCAACCAACTCGTACCGTTCAAGTACGACTGGGCCTGGCAGAAGTATCTGGACGGTTGCGCAAACCACTGGATGCCGCAAGAAGTCAACATGACCGCCGACATCGCCCTCTGGAAAGACCCGGAAGGCCTGACCGACGACGAGCGCCGCATCGTCATGCGCAACCTCGGCTTCTTCTCCACCGCCGACTCCCTGGTTGCCAACAACCTGGTCCTGGCCGTGTACCGCCTGATCACCAACCCGGAATGCCGCCAGTACATCCTGCGCCAGGCTTTCGAGGAAGCGATCCACACCCACGCCTACCAGTACTGCATCGAATCGTTGGCCATGGATGAAGGCGAGATCTTCAACATGTACCACGAGATCCCATCGGTCGCGAAAAAAGCCACCTGGGGCCTCAAATACACCCGTTCGATCTCCGATCCGAAGTTCGAAACCGGCACCGTCGAAACCGACAAAGAGCTGCTGCGCAACCTGATCGCCTACTACTGCGTTCTGGAAGGCATCTTCTTCTACTGCGGCTTCACCCAGATCCTCTCCATGGGCCGCCGCAACAAAATGACCGGCGTCGCCGAGCAGTTCCAGTACATCCTGCGCGACGAATCCATGCACCTGAACTTCGGCATCGACGTGATCAACCAGATCAAAATCGAAAACCCGCACTTGTGGGATGCCGAGATGAAGGAAGAAGCTTCGCAGATGATTCTGCAGGGCACTCAGCTGGAGATCGAATACGCACGTGACACCATGCCTCGCGGCGTGTTGGGCATGAACGCGGCGATGATGGAGGACTACCTGAAGTTCATCGCTAACCGTCGTCTGTCGCAGATTGGGTTGAAGGAAGAGTATCCAGGGACGACTAACCCGTTCCCTTGGATGAGCGAGATTATGGACTTGAAGAAAGAGAAGAATTTCTTTGAGACTCGGGTAATCGAATACCAAACTGGTGGTGCGCTTAGCTGGGATTGATTTCCGAGTTCACCACGATTTGACGATTGCAGTCTGAATCGACAAATCGAAAAGCAAAAGCCCCGATCTGATCGGGGCTTTTTTATGGGCGATGGGTAGTCCTTTTACGCCCCTACGTCACAGCGCTAAATCTCCTACAGCACTTACAGCCGTATCCGCATTGATGCCCGCTCAAAGCACCTCTAAGCTCCATTGCAGGTGCCTAAGAAACGCCCAACGTAGAAAGCATTGCCAATCACACAGACGCGCAATCCACCTTTGGATGATGTGTTGCTCGAATGTGATGGCTTTGTTCGTTGGGGTTTCTTAAATCCACTCTACGTTGGGCCTAGCCCTACCCCTTAAACGTAGAGGTCACGGATTATGTCTACTCAATGCATCTCCAGAGTTTTTCCTACACCAACGAACAGTGAGCGGGAGCCACTCACCTCCACGCTATTCACCCGTCACGACATTCATCTCCACGCCCTACTGTTCGAAAACCAAGTCTGGTTTTACGCACGAGATATAGGGCGATTGATGGGCAAGTATTTGGATGAACGCATGTCTCGGAAACTCGATGCGGATCAGCGACGGATGTTACTGGTACATGCCCACGGAGCAGCAGAGGAACGATTGATGCTCAGCGAATCAGGGGTGTATGCATTGTTGGTCTATCACTATTGCCCTGAGTATCGCTCACTGCGCGAATGGCTCACGCATCAGGTTGTACCAGCACTACGTGACGCCAGAACAGTTCGGGCAGTGGAGCGTCCTACCTTGAGCGTTCTGAATTGGCCACAAATGCAACTGAGTTTGCTGCACTGGCAGAATGAACCCTGGATTCGGCTACGAGACATGCCTTGCATCCTGCTACCCCAACAGCAGACATCTTGGTGGAGGAAGGCTTCGCGGCTATTTCAACTTTAGAAAACCGCTAAAACATGGGTGCGGCTCCCTGCACCCATTTGACTTTGGAACATTGAGTATCAGACCGACTGTTCTCTCAATCAGCTTTCAATTGCTTCCAACCGCTGCTTCAGCCTCTCATTTACCAGCACCCCATGCACGCCGGAATGAATTTCCCGATGGCAACTTGGGCATACAGCCCCTACATAGCGAGGGTGATCTAACCCACCATCGGAGAGCCGGTTTACATGATGTGGCTCTAGGTAAGGAGTGCCATCTTTTTTCATAAAAGGAGCAGGTTTCTCACAGCTCTCACATGAACCCTCGGCGCGCATCAGCACATAGTGCGCAACCTTACGACTGCGTTGATAGATCTTACGCGGAGCGGATTGACCTAACTCATCACTGCCAGGTTTACATGCGGCCAGTGCAGCCACCCGCGCAGCTGCTAGAGAGCCGGGAAGCTCAGCCTCATCTTCATCCTGTACTTCAGCTTCAATTATTTCTCCAGGAATACCCACAGGGACTAACCGAAAAACAATCGCCGTCCGGTCCTGGCCGCTCACATCCGGCTGGGTCCGCTCAAACATGTCGGCGCAAGAAAACTCGCCCACATAAGCGTTGCCTTTTCCTTTACCGAGAGACTTAAATAAATGCAGCGCTCGGCCATCCTCGGCATGCTCAGCAATGGCTCGGTTGCCTCGGGTCAAAGTCATCGGCCCGCGCTGCCCTTCACCGGTATAAAAGTAGGCGCCGTCTTCCCAACGGTCTGCATACCCAAATTGCTCACCACTATCCCCCGTGAACAAAAAAATCACAGGGTAGGTAGCGGACGCTGCGATACCGCTTTGCAGGCTTCCACCGAACGGTCCATTGATCTCAGTTTTTCGGTCGTATACAGCCTCCGGAGTGAACTGCAATACAGGTTCGTTCGCCCCACGCGGTAACTCCACAACAGTGAAGCCACGCTTTTCTAGATAACTGTTAGTAGGGTGCCCGCCGGAGAATTTTCCTACTGCAATGCCAGTGGCCAAAGAGATAATTTTCTTCGCTGGATACAGTTCACCGCCCTCATGGACGGCGTAACGGTGAGCTTGGTTATTTTCCCAGCCCAGCCACTCGCGCCTACTCCGATACTTACGATCAAACTCAAGCATCGCTTTCTCTATTCGTTCCTTCGAAACCGCTTTGATCGCCACGAGCGCTGCCCTTTATCGACAATTGCCGTAGGAAAATTCCTACCGCCGCCAAAGTACCAAAGGGTTTCAATACGTAACAGGGCGGAAAGCCACTATTTCTAAGCGCTATTGCTCAATAGCGCGTGCGCCATAAGTTTCTACCCGCTATTAATACTCTCTCCCCTCCCTCGGACCCGAACCCACCATGAAATTCGACCTCGCCTACTGCCTAAGCCTCGACGACAAGCTGTCGATCTATGACGTGCGCGATCTGAATTTCGACGAAACCATGGAGTTTGACTCCGCCAAAGAGCACTTCCAGTGCCCCAACGATGCCTGTCGTTTGGCGTTCGATCCGGCCAACGTGCTGACAACCTTCAACGCCAAAAACGTGAATTACATCCGCACCCCGCACTTCAAAAACACCCCCAGCACCCGGCACGTGGCGGATTGTCCTTATGTCAGTCTCAAGGCGTCGGTGTCTGGTGTAGACGCGGACGGTGCGGAAACGGATGACAGTCGTGAGGAGCATTTCCCGTCGGAGTTGTTACTGACTCAGCGTCAGTATATTCGTCAGCCGTCGAACCCAGCGGGCGCGGCGGATGAGGTTCGAGACATCCCGAAAACCGTTTCGGCAGACACTCACTCAGAGCACCCGACCCGCGAATCGGCGCCAGACAAGACCAGTGTCTTCGCCCACCCGGTGGAGTGTTTTGTCTCGAACTTCGACGACAAAGACCTGCTCAAGCGCATGCCGCTGAAGATTGGCGAGCACACGGCGCCGTACGGGTCGTTCTTCAAGAAAATCGAGTATCTGCAGGACAACAAGGGGCTGATTTACTGGGGCAAGATCAAGGAGATCAAGGATTACACCCAGAGCTTTCGCATCGATTTCGAACAGAAGGTCTGGTTCAAGCAAGCGGATGAGGCGAAGAAGAAGCCTTATTCGGTCAACGTTTACTTGAGCAAGAAGCTGATCGACAACTACCGCAAGCGCAAAGCGTTTCTGGAAGAGATCAAGCACGCCATCGAGAGCGGCAAGAACTTGTATTGCTTCTTTTATGGTGTGACGCCGGAGTTGAAGCAGGTGCCTAGCAAGAAAAACCCCGAGCAGACGTTCGGGGTGTTCAGTGCGAATATTGAGAACCTGGATCACTTCATTGTTCGGGAAGCACCAGGGCTGGCGGATAAGTAATTCAGTGTCAGGGCAACTTCAATGCTACGTGACCGGGGTGTTGTTTGATCAGGTTGTACGGCAGGACACTCCATTCCACGCTTCGACACATGGCTTCGTTGTGAGCAAAGGAAGGCAGCAACTTGATGCCTTGGTCGGTGAAGTACCAGGAGGGGAAGATCCACGACTGTTCTTCACCGTAGACGCAGCCATCATTGCGGTCAGTCGTAGTGGTGACTTCCTCGGGATAGAGCGAACGCAATTGACCTACCAGCCACGGTGCCAGTTCTTTGGTGCGGTATTCGGAATAGACGCGATAAGCATCATAGGATGCCTTGTCGTCGAGCTGGCTTAGTTCGTAATGCTGCGGTTCGCCCAGTCCTATCCAAAGCACATCTTCCAGCACCAGGGTCTTGCCGGTCTTGGTATCGAGATTGAACGGCATGTCCCTCTCATCCGAGTAAGACCCACCACAGTTGTCCTCGGCCATGATGTTCACGCTAATCACCGAGGGTGACATCCACAACGGAACGGCCGTTTGGCTGTAGACGTACGTGCCGGGCTGGGTGAGGCAATCGTGAAAGCTGACGACTTGCTGCCACAAACGCCCCATCAACTGATGATTGATGCGTTGAAGTTCTTCGGCGGTGTAACCCGAAACCACTTCAAACAGCGACATCCCGGATTGCGGCTCGCGCCACCATTGCAGTGTGTAGCCCATGAAGTTTTCGGTTTTGCCTTGTTTGAGTTTCATACCTTGCAGGCGCAAGTATTCATAAGGCGCCACGTCATGGAGCGTAGCGAGATAAGGCAAAGTACCAGCAGGAACCGGTGGTAGTTTGGCTCGCAGCAGTTCTATCTTCAGGACTTTGCCTTGGGGGCTGGTCCATTCCCCGGACAAGCCGTTGGGCGTGGGCTGAAGACGAATGTTCGGGCGCGGTTTACCCTCGCGATCGCGGTCGTTGCCCTCCTCAAACTTCAGCGCCTCACCGTCCTTTTCGCCACTGAGTATTAAGTCCTTGCGGTACTTCTGGTAGAAGTAGCGCCCGCTCACGCCCTTGCCATTATCGGAGTTCACCTCGAACACAATCGGTGAATTGCCTAACGTTCCGGTGTAAACCTGTTTGCCACTGTCGGCCCCCAGCGCAGTAGAAACCGTTGAGCACACCAGCACGACAACGCCGGTCAAACGACACAATCCTTTGAACATCAAATCATCCTTGGGTAAATGGCTGTTTGCAGCCTCAGGGCAGTTGCAGTGCTACACCGCCGGGGTGTTGTTTGACGAGGTTGTAGGGCAGAACGCTCCAGCCTATGTTTCGGCACACGGCAGCCACGTGAGGGAAGGAAGGCTCTAACCGGATGCCTTTTTCGGTTAAGTACCAATCTGGATAGTGCCAAGGGTAATCATCGTTGTAGCCGCAGTCGTTCTCCCCCTCTGGCGTTGTCGTCATTTCAGTGGGATAGAGCTTAAGCAATTGCGCTACTAGCCAAGGCGCCAACTCCTTGGAGCGGTAGTCGAAATAGGCATCGGAAGACTCGGATGAAGGTTCATCGTAGTCGTAGGATTGCTCGAAATGCATTGGCTTGCCCTGCCCCACCCACAGCACGTCATCAAGCGTCAGGGCGTTGCCGGTGCTGGTATCAAGATTGAGCGCCTGATTGTACTGATCCGGGTAAGCACCACCGCAGTAGTACTCGAATGAGAGCGTTGCGCTCATTACGGAGGCCGTCATCCACGACGGCTGCATCGTCTGATTGTAGTAACTCTCTTGGCCATCGACGTAGCACCCGAAATGACTCACCACGCCCTGCCACAACCGCGCCATCAACTGCTGATTGATGCGCTGTCGCGCCTCAGCGGTGTACCCCGACACCACTTCAAACCCTTCTGTTTTTGTCTGCGGCTCGCTCCACCATTGCAGCGTGTAACCCATGAAGGTTTCGGTCCGTCCTTGTTTGAGCTTCAGGCCTTGCAGACGTAGGAATTCGTACGGCGCTTTGTCATGGAGTCTGACGAGATAGGGCAACGAATCGGCGGACACCGGCGGAAGTATGGCTTGCAGCAACTCGACCTTGAGGACTTTGCCTTGTGAGCTGATCCACTCGCCAGACCAACCATCGGACTTGGGCTGTAAGCGAAATTGCGGGAGAGGCTTACCCTCATCGTCAGGCGGGTTGCCCTCGTCGAGTATCAGGGTTTCGCCTTCTTTTTTGCCGTTGAGCACCAGATCGCCGCGGTACTTTTGGTAGAAGTAGCGGCCCTCACTGCCGTTGGCGCTCACCTCCAGCACAATCGGGGTTTTGCCCACGGTGCCGGTGTAGACCCGAGCACCGCTTTCAGCCCACAGCGCGGTAGAAAACGTTGTGCACGCCAGCATGACAACGCCGGTCAGACGAAACAGTCCTTGGAACATCACATCATCCTTGAATGAAACGAGCGCCTGCTCGCGGTAAAGAGCCGCGGATTATGGCGAAGCATCGTCCGAGAATCGATGAAAAGCTACGTCGCCAGCAATCAACTCAGGCACAGGCTCATCATCACCAGCACCAGCAAACCGATATAGACCCGCACATGTGTTCGGTCCGGTATTCGCCCGATCCAAGGCGTAGCGAGCCAAATCCCCAGCAACGATCCCATCGTCAAAACCGCAAACGCCAGCAGATCCACATAGCCGATAAACCACGACCCCAAGTCAAACTCGCTGAATCCCGCCATGGCCATGTAAGTCACCGTGCCAGCCACCGCGACCGGCAGGCTCAACGGATTGGCCATGGACGTCGCCTGACTCATGCTCAACCCACAGCGTCGCAACAATGGCACGGTCATGACGCTGCCGCCCACGCCGAGAAACGTCGCGATAACGCCAATGCCTACGCCGCCGCCAGACACTTCTGCCCTCCTCAATCGTCGTGGGATGGCGTTATCGGTGCGTGTAAGAAATCCGCGTCTAACCAAGCAATCCACAATGGTCACGCCCAAGTACGCGATGAACGCATAACGAATCACCTCGCCACTGACCCACATCGCGGCGACCGCGCCAACCACCGCGCCCAAACCAATAAACCCGCCCAATGGCCACAGGTAATGGCGAATGAGGTTACCGGCGCGCTGATGTTTGCCAGTGGCGACGAGTGCGTTGACGATCATCACGCAGGTCGAAGTCGCCACGGCAATGTGCATCGCCGATTGCCCTACGGGGTCGTCGGCGCCATGGCTGGCGGTGAGCATGCGGTAGAGCAATGGCACGACGACGAAGCCGCCGCCGAAGCCGAACAGCACTGCCGTGATGCCGGTCATGCAGCCGAAGAGTGTCAGCAGGAGATAGAACATGGCGAGGCGTCCGTTGATGGGGAGCGGTCGACGATAGAGCGATGCGCCTTGGCCTGCTTCAGCAAGTTAGCCAATAATGTTTGCGTTTACGCCAACTGCTGGAAGCCGCTCGATGCGCAATGTTTCTATTGATCTGCTGGATGACACGCCTCGCCCGGTGGTGGCGATCGGCACGGATTATTCCTACGGCTATTTGTTGCCTCGTCATACACACCGGCGGGCGCAGTTGTTGTATGGCGCCACCGGGGTGATGCAGGTCAGCACGCATGACGGCAATTGGGTGGTGCCGCCACAGCGGGCGGTGTGGATTCCGCCGGGGATGGCGCATGAGGTGCTGATGCTTGGGGTGAGTACGCGAAGTTTGTATATCGAACCGGCGGCGGTTGATCTGGGGGATCGTTGCCAGGTGATCAGTGTGTCGCCGTTGATGCGGCATTTGTTGATGGAGGCGGTGGCGATCCCGCTGGTGTATGACGAGGCCGGGCGTGACGGTGCATTGATCGACTTGCTGGTACACGAACTGGCGCGCAGCACTCACCTGCCGTTGCACATTCCGCTGCCTGTCGATGCGCGGTTGCTGGGGTTGTGTCAGGCGTTTCTGCGGCAACCGAATGTTCACCAGTCGCCGCAGCAATGGGCCGATCAATTGCATATCAGCCTGCGGACGTTTAATCGATTGTTCCGACAACAGACCGACCTGAGTTTCAGCCAATGGCGACAGCGAGCCTGCGTGGTGCTGGCCCTGGCGCGGTTGGCGTCGGGAACCTCGGTCACGCGCATCGCGCTGGATTTCGGTTATGACAGCCCGGCGGCGTTCTCGACCATGTTTCGTCGCGTACTGGGGCAGCCACCGTCCGTCTGGATGGAAGCCTCGAAATAGCACAAATCAAAAAATGAGTTTGATCCGGGCGCAAAACAACTGTACAAAAACACAGTACATTTTAAATCAGCACTCTCGAGCCCGGAGAACACCATGGCCTCTCATGCGATGAAAATCACCCTGGAACGTATCGCCCTCTTCCAATTCACCCCGGCCCACTGCGCCCAGGCCCGAGCGATGCTGGGTTGGAGTGTTGATGAGCTGGCTCGGGAATCCGCGGTTTCGGTAGAGGCCATCGAGCGGTTTGAGGCCCGGCGCGATGTGCTGGATGTCACCCGACTGGCGTTGGCGTATTGCTTTGAGGCGCAAGGGTTGGTGTTTTTCCCCGGGTTTGCGCCGGGGCGGGGGATGAATGTGAAAGGGTCTACGCCGAACCCGGTCGGGCGGGCGGATTATGCGATGGTTGAGTGAGGGGTCAGCGGATGATGGATGTCGACGGAAGTGACAACGGCGTTTATGAAGCGCTCGGTTATCCTGATGCAGGGGAAATGCGAGCCAAGTCTGAGTACGTAATGAAGATCGGGATACTGCTCGAAACCGGTCGATTGAACAGGACTGAGGCGGCGCAAAAGCTCGGACTGTCCGAGGAGGAGTTGAATGACATGCTCCGTGGGAAATTTCGCGATTTGACCGTGGCGAAGATCTCGGAATATCTGAACCCGCTACTCGATGCGCGGAGCTAGTCTGGATGTGGAACCCGGGCCGCTTCCTTCGGCCCGGCAGTCAATCATCAAGCGTTCTGCACTGTGACCTGATCGCATTCACTTTCCATCCCGAGCCACCACGCACTCCCGCGTTGCGGATACTTCACGTTAAACGCCTCGCCCATCTGCGGCGTGGTGATCGACACATTGCGCTCCCAGGCCAACGCCAGGATGCGGTCGAAGGGCTCGAACCAGGCGTGCATCGACAAGTCGAAGGTGCCGTTGTGAATCGGCAGTAACCAACGTCCTTTGAGGTCGATGTGCGCTTGCAGGGTTTCTTCCGGCTGCATGTGAATGTGCGGCCATTCAACGTTGTAGGCGCCGGTTTCCATCAGCGTCAGGTCAAACGGACCGTACTGTTCACCGATGCGTTTGAAGCCATCGAAGTAGCCACTGTCGCCGCTGAAGAAGACCCGCGTGTCGCCGTCGATCATCACCCATGAGGCCCAGAGCGTGCTGTTGCCGTCGAACAACCCGCGCCCGGAAAAGTGTTGCGATGGGGTAGCGATGAACTGGATGCCGTCCACCTCGGTGCCCTGCCACCAATCGAGTTGGCGCACTTTGCTGGCATCGACGCCCCACTTGATCAGCGTGTCGCCGACGCCCAGCGGGGTGAGGAAGTAGTTGGCCTTGTCCGCCAGTTTGAGCACCGCGTGATAATCGAGGTGGTCGTAGTGGTCATGGGACAGGATCACCGCTTCAATCGGTGGCAATTCTTCCAGGCTGATCGGTGGTTGGTGGAAGCGCTTGGGGCCGGCCCATTGCACGGGTGAAGCGCGCTCGGCGAAGACCGGGTCGGTGATCCAGAATTTGTCCCGCAGTTTCAGCAGCACGGTGGAGTGGCCGAGGCGGTAGACGCTGTGGTTGGGCGCTGCGATCAACGCCGCCTGGGTCAGGGTTTGTACCGGCACTGAGGCTGCCGGGCGGGTGTTGCGCGGTTTGTGGAAGATCATGTTCCACATGATGCGCAGCATTTTGTGAACACCTTCGCGTTGCACGGGCACATGGTTTTGAAAGCGCCCTTCTGTCTGATGGGAAGCTTCAGGCGTAGGGGCGTTATCCGCAGCGGAAGTAGAAGTGGCCATGACTGAGTGACTCCAGAAAAACCGCAAGATTGCAGTTCTTCACGGTGGGACGATAAATGGCCAAAGCACGCACGCATCAGCCGGAGATCTATTTTTCGCTGGGCAGGATTAACAAAACGTTACACTGCACAGTGTAGTTTCTAGGTTGCATCAAAGCTGATGACAAGTAAACTACCGAGTGTAACTTTCCTTTGCCTCCTGCCGAAGCGTACTTATGACAGCTCCACAGCGCCTGACCGACCGAAAACGCGCAGCCATTATCCAGGCGGCGATTGTCGAGTTCCGTGCCAACGGTTTCGACATCACCAGCATGGACAAGATTGCTGCCACTGCCGGCGTGTCGAAGCGCACGGTGTACAACCACTTCCCGAGCAAGGAAGAGTTGTTTGCCGAAATCCTCAATCAATTGTGGGCTCGGGTACTGTCAGATCAGGAAACGGCCTACCGCCCTGACCTGCCCTTGCGCGACCAGATGCGCGTGATGTTGCAGGCAAAAATGCACATGCTCGGCGATGACAATTTTCTCGACCTGGCGCGGGTGGCCATCGCCGCCACGATCCATTCGCCGGAACGCGCGCAAAACATGGTCGCCAGAATGGGCGAGCGTGAAGAAGACCTGACCGTGTGGATTCGCACAGCGCAGGCCGATGGTCGATTAAAACCGGTCGATCCTGCGTTTGCCGCCCAACAGATTCAGGGCATGCTCAAATCCTTTGCGTTCTGGCCACAGATTTCCATGGGATTGCCGGGGCTGTCAGCGGAGATGCAGACCACCGTGGTGGAGTCGGCGCTGGACATGTTCCTGGCCTGTTATCAGGTCTGCGAAAAATGACACGGTCCCGCCCTTCCCCTGCACGGGTCGATGCTCAATATATCTGCGCAATGTGTTTCAGATTGAAACTGGCACGGGGGCTATAGTGAGCGTCAGTCCCAGCGCCATGCAGAGAGCATCATGACCACCCCAACCGCTAATAAAAAACCAGTCGTCGATCATTTACGCTTCCATCGCGCTCACGCCCACCTCGCGCCTACTTTCGGCAATGACAAATTTGCCCTGCGCGCCGAAGCCTTCGCGCGGTTCTTTGGCACGCCGACCTTTCTCGGGGCGCAGACGCTGATCGTGGCGGTGTGGATATGCCTCAATATCTTTGGCGTGACCCATTTCGACGTCTACCCGTTCATCCTGCTCAACCTGGCGTTCAGCCTGCAAGCGGCTTACGCCGCCCCACTGATTCTGTTGGCCCAGACCCGTCAGGCGGCGCGCGACAAGGCGCAGTCCGACGCCGATGCGCAACACCGTGAGGCCATCGCTGTGGCCAACAGCGAACGCCAGGCCCAGGCCGCGCAGAACACCGCGCAACTGATGGAGTTGCTTGAGCAAAATACCCGGCTCACCGAGATGACCAAGACCCTCACCGAACGCATCGAAAACCTGACCTCGGAAATGCATCAGCACTTCGTGCGCAAAGAGCCGCCCAAGGTTTAACCCGCGCTCAAGGCAATCGAAGCGCCCGCCCCAACTCATCAAACAGCGTCACCACCGAGCGCAATGCGCGGCAGTCCGGGCGGGTCAGCAACCAGAGCGCGGTGTCATAACCGTGCAGGGGACCGGTCAGCGACTGCAAGGTGTCGCCGATCAAAAAGTCCGGCAATGCCGCCACCCCTAACCCGGCCCGCACCAGCTCAGTCACCGACAACATGCTGTTGCAACGATACGCCGGCGTGACGCCCGGCAAGTGCTGTCGCCGCCAGGCAACGGTGGGATGGTCAGGCAGGAAATCGTCGGGCGCGATCCAGGTCAGCGAAGCCAGGTCTTCAGGGTCGACAGACTTCAGGTACCGCTGACTGGCACACACCCGGTAGGAAATATCCGCCAGACGTCGACCAACCAAATGCTCGGGTGGTGTACGCGTCAGGCGCAAAGCGATGTCAGCATCGCGTCGACTGAGGTTGGCGAAGTCGTTGGAGGTGCTCAACTCAATGGTTAACGCCGGGTAGGACGGCATGAACTGCGCCAGCGCCGGCAACAGCAAACCTTGCAGAACCGAATCGGTGCACGTCAGGCGCACGGTGCCGCTGATGACTTCCCCGCCCTGTTCCACACCAATTCGCGCCGCGTCCAGTGCTTGTTCTGCGCGCTCGGCCTGCTCGGCCAGGGTTTGTGCGAGCGTGGTTGGCAAATACCCGGCGCGGCTCTTTTCGAACAGTTGTTGACCCAGTGCCGCTTCCAGTCGGCGGACGGCGCGAAACACCGTTGAAACGTCGACTTTCAGCAGGTTCGAGGCCCGAGCCAGAGAGCCGCCGCGCACCAGGGCGAGGATCAGGGCCAGGTCGGGATAGTCCAGTCGATAGTGCGTCGCTGCATTGATCACTTGGGATAACGCCAATATTGAGTGCGTGAACGCCAATCTATAGTGGGTCTCAGGAATCAACAAGCCGAGAGAGCACTCATGGAAACCCCCTTAATCCGCATCGCCCTGATCGGTGACCACGATCCTCAAATCACCGCCCACCAAGCCATTCCCGTCGCCCTTGGCATGGCCGCCGAACAGCTGAAGCTGAACGTGCAATTCCAGTGGTTGGCCACTGACCAGATCAACGCCGACACAACGCTGCAAGATTTCGATGGTTTCTGGTGCGTGCCCGGTAGTCCTTACCGCGACATGGACGGGGCGTTGCGGGCGATCCGGTTTGCCCGGGAGCAGCAGCGACCGTTCCTCGGCACCTGTGGCGGGTTCCAACATGCGGTTTTGGAGTACGCCCGCCATGTGTTGGGCTGGGAAGATGCCGAACATGGTGAAACACATCCTGATGCCGCGCGGGCGCTTCTGACGCCACTGACCTGTTCGCTGGTGGAAGCGGTGGACAGCATTCATCTGGTTGAAGGTTCGTTGATCGCCAACGCGTATGAAACGGCTGAGATACGCGAAGGCTATCGCTGCCGCTTCGGTGTGAATCCTGAATTCGAGCGTGAGTTGTTGACCCAACAGCTACACGCCGTTGGCCATGATTCGCAGGGGGATTTGCGCGCCGTTGAGCTCACAGGGCATCCGTTCTTTGTCGCCACGCTGTTCCAGCCGGAACGTGCGGCGCTCAAGGGTGTTCTGCCGCCGCTGGTCCGCGCTTTCATCAAGGCTTGTGTGAGGCAGAAACCATGACCGCGACGACACCTTACTACGCGGTGATTTTCACCTCCCGGCGCACTGAAGGTGATCAGGGTTACGCTGAGGCGGCTAAACGCATGGTGGAGCTGGCCCGTGAGCAGCCGGGGTTTCTGGGTGTGGAGTCGGCTCGAGGGGAGGATGGGCTCGGGATTACGGTTTCGTATTGGGCCAGTGAAGCGGCGATTCTGGCGTGGAAACATCATCCCGAGCACAGTGAGATTCGTGAGCGCGGGCGCTCGACCTGGTATGCGGCGTGTCAGACGCGGGTGTGCAGGGTTGAGCGGGATTATCGGTTTCAGCTCTGAAATTGCGCTGTCCTTTAAGCCGCCTTCGCGAGCAAGCCCGCTCCCACATTTGATCTGCGGTGCAACATAGATCAAGTGTGGGAGCGGGCTTGCTCGCGAAGAGGCCAGCACCGTCGCCGCAAATCTCAACTCGGCACAAGACTCCGCACCGCCGCAATCTCCGGCACTTCCCGCCGCTGCATATACACCCGCAACGGCTCGGTAATGTTGATCCGGTCATCAATATTCTGATCCAGCAGCAACTGAATCAACTCACGCTTGAGCGTCATGACCTGCCCCGGCCCAGGCGCCCAGACAAACTCGCTCACCGGAATAATGCCGTCATCGGCCACGTCCATGCCGAACGCGTCTTCGCTGAATCGAACGATGTAATGGCCGGTCTTGCGATTGAGGCCGACGAAGCCGTTGAGTTGGTCGGCGGCCTGGCAGATGAGTTCGGAAGTGATGCGCATATAAACCTCACAAAAAGGTCGTTAACGACCGGTGATCGATGGTTTACACGCAAGGAAAACGACGCGGGTTTCCCTCTGCCGGGGAAACTGCCGTGGCCAAGAGTACTGCAAAGCAGCGCACACCTGCGCTGAAAAAATAGCCTTTAAACACGTTTATGTCGGTCTGGCGATAGCGCGAGCGGCGCTCAGTTGTTAAAAGAGACGTCTTTGAAAATCTCTCTGCGAAAGGATCTCGACATGCCGGTTACCTTCACCAAAAGCGCCCTGCTGCTGAGTCTGATGCTCGGCCTCGGCCAGGCACAGGCTGCCAGCGAGCCCGGCCCGACCGCTCTGGCCAGCCGTTTGGGCATTCCGCACCCGGCGGTAATCGCCCACCGCGGCGCGTCGTTCGATGCACCCGAGTCCACCGCGGCCGCCTACAAACTGGCCCGTGACCTGGGCGCCGATTACCTGGAGATGGACCTGCAACGCAGCAAGGACGGCGTGCTGTTTGCCCTGCACGACAACAACCTGCAACGCACTACCGACGTCGCCACCCGGTTCCCTGATCGCAAGGACAGCCCGGCCAACGCGTTCACCATGGCCGAACTGAAAACCCTCGACGCTGGCAGCTGGTTCAACACGGCTTACCCGGAACGCGCGCGTCCGTCCTACGCCGGGCTGAAAATCCTGACCCTGGACGAGATCATCGACATCGCCCAGGGCAACCCGCTGCACAAGCCGGGCTTGTACATCGAGACCAAGGAACCGAAGCAATTCCCCGGGATCGAGAGCGACCTCAAGGACAAGTTGCAGGACCGTGGCTGGCTGAGCCCGGCCGGTTCGAAACTGGCGAAAAGTGATCTGGCGGTTGGCCAGGGCAAAGGCAAGGTGGTGCTGCAAACCTTCGAGAAGAGCAGCCTTGAACTGCTGGAAAAAGAAATGCCGAAAGTGCCGAAAATCCTTCTGCTGTGGGTCGGCGAAGGCAGCATCGAGCCGAAATCCAAGGTGACGTTCGCCGAATCCGGCGACAAGGACAAAGCCACTTACTACGCCAAACAGGAACCGAAAGACAAAGCCGAATTCCAGCAATGGGTCGAGTACGCCAAGGCCCAGGGCGCCATCGGCACCGGCCCTTCCGCCGCGCTGACCCAGGGTGGCGATCAAAGCTATTCGGACCTGGTGCAGCCGTGGATGAACCAGTTCACCCACGATCAGGGTTTGTTGGTACACGTGTACACCATTGATGATGCGGTGGATTACCAGAAGGTGACGGATGCCGGGGTGGATGGGGTCTTTACTAACCGGGCCAGTGAGTTGTTGAAGTTCTATAAGCGGCCGGCGGCGGGGACGGTTGCGCAGTTGCTGCAGAATAACGGGTATTGATTCGGGACCGCGGTGCGGCTATCGCGGGCAAGCCACGCTCCCACAGCATTTGTGCAGCACTTGTGGGTGGTGGCTTTCTGGAATTAAGGGTGAATTAAGATGCCCTGGTTAATCTGGCGCCACTTAAACAGAACAACCCAAGGAAAGAACTTTATGAAAACGTTGACTGCCCTGTTCACCGCCGCTGCCCTGACCCTCACCGCTGGCCTGGCCCAGGCTGACGTACGCGTCGATCAGATCCCTGAACTGGTCAAGAGCGGCAAGATCAAGCCACTGGAAGAAATGAACCAGGCAGCGCTGAAACTGCATCCGGGCGCGACCATCACCGACACGGACCTGGACAACCACTTCAACGGCTACGAATACGAAGTGGAACTGCGTACCGCCGAAGGTGTGGAATGGGACGTCGATTTCGATGCCGCCACAGGCAAAGTACTGAGCAACAAACAAGACAAGTAATCCCCTCTGAAAAGCCGCACGATATACAAATCGTGCGGCTTTTTTGCATTTCGAATTCAGATCGCGCCAACACACCTGGTATTTATCAGTTCGAAAGCTACATCCCGGTACAGGCTTAAGCGCTGGTATTGACCAGCGAACCCGACGTGCTCGAATCAGTTTCCTGCAACGCCTGCAACAACGCCGCCGTCGCCGTCTGCAACGAACCCGCCGTGGTCGCAATCTGCGACTGAGCGGCAGCTACGTCGGCCGCTTTCGCATCCGCATCTTCCTGTTTCGCCTGCGCCGCTTGCAGCTGTTGCTGTTGTTCCTGCATCTGCTTTTGCAGCTCGGCGATTTGCTTGCGCAAGGTTTTCACCGCATCGGATTCTTCACTGCTGCTGGAACTGCTGTCGCTCGACGCCGGAGCGCCGCCGGCGGCCACTTTGGAGTCGTCGGAAGGCGTAGCGCTGGTGGTGGTGACGGAGGTGTCGGCGGCGGGATCGCTGATCGCGGTTTTGCTGGTGGAGGGGGTGAGGGGCTGGTTGATCGAGACCGAGGTGATGCTGACCATGGGATTTATCCACTGTGGGTGTTGGGTATCTCCCTCATCGACATGGCCCGGCCGCACTTGAGATCGACTGTGTACCGACTCGGTAAGCGAGCCGGTACACAGCCGTCGGCCTTACGCGCTCAAACGCGCCGTCACGTCATTCAACTGCGACGACAAGCCGTGCAGGTTGTGGCTTGCCGCTTCGGTGCGTTGCACGTTGTCCAGATTGGTACTGGCGATGCTGGTGATCTCGGTGAGGTTGCGCGAGATGTCCTCGGCGACCGAAGTCTGCTCTTCGGCAGCCGTGGCGATCTGGCGGTTCATGTCGCGAATCGCTTCGACGGCCTGGGTAATCCGCTCCAGCATGGCGCCGGCCTCGGTCACTTGCTGCACGCTTTCTTCACTGCGTGACTGCCCGCTTTCAATCGCCTGCGCCGCGTCCACCGCGCCGGTTTGCACGGTCTGGATGATCTGGTTGATCTCGATGATCGACGCCGCCGTGCGCTGGGCCAGGCTGCGCACTTCATCGGCCACCACCGCAAAACCGCGCCCGGCTTCACCGGCACGGGCCGCTTCGATGGCCGCGTTGAGCGCCAGCAGGTTGGTCTGTTCGGCGATCCCGCGAATCACTTCCAGCACCTTGCCGATGCGGCCGCTGTCGGTTTCCAGCTGACGAATGACCGTGGCGGTGTTGGCGATCTCTCCGCGCATCTGGGTGATGGTGTGGATGGTGCCCTGCATGACTTTTTCGCCCTGCTGCGCGGACTGATCCGCGTCGTCGGCAGCACGTGCGGCGTCTGCGGCGTGGCGCGCAACTTCTTGCGCGGTGGCGGACATTTCGTTCATCGCCGTGGCCACCTGATCGGTGCGGTTGAACTGCTCGTTGGTGCCACCCGCCATCAGCGTGGCAATGGAGTTCAGTTCGCCGCTGGCGCTGTCCAGGTCCTTGGCACTGCGCTGCAAATGGCTGAAGGTTTCGGCGAGGAAGTCGCGCAAGGTATTGGCGGCGACCGCCAGTTTGCCCAGCTCATCCTGACGGGTGCTGGCCACGCGGTCGGCGAATTTGCCCTGGCTGAGTTGCGCGACGTATTCGATCAGTTTGCGAATCGGCTCGACCAGGTTGCGGTTGACCAGCCACAGGCTCAACAGCCCGATCAACAAGCCCGAGGCGAGCATCACGATGATCCCCAGCAACACGGTGCGGTCAGCGTCGGCACTGATCAGCTTCGATTGCTCCGCGCCCTGCTTGCGCAGTTCGGCGACCAATTCGCTCATCTGATCGCTGGCCGCGCGGTCCACGCCTTTGACGGCGGTGTCGCCAGCAGTCGGGTCGGCACCCGCAGCAACGTAGGCATCGCGGCCCTTCTGGTAGGCGGCACCGAGCAAGCGGTGTTCATCACGCAGGCGTTCGATGCGGGTCTTGAGTTGCGGCTCGATGCCCTTCTGCCCGGCCAGTTCACCGAGGATGCTTTGCACATCGCGCTGACGGTCTTCGAATTGCTTCCAGTATTTGTCCAGGTCCGCCGGTTGCTTGCCGCGCAGCAGGACGTTTTTCCATTCCTGAACCTGCACCTTGAATTGCAGGTTGGCTTCATCGATCAACTGGGACGTGTGCAGCGGGCCATCGATCAGGTTCGCGTAGCTCTGAACACCGCTGGACAGAAAGTGAAAGCAAGCCAAAGCGATCAGCAACATCGCCAGCAGGCTGCCGCTCAACAAGGCGAGGATTTGTGCTCTCAGGGATTTTTGCAGCATCGAGTGATACTCATGACAGGGGTGAGACACGCCGTGACATGGCGTGAAAGGTGTCCGGACATCCCTGTCTGCGACCTTGGCTCGTGGCCAAAGGCGCGCACGTTAACGTAAGCGAGATCGGCGTGCCAGAGCGGTTCTTTAATCCAATCCGACCGTCGGTAGCGCCACTATTTAGCCTTCATCGAACCGTCACATAACTGTCAAATATCCTTGCGATGATGCGGCTCAAGTGAACCTGTAAAACCCGCGACAGGCGCCTTCCTTGCGAGCACTCATGAACCACAGCATCGACCAAAGCCATCGCGACACCGATCTGTTCGGCCTGCTCTACGGGTTCAGTTTTCGCCCCGGTGAGCGTGGTCGGGAGATCGATTCGGCCAAGGCGCTGCAATGCCTGCAACAACCCGACGACAGCGAAGAGTTCCTCTGGCTGCACCTGAACCTGGCGCACGCCGCGTGCGAGCGCTGGATGAAAAGCCATCTGGAGTTGCCGGACGAGTTTTTCGAAGCGCTGCACGAAGGTTCGCGTTCGACGCGCATCGAGCATGTGGATTCGGCCTTGTTGGCGGTGGTCAACGATGTGGTGTTCAACCTCAGCAGCATGGTTTCTTCGGATGTCTCGACGCTGTGGGTGTGCGCCCGCAGTCGGCTGATCATCAGCGCGCGCCTGCAACCGCTGCACTCGGTGGACAAGCTGCGTTCCTCGGTGAAGGCCGGTGAATGTTTTCGTTCGCCGCTGGAATTGCTCGTGCACTTGCTGCGCGATCAGGGCGAGGTGCTGACGCAAATCGTGCGCAAGACCAGCCTGAGTGTCGATCAGATCGAAGATGAATTGTTGTCGTCGCGGCTGTCGACCAACCGCGCCGAACTGGGCGCCAACCGCCGGGTGCTGGTGCGTCTGCAACGCCTGTTGGCGCTGGAACCGGGGTCGTTGCTGCGTTTGCTCAATCGGCCGCCGCAATGGCTGCAGAAGGAGGACGTCAAGGAACTGCGCAAGTCCACCGAGGAGTTTGCGCTGATCATCAACGACCTCACGGCGCTGGGTGAGCGGATCAAGCTGTTGCAGGAAGAAATCGCTGCCAACCTCAATGAACAGAGCAACCGCACGCTGTTTACGTTGACCGTGGTGACGGTGCTGGCGTTGCCGATCAACATCATTGCCGGTTTCTTTGGCATGAACGTCGGCGGCATTCCTCTGTCGGGAGACCCGGAGGGGTTCTGGATTCTGGTGGCACTGGTCGCGACGTTTACCGTGCTGGCCGGGCGCTGGGCGTTTCGCAAGCGTCAGGATTACTGAGCCTCAAAGCCCCACCAATCCTCTGTGGTGAGTGGCCTTATCTGTGGCGAGGGGGCTTGCCCCCGTTCGGCTGCGAAGCAGTCGCAAAACCTGCTGGGAAGATTTGACTGAAAGAATGCAGGGGGCCGCTTCGCGACCCAACGGGGGCAAGCCCCCTCGCCACAAGTCGTGCCTGGCCAAAGGGATTCTGATTAACGGACAAGCAAAAACCCCAAACCCTGACCTGACGCAGTCTCTCTGTAACAATTAGCAACGACTATCACTGATACACCTCCCTCATCAGGATTGTCCGTTATGGCTACTCCTTCCTACCCCGCCGATGCTCAGGCATCCGCCACCCGCAGCGCCAACCCCCAATTCGATAAAAAACCCGGTGTGTTCACGCTGGTGATTTTTTTCGGCGTGCTGGCCATCGGGTTGTTGTTCACCGCTTACAGCCTGATGCACGACATGCACGAACTCGGCACGGTGGTGACCACCTGGACCCCGTTCCTGCTGTTGGGTGTGGCGTTGCTGATCGCCCTCGGCTTTGAATTCGTCAACGGTTTCCACGACACCGCCAACGCCGTCGCGACAGTGATCTACACCAATTCGATGCCGCCGAATTTTGCGGTGGCGTGGTCCGGTTTTTTCAACTTCCTCGGCGTGCTGCTGTCCAGCGGCGCGGTAGCGTTCGGCATCATTGCCCTGCTGCCGGTGGAGCTGATTCTGCAAGTCGGCTCCTCCGCCGGTTTCGCCATGATCTTTGCCCTGCTGATCGCTGCGATCCTGTGGAACCTCGGCACCTGGTGGCTGGGCTTGCCGGCCTCGTCTTCGCACACGCTGATTGGTTCGATCATCGGCGTCGGCGTGGCCAACGCGCTGATGCACGGCCGTGACGGCACCAGCGGCGTGGACTGGGCGCAGGCGACCAAGATCGGTTATGCGTTGTTGCTCTCGCCGCTGGTCGGCTTTGGTTTCGCCGCGTTGCTGTTGCTGGCCCTGCGCGCGTTCGTCAAGAATCGCTCGCTGTACAAGGCCCCCGAAGGCAACACCCCGCCACCGTGGTGGATTCGCGGCATGTTGATCGTGACCTGCACCGGTGTCTCGTTCGCCCACGGTTCCAACGATGGCCAGAAAGGCATGGGCCTGATCATGTTGATTCTGGTCGGCACGCTGCCCATGGCCTACGCGTTGAACCGCACCATGCCGGCCGACCAGGCGTTGCAGTTCGCCGCCGTCGCGGAAGTGACCCAGCAAGCACTGGTCAAGGCTGCGCCACAACCGGCACCGGCCGACCCGCGCCTGATCTTGTCCGACTACGTGCGCAGCAAGGAAGCCACGCCGCAACTGGTGCCGGCGCTCGCCGCCCTCACCGGCAGCATCGGCGCCGAGGTCAAGGGTTACGGTTCGCTGTCCAAAGTGCCAGCCGAAGCCGTGGGCAACGTGCGAAACGACATGTACCTGACCAGCGAAACCATTCGCCTGATGGACAAGAACAAGGTCGGTCATTTCGACGCCGACACCAGCGGCAAGCTGCAACTGTTCAAGCAGCAGATCGACAACTCGACGCGCTTCATTCCGCTGTGGGTGAAGATCGCGGTGGCGATTGCGCTTGGCCTGGGCACCATGGTCGGCTGGAAGCGCATCGTGGTAACGGTCGGCGAGAAGATCGGCAAGACTCACCTGACCTACGCCCAGGGCGCCTCGGCGGAAACCGTGGCGATGCTGACGATTGGCGCGGCGGATATGTTCGGTTTGCCGGTGTCGACCACCCACGTGTTGTCGTCGGGTGTCGCCGGGACCATGGTCGCCAACGGTGGCGGTTTGCAGATGAAGACCATCCGCAACCTGCTGATGGCGTGGGTGCTGACCTTGCCCGCCGCGATCCTGTTGTCGGGCAGCCTGTACTGGTTGTTCACCCAAATCTTCTAAGTCAACACAAAACCCTGTAGCAGCTGGCGCAGCCTGCGTCCGGCTGCGCAGCAGTCGTAAACCCATAACACGCGGTGCATCAGACAAACCGCGTACACAGGTTTTACGACTGCTGCGCAATCGGACGCAGGCTTCGCCAGCTGCTACAGGGATTTTTTTGCCGGGTAAAAAGCATTTCGTCGCAAATACAGGCGATTACGCATTTATTGATCCACTACCCGCCAGTTGGCACTTCAGTTTGCTAACGTGTTGCCGATTCTTAAGAGACTCGATGTATTCAGGAGTGGGATCGTGAATCTGTATATCAATCAGCTTCAGCAAAAAGCTGACTTCAAAGAAGCCATCTACGCCGGCGACATCTTCCTGAACACTCAGCTGCGCGCGGCCAAAGAGCTGTGTGCGTTCGCTCAGGAAAGCATCACCGCCGCTTTCAACGGCGAGACCAACCACCAGGCCCTGCACACGCTGATGCCGGTGGAAGAATTCGTGGTGTTGGTAACGCGCCTCAAGGGCCAGTTCACCAACAGCCAGCGCGCCAAGGACTTGATCCTGTCATTTATCGACGAGATCGGCGTCGACCCGCGCGAGTACATTTTCGACGTGCCGCGCATTCGCGTGGTGCCGAACTATGACTACCTGCACGCCGGCGTCAGCTACGCCTACAAGCCGCACCGCGACACGTGGTACGGCAGCGTCGATTGCCAGATCAACACCTGGATGCCGGTGCACACCATTCGCCCCGACCAGACCATGATGATCAACGCCGGTTACTTCGACGTGCCGGTGAAGAACACCTCCAGCGAATGGAGCCTCAACGACTGGATCAGCAACCAGCGGCACAAGGCCAAGGACAACCTCAAGGAGGAAGTCCGCGTGCACCCGGTGCCACTGGAGGCGATCAATACCGCGTCTGAAGTGCGCATCGCCGGCAACACCGGTGAGATGCTGATTTTCTCCGGCTCGCACCTGCACGGTACGGTTGCCAATCACACCGAACAAACCCGCTTCAGCGTGGATTTCCGCCTGATGCACCTCGATGACCTCAAACACAAGCGTGGCGCGATCAACGTCGACAGCGCCTGCCCTGACGTCGGCGCCGGTTTCAAAGACTATTTCCACGCCCACGACTTTTCGAATTTTCAAGGAATCCAGCAATGACCAAGCGTCGCATCACGCCCGCCGAGGCCCAGTACAACGAAACCCGTGCCAACGTTCTGAAACGGGTCGATGCCGAGTACGTGGCCGACGCCCCGTTCGTGTTCGCCAACCGCATCGGCGTGACCGCTGCCCTGTCGCGCATGGAACTGTTCAAGAAAGTCGCTGAAGTACCGGGCGCGATCATCGAGTGCGGCGTGTACAAGGGCAACTCGCTGATGCTGTACATGCACTTGTCGATGATCCTGGAACCGTACGCGATCAACCGTTCGATCATTGGCTTCGACACCTTCGAAGGCTTCCAGAGCATCGACAAGAAAGAAGACCCGGCCGACGTCAACGAGACCATGTTCTCCGACACCGACCAGTCGCTGATCCAGGACATGATCGACGCCAACGACCTGCTGCGCCCGGTCAACCGCATCCCGCGTTGCGAACTGGTCAAGGGTGACATCGTCAAGACTGTGCCGGAGTGGGTGAAGACCCGTCCGGACCTGGTCGTGGCCATGCTGATCCTCGACACCGACCTGTACGAATCGACCAAAGTCGCGCTGGAAACCTTCCTGCCGTACATGCCAAAAGGCGCAATCGTGGTCCTGGACGAAGTGGCTTACCGCAACTTCCCGGGCGAAACCAAGGCCCTGCGCGAAGTGCTGGACCTGAACAAGATCGAGCTGAAGCGTTTGCCGTTTGACAGCTGCGTGGGCTACTTCCACGTCTGACGCAAAAGCTCTGAACTGAAAGACACCCACTGTGGGAGCGAGCCTGCTCGCGAAGAGGCCTTCACATTCAACATCAGTGTTGACTGGACGACCGCTTTCGCGAGCAGGCTCGCTCCCACAAGGTTATGGGGTGTTCTTCAGGTTGTGCGACCGCTGCTTGCCGTCCACTTCATACAAAAAACCCTCCGACTGCGTTATTCATCCTTCGAAAACGCTGCGCATCACCATCCGCTCCCGCACCACGTCGTACACCCAGTGGTAAATGTAGGTGTACGGCAGGAAAAACAGCAGCACACCGATGTCGAGCAGGAACGCTTCCCACAGGCCGATCTTCAGCCACCAGGCAATCAGCGGCACACAGAAGGCAACCAGACCGCCTTCGAACAGCAGCGCATGGACCACCCGGACCCAGGCGTTGTGAGCCATTCTGTAGTGCTTGAGCACCCGGTCGAACAGGCCGTTGAAGACCACGTTCCAGGCCAGGGCCAGGGCCGCGATGGCCATGGTGACGACACCCATGTCGAGCATCGGTTTGTCCATGATCCAGGCCAGCAACGGGGTACAGATCAGGATGGCCAGCAGTTCGAAACCGGCGGCCTGGAAAATACGTTCAGTGATGGATTTGTTGGCGCTCATGGCCAGACTCCTCTGAGTGACTGTGGTTGCCATGATCTGTCATCACACCGATACTTCATAACCAATAACCATCGATCAAGGCGATAGTTCATGGCCTCTCATGAAGTGCTGCTGGCGTTTGTCCAGGCGGCGACCCAAGGCTCGTTTTCCGCAGCAGCGCGCAAACTGGGGCGCAGTCAGTCGACCATCAGCGCGGCGGTGGCCAGTCTGGAAATCGATTTGAACCTGATGTTGTTCGACCGCAGCAGTCGCAAACCCAGCCTGACCCCGGCCGGGCACGTGATGCTGCAACGGGCCGAGGAAATCCTGGCCGCCACCAGCCGACTGGAAATGACCGCTAGCCAGTTGTCCCAAGGCGTCGAGCCGAAACTGACCGTGGCGATTTCCGATACTTATCAATCCGACCGTTTTGAAGCGGCGCTGGGTGCGTTTGAGCAGCGTTATCCGGACCTGGAGCTTGAGTGCCTGATTGCTGAATGCGATGACTTGATTGCGCTGGTGCAACGGGGTCGGGCGCAGGTGGCGTTCGCCGAAATGCAGGACAGCTATCCGCCGGATCTGGTGAGTTCGACGGTTGAGGAGCGTACGGAAATTGCGTTGTTCGTCTCCCCGGCGCATCCGTTGGCGGCGCTTGATCATGTTGATCAGGACGTGCTGCAACAGCACCGGGAATTGCGTTTGGCGACCATCGTCAATCCGTATGAAAGCCGGGCGAAGGGGCGCGTGTGGTCGGCGCCGAGTTACTTGATGCTGCTGGAAATGGCTCAGGGGGGATTTGGCTGGGCGCCGTTGCCGCGGTGGTTGGTGGAGCGGTTTGGGCCGGGTTCGTTGCAGGAGCTTCAGGTGCGGGGCTGGCCGAAACCGGTGTTTGTCGATGCGTTGTGGTCGCGCCAGCATCCGCCTGGGCCGGCGGGGAGTTGGTTGTTGAGCAAGATGCTGGAATAGTGGCGCCCGCATTCGCGAGCAAGCCCGCTCCCACACTTGACCGAGTTGTCCGGACAGACGCGGTCTAATGTGGGAGCGGGCTTGCTCGCGAAGAGGCCCGCCAGATCACATCACTTTAAAGCCTTGATCCGCGCTTCAAGAAACCGCCGCTCCGGTACTTGCTGCGTCAACGCCAATGCTCGCTCATACGCCGCCCGCGCCTCCTCCACCCTGCCCAACTGCCGGCAAAACTCCGCCCGCGCCGAGTGCGCCAAGTGGTAATCCTGCAATTCGCCCCGCCCCAGAATCGCCTCAACCAACGTCAAACCCGCCAACGGCCCATCGCGCCTGGAGATCGCCGCCGCCCGGTTCAACTCGATCACCGGTGACGGCACCACCCGCAGCAGAAGGTCATACAGACCGACAATCTGCAGCCAGTCGGTGTCTTGCGGCGTCGCCGCCTCGGCATGCACCGCTGCAATCGCCGCTTGCAGGCAATACGGCCCGAAGCGCTGCCGGGTCAGCGCGTGCTCGACCAAGGCACAGCCCTCGGCAATCATCCCGGCGTCCCACAACGAACGGTCCTGCTCATCCAGCAGAATCAACTCGCCGGTCGCCGTCGTCCGGGCCTGGCGCCGAGACTCATGCAGCAACATCATCGCCAGCAAGCCCATGACCTCCGGCTCTGGCAGCAATTCCAGCAGCAACCGTCCCAACCGGATTGCCTCGCGCGTCAGGTCTTCGCGCGTCACCTCAGCTCCAATGGACGCCGAGTACCCCTCGTTGAACACCAGGTAAATCACCCGCAGCACGCTATCGAGACGCTCGGGCAATTCCGCCAGCGTCGGCACTTGATAAGTAATTTTTGCATCACGGATTTTCGCCTTCGCCCGCACGATGCGCTGGGCGATGGTCGCCGGCGCTGACAGGAACGCCCGGGCGATTTCCTCAGTGGTCAGGTCGCAGACTTCACGCAAGGTCAGCGGCACCTGGGCGTCGGAGGCGAGTGCCGGGTGACAGCAAGTGAAGATCAGGCGCAAGCGGTCGTCTTCCACGTCTTCGTCACTCCAGTCGGCCTGCTCCAGCGCCTCCAGTTGAGCAATCAGCATCGGTTGCGAGGCAATAAAACGCGCGCGCCGACGCAAGGCATCGATGGCCTTGAAACGCCCGGTGGACACCAGCCAGGCGCGCGGATTGTCCGGCACGCCGTCCCGTTGCCAACGTTCGACCGCGATAAAAAAGGCCTCGTGCAGGGCCTCTTCGGCGAGGTCGAAATCGCCGAGCAAGCGGATCAGCGTCGCCAGGATCCGCCGCGAGTCTTCGCGGTAAACCTGCTCGACCCGGGCCGCTACCGCCTCGCCAGGCATCAGTCCGGCATGCCTTCAGTCACCAACGTTTCCAGGCGATCAAGGCTTTGCCCCCAGCCGTCATGAAACCCCATGTCTTCGTGGGCCTTGTGATCCTCTTTTGACCAATGCATGGCACGCGCGGTGTAGAGGGTTTTGCCGTCCCGCTCTTCGAGCGTCACTTCGGCCGCCATGAACGGTTTGCCCGACGGAATCCAGCCGGGGATAAACGCGTCGGTGAACACCAGACGCTCAGGGGCGACGATCTCCAGGAACACGCCCATGGTCGGGTATTCACTGCCATCCGGGGCGCGCATCAGGGTGCGAAACTGGCCGCCGACCCACAGGTCCATTTCACACTCCGGCGTGGTCATGCCGTGCGGCCCCCACCACTGGGTGAGCAAGGCCGGTTCGGTCCAGGCGCGGAAGATCTTCTGGCGTGGCGCGTCGATCAGGCGGCTGATGGATAACTCGAACTCGGCAGACTTTTTTTCAGTTGATTGCGGGTTCATGCACAACTCCTTTTTGGTTTTTGTTATTCAAGGATTCAACTGGCGAACGGGACGCACCTCGACACAGCCGACCCGGGCCGCCGGAATGTTGCCGGCGACCTGGATTGCTTCATTGAGGTCTTTGGCATCGATCAGGTAGAAGCCGGCCAACTGCTCCTTGGTTTCGGCGAACGGACCGTCGGTGATCGACATCTTGCCGTTACGCATGCGCACGGTGGTCGCGGTCTGCACCGACTCCAGCGCCTCGGCCGCGAGCATCCGGCCGCCACTCTGGATCGACTCGGCGTAGGCCATGCACTCGGCGTCGTTCGGGCTCTCGGGCAGCGAGTGCAAGGTGTGCTCGTTGCTGTAGACCAGGCATAGGTATTTCATGTGGCTCTCCTGAATCGAACGGATCAACTATGGCTGCAGATTGACGCGTTGGCGAAATTCCCGACGATCAGGGCTCCAGATTGAACAGCGCAGCGCCACTGGCCATGTCGAACGGGGCCGACCAGTGTTCGTGGACAATCCGCCATTGCCCGGCGTCGCGACGGTAGCAAGCGGTCACGCGCATCCAGCAGGCCTGGGTTTCACCCTTGTCGTTGGTGCCGCCGCAATGGGCCAGCCAATGGGCGAAGGCGATGTGCTCGTCCGCCACGATATTCATGTGACCGAAGTCGAATTTATGCGGGCCCTGGCACATTTCCATGCACTCCAGCCAATGCGCGCGGTAGGCGGCCTTACTGCGAAATTGCAAGGCCTTGACCGCGTCGTAGGAGACGATGTCCTCGGCGTACAGGGCCATGATTTTGTCGACATCCTTGGCGATGACGGCCTGGCGATAAGTGTCGATCAGGGTCTCGATTTCGTGAGTGGCACTCATGGTGGTTCTCCTTGGTTTTTGTAGTGAAGACACCCTTAGTCGTTCGGCAAAAAGCCAAATCGACAGTCGAAATAAAAATAATCCATCGGCGCAAACTCGCTAGAATCCGAGGCTCATTCATGTGGGAAAAGGACACTCCAGTGACAGCCCGTCTCGTGCCTTACGAAAGCCTGAACGCGCGCCAGCGCCAGCAGGTCGAGGCCATCGAAGTACACAAAGAACAAATCAGGTTCAGCGGCGACATTCACGGTGCGTTGCACACCTTGCTGTCCAAACCCGGCCCCGGCGTCAAAGGATTTGCGCTGCTGGTCGAAGACGCTCCGGTGGCCTTCCTGCTGCTCAAGCGCCCGCCCGTGTTACCGGCCTGGGCCGATGAACACAGCGCCACTTTGCATGCGTTGCAAGTTGACCAGCGTGCTCAGGGCAAGGGCTATGGCAAGGTATGTTTGCAAGCGCTGCCCGAGATGGCGCGTCAGGCGTTTCCGGAGATAAAGGGGCTGGAATTGTCGGTGGATGCGGACAATGCGTCGGCTATTGCGCTGTATGCGAAGTTCGGCTGGGTGGATAGCGGCGAGGCCTACAAGGGCCGGATTGGGTATGAGCGGCGGATGGGGCTGGTTTTCTGAGGTAGCCACTGACTCACCGCCGATTCCGTGTGGGAGCGAGCCTGCTCGCGAAGGCGGTGTATCAGCCAATGATTACGTCCACTGACACATTGCCTTCGCGAGCAAGCCCGCTCCCACAAGGGATATTCGGTAGATTTATAAGTCGAGCACCATCTCATGCCACGCCATCCCGCCATGATCAGACGCTGAAGGTTTGACGTAGGCAAAACCGAAGCCGGCATACAGCGGAATGTGCCGCTCCTTGCACATCAGGTGAATCTGCGTCTTGCCCATAGCGCGCATCCGCTCAATGAACTCGCCCATCAACTGCTTCGCCAGCCCCAGCCCCTGATAGTCCGGGTGCACCACCACCGACATGATCACCACATGCGGGCCGGCCGGGTCGTGGCCGATCAGTTCCTTGAACGCTTCGTCCGACATTTCCACCTGAAACGCCGCACCGGAATTGATGAAACCGGCTACAACGCCGTCGACTTCGGCCACGATAAAGCCTTCAGGCCAAGTGGCAATGCGGGTGGCGATTTTCTCGCGGGTGGCCGCCTCGTCACCTTCGTAGGCAACGGTTTCGATGGCGTAGCAGCGGTCCAGGTCAGTGGCGGTGACGTTGCGGATGAGGGTGTTCATGGCGGCTCGAAATCAGCGAGGGAAAGGCTGCGAATCATAGAGGAATAAGGTGTTCATATCGATCACTGCCGGCGCCGTAAAGCCTGCGTATAGGCGCTTTCATTGCTCGAAGGTTCGGATTATTGATGTTCCCGGTTTCACGACATCAATAGGGGGAACACACCATGAGCAGCGTTCAGATCGGACTTCTTATGTTGTTGGGTATCAGCACGTTTGGTTTCGTCACCTTGTCGATCGACCTGATGCGGGCGCGCCGGATGAAGCAAGGTAAGTAACCCGACGAGAGGCGGACATGCGGTCCGCCTCTCGCGGTGTTCACGGCTTGATCGGCAGCCAGATTTCCAGCACGCCGGTGTTGAGCTTCGGGTTGAAGTCTTCGCTATAGCGTTCGAATTCCGGGGCGTCCGCCGCCTCTTTGCCGGACTGCGGCAACCAGGTTTTCCAGATGTACTGAAAGGTCTGGGGCAAGGTATCCAGCGATCCCTTGTGCTCGAATACCGCGTAATGCTGGGGTTGAACCTCGACCCAACGGTACTTCTCCGGCAGGTCGTCGAGCTTGTCGATCTCGACGCCGGCGATGTATTCGAATCCACCCTTACCATCCGGATTGCAGCAGATGCCGTAGGTCACTTCGCCTTTTTGACCGGGAATCTGGCCAATCTCGGGAATGAATTTTTCCCAGAGATCGGGGATTTTCTTGGAGGTCTCCTGGGTAAATCGTCCGCCAAACCCTGCAATGAGCAGGAAGTGCCCGTGTTCGAAGCGGGGCTCGGCGGGTTGTACGCCTGTTTGCTCATCCATGGCTTACTCCTGAGGCTTAAAAATGGGTTCGGCTGGGAGTATAGAAGCCAAACCCGATTCGCCCAGTTACAGGGCGTGCAACTGTTCCACCGCCGCCGCACCGACAAACTCGTTGTACCCCGATAGGATCACGTAGACCGCGAAATAGCAGAAGATCGCCGCCGATGCCATGTACGAATAGCGCAACAGTTTGTCGCCCAGCAACTTGCCGCCGTGGCTCGCGGCAAAGCACAAACCGGCACTCCACAGCAGACCCGCGCAGAGGAATCCGCCGAGAAACAGCGCCGAGCTGAGCGCACCACCGCCACCGGAACGGGCGATGAGCGTGCCGCCCACCGCCGCGAACCACAGGATGGCGCTGGGCGAGGACATGGCGAGGAAGATCCCGCGGAAAAACTCTTTGCGATGGGAGTTCTGCCCCACCTCTTCGGCCTGCGCCAATGCCGCTTCGTGGTGAATTGCCGAATAGATCATCTTCGCCGCGAAATAGATCAGCAACGCCGAACCGCCGATCCACAGCACCCAGCGCACGGTTTCGTATTGCAGCAAAACGGTCATCCCCGCCAGCGCCAGCACCGCGTAGATCAGGTCGCCGACACAGGTCCCCAGGCCCAGCGCAAAGCCCTGAAAATAGCCGCGTTGCATGGCAAGGGTGATCATCGCGATGTTAGCCACGCCGATATCCAGGCACAACGAAAGGCTCAGCAAGAAGCCGCTGCTAAATTCCATCAACCGATTTCCTTCGGAAAAAATTGTTTACTCACTGGCTGGACAGTGTGCCACGACTGCCCTTATCTTCCGCAACAGGCCACCGCAGTGGCCAGCGTCGCTCGGACGGTTCCGGGCGCTCACGTTATCCGAGGCAACAATGGCTAACCCAGGTTCGCCGCGCCGCTTTGCGCGCATAGATCGACTCCCCCCTTACGTATTCAACATCACTGCCGAGCTGAAGATGGCCGCCCGTCGTCGTGGCGAAGACATCATCGACTTCAGCATGGGCAACCCTGATGGCCCGACCCCGCCGCACATCGTCGAAAAACTGGTGACCGTCGCCCAGCGCGAAGACACTCACGGTTACTCGACGTCCAAAGGCATTCCGCGTCTGCGCCGGGCGATTTCCAATTGGTACAAGGATCGCTACGAGGTCGACATCGATCCGGAAACCGAAGCCATTGTCACCATCGGTTCCAAGGAAGGCCTGGCGCACTTGATGCTGGCCACCCTGGATCAGGGCGATACCGTGCTGGTGCCGAACCCCAGTTATCCGATTCACATCTACGGTGCCGTGATTGCCGGCGCCCAGGTGCGTTCAGTGCCGCTGATTCCGGGCGTGGATTTCTTCGCCGAACTGGAACGGGCGATTCGCGGCTCGATCCCGAAACCGAAAATGATGATCCTCGGCTTCCCGTCCAACCCTACCGCGCAATGCGTGGAGCTGGATTTCTTCGAACGGGTGATCGCCCTCGCCAAGCAGTACGACGTACTGGTGGTGCACGACCTGGCCTACGCCGACATCGTCTACGACGGCTGGAAAGCCCCGTCAATCATGCAAGTGCCGGGTGCCAAGGACATTGCGGTGGAATTTTTCACCTTGTCCAAGAGCTACAACATGGCGGGTTGGCGGATCGGTTTCATGGTCGGCAACCCGGAACTGGTCAACGCCCTGGCGCGGATCAAGAGTTACCACGACTACGGCACCTTCACCCCGCTGCAAGTCGCGGCGATTGCAGCGCTGGAAGGCGATCAGCAATGCGTCAAGGACATTGCCGAGCAGTATCGGCAGCGGCGCAACGTGCTGGTTAAAGGCCTGCATGAACTGGGCTGGATGGTCGAGAACCCGAAAGCGTCGATGTATGTCTGGGCCAAGATTCCCGAGGCGTATGCGCACTTGGGCTCGCTGGAGTTCGCCAAGAAACTGCTGGCCGAAGCCAAGGTCTGCGTCTCGCCGGGCGTGGGGTTTGGTGAGTATGGGGATGATCATGTGCGCTTCGCGCTGATCGAAAACCAGGACCGGATTCGTCAGGCTGTGCGCGGGATTCGCGCGATGTTCAGGGCGGATGGGCTAGTCGCCAAATCTAACGCCTGACACATAACACTGTGGGAGCGGGCTTGCTCGCGAAGGGGGCCTGACATTCAACGATGATGTTGACTGTCAGACCGCTTTCGCGAGCAAGCCCGCTCCCACATTTGTTTGATGGTGATCACAAGAACCGTGTCAGCACCTGCTTTTTTGCTTAAACGAACATCGACAGCAGCAGGATAAAGCCCAGCGCAACCACGGACAGGATGGTTTCCATCGCGGTCCAGGTCTTGAAGGTTTCTGCCACGGTCATGTTGAAGTACTGCTTCACCAGCCAGAAACCCGCGTCGTTGACGTGAGACAGGACCAACGAACCGGCACCGGTGGCCAACACCAGCAGCTCACGGTTCACACCCGGAATCATCCCCACCACCGGCACCACAATGCCCGCGCCAGTAATGGTTGCCACAGTGGCCGAACCCGTTGCCACGCGAATCACCGCCGCCACCAGCCACGCCAGCAGGATCGGCGAGATCTGTGCATTCACCGCCATGTGGCCGATCACGTCACCCACGCCACTGGTCACCAGCATCTGCTTGAAGCCACCACCGGCACCGATGATCAGAATGATCGCGGCAGTCGGCGCGAGGCTCGAATCGAGCCATTTCAGAATGCGTTTCGAGTCGATGCCCTGACGGTGACCGAAGGTGTACAGCGACAGCAGCAGCGCCAACAGCAACGCCGAGATCGGGTGACCGATCAGGTCCATGAAGGAGCGGGCGAAATTGCCGTCCGGCAGCACCACGTCGGCAAAGGTCTTGAGCAACATCAGGAACACCGGCAGCAGCACGGTGACCAGCGTGATGCCGAAGCTTGGCAGGTCAGCCGATTCCGGCTCGCGCGCCAGTTGATCCACCAGTTCCTGGTTAGGATGGCCGGGGATGTACTTGGCAATGAACGTACCGAAGATCGGGCCGGCAATGATGGCCGTTGGCAGCGCCACAATCAGCCCGTAGAGAATGGTTTTACCGATGTCGGCACCGAACACGCCGATGGCCAGCAGCGGCCCCGGGTGCGGCGGAACCAGACCGTGCACGGCGGACAGACCGGCCAGCAGCGGGATACCAATCTTGATGATCGACACGCCGGTGCGGCGCGCCACGATGAACACCAGCGGAATCAGCAGCACAAAACCGATTTCGAAGAACAGCGGAATGCCGACCAGGAAGGCTGCGAACATCATCGCCCACTGCACTTTGTCTTTGCCGAACGCGCGAATCAGCGTCTGGGCAATCTGATCCGCCCCGCCCGACTCGGCCATCATTTTGCCGAGCATGGTGCCCAGCGCGAGGATGATCCCGACAAAACCGAGCACCCCACCGAAGCCGTCCTGGAACGCTTTGATAACGGTACCGATCGGCATGCCGGAGGTCAGCCCGAGAAAGGCTGCGGCGATGATCAGGGCAATGAACGGGTGAAATTTGAACTTGGTAATCAGGAATATAAGCCCGATCACCGTGACCACTGCATCGAGCAGCAGGAACGTCTCGTGGGACATGCCAAACATTAGGGGTGTCTCCTGGTTGTTGTTGTTATTAAAGCGGGTAATTCGCGAGCCATCAGGACAGCGCTATCTTTTTTGGCAACACTCATACGGCCTGTTTCAGGCCGTGTGCCTGCCACCAGACATGCGCTTGCGACGCCAGTTGCTCAACGCTGTGGGTCGATGCATCCAGTGCCAAGGTCAACGGCTCGCCCACGGGGGATTCGAGGGTGGCGAACTGGCTGTCGATCAGGGTCGATGGCATGAAGTGCCCCGGCCGGTGCGACACACGCTCCGCGGCGACTTCAGGGGTCAATTCAAGGAACACGAAGCCCAGGCCCGGCAAGGCGCTGCGCAACACTTCGCGGTAACTGTGTTTGAGGGCCGAGCAGGTCAGCACCGGGCGTTCGCCCTTGGCGTCGACGCGGCGCAGTTCATCGCACAGGCTGTCGAGCCAGCCGGCACGGTCCTGATCGTTCAGGGGGATACCCGCGCTCATCTTTTCGATATTGGCGGCAGGGTGGAAAGTATCGCCTTCAATGGCAGTGGCGCCGCTGAGTTGGCACAAGGCCTCGCTGACGCATGTCTTGCCGCAACCGGCAACGCCCATGATGACCAGGGCGGTGATGGGATGATTCATGTAACACCTCAGCGCGCAGACAGCGCTACCTTTGCCAGTTATGACACTCGATCAAAAGTAGAAGTTGCCGACGCCTTCTTGTCATTTTTGTGGGTTGCAGCATTTTCGTCCCAGCGCCAAAAAGCGAGGTTCAGGCAAAACTCGCTTACGCATTTGCAGCTGCTTCGGGACAGCGCTACCTTAGTGCCTTGAATTTTGTTTGGCAAGCCGCCCGATGACCTCCCCTAAAAACGATAAAAATACCCGCACCACTGGCCGCCCTACCCTCAATGAAGTGGCCCGACTGGCCGGGGTCAGCCCGATTACCGCCTCCCGTGCGTTGCGCGGCGTCAGTACCGTGGCCACCGAACTGGTGGAAAAAGTCCAGAAAGCCGCGCTTGAACTCAACTACGTGGTCAACCCCGCCGCCCGCGCCCTGGCGTCGGCGCAGAGCCATTCGGTGGTGGTGTTGGTGCCGTCACTCTCCAACCTGTTGTTCATCGACACCCTGGAAGCCATTCATCAGGTACTTCGCCCCAAGGGCTTCGAAGTGCTGATCGGCAACTTCCACTACTCACGCGATGAAGAAGAAAACCTGCTGCGCAACTACATGGCCTATCAGCCTCGCGGCTTGCTGCTGACCGGTTTTGACCGCACGGAAAGTTCACGACGGATGATCGAAGCCAGCAATATTCCCTGCGTGTACATGATGGAACTGGACAGCGCGGCGGGGGTGAATTGCGTGGGCTTCTCGCAATTGGCCGCCGGCGAAACAGCAGCTCAACATTTGCTGTCCCGTGGTCGCAAGCGCTTGGCCTACATCGGCGCCCAACTGGACCAACGGACGTTGCTGCGCGGCGAAGGTTTTCGCAAAGCCCTGCAAAAGGCCGGTTTGTACGACCCCGATCTCGAAGTACTGACCCCGCGTGCCTCGTCCGTCGGCTTGGGCGGCGAGCTGTTTCTGCAACTGCTGGCCAGTCATCCCGATGTCGATGCGATCTTCTTTGGCAACGACGACCTGGCCCAAGGCGCACTGCTTGAAGCCATGCGCCATGGCATCAAGATCCCGGAACGAGTCGCCATCCTCGGCTTCAACGACCTGCCCGCCTCGGCGCACATGGTGCCGCGCCTGAGCAGCATCAATACGCCGCGCGAGGCCATTGGCCGGCGTTCGGCGGAGTTGATGTTGACGTTGCTGGCGGGGAATTCAGTGGCCAAACCGGTGCAGGACATGGGGTTTGAACTGAAAATCCGGGAAAGCACATAACCCCCCTGTAGGAGTGAGCCTGCTCGCGATGGCGGTCTCACCGTCAAATCTCCGTTGACTGACATTCCGCTATCGCGAGCAGGCTCACTCCTACAAGGGATCGATGTTGGTTCAGCGGCCCATCAGTTCGACAAACGCCAACGCGCCTTTCTGCAACGGTTGGCTTTTGAGCCACACGGCATGCACCGGCAACTCCAGTCCATTCTCGATGTTGCGAAAGTTCAGGCGCTTGAGCCGTCCGGCATCGAGTAGCGGCTGGACCACAGACACCGGAAAGTTGCCCCAACCCAATCCCGCTTCGACCATCTCCAGCGCCATCGCCAAGGTGTCGGTGCGCCAGTAAGACTCGCCGACCAAGGGCCGGGTTTCGCTGATCGGCAAGTCGCGGCTGGCGACGATGATTTGCCGGACGTTGACCAGATCCTCGAGGAACAAATCCCGCCCCTCAAGCAACGGATTGTCCGCCGCGAGCGTGGCGATCATCCGCTCCGTGCCGACAAACTGAAACCGCTCCAGCACATTCATGCTGAGCCCGGCGAAGGCCAGGCACACGCTGACCCGGCCGCTGTGCAGCATGGCCAACACATCATCCTGCGGCGCACTGAGCACTTCGATCTCCAGCAGTGGATGACGTTCGGCAATCACCTTGATCGCCGCCATCAAACGCCCCTTGTCGATGTCCGCCACGACGCCTATCGACAACTTGCTTTCCAGTCCCAGCGACAACTCGATGGCATGCACTTGCAGTTGCTTGAGTTGCTCGGCGATCAGTCGAGCGTGCGGCACCAGCGCACAGGCCATGGCGGTTGGCACCGGTTCGCGGTGGCTGCGATCAAACAGCGTATAACCCAGTTCAGCCTCCAGGTTGGCGATGCTCATGCTCACCGCTGAAGGCACTTTACCCAGCGCCCGCGCAGCCGCTGAAAAAGAGCCGCGTTCGATCACCGCAAGAAACAACTCGATGCTGTCGCTGTTGAAATTCATCCACCGTCCTATCAATAAAACTGAAAGCTACTGACTTTTTCTGTCACGTCCATTGAAGCTATCTTTCGCCGCCTTCGCCAGTGCTGCTGGTTTCAGGTTCGCAAGAAAGAGGCAAATTTCCATGCAAGGCGTCAAACGCAAACTGGTCTACGTGTCGTTGTATGAAGTCATCGGCATGACGTTTTCGGCACTCGGCCTGGCGCTGTTGTCCGGTACTTCCCCAGGCAGTACCGGCCCCTTGGCGGTGATCATCACCACCATTGCCGTGACCTGGAATTTCATCTACACCTCGCTGTTCGAGCACTGGGAAAGTCGCCAGTTATCACGCACCCGCACCGTTAAACGGCGTATCGCCCATGCGGTGGGTTTTCAACTAACCTTGATAGTGTTTCTCATCCCGTTGATTGCCTGGTGGATGAACATCAGTCTGGTGCAAGCCTTCCTGCTGGACTTGGCACTGATCCTCTTCATTCCGTGCTACACCTTCGCGTTCAACTGGCTGTTTGATCGCACGTTTGGTTTGCCAACGTCGGCGCTGCCGGATCCGGTTTGATAACGGAGTAGTTCAATGGAACATGCACTGAAGATTCTGGGTAAGGCGTCGTCCATCAACGTCAGAAAAGTCCTGTGGACCTGTGAGGAACTGGGCGTCACCTACGAGCGTGAGGACTGGGGCAGCGGTTATGCGTCGACCCACACGCCGGAGTTTCTGCGGCTGAACCCCAATGCTCAGGTGCCGGTGATCATCGACGACGCGGGCGTGCTGTGGGAGTCGAATACCATCTGCCGCTACCTGGCCGGCAAACACCAAAACACCGATCTGTTGCCGCATGACCCGGCGGCGCGTGCGCGGGTGGAACAGTGGATGGATTGGCAAGCCACCGAGCTCAACCCGTCCTGGAGCTACGCATTTACCGCGTTGGTGCGCAAGGACCCAGAGTTCCAGGACCTGCACCGGATTGCCGTCGGCGTGCGCGGCTGGAACCAGAAAATGGCCATCCTCGAACATCAACTCGCGACCACCAAAGCCTATGTCGCCGGGCCTCGATTTACCCTGGCCGACATTGTCGTCGGGCTGTCGGTCAACCGTTGGCTGATGACCCCGATCGAGCGCCCGGACTTCCCCGCCATCGACGAATACTTCCAGCGCCTGGCACAACGCCAGGGCTTCCTGAAACACGGCTGTAACGGCTTGCCATGACAGCGCGGCGGTCGAACCCTGCCGCCTGACGGCAACTCCTGACCGCTATTCACCCCTCGAGCCCCGTAAACCCGTCGCGCAAGAGATTGCCGATCGCATGCAGGACAAGATGAAACTGGCGCAGGCCGAGAAAGAAACCAGCAGAAGTGAAAAAAGCGGCACTCAAGTAGTCGACAAGTTTCTGGCATCGCTTTAACCCGCGAGCAAAAAAATGGGTCCCTCTACCGGGACCCTTTTTCATTGGTACCGTGGTCAGTTCAATTGCAATGTCGAGTTGAACTGACTGATCGCATCGACGACGTGCCGCGAGCCTTGCTGAATTTCCAGGATAGCCTCCCCTGCTTCATTGGCCAACTCCACGCCAAGGCCGGTTCGACTCAAACTCGATTGCATGCTCGATACCGCGCTCAACGACAAATCGTGGTTCTTGCGCACCACTTCGACAATCTCCAGGGTCGCCTGGCTGGTGCGTGCCGCCAGGCTGCGCACTTCATCGGCAACTACCGCAAACCCGCGCCCATGCTCCCCGGCCCGAGCGGCTTCGATGGCCGCGTTGAGTGCCAGCAAGTTAGTCTGGTCGGCAATGCCGCGAATGGTTTGAACAATCGTGCCGATGATGTCGGACTGTTTGTTGACGGCATCAATGCTCAGCGCCGCTTCATTCAAGTCGCGGGAAATGTCCTGGATGATCTGCACGGTTTGCTGCACCACCTGAGACCCCTTCTGCGCGCAGGCGTCGTTCTGTACAGAAGTGCTGTGTGCGGATTCGGCAGCGGTTCTCAGGGTGGAGACTTGATGGGTGATGTCACTGGCGAACTTGACCACTTTGAACAGGCGACCCTTGGCGTCGAACAGCGGGTTATAGGACGCTTCCAGGAACACGGTATGCCCGTACTTATCTTTGCGCTCGAAACGGTGCGAGTGATATTCGCCGCGATTGAGTGAAGCCCAGAACGCTTTGTAGTTCTGTGAATCGGCTTCGGCGCGGTGGCAAAACAGGCTGTGGTGCTGGCCGACTACTTCGTGAAGCGAGTAGTGCATGGTCTTCAGAAAGTTGTCGTTGGCGGTGATGACTTTGCCGTCGGGGGTAAACTCGATGACGGCCATGGAACGCCCGATTGCGGCGAGCTGACTTTGGTTTTCATGATCTTTGTTGACGCGTTCGGTGATGTCGGAGGCAACTTTTATCACGCTTTTAACCTGGCGATCAGCTCCGTACACCGGCATGTAACTGGCTTCGAGCCACACTTCTTTACCACTCTTGGTCAATCGCAGAAATGACCCGCTGACCGGTTCGCCACGGGCCAGGTCTCGCCACAACTTTGCGTACTCTTCACTGCGATAAAACGCTTCTTCACAAAAGACCCGGTGATGTTTGCCGCGAACTTCGGTGGCGCTGTAACCCATGACTGCGCAAAAGTTCTCGTTGGCATCGAGCACAATGCCTTCAGGGGTGAACTCAATCATTGCCATCGAACGACTGATCGCCGCCAACCTGGCGTTGGCCTCATTCAATGCACAACTGTATCGCTCGATTTCCAGCAGGTCAGACTTGTGATGTAGGTTAAACATGTTCTTATCACCTTGGGCGCGGACTTCTGGTTGATGACAAAACTTCGGTCTTTCAACGTATCCACCACGACGTTCCATGGAACGGGCACACGCGTTTCTCCACGGGATGAGGTAGTCAGGTGATAAATGATGTTCAATCGGAGGGTCCTTAACGCGACACTCTTATCAAGACATCCTTCTCTTGATAGCCCGGACTCGGGCCAAACCTGATGTAGTCAAAAAGTAAATCCATTTACCCGTTCGGCTCCTGGTCACTCAGTGTTGGTGCCTTGGGTTACGTACTCTGACGGCGTTGATGGCGGCCTTTGATGTCGACTGACATATTCCGTCATGGGTGAGCATAGTCAGCGGCTTCGAGGACGCAAAGCCACTAGTCGGCCAGGATTGAGGACAAAATCGGTTCAGCGCACAGATTCAGCAATGCCTGAACGGCTGCTGACGTTTTTTTGCCCGGTGCAGCCACCAAGGCAAATTCGCGGTCAATACGTGGCGTCACAGGGAGCACGCGCAGTCCCTGTCGATTGGCTGGCAGCGTCATCTCCGGCACCAGGCTGACACCGATGTTTTCCCGTACCAAGGTGAAAGCGCTGCTCCACTCGCGGACCTCGACCCGCACTTCCATCAAGTTCAACCCGGCATCGGCGGCGAGGCTGCGCGCGTTGGTCGAACACCCGCCCGTGGCCAGCACAAAGGGTTGTTCAACCAACTCTGCGAAGTTGACCCCCTCTTCATTTGATCGACGCGCCAATGGGTGGCCGCCGGGCAGAACGGCCATCCAGGCGTCGCGCCCCAATGGGCTGGCATTGCGCCCGGGCGTCGGGTTCAGCACTACGCCAACGTCCACCAGCCCGGCGCCGAGCAAGGCTTCCACTTCATCGTCGCTGACTTCCAGCGCGGACACCTGGATACCGGGATAGAGTCGATTGAACTGTCGCAGCAGTGGTGGCAAGAAGGTCGCCAGTACCATGGGGAAACTGGCAAGACGAATCGTCCCGCGCTGGATGTCCTTGGTGGCATCGACGGTGTCACGGATGTTTTCCAGCGCACCGAGCATGAGGCGCGCTTGCTCGATGACGGGCAGGCCGATAGCGGTCGGCAAGGTCTGGCGATTCTCCCGACTGAAGAGCTGTACGCCAAGGGTGTCCTCGATCTGCGCCAATGCCTGGCTTGCTCCGGACTGCGTCATGCCGACGCGCTCTGCCGCCCGGGTGATATTGCCGGTATCTGCAACCGCCACCACCATTCGCCAATGCATCAGATTCATCATGGCAGTAGCTATCCTTATGGCTGCGTTCTGAAAGATTAATTTTACCGGGGGCGCCACGCACTATGACACTGGCGCAAATCCCCAACCAGAGCCCTGACGATGAAGTTGTATTACGCCCCGAACGCCTGCTCTCTGGCGCCGCACATCGTGTTGCGCGAACTGGATCTGCCGTTCGAGTTGATCCGTGTCGATAACCGCACCAAGAAGACCTTGGTTGGCGATGACTTCCTGGCGATCAACCCCAAGGGGTACGTCGCGGCCCTGCAATTAAATAACGGCGAGGTGCTGACCGAAGGCCCGGCACTCCTGCAATTCATCGCCGACCTGCGACCCGAATCGGGTCTGGTACCGGCCAATGGCACGTTCGAGCGAGTGCGCTTGCAGGAGTGGCTGAATTTTATTTCAACCGAGATTCATGGCGGGTTGGGATGGCTGTTCACTTCGCAATTTCCAGAAGAGGTGAAAGCACTGATCAAGGAGAGGCTGTTCAAGCGGTTTGCGGTGTTGTGCCAGACACTGGAACGCCAGGAGTATTTGATGGTGGGCGGGTTCAGTGTGGCGGATGGCTACCTGTTTACCGTGTTGCGCTGGGCGCCGTTGTTTGCGATTGAGTTGGGTCAGTGGCCGGCGTTGGCGCGGTTTCAGGCCAGAATTGAACAACGTCCGGCGGTGAAGGCCGCATTGGCCGCTGAGCAGGTGTAAGCCTCAAGACCATCGCGAGCAAGCTCGCTCCCACAGGTTTCGTGAACGACGCACATCCAGTGTGGGAGCGAGCCTGCTCGCGATGGCTTTTAACCAGGCACTACAACATTACAAACTTGCACTCACTTTCGTAGCCACCTCCCCCGGCACCCAAGCCTTCCACACCTGCGGCTGCTCCCGCAGAAACGCCTGGGCCACTTCGCGCGGTGGCAGGCGTTTTTCGCTCATCTGCCCCAGCGTCTGGTTCAACAGATCGATCGGCAAATCGACCTTTTCAAAGAACGACACAAGGTCCGGGTACTGCGCCTTGAACGGCGCCGACACGCCAATGGCCAGGTTGGCCGGCATCGAGCGCGTGCCCTTGGGATTGGGGTTGTTGGCATCGGCGAGGGTCTTCCAGGCTTCGGCATCGAACGGTGGTTCGTCGAGTTTCACCAGTTTGAAACGACCCAGCAGCGGCGTCGGCGACCAGTAGTAGAACAACACCGGTTTGCCACGGCGGATCGATGAAGCGACCTCGGCATCCAGCGCCGCGCCGGAGCCGGTGCGGAAGTTGACGTAGCTGGCGGTCAGGTCATACGCCTTGAGCTTCTGGCTGTTGACGATCTCCGAGGTCCAGCCGGTGGGGCTGTTGAGGAAGCGGCCGCGGCTGGGGTCTTCCGGGTCGCGGAACACGTCCTTGTACTTGGCCAGGTCAGCCACGGATTTCAACTCCGGCGCCAGCGGCTTGATGCCACGTTCCGGGTCGCCCTTGATCACGTATTCCGGCACCCACCAACCTTCGGTAGCGCCTTTGACCGTGTCACCCAAACCAAACACCTTGCCCTCGGCAGACGCCTTGACCCACGCCGGACTGCGCCCCGCCCACTCTTCGCCGATTACCTGAATGTCATTTTTGGCCAACGCTGCTTCGAGGCTGACGGTACTGCCCGGCAAGGTGTCGGTCGGGTAGCCGTAACCTTTTTCGACGATCAGGCGCAGGATTTCGGTGATCAGGCTGCCGCTCTCCCAGGTGATGTCGCCGAAATGGATGGGCGCGGCTTTTTCCGCCGCCGGAACCTGGCTGGCCACCAGGCTCAGCGCCAGCAGCGAACTGCCGAGCAGGGTTTTGATCGATCTCATGCGGACCTCCGGGTCAAGGATTGGTTGGCGCTGTGCTGGGCGCACAGTGCCTGGGAGCGGGTCATGTAAACGCTGACCGAACGCTGGGAAATGCCCAGTTCGGCAGCGATTTGTGGATAAGTGAGGCCGTCGACGCGCGACAGCAGGAAGGTCGCCCTGACCTTGCCCGGCAGTCGCTCGAGGGTGCGGTCCAGGCTGTTCAGGGTTTGCGATAGCTGCAGCAAATCTTCAGGCGATGGCCCGTGAGCCAGGTCCGCCTGCGGTAACTGTTGGAGGTGCTGACGCTCCAGATCGCGGCGCCGCCAGAGCTCATAAACCCGTCGGCGGGCGATGGTGGTGAGCAAGGCGCGCGGCTCACGAATAGGCGTCAGGCTGGGGGATTCGAGCAATTGCATGAAGGTGTCGGCGGCAATGTCTTCGACACTCGCGCCGGTTCCCAAATACTGGCGCAAGCGTGCGCACAGCCAGGGATAGTGTGCGCGGAACAATCCGCCCACGTGGTTACGATGGGGGTCGTCGGTGCCGGACATAGAGGCTCCAAGGGTTAGGGGTCGCTGAATGTCCGGTGATCCGGTGGCGCGATCCTAACAAGGAGCCTTATTCTTTAATAATACTTAAAAAGCATTTTTATATTCGATTTAGAAATTTCATAGCAAACGGCTATAGCCGAGAACTTCCGCTTCCTGCTGATAGTCGAGAATGACCTGATAGTCGCTTTCGCTGGCAGGCAACACTTCTTTCAGCCCGAGGATTTCGGCCACGTCGGGCAGTTCGTTCAAGGTCTGATTCATCACGTTCAGCAGGTGCTCAGCCTGTTCATCGCTTGTCCCGGCGGCCGAGATGTACGGCAAGGTCGGACTGAACGCGCTGCGGGTCACGACGCGCAGGCCGGCGACTTCTTCGCGGGCGTGTTGCGCCAGATAGGCAAAGGTCACGCTGTCGATGGCGGCCAAGTCCGCGTGATCTTCACGCAGCCAGCGCAGGCTTTCGCGATGGCTGCCGCTGATGGCGACACGGGCAAAGAACTGTCCGTCGCGATGCAGTGGCGCCAGTCGATGGCGCAGCAGGTTCATGCCGCTGTTGGAGTCTTCGCCATTGATCACGCCACGGCTGTCGCGAAAGTCGGGCAAGGTCCGCCGAGGATCATCGGCGCGACTCAGCAGCAGGCTGCAATGATTGCCAGCGGAGCTGTCCGGCAGCTCATAGCGTGGCCGCCCGATCACCCGGACCTGACCGCGCAATGCCGTCATCAACGGGTAGCCGCAGGTTTGGGTCAGCAGCAGATGAGGGTTGAGCCAGAGGTCTGTCAGTGACAGGTTACTGGCATCGAGGCGATTGCTGGGGAACCGTTCGAGAATGCGCGTCAGCCAGCGCTCGTTGGCCTGGCGGATGGGCTCGGGGGCGACGTACATCAGCAGTTCGGCAAGGTGGTATGTCATCAAAATATCCCAAACAACAAATTTCTAATTGTGGGAGCGGGCTTGCTCGCGAAGACGGTCTGTCAGTTAACATCGATGTCGACTGACATGGCCCCCTTCGCGAGCAAGCCCGCTCCCACATTTGATTTGGGTTAGTCCAAAAATCAGTGGAACGGATGCTGTGGGCTGTCGATGGCTTTCACGCCATTCTCGCGCCACAACTGGCCATAACCCCGCACCAGAAACCCGCCACTGCGCGCGATCCATTGCTCGCGGCGTGCGTGATAAGCACGCGGCAAGTCGTACCACGCCAGCCCCGGCAAGTCGTGATGCACCAGGTGAAAATTGAGGTTCAGAAACAGCCAGCGCCAAGGCCACGCCGCTTCGTTGAGCACAGTCCGCTGTTCGAATCGCGCGTGCGGGCGATGTTCATAGTAGGAGCGAATCATCGCAATCGACAGCGCCGGCACGCTGATCAGCAGCAGGTAATGCCACACCGGCAATACGCTGTAGCGGGCAATGAACGCCAGCATCAGCAACGTCAGTGCACCGTGGGTCAGCCACATCAGCCAGGCCTGTCGCTCACCATTGATCAACCGCTGCAGTTGTTCTTTCGCCAGCGCCAGCAAGGCGAGCGGCGCACCGATCATGAATCGCCCGATCACGGTTTTGTTCAGCCAGTGCAGGCCTTGTTCGAACAGTGAACTGCCCTGCCACTGCTCGACGCTCAGGTAACGGCTTTCCGGATCGCGACCGGGAACGGTCAGGTCTTCGTCGTGGTGATGCAGCAGATGGCTGTCGCGGTACAGGGTGTAGGGATACCAGACTGCGAATGGCGCATAGCCGAGGATTTTGTTCAGGGTTGTCCAGCGGGTCGGGTGACCGTGGAGCAATTCGTGCTGCACCGACAACCACAGCACCAGCAATGGAATCAACAGCGCCGTGCTCCACCACAACCCCAATCGATCACTCGTCAGCACCAGGCTGAACCAGCCGCCGTACACGCCGATCAACAACAGCCAGGTCGGCCATTCGGTGCGGGCCGTCAGGCGTTGACGCAGGGTGTCGATTTCTTCTCGGTGGGCGCTATCGAAGTAATGGGGCATGGCGTTGCTCAGATCGGGGACCAGTCCCCTTCTGTGCATTGGCCTTGGGAAATCTTGCAGATTATTTGGTTATTTCGTTAGACATGCAGCAGGAGCCCGATTGCCGGGCTCCCTTGTCGCGGGATCAATGACCGAACACATCCACCTTCTTGGCCTTCTTGTCCGCGCGCTTTTCATCGGCGGTTTTCGCCGGCTTTTTCTTCGCTGCTTTCTTTGAATCCATGCCTTTGGCCATGATACGTACTCCACTCATACGGGATGTGAGATCAGGTATACACCTATCCCTGCGCGCACGTTCTTTTATAATCGCCCGCTTTGCATACCGACAGTCCAGACCCATGCCCGACACCCAGTACACCCTGCTCGACGAGCCGTTATGGCCCTTGATGAACAAATTTTATCGCGCGCACCAATCGCCGATGAAAGCCGTGCGCGACGCCCGGTTATGGGTGGCCAGACGCAATGAGATCGTGGCGGCGCTGTGCTTGCGACCGGTGGCGGGCGGGCATTGGTTGACGGGGCTGTTTGTCGACCCGGCCTGTCGCGAACAAGGGGTTGCCGGCGAGTTGATTGCGGCGGCGGTCGAGGACCTCGACCTTCCGGTGTGGCTGTTTTGTCATCCGGATCTGCGTGGCTTTTATGAACGTCGCGGCTTTACGTTCGATCCGCAGATGCCGTACGCCATGGTGGAACGGTTGAGCCGTTATGCACGCAGCAAGCCGATGATTGCGATGGGGTTGGAGCCGACCCGATAAAGCACGACAGACCGATGGAGACCTAATGTGGGAGCGGGCTTGCTCGCGAATGCGGTCTGACATTCAACATTGATGCTGGCTGATCCACCGCCTTCGCGAGCAAGCCCGCTCCCACATTGGTCCTGCGGCGTGTTCAGTCGTCAGCGTTCGGATCAAGGTCCGGGAACATGACTTCGGTAAACCCGAACTTGCTGAAGTCGGTAATGCGCGACGGGTACAAACGGCCGATCAGGTGATCGCATTCATGCTGCACCACCCGCGCATGGAAGCCTGAGGCGATGCGCACGATGGGCTGGCCCTTCGGGTCGACGCCTTCGTAGCGAATCTGCTGGTAGCGATCCACGGCGCCGCGCAGGCCCGGCACGGACAGGCACCCTTCAAACCCCTCTTCCAGCGTCGGGCTCAACGGTGTGATCAGCGGATTGATCAGGATGGTTTGCGGCACTGCCTCGGCGTCCGGATACCGTTCACTGTGCTCGAAACCAAAGATCACCAGTTGCAGGTCGACACCGATCTGCGGCGCAGCCAGGCCAACGCCGCCGACGCTTTCCATGGTCTGGAACATGTCATCAATCAACTGCCACAACTCGGGGCTGTCGAACATCTCGGCCGGAACCGGCGGGGCAACGCGCAGCAGGCGCTCATCGCCCATTTTCAGAATTTCACGGATCATTTGATGACTTCGTCAGTGGAGGGATCGAGCGAGTGATCGCGCCCCAATCCCGAAACATGGTGTTTTTCATAGTCATGGCCGTGTTCGCCAGGGACCTTCTCGCCAGGATCCTTGCCTTCGCCCGACATGTGCTCGATCACCGCATTCATCTCCGCGCCGAGCAACAGCACCGCGGCGGAAATGTAAAAGTACAGCAACAGCACGATGATCGCGCCGATACTGCCATACATGGCGTTGTAGTTGGCGAACTCCTTGACGTACAGACCGAAGCCCACAGAAGCACAGATCCACACCACCACCGCCAGCACCGATCCCGGCGTGATGAAGCGAAACTCCTGTTTGACGTCAGGCATGACGTAGTAAATCAGCGCCACCGCGACCATCAGCAAAATCACCACCACCGGCCAGCGCACGATGGTCCAGAGGGTCACGATGAAGTCTTCGAGACCGACTTGCGCGGCGATCCAGCCCATCAACTGCGGACCGAGCACCATCAGCGCGGCGGCGACCAGCAGCATCCCGGCGATGCCGACGGTGTAGATGATCGACAGCGGGAAGCGCTTCCACGCCGGCCGGCCTTCGACCACATCGTAGGCCGCGTTCATCGCGCTCATCATCAGCCGCACGCCGGCGGACGCGGTGTACAGCGCAATCACGATACCCACCGAGAGCAAGCCACCCTTGGATTGCTGGAGCTGGTCAATCACCGGGTTGACCTGTTCCAGCGCCTGGGGCGGCAAGACCAGTTCCGATTGCAGGCGCAACCAGGAGAAAAAGTCCGGCAGGTGCAGGAAACCGATCAGGGCAATCAGGAACAGAATGAAGGGGAACAGCGAGAACAACATCTGATAGGCCAGCGCCGAGGCATAGGTCGACATTTCATCGTCGATGAACTCGGTGACCGTGCGCACCATCACACGGTGCAGGGGCAGGCCTTTCATGTCCGGGAAAATCATTAGCGTCTCCTTTCGCCGCAAGATTGGGGTTGAAGTCGTGGCGACTCAGGGGCCGTTTGCTACAACAAAGTAGCCTACTTGGCGACTTTGAAACAATTTCCGCGCTCAAGTTCAGGCTGACACAAAAACGGCCATCCGTGGATGGCCGTTCCTGATCATCGTCAAAGGCCGAATCAAGCCTTGTCGACGCCCTTCTTGATGGCGTCTTTGGCTTTGCCCACCGCTTGCTGAGCTTCGCCTTTCCTTTCCTGCACTTTGCCTTCGGCTTGCAGTTTGGTGTTGTCAGTCGCCTTGCCAACGCCTTGCTTGACGTTGCCGACCGCTTCGTTGGCCATGCCTTTTACTTTATCGCCAGTGCTGCTCATGGTGTTTCTCCTGTGAACAAATCAATGAGAAAAGTCGTTACACAAGGATTGACCGGGGGCGTTTGCAGGGAGTTTCATTTATTTTGTACGGCACATTTCGTCGATCTTGGCAGGTTGGGCTTTATGTTTGCCGACCAACCCCCGAGAATGCGCAACGTATTCAGGCCATGGCGCTGAAGATCCAATCCCGTAGGAATGTTATGAAACTCGATAAAAAGCAGGCCATTGCCCGCAGAAACCAGGAACTTGGCGGTGCCGTGCTTGGCGTCAACAACTGCCATTTCACCGAATTGAACCGCAACCGCAACATCTGGTGGTTCGATATCCCGGTCGCGCGCCTGGCCATTGGTCAGTACGAATGGGTTCACTTGCTGATGCACACGCCGGACACCGACGAGCTGCTGCACCTGAAAGTGCCGACCGTGTTCCTGCGCGAAAAGCTTGAAGGCCTGGTGGTGCGCAATGAAGGCAAGCGCAAAGCGGCCTTGAGCCTGGAGCTGAGTGCCGACAAGGACTCGTTCCTGCAGGACATGCGCCCGGCGGGTACCAACGTCAATTTCGCGCCGTTCCGCCTCTAAAACAAAAGCTAAAAGCTTCGCGAGCAAGCCCGCTCCCACATTAAACCGCGTTCTTCCAGAAGGAATGCGATCAAATGTGGGAGCGGCGGTGCGACGATTCGACTTGCTCGCGAAAGCGGTCTGACAGGCAATGAAGTTCTGTCAGAAGAGCAAAAAAAGCCCCGCATCCGCGGGGCTTTTTGTTGTTACGCGCCGACCTTTTTCGCGGCGATTTTCTTCAGTTCCTCGTCGCGCAACTCGCGGCGCAGAATCTTGCCGACGTTGGTGGTCGGCAGCGCATCGCGGAACTCGACGGCACGCGGCACCTTGTAGCCGGTGACGTTCGCACGCATGTGCTCCATCACTTGCTCTTTGGTCAGCGTCACGCCCGGTTTGGCGACGATGAAGATCTTGATCGCCTCGCCCGACTTCTCGTCCGGCACGCCAATGGCCGCGCATTGCAGCACGCCCGGGAGGGTCGCGAGCACGTCTTCCAGTTCGTTCGGGTACACGTTGAAACCGGAAACCAGGATCATGTCTTTCTTGCGATCTACAATGCGCATGTAGCCGTCCGGCTGGATCAGCGCGATGTCACCGGTCTTCAACCAGCCTTCGCTGTCGAGGATTTCATCGGTGGCTTCCTGGCGCTGCCAGTAACCTTTCATCACCTGCGGACCTTTGACGCACAGCTCGCCGATTTCACCGAGCGGTTGCTCCACGCCAGCATCGTCGATGACTTTGCAGCGGGTCGAAGGAACCGGGATGCCGATGGTGCCGATCTGGATGTGCTGGATCGGGTTGACGGTGGCCACCGGGCTGGTTTCAGTCATGCCGTAACCTTCGCAGATGGCGCAGCCGGTGACCGCTTTCCAGCGTTCGGCGGCAGCCAGTTGCAGGGCCATGCCACCGGACAGGGTGACTTTCAGCGCCGAGAAGTCGAGCTTGCGGAAACCTTCGTTATTGCACAGCGCCACGAACAAGGTGTTGAGGCCGACGAAACCGCTGAACTTCCACTTCGACAGTTCCTTGACCATCGCCGGCAGGTCGCGCGGGTTGCTGATCAGGATGTTGTGGTTGCCGATCAGCATCATCGCCATGCAATGAAAGGTGAACGCGTAGATGTGATAAAGCGGCAGCGGCGTGATCAGGATCTCGCAACCTTCATTGAGGTTGGAGCCCATCAGCGCCTTGCATTGCAGCATGTTCGCCACGAGGTTGCGGTGGGTCAGCATCGCCCCTTTCGCCACGCCGGTGGTGCCGCCGGTGTATTGCAGCACCGCGACATCGCTGCTGGCCGGGTTGGCTTCAGCCACTGGCTGGCCATGGCCCTTGCTCAGCACGTCGTTGAACTTGATGGCCTTGGGCAAGTGATACGCCGGGACCATCTTCTTCACGTATTTGATGACGCTGTTGATCAACAGGCGCTTGAGCGGCGGCAACAGGTCGGCCACTTCCGTGACGATCACGTGCTTGACGCCGGTTTTCGGCACCACGGTTTGCGCCAGATGCGCCATGTTGGCCAGGCAGACCAGGGCTTTGGCACCGGAGTCGTTGAACTGGTGTTCCATTTCCCGCGCGGTGTACAGCGGGTTGGTGTTGACCACGATCAGCCCGGCGCGGATGGCACCGAAGACGGCGACCGGGTACTGCAACACGTTGGGCAATTGCACGGCGATTCGATCGCCCGGCTGCAAGTCGGTATGCTGTTGCAGGTAAGCGGCAAACGCACCGGACAATTCGTACAGTTCACCGTAGGTGAGTGTCTTGCCCAGGTTGCTGAACGCCGGCTTGTTGGCGAAGCGTTGGCAGGATTGCTTCAACACTGCCTGAATATTCGGGTACTCGTCTGGATTGATCTCGGCAGCGATCCCAGCTGGGTACTTATCCTTCCAAAAGTCTTCGATCATGGAAGCCCACTCCTCAGCAACGCGAATTCAGCACCGCATTTGATGCGATTATTATTGGTGTGTGTTTTATCGGTGAGTCTGGCTTTTTACTAGGCCGAGAAGTCACAAAGCGCGCCGAGAGTAGCAGCTTTGCCAAGGGTCGACCAGAGCCAAAAGCGGCCTCTACGGTCACAATTGTGACTCAAGAATTGCCAGCGGTCATTTTAGAGCAAAAAACCTATAAAGCCTTGAGAGCCCCGAAATCCGGGGGGCTTATCCAAAAAAAATCGCGAGCAGGCTCGCTCCCACAGGATCACCGAGAACCCTTGTGGGAGCGAGCCTGCTCGCGATTGCGCGAAGCGCGGCCATTCAACGATCAAGCGATATCGCGCAACTCTCGCCGCAGAATCTTCCCGACCGGCGTCATCGGCAACGACTCACGCAACACAATGTGCTTGGGTACTTTGTACGCCGTGAAGTTTTCCTTGCAGTACGCCTTCAGCTCTTCAAGGCTGACCCCCGCTTCACGGGCCACCACAAACAACTTCACCGCCTCCCCCGAACGCTCGTCCGGCACACCGATGACCGCGCAGTTGGCGACTCTTGGGTGAGCCATCACCACGTCTTCGATCTCGTTCGGGTACACGTTGAAGCCCGAGACGATGATCATGTCTTTCTTGCGATCGACGATGCGCACGAAACCGTCCGGGTCGATCACCGCGATGTCGCCGGACTTGAACCAGCCCTCGGCATCCAGCACTTCGGCGGTGGCTTCCGGCTTCTGCCAGTAACCCTTCATGATCTGCGGGCCTTTGATGCACAGCTCGCCGCGCTCGCCCAATGGCTGCTCGACGCCGTCATCGTTGATCACTTTCAGCGTGGTGCCCGGCACCGGCAGGCCGACCGTGCCGATCCGCGACTGGTCGCCGTACGGGTTGGTGCAGGCCACCGGCGACGTTTCAGTCAGGCCGTAACCTTCGGTGATGCGGCAACCGGTTATCTGCTCCCAGCGCTCGGCGGTGGCCTTGACCAGCGCCGTGCCGCCGGAGTTGGTCAGCTTGAGGCTGGAGAAATCCAGGGTCTTGAAGTCCGGGTGGTCCATCAAGGCGACGAACAGCGTGTTGAGCCCCAGCAACGCCGAGAAGCGCCAGTTTTTCAGCTCCTTGATGAAGCCGCCGATGTCACGCGGATTGGTGATCAGCACGTTGTGGTTGCCGGTCACCATCATGCACATGCAATTCGCGGTGAAGGCATAGATGTGGTACAGCGGCAGCGGCGCGATCATCACTTCCTGTCCTTCGCGCAGCAGCGGCTGACCGTCAGCGCCGAACTGCCCGAGGCACGCCCGTGCCTGTTGCATGTTCGCCACCAGGTTGCCGTGGGTCAGCATCGCGCCCTTGGCCAAACCAGTGGTGCCGCCGGTGTATTGCAGCACGGCGATGTCGTCGAGGCTGACTTTCAGCGGCTTGATCCCCAGGCCACGTCCCATGTGCAGCGCGCTCTTGAAGGAAATGGCCTGCGGCAACGAATACGCCGGGACCATTTTCTTGACCTTGCTGACCATGGTATTGACCAGCCAGCCCTTGGCGGCAGGCATCAGGTCGCCCATTCGCGCTTCGATCAGGTACTGGATGTCGGTGTCGGGCAGCACTTCCTGGACCTTCTGCCCGAACATGTTCAGGTACACCAGCGCCCGGGCGCCGGAGTCCTTGAACTGATGACGCATCTCCCGCGCGGTGTACAGCGGGTTGGTGTTGACCACGATCAGCCCGGCGCGCAAGGCACCGAACACGGCAATCGGGTAATGCAGGACGTTGGGCATCTGCACCGCGATGCGATCCCCCGGCACCAGGTCGGTGTGGGCTTGCAGGTACGCGGCGAAGGCCAGGCTCTGGCGTTCCAGTTCGGCGTAGGTCAGGGTCACGCCCATGTTGCTGAAGGCCGGGCGGTCAGCAAATTTCTTGCAGGAACGCTCGAACACCTCAATCACCGACTTATAGGCCCCAAGATCGATGTCCAGGGGCACGCCGGCCGGGCGTTTGTCATTCCAGAAATCAGGTTGCATTGTTCTTGTCCTCTTTACCTGAGCCTATCCGGGCCGCTTTTCTGTCACTTCTGGAAAAGCGGGGCTTCACGGACACTAGCAGTTATGGCGATTCAGGCAAATACAGCCAACGCCGTCATTGACCGCGTGAATCTTCCTGCCGTGGCGCGGCCTGATCAGACGGCAAGCGCGGGATGCGCTATACAATGCAACCACGCCCATGCCACATGCAGCCCCATGCAAAGGAATCGCCATGATCCACGACACGTTCTGGCTGACCGCGAGTGACCACAGCCGCCTCTTCGTCAACCAGTGGCTGCCCTCCTCGCCTTTAAAAGCCGTGATTCTGCTGGCCCATGGCATGGCCGAGCACAGCGCTCGCTACGCCAGGCTGGCGGAAAAATTCTGTGAACAGGGCTACGGCGTGTATGCACCGGATCTGCGTGGACATGGCAAAACTGCCGAAAACGGGACGCTGGGCCATTTCGCCGATGACGATGGCTGGTGCAAGGTTGTCGGCGACCTGGCCAGCCTCAACCAGCACATCGGTCAGCATCATCCTGGCGTGCCCATCGTGTTGCTCGGCCACAGCATGGGCAGCTACATCGCCCAGGCCTATTTGCTGCATCACAGCGCCAGCCTGCACGGCGCGGTGCTTAGCGGTTCAAACTTCCAGCCCGTGGCGCTCTACCGCGCGGCGCGGCAGATCGCCCGTCTGGAAAAGTTGCGCCAGGGGCCCAAGGGTCGTAGCGCGCTGATCGAATGGCTGTCCTTCGGTTCGTTCAACAAACAATTCAAACCGGCGCGTACCCGTTTCGACTGGCTCAGTCGCGACCCGGCAGAAGTGGATGTGTACGCCAACGACCCGCTCTGCGGCTTTCGTTGCACCAACCAACTGTGGATCGATTTGCTCGGTGGGTTGCAGCAAATCAGCAAAGCGTCCAATCTCGCCCAGATCGATCCGGGCCTGCCGCTGTTGGTGATTGGCGGCGAATGTGATCCGGTGAGCGAAGGCAAACGTCTGAAAGATCTGGCTGACGCCTTGCGTGCGGCAGGCAGCCAGAACCTGCACCTGACGATTTACCCGCAGGCGCGGCATGAACTGTTCAATGAGAGCAACCGCGAGGAAGTGATCAACGACGTGTTGCAGTGGATCGCCCAGGCGCTCAGCCACCGCCGGCCACCCCGGTCGGAATAGTTTTTTTGTGGATTTAATGATTCGTCACAGGAACCAAGACAGATGACCCAGGTTACCAATACCCCATACGAAGCGCTCGAAGTCGGCCAGACCGCCAGCTACAGCAAAAAGGTCGAAGAGCGCGACATTCAGTTGTTCGCCGCGATGTCCGGTGACCACAACCCGGTGCATCTGGATGCCGAATTCGCGGCAGGCACCATGTTCAAGGAGCGCATCGCACACGGCATGTTCAGTGGCGCGCTGATCAGCGCCGCCGTTGCCTGCGAGCTGCCTGGGCCGGGGACTATCTATATTGGCCAGCAGATGAGCTTTCAGAAGCCGGTGAAAATTGGCGACACCCTGACCGTACGCCTGGAAATCCTCGAGAAACTGCCGAAGTTTCGTGTGCGCATTGCCACCCGTGTGTTCAACCAGAACGATGAGTTGGTGGTGGACGGCGAAGCCGAAATCCTGGCGCCGCGCAAGCAGCAGACCGTGACGCTGCCAACCTTGCCGGCGATCAGCATCGGTTAATCGACCGGGCACAAAAAAACGCCAGGCTGGCTGGCGTTTTTTGTCAGGCAACGAACGCTAACGAACGCTTACGAGCGTGCGCGAGCCTGGTTACGCAGGGCTTTCACCTGGTCATGATTGCGTTGTACGCCGTGGTACTGACGTTCAACCAGATCACGAATACCCACCAGGTTGTGCTTGTTGATTTTCTCCATGGCTTCGCGGTAAGCCTTCAGCGCATGGTCTTCACCGCGTTCGGCTTCGTTCAGAACGGCTTCTTCGTCCTTGCCGGTGAACATCGACTTCACGTCGACCCAACGACGGTGCAAGTCGCCGCTGACACTGGTAGAGGTTTCCGGATCACCGCCCATCGAACGCACGGCAGACTGCAGTTCAGCAGCGGCCGTGGCGCAATCGGCAGAACGCTGAACGAACAGCGTTTTGAGTTCTGGGTGCTTGATGTCTTCAGCGCAAGTCTTGAACCCTTCCTGACCGTCCTTGCTGGTTTCAATCAGGTCGTTGAGTACGGAGATGGCTTCTTTATTCATGTCGGTCATTTTTCAATTCCTTGCGGGTTGATGAAAGATGTAATGACTATTGCATCCTGCATGCCAGCTTCCGACCGATAATTAATCCGTTTAAATTCAAATAGTTATCTAAAACATCAAAATCTGTATCCGTTTTTTTTGCATGATCTGTCAATTGGCCTGCATGCAGAATGCCTGTATTTTCCAGACGCACAGAATCAAGACGACCGACTGATGAACCCTGAAAAACTCGAACTGCTGATCACTCGCGAAATGCCCTTCGGCAAATACAAGGGCCGGATCATTGCCGACCTGCCCGGCCAGTACCTGAACTGGTTCGCCCGTGAAGGATTTCCCCATGGCGAACTGGGTGGCTTGCTGGCCCTGATGCAGGAGATCGACCACAACGGCTTGTCGGAACTGCTAGAACCCCTGCGCGCCAAACATGGCAAACCTGCGCCCCGCCATTGATCCTGACCCGAGTAGCCCATGCCTGATAACACCCGCCGCGCCCGTGATGAATTCTTCTGGCAGACCTTTGCCGACCGCTACGCTGTCGAACCCGGCCCGATCAACCTGGAAAACGGTTACTTCGGGCGCATGTCGCGCACGGTGGTCGAGGAATACCAGCGCAACATCGAGCTCATCAATCGCAGCAACTCGGTGTATGTGCGCCAGCGCTTCGAACAGGGCGAAATTCAGCAGGTCCGCGCGCAGTTGGCCGAACTGGTGGGCGTGCCTGCCGAAGCCGTCGCTCTGACCCGCAACGCCTCGGACGGCTTGCAATCGTTGATCCGCAACTACAACCGCCTGCAACCGGGCGATCAGGTGCTGTTCTGCGATCTGGAATACGACACCGTCAAAGGCGCGATGCGTTGGCTGGCGCGCCATCGCGGGGTCGAGGTGATCGAAATCAATCACCCCCACCCCGCCAGTTTCGACAGTTTGCTGGCCAGCTACCGCGACGCGTTTGCGCGTTATCCCAAACTCAAACTGATGGCCCTGACGCACGTCACCCACCGCACCGGCCTGGTGATGCCGGTGCAGGCGATTGCCGCCGCCGCCAAGGAGCACGGGGTCGATGTGATCCTCGATGGCGCCCACGCACTGGGGCAGATCGACTTCAAGCTCGACGAACTCGGTGTCGCCTTCGCCGGCTTCAACCTGCACAAGTGGATCGGTGCACCGCTGACCCTGGGCTTCATCTACATCGCGCCCGAGCGTCTGGCCGATATCGACCCGGACATGGGCGAAATGCATTTCCCGATCACCGACATTCGAGCACGCACGCCCTATAGCACGCCCAATATTCCGGCGCTGCTGACCTTGCCGCTGGTGTTCGAGGAACATCAGGCCATGGGTGGGTCCGCCGCCAAGAGTGCCCGGCTCAACTACTTGCGCAATCTGTGGGTGCGCGCAGTGCGCGAGCTTCCGGGGATCGAAGTGATGACGCCGGATGATCCACGCCTGTATTGCGGCATCACGTCGATGCGCTTCACCCGACAGGCCGATCAGCAGCCGATGGTCGAGCGGCTGCTCAACGACTACAACCTGTTTACCGTGATGCGCAGCGGTGCCGCGAGTGGTCCGTGCATTCGCATCACACCGGGCCTGACCACCACCGCCGCACATATGCAGTTGCTGGCCCGGGCGCTGACCGAGCTGCGCTGAGGTCACACGGTGTACTTGTCGAAGTCCTCGGGCTTGATGTGCGATGACACCGCGAAGGTGTCGATGCCAATGGTCGTGGAGCCGAAGAAGCCATCTTCATTCGACTCCCTACTGAGGGTGTGCACGTTCAAGGTCGACGCTTCGCCGCTGTGGTGTTTGTAGTAAACGTCTTCATCGTTGGTCAGCGCCAAGGCCTTGCGACCACTGTACTCACGGGAGTTGAGGACCGAGCGCGACGCCACCTCGGGCAAGTACAACTGACCGACCCAGGCGACATGCCGTTCTTCCAGGTAATTGTTGCCGGCGGTAATGCGCACGGCGACATGAATGTGCAGCGCACGGCCGGCGTAGAACCCCGGATAGACCGTGGTGAACCGCACGACGCCTTGCTTGTCGGTGAACTGCCCGCCTCGCAGGTAGGTGTCGTCGTCGGTGCGCGGGACTGAGCCGATGTCACCGTTGTCGACTTCCTTGTCTGGATCAATCCTGCTCCAGCCCGAATAGGACCCGCGCGCATTGCAATGCCAGATATCGACCAGCGCGCCGGTGACAGGTTGCCCGGTCATGGCATCGACGATTTGCAGGCGCAGCACCAGGGGAACGCCATCGGCGCCTTCGCTGATGTTGCGCCTGATCAGTTTCGGATTGCGGAAATACGGGCCGGGGATCTGCTCGGGAGACAGCAGGTAAACCGGTGATGTGGGTGTAACTGGGGTGTTGTCGTCCATGACGTTCTCTCTTCCATAAGATGAACGCAGGCTAGCATTGGCCGACCGTCGTTATGCGGTAACTATGTATCGCACGATGACCCTGTGGGAGCGGCGGTGCGACGATTCGACTTGCTCGCGAAAGCGGTCTGACAGTCAACATCTGCATTGAATGTGACGGCCCCTTCGCGAGCAAGCCCGCTCCCACAGGTTTTTTTTGCGGGCAAAAAAAAACGGTGCACCGACCAAGCGCACCGTAAAGCCGTAGAACACACAACGAAGTGTCAGGTAAAGCGGATCAGTCCAGCAGCGCCAGGGCCTCGGCGGTGCATTCCTGAATACGGGCCCAGTCGCCGTTCTTGATCCACTCCGGATCAAGCATCCAGCTACCGCCCACGCACATCACGTTTTTCAACGCCATGTAGCTCTTGATGTTGGCCGGGCCGACGCCGCCAGTCGGGCAGAATTTCACTTCGCCGAACGGACCGCCGAGGGCCTTGATGGCCGCGACGCCACCGCTGACTTCCGCCGGGAACAGCTTGAAGCGGCGATAGCCCAGGCCATAGCCTTCCATGATGCCGGAGGCGTTGCTGATGCCGGGCAACAGCGGGATCGGGCTGTTGACGCTGGCTTCGAGCAAATCACGGGTGATGCCCGGCGTGACGATGAACTGCGAACCAGCCGCTTCGGCAGCGGCGAGCATGTGGCGATCGAGCACGGTGCCGGCACCGGTCATCAGTTCCGGGCGCTGTTCGCGCAGGATCTGGATGGCCTTGAGGCCGAACTGCGAACGCAAGGTCACTTCCAGGGCGGTCAGGCCTCCGGCGGCCAGGGCGTCGGCCAGTGGCAGCACGTCCTGCTCGCGAGCGATGGTGATCACCGGCAGAATCCGCGCCTTGGCGCAGAGGCTGTCGATCAGGGCAACTTTGTCCGCCATGGATACGGTCGGGGATGGGGTTGTCATAGCGGCTGTTCCTTGGCTCATGGGCACCAGTAAATCTCTAACGTAGGTTGCAAAAACGCGCGAATCGGCATGGCGGCGACATCGTCGACGGCCAATGCGGCACTCAGGGTGGTCAGCTTGGACTGACCGGAAATCGATAGAACTTTATGCTTGGCCGACGCCAGCAGCGCACGGCTCATGGTCAGGCGCTGATGCGGCACGGTCGGTGCCAGCATCGGGTAGCAACGGCGTGTGCCGTCGACCTTCAAGGCGTCGGCGAGGTTCGGGCTGTTCGGGAACAACGAGGCAGTGTGGCCGTCGTCGCCCATGCCCAGCACCAGCACGTCGATCCCCGGCAGCTCGGACAACAAACGGTCGGCCTGCTCGGCTGCCTGTTCAAGGTTGGCGCTGGCGCTGTACAGACTCAGGAACTGAGCCTTGGCTGCCGGGCCTTGCAACAGATAACGCTTGAGCAGACCGGCATTGCTGTCGGCATGTTCTACCGGCACCCAACGCTCGTCGGCCAGGCTGACTACCACGTTCGACCAGTCCAGCGTCTGCTTGGCCAGGTGCTGGAAAAACGCCACCGGACTGCGACCGCCAGACACCACCAGCGTGGCGGTGCCCTGGGCCTCGATCGAGTCGCTCAGTTGCTTGGCCACCGACAGTGCCAACGCTTGCGCCAACAGCACCGGGCTCTTGAACTCATGAGCGCTGACGCCCTGAGGCAGTTTCAATTCAGATATCGCCATACCACGACCTCCCGTCCCGCGTGATCAGAGCAATGGAGCTCATCGGTCCCCATGACCCGGCCGCGTACGGCTTGGGCGCATCACCGGATTTTTTCCACCCGGCGATCAACTGGTCACACCACTTCCACGCGGCTTCGATTTCATCTTTACGGACAAACAGGTTCTGATTGCCGCGCATCACTTCCAGCAACAACCGCTCGTAGGCATCGGGAATCCGCGCGCTGCGATAGGTGTCGGAAAAATTCAGCTGCAATGGACCGCTGCGCAGCTGCATGCCCTTATCCAGGCCTTGTTCTTTGGTCATCACGCGCAAGGAAATGCCTTCGTCCGGTTGCAGGCGGATAATCAGCTTGTTGCTGATTTGCAGGCGCTGCTCAGGGGCGAAGATGTAGTGCGACGGTTCCTTGAAGTGGATGACGATCTGCGACAGTTTCTGCGGCATGCGTTTGCCGGTGCGCAGGTAAAAGGGTACGCCGGCCCAACGCCAGTTGCGGATATCGGCACGCAAGGCGACGAAAGTTTCGGTGTCGCTCTGGGTGTTCGAATTCGGCTCTTCCAGGTAACCCGGCACCGGCTTGCCTTCGCTGTAGCCGGCGATGTACTGACCGCGCACCACCTGAGTGGTCAGGCCTTCCGGGCTGATCGGCGCGAGTGCCTTGAGGACTTTGACTTTCTCGTCGCGGATGCTGTCGGCGGACAGGTCGGCCGGCGGGTCCATGGCGATCAGGCAGAGCAGTTGCAGCAGGTGATTCTGGATCATGTCCCGCAGCTGGCCGGCCTTGTCGAAGTAACCCCAGCGGCCTTCGATCCCGACCTTCTCGGCCACGGTTATTTCCACGTGGGAGATGTAGTTCTGGTTCCACTGGGTTTCGAACAGGCTGTTGGCAAAACGCAGGGCGATGAGGTTTTGAACCGTCTCTTTGCCCAGGTAATGGTCGATGCGGTAGGTGCGGTTTTCCGGGAAGAACTGCGCCACCGCGTCGTTGACCTTGCGCGAGGATTCCAGGTCCGAGCCAATGGGTTTTTCCAGCACCACGCGGGTGTTTTCCGCGAGACCGACCTTGGCCAGGTTCTCGCAAATCGCGCCGTACACCGCGGCCGGCGTGGCGAAGTAGGCAATCACGCGCTGGGCGCTGCCGGCCATTTCGGCCAGGGCGATGTAATCGTCAGCGTTGAGGAAGTCGACGTGCAGGTAGGTCAACCGCGCCAGAAAGCGCTCGACCACCACTTCGTCCAGCTCTTTGGCGCCCACATAACGACGCAGTTCGGCGCCGATGAATGCCAGGTGCTGCTGCTCGGTGCCGGGCTCGCGGGCCAGCGCGATAATGCGCGTATCCTCGTGCAGAAGGCCTGCGCCATCGAGTTGATAGAGGGCAGGAAACAGCTTGCGCAAGGCCAGATCGCCGAGGGCGCCGAACAAGGCAAAGGTGCACGGTTCAACCGTAATCGAAGGCATGATGTTTGTTCTTTTATCAAGTTAAGCTACAAATACCTTTTTTCAAGGCATCGCTCAAGAGAAAATGTAGTAATAACCACAACATTTTCGCAAAATACAGATTCCGAGTGGTAGCCGGTCGGAGCCATCAGTAGGATAGGCCACCGTTTGGGGCCGCATCAAAGGCCCTTTTGGCATAGCCGAACTCTAATTTGCGCAGCTGACCCAAGGAACATATATGGACCGCGTGCGAAATTTACTGGAACAGATCCAGAATCGCCTTGAAGACCTGAACAAGGCTGAACGTAAAGTCGCCGAGGTGATCCTGCTCAACCCACAGCAGGCCACCCGGTTCAGCATCGCCGCGCTCGCCCAGGCCTCCAAGGTCAGCGAGCCGACCGTCAATCGCTTCTGCCGCTCGTTCGGCGTCAGCGGTTACCCGGAACTCAAACTCCAGTTGGCCCAGAGCCTGGCCAGTGGCGCGGCGTATGTCAGCCGCGCGGTCGAGGCCGATGACAACCCTGAAGCCTATACCAAGAAGATTTTCGGCAGCGCTATCGCCTCGCTGGACAGTGCCTTGCAGGCGTTGGACCCGAACCTGATTAGCCGCGCCGTCGACCTGTTGATCCAGGCCCGGCAGATCCACTTCTTCGGCCTCGGCGCCTCGGCCCCGGTGGCGCTGGATGCGCAGCACAAATTTTTCCGCTTCAACCTGGCCGTCACCGCCCACGCTGACGTGCTGATGCAACGCATGATTGCGTCGGTCGCGCACACCGGCGAGTTGTTCGTGATCATTTCCTACACCGGCCGCACCCGCGAACTGGTGGAAGTGGCGCGCATCGCCCGTGAAAACGGTGCTTCGGTGCTGGGCCTGACCGCCGAGGGTTCGCCGTTGGCCAAGGCCAGTACGCTGAGCCTGAATATTCCGCTGCCGGAAGACACCGACATCTACATGCCGATGACTTCGCGCATCATCCAGCTGACCGTGCTGGACGTGCTGGCGACCGGCATGACGCTGCGCCGCGGGGTGGATTTCCAGCCGCATTTGCGCAAGATCAAAGAGAGCCTGAATGCGAGCCGGTATCCGGTTGGGGATGAGTTCAACTAACCCGACATCTCGGCTGACTGACCCGGCCTCTTCGCGAGCAAGCCCGCTCCCACATTGGATCTGCGGTGTACACAAATCCCCTGTGGGAGCGGGCTTGCTCGCGAAGGGGCCGGCCGCAACACCGCAAATCTTGAGCTAAACCCCCACCCGCGCCTGCAAACTCAAATGCGCCCTCTCCCCCGGCGCCAGGCTCAGGCTGTGCGCACCGCCGCTCGCCGCTTCCACACACACGAACTCTGAAATCTCATTCCAGCTCACCCCCAGCAACGGCCGCGACCCCGGATGCCAGACCACCGTGTCCGAATGATCGCCGGTGTCGATGCACAATTCACGTTGCCAGGCGTGGTCCTTGAGCTGTAATTCGCCGTCATGCTGGAACACACGCTGGCACCCGCCATCGACCCGCAACTCCCCTTCCTGCTGGCAAACCTGGCGGTTCAACTGGTCATAACCCTGCGCGCCCTCTAGCCCAGACAGCGCTATCTCACCCACGTCACCAATACGCCAGTAAGCGTGCAACGCCTGGCTCAATTGGCAGGGCAAGGTGTCTTGATGCTCGGTGCTCAGGCGCAAATCCATGCGCTCACCCAGGTGGGCATGCAGGTCCACTTGCCAGTCGCACAGCTGAAGTTGCCAGTGCAATCGCACGCCATCGTCATCGTGACGACTGTCGAGCAGCTTCCAGTCGATCAGTCGTGCCCAACCATGGGAAGGCCAGGCGTTTTCGCTCGGATGACGGCCGTACCACGGCCAGCACACGGGCACACCACCACGAATCGCCCCCACCTGCGGCCACTTCGCCGCGCACCACAGCCATGGCTTCTGACCCGTGGGCTGGAAATGCAGCAACTGCGCGCCCTGGCGACTGAACACCGCCTGACACAGCGGATGGTCGATCACCAACACGTCGCGCTTCTGATAGCGCTCCCACGCAAACACCGGACGTTCGCGCAAGGATTTGAAGAAGCGTTGTAGCGGATGCTCATGCATGTGCCACGGTCCTGAAAATCATCTGTTGCCGGGGTGCGCCACCCCAAAAAAAAGCGGACAGCCTGGGCTGTCCGCAAATATGCGCACATAGAGAGGAGCTTATCGCAACAGCGTTAGAACACCGACTGAATTTTCAGGCCGGCCACCAGCGCGTTATCGACTTCATCCACACCGCCTGGGTGAGTGATGTATTGCAGGTTAGGACGCACGGTCAGCCAGTTGGTAACGTGGAAGCCGTAGTTGAGTTCGTAGTTGTATTCAGTGGTCCGCAGTGGCGAGAACAGTGGATCTTCGTACTCGGTCACATTGTTGGCAGCGTTGGTGGCCTCGGCGTTTTTCTTCACGTCATCGTTGACATGGATACGGGCGAAACCGATGCCCATGTCATCTTTAGGACGCGCATCGAACGGGCCCTTGTACACAAACATCAGCGACTGGTAGTTGTCGACGACGTTGGTGTCCTTGTCGTGGAACGTGGCGTTGGCCGCGATGTTCAGACCGCGAGTCTTGTCACCGTTGTGGCTGGTGAGTTGCTGCTGTGCAACGAACCAGTAACCGTGTTTGCTGCTGTGGCTGCGGTAGGCGTTGCCGCTGGTGGCCGCATCATTGCCGTTGTCGTCCTTGAGAACGTCATTGGCTTCGGCGGTGCTTTTGTAGTAACCGACACGGTATTCGCCCGGCAGGCTGTTAGGGTTTGGCAGCCAGACCAGTTCGACCGGCAACACGGTACCGGCGGTGCCGCTGCCGCTGAGTTTGAAGCCGTTACCGTGCTCCAGTTGCGACGGGTTCTGATTGTACGCGCCGATCTGCGCATAGAACTCAGGCGAGATGTTGTACTTCACGCGGACCGCTGCCTGCATGACCGGCCAGTTGTACCAGATGTTGGTCGCCCAGTTACCCACCTGGGAACCGCAGAACGCCAGGTTCTGGAATTCGCACGGGAAGGTGTTGAAGTCTTCGCCTTCACCGAAGTAACCGGCCTTGACGTCCAGTTTGCCGTCGAGGAACTGGTGCTTGATCCACAACTGGGTCAGACGGACCATGTGGCCACGGCCGTAGACTTCCTGCGAGGAACTCAAGGTGCCGGCACGCGGATCGCCGACGCGGTCATTGGAGATGTTTTCGCCATTACGGTTGGTGAGCTGGATCTTGGCCTGGGTGTTATCCCAACCAAACAGCTTTTCCAGGTCCAGCGCCGCCCCCAGGCCGAACTGGTCCGCGTAACGCGCGGTTTTGTCGTTGTTGTAGCCACCGTGGAGATTGCCACCGACTTCACCGACGTAATCCATCTTGATGTCGATGCCTTGCTCGATCAGCTTGGTCCGCTCGCCACCCCAATCACCGGTCATCCATTCGGAGTCAGCGCTGAACGCGTCAGCCGCGTGCACACTACCGGCCAGCATCATGGCTGCAACTGCTGACAACTGGCAGATAAGCTGAGCGTTGTTGTTCTTCTTCATCCCTACATCCTCGTTTTATTGTTATTAACTGTGTTCTAACGCGGTTACATCAGGCGCGGAGAGCGACAGGCCGCTCACCGCATATCCCCCGGTGGGAGCGGGCTTGCTCGCGAAGAGGCCGGCACATTCAGCATCCACGCTGACTGACACACCGCTTTCGCGAGCAAGCCCGCTCCCACATTTGATCTTTACCGGCCTTTGAATTGTGCGATGTTGCCTACCGATGCTTCGGTCTTGGGCGCGCCGGCCACACCCAAGCGCTCCCCGGTCTTGGCATCGAACAACAACACTTTCGACGGATCGAATTGCAGGGTCAGGGTTTCGCCCGGAGCCGGTGCAACGTCCGGTGCCAGACGGCAGCAGACTTTGGTTTCATTCAGGTTGACGAACACCAGGGTGTCGGGACCGGTCGGCTCGGTAACCTGGACTTCCGCGCGGATCGTCGGCAAACCGTTCGGCTCGCCGTTCGCCAGCACGATCTGTTCAGGGCGCATGCCAAGGATCACTTCGCGGTCTTCGAGACCGGCGTCCTGCATGCCCAGCGGCAACTCGCAACGGGCCTGGCCGCTGTCGAGCAGCGCGTAGAGACGACCGTCCTTGCGTTGCAAACGCAGGGGGATGAAGTTCATCGGCGGTGAACCGATGAAGCTCGCCACGAACAGATTGGCCGGGTTGTTGTAGATGTCTTTCGGCGTGCCGAACTGCTGGATGATCCCGTCCTTCATCACCGCCACTTTGTCGCCCAGGGTCATCGCTTCGATCTGGTCGTGGGTCACGTAGACCGTGGTGGTTTTCAGGCGCTGGTGCATCAGTTTCATTTCGGTGCGCATCTCGACCCGCAGCTTGGCGTCGAGGTTGGACAGCGGTTCGTCGAACAGGTAGATCTTCGGTCGACGCGCCAGGGCACGGCCCATGGCCACGCGCTGTTGCTGGCCACCGGAGAGCTGGCCGGGCTTGCGGTTAAGCAGGTGTTCGATCTGCAACAGCTTGGACACGCGCGCCACTTCCGTTTCGATGTCGGCGGCGGGCATTTTGCGAATCTTCAAGCCGAAGGCGATGTTCTCGCGCACGCTCATGGTCGGGTACAGCGCGTAGGACTGGAACACCATGGCGATGTCGCGGTCTTTGGGGCTCATGCCGCTGACGTCCTGGTCATCGATCATGATCGCGCCGCCGGTGATGGTTTCCAGGCCGGCGATGCAATTCATCAGGGTCGATTTGCCGCAACCCGAAGGTCCGACCAGGATCAGGAACTCACCGTCCTTGATCGACAGATGGATGTCCTTGAGGGTGTCCGGCAGGCCGGGGCCATAAGTCTTGTTTACATTGCGAAGTTCGAGCGTAGCCATGATTACCCCTTGACTGCGCCGGCCGTCAGCCCGCGCACGAAATACTTGCCTGCGACCACATAGACCAGCAGGGTCGGCAGCCCGGCGATCATCGCCGCCGCCATATCAACGTTATATTCCTTGGCCCCGGTACTGGTGTTGACCAGGTTGTTCAACGCCACCGTGATGGGTTGCGAGTCACCGCTGGAGAACACCACGCCGAACAGGAAGTCGTTCCAGATCTGGGTGAACTGCCAAATCAGGCAGACCATGATGATCGGGGTGGACATCGGCAGGATGATCAGGCGGAAGATCGTGAAGAAACCCGCGCCATCGAGCCGCGCCGCCTTCACCAGCGCATCGGGAACGCTGACGTAGTAGTTACGGAAGAACAGCGTGGTGAACGCCAGGCCGTAGACCACGTGCACAAACACCAGGCCCGTGGTGGTACTCGCCAGGCCCATCTTGCCGAGGGTGAACGAGGCGGGCAGCAGGACGGTCTGGAACGGCAGGAAGCAACCGAACAGCAGCAGACCGAAGAACAACTGCGAGCCGCGAAAGCGCCACATCGACAGCACATAGCCGTTCAGTGCTCCGATGGCGGTGGAGATCAATACCGCCGGGACGGTGATCTTGATCGAGTTCCAGAAATACCCGTCGACGGTGCCCCAGGCCTTGACCCAGCCAATGCCGCTGACCACGGTCGGCCAGCTCAGCAGGTTGCCGGTGTTGATGTCTTCCGGCGTCTTGAAGCTGGTCAACAGCATGACCACCAGCGGTATCAGGTACAGAAATACGGCGAGGATCAGCACGCCGTAAATCGCGATGCGACTCAGGCTGATGGAAGGTTTGGCAGCGAAACTAGTCATGACGCTTGGTCCTCAGCTCGGAGTACAGGTAAGGCACGATGATTGCGAGAATCGCACCGAGCATCAGAATCGCACTGGCCGAGCCCATGCCCATCTGGCCGCGACTGAAGGTGAAGGAATACATGAACATCGCCGGCAAATCGGAGGAGTAACCCGGGCCGCCGGCCGTCATGGCCGCCACCAGGTCGAAACTCTTGATCGCGATGTGAGCGAGGATCATCACGGCGCTGAAGAACACCGGACGCAGGCTTGGCAACACCACTTTCAGGTAAATGCGCGGCATGCTCGCACCATCGATCTGGGCGGCACGGATGATCGATTGATCAACGCCACGCAGGCCGGCGAGGAACATCGCCATGATGAAGCCCGAGGCTTGCCAGACCGCAGCGATGACCAGGCAATACACCACGCGATCCGGGTCGATCAGCCAGTCCAGGCGAAAGCCTTCCCAGCCCCAGTCACGCAGCAATTTGTCCAGGCCCATGCCCGGGTTGAGCAGCCATTTCCAGGCGGTACCGGTGACGATCATCGAGAGCGCCATCGGGTACAGGTAAATGGTGCGGATGAAACCTTCGCGACGAATGCGCTGGTCAAGAAACACCGCCAGCAACACACCGATCACCAGGGTGATACCGATGAACATGCCGCCGAAAACGGCCAGGTTCTTACTCGCCACCCACCAACGGTCGTTGTCGAACAGCCGCTGGTATTGAGCCAGGCCTGCCCATTTGTAAGTCGGTAGAAAGGTCGAACTGGTGAACGACAGAACGAACGTCCACAGGATGTAGCCATAGAAGCCCACCAGAACGATGAACATGCTCGGCGCCAGCACCAGTTTAGGGAGCCAGCGTTGCAATGCATCGAACGGCGAGGCCTTGCTGAACACAGCAACAGAACTCATGGGGAAATCCAGTACGAGAGAAATTTACTTTGGAAATGCTGCCCTTGTAGGAGTGAGCCTGCTCGCGATCGCTGAGTGTCAGTCTCTGGATGTATCAACTGATACACCGCGATCGCGAGCAGGCTCGCTCCTACAGGGGCCAGGCATTACTTGGCAGACTTGACCGCTGCGCCGAGTTTCTTGGCGGCATCGGCCGGGTCGGCTTTCGGGTCGTTGATGTAGTTGGTCACGACATCAAAGAACGCACCCTGTACGGCCAGCGTGGTCGCCATGTTGTGCGCCATGCTCGGCTGCAGGCCGCCGGACTTGGCGTCCGCCAGGAAGTCCTTGGCAGCGGTCTGGGCGCAGGAGTCGAAACCGTACTTGTCCATGTCGGCCAGCATGTCGTTGCGAACCGGGATCGAGCCCTTGTTGATGCTGAAGACTTTCTGGAAATTCTCACCCAGGACGATCTTGGCGATGTCCTGCTGACCGGCTGCAGTGCCCGCGTCTTTCTGCTTGAACACGGCCAGGGAGTCGATGTTGTAGGTGAACGCCTTGTCGGTGCCCGGGAACGCTACGCACTCGTAGTCCTTGCCGGCGACTTTCTTGGCGGCGGTCCATTCGGACTTGGCCCAGTCACCCATGATCTGCATGCCGGCCTTGCCGTTGATGACCTTGGCCGCTTCCAGGTTCCAGTCCTGGCCTTTGCCGTCGACGTCCATGTAGGTCGCGACTTTCTTCAGCTCGGTGAGCGCCTTGACCATTTCAGGACCGGTCAACGCAGCGTTGTCGAGATCGACCAGGGCTTTCTTGTAGCCATCGACACCCATGACCGAAAGCACCACGGCTTCGAACACGGTGCTGTCCTGCCAAGGCTGGCCGCCGTGGGCGAGCGGAATGAAGCCCGCAGCCTTGAGCTTGTCGCCGGCGGCGTAGAATTCTTCGAGGGTGGTCGGGTTTTTGGTGATGCCGGCTTTCTTGAAGACTTCCGGGTTGATCCACAGCCAGTTGACGCGGTGAATGTTCACCGGCACGGCCACGTAGTTACCCTCGTACTTCACGGTATCGGAGACTTTCTTGTCGAGCAGGCTGTCCCACTTCTCCGATTTGGCAACGTCTTTCAGGACGTCGGTGTCGAGCAGGCCGGTAGACGCCCATTCCTGGATGTCCGGACCTTTGATCTGCGCCACACCTGGCGGGTTACCGGCAACGGCACGGCTCTTGAGCACGGTCATGGCGGTAGCACCGCCACCCCCGGCAACAGCGCCGTCCTTCCAGGTGAAGCCGTCTTTTTCGACTTGGGCCTTGAGCACATCGACCGCTGCTTTTTCACCACCCGACGTCCACCAGTGAACCACTTCCACGGAACCTTTGGATTCGGCGGCAAGCACACTGAGAGGGATCGCAGACAGGGAGACGAGAGAAATGACAGTAGCGAGGCGAGAAATCGCATTCATCTAGAAGTACCTTTCTTGTTGTTATGCATGCAAGTCTGGTGCTTGCGCTGCATAGGATTTTAAACAGGAGTTATCCCCTCGCAGGTAACGAAGGGACGCTTGAATGTCACCACATGGTTACACAGGAACGCTCTGAGACAACCTTGCCAGAGCCGTGGCCATGCTGGGTGCCAGGGGCAGTCGTGGAATCAATACGGCTTGCCAGGCGTGATACAGATCGGGTTTACCCGCCCAGATGTCGGCGCTTGGGCGATTCTGCGGATCGAGTTCGTGATGCCAGCTGCCGTCACAACGGTCGATGAAATGAGTGTCACAAAATTCCCAGAACAGCCGGTACCAGCGTTCGTATTGCTCATCGCCCGTGCGTTTGAGCAACGCGCTGGCGGCAGCGCTGGCTTCGCAATGAGTCCAGTGCAGGCGATGGCGAACCACCGCGCGATTGTCCCAGTCGAGGGTGTAGACAATCCCGGGCAGCCCGTCGATGTTCCAGCCGTGACGGCAGTTGTGGTCGAAAAGTTTTTGCGCGTCGGTGGCCAGCCAGCCCGGCGTGAGCATGCCAGCCTGAACCCGCGCCGCTTCGAGGTGCAGCAGCAGGCGCGCCCATTCAAAACCGTGGCCCGGGGTGGTGCCGTAGGGGCGGAAACCGTCGGCCGGGTTGTCGTGGTTGTATTCCCGTAACGGCTGCCACTGGCGGTCGAAATGCTCGACCACCAGGTAATCGTTGGCGGCGGCATGACCGTGGATCACTCGCTCGACAATGCGCTGCGCACGGCATAGCCAACGGCTTTCTTCGGTGACATCGGCCAGCGCGAGGAAGGCTTCGGTGGCGTGCATGTTGCTGTTGGCGCCGCGGTAAGCTTCTTCTTCGCTCCAGTCGCGGTTGAAGGATTCGCGCATGGCGCCCTCCTCCTCGCTCCAGAAATGCGTGTCGATGATGTTGATCGCATCATCGAGCAAGGCGTGTGCGCCGGGACGTTGCGCGACCACCGCAGAACTGGCGGCCAGGGCCACGAAGGCATGCAGATAAGCGGCCTTGCCGGTGTTGCCATCGAGCGCGTGAGCGACGGCAAACCAGCCGCCATGTTCGGCATCGCGCAACGGGCCGCTGAGGGCCTGGACACCGTGATCCACCCACTCGGCAAACCCCGGCAAGCCCTGAATATGCGCCATGGCGAAGCTGTGCGTCATGCGCGCGGTGTTCATGGTTTCAGCGCGGGCGTTGGCCGGGAGGTGGCCTTTTTCGTCGAGATTGCCGAAGCCTTCAGGGAGCTTTGAAGCCTTGGCGAATGCCAGCAGGCGCAGGCCTTCGGCGGCGAGCCATTGCTGATGGGCAGGCGCGTTCAGCCAACTGCTGAAGACCGGTTGGAAGGTGTCCATGGGGTGCCTTTTTTGTTGTTTTGACTGAGGGCAGTCTAAACAACGGGCGGGGGCGGGCTTGTAACGAAGGGGGCGAGTTATGTCACTGGTTTGTGACATTTGGCCGGAGATATTTGTTTAATGGTCTGACGCCTTCGCGAGCAGGCTCGCTCCCACATTGGTTTGCGGTGTGCACAAATCCCCTGTGGGAGCGAGCCTGCTCGCGAAGAACGATAACGCGGTCTATCTAGTCAACACTGCGCGGCAACTGCAACGTCACCCGCAACCCACCCTCACGCAGGTTTTGCAGGCTGACCTCCCCGCCATGGCTATGCGCAATGTTGCGCGCAATCCCCAACCCCAGCCCATAACCCTGCTGCTGCCCGGCCAGACGGAAGTGCGGTTCGAACACCTGCTCCAGCCGTTGCTCCGGCACGCCCGGCCCTTCGTCATCGACATGCAGGATGAACGCGCTCTCATCGTCATCGATGTGCAAATGCGCGTTTTGTCCGTATTTCAGGGCGTTGTCGATCAGGTTGCCAATGCAGCGTTTAAGCGCCAGCGGTTTCCCCGGATACGCCGCCAGCGCCCGACCCTGTTGGGTCACGCGACCATTGCCGTTAGGCGCCAGGTACGGTTCCACCAGGCAATCGAGCACGTGATTGAGGTCCACCGGTTCGATGTTTTCGTGGATGTCGGTGTCTTTCACGCATTGCAGCGCGCCTTTGACCAGCAACTCCAACTCATCCAGGTCACGCCCGAACTTGGCTTGCAGCTTCTCGTCTTCCAGCAATTCCACGCGCAGGCGCAAACGGGTGATGGGCGTGCGCAGGTCGTGGGAAATCGCGCTGAACAACTGGCTACGCTCCGTCAGGTAACGGCTGATGCGTTCGCGCATGGCGTTAAACGCGCGCCCCACTTCGACCACTTCGCTGCCACCGCCCTCGGCCACCGGTTGCACATCAGCCCCCAGCGACATGTCGCGCGCGGCCCGCGCCAGGCGCTTGAGCGGGCGACTTTGCCAGTGCACCAGCAAGCCGATGAACAACAGCAAAAAGCTGCTGGTGAGGACGATGAACCAGACCTGTTGCGCCGGCAGGCCTTGCTCTTCAAGACTGGTGTAGGGCTCGGGCAGCAATGACGCGATGTACAGCCATTCCCCCGGCGCCATCTGGATTTGCGTGACCAGCACGGGTGGGTTGACCGGCTCCAGCGTCAACGCGTAATGGGCCCATGAGCGCGGCAACTCATCGAGTTTCAACCCGCTGTTGAAGATCCGCAGGTCTTCAGGACTGACGAAAGTCACCGAGATATCCGTGTCATGGCCGAGGGATTCGCGCAGCACCTGGTCCACGGCTTTGAGCACGGCTTCCTTGCGTGGGGTGATCGGCAGCACTTCCATGCCCAAGGGTTTGTCGTTGAGTGTCACCACGAAACGGGTGCCACCCATGCTGCGCAACTGATCCAGTACCAACGGCCGGAAAGCGACGGGCAACGAGCGGAAGTAACTGACGCTGGCCGTCATCGAATGCGCCAGGCTGCGGGCGGCAGTGACCAGCCCTTCAAGCTGCGTGGCACGCAATTGCGAGACCCAGATCACGCTCGACAACGTCTGCGCAAACAGCACCGCCAGCAACGTCAGCAGCAACATCCGCCCGAGCAGCGAACGGGGCACCGGCACGCGGGCGGCAAGTTTGTTGAGAAACTCAGTGGCCATTGCTGGCAACCACATTGGCTGCCAATTGGTAGCCGCTGCCGCGCACGGTGCGGATCAGTCGTGGCGGTTTTTCCGTGTCACGCAGACGTTGACGCAAGCGGCTGACCGCCATGTCGACGATGCGGTCCAGCGGCATCAGGTCGCGCCCCCGGGTGGCGTTGCCGATGGTATCGCGGTCGAGGATTTCCTGCGGGTGATCGAGGAACAGTTTCAGCAGCGCGAAGTCGGCACCGGACAGAATCACTTCTTCGCCATCGGTGTGGAACAGCCGATGGCTGACCATGTCCAGGCGCCACTCGTCGAACGCCAGCACTTCACCGCCATTACGCTCCTGGCCAAATTGCGCGCGGCGCAACAGGGCTTTGATGCGCGCCTGCAATTCTCGTGGGCTGAAGGGTTTGCCGAGGTAATCATCGGCGCCGAGCTCCAGGCCGATAACGCGGTCGGCCTCGTCGGAACTGGCGGTGAGCATGATGATGGGCACTTGCGCCTGACGGGGATGCTGGCGAACCCAGCGGCAGAGGCTGAAGCCGTCTTCGTCGGGGAGCATCACGTCGAGGATCACCAGATCGCTCGGCGCCTCGTTCAAAGCCTGGCGAAAACCGGCGCCATCGGGCGTGGTACGAACCTGGAAACCGGCGCGAGTCAGGTAGGTATCCAGCAACTCGCGTATCTCTTGATCGTCATCGACCAACAAAATCGACTTGTTGACTGAGCTCACGGGGCGGCGTCCTTGTTGTTTGAATTGGGCGGATTATGCCTGATGCACCATTTTTACAAACACTACAACACTACTGTGGGAGCGGGCTTGCTCGCGAAAGCGGAGTGTCAGTCAACGAATGTGTTGAATGTAAAACCGCTTTCGCGAGCAAGCCCGCTCCCACATTTTGATTGCATTTCAAGTCGGGTTGGATTGCTCCAGCGCCACGCCCGCGCCCATCAGGCCGGAATACGGCGCGGTCACCAGCCACACCGGGATGCCCTTGAAGTAATCGCTCATGCAGCCCTTGTCGGCGAAGCACCGGGCAAAACCACTTTCGAGGAAGAAATCGGCAAAGCGCGGGATCACCCCACCGACGATGTACACGCCGCCGCGCCCACCGGTGGTCAGCACGTTGTTGCCGGCCACGCGGCCGAGCCAGCAGCAGAACTGTTCCAGCACTTCCAGGGCAATCGGGTCGCCCGCGAGCCCGGCAGCGGTGATCGCTTCCGGTGTTTCGAGCACCGGCGTGTGACCGTCCACCGCACAAATCGCCCGGTAAACCCGTGGCAAGCCGCCGCCGCTCAACGCGGTTTCAGCGCTGACATGCCCGATCTCATTGAAGATGTGCTGCCACAGCTGCGTTTCCCGCGGGCTGCTCAGCGGCAAATCGACGTGACCGCCCTCCCCCGGCAACGCGGCAAAACGCCCTTCGCCAAGGTCCAGCAAGGTGCCGACGCCCAAGCCCGTGCCTGGACCAATCACCACCGCCGGCCGCAACGGTTCCGGGGTGCCTTCGCAGACCACCCGAAATTCGCCCGGCTGCAAACGGGTCATGCCCAGCGCCATCGCCGAGAAGTCGTTGACCAGCAACAGTTGCTCGACCTGCAAGGTCTTGCAGAAACCCTTGCGGCTCAGGCGCCAGTGATTGTTGGTGAACTTGAATTCATCGCCACTCACCGGGCCGGCCACCGACAGGCACACCGAGCCGATCGAACCCGACGCCAGACCGAGCCCGCTCAGGTAGAGGGCAATCGCCTCTTCCGGGCTGGCGTGGTCGGCCGTCGCCAGCACCTGAACGCTTTCCAATTGCTGGTTTTTCCACAACGCGAAACGAGCGTTGGTCCCACCGATGTCACCGACCAAAGCCAGTTTCAATTAAGCGTCTCCAGGGCAGAAGTAAAGGCGCTGGCGCCCTGCTCTGCGGAGCTGAAGGCCATGCGCATGAAACCAAACAGCTCGCGTCCGCTGCCAATGTTATTGCCCAACAGGCCCTTGGCAGGTTCGCGCGCCGCGAATTCGTCGGCGTCCACCTTAAGCTCCAGGGTGCCTTTGACGCCATCGACGCGGATGATATCGCCCTCTTGCACCCGCGCCAAAGCGCCACCGACATACGCTTCGGGGCTGACGTGAATCGCCGCCGGGATTTTCCCCGAGGCGCCGGACATGCGTCCGTCCGTGACCAACGCCACTTTGAAGCCGCGATCCTGCAGCACACCGAGGAACGGCGTCATCTTGTGCAGTTCCGGCATGCCGTTGGAACGGGGGCCCTGGAAGCGCATCACCGCGACAAAATCCTTCTCCAGCAGACCGGCCTTGAAGGCGTCTGCCAGATCCTGCTGATCCTGGAACACCATGGCCGGTGCTTCGACGATCTGGTTTTCCAGCGCCACGGCCGAGACTTTCATCACACCGCGACCGAGGTTGCCTTCCATCACGCGCAAACCGCCCTCTGGCGAGAACGCACGAGCAACCGGGCGCAGGATGCTTTCGTCAAGGCTGTCGGTCACGCCTTCGCGCCAGACCAGTTCGCCGTTATCGAGGAACGGTTCCATGGTGTAACGGCGCAGGCCGTGGCCGAGCACGGTGTTGACGTTTTCGTGGAGCAGCCCGGCGTCCAGCAGTTCGCGGATCAGGAACGACATGCCGCCCGCTGCCTGGAAGTGGTTGATGTCGGCTTTGCCGTTCGGGTAGACGTGGCTCAGGGTCGGCACGACTTCGGAGAGGTCGGCCATGTCCTGCCAGGTCAACTGGATGCCTGCCGCCATGGCGATGGCCGGCATGTGCAGCGTGTGGTTGGTCGAGCCGCCGGTGGCGTGCAGGGCCACGATGGAGTTGACCAGCGAACGCTCGTCGACGATTTCGCCAATCGGCATGAAGTCGCCGTTCTGTTTGGTCAAGCGGGTGACCTGATGCGCCGCTTCGCGGGTCAGGGCATCGCGCAACGGCGTGTTCGGATTGACGAAGGACGCGCCCGGCAAGTGCAGGCCCATGACTTCCATCAGCAACTGATTGGTGTTGGCGGTGCCGTAGAACGTGCAGGTGCCAGGGCTGTGGTAGGAATTCATTTCCGACTCCAGCAGCTCTTCGCGACTGGCCTTGCCTTCGGCGTAGCGCTGGCGCACATCGGCTTTCTGCTTGTTGGAAATGCCCGAGACCATCGGCCCGCCCGGCACAAAAATCGTCGGCAGATGACCGAAACGCAACGCGCCCATCATCAAGCCCGGCACGATCTTGTCGCAGATGCCAAGCATCAGGGCGCCGTCAAACATATTGTGGGACAACGCCACGGCGGTGGACATCGCGATCACTTCGCGGCTCGGCAGGCTCAGCTCCATGCCTGGCTCACCCTGGGTCACGCCATCGCACATGGCCGGGGTGCCGCCGGCGAACTGGCCGACCGAACCGATCTCGCGCAGCGCTCGTTTGATCTGTTCCGGAAAGACTTCGTACGGCTGGTGCGCCGAGAGCATGTCGTTATATGACGAAACTATGGCGATGTTGGCGGAGTTCATCATCCGCAGGCTGTTCTTGTCTTCGGTGCCGCAACCCGCCACGCCGTGGGCGAAGTTGGCGCATTGCAGCTTGCCGCGCATCGGACCGTCGCTGGCCGCACCGCGAATCAGTGCAAGGTAGGCCTCACGCGTGGCGCGGCTACGGGCGATAAGCCGTTCAGTGACCTCAAGGACGCGGGGATGCATGTGTAGAACTCCAGGCTAACGGATGTGGCGACCTGATTGTCTATGCTGAACAAGGACCGTTGTGATTGGGATGACAAACGGCTTTTCTTGATCGGTCGGACCAGTTGATTCAGGTCACTCGTTGTAGATTGAACAAAATATTGCCATTAAAAAGGCTTGTTTTCTATTTTTATGCGAATAATCTTGTAATTCCAACAACAAAACGACGGCGGCGCTGTAAATGACTCTTCGAATCGCAATCAATGGTTTTGGCCGGATTGGCCGCAACGTCCTGCGAGCACTGTATACCCAAGGCTATCGCCAGGATCTGCAGATCGTGGCCATCAACGATTTGGGAGACAGCGCAATCAACGCTCATCTGCTCAAGTACGACACTGTTCACGGCACGTTCGACGCCGATGTCCAGCACGATCAGGAGAGCCTGACGGTCAACGGCGACCGGATTGCGGTCAGCGCCATTCGCAACCCGGCCGAGCTGCCCTGGGCTGCGGAAAAAATTGATGTGGTATTCGAATGCACCGGTCTGTTCACCGACCGCGCCAAAGCCGCCGCGCATATTACGGCCGGCGCACGCAAAGTCATCATCTCGGCACCGGCCAAAGGCGCCGACGCCACCGTGGTGTACGGGGTTAACCACGACATTTTGCGCCAGCACCACCAGATCATTTCCAACGCGTCGTGCACCACCAACTGCCTGGCGCCGGTCGCCCAAGTGCTGCACCGAGAACTGGGGATCGAAAGCGGTCTGATGACCACGATCCACGCCTACACCAACGACCAGAACCTGACCGACGTCTACCATACCGACCCGTACCGCGCCCGTTCCGCCACGCAGAACATGATCCCGAGCAAGACTGGTGCCGCTGAAGCCGTTGGCCTGGTGCTGCCGGAACTGGCAGGCAAACTGACCGGCATGGCCGTGCGCGTACCGGTGATCAACGTGTCACTGGTGGACCTGACCGTTCAGCTGAAACGCGAAGCGTCGGCCGAGGAGGTGAACGCGCTGCTGAAAGAAGCCAGCCAGCATTCGAAAATTCTCGGGTACAACACCCTGCCGCTGGTTTCCAGCGACTTCAACCACAACCCGCTGTCGTCGATTTTCGACGCCAACCACACCAAATCCAGCGGCAAACTGCTGAAGGTGCTGGCCTGGTACGACAACGAATGGGGCTTCTCCAACCGCATGCTCGATAACTGCCTGGCGCTCTGCAACGCCGAGTAATCGAAATCCCTGTGGAGATCCCCTGTGTAGGAGTGAGCCTGCTCGCGATGAGGCCGTGTCAGTCGACATTGAAGTTTGCTGATACACCGCTATCGCGAGCAGGCTCACTCCTACAAGGGTCCGCGTGTGCCTGGACCATCCCGATCAAGCCTGGTCCCCCAAACTGAATCCGGCCGGAATCTCTGCCGAGAATGTCCTGAATTCCCGGCCATTTCAGGGCTTTTTCCTGCGCAAACGTTCACCTGCTACCGTTCGTCGGCGTAGGTTCATGCAACCGTCACATGGCGCCGATGTGCATTGCATGGCGCTGAATGGATTTGGCGTAGCGAGTCGACCTCGACTCCTTGCCAACACCTCATCCATTTGTGAGTTCGCCCTATGTTCGACTCTCTCTCTATCCGTCTGAAAATCGTTTTGCTGTCCGGCCTGTGTCTGCTCGGCGTGGTCGCCCTGATCGTCGGCATGAACATTTACCAGACCAATCAGAACGATGATCTGGTCAGCGCCTCCAGCAGCAAGATGCTCACCGACAGTGTGCAGGATCTGCTGCAAGCCAAGGCGGCTGAACAGGCCGTGCGGGTGCAGAAGACCTTCGGCGAAACCCTGACGGTGGTGACCGCGCTGGCGGACCAGATCAAGGACATGCGCACCATGGCCGCCAAGCGTTCACTGGAGGCCGGCGCCCTGCGTGAAGAGTTGAACCAGAGCATCAAGACCGCGTTCGAGCGCAATGGGAAAGTGTTGGGCGTCTGGCTGGCGTTCGAGCCCAACGGGCTGGATGGCAAGGACAGCGAGTTCGTCAATGATGCGGTGCGCCAGTCCAACGAAGCCGGGCGTTTCGCCACGTATTGGAGCCGCGCAGGGGGCGAGACGCTCAACACCGTCATGGTCGAAGAGGACATGACCAAAACCACCCTGAACCTCAGCGGCACGCCCTACAACGTCTGGTACACCTGCCCGCGCGACAGCAAGCGTACCTGCCTGCTCGACCCCTACGCCGATACCGTCGGCGCTAATAAAACAGAAGTGTTGATGACCACCATTTCCGTGCCGCTGCTGGTGGATGGCAAATCCATCGGCGTGGTCGGTATCGACATTGCCCTCGATGCGCTGCAAGCGGCGGCGGTCGATTCCCAGCGTGAACTGTTCAACAGCGCCGGGCACATGCTGATCGTCTCCGGCACCGGCGTGCTGGCAGCCTACAGTGTCGACGCCGGTAAAGTCGGCAAGCCTATCGGCGAAACCCTCGGCGCGGACGGCAAAGACATCCTGCAATTGCTCAGTAGTGGTGCGCCGAAGGTTTTGCAGCAAGGCGACCTGATTCGCGCGGTGTACCCAGTCAGTCCGATTACCGATTCGAAGGCCTGGGCCGTGGTGATCGACCTGCCTAAACAAGTATTGCTGGCCGATTCGGTGAAACTGCAAGCGGTGCTCGATGACGCCCAGCAAAGCGGCACGATCAAAGCGGTGCTGGTGGCTGTTGTCGCCGGCCTGGTAGGTTTGCTGCTGACCTGGCTCACCGCCTCGGGCGTGACCCGGCCGATCAACAGCGTGGCCGAGATGCTCAAGGCGATTGCCAGCGGCGACGGCGACCTGACCCAGCGTTTGCACTACAACAAGAAAGACGAATTGGGCGAACTGGTCAGCTGGTTCAACCGCTTCCTCGACAAGCTGCAACCGACCATCGCGCAGATCAAGCAAAGCATCACCGACGCCCGCGGCACCGCCGACCAGTCTTCGGAAATCGCCCGTCAGACCAGCGAAGGCATGCAGGTGCAGTTCCGCGAAATCGACCAGGTCGCCACCGCGTCCAACGAAATGAGCGCCACCGCCCACGACGTGGCCAATAGCGCCTCGAACGCGGCCAACGCCGCCAAAGGGGCTGACCAGTCGGCCCGCGATGGCATGCAGATCATCGAGCGCAGCACCCGCGACATCAATCAACTGGCCGACGAAGTCAGCAAAGCCGTGACCGAAGTCGAAGCGCTGGCGGTCAACAGCGAGCAGATCGGTTCGGTACTGGAAGTGATCCGCAGCATCGCCGAGCAGACCAACCTGCTGGCGCTTAACGCCGCGATTGAAGCGGCGCGTGCCGGCGAGAGCGGACGCGGTTTTGCGGTGGTCGCCGATGAAGTACGCAACCTGGCCAAACGCACCCAGGACTCGGTGGAAGAAATTCGCCAGGTAATCGAACGCATCCAGAGCGGCACGCGCGGCGTGGTCGCCACCATGCATTCGAGCCAGACCCAAGCCCACAACAACGCCGGGCAGATCCAGCAAGCGGTGCAGGCCTTGGGCAAAATCAGTGACGCAGTGACGGTGATCAGCGACATGAACCTGCAAATCGCCAGCGCCGCCGAACAGCAAAGCGCGGTGGCCGAAGAGGTCAACCGCAACGTCTCGGCGATCCGCACCGTCACCGAAACCCTGACTGGCCAGGCCACCGAATCCGCGCAGATCAGCAGCCAGCTCAACTCGCTGACCACCCACCAGATGAAATTGATGGACCAGTTCCGGGTCTAGAAATCACCGCCTATCCCCTGTGGGAGCGAGCCTGCTCGCGATGACGGAGTGTCAGTCGACCTAGTTGTTGAATGTTAGACCGCTATCGCGAGCAGGCTCACTCCTACAAGGGGGCAGTGTCGAGGCAGACATCATCGTTTCATCCGGCCAGCCAGTTTTTTGAACTATGATCGGGCTCTCGTTCCGGAGGGCCTTCGATGACTGATCTACTCACGTCCATTCAAACCGCACTCGGCTTGCCCCACACCCCAATCCTCTTCACGTCGAGCGGTGCCCTGCCCTCGGCGTTTGCCGTGACCGACCTCGCCTGCGCCAGCATCGCCGCGGCCGGGCAGGCGGTCAGCGAGTTATTGCTGCAACACACCGACCGCTTGCCCGGTGTCGAAGTCGACCGCCGCCTCGCGTCTTTCTGGTTCGCCACCTCGATCCGCCCCATCGGCTGGAGCGTTCCGCCACTGTGGGACCCGATTGCCGGTGACTACGCGACGAAGGACGGCTGGATCCGCCTGCACACCAACGCGCCCCATCACCGCGCTGCGGTTGAAAGCGTGCTTGGCACTTGTACCGACCGCGCGGCGATGGCGAGCAACGTGGCGCAATGGGTCAACAGTGATCTGGAACAGGCCGTCGTCGACGCCGGAGGGTGCGCCGCCGAGATGCGCACCTGGGCGCAATGGCAGCAACATCCGCAAGGTCTGGCCGTGAACGCCGAGCCGTTGATTCAGTTCAGCGGCGACACAGATCAACCGATGAAACCGTGGCAAGGCTCCATCGCTCAGCCACTGGCCGGGCTCAAGGTGCTGGACTTGACCCGCGTCCTGGCCGGCCCCGTCGCCAGCCGTTTTCTCGCCGGTCTCGGAGCGGATGTACTGCGTATCGACCCACCGACCTGGAACGAACCCGGCGTCGTGCCCGAAGTCACCCTGGGCAAACGCTGCGCCCGCCTGGACCTGCACAACAGCGATGATCGCGCGGTGTTCGAAACGCTGCTCAAGGACGCCGACATCCTCCTGCACGGCTACCGCGCCGATGCTCTGGAACGCATGGGTTACGGAGCTGCCGAACGCCGCAGACTCGCGCCGGGCCTGATCGATGTCAGCCTCAATGCGTACGGCTGGAGCGGACCGTGGCAGAACCGCCGCGGTTTCGACAGCCTGGTGCAGATGAGCAGCGGGATTGCCGAGGCCGGGATGCAGTGGAAGAACGCCGACAAACCGACGCCGTTGCCGGTGCAGGCACTCGATCACGCGACCGGATATTTGATGGCGGCTGCGGCGATCAGGTTGTTGGGGCGTGGGGGTTCGGCGCGGCTTTCGTTGGCACGTACGGCAAAGTTGCTGATTGAAAATGGCCCGGGAACAGCTGAGGCGTTGCAGGCAGAGGATGAAAAGGATCAGGGGCTGGTGGTTGAGCAGACACCTTGGGGCCCGGCGCATCGGCTGCATGTGCCGCTGAAAATCAGCGGTACTCCCTTGCAGTGGGCACTGCCGGCCACTGAATTGGGTTCCCATCGCGCGCAGTGGTGGTGACTGTCAGATCGCCTTCGCGAGCAAGCCCGCTCCCACATTAGAACTGTGTTGCTCACAAAATCTGCGAACGACATCAATTTAATGTGGGAGCGGGCTTGCTCGCGAAGGGGTCCGAGTATTCACCACAAAGCCCGGATCAGCTCAGTCCATCCGGCTCAACGATGTCCAAAGCAACTGCGCCGCATACCCTCGACAAGGTCGCCACGCCTCGGCGCGCAACAGCAATTCCCGCGCCGTCACCGGCCCGCCCTCAAGCGCCGCCAACGCCTTGATCAACCCCACATCCCCGGACGGAAACGCATCCGGCTCGCGCAACTGGCGCAAGGCAATGTACTGCGCCGTCCAGTCACCAATCCCGTGCAACGCCAACAACCGCGCCACACCGCCCTCTCGCCCCGGCGCAAACAACAGCGAATCATCCAGCAGCGCCTGAGCCACACCCGACAACGTCCGCCCCCGACTTTTCGGCATGCCCAACGTCGCCAGATCCGCCTGCGCCAACACCGTCGGCTCAGGAAACACATGGCTCAAACCCGCCCGCGGCGACAGCAACGGCGCCCCATACTGCGCCACCAACTTACCCGCCAACCGGATCGCCACACCCACGGTAATCTGCTGCCCCAGCACGGCGCGAATCGCCAGTTCCAGCCCATTCCAGGCCCCCGGCACGCGTAAGCCCGGACGCTCGGCAATCAAGCGTTCCATCAATGGGTCCCGCTTCAACTGCCGGTGAATCGACGGCAAATCCGCATCCAGATCAAACATCCGCCGCACCCGCGCCACGATCTCCGGCACTGCTGACGCGTCCGGAAAATCCAGCGTCAGCTCAAGCGCATCACCGCCCACCGGCCCGATCGAAAACGTGCCGTGAACACCGTTCAACCCGATGCTGCGCGAGTAAACCCCGTCGGCCACGACTTCCATACCGGCCACCGCCCGCGCCGACAAGAACTGCAACATCGCCGACCAGTCATACGGCGGTCGATACGCCAGCAACACCCTCACAACGACAGCAAGCCGCTGTACAACCCATAAGCGGCCAACCCGGCACCGATCAGGACACCGGTAAAAATGCCCTTCTCTATATGAGTGAACAGCGGCTCGCCCTGCTCATGCTTGGCCTTGGCAAACAGAATCACCCCCGGTGCATACAACAGCGCCGAAAGCAGCAGGTATTTGACCCCGCCGGCATACAGCAACCACACCGCATACCCCAGCGCGATCCCGCCGATCATCAGATCCTTGGTGCGCTCGGCGCTGGCGTGCTCGTAGGTTTCGCCGCGCCCGCTCAACAACACCGCATACGCTGCCGACCACAGGTAAGGCACCAGAATCATTGAGGATGCGAGGTAGATCAGGCTGGTGTACGTGCCGGCGGAAAACAGGGTGATCAGCAGGAAGAGCTGGATCATCACGTTGGTCAGCCACAGCGCGTTGACCGGCACATGGTTGGCGTTTTCCTTTTTCAGGAAGGCCGGCATGGTCTTGTCCTTGGCCGTGGCGAACAGGATCTCGGCACACAGCAGCGCCCAGGACAGCAACGCCCCCAGCAGCGAAATCGCCAGGCCGACACTGATCAGCAACGCGCCCCAGGGCCCGACGATGTGTTCCAGCACCGCTGCCAGTGACGGGTTCTGCAAGTTGGCCAGTTCCGGCTGACTCATGATGCCCAGCGACAACACGTTCACCAGCACCAACAACGCCAGCACCCCGAGAAAACCGATGACCGTCGCCCGGCCCACGTCCGAGCGTTTCTCCGCACGCGCCGAATACACACTGGCACCCTCAATGCCGATAAACACGAACACCGTCACCAGCATCATATTGCGCACCTGGTCCACCACCCCGCCGAAACTCGGGTTGCTACGGCCCCAGATGTCCCGGGTAAAAATGTCGGCCTTGAAGGCGACGGCGGCGATGACGATGAACATGATCAGCGGCACGATCTTGGCCACGGTGGTCACCTGGTTGATGAACGCCGCCTCCTTGATCCCGCGCATCACCAGAAAATGCACGGCCCACAGCAGCACCGAAGCGCAGCCGATGGCAATCGGCGTGTTGCCCTGGCCAAAGACCGGAAAGAAATAACCGAGGGTGCTGAACAGCAACACGAAATAACCGACGTTGCCGAGCCAGGCACTGATCCAGTATCCCCAGGCCGACGAGAATCCCATGTAGTCACCGAATCCCGCCTTGGCGTAGGCGTACACCCCGGAGTCCAGTTCGGGTTTGCGATTGGCCAGGGTCTGGAAGACGAACGCCAGGGTCAGCATGCCGACAGCCGTGATGGCCCAGCCGATCAGCACCGCTCCCGCATCGGCCCGCGCCGCCATGTTCTGCGGCAGCGAGAAAATCCCGCCGCCAATCATCGACCCCACCACCAAGGCGATCAGTGCGCTCAAGCGTAGCTTTTGCGTGGGTTGTGACATTCCTGCATCTCCATTCTTTTCCACAGTCGGCCGGGGGCTGTCATGTTTTTGCAACCTTCACAGGGTTGGCTTAACTAAATAGGTACAGCGTAATAACGTTTATTAGAAAACGCCATTTCGGGACCATTTATTTATAACCGATCATTCTATGTGCATCAGGGCAAAGAGCGAATTGTTGGATTAATCCTAATAAATGAATTCTGCACTGGAAACGCGTACCAAATATTTGCGGAAACGCCAAAACGAACTAATTTAAAGATCGCCAGCCAAGCTCTCTTATTTCGGATAGCTCTGAGCGAGCGGTCTGGACTAGGCTTCTGCGGCAGTCCGTGTGTGGCCGAAGTAGCATCCAAAAGTCTTTAATTAACAATGGAATGTGCCAATGCACTGATCTAAGTCAGATGTTCGAACAGCTAACAGAACTACTCTGTTGTCTCTCTTCTCCTGCACTGGAGTCATGCGATGTCTGAATCCCCCGGAAAACTGAAACTCGGCGCATTGGTTGCACTGGTAGTCGGCTCAATGATTGGTGGCGGGATCTTCTCTTTGCCACAAAACATGGCCGCCAGTGCCGACGTTGGCGCGGTCCTGATTGGTTGGGCCATTACCGCCGTCGGCATGCTCACGCTGGCCTTCGTCTTTCAAACCCTGGCCAACCGCAAGCCTGATCTGGATGGCGGGGTGTACGCCTACGCCAAAGCCGGTTTCGGCGACTACATGGGTTTCTCTTCCGCCTGGGGGTACTGGATCAGTGCCTGGCTGGGCAACGTCGGCTACTTCGTGCTGTTGTTCAGCACCCTCGGTTACTTTTTCCCGATTTTTGGTGAGGGTAATACGGTCGCAGCCATCATCGGTGCATCGGTGTTGCTCTGGGGTGTGCATTTCCTCGTGTTGCGCGGGATCAAGGAAGCGGCATTCATCAACCTGGTGACCACGGTCGCCAAGATCGTGCCGCTGGTGCTGTTTGTGTTGATCGCGATTTTCGCCTTCAAACTGGACATCTTCACCGCCGACATCTGGGGCCTGAAAAACCCGGACCTGGGCAGCGTGATGAATCAGGTGCGCAAAATGATGCTGGTCACCGTCTGGGTGTTCATCGGCATCGAGGGCGCGAGCATTTTCTCGGCCCGCGCGGAAAAACGCAGCGACGTGGGTAAAGCCACCGTCATCGGTTTCATCACCGTACTGCTGTTCCTGGTGTTGGTGAACGTGTTGTCCCTGGGGATCATGACCCAACCGGAACTGGCCAAGCTGCAGAACCCGTCGATGGCGGCAGTGCTCAAGCATGTGGTCGGTGACTGGGGCGCGGTGCTGATCAGCGTCGGTCTGATCATCTCGCTGCTGGGGGCCTTGCTGTCGTGGGTGCTGCTGTGTGCGGAGATCATGTTCGCCGCCGCCAAGGACCACACCATGCCGGAGTTCCTGCGCAAGGAAAACGCCAACCACGTGCCGGTCAACGCCCTGTGGCTGACCAACGCGATGGTCCAGCTGTTCCTGATCATCACCCTGTTTTCGGCCAGTACCTACCTGTCGCTGATCTACCTCGCCACCTCGATGATCCTGGTGCCTTACCTGTGGTCGGCGGCCTACGCGCTGCTGCTGGCGGTGCGCGGCGAGACTTACGAAAACAATTCGGGCGAACGCACCAAGGACCTGCTGATCGGCGCCATCGCGGTGATCTACGCGGTCTGGCTGGTCTACGCCGGCGGCACCAAATACCTGCTGCTGTCCGCCCTGCTCTATGCGCCCGGCGTGATCCTGTTCGCCAAGGCCAAGCGGGAACTGGGCAAACCTGTTTTCACCAACGTCGAGAAGCTGATTTTTGCAGCCGTGATCATAGGTGCCGTGGTGGCGGCCTATGGACTGTATTCCGGCTTCCTGACCCTGTAACACCTGAATAATTTGTCATCTGGAGGATCACTGTAATGACCACGGAAAAAGTTAAGTACGGCGTGCATTCCGAAGCCGGCAAACTGCGCAAAGTCATGGTTTGTTCCCCCGGCCTGGCCCACCAGCGGCTCACCCCGAATAACTGTGACGAACTGCTGTTTGATGATGTGCTGTGGGTCGCCCAAGCCAAGCGTGACCACTTCGACTTCGTCACCAAGATGCGCGAACGCGGGATCGACGTTGTAGAAATGCACAACCTGCTGACCGACATCGTCGCCATCCCCGAAGCGCTGGACTGGATTCTGGAACGCAAGGTCACCGCCGATTCGGTGGGTTTGGGCCTGATCAACGAAGTGAAATCCTGGCTGAAAAGCCTGGAGCCGCGTCATATCGCCGAGTTCCTGATTGGCGGTGTCTCCGCCGATGACCTGCCGGACACCTTCGGTGGCAAGACCATCCAGATGTTCCGCGACTTCCTCGGCCACTCCAGCTTCATTCTGCCGCCACTGCCAAACACCCAGTTCACGCGCGACACCACGTGCTGGATCTACGGTGGCGTGACCCTGAACCCGATGTACTGGCCGGCGCGCCGTCAGGAAACACTGCTGACCACCGCCATCTATAAATTCCACCCGCAGTTCACCAACGCCGAATTCGAGATCTGGTACGGCGACCCGGACGTGGATCACGGCAGCTCCACCCTTGAAGGCGGCGACGTGATGCCAATCGGTAACGGTGTGGTGCTGATCGGCATGGGCGAACGTTCGTCCCGTCAGGCCATAGGCCAACTGGCGCTCAACCTGTTCAAGAACAAAGCCGTGGAAAAAGTCATCGTCGCCGGCCTGCCGAAATCCCGCGCCGCGATGCACCTGGACACCGTGTTCAGCTTCTGCGACCGCGACCTGGTGACCATTTTCCCTGAAGTCGTGAACCAGATCGTCGCCTTCACCCTGCGTCCGGACGAGAAAAAACCGGGCGGCATCGACATCCGACGCGAAGACGGCACGTTCCTCGACACCGTAGCCAAGGCCCTCAACCTGAAAGCGTTGCGGGTCGTCGAAACCGGCGGCAACAGCTTCGCTGCCGAACGCGAACAGTGGGACGACGGCAACAACGTGGTGGCCGTGGAGCCGGGCGTAGTCATCGGCTACGACCGCAACACCTACACCAATACCTTGCTGCGCAAGGCGGGCATTGAGGTCATCACCATCAGCGCCGGCGAACTGGGCCGTGGACGCGGGGGCGGCCACTGCATGACCTGCCCGATCATTCGCGACCCTATCGACTATTAATCATTGAGCCCTGGCCGCGGCTGCCTTCTACCCGAAGGCAAGCAGGGCCAGGGGGATTACCGACACCTAAGGAGATCCATCATGGCTTTCAACATTCACAACCGTAATTTGCTGAGCCTGGAACACCACACCCCTCGCGAATTGCGTTATCTGCTCGACCTGTCCCGCGACCTCAAGCGCGCCAAGTACACCGGCACCGAGCAGCAGCACCTCAAAGGCAACAACATCGCGCTGATCTTCGAAAAAACCTCGACCCGTACCCGTTGCGCCTTCGAAGTCGCCGCTTATGACCAGGGCGCCAACGTCACCTATATCGACCCGAACTCTTCGCAGATCGGCCACAAGGAAAGCATGAAGGACACCGCCCGCGTGCTGGGCCGCATGTACGACGCCATCGAGTACCGTGGCTTCAAGCAGGAAATCGTCGAGGAACTGGCCAAGTTTGCCGGCGTGCCCGTGTTCAACGGCCTGACCGATGAATACCACCCGACGCAAATGATCGCCGACGTGCTGACCATGCGTGAGCACGCCGACAAGCCGATCCACGAGATCAGCTACGTCTACCTGGGCGACGCCCGCAACAACATGGGCAACTCGCTGCTGCTGATCGGCGCCAAGCTGGGCATGGACGTGCGTATCTGCGCGCCGAAAGCACTGTGGCCGCTGGATGATCTGGTTGAGCGCTGCCACAAATATGCGGAAGAAAGTGGCGCGCGCATCACCCTGACCGAAGACACCAAAGCCGCGGTCAAAGGCGTGGACTTCATCCACACCGACGTCTGGGTTTCGATGGGCGAACCGGTCGAAGCCTGGGCTGAACGTATCCAGCAACTGCTGCCGTATCAGGTCAACGCCGAACTGATGAAAGCCACCGGCAACCCACGCACCAAGTTCATGCACTGCCTGCCGGCCTTCCACAACAGTGACACCAAGATCGGCAAGCAGATTGCCGAGCAGTACCCGAACCTGAAGAACGGCATCGAAGTGACCGATGACGTGTTCGAGTCGCCGGCCTGCATCGCCTTCGAGCAAGCGGAAAACCGCATGCACACCATCAAGGCGATCCTGGTGTCGACCCTGGCTGACCTTTAACGGCGCACCCGGCTCCCACATTGGTCCGGGTTTCACAGGGATACCGAGTTGCTCGCAACCTCTTTGATTGGAAGGATTGCCATTATGCGTATCGTCGTAGCTCTGGGCGGTAACGCCCTGCTCCGCCGTGGTGAACCCATGACCGCGGACAACCAGCGCGCCAACATCCGGATCGCCACCGAACAAATCGCCAAGATCCATGCCGGCAACCAACTGGTGATCGCCCACGGCAATGGCCCGCAGGTCGGCCTGTTGTCGCTGCAAGCCGCGGCCTACACCTCGGTGTCGCCTTATCCGCTGGACGTGCTCGGTGCCGAAACCGAAGGCATGATCGGCTACATCATCGAACAGGAACTGGGCAACCTGCTGGACTTCGAAGTGCCCTTCGCCACTCTGCTCACCCAGGTCGAAGTCGACGCAAACGACCCGGCGTTCCAGAACCCCACCAAACCGATCGGCCCGGTGTACGCCAAGGCCGAAGCAGAAAAACTCGCAGCCGAAAAAGGCTGGGCAATTGCCCCGGACGGCGACAAATATCGTCGTGTGGTGGCCAGCCCGAAACCGAAACGCATTTTCGAAATCCGTCCGATCAAATGGCTGCTGGAAAAAGGCAGCATCGTGATCTGCGCCGGCGGTGGCGGCATCCCGACCATGTACACCGCCCCCGGCAAGCTGGAAGGCGTTGAAGCGGTGATCGATAAAGACCTGTGCTCGGCGCTGCTGGCCGAACAACTGGAAGCCGATATCCTGGTGATCGCTACCGACGTCAGTGCCGCGTTCATCGATTACGGCAAGCCAACCCAGAAAGCCATCGGCCAGGCTCACCCGGACGAAATGGAAAAACTCGGCTTCGCCGCAGGCTCCATGGGACCGAAGGTTCAGGCCGCCTGCGAGTTCGCCCGCCACACTGGAAAAACCGCGGTAATCGGTTCACTCTCGGACATTGAAGCGATCGTCCAGGGCAAGGCAGGTACGCGCATCAGCACGGCGAAACCTGGCATTACTTACTTGTAGGGAGAGACGTCTATGGCACAGTTTGAACCGGGTCACTTGCACATCGAGCGTCACGCGCTGACCGACGATGATGTCAGCTACAACATTCACCTGGACTATGAAGTCAGCAAGAATCCCAAAGGGGAAAAAGGCATTCAATTCACCATGCATGGCAGCATTCAGGGCAAGGACATGAAAGAGACCTTCTTCCTGCCCAAGGTCGAGGCCTATAACTTTGCCAGCAACGTGACGAAAATTGCCGAGCAGTACGGCATTCCAAAGACACACAGCCAGATTGGTTCGGTTCACAAGCATTACGATCTGATGTTTGAAGACATTCGCGTGCAGCTCGACATGAAATCCGGCGACCCGGTAGACCTCGAGAAATTCGAATAACCCACGCCCCCCCTGTAGGAGTGAGCCTGCTCGCGATAGCGGACTGATATTCACCATGGATGTCGACTGATGCACCGCTATCGCCGGCAAGCCGGTCTCACTCCTACAAGGGATAGGTGTAGGCCCTGAAATCCTGAGCCGGATTTCACCTTCCCCGCCCGCCAAGGCATACTTGCGCCCCTCCGCACTCCAGAACCAAAAACCGCCCCATGCGTATCCACGTCAGCTTCATCGACCGCGTCGGCATTACCCAGGAAGTCCTGGCCCTGCTCGGTGGGCGCAATCTCAATCTGGATGCGGTGGAAATGGTCCCGCCCAACGTTTACATCGATGCCCCGACCTTGAGCCCCGAAGTCCTCGAAGAGCTGCGCGATGCGCTGTTCAGCGTGCGTGGCGTGCAAGCGGTGACGGTGGTCGACATCCTTCCCGGCCAGCGCCGACACCTGCAACTCGACGCCTTGCTCGCCGCCATGACCGACCCGGTACTGGCCCTGGACAGTGCCGGCAAAGTGCTGCTGGCCAACCCGGCATTGATTGCGTTGTACGGGCGCGAACCGGCGGGTGAAAGCATCGCTGATCTGTTTGCCGACCCGGCGCTGCTCGACACCCTTCTTGAACAGGGCTTTCGCTTGCCGCTGCGGGAAATCACGGTCAACGGCCAGACCTTGCTGCTGGACGCGACGCCAATCACCGACGCGGGTGCCCTGCTGACCCTGTATCAACCCAACCGCATCGGCGAACGCCTTTCGGCGCTGCACCATGACCACGCCGAGGGGTTCGATGCACTGCTCGGCGAGTCGCCGGTGATCCGCACCCTCAAGGCGCGCGCCCAACGGGTCGCGGCTCTTGATGCGCCATTGCTGATTCAGGGTGAAACCGGCACCGGCAAGGAGTTGGTCGCCCGGGCTTGCCACGCCATCAGCGCCCGGCACAGTTCGCCATTTCTGGCGTTGAACTGCGCGGCATTGCCGGAGAACCTCGCCGAAAGTGAACTGTTCGGCTATGCCCCCGGTGCCTTTACCGGCGCGCAACGGGGCGGCAAACCGGGGCTGATGGAACTGGCCAACCAGGGCACGGTGTTTCTCGATGAAATCGGTGAGATGTCGCCGTACTTGCAGGCGAAACTGCTGCGTTTTCTCAATGACGGCAGCTTCCGCCGGGTCGGCGGTGATCGTGAGGTCAAGGTCAATGTGCGGATCCTCAGCGCGACCCACCGCGACCTGGAAAAAATGGTCAGCGAAGGCAGCTTCCGCGAAGACCTGTTTTACCGCCTCAACGTCCTCAACGTTGAAGTCCCGCCGCTGCGCGAACGTGGCCAAGACATCCTGTTGCTCGCCCGCTATTTCATGCAGCAAGCCTGCGCGCAAATCCAGCGCCCGGTTTGTCGCCTGGCGCCGGGTACCTACCCGGCATTGCTGGGCAATCGCTGGCCGGGCAACGTGCGGCAATTGCAGAACGTGATTTTCCGCGCCGCGGCGATTTGCGAAAGCACGCTGGTCGACATCGGCGACCTCGACATCGCCGGCACCTCGGTGGCACGCCAGAGCGACAGCGATGTCGACAGCCTGGAGCAGGCGATGGAAGCGTTCGAGAAAACCCTGCTGGAAAAACTCTACGTCAGCTACCCCTCCACCCGCCAACTGGCCACCCGCCTGCAAACGTCCCACACGGCGATTGCCCATCGGCTGCGCAAGTACGGCATTCCCAACAAGCCCTGAGCTTAGGGTTGAACCACAACCCACAAACACCACAAAACCAATGTGGGAGCGGGCTTGCTCGCGAAGGCGTAGTGTCAGGCAGCAATGAGGGTGACTGACCCACCGCTTTCGCGAGCAAGCCCGCTCCCACATAGGGTGTGGTGTGCTGAAGACCCCACTCAAAAACGACCTCCATCTGTACTGAAAGCGCTACAGCGGAACGATATCGCTACACCCCTCCCCGATCACGGCTGTGCAAGGCTTTGATCCACCTCGGCTTTCTTCCCCGACTTTGTCCGTATCGATTTCGCTACAGCTGGCGAATTCCGCCGCCCCGAAAAACACACCAAGCTACTGATAAATAAAGATAAAACCAACATTGGCCGTGTTCTTGCTATGTAGTCCGTCATAACAGGGCTCTTTTGCCCAAGCATTCAATAGCGTCCACCAGACGAGTCTGGCCCCCTTAGGAGTTCTCATGAGCGATTTGCGTTTTACTGAAGATCACGAATGGCTGCGCACCGAAGCTGACGGCAGCGTTACTGTCGGCATCACCGCTTTCGCACAGAACGCCTTGGGCGACGTGGTTTTCGTACAACTGCCTGAGCTGCAGTCCTACGACAAAGGCGCTGAAGCCGCCACCGTGGAATCGGTAAAAGCCGCCAGCGGCGTGTACATGCCACTCGACGGCGAAGTGCTGGAAGTCAACCCGGCACTCGACAGCAGCCCTGAACTGGTCAACGAAGATCCGCTGGGCGAAGGCTGGTTCTTCCGCTTCCAGCCAAGCGACGCCTCTGCCGTCGCCAAACTGCTGGACCAGGACGCCTACGACCGCCTGATCAAAGCCCAAGCCGACGCCTGAGGAGCAACCGACATGACTATCAATCTGACCACCGCCAACGAATTCATCGCCCGTCACATCGGCCCGCGTGCCGGCGACGAGCAAGCCATGCTCAACAGCCTCGGCTTCGACTCGCTGGAAGCCCTGAGCGCCAGCGTTATCCCGGACAGCATCAAAGGCACCAGCGTGCTGGGTCTGGAAGACGGTTTGAGCGAAGCTGAAGCCCTCGCCTCGATCAAAGCCATCGCTGGCAAGAACCAACTGTTCAAGACCTACATTGGCCAGGGCTACTACGGCACCCACACGCCGTCACCGATCCTGCGCAACCTGCTGGAAAACCCGGCCTGGTACACCGCCTACACCCCGTACCAGCCAGAAATTTCCCAGGGCCGTCTCGAAGCGCTGCTGAACTTCCAGACCCTGATCAGCGACCTGACCGGCCTGCCGATTGCCAACGCGTCCCTGCTCGACGAAGCCACCGCCGCTGCCGAAGCCATGACCTTCTGCAAACGCCTGAGCAAGAACAAGGGCAGCCACGCCTTCTTCGCTTCCGTGCATTGCCACCCGCAAACACTCGACGTACTGCGCACCCGTGCCGAGCCGTTGGGTATCGACGTAGTGGTCGGTGACGAGCTCGAACTGACTGACGTGACGCCGTTCTTCGGCGCGCTGCTGCAATATCCGGCCAGCAACGGTGACGTATTCGATTACCGCGAACTGACCGAGCGTTTCCACGCCGCCAACGCACTGGTGGCTGTGGCCGCTGACCTGTTGGCCCTGACCGTGCTGACCCCGCCGGGCGAATTCGGTGCCGACGTGGCCATCGGCAGCGCCCAGCGTTTCGGCGTTCCGCTGGGCTTCGGTGGCCCGCACGCGGCGTACTTCTCTACCAAAGACGCGTTCAAGCGCGACATGCCGGGCCGTCTGGTCGGTGTCTCGGTGGACCGTTTCGGCAAGCCGGCCCTGCGCCTGGCCATGCAAACCCGCGAGCAACACATCCGTCGCGAGAAAGCCACGAGCAACATCTGCACCGCCCAAGTGCTGTTGGCCAACATCGCCAGCATGTACGCCGTGTACCACGGTCCGAAAGGCCTGACCCAGATCGCCAACCGCGTGCATCACCTGACCGCCATTCTGGCCAAAGGCTTGAACGCACTGGGCCTGACCGTCGAACAAGCCAGCTTCTTCGACACCCTGACCCTGGCCACCGGCGTGCAAACCGCCGCGCTGCACGACAAGGCTCACGCCCGGCAGATCAACCTGCGCGTCATCGATGCTCAGCGTCTGGGCCTCTCGGTGGACGAAACCACCACTCAGGCTGACATCGAAACCCTGTGGGCGCTGTTCGCCGACGGCAAGACCCTGCCGGACTTCGCTGCGCTGGCTGCCTCGGTACAGAGCACCATCCCGGATTCGCTGGTGCGTCAATCGCCGATCCTCAGCCACCCGGTGTTCAACCGCTATCACTCGGAAACCGAGCTGATGCGCTACCTGCGCAAGCTGGCCGACAAGGACCTGGCGCTGGACCGCACCATGATCCCGCTGGGTTCGTGCACCATGAAACTCAACGCTGCCAGCGAAATGATCCCGGTGACCTGGGCTGAATTCGGTGCCCTGCACCCGTTCGCCCCGGCCGAGCAAAGCGCCGGCTACCAGCAACTGACCGACGAACTGGAAGCGATGCTGTGCGCCGCGACCGGTTACGACTCGATCTCGCTGCAACCGAACGCCGGTTCGCAAGGTGAATACGCTGGCCTGCTGGCCATCCGCGCCTATCACCAGAGCCGTGGCGAAGACCGTCGCGACATCTGCCTGATCCCGTCGTCCGCCCACGGCACCAACCCGGCCACCGCCAACATGGCTGGCATGCGTGTGGTTGTGACCGCTTGCGACGCACGCGGCAACGTCGACATCGAAGACCTGCGCGCCAAGGCCATCGAGCACCGCGAACACCTCGCAGCGCTGATGATCACCTACCCGTCGACTCACGGCGTGTTCGAAGAAGGCATCCGCGAAATCTGCGGCATCATTCATGACAACGGCGGCCAGGTGTACATCGACGGCGCCAACATGAACGCGATGGTCGGCCTCTGCGCACCGGGCAAGTTCGGCGGCGACGTGTCGCACCTGAACCTGCACAAAACCTTCTGCATTCCACACGGCGGTGGCGGCCCGGGCGTCGGCCCGATCGGCGTGAAATCGCACCTGACCCCGTTCCTGCCGGGCCACGCCCAGATGGAACGCAAGGAAGGCGCGGTCTGCGCAGCACCGTTCGGCAGCGCGAGCATTCTGCCGATCACCTGGATGTACATTCGGATGATGGGCGGCGCCGGCCTGAAACGCGCTTCGCAGCTGGCGATCCTCAATGCCAACTACATCTCCCGTCGTCTCGAAGAGCACTACCCGGTTCTGTACACCGGTAGCAACGGCCTGGTCGCGCACGAATGCATCCTCGACCTGCGTCCGTTGAAAGACAGCAGCGGCATCAGCGTTGATGACGTCGCCAAGCGCCTGATCGACTTCGGCTTCCACGCCCCGACCATGTCGTTCCCGGTCGCCGGCACGTTGATGATCGAGCCGACCGAAAGCGAATCCAAGGAAGAACTGGACCGTTTCTGCGACGCGATGATCCGCATCCGCGAGGAAATCCGCGCGGTGGAAAACGGCACGCTGGACAAGGAAGACAACCCGCTGAAGAACGCTCCGCACACCGCGGCAGAGATCGTTGGCGAGTGGACGCATCCGTACAGCCGTGAGCAAGCGGTGTATCCGGTTGCATCGTTGATCGAAGGCAAATACTGGCCACCGGTCGGTCGCGTCGACAACGTGTTTGGTGATCGCAACCTGGTGTGCGCCTGCCCGTCGATCGAAAGCTACGCTTAAACCAGTGTGGGGCGGGTTCGCCTGCCCCCACCGTCAAGAACACCGTATATCCCCTTGTGGGAGCGGGCTTGCTCGCGAATGCGGTGGATCAGTCACCCTCAATGTTGCCTGACTCACCGCATTCGCGAGCAAGCCCGCTCCCACAGGGGTCCGTGCAACACCCAGATTCCGTGAATTCCTATAACAAGAAACCGGAGAACAACCATGTCGTTAAGCGTGTTCGACCTGTTCAAGATTGGCATCGGCCCCTCCAGCTCCCACACCGTCGGCCCGATGCGCGCAGCCGCGCGTTTCGCCGAAGGGTTGCGCCGCGAAGGGCTGCTGGCCGCCACCACCTGCGTCAAAGTCGAGCTCTACGGCTCGCTCGGCGCCACCGGCAAGGGGCACGGCAGCGACAAGGCTGTGTTGCTCGGCCTGGAAGGTGAACACCCGGACACCGTGAATACCGAAACCGTCGCCGCCCGCCTGCAAGAGATTCGCGGCAACGGTCGCTTGAACCTGCTCGGTGAACACAGCATTGCGTTCAACGAGAAAGAACACCTGGCAATGATCCGCAAGCCGTTGCCCTATCACCCCAACGGCATGATCTTTCGCGCATTCGACGCCGCCGGCCTGCAGATCCGCAGCCGCGAGTACTACTCGGTCGGCGGTGGTTTTGTGGTCGATGAAGACGCCGCCGGTGCCGACCGCATCGTCGAAGACGCCACGCCGCTGACCTTCCCGTTCAAAAGTGCCAAGGACTTGCTCAGTCATTGCACCACCTATGGCCTGTCCATCAGCCAGGTGATGCTGACCAACGAAAGCGCTTGGCGCCCGGAAGCGGAAACCCGCGCCGGCCTGCTGAAAATCTGGCAAGTGATGCAGGACTGCGTCGATGCCGGTTGCCGCAACGAAGGCATTCTGCCCGGCGGATTGAAGGTCAAACGTCGCGCGGCGGCATTGCATCGGCAATTGTGCAAGAACCCGGAATCGTCGTTGCGCGACCCGCTGTCGGTGCTGGACTGGGTCAACCTGTACGCCCTGGCGGTCAACGAAGAAAACGCCAATGGCGGACGCGTCGTGACTGCACCCACAAACGGTGCAGCCGGGATCGTTCCGGCGGTTTTGCATTACTACATGCGCTTCATTCCCGGTGCGACCGAAGACGGCGTCGTGCGCTTCCTGCTGACGGCAGCAGCCATCGGCATTCTCTACAAGGAAAACGCCTCGATCTCCGGCGCCGAAGTCGGCTGTCAGGGCGAAGTCGGCGTGGCCTGCTCCATGGCGGCCGGCGCGTTGTGCGAGGTCCTTGGCGGGACCGTGCAGCAAGTGGAAAACGCCGCTGAAATCGGCATGGAACACAACCTCGGCCTGACCTGCGACCCGATTGGCGGGCTGGTGCAAGTGCCTTGCATCGAGCGCAACGCCATGGGTTCGGTGAAGGCGATCAATGCGGTCCGCATGGCCCTGCGCGGCGACGGTCAGCACTTCGTCTCCCTCGACAAGGTCATCCGCACCATGCGCCAGACCGGCGCCGACATGAAAAGCAAATACAAGGAAACCGCCCGCGGCGGTTTGGCGGTCAACATTATCGAGTGCTGATGCTCACGCGCATTGCACACTTTTTCAGGAGCTGAATATGTCCACCGAACAATTGCTGAAAACCCCGCTGCACGCACTGCACATCGAACTCGGCGCACGCATGGTGCCGTTCGCCGGCTATGACATGCCGGTCCAATACCCGCTCGGCGTGATGAAAGAACACCAGCACACCCGTGATCAGGCCGGGCTGTTCGATGTGTCGCACATGGGCCAGATCCGCCTGACCGGCGCCAACGCCGCCAAGGCCCTGGAAACACTGGTGCCGGTAGACATCATCGACCTGCCGGTGGGCATGCAGCGCTACGCAATGTTCACCAACGAAACCGGTGGCATCCTCGACGACCTGATGGTTGCCAACCTCGGTAACGACGAACTGTTCCTGGTGGTCAACGCCGCCTGCAAGGATCAAGACCTGGCGCACCTGCGCAAGCACATCGGCGAGCAGTGCACCATCGAGCCGCTTTTCGAAGAACGCGCGTTGCTGGCGCTGCAAGGCCCGGCCGCCGTCACCGTGCTCGCCCGCCTGGCGCCGGAAGTGTCGAAGATGACCTTCATGCAGTTTGCCCGCGTGAAACTGCTGGGCGTGGACTGCTTTGTCAGCCGTTCGGGCTACACCGGTGAAGACGGTTTCGAAATCTCGGTACCGGCCGCCAACGCCGAAGCCCTGGCTCGCGCCCTGCTGGCTGAACCCGAAGTAGAGGCCATCGGCCTTGGCGCTCGCGATTCGCTGCGCCTGGAAGCCGGCCTGTGCCTCTATGGCCACGACATGAACACCGAGACCACCCCGATCGAAGCAAGCCTGCTGTGGGCCATCTCCAAGCCTCGTCGTGCCGATGGCGCGCGGGCCGGCGGTTTCCCTGGCGCTGAAACCGTATTCGCACAACAACAAGGTGGCGTCAGCCGCAAGCGCGTCGGTTTGCTGCCTCAGGAACGCACGCCCGTGCGTGAAGGCGCAGAAATCGTCAACGAAGCCGGCGACATCATCGGCGCCGTTTGCAGTGGCGGCTTCGGTCCGACCCTGGGCGCGCCTTTGGCCATGGGTTACCTCGACAGCGCTTATATCGCTATCGATACACCCGTATGGGCGATTGTCCGTGGGAAAAAGGTGCCTTTGCTTGTAAGCAAAATGCCATTTGTTGCACAACGCTACTATCGCGGCTGATTGACTGTTTCTATAAGTAACGCGGTTGCGTTAACAGTGCACTAATGTGTAACGCAACCGCCATAAAATAGTGCATATCTTTATAGCCAGTCTTCGTTTATGAACGTTGCTTATAACGATCGAAAACAACTGAACAGCGGCAAAGAATAAGACGGCACTAGTGGATCGACTAGTACGCTCAACCTGAGCAAAACCGGGCCTCTGACGGGGCTTGTTTTTTCTCCCGTAGTTGGCGTAGAGTTTGTTCACTGTGTTTGCATGGGTCGCTTGGAATCGTGACCTGGGCAGTAGCCTACAAGTTAGCTACATCCCGTTCGACGTCTTCTTACTCTCCTGCAACCAGCCCCAGTACTCTTTCACGAGAAGGAGACTGTCATTAATTTTTGCGTCAAAGGAAATAAGAAATGTCCCAACGTCAGAGCGGTACCGTCAAGTGGTTTAACGACGAGAAAGGTTTTGGTTTTATCACTCCTGAAAGCGGTCCGGATCTGTTCGTGCATTTCCGCGCCATCCAGGGCAACGGCTTCAAGAGCCTGAAAGAAGGCCAGAAAGTGACTTTCGTTGCGGTGCAAGGCCAAAAAGGCATGCAGGCTGACGAAGTACAAGCAGAAGCCTAATCTTCTGTTACGAAAAAGCCCCTGATGCTGACATCAGGGGCTTTTTTGTGCGCGTAAATCCGTAAAATGGCTTTTTTTCCGCCCAGAGGCTGCCATGTCGAAACACCTGCTCAACCCCCAGGGCGACTTTCCCGCCGCCACGCTGGGTCGTCGCCTGGCAGCGATGTTCTATGACTTCCTGTTGTGTACCGCCCTGCTGATCGTCACCAGCGGCATTTACAAGATGATCCAGATGGCGCTCCTCGGCGAAGAGAAAATGCGCACCCTGACTGAAGCAGGCGCACTGGACGGTGATCCATTGCTCTCGACGGTGCTGCTGTTTGTGCTGTTCGGCTTCTTCGCCAAGTTCTGGACCTGGTCGGGCCAGACCCTCGGCATGCAGGTGTGGTGCATTCGTGTGCAGAATGCCGATGGCTCGTCCATCAGCCTGTGGCAGGCGTTGCTGCGGTTTGTGGTGTCGATTGCTTCTTGGTTGTGCGTGGGCCTGGGGTTTATCTGGCCATTATTTGATAAGCAGAAACGCAGCTGGCATGACATGTACTCCAACACTCAGCTTGTGCGCATCCCGAAGAAGACCCAGTAATTCAGCCATACAGAAACCACTGTGGGAGCAAGCTTGCTCCCACAGTTTTTTGTGACGGGCTGAAAGACCTCAGGCGTTGCCGGCCAGCTTCATCCGTGCAGCTTGAGTAAAGTCCAGCATGCGCTTCAACGGCCGAATCGCCTGGGGAATCAGCGCCGGGTCCACGAAGATCTCGTTCGCCCCCTCTTTCAAGCTCTTCAGCGTGCGCTCAAGGGTGTTCATCGCCATCCACGGGCAGTGCGCGCAACTGCGGCAGGCTGCGCCGTTACCGGCCGTTGGCGCCTCGATGAAGACCTTGTCCGGGCACAACTGCTGCATCTTGTAGAAGATGCCGCGATCGGTGGCGACGATCAGGGTCTTGTTCGGCAGGCGCTGGGCCGCTGCGATCAACTGACTGGTGGAACCGACGGCATCCGCCAGCTCGATCACCGACGTCGGCGATTCCGGGTGCACCAGAATGGCGGCGTCCGGGTACAACGCTTTCATGTCTTCGAGCTGCTTGGACTTGAACTCTTCGTGAACGATGCAGGCACCGTCCCACAGCAGCATGTCCGCACCGGTCTGGCGCTGAATGTAAGTGCCCAGGTGTTTGTCCGGGCCCCAGATGATGGTCTCGCCGTTATCCATCAGGCTTTCGACGATTTCCAGCGCGCAGCTGGATGTCACCACCCAGTCCGCCCGCGCCTTGACCGCCGCCGAGGTGTTGGCATACACCACCACCGTGCGTTCGGGGTGCTGATCGCAAAACGCCGAAAACTCGTCCACCGGGCAACCCAGGTCCAGCGAGCACGTCGCTTCGAGGGTTGGCATCAGCACGCGTTTTTCAGGGGTGAGGATTTTCGCGGTTTCGCCCATGAACTTCACACCGGCGACCACAACGGTCGTGGCCGAGTGATCTCTGCCGAAACGAGCCATCTCCAGCGAGTCTGAGACGCAACCACCGGTTTCTTCGGCCAAAGCCTGAATCACCGGATCACAATAGAAGTGGGCAACCAGCACCGCGTCCTGAGCCTTGAGCTCGGCGGCGATGGCGGCACGGTAATAAGCCTCTTCTTCGGCGGTCAGCGGCTTGGGCTGCTTGGCGTCGAGGTGAGCTTGAACCAGAAGGCGTTCGGAAATCTGCGTCATGTTCGCAAGACCTGCAGGCGCTTTCGCGCGAAAGTCGAGTATACACCCGGCTCCGGACCCTTCAGGGTACCGCCGGGAGAGTGAGTATCATCAGGCACGGACAGCGTTGAAGATGCGCAAGGCTACAGAATATCCCGTGGATGCAAAAGATGATTCTGAGCAGTATTGCCCCCCACTGCTCTACACCGATGCTCATAGGCAATAGATTTGTAGTGGGAATGTACAAATCAGTAAACACGGCCACTACAATGCCACCTATCAAAGGGACGTGACAGTGGGTAGAAAATGCAATTCCATAAAAATATCAATGCATTACGAGCAGTCGCCGTCATATCGGTAGTGCTTTTCCACTTCAAGATCGAGGGGTTCGGTGGGGGTTTTGCGGGGGTTGACGTCTTTTTCGTTATATCCGGCTTCCTGATGACTGGTATCATCTTTACCGGCCTCCAAAAACAAAGCTTCTCCCTCCTCGGATTCTACGCATCAAGAGCACGCAGAATTGTTCCGGCACTGCTGGCCCTGTGCGTTGCGCTATTGGTGTTCGGCTTCGTGTTCCTGCCCCTGGATGACTATCGGGACGCAATCAGGACGATTAAAAGCAGCCTGCTCTTCAGCTCAAATTTCACGTTTGCCAAAGGCGGAAGCTATTTTGATTCCCCGCTACACGAAAATTGGCTGCTGCATACCTGGTCGCTGTCAGTTGAGTGGCAGTTCTACATGCTCTACCCCATGCTGCTCATGGCGCTGTACAAATGCCTTGGCGACCGCAAGACCACCCATGCACTGGCGGTGCTGGCCTTGATGTCCTTCGGCGCCTCCGTCCTTGTGACGAAGGCCAACCCAGTCTTTGCGTTCTACATGCTGCCTACCCGTGCCTGGGAGCTGATCGCGGGGGGCTTGGTGTTTCTGATGCCCCTTCAACTCGGCAAGCGCAACAGCACGATCTGCGAGGGACTCGGGCTACTCGCAATTCTGGCCAGTGTGTTTTGCTTTTCCGAGCAGGATCTCTGGCCTGGATATCGGGCTGCGTTACCTGTCTTAGGCACAGTGCTGGTGATCTACGGGAACACTCAGTCAGTGTTCAGCAGCAACAAGGCTCTGCAATTCACCGGAAAAATCTCTTACTCCGTTTACCTGTGGCATTGGCCACTGGTGGTGTTTCTCTATAGCTGTGGTTTGCTCACGAGCATGCCGCACATTGTCGGTGCAATCGTTCTTTCGTTCGTGTTGGGCTCACTGTCGTTCTACCTGATTGAGTCGAAGGTGAAGCACATTACATCTGCTCCAGGAACGATCCTAAAATTCGCGTCATACGCAGTGGGGATTATTGCCATGTCAGCTATAACGTCCTCGGTTGTGAAGGACCACCCAGCCGTGCGATTTGCGTTTGTCGACTTGGGGCAGCCCGAGTACACCAGCAAGCTGTACCCGCAGGAGTGCTACCCCAACAACTATGCCGCCGCGGACTGCAAACTCGGGACAGGAGAAGTGTCGGTCATTCTATTTGGCGACAGTCATGCTCAATCCACGGCTGCGGCTGTACAGATGGAGAACAAGCAGGCCGCATTGTCCTGGGCTCGCGGCGGTTGCCCAACCCTGCAAAACTTCGAAATGCGTGACAAAGCGCTGGAAAGCCAATGCCAAGCGTTCAATCACGAAAAACTGGAAGTGTTGAAAAAGTCGTACCAGGGCATCCCCGTGGTTCTTTTCAGCAGGGCGGCGCTGTACTCAGACCCAAGCAGAAACAACAGTTACCATATTTTTTTCCCCGAGCAGAAGCGCCTGGATGATTCATCATTTGTCGAAGCCTATACGGCGCAATACTCCGACGTCGTCTGCTCGATCGCGAAAAATCACCCGGTTTATATCGTGAAGCCGATTCCGGAAATGCCCTTCAGCGTCTACAAAGGCCTGAATCTGCATCGGCGGATATTCCAGCAGGCATCAGACATTTCCATCCCGCTTGATGAATACGAGAAGCGCAACAGGAACGCTATCGCTGCAATTGAAGCAGTGGCGAAGCGTTGCAATGTGACGGTGGTCGATCCCACTCCATACCTTTGTCCTGACGGAAACTGCATGGGATCAAAGGACGGCGTTCCTCTGTATTTCGATGACAACCATCTCGTGGACGCGGGCAATGAACAGCTGAAGGGGTTGTTCAAAGGAGTGGCAAAAGAAATATAGGACCGAGAAGGCGCTCGAGCGCCCGCCCTAAAAATAAAAACGCCCGATGCAATGCATCGGGCGTTACGGTGAAACGGGTGTAAACCTGTGTCAGGGTTAGACGTTGCTTTATCACGGACAAAAAAAAATCCGGAAATCCTCACTTGCGTGGGCCTTCCAGACTTTTAAAACTGCTACAAAAATGGTGGGTCGTGTGGGATTCGAACCTACGACCAATTGGTTAAAAGCCAACTGCTCTACCAACTGAGCTAACGACCCGCTGTGTGGTGGCGCGTATAATACTGATTTTTAAGGACTATTCAACACCTAATTTGAAATAAATCAAAAATAAGGTGTTGGGTCGCTGATTCCGGCCGCTGCAAAGCCTTCTGCACGCAGTCGGCAGCTGTCGCATTTGCCGCATGCACGGCCGTTATCGTCAGCCTGATAGCAGGAAACCGTCAGCCCGTAATCGACGCCCAGCTTCACGCCCGCCTCGACGATCTGCGCCTTGCTCAGGTTCTGCAGGGGTGCCTGGATGCGGAAACCATTGCCCTCTACGCCGGCCTTGGTCGCCAGATTGGCCATGCGCTCGAAAGACTCGATGAACTCGGGACGGCAGTCCGGGTAACCGGAGTAATCCACCGCATTCACGCCAATGAAGATGTCACGCGCACCGAGCACTTCAGCCCAGCCCAACGCCAGCGACAGGAATACCGTGTTGCGCGCCGGCACGTAAGTCACCGGGATGCCCTCCCCCAGCTCCTCCGGAATGTCGATGCTGCTGTCGGTCAGCGCCGAGCCGCCCATACCGTTCAGGTTGAGGCCGATCACCTTGTGCTCGACCACACCCAGGTCACGGGCAACGCGTGCAGCGGCGTGCAACTCTGCCTGGGAGCGCTGACCGTAATCGAAGCTCATGGTGTAGCAGCTGTAACCTTCGGCGCGAGCCATGGCCACGACAGTAGCCGAGTCCAGACCGCCGGACAGCAGGATGACCGCTCGTTTTTCAGCAGTGTTCAGTTGTTCCGTCATATCAGCGCCCCGGCTCATCATTCCAAAGATATTTATGCAGCTGCAATTGCAGACGCACTGGCAGGTTGTCCGCCACCACCCAATCCGCCAGGTCCCGAGCATTCAGGTCGTGGTGGCTTGGCGAGAACAAAACTTCGCCGGCGCGCCGGTCAAGACCGTACTGAATCAGCTTGGACACTGCCCAGTCGTAGTCTTCCCGCGAGCAGATGACAAACTTCACCTGATCGTTAGGCGTGAGCAGCTCGATATTTTCGTAGCGGTTGCGGTGTGCTTCCTTCGAACCCGGGGTTTTCAGGTCGACAACGCGACTGACCCGGGAATCTACCGCCGAGATGTCGATCGCACCACTGGTTTCCAGTGACACTTCGTAACCGGCGTCGCACAACTGCTTGAGCAATGGGATGGCGTTAGGTTGTGCCAGTGGCTCGCCACCGGTAACACACACATATCGCGGGCGGAAACCGGCCACTTGCTCGAGGATGTCGTCGAGCGGGCGAATGGTGCCTCCAGTGAACGCGTAGGCGCTGTCGCAGTATTGGCAACGCAAAGGGCAACCGGTCAGGCGCACAAATACTGTGGGCAGCCCGGCAGTTCGCGTTTCACCCTGCAACGAGTAAAAAACTTCGGTAATTCTCAATGTGTCTTGCATAGTCGCCACGGGCATAACAGCTAAACAGGCTGTCCGCCTCCGTCAGGCACTTCAAGGAACCCCGCCACCGCGCAGATTCCAAAAAGCGTGTTTCATAAAAAGGGCGTGAATTCTAACGAAAAAACCCGCGACAAGCGCGGGTTTCTTCGAAACGGGTCAAGCAGCCCTTACATTTTTTGCAGATCACGCTGGGCCAGCTGAGCGGCGGAAGTGCCCGGATACTGCGACACAACCTGCTGCAGAATGCCTTTGACCTTGTCGGTGTGACCGAGGCGGCGCTCTACATCAGCCAGCTTGTACAACGAATCAGGCACTTTGGCGTGCTTTGGGTACAGTTGTGAAACCTTGGCAAACGCCTGACCTGCACCTTGCAGATCGCCTTTGGCCAAATTCACTTCGCCCAACCAGTACTGGGCATTGCCCGCGTATTGGCTGTTCGGGTATTTGCGCAGGAAAGCGGCAAAAGCCTGGCTGGCCTTGTCGAAATCCTTGGCTTTGATCAGGTCGAAGGCTGCGTCGTAATACAGCTTTTCCTTCGCCGGATCCGCCGGTTCGCTACCCGCGGCAGGTGCTTGAGCGGCGGCCGCTCCTGCACTTGCGCCAGCAGCTGCTGCACTAGGGGCATTCAAATCGCCACCAGTGGAAGAATTTTCAGGAGTCGCGGCAGGTGCAACGCCGGTTCCTATGCGCCGATCAAGATCCTGATATCGCTCCAGGTTCTCTTGCTTCATGCGCGCTACATCATTTTGCAGTTCTTCGATCACACCCTGTTGGCGCGAGATCTGCTCCTGCATTTGTTGCAGTTGGTTGAACAGCTGGCCCTGTGCCGAGACAGGGGTCGAAACCCCTCCCCCGGCATAGGCGCCGTTCGTACCGTAACCCGCAGGCGGATAACTACTCCCGCTGTTAGAACCGGAGTTGTTATCGACCACAGGAACCGCAGCCCACACCGCAAGCGGTGCGAGACTGAGAGCCAAGACAGTTACAGCACGACGGCACGTTCGCATGACGAATTACTTACGCAGTTCGACGCGACGGTTTTGAGCCCAGGACTGCTCGTCGTTGCCGGTAGCAACTGGACGCTCTTCGCCGTAGGAAACCAGTTCCAGCTGAGCTGGGGAAACACCTTGCAGTACCAGGTAGCGTTGAACGGCTTTCGCACGACGCTCGCCCAGTGCCATGTTGTACTCACGAGTACCACGTTCGTCGGTGTTGCCTTCCAGAACAACGCGAGCGCCGTTTGCTTTCAGGTCTTTGGCGTGAACGTCCAGAGCGCGCATGGCTTCTGGCTTCAGGTCCGAGCTGTCGTATTCGAAGTAGAAGGTGGTGATTGCGCGCAGAGCAGCTTCTTCGCTCAGGGAACCGTCAACGGCACCAGTGTTTGCGCCGTAACCAGCGTTTGGATCAACAGCGCCTTCACCGGCGTTGTCGCCGCCTTTGGACGAGCAACCTACAGCTACAGCCATGGCCAGAGCCAGCGCAGCAAATTTACCAAACTTCAGCATTTCCATCGTGAAACTCCTAATGAACCCCAGTGTGTTAAGTAAAACGTGTAGCGCCGCGTCAGTTCAGGTAAGGGGACCAGGAAGGTTCTCGAACTTCGCCTTGAGCGGTAGGAAGCGGGAGCCTTACGCGTCCATTAATGGACACGAGCATCAAGACTCCCCGGCCCTGCTGGCGGGTGGCGTAGATTACCATGGTGCCGTTGGGCGCGACAGTAGGCGACTCGTCCAGAGTGCTATCAGTGAGGATCTTTACACTACCTCGCTGCAAATCCTGGGCTGCCACCTTGAAATTGGTGAAGCCGTCCTGGCGGTGAATCATCACCAGGGTCTTCTCATCAGCCGACAATTTAGGGTTGGCGTTGTAGTTACCAACGAAGGTCACACGTTCCGCACCGCCACCACTGACGCTGGTTTTGTAGATCTGCGGCTTGCCGCCACGGTCGGAGGTGAAGTAGATGGTGGAACCATCCTTACCCCAGAACGGTTCGGTGTTGATGCCGGGACCGTTGGTGACACGAGAGATCTGACGCGAACCCAGGTTCATCACGTAGATGTCCGGGTTGCCGTCCTTGGACAGGACGAATGCCAGGCGATTGCCATCCGGTGACCAGGCTGGCGCACCATTCAGGCCTTCGAAGTTGGTGATCTGCTCGCGGCGACCGGTGTCGATGTTCTGCATGAAGATGCGCGGGCGCTTCTGCTCGAACGACACATACGCGATGCGCTTGCCATCCGGTGCAAAACGCGGCGACAGGATCGGCTCGCGTGATTGCAGCAGGGTCACGGCACGGGCACCGTCATAGTCCGAACGTTGCAGCGTGTAGCGCGTGTTCTTCTCGGAGAAACGCTCGGCTGTCACGTACAACAGACGCGTCGAGAAAGCACCTTTGATACCGGTGAGCTTTTCAAACGACTGGTCGGAGATGAAGTGCGCCATGTCGCGCAGTTGATCAGTGCTGCCCGACACGCTGCCGGTCAGCACTTGCTGCTCGGTGGCGACGTTGAACAGAGCGTACTGAACCTGCAGGCGACCGCCGGCAGGAACGATGCTGCCGACCATGATGTACTGGGCGCCAACTGCCTTCCAGTCACGGAAAATGATTTCGCTGGCCTGGCTCGGCAGGCTGATCATGTTCTGCTTTGGAATCGGCGAGTAGTAACCCGAGTTGCGCAGGTCGTTACCGATGATTTCGGACATGTCGTCCGGCAGCACCGCACCGCCCTGGAACGCGAACGGAACGACCGCGATCGGGGTGGCCCGATCACTGCCGCTGGTGACCAGAATGTTTTTCTCATCCGCCATCGCCATCCCTGCCAGGCAGCAGATAGCGACAAGCATTCCTCGTAGAAGGTTTCTCACGGGGCTAAATCCTCAGGCGTGAATGTCATCTTGAATGAACGATACGGAGCAAAATCGCTCGGCTTCATTCCCTGCATTTCTGTCAAACGTCCAATATTCTTGACCGCCGCTACAGCAGACGCATCAAACGGACCGTCACCACTGGACTTGGCCACGCTGGCCGAAGTCACCGTACCGTCCGGCAACATGCCGATTTGCAGCACCACTGTCATACCTTTGCGTGCCGAAGGTGGACGAGCCCAGCCTTCCGCCGCACGAAGACGAATCAAATCATCGAAACTGCCAGCGACTTCGTCGCCCTGCTCATCCGCCAAGGCCTGCTGGCGCTGCGGCGTGTCGGAAAGCAAATCTGCCAAGGCCTGGGCCTTTTTGTCTTCGGTCGATTTTTTTGCTGCATCCTGCGATTTCTTCTTCGCAGCATCGGCAGCAGCTTTCTTCTTCGCGTCTTCGGCGACTTTCTTCTTCGCCTCTTCAGCTTCAGCTTTCTTCTTGGCGTCTTCGGCGGCTTTCTTCTTCGCGTCTTCGACGATCTTCTTCTTCGCTTCTTCAGCGGCCGCTTTCTTGGCCTCTTCTTCAGCGGCTTTCTTGGCTTCTTCTTCAGATTTCTTCTTGGCTATATCAGCCAATTGTTTCTCTTCAGCCTTTTTGGCTTCGGCGGTCTTCTTCGCTTCATCGGCTTTCTTGGCTTCATCAGCCTTTTTCGCCTCGTCCGCTTTCTTCGACTCGTCGGCCTTCTTGGCTTCCTCGGCCTTTTGAGCCGCTTCTTCTTTCTTTTGTTCCGCAGCCTTCACCGCTTCCTGCTCGACCTTTTTCTGTTCCAACTGTTCGACTTCGGTCTGACGCGCAGCAGTTTTCTGCGCTTCACCCGCAATCTTCTGATTGGTCTGGGTGGTCGCCCGACTTTTCGATTTCAGCTGGTACAGGGTCGCCTGGACAATCGGCTTGGCCGGCGGCAACTCAGGCGTCATGGCAAAACTGACAAACAGCATGCCGAACACCAGCACGTGCAAGCCAATCGCCCAGACACTAGGCCAGAAGTAGCTTTCCGAGGCTGTTGGCTCTCGTTGTTGCTGCATCAGGGCGCCTCGGTAATCAAGCCAACGTTACCGACGCCGGCTTTCTGCAAACCGCCCATGGCACCCATGACCGAACCATAATCGACGGTCTTGTCGCCGCGGATGAACACCTGAGTACGCTTGCCGCCCTCAGTGCCGGCACGAATGATCTTGGTCACCGCGTCAGTCATCTGCGGCAAGGTCATGGCCTTGTCCTGCTGCTTTTCGGTGTCGACTTCGCTGCCAAGGTTCCAGTAGTAGGTCTTGTCAGCCTTGATCGAAATGGTCAGGACCTGGGTGTTGTTGTCCTGCGGCAAGGCTTCGCTGGAAACCTTGGGCAGATCAACTTTCACGCCCTGATTGAGCATCGGCGCGGTCACCATGAAGATGACCAGCAGCACCAGCATCACGTCGATGTAAGGCACTACGTTCATCTCGGCAACCGGCTTGCGCTTTTTGCGAGCTCGAGCGATTAAAGCCATTGGAAATTACCTGCTTATTCTTCGCTGGTGTGCACTTTGCGGTGCAGGATCGCCTGGAATTCATCGGCGAAGGTGTAGTAACGGCTCAGCAGGGTTTCGCTGCGAGCAGAGAAGCGGTTGTAAGCGATAACGGCCGGGATGGCGGCGAACAGACCGATCGCGGTGGCGATCAGTGCTTCGGCGATGCCGGGAGCCACAGTGGCCAGGGTCGCTTGCTGGGCAGTGGCCAGGCCACGGAAGGAGTTCATGATGCCCCAGACCGTACCGAACAGACCGATGTACGGGCTTACGGAACCGACGGTGGCGAGGAATGGCAGACTCTGCTCGAGCTTCTCTTCTTCGCGGGAAATGGCAACGCGCATGGCACGGGCCACACCTTCCATGACTGCTTCCGGGTCAACGCCTGGCTGCTGGCGCAGACGGGAGAATTCCTTGAAACCGGCACGGAAAATCTGCTCGACGCCCGAATCCGGATCAGGGTTGCTGCCGGCCTGACGGTAGAGTTTGGACAGGTCGATACCGGACCAGAAGCGCTCTTCAAAGCTCTCCAGGGCACGTCGACCGGCACGAATCAAATTGCTGCGCTGAAAAATCATGATCCATGAGGTCACCGATGCGGCTACCAGGATCAGCATTACCACTTGCACCACGATACTGGCATTGCTGACCAGGCTCCACATGGAGGAATGGTCGACGACGTTAGCTTCCACGCTTTATCTCCTGCTTTGAGTGTGTACCCGCGCCGCTCACGTCGGCAAAGGCCGCACGTAGAGCTTCGGGAATGGCCCGGGGTTTTAAACTTTCAGTGCGCACACAGGCCACCAGAAACTGCCCTTCACAGAGCAGCGCATTATCCGTTGCCCGCCTGACCTGCTGCTTGAAACGCAGGCTGACACGGTTCAATTCGATTACTTCAGCGCTTACCAGAAGCTCGTCGTCCAGTCGCGCCGGCGCGTGATAACGCGCTTCGCTGGAATGCACGACAAACAACAGGTCCTCCCCTGCCAGCGCCGACTGGGCAAAGCCCAGATCCCGGAGCCGCTCGGTTCGAGCCCGTTCCATAAACTTGAGGTAATTGACGTAATACACGATGCCGCCCGCATCGGTGTCCTCGTAATAAACGCGACAACGATGTGTGAACGGCTCAAGCCCGTTTTGCGCGCGCATACTCTAGTGCTTACTCCTCAGGTTGCCAATCCGGCCAGGCAACTGTTTTTCATTGATCTGCGGGCTTTTTCGCAAAAGCACGGTTCTCGGACCGCACAAAAGCCGAATATATCAGCGCGCAAAAATTATTAATCATCCACGGCGTCAAGGAACTCGTCTACCACGGGCATTTCGCCCAATCGTGACGGGATATTTAAACCGAAGTGCAAATACGCATGCCGGGTCACCACTCGCCCTCGCGGGGTGCGCATGATGTAGCCCTGCTGGATCAAGTACGGCTCCAGCACGTCTTCAATAGTGTGGCGTTCCTCGCTGATGGCCGCGGCCAGGCTATCCACCCCAACAGGACCACCGTCGAACTTCTCGATCATGGTCAACAACAGACGCCGGTCCTGATGATCGAAACCGCGCTCGTCGACATCCAGCAGGTTCAACGCGAGGTCGGCAATCGGCTTGGTGATGTGGCCCTTGGCGCGTACCTCGGCGAAATCGCGCACCCGACGTAGCAACCGGTTGGCGATCCGCGGCGTACCGCGGGCACGCCGGGCGATTTCGAAGGCGCCTTCCGGGTCCAGCGGCAAACCAAGGATGCTCGCCGAACGGCTGACAATCGTTGCCAGGTCTGCGGTGCTGTAGAACTCAAGGCGCTGGACGATGCCGAAGCGGTCGCGCAAGGGGTTGGTCAACATGCCGGCACGGGTCGTTGCACCGACGAGGGTGAAAGGTGGCAAATCAAGCTTGATCGATCGCGCGGCCGGTCCCTCGCCGATCATGATGTCGAGCTGGAAATCCTCCATGGCCGGGTACAGCACTTCTTCGACAATCGGCGACAGGCGATGGATTTCGTCGATGAACAGCACGTCGTGGGGTTCAAGGTTGGTCAACAGCGCCGCCAGGTCACCCGGGCGTTCCAGCACCGGACCCGAGGTGCTCTTGATCGACACGCCCATTTCCTGGGCGATGATGTTCGCCAGGGTGGTTTTACCCAGACCCGGCGGACCGAAGATCAGCGTGTGATCCAGCGACTCGTTGCGCCCACGGGCAGCCTGGATGAACAACTCCATTTGCTCGCGAACGGTCGGCTGGCCGATGTATTCGGCCAGGCTGACGGGACGAATCGCCCGGTCCTGGACTTCCTCGCGGTCACGGGGACCCGGGGTGGCGGCAATCAGACGATCAGCTTCAATCACTTAAATCATTCCCTTCAGGGCACGACGAATCAGGTCTTCACTGCTCAAGCCTTTCTCCTTGATCGCGGAAATCGCCTTGCTGGCCTCCTGCGGCTTGTAGCCCAGGGAAATCAGCGCGCTGACCGCGTCGTTTTCGGCGGTGGCGACCGGCGCCGGCGCATCCGGCCCACCCGGCTGGTTTGGCACCAGCGCGAACATCGCCGGTACGGTTTCCCAGGCCTTGAAGCGGTCCTTGAGTTCCACCAGCAAACGTTCCGCCGTCTTCTTGCCCACGCCCGGCACCTTGGTCAGCGCCGAGGTGTCCTGGGACTGTACGCAACGGACCAGCTCATCGACTTCCAGACTGGACATCAATGCCAGCGCCAATTTCGGCCCTACACCATTGAGACGGATCAGCTCGCGGAAAAAGTCTCGCTCACGCTTGCCGAAGAAACCATAGAGTAACTGCGCGTCTTCGCGTACGACCAAGTGGGTGTGCAAGGTCAGTGGTTCACCGACCGACGGCAAGCGATACAGCGTGGTCATGGGCACTTCCAGCTCATACCCCAGACCGTTTACATCCAGAATCAGGTGCGGCGGCTGTTTTTCAGCCAGTGTGCCGCGCAAGCGTCCAATCACGTTACAGATCCTTGAGCGTTGGCCAGATCAATGCCTGGCGACCGACAGAGCAAGGGTTCGCGTCGACAACACAGACACGAAAACCCTCATTCCATAAAAAATGATTGCTGATGCTATCAGAGACGCAGGCGCCCGCCACGACTGCGTGCCGTCCCCAGGCCATGGGGCAACAGACTGGAACGGGTGTGAGCATGGCAAATGGCGATGGCCAGGGCGTCAGAGGCGTCGATTTGCGGCTTGCTGGTCAATTTCAGCATGTGCATGACCATCATTTGCACCTGTTCTTTATTCGCCGCACCGGTGCCGGTCACTGCCTGCTTGACCTGGGTCGCGGTGTACTCGGCGATTTCCAGGCTTTCTTCGGCACCGGCAACGATGGCCGCACCGCGCGCCTGACCCAGTTTCAGTGCAGAGTCGGCATTGCGCGCCATGAACACTTTTTCGATGCCCATGGTGACCGGGCCGTATGTCTGGATGATTTCACGCACGCCGCGATAAACGATTTGCAGACGTTCATGCAATTCTCCCGAGCCGGTACGAATGCAGCCCGAGGCCACATACACACAGCCACGCCCGGTATCGCGCACCACGCCATAACCGGTAATACGCGAACCGGGGTCGATACCAAGAATTAATGTCATAACGCCTGCGGTCAAGGATGAGCAGTGTATTCAATGAAGCGAATATCTAATGTGGGAGCGGGCTTGCTCGCGAATACGGTTTTACATTCAGCAACTATGTTGCCTGAAAATCCGCTTTCGCGAGCAAGCCCGCTCCCACAAGGGATCCTGGTTGCCCTCAGCTTAGCTGCGCGGCTACCGACTCAGGAATGTCAGCATTGGAATAGACGTTCTGCACATCATCCAGGTCTTCAAGCATGTCGATCAGCTTGAGTACCTTCTCGGCGCCTTCCAGGTCCAGTTCGGCGCTGGTGGTCGGCAGCATGACGATTTCAGCGTCGTCACCCTTGAAACCGGCCGCTTCCAGCGCATTGCGCACGGAATAGAACCCGGCGAACGAGGTGAACACATCAATGGAACCGTCTTCGTGAGTGACCACGTCATCGGCGTCGGCTTCCATCGCCGCTTCCATCAGCGCGTCTTCATCAACGCCTGGCGCGAAGGAAATCTGCCCTTTGCGCTCGAACAGATAAGCCACGGAACCGTCGGTACCGAGGTTGCCGCCACATTTACTGAATGCATGGCGAACAGCGGCGGCGGTGCGATTACGGTTGTCGGTCATGCACTCGACCATCACCGCCACGCCACCCGGGCCGTAGCCTTCGTAGCTCAGCTCGACCATGTCGTCGGTGTCGGCAGCGCCGGCACCGCGCGCAACGGCGCGATCAATGATGTCGCGGCTCATGTTCGCGCCAAGGGCCTTGTCCAGCGCCAGACGCAGGCGCGGGTTGGAGCCCGGATCACCGCCACCCTGACGGGCAGCAACGGTCAGCTCACGAATCCACTTGGTGAAAATCTTGCCCTTCTTGGCATCCTGACGTTCTTTGCGGTGCTTGATGTTCGCCCACTTGGAATGACCCGCCATAACTCGCTCCGAATTCTCTTTGAAACATTGCCCGCCACACTCAGTGTCGGCCAGCAACCAAAAAATCTCGACCTAAAGAAAAGGCGCACCCAAAAGGATGCGCCTTTGCGGTCAGCCTTACTCAGCCTTTGGCGTTTCGCGCAGACGAATGTGCAGTTCGCGCAATGCCTTGGCATCCACCTGGCCCGGTGCCTGAGTCATGACATCCGCCGCGCTCTGGGTTTTCGGGAAGGCGATCACTTCACGGATCGACTGGGCGCCGGTCATCAGCATGACCAGACGGTCCAGACCGAAGGCCAGGCCACCGTGTGGCGGCGCGCCGTACTTCAGGGCGTCGAGCAGGAAGCCGAATTTCTCTTCCTGTTCCGCTTCGTTGATGCCCAGCAGGCGGAATACGGTCTGCTGCATTTCCTTGCGGTGGATACGGATCGAACCGCCACCCAGTTCAGTGCCGTTCAGCACCATGTCGTAGGCACGGGACAGAGCAGTCGCCGGGTTGGCTTCCAGTTCTTCCGGGGTGCACTTCGGCGCGGTGAACGGGTGGTGCAAGGCGGTGAAGCTGCCGTCGTCGTTCTCTTCGAACATCGGGAAGTCGACGACCCACATTGGCGCCCATTTGCAGGTCAGCAGGTTCAGGTCGTTACCGACCTTGATCCGCAGTGCACCCAGCGCTTCGCTGACGATCTTGGCCTTGTCGGCGCCAAAGAACACGATGTCGCCGTCGACTGCGCCAACGCGATCGAGGATCACATTGAGGTTGGCTTCAGGGATGTTCTTGACGATCGGCGATTGCAGACCTTCAACGCCTTTGGCGCGCTCGTTGACCTTGATGTACGCCAGGCCCTTGGCACCGTAGATGCCGACGAACTTGGTGTAGTCGTCGATTTGCTTGCGCGGCATGCTCGCAGCGCCTGGAACGCGCAACGCGGCAATACGGCATTTCGGGTCGTTGGCCGGGCCGCTGAACACCTTGAAGTCGACTTCTTTCAGTTGATCTTCAACGTCAACCAGCTCCAGCGGGTTACGCAGGTCCGGCTTGTCGGAACCGTAACGACGCATGGCTTCTGTGAAGGTCATGTGCGGGAAGTCGCCGAATTCCAGGTCCAGCACTTCCTTGAACAGGTTGCGGATCATTTTTTCGGTGATGCCCATGATCTCGTTTTCATCGAGGAAGCTGGTCTCGATGTCGATCTGGGTGAATTCCGGCTGGCGATCAGCCCGCAGGTCTTCGTCACGGAAGCACTTGGCGATCTGGTAGTAACGGTCGAAGCCAGCCACCATCAGCAGTTGCTTGAACAGCTGTGGCGATTGCGGCAAGGCGAAGAACGAACCGGCGTGGGTACGGCTCGGCACCAGGTAGTCGCGAGCACCTTCCGGGGTGGCGCGGGTCAGGATCGGCGTCTCGACGTCGAGGAAGCCGTTCTCATCCAGGAAGCGACGGATGCTGGTGGTCATGCGCGAACGCAGACGCAGCTTCTCGGCCATTTCCGGGCGACGCAGGTCAAGGAAGCGATAGCGCAGACGGGTCTCTTCGCCAACATCGGAGAACTCGTTCAGCGGGAACGGCGGGGTTTCCGATTCGTTCAGCACTTCCAGTTCGTAACCGAGGACTTCGATCATGCCCGACGCCATGTTGGCGTTGGTAGCGCCGGCCGGACGCAGGCGAACCTTGCCGGTGATTTTCACGACGTATTCGCTGCGCACGCGATCGGCGGCGGCGAAGGATTCAGCGCGGTCCGGGTCGAACACCACCTGGGCCAGACCATCACGATCACGGATATCGAGGAAAATCACCCCACCGTGGTCACGGCGACGGTGTACCCAACCGCAAAGAGTAATTTCCTGGCCTTCCAGGCTTTCGTTCAGTTGGCCGCAATAATGGCTGCGCATCATGGTAGTGGTTTCGCTTCTCGTAATTCGAAATTCGGTCGGAGCCCTGCACATCCTGCCCTTTATAAAGGTGCCCGATGATGCAAGCGCTCGCACGTGTGGTTCTACTCAGGCCCTAGACCCTAGTCAGCTTTGTCGCCGCCGGCCAGGTTCTTCTTCGAGCCGGTCTTGAAATCGGTTTCGTACCAGCCGGTGCCGCTGAGGCGGAAACCTGGCATGGACAGCATCTTTTTCAGCTCTGGCGCCTGGCAGGCAGGGCAGTCGACCAGCGGTGCTGCGCTGATCTTTTGAATGGCTTCCAACTGATGACCACAGGAAGCACATTGATAGTCGTACATCGGCATGGGGGTTGTCTCGGCGATCAGATTGCTACCGCACACGCTGGGTTTTGCGGCAAAGAGCGGGATTATATCCATTAAATGCAGCCTGTGCAGCCGTAAGACTGCACAGACTGACACTCAGTCCGTTACGCCGCTGCAGCTAAGGTGTCGCAATGCAGCCACCTTCCTTCAAGCTGCGCACGACGCAGACAACCCGCACCAGCCCGGTGAAGTTCTTGACCCCGCCGTGACGCAAATGCACTTCGCGGTCCACATGGGACAGCAGTGCACTGACGGAACAGCAATTGACCTTGGCCATATCGCCCAAAATATCCCAGTAGACCTGCTCAAGCCGCAAGCAGGTCGCAAAACCATTCAGACGCACCGAACGGGATAACGGCCGGGCCAACCCCATATCAAATTCACTGACGAACGGATCAACCCTGATATCCCTCCCCTCGCCAGACCTGTCTTCGTAAACCATATCGCTGACACTCCTTTGTCATCGTTGCCTTCTATAAGAGCCACATTTGTTGTGTTGCCTTATAAAAGCGCAGGCGCAAAGGTATATCCAGATGACTTTATGACCATCGACGTAGGATAAGCCAACAGCTGAAGGGGGATCATGGAGAGCGTCCTAGGCCGGCCATTTTCCTACGTGATCAGACGCGTTTTACCGCGTGCAAATGAGATTTGAGGAAGCAAAACGGTAGAGCGCGAACAAATCGACCTCCCGGGCACCGCCGGACTGCCTGATTTGAGTAGCTGCAGGCTTTGCTGTTAAATAGACAGTGTGTCGCAACCGCCTATTTTTCGGGGGCTGCGCATAGGCTGATACCGAATACGTGCCCAACGCCTCTTATTGTTCCGAAGCGAACCGTATTCCTTCAGCTCTTCCTTGTGATCCGTCTTAACGTGAGTTAATCAAAATGTTGAAAATCGTCCACCTGCTAACGGGCGCAGCGGCCCTGCTGCTGTCCTTCATCCCCAGCCTGCGAGCTGAAGCGGTCCCTTACCTGCAACAACCCGATGCACTGTACCTGGCCTTTTTCGGCCTGCTGAACCTTACCCTTGCTCCTGTTATCCCTTACTGGAACAAAGGTCCGCGTCACCAACTGCAAAACCTGGTCAGCGTTCTGCTGGTGCTGGCCGTTCTCCTGCAAATCCTGACGTTGCTCGCGCCGATGCCCGTCATCGCCGGTCAACCTGCCGTCCTGTTCAGCCTGGTCGCAGCCCTGAGCGCCGTGTTACTGCACCTGGGCGTCAGCTTCTACAAATCGTCACCGGCCGCCGCCTCGCCAAGCTATGACATGAGCAACCGCGATACCGGCACCGTCAAGTGGTTCAACACCTCCAAGGGCTTCGGCTTTATTTCCCGCGATTCCGGCGATGATATTTTCGTGCATTTCCGGGCTATTCGTGGCGAAGGTCACCGCGTTCTGGTCGAAGGCCAGCGCGTGGAATTCTCTGTGATGAACCGTGACAAAGGCCTGCAAGCCGAAGATGTGATCGCCGCACTGCCGCGTCGCTGATTCAAAGGCTCAAAAAAACCGCGAACAGCCTGGCTGTTCGCGGTTTTTTTTAACTGTTCTTTATCAAAAAAGTCAGTAATGCGGCGGCGGTGCTTCTTCTTCGAAGGTTTCGAACTGCCCGGCCATTTCTTCCTGGCGCTTGAGCAGTGCAGCCATTTGCAGCTGCAGGCGTTCAACGGCACGCTGCTGCGTCGCCAGCACATCACTCAATGACTGGATGGTGTCATCCTGAAACGCCAACTGGCTCTCCAGATCGGTAACGCGATCTTCCAGGCTCATGACTCAACCCTCCAGAAACGTAAAGTCTTCGGTTAATACCAAACGCAGTCGTTCGCGAATCGCGGCGATCTGGTCCGCCTCATAGGGTTTGGCCGCCACCTTGCCCCAGACCGGAGCAGGCCAGGCAGCGTCCTCGCGTTTGCGCACGATCACATGCATGTGCAACTGGCTGACGACATTACCCAACGCTGCAATATTCAGTTTGTCCGCGTCGAACACATCCTTGAGCGTTTCCGCCAGCGCGGTCGTCTCCTGCCAGAGCTGTTGCTGCTCGGCGACACCCAACTGAAATATCTCGCTGATATCGTCGCGCCGAGGCACCAGGATGAACCAGGGGTAATTCGAGTCGTTGGACAACAGCAACCGGCAGAGCGGGAAATCCCCGATCGGTAGCGTGTCTTGTTGAAGCCGTGGATCTAAAGCGAACACTGTGCGCACTCCCGCCTGGTTCTCATTTTTCAGCTTAGCGCCCCTCCCGAGGGACGGCGCGCCAAGCGACAGGACGGCAGCATACCTGCGAACGGCGCTCGCTTCACGACCAGACACGCGCCCCGCCATGAGACATTTTTTGTCTGAACGCACCATTACAGGACCAACGACCTGACCCAAAGCGCCGAAATGACTGATTAGCAACGATGTGTTCGAACCAGACAAATAACAACACTGTATGAATTCGGTACAGCGATTAAGATTTTTTGCACCAAAACCGCACAGCTCGTCTACGCTGAGTCGGTCAGCATCCGCGATCTACTCACTTTCGGGGTGAACCGGTAACGTTTTTGGTTGTCACGGCACCGAGCCGCAGGCTGAGACACGATGCAAACCCTGGCGTCAAGCCCAAACAAAACGTGCTTGAAACGCCCGGTTTTATGAGGTTTTTACACGTATAGACAGGCAGGCAGAAAAAAACAGCAACAGATTTCTGTTTTGTGCACGCTTGTTGCATTCACACCCACATCGCCTTGGAGGTCTCTGCTGGAAGTGGAGGGCTCAAGGCAAATAAAAACAGCGGCAGGGTTGCCCGATGGAGATTCAAACGTTTCACCAAGGACTCTTTTTACCGATGTTCAAGCCCTGGAAAACAACGTTAAAGTTGCCGGTCCGCTTGCATTGAGGCTGTAAATTTGCGACATCTACCAAGCTGTTTGCGACAGGGTCGTAAAGAAGCTGAAAGGTTAGATACGCAAGTATCGCCAACATGGTCGGCGTGATATAAGTTTGCGCCGACACAAAAAGAAAGAGCCGCCCAGATAATAAAACAGGTGGGACGGCAGTACTCTTCTAAAACCAAAGGAGCAAATCACGATGCGCGTGATGAAGTGGAGCATGATCGCACTGGCAGTTGCAGCAGCAGCCAGTACTCAATTGGCAGTAGCCGCACCTTTCGTAAGCGACCAGGCAGAAGCCAAAGGTTTTGTTGAAGACGCGAAGGCCGACATTCTGGTTCGTAACTACTACTACAACCGTAACAAGAAAGACGGCGCTGTCGACGACAAAGACTGGACCCAGGGCATTCAGGGCAACTTCAGCTCTGGCTACACCCAAGGCCTGATCGGTGTTGGCGTTGAAGCTTGGGGCCAACTGGCCATTAAGCTTGACGGTTCCGACAAATACGCAGGTTCGGGCAACATGTCCGTGGACGACGATGGCGAAGTCAACAACAGCCAGGGCAAAGCCGGCGCTGCTGCCAAGTTCCGCATCTCCAAGACCGAGCTGAAAGTCGGCGACATGCAGCCAAGCACCTCTCCGGTGTTCGCTGTTGGCGGTTCGCGTATTCTTCACCAAACTGCCAGCGGTCTCCAACTGCAGAGCAGCGAAGTCAAAGACCTTGACCTCGAAGCCGGTCACTTCTACTCGGCGACCAGCCAGGACAAGAACGCTCGTGACGGCAGCCTGTGGGCTACCTACGCTGGCGTGCAAGCCAACTCCATTGACTACTTCGGCGGCAAATACGGCGTTTCCGACAACCTGAGCTTCTCGCTTTACGGTGCCAAGCTCGAAGACGTCTGGAACCAGTACTACGCCAACGGTAACTACACCCTCCCACTGGGTGGCGATCAGTCGTTGAACTTCGACGCCAACTACTACAACACCAAGGACACCGGTAACGCTAAAGCAGGCGAAATCAGCAACAACGCCTACTCCCTGGCTGCTGCTTTCTCGTTCCTGAAAGCGCACACCCTGACCCTGGGCTTCCAGAAAGTGAACGGCGATACCCCGTTCGACTACATCGGCGTGGGTAAAAACAACCGCGGTGGCGACTCGATCTTCCTCGCCAACTCCATCCAGTACTCTGACTTCAACGCCCCTGGCGAGAAGTCGGTACAAGCCCGTTACGACCTGAAAATGGCCGAATACGGCGTACCTGGTCTGAGCTTCATGACCCGTTACGTGAAAGGTTGGGACATCGACGGCACCAACACTCCAGCAGGCAGCCCTTACGCTGGTCTGTACGGTGCAGACGGTAAACACCACGAAGTCAACGTAGAAGCCAAGTACGTTATTCAATCGGGCCCGGCTAAAGATCTGTCGTTCCGCATCCGTCAAGCATGGCACACCGCCAACGCAGACGAAGGCGAAGGCGATATCTCTGAGTTCCGCCTGATCACCGACTACCCACTCAACATTCTGTAATTGCAGAACGTTAGTTTGCGGTAATCAAAAAAAGGCCCATCTTCGGATGGGCCTTTTTTCGTGGGTAACAAACACTGCATTAAAACGATCAAATCCGTGAGAAACATGCCTGACCAAAGAGTCAGACATGATCAAAAAACAATCACTACACCACAGATTCCTGAACCACACGAATCATTCGTTGTGGCAAAGGAACATCAACCCCGGCAGTTTTCAAACGATCACGGGACTGTTCGTTAAACATGAACATCACATCCCAGTAATCCGCCGTCTTTACCCAGACCCGAAGCGAAAGAGTGATCGAACTGTCACCCAGCGTAGAAACTACTGCCTGAGGTGCCGGATCTGTCAATACGCGCGGATCTTTGGCCAGTTCCAACAACACTTCACGGGCCTTCTGCAAGTCCGCTTCGTAATCCACACCCACATCGAACACTACTTTGCGGGTTGGCTGACGGTTGGTATTGGTGATGATGCCGTTCGACAAGTTACCGTTGGGAACGATGATGGTTTTGTTATCGCCGGTACGCAGTACGGTGTGGAAGATCTGAATGCTGTCGACAGTACCGGCAACACCCTGGGCTTCGATCCAGTCACCGATGCGAAACGGACGGAACAACAGAATCAACACGCCGCCGGCGAAGTTAGCCAGGCTGCCTTGCAAGGCCAGACCGATGGCCAGACCCGCCGCACCGATCGCCGCAACGAACGAGGTGGTTTCCACGCCGATCATCGACGCGACGCTGACAATCAGCAAAATCTTGAGAATGATGTTCGCCAGGCTGCTGATGAACCCTTGCAGCGCGAGGTCAGCATTACGCAGGGCCAGCAGGCCACCGAGTTTTTGCGTCACTTTGTTGATCAGCCACCAGCCGATGGCAAGGGTGATGACTGCCAGCAACACGCGGCTGCCGTATTCCATGATCATTGGAATCCAGGCTTGGGAAGCCTTGACCAGGTTGTCCACTTCGGTATTCAAATCCATCTAATTTCTCCTGGGTTAGGTGCAATTCGGGAGGGAGCGAGACCGGCTTGCCGGCGAAGAGGGCATATCAGTGGACATCACTATTGAATGACACACCGCTTTCGCGAGCAGGCTCGCTCCCACAGGGTTCCCGAGTTGAAGGTCAGTCGCGGAAGTTGTTGAACTGCAGCGGCATATCGAACGTCTTGGCGCGCAGGGCCGCGATGGCTTCCTGCAAATCGTCACGCTTCTTGCCGGTAATGCGCACCTGCTCGCCCTGAATGGCAGCCTGGACCTTGAGCTTGGCGTCTTTGACGTGAGCGACGATTTTCTTCGCCAGTTCCTTGTCGATGCCTTCCTTGAGGACCGCTTCCTGCTTCATCAGCTTGCCCGACGCGTAGGCATCCTTGACTTCAAGGCACTGCACGTCGATTTTGCGCTTGACCAGCGCCAGCTTGAGGATCTCGATCATCGCTTCGAGCTGGAAGTCGGCCTCGGCGGTCAGGTTGACGGTCAGGTCCTTTTCCTTGAACTCGAAGGTGCCCTTGCCCTTCAGGTCATAACGGCGATCGAGTTCCTTGACGGCGTTTTCGACCGCGTTGGTGACTTCGTGTTTGTCCAGTTCGGATACCACGTCGAACGACGGCATGTAATCTCTCCAATAAAAAGGCGCGCTCGATTGCAATGGCGCGCGCTTGGCTTGCGGTTAAAATCGGGCTCATTATAACGGGTCTTTTCCAACCGATACTGCGAGCCTCACATGCCTGCCTCAAACCGAGCAAAAAGCTGATGTCGACCACCTGGCATGTATTGGGCGCCGGCAGCCTCGGCACATTGTGGGCCACACGTCTGGCGCGGGCCGATTTGCCGGTCAGGCTGATCGTTCGGGATGCGCAGCGCTTAGAGGCGTATCAAGCCGCGGGTGGTTTGACGCTGGTCGAGCACGGCACAGCCAACACCTATGACATCCCCGGCGAAACACCGGACAGTCGCGAGCCGATCAGCCGCCTGTTGGTGGCCTGCAAGGCTTACGACGCCGAGAAAGCCGTCGCTCAACTGGCGCCACGCCTGGCACCCGACGCCGAGCTGATCCTGCTGCAGAACGGCCTCGGCAGTCAGGACGCCGTGGCGGCGCAGGTGCCCCAGGCCCGCTGCGTGAGTGCATCGAGTACCGAAGGCGCGTTTCGCGATGGCGACTGGCGCGTGGTGTTCGCCGGCCATGGTTACACCTGGCTGGGGGATGCAGGCCATCCGGTTGCGCCGATCTGGCTGGATGATCTGGTGGCTGCCGGAATCCCCCATGAATGGAGCACCGACATCCTCACGCGGCTGTGGCGGAAACTGGCGCTTAACTGTGCGATCAATCCCCTGACGGTGCTTCACCATTGCCGCAATGGCGGATTGCAGGCGCATCAGTGTGAAGTCGCGACCCTCTGCGGTGAATTGACCGAGTTGCTGGAGCGGTGTGGTCAGCCCGACGCGGCAGAAAACCTGCAACAGGAAGTCGAGCGGGTGATCCAGGCCACGGCAGCCAATTACTCCTCGATGTACCAGGACGTCGCGAATCAGCGCCGCACCGAAATCACCTACCTGCTGGGCCATGTGTGCAAAGTGGCCGAGCGTCATCAACTGAACCTGCCCCACCTGCATCAATTACAGCAGCGGCTGATCGGCCATCTGCACAGCCTTGGATTGCCCAGCGACTGAGCAGCGGCTACGCTGGCCACGTGTTCCATTTAAGCGACGAACCTGATGCCATTGCGCCAGCGCCTCGAAAACCTTCCCGTCGGCCAGAAACTGCTGGCCGCCCTGCTGGTGCTGTTGATCACCATCCTGCTGGTCGCCAACCTGACCTTCATCAGCGCGGCGTATTACATCTCCCAGGAAAGCATGGCGCCCCAAGCCTTGCAGACCATTGGCCGACTGGTATCGAACCCGAGCCTGGTGGCCGACGCCCTGAAGACACCGCAAAACGCCGAACGCCTGCTCAACGAACTCAACAGTTACTCGCCGCTGCGTGCCGCCGCCATTTATGACGGCAAGGGCGAACGGCTGGCGCAATTGCAGCATGGCGACAAGCTGAGCCTGCCGGGGCGTTATCAGCACATTGAGGCCTGGCAAGCGACCGAGTTTCGCAGCAATCAACTGATCACCCTGCCCCGCCCTGGCACCGAGCCCGGTCATTTGCTGTTGGTGGCCAGCAGCGAATTGCCGATGGCGTTTTACACCGGCACCCTGACGGCCAGCCTGGGCATTCTGATCTTCAGCGTACTGCTGTGGCTGGTGATCGCCCGGCAAATCAAACGCCTGATTACGCGCCCCATCCATGAGCTCGAAGAGCTGTCCCGGCAAGTGACTCGCGAAGAGAACTATGCGCTGCGGGCCTCCCGTGGCAACCACGACGAAATCGGCAGCCTCGCCGAGGCGTTCAACACCATGCTCTCGCGGATCGAGGCACGGGAGCAGCAACTCAAGCGAGCCCGGGACGACTCCCAGGCGGCTTACGACCAGGCCCAAGGCCTGGCCGAAGAAACCCGCCATACCAATCGCAAGCTGGAACTCGAAGTCCAGGTGCGCAGCAAGATCGAGAAGAAGCTCACCGGTTTCCAGAACTACCTCAACAGCATCATCGACTCCATGCCGTCGGCGCTGATCGCCCTCGACGAGCAGCTTTACGTGACCCAGTGGAATCAGGAGGCCAGCGCCCTGTCCGGCACCCGTCTGGATGAAGCGCTGAACCAGCCGATTTTCCTCGCTTTCGAACCGCTGAAACCGTTTCTGCCCCAGCTCAAGCAAACCGTCGAGCAGCACACCGTGGCCAAGATCGAGCGGGTCACGTGGTTCAAGGACGATGAGCCCAAGCATTACGCCCTGACCTTTTACCCACTGATGGGCGGTGCCGGGCGTGGTGTGGTCATCCGGATCGACGACATCACCCAGCGTCTGTCCCTGGAAGAAATGATGGTGCAGTCGGAAAAAATGCTTTCGGTCGGTGGCCTCGCCGCCGGCATGGCCCACGAAATCAATAACCCGCTGGGCGCGATCCTGCACAACGTGCAGAACATTCGCCGACGCCTGTCACCTGATCTGCCGAAAAACCTGGAACAGGCCGAGCACATCGGTATCGAACTGGAAACCGTCAATCAGTACCTGAAGGTGCGCGAAGTCCCGCAATTGCTCGATGGCATTCAGCAGGCCGGCGCCCGCGCAGCGAAGATTGTCACGCACATGCTCAGCTTCAGCCGCCGCAGCACCCGGCAAATGGCCCCGTGCGACCTGCCAGCGCTGATCGATCAAGCGGTGGAAATCGCCGGTAACGACTTCGACCTCGCGATCGGTTTCGACTTCAAGGGTCAGGCGATCATTCGCCAATTCGATCCGGCCCTCGGCCCGGTGCCCGGCACGGCCAACGAACTGGAACAAGTGCTGCTCAACCTGTTGAAAAACGCGGCTCAGGCCATTCACCAGCGTGAGGACGACCGCGAAACGGGGCGGATCATCCTGCGCACCAAACTGAATCCGCCCTGGGCGGAAATCCAGGTCGAGGACAATGGCATCGGCATGAGCGAAAACGTGCGCAAACGCACGTTCGAGCCGTTCTTCACCACCAAGGAAATCGGCCAGGGCACGGGTTTGGGCCTGTCGGTCTCCTATTTCATCATCACCAACAATCACAAGGGGCAGATGGAAGTGCAGTCGACGCCGGGCCAAGGCACCTGTTTCACCTTGCGCCTGCCCTTGTCGGGCGCGCCGGTCATCTCCCAAGAACTCAATCAGCTATCGAGGTAACCCATGGGCTTTCGCTTGTCGAAGATTTACACCCGCACTGGCGACAAAGGCGAAACCGGGCTCGGCGATGGTCGCCGGGTGCCCAAGGACCACCCGCGGATCGAGGCCATCGGCGAAGTCGATTCGCTGAACAGCCAGGTCGGCGTGCTGTTGGCCGGGTTGGCCGCAGAAAGCGTGACGTTTCCGGGCTTGAACGAGGTGATCGAGGTATTGGCGCCTTGTCAGCACCGCTTGTTCGACCTGGGTGGCGAGTTGGCGATGCCGGTGTATCAAGCGTTGGACACGGCAGAAATTGAACGCCTGGAAGCGGCGATTGATCGCTGGAATGAAGAATTGGGGCCGCTGGAGAATTTCATTCTGCCCGGTGGTTCAGCGCTGATCGCCCAGGCGCATGTGTGCAGAAGCCTGGCGCGCGGTGCGGAGCGGCGGTGTCAGCAGTTGAACGCGATTGAGCCGTTGGCCGGGGTTGGGTTGGCGTATATCAATCGGTTGTCGGATGTGTTGTTTGTGGTGGCGCGGGTGATTGCCAAGCGGCAGGGGGTTGCGGAGATTCTTTGGCAGGCGGCGGTGAAGCCTCAGGATTAACCGGCGTCTGTCAGGACGCCTTCGCGAGCAAGCCCGCTCCCACATTTCGACCGAGTGTACTCAGTTCAAATGTGGGAGCGGGCTTGCTCGCGAAGGGGCCAGTAGCTATGCCAAAGAATCCGGCCAGAACGCCCGAATCCCCGCCACGCCCTGCGCCCCGGCTTCCCATGCTTGTTGCCGTTCCGCCGGGCCAACACCGCCCAACAGGAACACCGGCTTGCTGAACCCCGCAATCAACGCCGAAGCCTGCTCCCAACCCAACGGCTGAGCCTCGGGGTGAGTCTGGGTCTTCTGCACCGGCGACAGGGTCACAAAGTCCACGCCCATCTGCTCGGCCAACGCCAGTTCTTCAGCGTTATGACACGACGCCGCCAACCAGCGCGATGCCGGCAGTGGTCGCCCCGCCGCCGCGTACTTACGCAACTGGGCCGACGTGATGTGCCAACCGGCGGACGGGAAATCACCGAGCCATTCGAACGGCCCCTTGATCATCAACTGCGCCTTGCCGGCACACAGCCCTGCCGCGTCCACCGCCAGGTCGCGGTACTTCGGATCGTAGCCGTTGGGCGCCCGTAGCTGGATCAGCTTGATCCCGCCGGCGATGGCTTTCTGGATGCCGCGCAGCAGGGCCGGGGTTTCCAGGTCTTCGGGGGTAATCAAGTATTCCGCTGGCAAGCGTGCAGCCGCGACGATCGGCTGGTTGGCCGCCGGGAACTCGTAGTTCAGCAGGTCGCGTGGTGACACCCACTCCAGCGGCTGACCTTCGGCACCGTGGGGTTCGCCGGTAAACGCAGACACTTCCCAGACGTCCAGCAACACGTGCTTGTCCGGGTAATCGTGATGAACCTTGATCAACGGTCGTGCGGTGCTGACCACAATGCCCAGCTCTTCCTGAAGCTCGCGGCTCAGCGCGGTTTCGACGGACTCGTCACCTTCGACCTTGCCACCGGGAAACTCCCACAAACCGCCCTGGTGCTGAGTGTCGGCACGGCGGGCGATAAGGATCTTGCCGCTGTTATCACGGATAACGGCAGCGGCTACGTGGACTCGTTTCACTGCCCGACCTCCTCCAGACCTGCCTTCTGCCAGGCCTTGAACGCCGGCCATTGGTAGATCGCTTCGACATAGGCCTCGTCCGCTGCCGGCAATTTCACCTGATAGGTGCGCAGGCGTACGGCAATCGGGGCGAAGAACGCATCGGCCAGGGTCGCGCCGCCGAACAGGAACGGCCCGATGTCGGTCGCCGTTGCACGGCATTCAGCCCACAAGGCCAGCATGCGCTGGATATCAGCCTGAACATCATCCGGGGTCGGCGACAGTGGTGCATCGCGGCTCAGATCGAACGGCATGTTGCCGCGCATGGCAAAGAACCCGGCGTGCATCTGCGCACAGGCCGAACGCGCCTGGGCACGGGCGGCGGTGTCTTTTGGCCAGAGGCCAGCCTCGGGGAATTGCTCGGCGAGGTACTCGGCAATCGCCAGGGAATCGGCGATGGTGCCGTGTTCGGTTTTCAGCAGCGGGACTTTGCCGGTCGGCGAATGCTTGAGCAGGCGTTCGCGGGTGTCGGGTTGACCCAGCTTGATCAGTTCTTCGGTGTAGGTCGCGCCGGTCAGCTCGAGGGCCAGTGCGCCGCGCAGGGACCAGGAGGAAAGCAGTTTGTCGCCGATGATCAGGTGGAGGCTCATGTTCGGGACCTTTGATGGAGTAAACAAGCCACTTTAGGGGGTGACTGGAAGTCAGCCTTCGCGAGCAAGCCCGCTCCCACACTTGACCGGGTTTCTCCAGTTGCAATGCGGTCAAATGTGGGAGCGGGCTTGCTCGCGAAGGGAGCGACTCGGTCTTAAGTACGGTACTCGGCGTTGATCTTCACGTATTCGTGGGAAAGATCGGTGGTCCAGATGGTTTCGCTGCAATCGCCGCGGCCCAGCTCGATTCGAATGGTGATCTCTTCCTGCTGCATCACCGCAGCGCCCTGGGCTTCGGTGTACGTCGCAGCACGTGCGCCACGGCTGGCAATGCACACTTCGCCGAGGAACACGTCGATCTTGCTCACGTCCAGGTTCGGTACGCCGGCACGGCCAACGGCTGCCAGGATGCGGCCCCAGTTCGGATCGGAAGCGAACAGCGCCGTCTTGATCAGCGGCGAGTGCGCCACGGTGTAGCCGACGTCCAGGCATTCCTGGTGATTGCCGCCGCCATTGACTTCAACGGTGACAAACTTGGTCGCGCCTTCGCCGTCGCGAACGATGGCCTGGGCCACGTCCATGCACACCTCGAACACCGCTTGCTTCAACTTGGCGAACAATTCGCCTTCGGCACGGGTGATTTCCGGCAGTGCAGCCTGACCGGTGGCGATCAGCATGCAGCAGTCGTTGGTCGAGGTGTCGCCGTCGATGGTGATGCGGTTGAACGACTTGTTGGCACCGTCCAGCAGCAGGTTTTGCAGCACGTCACGGGCGACTTTGGCGTCGGTGGCGATGTAGCCGAGCATGGTCGCCATGTTCGGACGGATCATGCCCGCGCCTTTGCTGATGCCGGTGACGGTGATGGTCACGCCATCATGCTGGAACTGGCGGCTCGCACCCTTGGGCAGCGTGTCGGTGGTCATGATGCCGGTGGCCGCCGCTTCCCAGTTATTGATCGACAGGTCGTCGAGGGCCGCTTGCAGTGCGCCTTCGATTTTCTCGACCGGGAGCGGCTCGCCGATCACGCCGGTGGAGTACGGAAGCACCAGGCTGGCATCGACACCCGTCAGCTCAGCCAGCTTGGCGCAGGTGCGCTCGGCGGCGGCCAGGCCAGGCTCGCCGGTACCGGCGTTGGCGTTGCCGGTGTTGGTCAACAGGTAACGCACCGGGCCTTGCACGCGTTGCTTGGCCAGGATCACCGGAGCGGCGCAAAAAGCGTTCAGCGTGAACACGCCCGCGACAGTAGAACCTTCGGCGCAGCGCATGACCACGACATCCTTGCGCCCCGGGCGTTTAATGCCGGCCGAGGCGATACCGAGTTCAAAACCGGCAACCGGGTGCAACGTTGGCAAAGGACCAAGACCAACAGCCATGAATGCGCTCCTCAAAAAATGTAGTCATCACCGTCATGCGATGAACGGCGGTATTAAATGGCAAAACGCCGCGACGGCTGATGCCGGTCGCGGCGCGGGTATTTCAGCGATTGAAACGGGTTTTACTGGATCTGCCCGTGGCAATGCTTGAATTTCTTGCCCGAACCGCAGTAGCACAGTTCGTTACGGCCCAGCTTCTGCTCGTTGCGAACCGGTGCCACGGCGAGGGCGACATCAATCTCTTCGCCCAACGGTTCCACTTGCTCAAGACCCGGTGCTTCTTCGTGGTGGAACTGCATGCGTGCGGCCAGTGCTTCGGCTTCCTGACGCAGGCGTTGCTCTTCGGCTTCCGGATCTTCGCGGCGAACCTGAACGTGGGACAGCACACGGATCGAGTCGCGCTTGATCGAATCCAGCAGCTCGGAGAACAGCGTGAACGACTCGCGCTTGTACTCTTGCTTCGGGTTCTTCTGGGCATAGCCACGCAAGTGGATGCCGTGACGCAGGTGGTCCATGGTCGACAGGTGATCTTTCCACAGGTCATCCAGCACGCGCAGCACGATTTGCTTCTCGAAGCTGCGCAGCGCTTCGGCGCCCGCCTGGTCTTCTTTCTCGTTGTACGCCGCGATCAGCTCTTGCATCAGCTTCTCGCGCAGGGTTTCTTCGTACAGGTGATCGTCTTCGTCGAGCCATTTCTGGATCGGCAGCGCCACACCGAAGTCGCTCTGCAGCGCAGCTTCCAGACCGGCCACGTCCCACTGCTCAGGCAGCGATTGCGGTGGAATGTGCGCGCTGACGGTAGAGTTGAGCACGTCCTGACGGAAATCGGCGATGGTTTCGCCAATGTTGTCAGCGGCCAGCAACGTGTTACGCATGTGATAAATCACTTTACGCTGTTCGTTGTTGACGTCGTCGAACTCGAGCAGTTGCTTACGAATGTCGAAGTTACGGCCTTCAACCTTGCGCTGAGCCTTTTCGATGGCGTTGGTCACCATGCGGTGCTCGATCGCCTCGCCTGGCTGCATGCCCAGGGCCTTCATGAAGTTCTTCACCCGGTCAGAGGCGAAGATACGCATCAGGCTGTCTTCCAGCGACAGGTAGAAGCGGCTGGAACCGGCGTCGCCCTGACGACCGGCACGACCACGCAGCTGGTTGTCGATACGGCGCGATTCGTGACGCTCGGAAGCAATCACCTGCAAGCCACCCGATTCGAGCACTTGCTGGTGACGCTTCTGCCAATCGGCCTTGATCTGGGCAATCTGCTCTGGCGTCGGATCTTCCAGGGACGCCACTTCCACTTCCCAGTTACCGCCCAACAGGATGTCGGTACCACGACCGGCCATGTTGGTGGCGATGGTCAGTGCGCCTGGGCGACCGGCCTGGGCAATGATCTCGGCTTCCTTTTCGTGAAACTTGGCGTTCAGAACCTTGTGTTCGATGCCTTGTTCCACGAGCAGGCGGGACATGTGCTCGGAGGTTTCGATGGTCGCGGTACCTACCAGTACCGGACGGCCCGCCGCCATGCTTTCCTTGATGTCTGCCACGATGGCCGTGTACTTCTCGTCGGCCGTCAGGAACACCAGGTCGTTGTAGTCCTTACGGGCCAACGGCTTGTTCGGCGGAATGACCATGACCTGCAGGCCATAGATCTGATGGAACTCGAACGCCTCGGTGTCGGCCGTACCGGTCATGCCGGACAGCTTGTTGTACAGGCGGAAGTAGTTCTGGAACGTGGTCGATGCCAGGGTCTGGCTTTCGGCCTGGATGTTCAGGTTTTCCTTGGCTTCGATAGCCTGGTGCAGGCCTTCGGACAAACGACGGCCCGGCATGGTACGACCGGTGTGTTCGTCGACCAGGACAACCTGACCGTCCTGCACGATGTACTCGACGTTGCGATGGAACAGTTTGTGCGCACGCAAACCGGCATAAACGTGGGTCAGCAGACCCAGGTTGTGTGCCGAATACAGGCTTTCGCCTTCAGCCAACAGGCCGAGAGAGGTCAGCGATTCTTCTACAAATTGATGGCCCGCTTCGTTGAGTTCGACCTGACGGGTCTTCTCATCGACGGTGTAGTGGCCGGCCTTGGTGACTTCGCCTTCAACTTCTTCGACGTGCAATTCCAGGCGCGGGATCAGTTTGTTGATCTCGATGTACAGCTTGGAGCTGTCCTCGGCCTGACCGGAAATGATCAGCGGAGTACGGGCTTCGTCGATGAGGATGGAGTCGACTTCGTCGATCACGGCAAAATTGAGTTCGCGCTGGAATTTTTCTTCCATGCTGAACGCCATGTTGTCGCGCAGGTAATCGAAACCGAATTCGTTGTTGGTGCCGTAGGTAATGTCGGCAGCGTAGGCCAGACGTTTCTCTTCCGGCGGCTGGAACGGCGTAACCACGCCGACCGTCAGGCCGAGGAATTCGTAGAGCGGACGCATCCAGTTGGCGTCACGACGGGCCAGGTAGTCGTTCACCGTCACAACGTGCACGCCCTTGCCGGACAGCGCGTTGAGGTAAACGCCCAGTGTAGCCACCAGGGTCTTGCCTTCACCGGTACGCATTTCCGCGATCATGCCTTCATGCAAGGTCATGCCGCCGATCAGCTGGACATCGAAGTGGCGCATACCCATGACACGCTTGCCGGCTTCGCGGGCGACCGCAAAGGCTTCTGGCAACAGCTTGTCGAGGGTTTCCCCTTTGGCGATGCGGGCCTTGAACTCGTCTGTCTTGGCACGCAATTGATCGTCCGAAAGGGCCACCATTTGCTCTTCGAAGGCATTGACGAATTGCACCGTCTTGAGCATGCGTTTGACTTCACGCTCGTTCTTGCTTCCAAAAAGTTTCTTTAACAAAGGCGCAAACATATCGGCAGGATCTTCCACACTAAAGGGATGGAGGGCGGCCCCGTGAGTCGCCCGTGCAGCCCTCATGGCCGCATGCGAACGAGCATTCTACCCGGAAACGATGGTGAGGAAAGTGGCGTTATTCCACGATGCATGCACTGCGCTGTAACGGGGCTCACTTAAAATAAGGGCTTTTTGCTGAACTTCAAGCCGTTCACGGCAGAAGTTACTTGTTGATTTAATGGGTAAAGCGCGCGCAAAGCAATGGGTCAGGTGCACCAGGTGCTTTCTGCTACCATAGCGGCTCTGTTACTTCAGGTGTCTGATCATGGCATTTCGCCCTCTTACGGCCAGAGCACCCGCCGTTCTGCTTCGCGAAGCCAAGCCGCTGAAAGCTATTTTTGGCCACGCTCAACGCCTGGGTCATTTACAACGTCTGCTCGAAAGCCAATTGCAGCCCGCGGCTCGCGAACACTGCCATGTGGCGTCGTGGCGCGAAGGCAGTTTGTTGCTGATCGTCACCGACGGCCATTGGGCAACGCGCCTGCGCTATCAGCAAAAGCGTCTGCAACGCCAGTTACAGATGTTTGACGAATTCGCCAGCCTGACCCGGATTCTGTTCAAGGTGCAGCCACCGACCGTGCAGCAAGGCGCGGCGGGGCACACCATCAGTTTGTCGTCGGACGCGGGCGCGACCATTCAGGCCACGGCTGAGGGGATCAGCGATCCGAATCTGCGGGCTGCGCTGGAACGCCTTGCGGCGCACGCCAAACCCAAGACCTGACACAGAACGAAATGTGGGAGCGGCGGTGCGACGATTCGACTTGCTCGCGAATGCAGTGTGTCATTCAACAGATAAGTTGACTGACACACCGCATTCGCGAGCAAGCCCGCTCCCACATTTTGACCGAGTCCGTCTGCTAGCGGCTTTTTTTGCCGCCGAGCAGCGAGCCCATCAACCCGCGTACCAATTGTCGGCCCAACTGATTAGCCGCCTGTCGCATCGCCGACTTCAACGCCTGTCCGGCCGCCGTCCCGAGAAACTCCCCGGCCTGCTCGGTAAAGCTTGGTTCCTCGGCTGCAGGTTTGGCCGGCGGCGCCTCGGGATCAGGTGCCAATCCCTTGCGCCCCATCAGCACTTCATAAGCTGATTCCCGATCAATCGGCTTGTCATAACGCCCCTGCAACGGCGAACCGGCGATCAATGCCGCACGTTCGGCCTCGCTCAACGGCCCGATCCGCGATTGTGGTGGCGCGATCAACACGCGCTGGACCATCTCCGGCGTGCCTTTATCGGCCAGCGTCCCGACCAGCGCCTCGCCGATCCCCAGTTCGGTCAACACCGACAAGGCATCGAACGCCGGGTTCGGCCGGAAGCCTTCAGCCACGGCGCGCAGGGATTTTTGTTCCTTGGCGGTGAACGCACGCAAACCGTGCTGGATGCGCAAACCCAGTTGAGCCAGCACGTCATCCGGCAGGTCACCCGGTGATTGAGTGACAAAATACACGCCCACGCCTTTCGAGCGAATCAACCGCACCACTTGTTCCAGTCGATCCTGCAACGCCTTGGGCGTCCCGGCGAACAGCAAATGGGCCTCGTCGAAAAACAACGCCAGCAGCGGTTTCTCCGCATCACCGCGTTCCGGCAATTGCTCGAACAACTCGGCGAGTAGCCACAGCAAGAACGTCGCGTAAACCTTCGGGGCTTCGTGAACCAGACGACTGGCATCCAGCAAATGAATGCGCCCGCGACCGTCAGCGGTCGGTTGCAGAATGTCTTCGAGTTGCAGCGCCGGTTCGCCGAACAGCGCTTCGGCGCCTTGTTGCTCCAGCGTCGCCAGCCGCCGCAACAGCGCCTGACTGGAACCGGTGGTCATCAACGCGGCGTCATCGCCGAGCAATTCGGGGTTATCACGCAAATGATTGAGCAGCGCCTTCAGGTCCTTGAGATCCAGCAGCAACAGCCCTTCGCGGTCCGCCACCTTGAACGCCGCGTACAGCGCCGACTGCTGGCTGTCGGTCAGTTCCAGCAGGCTGCCGAGCAACAACGGGCCCATTTCACTCAGGGTGGTGCGCAATGGATGACCGGACTGGCCATGAATGTCCCATAGCGTCACGGGATACGCCTGGGGCTTGTGGTTCAGCCACGGCATGCCGGCGATGCGCTCGGCGATCTTGCCTTGGGGGTTGCCGCCGGCGCCGAGGCCACACAGGTCGCCCTTGATGTCGGCGGCAAATACCGCCACACCCGCATCGCTGAACGCTTCGGCCATGCGCTGCAAGGTGACGGTTTTACCGGTCCCGGTAGCGCCGGCGACCAGGCCGTGACGGTTCGCCAGACGCATGGCCTGGGCGATGGGCTGGCCGGCAAGATCGGCACCGAGAACGAGTTGCAATGAGTCAGGCATTTGGTCACCTAGTGGTTAATCTTTGATCCGGCGCGGCCGATACAAAAAAAGAGATTACACAGAAATCAGCGTCGGTATTCCCTAAGGACAGGACAGAACTATCAGCTGCTTTTCACCCTGCCCGTTTTGCGTGCCCTTATAAAAGCACGCCATGAATAATAAGACCTTAGCGGAACCCCAAGCCATGAACAAAAACCTGCGCTTCAGCCATAAAATTTTGCTTGCCGCCGCCCTCATTGTTATTGCCGCCTTTGCCTCGTTCACCCTGTACAACGACTATTTACAGCGCAACGCCATCCGCGAAGACCTGGACAACTACCTCAATGAGATGGGCGACGTCACCGCCAACAACATCCAGACCTGGTTGGCCGGTCGAATCCTGCTGATCGATAGCCTCGCGCAAAACATCGCCATCAACCCTGAACAGTCCAACGTCGCCAGCCTGCTTGAGCAGAAAGCCCTGACGTCGACCTTCATGGCGTCCTACCTGGGCGATGCCACCGGCAGCTTTACCATTCGCCCCGACGCCAAGATGCCGGCCGGCTTCGATCCACGGGTTCGCCCCTGGTACAAAGGCGCCGAGAGCAGCAGCACCGCGACGCTGACCGAACCGTATATCGATGCAGCCACCGGCCAGACCATCATTTCCATCGCCACCGCCTCGAAGAAGGCCGGGCAAAGCGTCGGTGTGGTGGGCGGCGACCTGAGCCTGCAAACCCTGATCGATACCCTCAGCGCCCGCGATTTCGACGGCATGGGTTATGCCTTCCTGGTCAGCGCCGATGGCAAGATCCTGGTGCACCCGGACAAAGCCCTGGTCATGAAGTCCCTGAGCGAGGCGTTCCCGAAAAACACCCCGCGCATCAGCAGCGACTTCAGTGAGGTCGACGTCGACGGCAAGACCCGCATCGTCACCTTCACCGCGATCAAAGGCCTGCCTTCGGTCAACTGGTACATCGGTCTGTCGGTGGACAAGGACAAAGCCTTCTCGATGCTCAGTTCGTTCCGTGCGTCTGCCGTGGTCGCGACCATCATTGCCGTGGCGATCATCATCGCGCTGCTGGGCATGCTGATCCGCATCCTGATCCAGCCACTGCACGTCATGACCCGCGCCATGGAAGACATCGCCGACGGTGAAGGCGACCTGACCAAGCGCCTGACCATCCAGAACAACGATGAATTCGGCATCCTCGGCACCGCGTTCAACCGTTTTGTCGAACGTGTTCACACCTCGATTCGCGAAGTGTCCTCGGCCACCGGGCAAGTCAACGAAGTGGCGTTGCGCGTTGTGGCCGCCTCGAACTCCTCGATGTTCAACTCCGACCAGCAGGCCTCGCGCACCAGCAGCGTCGCCGCCGCGATCAATCAGCTCGGGGCCGCCGCCCAGGAAATCGCCCGTAACGCCGCGCAAGCGTCGAGTCAGGCCAGCGATGCCCGCAGCCTGGCCGAAGACGGCCAGCAAGTGGTGGACCGCAGCATCAAGGCGATGAATCAGCTGTCGAGCATGCTCAGCGCCTCGAGCACCAACATCGAATCGCTGAACAGCAAAACCGTGAACATCGGCCAGATCCTCGAAGTGATCACCAGCATTTCCCAACAAACCAACCTGCTGGCACTCAACGCGGCCATCGAAGCGGCCCGCGCCGGTGAAGCCGGCCGTGGTTTCGCAGTGGTGGCGGATGAAGTGCGCAACCTGGCGCACCGCACCCAGGAATCGGCACAACAGGTGCAGACCATGATCGAGGAGCTGCAAGTCGGCGCCCGCGAATCCGTCAGCACCATGAGCGACAGCCAGCGCCACAGTCAGGACAGCGTGGAAATCGCCAACCTGGCGGGCGAACGGTTGAACAGCGTGACGTTGCGCATCGGTGAAATCGACGGCATGAACCAGTCGGTGGCCACAGCAACTGAAGAGCAGACGGCGGTGGTGGAGTCGATCAACGTCGACATTACCGAGATCAATACGCTGAATCAGGAAGGCGTGGAAAACCTGCAATCGACGTTGCGCGCGTGCTCGGACCTCGAGCAGCAGGCTTCGCGGCTGAAGCAGTTGGTTGGCAGTTTCCGAATCTAAGCTGATTCTGAAGGCCCCTTCGCGAGCAAGTCGAATCGTCGCACCGCCGCTCCCACATTCGATCGCATTCTTTCTGGAAGAACTCGGTTAAATGTGGGAGCGGCGGTGCGACGATTCGACTTGCTCGCGAAGGCGTCCTGCAAAACACCACAGCCCCCCTGACACCCCACCACAAAACCCCAACCGAACATCTATCCTTCACAAAGGTCAACCAAAGGAGAGCAACAGACCGGAGGGCCGCTCATCGTGCATATCGCGGACATCACCATGTTCTACGCCCCGGCCAGCGGTGGCGTGCGCACGTATCTGGATGCCAAGCACCGTCGCCTGGTGATCAAGCCAGGCATTCGCCACAGTCTGTTGATTCCGGGCTCGCACCTGAGTGAAACCGATGGCGTCTACACGGTTCCCGCCCCCGCCCTGCCCTTTGGCAAAGGTTATCGTTTCCCCCTGCGCCTCGCTCCCTGGCGAAATGTCCTGCAGGATTTACAGCCCGATCTGATCGAAGTAGGCGACCCGTACCTCACCGCTTGGGCGGCACTCGACGCGCGGCGCCAACTGGATGTCCCGGTCATCGGTTTTTATCACTCGGACTTGCCGCTGCTGGTCAGCAACCGGATGGGCAATTGGGTCACCACCAACGTCGAAGCCTATGTCAGCAAGCTCTACGGCAACTTCGACCGAGTGTTGGCGCCGAGCCGGGTCATGGCCGACAAATTGACCGGGCTGGGGGTCAGGAACGTGTTCGTCCAACCCTTGGGCGTCGACTTGCAGACCTTCAATCCCGAGGCCCGGGACCCAGGCCTGCGTGCCGAACTGGGCATTGATGAAAATACGCACCTGCTGATTTTCGCCGGGCGCGGCTCCAAGGAAAAAAACCTGCCGGTGCTGCTCAAGTGCATGGCACGTCTGGGGCCGCGTTTTCACCTGCTGCTGGTGGGTTCGTCGATGCCGGCCACCGTGCCGGACAACGTCACGGTGGTCGATGGGTTCTGCCCGGCCGCACACGTGGCGCGATTGATGGCCAGCGCCGATGCCTTGGTGCATGCCGGCGATCAGGAAACGTTCGGGCTGGTGATACTCGAAGCCATGGCCAGCGGCATTCCGGTGGTCGCCGTGGCCGCCGGCGCCTTTCCGGAAATTGTCACCGAGCAATGCGGGTTGCTCTGCGCGCCGAACAACTCGACGGCCATGGCCAATGCCGTTCGCGAATTGTTCAGTCAGGGCAGCGTGGCGCTGGGCAAAACCGCGCGCCGTCACGTCGAGCGACAATACAGTTGGGACACGGTGGTCAACAGCCTGCTCGGGCACTATCACGCCGTACTCGGCAGCCAATGGCCGCAAGTGGCCAATGGGTAACCCAATGAATCGGCCCAGCATGTTACTGGTATTGCACGACGTAGCGCCGTCGACCTTGGCCGACTATCAACCTTTCGTTGAAGCCGTCGACGCCTTGGGCGAGGTGCCGATGACCTGGCTGGTGGTGCCGGATTTTCACAGACACAACAGCCTTGACGCTCATCCGCAGTTTCGACGTGTGCTCACCCATCGTGTTGCACGAGGTGACGAACTGGCATTGCACGGCTACTTTCATTGCGATGAGGGCCCACCGCCCGGCACCCCACGAGACTGGTTCATGCGTCGGATCTACACCCATGAAGGCGAGTTTTACGGCCTGTCGCAACACGCCGCGCTCGACCGGCTGCGCGCCGGCATCGAGGTCTTTGATCGTTACAACTGGCCACTGGAAGGGTTTGTCGCCCCGGCCTGGTTGATGAGCGAAGGCACGCGCGAGGCCTTGCGCCAACTGCCACTGCACTACACCAGCGATTCGCAGCATTTATATCGACTGCCGGATTTCACACCGATTGATGCACCCGGCCTGGTCTGGAGTGCGCGCAGTGCCTGGCGCCGGGGCGTTTCAAAATTGCTCAGCGATCAGCGCGAAAAAAAATGGCACGAGGCGCCGGTCATTCGACTGGGCCTGCACCCGGTGGACATGCGCCATGAGTTCTCCCGCCGTTACTGGTTGCAAACCCTCAAGCGCTTGCTCGACGGCGGGCGCGTACCGATGACCAAATCCCAATGGCTGGCGCTGCAACGCACCCCGCTCGGGCGCGCCGCATGAGCCGGGGCATTCTGTTGTTCGTCGCCCTGCTGGCGGCGGTGCTGATCCCGCTGCTGCTGGGTGGTAACCAGACCTGGTCGCGACTGCAAAGCTTTCCAGTGAGCTGGCTGCTGATCATGTTCGGCATGATTCTGCTGTGCTGGGGGGTGAACACCCTGCGCCTGCGCCTGTTGCTGGGCGATCAGCGCGACAAGGTCAGCCCGCTCAAAAGTCTGGGCGTGGTCATGGCCGCCGAGTTTGCCTATTGCGCCACACCCGGCGGCAGCGGCGGGCCGCTGGCGATCATGGCGTTGCTGGCACGCAATGGTGTGCGACCGGCCAGGGGCAGCGCGGTGTTCGCCATGGATCAACTCAGCGACCTGCTGTTTTTTCTCTGTGCGCTGAGCGGGATTTTGATTTATGCGCTGTTCCAGCACCTCAGCCAGCGCATGGAATGGTTACTGACCGTCAGCGTTATTTCGATGTTCGGCGGGTTGATCTGCTGCGTGATGGTCGCCCGCTACCATCGACTGCTGATTCGCCTGAGCGGGCGGTTACTGGCTCGCCTGAAGGTAAAAAGCACCACGCGCCTGCGCTGGGCACGAAAACTCCTGCACTTCCTCGCGGCATTCACGGACACGTTGAAGTTGCCCGTGCAGACATTGATCACGGTGTTTGCACTGACCTGCGTGCATTGGGTGTTGCGCTACAGCGTGTTGTACCTGGCATTGCGCGGGCTGGGGGCGGATTTGCAGTGGGCCTGGTGCTTCTTGATCCAGATGCTGTCGCTCAGTGCAGGGCAATTCAGCCTGCTGCCGGGCGGTGCCGGGGCGGCGGAGTTGACGTCGGCAGCTCTGCTGGCGCCCATGGTGGGAAAATCAACCGCAGCAGCGGCGATTCTGATCTGGCGGGCGGTGACTTATTACTTCTACCTGATCGCGGGTGGCCCGGTGTTTTTGTTGATGCTGGGGCGGCCGCTATTAAGGAAGTTGATGAAGTTCAAGCAGGCTTGATCTTGTCTTCGGGGTCTTGCTGTAACTGCTCCCACAACTCGGCAGCACCGGGAAATTCCGTACCGTCTTCCGGGCTCATGTCATCCGGGTCATAACGACTCAGACAACCCTCGCCCAGAGTGGCGGGCGCTTTGGAAGTGGCTTTATCCAGTGGATCGGCCATGGTCAATCTCCTCAGTGCAGAAACGGCGAAGGGCCTGAAGCGATTGAACGCCCAGGCCCTTCGAATTTCAACTGTAGTGCGCTGTAATCAGAACACTACCGTCTTGTTGCCATGTACCAACACCCGGTCTTCCAGGTGATAACGCAGACCGCGCGCCAACACCATCTTCTCGACGTCACGGCCGAAACGCACCATGTCTTCAATGCTGTCACTGTGGCTGACACGCACCACGTCCTGCTCGATGATCGGGCCGGCATCCAGCTCTTCGGTCACGTAGTGGCAGGTGGCGCCGATCAACTTCACGCCACGCAGGGAAGCCTGGTGATACGGCTTGGCGCCAACGAACGACGGCAGGAAGCTGTGGTGAATGTTGATGACCTTGTGCGCGTACTCGCTGCACAACGCCGGCGGCAGGATTTGCATGTAACGGGCAAGTACCACCACTTCAGCATCATGCTGTTTGACCAGTCGCGAGACTTCGGCGAACGCCGGCTCTTTGTCCTGTGGATTGACCGGCACATGGTAATAAGGAATGCCGTGCCACTCGACCATGCTGCGCAAGTCGTCGTGGTTGGAAATCACGCAGGAGATTTCGCAGTCCAGTTCATCGCTGTGCCAGCGGTGCAGCAAGTCAGCCAGGCAGTGGGATTCGCGGCTGGCCATCAACACCACGCGTTTTTTCTGCGCGGTATCGGTGATGCGCCAATTCATCGAGAACTCTTCAGCTATCGGCGCAAAGGCTTCGCGAAAGGCTTCGATACCGAAAGGCAGCGAGTCGGCACGAATTTCGTGACGCATGAAGAACCAGCCACTGAGGTTGTCCGAGTGATGGCTCGCTTCGGTGATCCAGCCGTTATGTGACGCCAGAAAGTTACTGACTTTAGCAACGATGCCGACGCGGTCCGGGCAAGCAATCACCAGCCGAAAAGTGCGCATGAGGGGGAAACTCCAGAACTTCGCAAAGGCCGCCATTCTAGCGATTACGCAACAAAACTGCAGTATTGATGACGCCTTGCCTGGCACACGGTCTGCGGAGCCGCTCAGGAAAGCACCCGCTCCCCGCGCGGTGGTGATCTTTTAGTCGATATCAAGAGTCGATTTGTGAAGATCTGTGATGACTGCATCACACTATTTAATCAGCTCTTCAATTTGTGCCCTATTCCTGACAACTAATTTAATTAAAACGCCGGTTAAATGTTTACTTGATGAAACACCCTGACTATTATTGCGGCACTGTCCCCCTGCCATCCAGTCTCCAACATAAGGTAGTCCTCATGTCCTTGATCAACGAATATCGTGCCACCGAAGAAGCTATCAAAGAGCTGCAAGCCCGTTTGAAGAACCTGTCCCAAGACGACAAACTGCAAACCGAGCTGGAATTCGAAGGCAAACTGCGCACCCTGATGGGCGAATACTCCAAGTCCCTGCGTGACATCATCGCGCTGCTGGATCCAGAGTCCAAATCCAAAGCGCCACGCGGCGGCGCAGTAAAAACTACTGGCACCAAGCGTGCTCGCAAAGTTAAACAATACAAAAACCCGCACAACGGCGAAGTCATCGAAACCAAAGGTGGCAACCACAAAACTCTGAAAGAGTGGAAAGCCAAGTGGGGCGGCGACGTGGTTGAAGGCTGGGCTACCCTGCTGGGCTAAGCCGTAGCGCTTGTCACAAATAGAACGTGACAAAAAATAACGCCAGCGAATGCTGGCGTTTTTTTATGCCTGCAATTCAGGCCTGTCTGTTTTCAATTTCAAAGATTCAAACGTTTGCGTAATGCTTCGACATAATTTTGCCATTCATTGAGCACCTCTCGCTGAAACGATGTAGCAGTTCCATTCAATTGGGCCGTGGCTTCGGCAAAAGTATTCAGCGTATTGGGCGCCCCGCATTCGGGCAAAGTCAGACGCTGCTGACAGAACATTCGCCAGCGCTCTTGCTCCTCGAAATTCAACGTGTCGGGGAAGTTGCGTGCGCGATATCGAAACAATAATTCCGGCAAACGTTCGTCATCGAAAGGCCATTGTTCTTGTGATAATTGGACAGGGTCCGCAATTCGGACTTGCTCACATAGACGCCGGTCCCGATCACCGATAAAACCATCGTATAACTGTTGCTCGGGATCCTGGCTCGGCGTGAAATCTTCGCCGGCATAAATCGCCGATACTTTATCTCGCCAAACTAGTTGTGCGTCGATTAGCCGCAGCGACCGTTCCTGATAAAGCGTCATGTCCAGCCCCAGACGTTGCTGATCGTCAGGTCGAAGTACCGACAACGGTGCGACCACCGGGCACTTGTTGATGTGAATAAGTTTAAGCGGCACCGGCAGTTCGCCTTCGGCCAGCTCATCGCGACGGGTGTACAGCCGCTGACGCAAGGTGTCCGCGTCCAGATCCAGCAACCCCTGGGGATCCAGATGCAGGTCGCAGACAATCAAGGCGTTCTTGTTGCGCGGATGCCAGGCCAGGGGCAGCACCACGCCGACATAACTGCGCGCCGCCGAGAACCGCCCGGAAATATGCACCATCGGCTGCAACAGGCGAATCTGGTCCATCACCTTTTGTTTACTGCGCAACTTGAATAGCCAGTCATACAACTTCGGCTGTTTTTCACGAATGAGGCGCGCCAGTGCAATGGTGGCGCGAACGTCCGACAGCGCCTCGTGGGCATTGCCATGATCAATGTGGTTGGCGGCGGTCAGACGTTCGAGCTTGAGGGTCACACGCCCCTCTTCATCCGTCGGCCACACGAGCCCGTCGGGGCGCAAGGCATACGCCGCACGTACCACATCGATCAGGTCCCAGCGGCTGTTGCCGCCCTGCCACTCGCGGGCATACGGGTCGAAGAAGTTTCGATACAGGCTGTAACGGGTCATCTCGTCATCGAAACGCAGGGTGTTGTAACCCGCACCGCAGGTGCCCGGCGCCGCCAACTGGGCATGCACCCGGGTCATGAAGTCCGCTTCGCTCAAGCCCTGTTCAGCCAGTTTACCGGGGGTGATTCCGGTGATGGCGCACGCCGCCGGATGCGGCAGGATGTCCTCACTGGGCTGGCAGTAAAGGTTGACCGGCTCGTCTATTTCATTGAGATCGAAGTCGGTGCGAATCCCCGCCACTTGCAGCGGGCGGTCGCAACGGGGGTTGATGCCAGTGGTTTCATAGTCGTACCAGAAGATCGAGGTCACGGGCTGTTCCTGAACTGAAGATCGGCAAAGTCTAGGCGTTCACATCCCGCCCCGGCCAGTAATCTGTCATTCAATCACCTCTGGCCACTCACCGTGCAATACATAGTTATGTCGTTTTCCCCCGAGAGGCTGCTAGCATCGGGTAGACATCGAATCCCGAACAGGCCACATAAGGTTGCCCATGCTCGAGACCACAGCACTGCCAAGGAAAGCGACGCTGTCCCCGCCACTGGATACGCGGCATCAAGTCGAAACGCCCGAAGGCATTGACTTGCCACTGCGCCCGGCCGGGTTGATGGTCCGTGCGCTGGCGTTCGCCATTGATTTAGGGATACGCGGGCTGATCCTCGGCCTGTTGTTTATCGTCCTGGCGTTTCTCGGAAAGCTGGGCGCCGGGCTGGGCTCGATCCTGCTGTTCGCGGTGAGCTGGTGGTACATGGTGCTGTTCGAAGTGCTCAATCAGGGCCGCTCGCCGGGCAAACAGTGGATGGGCTTGCGCGTGGTGCAGGACGACGGCACGCCCATCGGCTGGTCCGCTTCGCTGCTGCGCAACCTGTTGCGATTCGTCGACCTGCTGCCATTCGGTTACTTCCTCGGGGCCATCAGCTGCCTGCAACACCCGACCTTCAAACGCCTCGGCGACCTCGCCGCCGGCACGCTGGTGATCTACCGCGAGCAACCGCTCACCCGACCGCAACTGCCCGAAGCCACGCCCCTGCGCCCGGCCTTTGCCCTGACCCTGCCTGAACAACGCGCCATCCTCGGTTTCGCTGAACGCCAGGGTGAACTCTCCGAGGCACGGGCCCACGAACTGGCGTCGATCCTTGCTCAACCGTTGCAGGTGCCTGCGCCGCACGCGGTGGTCGCACTCAACGGCATCGCCCGCGGCTTGTTGGGGCCCGCATGAAGCAAAGCCTTTTCGAAGCCAGCCACAAGGCCGAGTGGGAACAGTTTTCCCTGACACTGGATCGACTGGAGCGTGGCAAGGACGCGTCCCGGATCGCCGGTTTCCCCAAGGACTATCGGCAGCTTTGCCAACACCTGGCGCTGGCTCGGGAACGTGGCTACAGCAGTTTCCTGATCGACTCCTTGCAGCAACTCGCGCTGCGTGGGCATCAACAACTGTATCGGCACCGCAGCCGACTGGGCGCCAACATACTGGGCTTTATCCTGGCCGACTTCCCGCGACTGGTGCGTGAACAATGGCGTTTTTTGCTGGCCGCCGGCCTGATGTTTTTTGGCAGTCTGATCAGCTTCGCGCTGCTGGTGTATCTGTTCCCGGACCTGGTCTACAACCTGATTCCGGCCGAGCAGGTCAGCGAGATGCAAAGCATGTACGACCCCGTCGCCGGCCATTTGGGACGCACGGCGGAACGCGCCGCGAGTGAAGACTGGGTGATGTTCGGTTACTACATCATGCACAACATCGGCATCGCCTTTCAGACCTTTGCCAGCGGTTTGTTCTTCGGTCTGGGCAGCGCGTTTTTCCTGCTGTTCAACGGCTTGATCATCGGTGCGGTGGCCGGGCACCTGACGCACGTCGGCTACGGACAAACCTTCTGGTCGTTCGTGATCGGCCACGGTGCTTTTGAACTGACGGCCATCGCCCTGGCCGGTGCCGCCGGCCTGAAACTGGGCTGGGCCTTGATCGCACCGGGACGCCTGCCCCGCGCCGAAGCGCTGCGACTGGCCGCGCGCAAGAGTGTGCTGCTGATCTGCGGGGTGATGTTGTTTCTGTTGATTGCGGCGTTTATCGAAGCGTACTGGTCGTCGATGACCGCACCGGAGCCCATGACCAAATACCTGGTCGGCGCCGCGCTCTGGGCGTTGGTCGCGACGTATTTGCTGTTTGCCGGACGGATTCGCCATGCGCCTGAGTGACGCCACGGTTGTGATCCGCCCGCGCACCACCTGGGAAGCCATGGACCTGGGCGTGCTGATGAGCCAGCGCCATCGACGCCTGTTGATGACCAGCTGGGCCATGGTCACCTTGCCGATCTTCGCCCTGTTCACTGCAATCTTCTGGGATTCGCCGACCCTCGCCGTGTTCATCTTCTGGTGGCTCAAACCGGCGTTCGATCGCTTGCCGTTGTACATCCTGTCCAAAAGCCTGTTCGGCGAAACACCAACGTTAAAACAAGCGCTGCGCGAATGGCCGCGCCTGCTCAAGCCGCAACTGCTGGCCAGCCTGACCTGGCGCCGCCTGAGCCTGAGCCGTAGTTTTGTGATGCCGGTGGTGCAACTCGAAGGCCTTCACGGTCACGCGCGCGAACAGCGCTTGCAGGTACTGCTGCAGCGCAATGCCGGTGCCGCGCAATGGCTGACGATTATCGGCGTGCACCTGGAGAGCGCGCTGTGGATTGGCTTGATGGTGTTGTTCTATTTGCTCCTGCCGCAGCAGATAGAACTCGACTGGAGCTGGCAGACCTTGATCACCGCCGCCGTGCAGGACTGGCGATGGCTGGAACATCTCATCAATGCTTTTTACGTGTTGGTATTAATAGTCTGGGAGCCGATCTATGTGGCCTGCGGCTTCAGTCTTTACCTGAACCGCCGCACGGTGCTGGAAGCGTGGGACATCGAACTGGTGTTCCGCCGTTTGCGCCAACGCCTCAGCACAACCGCCCTTACCCTGTTGCTGGCGGCCATCCTGTGGGTGCCGGGCACGCAACACGTCTGGGCCGCTGAGCCCGTCCTCACACCGGACAGCCCGCGCCTGCTCGATCAACCGCTGACCAGCCAGGCGTCAAAAGACAGCATCAAAGCCGTCCTCGACCAGCCACCGTTCAAGAACAAGGAAACGGTGACCCGCTATCGATTTGGCGAGGAAAAACCCGATACCAAAACCCCGGACAACAACAAGACACCCGAATGGCTGAAGGCGTTGCTAGCACTGCTCGACAACCAGCGTTTCGGCTTCCTCGCCACCCTGATTGAAGTGCTGCTGTGGGGCGCGGTGATCGGTGGCGTCGGTCTGTTGATCTGGCGCTACCGTGACTGGTTGCAGGCATTCGTCAGCCGTCGACCGGCATTGAAAAGCAAAGTCGCCCGTCCGATACCGCAGCAGGCGTTTGGCCTGGACCTCAACCGCGAAACCCTGCCCGACGACATTGCCGCCAGCGCCGAAAGCCTCTGGCAAACCGACCCACGCGCAGCCCTTGGCCTGCTTTATCGTGCCCTGCTCAGCCACTTGCTGCACGACCACCACATGGCGCTGAAAACCGCCGACACCGAAGGCGAAGTCCTCCAACGGGTCGAACAACTGCAACAACCGGCGTTGCTGGCGTTCAGCAAAACCCTGACCGGTCACTGGCAAAACATGGCCTACGGTCATCGTCTTCCACCCGCGCATTCACAACAGGAACTGTGTGACGGCTGGCGAACGTTGTTCGGCCCGGGAGCCGCCCATTGAGCCGGCGTTCAGGGTTGTTTGTCGGCATGGTCATCGCCCTGCTGGTCGGCGCACTGGGTATTTACCTGTACCTGAAAGCCACGCCCTATCAGACGGAAATCGATCACGGCCCATCGCCTGAAGCGCAGGCCAATCCCTACCTCGCCGCTGAACACTTTTTGCGCAAGCAGGGCCTGACCGTCAGCCATGCCAACGGAATTGACGCGCTACCCACCCTCGATCCCCGTCAGCACAGCCTGCTATTGCTGGGTGACCGCTACAACATGACCCCACGCCAGATTGATCAGGTGATGAACTGGACGCGGGCCGGTGGCCGCTTGTTGTTTGTCGCCCAGTCGTTGTGGGATGAAAAAACCGGCCAGAGCAACGACCTGCTGCTCGACCGTGTGCAGTTGCACCAGACCCTGAGCAAGGACCTCAAGGAGCCACCGCCCGGCATCCCGGATGATCCCTATCCCAAACTGACCAAGCTGTATCTGGAAGATGAAGAAGCACCGGCCTACGCCAGCTTCGACACGGCATTTCATCTTGAAGACCCGAAGAACCTCGCGCAATCCTGGGCCAACAGCGGCAAGGCCACGCACATGATGCAGCTCAACCACGGGCTCGGTTCGATCACCGTGGTCACCGACGCCGACCTGTGGAAAACCCCTGCCATCGACCAATACGATAACGCGTGGCTGCTCTGGTATCTGACGGCGGACACAAGCGTGACGTTGTTGTTCAACACCGATCACGACAGTTTGCTGACCTTGTTGTGGCGTTATTTCCCACAGGCATTGGTGGCCTTGATTGCGCTGATCGGATTGGCTTTCTGGCACGTTGGCGTACGCCAGGGTCCGCTGCAGGGTCCTGCCTCGCAAGACCGTCGGCAACTCCAGGAACACCTGCGCGCCAGCGCCGATTTCATCTTGCGCCGCCAGGGCCAGCAGCACCTGTTGCAAGCCTTGCAACAAGACATCCTGCGCCGTGTACGGCGGCGTCATCCCGGTTTCGAACAACTCGGCGTTGCCGAGCAATGGCTGGTGCTCGCACGCCTCACCGGCCAACCCACACGCGCTATCAGCCAGGCCATGAGCCCGCGACCGAAGCAGCGGCTGTCCAGCGCTGACTTCAGCCGTCAGGTCGCCCACCTGCAAACCTTGAGGAACACGCTATGAGTGAACAGATCGAGCCCGGCTCGCCGACTCACGTCGCCCAGCAACGCCAGCGTGCCAGTCAATTGGCCCAGGCAGTGCGCGGCGAATTGCAGAAAGCCGTGATTGGCCAGGACACCGTGATCGACGACGTGCTGACGGCGCTGATCGCCGGCGGTCATGTGCTGCTCGAAGGCGTGCCGGGGTTGGGCAAGACCTTGCTGGTGCGCGCCCTCGCCAAGTGTTTCGGCGGCGAGTTCGCCCGCATCCAGTTCACCCCCGACCTGATGCCCAGCGACGTCACCGGGCACGCGGTCTACGACTTGAACACCGAGCAGTTCAAATTGCGTAAAGGCCCGCTGTTCACCAACCTGCTGCTGGCCGACGAGATCAACCGCGCCCCGGCGAAAACCCAGGCCGCCCTGCTCGAAGCCATGCAGGAACGCCAGGTCACCCTCGAAGGCCGCGCCCTGCCCATCGTGCAACCGTTCATGGTGCTCGCCACGCAAAACCCCATCGAGCAGGAAGGCACTTACCCATTGCCTGAAGCCGAGCTCGACCGCTTCATGCTCAAAGTGCGCATGGACTACCCCGATGCCGAGCAAGAGCTGAACATGGTCCGCCAGGTCAGCCGCTCGACCCGCGCCGACATGCTCGATGTGCAACCGCTGCGCACCCTGTTGCAAGCCAAAGACGTGTCCGCCTTGCAGCGCATTGCCAGCGACTTGCCGCTGGACGATCAGGTGCTCGACTACGCCGTACGCCTGGCCCGCGCCACCCGCACCTGGCCCGGCCTGATCCTCGGCGCCGGCCCTCGGGCGTCCATCGCACTGGTGCGTTGTGCCCGCGCCCGTGCCTTGCTGCGAGGCGGCGAGTTCGTGATTCCGGATGACATCAAAGGGTGTGCCCTGGCGGTGTTGCGCCATCGCGTGCGGATCGCGCCGGAACTCGACATCGAAGGGCTGGACGTCGATCAAGTGCTCAAACAGGTGCTCGACCAAGTACCGGCGCCGCGCCTGTGAAAAAGCTCATGCGTACCACCCCTGTGGCGAGGGAGCTTGCTCCCGCTGGGCTGCGCAGCAGCCCCACGAAGAGCTTTCCAGCGCTGCGCACTGGAGCGGGAGCAAGCTCCCTCGCCACAGGAACCGTGTTCCGATGAAGCCTTCTCGGCTGCTGCTGATCTGGCTCGCGATCCTGCTGGCCATCGGCATCGTGCTGGGCGCGTTGCGAGCGCTCGAAATCGCCGTCCCGTCGACCCTTCTGTCGATCAACTGGGGACTGCTGCTGGCCCTGTTCGCGCTGGCCGTGCTCGACGCCTTCCGTCTCAAGCGTCTGCCCTCGCCGCGCCTGCGCCGACACATGCCCGGCAGCCTGGCATTGGGTCGTTGGAGTGAAGTGCGACTGGACGTTGAACATGCGTTCACCCAACCGCTGAACGTGCAACTTTTCGACCATGTGCCGTCGGGACTGAATTTTGAAAACCTGCCCCTGACCGTCGAATTGCAACCCGGTCAACAGAGCGAGACGGGCTATCGACTGCGCCCGCTCAAACGCGGCCACTTCAGCTTCGAACACTGCGAAATCAGCCTGCCGAGCCCGCTCGGATTATGGTCCGACAAACGCTTGTTAAACGCCGTCGACTCCACCCGCGTCTACCCCGACTTCGCTCGCCTCTATGGCGGCGAACTGTTGGCGGTGGACAACTGGATCAGCCAGCTCGGTGTACGCCAAAAACAACGACGGGGGCTGGGCCTCGAATTTCATCAGCTGAGAGAATTCCGTGAAGGCGACAGCCTGCGCCAGATCGACTGGAAAGCCACCGCCCGCCAGCGCACGCCCATCGCCCGTGAGTATCAGGACGAGCGCGACCAGCAGATCATCTTCATGCTCGATTGCGGCCGGCACATGCGCAGCCAGGATGGCGAACTCGCGCATTTCGATCACGCGCTCAATGCCTGCCTGTTGCTCAGCTACATCGCCCTGCGCCAGGGCGATGCGGTGGGCCTGAGCACCTTCGCCAGTGATCGAGCGCATTACCTGGCCCCGGTCAAAGGTACTGGCCAACTGAACGTCTTGCTCAACACCGTCTACGACCTCGGCAGCACCCAACGCCCCGCCGATTACCAGGCGGCCGCCACGCAACTGCTGGCACGACAGAAGCGCCGGGCGCTGGTGGTATTGGTCACCAACCTGCGCGACGAAGACGATGAAGAACTGCTCACCGCCGTCAAACGCCTGAGCAAACTGCATCGGGTGCTGGTAGCGAGTCTGCGCGAAGACGTGCTCGACGGTTTGCGGCACGCGCCGGTGCAAACCTTGCCGGAGGCGCTGGCGTATTGCGGAACGGTGGACTATCTAAATGCACGGGCAGAACTCCATGAGCGGTTGAGCGCTCATGGAGTGCCGGTGCTTGATGCCCAACCAATGGAGTTGGGGGCAGAATTGGTGACTCGCTATTTAGGTTGGAAAAAAGCCGGAACAATTTAATGGCGAGCCGCAATTGATTGGTCTGGTCTCGAGATGCAAATAAATACTGTAAACGAGCACTAATGACTTCCACTCATCCTAAAAATCGAAAAAAACCTGATTAACAGACTCATATCTCAATCACAAGGAATTGTTCATGGACGAGAAAACTATATTCGCTTCAGTGCTAACGAAAATCCATGAGAACCAACTGGCGCTGGGAGCGGCAGTAGAAGAGCTATCAAATTGGGTGGAGCAACATGGAGCTAGCGAAGTAGCGGGTAACATCCAAGGTGCGCTGGAAGCGCTCGATCGAAACCAAGAATTTATAGCTTTGGCACTTCTCTCTATCTCTACAGATTTTAATGAACCACGGAATCCAAAAAAGCCCGGATCCTAACGTCTAGCTAACCTTCAATTTCCTGCCGTCTTTCCTCAGCATCTTCCCCTAGCGCTTTATCGCCTAATAGCTAGGGGAAGATGCTCCGCCACGCGACGTCATACACTCATGACAGGCAACCCACTTTTTACACCCGCCACATGGTGGAGCATAGCCGTGCAAACGACTACAGAATGAAGCGCCACTGCCTACAGATCTCATCGACCCTGTCTGATTGTGGCAAGCCCCGTCCCAACATAAGGTTCTCCTACCGACCGCTGCCCCTTTCGTCTCGTACAGAAGTGGTGCAGCCCAACAAGGAGTGAACCAATGCCCCCCAGATCCGTGTTACCCAGAATGAATCTTCCTTCCCCCTACAGTTTCCTCGATTCGAGAAAACTCCACGAAGCTGCCAAAAAAGCTCTAGATCACTATCTCAAACGGAAAAACACTGAATCGTGCTTTGCCGACGAATACGCTAATGAGGAAAGACACATGCAAATGTTCACCGTTGTCCCAGACGCCAATCCCGAAGCCTTGACCATCGAAACCTACGAAACGTTTTCGACGGTCAGCATTCTGCTGCTCGACCTGGCTGAAAGCCTGGACAACACGCTGCGGCATCTGGCGATGGCGATTTACCGGATGAGTGAGTTGGGGTTGATGCTGGTGGAGCGGTCGCTGGATAACGAGCGGGCGATCAAGACGGCCTGACCATTAAGTATCAGGTGACTGTACTGACGCTTTCGCGAGCAGGCTCGCTCCCACATTGGCTCTGAGGTGCGCACAAATTTTGTGCTCAACTTCGATTCAACTGTGGGAGCGAGCCTGCTCGCGAAGGCGATTGCCCAAACACCTCAACCCTCAGGCCGAGGCAGGCAACGGCTGAAAACTGAAGTACTGCCTCAACGCCCCCACCAATTGCCCATATTCCGGCGGTGCCCGTTGCAGGCTGAACCCGGCGTCATAGTGGTGGGGGGTCGCGTCTTCATGGCACCACAGGCAAAACGCCCGCAAATCGATGACTTGCTGGCAACCCTCGATGGCGGGGATTTTCAGACGCAGGTCAAAGTCGACGCCCACCATCATCGGCAGCTGGCTGATGAGCATCAGCCCGTCTTCGGAGACGTTGCCGAGAAAGCCGATGGGTTTGTCGGTGATGCTGTTGAACACTCTGAGGAAATACGGCAATTGATGCCGCTCGATCCGGCGGTCGGTAAACATGCGCAAATGGCCCAGCAAGGCCCTTAAGCAGGGCCGCACTAATGCTTCGGAACGGGCCTTCCTTCTATTTTTATAGATAGAGGCAGCGGCGCGCTCTCCCCCGATGCCGGTGCGTCAGTCCCTACAACGCTGACGCTTACTCCTGCCGATCTCAGGTATGACCTCGGTTTTAAAGGCAAGGCTCTAAAACCGATCTCCTGGACTATAGCTCACCCCCGCCGAGCGGCCAGGGATAACTGCAATCAGTACGTCGCCGGGCGTGGGGTCGCAGCGTTGCGCAGTGGGTAATGGCCCGTACTCTGCAGGGTTTCCAGTCGAGCGCGGGCGCGGTAGGCGTATTCGCTTTGCGGGTAGGTCGCGATGATGTACTGGTAAGTCTGCGCCGCATCGACGAACAGCATCTGCCGTTCCAGGCACTGGCCGCGCATCATCGACACTTCCGGCCACACATACGGCCGCGCACGGCTGGAGCGCTCGACTTTCGACAGTTCGAGCATTACCTGCTCGCAATTGCCGCGGTCGTAGGCGCTGTAGGCGAGATTCAAATGGTGGTTCATCGACCAACGGGCGCAACCCGTGACGCTGAGGGCAAGGACGGCAATGAGCGCAAATCGCATGGGGGATCTCCTGTCTTGAGCGCTGTATCGGCCTGCTGGCGAAAATCTTCAGGAATGTTCGTTTAAAGATAAAAGCGAAAAAGTAGTGCATCCGAACAATGACTACACCCAAAGATGATAGTAGCCTCACTCAGCGCTTGAACTCAGGAGTCTTTGCATGTCCGTCCGTCGTACCAAAATCGTCGCTACCCTTGGCCCGGCCAGTAACTCGCCGGAAGTTCTCGAACAGCTGATTCTGGCTGGCCTGGACGTCGCCCGCCTGAACTTCTCCCACGGCACCCCCGACGAGCACAAGGCTCGCGCGAAGCTGGTGCGTGACCTCGCCGCCAAGCACGGCCGTTTCGTTGCCCTGCTGGGCGACCTGCAAGGCCCGAAAATCCGTATCGCCAAATTCGCCAACAAGAAGATCGAGCTGAAGATCGGTGATCAATTCACCTTCTCCACCAGCCATCCTCTGACCGAAGGCAACCAGCAAGTGGTCGGCATCGACTACCCGGACCTGGTCAAGGATTGCGGCGTGGGCGACGAGCTGCTGCTCGACGACGGCCGCGTGGTGATGCGCGTCGATACCGCCACCGCCACCGAACTGAACTGCACCGTGCTGATCGGCGGTCCGCTGTCCGACCATAAAGGCATCAACCGTCGCGGTGGTGGCCTGACGGCTCCGGCCCTGACCGAGAAAGACAAGGCCGACATCAAGCTCGCCGCGGAAATGGAAGTCGATTACCTCGCCGTGTCCTTCCCGCGTGACGCTGCCGACATGGAATACGCCCGTCAACTGCGCGACGAGGCCGGCGGTACTGCCTGGCTGGTGGCGAAGATCGAACGTGCTGAAGCCGTGGCCGACGATGAAACCCTCGATGCGCTGATCCAGGCGTCCGACGCGGTCATGGTGGCCCGTGGTGACCTCGGTGTGGAAATCGGCGACGCCGAGCTGGTAGGCATTCAGAAAAAAATCATTCTGCACGCACGCCGCCACAACAAGGCTGTGATCGTGGCGACCCAGATGATGGAGTCGATGATCCAGAACCCGATGCCGACTCGCGCTGAAGTGTCCGACGTGGCCAACGCCGTGCTCGACTACACCGACGCTGTCATGCTCTCTGCCGAAAGTGCTGCCGGTCTGTACCCGCTGGAAGCTGTGCAGGCGATGGCGCGCATCTGCGTCGGCGCTGAAAAGCACCCGACCAGCAAGACCTCCAGCCACCGTATCGGCAAGGTCTTCGAAAGCTGCGACCAGAGCATCGCACTGGCGGCCATGTACACCGCCAACCACTTCCCGGGCGTGAAGGCGATCATCGCCCTGACCGAAAGTGGCTACACGCCGTTGATCATGTCGCGCATCCGTTCTTCGGTGCCGATCTACGCGTTTTCCCCGCACCGCGAAACCCAGGCCCGCGCGGCCATGTTCCGTGGCGTCTACACCGTACCGTTCGACCCGGCATCGCTGCCGCCTGAGCAAGTCAGCCAGGCCGCGATCGACGAGTTGCTCAAGCGCGGCGTCGTGGAGAAAGGCGACTGGGTCATCCTGACCAAGGGCGACAGCTACCACACCATCGGCGGCACCAACGGGATGAAAATCCTGCACGTTGGCGACCCGATGGTCTGAGTGACCGGTTGCTGAAAAACAAAAGCCCCGCCATGTGAATGGCGGGGCTTTTTGGTTTCTGGTCCTGAAAGTGTGGTGTCTGGGCTGACGCCTTCGCGAGCAAGCCCGCTCCCACATTTAAACGCATTCCCATGGGAGAACTCGGTTGAATGTGGGAGCTGGCTTGCTCGCGATGAGGCCGGCCCAGTCACCGCAGATTCAATGCCGTTTGATAAACCCGGTCAACGCCGCCAATGCTTCTGGCGAGCGCAGTCGCTGGGTGAACAACGCGCCCTCTTCTTCGATCACCTTGCGCAGCAATTCCCGGTCCGGCGCTTTCATCAATTGCTTGCTGATGCGCACCGCTTCCGGCGGCAACGATTCAAAGCGCAACGCCATGTCCCGCGCCTTGGCCAACGCTGCTTCGCCACTGCCCAACGCCTCGGTCGCAATCCCCCACGTCGCTGCTTGCTCCCCGCTGAAACCTTCGCCCAGCAACAACAACTCTGCTGCTTTGGCATGCCCAATCAAACGCGGCAAGATCAGGCTGGAGCCGAACTCTGGACACAACCCGAGGTTAACGAACGGCATCCTCAGGCGAGCATCACGGCTGACATACACCAGATCACAATGCAGCAGCATCGTCGTGCCAATACCCACCGCCGCACCCGCCACCGCAGCGATCACCGGTTTGCGGCACTCCAGCAAATTGAGCATGAAATGAAACACCGGGCTGTCGAGGTTGCCCGGCGGTTGCTGGATGAAGTCGGCAATGTCATTGCCAGCGGTGAAGCACTCGGCACTGCCGGCGATCAGCACGGCATTGATTTCAGGGTCGGTGTCGGCCTGCTTCAGCGCTTCGGCCAAGTGGCTGTACATGGCGCGGGTCAGGGCGTTTTTCTTTTCGGGGCGATTCAGGCGCAGCGTCAGCACACCGCGTTCGCGTTCAATCTGGATGGCATCGGTCATCACGAGTCCTGATCTGAGAGGTCAACTGTGGCGAGGGGGCTTGCCCCCGCTTGAGTGCGCAGCGCTCACACACTTTTGGGGCCGCTGCGCAGCCCAACGGGGGCAAGCCCCCTCGCCACAGCAAGCTCCCTCGCCACAAAAAATCAGCGTTCAACCACGAGGCAGGAACACATCAGCCAGCAGTTGATTGCGCGGCAAACCCGCGAGGTACAGGCGCCGGGAAAAGGCGTCGACACTGTCGGGGGCTCCGCAGACTAAGGCCAGGGTTTGCCGGGAGACAAGCCGCAGTTGCGCCAATGCCTGCGGCAACTCGGCCGGGGTCCAGCATTCGACGCCGAGGTTTTCACGGCCCTCGGCCATGGCTTGCAGGGGTTTGGCCAGGTAATGTTCGTCGGCGTCATGGGCAAGGTGAATGACGCGGATAGCCCCTTGATGATCCTGGCGCAGTGCTTCGCGCAACACGCCAAACAGCGGTCCCAAACCGGTGCCGGCGGCCAACAGCCACAGGGGTCGGGTGTGCCAGTCCGGATCGTAATGCAAGGCCCCGCCGCGCAGTTCACCGAGGCGGATCGGGTCGCCGATTTTCAGCTGACGGGCCGCGTCGCTGAATGCCCCCGGCTGGCGGCAATCAAGGTGAAACTCCAGAACGCGGTCTTCTTCCGGCAGGCTGGCCAGGGAATAAGGTCGCGCCACATTGCCCGCCCACAACACCAGATGTTGCCCGGCGCTGTATCGCAGCGGACGCTCGGGGGTCAGGCGTAAACGCAACACGCTTGCGCTCAACCAATCCACGGCGGCCACTTCGGCCGGGCGACCGTCCTGTTGCGGGTCGAAGGTGTGCACTTGCAGGTCTTCGACCACCTGGCACTGGCATGCCAGGCGCCAGCCTTGTTGGCGCTGCTCGGCGCTCAAGGCATCCGGGCGGCTGTCGCTCGGCAAGCCTTGCACACATTGCACCAGGCAGGCATGGCAACTGCCAGCGCGGCAACTGTAGGGCACCGGCACGTCGTTTTGATTCAAGGCATCGAGCAGGTTGCTGCCGGTTGCCACCGTAAAGTGGCGCTCGCCGACGCGTAACTCAGGCATCGACGTTCTCCCAGGCCGCCGCGCAGCGGTTGCGCCCGTCACGCTTGGCGCGATAAAGCGCCTGATCCGCGCGTTGCAAGGCGTCGTCGAGATCGTCGCCCAGTTCCAGCAACGTCATGCCCGCCGACAAACTGAGATGGGCGACATTGAGGCCGATCAACTCGACATCGGTGAAGGCGATGCGCAACCGTTCACAGCACGCGGTCAGGCGCTCGGCATCGCAATCGGGCACCAGCACCACGAATTCTTCACCGCCATAACGCGCCAGCACATCACCATCGCGCAGGCACGCCGTTGCGACGCCGGCGAAGGCTTGCAAGACCTGATCGCCCGCCGCATGGCCGTGCACATCGTTGATGCGTTTGAAGTGGTCGAGGTCGATCAGCGCCAGGCCATGCATCACGCCGGCGTCCATGGCGTTGAGTTCGCGGGAGGCCAGGCGCAGGAAATGGCGGCGGTTGAACAGCCCGGTGAGTTCGTCGGTGGCGACCAGGTCTTCGAGCTGGCGCATCATCCCGCGCAGCGTGTCCTGGTGCGCTTGCAAGGCGAAGCGCCGTTGCCGCATGCGTTGACGCGACGCCTGGACATAACGGGCGTAGAGCACCAGCCAGATCAATACGATAAACAGCACAGACACTTGCAACCCGGCCAGCGCCGGGTCGGGCAGCTGAAAGTGGTAGCCCTCCCACAGCGTGATTGCACTGAAACTGAAAAACACCAGCAGCGCACATCGCACTAACGCTCGACGCGACAAATGAAACAGCCCGAACAGCAGGATCAGCACGTAGAACACCAGGAACGCGCCGCGTGCTTCATCCAGATTGGCGATCAGCCACGTTTGCCAGCCCAGCCCCATCAGCACTTGCACTTCGGTCAGGCTGGGGTCGGAAAAACGCAGGTTGCAGCCGCTGTAAAACACCACGAACAACGCCGCCTGGCTGATGACCACCAGGGCCGTACCGACGGCCACGCTGGCCACGGGTTCGTCGTAATGTCCGGTGAAAAACGCCAGCCACAGCAGCATCAAGGCCAAGGCGTACGTGCCGGCTGCAAGGGCAAAGCGTTTGAGTAAAAGCCGTTGGATGGCGTTATGGGTCAATCGTTGACTCACCATGCGAAAGGAGGCTGTTTGAGTGTCCTACTCTACAGGCCGACTGCCACTTTAGTGGCGAGCCGGACAAATGACCATTCAATTTTCGGGGCAAAAAACTGGCGTCAAAAGCATGGCCCTGAATGGTATAAAACCTGTGATGGGGGGATTGCCTGTGGCGAGGGGGCTTGCCCCCGTTCGGCTGCGAAGCAGTCGCAAAATCTATGCATACGGTTTTAATGACATTTTCAGGTGGCAGATTTTTGGGGACTGCTACGCAGTCCAACGGGGGCAAGCCCCCTCGCCACAAGATTGACTGCCGGCGCGTGTACCCGCCCGCGAGGCGCGGTATACTGCCGCGCCTTTTTAGCGTCGCGCCAGCAGCCCCGGCGTGCCTTGAAAGGTGCTTGCAACCGACCGATGCACCCAAGCTGCAAGCACCTTATTGAATGTTCCCGTCTTTTAGAGGAGCGCGACTCATGACCGTGATCAAGCAAGACGACCTGATTCAGAGCGTTGCCGACGCCCTGCAGTTCATTTCCTATTACCACCCCGTTGACTTCATCCAGGCGATGCACGAAGCCTACCTGCGTGAAGAATCGCCGGCCGCCCGCGACTCCATCGCGCAAATCCTGATCAACTCGCGCATGTGTGCCACCGGCCACCGCCCGATCTGCCAGGACACCGGCATCGTCACCGTGTTCGTTCGCGTGGGCATGGACGTACGCTGGGATGGCGCCACCATGGGCCTGGACGACATGATCAACGAAGGCGTGCGCCGGGCTTACAACCTGCCGGAAAACGTTCTGCGTGCCTCGATCCTCGCCGACCCGGCGGGCGCTCGTAAAAACACCAAGGACAACACCCCGGCCGTTATCCACTACTCCATCGTTCCGGGTAACACCGTGGAAGTGGACGTGGCAGCCAAGGGCGGCGGTTCCGAGAACAAGTCGAAAATGGCCATGCTCAACCCGTCCGACTCGATCGTCGACTGGGTATTGAAGACCGTTCCGACCATGGGCGCCGGCTGGTGCCCACCGGGCATGCTCGGCATCGGCATCGGCGGCACCGCCGAGAAAGCCGCTGTCATGGCCAAGGAAGTGTTGATGGAATCCATCGACATTCACGAGCTGAAAGCGCGTGGCCCACAGAACCGTCTCGAAGAGATGCGCCTGGAGCTGTTCGAGAAGGTCAACCAACTGGGCATCGGCGCCCAGGGCCTGGGTGGCCTGACCACCGTGCTCGACGTGAAAATCATGGATTACCCGACCCACGCAGCCTCGCTGCCGGTGTGCATGATCCCGAACTGCGCCGCCACCCGTCACGCGCACTTCGTGCTCGACGGTTCCGGCCCGGCCTCGCTGGAAGCGCCACCGCTGGACGCCTACCCGGAAATCGTCTGGGAAGCCGGCCCGTCGGCTCGTCGCGTCAATCTCGACACCCTGACCCCGGAAGACGTGCAGAGCTGGAAGCCGGGCGAAACCGTTCTGCTCAACGGCAAGATGCTCACCGGTCGCGACGCCGCGCACAAGCGCATGGTCGAGATGCTGAACAAGGGTGAAACCCTGCCAGTGGACCTGAAAGGTCGCTTCATCTACTACGTCGGCCCGGTTGATCCGGTGCGCGAAGAAGTGGTGGGCCCTGCCGGTCCGACCACCGCCACGCGGATGGACAAGTTCACCCGTCAGATCCTCGAGCAAACCGGCCTGCTGGGCATGATCGGCAAATCCGAGCGCGGCCCGACCGCGATCGAAGCGATCAAGGACCACAAGGCTGTTTACCTGATGGCAGTCGGCGGCGCGGCATACCTGGTGGCGCAAGCCATCAAGAAGTCCCGCGTTGTTGCTTTCGCCGAGCTGGGGATGGAAGCCATCTACGAGTTCGACGTGAAAGACATGCCAGTGACGGTTGCGGTTGATAGCAAAGGCGAGTCGGTACACATCACCGGTCCTGCGATCTGGCAGAAGAAGATCAGTGAAAGTCTGGCAGTAGAAGTGCAGTAAGCGCTTCAAGCTGCTGATAAGGCCGGGGCCTCTTACAGAGGACCCGGCCTTTTTTTCAGCCAAGTTTTTAATGTCATATTGTGTTTAGCAAATCGGTCGAAAAATCGGCATAGCCTCAAAATACTTGATTGAACGAAGCAGCATGAAAGGTGCTACCCAGGCGTGGCTCATGATTTCAGGCTCTCCGTGCTATCGTGCGCGCCCGTATTGCTAACTGTTTCCGACACCATGTTTGCTCGTTCGCGCACATTACGCCTGACGCTGTACACCGTGCTGATCGTTGCAGGTGCCGCACTGGCCGCCGGATTTGCCCTGCGCCACACCGAACGCCAGGCCCTGGTTGAAGACGCCGCCCGAGCCAATCAGCAACTGGCGTTGTACGCCAACTCCCTGCACACCCTAATCGACCGCTACCGCGCCCTGCCCGCCGTGCTCGCGCTGGACCCGCAATTGCGCGCCGCCCTCAACGGCACGGTATCGCCTGAGCAGCAGGACGCACTGAATCGCAAGCTGGAAAAAATCAACGGTGCCGCGCAATCCTCGACCCTCGAACTGCTCGACCGCACCGGCCTCGCCGTGGCCGCCAGCAATTGGCGGTTGCCCAGCAGTTATGTCGGTCACAACTACGGCTTTCGCCCCTACTTCAGCGAGACCCGCACCCAAGGCACCGGGCGCTTTTATGCGGTGGGCGTGACCAGTGGTATTCCGGGGTATTTCCTGTCCAGCGCGGTCACGGGCGACAACGGCGAATTTCTCGGCGCGATGGTGGTCAAGCTCGAGTTTCCGGAACTGGAACGCGAATGGCGTCAAGGCAGCGACACGCTGCTGGTCAGTGACGCACGCGGGATCATCTTCATCGCCAACCAGCCGGGCTGGCGTTATCGCTTGTTGAAACCGTTGAACGACAACGATCACGCCGAACTCAAGGTCACCCGCCAATACGACAAACAACCGCTGACGCCGCTGGAGTTTCAATCCCTGCGCCGCTTCGACGACAACAGCGATCTGGCGCGGGTGGTCGGCCCTGACGGCACGGCGGATTACCTGTGGGAATCGCTGCCGCTGGCCACCGAAGGCTGGACGCTGCACCTGTTGCGTCGCCCGCAGGTCGCGTTCGAAGACAGTCGCAATGCTGCGCTGGCCGCTGCCGGATTATGGCTGGCGCTGGTGTTTCTGTTGCTGTTCCTCAATCAGCGCTGGCGCCTGGCGAAAATGCGCCAGCGCAGCCGCGAAGAGCTTGAGCAACTGGTGGAAGAACGCACCCGCGACCTGCGCACCGCTCAGGACGGGCTGGTGCAATCGGCCAAGCTTGCGGCGCTCGGCCAGATGTCGGCGGCCCTCGCCCATGAAATCAACCAGCCATTGACCGCCCAGCGCATGCAGTTGGCCACCTTGCGCCTGCTGCTCGATCACGGTCGGGTCGACGACGCCTACAAGGCGCTGAAACCGGTGGATGACATGCTGACACGCATGGCCGCCCTCACCGGTCACCTGAAAACCTTCGCCCGCAAAAGCCCCAGCGGCCTGCGCGAACGACTGGACCTGGCGGCGGTGGTTGACCAATCGCTGCAGTTGCTCGACGCGCGCCTGCGGGATGAACAGGTCAGCACGGTGCTGCACCTGACGCGTCCGGCGTGGGTGCGCGGCGATGCGATTCGCCTGGAGCAGGTGCTGATCAACCTGCTGCGCAACGCCCTCGATGCCATGCACGACAAGCCCTGCAAACGCCTGGAAATCCGCCTCGAAGCCGACGAGCAACTGTGGCGCCTGACGGTCAGCGACAACGGTGGCGGCATCGCCGAAGAACACCTGCCGAACGTGTTCGATCCGTTCTTCACCACCAAACCGGTGGGCGATGGCCTGGGCTTGGGTCTGGCGGTATCGTTTGCCATCGCTCACGAAGCGGGCGGACGCCTGAGTGCCGACAACCACGCCAACGGCGCGGTGTTCACCCTGACCTTGCCCATCGACCTGGAGGCGCCTGCCGCATGCTGAATTCCGTGATGGTGGTCGACGACGAAAGCAGCATTCGCAGCGCCGTCGAACAATGGCTGAGCCTGTCGGGTTTCGAGGTGCAGTTATTCAGCCGCGCCGATGAGTGCCTGGCGCAATTGCCTGCGCACTTTCCCGGGGTGATCCTCAGCGATGTGCGCATGCCCGGCATGACCGGGCTGGAGTTGCTGGCCGAAGTTCAGCGTCGCGATGCGGACTTGCCGGTGATTTTGTTGACCGGCCACGGCGATGTGCCGATGGCGGTCGAAGCGATGCGCGATGGTGCGTATGACTTTCTCGAGAAACCCTTCAGTCCGGAAACCCTGCTGAGCAGTTTGCGCAGGGCGTTGGACAAGCGTCGGCTGGTCCTGGAAAACCGCGCCTTGCACGAACAGGCCGACAACCGCGCCAAACTCGACGCCACCCTGCTCGGCGTGTCCCGTGGCTTGCAGACGCTGCGTCGGCAAGTGCTGGACCTGGCGGCGTTGCCGGTCAACGTGTTGATCCGCGGTGAAACCGGCAGCGGCAAAGAGCTGGTCGCCCGTTGCCTGCACGACTTTGGGCCGCGGGCCGACAAGCCGTTTGTGGCGCTTAATTGCGCGGCGATTCCCGAGCAGTTGTTCGAGGCTGAGTTGTTTGGCCATGAAAGCGGCGCGTTCACCGGCGCGACGGGTAAACGCATCGGCAAGCTTGAATACGCCGATGGCGGCACGCTGTTTCTCGATGAGATCGAAAGCATGCCGCTGGCCCAGCAGGTGAAATTGCTGCGGGTGTTGCAGGAGCAGAAGCTTGAGCGCCTGGGGTCGAACCAGAGTATTCGCGTGGATTTGCGGATCATTGCCGCGACCAAGCCGGACCTGCTGGATGAGGCGCGGGCCGGGCGTTTTCGTGAGGATTTGGCGTATCGCTTGAACGTCGCCGAGTTGCGGCTGCCGCCGCTGCGTGATCGGCGCGAAGACATTCCGTTGTTGTTCGAATCGTTTGCACAGCAGGCCGCCGAGCGATTGGGCCGGACCTTTCCACCGTTGACCGGCTCGCAGTTGAGTCATCTGCTGAGCCACGACTGGCCGGGCAATGTGCGCGAGCTGGCGAACGTTGCCGAACGGCAAGTGCTGGGGCTGGGTGAACCGGAACCGGTGGGAATTGATCCGGGGCAGTCGCTGGCGGCGCAGCAGGAAGCGTTCGAGGCGCATTGCCTGCGCGCGGCATTGACCCGGCACAAGGGTGATGTGAAAGCGGTGCTTGAAGAACTGCAACTGCCGCGCCGGACCTTTAATGAAAAGATGCAGCGGCATGGGTTGAGTCGGGAGATGTTCCTGACTGACAGCTGATTTTTGCAGTGTCCGGACTGGCCTCTTCGCGAGCAAGCCCGCTCCCACATTTGAATTGTGTACACCGGACCACTGTGGGAGCGGGCTTGCTCGCGAAGGGGCCGGTAAAGGCAACACATCAAATGGCCCATAAGCAATTTTCCGCTCACACCCAATCCAGCATAAGCGGATTTCCGCTCACCCAGCCTTCAAAACCCCTCTAAACCGCCCCTCTCCCCCTTGGCACACCTCCTGCTATAGCCCCCACAGGCTGCGTTTCAACGCGCTCCACAAAAACAATTAAACGAAGGATCCTTCAATGGATAACTCCAACGCCCTGCCCCTTGGGTCGGCTGCCGTGCCCGCCAAAGAAAGAACCACCTCCAGCCGCATCAAGTCGATCTTCAGCGGCTCCGTCGGCAATATGGTCGAGTGGTACGACTGGTACGTCTACGCCGCCTTCTCCCTGTACTTCGCCAAGGCCTTTTTCCCCAAAGGCGACACCACCGCCCAACTGCTGAACACCGCCGCGATCTTCGCCGTGGGCTTCCTGATGCGCCCGATCGGTGGCTGGCTGATGGGCCTCTACGCCGACAAGGCCGGCCGCAAGAAAGCGCTGATGGCTTCGGTGTACCTGATGTGTTTCGGCTCGCTGCTGATCGCCCTGAGCCCGGGTTATGAAACCATTGGCATCGGCGCACCGATCCTGCTGATTTTCGCCCGTCTGCTGCAAGGCCTGTCGGTCGGTGGCGAGTACGGCACCTCGGCGACTTACCTCAGCGAGATGGCGACCAAGGATCGTCGCGGTTTCTACTCCAGCTTCCAGTACGTGACCCTGATCTCCGGCCAGCTCATCGCCCTGGCGGTACTGATCGTGCTGCAACAAACCCTGACCACCGAACAACTGTACGATTGGGGCTGGCGCATCCCGTTCGCCATCGGCGCACTGTGTGCCGTGGTCGCGCTGTACCTGCGTCGTGGCATGGAAGAAACCGAGTCGTTCACCAAGAAAGAGAAGGCCAAGGAAAGCGCGATGCGCACCTTACTGCGCCATCCCAAGGAACTGATGACCGTGGTCGGCCTGACCATGGGCGGCACCCTGGCGTTCTACACCTACACCACCTACATGCAGAAATACCTGGTGAACACGGTCGGCATGAGCATCTCCGACTCCACCACGATTTCCGCGGCGACGCTGTTCCTGTTCATGTGCCTGCAACCGCTGGTAGGCGGCTTGTCGGATAAGGTCGGTCGCCGGCCGATCCTGATTGCCTTCGGCATCCTGGGGACGCTGTTCACCGTGCCGATCCTGACCACCCTGCACACCGTTCAGACCTGGTGGGGCGCGTTCTTCCTGATCATGGCGGCGCTGATCATCGTCAGCGGCTACACCTCGATCAACGCGGTGGTGAAAGCCGAGCTGTTCCCGACTGAAATTCGGGCACTGGGGGTTGGTTTGCCATATGCCCTGACCGTGTCGATTTTCGGCGGCACCGCTGAATACATCGCGCTGTGGTTCAAGAGCATCGGCATGGAAACCGGGTATTACTGGTATGTCACGGCGTGTATTGCGGTGTCGTTGCTGGTGTATGTGACCATGAAAGACACCCGCAAGCATTCGCGGATCGAGACGGACTGACCTCTAGATTGATAGTGGCTTTACTGGCCCCATCGCGAGCAGGCTCACTCCTACAGTGACCGGGTTCTTTCATGAGAATGCGGTCCACTGTGGGAGTGAGCCTGCTCGCGATAGCGGTGTATCAGTCACATGGATGCTGGATGACACACCGCTATCGCGAGCAGGCTCACTCCTACATTGAATTCTCTTTGCTGGAAATTATCGGCTCGTCCTTGCACCATGGTCGTCTCACAAGCGCACCTGGATTGCACCTCATGCCCGACGACATCCACTACTACGAACCCGCCAACGGTCACGGCCTGCCCCACGACCCATTCAACGCCATCGTCGGCCCGCGCCCTATCGGCTGGATTTCCTCGCAAGATGCCAACGGCCGCTTGAACCTGGCGCCGTACAGTTTCTTCAACGCGTTCAACTACATTCCACCGATCATTGGTTTTTCCAGTGTCGGGCGCAAAGACAGCCTGAATAACATCGAACAGACCGGCGAGTTCGCCTGGAACCTCGCCACTCGCCCATTGGCCGAGCAGATGAACCAGAGCTGTGCGATGGTCGGGCCAGACGTGAATGAATTCGAGCTGTCCGGGTTAACCCCCGCCGCCTCGACCATCATTCAGGTGCCACGGGTCGCTGAAAGCCCGGTGTCCTTTGAGTGCAAGGTCACGCAGATCATCCAGTTGCAGCGCGCGGACGGGAATGTGGTGCCGAGCTGGCTGATTCTCGGCGAAGTGGTCGCCGTGCATATCGCCAAATGGCTGTTGAAGGATGGCGTCTACGACACCGCCGCGGCAGAACCGATTCTGCGCGGCGGCGGGCCGGCGGACTATTTTCAGCTGGGGCCAGAGGCGTTGTTCAAGATGTATCGCCCGGGAGCGAAGAGGTAACTCACCACAACAGGTCGGTGTTTTCCTTGACGTCCTTGAGGCGGGTCAGCTCTTTGGCGGCGGCTTCATCGGCTTCATGGGCGGTCTTGAAGATCTGGTCTTCGAGGACCTTGTGGAAACGCGGTGCGCCCCCGCCACCCAAGGCTTTGACGGCGATGGCGGCGTGGTATCCACCTTCACCCGGTACTACTGCGGAAACGGCTTCGAAGTGATCAAAGGCTTTACGTGCCATGTCGCGGAATCCTGGCTGGTTGAGAATGCGCTCATTAAACCCTCAACCCGCCATTTTGTGTACCCACGACCGGGTCTGACCCAGCGCCTGGGCAGCCGACACTTCCTTGAAGGTGTGGAAATCCAGGCTGTTGACCACCAGGTCCTGCACCAACTCGGCAAACACTTCCATCGCCGGGGTGCTGAAGTACGCGGTCATGGCCTGCTGGTTGATCCAGAAACCGGACACCAGCCACAACTCGGCATCGCATTGCGATTGTTGCAGGGCAAAGCTCAGGCAACCCGGTGCATTGCGCGTCGGCTCGATCAGGGCGCTCAGGCGCGCACCGAGTTCCACCGAACGCCCGGCGTGGGCACGGACAAAAGCCATATGACTGACGGGGATCTGCGTAGACATGTTCAACCCTCCCAGGTACTCGAGTGGCAGCCGTGGGACGGGCTGCGACAGGATCAAAGGTTAATCGCGCACCCGCCAGCGCGGTTAGTCGATTCCTGCCGGCTTGTTGCACAATCCTGCGCGCGTCGCAAAAAACCTCTACCACCCGGCAAAAGGCTTTCAGGTCAATGAAAACGGGCTTTCAAGCAAGTTTTACGGGGGCTGCCCACTGCTAGAGGCGCCGTTAAATCACCCCGTGCAGAATCAGGCAAGGTTGAGGCAGGATGTGTCTACCGCTTCGTCTTGCACAAACATAAGCTGAGCCCATTATCCACGCCCCACCGAGGATGCCTTGCATGTCGTCGCTCGATCATTTTCAAGCCCCGCTGGATGCCGAGATGGAGAAACAGCGCGCGGAACTGGCCGCGATCATCCGTCGCTATACAACCGATGATGGCAATTATGCGACCGCCGTCGGCTCATTGTTCATGGCCAAACACAGCCAGTCCCACGACTTTGCCCCGGTACTCGCGCAACCGGCGTTGTGCATCATGGCGCAGGGGCGCAAAGAGGTGCGGCTGGCGGACGAATACTTCAATTACGACCCGCTGCATTACCTGGTAGTGTCGGTCTCGATGCCCCTGAGCGGACGGATCGTCAACGTCACCTCTGAAGAACCGATCCTTTCGGTGCGGCTGGACATCGACCCTGCGGAAATCAGCGCGCTGATTGCCGATGCCGGACCTTTAGGTGTGCCGACCCGCCCCACCGGCCGTGGCCTGTATGTCGAGCGGGTCGACAGCGCCATGCTCGACGCCGTGTTGCGTCTGGCACGTTTGCTCGACACGCCGAAAGACATCGCCATGCTCGCGCCGCTGATTCGTCGGGAGATTCTTTATCGGTTGTTGCGCAGCCCGCAGGGGCATCGGCTGTATGAGATTGCGATTGCCAATAGCCAGAGCCATCGCATCAGTCAGGCGATCCAATGGCTGAACGGCAACTATGAGCAGCCGCTGCGTATTGATGATCTGGCGAAAGAGGTGAACCTCAGCGTGTCGACGTTGCATCACCGGTTCAAGGCGATGACGGCGATGAGTCCGTTGCAGTATCAGAAGCAGCTGCGGTTGCAGGAAGCGCGGCGGTTGATGCTGGCCGAGGGGTTGGAGGCGTCGGCGGCGGGGTATCGGGTGGGGTATGAAAGCCCTTCGCAGTTCAGCCGCGAATACAGCCGGTTGTTTGGGGCACCGCCGTTGCGGGATTTGGCGCGGTTGCGGTTGTCGGTCTGATCTGACTTTGCGGTGTGGCTACGGACGCCTTCGCGAGCAAGCCCGCTCCCACATTTGACCGAGTTCTCTCAGGAGAATGCGGTAGAAATGTGGGAGCGGGCTTGCTCGCGAAGAGGCCATCAAGGCCAACATCAAATCCGGATCAGGCCCCCAACACGCGGCACGCCTCAGCCGGCAACGTCACCGACACCGGGTTGCCAATGCTCAACCCAAACCCCTGGCACGGCGTGCTCAGCGCCGTGAACGACACCCCGGAACACTCCACGGTCGTTTCAATCGTCGCGCCGATATCACGCACGAACGTCACCGTGCCCAGTAACCGGTTCCCCGCCGTCGCCTGCGGGTGCGACAGTTGCAGGTCTTCCGGGCGAATCAGCATCTTCACTTTCTCGCCGACCACAATGCTGCTGCAGATCGGCACTTCCAGTGCATCGCCACCCGGCAGACCGACCTTGCCATTGCCCAGCGCCGTGGCCGGGAAGATGTTGCCGGAACCGATAAAGTCCGCGACAAATTCGTTGGCCGGGTGGCGGTAGATTTCAATCGGCGTGCCGACCTGTTGCACGCGGTGCTCGCCCAGTACCACGACGATATCGGCCATGGTCATGGCCTCACGTTGATCGTGGGTCACCATGATCGTGGTGATGTTCAGGCGCTGTTGCAGCTGACGGATTTCCACTTGCATCGATTCACGCAGCTTGGCGTCCAGCGCCGACAGCGGCTCGTCCAGCAGGAGGATTTTTGGCCGCGAAGCAATCGCCCGGGCAATCGCCACGCGCTGACGCTGACCGCCGGAGAGTTTGGCCACCGGGCGATCAATCATTTCCTGCAGCTGAATCAGCTCCAGCAACTCCACCACTCGCGCCTGCTGATCAGCCTTGCTGACGCCACGCAATTTCAGTGGATAAGCGATGTTCTCCCCCACCGTCATGTGCGGGAACAAGGCCAGCGATTGAAACACCATGCCGAAATTGCGCTCGTGCGCCGGGGTGTGGCCGATGTCTACGCCGTCCAGGCGAATTTCGCCACCGGTCAGGGTTTCGAGGCCGGCAATCATGCGCAGCAACGTGGTTTTACCGCAGCCCGACGGGCCGAGAAAACACACCAGTTTGCCTTCCGGCAAATGCAGGTTTACATCCTTTACCGCGCAGGCCGAGCCGTAGTGTTTCTCGACGTTTTCCAGAATCAGACCAGACATGTGAATCACCTCAAGAAATCAGAACGAAACGCCACCTTCACCAACCAGCTTCTCCAGCGCCCAGATCAGGACGAAGTCGATCAGCACGATCAGCACGGCAAACGAGAAAACGGTAGGGTCGAGCGAAGACACGGTGCGGCTGTACATCCAGATCGGCACGGTCATGACGTCGATGGTGTAGAGGAAGTAGGTTACGGTGAATTCGTTGAACGAAACGATGAACGCCAGCAGCGCACCCGCCAGGATCCCCGACTTCATCAACGGCACCACCACATCGACAATCGCCCGGGTCGGCGAAGCACCGAGCATTTGCGCGGCCTCCTCGACTTCGCTGCCGATGGACAGCATCGCCGCGGTGCAGTTTTTCACCACGAACGGCAGTGCCAGAATCACGTGGGCAATCACCAGCCGCGAGGTGGTCATCTGGAACGGCAGGCTGTCGAACACCAGCAGCAACGCCAGGCCCAACACCACCATCGGAAACACCAACGGCAACGACATCAGTTGCAGCGCCACGGCTTTGCCACGGAACTCGCAACGGGTCAGTGCATAAGACGCCGGCACCGCGATGATCGTGGCGAAGACCATGGTCAGGCACGCGACCATCAGGCTGGTGGTCATGGCTTTGCCCAGGCTCAGCACGTCGTTGCCGTCCGGCGAGACGAAGGTGTGCCAGGCGGCCTTGTACCATTGCAGGCTGTAGCTGCTCGGCGGAAAGTCGAGGTTCGACGAACCGCTGAACGACATCACGATCATGGTCAGGATCGGCAACACCGCCAGCAGCAGGATGAAGCCCGAGAGGATGCCGGCGAACTTGCCGGTTTCGCCCGGCAGCAGCCCATAACGTTTCTTGGTCAGGGTACTCATTGCGAAGCCTCCAGCATGCGCCGACGGCGGCCAGTGATGTATTCGGACAAGGTCATGATCGCGAGCGTGGTGACAATCAGCACCACACCGGCAGCAGACGCGGCGGGCCAGTTCATCAGCGGGGCGATCTGGTCATGGACCATCACCGCCAGCATCGGCACGCGTCGACCACCGAGCAGCAACGGCACGACGAAGCTGCTGGCGTTGTAGGCGAACACCAACGTCGCGCCGGTGATGATCCCCGGCATGCTCATCGGCAACACCACCTGGCGGAACACCTGGAAGCGACTGGCGCCCAGGGTCGCGGCGGCTTCTTCGTAAGTACGGGCGACGCCGCGCATGGCGCTGGCGATGGGCAGCACAGCGAGCGGGAACGCGGTTTGCACCAGGCCCATCAATACGCCGTTCTGGTTGTAGAGCAGCATGATCGGACGCTTGATCAGACCGAGGCCCATCAGCGCCTGATTGAGCATGCCGCCCGGGCCGAGGATCACCAGCCAGCCGTAGCTTTGCAGCAGCAGATTGACCAGCAACGGCAACAGCACCGCGGCGAGGAACACGCGGCGCACGAACGGTGAGGTCAGGCGCGACATGGTGTAGGCCACCGGAATCGCCAGGACCACGGCGATCGCTGCGCTGATCAGTGCCAGACGCAAGGTCAGCAGCAAGGATTTGAGGTAATACGGTTCGAGCAATTGGGCGTAACTGGCCAGGCTGAACCCGGTCCATTCCGCGCCTTTGGTGCCCACGCTCATGCGCAGGACCAGCAGGCTGGCGGCGATCAGCACACCCATAAACAGCATCGACGGCGACAGGAAAAACCAGGCGCGGGTCGTCGGCGAAACACCCCGGCGGGCACGCACGGGGTCGACGCTTACCGGATGAGTCAGAGGTTGGTGTTCCATAGCAAAGGTCTCGTCAATGGAAAGCAGCTGACCAACACAAGACCTGAGGCAACGCCGGTCTAGTGTGGGAGCGGGCTTGCTCGCGAAGGGGCCGTGTCAGGCGACATCAATGTTGAATGTCACACCGCATTCGCGAGCAAGTCGAAACGTCGAACCGCCACTCCCACATTTTGATTTGTGGTGCTCTCAGGGCTTGTGGTCATCACTCAATCAGGAAGAAAAGATTTCCGTGTAGCGACGAATCCATTGGTCATGCACGGTGGCCAGGAAGGCGTTGTCGTGCATGATCGCCTTCTCGGCAATCTGCTCTGGCGTGAGGATGAACGGGCTCTTGCGCGCTTCGGCGGAGATGATCGCCTTGGAGTTGACCGGGCCGTTGTAGATGTCTTCAGCCATCTTGCCCTGCACCAGCGGGTCCAGAGAGTGGTTGATGAAGGCGTACGCCATGTCGGTGTCGCCCGGACGGTTCTTCGGCATCACCGACTGCATCAAGTCGGTGTAGAAACCTTCCTTCATGCCAAAGGTTGCACTCAAGCCGTAAGCCGGATCGCGAATCTGTTTCGGGAAGAACGCCGGTGCGTACAGGCCGCCCATGTCCAGGGAACCGGTGCGGAACAGTTCGGCGATCTGGTTCGGGTTTTCACCCAGGGTGACCACGCGGTCTTTCAGCTCGGCGAGTTTCTTGAAGCCTGGCTCAATGTTGTGTTCGTCACCACCGGCCAGTTTGGCGGCGATGATGATCAGGTCCATGGCCTCGGTCCAGTTTGGCGGCGGCAGGAAGATGTTCGGTGCCAGTTCTGGGTTCCACAGGTCGGCGTAGCTGGTCGGTGCTTCTTTCTGGGTACGGGTGCTGTAGACCAGGCTGTTGCACCAGAGCAGGTAACCGATACCGTGGCCATTGGCGCCGGTGCGGTATTTTTCCGGTACGTCGACCAGGTTCGGAATGCGGTTGAGGTCGGGTTTTTCCAACAGGTTGGCGGCGGCCAGACCTTCGGCACCGACGCCGGCCAGGGTGATGACGTCGTATTGCGGACGATCACCGCCAGCCTTGAGCTTGGCGACCATTTCCGAGGTACTGCCGGTGCGGTCAGCGATAACCTTGCAGCCGTACTTGTCTTCGAAAGTCGCAGCGATGTTGCGCAGGGCTGCCAGGCCAGTGTCATCGGACCAGGTCAGCAAACGCAGGGTCTTGCCTGCAAAGCGTGTGTCGCTGGCATTGGCCTTGATGAACGGCATGCTCATGGCGGCCGCTGCAACCGAGGCTACGCCCACGGTCTTGATGAATTGACGTCTGTTCAGATCATGTTCGCCCATTACGGACTCCCTTTGTTTTTGTAGGTATAAGGCAGGTCGAAACTGTTGCATCCGCGCGACCGGATCAGCATTAACCCCCGTATTTTCGGGGGTTTGGCTGAGCCAGCAAGTTCATCCTGAGGTCGTGTAAAACACCTGACTATCGATAAAAACTCATTGAAGCCATGACGCCAGCGCATGCCTCCTTACGAGGCATGCGTTGACCTTTTTCGTGCCTTCAGACGGCTCGAATCACGTGTTTGATTTCCTGGAAAGCCTGCAAGCCCCACGGCCCTAACTCGCGGCCAATGCTGCTCTGTTTGTAGCCACCCCAAGCGGTCTGCGGGAAGATTACCTGCGGCGCGTTGATCCACACCAGCCCCGCCTGCAAAGCGTTGGCGACCCGATCAGCAGCCTCGGCGTTGCGCGTCACCACGCTGGCCACCAGGCCGAACTGGCTGTCGTTGGCCAGGGCAATCGCCTCGGCTTCGGTGGCAAAACTGCGCACGCAGATCACCGGGCCGAAAATCTCTTCACACCACAGCGCACTGTCGAGGGGCACTTCGGTGAAAATTGTCGGCTGCAAAAAATAACCGCGCGGAAGGTCGGCCGGACGATTGCCGCCACAGATCAACTTGGCGCCGGCACTCAAACCACGATCGATGTGGCCCAGCACGCGCTGGTATTGCGCCTGATTGACCAGCGCGCCCATCTCCACTGCCGGGTCGAACGGGTCGGCCACGCGAATGGCCTCGGCGCGCGCCTTCAGACGCAGCAGGAATTCATCAGCCAGTTCATCGGCGACCAGCACGCGGCTGGTGGCGGAGCACATTTGCCCGGCGTTGAAGAAACCGCCGCCACAGGCCACTTCCACCGCCAGATCAAGGTCAGCATCGGCCAGCACCAGCAGCGACGATTTACCGCCCAGTTCCAGGCTCACGCCTTTGACGGTTTCCGCTGCGCGCTGCATGACCTGCACGCCCACCGGGTTGCTGCCGGTGAAGGAAATCTTGGCGATGCGCGGGTCCGCCGACAGTGGCGCGCCAACGGCCAGACCGGTGCCGCACACCAGATTGAACACGCCGGCCGGCAAACCGGCTTGGGCGATGATCGACGCCAGCTCCAGTTCCGGCAGCGGTGTCACTTCCGAAGGCTTGAGCACCACGCAGCAACCGGCGGCCAGGGCCGGGGCAAGTTTCCACGCGGTGGTGACCATCGGAAAATTCCACGGCACGATCAGGCCGACCACACCGGCCGGTTCGCGGCGCAGGCGCGCGCTGAAATCTTCGCTCGGCAATTCAACGGTGCTGTCTTGCTTGGCGTCGAGGCCTTCGGCCAGACCGGCGTAATACTCGAACGTCGCGATCACGTCGTCGACATCGATGGCCGCTTCGAACAATGGTTTGCCGTTGTTGCTCGATTGCAAATGCATCAGTTGCTCACGACCGGCCTGCACACCAGCAGCGATTTTGCGCAGGATCGCGCCGCGCTCGGCACCGGTGGTTTTCGACCAGGCGGCGAAAGCGTGGGTGGCCGCGCTCACCGCGTGATCGACAGACTGTGCGTCGCCGCCATTGACCGTGGTCAACAAGGCTTCGGTCGCCGGGTTGATCACGCGCAAGTGTTCGTTGCCGGCCGACCATTGGCCATTGATGAACAGACCGTCGAGGATGGTCGGAAAACTCATTTTGACACCGCCTTCATCCACTGGGTCTGATCGATTTCAATCAAGGTCGGGCCTTGGCGATCCGCCGCAGCACGCAGCGCCGTGCGCAGTTGCTCGACGCCGCTGATGGCTTCGGCTGCACAGCCCAATGCCTTGGCCACACCGATGAAGTCCGGGGTGTAGATGTCCACGCCGACCGGCTCGATGGCGCGGTTGACCATGTATTTCTTGATCTCTTCGTAGCCTTGGTTATTCCACAGCAGCACGATCACCGGGGTGCGCGCTTCAACGGCGCTGGCCAGTTCCGGCAGGGTGAATTGCAGGCCGCCGTCGCCGATCAGGCACACCACCGGAGGACGCGAACCGCCTTCGACGCTGCCGCCGAGCCAGGCGCCAATCGCCGCCGGCAAGGCGTAACCCAGGGTGCCGTAACCGGTGGACGAGTTGAACCAGCGACGCGGGCGCTCGGGGTTGAAGGTCAGGTTGCCGGTGTACACAGGCTGGGTCGAATCACCGACGAACACCGCGTCTGGCAGTTCGTGCAGGACGGTTTCGAGGAAGCGCGTTTGCGCCAGGGTCGGGGCATCCCAGGTCTCGGTCAGTGCTTCACGCAAACGGGCGGCACGCACCTGGCCCCAATCATTGGCGCGCTCGGCCAGGGACTTGTGCGACAGCGCGCTCAGCAATGCCTGGGCAGCGTTGCGCGAGTCGGACACCAGCGCCACGTGCGGCGGGTAGTTGCGCACGGTCTGGTCCGGGTCGATGTCCACGCGCAGCAGTTGGCCCGGAATCTCGAAACCACCGGCGAAGGTGACGTCGTAGTCGGTCTCGGCCAGCTCGGTGCCGATTGCCAGTACCACGTCGGCTTCGGCCACCAGTGCGCGGGTCGCGACCAGGCTCTGGGTCGAACCGATCAGCAGCGGGTGATTGGACTCGAGCATGCCTTTGGCGTTGATGGTCAGGGCCACCGGCGCGTCCAGCAGTTCGGCCAGTTCAGTCAGTTCAGCGGCGGCATCGATGGCACCGCCACCGGCGAGAATCAGCGGACGCTTGGCGCCGGCCAGCAACTCGGTCATGCGCGAAACGGCGGTCGGCGATGCACCGGCGCGATCGATGTTTACCGGTACGCTGCTGAGCAGGTCGTCGGCTTCTTCAACCAGCACGTCCAACGGAATTTCGATGTGCACCGGACGCGGACGGCCGGCCTGGAACAGCGCGAAGGCACGGGCCAGAACGCCCGGCAACTCGGACGCCGACATCAGGGTGTGGGAGAACGCTGCGACACCGGCGACCAACGCGCCCTGGTTCGGCAGTTCATGCAGCTTGCCGCGACCGCCACCCAACTGGCTGCGCGATTGCACGCTGGAGATCACCAGCATCGGGATCGAATCGGCGTAAGCCTGGCCCATCGCGGTGGTGATGTTGGTCATGCCAGGGCCGGTGATGATGAAGCACACACCCGGTTTGCCGCTGGTGCGGGCATAACCGTCGGCCATGAAACCGGCGCCCTGTTCGTGACGCGGAGTGACGTGGTTGATGCTCGAACGGGCCAGCCCGCGATACAGCTCCACGGTGTGAACCCCGGGAATGCCGAACACCTGCTCAACCCCGTAATCTTCGAGTAACTTGACCAATACTTCGCCGCACGTCGCCATTGTGTTTTGCCCTTCTTGTTCGTTTGAGACGCCGGGCCTGCGCAGTGTTTATGATGAGTGGGCAGGTCCAGGGATGGCCTCATTGGAACGGGCGACACGTAGCCGCAACAATGGATAAAAAGTCATACTAGCCATGTCCTCACGTCATACCTTGGATCCCAATGAAACGACTGCCTCCCCTGCCGGCGCTGCACACTTTTCTGATTACCGCGCAGTGCTGCAACTTCACCCGGGCCGCCGAACAGCTGCACATCACCCAAGGCGCGGTGAGTCGGCAGATCGCCGGGCTCGAAGATCACCTCGGTTATGAACTGTTCATCCGCCAGGCTCGCGGCCTCGACCTGACAGCCGAAGGACGGGAATGGCTGCCACGGGTGCAGCAGATTTTCGGCTTGATCGATGAGGCCGTGGAGCAGATCGGCGAGAAGCGCGAAACCTTGCAACTCAAGGCCCCGACCTGCGTGATGCGCTGGTTGTTGCCGCGTCTTTTGCAGTGGCAACGGGAGCGTCCGGACGTACCGGTGGAGCTGACCACCACGGTCAAGCACGGCGTGGATTTTCATCGGGAGCAGTTCGATGCGGCGGTGATGTACGGCGTGCCACCAGACAGCACGTTGGCCTCGCAACGCCTGTTTGAAGAAATATTGACACCGGTCTGTTCCAAACCGCTGCTTGAAGGCCCTGTGCCGTTGCAGACCCCGGAAGACCTCCAGCGGCACATGCTGCTGCACCCCACCCGTGATGAGCGGGACTGGAAAGCCTGGCTGGCCACGGCCAATGTCCGGCTGAACAATGTCAGCAAGGGTCAGCATTTCGAAACGCTGGATTTGGCGATGTCGATGGCGTCACAGGGGACGGGCGTGGCGATTGGCGACTGGTCGTTGATTGGCGATGACTTGAGCGCCGGGCGGCTGGTCATGCCGTTTGAATTGAAGGTGAAGACCGGGCTGGCGTATTACCTGGTATTGCCGCACAAGCCCGCACCTTCGCCGAAGTTGCAGGAATTGTTGGGGTGGTTGGTCGAGCAGGCTCAGAGCCGCTGAAAAGCTTCGCGAGCAAGCCCGCTCCCACATTTGATTTTTGTCACACTGGAGATCAAATGTGGGAGCGGGCTTGCTCGCGAATGGTTTAAGCCGCGCTATCAATACCCGACCGTAAACCGCTGGCGGGCGTGCTTCGGCACTTCCACTTCATCGATCATCGCAATCGCATAATCGGCAAACGTGATCCAGCTGCGCCCTTCTCGGCTTACCAGCAGATCATCGTGGCCAATGCGGAACACCCCCGTGCGCTCGCCTTCGACAAACTCCGCCGAGGGTGACACGAAGGTCCAGTCCAGTTCCTGTTCCTGACGCAGGTTCTCAAGGAACAAAGCACCGGCACCCGCCTCGACTTTGTACGCTTCGGGAAAGCCCTCGCTGTCGATCACGCGGGTTCCATCCGGCAGCAACAAGGAGCCGGCACCGCCGACCACCAGCAGACGCTTCACCCCGGACTTTTTCACCGGCCCGATCACGGCAGCGGCGGGGAGTGTCGAGAAATGCGCGGCACTGATGACCACGTCATGACCCGCCACAGCGGCTTGCAATGCTTCGCCATCAAGGGCATCGACATTCTGGCTGACCACACCGGCACGCTGACCGATCTTCGACGTGTCGCGGGCAATGGCGGTGACGCTGTGACCACGACGCAGGGCTTCTTCCAGCAATTGGCTGCCGGCACGGCCAGTGGCCCCGATGATTGCAATTTTGCTCATGACGTTCTCCAGTTGGATACAGCTGTGGTGCGCAGATTGTTTGACCAGTGAAGCTTTTGTGGCGAGGGAGCTTGCTCCCGCTCGGCTGCGAAGCAGTCGCAAAACCTCGGCATACGGTGTGACTGAAAGAATGTGAGGGAGCGCTGCGCACTCCAGCGGGAGCAAGCTCCCTCGCCACAGGGAAACCTATCCTCCTGAACTCATTCACCCCACTTCATCTCGCCCTTGGCGACTTTGGCGCTCAGCTCCAGCGAGCTTTCATCACCCAGCGTCGGGAAGCGTTTTTTCATCGCGGCGATCAGTGCGGCGGAATCCTTGGCCTTGGCGGTTTCTTCGTCGAACGCCTTGATGTAATCCGCGGTGAACTTCACAGCCGCCAACGAGCGAGCGCTCTCACCGAGGTAATGACCCGGCACGATGGTGTTCGGTTTCAAGGTTTCGATGGAGTGCAGCGTAGTCAACCAATCGGCGTGAGATTGCGCGGTTTGCGTGTCGGCCATCCAGACATGGATGTTTTCTGCCACGACCACCCCGCCGACGACCGCTTTGATCGAAGGAATCCAGACGAAGGTGCGATCCGGCTGTTTGCCTTCCAGCCCCACCACCTGCAACTTCTGCCCTTCGAGAATCAGGCTGTCGCCCTTGAGCACGCCGGGCACGATGGTTTTCGCCGGCACGTCAGCCCCCATTTTCGGGCCCCAGAACGCCAGTTTGTCGTCGACGGTGTGCTTGATGTGATCCACGGTCGGCTGCGAGGCCAGTACTTTGGCGTTGGGAAACGCGGCAGTCAGAGTGTCGAGGCCGAAGTAGTAATCCGGGTCACCGTGGCTGATGTAAATGGTGGTCAGTTGCCTGCCGCTGGCTCGGATTTTCTCGACCACTTGTTCGGCCTGGGACTTACCGAACTGCGCGTCCACCAGAATCGCCTCCTTCTCGCCACTGACCAGCACCGACGTCACCGGGAAGATCGCCTTGTCGCCGGGGTTGTAGACATCCAGGGTCAGGGTCGAGGCCGCCGCTGCATGAGCCGCGAAGCCGAGGGCGGCGGTGGCCAGCAAAATACGCTTGAGGGTGGTGAAACCGATCATCTGTTGCTCCGTAATCCGAATGCCGTGCTTGGCGATGGGAGGGAGCTTAGTTGCATGACTCAGTACAAAAAATGCGATGCTTGAACATAGTTTGTTTCTGAAAGCGGGCAAATCATGGATCGTCTTCAAGCAATGCGCGTATTCGTCACGGTGGTCGACCTCGGCAGCCAGTCGGCCGCCGCCGATCACCTGGACCTGTCACGGCCGGTGGTTTCACGCTATCTGGCGGAACTGGAGGACTGGGTCGGTGCCCGGCTGATGCACCGTACAACGCGCAAGTTGAGCCTGACCGCTGCCGGCACCGAGATGCTGCCCCGCTGTCGGCAGATGCTCGAGTTGTCCACTGACATGCAAGCCGCCGTCAGCGAGCCGGACGACGCACCGCGCGGGTTGCTGCGCATCAGTGTCAGCACTTCGTTTGGCCAGGCGCAACTGGCGGACGCCATGGCGGCCTACGTCAAACGTTACCCCGGCGTCAGCATTGATCTGCAGATGCTCGACCGCACCGTGAACCTGGTGGATGAGCGCATCGATCTGGCGATCCGCACCAGCAACGACCTGGACCCGAACCTGATCGCCCGACGGCTGACGGTGTGTCGCTCGGTGATCTGCGCCTCCCCTGCCTATTTGCGCGAACATCCAGCGCCGCAACGGGTGGAGGACCTGAGCCAGCACAATTGCCTGACCCATTCCTACTTCGGCAAAAGCCTTTGGCATTTCGAGGAAGACGGCGAACCGGTCTCGGTGCCGGTGCAGGGCAACATCAGCGCCAACGAAGCCAGCACCTTGCTGCGCGCAACCATCGCCGGCGCCGGGGTGGCGATGCTGCCGAGTTATCAGGCGGGTGTGCATATTCACAGCGGCGAACTGGTCCGCCTGCTGCCCCAGGCTGAACCCCGGCAGATGAACATCTACGCGGTGTATGCGTCACGCAAACACATGCCGGCGGCGCTGCGCAGCCTGCTGGATTTTCTGGTGCTCAGATTCCCCGAAGAACCTGCCTGGGATGTCGGCCTGTAAACCCGATCAAATGTGGGAGCGGCGGTGCGACGGTTCGACTTGCTCGCGAATGCGGTATGACATTAAGCAATGATGTCGACTGACACGGCCTCTTCGCGAGCAAGCCCGCTCCCACAGGGGGAACATCAGTGTTCTGAATACCGAGGTAAATGCGATGCCGCATTAGTGGCAACTCACCCGCGCTGACCTATGCTCAAAGTAATACCCGAGGGTATTTCGTTCAGAGGTCCACGCCATGAACATCAAAACAAGAAGATACCTCACCATTTTCATCACCTGCGCGGTGACGCTGGCGCTGTATGGCACCGCGGCCTGGCGGGTCGAGCAGGCACGGCAACTGCCCCGCGAATTTGCCAGCTGCAATTTCGAGCGCTGCATTCCCCACAACGCGACCCTCAACGCCCTGCGGTGACGAAGAGGATCAGGCCTCGTTGCCCTGATCGGCCTTCAAGCGGTCGCGGAACGCCTTGGGCGAAATCCCCACGCGACGCCGGAACAGGCGCGTGAAGTTGGTCGGATCGGAAAACCCCAACACGTCTGACATTTCGTAAATGGTCATGCTGGTGTAGGTCAGCAAACGCTTGGCCTCCAGCAACTGCCGCTCGTGCATGATCTGCAACGCCGGTTGCCCCGCCAGTTCACGGCACGTGCCGTTGAGGTGGGACACGGAAATCCCCAGCCGATGCGCCAGGTCTTCGACCTTGACGTGCTGGCGGTAAGTCTCTTCCACCAGTTGGATAAACCCGTTGAGGTATTCCCGCGCGCGCTGCGGACGCTGGCTGGCGCTGCGGCGTGAAATCACCTGCCGGCTGACCCAGACCATGATCACGCTGACCAGTGAATGCATGAGCATTTCACGCGCCGGCTGGTGGCCGGTGTATTCGTCTTGCAGCGCTGAAAACAGGCTATTGAGATAGTCGCCGTCCTTGCCCGCCGGGTAGCTTTCGGCCTGGGCCAAGGCATTCACCGAGTTGCCCAGTTGCGCTTGCAGATGGGCGATCAGCGGCGCGGCGAGGGTCAAGACAAACCCTTCGACGTCTTCGGAAAATCGATAACCGTGCACCGACAACGGCGGCAGGATCAGCACGGTCGGCTCGGTCAGTTGCGTGCGTTTACCTTCGATCTCAAGCTCTGCCTGACCTTTGAAGACGAAGAGTAACTGGCACAAATCGGCATGACGGTGGGGTTTGATTTCCCATTGGTGTTCGCGGCTGCGTTTGGAAATGGTTTCGCAGTGCAGCAAGTCGGGGGTCGGCCAGTCCAGGCTTTCACCGTAGAGCTTGAACACTGGAATCGAAGGCAGGTCAGGCTTGTTCATCACTTCAATCCAGGCCTCGGGAGTTACGGGCGATAATCGCACCGATTGGCAGAAAGAACAGGTATCGGCTCAGTTTTCACCTTCAATTGACAGACTCGCAAGGGAAAAATGCAAGCACTCGATCCATAAAAATAATTCACCGGCCATGGTCGCGTGGAGCTTGCGAGTCAGAACAACAATGAAAACGCTGAAAACTCAAATCGCCATCATTGGCGCCGGTCCTGCCGGTTTACTGCTCGGCCAATTGCTGCACAACGCCGGCATCGACACCCTCATTCTTGAACGCCAGAGCCCGGATTATGTGCTCGGGCGAATCCGTGCCGGGGTCCTTGAACAAGGCATGGTAGAGCTGTTGCGTCAGGCCGGCGTAGGCCGACGCATGGACGCCGAAGGGCTGGTGCACAGCGGCTTCGAACTGGCGCTCGACGGCCGTCAGGTACACATCGATCTGCAGGCATTGACCGGCGGCAAAACCGTGGTGGTGTATGGCCAGACCGAGGTCACCCGCGACCTGATGGCCGCTCGTCGGGAGGCCGGCGCGCAGACGATTTACGAGGCCGCCAACGTCAAGCCGCACGGGATGAAAAGCGCAGAACCTTTCGTCACCTTTGAAAAGGATGGCGAGACGTATCGCCTCGATTGCGACTACATCGCCGGGTGCGATGGCTTCCATGGGGTGGCGCGCCAATCGATCCCCGATGACTGCCTCAAGGTGTTCGAGCGGGTCTATCCGTTTGGCTGGCTGGGCATTCTTGCCGACACGCCGCCGGTGCACGAAGAGCTGGTGTACGCCCGCCACGAGCGCGGTTTTGCCCTGTGCAGCATGCGCTCGGCAACCCGCACCCGGTATTACCTTCAGGTGCCGGCCGAGGATCAGGTGCAGGACTGGTCGGATCAGCGTTTCTGGGATGAGTTGAAATTGCGCCTGCCGCCAGCGTTGGCAGCCTCACTGGTCACCGGCCCGTCCATCGAAAAAAGCATCGCGCCGTTGCGCAGTTTTGTCGTTGAACCGATGCAATTCGGGCGGATGTTCCTGGTCGGCGACGCGGCGCACATCGTCCCGCCCACCGGCGCCAAGGGCCTGAACCTGGCCGCCAGTGACGTCAGCACGCTGTTCAATATTCTGTTGAAGGTCTATCGGGAAGGACGCGTGGATTTGCTGGAGAAATACTCCGAAATCTGCCTGCGCCGCGTGTGGAAAGCCGAGCGGTTTTCCTGGTGGATGACCTCGATGCTGCACCGCTTCGACGACCATGACGCCTTCAGTCAGCGCATCAGCGAGTCGGAGCTGGACTACTTTGTCGGCTCCGAAGCGGGCAGAAAAACCATTGCAGAAAATTACGTCGGGCTTCCGTACGAGGCTATCGAATAGCTTGCTATCGACTTACACTGGCGAGCATCCCCGCTCGCCTTGCCACTTGCGGGTCCATTACTGCCCGCAGGTTTTACCGTGACCAATCTCAACCAGCCTGACACGCCCAAACCGGCCATTCGCAGCGTGCTGATCGCCCTGATGCTGGCGATTTTTCTCGGTGCGCTGGACCAGACCATTGTCGCCGTCTCTATGCCGGCGATTTCCGCCCAGTTCAAGGACGTCAGCCTGCTGGCCTGGGTGATTTCCGGGTACATGGTGGCGATGACGGTGGCAGTGCCGATCTACGGCAAGCTCGGCGATTTGTATGGTCGGCGCAAGCTGATGCTATTCGGCATGGGGCTGTTCACCCTCGCCTCGCTGTTCTGCGGCATGGCCCAGAGCATGGAGCAACTGGTGCTTGCGCGGATCATCCAGGGCATCGGTGCCGGCGGGATGATTTCGGTCAGTCAGGCGATCATCGGCGACATCGTCCCGCCCCGGGAACGCGGTCGATATCAGGGTTATTTCAGCAGCATGTACGCGGTGGCCAGCGTGGCCGGCCCGGTGCTGGGCGGCTACATGACCGAGTATTTGTCGTGGCGCTGGGTGTTCTTGATCAATCTGCCGCTGGGCCTGGGTGCCTGGGTGGTGGCCAATCGCACGCTGGTGGGGCTGCCGGTGCCGCAGCGCAAACCGGTCATCGACTACCTCGGCACGTTGCTGATGATCATCGGCTTGACCGCGTTGTTGCTGGGCATCACGCAGGTCGGTCAGGGTCATTCGTGGCGCAGCGCGCAAGTGCTGGGGCTGTTTGCCGGCGCGGTGGTGGTTCTTGGGGTGTTTGTCTGGCATGAGCGTCGGGCGCGGGAGCCATTGCTGCCGATGCATCTGTTCGCCAACCGCAACGCGATTTTTTGCTGGTGCACGATTTTCTTTACCAGTTTCCAGGCGATCTCGCTGATCGTGCTGATGCCGTTGCGCTTCCAGAGCGTCACCGGCGCCGGGGCGGACAGCGCCGCGCTGCACCTGCTGCCGCTGGCGATGGGTTTGCCGATTGGCGCCTACTTTGCCGGGCGCCGGACTTCGGTGACCGGGCGCTATAAACCGATGATCCTGACCGGCGCGGCGCTGATGCCGATGGCGATTCTGGGCATGGCGTTCAGCCCGCCTCAGGCGTTTGTGCTCAGCAGTCTGTTCATGTTGTTGTGCGGGATCGCCAGCGGCATGCAATTCCCGACGTCACTGGTCGGCACACAGAACTCGGTGGAACAGCGCGACATCGGCGTCGCCACCAGCACCACCAACCTGTTCCGCTCCCTGGGCGGCGCGGTGGGGGTGGCGTTGATGTCGGCGCTGCTGCTGGCGTTGTTGCAGGATTCGAGCTTCGCGCACATTGCCGGTTCGTCGCTGATTGTCGAGGGCAGTTCGGGGAATGTCTTGCTCGACGGTTTGAACGCCGCGCCAGGCGATGCGCAAAACGCCTTGCGCGCGGAGTTGCTGCTGACGTTCAGGCATTTGTTGATGGTGAGTGCGGCGGTGTCGTTGCTGGGGCTGGCGGCGGCGGTGGCGATGCCGAATATGTTGTTGCGGGGGCGGGAAGACAAGGTTCGGTAGTTAGACCGAGTCGCCTGCATTCGCGAGCAAGCCCGCTCCCACATTCCACCGCATTCTCATGCAGGATCTCGGTTAAATGTGGGAGCGGGCTTGCTCGCGAAGGGGCCATTACCGGCACCGAAGATTCAAGGGCTGTAATACCCGACAGCCACCAGAAAATGCCCGACCTTCTTCAGGTAGGCATGCTTGTCCTCAACCTTGCCGGTCACCGGGTTTTTCCAGCGATAGGCGTATTCGCCATAATCCTGCTTGGCCATCAACGCCAGGATCGGCTCACCCACCGGTTTGCCATCCGGGTCATTGATCTTGCTGAAATCGGTGTTGATCAACCGCAGGTTGGTGCCGTGGGCCACGTAGCGCTTAGTGTCCAGGTCGACCACGAACACATACAGGTCATCCTGCAAGTAACCGCCCTTGAGGGAATTGATCGCGGTCAGCGTGCCCTTCTCGTCCTTGGCCAGGTCGGTCGCGGCTTTGTTCAGCAGCGCCATGGCCTGTTCCGCCGACGCCCGTGGCAGGTAGTAACCGACCGCCAGAATCCGCTGGCCGACGCGCTGATAGAACACATGTTTGCGCTCGACCTTGCCATCAGACCAGTTCTGCCAGCGGTATTCCGCCTGCTGGATGCCATTGCCTTCCGGCACTTTCAAGGCGTCCTTGAAGGCTTTTTGCAAGTCCGGCCCGAGGGTCTCGGTGACGTCCCGCCCGATCAACGCCGCCGACGGCCCGCCGCTGGCGAGCATCACGCCCTTGGTGTCGACCACGAACACGTAGCGGTCCTTGTCGACAAACTCGCCCTGACGGCTGAACGCCGCGAAAGCCTTGTCGCCATTCTCGTGGTAGTAAGCCAGGGCCTTTTCCAGCAAGGCTTTGGCCGCCTGGCTGTCGTCCTTTTCCGCCGTGGCGGCGTGAACCTGCCCCACGCACAGCAACAGCATCCCGCCCAATAAGGCCAGTTTGTGCAGAACCCCCATAGCGCATTCCTCGTTCTTGTCGGTGTTTCAAGAGCGTAGACGGCTATGGGAGATGTACGAGGATTCACCAACATGCAGAAACACTGTGGCAAATGGTGGTTATGTGGCTAGAGGGCTTGTCTGTGGCGAGGGGGCTTGCTCCCGCTCGGCTGCGCAGCAGTCGTAAACGAGGCACCGCGATTTAACTGAAGAACTGCGGTGGATGGTTTTGGGGTGGCTTCGCCACCCAACGGGGGCAAGCCCCCTCGCCACAGGCACCCCCCCTCGCCACAGGTACGCAGCAACCCCTAGGCTATTGCCCCCGGGCGCGGAGTTGCTGTTGCAGGTTCTGGATCTGCGCCTGCAGGGTGTTGATGTTGCGGGTGACCTGGCCGCGGAACGCGTCGAACTCAGCGGTGTTGCCGGCGCTTGGCGCGGCGGCCGGGCGGTTGTCCTGCTCGCTTTTGAGCACGATCATGTCTTGTTCTAGACGCTCGATCGCGGCGCTCGGGTTGCCTTGTTTTTTCAGCGCGACGATATCGGCGCCGAGGCTTTTTAGCTGTGCGTCGAACTTGCTGCTGTCGTCCGGGGCGCTTTTCAGGGCGGTCAACTCGGTGCTCAAGGCTTTGAGCTGCGCCTGCAACTGAGTATTGGCCGTCTGATGCTCGGTGCTCTGGGCGGCAAGCTGCGCCAGACGTTTATCCAGATCGCTGGTTTGCGCGGTCATCTGCGCCAGGCGCTTGTCCAGATCGGTGGTCTGACCGACGACGCCCTGCTGCTGTTTGCTCTGGTCCAGCAGTTTGGTTTCCAGGTCCTTGATTTGCAGTTTCAGCGCTTCGCTGTCGCTGGTGACGTTGGTCTGGCTGGCGACGACCTTGCCGGAAATGTCCTGCAAGCGCCCCGCCGCTTCCTCACTGATGCGCGCGAAACTTTCCTGGGTCGCGACCAGTTGTTGCTCCATCAACGAAATCTGCTGAAAACTCCACCAGGCCAGGCCCGCAAACGCAAAAAACAACGCGCCGACCAATGCCCACAGCGGGCCGGTGCTGGCGCCTTTGACCTTCACCACCGGCGCCGGACGCGAATGCACGCTGGTACGCGTGGTGGGCGGAAAATCATCATCGTCAAGGATGTCGGCGCGCAGGCTCGGTACATCATCGAAATCGTCGTTGGCATCGTTACGCATGGACATTGAGTCAACCTTTGTGGAACGCGGTGATGGCTTTATGCGGCGAGTATAACCCCCACTGCCGCACCGATTGACTCTCTACACCCCACTCGGTTCAGCGCGGGCAGGCAGGTCCTGGCACCTCAGTGGATGTCCTGGGCCTTCCACCAACTGCAAAATTCATCGAGGGCGGCCCAGACACTGACTTTCGGATCGTAGTCCAGATAATGCCGGGCGCGACTGATGTCCAGGGTGAAATTTTTGTTCATCACCTGCATGCCCAGTCGCGACAAAGTCGGCTCGGGACGCCCCGGCCACAACTTGCACACCCCTTCATTGAGTGCCGCGACGGAATAACCCAGACCGTAGGAACGGTAGCGCGTCACCTGTGGGACTTGCATGTTGCGCATGACGTAATTGACCACGTCCCACAACGGAATCGGCGTGCCGTTACTGATGTTGTAGGCCTTGCCCAAGGCCGAGCCGCTGGCGAGCAAACTGCTGAGCAACGCTTCGTTGAGGTTTTGCACACTGGTGAAGTCGACCTTGTTCAGGCCATTGCCGATGATCGCCAAGCGTCCCTTGCGCTGCATTTTCAGCAGGCGCGGGAAGATGCTCATGTCACCCGCGCCCGTGACGAAGCGCGGGCGCAGGGCCAGGGTTTCGAGGCCGAATTCCTGGGCGCCGAAGACTTTTTGCTCGGCGAGGAACTTGGTGGCCGCGTAGGGATGCTTGAAGCGCTTGGGCACTTGTTCTTCGGTCAAACCCAGATGATCACGGCCATCGAAGTAGATCGACGGCGACGACAGGTGCACCAACCGCCGAACCCGCTGTTTCAGGCAGGCTTCAACCACGTTTTCGGTGACCTGGACGTTGCCCTGATGAAAGTCCTGATAACGCCCCCACAGCCCCACCGCCCCCGCGCAATGGACCACGGCTTCGACGTCTGAACACAGGTCGCGCGCCAGTTCCGGGTCGCTCAAGTCGCCCTGAATGAACTCGGCGCCACGGCGCACCAGGTGTTCGACGCTTTCGGCCCGGCGACCGTTGACCCGCACGTCCAGGCCCTGCTCCAGGGCAAAACGCGCAAAGCGCCCGCCAATGAAGCCGCTTGCGCCGGTGACCAGAATTTTCATGTAGTGCTCCACAAATGCAGCGGTGAGCTTCAAGCCACAAGCTGCAAGTTAAAAACGATCCGCAAGCGCTTCACTTGCCGCTTGCAGCTTGACGCTTACGGCTGTGTCCAAGGCACCAGCCATTGCTTCGACGAACGCACCAATTGATCGGTCAACAACCCCAGAAGCTGACCGCCATTGCGCCAATGATGCCAGTACAGCGGCACATCGATGGGCTTATCTGGCAAAAGCTCCTGCAATACACCGCGTTCCAGTTGCTCGCGCACTTGTAATTCCGGCACCAGCCCCCAGCCGAGACCGGCCTCGGTCAAGCGAATGAAGCCTTCAGACGAGGGGCATAAATGGTGCTCGAAACCGCCGTCGACCCCGAGGGAGGCGAGGTAGCGATGCTGCAGGAAATCGTCCGGGCCAAACACCAGTGCCGGGGTTTTCGCCAGTTGATCGGCACGAACGCCTTCCGGGAAATGGCGCGCGATAAACGCCGGGCTGGCCAACGCCCGATAACGCATGGCCCCCAGCAAAACGCTGCGGGCCCCCGCCACCGGGCGCTCACTGGCGCAGACACACGCCGCCACTTCGCCGGCACGCATGCGTTTGAGGCCGACGGTCTGGTCTTCGACCACCAGATCCAGCAACAGATGTTGTTCGGCGCAAAAGTCACCCACCGCTTGCGCCCACCATGTGGCGAGGCTGTCGGCATTCAACGCAATGCGCAGGCGCTCCGGCAGGCCTTCTTCGTCCAGCGCCGGCACCAGGGTTTGCAAGTCGCGCTCCAGCAACCGCACTTGCTGCACATGGTTGAGCAGGCGCCGGCCAATCTCCGTCGGCGCCGGCGGCGTCACCCGCACCAGCACCGGTTGGCCGACCCGCGCTTCCAGCAGTTTGATCCGCTGGGAGATCGCCGATTGCGACAGGCCGAGCACCTGCGCGGCTCGTTCAAAACCGGCCTGCTCGACCACGGCGGCCAACGCAGAGAGTAATTTATAGTCGAACATCAGTTTTCCTAATGAGCGATCAGCATGATTGGTTTTTCTTATACAGGTTAGCAGCGGAGAATGCCCACCAAGATCTCTTCAACAAGAATCTCTTCATCAAGGAATCCGACATGGCTGGCGAAACTTCATTGGCAACCCTGCTGCGCAGCATGAGCCCGCAGCTCAACGCCGGCGAATACGTGTTCTGCACCCTGCGCGATGGCCAACTGCCTGCGGGCCTCGAGATCGTCGGCAGCTTTCGCGAGCAGGAAGGCCTGACCGTGATCCTTGAACGTTCCCACGCCGAACAGGCCGGTTTCAGTTTCGACTACGTCGCGGCCTGGATCACCCTGAACGTGCATTCGGCGCTGGAAGCCGTCGGCCTGACCGCCGCCTTCGCCACCGCATTGGGCAAGGCCGGCATCAGCTGCAACGTGATCGCCGGCTACTACCACGATCACTTGTTTGTCGGTCAGGCCGACGCCGAACGCGCACTGAACGTGCTGCGGGACCTGGCAGCCAACGCGGAGTAAACCTTATGTGGCAAAGCTATGTGAACGGGCTGTTGGTGGCCGCCGGGCTGATCATGGCGATCGGCACGCAGAATGCGTTTGTGCTGGCGCAAAGTCTTCGTCGCGAACATCACCTGCCGGTGGCGGCACTGTGCGTCGTTTGCGATGCCTTGCTCGTGGCCGCCGGAGTGTTCGGCCTCGCCACGGTACTGGCGCATAACCCGACCTTGCTGGCGGTTGCCCGCTGGGGCGGCGCGGTGTTTCTGATTTGGTACGGCAGCCAGGCACTGCGCAGGGCATTTTCGAAACAGAGCCTGCAACAGGGTGAAAACCAGACTGTGCGCTCACTGCGTGCGGTGATGCTCAGCGCGCTGGCGGTGACATTGCTCAACCCGCACGTTTATCTGGACACGGTGTTGCTGATTGGCTCCCTCGGTGCCCAGCAAACAGAGCCCGGCGCTTACGTGGTGGGCGCGGCCAGTGCTTCGTTGTTGTGGTTCTTCACCCTGGCGCTGGGCGCGGCGTGGTTGGCGCCGTGGCTCGCGCGGCCCAGCACCTGGCGGATTCTCGACCTGCTGGTGGCGGTGATGATGTTTGCAGTGGCCTTTCAATTAATCGTCACCCCCTGATTATTCCAAAAGGCTCTGGAACCTCTATTCCACACAGTTGTTGCGTGGTTATGCCGCACCCCCGGTGCTATGATCCGATCCGATGCGCCGCAAAGAGTACAAACTCCCCGGCGCTTGTCTGGCCGCCCGTGATCGGCCTTGCGCTCACCGCAACTGACCTGATTAGGAGAATCATCATGGCTTTCGAATTGCCGCCGCTGCCTTACGCACACGATGCCCTGCAGCCGCACATTTCCAAGGAAACTCTGGAATACCACCACGACAAGCACCACAACACCTACGTCGTGAACCTGAACAACCTGGTGCCAGGCACCGAGTTCGAAGGCAAGACCCTGGAAGAAATCGTTAAATCTTCCTCGGGCGGCATCTTCAACAACGCCGCTCAAGTCTGGAACCACACTTTCTACTGGAACTGCCTGGCGCCAAACGCCGGCGGTCAACCTACCGGCGCACTGGCTGAAGCCATCAACGCTGCGTTCGGTTCGTTCGACAAGTTCAAGGAAGAATTCAGCAAGACTTCCATCGGCACCTTCGGTTCCGGTTGGGGCTGGCTGGTGAAAAAGGCTGACGGTTCCCTGGCCCTGGCCAGCACCATCGGCGCCGGCAACCCGCTGACCAGCGGCGACACCCCGCTGCTGACCTGCGACGTCTGGGAACACGCTTACTACATCGACTACCGCAACCTGCGTCCGAAGTACGTTGAAGCGTTCTGGAACCTGGTCAACTGGAAATTCGTGGCTGAGCAGTTCGAAGGCAAAACCTTCACCGCTTAAGATCGATGCCAGACAAAAAACCCGGCTTTTATGCCGGGTTTTTTATTGCCTGGAGAAATGTGTCGACTATTCGGACGCCTTCGCGAGCAGGCTCGCTCCCACAGTGGATCTGCGGTGAGCACAGTATTGGTGTACGACGCAAAACCTGTGGGAGCGAGCCTGCTCGCGAAGAACGATAACGCGGTCTACGCCGGATCGACGTTATCCAAGGCCCGGTTCACCGCCAACTCCGCCAGCATGATGATCTGCTGGATCGCCAACACCGTGTTGCGCTGCGGGCCGGTCAGGTTCGTGGCGAAATCGCTGGTCATGACGCTGGCAGAGGCCAGTGACTCGCAGGCCTGGGCCAGGAGGCTTTCGGTGTCCATGTTCGGGGCAATCATGTACATCGTGCTGGGGCGGCGGGGTTTTTCGGTGTATTGGGACGGGGGATCTAGGTAGTAGTCGAGGGCGCGTTTTATGGCTTCGCGGTCTCGCAGGAGTGCTTCGGCTTCAGTGGTTTCAGCGTCAGGAGTGGTGTCGACGGGTGGATCGGGGACTACTTTGTTCATCTGAATTTCCCTGTTCATTTTGGAAGCCATCACTTGCCATTTCTCACATGGAAAGTGGTGGCAGCTATGTGCAGGGTGAGAAAACCGCGAACAGAGAACCGGCCGGACCGAAGTCCGCCCGCACACAGCCGCCATAGAGCATTGCAGGCAGCCAAAAGCTGGCGGCAATTATGGTGATACTGGCGCTAGATTCATACATATCTGTTCCCGGGCTCTCACACCCGGTCGCTGAGTTTTCAGCGACAGCCAGAGGTTAGAGACAAGGCTTCCTACCCGACAACCTGAAAAATGCGTGGGAAAGCGCTGTGTTTTTTACACATCTTTAAACACACAAAAATGGAACGCGAAGCGCGGGAACGATCAGTCAGCGTACCCCCACCGCTTCTCACCACTCATCAGGCCGAGCGTTAGCTCGCCTGCAGCTCTTGATCTTGATTCACCCGCCCCCTCGGGAGGCTGAGTGGAGGTGTGCATCCGGGGAGTGGCGCGCAGCGCCGTTCGACGCAGTCGAACACGCTGCATGTAGGTGCAGCGAAGCCAACCGGAGGGCAGTGTCCCCGGATGGATACCGGAACGAAGGAACGCCGAGCCTTAGCGAGGGGCCGGACGCTCGGGGCGAGACCTTTTGGTTCCTTTTGGGGCGTTTGCCAAAAGGGACTCGCTGTAAGAGCGAAACCATAAGTGGCCGTTACCGCAGAAATGGATATGTACACCAGGGCAGAGAATGGTCGGCTACCAGGCCGCCTTCGCGAGCAAGCCCGCTCCCACATTTGGAATATGCACATCCGCGGAAAACAGGTCAATTGCTGACAATGAAACCAGCCCGAACCCCCTTGCCCCAACGCCATAGCCGGCTACCATCAACCGAGAAGGAAAAATTATCCCAATCCCCTCAAGTTGAAGGACCCAACTACCGACACAGTAAAAATAGAACAAAAACCCCGGACAACAGCAAATCGGCCAACCCCACAGGCAAAATCCCCTGTGAATAAATGTCCCTTTGACTGCCAACACGGGATTGCCAATACTCATGGCAACTTGATGCTACCCGCACGGAACAAGGAATAACCCTTTGAAGCTGGAACTCAAGAACAGCTTGTCGGTGAAGTTGCTCCGGGTCGTGCTCCTGTCGGCATTGATCGTCGGCGTGGTCTTGAGCTGTGCGCAAATCGTTTTCGACGCCTACAAGACACGCCAGGCCGTGGCCAACGATGCCGAGCGCATCCTCGACATGTTCCGCGACCCGTCGACCCAGGCCGTCTACAGCCTGGACCGGGAAATGGGCATGCAAGTGATCGAAGGCCTGTTCCAGGACGACGCCGTGCGCCAGGCCTCCATCGGCCACCCCAACGAAGCCATGCTCGCGCAAAAAACCCGCGAATTGCAGCATTCCAACAGTCGCTGGCTGACCGACCTGATCCTCGGCAAGGAACGCACCTTCACCACCCAACTGGTGGGTCGTGGCCCTTACAGCGAATATTACGGCGACCTGAGCATCACCCTCGACACCGCCACCTACGGCCAAGGGTTCATCGTCAGCTCGGTGATCATCTTCATTTCCGGCGTGTTGCGCGCCATGGCCATGGGCCTGGTGCTGTACCTGGTCTACCACTGGCTGCTGACCAAACCGCTGTCGCGGATCATCGAACACCTGACCGAAATCAACCCGGATCGCCCCAGTGAACACAAGATTCCGCAACTCAAGGGCCACGAAAAGAACGAATTGGGCATCTGGATCAACACCGCCAACCAACTGCTCGAATCCATCGAACGCAACACCCACCTGCGCCACGAGGCAGAAAACAGCCTGTTGCGCATGGCCCAGTACGACTTCCTGACCGGCCTGCCCAACCGCCAGCAATTGCAGCACCAACTGGACAAGATCCTGGTCGACGCCGGCAAATTGCAGCGTCGGGTCGCGGTATTGGTGGTAGGTCTGGACGATTTCAAAGGTATCAACGAGCAGTTCAGCTACCAGACCGGCGACCAATTGCTGCTGGCGTTGGCTGACAGGCTGCGCGCTCACAGTGGCCGCCTCGGCGCCCTCGCCCGTCTCGGTGGCGACCAGTTCGCCCTGGTCCAGGCCGATATCGAACAACCCTATGAAGCCGCCGAACTGGCGCAAAGCATCCTCGATGATCTGGAAGCGGCGTTTGCCCTCGACCATCAGGAAATCCGCCTGCGCGCGACCATCGGCATCACCCTGTTCCCCGAGGACGGTGACAGCACCGAGAAGTTGCTGCAAAAAGCCGAGCAGACCATGACCCTGGCCAAAACCCGCTCGCGCAATCGTTATCAGTTCTACATCGCCAGCGTCGACACCGAGATGCGCCGCCGTCGCGAACTGGAAAAAGACCTGCGCGATGCCCTGGCCCGCGATCAGTTCTACCTCGTCTACCAGCCACAGATCAGCTACCGCGACCACCGGGTGGTGGGCGTCGAAGCACTAATTCGCTGGCAGCATCCCGAACATGGCCTGGTGCCGCCGGACCTGTTCATCCCGCTGGCCGAGCAGAACGGCACCATCATTGCCATCGGCGAATGGGTGCTGGATCAGGCCTGCAAACAATTGCGCGACTGGCACGATCAAGGCTTCCCCGACCTGCGCATGGCGGTGAACCTGTCGACCGTGCAACTGCACCACGCCGAGTTGCCGCGTGTGGTGAACAACCTGATGCAAATGTACCGACTGCCACCACGCAGCCTGGAACTGGAAGTGACCGAAACCGGCCTGATGGAAGACATCAGCACCGCCGCCCAACACCTGCTGAGCCTGCGTCGCTCCGGCGCGTTGATCGCCATTGATGACTTCGGTACCGGCTATTCGTCACTGAGTTATCTGAAAAGCCTGCCATTGGACAAGATCAAGATCGACAAGAGCTTCGTGCAGGACCTGCTCGATGACGACGACGATGCAACCATCGTTCGCGCGATCATCCAGCTGGGCAAGAGCCTCGGCATGCAGGTGATTGCCGAAGGCGTGGAGACCGCCGAGCAAGAGGCCTACATCATCTCCGAAGGCTGCCACGAAGGTCAGGGCTACCACTACAGCAAGCCACTGCCGGCCCGTGAATTGAGCGCCTATCTGAAACAGGCCCAGCGCAGTAACGCGGCCATCCTCTAAAACAACGCAGTCCTGAGCTCGCCACACAGCTACAGGTTCTGCGCTGCGTGAATAAGAAATATTTCCACCTGCACCCTTTACACAGAATGCGAAAGATTTGCATTATGTCGCAGTTTTGCGCGTGTGAAGCGCCTTCCACCCCCTCTCGAAGCAGGATGTTCGCCATGATTCGTATGCCTCTGGCTACCGCCAGTCTGTTGGCCATCGCTATTTCCCTCGCCGGTTGTGGCGAAGGCAAAGACAAGTCCGCCGCCGCGCCAGCGCCGACTCCGGCCGCCAGCACCGCTGCTGCGCCAGCGACTGCCCCAGCCGCGACCAGCAAAGTCGATGAAGCGGCCGCCAAAGCCGTTGTCGCGCATTACGCCGACATCGTCTTCGCCGTTTACAGCGATGCCGAATCCACCGCGAAAACCCTGCAAACCGCCGTCGACGCCTTCCTCGCCAAGCCGAACGCCGACACCCTGAAAGCCGCCAAGGCTGCCTGGGTCGCTGCCCGCGTGCCTTACCTGCAGAGCGAAGTGTTCCGCTTCGGCAACACCATCATCGACGATTGGGAAGGTCAGGTTAACGCCTGGCCACTGGACGAAGGCCTGATCGACTACGTCGACAAATCCTACGAGCACGCCCTGGGTAACCCCGGCGCCGCCGCCAACATCATCGCCAACACTGAAGTCCAGGTCGGCGAAGACAAGGTCGACGTGAAAGACATCACCCCGGAAAAACTCGCCAGCCTGAACGAGCTGGGCGGTTCCGAGGCCAACGTTGCGACCGGCTACCACGCCATCGAATTCCTGCTGTGGGGCCAGGACCTGAACGGCACCGGCCCAGGCGCTGGCAACCGTCCTGCTTCCGATTACCTGGAAGGCAAAGGCGCTACTGGCGGTCACAACGATCGTCGCCGCGCTTACCTGAAATCCGTGACCCAACTGCTGGTCAGCGACCTGGAAGAAATGGTCGGTAACTGGAAGCCGAACGTGGCCGACAACTACCGCGCCACCCTGGAAGCCGAACCGGTGGATACCGGCCTGCGCAAAATGCTGTTCGGCATGGGCAGCCTGTCCCTGGGCGAACTGGCGGGCGAGCGCATGAAGGTGTCCCTGGAAGCCAACTCCCCGGAAGACGAACAGGATTGCTTCAGCGACAACACCCACAACTCGCACTTCTACGATGCCAAAGGCATTCGTAACGTGTACCTGGGCGAATACACCCGCGTCGACGGCACCAAAATGACCGGCGCCAGCCTGTCCTCCCTGGTGGCCAAGGCCGACCCGGCTGCCGACACCGCGCTGAAAGCTGATCTGGCCGCTACCGAAGCCAAGATCCAGGTCATGGTTGACCACGCCAACAAGGGTGAGCACTACGACCAGTTGATCGCCGCCGGCAACACCGCTGGCAACCAGATCGTGCGTGACGCGATCGCTTCGCTGGTCAAGCAGACCGGTTCGATCGAAGCTGCCGCTGGCAAACTGGGCATTAGCGACCTGAACCCGGACAACGCTGATCACGAGTTCTGATCAACGCTGGCGGCACAAGAAGGCGACCTAAGGGTCGCCTTTTTCATACCTGCCTGAATGCAATCCCCCTGTGGGAGCCTGCTCGCGAAGGCGATTTCATATTCAGCCCCTGTGTTGACTGACACGGCCCCTTCGCGAGCAGGCTCGCTCCCACAGGGGACGGCGCAGAACCTGTGGGAGCGTGGCTTGCCCGCGATGGCCGCGACTCGGTCTCAAGTCAAACCTTGCCCCACATCAAGTAAACGATAATTCCTCTTATTCAAACTCCCCTGCCCTGTTAGACTTTGCGCCTTTATTTTCGCCCGTCCGCAGGATGTCTGATGCCCCCGCTGCCTCTTCGCTTGTCCGCACTGTTACTGGCCCTGGGCCTGAGTGCCTGCGATGACGCCCCGCGTTTTACCAAGGCCGAACCCGGTGAAGCCCGGTCCGGTGGCAGCGCGACCGTGCGCAAGACTGATCAGAACGCGTTTTCCCTGCCGTCCGCCAACCTGCCGCCGTCACGGCGTGTGGACTTCAGCGTCGGCAACAGTTTCTTCCGCAGCCCCTGGGTGATCGCGCCGTCGACGACCACCGCCCGCGACGGCCTCGGCCCGCTGTTCAATACCAACGCCTGCCAGGGCTGCCACATCAAGGACGGTCGCGGCCATCCGCCACCGCCTGACGCACCGAATGCGGTGTCGATGCTGGTCCGCCTGTCCATTCCCAACGCGCCCGCCTATGCCAAGGTCATCGAGCAGCTCGGCGTCGTGCCGGAACCGGTCTATGGCGGCCAGTTCCAGGACATGGCCGTGCCGGGCGTTGCGCCGGAAGGCAAGGTGCGTGTCGATTACACGCCCGTCCCCGTGCGTTTCAAGGACGGTACCGAAGTCGAACTGCGCAAGCCGAGCCTGAACACCACCCAACTGGGCTACGGCCCGATGCACCCGGATACCCGGTTCTCGGCGCGAGTCGCCCCGCCGATGATTGGCCTGGGTTTGCTTGAAGCAATCCCCGACGCGGCGATCCTGGCCAATGCCGAAGCGCAGGCGAAGGACAAAAACGGCATCGCCGGACGCCCGAACCGGGTCTGGGATGACGTCCAACAGAAAACCGTCCTCGGCCGATTTGGCTGGAAAGCCGGGCAACCGAACCTCAATCAACAGAATGTGCATGCGTTTTCTGGCGACATGGGCCTGACCACCCGCCTGAGGCCGTTTGACGACTGCACCGACGCGCAAACCGCCTGCAAACAGGCGCCGAATGGCACCGGCCCTGATGGCGAGCCGGAAGTCAGCGACAACATCCTGCGCCTGGTGCTGTTTTACAGCCGAAACCTTGCCGTGCCGGCCCGCCGCGATGTCAGCGCGCCCGAAGTGCTGGCCGGCAAAAACCTGTTTTTCCAGGCCGGATGCCAATCCTGCCACACGCCGAAATACACCACCGCCGCCAACGCCGCCGAACCTGAACTGGCCAATCAAGTGATTCGCCCGTACAGCGATCTGCTGCTGCATGACATGGGCGACGGCCTGGCCGACAACCGCACCGAATTCCAGGCCAGTGGCCGCGACTGGCGCACCCCGCCGTTGTGGGGCATCGGCCTGACGCAAGCGGTCAGTGGCCACACCCAGTTTTTGCATGATGGCCGCGCGCGCAATCTGCTCGAAGCCGTGCTCTGGCATGGCGGCGAAGCTCAGGCCGCGCAGCAACAGGTTTTGTCTTTCAATGCCGAGCAGCGCACTGCGTTGCTGGCGTTTTTGAATTCTCTTTAAACATAAAGAATCGGGAGCCCGACATGTTCCGCCCCAAATTGTTGTTCACCAGCCTTGCCGCACTCGCACTGGGCGCCTGCTCACCGCAGGACCCGCAAGCCGTGACGTCGGCTGCCATCGCCAAATCGGTGATCCTGCCGACCTACACCCGCTGGGTTGAAGCCGACCGCCAATTGGCCGTCAGCGCCCTCGCCTACTGCGAAGGCAAGGAAAACCTCGACACCGCCCGCGCCGACTTCCTGCACGCGCAGAAAGCCTGGGCCGAGCTGCAACCGCTGCTGATCGGGCCGCTGGCCGAGGGCAACCGTTCGTGGCAGGTGCAATTCTGGCCGGACAAGAAGAACCTGGTCGGCCGTCAGGTCGAGCAATTGGTCACCGCGCAGCCGCAGATCGATGCCACCGCCCTGGCCAAGTCCAGCGTGGTGGTTCAGGGCCTCTCGGCCTATGAATACATCCTGTTCGACAGCAAGCCGGACGTGGCCAACGATGCGCAGAAAGCCAAATACTGCCCATTGCTGAAAGCCATTGGCGAGCGTCAGAAACAACTGGCCGAAGAGATTCTGCAAAGCTGGAACAACACCGACGGCATGCTCGCGCAAATGAGCAAATTCCCGAACCAGCGCTACGCCGATTCCCATGAAGCCATTGCTGATTTGCTGCGTGTGCAGGTCACCGCCATCGACACCCTGAAGAAAAAACTTGGCACGCCAATGGGCCGCCAGAGCAAGGGCGTGCCGCAGCCGTTCCAGGCCGATGCATGGCGCAGCCAGTCGTCCCTCACCGGTCTCGAAGCCAGCCTCGCCGCGGCCAAAACCGTGTGGGAAGGCGTCGACAACAAAGGCCTGCGCGGTCTGTTGCCGAGCGACCAGAAACCGTTGGCCGACAAGATCGATGCTGCCTACGCCGCCTCGCTGAAACTGTTCGCCAGCAACCAGCGCTCGCTGACCGAAATGCTCAACGACGATGCCGGTCGCCAGCAACTCAACGATCTCTACGACAGCCTCAACGTTGTCCATCGCCTGCACGAAGGCGAACTGGCCAAGGCGCTGGGCATTCAACTGGGCTTCAACGCCAACGACGGTGACTGATGAGGACAAGTGCCATGCTGCGACGTCAGGCTCTGACTTTAGGTAGCTTGCTGCTGGGAGCAGTGACACTGGGCGGTTGGACGCTGTTCAAGCAAAAGGACAAAAGCCCGCTGCTGCTGTCGGCGCGGGACGACACCGACGGCAAGCATTACGCCGTCGGTTATCGGCTGGACGGCACCCGGGTGTTCGCCACCCAGGTCGCCCAGCGCTGCCACGACATCATCAACCACCCGACGCTGCCGATCGCACTGTTCGTCGCCCGTCGTCCGGGCACCGAGAGCTACCTGATCGACTTGCGTGACGGCACGCTGCTGCAAACCGTGGCCTCGCTGCCGAACCGGCATTTCTACGGGCACGCGGTGATTCACAAGAGCGGCGACTGGCTGTACGCGACCGAGAACGATACGTCCGATCCAGGCCGTGGCTTGCTTGGTGTGTATAAGTTCGAAGGTGAGCGGCTGGTGCACGGCGGTGAGATTTCCACCCATGGCATCGGCCCGCATCAAGTGTCGTGGATGCCCGATGGCGAAACCCTGGTGGTGGCCAACGGTGGCATTCGCACCGAAGCCGAAAGCCGGGTCGAGATGAACCTCAACGCCATGGAACCGAGCCTGGTGCTGATGCAACGCGACGGCACGCTATTGAGCAAGGAAACCCTCGCCCAGCAGATGAACAGCGTGCGACATCTGGGGATCGCCAGCGACGGCACCATCGTTGCCGGTCAGCAATTCATGGGGCCCTCCCATGAGTCGTCGGAGCTGCTGGCGATCAAGCGTCCCGGCCAGCCGTTCGTGGCGTTTCCGGTGCCCGAGCATCAGTTGCAGGCGATGGGGCATTACACCGCCAGCGTCGCAGTGCACAGCGAACTGCGCCTGGTGGCGTTGACCGCACCACGGGGCAATCGCTTTTTCATCTGGGACCTGGACAGCGGCGAAGTGCGCCTGGATGCGCCACTGCCCGATTGCGCCGGGGTCGGCGCCGTGGCCGACGGTTTTGTCGTGACCTCGGGCCAGGGCCGCTGCCGCTACTACGATTGCCGCCAGACAACTCTGGTTGCAAAACCGCTGGAGCTTCCGGCGGGGCTTTGGGACAACCACCTGCATCTCATCTGACCGCCCCTTGGTGGTGGGCTTGCCCTGTGGCGAGGGGGCTTGCCCCCGTTGGGTCGCGAAGCGGCCCCAAAAAACGGCGGTGGCGGTGTATCAGGTACACCGCGTGCAACTGTATGACGACTGCTTCGCAGCCGAACGGGGGCAAGCCCCCTCGCCACAGGTTTGCATTCAGTCCCTCTATTGCCTGACTGTGAAATGTGTCAGTTGGAATCACCCGCGCACTCGGAGTAATGTGCCTCCCTGTCTCACCTGATTTTCTCCAAGGAACTGGAAATATGCTGCGTCGCCGCATGCTGATCATGTTGGGTGTTGTTCTGCTGATCGTGCTGGTCCTGGCCGGTTATAAAGCCTTCTCCATCTACACGATGATTCAAGGCTTCTCCGCGCCAAAACCGCCGATCAGTGTTGCCGTGGCCACCGCCACCGAACGGCCGTGGCAAGCCCGCCTGCCCACCGTGGGCACGCTCAAGGCGTTGCAGGGCGTGGACCTGAGCCTGGAGACCGACGGCACCGTCGTCGATTTACAGTTCGAGTCAGGGCAGAAGGTCAAGGCCGGTCAACCCCTGTTGCGACTCGACAGCGCCGTGGAAAGTGCCTTGCTGGAAACGGCGCTGGCCGACCTCGGGCTGGCGCAACTCGATTACGGTCGCGGTAGCCAACTGGTCGGCAGCCAGGCGATTTCCAAAGGTGAATTCGACCGACTGTCAGCGGTGCAGAAAAAGAGCAAGGCCACGGTCAATCAGCTCAGGGCTGCGCTGAGCAAAAAGAGCATCGCCGCCCCCTTCAGCGGGACCATCGGCATTCGTCAGGTGGACGTCGGTGACTATGTCGCCACCGGCACCATGATTGCCACCCTGCAAGACCTCAGCAGCCTCTATGTAGACTTCTTCGTGCCCGAGCAGTCGATCCCGAAGATCGCCCTCGGCCAACCGGTGCAGGTGATTGTCGCGGCCTACCCGACACGCACCTTCCCCGGCACCATCAGTGCGATCAACCCGAAAGTCGAAAACAGCACGCGCAACGTCCAGGTCCGCGCGACCCTGGCCAATCCTGACGGCACGTTGCTGCCGGGGATGTTCGCCAGCCTGCAGGTGTTGTTGCCCGACCCACAGCCGCGCATCGTCGTGCCGGAAAGCGCAATCACCTACACGCTGTACGGCAACTCGATCTACGTCGTTGCACAGAAAAAAGCCGAAGACGGCAGCCTGGAAAAAGACGACAAGGGCCAACCGATCCTGATCGCCGAACGGCGCTTCATCGAAACCGGCGAACGCCGCGATGGGCTGGTGATGATTACCAAAGGTGTGCAGAACGGCGAAAAAGTGGTCACGGCCGGCCAGATCAAACTGGACAACGGTGCGCACATCGCGATCAGCGACGACAAGACCCTAGCCGAGAAGAACAGTCAGCCACGCGCGGACTGATCAAGGAATCCCCATGGCTTTTACCGACCCGTTCATCCGCCGCCCGGTCCTCGCGACCGTGGTCAGCCTGTTGATTGTGCTGCTGGGCTTCCAGGCCTGGAGCAAGCTGCCGCTGCGCCAATACCCGCAAATGGAAAACGCCCTGATCACAGTGACCACGGCGTACCCCGGGGCCAATGCCGAAACCATCCAGGGCTACATCACCCAACCGATGCAGCAGAGCCTGGCCAGCGCCGAGGGTATCGACTACATGACGTCGGTCAGTCGCCAGAACTTCTCGGTGATCTCGATCTACGCGCGTATCGGTTCCAACAGCGACCGCTTGTTTACCGAGCTGCTGGCCAAGGCCAACGAGGTCAAGAACCAGTTGCCTCAGGACGCCGAAGACCCGGTGCTGAGCAAGGAAGCGGCCGATGCCTCGGCGCTCATGTACATCAGTTTCTTCAGCAAGGAGCTGAGCAACCCGCAGATCACCGATTACCTGTCGCGGGTCATCCAGCCCAAACTGGCCACCCTGCCCGGCATGGCCGAAGCCGAGATTCTCGGCAATCAGGTGTTTGCCATGCGCCTGTGGCTGGACCCGATGAAGCTGGCCGGTTTCGGCCTCAGCGCCAGCGACGTGACCAACGCGGTCCGCCAGTACAACTTCCTCTCCGCCGCCGGCGAAGTGAAAGGCGAATACGTCGTCACCAGCATCAACGCCAACACCGAGCTCAAATCCGCCGAAGCCTTTGCCGCGATTCCGCTCAAGGTCGACGGTGACAGCCGCGTGCTGCTCAGCGATGTCGCGCGGGTGGAAATGGGCGCGGAAAACTACGACACCATCAGTTCCTTCGGTGGCACCCCCTCGGTGTACATCGGCATCAAGGCCACGCCGGGCGCCAACCCGCTGGACGTGATCAAGGAAGTGCGCAAGATCATGCCGGAGCTGGAAGCCCAGCTGCCGCCGAACCTCAAGGGTGAAATCGCCTACGACGCCACGCTGTTCATCCAGGCCTCGATCGATGAAGTAGTGAAAACCCTGTTCGAAGCGGTGCTGATCGTCATCGTCGTGGTGTTCCTGTTTCTCGGGGCGCTGCGGTCGGTGGTGATTCCGGTGGTGACCATTCCGTTGTCGATGATCGGCGTGATGTTCTTCATGCAGATGATGGGTTACTCGATCAACCTGCTGACGCTGCTGGCGATGGTGCTGGCCATCGGGCTGGTGGTGGACGATGCGATCGTGGTGGTGGAGAACATTCACCGCCACATCGAGGAAGGCAAGACGCCTTTTGACGCGGCCATCGAGGGCGCCCGGGAAATTGCGATGCCGGTGGTCTCGATGACCATCACGCTGGCGGCGGTCTATGCACCGATCGGTTTTTTGACCGGGCTGACCGGGGCGCTGTTCAAGGAATTCGCCCTGACACTGGCCGGGGCGGTGGTGATCTCCGGCGTAGTTGCGCTGACACTGTCGCCGATGATGTGCGCCTTTTTGCTGCGCCACGACGAAAATCCCAGCGGCCTCGCCCACCGCTTGGACCTGATTTTCGAAGGCCTCAAGCGTCGTTACCAAAGCCTGCTGCACGGCACCCTGAACACCCGGCCGGTGGTGCTGGTGTTTGCGGTGATCGTGCTTTGCCTGATTCCGGTGCTGCTCAAGTTCACCAAGTCGGAGCTGGCACCCGACGAGGACCAGGGCATCATTTTCATGTTGGCCAACGCCCCGCAACCGGCCAACCTCGATTACCTGAACACCTACACCGACGAATTCATCACCATTTTCAAGGAATTTCCCGAGTACTACTCCTCGTTCCAGATCAATGGGTTCAACGGCGTGCAATCGGGGATTGGCGGTTTCCTGCTCAAACCGTGGAATGAACGCGACCGCACACAGATGGCGATTCTGCCCGAGGTCCAGCGCAAACTGGAGAGCATTGCCGGGTTGCAGATCTTTGGCTTCAACCTGCCCTCCCTGCCCGGTACCGGCGAAGGCCTGCCGTTTCAGTTCGTGATCAACACGGCCAAAGATTACGATCAGCTGCTACAGGTCATGGACCGGGTAAAAAAACGTGCCATGGAGTCGGGCAAGTTCGCCTTCGTCGACGTCGACCTGGCCTTCGACAAACCGGAAGTGGTGGTCGATATCGACCGCGCCAAAGCCGCGCAGATGGGCGTGTCCATGCAAGACCTGGGCGGAACCCTGGCGACGTTGCTGGGTGAGGCGGAAATCAACCGCTTCACCATCGAGGGCCGCAGTTACAAGGTCATCGCGCAGGTCGAACGCCCCTTCCGGGATAACCCGGACTGGCTGAACAACTATTACGTGAAGAACAACAAGGGCCAATTGCTGGCCCTGTCGACCCTGATCACCGTCACCGACCGGGCGCGACCGCGACAGCTGAACCAGTTCCAGCAACTCAACTCGGCCATCCTTTCCGGGGTGCCGCTGGTCAGCATGGGCGAAGCCCTCGACACCGTGCGGCAGATCGCCCGGGAAGAAGCCCCGGCGGGCTTCGCCGTCGATTACGCCGGCGCATCACGGCAATACGTTCAGGAAGGCAGTGCGTTGTGGGTCACCTTTGCCCTGGCCCTGGCAATCATCTTCCTGGTGCTGGCTGCGCAGTTTGAAAGCTTTCGCGACCCGCTGGTGATTCTGGTGACCGTGCCGCTGTCGATTTGCGGGGCGTTGATCCCGCTGTTCCTCGGCTGGTCGAGCATGAACATTTATACCCAGGTCGGGCTGGTGACGCTGATCGGGCTGATCAGCAAGCACGGGATCCTGATCGTCGAGTTCGCCAACCTGCTGCGCAAGGAAAAAGGCCTGACGGCTCGCGAAGCGGTGGAGGAAGCGGCGGCGATCCGGCTTCGTCCTGTGCTGATGACCACGGCAGCGATGGTGTTTGGCATGGTGCCGTTGATCATTGCCACCGGCGCGGGGGCGGTGAGCCGGTTTGATATCGGGACGGTGATTGCGACGGGGATGTCGATCGGGACATTGTTTACCTTGTTCGTGTTGCCGTGCATCTACACCTTGCTGGCCAAACCCGATCCTGAAGAACACCCATAACAAATGTGGGAGCGGGCTTGCTCGCGAAGGCGGTGTGTCATTCAGCGATGATGTTGACTGTCACACCGCCTTCGCGA
>NZ_MOBK01000020.1 GCF_003732265.1 Pseudomonas brassicacearum
GTCCCACCCACCCCTTCAAGTCTAAACATACAAGCGGGCTTGCTCGCGAAGGCGGTGTATCAGTCTGCATTTGTACCGGCTGACACGCCGCCTTCGCGAGCAAGCCCGCTCCCACATTGGATGGGTGTTTTACCGGTCGACCTTATGGCGCGCGGCATAGAGACACAGCATTTCCATCGCCAATGTCGCCGCCGCCAGTGAGGTGATGTCCGCGTGGTCATAGGCCGGAGCGACTTCCACCACGTCCATGCCCACCAGATTGATCCCGCGTAACCCGCCCAGAATCTCCAGCGCCTGCACGGTACTCAAGCCCCCGCAAACCGGTGTCCCGGTGCCGGGTGCAAAAGCCGGATCGAGGCAATCGATATCGAACGTCAGGTACACCGGGTTATCCCCTACCCTCGCCCTGATCGCCTCGACAATCGCCTCGCAACCCTGGCGATGGACCTGCCGCGCATCCAGCACCTGGAACCCCTGGTGATCATCATTGGTGGTGCGCAAACCGATCTGCACCGAACGCGACGGATCCACCAGCCCCTCCTTCGCCGCGTGCCAGAACATGGTGCCGTGGTCGACACGCTTGCCCTCTTCGTCCGGCCAGGTGTCGCTGTGGGCGTCGAAATGGATCAGCGACAACGCGCCATGTTTACGCGCATGGGCCTTGAGCAGCGGGTAAGTAATAAAGTGATCGCCGCCGAAGGTCAGCATCGCGCTGCCGCTGTTCAGGATGTGCTCGGCGTGGGCTTCGATGCTTTCCGGAATCGTGTGCGGCGAACCGTAATCGAAGTCGCAATCGCCGTAATCGATGACCGCCAAATGATCGAACGGATCAAACGTCCACGGCCAGTGGCGTTCCCAGGCAATTCCGGTGGATGCGGCGCGAATCCCCCGTGGTCCGAAACGTGCGCCGGGACGGTTGCTGGTGGCGGTGTCGAACGGCACACCGCTGACCGCGACGTCGATCCCACGCAAGTCGCGGCTGTAGCGACGGCGCATGAAACTGGTGATGCCGGCGTAGGTGCTTTCGGCGGCAGTTCCGTAGAGGCTGTCGCGGGTCATGGCCTGATCGTTTTGCATCGGGACGTCCATGGTGATCTCCTTTTTAATTATTGGCGGCTACGGAAGGTGGTCCACAGGCGCGTGCGCGACCGCAGGTCCTTGAGACTCATGCTTTGGTCGGCGTACAGACGTGCACGCATGTCGGGCAGTGGAAAGATGTCCGGGTCGGTGCGCACGGCTTCATCCACCAGCGGGGTTGCCGCCTGGTTGGCCGTGGCGAAAAACAGCGTGTTGGTCAGCGCGGCGACGGATTCGGGGCGCAACATGAACTCGATAAAGGCCCGGGCTTCTTCGGGGTGCGGCGCGTCCTTGGGGATCGCCAGATTGTCTTGCCAGACCAGCGTGCCTTCCTTGGGAATCCGGTACGCCACCTCAAACGGTTTGTTGGCCTTGCGGGCCTGATCTGCGGCCATGCTCGCGTCACCGTTGTAGGTCAGCGCCAGGCACACGCTGCCATTGGCCAAATCGCTGATCTGTCGGCCAGTGGCGACGTACAGCACATTGGGCTGCAACTGATGCAACAACGCCTCGGCGGCAGTCAGATCAGCCTTGTCGGTGCTGTAGGGATCTTTACCCAGATAGTGCAGCGCCAGGCCAATGACTTCCTGCGGCGAATCGAGAATCGCGATGCCGCAGTCTTTCAGCTTGCTGGCGTATTCCGGTTTGAACAGCAGGTCGAGGCTGTTGAGCGGCACATTCGGCAGCCGTTTCTGCACCGCTTCGACGTTCATCCCCAACCCCAGCGTGCCCCAGGTATACGGCACGCCATAGCGATTACCGGGATCGACGGCGGCCAGTTTTTCCAGCAGGTCCGGGTCAAGATTGGCGTAACCCTTGAGTCCCTCGTGGGAAATTTCCTTCAGCGCACCCGCCGCCAGACCACGGGCGAGCACGCTGGACGACGGCACCACCACGTCATACCCGCTGCCGCCGGTCAGCAGTTTGGTTTCCAGCACTTCCGAAGAATCGAACGTGTCGTAGCGCACGTGAATCCCGGTTTCCTTTTCGAACGCCTGCAAGGTTTCGGGCGCCACGTAATCGGCCCAACTGTAAAGGTTGACGGTCTTTTCCTGCGCCTGAGCCGACACCGCCATGGCGAGGCACAACGCGGGGAAACACAACTTGAACATGGGAGCCATGACGAACACCTGACCAGAGGAAGTGGTTGCAGGTTGCGCGCTCGGTTACATTGGCGAAATATCAAGTTTATTAACCTGACTTTATGGCGGAGTAATGTTTGATGCTCGGGCAACTTCACGACCTCGACCTGCAACTGCTGCGCCTGTTTGTCCGCGTGGTCGAGTGCGGCGGCTTCAGCGCGGCCCAAGGTGAGCTGGGCCTGAGCCAATCGAGCATCAGCCAGCAAATGGCCAAGCTGGAAACCCGCCTCGGCTATCGCCTGTGCAGTCGCGGCAAGGGTGGATTCAAGATCACGCCCAAGGGCGAGCAACTATTGACCGCGACGCGCGGACTGTTTGAGTCCATCGAAGCGTTTCGACATCAATCCAACGGTGTGGCGGGCAGATTGATTGGCGAAGTGCGCCTTGGGCTGTCCGAAGCCCTTGATCAATCGGTGCTGCAACAGGTGGCGGACGCGATCCGGCGCTTTCGCGAGCGGGATGAGTCGGTGCGCATCGAACTGATCAGCGCCATGCCTGGCGAAATGGAACGCTTGCTGCTGCAGCAACGGCTGGACCTGGCCATCGGCTATTTCTCCCAGGTGCAAAGCGCGTTCGACTATCGAGAGCTGTTCACCGAAACCCAGCACCTGTATTGCGCCCCCGGTCACCCATTGTTCACCGATGACGCGCCGAACGACGAAGCGCTGCAAGCCTGCGACCGGGTCGATCACCCTTACCGCTTCCTGCGCAGTGACGAGCCGTTCCAGGGCAAATTATGTTCGGCACGCTCAGAACAGGTCGAAGGCACCCTCGCCTTCATTCTGTCCGGCAAGCATGTCGGTTATTTGCCCAACCACTTTGCCCGCAGCTGGGAAGACAAGGGGTTGCTGCGCGCCGTACGTCAGGGCGATATGAGTTTTGAGGTAGCGTTTCATCTGGCACGGCATCGCGCTCAAGTGCCGGGGGATGCGCAGAAGGCGTTTGAAGAAGACCTGCTCGCGGCGTTCGCCTGAATATGTACCGATTTTGTGGCGAGGGAGCTTGCTCCCTCGCCACAGGTTCCGTGTGTATCGTTTGCCCTCGGTGCCCTCTGCTGGCATCCTGCGCCTCCATTTTCTGACCCGGCCCGCCGTTTGGCACGCAACCCACCATGACCGCCTCTGAAAAAGCCCCCGTTTTGCGCAACAACGACCTGATTTACGGCCTCAACGACCGCCCGCACCTGACCGCTACCGTCTTCGCCGCGCTGCAGCATGTACTGGCGAGTTTTGTCGGCATCATCACCCCGACCCTGATCATGGGCGGCGCCCTCGGCCTGCAAAGCGAAATACCGTACCTGATCAGCATGGCGTTGTTCGTTTCCGGCCTGGGCACCTTTGTTCAGGCCCGGCGTTTTGGTCCGGTCGGCTCTGGCTTGCTGTGTCTGCAAGGCACCAGTTTTTCGTTCATCAGTGTGATTCTCAGTGCCGGGTTCATGGTCAAGGCACGGGGTGGCGGCACCGATGAAATTCTCTCGACAATCTTTGGCGTGTGCTTTTTTGCGGCGTTCATTGAAGTCGCGTTGAGCCAGTTCATTGGCAAACTGCGGATGCTGATCACCCCGGTGGTCACCGGCACGATCATCACGTTGATGGGCTTGTCGCTGATCAAAGTTGCCATGACCGACATCGCCGGCGGCTTCGGTGCGGCGGATCTCGGTGCGGCCAGTCATTTGGCGCTCGCAGCCCTGGTGCTCGGCACGATTGTGCTGCTGAACCGGGTCGATGTGCCGTTTCTGCGCCTGGGTGCCATCGTCATCGGCCTGACCCTCGGCTACGTCGTGGCCTGGCTGATGGGCGACGTCAATTTCGCCAGCCTGCCCGATGTGCCGCTGATGAGCGTGCCGGTGCCGTTCAAGTATGGGTTCAACTTCGACTGGGTCGCGTTTGTGCCGATCGCGGTGATTTTCCTCGTGTCGCCGCTGGAAGCGGCTGGCGACCTGACCGCCAACTCGATGATTTCCCGGCAACCGGTCAAAGGCCCGATCTACATTCGCCGGATCAAATCCGGTCTGTTGGCCGACGGCCTCAACTCCGCCATGGCGGCCGTGTTCAACAGCATGCCGATGGTCACGTTTGCGCAGAACAACGGCGTGATCCAGTTGACCGGCGTGGCCAGTCGTTACGTGGCATTCTTCATCGCCGGTTTGCTGGTGCTGCTGGGGTTGTTCCCGATGATCGGCGCGGTGCTGCAACTGATGCCAAAACCGGTGCTCGGCGGCGCCGAACTGGTGATGTTCGGCACCGTCGCGGTGGCCGGGATCAAGATCCTCGCCGAAGCCGGCCTGCATCGACGCAACATGCTGATCGTGGCGATTTCCCTCGGCCTGGGTCTGGGAGTAGCGGCGGTGCCTGAGGTGTTGCGCGAGTTGCCGTTGGCGCTGCACAACATTTTCGAATCGCCGATTACCGTCGGGGCGTTGTGCGCTATCGTGCTGAACATCTTCCTGCCCGAGGAGTTCATTGCGCTGGAAGAAGATGATTTCGATCCGGAAGCCTCGATCCTGCAGGTCATGGAAAACCCCGATGTGCCGGTCAAGGCTGAACCCGCAACGGCTGAGACTGTCGCACAGTTGAACCGCCCGTAAGGCTCAAGGGCTGAGTCTTGAGCGGTTCAGCCCGTTTCTTTTCGAGAGTCTTTTCATGCGCAGCGTCCACGCCGTCCTGCTTTCTCTGCTTTTACTGTCGTTGAGCGCCTGCGCCCTGTTCCCGAATCGCGACCCGTTGAACATCAATGTGGTCGGCATCGAACCGCTGCAAAGCCAGGGTATGGAAATTCGTTTTGCGGTGAAAATCCGCGTGCAGAACCCCAATGAAAGCCCCATCGACTACAACGGCGTGGCGCTGGACCTGGAGGTTAATGGACAGCCGCTGGCTTCAGGGGTGAGCGATCAGTCGGGATCGATTGCGCGCTTCTCTGAAACCGTGCTGACGGTGCCGGTCAGCGTTTCGGCGTTTTCGGTGCTGCGCCAGACCCTCGGCCTGAGCCAGACGCAATCGCTGAATGACTTGCCGTACGTGCTGCGCGGCAAACTGGCTGGCGGATTGTTTGGCACGATGCGTTTCACTGACACTGGCAAACTAAACCTGCCGGGAGCGATCGCAGTCCCTCGCCAAACCCCGCAATCATGATCACCACAAATCCAATGTGGGAGCGGGCTTGCTCGCGAATGCGGTTCATCATTCAGCACAGTTGTTGACTGATCCACCGCATTCGCGAGCAAGCCCGCTTGTATGTTTAGACTTGAAGGGGTGGGTGGGACTAAAGCTCAGCTT
>NZ_MOBK01000180.1 GCF_003732265.1 Pseudomonas brassicacearum
GAAAATGCTCTCGATCGGTCTGCACTGCCGCCTGATCGGCCGTCCGGGTCGCATCGCTTCGCTCAAACGCTTTATCGAATACGCCAAAAGTCATGAACAGGTGTGGTTCAGCCGCCGCGTCGATATCGCGCGTCACTGGCATGAAACGCAGCCGTACCAAGGGGCCGCCCAATGAGCCGCTTTCAAACCCTGCAACCGTCGAGCCTGAGCCGCGACGCCTTCGTCAAAGCTTTCGCCGACATCTACGAACATTCGCCATGGGTGGCCGAAAAGGCCTATGACCTCGGCGCGGACGCTTCGATCGACGAGATCGAAACCCTGCACCAGCGCATGAGCGACATCCTGTTGAGCGCCGATCACGCCAGTCAACTGGCACTGATCAACGCTCACCCGGACCTGGCCGGCAAAGCCGCCGTCCAGGGCCAACTGACCGAAGCC
>NZ_MOBK01000181.1 GCF_003732265.1 Pseudomonas brassicacearum
GTTTCAGGCCTTCGTTGTCGGTGTTGCCGGCCGGCGTGCGCGACGGGGCGCCGCAGAGTTTTTCCGTACTCATTGCGCACCCCTCAGCCGGTTGAACCAGCCGGTCTTGGGTTTGGCCAGGCCTTCGGAGCGTTTGGCCAGGCGTTCGCCGAGGGTGCGCAGGCTTTGGGTCAGGCCTTCACGCGGGGCCAGTTCGAACAGGCTCACGCCCTGGTTTTTCGCGTTCAGGCGCCCTTCCGGGCTGAAGGCCAGAATCGCGAAGACTTC
>NZ_MOBK01000182.1:0-370 GCF_003732265.1 Pseudomonas brassicacearum
CTGGATGGCGTCACGGGCGGCGACTTTGCTGTCCGGATGTACGGCGTCTTCGAGGTCGAGAATGATCGCGTCCGGGCCCGCTTCGCAGGCTTTGGAAAAACGCTCGGGACGGTTGCCCGGCACGAACAGGTAGCTGATCGCGAGTGGCGCTTTGCGGCTGAGTCGATCGGAGTGCATGGCGTTGCTCCTTTGACGTGAACCCGTCGTGGTTTTTGAAAATTTTCAGGCCCGTTCAACGGCAGATTTGCCTGCCGTGCCGGGGCTTATCGCAACAGCCCTTAACGCCTTATTGATCAAGCAATTAAGAGACTTTTTAATCTCGGGACGAACGAGTCCTTGAGCGTGTAAATGCACGTTCATGGATTCGCCC
>NZ_MOBK01000182.1:419-550 GCF_003732265.1 Pseudomonas brassicacearum
CCTGTTCGCAATATTGTTCACGCCGCCAAGAGGAACTATTCTCGTTTCAAAGCAAGTCATCGGTATCTGCAAAAGTACCTGTCAGTGATGTCACTTAAACATCAGCTACAGGCTGCTACAGGGCAATGGCC
>NZ_MOBK01000183.1 GCF_003732265.1 Pseudomonas brassicacearum
AAAGTTTTGCGACTGCTCCGCAACCGAGCGGGAGCAAGCTCCCTCGCCACAGACGCTTGCTGCCCATCAAATCGGGTTTATTTCTTTTCCGGCGGCAATTCCGGCAGCGCGCGAAGGGCTGTTTCGTACCATTCGGTGTTGAACCCGCGGTCTTCTTCGAGGATCGCGTCGATTTCTACCGCCAACACGTGTGCCATCAAGTTGAGAATTTCTTCACGCTCGTAACCGACCAGCGTCAACTTGTTGAAAGTTGCTTTGGCAGCCGGCGGGTTGTCGCTTTCAATCTGGTTTTCGATGGCTTCGATCAGGGTGTTTTCGGCGAACTCTTCTTCGTCGATTTCGTCGTTGTTGATGCCGGGGGTTGGCTCGCTCATGGCAGGCTCCTCAAGTTAAGGCGGCCAGTTTACCTGCATTCAGCGCTGTGATGCTGCTGGCAAGAATCGCCCGGGCGATCTATAAAACAGGACTGCCAACCCCGCACGGCCTGGAGGCTTTGTGATGCTCAAGCTT
>NZ_MOBK01000184.1 GCF_003732265.1 Pseudomonas brassicacearum
GACGTACGCCGTGGAGTTGTCGCCGACTCGCAGTGAAGAAATTGTCGCCGGTGGCAAAGCCATCATCGACAACGCCACAGTCAGCCTGTCCCTGGACAACAGCCCGACGTTGCTGACCACCAGCGAGGTGAAATCCCTGCTCGGCCATCGATACAACATTCTGCAAGCGGCCGGCGGGATCGAAGGGCGCTTCGGTGCGGTGGTGCCGACCTACCTGTTCCTCGGGGGCACCCTTGATTACTCGGCCAATGGCATTCAACTGGCGGTAGAAAGTAACGCCACTCCATTCAGC
>NZ_MOBK01000185.1 GCF_003732265.1 Pseudomonas brassicacearum
CTGACTCAGCCGTAGTGGGTGAAGCCTTTCTGGCCAGGCGTGCGGTTCGGCGCAAAGCCGTTTGCGGCCAGGGTTTCATCGGCGTCCTTGTAGAACGTGCCGATCTTGTAGATCTCGCGGGCTTCCTTGGCAGTGGCCACTTTGCGACCCATTTCCTTGGAGATGCGCAGCAGTTGTTCGATCTGCTCGACCGTGCCCATCTTGCGATCACGGCTTTGCGTCCAGATGTTGTCCTCGGTGCCGCAGCTCACATGCAGGCCGAGGGCAATCGCCATCAC
>NZ_MOBK01000186.1 GCF_003732265.1 Pseudomonas brassicacearum
AATCGCGCAAATCGATCAGCACCGGGCCGTGCTCGCTGACCGGTTCGAACTCAGTGCCATCGAACAGATTGAAGCACTGCACGTCGGCAAACGCCCGGCGCAAGATCAGCAAGGCCTGCGGTGCATCCGGGCCATCGAGCAACAGCCACTGCGCCATGGACTCGAGTATCGCGCCACTCATGTTGCGCCGCTCTGTTCAAGCGCGGTGACCAGTCGACAACTGCACACCGACTGGGAGCAATGGTTGAAACTGCCGCCGCCAGGGATCAGGCACAACAGCAGCAAAGGCTCACCCGACATCAGCCGTTGCTGCAGGCCGTCACTGACCAGGCTGTCGGGCAGTGGCAACGCCGGGACCTCGTTGCAGTCGCTGTCGGCGGCGATGGGCGGCTGCAGCACACCGCTGATCATCGGTTGAT
>NZ_MOBK01000187.1 GCF_003732265.1 Pseudomonas brassicacearum
GATTTCGGATTCGGTATATCCATTTCAGGTCGGCGTATCCCTTCAGCATCCCCCATTCAGTCCCCTCTCCCTCCGGGAGAGGGCTAGGGTGAGGGGGCTTTTAAGGCTTCAACCACTTCTCGGTCAGCGCTGCCAAACGTCCATCCGCCTTGATCCGCTGCATCGCGCTCGCCAGACTGGCATGAAACGCCGGATTGCCCTTCTGAAACGGAATCGCCAGATCCACCGGCTCCGCCGCTTTCGGCTTCTCTTCCGTCAACGCCTGCACCAGCACCATCGGCCGTGGCTGCTCATCCTTCTTCGCCA
>NZ_MOBK01000188.1 GCF_003732265.1 Pseudomonas brassicacearum
ATGGCGAGGATCTGCTGTCGCTGGAAGTCGGCGGCGAAGCGGTTCATGTGCGGCTGCTGGATTACATCGAGGGCCAGCCGCTGACGCATCTCGATCACTTGGGTCGTGATGTGGTGGCGGGGTTCGGCCGGCTCTGCGGTGAGATGGATCTGGCGCTGGCCGGGTTCGACCATCCGGGCCTTGAGCGCACGTTGCAGTGGGATGCGCGCCACGCCAGCGCACTGATCAGCCATCTGCTGCCGGTGATCAAGGATGAGCAGCAACGCGCATTGATTGCCGATGCGGCAGAACAGGCCGAGCGCCGCTTGCAACCGTTGCAGGGCAAACTGCCGGTGCAGGCGATCCACATGGACATCACCGATGACAACGCTGTATGGGCGCGCGATGCCCAGCGGCACTGGCAATTGCAGGGCGTGATCGACTTTGGCGATCTGGTACGCACCTGGCGCATCAGCGATCTGTCGGTGACTTGTGCGGCGTTGCTGCATCACGCCGGTGGCGATCCGTTTGTCATTCTGCCGGCGGTTCAGGCTTACCACGCGGTCAACCC
>NZ_MOBK01000021.1 GCF_003732265.1 Pseudomonas brassicacearum
AAAAGCATGGCTGCCTAACGGCAGGCCGTTAACGGCCCGCACACAAAATATCTGACAGTCCCGACCGACTCGGTAACCGGCAGACCCGAAGGTCTCCCACACACAGCTGCCATAACGATTCGCGAGCATAAGAAAACACTCGATGAATTGCCATAACCGATTGCATGCCGAGGCGGACTTGCACGTCCGTGTCACCGATTTTGCGGCGACCAACAAAGACTATCGGCCGAGCGCAACGCTGCCTAGTTCACGAACAACCCCACGTGTTGAAGGAAACTTCCGATAGCGTCGAGCGTAGAAACACCAAATCTTCCACGCTTTTAAACACAGGCGCGTCGTCAATGACTTGGTAGTCATCAGCGTCAAAAAGCGGCGCATCTTCTTCTAACGCAACGCGATGCTGTCGTTATCGTCCGAAGCGGCTACACTGCGCCGGCCGTTCATTTTTCTCTTGAGGCTGTGCGCATGAAATTTCGTTTTCTTCTGTGGATGCTGGGTTTGTTGATGGGTAAGGCCAGTCGGACTAATCCTGCGTTTCAGCAGCAGTTGGGTGACAAGGAGCTTGTATTCCAATTACAGACCCTGGACGGGAAAGTGGCGCGGCATTTCTTTGTGAAGGATCAGCGGATTACCAGCAAATCGGGCGTGTATGCCGAGCCGGCGTTTGCGATTGCGTTTAAAGATGCGGCGTATGGCTTTGCCACGATGCAGGCGAAGAACAAGCAGTTGGCGTTTATGACGGGGATTCAGGACAAGTCGATTCAGATCAAGGGCAACCCGGCGCTGGTGATCTGGTTTCAGGGGTTGACCAAGTATTTGAAGCCGCGCAAGGCCAAAGCTAAAGCAAAGGCTTGAGTCGAGTGACTGACTTTGTGGCGAGGGAGCTTGCTCCCGTTGGGCTGCGAAGCGGCCCTAAAGGCTGAGTTCGGGGTGTGTCAGGCAGACGTTGTTGGCTGGGTTGCGACTGCTGCGCAGTCGAGCGGGAGCAAGCTCCCTCGCCACAGTGGGTGTGGTGAGTCAGAGATATCGAGTTGGATTCTTCGCGAGCAGGCTCGCTCCCACAGGGGCTTGTGGTGAATCAGGTAGATCGGCGGGGGATTCTTCGCGAGCAAGCCCGCTCCCACATTTGACCGAGTGTGGGAGCGGGTTTTTTTAGGCCTGGCTGAACTGCGAAGCGAGTTCGCGCAGCAGGACTTCGGCTTCGAGGACTTTGGTGACTACGTCGTTGGCTTTGTCGCGGGTCAGGCCAACGCGTTCCAGCAAAGCTTCCGGGATGTCTTCGTCCGGGCCGGAGCCGATGCCGCGGCCGCGCAGCAGGCGCACGGCCAGGCAGACGAGGTTCGGGTATTCGGCGTAGTCACCGTCGTAGTGCGGGTCGTGCTGGAAGCGCAGGGCGGTGGCGAGTTCTTCGGGCATGTCCCAGTAGCGCATCAGCCATGAGCCGATCTGTTCGCGGCTGATGCCCAGCAGGTGTTGCTCGACGTAGCTGTGGCACAGGTGCTGGTTGACTTCCAGGTGGCGGCAGATCAGCGAGAAGTGCGGCGGGAAGACGTGGGCCAGCAGCAGGTAGCCGAAGTTGTGCAGCAGGCCGGCGAGGTAGGTCAGGCCGGCTTCCGGGCGCTGGGCGCGCGGCATGGCGCGGGTCAGGCCTTCGATGACGGCGGCGGTGTAGATTGACTGCTGCCAGTACGGCGTGGCGTGTTGCGGGTGGTCTTTGGGCAGGCTCAGGGTTTTGCCCAGGGCCAGGCCGAGTGCGAGGTTGATCACCAGGTCGAAACCCAGGACCCGCACAATCGCGTCTTCTACTGAACGAATCTTGCCCGGCGAAGCGTAGTACGGCGACGCGGCCCAGCTGACGACCTGGGCGGCCAGCGCAGGGTCGGTTTCGACGACGCCGGTGATGTCGTCGATGGTGGCGTTGGGGTCGACGCGCAGTTTGATGATTTTCTGCGCGGTCTCGGCCAGCGGCGGAATCTCGATGGTCTCTTCCAGGCGTTGCTGGATGCGCCGCGCGGTGAACACTTGAACGGCCTGGGTGATTTCCTTGCGGTCATCGTCGGGGCGGTCGAGGTTGGGGCGGATGCTGGTCAGGTTCTCGCCGAAGTTGGCGGCGCTGGCCTTGGTCAGCATGGTCTTGAAGTCTTCGCTGGTGATTTCCAGCAGCAGGCCCGGCTCGCCCGAGTTGATCAGCAACTTCGGTTCACGCAGCAGGCTTTCTTCGTACAGGCACGGCGAACTGGTCAGCGCCGGCAGGCCGGGCAGCAGGCTCAGGCTGTGTTTGCCGAGCATTTTCACCAGGCGTTCGGTGGGCACGGCAGTGAGCCGGCGGCCGGTCAGTTCGGCGAGGCGATTGAGGTCCAGCAATTGGCTTTGCGCAAACAGCACCATCAGCGCGCCGACGGCGTCGTCCAGCAACACGGCCTGTACTTTGCGCGAGGCGTTCAGGCCGTGGTGGTCCAGCACTTCTTTGTAGGCAATGCCCAGCTTGCCCAGCAGCAGCCGAATAACAGACGGAGCGTGCAGGGGTTCCGGGGCGAGGGCAGCTTCAGTCATGGTCTGTATCCGTATTCAAACAATTGCAGGAGTATAACCAGCTTGTTTAAAAGCATCGTCCACAAACTGCGACGGTGCTCACACTTGGCCGTATTGCTGCCCATGGCGCAGCCAGCGGTCGAGCAGCGGGCTGACGTGGTCCGGCCAGCGCTCCAGCAATGCCTGGGCGGCGTCGCGCACGGCGGGCAATAAATCGGCGTCACGCATCAGGTCGGCGACCTTGAATTGCAGCAGGCCGGTCTGGCGCGTGCCGAGCATTTCGCCGGGGCCGCGCAGTTCGAGGTCTTTTTCGGCGATGACAAAACCGTCGTTGGTTTCACGCATGATACCGAGGCGTTGACGACCGATTTGCGACAGCGGCGGATGGTAGAGCAGCACGCAATGGCTGGCGGCGCTGCCTCGACCGACACGGCCGCGCAACTGGTGCAATTGCGCGAGACCGAGGCGTTCAGGGTTTTCGATGATCATCAGGCTGGCGTTCGGGACGTCGACACCGACTTCGATCACGGTGGTCGCGACCAGCAGTTGCAGGTTGCCGGCCTTGAACTCGGCCATCACGGCGGCTTTTTCCACCGGCTTCATGCGGCCGTGGATCAGCCCGACCTTCAACTCGCCGAGAGCGGCGGTGAGGTCTTCGTAAGTGGTTTCGGCGGCCTGGCAGGTCAGCTCTTCCGACTCTTCAATCAGCGTGCACACCCAATAGGCCTGACGCCCTTCAGTGCAGGCACCGCGCACCCGTTCGATGACTTCAACGCGCCGGGTGTCGGTGATCAACACGGTGTTGACCGGCGTACGACCGGGCGGCAGTTCGTCGAGGATCGAGGTGTCGAGGTCGGCGTAGGCGCTCATGGCCAGCGTGCGTGGAATCGGCGTTGCGGTCATGATCAGTTGATGCGGACACATGCGCCCGCCGACGCCTTTCTGCCGCAACGCCAGACGCTGCTGCACGCCGAAGCGGTGTTGTTCGTCGATGATCACCAGCGCAAGGTTCTTGAACTGCACCTCGTCCTGGAACAGCGCGTGGGTGCCGACCACCATCGGCGTGCCGCTGGCGATCTGTTCCAGCGCGGCAACGCGGTTCTTGCCCTTGAGCTTGCCGGCCAGCCACGCAACTTCGATGCCCAGCGGTTCGAGCCAGCGCTTGAAGGTGATGAAGTGCTGCTCGGCGAGGATCTCGGTGGGCGCCATCAGCGCCACTTGATAACCGGCCTCCAACGCCTGAAGCGCGGCGAGGGCGGCGACCACGGTTTTGCCCGCGCCAACGTCGCCCTGAATCAGCCGCAGCATCGGTTCGTGCTGGCTCAGGTCATAGGCGATTTCGTTGCCGACCCGTTGCTGGGCGCCGGTCGGTGCGAAGCCCAGGTTGGCCAGGTATTTGGGCGGCAGTTGGGTGGCTTTCGGCATCGCCGGGGCGCGCAGGGAGCGCATGCTCTCGCGCAGCCGTTGCTGCGACAGTTGATGGGTCAGCAGTTCTTCGAAGGCCAGGCGGTGCTGCGCCCAGTGATGACCGAGGGCGAGTTCGTCGACGTCGGCATCGGCGGGCGGGTGATGCAGGTAGCGGATCGCATCGGCCAACGGCGCGAGTTGATAGTCGCGCGCCAGTTCGGTTGGCAGCCAGTCGGGCAGGCTGGTCGGGCCGAGCATCGTCAGGGTTTGCATGCACAGTTGGCGCAAGCGCTGCTGGGTCAGTCCTTCGGTGAGCGGGTAGACCGGGGTCAGGGTTTCATCCACTGGCGGCGGCTCGTCACCGGTAATGGCGCGGTATTCCGGGTGGTAGATTTCCAGTCCCGAGGCACCGGGCCGCGCTTCGCCATAGCAGCGAATCCGCGTGCCGCGTTTGAGGCCTTCTTTCTGCGCGTTGCTGAAATGGTAGAAGCGCAGGCTGAGCCCGCCGGTACCGTCTTGCAGACGCACGACGAGACTGCGGCGCCGGCCCATGACCACGTCGGCACCGCTGACGGTGCCTTCGATCACGGCGTCTTGCCCCGGTCGCAAATGGCCGATCGGGACCACACGGGTGCGGTCCTGATAGCGCAGCGGCAGGTGAAACAGCACGTCCTGAAGATTTTCCAGGCCGACCTTGGCCAGCTTTTCGGCCATGGCCTCGCCGACACCCTTGAGTGCCGTCACCGACACTTGCGACAACTCGGTCATGACAGCAACTTACGCCGCCACCACCGGCACGGACGGCTTGGCCACCGAGCACAGGCGAATGGAGTCAGCGAGGATTTCAATCGCCTTCGGCCTCGGGAAGCTGGCGCGCCAGGCGATGGCCACGGTGCGGAATGGCACCGGCGGCGACAGTGGGCGCACTTCGATCACGCCGGGGGCGTAGTGATGGCTGTCGACTGCCGACAGCGGCAGGATCGAAATGCCAAGGCCGGAGGCGACCATGTGGCGGATGGTTTCCAGCGAGCTGGATTCCACCGTGGTGTGCTTGGCGCCGTCGTTGCCTTTGGCCAGGGTCGGGCAGGCTTCCAGCACTTGATCGCGGAAGCAGTGGCCTTCGCCGAGCAGCAGCAGGCTCTTGTCGTTGAGCAGGCTGGCGTCGATGGATTCTTTTTGCGTCCACGGGTGCTGGGCCGGCATCAGGACGTAGAACGGCTCGTCGTAGAGCTGCAAGGTCAGGACGTCAGCTTCGTTGAACGGCAGGGCGATGATGATCGCGTCGAGCTCGCCGTTGCGCAGTTTGTCGCGCAGCACGTGGGTGAAGTTTTCTTCGATGTACAACGGCATCTGCGGGGCGACCCGGTGCAGTTGCGGAATCAGGTGCGGGAACAGGTACGGGCCGACGGTGTAGATGGCGCCGACTTTCAGCGGGGCGGTCAGCTGGTTCTTGCCGGCCTGGGCCAGTTCGCGGATGCCTTGGGCCTGTTCCAGGACTTTTTGCGCCTGGGCCACGATGCCTTCGCCGACCGGAGTCAGGCGCACGGCGCTCTTGCTGCGCTCGAAAATCAGCACACCGAGTTCGTCTTCAAGCTTTTTCACGCCCACCGACAGGGTCGGCTGACTGACGTGGCAACGCTCGGCCGCGTGGCCGAAATGCTGCTCTTGGGCGAGGGTAACGATGTAGCGTAATTCTGTGAGAGTCATAGCAAGCGTCCATGAAGTTGCGCGCCAAGCATAACGGCTGCAATCGATAGACGCACGTTATCAGAGTGAGTGTGTTGAGTGACACCGGGTAATGCGTGTTTGCCGCTGGCGGATATGCGAAAGGCACCTTTCGGTGCCTCTATGGCGTTGCGCTTAACCTGTGGGAGCGAGCCTGCTCGCGAAGAGGCCATTACATTCAGCAGCTTCGTGGCAGTTACACCGCTTTCGCGAGCAGGCTCGCTCCCACATGGGGTCGGTGTTGGGCTTAGCGGCGGCGTTTGTCTATGGAATACAGGAACGGTGCCGTGATTTCGATAGTGCCATTGGTCAGCATGTCAGCCGGTGGTTTGGGCAGCGGCTGGGCGTCACGGATCATTCGCAAGGTGGCGCGGTCCAGATCGGCATTGCCGGAAGGGCTCTCCAGTTGGAATGACAACACATTCCCTTGCGCATCCACGACAAAGCGCAGACGGTTCACGCCTTCCTTGTTTCGCATCCGTGCTGCGTCCGGGTACTTCTTATGTTTGGCGAGGTGAGCGAGCAATTCGCTTTGCCAGCTAGCCTTGGCAGCCTGCTGCGCCGGCGATGGACCCGGTGCCGGTTGTGCGGATTTTTCGGTCGGTGCCTGAGTCGGTTGCGCGTCGCTCGGTTTGGCCTCGGACGGCTTTTCCTTCGGCGGCTCAGGCTTTTTCTCCACTGGCTTGGGCGGTTGCGGCTTGGGCTTGGGTTTAACCGGCTTGGGCACGGCAATCTCGGCTTTCGGCGCTTCAGCCAGTTTCGGGATCGGCAATTCTTCCACCGGGGCCGGTGGTTGCGGCGGCGTGATGACCTTCGGCGGCGCAGGCGGTGGCGGTGCCGGAACCGGTGCCAGCTCCACCATCATGGCCTGCGGCGGCAACTCGATCGGCGGGCGCGACGTCCAGTTCAGCGCCAGCGCGATGGCCAGTGCATGGACGCCCAGCACCACGGCCAGGCTCCCGCTGTAACGCGTCAGCTTATGGCGCGTCGTGATCATTTCTTGACTGCCGACTCAAGCCCGACCAGACCCACCTTCAGGTAACCGGCGGAGCGCAGGTTGTCCATCACGCTCATCAGGTCGCCGTAATCCACGCCTTTATCAGCCTGGAAGAAGATCGTCGTGTCTTTCTTGCCCTGGGTCTTGGCGTCCAGGGTGGCGCCGAGGGCTTCGGCCTTCACTTCGTCTTCACCAAGGAACAGGCGCTGGTCAGCCTTGACGCTGAGGAACACCGGTTTCTCCGGGCGTGGCGCCGGTTTGGCGGTGGAGGCGGGCAGGTCGACCTTGATGTCCACGGTGGCCAGCGGGGCGGCCACCATGAAGATGATCAACAGCACCAGCATCACGTCGATGAACGGCGTGACGTTGATTTCGTGGTTCTCGGCCAGATCGTCGTCTGCGCCTTCTCTCAAATGCAAGCCCATGGCGGATTACCCTACTTTGACCATGTGCGGATGCGTGGAGCGCTCGGTGGTCGGCAGGTGATCGAGGTCACGGCTGACCAGCAGCAGGACTTCAGCCGAGGCGTCGGACACTTGAGCCTTGTAACCGGCGATGGAGCGGGCGAAGACGTTGTAGATCACCACGGCCGGGATCGCTGCAACCAGACCCAGTGCGGTCGCCAGCAGGGCTTCGGCGATGCCGGGAGCGACAACGGCGAGGTTGGTGGTCTGGGTTTTGGCGATGCCGATGAAGCTGTTCATGATGCCCCACACGGTGCCGAACAGACCCACGAACGGCGCGGTGGAACCGATGGTGGCGAGGACGCCGGTGCCGCTGCTCATGTTGCGACCGCAAGCCGCTACCAGGCGCTCAAGACGGAAGGCAACTCGTTCCTTGATGCCTTCTTTCTCGCGGCTGTTGACCGACAGGCGCATCTCTTCCAGGGCGTCATGCACCAGCAGGTTGGCGAGGGTGCCTTGCTGGGTGGCGGTCGCGCTGGCTTCTTTAAGGGTGGTGGCTTTTTTCAGGTGGGCGATTTCTGTGCGCAGACGACGTTTGGCGCCCATCAGCTCAAGGCCCTTGGCGATCCAGATGGTCCAGGTGATGATCGAAGCAATGGCCAGTCCGATCATCACGATTTTCACGATAATATCGGCGTTCTGGTACATGCCCCACGGCGACAGGTCGTGGGCCATGCCCAGGGTGTTGTCGGGTTCAAGCACTTCAGGAACGTCTGCAGCGTCAACAGCCTGAGCTGGATCGGTCGCGGCTGGTGCAGCGGCAGGGGTCGCGTGATCGGCAGGTGCTGGTGCCGCGGCAGCAGCCGGCGTGGCGGGTGCTTGTGCGTCAGCGAATGCGGCGGTCGGTGCGAGCATCAGGCTCAGCAGTAGAGCGGCCACTGCGCTCCAGGCGCGAGGTCGTTTGGTTGGCGAAGCGGAGAATTGATTGCGTGTCATGCTGGCCGGACCTGAGAGAAAAAGACGGTTAATGTTCTTCCAGGCCTCGTGAGGCCGAGAACAAAGTGGCGTGCATTATTGCAATTAATTCTTGTTAACAAAAGTAATAGAGTCTCTTTTTTTCCTGCATTACTAGCCGCTCGTCTTGTGTCGGCGCTAGTCTGTGGCTTTCCGATGGGAGTTTTTCGATGTCCACACCCTCAGTTTTGATCGCCGGTTGCGGTGATGTCGGCAGTCGTCTGGCCACGCAATTGGTGGCTGGCGGGTGGGAGGTGCATGGCCTGAGACGTGACGTTTCACGCCTGCCCGAGGGCGTCATTGGCGTTGCCGGCGACTTGTTCAAAGAGGATTGCCCTGAGACCTGGCCTATCGGTGCGGTGGATTACCTGGTGTATTGCGCGGCGGCTACCGATCACGATGAGGCCGGTTACCGCGCCGCTTATGTGCAGGGCTTGCAGCATGTGTTGGAGTGGCTGAACGACTACGGTCAGGTGCCGGAGCGGCTGCTGTTTGTGTCGAGCAGCAGTGTGTATGGCCAGCAGGAGGGTGAGTGGGTCGACGAGACTTCGCCGACGGTTGCGACAGGTTATTCAGGTCGCTTGATGCAGGAGGCTGAGCAGGTGGCCCTGCAGAGCGGCATCCCGGCGAGCATTCTGCGCTTGACCGGCATCTACGGGCCGGGCCGCGAATGGCTGCTGACTCAGGTCCGTCGCGGTTACCGCGTAGCAGTCGAGCCACCGTTGTACGCCAACCGTATTCACGCCGACGATGCGGCGGGGTTGATGGCGTATCTGCTGGAAGCGGATCGTCGTGGTGTGGCGCTGGATGACGTTTATATCGGCGTCGACGATGCGCCTGCACCGCTGGCCGAAGTGGTGGGCTGGTTGCGCGAGTATCTGGGCGTGACGGAGTGGGATGAGGATTCGAGCGTGCGGCGTACGGGCAGCAAGCGCTGCAGCAATGCGCGGGCCAAAGCCCTGGGCTGGACGCCAAAGTACCCAAGCTATCGCGAAGGCTATGCCGCCATCCTCGAAGGCCGTTGCTGACTTCCGGTCACCCTAAACCAAATGTGGGAGCGGGCTTGCTCGCGAAAGCGGTGTAACAGTCAACGATGAAGTTGAATGTTACGGCCCCTTCGCGAGCAAGCCCGCTCCCACATTTGATCTTCGTTGTAGCTGAGATCGGGTTACTGCTTTTCCAGCAACCACTTGCGGTCGCCCGGGGTGAACTGCGGCATTTCGTCAGCCTGTGCGGTGTTCACCGCCTGGAAGATTTCCAGCTCCTTGCCCTTGCGCGCAAAGATCCAGGTGTTGCCTTGGCCGTTCAGTTGCAGCCACATGTTGTCGTTGCCGCCGCTCATCGACGCGCAATCGCCCGCCAGGCATAAGGCATAGCGGTCTGCACCGGGCAGGCCGGCAACCTGGCCGTCAGCCTGGAATTGCACGGTATTGCCTTCACCCGGGCCGCTGACAATATTCCAGCTGCCACCCATGTACTCCGTATACAGCGCGCGTTCGAAGCTCGCACCCACCGGTGCACCTTCCGGTACCTGGACCTGCGCGCGGTCGAAGACCTGGGCGGGTTCGTTATCGAGGGCGGCCTGGCGCAGTTGCTTGCCGTCGCGTTTCAACTCACTAGCGGAACTGCCATAAAACTCGATCTTCCAGGCGCCGGACTCTTCGCCCAGCAGCTTGCCGTCGACGTTTTCAAAACCGTTGGTGTAGCGGGCCTGACCGGCCTTGGTGTTGACGTCCCATTCCAGGTTCGGGCCATAGGCCTGGAGCGCTTCGCGCAGGGGAGCGCCTTTGGCGGCAGCATCGATCGCCACCTGATTGATCCAGGTGCCGCTGATGTCACGATCGGCAGGGTTGCTGGCACAACCGCCCAAGAGTAGGGCGACCAGCGAGAGGGCTAGCGCATGGCGCATGGTGGAATCCTTTCAAGACAAGATCGGCGCAGCCTTTGGAAGGCTGCGCCGCGCGTTTACTCGATGACCAGAATGGCATCCATCTCAACCTGCGAACCCTTTGGCAGGGCAGCCACGCCGATGGCGGCGCGGGCAGGGTAAGGCTGGTCAAAGTACTTGCCCATGATCTCGTTGACCTTGGCGAAGTGGCTCAGGTCGGTGAGGAAGATGTTCAGTTTGACGATGTCCTTGAACGAACCACCGGCAGCTTCGGCAACGGCTTTGAGGTTCTCGAACACCTGGACGGTCTGGGCTTCGAAGCCTTCGACCAGTTCCATGGTTTTTGGGTCCAGAGGAATCTGACCCGACATGTAAACAGTGTTGCCAGCCTTGATCGCCTGGGAGTAAGTACCGATGGCGGCCGGGGCCTTGTCGCTGGTGATAACAGTCTTGGTCATGAATGACTCCTTGTAAGAGTGGGCTTTACGCACGCATGCGGGTGATGCGAATCACACCGGTCAAGGCACGCAGTTTCTTGATCACGCGAGCCAGGTGCACACGGTCGTGCACGCTGACCACCAGTTGGACCACGCTGATGCGACCATCGCGTTCGTCCATGCTGATTTTTTCGATATTGCCGTCGGCCGCGTTGACGCTGCTGGCCAGCAGGGCGATCAGGCCGCGCTGGTGTTCCAGCTCGACGCGCAGCTCGACGTTGAATTCGCCGGTGACATCCTTGGCCCACGAGAGCTGGATGCATTTTTCCGGGTTGTGGCGGATTTCGCTGATGTTGCGGCAGTTGTCCAGGTGCACAACCATGCCTTTGCCCGCAGACAGGTGACCGACAATCGGGTCGCCCGGGATCGGCGTGCAGCACTTGGCGTAACTGAGGACCAGGCCTTCGGTACCGCGAATCGCCAGCGGACCTTCCGGGCTTGGCAACTGTTCGCCTTCGCCAAGCAGGCGGCGGGCGACCACGTAAGCCATGCGATTGCCCAGGCCGATGTCTTCCAGCAGGTCCTCGATCAGTTCGAGGCGGTACTCGGCCAGCATCGCCGTGACACGCTCGGGCTGGATTTTTTCCAGCGTACTGTCGAAGCCATTCAATACCTTGTTCAGCAGGCGTTCGCCGAGACTGATGGATTCGGAGCGGCGTTGCAGTTTCAGCGCATGGCGGATGTGTGTCCGCGCCTTGCCGGTGACCACGAAATTGAGCCACGCCGGGTTCGGCCGCGCGCCGGGAGCGCTGACGATCTCGACCGTGGAGCCGCTTTGCAGCGGTTCGGACAGCGGTGCGAGGCGACGATTGATCCGACAGGCAATGCAGCTGTTGCCCACGTCGGTGTGTACCGCGTAAGCAAAGTCGACCGCCGTGGAGCCTTTGGGCAGCTCCATGATCCGGCCTTTGGGCGTGAACACGTAGACCTCGTCCGGGAACAGGTCGATCTTCACGCTTTCGATGAATTCCAGCGAGTTGCCGGCGCGTTGCTGCATTTCCAGCACGCCCTTGACCCACTGACGGGCGCGGGCATGCGTGCCTTTTGGCTGCTCGTCGCCGCTGGACTTGTACAGCCAATGGGCGGCGATGCCGTTGTTGGCCATCTCTTCCATTTCACGGGTGCGGATCTGGATCTCGATCGGAACGCCGTGCATACCGAACAACGTGGTGTGCAGCGACTGATAGCCGTTGGCCTTGGGGATCGCGATGTAATCCTTGAAGCGTCCCGGCAACGGTTTGTACAAATTATGCACAGCACCCAGCACGCGATAGCAGGTGTCGACCTTGTCGACGATGATCCGGAACGCATAGACGTCCATGATCTCGTTGAAGGCCCGACGCTTGCCGCGCATTTTCTTGTAGATGCCGTAAAGGTGTTTCTGGCGACCGCTGACCTCGCCCTGAATGCCGTCGACGGCCAGGCAGTGGCTGAGGGACTCTTCGATCTTGTTGACGATTTCCTTGCGGTTGCCCCGGGCGCGTTTGACGGCCTGGTTGATCCGCGCGGAACGCATCGGGTGCATGGCCTTGAAGCCGAGGTCTTCGAACTCTATGCGGATGGCGTGCATGCCCAATCGGTTGGCGATGGGCGCATAGATCTCCAGGGTTTCCTTGGCGATGCGCCGGCGCTTTTCACCGGACAGGACTTCCAGCGTGCGCATGTTGTGCAGGCGGTCGGCAAGCTTGACCAGGATCACGCGAATGTCGCGCGCCATGGCCATGGCCATTTTCTGGAAGTTTTCGGCCTGGGCTTCGGCTTTGGTCTCGAAGTTCATCTGGGTCAGCTTGCTGACGCCATCGACCAGTTCGGCCACGGTTTCACCGAACTGCGCTTGCAGCGCTTCTTTGGCAATACCGGTGTCTTCGATCACGTCATGCAGCATCGCGGCCATCAGGCTCTGATGGTCCATGTGCATGTCGGCAAGAATATTCGCCACGGCAAGAGGGTGCGTGACGTACGCCTCACCGCTACGGCGGCGTTGACCGTCGTGAGCTTGTTCGGCGTAGAAGTACGCTCGGCGAACCAGGTTGACCTGGTCCTTGCCGAGGTAGGTCGATAAGCGATCGGCGAGGGCGTCTATGCTCGGCATGATAACTCCTGCCGTTCGCTGTGACCCCGCGCCGTGCTACGTCGACCAGGCATAGGCTTAGACGGCCTCGTTGGACTCGTCCTCGAACGCTGCGAACAGCGGTTCGTCTTCGACGATTTCAGCGTTGGCGATGAACTCGTAGCTCATCAGGCCTTCAGCGATTTCACGCAGCGCTACAACGGTAGGCTTGTCGTTTTCCCACTGAACCAGTGGCTCTTTGCCGCCGGTGGCCAGTTGACGGGCACGCTTGGTGGACAGCATGACCAGTTCAAAACGGTTTTCCACGTGGTTCAGGCAGTCTTCAACGGTTACGCGGGCCATGGTATTCCTCGGAGCGAATGCAATATGCGCGCTGCCCGGGTGGGCGAGCGGACTCAACAGTTTAAAAAATCACCAGCGATTAGGGAAGCGCTGATTTTTTGACCAAGCCCTTCAACGCGCTGCAAGTGCCAATGTAAAGCCCTTGCAGCGGTTTTGGGAAGTGCTGTTTAGCCGAGCAATTCAGCCAAAAGTTTTCCGTTACGCTGCTGCTGGCGCTTCTGATGCAACTGATTGGCACGGAAAATCGCCTGCAAATCGCGCAGCGCGTGGGCGAAATCGTCGTTGATGATCAGGTAATCGTAGTCGACGTAGTGGCTCATTTCGCTGACGGCTTCGCGCATCCGGCCTTCGATGACCTCGTTGCTGTCCTGGCCGCGATTGTTCAGGCGCTGGTGCAAGGCTTCCAGGGACGGCGGCAGAATGAAGATCGAACGCGCCTGGGGCATCAACTTGCGCACTTGCTCGGCACCCTGCCAGTCGATTTCCAGAATCAGGTCGTGACCTTCGTCCAGGGTCTGCTGCAGGTGGCTTTGCGAGGTGCCGTAGAGATTGCCGAATACTTCGGCGCGCTCGAGGAAATCGCCGTGCTCGATCATCTTCACGAAGTCGCTGCGGTCGACGAAGTGATAGTTCACGCCATTCACTTCACCGGGGCGCATGGCCCGGGTGGTGTGGGAGACCGAGACACGGATCTCCTGGTCAGCGTCGGTCAGGGCCTTGACCAGGCTGCTTTTGCCCGCGCCCGAAGGGGCGGAAATGATGTACAGGGTGCCGGTGCTGTGGGTCATGTCAGGTTGCCTTACTCAATATTCTGCACTTGTTCGCGCATCTGCTCGATCAACACTTTGAGGTTGACCGCCGCCTGGGTGCTGCGCGGGTCGAAGGCTTTGGAGCCCAGTGTGTTGGCTTCGCGGTTGAGCTCCTGCATCAGGAAGTCCAGGCGCCGACCGGCAGCGCCGCCGGATTTGAGCACCCGGCGAACTTCGATGATGTGAGTGCTCAGGCGATCCAGTTCTTCGGCGACGTCGCTCTTTTGCGCGAGCATGACCATTTCCTGCTCCAGACGCTGCGGGTCCAGGTCGGCTTTCATGTCGGCGAAGCGGTCGAGGACTTTCTGGCGCTGGGTGGCGAGCATCTGTGGGACCAGGTCGCGCAGGGTGACGACGTCTTCTTCAATGGAGGTCAGGCGGTCGCTGATCAGCCGTGCCAGCTCCGCGCCTTCGCGCTCGCGGCCGGCCTTGAGTTCTTTCAGGCCTTCGTTGAACAGCGCCAATGCTTCAGCATTCAAGGCTTGCGGGTCGGTGGCGTCGCCTACCAGTACGCCGGGCCAGGCCAGCACCTCCAGCGGGTTGAGCGCCGCAGGGTTCTTGATCAGGCTGGCAATCGTCTCGGCGGCGGCGACCAATTGCGCGGCGCGCTCGCGGTCCACTTGCAGTGGTTTGTCGGTGTTTTCTTCGGTGAAGCGCAGGGTGCATTCAAGCTTGCCCCGGGAGATGCCTTGGCGCAGGGCCTCGCGGACGGCGCCTTCGAGATCCCGAAAGGATTCCGGCAGGCGCAAGTGCGGCTCCAGGTAACGGCTGTTGACCGAGCGCAGTTCCCAGCTCAGGGTGCCTTGGGTGCCGGCTTTTTCTACGCGGGCGAAGGCGGTCATGCTGTGCACCATGGAGGTACCTCGCAAGTCGGGTTTGCGTTACCAAAGGTTTCGCGGACCCGATATCTGTGAATGAAAGCCGACAGGCAGCAAAGGCGCAGGATTGTAGCGCAGTGGGGCGGATGCGCCCAAACACACGCTGTGACAAAGGGCTGCAGGCCGTCGGTAAAGCGCTATTCAGGGCCTTCGGTCGTCGGGCGGATTTTTTAGAAGTGCCCAGTCGTGGCCAGCGGCTCTATAATGCTCCGCAGTTTTCCGTCCCCCGTACAGGTATTCCCTATGAAACGTCCAAGTGGTCGCGCTGCCGATCAGCTCCGCTCGATCCGCATTACCCGCAACTACACCAAACACGCCGAGGGTTCTGTACTGGTCGAGTTCGGTGATACCAAAGTCATCTGCACCGTCAGCGTCGAAAACGGCGTGCCGCGTTTCTTGAAAGGGCAAGGCCAAGGCTGGTTGACTGCCGAATACGGCATGCTGCCGCGCGCCACTGGCGAGCGTAACCAGCGTGAAGCGAGCCGTGGCAAACAAGGCGGCCGCACCCTGGAAATCCAGCGTCTGATCGGTCGTTCCCTGCGCGCTTCGCTGGACATGTCCAAACTGGGCGACGTGACCCTGTACGTTGACTGCGACGTGATCCAGGCTGACGGCGGCACCCGCACCGCGTCCATCACCGGCGCCATGGTTGCACTGGTCGATGCCTTGAAAGTGATCAAGAAACGCGGCGGCCTGAAAGGCGGCGACCCGTTGAAGCAAATGATCGCGGCTGTTTCCGTGGGCATGTACCAGGGCGAACCTGTGCTCGACCTCGACTACCTGGAAGACTCGGCTGCCGAGACCGACCTGAACGTAGTGATGACCAGCACCGGCGGTTTCATCGAAGTTCAGGGCACTGCCGAAGGCGCACCGTTCCAGCCTGAAGAGCTGAACGCCATGCTGGAACTGGCGAAGAAAGGCATGACCGAAATTTTCGAGCTGCAAAAGGCCGCACTGGCCGACTGACCGGACTGATCCAAACAAGGAGGACATCATGAGTGATGAGCAAGAGCTGCTTCCCATCCCGAGCAAAGAGGCTCGGCAGTGGGCGATGTTTTGTCACTTGTCAGCCTTGCTGGGGATCTGGATTCCGTTCGGCACGCTGATCGGCCCGCTGATTCTCTGGCAAATGAAGCGTGAGATGGACCCGTTTGTCGATGCGCAGGGCAAGGAAGCGCTGAACTTTCAGATCACCGTCGCCATTGCCTCCGCCATCTGCTTCTTGCTGATGGTGGTGATTATCGGGTTCTTCATGTTTGGCCTGGTGGCGATTGGTGCGCTGGTGCTGACGATCATTGCGGGCGTGAAGGCTAACGAAGGGTTTCCTTACCGTTACCCATTCACCTGGCGGTTGATCAAGTAAGCCACGACACAAATCCCTATGTGGGAGCGGGCTTGCTCGCGAAAGCGGTGGGTCAGTCAACTTCAATGTTGAATGTTAAACCGCCTTCGCGAGCAAGCCCGCTCCCACATTGGAAAGTCAGCGCGCACAAAAAAGCCGACAGAGATGTCGGCTTTTTTGTGTGTGCGAAACGACGCTTAGATAGTCAGCGTCCAGTCGTAGTCCACGATCAACGGTGCATGCTGCGAGAACCGTGGCTGACGTGGCAGGCGCGCGCTGCGAACAAAGCGGCGCAGGCCCGGGGTCAGCAACTGGTAGTCGAAACGCCAGCCCAGGTTGAGCATCTCAGCCTGTTCGTTGTCTGGCCACCAACTGTACTGGTCGCCTTCACGGCTGACTTCACGCAGGGCATCAACATACCCCATGTTGCCGACAATCTCGTCCATCCAGGCACGTTCAGGTGCCAGGAAACCCGGGGATTGCTGGCTGTCGCGCCAGTTCTTGATATCCAGCTTCTGTTGCGCCACGTACAGCGAGCCACAGTAAATGTACTCGCGACGTTTGCGTCGCTGTTTATCCAGATAACGGGCGAAATCGTCCATTAGCTTGAACTTCTGGTTCAAGTCTTCATCGCCATTCTGCCCCGAAGGGAGCAGCAAGGTCGCGATGCTGACCTTGTCGAAATCGGCTTGCAGGTAACGCCCGTAGCGGTCGGCCGTCTCGAAGCCGAGACCGCTGATGACTGCCTTCGGTTGCAACCGCGAATACAAAGCCACGCCACCCTGGGCAGGAACTTCGGCTTCGCAGGCATAAAGGAAGTAGCCATCCAGTTGGAAGGCTGGATCGTCCAGTTCAAAGGCGGAGGCGCGGGTGTCCTGCAGGCAGATGACGTCGGCATTCTGTGCTTGCAGCCAACTGAGCAAACCTCGCTCCACTGCAGCCTGAATACCATTGACGTTCACACTGATGATCCGCATAAATGGCCCCAAAAATCGCGTGCGTGTATGATACACGGCGTCAACCTAATTAGCTAAATCCGTGGTATTTGGGGTTTTTTTCATGCAAGCGTATCAGCGCGATTTCATTCGTTTTGCCATCGATCGCGGCGTTTTGCGCTTCGGTGAGTTCACCCTGAAGTCCGGGCGCACCAGTCCTTACTTCTTCAATGCCGGCCTGTTCAACACAGGTTCGGCCCTTGCGCAGCTGGGTCGTTTCTACGCGGCAGCCATCGTCGAAAGCGGTATTTCGTTCGACGTGCTGTTTGGCCCGGCCTACAAGGGCATCCCGTTGGCGGCGACCACGGCAGTGGCCCTGGCCGAACATCACGAGCGCGATCTGCCGTGGTGCTTCAACCGCAAAGAAGCCAAGGCCCACGGCGAAGGCGGCAGCCTGGTCGGCGCACCGCTGACCGGCGACGTGCTGATCATCGACGACGTGATCACCGCCGGCACCGCGATTCGTGAAGTGATGCAGATCATCGCTTCCCAGGACGGCGCCAAGGCCAAGGGCGTGCTGATCGCCCTGAACCGTCAGGAGCGAGGCAACGGTGAGTTGTCGGCAATCCAGGAAGTGGAGCGTGATTTCGGCATTCCGGTGATCAGCATCGTTTCGCTGAACCAGGTGCTGGAATTCCTCGCCGACGATCCGCAGCTCAAGCAGCATTTGCCTGCCGTAGAAGCGTACCGCGCCCAGTTCGGCGTGTAACCCCGTCCCTTTGTGGGGGCGAGCCTTTGTGGCGAGGGAGCTTGCTCCCGCCGGGCTGCGTAGCAGACCCAAGAATTTTGTGAGTGCTGCGCACTCAAGCGGGAGCAAGCTCCCTCGCCACAAAAGATGATATGCCGCAGGGATCGCAGGCAAAAAAAGACCCCGCTCAGCCTGGCTGAGCGGGGTCTTTTTGTGTGTACCGCTTAAGGACGCTTGCGATTACTGATCAGAGTACCCACACCGGTATCGGTGAAGATTTCCAGCAGAATCGCATTCGGCACCCGGCCATCAATGATCAACGAGCTGCCGACACCGCCCTGAACCGCTTCCAGCGCGCAACGGATCTTCGGCAGCATGCCGCCGTAGATCGTGCCGTCAGCGATCAACTCGTCGACCTGCTGGGTGGTCAGGCCGGTCAGGACCGTGCCTTGCTTGTCCATCAGGCCGGCGATGTTGGTCAGCAGCATCAGCTTTTCAGCTTTCAGTGCTTCGGCGACTTTACCGGCCACCAGGTCAGCGTTGATGTTGTACGACTCGCCGTTGGCGCCGACGCCGATTGGCGCGATCACTGGGATAAAGTCGCCTTTGACCAGCAGGTTCAGCAGGTCGGTGTTGATGCCGACCACTTCGCCAACGTGGCCGATGTCGATGATTTCCGGCGTCGTCATCTCTGGCGTCTGGCGGGTCACGGTGAGCTTCTTCGCACGAATCAGCTCGGCGTCTTTACCGGTCAGGCCGATGGCGCTGCCGCCGTGACGGTTGATCAGGTTGACGATGTCCTTGTTGACCTGTCCGCCGAGGACCATTTCTACCACGTCCATGGTTGCGGCGTCAGTGACGCGCATGCCATCGACAAAATGGCTCTCGATCGACAGACGCTTGAGCAGGTCGCCGATTTGCGGGCCGCCACCGTGAACGACCACCGGGTTGATGCCCACGGCTTTCATCAGCACGATGTCGCGGGCGAAGCCGGTTTTCAGCTCCTCGCTTTCCATCGCGTTGCCGCCGTATTTGATCACCAGCGTCTTGCCGACGTAGCGGCGAATGTAAGGCAGCGCTTCGGACAGGACCTTGGCGGTGTTGGCGGCGGCTTCGCGTTCGAGGGTCATTCAGGGCTCCGGATGCTTCGTTAAATCAAAACGGTAATTGGAGATCAGGTGCAACACGTTTCAGCTGGGTGTGGAACACGTCCTTGATGCGCTGCAATTCCGCCTCATCATCGGCCTCGAAACGCAGCACCAGCACCGGTGTGGTGTTGGAGGCGCGCACCAGGCCCCAGCCTTTGGCGTAATCGACTCGCACGCCGTCGATGGTGGTCAGGTCAGCGCCTTCGCCCCACTTCGCATCGTGCAGTGCATCAATGATGCTGAATTTGCTCTCTTCGGTCACATGGATATTGATTTCCGGCGTAGAAATATCGTTCGGGAAGGTCGCAAACAGCTCTTCCGCGGTGGATTTTTCCTTGCTGAGGATCTCCAGCAGACGCGCGGCGCTGTAAATGCCGTCGTCAAAGCCGAACCAGCGCTCCTTGAAGAAAATGTGCCCGCTCATTTCGCCGGCCAGCAGTGCGCCGGATTGTTTCATCTTCTTTTTGATCAACGAGTGACCGGTCTTCCACATTAGCGGCCGACCGCCATATTCCTTGATCAGCGGGACCAGGCGGCGGGTGCATTTGACGTCGAAGATGATCTCCGCATCCGGGTTGCGCGCCAGCACGTCGCGGGCGAACAGCATCAGCAGGCGGTCCGGGTAGACGATGCTGCCGGTGTTGGTCACGACGCCAACGCGGTCACCGTCGCCGTCGAAGGCCAGGCCGAGGTCGGCGTTGGTTTCCTTGACCTTGGCGATCAGGTCGACAAGGTTTTCAGGCTTGCCCGGGTCCGGGTGGTGGTTCGGGAAGTTGCCGTCGACGTCGCAGAACAGCGGAATGACTTCGCAGTTCAGCGCTTCGATCAGTTGCGGGGCGATCACGCCGGCCGCGCCGTTGCCGCAGTCGACCACGACTTTCAGGCGACGGGCCAGTTTGATGTCCTGGACGATTTCGGTGTTGTAGCGGTCGAGGATTTCAACCTTGGTCACGCTGCCCTTGCCGCTGCTCAGGTTGTGGGTCTTGAGGCGGTCGTGCAGGGCCTGGATCTGTTCGTTGGCCAAGGTGTCGCCGGCGATGACGATCTTGAAGCCGTTGTAATTCGACGGGTTGTGGCTGCCGGTGAGCATCACGCCCGATTTGCCGGCCAGTACGTTGGCGGCGTAGTACAGCGCCGGCGTCGGCACCAGGCCGACGTCGCTGACGTGGCAACCGGCATCGGCCAGGCCTTTGATCAGTTGTTCGACCAGTTCCGGGCCGGACAGGCGGCCGTCGCGACCCACGGAAACGTTCGGTTCGTCCTGGGCCAGGCTCTGGGCGCCGATGGCGCGGCCGAGCCAGTAAGCGGTTTCAGCGTTCAAGAACTCCGGGACGGTGCCGCGAATGTCGTACGCACGGAAGATGCTGTCGGGAAACTTGGGGGCGACTTGGGCGGGGGTGTTCATCTGTAGGAATGCTCCATCTCGAAAGTGGCTGTACCTGCCTGCGACAAACGCATCGGCCGGCTCAAACTGAAGGGTATGACGGCGTTTTCCACGGAGAGTTCGTGGTGCGAAAAGGCCATGCCACCGGGATTGGCGGACCTTGGGTCGGCCAATGCCTTGATTTTCGGCGGTAAACCTTCCAGATGAACTTTGTGTAATTTGTGGCGAGGGAGCTTGCTCCCGCTTGGGTGCGCAGCACCCACAAAATCTTGGGGCCGCTTCGCAGCCCAGCGCGAGCAAGCTCGCTCGCCACAGGGTTCTCTATCCGATCAATGGCTGCCGGAATGTCCGAAACCACCCGTGCCGCGTTGAGTTTCGACGAACTCTTCGACCATCTCGAAATGCGCCTGAACCACTGGCACCAACACCAACTGGGCCAGACGTTCGCCAACGACCATGGTGAATTCGGTCTGGCCACGGTTCCAGCAGGACACCATCAACGGGCCCTGGTAATCGGAGTCGATCAAGCCGACCAGGTTGCCCAGCACGATGCCGTGCTTATGGCCCAGGCCAGAGCGCGGCAGAATGAGTGCCGCCAGGCCCGGATCGCCGATGTAGACCGACAGGCCGGTCGGGATCAGCACGGTTTCACCCGGTTTGATCACGATGTCTTTTTCCAGCATGGCGCGCAGGTCGAGGCCGGCGGAGCCTGGGGTGGCGTATTGCGGCAGCGGGAATTCGGTACCGATGCGAGGGTCGAGGATCTTGGCTTGCAAAGCGTGCATGTAAATTAAACCTGGTTCAGACGTTCGGCGATAAAAGTGATCAGCTGGCGAGCAATCTTGCTCTTGCTGGTCTGGGCGAAAAGTGTGGCGTGAAGCTCGCGATCGATCACGCTGCAGGCGTTTTCTTCGCTGTTGAAGCCAATGCTCGGGTTGGCGACGTCGTTGGCGACGATCAAATCGAGGTTCTTGTCTTTCAACTTGCGCGCAGCGTAGTCGAGCAGGTGTTCGGTTTCGGCAGCAAAACCGACACTGAACGGACGGTCGGGGCGCGTGGCGATGGTGGCCAGGATGTCCGGGTTACGCACCATCTGTAGCAACAAGCCGTCGCCGTTCGTAGGGTCTTTCTTGAGTTTCTGTGGGGCGACGACTTCCGGACGGTAGTCCGCGACCGCTGCCGAGGCGATGAACAGGTCGCAAGGGATCGCGGCTTCGCAGGCGGCGAGCATGTCGCGGGCACTGACCACGTCGATGCGCGTCACGCGATCCGGCGTTGGCAGGTGCACCGGGCCGGTAATCAGGGTCACGCGGGCGCCGGCTTCCACCGCGGCTTCGGCCAGGGCAAAGCCCATTTTTCCGGAGCTGTGGTTGGTGATGTAGCGCACCGGGTCGATGTTTTCCTGGGTCGGGCCGGCAGTGATCAGCACATGTTTGCCGGTCAACGCTTTGCGCTGGAAGCAGTCCGCCGCGCACTGGGCTAGTTCCACGGCTTCGAGCATGCGACCCAGGCCGACGTCGCCACAGGCCTGGCTACCGGAGGCCGGGCCGAAGGCTTTGATGTCGCGGCTTTCAAGGGTTTGCAGGTTGGCTTGGGTGGCCGGGTCGCGCCACATGGCCTGGTTCATCGCCGGAGCAACGGCGACCACGGCGTCGGTGGCCAGCACCAACGTGGTCAGCAGGTCGTCGGCAATGCCTTGGGCCAGGCGGGCGATCAGGTCCGCGGTGGCGGGGGCGATCAGCACCAGGTCGGCCCATTTCGCCAGCTCGATGTGGCCCATGGCAGCTTCTGCCGCCGGGTCCAGCAGGTCGAGGTGAACCGGGTGGCCGGACAAGGCCTGCATGGTCAGCGGGGTGATGAACTCGCTGCCGCCACGGGTCATGACCACGCGCACTTCGGCGCCCTGGTCGATCAGGCGGCGAACCAGGTCGGCGCTCTTGTAGGCCGCAATGCCGCCGCCGACGCCCAGAACGATGCGTTTCCGATACAGCCGCTGCATAGGTCTGCCTTTCATTTCGTTGATGACAGCATGGCGAGACCCCCTCCCCAGGGATGAAATCGCCAGCAAAAAAGATGGGCTACGATATCACAGCGACCGCTATGGAACAGCGGCGCCCACAGACAGGGAAGGTGCTATGAGTATTCGTGATTGGCCGGCGGCGGAGCGGCCGCGGGAGAAGCTGTTGGAGCATGGTTCGACGAAGCTGTCGGACGCCGAGCTGCTGGCGATTTTTCTACGAACCGGCGTATCCGGCAAAAGCGCGGTGGATCTGGCGCGACACCTGTTGAGTCAATTTGGCAGCCTGCGCAAGCTGCTGGAGGCGGATTTGCGCACCTTCAGTGGTCACCTCGGGCTCGGCCCCGCGAAATTCGCTCAGTTGCAGGCTGTGTTGGAAATGGGTCGCCGGCATCTGGCCGAGCGTTTGCGCCACACCTCGGTACTGGAAAATCCGCTGGCGGTGCGTGAGTACCTCAAGTCGATGTTGCGTCATGAGCCGCATGAGGTGTTTGGCTGCCTGTTTCTGGATTCCAAGCATCGAGTGCTGGCGTTCGAAGCGCTGTTTCGCGGTTCAATCGACAACACCAGCGTCTATCCGCGTCAAGTGGTCAAACGGGCTTTGGCGCACAACGCCGCGGCGTTGATCCTGTGCCACAACCATCCGTCGGGTAATCCTGACCCGAGTCAGGCCGATCGGTTGCTGACCAAGCGTCTGCAAGAAGCTCTGGATCTGATTGACGTGCGGGTGCTGGACCACTTCATCATCGGTGACGGTGATCCACTGTCCATGGCTGAGTATGGCTGGATGTAGGAGGAGGCTGGACTGGCACGAAACTCATGTGGGAGCGGGCTTGCTCGCGAAAGCGGTGTGTCAGGCAACAGTGTTGTCGACTGACACTCCCTCTTCGCGAGCAAGCCCGCTCCCACAGGTTTTGTGGCGACCCTTTTACTTGAGGATGACCTTCGAGTAATCCTGGCGGCCAAACGGGCTCACCGAATACCCCTCGACTTCCTTGCGCGTCAGCGCAAACGCCGTCGGGTGCGCCAGCGGCAGCCACAGCGCCTGCTGCTGGATCTGCGCCTGCGCCTGCTCATAGAGCTTGGTACGCACGCCTTGCTCGCCAGTGGTTTTGCCGGCGCTGATCAGCTTGTCCAGGTCCTGATTGCAATAACGGGCGAAGTTGGTCCCGGACTTGACCGCCGCGCAGGAAAACTGCGGCGTGAGGAAGTTGTCCGGATCACCGTTGTCGCCGGCCCAGCCCATGAACAGCAGGTCATGCTCGCCGGCCTTGGCGCGACGGATCAGTTCGCCCCATTCGATCACTCGGATTTCAGCCTGAATGCCGATTTCCGCCAGGTCGGATTGCAACAGTTGCGCGCCGAGGCTCGGGTTAGGGTTCAGCGTGCTGCCGGAAGGGCGGGTCCAGATGGTGGTTTGAAAACCATCCTTGAGTCCGGCCTTGGCCATCAATGCCTTCGCTTTCGCGACGTCATGCGGATAACCCGGCAGGCCTTTGGCGTAGCTCCAGGTGTTCGGCGGGTACGGGCCGTTGGCCGGCTCGGCAGTGTCCTCGAACACGGCTTTGACGTAGTTGGCCTTGTCGAAGGCGAGGTTGATCGCCTGGCGTACTTCCGGCTTGTCCAGCGGCGGATGCTGGCTGTTGATGCCCACAAACGCGGTCATGAAGGCGTCAGTCTTTTCGACTTTCAATGTCGGCTCTTTCAGCGCGGCCTGTACGTCGAGCGGCTTGGGCGACAGGGCGATCTGGCATTCATTGCGACGCAGTTTCTGCAAGCGCACGTTGGCATCCGGGGTGATCGCGAAGATCAGCGGGTCCACTGATGGCTTGCCGCGGAAGTAGTCCGGGTTGGCCTTGTAGCGAATCGAAGCGTCTTTCTGGAAGCGTGTGAGCACGAACGGGCCGGTGCCGACGGGCTGGCTGTTGAGCTTATCCGCAGCGCCGGCCTTCATCAGCTTGTCGGCGTACTCGGCGGAATAGATCGAGGCGAATCCCATGCTCAGGGTGGCCAGGAAGGTCGAGTCCGGGTGATCGAGGGTGAAACGCACCGTCAGCGGGTCCAGCGCGTCGATTTTCTTGATCAGTGCGGGCAATTGCATCGATTGCGCATGGGGGAAGCCGCTCTGGGCGATTTTATGCCACGGGTGGGCCGGGTCGAGCATGCGCTCGAAGCTGAAGATCACGTCTTCAGCGGTCAGTTCGCGCGTCGGGCTGAAATATTCAGTGCGGTGGAATTTCACGTCCGGACGCAGTTTGAACACATACGTCAGGCCGTCGGGCGTGACTTCCCAGCTGTCTGCCAGGCTGGGCACCACTTTACCGCTGGCCGTGTCGAAGTCCACCAGGCGATTCATCAGTACATCGGCCGAGGCATTGGTGGTGGTCAGCGAGTTGTATTGCACCACGTCGAACCCTTCGGGGCTGGCCTCGGTGCAGACGCTAAGCGCCGCGGCATGGGCCAGGGGGCTCAGCAGGAGAGGGGCGAGCAACAACGGTAGGGCAGCGAGGCGCATGGTCGGATTCCTTTACAGATCGAAGGCCCATCTGCAAGTGCAGTCTGGAAAAGGCTTACCCTAGTGGGCTCTTTTGCAAATGACTATCCCCTTTTTCATTTTAAGGGGAGTATGTGCGATTGTTTTCAGTGCGCACCGACTGAGAAGAACCCTGGATTGGCTGGTTGGCCGATTCTCTGCGACGAGCGGTCTTTCGCGACGATAGCCTTTATCCAAGGCGCTTGTGGCCCGAAAAACCGGGTTTTTATTTAGTCTGTGCACACGGAATGTTGTTGCTCTTCAGTCTTTCTGGTATAAAGCAGCGCTCTTTTCTAGGGGCCCGGTTCCTTCACTGTAGGTGTAGCCGGTAAGACCTCTAAAGAAACGCGGCGCCTGGCGCCAAATGACTGAGAGATTAAGCGGCCAACCCATGCCGGGTTGGGCATGTGGTTTTAGAGGGCTGAGGCATGTCGAGAGTATGTCAAGTTACCGGTAAGGGTCCGGTGACTGGGAATAACATTTCCCACGCAAACAACAAAACCCGTCGTCGTTTCCTGCCGAACCTGCAGCATCACCGCTTCTGGGTTGAAGAAGAGAAACGTTTCGTGCGTCTGCGCGTATCTGCCAAAGGCATGCGTATTATCGACAAGCGTGGCATCACTGTCGTGCTGGCCGAAATCCGCAAAGCCGGCAAGATCTAAGGGAGCTAATCATGCGTGAATTGATTCGTTTGATTTCGAGCGCCGGTACTGGTCACTTCTACACTACCGACAAGAACAAGCGTACTACCCCGGACAAAATCGAGATCAAGAAATTTGATCCGGTTGTTCGCAAGCACGTGATCTACAAAGAAGGCAAAATCAAGTAATTGATTTTTCTCTCTTACGAAAAAGGCCCGTATCGCGAGATACGGGCCTTTTTTGTTGCCTGATGGTTTTGCATTGCTCGGGCCGACGCTTTCGCGAGCAGGCTCGTTCCCACATTGGAATGCGGTCAACTGTGGGAGATTCTATGTTTGGGGGGAACCCCCAAACATAGAATTTGGGCTGTATTCACTTTGA
>NZ_MOBK01000189.1 GCF_003732265.1 Pseudomonas brassicacearum
CCAGCGCATACAGAAACATTTCCGCCTGCCGTGTTCGGGTCGGTTCGTAGTGCCGGTCGTGATCCCAGTAGATCGGGCTGGCCGGCTCGGACCAATCGGAAGACGTGCTGCTGTGCGAGTCGCTGTTATCACTTTCCGAGCCGCTGTCGTCGGCACTGCGTCCGGGGTACTTGTGGGTCTGGCTGTTGTAAAGCAAGTACTCGGCGGAAGGAGTGCGAGCGTACATCTGCCCTTCGTTGAGGCTGAACGTGGCGCTCA
>NZ_MOBK01000190.1 GCF_003732265.1 Pseudomonas brassicacearum
TCGCCAACCTGGCAATGATCTTCGCCATCGGCATCGCCGTCGGTTTCGCCAAGGACAACAACGGCACCGCTGGCCTCGCCGGGGTGATCGGTTATCTGGTGATGATCTCTACGTTGAAGGTGCTCGATGCGAGCATCAACATGGGCATGCTCGCCGGCATCGTCAGCGGCCTGATGGCCGGCGCGCTGTACAACCGCTTCAAGGACATCAAGCTGCCGGAGTATCTGGCGTTCTTCGGCGGACGACGCTTTGTGCCGATTGTCACCGGGCTTGCGGCAGTCGGTCTGGGCGTGGTGTTCGGCTATATCTGGCCGCCAATCCAGCATGGCATCAACAGCTTCGGCGCCTTGATGATGGAAAGCGGCAGCCTCGGCGCGTTCGTGTTTGGCGTGTTCAACCGCCTGCTGATCGTCACCGGCCTGCACCACATCCTCAACAACATGGCGTGGTTTGTGTTCGGCAACTTCACCGACCCAACCACCGGTGCGCTGGTAACCGGCGACCTGTCGCGCTACTTCGCCGGCGATCCGAAGGGCGGCCAGTTCATGACCGGCATGTTCCCGATGATGATCTTCGGCCTGCCGGCGGCATGTCTGGCGATGTACCGCAATGCACTGCCGGAACGCCGCAAGGTCATGG
>NZ_MOBK01000191.1 GCF_003732265.1 Pseudomonas brassicacearum
CTCGGCTTCCGTCGGCACTTCCACCGAGGACACCACGTGGCAGCCTTGAGGGGTTTTGATCAGGGTATCGGGTTGTAGAGTGCTCGTGGTTTTGCTCCGTTTGGTTGATTCAGATGAAGTTGATTTCTTTCAGGTAGTCGCAGCCTCGACGCAGTAGCGCCGGGGTTTTTTCCGGGTAGTGCGCGCCCATCTGCCGCACGCCCTCCTGGCCATTGGCGTGGCCGATCATCGAGATATCGCCGATGCCTTCTTCGAAGCCGTTGAGGTCAAAACCGAGCACGCCGAACAGCGCGTTG
>NZ_MOBK01000192.1 GCF_003732265.1 Pseudomonas brassicacearum
AACCCGCCGGACAAACGCAGCCAGGCCGCCGCCAAAGTGCGCGGCTATGACCTTTCGGCGCAACGCGCGCAGCAGGTCAGTCGTGCCGATTTCGCCAGTTACGATCTGATTCTGGCGATGGACAACAGCAACCTGCGCAACCTCAAGGCGTTGCAGCCGTCCACCGGCAAGGCTGAACTGGATCTGTTCCTGCGCCGTTATGCTGGGCTGGTTGATGAAGTGCCGGATCCGTATTACGACGGCGATCAGGGTTTCGAGCAGGTGCTGGATCTGATCGAAGCGGCTTGTGACCAATTGTTGATCGAAGTGAAGGGCCGGTTATGAGTTTTCAGGTGCAACCGCAGGTTTCCCTGAAACCGTTCAACAGTTTTGGCGTGGATGTGCGCGCGCAACTGTTCGCCGAAGCCCACAGCGATGCCGATGTCCGTGAGGCGCTGGCGTATGCCACTGCTCATGATGTGCCATTGCTGGTCATCGGCGGCGGCAGCAACTTGCTGCTGACGGCCGACATTGCGGCGCTGGTGCTGCGCATGGCCACCCGTGGCATTCGTGTGATCAGCGATGACGGCAGCCGGGTGGTGATCGAGGCTGAAGCCGGCGAGCCGTGGCATCCGTTTGTCCAGCACACACTGGCGCTGGGCTTCTCCGGGCTGGAAAACCTCAGTCTGATTCCGGGCACCGTTGGCGCTGCGCCGATGCAAAACATTGGCGCTTACGGTGTCGAGATCAAGGATGTGTTCGCCGGCCTCACCGCGCTGGATCGTCAGACCGGCGAGTTGCGCGACTTCACTCTCGAAGAATGCAACTTTGCCTACCGCGACAGTCTGTTCAAGCAGCAGCCGGGGCGTTGGTTGATTCTTCGCGTGCGCTTCAAACTGGATCGCGTTGCGCATCTGCATCTCGAATACGGTCCAGTGCGCCAGCGCCTGACTGAGCAGGGTATCGAGCAGCCGACACCGACCGATGTCAGCCGCGCCA
>NZ_MOBK01000193.1 GCF_003732265.1 Pseudomonas brassicacearum
GCTTCAATCGATGCGCCTGTTCGCCAGGCTTGCCGAACTTGGCAGCTTTACCAAAGCTGCCGAATCGCTGGACATCGGGCGACCGCAGGTCACTCGGTATATCCAGGAGCTGGAAACGTCACTGGGCGTGCGCTTGTTCCAGCGCACCACGAGAAAGGTCGCACTCACCGCCGAGGGCGAAAGGTTCTATGAGCGGGTACAGGAAATTCTGGCGGGTATTTCTGCTGCGACCTCAATGTTCGATCGATCAGGAGCAACGCTCACAGGCCGGCTGCGCGTCGATATCCCAAGCGCCTTCGCGCAGATGAAATTCATCAATAGCCTTAAAGAATTCACCGTCTGCTACCCAGGTATCAACATGATTCTGGGCGTGACTGATC
>NZ_MOBK01000194.1 GCF_003732265.1 Pseudomonas brassicacearum
CCGACCCCGGCGATGGGCGCGGTGCTCAGCGCCAAGTTGCTGCCGGAGTTTGGTGGCGACACGTTGTGGGCCAGCGGCATTGCTGCGTATGAAGCGCTGTCGGCGCCGCTGAAAGGCTTGCTCGAAGGGCTGACCGCGACTCACGATTTCACCCGCTCGTTTCCGCTGGAGCGCTATGGCAACACGCCTGAAGCATTGGCGCAGTGGGAAGAGGCACGACGCAAGAATCCACCGCTGTCGCACCCGGTGATTCGTACGCACCCGGTCAGCGGGCGGCGGTCATTGTTCGTCAATGAAGGCTTCACGTCGAAGATCAATGAGCTGTCGGAAACCGAGAGCGAAGCGATTCTGAAGTTTCTGTTCGCCCATGCGACGCGGCCGGAATTCACCATTCGCTGGCGTTGGCAGCAGGACGATATTGCGTTCTGGGATAACCGCGTGACGCAGCATTACGCGGTAGATGACTACCGACCGGAGCGGCGGGTGATGCAGCGGGCGACGGTGTTGGGGGATGTGCCGTTTTTTCGTTGAGCCGTTTTACAGCCAAAAGCCCCTCACCCTAACCCTCTCCCCGAGGGAGAGGGGACGGATTGGGGGATGCTTCAGAGGTACGCCGACCTGATATTGCTTTGCTGAATCCATAATCGAATCGGTATTTC
>NZ_MOBK01000195.1 GCF_003732265.1 Pseudomonas brassicacearum
GAAGGACACTCGCGTTGCCGGTAAGCAGTTGAAGCTGCGTCGCTATCGCGAAGATTGATCCGCCCTTGGGCTGATTGATCGCACATAAAAAATCCCCGACTGGTTCGGGGATTTTTTTTGCCTGCTGTTTGCCTTTGTGGGAGCGAGCCTGCTCGCGAAGGCGTCAACCGAATCGGTAAATATCCATGCCCAGCGCACCCATCGTGAACCCCTTGTGCGCCACGCTGAACTCACCGCCCGCGCCCCGGGCAAAATACAGCGGCAACAAATGCTCATCACTCGGGTGGCTGCGCACCGCATGCGGCGCCTGCTGGCGATAATCATGCAGCGCCGCCTCATCGTCGGCCGCCAACTTCTCGATCACCCAGTCACGAAAATCCCGCGCCCATGGCTCGACACTTTCCGGGCCGGCGTGCCAGTCGAGTTCACGCAGGTTGTGGGTGATGCTGCCGGAACCAATGAGCAAAATGCCCTGGTCACGCAGACTCGCCAGCGCTTGGCCGACCCGGGTTTGCAGCGCCGGGCCAGCGCGGGTTGGCAGGGAGACCTGCACCACCGGGATATCCGCCTGCGGGTACATCAACGACAACGGTACCCAGACACCGTGATCGAACGGACGTTGCGGATCAAGGCGCGCTGGCAGATTGTTGGCAGTCAACAGATCGGCCACCTCAGCGG
>NZ_MOBK01000196.1 GCF_003732265.1 Pseudomonas brassicacearum
AGCAACGCACAGAAAATCGATGGGCGGTCGAACTCCGGCCAGCAGAAAAAATCCACGCTGCCACGGTCGTTGACCAGTGCCGCGCTGCGCATATCGCCGATGATGCCGTGGGCGTCGATCGGGCTTTGTCGTTCCAGGTGATGCTCAGCCATTGCCGCGAAACTCCGGATAGAGGCTCATGCCGCCGTCGATAAACAGGGTGGTGCCGACGATGTAATCGGAGGCGTCGGAGGCGAGAAAGACCACGGCGTTGGCGACGTCTTCCGCGTCGCCGATACGCCCGGAGGGGATC
>NZ_MOBK01000022.1 GCF_003732265.1 Pseudomonas brassicacearum
GCAGTCCAAGCCAGATCAGTTTTGTCGCCGCATCGTCAGTCGGGAAGTGACCTCGGGTCTTGATGATCTTGCGCAGCTGAGCGTTGATGCTCTCAATGGCGTTGGTCGTGTAGATCACCTTTCGGATCGCCGGCGGGAAAACGAAAAATGGAATCACTCGATCCCAAGCGCGGCGCCAAGCCGCCACTACCGTCGGATACTGCTTGCCCCATGGCCCGCTTTCAAACGCATCCAGCGCCTGCTCGGCCGCGTCGGCGGTGACTGCCTGATAGATCGGTTTGAGCGCCTTGGCCAGTTCGCGACGCTTGTCCCAAGCCGCGTAATCAAGACTGTTGCGGATCAGATGAACAATGCAGGTTTGCAGTGTCGTGTCTGGAAATACGGCGCTGAGAGCTTCTGGCATGCCTTTAAGGCCATCGGTCACAGCAATCAACACGTCCTCGACGCCGCGGGTCTTGAGGTCGTTGAAAACCTTCATCCAGAATTTGGCGCCCTCGGTAGTTTCGATCCAAATGCCGAGAATATCGCGTGTTCCGTCAGGCAAAACCCCCAGGGCCAAGTAGATCGCCTTGTTGCGAACCAGCCCCTCTTCGCGGATTTTGACCCGCAGAGCATCGAAGAAAATAACCGGATACATCGGCTCCAAAGGCCGCTGTTGCCATGCACCGATCTCTGCCATGACCTCGTCGGTTACGGAGCTGATGAAGTCGGGAGAAACGTCCGTACCGTACTGCTCGGAAAGAAACGCACGGATCTCTCTGACCGTCATTCCACGGGCATACATGGCGATGATCTTGTCGTCGAAACCGGTGTAACGACGCTCGTGTTTGGGGATCAGGATGGGCGAGAAACTACCGTCCCGGTCCCGAGGAATATCCAGTCGAAGCGGGCCATCGCCGGTTAGAACCGTCTTGCTGCTTTTGCCATTGCGCTGGTTGGTTTCATCCTCTGGGCGCTGCGCGCCCGGCGGATAGCCCAGGTGGTGGCCGAGCTCAGCACTCAGGGCTCGCTCGATCAAAGCCTTCTTGAACGCCGCAGAGGCGTCCTCAATGGCTTCAGCTGTCATCGGTCCATCAGTGAATTGCTCGAGCAGCTCTTTCGGGATTTTCGGCAGCTCTCGCAACGCGGGTTTCTTCTTGGTTGGCATACATGCACCTCTTACTCATGTTATGCCCGAACACAAAATTTCTGACACCCCC
>NZ_MOBK01000197.1 GCF_003732265.1 Pseudomonas brassicacearum
ATCCGTCCGCCTGCGCGAAAAGCGTGCATCCCTGACCACGAGATTGACTATAGACACTGCGTGATACACTGCCGGCCATTGTTTCCAGGACATCCACCATGCTCGCGCCCAAAGACTTCCTCGACGCCCTGAGCGGCACCGCCTCCCGCCTCTTCAGCGGCGACACCCCGCTGCCGAAAGCCGAAATCGAAAGCCAGTTCAAGATGCTGCTGCAAAGTGCCTTCAGCAAACTCGACCTGGTCAGCCGTGAAGAGTTTGATAGCCAGATGGTTGTGTTGGCGCGCACTCGCGCCCGACTTGAGAGTCTCGAAGCCAAGGTTGCCGAGATGGAAGCCAAGCTGACGCCACCCGCTGAATAATCCGCTCCCCCTGTAAGAGCTGCCGAAGGCTGCGATCTTTTGATCTCCACCCCTTCAATCTTCTCGGCAACTTCCTACAACTTGCACCACCGCCGTCCGATTGCGCCGAAAAGCCCAGGTTTCTAAGCTCATCCGATGCTGAATGTTCAGCACCGGGTTTGGCGACCCGAACAGCTTAAGGCGCACGACAACCATGATGGCGGCTACAT
>NZ_MOBK01000198.1 GCF_003732265.1 Pseudomonas brassicacearum
TCATCGCCGCACAAAAACTCGGCCTGCCAGTGAAGCTGCACGCCGAACAATTATCGTCACTGCACGGCTCCAGCCTCGCCGCGCGCTACAAGGCGTTGTCCGCCGATCACCTGGAATTCATGGACGAAGCCGACGCCATCGCCATGGCCGAAGCAGACACCGTCGCGGTGCTGCTGCCGGGCGCGTTCTACTTTCTGCGCGAAACCCAGTTGCCGCCTATGGACGCCCTGCGCAAGCACAAGGTGAAGATCGCCATCGCCAGCGACCT
>NZ_MOBK01000199.1:0-473 GCF_003732265.1 Pseudomonas brassicacearum
GAGCGCGTGCTGCACATGAAATACATCAGCACCGGATCGACCGCACCGCAGCCGCAGATCGCCATCGCCGAATTCCTCAAGGCCGGTCATTTCGAACCGCACTTGCGGCGGATGCGCACGCAATACCAGCGCAGTCGCGACCTGATGATCGACTGGGTTACCCGCTATTTCCCGGCAGGCACCCGCGCCAGTCGGCCGCAAGGCAGTTTCATGTTGTGGGTCGAATTGCCGGAAGGTTTCGACACCTTGAAACTCAATCGTGAGTTGCACGACCAAGGCGTACAGATTGCCGTCGGCAGCATTTTTTCCGCCTCGGGCAAGTACCGCAATTGCCTGCGGATGAACTACGCTGCCAAACCGACCGCGCAGATCGAAGAAGCGGTGCGCAAGGTCGGCGAGACAGCGGTCAGATTGCTGGCCGAAGCCGACTGACCTTTTTCCAGAGAACCGCGTCCATATGCCGACCCTAGCCG
>NZ_MOBK01000199.1:594-874 GCF_003732265.1 Pseudomonas brassicacearum
CGTCCGGCTCCAGCTTCGGCCGTTCGATTCAGGCCCAAGCGGCGCCCTATCAGGGGCGCTCGGGTTTCCGTCTGCTGTCCAACAGCAGCGAGGCGTTCACCGCCCGCGCCGAACTGATCCGCAACGCCCAGTCCAGCCTCGATCTGCAGTACTACATCGTCCATGACGGCATCAGCACGCGGATGCTGGTGGAGGAACTGCTCAAGGCTGCCGACCGTGGCGTGCGCGTGCGCATCCTCCTCGATGACACCACCAGCGATGGCCTCGACCAGATCATCGC
>NZ_MOBK01000200.1:0-266 GCF_003732265.1 Pseudomonas brassicacearum
TCGAGGTGGGCGTGACAGCCGCCAGATATCTGCTGAAAAAAGGCTATCAACGTATCGCCTTCGTGCAGAACAGCGCGGCGGGCGACTTCAGCGCATTGGAACGCCGCGACGGTTACGCAGCGACTTTAAAAGAATCCAGCCTGGAACCCTGGGTCTACGCCCCTGACGCTGATCGCGCACCATTCGAGGCCGGCAAACAGGCGATGGACACCCTGATGAACGCCTCACCGCGCCCCGACGCGATCATCTTCGCCAACGACAACCTC
>NZ_MOBK01000200.1:336-633 GCF_003732265.1 Pseudomonas brassicacearum
GGCGACTACCCGTTCGCCGAGATGCTTTTGCCGAGCCTCAGCACGATCAAACCACCGGCGCTGGAGATCGGTGTACTCGCCGCAACACGCGTGCTGGAAAGCCTTGGCGTGTTGCCGAGCGACGAGGTGCAGCGGCTGAACCTGCTGCAGTGCCAAGTCATCGAACGGGAAAGCACCTGACTTCGCTATACCGACAGTTCGCGCAAGGCGGCCGCCGCGAGAAATCCGGAACGGGATCGATAGCGCTGGTCACGGCGGACTGTCTGGTCAATACGCTCAAGCAACTGCTCCGGCAGC
>NZ_MOBK01000201.1 GCF_003732265.1 Pseudomonas brassicacearum
AGCGCCGACAAGGTCGGGAACGCTACGCAGACATCCGTGACCACACCAGCAATGATGATCTGCTTGCGCCCGGTGGCATTGATCGCTTTGACGAAGTCTTCGTTGTCCCACGCGTTGATCTGGCCTGGGCGAGCGATGTACGGCGCGTCCGGGAACATCTCCTTCAGCTCTGGTACCAGCGGGCCGTTCGGGCCTTGTTCGAAACTGGTGGTGAGGATGGTCGGCAGTTCGAAGAACTTCGCCAGATCCGCCAGCGCCAGCACGTTGTTCTTGAACTCGTTAGGCGAGAAAGCCTGCACCAGCGAAATCAGAACCGTCTGGTGATCAACCAGCAGCACGATGGCGTCGTCTTTGTTCAGGCGGTTGTAGGTTGGAGTAGTCATGGTATGCGTCCCTTTTGAGTTTTTGAATTTGTTGTTGCGTTCAAGTTGGGTACAGATTACTGACGCACAGGGACGGGATAAATCGGCTGAAAAGCGTTTATCCGTCAACTCAAAAAGGACAATACCGATCAACCAGTCACTTCTGCACTGTCGGCAGACATCAGCAATGACGCGGTCATTTCAGCGTGACACACCGCAAGTATTTCATCGGCCAGCGCTGAGTCATCCGGGCAGGCACGCGAGAGAATAATCGC
>NZ_MOBK01000202.1 GCF_003732265.1 Pseudomonas brassicacearum
CAGCCCGAACATTCCCATCTATCGCGACATGATCCTGACCGTGCTGCGCATGGCCCAGGAAGATCACAACCGCTGGAATGCCAAGATCACCTTGCAAGCCCTGCGCGAACTGGAGCAGGCCTTTCGGGTACTGGAGCAATTCAAGGGCAGACGCAAAGTCACCGTGTTCGGCTCGGCGCGCACCCCGGTCGAACATCCTCTATACGCCATGGCCCGAGAACTCGGCGCGGCGTTGACCCGCTCGGGGATGATGGTCATTACCGGTGCCGGGGGCGGCATCATGGCCGCAGCCCATGAAGGTGCCGGCCGCGATCACAGCCTCGGGTTCAACATCACCCTGCCCTTCGAACAACATGCCAACCCGACGGTAGACGGCACCGGCAATCTGCTGCCGTTCCACTTCTTCTTCACGCGAAAACGGTTTTTCGTCAAAGAAGCTGACGCGCTGGTTTTATGCCCGGGCGGTTTCGGCACGCTGGATGAAGCTTTGGAAGTACTGACGTTGATCCAGACCGGCAA
>NZ_MOBK01000203.1 GCF_003732265.1 Pseudomonas brassicacearum
CAATCTTCGCGATAGCGACGCAGCTTCAACTGCTTACCGGCAACGCGAGTGTCCTTCAGCTTGGTCAGGAGTTTGTCCAGACCATCTTCCGGCAGCTCGACGAGGCTGAAGCTGTCACGCACCTGGATGCGACCGATCGCTTCACGGGCCAGACCGCCTTCGTTGAGGATGGCGCCCAGCAGGTTCTTCGCAGCGATACCGTCACGCGCACCCAGCGCGGTACGGCAACGAGCACGGCCTTCGCCCAGAGGCATTGGCGCGCGACGCTCGCGGTCACCACGATCAGGACGATCACCGGTGCGCTCAGGACGGTCGCCACGCGGTGCGTTGTTCGGCACCAGTGGGCGTTCCTTCTCGATCGCGGCCAGGTTCAGCGCT
>NZ_MOBK01000204.1 GCF_003732265.1 Pseudomonas brassicacearum
GAATCCATAATCGACAAGACTCACAGGCAAGCACTGCCTTGAATCCATAATCAATACATGAACAGGCAAGGACTGCCTTGAATCCATAATCGACTGGATTTTTCAGGTCGATGTAACCCGCAAGACACCTCGGTCGGCCCCCTCTCCCTCCGGGAGAGGGCTGGGGTGAGGGTCTGCTTCTAGGGCTCCAGCCCGATCCCACGCAAGATCACACTCGTCACTGTCTGCACCGCCCGCTCAAACTGCATGTCCGACAACGGCTGATGTTCATTCAGAATATTCACCTGATGATCAAAGTCAGCATAGTGCTGCGTCGACGCCCAGATCATGTACAGCAAACTCGACGGTTCCACCGGCAAAATCCGCTTGTCCTCGACCCACTGGCGAATCTTCGCTTCCTTCATCTTCGCCCAGTCATACAGGCTGACATCCAGCGCCTCGCCCAAGGTTGGCGCGCCGTGGATGATCTCATTGGCCCAGACTTTAGAACCATACGGCCGGCTGCGCGAGTGGTTCATCTTGGCGCGGATATAGCTGCTCAGCACCACGCGCGGATCGTCGAACATCTCGAAGCACAGCGCGTCCTGTTTCCACACTTCCAGCAGGTCGAACAGCACTGCGCTGTACAGCTCGCTCTTGGTTGAGAAGTAGTAATGCAGATTGGAACGCGGCAGTTGCACTTCAGCCGCGATGTCTGCCATGGCGGTACCGCCGAAGCCTTTTTCGGCGAAGACTTTTTCCGCCGCCAGGAGAATTTTCTCGACGTTACTGCGACGAATCTCGATCTTGTGATT
>NZ_MOBK01000205.1 GCF_003732265.1 Pseudomonas brassicacearum
ACCGGCCCGAGAAGAAAGTTCTGCATACCGATTGCCCCATTCCTGGAGTGTCACCGGTCTGTCAGAGCATGCACGGCGAAGATGACAGAAAAATATCCGTCCCCGTCAAACCCGCACGGATGGCGACGCGGCGATCAGGTAGCTGTCGAGCAAACCGCGCATCAGTACCGCCGACACCGGGGTTTGCAGGCGTCCCAACAGCCGCATTCTGTGTTCGCTCAGCAAGGGTTCAAGATCGTTCAGCAGGCTTGGCGCGACCGTTCCCAGCAGGATCAGCGCGCGGGCCTCATGCTGAACCGCCAGATGCTGGATCAATGCCAGGCCATCGCCGCCCTTGAGCTGCGGATCGCAAATGGCGATATCGACCACGCCGCGATGGCCCAGTGAAGACAGGGCCGACGCCAGCGACGGCGCCGTCAGTACGTCATAGATGCCAATGGCATTGAGCATTTGATGCAATGCCATCAGCTGGAACGGATTGGGTTCAAGTATCAGGACTTTAAGCGAGCGC
>NZ_MOBK01000206.1 GCF_003732265.1 Pseudomonas brassicacearum
CAGGCGCGGGATCTGCGCAACGCCACCGAGCTGCGATTGCGCACGGAAATCCAGACCAGCCTTGAGCAATGGCAGACCGCCAACGGCGAAGTCACAGCGTTCAACCAGACCATCCTGCCCGCCGCGCAAAGTGCGGTCGACAGCGCAACCCGCGGGTTCGAAATGGGCAAGTTCGGCTTCCTCGATGTACTCGATGCGCAACGCACGTTGATCAGCGCCCGTAGCCAGTACATCCAGGCCGTCAGCGAGGCCACCGACGCCCGCGTACGCATCGAACGGATCTTTGGCGACCTCAACGTCAGCCGTTGAATTTCATTTTTCAGACAACTGCGCGATGGCATGGCGCAGAGGAGTTTCCATGGACAAAAAACTGATGGTTGTCGCGGTGGCGACGTTGGCGTTGGGGATTGGCATAGGCTCGCAGTGGTCAGCCAACTCAAGCATCGACGCCCACGCCGATGAGGCTGCTGAACACGCCGATCACGCCGAAGAAGGCGCCGCTGCCGAAGGCGAACATGGC
>NZ_MOBK01000023.1 GCF_003732265.1 Pseudomonas brassicacearum
TACGAGTATCGCGATGGCAGCAAGGACAACTTCTATTCTGTCGCGATGAAGTGGGATTACAATCGATACCTGATTGGCAAGAAGGTCGAATTCTTCACCAACGGTGAAGTAGGCAAGCCGCTGTCGGGTGTTGCCGATTACGCGCTGGATGCCGAGATGGGCTTGCGCTACAAGGTCACCGATTGGGCTTCGCTTAACCTCAAGGCTGAGCGTGACATCATCAGCGGCACCAACGATGCGGACTTGAACAAGACCCGTTACACCGCAGGGTTTGGCGTGGCCTGGTAAGGCACAAGCAAAAAAGATCGCAGCCTTCGGCGGCTCCTACAGAGGATTGATGTACATCCTGTAGGAGGGGCCGAAGGCTGCGATCTTTTTTTGCGAGCTGAAAAACAGCCGCCCACAAAAAAGCCCCGCTTTTAAGGGCGGGGCTCTTTTCTAAAGAAGCTACAAGTTAGATAACTTGTACTTCTTCAGCTTGCATGCCTTTCTGACCGCGGGTAGCGATGAAAGAAACCTGT
>NZ_MOBK01000207.1 GCF_003732265.1 Pseudomonas brassicacearum
GGCAAAAATCGCTAATTTACCCGCACAACCGGAAGCCTCATAGTGACGTGCCGGATCGGCATTAAAACGTGCCGGGCTGTCTTCATCTACCTGGCGCACATGATTGCAGTAGGCGTGGTCATGACCTTTGCCACAATCTAATTGAATGTCTTTACGTTGATAACGTTGATTCTCTAAATTCGCTAAAATTTCTTCCGGCATTTCGCCCAAATCAATGCCTAAATGATTAATGAGCTGCAGTTCGCCTTGATCTGTTAATTGCGCATAAAGCGCCA
>NZ_MOBK01000208.1 GCF_003732265.1 Pseudomonas brassicacearum
GGCGTCTGTTGCTTCCATCCTGGGTCGCCTGCCGACCGTCGAGGAGTACATGGAATACGCTGGCAAGATCGACAGCATGGCGGCTGATGTCTACCGCTACCTGTCCTTTGACCAGATCGCCGAGTTCCGTGAAGCTGCTGCGAACGCCAACATCCCGGTCGTTCAAGCCTAACGTTACAACGCAATAGAAAACGCCGCCCATCGTGAGATGAGCGGCGTTTTTTTATGCCTTTAAGATGACGATGACTACACAAATCCCCTGTGGGAGCGGGCTTGCTCGCGAAGGCGGTGTGTCAGCCTGCATCATTGTTGAATGATCCACCACCTTCGCGAGCAAGCCCGCTCCCACAGGGTTATGGGTATGTCTTGAGGGCTTGTTGTACCGCGCCATCCACGCCCAGGCCACTGAGGATCACCTGTGTCTCCTTCACTTCCGGCAACGCCGCCATCGCGGCCTGC
>NZ_MOBK01000209.1 GCF_003732265.1 Pseudomonas brassicacearum
TCCTGCTCGCCTTCACCGCCCTCCTCGCCACCGGCAGCGTGTTCGCCGCGAACATGCCCGACACCGCCGTGATTCATGACAAATCCGGCTTCTACGTCAATCTCGATGTCGACAAAGTCCTGTCCAGCACCGATATTTCACAAGCGTGTGGCGTGGTCCCGGCGCAATTGAATTACCTCGACCATCAGGGCCGCGAACATGTGCTGGACTATCAGGTACAAGGCAGCGGCTGCATCAATGACCATTGAGACTGATCGATGAATATTCTGGTTGTCGAAGACGAACCCAAGGCGGGCAACTACCTGCTCAACGGTTTACAGGAACTGGGTTACAGCGTCAGCCTCGCCCGCGACGGTGCCGACGGGCTGCACCTGGCGCTGGAACACAGTTTCGATGTGATCGTGCTCGATGTGATGATGCCGAAAATGGATGGCTGGGAAGTCCTGCGCCGGTTGCGCAAGGAAGCGGACACACCGGTGCTGTTCCTCACCGCCCGCGATGACATCCCCGACCGCGTCCAAGGCCTCGAACTGGGTGCCGACGATTACCTGATCAAGCCGTTTTCCTTCGCCGAACTGGTGGCA
>NZ_MOBK01000210.1 GCF_003732265.1 Pseudomonas brassicacearum
GGGGGTGGAATGGTGCACATTTGACCTCGATTTTGAAAGAGCGAGGTTATACAGTCAAGATGTTGGTAACACTCGATCCTGTTGGTGGTGGTACAGGTGTATGGATGTTCTCTGATATCTATTTTACGACGCCAAAGCCCGTGGCAGATTACTGGATAAATATATTGGCATCCCCCAAGGAAAAAGACGATTCAGATACTGTTGCCAGTTTGGGAGAGCGCTGGATCATGACATCTGGACCGAATATAAATGAGGCGGTCAGTGCGAATCACCGGCAAGCAGGTATGCTGTTCGCCTCCAAACTTCAAAGTGGAAAGTCTGCGTGCGATATAGTTTAT
>NZ_MOBK01000211.1 GCF_003732265.1 Pseudomonas brassicacearum
CATCTCCGGTTACACCCAAGGCACCGTAGGCTTCGGTATCGACGCCATCGGCCTGGTGGGCGTGCGTCTGGATTCGGGTGGCGGCACCAACGGTGCCACGTCGACTTCCTATGGCGGCACTGTATTCCCGAGCAAGTCCAACGGTGAAGCGGTCGACAACTACTCCAGCCTGGGTCTGACTGCCAAAGCCAAGATCTCCCAGACCGAACTGAAGCTCGGCACCCTGCAGCCAAAACTGCCGGTCATCGTGACCAACGACGGTCGTCTGCTGCCGCAAACCTTCCAGGGTGGCCAGATCACTTCGAGCGAGATCAAGGATCTGACGCTGGTTGCTGGTCAAATCGAGCACGCCAAGGGCCGTAACTCCAGCAACAACGAAGAGTTGTCGATTGCTGGCTCCAACGCTCACACCGCTGCCGGTCGTGACAGCAACAAGTTCATCTACGGTGGTGGCGACTACAAAATCACCAAAGACCTGACTGCCCAGTACTACTACGGCAATCTGCAGGATTACTACAAGCAGCACTTCCTGGGTCTGGTACACAACTGGGCAATCGGCCCGGGTGTATTGAAGTCTGACTTCCGTTACTTCAACAGCCGTGACGATGGCGCCAACGGTAATGACCCTGCCTACTACACCACCGGTGACTACGGCACTGGCATCACC
>NZ_MOBK01000212.1 GCF_003732265.1 Pseudomonas brassicacearum
GTTTTATCTTTATCAGCTCGATCAAGGTGAACGGCGAAGGCACGCCTCGAAATAAAACGTTCAAGGCGACAGATTTGCCCGCACCGGTCGATGCTTATGGCATTTCAAAGCGTGAGGCAGAGGACGCAATACGGCAAGTATGCGAGGAAACCGGTATGGAGCTTGTTGTGATCCGGCCGCCACTTGTTTACGGACCCGGTGTCAAAGCCAATTTTCTTAGCATGGTACGTTGGCTTGATCGCGGTATACCCCTGCCATTAGGGGCTATTGATAACAGGCGCAGTCTGGTTGCAATCGGCAATTTGACGGACATGGTGTCGACGTGTATCGATCACCCTGCTGCCGCAGGCGAAATATTTCTGGTTAGCGATGGTGAGGATCTTTCCACCACTCAATAGTTGCGTCGCACAGCGCTCGCCTTGGGCAAGTCTGCCAGGTTGTTGCCCGTACCTGCCGGACTTTTGCAAGCCGCCGCGTCAAT
>NZ_MOBK01000213.1 GCF_003732265.1 Pseudomonas brassicacearum
CGCCGCGCCAGAATCGGCGCCAAGGGTGCAAACAAACCGAGGCAAAGCACCGGCAACGTGGTCAGCAAACCCGCCTGAGCCGCCGATAATCCGAGGCTTTTGGAAACGTCACTGAGCAACGGCGCCATGCTCGACAGCGCCGGACGCAAGTTCAACGCGACCAGAATCAAACCCAGCAGCAACAGCCACGGCCGGCGCACCAGCGGATGGCTTTGTTGCACTTGCTCGTCGTCAGCCTCGGCGTCGATCAGCAGCTCTTCAAGCTCTGCCGTACGTTTTGGGGTTGTGGATATCTCACTGCGGGACATGGATTTCTCGGTTTCAAGGTTCATTGATCAATTGCCTCGACAAGGCTTTGGCCCGTTCCGGGTCGCGTTGTTCGACCGCATCGAGCAACTCGATGTGCAGGTCGAAAACTTCCTGACGGCGCGGGACGATGTTCAGGGTCTGGCGCAATTGCGCGCCGACGATGCTGGAGAAATAGCGATAAAGCTCGCTGAGGGTCGGGTTGTGCGCGGCATCGACCAGCCGGCGGTGGAACACCAGATCGCAGGCGATGTAGGTGTCGAGGTCGCCGTGATAGTGACTGCCGCTGGTGCCGAGCGCCTCACGCAATGCGCCGAGGTCTTCTTCAGTACGACGTAACGCCGCCAGGCC
>NZ_MOBK01000214.1 GCF_003732265.1 Pseudomonas brassicacearum
TCTGGTAGGTCGGTTCGATCGACTGCGGGACGCCAGTGATGTTGGCGATGGTCGCGGTCGGTGCGATTGCCATGATGTTGGGGTTACGACTGCCTTTCTGCACACGGGCGCGAACCGGTGCTCAGTCTAGTGTTTCTTTCAGGTCAACGGCGATGTACTTCTGGCCACGTTGCTCGCTCAGGATCTGTTGCGAATCCAGCGGCAGGATGCCTTTGGACCACAGCGAACCCTGGAACGTCTCGTAGGCGCCACGCTCATCGGCCAGGTCGCAGGAAGCCTGGATCGCGTAGTAGCTGACCGCTTCCATCGACTTGTCGGCGAATTCGACGGCAGCGGCGGAACCGAAAGGAATGTGCTGCAGGTACAGCGCGTCCTGGAAGCCCATGATGCCCAGTCCGACCGGCCGGTGCTTGAAGTTGGAGTTCTTCGCT
>NZ_MOBK01000215.1 GCF_003732265.1 Pseudomonas brassicacearum
ATCAGCTCACGGTCAGCGGTTTCCTCGGGGAGGACAACCTTCAAGCGTTCGAAACGCTGTTCGCCAAACGCGGGTTTGTCGACGCGTTCATCCGTGTTCCGGGTGAGACGCGCAGCAATATCAAACTGGCGGAAAGCGATGGGCGCATCACCGACATCAACGGTCCCGGCCCCTTGGTGAGTGAAGTCGCGCAACAGGCGTTGCTTGATCGACTTGATCAGATAGCACCCGGTCATGACGCGGTCGTCGTT
>NZ_MOBK01000024.1 GCF_003732265.1 Pseudomonas brassicacearum
CGCTTGTATGTTTAGACTTGAAGGGGTGGGTGGGACTAAAGCTCAGCTTCTGACTCTGACCAGTACAGACCGTGGGAGACTTCGTCCCACCCCTTCACCAAATGCGCCGATAAGGAATGCATCGGCTCGGACCGACGATAGAAACAAGCCAGCGCAACGGTGAACCCCGACAAGTCTTAAAACCCTAGCTCGGAGAGTGGGTCATGACAATCCTTGATTCGCAGGTGGTCATTGGTGTGGACGTCGCGAAGGACGAGATCGTTGTTTATCGATCTGACCAAGAAAAGGTGCAGCTCGTTACCAATGAGCGATCAGCCTTGCAGAAGTGGCTTAAAACACTCCCCGCGCACAGCGCCATCGCACTTGAAGCGACCAACATCTATCACCTCGACACGACGGAACTGGCCCATGAAATGGGCCATGACGTTTACGTCATCGATGGCAGTCGCCTCAACAAATACCGCGACGGGGTAGGCATTCGAGCAAAAACAGATGCCTTGGATGCGGTCCTGCTGGCACGCTACTTGAGCCGGGAATCTGACCGGCTGAGGATCTGGAGCCCGCCGCCAGAGGCCTATACACGGCTCAAAAGCTTGCTCCGTCGCAGGGCCAAACTGATTCAATCCAGAGTGGCACTCAAACAAAGCTGGAGAAACGAACCTCTGTTGAAAGAGGCGTTTGACCTGCTGGTGGCCTCTATGGACCAGTTCGAAAAAGCGATCCAGAAAACATTGAAGGAAATTGTTAACGAAGCCGGGATGCATGATCAGGTGAAACGCTGCCAGGCCGTTGAAGGCTTGGGGGTTCTGACGGCCACCGCAGCGGCTACAGCCTTTATTCGCGGGGACTTTGCCGACAGCGACGAGTACGTTGCCTTCTTGGGTATGGATCCACGCGTGAGGCAGTCAGGGCAGAAAGATCAGAGGCGTCGCCTCTCCAAGCGAGGAGACTCCGAGTTCCGGCGCCTATTCCACAACAGCGCAATGGCCGCCAGCCGTTCGCCAACCTGGAGACCGTTCTATCAACGCTACTTGGCCCGAGGCCTGTCAGGTACCCAGGCCTTGGTCATCCTGGCTCGTAAGCTGGCCAGAGTGGTATTTGCCTTGATGAAAAATCAAAGTGAATACAGCCCAAATTCTATGTTTGGGGGTTCCCCCCAAACATAGAATCTCCCACA
>NZ_MOBK01000216.1 GCF_003732265.1 Pseudomonas brassicacearum
CTTCTGTCAGGCCAACCTGCCATTGCTGTGAACAGCACGAGGTGCAATGCATGAACGGATTTCGACGGTTACTGGCCGCCAGCGTGGCCACGTTCGGTTTGCTGACATCAGCGCAATCGGTGATGGCCGCCGAGGCGCCGATCCATTTTGCCGACCTGAACTGGGAAAGCGGCAGCCTGATTACCGATGTGCTGCGGATCATCGTCGAGAAGGGTTACGGCTTGCCGACCGACACCTTGCCTGGCACCACCATCACGCTGGAAACCGCACTGGCCAACAATGACATTCAGGTCATTGGCGAGGAGTGGGCCGGGCGCAGTCCGGTGTGGGTCAAGGCTGAGGCCGAAGGCAAAGTCGTCAGTCTCGGCGATACCGTCAAGGGCGCGACCGAGGGCTGGTGGGTGCCGGAGTACGTGATCAAGGGTGACCCGGCCAAAGGCATCAAGCCGCTGGCGCCGGATCTGCGCAGTGTCAGTGATCTGAAAAAGTACAAGGACGTGTTCAAGGATCCGGAGGCCCCGAGCAAAGGGCGCTTCCTCA
>NZ_MOBK01000217.1 GCF_003732265.1 Pseudomonas brassicacearum
GCAGGCTCGCCCCCACATTTGATCACCTATCTCTCGGGCACCGCGGTCACCTGTGGGAGCGAGCCTGCCAAGGGTGGGTTTGTGTGCGGGAGAGCAACCCATTACTGTGGCACGCAGCAGCATTCCATTTGACCAACGAGCATGGCATGAGCGAAATCCAAAGCGCACAAACGACCGGCGACACCCGCCACGCCGACGTCCTGATCATCGGCGGCGGTCTCAGCGGCGCGATGCTGGCGGCGCCGTTGTTGCGCTTGCAGGGCCGGCGTTCGG
>NZ_MOBK01000218.1 GCF_003732265.1 Pseudomonas brassicacearum
AACGTGCTGCTGACGCCGACCGGCCCGGTCATCATCGACCTGCCGCAGGCCGTCGATGCTGCCGGTAACAACCACGCGTTCAGCATGCTGGAGCGGGATGTCGGCAACATGGCTTCGTACTTCGGGCGCTTTGCGCCGGAATTGAAGCTGACCAAGTACGCCAAGGAAATGTGGGCGTTGTACGAAGCCGGCACCTTGCACCCGAACAGTGTGCTGACCGGTGAGTTCGATGATCCGGAAGACCTGGCCGATGTGGGCGGGGTGTTGCGCGAGATCGAAGCAGCGCGCCTCGACGAAGAGCGCAAGCAGGCCATCCGTGCGGCGGACGACGAGCCGAAAGGCAAGTCCGACGAACCACCGCCGCCGCCGTGGATGCAGTGATCGCTTGACGAGAAACCCGGCTTCGGCCGGGTTTTTTTGTTTGAATCAGAAGCCTTGGAAGCCCAGAAGCCCCTCACCCCAGCCCTCTCCCGGAGGGAGAGGGAGCTGACCGAGATGTCTGGCGTCATACATCGACCTGAAACACCGGGTCGATTATGGATTGGACGAGGTCAGCATTTGGACTTGTCTGGATTCGGTAAAGAAATTTCAGGTCGGCGCATCTCCACAGCATCCCCCAATCAGCCCCCTCTCCCGGAGGGAGAGGGGGCCGACCGAGGTGTCTTGCGTCATACATCGACCTGAAACACCGGGTCGATTATGGATTGGATGGGGTCAGCAT
>NZ_MOBK01000219.1 GCF_003732265.1 Pseudomonas brassicacearum
GCGGATCTGTTCGCCGCCCTCCCAGAGCAGCGGCAAGTCTTCCAGCGGATTCAGGCGCGTGGCGTCCGCCTTGCTCAAACGCAGCGTAGTTTCGCCGGGCTCTTGCAGATAGAACCCGCCGAGCGTCGCCAGCACCGGCTTCAAGCGGCCGAAGGGCAGGGCGACTTGCAGCGGACCGTACTCGGCATTCGGCCGATTGGGAATGTTCACCAGAATCAGCTCGTCGTCGCGACGTCGGGCGAGGCGTTCCGGGTTGAGGCTTTCAGTGTGCGAGCGCATCAGGTTCAACAGGATCGGC
>NZ_MOBK01000220.1 GCF_003732265.1 Pseudomonas brassicacearum
GCGTGATTCCAGCAATCCCGCGCTCGATCAACACTTTGCTGGAGTGCGTCTATGAACTGCCGTGGGTGCGCCGCACCGCTCAGCCTGCCGCTGATCGACCTTGGCACTTCGCCGCCGTCCAACGCCTACGTCCACGCTGATCGCCTGGAGCAGGCCGAGCAATGGGTGCCGCTGAAAGTCGCGGTGTGCCAGCAATGCTGGCTGGTACAGACCGAGGATTACACCAGCGCCGACAGCCTGTTCGACGCCGAGTACGCTTACTTCAGTTCGTTCTCCAGCACGTGGCTGGCCCATGCCGAGCGCTATGTCGCCGAGATGGTCGAGCGCTTCGGCCTGAGCGCCGACAGCCGCGTGGTGGAAGTCGCTGCCAACGACGGCTACCTGCTGCAATACGTCGCCGCGCGTGGCATCCCGTGCCTGGGTGTCGAGCCGACCCGCAGCACCGCACAGGCAGCGCGGGAAAAAGGTCTGCAGATTCGTGAGCTGTTCTTCGGTCGCGACACCGCCGCGCAGTTGCAAAGCGAGGGCTGGGGCGCT
>NZ_MOBK01000221.1 GCF_003732265.1 Pseudomonas brassicacearum
GAAAATGACTCTGCTTGATAACCTGTCCCTGGTTCAGCGATTCATCCGTTTGCCGCTCGCCCAACGGCAAGCGTTTCTGCAAAAAATGCAGAGCAAGAACATGAGCTTTGCGGCGTTGCCGATTCCGCCGGTGCGCGATGAGTTCGAGAGCATTGGCCTGTCGTTCGCACAGGAGCGTCAGTGGTTCCTTTGGCAGCTTGATCCGCACAGCGCGGCTTACCACGTGCCGACAGCGTTGCGTTTGCGCGGTGACCTTGATCTGTCGGCGTTGCAGAACAGCTTCGATGCCTTGCTGGAACGCCATGAAGTGCTGCGCACGGTGTTTGTCGATGGCCCGGATGGTCCGATTCAGGTGGCTCAAGCGCGACTGAGCCTGCCGCTGACTGCGCAGGTGCTGGAC
>NZ_MOBK01000222.1 GCF_003732265.1 Pseudomonas brassicacearum
CTGGAAAAAAGATTGGATTATTTGTTGCCCTCTCTGGCCACTTCGCGAGCAGGCTCGCTCCCACAAGGAGCCAAGTTGTCAATGCGATCTGCGACACAACACAAGAACCTGTGGGAGCTGGCTTGCCAGCGAAGGGGCCAGGTCAGACACCCTAAAAACATCTGACACACCACTACTGGATCAACTCAGTGCTCTCAATGATCGAATGCAATTGACTTCACAACACAGAACACTGTGGGAGCGAGCCTGCTCGCGAAGGGGCCCGATCAGACACCATCAAAACCGGCTACTGGACCAGTTGGTTGATCTCAATGATCGGCAACAACACCGCCATCACAATCACCAGCACCACCCCGCCCATCACCACAATCATCAACGGCTCCAGCAACGCGGTCATGCCCATT
>NZ_MOBK01000223.1 GCF_003732265.1 Pseudomonas brassicacearum
CGCCTAAATGTTGATGACTCAAGCATTGACAGCCGTTGCCCTAACCCTCGCGGCTGCCGCCGTTTTCCCATTGGCCAGCCAGGCCCGAACCAACGTCACGCCCGAAGAGGCACACGCCATTGGCGTTGACGCCTACCTGTACTTTTATCCGCTGCTGACCATGGACATCACCCGCAAGCAGTTCACCAATATCGAACCCGGCAAAGAGTTTGGTAAAGGCCAGATGAACATGTTTGTGAGCGTGCCGCAGTACCCGCC
>NZ_MOBK01000224.1 GCF_003732265.1 Pseudomonas brassicacearum
CTTTCTGCCAGACCTTCGGCTTGAAGAACAAGGTTTCACCCTTGGCCAAGCCGATCAGGCTGTCGTGATCTTTCACCACTTCGGCCTCGATCAGATCAGTCTGCCCTTCTACCTTCAACGTCACCCGCGTGGTCGCGCCCAACGGCCGGATATCATGCACCTCAGCAGCATGGTGATCTTCCAGCTCATGCTTGGACAACGACACCTCATGCGGGCGGAACAGCACGTGGTTGTCATCGCTCAACAGCAAGCGGTTCGAATCGCCGAGGAAGTGATAAACGAAATCGCTGGCCGGGTTTTCGTAGACGTCGCCTGGTGAGCCGATCTGCTCGATCACACCCTTGTTCATCACCACAATGCGGTCAGCAACTTCCATCGCCTCTTCCTGGTCGTGGGTCACGAACACCGAGGTCAGGTTGATGTCTTCGTGCAAGCGCGCCAGCAAGCGGCGCAGGTCTTTACGCACCTTGGCATCGAGCGCACCGAACGGCTCATCCAGCAGCAACACTTTCGGCTCGACCGCCAAGGCCCG
>NZ_MOBK01000025.1 GCF_003732265.1 Pseudomonas brassicacearum
CAAAACAAAACCCCTACCTGCATACGCAGATAGGGGTTTCGGAATTTAATCTTGACGATGACCTACTCTCACATGGGGAAACCCCACACTACCATCGGCGATGCATCGTTTCACTGCTGAGTTCGGGATGGGATCAGGTGGTTCCAATGCTCTATGGTCGTCAAGAAATTCGGTAGCCAGGTCGTTCTCCTTGCGGATCACGCTCCAGCGAATGGGTATGTAATAGATTTGTGTGTTTCGTTTCGAATTTTCGACAATGTATCGTCTTCACACACCGCAATCTGGCCTCTTTCGAGCTCACAGATTGCTTGGGTGTTATATGGTCAAGCCTCACGGGCAATTAGTATTGGTTAGCTCAAC
>NZ_MOBK01000225.1 GCF_003732265.1 Pseudomonas brassicacearum
GCTGTTTTTGCAGTCTTGGCTAAAGTCTGTCTAGATGAATTCGTCCACACTTTTGTTCCGATTTTGCGCGCTGCTTCGCTTATCTTTGTGCATGTTGAGGTGACTTTAAAAAAGGCTGCACGTCTTAAGTCTCAACATCCGGCAATGTTCAGGTGAGTGGCCCGGGAAGATCTTCTCCCCAGTCACCTCTGCGTCCCTCGGAGCAACCCCCGTCAACCCGCTTGATGACGAGCGTACCTTGAGCATTTTTGCCAATGGTGCCTACTATTTATCAGGTGCCAGGTTGCGCGAGATCGGTGTGGCTCTTCTCGGTGTCCATCAGGCACGGGGTGGCGTAGATGTTCCTTCGCCGGAAAAACATCGGTAAGGTAGGGGTCAGAATCCAAGACCCGCGAGGAGTAGTGATGAGCGAGGCGTTGTCCATCCACCATGACCAGGCTGGTCATCAGTTCGAGACCAATGTGGACGGTCATCGTGCCTACCTG
>NZ_MOBK01000226.1 GCF_003732265.1 Pseudomonas brassicacearum
TGGTACTGATCCGGATCCACCGAGGTGATGCCGGTTTTCGGGTCCCAACGGGTCACGCGCGGCAGTTTCGAGCCGAGACCAAAACTCAGCACCGGCATCCACGCGAAGACCTTCACGTTAGCGCGGGTACGCAGTTGCCAGGCGACGCGGTTGAAAATATCCGCACGCACCGGCAAGTGACGGTTGGGGAAGTACAGCGAATGCACCAGGCCATCGCCCTTGGGATCGGCGAAGGCTTGCAGGAACACCGTGTTGGCGCCCAAGTCAGCGATGCGCTGCACCAGTTTTCCGAGGTTGATGTCCTGCTGCGCCGGATCCGGGTCATAAACGTTGTCCAGATCAACATGCACAACGCGCATGACGAAATCCGACTGCACGTCGACGATACTGTTGGCGAAACGCTCGCCGTCAGGATCCGAAGCGACGAGAAAGCGCGGGCTGCTCATCAGGTTGTCGAGGGCGTCGAGACCGTCTTCGAGGGTCAGGGCCATTTCGTAGCCCGCCTCGCCGACCACCGTCAG
>NZ_MOBK01000227.1 GCF_003732265.1 Pseudomonas brassicacearum
CATCATCGGTTCGGCTCGTATGGCGCTGGAAGGCAAAGACGACAACGAAATGGGCACCACTGCCGTTCGTAAACTGGTTGAGACTCTGGATACCTATATCCCAGAACCAGTTCGTATGATCGACAAGCCGTTCCTGATGCCAATCGAAGACGTATTCTCGATCTCGGGTCGCGGTACTGTTGTGACTGGTCGTATCGAGCGCGGTATCGTTCGCGTTCAGGATCCGCTGGAAATCGTTGGTCTGCGTGACACTACCGTTTCCACCTGCACCGGTGTGGAAATGTTCCGCAAACTGCTCGACGAAGGTCGTGCTGGCGAGAACTGCGGTGTTCTGTTGCGTGGTACCAAGCGTGACGATGTTGAGCGTGGTCAGGTTCTGGTTAAGCCGGGTTCGGTTAAGCCGCACACCAAGTTCACTGCAGAAGTTTACGTTCTGAGCAAGGAAGAAGGCGGCCGTCACACTCCGTTCTTCAAAGGCTACCGTCCACAGTTCTACTTCCGTACTACTGATGTGACTGGTAACTGCGAGCTGCCAGAAGGCGTTGAAATGGTAATGCCAGGTGACAACATTCAGA
>NZ_MOBK01000228.1 GCF_003732265.1 Pseudomonas brassicacearum
GCCGCTTGATCCGGCCGCGGTGCAACCGCAGTCGCAGCCGTAAACAGGGACGTGTGATGAAAAAGTTTTTCAAGAAAGTCGGCGCCTTCCTGCGCCAGACCTGGGTCTGGACCTTGCTGTTGGTGCTGTTCGTGGCGCTGCTGGTGTGGTTCGTCGGCCCGTTGTTGGCGGTTGATGACTACAAGTTCTGGGAGAGCTCGACCTCTCGCTTGCTGACCATCGCTGTGCTGTTCCTGATCTGGGGCCTGACCATGGTCTTCGTCAGCTGGCGCTCGGGTATTCGCAAGAAAGCCGAGGAAGAAAGCGAGGACGGCCAGGACCGTATCCGCCGTGAAGAGTTGATCGACGAAGAGCAGAAAGAGTTGAAGGCGCGCTTCAAAGACGCGCTGAAAACCCTGAAGACGTCGAGTCTGTATCGCGGCCGCAGCGAGCGCTGGCGCAGTGACTTGCCGTGGTACTTGCTGATCGGTCCGCAGGCTTCCGGCAAGACCAGCCTGCTGGACTTCTCCGGTCTGGAATTCCCGATCAACAAGATCGACCGCAAACTGACCCGCGACACCCTCGGCACCCGTCATTGCGACTGGTACTT
>NZ_MOBK01000229.1 GCF_003732265.1 Pseudomonas brassicacearum
GCTGGTCAAGCGCTGCAGCATCGACCAGGCGATCAACAAAGTCGAAATCGACAACCTGCACTTCATCAGCCGTGGTCAGGTACCGCCGAATCCTTCCGAGCTATTGATGCACGCCAACTTCCGCGAGCTATTGGCGGAACTGAGCGAACGCTACGACCTGGTGATCATCGATACGCCGCCGCTGCTGGCGGTGACCGATGCCGCGATTGTTGGCCGTGAAGCCGGGATCAGCCTGATCGTCACGCGCTTCGGGGTGAACCCGGCCAAAGAGATCGAACTGACCATTCGCCGCTTCGCGCAGAACGGCATCGAGCTCAAAGGCGCGGTGTTCAACGGCGTCGAGAAGCGTGCCGCCAGCTACTACGGCAATGGTGGTTACGGCTATTACAACTACGAATACGCGTCCGACAAATCCTGACTGTCAGCGACTGTTTTTTCCTGTTTGAAGTGGGTGATTTGTGAAGAAAATACTGCACGTGGCAGAGACGATCAAAGGTGGCGTCGCGACGGTGATCCGGACGATTTCGGCTTCGCCTGAAGGCGATGCGGCGAACTACGAGCTGGTCTATCTGGTCCCGGATGATCAGGCCAAAGAGTTGCAC
>NZ_MOBK01000230.1 GCF_003732265.1 Pseudomonas brassicacearum
GAATTCTTGGTGGTGGCTTTTTCTTATGAATATCTGGAGTCGGATGTGCCGGCTAAAGATCGCAGCCTTCGGCAGCTCCTGCACACAGCCCCCTGTAGGAGCTGCCGCAGGCTGCGATCTTTTGATCTTCAACTCAGCCCGGTTGTTTGCCCGGTTGCTGCAAACGGAATTTCTCTTTGCGTTCGATCTGCACGACCTGCGCGTTATGCACAGTGATCTCCACCGCGCCGAAACGCAGATCGCGCAGGGCGCTCTGGATTTCACGCAAGATGGTGCTTTCGTCCTGACCGTCAACGCTGCGAAGGGATGCGCTCATGGTGCTGCTCCTTTGAATGGGATTTGCCTGGCAGTGGGCGGCACTGCGTTCGGCGTAGGAGCAATATAAGAGAGGGGCGGATATTCTTAAAAAGACTATTTAAGAATGTTTATATAACTGAAAAACATTATGTGGCGGGGCAAGGGTTTGCAGCCTGTTGAAGCAAAAGATCGCAGCCTTCGGCAGCTCCTACAGGGATCGGGTGTAGGAGCTGCCGCAGGCTGCGATCTTTTGATCTTTTAACCAATCACCGGAGTTCTCGCCCAATCAATCTCCAGTTCCGGAACCGGCCGCCCAAACCAATACCCCTGCCCC
>NZ_MOBK01000231.1 GCF_003732265.1 Pseudomonas brassicacearum
GGTGCCCAGGGTGACCAGCCCGGCCGGGGTGGTGACCTGGACGGTGACCGTGTTGCCGAGGCTCACCGACGAGGTACCGGTGAAGTTCCACGTGAAGCGGTTACCGGCACGGGCGGTGACCGTTGCAGCCGTGACGTTGAAGGCCTCCAGAACCAGCGGTGGCGACAACTGCACGGTGACCGTGGCCGGTGCCGACAGGGCGCCGAAGCTGGCCCGGGCGATGTAGGTGAAGGTCGTGGTGAAAGGCAGCACCACAGCAGCCGCAGGCGTGTAGGTGATCGCCGTGCCGTTGATGTCGACACTGCCGCGACCTGCTGCCGGTTGGGTGAGGCTGGCGACGGCGAGCGGCAAGTTGCC
>NZ_MOBK01000232.1 GCF_003732265.1 Pseudomonas brassicacearum
GGCGACGCCAAAGCCACCCTGCAAAGTTACGTCGCCGTGGCCATGACCACGATCAAACCGCTGTACGACGCGGCCGCGCCGGGTGACAACGAAGCACGCGCACAGGCGATCAAGTTGCTTTCGGGCATTCGCTACGGCAAGGACGGCTACTTCTTCGGCTACGACTCCGAGACCGTGCGCCTGTTCAAGGCCAATGACCCCGAAGGCGTGGGCAAAAGCTTCAAGGACAACCGCGACCCGAATGGCGTTTACGTCAATCTCGGGCTGGTGAAAGTGGCGAAGGACGGCACGCACTATCTGCAGTACAGCTCGCCACTGCCGGGGAATGCCAAGGTGCTGGTGCCGAAACTCGGCTACACCGAATATCTGGCCAAGTGGGACATGGCGGTCGGTACATCGGTCAACCTCGACGGCATCGAGGCACAAGTGGCGTTGGTCGAAGCGCAGGTGCAGGAACGTGTGCAAGGCGTGGTGCTGAGCATCGTCGGCGTGGCGGTGGTGGTGTTGTTGGTGATTGCGGCAGCGGGGATGCTGCTGGCCAATACCATTTTGCGTCCGCTGAATTTGATGAAGGCCAACCTCGATGACATCGCGGCGGGCGAGGGCGATCTGACCCGTCGACTGAACATCACCAGCCAGGACGAACTCGGCGAACTGGCCGGCTCGTTCAATCGATTCGTCGACAAGATCCATGGCCTGGTGCGGCAGATCACCG
>NZ_MOBK01000233.1 GCF_003732265.1 Pseudomonas brassicacearum
CCATCGCGAGCAGGCTCACTCCTACAGGGTTTTGTGATCTCTCCCACAATGGCGCAGGGCAATCCCGCCATTTGCCGTTTTTTTCACATCCTGTACGGATAATTCCTCTCATTCTGGCGTCTGAGCCGGCCTCTTTGTGCTATTACCCATAGCCTGAATTTTCGGAACGCGTCCCTCGATGTCATCTCAAACTCAGCTCAAACCCACTCGCCGTTCACGTTTCGCCCTGCGTTGGTATGTCTGGCTTTTGCTGGTGGTTGCTGCCGCTTATGCCGTGGCGTTTGCCC
>NZ_MOBK01000234.1 GCF_003732265.1 Pseudomonas brassicacearum
AAGGTCGAGCCTTTCGGTGCGGTCGGGCCGTACAGTGCGGCGTCGCCACCGGCGAAGGCAGGCACGGAAAGCACGCTGAGGCCAGCAACCAGAGCGAAGCTTTTAGCGAGACGACGAGGAGTAGTAGTGAAAGTCATGGTGTACCTCTCTTTCAGTTTTGCGCCCGATCGGGCGTCTCGGAGTTAGTGTTGATTGCTACGTTTTGTTGGCCGGACTGGGTAGAAGCTGCTGCGCTCGACAATCCAGCGTTAAAAACAGGCTCGGACTGCTCATTTACAGCTCGTAAACTCCGCGTCCTCGCCTGTTTTTGCCTTGTCTTGTCTTCGCTCGCGACGCTTCTACCCTGCCCGGAGCGTGCGCCGGCTTGTTTAAGCTCTGCGACCCACTGCGGGTCGGCGTCGCCGATTTCGTTGTTCACAGGCAGATATCGTTCAGGAAACTCCCAGATCAGCACCTGTGGCGGGCTGTTCTTGAAGTCATCGCTTTTCAGGTAGCTGAGCATCGGCAGGATCGGGCCGTGGCCGTCTTCGGCGTAGCTCACCAC
>NZ_MOBK01000235.1 GCF_003732265.1 Pseudomonas brassicacearum
GCTCAGCCAGAGGACAATGTCGCAAAAGCCCCACCCCAAGGAGCCCCAGAATGTCCGTTCCAAAAACGATGTTTCAACTCAGCGGTCGCGGTTACGCAGCGGCCACACTGAGCCATGCCACCGTGGTCATCATCGATGCCCAGAAAGAATATCTCAGTGGCCCGCTGGCCCTGAGCGGCATGGACGCGGCCGTCGCGAACATCAAACAAGTGGTTGCCGCAGCCCGTGCAGCCGGTCGGCCGATCGTGCACGTGCGTCATCTCGGCACCGTCGGTGGCTTGTTCGACCCGCAGGGCGAACGCGGCGAATTCATCCCGGGCCTCGAGCCACAAGGCGATGAAACCATTATCGGCAAACTGCTGCCGAGCGCGTTC
>NZ_MOBK01000236.1 GCF_003732265.1 Pseudomonas brassicacearum
TCATGACGTCGGCCAGAACCACAAATTCAACACCGCCATCGCCCAGGTGGTGACGCTGATGAACGTGCTGGAAAAAGCCGCACAAGCTACCGAGCAGGATCGTGCGCTGATTCACGAAGGTCTGGAAGCCGTGACACTGTTGCTGGCGCCAATTACCCCGCACATCAGCCACGAACTGTGGAACAAGCTGGGTCACGCTGACGCAGTCATCGACGCTGGCTGGCCGGCTGTGGACGAAAGTGCGCTGGTTCAGGACAGCCTGACGCTGGTCATTCAGGTCAACGGCAAGCTGCGTGGCCAGATCGAAATGCCGGCCAGCGCGACTCGCGAAGAAGTCGAAGCCGCCGCACGTGCCAACGAAAACGTCCTGCGTTTCGTCGATGGCCTGACTATTCGTAAAGTGATCGTAGTGCCCGGGAAACTGGTCAATATCGTCGCCAGCTAATTGGATTGTGCGTCAGGCTCGCCTGACGCCGGATAAAAC
>NZ_MOBK01000237.1 GCF_003732265.1 Pseudomonas brassicacearum
TGACCTGCATCGTCTGACGCGTCTGCGCGTGCTGTTCTGCTCCGACAACCCATTCACCGTACTGCCGGTCTGTCTCGGCCAATGCGCGGCGCTGACGATGGTCGGCTTCAGGGCCAATCGCATCGTCAACGTCCCCGCTCAAGCCCTGCCGCCACAACTGCGCTGGCTGATCCTGACCGACAACTGCATCGAAAGCCTGCCGAGTGAACTCGGTGAGCGCCCGGCCCTGCAAAAGCTCATGCTGTCCGGCAATCGTCTGCAAGCGTTGCCGCCTTCGTTGAGCAACTGCCATCGGCTTGAGTTGCTGCGCATTTCCGCCAACCGCCTGACCGAACTGCCGCAGTGGCTGCTCGCGCTGCCGAGCCTGACCTGGCTGGCGTACGCCGGTAACCCGCTGGAAACCGAGGCAGACGCCGCCGCACTGGAGGCGACACCGCTAATCGACTGGTCGGTTCTGCGTCTGCAGCAACAGTTGGGTGAAGGTGCCTCGGGGGTGATTTCCCGGGCGAGCTGGCAGCGCGACGATGGCTCAGTGACGTCGGTTGCGGTGAAATTGTACAAAGGTTAAATGACCAGCGACGGTTCGCCGCTGCACGA
>NZ_MOBK01000238.1 GCF_003732265.1 Pseudomonas brassicacearum
GAAGCTGCTCGAGGAATACATCCGCGAGCGGGACGATAGTTAACAACGTATCGATGGTAGATCGAACGATTTACCTTAGGAGCACAGCATGACCAACAAAATCATCCTTGCACTCGAAGCAGAGCAGATGACCAAAGAAATCCCTACCTTCGCCCCAGGCGACACTATTGTCGTTCAGGTGAAAGTGAAGGAAGGCGATCGTTCCCGTCTGCAAGCGTTCGAAGGCGTTGTAATCGCCAAGCGTAACCGCGGCGTGAACAGTGCGTTCACCGTTCGTAAAATCTCCAACGGTGTTGGCGTAGAACGTACTTTCCAGACCTACTCCCCGCAGATCGACAGCATGGCTGTCAAACGTCGCGGTGACGTACGTAAAGCCA
>NZ_MOBK01000239.1 GCF_003732265.1 Pseudomonas brassicacearum
AAAAACCGAGCCGCTGCGCGTCGCGTACCAGTATCAATCGGGCAACAGCCGCCTCTGCGTAATGGCGATATCCATTGGCGTCACGGGTAGAAGGCTAATTATCAGGCGGCTGCGCGGCAGGCTTATATCGGTTTGGGCTCTGCTTTGATCGCCGCGGCGTTTGAAGAAGTCGATGCCACACCGATGGAAGGTTTTGACCCGGCGGCGATCGACGAAATCCTCGGACTCGAGGCCCGCAACCTGCGTAGCGTGGTGATTCTGCCACTGGGTCATAGAGCCACTGAGGGAGACTGGTTGGTCAACTTGAAAAAGGTTCGCCGCTCGCGGGAAAACTTCGTTACCGAAATCAAATAAACCCGGTAAGAGCGGGCGACTCAAACATGCCTCTGGCGTGTGTCCCCCCCCGCTCTAATCAATTCCAGACCCGATCATCGATACCAGCGGCCACCGAATGGGTCGCTTCCATCCCCTGCGCTCGACTTGTTTCGAATTTCGAGAGCCTATCGACATT
>NZ_MOBK01000240.1 GCF_003732265.1 Pseudomonas brassicacearum
CCCCTGAAATTTCATTCAGGGATCACAAACGATGTGGGCCGATTTTCTAGATCGTTTCGAGAAAAAAGCACCCGCCAGTGTCATGGCTAAATTGGCGCTGGAGCAGGCTATTGCCCCTGAGTGGGTCGATCAGGTTTTCGAAGAGCATCGGCAACGGCAGTATTCTCGTGAGCTACTGTTCTCGACCATCGTCAAGCTGATGTCCCTTGTTTCATTGGGCTTGAAGCCATCCCTGCACGCCGCCGCGCGGCAACTGGAAGATCTTCCTGTCAGCTTGGCGGCCCTCTACGACAAGATCAGTCGTACCGAACCCGCGCTGTTGCGCGCTCTGGTTACAGGCTGTGCACAACGCCTGGCTCCAACCATCAAACAGCTGGGTTGCACGACGATGCTGCCGGGTTGGCAGATTCGGATAGTGGACGGTAATCACTTGGCATCTACTGAGAAACGCTTGGGGGCTTTACGCCA
>NZ_MOBK01000241.1 GCF_003732265.1 Pseudomonas brassicacearum
ACGTTTTCGATGCCGACTTTGGCGAAGATCGCCGTCAATGCGGCGAAAGTGGCCGAGAGCAGGGCCCAGAATGTCCAGGAAGAGAAGAAGCCTGAGCCCATGGAAATGTCCTTGTTCGATTATCCACCGCCAAACCCTGTGGGAGCGAGCCTGCTCGCGAACGCCGCACCGAGGTCTATCAGATCAACCGCGGTGATTTCATTCGCGAGCAGGCTCGCTCCCACAAAAACAGCAAAATCGGGGTCAGATCGCTTCCAGCTTGGCGTAGCCGAGCATCAGCCACTTGCTGCCTTCACTGAAGTTCACCTGCACCCTTGCCTGCGCGCCGGCGCCCTCGAAGTTGAGGATCACGCCGTCACCAAAGATCGAATGGCGTACCGCCTGACCCAGGCTGAAACCCGTTTCCGGAATTTCGCTACCGCTGAACAGGTTGCTGCCGCTCATCGACTGATTGCCGCCGAACGGTCGGCTGACGCTGTTCGACAAGCGCACTTCCTGGATCAGACCTTTCGGCACTTCACGTACGAAACGCGAGACCTTGTTGTAGGTCTCGCTGCCGTACATGCGTCGGGTTTCAGCATAGGTCATCACCAGATTCTGCATCACTCGGGTGATGCCGACATAGGCCAGACGCCGCTCTTCCTCAAGACTCCCCG
>NZ_MOBK01000242.1:0-372 GCF_003732265.1 Pseudomonas brassicacearum
GATCAGCCGCGGCGTGCTGATCAGCAGGCTGTCGGGCAAATCCATTTTCCAGCGCAGCAGCATGCCGACGTTCTGCTCGGCCAGCAGTTGTTCTTCGGAAAGGTTTTGCACCAGATTTGCCGCCACATCGAGGTGGCCTGCGCGTAACGCCTGTTCTACCGCCTCGTCGAGCAAGCCTTGGGCGTTGAACCAGCGACAGGCGCGAAGGTGCAGCGTCGCGGTCGGCACCATGGCTTGAGCAATCGGTCGGTTGCGCAGCAGATCCGAGAACAAATGGTGATAGCGATACCAGTGCCCGTGCTCGTCCAGCGGCACCAGAAAGACCTGATGCGCCAGTAGAAAACGCAGGATCTCGGCGCTGTCATGAGCTTC
>NZ_MOBK01000242.1:476-851 GCF_003732265.1 Pseudomonas brassicacearum
GATAGTCGCGTATCAGCCCTTCCCCGCCGTTCAGCGCTTGTGGCAGCGCCGCATCACTGCCCGCTTCGGACACCGCCAGCAACCAGAAACGCAAACCGGCGACCCAGCCCTCACTGCGCAGGATAAGACTCTCGAGGGCTTCTCCGCGCAGTGAGCTGCTGTGGCGATCGAGCAAGGTCAGGGCTTCGTCATGGGTCAGGCGCAGATCCGCCTCATGCAGTTCCAGCAACTGCCGGGACAGACGCAAGCGTGCCAGATGCCAGTCCGGACGCTGGCGGCTGGTGACCATCACCAGCAAGCCATCAGGCAGATGGTTGAGGAAAAATTGCAGGCAGCGATCGAGCACCGGGCCTTGGGCGAGATGATAATCGTCGA
>NZ_MOBK01000243.1 GCF_003732265.1 Pseudomonas brassicacearum
TTGAGTCATGCCGAGCACGGCGGCGGGGACAATCAGCATGAACATGTGATCGATCACATGCGCGGCGTTGATATAGCGAATGACGTTTCTGGATTGATTCATGGCGGCACGCTTTACGTTGTTGTGTGGCGCTTATGCTAAGTTGGCCGTAAAGCGCATTCCTGCCAAGCAAGTCATCGAATCAGACATGTTGATCAGCCATTTCGAACACGGCCCGGTGAGCGCCTACCCTCGGGATTATCTGGATGGCGCGCACCAGCCGCTGCACCTGCATCGCGAGGCGCAACTGCTGTATGCCGTCAGCGGGATCATGCGTGTGGTCACGCAATCGGGGGCGTGGGTGATTCCGCCGAGTCGCGCGGTATGGATTCCACCCGAGGGAGCGCACGAGATTTTCATGAGCGGCGATGTGCAGATGCGCTCACTGTTCATCGCGCCAGAATTGTCACCCGCCAGCCTGCAACAGTGCTGCGTAGTGGCCGTGACGCCGCTGCTGCGCGAGC
>NZ_MOBK01000026.1 GCF_003732265.1 Pseudomonas brassicacearum
GGCCAGGTTGTGGTCCTGGTGACCCTGACCGGGACGACCATATTCCATGCGCTCGGCACAACGTCGTGGTGCTGTGGCGACGTGTTCAAACACCGCCACCGGACGCAGCAGTTCGTCGTATTCAACTTCGCGTCGTGTGCCGCGACTGTCCCAGCCTTGCAGCATTTCATTGGCCAGCCCCAAAAGACTGATCTGCGACCCGGCATCCACGCTCAGCGTCGATACCGCAACACCGGACAGCGAATACACCGTCACGAGATTGGCGGGCGCCAGCGGATCTTGCTCCTGTAACCCACAAAGCCGTGGGTCCCACTGTTTGACAGCGTGCCCGGCGGCATTGTGGAGCGTGCGGTTGATGCGTGCCTGAGTCGGCTCGTCTTCAACCTCGCGCCAATAATCAATGGAACGGATCGTCAGCGCTCGTGGGTCGACGACCGACACTTTGGGGGTTTTAGAGTGCATGCCGGCGTGTCCCTGTGAGCCAGTGGTTATCTAACCCCTCGCGCCACAGCACGGCTACTGTCAGAAATTACAGTTGCGACCAACGGCAACAGTGATAGATCCGCGAATGGCGAGCTGGCGCCCATCGCGCAGTGATTGATCGATAACACAACAAGCCCCTGTCCAGCCCACTGCGTGAGCTATCACCAGTGGCTTGGGCAGGGGTTTCTACTGAGCTTTTATTAAACGGTGACGACCTTCTTGTTCATGGTCTTTCGGACCTTGGTGCGCTCGAAAACATTCACGGAGGACTTCGCCCCTCCAAAAAAGCTTTTCTTGGCCGGGGAGTACTTTCCAATCCCCACTGCGCCCTGAAGCGTCTGATAATGAATGTCCCACGCGCGGCTCTTTCGGTCGTACCTCATAAAGGCAAACCCGGTTGTTTCTGTGACTGCATTGTTGTTTTCATCAACGTCAAATCCGTAATCCGTAAACTCCATGGCAGCACTAAGTCCCATTCCGTGTTCGACGGCGGGTAGCTTATTGTATTGGGCATCTTCCTTTGAGCCCTCCACATGCCTTACGCGCAACACATTGGCGTTGAGTTGATCCACTGTCAGTGAACAACCACTGAAACCCGGTGTAAAAACAAACTCGGGGTCCGTGCCCTTAGGGTGGACCGGTATATCCACGTACCCTCCCTGCGGAGCCCAATAGCCGGAAGCCGCGCTGGACTGATCAGGTATTTCTCCCGCAGCGATGTCGACAACCTTGAGTGCGTTGAACTCGCCCTTCGCCGCACCGGCATACGTCATCCGCTGCATTGAAAAGATAAAACTGGCGCCCCCTGCCTTTTGCGTTAGTTGCGAACCGACCTGGGAGGAGTAAGCGACTTTCGTTGACATCAGCAAGTCGGTATTGACACTCACCCGACTAAACTCCGGTACCGATAATGCCTTGCGTATATCCGTTGGTTTCCCCGTGAATGGAACCATGGAGACAGGTTTCCCCGCATCAACTGGCCGGGCGCCCGACACCTTGCGCTGATCTCCCACGGCGATCACCGGCTCCCAAAGACCGCTTGCCTGCTTCTTGCGCGTCACAGCGCCATCATCGTCGATAAAACTGAGCGGATTGTTGCGGGTCATCCAATACAGATTCAGACCATCGACGGCTCCTGCCGGATCTGGATTCAGCCAACACTGCAACCACGGTATGTAGTACCGAAACCCATAGTAATAAAGCCTCGTCGCATCCCGCTCCTTGCCTGAATACCGAATGGTTTTGTAATCCCCATCGGTATCGTTCGGGCCCGCAGAGCAGGCGGTTTCACCAAAGGGGTAATAGGTTTCTCGACTAATGATTCGCGCGTCATCGGCGAGTTCCAGCGTGCAGGAGTTCAAGTGATCGACGAGGTTGTAGCGGTACTGATCGTTGATCACACCGGACGGTGGATCAGTTACCCAATGCAACACCTGAACACTATTGAGCCCGGCCTGCGCGTTGATGACCTGCCGCACCTCCCCGGTACCGCTGTCGGTGCGCAATTCCAGTCCCGGTAAGTAACGCACTTCAGCCACCACGGTTCGGGCATGGGTCTGCAACGAGCGAGTTTTTCGTACC
>NZ_MOBK01000244.1 GCF_003732265.1 Pseudomonas brassicacearum
TTCGTCGCTTTGTTGGTGTCCGGCGGCCAAACGCAGCTGGTTCAGGTGGATGGCATCGGCCAATACAGCCTGCTCGGCGAGACGCTCGACGACGCCGCCGGCGAAGCCTTCGACAAGACCGCGAAGATGATGGGCCTCAATTACCCGGGTGGCCCGGAAATCGCCAAACTGGCCGAGAAGGGCGTCGCAGGACGTTTTACCTTCCCGCGTCCGATGTGCGATCGCCCGGGTCTGCAATTCAGCTTCAGTGGTCTGAAAACCTCTGCGCTCAACGCCTGGCAGCAGTGCGTCAGCGCCGGGGACGACAACTAGCAAGCCCGTTGCGACATCGCGCGGGCGTTCCAGCAGGCCGTGGTGGAGACTTTGACCATCAAGTGCAAGCGTGCCCTGAAACAGGCCGGCATGAAGCGTCTGGTGATCGCTGGCGGCGTCAGTGCCAATAAGGCCTTGCGCGTCTCGCTGGAAAAGATGCTCGGCGACATGAAGGGCGACGTGTTTTA
>NZ_MOBK01000245.1 GCF_003732265.1 Pseudomonas brassicacearum
CTGGGCGAAGCGAGCTTTCAGGGCGCGATCAAATACGCCACCGACCGCCTGCAAATGCGCTCCCTGACCGGCCCGAAAACACCAGAGAAAACTGCTGACCCGATCATCGTCCATCCTGACGTGCGTCGGATGTTGCTTACCATGAAAGCCTTCAACGAAGGCAACCGCGCACTGACTTACTTCACCGCGCAGTTGCTGGACGTGGCGCATCTGAGCGCGGATGAAAGCGCCCGCCAGGACGCCGACGACCTGCTGGCCTTCCTGACGCCGATCTGCAAAGCCTTCATGACCGATACCGGG
>NZ_MOBK01000246.1 GCF_003732265.1 Pseudomonas brassicacearum
GAAAGAACTGCCCGCGCAACTGGAATCGGTCGACCTCGCCAAACGCCTGCCGAAAACCTCGTCGCGTTACGTCGAAATCAGCGATGCCAGTCACTTCACGTTCATGGCGATCTGCAAACCTGGCGCCGTGGCCATGCTCGACAAAGACGTACCGGGCGACAGCATTATCTGCACCGATGGCGACGGCGGTCGTCCACGTGCAGTGATTCAGCAGCAGGTGATCTCCCTGATCAGCGGGTTTCTGGCGCAGTCACCTGCCCCCTTGAAACAAGCCATCACCTACAAGGATCCGCAATAACAATGCTCACGCCCTCCCCTCAGACCTTCCGGGGCAGTTGCCTGTGCGGCGCCGTGAAATACCAGATTCGCTCACGGCCCAAAGCGCTTTCGCACTGCCACTGCAGCCAATGCCGCAAAAGCCACGGCGCGGCATTTGCCAGCTACGGCAGCGTGCTGCGCCAGAACCTGGAATTGTTGGAGGGTGCCGACCAGCTGAAGTCGTATCAATCTTCGCAATCGGTACAACGCCAGTTCTGCACGCACTGTGGCTCGTC
>NZ_MOBK01000247.1 GCF_003732265.1 Pseudomonas brassicacearum
GCCGTACCCGTCTGGATGACTCCTGCCTATCTTGAAAATCTCGTCACGCAGGTCGCTATCGGTGGGGTTTACCCGGCGCTGATCAAGCGTAAATTGCTTGATGATCCGCAAGAAGCGCAACGACGACAGGCGCTCTACACCCGCCATCTGCGTACCCAGTTGCCCTTGCAGGCGCTGCAGCACAAGATGCGCGGCGAGGCGGGTATTGATGAGCGTGGTTACCAGTACGTCAACGCCGTCCTGCAGGAAAACACTGCCGACCGCAGGTTGAACGGGCAGGAGATTGTCATTCGACCGC
>NZ_MOBK01000248.1 GCF_003732265.1 Pseudomonas brassicacearum
ATAGGAGGTAATTAAATGGGGAGCAGTGATAAATTTTCTACTCCCTTGGTTTTAAAGTGAACCGTACAGCTCTTTTACCGTTGGTATTTCTTTATCGAAATCACCTAGATCGAAAAGACTCTGAACTAACAGGCTCATTTCTTGAACAAGATTCTCAAACTGTCTTTCCAAAGGGGTTTTAGAACGTTCATCTGCTTTCTTAATTTGAGAATAAAGTTTATTCATTTGCTTTTGCAAGTTGGCAACCTTATCATGTTTTGCCTTCTCAGCTGCATTGCTAAAGTTTATTCTTGGAATAGGCATTCGAGTTTGAATTTTTGTGCCTCGAGCGACAAATCCACCTCTAAATACTTCACCATAAATAGAAGCAAACCACTCCAAATACTTAGAGGACAAAAGCGCCTGTATGTAATAGGTGGAGTAAGGGCAAGAATCAGGCACGTTGATTATGCTATAGCCAGCCGTGCCACCAGACGATAAGAAAGTTCGATTTTCATCAA
>NZ_MOBK01000249.1 GCF_003732265.1 Pseudomonas brassicacearum
GAAAAATACCGCCTCGACGCTCAGGTCGAGCAACGCGAATACCTGGTCGACGGCCAGTTGCGCCGCTGGGACGGCCCGCTCGCCACCGTGCGCAGCCCGGTCTATCTGAAAGGTGAGAATGGCGACGAACAAGTCATCCTCGGCAGCACGCCGTTGCTCGATGCCGAGACCGCCCTCACCGCCCTCGACGCCGCCGTCCGCGCCTACGACCGTGGCCAGGGCCTGTGGCCGACCATGCGCGTAGCCGAACGCATTCAGCACGTCGAAGCCTTCCTCGGCCGCATGCGCCAACAGCGCGATGCCGTGGTCAAGTTGCTGATGTGGG
>NZ_MOBK01000250.1 GCF_003732265.1 Pseudomonas brassicacearum
CTTGCCTTCGTCGATCTTCGGCCCTTTGCGCACCAGGCGCATCATGTAGCCCAGACCCGCCCCGAACAGCGCGAAATACACCACCACGAACAGAATCAACGTGATGCTCATCTGCAGGAAACTATGGTTGGAAGAGGCGTCCGCCGTGCGCATCAGTCCGTAGACTACTCACGGCTGACGGCCGATTTCGGTGGTAAACCATCCCGCGAGGATTGCGATCAGGCACGACGGCCCCATCCACAACGCCAGGTAACGGAACGGTCGCGAGGTATAGATCTTGTCGCTCTTGCGCAGCC
>NZ_MOBK01000251.1 GCF_003732265.1 Pseudomonas brassicacearum
GCCCATCGAGCCAACGGCTTCGTAGCCTTGCTCGCCAAGCGGACGCAGGACCTGATCGCGCTCTTCGAACGTGACCTGATACATCTTCATGTATTGCTTGAGCTGATCGACGTCGTAAAACGCCGAACCGTGGTCGTTGTCTTCCATGGTCGCCTGAATGCGCAGGGCATTCTTGCGCAGCCATTGCTTGTACGGATGACGGGATTTCAGACGGTTGTCGATCGCATCGGTGTCGAGGATCTGCCCGGTTTCGGTGTCCACAGCGAAGATCTGGCCAGGACCGACACGACCTTTGGCAATCACGTCTTCAGGCTTGTAGTCCCACACGCCGATTTCCGAGGCGAGGGTGATGAAACCGTTGGTGGTGGTGACCCAGCGCGCCGGGCGCAGACCGTTACGGTCGAGCAGGCACACCGCGTAACGACCGTCGGTCATGACCACGCCGGCCGGGCCGTCCCACGGCTCCATGTGCATCGAG
>NZ_MOBK01000252.1 GCF_003732265.1 Pseudomonas brassicacearum
GGGAACAACCCGCCCTTCAACACCGGCCCGGTGCCGTCGATGAACTGGGTCAGCGCCGGCATTTTCAGCTCGGGCATGGTCACCAGAATGACGATTGCCAAGGCGACGATGGTGCCGATTTTCAGGAACGTCGACAGGTAGTCACGCGGCGCCAGGATCAGCCACACCGGCAATACCGCGGCTACAAAACCGTAGCCGATCAGCATCCAGGTAATTTGAATCCCGGTGAAGCTGAACGCCTTGGCCCACACCGGATCAGCCGAAATCTGCCCACCGAGCCCGATCGAACCGACC
>NZ_MOBK01000253.1 GCF_003732265.1 Pseudomonas brassicacearum
CGCCTCGGCCAGTGCCGCGACCCAATCTTCACGACGCGGCGTCAGCCAATCGGCCTGCTCGACTCGCGCGCTGTTCGGCAGGCTGTTCTGCCAGTGACTTTGCCAATGATCTTCTGGCGATCCTTGCCAGCCCGGCACAATCAGGTAGCGGATTGATTCGTTGCGCATGGGGAGCTCTCCTGCGTCGTGTCTGTTCCTGAACGAGTATAGGGAGGGGATTTATATTCGTTAAGGAATAAGAAGCTATTTATTA
>NZ_MOBK01000027.1 GCF_003732265.1 Pseudomonas brassicacearum
GGAGATTTTCGACGTTTTGCAGGTTGCTCAGGTCCAGGTTGACCACGCTGCCCTGGGTCGCATTGAAGGTGAGGTAAAGGGTGTCGGTCCCTTCGTTGGCGTTTTCCTGAAGCAGGGTCAGTTCGGCACTCTGGTCCAGGGCGTAGGCATCATTGCCCTTGCCGCCGATCATGGTGTCGATGCCGAGGCCACCGTCGAGGATGTTGTTGCCGTCGTTGCCGGTCAGCACGTTGTTCAGGGTATTGCCGCTGCCGTTAAGGTCGGCACTGCCG
>NZ_MOBK01000254.1 GCF_003732265.1 Pseudomonas brassicacearum
TGAACCGGGCGATTCTTGAGTTGATCGCCAGCGCACAAAAGCAACTGACCATCTGCACGCCGTACTTCAACCTGCCGCTGGGTGTGATCCGCGAGATCAACCGCGCGCTGGCCCGTGGTGTGAAGATCGATATCGTTGTTGGCGACAAGACCGCCAATGACTTCTATATCCCGCCGAGCGAGCCGTTCAAGGTGATCGCGGCGCTGCCGTATCTGTACGAGATCAGCCTGCGCCGCTTCGCCAAACGCCATCAGCGCAACATCGACAGCGGTCAGTTGAACCTGCACTTGTGGCGTGATGGCGACAAC
>NZ_MOBK01000255.1 GCF_003732265.1 Pseudomonas brassicacearum
CCGTTTTCTATTGTGCTGATTCGGGTGCTTGTTGCGAAGCAGGTCTTGGTGCGCCTATATCCTTACCTACCTGGATCGCAGCGAGTGTCGTCTGCAAGGTAGTTAACACCGCTGCCTGATTGGCAAAGTGCGCCCCCACGACGACGGTGATCATTCCGAGAAAATGGACGGCTGTCGTCGCCCAGTAATGCGCCTTTATTGTCGAGGCATGTTTGATGGCTTCTTTTGAGTCCTCGGCGATTTGTTGTACGCCGTCCCACATCAAATCGTATCGTTTGTCCCTCTCCGCCTGAGTCAAAAGATAAGCATCGATTTTTGCCGACACACCCTCGAACCGAGCATCCATCCTCGTCTCAATGGTCTCGATCCTGGCATTGAACTCTTCACGACTTATAGCGTTCATGGCTTTAGCATTCCGATTTTTACTCGACAGATCACTGACTGGATTTTGACTGAATTCCGTGGTTTTCAATTCGACACCTTCCTGGGTCTACCGATACCGTCACTGGTATTAAATAGGTGTGAGTCCAACGTCCCTCACCGAGCTGACGAAAACAATAGGCCGCATCCAGAATGCTGACAAGC
>NZ_MOBK01000256.1 GCF_003732265.1 Pseudomonas brassicacearum
ATTCCGTTCAAGGAGCAACTCTTGCCGTCGGCGAAAACGCCTCAGTGAGTGTTGTTCAGTTCAGATCCATTAAGTAGGGGTTGCGTCGCATGTGTGGCATCGTCGGTATCGTAGGTAAGTCGAACGTCAATCAGGCGCTGTATGACGCGCTAACCGTGCTCCAGCACCGCGGCCAGGACGCTGCCGGTATCGTGACCAGCCATGATGGCCGGTTGTTCCTGCGCAAGGACAATGGCCTAGTGCGTGACGTGTTTCAGCAGCGTCACATGCAGCGTCTGGTCGGCCACATGGGTATCGGCCACGTCCGTTATCCGACCGCG
>NZ_MOBK01000257.1:0-510 GCF_003732265.1 Pseudomonas brassicacearum
CGCAAGAACAGGAGATGTCGCGCAAGATCATCGACACTTCACGCGACACCGGCATGGCGCGCAACGATGTGGCCGACGTGGTCAATCAGTTGGTCGGCGCCGGTATGGATCTGAGCAAGGCGCTGGAGTACGCGCCTGTCGCGGCCAAGTTTGTCGTGGGGCAGGGATCCAGCGGTGTCGACACGGCGAAGATGATCAACGCCCTGGGGCAGAACGCCAAGATCACCGACCCCAAGCAGATGCAGCAGGCGCTGGAGGCGATCGCCTACCAAGGGCAGGCGGGCAGCTTTGAAGCGGCCGACATGGCCAAGTGGTTCCCGGAAATGCTGGCCAACATGGCCAGCAACGGCATTACCGGATTGGATGCGGTGACCCAACTGGGTGCCATGCTGCAGGTGCAAATGAAACAGGCCGGCAGTTCGGACGAAGCGGCCAACAACCTGAAAAACTGGATGGGCAAAATCGGTTCGACCGATACGGTCAAGGCTTACGAAAAAGCCGGAATTGATT
>NZ_MOBK01000257.1:601-879 GCF_003732265.1 Pseudomonas brassicacearum
TCCAAAGCGTGCGGCGGCTATGGCCGAAGCGACGTCAAAAATCAGCAAGGAAGCCAATCCGGATAAGGCCAAGGCCATGATGGCCTCGCTGGAAGAATCCCTGCGCACCGGCGACCTGTTCGCCGACATGCAGGTCAAGGCCGCACTGTCGGCCTACATGCAGAACAAGGCGCTGTACAGCCAGCTCAAAAACGATTCGCGTGACGCGACCGGGATCCTCGACAAGAACCTCGCCGAGCGACGCGAGTCGTCATCGCAGAAATGGGCGGAAATGGCCC
>NZ_MOBK01000258.1 GCF_003732265.1 Pseudomonas brassicacearum
GCCACAGGAAAAACGCTTCCGCCGCCTGCTCCGCGAGCATGCCCAAACCATCCATCGACAACGCCGCGCCATGTTCCGTGGCCCAGCGACAGAACGAAGTCGGTTCCTTGCCATACATCATGTCGTAGCAAACGGTCTTGCCCGGCTCGATCAAGCTGACGGCAATCGGCGGCACATCACCGGACAGGCCCGCCGATGTTGCGTTGATGATCCGGTCCACCGATTCCTTCAGCCAATCGAAACCGCTGGCCGACACCGGCCCCAGGTCCGAGAACAACTCCGCCAGCAGCTCGGCTTTTT
>NZ_MOBK01000259.1 GCF_003732265.1 Pseudomonas brassicacearum
TTCACGCATCCGCTCAGCAGCGGCAGCGGCCATCGCCAGGTAAGCCTGTGGATGGTTTTTGGCCATGGCGTAGCTGTCCTCGTAGGCGGTTTTCAACGATCCCCAGTCGGGACGATGGCGCAGCGTGCGATAGAGGATGCGCACGTCCTCCGGCCAGATGGTCGGCTCGCGGCTGGACTTGACGATGAAAGCGACGCGTTCGTCGATGTAATCGCCCATCGCGGTGTGGTTCGGCGCAATCACCGGGCGGGC
>NZ_MOBK01000260.1 GCF_003732265.1 Pseudomonas brassicacearum
CGAGCAGGCTCGCTCCCACACTGGATCTCATTCCTAGTGAAGGAACTCGGTCAAATGGGGGAGCGAGCCTGAGCGCGAAAACGGCCTGACAGGCTGCGCAATTACAAAGCCTGCCACCCACCCCCAAGCGCCTTGTACAGCGCGATGCTCGCCTGCACCCGCGACAGCCGCAGTTGCACATTAAAATCCTGCGCCGCATACAGTGTGCGTTGGGTTTCCAGCACGGTCAGCAGATCTTCGGCGCCCGCCTGATAGCGGCTTTGGGCAATGTTGAACGCGGTCTGCGCCTGATTCAGTTCTTCGCTCTGCCACTGGCGTTGTTCATCGAGGCCGCGAATGCTGTTGAGGGCTTTTTCGACGTCGGCAAAACCGTTGATGATCGCGCCGCGATAGCTCTGCAGCAGTTCCTCCTGACGCGCCGTGGCCTTGTCGCGCTCAGCGCTCAGGCGGCCGTTGTTGAAGACCGGCGCGAGCAGTCCGGCAGTCAGGTTGTAGAAGGGGCTGCGGATCAAGTCGTCGAACTGGTTGGCCCCCGAGCCTATCTGCGCCGTCAGGGTGACGGCGGGCAGCA
>NZ_MOBK01000261.1 GCF_003732265.1 Pseudomonas brassicacearum
GAGCAGGATCAGGGCGAGTACGCGGCAGCGTTTCATGGCGCGGACTCAGCGGCCAGCCACGGGCATTGTCAGCAACTGCAAGCGCTGGGCAATGGCGGCGGCCGGGGCGTCGGGGCGGATCTTGCTCCAGCGTTTATTGGCGACATCGCCGACGATCAACTGCGTGGAGTGCTGCTCGGGAGTCGGCACGATCTGGCCGATGCGGCTCAATACCAGGTCCATCTGCGCCTTGTCGCCGGTAAGAAAAAGCCAATGAGGGTCATCGGAACCCTGCTTCAAGGTG
>NZ_MOBK01000262.1 GCF_003732265.1 Pseudomonas brassicacearum
GTTGGCGTTTATTCGCAGCTGAGTTAAGCAGCAGCCATACACTTCCCCTGTGGGAGCTAGCCTGCTCGCGAAAGCAATCTGTCAGTTGAACTTGAGCTGAATGACCCACCGCTTTCGCGAGCAGGCTCGCTCCCACAAGGGGATGTGATGGGGCTCACGTCCATTATTCTTCTGTGCGACTTGTACTCTCGCGATCACGCTCGTAGTGGTGAGCCAGTGGCAGCGACGGTAGCCAAGACTCGCGGTGAATAGTCCAGAGTTCGTAAGTAGGTTTGCACTGGTTCGGTTCATCAAGCGATCCGACGTTGACCTCTACTTCATCTGCCAAACGCGTGAACACCGGAGAGCCGCAGCGCGGGCAGAAAAAGCGCCCGTTGTAGTCGCGGATTTCGCCGGTGACCTTTAACGCATCCTCGGGAAATATTGCCGAGTTGCCGAACAGCGCGCCATGGCGCTTGCGGCAGTCGAGGCAGTGGCAGATGCCGACTCGGTAGGGCTGACCTGTCACTTCGAAACGGACATCGC
>NZ_MOBK01000028.1 GCF_003732265.1 Pseudomonas brassicacearum
GTAGTTCGACTTGCTGCTCGCTGCAGATCTCCACCAAGCGTTCCTGCGCGCGATATTGCGCCCACGCGGCCGCCGTGGTGCCGGCGTCCTTGGCCGAGTCGGAGTAGCCGATCATCACTTCCTGCGGGCCTTGCAGCCGTGCGCGATATCCCGGCAACAGTAACAGCCGCTCCATCACCGGCCCGGCGTTATCGAGGTCAGCGAGGGTTTCGAACAGCGGCACCACGCGCATCGGCCGCAACACGCCGGACTCTTTGAGCAGCAGTTGCACGGCGAGCACATCGGAAGCAGCGCCGGCCATGGAAATCACGTAGGAGCCGAGCGAAGCGCCCGGTGCCGCGGCGATTTCCTTGCAGGTGTTGAGCACTTCGGCGGTGTCGGCGGACGGTTTGAAATGTGCCGGCAGCAGTGGTCGGCGATTGCTCAGTTCACGGGTCAGGAAGCTGATGCGCTGCTCTTCGTCCCAATCTTCATAGCGACCGAGGCCGAGGTAGTCGGTGATTTCGGTCATCGCCG
>NZ_MOBK01000263.1 GCF_003732265.1 Pseudomonas brassicacearum
GCATCGTCCTCCCAACTGTCCCAAAGCCCGGTGACCACCTGATGAAATTCCCGAGCGCGGCTGTAGCGTTCGGCGTGACCGATGTGTTCGTCTCGCCCGAAATTCAGCGCCTCAGCGGCGTTGTCCGAGGTCACCAGATTCCACCCCGCGCGCCCACCCGAGAGGTGATCGAGCGAAGCGAATTTGCGCGCCACGTGATACGGCTCGTTGTAACTGGTGGTCGCCGTGGCGATCAGGCCGATGTGCTCGGTCACCGCACTCAGCGCCGAGAGTAAGGTCAGCGGTTCAAAGGGATCGGAGCGCGCCATGCGGCTGGCGATGTCCTGAGTCGGCGCGGCGACGCTGTCAGCGACAAACAACGCATCGAACTTCGCCGCCTCGGCAATTTGCGCCAGCCGCTTGTAATGGGCGAAATCCAGACCCGCATTCGCCGGTACATCCGGATGACGCCACGCCGCCACGTGGTGCCCGGTGGCCATAAGGAACGCGCCGAGTTTCAA
>NZ_MOBK01000264.1 GCF_003732265.1 Pseudomonas brassicacearum
GGTCGTTTAACTACCCTTCTCTTCATTGTCTGTACTGACGCCTTCGCGAGCAGGCTCGCTCCCACAGAGATACGAGCCAATCACAAGATTTGTGAGTCTTCCACCCACTGTGGGAGCGAGCCTGCTCCGGGCGGCGATCCGACGAAAACAATCGATCAAACAACACGTCTTCTGCGCCCTTGCGCGCATTTAATGTTCGAAAATTTTCTTTTAGCCGCCCTTCGATGAGTTTTTTCAATCGAATGCGACTGGCTGCGCGCGTCTTTATGGGCTACCATTTTCGCAAATGAACATTCATGTTCGATTTCCAATATAGAAAATCAAAAGAACCCTGAAAAGTCTGGTCAGCCAGTTGCCGAAACCGCACAGCGGCAGCTACGAATATTCTGCCCACGGTCAGGGGCATTTCCTCAACGTGCGGTTTATCCCGGAGCTGAACTGGTACCTGTTTGTCGATAAACGCGAAGACGGCGCGCTGAGTGAAATCCGTCAGTCGCTGTACCTGAATCTGCTGATCTGCCTGTTGGTGACGCTGATTGTTCTGGCGCTGCTCAACCGCGTGATCAAACGCTACCAAAGCAAAATCCAGGC
>NZ_MOBK01000265.1 GCF_003732265.1 Pseudomonas brassicacearum
CCGAAGCCGAACGCAAACAGGCTCATGAACTGCTGGATCTGCTGACGCCGATCGTCAAATCCTGGCCGTCGGAGTTCTGCCTGAAGGCCAACGAACTGGCGATCCAGATCCTCGGCGGTCACGGTTATACCCGTGAGTATCCGGTTGAGCAGTATTACCGCGACAACCGCTTGAACCCGATCCACGAAGGCACTCACGGCATTCAGTCGCTGGATTTGCTCGGGCGTAAATTGGCGCAGAACGGTGGTGCCGGGCTGAAGCAATTGATTCGCCTGATTGCCAACACCGCTGAACGCGCGACAGCGTACGACTCGCTGACTGCATTGCGTGAGCCACTGGAGAAACTGGTGGCGCGCCTGCAAACGGTGACCATTGGTTTGCTGACCGACCTGGCACAAGGCAAGGTCAATAGCAGTCTGGCGAACTCGGCGTTGTACCTGAAGGTGTTCGGCCACGCGGTTATTGGCTGGCGCTGGCTGGAGCAGGCGATTCGTGCCGAGGAAGGGTTGGCCAAAGGGAATGCAGCGGATGCTGACTTCTATAAGGGCAAGCTGCAGGCGGCGCGGTATTTTCTGACGTGGGAAGTG
>NZ_MOBK01000266.1 GCF_003732265.1 Pseudomonas brassicacearum
AGGCGCCGGTCAGACCGCCGAGTACACCGCCCAGACCGCCACCGGTCGTACCTCCGCTGGTACCCCCGCTGGTACCGCCGTTGACCAGACCACCGACGGCGGCGACGGTACCGCCGACGTTGTTGACCAGTCCACCGACCGCCGTGGTGACCGGGTTGTTGGTCGCGGCAATGGTGGTGCCGATACTGCTGACCGCACCGCCAACCTGGCCGGTGAGGCTTGCGACGGGTGATCCGATACCGGTCGCTGCGCCGACTTGTTGGGTCACGTTGGTCACAGCGCTGGTGACCGGATTCACACTCGTGCCCAAGGTGGCGCCAACCGTGGCCAGAGGTGAGGTTGTCGCGGTGATCGGGGTGCCCGATCCGCCGAGTACGGTGTTGAGCGAAGCGACGGTATTGCCGAGGCCGGTAGCGGTAACGCCGCCGGCGCTGACGACGCCATTGGTATTGCCGGTATTCAGCCCTGCGCCGACGTTGACCACGGCACCGCCGACGGTTTGCAGCAGGCCAGTACCACCGAGGCCGCCAC
>NZ_MOBK01000267.1 GCF_003732265.1 Pseudomonas brassicacearum
GTAGCTTGAAGCCTTTGATTACCGGCTCTTCGGCGACCATGCCGCTGCCCTGCACGTAGGCAGTTGGCTGGCCGAGGTCGGGGAACACGGTCTGGTCGGCGCCAAACACCAGCAGGTGGGCCTTTTCGCTGTGCTGGAAGTGGTAGTGAATACCTTCCTCTTCGCACAGGCGCTGGACGAAGTGCAGGTCGGTCTCGTCGTACTGCACGCAATAGTCGCGATCCGGGCATGGCTGACTCAGCTGGAAACTATACGCGTTACCCTTGATGCCGTGCTCTTCAAGGATCAGCGCGATGATTTTCGGCGCCGACATCTGCTGGTAGATGCGCTGGTTGGTGCGGTGATGCAGGTATTGGAGTTGCGGCACCATCGACACTTTGTAGCGAGTCAGGCGCTTGCCGGCATCGCCTTGGGCGACGCGATAGATCTTGCCGTGGATGCCCGAGCCTTGTGGATCGAATGCGAGAAACGCCTGCTTGTGCAGCAGTTGTTCGAGGTCCAGATCAGGGTTTTCGCTGACCAGTTCGAGGTCGAAAC
>NZ_MOBK01000268.1 GCF_003732265.1 Pseudomonas brassicacearum
CTGGAGCACCCAAGACAACACCATCTACAACTTCGCCGTCGCCGGCTGCAACCTGCTGCGCACCGGCCGACGCAAAACCGTGACCCTCGCCGGCGCAGTGATCGGCACCCTGCTCGCCTTGCTCGGTATGTACGACATGCTGGTGCCGTACCTGATTCTGCTCGGCACGGTGATTCCGCCGATTGGCGGAGTGATCATGGCGGACTTTTTCTACCGCTGGCGCGGGCACTATCCGCGTCTGGCCGACGCACGGTTGCCGGCGTTCAACTGGCCGGGACTCGGGGCCTATGCGGTCGGCACCGTCGCCGCGTTCAACTCGCCGTGGGTTGCGCCGCTGGTAGGGATCGCCGCTGCCGCGCTAACGTATGTCATCGTTACCGGCGTGCTCGGCGCTCGCAGCGCGACCGCGCCACTACAAGACCTATAAAAAAGGATTCGCCTGATGCACATCATCAACGCCCGTTTGCGCAACCAGGAAGGTTTGCACGAATTGCACCTT
>NZ_MOBK01000269.1 GCF_003732265.1 Pseudomonas brassicacearum
CGACGCCACGACGGCCGATTTCGACCAGTCGGTAATCGAGGCCTCTTTCAACAAACCGGTGCTGGTGGATTTCTGGGCCGAATGGTGTGCGCCGTGCAAGGCGTTGATGCCGATGCTGCAAGGCATTGCCGAGAGTTATCAGGGCGAACTACTGCTGGCCAAGGTCAACTGCGACATCGAGCAGGACATCGTCGCCCGCTTCGGCATCCGCAGCCTGCCGACCGTAGTGCTGTTCAAGGACGGTCAACCGGTCGACGGTTTTGCCGGTGCACAACCAGAGTCCGCCGTCCGCGCCCTGCTTGAGCCGCATGTGCAAATGCCACCACCGGCCGCCGCCGATCCGTTCGAGCAGGCTCAGGCATTGTTCGATGACGGTCGTTACGCTGACGCCGAAGCGGCGCTGGTGGTGATGCTCACTGAAGACAACAGCAACGCCAAGGCGCTGATTCTCTACGCGCGTTGCCTGACCGAACGTGGCGAACTGGATGAAGCGCAAACCGTACTGGATGCAGTCAAGAGCGACGAACACAAAGCCGCACTGGCCGGCGCCAAGGCGCAGATCAAATTCCTTGGCCTGGCGCGTGATCTGCCGGATGCCGCCGATCTGAAAGCGCGCCTGGCGAAAGATC
>NZ_MOBK01000270.1 GCF_003732265.1 Pseudomonas brassicacearum
GGCAGTGAGCGAATCGCCGCGCTGTATGCCGAAGAGGGCGACCTGGTGCAGCCAGGCCAGGTCCTGGCGGAACTCGACACACGCACACTGCGCCTGGAAATAAATCGCTCCAAGGCCAGGATCGGCGCCCAGGAACAGGCGCTGCTGCGCTTGAAAAATGGCACACGGCCTCAAGAGGTCGAGCAGTCAAAGGCACGTTTTGAGGCCGCCCAGGCGCAAATGCAGCTGGCTCAACTGCACATGCAGCGCCTGCGCAGGATCGCCGACGACACCCAGGGCAAGGGCGTCAGCCAGCAACGCCTGGACCAGGCAGCCGCCCGCTTGCAAGTGGCCAAGGCCCAGTCGCAGTAGCAGCGCGAATCCTGGACCCTGGCCAAGATCGGCCCACGCAATGAAGACATCGAGCAG
>NZ_MOBK01000271.1 GCF_003732265.1 Pseudomonas brassicacearum
CTGTACGAACAATCGCCCGCGCCTGACGGCTGAGGATCTTGAACTGGTCGTGGCTGAGCAACTCGCGCGAACCCAGCGCGCCTTCAACGCTCAACTCGTCCAGAACACTCAATGCCGGCGGCTGCTTGTCGAGGATCTCGCGGGCCAGCACATGGCTTTCGGCCTGCATTTCGCTCAGTACAACCTTCAAGGTACTGATGAAGTCCGGAACGACCTGGGTCAGCGCCAGATCGACCAGTTCGACACCTGGCGGGACCGGCAGTCCGGCATCGCCGATCCCGACCATGTCGCCATGACCCAGCGAGGCAATCAGCCGCGACAACGCGCTATTGAGCAGCGGTGTTTTTTTCATGGTGCTTTAAACGCCTGTACGTCGGACAAGGTGGGAATC
>NZ_MOBK01000272.1 GCF_003732265.1 Pseudomonas brassicacearum
GGGCATTGCCCTGATGCTTGCGGATCAGATCAACGCCGAGCTGGGCCATGGTCAGGTTGGCTTCGCGGTCGCTTTCGTGAATGGCGATGGCTTCGGCTTCGAGCGCCGCCAGCGGATCGGCGTTTTCCTTCAGGCGGTCGAGGCGATCGTGCATGCGCCCCAGGGCCCAGAAAAGATTGACCGCTGTCGGACGAGAATCCGCCAACAAGGCGAAATCCTCTTCCAGCGCCGCGTACCAATCGCCACCTTCAGCGATCCGCGCACGCGCCGCGAGGACGATGCCATAGGCCGCACTGATGCCAATGGCCGGCGCACCGCGCACCACCATCGAGCGAATCGCTTCTGCCACGCCAGCGGCGCTGGTGTAGGCGATCCAGGTTTCCTCGAACGGCAAAATACGCTGATCCAGCAGGTGCAGCGCGCCGTCACGCCAATCGATGGCCTTCACTTTTTCCGCAGCCAACAGTCGATCGCGCATCCTACACCCCGCACTCATGAACAAACG
>NZ_MOBK01000003.1 GCF_003732265.1 Pseudomonas brassicacearum
TCAAAGTGAATACAGCCCAAATTCTATGTTTGGGGGTTCCCCCCAAACATAGAATCTCCCACAAGGTTTGTGTTTCAGTCGATAAACAGGTCGGGCATCAGCTTGTCGTTGGTGCCGGGCTCGAAGCGATAGTGATCGAATTCGGTCACGCCATGCTCCCGCAGAATCTCCTCATCAATCAGCAATCGCCCGGTGATGCTGCGACCGCTGCTGTCCAGAATGACGTGGGCGGCATCGGCCATGATGTCGGGTGTGCGCGCATGCTTGAACGATTCCCGTGAGCCAAGCTGAAACTCAATGGCGGCGGTGGCGATCATGGTTTGAGGCCACAGCGAATTGACGCTGATGCCGTAATTCTTGAATTCCTCGCTCATGCCAATCGTCAGCATGCTCATGCCGTATTTGGTCACGGTGTAGGGGCTGTATTGGGCAAACCATTGGGTCGCCAGATTGAGCGGCGGCGACAGGTTGAGAATGTGCCCGCCGGTTTTTTTCAGATAGGGCAGGGCAGCCTGGCTGCACAGCAACACGGCGCGGGTGTTGATCTGGTGCATCAGGTCGAAGCGCTTGAGTTCGATGTGTTGCACCCCGGTCAGCTTGATGGCGCCGGCGTTGTTGATCAGCGCATCGATGGCGCCGAAATGTTCGTTGGCCTGGGCCAACGCATTACGTACCGCGTCTTCGTCACGCACATCCACCTGCAAGGCCAGCGCCTTGCCGCCTGCCGCCTCAACTTCCTGCGCCACGCTGAAAATCGTACCCGGCAACTTCGGGTGCGGCTCGGCGCTTTTGGCCGCAATCACAATGTTGGCCCCCTCACGCGCTGCGCGCAGCGCGATCTCACGGCCGATCCCGCGGCTGGCGCCAGTGATGAACAGGGTTTTGCCTTTCAAGGACATGCGTGCGCTCCTGATTATTGTTATGAGAGCGGACTAAACCGCTCGCACACAATGTAGACCAGGTAGGCGGGAAGGAACTGCTTGCGAGGAGCTTTTGTGGCGAGGGGGCTTGCCCCCGTTCGGCGGCGGAGCCGTCGTAAACCAGCCAATGCGGTCTGCCTGATAGACCGCATTCTCAGTATTTGGGGCCGCTTCGCCGCCCAACGGGGCGATGCGGCGTTCCGACAAGCCCCCTCGCCACAGGGGATCGGATTGCTGCTTAGCGGGACATGACTTCGCGGATGTCGGCGGCGAGTTCGCGTACGCGTTCTTCTTCGGTGTCCCACGAGCACATGAAGCGTGCGCCGCCGTTGCCGATGAAGGTGTAGAAGCGCCAGCCCTTGGCGGTCAGTGCGGCGATGGCTGGTTCCGAGAGTTGCAGGAACACGCCGTTGGCCTGCACCGGGAACATCAGTTCCACGCCCGGAATGTCGCTCACCAGTTCGGCCAGCAACTGCGCGCAGCGGTTGGCGTGGCGGGCGTATTTGAGCCAAGCATCGTTTTCCAGAATCCCGACCCATGGCGCCGACAGAAAGCGCATCTTCGAGGCCAGTTGACCGGCCTGTTTGCAGCGGTAGTCGAAGTCTTCAGCCAGCTTGTGGTTGAAGAACAGAATCGCCTCGCCGACCGCCATGCCGTTTTTCGTACCGCCGAAGCACAACACGTCTACACCGGCCTTCCAGGTCAGGTCTGCCGGGGAGCAACCGAGGAACGCGCACGCATTGGAGAACCGCGCGCCGTCCATGTGCAGGTTCAGGCCCAGCTCTTTGCAGGTGGCGCTGATGGCGCGGATTTCTTCCGGGGTGTAGACGCTGCCGACTTCGGTGGCCTGGGTCAGGGTTACGACGCGCGGTTTCGGGTAGTGGATGTCCTGGCGCTTGAGGGCGACTTCGCGGATCGATTCCGGGGTCAGCTTGCCGTTTTCAGTGCGGGCGATCAGCAGTTTGGAACCGTTGGAGAAGAATTCAGGTGCGCCGCATTCGTCGGTTTCGACGTGGGCGGTTTCCGAGCAGATCACGCTGTGGTAACTCTGGCACAGCGACGACAGGGCCAGCGAGTTGGCGGCGGTGCCGTTGAAGGCAAAGAACACTTCGCAGTCGGTTTCGAACAATTTGCGGAAATCGTCGGACGCGCGAGCGGTCCATTCATCGTCGCCATAAGCGCGCTGGTGGCCGTGGTTGGCCTGTTCCATGGCGGCCCAGGCTTCAGGGCAGATACCGGAATAGTTGTCGCTGGCGAATTGTTGGCTCTTGTCGGTCATGGCCCTGCTTTCCGTGGTCGAGACGCCTATGGTGAAGCGACTCGTGGTCAATGATGGTGCGCACTTTACCGAAGATCATCCGGGGAGCACACGCGATGCGTCTGACAGAAAAATACAAAGACGACGGGCAATTATGCACATGACTCAACGGGATGGGGCACTGGATCTGCTCAAGTGGCTGGCGCTGCTGAGCATGGTGCTCGATCACCTGCGATATGTCGGTTATTCCGTCGATCTGCTGTATGTGCCAGGACGGCTGGCGTTTCCGTGGTTCTGTCTGGCGATGGCAGTGAATGTTTCCCGTACATGGGAAGTGACACATCAGTGGCGGTATCTGGGTTGGTTGCTGCTGTTCAGTGCCATCAGCGAGATCCCTTACAGGCTGTACATTCCTGATCCCGACACGTTGAACGTGTTGCCTACGTTGGCGCTTGGGCTGTTGGTGGCGCGGGGCTGGCAGCACCCGACGCTGCAATCGCGACTGCTGGCGGTCGCCGCTCTGACGCTGGCAGCCGTGTTCCCGGAGCGACTGATGTTTGGTTTTTTCGGGGTGTTGTTGCCGCTGGCGATGTTGCTGGTGATCCGGCGTCCCTGGTATTTCGCGCTGCTGCCGGGGCTGGTGTGCCTGGCGGCCAATGAATGGCGGGTGCTGATTCAAGCCGCGAAGCTGGGCAACAGTGCTGCTGTTCCGGGCATTGCCGCTTGTCTGATTGCGCCATTGCTGGGAATGCTGCTTTTGCGACATGCCCAAGGCATTCATCCACCAGCGATGCGGCGCTGGGCGTATGCCCTGTATCCGCTGCATTTTTTCCTGCTGTTACTTGTCCGCCAGATCGCAACCTAACCCCTGTGGGAGCGGGCTTGCTCGCGAAGAGGGTGTGTCAGGCGACATCAATGTTGCCTGATACACCCTCTTCGCGAGCAAGCCCGCTCCCACAGGGATCCCGAGTGGCTCGGGGGTCGTGTCCGGTCAGGCATTTCGGCTCATGTCGTAAACGCACCTTTGCGTGGCGTCCGTAGGCATTTGGCCTGTCTGCGCCGGTCATACCATCGCATCCAAAGGGCACTGTCGAAACACCGGTGCCTTACCGAGACGAATGGCGCATAGATGCCGCTGGGAGAGACGCGATGTTCAGCAAGCAAGACCAGATCCAGGGTTACGACGATGCACTGCTGGCGGCGATGAATGCCGAAGAGCAACGTCAGGAAGATCACATCGAGCTGATCGCGTCAGAGAACTACACCAGCAAACGCGTCATGGAAGCGCAAGGCAGTGGCCTGACCAACAAATACGCCGAAGGCTATCCGGGCAAGCGCTACTACGGTGGCTGCGAGCACGTCGACAAGGTCGAAGCCCTGGCCATCGAGCGCGCCAAGCAACTGTTCGGTGCCGACTACGCCAACGTCCAGCCGCACTCCGGCTCTTCGGCCAATAGCGCTGTGTACCTGGCCCTGATCCAGCCGGGCGACACCATCCTCGGCATGAGCCTGGCCCACGGTGGTCACCTGACCCACGGCGCCAAAGTGTCGTCCTCGGGCAAGCTGTACAACGCCGTGCAGTACGGCATCGACACCAAAACCGGGTTGATCGATTACGACGAAGTCGAGCGTCTGGCCGTCGAGTGCAAGCCGAAGATGATCGTTGCAGGCTTCTCGGCTTACTCCAAGACCCTCGACTTCCCACGCTTCCGTCAGATCGCCGACAAAGTCGGTGCCCTGCTGTTCGTCGACATGGCGCACGTCGCCGGTCTGGTCGCTGCCGGTCTGTACCCGAACCCGCTGCCGTACGCTGACGTGGTGACCACCACCACGCACAAGACCCTGCGCGGTCCACGTGGCGGCCTGATCCTGGCCAAGTCCAACGAAGAAATCGAGAAGAAGCTCAACGCGGCCGTTTTCCCGGGTGCCCAGGGCGGCCCGCTGATGCACGTGATCGCGGGTAAAGCGGTGTGCTTCAAGGAAGCGCTGGAGCCGGGCTTCAAGGCTTATCAACAACAAGTGATCGACAACGCCCAGGCCATGGCCGGCGTGTTTATCAAACGCGGCTACGATGTAGTGTCCGGCGGTACCGATAACCATCTGTTCCTGGTCAGCCTGATCCGTCAGGGCCTGACCGGCAAAGACGCGGATGCAGCCCTCGGTCGCGCCCACATCACCGTGAACAAGAACGCTGTCCCGAACGATCCACAGTCGCCGTTCGTGACCTCCGGCCTGCGCATCGGCACCCCGGCGGTGACCACGCGCGGCTTCAAGGTGACCCAGTGCGTCACGCTGGCCGGCTGGATCTGCGACATCCTCGACAACCTCGGCGATGCCGATGTCGAAGCCAATGTCGCGCAGCAAGTATCGGCCCTGTGCGCGGACTTCCCGGTTTATCGCTGAGCGCGGTTTTGGAGTAAATGACTATGCAACGCTACTCGGGCTTCGGCCTCTTCAAACACTCCCTCAGCCATCACGAAAACTGGCAGAAAATGTGGCGCACGCCGACCCCTAAAAAGGTCTATGACGTGGTCATCGTCGGCGGTGGCGGGCATGGTCTGGCGACCGCCTACTACCTCGCCAAGGAACACGGCATCACCAACGTGGCCGTGGTCGAAAAGGGCTGGCTGGGCGGCGGTAACACCGCGCGCAACACCACCATCGTTCGCTCCAACTACCTGTGGGACGAATCGGCGCACCTGTACGAACACGCGATGAAACTGTGGGAAGGCCTGTCCCAGGACCTGAACTACAACGTGATGTTCTCCCAGCGTGGCGTTTACAACCTGTGCCACACCCTGCAGGACATTCGTGATTCCGAGCGTCGGGTCAGCGCCAACCGCCTCAACGGCGTGGACGGCGAACTGCTCGATGCCAAACAAGTGGCCGACGAGATTCCGTACCTCGACTGCTCGAAAAACACCCGCTACCCGGTGATGGGCGCAACCGTTCAGCGTCGCGGCGGCGTGGCTCGTCACGATGCCGTGGCCTGGGGCTTTGCCCGTGCCGCTGACGCCTTGGGCGTGGACCTGATCCAGCAGACCGAAGTGATCGGTTTCCGCAAGGAAAACGGCGTGTGCATCGGCGTCGAAACCAACAAGGGCTTCATCGGCGCCAAGCGCGTCGGTGTCGTGACCGCCGGTAACTCCGGGCACATGGCCAAGCTCGCCGGTTTCCGCCTGCCGATCGAATCCCATCCGCTGCAAGCGCTGGTGTCCGAGCCGATCAAGCCGATTATCGACAGCGTGATCATGTCCAACGCCGTACACGGTTACATCAGCCAGTCCGACAAGGGCGACCTGGTGATCGGCGCCGGTATCGACGGCTACAACGGCTACGGCCAGCGTGGTTCGTACCCGGTGATCGAGCACACCATCCAGGCCATCGTCGAGATGTTCCCGGTGCTGTCCCGCGTACGCATGAACCGGCAGTGGGGCGGCATCGTCGACACCACGCCGGATGCATGCCCGATCATCTCGAAAACCCCGGTACCAAACATGTTCTTCAACTGCGGTTGGGGCACCGGCGGCTTCAAGGCGACACCTGGCTCGGGCAACGTGTTTGCCGCGAGTCTGGCCAAGGGTGAAATGCACCCATTGGCTGCACCTTTCTCCATCGACCGTTTCCACAACGGTGCGTTGATCGATGAACACGGCGCTGCTGCGGTTGCCCACTAACAGGAGAAATCCCCATGTTGCATATCTTCTGTCCTCACTGCGGCGAACTGCGCTCCGAAGAGGAATTCCACGCATCCGGCCAGGCGCACATCCCGCGTCCACTGGACCCGACTACCTGCACCGACGAGGAGTGGGGCGACTACATGTTCTTCCGCGATAACCCTCGCGGTCTGCACCACGAGTTGTGGGACCACGTTGCCGGTTGCCGTCAGTACTTCAACGTCACCCGCGACACCGTGACCTACGAGATTCTCGAGACCTACAAGATCGGCACCAAGCCGCAGTTCACCGACAAGACTGAAAGTCCGAAAGCGGCCGCGCAGGCTCTGGGAGCTAAGGTATGAGCCAGATCAATCGCCTGTCCAACGGTGGACGGATCGACCGCAACAAAGTGCTGAACTTCACCTTCAACGGCCAGAGCTACAAAGGCTTTGAAGGCGACTCGCTGGCCGCAGCACTGCTGGCCAACGGTGTCGACATCATCGGTCGCAGCTTCAAGTATTCCCGTCCGCGCGGCATCTTCGCTGCGGGCGCTGAAGAGCCGAACGCCGTGCTGCAGATCGGCGCGACCGAAGCCACGCAGATCCCGAACGTACGCGCCACGCAACAAGCGCTGTACCAAGGCCTGGTCGCCACCAGCACCAACGGCTGGCCAAGCGTGAACAACGACATGATGGGGATTCTCGGCAAGGTCGGCGGCAAGCTGATGCCACCGGGCTTCTACTACAAAACCTTCATGTACCCGCAATCGTTCTGGATGACCTACGAGAAGTACATTCGCAAGGCCGCAGGTTTAGGCCGCTCGCCGACCGAGAACGATCCGGACACCTACGACTACATGAACCAGCACTGCGACGTGCTGATCGTCGGCGGTGGCCCTGCTGGCCTGGCCGCTGCACTCGCCGCCGCGCGCAGCGGTGCCCGTGTGATCCTCGCCGATGAACAGGAAGAGTTCGGCGGCAGCCTGCTCGACTCCCGCGAAAGCCTCGACGGCAAGCCTGCTGCCGAATGGATCGCCAGCGTCATCGCCGAATTGAAAGACACCCCGGACGTGCTGCTGTTGCCGCGCGCCACGGTCAACGGTTACCACGACCATAACTTCCTTACCATTCACGAGCGCCTGACCGATCACCTCGGCGACCGTGCTCCGATTGGCCAGGTGCGTCAGCGCATCCACCGCGTTCGCGCCAAACGTGTCGTGCTGGCGACCGGCGCTCACGAGCGTCCACTGGTCTACGGCAACAACGACGTGCCGGGCAACATGCTCGCCGGTGCAGTCTCGACTTACGTGCGCCGCTACGGCGTGGCACCGGGCAAAAAACTGGTGCTGTCGACCAACAACGATCACGCCTACCGCGTTGCTCTGGATTGGCTCGACGCCAGCCTGCAAGTGGTGGCCATCGCCGACGCCCGCAGTAATCCGCGTGGTGCACTGGTTGAAGAAGCTCGCGCCAAAGGCATCCGAATCCTCACTGGCAGCGCCGTGATCGAGGCCCGTGGCAGCAAGCACGTGACCGCCGCTCGCGTTGCCGCGATCGATGTCAAAGCACACGCCGTGACCAGTCCTGGCGAGTGGCTCGAATGCGACCTGGTGGCCAGTTCCGGCGGCTACAGCCCGGTGGTTCACCTGGCGTCGCACCTGGGCGGCAAGCCGATCTGGCGTGAAGACATCCTCGGTTTCGTACCGGGCGAAGCACCGCAAAAACGCGTGTGCGTCGGTGGCATCAACGGCGTCTACGGCCTCGGCGATTCCCTGGCCGACGGTTTTGAAGGGGGCGCTCGCGCCGCTGCCGAAGCCGGGTTCCAAATGGTCGAAGGCGTACTGCCTAAAGCCTTGAGCCGTCTGGAAGAGCCAACCCTGGCGCTGTTCCAGGTGCCGCACGAAAAAGCTACCGCCCGGGCGCCGAAGCAATTCGTCGACCTGCAAAACGACGTTACCGCCGCCGCCATCGAACTGGCGACCCGCGAAGGCTTCGAGTCGGTCGAGCACGTCAAGCGCTACACCGCGCTGGGTTTCGGTACCGACCAGGGCAAGCTCGGCAACGTCAACGGCCTGGCCATTGCCGCCCGTTCGCTGAACGTGACCATCCCGCAGATGGGCACCACCATGTTCCGCCCGAACTACACGCCGGTGACCTTCGGCGCCGTGGCCGGTCGTCACTGTGGGCACATCTTCGAACCGGTCCGTCACACCGCATTGCATCACTGGCACGTGAAGAACGGCGCCGAGTTTGAAGATGTCGGTCAGTGGAAACGTCCATGGTACTTCCCGAAAAGCGGTGAAGACATTCATGCCGCGGTGAAACGCGAATGCAAAGCCGTGCGCGACAGCGTCGGCCTGCTGGACGCGTCGACCCTGGGCAAGATCGATATCCAGGGCCCGGACACCCGCGAGTTCCTCAACCGCATCTACACCAACGCCTGGACCAAGCTCGATGTGGGCAAGGCGCGTTACGGCCTGATGTGCAAAGAAGACGGCATGGTGTTCGACGACGGCGTGACGGCATGCCTGGCCGACAACCATTTCGTGATGACCACCACCACCGGCGGCGCTGCACGCGTGCTGCAATGGCTGGAAATCTACCACCAGACCGAATGGCCGGAGCTGAAGGTGTACTTCACCTCCGTGACGGATCACTGGGCAACCATGACCCTGTCCGGGCCGAACAGCCGCAAGCTGCTCAGCGAAGTGACCGACGCCGATCTGAGCAACGAAGCCTTCCCGTTCATGACCTGGAAAGAAGCGCTGGTCGGCGGTGTGCCAGCGCGGATTTTCCGGATTTCGTTTACCGGTGAGCTGTCGTACGAAGTCAACGTGCAGGCCGACTACGCCATGGGCGTGCTCGAGAAAATCGCCGAGGCCGGCAAGAAGTACAACCTGACTCCGTATGGCACAGAAACGATGCACATTCTGCGGGCCGAGAAGGGTTTCATCATCGTCGGTCAGGACACTGACGGCTCGATGACTCCGGATGACTTGAACATGGGCTGGTGTGTGGGGCGCACCAAACCGTTCTCGTGGATCGGTCAGCGTGGCATGAACCGCGAAGACTGCGTGCGTGATCAACGCAAACAACTGGTGGGCCTGAAGCCGATCGACCCGACCAAATGGCTGCCGGAAGGTGCGCAACTGGTGTTCAACACCAAGCAGGCGATCCCGATGACCATGGTCGGCCACGTGACCTCCAGCTACCTGCACAACTCCCTGGGCTACTCGTTTGCGATGGGCGTGGTGAAAGGCGGGTTGAAGCGCATCGGTGAGCGAGTGTTCGCACCGCTGGCGGATGGCAGCGTGATCGAGGCGGAAATTGTTTCTTCGGTGTTCTTCGATCCGAAAGGTGATCGCCAGAACATTTAATGACCTCGGGTCCTGTGGGCGGGCGGCTATTCGCGAGCAGGCTCGCTCCCACAGGGGAACGCGGTTGAATGTGGGAGCTAGCCTGCTGGCGATGACGGCAGTGCAGCCACCACAGGAACCAACAGAATTCAGGAAAGGTGCTTTATGACCGCAGCCAATGTTTACCAACAACGCCCAACCACCGGGGCCAAGGCCGAGTCGTCGCTGCATCACGCCGACCTCGCCAGCCTGGCGGGCAAGGGCCGCAAAAATGCCGGCGTAATCGTGCGTGAGAAGAAACTCCTCGGCCACCTGACCATTCGTGGCGATGGCCACGATGCTGCGTTTGCCGCCGGCGTTCACAAGGCACTCGGCATCGAATTGCCGGGTGCGCTGACCGTCGTCATCAAAGGCGAAACCAGCCTGCAATGGATGGGGCCGGATGAGTGGCTGCTGATCGTGCCGACCGGTGAAGAATTCGCTGCCGAGCAAAAATTGCGTGAAGCGCTGGGTGACCTGCACATCGCAATCACCAACGTCAGCGGCGGCCAGCAGATCCTCGAACTGAGCGGCCCGAACGTGCGCCAGGTGCTGATGAAATCCACCAGCTACGACGTGCACCCCAACAGCTTCCCGGTGGGCAAGGCGGTGGGCACGGTGTTCGCCAAGTCGCAACTGGTGATCCGCCATACCGCCGAAGACACCTGGGAACTGCTGATCCGCCGTAGCTTCTCGGATTACTGGTGGTTGTGGTTGCAGGATGCGGCGGCTGAATACGGCCTGAGCGTTCAGGCGTAATTGTGGCGAGGGAGCTTTTGTGGCGAGGGGGCTTGTCGGAACGCCGCACCGCCCCGTTGGGTCGCGCAGCGGCCCTAATTCCTGATTGCTCGGTCTGACTGACACACCGCGTTTGCTGGATTTACGACTGCTTCGCAGCCGAACGGGGGCAAGCCCCCTCGCCACAGAGTTCTCTGTGACCACGGAATTTGTTACAGGAGTCACCGCACTATGAGCCGCGCCCCAGACACATGGATTCTGACCGCCGACTGCCCAAGCGTCCTCGGCACCGTGGACGCGGTGACCCGCTTTCTGTTCGAGCAGGGCTGCTACGTCACCGAGCACCATTCCTTCGATGACCGGCTCTCCGGCCGCTTCTTCATTCGTGTGGAATTCCGTCAGCCTGACGGTTTCGACGAGCAGGTTTTCCGCGCCGGTCTCGAAGAGCGCGGTGCCCATTTCGGCATGGTCTTCGAACTGACCGCGCCGAACTACCGGCCAAAAGTGGTGATCATGGTCTCCAAGGCCGATCACTGCCTCAACGACTTGCTTTACCGCCAGCGCATCGGCCAATTGTCGATGGACGTGGCCGCCGTGGTCTCCAACCACCCGGACCTCAAGCCGCTGGCCGACTGGCACCAGATTCCCTACTACCACTTCCCGCTGGACCCCAACGACAAGCCGTCGCAGGAGCGTCAGGTGTGGCAGGTGATCGAAGAGTCCGGCGCCGAACTGGTGATTCTTGCGCGCTACATGCAAGTCCTGTCGCCGGAGCTGTGCCGCAAACTCGACGGCAAGGCGATCAACATTCATCACTCCCTGCTGCCCGGTTTCAAGGGCGCCAAGCCGTATCACCAGGCCTACAACAAGGGCGTGAAACTGGTCGGCGCCACGGCGCATTACATCAACAACGACCTGGACGAGGGACCGATCATTGCCCAGGGCGTGGAGGCAGTGGACCACAGTCATTACCCGGAAGACCTGATCGCCAAGGGGCGGGATATTGAAGGGCTGACCCTGGCCCGGGCGGTTGGTTATCACATTGAAAGGCGAGTGTTTTTGAACGCGAACAGAACCGTCGTTCTTTAGATCGCTTTCGCGAGCAAGCCCGCTCCCACATTTGATCGTGGGCGTAAACAGAATTTGTGAACGGCACAAATCCAATGTGGGAGCGGGCTTGCTCGCGAAGAGGCCCTGACAGACAACACAAGACACACAGGCAATAACCCGAGCAATCAACGCGCCGCCGCTCCATGGCGACGCGACCGCTACATAAAAACAACAGCGAGGTGAAAGCATGTCTGGCAATCGTGGTGTGGTGTATCTCGGCAATGGCAAAGTCGAAATACAGAAAATCGACTATCCGAAAATGCAGGACCCGCGCGGCAGGAAGATCAACCACGCTGTCATCCTGCGTGTGGTTTCCACCAACATCTGTGGTTCCGACCAGCACATGGTGCGCGGCCGTACCACTGCTCAGACCGGTCTGGTGCTCGGCCACGAGATCACCGGCGAAGTCATCGAGAAGGGCAGCGACGTCGAAAACCTGCAAATCGGCGATCTGGTGTCCGTACCGTTCAACGTTGCTTGCGGGCGCTGCCGTTCCTGCAAAGAGATGCACACCGGTGTCTGCCTCAGCGTCAACCCGGCGCGTCCCGGCGGTGCTTACGGTTACGTCGACATGGGCGACTGGACCGGCGGCCAGGCCGAATACGCGATGGTGCCGTACGCTGACTTCAACCTGCTGAAACTGCCGGATCGCGATCGTGCGATGGAAAAAATCCGCGACCTGACCTGCCTCTCCGACATCCTGCCCACCGGTTACCACGGCGCAGTGACGGCTGGCGTTGGCCCAGGCAGCACCGTGTACATCGCGGGTGCCGGTCCGGTCGGTCTGGCGGCAGCCGCTTCTGCTCGCCTGCTGGGCGCGGCGGTGGTGATCATCGGTGACGTAAACACCGTTCGCCTGGCACACGCCAAGGCGCAAGGCTTCGAAATCGCCGACCTGTCCCTGGACACGCCGCTGCACGAACAAATCGCTGCACTGCTGGGCGAACCGGAAGTGGATTGCGCCGTCGACGCCGTAGGCTTCGAAGCGCGCGGTCACGGCCATGACGGCGTGAAACACGAGGCTCCGGCCACCGTGCTCAACTCGCTGATGGGCGTGGTTCGTGTCGCCGGTAAAATCGGTATCCCTGGCCTTTACGTGACTGAAGACCCGGGCGCGGTGGATGCCGCCGCGAAAATGGGCAGCCTGAGCATCCGCTTTGGTCTGGGCTGGGCCAAATCCCACAGCTTCCACACCGGCCAGACGCCAGTGATGAAGTACAACCGCCAGTTGATGCAGGCGATCATGTGGGACCGCATTCACATTGCCGACATCGTGGGTGTGGAAGTCATCAGCCTGGATGACGCGCCACGTGGTTACGGCGAGTTTGATGCGGGCGTGCCGAAGAAGTTTGTGATCGATCCGCACAAACTGTTCAGCGCGGCGTAAGCCTTCACGCAAAACAAAACGGCGACCTTCGGGTCGCCATTTTTTTTTGGACCTCACACACAACCCTGTGGCGAGGGGGCTTGCCCCCGTTGGGCAGCGAAGCGGCCCCAAATTTTGCCAACGCGATCTGACAGATACACCGCATTTGCAGATCTTGCGACTGCTTCGCAGCCGAACGGGACGGTGCGGCGATCCGACAAGCCCCCTCGCCACAAAAGCTCATCAGTGCTTTCAGAGGGCGGCGAGCGCGCCTTGATACAGGACCGGCCCGGTGGGTTGTCCGGTTGGCGAGCCACCTTTTGGCTCAAGACTCACCGCCAGCGCAATCGGTTTGCCGATCAACGCTTTCTGCGCATCGCTCAACTCCACGCGGCCCTTGCCGTCAGCCGGAATCACACCGAGGGAAATCGGTTTGCCACCCGCCGGAATCGCCCACAGCTCCAGACTGCGCCCTGGATCGACCGCTGCAAGCGTCAGCGGCTCGACCTTCAGATAATTCTCATGCGCTTCAACCTTGAGCGCAGGTTGTGCGTCGGCCGTCAGCAACGTGGCGCTGTATCGCGCACTATCGCGGTTATAAATCACACCCAGCGTCACGGCGATTACCAGCGAACACATCGCCGCGGTAATCCGCAACCAGTTCCAGAACGGACGCTTCTCAGGTACATGCAGCACTTGCGGTTCGATGCGTGCGGTAATCCCGTGCCATACGCGCTCCGGCACCGGTTGCTCTGGCGAGGCTTCGGTCAGGCTGGCGAGGCTTTCCTGCCACTGCGCCAGTTCTGCACGCAACGCGGCGTCTTCCCGCAACAACTGCTCAAAACGTCGACGCACGGCAGCGGGCATCAAACCGATGGCGTAGTCGGCGGCGAGGGCGCGGCGCAGGGACTGGGTTTGGTAGTTCATGATTCAAGGCACCTGCGCAGGCGTTCCATGCCCCTGCGGATCCAGGATTTCACCGAGCCCAGTGGCGCGGCCAGATGCTCGGCCAGTTCAGAGCAGGACAAGCCCTGAAAATACGCGACAGTGATCGATTGACGCTGCATGCCTTCAAGGCTTTCCAGGCAGCGGTTCAAGGCGTTGGCCTCGCGGGCGCTGGTCAATTGTTCGTGAGCCGAGGGGCTTTCATCTACCAGTGCCTGTTCTTCGAGATCAGTCAGTGGCCGGTCGCGGTGTTTACGTAACTGGTCGATGGCCTGGTTTCGCGTGATGTTGATCATCCATGTCAGCGGTGCCGACAGGTGAGCCTCATACCGCGAGGCGTTGTTCCAGATGCGCACAAAGCTTTCCTGCAGCACTTCTTCGGCCAGGTCCGGGCGCCCCATGAAGCGCAGGGCCACGCCATGCAGGCGTGGGCCGACGCTGCGGTAAAGCGTCTCGAAAGCGCGGCGGTCGCCCAGTGAGCATTGGGCCAACAGCTGCCTGAGCTGATCGGTGTCGGCAATGGAAATAGCGGTTCTCCAGACAGGCGGGGGAGCGAAGGAGGGCTGCGTGCGGTGCGGGTTGCAGGCAGAGGTTAGTTCACGGCGCGCAGCAGTTCCACTCACGGTCGGATACCTCGGAAGAGTCCGCCGGCCCCGATGCGCAGGGCCAGCGGCACGGCTCAACTTTTCGGCATCAGCACTTTGTCGATGACCTGAATCACGCCGTTGGACTGGTACACGTCGTAAGTGGTGATGTCGGCGACGTCACCTTTTTCATCCTTGATGGTGATGTTGTGCGGGCCATTCATCATCGCCCACAGCTTGCCGCCGGCGACGGTGGTGAGCTCGGTCTTGCCACCACCGGCCTTGATCTTCTCGGCCAGGGTCATCATGTCGAGTTTGCCGGCGACTACGTGGTAGGTCAGGAGTTTACTCAGCGCCGCCTTGTTCTCGGGTTTGAGCAACGTATCGACCGTCCCGGCGGGCAGGGCGGTGAAGGCCGAGTTGACGGGAGCGAATACGGTGAACGGACCTTTGCCTTTGAGGGTGTCGACCAGGCCGGCGGCTTTTACGGCGGCGACGAGGGTGGTGTGGTCGGAGGAGTTCACCGCGTTCTCGACGATATTTTTGCTGGGCAACATGCTTTGCCCGCCGACCATGACCGTGTCGTGGCTCATGTCCGCCGCCTGGACGGTGTTCAGGATGAAACCGCCGCCAAGGGCCAGGGTCAGCAGGCTGGCAATCAACGGTGTTTTGATCGAAGTGCGTTTCATGGTGATGTCCTTGTGGGGGAGAATCGGCCAGGAATGTCTGTCCGTGCTTGATATACGCGGCACGCAGCAGACTGGATGCAGCACGGTAGAATTCTCTTTGACTGTCCACCAAGGCCCCGCCAGGACTGGGAACAATCCTCGGGGATACCAGTCCAACGGACAGTTTTTCGCCGCCCATTGAGGTGCGGTGTTCATGGCACAAGAGGATGTCTGGATGAAGATTTCACGCGGTTTTGCACTGGCTTCGCTGATGAGTCTGGCGGCCAGCCCGGTCTTTGCCCAGTTCAGCCTGAACGATGCGGCCAATGCCATCTCCGGCATGAAGGGCGAAAACGCCGCCGAAGCGGCCGCGCCAACCCCGCAGACGGCCGATCTGCTGGGTGCGCTGACGCAATTGAACGTGACACCAGAACAAGCCGTTGGCGGCGCCGGGGCGATGCTCGGGTTGGCCAAGAATCAATTGAGTTCGACCGATTACTCAGAGTTGGCCAAAAGCGTACCGGGAATCGACATCTTGTCGGGCGGTGGTGAGCTGGGTGCCCTCGCAGGCTTGCTCGGTTCGTCCGGCAAGGCCGCCGGTCTGGATAACGCCTTGGGTAACGTGAAGAACACTAATGACTTGAACGACGCTTTCAGCGCATTGGGGATGGACGGCGGAATGATTGGCCAGTTCGCCCCGGTACTCTTGCAATATTTCGGTCAGCAAGGCGTTGGCGGTTCGTTGCTGAACAGCCTTGGCAGCATCTGGGGCGCCGGCAGTTGATTCAACGGCGTTCGGCGCGCAATGCGTCGATGCGCTGGTCCTTTTCGATCCAGAGCTGGTTGACCCAGTTCTGGATCGTTTCGCGAAACACCGGATCGTTTTCGTAATCGCCTTGCCACAGCGCCGGGTCTAGTTCGCGGGTCTTGATGTCGATGATGACCCTCGGCACGTTACCGCTGATCAAATCCCAGAACCCCGGAATCGCCTGCTGCGGATACACCACCGTCACATCGAGCACGGCGTCCAGCTGTTCGCCCATCGCCGCCAGCACAAACGCCACGCCGCCGGCCTTGGGCCGAAGCAGGTGAGTGAAGGGTGATTGCTGCTGGGTGCTTTTCGCGGCGGTGTAGCGTGTGCCTTCCAGGTAGTTGACCACCGTCACCGGCTGGCGCTTGAACAACTCGCACGCCGCTTTGGTGATCTCCAGATCCTTGCCGGCCAGCTCCGGATGTTTGGCCAGGTAGGCCTTGGTGTAGCGCTTCATGAACGGATAATCCAGCGCCCACCATGCCAGACCGAGGAACGGCACCCAGATCAGCTCTTTCTTGAGGAAGAACTTGAAGAACGGTGTGCGCCGGTTCAGGGTCTGGATCAATGCCGGGATATCGACCCAGGATTGATGGTTGCTGATCACCAGATAGGACGTGTCGACCCGCAGGCCTTCGCCGCCGCGGATGTCCCAGCGGGTCGGGATGCATAGACGGAAGATCAGCTTGTCGATCTCGGCCCAGGTCTCGGCGATCCACATCACTGCCCATGAGGCGTAGTCGCGATAGCGACCGGGCAGGACCAGTTTGAGCAGGGCAAACACCATCAGCGGCCCGATCAGGACCAGGGTGTTGAGCAACAGCAGGAGGGTGACGAAACAGCCGGTGAGCAGGCGGCGCATAAGTAACTCTTGGGATCATTTGGGCGCGTCATGATAAGCAGCTTCGGGCGGGAGGCCAAATCGGGGGTGACGAATGTTTCACCTTTGGGGCGTTAACCTAGCCGCCTGCTGATATCTACTGTGGCGAGGGGGCTTGCCCCCGTTGGGCGGCGAAGCGGCCCCAAAAGGATGTGTCGCGATCTATCAGGTAGATTGAATGAACCGGTTTACGACTGCTTTGCCGTCGGACGGGGGCAAGCCCCCTCGCCACAGGTATCTATGACAGTCCAACTATCTTTGTTGTTTGCGGTCTAGAGTTCGGCCACTGCGCCCCAATTCCCAAAGGATGCCCATTACGTGAAATCGATCCTCGCACTGCTTTCCCTGGTGGCCCTGCCAGTCCTGGCCGCCGAGCCGACCCTGTACGGGCGTTACGAATACATCGCGCTGCCGGAAATCGGCGGCGAAGTGCTCAAGGCCAAGATGGACACCGGCGCCCTGACCGCGTCGCTGTCGGCCAAGGACATCGAAACCTTCACCCGCGACGGCGAAGACTGGGTACGTTTCCGCCTTGCCACCAAGGACGCCAGCAACAAGGTCTACGAACACAAGGTCGCGCGGATCAGCAAGATCAAGACCCGCTCCGAAGAAGAGGACGATGACAAGGAAGCGGTCGAGCCCACCAAGCGTCCGGTGGTCGATCTGGAACTGTGCCTGGGCAACGTCAAGCGCACCGTCGAGGTCAACCTGACCGACCGCAGCAGCTTCAACTACCCTTTGTTGATCGGCGCCAAGGCCTTGCGTGAATTCGGCGCGGCGGTGAACCCGGCACGCCGTTTTACTGCCGACAAACCCGACTGCTGAATTCAAGTGGTCTCATTGACGTGACGTGAGCCTTGGGGCACCGTTCGCCCACTTCATAACCGGGCCAGGACGCCATGCCTCATATCTTGATTGTCGAAGACGAAGCGGCGATTGCCGACACCCTGGTTTTCGCGTTGCAGGGTGAAGGCTTCACCACGACCTGGCTGAGCCTGGGCGCGGCAGCGCTGGATCATCAGCGCGCCACGCCGGCCGATTTGATCATTCTCGACATTGGCTTGCCGGACATCAGCGGCTTCGAGACCTGTAAGCAATTGCGCCGTTTCAGCGAAGTGCCGGTGATCTTCCTCAGTGCCCGCGATGCCGAAATCGATCGTGTGGTGGGACTGGAAATCGGTGCCGACGATTACGTGGTCAAGCCGTTCAGTCCGCGGGAAGTGGCCGCTCGGGTCCGGGCCATTCTCAAACGCATGGCACCAAGGACCGTGGCTGAATCCGCATCGGCGTTGTTTCGGATCGACAACGAACGAGTGCAAATCAGCTATCGCGGTCAATCGCTGAGCCTGACCCGTCACGAATTCCGCCTGCTGCAATGCCTGCTGGAACAACCCGAGCGGGTGTTCAGCCGCGAGCAATTGCTTGATGCGCTGGGCATCGCCGCCGATGCCGGTTACGAGCGCAGCATCGACAGCCACATCAAGAGTGTGCGCGCCAAATTGCGTCTGGTGCGGGCGGATGCCGAGCCGATCCAGACCCATCGCGGCCTCGGCTACAGCTACAGCCCGGGGCACAGCTGATGCCGCTGGGGATCCGGATTTTCTTGGTCTATGTGTTGTTCATCGGTCTGACCGGTTACTTCGTGCTCAACACCGTGATGGAAGAAATCCGCCCCGGTGTGCGCCAGTCCACCGAAGAAACCCTGGTCGACACGGCCAACCTGATGGCCGAAATCCTGCGCGACGACTTCAAGGCCGGCACCCTCAACCAGAATCGCTGGCCCGAGTTGCTCAAGGCTTACGGCGAGCGGCAACCGAAGGCGAGCATCTGGGGCTTGCCGAAGAATCAGGTCAATCACCGCATCTACGTCACCGACGCCAAAGGCATCGTGGTGCTGGACTCCAGCGGCGCGGCGGTGGGGCAGGATTACTCGCGCTGGAACGACGTCTACCTGACCCTGCGCGGCGAATACGGTGCGCGCTCCACGCGCAGCGATCCAAACGATGCCAACTCTTCGGTGATGCACGTCGGCGCGCCGATCCGCGACAACGGCCAGATCATCGGCGTGGTCACCGTGGCCAAGCCCAACAGCTCGTTGCAGCCTTACGTCGATCGCACCGAACGACGATTGCTGGCCTATGGCGCCGGGCTGATCGGCCTCGGTCTGTTGTTCGGTGCGCTGTTGTCGTGGTGGTTGAGCGCGGCGCTGCGACGGTTGACCGCTTATGCGCAAGCGGTGAGTGACGGGCGACGGGTCGAGGTGCCGCATTACCGTGGCGGCGAACTGGAGCAACTGGCGACAGCGGTGGAGCAGATGCGCACGCAGCTCGAAGGCAAGGCTTACGTCGAGCGTTATGTGCACACGCTGACCCATGAGTTGAAGAGCCCGTTGGCGGCGATTCGCGGGGCGGCGGAGTTGCTGCAGGGCGAGATGCCGTTGGCGCAGCAGCAGCGGTTCGTCAGCAATATCGACAGCGAAAGCGTGCGCATGCAGCAGTTGATCGAGCGGCTGCTGAACCTGGCGCAGGTGGAACAACGCCAAGGTCTGGAGGAGCGGGTGGCGGTGCCGTTGGCCGGGTTGGTGGATGAATTGTTGAAGGCTCAGGCTGCGCGGATCGAGGGCAAGCAATTGCGCGTTGAGCAACGGATTTCAGCGGACCTGACGCTAACCGGTGAGCCGTTTCTGTTGCGTCAGGCACTGGGGAATTTGTTGGAGAATGCGCTGGATTTCACCCCGGTTCAGGGTGTGCTGCGTTTCAGCGCCGAGCGTATTGGGGAGCAGATTGAGTTCAGGCTGTTTAACCAGGCGGAGGCGATTCCTGACTATGCGTTGCCGCGTCTCAGCGAGCGGTTTTACTCGCTCCCGCGTCCCGATAGCGGGCGGAAAAGTACCGGGTTGGGGCTTAATTTTGTCGAAGAAGTGGTCGAGTTGCATGGCGGGACATTCAGCATTGGCAATTTTGAGGGCGGTGTTGAAGTGAGATTGCGCCTGGCTTAGGGCCTAGTCGCGGCATTCGCGAGCAAGCCCGCTCCCACATTTGATCAGCGCCGCCTGCAAATTTTGAATTCACTGGAGATCTAATGTGGGAGCGGGCTTGCTCGCGAAGGTGCCGGTCCAGTCTCCACACAATCTCCATAATCCCCCCATAAATCCCCCACACAGCGCTTCCAGACTCTCCCCATCCAAACAGGGAGAGTCCCATGAACCGCAGCCTGACCTTGAAACTCGGGGCAATAGCCCTTTTGATTCTGCTATTGCTCATTCCATTGCTGATGATCAACGGCATCATCCAGGACCGCCAGCAACTGCGTGACGGTGTACTCGAAGACATCGCCCGCAGTTCCAGTTACAGCCAGCAACTGAGCGGCCCGCTGATGGTGGTGCCGTATCGAAAAGTGGTGCGCACCTGGAAGCTCAACGAGAAAACCAACCAGCGCTACCAGGACATCGGTGAAGAGCGCGGTCGTTTGTACTTCCTGCCAGAGCGTTTCGAGCTCGATGGCCAGATCCAGACCGAACTGCGCTCACGAGGCATTTACGAGGCGCGCCTGTTCCACGCTGAAAACCACATCAGCGGGCATTTCTCGGTGCCTGCGCAATGGGGCATCAAGGAAGATTTCGCGGATTACCAGTTCGACCAGCCGTTTCTGGCGGTGGGCATCAGTGACATTCGCGGCATCGAAAATGCGTTGAAACTGGACCTGAACGGCCAGACGCTGGACTTCGTTCCGGGCAGTCAGGTGGGTTGGCTGGGGGAGGGCGTACACGTGACACTGCCGGCGCTGGACACCAAACAAGTCACGGAACTGGCCTTCGGTTTTGACCTGCGTTTGCAGGGCACCGGGCAGTTGCAGATTCTGCCGGTGGGCAAGACCAGCAAAGTCTCGCTGAGCGCGAACTGGCCGCATCCGAGCTTCATCGGCAACTACCTGCCGGCCCAGCGTGAAGTCACCGATCAAGGTTTTACGGCCAACTGGCAGACCTCGTTCTTCTCCACCAACCTGCAGGAAGCGCTGAGCAGTTGTGTATCCGGCGGTGGTTGCGAGGCGTACAACGGACGCAGCTTTGGCGTGAGCTTTATCGATCCGGTGGATCAGTATCTGAAGAGTGATCGGGCGATCAAATATGCGTTGCTGTTCATCGTCCTGACCTTCGCAGGGTTCTTCCTGTTCGAAGTGCTGAAAAGCCTGGCGGTGCACCCGGTGCAATACGCGTTGGTCGGCGTGGCCTTGGCGTTCTTTTATCTGTTGCTGCTGTCGCTGTCCGAACACATCGGCTTTGCCCTGGCGTATCTGTTGTCGTCGGCGGGCTGTGTGCTGTTGATCGGTTTCTATGTCTGCCATGTGCTGCGCAGCGTGCGGCATGGCTTGAGTTTTTCGGCGGGGTTGGCGGCGTTGTACGGCTTGCTCTATGGCTTGCTGAGTGCCGAGGATTACGCGCTGTTGATGGGCTCGTTGTTGCTGTTCGGTTTGCTTGGGGTGTTCATGGTGTTGACCCGTAAGCTGGACTGGTATGGGATCGGGCAGAAGAGTGCGAAGCCGATGGTGTTTGATCTGGGGGCGGTGGAATGAGCCGGTCGTTGGGGTTGCGGGAGGATCAGCGGGAAGGGGAGGTATTGGCGACGCTGGTTTTTGAGCTGTTTCCATTAGATCGGGTGTGGTCCATTCGCGAGCAGGCTCGCTCCCACAGGGGATCTTCGGTGGACTCAAATGCTGTGTACACCAACGATCAAACTGTGGGAGCGAGCCTGCTCGCGAAGGGGCCGGTACAGCCGACGCCAATCTAAACCTTAGGCATCGTCGCCAACATCGAAGGCCGCTGACTCACCTCGAAATACCATGCCGCCAACTGCGGATTCGCCTCGCGCCATTCCAGATCCGGATGGCGCAAGTCGATGTAGCCCAGGGCACAGGCAACGCTGATCGCTGCGACATCGAAATGGCTGGTCAGCTCGGCAATCGCGTCTTTTTCCAGCAACGCCAAGCCGCGACGAATCTTGTCGCGCTGCGCATCCAGGTACTCGTCCCAATGCTTCTGCGGGTCGCGCAGGACCAACTCGTAACGAACCAACACCGACGCGTCCATGATCCCGTCGGCCACGGAGGCCAGGGTCAGGCGCCGCCAGCGAGCCGAGCCTTCGCGCGGAATCAGCGGGTTGCCGACGTGCTGGTGATCGAGGTAATCGAGGATCACCCGGCTGTCATGGATGACGGTGCCGTCGGCCAGGCGCAGGGCGGGGATTTTGCCCAGCGGGTTGTCTTCGTTGAGTGACAGGTCCGGGTTCACCGGTGTGAGTACACAGTCCTGCAGCGCCACGCGGCCGGTCTGACCGGTCTCGTGCAGCAGCACCATGACTTTACGAACGAAGGGCGATAACGAGTTGTGGTACAGGGTCATGCTGGGGGCGGACATGGCGACGTCTCGGTCGGTGGCAGTGTCGGGCAGCATAGCGCGTTGACCCGATAGCTCAAGCTCGCTCCTACACAGTTCAGTGGCGTTGCAGCAGGCCACGCAGGGCGAAGAACGCGGGCACGCCCAGGCCGAGCCAGCTCAGGGCGTCCCACACGCCGTCACCCAGCAGTGCGGCGAACAATCCGGCAGCGCTGAGCAAGGCGATAAACACGGGCGTGCCGAAGACCTTCCAGAAGTTCGATTGCCTGCGCTTCATGCTTGAGCCTCGGCAGGTTCGAGCACGGGTTTTGCCGCTTTGCGCCGCACCACCCACAGGTAAATCCCGCTGCCGAGCACGATGATGGTCAGCACATCGAGGGTCGCCCACAGGATCTTCATCGGCATACCGCCGTAATCGCCAAAGTGCAGGGGCTGCGACATGCCCATGGCGTCCATGTACCACGGCCGTTCAGCCACGGCGGTGACTTGCAGGGTGCTGGCGTCGATCAGCACCGGTGTCAGCAAGTGCGACGTCAGGTGGGTGCTGCCTTTCATGAACACCGCGTAATGGTGTTCGCTGGAAAAACGCGTGCCGGGAAAGGCGATGAAGTCAGGCGTCATGTCTGGCGCCACTTCTTCGGCGATGTCGAGCAAACGGCTCGCCGGTGCGAGGTGCGTCAGCGGCGGCGCGTCGCGGTACGGCGCGACCATCGCGGTCAGGCTGTCATTGCGCCAGGCAGCAATCAGCAGGTCGGCGCAGGCGCTGATCACGCCGGTCACACCGACAACCAGCGCCCAGGTCAGCGTGATCACGCCGATCAGGTTGTGCAGATCCAGCCAGCGCAGGCGGGCGGATTTGTCCTGGCGCACGGTGGCGAATTTCAAGCGACGCATGAAGGGCAAGTACAGCACGGTCCCGGAAATGATCGCAGCCACAAACATCAGCCCCATGAACGCCAGCAGCAACTTGCCCGGCAGACCGGCAAACATGTCCACGTGCAGGCGCAGCATGATCATCATGAAGCCGCCATTGGCCGAGGGCATTTCCACGGCTTCGCCAGTGCGGGCGTCGAGCATGAAAGTGTGGGAGGAGTTCGGCTCGGTGGCGGCGGTGGCCGCCATGATCGTAACGGCGCCGTTGGGCTCGTCGTCTTCAAAACCGAAATATTGCATGACCTCACCGGGGCGGTGCTTTTCAGCCGCCCGCACCAACTGCTGCAAATCCAGCCTCGGCGTGTCCGCCGGCATCGACTTCAACTCGGCGGCATCGCCCAGCAGATGGTCGATCTCGTGGTGGAAGATCAACGGCAATCCGGTCAGTGCCAGCATCAGCAGGAAGACCGTGCAGATCAGGCTGGTCCAAGTGTGGACGAAGGACCAGCGGCGAATTGTTTTACTTTTCATTTCCAGGCCTTCAGAAATACCAAAGCCGCCCTGAAGAGGACGGCCTGGTGTTGGGGCATGTCAGGTCAGACGATTACCACTTGTAGGTTGCACTGGCGACGACGCTGCGCTGGTCGCCGTAGTAGCAGTAGAAACTGTCGCACGTGGAGATGTAGTCCTTGTTGAACAAGTTAGTGGCGTTCAGGGCCAGGGACGCACCTTTCAGGGTGTTGTCCAGGCGGCCGAGGTCGTAATGAACGGCGGCGTCGAACAGGGTGTAGGCATCGGCCTTGCCCAGTTCGGTGTTGGCCTGGTCGCCGTAGGTGTTGCCGGTGTAGCGAACGCCGGCGCCTACGCCGAAACCGTCCAGCACGCCGTTGTGCCAGGTGTAGTCCGTCCACAGCGAGGCCTGTTGGTTAGGCATCAGTTGCAGGCGATTGCCCTTGAAGTCGCCATCCTGCACTTCGGATTTGGCCAGGGTGTACGCGGCGATGAGCTTGAGGTTTTCGGTCACGTCGGAAACCGCTTCCAGTTCCAGGCCTTTGACTTTGACTTCACCGGTCTGGCTGGTGATCGGCGTGGCGCCGACGGTGGTGGTGACCGAGACGTTTTTCTGGGTCAGGTCGTAGATCGCAGCGGTCAGCAGGGTGTCGCTGCCGGGCGGCTGGTACTTGATGCCCAGTTCCCACTGCTTGCCTTCGGTGGGTTTGAACGATTCGGTGGACGAAGCCGCCGCACCGGTGGTCGGCTGGAAGGATTCGGCGTACGACAGGTACGGCACGAAGCCCGAGTCGAACACGTAGCTGATCGCTGCGTTGCCGCTGAAATTCTTGTCGCGCTCGGTGTTGGTGGCATCGCCCTTGTTGAAGAACTTGGTGCCGGTGTGCACCCAGTCTTCACGGCCGCCGAGGGTCAGGCGCCATTGGTCGAGGGCTATTTGATCCTGCACATACAGGCCGGTCTGGTAGGTCTTCTGGTCGTAATCGTAGAACGCGGTGGAACGCGCCGGACGCTCGATCGGCAAGCCATGGATCGGGTTGTTGACGTTGATCGGCGGCGCGCTGCCGAAGATCGAGGTGTAGTTGGTGTTGCTGCGCTGGTGGTCCAGACCCAGCAGCACGGTGTGATTCACTTCACCGGTCGCGAAGTCGGCCTGGAAGTTGTTGTCCACGGCGAACTGGCTGATGTCTTCGTCAACGCTGGTGGTGGTGCGGTCAACGTTGCCCGCATCATCCACCTGGAAGAACGGATACGAACCGACGGTGATAGCCTGGAACGACAGGTCCGACTTGGTGTAACGCAGGTTCTGCCGGAATTGCCAGACGTCGTTCAGGCGATGTTCAAACGCATAGCCCAGCGCGTAGTAGGTGCGATCGTAGTATTCCCAGTCCGGGTCACCGAGGTTCTTGTGGTGGGAAATATCGCCGAACGGCATGTCGATTTTGGTGCCTTGCACCGGCAGGAACTGGCTGGTGATGCCGGTATCGTCACGGGTGAACTGGGTGAGCAAGGTGAACCGGGTGTCTTCGTCGATGTTCCAGGTCAGGCTCGGCGCGATGTTGTAGCGCTTGTTCTCGACGTGGTCGATCTGCGTGTCGCTGTCGCGCACCACGCCGCTCAAGCCGTAGAGAAACTCGCCTTCGTCATCGATCTTGCCGGTGCTGGCGAAGTTGATCTGGCGCTGGTTGTCGCTGCCGTATTGCACCTCGATCTCGCTACTATCCACAGCACTTGGGCGGCGGCTGACCATGTCGAGCAGGCCGCCGGGCGGGGTCTGGCCGTATACCGAGGATGCCGGGCCGCGCAGCACGGCGAGGCGATCGAGGTTCCAGGTTTCCTGTTTCGGGTTGGCGTACACGCCTTTGGGCAGTGGCAGGCCGTCGAGGAACTGGGTCGGTTCGAAACCACGCACGCGCAACCAGTCGGCGCGGGTGTCGCTGCCGTAGCTGCTGGCGGTGGTGCCGGGCATGTAGCGTACGGCGTCATCGAGGTTCTGGACGTTGCGGTCGTCCATTTGCTCGCGGGTAACGACGGAAATAGAGCGCGGTGCTTCGACCAGCGCGGTGTCGGTCTTGGTGCCGGCGGCGGTGCGTTTGGCGAGGTAGCCATCGACCGGGCCCCAGGCGCTTTCGGTGTTTTCCACACCGATGACGGCAGTTTCCGGCAGGGCCAGTGTGCCCTCGGGAATGGCCACCAGGCTGTAGGTGCCAGCGCTGCTCTGTTCCAGTTGCAGACCGGTGCCGCGCAAGGCTTCACGCAGGGCGGCGGCCGCGTCGAACTGACCCTTCACCGGTGCCGAGGTCTTGCCTGCGGCCAGGGATGGATTCAGCGACAGCGCCAGACCGGCCTGGCTGGCAATCTGATTCAGGGTGCTGGCCAATGGCGCAGCCGGCAGGTTGTAGGCGTGAACGCTGGAGGCCTGTTCAGCGGCGATCAGCTGAGTGCTGGCCAGAGGGGCGCAAAGGGCAATGGCGATTGCCAGCAGACTGGGGCGCAACAAGGTGTTCAGCGAACGGGACATACGGCGGCTCCTGAATGGAAACATTTCTCAATTGCTTAGGTGCCGGACGAGAATTGAAAAGTGATAGGGCTGGATGAAAATAATTTCGATTCAGTAATTGGATGCTGATTTGAAGACAGTATTGTGGCGAGGGGGCTTGTCGGATCGCCGCACCGTCCCGTTCGGCTGCGGAGCAGTCGTAGACTCAGCGAATGCGGTTTGCCAAGAAAGCTCGGGGCCGCTTCGCGACCCAACGGGGGCAAGCCCCCTCGCCACAGGGTTTTGTATTGGACTCAAGGTTTGGCATCAGCCTTCGCCACTGTCACCCACCACGGCGCGTGCTGTTCGATCTGCACCGGCAGGGTCGGCAGCAGGGCACTCAAGGCTTTGTCGGTGTCATGCAGCGGGAAGCTGCCGGTGATCCGCAGGTTGGCAATCTCGGGTGCAACACCCAAGTGCCCGCGCCGATACCGGCCGAGTTCATGCACCAGGTCTTCCAGGCGGGCGTTATCGACCACCAGCATGCCGCGCGTCCACGCATCGGCGCCGGCATTCACGGCAACAATCGGCCCCAGGCCGTTGCTGCGCATCAGCACTTGCTGGCCTTCTTGCAGAATCTGTTCTTCAGGACTCGCCTGCGGATGCGCGGCGACGGCGGACTTCAACACGCTCAGGCGCGTGCCTTCTTCCTCGCGCTTGACCAGGAACAACGTGCCGAGTGCGCGCATGCTGCCTTCGCGGGTTTCGACGATAAACGGGCGGGCATCGCCGTGACCGGTCTCGACGAGGATTTCGCCTTCCTGAACGATGATCCGCCGCTGCTTCTCATCAAAACGGATGTCCACGGCGCTGTGGGTGTTGAGGTTGAGCCGCGTGCCGTCCGCCAGGCGCAGGGTGCGCTGCTCACCGGTGGCAGTGCGCTGGTCGGCCAGCCAGTAGTCGACCGGCAGATAACGCTCACCGGCAAACAACGCCAGCCCGATCACCGCGATAACACTGGCCGCGCCGCTGCCCAGTTTGCGCACACGACGGCGAATACTTTCACGCGATTGCAGCAACGCGGTACGAGCCGGGCCGTTGGCGACGCTGAAACGCTGGTCGAGCATGCCCAACTGGCGCCAGGCGCGGGCATGTTCCTCGTGGGCTGCGTGCCACTGGCTGAACGCTTCGCGCTCCACCGGGCTGCCAGAGTCGAGGGACAATTGCCAGGCAATCGCCGCATCCAGCACCTTGGCCGACACCGGTTTGGAACTGACCGGGCTCATACCGGTTCACCGTACAAGGCGATGTAGCACTGACGAATCCCCTGGGCCAGGTATTGCCGGACACGCGGCACCGAGACGCCCAGTCGTTCGGCGATTTCGGCATGGGTGAGGCCGTCGAGGCGGTTATAGAGAAACGCGGCGCGAGCCTTGCTCGACAGCTGACCCAGCAAACGGTCGATGGCTTTGAGGTCTTCGAGGATCAACTGCTGCTCCTCGACCGACGGTTGTTCGCCTTCGGGGATCAGCATCAGTTCGGTGAGGTAGGCCTGTTCCAGCGCGGCGCGGCGGAAGTAGTCGAACAGCAGGCCCTTGGCAATCGCCACCAGAAACGCCCGCGGCTCGCGAGGTTCTTTCAGCTCATCGCGGCCCAGCAACCGCACAAAGGTGTCCTGGCTCAGGTCTTCGGCACGTTGCGGGCACGCCACGTTGCGTCGCAGCCAGGCCAATAGCCAACCGCGGTGGTCGCGATATAACGCACCAACGAGCTCACTGTGGGGGCTTTGGATTGACGACACGCAGCATCACCGATTGGGAAGTGTTAACTAACGAGAATTGTTCGCGATTGTGGCAGAGGCGGGGAAGGTAAGCAATTGGCGCTGGTCGGGTGGAGTGTGGCGGTATGCAATCAGTTGGACCGCGTTATCGTTCATCGCGGGCAAGCCACGCTCCCACAGGGGTACTTGGTCACCTTGTGGGAGCGTGGCTTGCCCGCGATGGGGCCAGAACAGTCACTGCATAGTTAGAAGGACGGCGCATGCTGCCGCCTTTTCCACTGACTCAACCGCTGCTGCAAATTCAACGGACTATGAATCTGCTGCTGCCGCGCCCGGCTAAACAGGATCAGCGCCAACTCAGCCGTCGCCAACGCATCGGCACTGGCGTTATGTCGCTCGAACACCTCCAGTTTGAACCAGTCGATCCACTCATCCAGCCCGGCCTCGCGAATATGCGCCTGAGGGCACAGCAGCGGGGCGATGTCTGCCACGTCCAGAAACGGATTCGTCAACTTGTAGCCCAAGTGGTCTTTCAATGCGCGGCCCAGCATGTGCTGATCGAACGGTGCATGAAACGCCAACACCGGGCTGTCGCCGAGGAACTCCATGAAGTCGAGCAAGGCTTGCGCCGGGTCGCTGCCGGCCGCAATGGCGCTGGGGCCGAGGCCATGAATCAGCACGCTGGGTGCGAGCTTCAGGTCGGCGCATTGCAACGTGCGTTCGAACTGCTGGCTGAAGTCGATGGCGCCGTCCTCGATCACCACGGCACCAATGGACAACACCCGATCCTTGTTCAGGTTGAGCCCGGTGGTTTCCAGGTCGAGCACCACCCAGCGCTGTTCACGCAGGCTGCATTCACCCAGCTCGGCCACCGCCGGCAAGCGCTTGAGTCGTTGCTGCAACTCTTCCGTCAGCAGCGGGGTGGCCGGACGCAGCCATGAAAACAGGCTCATAGCTGATACCGCAGGGTCAGGCTGCTTTGCAGGCGTTGCGCCTGGCGCAGGGATTCACGCAGGATCCGTCGGTCCAGATGATTGAGGCTGTCCGGATCGACCCGGTTGGAGTAGGGCAAGTTCTCCCGCGTTTGCAGTTGATGCTGCTGCATGCGGGTTTGCTGAATGAAGTGGTACGCCTCTTCATAGGCGGCACCGTCCAGCGGCTGAATGATTTCCTTGGCCACGAGTTGGCGAAAACGCTCCAAGGTATTGTTGGTCTCGATCCCGTGGGCCAATGCCAGCAATCGTGCGCCATCGACGAACGGCGTCAGTCCCTGCACCTTGAGGTCCAGCGTGGCTTTTTCACCGTTCTTGCGCGCCAGCACGAACTCACGGAAACGCCCCACGGGCGGACGATTGCGCAAGGCGTTCTCGGCCAACATGCGCTGGAACAGCCGGTTATCCCCAACCTGATCGAGGATCCCGCGACGCAGTTGCTCGCACCCTTGCTCGTCACCCCAGACCACACGCAGGTCGAAATAAATGCTCGAACCCAGCAGGTTCTCCGGCGTTGCTTCGCGGATAAACGCCGCAAACCGTCGCGCCCATTCGGCCCGCGACAAGCACAACTCCGGGTTGCCGGCCATGATGTTGCCCTTGCACAACGTGAAGCCGCAGAGCGCCAGGCTCTGGTTGATCTGCTGGGCAATCGGCAACAACTTGCCGCGAATCTCGGCAGCATGCGCGGTGTCTCGGGCCTCGAACAGAATGCCGTTGTCCTGGTCGGTGTGGAGCGTTTGCTCACGACGGCCTTCGCTGCCGAAGCACAACCAACTGAATGGCACACCTGGGTCGCCTTTATCGGCGAGGGTCAGTTCGATCACCCGGCACACGGTGTGGTCGTTGAGCAGCGTAATAATGTGGGTGATCTGTGTCGACGAGGCGCCGTGAGCCAGCATGCGCTCGACCAGTTGGCCGATCTCGCCACGCATCAGCACCAGGTTTTCGATGCGCTGGGCGCTGCGAATCGTCCGCGCCAGGTGCACCAGATCCACCCGTTGCAGGGAAAACAGGTCGCGTTCCGAGACTACGCCGCACAGGCGCTGATCTTTCACCAGGCAGACGTGAGCGATGTGCCGCTCGGTCATGGCGATGGCCGCGTCGAAAGCGCTGTGGTCCGGCGACAGGAAAAACGGCGCCTGGGTCATGTGCCGGTCGATGGCTTCGTTGAAATCGTTGGTGCCAGCCGCCACTACATGGCGCAGGTCGCGCAGGGTGAAGATCCCCAGCGGGGCTTTGTGTTCATCGACCACGACGATGCTGCCGACCTGTTGCTCGTGCATCAGCGTCACCGCTTCACGCAGCGGCGTCGCCGGGCTGCAGGTCACCGGGTGGCGCATGGCCAATTCGCCCAGGCGCGTGTTCAGCGAGTACTGCGTACCGAGGGTTTCCACGGCTTTTTGCTGCACTTGCTGGTTGACCTGATCCAGCAGGCTGCTGACGCCGCGCAGGGCAAAGTCGCGAAAGGTGCTGGAAAGCGCGAACAGCTTGATGAACGCCAGTTTGTTCAGCTGAAGGCAAAAGGTGTCTTCGGCGGCGAGGTGTTCGGTGCGGGTCGCACGTTCACCCAGCAGCGCGGCGAGGGGGAAGCACTCGCCGGTGGTGATTTCGAACGTGGTTTCGGTGCCACCCTTGGCCGTGTGCGGGCGCTCGCCAACGACACGCCCCTGTTTGACGATGTAGAAATGCTCAACCGGGCCATCGGCGGGCTTGATGATGCTGTCGCCGGGGGCATAAAAACGCAGCTGACATTGTTCAACCAGGTACGCCAGGTGAGCGTGTTCCATCTGATTGAAGGGCGGGAAACGCTGAAGGAATTGCAACGTGCCCTGGATGTTCTGCAACACCGCGGTTTTCCCTGCCTGTGTGAAGGCGTCCGCTTTACTCATAACTATTACCGCAGTCTTTTTTGAATCGTTGTTGTCGGATGACTCTGCCATCGTCCGCCCCTGCGTGCAGAGTGCCCATTGGACGTAAGTCTAGGTAGGCCTTGCAGGTGTCGGAAGTTAGGAAATGTCTGACGCAAACGTGGGAAAAACCTCCTACATTGGCTATAGAAAAACTTTCCGACGAAGTGCACATTGATGGTCTGCTAGCGGTGTCTGACGATTGAGCTAGGGGATTGAATTGAAACTGTAGAGAACGCCATGCCCGACCAAGATATTTTGAGTGATGCCGAGCGCGAGGCGCTGAGTGCCGTCATGCTCGAACCCGATTTGCCGCCGCAGCGAGTGCTGATCGTCGACGACGATAAAGATGCACGCGAGTTGTTGTCGCAGATTCTTGGACTGGACGGTATTCGCTGCATCACCGCTGCCAGTGGTGAAACCGCACTCAAGTTGCTGGTTGCGGAAGAGGAAGTGAAAAAGCCTTCAATCGGTCTGGTGATCACCGACTTGCGCATGGCCAATGTCGATGGTCTTGACCTTATCCGTCAGGTGCGTGAGTCGGTTCGAGCGGCCTTGCCCATCATCATTGTTTCCGGCGACGCTGACGTGAAAGACGCCATCGCGGCGATGCATTTGAGTGTGGTGGATTTCCTGCTCAAGCCTATCGACACCGAGTTGTTGTTGGGGCTGGTCAAGCGTGAACTGGGAATCGAGCCTTAATTAATCCTCTCTGAATCACACACTCCCACAGGGAATCGCATTCCAAATAAAAAGGCCCTGATCTTTCGATCAGGGCCTTTTTTTGTCCGGCGTCAGCGACTAGTTACAGGCCATTGGCAGCCTTGAACTCGCGACGACGACGGTGCAGAACCGGCTCGGTGTAGCCGTTCGGCTGTTTGGTGCCTTCGACCACCAGTTCGACCGCCGCCTGGAAGGCGATGTTGCTGTCGAAATTCGGGGCCAGCGGACGGTACAGCGCGTCATTGGCGTTCTGACGGTCAACCACTGGCGCCATGCGCTTGAGGCTTTCCATCACTTGCGCTTCGGTAACGATGCCGTGGCGCAGCCAGTTGGCGATGTGCTGGCTGGAAATACGCAGCGTTGCACGGTCTTCCATCAGGCCGACGTCGTTGATGTCTGGCACTTTCGAGCAACCCACGCCCTGGTCGATCCAGCGCACCACATAACCGAGAATGCCCTGGCTGTTGTTGTCCAGTTCGTTCTTGATCTGTTCTACGGTCCATTGCGGGTTCACCGCCAACGGAATGGTCAGGATGTCGTCCACCGAAGCACGCGCACGTTTGGCCAGTTCGGCCTGACGGGCGAACACGTCGACCTTGTGGTAGTGCAACGCGTGCAGCGCTGCTGCGGTCGGCGATGGAACCCAGGCCGTGTTCGCGCCGGCCAGCGGGTGGGCGATTTTCTGTTCGAGCATCGCCGCCATCAGGTCGGGCATCGCCCACATGCCTTTACCGATCTGCGCGCGACCTTGCAGGCCAGTGCTCAAACCGATATCGACGTTCCAGTTCTCGTAGGCACCGATCCACTTCTCGGCCTTCATGTCGGCCTTGCGCACCATCGGGCCGGCCTCCATGGAGGTGTGGATTTCATCGCCCGTACGGTCGAGGAAACCGGTGTTGATGAACACTACGCGTTCGCTGGCCGCTTTGATGCAGGCTTTGAGGTTGACCGTGGTGCGACGCTCCTCGTCCATGATCCCGACTTTCAGCGTGTTGCGCGGCAGACCGAGTACGTCTTCGATGCGACCGAACAGCTCGTTGGTGAACGCGGCTTCTTCCGGGCCGTGCATTTTCGGCTTCACGATGTAGACCGAACCGGTGCGGCTGTTCTTGCGCGAGCTGTTGCCATTGAGGCTGTGGATCGCTGCAAGGCTGGTCACCAGACCGTCGAGAATGCCTTCCGGCACTTCGTTGCCGTCTTTGTCGACGATGGCGTCGATGGTCATCAGGTGACCGACGTTACGCACGAACAGCAGCGAACGGCCGTGCAGGCTCAGTTCCTTGCCATCGACACCGGTGTAGGTGCGGTCGGCGTTCATGGTGCGGGTAAACGTCTGACCGCCCTTGGAGACTTCTTCCGACAGGTCGCCCTTCATCAGGCCAAGCCAGTTGCGGTAGATCACCACTTTGTCATCGGCATCGACGGCGGCGACGGAGTCTTCGCAGTCCATGATGGTGGTCAGTGCGGCTTCCATCAGGATGTCTTTGACGCCGGCAGCGTCGGTCTGGCCGACCGGGGTGTTGGCATCGATCTGGATTTCAAAGTGCAGGCCGTTGTGCTTCAGCAGGATCGCGGTCGGCGCACTGGCGTCGCCGTGGAAGCCGATCAGCTGTGCGTCGTTGCGCAGGCCGGTGTTGCTGCCGCCTTTAAGAGCGACCACCAGTTTGCCGTCAACGATTTTGTAGCCGGTGGAATCGACGTGGGAGCCGGCAGCCAATGGCGCGGCTTCGTCGAGGAAGGCGCGGGCGAAGGCAATCACCTTGTCGCCGCGAACCTTGTTGTAGCCTTTGCCTTTTTCCGCGCCGTCAGCTTCGCTGATGGCGTCGGTGCCGTAGAGCGCGTCGTACAGCGAACCCCAACGGGCGTTCGAGGCGTTGAGCGCGAAACGGGCATTCATGACCGGGACCACGAGCTGTGGGCCGGCCATGCGGGCGATTTCGTCATCGACGTTTTGCGTCGTTGCCTGGAAATCGGCCGCTTCTGGCAGCAGATAACCGATGTCTTGCAAGAAGGCTTTATAGGCCACGGCGTCGTGCGCCTGACCGGCACGGGATTGGTGCCAGCCATCGATACGAGCCTGGAAATCATCGCGTTTGGCGAGTAGGGCTTTGTTCTTCGGGGCCAGGTCATGAATGACCTTGTCGGCACCGGCCCAGAACTTATCGGCGGTGAGGCCGGTACCGGGAATGGCTTCGTTGTTCACGAAGTCGAACAGGACTTTGGCGACCTGCAGGCCACCGACTTGAACGTGTTCAGTCATTGCTTGCCTCACTCTGCTCAGCTATTTCGCTTTTCAGCTCTTCAATTTTGACAATGAAGCCTCAGGCCATTTAAACCACAAACCCGTCCGCCAGTACATGCCCTTTCGGGCGGCTGGGTTCGGTCCGATCAACGGCTTGGAGGCCTTGCTGACAGGGCTTTTCAGGGTTGCGAGTGTGCCGGTGGCAGACATCGATCCAACGTTATGTAGTGCGCGCTGCGGCATACTACATGATGAATTGCGCTTGTGAAAATTAGACTAATTACGTCGTTCTGCGACCCCATGACGCATTGCAGTCATGTCGGGGAACGGGATGTTCTCAAAAAACTATTGGATTGTTCCAGTTAAATATAAAAAGTTGTACACATAATCTTTGGCGCACTGCTATGGGGCTTTGCATTTGTTGGCTGAACGCTGACCTTTTGTGGCGAGGGGGCTTGACCCCGTTCGGCTGCGCAGCAGTCGCCAGAACAGTGAGCAGGGATTTTTTGACTAAAGGAAGGGGGCCGCTTCGCAGCCCAACGGGGGCAAGCCCCCTCGCCACAATGTTCCCCTTGCCTATACTTCTGTTTCTATAACAAAAGAGGGCTGCGCCATGGACCACCTCGTACTCACAGTGTTTGCTCCGGACAAGGCTGGGCAGGTCGAGCGCATCGCCCAGTGCATTGCCGAGCACGGCGGCAATTGGCTGGAAAGCCGAATGTCGCGCATGGCCGGGCAATTCGCCGGGATTCTTCGGGTGGGGGTGCCGGCCGAGGCCTACGATGAATTGGTCGATGCCCTACAGGCGTTGTCCGCCCAAGGCATTCGCGTACTGATTGCCGAAAGCGGCATCGAACAATCCTGCACCTGGAAGCCTATCGCGATGGAGTTGGTCGGCAACGATCGTCCGGGGATCGTGCGCGACATTACCCGTCTGCTCAGCGAGCAAGGGGTGAACCTGGAAAGGTTGGTGACCGAAGTGCGGCCGGCGCCTATGAGCAGCGAGCCGCTGTTCCATGCCGAGGCGATTCTCGCCGTGCCACTGACCTTGTCGCTGGACGTCTTGCAGTCGCGCCTGGAAACCCTGGCGGACGATTTGATGGTCGAACTGGTGCTGCGCAGCGAGCCTTGACAGGCTTATCCAAGATAAACGTGCACCTGCCTGTGGATAACCTGTAGAGACAGCCCGCCAGCCCACGCCGGCCGGGCTTCTTCAGGATCTGATCAAAAAACCATCAGTTTCAACGAGTTGCGCACAAACGGCGGGGATCACGCTGTGGATAACCTTGGGAAGGATCGATGCAGGCCACGGAGGACGTGGCCTGTAGAGGTTTGTGTGTTTTTTGATCAGCTACGGCGACGCAGACTTATCCACGCATCGACGCTGTAAACCGCCAGGCCTGCCCAAATAAAGATGAACGCGACCAGTGTGCTGGACGACAGGTGTTCGTCAAACAGCAGAACGGCTTGCAACAGCACCAGCGTCGGCGCCAGGTACTGGAGGAATCCCAAGGTCGTGTAGGGAATATGCCGTGCGGCGGCGTTAAAACAGATCAGCGGTATCAGCGTAACCGGGCCGGCGGCCACCAGCCACCAGGCTTGGGAGGTGGTCCAGAACTCCGGTTGCGCACTGGCTGCCGTCGGGTTGAACAGCAGCCACGCGACCGCAATCGGCACCAGCATCCAGGTTTCCACCACCAGCCCCGGCAGCGCTTTGACCGGTGCCTGTTTGCGGATCAATCCATAGAAACCAAACGTCAGCGCCAGCACCAGCGACACCCACGGCAGGCTGCCGACCTGCCACACCTGTTGCGCCACGCCGACCGCCGCCAGACCCACCGCCAGCCATTGCATGCGCCGTAGCCGTTCGCCGAGGATTAACATCCCCAGCAACACATTCACCAGCGGGTTGATGTAGTAACCGAGGCTGGCCTCAAGCATCCGCCCGTTGTTCACCGACCACACATAAGTCAGCCAGTTGGCCGCGATCAGCGTGCCGCTGAGGGCCAGGATCGCCAGGCGTTTCGGGTTGTCGCGCAACTCGCGCCACCAGCCAGGATGTTTCCACACCATCAGCAACAAGGCGCCGAACAGCGCGGACCACAGCACGCGGTGGATGATGATCTCCACCGCAGGCACGCTGGCGATGGCTTTGAAATAGAGCGGGAACAGTCCCCAGATGATGTAGGCGCTCAGGCCCAGAATGTACCCGCGACGCGGGTTGGCAGCTTGCATGCAGAATCCTTGCTTAGGCAGCTAACAAAGAAGGGATTGTAAGGAGATTTTTCGGAATGGTCTCGGACCAATGTGGGAGCGGGCTTGCTCGCGAATTCGGTTTCATGTTCAACAAAGATGTTGACTGGAAGACCGCATTCGCGAGCAAGCCCGCTCCCACATTAAGTCTGCGTGAGTCAGAAGAGTTTGAGGGGTTCTTCGTTCAAGGCTGCGAGCTGCTCACGCAACGCCAACACCTGGTCACCCCAATACCGTTCGCTGCCGAACCACGGAAAGCTGTGCGGGAACGCCGGGTCATCCCAGCGACGGGCGAGCCAGGCGCTGTAGTGCATCAGGCGCAAGGCGCGCAGCGGTTCGATCAACGCCAGTTCGCGCGGATCAAAGTCGTGAAATTCGTTGTAGCCGTCCATCAATTCCGACAATTGGCCGAGGCATTCCTGGCGGTCACCGGCGAGCATCATCCAGATGTCCTGCACCGCCGGGCCCATGCGGCAGTCATCGAGGTCGACGATGTGGAACATTTCGTCGCGGCACATCATGTTGCCGGGGTGGCAGTCGCCATGCATGCGGATGTTCTGGTGCGGCGTGGCCTTGTAGACCTCTTCCACCCGCTTGAGCAGATCGCGGGCCACGGACTCGTAGGCGGGCAGCAAACTCTTGGGGACAAAGTTGCCTTCGAGCAGGGTGGTCAGCGAGTCGTGACCGAAGTTCTTCACGCCCAGCGCTTCACGGTGCTCGAACGGTTTGGTGGAACCCACGGCGTGCAGACGACCGAGCAACTGACCCAGGCGATAGAGTTGATCGAGATTGCCCGGCTCTGGCGCACGGCCACCACGGCGTGGGAACAGGGTGAAACGAAAGCCGTTGTGTTCGTGCAGGCTGGCGCCGTTGTGGATCATCGGCGCGACCACGGGCACGTCGCATTCGGCGAGCTCGAAGGTGAACTGGTGTTCTTCGAGAATCGCTTCGTTGGTCCAGCGCTGCGGGCGATAGAACTTGGCGATCAGCGGCTCGGAGTCTTCGATGCCGACTTGATAGACGCGGTTCTCGTAGCTGTTGAGCGCCAAAATGCGCGCGTCGCTGAGAAAGCCGATGCTTTCGACGGCATCGAGCACGAGGTCTGGGGTGAGGGTTGCAAACGGGTGGGCCATGCTGACTCCTGCGCGCAGCAGGCTGCCGCGTCCGGCCAAGCATGGTAGCGCAGACGGGGTGTCTTTAGGGGTTGGGCTTGAGGTAAGTGTTGTTCGCACCGACGCCTTCGCGGGCAAGCCCGCTCCCACATGGATTCTGGTTGTGCACACTATTTGTCGCACACAGGAGGTCACTGTGGGAGCGGGCTTGCCCGCGAAGAGGCCCTGTCAGGCGCCGACGATCCCGCCATCCTTGCGGGAAATCGCCATCACCGAAGACCGCGGCTTGCCATTCGGCAGATGCTCAGGGAATGTCGAACCCCCGTTCTCCCCCGGATGTTGAATCCCGACAAACAACGTCTTCTGATCCGGCGAGAAACTGATCCCGGTCACTTCGCAGCCAATCGGCCCGACCATGAACCGGCGGATCTCCCCGGTCACCGGGTCGGCACACAGCATCTGGTTGTTGCCCATGCCCGCAAAATCACCGGCATTGCTCGAATCGCCATCGGTTAGAATCCACAACCGCCCGGCCTTGTCGAAACCCAAGCCATCCGGGCTGTTGAACATGTTCTGCGGCGTGATGTTCGACGAACCGCCCTTTGGCGAGTCGGCGTGGACACCCGGGTTGCCGGCGACCACAAACAGGTCCCAGGCAAAGCTTTTCGAGGCGTGATCGTCACGGTCGGTGCGCCAGCGCAGGATCTGCCCGTAGACGTTCTTCTCGCGCGGGTTTGGCCCGCCCACCGGTTGGCCTTCTTCGCCGCGCTTGGCGTTGTTGGTCAGGGTGCAATAGACCTGGCCATCCTTGGGACTGACCACGATCCATTCCGGGCGGTCCATGCGTGTGGCTTTCACCACACTGGCTGCGAGGCGTGCGTGGATCAGCACTTCGGCCTGGTCGGCAAAACCGCTGCTGGCGTCGATGCCGTTTTTACCGTGGGTCAGCTCGACCCACTCACCTTTGCCTTTCGGGTGATCGGCATTGCCGTCGCCGGCGTCGAAACGCGCCACGTACAAGGTGCCGTGGTCGAGCAGGTCGCGGTTGGCCTTGGGGTTTTTGTGGTTGATCTTGTCGCGGCTGACGAACTTGTAGATGAACTCGCCGCGCTCGTCGTCGCCCATGTACACCACGGCGTGACCGTCATGGGTTTCGGCCAGTGCGGCGTTTTCATGCTTGAAGCGGCCCAGGGCCGTGCGCTTGACCGGGGTTGATTGCGGATCGAACGGGTCGATCTCCACCACCCAGCCGTGACGGTTGAGTTCGTTCGGGTTCTTCGCCAGGTCGAAACGCTCGTCGTGCTGGTGCCAGTTGATCTCTTTGCTGGTCGCCACCGCGCCGTAGCGTTTTTGCGCAGCGTCGAATTTCTGTTCTGCGTTGCTGCTGCCGAAGCAGTCGGTGAAGTTCTCTTCGCACGTCAGGTACGTGCCCCACGGCGTCTTGCCGTTGGCGCAGTTCTGGAAGGTGCCGAGGACGTTCTTGCCGAGCGGGTCGGTGCTGGTTTTCAGCAGTTCATGACCGGCGGCCGGACCGCTCAGGCTGATCGGCGCGTTGCCGTGAATACGCCGGTTGTAGCGCGAGCCCTGGACGAATTGCCATTGACCGTTCTTGCGCTGTACTTCGATCACCGACACGCCTTCGCAGGCCAGCGCCTTGCGCACTTCTTCGGCCGATTGCGGCATGCCGCCATGGGCGTAGAGGTAGCGATAGTTGGTGTATTCGTTGTTGATCGCCATCAGCGCCCGGTCTTTTTCACCGGGAAACTCGAACAGGCTCATGCCGTCGTTGTTGTCACCGAACTGGACTTCCTGATGCTCGGCCGTGCCGTTGCCGCTAGGGTCGAACGCTGGGCCGTTCTTTTGCAGCGGCTGGCCCCAGCTGATCAGCACCGAGGACTTGTAGCCGGCCGGCAAGGTAATGGCGTCGCTGGTGGCGGCGGGGATGCTGTCGAAACCCAACAGTTTGCTGGTGCCGGCGCTGACGCTCGCGGCCATGACACTGCGGCTCAGCAGGTTGCCCCCCAGGAACATGGCGGCACCGCAAAGGGCGCCGGCGCTGATGAAACCGCGACGGCTGAGGCCGACCATTTTTTCGAGGTCGGTGGACTGGTTTTCTTCTAATAGGCTCACATCAGGCTCCCTGCGGTTTTTGCAGACACCTTAGTGAGCGGACATGACGCTTTTGTTTCAGAGCGGAGTGCCCAACAGGACGTTGGAAGGCGAAAACTGCACCAGTACCGGTTTGTCGGTGGTCAGGCCGTGGGTCCGCAAGTGCATTGGCTCGGCCAAGGCGCACAGCGTCTGGCCATTGGGCAGGCTGATGCGCACTTCGCTGGGCCCGTCTTCGGCGTCGAGAATTTCTTCGATAATGCCGGTGAGGCAATTGTTGCCGAGTGTTGCGTGTTGCTCGATATCCAGCACGTCCAGCCAACCGGCCTTGATCAGGGCGACCACCTCGGTGCCGGTTTCCAGCTCCAGGCGCAGGGTGCTGTCGTGGGTGATCTGCGCATCAATGTTCAAGCCTTCGGCCAGTTCGAGGCGGATCCGGTCGTTGCGCCCCTGACCTTCAATCTCGACCACCTTGCCGTGCAGTTGATTGCGCGCGCTGGTCCTGAGCATCAGGCGGCCGAGCAGGTCGAGATCGCTGGCATCTTCAGCCGCCTCCAGCACCTGGGCCTGGAGGACTTGCAGCTTTTGATAAAGGCGCAACACGCGCAGGCCTTCGCTGGAGAGTTTGGCGCCGCCGCCGCCCTTGCCGCCGACGCTGCGTTCCACCAGCGGCTTCTGCGCCAGGTTGTTCAGCTCGTCGATGGCGTCCCACGCCGCCTTGTAACTCAGGCCCGCGCTTTTCGCTGCGCGGGTGATCGAGCCTTGTTCGGCGATGTGTTGCAGCAACGCGATGCGCTGCGGGCGACGGACAATGTGCTGGGACAACAACGTAGGCAAGGACATGGCAAGACGCTTTGGCTGTGACGATGGTGAGGACGTTGGCGGCTGGGAGCCCGGGAGTCAAGTCAGGCGCTATCCCTGTGGGAGCGAGCCTGCTCGCGATGACGTCGGTACAGTCGCCATTAATGTTGAATGTTATGGCCTCATCGCGAGCAGGCTCGCTCCCACAGGTTTTGTGTCCTTGGGTCAAACCGCATCGCCGGGTTTGGGTGTGCGGGCCAGACAATAGACGTCGACACGTGCGGCGCCGGCGTCCATTAACAGGCGAGCCAAGGCTTGCGCCGTGGCGCCGGTGGTCAACACATCGTCCACCAACGCCAAGTGACGACCCTTGATGCACGCATCGGGCGTCAGGGCAAACGCGTTGTGCAGGTTTTTTTTGCGGGCCTCGGCATTCAAATCCTGCTGCGCGCTGGTGTCTTGAATCCTCAGCAGCAGCGTTTCGTCGCAAGAAATGTTCAGGGTCTGACTGAGCCAGCGGGCGAGCATCGCGGCTTGATTGAAACCCCGTTGGCGCAGTCGTTTAGCGGCCAGCGGCACCGGAACCAGCGCGTCTGGCCGATTCAGATCTTCATCGAAGCGATGTTGCAGGTATTGGCCGAGAAGATCGGCGAGCAGGCGGCCAAACGGCCACTTTGCCGAGTGCTTGAAGCGCGTGATCAGCGTGTCCAGCGGAAAGCTGTACGACCATGGCGCGGCGACTCGCTCGAAGGCGGGCGGTCGTTTCAGGCACTGGCCGCAGGTCAAGCCTGAGCCGGGCAAGGGCACGGCGCAGGTCTGGCAGTGATCGCCAAGCCAGGGCAACTCCGTTTCACAGGCCATGCAGATCGCAGTGTGTTCCTCGGCCGGTTCAGCACAGAGCAAACAGTGTTGTATGTTTTTTAACCAGATGTAAACCGGTCCGTCGTAACATGGTTGACAGCGCATGAGTCTTCCTTAAATATGCCGAACATCCGTGTCGCGTCTGTGGGTATTCCATCCCATCAGTCACTTGCCAAGCATAAAACAAAGGAAACGCCCATGAGCGCCAGCACCTCTGCAACCCTGCGTCATGACTGGTCTTTGGCCGAAGTCAAAGCACTCTTCGTTCAGCCATTCAACGACCTGTTGTTCCAGGCACAGACGGTGCACCGCGCACATTTCGACGCCAACCGCGTCCAGGTTTCCACGCTGCTTTCGATCAAGACCGGCGCCTGCCCGGAAGATTGCAAATACTGCCCACAGTCCGGTCACTACAACACCGGCCTGGAAAAAGAAAAACTGATGGAAGTGCAGAAGGTCCTCGAAGAGGCCGCTCGCGCCAAGGCCATCGGTTCGACCCGTTTCTGCATGGGCGCGGCGTGGAAACACCCGTCGGCCAAAGACATGCCATACGTGCTGGAAATGGTCAAAGGCGTGAAAGCCATGGGCCTGGAAACCTGCATGACCCTCGGTCGCCTGGATCAGGACCAGACTGTTGCGCTGGCCGACGCCGGCCTCGACTACTACAACCACAACCTCGATACGTCGCCTGAGTTCTACGGCAGCATCATCACCACTCGCACCTACAGCGAGCGCCTGCAAACCCTGGCCTACGTGCGTGAATCGGGGATGAAGATCTGCTCCGGCGGCATTCTGGGCATGGGCGAGTCCCTCGATGACCGCGCCAACCTGCTGATCCAGCTGGCCAACCTGCCGGAGCACCCGGAGTCGGTGCCGATCAACATGCTGGTCAAAGTCGCCGGCACACCGCTGGAAAATGCCGAAGACATCGATCCGTTCGATTTCATCCGCATGCTCGCCGTTGCCCGCATCCTGATGCCGCAATCCCACGTGCGCCTGTCCGCCGGCCGTGAAGCCATGAACGAGCAGATGCAGGCCCTGGCGTTCTTCGCCGGCGCGAACTCGATTTTCTACGGCGAAAAACTGCTGACCACCGCCAACCCGCAGGCCGACAAGGACATGCAACTGTTCTCGCGCCTGGGGATCCTGCCGGAAGCGCGCGAAGAGCACGCGGACGAGGTGCATCAGGCGGCTATTGAGCAGGCGCTGGTAGAGCAGAAGAGCAGCGAGCAGTTCTATAACGCTGCTGTTTAACGCTCCCTGATTTATCTGAAGGAATGCAAACCCCTGTAGGAGTGAGCCTGCTCGCGATAGCGATGTAACAGCCAGCATCAATGTTGAATGTTATGAACCCATCGCGAGCAGGCTCGCTCCCACAAGGTACTGCGATAGCTTCTGAATTCTGACCGCCCGAGGCCTGCATGTCTTTCGATCTCGCCGCACGCCTTGCTGCCCGTCGTGCCGAAAACCTTTACCGCCAGCGTCCGCTGCTAGACAGCCCTCAAGGGCCGGAAGTGGTGGTCGATGGCCAGCCGTTGCTCGCGTTCTGCAACAACGATTACCTGGGCCTGGCCAATCACCCGCAAGTGATCGAAGCCTGGTGCGCCGGTGCGGCTCGCTGGGGCGTGGGTGGCGGGGCGTCGCACTTGGTCATCGGTCACAGCACGCCGCATCATGAACTGGAAGAAGCCCTGGCTGATCTGACCGGACGCCAGCGTGCGTTGCTGTTCACCACCGGTTACATGGCCAATCTCGGCGCGGTCACCGCGCTGGTCGGGCAGGGCGATACGGTGCTTGAAGACCGGCTCAATCATGCTTCGTTGCTGGATGCCGGTTTGCTGTCCGGCGCACGCTTCAACCGCTACCTGCACAACGACGCGGTCAGCCTGGCGAAACGCCTGGAGAAAGCCACCGGTAATACGCTGGTGGTGACCGACGGCGTGTTTAGCATGGACGGCGACATTGCCGACCTGCCGGCGCTGGCCCGAGAAACCAAGGCCAAAGGCGCGTGGTTGATGGTCGATGACGCTCACGGGTTTGGTCCGCTGGGTGCCAATGGCGGCGGGATCGTCGAGCATTTCGGTCTGAGCCAGGAAGACGTGCCGGTGTTGGTTGGTACGCTGGGCAAGGCGTTCGGTACCGCCGGGGCTTTTGTCGCGGGCAGCGAGGAGCTGATCGAAAGCCTGATCCAGTTCGCCCGTCCCTACATCTACACCACCAGCCAGCCACCGGCGCTGGCCTGCGCGACGCTGAAAAGCCTCGAACTGCTGCGCACCGAACATTGGCGACGTGAGCATCTGAAGACGTTGATCCGCCAGTTCCGCCAAGGTGCCGAGCAAATCGGCCTGGAGCTGATGGACAGCTTCACGCCGATTCAGCCGATCATGATTGGCGATGCCGGGCGTGCGGTTCGACTGTCGCAGATGTTGCGTGAGCGCGGCTTGATGGTGACCGCGATCCGTCCGCCGACCGTACCGGCCGGCAGCGCCCGCTTGCGAGTGACCCTGACCGCCGCGCATAGCGAGGCCCAGGTGCAACTATTGTTAAATGGACTGGCCGACTGTTTTGCCCAACTGAAACCGGAGCCAAGCCATGCGTGATCGACTGATTCTGTTGCCCGGCTGGGGCCTCGGGATTTCGCCGCTGGAACCGTTGGCGGCGGCCTTGCAGGGGCTGGATGAGCACCTGCGTGTCGAGATCGAGCCGCTGCCGGAACTGGAGTCGAGCGATCTTGATGAATGGCTCGATGAGCTCGATTCGACAGTGCCGCAGGATGCCTGGCTCGGCGGCTGGTCCTTGGGCGGCATGCTGGCAGCCGAATTGGCGGCACGTCGCGGTGATCGTTGCTGCGGCTTGCTGACCCTGGCGAGCAATCCTTCGTTTGTCGCCCATGAGCAATGGCCGAGCGCGATGCCCGGCGAGACGTTCGATGCGTTCCTGGCGGGCTGTAAGGCTGATCCGCGCATGACGTTGAAACGCTTTTCGTTGCTGTGCGCACAAGGCGCCGAAGACTCGCGCGGCCTGTCGCGATTGTTGCTGGGTGGCGCGCCAAACGCTTCCGCATCGGTATTGATGAGTGGTCTGGAAGTCCTCGCACAACTGGATACTCGCCAGGCTTTGCAGGCGTTTCGCGGTCCGCAACTGCATTTGTTCGCCGGCCTCGACGGCCTGGTCCCGGCCGAAGCGGCGGGGGACTTGCTGGCACTGCTGCCGGATGTCGAAATCGGTCTGATTGAACAGGCCGGCCACGCGTTTCTTCTGGAAGACCCCCACGGTGTGGCGGGGGCGATTCAGGCCTTTTTGCATGAGTCCGGTGATGACTGATTTATCCCTTCACAACCTGTCCGGCGGTTTGCCCGACAAGCGCCAGGTGGCAGCGTCCTTTTCTCGCGCAGCAGCGAGCTACGACAGCGTGGCTGAATTGCAGCGTGATGTTGGCAGCCAGCTGTTGAGTCGCTTGCCCGCGGATTTTGTCCCGGGTATCTGGCTCGACCTGGGCTGCGGCACCGGGTATTTCAGTCGGGCGCTGGGTGAGCGTTTTCCGGCCGGTCATGGCGTAGCACTCGACATCGCCGAAGGCATGCTCAATCACGCCCGGCCATTGGGCGGCGCCACCCATTTCATCGCAGGTGATGCGGAGCGCTTGCCGCTGCAAGACTCGACCTGCGATCTGATCTTCTCCAGCCTGGCCGTGCAGTGGTGCGCGGACTTCGGCTCGGTGCTGAGCGAAGCGCAGCGAGTGCTGAAACCGGGCGGGATTTTCGCGTTTGCTAGTCTTTGTGTAGGGACGTTGTTTGAGCTGCGTGACAGTTGGCGTCAGGTCGATGGCATGGTGCACGTGAATCGCTTCCGCGAGTTGGGTGTTTATCAGCAACTGTGTGCGGCCAGCGGCTTGAAAACCGTCAGCCTGCAAACCCGTCCTCATGTGTTGCATTACCCGGATGTGCGCAGCCTGACCCATGAACTCAAGGCGTTGGGTGCGCACAACTTGAACCCTGGGCGGCCGGGTGGCTTGACTGGCCGGGCGCGGATCCTCGGTTTGATCGATGCGTATGAGCAGTTTCGTCAGGCCGAAGGTTTGCCGGCGACTTATCAAGTGGTCTATGCCGTATTGGAGAAACCTTTATGAGCAAAGCCTATTTCATCACCGGTACCGACACTGATGTCGGCAAAACCACCGTGGCCGCCGGCTTGTTGCATGCCGCGCGGTCGGCGGGCTTGAGCACGGCGGCCGGCAAGCCGGTTGCCTCGGGCTGCGACGTGACGCCCAAGGGGTTGCGTAATTCCGATGCGCTGGCGCTGTTGGTCGAGTGCTCGCTGCCGTTGACGTATGCACAGGTCAATCCGGTGGCGTTCGAGCCAGCCATCGCTCCGCACTTGGCCGCGCGCGAAGCGGGCGTGGCGCTGACGGTGCAATCGTTGCTGGTGCCTATGCGCGAGATTCTCGACATGCAGGCCGATTTCACCCTGATTGAAGGAGCGGGCGGCTGGCGTGTGCCGCTGGCGGATCAGGACAATCTGTCTGACCTGGCGATGGCGCTGGATTTACCAGTCATTCTGGTGGTCGGCGTTCGTTTGGGTTGCATCAATCATGCGTTGTTGACGGCCGAGGCGATTGCCCAGGATGGATTGCAGTTGGCGGGTTGGGTGGCGAATATCATTGATCCCAAAACCTCGCGGCTGGAGGAGAACCTTGCGACGCTCGCCGAGCGTATCCCCGCGCCGTGCCTTGGGCGGGTGCCGAAACTCAAGTCGGTCACCGCTGAATCCGTGGCGGAGCATTTGCAGCTGGATTTACTGGACTAGGTTTTAGCTATCACAAGGCACTGTGCCATTAGTGTTTTTGTCGGGCGTTTTGCCACCATGTCTGATTCAATGCCCGCTACTGATCCCCTTGCCGAACGAGTTCTCCCATGCAAATTTCAGGTAACACTGCTTTTTATGCGGGTCTGAGCACCATTCAGACAGGGCAGAACCGTGTCGATCAAGCGGCCGGACAGATCGCCAGCAATACCATCGAACGGTCGGTGACCAGCCAGTCTTCCGAAGTTCAGGTTGATCGACTGCGTTCGGTTGATCGCAGTCAGCGATCGGACCTGACCAGCAATGTCATCGAGATGGTCCAAGGCAAATTTCAGGTGGAAGCGGGCGCTAAAGTCGCCAAGGCTTCAGACGAAATGCTCGGTACGTTGATCGATACATTTGCTTGATCCCTTCGCTGAATCCGCTTCTTGAACGCCGCGACTTTTCGCGGCGTTTTGCTGCGTAAGTCCTTCTCCCTCAACTAATCTTTTCTACACGGCACCTGTGCTTGAGCATCGGTGGTGCGCTGCTGCGTGTCCGGCAGATCGATGGGTCGATGACAAACGGCCAAAGATCGACGCTTGACAAGATTTAGGCGTAAACGTATGTTTCAAACAACTGTTTGACCGCCACAACAAATCCACGCGGTCGTTCATTCCCGGTTACATCAGCAGAGGTTTATCGCTATGCCTGACTACAAGGCCCCCTTGCGTGATATTCGCTTCGTTCGTGACGAACTGCTCGGCTACGAAGCGCACTATCAGAGCCTTCCGGCTTGTGCGGACGCAACTCCGGACATGGTTGACGCCATTCTCGAGGAAGGCGCCAAGTTTTGTGAGCAGGTACTGGCTCCGCTGAACCGCGTGGGTGACACCGAAGGCTGCACCTGGAGCGAGTCCGGCGTTAAAACCCCGACGGGTTTCAAAGAAGCCTACAAACAATTCGTCGAAGGCGGCTGGCCTAGCCTGGCGCACGACGTAGAGCACGGTGGCCAAGGCCTGCCGGAGTCTCTGGGTCTGGCTGTCAGCGAAATGGTTGGCGAGGCCAACTGGTCGTGGGGCATGTACCCAGGCCTGTCCCACGGCGCGATGAACACCATTTCCGAACACGGCACGCCTGAGCAACAAGACGCGTACCTGACCAAACTGGTTTCCGGTGAGTGGACCGGCACCATGTGCCTGACCGAACCGCACTGCGGCACCGACCTGGGCATGCTGCGCACCAAGGCTGAACCTCAGGCCGACGGTTCCTACAAAGTCTCCGGCACCAAGATCTTCATCTCGGCCGGTGAACACGACATGGCCGATAACATCGTCCACATCGTACTGGCCCGCCTCCCGGACGCACCGGCTGGCACCAAAGGCATTTCGCTGTTCATCGTGCCGAAGTTCATGCCGAACGCGGACGGTTCGATCGGCGCACGCAACGCGGTGAGCTGTGGTTCCCTGGAACACAAGATGGGTATCCACGGTAACGCCACTTGCGTGATGAACTTCGACGCGGCCACCGGTTTTCTGATCGGCCCGGCGAACAAAGGCCTGAACTGCATGTTCACCTTTATGAACACCGCACGCCTGGGTACTGCGCTGCAAGGTTTGGCTCACGCCGAGATCGGCTTCCAGGGCGGCCTGAAATATGCGCGTGATCGCCTGCAAATGCGTTCGCTGACTGGCCCGAAAGCGCCGGAAAAAGCCGCTGACCCGATCATCGTTCACCCAGACGTACGTCGCATGCTGTTGACCATGAAGGCATTCGCCGAAGGCAACCGTGCAATGGTTTACTTCACTGCCAAGCAAGTCGACATCGTCAAGTACGGCGTGGATGAAGAAGAGAAGAAGAAAGCCGACGCACTGCTGGCCTTCATGACGCCAATCGCCAAAGCCTTCATGACCGAAGTCGGTTTCGAATCCGCCAACCACGGCGTACAAATCTACGGTGGCCACGGCTTCATCGCCGAGTGGGGCATGGAGCAGAACGTTCGCGACAGCCGCATTTCCATGCTGTACGAAGGCACCACCGGTATCCAGGCACTCGACCTGCTGGGTCGTAAAGTGTTGATGACGCAAGGCGAGGCCCTGAAAGGCTTCACCAAGATCGTCCACAAGTTCTGCCAGACCAACGAAGGCAACGAAGCGGTTCAAGAATTCGTCGCACCGCTGGCTGCACTGAACAAGGAATGGGGCGAGCTGACCATGAAGGTCGGTATGGCTGCCATGAAGGATCGCGAAGAAGTCGGTGCGGCCTCCGTGGACTACCTGATGTACTCCGGGTACGCCTGCCTGGCCTACTTCTGGGCTGACATGGCGCGCCTGGCTGCCGAGAAACTGGCTGCCGGCACTTCCGAAGAGGCGTTCTACACCGCCAAGCTGCAGACTGCGCGCTTCTACTTCCAGCGCATCCTGCCGCGTACCCGCACTCACGTTGCAACCATGCTGTCGGGCGCCAACAACCTGATGGACATGAAAGAAGAGAACTTCGACCTGGGCTACTAAGCCTTAACGAAGTGCTTCAAAAAACCGCTGCTCCTTCGGGAGTGGCGGTTTTTTTTGCTTTATACAAACAGTAATTATTCGCTGATTGTTAAACTAACGACTCTGTTTAGAGTTAACTAATTAAGCGAGATTGTTTTCATTGTTAAGCAAGTAAAATAAATTGTTTTGCAATTACAGGGCCAAAATCAAAGACCTTGCGTTATGGCTGAAAGTCGCGCTACGTATGGGGGCTAGGCCCCGGTAATGGGGGATTTGCACCAAAGTTGAGGCTTGAATGAAAGTTCAAAATTAATTTGTATTTCTTCTGTTGAAATCTTTTGTAACAGCTACAGTTCAAGTAAGCGCCTGCCACGGTGCCTCCCATAGCGTTTCAACTTCGGCAACGACAAAGTCTAACTTTGCCAGTTGAGTGACGCCTCATGCGCGGCAACTCCATCACTGAATAGGGGTGTCATCATGGTGAACTTGAGCCTTTTTGTTCGAACTGTCCGTCTGCCCTGCGTGATCGTCTGCGGGCTGCTCGTTATCTGTCTGCCCGCCAAACATGCATTCGCGGCAACGGCGGCAGAGGTTGATCTGCCCGTGCCGGAAGTCCCTTCCCTGCAGACGCTGCACGGCCTGATCCCGCCTGACCCTTCCGGCACCGAAGGAGGGCGCAAGGTCGACCTGATGACCGACTATGTGCTCAATCGCTCGGCGGCGATTCTGTTGGGCAAGGCACTGTTCTGGGACATGGAGATCGGCAGCGATAACGCGACGGCGTGTGCGTCCTGCCACTTTCATGCAGGTGTCGACCACCGGATCACCAACCAGATCAACCCGGGCCAGGCCAGCACCCATGCCAACGTTTCGTCGATCTTCAACAAACCGTTTGTAGCTTCCGATATTCCAGGCGACGTCCCTTCCTACGCGACCCTGTCCGCCGGCAAGGGCGGCCCCAACTACACGCTGAAGAAAACCGACTTCCCGACCCACGTGTTGGCCGATCCGCTGGATCGCAACTCGCCGATTGTCTACTCGACCGACGATGTGGTCGGCTCGCAAGGGGTGTTCGACGCCAACTTCGTCAAACCGAATCAACCGCGCTTCGACAAATGCACGCAGCAACCGGACGGCGTGTTCCAGGTCGGCGGTATCAATGTGCGGCGCAGTACCGGACGTAATGCCCCGACTGTGATCAACGCCGCGTTCAACGTGCGCAATTTCTGGGACGGTCGGGCGAATAATGTGTTCAACGGCTTTTCGCCGTTCGGCAATCGCGACCCTGATGCCGGGATTTTCGTCACCAGTGATCGCAGCGGGGTGGCCACCAAGGTTCGGCTGGCCCTCAATGATGCCTCTGCCGCCTCGCAGGCCGTGGGCCCGCCCGGCAGCCCTGTGGAAATGTCCTGCGGCGGGCGCACCTTCGCCGACATTGGCCGACGCATGCTCGACTCGCTGATGCTCAAGCAGCAGCGGATTTCATCCTCCGACTCTGTGCTGGGCCCGGTTTCCGGCGCCCGCCGTCCGACCTACCGAGAGTTGATCAAGGCCGCTTTCCAGCCTCGGCTGTGGAACGCCACGCAACAGGTTTCGCTCGGCGGCGCGCCGTACACCCAGATGGAGGCCAACTTCCCGTTGTTCTTCGGACTGGCAATTCAGATGTACGAATCCACCCTGATCTCCGACCAGGCTCCCGTGGATGCTTACTTGCAAGGCAATCAGCAGGCGATGAACGCGCAGCAGGTCGAGGGGATGAACCTGTTCCTGGGCAAGGGCAAGTGCGTCAATTGTCACGGCGGTGCAGAACTGACCAACGCCGCCAGCCGCTTGCTGTTCCATCCCCGTGAGCGGATCGAACGGATGCTGATGGCGGACAACCTCACCGCGCTCTACGACAACGGCTTCTACAACACCGGTGTGCGCCCGACGTCGGAAGACCTGGGGCTCGGCGGATCTGACGCCTGGGGTAACCCGCTGGCGTTCACTCGCGAATACAACACCCAGCTGCAGGGCATCAATGTGCCCGATCCACTGGACGTGGATGTGTGCACCTTTGAAGCGCTGCTGAGCGCGGGATTACCCTGCGATTCGACGCTCAAACCCAATGTCGGCTTCCACGATGCGGTGGATGGCGCCTTCAAAACCCCGACGCTGCGCAACATCGCGCTGACCGGGCCGTACTTCCACAACGGCAGCCGCTCCACACTCAAGCAGGTCGTCGAGTTCTACAACCGCGGTGGTGACCGGCGCGGCTCGGAAGCGAACAACACCAGCGGCTTCGATCATCCGAGTGTGAATCAGCACAACACCTCCAACCTTGATCCGGACATGACCGCCCTGAACCTGACGCCTGATGAAGTGGATGCACTGGTCAAGTTCATGGAAGTCGGGCTGACCGATCCGCGCGTGGCGTGGGAACAAGCGCCTTTCGATCATCCATCGCTGGTCATTCCACAAGGCCACATCGGTGATGAAAATGCCGTGACGTTGAAGCCCGTCAGTCCAAAAATCACTACCCGACAAGCGGCAGACGCGCTGATGACACTCAAGCCGGTCGGTGCGGAAGGGCGCCCGGTTACGGAAGGGCCACTGTTGCCGTTCTACAACGATCTCTGATGGACTCATGTGACTGGCCGCGCTGTTTGCGGCCAGTCACGCACCCGCTAAAAAAACCTGACATTTCGCTCAGTAAGTCGACGTTTCTGCCGTTACAGTAGGTGGGCACAATGCCATCTATTGTCATGACGGTCGGAGCTTTACCCTTGCCGCGTTCTTCCGCTGTACGTTTCAGCCATTTCCTACCGTCGTTACTGCTTTTACTCGCGGGGCTTGCGGCTGCCTACATCAAGGATCTGAACGTTTTCTTCACCTCGCTGTTCAACGTCCTGCCGACGTTGGTGCTGTTGCTCGGCGGTGCGTATTGCGCGGTTTACCGACGTCAGCGCGAGCTGTTTCTGATGGTCACGGTGTACATCGCCTACTTTTTGCTCGACACCCAGACCGATTATTACCGCGACAACGGCAAAGTCCGCGAAGACGCCGCCGTGGTTTTCCATCTGTGTTGCCTGTTGCTGCCGCTGTTGTTCGGGGTGTTCGCGGCCTGGCAGGAACGCACGCACCTGTTTCAAGACATGGTGGCGCGCTTCGCGGTGTTGCTGGCCGTCGGCAGTGTCGCGTTGGGACTGGAGCAAAGTTACCCACAGGCCTTGCTGATGTGGCTGTCGGAAATCCGCTGGCCGGCGCTGCATGGCGCCTGGATGAGCCTGATCCAGCTGGCTTATCCGGTGTTCATCGCTTCGTTCCTGCTGCTGAGCTGGCAATACTGGCGCAACCCGCGACCGCTGCACGCCGCGCAACTGGTGGGTTTGCTCGGGTTGTTCTGGGCGTTGCCGAAAACTTTCATTCTGCCGTTTACCCTCAACATCATGTGCAGTCAGGTGATGCTGATGATTGCCGCGGCGGTCGCCCATGAGGCCTACCAAATGGCTTTCCGCGACGAACTCACCGGCCTGCCGGGCCGTCGCGCCTTGAACGAGCGGATGCAGCGCTTGGGGCGTAATTACGTGCTGGCCATGAGCGACGTGGATCACTTCAAGAAATTCAACGACACCCACGGTCACGATGTCGGCGACCAGGTGCTGCGACTGGTTGCCAGCAAACTGTCGAAAATCGGCGGTGGTGGTAGGGCGTATCGCTACGGCGGTGAAGAATTTGCGCTGGTGTTCGCAGGCAAGACGCTCGAAGAGTGCATGCCGCACCTGGAGGTCATCCGCGAATCCATCGCCACCTACAACATTCAGCTGCGCAATCAGGACAACCGGCCTCAGGATGACCAGCAAGGTCGTCAGCGCCGCTCGGGCCCCGGTGCTTCCAGTGTGTCTGTCACGGTCAGCATCGGTGTCGCCGAACGCGTGGAGCAACGCACTCCCGAGAAGGTGCTCAAGTCGGCGGACGAAGCGCTCTACAGCGCCAAGGGCGCCGGGCGAAACTGCGTGGTGGCGTTCGGTCAGACCCGTCGTGGCGCCGTGCGAATGGACGCCGCTGCGGGTTGAGTGATGATGGCGCATTCAGCGTCTGGACTGTGATTGTGGGGCGTGGTGGCCGGCAGTAGGTTTGAAGCATCTGCTGACGGAGAAATGACCATGCCTGCGTACAAAGCTCCCCTGCGCGATATGCGCTTTCTGATCGACCACGTCTTCGACTTCCACAGCAACTACGCTGCGCTGGGCGCCACCGAGGCCAGCCCGGACATGATCAACGCCATCCTCGAAGAAGGCGCGAAGTTCTGTGAGAACGTTCTGGCCCCGTTGAATCGCAGCGGTGACGAAGAGGGATGCCATTTCGACAATGGCGTGGTGACGACGCCTACAGGCTTCAAGCAAGCTTTCGCACAGTACGTCGAGGGCGGCTGGCACGGTCTGGCGGCGGACCCCGCGTATGGCGGCCAGGGCCTGCCGAGTTCGCTGGGGCTGGTGATCAGCGAAATGGTCGGTTCCAGCAACACCTCGTGGGGCATGTACCCGGGCCTGACCCACGGCGCGATGTCGGCGATCCACGCCCACGGCACCGCAGAACAGAAAAACACTTACCTGAGCAAACTCACCGCGGGCCAATGGACCGGCACCATGTGCCTGACTGAAGCCCATTGCGGCACCGACCTGGGCATCATCAAGACCCGCGCCGTGCCGTCAGCCGATGGCAGCTACGCGATCTCCGGCAGCAAGATTTTCATCTCGGCCGGCGAGCACGATATGAGCGACAACATCATTCATCTGGTGTTGGCGAAACTGCCGGACGCGCCGGCCGGTACCCGAGGCATCTCGCTGTTTATCGTTCCAAAATTCCTGCCCGATGCCGAGGGTGAGGCGGGCGAGCGCAATGGCGTTTCCTGCGGTTCGATCGAACACAAAATGGGCATCAAGGCGTCGGCGACCTGCGTCCTGAACTTCGATGGCGCCAAGGGTTTCCTGATCGGGGAGCCGAACAAAGGCCTGAACTGCATGTTCACCATGATGAACCACGCGCGCCTCGGCACCGGGATGCAGGGCTTGTGTCTGGGCGAAGCGAGCTTTCAGGGCGCGATCAAATACGCCAACGACCGCCTGCAAATGCGCTCCCTGACCGGCCCGAAAACACCAGAGAAAACTGCTGACCCGATCATCGTCCATCCTGACGTGCGTCGGATGTTGCTTACCATGAAAGCCTTCAACGAAGGCAACCGCGCACTGACTTACTTCACCGCGCAGTTGCTGGACGTGGCGCATCTGAGCGCGGATGAAAGCGCCCGCCAGGACGCCGAAGACCTGCTGGCCTTCCTGACGCCGATCTGCAAAGCCTTCATGACCGATACCGGGCTGGAAGTGACCAACCACGGTATGCAGGTGTTTGGCGGGCACGGGTTTATTCGTGAATGGGGCATGGAGCAGTTGGTGCGCGACTGCCGGATTGCGCCCATCTACGAAGGCACCAACGGAATCCAGGCGCTGGACTTGCTCGGGCGCAAAGTGCTCGGCAGTCAGGGCAAGCTGCTGCGTGGCTTTACCAAAATCGTCCATAAGTTCTGTGCAGCGAACGCGGAACACCCACAACTTGGCAGCTACGTAGCGCAGCTCAACACGCTGAATCAGCAGTGGGGCGAATTGACCACCAAGGTCGGCATGGCCGCGATGAAGAATGCCGATGAAGTCGGCGCGGCCTCAGTGGACTACTTGATGTACAGCGGTTACATCATCCTCGGCTATCTGTGGCTGCGCATGGCGTTGGTGGCTCAGGCGCAACTCGATGCGGGCAGCGGCGATGCCGATTATTGCCAGGGCAAACTCGCAACCAACGAGTTTTACTTCAAGCGTTTGCTGCCGCGCACTGCCGCTCATCGGGCGGCCATCGAAGCGGGCAGTGATTGCTTGATGAAGCTTCCAGCGGAGTTGTTTGCGCTTTAGTCTTTTAAAATGAGCAACAAAGGAAGCTCGCGTCACTGCGGGCTTTTTTTATGACCAAATGGTCAGTGACTAAACATTACAAAACGGTCATGGGCTGACCCTATGTGTCGTAAAAGTTGTTGGGTTACACTCGGGCCCAACGAATGCATCACTCCTACGAATCACCTGTTTAGATCTTGCGAGGTTTGCCATGGCTGACTACAAAGCGCCGCTGCGCGATATGCGCTTCGTTCTCAATGAAGTTTTCGAAGTCTCCAAACTCTGGGCCGAGCTGCCCGCGTTGGCCGAGACCGTCGATGCGGAAACCGTCGAAGCCATTCTTGAAGAAGCCGGCAAGGTCACCAGCAAAAGCATCGCGCCCCTGAGCCGTGCCGCTGACGAAGAAGGTTGCCATTGGGCGGACGGTGCCGTCACCACGCCGGCAGGTTTCCCACAGGCTTATCAGACTTACGCTGAAGGCGGCTGGGTTGGCGTCGGCGGTGATCCGACCTACGGCGGCATGGGCATGCCCAAGGCTGTTTCGGCTCAGGTCGAAGAGATGGTCAACTCCGCCAGCCTGTCGTTCGGTCTGTACCCGATGCTGACCGCCGGTGCCTGCCTGTCGATCAATGCCCACGCCAGCGAAGAGCTGAAAGCCGCGTACCTGCCGAACATGTACGCCGGCGTCTGGGCCGGTTCCATGTGCCTGACCGAGCCACACGCCGGTACTGACCTTGGGATCATCCGCACCAAGGCTGAACCTCAGGCCGACGGTTCCTACAAAGTCAGCGGCACCAAGATCTTCATCACCGGTGGCGAGCACGACCTGACCGAAAACATCATTCACCTGGTGCTGGCGAAACTGCCGGACGCACCGGCCGGTCCGAAAGGTATTTCGCTGTTCCTGGTGCCGAAGTACATGGTCAATGCCGACGGCAGCCTGGGTGCACGCAACCCTTTGAGCTGCGGTTCGATCGAACACAAGATGGGCATCCAGGCGTCCGCGACCTGCGTGATGAACTTCGATGAAGCCATCGGTTACTTGGTCGGCGAGCCGAACAAGGGTCTGGCGGCGATGTTCACCATGATGAACTACGAGCGTCTGGGCGTCGGTATCCAGGGCCTGGCCACCGGTGAGCGTTCGTACCAGAACGCCGTTGAGTACGCTCGCGATCGTCTGCAAAGCCGTTCGCCGACCGGCGCGCAGAACAAGGACAAAGTCGCCGACCCGATCATCGTCCACCCGGACGTGCGTCGCATGCTGCTGACCATGAAAGCCTCGAACGAAGGCGGCCGTGCCTTCTCGACTTACGTGGCCATGCAACTGGACACCGCCAAATTCAGCGAAGACGCGACCACCCGCAAACGCGCTGAAGATCTGGTGGCGTTGCTGACCCCGGTGGCCAAGGCGTTCCTGACCGACCTCGGTCTGGAAACCACGGTCCACGGCCAGCAGGTGTTCGGCGGCCACGGTTACATCCGTGAGTGGGGCCAGGAGCAACTGGTGCGCGACGTGCGCATCACCCAGATCTACGAAGGCACCAACGGCATTCAGGCGCTGGACCTGGTCGGGCGCAAGATCGTCGGCACCGGCGGGGCGTTCTACAACCTGTTCGCTGACGAGATCCGTCACTTCACCGCGACCGCCAGCGCCGATCTGGCCGAGTTCACCAAGCCGCTGAACGACGCCGTGACCACCCTCGACGAACTGACCGCCTGGTTGCTGGATCGCGCGAAAAACAACCCGAATGAAATCGGCGCGGCGTCGGTCGAGTACCTGCAAACCTTCGGTTATGTGGCGTACGCCTACATGTGGGCGTTGATGGCCAAAGCCGCATCGGGCAAAGAAGCGCAGGACGATTTCTACGCCAGCAAGCTGGGCACGGCGCGCTTCTACTTCGCTCGTCTGCTGCCACGCATTCACTCGTTGAGCGCGTCGGTGAAGGCAGGCAGCGAATCGCTGTTCTTGCTGGATGCTGCGCAGTTCTGACAAACGTGACGTCATGTAAGCATTCTCTTACATGACGTGCTGCTGTTTTCCCATAGGCGTAGATTGGATCCACAGCTAATCTACTTCACATGGACGTCGCGCAGGAAGCGCAAAGCAACAACACGGACACGTAGGATTCTGCCAGGACGGCGGAGTGAAATGGATGTCAGGGAAACAGTCTGCAAAGCCCCGCTTCGGCGGGGTTTTCTTTTGCCCGCAGAAAAGTTTCTAGCTCAGCCCATCAAGGGTTTCCGAGCTGTTCAAACGGTCATCGGGTCCGTTAATCACTTCCTCCAGCAGCGTGCGTAACAAGGCCATCGAGGTCTGTTGCCGCTGTACATCCCGGCAGACCAATCCGACTTTCAGCGGTACCCGTGGCTCAGTCAGCGGTTTCCACAGCAGTTCGTTGTTGCCGAGCGCCTTTTGCGAGCGTCCGGGCAGCACCGTCGCCAGTCGGGTATGTGGCAGGCTGTCGAGAATCCCCGCCATGTTATTCAGTTCGGCCTGCACCTGTGGGCGCCTGCCGAGGCTGGCCAGTTGCGTCTGCCAGATCTGGCGTACCTGGAACTCTTCTCCCAGCAACAGCATCGGCAACTCGGCGGCCTGACTCATGGAGACTTTCTTGAATTCGCGCAACGGGTGATCGGCGGGGATCACCAGGGTCAGTTCATCTTCGTACAGCATCACGCCATGCAATCCTGGCTGACGCGGCGGCAGGTAGCTGATGCCGATGTCCAGCGAGCCGTTTAGCAGTCGTCGCTCGATTTCCAGCCCGGTCAGTTCGTAGATCTGCACCACCAGATGCGGTTGAGCCTTGCGTACCCGCTCAAGCATCTGCGGCACCAGGCTGGTGTGCACGGTTTGCAGGACGCCGATGGCCAATGTGCGCAGCGCCTGTCCCTTGAAATTGCCCAATGCCTCGCGCGCCCGCTGCATGCCGTCGAGCAATGGCACGGCATGGTTGTACAAGGTGTGAGCGGCCAGGGTGGGCAGCAGGCGTTTGCTGCTGCGCTCAAACAGGCTCACATCTAGGTTCTGTTCGAGATGGCGGATCTGCTGGGACAACGCCGGCTGGGAGATTGAAAGCCGCTCGGCAGCCCGGCCGACGTGGCCTTCTTCGTAGACCGCGACGAAATAACGCAGTTGCTTGAAATCCATAAGGAACGCTTATCGAAAATGCTGGGAAATCGAAATGGCTCGAGGCCGGGCAAGCGCCTATTCTAACCGCATTCACAAGGCTTACAGGGCCATAGAACGCGATGAATATCGTTTGCGCCGAAGGTGTTTACATAGGTAAGGCAAAAAACCTCAATCGAGGTTTTTTTGGATGAATCTGTTCAATTTGCGGCGCAATCCGCCGAGTCTTGATGACATTGTTGCGGACACTTTCCAGCCGTCCCACCGCGACAACCTTTCCAGCGAGTGCCTGATGCCCAGCGTCGAGCGGCCGAAACAAATTTTCGTGCGCGGCCAGGGCTCCTGGTTGTGGGACAGCGATGACCGCGCTTACCTGGACTTCACGCAAGGTGGCGGGGTCAACAGCCTGGGGCACAGTCCTTCGATATTGGTCCAGGCGATTTCGCAACAGGCTCAATCACTGATCAACCCCGGTTTTGCTGTGCACAATCACAGCATGCTCAACCTTGCCGGGCGCCTCTGCACCGCCACTGGCAGTGATCAGGCGTACCTGCTCAACAGTGGCCGCGAAGCGTGTGACGCGGCGATCAAACTGGCGTGCAAGTGGGGCCAACGCTATCGCGGTGGGGCTTCGCGGATCATCGTTGCCGGCAACGGCTACACAGACCGTAGTTTCGGAACGATGGCGGATTTGCATCAGGTTCCCTTCAATGATCTTGCGGCAATGCATGCAGCGGTCGACGCGCGGACCGTAGCAATCATGCTTGAACCGATCCAGAACGAAGCGGGAGTGATTCCGGCCGCCGAGCATTACCTCAAGGGTGTTGAACGCCTGTGTCGTGAGCTGGGGATTTTGCTGATTCTCGACGAAGGGCAAACCGGTATCGGGCGTTGTGGCACATTGCTCGCGGAACAGTCCTACGGCGTTCGGGCAGATATCGTCGTCCTCGGCGAAGGGCTGGGCGGTGGTGTGCCGCTCGCTGCGTTGCTGGCACGAGGCAAGGCCTGCTGTTTCGAGATCGGCGAACTGAGTGGCACCCATCATGGCAATGCCCTGATGACGGCGGCCGGGCTGGCGGTACTCGACAGCGTGCGGGACAAGGGTTTTCTCGAGTATGTCAGGGAAACCGGGCAGCACCTGCGTGAAGGCCTCGGGCGTCTGGCTCATCGATATGGTCACGGCGAATTGCGTGGGCAAGGTCTGCTTTGGGGGCTGACGCTGTCGGACGATTCGGCCGACGCCGTAGTCAGTGCCGCGCGGTACGAAGGCCTGTTGCTCAACGCCCCGCAACCCGACTGCCTGCGCTTCACCCCCGCACTGACGGTCAGCAACGCCAACATCGACGAAATGCTCCTGCGCCTGACCCGCGCCTTCTCCCGTGTGCGCACCGCGCAATTGCGGTGCCGCAAAGGGATTGCGGTCTGATCAGACCTGTCTCACACACATTCCAGAACCGTCTCGCGGTAATAACGCATCGCCCCACGTTTGATTCTTTTCGCGTGGGGCGTTTTTTTGTGTGCAAAGCACAGCGAAGTTTTGGCTGAAGGGGGGAAGGGACTGAACCCTGACGAACGGCACAGGTCGATTAACTGTAGGGCTCACACGAGCCACTTCCAATCAGGAGCTGCCCCCATGGACTTTATTCGAATCATCATCGCCATTCTGTTGCCGCCATTGGGTGTGTTTCTGCAAGTCGGTTTCGCCGGGGCGTTCTGGCTGAATATTCTGCTGACGTTGTGCGGTTATATTCCGGGGATCGTGCATGCGGTTTATATCATCGCCAAGCGCTGAGCTTGGCGGCGTCAGGTAGATCGCTTTCGCGAGCAAGCCCGCTCTCACATTTGAAATGCATTCCAATGTGGGAGCGGGCTTGCTCGCGAAGGGGGCGCCACAATTTCCGGATTGATCTCAGACTTCAGTCCACCAACTCCATCACCCGCCGATAAAACAACCACTCCTGCTCCAGCGCATGCGCCTGATTGCTCGCCTTGCGAAAGCCATGGCGTTCGTCCGCGTAGTAATGCGCTTCAACCAGAATGCCGTTGTCCTGCAGCGCAGTAACCATATCGCGGGTCTGTTGCGGCACGACCACCGCGTCCAGTTCCCCTTGAAAGAAAATCACCGGCACGCTGATGTTGCCCGCATGCAGCAGCGGCGTGCGCGCGGCATAGCGCTCGGCGTCCTCCTGCGGATCGCCGATCAGCCAGTCCAGATAATCGCCTTCGAATTTATGCGTTGCTCGCCCCAATGCCACGGGATCGCTGACGCCATACAAACTGGCACCTGCGCGGAAAACCTTCTGAAACGCCAGCGCACACAACGTCGTATAACCGCCGGCACTGCCGCCGCGGATAAACGCTTTTTCACCGTCGACCAATCCACGTTCGGCGAGATGGGCGACCACTGCGCAGGCGTCTTCTACATCGACGTCGCCCCAACTCAAATGCAGCGCCTGCCGATAGGCCCGGCCATAGCCGCTGCTGCCTCGATAATTGAGATCGGCGACGGCAAAGCCGCGTTGCGCCCAGTATTGAATGCGTGGGTCGAGCATCGGGTAGCACGCCGACGTCGGGCCGCCGTGGATGAACACCACCAGCGGCGGTTTTGCGTCGCCGGTCATCGCTGGATAGAAGAAACCGTGGGCTTCACCTGAGCCGCTCGGGTAACGCAGGGTTTGCGGGACGCTGATCTGTGCGGCGGGCAACGGTGCAACCCCGCCGGCCAGTACCTTGACCTGGCGGCTGGTGCGGTCGATGGCGATCACCGCCGACGAACTCACCGGTGATGCGGCGATGCAGTAAATGAATTGTTCATCCAGCGCCAGATGGCGGAAGCGACTGTAGGCACCGGTGAAATTTTCGACGGTCTCACCGCAAAGGCCCAGTCGGCCAAAACCTTCTTCGGTCCAACTGGCCAAGTAGTTGTCTTCACCCAAAGGCAGCCAGGTGCAACCTCCTAGTTGCCAAGGCGCCGGCCCATGATCGGCTGCGGCACAGGGCAATGGGCGCAAACCGTCTGCAGATTCCACCCATGGCTGCCAAAAACCGCCACGGTCGGTCAGACAAAGCAGTCGACCGCTGTCATCGAATCGAGGTTGTTGCAGCGACTCTTGAACACCTTCGCCAGACACGCATCGTGGCGACGCAAATCCGCCATCGCTCTGACGTTCGGCAACCATCAGCCGCGTCGCGGTCCAGGGCTGATCCGGCCGGCTCCATTCGATCCACGCGAGGCGCTGCGAGTCCGGGCTCAAGGTCGGCGACGCGTAGAAGTCGGCACCTTCTGCCAACAGGTGACGCGTGCCGTCCTTCACATCAATCGCCACCAATCGATGCCGTTCGCGGTTCTCTTCAACCGCCAGAACCTGGCCGTTGGCGAATTGCAGATCGCCGTAACGGCAATCGCCTGAGGTCAGCCCTTCAGGCGTTTCACCCGTCAGCGATTGCCGATACAGCTGCTGGTCCGCCTCGTTGACGAAAACGATCCCGTCATCGGTCAGGCAAAACGCGCCGCCGCCGTATTCGTACACCCGGCTGCGTACGCTGAAACCCGCGGGTGTCAGGCAATGTGCCTGGCCATCGCGCCAATGCCAGATCCGGCACGCGCCGTCTTCAGGTCGGTACTCGTTCCAGAACAAGCCATTGCGACCGACCTGCAACTCGGCGAAATCGACACCGGCAGCGACGGCTTTAGCCGCGCTGAAGGGCTCAGCTTTTTGCGATGAGGCGTGAGTTTCGTTCATTGCGAAAGGCCAGTTGTTCGATGGTCTGGGTCGCGTGCTCGGCTTCTTCGCGGGCCTTGAGGATCACGCCGTGATGTTCGGATTTGCTGCACACCGGGTCGGCGTTACTCGCATCGCCCGTGAGCATGAACGCCTGGCAGCGGCAGCCGCCGAAGTCCTTTTCTTTCTCGTCGCAGGAGCGGCACGGTTCGGGCATCCAGTCGTAACCGCGAAAGCGGTTGAAGCCAAACGAGTCGTACCAGATGTGTTGCATGCTGTGGTCGCGCACGTTGGGAAACTGCACTGGCATCTGTCGGGCGCCGTGGCAGGGCAGGGCGGTGCCGTCCGGCGTGACCGTCAGAAAGATGCTGCCCCAGCCGTTCATGCAGGCTTTCGGGCGCTCTTCGTAATAGTCCGGCGTGACGAAAATCAGCTTGCACGGATGCCCTTCGGTTTCGAGCTTGGCGCGGTATTCATTGGTGATGCGTTCGGCGCGGACCAGCTGTTCCTTGGTCGGCAACAGGCCGACCCGGTTAAGCTGCGCCCAACCGTAAAACTGGCAGGTGGCGAGCTCGACGAAGTCCGCTTCAAGCGCGATGCACAGCTCGATGATGCGGTCGATCTTGTCGATGTTGTGCCGGTGGGTGACGAAATTCAGCACCATCGGATAGCCGTGAGCCTTCACCGCGCGGGCCATTTCCAGCTTCTGCGCAAAGGCCTTTTTCGAGCCGGCCAGCAGGTTGTTCACTTGCTCATCGCTGGCCTGAAAGCTGATCTGGATGTGGTCCAGGCCGGCCTTTTTGAAGTCGCTGATTTTCTGCTCGGTCAGGCCAATGCCGGAGGTGATCAGGTTGGTGTAGAAACCCAGTTTGCGCGCTTCGGCGATCAACTCGGCGAGGTCCTGGCGCACCAACGGCTCACCACCGGAAAAGCCCAACTGCGCCGCGCCCATCTCCCGCGCTTCGCGGAACACCTTGATCCACTGCTCGGTGCTCAGCTCTTTGCCTTGCTCGGCGAAGTCCAGCGGATTGGAGCAGTACGGGCATTGCAACGGGCAGCGGTAGGTCAGCTCGGCCAGCAACCACAGCGGCAGGCCGATTTCCGGTTTGGGCGGTAACGTGCCTGACACAGAATCAGGCAAGTTCGATCCAGTGCTGAGCACGGGCGACCTCCATGAATTGCTCGATGTCTTCACCGAGCTCGGGCACGCCGGGGAACTGCTCGTCCAGTTTGGCAATGATCGCCGCGACATCGCGTTTGCCGTCGATCAAACCGCCGATCAGCGCGGCGCTTTCATTGAGTTTGATCATGCCTTCCGGGTACAGCAGCACATGGCCTTTTTGCGCTGGTTCGTACTGGTAACGGTAGCCGGTACGCCAGGTCGGGGTCTTGCTGCGGTCGAAACTCATAAGGTGATTCCTTTGTGCCAGACCCGTTGCTCGGTCACGCTGTGATACGGCGGGCGTTTCAGTTCGTAGGCCATGCTCATGGCGTCGAGCATGCTCCAAAGAATGTCCAGTTTGAACTGGAGAATTTCCAGCATGCGCTCCTGGCCTTCCCGTGTCGTGTAGTGCTGCAAGGTGATCGCCAGACCGTGTTCGACATCGCGGCGCGCCTGGCCCAGGCGAGTGCGGAAATACTCGTAGCCGGCCGGGTCGATCCACGGGTAATGCTGTGGCCAGCTGTCCAGGCGCGATTGGTGGATCTGCGGTGCGAACAGTTCGGTCAGCGAGCTGCTGGCGGCTTCCTGCCAACTGGCCCGGCGGGCGAAGTTGACGTAGGCATCGACGGCGAAACGCACGCCGGGCAGGACCAGTTCCTGGGAGCGCAGTTGATCCGGGTCGAGGCCTACCGCTTGGCCCAAACGCAGCCAGGCTTCGATGCCGCCGTCTTCGCCGGGAGCGCCGTCGTGGTCGAGCAGGCGCTGGATCCACTCGCGACGGATCTCGCGGTCCGGGCAATTGGCGAGGATCGCGGCGTCTTTCAGGGGAATGTTCACCTGATAGTAGAAGCGGTTGGCGACCCAGCCCTGGATTTGCTCGCGGCTCGCCCGACCGTCATACATCGCCACGTGGTAGGGGTGATGGATGTGGTAGTAGGCGCCTTTGGCGCGCAGGGCCGCCTCGAATTCGGCGGGGGACATTGGGGTGTCAGTCATTGCAGTTCTCCGGAAAACAACCGGTGGATTCTTGGGTGTCAGGACCGGCCTCATCGCCAGCAGGCTGGCTCCCACAGTTGATCGCATTCCCCTGTGGGAGCCAGCCTGCTGGCGATAGACCGCGCAGCGGTCTCGATGTCCTACAACACAATACTCATGCCGTCATACGCCACTTCAACACTCCGCCGAACCAGCTCGGCACGCTCCGGCGAATCCTCATCCAGAATCGGATTGGTGTTGTTGATGTGGATAAGCACCTTGCGCTGCTTGGGCAATTGCTCCAGCACTTCCAGCATGCCGCCAGGTCCGTTCTGCGCCAGATGGCCCATTTCCCGACCGGTGCGGGTGCCGACGCCACGGCGCTGCATTTCGTCGTCGTCCCACATCGTGCCGTCCACCAGCAGGCAATCACTGCCGGCCATGATCTCCAGTAGCGGCGCGTCGACCTTGCCCAGCCCCGGTGCGTAGAACAGCTTGCCGCCAGTGCTCAGGTCTTCAACGATCAGGCCGATGTTGTCGCCGGGGTGCGGGTCGAAGCGGTGTGGCGAATAGGGCGGGGCGGCGCTGCGCAGGGGCAGCGGGGTGAAACGCAGGTTCGGGCAGGCCGCAATGGTGAAGCTGCGGTCGAGTTCGATCCGGTTCCAGTCCAGCCCGCCATTCCAGTGGGTCAGCATGGTGAACAGCGGAAAACCGGTGCTCAAATCTTCATGGACCATGTCAGTGCACCAGACCTGATGCGGACACCCTTCGCGCAGGCTGAGCAGGCCGGTGGTGTGGTCGATCTGGCTGTCCATCAGGATGATCGCGCTGATGCCGGTGTCGCGCAGGGCCCGGCCCGGTTGCATCGGGGCGAAACTCTGGAGTTGGGCGCGAATGTCCGGCGAAGCGTTGCACAGCACCCAATTCACGCCATCATCGGAAATGGCGATGGACGATTGGGTCCGCGCCTTGGCGTTCAGGCTGCCATCGCGAAAACCGGCGCAGTTCACGCAGTTGCAGTTCCACTGGGGGAAACCGCCGCCGGCGGCGGAACCTAGAATCTGGACAAACATGGCCGCTCCATCATTCGAAAACTGAAAATAAAAACGCCTCGGCGAGCCGAGGCGTTGGCACTGCGATACAAAAAGATTAGCGGCTTGCGAAGTACATGGTGACTTCAAAGCCGATACGCAGGTCGGTGTAAGCGGGTTTGGACCAGGACATGGGAGCGCTCCTTCAGGTGATGGGACAGTTGAGATCTATACATATAGTCCACCTCCAGCCGGAGATGTTCAGATAGTTAGGTTGCTATGTTACTCAAAATTACAGGGCGGTTGCCCGTGAAACTTTGAGAAAGCTAATTGCAGCGCCTGTAATGATCATTTTGTCACTTGCCAAACCGAGCTCGGGCTTGGGCCGCTGGCCAGGCAGCGCCATCCGCCGAGCGCTTGATTCAATCGCTGTGCGGCGCCCAATAGTGCATTGCGGTCGATCAGCAGAATTGTTTCAGGCAGGCGCTCCAGACAATCCGACGAGTGGCCAGCCAGTTTGCCCTGCCACAGCAGTTCGGCTGCCTGAGGGACGGGCAGGGTGTTCAGGTCGAATTGGTCTGCCAAAGACTGGCGTTGAGCGGTTAGCGTCGCCTCGTCCATGCCTTCGATCAATCCTGGCAAGTCGCTTAGAAAGTGTTCGATGTGTTCCAGCAAGCCTGCCGGTGCGACGCTCGGTGATTGCACGCCGAACAGTATCCCGGTCTGCCCATGGATCTGGCGCAAGGAGCTGAACACGGCATAACCCAGTTGCAAATCCACCCGCAGGCGCTGATAGAACGGCGTCTGGCACAGGTGCGCGAGCAGCCGGCAGGCGGCTTCGTCGGTGACGTCCTGCGTGGCGGTCGGACAGAACAGTAACAGCGCGTGTTCGCTGGTACCGGTGTCGACAGTTGTCCACAGGCGCTGCGCGTTGATCGAGGGCGGCGACGATGGTTGATCCGCAACACCGGGCACGCGGCTCAGCGCCAAACCCATCGCCGCTTGTGTCTGTGCCGACAGGCCAACGGCCAGGCCTTCCCAGCGCGCGCTCGACCAAATCTGCTGCCAATCCCCTGAATCAGCAGCAGGTTCAAGACAAAGACCAGGCAGTGCCTTTAGCAGTTGCTTGATCGGCATCAATGGGGCGCTTGGCGGTTCAGCCTTTGAGAGTCCGTGTGTTGTCAGCTCTTTCAAGGCGTGTTCGAGGACAGTTGGCATCGGTGCCTGTAGCCCGGTCATCTTCAGCAGCCATTCATTGCCTGAGGCGCTGAAGGAAAAGTCGACACCGGCCTGACGCGCATCTTCGCGCAAAGGCTGCAACTGGTTTTCCAGGCTCGACTGAAGACTGGCGAGAGGCGTGAAGTCGAGTCGCCAGCGCAGATATATCGCGCCTTCATCGGTATTATCTGGCAGCGCCGAACTGAACTGCATCGGGGAGTTTTCGCGACGACTGCGCGAGCGGTCCTGGGCAAACGTGCGCAGACCACGGTGTTTGCTGGTCTGGCCGCGAATCAGCCCGGCATTGGCCGCGGGCGCTTCGCTGCGTAAAAACGGATTCGGCGTCGGCAGTTGCCATTCGCCGCTGAAGTTATCCACAGCACCGATTTTCTTCAGGATGTCTTTCAGCGCTATAACGCCCTGTTCCGATAACCCTGTTTCCAGCTGCTCGGCGTCCCGCTGAGCCAGTTGCAAGGCACCGCTGACCTGCTGTTGGCGTTGCAACAGGGCGGCGTATTCTTCGCGCAAGCCGGCCCAGTCTTGATGGGAGGCAAAGAAGCCCAGCCAGTCGAGAAGCTTCTGGCGAATCACGCTTTGCGATTGAGTAGTGATGAACTCGATGTGCAGCAAGGCTTGCCCGGCGAATTGATACAGCGGCGCAGCTTTGAGGCTGTCAGCCAGGCCTTGTTCTCGCAGCGTTGCCACCAGTCCGCCGGGTTTCGCGGCGTTCAGCCAATGGCACAGAAATGCCAATGCCTCAGACGATGACTCAGGTAACGCTTCGAACGCGAACAGAAGATCCAGCCGACGCTCGCCAGTCTGTTGATAAGTCGTTTGCGAAGCGTTCATCAGCGCTTCAGGTGCGTGTTGCGGGACTCGTTGCCCGACGGGAATCCCGGTGCCAAAACCCTGAGCCATCTCACGCAGCTCATCGAGAGTTTGCGGCCCGGCCAGGCTCAGGGCCATCTGCCCGGTCTGATAAAACCGCTGATGGAAATCCTGCAGCGCTTGCTGAAACTCAGGCTGCGGCACCGGCAGGCTGTCGCGGTTGCCGGCATGAAACCCGCGCAAGGGATGCGTCGATGAAAGCCCGTCGAACAACGCCGATTGCTGTTGTGCCAGCGCATCCTGCGACCAGGCGACAAATTCCGCATGCAGCACTTCCCGCTCCCGCAACTGATCGTCCGGATTCATACGCGGATGAGCGAGCATGTCTGACAGACGCTCCAGCCCACCGGCAAACACCTGAGTCGGCAGCTCGAAAAAGAAGTCGGTCGTGCGCTCACTGGTTCGTGCGTTGACTTGACCGCCATGACCCTGAACGTAGGCCATCAGCCCTTGCCCGGCAGGAAAGCGCTCCGTCCCCAGAAACAGCAAATGCTCCAGAAAATGCGCCAGACCGGGCCACGCCAGGGGCACATCGTGACTGCCCGCCGCAACGCGCAGCACCGCCGCGCAGCGCTTCAAATTCGGGGCATGACGCAGCGTCACCCGCAAGCCATTGGCCAGGGTTTCAGTGTGGGGGCGAGGGTGATTCAGCGCAGGCATGAGCACTTCCAGTACAGAGAAGCGCTAATGCTAGCGGATTACAGGGGATCAGCGCTTGTTAAGGTCGCCGTAAAGCTCGGGACGGCGATCGATCAAGTAGCGATTGGCGGCGCGTGAGTCGGCCATCAATTGACGATCCAGTTCGCCGACAATCAGCGCTTCATCCAGCCCGGCCTGAGCGATGCGACTGCCATCCGGTGCGGCGATGCTGCTCTGGCCGCAGTAGTGGATCTCGCCTTCATGACCGCAGTAATTGGCGTAGGCCACGTAACACTGATTCTCGAAAGCGCGGGCGCGGACGGTGACGTCGGCGACAAAGTCGAAGGGAATCATGTTCGCCGTCGGCACCAGGATCAGCTCGGCACCGGCCAGGGCCAGGCGCCGGGCGTTTTCCGGGAACTCCATGTCGTAGCAAATAAGGAAGCCGAGCTTCCAGCCGTTGAGCTCCACCAGCGGAAAATCATCCTGTCCGGCGCTGAACATCGAGTGATCGAGGTCGCCGAACAAGTGTGTCTTGCGGTAGTTGCACAAGCGCTCGCCGTGGGCGTCGATCAACTGCACGGCGTTGTAGATCTGCCCGTCCTCGGTGCGCTCCGGATAGCCATACAAAATGGCAATCCCGGCTGTCTTGGCAATGCGCGCAATCTGCTGCGCCGACTCACCGTTGTGCACCTCGGCGAGGACGCTGACCGCATCGACGCCGATGTTGTAGCCGGTCAGGAACATCTCCGGCACCACCAACAGGTCGGCGCCTGTCGCTTCCTGGGCCAAATGCTGTAGGCGTTGCAGATTGCCGGCGACATCCAGGGGCAGCGGTGGACATTGGTAAAGGGCTACGCGCATTTCGGATTCCTCTTACTCGGGCAGGGCGATCGGACCGATCTCGTTGAACACATCACCTGGACCCGGGTTCTCGGCGTGAGTTTCACCGCCAAAGTGTTTCATGATGCCCCACACGGCGTTGAGCGAGGTCTGCACCGCGCCTTCAACCCAGGCCGGCGTCCATGAAACGTCGTCGCCGGCGATGAAAATCCCGCGTTGCTCGGCCGGCATGTCGTCCTGCATGAAGTGCGCGTACATGCGCTGGTTGTAACGGTAGTGGCCGGGCAGGGCGCCTTTGAAAGCGCCGAGGAAATGCGGGTCGGCTTCCCACGACACGGTGATCGGATCGCCGATGATGCGTGCGGCGATGTCGACTTTCGGGTAGATCTTCTTCAACGCGTCCAGCGCCAGTTTCACGCGTTTTTCCACCGGGTGCGGGAGCATCTTCAGCGCGTCGCTCATCCACGAGTACGACAGGCAAATCACGCCGGGCTTGTCGTCACCGTTGTCGAACAGATACGTACCACGGGTCAGGCGGTCGGTGAGGGTCATGCTCATCAGGTCGCGGCCGGTTTCCGGATCCTTGTCCTTCCAGAACGGGCGGTCGACCATCACGAAAGTCTTCGACGATTGCATGTAGCGGGTGCGGTCGAGGGCCATCCACATTTTTTGCGAGAACAGGGTTTCATCGCATTCGATCTGGGTGGTCAGCAGCCAGCTCTGGCACGTGGTCAACACCGCAGCGTATTCGCGGGTGTCGCCGTTGTTGTCGGTGACCGCGAAACGACCGTCAGCAGCGTGGGCGATTTTTTTAACCCCGGAGCGCGGCGCGCCTCGGTGCAAAGACTTGAGACTGGTGCCTTCGGGCCAGTGCACGCAGCGTTCCGGCACATGGCGCCAGATGCCTTGCGGGACTTGCTCGACGCCGCCGACGACCAGATGCTGGTGATCGTCGCAGTTGGTCATCACCACCCGGAAAATTTCCAGCATCGAGTTCGGGAAGTCAGAGTCCCAGCCGCCGGTGCCGAAGCCGACCTGACCGAACACTTCGCGGTGATGGAACGACAGTTTGGCGAAGGCTTTTGAGGTCGCGACGAAGTCGTAGAAGGTGCGGTCGTCCCACAGCGGAACCAGAGTGTTCCACAATTCTTTGAGGCGCGGCACGTCACGATCACGAATCGCTTGCTGGATATCGGCGAACTGTGAACCGGCTTCCAGTGCATCCGCCCAGGCGTCAGCCACTTCCTGGAACAGTGCAGGAAGATCCGCCAGTTTCTGTGCGTAATGGGTTTTGCCTTCGATGTCGATCACCGTGCTGCCCGACGCGGGCGTCAGCGGGTTCGGAAAAGGCTTGGTCTGCAGGCCGAGCTTGTCGACGTAGTGATAGAACGCGGTAGACGATACCGGGAAGCGCATTCCGCCCAATTCGGCGACGACTCCATCGGTTCCGTTGAACGCCTGGGAGCGCAGACGACCGCCCATCTTCGAGGCTTCGTAGACGACCGGTTTCAAGCCCAGCTTCATCAACTCGTAGGCCGCCACCAAACCGGCGATGCCCGCGCCGACGATCGCCACTTCGGCACCATGGTTGTGTGCAGGAATGCTGCCCAGGCCAGCCGGGTGTTCGATCCAGTCGTCGAAGGCGAACGGAAAGTCCGGGCCGAAAATGGTGACTGGTTTCTTACCGTCTGCAGGATGGCGATTGTTCTTGTTCATGGCTGACCTTGCTGGCGACCCGACGCAGGATGCGCGTCTGAGTATAGGAAAAGATGGCAGCCATTCTAGTGAGCGTAGAACACGTTAATAAGACGCAATGTGTCGTCGTTTTGCTAATTGTTTTATCAGAATGACGATTGAATGCTACACACCGTCAATGTGGGAGCCGAGCTTGCTCGCGATGAGGCCCTCCCAGACACCAAAGAGCTATCGGCAAAAACTCAAACCGGCTGCCCCCGATCAATCTTGCTACTCAAAATAATCGAGGTCGTCGTCTTCTCCACCCCATCGACACAGCCGATCTGATCCAGCAACTGATCCAGCTGCTCTGGCGAGTCAGTTCGCAGCCACGCCACATAATCAAATTCGCCACTCACTGCACACAGCTGCTGAACCTGCGCCATCGCACTGAGCCGACGCAGCACTTCTTTGCCCGAGCGCGGTTGCACGGTAATCCCGACGTACGCCTGCAATCCACCATCCACCACGCGCTGACCGAGGCGCACACCATAACCGGTGATGACCCGGGTCTTTTCCAGTCGTGCCAGACGCGAGGTGACGGTCGTGCGAGCGATGCCCAATTGCCGGGCCAGCATGGCCACGCTATCGCGGGCGTTGATCTGCAGGGCGGCGATCAACTGGCGGTCGATCTCGTCAAGAACGGGTGGGCGTGTGTCTGGCAAGGGGCGTCTCCGATGGCGTGGAACAATGGTTGAACATGTTACAGGGTCGTTCGACGAGACGCTTGTGGGCGATATTCGAACGAGACTGTGTACCGTTCAGAACATTTGTAGCTGCGACAAATTGCCATAAGTAACTAGGTAGTACATCATTCCGCGCTTGTCACAAATGGGGAAAATTTCCGACATGAATAATTCTGGGGCTGCCGGCGGCGGCAAATGGCTGTTGCGCGGTCTGGGTGTGCTGATTGCCTTGATCGGGCTCGGCCTGGCAGGTGGTGGCGGCTATCTGATTGCGCTGGGCGGCAGCGCTTACTTCTTGCTGATGGGCCTGGCGATGTTGGTGTCCGGGCTGATGATTGCCCGTTGCAAGCCGCAAGGCGCGTGGCTGTATGGTCTGGCGTTGATCCTGACGGCGATTTGGGCGGTGTGGGATGCCGGTTTCGACTACTGGCCGCTGGTGTCGCGCGTGTTGACGTTCGCCGTGATCGGTCTGGTCGTTGCGCTGATGTATCCGACGCTGATGCGTGCTTCAGGCGCGACGGCGGGCCGCGGTGCCTATGGCCTGGCCGGTATCCTGGGCGTTGGCGTCGTCGCAACGATGGCCTACATGTTCGTGCCGACGCATGTGGTCAAAGCCTCCACCGAGCCGGCGGTAACGCCGGTGACACCAGGCACAGAGCAGAAAGACTGGGCACATTGGGGCAACACCACCGCCGGCAATCGCTTTGCCGCGCTGGACCAGATCAACAAAGGCAATATCGACAAGCTGCAGGTCGCGTGGACCTTCCATACCGGCGACGTCCCGCAAAGCACCGGCGCCGGTGCTGAAGACCAGAACACCCCGCTGCAAATCGGTGACACGGTCTACACCTGCACCGCCTACGGCAAAGTCTTTGCCCTGGATGCCGACACCGGCGCCCAGCGCTGGAAGTTCGACCCGCAAGGCACCGCGCCGAACTGGCAGCGCTGCCGTGGGCTGGGTTATTCCGAAACTCCGCCGTCCTCGGACATCCAGCCCACTGCCTGTACGAAACGTCTGTTTCTGCCGACCGGCGACGCCCGTCTGATCGCCATCAATGCCGACACCGGCAAGCCCTGCGAAGAGTTTGGCAACCACGGCACAGTCGACCTGACAACGGATATGGGCGAAGTGAAGCCGGGTTATTACCAACAAACCTCGACCCCGTTGGTCGCCGGTAACGTGGTGATCGTCGGCGGCCGCGTGGCTGATAACTATTCCACCGGCGAGCCGCCAGGTGTGGTCCGCGCCTATGACGTGCGCAGTGGCGAACTGGTGTGGGCGTGGGATCCGGGTAACCCAAACACCACCAAGCGCCCGCCGGCCGGTGAGACCTATACCCGTGGCACGCCGAACGTTTGGTCGGCCATGTCCTATGACGCCAAGCTCGGTCTGGTGTACCTGCCAACCGGCAACGCCACCCCAGACTTCTTCGGCGGACAGCGCACGGCATTCGATGACAAATGGAACTCGTCTATCGTCGCTATCGACGTGAAGACCGGTCAGGTGCGCTGGCACTTCCAGACCACTCACCACGACCTCTGGGACTTCGACCTGCCAGCCCAGCCGCTGCTGTACGACGTGCCAGACGACAAGGGTGGCGTGCAGCCAGCCTTGGCGCAAGTGACCAAGCAGGGCGAGATTTTCCTGCTCAATCGCGAAACCGGCGTACCGATCGCCCGCGTCGAAGAGCGTCCAGTGCCGCAAGGCAATGTCCCCGGCGAACGCTATTCACCGACCCAGCCGTTCTCGGTGGACATGCCGTCAATCGGTAACAAGACATTGACCGAGTCCGACATGTGGGGCGCCACGCCGTTCGATCAACTGATGTGCCGCATCCAGTTCAAAGGCATGCGCCACAAAGGCGTCTACACCCCGCCAGGGCTTGATCGCGCACTGCAATTCCCGGGCTCGTTGGGTGGCATGAACTGGGGCAGCGTTTCGGTGGACCCGAACACGAATTACATGTTCGTCAACGACATGCGCCTTGGCCTCGCCAACTACATGATCCCGCGCAACAAGATCGCCGCCGGGGCCAGTGGTATTGAAATGGGTGTGGTGCCGCAGGAAGGCACGCCTTTTGGTGCGATGCGCGAACGTTTCCTCTCGGCAGCCGGCATTCCGTGTCAAAAACCACCCTTTGGCACCATGTCCGCCATCGACCTCAAGACCCACAAACTGATGTGGCAAGTCCCGGTTGGCACCGTGCAAGACACCGGTCCGCTGGGTATCCGCATGCATTTGCCAATCCCGATTGGCATGCCGACGCTGGGCGCGTCACTCGCGACCCAGTCGGGGCTGTTGTTCTTCGCCGGGACTCAGGATTTTTACCTGCGTGCGTTTGATACCGGCAATGGCAATGAGATCTGGAAGGCGCGTTTGCCTGTAGGTAGCCAGTCAGGGCCGATGACGTACGTTTCGCCGAAGACTGGCAAGCAGTACATCCTGCTGACGGTGGGCGGTGCGCGTCAGTCGACGGACCGTGGGGACTATGTGATTGCGTATGCGTTGCCCAGGTAGGGGCTGAATCGCAGAAACGAAAAAGCTGTGCCATTCGCACACAAAAAAGCCCGGCATTTTCGCCGGGCTTTTTCGCAGCATTCATATTCAAGCGCATGCATTGCCTTGGTTATGCCATCCGCCTTCAAACTCCAGATTCAGCTTGTAGAGGTCGTGGTCCAATTTGTTGATGGTATTGATAGCTGCCATCAAATCCGCCTCGCCAGTTTTGGCTTCGAGATAAAGCCCCCTCAAGTAGCGGTCGTTCACCATTGGGATTTTGTCGGTTTTTTCCCAGATCGCTACAGCCTGGCTCGTCAAACCAACGATTTCAGCGAGGCTTTCTTGAGACAGCCCAAGTTCTTTCCTGAGAAATCGGAACTCAGCCCCTGTCAACACAGAAGTCTTCTCGGCGATGGCCTTGCCGATGACGTCATGTAAGCCTTTCACATCGGTGATGGCGACGGACTCGCCATACGCGGTCTCTTTCACCACGAAGCCGTTGCTAAGCCATACATTTGGCAGGCCGCTCTCTACGTAGTGGTACATAAAACTCACCCCTTCTTTTGTATCGTGGTCACCCGAGAAATGTCCCGTCGTCATCAACGTCGATCGCGCCGACGACCTGGAGAGGTGACCCAGCTCTAAACCAGGAAATAGTAAACCTCCAATCACCCCCCGGTTGCTGAAACGGCCCTTCGGTGATCTGCCCCTTGCCCAGACAGTCCATCACATCCGGCATGCTCACACCTCGCTCAATCATCCTTGCCTTGGCATGCGGAGAGTAGAAGATGCGTTCCGATACCTCCGAAAGCCCGCGTATTATTTCGAGAGCTTTCTTTTTTGGCAGTGGAAAAGGCAGTAGGAGGCTCATTGGTTTTCTATAGTATTTATAGGTTGAGTCATCCTAAAGTTCAAGGCTGGTTTGTCAAATTCCGTTGTATGTCTGGGAATGTCGCTACTGCGTTGGCAAGCCCACGTGGGCGCTTTGTAGACGTGTAAGCTGGTTTTTAAAGGAAAAAACTTAGGGGCGCCTGAACGCCAGACACGAAAAAGCCGCGCATCAGCGCGGCTTTTTTATTTGGTGGGCCCACACGGACTTGAACCGTGGACCAAAGGATTATGAGTCCTCTGCTCTAACCAACTGAGCTATAGGCCCTCAGTAGGCCGCGGATTATAGCGACGGTTTCTCGGCTGTGCTATCCGAAAAATCCGATACGGCAATACGAAGAAACGTCGCGGCGAATTCGTCGGCGGGCAGAGGCGGGCTCACGATGTAACCCTGGATCTGTTCGCAGCCTTCGGCGGCGAGGAATTGCTGTTGGGCCAGGGTCTCCACACCCTCGGCGATGACAGTGAATTGCATGCTGCGGCCCAGGGCGATGATCGCGCGAACGATCGCCGCATCATGCGGATCGTCAGGCAGGCCGCGGACGAACGACTGATCGATCTTGAGAATATCCAGCGGCAGGCGCTTGAGGTAGCTCAAGGACGAGTAGCCCGTCCCGAAGTCGTCGATGGCCAACTGCACGCCCAGCTGTTTGAGTTGGTGCAGCACCGCCAGCGCTTCTTCGGCCTGGCTCATGATGAAGTTTTCGGTAATCTCCAGTTGCAGAAAACCGGGCTGGAGATGGCTGTCCTTGAGCAGTTGCTCGATCCGTCCCAGCAGGTTGGGTTGACGTAGTTGGGCGCCTGCGAGGTTGACCGAGAGCGGGCCGAGGCATTCATACACCTGATTCCACTCGTTCATTTGCCGGCAGGCGGTTTCAAGCACCCAATCGCCGATTTGCAGAATCATGCCGTTTTCTTCGGCCAGCGGAATGAAGTGTTCCGGCGGCACCATGCCGAAGGTCGGGTGATGCCAGCGAATCAGCGCCTCGGCGCCTACCAGGCGATGGTCTTCGAGGCTGATTTTCGGCTGGTAGTGCAAAAACAGTTCGTTGCGCTCGATGGCGCGGCGCAATTCATGTTCCAGCGCCACCCGTTCGCTGGCCTGTGCGGTGAGGTCGCGGGTGTAGCTTTCGACCCGGTTACGCCCCTTGGCCTTGGAGCGGTACATCGCAGCGTCGGCGTTCTTGACCAGCGTGGCGACGTCGCAGCCGTCCTTGGGATACAGGCTGGTGCCGATACTGGCGCTGATGAAGAACTCGTGTTCACCGGCCTGGAACGGCGCCCCGAAGCAATTGAGCAGCTTGGTCGCGATATTGTCGGCGTCGCTGTTCTGTTGCAGGCCCGGCAGCAGGATGATGAATTCGTCACCGCCCAGGCGCGCGACGGTATCGATGTCGCGCAACTGCTCTTTGAGGCGCACTGCGATGCCTTTTAGCAGCAAGTCGCCGACCGGGTGGCCGAGGCTGTCGTTGATGTGTTTGAAGCGGTCCAGGTCGAGGAACAGCACGGCGCCCTGGCCGCCATTTTCCTGTTGGGTGTTGAGGGCGGTCTGCAGTCGGCTCTCGAACAGTGTGCGGTTTGGCAGGCCGGTCAACGGGTCGTGATGCGCCTGATAATCGAGTTTGGCCTGCGCGTGTTTGAGGCTGGAAATGTCGGCGAACACCGCCACAAAGTGGGTGATGAACTTGTCCCGATTGCGCACGGCGCTGATGGTCAGCCAACTGGGGTAAAGCTCGCCATTCTTGCGGCGGTTAGAGATCTCGCCTTGCCAATGACCTTCTGCGGTCAGTTGGTGCCACATCGCCGCATAAAACGCGCTGTCGTGAAGGCCGGAGGCAAGCAGGCGAGGAGTGTGGCCCAGTGCTTCGCTCTCGCTATAGCCGGTGATCTCGGTAAACGCACGGTTGACCGCACTGATGTGCTGTTGGGTGTCGGTGATCAGCACCCCCTCAGCCGTGCTTTCGAACACGGTGGCGGCCTGTTGCAGCTTTTCCTGCATCAGGTGCCGCTCGGTGATGTCACGGGCAATGGTCAACATGCAGTCTTCATCGCCGATAGGTAATGGGCGGCTCGACACCTCGCAGAGACGAATCTGCCCGTCGCTGCGGCGGATATGGCAACTGAAGTCACGGACGAAACCATCCCGGTGCAGCAGGTCGAGCATCTGTTTGCGTTCGTTGAGGTTGACCCATATCCCGAGATCCAGGGCCGATCGATCAACGGACATCGCGCTGTTGAAACCGGTAATGCGGCTGAAACCTTCGTTGACCTCCAGCAGCAACCCGTCGCTCTGCCTGGACAGCAACAAACCATCCGGGGAGGCGTGGAAGGCCTTGGCAAATTTCTCTTCGGAGGTTTGCAGTTGTTGCTGGGTTTCCTTGAGCTGGCTGATATCACGCACCACCACGACCAAGGCTGGGGTGGTGTCGAGATCGAAAGGCTCGGCGGAAATCAGGCCGGTGAACACGTGGCCGTTACTGCGGCGAAAAGGCATCTCCAGGTTGCGGATGCTGCCGGCCTGCAATCGCTGCAACAAACCCGGCCCGACGCCGGGGATGCCCCAGATGTTGAGGTCGGTGGCGGTCTGGCCGATGACGTCTTCGGCCCTGAGGCCGATTTGCTCTTCGAACGCTTTGTTCACCTCCAGCAGGCAACCGTCGGACAGTCGCGCGATCACCAGGATGTCCGGGCATTGCTGGAAGACCGAAGCGAATTTTTGCTCGGACAGACTCAACGCTTCTTCTGTGCGTTTGGCATCGCTGATATCGATCATCAGCCCGCGCATGATCGGTTCGTGGCCATGCTCGATCAGGCTGACGATATCGCGCACCCACAGGCAGCGACCGTCGGCGGTGATGACCCGGTAATCGACGCTGTGATCGCGCCCGGCCAGTACTTCGTGATCGCAAAAAGACTGGGCTCGCGTCAGGTCCGCAGGATGGATGATGTTGCGCCAGAAGCCCGGAATCAGCCAATGAGACAGGGGATAGCCGAGGAGATCTTCGGCATGGGGTGAAACGTAGCTGTAGGTGAAATCACTGATTCGTGCTTCCCAGGCGATGGCCGACAAACTCTCGACCAGCCCGCGATAGTGGTACTCGCTGCTGCGCAGTTCCTGTTCCAGGTCGACCCGGCGAGCAATTTCAGAGCTCAGGCGGCGGTTGATCCGGATCACCACAGCCAACATGACCGTCAGAAACAATAGCCCCGGCAAGCCGTAAACCAGCAGATCCGACCAAAAGGTTCGATGATCGAGGACATTGCCCACCCAGTGTTCCTGAATGGCGCTGATTTCACTCGGGCTCATGTCCGCCAGCACTTTGTCCAGAATGCCGACCAGTACCTTGTTGCCGGGAGGCACGGCCATTGCCAGTTGATAGCGGTAGGGGGTTTCACCGCTGACATACAGCCCATCGAGCTTGAGCTGGCGAAGGCTCCAGACGCTGGAAGCGAGATCGCCCACCACCGCGTCCACTTCATCGGTGGCCAGTGCCTGCAAAGCCGAGCTCACATTGGGCATCGGCACCAGATTCAGGTCCGGGTGGTGGGTGCGCAACAGCTCGTGGGGCGCATAGTTTTCCACCACGGCGATCTTCAGCCCGTAAAGGTCTTCGAGTTTGTGCGGCTGGGCACCGCCGACATGGGCCAGGATGACAATGGGGAAGTCGAGGTAGGGGCGCGTAAACGACAGGTACGACTGGCGCTCCGGGGTCGACATGATGCCCGGTAAAACGTCCAGCTTGCCTTGCTTGGCCTGTTCCAGCACGACCGTCCAGCTAACCGGCTCGATGGGCGTGAGCTTGATGGCCAGCCGTTGGCGGATCACATTGATGTAGTCCGCCGCCAGACCCTGATAAAGGCCCTGTTCATCGCGGAACTCAAATGGCGGCCAGGACGCGTCAACACCCAGGCGCAAATCCGGGTGTGCGCTCAGCCAGCTACGTTCGTCGTCAGTCAGAGTCAGCGCGCCAGCCGTTGCGGTCCAGGTCATCAGCGACAGCAAAAAAAGCACGGTCGGCAGTCTGGGCATAACGGTCTCGTTATGGCTCGGGGGAATGTTTCGAGTGTAGACGGGCTAGGCGGTAGGGGGGAGGTGCGAGGAATTTAATCTGCATAAAGCAAAACCCCCGGCCTGGGCCGGGGGTTCTGTTATTACTCGTCGAGGAAGGAGCGCAAATGCTCGCTTCTCGTCGGGTGGCGCAGCTTGCGCAGTGCCTTGGCTTCGATCTGACGAATCCGTTCACGGGTCACGTCGAACTGCTTACCAACCTCCTCAAGGGTGTGGTCGGTATTCATGTCGATACCGAAGCGCATGCGCAGAACCTTGGCTTCACGGGCAGTGAGGCCGGACAGGACTTCGCGAGTCGCTTCTTTAAGGCTCTCAACGGTGGCGACATCGATTGGCGACTGCATGGTCGAGTCTTCGATGAAGTCACCCAGATGGGAGTCTTCGTCATCACCGATCGGGGTTTCCATGGAGATCGGCTCTTTAGCGATCTTCAATACCTTGCGGATCTTGTCCTCAGGCATTTCCATGCGTTCGCCCAGCTCTTCCGGGGTCGGTTCGCGACCCATTTCCTGCAACATCTGCCGGGAAATACGGTTGAGCTTGTTGATCGTCTCGATCATGTGCACCGGAATACGGATGGTGCGGGCCTGGTCGGCGATCGAGCGAGTGATCGCCTGACGGATCCACCAGGTGGCATAAGTCGAGAATTTGTAGCCGCGGCGGTATTCGAACTTGTCTACCGCTTTCATCAAACCGATGTTGCCTTCCTGGATCAGATCGAGGAATTGCAGACCGCGGTTGGTGTACTTCTTGGCGATGGAGATCACCAGACGCAAGTTCGCTTCAACCATCTCTTTCTTCGCGCGGCGGGCCTTGGCCTCACCGATCGACATGCGACGGTTGATGTCCTTGATCTCGGCGATCGTCAAACCGGTTTCGGTTTCCAGCGCGGTCAGCTTCTGCTGGCAACGAACGATGTCCGGTTGCAGGCGACCAATGGCTTCAGCGTATTTGCTTTTGCCTTTGGCCAGTGCATCGGTCCAGCTTTCGTCAACTTCGTTGCCCGGGAACTGGCGCAGGAAGTCGGCACGCGGCATGCGGGCATCACGAACGCAAAGTTGCATGATCGCGCGCTCTTGCTGACGCAGACGATCCAGGGCACTGCGAACACGCTCGACCAGGCCTTCGAATTGCTTCGGAACCAGTTTGATCGGCATGAACAGCTCAGCCAGGATCAACAGCTCGGCGATTGCCAGCTTATTGCCACGACCATGCTTTTTCAGCGCCTTGCGGGTGATTTCCATCTGATCGGAGACAGCGCCAAAACGCTGGGCTGCGATGACCGGATCCGGACCGCTTTCGGCTTCTTCTTCGTCATCCGTTGCTTCGGCGTCATCGTCGTCGGTGTCGTCATCCGCTTTCACGGCTTTCGGATCGATCGGCGGCGGCACTTCTGCAGCAGGCGGCGCAATGCCGTCGTCCGGGTCGATATAACCGCTCAGGACGTCGGACAGGCGGCCACCTTCGGTGGTGACGCGAGTGTACTCGGAGAGAATATGATCAACCGTGCCAGGGAAGTGCGCAATTGCGCCCATCACTTCACGGATGCCCTCTTCAATACGTTTGGCGATTTCGATTTCGCCTTCACGTGTGAGGAGCTCTACCGTACCCATTTCACGCATGTACATGCGCACTGGGTCGGTGGTGCGACCAATGTCGGTCTCGACCGCTGCCAACGCTGCTGCTGCCTCTTCGGCCGCGGCTTCGTCGGTATCGGCGTCGGCCAGCATAAGGGAATCCTTATCTGGCGCAACCTCGAATACGTTGATCCCCATGTCGTTGATCATGCGGATGATGTCTTCCACCTGTTCCGGATCTGAAATATCCTCCGGCAGGTGGTCGTTGACCTCCGCGTAAGTCAGGTAACCCTGCTCACGACCAAGTGTGATCAACTCTTTGATACGAGACTGCTGTTGCGCTTTTCCGGACATAACACCCTATCCACTGAAGGTCTTGGCGGGCAAAAAACAAGCCGAGGATTATACCTGAGCTATGACCTCACGCGCCAGTTGAGGTCGGGTTTGATACAGCCATATTGCGTTTTAATAGGTCGCGCATCTGATTTGCGATCTGATTTGCTTCCTCCGGGGTCAATCCCGGCTGTCTGGCTTTCCTGATAAGTACTTCCAGGCTATCCGTGTGTTGAGCGGCCGATAACCTAGTAATGGTGTCTAAAAACTGTTGTTCAAGGTTATCGCCTGCAATCAGCCATTCCTTTTCTGCCAGCGCTTTGAGCAATCGTCCCTGTTCGGTCCCGTGCCAGCGCGCCATTAGCTGAATTGAGTTTAGCTTAGGATTTTTTTGCACCGCCTCGATCAGGGCCACGAGCAGTTGTGCGTAGGTGTTGCTCTCATTGGCAAAATGGTTGGCGGTTTCTACCCGGCCAGCCAGGTCCGGATGATGAATGAGGGTGCGCAGCGCGATCAGCGTGGGCGCTTCGACAGCAATCGGTGTGCGCGGGGCGCTCGGTTGATCACGATCGCCGCGTTTACCATTCTTGTCCCACGGTTTCTTGTCCCACTTCTTGCCGCCGGCGCCGGGTTTCTTCGGCGTCCACTCCTGCTGCGGCACATACATTTCTTGTGACTGCGGCTGATGGTAGTCGCCGTAGTCCGGCATGGCGTCGTAATCCATGCCGGGGTCGTAAGCCGGCGGCGCGTCCTGAGGGGCGCTTTGCACCAGTTGGCTCACCGCTTCGCCACTGAGGCCGGTAATTTCGGTCAGGCGTTGACGCATCAGGATGCGCAGGTTTGCGCCGGGGACTTTGTCGATGAGCGGCGCGGCGAGGGTGGCCATGTGGGCCTTGCCCTCCAGCGAACGCGGGTCGGACTCTTCGGTCAGCTGCTGGAAGAAATAGTCCGCCAACGGCTGGGCGTGCTGGTTGATTCGCGCGCGGAAGGCGTCCGTGCCTTCGGAGCGGACCAGCGTATCCGGGTCTTCGCCTTCCGGCAGGAACAGAAAACGTGCGCGCCGCCCGTCTTGCAGGCAGGGCAGTGTCGCTTCCAGTGCTCGCCAGGCGGCATTGCGGCCGGCCTGGTCGCCGTCAAAACAGAACAGCACGTTGGGAACGACGCGAAACAGTCGCTTCAAGTGCTCTTCGCTGGTGGCGGTGCCCAGCGTCGCCACGGCATTGCGCAGGCCTTGCTGGGCGAGGGCGATGACGTCCATGTAGCCTTCGACGACGATGATTTCGTCGAGGTTGCGGTTGTTCTTGCGTGCTTCATAAAGGCCGTAGAGCTCCTGGCCTTTATGGAATACCGGAGTTTCCGGTGAGTTCAGGTATTTCGGCTTGTCGTCGCCCAGTACCCGGCCGCCGAAAGCGATGATGCGCCCGCGGCTGTCGCGAATCGGGAACATCACGCGATCGCGGAAGCGGTCATAGCGTTTGCCGGTTTCGGCGTTCTCGATCAGCAGGCCGGCATCGACCATGGCTTTTTGTTGCAGGGTGTCGCTGCTCAAGTGTTTGAACAGGTTGTCCCAGCCCGGCGGAGCAAAGCCGAGGCCGAAGTCGCGAGCGATCTCGCCGGTCAGTCCGCGACCTTTCAAGTAATCCACAGCGGCTTTGCGCGATGGATGGCTTTTCAGTGCCTGACGGTAAAAGTCGGCGGCGGCGGTGAGCAGCGGATACAACGGCGAATCGGTCGGTTGCCGCGGTTTGTGCGGCCGGCCGCTTTCTTCGCGGGGGATTTCCATGCCGGCGGCTTTGGCCAGTTCCTCGACGGCCTGGACGAAATCCAGGTTGTCGTGGTCCATCATGAAGCCGAGGGCGTTACCGCCAGCACCGCAACCAAAGCAGTAATAGAACTGTTTGTCTGGGCTGACGCTGAAAGACGGGGTTTTCTCTTTGTGGAACGGGCAGCAAGCGGTGTAATTCTTGCCGGCCTTTTTCATTTGCAGGCGCGAGCTGACCACATCGACGATGTCGGTGCGGTTCAGAAGGTCGTCAATGAAGCTCTGGGGAATTAGCCCGGCCATGGCGTTCTCGTCATCTGCGCTGAAAGGGACCTATAACGAAGTGCGGCCGAACGCGGGTCGTTGCTTGAGGCGCGCAAAAGATGCGGCTCGACCGGTGTCGTCTGCGTAATCGCTATCGGGGAGTGTATCTGCCGAAAATCCACTGACGTTAATACCAATCAGTAATCGACTGTTTGAAAGTGTTGCGCTGAATCCGCTGCGGCCTGTCGATGGCCTCGGATAGCTCAATAAGCGGGCACGCAAGCAGGTGCCTTGGGCTGATCGTCGTGAGAGGAATCAGTGGGTGTGCTCGTCAGTAGCCTTGGAAGGCTCGTCAGAAAAGACGTGCACCGCTGGCAAAAGAGCCAGGTCTGACGCTGTGAAGCAGATTTGTCTCGGTCGCGTCTGCGGCTTCGACGGTGAAGCATCAAGCGTTTTACGCAAATGCCATTAGCCCGGCTTGGAGCCGGGCTTGGCAGAAGCTTGCTACGATCGTCTGTGTATTAGTACAGACGAACGGCGCGGCGCTGTTCGCGCTGAACTTTCTTCGCGTGACGCTTAACAGCGGCTGCTGCTTTGCGCTTACGCTCAGAAGTTGGCTTCTCGTAAAATTCGCGGCTACGAACTTCAGCCAGTACACCGGCTTTTTCGCAGGAGCGCTTGAAACGACGCAGAGCTACGTCGAAGGGTTCGTTCTCTTTTACTTTGACGGCTGGCATCCAGAGCTACCTTCATTCATTACCGGGGTCAACATCCTCGCGGCAAAAGAGCACTTGAAGACGTCGGTTTTTAAGGGTTGCGGATGTTAACCCCTCATCGCTTGGAATGCAAAGCCTCTGATCGAAAACCGCTGGTCGGGGCATCACGTGGCGACTATTATGCGCGCCTTCGAATTCAGCCTAAACAAGGCGCAAACCCATGCTAGTACTGGGATTAGAAACCTCCTGCGACGAAACCGGTGTCGCATTATATGACAGTGAACGCGGGCTGTTGGCCGACGCACTGTTCAGCCAGATCGACCTGCACCGTGCCTATGGTGGCGTTGTGCCGGAGCTGGCCTCGCGCGACCACGTCAAACGCATGCTGCCCTTGATTCGTCAGGTGTTGGCCGAAGCTGACTGCGTGCCGACCGAGATCGACGCCATCGCGTATACCGCGGGTCCTGGCCTGGTCGGCGCGTTGCTGGTGGGCGCATCCTGTGCTCAGGCGCTGGCCTTTGCCTGGGGCATTCCGGCCTTGGGCGTGCACCACATGGAAGGCCACTTGCTGGCGCCGATGCTGGAGACACAACCACCAGAATTCCCGTTCGTCGCTTTGTTGGTGTCCGGCGGCCATACGCAGCTGGTTCAGGTCGACGGAATCGGCCAGTACACGCTGTTGGGTGAAACGCTGGACGACGCTGCCGGTGAGGCTTTCGACAAGACCGCGAAGATGATGGGGCTCAATTATCCGGGCGGCCCGGAAATCGCGCGCCTGGCCGAGCAAGGCGTTGCGGGACGATTCACGTTTCCGCGTCCGATGTGCGACCGCCCGGGCCTGGCATTCAGCTTCAGCGGCTTGAAAACCTTCGCGTTGAACACCTGGCAGCAAAGCGTCAGCGCCGGGGACGACAGCGAACAAGCCCGTTGCGACATCTCTCTGGCGTTCCAGCAGGCCGTGGTGGAGACTTTGACCATCAAGTGCAAGCGAGCCCTCAAACAAGCGGGCATGAAGCGCCTGGTCATCGCTGGGGGCGTCAGTGCCAACAAGGCACTGCGCACCTCGCTGGAAAAAATGCTCGGTGACATGAAAGGCGATGTGTTTTACGCCCGTCCGGAGTTCTGCACTGATAATGGCGCGATGATCGCGTTTGCCGGATGCCAGCGCTTGCAGGCCGGCCAGCATGAAAGCCTGGCCATCAGCGTTCAGGCACGCTGGCCGATGGAGCAATTGTCGGCGCTGTGATGAGCCGCGCGCACGTCCGGTATTTAAAAATGCCGTTCGCGCCCGGCAAACAGGTCGCGTAGATTGCCGCGATGACGCCAGACAATCAGCCCGGTGAGCACGCTCATGGGCAGCAAGGCCGCCGGTTCCTGCCAGGCAAGCAATGGCAGGGTCAGCGGTGTGGCGATCAGTGCCGCGAGTGAGCTGGTGCGGGTCAGGTAGAACGTCAGCAGCCAGGCGCAGACCGCCAGCAGTGCCGCCGGCGGGTAAAGCCCCAGCAGCATGCCGGCAGCGGTGGCGACACCTTTGCCGCCGCGAAAGCGGAAGTACACTGGAAACAGGTGGCCGATGACGGCGCAGATGCCGATCCAGGCCTGTTCTTGCAGCGAAAGACCGGCAAGAGCGGCGATCAGCACCGGCAGCAAGCCTTTGCAGACATCGCCGAGCAAGGTCAGGACGGCGAGTTTTTTGCCGGCCAGGCGCAACATGTTGGTGGCACCGGCATTGCCCGAGCCACTCATTCGCGGATCGGGATTCCCGGTCAGGCGGCTGAGCAAAATGGCGAAGGACAGAGAGCCGAGCAGGTAGGCGAGGATCGCCAATAACCAAAACATGCTAACTATTCCGGGCGAGGACGCCCTGATTCTAACGGCGCATTGCGCCCTTGTCGTGCAGCGGAGAAAAGTGCTTGGACAGAGTGTTTATCGAGGGCCTGGAAGTCGACACCGTGATTGGTGCCTACGACTGGGAGCGAGGCATCCGACAGTGCCTGCGTCTTGATCTGAGCTTCGCCTGGGACAATCGCCCAGCCGCCGCCGGTGATGACCTGACCCTGGCGCTCGATTACGCGAGCGTTTCGTCGCGCATCCAGGCGTTTGCCGAGCAGGCGCAGTATCAATTGGTCGAGACCTTCGCCGAGCGTCTGGTCGAAGTGCTGATGAGTGAATTCAAGATCACCTGGGTGCGTCTCAAGCTGACCAAGCCTGGCGCTGTCCCGGCTGCCAAGGGCGGTGTGGGCGTGGAGATCGAGCGCGGATGTCGCTGACTCAGGTGTACCTCGGGCTCGGTAGTAATATCGAGCGTGAAACCCATTTGCAGGCGGGGCTTGAGGCCTTGGCGGCGGTTTTGGTGGATATCCGCTGCTCGGCCGTGTTCGAAAGCCAGCCGGTGGGCATCAAGAGCGGGCCGTTCTTCAATTTCGTGGTGTCGGCGTACACCGATCTGCCGCTGATGGAGCTGGACCGTCGATTGAAGTTCATCGAGGCGGACAACGGTCGTTATGCGCCGGACCGCAAGGGTTTGCCACTGGACATCGACGTCCTGTTGTTTGGTGATCTGGTGGGCAATTTCGATGGCTTGATCCTGCCGCGGGCAGAGATTCTGAAGAATGCTTTTGTGTTGTGGCCTTTGTCGCTGATTGCGCCGGACCGGGTGCATCCGGGCGTAGGCAAAAGCTTTGCGACCTTGTGGGGCGAAGCGCAGATTGATCAGGTGTTGGCGCCGGTGGCTTTTGAGTGGCGCGGTGAGCAGTTGACTCCTTTGAATTTGTTGTGAGGCGGACGACGCCATCGCGAGCAGGCTCGCTCCTACAGGGTCTATGCAAAACCTGTGGGAGCGAGCCTGCTCGCGAAGCTTTTCAGGCAGACGCTGCCTCTTTGTAGGCTTTCAGCGCTTTAAGCCGTTCACGCTTGATCGCCTCACCCAACTCCGGCCCCTTGAACCCCTTTTCCAGCAACGGCTGAACCGCCACGCTCCGCGCTGCCGTCGCCGCCCCGCGCAAATAATCCGCCTGTGGATAACTTCTCTGTTCCAGCCCTTTGCGCCCGCGCGCGTCCATCTCGCACGCTGCGATAAACTCCTCAAACCGCTGCGGCCGCCGGTAAACGTCAAAGCTTTGCAGCAAGTCCAGCAAGGTCGAAGGCTTCAGCTCCAGGGCGCGATGGCCGTGGGTGTGATATTGGCCGACCAGCAGCGCCAGTTCCTGACAGTCTTTCGGCGCCTTGAAGCGCTCGTTGACCGCTTTGATCAGCTTCAGGCCCGTGTGTTCATGAGCAATATGGCGTGGCCATTCTTCCTCGGGCGTCAGTCCTTTACCGAGGTCGTGCAGCAGGCAGGCCCAGCGTACGGTCAGCGGTTGTTTGTGCTGCGCCGATTGCTCAAGCACGCTCAGCGTGTGCACGCCCGTGTCGATTTCCGGGTGGTGAGCTTCGGGCTGTGGAACGCCAAACAGCGCGTCGACTTCGGGCATCAGTACCTTCAGTGCGCCGCACTCGCGTAGCACTTCAATGAACACCTGTGGCTGATCTTCCATCAATGCCCGGGAGATTTCTTTCCAGCTGCGTTCGGCGGTCAGGGCCTCCAGTTCGCCGGATTCGCTGAGTTCGCGCATCAACTCAAGCGTCTCGGGAGCGACGGTAAACCCGAGCGCCGCATAACGCGCAGCAAAGCGGGCAACGCGCAGGACTCGGAGTGGATCTTCGGCGAATGCGGGGGAAACATGACGGAGCAGACGCGCTTCAAGATCGCGCTGGCCATGGTAGGGGTCCGTCAGGTTCTGCTGATCGTCCTCAGCCATGGCATTGATTGTCAGGTCGCGACGAATCAGGTCTTCTTCGAGGGTGACTTCGGGGCTGGCGTGAAAAGTGAAACCGCCATAACCGCGTCCGCTTTTGCGTTCGGTGCGGGCGAGGGCGTATTCCTCGCCGCTTTTCGGATGAAGAAACACCGGAAAGTCCGCACCGACCGGGCGAAAACCCTTGGCGAGCATTTCTTCGGTGGTGGCGCCCACCACCACCCAATCGATATCGGTGACAGGTTTGCCGAGCAGTCGATCACGTACTGCGCCACCGACTTTATAAATCTGCATAAAAAACCTCCGTTAGCTCGACAGAATAACCGTTGCGTCGAACTTGCGGAGGTTCAAACAGGCTCAAAGATGAATGACGGCCAGGTCCAGTCGGCCGTAATCCCCCTCGCTGTGCTCGCTTCTGGGCGGTACATGGTGGGTTTTCATCACCTGATCCCCCTGCAGGGTTTCCAGGTGAATATCGAAGCCCCACAACCGGTGCAGGTGTTTGAGCACCTCCTCGGTTGATTCGCCCAGCGGCTTGCGGTCGTGTTGCTGGTGACGCAGGGTCAGGGAACGATCGCCACGCCGGTCGATGCTGTAAATCTGCACGTTGGGCTCGCGATTGCCCAGGTTGTACTGCGCTGCCAGGGTTTCACGGATGATGCGGTAGCCTTCTTCATCGTGGATCGCGGGTACGAGCAGGTCGTCCTTTTGGTCGTCATCGAGAATGCTGAACAACTTCAGGTCGCGGATCACTTTCGGTGACAGGTACTGCAGGATAAAACTCTCATCTTTGAAGCTGCTCATGGCGAACTTGATGGTCGACAGCCAGTCGGTGCCGGCAATTTCCGGGAACCAGTGGCGATCTTCATCGGTGGGTTCCTCGCACATGCGCCGGATGTCCCGGTACATGGCAAACCCGAGGGTGTAAGGGTTGATTCCGCTGTAGTAAGGGCTGTCAAAACCGGGTTGAAACACAACGCTGGTGTGGGACGTCAGGAATTCCATCATGAAGCCGTCGGTGACCAGGCCTTCGTCGTACAGGTCGTTCATCAACGTGTAGTGCCAGAACGTGGCCCAGCCTTCGTTCATCACCTGGGTCTGACGCTGTGGATAAAAGTACTGGGCGATCTTGCGCACGATCCGCACGATTTCCCGCTGCCACGGTTCCAATAGCGGCGCGTGTTTTTCGATGAAGTACAGGATGTTTTCCTGAGGTTCGGCGGGGAAGCGTGCATTGTCCTTGTCGCTGTACTTGTCCGCTCCTTTGGGAATGGTGCGCCACAGATCGTTGATCTGTTTCTGCAGGTGCTCTTCCCGATCCTTTTGCCGACGCCGTTCTTCTTCCGCGGAAATCGGGTAAGGGCGTTTGTAGCGGTCGACGCCGTAGTTCATCAGCGCGTGGCAGGAGTCGAGCAAGTCTTCCACAGCGTCGATGCCGTGGCGTTCCTCGCATTGCATGATGTACTGCTTGGCGAATACCAGGTAATCGATGATCGAACTGGCGTCGGTCCAGGTGCGGAACAGGTAATTGCCTTTGAAAAAGCTGTTGTGCCCGTAGCAGGCGTGCGCCACGACCAGCGCTTGCATGCAGATGGTGTTTTCTTCCATCAGGTAAGCGATGCACGGGTCGGAGTTGATCACGATCTCGTAGGCCAGCCCCATCTGCCCACGGCTGTAAGATTTTTCGGTGCTGAGGAAGTGTTTGCCGTAGGACCAATGGTGATAGCCCAACGGCATGCCGACAGACGCGTAGGCGTCCATCATCTGCTCGGCGGTGATCACTTCGATCTGGTTAGGGTAAGTATCGAGGGCGTAACGGGCCGCCAGGCGACTGATTTCCTTGTCGTAGGCCTGGATCAGCTCGAACGTCCATTCGGAGCCGGTGGAAATGGGTTGGCGCTTCTGCTCTTTGGCGGTCATGTCACTAACCTGCGCTGGAAGAGTTCACGGAAGACCGGGTAGATATCCCCGGCCGAGACCAGTTGCTGCTGGGCAAAAGTGTCAGAGAAGGCTTCGGCGATGCGCTCGTACTCGAACCACAGGGCCTGATGTTCGCGCGGGGTGATCTCAACGTAAGTGTAGTACTGCACGAACGGCATGATCTGGTTGATCAGAATGTCGCGGCAGATCGGTGAATCGTCGTTCCAGTTATCGCCGTCGGACGCCTGGGCGGCATAGATGTTCCATTCGTTGCTTGGATAGCGCTCGGCCATGATCTCCTGCATCAGTTTCAAGGCGCTGGAAACGATGGTGCCGCCGGTTTCGCGCGAATAGAAGAATTCTTCTTCATCCACTTCCCGGGCGCTGGTGTGGTGGCGGATGAACACGACGTCGATCTTGTCGTAGTTACGCTTGAGAAACAGGTACAGCAGGATGAAGAAGCGCTTGGCGATGTCCTTGGTCGCCTGGGTCATGGAGCCGGACACGTCCATCAGGCAGAACATTACTGCCTTGGAACTGGGGTTGGGCTGCTTGATCAGCAGGTTGTACTTGAGGTCGAACGTATCAAGAAACGGCACGCGATGAATCCGCGCACTGAGTTTTTCGATTTCGGCTTCGATTTTCTGGATATCGCCGAAATTGTCCGGTTCTTCCTGCTTGAGTCGCAGCAGTTCCTCTTTGGCTTCACGCAGTTTTGCGCGGCTGCTGCCGGACAGGGCGATGCGCCGTGCATGGGCCGAGCGCAGGGTGCGGATGATGTTGATGCGCGACGGGTTGCCTTCGTTGCTGATCCCCGCGCGTACCGTTTTGAAGGTGTCAGTGCCAGTCAGGTTGCGTTTGACCAGGTTCGGCAGCTCGAGGTCCTCGAACATGAATTCGAGGAATTCCTCCTGGGTAATCTGGAAGACGAATTCGTCCATCCCTTCGCCCGAGTTGCCTGCCTTGCCGGGCCCTCTGCCACCGCCGCCTCCGGGTGGGCGGGCAATGTGCTCGCCGCTGGTGAACTCCTTGTTGCCGGGGTGCACGACCGTTTGTTTGCCGCCACGGCCGTGGTGAAGCACCGGCTCGTCGATATCACGGCCGGGAATGCTGATCTGCTCGCCGTGTTCCATATCGGTAATGGAGCGCCGGCTGACCGCCTCTTCGACAGCCTTTTTGATGTGATCACGGTAACGTCGCAGAAACCGCTGACGGTTCACCGTGCTCTTGTTCTTGCCATTGAGACGTCGGTCGATCACATAGCTCATAGGTGGCCCTCCGGGCAGCTTCAAGTTGAGAGCTACAAGCTGCAAGTAGAAGCTGCCCGGATATCAGGGCTTACGCGCTTTTTCTTGCCGCTTGCAGCTTATGGCTTGCCGCTGCGTCATTGCGACTTCCGGACCCGTAGGTACCATTCGGAAAGAAGCCGTACCTGTTTGTCGGTGTAGCCGCGCTCGACCATCCGTGTGACGAAGTCGTTGTGCTTCTGCTGGTCCTCTTTGCTGGCCTTGGCATTGAAGCTGATGACGGGCAGCAGATCCTCGGTGTTGGAGAACATTTTCTTCTCGATGACCACCCGCAGTTTTTCGTAACTGAGCCAGGTCGGGTTCTTGCCGTTGTTGTTGGCCCGGGCGCGCAGTACGAAGTTGACGATTTCGTTGCGGAAATCCTTCGGATTGCTGATGCCGGCCGGCTTTTCAATTTTCTCCAGTTCTTCGTTCAGGGCCACACGGTTGAGGATTTCGCCGGTTTCCGGGTCGCGGTATTCCTGGTCCTGGATCCAGAAGTCTGCGTACAGCACGTAGCGATCGAAGATGTTCTGGCCGTACTCGCTGTACGACTCGAGGTAAGCGGTCTGGATCTCCTTGCCGATGAACTCGATGTAGCGCGGTGCCAGGTATTCCTTGAGGAAGCGCAGGTAGCGTTCGCGGGTTTCGGCCTGGAACTGTTCCTGTTCGATCTGTTGTTCCAGCACGTACAGCAAGTGCACCGGGTTGGCGGCGATTTCGTGCGGATCGAAGTTGAAGACCTTCGACAGGATCTTGAACGCGAAGCGGGTCGACAGACCGTTCATGCCCTCGTCGACACCGGCGTTGTCGCGGTATTCCTGGATCGACTTGGCCTTCGGATCGGTGTCCTTGAGGTTTTCACCGTCATACACGCGCATTTTCGAGTAGATGTTCGAGTTTTCCGGCTCCTTGAGGCGCGAGAGCACGGTGAACTGGGCAAGCATTTTCAAGGTGTCGGGCGCGCAATGGGCCTTGGCCAGGGAGCTGTTGAACAGCAGTTTGTCGTAAATCTTCACTTCGTCGCTGACACGCAGGCAGTACGGCACTTTGACGATGTAGATCCGGTCGATAAACGCTTCGTTGTTCTTGTTGTTACGGAAGGTGTGCCATTCCGATTCATTGGAGTGGGCCAGCAGGATCCCGGTAAACGGAATCGCGCCGAGGCCTTCGGTACTGTTGTAGTTACCTTCCTGGGTAGCCGTCAGCAATGGGTGCAGCACCTTGATCGGCGCCTTGAACATTTCGACGAATTCCATCAGGCCCTGGTTGGCCCGGCACAGTGCGCCCGAGTAGCTATAGGCGTCGGCGTCGTTCTGTGGGTATTCCTCCAGTTTGCGGATATCGACCTTACCTACCAGTGCCGAGATGTCCTGGTTGTTCTCGTCTCCCGGCTCGGTTTTGGCCACGGCGATCTGATTGAGGATCGACGGATAGAGTTTCACCACGCGGAACTGGCTGATGTCGCCGCCGAACTCGGCCAGGCGCTTGGTGGCCCATGGCGACATGATGGTGTTGAGGTAGCGCCGCGGAATGCCGAAGTCTTCTTCGAGGATCGCGCCATCTTCAGTGGCGTTGAACAGACCCAGAGGCGACTCGAATACCGGCGAACCCTTGATTGCGTAGAAGGGCACCTTCTCGATCAGTTGTTTCAGCTTCTCGGCCAGAGACGATTTACCGCCACCGACGGGGCCGAGCAGATAGAGGATTTGTTTCTTCTCTTCCAGGCCCTGAGCGGCATGGCGGAAATACGACACGATCTGGTCGATGCATTCTTCCATCCCGTGGAAGTCTTCAAAGGCCGGATAGCGGCGGATCACCTTGTTGGAAAAGATTCGCGACAGCCTCGAGTTGGTCGAGGTGTCGAGCAGCTCCGGTTCTCCGATGGCCAGCAATAGACGCTCGGCGGCGGAGGCGTAGGCGCTGCGGTCCCCTTTGCACAGCTCAAGATACTCTTGCAGCGAGAGTTCTTCCTGGCGTGTGGACTCGAAGCGTTGTTGGAAGTGGCTAAAGATACTCATGACGTCACCTCGCTCGATACGTGGAGCCGACGCCGGATCACTCAGTCGATGCTGGCAGCAACCGAACAGGCGGTCGCTGTTTACCCCCCAGAACTCTAACGGAGCTGACTACTCCGAAAGCTACTCCCGATGACCCGCGCGCCGGTGTACCGGCTCTCCCCTGTTTTGGATGGCCTGCGCTTAAGGATAGTTGCTAATTCGGGAGGTAAAGGCGAGATACGTAATTAGTTGTGGCAGACCGTTCGTCTGCCACCGCGCGAGCCCACGGGGGGCGGGGGCTCGCAGGTTACAAAAAAATTATTCGGAGGTGCCTTGCGCGGTTTCTGCAGGGTAAGTCGTACGCCACAGCTCAAAACCGCCGTCCATGCTGTAGACGTCGGAGAAACCCTGGCTGATCAGGTACGCGGCAGCGCCCTGGCTGGAATTGCCGTGGTAGCAGACCACTACGGTCGGTGCGTCCAGGTCTGCCCCCTGAATAAAGGCATGCAGCGAGTGATTGTCCAGATGCTTCGAGCCGGCGATGTGCAACGCGGCGAAAGTTGCAGGGTCGCGGACGTCTACCACCACGGCGCCTTGTTCGCGCAGGGCCTGTGCCTGTTCCGGGGGGATACGTTTGAATTCGCTCATGGCGGGCTCCTGTGGCTCGGCTGATAGCGCAGCCTAGCGCGGGGCGCTGGCTGGGGGTTGTTCGGTAAGGGTGGGGGCGACGGCGGGTTCGCTGTGGCCCTGATCGTTGCATTGGCACTGCAGGCGCTCGAAGGTGTCGACGTTCATCAGGGTCATGGCGCCGCCCCAGACACAACCGGTGTCGAGCGCGAAGATCCCCGGTTCGTCGCAGTGGCCTTCGAGGGCCGCCCAATGGCCGAAGATGATCTTCAGGTCCTTGGTCTTGCGTTCCTTGTACGTGAACCACGGCTTGTAACCCGGTAGCGCGGTGCCGACGCCTTCCTTGCTCTTGAGGTCGAGTTTGCCCTCGCTGGTGCAGAAGCGCATGCGGGTGAAATAGTTGGTGATGACGCGCAGGCGGGTCACGCCCTTGAGGTCGTTGTCCCATTTCGCCGGATCGTTGCCGTACATGCCGTCGAGGTACGGGGCGATGCGGTTGTCGTCGCGCAAGGCTTCTTCAACTTCGGCGGCGCACTTCAAGGCTTTGCGCAGCGACCACTGTGGTGGAATGCCAGCATGCACCAGTGCGATGTCGCGCTGTTCGTCGTAGTGCATGAGTTTTTGCTGGCGCAGCCACTCCAGCAGGTCCGCACAATCCGGCGCTTCAAGGATCTCGCGCAGGGTGTCGTTTTTCTTCAGGCGTTCGATGTTACGTCCGGCGGCCAGCAAGTGCAGGTCATGGTTGCCCAGGACGCACACCAGAGATTCGCGAATGCCATACAGAAAACGCAAGGTTGCCAGCGACTGCGGGCCCCGGTTGACCAGGTCGCCCACCAGCCAGAGTCGATCCTTGGCCGGATCGAAAGCCACTCGCTCTAGCAGGCATTGCAGGGGCTCGAGGCAACCCTGCAAGTCACCCACGGCGTACGTTGCCATTAGTGCAAGGCTCCGGGTACCGCCAGGCGGAATGGAGCGATGATGGCGTCGAAATGCTTACCGTCGTCGGCAATCATCTGATAGGTGCCTTGCATGGTGCCGACCGTGGTGGTCATGACCGTGCCGCTGCTGTAGGTGTGGTTTTCGCCGACCTGGATCAGCGGTTGCAAGCCTACGACGCCCGCACCCCTGACCTCCTCGACATGCCCGTTACCGTCGGTGATTACCCAGTGCCGCGACAGCAGTTTGGCCGGTAGCGCGCCATTGTTGTGCACGGTAATGGTGTACGCGAAGGCAAAGCGGTTTTGCTCAGGTTGCGATTGTTCTGCCAGATAGCGGGTGACGACGCTGACGTCGACCTGATAACGAGGATCGGACATGCAAGAGGCCTTAAAAACGAAGCGGGACGCGGGGCGTAGCTGATGGAGTTCAGTCTAGGCCAAGTACCGGGTAGTAAACCAGACATCGCGTCTGGCGTCCTACCCGATAACGCTCGTCACCTGTCAGTCGGCGGCGGGCGGGTTCAGGACTTGTTCGCTGAGCTTGTCGGCCAGGCGCACGAAGGCGGCCAGGTCGAGTTGCTCGGGACGCAGGCTGCCATCGACGCCGGCAGCTTCGATCTCGGCATTGCTCAGCAGCAACTTGAGGGTGTTGCGCAGGGTCTTGCGGCGCTGGTTGAAGGCTTCGCGAACGACGCGCTCCAGCAATTTGTGGTCTTTGGCAGGGTGCGGCAGAACCGCGTGAGGCACCAGGCGCACAATAGCCGAATCAACCTTCGGTGGCGGATTGAACGCGCCCGGGCCGACGTTGAACAGATGCTCGACCCGGCAGTGGTACTGAACCATGATCGACAAGCGACCCCAGTCACCGCCGCCAGGACCCGCCGCCATGCGCTCGACCACTTCTTTTTGCAGCATGAAGTGCATGTCGCGGATCAGGCTGGCGTTATGCAGCAGGTGAAAAATCAGCGGTGTAGAGATGTTGTACGGCAGGTTGCCGACGACGCGCAGGCTGCCCGGCGCAGCATTCAGGCTGGTGAAGTCGAACTTCAGTGCATCGCCCTGATGCAGGCTGAAGTTGCTCCGACCGGCGAACTGTTGATTGAGGATCGGGACCAGGTCCTTGTCCAGCTCTACCACGTCCAGTTGCGCGCCGCTGTTAAGCAGGCCTTGAGTCAGGGCACCCTGGCCCGGGCCGATTTCCAGCACCCGGTCTTCAGCCTTGGCATGGATGGAGCGCAGGATTTTGTCGATAACACCTGCATCGTGCAGGAAGTTCTGGCCAAAGCGTTTGCGCGCCTTGTGTTGGTAATGCTCGGTCATAAACGGGTCTCGGCCATCTGGTAGGCGGTTTCCAGGGCGACTTGCAGGCTGCCGGTGTCGATTTTTCCGCTGCCGGCCAGATCCAGGGCGGTGCCGTGGTCGACCGAGGTGCGGATGATCGGCAAGCCGAGGGTCACATTGACTGCCGCGCCGAAGCCTTTGTATTTGAGCACGGGCAGGCCCTGGTCGTGGTACATCGCCAGCACTGCGTCGCAGTGCTCCAGATATTTGGGGGTAAACAGAGTGTCGGCGGGCAGGGGGCCACGAAGGTCCATGCCTTCACCGCGCAGGCGCTCTAATGTAGGTTCGATGATGTCGATTTCTTCATGGCCCAGGTGTCCGCCTTCACCGGCGTGCGGGTTGAGCCCGCAGACCAGGATGCGTGGCTGGGCGATGCCGAATTTTTCTTGCAGGTCGGCGTGCAGAATTCGTGTGACCCGTTCCAGGCGCTCCGGTGTGATCGCATCGGCAATCTCGCGAAGGGGCAGGTGAGTGGTGACCAGCGCCACGCGCAATCCGCGTGTGGCAAGCATCATCACCACTTGGGCGGTATGGGTCAGGTCAGCGAGGAATTCCGTGTGGCCGGAGAAGGCGATCCCGGATTCGTTGATCACACCCTTGTGCACCGGGGCGGTGATCATCCCGGCGAAGTGCCCGTCCAGGCAGCCCTGGCCCGCACGGGTCAGGGTTTCCAGGACGAAAGCCGCATTGGCCTTGTCCAAATGGCCGGCGACGACCGGCGCATTGAGCGGTGTATCCCAGACATACAAACTGTTCGCAGGCGCAGGCACATCCGGCCAACTGTCCGGCGTTACCGCCAGCAGATCGACAACCACACCCAGCTGCGCGGCCCGCTCAAGGAGCAGGTCACGGCTGGTAATGGCAATCAGGGGGTGTGGCTGGGCTTGCGAGGCGAGCAGCAGGCACAGGTCAGGACCTATGCCGGCCGGTTCGCCGGGTGTCAGCGCGAAACGCTTGGGTTTCACTGCGTTGCCTGGTCTGCACCAGGGAGTTTGATCTCTACGTACGCTTCGTCACGGATCTGACGCAGCCAGGTTTGCAGCTCTTCGTCGTATTTGCGGTTACGCAATACGGTCATAGCCTGTTGCTCGCGAGCCTGGGCAGTGCTGTCGGTAGCGCGGCGGCCCAGCACTTCCAGAACGTGCCAGCCGTACTGGGTCTTGAATGGCTTGGACAGCTGACCTTGCGGGGTCTTGGCCATCACTTCGCGGAACTCGGGCACCAGTACGTTCGGGTCGATCCAGTTCAGGTCACCGCCGTTGAGCGCAGAACCCGGGTCTTCCGAGTAGCTCTTGGCCAGTTCGCTGAAGTCTTCACCGGCTTCGATACGCGCGTAGAGCGACTCGACCAGGGCTTTGGTTTTCGCTTCGTCGCGGATCGGGCTTGGTTTGACCAGGATGTGGCGCACGTGCACCTCATCTCGCGTCTGGGTTGCACCGCCACGCTTGTCGAGGATCTTCAGGATGATGAAGCCACCCGGTGTACGCATCGGCTGGGTAACTTCGCCAACGGTCATGGTGCTCAACATGCGATCGAACGGAGGTGGCAATTGAGCTGCTTTACGCCAGCCCATGTCGCCGCCTTCCAGTGCGGTTTCGCTGGCAGATTTGGCGATGGCCAACTGACCGAAGTCAGCGCCTTGCTTGAGTTGCTGGTAAACCGCGTCAGCCTGTTTGGCCGCATTCTGAATCGCGTCGGAGTTGGCGCTTTCCGGCGTAGGAATCAGGATGTTGGCCAGACGGAACTCTTCGGACAATTGCATCTTGCCAAGGTCGGAGGCGAGGAAGTTCTTCACTTCCTGCTCGGACACCTGGATGCGCTCGGCCACACGGCGTTGACGCACACGGCTGATGACCATTTCACGGCGAATCTGTTCACGGGCGTCGTCGTAAGACAGACCGTCGTGAGCCAGCGCGGCGCGGAATTGATCCACCGACATGTTGTTGCGCTGGGCAATGGTGCCCACCGCCTGGTTCAGTTCTTCATCGGTAATGCGGATGCCCGAACGCTCGCCGATCTGCAGTTGCAGGTTTTCGACGATCAGGCGCTCAAGCACCTGCTGCTCCAGCACGCTGGCTGGAGGCACGGCAGAACCGCGCTTGGCGATCGTTGCCTGAACTTCATGAACGCGTTGGTCCAGTTGGCTCTGCATGACCACGTCGTTGTCGACGATGGCCACCACTTTGTCGATGGACTGTACGGCGGCGTTAGCCGCGGTACCCAGGAACAGCGCGCCCAGCAGCAGCGGGCGCAGACAATCAGAAAGCTTGGTCTTCACGTTCACGATAACCTTGGATGCCTTTGTCGAGGAAGCTCTCTACTTTGGCGCCGGTGAGGCCGCCGAGACCTTTCAGAACGATTTGTAGGAAGACGCCGTGGTCGCCTTTTTCGTTTTGTGGAGCTTGCTGACTGAACTCGTCATAGGAAACCCAGTAACGGTTGATCAGGCGCAATTTCCAGCAGCAGTTGTCGTACTCGAAACCACCAAAGGCTTCCAGGGTACGGTCGCGGTTGTAGTCATACTGCCAGCGGCTGATAACGTTCCATTGAGGCACGACCGGCCAGATGACCGAGAAGTCATGCTGCTGGATCTTGTAGTAATCCTTCACGAAGTCCGGCGAGCCTGGGGTGCCGTAGTCGCCGCCGAACTGCCATTGACCGGTGTTCTGGTTATAGATCACCTGGTCGTTACGATAGCGATAGCCAGCGTTGATGACCTTGTTCGGGTTGTCTTCAGGCTGGTAGTGGAACATCGCGCTACCCGAACGAGGGCTGCGGCTGTCCGGGTCCCAGTTGTAGTCGGCCGTGGTGCGCCAGTCGCGGTTCCAGCGGTATTCGTATTCCAGTGCATACGGCGAAACGTTGGCTTGAGCTTCGGCACGGGTTTTTGCATCGATACCCGGCAACTGGACTTCGCGGTCCTTGAAGTACATCGCTTGGCCCACGCTGATGCGTTGACGTTCAAAGCCGTCGTCTTCGATCCAGCGGTTGGTGATACCCAACGACAGTTTGTTCTCGTCGCCGACACGGTCGGAACCAGAGAAACGGTTGTCCCGGAACAGCGATGCATAGCTGAAGGTGTATTCGCCAGTGTCAAAAACAGGAATGTCTGTCTGGTCTTTCTCTGGCACATAGAGGTAGTACAGGCGCGGCTCAAGGGTCTGGCGATAGTTTTTGCCGAACCATTGAGTGTTGCGGTCGAAGTACAAACCACTGTCGATGCTGGCAATCGGCACGCCACGATTCTGGTTGCTGTCGAAATTACCATTGAAGTTTTCAGTCCCGGCTGCAGCGGCGGCTTGATCCTGAGCCACGATCTGGTTTTTGCCGATACTGTCCAGATCCAGTTGGTACTGGGTGTATTGGTACTTGAGCTTCGGCTTCACGAAACCATAAGTCCAGTCGAGCGGCAGGCTGACGGCTGGCGCCAGGTTGAGTCGATCGCCGTTGGCGCGGGCCAGGCCTTGAACGTTAGTGTCCAGGCGTGGGGTTACGTTGCCGTCCTCATCGCTGTACGTGCCGTTTTGCAGATCTCGATCGAACCGCACGATTTCGGTGTCGTAGGTGAAATCCAGGCCGCCTGGATGATCCGGTAGCGCACCGTTGAAGGTGATTTGCGGCAAGCGATCATACGGCGTGATGTTGGCAACGGTCGCCAGCTGATACGCCTGGGCGTTGATGCGGGCGACATAGTTGTCACCGCGATAGCTGACGGAGCCCTGCTGGTTCACGTAGTCAGCGCTTTTCACGCCAATCTGGTCGGTCTGCAGATCCTGGAAGTAGTAAGGATCGCTGATCTTGGTGTAGTCGACTTGCGTGAGGACACGCTCATCCAGACCACCCTTGTGCTGCCAGTTGTACATGTAGCGTTCTTTCTGGAAATCGGTCTGCTTGTCGCGCTCATCGCTTTCGTCGTTGAGGAACGCCGCACCGAACTGACCTTCGCTGGACTTGGTCAGGTAGCGGAATTCGCCTTCCATCAACAAGCCATGCTTTTCCATGTAACGCGGGTACAACGTGGCATCGTAGTTCGGCGCCAGGTTGAAGTAATACGGGGTGACCAGCATGAAGCCGGTATCGCTGCCGGTGCCGATGGTCGGCGGCAGGAAGCCCGACTGGCGACGGTCGTCGATCGGGAAGTAGATGTACGGCGTGTACAGGACAGGAATGTCCTTGACCCGCAGTGTCACGTTGGTCGCGGTGCCGAAGCCGGTCGCCGGGTTCAGGGTGATGTTGTTACCCTTGAGCTGCCAGGCGTTGCTGTTCGGTTCGCACGTGGTGTACGTACCATCCTTGAGGCGGATGATCGCGTTTTCAGCACGCTTGGCGTACAGCGCGTTACCGCGGATACGGGATTTGTGCATCACGTATTCGGCGTTGTCGACCTTGGCTTCACCGGTGTCGAGCTGCACGTCGGCGTGGTCGCCGACGATCAGTGCGCCGTTGTCGCGGATGCGCACGTCGCCATTGAGTTCGGCGCGGCTCTCGGCCTGATACAGGCTGGCCTCGTCGGACTCGACCTGCATGCTGCCCTGACGCAACACGACGTCACCGGCCAGCGTGCCGACCTGATCTTCGGTGTTGTAGCGCGAGGCCTTGGCGCCGATAAAGGTCGGTGCGTCACTTTTATTCGTCTTGTCATTCATGCCAGGACGAATCGGTTCGATATAGGAACCAGAGCAATAAGGACCGGTTTCGGCCAATTGCGCGGCAGTGAGGTTCTCGCGTGGAACCCAGTCGAGGTGACTGTAGTCTGCACTACGCGACTTCATGCCGCGGCCCTTGGACTCGGTAACGAGTGCAGGCTTGGCTTCGGTGCTTTCGCTGGAACCGCTCTCGGCTGCCGCTTCGCCAGTGGCAGAGACGGCGCTGCCTTCATGGACGGGGCGCGGTGGCAATGCCGCCGCCGGCGATTTTGGCGCACAGTTCCAGGCACCCGAAGCAGAGACTGAGCAGTCATACTGTTCCGCGGCGACCACGAATGAAGTGGCTAGGGGTTGCAGGGCCAGCAGACTGCCGGTAACCAACAACGGAAATTTTTTACGAAACGCGGGGGATTTCAATGCCATCTTATTAGTCCGGGCTTCCTGCGTGCCATCTGCCCGCGGTGTGGGCCGCACGCCTCTCGATGGTCTGAAAAAGATGCTGGATAATAAAGCATGACCCGCTTGACGGCTAGCGCCGTCGGAGACCCTTGCAATGCCTGACCAAGATGTACGTTTGCAACACCTGAAAGTTTGGCTCGATGAGCAGTTGGCGATTCTCTTTGCAGAACAGGGCTGGGGCGCCGTACCCCCGGCCACGTTGACCGCGGCCAGTAGCGACGCGAGTTTTCGGCGCTATTTCCGCTGGGAAGGCGAGGGCAAAAGTTTCATTGTGATGGACGCTCCACCGCCCCAGGAAAACTGCAAACCCTTCGTGGATATCGCTTTTTTGCTGGCGAAATCCGGAATAAATGTGCCGAAAATTTATGCCGAAGACCTCGAGCGCGGTTTTCTTTTGCTCAATGACCTGGGCAACAAGACTTATCTCGACGTGATCGACAGCGAAAATGCCGACGATTTGTTCAACGATGCCCTGCAAGCACTGTTGGCTTTTCAACAATTGCCGATGGTTGCGCCGCTGCCAAGTTATGACGTCGCACTGTTGCGTCGCGAACTGGAACTGTTCCCCGACTGGTACGTAAAACACGAGCTGGGCATCGAGTTCGACGCGGCGCAGAAAATGCTCTGGCAGAACGTCACCGATCTGTTGATCGATAGCGCCCTGGCCCAGCCCAAAGTCCTGGTGCACCGCGACTACATGCCACGCAACCTGATGCTTAGCGAACCGAATCCGGGTGTGCTGGATTTCCAGGACGCGGTGTACGGTCCCGTGACCTACGACGTGACCTGCCTGTTCAAGGACGCCTTCCTCAGCTGGCCTGAAGAGCGTGTGCGCGGCTGGCTCGAAACTTACTGGCAGCAAGCCGCAACCCTCGACATTCCGGTTCAACCGGACTTCGAAGAGTTTCTGCGTGCCAGCGACCTGATGGGCGTGCAGCGTCACCTGAAAGTCATCGGCATCTTTGCCCGCATCTGCCATCGCGACGGCAAGCCGCGCTACCTCGCCGACGTGCCGCGCTTCTTCGCCTATATAGAGGCTGTGATCGCCCGCCGCCCTGAACTGGCCGAGCTGGATGTATTGCTGCTGAGTCTGCGTGCCGGAGCGAATGCATGAAAGCAATGATTCTGGCGGCCGGCAAGGGCGAGCGCATGCGCCCGTTGACCCTGACCACCCCCAAACCGCTGATTCGCGCCGGCGGCGTCCCATTGATCGAGTACCACCTTCGCGCCCTGGCGGCGGCCGGGTTCACCGAGATCGTGATCAACCACGCCTGGCTCGGTCAGCAGATCGAAGACTATCTGGGCGACGGTTCGCGCTATGGCGTCAGCATTCAGTACTCGCCTGAAGGCGAGCCGCTGGAAACCGGCGGCGGGATTTTCCGCGCACTGCCGTTGCTGGGGGACGAGGCCTTTGTGGTGGTCAATGGTGACATCTGGACCGACTACGACTTCAGCGTGTTGCACCAACCCATCAACGGGCTGGCTCACCTGGTGCTGGCGGATAACCCGGCCCATCACCCGACGGGTGATTTCACCTTGCTCGACGGGCACGTGCATGACGGTCGACCGGATACCGCGACCCTGACTTACAGCGGCATCGCGGTGCTGCATCCGCAACTGTTCGACGGCTGTTCGGACGGGGCCTTCAAGCTGGCGCCGCTGTTGCGCAAAGCCATGGCCGAGGGGCAAGTCACGGGTGAGCGCTTGAAAGGCCATTGGGTGGATGTCGGTACGCACGAACGCCTGGCCGACGTTGAAACCCTGATAGAAGCGAGCCGCTGAGATGCTGTGGCCAGGGACTCTGATCGGAGCCGGAGCAGGCTTTGCCATAGCCAGCATTCCGGGGGCCATGCTCGGCGCCTTGTTGGGGCAGGCGCTGGATCGGCGCTTGCACCTGCAAAGCTTTGGGCACTTGCTGGAAAAGCTCGGCGGTCGTCCGATGCTGCGCAATGACGAACTGCTGTTCGTGTTGCTGGGGCGCTTGGCCAAGAGTGACGGGCGAGTGGTGGATGGCCACATCCAGCAGGCCCGCCAGGAAATGCGTGCTTTGGAGATGACGGATTCGGCGCAGCGGCGTGCCATTGCGGCGTTCAATCGCGGCAAGTCCGGCAATGACCGGTTACGCGGTTATCTGCGGCGTTTGAGTGCTCAACCGCATGCGGCGGAAGGTGTGTTGCGCGCCTGTTGGCGGATGGTCTGGGCCGATGGCCGTGCTGGCAGTCATGAGCGCGAGCTGATTGCCCAGTGGGGCAAGTGGCTGGGCTGGACGCCGCATCAGGTTCAGGCGCTGGCCGCCGATTACGAGCAGCACAAGCGGCCGCAGGTCAGCAGCGCGATCACTTATCAGGATGCGTTGCGGCTGTTGGGCGTGTCGGCAACCAGTGAGCCGGCGCAGATCAAGCGCGCTTATCGACGCCTGCTGAGTCGTCATCACCCGGACAAGATTGCCGGCAGTGGGGCGACGGCCTTGCAAGTGCGTGAGGCAACGGACAAGACGCGTGAATTGCATGCGGCTTATACGTTGATTCGTGAGCGGCGGGATTTTCGGTAGCTAGTAAGAGTTATTTCGCCCGGGATGCCGCCTTCGCGAGCAAGCCCGCTCCCACATTTGATCTCCGTCCCACACAGATTCTGTGCCAACTGTAGATTTAATGTGGGAGCGGGCTTGCTCGCGAATGGGGCAACTCGGTCTATCAGTCCGCCACGTTCTGCGGATTCAACCAGCCGCGCACCCGGCGCACCAGTTGCTCCTGCTCGGCCTTGGCATCCCCCGGCAGTGCCTTGAGCGCCACCTGACTGAACGCCGACGTCTTCAACCGTTTGCTGGCCTGCATGCGTTCCAGCGCCGCTTTGCGATCCAGCGGCTTATCCACATAGAAAAGGTCAGCAGTCGGCAGCTTCAATGTCGGCGTCAGTTCCGCCAGTTCAGGCTTTGCCGTCACCGGTGTCTGGGCCGCGACCATCACAAACTTTTCCACTTGCGGCGGCTGTCTCTCGCTCAGATAACGCGCCGCCCAATAAGCGCCAGTGCCATGGCCCAGCACGACAATGCTGCGAGCACTTTGCTGTTCGGCATAAGCGATGGCGGCGTCGATGCGCGCGAAGATGCGCTCGGCGTCGGCCTTGGATTGTTCTTCGGTTGTTTCGGCGATGGCCTTGTCGGCCACTTCCGCTTCGCCACCGGCGGCCTGCTCTATAGGCGCTGCGGTGGTGGAATCCTTGCTGCCGGTCTCCGGTGCTTTAGGCGCCGGCGCGACTTCGACGATGCGTGGTGCAATGGCGTCGCTTTGCAGGTCCGGCAAGGTGATACTCAGGCTGCTCCATTTGGCGTCCGGCAATTGACGGCGCAAAGGACCGATTGCTTGCGGCCAGTCAACAGTTTCACCAGCGCCGGGGATGATAATCACCGCGCCCTTGGGCTCGGCGGTGTTGGCCGGCTTCCACAAGGCGAGAAAAGTGTCAGTGCCGGCTTGCAACTGTTGCTGTTCCTGAACGGGGACTTTTCGCTCAAGTGCTGTCGCTTCTTCCTGACTACGCTCAGGCAATGGCTGGCGTTCGACCGGTTTTTCTTCTGCGGGGTTTTCTGCCGTGGCAGGGGCCGGGTCGGCGGCCTCGACGGAAAAGGCACAAGGCAGGATCAGCGACAGGCACAATGCTGGCAGTGCCAGGCGGTAGACAGGGGGCATCGGATATTCCAGGCCAGAAGTGATTCCGGCAGCCTAATGGGTTAGTCAGTGTTTGTCAGTGTGTGAGATTTCGATGATGCGTTTTCGCTGCCTGTGGGTTATCGGCTGTTTGTGGTTTCCCTTGATGGGGTGGGCGGCGTCCGCGCCACCGGGGCATGCCGCGCCCTTGTCACCTGAGCAACAACAATGGCTCGCAACCCATGACGAATTGCGCGTCGGTGTAGTGTTGCAGGCACCTTATGCTCAATACGATCGCCGTTTGCAGCGCTTGTCCGGGGTCAATGTAGAGTTGATGAAATGGCTGGCCAGTGCGCTCAAGGTCGAGCTCAGCTGGCGCAACTTCCCGGATGTCGCGCAACTGGAAGACGCTGCGCGCGAGGGTGAAATCGACATCGCCGTAGGGCTGACGCAAACCCCGGCCGGTTTGCGCCTGTGGCAATTTAGCGACCCGTACATGCGCGTTCCGCAACTGGTGGTCAGTGATGAAAAAGGCACCGGTGTCGTGGAACTGGAGAAACTCGACAGCCAGACCCGCGTCGCGGTGCGCATGCCCAGCGCGACCGCCGATTATCTGCGCAGCAACTATCCCCATCTGAACCTGCAAGGCGTACCCATCGAGCGCCAGGCGCTGCAATTGTTGCTCAGTCAGCAGGCCGGCTACGCCGTGGTCGACGAGGCGCAGCTGGGGCGTTTGTCCGCCGAACCCGAGTTCGCCGGCCTGGTCGTGGTAGGCGACATCGGCCTGCCGCAATTGCTGCGCGTGGCCACTCGCCGGGACTGGCCGGAGTTGGCCAGCATTGTCGAAAGCGCGCTGCGGGCAATCCCGGCCAAGGACCTGGAGCAACTGCACAACCAATGGCTACAACCCAAGTATCCGCGACTGACCGAGTCCCCCGGTTTCTGGCAAAACCTTTGCCTGCTGTTCGCCGTCATGTTGTTGAGCAGCATGGCCATCGTGTTTTGGCAGCGGCGGCAACAGCACAGTCTGGAGGCGCGCCTGTTAGCCGCGCGTGAAGACATAGCGTTGCGCGAAGCCAGCGAAGAGGCGTTGCGCCTGACGCAGTTTTCCATCGATCAGAGCACCGTCGGCATTCTCTGGGTCAACTGGGACAGCCATGTGCGCTACGCCAACCGCGCGGCCGAAAACATGCTCGGCTACGCCCCGGGCGGGATCCTCGATCGGCCACTGATTGACTTCGACCCTGGCCTGCACATGGACCGCTGGTTGAATCTGTGGAAACGCGCACGGGCCAGTGACGACGGACCGCAAAGCTTCGAAACCCACTGCGTGCGGGCCGATGGCAGTATTTTGCCGACGGATGTCTCGTTGAGCTTCATGCGCTTTCGTGATGGCGAATACCTGGTGGTCTACCTCAATGACGTCACCGAGCGCCGCCGCGCGTTGGCCGCGTTGCAGGAAAGCGAGGCGCGTTTGCAGGGGATCGCGGCCAACGTTCCGGGACTGGTCTTTCGCCTGGAACGCGCACCGGTGACAGGGCAGATCGACTTTGCCTACATCAGTGAAGGCAGTGAAACCCTGGTGGGGTACTCGCCGGCCACCCTGGCCCATCGCGACAAAGGCCTGCGCAGTCTGGTGCATCCGGACGACAAGGCCAGCTATCACCAGACGCAGGATCATGCGCTGGACACCGACAGTGACTGGTCGTGGCAAGGACGAATCCTCACCCGTTCAGGCGAACAGCGTTGGGCCGAGATCAAGGCCATCACCCGTAAGCTCGAAGATGGCGCTTACGTCTGGGACGGTATCGTCTGGGACATCAGCGAGAGCAAGCGCATCGAACTGGAACTGGCCAGCTCCCGCGAACAGTTGCGTGAACTGTCGGCGCACCTGGAAAGCGTGCGGGAAGAGGAGAAGGCGCGCATCGCCAGGGAAGTTCATGACGAACTGGGCCAAATGCTGACCGTGCTCAAACTGGAAACGTCCATGTGCGAATTGGCCTACGCGCAACTCGACCCGGGCCTGAACGAACGCTTGAACAGCATGAAACGCTTGATCGCCCAGTTGTTCCAGTTGGTGCGCGACGTGGCGACGGCGCTGCGACCTCCGATTCTCGACGCCGGCATCGCTTCCGCCATCGAATGGCAGGCCCGGCGTTTCGAGGCGCGCACGCAGATTCCGTGTCTGGTGCAGGTGCCGGAGAATCTGCCGGTGCTCAGCGATGCCAAGGCGATTGGTTTGTTCCGGATCCTTCAGGAAGCCCTGACCAATGTCATGCGCCATGCCCAGGCGCATACTGTTGAACTGTCACTGACGCTGGAAGGCGACGAGTTGTGTCTGACGGTCAGTGATGATGGCGTAGGATTTGTTCCCGCGACGGGCAGGCCGACCTCCTTTGGGGTGGTGGGCATGCGTGAGCGGGTGTTGATCATGGGTGGACGGTTGACGCTTGAGAGCGAGCCGGGGGAGGGCACGACCCTGAGTGTGCGGGTGCCGCTGGATGCAGCCTGATTTTTTGTAATGACTTTGCTCTCGAATGATCTTGGCTCTGACATAAGAAGAATGGAGAAGAACGTGATCCGTGTACTGGTAGCCGAAGACCACACCATCGTCCGTGAAGGCATCAAGCAATTGATCGGCCTGGCCAAGGATTTGCTGGTGGTGGGGGAGGCGAGCAATGGCGAGCAATTGCTCGAAACCTTGCGGCACGTGCCGTGTGAGGTGGTATTGCTCGACATCTCCATGCCAGGGGTGAATGGCCTGGAGGCGATTCCGCGGATTCGTGCGCTGAACAATCCGCCCGCCATCCTTGTGTTGTCGATGCACGACGAAGCGCAAATGGCCGCGCGGGCGTTGAAGGTCGGCGCAGCGGGTTACGCGACCAAGGACAGTGATCCGGCCCTGCTGCTGACTGCGATTCGTAAAGTGGCGGCAGGCGGGCGCTACATCGACCCGGACCTCGCCGACCGCATGGTCTTCGAAGTTGGCCTGACCGATTCGCGGCCGTTGCATTCATTGCTGTCGGAACGCGAGTTTTCGGTGTTCGAACGCCTGGCCCAAGGCGTCAACGTCAACGACATCGCCCAACAACTGGCCCTGAGCAGCAAAACCATCAGCACCCACAAGGCGCGGCTGATGCAGAAACTCAACATCACCTCGCTGGCGGAACTGGTGAAGTACGCGATGGAGCACAAACTCCTCTAAAACCCACCGCCGTCCACTGTGGGAGCGGCGGTGCGACGATTCGACTTGCTCGCGAAGGGGCCATGTCAGTCGACATCAATTTCGCCTGATCCACCGCTTTCGCGAGCAAGCCCGCTCCCACAGGGTTTTTGGTGGCATGTCCAATTGCGACATGCTTCCAACGCTGCTTTTGCCGGTTCTTGCGGCTTGTAGCTGACAGCTTGCCGCTGCGTTTGTCAAAACGCGCCATCCTTGTAGGGCAATCCCTACCCCAAACCTTCCATTCGGCTGAGGCGATTCTCTCCTGCGCCCCGATTTGCGTGGTCGGCAGGGTCCACTAGGCTTAGTCCACAGCAGTCATCAACAACAAAGGTGTGGGTATGAGCCAGGTCGATTCAAGCGCAGGGGCCAGTGACATTCTGGTCAGCTTTCGTGGAGTGCAGAAAAGCTACGACGGCGAGAACCTGATCGTCAAAGACCTCAACCTGGACATTCGCAAAGGCGAATTCCTCACCTTGCTCGGGCCGTCCGGCTCCGGCAAGACCACCAGCCTGATGATGCTCGCCGGTTTTGAAACACCGACCGCAGGCGAGATCCTGCTGGCCGGGCGCGCCATCAACAACGTGCCGCCACACAAGCGTGACATTGGGATGGTATTCCAGAACTACGCGTTGTTCCCGCACATGACCGTCGCCGAGAACCTCGCGTTCCCACTGACCGTGCGCGGCCTGAACAAGAGCGATGTCAGCGACAAGGTCAAGAAAGTCCTGAGCATGGTCCAGCTCGACGCCTTTGCTCAGCGCTACCCGGCACAACTGTCCGGCGGTCAGCAACAGCGTGTGGCCCTTGCCCGTGCCTTGGTGTTCGAACCGCAGCTGGTGCTGATGGACGAACCCCTCGGCGCACTCGATAAACAACTGCGCGAACACATGCAGATGGAGATCAAGCACCTGCACCAGCGCCTCGGCGTGACCGTGGTCTACGTGACCCACGACCAGGGCGAAGCCCTGACCATGTCCGACCGTGTAGCGGTGTTCCACCAGGGCGAGATCCAGCAGATCGCACCGCCGCGCACCCTTTACGAAGAACCGAAAAACACCTTCGTCGCCAACTTCATCGGTGAGAACAACCGCCTCAACGGCCGCCTGCACAGCCAGACCGGTGATCGCTGCATCGTTGAACTGAGTCGCGGCGAAAAAGTGGAAGCGCTGGCGGTCAACGTCGGCAAGACCGGTGAGCCGGTCACGCTGTCGATTCGTCCCGAGCGCATCAGCCTCAACGGTTCAAGCGAGTCATGCGTCAACCGCTTCTCAGGGAGGGTGGCGGAATTCATCTATCTGGGCGATCACGTCCGGGTTCGCCTGGAAGTCTGCGGCAAGACCGACTTCTTCGTGAAACAACCGATTGCCGAGCTCGATCCCGCGCTGGCTGTCGGCGACGTGGTACCGCTTGGCTGGCAGGTCGAACACGTTCGCGCGCTCGATCCACTTTTAGAGGCGCATTAATCGCCCCGGCAATACCAACACCAACCCTGCACGTGGAGAGAACAATAAATGTTGAGATCCCTGAAATTCACCGCCCTGGTCATGGGCATGATCGGTGCGGCACACGCGATGGCGGCGGGCCCGGACCTGACCGTGGTGTCCTTTGGCGGGGCGAACAAGGCTGCGCAGGTCAAAGCCTTCTACGCACCGTGGGAAGCGGCAGGCAACGGCAAGATCGTGGCGGGCGAGTACAACGGCGAAATGGCCAAGGTCAAAGCCATGGTCGACACCAAGAGCGTGTCCTGGGACCTGGTAGAAGTTGAATCGCCAGAACTGTCCCGTGGTTGCGACGAAGACATGTTCGAGCAGCTGGATCCGAAGCTGTTCGGCAAAACCGAAGACTACGTCAAAGGCGCTATCCAGCCGTGCGGCGTGGGTTTCTTCGTGTGGTCGACCGTGCTGGCCTACAACGCCGACAAACTGGCTTCCGCGCCAACCAGCTGGGTGGATTTCTGGGACACCAAGAAATTCCCGGGCAAGCGTGGCCTGCGTAAAGGCGCCAAGTACACCCTGGAATTCGCACTGATGGCTGACGGCGTTGCGCCCAAAGACGTCTACAAAGTGCTGGCCGGCAAGGACGGTCAGGACCGCGCGTTCAAGAAACTCGATGAGCTGAAGCCAAGCATCCAGTGGTGGGAAGCCGGCGCACAGCCGCCGCAGTACCTCGCCTCGGGTGATGTGGTCATGAGCTCGGCCTACAACGGTCGGATTGCTGCCGTGCAGAAAGAAAGCAACCTGAAAGTCGTGTGGAACGGCGGCATCTACGACTTCGACGCATGGGCGATTCCAAAAGGTCTGGACAAGGCACGTGCTGAAGCGGCGAAGAAATTCATCGCGTTCTCGGTGATGCCGCAGCAGCAGAAGACCTACTCGGAAAACATCGCTTACGGCCCGGCCAATACTCAAGCCGTACCGTTGCTGTCCAAGGACGTCCTGAAAGACATGCCGACCACTCCGGAAAACATCGCCAACCAAGTGCAGATCGACGTCAGCTTCTGGGCTGACAACGGCGAGCAACTTGAGCAGCGCTTCAACTCCTGGGCTGCGAAGTAACCAGAAGGCTCGCCCTCTTGTGAGGGCGAGCCTTTGTGGTGAGGGGGCTTGTCGGAATGCCGCATCACCCCGTTGGGTCGCGAAGCGGCCCTAAAACCTGCAACCGAGATGTATCAGGTACGCAGGATGCAATGGTTTCACGGCTGCTTCGCTGCCGAACGGGGTGATGCGGCATTCCGACAAGCGCCCTCGCCACAATTTCGCTCCCCCTTATCGATTGATCAAAGATTTCCGGAGTACGCCATGGCCACCGCCATTCCCCTGAACGCGGGCACTGACCCCACCTTGAAGCAGCGACTCAGGCACGCCGAGCGGGTCAACCGCTGGAAAGCCCAGGCCTTGATCGCGCCGCTGGTGCTGTTTCTGTTGCTGGTGTTCCTGGTGCCGATCGTGGCGCTGCTCTACAAAAGCGTGGGCAACCCGGAAGTGGTCGGCGGTATGCCGCGCACCGTGTCCGCCATCGCCAGTTGGGACGGCCGAGGCCTGCCCGCTGAACCGGTTTACAAAGCGGCCAGCGAAGACCTCGCCGAAGCCCGCAAGAATCAAACCCTGGGCGATTTGTCCAAGCGCCTGAACATGGAACTGGCCGGCTACCGCAGCCTGTTGACCAAAACCGCCCGCGCCTTGCCGTTCGCCACCGAGCCGGCCTCTTATAAAGAAGCGCTCGAAGGTCTCGACGAACGTTGGGGCGACCCGGCCTACTGGCAAGCGGTGCGCCGCAACGTCAGCAGCATCACGCCTTACTACCTGCTGGCGGCGGTCGACCATCGTATCGATGACCTCGGTGAAATTGCCCCGGCCACGCCTGACCAGGCGATCTACCTCGACATCTTCGCCCGGACCTTCTGGATGGGCCTGATCATCACTGTGATCTGCCTGCTGCTCGCGTATCCATTGGCCTACCTGCTGGCGAACCTGCCATCGCGTCAAAGCAACCTGTTGATGATTCTGGTCCTGCTGCCGTTCTGGACCTCGATCCTGGTGCGCGTCGCCGCGTGGATCGTGTTGCTGCAATCGGGCGGGCTGATCAACAGCGGCCTGATGGCCATGGGCATCATCGATAAGCCGCTGGAACTGGTGTTCAACCGCACCGGCGTCTACATCTCCATGGTGCACATCCTGCTGCCGTTCATGATCCTGCCGATCTACAGCGTCATGAAAGGCATCTCGCCGACGTACATGCGTGCTGCGATTTCCCTCGGCTGCCACCCGTTCGCCAGCTTCTGGCGGGTGTACTTCCCGCAGACCTATGCCGGTGTCGGCGCCGGTTGCCTGTTGGTGTTCATCCTCGCCATCGGCTACTACATCACCCCGGCCTTGCTGGGCAGCCCGAACGATCAGATGGTCAGCTACTTCGTCGCCTTCTACACCAACACCAGCATCAACTGGGGCATGGCGACCGCACTGGGCGGGCTGCTGTTGCTGGCGACCGTGGTGCTTTATCTGATTTACAGCTGGCTGGTGGGCGCCAGTCGCCTGCGCCTGAGCTAAGGGGAGAACGAAATGCTGAGTCCTTATATGTCGCCCGTTGAGCGGGTGTGGTTCTACAGCTTGCGGATTCTCTGCGGCTTGATCCTGTTGTTCCTGATTCTGCCGGTGCTGGTGATTATTCCGCTGTCGTTCAACTCGGGCAGTTTCCTCGTGTACCCGCTGCAAGGTTTCTCGCTGCACTGGTACCAGGATTTCTTCGCCTCGGCCGAATGGATGCGCGCCCTGAAGAACAGCATCATCGTCGCCCCGGCAGCGACGGTGCTGGCGATGGTCTTCGGCACGCTGGCTGCGATTGGCCTGACCCGCGGTGACTTTCCCGGCAAGGCGCTGGTCATGGCGCTGGTGATTTCGCCGATGGTGGTGCCGGTGGTGATCATCGGTGTGGCGAGTTACCTGTTCTTTGCCCCGCTGGGTTTGGGCAACAGCTTCTTCTCGCTGATCGTGGTGCACGCGGTGCTGGGTGTGCCGTTTGTGATCATCACGGTGTCGGCGACCTTGCAGGGCTTCAACCATAACCTGGTGCGCGCCGCGGCAAGCCTGGGTGCTTCGCCACTGACGGCATTTCGCCGGGTGACGCTGCCGTTGATTGCGCCGGGTGTGATCTCCGGTGCGTTGTTTGCCTTCGCGACGTCGTTCGATGAAGTGGTGGTGACGTTGTTCCTCGCCGGTCCCGAGCAAGCGACCTTGCCTCGGCAGATGTTCAGCGGGATCCGCGAAAACCTCAGCCCGACCATCGCCGCCGCAGCGACACTGTTGATCGCCTTCTCGGTGATCCTGCTGCTGACCCTGGAATGGCTGCGAGGGCGTAGCGAAAAACTGCGCACCGCCCAAGTCTGAAGCCACACACGGTAGAAATGTGGGGGCGGCGGTGCGGCGATCCGACTTGCTCGCGAAAGCGGTCTAACATTCAACATCAATGTTGGCTGTAAGAGCCCTTTCGCGAGCAAGCCCGCTCCCACATTAGATATATGGTGTTTTCGGGATCTGCGTTCATTCACGACCTGAATAGCAGACAAACCCCAATCCCCAGCTACTATTGTGCCCAGCTCCCCTATCTATAAGAGGCTGCGCACGATGAGTCTTTCCTCTTTCAAAATCGCTCACAAACTGATCACCGGCGCAGGTGCCATCGAGCAGCTCGCCGCTGAACTGACCCGTCTGGATGTCGACAACCCGCTGATTGTCACCGACGCTGCGCTGGTCAAGTCCGGCACGGTTGAGCTGGCGCTGGCACAGCTGGGGGACCGGTCCTACGAGATATTCGATCGGGTGCTGCCAGACCCGGAAATCGCCATCGTCGAAGACTGCATGCGGGTGTACCGCGACGGCGGGCATGACGGCTTGATCGGTCTGGGCGGCGGCAGTGCTATCGACATCGCCAAGAGCGTGGCGGCGTATGCCGGTTACCACGGCGCGCTGGAAGATTTGTTCGGCATCGATCAGGTGCCGCGCAAAGGCCCGCCGCTGATCGCGATCCCGACCACCGCCGGCACCGGTTCGGAAGTCACCAACGTGGCGATCCTTTCCGACAAGGTCGCGCAGCTGAAAAAAGGCATCGTCAGCGACTATCTGTTGCCAGACGTGGCGCTGGTCAGTCCGCAAATGACCCTGACCTGCCCGCGCAGTGTCACCGCCGCCAGTGGCGTCGACGCGCTGGTGCACGCCATTGAGTCCTACCTGTCGGTCAACGCCTCGCCGATCACCGACGCCCTGGCCATCGGCGCCATCAAGCTGATCGCCAAGGCGCTGCCCAAGGCCTACGCCAATCCATCCAACCTGCAAGCCCGCGAAGACATGGCCACCGCCAGCCTGATGGCGGGCATGGCGTTCGGCAATGCCGGGGTCGGCGCGGTGCATGCGTTGGCGTATCCACTGGGCGGACGTTTCAACATCGCCCACGGGGTCAGCAACGCCTTGTTGCTGCCCTATGTCATGACCTGGAACAAGATGGCCTGCGTCGAGCGCATGCAGGATATTGCCGAGGCCATGGGGGTGAAAACCACTCATTTAAGTGCCAACGAAGCGGCGGACAAGGCCGTGGAGGCGATGACCGAGTTGTGCGCTGCGGTGGAAATTCCGAAAGGGCTGCGCAGCTTCGGTGTTCCGGAGGACGCCATCCCGGCCATGGCCACGGAAGCGGCGGGGATCGAGCGCCTGATGCGCAACAATCCTCGCAAATTGAGCGCCGTCGATATCGAGAAGATCTACCGGGCGGCGTACTAGAGCCTGCGGTGACTTATTGATCGAAGGCAGCCCCAATCATCGCGGTCACAGTGCGCGCGCCAAACTATGAGGTATACAATGCGCGCCATCGTGATTCTGCTCAAAAAAGGTGCGTCATGCAGCCCTTCGTCATTGCTCCGTCGATTCTCTCCGCCGACTTCGCCCGCCTGGGTGAAGAAGTGGACAACGTCCTGGCCGCCGGTGCCGACTTCGTGCACTTCGATGTCATGGACAACCACTACGTGCCGAACCTGACCATCGGCCCGATGGTGTGCGCAGCACTGCGCAAGTACGGCGTGACCGCGCCGATCGACGCGCACCTGATGGTTAGCCCGGTGGACCGCATCGTCGGTGACTTCATCGAAGCCGGCGCGACCTACATCACCTTCCACCCGGAAGCCTCTCAGCACGTCGACCGTTCCCTGCAACTGATCCGCGAGGGTGGTTGCAAGTCGGGCCTGGTGTTCAACCCGGCGACCCCGCTGAGCGTGCTCGAATACGTGATGGACAAGGTCGACATGATCTTGCTGATGAGCGTCAACCCGGGTTTCGGCGGGCAGAAGTTCATCCCCGGCACCCTCGACAAACTGCGCCAAGCACGGGCCTTGATCGATGCATCCGGGCGTGACATCCGCCTGGAAATCGACGGCGGCGTGAACGTGAACAACATTCGTGAAATCGCTGCGGCGGGCGCGGACACCTTCGTGGCGGGCTCGGCGATTTTCAACGCCCCGAACTATCAGGAAGTGATCGAGAAGATGCGCGCCGAACTGGCGCTGGCTCGCCCATGAGTGGTTTTGAGCAGCTGTTCCCGGGGCGTCTGCCGCGGCTGGTGATGTTCGATCTGGATGGCACGCTGATCGATTCGGTCCCGGACCTCGCAGCGGCTGTGGATCACATGCTGCTCAAGCTGGGCCGCAAACCCGCCGGCATCGAGTCGGTACGGGAATGGGTCGGTAACGGCGCGCCGGTATTGGTGCGTCGTGCGCTGGCGGGTGGCATCGAACACTCAACGGTCGACGACGTCGAGGCTGAACACGCGCTGGAGATTTTCATGCAGGCCTATGGCGCGAGCCATGAGCTGACCGTGGTTTACCCCGGTGTGCGTGACACCCTCAAGTGGCTGAACAAGCAAGGCGTGGAAATGGCGCTGATCACCAACAAGCCGGAACGCTTCGTCGCGCCGCTGCTGGATCAGATGAAAATCGGCCGCTACTTCAAGTGGATCATCGGCGGCGATACCTTGCCGCAGAAGAAACCCGACCCGGCCGCGCTGTTTTTCGTGATGAAAATGGCCAACATCCCGGCCTCGCAATCCTTATTCGTCGGCGATTCGCGCAGCGATGTGCTGGCGGCGAAAGCGGCGGGAGTCAAGTGTGTGGCGCTCAGTTACGGCTACAACCATGGCCGGCCGATTGCCGAAGAGTCGCCGGCGCTGGTGATCGACGATCTGCGCAAGCTAATTCCCGGTTGCCTGGATCCGGCCGCTGAGATAACGTTGCCCGACGCTGTTCAACCCCCTGCTGGAAACGCCATCGTGGTGGTCACTCGCAAACTCTGGATGAAAGTCATCAAGGCCTTGGCCCGCTGGCGTTGGCGCGCCTGACTTGTTCCTGGCCGGCCTGCCGGCGCGTTTGCATACCTGACTGTTAGACCCTCAAGCCACGAGGCTACTCCATGATCCGCGAAGAATTCCTGCGTTTGGCCGCTGCCGGCTACAACCGCATCCCGCTTGCCTGCGAAACCCTGGCTGACTTCGACACGCCGCTGTCGATCTACCTGAAACTGGCCGACGAGCCGAACTCCTACCTGCTGGAATCGGTTCAGGGCGGGGAGAAGTGGGGCCGTTACTCGATCATCGGCCTGCCATGCCGCACTGTGCTACGGGTGCACGACCATCACGTCAGCGTGACCGTCGACGGCATCGAGACCGAAAGCCACGACGTGGAAGACCCGCTGGCGTTCGTCGAAACCTTCAAGGCCCGTTACAACGTGCCGACCATCGCCGGCCTGCCGCGCTTCAACGGTGGCCTGGTGGGGTATTTCGGTTATGACTGCGTGCGGTATGTGGAGAAGCGTCTGGGCAAATGCCCGAACCCGGATCCACTGGGCGTGCCGGACATTCTGCTGATGGTTTCCGATGCGGTGGTGGTGTTCGACAACCTCGCCGGCAAGATGCACGCGATAGTGCTGGCAGACCCGGCGCAAGACGGTGCTTTCGAGCAAGGACTGGAGCGTCTGGAAGAGCTGCTGGAAAAACTCCGCCAGCCAATCACGCCACGGCGTGGCCTGGATTTCAGCAAGCAGCAGTCGGCTGATCCGGTGTTCCGTTCGAGCTTCACCCAGGACGATTACGAAAAAGCCGTCGACACCATCAAGGAATACATCCTGGCCGGCGATTGCATGCAGGTCGTGCCGTCCCAGCGCATGTCGATCGACTTCAAGGCTGCGCCGATTGATCTGTACCGGGCGCTGCGCTGCTTCAACCCGACGCCATATATGTACTTCTTCAACTTTGGCGACTTCCACGTCGTGGGCAGTTCCCCGGAAGTGCTGGTGCGGGTCGAAGACAACCTGATCACCGTGCGCCCGATTGCCGGCACCCGCCCACGCGGGGCCAACGAAGAAGCTGACTTGGCGCTGGAAAAAGATCTGCTGTCCGATGACAAGGAAATCGCCGAGCACTTGATGCTGATCGACCTCGGTCGTAACGACACCGGTCGGGTCTCGGAAATCGGTTCGGTGAAACTCACCGAGAAAATGGTCATCGAGCGTTATTCCAACGTGATGCACATCGTGTCCAACGTCACCGGGCAGCTGAAGGCCGGGCTGACGGCGATGGACGCGCTGCGGGCGATCCTGCCGGCGGGCACCTTGTCTGGCGCGCCGAAGATTCGCGCGATGGAAATCATCGACGAACTGGAGCCAGTGAAACGTGGCGTCTACGGCGGTGCGGTGGGTTACTTTGCCTGGAACGGCAACATGGACACTGCCATCGCCATCCGTACCGCGGTGATCAAGAACGGCGAACTGCACGTGCAGGCCGGTGGCGGCATCGTCGCCGACTCGGTGCCCGCGCTGGAATGGGAAGAAACCCTGAACAAGCGCCGCGCAATGTTCCGTGCCGTGGCTCTGGCCGAACAAACCCCGGACGCCTGAACCTGTGGGAGCGAGCCTTTGTGGCGAGGGGGCTTGTCGGAACGCCGCATCGCCCCGTTGGGGCGCGAAGCGGTCCTGAGCTTATTCAGGTACGCCGATTCGCATCGACTTGCGACTGCTGCGCAGCCGAACGGGGCGGTGCGACGTTTCGACAAGCCCCCTCGCCACAGTTAAGTATTCAGCATAAAAAAACGCGGCGCCTGTGAGGGCGCCGCGTTTTTTATGGCCGATCGATTTAGAAGTCCAGCGCTACCCCTAAATTAATCCCTTGCTGGGTAAAGTCATCATCCTTGCGAATGTTGTAGCTGGCGCGCAGTGCCAGTTCCTTGGTGAGGTTGTGGCTCACTCCCAGGTTCACCCGGTTCAGGTTGGTTTGCGGGGTGTAGCCTTCCAGTGTGAACTGGTTGTTTGGCAGGCTGTTGAGGTTGATCGCCACGTCCTGGGTATCGTCGTTGTACTCACGCTCGTGAGCCACTTCACCGAATACCTGGGTTTGTGGGGTGATCTGGTATTTGCCCTGCAAACCGATGCCGAGGCGGCGGGAAATACTCTCCTGATCGCCATAGGTCAGCGCTGTGGAATCATTGCCGTCCTCTGAATAACCATCGACTTTCACCTTGGAGAAGTCGGCGCTGACAAACGGCGACAGGTGCCAAGGGCTGCTGACTTGCTGTGCGATGTCATAACCGATGCGAGCGCTGAAGGCTTCGACGAAGCCACTGGTGTCGCCTTTTTCGCCGCGTTCGTTGGCGCCTAGCTGGAATTTACGCTTGAGGCTGTCGTAATCCAGATGCCCGGCGGTCAACGCCATGTCAGCCCATATACGATTTTGTTGGTATTGGGCGAATGCGGTGCCCAGGTACGTGTTGAGCTTGTAGTCGGAGTCGTTCGTCCCGGCTTCGAGTTTCTGGTTATAGAAACCGGCCGCCACACCCACGCGCCAGGCATCGTCGAGGCGGTAGCTGCCGCCGATGTTCAGGTTGTAACCATTGCCGTCGGCACTGACGACGCTGTCCTGACCATCAAAGTCCTGATGCTGGCCACCGCCGGAAACAATGGCGCGCCATTGACCGACGCCTTGCCAGTTTTCCCAATCGGCGAGCCATTGGTTACGCAGTTCATCCTGGTGCGCGCGCAAGGTGCCTTGGGCCATTTGCGGCAGCAGCGTCAGTTCCCACGGCGCAGACAACAGCGAATACGCGTAATCGGCAATCAGGCGTTGCCCGGCTTCGGTCGGGTGGACCGAGTCGTTGTAGATCAGCTTGGTCGGGTCGGGTGTGGCGCTGTTGATGCCGTAACGGGCGTTTTCGGTGCAGCCGCTACCGCTGAAGCAGGTCGCGGTCAGGTTCTGGTCGGTCGCCAGGCCGAACTGCGCCGGATTGGCGAAAGCTTCATTGAGCAACACCGGAATGTTCAGCGGGATCACTTCGGCATTGATGTTCTGCAGTCTGCTCACCAGCTCCGTGTTGAACTGGGCGCTGAGCTGTGAGGTGAACGCTTGCAGCGGGCTGCCGTTGATTGCCGGTGTAAGGCCGATGTCGGGCAGCAGCCAGACCATGACGTATTTAGCACCAGCGGTTTGCAGCGTCTGTACGCTGTCGGCCAGCCGGTCGGCGGCGGCACTGGCCTGAGGCAAGCTGGTGACGCGTCCCTGCAGGAAGTCGTTACCGCCACCCGACAGGTAATACAGCGCGTTCGGGTCGGCACGGAAGTTGTTCGACGGCAGGTACCCGGCCCGCACGCGCGCTCCGGTGTCGGACGTGGTGGTGATCGAATCGAGAATCTGATCGGTGCGATAACCGCCGACGGCCCAATTGTTGCCATCGGGCTGGCCATTGCTGGCACGCACTGCAGAATTCGATGACGCGGTCTGGTCCGCGGTGTACCCCAGTTTTCCACCCAGTATTTGCGTGGAGTTGAGCGAGCGGACTTCACCGCTGCCATCCAGATAAACCGGCCCCGTCCGGTTGGTGTAACGCTGAGTCGCTCCGGCAGGCCCGCCGGTGTCGGCAAAGGTCCCCGCGTCGTTGAGGCTGTCGCCGAAGACGACGAAATTGGTGTAAGGATTCGGTGCGGCGTACGCCTGAGCGCAGGCCATTGCCAGCAAGCATCCTGCGAGCGGTACAAACAACGTCTGTTTGATCATGAGCAAGTCCGTTTATTTATTGTTTTAGGAGAACGAAACGACAGTACCAAAAACTTCCGGCCTTTTGCCATCCGTCGCGAAGCCTTTGAGAGTTTCGCGAGCAGCAGCCCCGGCCATATTGCACGCTCTGCCCAGCTAAGTTACTGTGCCGAGACGTATGAATGAGACCTTCCCCGTGTTGATCATCAGTAAACTCCTGGATCAAGTCATCAAGGCACACGCCCGCTGGCGTTGGCGCGCCTGAATTCTTTTGCCGGCCTCGCCGGACCTGTACCGCTTTGCCTTCTTTACCTGTTTGAAATGCCGCTTTGCTGGCGCTACCCCGGCACCTGACAAAGCGTAGCGCTCTGCGGGTCAATCATTCGAAGGCCATCTTTAAAGTCAGTGAATTCAAGAGGTTCAAAAACGCCATGTTGCTGATGATCGATAACTACGACTCCTTTACCTACAACGTTGTGCAGTACCTCGGTGAGCTCGGCTCCCAGGTCAAAGTCGTGCGCAACGATGAACTGACCATCGCTGAAATCGAAGCCCTCAACCCAGAGCGTATCGTGGTGTCCCCCGGTCCTTGCACCCCGACCGAAGCCGGGATCTCGATTGAAGCGATCAAGCATTTCGCTGGCAAACTGCCAATTCTTGGCGTCTGCCTCGGCCACCAGTCCATCGGCCAGGCCTTTGGCGGCGATGTGGTTCGCGCCCGTCAAGTGATGCACGGTAAGACTAGCCCGGTATTCCACGAGGACAAGGGCGTATTTGAAGGCCTGAATCGTCCATTGACGGTCACCCGCTACCATTCGCTGATCGTCAAGCGTGAAACCTTGCCCGACTGTCTGGAGCTGACCGCCTGGACCCAGCTTGAAGACGGCTCGGTCGACGAGATCATGGGCCTGCGCCACAAGACCCTGAACATCGAAGGCGTGCAGTTCCACCCTGAGTCGATCCTCACCGAGCAGGGCCACGAACTGTTCGCTAACTTCCTCAAACAAAGCGGCGGCACGCGCTAAGGACTTTTCATGAATATCAAGACAGCCTTGGGCCGTATCGTCGATCACCTCGACCTCAGCACCGATGAGATGCGCGATGTGATGCGCGAAATCATGACCGGCCAATGCACGGATGCGCAGATCGGCGCATTCATGATGGCCATGCGCATGAAGAGCGAAAGCATCGACGAAATCGTCGGCGCCGTGTCGGTCATGCGCGAGCTGGCGGACAAGGTCGAACTCAAGACCCTCGACGGCGTGGTCGACGTGGTCGGCACCGGCGGTGACGGTGCCAATATTTTCAATGTGTCGACCGCTTCATCCTTCGTCGTTGCAGCGGCCGGTTGCACCGTAGCCAAACACGGTAACCGTGCGGTGTCGGGGAAAAGCGGCAGTGCCGACCTGCTGGAGGCGGCGGGTATCTACTTGAACCTGACGCCGGTTCAAGTGGCCCGTTGCATCGATAACGTCGGCATCGGTTTCATGTTTGCCCAGACTCACCACAGTGCCATGAAGTACGCGGCCGGTCCGCGCAAAGAGCTTGGCCTGCGTACCTTGTTCAACATGCTCGGCCCGCTTACGAATCCGGCCGGCGTGAAGCATCAGGTGGTGGGCGTGTTCAACCAGGCGCTGTGCCGGCCATTGGCCGAAGTCCTGCAGCGATTGGGCAGCAAGCACGTGCTGGTGGTGCATTCGAAGGATGGCCTGGACGAATTCAGCCTGGCCGCGCCGACCTTCGTGGCGGAATTGAAGAACGACCAGATCAGCGAATATTGGGTCGAGCCCGAAGACCTGGGCATGAAGAGCCAGAGCCTGCATGGCCTGGCCGTAGAAAGCCCGGCGGCTTCGCTGGAATTGATTCGCGATGCCTTGGGCAAACGCAAAACCGAAAGCGGTCAGAAAGCCGCCGAAATGATTATGCTCAATGCCGGTGCCGCGTTGTACGCCGCCGACCATGCCACCAGTTTGAAAGAAGGCGTTGCCCTGGCGCACGATGCGCTGCACACAGGCCTCGCTCGCGAGAAACTGGAGGAGTTGGGTGCATTTACCGCGGTATTCAAAGTGGAGAATGAGGGATGAGTGTACCGACGGTTCTGGAAAACATTCTGGCGCGCAAAGTCCAGGAAGTCGCCGAGCGTAGCGCTCGTGTGAGCCTGGCCGAGCTGGAAAGTCTGGCCAAGGCGGCCGATGCTCCCCGTGGTTTTGCCCAGGCATTGTTGGCCCAGGCCAAGCTCAAGCAGCCAGCGGTGATTGCCGAAATCAAGAAAGCTTCGCCGAGCAAGGGCGTGATCCGCGAGAACTTCGTTCCCGCCGACATCGCCAAGAGCTACGAGAAGGGCGGTGCGACGTGTTTGTCGGTGCTGACCGATATCGATTACTTCCAGGGTGCTGATGCGTATCTGCAACAAGCCCGGGCGGCGTGCAAACTGCCGGTGATCCGCAAGGATTTCATGATCGATCCTTACCAGATCGTCGAAGCCCGTGCGTTGGGCGCCGATTGCGTGTTGTTGATCGTCTCCGCGCTGGATGACGTGAAAATGGCCGAACTGGCTGCCGTGGCAAAAGGTGTCGGCCTCGATGTGCTGGTGGAAGTTCACGACGGCGACGAACTGGAGCGGGCCTTGAAAACCCTCGACACTCCGCTGGTCGGCATCAACAACCGCAACCTGCACACGTTTGATGTCAGCCTCGAAACCACCCTCGACCTGTTGCCGCGCATCCCTCGTGATCGCCTGGTGATTACCGAAAGCGGCATCCTCAACCGTGCCGATGTCGAGCTGATGGAAATCAGCGACGTGTATGCGTTCCTGGTGGGCGAGGCGTTCATGCGTGCCGAAAGCCCGGGGACCGAGTTGCAGCGGCTGTTCTTTCCGGAGCGCGCGGTGAGTGGTTCTACACTCGACTGATTTCCGACAGGAAAACCGTGGTGCGCCCTTCGCGAGCAAGCCCGCTCCCACATTAGTCCGCGTTCATCCAGTGAGCGCAGATTAAATGTGGGAGCGGGCTTGCTCGCGAAGAGGCCCTCAAATTTTCCAAAGATCTCAAGCCTTGCGGAGTATTCAATGACCCAGCCGACCAATCTGACAATCGAAGCCGGCTTGCAAGCCGAACAGGATCTGCTTGCGTCGGTCTGCACCGGAGATTCGGAATTCGGCTTGCTGTTCTGGCAACCCAATGACCGCGCCCTGGTCATGCCCCGACGCCTGAATCGTCTACCCGGCTTCGAAGCAGCCTGCGAAGTCTCGGCCGCTGCCGGCTGGCCCGTGCTGTTGCGTGAAACCGGCGGTGAGCCCGTGCCGCAATCGGCATCCACTATCAACATCGCATTGGTCTATGCACCGCCACGCAGCGAAGGCGACCAAAACCGCATCGAAACCGCTTATCACCGACTCTGCGATCCGATCTGCCAGTTGCTGGATGAACTGGGCGGTGTGTCGTCCCTCGGCGAAATCGAAGGTGCGTTCTGCGATGGCCGTTTTAACGTCAACCTCGACGGCCGCAAGATGGTCGGCACTGCTCAGCGCTGGCGCCAGAGCAAGGGCGGCACGCGTCCGGTCGGATTGGTGCACGGTGCGTTGTTGCTGGATAACGAGCGGGAATCGATGGTTGCGGCGGTCAATCGTTTCAATGAAGCCTGCGGCCTGGAGCAGCGGGTTCGCGCCGAAAGCCACATCGCCCTGCATGAGAAGTTCGCCGCGCCCGATGCGCTCGGGCGGCTCGACGCGCTTTATCGCCAATTGCTGGCAGACATGTTCAAGGCTTAGCGCGTACCGAAGACCACCATGGTCTTGCCTTTGACGTCCACCAGGTTGCGCTCTTCCAGATCCTTGAGCACGCGACCGACCATCTCACGCGAACAACCGACAATCCGGCCGATCTCCTGACGGGTCACTTTGATCTGCATGCCGTCCGGGTGGGTCATGGCGTCCGGCTGCTTGCACAATTCCAGCAGGCAACGAGCAACGCGACCGGTCACGTCGAAGAACGCCAGGTCACCGACCTTGCGTGTGGTGTTGCGCAGGCGCTGTGCGATTTGTCCGCTGAGGACGTAAAGAATGTCCGGATCTTGCTGGGAAAGCTCGCGGAATTTCGCGTAGCTGATTTCCGCGACTTCGCATTCGATCTTGGCGCGCACCCAGGCACTGCGCGCCTGTTCCAGGCCAGCCTGTTCGAACAGGCCTAACTCACCGAAAAAATCCCCGGCGTTCAGGTAGGCGATGATCATTTCACGACCATCGTCATCCTCGATCAGGATCGTGACCGAGCCTTTGATGATGAAGAACAGGGTTTCCGAGCGATCGCCCGCACAAATGATGTTGCTCTTGGCCGCATAGCGACGGCGTTGGCAATGCATCAACAGCTTGTCGAGGTTTTTGATTTTGGGTATTGGGGTAATAGCAACCATGGTTGTATCCCGAAAAAACGTCACGGTGTGTGTTTGATTTTCTTATGGGGTGCCGACAACGGCCAAAGCAAAGCTGGCTATGCGCCAGCGAATTGGCGTCAGCTTAACAGACACTTCCTGCAATATTTGAGAATTTACCTACAGCGCAGAGGCTTGCGTCCTAGGAAGGCGAGGCACCGTCAATCAAGGGCCCTGTGCTAAGCTGGCGACCCTTTTTTAGACAGTGGAGTCTTGGCGATGAAGGCACGCATCCAATGGGCTGGCGAAGCCATGTTCCTCGGTGAATCCGGCAGCGGTCACGTCGTGGTCATGGACGGTCCGCCCGATGCCGGTGGTCGCAACCTGGGTGTCCGGCCGATGGAAATGCTCCTGCTGGGTGTCGGCGGTTGCAGCAATTTCGACGTGGTCAGCATCCTCAAGAAGTCCCGTCAGGCCGTTGAAAGCTGCGAAGCCTTCCTCGAGGCCGAGCGTGCGACCGAGGACCCGAAGGTCTTCACCAAGATTCACATGCACTTCGTGGTCAAGGGCCGCGGGCTGAAAGAGGCCCAGGTCAAGCGCGCCATCGAGCTGTCGGCGGAGAAGTATTGCTCGGCCTCGATCATGCTCGGCGCAGCTGGCGTGGCGATTACCCACGACTACGAGATCATCGAACTCGGTTGAGCCGACATTCAACTATCATAAAAGCGGTGCAGACTCTGGCGAACCCAAGCTGACGTCTGCATAATGCGCCACTTTTTTCAGGGTAGTGGTCCGTCAACCGACAGGCCGCGCGCCCGAACTGACAACCAAAATCGCCATCGCGAAGAGGTGTTAACCGTCCTACGCAGGTGCGTTGTTCGCATTTGACGGGCATGCTTGATCACGCGGCCGGGCCGCAATACATAGAGAGTTTTTAACGGTGAAAAGCAAACTCAAGCTCCACGGGTTCAATAACCTGACAAAGACCTTGAGCTTCAACATCTATGACATCTGCTACGCGGAAACCCCGCAAGACCAACAGGCTTACGTTGAGTACATCAATAAAGAGTACAACGCGAAACGCCTGACGCAGATCCTCACGGAAGTTGTCGATATCATTGGTGCCAACATCCTGAACATTGCCAGTCAGGACTACGAACCACAGGGCGCCAGCGTCACGATTCTGATCTCTGAAGAGCCGGTAACCCCGACCGACAGCCAGATCGAAGAGTCCCCGGGCCCGCTGCCGGAAATTATCCTGGCCCACCTCGACAAGAGCCACATCACGGTGCACACCTATCCGGAAATCCATCCGGTGGACGGTATTGCAACGTTCCGTGTGGACATTGATGTGTCGACCTGTGGTGTCATTTCACCGTTGAAAGCACTCAACTTCCTGATTCACCAGTTCGATTCGGACATCGTGACCGTGGATTATCGTGTGCGCGGCTTCACCCGTGACGTTGAAGGCAAAAAGCACTTCATCGACCACGAGATCAATTCGATCCAGAACTACCTGTCCGACGACACCCGCGACGCGTACCAGATGACCGACGTGAACGTGTACCAGGAAAACCTGTTCCACACCAAAATGCTGCTGAAGAACTTCGAACTGGATAACTACCTGTTCGGCGACGCCACCAGCAGCCTGTCCTCTGAGCAACGTGCCCAGGTGACCGAGCGCGTGAAACACGAAATGCTCGAAATCTTCTACGCGCGGAACATGGCGTAAGATTTTTCGAACACAAAAAAGGCGACTCCGTCACGGCAGTCGCCTTTTTTATGTCTCAAACAAAGAGCCCTTGTGGGAGCGAGCCTGCTCGCGAAAGGGTCCTGTCCGGCAGCGCATCTATCAGATCCGATAAGTACTCTTGGTCATCACCTTGGCCAACAGACTCATTCCGAACTTCACCGGCGCCGGAAAACGGAACCCCCCGGCATCCAGCGCACTTTCAGCGTGATGTTCTTCATCAATACGCATCTGCTCAAGAATCGCCCGGGACTTTTCGTCCTCCGCCGGCAATTGGTCGAGGTGTTCATTCAAGTGCTTGCACACTTGATGTTCAGTGGCGGCAACGAAACCGAGGCTGACTTTGTCGCTGATCAACCCGGCCACTGCGCCAATCCCGAACGACATGCCGTAGAACAGCGGGTTAAGAATGCTGGTATGGCTGCCCAACTGATGAATGCGTTGCTCGCACCAGACCAGATGGTCGATTTCTTCTTCGGCAGCATGCTCCATGGCCGCGCGCACATGCGGGAGCTTGGCGGTCAGGGCTTGCCCTTGATACAACGCCTGGGCGCAGACTTCACCGGTATGGTTGATGCGCATCAGGCCGGCAACGTGCCGGGTGTCCTCGTCGCTCAATTTTGCATCAGGCTGGACGATGGCGGGCGACGGGCGGTAAGGCTGGCCACTGAAGGGCAGCAGGGTGCGCATGGCGGCATCGGCTTGCAGCAGAAGACGGTCAATCGGCGAGTAGTGACGTTGGGTAGTCATGCTGACCTCCGGGAAAAATCTCGGCGGCCAGTTTAACCCAATCGGCCGGGGAAGGTTTGAGTTGGGTCATGCGGGAGTGGCTGGCCACTCCCCTGGAACAACCGGCAATCAGCCCGGCGGCCAGTGCATCTGACGCTGACCCAACACGTGCATATGAATGTGATAGACAGTCTGCCCACCTTCTTCATTGCAGTTCATGACAACGCGGAAACCTTTTTCGCAACCCAGTTCCAGTGCCAGACGCTGTGCGGTGAACAGAATATGCCCGGCCAGAGCCTTGTCGTCCTCGGAGAGATCGTTAAGGGTACGCACGGGTTTCTTCGGGATCACCAGAAAATGCACCGGTGCCTGTGGGGCGATATCGTGGAAGGCCAGTACCTGGTCGTCCTCGTAAATGATCTTGGCCGGGATTTCCCGGTTGATGATCTTGGTGAACAGAGTATCCACAGCTGTTTTCTCCGTTGTTTTGGCTGGCTTGAGTGTACCCATGGTTTTGCCGTAGGACCATTCAGCGTGGGCAGTAAACCTTGTTGACCATGCCGGCGATTGTCCGATTCAACCAGCGCGAGCCGAGCCGTGGCAGAAAGGCGCGCCAGCGGTTGCGTCGGCCCGGGATGATGATTGCGCGATTTTTCTCCAGGGCTCGTACCGTGTAGAGCGCCACTTCTTCAGGGCTCATGAGCATTTTGCTGTCGATCAGTTTGCCGGTGTCCAATTGCGCGGTACGGAAGAAACCGGTGCGCGTCGGGCCGGGGCACAGCACCGAGACCTTGACTGCGCATTTCTTCAGTTCGACGCGCAAGCCCTCGGAAAAATGCAGCACGTAGGCCTTGCTCGCGTAATAGGTACTCATCCACGGGCCGGGAAGGAACGCGGCGACCGAGGCCACATTGAGGATCTGCCCGCCACCCTGCAAGGCCATGGAGTTTCCGATGGCGTGGCAGAGGCGGGTGAGGGCCAGGATGTTCACTTCGATCAGGTCCTGTTCTGTCATCCAGTCTTGAGCGAGAAAGGGACCGCAGGTGCCCATGCCGGCGCAGTTGACCAGCAAATCGATCTGTCGGTCGCCTTCCTCCAGTTCCAGCAGAAACCCCGACAGCCGTAGCGGCTCGCCCAGGTCACAGGCACGGAACAGTACTTCCACGCCAAAACGTTGAGTCAGTTCAATCGCAATACTTTCCAGCTGATCACGCTGTCGGGCCACCAGAATCAGGCTGCGGCCACGGCGGGCCAGCGCTTCGGCCATCGCCAGGCCGATGCCGCTGGAAGCGCCAGTGATCAGAGCGTAACGGGTCATGCAGTTCTCCATCGCAACAGCTCCGCGCCGCGACGCAGGTGTCACGGGCGGGGAGCGCTGTTTATTCTTTCGCAGAGTCTACAGGGGCCGGGGCTTCTTCGGCTTCATCGTCTGCAGAATCCGGTGCAGGTTCGGCTGCTTCGGCCGGTTCGACTTCAACGTCTTCGGTAGTCACCGAGCCGCTGTCGTAGCTGCTTGTCGTGGTGCTTTCGTACTCTTCCTGAATCGCAGTGAAACCGCCGGCCAGCGCTCCAAGGAAGACAATGACGATAAACACGACCCACAACGAAGAGAGCACTTTGACCGCGGTGGTATTGGGCGGAGGTGGCGGGCCGTAGCGATTGGCGATGTTGGTGCCGGGGACGACCATGATCACGAGCGGGAAGAAGCTGCCCACGAACGGGACGAGGTTCAATAGCCAGAGCCAGCCGGACCAGCCAATGTCGTGCAAGCGCTGAACACTGAACTGAATGCTGACGACCGCGATCGCGATGAACAGGATGAATGCAACCAGACCACCGATGATCAAGCCTGCCGTCGAATCGGCACTGATGATGGCGAACGCCAGGATGGCCAGGACCGAAACGACGGGGATCAAGACCAGGGTCAGGGCCATCGTCCACGCCAGATAACGCAAGCGCCCGATGCGACCTTCGACACTGAACGGCTTGAGTGTGGCGAACGCCGGCAGGCTTTCGCCGACGCTGGCCTGAGGCGGAGCGTAGGGGGAGGCCGGTTCGGCAAAGACAGGCTGGGGCCTGGCGGGAACGTGTTCGTGCGCGTCGGCCAGGTTCAGTTCGATGGACGATTCGCTTTCGATCCGTGCATTGATGCCGGTTTTCGTCAGCGCCTGCAGGTAGATTTGTGCGTCGGCGTGCGACAAATCTTGTTTAAGCGTGACGGTCTTGCCAGTGAACAGCCGTTCAACCGCAGCGACTTCGCTTTTGTACAGCGCGGCGAGATTCTGCTTGGCGGTCGTGAGGTCGACGCCTGGCAGCAGAGCGCCGTCGAACAGGATCTTGAAACGGTTTTCGCTCATTGCGAGGCATCCTTGTCGCGAGTGTTGAGTTAGAAAGTGTTACAGCGACAGAGTGTAAGGCCAGCCGGGTTGGGCTGGCCAAAACTTTCCTCTCAGCGCGGCCAGCGTTTTGGCAGCTGTGCCGCCAACTCCAGCGCCTTGCGGTATTCCGTGTCCAGCCGTGCGACCAATTGATCGACACTCGGCAAGTCATCGATTTCCCCGACGCCCTGACCCGCCGACCACACGGTTTTCCAGGCCTTGGCTTCATCGCTGACCGGTTTCAGTTTGGAACCGAAGTTGACCTCACCCTTGTTTTGCAAGGCCGCCATGTCGAAACCGGCGGCTTCGAGGCTTTGGCGCATGAAACTCGCCGGTATACCGGACACCGCTGGAGTATGGACGATGTCCGCCGCCCTGGAAGTCAGCAACATCTCTTTGTAAGCGTCAGGCGCATGACTTTCAGTGGTGCCGATAAATCGCGTACCGAAGTAGGCCAAATCCGCACCAAGCAATTGTGCGGCGAGAATCTCGTGGCCATGGTTCAGGCAGCCGGCCAGCAGCAGGGTCTTGTCGAAAAACTGACGAATTTCGGCGATCAGCGAGAACGGACTCCAGGTGCCTGCGTGGCCACCGGCGCCCGCGGCCACGGCGATCAAACCGTCCACACCGGCCTCAGCAGCTTTTTCCGCATGGCGGCGAGTCGTCACGTCGTGGAACACCAGGCCGCCGTAGCTGTGCACGGCGTCGACCACTTCTTTCACCGCGCCGAGGCTGGTAATCACAATCGGCACTTTGTGCTCGATGCAGATCGCCAGGTCCGCTTGCAGGCGTGGGTTGCTGTTGTGGACGATCAGGTTGACCGCATAAGGGGCCGGGTTCTCCAGTGTCGCCAGGCCTGCCTCGATCTCTTCCAGCCAGGCCTTGAACCCGCTGCTCTCTCGCTGGTTGAGCGCGGGGAAGCTGCCCACCACGCCATTACGGCAGCAGGCGAGCACCAATTGCGGATTGGAAATCAGGAACATCGGCGCAGCCACGACTGGCAGGCGCAAACGTTGTTCGAGCAGAGCGGGCAGCGACATTGGAAGTACCCCGGTGAGTGGTGCGCATTGAAGTTAGAACGGCCGAACGACGACCAGAATTACGATAGCCAGCAATATCAGAACCGGGACTTCATTGAACCAGCGATAAAAGACATGGCTGCGGGTATTTTCGCCACGGGCAAAGCGCTTCACCTGCGCGCCGCACATGTGGTGGTAGCCGATGAGGATGACCACCAGGGTCAGTTTGGCGTGAATCCACGCGCCTTGACTGAAGATACCCGGATTGAGGGCGATCAGCGCAATGCCGAAGATCAGGGTGGCGATCATCGCGGGGCCCATGATGCCTCGGTACAACTTGCGCTCCATGACGCTGAAGCGTTCCTTGCTGACCGCGTCTTCACTTTGTGCGTGGTAGACGAACAGACGCGGCAGGTAGAACAGGCCGGCAAACCAGCAGACCATGCTGATGATGTGAAACGCTTTGAGCCACAGATAGAGCATTTTTAGTTATTCCCAGGTTCACGGTAGCCCGGATAGTAGAGGCTTGAGCGGCCGCACGTCACCTTGCCGGTTGTCGCAGGACGATACGGGCCCTATTATCGACGGCTTTCCAGTGGGTTCGTTGAGGGCAGGTTTATGGTCAAGGTCGGTATCGTCGGCGGCACGGGTTACACCGGTGTCGAACTGCTGCGTCTGTTGGCACAGCATCCGCAAGCTGAAGTGGTAGTAATCACTTCTCGATCCGAGGCTGGCCTGGCCGTGGCCGACATGTACCCGAACCTGCGAGGCCACTACGACGGCCTGGCGTTCAGTGTTCCGGACATCAAGACGCTGGGTGCTTGCGACGTGGTGTTCTTTGCCACGCCTCACGGTGTTGCCCATGCGTTGGCCGGCGAACTGCTGGCTGCCGGGACCAAGGTCATCGACCTGTCGGCGGACTTCCGTCTGCAGGACCCTGTTGAGTGGGCCAAGTGGTACGGCCAGCCGCACGGCGCCCCGGAACTGCTGGAAGAGGCCGTTTACGGCTTGCCGGAAGTCAATCGTGAGCAAATCAAGGATGCTCGCCTGATCGCCGTGCCGGGTTGCTACCCGACCGCTACGCAACTGGGTTTCCTGCCGCTGCTCGAAGCGGGCCTGGCGGATACCACTCGCTTGATCGCTGACTGCAAATCCGGTGTCAGCGGTGCCGGTCGTGGCGCCTCTGTAGGATCGCTGTACTCCGAGACGTCGGAAAGCATGAAGGCCTATTCGGTCAAAGGGCACCGTCACTTGCCGGAAATCCGCCAGGGGCTGCGTCGCGCAGCAGGCAAGGACGTCGGCCTAACGTTCGTTCCGCACCTGACGCCAATGATTCGCGGTATTCACTCGACGCTTTACGCGACCGTCGTGGATCGCTCGGTCGATCTGCAAGCATTGTTTGAAAAGCGCTACGCCAACGAACCGTTCGTCGATGTAATGCCAACCGGCAGCCACCCGGAAACCCGCAGCGTGCGCGGTGCCAATGTGTGCCGTATTGCCGTGCATCGTCCGCAGGATGGCGATCTGGTGGTGGTGTTGTCGGTGATCGACAACCTGGTCAAAGGCGCGTCGGGTCAGGCGGTGCAGAACATGAACATCCTGTTCGGCCTGGATGAGCGCTTCGGCTTGTCTCACGCGGGCATGCTGCCGTAAGGCGCAATCGCGGACAGCAATAAGGCCCATTGGATGGGCCTTATTGCATTCTGGTCGGACAGTTTGCTTGATTGATATACCGTAACAATAGTTGACCGATTTTCTAGGAGAAGCGGATAATGCGCGTCATCACGCATTATGGCGGCGTAACGCCGGGAGATAGTCAGCATGAGCGTCGAATCCTTCACCCCCACGGCTTTGCAATTCACCCACGGTGCCGCGCACAAGGTGAAGAGCCTGGTCGATGAAGAGGGGAATGATCGCTTGAAGCTGCGCGTATTCGTTACGGGCGGCGGTTGTTCAGGTTTTCAGTACGGCTTCACCTTCGATGAAGAAGTGGCCGATGACGACACCATCGTCGAGCGCGAAGGCGTGAGCCTGGTCGTGGACCCGATGAGCTTCCAGTACCTGGCAGGCGCCGAGGTGGACTATCAGGAAGGTCTGGAAGGTTCGCGCTTCGTGATCAAGAACCCGAACGCCAGCACTACCTGTGGCTGCGGCTCTTCGTTCTCGATCTGATCGCACCTTCAGCACACTGTAAAACGCCGCAGAACCTTATGGGTTATGCGGCGTTTTGCTGTCTTGGGTTTAAGCGGGGTAGATCGCGCCGAGTACGCGCAGGCCGCGGGCGCCGGTGACACTTGGGCGGTTGGCGGCGATGCCTTCGAGGCAGCAATGGGCCAGCCAGGCGAAGGCCATGGCTTCAACCCAGTCGGGGTCTACACCGTGAGTGGCGGTGCTGCTGACTTGCGTATTCGGCAGTAAGCTGGCCAAGCGCTTCATCAGCGTGGCGTTGTGCGCGCCGCCGCCGCAGACCAGCAGTTCTTGAGTGTTCAACTGGGCGTGTTGCAGTGACTCAACGATGGTCAGTGCGGTGAGTTCGAGCAAGGTCGCTTGTACGTTTTCGGCAGCGAATGTCGGCAGTTTCGACAGGTGTTGCGTCAGCCAAGGCAGGTTGAACACTTCGCGGCCGGTGCTTTTGGGGCCTTTGGTCACGAAGAAGGGATCGCTGAGCAGTTCATTCAGCAGATCCGGCTCGACGTCGCCGCTGGCGGCCCATTGACCGTCACGATCGAAGTTGTCGCCGCGCTGCTGGTGAATCCAGGCATCCAGCAAAACGTTGCCTGGACCGCAGTCGAAACCCGCAACGGGTTGACCGGGTTCGATCAGGCTGAGGTTGCTGAACCCGCCCACATTCAAGACTGCGCGACTACCTGCGCTTTCATCAAACAAGGCTTCGTGGAAGGCTGGAACCAGCGGAGCTCCTTGCCCGCCTGCGGCCACATCGCGACTGCGGAAGTCACTGACTACGGCGATGCCGGTCAGCTCGGTCAGCAGGGCAGGGTTGCCGATCTGCACGGTAAAGCCGCGCGCCGGTTCGTGGCGAATGGTCTGGCCGTGGCTGCCAATCGCGCGAATGTCTACGGGCTTCAGGTTTTGTTGATCAAGCAGGGAGTGAATGCCCTGAGCTGCCAGTTTTACCCAGTTTTGTTGGGCGATGGCAGAGCGGGCAATCTCGTCCGGACCACTGGCGCATAAGCCAAGCAGCTCGGTGCGCAGGGATTCCGGCATGGGGATGTAGTGTGTGGCGATCAGCTTGATCGCCGGGGAGAGATCAACCAGCGCGATGTCCAGGCCATCGAGACTGGTTCCGGACATCACACCGATATAGAGCGTCATGGCTTAGCGCTTGCTCGAAGCCAGCAGGGTGGCCTTCTCTTGATCCATGCGCGCCATCAGCGGTTGGCTTTGCGCAAGGAAGCGCGAGCGTTCAGCCTTGGCGATCGGATCGGCCATTGGCAGCTTTTGGCCCAGCGGGTCGACGTGAACGCCATTGACCTGGAATTCGTAGTGCAAGTGCGGGCCGGTGGAGAGCCCGGTGGTGCCGATGAAGCCGATCACCTGGCCCTGTTTAACCGTGCCGCCGGTCTTAACGCCTTTGGCGAAGCCTTGCATGTGGCCATACAGCGTGGTGTAGGTAGAACCGTGCTGGATGATCACGGTGTTGCCATAGCCGCCGCGGCGACCGGCCAACAATACTTTACCGTCGCCGGCAGCCTTGATTGGCGTGCCACGTGGTGCTGCATAGTCAACGCCTTTGTGGGCGCGAATCTTGTTCAGGATCGGGTGCTTGCGGCCCATGGAGAATTTCGAACTGATGCGGGCGAAGTCAACCGGGGTGCGGATGAACGCTTTGCGCATGCTGTTACCGTCAGCCGTGTAGTAGCTGCTGTTGCCTTGTTTGTTGATGTAACGCACAGCGGTGTAGGTCTTGCCGCGGTTGGTGAAGCGTGCGGAAAGGATCGGGCCGTTGCCGACAGCCTTGCCGTTGACGACTTTCTGCTCGTAGATCACATCGAACTCGTCACCCTGGCGGATATCCTGGGCGAAGTCGACGTCGTAGCCAAACACGCTGGCCATGTCCATGGTCAAGCTGTGGGACAGGCCGGCGCGAGCGGCGGATTGCGACAACGAACTGTTGATCACGCCATGAACGTAGGCGGAACGCACGGTGGGCTTGGCGGTGATGCGGTTGAATGCATAACCCTTGTCATTCTTGGTCAGGGTAATGCTTTCGACGTCGCTGATCTTGCTGTGCAGGTTGGTCAGTTGACCTGCAGGGTTCAGTTCGAATTCGAGTTTCTGCCCATGTTTAAGCTGGCTGAACTGCTTGGCTTGCTTGTCGCTGGCCAGGATTTCATGGACCGAAGCGGCCGGGAGGCCGACTTTCTCAAACAGGGTGGAGAGCGTATCGCCTTTGGAGACGATCACTTCCCTGTGGTTTGGAGCCTTCTTTTCTTCGACCACAGGCGCGGCCTGAGCGGTTTCCTGCGGTTCTTCGGCGGCGTTTTCGATCTGCGCGAAAGGGGAGGCTACTGGTTCATTTGTGGCTTGAGCGGCCTCGGCAGCGTCTTGTTCTTGTGATAGTTGTTCAGCAGGGGTTTCCAGTTCAAGACTCAGGGTGGTCTTTTTGGCTTCAACATCGCTGGAAGGGAATACCAGAAGCGCCAGGCTCAGCAGAGCGGCGATGCCACTTGCTGCGAGCAGGTGGGTCTTCGGGTAAAGCGGTGGCGCTTTAGACGATTCTTTGGTCATAAGTGATTTTTTGACTTTGAAAAAAGATGAATTGGAAAAGATGAATGACATGATGAAGATGAAATAACTGTATAAAATATAACCAAATCATCTCTGAAGCAAGTCCGCAGACTCTCTGCCGGCGGATTGGCGTCATTGCGCCGGCCAAACTTTGTATTTGACGCGTGATCTTGTATGGTTGGTCCCCTTTGAATTCGAGCCTTGCGGGTCTGTTATGAAGTCGGTTGAAGAACAGCTAGCGCTGATTAAACGTGGTGCGGAAGAACTGTTGGTCGAGTCCGAGCTGATCGAGAAGCTCAAGCGTGGCCAACCGCTACGTATTAAGGCTGGCTTCGATCCGACTGCGCCGGATTTGCACCTGGGTCATACCGTGCTTATTAATAAGCTGCGCCAGTTCCAGGAGCTGGGGCATCAGGTGATCTTCCTTATTGGTGATTTCACCGGGATGATTGGTGATCCGAGCGGGAAGAGCGCGACACGTCCGCCGCTTACCCGTGAGCAGGTTCTTGAGAATGCCGAGACCTATAAGACCCAGGTCTTCAAGATTCTTGATCCGGCTAAAACCGAAGTTGCGTTCAACTCCACCTGGATGGACCAGATGGGGCCGGCCGACTTCATTCGCCTGACTTCGCAGTACACAGTTGCGCGCATGCTCGAGCGCGACGATTTCGATAAGCGCTATACCACCAATCAGCCCATCGCCATTCATGAGTTCCTCTATCCGCTGGTTCAAGGTTATGACTCGGTCGCGCTGCGCGCAGATATCGAGTTAGGCGGTACCGATCAGAAGTTCAACCTGTTGATGGGGCGCGAGCTTCAGCGCGGATACGGTCAAGAGCCGCAGTGCATTCTGACCATGCCGCTGCTCGAAGGCCTGGATGGCGTGAAGAAGATGTCCAAGTCCCTGGGCAACTACGTCGGTATCCAGGAAGCGCCGGGTGTGATGTACAGCAAGCTGGTTTCCATTCCGGATGCGCTGATGTGGCGTTACTTCGAGTTGCTTAGCTTCCGCTCCATGGAAGAGATCAATGCATTCCGTGCCGACGTCGAGTCTGGTGCGAACCCACGGGACATCAAGATCAAGCTGGCTGAAGAGATCGTTGCGCGTTTCCATGGTGAGGAGGCGGCGGCCAATGCTCACCGTGGAGCAGGCAATCGCATGAAAGAAGGCGAGCTGCCGGATGATCTGCCTGAGATCGAATTGACTGCTGCTGAAGATATGCCGATTGCGGCTGTTCTTAATAAGGCAGGGTTGGTAAAGAACGCGGCAGTGGCGCGCGACCTGTTGAATGCTGGCGGTGTGCGTATAGATGGTGAGGTGGTTGATCGCACCTTTATATACGTACTGGGTGCGACACACGTTTGCCAGGCTGGTAAGAAGGCATTTGCGCGCATTACGTTGAAAACCGAGTAAAGCTGCAAACAGTGCTTGACGGCAGATTCTGGATGTCTATAATTCTCCCCACTTCCGGCGCAGTCGAAACGGAAAACTCCTTGGTAAACAAAGAGTTACGCAGTTTTCGGCAGTGAGCGGCTTCAGGTCATCGAAGCCCGAAAGGGAGTTGAAAAAGAGGTGTTGACAGCAGCGTGTAACGCTGTAGAATTCGCCTCCCGCTACCGAGTGATCGGAAGCGCAAGTGGTTGAAGTTGTTAAAGATTTCCAAGCGAAACTTTGAAAACTTCTGAAAATAACCGCTTGACAGCAACAGAGGCTGCTGTAGAATGCGCGCCTCGGTTGAGAC
>NZ_MOBK01000029.1 GCF_003732265.1 Pseudomonas brassicacearum
CTCCAGGGAGGATCGTGGGGCGCTTTCACCCCGGTCCGGCACAGCCATCATCCAAGGAAACGGCGAATGAGTACGCGTATCGACATGCTGATGAACCCGGGGCCGGAGGTGCGCGCTGCGATCCTCGAGCCCTTGCGGGCCCACAACCGGGCCCAGGCGGGCGATCCCAAGCCCGAGGCCATCGCCCTGGTGGTTCGCGACGAGCACAGCGGTGAGATTCTCGGTGGCCTGCAGGCGGAAATTTTCTATCGCTGGATGTTCATCGAGCTGCTGGCGGTCCCCGAGCAGACACGGGGCCAGGGCACGGGCTCGCAATTGCTGAACATGGCCGAGGAGCTGGCTCGGGAAAAGGGCTGTATCGGCATCTGGCTCGATACCTTCGACTTTCAGGCGCCGCAGTTCTATCAGCGGCATGGCTTCAGCGAATTCGGCCGGCTGGAGGATTTCCCGCCGCAGCACCGGCGTTTCTTCCTGCACAAACGCCTGGTCTGAAC
>NZ_MOBK01000273.1 GCF_003732265.1 Pseudomonas brassicacearum
GAAGCGGTGCAGGGCGCTCTTGAGGTTGATGGCGAGCGTTTGCTCGACGCCGAAGAGCGCATGGTCATCGATCTGCAGTTGCAGGAACTGGCCGAACTGATGAAAGGTACTGAGGGTTACGCCATCGAGCAGCAGACCAAGCGTCTGTCGCAAGTGACCGATGCTTTGGCTGCCCGCCGCATGGATCTGACGGTGAAAGCCGCTCTGTCGGGGCGCAATCTGAATGAAATCGAGGATATCTGATGCCGCAGGTCATTTTTCTGCCCCACGAGAAGTTCTGCCCTGAAGGCATGGTGGTCGAGGCTGCGCCCGGCACCTCGATTCTCGAACTGGCCCACGAACACCACATCGAGATGGAAAGCGCCTGCGGCGGCGTGTGTGCTTGCACCACCTGCCACTGCATCATCCGCGAGGGTTTCGACTCGATGGAAGAGGCTGACGAGCTGGAAGAAGACTTCCTTGATCGTGCCTGGGGTCTCGAGGCGCAATCGCGTCTGGCTTGCCAGGCTATCGTTGGTGAAGAAGACATCACCGTCGAAATTCCGAAATATTCGCTTAACCATGCGGCTGAA
>NZ_MOBK01000274.1:0-493 GCF_003732265.1 Pseudomonas brassicacearum
AAATAAAACAGGGACAGATCACGACTCCTTATTTTAAACGGGGCAGATCAGAGTTTTTACATCCATAATCTACCGCCTGGGAACTCTCCTCTTTCTCGCTATTTAACGTGATCCGACCATGAACAACATGAACAGCAAGATTTTCGAAGAATATAACTACTGGCTTGGACCGAATGAAGACACAAATTGGAATGAGTACATTACTGAACAGGTAGCTCATGGGGTTTTAGGAAAATTTAACGCCATGGACTGGCAACAACTTAATGAAGCAATTCTTTTAAAAGAGGAATACTGGCAAGAAAGGAGCGCTGCTGCTCTGGGAGAGTTGCGATCGCCCGAAGCGATAGAGCTTTTAAAAAAATTTCTTGACTCTACGTTCTCCGAGGTAGCAATCGCCGCAGCTTCCGAGCTTGATTGGACTGAAGCAGTTATTGAGGAAAAATACTCTAATAAAATTCAGCGAATCATAGACAATCTACCCGATGAAGAAATT
>NZ_MOBK01000274.1:582-877 GCF_003732265.1 Pseudomonas brassicacearum
TAAAAAGCCTCTATAAGTACGGAAACCGCTTTAACTTCGTCAACCTACTGGGTAGAAATGAATCTGTCATACGCAGCTTTCCAGCCTCACCTGAACAAGTTAAAAAATACATGGGCAATGTGAAATGAGACCCAAACTAAAGCACGAACTTCAACCAATTCGAGTGCCAAGCGGCTGGACAATAACAATCAACGACTTTTTTGAGGTTGAGTTAACCCCAGAAACTAACTACTGGTTCACCTGTTCAGTACTATTAGGCGGCGTAAGGCGTAGTACTGGGCACTGCTTCGATTCT
>NZ_MOBK01000275.1 GCF_003732265.1 Pseudomonas brassicacearum
GCGTCCGCGATAGCCGGGGAAGTCCGGCAGGTCGACGTGGTTGACGATGTCATGCAGCTGGGCTTCGATCAGGCGGAAGGTGATTTCGGCCGTCAGTGCCGCCAGTGGCGCGACCGGGATGCCCTGGCTGTTTTGCAGGCGACCGCCAATCAGGAGGCGAACCTCGATCGGCAAGTCTCGTGGGCTGCCGAAGCGTTCGAGGATGTCGACGTTCATGATGCTGTCGCGCTGGCTGTAAGTGTCGTTTTCGAAACTGACCAAGGCCTTCAGCGGTGCGAACACGGTTTCGGGCAGGCCCAGCGCGTGCAGCGCACCGGCCAGTTGCTGGTACACCCGCGTCAGCTCGCCTTGTTCACCCCAGAGGATCGAAAACAGCCCGGCCCGTTCCTGGAAATTC
>NZ_MOBK01000276.1 GCF_003732265.1 Pseudomonas brassicacearum
TGGGAAGTCGTGAGCGTCGCGTTGTAACTGTCCTTGAGAAATTGCGGATCGTTATTGAAATTGGCGAATTCATAGTGATAACCGCTGTACAGCGCCAGACGCTTGCCTTTCAAATCGGCGAAGTAACCCTGCTGACGATCCGGCTTGCTCTGTGCGACAAAGATTTCAGCATCTTCCAGCCCCATGTCGACGGTGCTGTGCGGGATATCCTTCCAACCCCACTCCGGGTTTTCGAAGATCGCCATGTCAGTCC
>NZ_MOBK01000277.1 GCF_003732265.1 Pseudomonas brassicacearum
GCGTCGGCTCGTTCTTCTTCTCCTTTGTCCTCGGCTACAACGAGGGCAAACTCGGCGCCAACAAGCCGCAGGACTGGAGCGCCCTGTTCGACACCAAAACCTACCCCGGCAAACGCGCCCTGTATAAATGGCCAAGCCCCGGCGTGCTCGAACTGGCGCTGCTGGCCGATGGCGTAGCGGCCGACAAGCTCTACCCGCTGGATCTGGATCGCGCCTTCAAGAAACTCGACACCATCAAGAAAGACATCGTCTGGTGGGGCGGCGGCGCGCAGTCGCAGCAACTGCTGGCGTCCGGTGAAGCAAGCATGGGCCAGTTCTGGAACGGCCGCATTCACGCCCTGCAAGAAGACGGCGCGCCGGTTGGCGTGAGCTGGAAACAGAATCTGGTCATGGCCGACATTCTGGTGATTCCAAAAGGCTCGAAAAACAAGGACGCGGCGATGAAGTTTCGCGCCGCCGCCAGCAGCGCCAAAGGCCAGGCTGACTTCTCCAACCTGACCGCCTACGCCCCGGTCAACCTCGAC
>NZ_MOBK01000278.1 GCF_003732265.1 Pseudomonas brassicacearum
CTTGCGCTTCAACGCGCAGGTCTTGCTGACGTTGTTGCGCGTCGTTCATTTGCTCAATCGTTACGCGGGTAACCTGAGAAGCCGTGCTGTGTTTCAGTCGCTGCAACCAACCGGGAATATTTTTTGCGGCTTTAACCCTGCCCATTTCCACCACACCCTGCAAATTATCCCGGTGATTGTTTTTTGAAACCGCCATCAATTCTTCAAATACTTCGGTGAGTTTCTTCAGGCCATAACCCAAGATGAGGTCATCGAATGCCTCCACATTTCCAGACAACTGCTTCCCCTGTGAAGTCATCT
>NZ_MOBK01000279.1 GCF_003732265.1 Pseudomonas brassicacearum
TCCAACAGCGTCGACCCGAAACGCGACATCGAAATCATCGATCTGGAACTGATCTTCGCCGACCTCGACAGCTGCGAGAAGCAACTGCAGAAAGTCGCGCGTAACGCCAAGGGTGGTGACAAGGACGCCGTGGTTCAGAAGGCTCTGCTTGAGCAACTGATCGCGCACTTCACCGAAGCCAAGCCGGCACGCAGCCTGATGAAGAACATGAGCACCGACGAAAAAGCGGTGATCAAGGGCTTCCACCTGCTGACCACCAAACCGGTCATGTACATCGCCAACGTCGCTGAAGACGGTTTCGAGAACAACCCGCACCTGGACGTGGTTCGCGCCATCGCCGAAGAAGAAGGCGCGATGGTCGTTCCGGTCTGCAACAAGATCGAAGCAGAAATCGCCGAGCTCGATGACGGCGAAGAGAAGGACATGTTCCTCGAGGCCCTGGGCCTGGAAGAGCCTGGCCTGAACCGCGTGATCCGCGCCGGCTACGAAATGCTGCACCTGCAGACCTACTTCACCGCCGGTGTCGAAGAAGTCCGCGCCTGGACCGTCA
>NZ_MOBK01000280.1 GCF_003732265.1 Pseudomonas brassicacearum
GAGGCTGGCGAAAGCTTGCAAGGCGTCGAGCTCGATCGGTTCGAAACGCTCGGGGTCGAGGGCGTCGAGGGTGATCAGGCCCCAGAGTTTTTCATCGACAAACAAAGGACAGCCGAGGCAATCGTGAACCTCCAGATGCTCGTCGAGGCCGTCGACCAAACCGTCATAAGGATCGGGCAAGTCGCTATCGGCGGCGAATCGCGTGGGTCCGGCACCGCTGAGGAGTATTTCAAAACGCGGATGTTCGCTGACCTTGAAGCGCCGGCCGAGGGTGTCGGTGCTCAAACCGTCCACCGCCAGCGGCACCAGCGCTTCGCCGTCGAGGCGCAACAACGCTGCAGCGTCGCAGGGAAGCAAGGCGCGCATGGCTTCAAGTAAACGTCGATAACGCTCGCCCTCGGGCAGTTCGCGGGACAGGTCGGAAACTAATGGCAGCAGGGCGGTGAGCAGGGATTTGGCGGTCATGGTCTTGTAGTCAAAGAGACAAGATGTAGTCGGGATGACTATAAAGGTCTTTGAGTCTTTATGACTACGATATTTACAAGCTATTGATTTACATCGATAAAT
>NZ_MOBK01000281.1 GCF_003732265.1 Pseudomonas brassicacearum
CGAATCGATATCGCCATTGGCAAACACCGGGATCGACACCGCCTGCTTGATCGCGGCAATCGTGTCGTACTCGGCTTCACCCTTGTACAGATCGGCGCGAGTGCGGCCATGCACTGCCAGCGCGGAGATCCCGGCCTGCTCGGCGATCTTCGCCACGGTCAGACCGTTCTTGTTGTCGCGATCCCAACCGGTGCGGATCTTCAGGGTGACCGGCACATCAACCGCAGCCACAACGGCCTGCAGGATCTCGGTGACCAGTGCTTCATCTTTCAACAACGCGGAACCGGCGGCCTTGTTGCAGACCTTCTTTGCCGGGCAACCCATGTTGATATCAATAATCTGTGCGCCCAGTTCGACGTTGGCCCGGGCTGCATCCGCCAGCATCTGTGCATCACCACCGGCAATCTGTACCGAGCGTGGCTCGGGATCGCCTTCGTGGATCATGCGCATGCGCGACTTGCGGGTGTTCCACAGGCTCATGTCACTGGTGACCATTTCCGAGACTACAAGCCCTGCGCCCAAACGCTTGCACAGCTGACGAAAGGGCTGATCGGTGACGCCCGCCATCGGGGCGAGAATCAAGCCGTTCTGCAATGTGTATGGGCCGATGCGTACCGCCGACAT
>NZ_MOBK01000282.1 GCF_003732265.1 Pseudomonas brassicacearum
CGTTGCCCCGGCGCCACAACCGGTTCGAGATGAGGAACCCAAGCTATGAAACTCTGGGTATTGCGTCACGGCGAGGCCGTGCCTTATGGCTCGTGTCCCGACTCCGAACGGGAACTGACCGAGCACGGTCGCAAAGAGGCCTTGAGCAGCGCCGCCCGGTTGATCGGCCAGCCGCTGACGGCAATCTACGCCAGCCCTTATCTGCGTGCGCAGCAGACCGCGCAGATTGTTCGCGAAGCGCTGGGTTTCGAGCCGGAAATTCGCACGGTCGAGTGGCTGACGCCGGAGGTTGATCCGGACAAGGTCACCGATCAACTGGTGTCGGTGAGCAATGTGCTGCTGGTCAGCCACAACCCGTTGGTGGGCAATCTGCTGAGCTATCTGCAACATGGCGCCGGTTATCCGCCGGAGAAGGTCAGCACCGCCGGGTTGGCTGAGCTGGAAAGCCCAGAGTTGCTGATTGGTTCGATGAACCTCAATAGCCTCAAACATCCCTGAAGTTGTAAACACCGACCCTGTAGGAGTGAGCCTGCTCGCGATA
>NZ_MOBK01000283.1 GCF_003732265.1 Pseudomonas brassicacearum
GTCGTCGATCTTCGACGCCAACCACACCAAGTCCAGCGGCAAACTGCTGAAAGTGCTGGCCTGGTATGACAACGAGTGGGGCTTTTCCAACCGCATGCTGGATAACTGCCTGGCGCTGTGTAACGCGGAATAATCGGTTGCCCTTTGTAGGAGTGAGCCTGCTCGCGATAGCTATCTGTCAGTCACAGATGTTGTGGCTGATCTACCGCTATCGCGAGCAGTCTCACTCCTACAGGGGTTTTATGCTGTATTTGAAATCAGGGCTTGACCATTCGACTAGATGATAAGCATTATCATTCGCTTGAAATCGATCAGGTCCTCCCGTGAGTCAATCGCGCTTCAACCACGTCTTCCTCACCCAGCGCACATCCTTGCTGCGAACGCTGGAACGGATGGTCAACAATCACAGCACCGCTGAAGACCTGCTGCAGGAGACCTACCTGCGTGTGACGCGGGCGTTGAGCGAGCGGGCCATCGATCACCTCGAACCTTTTGTCTTCCAGACCGCGCGCAATCTGGCGCTGGATCATTTGCGCGCGCGCAAGATCCATTCGCGAACCATGGTCGATGATGT
>NZ_MOBK01000284.1 GCF_003732265.1 Pseudomonas brassicacearum
TGTACGAAGCGGCACTGTGGGGTGCCAAAGGCTGGCTGGAGCCGATGAAGGATCTGCCGGCCAGTTACGCCCTCGACGACGTGTTCCCGTCGGTGCGTGAAGGCCTGTCGGTCAAGGGTTCGCTGTACGCCTTGCCGTTCTACGCGGAAAGCTCGATCACCTATTACCGCACTGACCTGTTCAAGGATGCCGGGCTGACCATGCCCGAGCGTCCGACCTGGGAACAGATCGCCGGGTTCGCCGAAAAACTCACCAACAAGGACAAGGAGCAGTACGGCATCTGCCTGCGCGGCAAGGCCGGCTGGGGCGAGAACATGGCGCTGATCACCACCGTCGCCAATGCTTACGGCGCACGCTGGTTCGATGAGCAGTGGAAACCGGAATTCAGTGGCCCTGAGTGGAAAAACGCGCTGAACTTCTACGTCGACACCATGAAGAAATCCGGCCCGCCGGGCGCCTCCAGCAACGGTTTCAACGAAAACCTCGCATTGTTCAACAGCGGCAAATGCGCGATGTGGATCGACGCCAGCGTCGCCGGTTCGTTCGTCACCGACAAAACTCAAAGCAAGGTCGCCGATCACGTCGGTTTCACCTTCGCACCGCATCAGGTCACCGACAAAGGCTCGGCGTGGTTGTATTCGTGGGCGCTGGCGATTCCGACCAGCTCCAAAGCCAAAGACGCCGCTAAAGAATTCAGCGCCTGGGCAACGTCCAAAGAGTACGGCGAGCTGGTGGCCAAGACTGACGGCATTGCCAACGTACCGCCGGGGACT
>NZ_MOBK01000285.1 GCF_003732265.1 Pseudomonas brassicacearum
CGGGCCGTCGATCAGCAGCTCGAACCGGTTGCCGTCCCGCCACGGGAACACCGCGCCGCGCATGTCAGCGCGCCGTGAAGATCAGCACCGCACCCACCGGCACCGACAGACTGATCGCCGACAAGTCGGCGAGTTTGCGCAGGCTTTCCAGCCCCGGCAGCAGATCGAAATCTTCAGCGTTGATCACCAGCGGCTCAAGCGTGACCACTTGAAAACGACGATCATCGAGACGCGTCGCCAGCAGTTCGGCCGGGTATTCGTGTTGCTTGCCGT
>NZ_MOBK01000286.1 GCF_003732265.1 Pseudomonas brassicacearum
TTACCTTTGAGCTCATTGATCGCCACCGGTTTGCCGTCCTGATCGGTCATCGTCACGTCAGGCAGATTACGGCTCTGCGGCAGCAGAATGATGCCGGCGTCGATCAGCGCAGTGGGGTCGCCTTGGCCCTTGCCGCTCAGCACTTTGTTGACGGTCAGGCCGAGGATCAGCGCGATCACGGCGACGAGGATGAAGACGGTTTTCTGGGTTCGAGTCATAGGTTCAACAGTAAGTAGTGGTCTACGAGCAGGGCGATGAACAGCAGAAACAAGTACCAAATAGAGTACTTGAAGGTGTTGATCGCCGCGTGCGGCCGAGTGCCACGGTACAGCACCACGGCCCATTGCAGAAACCTTGCACCGAGGGCGAGTGCGCAAATCAGGTAGAGCATGCCGCTCATGTGAATCACGTACGGCAACAGACTCACCGCCAGCAGCGCGAAGGTGTAGAGCAGAATGTGCACTTTGGTGTAGTGCTCGCCGTGGGTGACCGGCAGCATCGGGATGTCGGCCTTGGCGTATTC
>NZ_MOBK01000287.1 GCF_003732265.1 Pseudomonas brassicacearum
CGTACCTCGACAGCACGGTTGCGATGAACATCAACCTGAAAACCGGGGTCATCTCGGGGATTGGTGCGGGCGATACTTACAACGGTATCGAAGTCGTCGCCGGCTCCAAATATAACGACACTTTCGTGGTCGATAGCCAGATGTCGGGCGTTGATGGCGGTGAGGGTTTTGATACGGTCGACTACTCGACATCGGCTGCCGGCGTGAACGTCGACATCCGTCCGGGCACCGGGCTGGCTGGCGTTGGTGGCGACTCGCAGGGCGTGACTCTGGCTAATGTCGAAAAAGTCATCGGTTCGGCGTTCAACGACAGTTTCACCACCGACGCCTACCTCTTCGCTACCTACGATGGTGGTGCGGGCGACGACACCTACTACGTCAACGGCGGTGGCGTAACGGTCATCGAGCAAGTCGGTGGCGGCAACGATGAAGTGCGCGTCAGCTACAGGGACCACACACTGGCGGCCAACGT
>NZ_MOBK01000288.1 GCF_003732265.1 Pseudomonas brassicacearum
CGACATTCAAACCATGATCGGCGCCAAGGAACACATCGAACAACTTGGCGAAGGTGGTTTCGTCGGAGGTTTCATCGAGGCTCAACCTCAACCGTACTCGCCCCAGAATCCGCACATTGATCTGCGCCGCTTGTGCGCTTTCGATGATCGCGGTCTGGGTGCCGCCGACGTCCAGGGTCAGTGTGTCAAAGAAGTGCTGGTTGAGGCGGCTGACGCCATGCCGCTCAAGGCCGACAGCGAGGATGCAGGTCAAGCGATGCACACGCTGGGCAATGCGCTTG
>NZ_MOBK01000289.1 GCF_003732265.1 Pseudomonas brassicacearum
CGAGATCGACAACCAGCGCATTCTTGATTCAACGGGCGCGCTGTCGCTGAGCGAAGTGCCCAAGCATCTGGTGGTGATCGGTGCCGGAGTGATTGGCCTGGAACTGGGCTCGGTATGGCGGCGTCTGGGCGCGCAGGTCACCGTGGTCGAATACCTTGATCGCATCTGTCCGGGCGTCGATGGCGAGGCCGGTAAAACCCTGCAGCGCTCGCTGAGCAAACAGGGCATCGCGTTCAAGTTGAGTTCGAAAGTCACCAG
>NZ_MOBK01000290.1 GCF_003732265.1 Pseudomonas brassicacearum
GGGTCGAGCTTTCGGTGTACGCCGACAACGAAGCGGCAATCGGTCTGTACCGAAAGTTCGGTTTCGAGACAGAAGGCCTGTTCCGCGACTACGCCGTGCGTGACGGCCGACTGGTCGACACCTTGAGCATGGCGCGTCTGCGCCGCACGCTAAACACCGATTGACTCAGTCGCCCAGTGCGAACGCCACCGCCGCCTGCGCATGCAGTCCGGTGGTGTCGAGACGGGGCAGGGCGCTGTGCTCGGGTTTGATCAGCATGCCGATTTCCGTGCAACCGAG
>NZ_MOBK01000030.1 GCF_003732265.1 Pseudomonas brassicacearum
GGCCGCTCTTACTCCAAGCCGATGCTCTCCACCGGTTTCGGCAAGAACAAAGACGCCGATGGCCTGAGCATGGCCGAACCGGGCGCCATGGCCGAGCAGTTGAAAGCCGAGGTGCGCACCCATACGCGCATCAGTGGCATCGACGCCGGTCATAAACGTCTGTGGATCGGCGAAGAAGCCGTCCCTTACCGCGACCTGATTCTCGCTTGGGGCGCAGAAACCGTGCGCGTGCCAATCGAAGGCGATGGCGCGGAGCTGGTCTTCCCGATCAATGATCTCGAAGACTATGCGCGTTTTCGTGCCGCTGCGGCGGGCAAACGCCGGGTGCTGCTGCTCGGTGCCGGCCTGATTGGCTGCGAATTTGCCAATGACCTGATCCTTGGCGGCTACGAGGTGCAACTGGTTGCGCCGTGCGAACAAGTCATGCCGATGTTGCTGCACCCCGCCGCTGCGGCAGCGGTGCAGGCCGGGCTGGAAAGCCTTGGTGCGAAATTCCACCTCGGCCCTGTACTGACCCGCCTGCAGAAAGTCGCCGATGGCCTCGAAGCGTATCTGTCCGACGGCCAGGTCATCCCGTGCGACGTTGTGGTCTCGGCCATCGGCCTGCGACCGCGTATCGATCTGGCGGCCGCCGCGGGCGTGCAGGTCAATCGCGGCGTTGTAGTAGATCGGCACCTGAAGACTTCCCACGCCAATATCTATGCGCTGGGTGACTGCGCCGAGGTCGACGGGCTGAATCTGCTGTAC
>NZ_MOBK01000291.1 GCF_003732265.1 Pseudomonas brassicacearum
CGTATTCGCGGATCGCCGGCTGCGGGTTCAACCAGTTTTCGCCAGCCTTGGCGCACCACGCTTCCCAGCCATGGGCATACAGTTTCGAGTTATGCCAACACACGCTGATCAACGTCGGTGTGCGTCTCGCGGCCAGCGCCACTTGCTCGGGCGAGCCGTAAACGCCGAACGATTCATCGAACAGGCACAGACCATAGAGGTTCGGGTAATCGTCGAGGCTATAACGCAAAACCAGATCGACACTGGCGTCCTGATGCAAATCGATAACTTCACAGTGAGTATCGAGGCGCACGTTGATGTTCGGATGCTGTGCATAAAACCGCCCGAGGCGCGGCACCAGCCACAGCGCGGCGAAGGCGGCGGTGGTCGATAGCGTCAGCGTGCTGGCGTTGCGCTGCGGGCGCAGGGTGTCGACGCTTTGCGCCACTTCCAACAATGCGCCGTGCAGGCTGCGAAACAAGCGTTCGCCGCCCTCGGTCAGGCGTACCTGGCGTGGCAGGCGCTCGAACAACGCGACGCCGAGCCAGTCTTCCAGCGAACGGACTTGATGTGAAATCGCCGTGGGCGTGACTGACAGTTCTTCGGCGGCAGCCTTGAAACTGAGCAGGCGTGACGCCGATTCAAAAGCGCGCAGAGCGGTGAGGGGCAACGAGGCAAACATTGAAAGCTCCACGGATGAAACCAATTCATCCAGACTGACTTTTGCTCATTTGAGGCTTAGG
>NZ_MOBK01000292.1 GCF_003732265.1 Pseudomonas brassicacearum
GATGGCGTACGTGAGGGGCGTTATCAGCGCTTTCATCCCAATGGCAAGCCGGCGCTGGAAGCGCGCTATGTGAACGGGCAATTGCTGGAGCCGGAACAAGGGTTTGCCGAGGACGGGCGGCCGCTGGGGCCGGATGGCAAGCCGATTTCGCGGGTGCGCTGGTGGTATCGGCAGTGGGCGGATCCGCAGCAGGCCTGAGAACCTTTGAAGAGCCCCTCACCCTAGCCCTCTCCCAGAGGGAGAGGGGACCGATCGGGGGAGATTGAAGAGGTTCACCGACGTGAAGGATATGTGCTGAATCCAAAATCAACTCGGTT
>NZ_MOBK01000293.1:0-288 GCF_003732265.1 Pseudomonas brassicacearum
AACTGACCCTCAATGGTCAATCCGTCGGCCCGGTGGACATCCCTGATGACCTGCCGATGATCGACTACCTGCACGAATACAAAAACCTCACCGGTTCGCGTCTGGGCTGCGGCCAGGGCATCTGCCACGCCTGCGTGGTGATCGTCGACAACCCGGACGGCACCAGCGAAGAAGTGCGCACATGCATCACCGGCGCGCATTACTTCGAAGGCAAGAAAGTCCGCACCATCGAAGCTCACGCCAAGCGTGATGAGGCGGGCCAGGTCACCGAACTGAACCCGATCCAGC
>NZ_MOBK01000293.1:387-682 GCF_003732265.1 Pseudomonas brassicacearum
CGTGCAGAGCAAGCTCGAACAAGTCATCGAGGACAGCCTCGGCCATCACGTCTGCCGTTGCACCGGGTACGTGCGTTATTACAACGCCACCCGCAACGTGCTGACCGATCTCGGCCTGGTCAAGGAGGGTTAAGCATGAAGCTTTTTCTGACCCGCCTGACCCTGGCGGTCGGCCTCGCTGCGCCGGTGTTGTTTGCCCACGCCGATGATCAGGTCAAGCGCGGCGAGTATCTCGCTCGCGCCGCTGACTGCATGGCTTGCCACACTGCACCGGGCGGCGCGCCGTTTGCCGGCG
>NZ_MOBK01000294.1 GCF_003732265.1 Pseudomonas brassicacearum
CCGCCGCAACCCCACCGACGATGGCAGCTACGAGACCGCCATCGGCTCGCTGTTCATGTCGCGCCACACAAAATCCCACGACTTTGCCCCGGTGCTCGCGCAACCGGCGCTGTGCATCATGGCGCAGGGACGCAAAGAGGTACGGCTGGCCGACGAGTACTTCAATTACGACCCGCTGAATTACCTGGTGGTATCGGTTTCGATGCCGCTGAGCGGGCGCGTGGTCAATGTATCGCCGGAGGATCCGATCCTCGCCGTGCGCCTGGATATTGACCCGACAGAAATCACCGCACTGATCGCCGACGCAGGTCCCATGGGTGTACCGACCCGGCCGACCGGGCGCGGTTTGTATGTCGAGAAGATCGACAGTTCGATGCTCCATGCCGTCTTGCGTCTGGCGCCTCTGCTCGACGCGCCGAAAGAC
>NZ_MOBK01000295.1 GCF_003732265.1 Pseudomonas brassicacearum
GATGGACAGGTAGAAGTGACGCTTGCCTTCAGCCTTGACGCCGACACCGGTGATGTCGACGCGATAGGTTTCGCCGTGCACGTCGATGACGAACTCGGTCGGCACGCCTTCGCCGCCCGCCTTGGTCACACCGCCCGCTTCCGGAATCGGCAGCAGCACTTCCGGCGTCAGGGTGCCGGCAGCACGCTCTTCGAGGAACTTGCGGCCAATGTCCGGGAACATGGCGAAGGTCAGCACGTCTTCTTCCGACTTGGCCAGTGCGCCGATGTCGGCACGCAGCTTGGTCATTTCCGGCTTGAGCAGATCGGCCGGACGCACATCGATGACTTCTTCGCTGCCGATG
>NZ_MOBK01000296.1 GCF_003732265.1 Pseudomonas brassicacearum
GGTCTACCGAACGCAGTCGCCGCGCCAACTCATCGGGTGTCCAGGCTTGCCATTGCTCTTGGTCCGGCACCACCGGATGGGCTGTTGTCATGTCTGGGGCTCGTAGATTAATCGAAGGGCTTCGTAACGGCGCCATTCGAACCCCTTTCACCCTCCGGCTCAACATTTTTATCGACTAGCCTGAATCCGCATCGCCCGTCATTAAAGGAGCCGTCACGTGCAAGTTCATCAAGACCACCGTAATCGGCGGTCGTGGCCTGTTGGCGCAGATGCAACCGTGGGTGCCGAAAGCCTGATCACGGCGCGTTGACCACCACATACGTCACATCACTGCCCTGATACTGCGGCTGGTACCAGGTCGAACCGCACTGCATGTAGGCGACGTTGTACTGAATCACCTGCACACAACTGCTAGGCATTTGCGCCGGGGTAAAGATCGAGCCCACCACCGCCGCCGTGACCGCGACGGTTGCCGTCACCGCCGCTGCGGCAGCCAGCGGATGGTAGTGATCGTCGTAGCCATAACGGCCATGGCCGTCGACATCAATGTCGACATCGCGACTGTTGCCGATATTGACGTTACGGTTGACGTTGCGATTGCTGTTATT
>NZ_MOBK01000297.1 GCF_003732265.1 Pseudomonas brassicacearum
GGCAAGGAAATGCCGGCGGTGGATCGCGACTATTACCTCAATCGGCCGCTGAGTTTCGATTCGAGCAAGGTCAAACTGGAATTCCAGAATATCGAGCGCGACATCACCCGCCAGCTCGGTCAGTTCAACCCGGTCGGGCAGATCATGCGGCGCATGTGCAAGGAATACCGCATGGTGGTGCGCATGCTCGAAGCGCGCGGCACCGAGGATTTCGGCCTGATCTCGCAAGAGCTGTACGGCGCTGCGTCCGATGCGTTCCACGCCGGTGACCCGACGCTGGCTGACCTCGGCCTGATGATGTCCGACTACCTGAACAACATCGATGGCCGTGGCGACTTGAAGGATGAGCCGAAAATCCTTACCGCCAAAGACGCGGTGCACTTGCTGCAGACCCGTTTGAACAAAGTCTTCGGTGAGGCCGAGGAAACCATTCGCGTGTTCGAGTCCGACGGCATTGTTGCTGACGCCGCAGCGGGCGCCGACTACATCAAGATCCGCACCGACGCGATGTTCAACGATCGCGATGTGCGCGCGCTGGAGGTTCACGAAGGTCTGGTGCATGTCGGCACCACACTCAACGGTCTCAATCAGCCGATCTGCACCTTCCTGTCCAAAGGCCCACCGT
>NZ_MOBK01000298.1 GCF_003732265.1 Pseudomonas brassicacearum
CATCAACACCGAAAAACTTTCCCGGGCGATCTGGATCGCACTCCACAGAATGTAGGCAGCAATGCCCAGACCGAACCACGCATCCAGTTGCTCAAAACCAAACCCGGCGAGGATCAGCGCAAGCAGAATGCTGCCGTTGAGCAGCATGTCCGAGCGATAGTGCAGCGAGTCCGCGCGCACGGCGTTGGAGCCGGTCTGCTTGATCACCCGATGCTGCAACACCAGCAGCGCCGCCGTCAGCAGCAACGAAAACACAATCACACCGATGCTCAGCCACGGTGCGCCGATCGGCTCTGGCGTCTTCAACCGTTCGAACGCCTGAAACGCGATCAATACCGCACTGCCGCCAATGAACAAGGCCTGCGCCATGCCCGCCAGCGATTCCGCCTTGCCGTGGCCATAACGGTGATCGTCATCGGCCGGGCGCAGCGCGTAATGCACCGCCAGCAGATTGAGCATCGAAGTTACGCCCTCCAGCGCCGAGTCGGTGAGGCCG
>NZ_MOBK01000299.1 GCF_003732265.1 Pseudomonas brassicacearum
ACGGTGCAGCAGCCCCCGGCTACAGCTCCGGCCAGGCCGAAAAAGCCATCGAGAAACTGCTCAAGGAAGAACTTCCGAACGGCATGACCTACGAGTGGACCGACCTGACCTACCAGCAGATTCTGTCCGGTAACACCGCACTGTTCGTGTTCCCGCTCTGCGTACTGCTGGCGTTCCTGGTACTCGCGGCTCAATACGAAAGCTGGAGCCTGCCACTGGCGGTGATCCTGATCGTACCGATGACCTTGCT
>NZ_MOBK01000031.1 GCF_003732265.1 Pseudomonas brassicacearum
GTCGAGGGTGTACAGATCCTGACGCAACTCCAGTTCACCGTACTGCTCGCACTCGTTACCCAGACGATATTTGGTCTGCGCACCGGGTAACTGGAAGCACGACTGGCCGCTGCTGTTGACCGACGTGCCGACACCGCTACGCAAGTAGCCGCCAAACTCCAGCGCTTGTGACGCTGGCGGTAAAGCCAGGCAAAAACCTGCGACTGCAAGGCTGCGATTTATTGTTGTTTTCATAAGCCACCCCATTGTTTTTATTGTCTGGTTGCATGAATTCGGCGCGCAAAAATCCCCCGCGCAGTGCTCTGCGTGTTTTTTTGAAAGCTGGTTTTTCTAGTTAAAGGTCAGGGATCGATCAGGTGCACGACGAATGACTCGTAAGGTCGTAACGTCACCTGTCGTTTGCGCAACGGCCCGTCCGCATAATTGCTGATCAATAGGCGCTGCCCCATCGACTCGCTGATGACCGTCGCCGGCAACTCCACTTCACAGGTTGTCCCGTAAAAGTTGTTCACCACCAACAAACGCTCGGCGTCACCTTCACGCACATACGCCCAGACCTGCGGATGCTCAGGCAGCAATTGTTGGTACAGCCCGTCGGTGATCAACGATTCGCTGCGGCGCAGCGCGATCAGACGGCGGTAGTGATGCAACACCGAGTCCG
>NZ_MOBK01000300.1:0-291 GCF_003732265.1 Pseudomonas brassicacearum
GGTGGAAGGTGTAAGTCAGGCCATCATCGGAAATGTCCCACTTGGTCGCCAGACCAGGAATCACGGCGGTGCCGCCGCGCTCGAACTGGGTCAGGCGGTTGAACATGGTTTCGGCTGAGGCGTCGAAGTCGGTTCCGGTGGTGTACTGGCCTGGGTCGAAACCGGCCGGGCTGCCTTCGGAGCAGAACACCAGGTTAGTCGCAGCGGATGCGAAAGGTGCGGAGGCTAACAAGCCTGCGCCGACTAAAAACGGAATGACCGCGTGTTTAAGCATGTTGGCCTCATGATTTG
>NZ_MOBK01000300.1:463-713 GCF_003732265.1 Pseudomonas brassicacearum
GACTTCCTTGCGCAGCGGCTGGAACACCGTGGAGTTGGCAATCGGCGTGATCGGCACTTGCTGTTTAAGGATCAGTTGCGCCTGTTGATACAGTTTTACCCGTTGATCTTTGTCGGTGGACAATTTGGCCTGTTGCACCAGTTTGTCGTAGGTCGGATCACACCATTTGGCGTAGTTGCTGCCTTCTACCGCCCCGCAGCTGTAGAGCACGCCAAGCCAGTTGTCCGGGTCACCGTTGTCACCTGTCCAA
>NZ_MOBK01000301.1 GCF_003732265.1 Pseudomonas brassicacearum
CACTGGTGAAAAGTGCGCCGCTGCCGACGCCGGCCGATCCGCGTGCAGTCCTTTCCGATTACGTGCGCAGCAAGGACGCCACGCCGCAACTGATCCCCGCCCTCGCCGCCCTCACCGGGCACATTGGTGAGGAAGTCAAAGGTTACGGTTCGCTGGCAAAAGTCCCGGCCGAAGCCATGGGCAACGTGCGTAATGACATGTACCTGGCCAGCGAAAGCATTCGCCTGATGGACAAGAACAAGGTCGGCAATTTCGACGCCGACACCAGCAGCAAACTGCAACTGTTCAAGCAACAGATCGACAACGCCACGCGATTTATTCCGCTGTGGGTGAAGATCGCCGTGGCCATTGCGCTGGGACTGGGCACCATGGTTGGCTGGAAGCGGATTGTGGTGACGGTCGGCGAGAAGATCGGCAAGACCCATCTGACGTATGCCCAGGGTGCCTCGGCGGAAACCGTGGCGATGCTGACCATTGGTGCGGCGGACATGTTTGGTTTG
>NZ_MOBK01000302.1 GCF_003732265.1 Pseudomonas brassicacearum
CTTGCCCAGGTCGTTGAAGAGCTTACCAACGATAGCTTTCGAACGAGTACGGTCGAAAGCCAGACGGCGGTTAGCCAGGCTATCTGTCTTGGCCAGAGTGATCAGCGGCTCAGCAACGCGACGCAGTTCTTTGGCTTTTGGCAGAGTAGTTTTGATCAGCTCGTGCTCGAACAGCGACACCGCCATGTTTTGGAACATGGCCTTGCGGTGCGAGCTGGTGCGGCTCAGGTGACGACCACTTTTACGATGACGCATGGTTCATTCCTTACCAAACACTACGTTCGGTGATTACGACGATCAGGCAGTCGCCTTGTCGTCCTT
>NZ_MOBK01000303.1 GCF_003732265.1 Pseudomonas brassicacearum
CCACAACAGCACCAGCAGCGAGCCGAGATAAATCGCGCCAAACCACAGCAGCGGCGGCACCAGCAGCATCGATAAGTACAGGTTCGGCTTGCGGTAGAGCAGGTTGGAAAACCTGCGCAACGGCGGCGATGCAGTCATCGCGAGCGTGCTCATGTCACACCCCGCTCGCCACGGTGTCGTGCAGCGCAATCATCGCTTCCCGCGCCCAACGTGCGCTCAGGCGCTGACCGGTCTGATGCTGCGCGCTGCTGTCGATCCACTGATTGTTGGCGTGGCTGATGCTCAGGGTCTGGCCGTTTTCCAGCTTCAATTCATAACGCGTGGCGCTGCCCTGATACTGGATGTCGTGGAGCAGGCCGCTGACTTCGATTTCGTGACTGGCCAGCGGGCCTTCGGCGAAACGCACGTGCTCGGGGCGAATCGAAAACGGCTGCGGATGACCGCTGATTTCGCGGGCCAGATCGCCACGAATCACGTTCGAGGTGCCGACGAATTCAGCCACGAATGTCGTGGTCGGTTTCATGTACAAATTGCGCGGCGTGTCGACCTGTTCGATGCGGCCCTTGTTGAACACGGCGACGCGGTCGGACATCGACAGCGCTTCCGTTTGATCGTGGGTGACGAAGATGAAAGTGATGCCGAGCTGGCGTTGCAGCTTCTTCAGTTCGCTTTGCATTTGCTCGCGCAGTTTCAGATCGAGCGCGCCCA
>NZ_MOBK01000304.1 GCF_003732265.1 Pseudomonas brassicacearum
CGCCACGCCCGACCAGTACTCACGATCGAAGACGTTCTGCAGGGTGGCGCGGAACGTCGTTGGCCGGCCTTCGATTTTGGTCGCATAACGCGCGCCGGCGTCGACGCGGGTCCAGGCATCCAGCTCCTGAGTGTTGGCCTGGTTGACGTACTGGCTGTCGGTGTAGATCGCCCCGCCGGTAAGGGTAAAGCCTTCAAGCCATGGCGTGTCCCATTCGGCCCATACGTTGGCTTGCACGTCCGGCACGCCAACCGGTTTGTTGCCGCGATTGGCCTTGGTCGCCGAATCGGTCAGTTCACCGTCGAGCACGGTCACGCCGCCCATCAGGCGAGTGCCCGGGGCCACTTCGCCGAACATGCTCAACTCGACACCACGGTTGCGTTGTTCGGCCTGCACTGAGAACACGTTGTCGGCACCGACTTCACCGCTCGGCTTCTCGATCTGGAACAACGCCAGAGTGGTCATGAACGTACCGTGCTCGTACT
>NZ_MOBK01000305.1 GCF_003732265.1 Pseudomonas brassicacearum
GACTCTGGCGAAACTGTTCCAGCCGCGGCATCAGCCACAGCAGCCCGAAGCTGGGCGACGAGTGCAACCGCAGGCAATCGAGGCTGACATCGCTGGCGGCACGCTCTGTCGCCACCGCGAGGCTGTGCAGAATGCCGGACACTTCAGTCAGGTATTGCTCGCCCACTGGCGTCAACGTCACGCCTCTGGCTGTTCTGAGAAACAGCTGACGCCCGATCATCGCTTCCAGTTTGGCCAATTGGTGACTGACCGCCGACGGGGTCAAATCCAGCAGTTCGGCCGCGCGGGCAACGTTGCCGAAGCGGGCCGTTTGCTCAAAGGCCTGAATGGCTTTCAGGGGAGGCAGGGTCGCAGGTGCTTCGCCAGATGAACTCATGATGATTGTTTTTCCGCTGCAAGTGGCTTGGGCCGGGCTTGTGGCTATTCAAACATCGGCAGACAACGCTGGCGAGTGCTGAATTTTTTGCAGCACCCAGTGAAGTTTGCGTTATTGCTCAGGGCCGGTCTGGAGGACAAGCTGAGTCATCGGTTCATTGCGAACCGGGCCAATAAAAACAATTCGAGGTATTCCTCCATGCTTCTCCAAGGCAAAGTCGCAATCATCACCGGTGCCGCATCTGCCCGTGGCATCGGCCGCGCTACTGCGACGACGTTCGCACAACAAGG
>NZ_MOBK01000306.1 GCF_003732265.1 Pseudomonas brassicacearum
AACCACGGCACAGCAACAGCTGATCTTCGCTGTTGCGGACCAGGGTGATGTCTTCGATGGCGTCGTAGTGGAACAGGCCGACTTTTGGCAGTGGATAGCTGTGGTCGCGGCCGTCGGCGCCGTAGAAGGTCAGGCCATCATCCACGCAATCGAAACGTGTGGTGAATTCGCTGATCCAGCGAGCGCCGAGTTCACTCTGATCGTAGGCGTCGAGGCGTGAGTTGTAGGTGCGCGTCCATTCGATCGGGAAGGGGCCGGGCAGGCTGAAATCGGTATGGCTGAGGCTTTCCGAACCCAGGGCAAAGTTGATGCTGAATTCAGTGGCGCATTTACAGGGACCTTTCTCCGGATTAGGCGCACTTTTCGCTGGGACTTGCTTGTTGTTAGCGCCCAATTCGCCTTCCGCAGCCGTGTGCGTGGCCTTACCGGTCTTCTCGGTATGGACCGCGGCGTTCTGCCCATGGGCATTGCGCTTGCGCCACAAAATCACGGCGCTGGAGAGGATCTGCAGCAGCCAGCCGATGGAGTTCTGCACATTTTTATCGTCGAGCTTGCTCAACTGCGTGCGCAGTTCCGGGCCCATCGCGCGCAGCTTGCCGGTCTCGGTGGTGATCTGTGTCTGGAGCTTGTTCGGCAGCAGGTTCTGCGCGACGCTGTTGACCATCCC
>NZ_MOBK01000307.1:0-294 GCF_003732265.1 Pseudomonas brassicacearum
ACACCCAGCGCCACCACCGGCAAGGTCGCAACCTTCACGCCGATGCCCATGAACGCCATCAGCGCGTTGCCGAGTACCGAAGTCAGCACCAGCGGCAGGACGATGCACAAGGTCGCCGCCCACGAGCGGAAGGTGATCATGCACATCACCGCCACGCAGATGTACACCAGAATCAGGATGGTCAGCTCGGCCTGTTTGATGACTTCGTTGGTGGCCGCTTCGATCCCGGCGTTACCAGCGGCGAGGATGAACTCCAGACCGTCCTTGTTGTTGTCCTTGGCGAATTCCTGCACC
>NZ_MOBK01000307.1:327-610 GCF_003732265.1 Pseudomonas brassicacearum
ATCGTTGAGGAACACCAGCACCGGCGCCAGCGAGCAACTGTTGTTGTACAGACCGTCGGCGCGGGCAATCGAGTTGTTCAGCACGTCCGGGTTGCGCGACAGGGTTTCCCATTTCAGGTTGCCTTCGTTCATGCCCTTGATCATCTGCTTGGACACGGTCACCAGTGAGATCGCCGACTGCACGCCCTCGGTGTTCTGCATCTTCCACATCAGTTCGCCGATCGGCGCCATGGCTTCGTAGCGTGAGCAGCCTTCCGACTTGGTCTTGACCATCACCACCAGC
>NZ_MOBK01000308.1 GCF_003732265.1 Pseudomonas brassicacearum
CGATGGATGAGCGCTGCGTCGAACCGACCGGGCGCAAGATCAACGTCAAGGCGAAGCACTACGTATTGGCCGGCGGTGGCATCAACAGTCCAGCGCTGTTGCTGCGCTCGGACGCTCCCGATCCGCATGAAAACCTGGGGAAACGTACCTTCCTGCACCCGGTGAACATGTCCGCCGCGCGCTTCGACGAAGTCATCAACCCGTTTTACGGGGCGCCGCAGTCGATCTATTCCGATCATTTCCAATGGAAGGACGGCACCACCGGGCCGATGGCCTTCAAACTTGAAGTGCCGCCGCTGCACCCGGCACTGGCGGCCACCCTGCTCGGCGGCTTTGGCGAGGAAAGCGCGCAACACATGGCTGACCTGCCACACACCCACGCCATGCTGGCCTTGCTGCGCGACGGTTTTCACCCGGACAGCACCGGTGGTGCAGTCGAATTACGTGGCGATGGTTCGCCGGTGCTCGACTATCAGGTTTCACCCTACGCCTGGGAAGGCCTGCGCCGGGCCTTTCAGGTCATGGCCGAAATCCAGTTCGCCGGCGGCGCAAAATCGGTGATG
>NZ_MOBK01000309.1 GCF_003732265.1 Pseudomonas brassicacearum
ATTTCGAAAGCAAGGACGCGATGATGCTCGAGGCGTTCAAGCAATTGCTCGGTCGCCGCCGCGACCTGATTGCCGACATGGATACCGAATTGACCGGCGAAGAGCGCCGCGCCCTGGTCGCCGCGTTCTACCTGTCGCGCAAGCATCGTGATTCCAGTGACGCGGCGTGCCCGATTCCAGCGTCCATCGGCGAATTGGGTCGTTTGCCGGAATCGTTCCGCATCGCGCTGAACGAACACCTGGAGTTGATGATTGCGCAGTTGGCGTCCAGCCCTGAGGACACCGACAAAGCCCTGGCCGACGTGGCCTTGATGGTGGGTGGTCTGGCGCTGGCAAGGGCGCTGGGCCCGGGAGATTTATCCGATCGATTGCTGCGCGCTGCCAAGTCGGCGGTGCGTTGACCTGAAGGCAACACGCCTGAGGAGAGAGCGATGAACACGTTGAAGTGGGTTCGTGGCGTTAATGGCACCTTGGGCTGGATT
>NZ_MOBK01000032.1 GCF_003732265.1 Pseudomonas brassicacearum
CGTTGTGCCGAGCGCATGGAATATGGTCGTCCCGGTCAGGGTCACCAGGACCACAACCTGGCCGGGCAACTGATTCGACAGGATGGCCCCGGCGGGACCGTATTGCTTGAGGCATTTTCGATTACTGGCCAGTGCACAAGGCAGGTTCAACACTTTACCGAGGAGGCCGTTGCGCCTGATTGGCCGGAGCCGATTGCAGATCGCAATGATTTGTTGGAGTCGGGCGATGGAGCGGTCTCGACGTGGCGATTCGGTCCGCAGGGAAATGTGCTGGAGTCGGTTGATGCCAGGCAGAACTGCCAGACCTTTGGTTTCACTCTTGATGGCCGACTACTCCACAGCGCCCTGAGACTGGCGGGCAAGCCGACCTGGCAAACACTGGTCAGCGAGATCGAGTACAACGCCCAAGGACAGATCACTCGCGAAGTGGCGGGTAACAACGTACAGACGACCCTCAAGTATTCTGCGCAAGACGGGCGTCTGATCGAGCGTCGGGCGCACAGCGATCACAGCGGCTGGCTGCAATACCTGCTCTACGCCTATGACCGAATGGGCAATGTGCTGAGTATCGAGGACAAGGCGTTGCCGGTGCGGTACTTCAACAATCAACGCATCGAGCCCGTCAGTCGATTTACCTACGACAGCCTGTATCAATTGATCAAGGCGACTGGCTGGGAGGCGGGCGCTCCCAACCAAGGGCCGGAATCCGTTGGGCGCAATGATCCGGCGGCGCTTAGCAACTACGAGCAAACCTACAGGTATGACGAGGCCGGCAATTTGCTGAAGCTGGCACATGTCGGTGTGCAAAGTCCTGGACGTGATCTGAAGGCCGCCCAGTACAGCAATCGTTGCCTGCCCTGGCGCAACGGCATACCACCGACCGAAGACGAAATCGCCGCAGCATTCGACGCCCGAGGCAATTTGCTGGAGCTGGATCAGGGGCGTTTTTTGACATGGGATCTGCGCAATCAATTGCAATCGGTCAGCCCGGTGGAGCGCGATACCGGAGGCAATGACGTTGAGTCCTACCTCTACGATGGCGGTGGTCAACGGGTACGAAAAACTCGCTCGTTGCAGACCCATGCCCGAACCGTGGTGGCTGAAGTGCGTTACTT
>NZ_MOBK01000310.1 GCF_003732265.1 Pseudomonas brassicacearum
CTTTGATCCAAGTGACTTTCTTCTTTCCCTCCGAAAACTGGGACTCAATTACTTTGTAGAAGCTGAGGAAAGCATAACTGTCATGTACTTTGTCGAGTCTCTTACCTTCACGCCAAAATGCTAGTGCCTTGCGTATATTTTCTTGATCGATGATCGGCATGTGATTGCAATTGAACGATCTCGTTCCTGTTATACCCAACGAAGAAACAACTGTTCTTGGATTGCCATACAAATTTGCATGAGTACCCCAAATTTATCAAGATACTTCAACATACCCTCCTAGGCACCACCTCAGGATT
>NZ_MOBK01000311.1 GCF_003732265.1 Pseudomonas brassicacearum
GACCCCCGGGTGACCTTCGGCGGAGTGAAAAAAAGCGGCTTCGGGCGCGAGCTGTCGCACTTTGGCGTACGCGAATTCTGCAATGCGCAGACGGTGTGGCTGGATCGCCGGTAAGACCAGGCGGCCACCCAAGGGCGCAATGCCCGGATGAAAAAACGGACCTGGATCAGGTCCGTTTTCTGGAGGGCTCAAATGGTGTTCAGCACAAAATACAGCAGCAATATCCCGGCGATCACCAGCCCCTCATGATCATGGGTAAACCCCCACCAAGCGCCATAGAACGCGGTCCCTAC
>NZ_MOBK01000312.1 GCF_003732265.1 Pseudomonas brassicacearum
CGAAGTTCTTTTGCCCGGCGGCGCCGTCGGTGACGGCCGTGATATTGGCCGCCTCCGTGGCTGGGGTCTTGTAGTCGGGGCCGACAGCGCAGGCGCTGAGGGCCAGCACCAGCAGACTCGGCAGGAAGACTTTCAGACTCATTGTTGCGCCTCCAGTTTCAGAGCTTTGGCCGCTTTGCGGGCTTCGCCGCGTTCGACAAAGTTACGGATCAGTACGTAGAACACTGGTGTCAGCAACAGACCGAAGAAGGTCACCCCGAGCATCCCGGAGAACACCGCCACACCCATGGCGTGACGCATTTCGGCACCGGCACCGCTGGAG
>NZ_MOBK01000313.1 GCF_003732265.1 Pseudomonas brassicacearum
TCGCTGCCCCGGCTACAGCTACAGCCCGGGGCACAGCTGATGACGCTGGGGATCCGGATTTTCTTGGTCTATTTGTTGTTCATCGGTCTGACCGGTTACTTCGTGCTCAACACTGTGATGGAAGAAATCCGCCTCGATGTGCGCCAGTCCACCGAAGAAACCCTGGTCGACACGGCCAACCTGATGGCCGAAATCCTGCGCGACGACTTCAAGGCCGGCACCCTCAACCAGACTCGCTGGCCCGAGTTGCCCAAGGCTTACGGCCAGCGGCAACCGAAGGCGAGCATCCGGGGCTTGCC
>NZ_MOBK01000314.1 GCF_003732265.1 Pseudomonas brassicacearum
GGTCTGGCGCGATGACAAAGGCGTGACCTGCCGCCGCTGGAATTGGCGGCAAGGGGTCAGAACCCGCCTTGGGGCCGATGCGCAGAACATGTGGTTCATTCTCGAGAGTTCGCCAGCGATGCCGCTTGAAGCTTTGACTGAAGCAGGGGACAAGCTGATCGCAGGTTAGCAGCAAATGATGCCCGGCGTGCAGATTGAAAGCTCGCTGATTGGTCCCGGGGCCAAATAGTCGATAGACCACTGAACAGAATGATGAACCGCCTTGCTGGAAGAAGGGCACACGTCGGGAATGCCCTTCTGGAGTTCAAGCGTTA
>NZ_MOBK01000315.1 GCF_003732265.1 Pseudomonas brassicacearum
CAAACCCTTGGGCGTTTTCTTATCAAAAAAATGCAGGCCTAAAGCGGATGATCTGCGAGCCTCACTCGTAAAACTTCCCAGCCAACAAAATCTCCGCGCACCGTTGCCAGACATTAGAAACGGCAGCATCCGCCTGAGCATTCCTCGAAGTAGCCATCGCCCAAGCAGCCGCAGCATCAAGAAATGTATCGACCGATCCATTTTCCCAGCCTAACGCACCCGCCTGATAAGCAGACGATGGTGTCGCCTTCTCCAGTGCCCGCTCACGGGATAAATCAGCGCTCAGCGCCGCGACGAAATCGATGAACGATTGCTCATCGGTGACACGTTCCAGCAACTCATCAAGATCTACAGACATAGCCATCCTTGCGTTGAAAGATTAGTGCCGAGCAGCACGCGATAATCACAAGATGCCCCATCGCTAAGCGACCACCTCAACATAACTCGATTCCCCGCCCCCCTCGGCCCCCGACAACCAACCCCACACAAACCGCAACGTCGTCCGCCCCGTCTCATCAATTCCC
>NZ_MOBK01000316.1 GCF_003732265.1 Pseudomonas brassicacearum
CACTAGTTGGGCGGAGGATAGCGGAGTTACCTTTCCTCACGACAATGTTCACCTGGCGTTAACCCACCGATCCTTATCATGGCGGCGTATTTCAACAACAGGACCTCGATATGCAACCCACTAGCCCAGAAAGGGAAAGCGACGATTACACTGCACAGTTTGTTCTTTGCTTGCTACTGGTGCTGGGTATTGCCATTGGCATGGGTATCTACATCTACAAACTGAATGCGTGGATCGACAAGAAAAAAGCCTATTTGATACCCCAATCATCT
>NZ_MOBK01000317.1 GCF_003732265.1 Pseudomonas brassicacearum
CCCGCTGGGCTGCGGAGCGGCCCCCAGCATTCTGCCAGTCACATCGCACTCGCAGGCTTTACGACTGCTTCGCAGCCGAGCGGGAGCAAGCTCCCTCGCCACAGGTGACCGCGTCGTCTCACTCGGATTGACGGATTTTTTCGACAATCGCCGTGGTCGAGCTGTTCGCTACCAGCCCCAGCACTTTCACCGTCCCGCCATAAGCGGTCACGAGGTCTGCGCCGACGACTTGGTCGATCCCGTAATCACCACCCTTCACCAAC
>NZ_MOBK01000318.1 GCF_003732265.1 Pseudomonas brassicacearum
CAACGGTGCCCACGGGTACGCCACAACGAGGGAGGACACAGCAGTACATACAGGCCCATCGGCAGAGCGGCATACAGCAGAAAGCCCATGTCGTACAAGACGCCAATACCGAAAAGCGAAGCATAGGCAGTACCCGCCTCCGAAAGGTGAGTAGCAAGTAACACCAGGCGGGTGAAGAAAAAAACCACCAACCACAGGCCGGTGACCATTAGAACGAAACGCAGCGGGGCTCACGCGGGAACGCGCATTTAAAACTCCTTTTTTAACCTACCTCCAG
>NZ_MOBK01000319.1 GCF_003732265.1 Pseudomonas brassicacearum
AGTCGTGCGCGCACATGCTCAAGGAGCTGCCGGACTTCAACAGTTCGCTGGCACCAAGCGGCAAAGCGATCATCCGCAAGAAATACGTGAACATCGGCTTCGCCGTCGACACCCCGGATGGCCTGCTGGTACCGGTCATCAAGAACGTCGACCAGTAGAGCCTGCTGCAACTGGCAGCCGAAGCCGCTGCGCTGGCCGCCAAAGCCCGCGACAAGAAGCTCACCGCTGACGACATGCAGGGCGCCTGCTTCACCATTTCCAGCCTCGGCCACATTGGCGGTACCGGCTTCACGCCGATCGTCAACGCTCCGGAAGTGGCGATCCTCGGTGTTTCCAAGGCAACCATCCAGCCAGTCTGGGACGGCAAAGCCTTCCAGCCGAAACTGATGCTGCCACTGTCGCTGTCCTACGATCACCGTGTGATCAACGGCGCCGCTGCCGCACGCTTCACCCAGCGTCTGGGCAGCCTGCTGGCGGACATCCGCACGATCCTGCTGTAACTCGATCGGCCCTCCGGCAACGGAGGGCCGATTGCTGCACCCTTTCGAGCGCCACACGCTCGTACCTCAACCCCGTCAGTTTGGCGGGGCTTTTTTTTGCCTTAAAAATCCTTCCGGTCTTTTTCCCACATGTTGCGCTG
>NZ_MOBK01000033.1 GCF_003732265.1 Pseudomonas brassicacearum
TGTAGAGCAGCATGATCGGACGCTTGATCAGACCGAGACCCATCAGCGCCTGATTGAGCATGCCGCCCGGGCCGAGGATCACCAGCCAGCCGTAGCTTTGCAGCAGCAGATTGACCAGCAACGGCAACAGCACCGCGGCGAGGAACACGCGGCGTACGAACGGTGAGGTCAGGCGCGACATGGTGTAGGCCACCGGAATCGCCAGGACCACGGCGATCGCTGCGCTGAACAGTGCCAGACGCAAGGTCAGCAGCAAGGATTTGAGGTAATACGGTTCGAGCAATTGG
>NZ_MOBK01000320.1 GCF_003732265.1 Pseudomonas brassicacearum
CGAAGATCTCCGACAGGCACTGCACCTGCGCTTCGGCGAGGGTGTTGCCAGCGCTCATGCCGTTGCTGAGGTAAAGGTTTTCGATCAGGTTGGACGGGAAGTACACCACTTCATTGTCAGACTGGCGCACAAACGGCAGCGAGCAGATGCCACGCTGGGTGTTGCCGGAGTTAGTGTCGAACAGGTTCGAGCCACGCAACTCGCCGTCACGGTTGTAAATCTTACGGGTGTATTCGTCGAGGATCTCGCTCGGCAACTCGTCTTTCGGCCCCGGTTTGAACCACTGTTCGTCCGGATAATGAACGAACTCGGCGTTGGCGATTTCCTCGCCCCAGAACTGGTCGTTGTAGAAGAAGTTGCAGTTCAGGCGCTCGATGAATTCGCCCAGCGCGGAGGCCAGTGCGCCCTCTTTGGTCGCGCCCTTGCCGTTGGTGAAGCACATTGGCGAATGGGCATCGCGGATGTGCAGCGACCAGACGTTGGGCACGATGTTGCGCCACGAGGCGATTTCGATCTTCATCCCGAGGTCGGCGAGAATCCCCGACATGTTGGCGATG
>NZ_MOBK01000321.1 GCF_003732265.1 Pseudomonas brassicacearum
GGAGACCGTTGAAGAGCGGGCTCGTCACGAACTGGGCATGGTCAAGGACGGCGAAACCCTTTACCAGTTGGCCCAATGATCAATTCCCTGCCGGCCTTCTGGGCCGTGATTCCTGCCGCGGGCGTCGGTGCCCGAATGGCCGCGGACCGTCCCAAGCAATACCTGCAACTTGGCGGGCGCACAATTCTCGAACACAGCCTCGGCTGTTTCCTCGATCACCCAAGCCTTAAAGGGCTGGTGGTCAGTCTTGCGGTTGATGATCCTTATTGGCCGAACCTGGCGAGCGTCAACGATCCGCGTATTCAGCGGGTTGATGGCGGGGCCGAGCGTTCTGGCTCGGTACTCAATGCCTTGCTGCATTTGCATGCGCAGGGTGCCGATGATGAGGATTGGGTGCTGGTGCACGATGCGGCACGGCCGAATCTGAGTCGTGAAGATCTCGACAAGTTACTCGATGAGCTGGCGGATGATCCGGTCGGCGGTTTGCTCGCGGTGCCGGCGCGCGACACGTTGAAGCGGGTCGACAAGCACGGTCGTGTGGTGGAAACCGTCGATCGCAGC
>NZ_MOBK01000322.1 GCF_003732265.1 Pseudomonas brassicacearum
GACGATACGAGAATGCTTCTGGGTGTCCTTCATGGTGATGTACACCAGCAATGACACCGCGATGCACGCCGTCACATACCAGTAGTAACCGGTTTCCATGCCGATGCTCTTGAACCACAGCGCGATGTATTCAGCGGTGCCGCCGAAGATCGACACGGTCAGTGCGCACGGCAGGCCAACGCCCAGCGCGCGGATTTCAGCCGGGAACAATTCTGCTTTCACCACGGCGTTGATCGAGGTGTAGCCGCTGACGATGATCAGCGCCGCCATGATCAGGAAGAACGCACCCCACCAGGTTTGAATGGTGTGCAGGGTCATCAGGATCGGCACGGTGAAGATCGTCCCCAGCACGCCGAAGGCGATCAGGATCGGACGACGGCCGATCTTGTCCGACAGGCCGCCGATGATCGGTTGCAGGCACATGAACAGGAACAGCGTGGCGGCAGAAATGGTGGTCGAGTCGGAGATGCTCATGCCGACGGTGTTCACCAGATACTTCTGCAT
>NZ_MOBK01000323.1 GCF_003732265.1 Pseudomonas brassicacearum
GTCCTGGAGCGCTTTGGCCTGGCGCTCGGTCTCGTGCTTGAGATCCTCGAACGCGGCGCCCCGCGCCTCCATCAGCTGCCGCACCCGTCGCTTGAGCTCCCGCACCTGGCGCCGGAGCGCCAAGACCCGCTCCTGCACCCGCAGCCCCCTGCCCGCCGCCAGCGCGGTGGTGTGGCGCTCCAGGCGGTCGATTTCCGCCTCCCACGCCTGCACGCGGGCTTTGAAAGACAGGAGATAGGCATCGCGCATTCCCATGGCAGAG
>NZ_MOBK01000324.1 GCF_003732265.1 Pseudomonas brassicacearum
GGTTTGTCCTCGGCGAACATGCGGTTGATTTCGTCCATGCGCTGGTATGGGTTGTCGATGGACTTGCCTTCGCCGAGCAAAGTCTGGGCGACGTTTTCCAGACTGAAGGAAGGAAAGCTCCAGGTCGCTGAACGCAGGGACTCGATACCGTCGATGATCAGCCGCCCCGCTGCTGAGGCGAAGTAGTGATTGCGGCTGCCATGTTCGCGCCATTGCATCTCTTCGCCGCCACGGCCGAGCTTCAGCGGCACGCCGAGGCGCCGTGCATGTTCGTGGAGGATGCGCAGGTCGAACTGCACGACGTTCCAGCCGATGATCGCGTCGGGGTCGTGGCGGGCAAACCAGTCGTTGAGTTTCTTCAGAATGACCGTGCGCGAGTCGCAGTATTCAAGGTCGAAGTCGACGATGCTGTCATCGCCGTTCGGCGCACCGAGCATGTACACCTGACGTTCGCCGCAGCCTTCGAGGGCGATGGAGTACAGCTCGCCGGTTTCGGTGGTTTCGATGTCGAGCGAGACCAGGCGCAGTTTCGGTCGATAATCGGGGTCGGGTTTGAGCTGGGCGTTGAGCAATACGCCGTCGGCATCGGGCGTGCCGCTGAACCGCACCGGTGCGGTGATAAAGCGCTCCATCAGATAGCGTTCCGGCGGGCGAACGTCGGCTTCGTAGACGTCGACCCCGTTGCGGTTGAGCGCGGTTTCAAGGCGCATCAATT
>NZ_MOBK01000325.1 GCF_003732265.1 Pseudomonas brassicacearum
AAGTGAAGGTGATCAAGGTGCAATCGCCGGCCTGCGGTCGTGAAGACATCGGCGATGGGCAGACGCAAACCCAATGCAATCACAGCGGACCGAATATCAAGGTTTACGTGCTCGAAGTCGGCTACGGCAAGAGCCAGCCCCAGGTCGCACTGGACGGTTTTGAAGTGAACGGCACACGTGCCCCGGTGTGTGCCTTTGATAACGGCAACCTCACCGAATGCACTCCCGGCAACAAAACCGTCGGTTCTCTTTATACCTTCGATCTGGCGGGCAAGCAGGAAGGCACTTTCACCTTCAGCAACACCTCGATCAACGCGCCACGCAATACAATGTCGACCCAGATTTACATCAAGTAACGGCTGTTGCAGCGCGATCCGGGTGAAGCTGACTACGCTTCACGTATCACCCAGCGGATAGCGCCCATGACCTTTAGAGCCCTGATTACCCTCGCCGAGGGCATCGATGATCTGCAAAGTGTGACCCTGATCGACGTGCTGCGCCGCGCCGGCATCGAAGTGGTCGCCGCCAGTATTGAAGGACGACGCATGCTGACTTGCGCGCGTGGCACGCGCCTGACCGCCGACGGCTTGCTGGTCGATGTGCTGGCGCAAACCTTCGACCTGATCGTCCTGCCCGGCGGCGCCGTTGGCGCACAGCACCTGGCGGCGCATCAACCGCTGCAACAGTTGCTCAAGGATCAGGCCAGCGCCGGACGCCT
>NZ_MOBK01000326.1 GCF_003732265.1 Pseudomonas brassicacearum
GCGACCACCATCGCGCCGAACGATGCATTGACCGGCCACGCGCCGATCACCAATGCGATCCCCGAGGTAAGCGGCGGCAACTTCGAAAATCTGGTGGCGGACAAGACGCCGGTTTCGACCAATGTCACCGACACCGTCGACACCACTGACCTGTCGCTGACTGCGACCGGCACTGTTGCGGAAGGTGGTTCGATCATCTACACCGCGACGCTGACCAACGCGGCTGGCTCGCCAGTCACCGTGACGCTGTCTAATGGCGCGGTAATCACCATCGAAGCCGGTAAAACCACTGGCACTGTGACCGTTCCAGCTCCGGCCGATGACGTCTACAAAGACGCGGGCAAAGTCGAAGCGACGATCTCCACCGCTACCGGTGGCAACTTCGAGAACCTGGTGCCGAGCACGGTTCCAGCCGTCACCGAAGTGACTGACACCATCGACACCTCGACCGTCAAACTGACGGCTGATACGTCGGTCGCTGAAGGCAGCACCGTCACTTACACCGCCACTGTCGGCGCTCCAGTGACCGGCTCGCCTCTCGTCGTCACCCTGGCAAACGGCCAGAACATCACCATCGAAGTCGGCAAAACCACCGGCACCGCAACCACCATCGCCCCGAACGATGCATTGACCGGTCACGCACCGATCACCAATGCAATCACCGAGGTAAGCGGTGGC
>NZ_MOBK01000327.1 GCF_003732265.1 Pseudomonas brassicacearum
CGACGCTGAAACTGGATCTGGGGGATGCGATCCTTGCGCCCCTGACGGCTGATTTCAGCCATGTACGCACGCTGGAGCTGACCGCGGTTGCCTGGTCGGACACCGCCGACACCTTCCTTGGCAGTTTCCCCAACCTGGAAAAACTGGCGGTGACCCACTCCACCCTGGACAAGCTGCCGCCGGGTATCGCACAGATGTCCGCTCTCAAGACTCTGGATCTGAACTCCAATCGCATTGAGCTGAATGAACATACAGCGGTGAAACCGGGTGCGTTCAACCAGCTCGAGAACCTCGATCTATCGAGCAACCCGCTTGGTAAAACACCTGACTTCAGTGGCATGTCGCAACTTCGGTCATTAAACCTGAACAACACCCGACTGGATCACTGGCCCAGCGGTTTACACGAGCAGGTGGCGCTGGAGCTGGTCGACTTGCGCAACAACCAACTGCGCGAAATTCCGCAGACGATCCTCAACCCGCCAAGCGATCAGCTCTTGGCCATCG
>NZ_MOBK01000034.1 GCF_003732265.1 Pseudomonas brassicacearum
GGCCGGCACTTCAGCTGCTTCCAGCGCCGCGAGCACGTCGTCGATCGGCAGGCTGCTGGTCCAATGGGTAATCGCGGCGTCGAGCAAACCGCTCTTGGCCGCACGGCCATCGTTGTGAGCGAAATCTGCTGCTTGCGCCAGGTCATCACGGCCAATGGTTTGCATCAGACGATTGTAGATCGGGTCGCTGTTGCCGGCGATCACCACGTAAGCGCCATCCGCCGTGAGATAAGTGTTCGACGGTGCGATGCCCGGCAAGGCGCCGCCACTGCGCTCACGGACATGGCCAAGCATGTCGTACTCCGGCACCAGGCTTTCCATGACGTTGAACACACTTTCGGCCAGCGACACGTCGACGATCTGCCCGCCGCCCTGCCCGGTCTTGACCCGCAGCAGCGCCATCAACGCGCCGATCACCGCGTGCAGCGAGGCCAGCGAATCGCCGAGGCTGACGCCGACCCGTGCCGGTGGTGAACCGGGGGTGCCAGTGGTGTAACGAATGCCGCCCATGGCCTCGCCGATCGCGCCGAAACCAGGGCGATCGCGGTACGGGCCGGTCTGGCCATAGCCAGAAAT
>NZ_MOBK01000328.1 GCF_003732265.1 Pseudomonas brassicacearum
GCCCAGCTGTTGAAAACACGGACTTCGGAAGAAGGCATGGCGCCGCTGACTGCCGACGCAGTAGCGCGCCTGGCGACTTACAGCGCACGTCTGGCCGAACACCAAGGGCGTTTGTCGGCGCGAATTGGCGATCTGTTCCAGTTGGTCAGCGAAGCGGATTTCATCCGTCACTTGGCCGGCGATGAAATGACCGATGCCGGGCACATCGAACGTGCGCTGAAAGCCAAAGCCACGCGCACCGGGCGGGTGTCGGCGCGAATTCTCGACGACATGCTCGCCGGGATCATCCTGATCGACACCGATGGCGCGGCGGTCGGCAAGTGCAACGGTCTGACCGTGCTCGAGGTCGGCGACTCGGCGTTTGGTGTGCCGGCGCGGATTTCCGCCACGGTGTATCCGGGCGGCAGCGGCATCGTCGACATCGAGCGTGAGGTCAACCTTGGGCAGCCGATTCACTCCAAAGGCGTGATGATCCTCACCGGGTATCTGGGCAGCCGTTACGCTCAGGAATTCCCGCTGGCGATTTCCGCGAGCATCGCACTGGAGCAATCCTACGGTTACGTCGATGGCGACAGTGCGTC
>NZ_MOBK01000329.1 GCF_003732265.1 Pseudomonas brassicacearum
GCCGACAAGATCCTCGCCCCGGACCTGCTCAAGCCATTACAACAAGCCAAGCAGAACGGTCAGCAAGTGTTCCTGCGCACCGACACCCACTGGACACCTGAGGGCGCCGAGATCGCCGCGAACACCCTGGCGAAAACCATCGCCGACAAGTTCCCGCTCAGCGGCGAGCCGCAACGCTTCGTCACTACGCCAGCGGAAAAAGTCACGCACAAGGGCGATCTGCGCCTGTTTCTGCCGCTCGATCCGCTGTTTGAAAACCTGATGCCGGCGCAAGAGCCGCTGCAAAAGCGCAACACCGA
>NZ_MOBK01000330.1 GCF_003732265.1 Pseudomonas brassicacearum
GCCATGAATCTTGATTTTCGGCACGAAGGCTTCGAAACGTACCGGCAGGTTGCGCGGCAGATTGTCGGACTCGCCCTTCACCAGGCGTCGCATGAACAATTTGACGATGCGATCTTCCAGGGAGTGGAAGCTGATCACCACCAGGCGACCACCCACTTCCAGCGACTCCAGCGCCGCTTCAAGGCCGGCCTCGAGATCACCCAGTTCGTTGTTAACGTGGATGCGCAATCCCTGGAAAGCCCGAGTAGCAGGATTCTTGCCCTTCTCCCAGGCAGGATTGGCGACTTTCAACACTTCGGCCAGA
>NZ_MOBK01000331.1 GCF_003732265.1 Pseudomonas brassicacearum
CACAGCCTAGGCGTCAACCGCGACAGCGTGCAATTGCCGCGTCTGCTCAAGCAAGCACGCAAAAGTGGCGTGGTGCGCCACGTCGGTACCGGCCAGAACATCTGGTCCAACGTGCACATCGAAGACGTCGTCGCCCTGTATCTGCTGGCACTGACCAAGAACGTTCCGGGTACTTTCTACTTCGTCGAAAGCGGCGAAGCCTCGTTCATCGACATGACCACCGCCATGGCCGAAGCCCTGAACCTGGGTCAACAGCAA
>NZ_MOBK01000332.1 GCF_003732265.1 Pseudomonas brassicacearum
GTTCATGATGTCGACGTCGTACTGCTTGACGTGTTCTTCCAGCGCTGTGGCCAGTTTCGGCCCTTCGGTTTCCTGTACGGAAATGAAGTTCTCGATGGCCATGGTGTCGAGCACCTGCCCGCCGAAACGCTCAGCCGCAACACCGGTGCGAATGCCTTTACGTGCAGCGTAAATCGCTGCCGAAGCACCGGCCGGGCCACCACCCACGACCAACACGTCGAAGGCTTCTTTGGCGCTGATTTTCTCGGCCTGACGCTCGATCGCGCCAGTGTCGAGTTTGGCCAGAATCTCTTCCAGACCCA
>NZ_MOBK01000333.1 GCF_003732265.1 Pseudomonas brassicacearum
ACACCTTCATCGAGCGCCTGCTGACCGAACGCCTCGGCGCCTTTGGCGGCAAGCTGCGCGCCGGCCGTTCACGTAACGACCAGACCGCCAACGACCTGCGCCGGTTCCTGCGTGATCACGTCCGCACCCTGGCCGTCGAAGTGCTTGCCTTGCAACAGGCCCTGGCTGATCGGGCCGAGCAACACATCGAAAGCATCTGCCCGGGCTTTCCCCACCTGTAGCAGGCGCAACCCATCGTCTTCGCTCACCACTTGCTGGCCCACTCGCATTCGATGCTGCGTGACGTGCAT
>NZ_MOBK01000334.1 GCF_003732265.1 Pseudomonas brassicacearum
CATGCCGCGTCCGCCCCTGCCCCGCGCGGTGTGGAGCGCACCGCTGGTGTTGTTCGCCGCGCACTGGGGCGCGCAGAACCTGTGGCCGAGCGAAGCCGATCCATGGCGCCAGTACAACCTGCCGCACCAGTGGCTGGCCACCGAAGTCGCCGATCTGCAGATTCGGGGCGAGGAATGGCTGGACGGTGATGTCGAAGAACCCGCGCCGGCCATGGCCGGGCTCACCGACGTCGACCTCAACGGGCAGAAACTGTTGGCCGCACCTGGGCAAGCGCGCAATGTGCTGATCATCGCCCTCGAAGGCATTCCCGGTGCCTACATTCGCGCCAACCGCGAGGCGATCGGCAGCCATTATCAGGAAGACCTGATGCCCAACCTCAGCCGCTGGGCCGAGCGCGGCATGAACACCCCGGATTACGTGCTGCATACGCACCAGACCATTCGCGGTCTGTACGCGATGCTCTGCGGCGATTACGACAAGCTCAACA
>NZ_MOBK01000335.1 GCF_003732265.1 Pseudomonas brassicacearum
AGCGCCCGCACACACGTGGCCTGCACCAGATCCTCAGCCAAATGCCGATTGCGCGACAGCAGCAAACCGTAACGCCACAAGCGCGCCAGATGCTGTCCGAGTTCTGCTCTGAATGCCTGATCGTTGACGATGATGGCGGCCCTTATAAGTGCTCAGGTTTTCGATGAATCGTTGATGGCTTCGGCCAGATCCTGGTATTCCTCGCAGGACATACCGCAAATCGATTTGATCTGCTGCAACTGTTCCTGCGCCAGATCGACGCGGCCTTTGATCACATAGGCTTCGCCGAGATATTCGCGCACTTGCGCATACTGCGGATCAAGCTTCAGCGATTGCAGGTAATAACCGATGCCCTCGTCGGTGCGCCCCAGTTTGCGCGTGGCGTATCCGCGATAGTTGAGCGCCTTGGCGGTGTTCGGTTGCGTCAGTGTATCGAGCAGTGCCAAAGCTTCTTCATAGCGACCGGCCTTGGCGAGGCGATAGGCATAATCGGTACGGTCAGCATCCGAAAGCGCTTTGCTGACTTGCATCACACACTTCTGCGTTTTGCTGTCCCAGACCTGACCTTTCGGGCATTCCGGTTTCTGCACCGGTGCTTCTTCATCACCATTGGCCAAGGCCAACTGGCTGGACATCGCCGCGACCAGCAGCAACGGGGCGGCGAACATAACGGAACGGATAGTCATGGGCAAGGCTCCACAGGGGCTTATGTTTCACTTTGAACACAACAGGGTGAATTTTTATTCATTGCTTTATCAGTGACTGTTCAAGTTCAGCGTAAATTCAAGCGCTATGCTCGTCAGCGTCTGCCGTCGATCCGATGTTTTGCCGTAAGGAGCGTTGCCATGACCGACCACGTCCATCACTCAGCCGCTGCCGGCTACAAAACCGCCGCCGACACCTACGTCAAAGGACGGCCGGACTATCCGCTGCAGGTCAGTGAGTGGTTGACC
>NZ_MOBK01000336.1 GCF_003732265.1 Pseudomonas brassicacearum
GGCACGATTTCAAGGTGCAGCGTGGCGGCCAGCACTTTGAAACCCGCGTAGGTCAGCGCGTCCGCCGCGATCACGTCACCGGGTCGCAGCAGCGCCATCAGCGTCACCGCCAGACCATGTTGAGCGCCGCTGACAATCAACACGCTGTCGGCGTCGACCGTCAGGCCTCGGCTGCGCAAATGTCGGGCGATGGAGGCGCGCTCATGCGCACGCCCGCAATGGGGCTGGGAGCGCAGGTGCGATTCCTGGTCGCCGGATAACGCGAGTTGGCGCA
>NZ_MOBK01000337.1 GCF_003732265.1 Pseudomonas brassicacearum
CTTGCCGGCGGCGTCGTATTTGCCCAGCACTTCGGCTTCGGCGCTGGTGAAGCCGTCCTTCTCGCCGAAGAACGTGCCTTGCGGCCCGACCTTGCCCTTATAGCCCAGCGCCGTCGCTGTGAGCGGCGACCAAGCGGTGGCCGGCAACGGTTTGCCGGTCGGCGTGTAGGCATACAGCGTGAGTGCGATGGCGTCGCTGTACAACGCTTTGCCATCGGCATTTTTATAATCGAACAGTCCCATGTTGTGCTCTCT
>NZ_MOBK01000035.1 GCF_003732265.1 Pseudomonas brassicacearum
ATGCAAAACCCTGTAGGCCTTCGCCTGCTCGCGATAGCGGAGTGACAGTCGACAGTCATGTTGAAGGTAATGACCCATCGCCAGCAATGCCGCTCCCTCAATGATTATCGAGGCGGGGAGGCGTAAATGCCTCCCCGGTTCGTTTATGGAAACCACATGAATATTCTGATCGTTGGGCCCAGTTGGGTCGGTGACATGGTGATGGCGCAGACACTGTTTCAGTGTCTCAAACAGCGCCACCCGCAATGCGAAATCGACGTGCTGGCCCCCGAGTGGAGCCGGCC
>NZ_MOBK01000338.1 GCF_003732265.1 Pseudomonas brassicacearum
GTTTGCAGCAGCGCGCGGTCGGCGGAGGTCAGGGTGCAATCGGGGTGTTCGGCGGATTCACCGAGGCGTTCGGAGCCGAGCAGTTCGACCAGCAACGAGGCGCCAGCGGTGTCGAGGGCGCCGAGACTGTTGAGATCGATCGGCGTATTGGCATCGTACTGGCCGTGGAGCTTTTCACTCAGTTGCTTGAGTTCGGCGTAATGGGCAAGCGTCCAGTCCCCCGTCACCCGCAAGCGGGCAGGACTGATCGACGTGTCCAGTTGGGCATTACCGCTGATCGAGCTGCTGGTCATAAGCTCCGTGCTTGTTCGTCTGCTAAGCGAACTAACGTAATAGCACGAACCGGGTTACTTTTCTTTGATCGCTGTGCTGTCCGTGACTTCGAAGCGCAGCACGCCGATCACCTGGCCGTCTTCGGTCAGCACCCGCACTTGCCACTTGCCCGCCGGGTTGCCGGGGAAATTCTGCTTGTGCGTCCAGGCGCGGTAGCCTTCCTTGCGCCCGCCATGGATATCGAGGGCGATGCGGTCGACCTCTTTGCCGTTGAATTGCCAGACGTGATAGATCCGCTCATCGAGCCCGCGCGGCGCGTTGATCGCGGTGTAGGCGTAGAGGCCATCGCCACGAATCTGCTCGGCGCTGACCGTGTCGAGGCTGGCGCC
>NZ_MOBK01000339.1 GCF_003732265.1 Pseudomonas brassicacearum
CCGGTTACCGGTAGCGTCCTTCAGGTACTCGTCCTGGTTCGTCGTCCCCACGAATACGCACTGACGCGGCACGTCCATCGTGCGACGTCCGTAGCTCTCGCGGTAGGTGTCAGTCGACGCGGAGAAAAACTGCTTAGCCTTGGTGCTCTCGGCCTTGTTGAAACTGTCCAGCTCGCCCAGCTCGACGATCCACTTCCCCCGGATCGCCTGAAAGCCGTCCTTGTCGCCCAAGGCAAACGGCGTATCCATGAACCACTCACCACCGAGAATGCTCATCGCCGTCGACTTACCTGCCCCCTGCGCGCCCTCAAGG
>NZ_MOBK01000340.1 GCF_003732265.1 Pseudomonas brassicacearum
GGTAGTGCGGTGCCAGACCGGTTTCCTCCAGCACCTGGCGCACCAGACTGACCAGCTTGCCCTGACGCAATTGATGCACCGACAGGTTCACCGAAACGCGGATCGGCTCCAGCCCCTGACGCTGCCACTCGCAGGCCTGCCAGCATGCCTGACGCAAGACGAATTCGCCGATTGGCCCAATCAGGCCGGTTTCCTCGGCCAGCCCGATGAAATCCCCCGGCGGCACTCGCCCCATGGTCGGGTGATCCCAGCGCACCAGCGCTTCCGCCGCATTCAGCCGTCCGGTTTGCAAGCACAGCTTCGGCTGATAAAACACCTTCAGCTGCTTTTCCTCGATAGCTTTGCGCAACTGATTTTCCAGCTGCAAGCGCTCAAGGGTGCTGGCCTGCAGGCTGTCGGTGTAGAACTGGAAATTGTTACCGCCCAGGTGCTTGGCGTGTTGCATGGCCATGTTCGACTGGCTCACCAGCGCAGAAATCTCCCGGGCGTTGTCCGGCAGCATGCTGATGCCCATGGAAGCGCTGACCACCAGCTCATGACCATCAACCGTCAACGGCAAGCGCAGCTTGGTCGACAATCGCGTGGCGACCCGAGCCAGGCTCGACAGGTTGCCATAGGCGTCGAACAGCACCGCAAACTCATCACCAGACAATC
>NZ_MOBK01000341.1 GCF_003732265.1 Pseudomonas brassicacearum
ACCAGCGGCTTGACGGTAGGCCGCAGGGTTAATCACGGCATTCCCAGCTGTTTGAAGCAGCTTACCGCCTGCCTCTAGGCCAGGAATAGCCGCTCGCGCCGCGCCGAGAGATTGCAAGGCAGCGCCGCCAGCCTGAAGGCCACGGCCGCCAAGATAGGCCAGGCCAGCTTGACCGCCGATATTACCCACTATGCCCGCAGGATCTGCCATCAAATCACTATCAGCGCCTGGAGAACGCTGCCAACCACGAGGCCAGAGAGCGCCGCCCACGCCGATGCCATCCATCAAGTCA
>NZ_MOBK01000342.1 GCF_003732265.1 Pseudomonas brassicacearum
GCGAGCGCTACGTCGAGCCGATGGTCGCCCTGCGCAAAACTAAAAGCCTCAATGCACCGATGGCCGAGCAGCAGCTGGAAGACACCGTGGTGATCGGCACCATGATGCTGGCGCTGGATGAAGTCGACGGTTTGGTTTCCGGCGTGATCAACACCACCGCCAACACCATCCGCCCGGCCTTGCAGCTGATCAAGACCGCGCCGGGCTGCACGCTGGTGTCATCGGTGTTCTTCATGCTCTTCCCGGAGGAAGTGCTGGTTTACGGCGACTGCGTGATGAACCCGCACCCGAGCGCCACCGAACTTGCCGAGATTGCTTTGCAAAGCGCCGACTCGGCAGCGGCGTTCGGTATCACTCCGCGCGTAGCGATGATCAATTATTCCAGCGGCGAATCGGCCACCGGTGAAGAAGTCGAGAAAGTCCGCGAGGCCACCCTGCTCGCCCACGAACAACAGCACTCACTGCTGATCGACGGCCCGCTGCAATACGACGCCGCGGCCAACGCCGAAGTTGCTCGGCAACTGGCGCCGAACAGCCAGGTC
>NZ_MOBK01000343.1 GCF_003732265.1 Pseudomonas brassicacearum
GGGTCAGTAAAGTCTCGCTGCCGGCCGGGTCGATCAACCGTCGAAGGTCGGTGTCGAGCGCCCAGTCAGCGAACTGTTTGACCGGTTTGGCGATGACGGTTGCCGGTTGCGGCGTTTGCGCGTGACGCACCCGACGTATCAGGTTTTTCGCCCTGGACACCAGTTAGCGAGGATTGAGCGGTTTGATCACGTAGTCATCGGCGCCGCCTTCAAGGCCAACGATGCGGTCGATTTCGTCGTTGCGCCCGGTGATCAGAATGATCCCGACTTCCGAACGCACCCGCAGCTCCCGGGTCAG
>NZ_MOBK01000344.1 GCF_003732265.1 Pseudomonas brassicacearum
GCAGCGTTGGGTCGTGAAGATCGGCAGCGCTTTGCTGACAGCTGATGGCAAAGGGCTGGATCGCGCGGCAATGGGTGTCTGGGTCGAGCAGATGGTGGCCTTGCATGAGGCTGGCGTCGAATTGGTGCTGGTGTCCTCCGGGGCGGTGGCGGCCGGCATGAGTCGTTTGGGCTGGACCGCACGACCCAGTGCGATGCACGAGCTCCAGGCGGCCGCTGCAATTGGTCAGATGGGTCTGGTGCAGGCGTGGGAGTCGAGCTTCGCTGAGCATGGCCGGCACACTGCACAGATTCTC
>NZ_MOBK01000345.1 GCF_003732265.1 Pseudomonas brassicacearum
GATGTGAACATCGCTTACGTCAGTCCGGTGGACGCACAGAATGCGTTTGCCAGCGGCAAGCTTGATGCCTGGGCGGTGTGGTATCCCTTCGTCGGCCAGGCGACATCGCGCGGTGCACGGGTTCTGGTCGATGGCAGCGCCTGGCCGGAAACCGGGCTGAATTTCACCGTCGCCAGCCTGCAGGCACTGAGTGATCCGCAGCGGGCAGGGCCGTTGGGCGATTTGCTCGCCAGGCTGGCCCGCGCTCAAGCCTGGGCCACGGCACACCCTGAAGAATGGGCCGAAGTTTTCGCGCAAACCACCCGACTCCCCGTGGCGCTGGTGCAAGAAATGCTCGCGCATCAAGCTCTTCGCTATGTGCCGATCGAATCCTCGGTCATCGCCTCGCAACAGCATCTGGCCGACCTGTTTGCCAGCGAACGTCTGATTCCGCGACCACTGCAGGTCGGGCAGATCTTCGACGATCGCTTCAACCCTTTACTGCCAAGCC
>NZ_MOBK01000346.1 GCF_003732265.1 Pseudomonas brassicacearum
GTCCACACCATCGATCAGCAGTTGTTTGCTGGCGATCGAACCGGGCTGGGCGCCGATCACCAGGTTTTTTCCTTTGACGGCGTCGCTGGTCAGTAACCGGGCAAACGACAGGTCGTCGCCGACGGGCGTAACTTCGGCGCGGGCTGGCAGCGGGGCAAGTTCGGCGAAATGCGCGGTGGCGTCTGCGCTGAGCTTTTCGACCTGCTTCAGGTAGGCGGTGCGTGTCGAGGCAAGTTCATTGACTACCCCGGCAATTATCAAGTACGGACTGTTGGCTATATCGTCCTGA
>NZ_MOBK01000036.1:0-299 GCF_003732265.1 Pseudomonas brassicacearum
GCAAGCTGGATTTCTCGGCGCTGAAAGTCACCTTGTCCGGCGGCATGGCCCTGCAACTGGCCGCTGCCGAGCGCTGGAAAGCGGTCACCGGTTGCGCCATCTGCGAAGGTTACGGCATGACCGAAACCAGTCCGGTGGCCACGGTCAACCCGATCCAGAACATCCAGATCGGCACCATCGGTATTCCGGTGCCATCGACCCTGTGCAAAGTCATCGACGATGCCGGCGTCGAGCAGCCGCTGGGTGAAATCGGCGAGCTGTGCGTCAAGGGCCCGCAAGTGATGAAGGGCTACTGGCAG
>NZ_MOBK01000036.1:346-646 GCF_003732265.1 Pseudomonas brassicacearum
AGACATGATTCTGGTCTCCGGTTTCAACGGTTACCCGAACGAACTGGAAGACGTGCTGGCGACCTTGCCGGGCGTGTTGCAGTGCGCGGCCATCGGCGTGCCGGACGAGAAGTCGGGGGAGGCGATCAAGATTTTCATCGTTGCCAAGCCGGGCGTGACCCTGACCAAGGAAACGGTGATGGAGCACATGCGCGCCAACGTCACCGGCTACAAGGTACCGCGCTCGGTGGAGTTCCGCGATGCGCTGCCGACCACCAACGTCGGCAAGATCTTGCGTCGTGAGCTGCGGGATGAAGAGCT
>NZ_MOBK01000347.1 GCF_003732265.1 Pseudomonas brassicacearum
TCGCCGATGATCGTTGCCTGGATCATCTTGTAGATGCCACCCGTGACGATCAGCAGCGCGGTGCACAGCAGAAAGTCGTAGAACATCGCTGCCAAGCGACGGCCAAGGCCTACCGGAGGGAAATCCCCTTGGGGCGTGAGCAGGTTTTTCGACATGGCAGCCTCTGGACGCAAAATGAAGCGCCATTTTACGGATTCGCGCGCACAAAAAAGCCCCTGATATCAATATCAGGGGCTTTTTCGTAACAGAAATCAGGCTTCTGCTTGTACTTCGCCAGCCTGCATGCCTTTCTGGCCTTGCACAGCAACGAAGGTCACTTTCTGGCCTTCTTTCAGGCTTTTGAAGCCGTTGCCCTGAATGGCGCGGAAATGCACGAACAGATCCGGACCGCTTTCTGGAGTGATAAAACCAAAACCTTTCTCGTCGTTAAACCACTTGACGGTACCGCTCTGACGTGTGGACATTT
>NZ_MOBK01000348.1 GCF_003732265.1 Pseudomonas brassicacearum
GGCGAGGATGTGTTGCTGTTCAACGCTTTTGCGGTGATCACTCAAGCCGATTGGCTCGACGAATTGCTCAATCATGCGCAGCGCCCGGAAGTCGGAGTGGTCGGCGCCAAGTTGTTCGATCCGGACGGCGGGATCTTGCATGCCGGCCTGATTCTCGGTTTGCAGGGGCCGGCCGGGCTGCCGTTCCTGGGGCAACCGATGCAGTCGGAGGGCTATATGTTCCGACTGCAGGCGGTGCAGGATCTGAGCGCCGTCGGCGGTGACTGCCTGATGGTTCGCAAGTCGGTCTTCGAGGAGGTCGCGGGGCTCGACGAACAGGACTTGAAGATCGCGTACAACGCCGGGGATCTGTGCCTGCGTATCGGCCGCTAAGGTTACCTGGTGGTGTGGAATCC
>NZ_MOBK01000349.1 GCF_003732265.1 Pseudomonas brassicacearum
GAGAGAAAGGGCCGGCAGTGAATAAGGATCCGGCGGGCAGGGCACTCCCCTTTGCTCGGCACCACTGACCGCCTCCGGCTTCGTTGCAGGGCGACCTAAAACAGCCACCGGCGGGCGACGAGGAATGGATGTTGGCTGTCTCTCTTCCCAGGCATTGGGTATCGACTTGCGGATTGCCAATTGCGCTCTGGAAGTCTCTCGTCCCGATTGCGGCTGAGCAGAGATAGGGAGCTACCGCCCTGTTGTGTTGGGCATGTCGGAGCAGGGAAGCCCAAAGGGTGGCGCTCGATCTACGCTGCCATCGCCTTGGGTGGTGCATGCGGTGATGA
>NZ_MOBK01000350.1 GCF_003732265.1 Pseudomonas brassicacearum
AAATCATGTCCGCACCGGCCTCAATGCACGCGGCAGCGCGATCGAGTGCCGATTCCAGACCTTCCACCGCCAGCGCATCGGTGCGCGCCATGATCACGAAGCTGTCGTCAGTACGGGCATCAACGGCGGCTTTGATGCGGTCGACCATTTCCGGCTGGCTGACGATCTCTTTATTAGGACGGTGGCCACAGCGCTTGGCGCCGACCTGATCCTCGATGTGAATCGCCGCCGCGCCGAACTTGATCATCGATTTGACCGTGCGCGCGACGTTGAACGCCGACGAGCCAAAACCGGTGTCGACGTCGACCAGCAGCGGCAGATCGCAAACATCGGTGATGCGGCGTACGTCGGTCAGCACGTCATCCAGACCGGTGATGCCCAGATCCGGCACGCCGAGCGAGCCTGCGGCCACCCCACCACCGGACAGGTAGATCGCCTTGAAACCGGCGCGTTTGGCCAGCAGCGCGTGGTTGGCGTTGATCGCGCC
>NZ_MOBK01000351.1 GCF_003732265.1 Pseudomonas brassicacearum
GAGCCTGCTCGCGATAGCGGAGTGTCAGCCAAAAATGAGGTGACTGACACTCCGCTATCGCGAGCAGGCTCACTCCTACACTGGAATGTCGTGGCATTCAGCCCTTTTTTACGGCAACGAACGCGGCGGTTTCGTAAGGCACTGTCACCACATCCCTGCCGCGTAACTCAGGCTCGGCGGCAATCAACGCACGAATCTGCTCATCAACCTTCGCCCGCTGCGCATCCGGCAGCGCGGCGATGAAACTGGTCGAGCGCACGCGGTTGAAGATCACGTCT
>NZ_MOBK01000352.1 GCF_003732265.1 Pseudomonas brassicacearum
GCCGGATTTTGCTTCCTTTTCTAGTTGCGGAATGGCATTGTCGATTTTTAGTTGGTTGTACAGGACGATCCCACGGCTTTGTTTTGTGGCTGTCTGGTTTTCTGAGTTGGAGGCATGCGTTTCCGCGCTCAAAGTCGGAGAGCAAATAAAGGCCAGGATAAGTAGCGAGCGAAATGCCCGGAGGATGTTCATTTTTTTGTTGTGCTCATTAATAGTTTCTTAGAAGCGGTGTTGCTCCGCTGGTGGAGTAATTCGGGCGGGGAACAAAATTTTTCTGGCAATAATCTGAAAGGTTCGCACCAAGCAGTTTTACATGGTTGTTGTAACGATTCCGCG
>NZ_MOBK01000353.1 GCF_003732265.1 Pseudomonas brassicacearum
GGTCTCGGTTCCGGTCTGTTTAAGCCGGGCATGACGGCGGAGCAGGTGGCAGTGAACGCCAAGGCCTACGTGGCCGCGTGGAAGGCGCTTCGTTAAGAATTTTTTGGCGCTGCGTGCGCTGCATCTAATAAGAGCTGCATTTACAAAAGAGAGCAGAGATGAAAATCACCAAACTCACCACCTTCATCGTGCCGCCGCGCTGGTGCTTCCTCAAGATCGAAACCGACGAGGGCGTGACCGGTTGGGGCGAGCCTGTGGTTGAAGGGCGCGCGCACACC
>NZ_MOBK01000037.1 GCF_003732265.1 Pseudomonas brassicacearum
TTCCATCCCACGTGCTGCTGGCCCTGGGGCATGAAGCCCGCTCGGCGAGTCGCACGATCCGCTTGAGTCTCGGCCGGTTCACCACCGAGCAAGACATCGACCAAGCGGCAGAACTGATCAAAGCGGCCTGCGCCAGTGCCCCGGCATTCTGGCAGTAGCGCCTTAAAGCGCCGACTCAGATCGGCACTCAACAATAAGCTGAAGCGATTAGCAGGAGACACGATGAGTACGCAGCCTTCGATCAATGGATCGGTGCCACCGCGCCTGGCGCAAACCCGCGAACTGATGAGCCGAG
>NZ_MOBK01000354.1 GCF_003732265.1 Pseudomonas brassicacearum
TCTCCTTTATGAGCACCAGCATGCAGAACGCCGCTGGCCGGCAAGTGGCGCTGGGCAGTCTGCTGTACAAACTGATCGGCCTGCTGCTGATCATCCCGGTGCTCGACCCGCTGGTGCACTGGATCGACAGCCTCGATTTCAGCCCGCAGGAAATGGTCATCGGCTTCCACTTGCTCTACAACACCGCGCGCTGCCTGATTCTGCTGCCAAGCGTCGGGCCGATGGCGCGCCTGTGTGCGTGGCTACTGCCGGAGCGGCCGGAGGTCAACGGCACCGCCAAACCGCGTCACCTCGACGCGACGGCGCTGGTCACGCCGAGCCTGGCGCTGGCCAACGCCGCGCGGGAAACCCTGCGCATGGGCGATCTGCTCGACAACATGCTTGATGCGACGCTCGATGTGTTGCGCGGCAAGCAGACCGCCGTCACCCAGGAAATGCGTCGGCTGACCGATGACGTCGAAGCGCTGTACAGCGCAATCAAGCTGTACCTGGCGCAAATGCCCCGTGAAGACCTCGGCGAGCACGACAGCCGGCGCTGGGCCGAGATCATTGAACTGGCGATCAACCTGAAACTGGCCAGCGACCTGATCGAACGCATGCTGCGCAAGATCCAGCAGCAGAAGACCTCGCAGCGCCGTTCGT
>NZ_MOBK01000355.1 GCF_003732265.1 Pseudomonas brassicacearum
CTGGAAGCGGATGCCGGGTTGTTGCAAGGCAAGGATGTACCGGCGCTGACCAAACCATTCTTCGCGGCGATCGGGCAGCATCGGGTTTGGGATCGGGAGCCTAAGGCGAAGGCCATTCCGGCTTAAGGATTTTGCTGACTGGCAGGACGCTATCGCGAGCAGGCTCACTCCTACAGGAGATCTTCGGTGAACACAGAATGGGTGTCACACCGAGATCAAATGTAGGAGTGAGCCTGCTCGCGATGCTTTTTAAGGTTTACGCGGGCTCAGAACCATCTGCGCAGGCACGGTGCGCACGGTCTGCTTCACAATCTTCAGATCAAAGTCCGGATTCAATTTCTTGACCCGCTTGGTCAGCAACGTCGCCAACCACGGATAGTCATTCGTGCGTGGCGCCTGAATGGTCACCCCACACTCATAATTCACCACATCAGCGGCGATCGCATCCAGTTGTCGACGAAGTTTGCGGCTATCGGTGATATTCAATGCAACCGTAGTGCTCTCGGCGGCGGGATCGATCACCTTGGCTTTCGGCTTGGCTTCGGCGGCCAGCAGCGCGGCTTCAGCCTTTTCCAGCTCAGCCTTGCGCGCTTCAGTG
>NZ_MOBK01000356.1 GCF_003732265.1 Pseudomonas brassicacearum
AGAACAACGGCGTACCGGTAGGTCCCGGCCGTGGGTCGGGTGCCGGATCGCTGGTGGCCTACGTGCAGAAGATCACCGACCTCGACCCGCTGGAATACGACCTGCTGTTCGAACGTTTCCTTAACCCGGAACGGGTATCGATGCCCGATTTCGACGTCGACTTCTGCATGGACGGTCGTGACCGTGTGATCGACTACGTGGCCGAGAAGTACGGCCGCAACGCGGTAAGCCAGATCATCACTTTCGGTTCCATGGCCGCCAAGGCTGTGGTGCGCGACGTGGCGCGGGTACAGGGCAAGTCTTACGGTCTGGCCGATCGTCTGTCGAAGATGATTCCGTTCGAAGTCGGCATGACCCTCGAGAAAGCCTACGAGCAGGAAGAGATCCTCCGTGACTTCGTCAAAGTTGATGAAGAGGCTGCGGAAATCTGGGAGATGGCGCGCAAGCTCGAAGGCGTGGTGCGTAACGTCGGTAAACACGCCGGTGGTGTGGTTATCGCACCGACCAAACTGACTGACTTCTCGCCGATCTATTGCGACGAGGCCGGTGACGGTCTGGTAACCCAGTTCGACAAGGACGACGTTGAAGCGGCCGGTCTGGTGAAGTTCGACTTCCTC
>NZ_MOBK01000357.1 GCF_003732265.1 Pseudomonas brassicacearum
ATGGATTGCCAATGCATGCAACCCGGCGTAACCGGTGCGTAGTATAACGGCCAGGCCCAACAACCGTCGGGCCTTGCACGCAATTATTGCGAAAAGTTACTCCAGTGCCTTCCAGATATCCGTGGCGTACTCACGAATGGTCCGGTCCGAGGAGAACCACCCCATCCGCGACGTGTTCAACACCGCCGAGCGCCACCATTCCTTGGAATCATGCCAGTGGGCCTCGACGCGCATCTGCGCGTCCCAGTAAGAGTCGAAGTCGGCACAGACCAGTAAACGGTCGTAATCCACCAGCGAAT
>NZ_MOBK01000358.1 GCF_003732265.1 Pseudomonas brassicacearum
ACGAATCGCCATTGATGATTTCGGTGCCGGTTATTCTCAACTCGCTCGCGTACTGGCCCTGCAGCCGGACATCCTCAAGCTCGACATGCGATTGTTCCAGGCGGCGGCGTTGGGCGGTCCGAGCAGCGATGTGGTGAAGGCGCTAGCCCAGATGGCCGCGAAAACCGGTTGCTGGATCATTGCCGAAGGCGTGGAAACAGAAGCTCAATTGAGTTTTGCCCTGGAGTGCGGCTCTCGGTAGGTGCAGGGTTTTCTGTTTGCCAAGGCACAAACCGCCTTCTTCGCCGCGGACGCTTTT
>NZ_MOBK01000359.1 GCF_003732265.1 Pseudomonas brassicacearum
AAAGCGCTGATCACCACCGCTGCGGGCCTGATGGTCGGTATTCCGGCGGTGTTCTTCCACCGGTTCCTGCAACGCCGCATCGATGAGCTGGTGGTCGGCATGGAACAGGAAGCGATCAAACTGGTTGAAGTGGTGCAGGGCGACCGTGACGTCGATCTGGCCGAGGGCCGGGTGTGAAATTCCGTCGCAAGCCTCGGGAAACCATCGATATCAACCTCGCGTCGCTGATCGACGTGGTGTTCATTCTGCTGCTGTTTTTCGTCGTGACCACCACGTTTACCCGTGAAACCCAGTTGCGCG
>NZ_MOBK01000360.1 GCF_003732265.1 Pseudomonas brassicacearum
TATGGCCGAACGAACAGGCGGTTGCGCGTCAGCAAATGCTGGTCAACAGCGGCGAACTGCCGAGCATCAGCTGGTTCCAGGCACAACTGGCGCACTTGGGTTATGACACGCCGCAAACCGGCGAACTGGACGTTGCGACGCGCCACGTCCTCGCAGCCTTCCAGATGCACTTCCGGCCTTCGCGCTTCGACGGCACGCCGGATGCGCAAACGGCAGCGCTGCTGCTGGTCCTCAATCAGACAAAATAATGACGCCCGCCCGACGGTCAGGGCGAAATCGCAATCAGCAGCTATAACTCATTGGTAATTCTTCGG
>NZ_MOBK01000361.1 GCF_003732265.1 Pseudomonas brassicacearum
AAGTGAACAAGGATCTCGCCGAGTCATTCGGTCTGGATAAGCCGGCCGGTGCGCTGGTTGCCCAGATTCAGGATGACGGCCCGGCAGCCAAGGGCGGCCTGCAAGTCGGCGACGTGATCCTGAGCATGAACGGCCAGCCGATCGTCATGTCTGCGGACCTGCCACATCTGGTCGGGGAACTGAAAGCTGGCGCCAAAGCCAATCTGGAAGTGATTCGTGAAGGCAAGCGCAAGAACGTCGAGCTGACCGTTGGCGCCATCCCGGACGAAGACAAAGAACTGGATGCACTGCCTAAGTCCGGCGCTGAAACCACCAGCAACCGTCTCGGTGTTGCCGTGGGTGAGCTGACCGCCGAGCAGAAGAAAACCTACGACCTCAAAGGTGGTGTGGTGATCAAGGAAGTGCAGGACGGTCCTGCGGCCCTGATCGGTCTGCAGCCAGGTGACGTGATCACGCACCTGAACAACCAGGCCATCGGCTCCAGCAAGGAGTTCGGCGAGATCGCCAAAGCGCTGCCGAAGAATCGTTCGGTGTCGATGCGTGTTCTGCGTCAAGGTCGCGCCAGCTTCATCACCTTCAAACTGGCTGAATAATCCAGCGGCAGGGTAAAAAAGAAACCGCCTCGAAAGAGGCGGTTTTTTTATGCCTGAAGCTTTTGTCCCGGTGGGTAACGATCAGCCCATCATGTCCTTGATCATCCGCTCTTGCTCCATCAGCTCACGCTGGCGAGCATCGATGCG
>NZ_MOBK01000004.1 GCF_003732265.1 Pseudomonas brassicacearum
TGGTTGGCATACATGCACCTCTTACTCATGTTATGCCCGAACACAAAATTTCTGACACCCCCAGTCGGTCTTGCACACCTATGCACAGCTGCCACCTCTTTCGAAGCAAGCGAAACGGTGTAAAGCTCCTTAATCTCGGTATTTACTCCTATGATCAAGCCAACACCAAATCCACCAGAACACGAAGACACATCCCCCTACGAATCCCTCGATTCGAAGAAACTCCACGAAGCCGCCGAACGCGCCCTCAACCACCATTTCGCCCCACCGCCCAGCGAAAAACCCAAGCAGCGCAAAGGCAACCTCTTCACCGTCTCCCCCGACATCGACACCGAAGCCCTCCTGGCCAACGCCTCGGAAGACCTGCTATCCATCAGCGCCATCGCCGCCAACCTGGCCGACGATGTCGAAGGCACGCCGCGCTCCGTAGCACTGGCGATCAGCAGAATGTCGGATGGGGTTCGGTTGTTGGTGGAGCGAGCGTTGGATCATATTGATACGCCGAATCCGGCGGTGCCTCGGACGAAGGTGTAACGAAACCGCGAATAGAAAAAGGGGACGTTGAGTCCCCTTTCTGCGTTCCTTTTCCAAGCTATCTTAACTAGCGAAAGTCTTCAGCACTTTTAGGCTGCGCTTCTATTCCTTGCCTTGCGGACCGACTTACGAAGGCATAGCTGCTCGCGCCACAGGACTGCCGGAATATAACCTTGTCATCCTTGAGAACTGTCAGATTACTCACGAAGGCTTGGTTAACGAGGTAGGTATAGGGCCCCTTTTTGAACTTGATGATGTCCAGGTTGACGCTACCTTCCGACGCATTCACCACGAAAAACTTGCCCTTGGGAGGTGCACTTTTCTGCGGGAAGAGCATTTCTATTTTTCCCGGAACGCCGTAACGGTACTGAACAGAACCGGCAGCGGGCTTGTTGTTTCCCTGCGCACAAACGGAAACCGTCTTTCCTCCCGTCAATGGACAACTGAAATAAATATCTTCGTCTGCGGAGCACAACGTTTCATTCGGCTCGTCATTCAAGGACGGACTCTTTACCGGAACTTGCTCTTGCAGTTGTGCGCCGGAGACACAATTGGTTAGACAAGCCAACTTCGAAAGATCCGGTTCCTCGCTTCCAACAAACAGGTAAGTCGCGAAACCATCACGGTTACGAGCGTTGTAAACGGGAACACTGACAGTCAACCCTTTGGTGGGCACGGTCACGCCAGAGTCCTGCCCAGAGACAACCAAACCCTCCGCATCACCGCATAACTCCTGCAAAGCGGCATCACTGAACGAATCAACTGAAGGTCGGGCAAACAGCTTGGCATCGGCGCGGCAGTCGTAGCCGTGCCAATACGGCCCCGTACTCGGATTGATATCTATCGAGAAAACATATGCGCCCTCAAGCGCTACTCTTCCACTGTCATAGTCAAAAACCACCCAGCGACGAGACTTCGCTTGGGAGAAATTCTCGTTTTCCAAAATGTACCGATCACCATCGCGATACAGCTCGAAAGAATTCATGGCCCCGACCGACTCTGCCGTGTCGGATAGCTTGTCACCGGAATCGGCATCCACCAGATAGTTGTTAGCATCCAACACCAATGCGCAATTGCTACCGGCTTGCGTGCAGGACTTGAGTGACGGGAACATCGGCTCTGCAACCGCAGGCAAAGAAACCAACAATAACGCCGCCAAGAAAAGTCTTTTCAACATACCTCCCTATTCATGAATACGGCCCTGACGGCACAAAAAATTGACCGTGAAAAAGTGACAACTTTATTTACCGATAGCCAACCTACCTTAAATAAAATTTCCCCACTTTTCTTTAAACAAGCCTGTCGAAGCTAGGCCTCTAATATTCAACTAGTAGATTGGCATCTGAAATCGCATTCTTGCCAAACATCTCTCATGGAGCTCTCCATATAATTTCTGGGTCATGGCGCAATTTTTTTCCGCATACTCTTTCCAAGACGTGCCAAAGTCTGCATCTCCGCCCACGAGCTCAATAGCCCTAGGATAATTCATCGCGGTAGCTTTCTCATTAACCACTGAGACCGCTTTATAAAAGCCATCTCCAATAACGCCAGTGCGGAGATACACGAGTTCACTCAACCGAAAACTCGTAAACTGTTTTATACAGGAAAGACTGTCTATAGGAGACTCTGCAGCTCCATCCCCCTCATCCTTGCAGTAGCCTTCTTTCAACTTAATCCAGCTTTTCTGAGCAGCTAGCAACTCAGGCCTTAACGATGGATCTAGTTCGGATGATAGTGCCTTATACTGCTCATTAAGCACCTTATCAACTTTGGCAAAAGCTGCCTGAGAACAGATAATAATGTCAGGATTCGTTAAATTCGCAGAATTACACTTAGTATCCGCCAACGCAAAACCCATTGAGACGGAGAAAATGGAGGCAGCAACAAACGTCTTATTAATTACTTCCAGCAACTGCATTTTAATGCCTCCTCAAAGTAGACCGCTTCTTTTTCACGCCTTGTCGCCACCCCAACTGTTTGAGAATCATTTTCCCAAAGCCTCTTCATACTTCGAAGACGCGAAAGGGAAAAGGGGACGGGAAAAGGGGACGGATTTATTTATTGGAGACCGCATCATCATAAATAAATCCGTCCCCTTTTCACCCGTCACCTTTTCACCCGTCCCCTTTTCACCCCTTTTCACCCGTAGCGCACGAAAAAATGGGCGGCTCATTTCAGAGTCGCCCTTTTTATCGTTTTGCAGTTACACGTTCTTTTCAGACGATTTCAAGTTACTGGCCTGATCGGCCACCAAGTCGAGCCAGCCACCGGGCTTGTCCTCATCGTTAGCCGCTTTGGCCACCATACTGGCCAAAGCACCAGCGTCCTTCTTGCGAGCAGCTTCCACTGCTTCAAGCGCCTGATGGGCTACCAGAATTTTCTGCAGCGCCGGGGTGTTAGCGGTGGCTGCAGTCAATGGCTTCAGCGGTGGCAAGGCTGCGACTTTGGCCACCATATCGCCCGGAGTTTTAGTGAACGCTCGCAGAGCATCCAGATTGCTTGCTACTGGAAGCGCAATGCCAGTAAGCGGGTCGAAAGCGCTGATTTCCGGCAGACCTACTTTTCCACTCAGAACAGGACGAGCCAAGGATGGCAAGAACAGGCCTAGCAACATACGCGGATCTTTTTTCTTGATACTGAGCCCGACGCTCGCCAGGGCAATACCAAGTCCGATCACTCGCCCGGCGCTAACCAGAAGGGACAATTGCTTGTTCGATTCGTTATCGAAATGGACCAGTCGAATGCGGAAATAGTCAGTAAAGGGTTCACGTGGGCCAATGGCAGAAAAGTTCATGAACCAGGCTCGAGAGTCATGAACCTGTTCATCGAACAACGCCACGAGGTCCTCTTCTCCCTGCCTAGGCTTATTAGGCGCACTGAACATCTTGTTGTAGCGCTTGGTTCCCTCTGTATGAAGGTATGCATATTCCTCGGCTTCGTCTTCCTCGTTGATCAGGTAGACCGTGCCGCCCAGCAACATATCGGCGACGCCACCAATGGTAAGGCCATCGTCTACCATGCCCCATTCTTGTCGGTAGTCATGACGAAACTCAGCCGCCGCTCCACTCAGTTGTCTATGGTCCAAAGGTGGTTCGAATACCTTCTCCCCGCGCATCTTGTCGACTTTTTCCTGCCCACCAACAATTTGTATATTCAGTTGATGCTCTTTCTCTTGAGCTTCAGTGTAAACCGGCTTAGGGAGCCCCTCGGAAGCGGCGGTTACATCGGCATTGTTACGTTTTTCGATGGCCTGCCAAGCATCTATTTTGGCTTTAGGCATATCCGGAGCAGCATTTTTAAAGAACGATTGTTTTTCTACACCGCCGGCATATCGATCAATTCGCCAAGCAGTAATGAGAGCGTGCTCACGCTTCATCATTTCTTCTAATGGCCCACTTTGGCCCTGTGCTTGCCAGGCATTGAAGCGTTTAATGAGAGTTTCAGAGACTGAAAATTCAAGTTCAAGATCCGCACTCATTGCTCTCCATTGGTCGTGAACCTCTTTTTGCACCGCTGGCTCCGGCACCAATAATGGCGCACCTGCCATGAATGCCTCCGCATACATGTGCTGTAAAGAAATTTGCGACAACACATGATCGGAGCCGGCTGTGGCCTTACCCTGATCGTTCGGAGAATACCCCCCACCTACATCCGAGTGAACGCCTGGGTATATGTATTCGGCCGTTCCTTGCCGATAACCTGATGCTTTACTTTTGTCACGGTTACCATCAGGCGATTTGGGGCGCCGTCGGATAGAATCCAGTGGAAAACTTGCTCGCTGTTCATGGCCAGAAACAAGATGAACACAACGTTTTAGAAAAGAACAGTCTTCGGGCAACGCCGTGTTCTGGCAAATGGATGCAGCCTCATCAGGTAATCGCATGGTCCCATCAGCCCAGTCCATATGCCCTGCCGCAAATGGAGCACTGTCGGCAAGACCAACCGCCGCAACGGTATCAAATACACCTAGAAAGTTTACGGAAATCGGCAGTCCGGCGAAGCGATACTCAACTTCGCCACTCGCCCCTTTACAGCGAACCAGTGCCTGTAACCAATTAACGAAAGTCCTAGCTTCTGCGGCTCCTCGAGAGAACCCATAAACATAAAGTCGCATGGCTAATATGTTCGGCTTTTCATCAGCGTCGAGCTTCTGTTTTAGCTTACCCTCCAACTTTTCTATTTCCGGACGCAACGTTGCTTCGCGCATTTTTTCTCCATTCTGGAGTATTCCTGCACTAAGAACGTTGCCAAACCAGTTAGTGGCCATGGCCTTTAACATCGTTTTCGCTTCAACGATATCTAACCTTTCTTCTCCTAAATTTCGTTTTAATGCATCAAGCAGCCTCGTCAGAGCCCAATTAATACGGTTTTCGCCCCCGCTAGCTCCAACAAGGCCATTTTGATCTGGAGTGTATTCGTCGACATCAGGAAAAACTGTCCCGACACCGGGACAATAATATTTTAGAAATCCCTCACTCTGCGTATCAGGGTTTGCCCCCAAACTTGCGTGAAAAAGCCGAGCGATATTGCTTCGAGAATTGGGCGTTGACGAGCCGTCTGCTTGATCGTTGTTATTGGTGCCATCAAAAGCCAATGTGATATGTAATGTTTTACAGCAAGGCACCCCGCTATTTGCCTGCCCCTTAGTTTGAGCAAGCTTGCGTTGATTATTACCAAATACTCTTTCGTCTTTTTTCTGCTGTTGTATGTTCTTCGACAACTGTCCCGGATCATTTGGCAACCGACGCGTAAGAGGAAAGCTTGGGGCAATTAGTGCTCCCTCCGGCGGAGGAGCACCATCTGCCATCAATGATTCGAACATGAGGTCGGCTCCTTAGCTTGAAAGTACGCTCTATCTGGATAATTTGGATTGCCGGGTGTGAAGCAAGTCGTGGATACTTTTACCTGGTCGCAGGGAAGAAAGTGAACCTGTAACGCACATAGTTTTTCGGCGTACTTGGGAATCTCAACCGTAGCTGTATGGTGAGAGTAACCAGAGGAGTGACGAACTGCAGCCTCTTTAACAATTTGCCCATACTGATCACGTTTGAGGGATTGGTATGGCTTTGGATCTTTGTCCCACTCGATAATCGCTCTAATTCCAGGATTCCACTGAACGGGTAGTGCGCCACAGCAAACTTCACCTCCACCTTGATTTGCTGGAATCCGTGGACCACCGGCACCGTTAATACTAAATCTTATAATTTCTGCGGACGTATGGTTATAACCAGTAACCGGTGCAGACACCATTTCCGGACCAGCGTTGCACGCGCTTACGCAAAGCATTCCGACTGATAGGATTAATAATTTTCCAGGCCTATTAGAGTTAATATTTTTCCGATCTAAATACTGCCTTCCTACAAACAGCTCTACCATCAACGTCGCGCAGCAGCGAACTGACTTAATAACACCTGTTAATACTGACATACCTTCGGTTCCTCCATGTTCATCGGGCAATTAATAAAACACCCGGAGATCCGGGTTTAATCCACTCACGAACCAGCCAGGAAAACATCACCTTCCCTGAAAATCCCGTCGGGCTACGAGCACTCACCCCCATCAAATCAACGCCTTCGGCGGCTCATCAATCACAAACGGCGAGTTCTCCACCAACCACTGTTCAATAAACGGCTCCCGCTCCTCCGGCTCTTTCAATCCTTTCTGATTCGCCGCCAATTGGCTTCTATACAAATGACGAATAAGGCTCTCATTACGGCTCAAGCCATAGTTCTGCGGCACGGCGCAGCGATCAACCCGGTAAGCATCAGCCTCTGTCCAGGCAAGCAGGTTGGCCACTTGCGGGTGGTCGAACATGACCGGGCCGCTGGCCGGTTTCGGTGCGTGGCGCACGTAGTTGCCGGGCAGGCTTTGTGGGTGTTGGTCGCGGTCGAGCCAGTGCCAGGAAATCACGGCGGCGTGGAAGGCGTTGCTTTGCGCAGGGGTCAGGGTTTCGGCGACCGGCAGCAGCATGCGCGGATCGTAGTAACGCAAAACGCCTTCGGAGCGACCCTGATTCCATTGCGCCTGGAGGAAGCCTCGCAGATGATCGGCCAGCGCTTCGAATGCCCAAGGGCTGAACAGGGCGACGACGTGTTTGTTGCAGTCGACGGCGCTGATGAAGGTTTTCAGCCAGGGCCGTAGGGCGTTGTCTACGCGTAGTAGCAACGGGCCGAAATCGGCGATGGCGACTTCCGGGGTGTTTTCGAACAGCTTGGCCAGTTTGACCGCTTCGGGTTGCTCCACCAGTTCTTGCAGCAGCGGGTAGTCGAGGCTGGTGGCGTCGATCAGCAGGTCGAGGTGCTGGTGTTGCAGTTGCTGGGCGTTGACCCATAACTCGTCGAGCCAGTGCACGTTGCTTGTGTACATAAAGTCGTCCTTTATCTCGCGGCCAGAGCTTGGGCGTTACGTTTGGCCCGGGCCAGACATTCCTTGCAGACTGGCGGTGGCGGCATCGGCGCATTGCCGAGCGCCTGTGGCGGCACCGCGCCAGCGATGTCTGAATCCGCAGCGCCCGGCAGACGCGGAGGCTTGATGCCAATCCCCGTGCCATTCCCCGCCGAACCACCCGCATTAATCTTCACCACCGGCCCAACAACCGTCACCCCTCCGGCATCCAGCTTGATAAAGCTCCCGCCCCCCAAAATGGTGAGTTCGCTGCCAGCCTCGATAACAATCTTCGCCCCAGCCTTCAGATGAATCTCTTTCCCAACACTCGTCAGCTGCGCAGTCCCGAGCTTCACATGCTGGTTCTGCCCAATCGTCAGGTGATCATCCAGCCGCGTTTCGACCTTGCGATCCGCAATCGTGGTGCGATGTTCTTCAGCCTTGAGTTCGGTGTAGGTGTTCTTCACCACCGTGTCGTGGCGCTCATTGCCGACGCGAATCTTCTGATCATGCTCAATGTTTTCATCCCAATCCCGCTGGGCATGAATAAAGATCTGCTCGGCACCTTTCTTGTCTTCAATTCGCAGTTCATTAAACCCACCGCCCCCCGGTGAGCTGAGGGTTTTGAATACAGTGCGGGTTTTGTTGGCCGGCAATTCGTAGGGAACCTGGTTTTCCTTGTGATACAGGCAGCCGGTCACCAGCGGTTGGTCGGGGTCGCCTTCGAGGAAGGTGACGAGCACTTCCATGCCGATGCGCGGGATGACGATGGCGCCGTAGCGGTCGCCGGCCCAGCTGGAGGAGACGCGCATCCAGCAGCTGGTTTTGTCATCCGCCAGGCCTTCGCGGTCCCAGTGGAATTGCACTTTGATGCGGCCGTATTGGTCGCAGTGGATTTCTTCGCCTTTGGGGCCGGTGACCATGGCGGTCTGGCTGCCGAGGACGCGGGGTTTGGGGTGTTCCAGCGCGGGGCGGTAGAAGACGTTCCACGGGGTGGCGAGGAAGCGGTTGCGGTAGCCCTGGTGGAAGTCGTCTTTGTTGTCGGTGGTGTCGCTGGTCACCGATTCTTCGAGGACTTGCGGCTGTTTGCCTTCGTGGACGATTTCGGTGAGCAGCCAGAGGTCGTTCCACTCGGTGCGCGGGTGGTCGGACATTTCCAGGAAGTGCCCGCTGATGAGCCGGGTCTGGTCGCCGTGGCCTTCGGCTTGCTGGTAGTCGGCGCGGTGGCGTTCGAGGGCGCGCTGGCTGAGGAATTTGCCGCGCGCGCGGTCGAGGAAGCGGCCGGGGTAGTCGTAGTCTTCGAGGTCGGGCTCGGTGCTTTCGCCGTCGGGTTTGTACGCCGCTTCGAGTTGCAGGCGTGGTTTTTCGAAGTCGTAGTCGCGGCGGGTGGTGCGGCTGGTGCGGGTTTCGAGGCGCAGTTTGAAGCCTTTGATGACGGGCTCGTCGGCGACCATGCCGCTGCCTTGCACGTAGGCCGTTGGCTGCCCGAGTTTCGGGAATACGGTCTGGTCGTCGCCGAATACTAAAAAATGACCTTTGGAACTGTGCTGGAAGTGGTAGTGAATGCCTTCTTCTTCGCACAGGCGCTGCACAAAGTGCAGGTCAGTTTCGTCGTACTGCACGCAGTAGTCGCGGTCCGGGCACGGTTGGCTGAGCTGGAAGCGGTAGCCGTTGCCCTTGATGCCGTGTTCTTCGAGGATCAGCGCGATGATTTTCGGCGCGGACATCTGCTGGTAGATGCGCTGGTTGGTGCGGTGATGCAGGTATTGCAGGTGCGGCACCAGGGAGATTTTGTAGCGGGTCAGGCGTTTGCCGGCATCGCCTTGGGCGACGCGGTAGATCTGCCCGTGGATGCCGGAACCCTGCGGATCGAACGCGAGGAACGCTTGCTTGTGCAGCAGCTGTTCCAGGTCCAGATCGGGGTTTTCACTGACCAGTTCGAGGTCGAAGCGATACGGCTGGCTAATGCCTTCGGTGCCGGTGAACGACAGCACTTGCAGGTCACCCACGTAATCTTCAACAGTCAGGCTGAAGTGGGTTTCGTTAGCTGAGTTGAACATTGCTTGCTCCCTGTTCGGTGGTCATCCGTTACGCCCGAATTCGCAGGCGTTGCAGCAAAGACGAAGTGGCGCCCAGGGCGTCACGCAATTGGGCGGCGGTGATGGTGCGCTTGGCCGCATCGAAAGCCAGCGCCGTTCGCAGGGCTGGCCAGCAGTGTTTGGGCAGGTTTCGCGGCGGGTGCAGCTCGCGTTCGAGCTGGCCGTCACGGGCCTCGGTCGAGGGCAAGCGACGGAACGGGTGATTGCCGCCGGCCAGTTCGTAGAGCACGCAGGCTACGCCGTAGACGTCGGCGCTGGCGGTCAGCGGTTGGCCTTCGAGCAGTTCCGGGGCGGCGTAGCCGGGGGTCCAGGCGTTGAAGCGGTCGCGACTCAGGTGCGGCAGGCCGGGGAGGATGCCTTCCACGGCTTGGCCGAGGCCGAAGTCAAACAAGCGCACGCCTTCTTCGCTGAGCATCACGTTGCTCGGTTTCATGTCGCCGTGCAGCACGCCGCGCGTGTGGGCATAGGCCAGCGCATCGAGCAGCGGCAGCGCGATGTCGCGCAGTTCTTTCCACGGCAGGCCCAGGGGCCGCTCGCAGAGTAATTTGTCCAGGGTCAGCCCACGCATGAGTTCCATGGTGATGAAGGCGCGCTGGCAGTCAGTGTCCACTTCAAAACTGTGCAAACGCAGCACGTTGTCGTGGCGCAGGCGTCGGGTCAGGGCGAACTCGCTGTAGAGCAAGGCGCTGGCGTCCGGCGATTCGGCAAATTCTTCGCTGAGGATTTTCAGCGCGATGTAAGGGTCGGGATCGCCGAACTGTTCGCTCAGCAAATCCCGTGCGCGGTAGACCGCCCCCATGCCACCGGCACCGAGCAGGCGCTCGATGCGGTAACGGCCTGCGAGTACGTCCGGCATTTCGCCGATGCTGGCCTTGGTCGGCGCCAGCGCGGGCTCAGCTTTATTCGGCTTGGCGAACGCGAAATAAGTCAGGTTGCTGACCTCTTCGTCGCTCACCAGCAGGTCGTCGAGCGGCGGCATGAGTTGGGTCATTGGCGGATCACCACGGCAGTCAGGTTGTCCCGTGCCGAGCCACGCAGAGCGCCGTCGAACAGACGCTCCAGCGCAACGTGCGGCGCGGTCAGGCTCAGGGCGTTGCCCAAGGCATCGCTGCTCAACCCGTTGTACAAACCATCGCTGCACAACAGAAACGCATCGCCGGGATAAACTTCGAGTTCGAGCACGTCCAGGGTCAACTGCTCGGCCGCCCCGACCGCACGGGTCAGGGCATGGGCGGCAGGGTGAGCCTTGGCGTCTTCGATACTCATGTTTTGCTCGTCGATGAGTTGCTGTTGCAGCGAATGGTCCTTGGACAGTTGATACAAACGCTGGCCGCGCCACAGGTAGCAACGGCTGTCACCGGCCCAGATGCAGGCCGCCCGATTGCCGTCCACCAGCAGCGCCACCACGGTGCTGCCCATGATGCTGTCGTGGCGCCCGGCAGTGACGGTCAACTCCTGACCCAAGCGGCGGTTCAACCAGTGCAGGCACTGGCGGATGCCTTTGAGGCGTTCGTCGAAATCATCCTGAACCGGCAATTCCGCCAGGCTGGCGACGATCAACTGGCTGGCGATGTCGCCACCCTGATGACCGCCCATGCCGTCCGCGACCACCCACAGCCCCTGCTGTGGACAGTCGAGGAAGGCATCTTCGTTGCGCGCCCGAACCTTGCCGGCGTCGGTACGCGCCGCGCTGCGCCAGGGACTGGCAACCAGCATCAGAGCTGCACCGGCATACGGAAGGTGCGCAGCACGCCCATGTCGAACGGGTTTGGTGTGCGCTGGCTGCTGAGCAGGTAATTGGCGCGCAGGCCGCCTACGTCAGCTTTCAATACCAGCACATCGCGACCGCTCAGGTACTCGGTCTGCATCAGGTCGAACAGACGGAACAGCGACCATGGGCCGGTGTTCTTTTCGATGCCGATCGGGCGCCCGGCCATTTTGTCGAGGACCAGACTGGTGCGACCGTCTTCAGCGTCGGTCGGCCATTTGAACGACACCGGCACGATCGGGCCGTGGCGGTATTCGATGGTCTTGTCGCCAAACTTGAACTCGGAACGGCTGACGGCCGGGTCGAGGGTGTACGGCTCCAGTTTGAACTGCACTTGCGGCTCGGCCGGGTTGATCGAGAAGAAGCTCTGGCGAATCACTTGTGCCGCCGCCATTTGGTCGAGGTAAACCTTGGAAATCGGCAGGCTGTGACCGTCGATGACACGCAGACGGAAGTTACCCGGATCGCCACTCACGAACGGACGCATGTAGGTATCGAAGAAGCGGTCGTTGATGCCCTGCGCCTTGAAGAACTCGCGGAAGTCGCTGATCGCCACGTCGCTGGTGCTGTGGGCGCTGAACGGATAACGCTTATTGATCGCCTTGCCATAGAAGCTGTACAGCTCGCTCTGATAGCGCTGGTTCAGGTACTGGTAGGAATCGTTGAGCACCAGGCGCCAGGTGTCTTCGGCCAGCACGTTGAACCACACGCTGACCGGACGCGGCAGACGATTAGAAGCATTGCGCAGCGCGCTCAGCGCATCACGCTGGCCGCTCATGCGGGTCTTGGCCATTTCAAACGCGGCCTGCTCCGGGGAACTGGCACGCGCCAGGCTCGCCAGTTGCATTTGCAGGTCGTTGAGCGCCGTCAGGGCCGGGGTCAAATCAGCGGCCGGGCCGTTGTTGTCATCCAGCAAACGGTGCAGCGGTTCGAAGCGACGTTGCAGGGATTTCTTCGCGGTGTCGGGCAGGTTCTTGGTCATGTCCGCAGCTTTATCCGCCGCGGCTGCCGCGAGTTTGCCGAGCTTGCCTCCCTTCTCTGCCAGTTTCCCGGCTGCATCAGCCGCGTCTTCAGCATTGTCGGCGGCTGCCGGGAAGCGCGTGTTCTCGCGCACTTCCACCAGCAGTTGCAGTACTGGCGAGTTGGCCGAAGTCAGGCCCGCCAGTTGCTCGGCGCCCTCGCCCGCATCGTTGATCGGTGGCAGGGCGACCTGGCCGACCGCTTCGCTCCAGAAGTTGGCGTAGTCGCGGAAGTACAGTTGCTCCAGTTCGACCATCAGGCGACGCAAGTCCATGCCGCTGATGCCCGAGCCTTCGCCCAGCACCCAGTTGTCACGCAGGATGTCGGTGACCAGTGCACTGCCCTGGACCGAGAAATACTGCTGATAACCCTGTTGCGTGTAGAAGCCCGGGATCACGTAGTCAGTGCCGACAAACAGCGAACCTTGCGGGCCGAGGTGTTGGCTGAGACGGTATTCCGGCAGATTGCGAGCCTGCTCGCGCAGCATCCGGTAAACCACGTTGGCCAGCGACTCGCTGCGCAATACCTGACGCGCCTGAGCCACCAGCTGATCGTTGAGCGGGTAGATAAAAGGCTGCTGCAGCAAACGTTCGAAGTGGGTGTTCAGACCGTTCTGCACGGCGGTGTTGCCGGCGTAACGCTGGGACCATTCAGTGGCGACCCAATCCTTGAGCCACGGGCCGTCGCGACGGTCTTTCATGTTCAGCATCAGGTACGCGCGCAGGCTGTTGAGCAGGCGTTCGCGATCGTGCATGTTGGCGCGGATCTGCCCTTCCAGCAGCGTCGCGACCTTCGGCAGCAGTTGCGCTTCGAGCTCGCGCTCGTAGGCGTTCTTGACCACTGGATTGACGTCTTCGCCTTGGTACAGGCCGCCACGCTCGTGGTAACTCACGTCGCCTTTTTTCGGGAACACCTGAGTCGCCGCGTAAGCCGTGTCGAGCGGCTTGAGCACCGCCATGGAATCATCACGCGCGGTCAGGGCCGAGCGCTGTTGCGTCCAGTTAGTGGCGAGGTTACGCAGGTTTTCCAGACGCTCGTAGTTGGCGGAGAAACCGCCCGCCCACAGCATGCCGAACAGTGCCAATGCCGCCAAAGCACCCACATACAGGGCACGTTGGCCCCAATGGATGCGACTGCGTTCGCGCTTGTCCAGACCGGCCAGATCGGCCTCGGGGAAAATCACCCGGCTGAGCAAGTGGTGAATGAACCGTGAGCGGCCGCTGCGCAAGGTCGGCAGCACGCCGGCGTTCATGCCCAGATTGGCGCCGATGCCGGCGGTGGTCTGGTCCATTTCCTGGGTCAGGTGCGGTGCGCTGGTCAGGTAGAAACCGCGCAACTGACTGACACGCTGGTAGCGGTTGCCGGTGAACGCCATGTCGACGAACAGGCACAGGCGCTCGCCGATCTGCCCCAGTTGATGCGGGAAATCGAGGATGCGGCCACGGCGCTGGGTGTCGCGCTCCTGGTGCATGCGCATGATCACCTGGCTGTTGAGGCGACGCAGCAGCTCTTCGAACTCGGTGCGCAGCACGGTCACGTCGGTGCCGCTCTGCTCTTTGCGGAAGCTGGTGCCGAGTACCTGATCGCTTTCTTCGCGGGTCAGTTGATCGAAGAACTCGTCGAAGCCGAGCAGCTTGTCGGCCTTGCTCAGTACCAGGTAAACCGGCACGTCGACGTGGAGCTTTTGATGCACGTCCTGCAAGCGCGCACGCACCTGGCGGGCCAGGGTCTCGAGGTCTTTCTCGTCGGGGCACAGCAGGGTTTCCACCGGAATGGTCACCAGCACACCGTTCAATGGACGGTTACGGCGACGCTTGCGCAGCAGGTCGAGCAAGGTGCTCCAGGCGCTGCCGTCGACTTCGGCATCAGACTGGGTCAGGTAGCGTCCGGCGGTGTCGATCAGCACACCGTGGTCGGCGAAGTACCAGTCGCAATGACGGGTGCCTTGGGTGTCGCGGGTGAGTTTGCGGTCGATCTTGTTGATCGGAAACTCAAGGCCCGAGAAGTCCAGCAGGCTGGTCTTGCCGCTGCCCTGTGGGCCGATCAGCAAATACCACGGCAAATCACTGCGCCAGCGCTCGCTGCGACCGCGATACAGGCTCGACGTCTTGAGGGTTTTCAGGGCGTCCTTGAAACGCACCTTCAACTCTTTCTCTTCTTCGTCGATCAGCTCTTCACGGCGGATGCGATCCTGGCCGTCTTCGGTGTCTTCGATGGCTTTTTTACGCACACCGGCGCGCCAGCTGACGAAGACCATGGTCAGGCCCCAGATCAGGAACAGCACGCTGATGGTCAGCAAGCGGGAGGTCGAACCTTCCCAGAACTTGTAGTCATCCACCGCCAGCAGCGGCCCGACGAACCACACCAGCAGCGCAACAAACAGCACCACCAGCAAGGTCCAGACCCAGGTCTTGCGCAAGAATGCGCCGACTTTCTTGAAAAACTTTTTCATGACACGTCCCTGTTTACGGCTGTGACTGCGGCTGGACCGCGGCCGGATCTAGCGGCTGGAAAGGTTGCAGTACGGTGTCGCGCTGCTCGCCGAGTACCCAGGCGAAACCGGAATACATCACCACCAGGCAGACGACGGTGAAGAGCACCACCATCCACGCCGGCACGATGCGCACCAGGCTGCGGCGCTGATCGTTCAGGCCTTCCCAGTGCGGCGACAGCTCACGCGGCACGTCGCCACGCAGTTGGCGGATCTGACGATACAAGGCATCGCGGATGCCTTCGAGTTCGAGCATGCCGCGCGCTTGTACGCGGTACTTGCCTTCGAAACCGAGGGACAGGCACAGGTACATCAATTCCAGCATCGGCAGGTGCTTGACCGGGTTTTTCGACAGGCGATCCAGCAGCTGGAAGAACTTCTCGCCACCGAAGGTTTCGTTGTGGAAGCTGCTGAGCAGGCTCATCTGCGACCATTCGCTTTCGTTGCCCCACGGCGTGGTCACGACAGCTTCGTCGACCACGGTGCACAGCACATAACGCGCGGCCATTACCTGGCTGCTTTCGGCGCCGTTGTGCAGTGCGCGCACTTCAAACAGCTTGAGCCCGGCGGTCAGTCGCTCGTTGAGCGCGTACATGTCTTCGCGGGTGTCGCTGTGCTTGAGTCGCACCACTTCCGAGAGCAACTCGGACGCGGCGGCCACCAGCGAATTGAGGCTGATGTTGAACGCTTCCGCCGGGCGCAGGCGCGCGGCGTAGATCATGCGTTCTTCGAGCTGTTCGAAACGCGGTGGTGCGGCGAAATCGGTCAGCGGACTTTGCGCCGGGCCGTGGCCCTGGCGGTCGAGCAAGACGGTTTTATCGTCCTGATGGTGTTCCATGTCCTTAATCATTTCAGTCAGTTCCTGATGGCCCAGAATTTCAGTTCGAGCTCGGCAAATTCACCGGAAACGTGGAACGCGAAGCCGCCGGAGCGCTCCAGGTCTGCCAGGTCTCCCGAACTGAGTTCGAGGATGAAATAGGTTTTGTTGGAGTGGAACGCGATCTGCCGCGGGGCCACCGGCAACGGTTTGACCTTGATGCCCGGCAGGTGCAGGTTGACCAGTTGGCGGATGCGCTCCACCGGGCCGACCTTGAGGTGCGCCGGCAAGCGATGACGCAGCTCTTCGGAGTCGCAGTTGGCACTGGCCGCCAGCACGAACGACGCCGAGCCCAGCAGTTTGTGGTCGTGCAACGGCGAGACGATGATTCCGTACTGACGCTCCTGCAGGATCAGTTCGATGGCGTGCTGTTCCAGCACCATCGACAGCACCTGGCGGATCGCTTCCATCAGTTTGCGAAAGCTCGCGCCCTGATCGCTGTGCTGATAACGGCTGTCCAGGCGCGGGCGTTTGCTGTCGCTGGAGAAGGTCGCCAGATCACCGAGCATGGTCAGCAACGTGCGGTACAACTCTTCCGGATGCACTTGTTCCAGACCGAGGTAGTGACGCAGCAGCAGCTCGGTGCGGTTGATCAGTTGCAGCATCATGAAGTCGCCGACTTCCGCGCCGCCGACCTTGCCGTTGGAGCGGATGCGGTCGGCGATGGTGTCGCCGCGGTGACCGAGCATGCTGATCACTTCTTTGAGGCACGACAGCAGGTAGCTGGAGGAATGCGCCTGGATGTAGGTCGGCACAAAATCCGGGTCGAGGCTGATCACGCCATCGGGCGTGGTGTCGAGCACGTCGCAGATCTTCAGCTTCACGTAGGCTTGATCGCTCTGCTGTTCGCCGAGCAACAATTTGAAGTCCGGGCGACCGCAGCGCACCTGGCTGGCGGAGTCGTCGCCGGCGTTGGAGTCGGCGACTTCGGCTTCGTACGCGGTGTAGCGCGCCAGCACGTCGGATTGCTCCGGACGGCGCGCCTCGATGTGGTTACCGGTGACCAGCGGCAACGCCAGGTAGATCGGCGTGTTGCCGGTGTTCGGCGGAACGTCCAGCGCCAGCGGTTCGGTGTTGCCGCCAAGTTCGAACAGGCTGCCGTCCGGCAGAATCCCCGAGGCCTGGCTGACCACCAGTTTGCCCATGTTGAGGAACTGCAAGTCGATGTCCAGGTTGAGGAAGCCCCAGGTGTAACTGCCCAGCAACTGGGTGCGGGTCTTCATCTGGTGGTCGTAGTAACGATCGTTGTGCTGGAAGTGCTGCGGGCGCAGCAGCATGCCTTCCTGCCAAATGACTTTATGGTTATTCATGATCAGTCATCCGCCTTGGCGAGCGTTTCGAGGCTGCTGCGGATACCGGCCTGATCGAGCGTCAGGTCAGCGTCGGTGACTTCCACCGGGGTGATTTGCACGGTGTAGCGCCATTTGGTTTCCGGCAGGTCGCGGTAGGCGGCGAGTACGCCAACGTAGCGGCTGCCCTCCTCCACGCTGAGTTTCAGCTCAACGGTTTCGCCGGGGCGCAGCTCGAGTTCTTCGCTGGCCACCAGGTCTGGGGCCAGGGATTCCTTGGCGCGTTCATACAGACTGAAGAAGTCGGCGTTTTCGAACGTCACCGGGTGCTTGAGCTCGAACAGACGCACGACAATCGGCGACGGACGCCCGTTGAGGTCCGGGTTCAGCTGATCGCTGGCGGTCAGTTTCAGGTTGAGCTTGGTGACTTTCGAGTACGGCGACAGCGACGAGCAGCCGGCCAACAGCACCAGGGCCATGAGCGCCGTCAGCGTCTTGAAAAAAGCGGTCGAGCAGCGAGACATGCGCATCATCCTTGGTGGTCGGTGTGTAGGGTGGAAATCAGGCGGATCTGCTCTTCGTAAGCCTGAGCGAAGTCGCGGGCCAGCAGGCGTTCGCTCCAGTCATCGTCCTGACGCAGGGCCTGGTGATAACGACCGTAGGCTCTCCAGCGACTGCCGGAGGTGGCGAGCAACGGCTTGTTGTCGCGCTCGAAACGCAGGGTCAATTGCTGCGGCGAAAAGTGCTCCAGCGTGCCGCGAACGGCAGCGCGGCTGGCGGTCAGCAAGGCCACTTGATGCGCCTGCAAATCGCGGAACGCGCGGGAGATTGCTTGCTCGGCCGGCAACTGGCCCGGCTTGTTCGGCTGCAACAAAATACCCAGCGCTTCACCGGCATCGACGGCGAATTTCAGCGGGTTCTTTTGCGAGCCTTGCACGGTGGTCTGGGCCAGCCGCAGTTCGTTTTTCAGTTCGCTGCGGGTGCGCAGGCTCTGCTGCAAACCGCCGACGCTTTGCTTGAGCAAGCGTGCCGCGTTCAGCGCCAGGGCTTCGCGGGCGTCGTGGTCGAGGCCTTTGAGGTCCACGCCCAGCGCGGCGCCGAAATGCTCCCAGAAGCCTTCGCTCTGACGTTCGACCGCTTTCGGCGCTGGGGCCGGAGCAGGTTCGACCGGGGCGTTGATCAGCTCCGGGACCATCAGGCTTTCCATGTCGATACGGGCGTAGTCGGCGCGCTGACGGGAGTCTTCGATCGTGGTGCTCGGGGAGATCAATTGCTCGATTTCCGAATACACGCGTTCTTGCTGATCCAGTGCATTGAGTGGGTCGAGGTCGAGGAACGCGTCATCCGGAATGATGCTGCCTGCCGCTTGCGGACGGCCGACTTCGACGTCGAAGGTCGCCGGGTCACGCACCAGCCGCGCGCGGATCTCGAAATCACCCAGCACATAGACGCTGCCGTGCTCGATACGCATGGCTTCGCCCTTGCGCAGGCGTGCACCGCTTTCGCTGTTCTGGATACCGTTGCTGCTGGTATCGGTCAGGAAAAACGTGCCTTCGCGGTAGCTGATCAACGCGTGATGGTTGGATAGGTGCCGCTTGCGATCCGGGATGATCCAGTCACAATCCTCGCCCCGACCAATCACGCCACCGGCCTGTTTAAAGGTCTTTTGGCACAAGTCCGTGGGCACGAATTGCTTGGTGTTGAGCATTTCGAAAACTAGTTCCATGGTGATACTCCTTGCGGTCACTTGCCGCGATTGACCGCCTGCGGATCACCCAATGGGCGATAGGTGTTGTCGTTGTATTTGTAATTGCCGCTACAGCCGCCGAGGCCGCATAAAACGACGAGGGTCAGCAGGACGGCTTGCCAGTGACGAACAGGCATCAGAGGGTCTCCAGGGATAGACAAAGCACAAAGCGCCGGCCCGATTGGGCGGCGCTGTTAAAAGCGGTTGAGGTGAAATCGACGGTCATTTGCCTACCCATCGAAGTCGCCCAGGTTGATATTCAAGCGGCCGAGGCGGTACAGCAGCGTGCGTCGTGGCAGGCCGAGTTCGCGGGCGGCGAGGGTCTGGTTGCCGTCGTTTTTGCGCAGGCAATCGAGCAGCAGGCTGCGTTCGACCTGTTCCAGGCGTTCGCGCAGGTTCAGGCTGTTGTCTTCCGGCATGGCTTCCATGCGCAGGGAGAAATGCTCGGCCAGCAACTCGCCGCCCTCGCACAACAGAACAGCGCGTTCGACCAGGCCTTTGAGTTCGCGCACGTTGCCGGGAAAGGCATAACCGGACAGGTGATCCAGCGCCGCATCGGACCACCGCACCGCATCGCGTTGCAGGAACGAACAAGCCTTTTCAGCAAAGTGCCGCGCCAGGTCGAGGATGTCGCCTTCGCGCTGACGCAGGGCCGGCAACTCGATCGGAAATTGCGCGAGGCGGTAGTACAAGTCCTCGCGAAATTTGCCTTCGCTGACCAGCACCGACAAATCCCGGTGCGTCGCGGCGATGATGCGCACGTCGATCTTGTGCGTGTCGTTGGAACCCAACGGGCGGATCTCGCCTTCCTGCAACACGCGCAGCAACTTGGCTTGCAGCGACAACGGCATGTCGCCGATTTCATCGAGCAGCAAGGTGCCGCCGTTGGCCGCGTCGAACAGCCCGGCGCGGTCGCGGTCAGCGCCGGTGAAGGCGCCTTTGCGGTAGCCGAACAGTTCGCTTTCCAGCAGGTTCTCGGGGAACGCCGCGCAGTTCTGCACGATAAACGCCTGGGAGCGGCGCGGCCCGCAATCATGAATGGCGCGCGCGACCACTTCCTTGCCGGTGCCGGTCTCACCGCGCAACAGCACGGTGTACGGGCTGTGCAGGACTTTGCTGATCAGCGAATAGGTCTGGCGCATGGCCGAGCTTTTACCGATCAAACCGTAACCGCTGGCGCTCGGCACACTGACCGGCGCTGGCCGCGAAACACCGGTCGGCTGACGCAAACGTTGCAGCAAGTGCAGTTGGCCGAGCACGAACGAGCCCAACTGACCGAGGGAATCGGCAAAGCCTTGCAGGTCGATGTGCCGGCGACTGGCGCACAGCAGCAAGCCTTCAACCGACTTCTGCTGATTGACCAACGGCACGCATAGCAACGACTGCCAAGGCGTGGCCTGGGGCGGCAGGAAACTGGTTTCGTGCAGGCTGCCGCTCAGTTCGCTGAGGCTCACCACACGGTTCTGGCACAGGGCGAATTGCAACAGCTGTTCACCGTTGTAATCCGCCGGCAGGCTCGCCGCTTCCCGGGGTTGCAGGATACCGTTCAGGCACTCGGCATTCATTCCCAGGCACGTGTGGGTCGCGTCCAGCAAGTACAGCTGTGTCAGTTCGCAACCGCTGAGCTCGGCCAGACCGCGCACGAAGTCACCCAGCAGCGCAGCGCCGTCCGCCGCGCGCGACAGGCTGGCGAACTGCGCCAGCAAGGCTTCGGCATACACCAGCGGTTGCGGCACTCGAGTGAACATCACACCCACCTCAGGCGAACTCGCAGGTCACGCTGGCGTCACCGTCGAGCGTGGCATGCACACGCTTGAGGCTTTCACCGGTGGCCATCGCGTCGAGCAAGCGGTCGGCCACCAGCGGCAGCACGTGCAGGTCGAGCAAATGGTCAATCAGGCGCGCGCCGCTGTCGCTTTGGGTGCAGCGTTCGGCCAGGTGATCGACGAGGTCCTGGGAGTAAGTGAAGTCCAGCTGACGTCGGTTCAGGCGCTCGCCCAAACGGCCGAGTTTGATTTCGATCAGCTCGCGCAGCACCGGGCCGCCGACCGGGTAGTAAGGCACCACGCGCATCCGCGCCAGCAGCGCTGGTTTGAAGTGTTTGCTGAGGACCGGGCGGATGGTTTCTTCGAGCACTTCGGCGGTCGGCCGCGCACCGTTTTCACAGAGTTCGCTGATGCGGTCGCTGCCCAGGTTCGAGGTCATCAGGATCAGCGTATTGCGGAAGTCGATCTCGCGCCCTTCGCCGTCGTTGGCCACACCTTTGTCGAAGATTTGGTAGAACAGGTTGAGCACGTCCGGGTCGGCCTTCTCGACTTCATCGAGCAGCACCACCGAGTACGGTTTCTGGCGCACAGCTTCGGTGAGCATGCCGCCCTCGCCATAACCGACGTAGCCCGGTGGCGCACCGATCAGGCGCGAGACGGTGTGCTTCTCCTGGAACTCGGACATGTTGATGGTGGTGATGAAACGATCACCGCCGTAGAGCAGATCAGCCAGGGCCAGCGCGGTTTCGGTTTTGCCGACGCCGCTCGGGCCGACCAGCAGGAACACGCCCACTGGCGCGTCCGGTTTGTTGAGGCCGGCAGCGGTGGCGCGCATCGAGCGGTCCAGTGCGTGAACGGCTTGCTCCTGACCACGGATGCGCGTGCGCAGGTCGGTGGCGAAGCTCGCGACCTTGGCGTTGTGCTCACGGGCCAATTGCGCCAATGGCACGCCGGTCCAGGCGCTGATCACTTCGGCGACCAGACGCGGGCAGACTTCGAAGCTCACCAGACGTTCTTTGACTTGCAGTTCGGTCAGCGCTTTGTGCGTGTCGTTGAGTGCGGCTTCCAGCGATGCGACGCTTTGCGCTTCGTCGACCGGCAGGGTTTCGATGACGGAGCCTTCGGCGTCTTCTTCAACCGTGACGTTGGGTTCGACAGCAGCGGCTTCACGCGCCTTGGCCAGTTGCTGGCGCAGGTCCAACAGGCGTTCGGCGAGTTCTTTCTGTTCAGTCCACAGGGTTTCCAGCGCCGCCCTTTCGTCTTCAGCTTCTTCCAGCCGCGCTTCCAGTGCTTCCAGCGCCTCGTGATCGATCAGCAAACCGGCTTCGGCATCACGGCGCAGGGCCTGACGTTGACGACCGCCTTCGGCCAGTTCGCCACGCAAGCGCTCAAGGCTTTCCGGCGCGGCGGCGAGGCTGATGCGCACGCGGGCGCACGCGGTGTCGAGTACGTCGACGGCTTTGTCCGGCAGTTGGCGACCGGCAAGGTAACGGGCAGACAGTTCAGCAGCGGAGACGACGGCGTCATCGCGCAGGTAGATGCCGTGGCTCTTCTCGTACACCTGAGCCAAACCACGGAGGATGGTCACTGCTTCGCTGACGGTCGGCTCGTGCAGTTGCACCGGTTGGAAACGACGGGCCAGCGCCGGGTCTTTCTCGAAGTATTTTTTGTACTCGGCCCAAGTGGTCGCCGCGATGGTGCGCAGTTCGCCACGGGCCAGCGCCGGTTTCAGCAGGTTGGCCGCGTCGGAACCGCCGGCATTGCCGCCCGCGCCGATCAGCGTGTGGGCTTCGTCGATGAACAGGATGATCGGTTTCGGCGAGGCTTTGACTTCGTCGATCACACCCTTGAGGCGACGTTCGAATTCACCTTTGACGCTGGCGCCGGCCTGCAGCAGGCCCATGTCCAGCGACAGCAATTCGACGCCTTTCAGGACTTGCGGCACTTCACCGGCAGCAATGCGCGAGGCCAGGCCTTCGACGATGGCGGTTTTACCCACACCGGCTTCACCGACCACGATCGGGTTGTTCTTGCGGCGACGGGCGAGGATGTCGACCATCTGCCGGATCGCGCCATCGCGGCACAGCACCGGGTCGAGTTTGCCGTCGCGGGCCTGTTGGGTCAGGTTGTGCGTGAAACGCTGCAGCAGCGATTCGCCCGGCACGGCGGGTTTGCCGGTGGCCGGTTGTTCTTTCTGCGACAGGGCGAATTCTTTCAGGCGATCAATGTTCAGTTTGGCCAACAACGCCTGGTAACGGCTGCCGGCGTAGCGCATCGGGTTGCGCAGCAGGGCGAGGATCAGCGCGGCCTGTTCGACCTGGGTCTGGCCCAGTTCGAGGTTGGCCACCAGCAAGGCATCCTGCAGCCATTGCACCAGTTCCGGGGCAAACACCGGGTTGCGCGAGGCGCTGTGCTCGACCCGCGATTGCAGGGCGGCGCTCAGTTCACCGGCATCCACTTCGGCATCTTGCAGCGCGCGTGCGAGCAGGCCTTGCGGGCGCTCCAGCAGGCCAAGCAGCAAGTCTTCGACGAGGATCTTGCTGCCGCCACGGGCGACGCAGCGTTCGGCAGAACTTTCCAGGTCACGACGGGTTTCGGCGTCCAGCGCCTGGATAAGTTGTTGCAGGTCTACGTTGATCATTGGTCATCTGTCCTTAATGAATTTTGCTGCCCAGGGTGACCACGCCGTCCGCTTTTTCGCGGCCCAGCCAACTGGTCCAACCCAAGCGACAGGCGTTCTGCTCACCGATGCGCAGTTCCGGGATTTCTTCGTGGCGCAACACCAGGCGAATGTCGTAATCGAGCGGGTCACGCAGGGTGAAACGCACCAGCGCGCACAACGGCTGGTAGCCGAAACCGATGGGCAGGAATTCGTGAAAGCGTTGCCAGTCGAGTTCGCGGATGTGAATGCGGAATTTGCCGCTGCGGTCGCGCACGTGTTCGCCCAGCACCAGGTCTTCGCCGAGCAGGCTGTTGGCGCGGCCCAAACGATTGCGCTGCTCGTCGAGGATTTCCACGCGGCGCTCGATGCATTGCTCGATGGTCAGCTCGGCGTGCTTGAAGTAGTAACGCAGCACGGCTTCGATCAGCGCCGCCGAGTGCGCCCGCAAACTGAGCAAGCCGAGGTACGGCAGCAGGCGTTTCCAGTTCAGTTCGCCGGCCTTGCGGATCTCTTCGCCACCCAGGCCAATCAATGCAAAAAGCTGCGAAGAGAACGGATCGAGCGCGCCGCTCTCGAAGCTTGCGCGGTAGCGGTATTTGCGCCAGATCGGCAGCATCAACCGTTGCAGGCGATGGTGGAACAGGTCGAGGAAGTTGCGGGTCGGGTTGCCGTCTTCGCTGTCGCCCAGGGCCTGTTCGCCGTAGAACGCCGGCAGCGGCGAACCGGAACCGACCAGGCCGATCAGGTTGAAACGCAGGCGCGCGCGCATCTGCCCATGCTCGTGGAAAAACTCCACGCGATCGACATCGCTGCCAGGGAAACCCAGGCTCGGGTTGGCCTGGAATTCCAGCTGGTCGTACAAATCGTCCTGACTCAGGTGCGGGTGGGCCTCGCGCAGCCGGTCAACCACCAGCAGCACGGCCTGAAACAGCGAGTACTCGCGTATTCCTCGGGTCAGTCCGCTTAAAGCAGCGGCTGAAGGCCCATACGTGGTGTCCATTGGTACACCTCTCCCTGTGTGCTTTTTACCCGCAGCTCGTGGTACGAATTGAGACTGGCGTAAAGCGCGAAAAACTCGTTAAGAACCGAAGCGAACACGAACAGGTCGCCTTCGCCGATGTAGCCTTCCGGGTCGATGGTCAGCTCGGTGCGCAACCCGCGCACCGGCAAGCCGCGATGCAGGCGGTCGACGTGTTGGTGTTTGATCGACTTGAGCCCACCGAGCAGGCGTTTGCTGACCTTCTCCGCGTGCTGGTCGTAGTAGCGCGGCAGGTCGTAGGTTTCGAGAATCACCTTCAACGCATTGACGTCGGCCAATGACAGGTAGTTAAGCGACATGTTGCTGATCAGCTTCCACAGGAAGTCGCGATTCAGCGGTGGCGCATAACTCGGGGTCGCCGGGGTGATGTTGCGGAAACTGAGGAACTCCGGCGTCTCTTCACAGGCTTGGCTGATGTCGCCGAGCTTGAGTTTTTTCGGCAGGTTCTGGTTGGTGCACATCAGCTCGATCGACAGGGTTTCGTGGGCTTCGGTATGGCGGATGCCGAAGCTCAGGTAAGTGTCGAGGCCGTCATGCAACAGCGATGAACGCTGGCGAATGCTGTAGTGCGGACGGCTGGTGGGCACGTCGAAACTCGGGTCGTGCTCGAAGGATTCGAACGGCACGTATTCCTGATAACCGAGACCGCCGGGCTTCCAGCCAGTGACGCTTTCCACCGAAAACACACCGCAGTTTTCCAGGTCGTATTCGGCGGGCAACAGCAGGTATTCGTCCTGCTTGCCGTCGAGGCGAATCGGTAACGCATCGTGCTTGAACAGGTTGACGATCGGCGTGCAGTACAGCTTCACGTTGTCCAGGGTCGGACGCATGCGCAGGATGCCGCTCTTGCGAATATCAAAGCGCAACTCCAGGCCGCGCATCTGCTTCAGCGTGTCTTCCGGCAGCGCCTTGAGAATGTCCAGACCGTTGACGTCGACGAACAGGAACTTGTCCTGGAAGGCGAAATACTCTTGCAGGTAGCGATAGCCACGGAAGGTGTTCAGCGGATACGGAATCAACGCTTCTTCTTCGGCAAAACCCACCGGTTGCACCCGGTCGCCGGGCATCTTGAACGCCATCGGTGTGCCGTTGACGCCATTGATCGGCTTGCCGGCGCTATCCAGCGGGATCAACTCGATGCCTTCCAGATTGCGCAACAGGCTCAGGTACAGCATCTGGCTGATGTACCGCTCGCCGGCGAAGTGCAGGCGCAAGCGGCTCAATTCCAGCTCACCGAGATGACCGTCGGCGCTCATCTCCAGGCGCAGGCTCAACAGCGAACCGTCGCCCTTCACCGAGTACGTCAGCGCGGCCAGATCCAGTGCCTGGACTTCGGTCGGGTAGCAGGTGCGGAAACGGCAACGCACGTCTTCAATCGGAACGCTTTCAATCGGTGTATCACGATCGACCTTCAGCGCCGGGCCGGAACGCTTGAGCGGGTCGAACTGCAAAATGCTGAACGCCGGCAGCGGGCGCATGTAGTTGGGCCATAGCAATTGCATCAGCGAATGGCTGAGCTCAGGGAGTTCGTCGTCGAGCTTCTGACGCAGGCGCCCGGTCAGGAACGCAAAACCTTCCAGCAACCGCTCCACGTCCGGATCCCGCCCGGCCTGGCCGAGGAAAGGCGCCAACGCCGGGCTACGCTCGGCGAAACGGCGGCCTAACTGGCGCAGTGCGGTGAGTTCGCTTTGGTAGTAGTGGTTAAAGGACACGGGGTACCTTCCTGGTGTTGGATCTCATGAAAAAACTGTCCTGTAGAGCGCGACTGTCAGACCGGCAACTACGTAACCGGCGATGAACAGGTACGGCAGAAAAGCCAGCCAGCCAAACATCATCGGGAACCCGGCGAGGCTCCCCAAAAACACATGGGCCAATCCATAAATCACCCATGGGGCGGCGTAAAAAGGGATGAACATCAACGGTGCGCGCCACACACTTCTCAAAATTTGCTGTTCGGTTTTCCCGTTCATTACTCGCGTCGCCCACAGGGCAAAGGCGATGTAGGCCGGGATTCCGAATGAGAGAACGTAGATCAACAGCATTTGTTGCCAGTCCAGAACCGACGCGTATCCGGTGCCCTGCTCGACCAGTATCAAAGACAACATCACCAAGAGCGGAGACCAGAGCGCCGCCCTGAAAAAATTTGGATTGGGAGTGGTAGGGACCGTCCCCTTTTCGCATTTTGGAATGCGCTCGATACCCGACCTGATCATTGCGTAGTCCCCTCAGGCTGAATCGGCTGGGTACGGCTAGCCGCATTTCGCAATGCCCAACGCAACTCGATGACTTGAGTGGCGAGGATTGCCAGCAATGTGACGCAGCCTTGGGCCACGCCGTAAAACAAAGCTCTTAACGGATTCTCTGGCAGCATCCAGAGCAAGATGAATCCCACCATCAGAGCCAGGATCACAAGCTTGGCGATGAGGCTCGGAATCAACGCGGCAACCAGATTCACACCCAGGAAGATGTAGAACAGCGCGTAACTGGCCATGCCGATTGCAACACCGTGCGAAGTGAATCCGCCGTTCAGATGCTTGTAGGCATGTACAACCGCGTCGTTCAGGAACGCGTAAGCGAGGCATCCAGCGGCGTGGAAAGAGAGGCACATGGCAAAGCGGGTGTAGAAGTTCATGCCTACCGACCTCTCGCTTTTTCAGGTGCAATCGTCGTGCTGGTGTGCAAGTAAAGTTGTTCGCCATCAAACCCTGTAATACCGGCGGTGCTTAGAGGAAACCCCTCTTTCGTGCCGAATCGAATCCAACCCTCCGACCAAATATCGCCATTCTCATGACGAACCTGCACGTAATAATTCGGCGCCTCGGATTTCGCTATTTCGACAAACACCCCACCATCCTCGCCACCCACCCAAAGCGCATTGGGATGAGCAATCAAAGTTGGGGCGACAGACCGCTCCATACGCAACAACACCGCAAACAAAACCAAAATCGCCAGCAGCCCAATGGAGCTCAGGAATGCGATGAGCAAAGTTAGGGGCAGGCGTTTTCTATCCGCGCACCTGCACAGAGCATCGCCCTTCCTTAGACCAAGCATTAGTTTTCCAACACTTTGTACGGGGTATTACTGATAAACATATTTAGCCAGCTTTCTTCCCATTGCGGCATGGAAATGGTGAACGTCTTGTTTTTTCGATCGAAATAGATCCAAGTAATACCGACTTCGGCCTCATCTTCGAACGCGCGCATATCTAGCGACTGAGTATCATACAATGGGGTTCGGTAGGTTTTTCCTGGCTCCTGCGTATCCATAACTCTTAAATACGCCATGCCACCCAACATAAAAATTTTCCCGACACGAACATTTTCCATTACATATCGGCCAGAAGGACTAACTTGGGTTGTACTTGCTGGATACCCTAACATTGCGTTAACACAATAAATCAGCAACGCAAGTGACGCCACCAGAGCAAAGCTAATAGACCAAACCAGTTTTTTCTTAAATATATGCATTATTTCTAGCACCAAAATAAATCAAAACTTCAACCGAGCCAAGGCTGCCCATCATTTATTCCAAACATTTATAACTGTGAGCGGAACAGACTCATACTGCACATCAGAAAGAACCTGAAAATCACCACCCTTACCAAAGTCAGCTCGATACTTCACGAAATGAGAGTTGGATATATAAAAATATCGTGACTCATCTAACTCTTTGAACATTTTTTGAGCGTCTTGTGGGTCCAGAAACGGATTCGATGTCATATCCGACTTCATCTGCGCCATGCCTGCATTTGCTGCCGTTGCGTAGGCTGGGTTGGCTATACCATCAAAGTTCCAGTAGCCCAGTGGCTGACTAAAATTGTCATCCGGCGCATCATTGAAGTCGTACGCATCTTCAACGTAAAACCCAATACGATCAGCAAAGAGCTGAATACTATCAACAGAAATGATTACCTTACCTTCCGGAAAAACACGGACGTTAAAGTTTGCTAGAGCCGCTCTGAGTTCATCGGTCTTTTCTATCAGCCCAAACTTAACTGCCCGATTGTTACTGTATCCGAACTCTTCTACCTTTCTAGCACTGCCATCGAACTTGAACGGATAAACCCCAGGAGCTTTCCCGAGATATTTCGACTTGATTTTATCGCTTATATTTTTCTGTGCGGCAGGATTATTCCAAACAGATCTCAACTCTTTAATAACGGCCTTAGCCGGTTCGAATTGATTCAGCCAGGCCATCTTTACAATGGCGTCCTCTACATAAGGATCTTTAGGAAGAACGACATGATCTTTAACTTCTTTACTCATCGCGCCGTCAGCGGTTGGCCATGGCTTACCATTAAACCAATGCTGCATTAGTTTTGCAGCGACAGGCCACTTCATCTTGTCCATGGCATCAGGAATATCTGTGATTTTAAATTGACGGACAGCTGCAGACTTACCAGCTTGATTACTGGCTGGTGTCAGACTTGAAGCTATTTTTGTATCCGCCATCTCAAAACCCCTTAATTACATTATCCAATTACAACTTCAGATTGTTGCTCAATAATCAGTTCATAGGGTTCAGCTTCCGATGACGAAATTTTCTGCGTCTTGCCGTCGGCGCCTGTGACACCACTGATTATTTTTCCCGAGGCTGTTTTGAAACTGTATGCAACTCCAGCCAACGGCTTCCCGGTGTCCTGGCAATTGATCACGTAGTGCTCGTTAAACGGCCACTGAATCTCCACCGGCAACGGCGCCACAAACGGCACCGGCGAATGCGAATTCCCGATAATCACCGTCCCGGACCCGGCCGTAACCTTGTTGCCATGAGTCCCGACGGAATCCACCGTGGCGGCCGGTTTTCCGTTAATCAAAACCGTCGTCGCCAACCCGCCCGACATCGCACCACCACACGCCGAGGCATCGCCTTGGCGGGCGGCCGCGAGGCCGTCGAAGAACACGTCGCCGGAACCGGCGACGATCGGGTTGGTGCCGTGGCCGGGGAGCGGGCAAGCGGTGGGGTCGGATACACGTGCTGCGGGTTTGCCGGACATACGAATCTCCTTAGTTGACCTTCACTTGACCGCTGCCATCCAGGCGCGCGGCGAAACTGACCTGACGCTTGAAACCATCAACTTCCAGCAGGCCTTCGATGCTGAAGGACAGGCGAAGCTGATCGTGGTCACGCGGCAGGGAGATGACATGCACATTGCTCAGGCGTGGCTCGTAGGCTTCGATGAAATTTTCGATGGCCAGACGGGCCTGACTCAGGGAGTCGTGCAGGCTCAGACGCATGTCATTGAGATCGGGTAGCCCGTAATCGGACAGCGTTTGCACGCTGCCCGCACGGGTGCTGAGCATCTTGGCCAGATGGGCAGCCACGGACGCCATGGCGGAAACCTCGCGGCTCCAGCCGACGCGTTTGTCCGCGTCGCCACCCAGGCGTTCGAAAAGGCTGCCGTATCCAGTCATGACTCAGGCTCCTCTTACTCTTTGTCCAGCTTGCCAACCAGCGACAGGGTGAAATCGGCACCCATGTACTTGAAGTGCGGGCGCACGTTCAGGCTGACGCGGTACCAGCCAGGCTCGCCTTCGACATCGCTGACGATGATCTGGGCTGCACGCAGCGGACGACGGCCACGCACTTCGGCGCTCGGGTTTTCCTGGTCGGCCACGTACTGGCGGATCCACTTGTTGAGTTCCAGCTCGAGGTCGGTACGTTCTTTCCACGAACCGAGTTGCTCGCGCTGCAGCACTTTCAAGTAGTGAGCCAGGCGGTTGACGATCATCATGTACGGCAGTTGGGTGCCGAGCTTGTAGTTCAGCTCTGCCGCCTTGCCTTCTGCGCTGATGCCGAAGAACTTCGGCTTCTGCACCGAGCTCGCGGAGAAGAACGCCGCGTTGTCGGAGCCTTTGCGCATGGTCAGGGAGATGAAACCTTCCTCGGCCAGTTCGTATTCACGACGGTCGCTAACCAATACTTCCGTAGGAATCTTGGTTTCGATTTCGCCCATGCTTTCGAAGTGGTGCAACGGCAGGTCTTCAACCGCGCCACCGCTTTGCGGGCCGATGATGTTCGGGCACCAGCGGAACTTGGCGAAGCTGTCGGTCAACTTGGTGCCGAACGCGTAGGCGGTGTTGCCCCACAGGTAGTGCTCGTGGCTGTTGGCGACGGTTTCCTTGTACACGAACGATTTGACCGGGTTGTCTTCCGGGTCGTACGGGTTACGCAGCAGGAAACGCGGCACGGTCAGGCCAACGTAACGGGAGTCTTCCGACTGGCGGAAGCTCTGCCATTTGGCGAATTGCGGGCCTTCGAAGTGATCCTTCAGATCCTTCAGGTCCGGCAGGCCGGTGAAGCTTTCCAGGCCGAAGAATTTCGGGCCGGCCGCGGCAATGAACGGCGCGTGGGACATGCAGGCAACGCTGGACACGTACTGCATCAGTTTCACGTCCGGCGAGCTCGGGGACATGAAGTAGTTGGCGATGATCGCGCCCACAGGCTGACCACCGAACTGACCGTATTCAGCGGTGTAGATGTGCTTGTACAGACCCGATTGCATCACTTCCGGCGAATCTTCGAAGTCGTCCAGCAGGTCGTCCTTGGAGACGTTGAGGATTTCGATCTTGATGTTTTCGCGGAAGTTGGTGCGGTCGACCAGCAACTGCAGGCCACGCCACGACGATTCCAGCGACTGGAAGTCCGGGTGGTGGAGGATTTCGTCCATCTGGCGGCTGAGCTTGGCATCGATCTCGGCGATCATGCGGTCAACCATGGCTTTCTTGACCGGCTCACCGTTGTTCTGCGGCTTGAGCAGCTCTTCGATGAAGGCAGACACACCGCGTTTGGCGATGTCGTAGGCTTCGTCGTCCGGGGTCAGGCGGGTTTCGGCGATGATGCTGTCGAGAATGCTGTATTCGCCGTTCTCGTTGCTCTTTTGCTGTGCTGCGCTAGTGCTCATTGTCTTGGCTTCCTTGGCTGATAGGGGCTCAGGCGTCCTGGGCGGCGGCGTTCAAGCCCAGCTCACCCAATACGCGACCGCGGGATTCGTCGTCGGCGAGCACGCCTTCGATGGCTTTGCGGAACGCAGGCGCGTTGCCCAGCGGGCCTTTGAGGGCCACCAGCGCGTCGCGCAGTTCCATCAGTTTTTTCAGCTCAGGCACTTGCTCGACCAGGCTGGCCGGGTTGAAGTCCTTCATCGAGTTGACGCGCAGTTTCACGGCCAGTTCTTCAGTGTCGCTTTCTTCCTGAAGACGGTTCGGTACGCTCAGTGTCAGGCTCAGCTCTTGCTTGGCCAGCACTTCGTCGAAGGTCATCTTGTCGATGCTGATCGGCTTGCGATCTTCGACTTTGCGTTCGTCCTTGCGGTGGGTGTAGTCACCGATTGCCAGTAGTTTCAACGGCAGTTCGATCTCTTCCTGTGCACCACCGGTGGCAGGTTTGAAAGTGACGTTGATGCGTTCCTTGGGGGCTACCGAGCCTTCTTTGGCCATGGCTTTTCTCCTTGCGGTTGTGGCCCGGGGGCCTATTCGAGTACCACTTCGAGATCGAGGTGGCACAGCCTGCGATAAATCTCTTCCTTGCGTTCACGTACGGCATGGTTCTGCGGCAACAACTCGCAGCAGCTATGCAGTAAATGCAGCACTTCCAGCGCAAGATCGGGCTCCCAGGCGTTCAGGCCTGAGTCCTGTAGTGTTTGGTCGAGGGTCTCTAATTGGGTCTTGGCCAGTTCGTATTTCTTGGCCATGAAACACAGCCGCGCGAGGGCGAACTGCCAGAAGAATCGAACGCGTCCGCCCTGGGCACTTTGCAGGCCCTGCTTGAGGATTTGCACGGCAGCCTTGAGACCGTCCTTGCGCAGAATCGGCAGGACTTCTTCGAGGGCCAGCTCCCACGCCGGCTGAGTGTCAGCGACTTCGACCTTGCGCGGCGCACTGGCGGTTTGCAGGTGCGGCATGACGTGGGCGCTGATCCAGGCACGCGTGGCCGGATCGGCGAACGGCGCGCCATCGTGGTAACGCAATTCGATGATGCCGGGCAGGCGCTGAATCAAAAGCGCGAAGTGGATTTCCACTTCGCGCATTGCCATCTCGGCGTTCAAGGACTGAAGGCATTCCCAGGCCATTCGCTGGCCATCGAACCAGAACGGCGCCTTCGCCAGGCTCGCCTCCAGTTCCACCAGCAGGTCGGCGTATTTCGCTTGGTCGAAACGGTCCTGATAGGCCTTGAGCTTGTCCGCCGGCAAGCCGCGCAGCACGGTGATTTGCTCGGCGTTGCGCTCGGGGACGGCGTCGATGGGCAACCACAGCAATGTGCGATTGAGGCGCAAGGCGCGCAGGTCGGTGGCTTTCTGCTTGAGCCACCAGGCACACAACGGCCGCGCGCTCTCTTGCTGGGCACGCAGGGCCTTGTGGGCTTCTTTTTCGTTATCGATCGGTGCGCCGGGGGTGAACAACTGCGTGGCGGCTTGTTTGACCTGGGCGACTGCGGCGCCGACCACACCGGGTTCCGGCTGGTTGTCGGCGGCGCGCTGCACCATGTTTTTCAGGCGGCGGGAGATCGGCAGCAGCAGCGGCGCGTCGTCGCCCAAGTGCTCGGTGCAGGCGGCATCGAGGCCTTCAAGGTGCTCGACCAGTCGCCGGAACATCGGCAACTGCTCTTTGATCGCGATGTTTTCGGTCAGCACCTGCTCAAGACGCGGCACCAGCCAACTGATCGCGGCGGCGCGGGTTCGGGCCTTGTTCGGGTGGACTTCGGCCCAGTGATTTTCTGATAAATGGTGCAGCAAACCGAGACCGGCCAGCAGTCCTTGAAACGATTCACGCTGGTACAACGCCCAGGTCAGCCAGGCGCCAACGCGCAAATCCTTGGACTGGGTACGCAGCAGGTTTTCGCTGGTTTCACGGATTTTCAGCCAGTCGATCTGACCGCTTTCGTGCATGGACGAGGCTTTCGCCAGCTCACTTTCCAGCGCTTCATATTCGCTTGAAAAGCGAACGTCCTCGCCCGCGAAATTCTCTTTGGAAACAGAGACTTTTGCGAGTTCGAGATAATGCGCGGAAAGTTTGCTTGAGTAGGACATCCATGGCCTTTATTTAGGATTACGGTCATACGCCAAAAGAAGATTTCAGCGGCGCGGGACAGTATCAAAGAGCTGCGATGAGTCTCATCCAATTGAGTTCGTGCTCTTTCAAGTGCGCGCATCGTAATCACAATGATGGCCACTAGCAAGCATCTGATTAAACAACAAGACGAACTGTTGTTTATTGCCCATCGGAGATATCCCTATATACGTAAGGGGATCCCCTGATGTCGTTTTAATATTCAAGCCTTCATGTGATGGCCCTGAGACCACTGATCCAGAGCTGTCCGCTGGCGATTGCACCTGGTTATTGGCTGCACGCTACCTTGGTCGGCGTGCAGCATGCCAACAATTGGCAGCGATGAATGTAGGAAAGCTCCTAAATGTTTCCGGCATTTAAGAAAAACGCAGCGCGACAATGGATGTGTAGATAAGTGCTATCGAAGTGATGGCGATTTAATTCGAGTAGATACTCAACTTCGGCAATACCCTGGGTACCTGGAGGAACTTCGCTCGCAATGGTTGCGCAATATCCTGAAACACGGAAGTTTCAGGTCGCGTTTCCGGCAGATGTTCAGACGCTGTTTCCTTGCGGCTTAAACACCGCTCGACAACACCCGTTTAAAACGCCTCAAGGTTACGTCCTGCAAGCTACAACACCTTGCGCCGTTGCCTACGGCTACGCCAGAATCCGCCGGCTTGTGCGCCTTGGGGCCGGTCGGTAACTTGGTTCCTGTCACTGATTCTCAGTGGACGGGTTTAGTCGCCCGCTGGTAATTGAAGTTGCACAAGCTTCCGTCAGACAGGTTTCTCATACCTGCATTTGATGGTGGCTGTGCGCAGGGCACCTTCGGGTGCGCCGGCTTCTTCAATTCCCCGGTCCGACTAACCTGCGTACAGCTGCCACCCCTCCGTTTAGTCGGCGAAGTGGTGTCAGCATCATTCATGGAATTGAAGATCATGTTCAAAGTGACACCCAACCCACCGGACACCGATCCGGTCTCACCCTACGAAAGCCCCGATTCAAAAAAGCTCAACGACGCCGCCGAGCGCGCCCTCGACCACCATTTCCCACCGACCAAACCGAAACAACCCAAACGCAACGGCCAGCTCTTCAACGTTTGCCCCGACATCAACACGGATGCACTACTCGCCAACGCGTCGGAAGACTCTCGGTCCATCAGCGCCATCGCAGCCGACCTCGCCGACAATGTGGACGGCCCACAACGCTCCGTAGCCCTGGCGCTCAGCCGCATGGCCGATGGCGTGCATCTGCTGATAGATCGGGCGCTGGATGACCTGGACGAGCCGGAAATGGCGGCGATTCTCGCCAGGAAACTCAGCCGGGCCAGCTAATCCGCCAGCCATAAAAAAATGGGCACCCAACCTCGTTGGCGTGCCCATTTTTTATCCCGCTCACCCGCGACGCGGGCAGTCGGTGCGTGTTACGGATTAACGCTGTCTTTCAACGATTTGCCTGGCTTGAACGCAACAGTGTTGCTGGCCTTGATTTTGACGGGCTCACCGGTTTGCGGATTTTTGCCGGTGCGGGCACCGCGGTGGCGTTGCAGGAAGGTACCGAAGCCCACCAGCGTGACGCTGTCCTTGCGATGCAGAGCGCCGGTGATTTCTTCGAGAACGGCGTTGAGAACGCGGTTGGCCTGCTCTTTGGTGAGGTCTGCTTTTTCAGCAATTGCAGCGGCGAGTTCTGGTTTACGCATATTAGTGAAGCCCCTTTGACGGTTTTTTGTTGTTATGTCCGTGCTGCTCTCTGTGGAGCAGCGCCCAAAGCGCCGCAGGTGCTCTACTCTGCGGCAGACGGGAGTGAGGATGGCACGCACGGAAGAGCCGCGCCAGTCTCGGCGCGTGCTTTGTAGGGGCAAAATAGGGGTGATTCCGACAGAACGACCGGTATTTACGCCAGCAGTGCCGGAAGCTCTTTGTTGAGGGCCAGTTTTTCCATCACGGCCGTGCCTGTCAGGGCATAACCGAGCAGTTTCCCGCTGGCATCGCGGCATAACACCTTGATGTCGCCGCCCTGCCCTTCGACCGTCCAGACGCCCTCGCTGCCCCGTGGTGGCGGCGATACCACCAACGGACACACCGGGGTTTTCACGGTGATCGGCATCGGGCCGTAGGTCACGGGCGTCGGGTTTCCGGCCAGGGTCTGGGCCAGCGCTCTCGCACAGCTCATCAGGGGCATGACGTACAGCAAATTCAGCCCATCGACCTCGGCGCAGTCGCCCAGCGCGTAGATGTTGGCATGGGAGGTTTTCAGGTGACGGTCGACCACCACGCCACGGTTGACCTGCACACCGGCCGCCGCTGCCAGATCGATACGCGGACGCAGGCCAATCGCCGAAACGACGACGTCGCAAGGAATCACCTGGCCATCGGACAGATGCGCTTCCAGGCCATCCGCCACGCGCTGCAAGCGATTGAGCACCGGCCCGAGATGGAATCGCGCGCCGAGGCTTTCCAGCCCGGCCTGAACAGCCGCCGCCGCAGCCGGGTGCAACAGGGTCGGCATCACCTGTTCGCACGGTGCAACGAGTTGCACCTCGTAGCCGCCCAGGCTCAGGTCATTGGCGAACTCGCAGCCAATCAGGCCGGCGCCGAGCAACAGCACCCGACGCTTGCCGGCGGCGGCCGCACGAAAGCGCGCGTAATCTTCCAGATCGTTGATCGGGAACACGCAATCCGCCGCGTCACCTTCGATCGGCACGCGCACGGTTTCCGCGCCCCAGGCCAGGATCAGATCCCGGTAAATCACCGCTTCTTCACCGATCCACAGCCGTTTGTGCCCCGGATCGATGCCGCTGATGCGTGTGTGGGTGCGCACTTCGGCTTTCAGCTGTTCGGCCATCGCGCCGGGTTCGGCCATGCTCAGGCCATCGGCGTCTTTGTTTTTGCCGAAACCGGTGGAGAGCATCGGCTTGGAGTAGGAACGTCCGTCATCGGCAGTAATCAACAGCAACGGGGTTTCGCTGTCGAGTTTGCGAAACTCCCGGGCCAGGTTATAGCCCGCCAGCCCGGTACCGACGATCACGACAGGTGCGTTCATTCCTTACTCCTTTTTTTGTCTTAGTTGATTTCGATCATTTCGAAATCCATCTTGCCCACGCCGCAGTCCGGGCACAGCCAGTCTTCCGGCACGTCTTGCCACAGTGTGCCCGGCGCAATGCCGTCGTCCGGCCAGCCGTCGGCTTCGTTATAGATCAGGCCGCAGACCACACATTGCCACTTTTTCATTCAGTTGTTTCCTCAGGATTCAGGCGTATTGCCGGCACGAACGGTCAATGGTTGCAGCGTTGCCGTCCGGCTCAGGGGCGTTTTGTACTGATCGGGCCCGACAGATGCAAGCGTGTTCGGCGCAACGGCGGCCCGGATCAATCAAAATCGCCGGCTGACATGGTAAGCTCGCCGCCTCATTTGCTGCCAATAATGACTCACTGTGCCGCACTCAAACGCCCCGCTGTGGCTCCCCCAAAGCCAACTCACGCCCCTCCCCGACGCGTCTACCCTCGACTGGCTGTTCGACGAAGGCTCCCTGACCCGACGGTTGATCCGTTTGTCGAATGACCGCTTCAGCGTCACGCCGCTGTTCGAAGGCTGGCAACCGCTGCGCGCCGACGAGTGTGCTGCACTGGACCTGGCCGAAGGCAGCGAGGGCTGGGTGCGCGAGGTGTATTTGCGCGGTCATGGCGAGGCGTGGGTGTTTGCCCGCAGCGTTGCAGCTCGCAGCGCGTTGCAGGGTGATGGTTTGCACATGGATGAACTGGGCAGCCGTTCCCTTGGGGAATTGCTGTTTTGCGATCAGGCGTTCCAGCGTCGGGCGATTGAGGTTTGTCACTACCCTCAAGCGTGGTTGCCGATGGAGTGCCGGACACCGGAGCTGTGGGGCCGGCGCTCGCGTTTCGACCGTGGTGCCCTGAGCGTACTGGTGGCCGAGATATTCCTGCCGACCTTGTGGAACGCCACCCGCGCCCATCCGGAGAACTGCTGATGTACCAGAGCCTGCTCAAGTCCTTGAACCGCTTGAACCCTCGGGCCTGGGATTTCATTCAACTGACGCGCATGGACAAGCCGATCGGCATCTATCTGCTGCTGTGGCCGACGCTGTGGGCGCTGTGGATTGCCGGGAAAGGCTCGCCGTCGCTGGCTAACGTGGTGATTTTTGTCCTGGGCGTGATCCTGACCCGAGCCGGTGGCTGCGTGATCAATGACTGGGCGGATCGCAAGGTTGACGGCCATGTGAAACGCACCGAACAGCGGCCCTTGGTCAGCGGCAAGATCAGTTCCAAAGAAGCCCTGGTGTTCTTCGCGCTGTTGATGGGCGTGAGTTTTCTGCTGGTGTTGTGCACGAATGCGGCGACGGTCTGGCTGTCGTTCGGCGGTTTGGCGTTGGCGTTCAGTTACCCGTTCATGAAGCGCTACACCTATTACCCGCAAGTGGTGCTGGGCGCGGCATTTTCCTGGGGGATGCCGATGGCGTTCACCGCCCAAACCGGTGAATTGCCGGCGGCGGCGTGGTTGCTGTGGATCGCCAACCTGCTGTGGACTGTGGGTTATGACACGTATTACGCGATGACTGACCGTGACGATGACCTCAAGATCGGGGTGAAATCCACGGCGATTCTGTTTGGCGATGCGGATCGAGTGATCATCCTGACGTTGCAGGGGCTGGCGCTGGGCTGCCTGTTGCTGGCCGGGTCGAAATTCGAGCTCGGTGGCTGGTTCCACCTCGGTTTGCTGGCGGCGGCGGGCTGTTTTGCGTGGGAATTCTGGTACACCCGTGGCAAGGACCGGATGCGTTGCTTCAAGGCGTTTTTGCACAACCACTGGGCCGGGTTGGCGATTTTTGTCGGGATCGTGCTGGATTACGCACTGCGCTGACAGACACGCTTTATGTAGCAGCTGCCGAGGGCTTCGTCAGCTGCTACAGGCTCAAGCGAATCGCTTACATATGCTCGCGAACGACGTGCCAGACGTCTTTCATCTTGTCGCCCGTCATATCGCCGGGAGCCTTGTCCTTCATGAAGTAATACAGCGGCTTGCCGCCGTAGGCCCACTGCATCGTGCCATCGTCACGCTTGATAATGGTCCATTTCCCTTCAGCCTTGTCGCCTGCTTTTGCCTCCAGCGGCGGCCAGTTTTTGGCACACTCACCAGTGCACACCGACTTGCCGCCCGTGTCCTTGTCGAAGGTGTACAGGGTCATGCCTTTATGGTCGACCATCATGTCGCCCTTCATCATCGCCGGCTCAGCCGCGAAGGCCATGGCCGGCAAGGAAAACGCAGCCGCCAGCAGCAGGGCTTTAAAGGAATGCGAGATTTGCTTCATGGAAACCTTCCTTTTGTGGTTGTCAGGATTCGGACTTAGAGCTTAGTTCAGGATCATGACAATCGCCGGGCAGCTAAAATACTGTCACACGACTGCAATAATTCCGTTATCTAATGCGGCGCAAGACAGTTAAATGACAAGAGGATTAAGGCATGGTTGGCAGGAGCATTCTGATCGTCGACGACGAAGCGCCCATTCGCGAAATGATCGCCGTTGCGTTGGAAATGGCCGGCTATGACTGCCTGGAGGCCGAGAACTCGCAGCAGGCCCATGCCATCATCGTCGACCGCAAGCCGGACCTGATCCTGCTCGACTGGATGCTGCCCGGCACCTCCGGTATCGAGTTGGCCCGCCGTCTCAAGCGCGATGAGTTGACCGGGGACATCCCGATCATCATGCTCACCGCCAAGGGCGAAGAGGACAACAAGATCCAGGGCCTGGAAGTCGGCGCCGACGACTACATCACCAAACCGTTTTCCCCGCGTGAACTGGTTGCCCGCCTCAAAGCCGTGCTGCGCCGTGCCGGCCCAACCGATGGCGAGGCGCCGATTGAAGTCGGCGGCCTGCTGCTGGACCCGATCAGCCACCGCGTGACCATCGACGGCAAACCCGCCGAAATGGGCCCGACCGAGTACCGCCTGCTGCAATTTTTCATGACCCACCAGGAACGCGCCTACACCCGTGGCCAGTTGCTGGATCAGGTCTGGGGCGGCAATGTGTACGTCGAGGAGCGCACCGTCGACGTGCATATCCGTCGTCTGCGCAAGGCCCTCGGCGATGCCTACGAAAATCTGGTACAAACCGTGCGTGGCACGGGTTACCGCTTTTCCACCAAAGCCTGACCCTGCCCTTACCCGCCCGACAAGCTGACAAGGACGCACGTTTCCGTGAACCAAAACTGGCATGGCACCCTGATTCGCCACATGCTGTTACTGGTCACCGGTTGCCTGGTGATCGGCCTGATTACCGGCTACTACGGCTGGAGCCTCGCCGCGGGGCTGGGCCTTTACCTGGCCTGGACCCTCAAGCAACTGCTGCGTTTGCACGAATGGCTGCGCCTGCACTCAGCCGATGAAGCCCCACCCGATGGCTATGGCCTGTGGGGCGAGGTGTTCGACAGCATCTATCATCTGCAACGCCGCGACCAACGGGTACGAGGGCGTCTGCAAGCGGTGATCGACCGGATCCAGGAATCCACCGCCGCACTGAAAGACGCAGTGGTCATGCTCGACAGCGACGGCAACCTGGAATGGTGGAACCTTGCCGCCGAAACCCTGCTCGGCCTCAAGACCCCGCAAGACAGCGGTCAGCCGGTGACCAACCTGGTGCGCCACCCGCGCTTCAAGGAATATTTCGAGCAGGACAGTTACGCCGAACCGCTGGAAATCCCCTCGCCGACCAATGATCGCGTGCGCATTCAGCTGTACATCACCCGCTACGGCAACAACGAACACTTGATGTTGGTGCGCGACGTCACGCGCATTCATCAGCTGGAACAGATGCGCAAAGACTTCATCGCCAACGTCTCCCATGAGCTGCGCACGCCGCTGACGGTGATCTGCGGTTATCTGGAAACCCTGCTCGACAACGTCGAAGAAGTGAACCCGCGCTGGACCCGTGCCTTGCAGCAGATGCAGCAACAGGGTGGGCGCATGCAGACGTTGCTCAATGACTTGCTGTTGCTGGCCAAGCTGGAAGCCACCGATTACCCGTCGGACAACCAGCCAGTGGTGATTGACGCCTTGTTGCAGTCGATCAAGAGCGACGCCCAGCAACTGTCCGGGCAGAAAAACCAGCGCATCACCCTCGAAGCCGATCCGACGATCATGCTCAAGGGCAGCGAAGCGGAATTGCGCAGTGCGTTTTCCAACCTGGTGTTCAACGCGGTGAAATACACCCCGGCCGAAGGCAACATCCGCATTCGCTGGTGGGCCGATGAGCAAGGCGCGCACCTGAGCGTGCAGGATTCCGGGATCGGCATCGACAGCAAACACCTGCCGCGCCTGACCGAACGCTTCTACCGCGTCGACTCCAGCCGCAATTCCAACACCGGCGGCACCGGCCTGGGGCTGGCCATCGTCAAACACGTGTTGCTGCGCCACCGCGCGCGGATGGAAATCAGCAGCGTGCCGGGCCACGGCAGCACCTTCACCTGCCACTTTGCCCCGGCTCAGGTGGCAAAATTGCAAGTCCTCAGGACTGCTGACTGATACCGGCCAGCACGCGCCACTAGGCAATCACCGAGTCAGCCGCTACATTGGCTGACTTGTGCCTGCCCTTCAGGCACCGCATTACTCCCCTTTTTCGAATATACGGAACCCGCAAAACTCCATCATGGACCCTTCCCCTGGCTTGACCCTCGCAACAATATTTGCCGACTTCGGCATGATTCTCTTTGCTCTGATCCTGGTTTTGCTCAACGGATTTTTCGTTGCGGCGGAATTTGCCATGGTCAAACTGCGCTCGACCCGAGTCGAGGCCATCGCTGATAAAAACGGCTGGCGCGGGCATATCCTGCGCACGGTTCACAGTCAGCTCGATGCGTACCTCTCGGCGTGCCAGTTGGGTATCACCCTCGCCTCCCTGGGCCTTGGCTGGGTCGGTGAACCGGCGTTCGCGCACATCCTCGAGCCGATGCTTGAAGCGGTCGGCGTGCAGTCGGCCGAAGTGATCAAAGGCGTATCGTTCTTCGCCGCGTTCTTCGTCATTTCGTACCTGCACATCGTGGTCGGCGAGCTGGCCCCGAAATCCTGGGCGATCCGCAAACCGGAACTGCTGTCGCTGTGGACCGCCGTGCCGCTTTACCTGTTCTACTGGGCCATGTACCCGGCGATCTACCTGCTGAACGCCAGCGCCAACACCATCCTGCGGATTGCTGGCCAGGGTGAACCCGGCCCGCATCACGAGCACCATTACAGCCGTGAAGAACTGAAACTGATCCTGCACTCCAGCCGTGGCCAGGACCCTAGCGACCAAGGCATGCGCGTATTGGCTTCGGCCGTTGAAATGGGCGAGCTGGAAGTGGTCGACTGGGCCAACTCCCGGGAAGACCTGGTGACGCTGGAGTTCAATGCGCCGCTCAAGGAAATCCTGGCGATGTTCCGTCGCCACAAGTTCAGCCGTTACCCGGTGTACGACAGCGACCGTCAGGAGTTCGTCGGCCTGCTGCACATCAAGGACTTGCTGCTGGAACTCGCGGCGCTGGATCACATCCCCGAGTCGTTCAACCTGGCTGAGCTGACCCGTCCGCTGGAACGCGTTTCGCGACACCTGCCGCTGTCGCAGCTGCTGGAACAGTTCCGCAAGGGCGGCTCGCACTTCGCCGTGGTGGAAGAAGCCGATGGCAACATCATTGGCTACCTGACCATGGAAGACGTGCTTGAAGTGCTGGTTGGCGACATTCAGGACGAACACCGCAAGGCTGAGCGCGGGATCCTCGCGTACCAGCCGGGCAAGCTGCTGGTACGCGGTGATACGCCGCTGTTCAAGGTCGAACGCCTGTTGGGCATCGATCTGGATCACGTCGAAGCCGAAACCCTCGCCGGGCTGGTCTACGAAAGCCTGAAGCGGGTGCCGGAAGAGGAAGAGGTGCTGGAAGTCGAAGGTTTGCGGATCATCATCAAGAAGATGAAAGGGCCGAAGATCATTCTGGCCAAGGTGTTGATGCTGGATTGATCAAAGGCTGAGGACTTCTTTGTGGTGAGGGGGCTTGCCCCCGTTGGGTCGCGAAGCGGCCCCAAATTCTGCCACCCCGCTCACCCAGCGCACCGCATTCACTGGTTTACGACTGCTGCGCAGCCGAACGGGGGCAAGCCCCCTCGCCACAATTCATGTGTATCAGCTTCACTGCTTGCCCAACACAAAGTTGGGCAACACCCCCATCGATTGTTTGAACTGGTACGGAATCGACACCAGCCCCAGCCCCGTATTGCGCTGCACCACAAAATGCAGATGCGGCCCGGTGCTGTTGCCGGTGTTACCCGACAGCGCCAGTGCACTGCCCACCGACACCCGCTGCCCCTCGCGAACACAAACCGAACCTTGCTTGAGGTGCAGGTACACGCCCATGGTCCCGTCATCGTGCAGCACCCGCACGAAATTGCCCGACGGATTGGTGCCCCGCCCCGTTTGCCCGCTCTCGGTTTTCACCACCACCCCGCCACGCGCAGCGATGATCGGCGTGCCTTCAGGCATGGCAATGTCTATGGCGTAGCGACTCTTCGGCCCGAAGTGGCTGTAGGCGCCTTCGGCACCCTGGCTCACACGATACGGACCGCCTCGCCAGGGGAACGGGTATCGATAGGCCATGGCGGACCCTGAGGGGTTGCCCAAGGCGTATTTGAACTTCGGGGTGTACACGAGCGGCTTTCCGGCCTGAGTCGCGGTGAGCACCGCTACACGGACGCTGCTGCGCGCCGGCACTACCTTGCGGAGCGGTTTGCCCGGCGCGCCGCTGACGTTTTTCAACCCGGCGAAACTCAAGCCGATCTCTACCGGCGCGTACAGGTTATTGCGCACGTACACGCTGTGCTCGCCGCCCTTCTTCAGAAAAACCAGGTACACCTGACGCTCCAGGTGCTCATCCATGCGATCTCGAAAAACGAACACCTCTGAGCCTTTGGTGGGGCGGTCACTGTAGGAGACCACGCCATTGGCGTCGGTGGACTTGTAGACCGTCACGGCCATCGCCGAAGTGGCGGCCATGAACAGACCACAGAAAAACAGCAGGCGCGCGAGCATGGGCAGGATTCTGTCGATTAAGGCCTTGAGGTGAGCCTAGCAGCTGCAATGGACCCAAGGAGTCGGCAGATGTTTCAAAAGGGGCGGTTCAGCGGATGTGTGGTGTTTCTGAGGGCCCCATCGCGAGCAAGCTCGCTCCCACATTGGAATGCATCTCAAATGTGGGAGCGAGCCTGCTCGCGAAGACTGGCTTTCGGGCGACGAAGATTACGCGCCAGGAATGAAGTGCTTCTGCGCCGTACCACGGGCAATCAGGCGGGAGATGTAGTCCAGCTTCTGCGCGTCCTGATCCACAAAGCGGAAGGTCAGTTGCAACCAGTCGCTGTCAGGCTTCGGCTCGTGGGCGACGACGGCGTGCAGGTAACCGTTCAAGCGGGCGATTTCAGCGTTCTCGCCCTGCTCCAGATCGAGCACGGCGCTGTCGAGGATTTGTGGCAGCGTGTCGGTGCGCTTCACCACCAACAGCGCTTCCTTGATGCTCAAGGCCTTGATCACGCATTGCTGGATGCCGCTCGGCAAGCGCAACTGGCCTTGGCCACGACCGCTGGCAGGCGCTGCGGCGGTCGCAGTCCGGACGGGTGGGCTGTTGAGCAAACCACGAGACGGTGCAGCAGCCGGCGTCGGTGCGACCACGGCGGGTTTGCCGCCGGTCAATGCGCTGAGGGTATCGTTGCCGAAGGCCGAATTCATTTTCGCCGGCGCGCCGCTCATCAGGGCGTCAAGCTTGCCGACCTTGTTCAGCGCCTGCTTGACCTTGGTCAGCAGCTGTTCGTTGGTGAAGGGCTTGCTGACATAGCCGGAAACGCCGGCCTGAATCGCCTGGACCACGTTCTCCTTGTCGCCACGGCTGGTCACCATCACGAAAGGCATGGTCTTGAGGTGGTCCTGCTCGCGACACCAGGTCAGCAGTTCCAGGCCAGACATCTCGGGCATTTCCCAATCACACAGGACCAGGTCGAACGTCTCTTTGGCCAACATGGCCTGAGCCTTTTTGCCGTTGATCGCATCTTCCGTGCGAATGCCCGGGAAGTAGTTACGCAGGGCTTTCTTTACCAGGTCACGAATGAACGCTGCATCGTCCACCACCAACACGCTGATCTTGCTCATCCATTACCCCTCGAAAAAATCCCGGCAAGCATACCGTTTTGCTGATGGCACATTGCCAAAAACCTTCAGTCACGCCGGGACTTTTCGTTCGCGGGTGCTGCTAGTAACGTCAAAAACCACACACAAAAACGCCCGGCCAAAGGACCGGGCGTTTTTCTTGGGCAGTCTTACTTATCGTCAGCTTTGCCCGGAACATTAGCGGTTTCGCTGCTGGTTCCTTCAACTTCTTCTTTCATGCGCTTGAGACCCAGGTGACGCACGTCGGTGCCGCGCACCAGGTAAATCACCAGTTCCGAAATATTACGCGCGTGGTCGCCGATCCGTTCCAGCGAACGCAGCACCCAGATAATGCTCAAGACCCGCGAGATAGAGCGCGGGTCTTCCATCATGTAGGTCGCCAGCTCACGCAGGGCGGTCTTGTATTCGCGGTCGATGATCTTGTCGTACTGCGCCACCGACAGCGCCAGGTCAGCGTCGAAGCGGGCAAACGCGTCCAGCGCGTCACGCACCATGTTGCGCACCTGGTCGCCAATGTGGCGAACCTCGACGTAACCGCGCGGCGCTTCGCCTTCTTCGCACAACTGGATGGCGCGGCGGGCAATCTTGGTCGCTTCGTCACCGATGCGCTCCAGGTCGATGACCGACTTGGAGATGCTGATGATCAGGCGCAAGTCAGACGCCGCAGGCTGACGACGGGCCAGAATGCGCAGGCATTCTTCGTCGATGTTGCGTTCCATCTGGTTGATCTGGTCGTCGATTTCGCGAACCTGCTGGGCCAGACCGGAGTCGGCCTCGATCAGCGCGGTCACCGCGTCGTTGACCTGCTTTTCCACCAACCCGCCCATGGCCAGGAGGTGGCTGCGCACTTCCTCCAGTTCGGCGTTGAACTGCGCGGAAATGTGGTGGGTAAGACCTTCTTTACTAATCATGTTGGCGTCCTTGGAGCGTCCGGTAAGGTGCGGTGGGCCGCAGCGTCAGTTCAGTGAGCAACCACAGGCTTCCTAGCCGTAACGACCGGTGATGTAGTCTTCGGTCTGCTTCTTCGCCGGATTGGTGAACAGGGTGTCGGTGTCGCCGAATTCCACCAGTTTGCCCATGTACATGAACGCCGTGTAGTCGGAAACCCGAGCGGCCTGTTGCATGTTGTGGGTCACGATGACGATGGTGAATTTCGATTTCAGTTCGTAGATCAGCTCTTCGACTTTCAACGTGGAGATCGGGTCGAGTGCCGAGCAGGGTTCGTCGAGCAGCAGCACTTCCGGTTCCACGGCGATGGTGCGCGCGATGACCAGACGTTGTTGCTGACCACCGGACAAGCCGAGTGCCGATTCGTGCAGACGGTCTTTGACCTCGTCCCACAGCGCCGCGCCTTTCAGCGCCCACTCAACGGCTTCGTCGAGCACGCGTTTTTTGTTGATGCCCTGGATACGCAGGCCATACACCACGTTTTCGTAGATGGTCTTCGGGAACGGGTTTGGCTTCTGGAACACCATGCCCACGCGACGACGCAGTTCGGCAACGTCTTCGCCCTTGCGGTAGATGTTGTTGCCGTAGAGGTTGATCGCGCCTTCGACACGGCAGCCATCCACCAGGTCGTTCATGCGGTTGAAGGTCCGCAGCAGCGTGGATTTACCGCAGCCGGACGGACCGATGAAAGCGGTCACGCGCTGTTTCGGGATGTTCATGCTGACGTCGAACAGCGCTTGTTTCTCGCCGTAGAACAGGCTCAGGCCCGGCACTTCAATGGCCACGGTTTCCTGTTCGAGACTCAGGCTCTGTTTGTCGCGACCCAACGCCGACATGTTGATGCCGTGGGTATGTGTTTCGTGCTGCATGGGAGGCTCCCTGTGCTAACAAATTCGGTTCGTTTTTTGTGGGAGCGAGCCTGCTCGCGAAGGGGCCATCTCTGGCGCCAAAAGCTTCGCGAGCAGGCTCGCTCCCACCTAGAAATCAGTGCTTCATCAAATCAGCTATCCAGCGCTTTGTATTTTTCGCGCAGGTGGTTCCGGATGTAGACGGCCGACAGGTTGAGCGTGGCGATCACCAGCACCAGCAGCAACGCCGTGGCGTACACCAGCGGCCGTGCGGCTTCGACGTTCGGGCTCTGGAAGCCGACGTCATAAATATGGAAGCCCAGGTGCATGATCTTCTGGTCAAGGTGAAGGTACGGGTAGTTACCATCCAGCGGCAGCGACGGTGCCAGTTTCACTACACCGACCAGCATCAGCGGCGCCACTTCACCGGCGGCACGCGCCACGGCGAGGATCATGCCGGTCATCATCGCCGGGCTGGCCATCGGCAGCACGATCTTCCACAAGGTTTCAGCCTTGGTCGCGCCGAGGGCCAACGAGCCTTCACGCACGGTGCGAGGAATCCGCGCCAGACCTTCTTCGGTGGCCACGATCACCACCGGTACCGCCAGCAGTGCCAGGGTCAGCGAGGCCCAGAGCAGGCCAGGCGTACCAAAGGTCGGTGCCGGCAAGGCTTCAGGGAAGAACAAACGGTCAACCGAGCCGCCCAGTACATAGACGAAGAAGCCCAGGCCGAACACGCCGTAAACAATGGCCGGTACGCCCGCCAGGTTGTTCACGGCGATGCGGATAATCCGGGTCAACGTGTTTTGCTTGGCGTATTCGCGCAGGTAAACCGCTGCCAGTACGCCAAATGGCGTCACGATCATCGCCATGATCAACGTCATCATCACGGTGCCGAAAATCGCCGGGAAGATCCCGCCTTCGGTGTTCGCTTCACGCGGGTCGTCGGACAGGAACTCCCAGACCTTGCTGAAGTAGAAGCCGACCTTGGTCAGCGTGCCCATGGCGTTCGGCTGGTAAGCGTGAACCACCTTGCCGATGCTGATTTCGATCTCTTTGCCGTTCGCATCGCGGGCCGTGAGGCTGTCGCGGTTGAACTGGGCGTGCAGGTCATTCAGACGGGCTTCGATGTCTTGATAACGTGCATTCAGCTCGGCGCGCTCGGCATCCATGTCCGCTTGCGCCGCGGCGTCGAGTTTACCGGCCAGTTCCAGTTTGCGACCGTGCAGACGAATGCGTTCCAGACCCGAGTTGATCGCGCCGATGTCGACCTTTTCCAGGGTCTTGAGCTGCGCCGCGAGCTTGTTCACGCGATCGACACGCGCCTGCAGTTCCGGCCAGGCCGCTTCGCCTTCAGCGATGACTTTGCCGTCCTGTTTGACGTTGACCAGGTAGCCGTAGAAGTTGCCCCACTCGCGACGCTCGATGGTCATCAGCTCAGGCGGGGTTTTCTGGTTGGTCAGCCACTCACCGACGATCCAGGTGAAGTCGTTGCCGTTCAAGTCACGGTTGCCGACCTTGATCAGCTCGCGGGTCATGAATTCCGGGCCCTGATCGGGCACCGGCAGGCCAGCGCTTTTCAGGCGCTCACGCGGCACTTCTTCCTTCTGTACCACTTCACCAATGACCAGGTGATTGGCCTGGCCCGGCACGTCGTAGCTGGCGTGAATCAAATCCGCCGGCCAGAAGTGACCCAGGCCGCGCACGGCAATCACGGCCAGCAGGCCAATGGTCATGATGACCGCGATGGACACCGCGCCACCGCTGATCCAGACGCCCGGGGCGCCGCTCTTGAACCATCCATTCAGGGAGTTCTGTTTCACAGACTTCTACCTTTCTTAAAGCGACGAGTATTTCTTGCGCAGACGCTGACGAATCAGTTCTGCGAGGGTGTTCATGACGAAGGTGAACAACAGCAGCACCAGCGCCGAGAGGAACAGCACGCGGTAGTGGCTGCCGCCGACTTCCGATTCGGGCATTTCCACCGCAACGTTGGCCGCCAGGGTGCGCAGGCCTTCGAACAGGTTCATTTCCATGACCGGGGTGTTACCGGTGGCCATCAACACGATCATGGTTTCACCGACCGCACGGCCCATGCCGATCATCAGCGCCGAGAAGATGCCCGGGCTGGCAGTGAGGATCACCACGCGGGTCATGGTCTGCCACGGCGTAGCGCCGAGGGCCAGGGAACCGAGGGTCAGGCCACGAGGCACGCTGAACACGGCGTCTTCGGCGATGGAGTAGATGTTCGGGATGACCGCGAAGCCCATGGCCAGGCCGACCACCAGTGCGTTGCGCTGGTCGTAGGTGATGCCCAGGTCGTGGGAGATCCACATGCGCATGTCGCCGCCGAAGAACCAGGTTTCCATGTACGGGCTCATGTACAGCGAGAGCCAGCCCACAAACAGGATCACCGGGATCAGGATCGCGCTTTCCCAGCCGTCCGGCACTTTCAGGCGGATCGACTCAGGCAGGCGACTGAAGACAAAACCGGCCACCAGGATGCCGATCGGCAGGAGCATCAGCAGGCTGAAAATGCCCGGCAAATGCCCTTCTACATACGGTGCGAGGAACAGACCGGCGAAGAAACCGAGGATCACCGTCGGCATCGCTTCCATCAGTTCGATCACCGGCTTCACCTTGCGGCGCAGGCTCGGAGCCATGAAGTAAGCGGTGTAGATCGCCGCAGCGACGGCCAGCGGTGCCGCCAGCAGCATGGCGTAGAACGCGGCCTTCAAGGTACCGAAGGTCAGCGGAGACAAGCTCATCTTCGGTTCGAAGTCGGTGTTGGCGGCGGTTGATTGCCAGACGTATTTAGGCTCGTCGTAGTTCTCGTACCAGACCTTGCTCCACAACGCGCTCCACGAGACTTCCGGGTGTGGGTTGTCCAGCAGCAGCGGCTGAATCTTGCCGCCCGCTTCGACGATGATGCGGTTGGCGCGTGGCGACAGACCGAACAGGCCCTGGCCTTCCACAACCTGATCCACCAGCAAGGTGCGGTGAGCGGTGCTGTGGAAGACGCCGAGCTTGCCGGAGGCGTCGAGGGCGACGAAGCCTTTGCGACGCTCTTCGGCACTGATTTCAACAATCGGCGTGGTGCCCATCTGGAAGGTACGAATCTGCTTCAGGCGCAGCTCGCCGTCGGGATCGCGCGCCATGAACCACTGGGCCAGGCCACCTTTGGAGTCGCCGAGGATCAGCGAGATACCGCCCACCAATTGGGTACTGGCAGTGATTTGCGCTTCGCCGTCTTCAAGCAGTTTGTAGCGACCGTTGAGGCTCTTGTCGCGCAGGCTGAACACGTCGGCCTGGGCACGCCCGTTGATGACGTACAGCCACTGCTGACGCGGGTCGACGAAGATGTTCTTCACCGGCTCGTTCATCTGCGGCAGGTCGATACGCTTCTGCTCGTTGGTGACTTCGCCGGTCATCATGTTTTCTTCGCTGGTCAGCGACAAAACATTGAGTTGCGAACCGGTTGCGCCGACCAGCATCAGCGTCGAATCGTTGGCGTTGAGGCTGATGTGCTCCAGCGCGCCGCCGGCTTCGTTCAACGCAATCGGCGTCTGGCCATACGGGTACTCAACGGCCGGCGTGATGGTTTTCTTGCCGTCCGGGTAGCTGACTTTATAGGTGTGACGGAACACCAGCGCCTGGCCATTGGACAGACCCACAGCCACCAATGGATGGCCCGGTTGGTCTTCACCAATGGAGGTCACGTTGACTCCTGCCGGAAGCGGCAGATCGACGCGCTTGAGTTCGGCGCCACTGTCGATATCAAAGAACAGCGCCTGGCCCTTGTCGGAAACCCGCATGGCGACCTGGTTCTGTTCTTCGAGGGAGATCATCAACGGCTTGCCGGCGTCTTGCATCCAGGCTGGCGTGATGGCGTCTTTGGCAGTCAGGTCTGCGCCCTGGAACAGGGGCATGACGACGTAGCCGAGGAAAAAGAAAATCAGCGTGATCGCGCCGAGGACAGCGAGGCCGCCAACAAGGACGTACCAACGGGTCAGGCGATCTTTAAGCGCGCGAATGCGGCGCTTGCGTTGCAACTCAGGCGTATTGAAATCAATTCGCTTGGGGGGATTCGTAGTCATGGTGGAATTGGCCAGATCATTCATGCGCACACCCTAGCGATCCTGTATGACAGAAAGATGACAATGCAGTGACGCAACAAGTCCGCCGCCAGCGGGAACTGGCAGAGGACCGGAAATTTGGGGGTGTGGGAGCAAGAGCCTTGGCTTGCCGGGAGACCGGGTTACGGCCATCGCGGGCAAGCCACGCTCCCACAGGATTCGAGGTTAACCTCGAATCAGTTTGTTACTTTTTTGCGACTTCAGCGCCGCCTTCCGCCAGACCCAAGTCAGCCAGTGCTTTGGCTGCGACTTTGGCTGGCAGTGGGATGTAACCGTCTTTCACTACAACTTCCTGGCCCTGTTTGGACAGAACCAGTTTCACGAACTCGGCTTCCAGCGGGGCCAGAGGCTTGTTCGGGGCTTTGTTGACGTAAACGTAGAGGAAACGCGACAGCGGGTATTTGCCGTTCAGTGCGTTTTCTTCGCTGTCTTCGATGAATTCAGTGCTGCCTTTCTTGGCCAGCGCCACAGTCTTCACGGAAGCGGTTTTGTAGCCGATGCCCGAGTAACCGATGCCGTTCAGCGAGGAGCTGATCGACTGCACGACCGAAGCCGAACCTGGTTGTTCGTTCACGTTTGGCTTGTAGTCGCCTTTGCACAGGGCTTCTTCTTTGAAGTAGCCGTAGGTGCCGGATACCGAGTTACGACCGAACAGTTGAACCGGCTTGTTGGCCAGATCGCCGGTCACGCCCAGGTCACCCCAGGTTTTGACTTCGGTTTTAGCGCCGCACAGACGAGTGGACGAGAAGATCGCGTCGACTTGTTCCATGGTCAGGTGCTGGATCGGGTTGTCTTTGTGAACGAAGACAGCCAGGGCGTCCACGGCAACCGGGATAGCGGTTGGCTTGTAGCCGTACTTCTGCTCGAAGGCCGCCAGTTCGGTGTCCTTCATTTTGCGGCTCATCGGGCCCAGGTTAGAGGTGCCTTCAGTCAGCGCAGGTGGCGCGGTGGCGGAGCCAGCGGCCTGAATCTGGATGTTTACGTTCGGGTATTCTTTTTTGTAGTTCTCAGCCCAGAGGGTCATGAGGTTGGCCAGAGTATCGGAGCCGACGCTGGACAGGTTGCCCGACACACCAGTGGTCTTGGTGTAGCTCGGGATAGCAGGGTCAACAGCGGCGAACGCGTTGGCAGTCGCAACGCCAGCAGCGACAAAAGTCATTGCCGCCATCAAACGCTTCAGTTTCATGCCTTACTCCTAGCAGATAGGGTGTGTTAAGTCGGGGCCAAGTATCAGCAGGCCGTGTGAACACTCTATGGCTGAAATATGACAATTGGATGAAAGGCCAGCATTCGAGTGCCCGATACATCCAGTCTTGCAGCGCAGGTTGACAAATCTCAACCAGAAGATAGCCTTGTCAACCACGAGAGGAACCCATGATCAACGACCGAATTCGCCGCGCTCGCCTACTGCGGGGCATGTCTCTAGAGGCTTTAGCGCTCAAGCTTGGCGATATCACCAAACAAGGCCTCAGCAAATACGAGAAAGGGGCAAGCACTCCAAACTCCGCACGCCTGTTACAAATGGCAAAAGTATTGGAGGTCAGTCCAGAGTACTTTTTCCGCGCGGAGGCAGTGCCGCTTGCACCGTTAGAGTTTCGCAAACTGGCAAAAATGCCGAAGTACCGCCAGGTTCAAGTCGAAGAACAAATTCGTGAGCACCTCGAGCGCTACATCGCTCTGGAGGATTGCTTCGACCCGGCGGACATCCAGACTCCGACCACCCCAGCGCAAATGCTACCGGTTTCCTCTATAGAGGAAGCTGAACGCGCGGCCGAGCAACTGCGTGAATTCTGGAAGATCGGCAGTGATCCCATTTCCAATCTTACCGAGCAACTGGAAGAGCACAGCATCAAGGTAGCCATGCTCATGGGGCCAGATGACTTTGATGGGGCCTGCGCCGCAACCGGTGACGGTCGTCATGTCTTGATCGCACTCAACTCGGAGCGCCCTGGCGAACGCATACGCTTCACCGCTGCCCATGAGCTGGGTCATTGGGTCATGCAGTTACCCGAAGAAATGCCCGAAAGAGAAAAGGAAAACTGCTGCCATCGTTTCGCGGGGGCCTTCCTCTATCCGGCCAAAGGTGTCACCAGTGACTTTGGTAACCACCCTCGCTCCAGAGTCCACCCCCGGGAACTGCTCATCGCCAAGCGCCAATACGGAATTTCGATGCACGCAGCACTGCGGCGGCTCAAGGATTTAAATCTCCTTAGCGACAGCGGTTACAAATCCCTCACCATTCAATTCAGCTCGAACGGCTGGCGCAAGGCCGAGCCAGAACCATTGCCGTGTAAACCACCACAACGTTTTGAGTCGTTGGTGTTTTGGGGATTGGCCGAAGGATTGATCACCAAATCCCGTGCAGCTGAACTTCTACGCAAACCAGTGAGCGCTTTAGATCCCAATTTCCTGGGCTCACTGGAGAGTGCATGACTCTGATCTACATCAGCGATACGAATATCTGGATCGATTTCAGGAATGCAGGGCTGCTGAAACAGATGTTCAGACTCCCGTTCACTCTTTGCTGCACAGATTTCGTACTGCACGAGCTCGAAGATTTTCCGCATGACGAACTGCTTGCCCATGGGTTAATTGTCGAATCATTCGAGGGCCCCGAAGTGGCACGGCTGTTCGGTCTTAAAATCGAACATAACAACAGTTCTCTGGCAGACGTTTCCTGCTATCTACTGGCTCAGCAAACAGGTCGACCGTTATTGACGGGGGACGGCAAACTTAGAAAGCAGGCGCAAAAGGATGGGCTACAGGTACACGGTGCACTTTGGCTGCTGGACCTGATGGTTGACCATCAGGTTGTTGGATTGCAGCAGGCTGCGGATGCTTTAGAGGACATGCTCATGCGCGGAGCACGATTACCGTCAGGCGAGTGTGAAGCAAGGCTTTCGCGCTGGCGAAAGCCTTGATGGTGAAGGTTAACGCCCCTTCTTCCATAGATACCCACCCACCACAATCCCGACCCCGCAAATGATCGCCACATAGTAAGCAGGTCCCATCGGGCTCTCCTTCAGCAGCAACGTCACCACCATCGGCGTCAAACCACCGAAAATCGCGTAGGCCAGGTTGTACGAGAACGACAACCCGCTGAAACGCACCACCGCCGGGAAAGCCTTCACCATCACATACGGCACCGCGCCGATGGTGCCGACCAGCAACCCGGTCAAGGCATACATCGGGAACAGCCAGTCCGGGTGATTGAACAGGCTGTGATAGAACGTCCACGAGCTGATCAGCAACGCCGCGCTGCCAAACACGAACACCCGTCCGGCACCAAAGCGATCCGCCAGCGCGCCGGAAGCCACACAGCCCAGGCTCAGGAACACAATCGCCAGGCTATTGGCCTGCAACGCCGTGGTCGGCGAGAAGTGGTAAACGGTCTGCAACACGGTCGGGGTCATCAGGATGACCACGATGATGCCGGCGGACAGCAGCCAGGTCAGCAGCATGGAAATCAGGATCGCGCCGCGATGGTCACGCAGTACGGCGCGCAGCGGCACTTCTTCGGCCAGAGCCTTGCGCAGTTGCAGCTCGGCGAACACCGGGGTTTCGTGCAGCCAGCGGCGCAGGTACACCGAGAACAGACCGAACACACCGCCGAGCAGGAACGGGATCCGCCAGGCGTAATCCGCGACTTCCACCGGGGTATAAACGCTGTTGATCGCCGTGGCGACCAAGGAGCCCAGCAAAATACCTGCCGTCAGACCGCTGGTCAGGGTGCCGCAGGCGTAGCCGATATGCCGTTGCGGCACGTGTTCGGAAACGAAGACCCACGCGCCCGGTACTTCACCGCCAATCGCCGCGCCTTGAATCACCCGCATCAGCAGCAACAGGATCGGTGCCCACATGCCAATCTGCGCATAAGTCGGCAGCAAACCCATGATCAGGGTCGGTACCGCCATCATGAAAATGCTCAGGGTGAACATCTTCTTGCGCCCCAGCAGGTCGCCGAAGTGCGCCATGACGATGCCGCCCAACGGCCGCGCCAGGTAGCCGGCAGCGAAAATGCCGAAGGTCTGCATCAGCCGCAGCCACTCGGGCATGTCCGCCGGGAAGAACAGTTTGCCCACCACCGTGGCGAAGAACACAAAGATGATGAAGTCGTAGAACTCCAGCGCACCGCCCAAGGCAGACAGCGATAAAGTCTTGTAGTCGTTGCGGGTCAACGGACGTGCGGGTTGAGTCGGCTGCGCGATGCTCGAGGGCGCTGTGGTCATGGCAAGGGCTTCTCTTATAGTCGAATCTGCAACCTCAACAACGCTGGCGGAGGCTTGGGCAGGTCCGGCACCATAACAAATTGTTCGAAAAAGCACATAGAGGTGCGTTTTTGACGGTCAAAATGAGAACCCGGCGGTCGTCTCGGAGTCTACCGACCGATATACTCGGGATCTTGCAACAGTTTGAAAGGGTTGCTGTGCGAAGACGCTGCTGGCTCTACCAGTCGATTTCGCAGAGTTTCCCTTTAGGCGCCTTACGAAAAACGTGACGAACGTAGTATGTTCGGGGCTGAATCGTTTTTCTTGAAAGCGGCTATTCACCTGAAGTACCAATGAAGAGTCACGGGTCAGAGGCACCCCCGGCATGATAGAGCTCGAACAAGAAGATCCAATCCCGCAAGGCGACCTGGCCCTGCAAATCACTGCGCTTCCTCGCGAAACCAACGGTTTCGGCGATATTTTCGGCGGCTGGCTGGTGGCACAGATGGATTTGGCCGGCACCGCCATGGCCAGCAAAGTCGCTGGCGGGCGCGTAGCCACGGTTGCGATTGATCGCATGGCGTTCCTGGTTCCAGTGGCGGTGGGCGCTCAGCTCTCCTTTTATACCCAGGCCCTGGAAATCGGCCGCAGCTCGATCAAGATGATGGTCGAGGTCTGGAGCGACGATCCGCTGTCCAGCGAGTGGCGTAAAGTGACGGAAGCGGTGTTCGTGTTCGTCGCCATCGACGGCAGCGGCCGTACTCGCTCGGTTCCGCCGCGCGCGCGTTAAACGCTGCGACGGTTTTGCGGTCCATTGCAGTCATTGTTCCCGATCGAGAGTTGTCCCATGAACACGCCCAACGTTGAAGCCGTGAAACTGGATGAACTGAACTGCTGGCGCATCCGCCACGGTCAGGCCGAATTGCTGGTCGCCCAGCAAGGCGCGCACATCCTCAGTTATCAATTGGCCGGCCAACCGCCGCTGATCTGGCTCAACGACGAGGCCGTGTTCAAGACCGGCAAGAGCATCCGCGCCGGCGTGCCGGTGTGCTGGCCGTGGTTCGGCAACTTTGCACGCAACCCGCAGAGCGTCCAGGCGATGCGTGTCAGCCCTGAAGCGCCGAGCGCCCACGGTTTTGTCCGGGCGATGGATTGGGAGCTGGGCGGCATCGAGGGCGAAGGTGAAAGCCTCAAGGTGGAATTTGTCCTGCCCTACCCAGAAGGTGGCTTTGCACAGTGGCCTCACCAGGTGGATTTGAAGCTGAGCATTCGGCTGGATGAGCAACTGCATATCAGCCTGACCAGCCATAACCAGGGCACTGACACCGTCACCCTCAGCCAGGCGCTGCACAGCTATTTCGCGGTCAGCGATGTTCGCAACGTACACGTTGAAGGTCTGGATGGGTTGAGCTACATCGAGACGCTGGATGACTGGAAAACTGTCACTCAGTCTGGTGACCTGCGCTTTACTGGCGAGACCGATCGCATTTACCTCGATCCCCCGACGACGCTGAGTATTGTCGATCCGGCGTGGGAGCGACGCATCGAACTGACCAGCAGCGGGTCTCGCACGGCGGTGATCTGGAACCCGTGGATCGAGCGTGCGGCGGCGTTCAGCGACATGGCCGACGATGGCTGGCAGCGCATGCTGTGCATCGAGACGGCGAATGTGATGGGTGATGTGGTGACGCTGGCGCCGGGCGCCAGCCATACCCTGGGCGTCAGCATCGCCAGCAGATCCCTCTAAGCAACACCCCAGAACAAATGTGGGAGCGGGCTTGCTCGCGAAGAGGGTGTATCAGTCGACATTAATGTTGCCTGACACACCGCATTCGCGAGCAAGCCCGCTCCCACATTTTGATCGCCTATAGATCCGATTCCTTTACTACCCGCACCTTCGCCGCATCCAGCGCATACGCCGCATCAGCCAGGTCGTTGTTGACCTTTTCGATCTTCAACGTGCCGGTTACCCACAACGGTGTATAGATGTCATCCAGCTTCAACCCCTTCGGATAACGCACCAGCACCAACTGGTTTGGCGGCGGTGGCGGCACGTGGATGCAGGCGCCCGGGTACGGCACGAGGAAGAACAGCGTGCTGCGACCCTTGGCGTCGGACTCCAGTGGCACCGGGTAACCGCCGATGCGGATGTTCTTGTCGTTCATCGACGGCACGGTCTTGGTCGAATACATCACCGCCGGCAAGCCTTTGCTCTGCTTCATGCCGCCTTTCGCCGTAAAGGTGCCATCGCCTTCAGGGGAGTTGTGGTCGATTTCAGGCATGGCTTCGAGGGCTTTCTGGTCCGACTTGGGCATCAGTTCCAGCCAGTCGGTTTCCGGCAGTTCGCCGGCATGGGCCAAACCACTGCCCAGGAAAAGGAGAGTCAACAGAAGACGGCGCATTGAGGTGCTCGGTAAAGGAAGGGCGATAAGTCGCCGAGCATTCTAGCCCTCTCTGCGTGCGGCGCAGAGGGGGCTTTGTCGCTTTGGATCAGTTCTTTCTGATCAAGCCGTAGATCACCAGCAACACCACGGCGCCGACCAGCGCACCGATGAAACCTGCGCCTTCACCCGCGTGGTAAATGCCCAGCGCCTGGCCGCCGTAAGTGGCCGCCAGCGAACCGCCGATACCGAGCAGGATGGTCATGATCCAACCCATGCTGTCATCGCCCGGTTTCAGGAACCGAGCCAGCAGGCCGACGATCAAGCCGATAAAGATGGTTCCAATAATTCCCATGGCATTTCCCTCTGATTGAATGGCAATGCCCAAAGCCTAGTCAGACTTTGGCATCCTGCCATGAGAGAACGGCGGCCCCAGAATGGTTCCGCCGCTGCCACATGAAACTATTTTACTCAGCGATGAGCGCTTCGACTTTGAGGATCTGTGCCGCCAGCGTCTCGCGGTCTGCACAGCGAAGGTTGGCGTGACCGACCTTGCGACCGGCCTTGAACGCCTTGCCGTAGTGGTGCAGGTGGCAATCGGCAATCGCGATCACCTTCTCAACCGGCGGTACAACGCCGATGAAGTTGAGCATCGCGCTCTCACCGATTTTGGCCGTCGAACCCAGCGGCAGACCGGCAACGGCGCGCAAGTGGTTTTCGAACTGGCTGCACTCGGCGCCTTCAGTGGTCCAGTGCCCGGAGTTGTGCACGCGCGGGGCGATTTCGTTGGCCTTGAGGCCACCGTCGACTTCAAAGAATTCGAACGCCATCACGCCGACATAATCCAGCTGCTTGAGCACACGGCTGGAATAGTCTTCCGCCAGGGCTTGCAGTGGGTGATCGGTGCTGGCCACGGACAGCTTTAGGATGCCGCTGTCGTGGGTGTTGTGAACCAGCGGATAGAAACGGGTTTCGCCATCGCGAGCACGCACGGCGATCAGCGACACTTCGCCAGTGAACGGCACGAAGCCTTCCAGCAGGCAGGCAACGCTGCCCAGCTCGGCGAAGGTGCCGACCACGTCTTCCGGTTTGCGCAGGACTTTCTGGCCCTTGCCGTCGTAACCCAGGGTGCGGGTTTTCAGCACGGCCGGCAGACCGATGGAAGCCACGGCGGCGTCCAGATCGGTTTGCGACTGAATGTCGGCGAACGCTGGGGTGGGAATTCCCAGGTCCTTGAACATGCTCTTCTCGAACCAGCGATCGCGGGCAATGCGCAGGGCTTCGGCGCTCGGGTAGACCGGCACGAATTGCGAGAGGAACGCCACGGTTTCGGCCGGGACGCTTTCGAATTCGAAGGTCACCAGATCGACTTCATCGGCGAGTTGACGCAGGTGATCCTGATCGCCGTAATCGGCCCGCAGGTGTTCGCCCAACGCGGCTGCGCAAGCATCCGGCGCGGGGTCCAGGAAAGCGAAGTTCATACCCAGCGGGGTGCCCGCCAGCGCCAACATGCGACCCAACTGGCCGCCACCGATTACACCGATCTTCATCGTCAACAACCTCAGGCGATGCGTGGGTCTGGATTGTCCAGGACGCTGTCTGTCTGCTCAGCACGGAAAGTTTTCAGCACTTCGTGGAACTGCGGATGCTTGGCGCCCAGGATGCTCGCCGACAGCAGCGCGGCGTTGATCGCGCCAGCCTTGCCGATGGCCAGGGTCGCAACCGGGATGCCGGCCGGCATCTGCACGATGGAGAGCAGCGAATCGACGCCGGACAGCATCGCCGATTGCACCGGCACGCCCAGCACCGGCAGGTGGGTCTTGGCCGCACACATGCCTGGCAAGTGGGCCGCGCCACCGGCACCGGCGATAATCACCTCAATGCCACGGGCCTCAGCCTCTTCGGCGTACTGGAACAGCAGGTCCGGGGTGCGGTGGGCAGAGACCACTTTCACCTCGTAAGGGATGCCGAGCTTTTCCAGCATATCGGCGGTGTGGCTAAGGGTGGACCAATCGGACTTGGAGCCCATGATCACGCCAACCAGTGCACTCATCGTCGTGCCTCTTCTCTCTGGGCGCCCGCAGGCGCGTCAAAAAACAACAAGCCACGCAGGATGCGTGGCTTGATTGTACGAATTATGGCCGGGCGAACCGGCCGAAGGCCGCGCAGTATACCGTAATGACACAGATAAACAGCCCCCGAAACGACCATCTGTCATACGGCGCAAAGGGCCGGTTTTATTGACTTGCGAGTCAGCCAACTACACCCCCAATCCCCTTGTGGGAGCTGGCTTGCTCGCGAATGCAATCTGACATTCACATTTTGTGTTGGCTGATACACCGCCTTCGCGAGCAAGCCCGCTCCCACACTTGATCTTCATTGGGTTTCAAGTACCTTGCGCGGCGCCGCCTTCGAGCTTGCGCCACAGCAATCGCACGTTGGCCTTGCGCACCAGTGCGCAGCGGTAGAGGCGAATCTCCAGCGGCACATGCCATTGCGGACCGCCACATACCACCAGCTCACCCCGAGCCAGTTCCGCGCGCACGCTGAGTTGCGGCACCCAGGCAATCCCCAAACCCTCCAGCGCCATGCTTTTCAGGCTGTCGGCCATGGCGGTTTCATAAATAGTGGTGAAGCGCAGCGCCCGCTGGCGCAGCAGCATGTTCACCGAGCGACCGAGAAACGCGCCGGCGCTGTAGGCGAGCAAAGGCACGCTGCCCTCGCCTTCCAGATCGAACAACGGTTTGCCGTCCGCATCCGCTGCGCACACCGGGAGCATTTCCGTATGGCCGAGGTGCAGCGAAGGGAAGATTTCCGGGTCCATCTGCAACGCCGCATCCGGGTCGTAGAACGCCAGCATCAAATCGCAACCGCCTTCACGCAAGGCATGCACCGCGTCACCGACGTTAGTCGCGACCAGACGCGTCGCGATGTTCAAACCTTCGTTGCGCAACTGCGCAATCCAGCGCGGGAAGAAACCCAGCGCCAAAGAGTGAGCGGCGGCGACTTGCATCACTTCGCCCTGCCCGCCTTCCAAGTGATGAAGATGGCGCAGTACTTCGCCCAACTGCTCGACCACGGTCCGCGCCGTCACCAGAAACAATTGCCCCGCCGCCGTCAGCTCGATGGGCGTGCGCGAGCGATTGACCAGTTGCAGCCCCAGCGCGGCTTCAAGGCTGCGGATCCGCCGGCTGAACGCCGGTTGTGTCACGAAGCGGCGTTCCGCAGCCTGGGAGAAGCTGCGGGTGGCGGCCAGGGCGCTGAAGTCCTCAAGCCATTTACTTTCCAGATTCATCACGTCCTCCCGGACACGCACCAATTTAGGTCACACGCTCGCCGCACACGCGGCGTCACATGGGCATTATGCCGAATGTGCATAGGCCAGTGCTTAACAGCATTGGCCGAAAATTCTCCACAAGCCTAGCATTTGCAGTGTTCCGGCACAGACCGGGTCCCTATCGAGATGATTTCTATCATGTCCTCCGCTGCATCTTTCCGCACAGAAAAAGACCTGCTTGGCGTACTCGAAGTACCTGCTCAAGCGTATTACGGCATCCAGACCCTGCGAGCGGTGAATAACTTCCGCCTCTCGGGCGTTCCGATTTCGCATTACCCGAAGCTGGTTGTCGGTCTGGCGATGGTCAAACAGGCCGCCGCTGACGCCAACCGCGAACTGGGTCACCTGAGCGAAGCCAAGCACGCTGCCATCAGCGAAGCCTGTGCACGTTTGATCCGCGGCGATTTCCACGAAGAGTTCGTGGTGGACATGATTCAAGGCGGCGCTGGCACTTCAACCAACATGAATGCCAACGAAGTCATCGCCAACATCGCACTGGAGGCCATGGGTCACCAGAAAGGCGAATACCAATACCTGCACCCGAACAACGACGTGAACATGGCGCAGTCGACCAACGACGCCTACCCGACCGCGATCCGCCTGGGTCTGCTGCTGGGTCACGACGCACTGCTGGCCAGCCTCGACAGCCTGATCCAGTCGTTCGCCGCCAAAGGTGAAGAATTCAGCCACGTCCTGAAGATGGGTCGTACCCAGCTGCAAGACGCCGTGCCGATGACCCTGGGCCAGGAATTCCGTGCCTTCGCCACGACCCTGGGCGAAGACCTGGCGCGTCTGAAAACACTGGCACCCGAGCTGCTGACCGAAGTGAACCTGGGCGGTACTGCGATCGGTACCGGCATCAACGCCGACCCGCGTTACCAGCACCTGGCTGTTCAGCGCCTGGCACTGATCAGCGGTCAACCGCTGGTTCCGGCCGCCGACCTGATCGAAGCCACGTCCGACATGGGCGCCTTCGTACTGTTCTCCGGCATGCTCAAGCGTACCGCGGTCAAACTGTCGAAGATCTGCAACGACCTGCGCCTGCTGTCCAGCGGCCCACGCACCGGCATCAACGAAATCAACCTGCCAGCGCGTCAGCCAGGCAGCTCGATCATGCCAGGCAAGGTCAACCCGGTTATTCCGGAAGCCGTTAACCAGGTAGCGTTCCAGATCATCGGTAACGACCTGGCCCTGACCATCGCGGCCGAAGGCGGCCAGCTGCAACTGAACGTGATGGAGCCGCTGATCGCGTTCAAGATCTTCGACTCGATCCGTCTGCTGCAACGCGCCATGGACATGCTGCGCGAGCACTGCATCACCGGCATCACCGCCAACGAAGAACGCTGCCGCGAACTGGTCGAGCACTCGATCGGCCTGGTCACCGCACTGAACCCGTACATCGGCTATGAAAACGCCACCCGCATCGCCCGTATCGCCCTCGAAAGCGGCCGCGGCGTGCTGGAACTGGTGCGCGAAGAAGGCTTGCTCGACGACGCCATGCTTGCCGACATCCTGCGCCCGGAAAACATGATTGCTCCGCGTCTGGTTCCGCTTAAAGCCTGAACCGACGCGTTACTTGTAGCACCGCTCACCAGGTCGAGGGACTAGACACCTCTCACCTTTTGAGGGCTTGGGGATGTATCCCCAGGCCCTTTTTTTTAACTTTTGAAAGAACAACCGTCTTCTGTAGGAGTGAGCCCGCTCGCGATGAACGATTACGCGGTGTAACTGAAACACCGCAGCGTCCGCATCGCGAGCAGGCTCACTCCTACACAAGCCTGGCGCAAAAATGTCAGGTGTTTCAAAGGCTTCTCGTCATCGCTTGCACCACAACTGTGCAGACGGACGGCACTCTCCTAGGTATAGTGCCGCCCCTCTTCGCATGAGCGGTCGTCGGTAACGAGGCCCAAACCCATGCGAAACCCGAACTAATAACAAACCTGCGAAATGGGACCGGGACGAACACGCGCCTCATCTGTTGTGCCACGCGCACATCGGTGTAACGCGATGTTGCTGCCTGCCCAACATTTGCCTACACAAAAAACAGCGAGGAATAATCCATGCTCGAAGTCATTAACGACTTCCTCTCAGGGAAAGTACTGATCGTGCTCATTGTCGGGCTCGGTAGCTACTTCACGATCCGCTCGCGTTTCGTTCAATTGCGCCACTTCTTTCACATGTTCTCTGTATTCGGCGACAGCCTCAAAAGCAGCGCCGGCCAACTCAGCTCGTTCCAGGCCCTGATGCTCAGCCTCGCCGGCCGTGTCGGTGCAGGCAACATCGCCGGTGTCGGTATTGCCGTGACCCTTGGCGGGCCAGGTGCAGTGTTCTGGATGTGGGTGACCGCGCTGGTCGGCATGTCCAGCAGCTTCTTCGAATGTTCCCTCGGCCAGCTCTACAAGCGCTGCGATTCCGACGGCACCTACCGTGGCGGCCCGTCCTATTACATTCAGCACGGCCTGCAGAAACGCTGGCTGGGCATGATCATGGCGTTCCTGCTGCTGATCACCTTCGGCTTCGCCTTCAACGGTCTGCAATCCCACGCCGTGACTCACTCACTGAACAACGCCTTCGGCCTCGACACCACCTACACCGGCATCGCGCTGGCGGTATTGCTGGGCCTGGTGTTCATCGGCGGGATCAAGCGCATCGCCAAGGTCGCCGACCTGTTGGTGCCGGTGAAAACCCTGGTGTACATCGGCGTGACCATCTACGTGATCGTGCTGCAATTCGATCACGTCCCAGCGATGTTGATGACCATCGTCAAAAGCGCGTTCGGTCTCGACCAGGCGTTCGGCGGCCTGATCGGCAGTGCGATTGTCATGGGCGTGAAGCGTGGCGTGTTCGCCAACGAAGCGGGCCTGGGCAGTGCGCCTAACGTGGCAGCGGTCGCGTCGGTTGAGCACCCGGTTGCTCAGGGTGTGGTTCAAGCGTTCAGCGTGTTCCTCGACACGTTCGTGATCTGCACCTGCACCGCGCTGCTGATCCTGCTCTCGGGCTTCTACACCCCGGGCTTCGAAGGCGATGGCATTGCCCTGACCCAGAACTCTCTGGCCGCCGTGGTCGGTGACTGGGGCCGGATGTTCATTTCCGTGGCCCTGTCGTTGTTCGTGTTCACCTCGATTCTCTACAACTACTACCTGGGCGAGAGCAACCTGCGTTTCCTGATCGGTGAAAACCGCAAGGCGCTGATCGGCTACCGCGCATTGGTGTTGGTGTTGATCTTCTGGGGCGCCATCGAAAACCTGAGCACCGTGTTCGCCTTCGCCGACATCACCATGACCATGCTGGCGTTCGTGAACCTCATCGCGCTGTTCCTGCTGTTCAAGGTCGGCATGCGCATCCTGCGTGACTACGATGACCAGCGTGCTGCCGGGATCAAGACCCCGGTGTTCGATTCGAGCAAGTTCCCGGATCTGGACCTGGACCTGCAAGCCTGGCCAGCCAACCCGCCAGCGGCTGCTACCAAGGCTGAAGCCGAGCCACAAGGCGTACCCGCAGCGCAACGCTGATCGGTTAAAGTGAGAAACCCCATGTGGGAGCGGGCTTGCTCGCGAAGAGGTCGTAACATTCAACATCATCGTTGACTGACACACCGCTTTCGCGAGCAAGCCCGCTCCCACATTAGGAATGTCATTGTTCTCGGAGAACCCTCATGAATTCCTCGACCTACCCTGCCGCCCAGCACGTCATGGTGCTCTACACCGGTGGCACCATCGGCATGCAAGCCAGCGCCCACGGCCTGGCCCCGGCGTCCGGTTTCGAAGCGCGGATGCGTGAATACCTGCACAACCAACCCGAATTGGTGGTGCCACAGTGGCGCTTTCGCGAAATGTCGCCGCTGATCGACAGCGCCAACATGACCCCGGCGTACTGGCAGCAACTGCGTGAAGCGGTGGTGGACGCTGTCGATGTGCAGGGCTGCGACAGCGTGCTGATCCTGCACGGCACCGACACCCTCGCCTACAGCGCAGCGGCCATAAGTTTCCAGTTACTCGGCCTGCACGCCCGCGTGTGTTTCACCGGCTCGATGCTGCCGGCCGGCGTGACCGACAGCGATGCCTGGGAAAACCTCAGCGGTGCGCTGGTTGCCCTCGGCCATGGCCTGGCTCCGGGCGTTCATCTGTACTTCCACGGCGAACTGCTGGACCCGACCCGTTGCGCGAAAGTGCGCAGTTTCGGTCGTCACCCGTTCAAGCGGCTTGAGCGTCAGGGCGGTGGTGTGAAGGCGGCTTCCCTGCCGGCACCGCTGACTTACAACCAACCCAGGCAACTGGCGAAAGTCGCCGTACTGCCGCTGTTCCCCGGTATCGGCGCCGAGATTCTGGATGGCCTGCTCGCCAGCGGTATTCAGGGTCTGGTGCTGGAGTGCTATGGAAGCGGCACCGGGCCGAGTGATAACCCTGAGTTTCTCGCCAGCCTGGAACGGGCGCGGGACAAGGGTGTTGTGGTGGTCGCCGTGACGCAGTGCCATGAAGGTGGTGTTGAGCTGGACGTGTACGAGGCCGGCAGCCGTTTGCGTGGCGTTGGCGTGCTGTCGGGTGGCGGCATGACCCGTGAGGCGGCGTTCGGCAAGTTGCATGCGTTGTTGGGTGCCGGACTCAGCACCGCTGAAGTTCGGCAGCTTGTAGAACTCGACCTCTGCGGCGAACTCATCTGACACGCCGAAAAACCCTGTGGGAGCGATCCTGCTCGCGAATGCGATAGATCAGTCACATCATTGTTGGATGTGCCGCCGCCTTCGCGAGCAAGCCCGCTCCCACAGGGATCTCCATCAGGCATATAACTTGCTGCGTTCCAGCCACCCCAAGGCTGGAAGCCGCCCATGCTCCACTCCCACCTCACCACCCTCAACGCCGTCTCCCTGGTGCTTAACACCTTCAAGGACCAAGGCCTGTCCAGCGAGGACTTGCTCGCCGGAAGCGGCATCAGCGCGGCGGACCTGAACCGGGCGGACACGCGCATCACCACCAATCAGGAGATGCAGGTCTGCGCCAACGCGGTCGCGCTCAAGCGTGACATTGGCCTGGAACTGGGCCGGCGAATGCACGTTTCGTGCTACGGCATGCTCGGCTACGCGCTGCTCACCAGTGCCACCTTCGGTGACGCTTTGCGCTTGGCGATGCGCTATCCGGCGCTGTTGGGAACACTTTTCGAGCTAAGCCTGGAAGACGACGGCGAGCGTGTCTGGTTCGTCGCGGCGGATTACCGGGAGAGCCCGGCAATGGCCGTGTTCAATGCCGAATTCTGTCTGGTGTCGTTGAAAGTGATCTGCGACGACCTGCTCGGTCACACGCTTCCACTGCTGGCCGCACGCTTCGAACACACCGCGCCGGACTATCAGGCCACCTACGCCGAACATTTCGATTGCAGGTTGAGCTTCGAGGCACGGGACAACGCGTTTGCGTTCGATCGCAAATGGCTCGACCAGCCCTTGCCGCTCGCCGATGTCATCACCCATCAAGCCATGGCCGAACGCTGCCGCAAACAGAACACCGAGTTCACCGGGCGCCAGGCGTGGCTGGGGCGGATTCGGCAATTGCTCAGCGCACAGTTGAATGCCGCGCCGGGGCTTGAGGGGTTGGCCGAGCAGATGAATTGCTCGGCGCGCACCTTGCGTCGACACCTCAAGGATTCGGGGTGCAGCTATCAGGAATTGCTCGATGAGCTGCGTTTCGAGCAGGCCAAGCACATGCTCTGCGAGGACCAGTTGCCGATCTACCGGATCGCCGAGGCGCTGGGTTTCAGCGAGACCGCGAGTTTCCGCCATGCGTTTGTGCGCTGGAGCGGGGTGGCACCGAGTCAGTTCCGGCCCCACCGATAAACCAATGTGGGAGCGAGCCTGCTCGCGAAGACGGCGGCACAGCTAACACTGAAGTCGTCTGACACACCGTTTTCGCGAGCAGGCTCGCTCCCACAATGTCTGCATTTCATATCCGAAAATGGGGCACCGCCGCACCATCAAGGGGCGAATTTCGGTCAAACCTTTTGGCCATATCAATCCCCTTTTGGCCTTTCCTGCCGTTCTCCCAAACGCCGCCTGCCGCAAGACTGTGTTCAACCGAATCAGCCTGCGGAGAACAAGAAAATGCTGACGATCTACTCGGACGATCACCACCTGCACCACGGCCGTTGCGAATTGATAGACGGGCAACTCAAGCCCTGCTTCGAAATGCCGTCGCGTGCCGACCATGTGTTGCAACGCGTAAAGAACCAGAACCTCGGCGCGGTCGAAGCACCGCAGGATTTCGGCCTCGACCCGATCGCGCGCATCCACAGCCGCGACTACCTCGACTTCTTCAAGGGGGCATGGGCACGCTGGACCGAATACAACACCGACGGCGACTTGCTGCCCTACACCTGGCCGGCGCGAACACTGCGCGCCATCAAGCCCACCAGCCTGCACGGCCAGCTCGGCTATTACAGCTTCGACGGTGGCGCACCGATCACCGCCGGTACCTGGCAAGCGGCGTACAGCGCGGCACAAGTCGCGCTGACCGCCCAAGCGCACATCCAGCGCGGCGCGCGCAGTGCCTTCGCCCTGTGCCGTCCGCCGGGGCACCACGCAGCCAGCGATTTGATGGGCGGTTATTGCTACCTCAACAACGCCGCCATCGCCGCCCAGGCATTCCTCGATCAGGGCCACAAAAAAGTCGCGATCCTCGACGTCGACTACCACCACGGCAATGGCACTCAATCGATTTTCTACGAACGCAGCGACGTGCTGTTCACCTCGATCCACGGCCACCCGGAAGCCGAGTTTCCGTTCTTCCTCGGCTACGAAGACGAGCTCGGCGAAGGCGCGGGTGAAGGCTTCAACTTCAACTACCCTCTGCCCGCCGGTTCTGGCTGGGACACCTGGAGTGCAGCGCTGGATCAGGCCTGCAAAGAGATCGAAAACTACGGCGCCGACATTGTCGTCGTCTCCCTGGGCGTCGATACGTTCAAGGACGACCCCATCTCCCAATTCAAACTCGACAGCCCGGACTACCTGGCCATGGGCGAGCGCATCGCGCGCCTCGGCAAGCCGACGCTGTTCGTGATGGAGGGCGGTTACGCGGTAGAAGAAATCGGCATCAACGCCGTGAACGTTCTCGAAGGTTTTGAAAGCGCCCACTGAGGAATTAGAACAATGAACAGACTCAAGCGTTTTATCATCCCCACCCTGTGCGCCACGGTGCTCAGTGGTGCGGTTCATGCTGAAGAGCGAACGTTGCGCGTCTACAACTGGTTCGACTACATCACCCCCAAGGCGCTGGAAGACTTCAAGGCCCAGAACACCCAGACCAAACTGGTCTACGACATTTTCGACACCAACGAAGCGCTGGAAGCCAAGCTGCTGACCGGTAACTCCGGTTATGACGTGGTGGTGCCGTCCAATGTGTTTCTCGCCAAGCAGATCGAAGCCGGCGTGTTCCAGCCGCTGGACCGCAGCAAACTGCCGAACTGGAATCACCTCGATCCGAAGCTGATGAAGCTGATCGAAGCCAACGATCCTGGCAACAAATTCGCCGTGCCCTACATGTACGGCACGATTCTGATCGGCTTCAACCCGGACAAGGTCAAAGCCGTGCTGGGTGCCGATGCGCCGGTGGACAGCTGGGACCTGATCTTCAAGGAAGAGAACATCAGCAAGCTCAAGCAGTGTGGCGTCGCCCTGCTCGACTCGCCGTCGGAGATCCTGCCGCTGGCCCTGCAACACCTTGGCCTCGACCCGAACAGCAAGAAGCCGGCGGACTACGACAAGGCTGAAGCGCTGCTGATGAAGATCCGCCCGTACATCACCTACTTCCACTCCTCGAAGTACATGGCCGATATCGCCAACGGTGACATCTGCGTCGCGGTCGGTTACTCCGGCAGCTTCTCCCAGGCGGCCAACCGCGCCAAGGAAGCCAAGAACGGCGTGATCGTCGACATGCGCCTGCCCAAGGAAGGCGCGCCGATCTGGTTCGACATGCTCGCGATTCCCAAAGGCGCGAAGAACCCGGAAGACGCCTACACCTTCATCAACTACTTGCTGCAACCTCAAGTCATCGCGCCGGTCAGCGACTTTGTCGGTTACCCGAACCCGAACAAGGACGCCACGGAACTGGTCGACCCGGCGATCCGCAACAACCCGAACCTGTACCCGACCGAAACGGCGATGAGCACGCTTTACACCCTGCAACCCCTGCCGCGCGATGCCGAACGTGCGCGTACGCGGGCCTGGACCAAGATCAAGTCCGGGACCTGATACCCGACTGAAAACCGAAGACCCGCGGCGACGCGGGTCTTTTTTTGCCTGCGATATTTATGTACCACCCGACACGTTGGGTCGCCCGATACCTTCCACTGATCCCGCGCTGCGCAATCCGCAGCGGCGCGTTCTCAGTCAGGAGACGACCATGTCCGACACCGTTGCCCCGAGTGCAGAAGAGGTACTGACCCAGTTGGTCACCGGCCCCTCGATCAGAGAGGTCGCAGCGACCGCGCTGAGCCCTGCGCTCAACGCGCTGTATCCACAGTTGAAGATTGACCCGACGCTCGCCACGGTCGTCACCCCGACCTGGATCGATACCGGCACCGAGATCGTGCCCGGCCCTGAAGTGTTTGAATCGCTCACCGATGTGCTGGTACGGCTCGGTTTGTCGGAATCGACGGTGACGCTCCTCGATGGCGAACATTTCCTGACCCTGCAACCGGGCGCTGAACCGTTCGCTCAATTGCCGGTAAAAATCGATGCCATCGGGTGTCTGCTCAACGCGCTCGCACCGCAATTGTTCATCGCCTATCAGCAACAGCAGCTTGATTACTGGAACCAGGAGACAAGCCCTTCGACACCGCGCTGGCATTCGCTCGCGCAATCGCTGCAGGACATCTGGAGCCCCGATCCCGCCTCAGACTGGGATGCCGATGAAAAAGCCATGGCCCAGGCCGTGTTCACTCATCCGGATCGCGCAACACGGACCCAGGACAAATACCTGACCAAGGCCTGCCTGATCGACACCGACCTGCTAGAAAACACAGTCATCAAACACCTGCGCGTTCTGGAAATCGCCGTGTTCGTGGGCACATTGGGCGAGCGCACCCTGGTGCTGACGCACTCGATTGTCGAAGGGTTCAAGCGTTACGATTCGGTTGCCGCGCTGGGTGAAGCGGTGTTCAAACCTTCTGGAACGTCAAGCGTCGAGCAAACCCTGCAATGGCGCCTGTATGAACCCGAGGGCAACTTCTTTCATCACCAGGCCTGCGCGCTGATTGCGCTCGAGGTCGAAGCGATTGGCGCATTCAGTTCGGTCCAGCGCACTTCTGCCACACTTCTTTCGCCACCAATCAGTGCTGCTGCAAAAGGCTTCACTGAATTTGAAGCCCTGCCGTCGTCACGCTTCAACAAGGTTCAGGGGTTACTGACCGGCTGGCTGAAAAACGCTTCGTCAGCGGACCTCACCCGCTACAGCCGACACTTGATGGACCTGGCGCAGCTGCGGGAACAGGACGCTGGAAAAACCTTCGACGAAGGCCTCTCGTCGCTGCCGGCGTTTGCGCTTAAGACCCTGCAAGAACAGATGATCAAGGATCATCCAGCGGCAGCCGACCTGGATCTGCAAGACATTGAAATCAGCATCACCAGCGTCGTGGTACTTGGCGCTGTCGTGATACCCGGCAAGACGCAAACCACCACGCTGTCGCTGATCGAACTGGCGCTGCAAAACCTGATTGCCGTTCCGCTGGGAAACAAGACGGTGAACTGCAAAAACGGCGACGCCGTACCCGTCTGGATGACTCCTGCCTATCTTGAAAATCTCGTCACGCAGGTCGATATCGGTGGGGTTTACCCGGCGCTGATCAAGCGTAAATTGCTTGATGATCCGCAAGAAGCGCAACGACGACAGGCGCTCTACACCCGCCATCTGCGTACCCAGTTGCCCTTGCAGGCGCTGCAGCACAAGATGCGCGGCGAGGCGGGTATTGATGAGCGTGGTTACCAGTACGTCAACGCCGTCCTGCAGGAAAACACTGCCGACCGCAGGGTGAACGGGCAGGAGATTGTCATTCGACCGCTGGCCTTTATCACCGGTGATCGCGCCGGCAGCAAAGGCGATGAAGTCGCCAACATGTTCGTCATCGGTCCGCGACTCACCGATAGAGGACCGTGCCTGCTCTACCGACCGTTGCTCACCCCCTCGCTGATGCAGTACCCGAGCGAGGCCAATCTGCTGTATGCAATCAAGCACGAAAAACCGCTTCGCCAATCGATCCTGGCCTGGCTGTCCGACGATGTACGCTTCAACTATTCCCAGTACGTGTTTTGCGGTGAGTTGCCTTCGGTCTGGACGCTGACCCAATTGCTGGTCGATCCGACTTCAGCCCTGGGCAAGATGGGCGCGGTGACACTCAGTGCAACGGTCCTCGATGACGCGACGCTGGCGGCTCTGTTCAAAGCCAACGCCAACGCCATGATTACCCTGGCGGACCATCAATCGGTGTCCAATGCACAAGCTCGCTGGGCAACGCTCAAGCAAGGCTCATGGATGCTGTTCAATGTCGCGCTGCCCTTCCTCGGTCGCACCGCCGGGGTTGCGGCGTGGATCTGGCAGATCATGGATGACTTGCAGAACATTACCGATGCAGAAGAAAACGACGACAGCTCACTCGCCTGGTCCGCCCTGACCGATCTGCTGTTGACACTGGGCATGGTATTGGCCCATCGGGCTGCCACTCGCAATAAGCCCGTCTCGCGGTTGCCCGAGAAGGTCGAGCCGCCGCCCGTAACACCCTCAAGCAAACCTGCCCACACCCTCACGATCACCCGTCTGCCCGACCTCGATCAGCTGCCAATCCCCCATGAGACGTCTCTGCACGCCATCGCCACGCTGCCTCCTTCATCCCTGGGCGTCTTGCTTGATGAACTGGCCATCGCCGAACCCAAAGGAATGGCAGCCGCCTCCAGCGAGCCCGGCCTTCGCCAACACCTCAGTTCGCTCGAGGGAAAATGGTATGCGAAGGTTGGCCAGCGATGGTTCGAGGTCACCCTCAACGACAATGACGATGTGCAGATCATTGACTCACGTCGGTCTCCCACACGCACGGGGCCCTTGCTGGTCAAGAATGCCAGGGGCGAATGGTTTATCGATACGCGGCTGAGACTCAAGGCCGGGGGCAAGGAAAAACAACGGCTGGAACAACAAAACCGGCAACGCCAGGCTGAACTGAAACAGCAAATGATCGCGTTCGAGAGCCAGAACAAAAGCCGCGAAACAGAGCTCAAGGAAGCGGAAAAAAGCGCGCAGGCGGTTACAGCCACCGGCACCCATCGTCGCTTGTACCTTGAAATGCTCGACGCGCAGATGTCCTTCCTGAGCACCAACATGGAACAGATGAAAGCCTTCAATGCTCGCGAGGCGATTCCCAATTACCGAAAAGCAATGATCAGCCGCCTGGATTTCCAGCTGTCGCTGCTGCAAAAATGGTTCGTTCACCAGCAGCCGGTTTTCGGCAATCAAATGCGCCTTTCCCTCGATTTTCTCGACAACCCGCCAACGGAAAACACACAGGCCGTCCGGCAAACCCATCAACTCACGGGCGAGTTGACCGCCGGCTACATCAACAAAATCGAGTCGGCACATGCGTGCTTCGAGCAACTGAACCTGCTCGGCAAAGAAGCCATCGAAGTGATCCGCGACGTCAAGGCCAACATGCCGTCGTTCGATTTACAGGACCTCAAGCTGTTCCAGATCACACTCGGTCAAGAGTTGTGCCTCGACAACAGCGTTGAGCCCGCATCTGAAGCGCGCCAGGCACTGGAGAGCGTTGTCGAAAATGCAGGCCTCGCGATTCAGGCGTCACTGGATCTGGCTGCTGACGAAGAGGTGCTGCACTTGCCCGAGCGGATAGATGGGCTCAGCGATCTGGTGGAGCAACTGACGATCACCGACCAGCGCATCGTCGATCTGCCCACGGAGTTTCCCGGGCAGTTCCTGCAAACACCCCTCGACGTGATGCGCCAACGTATCGACGTTTTTCAACAGCGCACCGTGAAGCAACTGGCGAGCTTGCTGCGCGAACGCAAGGCACTCGAGCCGCAACCCGGCCCTTCCCGCCTGCCGAGCGCTCCCGCCAAGCGAATCATCAAGACCCGCTACAAAGGCACGGTGGTGGGCCGGCCACGTGCCGACTCCGCGATGCAAGGGTCAGAACTGATCGACGTGACCTCGGCGTTGACCGGAAAGGTCATCTCGACCTTCCATGAAAAGACCCCGGGGGTCTGGGTTGAAAGAGTGCCCCCGAAACCGGCTCCCCCCGCCGTTAGCCAACCCGACTTGAGTGCAAGCACGGCTCAAGGCCAGGCATTGCTGGCTGGGCTGGACGCGTTCATTCGTCGAACGCAGGCCCACTCGAAAGGCACGCGACGAATACCCGTGGAAATAGAGGAAATGTTTCATCAGCAGGCTCACCGACTGCAGGACGCCGCCAGCGCAATCGACGATGCGCTGACCGCCAACAATTCCACCGAAGGTGGTCCGGGGTCCGCCGTGACGCTGGCCAAGCAACTGAACGACGGGGCAACCAGACTCTACAATCAGGGACGCTTGACCCGAATCAGCATGACCAAACTGCAGCCGCCGACGGCGGAGCGCGTCCGCTGGCTGCAAAGTGAAGGTCAGGTCGATATCGTCAAGACCCCCGGCCGACGCTTGCTCAAAAGCCGTAAAAGAGACTTTCTCGAGGAATATGAGGTCCGCGATCACAGCAACCAAAGTGTTCTGTGGTATGCCCACTTCCACTACTCCGAGCCCGCTTCGCCTGCACACACCTTCACCGCGGCACACCTGAAAACCGTCCAGCAACGACTGCTGGGTGGCGCAACCGAGTCCCGCTCCGCCAACGACGACCTCCAGGCGATCTCGATCTACCGCAGCGAAATCAGTCCGCAACTGGCGACCAGCCTATTCTTCGCAAAAGTGCCGGCCGCGGCCTCGGGGTCGTAAACCGGGCAGAACCTGAGACCCGCATTCGCGGGTCTTTTTTATCCACGATATCTATCTACCACCTCGGGTGGGTGGTGCCTGATTACCTTCGAAGCACCAAGAGGCTTTCCCGGCCTCGACATTTCGCCCAGGTATCCGCCATGAGCAACAACACTTCACTGCCTCAAAATGACTCGACACCCTTGGTGGAAACCAGCGACCTCGTGGGCCTGACCAGCCATGGCCCCACGCTCAGCAAAGTGGCTTCGCACCTGCTGCGCCAAGCGATGGAAACAGCCTGGCCAGAATTGCAGATCGACCCTGAAAACGCCTTCGTCGGCACCCCCCGATGGCTCATGGTGGACGACCATGTCGAGGCGGGCCCAACCGGGTTCGAATCACTGACCCTGGCACTGATGCGCCAGGGCCTGTATGGAACAACGGCCAACTATCTCGAAGGCGAGCATTTCCTGACCCTCGAGCCGGACAGCAAAAACCCGGTTCACCTCGCTGTCTGCATCGAGGACATTGCGAAGATGCTCAATGACTCGGCGTCGATCCTGTTCATCGAGGCTCAAGCACGGCAACTCGCGTTCTGGAATGCCAAGGGGCATGCGATCCCCCGCTGGCAGGAGCTGTCCGACACGCTGCGCAAGGCGTTGAACGTGCAGAAGGTCAAAGGCTGGGACGCCGATGAATGCGCGATGGCGCGGGAAGTGTTCAGCGCCCCGGACAAAACCGCCCGTAAAAATGTAAACAACGAATTTTCCGCCATTCAGGCGTGCCTTCTCGATATCGATACCGTCGAGAATGACATCTCCCGCCATCTGTTGATCGGTGGCGCGTTGGTGCTCAAGGCCACGCATCGCAAGCGCCAACTGCTGGTGATGTACACCATCGAGCGCGCGTATGAGTCGTTCAGTTCGATGGAAGAATTGGGTAACTCGCTTCCCGCACGCCTGGAAGAACAACGGTCAGGACGCGCTCTGACGTGGCGGTTTTACGAGCCGGAAGGCAACATCTTCGACCACATGGCGTGGGCGTTGGTCTCGTCACAGATGGATGCCATTGACTCGTTGCGCTTTATTGAGGCCCCGGCCGACGAGGTCGCCCCCGAAACCGGACTCGACCTCGACCTCGACCTCGACGAAAAAGCACGATTCCTGCAACTGAACAAAGCGATTCCCGATTGGTTGCGCAATGCCTCCTCCGAAGACATTCAAGATTACGGCCGTTACATCAGTGCACTGGGCAAGTTGTATCGCCAACCGGACAGCCAATTGGCCAGCGCCGAGATCCCGTCCATCACCGACTATGCCCAGCGGCGGATGCGTGAAGCGATCATCGCGGATCCACGGGCGGTCGGTGCCGCGAATCTTGCGCTGGATGATCTGCGGATCAAAATCACCAACAGTTTTACCGCCGACAATTTCACCCTGCCCAACCCACACGATCAACGCATTGAAACGTTGGCCGACTTCGCGCTGGAGAACGAAGCGCCCTACATGGCGACCGTCTCTTTCACGGGCGGGGAGACGGTACCGGATTGGCTCACGGCTGAATTTCTCACCACCGTGTCTGCGCGAGTGGACATCGGCAAGGCTTACCCCGAACTGATCAAACCCAAGCTGCTGGAGGACCCGGTCGCCTCCCGCCGCCAGGAAAACTTCTATCGCGCTCAATTGCGTTCCATGCTGCCGCTCCAGGCATTAGAAGCCCGATTCAAGCCTGAAACCGGTGTGGACGAACGCGGTTACCGCTACATCTGCGAGCTGCTCGATCCCGACGTCGCCACCAAAACCGTGGCCCTCTACCCGCTCACGATGACGCCGCAACATCGCTTGATCAGCAGCAGCGACACCGTGGACAACATGTTCATCATCAGCCCACGAGATGCACACAGCGGACCTTGCCTGCTCTATCGGCCAATGCTCGATGAGCCCCTGCTGCAATACCCCTCGAGGCAAAACCTTTTGTACGCGTTGCACCAACCCGGCGACCTCAGGGATACGGTACTGGCCTGGTTGCCCGATAAACACCTGAGCTTTGAATATGCCCAGTCTGTTTTTCCCACTGGCCTGCCCTCTCCGTGGCTGATCGCGGAACAATTCGTCAATCCATTGCAGCGCGCAGACAAGTTCGGGCGTGTGGTTTTCGAGAACGTCGAGATCACCGGCGACATTCTGTCTGCGCTGTTCAAAAGTAATGCACGGATGCTGGTCAACCTCGCCGACCGACAATCGAGCTCCAATGCCGAACGACGCTGGAGTGTGTTGAAGGACAGTGGCTGGGCGCTCTTCAACGTCGCCTCGAATGTTCTCAGCGGTGCGGTTGGCACAGCCGTCTGGGTCTGGCAAACCATCAATCAGATCCAACAGGCACTCGATGCCCACGAGCAGGATGACCGTTTCATCGAATGGACTTCAGTGTCGGACATTCTGCTGGCGATCGGCATCATCCTTAGCCATCACGCCGTGATGCGGCGCAGAAGGGTTTCGAGCAAACCCCGAATCGAGCAGCTGTCGAGGGAGAAAGCTGAAGAATCACTCGTCGAGCCCGAGGCCGTCACGCTCAATCCCGCCCCGCTGGCCCCGGATCTTCCGTCCAGTCATCTTTCCTCCCTGGAACTGGCTGGTTCGGTTCCACGCCGAACACCGACCGCGCTGGGCGCTTACCTGGACACGCTCAAAGTCGCGGCTCCCGATATTTCCAGCACAAACGTGACGAAGGTGAAGGGAGCCCCTCCGCATTTTTACCAACACAACTTCAGAAACTACGCACAGGTGGGTGAGCGGTGGTTTTACGTCGACGTGAAAGGGGATGATGAAATTCATATCGTTTACCCGGATCAGCCTGAGCGAAACGGCCCGATGCTGATGGATAACGGCCAGGGGCAATGGGTGCTCGACTTGCGTCTGCGGTTGCGAGGGGGAGCCGGGAATGCATTCAGCCGCCACCAGGAGGCGGCTGACGAGCAGCGTAGAAGCCATCTGGAGGAGGCCCTGAGTTCCTTCAAAAGCCAGGAAAAAGCGAAGGAAACCGAACTCAAAACATTACATGCCAGCATCGGGCAGGCCAACGCCGAAAACTACGATCAACGAACGGCGGCGTACATGGAAAAACTGGAGGCAACGATCGGCGAGTATCGCCAGGCGCTGGAACAACTACGCGAATGGCGCACCCTCGGTGGCACGGAAAACTACCGGGAAGATTTGCTTCGCATGAGCGTGGTGCTGGAGAAGAATCTGTCTTTGTGGTTTGTCCTGAAGCGGTCCAGGTATGCTCAGGTCACCCAAGTCCTGACCAGCGGCCAACAAAACCAACCCGTTGCCAGGCCAACGTTTGTCGACAATGTGCAGAAAGCGTCCGACATCGGTGACGAGATGATTGAGAAGCTGACCCTGTTTGCGTCGACACTTGAGGACATGCACGCGGCAGGACGTCCTGGCATTGAGCGCGCCATGCAAATCAGAAAACTGGCGCCTTCGTTTACCGTGCTGGATATCAAGGCCAACGAGATCGGCATGGCGCAGGAGCTGTGCCTCAATGAACAGGCCAGCCCTCTGATGCAGCAGGCCCGTAACGCGGTGGGGCATATCGCTGTGAGCGCCGCGAAGGCCGCGATTCAAGTGGCGGACCTGATGAAAGTCGAAGGCGAACATTCCGATTTACAGGCGCAAATCGAGGAATTGAACAGTCTCGTGGAGACATTTGCCGGCGCTGATCAGCGCATTCAGGAATTGCCAGGCACGTACCCTGGACTGGTCAAGCAAACCAGGCTCGACCATCTGCAATCGCTCATCGACGAGTTCGCGCAGCTCGCACAAAACCGCTTACAGGCGTTGCTGCCAGAGCCGGAACCCATGCCCGTGCAGGCCCCTGTAGAACGAGTACATCCGGGTACGTCACGACAACCGATCAAGGTGCGCAAGACCAGGCCGCGGGATTGCGGCAAAAATGAACCCCAAAAACCCAAGGAGGAGGCACTTGGGTCATTTACCCCCGCCGTTTATCGGCAACCCGTCCCGGTGCTGGATGACACAGGAACGATCGAGGCTGGCATCGAGCTGAACCTGGACACGGCCCCATTCATCGAACGCATCCGTAAAGACGCTTTGCTCCCAAGACGCATCCCTGCCGATATTCAGGATGTGTTCGATCAGCAGGCATTAAAACTGGAGCAGACTGCCAGCAGCGTTGATCAAGCCGTGATCAATAGCAGGAAGGACGAAGCCTCCCCTCTCCCGGTTGCCACCCTGAGCCGCGATTTACGTGCAGGGGCCAGTCGTCTGCGCAAAGAAGGTGTCAGCGTTCGCGCCGACCTTTACACGCGCCACAAACCGACCCAGAGCATTTTCAAATGGATGCATGAAAACGGGCAGCTCGCCATCAGCCGCGACAGACGAGGGCGCGTCCAGACCCGAGGGCTCGGCGACTTTTTCCAGGAGTACCGGATTTTCGACAACAGCCACAATAAACCGTTATGGGTGGCGCATTTCCACTACGAGACGCTGTCGAGTCCGGCGAGTACACCCACCGCGGCCCATTTGAAAGTTTCAGATGATTACCTGAAAACGCTGCCACTGGATCAGCAACTGGCGTTGACCACCTTCGAACCCATCGATGGGGTGTTCAGGAAGCTGGAAGATCCTGCGCTACGAAAACTGTTCCTGGACCTGGAACCACAGACAAACACCGCAACGTAAGCACTTAACGACGCCAGGCCTTTTCCAGTCGCCCGAGTGCGGCGCTGATGGCCACCTCGGGCACCGCCGCGAAACCCAGGACCAGCCCCGCCCGCTGGTCCACAGGTTGTGTCGAATCCGGCAACCAGTAGCCGCTGAGGGCATTGATCTCCACATCGACGCTCGCCGCCTGTTCCACCAGCTCGCGCTCGCGGGCCTGTGAGTCGACCGCCACGGTCAGATGCAGCCCTGCCGCGACACTCGGCAGGCTGCCGATGCCGGGAATGTCCTTCGGCCAACCGGCCAGCAATGTATTGCGCCGACTCAGGGCGGCGCGACGCATGCGGCGAATATGCCGCTGAAAGTGTCCGGCGGCCATGAACTCGGCCATCACCGCCTGGGTGCTCACTTCGGAATGCCGCACGTCCACCGCCCGCCGTTGAGAGAACCCCTGCACCAGCGCCGGCGGCAACACCAGATAGCCAAGACGCAATGCCGGGAAGGCGACCTTGCCGAAGGTCCCGACGTACAAAACCCGTCCTTGTCGATCGAGTGCCGCCAACGGTGCCAGTGGTGCGCCGCTGTATCGGTATTCGCCATCGTAGTCATCCTCGACAATCCAGCCTTGGGTGCGCTCGGCCCAGGCCAGCAATTCCAGACGCCGGGCCAGGCTCATCACCACCCCGGTCGGGTATTGATGCGACGGCGTGACGTACGTCAGGCGACAATCCTCGAGCGCAGCCAGTTCGCGGCAGTCGATACCCTCGCTGTCCACCGCCACACCGTGCAGTCGCGCACCCGCCACGGCGAACGCATGACCCGCCGCCCGGTACCCCGGATTCTCGATCGCCACCCCATCGCCGGGCTCCACCAGCAGCTGTGCACAAAGGCTAATCCCCTGCTGCGCGCCACTGGTGATCACTATTTGCTCAGCCGAACACTGCATGCCGCGTGAACTGCGCAAGTACGCGGCAATCATTCCACGCAGGCGCTCATCGCCCGCCGGATCGCCATAGCACAACTGCTGCAAATCCGGCTTACGCCAGAAAGCCGCATTCAGCTTGGCCCAGACCTCGAAAGGAAACAGATCAAATGCCGGCACACCGACCCGAAAAGCACGCGGCGGGCCACTCGGTGGCAGGGCCAAATGGTTCTTTTGAACGCGCCCCAGCGCGCCGCTGTGGATAACTTTACTGGATGAAATTACAGGTAAATCCAGCCAATTTGTGGATAAGGCTGTGGGTAACCCTGTTGACAACCCTGTGGATACTTTTGTGGATAATTTTTTGGCGGGTATCGCGGTTTGGGGCAGTTGCGCGACGTAAGTCCCGTCCCCCACACGCCCTTCGATAAAGCCTTCGGCATAGAGCTGATCGTAGGCGCGCACCACGCTGTTGCGAGAAATCGCCAACGCCGCCGCCAGATCCCGACTGGCCGGTAATCGCGTCCCGCTCGCCATTCGTCCATCCAGCACTCGCAGGCGCAAGGCTTGATAGAGCTGACGACTCAGGCCCTGACGGCGATCAAGTTCGATACCGGCAGGGTTGAACGACAAGGAAAGCGGCGCATCGGTCATGGCAATGGACCTATTAAATTGGCCATTAATGGCTCTTACAACAGACCAATAGCCTGCCTAGGATGGAGGCATTCGCCAAGGGATATTTCCATGTACAACCCCAGCAGCTTTGCCATCAACGATTTGGATGAACTGCGCCAGCAGATCCTCGACACCCGCCTCGCCATGGTGGTGACCCACGGCGAGCAAGGCTTGCAAGCCAGCCATCTGCCGCTGTTGTTCAAACCTGACGAAGGTCCGAATGGCACCCTCTACGGCCACTTCGCCCGTGCCAATCCGCAGTGGAAGGAATTGCAGAACGGCGCTGAAGCGCTGGTGATCTTTGCCGGTGCCGATGCTTACGTCAGTCCCGGTTTTTATCCGAGCAAAGCCAAGCACGGCAAAGTTGTTCCGACCTGGAATTACGTCGCGGTGCACGCCCACGGCACCGCCGACGTCTTCACCGATGCCGAGCGCCTGCTCAATCTGGTCAGCGCATTGACTGATCGTCACGAAGCCGGCCGCGCCCAGCCGTGGAAGGTCGCCGACGCTTCCGCTGATTACATCGACGGCATGCTCAAGGCAATTGTCGGGTTTGCCCTGCCGATCCAGCGCCTGGAAGGCAAACGCAAACTCAGCCAGAACCGCAGCGCCGAAGACATCGCCGGTGTGCGCGAAGGGCTCGCCGCCAGCCCCGATGTGCACGACCAGGCTCTCGCCCACTTGATGCGTTAAGGAAATGAACATGAGTCAGATTGAAATCCGCCAGGTCAGCGCCGACGATCACGCGGCCTGGCTGCCGCTGTGGCAAGCCTACCTGCGCTTCTACAATACCGAGTTGCCCGAAGCGGTCACTGACAGCACCTGGCAACGCATGCTCGACCCGACCGAAACGACGCATTCCGCGCTGGCGTGGCTCGACGGCAAAGCCGTCGGCATGGTGAACTTCATCTACCATCGCTCGAACTGGAGCATCGAAAATTCCTGCTACCTTCAAGACCTGCTGGTAGCGCCAGAAACCCGCGGCACCGGCGTTGGCCGCAAACTGATCGAATTCGTCTACGCCACCGCCAAAACGGACGGTTGCTGCAAAGTCCACTGGCTGACCCACGAAACCAACGCCACCGCGATTCAGCTCTACGAGCGCATCGCCGAACGTCCCGGTTACATCCAGTTTCGCAAAGCCCTTTAAGGTTCAAGGAGAACAACATGTCGACTTCACTCGCGGACTGGAAAGGCGTCCCCGCGCCCACCGTTCAAACCCTCGAAGGGCGCTTCATTCGCCTGGAAAAACTCGACCCGGCCCGTCACGCCGAGGGCTTGTTCAAGGCCTTGCAAGGCCCGGGTGCCGATCCAAAACTCTGGGACTATTTGCCTTACGGGCCTTTCCCGGAACGTAGCGTGTTCAACGATTGGCTGAACAACCATGCGACCAACAGCGACCCGTATTTCTTCAGCGTGATCGACCGTGCAAGTGGTGAGGTGCAGGGCATTCTCAGCCTGATGTCGATCGTGCCGGCTCAGGGCCGAATCGAAATCGGCCACGTCACGTTCGGCGCGCCAATGCAGCGCTCACCGAAAAGTACCGAGGCGGTTTATCTGCTGGCCAAGGAGTCGTTTGCATTGGGTTATCGACGCCTGGAGTGGAAGTGCAACAACGGTAACGCCCGCTCCAAATACGCGGCCGAGCGCCTGGGCTTCAGTTTTGAAGGGGTCTTCCGCCAGCACATGGTGGTCAAGGGACAGAACCGCGATACCGCGTGGTATTCGATTCTGGACTCGGAATGGCCGGCGATTGGCGCAGGGTTTGAGCGCTGGTTGAGCGATGAGAATCAGGCGGGGTCGGGGCAGGTGAAAACGCTTGCCGAGTGCCGCGGGTAACGCGCGCGGTTTTTAGTACCCGGTGGCGAGGGAGAAACCTCCCTTGCCACTCATTTCGAGTTTCAGCCTCAACTAACGTCGCGCCGAATCCGCACAACGCCCATCTTCAGACCAAACGGTCTGAACACCGCATTCAGTGATTTCAGCGTTTGATTCCCTTCCCCATGTTCGATATGCACCAACGTGCGCACCGAGATTTTGCACATTTTTGCGAATTGGGTCTGGTGCAGGCCGGTGACCTCTACGCGTAATCGGCGAACCGCTTCGCTGATTTCAAGGGTGCCTTGAGCCAGCGCTTCCTGAATGTTTTCTATAAGCACAGTGCGTTCGGCAACAGTCATGCTCATTTCAGGCCCCACTCTTTCAAACGCTGCTCCAGATTTCTCAATGCAATTTGCGGGTGATTCATCGTCACCTCTGGCAAACCGCTGGCAGCGAGAATGTCGGGGAGTGCCATGAGATGCTGAGCATCCCCCCGCAGTCGCTCAAAGGAATCCTGCGCTTCACTCAACGCAGCCAGCGGATCATCCGGATCAGCAATATCGGCCAAAGCACGGCACACCCCACGCCAATCAACATCACCCGCTCGTTCCAGCTCTTTTGGCCATTTGGTTGTACGCGTCACACCTTCATCGTCCATCACCATGGGCGCCAAATCATAGATGGGTGCCAGACGGAAAGTGGCTGTATCTCGGATGATTGCAGTGTTGCGACCATGGTTATCCGAGTTGCCGAGGATTTTGTTGATCAGATCCCTACGTAGATAGTCAGCAACAAGGTTCGGGATTTGGTCCGCCTGCCCAGCATCACGCCAGAGTCCCGCAAGCAGCCGAATAACTTCCATGTGATCCATCGAGCTACCTTGCGTGGTTATTTGTGCCAGGGAGTAGATCGACTCCACGGCAAAACGCTCGACACCCTGAGGGGTTACTTGCCGATCAAAACGCTGCATCCACAAGCTTGGTTTGGTCGCCTCTTCCAAGGCCAAGCCCTGAACAGCCACCGTTTCGATACCGAGTTCTTGTAGCGCCCTGTAGTAATGGTATTCGCTTCTGAGAATGTCCTGATCGTTGCGGGCTCCCTTATTGCGAGAAAACTTAACAAACCAGTGTTGGATAACGTCTGCATCATCGAGTACCGCATCAGGATAAAAATCTCCATCCTTGCCCTGAGCCAACAAAAGTTTTGGCGCCTCGCCACCTGCTCCCGTTGCCCCACCAATTGCTGCGCCCTGCTCATGGGCATATTCGAGAAACCGATTGTCACGACTGATCACATCCTCACGCTTAAACCCTATAGGTTCGCGCTGATCTACTGCCTCGGCGGACTCCTTTATGCGCATATTGCCAATCGGTGCCGGAGTACTTTTGGACAGCAAATAAAGATCTGCGCTGACGTCAACAGGCTTGTCGTTACCTATGCGTGCCAGAAGAAATTTTTTGGCTGCGCCGGCAGGCGCAATGTCATATAGAAACGCCGGTGCAGTGGATCGCTTGCCCTCCCAATCCAAAGGAAATCTGGCACTGACAGCTTTGGCGAAGAGAGTTCCGATATCGTCAATGCTCTCAACGAGATACGGGGTTTCGTAGCCGAAGTTGCATCTGCTTTCGAAACCTTTTTCAGGGTTGTCGAAGCTGAAAACCATGGCGTCGAGCCATTTTCCTGTCGTATAGATTTGTAAGGTCAGGTTGTACACGCCGTCACCGTCTGCATTTAAATGCAATTTTCAAAAATCGTTTAAACGTTAACTGCAATATAGTGCATTAGCGCCCCCCCTAAACACCTTTATAAATGCAATAAAATGCGTAAAAACGATCATGGAAGCTTCCTTAAATGCAAAATAATGCAGATATCGCGGCACACATCAGTGTGGATGGCAGTTCGCTGGATCGAGACAGCCTGGTGCTGGAGGCTGGTCTGGATCTGGGCATTTCGGCTCGGCATTCGGTGGGCATTGGCTATAGCGGCGAAATCGGCAACAACAGCTGTAACCAAGGGCTGATCGGGCAGTGGCAGATGAGTTTCTGAGAGTGCGTTGCAGGCAGCGTCTCGATTTATTGTAAGAAAAGGTCATCGGTCCGAAGCGTTAAAAACCGCTGTGCCCATGCAGCGGTGGATTTTCTGCATCGAGCTTCTGACACCGCCTGCAAACCCGCCGGAACGGGCTGACATCGGTATCGACGCGCTCTCCTTAGAGTTTGGTCTCCTTCCAATTGAGGCCAAATTCCATGTCTGTTCAACACAAATACCGACCACATCATCTGGCGCTAGCCATTGCGCTGGCGTTGAGTTGCACTGAAATTTTTGCCCAACAAAGTCCTGTCGAAAACACTCCCCCTGCGCTTGAAACGCCAGATCAGCTCTTGGCAGCGCTCGATGCATTTATCAAAGACCCTGACACCAAAAAGACCACTATCGGAAACGCAGAGGACGGTACCAATCGAACGTTCAGCGATGACAATGATCTGGTCACTTTATCCCGTCGCGGGAGTATCACCGGATGGGTTGACGGTGGTGGTGGTACCAATTTCCTACAACTCGATACAGCGAGCGGTGGCACGTTAGGCGACAGTCGCAATTTCGACGGCCTGGAGCTGAAACGAAGCACCTGGACCTTGAACGGTTCCAGTGGTGATTTCGCCACAGGTGCCTTGGTACGCCCCAAAGCAACACTAATAAATGAGAGCGATATCCGGGGAGGTGCATTGACCCAGGGCACTCTCGTCAATAACGGCAGGATTGGCGGCGGGGTGGCGGTGCTGTCAGGTGGCGCCCTGAGTAACTCTGGGGTGATCGAGGGCGACGTGTTTATTCACGAAAAAGGGGCTTTTGCGGGTAGAGGTCGCACGGGTTCGCTGGAGGTAAACGGACAATTTTCGGTGGGCGAATCGCACGGCGCCCCAAAAGTTAATGGTGACCTGAAGCTTTCCAATACCGCCGAATTGCTCTACGAAGTCAGCGCCGATCGCAAAAGTGAAACGATATTAGTCGATGGCACCGCCACGCTCGGTGGCGCCACACTGAACATTGTTGCAGCGCCCGGTAACTACCCGCTAGTCAGCGAAAACAACATTCTTGTGGCCAATAACGTCGAAGGAAAATTTGGCAACGTAATCAACAACCTTGCCTTTTTGGAACCCGATGTCCAATACGGTGAAAGGACAGTCGACCTGGTCTTGATTCGAAACGATGTGCCTATCGAGAGCGTCGCGGACTCAGATAACGGACGGGAGTTTGGAGGAAGCATTGAGGAGCCAAGGGGCGCTGAGCCAACTCAGACGCCACCGGACAATGCCGCCCCAATTGCTGCGGCCCTGAATCCCGCCGAGAACCTCGGTACTCCCGTCACCGCCTCAACATCACAAGCGACAACTCCCGTCGCCGCAGCACCTACGCCATCGCGCAATGCAAACGCCGCAGTCGTGGCGCTGCTCGGCAGCGACAAAACAACCGCCGCTCATGCCATCGAACAACTGGCCGGCGGCAATACCGCCAACCTCGCCAAGGCAACGCTCGCCAGCGCCAGCCCCGTGGGCACTTCCGTGCTCTCGGCCATGCGCCAACTGGACAGCGCCAGCACCTACAACAAGGGCAGCAACCGCAGGAACGCACCAAGCCTGGCGGCGGGCAGCGACGATAATGGCAGGGTCTGGCTTCAAGCATTAGGTCAGGGAGGCACTCTGGACCGTGACTTCGATCCACTGAAACACTCCACTCAAGGCTTGGTCCTGGGCGCAGATTGGGGCATCGATGATGAATGGCGTATCGGTGTGATGGGCGGCAAAGGCGAAACACGCCTCGATAGTCGCGACCTCGACGGCGGTCTCGACAGCTGGTATCTGGGCGCTTATGCCCTGCGCCAGAACGGCCCCATGTCGCTGCGATTGGGCGCGACGTATGGCAATCACGACGGCAACACCAAGCGCCGGGTGGCTTTCAATGGTTTCAGCGACCGCCCCGAAGGCCGTTACGATGCCAACACCCAACAAGCCTTCGCTGAAGTGGGTTACAACCTGGGGCGGGCCAATGTCAGCATCGAACCATTCGCCAGCCTTGGCTACGAACGCTATCAGCGTGACACCTACACGGAAAAAGGTGGTGCAGCGGCGTTGAAAGTCCACGGCCAGACCCAGAACAATTTGAACAGCACAGTCGGCCTGCGCATGGCGAAAACCAATGCTTTGAATAACGGCATGCAACTGACGCCGCGATTAAGTGCCAGTTGGAAACACACCTACGGTGATGTCACCAGCGACACTCGCCAACGACTGGCAACGGGCGGTAGAAACTACACCGTCTCCGGTGCGCTTCTGGACCGTAACAACCTGAGCGTCGATGCAGGGCTGGACCTGGGATTGTCAGCCAGACATACCTTGGGCGTCAGTCTTAACGGGGACGTCGGTACGGAAAGCCGAAGCCATGGCGTCACCGGCCAATGGCGGATGAATTTCTGACCGTCATAAATACGCGGCGAAAAAAAAGGGGAGCACATGCCCCCCCGAGGTTTAAAGCGTTGTATCGAGGCTGTTAAATCAGCCTTCGATCTCGATCAGGATTTCGCCCGGATTCACCCGGTCGCCCTTGGCCACGTGAATGGCGGTGACTTTGCCGGCGATGGCCGATTGGACTTCGGTTTCCATCTTCATCGCTTCGGTGATCAGCACGGCTTGCCCTGCTTTCACAGTGTCGCCTTCCTTGACCAGCACATCGACGATGTTGCCCGGCATGGTGGTGCTGACGTGGCCCGGCGCGGTGGCTTGCTTGCGCTTGCTGCTGCCGCCGCTGACGAATTCGTTGAGCGGTTCGAACACCACTTCTTCCGGCATGCCGTCGATGGACAGGTAGAAGTGACGCTTGCCTTCAGCCTTGACGCCGACACCGGTGATGTCGACGCGGTAGGTTTCGCCGTGGACGTCGATGACGAACTCGGTCGGCACGCCTTCGCCACCGGCCGAGGCCACGCCGCCGGCTTCAGGAATCGGCAGGAGTACTTCAGGTGTCAGGGTGCCGGCAGCGCGTTCTTCGAGGAACTTGCGACCGATGTCCGGGAACATGGCGTAAGTCAGCACGTCTTCTTCGGACTTGGCCACGGCGCCGATTTCAGCACGCAGTTTGGTCATTTCCGGCTTGAGCAGATCGGCTGGACGCACGTCGATCACTTCTTCGCTGCCGATGGCCTGGCGACGCAGTTGTTCGTTCACAGTACCCGGCGCCTTGCCGTAGCCGCCTTGCAGGTAGAGCTTCACTTCGTTGGTGATGGTCTTGTAGCGTTCGCCAGCCAACACGTTGAAGAACGCCTGGGTACCCACGATTTGCGAGGTCGGGGTTACCAGCGGCGGGAAGCCGAGGTCTTCACGAACGCGCGGGATTTCAGCGAGCACTTCGCTCATGCGGTTCAGTGCGCCCTGCTCTTTCAACTGGTTGGCCAGGTTGGAAATCATCCCGCCCGGTACCTGGTTGACTTGGACACGGGTGTCGACGGCGGTGAATTCGCTTTCAAACTGGTGGTACTTCTTGCGCACGGCGTAGAAGTACAGGCCGATCTCTTGTAGCAGTTCCAGGTTCAGGCCAGTGTCGAACTCGGTGCCTTTAAGGGCAGCAACCATCGACTCGGTGCCCGGGTGACTGGTGCCCGAGGCGAAGCTGGAGATTGCGGTGTCAATGTGGTCGGCGCCGTTTTCGATTGCCTTCAGTTGGCACATGGTGGCCATGCCAGAGGTGTCGTGCGAGTGAATGAACACTGGCAGCGACTGTTCGGCTTTCAACGCCCGTACCAGTTCGCCGGTGGCGTATGGAGTCAGCAGACCGGCCATGTCCTTGATCGCCACCGAATCGCAACCCATGGCTTCCATTTGCTTGGCTTGTGCCACGAACGCGTCGATGGTGTGCACCGGGCTGGTGGTGTAAGCGATGGTGCCCTGGGCATGTTTGCCGGCTGCCTTCACCGCTTCGATGGCCACGCGCAGGTTACGCACGTCGTTCATGGCGTCGAAGATGCGGAACACGTCGATACCGTTGACCGCGGCCTTGGCGACGAAGGCTTTGACCACGTCGTCGCTGTAATGGCGGTAGCCCAGCAGGTTCTGGCCACGCAGCAGCATTTGCAGGCGTGTGTTAGGCAGCGCCGCGCGCAGTTGGCGCAGACGCTCCCACGGGTCTTCCTTGAGGAAACGTACACAGGCGTCGAACGTAGCGCCGCCCCAGCATTCCAGCGACCAGTAGCCGACTTTGTCGAGCTTGTCGCAGATCGGCAGCATGTCTTCGGTGCGCATGCGGGTGGCGAGCAGCGATTGGTGGGCGTCGCGCAGGATGGTGTCGGTTACGTGAATCTTCTTAGTCATTGTTATATTCCTCACAGGCCTGCGTGGGCGGCGATGGCGGCGGCGATGGCCAGGGCCAGCTCTTCGGGTTTGCGCTTGATCGAGTAGTTGGTCAGTTCAGGGTGGCTTTCAACGAAGCTGGTGTTGAACTGGCCGCTACGGAATTCCGGGTTACGCAGGATTTCCTGGTAGTACGCGGCGGTGGTCTTGACCCCTTGCAGACGCATGTCGTCGAGGGCACGCAAGCCACGGTCCATCGCCTCTTCCCAAGTCAGCGCCCACACCACCAGTTTCAGGCACATCGAATCGTAGAACGGTGGAATGGTGTAACCGGTGTAGATCGCCGTGTCGGTCCGCACGCCGGGACCGCCGGGCGCGTAATAACGGGTGATCTTGCCGAAGCTCGGCAGGAAGTTGTTTTTCGGGTCTTCGGCGTTGATCCGGAACTGCAACGCGAAACCGCGGTGCTGGATGTCTTCCTGTTTCACCGAGAGTGGCAGGCCGGACGCGATGCGGATCTGCTCACGCACGATGTCGATGCCGGTGATTTCTTCGGTGATGGTGTGTTCCACCTGCACCCGGGTGTTCATCTCCATGAAGTACACCTCGCCCTCGGCGAGCAGGAACTCCACGGTACCGGCGTTCTCGTAACCCACGGCCTTGGCTGCACGCACCGACAGGTCGCCAATGTAGGCGCGCTGTTCCGGGGTCAGTTGCGGGCTCGGGGCGATCTCGATCAGTTTCTGGTTGCGACGCTGGATCGAGCAATCACGCTCGAACAGGTGCACCACGTTGCCGAAGCTGTCGCCAAGAATCTGCGCTTCGATGTGCTTTGGATTGACGATGCATTTTTCCAGGAACACTTCCGCCGAACCGAACGCCTTGGTGGCTTCCGAGATCACGCGCGGGAACGCCTGTTCGAGTTCTTCGCGGCTGTCGCAGCGACGGATACCACGACCACCACCACCGGAGGTCGCCTTGAGCATCACCGGGTAACCGATACGGTCGCCTTCGAGCAACGCTTCGGCGATGTCCGCGACGTTGCCTTCGGTGCCCGGCGTGACCGGCACGCCAGCCTTGATCATGCTGCGGCGGGCTTCAGTCTTGTCGCCCATGCGGCGAATGACTTCAGCCGATGGACCTATGAATTTGATGCCGCGCTCTGCACAGATGTCTGCCAGTTCGGCGTTTTCCGAAAGGAAGCCGTAGCCGGGATGCAACGCATCACAACCGGTTTCCACGGCCAGGTTCACCAGTTTTCGCGCATTCAGGTAACCGGCCAGTGGCTCGGCACCGATGCTGTGGGCCTCGTCCGCGCGCTTCACATGCAGGGCATGACGGTCGGCGTCGGAATAGATCGCGACCGAGCGAATGCCCATCTCGGCGCAGGCACGCACGATTCGTACGGCAATCTCACCACGGTTGGCGATCAGGATCTTTTTTATCACTTTTGGAGGTTCCCTTGAGCCGGTGGTAACCACGACCTGCTAGACCAGGTCGACGCGTGACCAAATGTTTCAATTCAGTCGCAGGGCCACACTAGCCCCCGCAAGGGATTAACAAAAATGAATAATTATTGGGTTAGGCATAAGTAAAGACTTATAGTCGTCGCATCAGCCCGTGCCGAGAGCGACTAAACTATGCGTAAGTCATTGATGCGTATGACATTGCGTCAATTGCAGATTTTCAATGAAGTCTGTGATTTGCGGTCCTACAGCCGGGCAGCCGACGAAATGTCGCTTACACAGCCGGCCGTCAGCCTACAAATTCGGCAACTTGAAGAGCTGATTGGTCAGCCCTTGTTCGATTACGTCGGCAAAAAACTCTACATGACTGAGGCCGCCGAAGCACTCCAGCGCGCCAGCCGGGATATTTTCGGGCGCCTGGAAAACCTCGACATGCAGCTTTCGGACATGCAGGGCTCACTGCAAGGGCAGCTGAAACTCGCGGTGGAGTCCAGCGCCAAATACTTCGTCCCGCACCTGTTTGCCGCGTTCAAGCGCCAGCATCCCGAGGTCAATCTGCAACTGACGGTCGTCAATCGGGGGCAAGTGATTCGTCGCCTGTCAGATAACCGCGATGACCTGGTGATCATGTCGATGGTGCCGCAAGACATGGGACTGGAGTTCCTGCCCTTCCTCAACAACCCGATCGTTGCGGTGGCGCCACCGGATCATCCGCTGTGCCACATGGGGCCGCTGCGCCTGCAAGACCTTGAGCCCTACACCTTGCTGATGCGCGAGTCCGGTTCGGGGACACGACTGGCCTGCGAAGAGTATTTCAAGGAAAAGCGCGTGCACTTCAACCAGACCCAGGAGGTCTCGTCAGCCGAAGCTCAGCGAGAATGTGTGCTGGCGGGTCTGGGCGTAGCGCTGTTGACGCGTCACGCCCTGAACCTTGAGTTGGCGACCGGCGGCTTGATTGAGTTGCCGGTCGAGGAATTGCCGCTCTACCGCAGCTGGTGTCTGGTGCAAGCCAAGGCAAAAAGGCTGTCACCGGTGGCGCACGCGTTCCTTGCGTTTATCCGCAGTGAGCGGGTGCAGATCAGCGCGCTGGTTGAGCGTTTCGACGGGAAGTTGTCGGTGCCGCCTGCCAGTAATTGAGTTCCAGCTCCGGGAAATCACCGATTTCGGCCAGCAGTTGGCGGCGTTCGCAGCGATCTTCGATGGCGCGACGGAATTCCATGCGGCGTTGATCTTCTTGCTGACGGCGAGTTTTGGCGGCGCTGTTGCGTTCTTCGTAGGGCTGGGCCATTTCGAGTCTCCCAAGGCGATTACGGGAGTTTCAAGATAGGCGCGGGGGATGACGGTTTGGCGGCGGGTGGGTTACAGGGATGTGAACATTACTTTGTGGCGAGGGGGCTTGCCCCCGTCCGGCTGCGCAGCAGTCGCAGAGATTTTGGGGCCGCTTCGCGACCCAACGGGGCGATGCGGCGTTCCGACAAGCCCCCTCGCCACAGCTCCAGCAGGATCAGTCATCCAGCGCTTTCACCGACTTGGGCGACAGCCGCAAGCTGCGAAGGCTGCGTTTGACGCTCTTGAGGTGATTGACCAGGCTCGGGCCGCGCGCCATGGCCACGCCCATCGCCAACACGTCGATCACCACCAAGTGAGCGATACGCGAGGTCAGCGGGGTGTAGATTTCGGTGTCTTCGTGCACATCGATCGCCAGATTGACGGTCGATAGCTCAGCCAGCGGCGTCTGACTCGGGCACAGGGTGATCAGCGAGGCGCCACTTTCACGCACCAGGTTGGCCGTGATCAGCAGATCCTTGGAGCGCCCGGACTGGGAAATACAGATCGCCACATCGGTCGGCTTCAACGTCACGGCCGACATCGCTTGCATGTGCGGGTCGGAGTACGCCGCCGCGGTCAGCAGCAAACGGAAGAATTTATGCTGGGCATCGGCTGCCACCGCACCCGATGCGCCGAAGCCATAGAACTCGACGCGCTGGGCCTGGGACATGAGCGAGACTGCCCGCTGCAACTCCACCGGATCGAGCTTCTCGCGAACTTCCATCAAGGTGTGCAGGGTGGTGTCGAAGATTTTCAGGCTGTAGTCAGCCACGGAATCGTCTTCATGGATTGCAAACTGGCCGAAGCTCGCACCGGCCGCCAGGCTCTGCGCCAGCTTCAGTTTCAAGTCCTGAAAACCGGAACAACCGATGGCACGACAGAAGCGCACGATGGTCGGCTCGCTGATGCCGACGCTGTGGGCCAGGTCGGCCATGGAGCTGTGCATCACCGCCGCAGGATCAAGCAGCACGTGGTCGGCGACCTTGAGCTCCGACTTGCGTAAGAGATGGCGTGACTGGGCGATGTGTTGCAGCAGATTCAAAGGGCTGGACTCTTTGTTATTGGCAGTTGCCGGAGATGTAGCAAGCTTGTAGTTATACTACAAGAATTGGCTTTTTGCCTGCTCAATCCGTAACTCGATGTCCCCATTCCACGCCACATGCGCTCCATGTAGCACTTACGAGGGGTTCGCGTCCTTTTGTAACAGCTTGGCCAGTTCATCAGCCTCAACGGGGCGACTGATCAAATAGCCTTGCACTTCATCGCAGCACTCGGCTTTCAAAAACTCCAACTGCTCCTGCCGCTCCACACCTTCGGCCACCACTTTCAGCGACAAGCCATGCGCCATCGCAATGATCGCCCGGGTAATGGCCGCATCCACAGTGCCCTCCCCCAGCCCACGAATAAACGCCTGATCGATCTTCACGTAATCCACTGGAATACGTTTGAGGTAGCTCAAGGACGAATACCCGGTGCCGAAATCGTCGATCGCCAACTTCACCCCCAGATCACGCAGCTGCTGGAAGGTCGCGATGATGTGCTCGACGCTGTCCAGCAACTGACTTTCGGTCAGTTCCAGTTCCAGGCAGTGCGGCGCCAGACCGGTTTCTTCCAGCACTTGGCGCACCAGACTGACCAGCTTGCCCTGACGCAATTGATGCACCGACAGGTTGACCGACACACGAATTGGTTCCAGCCCCTGCCGCTGCCATTCGCAGGCTTGCCAACAGGCCTGGCGCAAGACGAACTCGCCGATCGGGCCGATCAGCCCGGTTTCCTCGGCCAGACCGATAAAGTCCCCCGGCGGCACCCGGCCCATGGTCGGATGATCCCAGCGCACCAGCGCTTCGGCGGCGTTCAAGCGGCCTGTGGCGAGGCAGAGTTTGGGTTGGTAAAAGACTTTCAGCTGCTTTTCTTCGATGGCTTTGCGCAACTGGTTTTCCAGCTGCAAACGCTCGAGGGTGCTGGCTTGCAGGCTTTCGGTATAAAACTGGAAGTTGTCGCCGCCCAAGTGTTTGGCGTGCTGCATGGCCATGTTCGACTGACTGACCAACGCGGAGATTTCCCGCGCATTGTCCGGCAACATGCTGATACCCATGGACGCACTGATGACCAGTTCATGGCCATCGACGGAGACTGGCAAACGCAGCTTGGTCGACAACCGCGTCGCCACCCGCGCCAGGCTCGACAGGTTGCCGTAGGTATCAAACAGCACCGCAAACTCGTCGCCGGAAAGCCTGGCGATCGTGTCGGCCTCTGGCAGCGCGTTGACCAGACGCCGGGACATTTTCTGCAGCAGTTGATCAGCGACGTCATGCCCCAGGCTGTCATTGAGCAGCTTGAATCGGTCCAGATTGATGTGCAGCAACGCCAGGCTACGCCCGCCCTGGCGCACCCGCTGATGGGCCTCGCGCAACCGTTCCCGGAACAACGAGCGATTTGCCAGGCCCGTCAGTTCGTCATAGTGGGTCAAGTAGCGCATGCGCTCTTCGGATTCTCGGCGGGCCGACAGATCGGCGAAGAAGCCGACAATATGGCTGACATTTCCTCGGGTATCGCGCACTGCGTTCAGTTGCAGCCATTGCGGATAGAGCTCGCCGTTTTTACGGGTCTCGACCAATTCGCCTTGCCACGTCCCGTGCTGCGCCAGCGCCTGATGGATAGCGCCGTAGTGGCGGCGAGCATCGCGACTGCAGGGTAACTCGACGACGTTGCGTCCCAGCATGTCATCGATGTCATAGCCGGTGACTCGACTGAAGGCCTGATTGACCGCGATCAAGGCGTAATCGGGATCGAAAATCACGATACCTTCGCTGGCGGCTTCGAATACGGTCGCCGCCAGTTGACGTTGTTCTTCCTGGCCTTTGCTCGCGCTGATGTCGCGACGGGTGCCGACCATGCGGATGACCCGACCCGTTTTGCTGCGCTCGACCGCCCGGCCGCGGTCCTCGATCCAGACCCAGTGGCCGTCGCCATGCCGCACGCGGTATTCAATCTGGTAATCCTCGCTGCGGCCTTTCAAATGCTCGATCAACGCGTGCTTCAGCGCCGGCACGTCTTCGGGGTGCAACCGCGGGCGAAGGTGGCGAAGCATGGCTGTTACGTATTCCGGCGCGAGGCCGAACAACTCCTGAATCTGCGTGTGATGAACTTCATCGGTTTGCAGGTTCCAGTCCCACAGCCCGAGTTCGCTGGCCTTCAACGCCAACGCCAGCCGCGCTTCACTCTTGCTCAGGGCCTGGTTGGCGACGTCGAGCTCCAGGCTGCGCTGGGCGACACGGTTTTCCAGTTCGACCTGGGCTTCACGCAGTTTTTCTTCGGCGCATCGACGGTGATCGATCTCTTTGGCTAACTCGTGATTGAGCTGGTCGCCGCAGCTTTGCGCTTGCTGCAAATGCTCGATCAACGCCTGATTCTGGAAACGGCGCAGCAATCCGCTGTCGATCAGTCGATTGACCTGCCAGGCAATCACGCTGAGCGCGCCCAACAAAATCAAGCCGAACCAGCCCCAGCCATGATCCTGCGCGTCACCGCCCCAGAATAAATAGGCGATGGCAGGCAACAGGCAGGGCAAGGTAAAAGACAGAAACGCCGGCAGGCTGACCGCGTACGCCACGCTGGCAGAAAGGGCGGCGGCACCGATCAGGCCGAATACCCAGGCTTGCTGCATGAAATTGTCGGCGGGCACCAAGGCAATACCGGCACCGGCCAGGGTCAGGCCGGTGAGGCCAGAGCCGAGCAAAAACATACGGCGCCAGATCGGATGCGCCTGACGGTTGGGAATCGCCGAATCGAAGGCCGCGACTTGAATCACCCGCAACGCCACCAGCGACAACAGCCACACCAGCCAGACGCTGACCAGGAAGTAGCGCTGCGGGCTCCAGAGCAAACCGGCGCAGACCAGACCATTGATCAACATGAATAACGTGGGCAGCAGTGACCCCTGATAAAGCAGGCGCGTGCGTTCGACCGCCATTTCCATGGCGTACTGCTTGCGGATAACCCGCGGCTCCACCGTGGGGCCCGACAGGTCGGTGCTGAGGGTCATAGGCAATGTTCTTGTTCTTATAATGATGAGCATGAGCCCGAAACGTCGACGGAGCATACACAAGCCAATGCCCTTACCAAACTGCCCCAGATCATAAATTCGACAATATTTCAGCACCCCGTCTACCCGGCAAAACCCTACGAGCGCGGCCCGCCAACGCCTGCAGCCAGTGACTGACCGGTCGTCCTCCGTGCAACTTTCATCGGCTAATGCAAAGCTCGGTTTGCCCGGTGTGGCGGCGCACCCTAGAATGCCCCGATGCGCGATGATCTCTCCCTTCTGCTGAACTCCCTCAACGATGCCCAACGCCAGGCCGTAGCTGCCCGCGTGGGTCGTCAGTTGGTCCTGGCCGGTGCTGGTTCCGGTAAAACCCGAGTGCTGGTGCACCGTATCGCCTGGTTGATCCAGGTCGAAAACGCCTCGCCGCACTCCATCCTGTCGGTGACCTTCACCAATAAGGCCGCAGCCGAGATGCGTCAGCGCATCGAGCAGCTGATGGGGCTCAACCCCGCCGGCATGTGGGTCGGCACCTTCCACGGCCTGGCGCACCGCTTGCTGCGGGCGCATTGGCAGGAAGCCGGGCTGAGCCAGACTTTCCAGATTCTCGACAGCGACGACCAGCAACGCTTGGTCAAGCGGGTGATCCGCGAGCTGGGCCTGGACGAACAACGCTGGCCGGCCCGTCAGGCCCAGTGGTTCATCAACGGGCAGAAAGATGAAGGTCTGCGTCCGCAACATATTCAAGCCAGCGGCGATATGTTCCTGGCGACCATGCGTAGCATTTATGAGGCCTATGAGGCCGCTTGCCTGCGCGCCGGCGTGATCGACTTCTCCGAATTGCTGCTGCGTGCCCTCGATTTGTGGCGCGACCACCCGGGTTTGCTGGCTCATTATCAGAAACGCTTCCGGCATATTCTGGTGGACGAGTTTCAGGACACCAACGCCGTGCAGTACGCCTGGTTGCGTCTGCTGGCCAAAGGCGGCGACAGCCTGATGGTGGTGGGCGACGACGATCAGTCGATTTACGGCTGGCGCGGCGCGAAGATCGAGAACATCTATCAGTATTCCGATGATTTCCCGGATGCCGAGACCATCCGTCTGGAGCAGAACTATCGCTCTACCGCCGGGATCCTCAAGGCTGCCAACGCCCTGATTGCCAACAACACCGGGCGCATGGGCAAAGAGCTTTGGACCGATGGCGGCGAAGGCGAAGCGATCAACCTGTACGCCGCGTTCAACGAGCACGACGAAGCACGTTACGTGGTGGAAACCATTGAAAGTGCGCTGAAAACCGGCTTGGCTCGCAGCGATATCGCGATTTTGTACCGCTCCAACGCCCAATCGCGCGTTTTGGAAGAAGCCCTGCTGCGTGAACGCATTCCGTACCGTATCTATGGCGGTCAGCGCTTCTTCGAGCGGGCAGAAATCAAGAACGCCATGGCTTACCTGCGTTTGCTGGAAGGCCGTGGCAACGATGCGGCGCTGGAGCGGGTGATCAACGTCCCGGCCCGTGGCATCGGCGAGAAAACTGTCGAAGCCATCCGCGACCACGCCCGTCACAGCGATGTGTCGATGTGGGAAGCCATGCGACTGCTGGTGGCCAATAAAGGCCTGACCGGTCGCGCGGCTGGCGCGCTCGGTGCCTTTATCGAGTTGATCGAGAACCTTGCTGCCAAGTGCATGGAAATGCCCCTGCACCTGATGACCCAGACAGTCATCGAGCAATCCGGGCTGATCGCCTATCACCAGGCGGAAAAAGGCGAGAAAGGCCAGGCTCGGGTAGAAAACCTTGAGGAATTGGTCAGCGCCGCGCGCAACTTCGAAAACGCCGAAGAAGACGAAGACCTGACGCCGCTGGCGGCGTTCCTCGGCCATGCGTCGCTGGAGGCCGGGGATACTCAGGCCGAAGAGCATGAAGACAGCATTCAGCTGATGACCTTGCACAGCGCCAAGGGCCTGGAATTTCCTTACGTGTTCCTGGTGGGCATGGAAGAAGGCCTGTTCCCGCACAAGATGAGCCTGGAAGAGCCCGGCCGTCTTGAGGAAGAACGCCGTCTGGCCTACGTTGGCATCACCCGGGCCATGCAGAATCTGGTGATGACCTATGCTGAAACCCGACGCCTGTATGGCAGCGAAACCTACAACAAGGTCTCGCGTTTCGTACGGGAAGTGCCGAAAGGGCTGATCCAGGAAGTGCGCTTGTCGAACAGTGTCAGCCGTCCGTTCGGTGGCAATCAATCGATGAGCGGCAGCAACCTGTTCAGCGGCAGCGAGATTCCGGAAACCGGCTTCAGCCTGGGCCAGACGGTAAGGCACTCGATCTTTGGCGACGGCGTGATCCTCAACTTCGAGGGTGCCGGCGCGCAGGCACGGGTGCAGGTGAACTTCAGCGAAGGCAGCAAGTGGCTGATGCTGGGTTACGCGAAGCTGGAAGCGATCTAAAGCCAGCCAGCGGGCTTATGTGGGAGCGGGCTTGCTCGCGAAGAACGATAATGCGGTATTTCTGAAAAACCGCGTTGCTGCCTTCGCGAGCAAGCCCGCTCCCACAGAGTCTGTGTTGCATCCAGGCTCACAGTTAATCTTATTAAAGGCGCGAAGTAATGGGCTCAGGCTTCTTTTCTTCCTGGACGTTCTGGGCCCTGATGTCGGCGGCGTTTGCCGCCATGACTGCGATCTTCGCCAAAATCGGCATCGAAAACGTCAATTCCGACTTCGCCACCCTGCTGCGCACCGTAGTGGTATTGGTCAGCCTGGCCTTGATTTTGTACGCCACGGGCCAATATCAGTCATTAGGATCGATCTCGGCGAAGAGCTACCTGTTCTTGCTGCTGTCGGGACTGGCCACCGGCGCCTCGTGGATCTGCTACTTCCGCGCGCTGAAACTGGGGCCGGCCTCGCTGGTCGCTCCGGTGGACAAGCTCAGCGTGGTGCTGGTGGCAGTGCTCGGCGTGATCCTGCTGGGCGAAAGACTCGACCTGCGCCAATGGGGCGGAATCGGCCTGATCACGGCCGGTGTGGTCATGCTGGCGCTGCGACGCTAGGCATCCTTCCTACAGAAGCTATCCACTCGTCCTACGGACCGAAATCAAAAGGCCTTATTGCGCTGACTGAAGCTGAACGCAACCTGTCAGGCAAAAGCCCGAAACACTCTGCCGCTAGCCAGTAACACTTCAGCTGTGCAACATGGCGCGCGTGCCATCCACAAATGGGATTACCCTTTATGAAACGTTTTCTTAGCATCGCCATGGCGTTGTGCATCGGCCTGACGATGAGCCTCGACGCCAACGCCAAGCGCTTTGGTGGCGGCAAAAGCGTCGGCGCTGCGCCGACCCACCAGACCAGCCAAATGGCGCCTTCTTCTCCAGGCATGGGCGGCGCTGCGGCGACCGCTGGCGCTGCCGGTGCCGCGGGCGCTGCGGCCAAGGCTGGCGGTGCTTCGCGCTGGCTCGGCCCTCTGGCCGGCATCGCTGCCGGTGGCCTGCTGGCCTCCATGTTCATGGGCGGCGGCTTCCAGGGCATGCAGATTTTCGACATCCTGATCATGGCGGTCATCGCCTTCCTGATCTTCCGCTTCATCGCCGCTCGTCGTCGCAAGCAGCAGGAGCACATGGCTCCCGCTGGCCACGCACCGATGCAGCGTGAAGTGTTCGACCAGAAGCCTGCTGGCGGTTCGATCTTCGGCGGTTCGGCTGCACCGGTTGCCGCTCGTCCGGTAATCAATGCGCCGGCCTGGTTCAATGAACAGAACTTCATTGAAGCGGCCCGCAACCACTTCCAGTCCCTGCAGCAGCATTGGGACGCCAACGAAATGGACAAGATCGCCGAGTTCGTGACCCCGCAAATGCTCGAGTTCCTCAAGCGCGAACGCGCTGACCTGGGCGACGGTTTCCAGTCCACCTACATTGATAACCTCAATGTTCAACTGGACGGTGTGGATGATCGTGCCGACAAGACCATCGCCACCCTGACTTTCAGCGGCGTGTCGAAGACTTCACGTTTCGACCAGGGCGAAGTGTTCAGCGAAAGCTGGAACATGGAACGTCCGCAGGGCGAAAACCAGCCTTGGCTGGTGGCCGGTATCCGCCAGAACGGCTGATCCCCACAGCGTTAAGCGTGTTGTAATAAAAACCCCAGCTCAGGCTGGGGTTTTCTATTTCGCGGTTGCATCTATAGCGAGCTACTGTATAAACCGCCCCAACTAAACCGCGCCATCAAGCAAGAGGATCCCGGACGTGGAAGAAATCATCGAACAACTGCGTGAAGCCAACGAACCGGTACCGGTCCCCTTGGAGCTGCCCGACGAAGACCAGATCGTGGAAATCGAAGAACAACTGTTCATCGACATTCCGTTCGTCTTCAGAGAATTTTTGCTGACCGTCAGCGACGTCGTCTACGGCAGCCTGGAGCCGGTGACTGTCACCGACCCGCAATCCCACACCTACCTGCCTGACGTTGCCGCCAACGCCTGGGACGCTGGCGTTGACCGCAGCATGATCCCGATCTGCCAGGACGGTGATGACTATTACCTCGTCGAAGAAGACGGCACCGTGGTGCTGTGGCAGGCCGAAGAAGAACTGATCGCCGAAGAAACCTGGGAATCGGTGTGGCACTGGGCGCGGGACGTCTGGCTGGAAAGCTGAGACGCCTCGGTGTTGTAGCAAGTGCGATGTCAGTGACCGGGGGCATCATTGTGGTTGTCCAGGGTTTCAAGCAATGCCACCTGCATCCGCGTATGTACGCGGATGAACCAGCGCCAGAGCAATGCTGCCACGGCGGCGGCGACCACGATGATCAACACCAGCAACTTGTTGGTCGGCAGAATACTGGCCGACAAGGCTGCCAGTAGCAGGAAAATCACCAGCAGCGAGAGGATCGGAATCACTTCGGCGATCACCCGACGCACTCGCTGTGTGTGACGCCCGGCCATTTCCGGCTTCACGCCCATCTCGGCCAACAGCAGCGACAACGCCTTGAGCTTGCGATAGGCGGCGATCAGGAACGGCAGCGACAACAGCAGCGCCCCACCCCAGATCAAAGCCTTCTGCCAACTCGGGTCGCTGATCCAGTCTTGCAAATAGACGGACACGCGCTCGGCGAAAAACGCTCCCGAAAAGAAAATCGCACTCACCAACGCCAGATTGACCCCCACCTGCAGCAGAATCCGCCGAATCATCGACGCCAGCAGCGCGCCCTCGCCCTGCGGCTGAATGCTGCGCAGCCATTCGCCGTACATCCCCAACACCCGGCCCAGCCGTCGCGGCATCACCGCGGCGAGTTTGATCGACAGCGGATCGGCCGCGCGGATCAGGTACGGAGTCAGCAGCGTGGTGATCACAGAAACCGCCACCGCAACCGGGTAGAGAAAGTTGCTGGTGACCTGCAGCGTCATGCCCAACGCGGCAATGATGAAAGAAAATTCGCCGATCTGCGAAAGCCCCATCCCCACGCGCAGTGAGGTGCGTCCGTCATTGCCGGCGATAAACGCCCCGAGGCCGCAGGACAGCATCTTTCCAAGCACCACAGCCACGGTGATCACGGCGATTGGCCAGGCGTATTGCAGGAGGATCATCGGATCCAGCATCAGGCCGATGGCGACGAAGAAGATGGCGCTGAACAAATCGCGAACCGGCTCGATCAGGCGCTCTATCTTCAACAGTTGCCGAGACTCGGCCATGATCGCGCCAATCAGGAACGCGCCGAGCACCATGCTGTATTCCAGCTTCACCACCAGCAGGCAGAAACCAAAACACAGCCCCAGCACGGTGATCAGCAGCATCTCGTTGCTTTCGAATTTCGCCACGTACGCCAGCAGCCGTGGCACTAGCAAAATCCCGATGACCAGCGCGACGATCATGAACAGCGAGAGCTTGCCCACCGTGGAAAACACTTCGCCGGAGCTGACCGTACCGCTGACGGCGATGCTCGAGAGCAACGCGATGATGCCGATGCCGAGGATGTCTTCGACGATCAGCACACCGAAGATCAACTGCGCGAAACGCTCGTTCTTCATCTTCAGGTCGTTGAGTGCCTTGACGATGATGGTGGTCGAGGAAATTGCCAGGATCGCGCCGAGGAACAGCGAATCCATGGTGTTCCAGTCAAACCAGCGACCGATCTCGTAGCCGATCCAGATCATCAGCACGATTTCGAGGAACGCCGCGATGAACGCCGTCGCACCGACCTTGAACAACTTGCGCAGGCTGAATTCGAGGCCGAGGCAGAACATCAGGAAAATCACCCCGAGCTCCGCGAGGGTCTTGATGGTCTCTTCGTCGTGGATCAGCCCGAACGGCGGTGTGTGCGGGCCAATGATGAAACCGGCGACGATATAGCCCAACACCACCGGCTGCTTGAAGCGATGGAACAGCACGGTCACCACGCCCGCGATCAACATGATCACTGCCAAATCCTGAATGAAACTGATGGCATGCATGGCGTGTGCTCCGTAAGGGGGGACTTTTGGAGGTTAACACCGGGACTTGCGCCGCAAAGGCGGTGCAATATATGGAAACAGATCGAAACGGGCGTGACGGCAGCCACCTGCCCGGCGTCCCGATAACTGTTGGTTTTGAAAAGCTGACAAGGCACCCGCAGAGGTGCGCCCCTGAAATTCTGCCTTGAACCGTGAGAACGCTATGGAACCCGGAAACGCACAACTGTCGATGACGGTATTGATGACCCCCGACATGGCCAACTTCTCTGGCAATGTCCACGGCGGCACCTTGCTCAAGTACCTCGACGAAGTCGCGTACGCATGCGCCAGCCGTTATGCCGGCCGCTACGTGGTGACCCTGTCGGTGGACCAGGTGATTTTCCGCGAGCCGATTCATGTCGGCGAACTGGTGACCTTCCTGGCTTCGGTCAACTACACCGGCAACACCTCCATGGAGGTGGGCATCAAGGTGGTGACCGAAAACATCCGCGAGCGCTCGGTGCGCCACACCAATAGCTGCTTTTTCACCATGGTCGCGGTGGATGACGACCGCAAACCGGCTGTTGTCCCGCCACTGCAACCGCAGAACAGCGAAGACAAACGCCGCTTCATGCAGGCCCAGCAGCGTCGGCAGATTCGTCAGGAGCTGGAAAAGCGCTATCAGGAAATCAAGGGCGATGCCTGAGGTCTGTGACCGGTTTTAGAGAGCTATCGCAAGCAAGCTCGCTCCCCCATTTGATCTGTGTCGTTCACAAATCCAATGTAGGAGTGAGCCTGCTCGCGATGAGGTCAACGCCGAATCAAAGACTGATCGCCGTCGCCTCAAACCGCACCCGCGGATGCGCAATCCGGTCCTGTGCCCGCACCAACTCGAGCTCATAGCTGGCACAGGCCTGAGTCTCCAACAGCACTTCATGCACCGCTGCCGCCGTAAATTCGAACGCAGCGACCAGACTGTCACCCAACAACACCCGCGCCAGGAACAGCCCGGACGTCAGGTCGCCCACACCCACCGGCTGACGCGGAAACGCCAGCAGCGGACGGCGCAGGTGCCAGCTGCCCTCGGCAGTCACCAACAACATCTCGAAGCCATCCGCCGGCTTACCGGGATAGTCCAGATGCTTGACCAATATTGCCTTCGGCCCACGCGCCAAAAGTGCTCGCGCCATGGCCAGGCAATCGAACAGCGACTGCGGCTTGCGCCCCGAGAAGCTGTCCAGTTCCAACTGGTTCGGGCACATGAAGTCAGCCACCGATGCCGCTTCTTCCAGCAGGAAATCGCTGACTTCGGCCGGTACGCTACAGCCTTTCTCTGGATGGCCCATTACCGGGTCGCACAAATACAGTGCCTTGGGATTCATCGACTTGATGCGCGCCACGCCGGTCAGGATCGCCCGGCCCTGAGCCGCACTGCCCAGGTAACCGGACAGCACCGCATCGCAGTTGCCCAGCTCGCCAATCGCGGCAATGCCTTCGACCAACTCAGGGATCTGGTGCGGCGCCAGCACTTCACCCGTCCACTGGCCGTACTGGGTGTGGTTGGAGAACTGCACGGTGTTGAGCGGCCAGACATTCACCCCGACCCGCTGCATCGGGAAAACCGCGGCGCTGTTGCCAGCGTGGCCGAACACCACGTGGGACTGAATGGCGAGCAGATGGGGCGTACGTTTCATGCGGTGAGTTTTCCGTAAAACGATTGAAATTCGAGCCGCGCAGTATGCGACGAAACGCAGCCTGTACGACAGACCGGCGACGCAGTTAAGCTGACACTATCTAGTTGGAGCAACCTGTTGATGCTGACCCTCGGAAATATCTTCGTGCTGATGCTGCTCGCCACCGGTGGCGCGTGGTTGTGGCACAACCACGGCTTGCGCGAGCGCGCGCTGGAGCGGGTCAAGCAGCATTGCGCCAAGCTCGGCATCGAGTTGCTGGACGGCAACGTGGCCTTGAAAAAGATCGCCTTCATCAAAGACGCCAACGGCCGGCGCCGCCTGGCTCGCGTGTACAACTTTGAGTTCACCGTGACCGGCGAAACCCGTCACAACGGCACCATCACCCAATTCGGCGCCCACAGCGCGCAGATCGAACTGGCGCCCTACCCGATGCCGTTCGACGACACGCCTGCGGTTGTCGATGTGGTGAAGCCCCGGGCCGAGGTGATCGAGCTGAGCCAATGGCGGCAAGAACACACCAAGTGGCGCCCTTAAACCGACCGACAGCCGGCCAGGGCGCTTTGAAGTGAATCAACCTCCTGCGGCTCGCTGAAAATCAGTTCTATCCGCGAATCCTGGCGCCATTCGCTGGGCTTCCATTCCAGCGCCGAGTTATCCAGCGCATTGGCCGACACCCAACCGTCGACGCTGTGGATAACCAGCTTCGCCCGCCGCCAGGACAGGCTTTCAAGCCACTGGCCGATGCGCGCCACGTCGAACCTCTGGATCGGATGCCAGCGCCAGCCGATGCTCCAGCCACCCTCCTGTTCCTGACTCAAGCAAATCGGCAGCAAGGGATCGGTCCAGATGGCCGGCAGCTGCGCCAGCCCCTTTGGCACGACGAAGTTATCCACACCCGTTTCAGCCCGAGCATGGAGCCCCGGCAACTCGCTCAATGGCAACTCGGCGTGCTGCGTCCAGTACAGAGGACGAGGCAGTAACTGCGCGGCGATTCGCTGGCGATCATCGACGTCGAGATCTTCTGCCTTGTTCAACACCAACAAACCGGCGCTGTTCAATGTCTCCTGTTGCGCCGCAGGCAGCGGTTTGCCAGCCGCGAGTGCCTGGGCATCCAGCACCAGTACGCAAGGTTGTACCGCCAGTACACCGACCCAAGGCGCCTCACTCAACTGCTCAAGCAACCGGGCCGGATGTCCGAGGCCGGAAGGTTCGATGAACAACCGATCCGGCTTGGCCTTGCGCAGCAACCGTCCGAGCCCGATCTGAAACGGCGCACCATTGACGCAACACAAACAGCCGCCGGCCACTTCACCCAGTGCGATACCATCGGCATCCGAGGTCATTAGCGCAGCGTCGAGGCCAATTTGCCCGAATTCGTTGATCAACACCGCCCATCGCTCGCCGACCGGCCGCTGCGTCAACAGGTGCTTGATCAGGCTGGTCTTGCCGGCACCTAATGGACCGGCAATGACGTGTGTGGGAATGTTCTGCAACATGGTCGGTATTTTCTGAGGAGGTAAAAGATGCGGTTGATGGGATTGTCGTTATTGCTGGCACTGTGTTCTGGCGAGGTGTTTGCCCAAGCCTGCGTGGTACATACCACATCCGTGAGATTGGACGTAAAAGTCTGCCAGCAAAACCGCAACATCCCGGAAAAGCTCTTCGCCGACGGCTTCTGCCAGCCCAATCTGGCCGGGCAGACCGTCGACGTGCAGTACGTTGACCAATGCCCAACGGGCGCATTCGGGGTGTGCAGCAACGCTCAAGTCGCCAATATGCCTTACCGGCAGGACATTCACTATTACGGCGTGGCCACCGATGCGGCCTATTTGAAGCCGTTTTGCGAAGCGCAAAGCCAAGGCAACTGGCTCACGCCTTGAGGCGTTAGCCGAGCCAATCGAGGGTCAGGATCAAACGACGCTCGCCCGATGCGGGTTGCGGCGAGCGGTGAATCACGCCAAAACCTTCGTTGCCGTGCCACTTTTCGCCCTTGAACAGCGCCACATCCCCGCTGGCGATCTGCTCGATCAGCGAATCCTGTACAGGCTCAGCCTCAGGCTGGCTCAATTGGCGACGATCCATAACGCCCTCTCGCAGCCACTGACTGCCGATGCCGGAATACGTAGTGATCAGCCGCACCGGCACATGATCGACGTGGAAACGCGGGCACATGGCCTTGTCCAGCGCCCGCAAACGCAGGCCGATGCGCTTGGCGCCCAGCAAACAGGCAAACGCGCTGACCAGCCACGACACGTCGGCCATGAAGCCCTCATGCCCTTCCAAATTGCTGAAACCTGAGGCCAATCCCTGCAGATTGGGTTCGGCGTCATCGCTGGGCATGTCCAGGACTAGCGACTCGGCCAACGGCGCGTTCAGCGACAGCAGCAACTGGCCGAAATCGACGATATGCACCGGAAGCTGGCGCTGCCAAATGGCGAGGTTTACCTCGTCATCGAGGATTCTGGCGAGCGTTTGCGGCGTTTCGCCCTGGACAGGATGAGCGACCGAACGCCGCTTCAGACTCGGCGCCAACATCAGGCTGCAGCCTCTTCGTGCCACGGCCCAAACGGGTCTGGCAGCAATCGCCAACCTTCCATGCCCAAGGCCATTTCGGCCTCCGTCAGCAGGCAACCGTCGAGTTCGGCGGTGAGTTGCGCGAAGTCGATGTTCTGCCCGATGAACACCAATTCCTGACGGCAATCGCCGGTGGCGGCCGTCCAGTTCTGCATGATCCCGGCGGTGCTTTCTTCGTCCTGCGGCCACTGGGTTTTCGGCACAAACCGCCACCAGCGCCCCGCGAACCCATGGCGCATCAAACCACCCGCCTGGGACCAGCTACCGGCGTCCATGGGCTTGCTGGCCAGCCAGAAGAAACCTTTGGAACGCAGCAGCTTTCCATTCACCCAAGGGCGGTCGATGAAGCTGAAAAAGCGTTGCGGATGAAACGGTCGGCGGGCCCGGTATGCGGTCGAGGCGATGCCGTATTCCTCGGTTTCCGGCACGTGCTCGCCACGCAATTCCTGCAACCAGCCCGGTGCCTGAGCGGCTTTTTCAAAGTCAAAGCGACCGGTGTTGAGGATTTTTTCCAGGGGCACTTCGCCCATGACCATGGGGATGATGTCTGCCTGCGCGTTGAGGCGTTGAAGAATCGCGATCAGCTCCTCGCGTTCGCGGCGGCTGATCAGGTCGATCTTGCTGATCAGGATCACGTCGGCGAATTCGATCTGCTCGATCAACAGATCAGTGATCGAGCGCTCGTCCTCCTCACCCAACGTTTCGCCACGGGACGCGAGGCTTTCGGCGGCTTGGTAGTCGAGCAGGAAGTTCATGCCATCCACCACGGTGACCATGGTGTCGAGCCGCGCCATGTCGGCCAGGCTTTGCCCTTGTTCATCGCGAAAGGTGAAGGTTTCCGCCACGGGCAGCGGTTCGGAAATGCCCGTGGACTCGATCAACAGGTAGTCGAAACGCCCGTCCCTGGCGAGTTTGCTGACTTCTTCGAGCAGGTCCTCGCGCAAGGTGCAGCAAATGCAGCCGTTGCTCATTTCAATGAGTTTTTCTTCGGCGCGATTCAGGCTGACATCACGCTGGACTTCGCTGCCATCAATGTTGATCTCGCTCATATCGTTGACGATGACAGCGACTCGCAGGTTGTCGCGATTGCGCAGGACGTAGTTGAGCAGCGTACTTTTTCCTGCACCGAGAAAGCCCGAGAGCACGGTCACGGGGAGACGATTGGGCATCAGGTATTCCTCACAAGGGTGCCCGGTCGCAGTGTCGGGCTTGACTCAATGTTATAGTATAACAATGCAATCAAACCACTCTCCTCTTGCCCATGACGACAAAGCGACCGATGCTGAAGGCCGTTCAGTCCCCGAGGAAACCCATGCGTACTGCCCTGAAACTGGCGCTGATGAGTGTTTCGCTGCTGATGGCCACACAGACCTGGGCGCAGATTCCGAGCCTGGCCCAGTGCACCCGTAGCGCCAATCTGCTGGCCTGCGTGGATGTCGACGGCAACGCCTACAGCGTCAACACCGTGGGCAGCACGATCTATCTGCGCGGCTTCGAAATGGCGGGCAAGCGCTACTGGGCACAGACCAACAGCCGCTACGGGCAACTGACCTTTTTCACTGGCATCGCTTCCGACGGCGAAGCCTGGGTTGGCTACAACCGTCGGGTGGGCTGGACCACCATCAATCGCTTCTCCAGCTCGGGTGGCAGCAGCGCCAAATTCACCTGCAGCCGGATTACCGGCTGCTAGACCTGCGCTTTTTTCTGCGCTTGTTGCCAGGCGATGTAGCTGTTGGCGGGCGGATGTTTCTGGAAATAACGCTGCAACCCTTCGAATAAACCGTCCGCCACCGCCTGCTGATGACGTGCAGTGACCAATCGCTGACTGTCGCGAGCATTGGAAATAAAGCCGGTTTCCACCAGGATCGATGGCACGTCCGGCGACTTCAACACCGCAAATCCGGCTTGTTCCACGCGCTTTTGATGCAGCGTGGTGATCCCCGCGAGGCTGCCGAGGACCGTGCTGCCCAACTGCAAACTGGCGGCCAGGGTGGCGTTCATCGACATGTCGAGAATGACCCTGGCGAGCATCGGATCCTTGTCCTTGAGATTGAGCAAACGCGTGGCGCCCAGCAGGTCCGCGCCGTTCTCACGCTGCGCCATGAAGCGTGCCGTGGCCGAGGTCGCACCGCCTTCAGACAGGCAATACACCGAGGCACCGGAAGCGGTGAGACGCGGGGCTGCGTCCGCGTGCACCGAGATGAACATGTCGGCGTTGTGCTTGCGCGCTATTTCTACCCGTTTGCGAAGCGGAACAAAGAAGTCGTCGTTGCGCACCAGCTTCACATCAAAGCCCTTCTCGCGTTTCAGACGCTTGGCCAGCAGCTGAGCGATGGATAACACCACGTCTTTCTCTCGCTCCCCTTTAGCGCCGACCGCGCCAGGGTCTTTCCCGCCATGACCAGGGTCGACCACCACGATGATGTCGCGCTTGGGGTGTGCCGCGTCCTGGATCGTCTCAGAGGGCATCGCAACGGGTAACGGCGCAGCGGACTTGAGATCGAGCACAAGCCGATGGCCTTGGCCATCCTGCGGCGCTAGCAAAAAGCTGTTGAGCTGCACCGGGCCGCTGAGGTCGAGGACGATTCGCGTATCCCCCAGGCCAAAATGCCCGGAGCGGATCGAGCGGATCATCGTATCGGCGAGGGATAACTGACTGAAATCGCCACTGAGGTTGGCGCCACTCAGATCAATGATCAGCCGCTCGGGCGCACTGAGGGAAAAGGTTTTGTAGTGCACCGGCCCGCTCAGATCAAACACCAATCGCAGCTTGTCATCCGACCGCCGCAACCGTGCGTTGCGAATTTGCGTGGCCGAGACACCAAAGGGCAACGCGAAGGCTGCGCTGGCCAGAATCAGGTTGAGCAAGTGACGTCTGTGCATGAAGAGAACCGCTCGAGAAAAAGACGTAGTCGAATTTAATGTAATAACATAACATGCCGAATCGATTCCCACGATGGACCTGCTCATGAATGCGCTGACTCTGCCGGACATCGCCGCGCAAGCCTCTCGCCAAGCCCTGCCACTCGACTGGGTGGGCATGTGCGGCATTGCCCTTCCTGTTCTGATCGATGGCCAACGTCTGAGCGCAACAGCTGATGCGGGCGTGAGCCTTGATGATGGAGAAGCACGCGGGATTCATATGTCGCGGCTGTATCTGGCGCTGGAAATGCTTGAGCAGGAGAACTTGAAACCGGCTTTGTTGCGGCGCGTCCTGCGAAGTTTTCTCGACAGTCATGAAGGACTGTCCCGAAGCGCTTACTTAAAAATTCGCGCTGATTTACTGCTCAAAAGGCCGGCGCTCATCAGTCCGCTGGCCGGTTGGAAAAGCTATCCGGTGAGTATCGAAGCGCGATTGAAAAACGCGATGTTCCACGTGGAACTAAAAATCGACGTGGCTTATTCCTCGACGTGTCCGTGTTCAGCGGCACTGTCCCGCCAGTTGATTCAGCAGCAATTCGTCGATGACTTTGCCAACCGCTCACTGGAGCACGCCGATGTACTGGCATGGCTCGGTTCCACAAAAGGCATGGTTGCGACTCCCCACAGTCAACGCAGCACCGCGCACCTAAGCTTGCGTCTAGACGATTATCTGGACGACCTGCCGTTGATTGCCCTCATCAACGACGCAGAAGCCGCACTCGGCACCGCCGTACAAACCGCGGTCAAGCGCGCCGATGAACAAGCTTTCGCCTTGGCCAATGGTCAGAACCTGATGTTCTGCGAAGACGCCGCGCGACGTCTGAACCTTGCCCTGAAACGCTCACCCGGCCTCCACGCCTTTCACGTCCGAGTCGTCCACGCCGAAAGCCTGCACGCCCATGATGCCGTTGCCGAAAGCCGCTGGAATTGGGAGGCCGCATGATCCGTTGCCAGGCATTGCGCTGGGGCGCCCCCGGCCAACCACTCACACCCCCCTTGGATTTCGAACTGCCCAAGGGAAGCCTGACCGCCGTGATTGGTGCCAACGGGGCGGGGAAAAGCAGCTTGCTGAAAGTCATCGCCGGATTACAAAAGCCACTCACAGGCAAAGTCGTCCTCGATGTTCCACGCAAGGGCTCACTCTCCTTCCTACCCCAGCAACAACACCTGGACCGGCAATTTCCCATCAGCCTCCGGGAGTTGGTAGCCGCCGGTTTCTGGGGCAGTAAGCAATCGCCCGAGCTGCGCAGCCAGCGCCTGAAAACAGTGCTGGAAGATTGGTGCCTCAGCGGTCTGGAGCAACGCCCGTTGATGGCCTTGTCCGGAGGAGAACTGCAACGCGCCCTGCTCGCCCGATTGAGCCTTGCGCAAACGCCAGTGTTGTTGCTCGACGAACCGCACGCGGCGCTCGACGAACTCGGTCAGTCGCTGCTCTGGAAGCACATCCACCAATGGCATGACGAGGGTCGAACGCTGGTTGTGGTGTGCCATGACCTCGCCGCCGTTCGCCAACACATCTCGCACACGCTGCTGATCAAAAGCAGTGGTTGCCTGCTCGGACCGAGTACCGAACTGATCCGGCAACAACCACAGACACAGGTGGCCTGATGCTCGCCGCCACTCAGCTTTGGCAACCGTTCCACGAGTTTGTGTTCATGCGTCGGGCGTTGATTGGCGGACTCGTCCTGGCCTGCAGCACGGCACCGCTGGGTGTGTTCCTGATCTTGCGGCGCATGAGCCTGATCGGCGATGCCGTCGCTCACGGGATCTTGCCCGGCGCCGCACTCGGCTTCTGGTTCGCGGGTTTGAGTTTGCCGGCATTGACCTTTGGTGGACTGGGCGCTGGTCTGAGCATGGCCGGACTGGCCGCATGGATCACTCGCCGTACCGGCTTGCGAGAAGACGCCAGTCTGGCTGCGATCTATCCGATTTCCCTCGCCAGCGGCGTGCTGATCCTGGGCATCGCCGGTAAACGCCTGGACCTGTTACACCTGCTGTTTGGTTCCGCACTGGCAGTCGATGGCCCAACATTGACCGGCATGTTGTGGGTCTCGGGCTTCAGCCTGATCGCCATGGGCCTGATCTATAAACCACTGTTGCTGGACACCCTCGACCCGCTCTTCCTGCAAACCGTCAGCCGTCTCGGCCCCTTGGCCCACGGTGTGTTCCTGACGCTCGTGGTGCTGAATCTGGTGATCGGTTTCCAGGCCATCGGCGCGCTGATGGTGGTCGGCCTGATGATGCTGCCTGCCGCCGCGTCGCGTTTCTGGAGCCGCCGGTTGCCAGTGTTGATTGGCATCGCCGCCGTGCTCGGCTGCCTCTCGGTGTGGCTCGGATTGCTGCTGTCGTTCTTCTACTCGCTGCCCAGCGGTCCGGCGATTGTGCTGGTTGCCGGCGGTTTTTATCTGCTGTCCGTGGTGTTCGGTCCGGTGCATGGCTTGCTGCGCCGCCCGCCTTTGCTCACATCCCAATGAGGTGTTGCCCGATGCGCGTTCTACTCGTGCTGTTCAGTTTGATGTTGTCGATGACGCTGTCTGCGGCGGAAAAACTTCAGGTGGTCACCAGCTTCAGCATCCTCGCCGACATGGCCCATCAGGTCGGCGGCGAGCATATCCAGATCACCAACATGGTCGGTCCGGACGCCGATGCCCACACCTACGAGCCGACGCCCGACGACGCCAAGGCGCTGCTCAGTGCCAAACTGATCATCAAGAATGGATTGGGTTTTGAGCCTTGGCTGGACCGCCTGGTGACCAGCACCGAAACCACGGCGCCGGTGATCAGTGCAAGTCATGGCGTCATCCCGCGCTCACTGGATGAAGACGGCGAGACCATTCCTGACCCTCATGCCTGGCACAACCTGGCGAATACCGAGCTGTACATCGCCAACATCACCAAGGCGCTGATCGCTGCCGATCCGGCGAACACGGCCGACTACCAACGCAACAGTCAGGCCTATCTGAAACAAATCTACGCCCTGCTTGCCGAAGCCAAGGCCAAGCTCGGCTCGCTGCCACCGGGCAATCGCAAAATCGTCACCTCCCATGACGCCTTCGGCTATCTCGGTCAGGCCTACGGGATCGACTTCATGGCACCGCAAGGACTGTCCACCGAACGTGAACCGTCGGCCGCTGAAGTCGCTGCGCTGATAACCCAGATTCGCCAGGCCAAGGTCAAAGCGGTGTTCATGGAAAACATCAAGGACGCCCGACTGCTGAAACAGATTGCCGATGAAAGCGGCGCGCAGATCGGTGGCACGTTGTACTCCGACGCACTCGCCGCCACCGGGCCGGCCAGTACGTTTGCCGGGCTGTTCGAATACAACCTCAACACCCTCTACCAAGCGTTGAGCAAACCATGATCCGCAAGAACCCAAAGCGCTCCAAAACAAGCTCTGACCATGAGCAGTGTGCTGACGGCCTTCTTGCTGGAATTAATGGCTGACAGAGTCCTGCCGATAACCACCCTCATGGCCAAGATCTGGCCACGTGAATAGAAGCACTCGAGAGCATCACCATGATTCAGATCCGCCTGCCCGATGGTTCACTTCGTGAATACAACCAGCCATTGTCCGTGTACGAACTCGCCGCGAGCATTAGCCCCGCGCTGGCCAAAGCGGCAGTGGCCGGTCGGGTGGACGGTGTGCTGGTGGACTGCGAATACGTGATCAGAGGCGATGCACGGGTCAGCATCGTCACGCCTCAGGAACCCGATGGCCTGGAGATCCTGCGACGCTCCTGCGCGTTGATACTGGCCATGGCGGTCAAGCAACTTTATCCCGGTGTGCAGTTGCAGTCCGGATCGTCTCTAGGTGACGGGTTCTTTTATGGATTTAGCGTCAAGCAGTCGTTAAGCCGGTCCGACCTGCCACTCATCGAAGCCCGGATGCAATTACTGGCCGCGACCAATCACTCGATCCGCCGACAAACAATAAAACCGGCCGAGCATTTGTCGCTGTACCGTCTGGGAGACTTCGAACATTTAACGACAGGCCCACATGTACCAGCCACGAAGGTATTGCAGGCGTTCTCCCTCGACTACATCAACGGTAAGTCTGAGCAACGGATCTACGGCACGTGTTGGTCTTGCCAGCAAGAGTTGGACAGCTGGCGAGCACCGCCCTTGGTCATGATTGTCAGCATGGCGGAGCGTCAGGCAAGTTATGTCCAGTCGGTGACCGAGGCTTTACGCCGAAGCGGTGTGCACGTCCATGTCGATCTGCGCCATGAAAAGGTCCGCCACAAGATTCGCGAGCACGGTCAAAAAGTGCCGTACCTGATGGTCGTGGGCGAGAAGGAACAGGAAGGTGAGTTCGTCAGTTTGCGCAGTGGTGCGGGCGAGGATTTCGGCAGGATGGGGGTTGAGGCGGCGTGTCAGTGGCTGAATCAGGCCCGCTCCCACACGAGCGTGTAGGGAGCGGGTGTAACGGCGCAGGTCTTAAGCGCGAGGCTTGACCGTCCCGCAATCCTGCCCCAGCCACACGGCGCGACTTTCCAGGCTACCCTTTTGCTGGATGCCGGTGGCATTGAAGGTGCCGTTGACCTTGGTGGTGAACTCACGGTCGCTGAGGAACGTGGCCACACCGGCGCCTTGCGCTTTCGGACAGCTGAAACGGAATTTCCACTGGTTGCCAGTACGGTCGGTGATTTCCTGTTTGCAGCCCGATTGCGGGTCGGTCAGTGGAATATTGTCGGTCTTCACCTGCTCAGGTGTCAGGCACGCCCGAATCCCTTTGCCGCCCATGGTGATCCCCTGCTTCTCCAGTTGCGCGCGCTGTTCCGGGGTCATCTGGCTCTGCAACTGTCCAAGGATCAACTGCAAGTCCGGCAGGTTCTGGTTATCGACCTGCATGTTGCTGGTGGTCAATTCCCACAACCCGGGTTGCAGCATCTGCGCCTGAGCGGCCACAGGAAGTGACACACCAATAGCTATGGCCAAACCCAGCAGACGAACGTTCATCGCGTAACTCCTGATCAGTAGTGGCCGTTAGACGCCGGGCATCGGCTTCGGTTCATGGGCCAATTAAATAGCGACATTCTGCACGGAACATGGTCTGTTAAGCACTGAATCTTCAGGAGCAAGGCTGCCCCCATGGATTACTTTGGACCGCACATTTTCGGCTACACCATTGCACTGCTTCACACGCTGGGCCTGATCGCTGCCATCCACGCGGTGCTCACCGTCCGCACCGCCCAAGGGTCGATCGCCTGGGCGCTTTCGCTGGTGTTCATGCCTTACCTCACGCTTATCCCCTATCTGGTCTTTGGCCGCAGTACCTTTGATGGTTACATCAAGGCGCGGCGCCAGGCCAACGAAGAGATGCGCAAGGCCATCTCCGAGCTCAACTGGCGCCCCTGGGTCGAGGAGGCGCTGACCGCTCGTGCTTCCAATGCCTACGCGTCGTTGCGGGCGATGCCGAAGCTGGGCCGCATGCCGTGCCTGGCGAACAACGAAGTGCATTTGTTGATCAATGGCCAAGCCACCTTTGATTCGATTTTCGACGCCATCAGCCAGGCGAAAGAAGCCGTGCTGATTCAGTTTTTTATCATCCACGATGATCGTCTCGGCCAGCGCTTGCAAAACCTGCTGCTGAAAAAAGCGGCTGAAGGCGTCGCGATTTACCTGCTGTACGATCGCATTGGCAGCCACTCGCTGCCCCACAGTTACGTACAACCGTTGCGCGATGCCGGCGTCGAAGTCAAAGCGTTCGCCACTCGCAGTGGCTGGCTCAATCGTTTCCAGGTCAATTTCCGCAACCATCGCAAGATCGTGGTGGTCGATGGTGTGCTGGGCTTCGTCGGCGGGCATAACGTTGGTGACGAATACATGGGCGAGAAACCACCACTGGCGCCCTGGCGCGATACCCATGTTCGAGTGCGCGGCCCGGTGGTCGCCTGTATGCAGGAGTCTTTTGCCGAAGACTGGTTCTGGGCTGCACGATCGTTGCCGCCGCTGATCCTGCCGGATGTGTATCCGGACGACGGCGTGCTGTGTCAATTGCTGGCAAGCGGGCCGGCGGATTCCTACGAAACCTGTTCGTTGTTCTTCGTCGAAGCCATCCATGCCGCGACTGAACGGGTGTGGATCACCAGCCCCTACTTCATCCCCGACGAAGCAGTGTTCGCCGCACTCAGGCTGGCGGTGCTGCGTGGTGTTGATGTACGACTGTTGCTGCCCTCGCGTCCGGACCACCGCATCGTCTTCGCCGCCTCCAGCCTTTATGCCTTTGAGGCCGTACGCGCCGGCGTGCGGGTGTTCCGCTACGAGCCCGGTTTCCTGCATCAGAAAGTGGTGTTGATCGACAGTGAAATCAGCGCCATCGGCAGCGCCAACATGGACAACCGCTCGTTCCGGCTTAACTTCGAAGTGATGCTGTTGACGGTCGACAGTGCGTTTGCCGCCGAGGTGGAACAGATGCTCAACGATGACTTCGATCAAGCCCATGAAATTGCCAAAGACGAAGGCCGGGAGACCCACCGCCTGCAACAGATCGGCATGCGGGTCGCCCGGCTTATTTCACCGATTCTCTAAGGGGTGTAGATGTCGTCGCGGGTCCATGGCAATTCATGGCTGCCATCGGGGTGGGCTTTGACCGCAAGGATCTGGTGCAGATTGATCCAGCCCCGGGCAAACGCATAAGCGCATCCCGCCAGGTACAACCGCCAGATCCGCAAGGCTTGTTCCGGCACTTGCCTGGACGCCGCTTCAAGATTGTCTTCCAAGCGCTCGCTCCAGTGGTCCAGAGTGCGCGCGTAGTGCAGGCGCAAGCTTTCGACGTCGACGATCTCCAGACCTACTTCACTGATTTCGGCAGAAATCATCGACAGATGCGGCAGTTCGCCGTTGGGGAACACGTATTTCTCAATGAAGTCGCCGGCACCGCGTCCCACCGGACGGCCGTCGGTGTGTTTGGCGGTGATCCCGTGGTTCATCACCAGGCCGCCCTCTTTCACCGCGCCGAACAGGGTTTTGCAGTACTCAGCCAGATTGGCGTGGCCAACGTGTTCGAACATGCCGACACTGACCACTTTGTCGAAGCGCCCGTCTTGAGGCAGATCGCGGTAGTCGAGCAATTGCAGTTCGACCGAATCCTCCAGGCCCTCCTCTTTCACCCGCTCACGGGCCAAGGCAAGTTGCTCTTTGCTGAGCGTAATGCCGAACACTTTCGCGCCGAACTCCCGCGCCGCATACCGCGCCAGTCCACCCCAACCGCAACCGACGTCCAGCAAATATTCACCCGGCTGCAACCGTAACTTGCGGCACAAATGACGGAATTTGGCCTGTTGCGCCTGCTCCAGGGTTTCGCTGCCGGTCTCGAAGTACGCGCAGGAATACGCCATGTCACTGTCGAGCCACAGCTGATAAAACGCGTTGGAAAGGTCGTAGTGATAGGAGATGGCTTTGGCGTCAGTTTCCTTGTCGTGGACGGTACGAACCGGTTGATTGTCGTCGTTTTCGTCCAACATCGCCTGACTCCACTCATCGCAGACGCGGATAACGTCGCTGATGGAGCCTTCCAGCTCAAGCTTGCCCTCGACAAATGCCGCTCCGAGCGCGTCCAGGCTTGGATGGGTGAACTGGGTAACCATTTGTGGGTCCTTGACCACAATCGTGACGCTGGGCGTCGGCCCCAGATTGAACTCATGGCCGTCCCAGAGTCGCAGGCGTAGCGGTAGCTGCAGATTCTGTAAGGCCGGTGGAAGATGCGCGAGCATGGAGTGTTCCCCTGGTTTCAGACGTCTGATCTGAGGGTAGACCATCCTAGAAAATTAGCTGGCTATCGAATTAATAGCCGTTTTCTATGATGAGTGACACTGTAACCAACCATCGTGAATCCACTGCTTGAGCCAGGTTACAGCTTGAAGTGGTGCGCCCTCTCCATAGATGACTGTCAATTCAGAGCACAGTTCAGCAAAATTCCAGCCGTGCTCAAACAGCCCTTTTAGCGCATTGGCCTCTTCAGGCTCCAGGCTTCGATATTGGCAAACCAGATCATTTCGACCGATCACCACAATGCTGGGAGTGTCGAGCCCCCTACTGCCAGGGAACGGTGTTTCATCCTTGGCCGATCGCCAAAGCGCCACGCTGTTGAAAGCACATTCAAGCCATTGCAGTGAAGGGCTGGGGCTGACTTGCAGCGTCGGCCAATCTTGCGGTGCCAGATCCGCCATGTCCTGCATCGTCAACGGCGTTCCCGGTGGTGCATCGAATGCCAGTGTGAAAGCCCACTCCAAGGCGGCGAGTTCGGCCAGAGGTGCATTTTGCTCAGGCACCAAGTGCTGACGAATGAACGCTTCAAAACCTTTGCCGAGCCAGCGAAGGCTGTAATGAGTCGAGGGCTTCTGGCGGATGTACGCTGCGGCGAGCTGTTCGAACTCGTCGTCACCCAGCCAGTTAAGAACGGCGGGATAGTCGCCGCGCAGCACTTCCTGCAGTCGGGCTTGGTAAGCATTGTGATAAATCGCCAGCCCCGTGCGGACGTCCAGCGTCGGACCACCCATCAGGCTTGAGCCGAGCGCCACATCCGCCACCGAAGACTCTCCCGACAGGTAACGCTCAAAGGACAGTTGCCATTCGTTCAGGCGCATTTTTGTCTCCGGGCCAACACACCCTCGCCCAGCTCCCGGGCTTTTTGCAGCTCAGTGAGCAGTTCTTCAAACGGCGGGAAATGGTCATCGCGTTCCAGCAGCGTGGCGACCGGGCCGAGGTAATCGAGGGTTTGTTGGTAAAGCGCCCAGACCGGATCGCTGACGGGATGGTCATGGGTGTCGATGACGTAATCGCCGTAATCGCTATGGCCCGCCAGGTGAAGTTGGCGGATCTTGTTCGCCGGCAAACCTTGAATAAAAGTCCACGGATCGAAGCCATGATTGCGTGAGCTGACATAGACATTGTTGACGTCCAGCAACAGCTCGCAATCGCTGAGCCGACTCAGAGCTTCGAGAAATTCCCACTCGCTGAAATCATCGCCGGCACTGCGCACGTAGCTGGAGACATTCTCCAATACCAATGGACGCTGCAATACGTCTTGCACCTGGCGCACTCGACCTGCCACGTAATAGAGACTTTCTTCGGTGTACGGTAACGGCAACAAATCATGCAACTGATGGGCGTTGCCACGGCTCCAGCACAAGTGATCGGAAACCCACGCCGGTTTGACGCGATCCGCCAGACGTTTGAGTTGTTGCAAGTAGTCGGGATCGAGGGCATGCGGCCCACCGATGGACAACGACACACCATGCATCACCAGCGGATAACGCTCGGCAATGGCATCAAGGTAATAGAGGGCTTTACCGCCCTGCACCATGAAATTTTCGGAGACGACTTCGAACCAGTCCACGGCCGGCGACTGATCGAGAATCTGTTGGTAGTAAGCACTGCGCAAACCCAGGCCGTAGCCCAGACAAGGAAGGGATGCAGACATTTGCGGACTCCTCGCAAAAAGGCCGCAGTGGCCAAGGAAGCCACTGCGGCGCCAAGCAGGGGTCGGTTATTCGCCGACCTTGCCGCCCGCTTTCATGCATTCGGTCTGAGTCATCGCCTTGAAGCCGTGGCCTTTGCAAACGGCCTGACCTTTACAGGCGTTTTCTGCGGTTTTGCAATCGTTCATACCTTTGCACGAGGTCACGCCGTAGCAGTGAACCTGAGGCGCATCGGCGGCCTGAGCCTGAGTCGCAACACCGGCAAACAGGGTGGCAGCGGCGAAAGCGAGAGCGGCACCAGCGGTAGCGGATTTGAAGTTCATTTTTTGTATCCTCGGTGATCGTCAGGGTTGTCGGCTGGAACGTTGTTCAGTCCCGACACAGCACTAGAGAGCGCTGCCCCAACGGCGTTACAGAGGCCTGCAAAAAAGTTTTCGATTCCCTCAACTGTCTTCTTTGAGCTTGAGCAAAGGCTCCTGGAAGCGCAGCAAACGGCCGGCGTTGCCCAAGACCAGCAACGTGCTCAAGTTATGCAGCAATGCCGCAATCATCGCCCCTGCCGCACCCAGCCAGCCAAACGCGGCGAAGGCCACAATCGCCAGCGTCCAGCCCAGACCGATGATCACATTGACCTGCAAGGTCTGGCGGCACTGACGGCTCAAACGCACACAGGTGCCGAGCCGACGCAGGTCACTCCCGATCAACACGATGTCAGCCGAGGCCAATGCAATGTCCGCCCCGCCCGCGCCCATCGCCACACCCACGACACCGGCCTTGAGCGCCAGGGAATCGTTGATCCCATCCCCCACCACCATCGGCCGAAAGCCGCTGCCGATTTCCTTGAGCACGCGATTGAGTTTGTCCTCCGGCAACGCCTGCGCCTCGACATCGCTGATGCCGACGTCGCGTGCGAGCGTGTGCGCGACGCTCTGCCGATCCCCCGTGAGCAGCAACTGCCGACCCAGGCCCAGCTCACGCAATTCACTCAAGGCAAATCGCGCCTCGGGTTTGACACTGTCGGCCAGCAACAACCAGGCGAGGAATTCACCGTTAAGCGCCAGCCCGGCAATCGGGCCGTCGTGCTCAGGAACCACCGACGTAGCGATGCCCAATTGCGCGAACAACTCAGGGCGACCGAGTGCGGCCTCGCCCTGTTCGGTCATCGCGACCACGCCCAACCCCTGGCGCTCGTGGATGTCCGACAGCAACAGAAAATGCTCCTGCGTGACCAACCCGGCGAGCGCACGACTCACCGGATGACTGCTGGCTGACCCGAGGCTGGCGGCCAGTTTCAGAACGTGACTTCGGTCTTCCAGCGGACTGTCGATCGACTGCAGGCGCAAGGTGCCGAACGTCAGCGTGCCCGTCTTGTCGACTACCAGCGACGTCAGGTCCGCCAGCTCTTCAAGGAACGCCGAACTGCGGATCAAAATGCCGTGCCGCGCCGCCACCGCCACCCCGGCAATCGCCGTTGCCGGTGCTGACAACACCAGCGCACAGGGACACGCTGCGACCAGCACCGCGAGCATGGCCTGCGCGTCATTGGTGACAAACCAGGTCACCGCCGCCAGCAGCAAAACCAGCACCATGTAGCTGCCGGCGTAACGCTCGAGCAAACGAGTTATCGGCGGCTTGGAGCGCTCGGCGCTTTGCATCAGCGCGATGACTTTGCCCAGGGTCGATTCGTTGCCCGTGCGGGTCACTTCGATGCGAAGCAGGCCATCGAGGTTGATCGCGCCACCGAACACCGGCATGCCAACGCCGGCCTCGATCGGCACCGACTCGCCGGTAATCGAGGCGGTATCGAGGCTCGCCTGACCGGACAACACCCGACCGTCCGCCGGTACGCGATCACCGGCGCGCACCTCAACCAGGTCGCCGGCCTTGAGTGTGCTGTTGTCGACTTCGAGAATCGAACCATCCGCCTGCACCTTGCGCGCATGGCTGCGGGTCAGTTTGCCGAGGGCGTGAATCGCCTCCTGAGAACCGATCACGCTGCGCTCTTCCAGCACGTGACCGAAGATCATGATGATCGGCAATAACGCGGCGGTCAGCAGATCACCCGTGGCCCAGGCACCGAGCATGGCGAGCGCAATCAACTGGTCGGTGATCCCGTGCAAGCTGGGGTAGCGCAGGCTGTACCACGCCGAACGCATGACCGGCACGGCCACCAACAGCGAAGCAAACCCGAGCAGCAATTGGCTGACGCCAGTCTGCTCCGGTGACAACCAGCGCCAGATCAGACCGAGCCCGAGCAGGCCCAGTGCGAGCATGGCCAGCGTCAATTGGCGAGCGGCGCTGCGTTGTTCGGCCGAGGACAACATGCTCGGTGCGGCGGCGGATTGCGCGGTCATTGTGCAGCTCCCTGAATGATCAGGCGGGAATCGTCTTTCGGATCAACCGTGGTCACGGAACCGGCCTGGCCGAGGATCTTCGGCATCCGTTCGCGGTAAATGCGCAAGAGCATTTGCGGGTCGGTGCCCTGCTGTTGCGCCGTGGCCAGGCTCAGGACGGTGGCGGTGTCGGCTGACGCTTTGGCCAGTCGTTCGCTGGCTTGGGCATGGGCCACTTGCAGCATTCGATCCGCTTGTTCGTTGGCAGCCTGGGTTGCCTTCTCGGCTTCTGTACGCGCGTTCGCCACGGCCTTGTCGGCCTGCTGATTTGCGGTCAGTACTGCGTTGAAGGCATTCACCGCAGGGCCGGGCAAACTCGATTGCACATCGACTCGCGCGACTTCGATACCCAAGTCCTGCCCTGTTGCTTTCAGCTCAGCCAAGCGCTGATTGATGCCCTGCACCAGATCACCGCGCAGACGTTCACGGCGTTCCGCAGCCTGATTATCGGCGCCGATCAGTTCCGGACGCGCTACCAGAATGGTGTCCAGGTCTCGCGCGGCGGTCAGGGCCACGGCACTCCGAGTGACCAGCCGATCCAGCGCTGGCAGTACATGCTCACCTTGCAGCACGAACGCATACGGCTCGGTGACTTTGTAAAACACCCGAACATCGAGTTGCACCACGCCTGCATCGCCCGTCAGCAAATAGCCGGAACCGGCGAGTGCATCACTGAGCGGTGTGGCGAACGTGGCAACGCGATCAGCCTGCAAGGCGACATCACTGCGCAACAGGTTTTCCACGCGACGCTCGATGACTCGATCGGCTGCTGGCAGTAAAACCACCTGCTCAATCGGCCGCGGCCATGCCAGTAACAAACCGGCATTCTGGATGCGATCCAGCGCTCCGAAATGCAGGACCACCGCGCGATTCTGCGGATCAATCTGCCGCACATTGGAGAACGCCCAGGCTAACGCAGCCAGAACCGTCACGGCATACAGCGCCAAAAAAGCCAGGCGTCCGGCCTGAATCCAGGGGCTGCTTAACTCATGTGTTCCACGTGGAACTAAATTCATGGCTGCGAACCGAACTTGTTTTCGAGGGTCGGCGGCCCGTCGACCAACACCCGGAACGGCGCGGCATCGGTGCGCAATATCAGTTTGGTGCCCGGCGAAACGATGGTGCCCAAGGTGTCGAGCGAGCGCAGCAAGTTGTACAGCTGCGGAGAGCCGGCGTACGCACGGCCGTAGATCTGCGCTGCTTCAACCCGCGATTCAGCTTCGATGTCAGCCGCTTTCACCGTCGCATCGGCCTGAACGATTCGCGCATCTCGCTCGGCAGCGGAACGAATTTGCGCAGCTTCACGTTTGCCAATGGCGGTGCGTTCTGTCGCAATTGTTTCACGCTCGGCGCGCATGCGATCAACCGTGGCGGTCAAGGTTACCGACGGCAGGGTCAAACGCTCAATCCCGACTTGCAGCACGCGCACGCCATAAGTGGTGAGCAATTGCTGATCAATCTGATGACGAAGTTGCGCCTCAAACTCGGCAATGTGTACTTGATTGGCGTCGGTGTTAACCAGGCTGGCCAAGTCAAAACTGGCGGCCGTGGTTTCCAGCGCTGAGCCGACAAAGGTGCGGATCTGCCGCGCCGCTTCATCCGGCTGGTTCTGCACCGCGCGCATGAAGCGTTGCACGTTGTCCGGATCGCCCTGCACCTGCCACGCCACGTAGGCCTGAACGATGATGCGCAAACCGTCACGGGTGCCGACATCCTGCAAACCACTGGAGGTGGTGCGCAGTCGCAAGTCGACAGGAATGGCCGCTTCGAACGGTGCCGGCCAGCGCCAGCCAAGACCCGGCTCCAGCAACACCCGCGAGGGATTGCCGAAGCGCGTGATCACGGTGGCTTCCCCCGAGCGCACCTGGACCAGGCTTGCGGCAGCGATGGCGAAAGCCACGAGCAATGCCGCCCAGCCCATGCGCCGCCATGGGAACGGGCCGGCTTCCTGCGGATCGCCGTGGTGGTGATGATGGTGACCGTGGTGATGCCCATGTCCGCCATGGCCGTGATCGTGGCCGGCGTGGTCATCGTGATCGTGTGTGTGCGACTGGCTCAATGGGTTGCTCCTGGCTGGGCGCTCGTACGCGGCGACGCAGGATCAGCCGGCAGCGTGAATGTACGGAGGTCGATGGTCGGCGCATTGCTGCTGCCACCCAGACGATGATCAAGAATCAGCAGCTTGGCGTTGGCCAGACCCTGGCTCAGCTGGCTGAGGTATTGCTCCAGCACAAAGGCTTGACCGGCGCTGGCGTAGGCTTTCTGCTCGGCGCTGAATTTCAGGTCAGCCGCCTGTGCCGTGGCGTTGATTTCATGGGCATTGGCGGTCGCTTGATCGCGGGCAATGCTCGCCTGCATTTGCGCCTGATTCGTCGCCTCCGCAGCCGCACCGCGTTCCCGCGAGATCAAGGCTTGCGCGCCAATCTGCGCAGCCTGCACACCGTGATAGGCATTGGCGGCGCCGGCTGGCGGGTGAATCGCTTCGACCACGGTGGCGAGAATTTCCACACCGCTGTTGAGTTTCTGCAAGTCGGCCTGCACCGCCCGGCCGATCTCTTCAGCGAGCCCTACCCTGTCCTCGCCGAGCAAACCGTCAAGGGTTCGCGAGGCAAAGTCATGCACCAGAATCCGGCTGGCGGTGCTGCGAATCAGCGTCGGCACGTCCGCGCTGTTGTAGGTGGCCGCCAGCGCCGCTTGATCGGTCAGGCCGATGCGATAGACGAAACGCACGTCCATGTTGACGATCTGGAAGCTCTGTTTGTCGGCGCGGCTACTGGCGATGACTTGGGATTTATCGTTCACGTGGCTGGCGTCCCATAGGCGATTGGCAATCGCCGGCGCCGGGCCTTCGGCAGGTTCGGGTACGACCGGTGCCGACGCTTCGCCAACACTGGTGGCCAACTCGTGAACCACGCCATTTTCAACATTCAGCACACGGCCCAACGGCCACGGCAATCCAGCGTGCAAACCAGGACCAAACACCTCCACCGGTTTGCCGAATCGCTCGTAGATGCCCCTCCCCTGCAAGGGTATTTCGTGAATGCCAGTGAGTGACCAGCCGACGAGGGTAACCACCGCCAGCACCGGCAGAAACGCTCGACGCATGTAAGTGAAGGCCCAGATCTGCCGCAAGTCGATGCCAAAGCGGTTGTGCAGCTCGTGCTGCAAGGCTAGCAGCGGTTGTGGCGGCCAGCGCAGCATGTCGGCGACAAAACTACGCGCCAGCAACGTTGGTTCGAGTTGTTCGCGCTGTGGACTGAACAGCGACAACACCGCCCGCAGCAGCATCTCGACTGCAACCAGGCCCGGCAGCAAACCTATCAGCACCGCCAACCGCACCGGCCAGACCGAGGTTTCACTGGCAAACAACAGGCACAACGCGCCGATCACCAGGCAAATGATTGCCACCCGCGTCAGTTGCGCCAACGCGCCGGCTTCCGGCCATTGAGCGACGTTTTCCTGGGCCAGTTGCCGCTCGACCACCAGCAGACCAAACGCCAGCAGCAACGCCAGCGCCGCGCCGACACTGGCCGATAACCCCAGCGCGGCGGGCGGTAACGCGAGGTTCCAGAACTGACTGAGGCTGAACAACGTCAACAACGCCCAGCCGCCGAGCCAGAGTGTCGGCGCGCCGATCTGGCCGAGCATTTTCATCGAGCCCTGACTGAGTCGCTCCAGCAGCCGCTCATACCAGCCTTGCGGCGCAACGGTTTCGTCAACGACGACCACGGGTAGCGGCGGGTTCATCGCTTGAGCGCGCCAGCGAGTCACCCACCAGGCGGATTGCAAACCGGCGACCAGCACCAGTAAAGCGGCGCTTTGACTCACCAATAACGCGCCCCACATCGACTGCGGCGCAAACAACCCGACAAACAACGCCAACACCAGCCCGACCGCTGCCAACGCACTCAGGCCAATGGCGAACTGGCGCAATCGCCGCCCCTGAAAGAGCGCCTGCTGAAAGCGCGGCAGCCCTGCTACCTGCGCGCCATCGACTTCGAGATCGACTTGCATACCACCCCAGTGCTTGTTCAATGCGGACATCGCGTTTCGTTACGATATAACGAAAACGGTGAAATTTTTGTTCTAAATCGCTCTATCTAAAGACGCTGAACCTGTCGCTTGGCTGAAGCCTTGACCGAAACAGCGATAAACGCACATATTACGTTCGTAATTTTTATCAACTACTACGTTTAACCAGCCCGATCCCTTCACTTCAGGAGTACATCCATGAGCAGCTACGACGTCGTGATTCTGGGCGGTGGCCCCGGTGGTTATAACGCCGCAATCCGTGCCGGCCAGCTGGGTTTGAAAGCGGCTTGCGTTGAAGGTCGCGCCACCCTCGGCGGCACCTGCCTGAACGTCGGCTGCATGCCGTCCAAGGCGCTGTTGCACGCGTCCGAACTCTACGACGCGGCCATGGGCGTGGAATTCGCCAACCTGGGCATCGAGGTCAAACCCACCCTCAACCTCGCCCAGATGATGAAACAAAAGGATGAAAGCGTTACCGGGCTGACCAAAGGCATCGAGTTTCTGTTTCGCAAAAACAAAGTCGACTGGATCAAGGGCTGGGGCCACATCGACGGGCCGGGCAAAGTCACGGTCACCGACAGTGCCGGCGGCAAGACCGAGCTGAGCGCCAAGGACATCATCATCGCCACCGGCTCCGAGCCCACTCCCCTGCCGGGCGTCGACATCGATAACCAGCGCATCCTCGATTCCACCGGCGCGCTGTCGCTGGCCGAAGTGCCCAAGCATTTGGTGGTGATCGGTGCCGGCGTCATTGGCCTGGAACTGGGCTCCGTGTGGCGGCGCCTGGGTGCTCAAGTCACGGTAGTCGAATTTCTCGACCGCATCTGTCCCGGCGTGGATGTGGAGGCTGGCAAAACCCTTCAGCGTTCGCTGAGTAAACAAGGCATCACCTTCAAGTTGAGCTCGAAAGTCACCAGCGCCACTTCAACGGCCGGCGGTGTTCAGCTCAGCATTGAACCGGCGGCCGGTGGCACCGCCGAGCTGCTCGAGGCCGATTACGTGCTGGTGTCGATCGGGCGCCGGCCTTACACCCAGGGCCTGGGGCTGGAAAACGTCGGCCTCGCCACGGACAAGCGCGGCATGCTCGCCAACAAGGGCCACCGCACCGAAGCACCAGGCGTGTGGGTGATCGGGGACGTCACCTCCGGGCCGATGCTCGCCCACAAGGCCGAAGATGAAGCCATGGCCTGCGTGGAACAGATCGTCGGCAAGGCTGGCGAGGTGAATTACAACCTGATTCCCAGCGTGGTCTACACCAAACCGGAGCTGGCCAGCGTCGGCAAGACCGAAGAGCAGCTCAAGGCCGAAGGTCGCGCGTACAAGGTCGGTAAATTCCCGTTCACCGCCAACAGCCGAGCCAAGATCAACCACGAAACCGAAGGCTTCGCCAAAGTGCTGGCCGATGAACGCACGGACGAAATTCTCGGCGTGCATCTCGTAGGCCCGAGCGTCAGTGAAATGATTGGCGAGTATTGCGTGGCGATGGAGTTCAGCGCCTCGGCCGAGGACATTGCGTTGACATGCCATCCGCACCCGACACGGTCAGAAGCGTTGCGTCAGGCGGCGATGAATGTGGAGGGGATGGCGACGCAGATGTAAGGCTTTGAGTCTTGCGTAAACAGGTCTGGCCCCTTCGCGAGCAGGCTCGCTCCCACACTGGTTATGTGTACGCCACACATCAACTGTGGGAGCGAGCCTGCTCGCGAAAGGGGCGACCCGGTCTAAAGCGGCAAATGCCCCAACGGCAACGCCCCCGGCGTCTTCACCGTATGAATCGCAAAGTTACTGCGGATATCGCTCACCCCCGGCAATTTCAGCAGCCGCTCGGTCAGAAAGCGGTCATACCCACGCAAATCCGGCACCACCACCTGCAGTAGAAAATCCGATTCCCCAGACACCAGAAACGCCGAAATCACCTCAGGCAACGCCGTCACCGCCACCCGGAACGCTTCGGCTTGCTCATCGTTGTGCCGCTCGACTTTGACCCCGACAAACACCGTCAGCCCCAACCCCACTTCGTCGCGATCCAGATTGGCCTGATAGCCGCGAATCACCCCGGCCTCTTCCAGCATCCGTACCCGACGCAAACAGGGTGAGGCGGATAAACCGATTTCGTCGGCCAATTGCACATTGCTCAGTCGACCGTCCCGTTGCAGGGCCGCGAGGATCTTGCGGTCGTAGGCGTCCAGTTTCATGGTTTGGTAGATCCTGATGGTCCGATCATGCGTAAGCAGCAGGTTATGCCAATTTCCCCTGCTTTAGAAGCTGACTAAGCAACCACCTGCCCTGCCCTTGCGTCCTAGACTGAGCTACCGAATCGACAACGAAAGGAGCGCAACATGGCAGGACTCTGGCTGTTTTTCATGGCATTGGCGGTGGTGTATTTGTTGCCCGGGCCGGACATGATCCTCCTGCTGCAAACCGGCGCCCGTCAGGGAAAAGGAGCGGCGTTGGCGACGGCGGTAGGCCTGGGGATTGCGCGTGGCTGCCATGTGGCGTTAGCCGCGTTGGGGCTGGCGGCGTTGTTCAAAGCGGCGCCCTGGACGTTCGATGTGGTGCGTCTGGCCGGGGCCGCGTATCTGCTGTGGATTGGTATTCAATGTCTACGGACGACGATGCTGCCGAACCTGAACGGCACCGAAACGACGGCAGCAAAACCGCGCTGGTCGGCGTCTATCCAGCGCGGCTTGCTGACCAATCTGCTCAACCCCAAGGCGTTGCTGTTCTGTTCGGTGCTGCTGCCGCAGTTCATCGACCCACACGCCGGATCAGTCCTCACGCAATTCGCGATCATGGGCATGCTGCTGGTCGGTGTCGGCTTCCTCTTCGACAGTGCCTATGCGCTGGTCGGCGCGGCGCTGGGCCGATGGCTGCAACGCAGTCCTTCGGCCCAGCGACTCCAGCAGTGGCTGTTTGGCAGCCTGTTGATCGGCTTCGCCGTGCGGCTGACCTTTGTGCAACAGGCGTAGGCCTTACTGCGTCCGACGGCGGCGACGGTTGATCAATAGCAATACCACCGCCGTCACGCCGACGACACCACCGATCTGCAACGGCCATTTGTAGGGACGCAGCACCGCACGCGTCGCATCAGTGGCTTGTGTGACATAACGTTTGCTGGCGTTTTCGAAGTCGGGATAAGGGCACTGGTAACCGAAATTCACTGCCCAATCCACGTAAGGCCCTTCATTGACGTAGCGTTGATACAGCGCACTTTGGTCTTCAAGGCTGCTGTTCCAGCCCGCCGCCGAGCACAGCACCGCCGCAAAGGCCTGGCTGGTGTGCGGCAAGTTATCGGCGGCGCGGCTGGCCAAGGCCGTAGCCACGAATCGATAGTGATAACGCTCGTCAGGTTTGGCGGCGCTGGCTTGCTGTCGCTGGACTTCACCTTCCGCCACTAACGGCCCGACCTTCAGCTCCGTGGTTTCAAGGCTGTAATTGCCGCCAAACGTGGCGTAGTCCGGGGCCATTTCGTAGCCGAGAATGTCCATCCCCCACTCTCGCGCCGTCCAGGCGGCATTGAACAGGGCGGCGGCGCGTTTAGTCGGCCACCATGCCGAATCTGCCAGCTGACGCTGCTGTGCATACAAACGTGCTTTTTTCTGCAGATCGGGATTGTCGAAGTACGCCAGCGCTTCGTCGTAGCGTTCTTCGCGCAACAACCGACGGCCGAGCAGATTGCGCAGTTTCGCCGCCACCGGCAGGGGCACGTAGTTGTCACGATCCTGCTGGCTCAACGGCGGTGGCGCGGGTACTTGAGTGTCGACGTAATGCTTGAGTTCATCGACGGTCAGCACCCGTTCGGCCACCGTCGCGGCATCGAACCAATAGAGGCTTTGGCTGCGATACAGCTGATCAAACGCTTGCAGATAATCCCCGCGCTGCAGCGCCAGAATCGCACTTTCACCCTCGACCCGGCACTTGGGCTGAAGGGTTTCGTAGTCGTAGTCCGGCGTGCGTCGCTCACCCCACGATTCGTTCTGCGGGAATGCCTGAGCCGCCTTGGCATACGCCGCTGCCGCCGCGTTTTTATCGCCATCGCGCAACGCCAGTTTCGCCCGCAACCACCACGCCAGACCGCCGTCGCCTGCGTGTTCAAGGAAGGCCTTGGCGCTGGCGTAATCACCTTGTTGATAATTCATCGCGGCCAGTCGATCCGCGTTATCCAGGCTGCCGCGGGTGCTGCTTTGCAGCAGTTTGATCAGTTTCAATTCGTTGGGGGGCTGATCACCAAATGACCAGCCCAGGCGGCTGATCAAGGACGCGGTGACCAGTTGTTGCACCGGTTTACCCTTGAGCAACGCGGTCAATTGATCGTCTGGCATCGCCAGCAGATCGGCCATCAGCAGCTTCAACGAGGTGTAACCCACCGCCGAGCCATGAAGGTTTTGCGTCGCGTAGAGTTCGATGGCGCTGTCCCAATCGCCAGCGGTACGGGCCACGCGCGCTTCTTCGCCGAGGCTGGCAACACCGAGTTCCAGCGGATCACTGAAACCGTCGATGCTCAGCTGACGGGTCTGCTCGAACGCCTTGCGCGACTGCACCAGCAGATCGGGTGATGCGTGCGCCTCAGTGCTCATGGCAAACAGCGCACGGCCCAGCGAATACGCAGCCCAGGTGCTGCGCAAGGCGCGTTGATCGGCCGGCAGCGCCAGCACTTTTTCGAAGTATTCGGCGGCCAAACGCTGATCACCCGCACTGAACGCCGCAGCGCCCGCCAGATACAGCTTGAGCTCGGCGGGCAGGCTCGCGCCTTGTTCTTCGACCTGATGCGCATCCGTCAGGCTGCGCAGTTGTTTCACCCGTTCTAGCTGTTCCGCCGTCAGCCCGGTCTGCTCGGCCGTATCGCGCTGCGCTGCGTAATCCGTCGCTTCCATGCTGTAGGGCGTCTGCGCGACATGCTTGAGTCCTGCAATCGCATGTCCGAGCCGATTGACCTCAAACTGGAAGTTGCCTTCCGGCAGCTCAGCCAAGGACTGGCCGCGGTTATCCAGCAAGCGCATCGGAAAGTCCGGCCCGCAGGCCAGCGCCGAACCCAGGGGCAAGCTGAGGCTCAGGCAGAGCAGATGGCGGGGCCAGTTACGGGTGAACATTCGAACCTCCTTGATCAATTTTTGTGCAGCGTGCCCAACCGATTGCACGCTGCCCACCGGCGGCTATTCGACCGTCGTTAAGGCGGGTGAAGGTAAGCAGATCGGGGCTTTGTTGCAACGCATAACCGGCCAGCGCATCGGCGCCGTCACAGCCCTGCACGGCCAGGGTCACGCGTTCGGGCCATGGGCTGTCGAGGTTGCCCTGGTTGCTGACGCTGATGTCATAGAGGCCGTCTTGCGCACTAAGTTTCACGCTCAAGAGGCTGTCGAGTGCGTCACCGCGTGCCACCGCGCCCAGGGTCGTCAGGCTCCAGGCCCGACGATCACCCGCCAGCGGCAGGCGAAACCAGATCAGGCCGGCCAGATGAGCAGGCGGATCGGCGCGTAAATCCACGGCGAGTGTGCGCAGTTGCAGTGGATCAGCCAGCAATTCGCGACGTTCGCCGCCGCGCCCCACCGATACTTCGCTTTCCACGACCGGTGCGCCAGTGGTGCCGGGCAACAAGGCCACGCCGTAGGCCGGGAGTGCCAGATAGAAAGGCTTCGTCGTGACGCGCCCCCAGCCGTTGGCCCACTTTCGTGCCTGATCCGGGTCGAACAACCCGCGCCGAGGATCGCTCACCGCGTGTACCTGCAACACGCTGCTATCGACGGTCGACAACAGCGCCGGCAGTTCGGGACTGTCGAGCCAGGCCGGCAGCGCGGTGATGCTCAGCGGTAACGTCGCCGGTAAAACCGTACGCAGGTGCGTCAGAAATGCTCGATAAGCCGGTAACCGGGCATTGCCCGCATCGTGGTCAATTTCCACACCGGCCAGCGTCAGCCCTTGGGCTTGCCAGTCGCTGAGCAGCTGTTGGATTTGCGCCGTGACCTCATCCTGGTCCAGCGACTGGAGCTGACCATCCAGGCGAATCACTGCAATCAGTGGCCGACCATCGCGATTGAGCAGCGATGGATCGATCCGCGCACGACGCCAGCCGGCCTGGGGGAACGCCTGCAAGGCCAATACCCGCAACGTCGAGAAATCCGCACGACTGTCGCGCAGGGCCGCGTCGTGGGCCGGCGTCCATTGCCGTTGCCAGACGTAGAGTTGCTGATCGAGCGGCGGCGCATCTTGTTGCTCGCAGCCGTTGAGCAGCACTGCACCAAGCAGGACCGAGAGTCGAACGAAAGACACCATGAAATCCCTGATCCCTACAAACACAGGGCTACAGGGTACACAAAACCTGTGGGAGCAAGCTCACTCCCACAGGTCCACAGGTAAGTGCTTAGGGTTTACGGGCGATGATCACCTGACTTTTCGCCACGACCGCGTCCAGCGCCTGTTTGATCTGCGCGCCGCGAGGGGACGCCAGAACCGCTTGCCAGGTGTCGGCCCAGTGGTTGAGCAGCGGGTGGTCGGCATTGCTGAAGTCGACCTTGGCTTCCCAGAACAGCAGCATCCACATCGACCAGTAAAACCCGTACTGGCTGTGGCTGAGCACTTCGAGGCCGGCGTCGCTGACCATCGCCTTGAACTGCTCTTCGCTGATGATGCGAATGTGGTTGGGCTTCTGGAAATACTCCGGTGCGGCGATGTCCTTTTGCAGGTCTTCGGAGCTCGGGTGCGGAACACTGAGCAAATACAGCGCGCCCGGCTTGCCAACTCGCACCAGTTCGGCGAGGAACTGCGCCGGATCGTCCACATGCTCGATGACTTCGGTGGACACCACGCGGGTGGCGGTGGCGTCGGCAATCGGCAGCGGATTGCAGTCGGTGACGTGGCATTCGATGTCGCGCGCCGGGGTATCGCCGAGACGCTGGCGGGTGGCTTCGACCTTGGCGGCGTCGATGTCGGCGATGATGATCTTCGCCCCGCGCATGCCGCAGAAATGCACGTTGCCGCCGTCACCACAGCCCACGTCCAGCAGCGTGTCTTCGGCGCTCACCGGGAACCCGGTGAACAGCTCGCCGGTTTGCTGATTGAACCAGCCACTGAGCATCGCGTCGTGCAGGCCGAGCATGTACGGGTCGACTTTCTCGACCTTGTCCGCCACAGGCTGCGCGGGAGCGGGCGTGCCCGCCGTGAGTTTCTTCAAAAGGCTCAGCATGAGGTAGCTCCAGAGGATGGGACGGCTGTTCGGGACGTGCTCAGGCGCTTGACCAGCGAGGCGCCGCGGTTGCGCATGGGCATTTCGATGAAGCGGTAGTTGAGTTCGCTCAGCAGCACGATCAGGCCGCCAGCCATCAGCAACGTCAGGATTGGATGGCCGGCCGGACTGGGCAGGCCGGCAGCCTGTAGACGAAAGGTGAATTCGCGCACCAGCAAGTAGGCCGGAATGTGGATCAGGTAAATCCCGTAGGAACGGCTGCCGACCCAGGTCATCACGTTTTTCAGCAGGCCACGAGGCAGCAGATAATCACGGTTATACGACGCCACCCAAACCAACACCGCGCACAACAGGGCAATCACGCCGATGCGGTATTGGGTGAAGGTGAAGCGATCAGTCGCCATGAAACTGAGCGCCAGCGACAGCACGATCAGCGCCGAGACGCCGGCCCATGGCCGACGCAAAAACGTCGGTTCCCAGCGCCAGTAAGAAGGTTGCGCACTCCACATCGCCAACAACACACCAAGGGCCAGCGCATCGGTGCGAACCACCATCAGGATCGGCGTGCGCAGCGTGAAAATTTGCACCGCGACCAGCGCCAGCAAGGCCCATACCAGGTGCTTGCGGCAGGCCAGGATCAGCAGCGGAAACAGCAGGTAGAACTGCTCTTCCAGCGACAGGCTCCAGTACACAAAACTGGTGCCGTATTCGTAGTGATAGAAGCTGTCGGCGAAGCGGAAGTTGGCGTATTGCGCCACACCGGCCAGCGTCGCCTGCACGTTGGCGTGCAGCGTACCGAACGCGCCGGAGCGGTTGAGAAAGAGGCACGCCAGCAACATCAGCGCCAGCCACAACCAGGCTGACGGCAACAATCGAAAGGCTCGGCGCAGCCAGAAATTGCGCGTCTGCTGCCAGTACTCCTGACGGGTGCTGCACCCTTGCAACGCCGGGATCAAGCTGCGTGCGATGACAAATCCCGAGATCGCGAAAAACAGGTCGACGCCCCACCACGGCTGACCGAACGCAGTGATGGTTTGCAGCAACGGCACCGAGGCTGCAAAGAGGCTGTCTTGCAGGTGATGAAACAGCACGCCGAGTACCGCGATGCCGCGCAACAACTCGATGTCCATGATCCGTTTGTCGTTACTCATGCCGTCCTCCTGGACGCTGCATCGGCATCCACCGGTTTGCGCGCGATGATCACCTGGCTCTTGGGCATGAACCGATCGAGCATCTGCTTGATCGCCAAACCGTCGGGTTGCGCCAGCAAGTCCTGCCAGGTTTTCGCCCAGCTTTCCATCAGCGGCGGGTACGGGGCCTGGATGCGGTCACGTACCGCGCCGCCCAAATCCCGTCCCGCGACCCGCTCACTGGCCCAGAAGAAAATCATGCCCATCACCCAGAAAAACCCGGTGGCCTGACGGTGCTCGATCACCAGCCCCGCGTCCTCCACCAGTGCGGCAAAACGCTCCGGGGTAAAAATCTGTACGTGATTGGGCGACTGGAAGTAGCTCGCCGGAGCGATGCCCTTTTGTAAATGTTCGCCCACCGGCGCTGGAACGCTGAGCAGATACAGCGCACCGGGCCGGCCCATGCGCACCAACTCGGCCATGAAAGGCTCGGGTTGATCGATATGCTCCAGCACTTCCATGCACACCACTTTGCTCGCGCAACCGTCAGCCAGCGGCAATGGCAGGCTGTTGCTGACCAGGCCTAGATTGGCTTTATCCGACTGCACTTCTACTTGCCGGGCGAGGTCACGGACTTTGTCGTGTTCGCTGTCGGTGAAGATCACCGACGCCCCCTGGCGCACCGCAAACAAGGTCGCGACCCCTTCGCCACAGCCGACGTCCAGCAAGGTGTCGTCGGCGCTAATGGCAAACCCCTTGAGCAGTTCGCCGCTGTCGCCGCAAAACCAGCCGTCGTGCATTGCATCGTGCAAGCCGACCTCTCTTGGCGACACACGGGTGGGTTCAACCGGCAACGGCGCGGGCTCGGGTTTCGCTTCAGGAAAGAAACGTCTGACCAATGCGCGGATCATGCCTCGGGGGTTTCCACGGCGCGGGTTTCGAACAGCTGGGCAAAATAGGCCTTCAGGCGCTGCTCGGCAGTGGCCTGGCTGCAGAATGTCTTGAGGCTGGCCACGGCGTGCGTGGACATCTGTGCATAACGTTCGGGGTCGCTCTTGGCCACCTCGTAGCTTGTCCGGTATGCGCGGCACAACGACGCCCAGTTGGTGACGTAGCGCAACGTCCGGAACGCCCGGCGCGGATCATGCGGCCAAGCAGTCAGTTCGTCCGTGGAGTCGATGAGGAACGCATTATCGGCGTCCAGATAATCGATCATCGCCGTGGTTCGTGGCGCCACGGCCGGCTTGCCGCAGGACATGAATTCCATCAGCGGCAGACACTGGCCTTCGCCGTAGGACGTGTTGACCGCGTAGCTGGTTGCCTGCACCAGACGCTCGTAATCCGCATCCGCGAGGTAGCCATAAATCAGCACGATCCGGCAGCGATAGGACTGGTTTTTGTACAAGTGATGAAGGATGTCGGTCAGCGCGGCTTCGGCATCGTGGTGGGTCAGTTTGAGCACCAGCGTCGCGTCGTCCACTTCACGGAACGTCACGCAAAACGCGCTGAGCATGTCTTCCCAGTTCTTGCGCCCGTCGCCGGGATTGAACACCGAGGTGTAGATCACTCCGTCGAGGACCAACTCGTGTTCACTCGGCGGGGCCTCGAAGTCGATGCCCACGCCTTCGCGCGATGACGCCGGCCCGAAGGCCCGCAAGTCGAGTTCGCGGCTGTCCGCCAGCAACCCCTTGATCTTCAATCGCACCTGGCGGGCCAGCGGCTGCCGCTGCAATTGCGCGCCGCGCTCGGAAAACCGGTCCCACACCGGGGCCGGCACCGCGACGATCGGATAGTCGGCGCCCATCGCCTCGCGCACCGCCGTCACGGTGTAGCTGGAATGAGTAATCGCCGCACCCGCTGCGCGTAATACGGTGCGCCAGTCATTGAGCGGGTCACCGGCAAAGGGTTCGTTGGGGATGGTGCTGAATTCCCAGGCGAACACCGGCAGTGTCGGGCAAGCAAGACTGACCGGCGTGCGATGAGGCGGCGAGAACGACAGGAACACGCAATCTTCGCCTCGGGACAGACACTCCCGGTACAAGGCATCGACTTCGGCCTGCGGATCACGGACTTCCACCACTCGCCCCAACCGCTCCAGCACGGGGCGGTATTCCTTGAGCACGAAGTAGTAGCTGTATTCCGAACGGCCCAGGTTCTGGGCGATGGTGTGCTGGTTGGTTTCCGAATGAATGATGATCAGCATGCGGCGTTATCCGTTTCGGTCGCTGCCGGCAGAACCTGTGGCGCCAGCCCGAAAAAATCCGCCAGGCGCTTCTGCACCGGGGCGAAAGCGCAGTAGTCGTGCATCCGCTCGACGGCGGCGAGGGACATGCGCTGATAGTCCTGCGGTTGCGTCTTGGCCATCCGGTAGCTGTTTTCGTAGGCGATTTTCAGTGAGCCCCAGTCCGGTCGATAGCGCAGGGTGCGGTAGATGATCCGGGTGTCCTGCGGCCAGATGGTCAGCTCTTCGCTGGACTTGACCACAAACGCCACGCGCTCATCGATGTAGTCCTCCATGGCCGTGTGATCGGGAGCGATCACCGGTTTACCGCTGGCCATAAATTCCATCAGCGGCAGGCACAGCCCTTCGCAGCGCGATGCATTGACGTAGAAACTGGCCGCTTGGTAAAGCCGGGCGTATTGCGGATCGTCCAGGTAACCGTGCATCACCACCACCCGACAGGCGAATGGCGAGAGCTGCGCGAGCAAGGTCATCAGCTCGTCGTAGTAGGACGACAGGTCGCTTTGGGTAATCTTCAGCACCAGCGTGGCGTCAGACGTTTCGCGAAAGGCCCAGCAAAACGCCGTGATTAATTGATGCCAGTTCTTGCGCCCGTCACGCGGGTTGAACACGGTGACATAGACCACACCGTCGACCCGGGTTTCTACCAAAGAGGTGGTGTCCGGCCAATGACGCGGCTCAGGTTCTGGCACCGCAATCGTCTGCGGACCGGCGATGGCGGGCAGGTATTCGGCCACTCGAGCGTGCGCCGCATCGGAGAGCAAATCGCGGATGCCTTCCCAGTACCACTGGCTCAGGAAGTGCGTGCGATGCAGCGGAACCGGCAGCGTTTTGCCCATGTCCCGGCGCCACATGTGCAAGTAATGGCGGGCAATCACGAAGCGGCGCTTCAGTGTCAGTGGCGGCGGTTTCAACGCTTCCAGTTCGGCCTCGCGCGCGGCCAGTTCCTCGGCGGTCGGCACCGCGGGAATCAGTGCATCAGCGCTGAGGCCAAGGGTGCGCGTATCGAAAATACAGCCCTTGATGTCCAGCACCGAACCGGCGTTCACCGGGACACTGGTGTGCTGACTGCGAATGGCCGCAAAGTTTTCCCACAACGGCGTTGGCAACACCAGCACCGGGAAGTCTTCACCCATGGACCGACGAATCGCCCGGGCTGTATGGCTGGAAAGCGTGATCACCCGGCCCTGACGCGCGAGCATTTGCGTCCAGTCCTGACGCGGGTCGTTGTCCCACTGCTCATCGGGAATCGAATCAAACTCCCAGGCCACCACGCAAATTGTCGGGCACTCAAGGTCGTTCGGGGTTTTCTGCGGCGGCGTAAAAGACAGGAACAGGCTGTCCTCGCCAGTGGCCAGCAGTTGTTTGTAGAGGGGATCGACCTCGGCGGTGGAGGACACCACATGCACGCGCCCAAGGCTTTCGAGCACCGGGCGATACGCCTTGAGCACGAAGTAGTAGCTGTATTCGGGACGACCGAGGCTCTGGCTGATGGAGCTGTCGTTGACGTCCGAGTAAAGAATGAAATTCATGGCATCCCACGATGAAACCGCCATCCCGGCAGCCCCACTCTATGACGGCAAAGCCAACGGAGCGCCGGTGTTTGCCGGTCGTCGTCCATCGTCTTTTTGCTCGTCTACGTTCTTGTTTTAATGGTCAGTCTCGCGGGGTTCGGGAACAACCCGCACGAACGCTGGATAATCGTGACGAGGGGCATTCTAAACACATCCGTCGAGGATTCGTGAACCGCCCGGCGAGAATAAATCGGGCTACGCTAACGAGAACTGACCAGTCACGGTTGGACCTGTTGAAATTGCCGAGCAATTGGCACAGATTGGCAACCAAACAACTACAACAATGCATTTCGCCTGTCTTTCGACCAAGCAATCCACCCGGTCCGTCAGACATTTCCATAAAGCCTGTGGGGAAACGGACGAAATGAATGACCAAGGGGCTGCTGTTTGAAAAAGCGTCTGTTCGTGACGGGTCTGAGTGGATTCGTCGGACAACACATCCAATCTCGCCTGATCGCTGATGACTCGGAATGGGCGCTACTGCCTGCCACTTCCCGTTACGATCTCGCTGAGCCCGGCAGCCTCGAAGGCCTGTGGCCCGAGATGCCCGACGCGGTCATTCACCTGGCTGGCCAGACCTTCGTCCCCGAAGCCTTCCGCGACCCGGCGCGCACGCTCAACATCAACCTGCTCGGCACCCTGAACCTGCTGCAGGCCCTGAAGGCCCGCGGCTTCACCGGTACGTTTCTGTACGTCAGCTCTGGCGACGTCTACGGCCAGGTCACCGAAACCGATCTGCCCATCACCGAACATCAGCCGCCCTGCCCGCGCAATCCTTATGCAGTGAGCAAGCTGTCGGCGGAATTCCTTAGCCTGCAATGGGGCCTGAGCGAAGGCTGGCCGGTCATGGTCGCCCGTCCGTTCAACCACATCGGCACCGGCCAGAGCGACAACTTTGTCATCGCCAGCGCTGCCCGGCAGATCAGTCGAATCAAACAAGGCTTGCAAGCGCCGCAACTGGAAGTCGGTGACATCGACGTCACGCGCGATTTCCTCGACGTTGACGACGTGATTTCGGCCTACCTGGCGCTGCTGGAAAAGGGCGTGCCGGGACAGGTCTACAACATCTGCTCGGGGCACGAGCAGAGCATTCGCAGTTTGATCGAACAACTGGGGGACCTCGCCCAGGTCGACATGCAACTGATTCAAGACCCCGCGCGCCTTCGTCGCGCGGATCAGCGTCGCGTTTGTGGCAGCCACGCCAGGCTTGCCCAGACCACAGGATGGACGCCTGAAATCACAACACAACAATCCCTGCGGGCGATCCTGTCCGACTGGGAGAAGCGAGTACGACAAGAATGACTAAAAGTGCATTGATCACAGGGATCACCGGGCAGGACGGTGCTTATCTGGCCAAACTGCTGCTCGACAAGGGGTACAAGGTCCACGGCCTGGTGGCGCGGCGCAGCAGCGATTCACGCTGGCGACTGCGTGAGATGGGCGTCGAGGCCGACATCGTTTACCTGGACGGTGACATGGCCGATGCCTGCTCGGTGCAGCGCGCGGTCATCAAGTCGGCCCCGGACGAGGTCTATAACCTGGCCGCGCAAAGCTTCGTCGCCGCCTCCTGGGACCAACCGGTCACCACCGGTATCGTCGACGGTCTGGGCGTGACCCACCTGCTGGAAGCCATTCGCCAATTCAGTCCGCACACGCGTTTCTATCAAGCGTCCACCAGCGAAATGTTTGGCCTGATCCAGGCCGAGCAGCAGGACGAGAACACCCCGTTTTACCCGCGCAGTCCATACGGCGTGGCCAAGCTGTATGGCCACTGGATCACCGTGAACTACCGCGAAAGTTTCAACCTGCACGCCAGCAGCGGAATCCTGTTCAACCACGAATCACCCCTGCGCGGCATCGAGTTCGTGACCCGCAAAGTCACCGACGCCGCCGCCCGCATCAAGCAGGGCAAACAGCAGGAACTGCGCCTGGGCAACATCGACGCCAAGCGCGACTGGGGATTTGCCGGCGACTACGTCGAAGCCATGTGGCTGATGCTGCAACAAGACAAGCCCGATGACTTTGTGGTCGCCACCGGCGTGACCACCACCGTGCGCGAAATGTGCCGGATCGCCTTCGAACACGTCGACCTGAACTACCGCGATTTCGTGAAAATCGACCCGGCGTTTTTCCGCCCGGCAGAAGTGGAAGTGCTGCTGGGCAACCCGGCCAAGGCCCAGCGTGTGCTGGGCTGGAAGCCGAAGACCGATCTGGATACCTTGATCCGCATGATGATGGATGCGGACATGAAACGCGTCGCCAAGGAGTAGGCCATGCTGATTCCCGTGATTCTCTCCGGCGGTGCCGGTACTCGCTTGTGGCCGGTGTCCCGCGAGGGTCATCCCAAGCCGTTCATGACCTTGCCCGACGGTCAGTCGCTGCTGGGCAAGACCTATCGGCGAGCCGCCGGCCTGCTCGATGGCTGGGGCGATATCGTCACGGTGACCAACCGCGACTACTACTTCCAGAGCAAGGATCACTATCACGAGGCTGGGCTCAGCCGTCATCGCGGGCATTTCATGCTGGAACCGACGGGCCGCAACACGGCCCCGGCCATCGCGGCGGCAGCGTTGTCGCTGCAAGCCCTGCACGGTGACGAAGCGATCATGGTGGTGATGCCCGCCGACCATTTGATCCTCAACGAAGATGCGTTGAAGACCGCCGTGGAACACGCCGTGGCGCTGGCCAAGGATGGTTTCCTGGTGACCTTCGGCGTGGTGCCGACCGCGCCGGACACCGGTTTTGGCTACATCGAAACCGGTGCTGCACTGGACGGAAAAGGCGCGGCCAAGGTGCAGCGTTTCGTCGAAAAACCTGATTTGCAAACCGCGACGCATTATCTGGAAAGCGGCAATTTCCTGTGGAACTCCGGGATGTTCTGCTTCTCGATCGGCACCGTGCTGGCTGAATTGCAGATCCACGCCCCCGAGTTACTCGAGCAGACGAAAACCTGCATGGCGGCCAGCAGCCCGGTGGAAACCGTCGGCTGCCTGCAACAGGAATTGTCCCCGACGCTGTTCGCCGAGATCACCGACATCTCCATCGACTACGCGTTGATGGAGCACTCGGACAAGGTAGTCGTGGTGCCCGCCCAATTCGACTGGAGTGATATCGGCTCCTGGGGCGCAGTGGCTGCACTGGTACCCGCCGATGCGCAAAACAACCGCGCCAGCGGCGATGCCGTGTTCATCGACAGCCACAACAACTTTGTCCAGAGCGAAGACCGGCTGGTAGCGGCCGTGGGTGTGGATAACCTGATCATCATCGACACTGCCGACGCGGTGTTGGTCGCCCATGCCGATCGCGCGCAAGATGTGCGTCGCGTGGCCAAGCAGCTCAAGGACAAAAAGCACGAAGCCTATCGCCTGCACCGCACGGTCAGTCGACCTTGGGGCACCTACACCGTGCTCGAAGAAGGCCCGCGCTTCAAAATCAAACGCATCGTGGTCAAGCCCGGTGGTAAGTTGTCGCTGCAGATGCACCACCATCGCAATGAACATTGGGTGGTGGTCGAAGGCATGGCCAAGGTCACCAACAACGGCACCGGTACTCACCTGGTCGCGAAGAACGAATCCACGTTCATTGCTGCCGGTCACAAGCATCGTCTGGAAAACCCGGGCGTAATTGACCTGGTGATCATCGAAGTGCAAAGCGGCGAATACCTGGGAGAGGACGATATCGTTCGCTTCGAAGACCAATACGGCAGGACGGTTTGAATGCTGCTTTCTTTGTACCGCTCGCTGTGGGGCTATCGGGGATTCATCCTCGGTAGCGTCAAGCGAGAGTTCCAGGCGCGTTACCGCAATTCGTTGTTCGGTGCCCTGTGGACCGTGCTGAACCCGCTGTCGATGATCGTCGTCTACACCGTGATCTTTTCCCACATCATGCGCGCCCGTTTGCCGGGGGTGGATGATGGTTTGGCCTACAGCGTGTATCTCTGCGCCGGCCTGCTGACGTGGGGCTTGTTTGCAGAAATCACCGTGCGCAGTCAGAACATGTTTCTCGACAACGCCAACCTGCTGAAGAAAATCAGCTTCCCGCGGATTTGCTTGCCGGTGATCGTGCTGTTCAACGCCGGCATCAACTTCGCAATCATCATCAGCCTGTTCCTCGGTTTTCTGCTGATTACCGGGCGACTGCCCGGCATGGCGCTGCTGGCGCTGATTCCGTTGTTGGCCTTGCAGGTTGTGTTCTGTGCCGGGTTGGGGATGATTCTTGGCGTATTGAATGTGTTCTTTCGCGATGTCGGGCAATTTTTCGCCATCTGCCTGCAATTCTGGTTCTGGCTGACGCCGATCGTGTACCCGATGAGCATCCTGCCCGACTGGGTGCAGCGCCTGCTGCAACTCAACCCCCTGACCAACCTGATCACCAGCTACCAGAACGTGTTCCTTTACGGCCAATGGCCGGTCTGGAATTCGCTGCTGCCGATCATGGTGGCCAGCGTGTTGTTCTTCATCATCGGCCTGCGCCTGTTTCGTCAGCGGGTCGGTGAAATGGTGGATGAACTCTGATGGGGCACATACGCGTCACCGGCCTGGGCAAGGCCTACAAGCAATACCCCAATCGCTGGAGCCGACTGGCTGAATGGCTGATCCCTTTTTCGCCGATCCGTCATCGCCAGCACTGGGTGCTGCAAGATGTGGCTTTCGAGATTGCCCCCGGTGAGTCCGTGGGCATTGTCGGGGTCAACGGCGCGGGCAAAAGTACCCTGCTGAAAATGATCACCGGCACCACCCAACCCACCTGCGGCAGTATCCAGCTCGAAGGTCGCGTTGCCGCTCTGCTGGAGCTGGGCATGGGTTTTCATGCGGACTTCACCGGCCGGCAGAACGCGGTAATGGCCGGGCAACTGCTGGGCATGCAAGTTGAAGAAATCGAAGCATTGATGCCGGAAATCGAACGCTTCGCGGAAATCGGCGACGCCATCGACCACCCCGTGCGCACCTATTCCAGTGGCATGCAGATGCGCCTGGCGTTCAGCGTGGCCACCGCGCGGCGCCCGGACATCCTGATCGTCGACGAAGCGCTGTCAGTGGGCGACGCCTATTTCCAGCACAAAAGTTTCGACCGCATCCGCAGCTTCCGCAAAGCCGGCACCACGCTGTTGATCGTGTCCCACGACCGCTCGGCGATTCAGTCGATCTGCGACTCGGCGATCCTCCTGGAAAAGGGGCGGATGGCCATGCACAGCACGCCCGAAGCCGTCATGGATTACTACAACGCGCTGCTCGCCGAGCGCGAAGGCCAGACGGTGCGTCAGGAAATGCTCTCTGGCGGCCAGGTCAGCACCATTTCCGGCACCGGTGAAGCCGGGATTTTGCGGGTGCGTTTGCTGGACGAACACGAACGGTCCATCGATGCGGCAGAAGTCGGTCAGCCGGTGGTGCTGGAGGTGGACGTCGAAATCCGCCAGGACATCGAGCGGCTGGTGCTGGGCTTCATGATCAAGGATCGCCTGGGCCAGGCCATGTACGGCATCAATACCCATCGCCAGGATCAGGCGCTGAATGATCTGAAGGCCGGGGAGCGTGTGACCTACCGCTTTGCCTTCATCATGGGACTGGGCAAGGGTAACTATTCGGTCGCCCTGAGCCTGTCCCGACTGGATTCGCACCTCGATCGCAATTTCGAATGGCGGGACTACGGCCTGGTGTTCCACGTGATCAATAACCGCCACGAAGACTTCGTTGGCTGCTCGTGGCTGGGGGCGAAAACCACCATCACCCGCTCCGTTGAAACGCTGATGCCGGAAAACACACCATGACGCGCCTTCTGGTCGAATGCACCCACGTTTTCCAGCACCCCAAGGTCAACTCGGGCATTCAGCGAGTGGTGCGCAACGTCGTCAATCAACTGCCCGAATCGGTCGACGGGGTCGAATGCATTCCGGTGGTGATGCTCAGGGGCCAACTGTACCGAGTGCTGATGCTCGGCGCGCTGAACATTCCGTTTTTCGATCACTTGATGATCTTCGGTGGACGGCTGGGGCGCTTGGCGCACCGTTTCTGGCAACTGCATCAACGCCTGCACAACCGTAGCAACTCGCGAATGATCAAGCGTTTGCTGCACGTGGCCTACCGGGTGATGGCGATCACCTGTTTCAGTATTCCGCTGCGGATAATCGAAGGCATCAACCAGTATCAACTGCCCAAACGCTGCTCGCCGTTGCAGCACCAGCCGGGGGATCAACTGGTGTTGCTGGATTCGTCCTGGCACACCGATTTTTTCCCGTTTGCCGAACAGCTCAAACGCGATGGCGTGGGCATCGTTTCGGTGATCTACGACCTGATTCCCCTGACACATCCGCAGTTCTACGACACGCGGCTGGTGCAGGTCTTCAACGAGTGGTTTGACTGGATCACCCGAACGGCCGATGGCTACGTGGCTATTTCTGCCACGGTGCGCGATCAGGTGCGCGAGGAATTGCAGCGCCGCCTCGGCCCTGCCAGGGCCAATGAGTTGTGGTTCGACTATTTCCACCTCGGTTCCGAACTCGACCTGAGCGAAGCCACTGCCGCCGTGGAGCCGCGCCTTGCCAAGCTGTTCGAGGCTCCGGAGCCGGTGTTCCTGATGGTCAGTACCATCGAACCGCGCAAGAACCATGATTACCTGCTGGACGCTTTCGAACTGGCCTGGGCAGCAGGCTCCAGGGCCCGGTTGTGCATTGCCGGTCGAATCGGCTGGAAGTGCGACGCACTGCTCGCCCGGGTACGCCATCACCCGCAACTGAACCAGCGCCTGTTCATGTTCAACGACCTGAGCGACACCAGCCTCGAACATGCCTACAGCCACGCCAGCTCACTGGTGTTTCCGTCGTATGTCGAAGGCTTCGGCCTGCCGCTGGTGGAAGCCATGCAGCGCGGATTGCCCGCGATGGGCAGCGATATTCCGGTGTTTCGCGAAATCGGCGGCGACTTCATGGCGTACTTCGATCTGGCCGAGCCACACAGCCTGGCGGACCTGGTCGTGGGTTTCGAGCGCAACGGTCAATTCCCGGCCACCCGCGACGTCGCGGACTGGCGCTGGATCGGCTGGCGTGAAGCGAGTGCGCAATTGGCCGAGCGAACCTTGCGCAATCTTGTAGAAGCGCCGGTCATGCCAGAGAGGCAACATGCGAATTGCCCTTAATGCCCGGATCCTCCAGGCCCCGCGTACCGGCATCGGCCACTACGTCGCCGAACTGGCGAACGCCTTAGCCGGTGAGCCGGATATTGAACTGGCGTTGTTCCATGGCTGGGGCTGGAGCTCGGCTCTGCCGGAAGCGGCCATGCCCGGTTATTCGCGACTGACGCCGTTGCTGCGGCAGATTCCGGGGGCCTATCAGGCCCGACGCTGGCTGGAGCAGAAACGCTTCGATCAGGGGCGTGCGCAAACCATCGACCTCTACCACGAGCCAAGTTTATGGCCGCTGTCCTTCGACGGCCCGACGGTCATCACCCTGCATGACCTGACTCACCTGCACTACCCCGACACTCAACCGCCTGCACGCTTGCGAGAAATCGAACGGCGACTGGCCGATGGCGTACGCCAGGCGAGCCTGATTCTCACCGACTCGCAGTTCATTGCTGACGAAGCCCTGGCGCATTTCGGGCTGCCGGCCGAGCGGTTTGTTGTCGCGCCACTGGGTGTAGCGGCGCGCTTCCACCCACGGGCGCCCGAGGCCATCGACGCCGTACTCAAGGCCCACGGCGTCGAAGCGCGGGAATACTTCCTCTGCGTCGGCACCCTGGAGCCACGCAAGAACCTGACCCTGGCCCTGCGCGCCCACGCTTTGTTGCCAGAAGTTGTACGCCAGCGTTTTCCGCTGCTGATCGTCGGCATGGCCGGATGGCAGCGCGAGCAGTTCAGCGAAGAGCTGCATCAGGCCCTGGCCAGCGGTCACGTCTGTTTGCTCGGCTACCTGCCCGACGAACAAGTCGCGCAGCTGTTGGCCGGTGCTCGGGCGTTGATTTTTCCATCACTCTACGAAGGCTTCGGCCTGCCGGTGCTGGAAGCCATGGCCAGCGGCACACCGGTCATTCTGACCCGGCGTTCGGCCATGCCCGAGGTGGCGGGCGCAGCGGGCAACTATATCGAACCTGACGACCCCGACGGCTTGCGCGAGGCCATGAGCCGTCTGATCGACGATCAAGCACATTGGCAGGCGTGCACGGATGCAGGATTGCAACAGGCAAGGCTTTTTACCTGGGAACGTTGCGCGAAGGTCACGGCCCGCGCCTACCGCCAGGCCATGGGAGGTTGAATGCGAGTTCTTCATTTTTTCAAGACGTACTTGCCGGATTCGGTCGGCGGGATCGAACAAGTCATCTTCCAGTTGTGCGAAAGCGGCGCCCAGCACGGCGTTGAAGGCCGGGTACTGACACTCAGCGCCGATCCGACACCGCCGGTGGTGCAGCTCGGCCAGCACGAAGTCCATCGGGCCAGACTCGACATTCAATTCGCTTCCACGGGTTTTTCCTGGAGCGTCTTCAAACAATTTCGCGAGTTGGCGGCCGAGGCCGACGTGGTCAATTACCACTTTCCCTGGCCGTTCATGGACCTGGTGCATTTCGCCAGCGGCATGAACAAGCCGAGCGTGGTGACGTACCATTCGGACATCATTCGCCAAAAACACCTGCTCAAACTCTACCGGCCCCTGATGAACCGCTTTCTGGCCAGCGCCGACCGGATCGTCGCCGCGTCGCCCAACTATTTGCACACCAGCGATGTGTTGCAACAGTTTCAGGACAAGACCCGAGTGATCCCCTATGGCCTGAACAAGGCAGGTTATCCACAGCCCAACGTCGAGCGCATGGCCCACTGGCGGCAGAAGCTTGGGGATAAGTTTTTCCTGTTTGTGGGGGTGATGCGTTACTACAAGGGTTTGCACATCCTGCTCGACGCCTTGAAGGACCTGGATTACCCGACGGTGATTGTCGGTGCCGGCCCGCTGGAAGCAGAGCTTCACGCCCAGGCAGCGGCGTTGGGGCTGCGCAATATTCACTTCCTCGGACGGCTGGGGGACGAAGACAAAGTGGCGCTACTGCAATTGAGCTACGCCATCGTATTCCCTTCGCACCTGCGCTCCGAAGCGTTCGGCATTTCGCTGCTGGAAGGGGCGATGTATGGCAAGCCGATGATCTCCAGTGAGATCGGCACCGGCACCAGCTACATCAATATTCACAACGAAACCGGATTGGTGGTACCTCCCAGTCATCCACAGGCCTTCCGTGAAGCGATGCGCACGCTGTGGGAAAACCCGACGCGTGCGGCAGAAATGGGCGTTAAGGCTGAGACTCGGTATCGGCAGTTATTCACAGCCGATGAGATGGGCCGCAAGTGGACCGAATTGTACGAAGAGCTGCTGGAAGAAAAGTCCCTGTCCTACGCGTAACTGCCTTTCTGTGGGAGCCGGGGTTACAGATCCAGCACCAACGGCTGCGAACCCTGCGCCGGCACCGCACAACAAATCAGCACTTCTCCTGCACCCGGAATTTCTGCCGGCACCTGTGGATAAGTCACTTCGCCGCTGATCAAGCGCGTCTTGCACGTGCCGCAGGAACCGCCACGGCAGCTGAATTCCGGACGCAAGCCCCGGCTTTCAGCCAACTCCAGCAAACTGCCGCTATCGGGTTTCCAGCGCGCCTCTTTGGCCGAGCGCTCGAACACCACCGGTACCGACGTCGTGGCGGCCGGGGGTTGCTCGATGACCACGGCATCCGGATCAGGTACCCGGCGCAACGTCGACGGGCCAAAGGTCTCGGCGTGAATCCTTGAATCGCGGATGTCCATGTCACGCAGGCTGTCGTACATCGCCTGGGTAAACGCTCCTGGGCCGCAGAGGACAAAATCCAGCTGATCGTAGTCTTCAACCTCAAGCATGTTCTTGAGCAAGTCGGCGTCGATTCGCCCGGTCAGGTCGAAATCTTCACCTTCGCGCGCCTCGGGCTCCGGCTGACTGAGCAAACGCAGGACCCGCACCGCGTCGCCGAGCCCGTCGAGCAAGCGGTTCAGTTCAGGGCGAAACGGTTGATCGGCCAGGGTTCGCGAGCTCTGGATGAACCAGGTCGGGCGGATGCTCCGCGTGCGCAGGCCTTGATAAACCACCTCACGCACCATCGACAGCAGCGGCGTAATGCCCACGCCAGCGGCCAGCAACACCAGCGGTCGCCGCTCGTGCGGAGCCACGGTGAAATGCCCTTGAGGCGCACGGGCCTCCAGCACATCACCGACACGAATCCTCTCGTGCAGGTGCGATGACACCAAGCCGTCACGCTTCACGCTGATACGGAAAAAGTCATCGGACGGCGCACTCGACAGGCTGTACGTGCGGATATGCACATCACCGTCAATGTTGAACCGCAAAGGCAAATGCTGCCCGGCCTGAAACACCGGCAATCCGGCGCCATCGGCAGGCTCCAGGTAGATCGAACGGATGGTGTGGCTTTCCGGTTCGATCCGCGCCACCCGCAGTGACCGCCAGTGATCGCCCAAGGCCTTGGCTTGCAGGCGTGCATTGGCCTGCGCCCAGCTGCCGGTCAGCAAACTGGTGGGCGACACGCCGTCAAAGCGCCAGCGCAAGGCCAACGCCGCAGGCCGGCGCACCACGTGCTCGACCTCGAAGGTCCACAGCCGCTCGGCCCCTTGAAAGGCTTCGATTAGTGGGTCGTCAAGGATGATTTCAGTGCGCCCGCTGAGGTGCAGCAGGTCGCCTGAATTGAAATCGATGAACAACAAGCCGGCGCGAGGATTGATCAGCAGATTGCCCAGCGTATTGAAATGCAGGTTGCCGGCGAAGTCCGGGATCGTCAGGCGACTCCCTTCCACCTGTACGAAACCAGCCTGACCACCCCGGTGAGAAACATCCACCGAACGTTGGCCATCGACGTCCACGTAACTGGCGACAAAGAATGTGTCCGCCTCAATGATCATGGCTCTCGCTGCGTCATCCAGTTCAGTCAGGTGCTGCGCTACGCGACTCGCGGGGTCCGCCAAGGGCACCGAACGAAACTGGCGCAATTGGATGTATTGCGGGCAGTTGCCGAACGATTGCTCCACCGTCACGCCGAATCCGCTGGCCGTAACGGTGCTGACTCGGCCATTGAGGCGGTTGCGACGCCGGGTGTGCAACTCGATACCGAGCAGACCGATGGCGGCACCGTCTTGCAGTTGTGCGGGGTCGTCGGCGCCCGGCAGGTAGTCGAACTGCAACAGCGATGGGTCGGGGGAATGAGCGAAGCCCGGTTCCCCTTCAAGAATGCTGGCCCAGGGGTTGCCATCGGCATCAACGGCGCCGTACAGCATGAACGGCAGTTGCTGATAGAACGTGCGGTGCTGATCCGGCATCTGACTGCGAATCACCTTACGTCCGAACGCCTCCATTCGCTCGGCAACCCCCACGTGAGCCTGCAACTGTTTCTCGCCAGCGTGCCAAGGTGAATGTTCCATTACGGCTTCTCCCCTGCGCCAATCGCGCATCGTGAACGGCCCGAGCGGATCGGGCCGTGAGCATCAGGCAGTTTTTTGCAGACCGGCCACCGTGCGCGGCATGCCGACAAACCCTGGCAACGCTTCAATGCGTGCCAGCCAGGCCCGGATGTTGGCGTACTCGTCGAGCGAGACGTTGCCTTCCGGCGCATGGGCAATGTAACTGTAGGCGGCCACATCGGCGATGGTTGGCTCCGCGCCAGCCAGGTACGGCGTTGCGGCCAGTTCCTGATCGATCACTTTGAGCACGGTATGGGAATAGGCGATCACCTCCTCAGCGTTGTAAGGCGCGCCAAACACCGTGATCAGCCGGGCCCGGGCGGGGCCGAAGGCAATCGGCCCGGCGGCGACTGACAACCAGCGCTGCACCTTGGCCGCACCGACTGGTTCGGTTGGTAACCAGCGACCATTGCCATATTTCTGCGCCAGATACACCAGGATCGCGTTGGAATCGGCCAGCACCACGCCTTGATCATCGATGGCAGGCACCTGACCAAACGGGTTGATCGCCAGGTAATCCGGCTGCTTGTGCGCCCCCTTGGCCAGATCGACAAAGATCAGCTCGGTCGGCAATTGCAGCAGGGACAGCATCAGCTCCACACGGTGAGCATGGCCGGAGCGTGGGAAGTTGTAGAGTTTGATGGCTTGCATGGTCGACTCCGCTGGGTGGAGGCGCCAATCAGGAAAGATCAGCACCAATGGCCGCTATCTTCCACTCTCAACCAAAACAACAGAATAACCAGCAAACGCAATCCATTGTTTCATCCAGTGCAATAACGCTCTAACGGCTCAGGGCTGGATGCTCCCTTAAAGTCTTAACCGCGAAGTCGACAAAACTGCGGACTCGCACCGGCGCCTTGCGACCCCCTTGGTAGACCACATGAATGGGCAGGGGCGGCTGTTCGAAGTCAGCCAGCACGACTTCCAGTTCTCCGGCGGCTACCTTGCTCGCCACTTGATAAGACAGGACCCGGGTGAATCCCAGTCCCATGGAGGCCGCCGTGATCGCCGCCTGATTGGCAGTGACCACAAGACGCGGCTCCGGGCGAACGCTCAGTGGCTCGCCCGATTCAAGAAATGGCCAGGTTCTGAGCTGCCCGATGGACGATGTTGCAATGATCGGGGCACCGCTGAGCTCATTCGGGTGCAGTGGCCTGCCACGGGCCGTCAAAAACGCCGGGGACGCACAGATTACTCGTCGCACCTCGCCCACGCGAATCGCGTGTTGATTGCTGTCAGGCAGCTCACCGATTCGCACCGCCACATCAATGCCCTCTTCAACCATGCTCACGACTCGGTCGAGCAATAGGGCATTGATGCTGACTTCAGGAAATTGGGTGAGATAACCGACCATGACCGGCGTGACAAATAACTCTCCAAACAATACCGGCGCGGTGATCGTCAATTGCCCACGGGGTTGTGCGTGACTCCCCGCAGCCGAATCCTCCGCTTCCTGCACCTCGGCAAGAATCCTCCGACAATCCTCCAGATAACGCTGCCCCGCCTCGCTCAAATGCACGCTGCGCGTCGTACGGGTAATCAACTGCGTACCAATGCGCTGCTCCAGCGCCGCAACGGCCCGGGTGACGCTCGCCGCCGACATCCCCAGACTTCGCGCCGCCGCCGAGAAACCTTGCGCCTTGGCGACGGCGGCGAAGACCTGCATTTCCTGGAATCGGTCCATGGGCACGTCCTTTATTCAGATAAAAAAAATCGCAACCGTAGGCTGCGATTTTTAAGGGTTTCGATCACCTGTGGATAACTTATTCCACCGTCACCGACTTCGCCAGGTTACGCGGCTGGTCAACGTCCGTGCCTTTCAGCACAGCAACGTAGTACGACAGCAACTGCAGCGGGATGGTGTAGAGGATCGGCGACAGGATGTCGTGGATGTGCGGCATGTGCACAACGTGCGTGCCTTCGCCATTGATCATGCCGGCTTTCTCGTCTGCGAAGACGATCAATTGGCCGCCACGGGCCCGGACTTCCTGGAGGTTGGATTTCAACTTCTCCAGCAGCTCGTTGTTTGGCGCTACGGTGACCACTGGCATGTCGTTATCCACAAGCGCCAACGGGCCGTGTTTCAGTTCGCCAGCCGGGTAGGCTTCGGCGTGGATGTAGGAGATTTCCTTGAGTTTCAGGGCCCCTTCCATCGCTACCGGGAATTGCGCGCCACGGCCGAGGAACAGCGTGTGGTTTTTCTCGGCGAACAGCTCGGCGATTTTCTCCACGGTGCTGTCCATGGCCAGGGCTTCGCCCAAGCGGGTTGGCAGACGGCGCAGTTCTTCGACCAACGTGGCTTCGACGCCCTTGGCCAAGGTGCCGCGAACCTGACCCAGGGACAGGGTCAGCAACAGCAGGCCTACCAGTTGAGTGGTGAAGGCTTTGGTCGAGGCCACGCCGATTTCGCGACCGGCCTGGGTCAGCAGGGTCAGGTCGGATTCACGCACCAGCGAGCTGATGCCGACGTTGCAGATCGCCAGGCTGGCGAGGAAGCCCAGTTCCTTGGCGTTGCGAAGCGCGGCCAAGGTGTCGGCGGTTTCGCCGGACTGGGAGATGGTGACAAACAGGGTGTCCGGCTGCACCACGACTTTGCGGTAGCGGAATTCGCTGGCGACTTCGACCTGGCACGGGATGCCGGCCAGTTCTTCGAGCCAGTAACGGGCAACCATACCGGCGTGATAACTAGTGCCGCAGGCGACGATCTGTACGTTGCGCACTTTGGCGAACAGCTCGGCAGCCTGTGGACCGAATGCCTGTACCAGCACACCGTTCGGGCTCAGACGACCTTCGAGGGTGCGTTGAACCACGGCCGGTTGCTCGTGGATTTCCTTGAGCATGAAGTGGCGGAATTCGCCTTTATCAGCAGCTTCAGCGCCGTCGCGGTACTGCACGGTTTCACGCTCGACAGCTTTACCGTCAACGTCCCAGATGTGCACGCTGTCGCGGCGAATCTCGGCGATATCGCCTTCTTCCAGGTACATGAAACGGTCGGTAACCTGACGCAGGGCCAGTTGGTCGGAAGCCAGGAAGTTTTCACCCAGGCCCAGACCAATCACCAACGGGCTACCGCTGCGAGCGGCGACCAGGCGATCCGGCTGCTTGGCGCTGATGACCGCCAGGCCATAGGCGCCGTGCAATTCTTTGACGGTGGCTTTGAGTGCCGCGGTCAGGTCAGGTAAATCCTTGAGCTTGTGGTTCAGCAGGTGCGCGATGACTTCGGTGTCGGTGTCCGAGGTGAACACATAACCCAAGGCTTTGAGCTGCTCACGCAGGGCTTCGTGGTTTTCGATGATGCCGTTGTGGACCACGGCCAGGTCGCCGGAGAAATGCGGGTGCGCGTTGCGCTCGCACGGTGCGCCGTGTGTGGCCCAACGGGTGTGGGCGATGCCGAGGCGACCCACCAGTGGCTCGGCTTCAAGCGCGTTTTCCAGTTCGCTGACCTTGCCCGGGCGACGCATGCGCTCGAGTTTTTCGTCGTTGGTGAAGACCGCCACACCGGCGCTGTCATAGCCACGGTATTCCAGGCGCTTGAGGCCTTCGAGCAAGATGGCGGTGATGTTACGTTCTGCGACTGCGCCGACAATTCCACACATGCTATTTCTCCTGACTGACAGCCGCGCAAATCAAATTGATGCCGCGGGCCTGAATCTGATCGCGTGCCTCCATCGGCAAGCGATCATCGGTAATAAGGGTATGGACGCTGCTCCAAGGCAGCTCCAGGTTGGGGATTTTGCGGCCGATCTTGTCGGCCTCCACCATCACGACGACTTCACGAGCGACTTCAGCCATGACCCGGCTGAGCCCCAACAATTCGTTGAAGGTGGTGGTACCGCGGACCAGGTCGATGCCATCGGCACCGATAAACAACTGATCAAAGTCGTAAGAGCGTAGTACCTGCTCAGCGACCTGCCCCTGAAAGGACTCGGAATGCGGGTCCCAGGTGCCACCGGTCATCAACAGAACCGGTTCGTGCTCAAGCTCGCTCAAGGCATTGGCCACGTGCAACGAGTTGGTCATCACTACCAGTCCCGGTTGCTGACCGAGTTCCGGAATCATGGCCGCCGTGGTACTGCCGCTGTCGATGATGATCCGCGCATGCTCGCGAATCCGCGTCACGGCGGCGCGAGCAATGGCTTGTTTGTATTTGGAGACCGGTTGGCCGATGTCAGCCACCAGTTCCTGAGGCATGGTAATCGCTCCGCCGTAACGGCGTAGCAGCAGGCCATTACTCTCAAGCGCCGCCAGATCCTTGCGAATCGTAACTTCCGACGTTTCGAAGCGCTTTGCCAGTTCATCCACACTGACTTCGCCCTGCTCGTTGAGCAAGGTAAGGATATTGTGTCGGCGTTGGGGGGTATTGCGCTTCGACATGGTTTGGTAAGTTTCGATTCGAAAGATAACGGAAGCAATCAAAACCTATTGGCGAAACTTCGTCAAGCGTGTTGCGATAAAAAGGCCTGTGTATAACCAAAAAAATCGCAGCCTGCGATGAAGGCTTTGGAGGCCTGTCACAGACTGCGATTTTTTCAGTTTTTAAGGGCTGTGGATAACTCAGCTCTTCTTGACCTTCTCCGGTCGCTTCCAGCCGTCGATGTTCTTCTGCCGTGCACGGCCTACTGCCAACTGTGCGTTATCCACATTCTGCGTGATGGTCGAACCAGCCGCCGTGGTCGCACCGGAAGAGATATCCACAGGCGCTACCAACGAGTTGTTGGAACCGATGAAGACATCTTCACCCAGCACGGTTTTCCACTTGTTGGCGCCGTCGTAATTGCACGTGATGGTGCCCGCGCCAATGTTGGTGCGCGCACCGATCTCGGCATCACCCAAATAAGTCAGATGACCGGCTTTCGCGCCTTCGCCCAAGTGAGCGTTCTTCAGTTCAACAAAGTTACCCACATGCGCGCGCGCTTCAAGCACGGTACCCGGACGCAGGCGTGCGAACGGGCCGGCATCGCTGCCTTCGCCCAGAATCGCACCTTCGATATGACTGTTGGCCTTGATCACTACGCCTTTGCGCAAGGTGCTGTCCTTGATCACGCAGTTCGGGCCGATCACCACGTCGTCTTCTATGACGACGTTGCCTTCGAGGATCACGTTGATGTCGATCAGCACATCGCGGCCAACGGTGACTTCGCCGCGTACATCGAAACGGGCCGGATCGCGCAGGGTCACGCCTTGGGCCATCAAACGGCGACCAGCGCGCAATTGATAGTGACGCTCGAGTTCGGAAAGTTGCTTGCGATCGTTGGCGCCCTGCACTTCCATGGCGTCGTGCGGTTGCTCGGTCGCGACGACCAAACCATCGTTGACCGCCATGGCGATCACGTCGGTCAGGTAGTACTCGCCCTGGGCATTGTTGTTGGAGAGACGGCTCATCCAGCCACCCAGTTGGGCGAAAGGCAGGGCGAGAATCCCGGTGTTGCCTTCAGTAATCGCACGCTCGGCTTCGTTGGCATCTTTTTGCTCAACGATTGCCGTGACCTTGCCAGCGGCATCGCGGACGATACGGCCATAGCCGGTCGGGTCGTCCAACTCGACGGTCAACAGGCCCAGTTGCTGCGGCGCGACTTTCTTGAGCAGGCGTTGCAGGGTTTCTACTTCAATCAGCGGTACGTCACCGTAAAGAATAAGTACGGTATCGGACTCAATGAACGGCACAGCCTGAGCCACTGCGTGACCGGTCCCCAATTGTTTGTCCTGAAGGACGAAGTTCAGGTCGTCCGCCGCCAGGCGCTCACGTACGGCTTCGGCGCCATGGCCGATCACCACATGAATGCGCTGTGGATCAAGTTGGCGGGCGCTGTGGATAACATGGCCAAGCATCGAGTTGCCGGCAATCGGGTGCAGAACTTTCGGCAACGCCGAACGCATGCGGGTGCCTTGGCCGGCAGCAAGAATAACGATTTCAAGTGACATGACTGGCTACCAATCCTGGGTGGTCAGCGGCTGCGACCAGGTTATGAAAGTCGGAAAAGAAAAAAGGGTAGCCGAGGCTACCCTTTTTAATCAATCGCGCAACAAGTGATGGCCTATTAGCGGCCAAACTTCTTGCGGATCTGCTGGACGGTGCGCAGCTGTGCTGCAGCCTCGGCCAGACGTGCGGAAGCAGAACCGTAGTCGAATTCCGCGCCCCGCTCATGCAGGGCTTTCTCGGCAGCCTTGACGGCTTCCTGAGCGGAGGCTTCATCCAGGTCGCCAGCACGTTGCACGGTGTCGGCAAGAACCTTGACCATGTTCGGCTGAACTTCGAGGAAACCACCGGAGATGTAATACACCTCCTCTTCCCCGCCCTGCTTGACCAGGCGGATCGGGCCCGGCTTGAGATTAGTGATCAACGGCGCGTGACCCAGTGCGATACCAAGATCACCCAGTGCACCGTGCGCAATCACCATCTCGACCAGACCGGAAAAGATTTCTCCTTCCGCGCTGACGATATCGCAATGGACTGTCATAGCCATCTGATTGCCTCAACCTAAATTAGCGCCCGTTTCCGGGCGCCGGGATTACAGTTTCTTGGCTTTCTCGATCGCTTCTTCGATGCCGCCGACCATGTAGAACGCTTGTTCTGGCAGGTGGTCGTAGTCACCGTTGAGGATGCCTTTGAAGCCAGCAATGGTGTCTTTCAGGGAAACGTATTTACCCGAAGCACCGGTGAAGACTTCAGCCACGAAGAACGGCTGCGACAAGAAACGCTGGATCTTACGAGCACGGTTTACCAACTGCTTGTCGGCTTCCGACAGCTCGTCCATACCCAGGATCGCAATGATGTCCTTCAGTTCTTTGTAACGCTGCAGAACATACTGTACACCGCGAGCGGTGTCGTAGTGGTCCTGGCCGATTACGTTCGGGTCCAGCTGGCGCGAAGTCGAGTCAAGTGGATCGACCGCTGGGTAGATACCCAGGGAAGCGATGTCACGGGACAGAACGACGGTGGCGTCCAAGTGGGCGAAAGTGGTCGCTGGCGACGGGTCAGTCAAGTCATCCGCAGGTACGTATACCGCTTGGATCGAGGTGATCGAACCGTTTTTGGTCGAAGTGATACGCTCTTGCAGAGTACCCATCTCTTCGGCCAGGGTCGGCTGGTAACCTACTGCGGAAGGCATACGGCCCAGCAGTGCGGATACTTCAGTACCGGCCAGGGTGTAACGATAGATGTTGTCGACGAACAGCAGAACGTCGTTACCTTCGTCACGGAACTTCTCGGCCATGGTCAGGCCGGTCAGTGCTACGCGCAGACGGTTACCCGGCGGCTCGTTCATCTGACCGTAAACCAGTGCCACTTTGTCCAGAACGTTGGAATCCTTCATCTCGTGGTAGAAGTCGTTACCCTCACGAGTACGCTCACCCACACCGGCGAACACGGAATAACCGCTGTGCTCGATGGCGATGTTACGGATCAGTTCCATCATGTTTACGGTTTTGCCTACACCGGCACCACCGAACAGACCGACTTTACCGCCCTTGGCGAACGGGCAAACCAGGTCGATAACCTTGATGCCGGTTTCCAGCAGGTCGTTGCCGCCCGCTTGTTCAGCGAAGGTTGGCGCAGGACGGTGAATGCCCCAGCGCTCTTCGGTGTCGATCGGGCCAGCTTCGTCGATCGGGTTGCCCAGAACGTCCATGATCCGGCCCAGGGTCGCTTTACCGACTGGTACGGAGATGGCTGCGCCAGAGTCATTGACTTCCAGACCGCGCTTCAAGCCCTCGGTGGAACCCATCGCAATGGTACGAACCACGCCGTCGCCCAGCTGCTGCTGAACTTCCAGGGTGGTTTCGGCCGCGCTCACTACTTTCAGCGCGTTGTAGATGCTCGGTACGCTGTCGCGTGGGAATTCCACGTCGATAACGGCGCCGATGATTTGAACGATACGTCCGCTACTCATAGCTGGATCCTCTGAATATTTGAACCGTTAAACCGCGGCAGCGCCGCCGACGATTTCCGAGATCTCTTGGGTGATCGCAGCCTGACGCGCCTTGTTGTAGACCAGCTGCAAATCGCTGATCAAATCACCGGCGTTGTCGGTAGCGTTCTTCATCGCGATCATCCGCGCAGCTTGTTCAGCCGCGTTGTTCTCGACCACCGCCTGGTAGACCTGCGACTCCACGTAACGAACCATCAAGCCGTCAAGCAGCTCTTTGGCGTCCGGTTCATAGAGATAGTCCCAGTGGTGCTTGAGGCCTTGATCCGGGGTTGCCACCAATGGAATCAACTGCTCCACGGTAGGCGTTTGCGTCATGGTGTTGACGAACTTGTTGGACACCACGGACAGGCGATCAATACGGCCGTCCAGGTAGGCATCCAGCATCACCTTGACGCTGCCGATCAGGTCATTGATCGACGGCTCTTCACCCAGGTGGCTGATAGCTGCTACGACGTTGCCGCCGAAGTTGCGGAAGAAAGCCGCACCCTTGCTACCCACTACACACAGATCGATCTCGACGCCATTTTCGCGGTTTACCGCCATGTCCTTGACCAGGGCCTTGAACAGGTTGGTGTTCAAACCACCACACAAACCACGGTCACTGCTCACCACGACGTAACCGACGCGCTTGATTTCACGGTCGATCATGAACGGGTGGCGATATTCCGGGTTGGCGTTGGCCAAATGACCAATAACCTGGCGGATGCGCTCCGCGTAAGGACGGCTAGCAGCCATGCGCATTTGTGCCTTGCGCATTTTACTGACCGCCACTTTTTCCATGGCGCTGGTAATCTTTTGCGTGCTTTTGATGCTCGCAATCTTACTGCGAATCTCTTTTGCGCCTGCCATGTAACACCTATCAGGTTAGCAAGCGGGAGCCTTGCGGCTCCCGCTGCGGCTTACCAGGTTTGGGTGGCCTTGAACTTCTCGATACCGGCTTTCATGCCAGCATCGATTTCGTCATTGAAGTCACCCTTCACGTTGATCTTCGCCATCAATTCGGCGTGATCGCGGTTGAAGAAAGCAATCAGCGCTTGTTCAAAGCTGCCGATCTTGGCGATTTCGACGTCAGTCAGGAACCCACGCTCAGCGGCATACAGCGACAGCGCCATGTCAGCGATCGACATTGGTGCGTATTGCTTCTGCTTCATCAGCTCGGTAACGCGCTGACCATGCTCAAGTTGCTTACGGGTCGCTTCGTCCAGGTCAGAAGCGAACTGGGCGAATGCCGCCAGTTCACGGTACTGAGCCAGAGCGGTACGGATACCACCGGAGAGCTTCTTGATGATCTTGGTCTGAGCGGCACCACCCACACGGGATACCGAAACACCGGCGTTCACAGCAGGACGGATCCCGGAGTTGAACATGGCCGATTCCAGGAAGATCTGACCGTCGGTGATGGAAATCACGTTGGTCGGAACGAACGCGGAAACGTCGCCAGCCTGGGTTTCGATGATCGGCAGTGCGGTCAGGGAACCGGTTTTGCCGGTCACTGCGCCGTTGGTGAACTTCTCTACGTATTCTTCCGAAACGCGGGATGCGCGCTCCAGCAGACGGGAGTGGAGATAGAACACGTCGCCTGGGTAAGCTTCACGGCCTGGTGGACGGCGCAGCAGCAGGGAAATCTGGCGGTAAGCCACTGCTTGCTTGGACAGATCGTCATAAACGATCAGCGCGTCTTCACCGCGGTCGCGGAAGAATTCACCCATGGTGCAACCGGAGTACGGTGCCAGGAATTGCAGTGCTGCAGATTCCGAAGCGCTCGCTGCCACGACGATGGTGTTAGCCAGTGCGCCGTTTTCTTCCAGCTTGCGAACCACGTTGGCGATGGTCGATTGTTTCTGACCGATCGCTACGTAGACGCAGAAAATGCCGCTGTCTTTCTGGTTGATGATCGCGTCGATCGCCAGAGCGGTTTTACCGATCTGACGGTCACCGATGATCAGCTCACGCTGGCCACGGCCGACAGGGATCATGGCATCGACAGCCTTGTAGCCAGTCTGTACAGGCTGGTCTACCGACTTACGCCAGATCACGCCTGGAGCAACTTTCTCGACCGCGTCGGTCAAGGTGTTGTTCAGCGGACCTTTGCCGTCAACTGGGTTACCCAGTGCGTCGACTACGCGACCCAGCAGTTCCTTACCAACCGGAACTTCGAGGATGCGGCCGGTGCACTTGGCGCTCATGCCTTCAGCCAGAGTCTGGTATGCGCCCAATACAACGGCACCTACAGAGTCTTGCTCCAGGTTGAGAGCCATACCGAAGACGCCGCCCGGAAACTCGATCATCTCGCCGTACATTACGTCGGCCAGACCGTGAATCCGCACGATACCGTCAGATACGCTGACGACAGTGCCTTCGTTACGGGCTTGGGAGGTCACATCGAGCTTGTCGATGCGGCCCTTGATAATTTCACTTATTTCGGAAGGATTGAGTTGCTGCATTGCTCTGCTGCCCCTTCAAACTCAAGATTTCAATGCTTCGGCAAGGCTCGCGAGTTTGCCGCGAACCGAGCCATCGATAACCAGGTCGCCGGCGCGGATGACAATGCCCCCAATAAGGGATTTGTCTTCCTCGACTTGCAGGCGCACTTCCCGGTTGAGTCGTGCACTGAGAACCTTGGCGAGTTTGTCTTGCTGTTCTTGGTTCAATGCAAAAGCACTGGTCACTTCAACGTCTACCGACTTCTCTTGTTCGGCCTTGTACAGGTCGAACAGAGCGGATATCTCCGGCAACAGCGGGAGACGGTCGTTTTCGGCAACGACGTTGATGAAGTTCTGTGCCTTGGCATCAAACTTGTCGCCGCACACGTCAATAAACGTGGCGGCCTTGTTTGCGCTCGTCAGTCGCGGGGCCTTGAGCACGCGCTGCATGGTGTCGTCTTGCGACACTGCTGCAGCCAGGCCGAGCATGGCTGACCAAGAGGCCAGTTGCTGGTGGGCCTGGGCGTGCTCGAAGGCTGCCTTAGCGTAAGGTCGGGCCAACGTGGTCAATTCTGCCATGATCGCCCTCGCTTAAATTTCAGCAGCCAGTTTGTTTACCAGCTCCGCGTGCGCGTTTTGATCGATTGTGGCACCCAGGATCTTCTCGGCGCCGCCGACGGCCAGAGCACCCAGTTGGGCACGCAGCGCGTCTTTGACACTGTTCAGTTCCTGTTCGATCTCGGCCTGAGCCTGAACCTTCACACGGTCAGCGTCGATACGGGCTTTTTCAACAGCCTCTTCAACGATCTGGTTACCGCGTTTCTTGGCTTGCTCAATGATTTCGGCTGCCTGAGCTTTAGCTTCGCGCAGTTGTTGACCCGCTTTATCTTGGGCCAATTCCAGGTCGCGAGCTGCTCGGGCGGCAGCGTCCAGTCCATCCGCAATCTTCTTCTGACGTTCGTGCAAAGCCGCGATGACCGGAGGCCACACGAACTTCATGCAAAACAGTACAAAAATGAAGAACGCAACGGACTGGCCAATCAGGGTTGCATTAATGTTCACGCCAACACCTCGCTCGTTCGTTACACATCACACCAACTACTCGAAGGTTCGAGTAATTAGCCAGCGAGTTGACCAACGAATGGGTTCGCGAAGGTGAAGAACAGAGCGATACCAACACCGATCATGGTTACGGCGTCGAGCAGACCGGCAACGATGAACATTTTAACTTGCAGCATTGGAACCATTTCTGGCTGACGCGCTGCGCCTTCCAGGAACTTGCCGCCCAACAGGCCGAAACCAATTGCGGTACCCAGTGCGCCCAGGCCGATCAACAGTGCAACAGCGATAGCGGTTAGACCAACTACAGTTTCCATCTTTCCTCCCGACTTTTACGTCGTATGGTTTAGGTTTTTTAGATTTTAAAGCGGTAAAACAAATCGTTTCATAGCCCTGTTCGGGCACCCACTCGTTTGACCGAGTGGGACATCAGACTAGTCGAGACTGGTCTTAATGGTTCTCTTCGTGCGCCATCGAAAGGTAAACGATGGTCAGCATCATGAAGATAAACGCCTGCAGGGTGATGATCAGGATGTGGAACACAGCCCACGCCCACTGCAGAACTACGCCCAGGCCGCTAAGCCAGAGCAGACCGCTGCCGAACATCACAGCAATCAGAATGAAGACCAGCTCGCCGGCGTACATGTTGCCGAACAGACGCAGTGCCAGCGAGATCGGCTTGGCCACCAGCGTCACGAACTCCAGCAGGAAGTTCACCGGAATCAGCAGGGCTTGAACGAAGATGTTCTTGCTGCCGAACGGGTGCAGGGTCAGTTCGCCGATGAAGCCGCCGATGCCCTTGACCTTGATGCTGTAGAAAATGATCAGCGCGAACACCGACAGGGCCATACCCAGGGTCGCGTTCGGGTCAGTGGTCGACACTGCACGGAACGGAATGTGATGGTCGCCGGTAATCAGGATGGCCAGCTGAGGAATCCAGTCGACCGGGATAAGGTCGACGGCGTTCATCAGGAACACCCACACGAAGATGGTCAGTGCCAGCGGTGCAATCACCGGGCTACGGCCATGGAAGCTGTCTTTCACGCTGCCATCGACGAATTCGACCAATACTTCAACGAAGTTCTGCAAAGCACCAGGCTGACCGGAAGTCGCTTTCTTTGCCGCCATGCGGAAAAGAAGAACGAAGATCAGACCCAACGCGACCGACCAGCCGAGAGTATCGACGTGGAAAGCCCAGAAGCCCATTTCCTTGGCTTCTGCTGCGGTGTGGGCAAAACCCCACCCGCCAGTTGGGAGCTGACCGAAAGTCAGGTTCTGCAAGTGGTGCTGGATATAGCCCGAAGCGGTTGTTTCTGCCATGGTTGCCTCAAACGCCCTAAGGTCTCGAAAGTCTTGTTCTCATCAGCAGGGGCGCGAACCAGCTGACCAGTTGGGTCAACACGAAGACGCCGAATACAGCTAGCGGCGCCAATGGCTTCACACCTGCAAACGTCAATGCAAAGAGCACTGCCGTCAAAATCAGTTTGCCCGCCTCGCCGGCATAAAATGACCGGACGATGGCTTGAGCTGCTCGGGCGCCGGAAAACCGAAATGCCCTGTGAGCGAAATAAACATTGGGAAGCAAGGCTATCAGGCCTCCGCAAAGTCCTGAGTACCCGGCAACGACTCCGTGCCATTGCCAAAGCGCCAAAGCAGCGATCAGCAAAACGACAAGTTGAGCCATTAACACCGGAAAAACTGCCAGGCGATGGAACGGCAAGCGGTTTGGCGTGCGTCTTTCCATCACGTTTACTCTCCAATGGTCGGCTGCCAGAAATCAATAACTTGGCATAATTTGTGCCGACAAAATGCGCGCAGAGTATAGGGGCGGTTCAGCCCCTATTCAACTGTCAGGTAGTGATTTCCGACTGCACGCTACATGAGGAAATGTTTCAACGAATGTGTGCGAGCACACCTTGCAGTTCGTCGAGGGAGTTGTAACCAATGACCAACTGCCCTTTCCCCTTCTTACCGTGGCGGATCTGCACCGCAGAGCCTAGGCGTTCGGCCAGGCGCTGTTCAAGTCGGGCTATATCCGGGTCCGGTTTTACCGGTTCGGCAGGCTCCTGTTTGCCACTCAACCACTGGCGAACCAGTGCCTCAGTTTGGCGCACCGTCAGCCCCCGTGCGACAACATGTCGCGCCCCTTCTACCTGTTGATTCTCCGGCAAACCGAGCAAAGCACGCGCATGACCCATTTCCAGGTCGCCGTGCGACAGCATGGTTTTGATAACTTCCGGCAACGCGATCAAGCGTAGCAGGTTGGCCACGGTCACGCGGGATTTGCCCACCGCTTCCGCAACCTGTTGCTGAGTCAGCTGAAATTCCTGCTGCAAACGCTGCAACGCCACGGCTTCTTCGATCGGATTGAGGTCTTCGCGCTGAATGTTCTCGATCAGCGCCATGGCAATGGCCGTTTCATCAGGCACATCGCGAACCATCGCCGGGATGGTTTCCTGGCCAGCCTGCTGGCTGGCGCGCCAGCGGCGTTCACCGGCAATGATTTCGAAGCGACCGCTGCCGATCGGGCGAACCACGATCGGCTGCATCACGCCCTGGGCCTTGATCGACTGCGCCAACTCTTCCAGCGCCTGAGGATCCATGTCCCGGCGGGGTTGGTACTTGCCGCGCTGGATCAGGTCCAGGGGCAAGTGCTGCAGCTCACGCTGGTCAGCTTGCACCGCTTGTTCTTCCAGCGAGCTGACAGTCGGACCACTCAGCAGTGCATCCAGTCCTCGTCCGAGACCTCGTTTCTTGACGGCCATGGGATTCCTTAAGTTGCCTGAGCGGCGGCGGTGCGTGAGTTTTTGCGCTGACGGCGAACCATTTCGCCTGCCAAGGCCAGGTAGGCAATGGCGCCCCGGGATGTCTTGTCGTACGCCAACGCCGGCATCCCATAACTAGGCGCTTCGGCCAGGCGAATGTTGCGCGGAATCACGGTGTCGTAGAGCTGCTCGCCGAAGTGTTCCTTGAGCTGGGCAGACACATCGTTCATCAGGCTCAGGCGCGGGTCGTACATGGTCCGCAACAGGCCTTCGACTTTCAGGTTCGGGTTCAGCAGTTCGGCGATGCGCTTGATGTTATCCACAAGGTCGCTCAAGCCTTCGAGCGCGAAGTACTCGCACTGCATGGGGATAATCACCCCATCGGCGGCCACCAGCGCGTTCAGCGTGAGCATCGACAACGACGGTGGGCAGTCGATCAAAATGTAATCGTAGTTTTCACGGATCGGCGCCAATGCACTGCGAAGGCGGCTTTCCTTCATCTGCATTTCCAGCAGAACCACTTCGGCCGCCGTCAGGTCGCGGTTGGCCGGCAACAGCTGGTAACCACCGTGCTCGGAGTAGTGCATGGCCTGGGCCAGGTCACATTCGCCGATCAGCAGGTCGTATACCGAATTTTCCAGACCGTGTTTATCCACACCGCTACCCATGGTGGCGTTGCCCTGTGGATCGAGATCGATCAGCAGCACCCGACGCTTGGTAGCGACCAGGGAAGCTGCGAGGTTGATGCAGGTGGTGGTTTTACCCACACCACCCTTTTGGTTCGCAATCGCGAATACCTTAGCCATTCTTGCTTGTGTTCCCAATCATGCCGTGCGGCGCAGTATCAGCAGATGGCGTTGGCCTTGGCAACCAGGGACGGCCAGGGCGTGTTCGCTATCGAGGTGGAAGTCTGCCGGCAATGCTACCAGCTCATCGGCCGGATGAACGCCCTTCATTGCCAGCCAGCGAGTATCGGCATCGCCGAGGTGGCGAGTCCAATTACTGAAGTTTTCCATGCTGCTGAACGCCCGGGAAACAATCCCGTTGAATGGCTGTGCAGGCTGGAAGGCTTCAACGCGGCTGTGGATAACTTGCAGGTTATCCAGTTTGAGTTCGAGTTTGACCTGGGTCAGGAAGCGGGTTTTCTTGCCGTTGCTGTCCAGGCAAGTCACTTGGGACTCGGGAAACAGGATGGCCAACGGAATACCCGGCATGCCGCCACCGCTGCCAACGTCCAGCCAGCGACCGTTTTCGATGAACGACATCACGCTCAAACTATCGAGCAGATGGCGAGAGACCATTTCGTCCGGATCGCGCACGGCGGTCAGGTTGTAGGCCTTGTTCCATTTGATCAACAGGGCCAGATAACCCAGCAGCTGCGCGTGCTGGGTTTCTGTCAGTGTGACACCGAGCTGGCGAGCACCTGTGGATAACTCTTCGGCGTGTTGCGAGGTGACCAACGAACTCAAGCGCTTTGCTCCAACTGACGGCCCGCGCCGCGTTTTTTCAAATGAATCAGCAACAGCGAAATGGCTGCCGGGGTAACGCCCGGGATACGTGACGCCTGGCCCAGGGTTTCAGGACGGGTCGCGCCGAGCTTGCTCTGGATCTCTTTGGAGAGACCGGAAATGTTCGTGTAATCAATATCCACAGGCAGTTTGGTGTCTTCGCTGGCGCGCAGGCGTGCGATTTCATCCTGCTGACGGTCGATGTAACCGGCGTACTTGGTCTTGATTTCGACCTGTTCGGCGACCTGTGGATCTTCTGCGCCCCCACCGGTCACGGCAATCAGACCAGCGTAGTCGATTTCCGGACGGCTCAGCAGGTTGAGCAAATTGTATTCGTGGGTCAGCGGCGTACCGAACTTCTCGGAAATCGCATCGCCCTGCTCGGTGCCCGGGCGAACCCAGGTACTTTTCAGGCGTTGCTCTTCCAGATCGATGCTTTCGCGCTTCTTGCAGAACGCCTCCCAACGCGCGTCATCAACCAAGCCCAGCTCACGACCTTTTTCGGTCAACCGCAGGTCGGCGTTGTCCTCGCGCAGGATCAGGCGGTACTCGGCACGGGACGTGAACATCCGGTACGGCTCTTGGGTTCCGAGTGTAATCAGGTCGTCGACCAACACACCGATGTACGCCTCGTCGCGACGCGGGCACCAGGCGTCTTTGCCCTGTGCACGCAGTGCCGCGTTGGCACCGGCCAGCAAACCTTGGGCGCCGGCCTCTTCGTAACCGGTGGTGCCGTTGATTTGACCGGCAAAAAACAGCCCGCCAATCACTTTGGTTTCCAGGCTGTATTTCAGGTCACGCGGGTCGAAGTAGTCGTATTCGATGGCGTAGCCCGGACGCACGATGTGCGCGTTTTCCATGCCGCGGATCGATTGCACGATCTGCAATTGCACGTCGAACGGCAGGGATGTGGATATCCCGTTCGGATAAAGCTCGTGAGTGGTCAAACCTTCCGGCTCGATAAAGACCTGATGGCTTTCCTTGTCGGCAAAGCGGTGGATCTTGTCTTCGATCGACGGGCAATAACGCGGACCGATGCCCTCGATCAATCCTGCATCGGAATACATCGGCGAGCGATCGAGGTTCGCGGCAATGATTTCGTGGGTGCGGGCGTTGGTGTGGGTAATCCAGCAGCTCACCTGTTTCGGGTGTTGCTCTTTGGAGCCCATGAACGACATCACCGGGATCGGTGTATCGCCTGCTTGCTCGGTCATTACCGAGAAATCCACAGAACGACCGTCGATACGCGGCGGCGTACCGGTTTTCAAACGACCGACACGCAGTGGCAATTCACGCAGACGGTGGGCCAGGGCGATCGATGGCGGATCACCGGCGCGACCGCCGGAATAATTCTGCATGCCGATGTGGATAAGTCCGCCGAGGAAGGTGCCAGTGGTCAACACCACGGAATCCGCGAGGAAACGCAGGCCCATTTGGGTAACAACACCACGCACTTGTTCCTGCTCGACGATCAGGTCGTCAGCGGCTTGTTGAAATATCCACAGGTTCGGCTGGTTTTCCAATGCTTCGCGGACAGCGGCCTTGTACAGAACCCGGTCTGCCTGAGCGCGAGTTGCACGCACGGCCGGGCCTTTGCGGCTGTTCAACACGCGAAACTGAATACCACCTTTGTCGGTAGCCATGGCCATCGCGCCGCCAAGGGCGTCGATTTCTTTAACCAGATGGCTTTTACCGATCCCACCAATGGCGGGGTTGCAACTCATCGCTCCGAGGGTTTCCACGTTATGCGTCAGCAACAGGGTTTTCGCACCCATACGTGCTGAGGCCAGTGCTGCCTCGGTACCGGCATGACCGCCGCCGATGACGATCACTTCAAAACGGGAAGGGAAATCCACCACGCACCTCGTGCCTGCTTCAGTTAGGTAATCAGGAATAGTTTGAGCTCAGGTTTCTGGACCTGGTCGACAAGTATAGGGACTTCGCCCTTCCTAAAGAACCCTTTGCACAAAATTTAACCAGCTGTGGAGAAGTCGGGGTTATAGAAATTAAAAAGAGAGAAATTTATTAAACCTTTGTTTTTATGTTTATTTCTACTGAGGCACCTTTCTGTGGATAGAATGCTACAGGCCTTTATTTTCAATATGTACAGAGATTCAAAACCCTGTGGTCATGTGGCAAAGAGACCCTTGGATAACCGGTTTAAGCCTGTGGATTAAAGCGGTGGTTATCCACAGAGGCGGTTATCTTCAGTTTTCAGGCCCTGTTATCAACTGCCCTTAGTGGCAGTTATTCACAGGGCTTAATCCACAGAAAAGGCCCTTGTCGGCATAATTCCGGGCGAAGAAAAACCGCTGAAGCAGAGATTATCTGCTCGGCACTGAGGGGGGACTTTTCAAAAAGAGGGGACAGACAGGCGCGAATGGCCTGTCTGTAGACAACGGAAGGGTTATTTACCGATGCAGAAGCTGGAAAAGATTCGTCCCAACAGGTCATCGGAGCTGAATGCACCGGTGATTTCACCCAGCGAGTGCTGCGCCTGACGTAAATCCTCGGCCAACAGCTCGCCGGCACCGGCCAGGGTCAATTGCGCTCGGCCATGCTCAAGGGATGCACTGGCATGACGCAGGGCCTCAAGGTGACGCCTGCGTGCGCTGAAGCTGCTTTCCGACGTCTGCTCGTAACCCATGCAGGCCTTTAGATGGTCGCGCAGTAACTCCAGGCCTTCGCCTGCTGACTTGGCACTCAAGCTGATGGTGACGTGGCCATCTTCGCTGACTTCTAGGGCAATCGCTTCCCCTGTCAGGTCTGCCTTGTTACGAATCAGCGTGACTTTCGCGGGATCGGGGCGGATTTCGAGGAATTCCGGCCACAATGCGAAGGGGTCCAGCGCTTCGGGCGCTGTTGCATCGACGACCAGCAACACACGATCCGCTTCGCCAATGGCTTTCAGTGCGCGTTCTACACCGATTTTTTCCACGTGATCGTCGGTATCTCGCAGACCGGCGGTATCCACCACGTGCAGCGGCATGCCATCAATGTGGATATGTTCGCGAAGAATGTCCCGGGTTGTGCCGGCAATTTCGGTCACGATCGCGGCTTCCCGACCGGCCAGGGCATTCAACAGGCTGGATTTACCGGCGTTCGGGCGACCGGCAATCACCACGGTCATGCCGTCACGGAGCAAGGCGCCTTGCCCGGCTTCGCGAAGCACTGTGGATAATTCATCACGTACTTTGTCGAGCATGGCCAATACATGACCATCGGCAAGGAAGTCGATTTCTTCCTCCGGAAAGTCGATGGCTGCCTCGACATAGATACGCAGCCCTATCAATTGCTCGGTGAGGTTATGCACACGCTGGGAAAATGCCCCTTGCAAGGAACGCAGCGCATTTCGAGCCGCTTGTGCAGAACTCGCCTCGATCAAGTCGGCAATGGCTTCAGCCTGAGCCAGGTCGAGTTTGTCATTGAGGAACGCACGCTCACTGAATTCACCGGGACGGGCGAGACGACAGCCCAGTTCCAGGCAACGCTTGAGCAACATGTCCAGAACAATTGGCCCGCCATGGCCCTGCAGTTCCAGCACGTCTTCGCCGGTGAAGGAGTTCGGTCCCGGGAAATACAGCGCAATGCCTTCGTCCAGCACCTCTTCGTTTGCACTGAGGAACGGGCCGTAATGGGCAAACCGGGGTTTCAATTCCCGACCACTGATGGCCTTGGCTGCAAGGCTCGCCAACGGTCCGGAAATACGGACGATGCCCACACCGCCGCGACCTTGAGCGGTTGCGACGGCTGCGATGGTTTCACGAGGAACGCTCATAAACCGGTATCCAGACAAAAGTGACAGATAGCAAAACGCCCCACTAGGGGGCGTTTTGAGTGGTTATCCACAGTGTAAATCAAGCGGCTGCTTTGGTAGCCCGTTCGATTTTACGAGTGATGTACCACTGTTGAGTGATGGACAGGCAGTTGTTCACTACCCAGTACAGCACCAGACCAGCCGGGAACCACAGGAAGAAGAAGGTGAAGATGATTGGCATCAGCTTCATCACCTTGGCCTGCATCGGATCCGGAGGTGTCGGGTTCAACTGCTGCTGGATGAACATGGTTGCACCCATGATGATCGGCAGAATGAAGAACGGGTCCTTGATCGACAGGTCAGTAATCCAAAGCATGAACGGCGCTTGGCGCATTTCAACACTTTCCAGCAGAACCCAGTACAGCGAAAGGAAAACCGGCATCTGCACGAGGATTGGCAAGCAGCCACCCAGCGGATTGATCTTCTCTTTCTTGTACAGCTCCATCATGGCTTGCGACATTTTCTGCCGGTCATCGCCATGTTGCTCTTTCAGCGCGGCCAGTTTCGGTGCCACTGCACGCATGCGCGCCATGGATTTGTAGCTGGCGGCCGACAGAGGGAAGAACAAACCCTTGATCAGCATGGTCAGGAAAATGATCGACCAGCCCCAGTTACCGACGATGGCGTGGATATGTTGCAGCAACCAGAAGATTGGCTGCGCAATGAACCACAGGATGCCGTAGTCGACGGTCAGTTCCAGACCTGGGGACAACTCTTTCAGCACAGCCTGGCTTTTCGGGCCGGCGTACAGAACAGCGCTGACTTCAGCTTTAGCACCTGGCGCGACAGTCAATGCCGGGGCGGTATAGCCGATGATGTAGTTGCCTTTGCTGTCTTTACGGGTCTGGACGACATTGTTTTCGCCCTTAGCCGGAATCCACGCGGTCACGAAGTAGTGTTGCAACCAGGCAACCCAGCCACCGTTGACGGTTTCTTTCAGCTGAGCCTTGTCCATGTCCTTCATCGACACTTTCTTGTACGGCTCGTTACTTGTCCACAGGGCGGCGCCCAGGTAAGTCGCGGTGCCGGTGGCAGTGCTGGAAGAAGGATCGGAACTGGCATCACGCTTCAGCTGGGCGAACATCGCACCCGACCAAGGCTTGGCGCTTTCGTTGTCGATCAGGTAGGAAACGGTTACGTCATACAGGCCACGTTTCAGTGTGAAACGCTTGATGTAGTTGACGCCGTCCTTGCTGAACTTCAGGTCTACGACCAATTGGTCCTGACCGTCAGCCAGTTGATAAACCTTCTTCTCCGAAGCGTAAACCGGACGACCGGCAGGACTTGCGTCCGGACCGTCGGTGCCGATCAAACCGCTTTGAGCCAGATAAGTCCGCTCGTTGCCGTTATCGAACAACTGGAACGGAATTTCCGGATGGTCCTGGCGACGTGGATACAGCGGCAGCGTCAGCTGGGCAACATCACCACCTTGTGGATCGATGGCCAGGTTGAGCACATCCGTTTTGATCTGGATGAGGTCTTTGCTTGCAGCTACTGGAGTTTCAGCAGGTGCAGTGGCACTGGTATCGCTTGCGGCGCGTGGAATGTCGTCACTGACAGAAGCATTATTGCCAGTAGCCGAATCCGGTAGGCCCGGTGCGGTAGTACTGGAAGCAACATTCTGAGTCGGCAGGGCAGCCTGGCCATAGTCCTGGTTCCATTTAAGAACCATAACGTAGGACACGATTGCCAGGGCGACGATCAGGATCGTGCGTTTGATATCCATGATTACTCGGCCATCGAAGAAGAACGGGAGGTAGGGATAGGTGGAACCGGGTCATAACCACCGGGATTCCACGGATGACAGCGACCTAAACGACGAAAGGCCAGCCAGCCACCGCGCAGAAGACCATGATTTTCTATGGCTTCTAACGCGTAGCAGGAACAACTGGGGTAGAAGCGACAGTGGTTGGCCATCAGGGGACTAATGGCATAGCGGTAAAACTGGATCGGAACGAGTGCCAGTTTACGCATCGGGACTGTCTACCCCTACAGTTTCGGTTTTGACTGCTGGTACTGGCGTGCTGCGTGCCAGACGCTTCCAGAGCTTGCCGAAATGCTGAATCAATTCGGGGTTTTCTACGTCACCCAAACCTTTGCGCGCGACGATAACGATGTCCCAGCCGACCAGTGAATCCTGGTGCAGACGGAACGATTCGCGCATCAGACGTTTGAGGCGATTGCGCTCGACGGAGAGCTTTACGCTCTTTTTTCCGATAACCAACCCGAGACGGGGGTGATCAAGATCGTTGTTGCGCGCAAGGAGCAGGAGATTTTTCCCCGGAACCTTGCCGGTAGGGGAGTCAAAGACTGCCTTGAAATGCCGGGGAGTAAGCAGACGCTTTTCCCGACTGAAGTCCTGACTCACCTCCAGTGCCGGCTTATCAAACTGCCAGACGCGCACGACCTTTGGCGCGGCGACGCGACAGAACAGCACGGCCGTTCTTGGTAGCCATGCGAGCACGGAAACCGTGGGTACGAGCGCGTTTGATAGTGCTTGGTTGGAAAGTACGTTTCATTGTCGTGTTACCTGGTTCGTCCACAACGGGCCGGAATGGCCCCCGTTTTAAGAGACCGGGGATTCTAGAGAAAGCAAGCCTCTAGGTCAATTTCCAACCAGCGTTTCCTTATAAATAGATCTCCAGGGGTTTTGTTCGTGATTAACCCCTCGTTAGAAATAGAAATAAGAAAGGAATTATTTAAAGCTTTTCTGTAAAGCTTATAAAAGCTAGGGCGGCGATCATCTGTGGATAACTACCTTGAGGCCTTCTACTGCGGGCTGTACAGAGAATGACAACTACGGTGGAAAACAGGGGGCAGCCTGTGCTGCGCTGTCGGATAACCTGTGTGTGAAAGGGCCTGTTATCCACAGGTTGGTTATCCACCGAGTTTCCCCCCTACTTGTGCAACGACCTTAGACCCGGTTATCCACAGAGCTTATGCACAGACCGCTGGTCGTCTTTTTTGCGTATAAAACATTGATTCTTCTTGTTCAGTGCTCCACCTACGTGTGGATAAGTCGGCGTCTGGTCGCTACAATGGCCGCTTGTTTTTGCCTCACCGGCTTTCAACTTAGGGGATATCCGTGTCAGTGGAACTTTGGCAGCAGTGCGTGGAGCTTTTGCGCGAAGAGCTGCCTGCCCAACAATTCAACACTTGGATCCGTCCACTACAGGTCGAAGCCGAAGGCGACGAGTTGCGTGTCTACGCACCGAACCGCTTTGTTCTCGACTGGGTCAACGAAAAGTACCTGGGTCGCGTTCTTGAACTGCTGGATGAGCACGGCAACGGCATGGCGCCGGTGCTGTCCTTATTAATAGGCAGCAAACGCAGTTCGGCACCGCGCGCCGCGCCTAATGCGCCGTTGGCTGCCGCTGCGTCTCAGGCTCAGGCTGCTCAAGCACCTGCCAGTGCTCCGACGCCAGCGCCGACTGCCAGCGCACCGACCAAGCGTGCGACGCAAAAAGTGGCCGAGATCAATGAAGAGCCGTCTCGCGACAGCTTCGACCCGATGGCCGGCGCCAGCTCGCAGCAAGCTCCCGTTCGCTCCGAGCAACGCACGGTGCAGGTAGAAGGCGCGCTCAAGCACACCAGTTACCTGAACCGCACCTTCACCTTCGAAAACTTCGTCGAAGGCAAGTCGAACCAACTGGCCCGGGCCGCGGCCTGGCAGGTGGCGGACAACCCCAAGCACGGTTACAACCCGCTCTTCCTTTATGGTGGCGTCGGCTTGGGTAAAACCCACTTGATGCACGCTGTGGGTAACCACCTATTAAAGAAGAACCCGAATGCCAAGGTCGTTTACCTGCATTCGGAGCGTTTCGTGGCCGACATGGTCAAGGCACTGCAGCTGAATGCCATCAACGAATTCAAGCGCTTCTACCGTTCGGTGGATGCGTTGCTCATCGATGACATTCAATTCTTCGCCCGCAAGGAACGTTCGCAGGAAGAGTTTTTCCACACCTTCAACGCCCTGCTTGAAGGTGGCCAGCAGGTCATTCTCACCAGTGACCGCTACCCGAAAGAAATCGAAGGCCTTGAAGAGCGCCTCAAATCCCGCTTCGGCTGGGGCCTGACGGTTGCCGTCGAGCCGCCAGAGCTGGAAACCCGCGTGGCGATCTTGATGAAAAAGGCCGACCAGGCCAAAGTCGATCTGCCACATGACGCGGCATTCTTCATCGCCCAGCGTATTCGCTCCAACGTCCGTGAGCTGGAAGGCGCCCTGAAGCGCGTGATTGCCCACTCGCACTTCATGGGCCGCGACATCACCATCGAGCTGATTCGCGAATCCCTGAAAGACTTGTTGGCGCTGCAAGATAAATTGGTCTCTGTGGATAACATTCAGCGCACGGTCGCCGAGTACTACAAGATCAAGATATCCGACCTGCTGTCCAAGCGTCGTTCACGCTCGGTCGCACGTCCGCGTCAGGTTGCAATGGCATTATCCAAAGAGTTGACTAACCACAGCCTGCCGGAAATCGGCGATGTGTTTGGCGGCCGCGACCACACGACTGTTTTGCACGCCTGTCGCAAGATCAACGAGCTTAAGGAATCCGACGCGGACATCCGCGAGGACTACAAGAACCTGCTGCGTACACTGACCACTTGATGAACACCAGCGCAGCTTATTAAGGCAAGGGACTAGACCATGCATTTCACCATTCAACGCGAAGCCCTGTTGAAACCCCTGCAACTGGTCGCAGGCGTCGTTGAGCGCCGACAGACCTTGCCGGTGCTCTCCAACGTGCTGCTGGTTGTCGAAGGCCAGCAATTGTCGCTGACCGGTACCGACCTGGAAGTCGAGCTGGTCGGTCGTGTGCAACTTGAAGAGCCAGCAGATCCTGGCTCCATCACCGTGCCTGCGCGCAAGCTGATGGACATCTGCAAGAGCTTGCCGAACGATGCGCTGATCGACATCAAGGTTGATGAGCAGAAGCTGGTGGTGAAGGCCGGTCGTAGCCGCTTCACCCTGTCGACCCTGCCGGCCAATGATTTCCCGACCGTGGAAGAAGGCCCGGGCTCGCTGACCTGCAGCCTGGAACAAAGCAAACTGCGTCGTCTGATCGAACGCACCAGCTTCGCCATGGCGCAGCAGGACGTTCGTTATTACCTGAACGGCATGCTGCTGGAAGTCTCGGCCGGGATCATTCGCGCCGTGGCCACCGACGGTCACCGTCTGGCCATGTGCTCGATGCAGGCCGATATCGGTCAACCGGATCGCCATCAGGTTATCGTTCCACGCAAGGGCATCCTTGAGCTGGCGCGCTTGCTGACCGAGCCCGACGGCATCGTCAGCATCGTCCTGGGCCAGCACCACATCCGCGCGACCACCGGCGAGTTTACCTTCACCTCTAAACTGGTCGACGGTAAATTCCCGGATTACGAGCGTGTTCTGCCTAAAGGTGGCGACAAGCTGGTACTCGGCGACCGTCAGGCGTTGCGTGAAGCCTTCAGCCGTACCGCGATTCTGTCCAACGAGAAGTACCGTGGCATCCGTCTGCAACTGGCCAACGGTCAGCTGAAAATCCAGGCGAACAACCCGGAGCAGGAAGAAGCGGAAGAAGAAGTGGGCGTTGAATACAACGGCGGCAATCTGGAAATCGGCTTCAACGTCAGCTATCTGCTCGACGTACTGGGCGTGATGACCACCGAGCAAGTTCGCCTGATCCTGTCCGATTCCAACAGCAGTGCGCTGGTGCAGGAATCCGACAACGACGATTCGGCTTACGTTGTCATGCCGATGCGTCTGTAATCATGTTCAGCAGAAGCTAGATGTCGCTAAGTCGCGTCTCGGTCACCGCGGTGCGCAATTTGCACCCGGTGACCTTCTCCCCCTCCCCCCGAATCAACATTCTTTACGGCGCCAACGGCAGCGGCAAAACCAGTGTTCTGGAAGCCATTCATCTGCTGGGGCTTGCCCGTTCGTTCCGTAGCAGCCGTCTGTTGCCGGTCATCCAGTACGAGCAATTGGCGTGCACGGTGTTTGGCCAGGTTGAATTGGCTGAGGGCGGACAAAGCGCGCTAGGCATCTCGCGCGACCGTCAGGGTGAGTTTCAGATCCGCATCGATGGCCAGAACGCCCGCAGCGCGGCGCAACTGGCGGAGATCCTGCCACTCCAGCTGATCAACCCTGACAGTTTCCGCTTGCTTGAAGGCGCGCCGAAGATTCGCCGACAGTTTCTCGACTGGGGTGTATTCCATGTGGAACCTCGATTCATGTCCACCTGGCAGCGCTTGCAGAAGGCTCTGCGCCAGAGAAACTCTTGGCTGCGACATGGTACACTTGACGCCGTTTCGCAAGCGGTTTGGGACAGGGAACTGTACCAAGCCAGCGCTGAAATCGATGAATACCGCCGCGCTTACATCAAAGCCTTGAAACCAGTCTTTGAACAGACCTTGAGCGAATTGGTCGAGCTTGAAGGCTTGACCCTCAGCTATTACCGAGGCTGGGACAAAGACCGCGAACTGAGTGCCGTACTCGCTGGGTCCCTTCAACGGGACCAGCAAATGGGTCACACCCAGGCCGGACCACAACGCGCTGATTTGCGTCTCAGACTGGGCGCACATAACGCCGCGGACATCTTGTCCCGGGGTCAGCAGAAGTTGGTGGTCTGTGCATTGCGGATTGCCCAAGGGCACCTGGTTAGCCAGGCCCGACGCGGCCAGTGTATTTATCTGGTGGATGACCTGCCGTCCGAACTGGACGAGCACCACCGACGCGCGCTTTGCCGCTTGCTGGAAGACTTACGCTGCCAGGTGTTTATCACCTGTGTAGATCACGAATTATTGAGGGAAGGCTGGCAGACGGAAACGCCAGTCGCTTTGTTCCACGTGGAACAGGGCCGTATCACCCAGACCCACGACCATCGGGAGTGAAGGCATTGAGCGAAGAAAATACGAATACGTACGACTCAACGAGCATTAAAGTGCTGAAAGGCCTGGATGCCGTACGCAAACGTCCCGGTATGTACATTGGTGACACCGACGATGGCAGCGGTCTGCACCACATGGTGTTCGAAGTGGTCGATAACTCGATCGACGAAGCTCTCGCTGGCCACTGCGACGACATCAGCATCATCATTCACCCGGATGAGTCCATCACCGTTCGCGACAACGGCCGTGGCATCCCGGTAGACGTGCACAAAGAAGAAGGCGTTTCCGCAGCCGAGGTCATCATGACCGTGTTGCACGCCGGCGGTAAGTTCGACGACAACTCCTACAAAGTATCCGGCGGTCTGCACGGTGTAGGTGTGTCGGTGGTGAACGCACTGTCCAAAGAACTGATCCTGACGGTGCGCCGCAGCGGCAAGATCTGGGAACAGACTTACGTCCACGGTGTTCCGCAAGAGCCGATGAAAATCGTTGGCGAGAGCGAAACCACCGGCACCCAGATTCACTTCAAGCCTTCAGAAGATACCTTCAAGAATATCCACTTCAGCTGGGACATCCTGGCCAAGCGGATTCGTGAACTGTCCTTCCTCAACTCCGGCGTCGGCATCGTCCTCAAGGATGAGCGCAGCGGCAAGGAAGAGCTGTTCAAGTACGAAGGCGGCCTGCGTGCATTCGTTGAATACCTGAACACCAACAAGACTGCGGTCAACCAGGTGTTCCACTTCAACATCCAGCGTGAAGACGGCATCGGCGTGGAAATCGCCCTGCAGTGGAATGACAGCTTCAACGAGAACCTGTTGTGCTTCACCAACAACATTCCACAGCGCGATGGCGGTACTCACCTGGTGGGTTTCCGTTCCGCACTGACGCGTAACCTGAACACCTACATCGAAGCTGAAGGTCTGGCGAAGAAGCACAAAGTCGCGACCACCGGTGACGATGCCCGTGAAGGCCTGACCGCGATCATTTCGGTAAAAGTACCGGATCCGAAGTTCAGCTCCCAGACCAAAGACAAGCTGGTTTCTTCCGAAGTGAAGACCGCGGTCGAACAGGAAATGGGCAAGTACTTCTCCGACTTCCTGCTGGAAAACCCGAACGAAGCCAAACTGGTCGTCGGCAAGATGATCGACGCGGCACGTGCGCGTGAAGCGGCGCGTAAAGCCCGTGAAATGACCCGTCGTAAAGGCGCGCTGGATATCGCCGGCCTGCCGGGCAAACTGGCTGACTGCCAGGAAAAAGACCCTGCCCTGTCCGAACTGTACCTCGTGGAAGGTGACTCTGCTGGCGGCTCCGCCAAGCAGGGACGCAACCGCCGCACCCAGGCCATCCTGCCGCTGAAGGGCAAGATCCTGAACGTCGAGAAGGCGCGCTTCGACAAGATGATCTCTTCGCAAGAAGTAGGCACCTTGATCACCGCGCTGGGCTGTGGCATCGGTCGCGATGAGTACAACATCGACAAGCTGCGTTATCACAACATCATCATCATGACCGATGCTGACGTCGACGGTTCGCACATCCGTACCCTGCTGCTGACCTTCTTCTTCCGTCAGTTGCCGGAGCTGATCGAGCGCGGCTACATCTACATCGCTCAGCCGCCGCTATACAAGGTCAAGAAAGGCAAGCAAGAGCAATACATCAAAGACGACGACGCCATGGAAGAGTACATGACGCAGTCGGCCCTGGAAGACGCGAGCCTGCACCTGAACGAAGAAGCCCCTGGCATCTCCGGTGAAGCGCTTGAGCGCCTGGTGAATGACTTCCGTCTGGTGATGAAGACCCTCAAGCGTCTGTCGCGCCTGTACCCGCAGGAACTGACCGAGCACTTCATCTACCTGCCAGCGGTGAGCATGGACCAACTGTCCGATCATGCAGCGATGCAGGATTGGCTGGCTCAGTACGAAGTTCGCCTGCGCACCGTCGAGAAGTCTGGCCTGGTCTACAAAGCCAGCCTGCGTGAAGATCGTGAACGTAACGTCTGGCTGCCAGAGGTCGAACTGATCTCCCACGGTCTGTCGAACTACGTCACCTTCAACCGCGACTTCTTCGGCAGCAACGATTACCGGACAGTTGTTTCGCTGGGCGCTCAACTGAGCACCCTGCTCGACGACGGTGCCTACATCCAGCGTGGCGAGCGCAAGAAGCCGGTCACCGAGTTCAAGGAAGCCCTTGAATGGCTGATGGCTGAAAGCACCAAGCGTCACACCATCCAGCGATACAAAGGTCTGGGCGAGATGAACCCGGATCAGCTGTGGGAAACCACCATGGACCCAGCTCAGCGCCGGATGCTCAAAGTGACTATCGAAGACGCCATTGGCGCGGACCAGATCTTCAACACCCTGATGGGTGATGCGGTCGAACCTCGCCGTGACTTCATCGAAAGCAACGCCCTGGCGGTTTCCAACCTGGACTTCTGATCCAGCGAACCTGCCAAACCCAAAAGGGCCAACGCTCAGCGTTGGCCTTTTTTATTGTCTGTAATTCGCGTGCGATCAGTTCAGATTACGAACGTCATTCCCCATAGTACATAGTGTGTATAACGCAAATTTCAGACATAAAAAAACCGGCTATATCAGCCGGTTTTTTTGCGCCCGAAAAAACTTATGCACCATTTCCTGCGTTTTATGTGTTTAAGAAATATGTATATAAATCATAAAGTTATAAAACGATATCGCGGTTTTTCGAGAAAACGGTACACAGGTTATCCACAGAATCTCAGACAGCCACTTGATCAGTCGAAGTCGGTGCCGCGGGGGCTGCTGGCAGCGACCCCATTTCTCGTTGCATCTGCTCGTTCCAGGCTTGCACCCGGTCGTTCAGATCGGCAATGGCGCGAGGCCCGCTGCCCGCGGCATACATCGGTTCGCCGATGATTACCGTGATGACCCCCTGCTTCTTCGCCCAACCGGTTTTAGGCCAGAACTTGCCGGCATTGTGCGCAATCGGCAGTACAGGAAGCTCGGCGTTGACGGCCAACGCGGTGCCACCGCGTGAGAACTTGCCGATGGTGCCAAAAGGAACGCGCGTCCCCTCAGGGAAGATCAGTACCCAGACGCCATCCTTCAGCAGTTCATCGCCCTTCTTCGCCACATGCTTGAGCGCGGCTTTCGGATTGTCGCGGTCGATGGCAATCGGTCGCAGCATGGCCATGGCCCAGCCGAAGAACGGTACATACAGCAATGAACGCTTGAGCACCTGGCTCAACGGCTCGAAGTAAGCCGAGAGAAAGAACGTTTCCCAGGTGCTCTGGTGGTTCGATTGAATCACGCAGGGCTGGTCAGGCACGTTCTCGGCGCCCTTCACTTCGTAGCTGATGCCCAGGAACACTTTGCTCAGCCACAGAGCGCAGCGGCACCAGTACACATTGATGAAGCGATAACGCGCCTTGAACGGCAGAAAAGGCGCGATGAAAAAGCTCAGGCTGCACCAAAGCAAAGAGCTGGTGCCCAGCAACAGATAAAAGAGGAACGTTCTGATGGCCTGCAGTATCGACATGGTGACGTTTACCGTGCGGGCTCTGCCCGTCTATATAAAGCGCACTCCCGATCAATCCCTAATCGGAACAATCGAAGCACTCTAATTGTGGATAAGTTCTGCGGCAATCGCCGCCAGATCGTCAAAAATCAAGGTGCCCACCGGTAGGGTCTTGCCCAGAGTCTTTTCGCCTTTTCCGGTCTTTACCAAAACTGGTTGTGAATCGACGGCTTTGGCGGCTTCCAGGTCACCAAGGCTGTCGCCGACGAACCAAAGATGGGTCAGCGACACGTTGTAATGCTCGGCTATGGTTTTCAACATCCCGGGTTTTGGCTTGCGGCAATCGCAGCCTTCGTCCGGCCCGTGCGGGCAATAGACGATCAGCCCGACTTCACCGCCCTGCTCCGCCACCAGCACGCGCAAGCGCTCGTGCATGGCGTCCAGGGTGGCGATGTCGTAATAGCCGCGAGCAATGCCCGACTGGTTGGTAGCGACCGCTACCGTCCAGCCGGCCTTGCTCAACTGCGCGATGGCTTCGATCGACCCGGGGAGTGGAATCCACTCCTCCACCGACTTGATGTAAGCGTCGGAGTCGTAATTGATCACCCCGTCGCGATCGAGAATCAGCAGTTTCAAACGCAGCCCCTTAGCCCAGCAGCGAGATATCAGCGACGCCAAGGAACAGGCCACGCAGACGCGCCAGCAAGGCATAACGGTTGGCTCGGACCTTGGCATCTTCCGCATTGACCATCACGGCTTCGAAGAACGCATCCACCGGCTCGCGCAAGGCGGCCAGGCGTGCCAGTGATTCGCTGTACTGACGTGCTGCGGCCATCGGCTGGACAGCCTGGTCCGCCTGCTGGATCGCCGAGTACAGGGAGAACTCGTTGGCATTGTCGAAGTACTTGGCTTCAACCACCGTCGGAACGGAGCCTTCGACCTTGCTCAGCAAATTCGATACGCGCTTGTTCACCGCAGCCAGGGCGGCGGCTTCCGGCAATTTGCGGAAGGCTTCTACCGCTTGTACGCGCTGGTCGAAGTCCAGTGCCGAACCCGGTTTCAGCGCACGCACGGACAGGTAAGTCGCGACATCCACGCCTTCGTCTTCGTAACGGGCACGCAGACGGTCGAAGATGAACTCCAGCACGGCGTCGTTCAGACCGGCAGCCTTGACCTTGGCACCGAACGCATTCACGGCGAACGCCACGGCGTCGTTCAGGTCCAGATCGAGCTTCTTGTCGATCAGGATACGCAGCACGCCGAGTGCAGCACGGCGCAAGGCGTACGGGTCTTTGCTACCGGTTGGCAGCATGCCGATACCGAAAATGCCCACCAGCGTGTCGAGCTTGTCGGCGATGGCCACGGCCGCACCGGTCAGGGTGGTCGGCAGTTCAGCGCCGGCACCGCGCGGCATGTACTGCTCGTTCAGCGCCAGGGCGACTTCTTCCGGCTCGCCGTCGTTGAGGGCGTAGTAGTAACCGGCGACACCTTGCATCTCCGGGAACTCACCGACCATTTCGGTCGACAGGTCGCACTTGGACAGCAGGCCGGCACGGGAAGCCCAGGCTGCATTGCCGCCAATGCGTTGCGCGATGAACGCAGCGAGTTTGGAAACGCGCTCGGCCTTGTCGTAGACGCTGCCGAGTTTTTCCTGGAACACCACGTTTTGCAGGCGCAGGTTGAAATCTTCGAGTTTCTGCTTCTTGTCTTGCTTGAAGAAGAACTCGGCGTCGGTCAGGCGTGGGCGAACCACTTTCTCGTTACCGGCGATGATCTGCTGCGGGTCTTTGCTTTCGATGTTGGCCACGGTAATGAAACGTGGCAGCAACTTGCCGTCGGCATCCAGCAGGCAGAAGTACTTCTGGTTGTCCTGCATGGTGGTGATCAGCGCTTCTTGCGGCACGTCGAGGAAACGTTCTTCGAACGAACACACCAGCGGCACTGGCCATTCAACCAGCGCGGTCACTTCGTCGAGCAGCGCCGGCGGAACAATTGCCGTGCCTTCCTGACGGGTCGCCAGTTCTTCGGTGCGCTTGCTGATGATGTCGCGACGTTCGTTGGCATCGGCCAGGACGTAAGCGGCACGCAAGTCGGCCAGGTAATTGGCCGGCGAGGTGATGCGTACGTTTTCCGGGTGATGGAAGCGGTGCCCACGGGAATCGCGGCCAGCCTTCTGGGCGAGGATGGTGCAATCGATGACTTCGTCACCGAGCAGCATCACCAGCCATTGGGTCGGACGAACGAATTCTTCCTTGCGAGCGCCCCAACGCATGCGTTTCGGGATCGGCAGGTCGTTCAGCGAATCTTCGACGATGGTCGGCAGCAGGCTCGCAGTCGGCTTGCCGGCGATGCTTTGGCTGTAACGCAGTTTCGGGCCGCTCTGATCGATTTCGCTCAGCTCGACGCCGCACTTCTTGGCAAAGCCCAGTGCTGCCTGGGTCGGGTTGCCTTCGGCATCGAACGCCGCCTGACGTGGCGGGCCATCGAGGTTGATGCTGCGATCCGGTTGCTGGGTGGCCAGCGACGTGATCAGCACGGCCAGGCGACGCGGCGCGGCGTAGACGGTTTTGGTCTCGTAGTTGAGGCCGGCAGCTTGCAGGCCCTTGTCGATACCGGCGAGGAACGCGTCGGCCAAGGTGTTCAGGGCTTTGGGTGGCAGTTCTTCAGTGCCCAGTTCAACCAGAAAATCCAGAGCACTCATTGTGCAGCCTCCAGCTTGGCCAGTACTTCATCACGCAGGTCCGGGGTCGCCATCGGGAAGCCCAGCTTGGCGCGAGCCAGCAGGTAGGCTTGCGCAACGGAACGCGCCAGGGTGCGCACACGCAGAATGTATTGCTGACGCGCAGTCACCGAGATCGCCCGGCGCGCATCCAGCAGGTTGAAGGTGTGGGAAGCCTTCAACACCATTTCGTAGCTCGGCAACGGCAGCGGCTGGTCGAGTTCGATCAGGCGCTTGGCTTCGCTTTCATAGAAGTCGAACAGTTCGAACAGCTTCTCGACGTTGGCGTGCTCGAAGTTGTAGGTCGACTGCTCCACTTCGTTCTGGTGGAACACGTCGCCGTAGGTCACCTTGCCGAACGGACCGTCAGCCCAGACCAGGTCGTAGACCGAGTCCACGCCTTGCAGGTACATGGCCAGGCGTTCCAGGCCGTAAGTGATCTCGCCGGTAACCGGGTAGCACTCGATGCCGCCCGCTTGCTGGAAGTAAGTGAACTGCGTCACTTCCATGCCGTTGAGCCAGACTTCCCAGCCCAGACCCCAGGCGCCGAGGGTCGGCGATTCCCAGTTGTCTTCGACGAAGCGGATGTCGTGGACCAGCGGGTCCAGACCAACATGCTTGAGGGAGCCCAGGTACAGTTCCTGGAAGTTGTCCGGGTTCGGCTTCAACACCACCTGGAACTGGTAGTAGTGCTGCAGACGGTTCGGGTTTTCGCCGTAGCGGCCGTCAGTCGGGCGACGACTGGGCTGCACATAAGCGGCGTTCCAGGTTTCCGGGCCAATGGCACGCAGGAATGTGGCAGTGTGGAAAGTGCCGGCGCCTACTTCCATATCGTAGGGCTGAAGTACCACACAACCTTGCTCGGCCCAGTATTGCTGGAGCGCGAGGATCAAGTCTTGGAAGGTACGCACGGCTGGCGTAGGCTGGCTCACGAAATTCACCTGTTTCTTGGGCTGCGATTTAAAGAGCGGGAGTATACCCGATTCATTGCTGCGCACGCCCCCTGGAGCCTTATGCCACGCTGCTTTTGGTGTTCCGAAGATCCGCTGTACATGGCTTATCACGACCAGGAGTGGGGCACGCCGCTACGCGATGCGCAGGGATTGTTCGAGTTGCTTTTGCTCGAAGGGTTCCAGGCCGGCCTCTCATGGATCACGGTCTTGCGTAAACGTGAGCGATATCGCGAGGTGCTGTTCGGCTTCGACGTACAGCGCGTGGCGCAGATGAGCGACGCGGAAATCGATGAATTGATGCTCGATCCGGGCATCATCCGCAACCGCCTCAAACTCAACGCCGCCCGGCGCAACGCCCAGGCCTGGCTGGCGCTGGAGGACCCGGTGGCATTTCTCTGGTCCTTCGTTGGCGGCACCCCGGTAATCAATCATTTCAAGGATCGCACCGAAGTCCCGGCGGTCACGCCAGTGGCGGTGGAAATGAGCAAAGGCCTGAAAAAAGCCGGTTTCACGTTCGTCGGGCCGACCATTTGCTACGCGCTGATGCAGGCCTCGGGTATGGTCATGGACCACACCCAGGATTGCGATCGCTACGCGACCTTGGCGAACGGCGGTTAGAATAGCCGCCTCGCGCACAGCACAAAATCAGGAGTGACCTGTGGATAAGTTTAAAGGCGCCTTGCTGGTAGGCGCTCTGCGGCTGTTTGCCCTGCTCCCGTGGCGGGCCGTACAGGCGGTGGGCTCGGCGATTGGCTGGGCCATGTGGAAAACCCCGAACCGTTCCCGCGATGTGGTGCGGATCAACCTCGCCAAGTGTTTCCCCGAGATGGACCCGGCCGAGCGCGAGCGTCTGGTCGGCCAGAGCCTGAAAGACATCGGCAAGTCCCTGACCGAAAGTGCCTGCGCCTGGATCTGGCCGGCCCAGCGTTCCATTGACCTGGTGCGCGAAGTCGAAGGCCTCGACGTCTTGAAGGACGCCCTCGCCTCCGGCAAAGGGGTCGTGGGTATCACCAGCCACCTGGGCAATTGGGAAGTGTTGAACCACTTCTATTGCAACCAGTGCAAACCGATCATTTTCTACCGGCCACCGAAGTTGAAGGCTGTGGATGATTTGCTGCGCAAACAGCGGGTGCAATTGGGCAATCGGGTGGCGGCTTCTACCAAGGAAGGCATCCTCAGCGTGATCAAGGAAGTGCGCAAAGGTGGTGCAGTGGGCATTCCGGCTGACCCGGAACCGGCCGAATCCGCCGGGATCTTCGTGCCCTTCTTTGCCACCCAGGCCCTGACTAGCAAGTTCGTGCCGAACATGCTCGCCGGCGGCAAAGCGGTCGGGGTGTTCCTGCATGCCCTGCGGCTGCCGGATGGTTCGGGGTACAAAGTGATCCTGGAAGCGGCGCCAGAGGCCATGTACAGCACCGATACCGAGACGTCCTGCGCGGCCATGAGCCAAGTGGTCGAGCGCTATGTGCGGGCGTACCCCAGCCAGTACATGTGGAGCATGAAACGCTTCAAGAAACGTCCACCGGGTGAAGAACGCTGGTATTGAGTAGGTTGGCATGATCTGTGGATAATTCTGCGGCCAGGGTTATCCACAACTGTTCATTAAAGGGCGCAGCAGATGTCCGAACATCGCAAATCGTTTCGCATCAAGATCAGCCACGAAAGCTTCGGCGAATGCCTGGGCCAGACGCGCAACCTGTCGACCACGGGTGTCTACGTCAAGCACCCGCGCCTGTCGTCGTTGCCCAAAGGCGCGGTGGTGTATGGCCAGGTGCAGGACTTACCCACAGGTGCGCCGCGAGTGCGCATGGAAGTGATTCAGGTCGATGCCGACGGGATAGACCTGCGCTACCTCTGATCAGTGAGCGTTGCGCTCGAGCTTCTTCAGAAACACCGTCATTTCCTTCTCTGCCTGCTTGTCGCCATGGGCGCGGGCGGCTTCCAGACCTTGTTCCCATGCCAGGCGGGCAGCGGCGAAATCATCCTTCGCCAGATGGGCCTTGCCCAACAGCTTCCAGGCCGCTGAATACTTTGGATCGAATTCGACGCAGCGCTGGAAATGCTCGGCCGCCCGGGTGTTATCCCCAAGATCGAGATAACCCTTGCCCAGGCCGAAGCGCAGCAATGAGTTATCCACACCCTTGGCGAGCATTTTTTCCAGGGATTCGAGCATTGAGTGGATTCCTTGTTGAGGTGAATCAGGGAGAGATTTCTCTCTGGAAGACCGCCTTCGCGAGCAAGCCCGCTCCCACATTGGTTTTGTGGCGATCACAAATCAAATGTGGGAGCGGGCTTGCTCGCGAAGGGGCCAGTCTGCCCAGTGCAAATACCGGATCAGAAGAAGCTCAACCCCACATGAAACAGCTTTTCCACATCGCGAATATGCTTTTTATCCACAAGGAACAAGATCACATGGTCGCCGGTTTCGATCACCGTATCGTCATGGGCAATGATCACTTCCTCGTCACGAATAATCGCGCCAATCGTCGTTCCCGGCGGCAAACCGATGTTCTCGATCGCCCTGCCAATCACCTTGCTCGACTTCGCATCACCGTGGGCAATCGCCTCAATGGCTTCTGCCGCGCCCCGGCGCAATGAGTGCACGCTGACGATATCGCCACGCCGTACGTGGGCCAGCAAGGTGCCGATGGTCGCAAGTTGCGGGCTGATGGCGATGTCGATGTCGCCGCCCTGAATCAGATCCACATACGCCGGGTTGTTGATGATCGTCATCACCTTCTTCGCGCCCAGGCGCTTGGCCAGCAGCGAAGACATGATGTTGGCTTCGTCATCGTTGGTCAGGGCCAGGAAGATGTCGGCGTCGGCGATGTTCTCTTCCATCAACAAATCGCGGTCGGACGCACTGCCCTGCAACACCACGGTGCTGTCGAGGGTGTCCGAGAGATGACGGCACCGGGCCGGGTTCATCTCGATGATCTTCACTTGGTAACGGCTTTCGATGGCCTCGGCCAGTCGCTCACCGATCTGCCCGCCGCCGGCAATGACGATGCGCTTGTAGGTTTCATCCAGCCGGCGCATTTCGCTCATCACCGCGCGGATATTGTCCTTGGCGGCGATGAAAAACACTTCGTCGTCGGCCTCGATGACGGTATCACCCTGGGGCAGAATCGGCCGGTCGCGGCGGAAAATCGCGGCGACCCGGGTTTCGACATTCGGCATGTGCTCGCGCAATTGCCGCAGTTGCTGACCCACCAGCGGCCCGCCGTAATATGCCTTCACCGCGACCAATTGCGCTTTGCCTTCGGCGAAGTCGATCACCTGCAAGGCGCCCGGATGCTGAATCAGGCGCTTGATGTAGTTGGTCACCACTTGTTCCGGGCTGATCAGCACATCCACCGGGATCGCGTCGTTATCGAACAATTCGGAGCGCGTGAGGTACGCCGCTTCGCGCACCCGGGCGATTTTGGTCGGCGTGTGGAACAGCGTGTGCGCGACCTGACAAGCCACCATGTTGGTTTCGTCGCTGTTGGTCACGGCCACCAGCATGTCGGCGTCGTCCGCGCCGGCCTGGCGCAGCACTGTCGGCAGTGAGCCGCGGCCATGCACGGTGCGGATGTCCAGCCGATCACCGAGGTCGCGCAGGCGTTCGCCGTCAGTGTCGACCACGGTGATGTCATTGGCTTCGCTGGCCAAGTGCTCCGCCAGCGAACCGCCGACCTGCCCTGCACCGAGGATGATGATTTTCATCCAGTCACTCCATTAAATCCGTTTTAACCGCGCGCGGCGGCAATCTTGATCAGCTTGGCGTAGTAGAACCCGTCGTGCCCGCCTTCCTGGGCCAGCAATTGGCGACCATGCGGTTGCTTGATTCCGGCCGCCGTGGCGAGGTCCAGTTCACGGGCGCCCGGCGTGCGGGCGAGGAAGGCTTCAATGACTTCGGTGTTTTCGGTCGGCAGCGTCGAGCAGGTGGCGTAAAGCAGGATGCCGCCGACTTCCAGAGTTATCCACATGGCATCAAGCAATTCGCCTTGCAGCACGGCGAGTGCAGCGATGTCGTCGGGTTGGCGGGTCAGCTTGATGTCCGGGTGACGACGGATGACCCCAGTCGCCGAGCACGGCGCGTCCAGCAGGATGCGCTGGAACGGTTTGCCGTCCCACCAGGTCTGGGTGTCGCGACCATCGGCGGCGATCAGTTCGGCGCTGAGGCCCAGACGCGCAAGGTTTTCGCGCACCCGCACCAGACGTTTGGCTTCCAGGTCCACCGCGACGACACCGGCCAGTTTTGGCTCGGCTTCGAGGATATGGCAGGTCTTGCCGCCCGGAGCGCAGCAGGCGTCCAGCACCCGTTGGCCCGGCGCCAGGTCGAGCAGGTCGGCGGCCAGTTGCGCCGCCTCGTCCTGCACGCTGATCCAGCCTTCGGCGAAACCCGGCAGGCTGCGCACGTCGGCTGCGGCTTCGAGGATGATGCCGTCCTCACTGTAGACGCACGGCGTCGCGGCGATCCCGGCCTCGGTCAATAACCCAAGGTAGGCGTCGCGAGTGTGATGGCGACGGTTGACCCGCAGAATCATCGGCGGATGTGCGTTGTTCGCCGCGCAAATGGCTTCCCATTGCTCGGGCCAGAATGCCTTCAGGGATTTTTGCAGCCAGCGTGGGTGCGCGGTACGCACCACCGGGTCGTGTTCCAGCTCGGCCAGCAGTGCTTCGCTTTCCCGTTGGGCACGGCGCAACACGGCGTTGAGCAAGGCCTTGGCCCACGGCTTTTTCAGTTTATCGGCGCAACCGACTGTTTCACCGATGGCAGCGTGGGCAGGAACACGGGTGTAGAGCAGTTGATAAAGGCCGACCAGCAACAGCGCTTCGACGTCCGCATCCGCCGCTTTGAAGGGCTTTTGCAGCAGTTTGGCCGCCAGCGCCGACAAACGTGGCTGCCAGCGCGCGGTACCGAACGCCAGGTCCTGAGTGAAGCCGCGATCGCGGTCTTCAACTTTGTCCATTTGTGTCGGCAGAGAACTGTTGAGCGAGGCTTTTCCGTTCAGAACAGCGGCGAGTGCCTTGGCGGCGGCCAGACGCGGGTTCATTGAGCGACCACCGCTTGGCCGAGCACCGTGCCGACGGCGAACTTCTCTTTACGGCTGTTGAACAGATCGCTGAAGTTCAGCGCCTTGCCGCCGGGCAATTGCAGGCGGGTCAGGCACAGCGCTTGCTCACCACAGGCGACGATCAAGCCGTCCTTGCTGGCGCTGAGGATTTCCCCTGGCGCGCCCTTCCCTTCAGCGAGGCTCGCGGCCAGCACTTTCAGCGCTTCGCCGTTCAGCGTGCTGTGGGTAATCGGCCATGGATTGAAGGCGCGAACCAGACGTTCCAGCTCAACAGCCGGGCGAGTCCAGTCGATGCGCGCTTCGTCCTTGTTCAATTTATGAGCATATGTGGCGAGGCTGTCGTCCTGCACTTCGCCCTCCAGCGTGCCAGCGGCGAGGCCGGCAATCGCCTGAATCACCGCCGGTGGGCCCATCTCTGCCAGACGATCATGCAGGCTGCCACCGGTGTCTTGCGCGCTGATCGGCGTGGTGACTTTGAGCAACATCGGCCCGGTGTCCAGGCCCAGTTCCATGCGCATCACGGTCACGCCGCTTTCACTGTCGCCCGCTTCGACGGCGCGCTGGATCGGCGCCGCCCCGCGCCAGCGTGGCAGCAGGGATGCGTGGCTGTTGATGCAACCCAGGCGCGGAATATCCAGCACCACTTGCGGCAGGATCAGGCCGTACGCGACCACCACCAGCAGGTCTGGCTTGAGCGCGGCCAGTTCGGCCTGAGCGTCTTCGTTGCGCAGGGTCGGCGGCTGCAACACCGGGATGTTGTTTTCCAACGCCAACTGCTTGACCGGGCTCGGCATCAGCTTTTGCCCACGGCCCGCCGGACGGTCCGGTTGGGTGTAGACCGCGACGATCTCATAAGGGCTGTCGAGCAGGGCCTTGAGGTGTTCGGCGGCGAATTCCGGGGTGCCGGCAAAGACGATGCGCAGTGGCTCAGTCATGTAAAAGGTCTCACAAAAGAAAAAGGCTTGCCGCAGCAAGCCTTTGAAAGGAGGGCATCAAGCGTTCTGGCGATGGAGCTTTTCCAGTTTCTTCTTGATTCGGTCGCGTTTGAGACTGGACAGGTAGTCGACGAACAATTTGCCATTCAGGTGGTCGCATTCATGCTGGATGCACACGGCGAGCAGGCCTTCGGCGATCAGTTCGTAAGGCTGGCCGTCGCGGTCCAGGGCCTTGATCCTGACCTTCTGTGGGCGATCGACGTTTTCGTAGAAGCCCGGCACCGAGAGGCAGCCTTCCTGGTATTGCTCCATCTCGTCGGTCAGGGTCTCGAACTCGGGGTTGATGAACACCCGTGGTTCGCTGCGGTCTTCGGAGAGGTCCATCACCACGATCCGTTTGTGCACGTTGACCTGGGTCGCGGCGAGGCCGATGCCTGGCGCTTCATACATTGTTTCAAACATGTCATCGACCAACTGACGCACTTCGTCGTCCACTACGGCCACAGGTTTGGCGATAGTGCGCAGGCGCGAGTCGGGAAATTCGAGGATGTCTAAAATGGCCATAAGCTTGATTGCTGCACATGTGAGGAAAGTCGGGTCGATGGCCTGGCGGGTCCGAAGATGCAGGCTACCGTTGTAAAACGTAGCTCCCTTTTCTTAGTAAAGCACGGGGAGCGAGCCACGAAGGCTCTGGCGTTTTACGCGAACGCACATAATAAAGGGATTCACCGCATGAGGAAATCACTACTCGCCTTGCTCCTTCTGGCTTCGGCCGGTGTGGCGCACGGGCAAGTGCAACTCAAGGAAGGTTTTCCACAGCAATACACAGTGGTTGCGGGGGACACGCTCTGGGACATCTCCGGTAAATACCTGCGCCAGCCGTGGCAATGGCCCGAGCTGTGGCAGGCCAATCCGCAAATCGAAAACCCCAATCTCATCTACCCTGGCGACTCGCTGGCGCTGGTCTACGTCAACGGCCAGCCGCGGCTGACCCTCAATCGCGGTGCATCGCGCGGCACGATCAAGCTTTCGCCTCGGGTGCGCAGTTCGCCGGTGGCCGAAGCGATCCCGAGCATTCCGCTGCGTTCTATCAACAGCTTTTTGCTGAGCAACCGCATCGTCGACAAGGTCGAGGATTTCAACGAGGCACCCTACATCGTCGCCGGCGATGCCGAACGCGTGCTGAGCGGCACCGGAGACCGCATCTTTGCCCGCGGTCATTTCGATCCCGATCAACCGGTTTACGGGATCTTCCGTCAGGGCAAGGTCTACACCGATCCCGAGACCAAAGAGTTTTTGGGGATCAACGCCGACGACATTGGTGGCGGCGAAATTGTCGCCACTGAAGGCGACGTCGCTACCCTCGCCTTGCAGCGTACGACCCAGGAAGTGCGCCTCGGCGACCGCTTGTTCAGCGGCGAAGAACGCTCGATCAACTCGACCTTCATGCCCAGCGCGCCGAAAAATCCGGTCAACGGGCTGATCATCGATGTGCCGCGCGGCGTGACGCAGATTGGCGCGCTGGATGTGGTCACGCTGAACAAAGGGCAGCGTGATGGCCTCGTCGAAGGCAACGTGCTGGTGGTGATGAAAACCGGCGAAACCGTTCGCGACCGGATCACTGGCCAACCGCTGAAGATCCCCGATGAGCAGGCCGGATTGCTGATGGTTTTCCGCACCTACGACAAGCTCAGCTACGGGCTGGTGCTGAACGCTTCGCGCTCGTTGGCCGTGATGGACAAGGTGCGAAATCCGTAAGCAGGCTCCACAAGTTACCAACAGAGTTATCCACAGCTTATTCCCGTTTGAACGGGGCCCATAACGATCAAGGATGATCCATGTCACTGCCTGCCATTACTCCGGTTTCCCCTGCGGAACTGGAAGCTCGTTTACGTTTGCACCGTTTGCCGGAACTCGGCCCGGCGCGTTTCAAGAAGCTGCTTGAAGCCTTCGGCTCGGCGTCCAAAGCCATCAGTGCGCCGGCCAGTGCCTGGCGTTCGCTGGGCTTGCCGTTGGCGTGCGCCGAGGCTCGCCGGGCCGATGATGTGCGTGATGGCGCCAGCCACGCATTGGCCTGGCTAGAGCGTCCGGGCCAGCATTTACTGATGTGGGACCAGCCTGACTACCCGGCGCTGCTGGCGGAAATCAGCGACGCACCGCCGCTATTGTTCGTGGCGGGCGATCCGGGAATTCTGGAAAAGCCGCAGCTGGCGATGGTTGGCAGTCGCCGCGCTTCACGGCCGGGCATGGACACCGCTGCCGCATTTTCCCGCAGTCTGGCGGGCGCCGGTTTCGTCATCACCAGCGGTCTGGCACTGGGCATTGATGCGGCCGCGCATCAAGCCGCACTGGATGTGGGCGGGCGAACGGTCGGTGTACTTGGCACGGGACTTGAAAAGTTTTATCCACAGCGCAATCGTCGACTGGCCGACGCCATGATTGCGTCGGGCAGTGCGGTGCTTTCGGAGTTCCCGCTGGACGCCGGCCCCACCGCCAGCAACTTCCCCCGGCGCAATCGAATCATCAGCGGTTTGTCGCTTGGTGTGCTGGTGGTCGAGGCGAGTGTGGCGAGTGGTTCGTTGATCACCGCGAGGCTGGCGGCGGAGCAAGGTCGGGAGGTGTATGCGATTCCTGGATCGATCCATCACCCTGGCGCCAAGGGCTGTCATCAGTTGATCCGCGACGGCGCGATGCTGGTGGAGACCATCGAACATATCCTCGAAGCCTTGCGCGGCTGGCGACAGTTGCCGTTGTACAGCGAAGCTACTTCGGTGACCCATCCATTGCTCATGCTGTTACACGCGGCCCCGCACACCAGTGAAGCGTTGTCCGTCACCAGCGGCTGGGCCCTGCCCAAAGTGCTGGCCGCGTTGACCGAGCTGGAAATGGATGGCCGCGCCGTTTGCGAAAGCGGGCGCTGGTTTGCGCGGGTGAGCTAGGTTTTATAAGGAAGATCGGTAAACTGCGCAGAGCCTTTTTCCGGAGAGTTTTTCATGGTCAACAGTTGGCGTGTGCAGCAAGCCGCGCAAGCCGTTCGCGCAGGGGCGGTGATTGCCTATCCAACCGAAGCGGTCTGGGGGCTGGGTTGCGACCCGTGGGACGAAGAGGCGGTTGAGCGTCTGTTGATGCTCAAGGGCCGGAATGTGGGCAAGGGGCTGATTCTGGTTGCCGACAATATCCGGCAGTTCGACTTCCTCTTCGAAGACTTCCCGGAACTGTGGATGGACCGCATGGCCTGTACCTGGCCGGGACCGAACACCTGGCTGGTGCCGCATCAGAACCTGTTGCCGCAGTGGATCACCGGGGTGCATGAAACCGTGGCGTTGCGGGTCAGCGATCATCCGCTGGTGCGCGATTTGTGCGCGATTGTCGGGCCGCTGGTGTCGACCTCGGCCAATCCGCAGGGACGGCCGGCGGCGCGCACGCGGATTCGCGTGGAGCAGTATTTCCGTGGGCAGCTGGATCTGGTGTTGGGCGGGAACCTGGGGGGGCGCAAGAATCCGAGCGTTATCCGGGATCTGGCGACCGGCCACGTTGTGCGTCAGGGCTGATACCCAGCAGACCTGTGGCGAGGGAGCTTGCTCCCGCTGGGCTGCGAAGCGGCCCCGCTTTTCTTCTGGAGGAAAGGGGACTGCTGCGCAGTCCAACGGGGCGATGCGGCGTTCCGACAAGCCCCCTCGCCACAGGTCGGTGTTATGGCAACAAAACAGTCGAGCCAGTCGTGCGTCGTGCCGACAACTCGGTCTGCGCCTTCGCCGCATCAGCCAGCGGATACGTGTGACTGATGTCCACGTTCAACTTCCCGCTGATGATCATCTCAAACAACTCATCCGCCATCCGCTGCAGGTTCTCGGCATTGTTGGCGTAAGTCCCGAGCGTCGGCCGGGTCACGTACAGCGAACCCTTCGCCGCCAGTATCCCCAGGTTCACCCCATCCACTGCACCGGACGCATTACCAAAGCTCACCACCAACCCGCGGGGCGCTACGCTATCGAGCGACGTCAGCCACGTGTCCTTGCCTACGCCGTCGTACACCACCGGTACCTTTTTCCCGTCGGTCAATTCCAGTACGCGTTGTGCGACGTTTTCATGGCTGTAGTCGATGGTCGCCCAGGCACCGTTGGCCTTGGCCAGTGCGGCTTTCTCCGGCGAGCTGACCGTGCCGATCAACTTCACGCCCAGCGCCCTGGCCCATTGGCAGGCCAGCGAACCGACACCCCCGGCAGCGGCGTGGAACAGCACGGTTTCGCCACCCTTGAGTTCATAAGTCTGACGCAGCAGGTACTGCACCGTCAGGCCCTTGAGCATCACCCCGGCCGCCGTTTCGAAGCTGATCGCCTCCGGCAGCAGCACCAGATTGGCCTCGGGCAACACGTGAACGTCGCTGTAGGCGCCTAACGGACCGCTGCCGTAAGCCACGCGATCACCGACCTTGAAGCGGGTCACTTCGCTGCCCACTGCTTCGACGATGCCCGCACCTTCCGAACCCAGGCCCGACGGCAGGGCGGGTGGTGGATAGAGGCCGCTGCGGTAATAGGTGTCGATGAAGTTCAGGCCGATGGCCTTGTTGGCGACGCGGACTTGTTGCGGGCCGGGCTCGGCGGGTTGGTACTCGACGTACTCGAGCACTTCGGGGCCGCCATGGGCGCGGAACTGGATTCGCTTTGCCATCAGAACTCTCCTTAGGTCATTTGCCAAGCGCCCTATCGGACTCCTAACCCTGATCTTCGTCAACTGCGGTGAAGCAAGGTGCGGTGTTATCCTACGCAGCAATTTGCCGCCGGCCATTGATGCGCCGCGCAGCTTTGCCCGATTCAAGGTGATGACATGACAACCCGCACCGAGGCCGTAAAAGCCTATCTGCTCGACCTGCAAGACCGTATTTGCGCGGCCCTCGAAGCTGAAGACGGCGGCACACCCTTCGTCGAAGACGCCTGGATCCGGCCTGCCGGTGGTGGCGGTCGCACGCGAGTGATCGAAAACGGCACGGTCATCGAAAAGGGCGGCGTTAACTTTTCCCACGTCTTTGGCAGCGGTCTCCCACCGTCCGCCAGTGCCCATCGGCCAGAATTGGCCGGCCGTGGCTTCGAAGCCCTTGGCGTGTCGCTGGTGATTCACCCGCACAACCCGCATGTACCAACTTCCCACGCCAATGTGCGCTTTTTCATCGCTGAAAAAGAAGGTGAAGAACCGGTCTGGTGGTTCGGCGGCGGTTTCGACCTGACCCCTTATTACGGCAATGAAGCAGACTGCGTGCACTGGCACCGCGTCGCCGAGCAGGCCTGTGCGCCGTTCGGTCCGGACGTCTATTCGCGCTACAAAGCCTGGTGCGACAGCTATTTCCACATCAAGCACCGCCACGAGCCGCGCGGCATCGGCGGCCTGTTCTTCGATGATTTGAACGAGTGGGACTTCGACACCAGTTTCGCCTTCATGCGCGCCATCGGCGACGCGTACATCGACGCTTACCTGCCGATCGTGCAACGCCGCAAAAATGATGCGTTCACCGCCAAGCAGCGCGAATTCCAGGAATTCCGTCGTGGCCGTTACGTCGAGTTCAACCTGGTCTACGACCGTGGCACCTTGTTCGGCCTGCAATCGGGCGGGCGTACCGAGTCGATCCTGATGTCGCTGCCGCCGCAAGTGCGCTGGAGCTATGACTGGAAAGCCGAACCGGGCAGTGAAGAAGCGCGCCTGACCGAGTATTTCCTGCAAGACCGCGATTGGTTGGCCGAGGCCTGAACGAGGAGTTCTGATGGACCGTTACGTCGTATTCGGTAACCCGATTGGCCACAGCAAGTCACCGCTGATCCACCGCTTGTTCGCCGAGCAAACGGCTCAGCAACTGGACTACAGCACCTCACTGGCGCCGCTCGACGATTTTTCCGACTTCGCCCGGGCGTTTTTCCGCGAAGGTCGCGGCGCCAATGTGACGGTGCCGTTCAAGGAGGACGCCTTCCGCCTGGCCGACAGCCTGACGGAACGTGCGCAACGAGCTGGCGCGGTGAATACCTTAAGCAAACTCGCCGATGGCAGCCTGCTGGGAGATAACACCGACGGCGCCGGGCTGGTGCGGGACCTGACGGTCAACGCCGGTTTCAGCCTCAAGGGCAAACGCATCCTGCTGCTCGGCGCGGGCGGCGCGGTGCGTGGTGCACTGGAACCGCTGCTGGCCGAGCAACCGGCCTCGGTGATCATCGCCAACCGCACGGTGGAAAAAGCCGAGCTGCTGGCGGAGTTGTTCTCGGACCTGGGGCCGGTGTCGGCCAGCGGTTTCGATTGGCTGAAGGAATCGGTGGACCTGATCATCAACGCAACATCGGCGAGCCTGTCCGGTGATGTGCCGCCGATTGCCGGCAGCTTGATCGAGCCGGGCAAGACCGTTTGCTACGACATGATGTATGGCAAGGAACCGACTTCGTTCTGTCGCTGGGCCACGGAACATGGCGCGGCGGTGTCGATGGATGGTTTGGGCATGCTCGCGGAGCAGGCGGCGGAAGCGTTTTTCCTGTGGCGCGGTGTGCGTCCGGATACAGCGCCGGTGCTGGCCGAACTCCGCCGGCAATTAGCGCTGTAGGCTTTTGTGGCGAGGGGGCTTGCCCCCGTTCGGCCGCGAAGCGGTCGTGCCCTTTTTGGGGACGGCTTCGCCCTCCAACGGGGGCAAGCCCCCTCGCCGCAGGTTATGCGGTAGTCAGTCCAGGCAATCAGTCTTCAAACCGGATCGGGCACTTCTCCGCCCCTTCCAGCTTCCTCAACTCCTCCACCACCTGCGGCCGCGCGCGGCGCAGCGTCAGGCTGCGATCCTGCTTCAGCAGTCGCCGCGCTTCCTGATGCAACATTTCCACCCCTGAATAATCGATGAAGTTGATCTGCTGCGCCTCGATCACCACGCGCACGCCGTGCAGGCGTTGCAGGCGCACTTGCAGGTAATGGCTGGCGCCGAAGAAGATCGAACCACCCACCCGCAGAATGTCTTCATCCCCTTCGCGAGAATGCTGAACCCGCGGTTGCGAGGTGCGTTTGAGGTAGAAGAACAACGAAGCGAGCACCCCGGCATAAATCGCCGTCTGCAACTCCAGCAGCAGCGTCGCGACACAGGTCAGCGCCATCACCACGAATTCCGCGCGACTGACGCGCAACAGCGCACGAATCCCGCGATGGTCCACCAGACCCCAGGCGATCAGCAGGATGCTGCCGGCCATGGCCGGGATCGGGATGTGAGCGATCAACCCGGCGCCGAAAATCGCGAACAGCGCCACCCACACGGCCGAGAACACCCCGGCCATCGGTGAGCAGGCGCCGGCTTCATAACTCAAACCCGAACGTGTGAAGGACCCGGCAGACAGCGAACCGGAAAAAAACGCCCCGATGATGTTCGACAGGCCTTGGGCGCGGACTTCCTGATTCGCGTCGAGCAATTGCTGCGAGCGGGCCGACAACGAGCGGGCAATCGACAGGCTGGTCACCAGCCCTAGCATGCCCACCGCCACCGCACTCGGCAGCAGACGCAGGATCAGGTCCAGATCCAGCGGCACCGGGCTGAACGGCGGCAAGCGTCCGACGAAGGCGCTGACCAACTTCACATGGCCGAACATCGCTGGCCACAGCCACACCATCAGCCCGGCGAGTACCAGCGTGATCAACAGGGTAGGCCAGCGCGGCAGCAACATCTTCAGCACCACGCCGACGACGACCGTCGCCAGCCCCAGCACCAACGACGGTTTATCCAAAGCGCCGAGGTGCTTGAACAACATCAGGAAGCTGTCCAGCGCCGTGGCCTGGCTGGGCAAATCCAACCCCAGCAAGTTCGGCAATTGCCCGATGGCAATCACCACCGCCGCACCGAGGGTGAAACCCAGCACCACCGAATGCGAGACGAAATTCACCAGGGCACCGAACCGCAGCATGCCGAGCAACCATTGGAAAATTCCGGCCAGCAGCGTCAGCAGCAGGATCAGCGTGATGTAGTCCTGTGACGCGGGGACGGCCAGCGGACTGACGCTGGCGAACAGGACAATGGAGATCGCCGCCGTAGGACCGCAGATCAAATGCCACGACGAACCCCACAGGCAGGCGATCAACACCGGGATGATCGCGGCGTATAAGCCGTATTCCGGTGGGAGACCGGCGATCAGCGCGTAGGCAATGGACTGCGGCAACGCGAGAATCGCCCCGCTGAGGCCGACGATCAGGTCACGCCCGACGCTGGCGCGGGTTTGCCGGGGCAACCAACTGAGGAAGGGGAAGAGTGAATGGCGGCTGGGGAAGGCCATGGGTCCTCTCGGGTGGGGTTTTGGCGCAAGGGTAGCAGGGTCACGCAATCATTGTGGTCAGGGGAGCTTGCTGTGGTGAGGATTGGCTTTTTGTGGTGAGGGGGCTTGCCCCCGTTGGACGGCGCAGCCGTCCCAAATCAGCAGCCACTGCTTGTCAGATAAACCGCATGCAATGGTTAAACGATTGCTTTGCAATCGAACGGGGGCAAGCCCCCTCGCCACAAAAGCCCCCACACACATTGGCTTAGAGTTTGGCTTTGACTGCCGGCAACGCGTCCTTGCCATCCGCTGTCTTCACGCCGTCCAGCCACTTATCCAGCACTGCCGGATTGGCCTTGATCCACGCCTTGGCCGCGTCCGCATTGCTGACTTTCTTGTTCACCACCTCGGCCATGATGCTGTTCTCCATGTCCTGGGTGAAGCTCAGGTTGGTCAGCAGCTTGCCCACGTTCGGGCAGGCTTCGGCGTAGCCCTTGCGGGTCAGGGTGTGCACGCTGCCGGTGTCACCGAAGTACTTCTCGCCGCCCTTCAGGTAATGCATTTTCAGCTGCACGTTCATCGGGTGCGGGGTCCAGCCGAGGAAGGTGACGAATTTCTGTTTCTTCACCGCGCGAGACACTTCGGCCAGCATCGCCTGCTCGCTGGACTCGACCAGTTTCCACTGGCCCATGTCGAAGTCGTTCTTCTTGATGATTTCCTGCAACGAGATGTTCGCTGGCGCGCCCGAGCCAATGCCATAGATCTTCTTGTCGAACTTGTCGGCGAATTTGTTCAGGTCGGCAAAGTTATGCACACCCGCGTCCCACACGTAGTCCGGAACGGCGAGGGTGAACTCGGTGCCGTCGAGGTTCTTCGCCAACTGCGTGACATCGCCGGTGGCCACGAACTTGTCGTAGAAGCCCTGCTGCGCCGGCATCCAGTTACCCAGGAATACGTCGACCTGGCCATCCTTCAACCCGCCGAAGGTAATCGGCACCGCGAGGGTGTCGACCTTGGCCTTGTAGCCCATGCCATCCAGCAGAAACCCGGTGATGGCGTTGGTCGCGGCAATGTCGCTCCAGCCAGGGTCGGCCATTTTCACCGTCTCGCAGCTTTGATCGGCAAAGGCCGATGCGCTGCCCAGAGCCAAAAGCCCGACCGTCAGTACTGTGGATAACTTTTGCATGGACTTCCCCTTAACATTATTGGTTTTGGCAGGGTTGTGGATAACGTGCTTTGCGCTCCAGATCATCGAGGTCGATGTGGTTGCGCATGTACTGCTGACTGGCGTCCACCAGCGGCTGGTGATCCCAGCTCTTCAGCTTGCCGATGGTCAACGCCTCGGCAACGAAACGTCGGCGCCGCTGGCTGGCGAGCACTTGTTGGTGAATCGCCGGAATATTCCATTTTGAGCGCGCTTCGGTCAGAAACTCTTCGAAAAGTGCCTGATGTTGCGGCGATTGGCTAAGTTCTTCCAACTCGCGCGGGTCGTTATGTACATCGAAAAGAAGGCAAGGGTCGTCTTCGCTGTAGATGAATTTGTAAGCGCCGCGACGGATCATCATCAACGGACTGATAGTGCCTTCGGCCATGTATTCGCCGAACACTTCGTCGTGACCGCCCTGCCCTTGCAGGTGCGAAACCAGTGAGCGGCCGTCCAGCGGCAAGCCAGGCTCCAGCGAGCCACCGGCGAGTTCCACGAAGGTCGGCAGCAGGTCGGCGGTGGACACTGCGGCGCTGACCCGCCCTGCCCCGAACTGCCCCGGCGCACTGATCAACAGGGGCACACGCGCAGCCATTTCGTACCAGTGCATTTTGTACCAGAGGCCGCGCTCGCCCAGCATGTCGCCATGGTCGCCGGAAAATACGATGATGGTGTCGTCGATCAGACCGGTTTCCTCAAGCGTTTGCAGGAGTTTGCCGACGTTGCTGTCTATATAGCTGCACGCACCGAAGTAGGCGCGGCGTGCATCGCGAATCTTATCCACAGGCAACGGTTTATCCCACAGGTCGTAAACTTTGAGCAAACGCTGGGAATGCGGATCGAGTTCAGTCTGTGCCGGGGTTTCAGGCAACGGAATGTCGGCATCGTCGTACATGTCCCAGAAAGCCTTGGGGATCGTGTACGGATCGTGGGGGTGTGTCATCGAAACGGTCAGGCAAAACGGTTGATCGCCGTCTTCGCGGATGTGATCGAACAAGTATTGCTGGGCCTTGAACACCACCTCCTCGTCGAAATCCAGCTGATTGGTACGCACGCACGGCCCCGCTTGCAGCACCGATGACATGTTGTGGTACCAGGTCGGACGCACATCCGGCTCGTCCCAATTCACGGCCCAACCATAGTCGGCCGGGTAGATGTCGCTGGTCAGGCGCTCTTCATAACCGTGCAGTTGGTCCGGGCCGCAGAAGTGCATTTTGCCGGATAGCGCGGTGCGGTAGCCGAGTCGGCGCAGGTAGTGGGCGTAGGTCGGCACGTCGGCGGGGAAATCGGCCGCGTTGTCGTACGCGCCAATCTTGCTCGGCAATTGACCGCTGACCAGGGTAAAACGCGACGGCGCGCACAACGGGCTGTTGCAATAAGCGGCGTCGAACACCACGCCTTCGGCGGCGAGGCGGCTCAAATTCGGCAGTTTGATCGGCGAAGGACCGTAGAACGGCAACATTGGCGCGGCCATTTGATCGGCCATGATGAAAAGAATGTTCTTGCGCTTCATGTGATCGCGGCATTCCATAGTGAATATTTATGCGAGAGTGCTGCGACCGAGCATGTTACCCATGCACTTTGCGGTAAAGCCCATGCCAGGCAATGACTAGGATTAGCCCAGCTTATGTATGACGCCCTTGGTGATTTGTCGCTCGATCTGCTGCGTGCCTTTGAAGCCGCCGCCCGTCATCGCAGTTTTACCGCGGCGGCGGTGGAGCTCGGCACTACGCAGCCGGCGGTCAGCCAGCAGATCAAGCGGTTGGAAGAGCAACTCGCATCGCGGCTATTTGACCGTATTTATCGCGGGATCGAATTGACCGAAGCCGGAACGATTCTTTTTGAGCAGGTTCAGCTCGGTTTGCAGAATATAGATGCAGGATTGAGTGCGATCAGCGCACAGCAGCAACATGAGGTGCTGCAAGTCGCGACTGATTTCGCCTTCGCCGCCTATTGGCTGATGCCGCGTCTGCACCGCTTTCACCAGGCCAATCCACACGTGGATGTCAGCCTGGTCACCAGCGAGCGCAATCACAACATGCTGCGCACCGATATCGATGTGGCGGTGTTGTTCGGTGACGGACGTTTCAAGCAGGGTGAAAGCCATTGGCTGTTCAGCGAAGAAGTGTTTCCGGTGTGCAGCCCGCTGTTGCTCAAGGACCGTTCCCTGCCCTTGCCAGCCCAGTCGTTACTGGAGTTTCCGTTGCTGCATCTAAGGGGCGAAAACAGCAGTAACTGGTTCGACTGGAGCGGCGTGTTTCGTGAGTTGGGGATAACGTCGGCGCCCGCACCGGGGCAGCTGCGATTCGACAATTACACGCTATTGATTCAAGCAGCGATTGGCGGACAAGGCGTTGCGATTGGCTGGCGGCACCTTGTGGATAACTTGCTGGCGCAAGACTTGTTGTGTCGGCCGATTGCCGAGACGGTTATTTCCAGGCTGGGATATTACGTAGTCCTGCCACAACGCAAACGGCGCGGGGTATTGATTCAACAGTTTGTGGACTGGTTGATGGAGGAACAGGCCAATAGCGCGCAATCGCTCAATGGCCTGCCGTTACCTTCTATTGCAGTTTAGGGTTCAGCGGCGATGAAATTCACGTGCTCGCCAACGTGCAGGTTCAGATGCAGTTCATCGGCGATTCCTACGGCCACGCGGTTCAACCGTTGAAGGGGTTCAGCCAGCCCCGATTCAAGGCTGTCGCTGACATGGCTGAAGTGCTCGATCGTCAGGCCGGATACACCGCGAGGTCCATTGACCAACGTCCAGTGCAAGCTACTGTTTTGCAGCGCTTCGCGGATTTCTTCGGCGGCGTGGCGTTGCAATCGATCTTCTATTTCCGGATCGTCCAGCAATTCAAAATCACCCACCAGAAACAGCCGCGTAATGCCCGCCGCTTGCATGCCTTCAATCAACGCATCCACGGCCAGTACTTGCTCGACCGGGCCCGGCACGATGGTTTTTTCAATGTATTCGCTGTTGAACGGTAAGCCTGGCGCGTCCAGTAAGCAGATGACCGCCGAACACCCAGCCACACTTTGTTTAACGCGCTCCGCTTCAAACAGGTCGCCGGTTTTTGTTCGCAAGCCAGGGCGTGGCGCCAGGGCGGTGAGGTCGTCCAGAATGGCGATAACTTCATGTTGGCGCCGCAGCATTTCAGCCATCAGCGCACTGCCCAGGCTGCTCATGGCACCATAAAGCACCACTTTCACGACGGGAGTTTCGGCATTTTTCATGGCTGAGGTTCCTTGTTTCCTACGTATATGGCGTGTGACCTGTAGGAAACGGTGAGGGTTCGACCGGGTTTCAGAGGGATTCAGATGCAGCAGATCAAGGGCTATCACGCCCATGTGTATTTCGACGCCAGCACCATCGATCAGGCGCGAGCGTTGTGTGAACAAGCGGCAAAGCTGTTTGGTCTGAAGATGGGCCGCGTACACGAACGCCCTGTCGGCCCGCACCCGGACTGGAGCTGCCAATTGGCTTTCGCGCCCGAACTCATCGGTGAAGTGCTGCCGTGGCTGGCACTCAACCGTAAGGGCCTGGTGGTGTTCCTGCACCCGGACACGGGCGATGACTTGCTCGACCATACCGAGCACGCGATCTGGATGGGCGCAATCCGGCCACTGGACCTGTCTATTTTCTGATCAGAGCGTTTCTTCTGCTTCGCCGGGCAAGTGTTCGTCCAGGTGCAGCCAGGGCAAGCGGCTGTCGGTCCATATATGCCGCTCGGCCGGTGCCAGTTCCGGATGGTCGAAGGTGGCGATGGTGACGTCGATGCTCTCGGGACTGAGAGGGTTCATGAACGTCAGTTGCGCCCCACAGTTCGGGCAGAAATTGCGCACGCCGGTTGAGGAAGATTCGTACTGCGCGGGTGTGCCTTTGGTCCATTGAAAAGCTGACGCGGGCACGGTGATCCAGGTGGTGACGATCCCGCCGCTGACCCGTCGGCAAATCGAGCAATGACAGTGGGCAATGTCGTGCAGCGGGCCACTGAATTGATAGCGCAGATGTCCGCAGTGGCAGCCGCCGGTGTGGATGTTGGCCATGCTGTTTCCTCCTGTTGTCTATGTGCTGACCCCTTCGACTTGCTCGCGAAGGCCTCAACTCGGTCCATCTGGATAAACCGGTCCGACGACCGGTCTCCCATCCGCTCAATGCTTTCACCGGCGAAAGCTGGCTGAAAGCTTCCCCGATTAGGATCGCCCCCACTGCCGGCAACAGACCGGTTGGCCAAATGAGTGTTCTATCTCTCGCACGGCCCATTTAACAACAACAATGGTGATCCTGATGTCCTTTGCTACCCGCCGCTTCGCTGTCACTCCGCCCGTACGCCTCGTGCTTCCCGTTCTGCGCTGACCCAACCGGTTCGCCCATTTCCCCTAGCCGCGCTACGCCTGGAGTATTCCCATGCTGACTTTCCTTGGCTTCGCCATGGTCATCACGTTCATGTTCCTGATCATGACCAAGCGCCTGTCCGCGCTGATCGCCTTGATCATCATCCCGATCATCTTTGCCCTGTTCGGCGGTTTTGCGCCGAAGATCGGTCCGATGATGCTCGAAGGCATCACCAAGCTTGCGCCGACCGGCGTGATGCTGATGTTCGCCATTCTGTACTTCGCCCTGATGATCGACTCCGGCCTGTTTGACCCGGCCGTGCGCAAGATCCTCAAACTGGTCAAGGGCGACCCGCTGAAAGTTTCGGTCGGCACCGCCGTACTGGCGCTCGTCGTTTCCCTCGATGGGGACGGCGCGACCACTTATATGATCTGCGTGGCCGCCATGCTGCCGCTCTACAGCCGCATCGGCATGAGCCCGCGGATCATGGCCGGCCTGATCATCCTCGCCGGTGGCGTGATGAACATGACCCCATGGGGTGGCCCGACCGCTCGTGCGGCCAGCGCCCTGCATGTCGACCCGTCCGACATTTTCGTGCCGATGATTCCGGCGATGCTGGCCGGTGTGGTGGCGATCCTGGCGATTGCCTATTTCTACGGTAAACGCGAGCGTGCGCGCCTGGGTGAATTGCACCTGGCTGGCGATGAAATCGACCACAGTGAAATCAGCGTTTCGCAGTTCCCTGATGCCCGTCGTCCGAAGCTGATCTGGTTCAACGGTTTGCTGACCCTGGCCCTGATGTGCACCCTGATCGCCGGCCTGTTGCCGCTGCCGGTGCTGTTCATGGTGGCGTTCAGTATCGCGATGATCGTCAACTATCCTTGCCTGCAAATGCAGAAGGACCGCGTTGCGGCTCACGCCGGTAGTGTGTTGTCGGTGGTCGGCCTGATCTTCGCTGCGGGCATCTTCACCGGTATCCTGTCCGGCACCGGCATGGTCGACGCGATGTCCAAAAGCCTGCTGGGGGTCATCCCGGATTTCCTCGGGCCGTACCTGGCCGTGATCACCGCGCTGGTGAGCATGCCGTTCACGTTTTTCATGTCGAACGACGCATTTTATTACGGCGTGTTACCAGTACTTGCCGAAGCCGCCAGTCATTACGGTATAACCGCAGTTGAAATGGCACGTGCCTCGATCGTCGGTCAGCCCGTCCACTTGCTGAGCCCGCTGGTACCATCGACCTATTTGTTGGTGGCCCTGGCCGGTATTGAATTCGGTGACCATCAGCGCTTTACCCTGAAATGGGCCGTGCTGGTGTGCATGTGCATACTGGTTGCAGCGTTGCTGATGGGGATTTTTCCGCTGTTCAGCACTCTATAACCAAAGACTCACCATGACGGGTCCGGTCTTCGCGGTTCGAAGCCCGGGCCTTTCGTGGTTTAACACATCCTCAAAGGAATACACATGGAATGGCTGACCAACCCTGAAATCTGGGTTGCCTTCTTTACCCTGACCGCCCTGGAAATCGTCCTGGGTATCGATAACATCATCATGATTTCGATCCTGGTCAGCCGCATGCCCAAGCACATGCAGGCGCGCACCCGGATTTTCGGTCTGGCCCTGGCCATGGTCACGCGGATCCTGTTGCTGCTGTCGATCACTTGGGTCATGCGCCTCACGGCCGACCTGTTCGAGGTGTTCGGCCAGGGCATTTCCGGGCGAGACCTGATCCTGTTCTTCGGTGGTCTGTTCCTGCTGTGGAAGAGCTCGCAAGAGATGTACCACGCGCTGGAAGGTGAAGACGAAACCAACGAAGAGCCGAGCGGCAAGGGTGGCAACTTCCTCTACACCATCATTCAGATCGCGATCATCGACATCGTGTTCTCGCTGGACTCGGTGATCACCGCCGTCGGCATGGTTTCTCACGTTCCGGTCATGGTCGCCGCGATCGTCGTGGCCGTGCTGGTGATGATGTGGGCGTCCGGCACCATCAGCGAGTTCATCGACAAGCACCCGTCGCTGAAGATGCTGGCGCTGTCGTTCCTGCTGATCGTCGGTACCGTGCTGATTGCCGAATCCCTGGACGTGCACGTGCCAAAAGGCTACGTCTACTTCGCCATGGCGTTCTCGCTGGCGGTTGAAGCGATCAACATCAAGATGCGCACTGCCATCGCGAAAAAGAAGAAACAGCAAGATCCGGTGAAACTGCGCAAGGACATTCCGGGGCAATAACCCCGGCGTCACCACAAAACCTGTGGGAGCGGGCTTGCTCGCGAAGGCGGAGTATCAGTCGACATCAATGTTGCCTGACCCTCCGTCTTCGCGAGCAAGCCCGCTCCCACATTTGTTTTGCGCAAGGCTTAGGGGTAAGTGGTTGACTTGAGGATCGAGATTATCCAGCACTCGACTCACCGCCAATTCCCCGCACGGGAGCATTTAAGCGTTTTCCTACAGCCATCCCGTGCAGTGCTTGATACGGTCGCACTCCAAGGTTGACGCGCAGTCCCCCGGTGGGTAGCGTCCCCCGCTCGCCTCAAACGACAATGACAAGGAATGCATATGTCTGGAAACCGGCTGCACGCGTCACGGACCCGACCACTTGCCCGATTCCGGGCCATGGCACCAACCCCATCGCCAGCGGCTCCCCCGATGTGTTTTTCAATGGCCTCGCCGCCGCGAGAGTCAGCGACACATGCACGTGCGGCCAGACGCTCAGCGGTGGCTTCTCCTCCACGGTGTTCATCAACGGCCTGAACGCCATGACCCTCGATGGCACCACGAGCCACGGCGGCGTAATAATCGGCGGCTCTGGCAACGTCATCATCGGCAGCACCCACACCCCTGCGCCGTTCATTCCACCCCTGCCGATCATTGGCCAGCCCGTTGTGGAATTCAAAGCCGTCAGCGCCGGCAATGGCGAACCGATTTCCGAACAACGCTACGAAATCGAAACCGCCGAAGGCCGCATCGTCAAAGGCCTGACCAACGCCTTGGGCGTGACCCAAAGTGTCGCCACGCTAAAACCCGATCTCGCCGTCGTCCGCTGGACCGTCTAAGCCTCAAGGAAGAATCAAATGACCGGACAATGCATCGCCCCAGACGACCTGGACATGAAAAAACTCTGGGACAGCACCTGCGAACTGCCCGCCTGCAAACGCGAAACCACCACGGCCGGCCCCAACCCCAAGACCCGCGTCGAAGTGCCGTTACTGACCTGCAACTGCCTGTGGCGCCGGTTTCAGAAAGAAGCCGAAGAATGGGTCGCTCCGGGTGGCGTACTGATCGCCGACCCACAAGCACGTAACCGCAAGATCAACGCCGCGTATGCGCAGTTGTGGCTGGCAGATAATCGGTTTCAGTGGGCGGGGTTGGCGGCGTTTGCTTCGAAGCAGGTGGGCTGTGGGTTGATTCATGCCACCAAACTGCAGACTGCTATTGCCGCGCAAAAGGCTGCGCAAGAGAAGCTTAGGACCGGTAAGTCGGAAACTATTTTCGAAGGGTTCGGGTTCAAGCTCAGCAAGACTGATCCTGAAGTGGAGAAGGAAGTAGAACGAGCGCGGGCGGCCAACCCAATGCCCACTGAAGACATCACCTTTGGCGATAACACTCGGTCAGTGGTCCAGCAGCAGTTGGACTATGTGTATGAAATGCTGGCGCTGGGCAATACCTCACTGTTTCTGGATGTTTATCCGTTGCATCGGTTTTTTATGGTGCGGGGCTTTAAAGAAATGGAGAAGTGTTTGAAGAGCCGGCGGGGAATTGTGAAAGACGTGATGTGGCCGATTGCGGGGAAGGTGGAGTTTGGTGCTGATACACCAGAGATTTACGCAACATTTAAAGCCATCGACCAAGGAAACATCGCAGGCAGCGTTGAGCAAATGGCGGGTCATGAACAACTTAATATCCTGCAACCGGCAATGTACGATGAAACTCATTTCGCCATGCTCATGCGGGGTACTCATGGCGGCGACGTCATTTCGGTCTTAACGGGTTTATTACCGGGGGCGGCAGAAGAAATTCAGCTGACTCTGGCTAGTCAATGCAAAGCTCCTGATGATAGGAAGGTCGTTTTCGGTAGTAATCCGCTTGCCAACCTCGCCGATAAAAATCAACGAATGAAGTTTGTCTTACGTGCAGCCACTCAGTTTGATGCGTTGCTTAAAATACCCGCCTCTCGCGCGAAGTTAGAGCAATCGATCAATGAGATCGCTGGTGGCGGAGGCGTCAAGTGATGCGGAAGCAGATTTTCTACGTTGCGGCTGCCGTCATCCTGATAGCGACCGCTTTGATTATTTATATCAGCCGTGGCCCGGAACAAATATCCTTTCATATTGGAAAAAATTACGACGATGTTGTGCGTGATTCGACATTTCCTGTAGAGCGCGAAACGGCTGTATATCCGAGCGAGCCACCTCACCCAAGCTCCACTTGGATCAGTTCCCCAGTAATCATCACCTTCGATGACAAGCAGCACGGGTTCACATTGCCAGCTACTAAGTTCGGTGCAATTGGTTGGTCCGAATTCAAAGCGATAACTTTGTCTACATCGCCGATGCTGGAAACGTTGCCGTTCGAACAAGCAATAGAGCTCCTTGGTGAACTACAAAAAACGTTGAAACAGGCCGGGTGGGTTCCAGAAACGGCGGAGGGAAATGACTGGCTCAAGACAGAAAACCAGAAGGATAAAGCGCTTCTTCAAGCCAAACTCTTTGATCAAATGGACGGCGTCATCCTGTTGATCCCGCACAAGTACAGCTTGATCCTTCATATCAAATGCTACGCCCGCTGCGATGAGCGAAACTCTGAGACAGCCAAGTATCTGATCGACGTAGGACTGGGTGAGGATCATTTCAGTGACTGAGTTCCCTATCTGAGAGGAGCTCAACCCACATTGGGGCTGACTGCAAAACCGCCATGGCGAGCAGGCTGGCTCTCACAAGGAAGGCGCGATTTTCATGACAGTTTTGTTTCATTCACGTCTTTAGCTGTGCAATGCTGGCGCCCAGACCGTTAGCCAACTACAGCTTAAGTACAGAACGTAGAAGAACGCGCGGTACCGTCAATTTGCCCCACTGGGGCGCGACCACCACAGGGGGCCTTTATGCTCACCCTGCTCAATTTGTTATCGGCCGTGGCCTTGTTGATCTGGGGCACGCACATCGTCCGGACCGGCATCCTGCGGGTTTACGGCACCAACCTGCGCCATGTGATTGGCCAGAACATGTCCAAACGGTGGCTGGCGTTTATCGCCGGCATCGTGGTGACCGCGATGGTCCAGAGCAGCAATGCCACCGCCATGCTCGTCACTTCGTTTGTCGGGCAAGGCCTGATGGCGCTGACCCCGGCGCTGGTGACCATGCTGGGGGCCGATGTCGGTACGGCACTGATGGCGCGGGTGCTGACCCTGGACCTTTCCTGGCTGTCGCCGCTGCTGATCTTTGTCGGGGTGATTTTCTTCCTGTCGCGCAAACAGACCCGGCTCGGGCAGATGGGCCGTGTCGCCATTGGCCTTGGGTTGATCATTCTGGCGCTGCAGTTGATCGTCGAATCGGCTGCGCCGATTACCCACGCCAAAGGGGTGAAGGTGATCTTCGCCTCGCTGACCGGCGACATTCTGGTCGACGCCCTCGTCGGCGCATTGTTCGCGATGATCTCCTACTCGAGCCTGGCCGCGGTGCTGCTGACGGCGACGCTGGCCGGCGCCAAGGTCATCAGTTTGCCGGTGGCCATCGGCCTGGTGATCGGCGCCAATATAGGCAGCGGCATTCTTGCGTTTCTCAGCACCAGCATGCAGAACTCCGCCGGGCGCCAAGTGGCGTTGGGCAGCCTGTTGTACAAACTGATTGGCCTGGTGTTGATCATTCCGGTGCTTAACCCATTGGTGCACTGGCTCGATGGCCTGGACTTCAGTCCTCAGGAAACCGTCATCGGCTTCCACCTGCTCTACAACACCGTCCGTTGCTTGATTCTGACGCCGACTGTCGCAGGGATGGCCAGGCTGTGCACCTGGCTGTTGCCGGAGCGGCCAGTCGTCAACGGAATGGCCAAGCCCCGGCACCTCGACCCCACCGCGCTGGTCACGCCGAGCCTGGCGCTGGCCAATGCGGCGCGGGAAACCCTGCGCATGGGCGATCTGATCGACAACATGCTCGAAGCGATGCTCGATGTGCTGCGCGGCAAGCAAACCGCCGTGACCCAGGAAATGCGCCGCCTGACCGATGATGTCGAGGCCCTCTACAGCGCAATCAAACTCTATCTGGCGCAAATGCCCCGGGAAGACCTCAGCGACCAGGACAGCCGGCGCTGGGCAGAAATCATCGAATTGGCGATCAACCTGAAGCTCGCCAGCGACCTGATCGAGCGCATGTTGCGCAAGGTTCAGCAGCAGAAAACCTCGCAGCGCCGGTCTTTTTCCGAGGTGGGCCTGGAGGAATTGGCCGGGCTGCACAGTCAGCTAATCTCCAATCTTCGCTTGGGGTTGTCCGTGTTCCTGAGTGCCGACAAGGAAAGTGCCCGCCAGTTGTTGCGGGAAAAACGTCGCTTTCGCGCACAGGAAAGGCGTCTGGCTCATGCCCATGTCAGCCGGTTGCAACGTAAGATTGTGCAAAGTATCGAGACCAGTTCGCTGCACCTGGAGCTCATTGCCGACATGAAACGTTTGAATTCGCTGTTTTGCAGCAGCGCGTATGTGGTGCTGGAGACGTCCGACACGGGCGCGTTGTCGGTCGACGATTTGGCGGACATCACGCATTCGCCTTGAACGTCTGGCTGTGTGGTCAGTCAGTTACATGGGTTCCGGCTTAAAAGCATCGCGAGCAGGCTCGCTCCCACACTGGAGCTTCGGTGAAACCGTGGGCGCGAGCCTGCTCGCGATGGCTGCCCGGAAAGCGACACGGATCTCCAATCAGCCGTATGGAAACCTGTTATGCGTTGTTTGTTGTTCGCCTGTTTGCTGCTCGGTTCATTTCCTTCGTTTGCCCTGGATCGGTTTCAGGTCGAGGGCTATACGCTGCCCAATGGTCTGCAATTGCTGCTCAAACCGGGCGCTGACCGCGGGCATGTGGCGATTCGCCTGGTCGTCGGCGTTGGCCTGGATGATTTCAACTGCGCCGACAAAGAACTGCCCCATCTGCTCGAACACTTGTTGTTCAGCGGCATCGACGCCACCGGCGAAGGGGGGCTGGAGGAGCGCATGCAGGCGCTGGGAGGTGAGTGGAATGCTTACACCAGCAACGCCGACACCACGTTCGTCATCGAAGCCCCGGCAAAAAACCAGCGCAAGGTCCTCGACCTGTTGCTGGCGTTGCTGACCCAGACCCGCATCGACGACAACGCCATCAACGCCGCCAAGCAAGTGGTCGAGCGCGAAGACGGTGGTCATTACACTCGCCTGCAACGGTGGCTGGATCGCCAGGACCTCGGCCACACGGCCAGTAATCAGCTGGCGGTGGAACTGGGCCTCAAATGCCCACAGCGCGCCGAAGTCGATCACCTGACCCGTGAACAACTGGAGAAGGTGCGCAAGCTCTGGTACGCGCCCAACAACATGACCCTGATCATGGTCGGCGACCTTGACCGCTTGCTGCCGGCCTATCTGGAACGGGCCTGGGGTGAGCTGGTGGCGGTCGACCCGAGCGAACACTTGCCCCTGCCGGAAATTCGCGCCAGTGCCGCCCATGAGCGCACGCTGAGCAGCGGCTTCGTCGGCGATGGTGCCAAGTTGCACTGGCTGGTGCCGGAACCGGTGCTGGAGGATGAGCACGACGAGACGTTCGATCTGCTCAAGGACTATCTGGACTGGGCGCTTTATCGCCAGATGCGTCTGGTCCACGGCTTGTCTTACGGGCCTTCGGCGGAGCGTGAGCTGTTTGGCGGTGTGGGCTTCATGAGCCTCAACGCCGACCTTGAGCGCGACGATGTGCCCCAGGCGGAGCAAGTCCTTGAGGAGTTGAAAGCGCAACTGCTCAAGGACGGTCTCGACGCCGACACCTTCAACCGTCTCAAGCAGGCGGCCATCGCCCGGCAGGCCTGGGCCGTGCAAGGCAATAGCGCGCTGGCGGATTATTACTGGAGTGCCCTGGGCGACTATGAGGACGGGCGCTTCGCCGATCCGGCGAGGGAACTGCAGGGCGTGACGCTGGAGGAAGCGAACAAGGCGTTGCGTGAGTTGCTGCTGCAGCCCGGGTATTTGCGGATCGAGAAGCCGCTGATGGGGGATGACCAGGTGATGTGGGTGATTGCCGGGGTGTTGGGGCTGCTGGTGCTCGGACTATTGGGCTGGCGGTTTCATCGCAGATAATAAAGAGGGGCCGCTTCGCGACCCAACGGGGGCAAGCCCCCTCGCCACGGGGGCGCACGGGGGGTAACCTGTCGAGGATATTTCCTACGACGAATGTGAACCGCCGAATGCCGATCCTGACCCAATACGTCCAGCGCATCCTGGAATTGATGAAGCGCTATCCTGGGGTCATCGCGCTCGGTGGTTTCATCTCCGGTGTCGGCAGCTTCATTCTGGTTGATCGCCAACAAGGCCTGGCGACCTGGATCACCATCATCATGGTGTTCAGCTGGGTCTGGCTGATGCTGGAAAACAGCCTCACCAAGCTGTTTGCCAAAATCTTCAAGCGCGAAATTCCCCAGCCCCTGCTGCGCTACGCCACGCAGATGATTCACCAGGAAAGCCTGTTCTTCGTCCTGCCGTTCTTTTTCATCACCACCACCTGGAACAGCGGCCAGTTGTTTTTCACCGGGCTGTTGAGCATCGCCGCGCTGATTTCCATCATCGACCCGCTGTACTACAAATGGCTGGCGCCCCGGCGCTGGGCGTTCCTGGCGCTGCATACCCTGACGCTGTTCGCGGCATTGCTGACCGCCCTGCCCGTCATCATGCACCTCACCACGTCCCAGAGTTTCAAACTGGCGCTGGGGATCGCCGTGCTGCTGTCGTTCCCGAGCCTGGCGTCGATCTTCCCGATCCGCACCGTGCGCAACGCTTTGGCGATCCTCAGTATCACCCTGGGCATCGGCGCCCTCGGTTGGGTCCTGCGCTCGTGGGTGCCGCCGGCGACCCTGTGGATGACTGATGTGGCAATCAGCACGCAAATGCAGGACCGCACCCCCGGCAAAAGCCTGGATGAAGTCACGGCCGAGCAGATTCGTGGCGGCGGGTTGTATGCCTACACCGCGATCAACGCCCCGCGCGGCCTGGATGAGCGGATTTATCACGTGTGGCAGTTCAACGGCAAAGAGGTCGACCGCATCCCGCTGGATATCCATGGTGGACGCAAGGAAGGCTACCGCGCCTGGACCCACAAACAGAACTTCCCGGGCAACCCGGCGGGCAAATGGCAGGTTCGGGTATTGACCGAAGACGGCCAGGTCATCGGCGTGCTGCGCTTCATCGTCACGGACAGCACACCGACCAAAGAAAAGTAGCGCGGTTCATGCTATTACGTAGCTCTGTGTATTAACCGAACAAGCACGGAGCTTATGACCAGCAGCACAATGGCCGGTAATGCCCAACTGGACGCCTCTCACTCCCCTGCTCAGCTGCGGGTGACGGGTGACTGGACGCTTGCCCATTACGCCGATCTCAAGACCTTGTGCGAAAAGCTTCGCGGTCAATACGACGACAACACCCACATCGATCTCAACAGTCTCGGTGCTCTCGACACCGCCGGTGCCTCGTTGCTGGTCGAGCTGTTGGGGACCGAGCGCCTCGGCCGATCCGCCGAACACCCCGATTGCACCCTGTCCACCGCCGATCGCGCCCTGCTGCAGACCATCTACCGCTCGATGACCGATTTCTGTGTGCCGATCAAGGAGCCGGAAATCAGCGTCAGCATTCAATTGCTGACCCGCATTGGTCGCGCGGTGGACGCGGTTTGGCAGGACACCCTGCAACTGCTGGGTTTCGTCGGGCTGATTATCGAAACCATCGCCCGCGGCCTGTTTCAACCCAAGCGTTGGCGCATCACGCCGATGGTCGCGCACATCGAACAAACCGGCCTTGATGCCGCCCCCATCGTCGCCCTGCTGACCTTTTTGGTGGGCGCAGTGGTGGCATTTCTCGGGGCGACGGTGTTGGCCAGTTTCGGTGCCACGGTATTCACCGTGGACCTGGTGGCGTTTTCCTTCCTGCGTGAATTCGCGGTGCTGTTGACGGCGATCCTGATGGCCGGGCGCACGGCCAGTGCGTTCACTGCGCAGATCGGTTCTATGAAGGCCAACGAAGAAATCGACGCCATCCGCACCTTGGGCCTCGACCCGATGGAATTGCTGGTGGTGCCGCGTGTCTTGGCATTGCTGGTCGCCTTGCCGATGCTGACCTTTCTGGCGATGCTCTCGGGGATTATTGGCGGCGGCGTGGTCTGTGCGGTGTCGCTGGATATTTCGCCGGCGATGTTCCTTTCGCTGCTGCAATCGGACATCGGGGTTCAGCATTTTCTGGTGGGGATCGTCAAAGCACCGATTTTCGCGTTCCTGATCGCCTCGATTGGCTGTCTTGAAGGGTTCAAAGTCAGCGGCAGCGCCGAGTCGGTCGGTGCGCACACCACGTCCAGCGTGGTCCAGTCGATTTTCGTGGTGATCGTGCTCGACGCCGTGGCTGCGCTGTTTTTCATGGAGATGGGCTGGTGAGTCGTTTACCCCGAGCGCCTTCCGAGGCGGTGATCGAAGTCCGTGGGCTGTGCAATCGCTTCGGCAGTCAAAGCGTGCACGAAAACCTCGACCTCGATTTGTACAAAGGTGAAATTCTCGCCGTGGTCGGCGGTTCCGGCAGCGGTAAATCGGTGCTGCTGCGCAGCATTGTCGGCCTGCGTCGGCCCAATGAAGGGGACGTGAAGGTTTTCGGTAAAAACCTGCCAACCTTGTCCGAGCAGGAGCGCTCGAAGATTGAACGGCGTTTTGGTGTGCTATTCCAGCAAGGTGCCCTGTTCTCTTCGCTGACCGTGACCGAAAACGTTGCCCTGCCCTTGATCGAACACGCCGGCCTGAGCCGTGAAGACGCCGAGCACCTGGCGGCGGTCAAACTGGCGCTGGCCGGGCTGCCGCTGTCGGCCGCCGACAAGTACCCCGCTTCGCTGTCCGGCGGCATGATCAAGCGTGCCGCGCTGGCCCGGGCGTTGGCGCTGGACCCGGACATCCTGTTTCTCGACGAACCCACGGCCGGCCTCGACCCGATTGGCGCGGCGGCGTTCGATCAATTGATCCTGACCCTGCGCGATGCGCTGGGCCTGAGTGTGTTCCTGGTGACCCACGACCTCGACACGCTCTACACCATCACCGACCGGGTGGCGGTGCTGGCGCAGAAGAAAGTGCTGGTGGCGGACGCCATCGACAAGGTGTCGGAAACCGACGACGCGTGGATTCACGAATACTTCCATGGCCCTCGCGGCCGCGCGGCGCTGACGGCCGCTCAACAGTTGAACGAGGTCTGACATGGAAACCCGAGCCCATCATGTATTGATCGGCCTGTTCACCGTGATTGTGGTGGCGGGCGCCCTGCTCTTCGGCCTGTGGCTGGCCAAGTCCAGCGTCGACACCGAGTTCAAGGATTACGAAGTGGTCTTCAACGAGGCGGTCAGCGGCCTGTCCAAAGGCAGTTCGGTGCAGTACAGCGGGATCAAGGTCGGCGACGTGGTGACATTGCGCCTGGACCCGAAAGACCCGCGCCGGGTGCTGGCGCGGATTCGTCTGGGCGGTGACACCCCGGTCAAGGAAGATACCCAGGCCAAACTGGCACTGACCGGCGTCACCGGGACTTCGATCATCCAGCTCAGCGGCGGCACTCCGCAGAGCCCGGCTCTCAAGGGCAAGGACGGCAACCTGCCGACCATCGTCGCGTCACCCTCGCCCATCGCGCGCCTGCTCAATGACAGCAACGACCTGATGGCCGGCGTGAACACGCTGATGCAAAACGCCAACCTGTTGTTCTCCACGGAAAACGTCGAGCGCATCAGCAACACCCTGGAGCACCTGGAACAAACCACCGGGGCGATTGCCGATCAGCGCGGCGATATCCGTCAAGCGATGCAGCAACTGGCGTCGGTGGGCAAGCAGGCCAACAACATGCTGGAGCAGACCACGGCGCTGATGCGCAATGCCAACGGCCTGCTCAATGAGCATGGCAAGGACGCGTTGGGCAGCGCCGAGCAGGCGATGAAGTCGCTGCAGCAGAGCACCGCGACGATCAACAAGTTGCTCGCCACCAATCAGGACTCGCTCAACAGCGGCATGCAGGGCCTCAATGGCCTGGCCCCGGCGGTGCGCGAGTTGCGTGAAACCCTGACCTCGTTGCGCGCCATCTCTCAACGCCTCGAGGAAAACCCCAGCGGTTACCTGCTGGGCAGTGACAAGAACAAGGAATTCACGCCATGAAGCTGACTCGTATCGCCCTCCTCGCCGGCTTCACGCTGATCAGTTCGTGCTCGATCCTGCCCAAGCCCGAGCCGTTCGATGTCTATCGATTGCCGTCGGCCCAGAGCAACGCGTCGGCCAGTCATGGCACGCCGCAACGCTGGTCGCTGCGCCTGACCAAACTCCAGGCCAGCAACGCACTGGACGGCCCGAACATCGCGGTGATCCCGCAAGGTGATGTGATCAGCAGCTATAAGGGCTCGCGTTGGAGCGATCCGGCGCCGGTGCTGCTGCGCAATCGTCTGCTCGATGGTTTTCAGCGTGATGGGCGGGTGCCGCTGCTGAGCACCGATGACAGCATTTTCCAGGCGGACCTGGAGCTGGGCGGGCATTTGCAGGCGTTTCAGACCGAGTATCAGGGCACGACCGCCACGGTGGTCGTAAGCCTGGATGCTCTGCTGGTGCGCGGTTACGACCAGCGCATCCTCGCCAGCCGCCGCTTCGAAGTGCGTCAGCCTCTGAGCGATGTGAAAGTCCCCGCAGTGGTCGCGGGGTTTGGTCAGGCGAGCGATCAATTGACGGCGCAGGTGGTGAACTGGGCGGTTGAGCAAGGGCAGAAGGTCGAACTGCCGGCAAGACCTTAAACCCGACACGGACCCAATGTAGGAGCGGGCTTGCTCGCGAAAGCGGTTTGTCATTCAACGCTGAGGTTGTCTGACACTACGCCTTCGCGAGCAAGCCCGCTCCCACAGGGATCTCGGTCAGCCGAAGAACCAGTAGCACACCCCGATGGCGCCCAGCACACCGGCCAGTTCCGCCAGCAACGCACACCCCACCGCATGCCGCGCGCGCTGGATGCCCACCGCGCCAAAGTACACCGCCAACACATAGAACGTGGTTTCGGTGCTGCCCTGGACCGTGGCCGCCACCAGCGCCGGGAAGCTGTCTACGCCCGACGTTTTCATGGTTTCGATCAGCATCGCCCGTGCGGCGCTGCCGGAGAACGGTTTGACCATCGCCGTCGGCAACGCGTCGACGAAGCGGGTGTCCCAACCGGCCCACTCCACCAGGTGCCGAATCCCGTCCAGACCAAAGTCCAGCGCGCCGGACGCGCGAAGTACGCCCACCGCACAGAGCATCGCCACCAGGTACGGCAGCAGGTTCTTGGCCACGTCGAAGCCTTCCTTGGCGCCTTCGACGAATGCTTCGTAGACCTTCACTTTGCGCAGCGCGCCGATGATCAGAAACAGCATGATCAGCCCGAACAGCGTCAGGTTACCGAGGATCGATGACAGGCCTGCCAGCGCGGTGGCTGAGAGCGTCGCCAGCAGCGCCATGAAGCCACCGAGGGCGAGGGCACCGGGAATCAGGTACGCGAGCACCACCGGGTCCCAGATGCGCAGCCGCTGCATGAACGCGACCGACAGGAAGCCGACGATGGTCGAGCAACTGGTGGCGAGCAGGATCGGCAGGAACACCAGCGTCGGGTCCGGCGCACCTTGCTGGGCGCGGTACATGAAGATCGTCACCGGCAGCAGGGTCAGGGAGGAAGCGTTGAGCACCAGGAACAGGATCTGCGCGTTGCTGGCGATCGTCGCACTGGGGTTGAGCTCTTGAAGCGCCTTCATCGCCTTGAGGCCGATCGGTGTGGCGGCGTTGTCCAGGCCCAGGCCGTTGGCGGCGAAGTTCAGGGTGATCAGGCCGATGGCTGGATGGCCTGCCGGCACTTCCGGCATCAGGCGCAGGAACAACGGGCCCAATGCCTTGGCCAGCCATTCGACGATCCCGGCTTTCTCGGCGATGCGCAGAAAGCCCAACCACAGGGTCAGGGTGCCGAACAGCAGGACCATGACTTCGACCGATAGCTTGGCCATGGCGAAAATACTCTCCACCATCGCCGCGAAGATCCCGGCGTTACCGCCGATCAGCCATTGCACCAGCGCCGAAACGGCAGCCACGATGAAGAAGCCAAGCCACAGGCCATTAAGCATCAGTCAAATCCCCCGGAATATGCGGCGAATGATAGCGGGGTAGCCAGAAACGACAAACCCCGGATTTCTCCGGGGTTTGTTTAGTACGACTTGCACCAATTTAATGTGGGAGCGGGCTTGCTCGCGAAGGCGGTGTGTCAATCAACAGAGATGTTGAATGTGCCGGCCTCTTCGCGAGCAAGCCCGCTCCTACAAGGTTTTGCTTTAGTTTTTGGAAATCTCGCCAGCTGGCAGCTTTTCCTTGCTGCGCCAGTGCGGCAGGGAGTTCCAGTAGCGCTGACCCTTGGCGTCGTCGTACATGCCTTCCCAGCGCGAGATGACCAGCACGGCCAGTGCGTTACCGATCACGTTCAATGCGGTACGGGCCATGTCCATGATGCGGTCGACACCGGCGATGAATGCCAGGCCTTCCAATGGAATGCCGACGCTGCCCAAAGTGGCCAGCAGCACCACGAAGGACACGCCCGGTACACCGGCGATGCCTTTGGAGGTGACCATCAGGGTCAGCACCAGCAGCAATTGCTGGCTGATCGACAGGTCGATGCCGTACAGCTGGGCAATGAAGATCGCCGCGATGCTCTGGTACAGGGTCGAACCGTCGAGGTTGAACGAGTAGCCGGTCGGTACCACGAAGCTGCAAATGGCTTTCGGCGCGCCGTAGGCTTCCATCTTCTCGATCACGCGCGGCAGCACGGTTTCGGAGCTGGCGGTGGAGTAGGCCAGCACCAGCTCATCCTTGAAGATGCGCATCAGCTTGATCACCGAGAAACCGAACATCTTGGCGATCAGCCCCAGCACCACAAAGGCAAAGAAGGCGATGGCGAAGTACACCAGCACCACCAGCTTGGCCAGCGGCAGCAGGGAAGCGAAGCCGAAGTTGGCCACGGTCACCGCGATCAGTGCGAATACGCCGATCGGGGCGTAGTTCATGATCATGTGAGTGACCTTGAACATGCTTTCCGAGACGCCCTGGAACATCTTCACCAGCGGCTCGCGCAGGTCCGATTGAAGGCTCGACAGACCGAGGCCGAACAATACGGAGAAGAAGATGATCGGCAGCATTTCGCCGCGGGCCATGGCCGCGAAGATGTTCGACGGGATCAGGTTGAGGATGGTTTCGATGAACGCGTGTTCATGCTGAACCTCGGCGGCAGTCGCCTGGTACTTGGAAATATCCACGGTACCCAGGGTGCTCATGTCGATGCCGGTGCCCGGATGGACCACGTTGGCTAACACCAGACCGACCAGGATGGCGATGGTGGTAACGATCTCGAAGTAGATGATGGTCTTCAGACCAATGCGCCCGAGTTTCTTGGCGTCACCGACACCAGCGATGCCGACGACCAGCGAAGAGATCACGATCGGGATCACGATCATCTTGATCAGACGGATAAAGATATCGCCTGCCGGTTGCAGGACGTTGCTGATCCACCAGGCTTTTTCGGCACTGAAATGGTTGAGCAGCGCACCGATTGCAATCCCCAATACCAGACCGATGAGGATCTGCCAGGCGAGGCTAAGCTTTGCCTTCTTCATATCATTACCCTTACTTGCGTTTGACTCAGGCAGACGCAGTCACTGGTTCGCTTGTGGCGAAAAGTGCGTGCATCTGCCCCCGTATAAGGAGCCCCGGAGCGCTTGTTAGTGGCTCTCTGGCAGGCGAAAAAAGGCGCAACTATTCCGATGCAAGGAAGCGACGTCTAATGCCGTAAACGCCTACCCTATGCCGAATCGGCATGAGCTTTTCCAAATGAAACTGGCGTCCCAACCGGTTCGAATACGACATTTCGGCAGGCATAAGTGCCGTGAACCGGCCATTCCAGAGGAGGTTGGTTGTTTTTTGAGTGGAGGATTCAGGGTTAAAACTTCAGAAAAAACCTACGTTTAGCTGCGAAAAATCGCAGTCGTTTGCAGACGGCTTTCTCGATATACGGTCACGAAGAAACACCGCGAAATGTTTTTGGCGGGGATGTAGCGGAAGTGGCATAGGGATAAATGAGCGATGCGCTCTGAAACGCTGCTTTTTCGCGAATGAAGCTCTCCGCAAATTCGTCGAGTCCTATGACCCGGCGAATTTGCGTCGCAGCTTTTGCCTGACCCGGCCCTTGCGCAGGTACTCCCTGTACCCGTAGGTCACTCCGACCCTGTAACAGTCAGAACGTCCCGGCCCCATGGTCATGCGTCTACCTTCCTCGGGTAGCGCAGTAGAGAGAAGCAGGGTGCTTCTTTCACATGACAAATTCAGTACCAGTTCGGATCTTTTTTCAGTTGTTCCATCAACAGGTCCTGCATGCCCTGGTCGGGTTTGCCGAGGAAGCGGTAGCTGGCATGTCGCTTGGGCGATTTGTCGGCCGGCAGTCCTGCGGGCACTTCGACCAGCATGGCGTAGGCATCTTCCTTGTCGAAACTGAAAGCCACGATCAGGCGCTCGTTCAGGCATGTGGGTTGTGATTCACACAGCGGCCCGACCAGATACTTGTGGTGATCTTCCTCGACAGCATTCATTTGCTCGGCATCGCCGGACAGGTTCATTACCCATTCCGGCAGGCGTTCTTCCTTCTTCACCACGCCTTGCCACGTTTCACGGTACTGCGGGTCGGAAGTGATTAGCTCATTGGCCCGCATTTGGCCGTCATTGGCCGCCAGCGCCATGGCACTACCGCCCAGAAGCAGGGCGGCTGCCAGTGTCTTGTACAAAACGCTCATGTTCAGCCTCGGCCGCGACGGCCAAAGAAGAAGGAAGCAATGAACATCACCAGGAACACGACAAAGAGAATCTTGGCGATACCCGTGGCGGTGCCCGCGATACCACCGAAGCCCAGTACTGCAGCGATGATGGCAATGATCAAGAAGGTGATTGCCCAGCTCAACATGGTGATTCTCCTTACGCTTCATTATTTAGAGGTGTCGCTTGTGGTGCTTGTCCCGGCGCAGACCGCACGCCAAGTTCGATTACTTAGAACACCCAGCGCTCCTGATGAGGCATCTCGTCCAGAGGCTGCGCCTGGTCAACGTCCATCATCCGCATCGGGGTGAGGTCGGCCTGACTGCTGCTGGCGGCGCTGAAGTGGGTTTGGGCTGCATGTTGAATCGATACGTGCGGCGCCACTGGCTGCTGGCTCTGCTCCCAGCGCAAGAACTGTTGGCCGGCGATCAAAGTGATCAGCAAGGCCAGAACAGCAAACAAGCCTTGCTGGATATGCAGTGGCGAGATTCGCAGTTGGGCGGCACGGTAGCGATTCATCCTGAAGCTCCTCCCACTTTGGTGGTGATCTTGTTGGTGGGCATAGAGATAAACGCCCTGATTACCCAGACCATTGCAGCCTGCATGCCAGCTTTTTTGTGCGAATAAAAACCAATAAAATCAATTAGTTAACAACTTTATGAAAATCGTTTGCGACGCATCCTGCACGATGACCCCTTCAGGGTCGTGCGAAATGCACGATAATTTCGTGGGCACTTTGAATATTTTTGAATTGAGCGACAGGCGCAGATGTCAGAAAGGAAGGTGGGTAACCGCCAAACAGGCAGTGTTTTGATAAAAAACCATGAAAATCAGCGTATTAGGTAGGCGGACCGTAGATAGCTACCCTGCCGGTGCTGGAATGGATCAGAATCGACCATGCAACTTGCCCGATTTATCCGGGACTAACCAAGATCAATCATTAAAGGAGCGCAGGAACATGGAATCAGCCACGGTGCATCAAGGCCGCATTCTGTTGGTAGACGATGAGTCCGCTATCCTGCGAACCTTCCGCTATTGCCTCGAAGACGAGGGCTACAGCGTCTCTACCGCGAACAGCGCAGCTCAGGCCGATGCCTTGTTGCAGCGTCAGGTGTTCGACCTGTGCTTTCTGGATTTGCGCCTGGGTGAGGACAATGGCCTGGATGTGCTGGCGCAGATGCGTATTCAGGCGCCCTGGATGCGTGTGGTAATCGTCACCGCGCATTCGGCTGTGGACACTGCGGTCGATGCGATTCAGGCGGGCGCCGCCGATTACCTCGTCAAGCCATGCAGCCCTGATCAATTGCGCCTGGCCACCGCCAAGCAGTTGGAGGTGCGGCAACTGTCGGCTCGCCTGGAAGCCCTTGAAGGCGAAGTGCGTAAACCCAAGGATGGCCTGGACTCCCACAGCCCGGCGATGAAAGTGGTGCTCGAAACCGCCCGCCAGGTGGCCGGGACCGATGCCAACATTCTGATCCTGGGTGAGTCCGGCACCGGTAAAGGTGAGCTGTCCCAGGCGATTCACGGCTGGAGCAAGCGTCAGAAGAAGTCCTGCGTCACGATCAACTGCCCGTCCCTCACCGCTGAACTCATGGAAAGCGAACTGTTCGGCCACAGCCGTGGCGCCTTTACCGGTGCCAGCGAAAGTACATTGGGCCGGGTCAATCAGGCCGACGGCGGTACGTTGTTTCTCGACGAGATCGGCGATTTTCCGCTGACGTTGCAGCCCAAGTTACTGCGGTTCATTCAAGACAAGGAATACGAGCGGGTAGGGGATCCGGTGACCCGCCGCGCCGATGTACGTATTCTCGCGGCGACTAACCTGAACCTTGAAGACATGGTGCGCGACGGCCGCTTCCGCGAAGACTTGCTCTATCGCCTGAACGTCATCACGTTGCACCTGCCGCCGCTGCGCGAACGCCGTGAAGACATCCTGAATCTGGCCGACCGTTTCCTCGCTCGCTTCGTCAAGGAATACGCGCGCCCGGCCCGGGCCTTCAGCGATGAGGCCCGCGAGGCGCTGCTGGGTTATCGCTGGCCTGGCAACATCCGCGAACTGCGTAACGTGGTGGAGCGGGCGAGCATTATTTGTCCACAGGAACGGGTTGAGATCAGCCATTTGGGCATGGCCGAAACCCCGATCAACAACGCGCCACGCATCGGCGCGGCGTTGAGCCTGGACGAACTGGAAAAAGCCCACATCGGTGCTGTACTCGCCACGGCGGATACACTGGATCAAGCGGCCAAGACCTTGGGCATTGATGCCTCGACCCTGTACCGCAAACGCAAGCAATACAACTTGTGAGCTGCCACCGATGAAATTGGCGATGAAGCTGCGTACTCGGCTGTTCCTGAGTATTTCTGCACTGATCACCGTGGCACTGCTCGGGCTCTTGCTCGGGCTGGTCAGCGTGATGCAGATGGCCGGGTCCCAGGAAGCGCTCGTTCGCAACAATTTCGTCACGCTCGACCTGGGATTGAAATTACGCCAGACCCTCGGCGATCAATTGATGATCATGGTCAACGAAAAGCCTGATCCCGCTGGGTTCGAGGCGTCCAGGCAGCACTACCTGCAGTTGCTCGACGAAGGCATTGCCCTTGAGCAATCCGGCAATGGCGGTCAGTACGGGTTCAAACAGGCCAAGGTTGATTATCTGGAGTTTGTTCAGGCCTACGGTCAGGCCGCTGAGCCCACCAAGGTACTCAATGGCAACGAAGCCCTCACGGAAAAATTCAACACCGTGCGCAACGGTCTGCTCTCAGAGCACAAGCGCGCGCTGGATGACATCAACACCACCGAACGTCAGTCCCGGGAGCGCGCGTTGCTGGTGGCGGGCCTGCTCGGTTTGGTGGGGTTGGCGGTACTGATCATCGGCTTCGTGACGGCCCACGCGATTGCCAGGCGTTTTGGCGGACCGATCGAAGCCTTGGCGCAGGCCGCCGATAATATTGGCCAAGGCAATTTCGAGGTGACCCTGCCGGTTTCGTCCGCCGTGGAATTGAACCTGCTGACCAAGCGCTTCGGGATCATGGCCGAGGCATTGCGTGAGCATCAGGCCACCAACATCGATGAACTGCTCGCCGGTCAACAACGCCTGCAAGCGGTGCTCGACAGTATCGACGACGGCTTGTTGATGATCGATCGCGACGGCCATCTCGAGCATCTCAATCCGGTGGCTCAGCGCCAGTTGGGTTGGGACACCGATCGCCTTGGCCAAGGGCTGGGCGCGGCCCTTGAGCGACCCGAGCTGGACGAACAGCTGCAACTGGTGCTGCGCGGCGGCACGCTGGAGCGTGCGCCGGAAGACCTGAGTATCGAGGTCGATGGTGAATCGAGGTTGCTGACCTACAGCCTGACGCCGGTTATCCATACTCAAGGGCACATCCTCGGTGCGGTGATGGTGCTGCATGACGTGACCGAACAGCGGGCGTTTGAACGGGTGCGCAGCGAGTTTGTCTTGCGCGCTTCCCATGAATTGCGAACGCCAGTGACCGGCATGCACATGGCATTCGGTCTGTTCCGTGAACGGGCAAAATTTCCGCAGGATTCCCGCGAGGCCGACCTGCTGGATACGGTCAATGAAGAAATGCAGCGCTTGATGCAGTTGATCAATGACCTGCTGAATTTCTCTCGCTACCAGAACGGCTTGCAGAAGCTGACCCTGGCCCCATGCTCCATCGAGGAACTGTTGACGCAGGCACATGCCCGCTTTGCCGAGGCGGCGACCGAGCAGGGCATCGAATTGCGCATAGAGGTGCAAGGGCCGTTGCCCCGATTGCAGGCCGATCAACCGCAGCTGGACCGGGTGCTCGACAACTTGATCGACAACGCTTTGCGCCATACCGCGCGGGAAGGGCTGATCCGGTTGCAGGCCCGGCGTCATGGCGAGCGGGTGATTATCAGTGTCGAGGACAACGGCGAAGGGATTGCCTATGGCCAGCAAGGGCGAATCTTCGAGCCCTTTGTCCAGGTCGGCCGCAAGAAGGGCGGTGCGGGGCTTGGCCTGGCGCTGTGCAAGGAAATCGTGCAACTGCACGGCGGGCGGATGGGCGTCTATTCGCGGCCGGGGCAGGGTACGCAGTTCTACATGGCGTTGGCAGTGTAAGGCGCTGTCACGCCTCGTCATCAAGGCGCCGGCCTTTCACTCGGCGGCCGCGGGTAATCAGTTCGATGAACTGCACGGAGCTCAAGGCATGAGCGAACAGCCAGCCTTGACCGAACTTCACGCCTTCGCTGCTTAGAAACGTTGCCTGCGCTTCATGCTCGATGCCCTCGGCAATCACTTTGAGTTGCAGCGCTTGAGCCATGTGGATGATGTGCGGTGCCACGCCACTGCTGGCGGCGTCATGGCCCAGTGCATCGATAAACGCCTTGTCGATCTTCAGGCAGTCCACCGGCAGGGTTTGCAAGTAGGCGAGGCTGCAATAGCCGGTGCCAAAATCATCGATCAGCACTTGATGCCCGACATCGCGTAACGCTTGCAGGTTTTCCCTGGCCACCACCACATCGATCAATCCCCGTTCGGTCACCTCGAAGGCAATCTGCTTGGCCGCGACACGGTGCAACGTCAGCAGGCGGGCCATCACCTGGCCGATTCGCGGCACCATCACATCACACGCTGCCAGGTTGACCGAGATGTACAGTTGCGGGTTGGCACGCAGCAGTTGCCCCAATTGTTCGAGCAGGCGCTGCAGGACGAAATCGGTCATCTGCCTGATCTGGCCGGTATTTTCCGCCATCGGAATAAACAGGTCGGGGCTGGTCAACGTGCCATCGGGCCTGCGCCAACGCAGCAACGCTTCGGCGCCGACACAGTTGCGGCTGTCGAGATCGAAAATCGGTTGATACAACACCTGCAACTCACCCCGGCGTATGGCGCCATGCAATTCGGCATCCAGTGACTGGCGCTGGCGCACCAGCAGAAACACCAGGAAGCCGACAATGATCCCAAGCACCAGACTGGCCGGCAGCAGCCACCACCACACCGCCGGCACGTGGATGCCTGTGCGTGGCGTGATCAATACCAGTTGGTATTCAGGGTTGTTGGTCGGCATGCGGTAGATCAAGCGGGTTTGCGTGACTTGCAGTGCGTCGCGGCTTTTGGGTGCCCAGGATTCGGTCGGTGGCCAGACTTGGGCAGCACCCAATACGGGAATGGCGCGAGTGCCGTGGTCGAGCACCACCAGCAGGCTGCTTCCGGGCGTCAGGTCGACCATGTCCGTCAAATGCCCGCGAGACGTCGCCACCCGAAAGTTGCCTCTGCCGAGCATCAGCGCAGCACGGTTTTCATCGGGTTCGGTGGTGGTGTTCAGCCAGTAGCTGTAGGTGGGGCCCCGGATGTCGGGAGGGCGCAGCAGCGAAAGCCCTTCCTGGCGAGGACGGTTGGAGCACAGGCGGGATGCATCGATGTAGGCCGCCTCGTAGACGAAACGGTAGTTGAAGCTGACCTGTTGCAAGGTGGCGATCATTTCAGGATCGCAGCCTCGAAGCGGCTGGGCTTCCAGGTCATCGAGGCTTTCGCGCAGTTGCCCGAACAATTGCTCCAGGCGGGCAAGGAAGCGCTCGCCCTGAGCATTCATTTCTTCGCTTTCGTTCTGTTCAACCTGGTGCATCGCCACAAACAGGCTGCCGGCCATCAAGATAGTTGCGCTGAGGGCAGCAGCCAGTATCGCCAGAAACCAGGGGCGATAGAACCAGCTACGGAGGGTCTCTCGTGCGGCAGCCATTATTGATATCCGAAGAATTACCAATGAGTTATAGCTGCTATTAGGGAAAAAGCTCTAACCGTCAGACGGGCGCCATTATTTTGTCTGATTCAGGACCTGCAGGATCGCCGCGGATTCAGCGTCAGGCGTGCCGTCGAAGCGGGAAGGGCGGAAATGCATCTGAAAAGCCGCCAACACATGACGCGTCGCTACGTCCAGTTCACCGGTTTGAGGCGTGGCGTAACCCAGTCTGGCCAGTTGCCCCTGAAACCAGCTGATGCTCGGCAGTTGTATCGCGAACTGGGCCTGCTGGCGTGCCACGGCCTGCTCGTTTGGCCAGACACCCAGGCCTTCGGCGGCCAGGCGTTTCCAGGGGAACAGCGGGCCGGGATCGAGTTTGCGCAGCGGCGCGATATCGCTATGGCCGATGATGGCGTGGGGATTGATGTTGTAACGCTTGCTGATGTCCTTGAGCAGGACGATCAACGATTTGACCTGGTCTTCACTGTAGGGATACCAGAGGCGACCGGTGGGGGTGTCTTTGAAGCCCGGGTTGACGATCTCGATGCCGATGGAGCTGGAGTTCAGCCAGGTCCTTCCTTCCCATTCGCTTTCGCCCGCGTGCCAGGCGCGAAAATTCTCGTCCATCAGCTTATAGATGGTGGCGCCCTTGTCGTCGCCAATCAGGTAATGACTGCTGACTTCGCCGTGGGTCAGCAGTTGCAGCGAGCGCTCCAGCGAGGCACTGGTGTAATGCACCACCACGAACTGGATGCGGCTGTCGTAGTTGGACGAAGGGTGGCTGGTGTCGATACGCGGGCCGCTGGAACAGGCGGCCAACAGCAGCAGCGACACAATGAGAGCAAGAAATTTCATGGCAGGAGGCGTACACGCAAGACAGTAATGCAACAGTGTAACGTACTGCCTTGCGCGCCGACGGCAAAAGCCCGGTTTTAAATAAAATGGAACAATTGGCCCTCAACCAGCCTCCACCCGATTACGTCCGGCGTTTTTGGCGCGGTACAGTGCCTGATCGGCTCTTTTCAGCGCCATATCGCTATGTTCTCCGGGTTTGAGCGCCGTCAGGCCCATGGAAATTGTGATGGTGACCCGCTCACCCTTGAAGTGGAAAGGGCAGGCTTCGATTGCGGCGCGCAAGGTTTCCAGCAGTTTTGCACCGACTGCCGGCACCGTGCCGGGCATCAGGAGCACAAATTCTTCACCACCAAATCTCGCGATGAAATCCGTCCCGCGCAGGCGCTTGCGCAAAACATTGGCGATGATCTTCAGCACCTTGTCGCCCGCCAGGTGGCCGTAGTTGTCGTTAATTCTTTTGAAGTGATCGAGATCCAGCATGGCCAGCAACAGGGTATTGCCGTGCCGCTGCCATTGACCGATCTCGTGGTCCAGGCGTTCGCTCCAGGCGGCGCGATTGGGCAGGCCGGTGAGCGGATCGATCAGCGCTTTCTGGCGTTGTTCTTCAAGGTGTTCACGGTAGCCCTGGGCTTCCTGTTCCATGTGCGCGACCCGTTCGGCCAGGCTGTGCAACCGCGCAGCCACTTCCTGCTCGCGCTCGTCGCGCTGCTTCTGGTGGCTATCCATGGTGCCGAGCAGGCCTTCAAGGTGGTTTTCCAGCACCAGTTTCAGGTCGTCCAGGTCTGCCGCTTCCTGCATGCTGCTGTGCAAGCCGTCGACTTGTTCGCGGATCTGCGTGTCCATCTGGCGCGCCGCAGTACGGTTGTCCGCGTGGCCTTCGCTGGCCGCCTGCAAATTACTCTGGAAGGACTCCAGGCGTTCATTGAGTTGCTGTAGATAGACTTCGAATTCGTGCTGGCCGCTGTCGTTGATTGCCAGCATCAACGTCGCCAGATCGTCGAGGATCGGGATCAGCTCGTACCAGTTCAGACCATGTTGAAGGCGATCACGCATCGCTTCGGCTTGTGGACGGTGGCGCTCCGGCAGCGTCAGGTCGTCGAGTAAGCCCAGCAGGGTGTCTTCGATGTGCTTGGCGACAGAGCTGTAGGACGGCTCCGGTGAATCAGGCAAGGCGTAGAAGATGTCCTCGTGTTCGGTTTGCTCCGGATCAATAGTTGTCGCTGCCCGGGTCAGTTCATCAGGATTGATGGCTGGTTGAACCTGAATGGCTGGCGCTGGGAGGGGACGGGTGGGCTCTTCCAGCCGTTCACTGTTCGAGGGTGTTGGCGATTCAGGCGCGGGCGCGATGTCGGGCTGGAGGACGGGCGGGACAAACGCTACCACCTCCGGAGCGGGCGCCGGTGCGTGAGTCTCTTGAAGCTCCGGGGTGGCCCCCGTGGGGTGGACGCTGTGCACCGCTGGCGGTGCGACTGGCGGCAGGTCCTCTTCCTCTTCCTCATCTGCGTCATCGGCGTGCGCCATCTCGACCACCCGTTCCACAGCCTGTGCAGCCGATGCGTGAACGGCAGGAGCGACGACCTGCGGCACTTCCTCATCCGTTTCGTGGCTACCGAACAGTCTTTGCAGAAAACCGGGCCGCTCAGGTTCGGCGGGGTTCTCCAATTGCCTCAAGGCTTTGCCTTGCAGGCCACTCAGTTCACTGAGCAGCAGCGGCATCTCACGGGCCTGACTGACTCGTCCATCGAGTTTTTTGGCAAAGCTCTTGAGCGGTCGACTGACTTCCCGGGGCAGCGGCAGCGATTGAAGTTGCGCGACCAGCGCGGTCAGTGCGGCGCTGGTCTGGTTGACCCGGGTTTCCCGGCGTTGCTCGGAATCCAGCACGGCTTTCTCGAGTCGCGGCAGCAGGGCCGCCAAGCCGGCGTCCATGTCATCGGTGCGCACGACTTCGCGCATCTCTTTCATGCATTGGTCGACAGCGCGGTCAGTGCCCTCCGCCGCCAGCGTGCTGCGCACCAGTCCACGGCGCAGCAGGTCGAGTCGGGCATCCCAGCGACGCTCAAGCTTTTCCTGTTGTTCGATGCTTTTGAGGTATTTCTCTTTCCAGCGCTGTGCTTCGTCGCTCATTCATGGGATCCGCGAAGGGCAGGACTCAACGCGGGCAATGCATCAGCCGTGAGCGAACCCGGCAGACGAATCTCTACCGCGACCGGCAGGTGATCGGAAATGGGCTGAGCCAGCACTTCGACCTTTTCAAGGGTCATTGTCGGGCTCAGCAGAATGTGGTCCAGGCAGCGTTGCGGGCGCCAGCTGGGAAAGGTCGCTTCCAGTTGCGGCGCGAGCAGGCCGAGGTCACGCAACGGGGAGTTTTGCAGCAGGTCACTGGCATGGGTGTTCATGTCGCCCATCAGCACCTGGTGTTTATAGCCGCCGATCAATTCGCGGATGTAGGCCAGTTGCAGGCTGCGCACGCGAGCGCCCAGCGCCAGATGCATCATGACCACCACCAGCGCCTCCGGACCTTCGCCAAAGCGCACCAGGATAGCCCCGCGACCCTTGGGCCCCGGCAGCGGGTGATCTTCAATCGCCCACGGGCGCAAGCGGCTGAGCACACCATTGCTGTGCTGGCCGAGTCGTCCGAGGTTGCGGTTGAGTTGTTGATACCAGTAGGGGAAGGCACCGAGCTGCGCCAGGTGCTCGACTTGATTGACGTAGCCTGAGCGCAGGCTGCCGCCATCGGCTTCTTGCAGGGCGACCAGGTCGAAGTCGCCTAGCAGGTTGCCGATTTTTTGCAGATTGTCGGCACGCCCGGTGTGCGGCAACAAGTGTTGCCAGCCCCGGGTCAGGTAGTGCCGATACCGCTCGGTACTGATACCGACCTGAATATTAAAACTGAGCAGGCGCAGACGACTGTCTGCGGGCAGGCCCGTGGATTCCAGGTGATGTTCGTTGACCCGTGGATCATGCAGGCCAACAACGCGTTCAGTTCCCCAGCGGCGCATGGCAGTGCTTCGCTTAGTTGGCGGCAGCCTTGTTAGCCGCTCGCTCTTTGTCGACCAGTTTATCGGCCAGTTGCAGGGCTTGCTCGGCACCGCCGGCAGAACCCACGTCAAAACGATACTTACCGTTGACGATCATGGTTGGTACGCCAGAAATCTCATACTTCTTGGCCAGCTCTTTGGCCTGGACGATTTTGCCCTTGATGGCGAAGGAGTTGAAGGTGGCCAGGAACTTGTCTTTATCGACACCCTGAGTGGCCAGGAATTCGGCCATTTCTTCTGGAGTCACCAGTTTCTTGTGTTCTTTCTGGATCGCTTCGAAAACCGCGGCGTGAACCTTGTGCTCGACACCCATGGCTTCCAGGGTCAGGAACATCTGGCCATGTGCGTCCCAAGGGCCGCCGAACATGGCCGGAATGCGCACGAAGTTGACGTCGGAAGGCAGCTTCTCAACCCATGGATTGATCACTGGCTCAAAAGCGTAGCAATGCGGGCAGCCATACCAGAACAGCTCCACGACTTCGATCTTGCCAGGCACGGCAACCGGAACCGGATTGGTCAGTTCGACATAAGGGGCGGCGGGGGCTTCGGCGGCTTGGGCAGTCATGCCGAACAGGCTGGCAGCGACGAGTGCGGCGCTGATGATCAGATTACGCATGCTTTACTCCTGGACAATTTTGGTCGCCTCGCGCGACCTGTTTTCAGACAGGTCCTGGCGGGCTTGAGTTCTGTAGTGTAACGGCAGCGGCCACAAAAAAGGGCGGCCAAAGCCACCCTTTTTATACTTGCTGCGACGGATTAATCGAGCGTTAACGTTGCAGGAGATGTTCATCGCACGCAACGCTCGATCAACCGGCCTTAGTGCAGGCCTTGAATGTAGCTGGACACGGCGGCGATATCTTCGTCGCTCAGTCGTTTGGCGATGGTCTGCATGGTTTTGGCATCGCCATCGTTGGTGCGTCCACCTTCTTCCTTGCGGAAATCGGTCAGCTGCTTGGCGACGTATTGAGCGTGCTGGCCACCCAGGTGCGGGAAGCCGGCAGCGACGTTGCCTGCGCCGTTTGGCGAGTGGCAACCGGTGCAGGCTGGCAAGCCTTTGGCCAGGTCGCCGCCACGGAACAGTGCTTCACCGCGAGCCACGATTTTAGGGTCGGCGGCGCCAACACTGCCGTTCTGCTTGGCGAAGTAGGCGGCGATATCAGCCAGGTCCTGGTCACTCAGGTTGGTCAGCAGGCCGGTCATTTCCAGAACGGTGCGCTTGCCCGACTTGATGTCGTGCAATTGCTTGGTCAGGTAGCGTTCACCCTGACCCGCCAGTTTCGGAAAGTTAGGCGCCATGCTGTTGCCATCCGGGCCATGACAGGCGCCACATACTGCGGCTTTCGCCTGACCAGCAGTCGCATCACCTGCAGCATGGGCAATGCCGGAGATCCCCACGGTCAACAGCAGACTCACGATCAATTTGTTCATCAGCTAATCCAACTACGGCTAAGGGTTAAAGAGTTATGGACCGGGATCACTCGCTCATCCAGTGGATGATGGCCTGGTAATCCTCGGCACTGCAGTCCATGCACAAACCACGCGGCGGCATCGCCTTGAAACCCTGGGTCACGTGTTGCACCAGCGTCTCCATACCTTTCGCCAACCTCGGCGTCCAAGCTTCCTGATCGCCCTTTTGAGGCGCCATGGGTAGTTGGCCGGAATGACAGGCACCACAAACACGGTTGTACACAGCTTCCGGATCCTGTGTAGCCTGAGCGCTGTAAAGCGGTATCAAGACACCGGCAGCTAGCAGCCATTTCGTCATAAAACGACCTTTTCAGGGTTGAGAGCGTTCTGCGTTCTAATGCGCAATCAAGGTCAATCGCTCTCGTGAACTTCATCCTACGCTGGGACAAAGCGCACACAAAATCTGCGGCATTATATACTGGCGTCACTGAAACGGAAACGACACCGCTTGCCGCGTCCATTCCCGGCGCCGCCCACATCGGAAATCCCATGCAACTCAAGAATCCCATCCTCGGCCTGTGCCAACAGTCCACCTTCATGCTCAGCGCTGCCAAAGTCGACCAATGCCCGGACGATGAAGGCTTTGAAGTGGCCTTCGCGGGCCGTTCCAACGCCGGCAAGTCCAGTGCGCTGAACACCCTGACGCACGCCAGTCTTGCGCGAACCTCGAAAACTCCGGGGCGCACGCAGCTCTTGAACTTCTTCAAGCTAGACGATGATCGTCGTCTGGTCGACCTTCCGGGGTACGGTTACGCAAAAGTACCCATTCCGTTGAAGCTGCACTGGCAGCGTCACCTGGAAGCGTACCTGGGCGGTCGCGAGAGTTTGAAAGGTCTGATCCTGATGATGGACATCCGTCATCCAATGACCGACTTCGACCTGCTGATGCTCGATTGGGCCGTCGCCGCCGGCATGCCGATGCATATTTTGCTGACCAAAGCCGACAAGTTGACGTACGGGGCAGCGAAAAATGTCCTGCTCAAGGTTCAGGCAGATATTCGCAAGGGTTGGGGGGATGCGGTAAGTATCCAGTTGTTCTCGGCGCCAAAACGCCTGGGTCTGGAAGACGCCTACACTGTACTGGCGGGCTGGATGGAGCTGGCGGACAAGGGTTCCGAGGCTGCCGAGTAAGGCGTTGAAGCAAATTGCGGGCAAAAAAAACCCCGGACTTCTATGGGGAGGGGGAAGTTCCGGGGTCCAAGTTCCGGACCGCTAGGGCGGGGTCCAGATATCTGCCAACACTTAACACAACATAGGAGCATCGAAGGGCTTCACCAGCCATTCAGTAACTCTGAGTGGCGGTTGACGGAATTAGTTCCGAAGAAGTTCCAAACCCATTGGAAATAAGCCCAAGCATCTTTCGACATAATGGTGCTCCCTGTTTTCTGCCGCGGCACTATGCCGCAGCAGAAAACGCCTGTTCAGACGGCTCAGTGAGCCTCATCCCAGTTATTCCCGACCCCGACTTCCACCAGAAGCGGCACGTCCAGCTTCGCCGCATCGCTCATGTGGATACGAATTTCCTCGCGAACCTGATCGACCAGATCCTCACGCACTTCGAGCACCAATTCATCGTGCACCTGCAGGATGACTTTGGCGTCGAGCCCTGACGAGGTCAGCCAGTTATCCACAGCCACCATGGCTTTCTTGATGATGTCCGCCGCGGTGCCTTGCATCGGGGCGTTGATCGCTGTGCGCTCGGCACCTTTGCGCAGGGCCGGGTTTTTCGCGTTGATTTCCGGCAGGTACAAGCGACGACCGAAGATCGTTTCAACGAAACCTTGCTCGGCCGCCTGGGCGCGCGTGCGCTCCATGTATTGCAGCACGCCAGGGTAACGGGCGAAATAACGGTCGATGTAGGCCTGCGACTGTTTACGATCCACGCCAATTTGCTTGGCCAGGCCAAACGCGCTCATGCCGTAGATCAAGCCGAAGTTGATCGCCTTGGCACTGCGGCGCTGATCGGTGGTGACATTGGCCAATTCCACGCCGAAAACTTCAGCGGCGGTGGCCTTGTGCACGTCCAGGTCATTGCGGAACGCGTGCAGCAAACCTTCGTCCTTGGCCAAGTGGGCCATGATCCGCAGTTCAATCTGCGAGTAGTCCGCCGCCAGCAGTTTGTAGCCTGCGGGGGCAACAAATGCCTGACGAATACGGCGGCCTTCGGCGGTGCGGATCGGAATGTTCTGCAGGTTCGGATCACTGGACGACAAACGCCCGGTCGCCGCAACAGCTTGATGATAGGACGTGTGAATCCGTCCGGTGCGCGGGTTGATCTGTTCCGGCAGGCGATCGGTGTAGGTGCTTTTCAGCTTGCTCATCGAGCGGTACTGCATCAGCACTTTAGGCAGCGGGAAATCCTGCTCGGCCAGTTCCGCCAGCACGGCTTCGGCGGTGGAGGCCTGGCCCTTGGCGGTTTTGCTGAGCACCGGCAGACCGAGTTTTTCGTACAGGATCACGCCCAATTGCTTGGGTGAGCCGAGGTTGAACTCTTCGCCGGCGATGGCGAACGCCTCACGCTCGAGAGCGACCATCTTCTCGCCCAGTTCCACGCTCTGAATGCCCAGCAGGTTGGCGTCGACCAACGCGCCCTGGCGTTCGATCCGCGCCAGCACCGGCACCAGCGGCATTTCGATTTCGCTCAGGACTTTGCTCAGGCTCGGGATGGCATTGAGCTTTTCCTGCAGTGTTTGGTGCAGGCGCAGGGTCACGTCAGCGTCTTCGGCGGCGTAAGGCCCGGCCAGTTCCAGAGAGATCTGGTCAAAGGTCAGCTGCTTGGCGCCTTTGCCGGCGATGTCCTGGAAGCTGGTGGTGGTGTGATTCAGGTACTTGAGCGCCAGGCTGTCCATGTCGTGACGGGTCGCCGTGGAGTCCAGCACGTAGGATTCGAGCATGGTGTCGAAAGCGATGCCCTGCACGGTGATGCCGCAGCTCTGATCACCGCCGATGGCGCAGTTGGCCAGGATGTTCATGTCGAACTTGGCGTGCTGGCCAACCTTGAGCTTGTTCGGGTCTTCCAGAATCGGTTTCAGCGCGCGAAGTACAGTGTCACGGTCCAGCTGGTCCGGCACGCCCATGTAGGAATGGGTCAGCGGGATGTAGGCTGCTTCGTTGGCTTGTACAGCGAAAGACAGGCCGACCAGTTGTGCCTGCTGCGCATCGATGCCAGTGGTTTCGGTATCGAAGGCGATCAGCTTGGCGTCGTTGAGTTTCTTCAGCCACAGGTCGAAATCAGCCTGGGTGAGGATCGTCGTGTACTTGAGTTCAGTCTCGGCGGCAACTTCTTCAGCCACCGGCGCGGTCACTTCCTGCCCGGAACGCTTGGCGTCGCGCTGGTTGTCTTCGAACCAGCTCTTGAACTCCAGCAGGGTGTACAACTCAGCGAGCTTGTCGTGATCCGGCTTGCCCATTTGCAGGTCATCGAGGCCGATGTCCAGCGGCACGTCGATCTTGATGGTCGCCAGTTGATAGGAGAGGAACGCCATCTCTTTGTGCTCTTCAAGCTTGGCAGGCAGGGTTTTCGCGCCGCGAATCGGCAGGGTCGGGACGATGTCGAGCTGCGCATACAGCTCGGTCAAACCGCCGTTCACGCCTACCAGCAGGCCGGAAGCGGTCTTCGGGCCAATCCCCGGAACGCCCGGGATGTTGTCGGAAGAGTCGCCCATGAGGGCCAGATAATCGATGATCTGCTCGGGAGCGACGCCGAATTTCTCCTTCACGCCCTCCACGTCCATGCTGCTACCGGTCATGGTATTGACCAAGGTAATGTGGCCGTCGACCAGTTGCGCCATGTCCTTGTCGCCGGTGGAGATGATCACCGGGCGATCCGCCGCCGCGCTGCTGCGGGCCAGGGTACCGATCACGTCATCGGCCTCGACGCCTTCGACGCACAGCAGCGGGAAGCCCAAAGCGATCACGCTCTGGTGCAGCGGCTCGATCTGCACGCGCATGTCGTCGGGCATGCTTGGGCGATTGGCCTTGTATTCGGCGTACATGTCATCGCGAAACGTCCCGCCCTTGGCGTCGAACACCACGGCGAACGGACTGTCCGGGTACTGCTTGCGCAGACTCTTGAGCATGTTCAATACGCCCTTGACCGCACCGGTCGGCAGGCCTTTGGACGTGGTCAGCGGTGGCAGCGCGTGAAAGGCGCGGTACAGGTAAGAAGAACCGTCCACCAGGACGAGGGGGGCTTGGCTCATGAGCAGGATCAACCTTTTCGGCGGGTCCGGCGCTAGAATAGCGGGACCGTTGACGACAAAGGGACAAGGTTATCATGCGCACACTAAATCGCCTGTTGCTGGCTGGCTTGTTTGCAACTGTTCCATTGGCCGTCATGGCGGCGGACGATGTTTCGAAACAGGAACCGGAGGTTACGATCCGCACGGAGGGGGACAAGGTCATTCAGGAGTACCGTCAAAACGGTTTCCTGTATGCGATCAAGGTCACGCCGAAGGGTGCACCCCCGTACTTTCTGGTACGCGCAGACGGGACGGACGCAAACTTCATCCGCTCGGATCAGCCGGATATGCTGATTCCGGCGTGGAAAATCTTTGAGTGGAAGTAGTTTCTTAATTTCAATCGGCGTCGGCTCACGAGCGGCGCCCGTACTGGCAGTTTAAACATGTCTGTGTTCACCCCCCTGGCTCGGCCCGAGCTGGAAGCTTTTCTCGCCCCTTATGGCCTCGGCCGCCTGCTTGATTTCCAGGGGATTGCTGCCGGTAGCGAAAACACCAATTTCTTTATCAGCCTGGAGCAGGGCGAATTCGTCCTGACCCTGGTCGAGCGCGGCCCGGTGGATGAAATGCCGTTCTTCATTGAGCTGCTCGACGTCCTGCACGAGGCCGATTTGCCGGTGCCATACGCCCTGCGCACCACCGATGGCGTTGCCCTGCGCGAACTGGCCGGCAAGCCGGCGCTGCTGCAACCGCGACTGGCCGGCAAGCACATCAAACAGGCCAACGCGCAGCATTGCGCACAGGTCGGCGAGTTGCTGGCGCACCTGCACTTGGCGACCCAGGCCAACATGATCAAGCGCAAAACCGACCGGGGTCTGGACTGGATGCTGGAGGAGGGCACGCAGTTTCTTTCCCACCTGAACGCCGAACAAAGCGATCTGCTGAAACGGGCGCTGGATGAAATTGCCGAGCAGAAGGCAAAAATCCTCGCGCTGCCGCGGGCCAATATCCATGCCGACCTGTTCCGCGACAACGCGATGTTCGAAGGTACGCACCTGACCGGGTTGATCGACTTCTACAACGCTTGCTCGGGGCCGATGCTCTACGACGTGGCGATTGCCTTGAACGACTGGTGTTCGGACGACGACGGCTTGATCGACGGGCCGCGGGCGCGGGCGTTGCTGGGGGCTTATGCGGCGTTGCGTCCGTTCACGGCGGCTGAAGCCGAGCTGTGGCCGACGATGCTGCGCGTGGCGTGCGTGCGGTTCTGGTTGTCACGATTGATCGCGGCGGAATCGTTTGCCGGGCAGGACGTGTTGATTCATGACCCGATGGAGTTTCAGTTGCGGTTGGCGCAGCGGCAGAAGGTCAGCACACCGCTGCCGTTTGCCCTTTAAAAGCTTCGCGAGCAAGCCCGCTCCCACATTTGATCTCCTGTGCACACAAATTCTGTGGCTGGCGCAGTTCCAATGTGGGAGCGGGCTTGCTCGCGAATGGGGGCGACACAAATGTCGGTGTTACAACGACTCCAGACACCCGGCCAAATCATTCCCCAGCTTCTCCAGCACCTGCTCATACCCCTGAGCCGTCGCTGGCGTGTACCCGCCCAACGCATCCAGTTCCGCCAGTTTCACCGGCAAACCCGCAACCAGCGTCTCTGCCAGGCGCGGACGCAACGGCGGTTCGCTGAACACGCAGGTCTTGCCGACTTCCTGCAACCGCGTGCGCATCGCTGCGACGTGTTGGGCCCCCGGCTGGACTTCGGCGGCGACGCTGAATACGCCCGTATGCTTCAGGCCGTAAGCGTCTTCAAAGTAGTCGAACGCTTCGTGGAACACGAAGTACGGCTTGCCTGCGATCCCGGCAAGACGTGCCTTCACGCGCAGGTCCAACGCATCCAGTCGCTCGTCGAATGCCTTGAGATTGCTTTGATAACGCGCGGCATTGGCGGGATCGGCGGCACTCAGGTCAGCGGCCATTTTGCTGGCGATGACCCGGGCATTAACCGGTGACAACCACAAATGCGCGTCCAGGCTGCCAGGACGGTGATCGTGGTCATGCTCATCGGCTTCTTCCGCATGGGAGTGACTGTCTTCGGCGAAGCGACGCAATGTCAGTCCCGGCAAATCCTGCACCGCAACGCTCGGCAGCGTACGACCATTCAACACGCGCGGCAGGAAACCTTCCATGGCCGGCCCGATCCAGTACAGCAGATCGACCGATTGCACCTTCCGTACGTCGGAAGGGCGCAAGGCATAGTTATGCGGCGAAGCTCCCGGCGGCAGCAACACTTCCGGAATCGCCACGCCGTCCTGCACCGCAGCGGCAATCAACTGCAGGGGCTTGATGGTGGTGAGGACTTTGACCTCGGCGTGCGCCGAACCAATCAGCAGAAAACTGGCGACAAATGCGACAAAGATAGAAAAAAGTCGGGACACGATGACCACTCGAAGAGGCGAGAACGGGTAACATAATAACGTCTCTCACAAAACTCGTCGCCGCTCATGCCTAAAACACCGATTGCCAGCCGTCCCCACGACCACTCTCATTGCGTGCATACCGCTCTGTCTGAGGCCGATGTCCTGTGCGCACGTCAGGGGCTGCGCCTGACCGCTTTGCGTCGGCGGGTGCTGGAACTGGTGTGGCAAAGCCACAAACCGCTGGGCGCCTACGACATTCTTGCGGTGCTCAGTGAGCAGGATGGCCGCCGCGCCGCGCCGCCAACCGTGTACCGCGCGCTGGATTTCCTCCTGGAAAACGGCCTCGTGCACCGCATCTCCTCGCTGAACGCCTTCGTCGGCTGCAATCATCCAGGCCATGCCCATCAGGGGCAGTTCCTGATTTGCCGCGAATGCCACGCTGCCATTGAGCTCGAACAGAAATCCATCAGCGACGCCATCGTTGGCAGCGCCAAGGATGTGGGATTCATCGTCGAAGGCCAGACCGTCGAAGTGGTCGGTCTCTGCTCGGGCTGCCAGGGGGCTTGATGAGCAAAGCGCTGATCCGCCTCGAGCAGGTTGCCGTCACGTTTGCCGGGCAATCCGTGCTGGATAACATCGAACTGAGCGTCGAGCCGGGGCAGATCGTCACCCTGATCGGCCCTAACGGTGCCGGCAAGACCACGCTGGTGCGCGCGGTGCTTGGGCTGTTGAAACCGGACAGCGGCACGGTTTGGCGCAAGCCGAAGCTGCGCGTGGGTTACATGCCGCAAAAACTTCACGTCGATCCGACGCTGCCGCTCTCGGTGCTGCGCTTCTTGCGGCTGGTGCCGGGCGTAGACCGTGCCATGGCGCTGTCCGCGCTCAAGGAAGTCGGCGCCGAACAGGTGATCGACAGCCCGGTGCAAAGTGTCTCCGGCGGTGAAATGCAGCGGGTGCTGCTGGCCCGGGCGCTGCTGCGCGAGCCGGAACTGCTGGTGCTCGACGAGCCGGTGCAAGGCGTCGACGTCGCCGGCCAGGCCGAGCTCTATAGCCTGATCACACGGCTGCGCGACCGTCACGGCTGCGGCGTGTTGATGGTGTCCCACGATCTGCACCTGGTGATGAGCACCACTGACCAGGTAGTCTGCCTCAATCGTCACGTCTGCTGCTCCGGCCATCCAGAGCAAGTCAGCGGCGATCCAGCCTTCGTCGAGCTGTTCGGCAAGAACGCCCAAAGCCTGGCGATTTATCACCACCACCACGACCACGCCCATGACCTGCATGGCTCGGTCGTCACGGCGGCGCAACCCCACGTTCACGGAGATAGCTGCAAGCATGGCTGATTTTCTGCTCTACGCCCTGCTTGCAGGTTTGGCTTTGGCGCTGGTGGCGGGCCCGCTGGGTTCGTTCGTGGTCTGGCGGCGCATGGCTTATTTCGGCGACACCCTGTCTCACGCAGCCTTGCTCGGCGTAGCGCTGGGGTTCTTGCTGGACGTCAGCCCGACCGTTGCGGTGACCGTGGGCTGCTTGCTGTTGGCGGTGCTGCTGGTGACCTTGCAGCAACGCCAACCGCTGGCGTCTGACACCCTTTTGGGAATTCTCGCACCGAGCACGCTCTCTCTGGGCCTGGTGGTACTAAGCTTCATGCACGAAGTGCGGATCGACCTGATGGCGTATCTGTTCGGCGACCTGCTGGCGATCAGCCCGACCGATCTGGCCTGGATCCTCGGCGGCAGCGCGGCGGTATTGGCGTTGCTGGTGACGTTGTGGCGGCCGTTGCTGGCCATCACCGTGCATGAAGAGTTGGCCAAGGTCGAAGGATTGCCGGTGGCGTCGTTGCGCCTCGCGCTGATGCTGCTGATCGCCGTGGTGATCGCGGTGGCGATGAAAATTGTCGGTGTTTTGCTGATTACGTCGCTCTTGATCATCCCCGCGGCTGCGGCACAACGTCACGCCCGGTCACCGGAACAGATGGCACTGGGCGCGAGCCTGCTGGGCATGCTCGCGGTCTGTGGCGGGCTGGCACTCTCGTGGTTCAAGGACACACCGGCGGGCCCCTCGATTGTTGTGACGGCGGCCGCACTGTTTCTGCTGAGTTTTGTCCTGCCCCGTCGAGGGGTGTAGACTTGCTCGTTTTTTGCGCAAATAGAGAGTCGCAGGAATGAAGCCGTTCGCCTCACGTTATCTGCTCCTTGTCGCATTTTCCTTGCTGCTGGGCGCCTGCCAAAGCACGCCACCGGCGGCCACCGAGGCCACGGACGCGCGAGCTACGGCCATCGCACAGCTGGAACAAAGCCTCGCCAGCAACGAGTTGGCCACCGCCGAAGATCAACTGGCCGCCTTGCAGGCCCAGTCCCCCAACGATCAATCCCTTGAGCAATACCAACGGCAACTGGCCGAAGCCTATCTGCGCCGTAGCCAGATCGTGTTGCAAAAAGGTGATGTGAACGCCGCCGCCACCGCGCTGAGCCGCGCCCGGGTCCTGATGCCCAAAGCCCCGGCGCTGACCGGTGGGGTGAATAACGCCATCGTCACGGCCCGCAAAGCCGAGCTGGATAAAGCCGAAGCCGATCTGAAAGCTGCCGAAGCCAAACCCCAGGCGAAGGTGATCGATCCCACGGCTGAAAGCACCACGGTTGCGTTGAATCTCAACGATATGGCGAAACTTCGTCGCCAACTGGATGCCATCGCCGCCGATGTGGTGAATTATCAGTGCGACGTGAGGATTCAGGCACCACGCACCGATGATTACCCATGGTTGGCTACGTTGCTGACCAAGCGGGTGAAGAAACTCGATCCGGACTTCGATCTGAAGCTGGAAAAGCAGATCCTGCGCAACATTCCGGCGCAGATGGTTCTGAGTCCGCGTAAACCCTAAAAGCTTCGCGAGCAGGCTCGCTCCCACAGGGTTATGTGATCGACACAAATCCCATGTGGGAGCGAGCCTGCTCGCGATAGCGTCCTAACTATCCAAACAGATCCTAAGCCGGAATCGCTTTAGCCTTAGTCTCCCGATCCCAAACCCGATGCTGTCCGATCGCCGCAAAAAACGGCTTGATCAACTTCGCATCCGCCCCGACGATCAACCCCGCATCAACCTCCAGCTTCAACACGTCCAGCAACTGCTTCGCCTCGCCATGCAGGGCAATCGCCTTCAAGTGCTTGTACGCCTCCAGCAGGTAATGCAACGCCACGCCATCACCGCTCAACGCCTTGATCGACGCCGCGCCACCCGGCACAAACACCGCATCGAACGCCACGGAAGGCAAGCCTTCCATCGACGCATCCACGGGCAACATTTTGCCATCGGCGGTTTTCACCGGTGCCGAGGTCGGCCCCAGCAATTTGGCGTGCGCGCCTTCGGCCTGCAGCGCCTTTTTCATCGCATCAATCGCTGCACCATCGACACCGTTGGCCGCAAGAATCGCCACTTTTCGGGTTTTGATGTTGCCCGGCAGCAAATTGGCCTGACTCAGAGCCGGCGAACGGTCAAGGGATGTTTTTGGCACCTCGACCGTCCCGGCTTTCGGCGCTGGCAAACCAAGGTTGGCGGCCACGCGTTTGGCCAGTTCCATATCGATGTTGGCGAGGATCTCGTTCACCTCGCGCGCCCGAATGCTCTCGCGTTCAACTTTGCCGAGTTCGAAGCTATACGCCGAGATGATGTGCTCCTGCTCGTGCTTGCTCATGCTGTGGAAGAACAGCCGCGCCTGGGAGAAGTGGTCGCTGAACGACTCGCTGCGCTGCCGGATCTTGTTGGCGTCGATGCGCTCCGGATAACTCTCGAAGCCACCGTCCTGCGAGGCGGGCGGCGTTTCTTTCGGCCAGCCGCCGTCAATGGAGTTCGGCTCGTACGCTGCGCGCCCCTTGTCGATGGTGGTGCGGTGCATCGCATCGCGCTGACCGTTATGGAACGGCGCCACCGGCCGGTTGATCGGGAGCTCATGAAAGTTCGGCCCGCCAAGTCGGCTGATCTGCGTATCGGTGTAGGAAAACAGCCGACCTTGCAGCAACGGATCGTTGGAGAAATCGATCCCCGGTACGATATGGCCCGGGCAGAACGCGACCTGTTCGGTTTCGGCGAAAAAGTTGTCCGGGTTGCGGTTGAGCACCATTTTGCCCAGCGGCGTGATGGGGACGGTTTCTTCTGGAATCAGCTTGGTGGGATCGAGGATGTCGAAGTCGAAATCGTGCTCGTTTTCTTCTTCAATGACCTGCACGCCCAGTTCCCACTCGGGGTAGTCGCCCATCTCGATGGCTTCCCAAAGGTCGCGACGGTGGAAGTCGGTGTCTTTGCCGGCCAGCTTCTGCGCCTCATCCCACACCAGCGAACACGTGCCGGCAGTGGGGCGCCAGTGGAATTTGACGAAGCGCGATTTGCCTTCGGCGTTGATCAGCCGAAACGTGTGCACACCGAAGCCCTGCATGCTGCGCAGGCTTTTCGGGATCGCCCGGTCGGACATGGCCCAGATCACCATGTGCGCCGATTCCGGCACCAAAGAGACGAAGTCCCAGAACGTGTCGTGAGCCGAACCGCCGGTAGGGATCTCGTTATGCGGCTCCGGTTTCACCGCGTGTACGAAGTCCGGAAACTTGATCGCGTCCTGAATGAAGAACACCGGCATGTTGTTGCCCACCAGGTCGAAGTTGCCTTCGTCGGTGAAGAACTTCACGGCGAAACCTCGTACGTCCCGCACCGTATCGCCTGACCCGCGCGGGCCCTGAACCGTGGAAAAACGCGTAAACACTGGCGTCTTCTTGCCCGGATCCTGCAGGAAACCGGCCTTGGTCAGCACGGAATGGTTTTCGTACGTCTGGAAGTAACCATGCGCGCCGGTCCCGCGGGCATGGACAATGCGTTCCGGAATGCGCTCATGGTCAAAGTGCGTGATTTTCTCACGCATGATGAAGTCTTCCAGCAGCGAAGGCCCGCGGGCGCCCACTTTCAGGGTGTTCTGATTGTCCGAAACCTTCACGCCCTGGTTGGTGCGCAGGGCCTGTTCGGTGGCGTCGGAGCGAAATTTCTCCAGGCTGTCGAGCTTGGTATTGGTGTTGCCGCGGTCCAGGGTGTCGGTACCGGCCAATGCGCTTTTGCCGGGGGCAGGCTTCTTGTTACTCATCGGTCTAAACTCCTCGTTGCGATTCCCGCCTTAGCCAGGATTCTTGTGCAGTCCCCAGGCACGGCACCGGGGGCGTTTTCGAGTTGCCTTATTAGTGACTGATGGGGTTTTTAGCCGTTCCTTTTTTATGACCTTTGATCGCGTTATTGCCAAATCGAAGGTTGAATGCGGAATAAATGCTAATAACCTCTATACGGACAGGCTAAAATGCGCGCCCGGCTAACCGCTGATCCTTTTCTAACGCGCCCCACAAGGTTCGCTACGTGATCGAGTTTCAAAACGTCCATAAAACCTACCGCGTCGCCGGTAAGGATATTCCCGCCCTGCATCCGACCAGTCTGACGATTGAGAACGGTCAGGTCTTCGGCCTGATCGGCCATTCCGGCGCGGGAAAAAGTACCCTGCTGCGTCTGATCAATCGCCTGGAGAACTCCAGCGGCGGCAAGATCTTCGTCGACGGCGAAGAAGTCACCGCGCTGGACGCCAACAGCCTGCGGCGCTTCCGTCAGCAAGTCGGGATGATCTTCCAGCACTTCAACCTGCTGGCGTCCAAGACCGTTGCCGACAACGTCGCGTTGCCACTGACCCTGGCCGGCGAGCTGTCGCGCAGCGAGATCGACCTGCGGGTTGCCGAGTTGCTGGCGCGGGTGGGTTTGTCCGATCACGCCAGGAAGTACCCGGCGCAGTTGTCCGGTGGCCAGAAGCAGCGCGTCGGCATTGCCCGCGCCCTGGCGACCAAGCCGAAAATCCTGCTGTGCGATGAAGCCACCAGCGCCCTCGACCCGCAGACCACCGCGTCGGTCCTGCAATTGCTGGCCGAGATCAACCGCGAGCTGAAACTGACCATCGTCCTGATCACCCACGAGATGGACGTGATCCGCCGTGTGTGCGATCAGGTCGCGGTGATGGACGCCGGTGTGATCGTCGAGCAAGGTTCGGTGGCCGAGGTGTTCCTGCATCCCAAGCACCCGACCACCAAGCGCTTCGTGCAGGAAGACGAGCAGATCGACGAAAGCGAGCAGCGCGATGACTTCGCTCACGTGCCGGGCCGCATCGTGCGTCTGACCTTCCAGGGCGAAGCGACCTACGCGCCGTTGCTCGGTACCGTCGCCCGGGAAACCGGTGTGGACTACAGCATCCTGGCCGGCCGTATCGACCGCATCAAAGACGTCCCTTACGGGCAACTCACTTTGGCCGTCACCGGTGGCGACATGGACGCGGCATTTGCCCGTTTCACCGCGGCTGACGTCCACATGGAGGTGCTGCGCTAATGGAAGCCCTGACTGCTTTCTTTTCCAATATCGACTGGTTCGAAATCTGGCTGGCCACCGGCGACACGCTGCTGATGCTCGGCGGTTCGTTGTTGTTCACCGTGTTGCTCGGCTTGCCGCTGGGTGTGCTGCTGTTCCTGTGCAGCCCGCGTCAGTTGCTGGAAGCCAAAGGCGTCTACGCGATGCTGTCGCTGGTGGTGAACATCCTGCGTTCGCTGCCCTTCATCATCCTGTTGATCGTGATGATTCCGTTCACGGTGCTGATCACCGGTACGTCGCTGGGTGTCGCCGGTGCGATCCCGCCGCTGGTGGTGGGCGCTACGCCGTTCTTCGCACGACTGGTGGAAACCGCGTTGCGTGAAGTGGATCGCGGCATCATCGAAGCCACCCAGGCCATGGGCGCGACGACGCGTCAGATCATCACCAATGCCTTGTTGCCAGAAGCCCGCCCGGGCATCTTCGCGGCGATTACGGTGACGGCGATTACACTGGTGTCCTACACGGCCATGGCCGGTGTGGTCGGCGCCGGTGGTCTGGGTGACCTGGCGATCCGTTTCGGCTACCAGCGTTTCCAGACCGATGTCATGGTGGTAACGGTGGTGTTGCTGCTGGTGCTGGTCCAGGTGCTGCAAACCGTTGGCGACAAATTGGTTGTGCATTTTTCCAGAAAATAAACAGTTCACGTAAATAAGTCATGAGCCGGCCATTCGCTGGCAGGCGCCAAACGGGCGCCTCATATGGAGTTAGCTGAATGAAGAAACTACTCGTCGCGTTCGCTGCCGTTGCAGCCTTTTCCGCCCATGCCGACACCCTGACCGTCGCGGCGACCCCGGTCCCGCACGCAGAAATCCTCGAATTCGTGAAACCGGCCCTGGCCAAGGAAGGCGTGGACCTGAAGGTCAAAGTCTTCACCGACTACATTCAGCCGAACGTGCAGGTGGCGGAAAAACGTCTGGACGCCAACTTCTTCCAGCACCAGCCCTACCTCGATGAGTTCAACAAGGCCAAGGGCACCAACCTGGTCGCCGTTGCCGGTGTGCACATTGAGCCGCTGGGCGCTTACTCCAGCAAGTACAAGGCACTGACCGAATTGCCGGGCGGCGCCAACGTGGTGATTCCGAACGACGCCACCAACGGCGGCCGTGCGCTGTTGCTGCTGGCGAAGGCTGGCCTGATCAAGTTGAAGGATTCGAACAACATCCTGTCGACCGTGAAGGACATCACCGAGAACTCCAAGGACCTGAAATTCCGTGAACTGGAAGCCGCGACCATCCCGCGCGTGCTGACTCAGGTCGACCTGGCGCTGATCAACACCAACTACGCGCTGGAAGCCAAGCTCGATCCGTCCAAGGACGCACTGGTCATCGAAGGCAGCGACTCGCCATACGTGAACATCCTGGTGGCCCGTCCGGACGACAAGGACAGCGAGGCGATGAAGAAACTGGTTGCTGCGCTGCACAGCCCGGAGGTCAAAGCGTTCATTCTTGAGAAGTACAAAGGCGCGGTATTGCCTGCGTTCTGAAATTGAAGGGGACGCGGAGCATCCCTGGCTGCATTACCACGCAGAGCGTGGGAACGATCGGGGCGCATTCATTGCGCCCCTTTTTTATGCCTGAAACACCGTACATGTGGGAGCGGGCTTGCTCGCGAATGCGGTGTGTCAGTCAAAATATTTGCTGACTGATCCACCGCATTCGCGAGCAAGCCCGCTCCCACATTGGGTCTGTGTTGTCCGAACTATTTGCGGTTAAGCATCACCGGCAACTGCGCCACTAGCTTTGCGTTGTTCAACGGCGCCCGAATAAACCCGCGCTGCGTGCCGTCCGGCCCGATCACCGCCAGGTTGCCGCTGTGATCCACCGTGTAATTAGGCTTGCTGGTGTCCGCCGGAATAAACGGAATGCTCACCGCGTTGGCCAGTTTCTGAATGTCATCCACCGATGAGGCGGTCAGGCCTTTGAACTGCGGATCGAAGTAGCCCAGGTACTGCTTGAGCTGAGCCGGGGTATCACGGTTAGGGTCAACGCTGACCAGGATGACCTGCAACTTGGCCGCCGCTTCCGGTGGCAACTCGCTCTTGATCTGACGCAGCTGGGCGAGGGTGGTCGGGCAGATGTCCGGGCAGAAGGTGTAGCCGAAGAACAGCAGGCTCCACTTGTCTTTCAGCTGATTGACCGTCACCGGGTTGCCGTCCTGATCGGTCATCTTCACGTCCGGCAGGTTGCGGCTTTGCGGCAGCAAGATGATGCCCGCATCGATCAGCGCCGTCGGGTCGCCCTGGCCTTTGCCGGACAGCACTTTATTGATGGTCAGGCCCAGGACCAGTGCGATCAGGGCGACGAGAATGAAGACGGTTTTCTGGGTTCGAGTCATAGGTTCAACAGTAAGTAGTGGTCTACGAGCAGCGCGATAAACAGCAGGAACAAGTAATAAATAGAGTACTTGAACGTGTTGATCGCCGCGTGCGGCCGAGTGCCACGGTACAGCACCACGGCCCATTGCAGAAACCTTGCGCCCAGCCCCAGCGCGCAAATCAGGTAGAGCATGCCGCTCATGTGGATCACGTAGGGCATCAGGCTGACGGCCAGCAACGCGAAGGTATAAAGCAGGATGTGAACCTTGGTGTAGTGCTCGCCATGGGTGACCGGCAGCATCGGAATGTCGGCCTTGGCGTATTCCTCTTTGCGGTGGATCGCCAGGGCCCAAAAGTGTGGCGGGGTCCAGGCGAAGATGATCAGCACCAGCAGCAGGGGTTCGGCACTGACGTGACCGGTGGCGGCGGTCCAGCCGAGCAGTGGCGGGGCAGCACCGGCCAGGCCGCCGATGACGATGTTCTGCGGCGTCGCGCGTTTCAGAAAGCCGGTATAGACCACCGCATAACCGAGCAACGAAGCCAGGGTCAGCCACGCCGTCAGCGCATTGGTGAACGCGAGCAGCACGGCTTGGCCCAGCACGGCCAATACCAGGGCAAACGTCAGCGCCGCCGCCGGTGACACCCGGCCTTCGGCCAACGGACGTTTGTGCGTGCGGGCCATCACCGCGTCGATGCGCCGGTCCACCACATGGTTGACCGCTGCCGCACCGCCGGCACACAGGGCGATCCCCAGGTTGCCAAACACCAGCACCGTCCATGGCACCCCGGCGCGGGTCGCGAGGAACATGCCGACCAGCGAGGTGATGAGCATCAGCACTACCACTTTCGGCTTGGTCAGCTCCAGATAGTCGCGCCAGATTGCCTGACTGTGACGTTCGCCGATCAGAGTCGCCATGGCATCTCTCCTTTTATTGTTATGGGCCCGGCCGAGTGTTTACGCGGGCTGAACCGCCAGCGCGCAGGGGATTGCTGCTTGACCCGAACCAGACTGGTTCGCGCGTGATAATTGACCAGCACCATCGTCAGCAACAGGGCTGCGCCGCCGGCGGTGTGGGCGACGGCCACCGGCAGCGGCAGATGGAACAGCACGTTGCTGATACCGAGGGTGATTTGTGTGGCGAGGGCGATCAGCACCAGCCCCGCGAGGCGTGTCATGCCGACGACCTTCAGCTGCCAGGCGAGCCCGAGCAGCACGAGCGTGACCAGCAGCGCGCCGATACGGTGCGTCAGATGAATCGCCGTGCGTGCGTCGCTGTCCAGTTGTCCGCCGAGGTAGTTCGGGCCGATATGCTGGGTCAGGTGGAAGCCGTTGGCGAAATCGGCCGGTGGAATCCACTGCCCATGGCAGGTCGGGAAATCGATGCAGGCCACGGCGGCATAGTTGGAACTGACCCAGCCGCCGAGGGCGATTTGCAGGATCACCAGCAGCAACCCGGCCGTTGCCCAGTACTGCAAACGCCGTGGCACGGTCAGCGCCGGCAATACGCCGGACAACCTCAAGGTCAGTAGAAACAGCAGACTCAGCGTGGCAAAGCCACCGAGCAAATGCCCGGTCACCACCTGCGGCCAGAGCTTGAGCGTCACCGTCCACATGCCGAACGCGGCTTGGGCGAACACCACGGCGAGCAGGAACAGCGGCAACTTCACCGGTTGCCCCGGATGACGACGATGCACCCAGGCGCGACCGGCCAAGACTGCGATCAGCATTCCCAGCGTGCCGGCAAAGTAACGGTGGATCATCTCGTTCCAGCCCTTGTGGGCCACCACCGGCGTATCGGGAAAATGCAGCTCGGCATGGGCCAGTTGGGCTTCGCTTTTCGGCACGCTGATGAAGCCGTAGCAACCCGGCCAGTCCGGGCAGCCGAGGCCGGCGTGGGTCAGGCGGGTGTAGGCGCCGAGCAGCACCACAATCAGTGCCAGCAAGGTGGCAAACAGCGCGAGGCGAAATCCAGGTTTGGCCATGACGATGCCCTTATCCGATGTTCGACAGTTTCAGCAGATGACGCAGGTCGTTGAGCAGGTCCTTGCCCTTCACCGTCGGGTCATAGCGCAGCACCAGATTGCCGTGCGGGTCGATGATCCACAGCTGAGGTGCGGTTTTGTCGCCAGCCCCGGCTTTTTTATTGAAAGCGCTGAAGGTAGTCAGGTCCATGGGGTAACGTTGCAGTTGCGGGTATTCGCGGGTCAGCTTGGCGTCGTAATCCGCCGTCAGCGGTTGTGCGGCCGCCAGTGCATGGCTGGCGCGGGAGGCATCACGGCCGAGACCGATCTGGATCTGCCGCGCCAGGTACACCAGTTGTTGGCAATCCACCGAGCAATCCTTCGGCGCGGTCACCAGCATCTGCCAGCGATCCTCCTGGGCCTGCACGCCGAGGTCGGCGCGGGTCTGGCCGTTGCCGATCAGTTCGCCGTGATAGCTGCGACCCTCCGGCACCCAGAACTGCAGTTTGTACATGCCGGTGGCGAGGATCATCGGACCGATGACCCCGAGCAGAATCAGCAGCAACTGCAAGCGCCCCTTGCGTCGACTCGCCGGCGTTTTCGCCTCAGACATGCTGGGTGGATTCATGGCCGCTCCCATGGTGTTTCTCCTTTGCGTTGTGCCAGCCGAGATAGAGATAGAGGCCAAACAGGGCAAGCGACATGGCGAACCACTGCACGGCATAAGCGATGTGTTTTTCCGGACCCATGGCGACGACAGACCAATCGGCCTGATACGTCGCGGGACCCGTTTCTGCGCGTAATTCGTAGGCAAACCCTTCACGTCCCAGCGCCGTCCAGAGCTTCGACGGCTCGACGGCGGTGACCAGCTCAGGCCAGGCGGTGGCGCTCGGATCGGCGTGCAGCTGGAAGGTCGCGCCGGGAGATACGTAGACCCAGGCGTCCAGGCTCAAGGCCTCTTTGGGTGTGGCAAACTGCGGCGGAGTGCGCCGGTCCGGCCAGGGCAGCCAGCCGCGATTGACCAGCAACCAGAGTCCGGTCGTCTGGTCCTGAAACGGTTGCAGCAGCTCGACGCCGACCTTGCCGTCGCGCTGGCGGTTATCCAGCAACAGGCTGTGCGCGGCGTCGAACTGGCCATGCAGGCGAACGCGGCGGAAGGCCGGATCCTCGGTGTGTTGCAGTTCGGTGCTGGCCATCGGCTCGGCGGCGCGGCGCTCGGCATAGCTTTGCAACAGCGCGCTTTTCTCCGCGGCCCGGCTCAGTTGCCAGAACCCGAGCGACACCAGCAGCGGCAGCAACAGGGCCACCACCAGTGTCGGCACGATGCCCGGCCGGAAGCGCTTCATGGCGTGGCCAAAAAGTCGTGAGTCGCGATAGCTATACTCAAGTGCATCGCCTTTCCCCCGGAGTCTCACCATGCTCAAAGCAGCCATCGTCCTGATGCTGATTGCCACGGTTGTCAGCCTGTTCAGCGGCCTGTTTTTTCTGGTCAAGGACGACAGCAGCTCAAACCGCCTCGTCATTGCCTTGAGTGTTCGTGTTGCCCTGGCCGCCACCACCGTCGGCTTGATCGCCTGGGGTTTCTACAGCGGCCAGTTGGTCTCTACGGCGCCTTGGTAATGGCTCAGAGCACATAGACGAAAACGAACAACCCGATCCACACCACGTCCACGAAGTGCCAATACCAGCTCGCCGCCTCGAAACCGAACTGGTGTTCGTTATCGAAGTGCCCGCGCATGATCCGCATCAGCATCACGAACAGGATGATCGTGCCGATGGTTACGTGGGCGCCGTGGAAACCGGTGAGCATGAAGAACGTCGCACCGTAGATGCCCGAACCCAGGGTCAGGCCCAGTTCGTGGTAGGCATGCATGTACTCTTCAGCCTGGAAACCGAGGAATGCGCAGCCCAGCAATACGGTGATCGCCAGCCAGATTTTCAACGCGCCGCGATGGCCCTTTTTCAAGGCGTGGTGGGCGATGGTCACCGTGACGCTGGAGCTCACCAGCAAAATGGTGTTGAGCAGCGGCAGGCCCCACGGGCTGATGACTTCCTTGGGCGGCGGAAAGAGTTTCGGGTCCGGGGTGTGCAGCAGCGGCCAGGTGAACTGGAAGTTCGGCCACAGCATGTGGGCGATGCCTTTCGGGCCTTCGCCGCCGAGTGCGGGCCCCGAGATGTGCCGTACATAAAACAGCGCACCGAAGAAGGCGATGAAGAACATCACTTCCGAGAAGATGAACCAGCTCATGCCCCAGCGGAAGGAACGGTCCATCTGTGCGCTGTATAAGCCTGCGCGACCTTCCTTGATCACCGTGCCGAACCAGCCGAACAGCATGTACGCCAGCAACAGGCCGCCGACGAAAAAGATCAGCGGGCCGTGGGATTCCGGGCGTGCGGCTTTCAGATCATTGAACCAGGTGGCCAGGCCGAACACGGTGGTGAGCATGCCGAACGTGGCGATGATCGGCCATTTGCTCTGGGCCGGTACGTAATAGTGTTCATGAGTTGCCATTTATTGTTCTCCTTATCGGGCACGCATTGGCGCCTAGCCACCGGTACTGGCGGCAACCGCCACGGGTGGATGGCGTGCGGTGATATCGAACAGCGTGTAAGACAGCGTCAGGTGCTTCACATCCGTGGGCATGTCACGGTCAACGATGAAACGTACCGGCATCTCGATCCGTTGACCGGGCTGCAGCACTTGCTGGGTAAAACAAAAACATTCGGTCTTGTGGAAGTACGCCGCCGCGGTGCTGGGCGCGATGCTCGGCACGGCCTGGGCGCTCATCGGCTTGTCGGTCGGGTTGTGCGCGATGAAAATCATCTCGTTCACCGCTCCCGGATGGGCCGTCAGCTCTTCACTCTTTGGATAGAAATCCCAGGGCATGTCAGCGGTGTTGGTCGACAGGAACTGCACGCGCACTTGCCGCGACGTGTCGACCGTTTGCTCGCCCTCGTACTGCCCGGCAGTCTTGCCGTTAATGCCGAACGCCTTGCACATCACGTCGTAGATCGGCACCAGGGCAAACCCGAAGACAAACATCGCCACCACCACCAGCAACAGGCGGGTGACCAGTTTTTTCATCGAAATCGAGTCAGCCATGATTTCCAACCTCCGCCGTTAACCCTGTGAGTGCTACGCACTCAAACGGGGGCAAGCCCCCTCGCCACAGGGTGGTTGTCACAGGTCCGAGGCGTTTCATTTCACTTCCGGCGGCGTGGTGAAGGTGTGATAAGGCGCCGGTGACGGAATGCTCCACTCCAGGCCTTCCGCGCCATCCCACGGTTTGGCCGGTGCTGGCGGGCCGCCGCGAATGGTCTTGATCACGATGAACAGGAAGAAGATCTGCGTCGCACCGAACATGAACGCGCCAATCGAGGAGACCATGTTGAAGTCGGCGAACTGCAGGTTGTAGTCCGGAATCCGCCGCGGCATGCCCGCCAGGCCCACGAAGTGCATCGGGAAGAACGCCATGTTCATGCCGATGAACGAGAGCCAGAAGTGCAGCTTGCCGAGGGTTTCGTCGTACATGTGGCCGGTCCACTTCGGCATCCAGTAATAGGCCGAGGCAAAAATCCCGAAGATCGCCCCTGGCACCAGTACGTAATGGAAGTGCGCGACCACGAAGTAGGTGTCCTGATACTGGAAGTCCGCCGGGGCGATGGCCAGCATCAACCCGGAGAAACCGCCGATGGAGAACAGGATCACGAACGCCACCGCAAACAGCATCGGCGTCTCGAAGGTCAGCGAGCCTTGCCACATGGTGCTGGCCCAGTTGAACACCTTCACCCCGGTCGGCACCGCGATCAGCAGCGTGGCGTACATGAAGAACAGCTCGCCCACCAGCGGAATACCGACCACGAACATGTGGTGCGCCCAGACGATGAACGACAGGAACGCGATGCTTGCCGTCGCATAAACCATCGAGGTGTAACCGAACAGCGGCTTGCGCGAGAAGGTCGGGATGATCGAGCTGACGGCACCGAAGGCCGGCAGGATCATGATGTACACCTCGGGGTGGCCGAAGAACCAGAACACGTGCTGGAACAGCACCGGGTCACCGCCACCGGCGGCACTGAAGAAACTGGTGCCGAAGTGGATGTCCATCAGCATCATCGTCACGCACCCGGCCAGTACCGGCATCACCGCAATCAACAGGAACGCAGTAATCAGCCAGGTCCAGACGAACAGCGGCATTTTCATCAGCGTCATGCCGGGGGCGCGCAGGTTGAGGATGGTCGCGATCACGTTGATCGCGCCCATGATCGAACTGATCCCCATCAAGTGGATGGCGAAGATGAAGAACGTCACGCTTTCCGGTGCGTAGGTCGTGGACAGCGGGGCGTAGAACGTCCAGCCGAAGTTCGGACCGCCACCGGGGGTGAACAGGGTCGACACCAACAGGATGAACGCCGCCGGCAGCAGCCAGAAGCTGAAGTTGTTCATCCGTGGCAGGGCCATGTCCGGCGCGCCGATCATCAACGGGATCATCCAGTTGGCGAGCCCGACGAAAGCCGGCATCACCGCACCGAAGACCATCACCAGACCGTGCATGGTGGTCATCTGGTTGAAGAACGCCGGCTCGACGATTTGCAGCCCCGGCTGGAACAGCTCGGCGCGAATCACCATCGCGAACGAGCCACCCAGCAGGAACATGGAGAACGCAAACCACAGGTACAACGTGCCGATGTCTTTGTGGTTGGTGGTCAGCACCCACCGCATCAGGCCTTTGGCGGGGCCGTGGGCGTGGTCGGCGTGACCGTGGTCATCGATAACAGCGCTCATGGCCTGTCTCCTGCAAACAGATGGGCTGGGCAGGCCGGGGCGCGCTGCCCCGACCGGTTCCTTACACGCGCAATAGACCGGGTCATTTGCTTTCCGCCTGTTTCAGCTCCAGTACTTCTTTAGGAGTGACCATGTCGCCTTTGTTGTTGCCCCAGGCGTTACGTTCGTAGGTCACGACCGCCGCGATATCGACTTCCGAGAGCTGCTTGCCGAATGCCGCCATGGCGGTGCCGGGCTTGCCGTGGAAGACAATGCTCAGGTGACCTTCTTTCGGTCCGGTGGCGATTTTCGAGCCCTTGAGTGCCGGGAACATCGGTGGCAGGCCCTGACCTTCGGCCTGGTGACAGGCGACGCAGGTGGTGTGATAGATCTTGTCGCCGCGTTCCTTGAGCTCGTCCAGGGTCCATTCCTTGCTGGTCAGCTCCTTGAGCTGCAGGGCTTCAGCCTTGCGGTCAGCGAGCCATTTTTCGTAATCGGCCTTTTCCTTGACCTCGACCACAATCGGCATGAAGCCGTGATCCTTGCCGCACAACTCGGCGCATTGGCCGCGGTAGATGCCGGGCTTGTCGATACGGGTCCAGGCTTCGTTGACGAACCCCGGGATCGCATCGCGCTTGACCGCGAAGGCCGGGACCCACCAGGAGTGGATGACGTCGGCGGAGGTCACCAGGAAGCGCACCTTCGCGCCAATCGGCAACACCAGCGGCTTGTCGACCTCGAGCAAGTAGTGCTCGCCCTTGGTTTCCTTGTTGTGGATCTGGTCGGCGGGGGTGGTCAGGTTGCTGAAGAACTCGACGTCCTGGCCCAGGTACTTGTAGTGCCACTTCCACTGATAGCCGGTGACCTGGATGTCGATATCCGGCTCACTGGCGTCATACATCTTGATCAGGGTGGCCGTCGCAGGAACCGCCATGGCCACCAGAATCAGGAAGGGCACGATGGTCCAGAGGATTTCGACGGTAGTGCTTTCATGAAATTTTGCTGCCACCTGCCCGGTCGAGCGGCGGTGGACCATCATCGACCAGAACATGGCGCCGAAGACGATGATGCCGATCACTACACAGATCCAGAAAATGGTCATGTGCAGGTCAAATACTGCGTGACTGATTTCAGTCGCTCCCGGCGCCATATTCACAGTCCAGGCGGCTTGCGCCTGACTGAAAATCGACCACAACAGGAGGCCCATCCAGACGTGTGGATGTCGCATCATTGCGGGTTCCCCTTATCGTTCTTGTTATCCCGCCGGCTTTCACCTGCGGCAAGGGAGCGGCTTTTTCAGACTACGAACTTGAATCGCCGGGCCTTGCTGCGTGTGCAGTCGGGCGTCATCAGCTAACTCCATTTCCAACCCGAGTATAGACAGCGACTGCGACCTCGCAATGTGATGGCGTAAATGATCTGAAACAGGTGGGACTTGCGTTCAAGGGCACGAATGGAGAAGGATGCAGACGAGTGGTGGCAAATCGATATAACGGAGGCGTCTCAAGGATGAAACAATTATGACAAATGCGTCTTAGCATTTTTCATAAGGCAGCTAAGTTATGTCTTCCCTATTTCATTGCCTTTGTTTCCTGGAGTTTTCATGAACACCGCCGCATTGCGCGAGCAGATCCAAAAAGCCCAAACACATGAAGCCGAGACCGGCCTGCTGACGCGTCAGCTGGAAAGCAAACTGCCTCATCTGCACCCTTCGATCCAATTGCCAGAGGCGGACGCCAATGGCGTGCTGTCCCGTTTTGTCGCTGCCTACATCGACGAAGTACCTGATCTGCTGGAAGCAGCCAATGAAGTGGCCAGGGAAGCCGGTATCGAGTCACAGATCAAACCGGTGCTGAACATTGCCGAACAGTACTTCCTTCAGCCGCCGGACATCATGAACGGTCACGTCGGGCTCGACAGCCTGCTGGATGAAGCCTATCTGGCACACCGTTTTGTCGAAGAGGTCAACGACCTGTACATCAAGCATCTGGGCCAGCCATTGATCCCCTTGGACATGACTGTCGCCAACCTGATTGCCCACCAATTGATCGGTGAGGAGTTTGCCAACCAACTGGACGAAGTGGTGCATCACGCCCTGGACGAGATGCTCGACGACCAGAGCTTTGCCTTGGAATCGGTGGAAGCGTACCGCGAGAAACTCAGCAGCCCGGATACCGGTGCCGCGTGGAAACGCTGGCCGTGCATGTCGCGCCGTTTGGGCTTAAGCCTGGAGCTGGATCAGCCGGCGGCTTGATCCTTTAGAGTCAACACTGTCCCCCTGTGGGAGCGAGCCTGCTCGCTCCCACATTGTTTTCTATACAGCCGAACCCATTCTGGTGGTCGTGCGCAACCGCCCCTCCAACCTGCGCTTCAACCCCCGCGCTTCAATAATCAGCGTCGAACCCTTGGCCGCATTCGCCCGACCCCATTCCTCCAGCAACTCCAGACACGAGTGATCGATGTAGCTCAGATTATTGAGCGGCACATGCACCATCGCACCGGCGGGAATGGTGCCCAGCACCTGGGTCAGCGCCGGCACCTTGAGAAAGGTCGCTGCGCCGGTCAGTCGCAATTCCATTTCGCCATCCGCCGGCAGATCGATCAGGCTGATTTTCAGTCGTGAAGCCTTCCAGGCAAGTTTGGCCAGCGTCAGGCCGAAGCCAATCAACACACCCGTGAGCAAGTCAGTAAAAATGATCGCCAGCGCAGTCGCCGCGTAGGTGAACATCGGCATCCGGCCATAACGGCCCAGGCCGCGAAAGGCCTTGAGGTCGACCAGTTTGAAGCCGGTGTAAACCAGCACACCCGCCAGGCTCGCCACCGGAATACTTTGCAGCACGCTCGACAGCAACAACACGAACGCCAGTAGCCACAGACCATGGAAGATGGCCGACAGTCGCGTGGTAGCACCGGCCTGGACGTTGGCCGAACTGCGTACGATCACGCCCGTCATCGGTAATGCACCGAGTAGACCGCAGAGCATGTTGCCCACGCCTTGCGCCGACAATTCCCGGTCGAAGTCGGATCGCTGGCCGCTGTGCATGCGGTCTACCGCAGCGGCGGACAGCAGGGTTTCGGCGCTGGCGATAAACGCCACGGCGAACGCGGCGACCAACAGCGTCGGGTCCGCCAGATTGAGCAAGTCAGCGGGTTTCAGCCAATCGATGGCCTCGGCCAGGTTGGCGGGGACTTCCACGCGTTTGACTTGCAACGCGAGCATCAGGCTGGTGACCGTCGCCAGCCCTACGCCCAACAGCGCCCCCGGAACGAAGCGCAACGAATGAGGCCGGAATTTTTCCCACAGCCACATCACCGCCATCGTCGACAACCCGAGCAACCCGGCTTGCCAGCCGAGCGACGGCAGGGCTTGCATCAACGCGGCTGGGAAGGCCGCCAGGTTATCCAGCCCGGAAGGCTTGGGCACCCCGTCGAGCATGACGTGCACCTGCGACAGCACAATCAGCACGCCAATCCCGGCGAGCATGCCGTACACCACCGCTGGCGCCGTGACCCGAAACCAGCAGCCGAGCTTCAGGCGCCCGGCCACCAATTGCAGGAACCCCGCCAGCAGCAGAATCGGCCCGAGCATGGCGATGCCGTGCTGGCGCACCAGTTCGAACACCAGAACCGCCAAGCCCGCCGCCGGGCCGCTGACTTGCAGCGGAGAACCGGCCAGCCAGCCCACGACCAGACCGCCGATGATCCCGGTGATCAAGCCCTTGGCGGGCGGCAACCCCGAAGCGATGGCGATGCCCATGCACAAGGGCAGGGCGACCAGAAATACAACCACCGAGGCCAGCAGCTCCCGTGGCAAAACAGCTCTAAGTTGCGCAGCACGCATATTGAAGCTCCCGACATTTTTCAGGCATGGCGAAGCCGGGCTGCTAAATCAGCAGCCTCGACTCAACCACACGGGGATTTAGGAGGGGTTAGAAACGCGCTTTGGGCGTTGCCACCGGAATCGGATGGCTGCCATCGAGCGGCAGGAAACACCCCTGGTCCGCGTCGTACGCTTTGATTTCGCTGGTATCGATGCTGTAGACCCAGCCATGGATAAACAGCTGACCGTTGGCCATGCGCGAGGCCACCGATGGATGCGTGCGTAAATGCTGTAGCTGAGCGATCACATTCTCTTCGGTGAGGATGTGCATGCTTTCGTTTTCGTCAGCGCAATGGCAGTTTTCCTGGACCATGGTTTTCGCCACTTCGGCGTGACGCAGCCAGGCTTTGACCGTCGGCATTTTTTCCAGGCTTTGCGGATTGAGTACCGCGCGCATTGCGCCGCAGTCGGAGTGCCCGCAAATGATGATGTGTTGCACGCCCAGGGCCAGGACCGCGTACTCGATGGCGGTGGAAACACCACCGTTCATTTGCCCGTAAGGCGGCACAACGTTGCCGACGTTACGGGTCACGAACAGATCGCCTGGAGCGCTTTGGGTGATCAGTTCAGGAACGATGCGCGAGTCGGCGCAGGCGATGAACATCGCCCGGGGGCTTTGGGCCGTGGCGAGTTTTTTGAAGAGTTCTTCCTGCTGTGGAAAGACCTCGTGATGAAAATGCAAAAAGCCGTCAACGATATGCTGCAGCGCTGCATCGGCGGTTTCCGCCTCGGGTTGGGCTGAAGCCGACGCAGCCAACGGCTGTTTATCCTTGTCACTCATGAATTCATCCTCATAGGCGGAGTCAGGGAAGTGTCCCGTTTTGTCCGGTGTGAAGCCAGTGGCTGCTTAAAAAACATCCAGGTCGCAAAATCCGACCCGTCAGTCACTCGATGAACAAGGTAGCGGCCGAAACTTAACTCAAACTGAATGAAACGCTCTAGAACGTGTGTTCCAGGTCACAAAAAACGTGACCAGCCTGAATGCGCCGTGCGTTTCCCACTACTCACCATAGGCCAATTGTCCTCAAATCAACGACATCTGGCGACCCGGCGGACAGAAGGCTTCACAGTCCAGATCAAAACCTTCCCGGCGATTGAGCCCCAGGCGCTTGATGGTTTTGGCAAACCGTTGCGCCAGCAGGTCGGCAAATGGCCCTTCGCCGCGCATCCGCGCGCCAAACCGGCTGTCATAGAGTTCCCCGCCACGGCTCTGGCGGATCAGACTCAACACATGAGCAGCACGCTGCGGATAGTGGGCCGCCAGCCACTCTTCAAACAGCGGCGCAACTTCCAGTGGCAGGCGCAACATCATATAGGCCGCACTTTGCGCACCGGCGGCATGGGCCTCGGTCAACAGGCTCTCGAGTTCGCTGTCGTTGATCATCGGAATCATCGGCGAGCACAACACGCCAACCGGAATACCCGCTTCACGCATCACGCGGATCGCCCGCAACCGGGCCTTGGGTGCAGCAGCACGCGGTTCGAGGATGCGTTTGAGCTCATCGTCCAGGGTGGTGAGGCTGATCATCACCGCTACCAGCCGTTGCCGGGCGAGTTCGGCCAGCAGGTCCAGGTCACGAAGAATCAGCGAGCCTTTGGTGATGATCGTCACCGGATGACGGTAGCGCAGCAGCACTTCGAGGATTTTACGGGTGATTTTGTGCTCGCGCTCGATGGGTTGATACGGATCGGTGTTGGAACCGAGGTTGATCGGCGCACATTGATAGCCGCGTTTGCTCAGCTGTTCTTCCAGCACGTCGGCGGCGTTGGTCTTGGCGATCAATCTGGTTTCGAAATCCAGTCCCGGCGACATGTCCCAATAGGCGTGGCTGGGCCGCGCATAGCAATAGATGCAGCCATGCTCGCAGCCGCGATAGGGATTGATCGAGCGATCGAAGGGCAAGTCCGGCGAGTTGTTACGGGTGATGATGGTTTTCGCCGTTTCGATGCGCACCTCGGTGCCTTGGGTGACCGGCGCTTCCTGATACCAGCCGTCATCCTCGACCACCGAACAATTCGGCGCGAAGCGGTTGTGCGGGTTGGTGGCGGTGCCGCGACCGCGAGGTGGCAAGGGGGTAGCCATCGATAAGATCCTTTAGCTGTATGTGCATACAGTATACGGCCTTCGCGCCATCGGCCAGTGCCGTTCGGCACCTGACAACTTTCGAGCTTCGTCATTATGAGAAACATAAAGTGCGTGGCACTTTATTCGCTGTTGTCAGTATTCTTCGTTGCACACGAAGTTGTCGTGTTCTCACTATTAAAAGGATTTAATAAATGTCAGGCTACAATCAGCGCGGCGTGTTTTTGCAACTACAGGCGCCTTCTATCGTTAGTCCAAAAGAAGTTCGGGTTTCCATGCAGTTTGCGTTAAAGGAAGAGGGGTATGATCCTGAAAACCGTGCGCTCACCTATTCTCTGCTGGATACCAGCACCCGTGAGGCCGTGTCGAAGGATGGCGGCGTCACCTTTACCATGGGCAACACCCCGGATGTCAACGGAGATGGTGCGATCGACGCGCAAGACAAAGTTGTTTTGATTGCGTTGGCGAAGGCATATGCAAAGATTATCAATCCTTGACTGAAACTTATCTTCTGCAATCAATAACTAGTGATAAACCAATCATTCATTGATTGCTTCTAAAGCGACACGGAACTCATCCGTGTCGTTTTTTATGAGTGAAATTCATAGCCATTAAGAAGAAACCGGGGGCCGCTGTTCAATTCACGATTCTTTGACGGATGGCTCACAGGTCTTTGACTGCTCACAGCAGAAGCTATGCAGTACTTATTCAACAGGGTTGTCCGAGCATGTCCCGACTGCGCCTCTTGCCTGCGACGTTTCTGCTGTCAATGGCTGCACTTTTCAACCTGACCCTGGCCCACGCGGATGACAGCGCTTCACCCCGCCCGGCAGAGTGGGCTCAATCGGTCGAGGTGCAATACAACCTCTTTCGAATGTCCCCGACGCTCTACCGCAGCGCATTGCCTGATCGCGGCGCCATTCCATTGCTCGAAAAACTGAAGGTGGGAACCGTGATCAATTTCCTGCCCGAGTCGGATAAAAACTGGCTGTCGACACCAGGGATCACCCAGGTCCAGTTGCCCTACCGCACCAATCACGTAGATGACGCGGACGTACTTACGGCGCTTCGTGCCATTCAGACGGCCGAGTCCCACGGCCCGGTGCTGATGCACTGCAAGCACGGGTCGGATCGTACGGGGTTGATGGCGGCGATGTACCGGGTCGTGATCCAGGGTTGGAGCAAGGAAGACGCGCTGAACGAAATGACCCAGGGCGGCTTTGGCGACAGTACCCATTTCAAGGATGGCGTGCGTTACATGATGCAGGCCGACGTCGACAAACTGCGCACCGCATTGGCCAACGGCGATTGCAGCACCAGCCCGTTCGCCACGTGTTCGATGAAGAGTTGGTTCAAATCGGCCCATATCGAGTAACCGTGGGTTTAGCGGGCAATGGCTTCTGGCAACAACGCAAAAACGTCGTCGGTGACTGTCCCTCCAAGGAACTCTTTCAGGGCGGTCAGCAGCGAGCGTGAGTCGCCCGGTGAAAAAAATACTTCACGAAAAGCCTTGCCTGTTTGCGGGTTAAAGACCCAATCCAGTTGAAACCGTTTGAACGCTTCGGTCGCCAGCACGCCCGACCACTGGTAGGCGTAAACCGAGGCCGCGTAACCGGTCACCATGTAATCGAACCCATTGGCGAACCGGCTGTACGACGGCAGTTGCAGGTCGGGAATCTCGCGCTGAACATCCTCGAACACTTGCTGAATGCTACGGCCATCACCCCGGCAGCGGTGCAATTCGAAGTCGAGCAAGGCGCCCATCAACAGGCTGGCTGTTTGCCGGCTGGTCTGTGTTTGAACAGCGGCCAGCGCTTTATCGATTCGCTCCTCGCTCAAGCGCTCACCGGTTTGATAATGAGCCGCCAGCCACAACAGGAATTCGCCTGACAGGCACCAAAGCTCGAACAGTTGACCGGCAAATTCCGCGCTATCGCGCCCCAGTTGGGAAATGCCGGAAAGGCTATGGTGAGGCGAACGCGTCAGAACGTGTTGCAAGCAATGACCGAACTCATGGAAAAGTACCCTCAGATCCTGGTGCGCGAGCAGGCAGGGATGCTTGTCGACGCCAGGTGTGAAGTTTCCATGGAGCACAGCGATTGGCCGCGTCAGTCGACCCTCGGCGTTTACCCGTCGATTGCGGCGGGTGGCGGTCCAGGCATAGTCCGCAGCCTCCTCTCGGTGGAAAGGATCAAGGTAGATGTGCCCGATCACCTGCCCATGCTCGCTGACTTCGAAGAGGCGCACGCTGTCATGCCATTGACTGAACGTTGTCTGCTCGACGATCTGGATGTCAAACATGCGTTCACAGAACAGGCAGAGCCGCCGCAATGTGCCGTCCAGCGGAAAATAATCACGCAGGCTGTTCAAGCCACCACCGAGATGTTGCTGGCGGAACTGTTCGGCAAGAAACTCGTGGTCCCAGGCGCGGACTTCACCGATGCCGCGCTCCAGCGCAAATGTTTTGAGCGCCTGTGTGTCCTGCGCAAGCGCAGGTATCACCTGTGTCACCTGTCGACGCAGGAACGCGCTGATTTGCGTCGTGGACTCCGCCATCTCTGTTGCGAGGTTCAGATGCGCAAAGTTTTCATACCCGAGCAACCGGGCTTTCTCGTGACGAAGGGACAATAGGCGCTCAAGCACTGGATCATTATCGAATTGCCCGGCGTCAGGACCTTGATCGGAAGCTCGAGTGGAGTAGGCGACAAAATACTCTTCGCGAAGTGCACGATTTTCGGCATAGGTCATGATTCGATGACAGGTGTCCTGGTCCAGATGGATCAGCCAGCCTGACTGCCCTGCCTGCCGGGCATTGAGCGCAAGGCGATCCTGAGTTGCCTGGGTCAAGCCATTGAGCTGCGTGACGTCGTCGATCTGCTTGCTCCAGGCCGTACTGGCGCTTTGCAGATTGCTCAAGAACAAACGTTCGAACAGGCCGATTTCGAGGTTCAGCTGCGTCAGCTCCCGGTGCTGCTCGACGGACAACTCGATTCCTGCCAAGTGAAACTCGCGCAGAATTTTGCTCAGTACCGCTTTGCGCGCGTCATCGTAATTCTGAGCGGCAGGACTTTGCGCGAGATTTCGGTAGGCTCGCCAAAGCGCGCGATGACCCATCTTCTCCGTTTTGTAATGCGCCATGGCTTCGCCACACTGCAGACTCGCAGCGTCCCATGTGTTGTCGTCGTGTTTGACCGACACAAGGGTTTCGATGATACCCATGGCTTCATCCAGGCGCGCATCGAGGTCATCAATGGCCAGCACCAGATCATCCCAAGTCGGGAGAGCGGATTGGCTGGCCGTTATTTCAGCAATGATCCGACGGTTGTCAGCAATGATTGTTTCGATGGCTGGCACCAGATGTTCAGCGCGGATGGCTGACCACGGCGGGAGGTCCCAGTGTTGCAAAAGGGGGTTGGTATCAGGCATGGCGTCCTACTTGAATGGCGACTGAAGGGTTCAGCCTAAGCAGGAAGCGCGGTGCAGGTGCGGTAGATAAATACCACCTTCCACCCTTAAACAAGGGGAAGGTGGTGTTGACTCAGTGTTGCTCGTCAGGCTTTTTCTTCAGTTTGGGGTTCGGGAAAAACTGCACGGCCTGAACCTTGGCGTCCGGCACTTTCAGGGCCGACGTATTGACCCGCGTGCCCAATTCCTTGGGCACGGACAGACCTTGTTCATTCAATGTGTCGGAATAACCGCAGGCCACGCACTCGCGGTGCGGGACTTCGTCTTCGTTCCACATCATCAGCTTGTCCGGCTCGCTGCATGCCGGGCAGACCGCCCCGGCGATAAAGCGTTTTTTGGTAATCACAGGTCCCTCGCTCATGCTGCCGCGTCCTCACTCAGGCCGCTGTGGCGCAACAGTGCGTCAATCGATGGCGCACGGCCACGGAAGTCGACGAACAGCACCATCGGCTCCTGGGAACCACCGCGCGCCAGGATGGCTTCGCGGAACGCTCGACCGGTCTGGGCATTGAGCACGCCGTCTTCTTCAAACTTCGAGAACGCGTCGGCCGACAGCACTTCCGCCCATTTGTAGCTGTAGTAACCCGCCGCGTAACCACCGGCGAAGATGTGCGCAAAGCTGTTCGGGAAACGGTTGTAGGCCGGTGGACGCATGACCGACACCTCGTCACGCACGCCTTCCAGCACTTGCGCCACGCTGCGGCCATCGCCGTGGGTGGCGTGCAGTTCGAAGTCGAATAGCGAGAACTCCAGCTGACGCACCATCATCAAGCCAGACTGGAAGTTTTTCGCCGCGAGCATTTTCTGCAGCAGGTCCTGAGGCAGTGGCTCGCCGGTTTCGTAGTGACCGGAGATCAGCGCCAGGCCTTCCGGCTCCCAGCACCAGTTTTCCATGAACTGGCTCGGCAGCTCGACCGCATCCCAGGCCACGCCGTTGATGCCGGAAACGCCGGCGTGTTCGACGCGGGTCAGCAGGTGATGCAGGCCGTGACCGAACTCGTGGAACAGGGTGGTGACTTCATCGTGGGTCAGCAGCGCAGGCTTGCCGCTGTCGGCCGGGGTGAAGTTGCACACCAGGTTGGCCACCGGGTTTTGCAACACGCCTTCAGCGGTGCGGCGACGGTCGCGTGCGCCGTCCATCCACGCACCACCGCGCTTGTTGGCGCGGGCATAGAGGTCGAAGAAGAAGCGGCCGACGTGCTGGCCGTTTTCCTTGATTTCGAACAGGCGAACGTCCGGGTGCCAGGTGTCGAAGCCTTTCTGTTCGGCAATCTCGATGCCGTACAGACGTTGCACGATGGCGAACAGGCCGCCCAATACTTTGTCGATCGGGAAGTAGGCGCGAAGCGCTTCCTGGGCAACGCTGTAACGCTGCTCGCGAAGTTTTTCGCCGTAGAAACCGCTGTCCCAGCTTTGCAGGTCCGGGCAGCCTTGTTCGGCGGCGTAGGCTTTGAGCTGTTCCAGGTCCTGTGCGGCAAATGGCTTGCTGCGCTTGGCCAGGTCGCGCAGGAAGCTGAGCACCTGATCGCTGGACTCGGCCATTTTGGTGGCCAGGCTCAATTCGGAGAAGCTGGCGAAGCCGAGCAGTCTGGCCAGTTCCTGACGCAGGTCGAGGATTTCTTCCATGACCGGGCCGTTGTCATTCTGACCGGCATTCGGGCCCTGGTCCGACGCACGGGTGCAGTAGGCGGCGTAGACTTCTTCGCGCAGGGCGCGGTCGTGGGCGTAAGTCATCACCGCGTAGTAGCTCGGGAATTCCAGGGTGATCAGAAAGCCTTCCAGGCCCTTGGCCTGTGCGGCGGCGGCCATTTGCGCCTTGGACGAATCGGTCAGGCCGGCGAGGGTGGCTTCATCGGTGACGTGTTTGGTCCAGGCCTGAGTGGCGTCGAGCAGTTGGTTGGAGAAGCGGCTGCCCAGTTCCGAGAGCTTGCTCTGCACTTCGGCGTAACGCTTTTGCTCGGCTTCCGGCAGATCAATACCCGACAGACGGAAGTCGCGCAGGGAGTGTTCCAGGATAGTTTTCTGCGCCACATCGAAACCGGCGGCTTCCGGGCTGTTGGCCAGGGCTTCAAAGGCTTCGAACAGTTCGCGGTTCTGGCCCAGCTCGGTGGAGTAGGCGCTCAAGGCCGGGAGGCAGGATTCGTAGGCTTCACGCAATTCAGCGCTATTGCACACGGCATTCAAGTGGCTGACCGGGCTCCAGGCGGCGCCCAGGCGATCATTGAGCTCGTCCATCGCCAGCACCAGGCCGGCCCAGGTCGGTTGTTTGCCCTGGGTCTTGAGGATCTCGATAATGGCAGCGCGGTTGTCAGCCAGGATCTGTTCAATGGCCGGTTGCACGTGTTCGGCGCGGATCGCCGAGAACGGCGGCAGGTCGTAGGACTGCAAAAGAGGGTTGTTCACGCTCACGGTTGGCACCTTGGCTGGAAGAAACATGCGGCCATCTTAATTACAATCGACGCTCACCGCAGCTATCAGCAACAGAGAGAAACCCTATCGTGAACCTTCGCAAGTACCAGAACCACACGCCGCTGCTGGGCAAAGGCGCTTTTGTCGACGGATCGGCGGTGGTAATCGGCGACGTTGAAATCGGCGAAGACAGCTCTGTCTGGCCGCTGACAGTGATCCGCGGCGACATGCACCGCATCCGCATCGGCGCGCGCACCAGTGTTCAGGACGGCTGCGTGCTGCACATCACCCATGCCGGCCCGTTCAATCCCGATGGCTTTCCGTTGCTGATCGGCGACGATGTGACCATCGCGCATAAAGTCATGCTGCACGGGTGCAGCGTGGGCAGTCGGGTTCTGATCGGCATGGGCAGCATCGTCATGGACGGTGCGGTGGTCGAGGATGAAGTGATCATCGGAGCTGGCAGCCTGGTGCCGCCGGGCAAACGCCTGGAAAGCGGTTTCCTGTATGTGGGCAGCCCGGTGAAACAGATCCGCCCGCTGACCGACAAGGAAAAAGCCTTTTTCACCTACAGCGCGGCGAATTACGCGAAGCTCAAGGATCTGCATCTGGCTGAAGGTTACGACCAGCTCTGACTCCGCCGCGTTATTGCCCAGGATTATTCATGCACTACCGAACCGTTTTATTCGACCTCGATGGCACCCTGACCGACCCGCGCGAGGGCATCACGCGTTCGATCCAGTTTGCCCTGAGCAAATTGGGCATCGATGAGCCTGACCTGACCAAGCTGGAACACTTCATCGGCCCGCCGTTGTTGCAGGCGTTCATGCAGTTTTATGACTTCGATGAGCCCAAGGCCTGGGAAGCGGTGAATTTCTATCGCGAACGCTTCAAGGTTACCGGCCTCTACGAGAACCGTGTGTTCGACGGCGTCACCCCGCTGCTGGAAACCTTGGGCGGTCAAGGGCGACAGTTGTACATCGCGACGTCCAAGCCATGGGTGTTCGCCCGGGAAATTGCCCGGCACTTTGACTTCGCCAAGCACTTCAAGGTGATTTACGGCAGCGAGCTGGACGGCACGCGGACGAATAAGGTCGAGTTGATTGCGCATTTGATGGATGAGGAAGGGCTGGATCCTGCCCATACCCTGATGATTGGCGATCGTAAGCATGACCTGATCGGTGCGCGCAGTAATGGGCTGGACTCGGCGGCTGTGGGTTATGGGTTTGGCAGTCGGGAAGAGTTGAGCGCTGAGGCGCCGACCTATCACTTTGAAACGCTGGACGAGATGCATCAGGCGTTTTTGCAGCGCTGATCAAATCCATTCGCGAGCAGGCTCGCTCCCACATGGGATTTTTGAACACAGGTCCAATGTAGGAGCGAGCCTGCTCGCGAAGAGGACCGCTCAACCTGCGAAAATTTTAGATTCTGCCAAAACTTTCAACGCCACCTTCCGCTCCCCAACCGGCAAAGCTCCGAGCTTCTCGACCGCCGCATAAAACCTCACCCAATCCCCACCCTCCTGCCGAAACAACGCCGCAAACCCCGGTACCCATTGGTCATACAACCCAAACGGCAACAGCCGGGCATTGTTCATCGGCGCGTTGACCCAGGCGTCATAGCGTCTGTCCCCCGCCCATTGGCGGTCACGTAACTGCCGATATTCGCTACGCAGTCGCTCGAACTCCGCAGCCTTGCGCTGGCGCATCTGCTCCGCCGGCAAGGGCAGGGCGTAAAGCGTTTCAAGGCGTGTGCGAGTGTCCAGCACCAGTTGCGTGAATTGATCCCGGCGCTGCACCTGTGCGCCGTTGTCCGGTCCCAGGCCGCGGGTTGCACGCCACTGGCGCGTGCCTTCCTGCTCGACGAAGCTGGCGAAAGACTCGTTGAACTCCGTGTCGTCCTTCACATAAACACGCTGATGCGCCAGCTCATGGAAAATCAGGGTCGCCAGCCGTTCGTCGCCCCAGCCCATCATTGAGCTGATGATCGGATCGTTGAACCAGCCAAGCGTCGAGTACGCCTCGACACCGCCAATCGAAACGTCCATACCTTGCAGGCGCTGCACGGCGGCCTCGCCTCGGGCGGCGCTCTGGCTGTAGTAACCGCGATAGGCGACGCAGCCGGCGATCGGGAAGCAATGGTTTTGCGGCTTCAGGGAAAATTCCGGGGTGACGAAGACATTCCAGACTACGTACGGCCGACCAATGTCGGCATACAGGCGATAGCTTTGGTTGTCCGGCAGGTGCAGGTGCTCACTGGCGAACGTGCGGGCTTTTTGCGACTGGGCCAGATGCGAACGAAGTTTTTGATCGCGGGAGGGGTCGGCAATCACCTCGGCAACCGGCTCGCGGGCCCGCAGCAATTGCAGCTGGCCACTGGCCAATTGACCGTAATAGCTGACGCTGGTGCAACCGTTGAGCAACAAAAGCATCACACCCGGAAACAAAACGCGCAAAACGCGATCAAGTAACCCAAGGCTTGGATACGGCCTGATCAAAATAAAATCATCCCTGGAAAGTCTGCCCGCAAGACTATCCCGCCTGACTGGAGCTGCGCTATGCACAAGTTGATGCTGACGGGGGGCCTGTTGTTGCTGACGGGCTGTGCTGGATTCGGATTCCCTCACCACGATCCGGCGCAAGCGTGGATTGACCTGGAATCAAAACAGCAAGACACGGCGCTGCAAGCGGTGGAAGTCGATAACAAAACCTCCAGCGACAAGCGCTATTTCCAGGTGCAGCCCGGTAGTCATGAGCTGACGGTGCGCTACCAATTCGCGGTCCAGCCGACCAATATCGGCCCGGATGCCGAGCCGCTATGGCGTGACTGCCAGCTGAATGTGAAATTCAGCGACTTCAACGCCGGTGAGCGTTATCAGCTGCAAGCGGGGAACATCGGTTTTCGGCCGTGGGCAAAACTCTATGACCAGCAGCGAAAAGTGATTGGCCAAGGCACACCGGCAGGCTGCCAACACACCTGATCAGCGTTATGCTGAATGTCCGAATCAGTGGGACATTCATCATGCGCAGGTTGATGCTGTTGCTCGCCGCCAGTGTGGTTGCTGGCTGTCAGAGCCCGTTGCCGGCGGTTAATCCGCAGATGGCCTGGGTCGATTTCTCGACGCCATTCCCCAACGACAAGTTGTTGATGGCCGAACGACTGGACAATCAGCGGTTGAATGACGGGCGTTTTTTTCAGGTCATGCCCGGCAGCCACGTGTTGCTCGTTCGATTCGACTTTGAAATCCCCGGTGGGGGCGGTATGGGACTCATGGACGGTCCATCGGAGCGGCTGTGCTACCTGACCATAAAGTACGATCATTTCGAAGCCGGTCAGCGTTATGTGCTGGTCGGCCAGTCGATAGTGTTTACGCCCGGCGCCCGGCTGTACAACGCCAAGCGCGAGATCGTCGCTGAAGACAGTGAGTCCTATTGCCTGATGTGAGGCTAATCAGCGGTCGTTTTTTTGATAGATAATTTTCTTGGTGCCGTATTCGCATGAGCCCACGACCATGTTCTTGTCGTGCACTTCATCGTTGGTGACGATTTCCAGGGTGTAGGACGAGACGTTGTTGGCCTGAATCTTGGCTTCGATTTCGGCCTTCAATTCTTCACAGGATTTCGGTGCGGCAAGGGCTGATGTGGCCAGTGCGCAACAGATAACCGCCAAGGCAAAACGTTTCATGGTTGAAGCTCCTTTGAAGCAGCGCGCAGGGTAATGCGCTTTCACTGCTGTCATTTATTCGACCACATTTTCGCGGGTCAGGTTTTGTCCGGGCGCAAAAAAAGACCGCAGCCTGCCTGAGGCTGCGATCTTTTATCGATGACTGCGAAACGCTGTGCTCAGCCGAGCAGCGTCGCATCCAGACTGATTTTCGCATTCAACACTTTGGAAACCGGGCAGCCTTCTTTGGCCTTGTTGCTCAATTCTTCGAATTGCGCCTGAGTCGCCCCAGGAATTTTCGCCTTGAGGATCAACTTCACGGCCGTGATCGCAAAACCGCCGTCCACCTGGTCCAGGGTGACTTCTGCATTAGTATCGATGCTGTCAGCCTTGAGACCGGCATCGCCCAGAATCATTGAAAACGCCATGGAGAAACAGCCGGCGTGAGCCGCGCCGATCAGCTCTTCCGGATTGGTGCCCTTGCCGCCTTCGAAGCGCGCCTTGAAGCCGTAAGGTGCTTCTCTGAGTACGCCGGTTTCAGTGGAGATCGAGCCGATGCCGGTTTTCAGGTCACCTTCCCAATGAGCCGATGCTTTCTTCGTAATAGCCATATCTGCCTCCTCAAGTTCCCGGCACGAGCGTCGCGCCTTCGTGGTTTTCGGTTGCTAAGGGTTCTGAGGATAGTCGGCGGTGCAAAGTTCACCCGATCTGGTTAAGTCCTACCGTTTTCGTAGGTTTTTTTGCCTTGGCTATTGAAACTCGGGTATATGCCCTTATTGATGAAACACGCTTATGGATTCGGCAGGTTTTCGTTTACGAGAAAAAACCTGCGACCTCAATTGGAGAAGCAGGTTTATGAAACGACTGTCCGACATCAAGTTCTCGACCCTTGATCTGGTGCCCGTGCGCGAAAACGGCAGCGCGGCCCAGTCGCTGCGCAACTCCCTGGACCTGGCGCAACACGTCGAAAAATTCGGCTACAACCGCTTCTGGGTCGCCGAACACCACAACATGGACGGCATCGCCAGCTCGGCGACGTCGGTGTTGCTGGGCTATCTGGCAGGTGGCACCTCGACCATTCGGGTCGGTTCGGGTGGCGTGATGCTGCCTAACCACGCGCCGCTGGTGATCGCCGAGCAGTTTGGCACCTTGGAAAGCCTGTACCCCGGGCGTATTGACCTGGGCCTGGGCCGCGCGCCCGGTTCCGATCAAATGACCGCCCGCGCGCTGCGCCGCGAACGCTCCGGCAGCGCCGATGAATTCCCGGAAGACGTGGCCGAACTGATGCGTTACCTCGGCCCACGCACCCCGGACCAGCGGATCATCGCCATGCCCGGCACCGGCACCAATGTCCCGATCTGGCTGCTGGGCTCCAGCCTGTTCAGTGCACAACTGGCCGGCGAGCGCGGTTTGCCCTACGCCTTCGCTTCCCATTTCGCACCGCGCTTCATGCACGAGGCGATTCGCGTCTACCGCAATCACTTCAAGCCTTCAGCGGTACTGGATAAACCCTACGTGATGCTCGGCGTGCCGCTGGTGGCGGCGGATACCGATGAGCAGGCCGATTATCTGGCGACGTCGGTTTATCAACGGATTCTCGCGTTGATGCGTGGACAGAGCCTGGTGCAGCGTCCGCCAGTGAAAACCATGGACGGATTGTGGCTGCCGCATGAGCGCGAAGCGGTCAGTGATTTCCTCGGTCTGGCCATGGTGGGCAGCCCGCAGAAAATCCGCGCCAAGCTGGATGTGCTGGTTGAACAGACTCAAGCCGACGAGCTGATTTTCACCTGCGACCTGTATGAGCACGCCGACCGTATCCACTCCTATGAGCTGCTGGCGCAGGTCATGAAGGGCTGACGTTTGAAACGGCTATAAAAAAGCCGACGCATTGCGTCGGCTTTTTCATTTAAAGCGCGATCAAGCTACTTTTTGTAGACGATGACCTTGGTGCCTTTTTCACAGGTGCCGACGACCTTCCCGTCGGCAGCGCCTTTATCAGCTATTTCCAGTGAATAACCGGCAACGCCTTTGGCATCCAGCTTCGCAGCGATTTCGGCTTTGAGCTCTTCGCACGACTTGCCGTCAGCAAACGCAGTACCTGCAAGGCTCAACAAACCTACTGCCAACATAAACTTCTTCATCGGTCGCACTCCCTGGTCGGATCAATAGGGGGCATCCAGCCATCTGCCGGATGCACACATGTAGCGCTTTGCCATTCCCTATGGCACTCGGCCAGCGCGCAAGTTCAGAAGACTAGCTCAAACTCAGCTGCTGGCAATCCGGAACCCGACTTTAAGCGTCACCTGAAAGTGCGCTGCCTTGCCGTCCTTGATGTGCCCGCGGGTTTCGGTCACTTCAAACCATTCCATGTGCTTGAGGCTTTTGTTGGCTTCAGCCAGTGCGTTATTGATGGCGTCTTCAATGCTGGTGGTGGACGAGCCGACCAGTTCGACTTTTTTGTAGGTGTGATGGTCAGTCATGGCGTTCTCCTCTGGGTGTGAATTACAGCCTAGCAGTGATTTTTCGTCTTACTGGCGTCGGCCAATCCGAAAGGGCCGTGCAGATTTACTGCACTTTCTCCAACCCCTGAAGTCCCAACCAACACACGCCACTCAATCAATGCAGGAGAGCCACCATGGCCAACACTTCATTACGTAAAGCCTCATTGCAAAGCATGGAAGCCGAAATCGAGAGTCTGCTGAAATCGTTGGAAAGCCTCAAAGACGATGCGTCGGACGAGTCGCGTAGAACCCTCAAGACCCTGAAAACCAACGCTGAAAGTGCGCTGAAACATTCGCGCCACCTGCTCAGCGATGCGTACGAAGATGTCAAAGTCAAAACCCGTGAAACCGGGATCGCCACTCGGGACTACGCCCAGGAACACCCTTGGACGACGGCCGGTGTTGCCGTGGGCGCATTGGGTCTGCTTGCGGCCTACCTGCTGTGCAAACGCGGCGACTAATCCGCCGGGTGCAGTTCGTTTTTGAGCCACTGCGCCAGTTGCCGAGCCCGCCCGTCCGCAGCGCGCTTGGGTAGCCACAACGCCAGTTGCGCCGGGGTTTCACTGAAGCCCCATGGCGCAACCAGGCGACCGGCCTTCACGTCTTCGGCCACCAGCGGTTCCGGTGCAATCGCCACTCCCAGGCCGGCCACTGCGGCTTCCAGCAAGTAATACAAATGTTCAAAACCCTGACCGTACTTCAACGCCTTGGCGTCGAGGCCGCTTTGCTGCGCCCAACTCGGCCACGCCTGGGGTCGTGAGGTGGTGTGTAGCAACGGTTCGTCAAGCAGCGCTGTGGCCGGCGCGCCTTGCAACCTTTCGTAGCCGGTGAATCGCGGGCTCATGACCGGGCCGATCCGCTCGCTGGTCAACTCATAGACCTGCATGTCCGCAGGCCATGGCGGTTCCGCAAACACCAGCAATGCATCGAGCCCCGGCCGACGTGGATCGAGATCGCCTTCGCCGGCGGACAGGTGCAGGCGCAGGTCTGGCAGGTCTGCATTCAGCCGTCCCAGGCGGGGAATAAACCAGCGTGCGAGCAGACTTCCCGAGCAACCGAGCACGAAGGGCGCATCGGCGGTGCTTTGCGTCAGTTCTGCACACACCGTGCGTAACCGCTCGAACGCTTCGCCGCTGGCGTCGCGCAATCGAATGCCGGCATCTGTGAGTTTAAGGCCGCGACCGTCCTTGACGAACAGACTGACACCGAGGTGTTCCTCGAGCACCTTGAGCTGCCGGCTGACCGCGCCATGGGTAACGTGCAACTGTTCGGCGGCCTGACTGACGCTGTTCAGGCGGGCAGTGGCTTCGAAGGCGCGAAGGGCGTTCAGCGGGGGAAGGTCGTGGCTCATGAGATCTGTGAGTTTTCCTGACAGGTTGCGGCGATCTTATCGGTTTTCAGGTCGGGGCGTCAGGGGTAGAGTTAGCCCATTGTCATTTCACGCATTCAACTGGAGCGACCCATGACTCAGACTAATCTGCGCAACGGCCCCGATGCCAACGGCCTGTTTGGCGCGTTCGGCGGCCGCTACGTCGCCGAAACCCTGATGCCGTTGATCCTCGACCTGGCCCGCGAATACGAAGCGGCCAAGGAAGATCCGGCATTCAAAGAAGAATTGGCCTATTTCCAGCGTGACTATGTCGGACGTCCAAGTCCTCTCTACTATGCCGAACGCCTGACCGAGTTCTGCGGCGGCGCGAAGATTTACCTCAAGCGCGAAGAGCTGAACCACACCGGCGCGCATAAGATCAACAACTGCATCGGCCAGATCCTGCTGGCGCGGCGCATGGGCAAAAAACGCATCATCGCCGAAACCGGCGCGGGCATGCACGGCGTGGCGACTGCCACTGTGGCGGCGCGTTTCGGTCTCGACTGCGTGATCTACATGGGCACCACCGACATCGAACGTCAGCAAGCCAACGTGTTCCGCATGAAGCTGCTGGGCGCTGAAGTGATCCCGGTCGTGGCCGGCACCGGCACCCTGAAAGACGCGATGAACGAAGCGCTGCGTGACTGGGTAACCAACGTCGACAGCACCTTCTATCTGATTGGCACCGTGGCCGGCCCACACCCTTATCCAGCCATGGTTCGCGACTTCCAGTCCGTGATCGGCAAGGAAACCCGCGATCAGTTGCAAGCCCAGGAAGGCCGTCTGCCGGACAGCCTGGTGGCATGCATCGGCGGCGGTTCCAACGCCATGGGCCTGTTCCACCCGTTCCTTGACGACAAGAGCGTCGAGATCATTGGTGTTGAAGCCGCCGGTTATGGCATCGAAACCGGCAAGCACGCGGCGAGCCTGAACGGCGGCGTACCGGGCGTGCTGCACGGCAACCGTACTTTCCTGTTGCAGGACGACGATGGCCAGATCATCGACGCCCACTCGATTTCTGCCGGCCTCGACTACCCGGGCATCGGCCCGGAACATGCGTGGTTGCATGACATCGGTCGCGTTCAGTACACCTCGGTGACCGACGATGAAGCCCTCGATGCGTTCCACAAATGCTGCCGCCTGGAAGGGATCATTCCTGCACTGGAAAGCGCCCACGCCCTGGCTGAAGTGTTCAAACGCGCACCGACCCTGCCGAAAGATCACCTGATGGTGGTCAACCTGTCCGGCCGTGGCGACAAAGACATGCAAACCGTGATGCACCATATGGAACAATCCAAGCAGGAGAAACACTGATGAGCCGCCTGCAAACGCGCTTTGCCGAACTCAAGGAACAGAATCGCGCCGCCCTGGTGACCTTCGTTACCGCTGGCGACCCGAGCTACGACACTTCCCTGGCGATCCTTAAAGGCTTGCCCGCGGCGGGCGCCGATGTGATCGAGTTGGGCATGCCCTTCACCGATCCAATGGCCGACGGCCCGGCGATCCAGTTGGCCAACATCCGCGCCCTGGGTGCCAAGCAGAACCTGGCGAAAACCCTGCAAATGGTTCGCGAGTTCCGTGAAGGCAATACGGAGACGCCGCTGGTGTTGATGGGTTACTTCAACCCGATCCACATGTACGGCGTGCCACGTTTCATTGCTGACGCCAAGGCAGCCGGCGTTGATGGCCTGATCGTGGTCGACTTGCCGCCGGAACATAACGGCGAGTTGTGCGACCCGGCTCAGGCAGCCGGTCTGGACTTCATTCGTCTGACCACGCCGACCACCGATGACGTGCGCCTGCCGACCGTTCTGAACGGCAGCTCCGGTTTCGTTTACTACGTGTCGGTTGCCGGCGTGACCGGCGCAGGCGCGGCAACGCTGGAACATGTTGAAGAGGCGGTTGCCCGTCTGCGTCGTCACACTGATTTGCCGATCAGCATCGGTTTTGGCATTCGGACTCCAGAGCAAGCGGCTTCCATTGCTCGTCTGGCCGACGGTGTTGTGGTGGGCTCGGCATTGATCGATCACATCGCCAATGCGTCGACGCCGGATCAGGCGATTGATGGCGTGCTGAGCCTTTGCGCGGCGCTGGCTGAAGGCGTGCGTAAGGCTCGCGTCAGCTGAAGGTAAAGTTCCTGATACAGAGGAATTAGCGCCTCGCGACACAGACTAAACAGCAAGACCGAGGGCTTCAGGACTACGTTCTGAAGCCCTTTTTGCTGTAAGTGCAGTGAGGAAAGACCCGATGAAAATGCCGATACGTCTGATTGCCAGCCTGGGCGCGCTGATGCTGAGCGCGACCCCGTTGCTGCACGCGAGCGCCGATCAGCGCGACGATCACGACCACGGCGGCCCGCAACAGGGCCAGTACGATAACCATGGCTACAATCATGGTGATGATCACCGGGATCATCAGGACAACCATCGCGGTGGCCCTCCGCCGCGGGACTTCGGTCCAGTGCGTCAGACGATCCACGAACATCACGAGTATTTTGTGCGCGGTGCGCCGCCACCACCAGGCATTCATCTGGAGCGCGGCCGGCCGTTGCCTCACGGCTATTACGGTGAGCGTCTGGACAATCGCGCACTGGGTCGCCTGCCGTATTACCCAGGGTACGAATGGCGCCGGGCAGGTGGCGACATTGTGCTGATCGCCGTCGGCACCGGGATTGTGTACGAAGTTCTGGAAGGGGTGCTTTGATCTAACGTGCAGGCAGAAAAAAGGGCTTCGCGGATTTATCCACGAAGCCCTTTTTCTTATGGCAGTTCCAACCCGCCGGCTGCTTTGTGCAGCTTGCGTAGATGTTCGCCAACCTGCTTCAGATTGGCTTCATTGGCGGCCATTTCCGCTGCACGTTCCGGTTCGAGCAGCGCTCGCACTTCCTTGTCCAAATCGCCCGTCAGCACCAGCAGCTGCTTTTGGCGCAGGCTGCTTTCCGATTCCAGGCGCTGCCATTCACTCGGTTGGGGCAACCCGTATCCGCCGCTGCCGAGCAGTTCAGCCGGGCGACTGAGGTAGCCGCTATTGGCGAGGAGCTGTTGCAGGGTCGCATTGGCCTTGTCCATGCCGCCGTTTTCCAGATTCCGCGCGCCGAGGTAGCGCTGCTTGACTTCGTCCTGGGCCAGCAGCAATTGTTGGCGGAAGGCGGCTTGTTCCAACAACAGCAATGCCGCGCTGGTGCGCAGGTCAGCCTGCTCGAACCATTGCTGGCGCTCGACCGCTTTCAATGCCAGCCAGTCTTCGACTTTTTCCTGTTTAATCGGCAAGCGCTTCTTCAGCACGTCAAACATGGCTTGATAGCGGTCGCGGAAGGAATCGAAGCGATAGCCCAGTCGCAGTGCTTCGCGTGGGTCATCCAATACGCTGGTGTCGGCCAGTCCCCGGCCTTTCAGCACCGCCAGCAAGCCGTTGGGCATGATGTTGTCGAGCCCGACCAGTTTTGGGTTGTTGGTGCCGCCTCGCAGCAGTTTCAGTTCTTCCACCGCGCAATTGTTGGAGAGGAAGAAGTAGTTGCCGTCGTAACTCCAGTGCATCTCGGCGGCACGTTCCACCATATCTTCGATCTCGCTGCGCGACAGGTTCAGCGGCACCGAAGCCAGGCTGCGCAGTTCGGTCTTGGTGTACTCGTCAATGACTTGGGCGAGCGGCAGGACGAACAGGCGCGAGGGGTATTTGCCGACCAGTCCGTCCCAACTCGAGAGCTGCACGTCACCGACGAAGGCGCGGTAGGACAAGACCAGATGCTGGTCCAGATCGAGACGGCAGTCGGGGCCTCGTGGTCGTCCCGGCGCACAGATCACCAGCCGCAACATGCTGTGACCCCAACGACTGACCCAGTTCTGATTGGCTTCGGCCAGCAGGTAGTCGACGGCATAGACCCGTTCCGGATCAACCTGCCCGAGGGGTGTTTTGGCAAAGTCATTGCCGGCGTTCAGGAAGGCGAAGGTTTTGGCGCAGGAGTCTTTGGCCGCTGGCGCCCAACCGAAGTGTTCCTGGTAGTAGCGATACAGTGCCGGACGGCGACAGGCGTAGCTCGGGTCGAGGAGGAAGTACTCCATGTTGACCGCAACAAACTCTTTGGGGCTGTCCGTTTCGTAGATGTCCGGGCTGCGCGCGATCTGCCGGTTGTGCTGTTCACGTTCACCGCGACGGCCGACGTATTGTTGCCAGCCAGCGAGGTCGAGCAGGCGCGGGTCGTCGCTGAGGGTGAAGCGCCGATCATTCTGGCCACGGCACTGATCGGGAATACCCACGAGTCCGGCGCTGTTGCTGCGTCGGGTGCAGTGTTGAATCAGTTTGCGCTCGGCATCCGGCCACAAGCGCGAACGGTCGTAAATGTGGGTGAGTTCGTGTAACACCGTGGCGAGCATTTCCCGGCGGACGGTGCCGTGGGGGCGATTGGTCTTCTTGGTCGCGGCGCTGCCGTCGGTAAGACTGGCGAGCAGGTTGCGATTCAAATCGAGTTCGGACACCAGCGTCGCCTGGCCGTAGGCGTTGCTCGGCATGTCATCGGTCCAGCCGACATCGATACGCCGGTCCAGTTGCTCGATGAACCGCGGCGGCAGCGCCTGCATGGCTTCATCGAGCAGTGCCTGGCTGGCTTGCTGTTGTGCGGGGCTAAGGCCTTCAGTCTTGAGCTGTAGTTGCAGGCTGGCGTGGGCCGCGCTGCCGAGCAGCATCATGACCCCCACCATCCAGGCGGCTGACGGCCTCACAGTGCGAGGATGGCTTCGGCGAGGACCTGATCACTGGCATCCCGGGCTTCCGGCACGCGAATGCGTAGGGTATTGAAAGCCGCTTCGAGGTGCGCGCCGCGGATATCGCCATCGCTGGCCACGAAACTGGCGGCGTCATCGTGGGCTTCACGAATGATCTTCGAGTCACGGATGGAGGTGGTGGTGTCCGAGGTGAAATCAAGCGTGCGCTGAGTGGCACGAATGAGCATGTTACTGGTAGCAACCAGGGTATGGGCCTGGGCCACGTCAGCCAACAACAGCAGGCCAAGGGTGGCGGCAATCAGCGGGTTACGCATGGAACAACTCCGGAGAAACAAGGATAACTATTGGACGAGAATTGCCTGTGCCAGTTCAAGGTCGCTTGCATGAAGTTTTGGCCGGGTATTGCGCAGGTATATCAGGGCGGATTCCAGCTGTGCTCCGCGCAATTGACCGTCACTGGCGATGAAGGCCGCAGCATCATCGTGCGCGGCGAGCAGCAGTTTACGGTCGAAGGGCGCGGAGGTCACCAGACTGGTGCCATAACCACTGGCGACAGTGCCTTGCGTGGAAAGATTGAAGGCATCAAAAGCATGTGCCGAGCCCGACCAGCAGGCCACAAGCATTAGGGGCGTGAGCAACAACCTTGAATGAAAATGCATGAGACTCAATAGCTGAAAGCGAGTCCCAAGGCTAGCGCAACGCCCGGGCTAGAGCCAGCGCCGAAACGTGGGGACACGTTGGGCGTGTCCCGCGTCAGGGTATCGCTTAGATGGTCAGGATGGCTTGTGCCAGTTGTGCATCGGTTGCTGCCAGCTGTGGCGCCTGGTGGCGAATGTAATCGAGCGCACTTTCCAGTTTTACGCCGCGGATCGCACCTTCGCTGGCGACGAAGCTGGCCGCATCATCGCGAGCTTCACGCACAATCTTGTTGTCCTTGAACGAAGAGGAAACGACGTCGGTGGTGGCGTCGGACGTGGCTTTAAGGGCATTGACGACCGCATCGGTGGTCACGATAAAGCTGGTGGCGTGGGAATTGGCCGCCACGGCAAGCAGGGCTGCAGCGCTGAGCAGACGAAGACGGGACATGGTGTAACTCCTTTGGATAACCGATTGAGAGGTAACGAGGTACCTGCGGGATCAGACGTCTGCCCTACAGTGCTCGCCACGTTCTGATTGGATATTAGGCGCTTTTATCCATTCGAACAGTCCCGTCTGTTCAGGCAGGACATTAGCGCCAGAACGGTTTATCCAGTTCGTTGAGGCGATCGGCGTGGCTGATGCCCAGGTCTGACAGTTGCTGTGCGTTGAGTTGACCCAACAAGCGTCGGGTTCTGGCTCGTTCCAGGCAACGGGAGAGCGCTGTCCACGCTCGCTGGAGCCTGGGGGAACGAAATTGCGATTGCGGCGCGGGAACGGAAACATCTTGTAAGTGACTCATGGCGCGATCCTTGTGCTGGGAAATGAGATCCCATGGTGATCCGCTCCGTTTTTGTGAAACAGACACACTGCGCCGAAATTGTACTTGTACAGTGTAGGCTATTTTCTAACTGTACCTATCTTATAAAGCTCCTGTTGTTTTTCGGGTTTCACGGAGCCGAAACGACAAAGCCCGTCGTGGTTTCCCACGACGGGCTTTGTTTTTTCAATCTGGGATGCTGGCAGTGGACCCGATGGGTCAGGGCCAGCGACGCTAACTTAGCGCCAGAACGGCTTGCTCAGCTCTTCGTAGCGTTGTGCTTCGCTAATCCCGGCGTCAGCCAGCAGACGCGAATCCAGGCGAGCCAGTTGGTGGCGGCTGGAGATGCGGCGCTGCCACAGCATCAGGTTGGCGATAACGCGCAGAGGCATGGAAGCCTGGGTTTTTGCAGCAGTGTCTTCGAAGAACAGGTCGGAACTGAGTGTACGTTCCATGATTGACATCCTTCCGCTTGTGGCGGGATTAGGTAGTGGTTTAACTGGTGCCCATGATCCTCTCGTTTGCCTAGTCTCTGTAGATACAGTTCACCTGTATTGTGAGGGACCAGTTAACTGTTAATAGTGGGTGTACTGGTCGAAATTGAGGCAACTGTACCTGTCTGCACCTATATCGTGCATTTTTACTCGGTTGGTCTAAAAAGGTAGGCAATTACGGTAAGAAACGACCGGTACAGCAGTACAGTTTTAAACAGATTTTTAGCTGGCAACGGCAGGCTGACGAAATTGTGTTTGCGTCAGCAGCCATCTGTACCAATTACGCCTTGAGCATGCGCCCGGTTTCTTCCAGGTTGATGTGCCAGCTCAGTGCATCACGCAGGATATGCGGCGTGTGGCCGCCAATCGCGCAGGCGGCGGTGAAGTAATCGTCCAGCGCCTGGCGATAGTCCGGGTGCACGCAGTTGTCGATGATGACCCGCGCCCGTTCCCGGGGTGCCAGCCCACGCAAGTCGGCGAGGCCGATCTCGGTAACGAGGATGTCGACGTCATGCTCTGTGTGGTCAACGTGACTGACCATCGGCACGACACTGGAGATCGCGCCGCCCTTGGCGATCGATTTGGTGACGAAGACGGACAAATGCGCATTGCGCGCAAAGTCGCCCGAACCGCCAATGCCGTTCATCATCCGAGTGCCGCAGACGTGAGTGGAGTTGACGTTGCCGTAGAGGTCGAACTCCAGGGCCGTGTTGACGCCGATGATGCCGAGTCGACGCACCACTTCAGGGTGGTTGGAGATTTCCTGGGGACGCAGGACCAGTTTGTCCTTGTAGCGCTCGAGGTTGCCAAACACGTCGGCGTTGCGGCGGCTCGACAAGGTAATCGAGCTGCCGGATGCGAAGCTCAGTTTGCCGGCGTCGATCAGGTCGAAGGTCGAATCCTGCAGCACCTCGGAATACATGGTCAGTTCTTCGAACGGCGAATCAATCAGGCCACACATCACCGAGTTGGCAATGGTGCCGATGCCGGCCTGTAGCGGGCCGAGCTTATTGGTCATGCGCCCGGCAGCGACTTCTTGCTTGAAGAAATTGATCAGGTGGTCCGCGATGGCTTGGGTATCGGCGTCGGGTGGCAATACGGTCGATGGCGAGTCCGGTTGATTGGTGATCACGATCGCGACGATTTTCTCCGGCGGGATCGGGATGGCAGTGCTGCCAATGCGGTCATCGACTTTAACCAGCGGAATCGGCGTACGAGTTGGACGGTACGTGGGAATATAGATGTCGTGCAGGCCTTCGAGATTCGGGTTGTGCGCCATGTTGATCTCGACGATCACATGCTTGGCGAAAATCGCGAAGCTGGCCGAGTTGCCAACCGATGTGGTCGGCACGATATGGCCGTGCTCGGTGATCGCGACCGCTTCAATCACCGCGATGTCCGGCAGCTTGAGTTGCTGGTTGCGCAGTTGCTCCACGGTTTCCGAGAGGTGTTGGTCGATGAACATCACCTCGCCCGCATTAATAGCCTTGCGCAGGGTGCTGTCGACCTGAAACGGCATGCGTCGCGACAGTACGCCGGCTTCGGTGAGCTGTTTATCGAGGTCGTTGCCCAGACTGGCGCCGGTCATCAGGGTGATTTTCAGCGGCGAGACCTTGGCGCGCTCGGCCAGAGCCTGGGGAACAGCTTTGGCTTCGCCGGCGCGGGTGAAGCCACTCATGCCGACGGTCATGCCGTCTTCAATCAGAGCAGCGGCGTCGGCGGCGCTTATCACTTTATCCAACAAGGAAGGCAGGCGAATACGGTCACGGTACATGGATTGTTATCTCGGGCAACGGGAAGCAGGATGCGCAGTCTAGTGAATTACTCCGACTCCTGTCCCGCTACCAAGGTCGCAAACGAGGCGTCTATTTCGGGCCTTTGGTGCAAAACACCATTACCGGATCGGTAACAAAAGCGTAGTGTTGTCCGACGATTCGCGCAAACAAAAACGCCCCGACGAGTCGGGGCGTTCTGTGTGCCGCTGAGGGTTACTCGACGGCTTTGACCATGTCTTCGATGACTTTCTTGGCGTCGCCAAAAACCATCATGGTCTTGTCCAGGTAGAACAGTTCGTTGTCCAGACCGGCATAGCCGCTGGCCATCGATCGCTTGTTGACGATGATCGTCTTGGCCTTGAACGCTTCCAGAATCGGCATGCCGGCAATCGGCGATTTCGGATCGTTCTTCGCGGCCGGGTTGACCACGTCGTTGGCGCCCAACACCAGCACCACGTCGGCCTGACCGAACTCGGAGTTGATGTCTTCCATCTCGAACACCTGGTCGTAAGGCACTTCGGCCTCGGCCAGCAATACGTTCATGTGGCCAGGCATCCGACCGGCAACCGGGTGGATCGCGTACTTCACGGTCACACCGCGATGGGTCAGCTTCTCGGTCAGTTCTTTCAGCGCGTGCTGCGCGCGTGCCACCGCCAGGCCATAGCCCGGAACGATGATCACGGTGTCGGCGTTGGTCAGCAGGAACGTCGCGTCGTCAGCCGAACCGGATTTCACCGGGCGGGCTTCCTTGGCGCCGGCAGGGCCTGCATCGGCTGTGTTACCGAAGCCGCCAAGCAGCACATTAAAGAAGGAACGGTTCATCGCCTTGCACATGATGTACGAGAGGATCGCACCGCTGGAGCCCACCAGCGAACCGGCGATGATCAGCATCGAGTTGTTCAGCGAGAAGCCGATACCCGCTGCCGCCCAGCCGGAATAGCTGTTGAGCATCGACACGACGACCGGCATGTCCGCGCCGCCAATCGGGATGATGATCAGCACGCCAAGCACGAAGGCCAGGGCCAGCATCAAGGCGAAGGCACTCAGATTGCCCGTCAACATGAAGGTCACGCCGAGGCCCAATGTCGCCAGGCCCAACAGCAGGTTCAGTTTGTGCTGACCGCCGAACTGTACGGGTGCGCCCTGGAACAGGCGGAACTTGTACTTGCCCGACAGCTTGCCGAAGGCGATCACCGAACCGGAGAAGGTGATTGCACCGATGGCTGCGCCGAGGAACAGCTCCAGACGGTTACCAGCCGGAATCGCGTCGCCCAGTTGCTTGACGATGCCCAGGGACTGCGGCTCAACCACGGCAGCAATGGCAATAAACACCGCGGCCATACCGATCATGCTGTGCATGAAGGCGACCAGTTCCGGCATCTTCGTCATCTCGACGCGCTTGGCCATGATCGAGCCGGCGGTGCCGCCGACCAGCAGGCCGACAATGACATAACCGATGCCGGCGGTAGCAAGCTCGGCGCCCAGCTTATAGATGAGGCCAACGGTGGTGAGGATCGCCAACGCCATGCCGAGCATGCCGTACAGGTTGCCGCGCCGGGACGTGGTGGGGTGCGACAGGCCTTTGAGGGCCTGGATGAAGCAGATCGACGCGATCAAGTAGAGCGTCGTGACAAGGTTCATGCTCATTACTTGGGCGCCTCTTCTTTTACGACTTTCGGGGCTTTTTTCTTGAACATCTCAAGCATCCTGCGGGTAACCAGGAAGCCACCGAACACGTTCACCGCTGCCAGAGCCACCGCGAGGGTGCCCATGGTTTTGCCCAGTGGCGTGACGGTCAGCGCCGCCGCCAGCATGGCGCCGACGATAACGATGGCCGAGATGGCGTTGGTCACGGCCATCAAGGGCGTGTGCAGTGCAGGTGTAACGTTCCAGACCACGTGGTAACCGACATAAATCGCCAGCACGAAGATGATCAGGTTGTAGATACCGGGGGAGATAAGCTCTTCCATCGTCTGAATCCCTGCTTAGGCGTTTTTGCGGATGACTTGGCCGTCGCGGCACATCAGGCACGCGGCGACGATATCGTCTTCGAGGTTCACTTCGAACTGGCCTTCTTTGTTGAAGACCAGCTTCAGGAAGTCCAGCAGGTTGCGTGCATACAGCGCCGAAGCGTCTGCCGCCACTGCGCCGGCCAGATTGGTCGGGCCACAAATGGTCACGCCATTCTCGACCACCACCTGATCCGCCACGGTCAGTGGGCAGTTGCCGCCCTGAGCCGCCGCGAGGTCGATGACCACCGAGCCCGGTTTCATCTGCGCCACGGTTTCTGCGCTCAACAGCGTCGGTGCCTTGCGGCCCGGAATCAGTGCGGTGGTGATGACGATGTCAGCCTGCTTGGCGCGCTCATGCACGGCCAGGGCCTGACGTTGCATCCAGCTGGCCGGCATTGGTCGCGCGTAACCGCCGACACCGACGGCGCATTCGCGCTCTTCATCGGTTTCGTACGGCACGTCGACGAATTTCGCACCCAGGGATTCGATTTGTTCCTTCACCGCCGGACGTACGTCCGAGGCCTCGATCACCGCGCCCAGACGCTTGGCAGTCGCAATTGCCTGCAAACCGGCCACACCCGCGCCGAGAATCAGCACGCGCGCCGCTTTCACGGTGCCCGCAGCCGTCATCAGCATCGGCATGAAGCGCGGATAGTGATGAGCGGCTAACAATACGGCTTTATAGCCGGCGATGTTCGCTTGCGAGGACAGCACATCCAGGCTCTGCGCGCGGGAGGTGCGTGGCGCGGCCTCCAGGGCGAAGGCGGTAATGCCGCGTTCGGCCAGCTTGGCGATGGTTTCATTGCTGAACGGATTGAGCATGCCGACCACAACGGTGCCGCTTTTAATCAGCGTCAGTTCGCTGTCGCTGGGAGCGACCACCTTGAGAATCAGCTCGGCGCCAAACGCATCGTTGGCGCTGCCAATCGTTGCGCCTGCCGCTTCATAAGCACTGTCGACAACACTGGCATTAATGCCGGCGCCGCTTTGCACAGTGACTTTATGACCCTGGCCGATCAGCTTCTTGATGGTTTCCGGGGTTGCAGCAACCCGTGTTTCACCCGTCTGGGTTTCGAGAGGAACACCAATGTGCACGTCAAATCTCCTGCGTGATCTTATTGAGTAAACCCAGGCACTTCGGATGGTGCGGCTGGGGCGGCCGATCAGCACGATCCCGCCGAATCAGGGCGGGGCGCGGCATTTTGCAGGCGAACTTTGTGCCCTTCAAGGGATTATGACGGGTGACGGAAAATTAACTACAAGTCACCCCGTGACCGAATGTCGCAACTAACCGGCTCAAGCCCTTGCAGGCCGCGACTTGTAAGGGGTTTTGTTGGAAATCGGCAAATTACATATCTTTACGGTGAATGAGGCATCATTGCCCGCCGATAGCGGCGCAAAGCCACGTCATCAGGCGCTTGTGGGACGTTTGTGCTGCTTGTCCACACAGTCTGTGTATATGCGACATATAGTTATATCTGTAGGGCTTTTATTTTGCTGACTACGAGGTCAGCTAATTGGCTGAACCCTTTAACCCTCTAGGTTGTAGCTGTGCGCCTGATTGAGTAGCCAGTCACGAAATGCCTTTAAAGACGCCGATTCCACCTTTCGCTCGGGAATCATCAGGTAATAAGCCTTGATACTCGATAGTGCCTGCGGGTTGGCAATCACCAGGCGCTTCTCCGCCAATTCACGCTGAATCAGGAACGGAGGAATCAGTGCGATGCCCATGTCGTGCATGGCCGCTTGGGCAAGCATGGAGAATAGCTCGTAACGCGGTCCTGTCATGTCCCGTGGGATATTGAGGTGCTGCGAGTTGAACCACTGACGCCATGCATAAGGGCGGGTGGTCTGCTGCAGCAGGGGGAGTTCGGCGATCTCAGCAGGTGTCAGATTTGTCTTCTTGCCCAGTAGGGCGGGGCTGCAAACCGGCATCGGATTTTCGCCCATCAACCTGTGGGATTCGGTACCGGACCAGTCGGCGTCACCGAAGTAGATCGCTGCGTCGAAGTCGGTGTCGGCAAACAGAAAGGGCCGGGTACGGTTTGTCAGGTTGACCGTCACGTCCGGATGCTTCTGCTGGAAGTCCTTGAGTCGCGGCAGCAACCACTGGGTGCCAAACGTCGGAACCACTGCCAGTTCGATCACGTTGGCGCCCTGTTGCCCCATCACCGACAACGTGTCCCGCTCCACCGCGTCGAGTTGTGTGGCGACCCGACGGCTGTAGGAAAGTCCGGCTTCCGTCAGCTTCACACCACGCCGCGAGCGTCGGAACAGTTCGACGCCAAGGAACTCCTCCAGGCTGGCGATCTGTCGGCAAATGGCACCTTGGGTCAGCGAAAGCTCCTGGGCAGCTTTGGTGAAGCTTTCGTGGCGTGCGGCCGCTTCAAAGCTGATCAGCGCCGTTGTGCTGGGGATTTTCCTGCGCATGTACGTCAACCTCACTAATTCATCGCATAAAGGCTCTTTTGCGATGTTACGGAGTGAGAAATTAGCACAACAGTATGCAAAATCCTCGTTTGCCGTAATGCCGAACCCGGCCTAGGATCAGTCCACGCAATTTGACCCGATTCGAGAGGACACACTCATGGGCGGTAAAGCTAGCTTCAACTGGATCGATCCTCTGCTGCTGGATCAACAGCTCACTGAAGAAGAACGCATGATTCGCGACACTGCCGAGCAATTCGCTCAGCAGAAGCTTGCACCGCGCGTTCTCGAAGCTTTCCGTCATGAAAAGACTGATCCAGCGATCTTCCGTGAAATGGGCGAAGTCGGCCTGTTGGGCGCGACCATCCCCGAGCAGTACGGTGGCAGCGGCCTCAACTACGTCAGCTACGGTCTGATCGCTCGTGAAGTCGAGCGTGTCGACTCCGGCTACCGCTCGATGATGAGCGTGCAGTCGTCGCTGGTGATGGTACCGATCAACGAATTCGGCACTGAAGCCCAGAAGCAGAAATACCTGCCGAAACTGGCGACCGGTGAGTGGATTGGTTGCTTCGGTCTGACCGAGCCTAACCACGGTTCCGACCCAGGTGCGATGATTACTCGTGCACGCAAAGTGGAAGGCGGCTACAGCCTGACCGGCAGCAAGATGTGGATCACCAACAGCCCGATCGCTGATGTGTTTGTGGTCTGGGCCAAGGATGACGCCGGCGATATCCGTGGTTTCGTTCTGGAGAAGGGCTGGAAAGGCCTGAGCACTCCGGCGATTCACGGCAAGGTTGGCTTGCGCGCGTCCATCACTGGCGAAATCGTCATGGACAACGTGTTTGTTCCCGAAGAGAACATCTTCCCGGACGTCCGCGGTTTGAAAGGCCCTTTTACCTGCCTTAACTCCGCGCGTTATGGCATTTCCTGGGGCGCACTGGGGGCTGCCGAGTTCTGCTGGCACACCGCTCGCCAGTACACCCTGGATCGTCAGCAATTCGGTCGCCCACTGGCTGCCACTCAGTTGATCCAGAAGAAACTCGCTGACATGCAGACCGAAATCACCATGGCGCTGCAAGGCTGCCTGCGTCTGGGTCGTATGAAAGACGAAGGCACTGCGGCAGTCGAAATCACGTCCATGATGAAGCGCAACTCCTGCGGCAAGTCTCTGGATATTGCTCGTATGGCGCGTGACATGCTGGGCGGCAACGGCATCTCCGATGAGTTCGGTGTCGCGCGCCATCTGGTCAACCTGGAAGTGGTGAATACCTATGAAGGTACACATGACGTCCACGCGCTGATTCTCGGTCGCGCGCAAACCGGCATCCAGGCGTTCTATTAATAGGAGAACGTCCATGGGCGCGCTTTCGCATCTGCGGGTACTGGATTTATCGCGGGTACTGGCCGGGCCTTGGTCCGGGCAGATCCTGGCGGACCTTGGCGCTGAGGTGATCAAGGTCGAGCGCCCCGGAAATGGCGATGACACGCGGGCCTGGGGGCCTCCTTTTCTGAAAGACGCCTATGGCGAGAACACCAGCGAGGCCGCCTATTACTTGTCGGCCAATCGCAACAAGCAATCGGTCACCATCGACTTCACCCGTCCGGAAGGTCAGAAGCTGGTGCGTGATTTGGCGGCCAAGTCGGACATCCTGATCGAGAACTTCAAGGTTGGTGGGTTGGCGGCTTATGGGCTGGACTATGCGTCGCTCAAGGCCATTAATCCGAATCTGATCTATTGCTCGATTACCGGGTTCGGTCAGACCGGTCCCTACGCCAAGCGTGCGGGTTATGACTTCATGATCCAGGGCCTGGGTGGGCTGATGAGTCTGACGGGGCGACCGGAAGGAGATGAGGGTGCCGGGCCGGTGAAGGTCGGTGTCGCGCTGACGGACATTTTGACCGGGCTCTATTCGACAGTGGCAATTCTGGCGGCGCTGGCGCACCGGGATCACGACGGTGGCGGCCAGCACATTGACATGGCGTTGCTGGATGTTCAGGTCGCCTGTCTGGCTAACCAGGCGATGAACTACCTGACGACGGGCAATGCGCCCAAGCGGCTGGGTAACGCCCACCCGAACATCGTGCCTTATCAGGATTTTCCTACGGCGGACGGCGACTTCATCCTTACCGTGGGGAACGATGGTCAATTCCGCAAGTTTGCTGAAGTGGCCGGGCAACCGCAGTGGGCGGATGACCCGCGCTTTGCAACCAACAAGCTGCGAGTGGCGAACCGGGCGGTGTTGATTCCGCTGATCCGTCAGGCGACGGTGTTCAAGACCACTGCGGAATGGGTCTTGCAGCTGGAGCAGGCTGGCGTGCCGTGTGGACCGATCAATGACCTGGCGCAGATGTTTGCTGATCCTCAGGTCAAGGCGCGTGGGTTAGCGATTGAAATGCCCCATGCGTTGGCTGGGATGGTGCCGCAGGTGGCGAGCCCTATTCGTTTGTCAGAGACTCCGGTGGAGTATCGCAATGCTCCTCCTTTATTGGGTGAGCATACACAGGAAGTGCTTCAGCGAGTGTTGGGGCTCGGGGCGGATGCCGTGGCGGCTTTCAAAGAGGCTGGGGTGCTCTGAGGGCTTCTTCTATATAGAAGGGAGTTTTTTCCTCTTCTATATAGAGGGGGTTCGGGTGGTTTTGCACCGTTCGGCAAGTTATTGATGGATAAGCCAAATCATTGCTTGACGGCAGATTCTGGATGTCTATAATTCGCCCCACTTCCGGCGCAGTCGAAACGGAAAACTCCTTGGTAAACAAAGAGTTATGCAGTTTTCGACAGTGAGCGGCTTCAGGTCATCGAAGCCCGAAAGGGAGTTGAAAAAGAGGTGTTGACAGCAGC
>NZ_MOBK01000038.1:0-495 GCF_003732265.1 Pseudomonas brassicacearum
ACGTGAGCGTCTTGATGATCTGCCTGCGCTTAGCGAAGCGATTCTGGAAGAGCTGCGCAGTCAGCACGAGTTGCACGGTGATGCGCTGGCGTTGCTTGGTCAGCACGCCTGGCCTGGGAATATTCGCGAGCTGCGCAATGTGCTGGAGCGGGCAGCGTTGCTCAGTGATGACTTGATGCTGACCGAGCAGGATCTTCGTGCGGCGATTGGTACGGTGTCGCCGGTTGAGCGGGCCTCGGTGCCGACGATGGAGACGCTGGCTGACGAGACTTTTGCTCAGGCGCGGGAGCGATTTGATCGGCAACTGATTCAGACAGCCCTTGCGCAATGTGCGGGGAACGTACCGGAGGCAGCGGCTCGACTGGGGCTGGGGCGGTCGACGCTGTACAAGAAGATGGTGGCGTTGGGAATCGCTTGAGTCTCCATACAGAGATATAGATCTCCACATAGAGACAGACACACAGGAGTGCTTCGCACTCATCGCGAGCAGGCTCA
>NZ_MOBK01000038.1:593-893 GCF_003732265.1 Pseudomonas brassicacearum
AACTCATTTGCGATTCAATCACTCAGATTAACTTCATATATTTCAGCAACTTAAATATCTGGCACAGTTCTCGCTAACGCCTCTCCCACACCCGTTCCACCCACAAAAATAACAATTCTGGAGAGACACACCATGAGTGTGATCATTGCCTTGGCAGCCCTGGCGCTGCTGATGCTGGCTGCCTACCGTGGCTACAGCGTTATCCTCTTCGCCCCGATTGCCGCCCTCGGTGCGGTCCTGCTCACCGACCCTTCTGCCGTCGCCCCTGCGTTCACCGGGGTGTTCATGGAGAAAATGGTC
>NZ_MOBK01000362.1 GCF_003732265.1 Pseudomonas brassicacearum
CCGGGAGTTGATGCTCGATACCGTCGATCGACGAATAGTCCTGACTCGTCAGGCGGGACAGCCCTTCGTATGCATCATCCACCTTGCGCTCGGCAAGCTTGCGGTTGGCGTTGGCGTTGTCGTACGCAGCTTGGGCGTCAAGCACGTCGGTGATGCTTGACGCACCATTTTCAAGACGCGCCTGCGCTTGCTGCTGTTGCCGCTTGAGCGCGGCTTCCTCGGCTTTGGAAGCTGCGAGCAAATCCAGCGCACGCAAGGTTTCAAAATAGGCTTGGGCTGCGGTCAGAACCAGCCCCTGTTCCTTGGCGCCCAGTTCAAGTTCGGCCTGCGAGCTGCTGGCCTGCGCCGCTTCGAGTTGAAACCAGCGGTCGACACGAAACAGTGGTTGATTGAGGTTGGCCTGAAACACCGAAGTACTGCGGGTGCGAGTCAGGCCCGGCTCGTCACGTTGCAGGCGCACCGATTCCACTGTACTTCCAGCGCTGAGGGTGGGCAGCAACCCGGCGCGAGCTTGCGGCACGCTTTCGCGGCGAGCCAGATAATCATGACGGGCGGCGGACAGTTGAGAGTCGTGTTCAACCGCTTGCCGATACACCCCAAGCAGGTCAGCACGTTCGGCACTGGCAGCGGCCAAGGGTACGAATGTCGTGAGAGAGAGGGTCAGCAGCGAGACAAAAAAACGGGAGGGCGCAGTCATAACTATCCGTGTCAAATTGCAATAATCGATTCAGCAGGCTGATCGAGGGCGCGCATGCTACGCCTTCACCCACATCGCAACAAGACAACTTTATAGCCACTTGCCATCAT
>NZ_MOBK01000363.1 GCF_003732265.1 Pseudomonas brassicacearum
CAAGCTGCCGATCGATCTCGGCTACGACATCACCCTGACCGCGCTGTCACTGCTGATCGCGGTCTTGTCCTGCGGGTTTGCCTTGTGGCTGGTCAGCCAGCCGAAGCTGCCGATTCTGCAACTGGCGTTTGGCGCTCTGATCATGGGGGCCGGGATCAGTGCCATGCATTACACCGGCATGGCGGCGATGCGCATGACACCGGGGATCGACTACGATCCGACGCTGTTTGGCGCCTCGCTGCTCATCGCGGTCGGCGCGTCGGCTGCGGCGTTGTGGATCGCCTTCCGCCTGCGTCAGCACTCGCCGTACGTGCGGCTGATTCGTGGCGGCGCAGCAATCATCATGGGCATCGCCATTGTCGGCATGCATTACACCGGCATGGCCGCCGCGCAATTCCCTGATGGCAGTTTCTGTGGCGCCACCGTCAATGGCTTGAAGGGCAATGGCCTCGACAGTCTGGTGTTGATCACCACGTTGGCAGTGCTGTCGATTGCCTTGCTGACCTCGATTCTCGACGCGCGCCTCGAAGCGCGTACCGCTGATCTCGCGCACTC
>NZ_MOBK01000364.1 GCF_003732265.1 Pseudomonas brassicacearum
AGACGAGCGCCCTTACATCGAGCATTTGCTGGTCAGCGGCGAGATCGATGTCGGCGTATTGATCCTCTCCAACCTCGAAGATCGCCACGCCTTGCAGACTGAAGTACTGACCCACTCACCGCACCGTTTGTGGCTCCCGGCCCAACATCCACTGCTGGAACACGACAGCATCAACCTCGCTGACGTCGCCCGCGAGCCGCTGATTCAATTGAACGTCGATGAAATGGATCGCAACGCCCAGCGACTGTGGCGCGGCGCCGGGTTGCAGCCAAAAATCACCTTGAGAACCGCTTCGACCGAAGCGGTGCGAAGCCTGGTCGCCGCCGGTCTAGGCGTGTCGATCCAGCCAGACATGACCTATCGCCCGTGGTCACTGGAAGGCGACATCATCGAAGCGCGGCCCATCGCCGACCTCAACCAGACCCTCGACGTCGGTCTGGCCTGGCGCCGTGGCACTGCGCGCCCCGCTCTCGTCGACCCATTCCTGACCGTAGCCCGTGAGCAACCTCACGGCGGACGCAAGCCATCTATTTAATCGAACGCTGCCTTCAGTATTT
>NZ_MOBK01000365.1 GCF_003732265.1 Pseudomonas brassicacearum
CACTCCGGCGATGTGCGACGGTGTCACCCAAGGCGAGCCGGGCATGGAACTGAGCCTGCCGAGCCGCGAAGTGATCGCCATGTCGACCGCTGTGGCGCTGTCGCACAACATGTTCGACGGCGCACTGATGCTCGGCATCTGCGACAAGATCGTCCCGGGCCTGATGATGGGTTCGCTGCGTTTCGGCCACCTGCCGACGATTTTCGTCCCGGGTGGGCCGATGGTCTCGGGGATTTCCAACAAGGAAAAAGCCGACGTGCGCCAGAAGTACGCCGAAGGCAAAGCCACCCGCGAAGAGCTGCTGGAATCGGAGATGAAGTCTTACCACAGCCCGGGCACCTGCACTTTCTACGGCACCGCCAACACCAACCAGTTGCTGATGGAAGTCATGGGCCTGCACTTGCCGGGTGCCTCTTTCGTCAACCCGAACACGCCGCTGCGTGATGCGCTGACCCGCGAAGCCGCGCATCAAGTGACGCGCCTGACCAAGCAGAACGGCAACTTCATGCCGATCGGCGAAATCGTCGACGAGAAATCGCTGGTC
>NZ_MOBK01000366.1 GCF_003732265.1 Pseudomonas brassicacearum
GACGGGCGCATGGTGATTGATGGCACCGCGTCGATCCGCGAATTGAACAAATGCCTCGGCTGGCATTTGCCGAGCGATGGTCCGAAAACGCTGAATGGTCTGGTGACTGAGGCGTTGGAGACGATTCCGGAAAGTGCGGTTTGCTTGAAGATCGGGCGTTATCGGCTGGAGATTCTTGAGACTGAAGAGAACCGGGTGAGCAAGGTGTTGATCTGGCATACCTCTTCTGTGCCAGCCCTGGTGCCTGCCAGGTAAAAGATCAAAAGATCGCAGCCTTCGGCAGCTCCTACCCTGCGATCTTTGCTCTTGTTTGATTGTTAGCCCCCTTCCTATAATCGAATCAGCTTACCCAAGCCCCGCCGAACCTTGTGCTTACCCCGCACACAACAGGTTTCGGCTATTTCCGCTGTACTCCGGCGACTGTGCCTACCTGCAACAGCGACCGCGCCTCATCCCACATCCCTGGGTGTTCGACCATAATAATTCGCTCCAACGGAGCTCATGACTGTCAGGGAGCACCGCATGACAACCAGTACCGCTATCAGCGACACCACCCCTGCCCAACCGACCAACTCCGCCACCCGCGTGGCGACGGCGAGTTTTATCGGCACCGCG
>NZ_MOBK01000367.1 GCF_003732265.1 Pseudomonas brassicacearum
GCGGCGCCACCGGACTGACCACCGGTGCGGGCGATCCCTCGGCCACCATCAACATGGTGCGCAAGCGTCCGACCGCACAATTGCAGGCGCTGGCGGGCGTCAGTGGTGGCAGCTACGACAATTACTACAGCTACGTCGACGTGGGTGGCCCGCTGGCGTTCGACGGCCGCTTGCGCGGTCGCACGGTGCTCGCCTACCGCGACAACAAGTCGATCCGCGATCACTATGCGCTGCAACGGGAGGTCGGTTACGGGATTCTCGAAGCGGATCTGACGGATAGCACGGTGCTGGCGGTCGGCTACGACTATCAAAACAAGCACGTGCAAGGCTCATCGTGGGGCACGGTGCCGTATTGGAATGCCGAGGGCGGCAAGGCCGGTCTTGGCCGATCGACCAACATGGCGACATCCTGGAGTTCGGGGCCGCTGAAGGACAAAACCGCGTTTGCTACCGTCGACCAGCAACTGGCTGGAGGCTGGCATCTGAAGGCCGCCTACACCCATCGCAAAAGTGAGACCG
>NZ_MOBK01000368.1 GCF_003732265.1 Pseudomonas brassicacearum
CACTCACTAAAGTGGATACTTGCTCCCCTCGGCTGCGAAAGGCGCAGCCAGCGAGTTCCAGCCTCGCTCCCTATTTGAATTGGTTTGAACATGATAATTCCACCATCAGCCCAAGGTGCTCACCGCGTTTCTGGACGTCAGTCCGTCAAGTCAGGCAGCAGCGCCGCTCCCCACGTCGACGAGTGCGAAGTACTGGTTGCGCAGCCGCCAGTATTCGAGGATGGCGAGCCGCCAGTCGGCGTGGTTATCCATGCGTATTACCCCGAAGTGCTGCAAGATATCCTGCGCCGTTTGATCAAACTGCCTGAACGCCTGCATCTCTACGTAACCTGCGTAGCCGGTCGTGACGATGCGGTCTGTGCTCAGCTGACGGCCAGCACATTGAGTTTTTCGCTATACCGGGTGCCGAACCACGGCAGGGACGTTTTGCCGTTTCTGCGGGTGCTACCGTTCTTGCGTGCCGATAATATCCGCACGCTGGTCAAGCTGCACACCAAGCGTTCGCTGCACTTGGGCGGGGAGAACGACTGGGGCGTTGAACTGTTCGATGATCTGCTGGGCCCGGTACGATTCAGTCGAGCACTGGAGCATCTTGCCGACCCGGTGCACGTTCCAATGCTGGGTCCCCAGCGATACCTGCTGCCAGTCAC
>NZ_MOBK01000369.1 GCF_003732265.1 Pseudomonas brassicacearum
GGCAAAAATTTCAGTGCAACTCAACGCCAGCGCAATGGCTAGCGCCAGACGATGTGGTCGGTATTTGTGTTGAACAGACATGGAATTTGGCCTCAATTGGAAGGAGACCAAACTCTAAGGAGAGCGCGTCGATACCGATGTCAGCCCGTTCCGGCGGGTTTGCAGGCGGTGTCAGAAGCTCGCTGCAGAAAATCCACCGCTGCATGGGCACAGCGGTTTTTAACGCTTCGGACCGATGAGCTTTTCTTACAGTAAATCGAGACGCTGCCTGCAACGCCCTCTCAGAAACTCATCT
>NZ_MOBK01000370.1 GCF_003732265.1 Pseudomonas brassicacearum
CCGCATGTGGTCAATGTGCATCTGGATTGGGAAGAGCCGAGCAAAGTGGTGTACCTGAATATCGATCAGGATCGTGCCCGGGCGTTGGGTGTGAGCACGGCCAATCTGGCGAAATTTCTGCAGAGTTCGTTGACCGGGTCGAGTGTCAGTCAGTATCGCGAAGACAATGAGTTGATCGAGATTCTGCTGCGCGGCACGGTGCATGAGCGCACTGAATTGTCGTTGCTGCCGAGTCTGGCGGTGCCGACGGATAACGGCCGCAGTGTGGCGTTGTCGCAGATTGCCACGCTGGAATATGGCTTTGAGGAAGGGATTATCTGGCACCGCAATCGCCTGCCGAACGTGACCGTGCGCGCGGATATTTATGGCAAGGAGCAGCCGGCAACGCTGGTGAAGCAGATCATGCCGACGCTGGATTCGATTCGTGCCGAGTTGCCGGATGGCTATCTGCTGGATGTCGGCGGCACGGTGGAGGATTCCGAGCGTGGGCAGAAGTCGGTGAATGCCGGGGTGCCGATGTT
>NZ_MOBK01000039.1:0-299 GCF_003732265.1 Pseudomonas brassicacearum
AACTCGACATCAAGGTCGGACGCTTCGGCGAAGGCGAAGACTTCAACAGCTTCCCGTGCGACTTCCAGAACCTCGCGTTCTGCGGCTCGCAGGTCGGCAACTGGGTCGGCGGCATCTGGTACAACTGGCCGGTCAGCCAGTGGGCGATGCGCGTCAAATATCACCTGACGCCAGAGTTGTACGCACAGGTCGGCGCTTATGAGCAGAACCCGTCGAACCTCGATCGCGGCAACGGTTTCAAACTCAGCGGCAGCGGCACCCAAGGCGCGATCCTGCCGATCGAACTGGTGTGGACGCCG
>NZ_MOBK01000039.1:359-595 GCF_003732265.1 Pseudomonas brassicacearum
CGCTGAGCGGTGAAGCCTATCGCAGCGCGTCGAGCAAACACGGCGTGTGGCTGGGCATTCAGCAGCAAATCACCAGCATCGCCAGCGATAACTCGCGCGGCCTCAGCGTGTTCGCCAACGGCACCATGCACGACAAGAAAACCAACGCGATCGACAACTACGTGCAGGCCGGCATCACCTACAAAGGCCCGTTCGACGCGCGCGCCAAGGATGACATCGGTTTCGCCCTCGCCCGC
>NZ_MOBK01000371.1 GCF_003732265.1 Pseudomonas brassicacearum
AACCGCGTCAGCCTGTTTGGCCGCATTCTGAATCGCGTCGGAGTTGGCGCTCTCCGGCGTAGGAATCAGGATGTTGGCCAGACGGAACTCTTCGGACAATTGCATCTTGCCAAGGTCGGAGGCGAGGAAGTTCTTCACTTCCTGCTCGGACACCTGGATGCGCTCGGCCACACGGCGTTGACGCACACGGCTGATGACCATTTCACGGCGAATCTGTTCACGGGCGTCGTCGTAAGACAGACCGTCGTGAGCCAGCGAGGCGCGGAATTGATCCACCGACATGTTGTTGCGTTGGGCAATGGTGCCCACCGCCTGGATCAGTTCTTCATCGGTAATGCGGATGCCCGAACGCTCGCCGATCTGCAGTTGCAAGTTTTCGACCATCAGGCGCTCAAGCACCTGCTGCTCCAGCAC
>NZ_MOBK01000372.1 GCF_003732265.1 Pseudomonas brassicacearum
GAGCTTGTAGCTGTCGGAGGCGATGTACATCTCTTTCTTGCCTTCGAGTTTCCAGTCGTAGCGATCCGGTGCACCGTTGAACATGTCGAGGTTGTCGGAGGTACGCAGGCCATCCGCCGCAGTACCCGGGCCGTCGTAGGACACTTGTGGCGCCCGACGCACACGACGCTGGCCGGCGTTGTAGACCCACGCCGAACGTGGTTCCTTCACCTGATCGAGGGTTTCGTGCACCAGCAGCACACCACCGGCCAGACGCGCTGGCGCGGTCACTTTCTGCTTGAAGTAGAACAGGATGTTGCCCGGGTTTTTCGGGTCGTAGTCCTTCATCTTGTCGCGGAACACGAACTGATCCTGGAAGTACACCAGGCTGTACGAGCCGTTCGGTTGCGGCGTGGCCTGGGTTACCAGACGGGTCACGCTGCCGCCGCGATAGCGGGTGATGTGGTTCCAGATGACTTCCACACCGCTTTTCGGAATCGGGAACGGCACTGCCGTGTCGAAGTTCTCCAGACCGTTGCCGCCGGACACCAGGTTGGTGGTGGTGGCGTTTTTCTTGATGGCGGCAAACACGTCATCCGGCACGGTCGCGCCGCGGTGTGACGGGTACACCGGCATCTT
>NZ_MOBK01000373.1:0-471 GCF_003732265.1 Pseudomonas brassicacearum
ACCGCTGGGAGAACCTTTGACCGATGTCAAAGTCGGAGCGGTGGCGGCTGTAACGGTCAGGTTGCGAACGTTCGAAAACACTGGACTCACGGCATAAAGCGCTTTTGCATATAACCGGCGAGCACCCAGTGCCACGGTGATCGAGTGTTCCCAGATACCCGTGGTTGCATGGGCTGTCGCAACGCCCTTGGATACTGCGCTCGCACCGTTACCATCAAAGATTTCGACCTTTTGTCCTGGGCTGGCTGTGCCTTTGAGTTTTAGCGTCGTGCTGACGGTCGTCTGGTTTTGGGGAACTTCCACTCCTTTGTCGTCCAGGACATTGTCCAGCGTCGCTACAACTGCGGCCACGACCACAACGTTACGGGCATGCGAAACCGATCCGCCTTTGCGTCTGGCGCGCAAGTTATAGGTGGTCCCGACACTGAGTCCGGTGAGTTGAAACGTCCACGTACCTTTTGCATCGACTTG
>NZ_MOBK01000373.1:578-875 GCF_003732265.1 Pseudomonas brassicacearum
GGGAATCTCTACCAGTGCTGAGTCAGTGATCAAACGGAGTTCGGGCACGATGTTTTGTACAACGGTCAGTGTTCTGGCTGCAGACGTCGCGCCAGAGCCGTACAACGCCTTGGAGGTAAAGCTGTGTGCTGCCACAGCCAAAGCACTGACGAGCAACGTCCAGACACCGGTTGTGGCATGTGCCGTTGCCTGACCTTTGGAGACTGCGCCGTCAAAGATTTCGACCTTCTCGCCTTTGGCCGCGACGCCGCTCAAGGTGACAGCCGTTTCCACTGTGCTCCCGCCTTGGGGGATTTC
>NZ_MOBK01000374.1 GCF_003732265.1 Pseudomonas brassicacearum
AGTCGTTCATTTTTGGGCGGTTTTTTTTAGGCACGGGTATTGCTACGTCCCTCGAAACGTTCCGTTTAACTGACGGTCAGCCAAGCGAGAGAGCACAATGCCCCAAGCCGCCCAGATGTCTCCTGTCCCTGACGCTTCGGGACAACCGTCGTACGTAGAGCAGGCAAGCCGGATTGGCCTTGAGCAGGCGTTTGCGCTGTTCAGCCAGATGTCGAGTCAACTGACCGATTCCTACAGCATGCTTGAAGCCCGGGTCACCGAGCTCAAGGGCGAGTTGGCCGTGGTCAGTGCACA
>NZ_MOBK01000375.1 GCF_003732265.1 Pseudomonas brassicacearum
CACTGCGCAACTGGGCGATGCGCAACCGCTTGCCTTCCACTTCGTCGGCCCAGAGGCTTTTCAGCTCCGGGTCGCCAAGAATGGTTGCGACCACGGCAGCCCCATGATCCGGTGGTGTCGACCACAGGTTACGGGCGATGTTGGCCAGTTGGCTGCGGATGTCCACGAGCTTGTCAGCGGTTCTTGCACAGACAATCAGCGCGCCGGTGCGGTCGCGGTACAAGCCGAAGTTCTTCGAGCAGGAGCAGGTGATCAGCACTTCCGGCCACGCGTCAGCGAACAGACGAGTCGACCAGGCAT
>NZ_MOBK01000376.1:0-457 GCF_003732265.1 Pseudomonas brassicacearum
CGGCGTTCCTGTTTGCCGCGCTGCTGTGGCCTGCTCTGCCGGCCCGCGTGTTGCGCTTGCAAGAACGCGGCATGCCGCCGATTCCGGCGATGCAGGAGGGCGCCCACGAGCTGATCGCCGAACAGTGCCAGCGCATTGCGATTCCGAAACGCTTCACCATGCCGATCCGCGAGATCTGGGACATGCAGGAACGTCTGCCACGGCGCAGCGGCAAACGTGCCGACCTGTTGCTGGATAATCCGCGTTTCCGTGCCGGTTACGACTTCCTGTTGCTGCGTGAAAGCGCTGGCGAAGAGACCGATGGCCTCGGTGAATGGTGGACGGATTATCAGGACGCCAACGACAGTGAACGTCGCGACATGATCCGCGACCTCAGCGGCAAGGGTGATGACGCCAGCGGTGCTCCGCGCAAACGTCGCCGCAGCAGCGGCTCCAAGCGCAAACGCGCCAGCGCCCC
>NZ_MOBK01000376.1:551-841 GCF_003732265.1 Pseudomonas brassicacearum
AGGCGCTGGGGCAATTGCCGCAGACCACACTGGTGGGCGTTTCCGCCTTCTATCAAAGCGATTCATTGCTGCCGGGCCAACCGCGATATACCAACGCGGTTGCGGCGCTCGACAGCGATCTTGCGCCGATTGAGCTGCTCGATGCGCTGCAAGCCATCGAGAATGATCAAGGCCGCGAGCGTCTGGAGCGCTGGGGCCCGCGTACGCTGGATCTGGATATTCTGCTGTTCGGTGATCGACTGATCGACGAACCGCGCCTGAAAGTCCCGCATTACCAGATTCAGGAACGC
>NZ_MOBK01000377.1 GCF_003732265.1 Pseudomonas brassicacearum
CCTTGATGATGGAGAAACCTTCGAAGCCTTTTTGCAGATTCTTGATTTTCAGGTTGGCCATGAGGATGGGCCTCCGCAATTTATTATTCAGTTGAATCGAACGCGTTTTTGTAGGAGTGAGCCTGCTCGCGATAGCGGAGTGTCATTCAACAATGATGGCGACTGACACGCCCTCATCGCGAGCAGGCTCGCTCCCACAGGGGATAGGGTTGGATTCGGGATGTTCATTTCACGGCGCCGAACGAGAGGCCGCGCACCAGTTGCTTCTGGCTGATCCAGCCGAAGATCAGAATCGGCGCACAGGCCAGGGTCGAGACCGCTGACAACTTGGCCCAGCACAAGCCTTCCGGACTTGAATACGA
>NZ_MOBK01000040.1 GCF_003732265.1 Pseudomonas brassicacearum
TCGCCCCGGACGTGGTGTTGACCGACAGTTCGTTGCCGGGCATGAGTGGTCACGACCTGATCCAGAAGCTGCGCCTCAGCGCGCCGGATCTGAAAGTGATCATGATGACCGGCTACGGTAACGTCGAAGATGCCGTGGTGGCGATGAAAGAGGGCGCTTTTAACTACGTCACCAAACCGGTGGCCCTGCCCGAGCTCAAGCTGCTGCTCGTCAAGGCGCTGGCCACGGATCGCATGGAGCGCACGTTGTCGTTCTATCAGGCACGTGAGGCGCAGAAGTCCGGCGTGCA
>NZ_MOBK01000378.1 GCF_003732265.1 Pseudomonas brassicacearum
CCCGATCGGCTCCCTCTCCCTCGGGAGAGGGCTGGGGTGAGGGGCTGGGATTTACGCCATTCCGCTAATCCCAAGCCGAAAACCAAAAAGCCCCGCCTGAATCTCAGCGCGGGGCTTTTTCGTACAGTGGCTGCGCTATTACTGCGCGGCGATGCTGTAACCATCAAACGCAGTCTGCTGTTGCAGTGCGGTGATGATGTTCTTGCGGTTCACTGCCTGTTCGGTACCCGCGTTGTCGACGAAGACTTCGCTTTCCAGCTCCGCCTCTTCGCCTTCACCGACGAAGGTGAAACCGAGGAATTCCAGCGCTGCACGGTCAACGTTCAGGCGCGAGCGTGGCGTGCGCAGTGGCAAGGTCACGCTGATGCCGTCCTTGCTGATGGTGAAGATTTCGACGTCTTTCTTCTTCGCAGCCTTGCTCTTGCCGCCGCTCGGATTGCTGATCGCCTGATGGGTCTGGTTCAGCACTTTCAGCGCGAGACCGTAAACGATTTCCTGGAACGCCGGATCATCCTTGAAGCTGGACAGGATGCGGCCGATCGAGAACTTGCTGCTGAGGTCTTCAAGGGCGGCGAGGTCCGCCGCTTCAGCGTCTTTCAGGGCCTTGAGTTCGCCCATCAGCTCGTAGGCCTTGTCGTCATCGAAGCTATCGTGAG
>NZ_MOBK01000379.1 GCF_003732265.1 Pseudomonas brassicacearum
CTTCAACAAAGGCGAGAAAAAGAACGCTGACGAACTGGCCCAGCAATACGCGGCACTGTGCGACGTGTTCGTGATGGACGCTTTCGGCACCGCTCACCGCGCCGAAGGTTCGACCCATGGCGTGGCCAAGTTCGCCAAAGTCGCCGCTGCTGGCCCACTGTTGGCCGCTGAACTGGACGCACTGGGCAAAGCCCTCGGTGCTCCGGCACAACCAATGGCGGCTATCGTTGCCGGTTCCAAGGTGTCGACCAAACTCG
>NZ_MOBK01000380.1 GCF_003732265.1 Pseudomonas brassicacearum
CATGCCGACGCAGAAAACCCTCGGTGTAGCCACGCTGCGCCAGTGACTCCAAGTCCGTCATCAGGCTGCGATCAAACTCACGCCCGGCCACCGCATCATCTATCGCTCGCCGATACACCTGCGTGGTGCGCGCGCAATAGAAGTGCGATTTGGTCCGGCCCTCGATCTTCAATGAATGCACGCCCATGCGCGTCAGGCGCTCGACGTGCTGCACCGCGCGCAGGTCCTTGGCGTTCATGATGTAGGTGCCGTGCTCGTCTTCGAAAGCGGGCATCAATTCGTTGGGGCGGTTGGCTTCCTGTAACAGGAACACCTGATCAGTCGGCGCGCCGAGGCCCAGGGTCGGCTCGGGCTGGAAGGTCTGGACGATCTCGCCGAGCTGATTTTCCGTGGCCTCTTGCGCCGAGTATTTCCAGCGACAGGCATTGGTACAGCTGCCCTGATTGGCGTCGCGTTTGTTCATGTAGCCGGAGAGCAGGCAGCGCCCGGAATAGGCCATGCACAATGCGCCGTGAACGAACACTTCCAGTTCCATGCCCGGTACCTGTTCGCGGATTTCACCGATTTCTTCCAGCGACAATTCCCGCGACAGGATGAT
>NZ_MOBK01000381.1 GCF_003732265.1 Pseudomonas brassicacearum
GCCAGCGCCAAAGAAGCGTGCTCATGGGCAAGCAACGCGGTCAGGCGGGCATGGGTGGACTTCACCGCCGCGCGCGCGCCTTCGCCGACATCGACGCGCAGCGGCAAGGTGTTGATGAACACCCCCAGCGCCCGGTCGGCACCCGCGCCGCCCTGCATGCGCCCCATCAACACCGTGCCGAACACCACGCTGTGCTGGCCGGATGTCGCCGCCAATACTTGCGCCCAGGCGAGGTGGATCAGGCTGGCGACGCTGACGCCGGCCAGACGCGCCTGCTGTTGCAGACGTTGATACAGATCGCTCGCC
>NZ_MOBK01000382.1 GCF_003732265.1 Pseudomonas brassicacearum
TCGATTGCGGTGTGTCATTCACCACAGCATTGACTGCCAGTCTGCAATCGCGAGCAGGCTCACTCCTACAAAAGCTTGAACCCCGAATTCGAAGAGAAAGACCATGAGCAGCCTCAACATCACCCCATTAAGCTCAGCCCTCGGCGCACAGATCAGCGGCGTCGACATCAGCCAGCCTTTGAGCCTGGAACACCGCGACGCCATCGAGCAGGCGCTACTCAAATATCAGGTTTTATTCTTCCGCAATCAGCCAATCGAGCCGCCGCAACAGGCGCGTTTCGCTGCGTACTTTGGTGACC
>NZ_MOBK01000383.1 GCF_003732265.1 Pseudomonas brassicacearum
TCGCCGGTCGTTGCGATCGCTTGCTGTGCTGTGACACGGCCAGTGCGGCGGTGACTTTGGCGCGCACGCGTTTGAGCCTGTTCGATCACGCTGAAGTGCGGCAAAACCGTCTTCCCGGCGACTGGCCGGAGGAAAAATTCGACCTGATCGTATTTAGCGAGATCGGCTACTACCTCGATGGTGAAGATCTGACAGACGTGATCCGTCGGGCCAGTGATTGCCTGACTGCCGACGGCCAGTTCCTCGCCTGTCACTG
>NZ_MOBK01000384.1 GCF_003732265.1 Pseudomonas brassicacearum
AAGCCTTGTCGAATTGCAGCGGGATGCCGAAGGCGATGGAGGCCAGAATCGTCAGTTTGTGCGCGGCGTCGATGCCTTCAACGTCGAAGGTCGGATCGGCTTCGGCGTAACCCAGTGCCTGCGCTTCGGCCAGCACGTCTTCGAAGGTACGGCCCTTCTCACGCATTTCGGTGAGGATGAAGTTACCGGTGCCGTTGATGATCCCGGCGACCCAGTTGATGCGGTTGGCGGACAGACCTTCACGGATCGCCTTGATCACCGGAATGCCACCGGCCACAGCCGCTTCGAACGCCACGATCACGCCTTTCTCGCGAGCCTTGGCGAAAATTTCATTACCGTGAACGGCAATCAGAGCCTTGTTCGCGGTGACCACATGCTTGCCATTCTCGATGGCCTTGAGTACCAGCTCGCGGGCAACGGTGTAGCCGCCCATCAGCTCTATGACGATGTCGATCTCAGGGTTCGTGGCCACTTCGAAGACATCGTTGGTAATCGCAAT
>NZ_MOBK01000385.1 GCF_003732265.1 Pseudomonas brassicacearum
CATTTTCTCGAATTCACCATGACTGACTGGCACATGTTGGCAATCCATGGGCTGTCGATGCTGGCTGTGATCGACATCCGGGTCGTGCAGGTAAACGAAATCTTCGTCGCAGTCGGTCACGATTACCCAGTGCGGCGACTTGGAGCGCGTCAGTCGATAGCTGCTGATCAATACCAGTGGCTGTCCACCGGCGTCCAGCAGTCGCGGCAGATCCAGAGACGCACCGATCAAACACTCAACATCGGTCTCCTGCAATTGCCCCGTGAACTCTTCGTGCACGAGGCGCATGACGTCTTTTTTATGCGCATCCCGCACACCGTCGAGAAACAATGGCCCGGCCAGGCTCAGTTGCAAACCCACCTTGTAGCCTCGACGCCACGCCGCCAACGCCAATCCCTGCGGGCTGCACCCGCCATGGCC
>NZ_MOBK01000386.1 GCF_003732265.1 Pseudomonas brassicacearum
GGCATAAATCAGCCACAACGTTGCGGACGTCTGATTCAGCAGATGTGAGACCAGCGCCAACAACCCCGTCAGAAAAATCCCCAAACCCGGTCCGGCAAATACCAGAGCGCCCAATCGCGGACGACCTGCTGCCGCCGCCAATGGTTGACTCAACGAAGTGATCATCACCAGCACCCAGGCACTTGCTACCCCGGTGCCGAAGCGCAGCAGCAAGTGCGACCAGAAGCCATTGGCCCAGAACGACGCCAGTGTCAGCAGCACGCACAACCACAGTCCGCCGTGCAGGCGCCGCTGAACCTGCTGCGGGCGATGGGCGAACATC
>NZ_MOBK01000387.1 GCF_003732265.1 Pseudomonas brassicacearum
AATCAACAAGAGGTGAACTGTCGAAGTTCTCGAAAGCGGTAAATGAAGCTCGTTTATCACCAAACATTAGTTGCAGCAATCCGGAAAACACTTCCACTTCACCCGGGTTGGTTACTGTGCTTTGCACGGTCAAAGGGGTACTGGCGTAGGGGGCGATGTATTTGGCTGGCACCCCGAAGGTGCTGGGTTGTGTTGAGTCGGTAACGATCTGTTGGAAAATGAACAGTGCCTTAATCCCGTCCTGATCGGTGGTTTGCCAGTAACGTTTGATGATCGCGCCTTTTTTCAAAGGCCAGTAT
>NZ_MOBK01000388.1 GCF_003732265.1 Pseudomonas brassicacearum
GGTTATCAATGTGCGCCGATCAACCTGGGTTCCAACACCGACCCGTATCAGCCGATCGAGCGTGAACACAAAATCACCCGCCAGATCCTCGAAGTGCTGCTGCGCTATAAGCACCCGGTGACCATCGTCACCAAGGGCTCACTGATCCTGCGCGACCTCGACTTGCTCAGCGAACTGGCGCAGCAACGGTTGGTGGCGGTGATGATCAGCCTGACCACGCTGGACGACGAACTCAAACGCATCCTCGAACCGCGCGCCGCTGCACCCAAGGCACGATTGCGCGCGATCCGGGTGATGCGCGAAGCAGGCATTCCCGTTGGTGTGCTGTGTTCACCGATGATTCCAATGATCAATGACAGTGAAATCGAAAATCTGCTCAACGAAGCCCACGCCGCCGGTGCGCAAAGTGCTGCGTACATGATGTTGCGTCTGCCGCTGGAAGTGGCGCCGCTGTTCGAGGAATGGCTTCAGGCGCACTACCCGCAACGCGCCGCGCATGTGCTGAGCCTGATCCGCCAGAGCCGTGGCGGCGAACTCTACGACAGCCGTTTTGGTGCACGCATGCGCGGCGAAGGGGTGTTCGCCGATCTGCTCGCGCAGCGGTTTGCC
>NZ_MOBK01000389.1 GCF_003732265.1 Pseudomonas brassicacearum
GAGATCCGTGCGTTTCTTTCCGAGCAGTACGGTACGGACGTTTCCCCCGACTTCATCAGCTCCGTAACCGACGAGGTCATGGCAGAGATCGGTGCATGGCAACAGCGGCCTTTGGAGCCGATGTATCCGGTTATTTTCTTCGATGCTCTGCGGGTCAAAATCCGCGAAGAGGGGCTGGTTCGCAACAAGGCGATCTACTTGGCCCTGGGGGTTTTGCCTGACGGAACACGCGATATTCTCGGCATTTGGATCGAACCTACCGAGGGCGCCAAATTCTGGATGAAGGTTTTCAACGACCT
>NZ_MOBK01000390.1 GCF_003732265.1 Pseudomonas brassicacearum
AGTTTGCCTCTGGAACGCCGCTAAGTCGTGGTGAATGGGCAAATATCAGCGGATGGCATTTACCGTTGATCGGCTGTATGCCAGATTCGCCTGCTGATAACTTTCCTTACAATTCCTCGACTACAGTTTGCCCATGCCTGCCCAACTCAAGCGTCGCCTGTTGATTTTCCTGCTGCTCGTCCTGCTGATCGCCGGGGGCTTTTTCGCCCATTGGTTTTTCAAGGGACGCTTTTATGAAAGCACCGACAACGCTTATGTCCAGGGTGAAATCACCCGTGTCTCGAGCCAATTGAGCGCGCGCATCGATGAAGTGTTGGTGCAGGACAATCAGCACGTGGAAAAAGGCCAGTTATTGGTGCGCCTTGAACCTAATGATTTCCGCCTGGCCATCGACCGCGCCAATGCCGCGCTCGCCACCCGCGAAGCCGAACGTCTGCAAGCGCAAAGCAAATTGACTCAGCAATCGAGCCTGATCGCCGCCAGCGACGCGCAAGTGGCGACCACCCAAGCGACACTTGGCCGCTCGCAAATGGACTTGTCGCGGGCCGAAACCCTGCGCAAACCCGGCTATGTTTCCGAAGAACGCGTGACCACCCTCTCCGCTGACGCTCATATTGCCCGTTC
>NZ_MOBK01000391.1 GCF_003732265.1 Pseudomonas brassicacearum
GGTTTCGCGCAACGCCGTCGCTGGCAAAAACAAGCGTCCGTCGCGCTGCTGCACCGCCACTACGCGCCCGGTATTCATCTGGTTGACCACCAGTTCCAGAAACAACTGTGCATCACTGACGGCCTCCATGCCGCTGGGAGGCGGCGGCAGATCGCCGGCCCCGGATGGTTGAATGAACATCAGGCAACACGCGCCGGTGATGAGCCACAACGGACGCTGAATACGGCGAACCCGTCCTGGGTTCATACGCGTTTTACGTCCGTCAATGGACTGAGTCCTCCTGATACCGCTTGCGTCGACGCCAGATGCCCGCGCTACGACTCACTTACTTGGCGGGCGTGATGTTCTGCACCTGTGCCGCGCCATTTACTCGTACCTGCAACGCTGACTCACCGGCCAACGGCCCGGGCGCCGGCCAGCGCATCACCGCGCCGGGAAGCACATAACCCAACAACCCTTCGGCCAATGGC
>NZ_MOBK01000392.1 GCF_003732265.1 Pseudomonas brassicacearum
GCTTTTCTGCAACAGATGGGTGAAACCGAGAATGCCGTTGAGCGGCGTGCGGATCTCGTGACTCATGTTGGCGAGGAATTCGGATTTGATCCGACTGGCTTCCAGCGCCTCTTTGCGCGCCAGGTCCAGTTCAATGTTCTGGATCTCGATGGTTTCCAGATTCTGGCGCACGTCTTCGGTGGCCTGATCGACACTGTGCTGGAGTTCTTCGCGGGCATTTTGCAGGGTGCCGGCCATGCGGTTGATGCCCGACGCCAGCTCATCCAGTTCC
>NZ_MOBK01000393.1 GCF_003732265.1 Pseudomonas brassicacearum
ACGAAGCTCCACAGCGACGGTGCGGCGAGCGGGCCATGGGCGTCGCTGGCCAGCAGGCTCTTGCCGCTGCGGCTGCGTTGTGGGGCGATCGCCCAGTTGTTCGAAGACGGGGTGCCGAGCAGGTTCAGCGCCGACAGTTGCTGGCTGGCGCTGCTCAGCTCGGTCAGCCCCGGAATTTGCCCGTTGAGCTTGAGGCCTTGCAGCTTGTCGGCCTCGGCCAGTGGCAGGTTTTCGTCCGGCGCCGACGGCGTTAGCCAAGCAAGTTTGTCGCTGGTCACGGTTTGTGC
>NZ_MOBK01000041.1 GCF_003732265.1 Pseudomonas brassicacearum
TTCCTTGCCGACATAATCTTTGAGCTCTGCAACTGGAACATAGGGCATTGAGACTCTCCTTGGGTTCATCGGTTTTATAGTTTTTCAGGTGGGGGGATTTGACCTCCCTGCGAACCACTGTAGATCATCATGGCGATTTGCTCCGGTCAACCGACCATGCTTTTGGCGAATGCCGATCCATAGCGCAGGCGTGCTTATAATGCCGTGCCCCTGCTGGGCGAAAAGTAAGACGGAGATGTCGGATGTTGCTACGTGGCCTGACCCTGCTGGTGCTGTTTCAACTGCTCGGCACGGCGCTCAATCATTTGCTGTTGCCGGTACTGCCGGGGCCGATCATCGGTCTGCTGCTGTTGCTGATCTTCCTGATCATTCGCGGTGAAGTCGGCGAACCGCTGAACCTCGCGGCCGGCAGTCTGCTGCGTTATCTGCCGTTGCTGCTGGTGCCGCCTGCCGTCGGTGTGATGGTGTACGCGACAGCGATTGCCGCGGATTTCTGGGCAATTGTCGGCGCGCTGGTGCTTTCGCTGATCCTGTCGATGGCCTTCGCCGGGGTGCTGATGCAGCGCCTGGTCAAGCGTCACGCGCCTGGGTCGGAGGAGTCTTGATGCTCTTCGACTGGCAAGGCGCCTGGGCTTCGGTGATTCATCATCCG
>NZ_MOBK01000394.1 GCF_003732265.1 Pseudomonas brassicacearum
ACTGCGTATCGCCGAAGGTGCCGAGGCGCAGTGGCCGCGATTTCAGCGGGAAGTCATGCAGCGCATCGAATACGCCTTGCAACAGTACGTAGGAAGTCGTCACCAGTGCATCCGGCAAATGTCCCAGACGCTGCAGGAGTTCTTCCATCAGTTGCTTGCCGCACTCACGGCTGAAGGATTCGGCGTGTTCGACCAGCACTTCGCCTTTGAAATCGACCAGAGCCTGTTTGAAACCGGCGGCACGTTCCTGGCTGATGCTCAGTTCCGGACGGGCGCCAAGCAGTACGATCTGCTTCGGTTGCGGATCGAGCAGGCTCTGGGTCAGGTGCAGGCTGGCTTCGCGGTCGTCACTGATCACCGAGCAGAAGTGCTCGGGTTCCATGACCCGGTCGATGGCGATGATCGGCAGACCTTTGGCCTGTAGCTGCCGATAGCTGTCATCGCCGGCCGGCAGGCAACTGGCGACGATCAGCGCATCACAGCGACGCGCGCGGAACAGTTGCAATAAC
>NZ_MOBK01000395.1 GCF_003732265.1 Pseudomonas brassicacearum
ATAGGGACTACACGGTCAGCGCCTGTTTCCCTATGAATACGAGGCAATCTCATCCATTGAATTTGGCGTTGCGCCGACAGACGCGAGCATCCCGCTGTGGATAATGGCCAAACGATAAATTTTCGCGAACCGGACGGTACATTTCCTTGCGCAAAATGTAACCAGCATTTGCTACGCACCTGTAGCACCGGGATAATGCGCGCCACTCGGCGTTACGCGCCACATAAGGTCTGTCGCTGTTTTTGCGACTCACCGCGTCACGTTAGCC
>NZ_MOBK01000396.1 GCF_003732265.1 Pseudomonas brassicacearum
ACATGGTTTTCCAAGAGCCGAATGAGACCGAGTGCGCTGTAGGGTTGAGGCCAGACGGCTGGAAACTGATCGATTGACAGGGCGTCTTCGCGAGCAGGCTCACTCCTACAGTTGGATTGAGTACATCAGACAGGACATTGCTCGGCTGGGAGGCCGCCATCGCGAGCAGGCTCACTCCTACAGTGGAACTGAGTACATCAGATAGAAGATTGCTCGGCTGGCAGGCCGCCTTCGCGGGCAGGCTCACTCCTACAGTTGGATTGAGTACATCTGACAGAAGATTGGTTGGCTGGGAGGCCGTCTTCGCGAGCAGGCTCGCTCCTACAGTGGAACTGAGTACATCTGACAGAAGATTGGTCGGCTGTCAGGTCGCCTTCGCGAGCAGGCTCGCTCCTACAATGGGATTGAGTACATCTGACAGAAGATTGGTCGGCTGTAAGGCCGCCATCGCGAGCAGGCTCGCTCCCACAGGTTTAATTCG
>NZ_MOBK01000397.1 GCF_003732265.1 Pseudomonas brassicacearum
TCATGGAGATAGGTGGCATATGAAAAAAATACTGCACGTTGCGGAAACAATCAAAGGTGGTGTTGCGACGGTCATCCGTACAATATCGACCCCTCCTCAGGACCACGCACTGAAGTATGAACTGGTTTATCTGGTTCCATTCGATCAGAAGAAAGAGCTGCACGGTATTGATGAGAAAAACATCAGGACCTTTTCCCGGAACAAGCGCGACGTCCTGTCTCTGTTGCGGTTTGACTGGAAACTGGCCTGTGTGATTTTCAAGGAGCAACCGGATGTCGTGCACTTGCACAGCAC
>NZ_MOBK01000398.1 GCF_003732265.1 Pseudomonas brassicacearum
TTACCGGCACCGGACGGGCCAATGATGGCGACCTGTTCACCAACGCCAATCTGCAAGTCGACACCGCGCAGGGCATCGACTCCATTGGCGTGGCGCAGGCTGCCCTGTGTGAGGCGTAAGGTCATTTCAGCAGTTCGGCGGCGCGGGCGGCTTCCTCGATGCCCTTGTAATTCTCGGGCTTGGTGTCGATGAAGCGGCTGGCAGCTTGCAGATCAAGAATCTTCTTCTGCTCAGGGTTGGCCGGGTCCAGATCAAGGAAGGCTTTTTTGATCTTCGCCGCGAGTGCCGGGTCGAGGGTACCGCGCACGGTACAGTTGTAATCGAAGTAGGTCGGGGTGGTGGCGAAGACTTTGACCTTGTTGGTGTCGACCTTGCCGGCGTCGACCAGTTTCTGCCAGACGCTGGCGTTCAGCACACCGGCATCCACTTTGCCGGCCTGCACCCAGGCCACGGTGGCGTCGTGCGCGCCGGAGTAAGCGACGCGGCTGAAATACGCTTCAGGTTTGATGTTGTCGTTTTTCAG
>NZ_MOBK01000399.1 GCF_003732265.1 Pseudomonas brassicacearum
AAGCCATTGACAGCCCAGTGACTGCAGACAGGACGTGTGGAAATGGATGTGCGATTGCCGATAACGACCGCCGGAATATGCCTTGCTCTGTTGATCGGCGGTTGCTCGCCCGGCGACGAGAAACACGCCGCCAGCCTTGAAGAAAAAACCGCAAAGTTCGAACAGTCACTGGACGCCATCACCGATCCAAAACTCAAGGATGCCATTACCGAACTCGGCGGCTCTCTGCTGCTGCTCGAACGTGCGCAGATCAAACTCGACGACAATCCACCGCGCACCGAATACGGTGAGGACGCCCTCGCCGTGCTCAAGCACTACCCTGCCCCGCAGGCGCTGGTCGACACCTTCATCAATGGCCTGTTCGTGCTGCACAAGGACGCCAGCTCCGATTACCTAACCGACCTGCAACCGGTGTTCCCGTTCAACCTGAACATTCCCGGCGGTTTCCTGTTCCCCCATGGCGTGGAATGGCAGTCGGTGACGTTGAGCAACAAACGCGTGATCGC
>NZ_MOBK01000400.1 GCF_003732265.1 Pseudomonas brassicacearum
TGAGCGTGTGTGGTTGCGCTGGCACCCGGCCTATCAGGTTGCCAAAGGAGGTGCGGCATGACTGCTCAACAACCTCCACGCCTGCTTCGCGGGATTCCGCTGGCGGTGCGCAACCTGCAGAAAACCTTCGGCGCGCGGCAGGTGCTGCGTGACATCGATCTGCACATTCCGGCGGGGCAATTCGTCGCCGTGGTCGGGCGCAGTGGCTGCGGCAAAAGTACCTTGCTGCGTTTGCTCGCTGGGCTTGATCAACCGACTGGCGGCGACTTGCTGGCCGGTTCTGCGCCGCTCAGCGATGCACGGGAAGACACCCGATTGATGTTCCAGGAGGCGCGTCTGCTGCCGTGGAAAAAGATCATCGACAATGTCGGCTTGGGCCTTAAAGGCAACTGGCGTCCGAAAGCGCTTGAAGCACTGGACGCGGTGGGTCTGGCCGATCGCGCCAATGAGGGGCCGGCGGCGTTGTCTGGCGGACAGAAGCAGCGCGTTGCACTGGCGCGGGCGCTGATTCACCAACCGCGCCTGCTGTTGCTCGACGAACCGCTCGGCGCGCTGGATGCGCTGACCCGCATTGAAATGCAGCAACTGATCGAGCGTCTCTGGCAGCAACACGGCTTCACCGTGC
>NZ_MOBK01000401.1 GCF_003732265.1 Pseudomonas brassicacearum
GCGCTCGAGTGAGCCCGATCAAAACCTTAAACCGGCTGCCCCCGATCGATCTTGCTACTCAAAATGATCGACGTCGTGGTCTTCTCCACCCCGTCCACACTGCCAATCTGATCGAGCAACTGATCCAGTTGCTCCGGCGAATCCGTACGCAACCACGCCACATAATCAAACTCGCCACTCACCGCACACAGTTGTTGCACCTGCGCCATCGCACTCAACCGGCGCACCACCTCTTTGCCGGAACGCGGCTGCACCTTGATCCCGACATAGGCCTGCAATCCGCCATCGACCACCCGCTGACCCAAGCGCACGCCATAACCGGTGATCACTTTGGCCTTCTCCAGACGTGCCAAACGCGATGTCACGGTGGTGCGCGCAATGCCCAATTGCCGGGCGAGCATGGCCACGCTTTCGCGGGCGTTGATCTGAAGGGCGGCAATTAGTTGACGGTCGATTTCATCGAGCACGGGCGGGCGGGTGTCGGGCAAGGGGTGGCTCCGGTGTGTGT
>NZ_MOBK01000402.1 GCF_003732265.1 Pseudomonas brassicacearum
ACCATTTGCACCACAAATTTTTTGCCGCGTTCGAGCAAGGCTTCAGGCGCATCCTCGTGGCGCATGTCGAGCCAGGCCGGCGTGCTGTGACGGCGACCGCGCGGGTCGTGGCCCATGTTCGGCGCACCGCCAAAACCGGCGAGGCGGCCGCGGGTCACGGTGGAGGAATGACCGTCGCCATCGACTTGCAGGGTCGCGCCGATGAACAGGTCCACCGCGTATTGCCCCGCCAGATGGCAGAACATCCGGTTGGAGCGCAGCGAGCCG
>NZ_MOBK01000403.1 GCF_003732265.1 Pseudomonas brassicacearum
GTCTGATCATCGGCGGGATCTTTGCGTTCTTCCTGTTTATCGCTTTCCTGATTGTCAGCATCCTGTTCAGCATTCAGCGCCTGCACGACATCGGTTGGTCGGGCTGGCTCTGGCTACTGAACCTGGTGCCATTCGTGGGCAGTTTCTTTCCGCTGGTGATCATGGTCGTGCCGGGCAATACCGGCGCCAACCGTTACGGCCCTCCCCCACCGCCCAACAGCACTGCCGTGAAAGTGCTGTGCTCCCTGTGGATCGTGTTCTTCGCGCTGGTGTTCGCCGGCGGCATGCTTGGCGGGATCTCGGCCATCCAGCAGGAATATGAAAGCAATCTAGAAAGCAGCTACGAAAGTGGCTCGGTGACCACTGATGAAGTCGAAGTAGAGGTCGAAGCGCCTGCGGATTCCGCCGACGAGGCAGCCGAAGCGGCGCAGGCCCCTGTAGACTCTGCGAAAGAATGAACAGCGCTCCCCGCCGTGACACCCGCGTCGCCGGCGCGGAGCTGTTGCGATGGAGAATTGCATGACCCGTTACGCACTGATCACCGGCGCTTCCAGCGGCATTGGCCTGGCGATGGCCGAGGCACTGGCCCGGCGTGGCCG
>NZ_MOBK01000404.1 GCF_003732265.1 Pseudomonas brassicacearum
GGGGGCAGACCGATCGATATTTTCGAGACGGGTGGCTTTGTAATCTATACCACTGGGTGGTATGTTTTTTGGAAGGGATACCGATGTCATTCAGGCTATTCAAAACCAAGGGTTTTGCGATACGAGCCGGCAAGGCTTGGATCAGCGACGCAGAGCTCCGGGAAGCATTTTGCGAGATGCTTGAAGGTCAGGCTGACGATCTTGGTGGTGGCGTCTGGAAGAAGCGGTTGAACGCCAACCGTCATCGTTCGATTGTTTTGGCTAAGGGCGGGCGTTACTGGATCTATCAAGTGCTGTTCGCCAAGAAAG
>NZ_MOBK01000405.1 GCF_003732265.1 Pseudomonas brassicacearum
CGACTGATACACCGCTATCGCGAGCAGGCTCACTCCTACAGGGGAACTGCGTAAGCCTGTAAGATCTCCATTCCGCTTCAGAAGCCACCGCGTAGCCCATGCCGCAACCCGCCTCCTCGAAACTCGCCCGTCTGCTGTTCGGTCTGCTGGCCTACGTCAGCCTCGGCATCGGCTTGATCGCCATTGTCGTGCCCGGCCTGCCGACCACCGAGTTCATCCTCCTCGCCGCTTGGGCCGCGACCCGCAGTTCGCCGCGCCTGAGCGCCT
>NZ_MOBK01000406.1 GCF_003732265.1 Pseudomonas brassicacearum
GAGTTTCAGGGCATGGCGCAGGTTGCCGGTGTAAGCCGATGCTGCCAGGCCGTAGGCCGTGTCGTTGGCCAGCGCAATGGCTTCGTCAACGGTCTGGAACGTGGTGACGCTCAGTACCGGACCGAAAATTTCTTCCTGGAACAGGCGACTATCGCGGCTCACGCCATCAACGATGGTGGGTTCGACGAAAATATCCTCGCGGGTTTTCCCGCCCACCAGCACACGCAGGTTTTCGTCGCGGGCCACATCAAGGTAGGAGCGCACCTTGTCGAAATGCGCCTTGCTGATCATCGAGCCGAGGCGGTTCTCGGGATCC
>NZ_MOBK01000407.1:0-295 GCF_003732265.1 Pseudomonas brassicacearum
CAATCACTTCCAGGTTGAAGGTCTTGCCGAGGGTTTCCGAATCGGGCGCGACATTGCTCAAGTAGCGGTCGATCAGCAGGCGTCCGTGGTCGAGCTTCATGCCTTTTTCGCGCCACAGATTGAGCACGGCAAGGTTGCGTCGGCAGTTGAGCACGCTCTGATCGGTGTACCAGAGCAACTTGTCGCAGTGGCTGACAAAGGTGCGCAAGGCTTCGCTGTCGGTCTGCCCGGTGAGGTTCACGACGATGTGCTGGAAGTGCTGGCGCAAGGCGCTGAGCAACATGTACAGCTCGGC
>NZ_MOBK01000407.1:392-659 GCF_003732265.1 Pseudomonas brassicacearum
TCGAGCCTGCGCAAGTGGCGCAAGGCATCGCCGAAGTGGAACGAACTCTCCAGCCCGAGCAGGGCGAGGCTGTCACCGCGCGGCAAACCGAGATCAAGCAACAAGGTTTGCTGACCGCTTTTTTGCACCACCAAGGCCATGTGATTGGCCAGCAGTGCGCCGTCGGAACTGCTCTGCACGCCATACATCACCGTGAGGCCGCCCAATTGAGTATTCGGTGCCACGGGCGGCAGGCGTCTGCTCAAGCGCCGTACCAGGCCGGCGACT
>NZ_MOBK01000408.1 GCF_003732265.1 Pseudomonas brassicacearum
CGCTGCGCAGCCAGATCAATTGCATGTCGGAACTCACTGCGTCCATTAGATCAGCCCACGCTGAACGAGTACCTGGTGCGCCAGCAGCGCGTCTTCAGCCAGGAACACATCAGCCATCTCGGAAGTTCTTACGGACAACTCGGCGTGGTGGATGCATACCGTTGGTCCGACCAGCATTTTCGGGCAACTGACTCCGTTCAATAGTTTCGGCAACTGCGCAAGGTTCATGGCTTTGCTGGAATACAGCAGTACGCCACGGGCTTGCAGATGTTCGACCGCCAACGCCAATTCGGCGGCCGGCAGCGGCCAGTCAAACACTTGCACCGGACA
>NZ_MOBK01000409.1 GCF_003732265.1 Pseudomonas brassicacearum
AGTTCTTGCACACGGCTGGCGGCAGATTAAGCTGACCGCCGATTTCCGAAGATTGGAGTGTTTCATGTCCCGCCGTTTGCCCGTGATTGTGCTGCTCGTTCTGTTGCCGTTGTGGCTGGCTGCCAGTTATGGCGCGCGTTATGGCTTTATGGAGGACGGGCAGTGGGTCGGTATCTGCGTGGATGAGGCCAGTCGCTGGGAATGTCAGGTGCGGTCGAACCTGGGCTTGATGATTCACTTCAAGGTGCTGGGCTGGACGGCACTGGGCGCCGCGCTGATCGGGTTTGTCGTGCCGGGGCGGGCAGGTTGGTGGCTGGCGGTGCTGGCGCTGGTGTTCGGCGTGCCGGCACTGG
>NZ_MOBK01000410.1 GCF_003732265.1 Pseudomonas brassicacearum
GTGCTGAAGCCGAGAAACGTGGGTGGCCGGTGATTTCGTTGCGCGGCTGATATCGCCTTCGCGAGCAAGACCGCTCCCACATTTAACCGAGTTCCCTCAGAGAAATACGGTTAAAGGTGGGAGCGGGCTTGCTCGCGAAGGGGTCAACCCGGTCTCAAGCCTTAAACAGGCTTGGCCCCCATCAACCCCGCAATGGCGATAAAGCAGACAAAACTGAACAACGCCAAGGCAAAAGTAAATCTCCCCACCCCACCCGGCGCCTTGCGCAACCGATTAAGCCGCACCAGCAACC
>NZ_MOBK01000411.1 GCF_003732265.1 Pseudomonas brassicacearum
GCTTCCCAGTAGGAGTCGAAATCGGCGCAGACCAGGAAGCGGTCGTAATCCACCAGCGAATCGATCAGCCCGGTATAACGCGAGGTGTCATCCGGCGAGAACACCCCGCTGCGAATCGCTCGCAGCACATCGTTCAAACGATGCGACGCGGCGATGTCCGGCAACGCGCTGAACTCGTGGTTCTGTTTGCGCGCTTCCACCTGCTGGGCGCTGAGGCCGAAGATGAACATGTGCTCGGCACCGATGCGTTCGCACATTTCCACGTTGGCCCCATCCAGCGTGCCGATGGTCAACGCGCCGTTGAGGCCGAACTTCATGTTACTGGCGCCCGAGGCTTCGAAG
>NZ_MOBK01000412.1 GCF_003732265.1 Pseudomonas brassicacearum
GCATTGAAGCGAGGTAAATGCGCGAGTACCCGCCAGGCCTCCGTCAACTCAGGGGTCAGGATGGTGAACAGTTCGTGTTCGAGGTAATCGAGCAATGTGTCAGTTCGGATGTGATGCGGGTCGTTGCGCGACCAGTCACATTTTTGCAGTAGCGCGACGCGTACCCCAGCACACCAACCTCCGCTGAGCTGGATAATCTTGCTGGAGGCGGTGCTGGCATCGGCCGGTGTCAGGTGGCGCACCAGCGAGGCAATCTCGGTTTGATTGAAAGCTAGCGTGGCACGCTCGCATTCGTACAAATCATCATCGAGCAGCAACCGCGGCCAGTTGCATTGCGGGCGACGGCGGGCGCCCAGCCACCAGGTCAGCGCCGGGCTGCTGACGGCCAGCATGCGATCCAGCAGCTGAACGAGCTCCGGGTTCGGAACGCGGCCATAGTCATCGAGAAACAGCCAGGTAGGCGCCTGCAATCGAGCCAGCGCGCCG
>NZ_MOBK01000413.1:0-275 GCF_003732265.1 Pseudomonas brassicacearum
GATCAACTTCACCACGGAGTTTCACCGGGTCTGGAGCACCAACGGTTCCAAAGCAAAACCCGCCACGTTCTGGCGCCCCACCCCTGCTCCGGATGCATTGCCGGGCTACTTTCCGCTGGGCGACGTGCTCATTCCCGGCGGCACCAATATCAATGGCGAAATGGTCGCAGCCGTGGTCTGCGAGAAAGATATGGAAGGGGCCCAGAGCACTAAAGGAAAGGCACTGGCCCGCCCTGTCGACTTTGAACTTGTCTGGAAAGAAACCGGGGCGCCCA
>NZ_MOBK01000413.1:396-692 GCF_003732265.1 Pseudomonas brassicacearum
CCTGGTGATCGCAGCGAACGTCGGCGAGTTGATCTGGAATGACAAGGGCAGCGGCGCCAAACTCAGTTTCAGCGCCTTTGGCATCGAACCGCCGACTGCCGCTGCAGGCGACATCCATTTTGCGCCCTGCACCTTCGTGGGCATCCAGGGTTATAGCAAGCCTGTAGCACCCTCGACGGCGTACAGCCTGCGCATGCAAATCCCGCTACAAGTCAGCGCACCGCCGCCAATTCCGATTCTGACCGGGTACGCGAAGCCCGCAGTAAACGAACCTGCCACCGTCACCCAGATTGCCC
>NZ_MOBK01000042.1 GCF_003732265.1 Pseudomonas brassicacearum
GTCGTAGCGAAGCAGACCGGAGTGAAGTGTGCCCGGATGGATGCCGGAGCGAAGGAACGCCGAGCCTAGGCGAGGGGCCGGACGCTCGGGGCGACCCTTTTTTTGCTTACTTTTTTTTGGCGTTTGAAAAAAAAGTGAGTCGCCGTAAGGGCGAAACCCTAAGTGGCCGTAACCGCAGGAATGGATATTTACACCGCCATCGACAAAGGCGCCACCAACAAAAAGCCAAGGTTGCACCCAGTACCACCTATAAATGCATAGCCCACGACCGTGCGCCAACCGTCGCCACAAATGTACTGATTAGATCAACAACCAAGATGTCCACTGACAAACACCTGCCAGTCAAACTGCACCCACCGCCACAACAAATCCTGTAAACAACAAATACCTACAACACCACCCCAAACTCCAAAGCAACCCACCGCGGCGC
>NZ_MOBK01000414.1 GCF_003732265.1 Pseudomonas brassicacearum
GGAAACAATCCTTGATGACCTGCTAGAGGTGAATTTTCCCGACGTACGTCAGGCGCAGACCCGGGTGAATTTTTATACCGACGCGCTCAGCGATGACAGCGGTTCCGCGCCGACAACGAGCAGGCATTGGCACGCATCAATGAGCTTGAGCGAAGCCCTGCTTATGTACTATCGGCACCAGAAATGGCCAGTCGACCAGTTGCACGAATTCATCAATCCCGGGCACACCTCTGTCCCCGGAGACCACGCCATTTGGGAAGCCGCGCTCAAGCTAGCCTCGGACAAGCTCCCGGTGTTGCTGTTTGGCGAAATGGAAAAATACTGGAGTGCACCCGCCGTTTCGGGATCTGTGCGCCGCACGTTTTTCAGCGCGGTGCTGGAGGAACAGGCGCGCGCCGAACTGCTGATCAAACGCGAAACCGGGATCATCGACGCCACACAGTTCGCCACCCTGCATCACATGATCAAACCCACCGACGTGCCGGCCCGCCGTCCAACCATCGAGAGTGTGCGCCTGTGGGAGTACGAACCCAACTACGTCGAACTCGCGGGATCGTTGATGATCAGTCATGCCGACGCCTGTCTCTACACGCCGACCATGGGCCTGCAAGTCCTGCACGATTACCTTGATCTGAAAAACACCGTGTTGAGCA
>NZ_MOBK01000415.1 GCF_003732265.1 Pseudomonas brassicacearum
GCCCATCGCGGCATGACCCTGGTTGGCGTCACCGAATCGTTCAATAACGGCGTGGTGACCTTTAAGCAGGACCTGGTCGGCAACCTCACTCGCGGCGACGAAAATTATCTGGCGCTGCTGGACGCCGCCGATGCCTACATCGAGCGCAACGGCCTCGATCTGCCGGAAGAACCGGAGGCGCGCGAAACTTTTCCGGATCCTGAGTGCGTGAAAAATCCATTGGCCGATCTCGATCTGGCCAAGGCTGGCGTGACCTCGATCATCTGGGCCACCGGGTTCGCCGTGGATTACTCGTGGCTGCAAGTCGCGGCGTTCGATGACAAGGGCAAGCCTGTGCATCAGCGCGGCGTGTCGAGTGAGCCGGGGGTGTATTTCCTCGGTCTGCCATGGCAGTCGCGCCGTGGCTCGTCATTTATCTGGGGCGTGTGGCACGACGCCAAACACGTCGCCGATCACATCGCCACCCAGCGCAAGTACCTAGACTACCGCGATGCCGAGCAGCGTGAAGCCGAGCTGCACCAGCCCCTCCACAGCAAAGCCGCCGACACCGTCGACGTTTGATTTTACT
>NZ_MOBK01000416.1 GCF_003732265.1 Pseudomonas brassicacearum
TGCCTAGATGACTAACTAGTCTCAAAACAGACGATGGACAGGAGATACGCACCATTTATATCCCCTACAAAGGCCATGGCCGCGCCCTTATAAACGTGCTCGCCTGAGCACCCAACCGCTTGATTCACGGGACTTTCATCCTGACATCGAGCGCGCAAGACAATTGCACAAGAGTCTTCCACAAGGAAGATCGGCTGCATAACAGGGCAAGTCATAACAACAAGGCCTGGTTGCGCACATCTTGAGTGCACT
>NZ_MOBK01000417.1 GCF_003732265.1 Pseudomonas brassicacearum
CTGCCTTTATCAAGCACAATGATGTGCTCGGCATCGATGTAGAACGTGACCAGGCCTTCCTTGGCTTCGTTGGCGCTGACGATATGCGGAACTTCATGCAGATAGTCATCGCCATTGGACTTGATGCCGGTCCATCTCAGACAGATCAAGTCGCCATTTTTCATGTCGTAGCGCACGTCGACAGTGGCGTAAAGCTCGTCCGGTTCGAGGGTATCGCCTATCAATTCTCGAATAATCGGCTCGGGGAGGATGTTGACGTCGCCGTCTACATCCGCAAAGGCGCGCTTGGAAGACAGCGGGTCGCCACCGGCCTTTTTGTAG
>NZ_MOBK01000418.1 GCF_003732265.1 Pseudomonas brassicacearum
ACCGCTACCACCCGAAGGCGCGCCCGGGGTGTTGTCTGGCGGCGTGGTGGTGCTGGTCGGGCCACCGGATTTGGTGCCGGTGGCGTCAGCGCCATCGTTGGCGGCGAAGCTGGCGGCCGATGCGGTGGCCAGCAGGCCGGCGAGCAATAACGAGGTGAGTTTGCGCGTGATCATGATCCGTCTCCAGAAAGGGCATGTACCTGATATTGGTCTGATGCGCAGAACCCTTGGTGCCGATTGGCTGACGAGTGGTCAGCCGAGAAAACCGAAGTGGCCTCCTGATCTTCTGGAATATTGGCTATTTGTCGAACCGGGCGTGAGGGCTAACGTAGCCACACATTCACTTGCTGCCCGGAGCCACCATGCAACCTCGTACCGATTTCTACACCGCCTCCCCAGATGCCCTGAAAGCGATGATCGCCCTGGAAACTGCCGTCTCCAAACTGCCGCTGGAAAAGACCTTGATCGAACTGGTCAAACTGCGTGCTTCGCAGATCAACGGCTGTGCGTTCTGCATCGACATGCGCACCACCGATGCGATCAAGGGTGGCGAAACTCCGCGCCGTTTGTTCGCGGTGACGGCATGGCGTGAAGCGCCGTTCTTCAGCGACCGTGAACGCGCTGCGTTGCTGTGGACTGAATCGCTGACCCAACTGAGCCTGACCCACGCGCCGGATGA
>NZ_MOBK01000043.1 GCF_003732265.1 Pseudomonas brassicacearum
CCGGGTTGATGTTGTCGTCCAGCGTGTCGTTGGCGAACGGCTCGACCAGCAATACCGTGCCGTCGTCTTTCAGCGAGTCATAGGCGTGACGGGCGGCGCCGACCGGGTCGCCCATGTCGTGCAGGCAGTCGAAATAGCAGATCAAGTCGTAGTCATCGCCGGGGTAGCTTTTTGCCGAGCCCTGGAAGAACTTCGCCCGGCTGCTGACCCCGCCTTCCTCGGCGCGTTGGGTGGCAACGGTGATCGACGGCGCGTGATAGTCGTAACCGACGAAACGCGAGTTGGGAAACGCCTGGGCCATGATCACCGTCGACGCGCCATGACCGCAGCCGATGTCGGCGACTTTGGCGCCTTCTTCCAGTTTGGCCACCACGCCGTCGAGCGCCGGCAGCCATTCGGCGATCAGGTGACCTTTGTAGCCGGGCCGGAAGAACCGCTCGGTGCCGCTGAACATGCACGGATGGTGATCACCCCAAGGCAGGGCGCCGTTGCCGCGCATGGCTTTGACCAGTTTGTCTTTGTCGTG
>NZ_MOBK01000419.1 GCF_003732265.1 Pseudomonas brassicacearum
CTTGGTGCCGAGGTTGTCGCGCATCTTTGCGCGCATCTCGCTGACTTCCTGTTGCAGCTTCGCCAGATCACGCGGCTTGCCCAGCACCTGGGCACGAACCTTCTCGAACGCCTGACCGACATCCTGACTGCCGACCAGCACCCGCGCACGCACCAAAGCCTGATGCTCCCACGTCCAGGCTTCATTTTCCTGATAGCGGGCAAACGCGCCGAGCGAACTCACCAACAGTCCTGAAGCACCGGATGGGCGCAGACGCATGTCCACTTCATAGAGCTGACCGGAGTTGGTCTGCGCCGTCAGCAGGTGAAT
>NZ_MOBK01000420.1 GCF_003732265.1 Pseudomonas brassicacearum
GCAAATACCTGAGCATTCTCGACCAGATTGTCAGCCAGATTGACGCGGGGCAGAACGAGCAGGCTGCCACGCGTTTGAGCAACGAACTGGCACCGCAGGGCACAGTGCTCGACAAGACGCTGGAGCAGATGATCAGCCTCAATCAACAAGGTGCAGACGACGCCGCCGATGCCGCCGCAGCCATGTATGAACGGGCATTGTGGATCGTCGCGTCGATCATCGTGGTCGCCCTGATTGCCACCTTGCTATTGGCCTGGCTGCTGACCCGCAGCATCACCACCCCGATCAATCAGGCACTGGATGTCGCGCGGCGCATTGCTGCCGGCAATCTCAGTGGCGAAATTATCAGTAGCGGTAAAGATGAAGCCGCGCAGTTGCTCGAAGCCCTCGCCGAGATGCAAGGCAATCTGCGCTCGACCATCCGCGGTATCAGCGAATCAGCGCGGCAACTGGCTTCCGCGGCCGAGGAAATGAGTTCGGTGATGGAGCAAAGCACCCGCGGCCTGCAACAGCAGAATGACCAGATCGAACAAGCCGCCACCGCGGTCACCGAGATGAGCACAGCAGTGGATGAAGTCGCTGCCAACGCCGTGTCCAGCGCCGAGGCGTCTGCCGCATCCAACGAGGACAGCAAGC
>NZ_MOBK01000421.1 GCF_003732265.1 Pseudomonas brassicacearum
ACAGCAACTGGACCTTTACCCGGCCATAGGCGTCGCAGTAAATCTCCTCGCCGGGGGGCCCAGTGACCACGGCATGCTGGTTGCCGGTCATTCGGGGTTTGGGGTGTGCAAGCGCAGGGCGGAAGACGACGTCCCAAGGTGTCGCGACGAAATCATTACGATAACCCTGGCTGAAGCCGTCACCGGAATCAGTGCCGGTGGCCAAATCTTCCAGCACTTGCGGCTGCTTGCCAGTGTGCTCGACGCTCGTC
>NZ_MOBK01000422.1 GCF_003732265.1 Pseudomonas brassicacearum
AGCCTGCCTCCTCACTCGGAGACGCAGGTTTATGAAGCAACTGTCCGACGTAAAATTTTCCACCCTCGATCTGGTACCGGTACGCGAGAACGGCAGCCCGGCGCAATCGCTGCGCAATTCGCTGGATCTGGCGCAGCACGTCGAGAAATTCAGCTACACGCGGTTCTGGGTGGCCGAACACCACAACATGGACGGCATCGCCAGTTCTGCGACGTCTGTTCTGCTCGGCTATCTGGCTGGCGGTACGTCGACGATTCGTGTCGGCTCCGGCGGCGTGATGCTGCCCAACCATGCGCCGCTGGTGATTGCCGAGCAGTTCGGCACACTGAAAAGTCTGTACCCGGGCCGGATTGACCTCGGCCTGGGCCGTGCTCCCGGTTCCGATCAGATGACCGCTCGTGCCTTGCGCCGTGAGCGCTCTGGTAGCGCTGATGATTTCCCCGAGGACGTCGCCGAACTGGTGCGCTACCTCGGTCCGCGTACTCCGGATCAGCGGGTGATCGCGATGCCGGGCACCGGCACCAATGTGCCGATCTGGCTGCTGGGTTCCAGCCTGTTCAGCGCGCAATTGGCTGGTGAGCGCGGCTTGCCTTACGCCTTCGCCTCGCATTTCGCTCCGCGCTTCATGCATGAGGCGATCCGCGTTTATCGCAATCACTTCAAGCCTTCGGCGGTGCTCGACAAACCGTACGTGATGCTCGGCGTGCCGCTGGTGGCCGCCGATACCGATGAACAAGCCGATTACCTGGCGACTTCGGTGTACCAGCGCATTCTGGCGTTGATGCGTGGGCAGAGTCTGGTGCAGCGTCCGCCGGTGAAAACCATGGATGGCTTGTGGTTGCCGCACGAGCGTGAGGCGGTGGGTGATTTCCTCGGTCTAGCGATGGTCGGCAGCCCGCAGAAGATCCGTGCGAAGCTCGAAGTGCTGATTGAGCAGACGCAGGCGGATGAGCTGATTTTC
>NZ_MOBK01000423.1 GCF_003732265.1 Pseudomonas brassicacearum
TGGGGCAGGGCATGCTGATTCGCCCGTTGCTGGACGTCTCTCGTTCCGAACTGGAGGCGTATGCGCAGGCTCATCAATTGCGCTGGATTGAAGACCCGTCGAATCAGGATCGACAGCTTTCGCGCAATTACCTGCGGCATCAGGTCATGCCGTTGCTGACCGAGCGCTGGCCGCAAGCGCAGGCGAGCATGGTCCGCAGCGCCGCGCATCTGCGTGAGGCCAAGGGACTGCTTGATGAGTTGGCGCAGATCGATCTGACAACCGCCGCCACCGCGCATGATTTCGAATGGCTGGGGCTGCCTTCGCTGGAACTGGCGCCGCTGGCTGCGCTGTCTGCTGCGCGTCAACGAAATGTAATCAGCCATTGGCTCGAACCGCTGACCCGTTTGCCCGACACTGACCATTGGTCGGGTTGGACCGATCTCTGCGAAGCCGGCCACGACGCTTCACCCGTTTGGCGCCTGGCCGACGGTGAGTTGCACCGAAGCGCCGGTCGTGTGTGGTGGCTCAGCGGTGACTGGCTGCGTTCACCAGTGATCGGGTGCGAGTGGCAGAGCCCGGCGTCAGCGCTACGCTTGGCCGATAACGGACGTGTCATGTTCAGCGGGCAGACTCCTTCCGGGCCGCTGCGCATT
>NZ_MOBK01000424.1 GCF_003732265.1 Pseudomonas brassicacearum
AGCGGAATATTCAGGCTCAAGGTACTCGCCTTGGCCAGCGGCGAATTTTCCGCCGTCAAACCCAACACTGAAGCACCGTTCTCCCGAGCGATACGCGCCACTTCCACCAGCTCACGGGTGCGCCCGGTGTAGGAAATTATCACGAACAACTCACCGGTGTGCGCCACTGAGGCAATCATTCGCTGCATCAGCACATCGGCATGCGCAGTGACGGCGAGGTTGAAGCGAAAGAACTTGTGCTGTGCATCCAAAGCCACTGGCGCCGAAGCCCCGAGGCCGAAGAAGTGGATCTGCCGCGCCTGAATCAACAGGTCGACAGCGCGGCTGATCAGGTTCGGATCAAGCGCCTGACAGGCACTGTCCAAGGATGCGATGGCGCTGCCGAAAATCTTCTGCGTGTAGGCCTCGGGATTGTCATCAGCCTCGACCGCGCGGCTGACATACGCCGCGCCACTGGCCAGGCTCTGCGCCAGTTGCAGCTTGAGTTCGGGATAGCCGCTGACACCGAACGAACGGCAGAAACGGTT
>NZ_MOBK01000425.1 GCF_003732265.1 Pseudomonas brassicacearum
AGATCACCTCTGCCATGGCATTAGTTTGCGTGAAGCGAAACAACCGATCGCTTTCAGCTGCATTCAGAGCTGTTCCGGCGCACGCTGCAAGCAGCGGCAGCCCAACCGTCCGAAGCGATTTTAGCTGAGCGCGATCGGCTCAGACGCCCGGAAGCCCCCATCGAGAACGATGATCGAATTTCACCACTGATACAGAACGTCAACGCTGAGTTAGCGAGATGCATACCGAACGCGCCACATGTTCAACTGCGGGTGACGAGCACTGATAGCCGATCGCTTCTC
>NZ_MOBK01000426.1 GCF_003732265.1 Pseudomonas brassicacearum
GAAAACTGGGCAGGGTGTCGGCGAGGGCGGCGGAACTGATACTCAGGAACAGCAGGGATGCCATTACGCGCATAGGACACTCCATGGTCAGATCACAGCACTGGGCTGAATTCTCCTAAGAAAAAAGGCGGAAGACTCGTGGGAATCTTCCGCCCTCAACCAAGCGTAGGCGCTGTAGGTGAGGCCGTCGAATCGGCCAGGTGCAATTTAGCGTTGGTTACCTCCCAAGGCGCCGGTCAGACCGCCGAGTACACCGCCCAGACCGCCACCGGTGGTACCTCCGCTGGTACCCCCGCTGGTACCGCCGTTGACCAGACCACCGACGGCGG
>NZ_MOBK01000044.1 GCF_003732265.1 Pseudomonas brassicacearum
TTCAGGCGTTAGCGGTGGGCCAATCGATGTAGCCTTTGGCGCCTCCGCCGTAGTAACTCTCACGCGGCGCAATGGTCAGTTCGAGACCGTGCCGCAGACGTTCCACCAGATCGGGGTTGGCAATAAACAGGCGTCCAAACGCCACCGCGTCGATGCGGCCCTGCGCCCGACGCTCGAGCGCCATCGCCAGGTCATAGTTGTTGTTGCCAATGAACGGGCCTTCGAACTGCGCACTCAGTGCGTCCAGGTCCACGCCCGCGGGCACGGTTCGAGATGTGGCGGTGGCGCCTTCGACGAAATGCAGGTAGGCCAGATTGAATCGA
>NZ_MOBK01000427.1 GCF_003732265.1 Pseudomonas brassicacearum
GCGCACCAATCGCTCAAGAGGACGGCAGTTTCCTCAAGGACGAGCAAGGCGCGATTCGCGTGCCGCAACTCGACAGTCCGGGCCTGAGCGCATTCCTCAACAGCGTCGGCGGCGAATACCACCCTGCCCGCCTCGACGAAGCGGATCTTGGTGCGCTCGGCCTGCTCAACGGCCCGCGCAGTCTGCGCGACGATGGCCAGACCGTGCGCCTCGATACCTGGGCCGATCAGGGTTACTGGCTGCTGTTGCCGCTGCTATTGCTCGCCGCCTGTGCCGGACGTCGTGGCTGGTTGTTCTGCCTGCCGTTGCTGCTGTGCCTGCCGCAACCGAGCTACGCTTTTGACTTTGAGGATTTGTGGCTGCGCCCCGATCAACAGGGCCTGCATTTGCTCAAACCGAAGCGCCCGGCCGAAGCCGCGCAGCATTTTGACGATCACCAATGGCAAGGGGTGGCGTTGTACGAGGCCGGCGACTACAGTGGCGCCGC
>NZ_MOBK01000428.1 GCF_003732265.1 Pseudomonas brassicacearum
TGCTCGCGATTGCGTCGACTCGGTCTGAAGCGAATCAGTCGAGGGTCGAACCGCTGATGGAAGTGCCACGCTCCGGGAAGAACAGACGCTGCAATTCAGTGCCAGGGTTCTCGGCGCGCATAAACGCTTCGCCCACTAGGAACGAATACACGTCGCTGATTTCCATCAACTCGACATCGGCGCGGTTGAGAATACCGCTTTCAGTAATCACCAGACGATCGCGCGGAATGCGCGGCAGCAGGTCGAGGGTGGTTTCCAGGCTGACGTCGAAGGTGTGCAGGTTACGGT
>NZ_MOBK01000429.1 GCF_003732265.1 Pseudomonas brassicacearum
GTGCCGTCAGGGTCAGACCCTGCGCCTGAATGATGCCGCCCTGGCGATTGTTATTGAGGTCGAAACCGTTGCGCAGCACACCGACGGTGCGCGCTTCCAGAGCACCTTTGATGCTGGAAAGCGTGCCGCCACGGTTATCGATGTTGGCCGCTTTGACCAACACATTGCCGCTTTGCGCGATGACCTTGCCGCTCTGGTTATCGAAGTCAGCGCTGGTTTCAAGGCTCAACGCGCCTTCGCTCTGGATCGAACCTTTGCCGTTGCGCAAGCTGGCGGCGGTCAGTTGCACGCCAGCATTCTGGCT
>NZ_MOBK01000430.1 GCF_003732265.1 Pseudomonas brassicacearum
AACCAACGTCGAGCATCACCACCCCGGGCCGTTCGATCGACATCCACGGCAATCCGGTCGATGTGATCACCAAGGGCCGTCACGACCCTTGCGTCGGCATTCGTGCAACGCCGATTGCCGAAGCGATGATGGCCATTGTGCTGATGGATCACCTGCTGCGTCACCGTGGCCAGAACGCCGATGTGCGCGTGAGCACGCCGGTGCTGGGTCAGCTTTGATGGCGGACCTTCAAGCCGTCGCGGCATAACCGTGGCGGCGCTCCCTTACTGGCGGCTGTCCAGCTTCTATCTGTTCTATTTCGCCTTGCTCGGTTCGACAGCGCCGTTTCTGGCGCTGTACTTCGATCACCTCGGCTTCAGTCCGGCGCGGATCGGTGAACTGGTGGCCATCCCGATGCTGATGCGCTGCGTGGCGCCGAACATCTGGGGCTGGCTTGGCGATTACACCGGCAAACGCCTGGCCATCGTGCGCTTCGGCGCGGTCTGCACACTGCTGACCTTCTCGTTGATTTTCGTCAGCAAGACCTACGCCTGGCTGGCGATGGTCATGGCGCTGCACGCATTTTTCTGGCACGCGGTGCTGCCGCAATTCGAAGTCATCACCCTGGCGCATTTACAGGGGCAGACCTCGCGTTACAGCCAGATTCGCCTGTGGGGATCGATCGGTTTCATCATCACCGTGGTCGCGCTGGGGCGGCTGTTCGAATGGCTCAGCCTCGACATCTATCCGGCGGCGCTGGTGCTGATCATGGCCGGCATCGTGCTCAGCAGTCTGTGGGTGCCGAATGCGCAACCGCCGCAAGGCAATCGGCCGACCGGCGAGGGTTTCCTCAAGCAA
>NZ_MOBK01000431.1 GCF_003732265.1 Pseudomonas brassicacearum
AGACTCTTGAAAGGTGTCAGGCAAGTCTAGAATTTTGTGTATAGCGAGTTTTAAAGATACCCCCTCATAACCCAGCCCTAGACTTATGCTCTCTTGTTCAGCTACAAACCCATCATCTACAACAAATCGAACTATCGTCGTCTCGGCAGGCAACGCAATGCTCTTTAACTTCTCGTCCCTTGCTAGTTCATAAAGAGACTTGCTTCGCTCCTTATCAACAAAAGCCCAAAGCTCTGTCTTAATTAGAAGTGCTGAAATATTATTGCAGAGCTCAAATAATTCCACCCCTACAATTTTCGAAAGTTGTAGTGCGGTGTTTCTTATATCGTCCATTTTTATCTGTCCATGATGACTGTTATGTATTTTTGTATCTTTAACGTTAAAAACTCGCTTAATCATCTTCATATACGCTTCAAGAACACTAGCAAAACGCCATCCACTTGTCGATTCTCGTTTCTATAAAAGACGAAGCTATCGGAAGTAGTCGCTCAGCTCAAAATATTGAAGG
>NZ_MOBK01000432.1 GCF_003732265.1 Pseudomonas brassicacearum
GTTGAAAGATGAAGAAGAGATTAAGCAGCGCTTTCCGAAGGGCTATCGCGCGGTGAAGCCATACCTGCGCCTGACGCCGCAGCCGAACAAGTGAGATTTGCGGTGTAGTCACCACCGCCATCGCGAGCAGGCTCACTCCTACAGGGAAACGCATTCCAAATGTAGGAGTGAGCCTGCTCGCGATGGCGTTAGTCCAGTCACCACGGAACCACTAAGCAGGGGATTTCAGGCCGTTCCGACGGCCTTTTTTTTCGCCCGGAACAAAGTGAATCTCATATCTCCAAAACGAATAACCAAATGAATAAATATGATTTATGGATATATAAATCAGCTGGTAAGGTCACTCCATCGAAGCGAGATCGCAACCCGCGAATCGCCTGC
>NZ_MOBK01000433.1 GCF_003732265.1 Pseudomonas brassicacearum
CGACAGCGGCGAATCCGCTACGAAGATGTCGCGCGCATGCGCTGTGTGCTGGCCAAGGCGAAGCCGTTCATCATCACCAGCGACTATCACCCGCAGCAGGCCGAGGTCACCAGCCATTTGCTCTATCAGCAATTGCGTGACCGGCCGATGCCGCAGCAGATGGGGCTGTGGGGATGATCAATCTCGATTGCGATGATCTGTTCGATACTTGGCGCCAGCAAGCGCGCTGGTTGCTGAGCCATGAAGTCGACCCGAGTCTGGTGAGCTGGGCCTCGGAGGGTGTGGGTGATCTGTTTGCCAGTGATGAGCCGGTGCCTGAAGGGCAGGGGCCGTTTCAGGCACGTATTCCGCGAGCGCTGCTCGACACGCTGGAGCAAGCCTCGCGCTATCGCGGCGATCAACGCTGGAGTTTGCTGTATGAAGTGCTGTGGCGCGTCAGCCACGGCGATCGCACGGCGATGATGGCCGGGGACAAACTCGGTAGCGAGTTGCAGCGACGGATCAAACAAGTCAATC
>NZ_MOBK01000434.1 GCF_003732265.1 Pseudomonas brassicacearum
AACTGCGGTCGAAAACCGTCGTAAGCCAGGTATTTCCAGCGCTCGCTACGCACCATGGTCATGCGGCAACGGTCGATCGGCTGGCCCAGACGCTCACGTGCCGGCGCCTGAAAGGCGTAGTCGTATTCGCTGATTGCATAGCGGCGCCAATCCGGATGTTCACCGTGCAGAAGCGGGATCAACGAACGCCCTTCAAGCCGATGCTCCGCGCCCGCCAATCCCAACGCCTGAAGAAACGTCGGCAACGCAT
>NZ_MOBK01000045.1 GCF_003732265.1 Pseudomonas brassicacearum
GGACTCACTTGCGCGCAAAACCAACGCAAGTCCCGAAGACCCCAGCAGCACCAGAAGTGCCCGTGGGTCATCGGCGTACAGCCACCAGATCAATGCCGGCAGCAGCCCCAGAGACAGAACACCCAGGGCGTCCGTCAGTCCGCGCCGCAGCAGCACAAGGCTCCCCGCGGCAGCGCCCAACCAATACAACAACGGCAATGTTGCACATCCGGCCACCACGAGAGTGGCCTGCATACGGCCTCGCATCATGAACTCAGCTAAGGCACGCATGCATTCAATCCTTTGCTACTTGTCGACTGC
>NZ_MOBK01000435.1 GCF_003732265.1 Pseudomonas brassicacearum
AGAAAGTGTGCCATAGCTTTGGCAATAAAACCCAGGTCTCCGGAAACATTAATCGGTTCAACAAGTTAGCCCGCGGATCTGCGCGCGACTATTGCCAGTAGAAGTTTGACCTTCGCTACTGAAGGCAACCGATTGGGAAGTAACGTCACATTTAGGGGCGTGTGCGCGACCGATTGATGCACAGATATAGCATTGAATCGAACTTGGAAAATGGCTTGACCGCAAGTGACCGCTCATCGGATTTACCGCTCGACCTGTCAGAGTTGACAGTTGTTGACCGGTGAATTGATAGGCCTACTGGTCCGGACCGAAC
>NZ_MOBK01000436.1 GCF_003732265.1 Pseudomonas brassicacearum
GGCACTGAGCGAGAAGAATCGCGGCCTGCTGAGTAACCGTTCCCTCGGCTTCGCGTACCAGTTCCACAACTTGCAGCCGGAATTCACCGCGCTGGAAAACGTTTGCATGCCGTTGCTGATCGGCAAGACTGCGATCCCGCAAGCACGTCAGCCCGCCACGGCATTGCTGGACCGGGTAGGGCTGGGCCATCGCCTGGAACACAAACCGTCCGAGTTGTCCGGTGGCGAACGTCAGCGCGTCGCCATCGCCCGTGCCCTGGTGAACAAGCCAGGCCTGGTGATGCTCGCCGAGCCGACCGGCAACCTCGACTCCCACACCGCCCAGGGCATTCAGGATTTGATGCTGGAACTCAGCACCTCGATGCGCACCGCGTTCCTGGTGGTGACCCATGACATGAACCTGGCTCGCCAGACGGATCGCGTCCTGCATTTGCAGGAAGGTTGCCTGACGCCCATCTGATTGACCGAAACCCGGCGTCTTGAACGACGTCGGGTCTTTTATTTTTATACGGTGCCCAGCGAATGTTCA
>NZ_MOBK01000437.1 GCF_003732265.1 Pseudomonas brassicacearum
CCAGCAAACGGTCGACGGTATCGCTGTACGCCTGACCGGCATCGCTCTGGTCGTCGAGAATCACCGGGACGCCCTGGTTGGATGCCTTGAGCACCGCCTGGGATTCCGGGATCACGCCGAGCAGCGTTACCGAGAGGATTTCCTTGACGTCTTCAACGCCGAGCATTTCGCCCTTTTCAACACGCTCCGGGTGGTAGCGGGTGATCAGCAGGTGTTCCTTGATCGGGTCTTCGCCACGTTCGGCACGACGCGATTTGCTCGCCAGCAGGCCGAGCATGCGGTCCGAATCTCGTACCGAGGACACTTCCGGGTTGGTCACGACGATC
>NZ_MOBK01000438.1:0-289 GCF_003732265.1 Pseudomonas brassicacearum
TTCGGGTTCAGGCCATTGGTCACGAAGCCTGAGGTGAACGCGCCGCGAGCGGTGCGAACGCCCGCCTCTTTGTGCAGATCATCGGCCACGACTTTCGCCGGTTGCGCGCGCAGCGCCTTGAAGCCGATGTACAGCAAGTAAGCGGCTGCGGCCCATTTCAAGGCGTTGAACAGCACGATCGACTGCGACACGATCAGGCCGATCCCCAGCAACGAATAACCAACGTGGAGGAAAATCGCCGTGCCCACGCCCAGCGCGGTCCAGGTGCCGGCGCGGCGACCGTGGGTCA
>NZ_MOBK01000438.1:348-843 GCF_003732265.1 Pseudomonas brassicacearum
ATCAGTGCAACGGTCAAGAACTCGGTCCAGTACATGGGGGCTCCTTTCGGCCAAGCGTATCAATTTGTTTCATCTGGTAGGCTCGGCAGATTACGCCCAACGCTCACAGCACAAAAGGTACAGTTGATGACGAACACGCGCCGCGCGGTATTCCTTGATCACCCTTCGCTGGATCTCGGCGACCTCGACCTCAGTCCGTTGCGCGAGTGGTTCAGCGATCTGCAGCTGTTCGCCCAAACGTTGCCCGGACAAGTCGCCGAACGCCTGCAAGGTGCCACAGTGGCGATCAGCAACAAGATCCTGATCGACGCCGCCGCGATGGCCGCCAACCCCGATCTGAAACTGATTCTGATCACCGCCACCGGCACCAACAACGTTGACCTCGCCGCCGCCCGCGCGCAGGGCATCACCGTGTGCAACTGCCAGGGTTATGGCACGCCGTCGGTAGCGCAGCACACGATCATGTTGCTGCTCAACCTCGCAACGCGTCTGGCC
>NZ_MOBK01000439.1 GCF_003732265.1 Pseudomonas brassicacearum
GGCGTTCTTCGTAGCCGTGCAACTGATCGGGGCCACAGAAATGCATCTTGCCCGACAGCGCCGTGCGGTAACCGAGACGGCGCAGGTAATGGGCGTAAGTCGGCACATCGGCGGGGAAATCGGCAGCGTTGTCGTAGGCGCCGATCTTGCTCGGCAACTGGCCGCTGACCAGGGTGAAACGCGATGGCGCGCACAGCGGGCTGTTGCAGTAAGCGGCGTCGAACACCACGCCTTGTTCGGCGAGGCGGGAAAGATTCGGCAATTTTATCGGCGAAGGGCCGTAGAACGGCAACATTGGCGCGGCCATCTGATCGGCCATGATGAAAAGAATATTCTTGCGCTTCATGTGATCGCGGCATTCCATAGTGAATATTTATGCGACATTGCTGCGACCGAGCATGGAGTCCATGCTGTATCCGGTAAAGCCTGCGCCGGACAATGACTAGGATAAGCACAGCTTATGTATGAAGCCTTGGGTGATCTGTCGCTCGACCTGCTCCGCGCCTTCGAAGCGGCGGCTCGGCAGCGCAGTTTCACTGCTGCCGCGGTTGAGCTTGGCACCACGCAACCGGCGATCAGTCAGCAGATCAAACGGCTGGAAGAACAACTCGGCACCCGGCTGTTTGATCGGATTTACCGAGGG
>NZ_MOBK01000440.1 GCF_003732265.1 Pseudomonas brassicacearum
TATGGCGAGAAACCGTGGGCCGTGGGCGACACGTCGGTGCAAACCCTGATGAGCTTTTTCAACATCACCAAGTACCCACCGTCGTTGCTGTTTATCGCGCTGACCGTGAGCGCTGGGTTGTTACTGCTATTGGCATTCGAACGCTTGCAGGAGCGTCGCTGGATTCGCTGGCTGACTGTGTTCGGTTCGGCGCCGATGTTTTTCTACCTGCTGCACCTGTACACATTGAAGGTGTTGTACCTGATCGGCGTGGCCCTGTTCGGGCTGAATCAGGGCAGCTATTTTGGCTTCTCGTCAGTCGCGGCCATCTGGCTGGCCGCAGTCATTCTGGCGATTGTGCTGTTCCCGGCCGTACGCTGGTTCTCGGCATTGAAGGCCCGCCGCCGCGACATCGCCTGGCTGAAGTACCTGTAAGCGCTAGTGCCGGTTGCGCACGAAATCGATAAACGCCTTCAGTGCTGCCGGCACATTACGGCGGCTCGGGTAGTACAGGTGCAGCCCCGGATAGTATGGGCACCAGTCTGC
>NZ_MOBK01000441.1:0-251 GCF_003732265.1 Pseudomonas brassicacearum
CTACGGCGACAAAGTTCTGGCGGTGGTGTTGACCGGCATGGGCGCCGACGGCCGTGAAGGCGCGCGTCTGCTCAAGCAGGGCGGTAGCGCGGTGTGGGCGCAGGATGAAGCAAGCTGCGTGATCTACGGCATGCCGATGGCCATCGTCAAAGCCGACCTCGCCGACGCGGTGTATAGCCTCGACGACATCGGCAAGCACATTGTCGAGGCGTGTATCTGATGGATGTTTTAAGCCTTATCGGGATCATCAT
>NZ_MOBK01000441.1:371-619 GCF_003732265.1 Pseudomonas brassicacearum
GCCGATGAGCGCGTTCAAACGCGCCATGCAGATCCTTGCCTGGATTCTGTTTCCGCCACGGGTCGATCTGGCCGGTGGCATCGATCGCGTCGTCAACTGGAGCCTCACCGCACGCAAGGAAGGCCTGCTGGGTCTGGAAGGCGTGGCGGATGCCGAACCCGACAATTACTCGCGCAAAGGCCTGCAACTGCTGGTCGACGGTGCCGAGCCGGAAGCGATACGCAGCATCCTCGAAGTGGATTTCTACA
>NZ_MOBK01000442.1 GCF_003732265.1 Pseudomonas brassicacearum
TGCCTACACCTGCGGTTTTTCCGTGGCCGCCATCGAGGGCGGCGCCAGCCATGTGGTCAACCTGGACATGTCCCGCGCCGCACTGAGCCGGGGCCGCGACAACCATCGCTTGAACGGCCATGACTTGAGCAAAGTCAGTTTCCTCGGCCACGACCTGTTCAAGTCCTGGGGCAAGGTGATCAACAGCGGTCCGTATGATCTGGTGATCATCGATCCGCCGTCGTTCCAGAAAGGCAGTTTCCTGCTGACCAAGGATTACCAGCGCGTGCTGCGTCGCTTGCCGGAACTGCTCACGCCCCAAGGCACGGTGCTGGCGTGCATGAATGACCCGGCGTTCGGTTCGGACTTTCTGATTGAGGGCGTGACGCAGGAAGCGCCGAGTCTGCGTTTTGTAGAGCGGCTGGAGAATCCGCCGGAGTTTCCGGACATTGATCCTGAAAGCGGCCTCAAGGCCTTAGTCTTCCAGCGCACTATCTGACACCCAGAAG
>NZ_MOBK01000005.1 GCF_003732265.1 Pseudomonas brassicacearum
CGTCAAGATTAAATTCCGAAACCCCTATCTGCGTATGCAGGTAGGGGTTTTGTTTTGTCCGCGGGAAATCCGTCTTGTCGGGTTTCTATGCAACGGCTCGGGGCATGGCTATCATGCGGGCCTCATTGTGAGGCGAGACTTGCATGCTGACGTTGTTAAAGCTTCTTAAAGATGGCCGGTTCCATTCGGGCCAGACCCTGGGCGCTGCACTGGGGATCAGTCGTAGTGCGGTGTGGAAGCAGCTTCAGCATCTAGAGGCTGAGCTTGGCTTGTCAGTTCATAAGGTGCGCGGCCGCGGATATCAGCTGGCTGCACCGTTGACGCTACTGGATGCTGTCGCCATAACGGACGAGGCGCCTGCTTGTGGCTGGCCAATTTTGCTCTTCGACTCAATAGACTCTACCAACGCTGAAGCCTTGCGCGCTATCGAGCGCGGTCAGGCCGCACCATTTTTGGTGCTTGCCGAGCGCCAGACGGCCGGTCGCGGGCGGCGGGGGCGCAAATGGGTCAGCCCTTTCGCAGAAAACGTCTATTACAGCCTGGTGTTGCGCATTGACGGTGGGATGCGGCAGCTCGAGGGGTTGAGTCTCGTCGTCGGTCTTGCGGTCATGCAGACATTGCGAGCGCTCGGAGTTCCGGGGGTGGGGTTAAAATGGCCCAACGATGTTTTGGTGGGGCAGAAAAAGATCGCCGGGATATTGCTCGAATTGGTGGGTGATCCTGCGGATGTCTGCCACGTGGTGTTGGGTGTTGGAATTAACGTCAATATGCAGATGACTGAAGAGGTTGATCAGTTATGGACGTCAATGCGTCTTGAGTCGGGCAGGGCGTTTGATCGCAATCACTTGGTTTCGAAACTAGGCTTGGTGCTCCAGGAATACCTGGCTCGTCACCAGCTTGACGGATTTTCCTCTATTCAGTCGGAGTGGGAGCAAAACCATATTTGGCAGGGGCGGGCAGTGTCTTTGATTGCCGGCGTAAGCCAGATAGATGGTGAGGTGTTGGGTATCGACAGTCAGGGGGCTTTGCGCTTGAAAGTAAATGGCGTTGAAAAAGTCTTTAGTGGTGGTGAGCTCAGTCTGAGGTTGCGCGATGATTCTTGAGCTCGACTGTGGAAACAGTTTTATCAAATGGCGTGTGCTATGTGCAGATGTCAGGCGGGTGTTCCGTGAGGGTGTGGTTGATTCAGATGATGCTTTGTTGGAGGGTTTGAGCAAGCTAGATGGGCTCGCACTTAAGCATTGTCGGTTGGTCAGTGTTAGAACGACTGAAGAAACCGCCGCTTTAGCTTCTATATTGATGCAAGCTTTTGGTGTGTCGGTGGTATGCGCGACACCAGCTCGCGAAATGGCCGGGGTGCGCAACGGGTATGACGAGTTTGAGCGGCTGGGTCTCGATCGCTGGCTCGCAATGCTCGGAGGGTTTCATTTGGCTTCCGGCGCGTGCTTGGTGCTTGATTTCGGTACCGCTGTGACGGCCGACTTCATTGCTGCGGACGGGGAGCACCTCGGTGGCTTTATCTGCCCCGGGATGCCCTTAATGCGCAACCAGTTGCGAACCCATACTCGCAAAATTCGATACGGTGACTTGGCTGCCGAGCGAGCGCTCGAAAGTCTCGCTCCTGGTCGTACAACCGTCGAAGCGGTGGAGCGAGGGTGCTCTCTTATGCTGAGGGGGTTTGTCCTGACTCAGTTGGAGTTGGCGCGTAGTTACTGGGGGGATGAGTTTGTTGTGTTCCTTACCGGGGGCGATGCGCCGCTGGTTTCCGGAATCGTGCCCGAAGCCAGGCTGGTTCCAGACCTGATTTTTGTAGGTTTAGCGATGGCGTGTCCATTGTCCTGAGGTTTTTATGCGCTGGTTGTTCCTCTTGCTGCTCGTACTCAACGTCTTTTATTACATTTGGCATCAACAAGAGGCCCCGCTGCGGGCGAAAGATGTAACGCCTTTGAGCTTGTACCGGGGGGCGCAACAGGATATTCGCTTGTTAAGCGAGGCGGCTGATACGACTCGAGATAAAGGAAAACCCGCAGAGGCGGGTAATGGTTGTCTCTATTTGGGGGGCTTTGCTCGTCAGGAGACAGTCCTGGTGGCTGGGCGCCGACTGGGAGAGATAGGCGTCAAGTATCAGTCCTTGCCGAAAGATGCCGTCGAGTCGTCTGGTTATTGGGTGCGCGTCGCCCCCGAAAGCCAGCGTTTGTTGGATGATTTGCAGCTGTTAAACCTTTCTAAAGAATTCAATGAGTTAAAACATAAAATAATGCCGTGTGAGGGGGTTGCACCGGCTGAATAGTTTGCATAGAATGGCGCCCGCTTCGCAGTGAAGACCTTTAGCGGTCTGCAGTGCGAAAGCGGTGTCAACGCAGCTAACCTCAGGTTTTTAATGAGAAAAATGCTTGACAGAAGGCTGGCATGATGTAGAATGCCGGCTCGCTTAGGAGGGGTTCCCGAGCGGCCAAAGGGATCAGACTGTAAATCTGACGTCTACGACTTCGAAGGTTCGAATCCTTCCCCCTCCACCATTTTTAGCGAGAGCTGCAAGCTCCGCGGGTATAGTTTAGTGGTAGAACCTCAGCCTTCCAAGCTGATGATGCGGGTTCGATTCCCGCTACCCGCTCCAAGTTTGCAGATCCTGCAAAGTGTTACGCTCTTGTAGCTCAGTTGGTAGAGCACACCCTTGGTAAGGGTGAGGTCAGCGGTTCAAATCCGCTCAAGAGCTCCATATAACAAGGCAGATATGAAAATATCTGCCTTTGTTTTAATGGTTGATATTGCTTGCTCAATTCTTTTGTTGGGGGTTGTTTCGATGGCTAAGGAAAAGTTCGATCGTTCGCTGCCGCACGTTAACGTTGGTACTATCGGTCACGTTGACCATGGTAAGACTACGCTGACTGCAGCTCTGACTCGTGTTTGCTCCGAGGTTTTCGGTTCGGCCATCGTTGATTTCGATAAAATCGACAGCGCGCCAGAAGAAAAAGCTCGTGGTATCACCATCAACACCGCACACGTCGAGTACAACTCGAAGATCCGTCACTACGCTCACGTTGACTGCCCAGGTCACGCTGACTATGTGAAGAACATGATCACCGGTGCTGCCCAGATGGACGGCGCTATCCTGGTTTGCTCGGCCGCTGATGGTCCGATGCCGCAAACCCGTGAGCACATCCTGCTGTCCCGTCAGGTTGGCGTTCCGTACATCGTGGTTTTCCTGAACAAGGCTGACCTGGTAGACGACGCTGAGCTGCTGGAGCTGGTTGAGATGGAAGTGCGCGATCTTCTGAGCACTTACGACTTCCCAGGCGACGACACTCCGATCATCATCGGTTCGGCGCGTATGGCTCTGGAAGGTAAAGACGACAACGAAATGGGCACCACTGCCGTTCGTAAACTGGTTGAAACCCTGGACAGCTACATCCCAGAACCAGTTCGTCTGACCGACAAGCCGTTCCTGATGCCAATCGAAGACGTATTCTCGATCTCCGGTCGCGGTACTGTTGTGACTGGTCGTATCGAGCGCGGTATCGTTCGCGTTCAGGATCCACTAGAAATCGTTGGTCTGCGTGACACTACCGTCACCACCTGCACCGGTGTTGAAATGTTCCGCAAGCTGCTCGACGAAGGTCGTGCTGGCGAGAACTGCGGCGTGCTGCTGCGCGGCACCAAGCGTGACGACGTTGAGCGTGGCCAGGTTCTGGTTAAGCCGGGTTCGGTTAAGCCGCACACCAAGTTCACCGCAGAAGTTTACGTTCTGAGCAAGGAAGAAGGCGGCCGTCATACTCCGTTCTTCAAAGGCTACCGTCCACAGTTCTACTTCCGTACTACTGACGTGACCGGTAACTGCGAATTGCCAGAAGGCGTTGAAATGGTAATGCCAGGCGATAACATTCAGATGACTGTTACCCTGATCAAAACCATCGCGATGGAAGATGGCCTGCGTTTCGCTATCCGTGAAGGCGGTCGTACCGTCGGCGCTGGTGTCGTAGCCAAAATCATCGAGTAAATTGTTGTAATGTCTTTTTCGGGCCGGCATAATGGTCGGCCTGATTTTGTTTTAGGTCAGTAGCTCAATTGGCAGAGCGACGGTCTCCAAAACCGTAGGTTGGGGGTTCGATTCCCTCCTGACCTGCCAGATTCACTTGGTGTGTCTGGCTTTCTTTTCACAGGATCTTCATAGATGACTCCTAAAGCTGAAGCTCAAGGCTCTCGCTTCGATCTGCTCAAGTGGCTAGTAGTAGTCGCTTTGGTGGTTGTTGGCGTTGTTGGCAATCAGTATTACTCTGCTTCGCCGATCCTGTACCGCGTACTTGCACTGCTCGTCATTGCTGCTGTAGCTGCCTTTGTAGGCCTGCAGACAGTCAAGGGCAAGTCTTTCTTTGTACTGGTTAAGGAAGCTCGCACCGAGATTCGTAAAGTCGTATGGCCAACTCGCCAAGAAACCACGCAGACCACGTTGATTGTTGTGGCTGTTGTCCTGGTTATGGCGTTGCTGTTGTGGGGGCTTGATTCCCTCCTCGGCTGGCTTGTTTCCTTGATTGTCGGCTAAGGGTGTCCCGTGGCTAAGCGTTGGTACGTTGTGCATGCTTACTCCGGTTACGAGAAGCATGTCATGCGCTCGTTGGTAGAGCGCGTAAAGCTGGCTGGCATGGAAGATGGCTTCGGCGAAATTCTGGTTCCCACTGAAGAAGTGGTTGAAATGCGTAATGGCCAGAAGCGCAAAAGCGAACGCAAGTTCTTCCCAGGTTACGTGCTGGTACAGATGGATATGAACGAGGGTACTTGGCACTTGGTCAAGGATACACCTCGGGTGATGGGCTTCATTGGCGGTACTGCCGACAAGCCTGCGCCAATCACAGATAAAGAGGCAGAAGCAATTCTGCGTCGCGTTGCTGATGGTAGCGACAAGCCGAAGCCGAAGACATTGTTCGAGCCAGGTGAGTCGGTACGCGTCAATGACGGGCCGTTTGCTGATTTTACTGGCACGGTCGAAGAAGTTAACTACGAGAAGAGCCGGATCCAAGTGGCAGTGCTCATTTTCGGTCGCTCTACCCCGGTAGAGCTAGAGTTCAGCCAGGTCGAAAAAGTCTAGCTGGGCAAGCATCCCAACCCCGCAGCCCTAGGCTGTGGGGTTTTGTCGTCACTGGGATAAACGCGCAAGTAACCGGGGAGCCTTTCGAGGCGTTTGAACCCGTAATTGGAGTGCCTCATGGCCAAGAAAATTACCGCTTACATCAAGCTGCAAGTGAAGGCCGCTCAGGCTAACCCAAGCCCACCTGTTGGTCCTGCTCTGGGTCAGCACGGCGTGAACATCATGGAATTCTGCAAGGCCTTCAACGCCCGTACTCAGGGTCTTGAGCCAGGTCTGCCGACTCCAGTGATCATCACTGTCTACAGCGACCGTAGCTTCACTTTTGAAACCAAGTCCACCCCTGCTTCGGTTCTGCTGAAGAAGGCTGCTGGTCTGACTAGCGGCTCCGCTCGTCCGAACACCGTTAAGGTTGGCACCGTGACCCGTGCTCAGCTGGAAGAAATCGCGAAAACCAAAAACGCGGATCTGACTGCAGCTGATATGGATGCAGCCGTGCGTACTATCGCCGGTTCTGCTCGTAGCATGGGCCTTAACGTGGAGGGTGTGTAATGGCTAAGTTGACCAAGCGTCAAAAGGCTATCGCCGGCAAAATCGAAGCAGGCAAGTCCTACAACTTTGTAGACGCTGCTGCTCTGCTGGCTGAGCTGTCGACTGTCAAGTTCAGCGAGTCGTTCGACGTTGCTGTTAACCTGGGTGTTGACCCGCGTAAATCTGACCAGGTTGTTCGTAGCGCTACTGTGCTGCCACACGGCACTGGCAAGACCGTTCGCGTTGCTGTGTTCACCCAGGGTCCAGCTGCTGAGGCCGCTCTGGCTGCCGGCGCTGACCGTGTAGGTATGGACGACCTGGCTGCCGAAATGAAAGGCGGCGACCTGAACTATGACGTAGTTATCGCATCCCCGGATGCAATGCGCGTTGTTGGTCAGTTGGGTCAGATCCTTGGTCCACGCGGCCTGATGCCTAACCCTAAAGTCGGCACCGTAACTCCAGACGTAGCTACCGCGGTTAAAAACGCCAAGGCTGGTCAGGTTCGTTATCGCACCGACAAAAACGGCATCATCCACACTTCCGTTGGCAAGATCGGCTTCGAAGCCGTCAAGCTGAAGGAAAACGTTGAAGCCCTGATCGCTGATCTGAAGCGTATCAAGCCAGCTTCCTCGAAAGGCATTTACGTCAAGCGCGTTACCCTGAGCACCACTATGGGCCCAGGTCTGGTCATCGACCAAAGCTCGCTCGACGCGTAAGACAAAGGTTGGCGCGAGCGATCGCGCCAATTGAAAGATTGGGGTCCCTGCCTGGCGGGGGCTATCCAAGACCGTAGGCGACGCAAGTCTTAAACCTCAAGCCTACGCAGATGGTGCTCCCGGTTCCTTACCGAATCAGACACCAAAACGACATCCGGCTTCGGCCAGATGAAACGGTAACAAGCAGGAGTTAAACCCGTGGCAATTAATCTCGAAGACAAGAAGGCCATCGTCGCTGAAGTCAACGAGGCTGCCAAAGTCGCTCTGTCCGCTGTCGTGGCTGATGCCCGTGGCGTAACAGTAGGCGCGATGACCGGACTCCGTAAAGAGGCTCGTGAAGCTGGCGTTTATGTACGTGTTGTACGTAACACCCTGCTCAAGCGCGCTGTTGCTGACACTGAATACAGTGTCCTCAACGACGTGTTCACCGGCCCGACTCTGATCGCGTTCTCCAAGGATCATCCAGGCGCTGCTGCCCGTTTGTTCAAGGAATTCGCCAAGAGTCAGGATAAGTTCGAGATCAAGGCAGCTGCGTTCGAGGGCAAGTTCCTCGCAGCTAACCAAATCGACGTACTGGCAACACTGCCGACCCGTGACGAAGCAATTTCTCAGCTGATGAGCGTGATTCAAGGCGCTACCAGCAAGTTGGCTCGTATTCTGGCTGCAGTTCGCGAGCAAAAAGAAGCTGCTGCAGCCTAAGGCTGAGCATCTCCTCTCGCGTATTTTTGTTTATTTCGATGGCCGCGTAGGCCGTCCCCCAATTCAGGAAATACAGTAATGTCTATCTCCCAAGAAGATATCCTCAACGCCGTAGCTGAAATGTCGGTTCTGCAGGTTGTTGAGCTGATCAAAGCTTTCGAAGAAAAATTCGGCGTTTCCGCTGCTGCTGCATCGGCTGGTCCAGCTGCTGCTGCCGCTGTTGTTGAAGAGCAAACCGAATTCAACGTCATGCTGCTGGAAGCTGGCGAGAAGAAAGTTAACGTGATCAAGGCAGTACGTGAACTGACCGGTCTGGGCCTGAAAGAAGCCAAGGCTGTAGTTGACGGCGCTCCTGCCATGGTTCTGGAAGCCGTTTCGAAAGATGCCGGTGACAAAGCCAAAGCTACTCTGGAAGAAGCAGGCGCTAAAGTCGAGCTGAAGTAAGCATCGACTTTGCTCCTCCAGCCCGAGCGTAAAGCGAAAGGCTGATGGCTGGTGGCTCTTGCCACCGGCCTTTTTCCGTTATTGGCAGCCGACTGGGTCGGTGCTGATAACGAGCTGTAACCACCCGATGTGGTGGCGCAAACCATGGGGTTTGCACGATTTTCTGGCTGCTCCCGTCGGGAGGGGCCAAACAAGCAGGTGACCAAGCTGGGGAACGCTGATGGCTTACTCATATACTGAGAAAAAACGTATCCGCAAGGACTTTAGCAAGTTGCCGGACGTCATGGATGTGCCGTACCTCCTGGCCATCCAGCTGGATTCGTATCGTGAATTCTTGCAAGCGGGAGCGACTAAAGATCAGTTCCGCGACGTGGGCCTGCATGCGGCCTTCAAATCCGTTTTCCCGATCATCAGCTACTCCGGCAATGCTGCGCTGGAGTACGTCGGTTATCGCCTGGGCGAACCGGCATTTGATGTCAAAGAATGCGTATTGCGCGGTGTAACTTACGCCGTACCTTTGCGGGTAAAAGTGCGCCTGATCATTTTCGACAAAGAATCGTCGAACAAAGCGATCAAGGACATTAAAGAGCAAGAAGTCTACATGGGTGAAATCCCCCTGATGACTGAGAACGGTACCTTCGTAATCAACGGTACCGAGCGTGTAATCGTTTCCCAGCTGCACCGTTCCCCGGGCGTGTTCTTCGACCACGACCGTGGCAAGACGCACAGCTCCGGCAAACTGCTGTACTCCGCGCGCATCATTCCTTACCGTGGTTCGTGGTTGGACTTCGAGTTCGATCCGAAAGACTGCGTGTTTGTGCGTATCGACCGTCGTCGCAAGCTGCCTGCATCGGTATTGCTGCGCGCGCTGGGCTATACCACTGAAGAAGTGCTGGACGCGTTCTACACCACCAACGTTTTCCACCTGAGCGGCGAAACCCTCAGTCTGGAACTGATTGCTTCGCGTCTGCGTGGTGAAATCGCTGTTCTTGATATTCAGGACGAGAAGGGCAAGGTCATTGTTGAGGCTGGTCGCCGTATTACTGCGCGCCACATCAACCAGATCGAAAAAGCCGGTCTCAAGACCCTGGAAGTGCCTCTGGACTACGTCCTGGGCCGCACTACCGCCAAGGCCATCGTGCATCCGGCAACCGGCGAGATCCTGGCAGAGTGCAACACCGAGCTGAACACCGAGATCCTGGCCAAAATCGCCAAGGCTCAGGTTGTTCGCATCGAAACTCTGTACACCAACGATATCGACTGCGGTCCGTTCGTCTCCGACACACTGAAGATCGACTCCACCAGCAACCAATTGGAAGCGCTGGTCGAGATCTATCGCATGATGCGTCCAGGCGAGCCGCCAACCAAAGACGCCGCCGAGACTCTGTTCAACAACCTGTTCTTCAGCCCTGAGCGCTATGACCTGTCTGCGGTCGGCCGGATGAAGTTCAACCGTCGTATCGGTCGTACCGAGATCGAAGGTTCGGGTGTGCTGTGCAAAGAAGACATCGTCGCGGTACTGAAGACTCTGGTCGACATCCGTAACGGCAAAGGCATCGTCGATGACATCGACCACTTGGGTAACCGTCGTGTTCGCTGCGTAGGCGAAATGGCCGAGAACCAGTTCCGCGTTGGCCTGGTACGTGTTGAGCGTGCGGTCAAAGAGCGTCTGTCGATGGCTGAAAGCGAAGGCCTGATGCCGCAAGACCTGATCAACGCCAAGCCAGTGGCTGCGGCGGTGAAAGAGTTCTTCGGTTCCAGCCAGCTGTCCCAGTTCATGGACCAGAACAACCCGCTGTCCGAGATCACCCACAAGCGCCGTGTTTCTGCACTCGGCCCTGGCGGTTTGACTCGTGAGCGTGCTGGCTTTGAAGTGCGTGACGTACACCCGACTCACTACGGTCGTGTATGCCCGATTGAAACGCCGGAAGGGCCGAACATCGGTCTGATCAACTCCCTGGCCGCTTATGCTCGCACTAACCAGTACGGCTTCCTCGAGAGCCCGTACCGTGTGGTGAAAGACGCTCTGGTCACCGACGAGATCGTGTTCCTGTCCGCCATCGAAGAAGCTGATCACGTGATCGCTCAGGCTTCGGCCACGATGAACGACAAGAAAGTCCTGATCGACGAACTGGTAGCTGTTCGTCACTTGAACGAGTTCACCGTCAAGGCGCCGGAAGACGTCACCTTGATGGACGTATCGCCGAAGCAGGTAGTTTCGGTTGCTGCGTCGCTGATCCCGTTCCTCGAGCACGACGACGCCAACCGTGCGTTGATGGGTTCGAACATGCAGCGTCAAGCTGTACCAACCCTGCGCGCTGACAAGCCGCTGGTCGGTACCGGCATGGAGCGTAACGTAGCCCGTGACTCCGGCGTTTGCGTCGTGGCTCGTCGTGGCGGCGTTATCGATTCCGTCGACGCCAGCCGTATCGTGGTTCGAGTTGCTGATGATGAAGTTGAAACCGGTGAAGCTGGTGTCGACATCTACAACCTGACCAAGTACACCCGCTCCAACCAGAACACCTGCATCAACCAGCGTCCGCTGGTACGTAAAGGTGATCGGGTTCAGCGCAGCGACATCATGGCTGACGGTCCGTCCACCGACATGGGTGAACTGGCTCTGGGTCAGAACATGCGCATCGCGTTCATGGCATGGAACGGCTTCAACTTCGAAGACTCCATCTGCCTGTCCGAGCGTGTGGTTCAGGAAGATCGCTTCACCACGATCCACATTCAGGAACTGACCTGTGTGGCACGTGACACCAAGCTTGGGCCAGAGGAAATCACTGCAGACATCCCGAACGTGGGTGAAGCTGCACTGAACAAACTGGACGAAGCGGGTATCGTTTACGTGGGTGCTGAAGTTGGCGCAGGCGACATTCTGGTCGGTAAGGTCACTCCGAAAGGCGAGACCCAACTGACTCCGGAAGAGAAGCTGTTGCGTGCCATCTTCGGTGAAAAAGCCAGCGACGTTAAAGACACCTCCCTGCGCGTGCCTACCGGCACCAAGGGTACCGTCATCGACGTACAGGTCTTCACCCGTGACGGCGTTGAGCGTGATGCTCGTGCACTGTCGATCGAGAAGACTCAACTCGACGAGATCCGCAAGGATCTGAACGAAGAGTTCCGTATCGTTGAAGGCGCAACTTTCGAACGTCTGCGTTCCGCTCTGGTCGGCCACAAAGCCGAAGGCGGCGCCGGTCTGAAGAAAGGTCAGGACATCACCGACGAAGTTCTCGACGGTCTTGAGCATGGTCAGTGGTTCAAACTGCGCATGGCTGAAGATGCTCTGAACGAGCAGCTCGAGAAGGCTCAGGCCTACATCGTTGATCGCCGCCGTCTGCTGGACGACAAGTTCGAAGACAAGAAGCGCAAACTGCAGCAGGGCGATGACCTGGCTCCAGGCGTGCTGAAAATCGTCAAGGTTTACCTGGCAATCCGTCGCCGCATCCAGCCGGGCGACAAGATGGCCGGTCGTCACGGTAACAAAGGTGTGGTCTCCGTGATCATGCCGGTTGAAGACATGCCGCACGATGCCAATGGCACCCCGGTCGATGTTGTCCTCAACCCGTTGGGCGTACCTTCGCGTATGAACGTTGGTCAGATCCTTGAAACCCACCTCGGCCTCGCGGCCAAAGGTCTGGGCGAGAAGATCAACCGGATGATCGAAGAGCAGCGCAAAGTGGCTGAGCTTCGTACCTTCCTGGACGAGATCTACAACCAGATCGGCGGTCGTAACGAAGATCTGGATAGCTTCTCCGACCAGGAAATCCTGGATCTGGCGAAGAACCTGCGTGGCGGTGTTCCAATGGCCACTCCAGTGTTCGACGGCGCCAAGGAAAGCGAAATCAAGGCCATGCTGAAACTGGCAGACCTGCCAGAAAGCGGCCAGATGCAGCTGACCGACGGCCGTACCGGCAACAAGTTCGAGCGCCCGGTTACTGTTGGCTACATGTACATGCTGAAGCTGAACCACTTGGTAGACGACAAGATGCACGCTCGTTCTACCGGTTCGTACAGCCTGGTTACCCAGCAGCCGCTGGGTGGTAAGGCGCAGTTCGGTGGTCAGCGTTTCGGGGAGATGGAGGTCTGGGCACTGGAAGCTTACGGTGCCGCTTACACTCTGCAAGAAATGCTCACAGTGAAGTCGGACGATGTGAACGGCCGTACCAAGATGTACAAAAACATCGTGGATGGCGATCACCGTATGGAGCCGGGCATGCCCGAGTCTTTCAACGTGTTGATCAAGGAAATTCGTTCCCTCGGCATCGATATCGATCTGGAAACCGAATAACACGTGACGCGAATCGAGAGCGGGGCAGGATTGCCCGCTCTCTGCTCCGCCAGGAGGAAAGGCCTTGAAAGACCTACTGAATTTGCTGAAAAACCAGGGTCAAGTCGAAGAGTTCGACGCCATCCGTATTGGATTGGCATCGCCTGAGATGATCCGTTCGTGGTCGTTCGGTGAAGTTAAAAAGCCGGAAACCATCAACTACCGTACGTTCAAACCTGAACGTGACGGCCTGTTCTGCGCCAAGATCTTTGGCCCGGTAAAGGATTACGAGTGCCTGTGCGGTAAGTACAAGCGCTTGAAGCACCGTGGTGTGATCTGCGAGAAGTGCGGCGTTGAAGTCGCGCTGGCTAAAGTTCGTCGTGAGCGCATGGCGCACATCGAACTGGCCTCGCCAGTTGCCCACATCTGGTTCCTGAAATCGCTGCCGTCGCGTATCGGCTTGCTGATGGACATGACCCTGCGTGATATCGAACGAGTTCTCTACTTCGAGAGCTATGTCGTTATCGATCCAGGCATGACCACCCTTGAAAAAGGTCAGCTGCTCAACGACGAGCAGTACTTCGAAGCGCTGGAAGAGTTCGGCGACGATTTCGATGCCCGCATGGGTGCCGAAGCTGTCCGCGAACTGCTGCACGCTATCGACCTGGAACACGAGATTGGCCGTCTGCGTGAAGAAATTCCGCAAACCAACTCCGAAACCAAAATCAAGAAGCTGTCCAAGCGTCTGAAGCTGATGGAAGCCTTCCAGGGTTCCGGCAACCTTCCAGAATGGATGGTGCTGACCGTTCTGCCGGTTCTGCCGCCAGATCTGCGTCCACTGGTCCCGCTGGATGGCGGTCGCTTCGCGACTTCCGACCTCAACGATCTGTATCGTCGAGTGATCAACCGTAACAACCGCTTGAAGCGCCTGCTTGATCTGTCCGCTCCGGACATCATCGTGCGCAACGAAAAGCGTATGTTGCAGGAAGCCGTCGACGCACTGCTCGACAACGGTCGTCGTGGCCGCGCTATCACCGGTTCCAACAAGCGTCCTCTGAAATCCCTGGCTGACATGATCAAGGGTAAGCAAGGTCGTTTCCGTCAGAACTTGCTCGGTAAGCGTGTTGACTACTCCGGTCGTTCGGTAATTACCGTAGGTCCGACCCTGCGTCTGCACCAGTGCGGTCTGCCGAAGAAGATGGCTCTCGAGCTGTTCAAGCCGTTCATTTTCGGCAAGCTGGAAATGCGTGGTCTCGCGACCACCATCAAAGCTGCCAAGAAGATGGTCGAGCGCGAGCTGCCGGAAGTTTGGGACGTTCTCGCTGAAGTGATTCGCGAACACCCGGTTCTCCTCAACCGTGCACCGACCCTTCACCGTCTGGGTATCCAGGCGTTTGAACCGGTACTGATCGAAGGTAAGGCTATCCAGCTGCACCCTCTGGTCTGTGCTGCGTACAACGCCGACTTCGACGGCGACCAAATGGCCGTGCACGTACCGCTGACACTGGAAGCCCAGTTGGAAGCGCGTGCGTTGATGATGTCGACCAACAACATTCTGTCGCCAGCCAACGGTGAGCCAATCATCGTTCCTTCGCAGGACGTTGTATTGGGTCTGTACTACATGACTCGTGAAGCGATCAACGCCAAGGGCGAAGGTCGTGTGTTCGCGGATCTGCAAGAAGTTGACCGTGTGTTCCGTGCCGGCGAAGCCGCACTGCACGCTAAAGTCAAAGTGCGGATCAACGAAACCGTCAACGATCGTGATGGTGGCAGCGTCAAGAACACCCGTATCGTCGACACTACCGTCGGCCGTGCGCTGCTGTTCCAGGTTGTTCCACCTGGCCTGTCGTACGACGTCGTCAACCAGCCGATGAAGAAAAAGGCGATCTCCAAGCTGATCAACCAGTGCTACCGCGTGGTTGGTTTGAAAGAGACCGTGATCTTCGCTGACCAGTTGATGTACACCGGTTTTGCTTATTCGACCATCTCCGGCGTTTCCATCGGTGTTAACGACTTCGTTATCCCCGATGAAAAAGCCCGCATCATCGGTGCTGCTACCGACGAAGTGAAAGAGATCGAAAGTCAGTACGCCTCCGGCCTGGTAACCCAGGGCGAGAAGTACAACAAAGTGATCGACCTTTGGTCCAAGGCGAACGACGAAGTTTCCAAGGCGATGATGGCCAACCTCTCGAAAGAGAAAGTCATCGACCGTCATGGCGTCGAAGTCGACCAGGAATCTTTCAACTCGATGTACATGATGGCCGACTCGGGCGCACGGGGTTCTGCTGCGCAGATCCGTCAGCTCGCCGGTATGCGTGGCTTGATGGCCAAGCCGGACGGTTCCATCATTGAAACGCCGATTACTGCGAACTTCCGTGAAGGTTTGAGCGTACTTCAGTACTTCATCTCCACTCACGGTGCTCGTAAAGGTTTGGCGGATACCGCGTTGAAAACTGCGAACTCCGGTTACCTGACTCGTCGTCTGGTAGACGTGGCGCAGGATCTGGTAGTAACCGAGATCGATTGCGGCACCGAACATGGCCTGGTAATGACTCCGCACATTGAAGGCGGTGACGTTGTTGAGCCGTTGGGTGAGCGCGTATTGGGTCGTGTTATTGCCCGTGACGTGTTCAAGCCAGGTACCGAAGAAATCATCGTTCCTGCCGGTACGCTGGTAGACGAGAAGTGGGTCGAGTTCATCGAGCTGAACAGCATCGACGAAGTGATCGTGCGTTCGCCGATCAGCTGCGAAACCCGCTACGGCATTTGCGCCAAGTGCTACGGCCGTGATCTGGCCCGTGGTCACCAGGTGAACATCGGTGAAGCGGTCGGCGTTATCGCTGCCCAGTCCATCGGTGAGCCGGGTACCCAGCTGACCATGCGTACGTTCCACATCGGTGGTGCGGCAAGCCGGACCTCTGCAGCTGATAGCGTTCAGGTGAAGAATGGCGGTACCGTCCGTCTGCATAACCTGAAACACGTTGAGCGAGTGGATGGTTGCCTGGTTGCTGTGTCCCGTTCTGGTGAGCTGGCGATCGCTGATGACTTCGGTCGTGAGCGCGAGCGTTACAAGCTGCCGTACGGTGCTGTGATTTCGGTTAAAGAAGGTGACAAGGTCGACGCTGGCGCAATCGTGGCCAAGTGGGATCCGCACACTCACCCAATCGTTACCGAAATGAAAGGTACCGTGACCTACGTGGGCATGGAAGAAGGCATCACGATCAAGCGTCAGACTGACGAATTGACCGGTATGACCAACATTGAAGTACTCGACGCCAAAGACCGTCCAGCTGCCGGTAAAGATATCCGTCCTGCTGTGAAGATGGTTGATGACAACGGCAAGGATCTCTTGCTGCCGGGTACCGACGTAATTGCTCAGTACTTCCTGCCTGCTAACGCCCTGGTCGGTGTAGCGGACGGTGCGAAAATCGCGATCGGTGATGTTATCGCTCGTATTCCGCAAGAGACTTCGAAGACCCGTGACATCACCGGTGGTCTGCCGCGTGTTGCCGACTTGTTCGAAGCCCGTCGTCCGAAAGAAGCCTCGATTCTGGCTGAAGTCAGCGGCACCATCGCGTTCGGTAAAGAGACCAAAGGCAAGCGCCGTCTGGTTATTACCCCGAACGACGGTAGCGATCCGTACGAAGAGCTGATTCCGAAGTGGCGTCACCTGAACGTCTTCGAAGGCGAACAGGTAAACCGCGGCGAAGTTATCTCCGACGGTCCAAGCGATCCACACGACATCTTGCGTCTGCTGGGTGTGAGTGCGCTGGCCAAGTACATCGTGAACGAGATCCAGGACGTTTATCGTCTGCAAGGCGTGAAGATCAACGACAAGCACATCGAGACCATCCTGCGTCAGATGCTGCGTAAAGTTGAAATCGCTGAATCCGGCGATTCCAGTTTCATCAAGGGCGACCAGATGGAATTGACTCACGTTCTGGTAGAGAACGAGCGTCTGGCTGGCGACGAGAAATTCGTTTCCAAGTTCACTCGCGTGCTGTTGGGTATCACCAAGGCGTCGTTGTCCACCGAATCGTTCATCTCGGCGGCTTCCTTCCAGGAAACCACTCGCGTACTGACCGAAGCGGCGGTAACCGGCAAGCGCGATTACCTGCGCGGCCTGAAAGAAAACGTGGTCGTGGGTCGTCTGATCCCGGCTGGTACCGGTCTGGCTTATCACAGCGAGCGCAAGCGTCGCCGTGATGCTGACAAACCGTTGCGCGTAAGCGCCAGTGAAGTGGAAGCTGCACTGACCGAAGCGCTGAACTCTAGCGGTAACTGAGTTCTGCGATAAATGAGCGTAAGGCCCTGGCTGCTCCGTTCATCGAATCGAGACAATTTGTCGAGGTTGGATGGGTGGGGAGGTCGGGGCCTTGCCTTGACTGGGGACAAGATCCTCTTTAGACTCTTGTACCCCTAAATTTGGCGGGAATTCGTTCCTGCCATTTTGCTTTTCTTGCAAGACAATAGCGTCGCAAGACAACAGTGGAGCTAGTAGATGGCAACTATCAACCAGCTGGTACGTCAGCCGCGTAAGCGTATCGTCGAGAAATCCGACGTACCTGCGCTGCAGAACTGCCCGCAACGTCGTGGCGTATGCACCCGTGTGTATACCACCACGCCGAAAAAACCTAACTCGGCACTGCGTAAAGTATGCCGTGTGCGTCTGACCAACGGTTTCGAGGTTTCCTCGTACATCGGCGGTGAAGGCCACAACCTGCAAGAGCACAGCGTGGTACTGATCCGCGGCGGTCGTGTAAAAGACTTGCCAGGTGTTCGTTACCACACCGTACGCGGTTCTTTGGATACTTCCGGCGTTAAAGGTCGTAACCAGGGTCGTTCGAAGTACGGTACCAAGAAGCCTAAGTAGTAGCGGCTTTTTGTAAAAACTGATTTTCTATTTTTCTGAGTCGATAAGAGTAAGGTCGGAGGCGTCCCGCAAGGGCACCGATTCCGAGCGAACCTGAAGACCGTTTGAGGGCTTATCCATGCCAAGAAGACGCGTAGCAGCCAAGCGCGAAGTGCTTGACGATCCAAAGTACGGCAGCCAGATCCTGGCCAAGTTCATGAACCACGTTATGGAAAGCGGCAAGAAAGCCGTTGCCGAGCGTATCGTTTATGGCGCGCTGGAAAAAGTTAAAGAACGCAAGAACAGCGATCCCCTGGAAATCTTCGAGAAAGCTCTCGACGCCATCGCTCCGCTGGTCGAAGTAAAGTCGCGCCGTGTAGGCGGTGCTACTTACCAGGTTCCGGTCGAAGTTCGTCCGTCCCGTCGTAACGCTCTGGCAATGCGCTGGTTGGTAGACTTCGCCCGCAAGCGCGGCGAGAAGTCTATGGCTCTGCGTTTGGCTGGCGAACTGTTGGACGCCGCTGAAGGTAAAGGTGCTGCAGTTAAGAAGCGTGAAGACGTGCACCGTATGGCTGAAGCCAACAAGGCTTTCTCGCACTACCGCTTCTAATTTTAGCGTCACTAATTTTGCGAGGGCTTTATGGCTCGTACTACACCGATTAACCGCTACCGTAACATTGGTATCGTTGCTCACGTGGATGCTGGTAAAACCACCACCACCGAGCGCGTCCTTTTTTACACTGGCAAAAGCCACAAGATGGGCGAGGTGCATGACGGCGCCGCGACCACAGACTGGATGGTGCAGGAGCAGGAGCGTGGTATTACCATTACTTCTGCTGCTATTACCGCCTTCTGGCAGGGTTCCGAGAAGCAGCACAAGGACCAATACCGTTTCAACGTCATCGACACCCCGGGCCACGTTGACTTCACTATTGAAGTTGAGCGTTCCCTGCGTGTTCTCGACGGCGCGGTCGTTGTGTTCTGCGGCACCTCGGGTGTTGAGCCTCAGTCGGAAACCGTATGGCGTCAAGCCAACAAATACGGCGTTCCACGTCTTGTTTACGTAAACAAGATGGACCGTGCTGGTGCGAACTTCCTGCGCGTGATCGGTCAGATCAAGCAGCGTCTGGGTCACACTCCGGTGCCTATCCAGTTGGCTATCGGTTCCGAAGACAACTTCCAGGGTCAGATCGATCTGATGTCCATGGAAGCTGTTTACTGGAACGATGCTGACAAAGGTATGGTTCCAGTTCGTAAGCCTATCCCTGCTGAACTGCAGGAACTGGCTGACGAGTGGCGCGGCAACATGATTGAAGCCGCGGCAGAAGCCAGCGAAGAGCTGATGAACAAGTACCTTGAAGGTGAAGAACTCACCAACGCGGAAATCAAGGCCGCTCTGCGTCAGCGTACTATCGCTGGTGAGATCGTTCTGGCTGTTTGCGGTTCTTCCTTCAAGAACAAGGGTGTTCCCCTGGTTCTCGACGCCGTTATCGACTACCTGCCTGCTCCTTCCGAAATTCCTGCCATCAAGGGTACTGACCCGGATGACGAGACTATCGAACTGGAGCGTCATGCAGACGACAACGAGCCGTTCTCGGCTCTGGCGTTCAAGATCGCTACCGACCCATTCGTGGGTACCTTGACCTTTGTTCGAGTTTACTCGGGCGTGTTGGCCTCCGGCGACGGCGTGATCAACTCGGTTAAAGGCAAGAAAGAGCGCGTGGGTCGTATGGTGCAAATGCACGCAAACGCCCGTGAAGAAATCAAGGAAGTGCGCGCTGGTGACATCGCGGCCTTGATCGGCATGAAGGACGTCACCACTGGTGAAACTTTGTGCAACGCTGACAAGCCAATCATCCTGGTTCGCATGGACTTCCCGGAGCCGGTTATTTCGGTTGCCGTAGAGCCTAAGACCAAGGATGACCAGGAAAAAATGGGTATCGCTCTGGGCAAACTTGCTCAGGAAGATCCATCTTTCCGCGTCAAAACCGATGAAGAGACTGGTCAAACGATCATCTCCGGCATGGGCGAGCTGCACCTGGACATCCTGGTTGACCGGATGCGCCGTGAGTTCAACGTCGAAGCCAACATCGGTAAGCCTCAGGTTTCCTATCGTGAGCGCATCACGAAGAACTGTGAAATCGAAGGCAAATTCGTTCGTCAATCCGGCGGTCGTGGTCAATTCGGCCATTGCTGGATTCGTTTTGCTCCTGCTGACGAAGGTCAGGAAGGTCTGCAATTCGTGAACGAAGTCGTGGGTGGTGTGGTTCCTAAGGAATACATCCCGGCGATCCAGAAAGGTATCGAAGAGCAGATGAAGAACGGCGTTGTTGCCGGCTATCCGCTGATCGGCCTGAAGGCTACCGTGTTTGATGGTTCTTACCACGACGTCGACTCCAACGAGATGGCGTTTAAGGTGGCTGCTTCCATGGCGACCAAGCAACTGGCCCAGAAGGGCGGTGGTGAGTTGCTTGAGCCGATCATGGCGGTAGAGGTTGTTACGCCTGAAGACTATATGGGTGACGTGATGGGCGACCTTAACCGTCGTCGCGGCATGATTTTGGGTATGGAAGACACGGTCTCCGGCAAAGTAATTCGCGCCGAAGTTCCGCTGGGCGAGATGTTCGGTTATGCGACCGACGTTCGTTCCATGTCCCAGGGTCGCGCAAGCTACTCTATGGAATTCAAAAAATACAATACAGCTCCGTCGCACATCGTCGAAACTGTTACCAAAAAACAAGGCTGATTCAGCCCTTTAGGCAAGGAGTTAATTGTCGTGGCTAAAGAAAAATTTGATCGTTCCCTACCGCACGTCAACGTTGGCACCATCGGTCACGTTGACCACGGTAAAACCACTCTGACTGCAGCTCTGACTCGCGTCTGCTCCGAAGTATTCGGTTCGGCCATCGTTGATTTCGATAAAATCGACAGCGCGCCAGAAGAAAAAGCTCGTGGTATCACCATCAACACCGCACACGTCGAGTACAACTCGAAGATCCGTCACTACGCTCACGTTGACTGCCCAGGTCACGCTGACTATGTGAAGAACATGATCACCGGTGCTGCCCAGATGGACGGCGCTATCCTGGTTTGCTCGGCCGCTGATGGTCCGATGCCACAAACCCGTGAGCACATCCTGCTGTCCCGTCAGGTAGGCGTTCCGTACATCGTGGTTTTCCTGAACAAGGCTGACCTGGTAGACGACGCTGAGCTGCTGGAACTGGTTGAGATGGAAGTGCGCGATCTGCTGAGCACTTACGACTTCCCAGGCGACGACACTCCGATCATCATCGGTTCGGCGCGTATGGCTCTGGAAGGTAAAGACGACAACGAAATGGGCACCACTGCCGTTCGTAAACTGGTTGAAACCCTGGACAGCTACATCCCAGAACCAGTTCGTCTGACCGACAAGCCGTTCCTGATGCCAATCGAAGACGTATTCTCGATCTCCGGTCGCGGTACTGTTGTGACTGGTCGTATCGAGCGCGGTATCGTTCGCGTTCAGGATCCACTGGAAATCGTTGGTCTGCGTGACACTACCGTCACCACCTGCACCGGTGTTGAAATGTTCCGCAAGCTGCTCGACGAAGGTCGTGCTGGCGAGAACTGCGGCGTGCTGCTGCGCGGCACCAAGCGTGACGACGTTGAGCGTGGCCAGGTTCTGGTTAAGCCGGGTTCGGTTAAGCCGCACACCAAGTTCACCGCAGAAGTTTACGTTCTGAGCAAGGAAGAAGGCGGCCGTCATACTCCGTTCTTCAAAGGCTACCGTCCACAGTTCTACTTCCGTACTACTGACGTGACCGGTAACTGCGAATTGCCAGAAGGCGTTGAAATGGTAATGCCAGGCGATAACATTCAGATGACTGTTACCCTGATCAAAACCATCGCAATGGAAGACGGTCTGCGCTTCGCTATCCGTGAAGGCGGCCGTACCGTTGGTGCTGGCGTTGTAGCTAAAATCATCGAGTAATTATCTCTTCTGAGATAGCTCGATTTTTTTGAGAAGGCCCCCGCTTAGCGGGGGCCTTTTTTATTGGGTTGACACCTATCTGGGGCGTCTATAGAATTGCGCCTCCTTTTAACGGGCGTATTGCGCTCGGTGGGAATAGCAGCCGGAGTCTGAAATCCAATGCAAAATCAGCAAATCCGTATCAGGTTGAAGGCTTTTGACCATCGCCTGATCGACCAATCCACCCAGGAAATCGTGGAAACCGCGAAACGTACTGGTGCTCAAGTGCGTGGTCCAATTCCACTGCCTACCCGTAAAGAGCGGTTCACCGTTCTGGTCTCCCCGCACGTCAACAAAGACGCGCGTGACCAGTACGAGATCCGTACTCATAAGCGCGTTCTGGACATCGTCCAGCCAACGGATAAAACCGTTGATGCTCTTATGAAGCTTGATCTTGCGGCCGGTGTGGAAGTGCAGATCAGCCTCGGCTAAGACTCGGTCTTAGTCGTGTAACGCTCTGAAATGGGCGGCCATAGCGGGTGAAAGCCCCGTACACTCATGAGGTTTACAACATGACTATTGGTGTAGTCGGTCGTAAATGCGGTATGACCCGTATTTTCACCGAAGAAGGTGTCTCCATTCCGGTCACGGTCATTGAGATCGAACCGAATCGCGTCACCCAGTTCAAAACTGAAGAGACCGATGGCTATCGTGCAGTGCAAGTCACTGTAGGCGAGCGTCGTGCTTCGCGTGTTACAGCTGCTCAAGCTGGCCACTTCGCTAAAGCGAACGTTGCCGCTGGTCGCACCGTAATGGAATTCCGCCTTGAAGAAGGCGAGTACCAGGCCGGCGATCTGATCAACGCTGAAATCTTCGCCGCTGGTCAACTGGTTGATGTAACCGGTCAGTCCAAGGGTAAAGGCTTCCAGGGTACGATCAAGCGTTGGAACTTCCGCGGGCAAGATAATACCCACGGTAACTCCGTGTCCCACCGCGTTCCAGGCTCTATCGGCCAGTGCCAGACTCCTGGTCGTGTATTCAAGGGCAAAAAAATGTCCGGTCATATGGGCGCTGAGCGCGTGACCGTGCAGTCCCTCGAAGTAGTGCGCGTGGACGCTGAACGCAATCTGTTGTTGGTCAAGGGCGCTGTTCCTGGCGCTACTGGCGGCAACTTGGTTGTACGTCCAGCAGCCAAGGCTCGCGGTTAAGGGGAAGCTGACATGCAATTAAATGTAAATGACGCTCAAGCGATCGAAGTTTCCGAACTGACATTTGGCGGCGAATTCAACGAGACGCTGGTTCACCAAGCAGTCGTGGCCTACATGGCCGGCGGCCGTCAGGGTTCCAAGCAGCAAAAGACCCGTTCCGACGTTCGTGGTGGCGGTAAGCGCCCATGGCGTCAGAAAGGTACTGGCCGTGCTCGTGCCGGTACTATCCGTAGCCCAATCTGGCGTGGCGGCGGTACCACTTTCGCAGCTCGTCCTCAGGATCACACCCAGAAGCTGAACAAGAAGATGTATCGCGCAGCAATGCGTTCCATCCTTGCTGAGCTGGTGCGTACTGATCGTCTGGTAGTGGTTCAGGACTTCGCTGTTGATGCACCGAAGACCAAAGATCTGCTGAACAAACTGACCGGCATGGGCTTGACTGACGTCTTGATCGTGTCTGAAGTCGTTGATCAGAACCTGTACCTGGCTGCTCGTAACCTGCCACACGTTGATGTACGTGACGTGCAAGGTTCCGATCCAGTTAGTCTGATCGCATACGACAAGGTGTTGATCACCGTGTCGGCCGTGAAGAAATTCGAGGAGCTGCTGGGATGAACCAGGAACGCGTATTTAAAGTTCTGCTTGGCCCGCACGTTTCCGAGAAGGCTACGGTTCTGGCTGACAAGAAAGGCCAGTTCGTTTTCAAGGTTGCAACTGACGCAACCAAGCTGGAAATCAAGAAGGCCGTCGAAAGCCTGTTCAGCGTGAAAGTAGAGCGTGTTACTACCCTGAATGTTCTGGGTAAGAGCAAGCGCACTGCTCGCGGTCTGGGCAAGCGTAATGACTGGAAGAAGGCAGTTATCTCCCTTCAGCCAGGCCAAGATCTCGATTTCAGCAGCAGTGCTGAGTAAGGAAGGGGTGCATCATGGCAATCGTTAAATGCAAACCGACTTCCCCTGGCCGCCGTTTTGTGGTCAAGGTGGTCAACCAGGAGCTGCATAAAGGCGCTCCTCACGCACCGCTGCTCGAGAAAAAATCGAAGACTGGTGGTCGTAACAACAATGGTCGCATTACCACTCGTCACATCGGTGGTGGCCATAAGCAGCATTATCGTCTGGTCGATTTCCGTCGCAACGACAAAGATGGCATCTCTGCCACTGTCGAGCGTATTGAATACGATCCAAACCGTACTGCTCACATCGCTCTGCTGCTGTACGCAGATGGCGAGCGTCGCTACATCATCGCCCCTAAAGGCGTGAGTGCTGGTGACCAGCTGATCGCAGGTGCTCTGGCACCGATCAAGCCGGGCAACGCTCTGCAACTGCGTAACATTCCAGTTGGTAGCACCGTACACGGCATCGAATTGAAGCCAGGTAAAGGCGCACAGATCGCTCGTTCCGCTGGTGCTTCGGCTCAGCTGATCGCTCGTGAAGGTGTCTACGTGACCCTGCGTCTGCGTTCTGGTGAGATGCGTAAAGTGCTGGCTGAATGCCGCGCGACCCTGGGCGAAGTCTCGAACTCCGAGCACAGCCTGCGTTCGCTGGGTAAAGCTGGTGCCAAACGCTGGCGTGGCGTTCGCCCAACCGTTCGTGGTGTTGCCATGAACCCGGTTGACCACCCACATGGTGGTGGTGAAGGTCGTACCTCTGGTGGTCGTCATCCGGTATCGCCATGGGGCTTCCCGACTAAGGGCGCGAAGACTCGTGGTAATAAGCGTACCGACAAAATGATCGTCCGTCGTCGCAAGTAAATAGAGGGATACGACAGTGCCACGTTCTCTGAAAAAAGGTCCTTTTATCGATCTTCACCTACTGAAGAAGATCGAAGTGGCGGCGGAAAAGAATGATCGCAAACCGGTGAAAACCTGGTCGCGTCGTTCGATGATCCTGCCACAAATGGTCGGTTTGACCATCGCAGTACACAACGGTCGTCAACACGTCCCAGTTCTCGTTAACGAAGACATGGTCGGCCACAAACTGGGCGAGTTCGCCGGTACCCGCACTTATCGTGGGCACGTGGCAGACAAGAAAGCCAAGCGTTAAGGGGTTAGGAAATGGAAGTAGCCGCTAAGTTGTCGGGCGCTCGAATCTCCGCCCAGAAAGCCCGCTTGGTCGCCGACCAGATCCGCGGGAAGAAGGTGGGCGAAGCGCTCAACTTGTTGGCTTTCAGCAGTAAGAAAGCCGCCGAGATCATGAAGAAAGTGCTGGAGTCGGCCGTAGCCAACGCCGAGCATAACGAAGGCGCAGACGTTGATGACCTTAAAGTCAGCACCGTTTTCGTCAACGAAGGGCGTTCGCTGAAGCGCATCATGCCACGAGCCAAAGGCCGTGCTGATCGCATCGTCAAGCGGTCTTGCCATATCACTGTCAAGGTTGCTGACAAGTAACGGAGTCGAAGAGATGGGTCAGAAAGTACATCCCATTGGCATTCGCCTGGGAATCGTCAAGGAGCACACCTCCGTCTGGTACGCAGACGGTCGGACTTATGCGGACTATTTGTTCGCTGATCTGAAGGTGCGTGAGTATCTCCAAGACAAACTAAAAAGCGCGTCCGTAAGCCGTATCGATATCCATCGTCCGGCTCAGACTGCACGTATCACCATCCACACCGCTCGTCCAGGTATCGTTATCGGGAAGAAAGGTGAAGATGTTGAGAAACTGCGTCAGGACCTGACCAAGCAAATGGGTGTGCCTGTGCACATCAATATCGAAGAGATCCGCAAGCCGGAGCTCGACGGTATGCTGGTTGCGCAGAGCGTAGCTCAGCAGCTGGAGCGTCGCGTAATGTTCCGTCGCGCTATGAAGCGCGCTGTTCAGAACGCCATGCGCATTGGTGCCAAAGGCATCAAAATCCAAGTGAGCGGTCGTCTCGGCGGTGCTGAAATCGCACGTACTGAATGGTATCGCGAAGGTCGTGTGCCACTGCACACCCTGCGTGCCGACATCGACTATGCCAACTACGAAGCTCACACCACTTACGGTGTGATCGGTGTAAAGGTTTGGATCTTCAAAGGCGAAGTAATTGGTGGTCGCCAAGAAGAACTGAAACCACAAGCACCAGCGCCTCGTAAAAAAGCTGCTAAGTAAGGGGTACGCCAAATGTTGCAACCAAAGCGTACGAAGTTCCGCAAGCAGATGACAGGCCACAACCGTGGTCTGGCACAGCGCGGTAGCAAAGTCAGCTTCGGCGAATATGCGCTGAAGTCTGTAGCTCGTGGTCGTCTCACCGCTCGTCAGATCGAGTCAGCGCGTCGTGCTCTGACCCGTCACGTTAAACGTGGCGGCAAGATCTGGATCCGTGTATTCCCGGACAAGCCTATTTCCAAAAAGCCCCTCGAAGTTCGTATGGGTAAAGGTAAGGGTAGTGTGGAGTACTGGGTTGCCCAGATTCAGCCAGGCAAAGTCCTGTATGAAATCGAGGGTGTTTCTGAAGAGCTGGCGCGTGAGGCTTTTGCCCTGGCTGCTGCAAAGCTGCCGCTCGCCACCGCCTTTGTTAAACGGACGGTGATGTGATGAAAGCGAATGAACTTCGTGAAAAATCCGCACAGCAGCTGAACGAGCAACTGCTCGGCTTGCTGCGCGACCAGTTCAATCTGCGTATGCAGAAAGCAACTGGCCAGTTGGGGCAGTCTCATCTGCTCTCGCAAGTTAAGCGTGACATCGCTCGCGTGAAGACTGTGCTCAACCAGCAGGCAGGTAAGTAATCATGGCTGAAGCCGAAAAAACTGTCCGTACGCTGACTGGCCGTGTTGTCAGCGACAAGATGGACAAAACCATCACCGTACTGATCGAGCGTCGCGTAAAGCACCCGATCTACGGTAAATACGTTAAGCGTTCGACTAAGCTGCACGCGCACGACGAAACCAATCAGTGCCACATCGGCGACAAAGTCACTATTCGTGAAACTCGTCCTTTGGCCAAGACCAAGTCTTGGGCGCTGGTTGATGTTCTCGAACGCGCTGTGGAAGTCTAAGGACTAGGGGTCGGAGAAATTATATGATTCAGACTCAATCCATGCTCGATGTGGCCGATAACAGCGGCGCTCGCCGTGTTATGTGCATCAAGGTGCTGGGTGGCTCCCATCGTCGTTACGCTGGTATCGGTGACATCATCAAAGTTACCGTGAAGGAAGCAATTCCTCGCGGTAAAGTGAAAAAAGGCCAAGTGATGACTGCTGTTGTAGTCCGCACTCGTCACGGCGTACGTCGTGCTGATGGCTCCATTATCCGCTTTGATGGCAACGCTGCTGTTCTTCTGAACAACAAGCAAGAGCCGATCGGCACCCGTATCTTTGGGCCAGTGACCCGTGAACTTCGTACTGAGAAGTTCATGAAGATCGTCTCGCTCGCCCCAGAAGTGCTGTAAGGAGATCCGACATGCAAAAGATTCGTCGTGACGACGAGATCATCGTGATCGCCGGCAAAGACAAAGGTAAGCGCGGTAAGGTGCTTAAGGTTCTCGCTAACAACCGTCTGGTTATTGGCGGTCTGAACCTGGTTAAGCGTCATACCAAGCCTAACCCGATGTCGGGCGTACAAGGCGGTATCGTCGAAAAAGAAGCTCCACTGGACGCTTCTAACGTCGCCATTTTCAACGGCGAAACCAACAAGGCTGACCGCGTTGGTTTCAAAGTAGAAGACGGCAAGAAAATTCGTGTCTTCAAGTCGACCCAAAAAGCGGTTGATGCTTGAACACTGCTAGGTAGAAGACCATGGCACGACTAAAAGAGATTTACTGGAAGGAAATCGCACCGAAACTTAAGGAAGAACTTAAGCTTTCGAACGTGATGGAAGTTCCACGCGTTACAAAAATCACCCTGAACATGGGTCTGGGCGAAGCAGTCGGTGACAAAAAAGTCATCGAGCACGCTGTTGCCGACCTGGAAAAGATCACCGGCCAGAAAGTCGTTGTGACCTACGCTCGGAAATCCATCGCTGGCTTTAAAGTCCGTGAAGGTTGGCCGATCGGCGTCAAAGTGACCCTGCGCCGTGAGCGTATGTACGAGTTCCTGGATCGTCTGCTGTCGATCTCCCTGCCTCGGGTTCGCGACTTCCGCGGCCTGAATGCCAAGTCCTTCGATGGTCGTGGTAACTACAGCATGGGCGTTAAAGAGCAGATCATCTTCCCGGAAATCGACTACGACAAGATCGATGCTCTCCGCGGTCTGGACATTACCCTGACCACCACTGCCAAGAACGATGATGAAGGTCGCGCCCTGTTGCGTGCTTTCAAATTCCCGTTCCGCAACTGATTGGAGTAGGAAAATGGCCAAGATGAGCATGAAAAACCGCGAGCTGAAGCGTCAGCTCACGGTTGCCAAGTACGCCAAAAAGCGTGCAGCACTGAAAGCTATCATCGTTGATCTGAACGCAAGTCCAGAAGCACGTTGGGAAGCTACAGTAGCTCTGCAGAAGCAGCCACGTGACGCAAGCGCCTCGCGCATGCGTAACCGCTGCCGCCTGACCGGTCGTCCACACGGCGTTTACCGCAAGTTCGGCCTCGGCCGTAACAAACTGCGTGAAGCTGCAATGCGTGGTGACGTACCTGGTCTGGTTAAAGCCAGCTGGTAAGCACTATCAAAGTCTCGGCGTTCGGAATCGCAAGATACTGACCGCCGGTGACCTTGAACTTGAATCAAGCCCCTTTTGGGGCTTGATTCATTTGTGGGGTGTGTCTAGAATACCCGGCTCGCCTGAGCCCGTGCTTTTTCCGCATGGAAGAGCTCGGCGACAAGTAGTAGCCGCAAGGCTAATTTTTTTGTATTAGGAGCGTCTAGCCCATGAGTATGCAGGACCCGTTAGCGGACATGCTAACTCGAATCCGTAATGCCCAGATGGCTGAAAAGTCCGTCGTAAGCATGCCATCTTCTACTTTGAAGGTAGCTGTTGCCAAAGTCCTGAAGGACGAAGGTTACATTGCGGGTTATCAGATCAGCAGCGAAATCAAACCACTGCTGTCCATCGAGCTGAAGTACTTCGAAGGCCGTCCGGTCATCGAGGAAGTGAAGCGCGTTAGCCGTCCAGGCCTGCGTCAGTACAAGTCCGTCGATGATCTGCCAAAAGTTCGTGGCGGTCTCGGTGTGTCTATCGTCTCCACCAACAAAGGTGTGATGACGGATCGTGCTGCGCGCGCTGCCGGTGTCGGCGGCGAAGTTCTTTGCACTGTGTTCTAAGGGGGGATAAGCATGTCACGCGTCGCTAAGAACCCCGTTAAGCTGCCAGCCGGTGTCGAAGTCAAATTCGCAGGCCAACAGCTTTCGGTGAAGGGTGCCAAGGGCACTCTCGAACTGAACATCCATTCGTCCGTTGAGATCGTTGAAGAAGCTGGTGAGCTGCGTTTCGCTGCTCGCAATGGCGATCAACAAACTCGCGCAATGGCTGGTACCACTCGTGCGTTGGTAAACAACATGGTCCAAGGCGTAAGCCAAGGCTTCGAGCGTAAGCTCCAGCTGGTCGGTGTTGGTTACAAAGCGCAAGCAAAAGGCACAGTGCTGAACCTGGCTCTTGGCTTCTCGCACCCAGTGGATTATGAACTGCCGGAAGGCATCACCGCTGAGACTCCTAGCCAGACCGATATCCTGATCAAGGGCATCGATAAGCAGCTGGTAGGTCAAGTGGCCGCCGAGATCCGCGACTTCCGTCCACCAGAGCCGTACAAAGGCAAAGGTGTGCGCTACGCGGACGAAGTCGTCCGTCGTAAAGAAGCCAAGAAGAAGTAGGGCATAGCAAATGACCGACAAAAAAGTTACTCGACTGCGTCGCGCTCGCAAAGCACGCCTGAAAATGCACGAACTCGAAGTCGTGCGTCTCTGCGTGTTCCGCTCGTCGCAGCACATCTACGCCCAGGTCATTTCGGCCGACGGCAACAAAGTCCTGGCATCTGCCTCGACTTTGGATAAAGAACTGCGTGATGGCGCCACTGGCAACATCGACGCGGCCACTAAGGTTGGCCAGCTGGTCGCTACGCGTGCTAAAGCCGCTGGCGTCTCGCAGGTGGCTTTCGACCGCTCTGGCTTCAAGTACCACGGCCGCGTCAAGGCGCTGGCTGATGCTGCTCGTGAAGCTGGGCTGGAGTTCTAAGTTATGTCAAATAACGACCAAAAGCGCGACGAAGGCTACATCGAGAAGCTGGTTCAAGTTAACCGCGTAGCCAAAACCGTTAAAGGCGGCCGTATCTTCACTTTCACCGCGTTGACCGTGGTTGGTGATGGTAAAGGGCGTGTTGGCTTCGGCCGTGGCAAGTCGCGTGAAGTGCCTGCTGCGATCCAGAAGGCAATGGAAGCTGCTCGCCGCAACATGATCCAAGTTGATCTGAACGGCACCACTCTGCAGTACGCAATGAAGTCCGGTCACGGCGCTTCGAAGGTGTACATGCAGCCTGCTTCTGAAGGTACCGGTATCATCGCTGGCGGCGCTATGCGTGCTGTTCTCGAAGTTGCTGGCGTTCAGAACGTTCTGGCCAAGTGCTACGGCTCGACTAACCCGGTAAACGTGGTTCACGCCACTTTCAAAGGTTTGAAAGCTATGCAGTCTCCTGAATCCATTGCCGCCAAGCGTGGCAAAAGCGTCAAGGAGATCTTCTGATCATGGCTACCGTTAAAGTTACGCTGATCAAAAGCATGACCGGCCGCATCCCTAACCACAAACTGTGCGTTAAGGGTCTGGGTCTGCGTCGCATCGGTCACACTGTAGAAGTACTTGATACTCCCGAGAATCGCGGGATGATCAACAAGGCTTACTACATGCTGCGTGTCGAGGGTTAATCGATGAAACTCAATGATCTGAGTCCAGCGCCGGGTTCCCGTCGCGAAAAGCATCGTCCGGGCCGTGGTATCGGTAGTGGTTTGGGCAAGACCGGTGGCCGTGGCCACAAAGGTCAGTCCTCCCGCTCCGGTGGCACCATTGCTCCAGGCTTTGAAGGCGGTCAACAGCCGCTGCATCGTCGCCTGCCGAAGTTCGGTTTCGTTTCCCTGAAAGCCATGGACCGCGCAGAAGTGCGTCTGTCCGAGCTGGCTAAAGTGGAAGGCGACATCGTCACCGTGCAGTCCCTGAAAGATGCCAACGTGATCAACGTCAACGTTCAGCGTGTGAAAATCATGCTGTCCGGCGAAGTTACTCGCGCTGTCACCATCGGAAAGGGAATCGGCGCCACCAAAGGTGCGCGTGCGGCTATCGAAGCAGCTGGCGGCAAGTTCGAGGAATAAATGGCTAAGCAAGGTGCTCTCTCTGCGCTCGGCAAAGGCGGTATGTCTGAACTCTGGGCTCGTCTGCGTTTTCTGTTCCTGGCGATTATCGTCTACCGAATAGGCGCACACATCCCGGTTCCAGGTATCAACCCGGACCGACTCGCGGACCTGTTTCGACAGAATGAGGGGACCATTCTTAGCTTGTTCAACATGTTTTCCGGCGGCGCGCTGGAACGGATGAGCATCTTTGCACTGGGGATCATGCCGTACATTTCGGCATCGATCATCATGCAACTGATGACCGCCGTCAGCCCGCAGCTGGAACAGTTGAAGAAGGAAGGTGAAGCTGGCCGTCGCAAGATCAGCCAGTACACCCGCTACGGCACTGTCGTCCTCGCTCTCGTTCAGGCAATTGGCATGTCCATTGGTCTGGCAGGGCAGGGCGTTGCGTTCACTGGTGACTTTGGCTTCCATTTCGTCGCGGTATCCACTTTTGTGGCTGGTGCGATGTTCATGATGTGGCTGGGTGAGCAGATTACTGAGCGTGGTGTTGGCAACGGTATCTCGATGTTGATTTTTTCGGGTATCGTCGCCGGTCTTCCGAGAGCGATCGGGCAGTCTTTCGAGTCTGCACGTCAGGGTGATATCAACATCTTCGCCCTGGTTGCCATCGGTTTGCTGGCAGTAGCGATTATCGGTTTCGTGGTGTTCATTGAGCGTGGTCAGCGTCGTATTGCTGTTCACTACGCCAAGCGTCAGCAGGGCCGTAAGGTCTTTGCTGCGCAGACTAGCCACTTGCCGCTGAAGGTGAACATGGCCGGTGTTATTCCGGCCATTTTCGCGAGCAGCATTTTGCTGTTCCCGGCTTCGTTGGGTGCCTGGTTTGGTCAGTCTGAAGGTATGGGCTGGTTGCAGGACATCTCGCAGTCGATCGCTCCTGGTCAGCCGTTGAATATTCTGCTGTTTAGTGCAGGGATTATTTTCTTCTGCTTCTTCTATACGGCGTTGATGTTCAATCCGAAAGACGTAGCGGAAAACCTGAAGAAGTCCGGTGCCTTTATTCCGGGCATCCGTCCAGGTGAGCAGTCTGCGCGCTACATTGATGGCGTTCTGACCCGCTTGACCATGTTCGGTGCTCTTTACATGACGGCCGTGTGCTTGTTGCCCCAGTTCCTGGTGGTTGCAGCAAACGTACCGTTCTACCTTGGCGGGACCTCGTTGCTGATCGTCGTCGTGGTTGTGATGGACTTCATGTCCCAAGTACAATCGCACCTCGTTTCGCACCAGTACGAATCCCTGATGAAGAAAGCCAACCTGAAGGGTTACGGCAGCGGCATGTTGCGCTGAGTACCCATAAGGTTCGAGGAGTTGGTGATGAAAGTTCGTGCATCGGTGAAAAAGCTGTGCCGTAACTGCAAAATTATTCGCCGCGAAGGTGTTGTTCGAGTAATTTGCAGCGCGGAACCGCGTCACAAACAGCGCCAAGGCTGAGTGTGATTGTGCTTCAAGCCCGGTAGCTAGTGCGCTACCGGGTTGATTATTTGTTATTACAGCGATATTATCTCGCGCCCTATTTCTTGGCTTCCGGGGCGTAGGTAGCTGTCAATTGGAGTCCCACTGAATGGCCCGTATTGCAGGCGTTAACATTCCAGATAACAAGCATACTGTTATCTCGCTGACCTACATCTATGGTGTTGGTCGCACTACTGCACAGAAGATCTGTGCAGTGACTGGGGTAAACCCAGCCGCAAAGATCAAAGATCTGAGCGACGAGCAGATTGAACAGCTGCGTGGCGAAGTGGCGAAGTTCACCACTGAAGGTGACCTGCGTCGCGAAATCAACATGAAAATCAAGCGTTTGATGGACCTCGGTTGCTATCGCGGTCTGCGTCATCGTCGTGGTCTTCCAGTGCGCGGTCAGCGTACCAAGACTAACGCGCGTACCCGTAAAGGTCCGCGTAAGCCGATCCGCAAGTAATCGCCCCCGCGAATCGACAGGAAAATTATCATGGCAAAACCTGCTGCTCGTCCTCGTAAAAAAGTTAAAAAGACAGTGGTTGATGGCATCGCCCACATCCATGCATCTTTTAACAACACAATCGTGACCATCACCGACCGTCAAGGCAACGCTCTTTCCTGGGCTACCTCCGGTGGTTCGGGTTTCCGCGGTTCCCGCAAGTCCACCCCGTTTGCTGCTCAAGTAGCTGCTGAACGTGCTGGTCAAGCTGCGCTGGAATACGGTCTGAAAAACCTCGACGTTAACGTCAAAGGTCCAGGCCCAGGTCGTGAATCTGCAGTCCGCGCTTTGAACGGCTGTGGCTACAAGATCGCCAGCATCACCGACGTGACGCCAATCCCGCACAACGGGTGCCGTCCGCCGAAGAAGCGCCGCGTGTAATCCAGGAGATTGTAAAGAATGGCTCGTTACATTGGTCCAAAATGCAAACTCGCTCGTCGCGAAGGCACCGATCTCTTTCTGAAGAGCGGCGTGCGCGCGATCGAATCGAAGTGCAACATTGAAGCAGCACCTGGTATCCACGGCCAACGCCGCGGTCGCCAGTCCGATTACGGCACCCAACTGCGTGAAAAGCAGAAGGTCCGTCGTATCTACGGCGTTCTCGAGCGTCAATTCAGCGGCTACTACAAAGAAGCTGCTGGCAAGAAAGGTGCAACCGGTGAAAACCTGCTGCAACTGCTCGAATGCCGTCTGGACAACGTTGTATACCGTATGGGTTTTGGCTCTACTCGTGCCGAATCCCGTCAGCTGGTATCGCACAAATCCGTCAGCGTTAACGGTCAGACCGTAAACGTACCGTCTTACCAGGTTCGTGCTGGTGACGTGGTCGCGATTCGCGAGAAAGCAAAGAACCAACTTCGCATTGTCCAAGCTCTCGATCTGTGTGCCCAACGTGGCCGCGTAGAATGGGTAGAAGTAGACACTGAGAAGAAGTCGGGCGTTTTCAAGAACGTTCCAGCTCGCAGTGATCTGTCCGCCGACATCAACGAAAGCCTGATTGTCGAGCTCTACTCCAAGTAAGGGCTAGAAAATAGGTGCATCCATGCAGATTTCGGTAAATGAGTTCCTGACACCCCGCCACATTGATGTGCAGGTTGTCAGTCCAACCCGCGCCAAGATCACTCTCGAGCCTCTCGAGCGTGGTTTCGGCCACACCCTGGGCAACGCGCTGCGCCGCATCCTGTTGTCCTCAATGCCCGGCTGTGCAGTAGTCGAGGCCGAGATTGACGGTGTACTCCATGAGTACAGCGCCATCGAAGGCGTACAGGAAGACGTAATTGAAATCCTGTTGAACCTTAAAGGTCTGGCTATCAAGCTGCACGGTCGTGACGAAGTTACGCTGACCTTGTCGAAGAAGGGTTCGGGGGTGGTTACCGCTGCCGATATTCAGCTGGATCATGATGTCGAGATCGTTAACCCCGATCACGTAATCGCTAACCTGGCGTCTAACGGCGCCCTGAACATGAAGCTCACCGTAGCTCGTGGTCGTGGTTATGAACCGGCAGACTCGCGTCAGAGCGATGAAGACGAAAGCCGCAGCATCGGTCGCTTGCAGCTTGACTCTTCGTTCAGCCCGGTTCGCCGTATCGCATACGTGGTGGAAAACGCCCGTGTCGAGCAGCGTACTAACCTGGACAAGCTGGTTATTGATCTGGAAACCAACGGTACCCTGGATCCTGAAGAGGCTATCCGCCGCGCTGCAACCATTCTGCAACAGCAGTTGGCTGCGTTCGTCGATCTCAAAGGTGACAGTGAGCCAGTGGTTGTCGAGCAGGAAGACGAGATCGATCCGATCCTGCTTCGCCCGGTTGACGATCTGGAACTGACTGTACGTTCGGCTAACTGCCTTAAGGCGGAAAACATCTACTACATCGGTGACCTGATTCAGCGTACCGAAGTAGAGCTGTTGAAGACTCCGAACCTTGGCAAGAAATCCTTGACTGAAATCAAGGACGTTCTGGCCTCCCGCGGTCTGTCCCTCGGCATGCGCCTCGACAACTGGCCGCCTGCAAGTCTTAAGAAGGACGACAAGGCGACTGCCTGATCGTCGTAATCACCGAACGTCGTGTTTGGTAAGGAATGAACCATGCGTCATCGTAAAAGTGGTCGTCACCTGAGCCGCACTAGCTCGCACCGCAAGGCCATGTTTCAAAACATGGCAGTGTCGCTGTTCGAGCACGAGCTGATCAAAACTACACTGCCGAAAGCTAAAGAACTGCGTCGCGTTGCTGAGCCGCTGATCACTTTGGCCAAGACAGACAGCCTGGCTAACCGCCGCCTAGCTTTCGACCGTACTCGTTCGAAAGCTATCGTTGGTAAGCTCTTCAACGACCTGGGCAAGCGTTACGCTACCCGTGAGGGTGGCTACCTGCGCATCCTCAAGTGCGGCTTCCGCACTGGCGACAACGCGCCTATGGCGTACGTCGAGTTGGTTGATCGTGCTACTGCCGGCGAAGCTGTATCCGCCGAGTAAGACGTCAGTCTGAAACGAAAAACCGGGCCTAGTGCCCGGTTTTTTGTGAGCGCTCGAAAAGTGCTGCGACCGTTAGTTATTTTCTATCGATGCTGAAAGGTTAATGAATTTGTAGGTGTAACGTTGCTGATCAATACTCCTTCTCAGCCGATTAGCCGGCAGTTATAGACTGACAAAGGAAAAGATCGCATGAGCCAAAATAAAACGCTTACCACCGCCAGTGGCGCTCCTGTCGCCGATAACCAGAATTCCCGTTCCGCCGGCCCTCGTGGCCCGCTGCTGCTCGACGACTTTCACCTGATCGAGAAGCTTGCCCACTTTAACCGCGAAAACATTCCGGAGCGCCGTGTACACGCCAAAGGTTCGGGTGCTTACGGTACGTTCACCGTTACGCGTGACATCACCGAATACACCAGTGCCAAGCTGTTTGAGTCCGTCGGCAAGCAAACCCCGACTTTCCTACGGTTCTCCACCGTCGGCGGTGAGCGTGGTTCGGCTGATACCGAGCGCGATCCACGTGGTTTTGCCCTGAAGTTCTACACCGAAGAAGGTAACTGGGACATCGTCGGCAACAACACGCCTGTGTTCTTCATTCGCGATCCTTTGAAATTCCCGGACTTCATCCACACGCAAAAACGCCTGCCGCAAAGCAACCTGAAAAGTGCGCAGATGATGTGGGACTTCTGGTCGCATTCGCCCGAGGCGCTGCACCAGGTCACTATCCTGTTCTCGGATCGCGGCATTCCTGACGGCTACCGTCACATGCACGGCTTTGGCAGCCACACCTACAGCCTGATTAACGCCAGTGGCGAGCGGCACTGGGTGAAATGGCACTACAAAACCAAGCAAGGAATCAAAAACCTCGCCCCGGCAGAAGCAGCACGTCTGGCGGGTACCGATCCGGATTACGCCCAGCGTGATCTGTTCGGCGCTATCGAGCGTGGTGACTTCCCGAAATGGCGCGTGTGCGTACAAATCATGACCGAGGCTCAAGCGGCGGCGCACTACGAGAATCCGTTCGATGTGACCAAAACCTGGTCGCAGAAAGAGTTTCCCCTGATCGAAGTCGGCGAACTGGAGCTCAACCGCAATCCGCTGAATTACTTTGCTGAAGTCGAGCAAGCGGCGTTCGGTCCGAGCAACATGGTGCCAGGTGTCGGTCTCTCGCCTGACCGCATGCTGCAAGGTCGCGTATTCGCTTACGCGGATGCTCACCGCTACCGCATCGGCACCAATCACCAGCAATTGCCGGTGAATGCGCCTCGCAGCCCGGTGAACAGCTACCAGCGTGATGGTTCGATGGCATTTGGCAGTAATGGCGGTGCGGCCCCCAACTATGAGCCGAACAGCTACGTTGAGGCGCCGAAGCAAGCACCTCGCTATGCGGAGCCGCCCTTGGCACTGAGCGGTGCAGCTGATCGTTACGATCACCGCGAAGACACCGACTACTACAGCCACGCCGGTGCGTTGTTCCGTTTGATGAGCGACGAGCAGAAAGCGCTGCTGGTCAACAACATTGCCGGCGCAATGGCCGGGGTTTCCAGCGATGTGGTTGATCGTCAATTGCAGCATTTCTACAAAGCCGATCCGGCGTATGGAGAAGCAATCGCAATGCTGCTCAACGTACAGCTTAACGAAGTCTAAATGAGAAGCAGAACCGCCCTCGATTGGGCGGTTTTTGCGTTATTTAAACCACTTTTCTCAGAATATCTTCGCTTTTATCGCGCAAGCGGAGTGACCAATCAGTCTTCGTGGTTCAAACTACAGACTTTCAAGCAGGGAGATGTAGGGCGATGCAAGGCCACCCAGACGTAATCGATTACCTCAACACGTTGCTGACCGGCGAACTGGCCGCGCGTGATCAATATTTCGTCCATTCGCGGATGTATGAGGACTGGGGTTTTACCAAGCTCTACGAACGTATCAACCACGAGATGGAAGAAGAAGCCGGGCACGCTGATGCCTTGATGCGCCGAATTCTGATGCTCGAAGGCACGCCGCGCATGCGTCCGGACGACCTTGATGTCGGCACCACCGTGCCGGACATGCTCGCCGCTGACCTGCGACTGGAATACAAAGTCCGCGCCGCGCTCTGCAAGGGCATCAAGCTCTGCGAGCAGCACAAGGACTATGTCAGCCGTGAAATGTTGCGGGTTCAATTGCATGACACCGAAGAAGACCACACCTACTGGCTTGAAAAGCAGATGGGTCTGATCAAGTTGATCGGTCTCGAGAACTACCTGCAATCTCACGCCTGATTGCACCGGATACAAAAAAGCCCCTGTCACCGACAAAGTGACAGGGGCTTTTTCATGGCCGTGATTCAGGCCTTGTCGCGTGCCAACAGTGGCTTGAGGTAGAAGCCGGTATGAGACTGCTTCATCTCCGACACTTCTTCCGGTGTGCCGACGGCAATGATCTGCCCGCCCTTGGAGCCGCCCTCTGGTCCAAGGTCCACCAACCAGTCCGCGGTCTTGATCACGTCCAGGTTGTGTTCGATTACCACCACCGTGTTGCCGTGGTCGCGAAGTCGATGCAATACATCAAGCAGTTGCTGAATATCCGCGAAGTGCAGGCCAGTCGTTGGCTCGTCGAGGATGTACAGGGTCTTGCCGGTATCGCGCTTGGACAGTTCGCGGGACAGTTTCACCCGTTGCGCCTCGCCACCGGACAGCGTGGTCGCCGATTGCCCCAGCTTGATGTACGACAAGCCCACATCCATCAACGTTTGAAGCTTGCGTGCCAGCGCCGGCACCGCGTCGAAGAATACCCGGGCTTCCTCGATGGTCATCTCGAGGGTTTCATGGATGCTCTTGCCCTTGTACTTGATCTCAAGAGTTTCGCGGTTGTAGCGCTTGCTCTTGCAGACGTCGCACGGAACGTAGATGTCGGGCAGGAAGTGCATTTCCACCTTGATCAACCCGTCGCCCTGGCAGGCCTCGCAACGTCCGCCCTTTACGTTAAAGGAGAAACGTCCCGGGCCATAACCCCGTGAGCGAGATTCCGGCACGCCGGCGAACAGTTCGCGAATCGGTGTGAACAGCCCCGTGTAGGTGGCAGGGTTCGAGCGCGGCGTCCGGCCAATCGGGCTTTGGTCGATGTCGACGACCTTGTCCAGATGCTCCAGGCCCTTGATGCTGTCGTGTGCCGCAGCTTCAAGCGTCGTGGCGCCGTTGAGAGCCGTAGCGCTCAAGGGGAACAGCGTGTTGTTGATCAGCGTCGACTTGCCGGAACCGGACACACCGGTCACGCAGGTCAGCAGGCCGATCGGGATGTCCAGGTCGACGTTGCGCAAGTTGTTGCCGCGAGCGCCCTTGAGGGACAACGACAGCTTCTTGTTACGCGGTGTGCGCTTGGCCGGAACGGCGATCTTCACCCGACCCGACAAGTACTTGCCGGTCAACGAGTCAGGGTGAGCCATGACCTCGGCCGGTGTGCCTTCGGCGACGATATGCCCACCGTGTACGCCGGCACCCGGGCCGATATCCACCACGTAGTCCGCCAGACGAATCGCGTCTTCGTCGTGCTCGACCACTATCACCGTATTGCCGATGTCGCGCAGGTGCTTGAGCGTGCCCAGCAGTCGGTCATTGTCCCGTTGGTGCAGACCAATCGACGGTTCGTCGAGGATGTACAGTACGCCCACAAGACCGGCGCCAATCTGGCTGGCCAGACGAATCCGCTGCGCTTCACCGCCGGACAGGGTGTCGGCACTGCGATCCAGCGACAGGTAATCGAGCCCCACGTTGACCAGGAACTGCAGGCGCTCGCGGATTTCCTTGAGAATCTTGTCGGCGATCTCGCCACGACGGCCCGTCAGCTTCAACACACCGAAGTATTCACAGGCGTCGCCAATCGGCAGATTGGTCACGGCTGGCAGGGTTTTCTCGCCCACCCAGACATGCCGCGCCTCACGACGCAGGCGGGTGCCACGGCAATCCGGGCAAGGCTGGGTGCTGAGGAACTTGGCCAGCTCTTCACGCACCGAAGCGGATTCGGTTTCGCGGTAGCGGCGTTCAAGGTTCGGCACGATGCCTTCGAACGGGTGCGAGCGTTTGACGATGTCGCCACGGTCGTTCAGGTATTTGAAATCGACGTTCTGCGAGCCGCTGCCGTGCAGGATGAACTTCTGCTGATCGGCCGGCAGTTCGTTGAACGGCACTTCCAGGCTGAATTTGTAGTGAGACGCCAACGACCCGAGCATCTGGAAGTAATAGACGTTGCGCCGGTCCCAGCCGCGAATCGCGCCTTCGGCCAGTGTCAGCTCGCCATTGACCAGGCGCTTGATGTCGAAAAACTGCTTCACGCCCAGGCCATCGCAGGTCGGGCAGGCGCCGGCCGGGTTGTTGAAGGAGAACAGCTTGGGTTCCAGCTCGCTGATGGCATGGCCGCAGATCGGGCAGGCGAAGCGGGCGGAGAAGATCATCTCTTCTCCCGGCTCGTCGTCCATCGGCGCAACTAATGCAATGCCGTCCGCCAGCTTCAGCGCGGTCTCGAACGATTCGGCCAGACGCTGTTGCAGATCGGCGCGAACCTTGAAACGGTCGACCACAACATCGATCGAGTGCTTCTTCTGTTTATCCAGTTTCGGCAACTCGTCCAGCTCGCAGAGCCGGCCATTGACCCGGGCCCGCACAAAACCTTGTGCGCGCAACTCTTCAAACACCGACAGATGTTCGCCTTTACGCTCGCGGATCACCGGCGCCAGCAGCATCAGTTTGCTGCCTTCCGGTTGGGCAAGGACCAGGTCGACCATCTGGCTGACGGTCTGTGCTTCCAGCGGAATGTCGTGATCCGGGCAGCGCGGAATACCCACACGTGCATAGAGCAGGCGCAGGTAATCGTAGATTTCGGTGATGGTGCCGACCGTCGAACGCGGGTTGTGCGAAGTCGACTTCTGTTCGATGGAAATGGCTGGCGACAAACCTTCGATGGTGTCGACGTCAGGTTTTTCCATCATCGACAGAAACTGCCGGGCATAGGCCGACAGCGATTCGACGTAGCGACGCTGGCCTTCGGCGTACAGCGTGTCGAATGCCAGGGACGATTTGCCCGACCCGGACAGGCCGGTGATGACGATCAGCTTGTCCCGTGGCAGGGTCAGGTCGATGTTCTTCAGGTTGTGGGTCCGGGCCCCACGAATCAGGATCTTGTCCAAAGTGGCCTCGCTTGGCGGGCGTCGAAAACGTAGGAGTATACGGCCAAATACTGGATGGATGCACACTATCAAACGAGCGGGTTGATGTCTTACATGAAGAGTCTGTCAGCGGAGCGCGTCAAAGCGTCGCGATATACCCTGTCAATCGATGGGACTGGTAGAATCGCCGCCGGTTCACATGAGGTTTTTCCATGCACGATCCCCACAGCGAACGCATGAGTGGCAGCGAGACCCGCGCAGCAAGCGGTCTGGCCCTGGTGTTCGCCTTCCGTATGCTTGGCATGTTCATGGTGTTGCCGGTTCTGGCGACCTATGGGATGGATCTGGCAGGCGCGACACCGGCCCTCATCGGGCTGGCGATCGGCGCTTACGGCCTGACCCAGGCGATCTTCCAGATTCCTTTCGGTTTCATTTCCGACCGCATCGGTCGTCGTCCGGTAATTTACCTGGGGCTGATCGTCTTCGCGCTCGGCAGCGTGCTGGCGGCCAATGCCGATTCGATCTGGGGCGTTATCGCCGGACGAATCCTGCAGGGCGCCGGGGCGATTTCCGCCGCCGTCATGGCCTTGCTGTCAGACCTGACCCGCGAGCAGCATCGGACCAAAGCCATGGCCATGATCGGCATGACGATCGGTCTGTCGTTCGCTGTCGCCATGGTCGTAGGACCGTTGCTGACCCGTGCCTTCGGCCTGTCCGGATTGTTCCTTGCCACCGGCGGCATGGCGCTGTTCGGTATCGTGATCGTGATGTTCATGGTGCCGAAATCCACCGGGCCGTTGCAGCACCGCGAGTCCGGTGTCGCGCGTCAGGCGCTGATCCCGACGCTCAAGCATCCGGACCTGCTGCGCCTGGACCTCGGCATTTTTGTGTTGCACGCGATGTTGATGTCGAGCTTCGTCGCCTTGCCCCTGGCGCTGGTTGAAAAAGCCGGCCTGCCTAAAGAACAGCACTGGTGGGTCTACCTCACCGCGCTGCTGATCTCCTTCTTCGCCATGATCCCGTTCATTATCTACGGCGAGAAGAAACGCAAAATGAAACGAGTTTTATTGGGCGCGGTGCTGACGCTGATGCTCACTGAGCTATTCTTCTGGCAGTTCGGCGATAGCTTGCGGGCTCTGGTGATCGGGACGGTGGTGTTTTTCACCGCGTTCAATCTGCTGGAAGCCTCGTTGCCTTCGCTGATCAGCAAGGTTTCACCAGCAGGCGGCAAGGGCACGGCAATGGGGGTTTATTCCACCAGCCAGTTCCTCGGTTCGGCGCTCGGCGGTATTCTCGGCGGCTGGATGTTCCAGCATGGCGGTCTGTCGGTTGTGTTCCTGGGATGCGCAGGCCTGGCTGCACTTTGGCTGGCCTTTGCTGTTACCATGCGCGAACCTCCCTACGTGACGAGTCTGCGCTTGCCGCTATCGCCCGAGGCGATCCGCGAAGCGGGTCTGGTTGAGCGCCTGAAGGCCGTCGTAGGGGTAACAGATGCAGTGATCGTCGCAGACGAAGCGGCGATTTACATCAAATTGGACACAGAACTATTGGATCGCACCACCCTCGAGCGCCTGGTGAACAACCCGCCCGAGGCAGCGTGCGTAGCCTAGGAGAACGTTATGGCCCGTGGGGTTAACAAAGTCATATTGGTCGGCACTTGCGGCCAGGATCCCGAAGTTCGCTACTTGCCTAACGGTAACGCCGTGACCAACCTGAGTCTGGCGACCAGCGAACAATGGACCGACAAGCAAACCGGTCAGAAGGTCGAGAAGACCGAATGGCACCGTGTGTCGATGTTCGGCAAGGTTGCGGAAATCGCCGGCGAATACCTGCGCAAAGGTTCGCAGGTGTACATCGAAGGCAAGCTGCAGACCCGCGAGTGGGAAAAAGACGGTATCAAGCGTTACACCACTGAAATCGTGGTCGACATGCAAGGCACCATGCAACTGCTGGGCGGCCGTCCACAACAGGGCGACCAACAAGGCGGGGGCAACAACTACCAGCAGTCCGCTCCGGCTCCACGCCAGCAGGCTCCGCGTCCGCAGCAGTCGTCGGCACCGCAACAGTCGCGTCCGGCTCCACAGCAGCAGGCCGCGCCTCAGCCAGCTCCGGATTTCGACAGCTTTGACGACGATATCCCGTTCTAAAAAGCGGCGATCCAGTCAGTAACAAAAAAAAGCGAAGCCATCAGGCTTCGCTTTTTTTGTGGGCGTTATTAACGGGATGAAGCGGTGACGTTGGCCCGTGCCGAGTGCAGTTTCTTGTAGCTGTCGATCAACCGCAGGTGCCGGTCGAGCCCCTCCAGTTTCATGCTGGTCGGCGTCAAGCCATGGAAGCGCACGCTGCCGTCTACCGAGCCGATGGCGGCGTCGGTGCGTTCGTTGCCAAACATCCGGCGGAAATTGGCCTCGTAGTCTTCCAGTTCCAGGTCTTCGTCCAGCTTCATCTCCAGCACCACATTGACCGCCTGGTAGAACAAACCACGCTCAACCGTGTTGTCGTTGTACTGCAGGAACATTTCTACCGCCTCTTTTGCCTCTTCATATTGCTGCAAGGCGAGATAGATCAGCAGCTTCAGCTCCAGGATCGTCAGCTGGCCCCACGCCGTGTTGTCGTCGAACTCGATGCCGATCAAGGAGGTGATGTCGGTGTAGTCGTCCAGCTCACTTTCCACCAGACGCTCAACCAGCGATCGCAGTTCTTCTTCGTCCAGACGATGCAGGTTGAGGATATCTGCGCGGAAGAACAGCGCCTTGTTGGTGTTATCCCAGATCAGATCGTCCGCCGGATAGATTTCCGAATAGTCCGGTACGAGGATGCGGCATGCCGTGGCGCCGATATGCTCGTAGACCGCCATGTACACTTCTTTTCCCATGCCTTTGAGGATGCCGAACAAGGTCGCGGCTTCCTCGGCATTCGAGTTTTCACCCTGGCCGGAGAAGTCCCACTCGACGAATTCGTAATCCGACCTGGAGCTGAAGAAGCGCCACGACACCACGCCGCTGGAGTCGATGAAGTGCTCGACGAAGTTATTCGGCTCGGTCACAGCATGCCCTTCAAACGTCGGTTGCGGCAGGTCGTTGAGGCCTTCGAAACTGCGGCCCTGCAACAATTCGGTGAGGCTGCGTTCCAGCGCCACTTCCAGGCTCGGGTGTGCGCCGAATGAGGCGAACACACCGCCGGTGCGCGGGTTCATCAGCGTGACGCACATCACCGGGAATTCACCGCCCAGGGACGCATCCTTCACCAGCACCGGGAACCCTTGCTCTTCCAGTGCCTGAATACCGGCGAGTATGCCGGGGTACTTCGCCAGCACGTCGGCCGGGACATCCGGCAGGGCAAATTCGCCTTCGATGATTTCGCGTTTGACCGCGCGCTCGAAGATCTCCGACAGGCACTGAACCTGGGCTTCGGCCAGCGTGTTACCGGCGCTCATGCCGTTGCTCAGGAACAGGTTTTCAATCAGGTTGGACGGGAAATACACCACCTCGCCGTCGGACTGGCGCACGTACGGCAGCGAGCAGATGCCGCGTTCTTCATTGCCCGAGTTGGTGTCGATCAGGTGGGAACCGCGCAGTTCGCCGTCGCGGTTGTAAATCTTCAGGCAGTACGCGTCGAGGATTTCGGCCGGCAGTTCATCTTTACGGCCAGGCTTGAACCAGCGCTCGTCCGGGTAATGCACAAACGGCGCGTTGGCGATGTCTTCGCCCCAGAACTGGTCGTTGTAGAAGAAGTTGCAGTTCAGGCGCTCGATAAACTCGCCCAGCGCCGACGCCAACGCGCTTTCTTTGGTGGCGCCTTTGCCATTGGTGAAACACATCGGCGAGTGCGCATCGCGGATGTGCAGCGACCACACGTTGGGCACGATATTGCGCCACGAAGCGATTTCAATCTTCATGCCCAGGTCCGCCAGAATGGCCGACATGTTGGCGATGGTCTGCTCCAGCGGCAGATCCTTGCCCGCGATATAGGTGTGCGCCTCGGAACTGGAGGCCGGCATCAACAACGCCTGGGCATCGGCGTCGAGGTTGTCGACTTCTTCGATCACAAACTCAGGACCGGCCTGCACCACTTTTTTCACGGTGCAACGGTCGATGGAGCGCAGGATGCCCTGGCGGTCCTTGTCGGAAATGTCCGCCGGCAACTCGACCTGGATCTTGAAAATCTGGTTGTAGCGGTTTTCCGGGTCAACAATGTTGTTCTGCGACAGGCGGATGTTTTCGGTGGGAATGCTGCGAGTGTCGCAGTACAACTTCACGAAATAGGCCGCACACAACGCCGACGAAGCCAGGAAGTAGTCGAACGGACCCGGTGCCGAGCCATCGCCCTTGTAGCGGATAGGTTGATCGGCGACCACGGTGAAGTCATCGAACTTTGCTTCAAGCCGAAGGTTGTCGAGAAAGTTGACCTTGATTTCCATGGGGGATTACCAGAATAACGGGCTAGACGAATTGGCCGCCATTATCCGGCTTTTCAGGCGTATGTCTTGTCGTTGTCGGATCCTGAGTCTGGTTTACGCCTGTTTCAACCTCACGCCCGATACACGGTATCGGGCGTTATATGAGCGATTTGCTCCTCAGTCGAGGATCAGGTGTGGCAAAAAGCGGCTCGAATCCTTGGTGATCAAGCTGTTGTCTTCCCGTACGCCAATCCCGGCCGCCTGATCGCCGATCACCCAGGAGCCGATCAGCGTATAGCTGTCGCCAAATTTAGGCAGCGGGGCAAATTCCTGAAGGATAAACGGCGCATCGGTGTAGGGGCCGTCCTCTTTCACGATCAGACCCTCGGCAGTTTGCAACTCGATGTTGGCGCCTTCGCGAGAGAAGAACGGTTTGCGCACCCAGCCCTTGGGCACGGCTTTGTTCGGATCCGTGTCCAAATGCGCTGCGAGCAGGTTCGGGTGACCTTTGTTGAATTCCCACAGCAACGGCAGGATGCCCTTGTTGGAAATAATGGATTTCCACGCGGGCTCAAAAAACTGCGTATCACACTGGGCAATCGCGGTGCCGAAGGGCTCGTGGAAGATGAACTCCCAGGCGTGCAGCTTGAACAGGTGAGGAATCCAGCGATCCTCAAGGTCGACGAAGCGTCCGTCACTGGTCAGGCCGATGTCTTCGATGTCGATGTGCCGTGATTCGATGCCGACCTTTTCCGCGACCAGACGCAGGTAGTCGGTGGTGCCCTTGTCTTCGACCGAGTGTTTCATCGAGGCGAAATAGAACGGCTGCTTCAACTGCAACTGGGCGAAGGCCTGATGCAGTTTGGTGTCGATGCTGTTGAACTGGTCAGCCTGCTTGGGCAGCAGACCACGCTCGATGCATTGCTCCAGCCAGCCCCATTGAAACGCCGCGGCCTCATACAGGCTGGTCGGCGTGTCGTAGTTGAGTTCCAGCAATTTGGCCGGCCCGGTGCCGTTGTAGGAAAAATCCATGCGCCCATACAGGTGCGGGTGGCCTTCGAGCCATGACGTGCGAATCATGTCGTAGAACGCCGGGGGAATGCTCAGGCGCTCGAGCAATTCCTCGTTCTGCACCACCCGGGCGACCATGTCCATGCACATCTCATGGATCGCGGTGGTCGGGTCTTCCAGATCGTTTTCGATCTGCTTGAGCGTGAACTGGTAATACGCGCTCTCGTCCCAGTAGGGTTCGTCGTCGATGGTGTGAAACAGAAAGCCGAGACCTTCGGCGGTCTGTTTCCAGTCATGACGCTCTGCGCAATGGATCTTCTTCATGGCCCGGTTTCCTTAACTGCTCGACCCGCCGCCCCAGCCACTGCGTGCACTGGCCTTGCTGCCGAAGCCGCCACGCGACGTCGACGAGGCAACGGAAGAAACCGGCTTGCTGGCCGACTTGCTGATGGTGGAGCTGTAGCTGCTGCCGGATCGCGCCTGGTTGGAGCGGCCAAACGTTGAACCGTTGGCGACGCGCTGGCTGAGCGTTGAATTGCCGTAGTTGCCGCGATCGTCGCGGTAGCGGTACACCGGCTGCGAGTAATAGCTGTTGCGGTTGTTGCTCAGCATGTTGCCGATCAACAGTCCGGTCAGCAGGCTGCTGGTGGAGAAGCCCGAACCGCCGGTGTTGGCTTCCGACGCCGGCAATTGCGCCTTGGCGGCGTCGACCTGGGACTGCGTCACCTCGCCATCGGCGCTCAGCTCGAAGCCGCCGAGCCGGGGGATGAACTTGCCGTTCGAATCCTGCTGGCACCAGTCGGCGACGAAGTCGGCATCACAGTCGGCCTGGTTGTCGTACACCGGCGCAATGCGGCGATGTTCGGCCATGGCGGTCATGTAAGCGTCCGAGCAGACGTCCACCGGGAGCTTTTCATCGGCGCATTGCTGAACGGACTGGAAGTTGTACTTCTTCTGCACCGCGTAGGTTTTTTCCGTTGGGCCGCAACCGGATATCGCCATGGCGACCGATGCGGCCAGCGAGAGCTGAACGTACTTGCTTCGTTTCATCAGGATCTCCGCTGCGCAATCAGTTCTGGGAAGGGGTCATGCACGCGGCGTTCAACATGCCGACGCTGATGGCCACTGCCGCTACATAAATGCCCGCCGCGATTTCACCTTTCTTGATGCGTTCCGAGGTGCCTTTGAGCACCAGGCTGGTCATCAGGAACGCCAGCAGTTGCACGAACGCGGCAATCACCGCCCAGACGACAAAGTCGAGCAGGCTGATCGAATAGGCAATTACATTGCTGGCGGGAATGGCGAAGCCAATGATCGCGCCACCCAGTGCAATCGCCGCCGCCACGTTGCCCGAACGGATCAGTTCGAATTCCTTGTGCGGGGTGATGCGGGTGTAGATGAACTGGAACAGCGCGAACAGCACGGCGGCGCCGAGGATGTACGACAAAAACCCGAGCACGGCTGCCGGGTTCAGGGAGATGGAGAGTGCTTCTAGCATGGACGGCTTCCTTGTTAAAAAGTATTCAGGTCGGTGGTGTACAGCGAGACGCCCAGCGACGTACTCAAGCTGATGGTACCTTCGGCGTCTTCTTCGACGGAGAACAGCAGGAATTCCCGGCGATCGGTCAGGCCGGTTTCGCGGGCGTACAACATGGAACGGTGCTCGATGCTGTAGGACTCATCCGGATTTTTCAGCTGTTCGCTCAATCCCACCAATTCTGTCTGGCCATTTTCGGTGCCCCATTCGCGGGTGTATTCGACACCGTTGTGGATGTAGGTCGGCAATCCGATCAGGCTTTGCGGACCGGCCAACCGACGCAGTTCCGCTTCGCTGCTGATGGTGATGTAACTGAGGTAATTGAACAGGATCACCGACTCGACCTGGCCGGCGATATCGCCGGTGGTGTGCACTTGCAGCCAGTACTCTTCGTCGTTCATGTAATAGCGCGACAGCCAGGTCGACTGCCCGAGATCGATGGTGCCATTGCTCCAGATTTGCTGGGAGCCAGGGATCGTCACCGTGGAGTTGCCGTCGAGCAACAACTTCAGCGTCGTGTCGAACATCACCCCTTTGCCCAAGGCCAGGCCCAGCGGGCCAGTGGCGGGTGGCGGGGTGTCGTTGGCGGTCCATTTCGACGGGGTGTTTGTTGCCGTGTTCGGAGCCTCAAGCCCCATCAACTGTTTAAACCATCCCATTGGAGATCTCCTTCAGGCGAGTGGAGGCAATGTAAAAGAGTTCGCCGCCCTGAACGCGTGTGGCGCAGGGCGGGTTGATTGAAGGTTGCTGCGCGCCTTTGGCGCGATAGCCGATGAGGGTGGCGTTGTGGCGCTGTTTCATTTGCGCGTACAGATCGCCAAAAGTCGCCTCATAGGTGTCGGGCAGTTTCATCAGGTATTGAGTGGCGCCTTCACCTACGCACAGCAATTCGTTGATGACCACTGACGAACCGGGGTCCTGGGAGGCGCGCACCAACATCTCGATGGCCATGCTTGAAGTGCATTCCAGGCTGGGTGCATACGCGCTGGCGAGCGCGGCGATTTCACTTTCATTGAAGTGTGCGACCACATGCCCGACCGGTTTCAGTTGATTGACCGCCAGCACGGTGGCCAGGGTCAAATCGTCTGACGGGGTGCGCACCAGCACGCGCTCGGCGCCGGGAACGCCTGCACGCAGCAACAATGCAGCGGAAGACAGGCTTTCACCTTTGATGAATTCTGCCTTGCCCGGCATGGGGTTTTCTTCGAGGGTGCAATCGCAAATGACGATCAGGTTGTCGTTCGAGGTTTCGTCTGCCAGCAACAGTTCAATGACCCGCTCGCTGGACGCGCCTTCCCAGCCGATGAGCACGGTATGGCCGACCTTGCCGGTGAAATCGCCTTTACCCTTCATGCCTTTTCTCCATGCATCGATAACACTGCTGGTGGTTTTGCCGATGGCCGCCGTCAGCAGCGCAATGCCGCCGAGCATGATCCAGGTCGCCACAAAAATTCGTCCGGCCGATGTCTGTGGCGCGAGATCGCCATAGCCGACGGTCAGCGTGGTGGTGAGATAGAAGTAAGTGAACGTGGCGGGGGCGGTGAGGTGGTGTTCGCCCAGAAACGCCAGGCCCAGCCAGGCTGTGCTCAGGTGTACGCCCAACGCAATCAGCAGGCCCGCCCAGCCGAATCGGTGGAAGAGGGACGAGGCGTACATCCGCAATAAAAGAAAAATCGACATGGGGTCCCTGGCTTCCGTGGGGTACTTATTCCTGCGAGGTAATTGCGTTGGCGCCTGAGTGCTCAACTGCGCTTACCGGGCAGCATTAAACCTGCTGCGCGGTGCAGATAACAGTACTTTGGCTGCGATAAATCCGGCGAAGGCCCCGAACAGATGGCCTTCGAAGGAAACGCCCCGGCGAGGCAGGAAGCCAAAGATCAGGCCGCCATACAACAGCGCCACGACGCCCGCGGTGAGCACATTGCCCCAGCTCTTCTGGTACCAGGCGCGCGCCAGAATGTACGCCCACAGCCCGAACACCCAGCCGCTGGCGCCAATGTGTACACCGGCAAAACCGAACAGCCAGACCAGCGAGCCGCCCAGCAGAATAATGATGGCGCTGACGGCCATGAAGCGATTGAGCCCTTCCACCATCACCAGCGTACCCAAGACCAAAAAGGCCACGAGGTTGGCACTCAGGTGCGAGAAGGACGCGTGTAAAAACGGTGAAGTGACGATGCCGAGCAATCCCTGCACGGTTCGCGGGATCAGGCCGAAGGCCATAAGGCTGTAGCCGGTCGCCGCGTTGATCACTTGCAGCGCGACCATGAAGATGGCCAGGCCGGCGATTAGCTTGAAACCCTTCAGGGCATCCATCCTTGACCTCTACTCGACAAAGCTGAAACACAATCCATTGTGGGAGCGGGCTTGCTCGCGAAGGCGGTGTGTCAGTCAGCAAAAATGCCGACTGATAGATTGCCTTCGCGAACAAGCCCGCTCCCACAGGTTACCGAGTCGGTTACTCGGCCGATTTTTGCTTCAGACGTTCCAGGATCGCATTGGCGCTGCCTTCGTTCGGCGTGATGCCGGCGTCACGCAGTTTGCGTTCCAGGTCGGTACCGGTCGAGGCGTCGGCCAGTTCGTCCTGCGCTTGCAGTTCAGCGGCGCGTTGCTGCTGCTTGGCCTGCAAACGGTTCAGGGTGCCGACGGCAGTTTCCAGCTTGCCGTTGGCGCCGCCGCTGGCGATGGAGGCACTGACCTGGGCTTTCTGTACGCTTTCGCGGGCCTTGGCCATGTCCACTTGCTGGCGCAGGCTCTTGATGCGGTTTTCGGCCTTGGTGATGTCTTTACGCATGTTTTCCGCGTAACCGCCGAATTCGGTGGCCTGCTTTTGCTCGACATCCAGTTCGTTGGTCAGGGTCGAAATCGCTTCGGCGACTTCCATCGCCAGGTCTTCACGGCCGGCGTTCAGGGCGGCAACAGCCTTGGATTCCAGGTCCTTGATTTTGGCGTTGTACTCGCTGACGCGGTCGGCCGACAGTTTGTGCTTGGCCATGATGGTGACCAGCTCACGCTTGGCGTTGGCCAGCGCGCTGTCTGCATCGCGAATTTCCTGGTCGAGGATGCGCAGGGCCTGCTGGTCGACGATGGATTCGCCCACTTCAGTGGCGCCGCCGCGCAGTGCGGTGAACAATTTGCTCCAGATGGACTGAGTCATTGGATCTTCCTTTCCTGATAATTACTTGAAGAAGCGTTCGAAGGCTTCGATGGCACGCTGGACGTTGTCGACGAGGGTTTTCACCTCGGTCACCACGTTGGTCAGGCTGGAGTCGGAACTCAGCGCGCCGAACATGTTGTAAACGACCTGGCCGTTGGGCATGGACTCGATACCGATCGAGGACAGCGGGAACATTTCCCGACTGCGCAGCACCGCATCGTTGAACGCTGGTACGTCGCTGATGGACTCGACGTCGACCAGAACGGTGTCGACGATGATCTGCTCACCGGCGACGGCGATATGAATCGGCAGACCGCCAAACTCGTTCATCTCCAGCTTCAGGCTGGGTTCGGCGCTCTGGATCAGGGAGAGCGTGATCTCTTGCGAAGCCACCTCATCAAGGGCCTTGAGGGCGTTGTAGAGGCTATCGATGTTCCAGTTGTTGCCTGCGCTCATGTAATTCTCCGACATGAATGAGCCAGCCAGAATCGGTTGGCGTAGCTGTTGCTCCATCTGCTTGAGCAAGCTTCGGTTTTCGGGAAGCACCCAAGATTCGTGTTTCACATAACCGGCGGCTGCCAGGCCTGCGCGCATCTGCTTCATATAGAAGCTCGATGGTTTTTTCGCGGACGGTTTCGTGCGGCTTTGCATGGCAGTGACTCCGTTGTGAAAATCTCACGCGTGAGAAACCCTACGCCCAATCCTCAGCGCCATCAATGACTCACGCGTGAGTTTTTTCTGCCATGCACCAAAAGGCCCGCTGCATGGCGGGCCCTGTGGTATTTCAAAGTGTTTCCCGGCCGCTAATGACGGTTGGGATGCGCACATTTACCGCGTTTAATCACGCAGGAACTCATCGGTGGACACCACGTTGGCATAGGCAAAGCCCAAGGCCGACATGAACGCCGCGTGAACATGGGCGGCCGGCACGGTAACGCCGTTGAATTCCAGGTCGCGGGTGGCACAGGCGTCATGAATCACCGTGACGCTGTAGCCAAAATCCGCCGCCGCGCGGGTGATGCCATCGACGCACATGTGGCTCATGCTACCGACCACCACCAATTCCTTGATCCCTTGTTCATCGAGGATCGATTTCAGATCGGTTTCGCGGAACGAGTTGACGAAGTGCTTGAGGACCACAGGCTCGTTGGCGAGGTTGAGCACTTTGGGGTGCAGCTTTGCGCCTTCGGAGCCGGGGGTAAAGAACGGTGCCTCGTCGGAGGTGAATTCGTGGCGGATGTGCACCACCGAATCACCGGCATCACGAAAGGCCTTGAGCACACGAACGGCGTTATCCGCCGCGGCGTCAGCGCCGACCAGCGGCCACTTGCCTTGTGGGAAGTAGTCGTTTTGGATATCAACTACGATGAGTGCTTGCTTGGCCATGACTGTTTCCTCGAAATGCTGGTTGGGTGTGGAATGAAGTATTGGGCCTGGCGGACCGACCGAGGATTGGCCGCACCGACAATAGAAGGGGGAAAACTGACAATGGACGCAGAAAGGGCAATCGCCGAACTGGGCGTGCTGATTTATCCGGGCGCGCAGATGGCGGCGGTGCATGGGCTGACGGACTTGTTCGACGTGGCTAACCGGATCGCCGCCGAGCACCAGTCGGCGCGGTTGCCGTTGCTGCGGGTCAGTCATTGGCAGGTTGAGGGCGATAAGGCCCCGGTTCGGGTCTACGACAGTCATCCGGCGCCGGACTCGGCCTTGGTGGCGGTGTTGATCCCGCCGTCGATCGCCAGTTTCTACGCCGGCCAGGTGCCGCATGCGTTGCTCCAGTGGGTTCGTCAGCAGCACGCGAATGGCGCGACCCTCGGTGGCGTCTGCGTGGGCTCGATTCTCTTGGCTGAAAGTGGCCTGCTCGATGGCCGCAGCGCCACCGCGCACTGGAGCTCGGCCAAAACCTTCGCCGAGCGTTACCCGGCGATCAAGCTCAAGGCTGATACGCCGATTGTCGACGACGGCGACCTGATCACCACGGCCGGCCTGATGGCCTGGTCAGAGTTGGGGTTGCGCCTGGTGGACCGTTTGCTCGGGCCGAGCATTGCGACCGGCACCGCACGCTTTCTGGTGGTGGAGCACAGTGACAGCGCCAGTGAGTGCGGCAGCAACTTTGCACCGATTCTCAGCCATGGCGATGCGTCGATTCTCAAGGTCCAGCATTGGCTGCAAAGTACCGGTGCGACCGATGTGTCGCTGACCGCCATGGCCGAGCGGGCCGGGCTGGAGGAACGCACGTTCCTGCGTCGCTTCCGCGCGGCGACCGGGCTCAAGCCGACCGAATACTGCCAGCACCTGCGGGTCGGCAAGGCGCGGGAAATGCTTGAGTTCACCAACGGCACCATCGATCACATTGCCTGGACCGTGGGGTATCAGGACCCGAGTGCGTTTCGGGCGACGTTCAAGAAAATTACCGGGCTGGCGCCGAGTGATTATCGAACGAGGTTTGGTGTGTCGCCGATGGCTGCAACCCGCTAGCCGTAGCATCTCAAACCCCTGTGGGAGCCAGCCTGCTGGCGATGGGGGCAGCACATTCAACATTGATGTAGCTGAAAGCTTGCTATCGCCAGCAGGCTGGCTCCCACAGGACGGTGAGTGAAGCTGAATCGTGCAAAATGCAGGAGATGAATCGACGGTCGTGCAGAATAAAACAGGCCGGATGCCATTACCCTTTCTGCAACTAACTGATTTAAAAGTTGTTTGCAGCACCCACCGCTTGGCCTGATCTCTGCACCTTTCCCTCAACACTCATCAAGCGCCAATTGAAGGGGGACGCATGACCCCAACAAGCCGCAAAAAACTGGTGGTTGCTCATTCCGTGCACCCCGATGCGCCACAGCATGAAGTCGAAACCAATCGCGCCCTGGCCCGGTGGCTGGCGCAGATTCTGGGCCTTAAATACGGCGGCAGTTTTGATCAGAAACTGCATGACGGCCGCGATCTCTACCTACTGCCGACGCAGACCCTGATAGGCGCCGCTGCCGCCCGGCAAATGGGCGTCAAAGGGCCGGAAGATTTGTGGGGCGGTTACGTCGACCACGATTTCATCTGCACCAAAGCCATCAGCCATGGTTTGCTCAATAAAAATGCCTACGCCCCGCCAGGCTGGTCACCGTTGTTTTCCGAGCGCGTGCGCAATGTGGTGCTGGATGGCCTCAGCGTGTTCTCCCTCGACGATGCGCGACCCGCCGCCGAACACTTGCTCTATAACGGCCCGATCCGTCTCAAGCCGGTGCATGCCTGCGCCGGTCGGGGACAGGAGGTCATTGAAAGCCTCGACCAGTTCGACGCCATCCTCGCCAGACCGGATGCCAGCAAACTGTTCACCGAAGGCGTAGTGTTGGAACAGGACCTGAGTGACGTGATCACCCACAGCGTCGGCCAGAGTTTTATCGGCGACACCGTGCTGAGTTACTGCGGTGATCAATACTTGATCGAAGACGGGCAGGGCGAGCTGGTGTACGGCGGCTCCAATCTGCTGGTGGTGCCGGGTTATTACGAGGACCTGCTCAAGCTGCCGTTGCCTGATGACGTGCGATTGGCTATCCGCCAAGCACAAGTGTTTGACAGCGCCGCCGATGAAGCCTATCCCGGTTTCTATGCGTCCCGGCGCAACTACGACATTGCCCAAGGCCTGGACAGTAACGGCAAACAACGCAGCGGTGTGTTGGAGCAATCCTGGCGCATGGGCGGTGCCAGCAGCGCGGAAGTGGCCGCATTGCAGAGCTTCGTCAACGATCCACGGATGCGCGCGATTCGCGTGTCATCCGTCGAAACCTACATCGATCAACCGCTGCCGGCGGACGCCATCGAGGTGTATCGCGGACCGGCGGAAAACAGTGACTTTCTTCTCAAGTACGTAACGGTCAAATCCTATGACGGCTAGAAGCGAAACCATTCAGATCGACATTGACGATGAACAGATGAGCGGGACTTTTCTCAGCCCCAAATCCAAGGTCCCCGGCGTGCTGTTCGTGCACGGTTGGGGCGGCAGCCAGGAGCGGGACCTGGAGCGGGCCAAAGGCATCGCCGGTCTTGGGTGCGTGTGCCTGACGTTCGACTTGCGCGGTCACACCGGCGGCACCGGAATCCCGCTGACGCGGGTCACCCGTGAAGACAACTTGCGCGACCTGCTGGCGGCGTACGACCGGCTGCTCGCGCACCCGGCGCTCGACACGTCGGCCGTCGCCGTGGTCGGCACCAGTTATGGCGGTTACCTGGCCGCGATCCTGACGTCATTACGTCCGGTGCGCTGGCTGGCGCTGCGGGTGCCGGCGCTGTATCGCGACGATCAGTGGCACACGCCCAAGCGTGAGCTGGACAAGGCTGATCTGCGCGATTACCGCAGCACGTTGATCCGCGCCGACAGCAACCGCGCACTGCATGCCTGCTCGCAGTTCACCGGTGATGTGCTGCTGGTTGAATCCGAGACTGACGATTACGTGCCTCACGCAGCCATCATGAGTTATCGCGCGGCGTGTCAGCAGACCCACTCGCTGACCCACCGGATTATCGACGGCGCCGATCACGCTTTGAGCGAACCGGTTTCGCAGCAGGCGTACACCTCGATTCTGGTGGACTGGATTACCGAGATGGTGGTGGGTGAGCGGTTGAGCATTATTCAATCCAGCTGAGATTTGCAGTGTCCTTTCGACCATTCGCGAGCAAGCCCGCTCCCACATTTTGACCGCGATCAACCTGTGGGAGCGGGCTTGCTCGCGAAGGTATCCTTCGACTCACCACATTCCTCAAGAAGGTTTCTTCGAGATCCGCAACGACTTGGCCTTGGCCTCCACCACCAGATACATCACCAACGTAATCAACAACGGCAGGATGAAATAAATCGCCCGATACGCCAGCAACCCCGCCACCAGGCTCCCCCGCGAAACTTCATGTTGCAGCAGCGCCACAAACACCGCCTCCAGCACCCCAAGCCCCGCCGGAATATGCGTGATGACCCCGGCGATGGCGCTGATCAGCAACACCCCCAGCACCAACGGATAGTCCAGTTTGCTCGGCAGCAAGGTAAAAATCACCGCCGCCATCAACGACCAGTTCAACGCCCCCAGGGCCAGTTGCAGCACCGCCATGCGCAGCGATGGCAGGTTGATTTCCACCCCGCGAATCGCCCACTCCCGACGCTTGGAAAACCGGCAAGCGGCCAGGTAACCCGCGCTCACCAGCAGCAACAAAACACCCACGCCTTGCAATGCGCCGCTGCTGAGTTTCCAGCCGGGCGGCATGCGCACCAGGCCGCTGCTGAACACTGCGCCGGCAATCACCATGTAGCCGAACCAGTTGGTCGCGAGGCTCAAACCGAGGATTTTTGCGATGTTGCCCTTGCTCACGCCCAGCCGTGAATACAGCCGATAGCGCATGGCGATGCCGCCCACCCACGCACTCAGATTGAGGTTGAAGGCGTAGCTGATGATCCCGACAGGGAGGATCTGTTTCCACGTCAGGTCCTGGCGAATGTAGGTGCGGCCGATCAGGTCGAAACAGGCGTACACCAGAAAACTGACCAGCGTCAGCCCCGAGGCGATGACCAGTGTGCGTACTTTGAAATCGGCCAGGGTGTCGAACACTTCATTCCATTCGAGGCGCTGGGCGAGCATCGTCAACAAGACAATCAGTGCGAGGAAAAACAATATCGTCAAGGGACGCTTCCAACGGCTCCAACGGGTTTTCGCCGGGTGCTCGGTGTGTGGGGTCGAATGAGCTTCAGCGCGGGACATGGTGATCACTCCCGTTCTCTTGGCTAAAGGGTTTCAGGCGCGGCTTGTGGGCCGGCAGCCAACCCGCCCACGCCGGGAAATGCCGCAGGAAGTGAAACACCAGGAAGCCGACCGTCATGTGCCAGATGCGTCCGCGCGGGGCCTTTTCGACGGACATCGCTTTGCAGTGGTTGTCGCTCAGGTGTTCAAGGCGTTCGAACAGCGTGCGGTTGAACGCACGGTCGCGGATCAGCACGTTGGCTTCCAGGTTCATCGACAGGCTCAGCGGGTCGAGGTTGCTGGAGCCGACGGTGCTCCAGTCCTCATCGACCAGCGCGACTTTGCCGTGCAGCGGTCGCTCGCAATACTCGTGGATCTGCACGCCTGACTTGAGCAGATAGTCATAGGTCATGCGCGCCGCGAGCTTGGCCACCAGCATGTCCGGCTGCCCTTGCAGAATCAGCCGCACATCGACGCCACGGCGCGCCGCGTTGCGGATCTCGCGCAGCAAGCGATAACCGGGAAAGAAGTAGGCGTTGGCGATCACCACCCGATGCTTGGCGCTGCGCAGCACCAGCCGGTAAACCTCCTCGATGTCGGTGCGATGGTCGCCGTTGTCGCGGTACACCAGCCGAACCTGACCGTCATGATCGTTGAAGGCCAATTCCGAGCGCCTCTGCCGGCGTCGTTGCCACCAGTATTTGGCGCGGGCCGGGCGCCCGCATTGCAGCAGCGCGAAGTGATGAATGTCGGCTACCGCCGGGCCTTGCACCTCAACCGAATAATCCTGCTTGGCCTCGGGGCCGAAGTCGCCCAAATGGTCGGCGGAAAAGTTGATCCCGCCGATGAAGGCAATCGTGCCGTCGACCACCACGATCTTGCGGTGCAGGCGGCGGAACCAGTTGGTGCGAATGCCCAGATGCTTCGGCGCCGGATCGAATATCTGGATGTGCACGCCGGCCTCGCTCAACGCGGCGAGGAATCCGGTGCTCAATTCGCCGCAGCCAAAGCCGTCGAGACTGGCGGTGACCCGCACCCCGCGCCGGGCCGCGTCGATCAGCACCTGCTGCAGCTCGTTGCCAACCTTGTCCTCGAACACGATGAAGGTTTCCAGGAGGATTTCCGTGGTGGCCTGACGCATGGCCTCGAACACCCTCGGGAAATACGCTTCACCGTTTTCCAGCAACTCGACCCGGTTGTTGCCTTGCCAGCCGTAGTCGACATCGACCACGCCGGGTTCGCCGGTGGTCGGCTGGGCAGACACGTGTTCCACGCGTGTTTCTTCCATCGACGGGATGCTCATAGTTCGATCTCCACCGACAGCGGTGCGTGGTCGGAAAGGTGTGACCAAGGGCGAGCGGCCAACACTTGCGGGCGACTGGCCTTGAGGTTGCGCACGTAGATGCGGTCCAGTCGCAGCGCCGGCAATCGCGCCGGAAAACTGCGTGCCGGTTTGCCGTGATGCTCGGCGAATACTTCGCGCAGGCCACACGGCTTGAGCAGCACATCGGCGCGCTGGCGCCAGTCATTGAAGTCCCCGGCGACGATCACCGGCGCATCATCCGGCAACTCTGCCAAACGTCGGCTCAACAACTTGAGTTGTTCCGTGCGATGGGTTTCACGCAGTCCCAGGTGCACGCAGATGGCGTGGATTTCCTGGCCGTCGCCGGGCAGGCGCAGCACGCAATGCAGGAGGCCGCGGTTTTCATGGCCGCTGATCGACACGTCCAGGTTGTCATGGCGAATGATCTGGAATTTCGACAGCAGCGCATTGCCGTGATCGCCCGCCGGGTAGACCGCGTTGCGGCCATAGGCGAACTGCGGCCACAAACTGTCGGCGAGGAATTCGTACTGCGGCATCGCCGGCCAATTGCTGTAGCGCATCGGATGCTGCTCATGGGCGCCGTGGACTTCCTGCAAAAACACCACGTCGGCGGACACGCTGCGCACCGCTTCACGCAACTCCGGCAGGATGAAACGCCGGTTCAGCGCGGTAAAACCTTTGTGTGTGTTGACCGTCAGCACCGTGAAGCGGCGTACGGCGGTGAGGGTCGGGGACGGCTCATCCGCTGCGTCGAGCGGCTCGGGAATATTCATGGCAGCACGCCTTCGGCTGCTGGCTCACCGGGAGCGGTGGCGAGTTCGTTGTCGAGATGGAAGCGTTCAAGCAGGTGCCGCGCATCGAAGGGTGCGCGGACCTTGATGTCGTTATCGAAATAGCAGAACACCTCGCGGGATTTGCGCGCCTTGGGCTTTAGCCGAGGTGCGATCAAGTGTGCGTCCGACGGTTGCTGGCCATGCACCCAAGCGTCGATCCGGTCGCCCCAGCGCTTCAGCGCCTGCGGGGTGTAGCCGCTGGCGTAGAGCTCTTCGGCACCGTGCAGGCGCAGGTAGACAAAATCGCTGGTGAGGTCTTCGCGGTACGGCCATTTCCCCGCCGTATCGGCGATCACCAATGCAGCGTTGTAGCGTTTGAGCAAGCGGATGAACGCCGGGTCGACAAAGCTTTCGTTCCTGATTTCCACGGCATGACGCACGGGGTGTTTCTGGTGAGCCTTGAGGCTGGCGTGGCCGTTGACGTGCGAATCGTGCTGGCGGGCGAGGGCGGCCGCTTGTTGGGCGTTGTGGGGTAATTGTTCAAGGAAGCTTTCGAACACATCGGCATCGAATTTGAAGTTGGGCGGGAATTGCCAGAGGATCGGGCCGAGCTTTTCCTTGAGTTCCAGCACGCCTGAAGCAAAGAAGTTGGCCAATGGATGATGGACATCCCGCAGGCGTTTGATGTGTGTAATGAAGCGCGGGCCTTTGACGCTGAAGACGAAGCCCGGCGGGGTGTCGGCGTACCACTCGGCGTAACGTTCCGGCCGTTGCAAGGCGTAAAACGATCCATTGATTTCAATGCTGTTGACCGCCCGCGAGGCGAATTGCAATTCGCGTTTCTGGGTCAGCCCCTTCGGGTAGAAATCCCCCCGCCACGGCGCATAGCGCCAGCCTGAAATACCGATATGAATCGCCGCCATGTCGCCTCCCGCCTGATGGTCCTCGGACAGCCCTGTCTTTGGATGACTGCCTGGCGGGCGAGAAAGTTTCGACGGGGCTACAGACGGTACGGCAGACGGTACGGCAGACGGTACGGCCTCACAGAAATCAAATGTGGGAGCGAGCCTGCTCGCGAAGACGGAGTGTCAGTCAACATTTTCGGCGACTGAACCACCGCTTTCGCGAGCAGGGGGGTAATCAGTGCCCGGCGACAATTCGGCTTGAGCCTTGATACACCGGCCCCAACCGATCAAGCCGACCGCTCCACGCCGTCAGCGCCAAGGCCACCAACACCACCAGACCGCCGATCCACGCGGTATGAATCAACCCCATGTGCGCAACGATCAACCCGCCACCCCACGCACCACCGGCAATACCGAGGTTGAACGCCGCGATGTTCAGCCCGGACGCCACGTCCACTGCCTGCGGCGTGTGATGTTCAGCCTGACGCACCACATACACTTGCAGGCCCGGTACGTTGCCGAAGGCGACGGCGCCCCAGACCAGCACCGTGGCTAGCGCCAGCCATGGATTGCCGGCAGTAAACGTCAGCACGAACAGCACGGCGGCGAGCAAGGCGAAGATGATTTTCAGCGCGCTGATCGGGCCACGTTTGTCCGCCAGTTTACCGCCCCAGATGTTCCCCACGGCCACCGAAACGCCGTAGACCAGCAGCACCAGGCTGACCGTGCCGGCGCTGAAGCCGGAAATGTCCTGAAGAATCGGCGCCAGGAAGGTGAACGCGATAAACGACCCGCCATAACCCACCGCCGTCATGGCGTACACCAGCAGCAGGCGTGGTTGCTTGAGCACCTGCAATTGCTGCAACAGCGAAGCGGGTTTGCTGTGGGCAATGTTTTTGGGGACGTAGATCAGGCTGCCAATGAAGGCGATCACGCCCAAGGCCGACACCGCGAGGAAGGTTTCACGCCAGCCGAAATGCTGACCGATGAAGGTCCCCAACGGCACGCCGGTGACCAGCGCCACGGTCAGTCCGGTGAACATGATGGCAATCGCACTGGCGGCTTTTTCCTTGGGCACCAGGCTGGTGGCGATGGTCGAGCCAATCGAGAAAAACACCCCGTGGGCCAGGCCGGTGACGATCCGCGCAATGATCAGCGACTCGTAGCTCGGCGCTTGCCAGGCCAGCAGGTTGCCGAGGGTAAACAGCACCATCAGCGACAGCAGCAGCATTTTGCGCGGGACTTTGCCGGTCAAGGCCGTCAGCACCGGGGCGCCGATGGCCACGCCCAGGGCGTAGAGGCTGACCAGCAGGCCGGCGGACGGCAGGCTGACGCCAAGGTCGGCGCCGATGGTGGGTAACAGGCCAACGATGACGAACTCGGTCGTCCCGATGGCGAAGGCGCTGAGCGTCAGCGCGAGCAAGGCAATGGGCATGACTGCAACTCCGGTGGGTTTGAGTGAATGGAGCGCAGTGTCGGGGTTGCGGTTGTGCGGAAAAATACAGGGAGGAGCATTTGATATTTGCGTTAAGGTCAAATATCCACGGTGCTATACAGTTCTAGATGGGAGCGAGCCTGCTCGCGAAAGCGGTGTGTCAGGCAATATTAATGTTGGCTGTCACTCCCACTTCGCGAGCAGGCTCGCTCCCACAGGGGTTGCGTAGTCCTTTTATCCCGCGGCCAAAACCGAACTTGCCCGCTATTTTTCGATCAGTCTCTTACAGCCTTTTTTGACGGAGCTTCCCGTTTTGCTCAAGTTCAAGACTGCGATATCGCTGGCGCTATTTCTGTTCACTTGCAGCCTCGGGCTGCACGCGGCCACGCTGCCGGGCCTGCCTGCAACCAGCACCGCCGCGACGCCTGCGGCTCACCCGGAGCCGCTGGTCCAGGGTGGTTTGCTCGGGGCGATCAGTTCGAGCATCGATCAGGTCGAGAGCAAACTCGATCTCAACGAAGACCTGGTCGACGCCTGGCGTCTGCGCGCAGACCGTGCGGCGGACGAAGTGGATCAACTGGTCAATCATCCCTCGGCGCGTTCCAGCTGGAGTGTGGCGGGTGATTTCCTGATTTTGTCCGGTGTATGGATGAGCGTCTTTGCGATGCTCTGGCTGCTCGGCGGGATGCTCGCCACTCGGCTGAGCCAACATCGCTTGCTGCTCACCCGTGAACGCGGCCGGGCGGTGCTCGGTTATCTGTTGCCATTCAGCCTGCCGGCGCTGATCAGCCTGCCGTTGACGATTGCGGTCAGCCACTACCTGCCGGTGTCCGCCGGTCGGGCGCTGGCGCTGTGTTTCGCCTATGCCACCAGCAGCGGCATATTCGCTGCTTCGCTGGTGCTCACATTGGTGGTCCTGTTCAACACCGGGCACAAGCGTCGGGCGGTGCAGATCCTTCGCAATTACACCCCGCGCCCGCTGTTTGGCATCGGCTTTCTGGTCGCGCTCAGCGATGCCTTGACCAGCCCGCAGATCGCCCACCAATTGGGTAATAACCTGACCAGCAGCATCGCGGTATTTACCGGTTTGGGGGCTTCGATTTCCTTTGGTCTGCTGGTGATCAAGATGCGCCGCCCGGTCGCGCACCTGATCCGCATTCTGCCGCTGGCCCAGCGCCTCAAACAGCCGGCACTGCGCGAGACGCTGCGGATATTTTCGGGGCTGTGGTATTGGCCGATTCTGTTGATGGTGATGGTCTCGGTCATGAACCTGATCAGCATCAGCGATGACAATCAGCAGGTGCTGCGCAGCGCGCTGTTCACCACCGTGTTGTTGATCGCCACGGTGTTTCTCAGCACCACGTTGCATCACCTGTTCAAGACCCGCAGCGAGCAAGCGGCGCGGCGCAGCAATGCTTATAAAGAGCGTTTCCTGAGCCTGTCACACGCTTTGCTGCGGATCGGCATGGCGATTGTGTTCATCGACATCCTGGGACGAATCTGGGGCGTGTCACTCCTGGAATTCGCGATGAGCAACACGGTCGGACGCGCGATCAGTGATTCGCTGAGCCGCATCGGCCTGATTTTCCTGGTGACCTGGATGGTCTGGGTGGTGCTCGACACGGCGATTCAGGAAGCCTTGAAACCACCGGTCAACAAACGCTCCGCACGCCAGCCGAGTACACGGGTGAAAACCATCCTGCCGCTGCTGCGCAATGCGATGAAAATCCTGCTGGTGGTGATCTGTGCGATCACCACCATGGCCAACCTTGGGATCAACGTCGCGCCGTTCCTGGCCGGTGCCGGGGTGGTGGGGCTGGCCATCGGTTTCGGCTCCCAGCAACTGGTGCAGGACGTCATCACCGGGCTGTTCATCATCATCGAAGACACCTTGTCGATCGGTGATTGGGTGGTGCTCGATTCCGGGCATGCCGGCACGGTCGAAGGCCTGACCATCCGCACCCTGCGCCTGCGTGATGGCAAGGGCTTTGTGCACTCGGTGCCGTTCGGCCAGATCAAGGCTGTGACCAACCAATCCCGGCAGTTTGCCTACGCGTTTTTCTCGGTGCAGTTCACCTACGACACCGATGTCGACAAGGCGATTGAACTGATCCGCGAGGCCGGGCATTCGATCAGCGACGATCCGTTTCTCAAGTACAACCTGCAAGGGCCGCTCGACGTCTTCGGGGTCGACAAAATGGACCTCAATGGCGTGGTGCTGACGGCGCAGTTCCGTACCGTGTCGGGCGGGCAATATGCGGTGAGCCGGGCGTTTAACCAGCGTTTGAAAAAGCTTGTGGATAACAGCCCGTGGGTGCATTTCGCGCAGACTTATCCACAGCAGGTTTTTATGCCGCAGCGGCAGGTGGATGGAGATGACGAGTTGGCGCAGGAGCATTCGGCGGTGTTGCTGACGGATCAGCCTAGGACCCAGTGATTTGTGTTGGGGCTGATGGCCTCTTCGCGAGCAAGCCCGCTCCCACATTTGTTCTGCAGTGAACACAGTATTTGTGAACGACCGAGATCCAATGTGGGAGCGGGCTTGCTCGCGAAGAGACCCGCACGGACACCCTCAATGCCGGATCAGTTTGTTGTGCAACTCAGCACTCGATGCCTGATCCAGCTCCAGCCAAAAATACGGCTTGCCGGCAATCTCCGCCGCTGCCGGCAACCCATCGCGGTACACCAGCCGATTACTCGCCAACGCCGGCACCTTTGTCCCCGGCAACAGCGTCCCGGCCAGGTTCAGCGGATCAACCCCGCACACCGCAATCAAACTCCCGTCATGCGGTCGCCGACGTACTTCGCGCAACAGTGGAATGGCCTCCGGCAACGCAAATTGTTCACCGGCCAAACCACTGACGAACCGCCCGCCGCGTATCTCGCCCCGCGCCTCCAGTCGATGAAAGGTGCGCAACAATTCGCGCCAGCTCGGCAGCCAATCCGCCTCCCGTTCCAGCAAACGCCAGAACACCACGCCGTAGCGTCGCAGCAAGGTCATGGCGATGTGTTCCAGCGTTTCGACAGGCGTGGGCGCCGGACGTTGGTTATCAACAACCGGCGCGGGCGGTCCGCGGCGTAACAAGGCCCAGCGCCCGGCATCGTCCATGCCGCCGACAAACGCTCCGCGCCCGCGTCGGCTGCTGCGATTCTGGCGTTTGCTGGCCGGGGTGATCAGCGCCCGCAACCCGGCGAAGCTGTCGGCATTCACCAGCCCGGCGCCGACCAGTTCCTGCAAGGCGATTTCCAGTTCCGAGCGCAGCAGATGAGCTTCGTGAATCAGCTCATCGAAAAACAGCGCGCCGTGCTGGCTGAGCGCTTCGTGGACCTTTTGAGTCTTGGGTGACAGTTCGCTGACCGCTGTCTGCTCGGTCAAGCTGCTCCACAAGCCGACCTGGCTGCGCGGCAGCAGCAGAATCGGCGTGCTGCGCAGGGCCGTGCTGGCGCTTTTGTTGTGAGCGGTCAGGCGAGTCCAGACCAGTTTGCCGCTGCGGCACAGATCGTCCAGCCAGCTTGGCGAATAGTCTTTGATCCGCGCCGGCAGGATGTCGCTGTCCCAGGCCGAGGCCGCGGCGGGATAGCCTTCGAACTGACTGACGATCGCCGGCAAAACCGCGCTGCCCTGGCCTTGAGTCGCTGCCGACAGGTGCTGCCAGTCGAACAGAAAACGCATGAAGTCCTGCAAGGCCACCGGCTCGATTTCCCGGCGCAAACGCTTGACGGTGTAGCGGTGAATACGCGCCAGCAGATGCCGTTCACACCATTGCTCATCACCCGCGCCCGGCGTGAACCGGCCGCGCAACACATAACCTTCGCGTTCCAGTTGCGCCAAGGCCTGGGGGACCTGATTGGCCGCCAATCCAAGCGGTTCGGCAATCGCGGTGAGTGGCAATGGTCCGAACGCACTGAGCCGAGCGCGGATCACTTCAACGATGGCTTCTTCGGGCGCCCAGGCTTCATCGAACCCGGGTAACGCTTGCAGCTCCGGCAACAAAATCGCCTGTGGATAAATCGCCTGCAAGCACGTCAGTCGCTCCAGGGCCAGCCACAACGATTGCCCGGCATTGATCTGCAAGCGGCTGGCGCGACCGCTATCGGCCAGAGCGTTCAGCCAATCGAGCCAGTGCGTATTGGCCTGCGCCTCGGCATCGGTGATGCACGCAAGGCTCATCAACGCCTCGTGCATTTCATCGACGCCGGTGGGTGTCGGCCAGGCCTCATCGCGCACTGCCTGAATCGCTTCGGCATCCAGCGCGCCGAGGTCGTCGGTCGACTGTGGGTCGGTCCAGCGCCGGTTGAGCACGGCTTGCGTGCGGCGCTCTTCCAGCGGCGCATCGTCGAGAAAGGTGTAGGGCCGGGCGCTGAGGATTTCCGCTGCCAGCGGGGACGGCGCCGGCAAGTCGCGACTGATCAGCCGCACGTCGCCACGTTCCATGCGCCGCAGGAGCGCCAGCCAGCCTTCGCTGTCCATCGCCTCGTGCAGACAATCGTCGAGGGTCTGTTCCACCAACGGATGGTCGGGAATTTCTCGTTCGCCGGCGAGGTTTTCCACGCAGGCAATCTGATCCGGAAAGACGCTGGCGATCAGGTCCTCGCTCTTCATTCGCTGGATCTGCGGCGCCACTTTGCGACCGCCGCTGTAGCGCGGCAGGGCCAGGGCAACCCCGGTATTCCAGCGCCAGCGCACGCCGAACAACGGCGCGTCGAGCACCGCTTGAATCAGGATGTGCTCGGCGCTGTTGCTGTGCAGGTAACGCCAGACGTCGTCGAGTTCAAAACTGTGACTGGTGGACAGCGACAACACGATCGCGTCTTCGCTGGCGGCAGCCTGCAATTCGAAGTTGAACGTGCGGCAGAAACGCTTGCGCAGGGCCAGGCCCCAGGCGCGGTTGATGCGGCTGCCGAACGGGGTGTGGATGATCAGTTGCGTGCCGCCGGACTCGTCGAAAAACCGCTCCATCAGCAGCGTGTCTTGTGACGGCAGGGCGCCGAGGGTCAGGCGTGCGCGTGCGAGGTAATCCGTCAATTGCTCGGCACTGGCGAGGTTCAGGCCTAGGGTGTCGGTCAGCCAGTCGAGGGCCGGTTGCAGGTTGCCCGGTGTGGCGCCGAGCAGTGCGTCCAGATGCGCTTGCAAGCGCGCAACCGCAAACGACAACTCAGCGCTGCGCCCCGGTGCTTCGCCGAGCCAGAACGGAATGGTCGGCGGTTGTCCCTGAGCGTCTTCGACCCGGACCTTGCCGGTGTCGACCCGCAGGATCCGGTAGGAGGTATTGCCCAGCTGGAACACGTCCCCGGCGATGCTTTCCACCGCGAAGTCTTCGTTGACGCTGCCGATGTTCAGCCCTTGGGGCTCCAGTAACACGCTGTAGTCGGCGTTGTCCGGAATCGTCCCGCCGCTGGTCACGGCGGTCAGCTTGGCGCCCCGGCGACCGCGCAGGGTGCGCGTCACGGCGTCGCGGTGCAGGTAAGCGCTGCGGATGCCCTGGCGCCCGTTGTAACCCTCGGCGAGCATGTGCAGCAGCGCCTGATAATGCTTTTCGTCGAGTCCGGCATACGGCGAGGCGTTACGGAACGTCTCCAGCAGCGCTTGCTCCGGCCATTCCTGGCAACTGACTTCGGCGATGATTTGCTGTGCGAGTACGTCCAGCGGCGCGGTGGGGATCTGCAACGTGTCGAGTTCGCCGCGCCGCACGCAATCGAGCAGCGCGACGCATTCGATCAGGTCGTCGCGGGTGGTGGCGAACAAGCGGCCCTTGGGCATGCCGCCGACCTGGTGTCCGGAGCGGCCGACCCGTTGCAAAAATCCGGAAATCGAACGCGGCGAGGCGATCTGGCACACCAGGTCAACGTCGCCAATGTCGATGCCCAATTCCAGCGAAGCGGTGGCAATCAGCACTTGCAGCTCGCCGCGCTTGAGTCGCTGTTCGGCGTCCAGGCGAAACTCTTTGGCCAGGCTGCCGTGGTGCGCGGCCACCGAGTCTTTGCCGAGGCGTTCGCTCAGATGCCGGCTCAAGCGTTCGGCGAGGCGGCGGGTGTTGACGAAAATCAGCGTGGTCCGGTGTTCGCGGGCGAGGGCGGCGAGGCGGTCGTAGACCAGTTCCCAGACGTCATTGGCCATGACTGCCGACAACGGCACGGGCGGTACTTCGATGCCCAGGTCCCGTGGGCGGGCGTGGCCGATGTCGATGATCTCGCATGGACGGTCGCGGCCGACCAGAAAGCGCGACACCGCTTCGATGGGTTTTTGCGTGGCGGACAGGCCGATGCGCACCAGCGGTTCCGCGCACAGCGCCTGCAACCGTTCAAGGCTCAGGGCCAGATGGCTGCCGCGTTTGCTGGCGGCTATGGCGTGAATTTCATCGACGATCACTGTGCGCGTAGTGCCGAGCATCTGCCGGCCGGAATCAGAGCCGAGCAGCACGTAAAGGGATTCCGGGGTGGTCACCAGGATGTGCGGCGCGGTCTTGCGCATGGCCGAGCGGTCTTTCTGCGGGGTGTCGCCGCTGCGCACGGCGGTGTTGATCTGCAATTCGGGCAGGCCCATCGTCCGTAATTGTTCGGTGATTCCGGCCAGCGGGTTTTGCAGGTTGATCTGGATGTCGTTGGACAAAGCCTTGAGCGGCGAGACATAGACCACCAGGGTTTCGTCTGGCAGCCCGGCGTCAGTTTCCAGGCCCCGGTGAACCAGGTCGTCGATGACGGCGAGGAAAGCGGTGAGGGTTTTACCGGAGCCAGTGGGCGCGGCGATCAGGGTCGAGCGGCGCTGACGAATCAACGGCCACGCCCGGGCCTGGGCGGCAGTGACCGTCGGGAAGGTGCTGCTGAACCAGGCGCTGACGGCGGGGTGGAAGCCTGCCAGGGCGCTGTCCATGGGGATTGGCAGATTCATGAAGTGATTTATGCGGGTGGGGGGATGAAGATGCAAGTACCGCTTAGGACCTTTGCCGACCTCAATGGCCCCTTCGCGAGCAAGCCCGCTCCCACATTTGAACTGTGTCATTCACAAATATTGAGTTCACTGCAGATCGAGTGTGGGAGCGGGCTTGCTCGCGAAGGGGCCAGTAGCCACACCACAAATCCCGGGGATCTGCACTTTACGGATGACGGTTGCGCACTAAACCCGCAAAATGCAACGATTCCGGCAACTATCAACGGCATTGCCCCCGGGCCGTGTCGATACAGCCATCGTTCCAATCAGACTGGGCCTGCTGACTCTATGCGAATGCGCCTTATGTTACTGGGCGGCGGAAATGCCCTTGGGCAGGCGCTGATTCGCCTCGGTGCGGAGGAAGACATCGGTTTCCTCGCCCCCCGCCCCCCGCAAGACGGCTGGGATGCCGCGAGCCTGACGCAACTGCTCGACGACACCCGCCCGGACGCGCTGATCAACCTCGCCTACTACTTCGACTGGTTTCAGGCGGAAGCGGTCAGCGAGCAACGTCTGGCCGGGCAGGAGCGTGCAGTCGAGCGTCTGGCCGAACTGTGCCAGCATCACAACATCGTCCTGCTGCAACCTTCGAGCTATCGCGTGTTCGATGGCTCCCGTGCCACTGCCTACAGCGAAAAAGATGAGCCGGTGCCGCTGGGCCTGCGCGGTCAGGCGTTGTGGCGCATCGAACAAAGTGTTCGCGCGACCTGCCCACAGCACGTATTGCTGCGTTTCGGCTGGCTGCTCGATGACAGCCCTGACGGCACACTCGGGCGTTTCCTTGCCCGGGCCGAAACCCCCGACGAACTGCTGCTGGCCGACGACCGCCGGGGCAACCCGACCCCGGTCGACGATGCGGCCCGGGTGATCATCTCGGTGCTCAAGCAACTCGATTGTGCAGCGCCGCTGTGGGGCACCTATCATTACGCCGGGCATGAGGCGACCACGCCGCTGGCGCTGGGGCAGGCTATCCTGACCGAAGCACGCAGCCTGCATCCGCTGGCCATCGAAGCACCGACCGCCCAGGCTCACGCCGCGCGTCCGGATGCCGCCGAAGAGCCGCAACACGCGGTGCTGGCCTGCAAGAAAATTTTGCACACGTTCGGGATCAAGCCTCGCGCCTGGCGCGCCGCACTCCCGGGCTTACTGGACAGGTTTTATCGCCATGGCTGACGGACCCGTTTTAATCACCGGCGGCGCCGGTTTCATCGGCTCGCACCTGACCGATGCCTTGCTCGCCAAGGGTCATTCGGTGCGCATTCTCGATGACCTGTCCACCGGCAAACGCAGCAACCTGCCGCTGGATAATCCCAACCTTGAATTGATCGTCGGCGACGTCGCCGATGCTGCACTGGTCGCTCAGGCGATGCACGGTTGCAGCGCGGTGGCGCACCTGGCCGCGGTGGCCTCGGTACAGGCCTCGGTGGATGATCCGGTGAAGACTCACCAGAGCAATTTCATCAGTTCGCTGAATGTCTGCGAAGCCATGCGCCAGGCTGGCGTCAAACGCGTGCTGTTCGCCTCCAGTGCGGCGGTTTACGGCAACAATGGCGAAGGTGAGTCGATCGATGAAGACACCGCTAAAGCGCCGCTGACGCCGTACGCGTCGGACAAACTGGCGAGCGAGTACTACTTCGATTTCTATCGGCGCCAGCATGCACTGGAACCGGTGATTTTCCGTTTCTTCAACATCTACGGCCCGCGTCAGGATCCCTCCTCGCCGTATTCCGGGGTGATCAGCATCTTCAGCGAGCGGGCACAGAAAGGCCTGCCGATCACCGTGTTCGGCGATGGTGAGCAAACGCGCGACTTTGTCTATGTCGAGGATCTGGTCGACCTGCTGGTGCAAGCCATCGAAAAACCAGAGGTTGAAGTCGGGGCGGTGAATGTCGGCTGGAACCAGGCGACCAGCCTCAAGCAAATGCTCCAGGCGCTGGAAGCGGTGGTGGGCGAATTGCCGCCGATCAGCTACGGCCCGGCGCGTTCCGGCGATATCCGCCATTCCCGGGCGAACAATCAGCGATTGCTGGAGCGCTTTAGCTTCGGTGAGCCGACACCGATGAGTGTTGGCCTGGCACGGCTGCTGGGACGCTGAGATTTTTACAGCCATAAAAAAGGCGCCTCGGAAGGCGCCTTTTTTTGTGGTCTGTGTAGAGTACTTGTGGCGAGGGGGCTTGTCGGAACGCCGCATCGCCCCGTTGGGCTGCGAAGCGGCCCAAAAACATCCGCGCCGATCTTCAGATACACCGCGTTCGTCGGATCTACGACTGCTGTGCAGCCGAACGGGGCGATGCGGCGTTCCGACAAGCCCCCTCGCCACAGGAATGTCCTTCACCCCTACAGTGGTGGGGCTTAGAACTTGTAACCCAGGCCAACCATGTAAATGAACGGGTCCACGTCCACGTTGACCTTGGCACGTGTGCCAGGTGCCAGCGAGTCGTTTTCGACTGTTGCGCGGGTGTCGATGTCGATGTAGCGCACCTGGGCGTTGAGCAGGATGTTGTCGGTGATCATGTAGTCAGCACCGACTTGAAACGCCAGGCCCCACGAGTTTTCAGCCTCGAAATTTCTCCAGCCCTTGGCTTGCGCTTCGCTGCCGACGTGTTCGTCATAAATCACGGTGTAGTTGATACCGGCGCCGAGGTACGGCTGGAAATCCGACTTCGAGTCCAGCGGGTAGTACACCACGCTCAAGGTCGGCGGCAGGTGTTTCAGGGTACCGAGTTTACCGTTGGCCGCAGAACCCAAGGCCGTGCCTTTGAGTTTCACATCATGCTCGAACGGGGTGGCCGCCAGCAGTTCGATGCCCCAGTGCGGGTCAATCATGTACGCGAAGTTCAAACCCAGTTGCGTGTCGCTGTCCATAGTGGCTTTGCCACCCAGGTTGGTGCCGGCCAGCGGGCCTTGGTCGACCTTGACGCTGGAACTGTCGGCTTTCGGGTTGACGGTAATGGCACCGGCACGAATGAGGATGTCGCCGGCCTCGAAGGCGTGGGCGAGCGGGGCTGTGAGCGCTAAGGCAAACAGCGAAGCGCTGAGCAAGGACTTGTGCATGGAGGGCTCCAAAGGACGTTAAAAATTTTCGATGTCCAATGGTACAAAGCGCTCTGATACGGTCTTTTGATTCAGCTCAATGAAACTGTAATCGGGCTGGGTATTGTGATGTTTTTGACGGCCTCTTCGCGAGCAAGCCCGCTCCCACATTTGAGTTGTGCATTAACGCAAAACGAATGTGGGAGCGGGCTTGCTCGCGAAGGCTATAGATCAAACACCACATGACTTCCGGATTCACTCCGGCAATTCATACACATAAATCTTGTCCGCCTCCATCTGATACCCGGCATCCGCCAGCTCGCTGGTCGACGCCTTGACCTGCATCGCCCCCTCGATCCAGTACGGCTGATACAGCTCATCCAGCTTCACGCCGACTTCGCTTTTCACATGCACGATCTGGTTCGACGGCGGAGGTGGCACGTGGATGCAGGCGCCGAAATACGGCACCAGCAGGAAATCCGTGGTCCGCCCGTCTTCACTCACTTCCAGCGGCACGATGTAGCCCGGCAGACGAATGTTCTGGCCATCCAGGCTGTTCACCACCGGCGCATTCGGCATGTCCTGTTTGGCGGCAGGGGCCGACTCGGCCGCCAGGGTGCTGCTCATCTGTGACAGGTCGTGCAGGGGCGTCATGTTCGGTACTTCCGGCGCGGCGTCCGGCGGGATCATTTCTGACCAGGTCAGGTCTTTCGGCTCGGCCGCCCACAGGGGCAAGGCGACCAGCATCAGCAGCGCGAGTACGGCGCGGGGCATGTTCAACGTCCTCATAGTCGGATCGACAGGCCATCGGCCAACGATTGGCGATACGCGCGCCAGGCCGGCACGCTGCCCATCAGCAAAGCGGCGATCAGGATGCCACCGAGCAGCGTCCATTCATACTCGCTCGGCCACGCCAGCGGCAGGTACAAGCCGTAATTGGCTTGCACATAACCCTGGGCGGCGGCGATGCCCACATACAGCAACGCCACGCCGGCAATCACTCCGGCCAACGCCAACGCAAACGCCTCCAGCACCAGCAAGGTCGCGATGTGCCACGGTCGGGCGCCCACCGAACGCAGAATAGCCATCTCGCGCCGACGTTCATTCAGGCTGGTGAGAATCGCCGTGAGCATGCCGATCAACCCGGTCAACACCACGAACAGCGAGACCACGAACAAGGCTTTTTCCGCCGTGCTCATCAGGCTCCACAACTCTTGCAGCGCCACGCCGGGGAGGATCGCCAGCATCGGCTCACCGCGGAATTCGTTGATCTCGCGTTGCACCGCAAACGTCGAAATCTTGCTGTTGAGGCCGAGCATGAACGCGGTGATCGCTTGCGGCGTGAGGTCCATGTTGCGCGCCTGATCGGCGCTGATCCGGCCTTCGCCCCGGGCCGGCACGCCGTTGTGCCAGTCGATGTGAATCGCTTCCATGCCGCCGAGGCTGATGTGCAACGTGCGGTCCACCGGGGTGCCGGTGCGCTTGAGAATGCCGACCACGGTGAACGGTTTGTCGTCGTGTTTGACCAGGCTGATCGCCGCGACGCCGTGGGCCAGCACCAGTTTGTCGCCGAGTTTGTAGTGCAGCGCGTCGGCGACTTCAGCACCGAGCACCACTTCGAACGGATCAGTGGCGAAGGCGCGGCCGTCGGCCAGTTCCAGGTGTTGCTGATGGCCGTACTGGTAATGCTCGAAGTAGGCCTCTGTGGTGCCCATCACCCGGTAACCGCGATGGGAATCGCCGAGGGACATCGGAATCGCCCACTTCACTTTCGGGTTGTTGGCGAAGTGTTCGAAGCTGTCCCAGCGGATGTTGTTGGTGGCATTGCCGATGCGGAACACCGAGTACAGCAACAGGTTCACCGAACCCGAACGTGCGCCGACGATCAGGTCGGTGCCGCTGATGGTGCTGGCAAAACTGGCTTTGGCTTCGGTGCGCACGCGCTCAACCGCCAACAGCAGGCACACCGACAGGGCGATGGCGAACGCGGTGAGAATCGCGGTGAAGCGCCGGTTAGCCAGACTGGCCATGGCTAGACGAAACAAATACATCTCAGACCTCGGACGGGGTGGCGGCGCGATTGAGTTCGGCCAGCGACAGGTTGCGATCGAACAGCGGCGCGAGGCTCTGGTCATGGCTGACAAACAACAGGCTCGACCCGGCTTCACGGCATTCGGCGAACAACAGGCGAATGAAGTTTTCCCGGGCGTCGTAATCCAGTGCTGACGTCGGTTCATCGGCGATGACCAGTTCCGGCTGGCCGATCAGTGCGCGTGCTGCGGCCACGCGTTGTTGCTGACCGATGGACAGCGAATCGGCGCGGCGGCTGAGGATGCCTTCGTCCTTCAAACCCAAGTGGGCGAGGAGGGTGGCCGCGGCCTGATCGACGCTGCCGTGGCGCTGTTTCGCCCGTTCGGCGCGCAGTTTGGAGAAGTGGCAGGGCAGTTCGACGTTCTCGCGCACCGACAGGAACGGCAGCAAATTGAACTGCTGGAAGATGTAGCCGGTGTGGTCGACGCGGAAGCGGTCGCGGGCGCCGGCACCGAGTTCGGTCAATTCCTGGCCGAGCAGGCGAATGCTGCCGCGATCAGGTTTCTGCACGCCACCGAGCAGGCCCAGCAGGGTGGTTTTGCCACTGCCGCTGGGGCCCTTGAGGAACAGGGTTTCACCAGGCTCCAGGCGAAACGCCGGGATGTCCAGCAACGGCGGGTGACCGGGCCAGCTGAAGCCCAGGTCGGACAGTTCGATGAGTGCTTGGGTCATGTAAAACCGGTCAGGTTGGTGGTGAACCCTGTGGGAGCGGGCTTGCTCGCGAATGGGGTGTGTCAGTCGACATCAATGTTGCATGACACAGCGCATTCGCGAGCAAGCCCGCTCCCACATTAGATTTTCAGTGAGCTCAGAACTTGAGGGCCGCGGCCTTCGCGGTCACTTCAACACCTTGCTGCCCGCTCGGGCCGATCAGTTGTACCTGAATTTTCTGGGTGGCCGGGAACGTGTTGAAGAGGGTCGCCAGGTCCAAGGTTTTCAGGGCGCCGGGAGCGGCGCAGGTGAATTGATAGTGCGCGTGGATTTCGCTGTGGTCGTGGTGATGTTCGTCCTTGGCATCTTCATCGTGATCATCGTCGGCGTCCGGCTTGTCACCGAACAGCGGGCTTTCCAGTTCCTGCATGGCGACCACGCAACCGGCGGCTTTCGGCAGATTAAACAGCGCCAGCGGCTTCTCCAGCTGCGCACGGACGGCGGCGACCTTGGCTTTGTCGGCATCCGTGGTGGCTGCGTGTTCGAAACCCACCAGGTTCATCGCCGGGCTTTCCAGTTCCAGCTCCAGGGTCTGGCCGTCCAGCGCTGCGTTCAAACGACCGACGCCATGTTCGTGGGCGCCGAGGCTGCCGTGCTCATGATCATGTTCATCGGCGGCGTGGGCGACGGCCAACGGCAACAAGGCAAACGGCAAAGCGAGCAGCAGACGACGCATGGCGGGGCTCCGGAAAGTAAAGTGAAGAGTTTGTTATGTAATCTTATAACGTAAGTGCGGGGAGTTTGACCGGCTACTTGGCGTTGCACAAGTCCCATGGGAGCATGCAGGTCAGAAATGTGCAGGAGCAGACCTATGTTGCGAATTCGCGGAAGCATCGGCGACTGGCCGGTGGATTTGACGCTGGAGATGGATGACGGCGACTGGGCGAAACTCGGCGCGCAGTTGCAGGTGAGCAAGCCGGAGGCCAGTGCTGCCTCGGCCAAACCGGCGACTCAGGATGAGGCGCTGTGGCAGATCGCCAAGGATTTGCTACGCAAGGCCGGGCAATTGAGCGGGCCGGATCTGCTCGATCAGCTGGAAGGGCTGACCGGCAGCGCGGCGTCGGGCAAACGCCTGTTGGTGCGCTTGCGCCATAGCGCCGATGTGAAAGTGTCGAGCGGCGGGGATACGCCGCTCTATAGCTGGATCGAGTCGGTTTAGTACAGCGCAGCAAACAGCTTGCGGCGGTACGTGGTCACCAACGGGTGGTCATTGCCCAGCAGTTCGAACACCTGCAGCAAGGTCTTGTGCGGCAAGCCTTCGCTGTAGCTGCGATTGCGGATGAACAGCTTGAGCAACGCATCCAGCGCCGCGTCGTATTGCTGGCGAGCCAGTTGCTGAATCGCCAGTTGATACACCGCTTCATCGTCCTGCGGGTCTTTCGCCAGGCGCGCTTTCAGGTCTGCCGCATCCGGCAAATCCTTGGCCTGACCGAGAAACTGGATCTGCGCCTTGGCGCCGGCCAGGGCCGCTTTGTGTTCATCGCTCTTGACTGCGTCGAGCACGGTTTGCGCTTCACCCAACTCGCCGCGCTCAGTGAGGCAACGGGCGTAGAGGATCAGTGCCTTGGCGTTAGTGTTGTCTTCGCCCAGCAGCACTGTGAGCACGGCTTCGGCGTCGGCGAAGCGGCTTTCGTCAAACAGCGCCTGAGCCTGTTCGAACGGATCAGCCGCGGCCGGTGGCGGCATTTGAACGTGCGGCTCAAGCATCGCCCGCACGGCGGATTCCGGTTGCGCACCGGCAAAGCCGTCGACCGGTTGACCGTCCTTGAACAGCACCACGGTTGGCAGGCTGCGAATGCCGAAACGGGCGACGATGTCTTGCTCCAGATCGCAGTTGACCTTGGCCAGCAGCAACTCGCCCTGATAACTCTCGGCGATGGTCTGCAGCAATGGCATCAGCCCTTTGCAGGGCGCACACCATTCGGCCCAGAAATCCACCAGTACCGGCTTGTGGAAAGAGTTCTCGATCACCGACTGGTCGAAATCAGCAGTCGTGGCGTCGAAGATGTACGGCGTTTCCTGACTCATGGGGGATCTCTTGGAAGCGTGAATGGGGCAACTATACGGCTTGGCGGGGGGTGGCCGGAAGCGGGGTGGCAGTTGGAGATGTGTTGTCTGGCAGGACGCCTTCGCGAGCGAGCCCGCTCCCACACTTGTTTTGTGCCGACCACAAAAGCGTGGTACGCCGCAGAGCCAATGTGGGAGCGGGCTTGCTCGCGAAGCTTTTAGCCGCGCCGCGCATGGTAAAGGCTCACATGCCGAAACTCTTCAGGCTCGGCCAGATCCGGCAGGGTCATCGCTTCCAGCATCTCGATGCGTCGATACAACGGGTGGCGGAAATCCCTTACACGCGAATCCGCCACCAGCGCCTCTTTGCCCCGAGTCAAAAACTCATCGAGCAACGGCAGGTTCGCCCGGTCGTAGAGCACGTCGGCGACCAGGATCAGATCAAAGCGGTCCGCCTCGGCGAAAAAGTCGGTCGAGTAGTTGAGCTGTACGTCATTGAGTTCGGCATTCGCCCGGCATGAGGCAATCGCCAGCGGGTCGAGGTCACAGGCCACCACTTCCAGCGCGCCGGCCTTCACGGCGGCAATCCCCGCCACACCCGAACCGGCACCGAAATCCAGCACCCGTTTGCCTTTGACCCACTCCGGGAATTCGGCGAGATAACGTGCGACCGCCAAACCACTGGCCCAGCAGAAACTCCAGTAGGGCGGTTCATGCAGGATCCGTCGTGTTTCCTCGGGGCTGAACGCGCGGTCCATGTTGTCGCCGTCGATCAGCCAGAGTTTCAGGTCGGTCTCGGGCAATGCGACAGGCACCAGCTGCGCATCGCCGAGCAGTTCACCCAAGGCCTGTTGCAGGTCGAACGGTGCAATCATGGCGCTTTGACGAATTGCAGCTGACCCAGGGCCTGCGTGGTGGGCTGGGAAATGAACTGCGACGGCAGATGCAAAATCAGCTGGCCGGACTGGCTGGCGCGGCCGCGCAGTTCAACGCGGGCACCGTTCGGGAACGATTCCGGGTTGAAGCGCAGGTGAAACGGCAGCGCTTGATTGGTGCCGATCAAGGTGGAACTGGCGAGCAATTGTTGCGGGCGATCCTTTTCGTCGATCACCAGCAGCGCCAGTTCGACCTCGGCGCCGGCCGGCACGCCTTGCAAGGTGCCGCTCAATTCACGCTGGTACGCGGGCAGCGGCCCAAGATTGGCCGACTCCTGGGCTTTTTTCTGCGCAGCCTGTGGGGCGGGCCCTGGCGTCGGCGGCTGGGGCTTGGGCGCATCGCTGCTGCAGGCCACCAGCAGGCTTAAAAGACTGAGCAAAACGAGCGGTCTTAAGGACATTTACGGCTCCAGCAAGGTGAAATCCATGGATCAAGCACTATAGGCGTCTGTATACCGTAAACCCTATGGCTTGTCTTGCCACCGGGATGCGCTACCATGGCCCTCCCTTTTTTTGTTGCCTGCCACCATGCACTGTCCCTTCTGCGGTGCCAACGACACCAAGGTCATCGACTCGCGTCTGGTCGCCGAGGGCGAACAGGTGCGCCGCCGGCGTGAATGCCTGGCCTGCGGCGAGCGTTTCACGACGTTCGAGACCGCCGAACTGGTGTTGCCGCGCCTGATCAAAACCGACGGCAGCCGTCAGCCCTTCGACGAAGAAAAACTGCGTGCCGGCATGCAGCGAGCGCTGGAGAAGCGCCCGGTAAGTGTCGAACGCCTCGAATCGTCGCTGGTTCACATCAAACACAAACTGCGCGCCACCGGCGAGCGAGAGGTCAAATCCCTCGTGGTCGGTGAACTGGTGATGGCTGAGCTGCAGAAGCTCGACGAAGTCGCCTATATCCGCTTCGCCTCCGTGTATCGCCGCTTCCAGGACCTCAACGAGTTCCGCGAAGAGATCGATCGCCTGGCCCGTGAGCCGGTGAAAGAATGAATACGCCCGCCGAACTCGCCATCCTCGACGCCCATTACATGGCCCGCGCGCTGGAACTGGCGCGCAAAGGCCATTACACGACGCACCCCAACCCTCGGGTGGGCTGCGTGATTGTGCGGGATGGGCAGATTGTCGGTGAAGGCTGGCACGTGCGCGCCGGTGAGCCGCATGCCGAAGTCCATGCCCTGCGCGCCGCGGGCGACAAGGCCCGTGGCGCCACGGCCTACGTGACCCTTGAACCGTGCAGCCACCACGGCCGCACGCCGCCCTGTGCCGATGCGCTGGTGAATGCCGGGGTCGCCCGGGTGGTCGCGGCGATGCAGGACCCGAACCCGGCAGTCGCCGGTCGCGGCCTGCAACGCCTGGCCCAGGCCGGAATTGCCACCGAAAGTGGTGTGCTGGAAGGCGAGGCGCGCAAGCTCAACCAAGGCTTCCTCAAGCGCATGGAACACGGCTTGCCGTTCGTGCGGGTCAAGTTGGCCATGAGCCTGGACGGTCGCACCGCCATGGAAAGTGGCGAAAGCCAATGGATCACCGGCCCGGCCGCACGCTCGGCGGTGCAACGCCTGCGCGCCCAGGCCAGCGTCGTACTGACCGGCGCCGACACGGTGTTGGCGGACAACGCCCGGTTGACCGTGCGCGCTGACGAATTAGGCCTGGATGCGGAGCAAACCGCTTTGGCCATGAGCCGTCCGCCGCTGCGCGTGCTGGTCGACGGTCGCCTGCGGGTTCCGCTGAATGCGCCGTTCTTCAAGGCCGGCCCGGCCTTGGTCGCCACCTGCGTGGCGGTCGAGGAGCAGTACGCCAATGGCCCGGAATGCCTGATCGTGCCCGGCATTGATGGTCAGGTCGATCTGCGCCAATTGCTGGTCGCGCTCGCCGCCCGTGACGTCAACGAGGTGCTGGTCGAAGCCGGTCCGCGTCTGGCCGGCGCTTTTGCGCAGCAAGGCCTGGTGGATGAATTCCAGATTTTCATCGCCGGCAAGTTCCTCGGCTCATCGGCGCGGCCGCTGCTCGACTGGCCGCTCGCGCAAATGAAGGATGCGCCCGAGCTTAAAATCACCGAAATTCGCGCGGTTGGCGATGACTGGCGGGTCACTGCCATTCCTTCGCCAGCCGCCAGCGTATAATTCCCGGCCATCGCTACAGCGCTGGCTTTGTTCTCGAGGAGAACCTCATGTTTACCGGCATCATCGAATCCATCGGCAGTATTCGTGCATTGACCCCAAAGGGCGGTGATGTGCGGGTCCACGTAGAAACCGGCAAGCTCGACCTGAGCGACGTCAAACTGGGCGACAGCATCGCGGTCAACGGCGTGTGCCTGACCGCGGTCGAGCTGCCGGGCAACGGCTTTGCCGCCGACGTCAGCCGCGAAACCCTCGACTGCACAGCGATGAACGACCTCAAGAGCGGCAGTCCGGTGAACCTGGAAAAAGCCCTGACCCCGACCACTCGCCTCGGCGGGCATCTGGTCAGCGGTCACGTCGATGGCGTGGGCGAAGTGGTTGCCCGTACCGAAAACGCGCGTGCCGTGGAATTCCGCATCCGCGCGCCGAAAGAACTGGCCAAGTACATCGCCCATAAAGGCTCGATCACCGTCGACGGCACCAGCCTGACCGTGAACGCAGTGGATGGCGCCGAGTTCTTGCTGACGATCATTCCCCACACCCTGAGCGAAACCATCATGGCGTCGTACCAGCCAGGTCGCCGGGTGAACCTGGAAGTCGACTTGCTGGCACGTTATCTGGAGCGGCTGTTGCTGGGCGACAAGGCCGCCGAGCCAACGGCCGGCAGCACCATTACCGAAAGCTTTCTGGTCCAAAACGGCTACCTCAAATCCTGAAGCTCAAATTTCAAAGAAAGGGGGTGCCTTGTGGCGCTCAATAGCATCGAAGAACTGGTTGAAGACATCCGCCAAGGCAAGATGGTCATCCTCATGGATGACGAAGACCGCGAGAACGAAGGCGACCTGATCATGGCCGCCGAGTGCTGCAAGCCCGAGCACATCAACTTCATGGCCAAGCACGCCCGTGGCCTGATCTGCATGCCGATGAGCCGCGAGCGCTGCGAACTGCTGAAGCTGCCATTGATGGCGCCACGCAACGGTTCAGGCTTCGGCACCAAGTTCACCGTGTCGATCGAAGCGGCTGAAGGCGTGACCACCGGCATCTCCGCCGCCGACCGCGCACGCACCGTGCAAGCGGCTGCCGCGAAAGACGCCAAGGCTGAAGACATCGTCAGCCCCGGCCACATCTTCCCGCTGATGGCCCAGGCCGGTGGCACCCTGGCCCGCGCCGGCCATACTGAAGCCGCTTGCGACCTGGCGCGCATGGCCGGTTTCGAGCCGAGCGGTGTGATCTGCGAAGTGATGAACGACGACGGCACCATGTCCCGTCGCGCCGAGCTGGAAGCTTTCGCCGCTGAACACGACATCAAGATCGGCACCATCGCCGACCTGATTCACTACCGGATGATCCACGAACGTACCGTTCAGCGGATTGCCGAGCAGCCACTGGACAGCGAACTGGGCCAATTCAACCTGGTGACCTATCGTGATTCCGTGGAAGGCGACGTGCACATGGCCCTGACCCTGGGCAACGTGTGTGCTGAAGAACCGACCCTGGTTCGCGTGCACAACATGGACCCGCTGCGCGACCTGCTGATGGTCAAGCAACCGGGCCGCTGGAGCCTGCGCGCCGCCATGGCTGCGGTTGCCGAGGCCGGCAGCGGTGTGGTGCTGTTGCTCGGTCACCCGCTCGATGGCGACGTGTTGCTGGCGCACATTCGCGAAACCGCCGACCAGGCGGCCGTGAAAAAACCGACCACCTACAGCATCGTTGGTGCCGGTTCGCAGATCCTTCGGGACCTGGGCGTACGCAAAATGCGCCTGATGAGTGCGCCAATGAAATTTAATGCGATATCCGGTTTCGATCTGGAAGTTGTAGAATACGTGCCCTCCGAATAATGACCGGTTGTTTCCAGTCCTTGATTCGCGGCTAACAAATCACTGAGGGACGCGTAGAAAGCGCGTCCCGGCTCTTTAAGAGATCTAACGAATGACCCTGAAGACCATCGAAGGTACCTTCATCGCCCCTAAAGGCCGCTACGCTTTGGTAGTGGGCCGTTTCAACAGCTTCGTCGTTGAAAGTCTGGTCAGCGGTGCAGTGGATGCCCTGGTTCGCCACGGCGTAAGCGAAAGCGACATCACCATCATCCGCGCACCTGGCGCCTTCGAAATTCCGCTGGTTGCGCAGAAAGTCGCTCAGAAAGGCGAATACGCGGCAATCATCGCCCTGGGCGCGGTCATTCGTGGCGGTACTCCGCACTTCGAATACGTGGCAGGCGAATGCACCAAGGGCCTGGCCCAGGTGTCCATGGAGTTCGGCGTTCCCGTCGCGTTCGGCGTGCTGACCGTTGATTCCATCGAGCAAGCCATCGAACGTTCCGGCACCAAGGCCGGTAACAAAGGTGCCGAAGCTGCCCTGTCCGCTCTGGAAATGGTCAGCCTGCTGGCGCAGTTGGAGGCCAAGTGATTAGCGACGATAGCGATCGTTTCAACCCGCGCGATCCAAAGCCTGCGGATGCCGGCAAGCCATCGAAAAGCGTCAAGCGTCGTGAAGCCCGTCAGCTCGCGACCCAGGCGCTGTACCAATGGCACATGGCCAAGCAGTCTTTGAACGAGATCGAAGCGCAGTTCCGGGTCGATAACGATTTCAGTGATGTCGACGGTGCCTACTTCCGCGAAATCCTTCACGGGGTTCCGGCGCAGAAGGACAAGATCGATGCAGCCCTGACGCCTTGCCTGGACATCACCATCGACGAGCTGGACCCGGTTGAACTGGCCGTTCTGCGCCTGTCCACCTGGGAGCTGCTCGAGCGTGTCGACGTTCCTTACCGCGTTGTGATCAACGAAGGTATCGAGCTGGCGAAAGTCTTCGGTTCCACCGACGGCCACAAGTTCGTCAACGGTGTACTCGACAAGCTGGCCCCGCGTCTGCGTGAAGCTGAAGTCAAGGCGTTCAAGCGCTGATTTGCGCTTGATATCGCGATGGGCGAGTTTGAGCTGATCCGCAATTTCTTCGCCGCCGCGCCCTGTGCGCAAGGCGGCGAAGGCGTTGCCCTCGGGATCGGCGATGACTGCGCCTTGCTGGCTGTTCCCCCCGGGGAGCAGTTGGCCATTTCCACCGACACCCTGGTGGCCGGTGTGCATTTCGCAGACCCCTGCGACCCGTTTCTGCTCGGTCAGCGCTCGCTGGCTGTGGCCGTCAGTGATCTGGCTGCCATGGGCGCCACCCCTGTTGCCTTTACCCTTGCCCTGACCTTGCCGACGGTGACCGCCGATTGGCTGGCGGCGTATTCCCGTGGTTTGAACCTCATGGCGCAACGCTGCGGCGTCGCGCTGGTGGGCGGCGATACTACCCGTGGGCCGCTGAGCCTGACCATGACCGTGTTCGGTCGTGTGCCGGCCGCTCAGGCGCTGACCCGTAGCGGCGCGCAGCCCGGCGATTTGTTGTGCGTGGGTGGTGAACTGGGCAATGCAGCCGGGGCTTTGCCACTGGTGTTGGGGCAGCGAACGGCTGACGCAACTGTTGCCGAACCGCTGCTGGCGCATTACTGGTCACCGCGGCCGCAACTGGCGTTGGGTCAGGCATTGCGTGGTAAAGCCACCTCGGCGTTGGACATCTCTGACGGCCTGCTCGCCGACTGCGGCCACATCGCACTGGCGTCGAAGGTCGGCATTCAGCTCGAGCGGAGTAAGCTGCCTGTGTCAGCGGCGTTAGTGGCTTTCCTCGGTCAATCCGCAGCCGAAACCGCAGCCCTCAGCGGCGGCGACGATTATGTCCTCGCCTTCACCCTACCGTCCGTCGAGTTGCCGGCATTGCTGGCAGACGGCTGGCCGATCCATGTGGTCGGACGTGTAGTGACGGGGCAGGGCGTGGCGCTGCTGGATGCCGACGGACAAGACATCACCCCGCAAACCCGGGGCTATCAACATTTTCGGGAGACACCGTGACAGATCATCCCAAACAGGTCCCGGCGGAGTTTGTTCCGCCCTCGGTCTGGCGCAATCCCTGGCATTTCCTGGCGTTCGGCTTCGGCTCGGGGACCCTGCCAAAGGCACCGGGCACCTGGGGTTCGTTAGTTGCGCTACCCTTTATCCCGTTGTGGCAAATGATGCCCGATTGGGCCTACTGGCTGATGCTGGGCATCACCATGCTGTTCGGCTTCTGGCTGTGCGGCAAAGTGGCCGACGATTTGCGCGTGCACGACCACGAGGGCATCGTCTGGGACGAAATGGTCGGGATGTGGATCACCTTGTGGCTGGTGCCGGAAGGTTGGTACTGGTTGTTGGCGGGTTTCCTGATGTTCCGCTTCTTCGACATTCTCAAGCCCTGGCCGATTCGCTGGATCGACCGGCATGTGCATGGCGGCGTCGGGATCATGCTCGACGACGTGCTGGCCGGTGTATTTGCGTGGTTGGCAATGCAAGGGCTGGTAAGGATTTTCGCCTGACGGGCGAAGCAGGGGACTGGGATGGTTCGGCGCTGGTTGGCGGTGGTTTTTGCAATGGTTTGCTCACTCGCCCAGGCGGGGGATGCCGCGCCGACGCCGTCCGTGATTCATCTGGCCAGCGAAGAATGGGAAGACTACACCGCCGCTGACGGGCATGGCCTGGGCTGGGACGTGATGCGAGCCATCTTCGAACCGGCCGGGGTCAAGCTCGACTTCCGCACCGAACCTTACACCCGCGCCGTGGGCCTGGCCCAGCGCGGCGAAGTGGATGCCTGTGTCGGTTCTTACCGTGACGAGGCCAGCGATGTGCTTTATCCACGCTGGAATTACGATACCGATCACATCTACGCCCTGGGCCTGGCGAGTAATCCGGCACCGAACCCAAAGACGCTCGGCAGCTATCGACTGGCCTGGGTCCGTGGTTACGAGTTCCAGAAATACCTGCCCAACGTGCAGCGCTATAACGAGGTCGTGCGACGCACCGGCATTTTGTCGATGCTGACCCACAACCGCGCCGATTTTTACATCGACGCGCTGACGGAGATCGATTACATCGTCAAACGGGCCAAGGATCCTGCCGTGTTCCGTCGAACGCCTATCGCTGAATTGCCGTTGTACCTGTGTTTCGCCAATACGCCCAAGGCCCGGACGTTGATGGCGTTGTTCGATCAGCGCATGGACCTGTTGGTAAAAAACGGCACACTGAAACCCATCTTCGAACGCTGGAAACAGCCTTACCCGTTCGACGCGAACTGAACACGGACCCTGTAGCACACCGGGCGTCAGTGGCCTGAGATCTAACATTTTGATCGTTATGCCCCATAATTCAGCCTAAGCGTCTGTAGGAACCTGCTGTTACAATGCCGCGTCTGCGAATCTCCAGTACTTATTGATCAGGAGCACACCGGTGCCTGTCGTTTTTGTCGCCGCTTCCAAGCTGCCAACGCCTTTTGCGCAATTCACCATGCACGGCTTTCTCGATGAAGAAAACGGGCGCGAGCACGTTGTGCTGAGCCTGGGTGACTTCGCCGACGGTGCCCCGGTACTCGGCCGGTTGCACTCCGAATGCCTGACGGGCGATGCCTTGTTCAGCCAGCGTTGCGACTGCGGCTCACAACTCGAAGCCGCGTTGCAGGCCATCGCCCGTGAAGGCCGTGGCGTGTTGCTGTACTTGCGTCAGGAAGGCCGTGGCATTGGCCTGCTGAACAAGATCCGCGCCTATGAGTTGCAGGACGGCGGCGCCGACACCGTTGAAGCCAACGAGCGCCTGGGCTTTGCTGCCGACCAGCGCGACTACGCCATGTGCCTGCCGATGCTGGAGCACCTGGGCGTGAAATCCCTGCGCCTGATGACCAACAACCCGCGCAAGGTCAAAGCCTTGACCGACATGGGCATCGTGGTCGCCGAGCGCGTGCCGCTGCACACCGGTCACAACCCGCACAACAAACTCTACCTGGCGACCAAGGCCAGCAAGCTCGACCACATGATGGGCAACGAGCATCAGGGCGAGGCGGATCGGGCGTGACCCGCGGTCAGGTACGGCGGCGGTTGTCGTTCAGTTGGTGGCAATACCTGGCGCTGGCCTTGTTGCCGCTGTTCGTGATCAATGGTGTGTTCGGCCAGGGCGAGGCGATCCTGCCGGTGCTGGCGATGCCGTTGTTCATTGCGGGTGTGGCGTCGATGTTTGTCAGCCTGAAATTTTTCCGTGGCTACAAGCACGCGCTAATCGCCACGCAAAAAGCCCTCGATACACCTGAAGAACCCGCTGCCTGGATCGTCCTCGCCGCCAAGCGACGTACCGCGTTCCTGGCGGCTGCCTTGCCGGCCTGGATTGGTGCGCTGGCGGTGTTCGTCGGCCTCGAAGCCGTACCGTTGGTGCTGCTGGCGCTGTCAACCGCGGTGCTGTTCTACCTCTACCGTATTCCGCGTCAACTCGGCTGATGCGTCGGGCCTGGCTGGCGGTTTTACTGTTGGCCGCCAGCGGCTCGGCGGCTGCCGTCGAACGGGTCGTCAGCCTGGCGCCGTCCCTCTCTGAAATCGTGGTTGAACTGGGTTCAGCCGACCTGCTGGTCGGGGTGCTGGACGCCGGTGAGCGTCCTTCCGAGCTCAAAAACCTTCCTTCGGTTGGCCGCTATGGTCAATTGGACATGGAGCGTTTGCTCAGTCTCAAACCCGATTTGCTGCTGCTCTGGCCGGGCAGCGTTGGCCCGGCTCAACGTGAGCAGCTCAAGCGCTTGAACATTCCCACCTTCGTCGCCGAACCCCACACCCTCGACCAACTCGCGGCACAAGTCGAAGCCATTGCCACGCAACTCGGCCGGCCCGAACGGGGCGTGACGTTGGCGACCGACCTGCGGCAAAAACTGGATAACCTGCGTCAGCGCTATCGACGGGATGAGCCGTTGCGGGTGTTTTATCAGGTCTGGGATCGGCCGCTGTACACCGTGGGTGGCGGGCAGATCATCAGTGATGCGCTGGAAGTCTGTGGGGCGCGCAACGTGTTTGCCGACCAGACATTGCCGGCGCCGCAGATCAGTATCGAGGCGGTGTTGCAGCGTAATCCCGAGGTGATCCTGGCCAGTGATCAGGCCCAGCTCGAGGCGTGGAAGGCGTGGCCGCAGGTGGCGGCGGTGGCGCGGGGGCAATTGCTGCTGGTTACGGACAAGGGGCTGGAGCGGCCGAGTGGGCAGATGGTCGAGGCGACGGCCAAGCTTTGCCAGCTTATTGCACCAGACCAGTGATACCGAGGTGCCTGCTTCGCGAGCAAGCCCGCTCCCACATTAAATGGTGTTCAGACATCCAGTTTGTGTGCAACGCAGATCCAATGTGGGAGCGGGCTTGCTCGCGAAGAGGCCAGCCCAAGCACCACAAATTTCAGATCAGATCCCGGGTGTCCAGGTCACCCCGAACATCAACGCCCGACCTTCCTCGCGATACCCATACTCACTGCCATCATGGCTATACAGCGCCCGGCTATAGCCTTTATCCAGCAGGTTATCGAGCTTCAGCTCCAGCTTGATCTCACGGTCGAGCGCCCAGCTACTGCGCAACCCCAACAAGGCGTAACCCCCCAACGGCTGTTGATTGTTCAGGTCGTCATAGCTGCTGCTGACCGCTTGCCAACTGGCACCAAGGCCCAGGCGATCAAATTGTCGATCCAGGTCCAGGCTCAATGTCCGCCGTGCACGACGGGCCAGGGTATGGCCGGTATCGCGGTCGCGCGGGTCGATGATCGCCACGCCAAGGTTGCTCTGCCAGCCGAACAGTTCCTGCTTCAGTGCAGCTTCGAAACCGTTGATCCGCGCCGACGCCACGTTCTCTGGCCGCGAGTTGCTGCCAAAAATAATCGCGTCTTCAAGGTCGGTGCGGTACAGCGACGCTTCCAGGCGACTGTTTTCAGTCAGCTGGCTGCGCCATTGCAGTTCATAGCTTTTCGACGTTTCAGGTTTCAAATCCGGGTTGCTGAAGTCTGGGTAGTACAGGTCATTGAAAGTCGGTGCACGGAAGCCTTCGCTGTAGGTCAGCAGCACGTCGTTGTCCGGGTTCACCGGCAAGGTGAGGGTGCCACTCCAGCTGTCCTGGCCGCCAAACTGCTGGTTGTCGTCGTGGCGCAGGCCCAGCTCAGTGGAGAAACTGTCCGCCCGATAGCGATGCTGGATAAATGCCGCGCGGTTCCAGCGGCTGTCTTCATCAAATGCTGTGCTGCTGTTGATCCGGTCTTCGTACCAGTCGCCGCCCAGGAGCAGGCTATTGCGGTCGTTGAGCGTCAGGTCGTTCTGCCAGTTCACCGAGTCGCGGTAGGTGTTGAAGACGCTGCGTTCATCGCTGAGCTTGTCGAGGGTCTTCTCGCGGTTTTCGCTGTGGCCGAATTCGACGCGGGTCTTCCAGACATCGTTGACCCGCGCATCGACGTAACTGCTGACGCTGCTCACCTCGAAATCGCTGTAAGGCTGCTGCTGCACGGACTCGAAGGTGGTCGTGTCGAAGCGCCCGAACGGGTTGTCGAACTCGCTTTTGCCCCGGTTATCCAGCACGTTTGCGCCGATTTCCAGGTCATCGGTCAGCGCGTGACTGACGCTGAAACTGACCGATTGGTTGCGGTATTCATCGTGATCGCTGTCGCTGGGGTACGACTCGTGCGTACGATTGATCCCGGCAGTTTCATTGAGGCTGGCGCCGAGGTTGAAGCGGGTTTTGTCGTCGCCGCCGGACAGCCCAAGACTGCGCTCCCAGGTCTGGTTGCTGCCAAATCCCACATGCATCCGCGCTTGCAGGCCTTGCTCGTCGCCACGGCGGGTGAAGATCTGAATCACCCCGCCAATCGCATCGCTGCCATAAATCACCGAACGGGAGCCGCGCAACACTTCCACGCGCTCGACCTGTTCGATGTTGATGTGCTGCAGGTTACTGTCGCCCGAGGTCGAATTGCCGATGCGCTGGCCATCAACCAGTACGAGGCTTTGCGCCGACTGGGTGCCGCGAATGTAAACCCCCGGCAGACTGCCGCGCCCACCGGTCTGCGCGACTTGCACGCCCGGCACCCGGTTGAGCAGGTCGGTGACGCTGTTTGGTTGCAGGCGGTCGATGTCTTCGCGGGTGAACACCGTGTTGGCGGCGCTGCTGTCGTTGCGCGCTTCGACCTGACGGTTGGCGGTGATCAGCACGTCGGGCAGTTTCAACGCTTGATCGCGTTCGAAGGTGTCGGCCAGCAGTTGACCGGCTGGCAACAGGGTCAGCGTCAGGGCGAAGGGGGAGAGTTTCATCGGTAGTCCGTTGGATCGTTCTTGCGAACACAATTTTGATAGGTCCACAAAACACTGTGGGAGCGGGCTTGCCCGCGAAGGCGTCGGCACAATCAACATTGATGTTGGATGTGACGGCCTCTTCGCGGGCAAGCCCGCTCCCACAGGGAGAGTGTGTTTAGCGGTTCAGCAGTTGCAAGCGCTCACGCACCGCCGCTTCAATCCCGGCCTCGTCCAGCCCACACTCGGCCAGCATCTGCGCAGGCTTGGCGTGTTCGACGTAGAAGTCAGGCAAGCCCAGGTGCAGCACCGACTTGAGGATGTTCTCTCGGGCGAGGAATTCGCTGACCGCGCCGCCGGCACCGCCCATGATCGCGTTTTCTTCGACGGTCACCAGCAGCTCGTGGCTGCCGGCGATGTCGCGCACCAGCGCTTCATCCAGCGGTTTGACGAAACGCATGTCGACCACCGTCGCGTCCAGTGTCTCGGCGACTTTCAGCGCCTCGGCCAATTGCACGCCGAACACCAGCAAGGCGACTTTGCTGCCCTGGCGACGCACGATGCCTTTGCCGATTTCGATCGGTTGCAGGTCTTTCTCGATAGTCGCATTCGGACCCGCACCGCGCGGATAACGCACCGCTGCCGGGCCGTTGTAGAGGTGACCGGTGGTGAGCATTTTGCGCAGTTCGTTTTCGTCGCTCGGGGTCATCACCAGCATGCCGGGGATGCAGCGCAGGAACGACAGGTCGAAGCTGCCCGCGTGAGTCGGGCCGTCTTCGCCCACCAGGCCGGCGCGGTCGATGGCGAACAGCACGTCGAGGTTTTGCACCGCGACGTCATGAATCAGTTGGTCGTAGCCGCGTTGCAGGAACGTCGAATAAATCGCCACCACCGGTTTTGCGCCTTCGCAGGCCATGCCGGCGGCGAGGGTCACAGCGTGTTGCTCGGCAATCGCCACGTCGAAGTAGCGCAGCGGGAAACGCTCGCTGAACGCCACCAGGTCGGAGCCTTCCTTCATCGCCGGGGTGATACCCACCAGACGCGGATCGGACGCGGCCATGTCGCACAGCCATTCGCCGAACACACCGGAATACTTCGGTCCGCTGGCCTTTTTCGGGGCGGCGGCCGGTGCGTCCAGCGGTTCGAGCTTGGTGATCGCGTGGTAGCCGATCGGATCGACTTCCGCCGGGGCGAAGCCTTTGCCTTTCTTGGTGACGACGTGCAGGAACTGCGGGCCTTTGAGGTCGCGCATGTTGCGCAACGTCGCGATCAGGGTCGGCAGGTCGTGGCCGTCGATCGGGCCGATGTAGTTCCAGCCCAGCTCTTCGAACAGCGTGCCGGGAACCAGCATGCCTTTTGCGTATTCTTCAGTGCGGCGGGCGATTTCCCAGGCGCCGGGCAGGCGCGACAAGACCTTTTTGCTGCCCTCGCGCATGCTGGCGTAAGTGCGGCTGGAAAGGATCTTCGCCAGGTAATTCGACAGGCCGCCGACGTTGCGCGAGATCGACATGTCGTTGTCGTTGAGGATCACCAGCATGTTGGCGTTCACTTCCGGCGCGTGATTCAGCGCTTCGAAGGCCATGCCGGCGGTCAACGCGCCGTCGCCGATCACGGCAATGGCCTTACGATCACTGTTTTGCAGGCGGGCGGCAATGGCCATGCCCAGCGCAGCGCTGATCGAGGTGCTGGAGTGGCCGACGCCAAAGGTGTCGTACTCGCTCTCGGAACGACGCGGGAAGGCGGCGACGCCGTCCTTCTGGCGCAGGGTGCCCATGCGCTCGCGACGGCCGGTGAGGATTTTGTGCGGATAAGCCTGATGACCCACGTCCCACACCAGCCGGTCGTCCGGGGTGTCGAAGACGTAATGCAACGCGATGGTCAGCTCGATGACGCCCAGGCCGGCACCGAAATGCCCGCCGGTCTGACCGACCGTGTAGAGCAATTCCAGGCGCAACTCATCGGCCAGGGTTTCCAGCTCGGCTTCGCCTAACCGGCGCAGGCCGTCCGGCGTGTTGGCACGGTCGAGCAGGGGCGTGGTCGGGCGCTTGCGGGGAATCTCATGAAACGTCGTGGGCATCAGGCGAATCGTTATAGGTATAAAAGATGCGGCAGTTTACCTGATGCATCGCCCCCTGCCCACGCGTTGCTTTTAACTTGGCCGATACGCTGTCAGCTACGCCGGTCGACGATGTAGCGGGCCAGGTCGCGCAAGGGCTCGGCGGCCGCGTCAAACGGTCGCAGCGCATGCAGGGCCTGATCGCGCAGTTCCAGGGCGTAAGCCTTGGCCGCGTCGAGGCCGAGCAGGGCCGGGTAGGTAGGTTTGTCGCGAGCGATGTCGGCACCCTGGCGTTTGCCGAGGGTTTCGGTATCGCTTTCAACGTCGAGAATGTCGTCCTGCACCTGAAACGCCAGGCCGATGGCCTGTGCATAAGTCTGCAAGGCTTTCAGTTCGTCCTTCTCCGCGCGGCCGCTGGCCAGGGCGCCGAGTTTGACGCTGACTTCAATCAGCGCGCCGGTCTTGTGCCGGTGCATGTACTCAAGGGCTTTTTGATCGAGCTTGAGGCCGACCGAACCGAGGTCGATGGCTTGACCGCCGACCATGCCCGCCGGGCCCGCCGCGACGGCCAGGGCGCTGACCATCTGCAGGCGGATCTCGGCGTCCGCTCCGTTCAGGCGCGGGTCGAGCAGGGCGCTGAACGCCAGGCTCTGCAAACCGTCGCCAGCGAGGATGGCGCAGGCTTCATCGAATTTCTTGTGCGTGGTCGGCTGGCCGCGACGCAGATCGTCGTCATCCATGGCCGGCAAATCGTCGTGTACCAGGGAATACGCGTGAATCAGCTCCACTGCACAGGCCGCGCCGTTGGCGTGTTCAGCCTTGCCGCCCAGCGCTTCGCACGCCGCGTAAGCCAGCAGCGGACGTACGCGCTTGCCGCCATTCATCACGCTGTAGCGCATGGCTTCATAGAGGCGGGCGAGCTCGGGGCTGGGTGCGTTGAACAGGGTTTCCAGGGCCGCGTTGACACGGGCCTGGCTGGTCGCCGAATACGCTGCAATCATTCTGGCTGATCCGCGTCGAAGGGTTCCTCGGCCAACTCGCCATCACGCTCGAGCAGCACTTGAACCTTTTGCTCGGCCTGGGCCAGCGCCGCCTGGCAATCGCGGGTCAGACCGATGCCTTGCTCGAAAGCCGTCAGCGAGTCTTCCAGCGACAGTTCGCCGTTCTCCAGACGCTCTACCAGCGTTTGCAGGTCAGCGAGAGATTGTTCGAAATCCAGTGCAGCTTTTTTGCGGGCCATGGCGGCTATTTCCGGTTGTCGTTAAACCGGCGCGACACTAGCAGACATGGGGGTTATGGGCAAATGAGCGGGGACGTCTGGAGCCGTAATTCCGGGGCAGCAGCAAACATTGTGGCGAGGGAGCTTGCTCCCGCTGGGGCGCGAAGCGGCCCCTTACACAGACACTGCGTTTCGTCAGGCATACCGCATCAGCGATTTACGACTGCTTCGCAGCCGAGCGGGAGCAGGCCCCCTCACCACAGGTGTGTGTTGAAGCAGTTATAGCGTTGAGTCATCTGGATAGCGGACTTGATACCGTGTACTACGCCCACCGCCGGGCAGGCGTTGCAGGCAACCCTTCTCCAGCAACTCCGCCAAATGACGGGTCGCGGTGGCTTTCGATACTTTTGCCACCGCTTGATATTGAGCCGCGCTGATCCCGTCCACGAAGCCTCGCTCCCCACCGTCCAGCAAGCGATTCAGTACCTTGATCTGCTCGGCTGACAGTTTTGCCTCCCGGTGCGCCTGCCAGAAGCGCGCCTTGCCCAGTACCGCTTCGATCCGTGTCATGGCCTGCTGCATGCTGCGCAGCAGGATTTGCAGAAACCATTGCAGCCACTCGGTGATATCCGTGGTGCTTTTCTGGCTGGTTTCCAGCACTCGGTAATACCCGGAGCGATCCTCAAGGATGCTCGCCGACATTGCATAGAAGCGGATGGCCTGTGCCTCTCCCTGAGCCAGCGCCAGATCGGTGATGGTTCGCGTGAGGCGACCATTGCCGTCGTCAAAAGGGTGCAGGGTGACGAACCAGAAGTGCGCGATGCCGGCCCGCAGCAATGGGTCGAGCCCGTCCTGCTTCTGGCTGGCTGCAAACCAGGCAAGAAATGTATCGAGCTGCTGTTCAAGCCCAAGGCGTGGCGGTGCTTCGAAGTGAATGGTCGGTTTGTCCAGCCGCCCGGACACCACCTGCATCGGTTCATCGCCACGCAACTCGCCGACATGGATCGAGCGGGCGCCGAAATTCATGTCCTGATCTGGAAACAGCCATGTATGCCATTCCAGCAATCGCGGCAGAGTCAGCGGTTGTGCAAAGCGTTGCGTGACGTCGAGCATCAACTGCGCCAGCCCTTCGCTGCGTTGGCTGACTTTATCGCCATCGACGACCTCCAGACCCAGGCGCCGCGCCAGCGATGAGCGGACCGAGCCCACATTGAGCTGCTCACCCTCGATGGCTGAAGACGTCACGATGTTTTGTAAGAGTGCATCCAGTTCGCTCTGCGCGCTGAGTGAGCTATCCACGGAACTGGCCATGCCCATTAACCGGCCTTGCGCCTGTACGCACTCACGCAATAGCGGCGTCAGGCGTTCGGATTGCCAGGTGAAATTCGGCCAGTCGGGCTGTTGCCAAATCCAGTGAGGTGCCATGACCACGGGTAACTCCAGAGTGAATGAGCCGAATAATAGCCTTATTCGGCTCATCTTGTGAGCCGAATAAGGTCGCTATTCGGCTCACACCGCCACTTCTTCGTGATGCCGACAGCAAATCAAGAGGTATCCGATTGTTAAAAAACTGCCGAATCGCTAACCTTCGCGCCTTCTACGACCCAATAGTCACGGGTCTTTCTGACGAAACGCAGTATTTGGATCTGTAACGCGCCGAGGATCGGGCGCAAGGTTTCGTTATGCATGGCAGGAGGCGTCACATGCGTTCACTTCTTTTGCTGTTGATGGGGCTGGTCTGCGCGAGCGCTGCCTGGGCCGAGCCGACGGCTGAGCTGTCGGAACCGGTCGGCGGCTGGCGCTATAACGGCCTGCTCGATCGCAGCGAAAACCCGCAAGTCGCCTACCCCACGCCGCCCATCGACCGCGGTGTGCAGCGCAATCGCACGATGATCGAAGGCCAGCTCAAGGCCATCGGCACGCAACGCGGGCCGCACACCCTCGCGGTCAACGGTAATCCACTGAATCTGTACACCGACGACGAAGGGCGTTTCGCCCGGCCGTACGCGTTTGGCGCCGGCTCCAACAGCGTCGAAGTGCGCAGTGCCGAAGGCAAGTCGCTCAAGCGCGTTCAATTCTATGAAGCCAACGACCTGCGCACGCCGGCACGGATTCGCGTGGTGCTCGGTTGGGACGACCCGAAAGCCGAGCTCGACCTGCACATCATCACCCCCGACGGCCAGCATGCGTTTTTCGCCCACACGGCGTTGACCAATGGTGGCGGCCTCGACCCGGACGGCGTCGATGGCCCCGGCCCGGAAATGTTCACCATGACCGCGCCGCTGCATGGCACCTATCTGGTTTACGTGAACTATTGGGGCAACTTCGGCAGCGAAGGCTATAACTTCGATGAGACCAGCAACCAGAACGAGGTCATCACCTCGCAAATCAACCTGGTGCTCAACGAAAACACCGTCGACGAAAAACGCGAGACCTTCATCGTGCCCCTGCGGGCCATCGGTGACCTGCTGCTGGTCAAGACTTTCAACTATTAAGCATCCCGCACCACGGATGAATTGGGCGTTGTGAACATGAGCGATAACACTGTATCTCCGGCTGCCGAAAAACCGGCCGCCAAAACTCCTCGCCGCTGGCCGGCGCTGCTGGTCGGCCTGGCCCTGGTGGCCGGCGTCGCGGGCGGGTTGGGGTGGTTCATGCACAAACCCAAGGCGCCACCGGCGCAATTGGCCAGCGACAAACTGGGCATGAGCCGGCCGGACGGTCTGCTCGAAACCCATTCCTTGAGCCAATTGCCCAAGGACCTGCTGGCGGTGCCGTTCCTCAAGGAAACCCTGACCGAAGATTTCGTCTTCTATTACGAAGCGCACGTCGATCGCCTCGGCTTGATCGGCAGTCTGCGGCGGATCATCTACGAACATGACCTGAAATTGCAGGACAGCCTGATCGAGCAACTTTTCGATCAACCCGCCGACGTGGCGCTGTGGCGTGGGGCGGATGGCCGGCTCAAGGATTTCCTGTTGGTGATGGATCGCGGTGGTTTGGCCAAGGTGCTGGAACCGCTGGCCAAAGTGGCGTTGGACGATTCGCAGTTGACCCAACTCAGTGTTGTGAAAGTCGGTGCCGACGACGTGGCGCTGTATCAGCTGACCTACAACAACAGCAAGGCGTTGGTGTTCGCCTCCCATGGCGACAAACTGGTGGTGCTGTCCAATCCCGCCAAACTCTACGACCCGAGCAGCGGCCCGAGCGATGAACGCGGCAGTGTCTCGACCACGGCCATCGCCGCATTGCTCAACGGCGACAAACTGTTTCCTGAAGCCTTCGGCCTGCCACCGCGCGCGCCGGAAGTGAAACAACGCCTGTCGGTCAATTCCAGCGTGTTGGCCATGGGTTACCAGCGCTTCATCCCGAATTTCGCCGGGCTGCGCTTTGACATGGACGACAAGGGCTGGCACAGCTTTCTCGCCATGGATGAGCTGGACGATCAGCCGGACTTCGATTTCAAACCGATCTGGCAAGCCATGCCGATGGGCGCCAGTGCTTGCGTGGCCTTGCCGCTGGCGGCTGAACAGCAGAAGCCGTTACTGGTGAAACTCGGCGCCGAAGAGCCGGTGGCCCAGGCGTTGACCGAACACATGGCCGGCGCGGCGGGCCTGTGCTGGTACGCCGATTCGCGTCTGTACACACCGTTGCTGGTGGCCAGCCTGAACGACAAGGACAGCGCGAAACTCGATGGCGACCTCGGCAGCTTGTTCGGATCGATGGTCGGCGCCTATGAGCCCAATGTCGAAGAACACGCGTTCCCGGTGATCGAGAAACAGGATGGCCCGACTCACCAATGGCAGCGTCAGGTCAGCTCCAACTTCGGCCCTTACAAAGCCAAGGACGCTGAAGATCCGGACGCGATCTCCGGCAAGGCCTTCATGAAAGTCAGCCTGGCCCGTCACGGCTCGACGTTGCTGTTTTCCCTTGACGACAAACTCGTGGACAAGGCCCTCGGCACCCTCGACAAGCGCTTCCCGCCGATGGCCGACGTGGTGCCGAAAGACCTGCTGATGCCGGTCTATTTCGGCCCGGATGCGATGGCGCAACTGATGCAACAGGAAACCCTCGACAGCCTGCCGCAGGACATGGAGCCGGTGTTTTACAACGCCGCGCAAACCTACCTGATCCCGAAACTGCGCAAGCTCGGCGGTTATGGCAAATACGCCCTGACCTTGCCCGAAGGCAGCGAACCCGACGGGCATTGGCAATGGCTGCCGCTGGAATGGAAAGCCCTGTGACCGCACTCATCCGCAGCCTCGGCCTGCTGGCGATGTTGCTGGGCAGTCGCGCCTTTGCCACTGAGGCAGCGCCGCTGGATCCGCAGCAGTCCCAGGTGTTTCGCGCCTGGTTCGTGCGCATCGCCCAGGAGCAACTGACCCAAGGCCCGAGCCCGCGCTGGTATCAGCAGGACTGCGCCGGTCTGGTGCGGTTCGCCGCCAACGAAGCGTTGAAAGTCCATGACGATAAGTGGCTGCGCAGCAACGGCCTGTCCAATCGCTACCTGCCGCCGGAACTGCCATTGAGCGAGGCACAACGCGGTCTCGCCCAGCAGTGGCAACAGGGCGGCGGCAAGGTCGGGCCGTACGTCAACGCGATCAAACTGATTCAGTTCAACAGCCATCTGGTGAGTCGAGACGTGGCGCAAGCCCGGCCCGGCGACCTGATGTTTTTCGATCAGGGCGACGACCAGCACCTGATGATCTGGATGGGCCGTTACATCGCCTATCACACCGGCACCACCACCCCCACTGACAACGGCATGCGATCCGCGAGCCTGCAGCAACTCATGACATGGAAGGACACCCGATGGATACCCGACGCAGCCAACCCCAACTTCATCGGCGTCTATCGACTGAATTTTCTCTCCCAATGATCGGTGCCCGCATGGTGCGTTTTCTGCCTCTGCTGTTGGTTTTGCTGCTGCCGTTTTCGGCGGTCAACGCCGAAGACACCGTCGAGCCGAGCGGCTACACGCCGGTGGCCGGTGAAAGCTTTTTCCTGCTGGCCGACAGCAGTTTCGCCAGCGACGAACAGGCGATGGTGCGCCTCGAAGCGCCGGGCCGTGACTATCGTCGCTTCCGCATGGAGCCTTACGGCGGCGCCGACATTCGCGTGTACCGCATCGACAAGCCGCTGGATTTCCTCAAGCGCCAGAAGAACCTGCACCGCGTGGTCAGCGATGGCCAGTTCAAGGGCGAAGGCCTGTCGAATACCCTCGCGTACCTGTGGGACAACTGGTACCGCAAATCCCGTCGCGTGATGCAGCGGGCGTTTTCCTACGAGTCCCGTCAACAAGTCACCGAGGAAGTGCCGGAACTGAAGATGGGCACCGCGATTGCTGCGCCAACGCCTTACGACGCTCAGCCGCAATTCGCCCTGATCCCGGGCCTGCCGGTGGTCAGTCAATTCCGCTATCCGCTGTGGCAAGCCAAACCGATCCAGCCGCCTGAGGGTGTGAATCTGGCTGGCTCTTCCAGCGAGTTTGTCAGCGTCGCGCCGGGTAACGTCTACATCCCGTTGGGCAACCTGAAACCGGGTCTGTACCTGGTGGAAGCGCTGATCGGTAAATACCGCGCAACGACCATGGTGTTTGTCTCGAACACCGTGGCCGTGAGCAAGATCGCCGGTGATGAACTGGTGGTCTGGGCGGCGCGCAAACACGAAGGCAGTTCGGTGCCGAAAGTGAATGTGTTGTGGACCGATGGCCTCGGCGTGATGAGCAGCGGTGCCACCGATAGCGATGGTTTGCTGCGTCTGAAACACGTCAGCCCGGAGCGTTCGTTCGTGATCGGCGAGGACGAAGAGGGCGGGGTGTTTGTCTCCGAAAACTTCTACTACGACAGCGAAATCTACGACACCAAACTTTACGCCTTCACCGACCGGCCGCTGTACCGGCCGGGGGATTGGGTGTCGCTGAAAATCGTCGGGCGCGAGTTCAAGAATGCCCGGGATTCCGTCGCGCCGACTGCGGCCGACGTTAACGTGACCGTGCTCGATGCCACCGGCACGGCGCTGCAATCGCTTGCGCTGAAACTGGATTCCAAGGCCGGCACCCAAGGCCGATTCCAGTTGCCGGACAATGCGGTAGCGGGCGGTTATGAACTGCGTTTCAGCTACAAGGATCAGGCCTACAGCAGCGCCTTCCGTGTGGCCGAATACATCAAGCCGCACTTCGAAATTTCGCTGAACCTGGCCAAGCAGGATTACCGCACCGGCGAACCGGTGAAGGGCAGTCTGGTGCTGCTGTACCCGGACGGCAAACCGGTGGCCAATGCCAAGTTGAGCCTGAGCCTGCGCGCCCAGCAACTGTCGATGGTCGACAACGAACTGCAATACCTCGGGCAATTCCCGGTGGAACTCACCAGCACCGAACTGACCACCGACGCCAAGGGCAATGCGACCCTCGACCTGCCGGCCGCCGAGAAACCGAGCCGCTACATGCTCACCGTCTTCGCCAGCGATGGCGCGGCGTATCGGGTCAAGACCACCAAGGAAATCCTCATCGACCGTGGCGCGGCGAGTTTCAGCCTGAGTGCGCCGCAGCGGTTCAGTGCAGTGGGCGACAAGGTTGCGTTCAGCTACGTCAATGAAGGCGCCTTTGAGCAGAGCAAAACCGTGACGCCGAGCAGCTACAGCTGGGTGCGTCTGGAAGATCAGACCACTGGCGACGGCAAACTGACCGCCAAAGATAAAGGCTTCACCGTGGCCTTCGAGCGTCCGGGTACTTACAACCTGACGTTGAAGGACGACCATGGTCGCGTGGTCGGTGCGACCGGTCATTCGGTCACTGGCGATGGCGTCAAAGCCGTGCCGGGCACCGTGGAAATCGTCCTCGATAAACCCGAGTACAAGGCCGGTGATGAAGCCCTGGCGCTGATCACTTTCCCGGAGCCGATCAGCGATGCATTGCTGTCGCTTGAGCGTGACAAGGTCGAGGCCACCGCGCTGCTGTCCAAGGGCGGCGACTGGCTGAAGATGGAGAAACTCAGCGACACCCAATACCGCGCGCGCATCCCGGTGAAGGACAATTTCGCGCCGAACCTGACCTTCTCCGTGCTCTACACCAAGGGTGGTCAATACAGCTTCCAGAACGCCGGGATCAAGGTTGTTGCGCCGCAAATCGACGTGGCCATTGCCACCGATAAAGAGGCGTATCAACCGGGCGAGACCGTGTCGGTCGACCTGACCACGCAGTTCGCCGGCAAGCCGATTCCGGCGCACCTGACCGTCAGCGTGGTCGACGAAATGGTCTATGCGCTGCAACCGGAAGTCGCGCCGAGCATCGACCAGTTCTTCTACCACCCACGGCGCAACAACGTGCGCACCAGCGCCAGCCTGTCGTTCATCAGCTACGACGTGGCGCTGCCGGGCAGTCCTGGCGCGCCGGGCAAAGCCAACCGCAGCGAACGCGGAGTGAAAGTGCTGGAGCGGCCGCGTCGTGAAGACGTCGACACCGCCGCGTGGCAACCGGAACTGGTGACTGATGCCAACGGCAAAACCCGCTTCACCTTCAAGATGCCGGACTCGCTGACCCGCTGGCGCATCACCGCCCGGGCCATCGCCGATGACGGGCAGGTCGGGCAGAAGAAGCAGTTCGTGCGGTCGGAAAAACCGCTGTACTTGAAGTGGAGCGGCCCGACCAAATTCCGCAGCGGCGACAAGCCGAGTCTCGGGGTGTTCGCCTTCAGTCAGGCCGAGAAACCGGTCAAGGCGGAGCTGGTGATTCATGTCGGCGGCGCCGATCAGCGTGTGCCAGTGACCCTGAACAACGGCATCAACTACATCGCGTTGCCTGAGTTCTCGTTGGCCAGTGGCGAGTGGACCGCCGAACTGGTGCAGGACGGCAAAACCGCTGACGCGCTGGCCGTGCGCCTGACTGCCACCGGCGAAGGTTGGCAGGTCACGCAAAGCCAAAGTCTGGACGTGGCCAGTGGTGATACGCCGCTGAGCTTGCCGGCAGATGCGACGGATATCCGCCTGCGTCTGGATGACAGTCCGCAAGCGCTGTTCCGTTCGGCACTGGATGATCTGCTGAGCTATCCGTACGGCGGCGTCGAGCAGACCGCCAGTCGTTTGCTGCCGCTGAGCATCGCCTATCCGACGCTGGCCTCGAACCCGCAAATCCGCGATCGCTTGCGCCTGATCATGCAAAACAGCCGTCTGCGCCTGGTGCAAATGGCCGGGCCGTCCGCGAGCTTCACTTGGTGGGGCATGGAGGGCGAGCCGGATGCCTTCCTTACGGCTTACGCCTATTACGCCGACTGGAACGCCAGCAAAGTGCTGGAGCTGAGCTTGCCGCCGGAGCATTGGCAGCGGGTGCTGGAGGTGTATTCGAAACAGGCCCAGAACACGCCGCTGTTGCAGCGTGCGCTGATCCTGTCGTTCGCCAAACAGATGCAGTTGCCAGTGAATACTTTGCTCAGCGGCTTGATGGACGACCTGGCGAAAGCAGGCGAGGGTAATGCCGCGAACCTGATGGAGGATGGCGAAGACAGCATCGTCATGAGCGATCCGGATTCGGCGCTCGGTCTGGCCGCTGCCCGCGTGTTGACCGCATCGCTGGCGCGTCAGTCCAAGGTGGCGTTGCCGGAGGCTTTCACTCGTCAACTGGCGGATGCGCAACAGCGTCTGGCGGTCAGCTCGCAGCCGTTCGCCGAAGCGCTGAACCTGTCGCTGCAACCCTTCGATCAGGCCCACGCTCAAGCCTTGCTGCAACGCTTGCTCCCACAGCAATCGACGCTGGAACGCGCTTTGGCGCTGACCTGGTTGCAGCGCAGCATCGAACAAGCTTCGCCAACCATCGCGCTGGCGCCGGGTGAAGGCTGGAAGAAACAGTACGGCGATACCGGTGAGATGTACTGGACGTGGCAGGGTTCTCCGTCGGTGCCAGCGGTGTTGTCACTGGCCGGGACGCAAGAGCGGCCATTGCGCGCCGCGCTGAGCTTCCAGACCCGGCAACCGGCGGTTGATCCGATGGCCGTGACCATCACCCGTCGCCTGTCGCGTCTGGTGCCGGGTGACGAAGCCTTCACCTTCAAACTGGAGGCGGTCGGCACCCAGCCGTTGTCCAGCGACAGCCTGTATCTGGACGAAGTGATCATCACCAGCAAAGCCGCGAAACCGCTGCGCTACGGCATGCTCGAAGTGCCGCTGCCACCGGGCGCGGATGTCGAGCGCACGACGTGGGGCATCAAGCTGATGGGCAAGGCTGGCACGGAACCGACGGCGTTGGAGAAGGCGCGTTTTGAGCCGGGTCAGATGGCATATGCGATTCCGGTGGATGCCTTGAGCGGTGAATTGCGTTTGCGTCATCTGGTGCGCTTCTCGCAGAAGGGCCAGTTCAACCTGCCGCCGGTACGTTTCACGCAGGTTTATGCGCCACAACATCAAGCGCAGGAACAGAAGCCGGCCCTCGGTCAGGTCACGGTCAACTGACATGACCCGGCCTCTGGTCTGGTGGCTGCTGTGTTTGATTCCTGCGCTGGCAACAGCGCAGGACGAACCGCTGCGGCTGGGCTTCAAGGGTGAACTGATTTCGTTGAACCGGACTCAGGTGATTTCACGCGAGCCGTTGCCTGCTGACTTGCAGGCGCCAATGGGCAGTTTGTGGAAGTTGTTTGTGTACGGTTGGCTGGTGGATACCGGCGCCCGTGAACCTGCGTATGAATGTCGCGGGCAGTCGAAAGACGAAGTTTATTGCTGCACCGCTGGCGGCAAGATCGAGCGTGATCAGGCCTTGGTGAAATCGTGCGGTTTGTATTTTGAGCCGGCACGTTTGGGCATCACTGCCGCTGACTGGCGCTCGTATTGGCAAGCGCGACAGGCGCCGGAGTGGTTGCTGGATTTGCCGTCGTTAAAACCTTCCACGCGAGTGTCCGTCGCTGAGTTGCTCAAGGTGTTGGCCGTGATGCCGGCGCAGGATCAGGCGCGGCGGGTGTTGCTGGACGTGGTGCTCAATGCCGCGGACGGCAATGTGGTGGGTGAACTCGGTGGCCGGTTGCGGGTGAAAACCTGGAGCTGGTTGGGGGATCAGGATCCGTCATCGCGGCAGGGCGGTTTTGCCGGTTGGACGGCGGATGGCACGCCGATCTGGGCGGGTGGGCGTGGGACCAGTCAGATGGTGCTGCGTCATTACGCTGAGGCATTGGCCACAGTGCTGCCGGTTGATTGGCCAGCGGATTCAGGGCGTTGTGTCGAAGTCGGACTGTTTTCTCGCTATCCGATTGAGCGGGTTCTGGCGGGGGAACGTGTTGTTTCTTCCGGGCCATTGCAGGGCGACTATCGTGTCGAATTCAGCAACGGCAACCAACTCGATATCCACAGCGACGGTGAACTCTTCTTGCTCAAGGACCAACTCGTCGCCCGCCTGGACCGCGAAGAATACGTCGCCCGCGTCCTCCAGCGCGAAGCCAAACCCGAACCCGCCGAAGCTGCCAAAGCCCTGGCCATCGCCATCCGCACCTACCTGCTGCAAAACGCCACGCGCCACGGTGATTGCCTGAGCATCGACGACAGCAGCAGCCGCCAACGCGTCGCCCCACGCCCGGCCACGCTCGAGTCACGCAACATCTCCGCCTGGACCAGCGACCTCGTACTGGCCGGCAGCACCGTCACCTATCACTCCGACCAACCCGGCCCGGACAAACTCTCCTGGCAGCAAGCCGTCGAACAAGCCAATGCCGGCCAGCGCTACGACGCCATCCTGCTGCACGCCTACCCGCGCGCCAGCCTCAGCCGCTGGGACAACCCCGTCGCCTCCTGCGAAGCGCTGCCCGCCGCGCAAGACTGGTTGCAAACCCAGCGCCGCGGCTGGCGTGCGCGGCTGGAAGGCGAGGTCGGCTACAACGAAGTCAGCACCTTCGCCGTCTGCCGCCTGGCCTTCGGTCGCCCCTATGTCGACCGCGAACGCCAACGCATCTACGTGCGCGGCGTGCTGTCGCTGCAAGACCGCCTCGACCTGACCCACGAATACCTGCACCTGGCCTTCGAAGCACACCCCAACGGCCAGGATGAAACCTACATCGAAGGGCTCGCCCGCCACCTCTTGCTGGAATAGGCCATGAAACTCCGTTATCCACAGGTCTTCCTGTTCCTTTGTACTTTTTGCGCGATGCCGACGATTTTCGCCGCAGACGCCGCCGTCAAACTCGACACCCCCGTCGGAGGTTGGCGCACAGGTGCGGTTGAAGGCGAAGGCGAAAACTTCCGCCAGACCGTCAACTATCCCGCTTCATCGGTGAACACCCCGGCAGGGCAGGCCAACACCGCGCGCATCAGCGGCCAGATCAAATCCACGCCCAAGTCGACGGAGCCGGGTCGCTTGATCGTCAACGGCGTGAGCATGCCGCTGAAGATCGATCCGGCAGGCCGTTTTGATCGCCCGTTCTCGTTTCCCAATGGCAGCAACAGCGTCGAAGTACGCAGCCCTGATGGACAACAGCGGCATCGCACGCAGTTCCTCAATGCCAGTGGTGGTGCCACGCCGGCCAAGTTGCGGGTGTTGTTGTCGTGGGACAGTGACGGCACGGACCTGGACCTGCATTTGATTACGCCGGATGGGGCGCATATCTGGTACGGCGATCGGGTTGCGCCCAATGGTGCGGCGCTGGATGTTGACGTGACGACCGGGTATGGGCCGGAGATCTTTGCCATGCCGGCGCCGATCAAAGGGCAGTATCTGGTGTATGTGAATTACTTTGGCGGTGGGTATAGCAGCGATGAGGAAGGGCAGGAGGATGCGGTTCAGCCGCTGACGACTGCACAGGTGACGGTGATTACGGAGGAGGGGACGCCGAGCGAGAAGATGGAGACGTTTCTGGTGCCGATGCGGGCGGTGGGGGAGTTGACGTTGGTTAAGTCGTTTAGTTATCCGTGATGTTGTATGACGGTTCCTCAAACCGCAGGCATTAAAAAGCCGGCTTGTGGCCGGCTTCTCGGGGACTGGCTTGGTTCATTTTTGGTAAACCGCGCCAGCCTTCAAAACGTACACCCGGATCTTGCGTCCGGCTGTGGGACTCGGCGAGAAAATCATCTGCCTTGTCGGTGCGATCTGAGCCGCGGGGCGGGTCGATCGCAAATGTGGGGCGCAGCATACTGATTTTTTGGGGAAATTCCCAGCGTGGTGTGTGGTGTAGAGCCATTGGGCATTGGGTTCAGTCACCCGTCCGGGTTTGTAGGGTGAATGTTCTGCCGCCATCGCGAGCAGGCTCGCTCCCACATTTGATCGCATTCTCATGTGGGAGCGGCGGTGTGTGTTTACAGGAACGGCACCGCCGGTCGCCGTTTGTTGAGCGTCGACCACCAGAACACCCACCCCAACACCCTGATGTTCTGCTTATCAATCTGCTCAGCACTGAAAATCTCATCCGGATGCTCGGTTTTGTTGTAACTACGCAACCGCAGCGCATTCCCGGGCATCCGATGCAGGTATTTGATGCGCAGCATCCCGTCATGGTCGATCGCGTAAATCTCCCCATCAATCACTTTGGTCAGCCCACGGTCGATGGCGAGGGTGGAGCCGTCCTCAATCCTCGCGCCCATGCTATTACCGAGCATGTGAATGCCGATCGCATCGGCATGGTTGATTTCCAGGGAGTCGAGGTGGCTTTTGGGGAGGCGGATGAATTGGCCAGTGTCTTCCACGATGTGGGTTCTGTGAGACCCCGGGGCGATGGGGGTTTCTTTGTAGAGGGGCAGTTCGACGTCGGTCGGCTCGATGACCGTGTAGATGCCACGAATCGCCTGGGCGTCGAAGGTGTTGCCGGACTCGTCGAGCAGGCGCAGGTGTTTGGCGTCTTCCGGGCCTTCGCCGGTTTTGAGCCAGTGGCTGTTGACCGAGAGTAATCTGGAGACCTCTTCCATGCGGTAAGCGGGCACACCGCGGGTGTACCAGTTGTGGATGTTTTGAGCTTCCGTGTCGAAAAAAGCGGCAAATCCTGTGGTCGTGATCTTGGCTTTTTCGAGCAATGCTTTGAACCGTGGGCCGCTAGTGTTCTTTTTCATAAACACGAGTCTACGGGCGCAGGGCGGGGCTTTGAATAAACGAACCGTTCAAATTTCGAGGGAAATTTACGACCGGATGTAAGACGTATTTGGAACAAATTAAACAGAGAAAAACCGCAGTGGCGAAAAGATAAACGCGCTGTTTAAAACCCTTTATGAGCGCCCACAAAAAACCCCGGATCAACCGGGGTTTTTTCAAGTCGTCAGTGGCGCAAGGCCATTGGCGTCTTAGCCTTTGTAGGCAGCAACCGATTTGGTGATCGCTTCGCGGGCGGCATCAGCGCCGGCCCAGCCTTCAATCTTGACCCATTTGCCTTTTTCGAGATCTTTGTAGTTCGCGAAGAAGTGCTCGATCTGCTGGATCAGCAGTGGAGGCAGGTCGGTGTATTCCTTCACATCGACGTACAGCTGGGACAGCTTGTCGTGTGGGACTGCGATGACTTTGGCATCGCCGCCGCCGTCGTCGGTCATGTTCAGGATGCCGACTGGACGAGCGCGGATGACCGAACCTGGAGCAACCGGGTAAGGGGTCACGACCAGCACGTCGAGGGGATCACCGTCGTCAGCCAGGGTGTTCGGGATGTAACCGTAGTTGGCCGGGTAGAACATCGGGGTGGCCATGAAACGGTCAACGAACAGGCAATCGCTGTCTTTGTCGATTTCGTATTTGATCGGCGCGTGGTTGGCCGGGATCTCGATCGCGACGTAGATGTCGTTCGGCAGGTCTTTGCCAGCCGGAATCTTGCTGTAGCTCATTGGGCGGTGCCCCCGTTAGTTGACCAAAAACACTTGGCCGGATTGACCAAAAAGTGGCGGCGATTATAGGCATATTCCGCCGATGACGCCATGTACCAGAAGTCGTGTAGACCTTAGTCGCGTGCCTGATAGACCGGGTCTTCGGCCAGAAGTTGCCGCAACCGGGCCAGCGGGTCCTGTCGGTAAAACAACTTCAGCTGTTCATACACCTTGGGATAAGCCTCGTGCAGCAAATCCGGGGCGCTGAAGAAGTATTCGCTGGTGACGGCGAAAAACTCGGCAGGGTTTTCTGCGGCGTAGGGATCGATCGCGGTTTCGGCGTCCGGATTGCGTTCCAACTGCCGGTCGAGATCGTCGTAGGCCTCTTGCATCACCTTGGCCCAGTCGCTGACCCGCATGTCCGGGTGCAACGGCGGCAGGCCGTTGGCGACGCCGTTGAGCATGTCGAGTTTGTGCGCGAGCTCGTGGATGACCAGGTTGTAGCCTTCCCAGCCACCACTGGCCATCACGCCCGGCCAGGCGAGGATGATCGGGCCATGCTGCCACGCCTCGCCACTGTGCTCGCCATCCCACTCGTGTTCGACACCGCTGGCATCGCGATGGCGCTGGGGGCTGAGGAAGTCGTCGGGGTAGAGGATGATTTCGTGGAAACCCTGATACCAGTTCAAATCGCCCAGGTTCAGCAGCGGTAATTGCGCTTGCGCGGCCAGCAGCAGGCGTTGCTCCTGGTGCAGTTCGACGCCGGGCAGGGCGGTCAGGTGTTTGTCTTCGAGGAACAGCACGCTGGCTTCGCGCAACCACTGGTCTTCAGCGGCGCTGATGCCATCGAGGAAGCTCAGGTGATGGCGCACCCGCTGCCACATGTCGTCGGCAATCGGGTGCTTGGCCAAGGTGCGCTGGCGACGCCAGGCACTAAGCGACCACATCGCCATTCAGCGCGATTGGGCTTTGGACGCGGCGTTGCCGAGGCGGCTGCGGACCATGCCAATGATCATCGGCACCAGTGACAGCAGGATGATGCCGACCACCAGCAACGACAGGTTTTGCTTGATGAACGGTACGTTGCCGAAGAAGTAACCAAGGGTCACCAGGCCGCCGACCCAAAGAATCGTGCCGATAACGCTGAAGAAAAAGAACCGCGGGTAAGGCATCTTGCCGACGCCGGCGACGAACGGTGCAAAGGTGCGGATGATCGGCAGGAAACGCGCCAGGGTCACGGTTTTGCCGCCGTGCTTGTCATAGAAATCGTGGGTTTGTTGCAGGTAGTCGCGGCGGAAGATTTTCGAGTCCGGGTTACTGAACAGTTTTTCGCCGGCCGTTCGACCAATCAGGTAGTTGGTGCTGTCGCCGAGAATCGCCGCGAGCATCAGCAGGCCGCCCAGCAATACCGGATCCATGCCGCCACCGGCCGCAACGGCACCGGCAATGAACAACAGCGAGTCGCCGGGCAGAAATGGCATCACCACCAGACCGGTTTCACAGAAAATCACCAGAAACAGGATGGCGTAAATCCAGGTCCCATAGTTGGTCACTAGCATGTCGAGGTAAACGTCGAGATGCAGAACAATGTCGATCGGGTTGAAATCCATGGGGGCACCTGTGGTGACGGCCCGACTCAGCAGGCCTGTGCGGATGACTTCGCATAAGACTACACGCAGGTGTAGTTTTTCTTACAAGTCGGAAAGATCGGGATTATACGGACTGAAAAGTGAAAAGAGCGTTCAGTTTGTAGCGGGGGATGTCGCAGTAGACCGATGGTGATGCAGGGCTTTTGCAGGAGTGAGCCTGCTCGCGATAGCCTCGCCTCGGTGAATCAGTCAAACCGAGGTGCAGCTATCGCGAGCAGGCTCGCTCCCACAGTAGATCGGGGGCTCAGAGCCCGTCGCTGATCGGCAACACGTAGTTCTTGAACTCGGTGTCTTCCTTGAACCCGATGGATTCATAGGTTTTACGCGCGACTTCGTTGTTGCTGCTGGTGGAAACGCGCATGCGCACGGCGTTGGTTTCCTTGGCCATTTTCTTCGCGGTACGGATCAGGTTGTCGGCCACCAATTGGCGGCGGGCGTCTTCGGCGACATAAATGTCGTTGAGAATCCATACACGTTTCAGCGAAAGAGACGAAAAGCTCGGGTACAACTGACAAAAACCCATCAGTTTGTTGCTGTCGTCATCGGACAACGCCAGATAAATCACCGATTCCTTGCGGCGCAGGCGTTTTTCGAGGAACGCTCGGGACGAGTCCGGGTACGGCAGGGATCCATAAAATTCACGATATTTGACGAACATTGGCGCCAATTGGTCCAGGTGTTCGAGGGTCGCTTGAACAATCCGCATGGTAGGTCTCGTCTTCAAGTGGCTGTCTTACGTGCGTTGACGGCGATGGGAAACCCGTGGCGGCCGTTCGTCGATCCTGCCTGAAACCTATTCGCAAACGCAATGCGGAATCGGTTCAGGCATCTGTCTGTCCCAACAGGAAGTTTCGTTTCATGTCCGTACCGGCGTCCGATTCCAGTGTCTGAAGCTGCGCTTCGTCCTTGAGATTGACCCCTGACAGCTGTCTACGACAGGCCTCGCGCATCAAATACAGTAAACGGTGCGCGGCCATGCCGTAACTCAGGCCTTCGAGCCGAACGTTGGAGATGCAATTGCGATAAGCATCCGTCAGACCAATCTTTGGATTGTAGGTGAAATATAAACCCAGACTATCAGGGGAGCTGAGTCCGGGGCGTTCTCCGATCAGGATGACCGTCATCTTCGCCCCCATCAGTTCACCGATCTCGTCGGCCACCGCGACGCGGCCCTGTTCCACCAGCATCACCGGTGCCACGGACCAGCCTTCGGCCTGCACCTGTTCTTCCAGACGAGCCAGAAACGGCAGGGTGTGACGATGCACGGCCAGTGCCGACAGTCCGTCGGCCACCACAATCACCAGATCGACACCGCCGGGATTGGCCGCCGAATAGGTGCGCAGGGTCTGCGCGGATTTGTCGCTCAACTTGCGTCCCAGATCGGGGCGTTGCAAATAGCTGTCCCGGTTCGTGGCGGCGCTGTGCAGCAACAGACTGTCGCGCCCGATCTCGGTCAGTTGAGCGCTGAGCCCCGCCGAGTCGAACGGCAAATGCACCGCATCCCGCGCCTGCGCATGGGCGTACTGGAAATCCAGCTGGGCGTTGGTCGGCATGCTGGTGCCCGTGCGCCCCAAGGCAATGCGCGCCGGTGTCAGGCGCCGCAACTCCAGCAACGGGTTCTGTGGATCAACGGGTGGTTTTTCCATGAAAGCACTCATCCCAATTGCGCCATCGCCTGGCGGAAGGCCGGGGGCAGGCTGTCGCCGAAGTGAATTTTGCCGTCCGCCTGGGTAAAGATGCCCATTTTCGTCAGCCATTGCTCGAATTCCGGCGCGGGTTTCAGGCCCAGCGTCTGGCGGGCGTAGAGGGCGTCGTGGAACGAGGTGGTCTGGTAGTTGAGCATGATGTCGTCGGAACCGGGGATGCCCATGATGAAGTTGATCCCGGCGACGCCCAGCAAGGTCAGCAGGGTGTCCATGTCGTCCTGGTCGGCTTCGGCGTGGTTGGTGTAGCAGATGTCGCAGCCCATCGGCACACCCAGCAACTTGCCGCAGAAGTGGTCTTCGAGGCCGGCGCGAATGATCTGTTTACCGTTGTAGAGGTATTCCGGGCCGATGAAGCCGACCACCGTGTTCACCAAAAACGGCTTGAAATGACGCGCCACGGCGTAGGCGCGGGTTTCGCAGGTTTGCTGATCGATCCCGTGGTGGGCGTTGGCGGACAGCGCGCTGCCCTGACCGGTTTCGAAATACATCAGGTTCTGCCCGAGTGTGCCGCGATTCAGGCTCAAACCGGCGTCATAGCCTTCCTTCAATACATTCAGGTTGATGCCGAAACTGGCGTTGGCCGCTTCGGTGCCGGCAATCGACTGGAACACCAGGTCCAGCGGCACCCCGCGATTGATCGCTTCGATCGACGTGGTGACGTGGGTCAGCACGCAGGCCTGGGTCGGGATTTCGTAGCGCTGGATGATCGCGTCGAGCATTTCCAGCATGGCACAGATCGAGGCGATGCTGTCGGTGGCCGGGTTGATGCCGATCATCGCATCGCCGTTTCCGTACAGCAGGCCGTCGAGGATGCTCGCCGCGATACCGGCGGGTTCGTCGGTGGGGTGATTGGGTTGCAGGCGGGTGGATAGGCGCCCGCGCAGGCCCATGGTGCCGCGAAATTTCGTGACCACGCGGATTTTCTGCGCCACCAGCACCAGGTCCTGGACGCGCATGATCTTCGACACGGCAGCGACCATTTCCGGCGTCAGGCCGGGGGCGAGCGCGCGCAGGCTCTGTTCATCGGCGGCATCGCTGAGCAGCCAGTCGCGGAACCCGCCGACGGTGAGGTGGCTGACCACGGCAAACGCGTGGGTGTCGTGAGTGTCGATGATCAACCGGGTGACTTCATCGGCCTCATAAGGAATCAGTACTTCCTGCAGGAAGTGGCTCAGCGGGATGTCGGCCAGGGCCATTTGCGCAGCCACACGCTCGCCATCGTTGAGCGCGGCGACGCCCGCCAGGAAATCCCCGGAGCGCGCCGGACTGGCCTTGGCCATGACGTCCTTGAGGCTCTCGAAGCGGTAGGTCTGAGCGCCGACGGAGTGGGCAAATGCGGCCATGGGATGATTCCTCCTGATGTGTACAAGTCTCAATAACGCTGAGCTTCCCTGTGGGAGCGGGCTTGCTCGCGAAAGCGGTGTGTCATCCAGCGCATATGGCGGATGTGACGCCGCTTTCGCGAGCAAGCCCGCTCCCACATTAGATCTCTGCGCACTTCTATATGGCAGGCGCCAGGCTGCAAGCCCGGCGCCGGTGCAACTTAAATACCTTCGAGCATCGCATCGGCCGGCGCGTCGGCGCGTTGCTTGGCGGTCAGCTGGAAATACAGGTAACCGGCGGCCATGAAACCGAGGAACACACAGCCGATCAGCGTGTTGAACCAGGCCATCGCCACCAGGCACACCACCGCCAGGAACAGTGCGATCCCCGGAACAATCGGATAGCCCGGTGCACGGAAGGTGCGCTCCAGGTTCGGTTCGGTTTTACGCAGTTTGAACAGGCTCAGCATACTGATGATGTACATCACGATGGCACCGAATACCGACATGGTGATCATCGCCGCCGTCAGGGTCATGCCTTGCAGGTTGACCAGGCCGTCGCTGTAAATCGCCGCGATGCCGATCACTCCGCCAGCCAGAATGGCACGGTGCGGGGTCTGGAAACGCGAGAGTTTGGCCAGGCCACTCGGCAGGTAACCGGCCCGCGCCAGTGCGAAGAACTGGCGCGAGTAGCCGAGGATGATCCCGTGAAAGCTCGCCACCAGGCCAAACAGGCCGATCCAGACCAGCATGTGCATCCAGCTCGAATTGTTGCCGACTACGGCTTTCATCGCTTGGGGCAGCGGGTCGTTGATGTTGGACAGTTGGCGCCAGTCGCCGACGCCGCCGGCCATCACCATCACGCCGATGGCCAGGAACACCAGGGTCAGAATGCCGCTGACGTAGGCCTTGGGAATCGTGCGTTTCGGGTCCTTGGCTTCTTCTGCGGCCATCGCCGCACCTTCGATCGCCAGAAAAAACCAGATCGCGAAGGGAATGGCGGCAAAAATCCCGGGGATGGAAGCGATGGTGAATTCGTTGGAGCCCGACCAGCCGTTGAGCACGAAGTTACTGAAGCTGAAGCCCGGTGCCACGACGCCCATGAACACCAGCAACTCGGCGACCGCCAACACGGTGACCACCAGTTCGAAGGTGGCCGCGATGCTGACCCCGAGGATATTCAGGCCCATGAACACGAAATACGCGCCAACCGCCGCGATCTTGGGATCAAGTTCCGGGTATTGCACGTTGAGGTAGGCGCCGATGGCCATGGCAATGGCCGGTGGCGCAAACACGAATTCGATCAGGGTGGCGATGCCGGCGATCAATCCGCCTTTCTCGCCAAACGCCCGTCGGCTGTAGGCGAACGGCCCTCCAGCGTGGGGAATCGCGGTCGTCAGTTCGGTGAAGCTGAAAATGAAACAGGTGTACATCGTCGCCACCATCAGGGCGGTGACGAGAAAGCCCAATGTGCCTGCGGTGCCCCAGCCGTAACTCCAGCCGAAATACTCGCCGGAAATCACCAGGCCGACGGCAATACCCCATAGGTGCAGGGTGCCGAGTGTGGGTTTGAGCTGTGTAGAAGAAGTCATAAGTCCTCGCTGTCTTTTTTATTGTTTGATCTTTTGGACTTGCGGTACGACGTTTCAGGCGTGAAGCGGGCACGCAAAGCCCGTGCCAGAGCGGCCAGGGCAATGTTTTTAGGGTGCCTTTGATGAGGCCTTCGCGAGCAGGCTCGCTCCCACAGGGGGGGAACGCGGTGCAAATGTGGGAGCGAGCCTGCTCGCGAAGGCGATAGAAAGGGCGACGCAGGAATACCTGCATCGCCCACGGTTTTTAGAAGAAGCCCAACGGATTAATGTCGTAGCTCACCAGCAGGTTTTTGGTCTGCTGATAGTGATCAAGCATCATCTTGTGGGTTTCACGGCCGACGCCGGACTTTTTGTAACCGCCAAACGCGGCGTGCGCCGGGTACAGGTGGTAGCAGTTGGTCCACACACGACCGGCCTTGATGGCACGGCCCATGCGATAGGCGCGGTTGATGTCGCGGGTCCAGAGGCCGGCGCCGAGGCCGAACTCGGTGTCGTTGGCGATGGCCAGGGCTTCGGCTTCGTCCTTGAAGGTGGTGATGCTCACCACCGGGCCAAAGATTTCTTCCTGGAACACGCGCATTTTGTTGGTGCCCTTGAGCAGGGTCGGCTGGATGTAATACCCGGTCGCCAGGTTGCCCTCGAGTTTTTCAATCTTGCCGCCGGTCAGCAGCTCGGCGCCTTCGCCCTTGGCGATTTCCAGGTACGAAAGGATTTTGTCGAATTGCTGCTCGGACGCCTGGGCGCCGACCATGGTGTCGGTATCGAGTGGGTCGCCACGTTTGATCGACAGGACTTTCTTCATCACGACTTTCATGAAGTCGTCGTAGATCGACTCTTGCACCAGGGCACGGGATGGGCAGGTGCAGACTTCGCCCTGGTTGAAGAACGCCAGCACCAGGCCTTCGGCGGCTTTTTCAATGAAAGTCGGCTCGGCCTGCATGATGTCTTCGAAGAAGATGTTCGGCGACTTGCCACCCAGCTCCACGGTGGACGGAATGATGTTTTCGGCGGCGCATTTCATGATGTGCGAGCCGACCGGGGTCGAGCCGGTGAAAGCGATTTTGGCGATGCGTTTGCTGGTGGCCAGCGCTTCGCCGGCTTCTTTGCCGAAGCCTTGCACGATGTTCAGCACGCCCGGTGGCAGCAGGTCGCCAATCAGCTCGACCAGTACGGTAATGCCCAGCGGGGTCTGCTCGGCAGGCTTGAGCACCACGCAGTTACCGGCGGCCAGGGCCGGGGCGAGTTTCCAGGCGGCCATCAGGATCGGGAAGTTCCACGGGATGATCTGCCCGACCACGCCCAGCGGTTCATGGATGTGATAAGCCACGGTATTGCCGTCGATCTCGGCGGCGCTGCCTTCCTGCGCGCGGATGCAACCGGCGAAGTAGCGGAAGTGGTCAGCCGCCAGCGGGATGTCGGCGTTGAGGGTTTCGCGAACGGCTTTGCCGTTGTCCCAGGATTCGGTGATTGCCAGCAGTTCGAGGTTTTGCTCGATGCGGTCGGCGATTTTCAGCAGCACCAGCGAGCGCGCCTGGGCGGACGTGGCGCCCCAGGCATCGGCGGCGGCGTGGGCAGCGTCCAGGGCCTTGTCGATGTCTTCTGCAGTGGAGCGTGGGAATTCGGCAATCGGTTGGCCATTCACTGGCGAGGTATTGGTGAAGTACTGACCTTTGACAGGCGCGACGAACTCGCCGCCGATGTAGTTACCGTATTTGCTCTTGAACGAAACGATAGCGCCTTCAGTACCGGGGTGAGCGTAACGCATGGTGATGTTCTCCTTGGCTTTGTACTTATTAGAGAAACGCGCAAGTGCGCTTGCTATAAGCGTAGAGCAAAGGTCGGGCCACTGCCTTGCAGGTCAGGCAAATCAAGGCCTTGCGTGATTTTTGTCGGACCGACGGAGGCGCGCTGTGACGCTTTCGGTACAGCTCCCGTGACACTTTGTATCGCTTGTGGCACAGGGTGTGACTGGTGAGTCTTGCCAGCATTGCAATGCGGGCTAGGCTGGAGGATGCTCGGACACGCACTCCCTGTAGCAGCTGCCGAAGGCTGCGTCCGAGAGCGCAGCGCTCGCCTCGTTTTCGGCCATGCATACGGGACACAGGTTTTACGACTGCTTCGCAGCCGGACGCAGCCTTCGGCAGCTGCTACACGGGGGCGAGCCAGACCTTGTGGAGAGAATAATAAGAAATGCACGACAACCATTTGAGTCGCCATGCCCGGCAGGTCCTGACCGTCACCCAGGGCAAATCGCACCTGCATGGCCCCGGCAGCGATCCTTCCATCGCCCGCTCCTGGCTGCGCTGTCTTGAGGACTATCACCTCGACCCGGCCCTGACCATCGCACCCACGGTGCTGGAACACGGCCGTGTGCTGGAGAGCCGCGAACGCTTGCAGCAAGTGCTGCACATCGCCGGCAATGAAATGACCAGCCTTCACCAACAACTGTCCGGTGCCGGGCATGCGGTGCTGCTGACGGATGCACGCGGGGTGATCCTCAATTGCGTCACCGCCCCCGCCGAACGAAAGATTTTCGAGCGCGCCGGCCTCTGGCTTGGCGCCGACTGGAGTGAAGCCTGCGAAGGCACCAACGGCATCGGCACCTGCCTGGTGGAACGTCAGTCGCTGACCATCCATCAAGACGAACATTTTCGCGGTCGCCACACCGGCCTGACTTGCTCGGCGAGCCCGGTGTTCGACCCTCATGGCGAATTGCTGGCGGTGCTCGACGTGTCATCGGCGCGCCACGATGTCTCGCGCCAGAGTCAGTTTCACACCATGGCCCTGGTCAATCTGTCGGCGAAGATGATCGAGAGCTGCTATTTCCTGCGCTACTTCGACAATCAATGGCTGCTGCGTTTTCACTTGCAGGCCGAGTCCGTCGGACTGTTCAGCGAAGGGCTGCTGGCGTTCGACGGGGAAGGGCGGATCTGCGCGGTCAATCAAAGCGCGCTGAACCTGCTCGGGCACATTCGTGGCGGCCTGCTGGGCAAACCGGTGGAAGCGTTTTTCGATTGCTCGCTGGATGAGTTGCTCGGTCGCGCCAGCGTGAACGCCAGCGCCAGTTGGCCCCTGCGCACCCGTGACGGTCGCAGCCTGTTTGCCGTTTTACGCGGGCAGCCACGCAGCATCCCGGTGCCGGTGGTGCAAAGCCTGGCGATTGCCGACCGGCCACGGCTGTCGGGCATCTGCATCGGTGATGCCGCGCTGCAGGAAGATTTTCGCAAGTCGCTGCGGGTGTTCGAGCGCGACGTCCCGCTGCTGATCAACGGCGAAACCGGTTCCGGCAAAGAAGCCTTCGCCAAAGCCGTGCACCAGGCCAGTCAACGGGCGGAAAAAGCCTTCGTTGCCCTGAACTGCGCGGCCATTCCTGAAAGCCTGATCGAGAGTGAACTGTTCGGCTATCGCGGCGGCAGCTTCACCGGCGCGCGCAAGGAAGGCATGCGGGGCAAGTTGCAGCAGGCCGATGGCGGGACCCTGTTTCTCGACGAAATCGGCGACATGCCCCTGGCCTTGCAGACCCGACTGTTAAGGGTGCTGGAAGACCGCCAAGTGGTGCCGATTGGGGGCGAGCCCGAGGCGGTCAACGTACGGATCATCAGCGCCACTCACCGTAATCTGTTGGATCGGGTGCAGGACGGCAGCTTCCGTGAGGATTTGTATTACCGGCTCAACGGGCTGGAAGTCGCGTTGCCGGCGTTGCGTGATCGCAGTGATAAATCCCAGTTGCTCGATTTCTTGCTGGCGGAAGAGGCGGGCGGGGAAACGGTATTGATCGACGGGCCGGCGCGGGAAGCCTTGTTGGGGTTTGCCTGGCCGGGCAACGTGCGGCAGCTGCGCAATGTGCTGCGCACGTTGGCGGCGTTGTGTGACAGCGGGCGGATCGGACTGGAGGATTTGCCGGCGATGATTCGTCAGGCGCGGCCGGCGGTTGCAGTGGCGGTCGAAGAACCGTCCGACCATCCGTTGGACGATGCCGAGCGGCTGGCGTTGCTGAATGCGCTGGAGCATACGCGTTGGCATATGACCCATACGGCTGAGCAGTTGGGTGTCAGCCGTAACACGCTTTACAGAAAGCTGCGCAAACACGGTATCGCCCGCTAGACCTGCTTTTTGTGGCGAGGGGGCTTGCCCCCGTTCGGCTGCGCAGCAGTCGTAAAACCTGAGTTTGTGATGTTTCAGACACACCGAAACCACAGGTTTTGGGGCCGCTGCGCAGCCCAACGGGGGCAAGCCCCCTCGCCACAGAGGTCGTGATGAGTCTCAGCTAAAGAGTGCGATTTTCCCCTCCCTACGCTAACCTGCGGCCATGTTTTACGAGGTCGACTAATGCACATTCATATTCTGGGTATCTGCGGCACCTTCATGGGTTCGATGGCGGTTCTGGCCAAGGAACTGGGCCATCACGTGACCGGCTCCGATGCCAACGTCTATCCGCCGATGAGCACTCAGCTTGAGGCTCAGGGCATTCAGTTGACCCAAGGCTACGACCCTTCCCAGCTCGATCCGGCCCCGGACCTGGTGGTCATCGGCAATGCCATGTCGCGCGGCAACCCGGCCGTCGAATACGTGCTGAACAAAGGTTTGCCGTACGTTTCCGGCCCGCAGTGGCTGGCGGATCACGTGCTGCAAGGCCGCTGGGTGCTGGCAGTCGCCGGTACTCACGGCAAAACCACCACCAGCAGCATGCTCGCTTGGGTCCTGGAGCACGCGGGCATGAGCCCGGGCTTCCTGATCGGCGGTGTGCCGCAGAACTTCTCGGTGTCCGCTCGCTTGGGTGGCACGCCGTTTTTCGTGATCGAAGCCGACGAATATGACAGCGCCTTCTTCGACAAACGCTCCAAGTTTGTTCACTACCGCCCACGTACGGCGATCCTGAATAACCTTGAGTTCGATCACGCAGACATTTTCCCCGATCTGCCAGCTATCGAACGGCAATTCCACCATTTGGTGCGGACCATTCCAAGCGAAGGCCTGGTGATCCATCCGACCACCGAACCGGCGTTGCAGCGTGTCATCGAAATGGGCTGCTGGACCCCGGTGCAGACCACCGGCGCGGGTGGTCAGTGGCAGGTCAAACTGCTGAGCGAAGACGGTTCGAAGTTTGAAGTGATGTTCGAAGGCGTCGCCCAAGGCGTGGTCGAGTGGGACATGACCGGTCAGCACAACGTAGCCAATGCCTTGGCCACATTGGCGGCCGCGCGTCATGTCGGCGTGGTGCCTTCCATGGGCATCGCCGCGTTGAGCGCCTTCAAAAGCGTGAAGCGCCGTATGGAAAAAGTCGCCGAAGTGCGCGGCATCACCATCTATGACGACTTTGCTCACCACCCGACGGCCATTGCGACGACCCTCGACGGCCTGCGCAAACACATCGGCGATGCGCCGTTGATCGCCATCATCGAGCCTCGCTCCAACTCCATGAAACTTGGCGCGCACCGCGACGGCTTGCCGGAAAGCGTGGTCGATGCCGATCAAGTAATCTGGTACGCACCGGCCAACCTCGGTTGGGACCTGGCCGGCACGGCTGCGCTGTGCACCGTGCCGTCGATTGTCAGCGATTCGCTGGAAGGTATTATCGAGCGCGTGAAAAGCCAGGCCCAGCCCGGCACCCACGTGGTGATCATGAGCAACGGCGGCTTCGGTGGCCTGCACGGCAAACTCGCCGAGGCGCTGCAATGAGCAGCGGCCCGGATCGCATCACGCTGGCCATGACCGGCGCTTCCGGCGCCCAGTACGGTCTGCGCCTGCTCGATTGCCTGGTGCGTGAAGATCGCGAAGTGCACTTCCTGATTTCCAAGGCAGCACAACTGGTGATGGCCACCGAGACTGACGTCACGCTGCCGCCAAAACCGCAGATGATGCAGGCCTTCCTCACGGAATACACCGGCGCTGCGGCCGGGCAAATCAAGGTGTATGGCAAGGAAGACTGGATGTCGCCGGTGGCTTCGGGTTCCGGTGCGCCCGCGGCGATGGTGGTGGTGCCGTGTTCCACGGGTACGCTGTCGGCCATCGCGACCGGAGCCTGCAACAACCTGATCGAACGTGCCGCTGACGTGACCTTGAAGGAGCGTCGCCAGTTGATTCTGGTGCCGCGTGAGGCGCCGTATTCGAGCATCCATCTTGAACACATGCTCAAGCTGTCGAACATGGGCGTGACGATCTTGCCGGCCTCGCCGGGTTTCTATCATCAGCCGCAAACCATTGATGACCTGATCGACTTTGTCGTGGCGCGGATCCTCAATCTATTGAACATCCCGCAAGACATGCTGCCACGCTGGGGCGAACACCATTTGAGCAGCGATGAATAAGCTCCTGACGCTCCTGCTGGTCTTGCAACTGACCGGCTGCGCCACGGCGCGCACCCTTGATGCCGCCAAACCCGGTGCGCCGTTGGTGTATGCGGGGACGCGCCTGGATGTGTATGCCATGAACGGCGGGTGCTGCGCCAAGGACCACTTTGGCGCCGAGGCGCCGAGTTACCCCGGCCTTGACCTGCCCGCCAGCGCGCTGCTCGACACGTTGCTGTTGCCGTTGTCATTGCTGACGGTGATCGGAGTGAGTTTTCAGGCGACGGGAGGGTTGTAGCGTTCGGCTAATGTGGCGAGGGAGCTTGCTCCCTCGCCACAGGGTCAGCAGTCTATTTACCTAGCTTGCGCAACTCATCCGATTCGACAATCCGAACCCCATCCTGCTCTTCCAGCGCCAATCGCCACATCGCCCGGGCCAGTTGGCAGGCTTCGATGCCGTGGTATTTGCCCGGGATCAGGCGTGACAGCGGCCCGGCGACTTTCTCGCCCAGGCGCGGCTCGATGCGATCGCCCAGCAGCAGAGACGGGCGGCAAATGGTCAATTGCGGCCAGTCCTGCGCGCGCAGTGCGTGTTCCATCTCGCCTTTGACCCGGTTGTAGAAAATCGAAGATCTGCGATCAGCGCCCAGAGCACTGATCACGATCAGGTGGCGGGCGCCCATTTCCCGCGCACGTTTGGCAAACGCCACGACCATGTCCAGGTCCACTGCACGAAACGCTTCTTCGGAGCCTGCCTGTTTGATCGTGGTGCCAAGGCAGCAGTAGGCAATATCGACACGACCGTTCAACTGCGGCAGGAACACCGCCGGATCGCCAACGGGGTTTTCCAGGTGCGGGTGTTTGGCGAGTGGACGGCGTGAGGGGGCCAATACCCTTGAAATCGTAGGCTCGTTGAGCAGTCGATCAAGCAGATGTTCACCGGTCAACCCGGTAGCTCCGGCAAGCAATACATGCTGAGGCGTCAAGTACATAGTGTTTCCCCCTTGATACTGTTCAGCTTAGTTGCTCTTTGCGTCCTTGCTGTCGATAGAGACACTTTGTAGCGCTTTTCGTGCCTGCTGCTTGCGTAACAACTGCCAGTGCGAGATCACCGTTTTCGGGGCCCAGATCTGCGGTTCAGAGGCTTCGAAGCTGTCCGCCAGTTCGCGCTCGGCGACGGTGGCCTTGGCCAGTTTGAAGGCTTGCTCCAGGTCGTCGGTCTGGTTCAGCGCCTGGGCAAACAGCGCATCGCCGAAGTAGGTGAAGTTGGCTTCCTCGGAGCAACCGAAGGACACGCGGTCTGCCCGCGAGGCCGTCATGATCAGGGTGCGTTCGTCTTTCAACGCCGGAATGAAACCGCCGGAATAGCAGGAGGAAATCACGATGATCTTGTCGCGATTCTTTAACGGCGCGAGCACCGCGGCGAGTTCATCGGCCTGCAGGTCGGACAGCTCCATACGTGGCTGGTCGAGCACCAGTTCGTGTTCGGCGGTGCCGTGGCTGGTCAGGTAAATGAAGATCAGATCTTCCGGGCCGCTGCGCTCGGCCAGCGTCAGCGCGGCGCGGCGCAGGTTTTCCCGGGTGGCCATCGGCCGGTCGACCATGTGGTCCCGATGATTCACCAGACGGATCTGGCCAAATGCACCGAAGCGGCTGCTGAGCATGTTGCTGACGTAGTCGGATTCGCGCAGGAACACGCTTTGTTTGCCGTCACCGCCCACGGTCAGGGTGTACAGCTCGACGGCCGGAGTCGAGGTCGGCACGTTGAACAGGGCGTCGTCGAGCAAGCGGCCCTGAGCCAGCAAGCCAAGCTCCAGGCTGTCGGGCAGCAACTTGCCATCGGCGTCACGCACCCGCTGGCCATTGTTCCACGTGCCGCTTTGCACGGTGCCGTCAGTCAGCACCAATGTGCCGCGTCCCGAGTAACTGTCGCTGTCGAATTGGCCGATGTAGAAGCTGCCATCGGGCAGGTTCAAGCGGCCCTGGCCACTGAAGCGCCAGTCGCTGAACTGGCCGATGTAGTGGCTGCCATCCGCGCCGATCAACTCACCCTTGCCGTTCAGCGAGCCTTCCTTGAACTGACCGAGCCAGACATCGCCGTCGGCATTCTCGTAGCGACCCTTGCCGTGCAATTGATTGTTCTTGAAGCCGCCCACGTAGATGTCGCCGTCAGCGCTGTTGAAGGTCCCGTTGCCTTCCAGTTGCCCATCGACGAAATGCCCGGTGAACTGATTGCCGCTGGCGTCGCCGCGCTGGCCTTCACCGTTGGGTTTGCCATGGGCGAACTGGCCCTGGTACGAGCTGCCGTCATCGAGTTCGAGATGACCGAGCCCTGAATATTGATCGGCCTTGAATTCGCCGCGATAGGTCATGCCGTTTTCTTTGAGCGTGCCTTCGCCCTCGCGCCGACCGAGTTTGAAACCGCCGGTGTAGCTGCTGCCCGGTGTGGTGAGCGTGCCCTGGCCGTCGAACAGGCCCTGGTTGAAATTCCCGCGATAGACTTCGCCGTTGCTGCCATGCCATTCGCCCTGGCCATGCCATTGACCCTTGTCGAACTCGCCGGCGTACCAGCTGCCGTTCGGGTAGTCGATACGACCCTGACCTTGCAGCAAGCCGTTGACCAGATCACCGCGATAGCGCCCACCATCCGGCAAGCGGGCATCGGGGGGCAGCGGCGATTCGCCGTTACCGCAAGCGGTGAGCAACAGGGTCAAGGCAAGAAGTGCAAGTGAGCGCATAGCGGGATCCGGGCAATTAGGCGACCGAGTATGCCGCAGCTATGTGTCGTATATATAGAGAGGGTCGCGAAACAGCGTGAGCTGCTTCGCATCCGGGAGGGTTACACGAAACAGAGGGACAGCGATTCAGCGATATAGGCCGGTTTGTCCGAGCCGTCTATCTCAAGGGTGCAGATAGCCTTGAGCAGCCATTGACCGGGTTTTTTTTCGGTGGCGTCGCTGAGTTCGACCTTGAGGCGCACTTTCGAATCGACCTTGACCGGTTGAATGAAACGCACGCTGTCGAGACCGTAGTTGACCACCATCTTCACGCCTTCGGGGAGGATGAGGATGTCTTCCATCAGTTTCGGGATCAGTGACAGCGACAGGAATCCATGGGCGATGGTGCTGCCAAATGGCGTTTGCGCGGCTTTGACCGGGTCGACATGAATAAACTGATAATCACCTGTGGCTTCTGCGAACAGGTTGATGCGCTCCTGATCGATGGTGAGCCATTCGGAACGTCCGAGTTCCTTGCCGACATAATCTTTGAGCTCTGCAACGGGAACATGGGGCATTGAGACTCTCCTTGGGTTTCATCGGATTTATAGTTTTTCGAGTGGGGGGATTTGACCTCCCTGTGAACCACTTTAGATCAACATGGCAAATGGCTCCGGTCAACTGTCCATGCTTTTGGCGAATGCCGATCCATAGCGCTGACGTGCTTATAATGCTCGGCCCCTGCTTTGTGGGGCGAGTGCGGGAGATGCCGGATGTTGTTACGTGGCCTGACCTGGCTGGTGCTGTTCCAATTGCTGGGCACAGCCATCAACCACTTGTTTTTACCGGTGCTGCCGGGGCCGATTATCGGTTTGCTGTTGTTGCTGGTGTACCTGATTTCACGCGGACAAGTCGGCGAGCCGCTGAGCCTGGCGGCGAGTAGTCTGCTGCGTTATTTGCCGTTGCTGCTGGTACCGCCGGCCGTGGGCGTGATGGTGTATTTCAAGGATATTGCTGCGGATTTCTGGGCCATCGTCGGCGCATTGGTGTTGTCGCTGGTGCTGTCCATGGCCTTCGCCGGGGTACTGATGCAGCGCATGGTCAAACCCCACGCCCCGCGCGGAGATGACCGATGATCCTGGATTGGCATGGCGCAATCGACTCGGTGATTCATCATCCGTTGTTCGGCATCGGCATCACGCTGGGCGCTTATCAACTGGTGTTGGCCGCTTTCGAGAAAACCCGCTGGATCTTTCTGCAACCGGTGCTGGTCTCGATGCTGGTGGTGATCGGTGTTCTGGTGACCTGTGGCCTGACGTACGCCGAGTACCGCAAGAGCACCGAGATCCTCAGCATCTTGCTCGGGCCTGCGACGGTGGCGCTGGCGGTGCCGCTGTACCTCAATCTGCGACGGATTCGGCAGTTGTTCTGGCCGATATTTACTACGCTGGTGATAGGTGGCGTGGTCGCCACGGGCATGGGCGTGTTGCTGGGCTGGTGGTTCGGTGCCGAGCATATGATCCTGATGACCATGGCGCCCAAGTCGGTGACGTCTCCGATTGCCATGCTGGTGGCCGAGCAGATCGGCGGTGTCGCAGCGTTGGCCGCGGTGTTCGTGTTGATCACCGGCGTGATCGGTGCGATCTTCGGCCCGAGCCTGTTGACCCGTCTCGGTGTGCACAGTCCCGAGGCGCGCGGCATGGCGCTGGGCATGACCGCCCATGCAGTTGGCACTTCGGTGGCCTTGCAGGAAAGTGAAGAGTGCGGCGCCTTCGCGGCGCTGGCGATGAGTCTGATGGGCGTGGCCACGGCGGTGTTCCTGCCGTTGGCGGTGTCGATGGTGGTGTAAGGAAATGTCTATGAGCTTGCCGCTTTTCCCGCTGAACACAGTGCTTTTTCCTGGCTGCATTCTCGACTTGCAGATTTTCGAGGCGCGCTATCTGGACATGATCAGCCGCTGCATGAAACAGGGTGGCGGCTTTGGCGTGGTGTGCATCCTCGATGGCGAGGAGGTCGGCATTGCACCGGCGGGTTATGCGCTGGTCGGCTGTGAAGCGCTGATCACCGATTTCAAGCAACAGGACAACGGCCTGCTGGGGATTCGGGTGCAGGGCGGGCGGCGGTTTCATGTCTTGCGCACCGAGGTGCAACGCGATCAGTTGACCCTCGCAGAAGTCGAATGGCTGGAAGATGAGCCTGAACAACCGCTGCAGGATGAAGACGCGGATTTGGTGGCGCTACTCAAGGCGTTGGCCGAGCATCCAATGGTCGAAGCGTTGAACATGGGCACCGAGGCGACCGGGCAACAGTCGCTGGCCAATCAGCTCGCTTATTTACTGCCGTTTGCAGAAGTGGACAAGATCGACCTGCTGCAACTCGATGACCCGCAGCAGCGACTGGATGCGATCCAGGCGCTGCTCGATGAGTTGCAAGGTGAGCTGTTTGCCTGATTAGTACGCATATCTCAACATCGCATGCGGCAAATGCCGCAACGCAAAGAACGCAAACAAAGCCATCAGCGCCGGCAGCACCAGCCACCAGATTTTAGGGGGCATGGCGTTTAGCGGCGCCTGACGCTGGCTCACCCACAAGCTCGCTGCGCACACGCATGCAGCCAGCATCGCGCCGGCCAGTATATCCGTCGGCCAATGCGCGCCCAGGTAGACCCTGGAAAGTGCAATCGCCAGCGCAGGTATGCAACCGACGAGCAGCCATGTCAGGCGCATCCGTGGCGGTTGCCCGCGACCGGCCAGCACGGCGAGGGTCAGGAATAGCGCGAATGACCCTGAGGCATGGCCGCTGGGCATGCTGTAGCTGGTCAACGGATCGCTCAGTACTTCCGGGCGCAGGCGGGCGAAGAAGTGCTTGGTCACGGTGTTGCCCAGTGCCGTGAACAGGAGGGCGCTGCAGGCAAAGATCGCCTGTCGCCATTGCCGGGTGATCAGCAGAAGCGCCACCAGCAAGGCACTGAACACCAGCATGTTGCGGAATTCGCCGATCAGCGTGAACAGCACTGCCACTTCATCAAGCATCGGGCTGCGGTGTTCCTGTACCAGGGTCATGACGCCCTGATCGAGCGCGTTCAGGTGCGGATAGCCAATAAACAGTCCCAGCAGAATCAGAAAGCTCATCCCGGCAATCAACATCGTCGCCTTGCGATGGCGGCGCATGCTGCTGGTGATGCTCAGGCCGACCATGGCCGCAATGGCGCCAGCGACGACGCCCGCCTCGGGCCAGAAACCTTCCGGCAGAGGCAAGCGAATCGCCGCGCCCGTGGCCCAACCGGGCAGCAGGTACGCCACACTCCAGCCAGCGGCGGCCAACAGACTGACGGCGAAAAATCGCGGGAAGGGCATGTCGAACATCCCGGCGACCATCGGCAGCATCGGCCGCAGGGGGCCGATGAAGCGCCCGACCAACAGGCTGGCGATACCATAACGCTGGAAATACGCCTCGGCCCCGGCAATCCATTCCGGATGATGGCGCAACCCCGGCAGGCGCCGGATGTTTTGATGGAAATGTCGACCGATGAAGTAGGACACGACATCGCCCAGCACACCGGCGATGAACCCTAACAGCAGCGTTTCACTCAGCGACAGCGCACCGCTGCCAGCCAGTACCGCCACGGCAAACAACATAACCGTACCGGGCACGATTAACCCGGCAATCGCCAGGCACTCGACGAAGGCCACGATGAACACCGCCGCCGCCAGCCATTGCGGGTTGACCGTCAACCAGCCGGTCACGCTATCGAGCCATGGGCCCATAAAAACAACTCCATCGAATGTTCAATTGGTCCCATGGAGGGACGAACGCAATCTTCCAGACACCACTCAAGGCAGCAAAAAATAATCGCGACCTTCGACCTGCCCCCGTCGCAGCGGGTTTCGCGTGCAATACGGCGCATAAGCCGCATCCACAAAGCGGTACATCAAGTGTTCATCACGTCCATGGGGGATGCCCAGGCGCGTGGTCTGGATGATATGAGCAGGCGCCGGGCCGACGTCCTCAACCAGCAACACTTCATGATCGAAACGCTTGGCATCCCAGACCGGCACCTTCAAGCCCAGCGCCTTGCACAGCAATGTCTGCCCGGCGCACAGCTTTTGCGAAGGACGAGGGCGGCCTTGGGCGTCGGGATTGTTCAATAACATCTGCGCCAGGCTCGCCGGCCCGCTCAATTCATCGACCCACGGATAGGCGGATTTGATCAGTACCGCATTGCCGGGGCCTTGAGCGCTGAAATTCAGGGAGTCGCCGCCGCGGGCGTAATACATATAGATGTGACCGCCATCCAGAAACAAAGCCTTACGCTTTTCTGTGTAGCCGAGGGAGGCGTGGCTGCCTTTTTCTTCGAAGTAATAGGCTTCAGTTTCAATAATCCGGGCGCTGAGCCACAGGTCACCGACCCGGTGACGGATGACTTTGCCGAGCAGGTCCCGGGCCAGCGTTTGCGCGTCGCGGTCGAAAAACGCATCCGGGAGCCCCGTGGGCAGGCTCGCAGCGGACGCTCGAACAGTCAGGTTGGACATGATGAACGGCGTTTATCAGGGCTGATTGAGCGGTGATGATAACAATTTGCAGCTTAATCCCGGCTGAACGTCGGCAAATTGCCCTCGATTTCGACCATCCGCCCGTCACCGCTGTTAGTCGGGAGACGCGACAGCTATAATCTGCCGCTTTCCTCTTTACCAAGACCACAGCAGACAATGACTGAGTCCGTTCTTGACTACATGGCCCGCCTGGGTCGCGCTGCCCGCGAAGCCTCTCGCGTCATCGGTTGTGCCAGCACCGCGCAGAAAAACCGCGCCTTGCAGGCTGCTGCCAATGCGCTGGACGCTGCACGCGTCGAGCTGACGGCGGCCAACGAACTGGATTTGGCCGCGGGTCGCGCCAATGGTCTTGAACCTGCCTTGCTGGAACGTCTGGCGCTGACCCCGGAACGCATCGACGGCATGATCGTCGGCCTGCGCCAGGTGGCCGCATTGCCGGACCCGGTCGGCGCGATTCGCGACATGAGCTTCCGCCCGTCGGGTATTCAGGTTGGCAAGATGCGCGTGCCGTTGGGCGTGATCGGAATCATCTACGAATCCCGGCCGAACGTGACCATCGACGCCGCCAGCCTGTGCCTGAAGTCCGGCAACGCGACGATCCTGCGCGGCGGCTCCGAAGCCATTCATTCCAACCGCGCCATTGCCGCCTGCATCCAGCGCGGTCTGGCCGAAGCCGAACTGCCGGCCGCCGTGGTGCAAGTGGTCGAAACCACTGATCGTGCTGCCGTTGGCGCGCTGATCACCATGCCGGAATACGTCGACGTCATCGTGCCCCGTGGTGGCCGTGGCCTGATCGAACGTGTCAGCCGTGATGCCCGCGTGCCGGTGATCAAACACCTGGACGGCATCTGCCACGTTTACGTGAGTGAGCATGCCGATCTGGCGAAAGCCCAGCGCATCGCGTTCAACGCCAAGACGTACCGTTATGGCATCTGCGGCGCGATGGAAACGCTGCTGGTGGATCAAACCGTTGCCAAGGATTTCCTGCCGTCGATGGCTGCCCAGTTCCGCGAAAAAGGCGTTGAACTGCGTGGTTGCCAGCGCACGCGGGCGATCATCGATGCGGTAGCGGCCACGGAAGAAGACTGGACCACCGAATACCTGGCGCCGATTCTGTCGATCCGCGTGGTCGACGGGCTGGACCAGGCCATCGAACATATTAATCAGCACGGCTCCCATCACACCGACTCGATCGTCAGCGAAAACCTCTCCGACACACGGCGTTTCGTCGCGCAAGTCGATTCATCGTCGGTGATGATCAACACCCCGACGTGCTTCGCCGATGGCTTCGAATACGGATTGGGTGCCGAGATTGGCATTTCTACTGATAAGCTGCACGCCCGCGGCCCGGTGGGCCTCGAAGGACTGACCTGCGAGAAGTACATCGTGGTCGGTGATGGCCAGCTGCGCGGCCAGGCGTCGGTCTGACTTGGGCGACCTTGACCCGACAGCCCCAGCCACCGCAAACGAGCCTCGACCTCGGCGCATTGGCATGCTGGGCGGCACGTTCGACCCGGTGCACATCGGCCATCTGCGTGGTGCGCTGGAAGTCGCCGAGTCGTTGGCGCTCGATGAATTGCGTCTGACACCCAGTGCCAGGCCGCCGCATCGCGGTACGCCGCAGGTGTCGGCCAAAGACCGTCTGGCGATGGTCGAGTGCGCGGTGGCCGGTGTGGCGCCGTTAGTGGTGGATGCCCGCGAATTGCAGCGGGACAAACCGTCCTACACTATCGATACCCTGGAACTGATGCGCGCCGAACTGGCCGCCCAGACCCAGGTTTTTCTACTTTTGGGCTGGGACGCATTTTGCGGCCTGCCCACTTGGCACCGCTGGGAAGAGTTGCTCCAGCATTGCCACATCCTGGTGCTGCAACGCCCGGATGCCGACAGCGAACCGCCGGATGCCTTGCGCAACCTGCTGGCAGCGCGCTCGGTGAGCGACCCGCTGGCCCTCAAAGGGCCGAGCGGACAGATTGCATTCGTCTGGCAGACACCGCTCGCGGTATCCGCCACCCAGATCCGTCAACTGCTGGCCAGCGGTAAGTCGGTACGTTTCCTGGTGCCCGACGCGGTCCTGGCCTACATCGATGCGCACGGACTTTACCGTGCGTCGAACTGAAAAGAGGCGCGCTTCAAGCACGTGATCACGTGTATCGAAGCCCCCGAACATACGAGCAAAACGAGTTTTATATGACTGACAAAGACGTAGCTAAAGTAAAGCGCAAAGGCACATTCAAAAGCGCTCCACTGCCAGTAGAGGCGCCAACCGGGCCGGAGCTGCGCGGTGAAGAACTGGTCAAGGTTGCCGTAGCCGCCCTGGAAGACGTCAAGGCCCAGGACATTCAGGTCATCGACGTTCGTGAAAAGCAGAGCATCACTGACTTCATGATCATCGCTACCGGTACCTCCAACCGCCAGATCGGCGCGATGCTGGACAAGGTTCGCGAAGCCGTCAAAGCCCAGGGCGTCAAGCCATTGGGTGAAGAAGGCAAGGGCGACAGCGACTGGGTCCTGCTGGACATGGACGACGTCATCGTTCACATGATGACCGCCTCCGCTCGCCAGTTCTACGACCTGGAACGCCTGTGGTCCGGCGCTGAACAGAGCCGTGCGCTGAACGCGGCTCACCACAGCCCGGAAAACACCCACGAGCATTTCATCAAGCTCAACAAAGACCAGCAATAAGGGCCCGCTGTGCGACTGCGACTGATCGCCGTCGGTTCACGGATGCCCAAGTGGGTGGAAGAAGGCTGGCATGAATATGCCAAGCGTCTTCCGTCCGAGCTGGCGCTGGAACTGGTGGAAATACCGCTCAACACCCGTGGCAAGAACGCCGACGTGGCGCGCTTCATCCGTCAGGAAGGCGAAGCCATGCTGGCCAAGGTCGGGCCGAATGAGCGTGTTGTCACCCTCGAAGTCCACGGCAAGCCCTGGAGCACTGAGCAACTGGCGGTCGAACTCGATCGCTGGCGCCTGGATTCGCGCACGGTGAATTTCATGGTCGGCGGCCCCGAAGGGCTGGCGCCGGAAGTCTGTGCCCGAGCCGATCAGCGCTGGTCATTGTCACCGTTGACGTTGCCGCACCCGCTGGTGCGGATTCTGATCGGCGAACAGCTGTATCGTGCCTGGACAGTCTTGTCCGGCCACCCTTACCACAAGTAGTTCTGCCCCCATGTCTCAGCCGATCCGTATCAAGGACCACGAAAAAGACGCCCGTCTGGTGCGTGGCCGTGTCGTGTTCGGTGCCATTGCGGTAGTGACGCTTATTTGTGTGCTGATCGCGCGGTTGTATTTCCTTCAGGTCATCCAGTACGAGTACCACTCGACCCTGTCGGAAAACAACCGCGTCCATGTGCAGCCGATTCCACCCACGCGCGGGCTGATCTTCGACCGCAATGGCGTGGTAATCGCCGACAACCGGCCCAGCTTCAGCCTGAGCATGACCCGCGAACGCTCTGGCGAGTGGCAACAAGTGCTCGACGTGATCGTCCAGGTGCTGGAGTTGACTCCAGAGGATCGGGTGATCTTCGAGAAACGCATGCGTCAGGGGCGTCGGCCGTTCGAGCCGGTGCCGATCCTGTTCGAGCTGACCGAAGAACAGATCGCACGTATCGCGGTGAATCAGTTCCGTCTGCCGGGCGTGGAGGTGGTCGCGCAGTTGGTTCGTCACTATCCGCAAGGTGCGCATTTTGCGCACTCGGTGGGATATATGGGGCGGATCAACGAGAAAGAGCTCAAGTCTCTGGATCCGGTGAGTTATAGCGGCACCCATCAAATCGGCAAAACCGGCATTGAACGCTTCTACGAACCCGAGCTGCACGGACAGGTCGGTTACGAGGAAGTCGAAACCAACGCTCGGGGCCGCGTATTGCGCGTACTCAAGCGTACCGATCCGATTCCTGGCAAGGACATTGTCCTGAGCCTGGACATCAAATTGCAGGAAGCCGCCGAGACCGCACTTGGCGGACGTCGTGGCGCCGTCGTGGCACTGGACCCGAAAACCGGTGAAGTGCTGGCGATGGTCAGTCAACCGAGTTTCGATCCGAACCTGTTCGTCACCGGCATCAGTTCCAAGGCCTATTCCGAGCTGCGCGACTCCATCGACCGGCCGCTGTTCAACCGCGTGCTGCGCGGCCTTTACCCGCCGGGTTCGACCATCAAGCCGGCCGTGGCGATTGCCGGTCTGGATTCGGGGGTGGTCACTGCGTCGACCCGCGTGTTCGACCCCGGTTACTACATGCTCCCCAACTACGATCACAAATACCGTAACTGGAACCGTACGGGTGATGGCTACGTAGATCTGGACACGGCGATCATGCGGTCCAACGACACCTATTTCTATGACCTGGCCCACAAGCTGGGGATCGATCGATTGTCGTCGTATCTGGGCAAGTTCGGCATTGGCCAAAAGGTCTCGCTGGACATGTTCGAAGAATCGCCGGGCCTGATGCCGTCCCGCGAATGGAAACGTGCGACCCGTCGCCAGGCCTGGTTCCCGGGTGAAACCCTGATTCTGGGGATCGGCCAGGGCTACATGCAGTCCACGCCGCTGCAACTGGCCCAGGCCACGGCGCTGGTGGCCAACAAAGGTGTGTGGAACCGTCCGCACCTGGCCAAGACCGTCGAAGGCGAGAGGCCCAAGGATGAAAACCCGATGCCGGACATCGTCCTGCGCGATCCGTCGGACTGGACCAAGGTCAATCACGGTATGCAGCAGGTGATGCACGGCGCTCGCGGTACCGCGCGCAAGGCATCGATTGGCGCGCAATACCGGATCGCCGGTAAAAGTGGTACGGCTCAGGTCGTCGCGATCAAGCAGGGCGAGAAGTACGACCGCTCCAAGGTTCAGGAGCGTCACCGCGACCACGCCTTGTTTGTCGGCTTCGCGCCGGCAGACAACCCGCAAATCGTGGTGTCGGTGATGGTCGAGAACGGCGAGTCCGGTTCCGGGGTCGCCGCGCCAGTGGTGCGTCAAGTCATGGACGCCTGGCTCCTGGACCAGGACGGCCGACTTAAAGCCGAGTACGCCAGCCCTATCAGCGCAGAGGCTACAGCCCGTGATGAATAATTTTGATCGCATGCTCTCCAGTGAGGATGTGATGCGTCGCCGTGCCACGCTGTTGCAGCGCCTGCATATCGATGGCCCGTTGTTGATTCTGCTGCTGACCCTCGCGGCCGGCAGCCTGTTCGTGCTGTATTCGGCCAGCGGCAAAAGCTGGGACCTGCTGGCCAAGCAAGCGACTTCGTTTGGCATCGGCCTGGTGTCGATGATCGTCATCGCACAGTTCGAGCCGCGATTCATGGCGCGTTGGGTGCCGGTCGGTTATGTGATCGGTGTGCTGTTGCTGGTGGTGGTGGACGTCATGGGCCACAACGCCATGGGTGCCACGCGCTGGATCAACATCCCCGGGGTGATTCGCTTCCAGCCCTCGGAGTTCATGAAGATCCTGATGCCGGCGACCATCGCCTGGTACCTGTCCAAGCGCACTTTGCCGCCGCAGCTCAAGCACGTGGCGGTCAGCCTGTTCCTGATTGGCTTGCCGTTCATCCTGATCGTGCGTCAGCCGGACCTGGGCACATCGCTGCTGATCCTGGCCGGTGGCGCGTTTGTACTGTTTATGGGTGGCTTGAAATGGCGCTGGATCATCAGTGTGCTGGCGGCGGCCGTTCCGGTGGCTGTGGCGATGTGGTTCTTCATCATGCACGACTACCAGAAGCAGCGAATCCTGACCTTCCTCGACCCGGAGAGCGATCCGTTGGGGACTGGCTGGAACATCATTCAGTCCAAAGCCGCCATCGGTTCCGGCGGCGTGTTCGGCAAGGGCTGGCTACTGGGCACCCAGTCGCACCTGGACTTCCTGCCGGAAAGCCACACCGACTTCATTATTGCGGTGATGGGCGAAGAGTTCGGCCTGGTGGGCATTTGCGCGTTGCTGTTGATCTACCTGCTGTTGATCGGTCGGGGGCTGGTGATTACCGCCCAGGCCCAGACTTTGTTCGGCAAATTGCTCGCGGGCAGCCTGACCATGACGTTTTTTGTTTACGTTTTCGTCAACATCGGTATGGTCAGTGGCCTGTTGCCGGTCGTGGGGGTGCCGTTGCCGTTCATTAGCTACGGAGGAACTTCGCTGGTAACGCTGCTGTCAGCGTTTGGGGTTTTGATGTCGATCCATACCCATCGCAAGTGGATCGCACAAGTTTGAATAAGGTGAAGATTTCAATGCAAGTAATGCGTGGCTGGGCGACTCGATACGCGCCATGGGTCGGCCTGGTAAGCATCCTTGGCACAGCGCAGGACGCGTTGGCCGGCGATTACGAAGGCTCACCCCAGGTGGCCGAATTCGTCGGTGAAATGACCCGCGACTACGGTTTCGCCGGTGAGCAGCTGATGGGCGTGTTCCGCGAAGCCGATCGCAAGCAGTCGATTCTGGACGCCATCTCGAAACCCGCCGAACGGGTCAAGCAGTGGAACGAATACCGGCCGATGTTCATCACCGACGCGCGAATCGCTCGTGGTGTGGACTTCTGGCGTCAGCACGAAGCAGTACTGGCGCGTGCCGAGCAGGAATACGGCGTGCCGGCGCAGGTGATTGTCTCGATCATCGGCGTTGAGACCTTTTTCGGCCGCAATACCGGCAATTACCGGGTGATCGATGCGTTGTCGACCCTGGGTTTTGACTATCCTCCCCGTGCCGAGTTTTTCCGCAAGGAATTGCGTGAGTTCTTGCTGCTGGCCCGGGAAGAGCAGGTCGATCCGTTGACCCTCAAGGGCTCTTACGCCGGTGCCATGGGCTTACCGCAGTTCATGCCGAGCAGTTTTCGCGCCTATGCCGTGGACTTCGACGGCGACGGCCACATCAATATCTGGAACAACCCGGACGATGCCATTGGCAGCGTTGCCAGTTACTTCAAGCGTCACGGCTGGGTGGCCGGCGAACCGGTGGTCAGCCGCGCCGACGTTCGGGGCGAGCAGGTGGACGACGGTTTGACCACAGGCATCGAGCCGGTTAAAACCGTAGGGGAGTTGCGGGCGCTGGGGTGGTCAAGTCATGATGCGCTGCGCGATGATATGCCGGTCACGGCTTTCCGCCTGGAAGGTGACAATGGCCCCGAGTACTGGATGGGCCTGAAGAATTTTTACGCGATTACGCGTTATAACCGCAGCGTGATGTACGCCATGGCCGTACATCAACTGTCTGAACAGCTGGTCCAAGCACGGGGCGTCAAGTAATGCAGGCATTGCCTATGAATAAACCCCTGAAGCTCATGGCTTTCGCCGCGTTGGCGGTGCTGCTTGCCAGTTGCTCGACCAGTCGCGCGCCGACTCAGAAATCCCCGTCCACCGCCGTGCGTGCTACGCCGGGGCTGGACATCAACCGCGCCCACAAAGATGGCGCGCCGTGGTGGGATGTCGACGTATCGCGCATCCCGGACGCCACGCCGACCCTGCACAGCGGTCCTTACAAGGCCAACCCTTACACGGTGCTGGGCAAGACCTATTTCCCGCTGCAAGAATCCAAGACCTACGTCGCTTCGGGCACGGCGTCCTGGTATGGCACCAAGTTTCACGGCCAGAACACCGCCAATGGCGAGGTGTATGACCTGTACGGCATGAGTGCCGCACACAAGACATTGCCACTGCCCAGTTACGTTCGGGTGACCAACCTGGACAACAACAAGAGCGTGATCCTGCGGGTCAACGACCGTGGACCGTTCTATTCGGACCGCATCATCGACTTGTCCTATGCCGCCGCGAAAAAACTCGGTTACGCCGAAATCGGCACGGCGCGGGTCAAGGTCGAGGGTATCGACCCGCAACAGTGGTGGGCACAAAAAGGCCGTCCGGCGCCTTTGATGCTCAACGAGCCGCAAGTCGCGCAAAATAGCGCCCCGGTGATTACGGCTTCGGCCGGCACCGTCGAGCAATGGACGCCGCCACCGCAGCAACACGCCGCGGCCGTCGTGCCTGTTCAGCTTGATGCAAAAAAAAACGCTTCTGTACCAGCCTCTGGCCAGTATCTGCAGGTGGGCGCGTTCGCCAACCCGGACGCTGCAGAACTCCTGAGATCGAAGCTCAGCGGGATGGTGAGCGCTCCGGTGTTCATCAGCTCGATAGTGCGCAACCAACAGACACTGCATCGGGTGCGCTTGGGGCCGATCGGTTCTCCGGGTGAAATCCAGCAAGTGCAGAACAGCGTGCGCATGGCCAATCTCGGTTCGCCGAGCCTGGTCACCGCCGAGTAATACGTAGTACTTGATTGACGGTTCGCTTGCGGTTTGGGGGGCGGACCTGGTTGTTGGCTCATGAAGAACAAAAGCCCGGCAAGGGTTATAGAGTGAACGACTGAACACGCGATGACCCGTTAGAAGGTCATCTGATTAGTTTTGCCCTTGGGCAGTTTCCATTAGCGATTTCGAGAGACGGATGAACATCACCACCTTTGCCAAACGCCTGTTCCTGTTAGTCCCGCTGCTCCTCTCGCCCGCCGCGTTCGCGGTCGAGGTGATGCCATCACCCCCACAACTGGCCGCCAAGGCCTATGTGCTCATGGATGCCAGCAGCGGCAACGTGCTGGTCGAGAACAATGGTGATCAGCGTCTGCCGCCGGCCAGCCTGACCAAGCTGATGACCGCGTATATCGCGACCCTGGAAATCCGTCGTGGCCAGATCGGCGAAAACGACCCGGTGACCGTCAGCGAAAACGCCTGGCGTACCGGCGGTTCGCGGATGTTCATCAAGGTTGGCTCGCAGGTGACTGTCAGCGACCTGCTGCACGGCATCATCATTCAGTCGGGTAACGACGCCAGTGTTGCGCTCTCCGAGCACATCGCCGGCAGCGAAGACGCTTTCGCCGACGTGATGAACAAAACCGTGGCCGACCTGGGCATGACCAACACCCACTTCATGAACCCGACTGGTCTGCCAAACCCTGAACACTACTCGTCGGCTCACGACATGGCCGTGCTGGCTCGCGCGATCATCCACGAAGACCCGGCTCACTACGCGATCTACTCGCAGAAAGAGTTCTTCTGGAACGGCATCAAGCAACCTAACCGTAACCTGCTGCTGTGGCGCGACAAGACCGTCGACGGTCTGAAAACCGGTCACACCGACGAAGCCGGCTACTGCATGGTGTCTTCGGCTGTACGTGATGGCATGCGCCTGATCGCCGTGGTGTTCGGCACCAACAGCGAAGTGGCTCGCGCCTCTGAAACCCAGAAGCTGCTGACTTACGGTTTCCGCTTCTTCGAAACCCAGACCTTCTATCAGAAAGGTGCCGAGCTGGCTCAGGCCCCTGTCTGGAAAGGCGCGACCAATCAAGTCAAGGCCGGCCTGGCTGAAGACCTGACCATGACCTTGCCAAAAGGCCAGCTGAAAAAGCTCGCCGCCAGCATGACCATGAATCCGCAACTGGTTGCACCAATCGCCAAGGGCGACGTGATCGGTAAAGTGGAAGTGAAACTGGACGACAAAGTGGTGCACAGCGCTGATCTGATCGCTCTGGACGCTGTCGAGGAAGGTGGTATCTTCCGCCGCATGTGGGATAGCATCCGTCTATTCTTCTACAGCATCTTCAACTGAATACAGTGTGCACCTGCATGACTCCGCGCTGATCCGGCGCGGGGGCATGCCCGTCGCCACGGCTTACGCTTACGAGGCCGTTACGCCATGACCGATACCGAAGTAAAGGCGCCAAAGATCGAATTCCCTGCCAATGATTACCCGGTTAAGGTGATCAGCGACACCGGCGTGGGGAATAAGGACAAGATCATCGACATCGTCAGGAAACACGCAGAAATCAATGATGAGCGTGTAGACGAACGCCAAAGCAGCAACGGCAAATACACCACCATTCAGTTGCACATCGTCGCCACCGACCAGGACCAGCTGTACAACATCAACAGCGAACTGCGGGCTACCGGCTTCGTGCACATGGTGTTGTGATGTCTGGCACGCTGGGCTTTCGTGAGCTCGGCCAGATGGCTTACGAGCCGGTCTGGCATGCCATGCAACGCTTCACCAACGAACGCGGCACCGAGGCCGCCGACGAGATCTGGCTGGTCGAGCACCCGCCGGTGTTCACCCAGGGGCAGGCCGGCAAGGCCGAGCATTTGTTGCTGCCGGGAGATATTCCGGTGGTGCAGGTCGACCGAGGCGGGCAGGTGACTTATCACGGGCCCGGCCAACTGGTGGCTTATCTGCTGCTGGACGTACGCAAACTTGGGTTTGGTGTGCGTGACCTGGTCACCCGCATGGAACTGTGCCTGATCGAACTGCTGGCGAGTTACGGCGTTACTGCCGCCGCCAAGCCGGACGCACCGGGTGTCTACGTCAACGGGGCGAAAATCGCGTCCCTGGGTCTGCGGATCCGCCACGGTTGTTCCTTTCATGGCCTGGCCCTGAACGTGGACATGAACCTGGAACCGTTTCGACGGATTAATCCCTGCGGCTACGCCGGGCTGGCGATGACCCAGCTGAGCGATCACGCAGGACCGATTGAATTTGCCGAGGTAAGTGCCCGGCTGCGCGCGCAGCTCGTCAAACACCTCGACTATGCTGAGCAGACGACCCTAACGGGCGGAATCGACTGATATGACTACTGATGCAGTGCAAACCATGATCCCGACGCTCGATGTCACTGAGCGTCCGGCCCCGCGTGCCAAGGTTGAAGCCGGCGTCAAGCTGCGCGGCGCCGAGAAGGTTGCACGTATCCCGGTGAAGATCATTCCGACCACCGAACTGCCGAAGAAACCCGACTGGATTCGCGTGCGCATCCCGGTGTCCCCGGAAGTCGACCGCATCAAGGCCCTGCTGCGCAAACACAAGCTGCACAGCGTGTGCGAAGAAGCGTCCTGCCCGAACCTGGGCGAGTGCTTCTCCGGCGGTACCGCGACGTTCATGATCATGGGCGACATCTGCACCCGTCGCTGCCCGTTCTGCGACGTCGGCCACGGCCGTCCGAAACCACTGGATGTCAACGAGCCGCAAAGCCTGGCCATCGCCATCGCCGACCTGAAACTCAAGTACGTGGTGATCACCTCGGTTGACCGCGATGACCTGCGTGACGGCGGTGCCCAGCACTTTGCCGACTGCATCCGCGAGATCCGCAAGCTGTCGCCAAACGTACAGCTCGAAACCCTGGTCCCGGATTACCGTGGCCGTATGGACGTAGCACTGGAAATCACCGCCGCCGAGCCGCCAGATGTGTTCAACCACAATCTGGAAACCGTGCCGCGCCTGTACAAGGCTGCGCGTCCGGGTTCGGATTACCAGTGGTCGCTGACCCTGTTGCAACGCTTCAAGCAGATGATGCCGCACATTCCAACCAAGTCCGGCCTGATGCTGGGCCTGGGCGAAACCGACGAAGAAGTCATCGAAGTCATGAAGCGCATGCGCGAACACGACATCGACATGCTGACCCTCGGTCAGTACCTGCAACCGTCCCGCAGCCACTTGCCAGTGCAGCGTTTCGTGCACCCGGACACCTTCGCTTGGTTCGCTGAGGAAGGTTACAAGATGGGCTTCAAGAACGTCGCGTCGGGCCCGCTGGTACGCTCCTCGTACCACGCCGACGAGCAAGCGAAGCTGGTTAAAGCCGAGCTGATATCGTCCTTGTAATCTGGCTATGACATAAAAGGCGCCCGCATGGCTTTTCAGGCTCTGCGGGCGTTTTTTTGCCTGGCCTACGCCAGCCAGTGTTTTTTCCTGCAACTTGCGGGCGACTGAGCCTCTTCTGTTTGTCCCCGTTCCTGACTACTGTGTGTTGAAGATTTTCGCGCAGGGAGATTCATGGATGACCGTTCGACCGACCCACACGCTGTATCCGCATAAACCTGTTCCGGCCTTGCCGTTGGAAGGGTTGATCGGCGTGATTGCACCCGCCGGCCCCGCCGGCCTGGACACCGACAAGGCTATCGCCTGGATGCGCGCTCGCGGCTATGCGCTGCGGGTGTTTCCCGGAGTGTATGAGCAGGACGGTTATCTGGCCGGCAGTGACGAGGTGCGGCTCAATGATCTGCATGCGGCGTTCGCGGATCCCGAGGTGGATGCCATCATTTGCCTGCGCGGTGGTTATGGCACACCGCGGTTGCTCGACCGTATCGATTTCGAACTGCTGCAAAACAACGCCAAGCCGTTCATCGGCTACAGCGACATCACGGCGCTGCACCTGGCGATCAGTCGTTATGCCGGTTTCGTGACGTTCCATGGTCCGCTGCTCAATGCCGATTTGCTGGGCGACAAGCAGAAGCCTACCGAGTCATCGTTTTTCAACATGCTCAGGGGCCAGGTGAAGGCCGGTAGCGTCATTTCCCACCCGGTGGCCTTGCCGTTGACCACGATCGAGCCAGGCATCGCTCACGGGCGTTTGCTGGGCGGCAACCTGTCCATGATTGCCGCGACCATGGGCACGCCCTACGAATTGGAAGCCGAGGGCGTGATCCTGTTGATCGAGGACGTCAACGAGCCGCTGTATCGCATTGACCGGCTCCTGACCCATCTGCGGCTTGCTGGCGCGCTGGGCAAGCTGCGTGGGGTTCTGGTGGGGGATGTGGCGGGGGTTGATGCGGGCGCGCTGGAACGGTTGCTCAAGCAGACCTTCGAGCCGTTGCGGATTCCGGTGCTGGCCGGGTGGCGCAGCGGGCATTGTGATCCGAACCTGACATTGCCGATGGGGGCTTTGGTTCGATTGGATGCGGGGAAGAAGGAGTTGCTGTTGGAGCAGGATGTGGTGGTCAGGCGCTAGGATTTCGTCGCCTGGTAGTCAGTCTTCGCGAGAAGGCTCGCTCCCACATTGGTTCTGCGAACGACACAAAACCTGTGGGAGCGAGCTTGCTCGCGAAGGCGACATCAGCCATACGGCTAACTAGCGGTTACGCAAACTTTCCAGCAACTTGTGCGTCGGATACCCATCCGCCGGCCAGCCAAACGACTGCTGTGCGCTGCGGATCGCTTTGCGGGTGTTGGCGCCGATAATCCCATCCGGGGTGCCCGCGTCGTAGTTCTGGGCACTCAACAGGCTTTGCAGTTCCATGCGCTCGGTGCGGCTCAACGGCAAATCATCTTTCGGCCAGGTGCCGCTGATCAGCCCCCCACCATTGAAGCGTTCGGACAACAGACTCACCGCCAACGCATAGGACGACGAGTTGTTGTACTTAAGGATCGCGCGGAAGTTGTCGAGCACCAGGAATGCCGGACCACGATAGCCGGCCGGCAGCAGCAGGGCTGCGGAGAGGTGTTCCGAGCCTGGAGGAACCCGAGCGCCAGCGGGCATCGAAACGCCCAGTTGCAGCCATTCGGCGACGCTTTTGCGAATCGTGCCATCGGCCAGAACGTAGTTGAAACTGCCCGGCAATTGCACTTCAAAGCCCCACGGCTGGCCTTTCTGCCAGCCGGAGCTTTGCAGGTAGTGCGCGGTCGAGGCCAAGGCGTCGGCGGAACTGTTCCAGATGTCACGGCGACCGTCACCATCGAAGTCGACAGCGTGGGTATTGTAAGTCGTCGGGATGAATTGGGTCTGGCCCATGGCGCCGGCCCAAGAGCCGAGCATTTTCTCGGGGGTGATGTCGCCCTGCTGCAGGATTTGCAGGGCGGCGATCAGTTGATCGTGGGCAAAGCCCGGGCGCCGGCCTTCGTACGCCAGGGTCGCCAGCGAGTTGATGACCGACTTGCTGCCCTGGAACTGACCGAAGTTACTCTCCATGCCCCACACCGACACGAGCGTCTGGCGGTCGACGCCATAACGCTGTTCGATGCTTTGCAGGATGGCCGCGTTTTCGCTGAGCAGCGCTTGGCCTTTACGTACTCGCAGGGGAGAAAGGGCGCCGTCGAGGTATTCCCATACCGGACGGGAAAATTCCGGTTGGCTGCGGTCGGCCCGGATCACGCTCGGGTCGAAGCTGACATCGGCAAAGGCGCGGTCGAACAGATCGGCGCGGATACCGGCCGCCAGCGCGTCTTTGCGGAAACCCGCTTGCCATTCGGCGAACGTCTGGGTGGGCTGGATGTCGAGATTTTCTCCGGTCGGCACCACGGGCGGAATGACCGCAGGGGCTGTCGCGACGGGAAGGGTTTGCAGCGGCTGGGCGTCGGCGGCGGTCGGTTTTTCCGCGCAGGCGACAAGCAAAATGAGGCTGGAGGCAGCGATCAGTTGGCGAACGGGCCAACGACGGGAAAGACTAAGGGGCATGCACAGGTCCAGAAGATACGAATCAGGTACAGACCTTAACATGTAGAAGGGGTGTTCTGCTTTACGCAGCCAGAAAGTAAGAAGCCTCCCAGCTATTAGACTGGAAGGCTTCGCGGCGGTAGCTGCCCTTGCCCTTGCCGGCTCGTTCCTGACGGCTGCGGAACAGTGGCTGGGCGATGATGGACTTGGCCTTGTTCGGGCCATGCTTCGATGGCTTTTTGCTCATGATGATTCTCGCGAGTGAGTGAGTTTTGCGGGGCAAATCATCGGCCGAAGTTAGCCTTCTGTCTAGTCCCCACATTGTGTAGGACCTTTCGCTGTTATCCCGGCTGAACGCTATCTTGTGGCGAGGGAGCTTGCTCCCGCTCGGGTGCGCAGCAGCCGCAGATCCGTTGTATACGGTCTACCTGAGTAAGTTGGTGACTGGTTTTGGGGGCGCTTCGCGACCCAGCGGGAGCAAGCTCCCTCGCCACAAAGACTGCGGGTTATTCAGCGGGTAGGGTCAGGCGTTGGCCAGCCATCAACAGTGACAATCGGCTGAGGCTCATCCATGGCGAACCCGCTGCTTGCCCTTTGATCTGCGCGTCAATGCGCTGTGCTTCCAGCAACAACTGCGCCCAGCGTTGCGCCGAGTAACGTTGCAGGGCTTTGCTCATAAGGGGTTTGCGCTTGTCCCAGACGGGCGGTCGGGCCGAGCTGAAGGCTTTGTCCAGTGGCACACCCTGGCTGTATTGCAGCGACAGGTTGGCCAATAGACGCAGCTCCCGGGCCAGCGCCCAGAGAATGACCGGAGGTTCGACACCCTCGCCGCGCAGCCCTTCGAGCATGCGCAGCGCGTGGGCCGCTTCGCCATTAAGGATGGCGTCGGTCAGGCCGAATACATCGAAACGTGCACTGTCGGCCACGGCGGCCTGAACGGTTTCGACGGTGATCTGCCCACCTTCGGCCATCAATTTGAGCTTTTCGATTTCCTGCGCGGCGGCGAGCAGGTTGCCTTCGACCCGGGCTGCAATCAGTTCGACCGCGTCCTGGCTGGCCGACAACCCGGCCTGAGACAGACGCTGGCGGATCCAGCTTGGCAACTGGTTGGCATCCACCGGCCAGATTTGCACGAACTGAGTGTGCTGACCTTCGACCAGCGCCTTGCCCCACTTGGTCTTCTGCGCACTGCCATCAAGCTTGGGCAGGCTGATCAACAATATCGTGTCTTCGGCCGGGCGCGAGCAGTATTCGATGAAGGCCGCAGCACCCTTGTCACCGGGTTTGCCGGAGGGCAGGCGCAGTTCCAGCAAGCGCTTTTCGGCGAACAACGACATGCTCGCACCCGCCTGCAACAAAGTGCCCCAGTCGAAACTGGCATCGGCGGCGAAGACCTGTCGTTCATCGAAGCCTTGTTGACGGGCAGCGGCACGAATGGCATCGGCCGCTTCCTGACACAGCAACGGGTCATCGCCGCTGATGATGTAGACCGGCGCGAGTGCACCTTGCAGGTGTTTACCGAGTTGGGCGGGGGCAAGTTTCATAAGAGAGGGCCATCGGGGCGCCGGAGCGCCCCGAAAGTCTTACTGTTGCGGGATCTGGACAGGCGACTGGCGCGGAGTATTCGCTTCTGCCTTTTGTGCGGCTTCCAGTGCCTGGGCTTCAGCCTTGGCCTTGGCTTCGGCGGTCTGCTGCAGCTGGTCCAGTTGAGCCGGGGTAATCTGCTGCAGACGCAGCATCATGCGCTGAATCAGCTCGCGACGGGTATCTGCACGGGCAGTGCCGGCTTCCTGGTCGGAACCCACCAGGTTGTTGCCGTCGTGAATGAAGATTTTCTGCACTTCGAGCTTGTCGCTCAACAGCGGCAGGTCATGTGCGCCACGAATGTCGTAGTTCAGAACGGTGGTGATCTGGTACTCGCCAGTATGGCCGCCGCCTGCGTAGCTGATGATGCGCTGGCTTTCCTGCTCATCAGTCAGCACCAGTTTGTAAGGTGCGCCGGTGTAGACCTTGACGCCACTGCCTTCCAGCACCTGACGCATTTGCTTCACGGTGTCGCCGTAGGCGTTACGGGCGCTCAGGTCGAGTTCCTTGATCGCCAGTTCAGTGGTGCCGGTGCCGCGCAGCTGGAAACCGCAGGCGCTCAACAGGACCGCAAGGCCCATCACCAGCAGATTGCGTTTGATCATTTTGTTGCTCCCCTTGAAACCATGTGGGCCGATCTTGCGGCCCGAAAGGTTTTACTCGGCGCCAGGCATGGCCCGGCGCCTGATCCAATTAGCTGGCGACGATGTTGACCAGTTTCCCGGGCACGACGATCACTTTGCGAATAGTCAGGCCGTCGACAAAACGCAACACGTTCTCGTTGATACGGGCCGCGGCTTCGATTTCTTCGCGTGTGGCGCTGGCCGGCATTTCGATCTGGCCGCGCAGCTTGCCATTGACCTGGATAACCAGCGTCAGGCTGTCCTGCACCAATGCGTTCTCGTCCAGCACCGGCCAGGCGGCGTCGATCACCGGGTCAGCGTGACCCAACTGATTCCACAGCTCGTGGCTGATGTGCGGGGTGATTGGCGCGAGCAGCAGCGTCACGGTTTCCAGACCTTCCTGAACCAGTGCGCGATCCTGTTCGGTACCTTGCGGGGCTTTTTCCAGCACGTTCATCAGCGTCATCACCTGGGCGATGGCGGTGTTGAATTTGTGGTTCTGGCCGACGTCGTGGCTGGCCTGCTTGATGGCCTGGTGGATCGAACGGCGAATGACTTTCTGCTCGTCGTTCAAGCCGGCGACGTCCAGTTTGCCCGGCAGGCCCTGAGTGACGTGGGCTTGAGCCAGGCGCCAGACGCGCTTGAGGAAGCGGTGCGAACCTTCCACGCCGGAGTCGGACCATTCCGCGCTCATGTCGGGTGGCGAGGCGAACATCATGAACAGACGGCAAGTGTCGGCGCCGAACTGGTCAATCATCGACTGTGGGTCAACGCCGTTGTTCTTCGATTTGGCCATCTTCTCGGTGCCGCCGATTTCCACCGGCAGGCCGTCCGCGATCAACTTGGCGCTGATGACCTTGGCTTTGCTGTCACGCTCAAGTTCCACGTCAGCCGGGTTGAACCAGGTGTAGGCGCCATTGGCTTCGCGACGATAGTAAGTCTCGGCGATCACCATGCCTTGGGTCAGCAGGTTCTTGAACGGCTCGTTGGAGCTCACCAGGCCTTCGTCACGCATCAGCTTGTGGAAGAAGCGCGCGTACAGCAGGTGAAGAATGGCGTGTTCGATGCCGCCGATGTACTGATCCACCGGCAACCAGTGGTCGGCCGCGGATTTTTCCACCAGGCCGCCTTCATAGTGCGGCGAGGCGTAACGGGCGTAGTACCACGACGACTCGACGAAGGTGTCCATGGTGTCGGTTTCACGCTTGGCAGGCTGGCCGCATTTCGGGCAGCTGCACTCGTAGAACTCGGGCATGCGTGCCAATGGGGAACCGGCGCCGTCGGGTACGACGTCTTCCGGCAGCACAACAGGCAACTGGTCTTCCGGCACCGGCACATCACCGCAGCTCGTGCAGTGGATGATCGGGATCGGGCAACCCCAATAGCGCTGGCGGCTGATGCCCCAGTCGCGCAGACGGAACTGGGTGCGCGAGGCGCCGAGGTTTTTCCTGATCAGTGCGACTTCGATGGCATCGAAGGCGCCAGCGAAATCGAGGCCGTCGAATTCGCCGGAATTGATCAGCGTGCCGTGCTCGCCATAAGCGTCCTGCCACGGAGCCGGGTTGGTGTCGCCAGAGCTGGTGCGCACCACGGACTTGATCGGCAGGTTGTACTTGGTGGCGAACTCGAAATCACGTTCGTCGTGGGCCGGAACAGCCATGACCGCGCCATCGCCGTAATGCATCAGCACATAGTTGGCGACCCATACCGGCAGTTTCTCGCCAGTCAGCGGGTGCTCGACGAACAGCGAAGTCGGCAGGCCTTTCTTCTCCTGGGTGGCGACGTCGGCTTCTGCAACGCTGCCGCCCTTGCATTCAGCGATGAACGCTTGCAGCTCAGGACTGTTCTGCGCGGCCAGGGTGGCCAAGGGGTGTTCGGCGGCCACGGCGACGTAAGTCGCTCCCATTAAAGTGTCCGGACGGGTGGTGAAGACTTTCAGCGCGCCGGCTTCGCCAATGGAATCGACGTTGTACGGAAACTGCACTTCCATGCCGCGGGACTTGCCGATCCAGTTGCGCTGCATGGTCTTGACCTGTTCAGGCCAGCCAGTCAGTTCGTCGAGGCTCTCCAAAAGCTCATCCGCGTAGGCGGTGATCTTGAAGTAGTACATCGGGATTTCGCGCTTCTCGATCAGCGCGCCGGAACGCCAGCCGCGACCGTCGATCACTTGTTCGTTGGCCAGAACGGTCTGGTCGACCGGGTCCCAGTTCACGGTGCCGCTTTTCTTGTAGATCACACCTTTTTCGAACAGGCGAGTGAACAGCCATTGTTCCCAACGGTAGTAATCCGGCTTGCAGGTGGTCACTTCACGGGACCAGTCCACCGCCAGGCCCAGGCTGCGCAGCTGGGTTTTCATGTAGGCGATGTTTTCGTAGGTCCACTTGGCGGGCGCTACGTTGTTCTTCATCGCGGCGTTTTCCGCCGGCATGCCGAAGGCGTCCCAACCCATGGGTTGCAGAACGTTCTTGCCTTGCATGCGCTGATAGCGGGAGATCACGTCGCCGATGGTGTAGTTGCGCACGTGCCCCATGTGTAGCTTGCCGCTGGGGTAAGGGAACATCGACAGGCAGTAGAAAGTCTCCTTGCCTGGCTGTTCACTGACTTCAAAGGACTTTTGCTCGTCCCAGAACGACTGGGCGGCGGCTTCGATTTCACGGGGCTGATATTGTTCGTGCATGGCTACTTTTGAACTGAATAGGGGTGGCCTAATCCTCTTCAATGCGACGCTGGACGGTGATCACGCCAAATCGGCGTTTCGGTGCCCAGACGAGCTGGAAGTGGAGTTACAGGAAGCGCCGTAGCATACATGACCGCACTCTACCGAGGGAAACCCTGATTACGCTCGCGCGTCCCCCAAAAAGGGCTGCGAGGGCCGTTGGTCGCAGTGTTCAGCCGGTTTGTTCATGGAAGCTAAGCTCTAAATGGGGAGCGAGTCTTATCTTCAATGAGGTGAGGGATGGTTGAGTCACAGCAAAAAGCCACAAAACCGGAGCTGTACGAAAGACTGATCGATCGTCTGGGAATGGCCCTGGACGCTGCAAAAACCGCTGGCCGGCTGCGCGATGAGCGTCCCCTGGAGCTGGAGCTGCGCGGCCTTAGTCCCGCAGAGTTTGAATTGGTCAAAGCCTATCTGGATCGCAGTGAACGTGAAACACAGGGATGCTTGTCAGCAGCAGTGAAGCAACTCGACGCACCACGTTCGGCCAAAATCATCTGGCTCAAGGACAAAGTACCTGGCAGGGACGCGGCAAAGGTCCGGTCTCTGCAATTCAAGTAAGGGCGCTTGAGGTCATGGCCCGGCTTCTTTTTTAACTCTTGTGAAGCGTAGTCCTTCCATATCTGTTGTCGCATTGCGTCAACCCACTTAGGCTTCGGGCATCTCTGGAGATGCTCGATGCCTTTTCGATATTTTGTGAAACAACTCCTGTTACCCCCCGGTCTTCTTTTGTTGCTGCTGGTTCTTGCGTGGTGGTTGCGCCGCTCAAGACCAAGGCTTGCGAGTGTGTGCTTTGTCTTGGGATTCGGTGGCTTCTGGTTGATGAGTTTGCCCGTGGTGGTGCAGTGGAGCGCCAAGGCGCTTGAACGCGAACCACCGCTGGCACGCGACGAATGGGCGACGCTGGCCCAGCGTGCAGACGCGATTGTGCTGTTGGGTTCCGGGCGCGAGCGCGGGGACGTGGCGTGGGGCGCCGACCAGCCGACGGGCGTGGGGCTGGAGCGCGAGCGTTATGCGGCGCGTCTGGCCAAGGCTTCGGGCTTGCCGGTTCTGACCAGCGGTGGCCTGCATTACGGCACGCCACCCACCGAAGCGAAGATGATGGCGGACTCGCTGCTCGATGATTTCGGCGTGGCGGTACGCTGGCAGGAAGGGCGTAGCCGCACGACGTGGGAAAACGCGCAGTTCAGTGCCGAAGTGTTATTGCCTCAGGGCATCAAGCGGGTAGTGGTCGTGACGCAGGCGTGGCACATGCCGCGGTCTGTCTGGAGTTTCCAGAAGGCCGGGTTTGAAGTGGTGCCTGCGCCCGTGGGCTTTTTAGGCGTGGACAATGCCCGGCCGCTGGGCGGCTGGATGCCGGAATTCAAGTCGATCTGGCAGTCCGGGCAATTGATGAACGAGGCGGTGGGGCAGATCGGGTATTCGATGTTTTACCGATAAATCTGTCGAGCGATAACCTGTGGCGAGGGAGCTTGCTCCCGCTGGGTCGCGAAGCGGCCCCCTGATTCTTAAAAGATTGGGACTGCTGCGCAGTCCAGCGGGAGCAAGCTCCCTCGCCACAAAAGCTCAGCAGTTTCAGACAGTTTTTGCCATCCGGCTGGCAATCAGCGCCCAGCCAAACAACAGCATGCAAACGATGATCAGCGGCCACGAGCGCCATTGCAGGTACGGCGTCAGGTTGTGCATCGGCACCACTTCGCCGTAGAGGATGCCGCGTTCGAATTGCGGGATCTGCGCGGTAATCTGGCCAAACGGGTTGATCAGCCCGGACACGCCATTGTTGGTGGCGCGGATCATCCAGCGGCCCGCCTCCAGCGCGCGCATCTGCGCCATTTGCAGATGTTGCAACGGGCCGATGGAGGTGCCGAACCAGGTGTCGTTGCTGATGGTCAGCAGCAAATCACTGCGCGCCGCAAGGCTGGCGGCGAATTCCGGGTAGACCACTTCGTAGCAGATGAACGGCGCAATCTGATAGCCCTTGGCCTGCAGCATCGGCTGGTCGGCCGGTCCGCGGGCGAAATCGGACATCGGCAGGTCGAAGAATGCGATCAGCCCGCGTAGTACATCCTGCAACGGCACGTATTCGCCGAACGGCACCAGTTTCTGCTTGAGGTAAGTGCCATCGCCTTCACCGACGACCGTAATACCGTTGAAGAAGCGTTTCTCGTGACGCACTTCCTGACGGATCGGCACGCCGGTAATCAGCGCCGAATTACGTTCGGCGGCGAAGTTGCCCATCATGGTCAGGTAGCCCTCGGCGGACGACTTGAGCACCGGCACGGCGGTTTCCGGCCAAATCAGCAGGTCGACGCGTTTGGAACTGAAGCTCATGTCGCGGTACAGCTCCAATTGCGCGTTGAGCTGCGCCGGGTCCCACTTCATGCTTTGTTCAATGTTGCCTTGAATCGCCGCAACGCTGAGCGCTGGGCCCGCCGGACTGGTCCAGGCGTGTTCTTTCAAGGCCAGGCCGGCCACCCATGGGCCGACCAGCAACAACGCGCCCGCAGTAATAAACCCTTTACGCCCGGTGCGCACCAGACGCAACGCGTTGTAGATCAGTGCGGCCGTGAGCGCGAGTGTGAAGGAGATCAGCCACATCCCGCCTAAGGGCGCGAGCCCGGCCAATGGGCCATCAAGCTGGCTGTAACCGGAATAGAGCCACGGGAAGCCGGTGAGGAACCAGCCACGAAACGCTTCCTGGCCGACCCACAATGCTGCAAACGCCAAGGCATCTGCCAGCGGCGCTTCGTTGCGACGGAGCCAGCGCGCCCAAATCCAGGCCGGCAGGGCAAAGAACCAGGCAATCGCTGCGGTGAACGCCAGCATCAGCAAGCCCGCCAGCAACACCGACGCGCCACCGAAGTTGTGAATGCTGTAGTAGATCCAGCTGGTGCCGGCACCGAACAGGCCGAAACCGAAACACCAGCCACGGCCCAAGGCCTGACGTGGGCTCAGTTCGCGTAAACCGGCGTAAAAGAAACCGACCGCCAGCAACGCCAACGGCCAGATATCGAACGGCGCCAGCGCCAGGGTGGTGAGTGCACCGGCCGCCACGGCCAGCAAATTACCGGGCCAGCCGGGGCGGGTTACGCGGAGCATGTCAATCCTTAACGGGCAATGGGCGTCAGGCGCAGCAAGTGAATCCGACGGCTGTCGGCGTTCAGGATGCGGAAGCGATAAGGGCCGATTTCAGTGATTTCGTTGCGTTTCGGCAGGTGCCCGAACGCGCTCATCACCAGGCCGCCGACGGTATCGAACTCATCGTCGGAGAATTCGCTGTCGAAAAACTCGTTGAAGTTTTCGATCGGCGTCAGGGCCTTGATCAGGAAGTCGCCGCTGGGCAGCGGCTTGATGTAGCTGTCTTCCTCAACGTCGTGCTCGTCTTCGATGTCGCCGACGATTTGTTCCAGCACGTCTTCGATGGTCACCAGGCCAGCCACGCCGCCGTATTCGTCAATGACGATGGCCATGTGGTTGTGGTTGGCGCGAAATTCGCGCAGCAGCACATTCAGGCGCTTGGACTCGGGCACGAAAGTGGCCGGGCGCAGCAGGTCCTTGATGTTGAAGCTGTCGCCGTTCTCCTTGAGGATCAACGGCAGCAAGTCCTTGGCCAGCAACACGCCCATCACGTCATCGTGGCTTTCGCCGATCACCGGGTAGCGGGAGTGGGCAGAGTCAACCACGGCGGGCAGGAACTCGCGAGGGGTCTGGGTCGCCTTGATGCTGACCATTTGCGAGCGCGGGACCATGATGTCCCGTACTTGCAGGTCCGCAACCTGGATGGCGCCTTCGACGATGGCCAGCGCTTCGCTGTCCAACAGTTTGTTCTGGTGTGCATCGCGCAGGAGCTCCAGCAGCTCCTGACGGTTTTTCGGCTCGTGGGCAAAAGCCTGGGTGAGCTTACCCAGCCAAGACTTCTGCCCGTTGCTCGATCGATCTTCGCTCATAGCGATTACTCTGAATCCTTTGTTGTAACGATAGGGGATGTTTCGGTTTCGTCGTCCGCATACGGGTCGGGATAGCCCAACTCTGCAAGCAACGTTCGTTCCAGTGCTTCCATTTCTTCGGCTTCGTCGTCATCTATATGGTCGTAACCGAGCAGATGCAAGCAGCCGTGAATCACCAGATGAGCCCAATGGGCCTTCAATGCCTTGCCTTGTTCGGCGGCCTCACGCTCGACCACGGCCACGCAGATCACCAGGTCACCCAGCAGCGGGATATCCAGAAACTCGTCGGGCACGTCGGCGGGGAACGACAGAACGTTAGTGGCGTAATCCTTTTGCCGCCAGGTGTGATTCAGCTCGCGGCCTTCTGCTTCGTCGACCAGGCGAATGGTCATTTCGGAGTCGGCAGTGCGCTGGCGCAGGGCGAGTTCGCACCATTGGCGGAACTCGGCTTCGCTGGGGGCGGACGCTTGTGTAGCCAGTTGCAGATCAAGCTCAAGCATCGCGGCGGTTGTCCTTTGGTGCTTCTTCGGTCACGCGATTTTCGAAGCGCTCGTAGGCTTCGACAATGCGCTGCACCAGTGGATGGCGCACAACGTCCTTGGGCATGAAATGGGTGAAGCTGATGCCCGGCACGTCCTTGAGCACCTCGATCACATGGTGCAGCCCGGATTTGGTGCCTTTCGGCAGGTCGACCTGGGTGATGTCACCGGTGATGACCGCGGTAGAGCCAAAGCCGATGCGGGTCAGGAACATCTTCATTTGCTCGACGGTGGTGTTCTGGCTTTCGTCGAGAATGATGAAGCTGTTGTTCAGCGTACGACCGCGCATGTAAGCCAGCGGTGCCACTTCGATGACCTGGCGTTCGATCAGCTTGGCGACGTGTTCGAAGCCGAGCATTTCGTAGAGCGCGTCATAGAGCGGGCGCAGGTACGGGTCGATCTTCTGCGACAAATCGCCGGGCAGGAAACCGAGTTTCTCGCCGGCTTCAACCGCCGGACGAACCAGCAGGATGCGGCGAATCTGCTCGCGTTCCAGCGCGTCTACCGCGCAGGCCACGGCCAGATACGTCTTGCCGGTACCGGCCGGGCCGATGCCGAAGTTGATGTCATTGCCGAGAATTTCCTTCACATAGCGCAGCTGATTCAAGCCGCGAGGGCGAATCATGCCTTTTTTGGTGCGCAAGGCGACGGAAGGTTCGGAGGGCGACACGTTGTCCAGCTCTTCGACGGCCGATTCCTGCAGGAACAGGTGAACCATGTCCGGCGACAGCTCGGTACCCTTGGTTTCCCGGTACAGACGGCGCAGGAGGTTTTCCGCAGATGTGGTGTGTTTAGGATCGCCGATCAATTCGAACTGGTTTCCGCGGTTGCGGATCTCGATGGTCAGGCGCTGTTCGATCAAGCGCAAATGCTCGTCGAATTGCCCGCACAGATTGGCGAAGCGGCGAGCCTCAAAGGGCTCGAGGATGAAACGATGCGGTTCTATGGGTGCGTTCAAGGTCGTATTTAGCCGCCCTGGGGCAATTAAGATGAAATCAAGGATAACGCCAGTGGGCTGGGTGCGAAAGCTCTTAAATAAGATGCCGGATTTCGGCACTTAATCTGTGGCGAGGGGGCTTGCCCCCGTCCGGCTGCGAAGCAGTCGCAAAATACTTGGGACCGCTTCGCAGTCCAACGGGGCGATGCGGCGTTCCGACAAGCCCTCTCGCCACAAGGCTCGCTCCCACAGGGTTATTCAGTGTTACTGAAGCAGCGTGCCCCGCAGCGAATGCGGTTGTGCGGCGTCGATGTGCACGTCGGCGAACTGGCCAATCAAGGTTGGATTGTCGCAGCGGAAGTTGACGATACGATTATTCTCGGTCCGGCCTTGCAGCTCGCCGGGGTCTTTTTTCGAATAATCGGTCACCAGGATCCGCTGGATCGAACCGACCATTTGTCGGCTGATTTCGAAACCTTGCTGGTTCAGACGATGTTGCAGGGCGTTCAGGCGCTCTTTCTTCAACGCTTCCGGTGTCTCATCGGCCAGGTCGGCCGCCGGGGTGCCCGGACGCTGGCTGTAGACGAACGAGTAGGAGAAGTCGAAACCGACGTCCTCGATCAACTTCATGGTCTGTTCGAAGTCTTTCTCGGTTTCACCCGGGAAACCGACGATGAAGTCCGAACTGATGCAAATGCCCGGCACGGCGGCCCGCAGCTTGCGCAGTTTGGATTTGTATTCCAGCGCGGTGTGGTTGCGCTTCATCGCTGAGAGAATCCGGTCCGAACCCGACTGCACCGGCAAGTGCAGGTGCTTGACCAGTTCCGGCACATCGGCGTGGGCCTGGATCAGGCTGTCGGAGAATTCCAGCGGGTGCGACGTGGTGTAGCGAATCCGGTCGATGCCATCGACGGCGGCCACGACACGAATCAGCTCGGCCAGATCGGCGAGGCGACCGTCATGCGTGGTACCGCGATAACCGTTGACGTTCTGACCCAGCAGGGTCACTTCGCGCACGCCGTTTTCGGCCAGGTGGATGATCTCGGCAATCACGTCGTCGAACGGGCGGCTGACTTCTTCACCGCGGGTGTACGGCACCACGCAGAAGGTGCAGTACTTGCTGCAGCCTTCCATCACCGACACATACGCGCTCGGGCCGTCGATACGCGGCTCGGGCAAATGGTCGAACTTTTCGATTTCAGGGAACGAGACGTCGACTTGCGGCAGCTTGGTGGCGCGGGCGGCGTCGATCATTTCCGGCAGGCGGTGCAGGGTCTGCGGGCCGAAGACCACGTCGACATACGGTGCGCGATCGCGAATGGCAGCGCCTTCCTGACTGGCCACGCAACCGCCGACGGCGATTACCATGTCCGGGTTGGCGAGTTTCAGTTCACGCCAGCGGCCGAGCTGGGAATACACCCGGTCCTGGGCGCGTTCGCGAATGGAGCAGGTGTTGAGCAGGATCACGTCGGCATCTTCAGCGCGAGCGGTGACTTCCAGGGCCTGGTGTTCGCCCAGCAAGTCGACCATGCGCGAGCTGTCGTACTCGTTCATCTGGCAACCGTGGGTTTCGATGTAAAGCTTCTTGGCCATGGACAGAGTCATCACGTGATTCAAAGAACCGCGCATTATAGGGAACATGTCCCAAGGTTCCTACCGCTGTGCGTCCGGTGGCTATGCTATAGTTCGCGCCCTCATTTTTATCCCAAATGTGTTGCTCGCCCACCATGACCAAACGTGAAGCTCCAATCTACAAGGTGATTTTCCTCAACCAGGGCCAGGTGTACGAAATGTATGCCAAGCAGATCTATCAAAGTGATCTGTGGGGCTTTCTGGAAGTGGAAGAGTTCGTCTTTGGCGAGCGCACGCAAGTGGTCGTCGATCCGAGCGAAGAGAAGCTCAAGGCTCAGTTCGAAGGCGTGGTGCGCAGTTTTGTGCCGATGCATTCGATTGTGCGCATCGACGAGGTAGAGCGACTGGGCACGCCGAAAATCAGCGAAGCCCGTGGCGCGGTCGGCAATGTCATGCCGTTTCCGATGCCGATGCCTGAAAAGTAAGCCTCTGTGGCGAGGGGGCTTGTCGGAACGCCGCATCGCCCCGTTGGGCTGCGAAGCGGCCCTTAATACTTCAATTAACTCTTACTGACTCACCGCGCTGACCTACTTGCGGCTGCTTCGCAACCGAACGGGGGCAAGCCCCCTCGCCACAGGGGGCCGAGTTGGATTCAGGGCAATGGTGCAAACGGCGTTCGCCCATCCGCACTCTGCAACTCCATCAGGTATTTACGAAAGATTTGCCCCAGCACCTGAGTCGCCACTTCCAGCTCTTCGCGCGGCATTTTCTCGGTGACTTCGTCGGCGGTGTCCAGTGCATCTTCAGCGCCGTTGACCGCAGCCATTTTCAGCAGAATGTAAGCCTGAACGTTATTGGCCTGAACGCCTTCGCCTCGAAAGAACATGGTACCCAGCTTGAATTGCGCCTGGGCGTGGCCTTGCAGCGAGGCTTTTTCGAAATAGCTGAGGGCTTGATTGAGGTCGCGAGGCGCGTTTTTGCCTTCGTAGTAGAACTCACCCAACTCGTATTGCGCTTGCGCATCCCCTTCATCCGACGCTTTCTGGCAGGCGGCGAGCGCTTGCGTCAGGTCTTGCGGCTGAGTATTGAGGGTGCAGCGACCCATCGCTGGGATTAACAACGAGTTGCCGCCTGCTTGTGCGTGCGCGAGCAGGGGCTGAAGGAGCAACAGGCAGCCCAGTGCAAGGGCGCGGCCGGTGCGGTTCATGGGAATCGACTTACCTCTGAAGGGCGCGCGGACCCATCGAGGGGATCCAATAAGCGCGCATTATGAAATAAGCAGGGCCAACCTTACAAAGTCTTTACTCGTTTTTCTGCTGCGCGGGGAATATATCGCCCAATTTGCGGGAGATTCTTGGCAGAAGCGTAGGAATAACGGTGTGAATGTAGGTAAAAGCTGACGCTGGCAGTCGCCAACGTCAGCGGCACTGCGATTATTTCAATGCAGCGAATGCACGTTCAGCGGCGTCCAGCGTCAGTTTCAACTCGGCTTCGCCATGGGCGATCGAGGTGAAGCCGGCTTCGAAAGCACTCGGCGCTAGGTACACGCCACCTTCAAGCATCAGATGGAAGAAGCGGCCGAACAGCGCCGCGTCGCTGGCCATTACGTCATCGAAGGTCACGATGTCGTCGGCGCCACTGAAGTACAGGCCGAACATGCCGCCCGCCTGCGTGGTCACGAACGGAATACCCGCCGCATCGGCGCGTTGTTGCAGGCCATCGAGCAGGCGACTGGTGTAATCGCTCAGCTCGGCATGGAAGCCCGGACGGCTGATCAGGCGCAGGGTGGTCAGGCCGGCGGCCATGGCCAGCGGGTTACCCGACAACGTGCCAGCCTGGTACACCGGGCCCAGCGGCGCGATGTGCGACATGATTTCGCGTTTGCCGCCGAAGCAGCCGACCGGCATGCCGCCGCCGATGATCTTGCCAAAGGTGCTCAGGTCCGGCGTCACGCCGAAGTGCGCTTGTGCACCGCCGAGGGCGACGCGGAAACCGGTCATCACTTCGTCGAAAATCAGCACCACACCGTGCTTGTCGCACAGGGTCCGCAGGCCTTCGAGGAAACCCGGCGCCGGCGGTACGCAGTTCATGTTGCCAGCCACGGGTTCGACGATGATGCACGCCACGTCCTGGCCGACTTCGGCGAGCATGGTTTCCACCGCGTCGATGTCGTTGAACGGCAAGGTCAGAGTGTGTTTGGCGAAGTCCGCCGGCACGCCGGCCGAGCTCGGTACGCCTTGGGTCAGTGCGCCGGACCCGGCCTTGACCAGCAGGCTGTCAGAGTGACCGTGGTAGCAGCCTTCGAACTTGATGATGCTGTCGCGGCCAGTGAAACCACGGGCCAGACGAATCGCGCTCATGGTCGCTTCGGTGCCGGAGCTGACCATGCGCACCATTTCCATCGACGGCACGATCGAGCAGACCAGGTCCGCCATCTCGGTTTCCATCGCGGTCGGGGCACCGTAGGACAAACCGTGTTCCAGTTGTTTACGCACCGCGTCCAGTACGTCCGGATGGCTGTGGCCGAGGATCATCGGGCCCCAGGAACCGACGTAATCCACATAACGCTTGTCGTCTTCGTCGGTGACGTAGGCGCCTTCAGCGTGTTTGAAAAACAGCGGGGTGCCGCCGACGCTTTTGAACGCGCGCACTGGCGAGTTCACGCCACCGGGAATGTGTTTCTGGGCATTGGCAAACAGGGTTTCGGAACGAGACATGGTCGGGCTCTCAAATCAGACTTTAAGTAATTCGTTAAAGGCGCGGGCGCGGCGTGTCACTTCAGCCGGGCTCTCGGCGCCAAACAGACCGTGGACAACCGCCAGCAGGTCAACCCCATGGGCTACCAGTGGCGAGGCGTTTTCCAGGGTGATGCCACCAATCGCGCAGATCGGCAGGTGCAGTGTGCTGCGGGCCTGGTCAAGCAGTTCGAGGCTGCAAGTCGGTGCGCCGGGTTTGGTGTTGGAATTGAAGAAACGGCCGAAGGCGACGTAGCTGGCGCCTTCCTTTGCAGCCTGTTCGGCGAGTTCGAGCTGCGCGTGACAGGTCGATCCGATGATAGCCTTGGGGCCGAGCAGTGCGCGGGTAGGAGACAGCGGACCATCGGTTTGGCCCAGGTGCACGCCGACGTTCAGGCGCGCAGCGAGCTCGGCATCGTCGTTGATGATCAGCTGAGTCTTGTAGCGTTCACACAGGTCACGCAGTGCCTCGGCCTCACGCAGGCGCCGGGCCTCGTCGCTGCTCTTGTCGCGGTATTGCAGCAAGGTGACGCCGCCTTCCAGCGCCGCCTCCACGTACGAAAGAAATTTACCGGCCAATAACTGGCTATCGGTAATGGCGTACAGGCCACGTAGTTTCATCGGACAAGCCTCGGCGCTTTACGCATCAAAAGTTACGAACAGAAATCCAGCGGCAGACGGCGCGGCACGAATTGGCCTTTGCCCAGCTGCTCCGCATCGCGCAGGGTTCGCCATGTGTAGTTAAGCGCGGTCTGTACGGCGCTGGTGAGGTTTTCACCCTGGGCCAGACGACCGGCCAAGGCACTGGCCAGTGTGCAGCCGGAACCGTGATAGCTGCCGGGCAAGCGCTGGCAGGTAAAGGTTTCGCGGCGACCGTCGCGGCTGTAGAGGCGGTTGTGGATTTCGTGTTCGTCGCCATGGCCGCCGGTGATCAGCAGATGTTTGACGAACGGCAGCAGTTTTTCGGCGCATTCGTCGGCCGTGCCTTCTGGCAGTTCGGCGAGGATGCGCGCTTCGGGAAGGTTAGGGGTGGCAATGATGGACAGGGGCAGCAGGCGTTCGCGCATGGCGTAGCCGACTTCATCCTTGCCCAGTCGTCCGCCACCGCCGGCGCGCAGCACCGGGTCGCAGACCACCGGCAAATGCGGGTGCGCCGAGAGCAGTTCGACAACGGTGTCGACCATCTCCAGGGAACCGAGCATGCCCAGTTTGACCGCGGCGATGTCGGAGTCGTTGAGCACGGCATTGGCCTGGGCCAACACCCACTCACGGTCGAGGACGCGAAAGTCAGTAACGTTGACCGTGTCTTGCACGGTCAGGGCGGTGACGGCCGGGGCCGCATGACAACCCTGGGCGAGCAGGGCTTCGATATCTGCCTGCAAGCCGGCGCCACCACTTGGGTCGTGGCCGGAGAGACAGAGGACAACGGGGCGAGAGCTGTAGATATTCATGGTGCGCGAGCTTACCACCAGTCGACCAGCGAGTCATGAGACGGACCCTGTAGCCGCTGGCGAAGCCTGCGTCCGGTTGCTACAGGAATGAGTAAAACGGCCGATGCATTGATACAACCTGACCAATCAAGCTGTTTTTGCGCAAAATTTGTCGCTGGAACGCCCGTACTAGAGCCTCTACAGTAAAATTTTCAATGGTGTTCAATGGCCATCAACGGCTATGCTAGAGTGGATCCAAACCAATAACAGGTAATGCCGGTTTTACGTCTACTCAAAGGGAATGAGGGGCTTCCTGAGATAACCGGACAGGCCACGCTGGGGCTTAAATGCGCTATTTGCTGATGTTGCTGCTTTGCTTGCCCCTCATGGCGAGCGCCGTCGAGTTCGACGAATTCACCCAGAGCCTTCCCCTGGGACGAGTCATGCAAGTGTACGAAGACGCGGGTGGTCAGGCGACCATCGCTGATGTTCGTGCACAGGCTGCGGCCGGAAACTTCAAGCCCCACGACAAAGCCACGCTCAATGCCGGATACTCGCGTTCGGTGTTCTGGCTGAAAATCGATCTGCATTACCGCCCGACCAACCCCGCTGCGCAACGCACCTGGTTGCTCGAATTGGCCTATCCGCCCCTCGATCACCTTGATCTGTACTTGCCCGATGCTACCGGCAACTACCAATTGGTGCGGCAGACCGGCGATGCCCTGCCGTTCGCCACTCGCGAGATCCGCCAGAACAATTACCTGTTCGATTTGAATTTCACCCCTGACCAGGCGCAAACCGTCTACTTGCGCCTGCAAAGTGAAGGCTCGATTCAGGCGCCGGTCACCTTGTGGTCGAGCACCGCGTTCCTCGAAGAACAACCGGTGCGTCTCTATGTGCTGGGACTGATCTACGGCGTGTTGCTGGGGATGCTGGTCTACAACCTGTTCATCTACCTTAGCGTGCGTGACACCAGCTACCTCTATTACATCTTCTACATTGCCTCGTTCGGCCTGTATCAGCTGTCGGTCAACGGCGCGGCCGTGGAGTATTTCTGGCCGAACAATCCCTGGTGGGCCAACGCGGCAACGCCGTTTTTCATCGGCTGTGCCGGGCTGTTCGGCAGCCAGTTCGCCCGCAGCTTCTTGCAGACCGGGTCTTACGGGCGCTGGCTCGATCGCTTGCTGCTGGCGTTGATTGCATTCAGCGCGGTGGTGATCGGGCTGTCACTGATGGCCAGTTACGCCCTGGCCTTGCGCCTGGCCACGGCGTTGGCCTTGACCTTCACCGTGGTGATTTTCGCCGCCGGGCTGTGCGCCTGGCTTCGCGGCCTGCGGGTGGCGCGTTACTTCATCATTGCCTGGTCGGCGTTTTTGCTCGGCGGCATCGTCAACACGCTGATGGTCCTGGGTTACCTGCCCAACGTGTTCCTGACCATGTATTCGAGCCAGATCGGCTCGGCGATCGAAGTCGCCTTGCTGTCGCTGGCCTTGGCCGACCGCATCAACGCCATGCGCGAGCAGCAGGCGCAAACGCTGTTGGATGCCGGGCAAAAGCTTGAAGTGCTGAACCAGCAACTGGCCCACAGTAACAAGCTCAAGGACGAATTCCTCGCCACCCTGACCCACGAACTGCGCACCCCCATGAACGGTGTGATCGGTTCTTTGGAGTTGATGCAGACCGTCGAGATGGACCCTGAACTGGAGCAATACCAGCAGACCGCCGCCGGTTCCGCGCGGGACATGATGCGCATGGTCAACGGCATCCTGACCCTGACCGAGTTGCAGGCCGGCAAGCTCAAGGCCACCCCGGCGACATTCAGTTTGCGCGGTGTGGTCGATGCCTTGCGGGCGCAGTTCGAGGGCAATGCCTCGAGCAAGTCGCTGGACTTCAAAGTCGACGTCACGTCGGGGCTGCCGGACCGCTTGCATGGCGACAGCACCAAACTGACGCAGTGCCTGGAATGCCTGCTGGACAATGCGATCAAGTTCACCCGGGTCGGCGGTCTCGCGCTGCGGGTGACCGGCAAACCGGTGGAAAACGGTCGGCTGTCGTTGTCGTTTGCGGTGATCGACACCGGCATCGGCTTCACCGATCTGGGGGAGGCGACGATGTATCAGCGTTTCTTCCAGCTCGACGGTTCGATGACGCGCGAATACGGCGGCCTGGGCGTGGGCCTGGCGATTTGTCGGCAACTGGTCGAATTGCTCGGTGGGCGCCTGACACACCGGTCGGAGCCGGGCAGTGGCAGCCGGTTCCAGCTGGATGTCGACTTTGAAGTGCCCGTGGTAGAACGCCCGCCCGTGCCGTTGATGAGCGGTGATCCTGCACGTTTGCGCTTGCCTCAGGATTGCAGCGTGTTGCTGGTCGACGATAACAGCGTCAACCAATTGGTGATGCGCGGCATGTTGCTCAAGCTCGGGTTTCGGGTGCGTTCCGCGGATAACGGCGTGGCCGCGCTCGATCAGTTGCAGCGTGAAACCTTTGACGCGGTGTTGCTCGACTGCCAGCTGCCGCCTCTGGATGGCCTCTCTCTGTGCTGCCAGATCCGCGATTTGCCGGGTTGCGCCGAATTGCCGGTGTTTGTGGTCGCACTCAGCGTCGATCGTGAACGCTGCCCGACCGGCGACATGATCGATTACCTGAACAAACCGGTAAAATTCGAAGACTTGCAGGCCGCACTGTATCGACGGGTGTTGTGCCCAAGACACGGCGAAAGCGCCGACAGTTAGGCGGATATGCCACTTTGTTCAGCCTCGGGGCAGTGCTTAACTGAATCCCTTGGCTGACCCAAAGGAGCCCCGTCATGAACCTGCATCAGTTCGCCGAAACCCACGAAGTCACCAACCAGCCACCGTCGCTGGACGGCACCAACCTCTACCGCATCGACCTGCCTCTGCAGGAGTGGTCGCGGCGGTTCGGGGCCGGTTGGGCCGAGTCTCGGATCGACGCCTATGGCGCACTGGCCGGCGGGCCGCTGATGGAGGCCGGGTTCCTGGCCAATCAGAACAAACCGGTATTCGTCAGCCATGACCGTTATGGCCATCGCATCGATCTGGTGGAATTCCACCCGGCCTATCACCAATTGATGCGCACCGCCGTCGAGCACGGGCTGACGTCGTTGCCGTGGGCGCATCCGCAGTCCGGTGCGCATGTGGCTCGCGCGTCCATGAGTTATCTGCACAGCCAGGCCGAAGCCGGCAGCGGTTGCCCGTTGACCATGACCTTCGCCAGCGTCCCGGCGATGCGCCTGCAACCGGACCTGGCCGAGCAGTGGCTGCCGAAAATCCTCTCTACCGAATACGACCCGCGCAATGTCGGCATGGCGCACAAGGCTGGTGTGACCATTGGCATGGCCATGACCGAGAAGCAGGGCGGCACCGATGTGCGCGCCAACACCACCAAGGCCTATCCGGTCGGCGCCAGCGGCCCGGGCCAGGCTTACGAACTGGTGGGTCACAAGTGGTTCTGCTCGGCACCGATGTGCGATGCCTTCCTGACCCTGGCGCAGACCGACAAGGGTTTGACCTGTTTCCTCCTGCCGCGCCATCGCCCCGACGACACGCGTAATCAGTTCTACATCCAGCGCCTGAAAAACAAACTCGGCAACTGTTCCAACGCCTCCAGTGAAGTGGAGTTCCGTGGGGCATTGGCGTGGATGATCGGCGAAGAAGGGCGGGGCGTGCCGACCATCATCGAGATGGTCGCCATGACCCGCTTCGATTGCATGGTCGGTTCCAGCGCGCTGATGCGTCAGGCCCTGACCCAGGCCAGCCATCACTGCGCGCACCGCAGCGTCGGCGGCAAGCTGCTCAGCGAACAGCCGTTGATGCAAAACGTACTCGCCGATCTTGCGCTGGAAAGCGAAGCCGCCCTCGCGTTGAGCCTGCGCATGGGCAAGGCGCTGGATCATCTGGACGACAGCCATGAAGCGAAATTTGCCCGTCTGGTGACGGCGGTGGGCAAATACTGGATCTGCAAACGAGCGCCCGCGATGATCAACGAAGCCGCCGAATGCATGGGCGGCGCCGGGTATGTCGAAGAAAGCATTCTGCCGCGCCTGTATCGGGAGGCGCCGGTCAATTCGACGTGGGAAGGTTCCGGCAACGTGCAGTGCCTGGATGTGTTGCGCGCCTTGTCGAAGGAGCCGGGTGTGCTGGATGTGTTGTTCAGCGAACTGGGTGATGGTCATGGTGACAAACGCCTGGCCGTGCACATCAGTCAGTTGCAGGCGGCGTTCAAGGACACCAGCGACATTCAATACCGCGCGCGGCAATTGACCGAAGACATCGCGTTGGGGCTTCAGGCCAAGCTGTTGCTGGAGGCGGGTAACTCTGCTGTCAGCGATGCGTTCATCGCCAGCCGCCTCGGTTCGGCGGGGCGGGTGTATGGCGCGTTGCCGCGTGGGCTGGAGGTAGAGGCGATTGTCACCCGGTCCACCCCGCAAGGTTTTTGACCACGGTGGCATGAACCACACAGAACCCCTGTGGGAGCGGGCTTGCTCGCGAAAGCGATTTAACATTCAGCATGGATGTCGGCTGATAGTCCGCTTTCGCGAGCAAGCCCGCTCCCACATTGGATCAGTGGTGTGCTCAGGAACTGTGATTGAGCATGCCACTGTTCCCGTGAAGCGACGATGCAGGCAAGATGAAGGTCTGCAAGTCAGAACACAGGATGCTGATCGTGACCGAAGCTTTTATTGTCGTTCAAACCGCCGAGCAAGCCGTGGACCGGCTTGCGCTCTTGCACAATCGTGCAACCACCGCGCTGAACCAGGCGCTCAAGCGTTACCTCAAGGATCGTGTCGAGCCGGACGCCGAACAGCGTGCGATGTTTCGTTATCCTGAACTGCGTCTGACCTATCACTGCCAGGGCGAAGTCCCGCAGACCACGCGTGCCTACGCCAAGGTTCAGCTGCCGGGGACCTACAGCGTCACCGTCACCCATCCCGCCGCTTTCCGTAAATACCTGCTGGAACAGCTCGTGCCATTGATGCACGACTTCACCGTGACCGTCGAAGTCGGCGTCAGCCAGCAGAACATTCCTTATCCGTACGTGGTCGAGCAGGGCGATGAACTGGCCGGCTCCGGCGTGACCGCTGCCGTGCTGGCGCGGGTGTTCCCGAGTACCGATTTGTCGGCCGCCACCGATGGCATCGCCGATGGCTTGTACGATTGGGAAAACACCGACCCGCTGCCGCTGGCGCTGTTCGACGCCGCGCGGGTGGACTTTTCCCTGCGTCGACTGGTGCATTACACCGGCAGTGACTGGCGTCATGTGCAGCCGTGGATCCTGTTGACCAACTACCACCGCTACGTTGACCAGTTCATCGTCCATGGCCTGGAGCAACTGCGCAGCGACCCGCGTTTCGTGCGCATGGTCTTGCCGGGCAACGTCATCATCGAAAAAAGCATGGACCACGGCGAAGCTTCGGCCATTGCCGCGGGTGTGGTCTGGCACCGTTATCAGATGCCGGCCTATCACCTGATCGCCAGCGATGGCCACGGCGTGACGCTGGTGAACATCGGCGTCGGCCCGTCCAACGCCAAGAACATCACCGACCACTTGGCCGTGCTGCGTCCGCATTGCTGGCTAATGATCGGCCACTGCGGCGGCCTGCGTCAGTCGCAGACCATTGGCGACTACGTGCTGGCGCACGCATACATGCGCCGCGACGGGATTCTCGACCGGGTCGTGCCGCCGAACATTCCGATTCCGGCGCTGGCTGAAGTGCAGATGGCGTTGCAGCAAGCGGCGGCCAACATCACCGGCGAAAAAGGCGACGAGCTGAAAAAACGCCTGCGCACCGGTACGGTACTGACGTATGACGACCGTAACTGGGAACTGCGTTGGGCGCAGGAGCGTCCGTTGATCAACCTGTCCCGCGCGGTAGCCGTGGACATGGAAAGCGGCACCATCGCCGCTCAGGGCTATCGTTTGCGGGTGCCTTACGGCACGTTGCTATGTGTTTCGGACAAGCCGTTGCACAGCGAAATCAAGCTGCCGGGCTCGGCCAACGCCTTCTATGAGCGCGCGGTCAGCCAGCACTTGAAGATCGGCATCGAGGCGGTGGACCTGTTGCGCACCGAACTCAACTCGCTGCACTCGCGCAAACTGCGCAGCTTCGACGAGCCGCCGTTCCGCTAACGGTTGTCATGGTCATTTGGCGGTCAGGGCACTAGCATTAGCAGCCCTGACCGTTAGATGTTTTTTCCCCATGCCTCGTCCACCACGTCCCGTTTCTCGCCGCCCTGGCGCGAAGCCTGCGTTATCCCCCTCAGCCCCGCGCCGTGTCGCCAAAGCGCCGCCGGCCGAACCGAAGCTGATCCTGTTCAACAAACCGTTCGACGTGCTGACCCAATTCAGTGACGGCGAAGGGCGGGCGACGCTCAAGGATTACATCGAGATTCCCGGAATCTACCCGGCAGGACGGCTGGACCGCGACAGCGAAGGCTTGCTGCTGCTGACCAACGATGGCCAGCTTCAGGCGCGGATCGCCGACCCGAAACACAAACTGGCCAAGACCTATTGGGTGCAGGTGGAAGGCGAGCCGAGTGCCGAACAATTGCAGCGTTTGCGTGATGGCGTTGAACTGAACGACGGCATGACGCTGCCGGCTGAGGCGCGGCAGCTTGAAGAACCGCAGCTGTGGCCACGCAATCCGCCGGTACGCTTTCGCAAAAGCGTACCGACGAGTTGGCTGGAATTGGTGATTCGCGAGGGGCGAAACCGTCAGGTGCGGCGCATGACGGCGGCGGTCGGCTTGCCGACGTTGCGGCTGGTGCGGGTCAGAATCGGCGACTGGACGATCGAAGGGCTCGATCAGGGCCAGTGGAAGGAAGTGCCGGCGCGTTTATAACGTGCCGGATTCGATCAGGCCGATCACCACGCTTTTGATCACGAACGCGGCCACGCCCAGACCCAGCACAAAGAACAGAATCATCGAGCCAAAGCGCCCGGCCTTGGACTTCTTCGCCAGATCCCAGACGATGAAACCCATGAAAATGATCAGGATGCTGACAAGGCCAGTCATCATCCACTCTTCAAATACTGCAGGATCCATCGAACATCTCCAGCGCAGGCGCGGCTAAAAGGGCGCGGCGAGTATACGCCACGGGGGATTGGCGAAGTATTGACCTGCGTCGGTGTGTCGCAGTCATTCGTCGCCTGTGCCGGCCCCTTCGCGAGCAAGCCCGCTCCCACACTGAATCCTCTGTGAACACAGCATTTGTGATCGCCAGAAGTTAAATGTGGGAGCGGGCTTGCTCGCGAAGGCGGTTTCAGCTGCGCAAATGAGTTAACGGCAGCTCAGTGCTATTGAGCACCTGATTCAACACAAAGCTCGACCGCACACTCGTCACCCCTTCAATCCGGGTCAGGTGCCCCAGCAGCAATTTCTGATAGTGATCCATATCGGGCACCACCACCTTCAACTGATAATCCGCATCCATCCCCGTCACCAGGCTGCATTCCAGCACCTGCGGCAAGGTACGAATCGCCGCTTCAAAGTTCTCGAACCGCTCGGGGGTGTGTCGGTCCATGCCGATCAGCACGTAGGCGGTCAGGCTCAAGCCGAGCATTTTTCGATCGAGCAGGGCGACCTGACGGGTGATGTAGCCGTCATCTTCCAGTTGCTTGACCCGGCGCGAGCATGGCGAGGGCGACAGGCCAATGCGTTCGGCCAGTTCCTGGTTGGAGATGCGCGCGTCACGCTGCAATTCCGCCAAAATGCTCAAGTCGTATCGGTCGAGTTTGCTCATCAATCAGGCCTTTGTCGTAACTATTGCGGAGGATTATCTATCCAGGGTTAAAAATTGCGCAAGTGATGTTTATTTGAGCAATCTTCGCAATCCTCTGCCGGTGCCCCAGGCCTATTCTTATCACCAGAATCACTGCTCGGACAAACAGTCCGCAGCGACTCGCCCAATCAGGCCAGTCGCGGCCGCCACCCCCACCGGGGATGTGCCGGCCCCCGAGCTGCACACTGTCCAGAAGACGGCGTGAGGTGAGCCGACGTCATAAGCGTCGAGCACGGACGAAGTTCTCAAAGGGAGGCCGACGGGTCTCCCTTTTCTTTTGCCCGCGATTTCTGTTCTGCCCTCAATAAATAAGTTTCGCGACTGATAACCTGTTGCAGAACCGGCCTGTGCTTTTCCAGTCTTACGTACAGGCCCTAACCCGCAGTGAGGAAAAGCATGAAGTCGCGCATCTGGCGTTTGGCCGGTGTTGGTTTGCTGTGTGTTGGTGTCGCTGCGCAATCGCTGGCCGATGATCAGCAAAACCGTGGAAACGATGGCGGACAGCATGGGCCGGATGGCCATCAGGGCAACGGTCAGGGGCATGGCAACAATCAGCAACGCCCGCCAAACGATCAGCAGAATAATCAGCCGCGTGCGCAGAACAACGAGATCATTCGTGGCGAAAACAGCCGCCAGTTCGAACGCGACGGTCATCAAAACAATGGCCAGAACCAAAACAACGGTCAATGGCAGAACCAGAACCAGCCACGGCCGCAGCACGACTACAACAACCCGGTTCGCTCGCCGCCACCACCTCCGCAATTACCCGCCAACGACCTGCCGATCCAGGGCCGGCCCGATACCGTGCGCCAGACCCAGCAACCGCAGCGTGGTTACTATCAGGACAATCCGCGCAACAACGGATACAACCAGCAGTGGCAAACCGGCGGCATGGGCGCACGGCCCAATGATCATTACTGGGCCGGTCGCCCGAATGGGCACGGCAACGGTTGGGGACCCGGTCCGCAGTATCGGCCCGGTCAGGTGATCGATCGCTTCCCGGATCGCGATTACCGCGTGCCTTACGGCGGTCGGGATTATTTCTATTCCGGCGGCTACTGGTATCGCCCGCAAGGTCCGCGTTACGTGGTGGTGCAGCCGCCGCGCGGGATTCGTGTCAATTACTTGCCTGATTACGCCCGTGAAGTGTGGATTGGCGGGGCATTGCTGTTCCTCGCTGCCGGTTCGTATTACGCCTATCAAGAGAACACTCAGGATTACGTCGTGGTCGAACCGCCGGGGCAACCGCTGCCGCAATCGTCCAGCAACGGCTATGACGTCGAGGCGTACCCGGCCAACGGGCAGTCCCCTGAACAGGTCAGTCAGGACGGTTACGAGTGCTACCAATACGCGGTGCAGCAGAGCGGTTTTGATCCACGCGCCGACACGTACCAACCCGACCCTTCGGTAGTGCAAGCCTACCGACAGGCCCAGGGCAACTGCCTGGGCAGTCGCGGTTATCAGGTCAAGTTTTGAGCCTTGGCGGCTTTCACCACTTCCTGCGGGTCGGCGTGCACCAGCACTTCGGCTCGCGGGTAAGCGGCGTGGATGGCATCGGCGGCTTGATCGCTGATGCCATGGGCGACTGACAGCGTCAAATCCCCCGGCAATTCCAGGTGCAGTTGCACGAACCACTGGTTTCCGGAAATCCGCGTGCGCAAATCATGCGCCCCCAGAACACCCGGCACGCTGCACGCCAGTTCCAGCATGTGCTGACTGACATCCGGCGGCAATTCTTCATCCATCAACACCGTGAAGCTTTCCCGGGCGATCTGAATTGCGCTCCAGAGAATGTACGCGGCAATTCCCAGACCGAACCACGGGTCGACCTGATGCCAGCCAAACCCGGCCAGCACCAGCGCCACCAGAATGCTGCCATTGAGCAGCAGGTCCGAGCGGTAATGCAGCGAGTCTGCGCGTACCGCATTGGAGCCGGTGGCCTTGACCACGCGATGTTGCAAGATCAGCAACGCCAGCGTCAGCACCAGGGAAAACACAATCACCCCGATGCTGATCCACGGCGCGCCGACCGGTTCCGGGTGTTGCAGCCGCTCAATCGCCTGCATGGTAATCAACACCGCACTGCCGCCAATGAACAACGCCTGCGCCATACCCGCCAGCGACTCGGCCTTGCCATGCCCATAACGATGGTCGTCATCGGCCGGGCGCAAGGCGTAATGCACCGCCAGCAAGTTGAGCAGCGACGTGACGCCGTCGAGCGCCGAATCGGTCAACCCGGCGAGCATGCTCACCGAGCCGCTCAACCACCAGGCGATGGCCTTGGCGACGATCAGCGTACACGCCACCGCCACCGAGGCACGGGTCGCCAGCCGCAGCAGGCGGGCGTGTTCGGAGCTGGAAGTCATAGGGGCAGCTTTTCCTTTGGGTGCACCGATTACGCGGCAGGTTGCAGGCCGAGCAGGGCCAGTTGCTGGGTGCTGCCTTTGTGCTGGATCAGGCGTGGGTCGTCCAGCGGGAAGCTGCGGCCCAGTTCAGTTTCGAGAATAGTCTGCAACTTGTGGTTATCGACCTTGCCGTCGACGCCGATCGCTTCCTTGAGTTTTTCCGGATCGACCTGAGCAGTCTTGCCTGGCTCGAAGTAAATCGCGCCGGTAGCGAAGTCGACCGCAAACGCGATCAGGCCCGGGATGATGTAGAACAACAGGCCCACGGCATCCAGCGCGGCGATGGCCGGGTCGATCTTGCCGTCGATTTGCCCACGGCGATCGGGGTAGAAAATCGAGCCGCAAGCGGTCACCTGGGTCAGAAGGGTTGCAACCAACACACCGCCAATCAGGCGAAAGGGAACACGCATATGAAATCTCCTGAGTCATCTGGAAAACGAAGCGTAGCCGTTATGAATTAGGACCGTGATAAACGCCGGGCAGTTCGCCGTTATACTCGCCGCTCTGTTTGGGAGCCAGCATGATTTCTTTGCCGATTGATGAAGTTTTACCCGCGCTGCGTGAAGCCTTGGCGACACGCCACGAAGCCGTGCTCGAAGCACCACCCGGCGCCGGTAAGACCACCCGTGTTCCATTGGCCCTGCTCAACGAGGCCTGGCTGGCCGGGCAGACCATTCTGATGCTTGAACCGCGCCGGTTGGCAGCGCGGGCGGCGGCGGAGCGGCTGGCCAGTGAACTGGGTGAGAAGGTGGGCGAAACGGTCGGCTATCGCATTCGTCTCGACAGCAAAGTCGGGCCCAAGACCCGTATTGAAGTGGTCACCGAAGGCATCCTTACCCGCCGTTTGCAGGACGACCCGGCGCTGGAAGGCGTTGGCCTCCTGATCTTCGATGAATTCCACGAGCGCAGCCTCGACGCCGACCTGGCGTTGGCCCTGAGCCTGAATGGCCGGGAGCTGTTTCGCGACGATCAACCGCTGAAAATTCTGCTGATGTCGGCAACCCTGGAAGGCGAACGCCTGGCCGGGTTGCTCGACGATGCGCCAATCCTGCGCAGCGAAGGCCGCATGTACCCCGTGGCGATGCGCTGGGGTCGGCCGTTCCAGCCCGGTGAATTCATCGAACCGCGTCTGGTGCAGACCATCCTCGAAGCCTTGAACGATGAAACCGGCAGCATCCTGGTATTCCTGCCGGGACAAGCGGAAATCCGTCGTGTGCATCAGCAACTGGCCGATGCGTTGGGCGATAGCCCGCAGGTGCTGCTGTGCCCGCTGCACGGTGAGCTGGACCTGAATGCCCAGCGCGCGGCGATTGATCCGGCGCCGGCCGGCAAGCGCAAAGTGGTGCTGGCGACCAACATCGCCGAGACCAGCCTGACCATCGACGGTGTGCGCGTGGTGATCGATGCCGGGTTGGCGCGGGTGCCACGTTTCGACCCCGGCAGCGGCATGACTCGCCTCGACACCCAACGAATCTCCAAGGCCAGCGCCACGCAGCGCGCGGGCCGGGCAGGGCGTTTGGAACCGGGCGTGTGTTATCGCTTGTGGTCGCAGGATCAGCACGAGCAACTGGCGGCCTACGCCAGTGCCGAAATTCTCTCGGCGGACCTCGCCGGCCTGGCGTTGCAACTCGGTCGCTGGGGCGTGATGCCGGGTCAGCTGGTTTGGCTGGATGTGCCTCCGGCCGCCGCTTATGCCCAGGCTCAGGACTTGCTGGATCGATTGGGCGCATTGGACGGTGAAACGCTAACCCGTCACGGTCAGGCCATGGCCGAACTGCCGGCGCATCCGCGTATTGCGCATTTGTTGTTGCGCGGCCAGGCGCTCGGCTTGGCTGACATGGCCTGCGATGTCGCGGCGTTGCTCGGTGAACGGGATATCTTGCGCGGCGCTGGCGCCGATCTGCACAGCCGATTGGTCTTGTTGTCCGGCGAAGAACGCGCCGCGCGCGGTGCTCAGGGTGGCGTTCAACGGGCCCGACAACTGGCGCGACAGTATCGCGGTTATCTGCGCGGCAAAGCCTCAGAGCCGGTCAGCGATCCGGATCACCCACGCTGGCTCGGCGCACTGCTGGCGTTGGCCTATCCCGATCGCGTTGCCCAGCAGCGTCGAGCCGGAGGCGCGGAATATCGCTTGGCCAACGGCCGCGCCGCGTTGTTCGCCGAGGCTGACAGCCTGATGAAGCAGGCGTGGCTGGTGATCGCCGATCTCGGCAGTCGTCAGGGCCAGCGGGAGGAACGGATTTATCTGGCGGCGGACTTCGATCCGGCGCTGTTCGACTCGGTGCTCGCCGAGCAAGTGCGCATCGTCGATCAACTGGATTGGGACGAGCGCGAAGGCGTGTTGCGAGCCGAGCGTCAGCGCAAGGTGGGTGAACTGATCCTCAGTCGCGAACCCTTGACCGGTCTCGATGAAACTGCGCGCAGCCAGGCCTTGGTCAATCTGGTCAGGCGTAAAGGTCTGGAGCTGTTGCCGTGGACACCGGAGCTGCGTCAGTGGCAGGCACGGGTGGCTTTGTTGCGTCAGTTGGATATGGCCGGGAAGGGCGAAAGTGAGTGGCCGGATGTCAGCGATGCCACGCTGCTGAAAAGCCTTGAGCATTGGCTGATGCCGTACCTGGGCAAAGTCTCGCGGCTCAGTCACTTCGCCAATCTGGACCTGTCGAGCATCGTCCATAACCTGCTGCCGTGGCCGTTGCCGCAACGGCTCGATGAGCTGGCGCCGCATCATTTGAGCGTGCCGTCTGGGTCATCGATTCGACTGGATTACAGCGAGCAACCGCCGATTCTGGCGGTGCGTTTGCAGGAACTGTTTGGCCTCGCCGAGACCCCGCGCATTGCCGGTGGCCGGCAAGTGGTCAAGCTGCATTTGCTGTCCCCGGCGCGGCGGCCGGTGCAGGTGACCCAGGACCTGGCGAACTTCTGGCGTAGCACCTACGCCGAGGTGAAGAAGGATTTGAAGGGGCGGTATCCGAAGCATTACTGGCCGGATGATCCATTGGTGGCCGAAGCGACTGCGCGGATCAAACCCCGCAAGTGACCCCGAGACTAAACACCAATCCTGTGGTGAAGCGATTATCTGTGGCGAGGGGGCTTGTCGGAACGCCGCATCGCCCCGTTCGGTGGCGTAGCCGCCCCAATGCCTGCAACAGAGGTGTGTCAGGTACACCGCATGCAAAGGTTCTACGACTGCTGCGCAGTCGAACGGGGCGATGCGGCGTTCCGACAAGCCCCCTCGCCACAGGGAACTCACTTGGCTTTAGACTTTCCTTAAGGCCGGGCGCCGGCCTTCGCGGTGAGCTGCTCCCGACAATAATCCGCAAACAACTGCGCCGGTTTGGTCAACTGCCCGCGCTTGAGCCACGCCGCCACCAGCCCTGATCCAGTGACGTCTTCGACGATGTCCACGCACACCACTTTCTGCCCGTCATAGGTGCACTCCGAGTGCGGTCGCGTGACCAGGATCGAAAAGCCGAACCCTTGCCCGACCATGCCCCGGACCATCTCGATCGACGGTGAGCTGAAAGCGATATTCGGCGACAGGTTCAATTCCTCGAACAGGCTGACGAAGTACGTCCGGCTCGGTTGCACGTCCAGCAGAATCATCGGCTCCAGGCACAGGTCACGCAGCGACACTTGTTTGAGCTGGGCAAAGCGATGGTCCGCCGGCAGCAACGCATAAGGTCGCTGCGCCGGCATCAGCGGCTCGGTCTGGATGGTGGCGTCGAGGTCATGTTCGTACAGGATCGCCAGGTCGAAGGTGCCCGACGTCAGGCCTTGCACCAACTCTTGCTGTTCGCCGTCGCGAATGCGGATTTTCACCCCCGGATACAGCGCCGAGAACCCGGCAATCAGTTGCGGCAAGTACAGCGGAGCGACGGTTTCAAAACAGCCGATGTCGATCTGCCCGGCGACCACGTCGTTATCGGCCAGGGCGTTCTGTTCGAACTCCTTGGCCATGCGCAGCAGTTCCTGGGCCTTGCGGTAGAAGCGCGCACCGCTCGGCGTCAAGGACACCCCTTGGGCGTGATGACGGATCAGCAGTTGCACGCCGAAGCTGTCTTCCAGGCCTTTGATCGCCGTTGAGATCGCCGGCTGGGCGATGTACAGCTTGCGCGAGGCCTCGGCGACGCTGCCGCATTCGACGGTGGTGATGAAGTATTTCAGTTGACGCAAGTTGTAGGCAGCCACGGCAAACCTCGGGGTGGATGATCCAGGCATCCAGGCAATATTCGCGCCGACTGCGTCCGTTCTGACGACGGTGTTGTTGTGCTTGAACAATAACCACATACCGCGCCACGGGGGAGGTTGGCTGCCCAGTTTTTTCATGGTCTGCGAAAACATTTTTACTATTTTTCGTGGACACGGGGCTGGGCCACCATCCAATCACAAGAAAAGCCCCTGGAGCATCTGAACGTGTTCGAGCTTGCATATTGGCAAAACAAAGCCGCAGCGCTGCAGTTTCCCGACCAGGCCGTGATCGACGGTAAACGCCGTTCGGCGCAGTCCGGCCAGACGTTCGCCGCGATCAACCCGGCCACCGGGCACTGCCTGGCCAACGTGACTGCGTGTGGCGATGAAGAGGTCAACGCTGCCGTCAGCAATGCGCGGCAGGTATTTGAAGCCGGCACCTGGTCGGCACGTTCGCCAGGTGAGCGCAAACAGGTGCTGCTGCGCCTGGCAGACCTGATCATGAACCACCGCGAAGAACTGGCACTGCTCGATTCGCTGAACATGGGCAAACCGGTAATGGATGCCTACAACATCGACGTGCCGGGTGCGGCCGGGGTGTTTCGCTGGTACGCCGAAAGCCTCGACAAACTCTACGACCAGATCGCCCCCAGCGCGCAGAACGTACTGGCGACCATCACCCGTGAAGCCCTCGGCGTGGTCGCGGCCGTGGTGCCGTGGAACTTCCCGCTGGACATGGCCGCGTGGAAACTCGCACCGGCCCTGGCCGCCGGCAACTCGGTGATTCTGAAACCCGCCGAGCAATCACCCTTTTCCGCCCTGCGCCTGGCCGAACTGGCGTTGGAAGCCGGCCTGCCGGCAGGCGTATTGAACGTGCTGCCGGGCCTCGGCGAGCAGACCGGCAAAGCCCTCGGTTTGCACCCGGATGTCGATTGCCTGGTGTTCACCGGCTCTACCGAAGTCGGCAAATACTTCATGCAGTATTCTGCGCAGTCGAACCTCAAGCAGGTGTGGCTGGAGTGTGGCGGCAAGAGCGCGAACCTGGTGTTCGCCGACTGTCAGGACCTCGATCTGGCCGCTGAAAAAGCCGCGTTCGGGATCTTCTTCAATCAGGGCGAAGTCTGCTCGGCCAACTCGCGATTGCTGGTGCAGCGCTCGATCCACGACGAGTTTGTCGAACGCCTCATGGCGCACGCCGAACGCTGGTTGCCGGGCGATCCACTGGACCCGTCGAGCAGTGCCGGGGCGATTGTCGACAGCCGCCAGACCGCGCGCATCATGAAGTTCATCCAGCAAGCCGAACGCCAGGGCGCGACAAAAGTGTGCGGTGGCCGACAGTCGATCTTCAACGGCTCTGACAACTTCATCCAGCCGACAATTTTCACCGGCGTGACCCCGGAGATGCCGCTGTTTCGCGACGAAGTCTTCGGCCCGGTGCTCGCGGTTACCGCATTCGATGACGAGGCCCACGCCTTGCAACTGGCCAACGACAGCGTCTACGGTCTGGCGGCTTCGCTGTGGACCGATGACCTCAATCGCGCCCACCGTGTGGCGCGGCAATTGCGAGCGGGTACGGTCTCGGTCAACAGCGTCGATGCACTCGACGTGACCGTGCCTTTCGGCGGCGGCAAACAGTCCGGTTTCGGTCGTGACTTGTCGCTGCATTCATTCGATAAATACACCCAGTTGAAGACCACCTGGTTTCAATTGCGCTAACAACAAGAAACGGAGAACTGGCGATGACCACACCACGTGAAACCCGCGACTACCAGGCCGCCGACGCTGCGCATCACATCCACGCATTCGTCGATCAAAAGGCACTCAACGACGAAGGCCCCCGGGTGATGGTTCGTGGCGAACGCCTGCACCTGTGGGACAACGACGGTCGGCGCTACCTCGATGGCATGTCCGGGCTGTGGTGCACTAACCTCGGTTACGGACGCAAGGATCTGGCGGCGGCAGCGACCCGGCAACTGGAGCAGCTGCCGTACTACAACATGTTTTTCCACACCACTCACCCGCAGGTGATCGAGCTGTCGGAGCTGCTGTTCAGCCTGCTGCCAGGGCACTACAGCCACGCGATCTACACTAACTCCGGCTCTGAAGCCAACGAGGTGCTGATCCGCACCGTGCGCCGTTACTGGACGATCCTCGGCAAGCCCGAGAAGAAAATCATGATCGGTCGCTGGAACGGTTATCACGGCTCGACCCTGGCCGCGACGGCGCTCGGCGGTATGAAGTTCATGCACGAAATGGGCGGCATGATTCCGGACATCGAGCACATCGACGAGCCGTACTTTTTCGCTCACGAAGGTAACCTGACCCCGGCGGAATTCGGCCTGCGGGCAGCGCAGCAACTGGAAGCGAAGATTCTCGAACTGGGCGCGGACAAGGTCGCCGGCTTCATTGCCGAACCGTTCCAGGGCGCGGGCGGGATGATCTTTCCGCCAGAGAGTTACTGGCCGGAAATCCAGCGCATCTGCCGCAAGTACGACGTGCTGCTGTGCGCTGATGAAGTGATCGGCGGCTTCGGTCGCACTGGCGAATGGTTCGCCCACGAGTATTTCGGTTTCGAGCCGGACACGCTGTCGATTGCCAAGGGTTTGACCTCCGGTTACATCCCGATGGGCGGGCTGATCCTGTCGAAGAAAATGGCTACCGTGCTGGTGGAGCAGGGCGGGGTGTTTGCCCATGGCCTGACGTATTCCGGGCACCCGGTCGCGGCGGCGGTGGCGATTGCCAACCTAAAGGCGTTGCGTGATGAAAGGGTGGTGATGCGGGTCAAGGATGACATCGGCCCGTACCTGCAACAGTGCTTGCGCGAGGTGTTCGGCAATCACCCGTTGGTGGGCGATATTCAGGGGGTTGGTATGGTCGCGGCGCTGCAACTGGCCGAGGACAAGACCAGCCGCAAACGCTTTGCCAACGAGAACGACATTGCCTGGCGTTGCCGCACGATTGGCTTTGAAGAGGGAGTGATTATTCGCTCGACGCTGGGGCGGATGATCATGGCGCCGGCGTTGATTGCCAGTCGTGAAGAGATTGATGAGCTGGTGGGCAAGACCCTGAAAGCGGTCGATCGTACGGCGCAGGAATACGGCCGGCTCTAATCTTGTAGCGCACTTGCGGGCCTCTTCGCGAGCAAGCCCGCTCCCACATTTGATCTCTGTCGGTCACAGAGTTTGTGTACGACACCGATCTAATGTGGGAGCGGGCTTGCTCGCGAATGCGGTAGTCGATTCACCGTACCTCTCACCTTTTGCACCCACCTCGGGCACCTCCGCCCACACCGCCCTTTTCCAGTGCGCGCTACACAGCTTTTTCATCATTCGCCTCGACATATTTCCTAATTTTCCTTCTCCCCGCACTGGGCCAACATCGACTTCGCCAGTCAGCCCGATGCTGCCCGCCGCAAGGTCCATCAGAGATCTGAGGTGACAGCCGATTTCAGGGCCGCTGGCCGTACTGCCCATCAAAACTAAATCAACAGCTTTGGGAGTGCTCCATGATCAAGTCCTTGCTAACCCGCGTCGCTCATCCATTGGCGATCACCGCCATCGCCGCCACGGTCGCCACCAGCGCCCAGGCCGGCACCCTCTCTATCGGTCACACCACCTGGGTCGGCTACGGCACCCTCTACCTGGCTCAGGACCTGGGCTACTTCAAGGAAAACGGCTTGACCGTCGAATTGCCCGTCGTCGAAGAGGCGTCGATGTACATGGCCGCCCAGGCCTCGGGCGAGTTGTCAGGCTCGGCGTCGACCATCGACGAAGTGCTGAAATACCGTCCGCAATTCTGCTTCAAGGCTGTGGCCGCGCTGGATGACAGCCATGGCGGCGACGGCGTGCTGGTGGGCAAGGACGTCAAGAGTCTGCAGGAGCTCAAAGGCAAAGCGGTGGCAGTGAACGAAGGGTCGACCTCGCAGTTCTGGTTGTCGTATTTGCTGAAGAAACACGGCATGACCATGAGCGACATCACCGTGCAGAACATGACAGCTGACGACGCTGCCACGGCGTTCATCGCCGGTCGCGTGCCGGCCGCCGTGACGTGGGAGCCGCACCTGTCGATGGTGCGTGACAAGAAACAGGGCAAGGTGCTGATCGACAGCAGCAGCACGCCGGGCGTGATTGTCGATGTGGTCGCGCTCAACTGCACCGTCATCGAAAAGCAGCCGGAAGACGTCAAGGCCTTGGTCGCCGGTCTGTACAAAGCGGTCCAGTACACCAAGGACCATCCAGAAGAAGCCTACAAAATCATGGCCAAAGGCGTTGGCGGTTACCTCGCCGATCCGAAGGAACTGGCCGCCGCCGCACAAGGCGTGCGCTTCTACGATCAGGCCATGAGCGAAAAACTCCTCGGCTCGCCGGGCAAGCCGGGCGACAGCGAACCGCTGATCAAACTGGCCAATGAAACCGCCAGTGAATTGCAGGGCAAACCCTACAACGTCAGCAATGACGATTTGATCGACAACCGTTTCGTCACCCCGCTGTAGGAGGTTTGCATGTTCAAGCGCAATTCATGGCTGAGCCGCTGCATCACGCCCAAGACCGGCCTGCCGGTGCAGGTGATCTGGAGCGCGAGCGGTCTGGCCTGGGTGTTGTTGATTGGCCTGTGGGCGGGATTGTCCTATGGCGGCGTGGTGCCGGGCATGTTCCTGCCGACACCAGGTGCGGTGGCCGAAGCCGCCGTGCGCCTGGGCCGCGACGGGACCCTTGGCCTGCATGTGTGGGCCAGCCTCGAAGTGGTGATGGTCGGTTTCATTGTCTCGTCGCTGGTGGCGGTGCCGCTGGGGCTGCTGATGGGCAGCTTCCGAATCGTCCAGGCGTTCCTTGAGCCGATGGTCAATTTCATCCGCTACCTGCCGGTGACCTCGTTCGTGCCGCTGTTCATTCTGTGGATCGGCATCGGCCTGGAACAACGGGTCTCGGTAATCATCTTCGGCGTGTTCTTCCAGCAACTGGTGATGATCGCGGACGTGTCAAAAGGCATCTCCAAGGATTTGATCAACGCGTCCTACACCTTGGGCTCGACCCGTCGCGATGCCGTGCTGCATGTGATCGCCCCGGCCTCGTTGCCGGGTGTGCTCGACACCTTGCGCGTGACCATGGGCTGGGCCTGGACCTACCTGGTGGTTGCCGAACTGGTCGCCGCTTCCAGTGGCCTCGGTTACTTGAGCCTTAAAGCCATGCGTGGTTTTCAAGTGGATGTGATTTTCCTGGCAATCGCGATCATCGGCCTGTTGGGCCTGGTCACCGATCAACTGTTCCGTTTCCTACGTCTGAGGATCGCCGCATGGGCTCAGTAAGCGCCGTCAACCCTCGCTTCGTCACACCCTCGGCTGCCCCGGTGCAAGCCGCTCCAAGGCTGCAAGTGGACAAGGTCAGCCTGCGCTATCAGAAACCTGACGGCGGCATGTTCACTGCGCTGGAGCAGGTGTCGTTCGAAGTGCCGGACCAACAATTCGCCGTGCTGGTCGGGCCCTCGGGGTGCGGCAAGTCGAGTTTGCTGTACCTGACGGCCGGCCTCAACGAACCCACCGAGGGCGAGATCTACGTCGGTGGCCAGCAAGTGCAGGGGCCGGGTGCGGACCGCGGCATGGTGTTCCAGAGCTACACGCTGTTCCCGTGGCTGACTGTGCGCCAGAACGTCGAGTTCGGGCTCAAGCGTCGTGGCATGGCGGCTGCCCAGCGCAAGGAGATCGTCGACTATTACGTCAATGAAGTCGGCCTGAGCGGGTTTGCCGACAACTACGCCAAGCAGCTGTCCGGCGGCATGATGCAGCGTGTGGCGATTGCCCGCGCGCTGGCCAATGATCCGCAGATCCTGCTGATGGACGAACCTTTCGGCGCGCTCGACAGCCAGACGCGTCTGCAAATGCAGCAGCTGTTGTTGCGGGTCTGGGGCAACAGCAAGAAGACCGTGTTGTTCGTGACCCACGATATCGACGAGGCGGTTTTGCTCGGCGATCGGGTCTACGTGATGGGCGCCCGGCCTGGGCGGATCAAGCAGATTCTGGACGTGCCGATCGAACGCCCACGGACGCTGGACATGGTCATGGAGCGCTCGTTTATCGATATGAAGCGCAAGATCTTCGGGTTATTGCATGACGATCTGGAAGAGGTGCATTGATGCCAGCCCTGCACCCATCCCTGTAGGAGTGAGCCTGCTCGCGATTGCGGTGTTCCAGCTACATTGATGTCGACTGACACTACGCCATCGCGAGCAGGCTCACTCCTACAAGTTGTGCGTTTGTCAGTTGGCGGGTAGCAGGAACCGTGCAATCACCGGCAAGTGGTCGGAGATGCGCAACGTATCGTCCTGCCTCACCATCGCCTCGACCCGTTTGATGTGCGGGCTGTAGAACAGGTAGTCAACCGTGCGGTCCGGGCCGTTCAAGCCCGGATCATTCGGGTAATGCGTCAGCCACTGGGCTCGATCGGCGCCGCTGGCTTCGTTGTTGGTCGGGATCATCGGGTACTTGTCCCACAGCACATGCAGCGCACTGTCGGCCGAGTAGGGCGTACGTTGTTCCTCGGGCAGTCGGCGAAACTGCCCGAGCGGCAACAGGTTGAAATCACCACCGATCAACCACGGCGTGCCACGGCCTTCGAATTTGTCCAGGACCTTGGCAACAGCCGTCACTTGGGCTTGCAGCGTTTCGTCGGGCTGGGTGACGCGGTCCAGATGAGTGTTGAGCACCGCCATCTGACCGCCGTCGTTCAGCGGTAGATAAGACACCAGCAAGGCGTTTTTCGGTTTGAACTGGCGGCTGATCAGGTTGGCCGATGCGACCGGTAGTTGCAGGCGTTCGGCGTGTTCTATCTGGTAGCGGCTGAGCGTTGCCAGTTGCCGGCCGACACTGCCGAAGATGTGCGGATCCGGCACAAAGTCGGCCTTCCAGTCGAAGGCGTAAGCGCTGCACGGATACAGGTCGGCGACCCGCTCTTGCAGCAGTTTGAACTGGTGCTGGTAATCGCTGGTCTTGGCGTTGTCATCGAGTTCCTGCAACAACACGATGTCGGGGTTTTCGTCGCGAATCACCCGTGCCACTTCGTCGAGGCTGAAGGCCATGTCTTCGGGGGTAGGGTTTTCATCGGTGCCCTGCGCGAGGTCGTTCCAGAACACATAGCGTTTACCCGCCAGGTACTGAACGTTCCAGGTCATCACTTTCAATGCCTGACCGGGCACCAGGGTGGGCGCTTGAGCCGTGCAACTGACCGGCAACACTTCCTTGGAGTCGGGGCGCCAGGTCAGGTTGTAGATCAGCAATGCGATCACGCCGGTCACGATCAACAGACTCAGCAGGGTGTAGCGCAGTAGACGGGTCATGGCTCGGCTTATAGCGTTACAAAAGTTGGCCCCGAGCATAACCGAGACCGGGGCCGAAGCCCACGGTCAGAGCGGCCCCTCAATCTTCTCGGGCGTATCGCCAATCAGCATGAACAAGCGGAACAACACCACGCTGGTGAACAGTTGCAGGAAGCTGTGGGCGCTGTCGATCAGCAGGGAAATCACCGGGTTCTGCGGGTCCGGGTACACCGCGAGCGTGGCGCCCTTGAGCACCCACAGCGGACCCATCACGCACAGGATGCACACCAGAATGCGCATGAAATGGCCGCGGGTCAGGCGCAGGCTTGCTTTCATGGCCGCCAGCGGCGCCATGCCGCGCAGCACCAGCAGGTATTCGCCGAAGGCCAGGGTCACCATCAGATAGATACCGGGCAGGAAGTACAGCGACAGACCGAGAAGGATCAACAGGGTGTTAAGCGCCGTGAGCAAGGCGAAGCGTGGCCACAGGTACGCCGAGCGGGTCAGCAGATCACGGTTGCGCGGCGACTCACCGCGGCTGCGGGCGTCGAGGAACAGGATCAGGGCGGCGGTGTACAGCGGATAAACCAGCAAGCCGACGATCACACTGACGCCGGGAAAACTGTCCGGCTCGGTGGAGTGGTCGACAATCTGTTGCAGCAGCGCCTCGAAGATCACCAGCGGCAGGCACAGCTGCACGATCTGCCCCAGATTGCGCTTGAAGAAATACAAGGAGTCACGCAGTACATCGAACGGATTCATCAGTCGGTATCGCAGGTTGGAAGCAGTGGCCCACTTTAACCGATGAAACCCTTGGAAACGCAAACGTAAACGTTAGGTAAAGCTCATTGAAACAACTTGTTTCAGCCTCCATTAAGGTCGAGCACCTTATCCTCTTTGGAAAAGGACAACGATTTTCCCCGGCAATCTACGAGGTCGCCATGAACAGCGAAGAACAAACCCTGATCGATGGACTGTTTTCCCGGCTGCAACAGGCCGAAACGGACTCAGCCCCGCGCGATGCCCTGGCTGAGGCGCGGATCAAGGAACACCTGACTCGCCAGCCTGCGGCCGGCTATTTCATGACCCAGGCGATCCTGGTTCAGGAAGCTGCCATCAAGAGCCTCGACGAACAGAACAAGCAACTGACCCGGCAAGTGCAGCAATTGCAGACTGAACTGCAAGCGGCCAAGGCCCAGACAGCCGCACCCGCGCCGAGCGGTGGTGGCTTTTTGTCGAGCATCTTCGGTGGCAGTGCCCGCGATCCACAGCCCGCACCGACCCAGAGCGCCCCACCGTCCACGGGCGGCTGGCGTGAGCCGGCACGGCCATCGTTCAATTCACAGTCGCCGCAGCAGAACTTTGGTGCCGCGCCGCCACAACAAAACTACGCCCCGCAACAGCAAGCTCCGGCGGCGGGCAGCAGTTTTCTCGGCGGTGCGCTGAAGACCGCGGCCGGTGTGGCGGGTGGCGTGATGCTGGCACAAGGCATCAGCAGCCTGTTCCATCACAATCAGCAGCCGGAAGTGGTTGAAGTGATCAAGGAAGAGCCGGCTCAGGTCAATGACCAGACCAACGGCGGCTGGGGCGATGACCAGCGCATGGCTGACAACTCCAGCGATCAGGGCGGTTTTGCCGACACTGATTACAGCGATGACAGCTCGTCATTCTTCGGCGGCGATGACGACGATTCCTTCGTCTGACACCCTGTGGCGAGGGAGCAAGCTCCTTCGCCACATAGCCGATTATTCGCGGAACAATCCTTCGGGCTGGCATACTGGGCGACTTTTCGGGCCAGGTGCCTGATCTCGCCTGCGCGCCTGTGCGCCAAGAGGAAACCCGCGGTGAAAAAAATCGCAGTGTTCGCCGATGTTCAGAACCTCTATTACACCGTGCGTCAGGCCTATGGTTGCCACTTCAACTACGCCGCGTTGTGGGCTGACATCAGCAAACAGGGCGAGATCGTCGAGGCTTATGCCTACGCGATCGATCGTGGCGACAGCAAACAACAGCAGTTTCAGCAGATCCTGCGCAACCTCGGCTTTACCGTGAAGCTCAAACCCTACATCCAGCGTAGCGACGGTTCGGCCAAGGGCGACTGGGACGTGGGCATTACCCTCGACATCATGGACGCCGCCGATCACGTCGACGAAATTGTGCTGGCCTCCGGTGACGGTGATTTCGACATGCTGCTGGAACGCATCATCAGCAAGCACGGGGTGCAAGCGGTGGCCTATGGCGTGCCGGGCCTGACGGCCAACTCGCTGATCCGCGCCGCCAGCCGTTATGTGCCGATCGAAGGCGCGTTGTTGCTCAAGAATTGATTTTTACGGAGTTGAAACAGGTTTGGAACGCATAGCAGTCATCGACTTTGAAACCACCGGGATCTCCCCGAGCAGCAGCTGCCGGGCCACGGAAATTGCCGTGGTGATCCTTGAACAGGGGCGCATCGTCGAGCGTTACCAAAGCCTGATGAATGCTGGCGTACGCGTGCCGGCCTTCATTGAGCAACTGACCGGCATCAGCAACGCCATGCTGCGCACCGCGCCGTCGGCCGAGCAGGTGATGAACGAGGTTAACGAGTTCGTCGGCTGCACTCCGTTGCTCGCGCACAATGCGGCGTTCGACCAGAAGTTCTGGGACTTTGAGCTGGGGCGGATCAAACGCACGCGCTTGCAGAACTTTGCCTGCTCGCTGCTGTTGGCCCGTCGGCTGATGCCAGCCGCACCGAATCACAAGCTGGGCACCCTCACCACGTTCGCCAACTTGCCCGACACCGGCAAGGCTCACCGGGCGATGGCTGACGCCGAGATGGCCGCCAACCTGACAACGCACTTGATGGGCGAGTTGCAGCGCAAGCATGGGTTGCGCGAGTTGTCCCATGATTTGCTGTGCGGCTTGCAGAAAGTACCGGCGGCGAAGATCAACGAACACCTCAAGCGCCATCGCGGGTTTTGAAACCACCACAGGTCGAGTGTGGGAGCGGGCTTGCTCGCGAAAGCGATTTATCATTCAACATTGATGTCGACTGATACACCGCTTTCGCGAGCAAGCCCGCTCCCACAAGGTACGTGTGGTATCAGAGTTTTCCATTCCCTTCCAGCTGCCCCAACGGCACGCGCTTTTCTATCGCGCTCGACAACACAATCGACGTCTTGCTGAACCCGAACTTGGCAATCCGGTTGATCAACTCCTCCAGCTCCGGCATCGAGCCCACTGCCGCTTGCATGATCACGCACGGGTCGCCGGTCACCCGGTGGCATTCGGTCAGTTGCGGGATTTTTATCAGATCGTCGTAGGCCTTTTGATTGCCGTGCTGGTTCAGGCGCAGTTCGATCACGCACTGGATCGGCAAGCCGAGCTTGGCCATGTCGACTTTCGCCTGGTAACCGGTGATCACGCCATTGGCTTCCAGTTTGGCCACGCGTTCGGCCACGGCCGGGGCGGACAGGTTGACCTTGCGCGCGAGGTCGGCGTAGGACGCACGACCGTTTTCCAGCAGGGCGCTGAGGAGCATGCGGTCGTATTTATCCATCGGCGTATACCTTGAAAAGGACTGACTTTCGAAAGCACGGTTTATAGCGCTGATCTCCGTGTTTTGAAAAGTGTACCGGCGCTATAAACAGGTTTTGTAACTTATTTTTAGCGCTTGGCCTTTCTAGAATAGCTGTTCACATTGTTCTGTCATCGAGCTGTCCATGCCTGGATTACGTCGTTTTCCCTTACCGTTGATCGCTGCCTTTTTCGCGCTGTACGTGATTTGGGGCTCGACCTATCTGGTGATCCGCATTGGCGTGGAGTACTGGCCGCCGTTGCTGCTCGCCGGTATCCGTTTCGTGATCGCCGGGACGCTGATGTACGCCTTCCTGCGCTGGCGCGGGGCGCCGGCACCAACGTGGGCGCAGTGGAAAGCGGCCGGGATGATCGGGATATTGCTGCTCGCCTGCGGTAACGGCGGCGTCAGTGTCGCCGAACACATGGGGGTGGCCTCCGGCGTGGCAGCATTGGCGGTCGCGACGGTGCCCTTGTTTACCTTGTTGTTCGGCTATTTCTGGGGCGCGCGAAATACCCGTCTCGAGTGGGCCGGGATTGCGCTCGGGCTGATCGGCATTGCCATGTTGAATCTCGGTTCGAACCTGCAATCGAGCCCGTCGGGCGCGCTGTTGCTGGTGTTCGCGGCGGCGTCCTGGGCGTTCGGGTCGGTCTGGAGCAAACACGTGCCGTTGCCGTCGGGGGCGATGGCCAGTGCCGTGGAAATGCTGGTCGGTGGCGTGGCGCTGCTGATCGGCAGTGCCGTGAGCGGCGAGCAACTACAAGCCATGCCGCCGATTGAAGGCTGGGCGGCCCTGGCTTATCTGACGTTCTTCGGCTCGATCATCGCGTTCAACGCGTACATGTATCTGTTGAAAAACGTGCGTCCGGCGGCGGCGACCAGTTATGCCTACGTCAACCCGGCCGTGGCGGTGTTGTTGGGGATCGTGTTTGTGGGCGAGACCATCGGAATCGAAGAAGGGCTGGCGATGCTGGTGATCATCAGCGCCGTGGTGTTGATCGGTTTGCCGCAGTGGCGTCGGGCGCCTGTGCAGCCGGCTGTAGTCGCGCCGACAGAATCCCGTGTGAATTAGGGTAAACTGCGCGCCATTGCATCTTGTTTTGCACACTTTTTTTGAAAAACCCGCGCTGAATTTTCCTACGGTAATCCCATGACTTTCGCCACCCTTGGCCTGATCGAACCCTTGCTGCGCTCTCTTGAGACGCTCGGCTACCAGACCCCGACGCCGGTTCAGGCGCAAGCCATTCCGGCGGTGCTGGCCGGTCGCGACCTGATGGCTGCGGCCCAGACCGGCACTGGCAAGACGGCCGGTTTTGCGTTGCCGCTCCTGCAATTGCTGGCCATGGAAGGGCCGAAAGTCACCGCCAACTCGGTGCGCGCACTGATTCTGGTGCCGACCCGCGAACTGGCGGAACAGGTTCACGAAGCCGTGCGTCAGTACGCCGAGAACCTGCCGTTGAGCACTTACGCGGTGTACGGCGGCGTCAGCATCAACCCGCAAATGATGAAGCTGCGCAAAGGCGTCGACCTGCTGGTGGCCACACCGGGCCGTTTGCTCGACCTGTTCCGCCAGAACGCGCTGAAGTTCAATCAGCTGCAAACCCTGGTGCTGGACGAAGCCGATCGCATGCTCGATCTGGGCTTTTCCGAGGAGCTGGGCAACATTTACAAGGCGCTGCCGAAGAAGCGTCAGACGCTGTTGTTCTCGGCGACGTTCTCCGACGCGATCCGCACCCTGGCCGGGCAGATGCTCAACGATCCGCTGAGCATCGAAGTCAGCCCGCGTAACGTCGCGGCCAACACGGTTAAACAGTGGGTGGTGACGGTCGACAAGAAGCGCAAACCGGAACTGTTCGTTCACTTGCTGCGTAAAAGCAAATGGAAACAGGTGCTGGTGTTTGCCAAGACCCGCAACGGTGTGGACGCACTGGTGGAAAAACTCCAGGGCCTGGGCATCAATGCCGACGGCATCCACGGCGACAAACCTCAGGCGACGCGTCAGCGCGCACTGGACCGCTTCAAGGCCAGTGAAGTACAGATCCTGGTGGCTACTGACGTCGCGGCCCGTGGGCTGGACATCGAAGATTTGCCGCTGGTGGTCAACTTCGACCTGCCGATCGTGGCTGAGGATTACATCCACCGCATCGGGCGTACCGGCCGTGCGGGTAATACCGGGCAGGCGATTTCGCTGGTCTGCGCCGATGAAGTGAACCTGCTGTCGGCCATCGAGACGTTGACCCGTCAGACCTTGCCTCGGCAGATGGAGCATGACTTCGAGCCCGAGCATCGCGTGCCGGACACCGATGCCAGCGGTCAGGTGGTGAAGAAGGCGAAAAAGCCGAAGAAACCGAAGACGTCCAGTGGCGGCAAGCGCAACCTGGGCAAATGGGTTGAGAGCGGGGATGCTTCGGCACCGGAGCCTTCGATCAAACCTGTGCGTAAAGTGCCGGTGTTCAACACTGGGCCGCGTAAGAAGAAGCCTTGAAAACACTCGGCGTCTGAAAGGACGCCTTCGCGAGCAAGCCCGCTCCCACATTTAACCGAGTTCTCCCAGAAGAATGCGGTCGAATGTGGGAGCGGGCTTGCTCGCGAAGGGGGCAACTCGGTCTCAAGCCTTGCGCTTCAACCACCCCGCCATCCCCATCCCCGCCGCACGCCCACTGGCGAAACACGCGGTCAGCAGATAGCCGCCCGTCGGCGCTTCCCAATCCAGCATCTCCCCCGCGCAGAACACGCCAGGCAATTGCTTGAGCATCAAGCGTTCATCCATCGTCTCGAATGTCACACCACCGGCGCTGCTGATGGCTTCGTCCAGTGGGCGGGTTTTCACCAGCGTCAGCGGCAGTGCCTTGATCGCTTTGGCCAACAACGCCGGGTCGCTAAAGCAATCGGCTGGCGTCAGTTCGCGCAGCAACGCGGCTTTCACGCCATCAAGGCCCAGCTGACTGTGCAGGTGTTTGGACATCGAACGTGAACCGCGTGGTTTGCTCAGCGCGGCCTGCACTTTATCCACAGGCTTGCCCGGCAGCAGGTCCAGATGAATGGTCGCGGAACCGTTGAGGTTGATCGCTTCACGGATCGGAGCCGACAAGGCGTAAATCAGACTGCCTTCAATCCCGGTCGCGGTGATCACACATTCCCCGAGCCGTGGCACGTCGTCATTGAGACCGATGGCGATGTTTTTCAGCGGCGCGCCGGCGAATTTACTGACCATCAATTCGCTCCAGGCCTGCACTTCGAAGCCGCAATTGCTCGGTTGCAACGGCGCAAGTCCTACGCCGCGTTGTTCCAGCGGCAGCATCCACGCGCCGTCCGAACCGAGACGCGACCAACTGCCGCCGCCGAGGGCCAGCAGGGTGGCGTCAGCCTTTACAGTTTTTTCGCCCTCGGGGCTGGTGATCAGCAAATCACCGCTGTCATCCCAGCCGAGCCAGCGGTGGCGGGTGTGGATAACTACGCCAGCGTCGCGCAAGCGTTTGAGCCAGGCGCGCAGCAAGGGCGCGGCTTTCATGTCGGTCGGAAACACCCGGCCGGAACTGCCGACAAAGGTTTCGATGCCCAGGTCATGAATCCACTGGCACAGCGCGTCGGCTCCAAATGAGCGCAGCAGCGGCGCAATCTGTGGCGCGCGTTCGGCGTAGCGCGAGAGAAACGCCGGGTAGGCTTCGGAGTGAGTGATGTTCATGCCACCAACCCCGGCCAGGAGGAATTTGCGTCCCACCGAGGGCATGCCGTCGTACAGGTCGACCTTGATCCCGGCCTGGCTCAACACTTCAGCCGCCATCAGGCCGGCAGGGCCACCGCCGATGATGGCGACGTGAGGGGGGGAGGAGGTCGAGGGCTGGGTCATTAAGTGCACTGCGGTTTGGCGGAATAAGGCGCGCATTCTACCAGCACAGGTCTATGTGGGAGCGGGCTTGCTCGCGAAGGCGGCGGTACATTCAACATTGATGTCGACTGTGCTAACGCCTTCGCGAGCAAGTCGAATCGTCGCACCGCCGCTCCCACAGGGGATTTGTGGGGGGGGCAAGATCTGGTTAAAAAACAACCATCGCCGTGTAGGCTATACGCGGTAAGGGCTGTAGGCCCTTTCACTCAGGTTATCCACAGGCAGTTCCACAGGCATTGTGGGTAAACACTCACGGTTCAATGACAACCTGATGACGCCCACACCCGTTGCGCGCTGTGATGCAGAATCCCGTGCCGCCGCGCCAAGGCCTTGCGGTCCTTGCTGTAACCGCCGCCAATCACCCCGACCACCGGAATATCCCGGCCCAGGCAATGGCGCATCACGCTTTCATCACGCGCCGCTACGCCTTCGTCCGTCAGCTTCAAGTAACCCAGGGCATCGTCCTTGTGTACATCGACTCCGGCGTCATACAACACCAGGTCCGGTTGATAGAGCGGCAGCAAATAATTGAGCGCATCGTCGACCACTTTCAGGTAGTCGGCATCACCCATGCCCTTGGGCAGCGGAATGTCCCAGTCACTTTCGGCTTTGCGTGCAGGAAAATTCTTTTCGCAATGCAGGGAAACGGTCACCGCGTCCGGGGTGTTGTGCAGGATCCGTGCAGTCCCGTCGCCCTGATGCACGTCGCAATCGAAGATCAGCACCCGATTCACCCGGCCACTTTCCAGCAGGTAATGGCTGATCACGGCCAGGTCATTGAAGATGCAGAACCCGGCCGGATAGTCGTAATGCGCGTGATGCGTGCCGCCGGCCAAGTGACAGGCCAAACCGTGTTCCAGCGCCTGTTCCGCTGCCAGCAACGATCCGCCGACCGCGCGCACCGTGCGCCGGGCCAGGGCTTCGCTCCAGGGCAGGCCGAGGCGCCGCTGGTCTTCACGGGACAACTCGCCGCTCATATAACGTTCGATATAGGCAGCGTCATGGGCGAGGGCGAGAATCTCCGGGGGACAGAGCTCCGGGCGCAGCAGATCGGCGTCCCGGGTCAGGCCGCTGTCCACCAGGTGATCGCGCAACAGGCGAAACTTGTCCATGGGGAAGCGGTGATCCGCCGGAAACTCGGGGCTGTAGTCTTCGTGATAAATCAGCGGCAGCGGCATGATGATTTCATGTAGGAATGAGAGAAGGATCCTACCAGCGATGTAGACTTGCGGCATGGAAACGGGGGAACGCAATGGAGCCAATACTGGAACTCGAAAGTGCGCGACTGCTGTTGCGGCAGTGGCGCGATGAGGATTTGCCGGAATTTGCGGCGATGTGCGCCGACCCGCAGGTGATGCGTTATTTTCCGGCGCCGTTGAGTCGTCTGGAAAGCGCCTCGCTGATCGGGCGCGTTCGCGGGCATTTTGCCGAGCATGGTTTCGGCCTCTGGGCGCTGCAACGCAAGGACACCGGTCAGTTCATCGGGTTTACCGGGCTGGGCGTGGTGGGCTTCGACGCGCCATTTACCCCCGCAACCGAAATCGGCTGGCGCCTGGCCCGCGAGCATTGGGGCCTGGGGTATGCCAGTGAAGCCGCGTGGACCGCTCTGCGTTGCGGGTTTGACCGGTTGGGGCTGACCGAAGTCGTGTCCTTTACCACGCAATCCAACACGCCTTCCGAGAAAGTCATGCAGGCGATCGGCATGCACCATGATTCAGCCGATGACTTCGAGCATCCGAAGCTCGCAGCCGGCCATCCCCTGCGTCACCATGTGCTGTACCGCATCACCCGTGAACAATGGCTGCAAACCTTGCATGGATAAGCCGCCGCGGACGTTTACAATGGCCCCCATCTTATTGGCCCTGGCCAGAAACTGAATCGACCGTCGCAGCCAAGACTGCGCGGCAATGTTTTGCGTGAGGAGAGCCTGAATGAGCCAAGTGTTGGATGATCTGGTCGACCTGTTGACCCTGGAACCGATCGAAGAAAACCTGTTCCGTGGCCGCAGCCAGGATCTGGGATTTCGTCAGTTGTTCGGTGGTCAGGTGCTCGGCCAGTCGCTGTCTGCGGCCAGTCAGACGGTAGAAGAAGCGCGCCACGTGCATTCGATGCACGGCTATTTCCTGCGTCCGGGCGATGCCGGGTTGCCGGTGGTGTATCAGGTAGACCGGGTACGCGATGGTGGCAGTTTCAGTACGCGTCGGGTGACGGCGATCCAGAAAGGCCATCCGATTTTCACCTGCAGCGCCTCGTTCCAGTACGACGAAGAAGGCTTCCAGCACCAGACCGAAATGCCGGTCGTGGTCGGCCCGGAAAACCTGCCGTCGGAACTGGAGCTGACTCAACAGCGCGCGCACCTGATTCCGGAAAAAATGCGCGAAAAGCTGCTGTGCCCGAAGCCGATCGAATTTCGTCCTGTGACTGAGAAAGACCCCTACAACCCGCAGCCGTCTGACCCGATCAAGTACGTCTGGTTTCGCGCCGACGGTGCCCTGGCCGACTCGCCGGCGCTGCACAAATACTTGCTGGCCTATGCCTCGGACTTCGGTCTGTTGGTGACCTCGATGCAGCCCCATGGCAAGTCGGTCTGGCAGAAAGACATGCAGGTCGCGAGCCTCGATCACGCGCTGTGGTTCCATCAGGATCTGCGCGCCGATGACTGGTTGCTCTATGCGATGGACAGTCCGTGGGCCGGTAATTCGCGCGGTTTCTCCCGTGGCAGCGTGTTCAATCGCGCCGGACAACTGGTGGCCTCGGTCACGCAGGAAGGCCTGATTCGTCACCGCAAGGATTGGGCATGAGCCTGGTCGAGGTGCGTCATTGGGTGTTCGACATGGACGGCACCCTGACGGTGGCTGTGCATGACTTCGCGGCGATTCGCGTGGCATTGGCGATCCCGGCCGAAGACGACATCCTGACCCACCTCGCCGCGTTACCGGCCGATGAAGCGGCGGCTAAACATGCGTGGCTGCTGGAGCACGAACGTGATCTGGCGCTGGGGTCGAAACCGGCACCAGGTGCGGTAGAGCTGGTGCGTGAGTTGGCCGGGCGCGGTTATCGCCTGGGCATTCTCACGCGCAATGCCCGGGAGCTGGCGCACGTGACGCTGGAGGCCATCGGCCTGGCCGACTGTTTCGCGGTGGAGGATGTGCTGGGGCGTGATGAAGCACCTCCCAAGCCGCATCCCGGTGGTTTGCTGAAACTGGCCGAGGCCTGGAACGTGCCGGCGAGCGAGATGGTGATGGTCGGTGATTACCGGTTCGATCTGGATTGCGGGCGGGCGGCCGGGGCACGGACGGTGTTGGTGAATTTGCCGGATAACCCGTGGCCTGAGCTGACGGATTGGCATGCGGCGGATTGCGTGGCGTTGCGAGAAATGTTGTTGGCTTGAGGGCCTGCTCGCGAAAGGGCACTTTCAGGCACCACAAATCTCACTGCCCAAACACAACCTTCTGCCCCTCAGACGACGTCAACATCCCATCCCCGTTATGCCCAACCCCCGGCACTTCCACCAGCCGCTGGTTCACCCCACGCGGATTACGACGCAGCAAATAATCAAAGTAAAAATGCCCGCGAGCCAGCCGATTGGTGCCCTGGGCTTCAGCCTCGCACCCCTTGTCCAGCGCCGCTTGCTGCGGGTCAGTGTCTTGCTGGCCGAGCAGATACGTCACGTCACGCTTGACGTAATTGCCTTCAATCTGTGGCGCCGTTTGCCCACTGGCATAGAGGGGTAAATCCGTCAGGCCATACTTCCAGCGGTTGAAACCGGGGCATTTCGCGTGATCGAACGCCACGGGCCGTCGCTCATCGAAATACGCATACGAGGAAGGGTTGGCGACCACATAACGGACTTTCACACCTGTTGGTTGATCATGAGCCAGCAAGGCATACCGCTGAACCACCTGAGCACCACCCGAATGACCAGCGACGACGATCTGTTTCACGTCCGGAAACTGTTGGCGGTCGCTGACCCTCGCGATGATCTGATCCAGTGCCCCAAAGGAGCTCAGTGCAAACGGCGCTGTGGATAAACCGCCGGCCATCCAGTCGTTGCCCTGCCAGCGCAGTACGGAGTCCGCCACGGGATGCTGGGCGACATCGGTTTCATTGAGAAATTGTGGGGCGATGACCAGCGTGGTCTGGCTTTGTCCAGCCAGTTCAGCCGCCTGCTCGGCGCTCTGGCGGTAGGTTCCGGCGTTGCGCAGGCGGCCGTGGATAATGATCAGCACACGTTCGATTTTCGCTGGCGCGGCGCCGAGGCTCACCGCCATCTCGCCTTCTTTGAGCAACAGCCGGCCGGGGCTGAGCTCTTTGACCGCGTGCTCGGCGGCTTGGGTGCTTGCGCAGGTAAACAGTACAGCTAACAGCCACTTATTCATTTACAGGTTTTTCGCCGCAAAGGTGTCGCACTGGCCCACCTGGCCTTGTGCAAATCCGGTTTTAAACCAGCGCACCCTTTGCGCTGACGTACCATGGGTAAACGAGTCCGGCACCACGCGGCCCTGTCCTTGCTGTTGCAAGCGGTCGTCGCCGATGGCGTTGGCGGCGTTCAGGGCTTCTTCGATATCGCCCGGCTCCAGCCAGTTCAGACGCTTTTGTGCATTGTTGGCCCAGACGCCGGCCAGGCAATCGGCCTGTAGCTCCTGACGCACGAGTAACCCGCCGTCGCCTTCCATTTGCCGGCCTTGGGCGCGGGCGGTCTGAATTTTCGCGGAAACACCGAGCAAGGTCTGAACGTGATGTCCGACTTCGTGAGCGATCACGTAGGCCTGGGCGAAGTCACCGGCGGCGGAGAAACGTTGCGACATTTCCTGGAAGAACGCCATGTCCAGGTAGACCTTCTGGTCGGCTGGGCAATAGAACGGACCGGTCGCCGAGGTTGCCAGGCCGCAGGCGGAATTGACGCGATTGCTGAACAGCACCAGGGTCGGGTTCTTATATTGCTTACCGGCCTGCTGGAAAATCTGTCCCCAGGTGTCTTCGGTATCGCCAAGGATCGAGCGCACGAATTCGGCGCCTTGATCGTTGGCCGGCGGCGCCTTGCGTGTTTGATTGGTGGCTGGCGCTGACTGCTCGCTCATTTGGCCGGTGAGTTGTCCGAGGATCTGCATCGGATCCTGGCCGGTGATCCAGCCAATCCCGACAATCAGGATGATCGCGGTCAGGCTCAGGCCCTTGCCGCCACCAAAGCGCATCCCGCCACCACCGCCGCCGACATCATCACCACGGGCGTCCACCACGTTGTCGCTGCGTCGGCCTTTTTTCCATAGCATGTGGGAATCCTCTGATTGTCCGTGGGGATGAGTGTTGCTGGTGTGGCGGAGCGGCGCCAGTCCGATCGTCCGGGTTTCACTTATTCCGGGCAGTATTCCAGACTTGTATGAACGTGGACTCACCATCGAATTCCGTCAGGCGCCGGGTTTTTATCGAATGAGTCGGTCTATCCTCGAGTTCCAGATTTCGCATTGCCGGGTACATCTTCTAGAATCAGGCAAATTGTGTGTGGAACCTCCCATGGCCGGCAGTCAGATCGAACGTGTTTTCAGTGTGCTGGAAAGCCTGACCAGTGACCCGCGTGGTCTGCCGATGCAGACGCTGGCGGAACAACTGGAGATCCCGAAAAGCGCGACCCATCGCTTGCTCGCCGAGCTGATTCGGCTGGGCTATGTGCGACAGAATCAAGAGAACCTGCGCTATCACCTGACCACCAAACTGGTGGCGATGGGGTTTCGTTATCTCTCGGGCAGCGGCGCCGATATCGTGCAGCCGGTGCTGGATCGCCTCGCGCAGGAAACCGGTGAACTGGTGCGCCTGGGCGTCATTGAAGGCGAGCGGCAGATCTGGATCGCCAAGTCCCAAGGTGCCCGGTCCGGCCTGCGTTACGACCCGGACATGGGCCGTGATGCGCCATTGTTCTACACCGCGTCGGGCCACGCGTGGCTGGCGTGCATGAGCGATGCCGAGGCGTTGTCGCTGGTCGAACGCCAGGGCGGGGAGCGGCCCAAAGACCTGGGGCCGAATGCGCCGCGTTCCAACATTGAACTGCTGGAGCGCCTGCGTCTGGCGCGAGAGCAGGGTTATGCCTGGGTGGAAGAGAGTTCGGCGGTGGGCACCTCGGCGATTGCTGCCGTGGTTCGGCACCCGAGCGAGGGGCGGGTCATGGGGGTGCTGAGCATCGCCGGGCCGAGCGCACGGATGCCGGGTGCGCGGTTGCATGAGTTGGCGCCGCTGTTGTTGAGGTATACCGAGGAGTTGTCGGCGGCGAGCCTTGCTTCAGAGTTGTTCAGCTGATTTGGGAGGCACCATCACTCTAATGTGGGAGCGGGCTTGCTCGCGAAAACGGTGTATCTGTGAAGTAAATGTTGCCAGGCACACCGCTTTCGCGAGCAAGTCGAATCGTCGCACCGCCGCGCCCACAGTTTGATCGTTGTCGACTGTAAAGCCGTGCGATGTTCGAACACTTTCGGCCTATGCTTGTATTGGAATCTGGAACCAGGTTCTAAATTATTGGAATTCGCCAGGCACAAGGGAACCCCATGACCGTCAGCACTCCGCTCTCCGGCGTAAACCAGCCCTTCAAAGGGATTTTGCTGATCGTCGTCGCCACCTTCCTTTTCTCCAGTCACGACGCCCTGTCCAAATACCTCTCCGGTTTCTATCCGATCGTCATGGTGGTCTGGGCGCGCTATGTGGTTCACACCTTGTTGATGGCCGGGATTTTCCTGCCGCAATCCGGGGTGGGTGTGCTGCGAACCAAACGGCCAGGGCTACAAACGATGCGGGCGTTGTGCCTGTTGGGCACCAGTCTGTTTTTCACCACCGGTTTGCAATACATCCCGCTGGCCGAAGCCACGGCGGTCAACTTTCTTGCGCCGGTGCTGGTCACCGCGCTGTCGGTGCCGTTGCTGAAGGAACACGTCACCCGCGGCCAATGGATCGCGGTGATTTGCGGATTCGCCGGCGTGTTGATCATCGTCCACCCCGGCGGCGATCTGTTCACACCTGCAGTACTGCTGCCGCTCTGCTCGGCGCTGTTTTTCTGCTTCTATCAATTGCTCACCCGCAAGCTCAGCAACATTGACAGCCCGACCACCAGCAACTTCTTCGCCGGCCTGTGCAACACCCTGGTGATGAGCGCGCTGGTGCCGTTCTTCTGGCAAGTGCCGAGCCTTGGGCATGGGCTGATGATGGTGGCGCTGGGCGCGTGCGGGATGACGGCTCACTTGTTTCTGACCCAGGCGTTTCGCTACGCCGCGCCGGCGTTGCTGGCGCCGTTCGGTTATTGCCAGATTGTGTTTGCCGGTCTGCTGGGCTGGCTGCTGTTCGCCCACACGCCGACCCTGACCACCGTGGTCGGGATCGCGGTGATTTGCTGCAGTGGGTTGGCGGCGGCGTGGCAACAGAGTCGCCGGTAGGAGAAACAAAAAGCAGGCCTGAAATCAGGCCTGCCGGGGGACGGACGATTACTCGGTGGCGGTCGGAATCTTGCGCGGTGCCATGAAGTACATCCAGGTCAGGGCAATGAAATACATCGCCGGAATCAGGGTGAACAGCACGGTGTAGTTGTTGTTGGTGACGGTCAGGATGTGGCCGACCAACTGCGTCATGAACATCCCGCCGATGGCCGCGCACATGCCGCCAAAACCGAACACCGTACTCATCATGTGTTTAGGCGTGTAGTCCATCACCAGGCTCCAGATGTTCGCGGTCCAGGCCTGGTGCGCGCCGATGGCCAGGGAGATGGCAAACACCGCGACCCACAGGCTGCTCGACCCCGCCGCCATGATCACGCCGACGATGCAGCAGGCAAACAGGAACATCGACATCAACCGCGCCTTGATCGGATTCATCCCGCGACCGATCAGGAACGAGGAGAGGATCCCGCCACCGACGCTGCCGAAGTCGGCGGTCAGGTAGATGATGATCAGCGGAATCCCCATCTGGGTCACGTTGATCCCCAGGTTGTATTGCTGATTTAGGAACGGCGGCAACCAGTACAGGTAGAACCAGAACACCGGCGCGGTCATCGAATAAGCCAGGGCGAACGCCCAGGTGCCACGCATGCGCAGGATTTTCGAGAACGGCACGCGGGCTTGTTCCGGTTCGACTTCGTTCTGGATGTAGTCCAGTTCCGATTGTTTGACGCTCGGATGATCTTCCGGGTTGAAGTATTTCAGACCCCAGAACAGCAACCAGATCCCGCCCAGTGCCGACATGCACAGGAACGCGGCTTGCCAGCCCCACACGTGCAGGATCAGCGGCAGCAACATGGGGGTGAACATCGCACCGACGTTGGTCCCGGCATTGAAGATGCCGGTGGCCACGGCGCGTTCGCCGGCCGGGAACCACAGTCGCGTGGTCTTCACGCAGGCCGGGTAGTTGGCGGCTTCGGTCAAGCCAAGGATGAATCGGCAAACCATGAAGCCCACCGCCGAAGTCGCGAGGCCGTGAGCGCCGGTGGCAATGCTCCAGAGCAGCACCGCGCAGAAGAACACGCGCTTGACGCCGACCCGGTCGATCAACCGGCCTTGCAGCACGAAACCGATTGCGTAGCCGACCTGGAACCAGAAGTTGATGTTGGCGTAGTCCATCGCCGTCCAGCTCATTTCCTTGGCGAGGATAGGCTGCATGACGCCGAGGGCGGCGCGGTCGATGTAGTTCAGGGTTGTCGCGAAAAACACCAGCGCCAGCATGCCCCAACGGGTTTTGCCGACGGCCATGGCGCCGCGGATCTTGTCGCCGATACCGCTGCTGGCAGGCGTCATGGAGGCGTGCTCCACGGGAGAACTTTGAGAAGGAGTCATGTAGTCCACCGATTATTTTTATGTGGTGTTCTGGGTCTTTGGTAACCGAGCCCGACGGTGCGTGACCGGTCTCAATGTGCAGTCGATGTTGCGCAGTGGACAAAAAATCGTCAATTCACCAACGGCCATTGTGTTCGATAATCGAACACAAAACTAACCGGGTAGTACACTTTAAATTGCTGTGTGAGTTCGTCCAGCCAATAATTCCTTCCAAGCTAAACGCAGACATAAAACGTGCGATATCGATAACAAGACTGTCTCCACCACCGGGAGTCGAAACATGCAGCGTTCCATTGCCACCGTGTCCTTGAGCGGTACCCTGCCGGAAAAACTCGAAGCCATTGCCGCCGCCGGTTTTGACGGGGTGGAGATTTTCGAGAACGACCTTCTCTACTACGACGGTAGCCCACGGGAAATCAAACAGATGTGCGCCGATCTCGGGATCGCGATCACGCTGTTTCAACCGTTCCGCGACTTCGAAGGCTGCCGCCGTGACCGACTGCCGCGCAATCTGGAACGCGCCGAGCGCAAGTTCGACTTGATGCAGGAACTCGGCACCGACCTGGTGCTGGTGTGCAGCAATGCATCTGCCGACTCCATCGGTGATGAACAAATCCTCGTCGATGACCTGCGCCTGCTGGCCGAACACGCCGGCGCGCGCGGTCTGCGAATCGGTTACGAAGCGCTGGCCTGGGGCCGGCATGTGAACACTTATCAACAGGTGTGGAACATCGTCCGCCAAGCCGATCATCCGAGCCTCGGCGTGTTGCTCGACAGCTTTCACACGCTGTCGCTCAAGGGAGACCCGAGCGCCATCGCCGAGATTCCTGGCGACAAGATCTTCTTCGTGCAAATGGCCGACGCACCGATCCTCGCCATGGACGTGCTGGAATGGAGCCGGCATTTCCGCTGCTTCCCCGGCCAGGGCGAATTTGATCTAGCGGGTTTCCTCGCGCCGATCATCAAGAGTGGCTACACCGGCCCGCTGTCGCTGGAAATCTTCAACGACGGTTTTCGCGCCGCGCCGCCACGGGCCAACGCCGCCGACGGTTTGCGCTCCTTGCTGTACCTCGAAGAGAAAACCCGCCAACGCCTGGCGCAGGAAACTCAACCGGCACCCAACCTCGACATCCTGTTCGAGACACCCACGGCCAGCGAATACAACGGCATCGAGTTTCTCGAATTTGCGGTGGATGAAAGCCTCGGCGCCAAGCTCTCCCATTGGCTGGAGCGACTGGGTTTCGTCAAGGCCGGGCAGCATCGCTCCAAGAGTGTGAGCTTGCTGCGTCAGGGCGATATCAACCTGATCCTCAACTCCGAACCGTATTCGTTTGCCCACAGCTTTTTCGAAGCGCATGGCCCCTCGCTGTGCGCCACCGCCGTGCGGGTCAAGGACAGCACCAGTGCGCTGGCCCGGGCCGTGGCTTACAAAGGCCAGCCGTATCGTGGACTGGTCGGCCCCAATGAACTGGAATTGGCGGCGGTGCGCGCACCGGACGGCAGCCTGATCTATCTGGTGGATCAGGAGGCCGACGTCTACGGCACCGACTTCAATCTGTACCCGACCACCGTGGCCAGCGGTGGCCTCAAGCGTATCGACCACATGGCCATGGCATTGCCCGCCGACAGCCTCGACAGTTGGGTGTTGTTCTACAAGAGCCTGCTGGATTTCGAAGCCGACGACGAAGTGGTCCTGCCCGACCCGTATGGCCTGGTAAAAAGCCGCGCGCTGCGCAGCCGCGACAGTTCGATTCGCTTGCCGTTGAACATTTCCGAGAACCGCAACACCGCGATCTCACACGCGCTGTCGAGTTATCGCGGCTCCGGTGTGCATCACATCGCGTTTGATTGCGATGACATCTTTGCGCAAGTCAGCCGTGCGAAAGAGGCGGGCGTGCCGTTGCTGGACATCCCGCTCAATTATTACGATGACCTCGCCGCGCGGTTTGACTTCGATGACGAGTTTCTCAGCGAGCTTGCGTATTTCAACGTGCTGTACGACCGCGATGCGCAAGGCGGCGAACTGTTTCATGTGTACACCGAGCCGTTCGAAGGGCGGTTTTTCTTTGAAATCATTCAGCGCAAGAACGGTTATGCCGGTTACGGCGCGGCCAACGTCGCGGTTCGACTGGCGGCAATGGCCAAATCCCGCAGCGGTGCCATTCGTCAGGCCAAGTTGTAGGAAAATCGTAAACACCGGGACAAACCGCTGCCACGCGGCTTCCTTCACTGTGCGCAGCGGCCCATAATCGCCAGCCTGTGCAGTGATGGCCGTGAGCCCGCAATGACAATGACTTCAGAACGCTCCGCAGTGCCCGTCGAACCGATCGCCGAGCCCCGCAAGAGCCGCAAGAACAACCCGGAAAAGACCCGCGAGAACATCCTTCAAGAGGCGATTGTCGAGTTCGTCCAACAGGGGCTTTCCGGTGCTCGCGTCGATGCCATCGCCGAGCGTATCCACACCTCCAAACGCATGATCTATTACTACTTCGGCAGTAAGGAACAGCTCTACGTCGAGGTGCTGGAAAAGCTCTACGGCGACATTCGCAACACTGAAAACCGCTTGCACCTGACCGAGCTGGCACCGGTTGACGCGATTCGGCGCCTGGTGGAGTTCACCTTCGATCACCATGATCACAACGTCGATTTCGTGCGCATCGTCAGCATCGAGAACATTCACAATGCTGAATACGTGAAGCGCTCCGATGCGATCAAGGCCATGAACAATACGATCCTCGATGCACTGGGCGAGATTCTGCGTCGCGGTGCCGAGGAGGGGCTGTTCCGCGCAGGGCTTGTGCCGCTGGATGTGCATCTGCTGATCAGTTCGTTCTGCTTCTATCGCGTGTCGAACCGTCATACCTTCGGTGAGATCTTCCAGATCGACTTGCCGGACGAAGCCATCAAGCAGCGTCACCGGGCGATGATTTGCGAGTCGGTTTTGCGTTACCTGCAAGCCTGAGGTGAGGGGGGGGGCCCTCACCGCATCCCCTCAGTCGTTCATGCTCTGAAAGTGCGCGAGCATTCGCTGCGCATCCGGCACCACGCCGCTGAACAATTCAAACGCCTTCACCGCCTGAAACACCGCCATGTTGCCGCCATCCAGCGTGCGGCAACCGAGTGCGCGGGCGTTGCGCAGCAGTTCGGTTTCCAGCGGGAAGTACACGATCTCCGCCACCCACAATGCTGTGCGAAGCAACTCGACCGGCACCGGCATGCCCGGCAGTTTTTTCATGCCCATGGGCGTGGTGTTCACCAAGCCATCAGCCAGGCCCAAGGTGCTCGGCAAATCGTACCCGGCCACTGCACGGCCAGCCCCGAAGTGTTGATTGAGATTGTCCGCCAATGCCTGCGCACGGCTTGGCTCGACGTCAAAAATGCTCAGCAGTTGTACGCCTTCGCTCAACAGCGCGTGGGCCACTGCCGCACCTGCGCCACCAGCGCCCATTTGTACGACGCGCTCACGGGCAGCGTCCTTCAGGCCGCGACGAAATCCTTCGGCAAAACCCAGGCAGTCGGTGTTATGGCCGATGCGTTTGCCGTCCTTCAATACCACTGTGTTCACCGCGCCGATGCCGCGAGCTTCCGGCGACAGTTCATCGAGCAACGGGATAATCGCCTGCTTGCACGGGAAGGTGATGTTCAGCCCGGTAAAGTTCATCCGTTCGGCGGCCATCAGCAAGTCGGGCAGGGCGTTGCTGTCGAGCTTCAGCTGATCCAGGTCGATCAGGCGATAGAGGTAGCGCATGCCCTGCGCTTCGCCTTCATGCTCGTGCAGCGCCGGTGTGCGGGAGGCTTGGATTCCGGCGCCGATCAGCCCGGCCAATACGCTGTGGTGCTGAGTCATCGCATTCACCCCTTCAATTTCAGACTGAAATGTTCCAGCGCCAGGCGATAGCCGTGGCTGCCGAAACCGGCCATCACCCCGGTGGCGATGGCCGAGACAAACGAGTGATGCCGGAATGGCTCGCGAGCGTGGACGTTCGACAGGTGGACTTCGATCACGGGCAGTTCGCTGGCGACGAGGGCGTCGCGAATCGCCACCGAGGTGTGGGTCCACGCGGCCGGATTGATGACAATCCCGGCGCAACGGCCGCGAGCGGCGTGAATCCAGTCGAGCAATTCACCTTCGTGGTTGGTCTGGCGAAACTCCACGGCCAGGCCGAATTCTTCAGCGGCACGTGCGCACAGCGCCGAAATGTCTGCCAGGGTTTCGTGGCCATAAGTTGCCGGTTCACGGGTGCCGAGCAGGTTCAGGTTCGGGCCGTTGAGCACCAGAACGATAGGGGGCATCGAGGGTCTCTCCACTTATTATTTTTGGAATCGGCTGTAGGTTTCAGCCTGTGGAGATAAATTGTACTAGCTGGTTAATTCGGTCAATTGAAGAGACGTCTCGACGGGGATTTGTGTGCGGTGATCGGACAATCGCGCTGTTTATCGCGGCAAATGCTCCACCAGGAAATCGATAAAGGCGCGCAACCTCAGGGGCACATGGCGGCTTTGCGGATACAGCAACGTGAACGGTCGCGAGCGGCCGCTGTAAGGCTTCAATACTTCCACCAGCGAGCCATTGGCCAGTTCGTTTTCGACGATAAACCGGTAGGTCTGAAACAGCCCCGCCCCGTGTTTGGCCAGGGTCACGCCACCGAGCACATCGTCGGAGCAACTGAGACTGCCCTCGGCGAGAATCTCCCGCGGTGTGCCGTTTTCATTGAACAGCCAGGCGATCCGCCGGCCGCTGCTGGGCAGTTCGTACTGGATGCATTCGTGTTGTGCGAGATCGTCGAGTGTTTGTGGAGTGCCTGCGCGCTTGAGGTAGTCGGGGCTGGCAATCATCACCAGCGCGGCGTCTTCCAGATGTCGGGCGATCAGGCCGGAGTCCGGAATGGCCCGTACGCGTATCGCCATGTCATAACCTTCGCCGACGAAATCGATGTTGCGATTGCTGATGTGCGACTCGACCTTTACGTCGGGAAAGCGCGCCCGAAACGCCGGCAGCAACGGCAAGATCCGGTGGTGTGCATAAGTCGTGGGAATGCTGATGCGCAAGGTGCCGGACGGTTGCTGCTGCTGGCCCATGACCTCGCGCTGAGCCTCGACCAGTTGCGCCAGTGCCTGACGACATTCTTCGTAGTAACGACGACCACTGTCGGTCAACTTCACGCTGCGGGTGGTGCGCGCAAACAGCCGCACGCCCAAGCGTTCTTCCATGCGCGATACCGAACGGCTGACGGCGGCCGGCGTCACGCCGGCCACCAGTGCGGCAGCCGTAAAGCTGCCGGCCTCGGCGGCGAGGCAAAACAGCTCGATGCTGCCCAGCTGAAGATCATCGAAGACACGCTGCATGATTGATTACACCGGGGATCAAATGAAGGGTTGAATCGCGTCACTGTAGATGAAATTACCGTGGCAGTGCTTTACTGGCGCGGCGTCTTTTTTGATAACCGGACAGGAGCAGCATCATGCCTTTCGTCAGCGTGCGTATTACCCGTGACGGTGTTACCCGAGAGCAGAAAGCCCAGGTCATCGCTGAAATCACCGAGACGTTGCAGCGCGTCCTCGGCAAGCCTCCAGAGCTGACCCACATCGTGATCGAGGAAGTGGACAAGGATAACTGGGGGCATGCGGGCCTGACCGTTACCGAGCACCTGAAGTCCGCAGATTGATGGATTACAGATTAAGACAGCCGCCCTCGTGGCGGCTTTTTCGTGGGCACAGTGAAAGGATTGCTTACTATTTTGGCGTCGTCATCGGCGAGTCAAAAAACGTTCAAGCGCTAGGCTCAAAACTGGGTCGATCATCAAACGGATCAACCGCCAATTATCGGGTTCTTCAAGGAATGGAGAATCTGGCACTCCATAACCTAACGGATGGGTTAGCATGAACGTATGTCGCTACAAGGGCTTTTCGTTGGTCATCATGTTGCGTGATGAACATTGCCCGCCGCATGTCCACGTCGATGCACAGGCGTGGAGCGCACGTTTCAAATTCAGTTTCTGGCACAACGGCGTGGAGCTCTGGGATGTCGTTCCTCATTCACAGCGCCCACCTTCAGCGTTGCTGGAGGAATTGCGTCTGGCGTTACGGCATCCGGCGCATTTACGGCGAGCGCGTAGCCTCTGGTGGAGCAAATTGCGCACCGCCTGCCTCGATAATCAGTTGTGGGATTGGGAGGGCGATGAAGTGGTCGTGATGAAACGAATCGCCAGCACGACTTACCTGATTGTCTCGGCCAGTTACGAGCCCGAAGCGAACAAAACGCTGCTGTCCCTGGCAGGGGCTGCGGAAGGAGTGGAAATCGAATTATGAAAACAATACAGGCGAGCATTCAGGCGGATCGCCCCGTCACCGAAGAAACGCTGGAACAGGCCATTGCGCGAGGCGAGTTGAGCCGTCGCAGCGGTTTGAATGCGAGAGCCGTGACCTGGACCGGACATAGCCTGGTCATCAGCTTCGAAGACGGCAGCGGCGTGCTCCTGCCGGCGAAGAATTACCCGGAGTTCGATGGCTTTGACGATGAGGACTTCGCGGGCTTGAAGGTAGGCTTTGCGGGAACCGCGCTCTGCCATGAGGGCAGTGATTTACAGGTGTCCATCGCAGGACTGATTTCAGCGAGCAAGCCGCTGATGGACATGGCGTCTTCAGTCATTGCCTCGCGCAATGGTCGCCAAAGCAGTGTCGCCAAGGCCGAGGCTGCGCGGGCCAATGGCAAAAAGGGCGGTCGTCCGCGCAAGATCGACACGACGCTTTGATTCACCCACAAAAAAGCCGTCGGCATGACGGCTGATTTGTAAGGGCAACTGCAATTAGCGACGGGTCAACAACACCCCGGATTCCATGTGATGCGTCCACGGGAACTGGTCAAACATCGCGCACTGAGTGATGCGATGCGTGTCGTGCAACTGGGCGATGTTCGCCGCCAGTGTTTCCGGGTTGCAGGAAATGTAGAGGATGTTGTCGAAGCGGCGGGTCAGCTCACAAGTATCCGGGTCCATGCCGGCGCGGGGCGGATCGACGAACACGCTACCGAACTCGTAGCTCTTGAGGTCGATGCCCTGCAGACGACGGAACGGGCGTACTTCGTTCAGCGCTTCGGTCAGCTCTTCGGCGGACAGACGCACCAGGGTGACATTATCCACCGCGTTTTCGCTGAGGTTGCTCAGCGCTGCGTTGACCGAGGTCTTGCTGATTTCGGTGGCCAGCACTTTGCGTACGCGGGTCGCGAGCGGCAGGGTGAAGTTGCCGTTGCCGCAGTACAGCTCGAGCAAATCGTCCGGGCGATCACCCAAAGCGTCGTAAGCCCAGTTGAGCATCTTCTGGTTCACGGTGCCGTTGGGCTGGGTGAATGCGCCTTCCGGCTGGCGATAGCTGAAGGTGCGACCGCCGACTTCGAGTTGCTCGACCACGTAATCGTGACCGATCACTTCGCGTTTGCCTTTTGAGCGACCGATGATGCTGACGTTCAGGTCGGCGGCCAGTTTCGTGGCCGCAGTATGCCAGTGCTCGTCCAGCGGGCGGTGATAGCACAGGGTGATCATCGCATCGCCGGCCAGGGTGGTCAGGAACTCCACCTGGAACAGCTTGTGGCTCAGGGCGGCACTGGCTTTCCAGGCTGCCTTGAGCTGTGGCATCAGTTCATTGATGCGCAGGCTGGCAATCGGAAACTCTTCGATCAGGATCGGCGTGCGTTTGTCTTCCTGGGAAAACATTGCGTAGTGCCGTTCACCACCTTCACGCCACAGGCGGAATTCGGCGCGCAGGCGGAAGTTCTTTAGCGCAGAGTCGAACACCGCCGGTTCTGGCGCATCGAACGGGGCCAGCAGGTCACGCAGGCGCGTGACCTTTTCTTCGAGCTGAACGGCGTAGGCCTGGGAATCAAAAGTCATGCGTTGAACCAACCCAACTTGATCACGAACAGAATCGACAGAATCACCAGCGCCGGGTTCAGCTCACGGCCGCGACCGGACATCAGCTTGATGGCGGTCCAGGAGATGAAGCCGAAGGCGATGCCGTTGGCGATGGAATACGTGAACGGCATGGCCAGCGCGGTGACCACGACCGGTGCGGCAACGGTGATGTCGTCCCAGTCTATTTCGGCCAGGCCGGAGGTCATCAGTACGGCGACGAACAGCAGCGCCGGTGCGGTAGCGAATGCCGGAATGCTGGACGCCAATGGCGAGAAGAACAGCGCCAGCAGGAACAGAATCGCGACCACCACAGCGGTCAAACCGGTACGGCCACCGGCACTGACGCCGGCTGCGGATTCGATGTAACTGGTGGTGGTCGAGGTGCCCAGCAGCGAACCGGCCATGGCCGCGGTGCTGTCGGCGATCAGGGCGCGACCCATTTTCGGCATGTGGCCGTCCTTGCCCATCAGGCCGGCGCGCTTGGCGACGCCGATCAGGGTGCCGGAGTTGTCGAACAAGTCGACAAACAAGAAGGCGAAAATCACGCTGACCAGACCGATGTCGAGTGCGCCTTTGATGTCCAGTTGCATGAAGGTCGGGGCCAGCGACGGTGGCATCGACATCACGCCGCCGAACGGGGTGAAGCCCATCACGATGGAGACGATGGTCACCACCAGAATGCCGATCAGCACGGCGCCGCGCACGGCCAGGGCTTCGAGGGCAACGATCAGGGCAAAACCCAGGGTCGCGAGGATCGGTGCCGGTTGTTTCAGGTCACCGAGGCCGACCATGGTCGCCGGGTTGCTGACCACGATACCGGCGTTGTGCAGGGCGATCAGCGCCAGGAACAGGCCGATACCGGCGGCAATCGCCGAGCGCAGCGGCAACGGGATGCTGTTGATGATCCATTCACGGATGCGGAAGATCGACAGCAGGAAGAAGCACACCGCCGAGATAAACACCGCACCCAGCGCCACTTGCCAGGTGTGGCCCATATGCAGGACCACGGTGTAGGTGAAGAAGGCGTTCAAGCCCATTCCCGGCGCGAGCGCAATCGGGTAGTTGGCGATCAGGCCCATGATCGTGGAGCCAATCGCCGCGGCCAGACAGGTGGCGACGAACACCGCGCCCTTGTCCATGCCGGTCTCGCCGAGGATGCTCGGGTTGACGAACAGAATGTAGGCCATGGCCAAGAAAGTCGTGACGCCCGCCAGAATCTCGGTCCGCACGTTGGTGTTGTGTGCCTTGAGTTGAAACAGCCTTTCCAGCATGTCTGCTCCCCGTGGCGCGCCCGGCGCCGTGAATGTATCGACCTCAACAGCAAAGCACAGACCGCTGAACGCGCCTGGGAAATTACTGTGGGCCGGAAAAAGCCGCGCATCATACCAGCAGCGTGGGGTTATGGCTGCTTATGGCTGCGATCGTCGTCGATGTTTTGCCGTCAAGCGAAGTGAGCCATACTGCGCGCTGGTTTTGGGGGTCGTTATGTATTGCATGAAAACGCGTGTGATCGCCGTCATTGGCGTCGTGATGGCCTTGTTGTTGGGGGCACAAAATGCTTCGGCCGCGATGGCGCCAGCGTTGAGCCAGCTGAAAGTGCTCAAGGTCGAATCGCCCGGTTGCGGGTTTGAAGACATCGCCGAGGGGCAGGAACAGACGCGCTGCGACCATAGCGGACCGCACATCAAGGTCTACGTGCTGGAGGTCGGCTATGGCCGTCAGGCGTATGTCGCACTGGACGGTTTTGAAGTGAACGGCACCCGCACGCCGGTATGTGCGTTTGATACCGGTAACCTGACCGAGTGTACTGTCGGGAGAAAAACCGTCGGCTATCTGTACGTCATGGACCTGGACGGCAAGCAGAGCGGCAACTTCACCTTCAGCAACACCTCGATCAACTCGCCGGGCAACACGATGTCGACGCAGCTCTACATCAAATAACGGCAGCAAGTAACGGCTGCGCTCGAACAAGCGTCAGGAAAGCTGACTACGCTTTAAAGATCATCCTGTGGATTGCGCCCATGACCTTTAGAGCTTTGATTACCCTCGCCGAGGGCATCGACGACCTGCAAACAGTGACCCTCATCGATGTGTTGCGCCGCGCCAACGTTGAAGTGGTGGTGGCCAGCATCGAGGGGCGGCGCATGCTCACCTGCGCCCGTGGCACCCGGCTGACGGCCGATGCCATGCTGGTGGATTTGCTGGCCCAGCCGTTCGATTTGATCGCCTTGCCGGGCGGCGCCGTGGGCGCGCAACACCTGGCGGCCCATCAACCCCTGCAACAACTGATCAAGGATCAAGCCGCCGCCGGGCGTCTGTTCGCCGGCATCGCCGAAGCCCCGGCGGTCGCGCTGCAACACTTCGGCGTGTTGCGTCAGCGGCGCATGACGTGCCTGCCCTCCGCCAGTCATCAGCTGTCAGGCTGCAATTTCGTTGACCAACCGGTGGTGGTCGACGGCAACTGCGTGACCGCCCAGGGTTCCGGGGCCGCCTTGGCATTTGCCCTGACGCTGGTGGAGCAACTCTGCGGCAAAGCCACGCGCATGGCGGTGGAGGGGGAGTTGCTGACGTGAGGAAGTGTCAGGCGTGCATGGCGATGGGCTTGATCGCCGGTTGTTCGCGCTGTTCCGCTTGCCAGAGATCGTAATCAGTCTGAACCCCTAACCACATGCGAGCCTTGCCAATCCCCGCCCGCTCCAGACGCACGGCCAAGTCAGGGCTTATGGGGGCGTGGCCATGCAGAACCCGAGAAAGGTGCGGTCGTGCAAAACCCAGATGGCGGGCCAGCTCCGTGACGCTGATGCCGAGTTCGGGTAACACATCCATCAAGAGTGTTTCGCCAGGGTGTGGCGGGTTGTGCATGGGCATTGCCTGCCTCCTGTCAGTGGTAGTCCAGATAGTCGACCAGTTCGATATCTGAACCGATAAACCGAAAAACAACTCGCCAGTTCCCTGAAACACTCAGCGACCAGAATTCGGCCAACTCCCCTCTGAGTGGATTGATCATGGGGCAAGTGTAAGGCGATACGTTACACCTGATGCGGTATCTATGTATCGCACCTGGTCGGAAAATTTGTGCCAGGCACCTGCTTCAGACCTTCACTTCCTCCACCGGCACATGCATACGATCGCGATTGGCCAACGTCGGGAACAGTTTCACCCAGGCCCCGGTTACCACCAGCGTGCCAATCCCGCCCATGACTACCGCCGGCACGGTGCCGAACCAGTGGGCGGTCAGCCCGGATTCGAATTCGCCCAATTGGTTCGAAGCGCCGATGAACAGGCCGTTCACGGCGCTGACCCGGCCGCGCATTTCGTCCGGGGTTTCCAGTTGCACGAACGAGGCGCGGATCACCATGCTAATCATGTCGGCCGCGCCCAGCACCACCAGCACCGCCAGCGAGAACCAGAACGAGGTCGACAGGCCGAAGGCGATGGTGGCGACGCCGAACACACCGACGGCGGTGAACATCACCCGTCCGACGTTGCGCTCAACCGCAAACCGCGCGAGGAACAGCGACATCAACAGCGCGCCGACAGCTGGCGCAGAGCGCAGCAGGCCCAGCCCCCACGGGCCGGTCAGCAGGATGTCCTTGGCAAACACCGGCAGCAGCGCCGTCGCGCCACCGAGCAAGACCGCAAACAGGTCCAGCGAGATCGCCCCGAGAATGTCCGGGCGACTGCGAATGAAGCGGATACCCGCCAGCAGCGAATCCAGCGTCGCCTTGCCCTTGTTGAGCGGCGTCTGCCGGGCCGGCAAGTTGAGCATCAGCCCGCAGGCAATGATGTAGAGGATCACGGTCGGGCCATACACCCAGACGCTGCCGAAGGCGTAGAGCAAACCGCCGAGCGCCGGGGCGACGATGGTGGCTGATTGTTGCGCCGATTGCGCGGCGGCCACCGCGCGGGGAAACAGCGCGCTGGGCACGATACTCGGCAACAGGGCTTGGGTGGTGGGCATTTCGAAGGAGCGCGCGGCGCCGAGCAGGAACGCGAGGATGAAGATCATTTCCCGGGTGACGTGATCGGTGGCACTGCCGATGGCCAGCGACAGGGCGATCAGCGCCTGCAGCGACTGGCAGATCGCCGCGACTTTGCGCCGGTCATAGCGGTCCGCGACGTGCCCGGTGTGCAGCATGAACAGCACGCGCGGGGCAAACTCCACCAACCCCACCAGGCCCAGATCGAGCACATTGCCGGTCAACTGGTACAGGTTCCAGCCAATGGCCACGGTGAGCATCTGAAAACCACTGGCGGTAAACACCCGAGCCAGCCAGAACGCGATGAAAGGACGGTGATGACGTAACAGCAAGGGCTCTTGGCTGGGCATCTGCGGGGAAATCTGGGAGAGGGGATGGGCGAGGTTATCACCAACCTGTAACCAGAAGTTGCGGTCGCCGAAAATATAGTTAGCTAGACACCGATCTCGAAAACACACCCATTTCCCCCTGTGGGAGCGAGCCTGCTCGCGATGGCGGCCTATCAGTCGATACCGAACTGCCTGGCACACGCGCTTCGCGAGCAGGCTCGCTCCCACAGGGAAAGTATTGCGACGCGTGTCCAAGGTCATGAGGCAACTTGTCACGCGGCAAAAGACCACGCGGTTCATCCCCGCAAATGGGACTACTCTTTCAACGTTGATTGATCCAGATCAAAACCCTACAAGGAATTGATCCGGCGGCCACCAGGCCAGACTCCCTGCGTTGTGAGGCTTTCAATAAAAAGAACGAATTCGAATTCGCCGCACTCCATACCCGTGGGGGCCGTTGGGTGCAGGCTTCCAGCCAGCAGCCGTATTACCTGACAGAGGAAGACTTATGTTCGGTTTAGAGGCACTTGATCTCGCCCGAATGCAGTTCGCGTTTACCATCTCTTTTCACATCCTGTTCCCGGCCATCACCATTGGCCTGGCGAGTTACCTTGCGGTACTCGAAGGTCTGTGGCTGAAAACCCATAACGACACCTACCGCGACCTGTATCACTTCTGGTCGAAGATCTTTGCCGTCAACTTCGGCATGGGGGTGGTCTCCGGACTGGTGATGGCTTATCAGTTCGGCACCAACTGGAGTCGTTTTTCGGACTTCGCCGGATCAGTGACCGGACCACTGCTGACCTACGAGGTGCTGACCGCGTTCTTCCTCGAAGCCGGTTTCCTTGGGGTCATGCTGTTTGGCTGGAACAAGGTCGGGCGCAAACTGCACTTCTTTGCCACGGTCATGGTGGCTATCGGCACGCTGATCTCGACCTTCTGGATCCTGGCGTCCAACAGCTGGATGCAAACGCCGCAGGGTTTCGAAATCGTTAACGGTCAGGTGATTCCCACCGACTGGCTGGCGGTGATCTTCAACCCGTCATTCCCGTACCGCCTGATGCACATGGCGACGGCGGCATTCGTCGCCACCGCGTTCTTCGTCGGCTCTTCGGCGGCCTGGCACTTGCTGCGCGGCAAGGACAACCCTGCAATCCGCACCATGCTGTCGATGGCCATGTGGATGGCCTTGATCGTGGCGCCGATTCAAGCCGTGATCGGTGACTTCCACGGCCTCAACACGCTCAAGCATCAGCCGGCGAAAATTGCCGCGATCGAAGGTCACTGGGAAAACATCGGCGATGAACCGACGCCGTTGATCCTGTTCGGCTGGCCGGACATGAAAGCCGAGAAGACCAAATTTGCCGTCGAGATTCCGTACCTCGGCAGCCTGATTCTCACCCACTCGCTGGACAAGCAAGTCCCGGCGCTCAAGGAATTTCCGCCTGAAGACCGGCCCAATTCGACCATCGTGTTCTGGTCGTTCCGGATCATGGTGGGCCTCGGCTTCCTGATGATCTTCACCGGGTTGTGGAGCCTTTGGCTGCGCAAGAGCGACAAGCTCTATACCTCGCGACCGTTCCTTTACCTGGCGTTGTGGATGGGGCCGTCGGGCCTGATCGCAATCCTCGCGGGATGGTTTACCACCGAAATCGGCCGTCAGCCGTGGGTAGTCTACGGACTGATGCGCACGGCGGACGCCTCTTCCAACCATAGTTTCCTGCAGATGAGCATCACGTTGATTCTGTTCGTGGTGGTGTATTTCGCGCTGTTCGGAGCGGGTCTGGGCTACATGATGCGCCTGGTGCGCAAAGGGCCGAAGATCGACGAAGGCAAGGAAACCAACGACGGTGGGCCTGGGCAGAAACGCACACCGGCCCGTCCGTTGTCCGCCGCTGACGATGATGGCGCCGACAGTGACCACAGCCTGACCAAGGAGATTTGAGTCATGGGTATTGATCTTCCGCTGATCTGGGCCGTGATCATCATCTTCGGCATCATGATGTACGTGGTCATGGACGGTTTTGACCTGGGGATCGGGATTCTCTTCCCGTTCATCCCGGGCAAGACCGACCGTGATGTGATGATGAACACGGTCGCCCCGGTCTGGGACGGTAATGAAACCTGGCTGGTACTGGGCGGCGCGGCGTTGTTTGGCGCTTTCCCGCTGGCCTATTCGGTGGTGCTTTCGGCGTTGTACCTGCCGCTGATCCTGATGCTGATCGGGCTGATCTTCCGGGGCGTGGCGTTCGAGTTTCGCTTCAAGGCCAAGGACGACAAGCGCCACCTCTGGGACAAGGCTTTCATTGGCGGCTCCGTCACCGCGACCTTCTTCCAGGGCGTTGCATTGGGCGCCTTCATTGATGGGTTGCCGGTGGTCAATCGCCAGTTTGCCGGTGGTTCGCTGGACTGGCTGACCCCGTTCACCCTGTTTTGCGGGGTGGCGCTGGTGGTGGCTTATGCGTTGCTCGGTTGCACCTGGCTGATCATGAAGACCGAAGGCAAGCTGCAAGAGCAAATGCACAACCTGGCAAGGCCCCTGGCCTTCGTGGTGTTGGCGGTGATCGGTATTGTCAGCATCTGGACGCCTTTGGCCCACGCTGAAATCGCCGCGCGCTGGTTCACGCTGCCCAATCTGTTCTGGTTCATGCCGGTGCCGATTCTGGTGCTGGTGACCATGTATGGCTTGATCCGCGCCGTCGCCCGCAATGCGCACTACACGCCGTTCCTGTTGACGCTGGTGCTGATCTTCCTCGGCTACAGCGGTTTGGGCATCAGCCTGTGGCCGAACATCGTGCCGCCGTCGATCTCGATCTGGGACGCCGCCGCACCCCCGCAAAGCCAGGGCTTCATGCTGGTGGGCACGTTATTCATCATCCCGTTCATCCTGGGTTACACCTTCTGGAGCTACTACGTGTTCCGCGGCAAGGTCACCCACGAAGACGGTTATCACTGACACTGTGGGAGCGAGCGTGCTCGCGATGGCGCCCTGACAGGCGCCATCGATCTACCTGAGGATCGATGCAATGACCGGTAAACATTCCCTGCACGACATTGAAGAAGCCGAAAAAAAACCGCTGTTGCAGCGGCTTGGATGGTTGGCCCTGATCTGGGCCGGTAGCGTCGGCGCCCTGTTTATCGTGGCCAGCCTGATGCGCATGTTCATGAATGCGGCAGGCCTGACCACACACTGAAGATCCGATCCCATCCCGTTGCCTTGGAGGCACGGATTCACAACCCTCCTGCGTGGAGGGTTTTTTTTGCCCAGGTTTATTTGCGGGCTTTGAGAATCACGAATTTTGGCGTGGCGGCCACTTGTTCGACGCCGCGGAACAGCCGTGCGAGCTTGCTGTGATACCCCAGGTGACGGTTGCCGACGATGTACAGCGCACCACCCACCACCAGCGCCTCGCGGGCCTGCTGGAACATGCGCCAGGCGAGAAAGTCGCCGACGACTTGTTGTTGATGGAACGGCGGATTGCACAACACCACGTCCAGGGATTGCGATTCCTGCCCGGCCAGACCGTCGCCGGCCCGCACAATGACCGCTCTGTCGCCCAGCGCCGCGCGCCAGTTTTCGGCGGCCGATTGCACCGCCATGAACGACTCATCCACCAGCGTGTAGTGCGCCTCAGGGTTTTGCAGCGCGCTGGCAATGGCCAGCACGCCGTTACCGCAGCCGAGGTCGGCGACTCGTGCGGTGCCGAGGTTTTTCGGCAGGTGCGGCAGAAACGCCCGGGTACCGATATCCAGCCCTTCGCGGCAGAACACGTTGGCGTGGTTCAGCAGTTCAATGGCCGGTTCATCCAGCTGATAGCGCGAAGGGTAGGGGGACACGACCGGGGTTTTTGCTTCTGGTGTGGCGATCAATAGCCGGGCCTTTTTCACCGCCAGGGAGGCCTGTACCGGGCCGATATAGCGCTCCAGCAGATCACCGGCAGCACGAGGCAAGTGCTTGATCATCGCCGCCGCAATCACCTGCGCGCCCGGCGCCAGTTGGCTTTGCAGGCGAATCAGTTGTTCTTCCAGCAACGCCAGGGTTTTTGGCACCCGGATCAATACCCGGTCAAACGGGCCGCTGAACGCTTCGCTGGCGGGCACGCTCGGCACGGCGTCAAACGCCTGGCCGTTACGGATCAGGTTTTTTTCCAGCCCCTGAAAGGCCAGGAACGAGTCGCCACTGCTGATCACCCGGACCTTGCCCGCGAGGCTGGCGGCCAATGCACCAAAACTGTCGTTCAACACCAGTACCCGAGTCTCGGCCGAGGGCTGTTGTTCGGCCAGGTGGTTGAGCAGGTATTCGTCGGCAGCATCGAACGCTTGCAGCGGTTCGTTCTGCTGTTCTGGCTGACGGATCAGGTCGAGTTGGGCAAAGGGCGTTTCGAGCAGGGGCATGAGGCGGGGCTCTGGGTAGTCAACGGGTGTGGTGTCCCGCGGCCGGAGGCGTTGTAGCAGGCGGGACCGGCCGAGTGCACTGCGTCGTGAAGTTATATACGACATCACTCAGGGGGCCGCAAATGGTACGTTTTTTTCGGCTGGATTACCCGTGGGTTTTCTTCGTACTGAATGGATTCAGATAGCGCCCACCCTCACCGCCTTTATCACGGCTGCAATCTTGTTGTTCACCCCAAATTTGTGGATGCAGCTTTGCACATGATAATTGATGGTGCGTTCACTGATGCTCAGGATTCTGGAACACTCGTAAGCCGTCTTGCCGTCGGCGGACAATGTCAGGATTTCAATTTCGCGCGTCGATAAATGAGGTGTGCTTGCCGTCGGCAGGCGTTGTCGCAGCTTTTGAGCCACGAGTCCATGCAACTGGTGGCTGATGAAAATGGCATAGCCCAGGTTTTCATACAGCTCATAGGCCGAGATCGGGCTGCTGCTTCTGGCCAGGCTGAACATGCTGCAAAGTCCGCTGCCATCATGAACCGATTGTGACCAGCCGTGCTGCAAGCCTTGTTGTTTTTGCGCGAGCCTCAGCTGGGGTGTCTTTGAGAAGACTTCATCCTCCCAGAGAATGGGCAGCACTGATCGTCTGCAATGAGCCAGTATTGGATCTATGTCACCGTAGTGTTCTTGTTCATATTTCGTATTCCAGTCGTATGGGTAGTTGTTAAAGTTGAGGGTGTCGTGAAGATGCCGTGCTTCCGGGGATGTAATTGAAAAAGAACAGAAATTGAAGCCGAGATTCTGGATGAGATCGAGTGAGATCTCATAGGCAGACTTGATTTCCCTGGCATCGGATAACTGTCTTAATTGTGATTTCTTCCACATTTCCATTGTAGAAACTCCACGCGGGTATCTTGGGGGTGCAAATTGGATCCGAGATCCAGCACGCCCCGAGTGTAGGAGCAATCCTACAAATGCGCTGCAATTTTTTTGCTCTTGAAAATTATCGAAAGTGCATATCTGGTTCTTAGATGTTCAGGTTCATGAGGTTAATTTCACATGGCGTATATCATTCTACTTGTTGTGTTTTGTACAACTTTGATCAAAGCCATTTACAATGCGTAAGTAACTGTACAACTAATACAATAGGCAGTAGATCTCATTTCCAAAGACACTACAAATCACCGGTGTTTACATCGCCGGCTTTGCGCGACACTGGTGATATCAGTTCAATGGAGCGTCCCATGACCGCCAGTGCCGAAAAATACACTCGCCAAACCTTGCTCGACGTCCAGCCGTTGACCCCAAACCTGTTTACGCTGCGAGCCACAAGAGATCCGGGCTTTCGCTTCAGGGCCGGTCAGTTCGCCCGGCTAGGTGTCACCAAGGCCGATGGCAGTACGGTCTGGCGTGCCTATTCGATGGTGTCGTCGCCCTATGACGAGTTTCTCGAATTCTTCTCTATCGTGGTGCCGGGCGGTGAGTTCACCAGCGAGCTCAGTCGACTGGAGGTCGGTGATACCTTGCTGGTCGACCGCCAGGCCTTTGGTTATTTGACCCCGGACCGCTTCGTCGATGGGCGTGACCTCTGGTTGTTATCCACGGGCACCGGCATTGCCCCGTTCCTGTCGATCCTGCAGGACTTTGAGGTGTGGGAGAAATTCGAACGCATCATCCTCGTCTACAGTGTGCGCGAGGCCCGGGAACTGGCTTATCAGGCGCTGATTGCGGGGTTAGCGGAGCGCGATTATCTGGCCGAATACGCTCACAAATTGCAGTTCATCGCCACCGTTACTCGCGAACAACATCCTGGTGCGCTGAATGGAAGAATCACCACGCTGATCGAAAATGGCGAGCTGGAGCGGGCAGCAGGCGTGGCGCTGACACCCGAGCATTCGCGGGTCATGCTTTGCGGGAACCCGCAGATGATCGATGACACGCGCAAACTGCTCAAGCAGCGCGATATGCACCTGAGCCTCAGTCGACGTCCAGGCCAAGTGGCTGTGGAAAACTTCTGGTAAAAAAAAACGGCGCCTCAGGGGCGCCGTTTCTGTGTGCAAGCAGCCTTCAGGGCCGATCGTTCTGGGCCTTGAGCAGATCGCGGATCTCGCTCAACAACTCTTCTTCCTTGGTTGGAACCGGTGGAAGTGTCGGGGCTACGGCCTCTTCGCGCTTCAGTTGGTTGATCGCCTTGATCCCCATGAAAATCGCGAAAGCGACAATGATGAAGTCAATCAGGCTCTGGATGAATTTGCCGTAGGCCAGCACCACCGCCGGGGCATTGCCTTCGGCAGCCTTGAGCGTAATGGCCAGATCACTGAAGTCCACCCCGCCGATCAGCAAGCCAATGGGCGGCATGACCACGTCGCCCACAAACGACGTAACGATCTTGCCGAAGGCGGCGCCGATGATGATACCGACGGCCATGTCGATCACATTACCTTTGACCGCGAAGGCCTTGAACTCACTTATCACGCCCATAGGTTATTTCCTTGTTACAGATGAGGTTGGTGGGGGCAGTGTAATTCAGCAAAACGGCTCGTGCTCGAAACACCTCATTACAATGCTCGTGACTATCGACCTGTCTGCCGGCAATTAGTTTGCAAAGTGCCACTAATCGCGCGCGAAATACGCGCTAACTGACTGATTAGCGACATAAATATCTGAATCATCACGTTGCGTTTTTTCTATTTAAGTTTCACCGGTTCGGCCTCTAGCCTCGGTTCAGCGCACTGGGAGTGCGCCTTGAAAACAGAGGAACCTGATATGACTTCTACCCTTGGCCTGGGGGCCTTTCCCCATTGGCGTACCCTTGGCGTTTTAACCGCCAGCCTGCTGTCCTTCTCCGTCCATGCTGCCAACCTGACCCGTGATAACGGTGCTGCCGTGGGCGATAACCAGAACTCACAAACGGCGGGTGCCACAGGCCCGGTGCTGTTGCAGGACGTGCAACTGATCCAGAAGCTGCAGCGCTTTGACCGTGAGCGCATTCCTGAACGCGTGGTGCATGCTCGTGGCACTGGCGCCCACGGCACCTTCACCGTGACCAATGACCTGAGCGACCTGACCAAGGCGAAAGTGTTTGCCGGCGGTCAGAGCACACCGGTGTTCGTGCGTTTCTCCGCTGTTGTTCATGGCAACCATTCGCCGGAAACCCTGCGCGACCCTCGTGGTTTCGCCACCAAGTTCTACACCGCCGACGGCAACTGGGACCTGGTGGGAAATAATTTCCCGACCTTCTTCATCCGTGACGCGATCAAGTTTCCAGACATGGTCCACGCGTTCAAACCAGACCCGCGCACCAACCTCGACGATGATTCGCGGCGATTTGATTTCTTCTCCCATGTTCCGGAGGCCACTCGCACCCTGACCGAGTTGTATTCCAACGCTGGCACACCGGCCAGTTATCGGGAGATGGACGGAAACGGTGTGCATGCGTACAAGTTTGTTAATGCCAAAGGCGATGTGCATTACGTGAAGTTTCACTGGAAGAGTTTGCAGGGAGTTAATAATCTCGATCCTGAGTCGGTGTCGAAAGTCCAAGGAAAAGATTACAGCCACATGACCAATGATTTGGTCACTCATATTAACAAGGGTGACTTTCCGAAATGGGACTTGTACGTTCAGGTTGTAAAATCTCAGGACTTGTACAAGTTTGATTTCGATCCATTGGATGCGACGAAGATCTGGCCTGGAATTCCTGAACGAAAAGTTGGACAAATGATCCTGGATCGTAATCCTTCGAATGTCTTCCAGGAAACCGAACAAGTGGCGATGGCTCCGGCCAATCTGGTTCCCGGTATCGAGCCTTCGGAAGATCGCCTTTTGCAAGGGCGAGTGTTCTCTTATGCCGATACTCAACTCTATCGTCTGGGTGCCAACGCACTGCAGTTGCCGATCAATGCGCCAAAAGTTGCGGTGAATAACGGTAATCAGGACGGTGCGATGAACATCGGTCACAGCAGCACGGGTGTGAATTATCAGCCGAGCCGTTTGATGCCCCGCGAAGAGCCGCAAACCGCGCGTTACAGCCAATCGGCGCTGACGGGCAGCACCCAGCAGGCGAAGATCCAGCGCGAGCAAAACTTCAAGCAGGCCGGTGATTTGTATCGCTCCTTCAGTAAAAAAGAGCGGAACGACTTGATCGAGAGTTTTGGTGGTTCGCTTGCGACAACCGATGACGAGAGCAAGCACATCATCCTGTCGTTCCTCTACAAAGCCGATCCGGAATACGGGACAGGCGTGACCAAGGTGGCCAAGGGTGACCTGAGCCGGGTCAAAGCGCTGGCGGCCAACCTGGTTGACTGACCGCGTTTGCCTGAAAAGCGGGACCTCCGGTGAGGTCCCGTCTAGCCAAGGAGTTTGCGATGCGTATTTATCTGTTTGTGTGGCTGGCGTTGCTCTCGACCAGTGCCTTTTCCACCCCCCGCGACGACTCGGCGGCGCTGTCTGCTCAACTGCAGGATTACTACTTCGACGCCGCCCGCCGTGGCGATGTGCCCATGCTCGACACGTTCATTGAAGCTGGCTACTCACTCGACACTCGCGACAGTCAGGGATACACCGCGCTGATCCTGGCGGCCTATCACGGCCAGACCGCCGCAGTGGAGCGTTTGCTCACCGCCGGCGCGGATGCCTGTGCTCAGGACCAGCGAGGCAACACGGCATTGATGGGGGCGATTTTCAAAGGGGAAGTGCAGATTGCCCGAACCTTGTTGGCGACCGATTGCAGTCCCGACCAACGCAACGGCGCGGGGCAAACGGCTGCGATGTACGCCGGATTGTTCAAGCGTGCCGAACTGCTCGACGCACTCAAGGCCAAAGGCGCGGACCTGGAGGCCGAAGATCCGTTGGGCAACAGTGCCACGCGTCTGGCCAACGGCGAAATCCGTACCGCCGCGCCGCGCTGATTGACGTCAGCTGAGCTATCATCGCGGTTTTTGCCGGGAGTTCAGATGGCCAAGGCCAAGCGCATGTACGGCTGCACCGAGTGTGGCTCAACCTTCCCCAAGTGGGCCGGCCAGTGCGGCGAGTGCGGGGCCTGGAACACGCTGACCGAAACCATGGTGGAAAGCGGTGGCGCCGCCGCCCCCAGCGGTCGCACCGGCTGGACCGGCCAGCAGGCCCAGATCAAGACCCTGGCCGAAGTCAGTGTCGAAGAAATCCCGCGTTTTTCCACAGCCTCCAGTGAACTCGATCGGGTGCTGGGCGGTGGCTTGGTCGACGGTTCGGTGGTGCTGATCGGCGGTGACCCGGGCATCGGTAAGTCGACCATCTTGTTGCAAACCTTGTGCAACCTCGCCAAGAGCATGCCGGCGCTGTACGTCACCGGCGAAGAATCGCAGCAACAAGTGGCCATGCGCGCCCGCCGGCTGGGCTTGCCGCAGGACCAACTGCGGGTGATGACCGAAACCTGCATCGAAACCATCATCGCCACGGCCCGGGTGGAAAAGCCCAAGGTCATGGTGATCGACTCGATCCAGACGATCTTCACCGAACAACTGCAATCGGCACCGGGCGGTGTCTCTCAGGTGCGCGAGAGTGCGGCGTTGCTGGTGCGTTATGCCAAGCAGAGTGGCACCGCGATTTTTCTCGTCGGTCACGTGACCAAGGAAGGCGCACTGGCTGGTCCCCGTGTGCTGGAGCACATGGTCGATACCGTGCTGTATTTCGAAGGCGAATCCGATGGGCGTTTGCGTTTGCTGCGTGCGGTCAAAAACCGTTTCGGCGCGGTCAACGAATTGGGTGTGTTCGGCATGACGGACAAGGGACTGAAGGAAGTCTCCAACCCGTCGGCGATTTTTCTCACACGCGCTCAGGAAGAAGTCCCTGGCAGTGTGGTCATGGCGACGTGGGAAGGGACACGGCCGATGCTGGTGGAAGTCCAGGCCTTGGTGGACGACAGCCATTTGGCCAACCCGCGCCGGGTCACGCTGGGGCTGGATCAGAATCGCCTGGCGATGTTGCTGGCGGTCCTGCACCGTCACGGCGGCATTCCGACCCATGATCAGGACGTGTTTCTCAACGTGGTCGGTGGCGTGAAGGTGTTGGAGACCGCGTCTGACCTGGCATTGATGGCGGCCGTCATGTCCAGTTTGCGCAACCGGCCATTGCCCCATGATCTGTTGGTGTTTGGCGAAGTCGGCCTGTCAGGCGAAGTGCGCCCGGTGCCTAGCGGCCAGGAACGCCTCAAAGAAGCCGCCAAGCACGGCTTCAAGCGCGCCATCGTGCCCAAGGGCAACGCGCCGAAAGAGGCACCGCCGGGGTTGCAGATTATTGCCGTCACCCGACTGGAACAGGCCCTCGACGCTTTATTCGAATAATCCACAATCCCTGTGGGAGCGAGCCTGCTCGCGAATGCGGTCTGACATTCAACATTTAAGTCGACAGGCATACCGCTTTCGCGAGCAGGCTCGCTCCCACAGTGGGTTTGTGGTGGGTTCAGACTTCGATCAGGGCGCCCAGCTCACGTTCCAGCACTTGCGGGTCACCCAGGTTGAGTTCGATCAACCGCCGCAGGCGTTCAATCGATTCCAGGCTGATGTGTTTGCAGACAAAGCCCAGTTGGCCATGATCATCGTGGGTCAGTAGCACATCCATCTTGATCGCGACTTCAGGCGTCAGACGAATATCGACGCAAAAGTGATGCTCCCGATTACCCAGCCACGGCTCGGGCTTCTCGACCAACAGCCCCTTGAGCGATAGATCAATCAACTTCACAGGCCAGATGTACTCCCCCTGGCTCAGCTCGGTCTTGGCATCGAACGCGATACGTTTGAAGCGGCGGCGGTCGGCTGCGTGTTCGCTCATGGCGCAATCCTCGGAAAGGTACGCTGACTATAGACCCGCATTATTAAAGCCTGCCAGCGCAGGCGGGTGTCTAGACCAATGTCGGGGTATGGCCTTTGCCGTCAGGAGAGCTAAACTCGGGGTGGCTGTCTTTCTTGTCCACTCTGGCTGGAATCATAAAATGAAAAATAATAATAGCCTGCTACGCCATTTACCCTGGCTGCTGCTGGCAATCGTCGGTGCGTGCGCCCTGGGTGTGGTGGCATTGCGCCGTGGTGAGGCGATCAACGCCTTGTGGATTGTGGTCGCTGCCGTGGCCATTTATCTGGTCGCGTATCGCTACTACAGTCTGTTCATCGCGAACAATGTGATGCAACTCGACCCGCGACGGGCTACTCCCGCCGTACTCAATAATGACGGTCTGGACTACGTTCCAACCAACAAGCACATCCTCTTCGGGCACCACTTCGCGGCCATCGCTGGCGCGGGGCCGCTGGTCGGGCCGGTGTTGGCGGCGCAGATGGGGTATCTGCCCGGCACATTGTGGCTGATTGCTGGCGTAGTGCTGGCCGGTGCCGTTCAGGACTTCATGGTGTTGTTCATGTCGACCCGCCGCAATGGCCGGTCCCTGGGCGACATGGTCCGTGAAGAAATGGGCCGCATCCCCGGCACCATCGCGCTGTTTGGCTGCTTCCTGATCATGATCATCATCCTTGCGGTGCTGGCGCTGATCGTGGTGAAAGCCCTGGCCGAAAGTCCGTGGGGCATTTTCACGGTGATGGCGACCATCCCGATTGCGATGTTCATGGGCATCTACATGCGCTACATCCGCCCGGGTCGCATTGGTGAAATCTCCGTGGTCGGCGTGGCGTTGCTGCTCGGTTCGATCTGGCTCGGTGGGCAGATTGCGGCTGATCCGGTGTGGGCCAAGGCGTTCAGCTTCACCGGGATTCAAATTACCTGGATGCTGATCGGCTACGGTTTTGTAGCCGCGGTATTGCCGGTGTGGCTGATCCTGGCGCCGCGTGACTACCTGTCGACGTTCCTGAAAATCGGCACCATCGTCGCCTTGGCAATCGGCATTCTGGTGACCATGCCCGAGCTGAAAATGCCGGCGCTGACCCAGTTCATCGACGGCACCGGGCCGGTGTGGAAGGGCGGGTTGTTCCCGTTCCTGTTCATTACCATTGCCTGCGGCGCGGTCTCGGGTTTCCACGCGTTGATCTCTTCCGGCACCACGCCGAAGTTGCTGGATAACGAAGTCAATTCCCGTTACATCGGTTACGGCGCGATGTTGATGGAATCCTTCGTTGCCATCATGGCCATGGTTGCCGCCTCGGTGATCGAGCCGGGCGTGTACTTTGCGATGAACAGCCCGGCTGCTGTCGTCGGTGGTGACATCGTGGCGGTCGCGCAAACCGTCAGCAGCTGGGGTTTTGCGATTACCCCGGAAGCCCTGCAAGCGGTGGCCCATGACATCGGCGAAACCACTATCCTGGCCCGTGCCGGCGGTGCGCCGACCCTGGCGGTGGGTATCGCGCAGATCCTGCACAGTGTCCTGCCGGGTGAAAACACCATGGCGTTCTGGTACCACTTCGCGATCCTGTTCGAAGCACTGTTCATCCTGACGGCGGTTGATGCCGGTACCCGTGCCGGTCGCTTCATGCTTCAGGATTTGCTCGGCTCCTTCGTGCCGGCGCTGAAGCGGACCGAATCCTGGACCGCCAACCTGATCGCCACCGCGGGTTGCGTGGCGATGTGGGGCTGGTTGCTGTACCAGGGCGTGATTGATCCTCTGGGCGGCATTAATACCTTGTGGCCGCTGTTCGGTATCTCCAACCAGATGCTGGCCGGTATCGCGCTGATGTTGGCAACGGTTGTGCTGATCAAAATGAAGCGCCAGCGCTACATCTGGGTGACCATGCTGCCGGCGGTCTGGCTGCTGATCTGCACCGTGACCGCAGGCTTCATCAAACTGTTCGACGCCAACCCGGCGATCGGCTTCCTGTCGCTGGCGAAGAAATACAGCGATGCGCTGGCCAACGGTCAGCTCCTCGCCCCGGCCAAGGACATTACGCAGATGCAGCACGTGATCTTCAATGCCTACACCAACGCAACGCTGACGGCGCTGTTCCTGTTCGTGGTCTTCAGTATCCTGTTCTACGCACTCAAGGTCGGCATTGCCTCCTGGGGTACGAAAGAGCGTACGGATAAAGAAGCGCCATTCCAGGCCCTGCCAGACGCGTAATCGAGGATTGCAAACATGTTCAATGACCTGAGTCGCCTCGGTAAATACCTCGGTCAGGCCGCGCGCCTGATGGTCGGCATGCCCGACTACGACAACTACGTCGAGCATATGCAAACCAAACACCCGGACAAACCGGTGATGAGCTATGAGATGTTCTTCCGCGAACGCCAGGAAGCTCGTTACGGTGGCAAGGGTGGGCCGAAGTGCTGTTGATCCGACAGCGAGGTTGATGCAATCCCTGTGGGAGCGGGCTTGCTCGCGAAGAGGCCGTGTCAGTCGACATCAATGTTGAATGACATACCGCTTTCGCGAGCAAGCCCGCTCCCACATTTGTTTTGTGTTGTTTTTTAACTCTGTAAAACAGGAGAAACCGTTTGTCCTCTCCCATCCCGGTAACAATCCTCAGCGGCTTCCTCGGCGCCGGCAAAACCACGCTGTTGCGCCACCTGCTCAAAGCCGAGCACGGGCTGAAAATCGCCGTGATCGAAAACGAATTCAGTGATGCCGGTATCGACACCCAGCTGTTGGGCGACGAGCCGGTCCAAGTCATGACCCTGTCCAACGGCTGCGTCTGCTGCACCATCCACACGGACCTGACCAAAGCGCTGTACCTGTTGCTCGAACGCCTGGACAGCGGCGACATCGCCTTCGACCGTCTGGTGATCGAATGCACCGGCCTTGCCGATCCGGCGCCGGTGGCGCAAACCTTCTTCATCGATGAAGAGTTGCGCGAGCGCTACATCCTCGACGGCATCATCACTCTGGTGGACGCCGCGCACGCCGAGACTCACCTGACCCAAACCATTGCCCAGGCGCAAATCGGTTTCGCCGACCGCTTGCTGCTGAGCAAGCGCGATCTGGTGGACGAGCCGACGTTTACCGCACTGAGTGAGCGCCTGACCCGCATCAACCGACGTGCACCGATCCGCGTGGTCGATCACGGCCAGATCGACCTGGCCGAATTGCTCGACGTGCGCGGCTTTAACCTGAATGCCGACCTCGGCGGTGGCGTGAGTTTGCGTCCGGTCAGCAAAGCACCGTCCATTGACCGTATCTCCAGCCTGGTGCTGCGTACCGACCAACCGCTGGATATCGACAAGCTCAGCGAGTTCATGAACGAACTGCTGGAAGACCATGGCAAGCAGTTGCTGCGCTACAAAGGCGTGTTGAACATTGCCGGCGAGCCGCGACGCATGGTGTTCCAGGGGGTTCTGAAGTTGTACGGATTCGACTGGGACACGGAATGGGCGGAGGGCGAAGCGCGGGAAAGCGTGATCGTGTTTATTGCCGATGATTTGCCGGAAGAGAAGATTCGTGAGGGGTTTGCGCGGGTGGCGGCGCAGGCCTGATATTTTCGGTGGCTGATAGGGCCTCTTCGCGAGCAGGCTCGCTCCCACATTTGGAATGCATTCCCTTGTGGGAGCGGGCTTGCTCGCGAAGGCGGCCTGACCGGCAACACGATTCTGACTGAGCGTTGGTCCTAAGCTCAGCAATGCCCCTTCCAAATGATCCAGATGCTGGCTCAGCAAGGCGACCGCCTTCACCTCATCCCTACGCTCCACGGCCCCCCCAAATCCCCTGATGTACCTGTCAGTCGCAACAACCCGCCAGCCATCCATCAACCTGCGCAATTGCCAGCGCTGTCAGTGGCATCAGGCTGTCCAAAAAATGCGCCAAAGGGACATTCCCTGCCCGTAGAAAAAAATCACGGGCGAAAAAAAACCGGCCATCGCTGGCCGGTTTTCATGCTGCGGGTCTAGCGGTGCAATTAAGCGCCGTATACCGGCAACTTCTTGCAGATGGCCTTGACCTTCTCACGAACGGCGTCGATCACCGCTTCGTTGTTCAGGTCAGCCAGGATGTCGCAGATCCAGCCGGCCAGTTCCTTGCACTCTGCTTCCTTGAAGCCGCGAGTGGTCACGGCCGGAGTGCCAAAGCGCAGGCCGGAGGTGACGAACGGGGAGCGTGGGTCGTTTGGCACGGAGTTCTTGTTCACGGTGATGAACGCTTTGCCCAGAGCGGCGTCGGCGTCTTTACCGGAGATTTCCTGCTTGATCAGCGACAGCAGGAACAGGTGGTTTTCGGTACCGCCGGAAACCACGTCAAAACCGCGCTCGATGAATACGCCGGCCATGGCCTTGGCGTTTTTCACCACTTGTTGCTGGTAGGTCTTGAACTCAGGCTGCAGGGCTTCCTTGAAGCAGATCGCTTTAGCGGCGATCACGTGCTCCAGCGGGCCGCCTTGGGCGCCCGGGAATACCGCGGAGTTCAGCTTCTTCTCGATGTCGGCGTTGGCGCGAGCCAGGATCAGGCCGCCACGTGGACCGCGCAGGGTCTTGTGCGTGGTGGTGGTCACGACGTCAGCGAATGGCACCGGGTTCGGGTAGACGCCAGCGGCGACCAGCCCCGCAACGTGAGCCATATCAACAAAGAGATAAGCGCCGACTTTGTCAGCGATCTCGCGAAAGCGCGGGAAGTCCAGAATCTGCGAGTAGGCAGAGAAACCGGCCACGATCATTTTCGGCTTGTGCTCAACCGCCAGACGCTCGACTTCGTCGTAGTCGATCAGGCCGTTGGCATCGATGCCGTACTGGATGGCGTTGTACAGCTTGCCGGAGGACGAAACGCTGGCGCCGTGGGTCAGGTGACCACCGTGTGCCAGGCTCATGCCCAGGATGGTGTCGCCAGCCGACAGCAGGGCCAGGTAAACGGCGCTGTTGGCTTGGGAACCGGCGTGTGGCTGAACGTTGGCGTAATCGGCGCCGAACAGTTCCTTGGCTCGATCAATTGCAAGCTGCTCGACGATGTCAACGAACTCGCAACCACCGTAGTAGCGCTTGCCCGGGTAGCCTTCGGCGTACTTGTTGGTCAGTACCGAGCCTTGAGCTTCCATCACCGCTGGGCTGGTGTAGTTTTCCGAAGCGATCAGCTCGATGTGTTCTTCCTGGCGCTGAGCTTCTTGCTCCATGGCGGCAAAAAGATCGGCGTCGTACTTGGCAATAGTCAAATCACGGCTGAACATGGCGGTCCTCAAGGATCGGGGGCAGAAAAGGGGGGCATTCTAACCCAACCGCTTTTAGATGGCATATGAAAGGAGATCATGTCGCAGACAAGTGGGCTTCATGACCAGATATGCGGTGCCTGTCAGGGCCCCTTCGCGAGCAAGCCCGCTCCCACATTCAACCGAGTTCTCACTGGAGAATGCGATTAAATGTGGGAGCGGGCTTGCTCGCGAAGGGGCCGGTCGCCGCACCACAAAATCTCAGTCGAACATGAACAGCGCATCATTGCTGAACTGCGCCTCAAACCGGGCAGGCGGCATCGGCCGGCCGAACAGATACCCCTGAACCTCATCGCACCCATGCTCACGCAGGAAGTCGAGTTGTTCGTGGGTTTCCACGCCCTCAGCGATTACCGCCAGGTTCAGGCTGTGAGCCATGGCGATGATCGCCCGGGCAATTTGCGCATCCTGTTCACCGGACGGCAGGCCATCGACAAACGTGCGGTCGATTTTCAGCACGTCGATCGGAAATTGCTTGAGGTAGTTGAGCGATGAATAACCGGTGCCGAAGTCGTCGACCGCGATGCTCAGGCCGAGGTTTTTCAACCCGGCAAGCATCTGCATCGCCTCGCTGACTTCGCGCATCAGGATACTTTCGGTCAGTTCCAGCTCCAGGCACGCCGGCGGCAGACCGGTTTCCTTGAGGATATTGGCGATCCGCGTGCCCAACTGGCCGTCGGAGAACTGCCGCGCCGAGATGTTCACCGACACCTTCGGCACGCGCACCTTGGTCTGGTGCCAGGTCTTGAGCTGACGGCACGCTTCGCCGATCACCCAGTCGCCGACATCCACCACCAGGCCGAGCTCTTCGAGCACCGGAATGAAGTCCCCCGGCGGCACCAGTCCGCGTCGCGGATGACGCCAGCGCAGCAAGGCTTCGGCACCGGTCAGGCGTTTGCCATCGCCGCTGAACTGCGGTTGGTAATACAGCACGAATTCGTTCTGTTCCAAGGCGTGGCGCAAGTCGCTTTCCAGTTCCAGGCGTTCCAGGGCGCTGGCGTTCATGTCCGCCTGATAAAACTGGAAGTTGTTCTTGCCGCGTTCCTTGGCGTGGTACATCGCCGTGTCGGCGTTCTTCATCAACTGACTGAGTTCGTTGCCGTCCTGCGGGCTCAGGGCGATGCCGATACTGGCCGTGACGAAGAACTCGCGACCTTCCAGCACAAACGGTTTCACCAGGCTGGCGAGAATCTGTTCCGCCACGTGAATCGCCCGGTTCAGGGCGACTTCACGGTTGACCTTCGGCTGCAGCAGCAACGTGAACTCATCGCCGCCCATGCGTGCCACGGTGTCGTCATCGTCGACGCAGCCGAGCAGGCGCGTGGCCATTTCCTTGAGCATGCGGTCGCCGGCAGCGTGACCGAGGGAGTCGTTGATCGGTTTGAAACGGTCGAGGTCGAGGAACATCAGCACCACCCACGACTTCTGTCGTTCCGCCGATTGCAGCGCCGTGTGCAGGCGATCCTGGAACAGCGTGCGGTTGGGCAGGTGGGTCAGGGCGTCGTAGTAGGCGAGGCGGTGAATCCGCTGTTCACTGGCCTTGCGTTCGCTGATGTCGCTGAAGAAGCACACATAGCTGGCCAGGTCGCCTTCGTCGTCGAGGACCGCCGTGATGCCGACCCAGGCGGGGTAATGTTCGCCGTTGCGGCGCTTGAGCCAGACTTCACCTTCCCAGGTGTTGTTCTGATGAAGTTGCTTGAGCACATAGCGCAGATGCGCTTCCTGCTGCTCGTCGACGGTCAGCATGCTCGGCAACTGGTCGAGCACCTGTTCCACGGCGTAACCGCTGACGCGACTGAATGCTTCGTTGGCCTGAACGATATAACCGGCAGGGTCGGTGATCAGAATTGCCGAGGTCGAGTGCTCAAATACCGTTGCCGCCATGCGCAAATCTTTCTCGGCGCGGCGCTGCTGGCTGATGTCGCGACCGACACCGAGTACGCCTTCGAACGCACCATGTTCGTCCCAGACCAGCACCAGCCGCAGCTCGATGGGAATCTTGCGGCCGTCGGCCCGCAGACAATCGAACAGGAACAGTTGGGTCTGCACCTGGCTGCGTAGCAGCGCCAGTTGCTCGGGTTTATCCAGCGCTTTGCTGACACGGTCCATCAGGGTGAAGATGCCGCTCAATTGTTGCGGGTTGGCGACGATCGATTGCCAGCCGTTCTGGAAGATCCATTCCGCGTCATAACCCAGCACGGCTTGCACCGAGGGACTGACGTAGTTGAGCGACAGCTTGCTGTCGGTGGAGAAAATCACGTCACTGATGCTTTCGGCGAGCATCCGGTAGCGCTGCTCGCTGTCGCGCAACGATTCGCTGGCTTCGATCTGATCAGTGATGTCCTTGGCCACGCCAATGATGCGTGTGACCTGATTGTGCTTGTCCCGTGCCAGGGCCTGTTCGCGAATCTCGAACCGCCGCCATTTGCCGTCGCGATGACGGAAGCGCAGCTGGCACTGCATCAATTGGCTGTAACCGGCCTGGCGCTGGGTCTGGCGCGAACGGTGGTAGAAATCGGCGTCTTCGGGGTGTAGCAGGATTTCCCAGAAATACTCACCCATTTGATGCAGTTCTGTTCGGTCGTAACCCAGGGTCTGGCCCAAGTGGTGGTTACTGAAAATCATCCGCTGGCTGATCACGTCCTGCACGTACAGGTGATCCGGCACGGTGCGCACCACATCGGACCAGAACCCTTCACGCTCCAGCAACGACAGCTCGATCAGCTTGCGGCTGGTGATGTCGGTGATGCTCAGGATCACCGCTTTATAGTCGTCCTGATCGGCGGGCAGGCGCAGTACCAGCCACAAATGCTGATCGCGCTCATTGGCGCCCTGCAATTTGATTTCCAGCTCAAGCTGGTTTTGCTGGTTGAGCACCGCCTCCAGCACTTGATAGCCGATGGCCGTGCCGTCCAGCGGATTGCCATCGATCAGCAGGTTCCAGGCTTGATCGCAGGAATTGACGTTAAGCAGTTGCAGGGCAACCTGGTTGACTTCGGTGATGCGCAACTCCCGAAGCAATTGCCGACGTTGTTCCGGGGCCTCGAGCCAGGCCTGTAGCTGTTCGTTGCTGTGCAGGTGCGTTTTGTCGAAAACGCCCTTGAGCCCGGAAACGTCGAGCACGCAGAGGGCAACACCGGTGCCTTCAAAAATGTCCTGATAGCGTCGACGGCCTTCGTGCACCTGGCGTTGACGCCGGCGCATGTTCAGCAGCGCAATGAAAGGCAGCAACGAGAGTGCCAGGCCCAACAGGCATTTGCCGATAAAGGCCGGCAGCAGGTCTTCGAGCACGCGTTGCCGATCGAACAATCCGCGCAGTTGCCAGTCGCTGCTGCTCAAGGGAACGGTCAGCACACTGCTGGCCAGTTCATCCGGCGTCAGCACGGCCGGTGTGCTGGAGGGCAACGCGTCATCGCGGCTGATGATCTGGCGATTGACCCGGTTCTCCACCAGCCACAGCGGGCGGATGCCGGCTTCGTTTTGTTTGGTCAACGCCGAGAAAAAGGTCGGTGCCAGGCGCAGGGCCCAATAGCCTCGGGTGCTGCCGCTGGCCTGATGCAATAGAAGATGCACCACGGAACCGTCATCGGCATTACTGAAATAGTGCGCCTGGGCGTGACTGCGCCGCACCAGATCACTCAGGTAGTCGGCGTCCTGACTGTCGGCGGCGCTGTCGCTGATGATTTTTCCGGAGGGGCTGAGCAACGCCAGGCTGCGCAGCTCGGGCAATGACTGTTGCAGTTTGCGCAGCAACGCCTGTTGTTCGTCGGCGCTTTGCGGTTGTTCGACGATCGGTAGCAGGTTGAGAGCGATCTGGGCGTTGAGCGCCATGTTCAGGCTGACTTGCGCGGCCAGGTCGGCGGTGTAGTCGATGGTGTATTGGCGCTGGTGTTTCTGGGTTTCGCCGAGTTGATCGAGCAACTGCCAGAACAGCAGCGCGAGCAGCAACAGGACGAGGGTGGCCAGTGCGCCTTTCAAGGTTCCGCGCAGGGGCGAGCCGGTCGCAGGACTGGGGGCGCTCACGGAAACGGGCGGAGTGGCATTAGGCAAACTGGAATCCTGCGGTTTGACTGGACTGGCGCGACGTGCACTATAAGCCTGACGCCCGAAGGGCGGCTAGCATGCCTTGAGTTGTGGCGAAGTGCCAGTCCCTGTCGGCTGGACTGCCTTCCGTCATTCAGGTAGCTTTGCCGGTTACGCGGGAGCGTTCCAGCTCCTAAAATCAGACTTTTTCAGCGCGCACGGATTGATAGCTATCATCTGGACGACGCGCACGGTCTGGCCAGGCTTCGCCTGCGCTCCAATCATTCATCTGTCACTGACCCAAGGTTCTCCATGGCTCAATACGTCTTCACCATGCATCGGCTGGGCAAAGTTGTTCCGCCGAAGCGGGAAATCCTGAAAAACATTTCTCTGTCGTTCTTCCCTGGCGCCAAGATCGGCGTACTCGGCCTCAACGGTTCGGGTAAGTCCACGCTGCTGAAAATCATGGCCGGCGTTGACACCGAGTTCGAGGGCGAAGCCCGTCCGATGCCGGAGCTGAACATCGGCTACCTGCCACAGGAACCGATCCTGGACCCGACCAAGACCGTGCGTGAAGTGGTCGAGGAAGCGGTCAGCGTGATCAAGAACGCCCAGGCGCGCCTGGACGAGGTCTACGCGGCTTACGCTGAAGAAGATGCCGACTTCGACAAACTGGCGGCAGAACAGGCCAAGCTCGAAGCCATCCTGCAAGCCAGCGACGGTCATAACCTGGATCGCCAACTGGAAGTCGCCGCCGATGCGCTGCGCCTGCCAGCGTGGGATGCCAAGGTCGAATTCCTGTCCGGTGGTGAAAAGCGTCGTGTGGCCCTGTGCCGCTTGTTGCTGTCGGCCCCAGACATGCTGCTGCTCGACGAACCAACCAACCACCTGGACGCCGATTCCGTCGCCTGGCTGGAGCACTTCCTGCACGACTTCCCGGGCACCGTGGTAGCGATCACGCACGACCGTTACTTCCTGGACAACGTTGCCGGCTGGATTCTGGAACTCGACCGCGGCGCCGGTATTCCGTACGAGGGCAACTATTCGGGTTGGCTTGAAGCCAAGTCCGATCGTCTGGCCGCTGAATCCAAGCAGCAATCGGCTCACGAAAAAGCCATGAAGGAAGAACTGGAGTGGGTGCGCAAAGGCGCCAAGGCCCGCCAGTCGAAATCCAAGGCACGTCTGCAACGCTTCGAAGAAATGCAATCGCAGGAATTCCAGAAGCGCAGCGAAACCAACGAGATCTACATCCCGGCCGGTCCACGCCTGGGCGACAAGGTCATCGAATTCAAGAACGTCTCCAAGGGTTATGGCGATCGCGTGTTGATCGACAACCTGTCGTTCTCCATGCCTAAAGGCGCCATCGTTGGCGTGATCGGCGGTAACGGTGCCGGTAAATCGACCCTGTTCCGCATGCTGATGGGCAAGGAACAACCGGATTCGGGCAGCATCGAAGTCGGCGAAACCGTGCAACTGGCGTGCGTCGATCAGAGCCGCGAAGACCTGGACGGCAGCAAGACTGTGTTCCAGCAAATCTCCGACGGTTCCGACCAGATCCGCATCGGCAACTACGAGATCCCGTCGCGTACTTACGTCGGTCGCTTCAACTTCAAGGGCGGCGATCAGCAGAAGTTCGTCAAGGACCTGTCCGGTGGTGAGCGCGGTCGCTTGCACCTGGCCCTGACCCTGAAGGAGGGCGGCAACGTCCTGCTGCTCGACGAACCGTCCAACGACCTCGACGTTGAAACCCTGCGTTCCCTGGAAGAAGCCCTGCTGGACTTCCCGGGCGCCGCCATTGTGATCTCTCACGATCGGTGGTTCCTTGACCGCGTCGCGACCCACATCCTGGCGTACGAAGACGACTCGCAAGCGGTGTTCTTCGAAGGTAACTACACCGAATACGAAGCCGACCGCCGCAAGCGCCTCGGCGAAGCGGCTACCCAGCCGCATCGTGTACGGCACAAGAAACTGGCCTGATATCGGGTTGGTTGCATGAAAAACGGAGCCTTCGGGGCTCCGTTTTTTTATGGGCATTCAGTGACACCGTGGTGCGACTTTCGCGAGCAAGCCCGCTCCCACATTTGATCTGTGGCGTTCACAAGCCCAATGTGGGAGCGGGCTTGCTCGCGAAGGCGGCCTGATGGTCACTCAATATCTATCTGCAAAACCTCAATCACCAAATCCCCAACCGGCCGCTTCCACACCACCTCATCCCCCACCTGCGCACCCAGCAACGCCCGCCCCAACGGCGAGCCCCAATTGATCAACCCGCTGGCCGCATCCGCCTGATCCTCACCCACCAACTGCACACGCTGCTCGTTGCCCTGTTCATCGGCAAAGGTCACCCAGGCACCAATCTGTACCTTGTGGGTCGAGGAGGCCGGCACGACCAGCTGAGCGCTTTGCAGGCGCTGATTGAAATACCGCCAGTCACGCTCAAGGTCGGCCTGGCGCTGTTTGTCGGCCAGATCACCTTTGGCGCTCTGTTCATTGATCAGGTTTTGCACCTCGGCGACTTTTACCTGCAACTGCGCAAGCCCCGCCGGCGTGACGTAGTTGGGTTGCGTGCTGACCTGCCGTTCAACCGGCTGATCGGCTTGCTCGGCGGCGTTATCTTCGTTGACGAATGCCCGGCTCATGGTCTTCTCCCGTTATAGGGTTTGGGCCATGGTTGCAGGCTTTTAGTTTCGGTGGATGTCTGCAAACGACTCATGGCGAGTGATAGGCACGGGCGGCGTCCTGGTCTTTCTGTTGCTGCCAGGCTTTGTCCCGGTCATCCCAGTGGTGGCTGCGATAGTCCTCGCGGTCCTGGTTTTCAAGCATGGCCTGGCACTGACGAAAGCCATCGCTCCAGCCTTCGGCGTACTGCTTGTCCTTGAGATAGCGCGGGACGTTTTTGCGAAATTCGCCACTCATTGCCCCGGCGGCTTGCCGGCCACTGCTGCAACCGTCATCGAAGCCGTCGGCGAATGCCGGTGGATAACCCTTGGAGATCAACTCTTCGTGGGTTGTCTGGCAACCTGCGATCAACATCAACACACCTATGACTGCCACGCACCGCCACATCTCAAGCTCCCGGGCCGTGCAACGGCCTATAAGGGAAGTCTAGAAGTGGATTCGTGAGGCGTGTGTGAAAGGCCTGTGATGGATCTGTTGGATAACTCCGAGCCCCTTGTATGAGTGAGCCTGCTCGCGATGACGGTGTGACAGTCGACATCAATGCTCAATGACAGTCCGCTATCGCGAGCAGGCTCACTCCTACAGTGTTTTGCGCTGGGTTCGGGTCAATAGTGATACCACTTCACTTCAAGCATCACTTCGTTCTCGGGGGTGGCGAGGTGGCTGAAGTCGCGCTGGGCGCTCAGGCGCAGGCCCAGGTTGCGCGACAGTTCCCATTGCTGATTCAGACTGATGTTGCGGCGCACTTCGCCATTGGTGAAGAAGTCGCCCTTGGTCTCCAGGCTGAAATTACCCAGCGGGTTTTTCCATAGCACACCGGTGTTGAAACCCGCCGCCGGGGCGATGAATTCGGCGAAGTCATTGTTGTGCTCGACGCGCACCGTGCCCAGCGCAAAACCGAGCATGTCCTCGCCCAGTTGCCAGGTGCCGCCCCCACCGCCATTGACGTGGCTGACCAGGGTTTCGTCGTCATGCTTGCCCGGCACCCGCTCCAGGCCGCCCGTTACCTGCCACGACAGCGGTTGCAGCAGCTCGTTGCGCGGGGTCAGGGAGCGAATCGTCGCCAGATCCAGCTGCTGGAATTGCCAGTGATTGCCTTCGTACTGGCGCAGTTTCATTTGCAGGATTTCAATCTGGGCGCCGAGCGGGAAACTCTCAGCGTTATCGTTGAGATCGTGATAGGCCATGCGCAAGCCGTACTCGCCAAACGCCTTGTCACCGCGGGTGCCGAGGCCGGCCTGCCAAGTGCGGGATTCATGGCCGTCCTCGGGCAGTCCGGGTTGCGGGATGTCCAGTTCCGGTGCCGGGTTCTGGTTGATCGCCCGCAGCAGTTCGAAACTGCGCTGAGCCCGAGCCGGGTCACGTTCCTGGCCATTGGCGCGGTAGCGCTCAAGACGATAGGCCGCATCGATGATCAGCGCCTGGCGAGCCTTGGGTTGCGCCTTGAACGCAGGTTCCTGTAGCTGCTTCTGATCGGCGCTGACTTTCAGCACCCATTGCTGTTCTTCAGGGTTCAACGGCTCGGCACGACTCAACAACTCACGCTCGCGCGACGGGCGATATTGAATGGATTGCACCAGACCGGCTTCCTTCACGGCTTTGACGGTGTCGGTCGGAATCGCAGTCAGCGGGAATTGCTCGGTCAGTCGCAGGCTGGGTCGAGCCACTTGCAGCAATTCCAGAAGGCGGTAGGAGCAGTTTTCGTCGAAGAAAAAATAGTCGAACTTGATCTGCTTCAGCTCCCAGACGTGCTCGACCATACGTGCAGTTTCTTCCTGCGTCAGGTTCAGCCGGTATTCCCACAAGTCACGGTTCTCGAGGCTGCGGTATTCCGAGAGTTTTTCCTGGTAGGGCACCAGTGCGAACAGTCCTGGATAGCCACCCATCAAGCCTTTCCAGGCATAGAGGATGCTGTTGTCCGAACCTTCGATGTAGGCGCCGAAGTTGATCGCGTAACTGAGCAGGGCCGTGTGGTCGCTCTGTACATCGGCCTGGTCGATGCGCAGCAACGTGTGGCCGAACATCGATGACGGACTGTTCAAATACGCCGCCGGGAAAATCATCACCGCACTGTGGGGCGAGACGTCCTTGAACCATTGCTTGAATTCGCTGCAGTCCAGTGTCGGCAGATCGCTCAGGTTGAGCTGTGCTTTCAGCCAGCGGGTACGGGCCGGGTAAACGCATTGGGCGTGGTGCTCGCCGGCACTGGCCGGGGCGTACAACGCTTGCACTGTGGCGGCCAATTCGTGGTCGGGGTGCTCGTTGCCGTCGGGCGCGAGGAAGAATTTCTTGTCGCTGACATAGCTGCGCCAGCCGCCGAGCTTGGCGGTTTCGTAGTGGCCCAGGGAAATCCAGAAGGGGTCGTTGGCCAGTTGCTGCAAACGTTGAGGGTCGATGTGTGGCGCGGCGGACAGCGGGGCGCAGACACAGAGCGCCAGCCAGGCAAGGCGTTTGAGCATAGTGGGCAACTTAAGTCGAAAAAAACAAAGACCCAAGGAGGGACGGGTCAAAAAAATAAATCCGCTCCCCGAAAGGAGCGGGCGCTTCGAGCTTAAGCTTGAGTGGCGTACTTGGCCAGACGCGGATCGCTCTTCAGAACGGCCAGGGTGTTGGTATGCACGTCTTCAGCGGTCACGTCAGCCTTGCTGAAGATTTGCTGGAAGTGCTCGTGAGTGACGGCGGCGAAATGCGCACGGTCTTCCGGCGCCACGCCCAGTACCACGGCGTAAGTGGTCAGCGCTTCGCCCTGACCTTTGGCCATGTCTTCGGAGAGCTCGTTCATCATGCCATTCATGGCAAACCAGGATTTGCCGCCGTAGGTCAGCGACGCATTCGTTGCGCAGCCGTTGGTGCCGGAGGTCATACCGAAGGTTGCGTTGCCGGAGGTGCCGTTGGTGGTGGAGGCCATGAAGTGAGCCGGGGTGCCACGCTGACCTTCGAACAGCATGTTGCCCCAACCGCAATCCGGCCCGCCTGGGGCTTGCGCCATGGCGTTGAGGGATACAACGGTGAAGAGAGTACCGAGAAGAATCCGTTTCATAGCTATGTTCTCTTAGTGTGCATACCGATGGACAAGGGGTTTTGGCCCGTGTCGGCGCCAATTGGGCCGGTTATTAGTCCAGCCGCGCAGTTTGGAGTTTAGGCACGATCACGGGGTTCCGTGATTTTTTGCAAAACATTTGCCGAAATCATTGATTTGGCCCCGGCCCACTGGGGGATGGCTGTTTGTCTATGCTTTGGCAGGAGGCGCGCCTTGCAAGTGGGGTGTGGGCAGCGCCAGAATGCCGCTATCTGCCCCGCCTGATGTAAGGAAGCCCGATGCCTGATCCTGTTGCTGCCAGCTTGCGTCTAGCGCCCGAAGCGCTGACCCGTCCGTTTTCCGCTGAACAGTTCAGCTTCTCTACCACCAATGATCTGGAGCCCTTCCGCGGTGTGCTTGGCCAGGAACGTGCGGTCGAAGCCTTGCAGTTCGGTGTGGCCATGCCACGCCCCGGTTACAACGTGTTCGTCATGGGTGAGCCTGGCACCGGCCGGTTCTCGTTCGTCAAACGCTACCTGAAAGCCGAAGGCAAGCGCCTGCAGACCCCGGCGGACTGGGTCTACGTCAACAATTTCGATGAACCGCGCGAGCCGCGCGCCCTGGAACTGCCGTCGGGCACCGCCGGTGCCTTCATCGGCGACATAAACGGCTTGATCGATAACCTGCTGGCGACCTTTCCGGCGGTGTTTGAACACCCGTCCTACCAGCAGAAGAAAAGCGCTATCGACCGCGCCTTCAATCAGCGCTACGACAAGGCGCTGGACGTCATCGAGCGCCTGGCTCTTGAGAAAGAAGTCGCGCTTTATCGCGACGCCAGCAACATCGCGTTTACCCCGATGAGCGAAGGCAAGGCGCTGGATGAGGCGGAGTTCGCCCAGTTGCCGGAAGCCGATCGCGAGCGATTCCACGAGGATATTTCCGGCCTGGAAGAGCGTCTGAACGAGGAACTCGCCAGCCTGCCGCAATGGAAGCGTGAGTCGAGCAATCAACTGCGCCACCTCAACGAAGAAACCATCACCCTGGCCTTGCAGCCACTGTTGTCGCCGTTGTCGGAGAAGTACGCCGAGAACGCAGCCGTTTGCGGTTACCTGCAAGCGATGCAGGTTTACCTGTTGAAGACCGTGGTCGAGCAACTGGTGGACGACAGCAAGACCGACGCCATTGCCCGCAAACTGCTGGAAGAGCAATACGCGCCGAGCCTGGTGGTCGGGCATACGGCCAGCGGCGGTGCGCCGGTGGTGTTCGAACCCCACCCGACGTACGAAAACCTGTTTGGCCGCATCGAATACAGCACCGATCAGGGCGCGATGTACACGACCTATCGGCAACTGCGACCGGGCGCCTTGCACCGGGCCAATGGCGGCTTCCTGATCCTTGAAGCGGAAAAAATGCTCAGTGAGCCGTTCGTCTGGGATGCGCTCAAGCGCGCCCTGCAGTCGCGCAAGCTGAAAATGGAATCGCCGTTGGGTGAGCTGGGTCGACTGGCCACCGTGACCCTGACGCCGCAACACATTCCGTTGGCGGTCAAAGTCATCATCATTGGTGCCCGTCAGCTGTATTACACGCTGCAAGACCTTGATCCGGACTTCCAGGAGATGTTCCGCGTCTTGGTGGACTTCGATGAAGACATCCCGATGGTCGACGAGAGCCTGGAGCAGTTCGCCCAGTTGCTCAAAACCCGCACCTCTGAAGAAGGGATGGCGCCGTTGACGGCAGATGCCGTCGCACGTCTGGCCACATACAGCGCGCGTCTGGCTGAACACCAAGGGCGTTTGTCGGCGCGCATCGGCGATCTGTTCCAGCTGGTCAGCGAGGCGGATTTCATTCGCCACCTGGCGGGCGACGAAATGACCGACGCCGGGCACATCGAGCGTGCGCTCAAGGCCAAGGCCACCCGTACCGGGCGCGTCTCGGCGCGGATTCTCGATGACATGCTGGCCGGAATCATCCTGATTGATACCGATGGCGCGGCGGTCGGCAAGTGCAACGGCCTGACGGTGCTGGAAGTCGGTGACTCGGCTTTCGGTGTGCCGGCGCGGATTTCTGCCACGGTTTATCCGGGCGGCAGCGGCATCGTCGACATCGAGCGCGAGGTCAACCTCGGGCAGCCGATTCACTCCAAAGGCGTGATGATCCTCACCGGGTATCTGGGCAGTCGTTACGCCCAGGAATTCCCGCTGGCGATTTCCGCGAGCATCGCCCTGGAGCAATCCTACGGTTATGTCGATGGCGACAGTGCGTCGTTGGGAGAGGCTTGTACGTTGATTTCGGCGTTGTCGAAAACTCCGCTCAAGCAGTGCTTTGCGATCACCGGTTCGATCAACCAGTTCGGCGAAGTGCAGGCCGTGGGCGGGGTCAACGAGAAGATCGAAGGCTTCTTCCGCCTCTGCGAAGCGCGCGGGCTGACCGGCAAGCAAGGTGCGATCATTCCGCACGCGAACGTTGCCACCTTGATGCTCGACGAGAAGGTGCTGGCTGCCGTGCGCGCAGGGCAGTTCCATGTTTACGCGGTGCGTCAGGCGGACGAGGCGCTGAGCCTGTTGGTCGGCGAGCCGGCGGGTGCGCCGGATGAGAATGGCGAATTCCCTGAAGGCAGCGTCAATGCGCGGGTGGTGGAGCGCCTGCGGGTGATCGCGGAAATGATCAGCGAGGAAGACCTCAAGGAAGCCGAGAAAGAAGCGGCGCAGGAAGCGTTGGTCGAGGCCAAGCCTGCCTGATGCATTCCTGAGGTCACCTCGACCCACTGTGGGAGCGGGCTTGCTCGCGAATACGGTTCTTCATTCAACAGGTAAGTTGACTGACACACCGCTTTCGCGAGCAAGCCCGCTCCCACATTTCGTTCGGCGTTGCATTCAAAAAGTGCCATCACTCTGGCGTCAATATTCACACTATGACCATTCGGCGCCTTCTGGTCTCGCCTGGCGTGCGGGCCAGACTTTTCTTCTATTCTCTGGTTCAAGGATATCGACAGCCATCACAGGATCGAAACAGCCTTCCCACGGGGGCTGAATACCGGATCTACCGAGGGTCGCCGCCATGTCGCGCAACCTCTGCCTCACCCGTCAATGCCTGGGCCTAGTGACCCGTATCGAGTGTGCCATCCGTCCTTTGGCGGGAGATACGGGCATGTGGACCTTGCTCTTCGCCGCCGGAATGGCTGGCGAGCAACCTTCAGCCATCAAGGCACAAGGCCCGTTTCATGGCCCTTTCGTGGCTGAATCAATTCTCGATACCATCGTTGAAAGCCTGACGCTGCACGGCTACGAACTGGCCGATGATCCACAAATCTGGTGCCTGCACCTGCAAGCGCAACTGCGGGAAATCAACGGCGGCCGTTGCCGCAATCTGGGTGGCTTCGAGCATTGATGGATTATTGATCGAGTTGGCTCAGATCAGCCTTGGCCAGTTTGACCTCGAAGCCATATTGCACAGTGGTGAGGTCGGTTCGCTGATAACTTTCCAGACGTGTGGGCTGGCCATAGAAGTAATGCACGTCAAATAACGCCGGCCCGTCGGCGCTGGCGTCATGGGTGACCGCAAGGATCTCCTTCAGGTAGTTCCCGCTGTTGTCCTTGGCGAAAAAACGCCAGTCCTGCGCAGGAAACAGTTTCGCATCCACTACCAGCGCATTGCCTTTGAGCTCAAGCCCCTTGGGCAATTTCTGTGCGTCGAGCGTTTGCTTGTCGACCGTGGCCAGGAACAGCGGCATGGAGCCCACGGCGAACGCCGGCGTTTGCGGAAACAGGTTCAGGTCATAGGTGATCGTGCCGCGCAAGGGGTCGACCTGATAGGCCTCCGGTGGCAGTTCGATCGGCTCATCGCGCTTGCCATTGCTGTCCGCGGTAAAGAAACTGACCGGGCTATCGCCGGGGCTGAATGACGTGCCGAGCAACTCGTCGTTGAAGCTTCTGGGGTGATCGAATTCGATGCGCGCGGCGCTCGGGTCCTCCACCGACTGATTGACGTTGATGCTTTTTTTCAGCTGTTCCTCACTCAGTGTCGCGCCCTTGAGCCAGATGGGCGTCTGATCGTCATACACCACCACCGGCAAGGTCAGCGGCTGCACGGCTTTTTCCGTGGTGTGTGGGTCGAAGCGACGTACCGGCAAGTTCAAGTCCTTGCGTGTGACGGTTGCGGTCGAGAAATCCAGCAGGCTGACTTCAAGGGTCTCGATCGGCCCGTTGAAGTACACCTTGGAATAATGCTGGCCCTGCTGCTGCTCGAACGTACGCTGTTCGTCATTGAGCTGTTTTTCGAACGCCTCGCTCCAGGTTTTCTGTTGCTGCATTTTCGCCAATTGTTTTTGGTAGAAGGCAATTTGCGTGGCGGTTTCATTGATCGAACCGGAGCGCGAGAGAAATTGCCCGGTGCTGTCCTTGGCCTGGACGATCAATGGGTTCAACGGAGTTTCACCGACCTCAGGGGCTTCTGGTGCGCTGTTGTTGTACTCGATTTCGGCGTAGTTCTTTCCAAGGTTCAACAGGGTGACGCTGAGGTTGTCGTTGGTGCGGGTCTGGCCGACGTCCTTTTTGGTCAAGTCGAAGCTGTAGAGCCGGCGGGGCGCGATCACTTCAACTTTGCCTTGCAGGCTCACCGGTTGCGGCTGGTTCTTCTTGTCGACATCCAGGCCGTCGATGAAAGGGTAGGTCACCGTCAGGTCGTCGGGATTGGTCAGGTTGGAACTCGACGGGCTGAGCTGAATACCGGGATCGGTTTCCGACCATTCGGGCTGGAAGGGGATGACGCGTTTATTGCTCAGCGTCACCGATTGCCATTCCAGGCCATGGGGGAAAAGGAACGCCGCTGGAATATTGAAGTTGAACGGGAATACCGGTTGCAGGTCGGTCAGGTAATCGGAGCTGGAATCCTTGTGCAATACGAACAGGCCGTTGATGTAGGTGTCGACCAGGACTTGGGGCGTCGGGTAGTGCTTGAGCACGGCGAGAGCGTCTTCGCCGTATTCGGTGTCCACCGGTTTGCTGTCGAGCTTGAGTTGCGCACGTTCGAGCAACAGCAGTGAGCCGCCGAGCTCGGAGACGGCGTCCTTGAGTTTTGGGTCCTGGATCTGATCCAGCGATTGTTCGAACTGCGCGGTTTTTTCCTCGAGGCTGACCTGATGCTTGTCCTCGCTTGGCGAGCAGCCGCTCATCAGCAACGTCAGGCAAATGCCGGCACTCGTTAAAGGCAATCGCACATCCATTTTCCAGTCTTCCTGTCCGATGTCGCTGAGCGGTCAATAGCTTGGACACTAGCAGAAAAAATTTGGGACACGCGCGCAGGTGGCGGATTTTTCAATGGTTTCTGGGTGTAACAGCGGGCTGATATACTCGCGGCCATTTCCAGTCCTGTGTGAGATTCAATGGAACGCTTTATCGAAAATGCAATGTACGCCTCCCGCTGGCTGCTGGCGCCGATCTATTTCGGGTTGTCGCTTGGGCTCTTGGCGCTGGCGCTGAAGTTCTTCCAGGAAGTTTTCCACGTTATCCCCAACGTGTTCTCGATGGCGGAATCGGACTTGATCCTGGTGCTGCTGTCGCTGATCGACATGGCGCTGGTGGGCGGTTTGCTGGTGATGGTGATGATTTCCGGATACGAGAACTTCGTTTCTGAACTGGACATCGATGACCACAAGGAAAAGCTCAACTGGCTGGGCACCATGGATTCATCTTCCCTGAAGATGAAAGTGGCCGCTTCCATCGTGGCGATTTCCTCTATCCACCTGCTGCGGATCTTCATGGACGCCAAGAACGTCGATCCCGAGCATTTGAAGTGGTACGTGATCATCCACATGACGTTCGTCGTGTCGGCCTTCGCCATGGGCTACCTGGACAAACTGACCAAGCACTGATTTCCACAAGGGGAGATGGTTGAACCGGACGGGCGGTGGCGTTGCTGGCTTGTGCTTTGATGCGCCGGGGCCTATCCCTGTAAGTAGTCTTGGCTCGCCATTGTCTGAGGTGCCTTCATGAACCTTGTTGAACTACGCGCTTATGCCATCGCAGGGAAAATCGATGAGTTGAACCTGATCTCCATGGAAGGCGGGATCTATCTGCTGGAGGCGCGCATGCATGGTGCCGCGTATCCCTTGAGCGATGTCCACGACCATATGTTCCACGTGCGCTCGGTCGAGCATGCTCGTCAAGTGCTGCATGACTTCCCGTCCTTACCCTTCAATCTCGTTCACGCCTCGGTTCATGATGAAATGTGCGGGCTGGGTGCTAGCGTCGGGGAAAGCCTGAAGGTGCCTATCGCCTTCCGCTCCTCCTGGCATCACTGACAGCCCTCATCAGGACGATGTCATCTGTGCTAGTCTGCTGGCCCTTTTGGTTCCGGGCGCTCCGGGACGCGCTGTGCACGCACGGCAAGTTCCCGGGCCGTCCGCACAGCGGAGCAGTGTCATGTCCGAAGTAAATCTGTCCACCGACGAAACCCGCGTCAGCTACGGTATTGGCCGTCAGCTGGGCGACCAACTGCGCGACAACCCGCCACCGGGCGTTAGCCTGGACGCGATCCTGGCCGGTCTGACCGATGCCTTCGCCGGCAAGGAAAGCCGTGTTGGCCAGGAAGAAATGTCCGCGAGCTTCAAGGTGATTCGCGAAATCATGCAAGCCGAAGCAGCTGCCAAAGCTGAAGCGGCTGCTGGCGAAGGCCTGGCTTTCCTGGCTGAAAACGCCAAGCGTGAAGGCATCACCACTCTGGCTTCCGGCCTGCAATTCGAAGTGCTGACTGCCGGTGAAGGCGCCAAGCCGACCCGTGAAGATCAAGTACGTACTCACTACCACGGCACCCTGATCGACGGCACTGTGTTCGACAGCTCCTACGAGCGCGGCCAGCCTGCAGAATTCCCGGTTGGCGGCGTGATCGCTGGCTGGACCGAAGCCCTGCAACTGATGAATGCCGGCAGCAAATGGCGTCTGTACGTGCCGAGCGAACTGGCTTACGGCGCTCAAGGCGTTGGCAGCATTCCGCCGCACAGCGTACTGGTGTTCGACGTCGAACTGCTCGACGTTCTGTAAGACCCGGATGTTGGAACGAGCTCGGTAAATGTGGGAGCGGGCTTGCTCGCGAAGGCGGTCTGACAGTCAGCGATGATGTTGAATGTTATGGACTCTTCGCGAGCAAGCCCGCTCCCACAGGGCTCGTTCCGACATCTTGCGTGTGATCTTCATATTTCGATCTTGTGGTGCACTTCACTCGACGGGCGCAACGCCCGGGCATAGCAGAACAGAAACAGATTACGCACCAGTTCCTTGAGCACCACCGGCTCGCTGGAACTCAGGCCGTTGACGTCCAGATCCCCCTGATCCTGCAGCTCGTTCAAGGCTTCTTCTTCAAGCACCGCACAGACTTCCCCGGTTTCCCGATGCAGAATCCTGAGGTAAGGGTGTGGGCGATCCAGCCAGGCATCGATCAAATAAGTCATGTCTCATCTCCATTGATTTGGGTTTCAATGAGAATAATTCTTATTCATCAAATAGCAAGGGCCTATTGGCGGTTTGCGCTTTTTTCCGGGTAAAGGTTGCGTAAGGTCAATTCGGCTAGCGTTTGGCTATTGCGCGTGCAGGCGGGTTGAAGCGGGGGAGGGCGAAACACCATCCCACGCATGGCGCGGGATGGAATACAGCGGAATCAGACTTTTCTGACGAACTCGGATTTGAGCTTCATTGGGCCGATGCCGTCGATCTTGCAGTCGATGTCGTGGTCGCCATCGCACAGGCGGATGTTCTTGACCTTGGTGCCGACCTTGACCACCAGCGACGTGCCCTTGACCTTGAGGTCCTTGATCACGGTGATGGTATCGCCGTCCTGCAGGACATTGCCGACCGAATCCTTTTTCACGGTGTCATCGGATGCCACATCGGCTTCGCCGCTGGCGGACCATTCGTGCGCGCACTCGGGGCAGATCAGCTGAGCGCCGTCTTCATAGGTGTATTCGGAATTGCATTTTGGGCAGGGTGGCAACGTGCTCACTAAAGCTCCTTGGATTCAGGATCGCTAAAAAGCGCACATTATATAGGGTTTTAGGCGGGAGAGGGCTGGACGCTGATAAACCTGTGGGAGGGGCCCTCCCACAGGGTATTGCGGTGCAGTTAGTGCGTGCGGGCTACCGCAAACTCACTCAACTCAACCAATGCATCGCGGTACTCACTGGCAGGCAGTGCGTCGAGGCATTTGATCGCACGGGCCACGTAATCACGGGCCAGATTCGCGGTGTAGTCCAGCGAACCGGAGGCTTCTACCGCTTCGCGAATGCTTTCCAGGTCCTCGATGCCGCCTTTCTGGATCGCCTTGCGCACCAGGGCTGCCTGTTCCGGCGTGCCTTCGCGCATGGTGTAGATCAACGGCAGGGTCGGCTTGCCTTCGGCCAGATCGTCGCCGACGTTCTTGCCCAGGGTTTCCGCGTCGCCTTTGTAATCCAGCAGGTCGTCGACCAGTTGGAAGGCCACGCCCAGGTGGTCGCCAAAGGTGCGCAGGGCTTCGGCCTGTTCCGCTGTGGCCTCGCAGAGCGCGGCAGCACTGTGGGTCGAAGCCTCGAAGAGCATCGCGGTCTTGCCGCGGATGACTTCCATGTAGGTTTCTTCGGTGGTGCTGGCGTCACGGACCTTCGACAGCTGCAAGACTTCGCCTTCGGCAATGATGCGGGTCGCTTGCGAAAGGATCTTCATCACCGGCATGGAGCCCAGTTCGACCATCATTTCGAAGGAACGCGAATACAGGAAGTCGCCGACCAGCACGCTCGGTGCGTTGCCCCACATGGCGTTGGCGGTCGAGCGGCCACGGCGCATACCGGACATGTCGACCACATCGTCGTGCAGCAGGGTGGCGGTGTGCAGGAACTCGATGGTCGCGGCCAGCAGGCGCAGGTCGTCGCCTTCGCGGCCCAGCGCCTTGCCACACAGCAACACTAATAAAGGACGCAGGCGTTTACCGCCAGCCGAGGTAATGTAATCGCCGATTTTCGATACCAGCGGCACTCGGGAAGTCAGCTGCTTCTTGATGATGCCGTCGACGGCGCTAAAATCGTCCGCCACCGCGCGGTAGAAAGCTTGGGGTTGCATCAGCGACAGTTGCTCCAGAAGGGTTGCGCGGCATGCTAGGACCCACGTCGGCGGGTGTCAAGGCGCGATGGACGGCCTCTTGCATCACTCCGGCAGCTTGCGTACAATCGCGCACCCTGAACTTCCTGGGCAGCACCTGCCTTACGCAATTGCAAACCGGCCTTCCAGCCCTATGCAGCCATGCCAGCCAATACCTCTTCTTATAAAGAGCTGGGTGAGCAGGATTATCGGAGAAATACCATGTCGTACGCAGTAATTGTTACTGGTGGCAAGCAATACAAGGTCGCCCCAGGTGAATACCTGAAGATCGAAAAACTGGAAATCGCTACCGGCGAATCCGTTACTTTTGATCGCGTTCTGTTGGTCGCCAATGGCGATGACGTGAACATCGGCGCTCCAGTTGTTGCTGGCGCTACCGTTGTGGCTGAAGTGATCTCCCAAGGTCGTCACGATAAAGTCCGCATCATCAAGTTCCGTCGTCGTAAGCACCACATGAAGCGTATGGGCCACCGCCAGTGGTACACCGAGATCAAAATCACCGGTATTCAGGCTTAATTTCAGCCTAATTCCTCACTAGGAGAATTGACTCATGGCACACAAAAAAGCTGGTGGTAGTACCCGTAACGGTCGCGACTCGGAAGCCAAACGCCTTGGCGTGAAGATGTATGGCGGCCAGGTTATCATTCCGGGCAACATCATCGTGCGTCAGCGCGGCACCCAATTCCACGCCGGTTACGGTGTTGGCATGGGTAAAGATCACACTCTGTTCGCTAAAATCGACGGCGTGATCAAGTTTGAAGTAAAAGGCGCTTTCAATCGCCGTTACGTAAGCATTGTCCCGAAGACTGACGTCGTCGCGGCATAATTACGTGGTTGCTGGAAAAGCCCTGTCTTGCGACGGGGCTTTTTCGTTTGTGGGGTGAGTCTCTTGCAAAGCTGTTTGTGATGGGCTCCAGCGCAGGTTTTTGCGGTCGTTGATTGAGGTCGCTGCGCTCATTTTTGCAAGAGTCTTATGTCTAGATTTTTTCGGCTCGTCCGTATGGCGAGAGGCGTTTTGTTATGAAGTTTGTTGATGAAGTATCGATTCGAGTAAAGGCCGGCGACGGCGGCAACGGTTGCATGAGCTTCCGTCGCGAGAAATTCATTGAAAACGGCGGCCCGAACGGCGGTGACGGTGGTGATGGCGGCTCGGTCTACATGATCGCCGACGAAAACCTCAACACCCTGGTCGACTACCGTTACACCCGCCACTTCGACGCCGAGCGCGGTTCGAACGGCGGCAGCACCGACTGCACCGGCAAGAAAGGTGAAGAACTGGTACTGCGCGTACCGGTTGGCACCACCGTCATCGACGCGGCCACCCAAGAAGTGATCGGCGACCTGACCAAGGCCGGGCAGAAGCTGCTGGTGGCTCACGGCGGCTGGCACGGTCTGGGCAACACCCGTTTCAAATCCAGTACCAACCGCGCTCCGCGTCAGACCACTCCGGGTAAGCCGGGTGAGGCGCGTGACCTGAAACTGGAAATGAAAGTGCTGGCTGACGTCGGCCTGTTGGGCTTGCCGAACGCCGGTAAAAGTACCTTCATTCGCTCGGTATCGGCCGCCAAGCCGAAAGTCGCCGACTACCCGTTCACCACGTTGGTGCCGAACCTGGGTGTGGTCAGCGTCGATCGCTGGAAGAGCTTTGTGGTTGCGGATATTCCGGGCCTGATCGAAGGCGCTTCCGATGGTGCTGGCCTGGGGATTCGCTTCCTCAAGCACTTGTCGCGTACCCGTTTGCTGCTGCACTTGGTGGACATGGCGCCGCTGGATGACACCAGCGCACCGGACGCTGCTGAAGTAATCGTCAGCGAGCTGACCAAGTTCAGCCCGTCCCTGGCTGAGCGTGATCGTTGGTTGGTGCTGAACAAGTGCGACCAGATCCTTGAGGAAGAGCACGATGCTCGCGTCAAGGAAATCGTCGATCGCCTGGAGTGGACTGGTCCTGTCTATGTGATCTCGGCCATCTCCAAGCTCGGCACCGAGCGTCTGTGCCACGACATCATGCGTTACATGGAAGATCGTGCCGATCGACTGGCTGCCGACCCGGCCTACAAGGAAGAGCTGGCAGAACTCGATCAGCGCATCGAAGACGAAGCCCGTGCTCAGCTGCAGGCCCTGGATGACCAGCGTGCCCTGCGCCGCAGCGGCGTGAAGTCGGTCCACGACATCGGCGACGATGATTGGGACGAGGAAGATGTGGATGACGAAGACGGTCCGGAAATCATTTACGTGCGTGACTGATTCGTTGCAGTAAACTTAAGCGCCGCTCAATAGAGCGGCGTTTTAGTATCTGGAAATCGATCGTTGGTCAGTAATAGCCACGATTAACGTCATGGGCAGTGCCAGGTCGCGCTGTCCTCAAGCTAAGGTTGAAGATGATGCGGAGCAAGGTGACAGGTGCGCAGCGTTGGGTCGTGAAGATCGGCAGCGCTTTGCTGACAGCGGACGGCAAGGGCCTGGATCGCGCGGCAATGGGTGTCTGGGTCGAGCAGATGGTGGCTTTGCATGAAGCTGGCGTCGAGCTGGTGTTGGTGTCTTCCGGGGCCGTGGCCGCGGGCATGAGCCGCTTGGGCTGGACCGTACGACCCAGTGCGATGCACGAGCTGCAGGCCGCTGCCGCCATCGGTCAGATGGGCTTGGTGCAGGCCTGGGAGTCGAGCTTTGCCGAGCATGGCCGGCACACCGCGCAGATTCTCCTGACGCACGATGACTTGTCCGATCGCAAGCGCTACCTGAACGCCCGCAGCACCTTGCGCGCGCTGGTCGAGCTGAAAGTGATCCCGGTGATCAACGAAAACGACACCGTGGTGACCGACGAAATCCGTTTCGGCGACAACGACACGCTGGCGGCGCTGGTGGCCAACCTGGTCGAAGCTGATTTGCTGGTGATCCTCACGGATCGCGATGGCATGTTCGACGCGGATCCGCGCAACAACCCTGATGCCAGCCTGATTTACGAAGCGCGCGCTGATGATCCGGCGCTGGATGCGGTGGCGGGTGGCACTGGCGGTGCGTTGGGGCGTGGCGGTATGCAGACCAAATTGCGTGCTGCGCGTCTGGCAGCCCGTTCCGGGGCGCACACCATCATTGTTGGAGGGCGCATTGAGCGCGTGCTGGATCGCCTGAAGGCGGGTGAGCGCATCGGCACCTTGCTCTCGCCTGAGCGCGGCATGCTGGCGGCACGCAAGCAATGGCTGGCCGGGCACCTGCAAACCCGTGGCACGCTGGTGCTGGACGGTGGTGCGGTGAAAGCGCTGGCCCAGGACCATAAAAGTTTGCTGCCGGTGGGCGTCAAATTGGTCCAGGGCAGCTTCCGTCGCGGTGAAATGGTGGTGTGCGTGGCGCCGGACGGTCGCGAGATCGCTCGCGGCCTGGCCAACTACAGCGCGCTGGAAGCACAAAAAATCATCGGTCAGTCGTCTGAGGCGATTGTCGGTCTGTTGGGTTATATGGCTGAGCCGGAACTGGTTCACCGCGATAATCTGATTCTGGTCTGAAGGAATACCTGAATGCGTGTGACAAAAGGATTGTTGGGTCTGCTGCTGGCGATGCCGTTGCTGGCGTCGGCTGAGGAAATTGGCCAGGTGTCGACGGTGTTCAAGTTCGTCGGGCCGAACGACCGTATCGTCGTCGAGGCGTTTGATGATCCTAAGGTCGACGGCGTGACGTGCTACCTGTCGCGTGCCAAGACTGGTGGCGTGAAGGGTGGTTTGGGTCTGGCGGAAGATCGCGCTGAGGCCTCTATCGCTTGTCGTCAGGTCGGGCCTATCAGCTTCAAGGGTGAGCTGAAGGATGGTGACGAGGTGTTCAAGGAGCGCACGTCGCTGGTGTTCAAGACCATGCAGGTGGTGCGCTTCCTCGACAAAAAGCGCAATACGCTGGTGTACCTGGTCTATAGCGATCGCTTGATCGAAGGCAGCCCGCAGAATGCGGTGACGGCGATCCCGATCCTGCCATGGGCGCACGCTCAATAAGCTGACACAAATCGAAATGTGGGAGCGGGCTTGCTCGCGAAGGCGGTGTGTCAGGCGACATTAATGTCATCCGATACTCCCTCCTCGCGAGCAAGCCCGCTCCCACATTTTTTTGTGGTGCTTTTACTAAATCGCAGGCAATAAAAAACCGACCCTGAGGTCGGTTTTTTAACAAGCTTATCGCTTATGCGGCAACAGCAAGGTTCAGAGCCTTGACGTGACCGTTCAGGCGGCTCTTATGACGAGCAGCCTTGTTCTTGTGGATGATGCCTTTATCGGCCATACGGTCGATAACTGGCACGGCCAGAACGTAAGCAGCTTGAGCTTTAGCAGCGTCTTTTGCGTCGATGGCTTTAACTACATTCTTGATGTAGGTACGAACCATGGAACGCAGGCTGGCGTTGTGGCTGCGACGCTTCTCAGCCTGTTTTGCACGTTTTTTGGCGGAAGGTGTGTTGGCCACCGTCGAGCTCCTCGAAAGACTTTTTAGGAAATAGCAAACAAAATAGGCCGCGAATCATGCCGATGAGTTGATGTCTTGTCAAGGGCGGTTGAGACGTTCCGCTAAGTGGTAGGTATAAAGAGGCGGGATATTTATTTCCGGCGCTTGACCTGTAAACTCGCGAGCTTTGGCTCTGTGCTGCTGCGGCGCGGAGTATCGCATAAGTAGGCGCTTTGTTCGCCTGCTGTTTATCGACAGGCACAAACTCTTTCAATGAATCTGCTCAAATCGTTGGCCGCCGTCAGCTCTATCACGATGATTTCCCGGGTTTTGGGGTTTGTTCGTGACACGCTGATCGCACGTACATTTGGTGCCGGGATGGCGACGGACGCCTTCTTTATCGCCTTCAAATTACCCAATCTGTTGCGGCGCATCTTCGCCGAGGGGGCATTTTCCCAGGCCTTCGTGCCGATTCTGGCCGAATACAAAAGCCAGAAGGGCGAGGAGGCGACGCGAACATTCATTGCTTATGTCTCGGGTCTGCTGACACTGGTGCTGGCGCTGGTCACGGCATTGGGGATGATTGCAGCGCCCTGGGTGATCTGGGCAACCGCGCCGGGTTTTACCGATACGCCGGAAAAATTCGAGCTGACCTCCAGCCTGTTGCGGGTGACCTTTCCCTACATATTGCTGATTTCCCTGTCGTCCCTGGCCGGTGCGATCCTCAATACTTACAACCGTTTTTCGGTGCCGGCGTTCGTGCCGACCCTGCTCAACGTCAGCATGATCGTGTTTTCGGTGTTCCTGACGCCGTACTTCGATCCGCCGGTCATGGCATTGGGGTGGGCGGTTCTGGTGGGTGGCCTGGCGCAATTGCTTTATCAGCTGCCGCACCTGAAAAAGATCGGCATGCTGGTGTTGCCGCGTCTGAACCTGCGTGACAGCGGTGTCTGGCGGGTCATGAAGCAGATGTTGCCAGCGATCCTTGGCGTATCGGTCAGCCAGATTTCCCTGATCATCAACACCATTTTCGCGTCCTTCCTGGTGGCAGGCTCCGTGTCCTGGATGTACTACGCCGACCGCCTGATGGAATTGCCGTCCGGCGTATTGGGCGTGGCGCTGGGCACGATTCTGTTGCCGACGCTGGCCAAAACCTACGCCAGCAAGGACCGTCACGAATATTCGCGCATCCTCGACTGGGGCCTGCGCCTGTGCTTCGTCCTGGTGTTGCCGTGTTCGCTGGCGCTGGGGATTCTGGCTGAGCCGCTGACCGTTTCGCTGTTCCAGTACGGCCAGTTCAGTGCCTTTGATGCATCGATGACCCAGCGCGCGTTGATCGCTTATTCCGTCGGTTTACTCGGAATTATCGTGATCAAAGTGCTGGCGCCGGGCTTTTATGCGCAACAAAACATCCGCACGCCGGTGAAAATCGCCATTTTCACCCTGGTGGTGACCCAGTTGTTCAACCTGATGCTGATCGGTCCTTTGGCCCACGCCGGCCTGGCCCTGGCCATCAGTGCCGGTGCCTGCATCAACGCCGGCCTGTTGTTCTATCAACTGCGCAAGCAGCAGATGTACCAGCCGCAGCCGGGCTGGGCGAAGTTCGGTGCCAAGCTCGTTATTGCCGTGCTGGTGATGTCCGCCGTATTGCTGGTGGGGATGCACTTCATGCCGGCATGGGATCAAGGGCATATGCTGGAGCGGTTCCTGCGCCTGGGTGCTTTGATCGCCGCCGGCATCGTCGCTTACTTCGGGATGTTGCTGCTGATGGGCTTCCGTTTGCGCGACTTCAATCGCAAGGCATTGAGTTGAGGTTGCGACCTCGATAAACACGGGCGAGCCGGTGGTTTTGTCGGCTCGATCACTTTGGTTACGGTGTTGCCTGTCGTCGGCCGCCGGGTGTGGTTATAATCGACCACTTTATGAGCAAGAAGCGCGTTATGCAGCTGGTTCGAGGCCTCCAAAATCTGCGCCCCCAGCATCGGGGCTGTGTCGCCACTATTGGCAACTTTGACGGTGTTCACCGTGGCCACCAGGCTATCCTGGCGAGGCTGCGTGAACGTGCGCTCGAGTTGGGCGTGCCGAGCTGCGTGGTGATTTTTGAGCCGCAGCCGCGAGAATTCTTCGCCCCGGACACGGCCCCAGCCCGTCTGGCCCGGCTGCGGGACAAACTGCAGCTGCTGGCCGACGAAGGTGTCGACCGCGTCCTGTGCCTGGCTTTCAACCAGCGACTGAGCAAGCTCAGCGCCAGCGAATTCGTCGATACCATTCTGGTGGACGGCCTTGGCGTGCAGCACCTGGAGGTCGGTGACGACTTCCGCTTCGGCTGTGACCGCGTCGGCGATTTCGATTTCCTGCAACAGGCCGGCGTCGTTCAGGGCTTTACCGTGGAAGCTGCGCAAACCGTCGAGCTGGACGGTATTCGCGTCAGCAGCACCCAGGTCCGCAATGCCCTGGCCGCTGCCGATTTTGTCCTGGCTGAACGCCTGCTCGGGCGACCGTTCCAGATTACCGGGCGGGTGCTGCATGGCCAGAAGCTGGCGCGCCAGTTGGGTACGCCCACGGCCAACATCCAACTCAAGCGCCGTCGCGTGCCGCTGACCGGGGTTTACCTGGTCAACGTCGACATCGACGGCAAGACCTGGCCAGGCGTCGCCAATATCGGCGTGCGGCCAACGGTCCAAGGTGATGGCAAAGCCCACCTCGAAGTGCATCTTTTAGATTTTGCCGGCGATCTGTATGACCGGCGTTTGACGGTGGTCTTCCACCACAAGCTGCGTGAAGAGCAGCGTTTCGCCTCTCTGGAGGCGCTTAAGACGGCGATCAATGCGGATGTCGCCGCCGCCCGTGCCCTGTCGCACCTAGCGCCAATCGCTAATGAAGAGCCTTAAATGACCGACTATAAAGCCACGCTAAACCTTCCGGACACCGCCTTCCCAATGAAGGCCGGCCTGCCTCAGCGCGAACCGCAGATTCTGCAGCGCTGGGACAGCATTGGCCTGTACGGTAAGTTGCGCGAGATTGGCAAGGATCGTCCGAAGTTTGTGCTTCACGACGGTCCTCCGTACGCCAACGGCACGATTCACATCGGTCATGCGTTGAACAAGATTCTCAAGGACATGATCATCCGCTCCAAGACCCTGTCGGGTTTCGACGCGCCTTATGTTCCGGGCTGGGACTGCCATGGCCTGCCGATCGAGCACAAAGTCGAAGTGACCCACGGCAAGAACCTGGGCGCGGACAAGACCCGCGAACTGTGCCGTGCCTACGCCACCGAGCAGATCGAAGGGCAAAAATCCGAATTCATCCGTCTGGGCGTGTTGGGCGACTTCGCCAATCCGTACAAGACCATGGACTTCAAGAACGAAGCCGGTGAAATCCGTGCCCTGGCGGAAATCGTCAAGGGCGGCTTCGTGTTCAAGGGCCTCAAACCTGTGAACTGGTGCTTCGACTGCGGTTCGGCCTTGGCTGAAGCGGAAGTCGAGTACGAGAACAAGAAGTCCTCGACCATCGACGTAGCGTTCCCGATTGCCGACGAAGCCAAACTGGCTGCCGCATTCGGTCTGCCGTCGCTGGCCAAGCCGGCTTCGATCGTGATCTGGACCACCACCCCGTGGACCATCCCGGCCAACCAGGCGCTGAACGTTCACCCGGAGTTCAACTACGCCCTGGTCGACGTCGGCGACAAACTGCTGGTACTGGCTGAAGAGCTGGTCGAGTCGTGCCTGGCCCGTTACAGCCTGCAAGGTTCGGTCATCGCGACCACCACCGGTAAAGAACTGGAGCTGATCAATTTCCGTCACCCGTTCTACGATCGCCTGTCGCCGGTTTACCTGGCCGAGTACGTTGAACTGGGCGCTGGCACCGGCGTGGTTCACTCCGCACCGGCCTACGGCGTGGACGACTTCGTGACCTGCAAGAAGTACGGCATGGTTAACGACGACATCCTCAATCCAGTGCAAAGCAACGGCGTTTACGCGACTTCGCTGGATTTTTTCGGTGGCCAGTTCATCTGGAAAGCCAACCCGGCCATCGTCGACAAACTGACTGAAGTCGGTGCGCTGCTGCACACCACCATCATCGAACACAGCTACATGCACTGCTGGCGTCACAAGACCCCGCTGATCTACCGCGCCACCGCGCAGTGGTTCATCGGCATGGACAAAGAGCCTGCGACCGGCGACACCCTGCGCAAGCGGGCGATCAAAGCCATCGAAGACACCAAGTTCGTTCCGGCCTGGGGCCAGGCGCGCCTGCACTCGATGATCGCCAACCGTCCGGACTGGTGCATCTCCCGTCAGCGCAACTGGGGTGTGCCGATCCCGTTCTTCCTGAACAAGGAAAGCGGCGAGTTGCACCCACGTACCGCTGAATTGATGGAAGAAGTCGCCAAGCGCGTCGAAGTCGAAGGCATCGAAGCCTGGTTCAAGATGGACGCCGCCGAGCTGCTCGGTGACGAAGCGCCGCAGTACGACAAGATCAGCGACACCCTGGACGTCTGGTTCGATTCGGGCACCACGCACTGGCACGTCCTGCGCGGTTCGCACCCGATGGGCCATGAAACCGGCCCACGCGCCGACCTGTACCTGGAAGGCTCGGACCAACACCGTGGCTGGTTCCACTCGTCGCTGCTGACCGGTTGCGCCATCGACAATCACGCGCCGTACCGCGAACTGCTGACCCACGGCTTCACCGTCGACGAGTCCGGTCGCAAGATGTCCAAGTCGCTGGGCAACGTGATTGCACCGCAAAAGGTCAACGACACCCTGGGCGCCGACATTATGCGTCTGTGGGTGGCTTCCACCGATTACTCGGGTGAAATGGCGGTGTCCGAGCAGATCCTGCAACGCAGTGCGGACGCCTACCGACGTATCCGTAACACCGCGCGCTTCCTGCTCTCGAACCTGACCGGTTTCAACCCGGCAACCGACATCCTGCCGGCCGAAGACATGCTGGCGCTGGACCGTTGGGCCGTGGACCGCACCCTGCTGCTGCAACGCGAGCTGCAAGAACACTACGGCGAATACCGCTTCTGGAACGTCTACTCCAAGATCCACAACTTCTGCGTGCAGGAACTGGGCGGTTTCTACCTCGACATCATCAAGGACCGTCAGTACACCACTGGCGCCAACAGCAAGGCCCGCCGTTCGGCGCAAACCGCGCTTTATCACATCTCCGAAGCGCTGGTGCGCTGGATCGCGCCGATCCTCGCGTTCACCGCGGACGAACTGTGGGAATACCTGCCGGGCGAGCGTAACGAGTCGGTAATGCTCAACACCTGGTACGAAGGTTTGACCGAGCTGCCGGAAGGCGTCGAGCTGGACCGCGCCTACTGGGAGCGGATCATGGCCGTCAAGGTAGCCGTCAACAAGGAAATGGAAATCCAGCGCGCGGCCAAGGCCGTCGGTGGCAACCTGCAAGCCGAAGTGACGCTGTTCGCCGAAGAAGCGCTGAGCGCCGACCTGGCCAAACTGAGCAACGAACTGCGCTTCGTGCTGATCACCTCGACTGCAACCGTTGCGCCATTTGTACAGGCACCGGCTGATGCCGTGATCACCGAAGTCAGCGGCTTGAAGCTGCAAGTGGTCAAGTCGAGTCACGCCAAGTGCGCCCGTTGCTGGCACTGCCGTGAAGACGTCGGCGTGAACCCGGAGCATCCGGAAATCTGCGGTCGTTGCGTCGACAACATCAGCGGCGCTGGCGAGGTTCGTCACTATGCCTAATGCCGTTGGCCGTTTCGGACGGCTGAGCTGGCTCTGGTTGAGTTTGCTGGTCCTGGTCATCGACCAGGCCAGCAAGTTCTACTTCGAAGGCAAGCTCCAGATGTATCAGCAAATCGTGGTGATCCCCGATTTGTTCAGCTGGACCCTGGCGTACAACACCGGTGCGGCGTTCAGCTTCCTGGCTGACAGTTCGGGCTGGCAGCGCTGGCTGTTCGCCCTGATCGCCGTGGTGGTCAGTGCGGTGCTGGTGGTATGGCTCAAGCGTCTAGGGCGCAACGAAACCTGGCTGGCCGTCGCCTTGGCGTTGGTGCTGGGTGGCGCGTTGGGCAATTTGTATGACCGCATTGCCTTGGGCCATGTGATCGATTTCATTCTGGTGCACTGGCAGAACCGCTGGTATTTCCCGGCGTTCAACTTTGCCGACAGCGCAATTACTGTCGGTGCGGTAATGCTGGCACTGGATATGTTCAAAAGTAAGAAGACCGGAGAAGCCGTTCATGACTGAACAGGTATTGGCTGAGCAACGCATCCGCCAGAACACGGAAGTCACCTTGCACTTTGCACTGCGCCTGGAGAACGGCGACACCGTCGACAGCACCTTCGACAAAGCCCCGGCGACCTTCCAGGTCGGCGACGGCAACCTGTTGCCAGGTTTCGAAGCGGCACTGTTCGGCTTCAAGGCGGGCGACAAGCGTACGCTGACGATTCAGCCGGAAAACGCGTTCGGCCAGCCGAACCCGCAAAACGTACAGATCATCCCGCGTTCGCAGTTCAAGGACATGGACCTGTCACCGGGTTTGCTGGTGATCTTCAACGATGCGGCGAATACTGAGCTGCCTGGCGTGGTGAAAGAATTCGATGACGAGCAAGTGACCATCGACTTCAACCACCCGCTGGCCGGCAAGACTTTGACCTTTGACGTCGAGATCATCAGCGTCAAATCGCTGTAACTGACCGAACACGGTCAAAATGTGGGAGCGAGCAGGCTCGCTCCCACATTAAGTTTTTCACTGTTTTCGCTATTTCTTGCGCGCAAGACACGAGGCACAGTATGCAAATCAAACTCGCCAACCCCCGTGGCTTCTGCGCCGGTGTGGACCGCGCGATCGAAATCGTCAACCGCGCCCTGGAAGTGTTCGGGCCGCCGATCTACGTGCGCCACGAAGTGGTCCACAACAAATTCGTCGTCGAAGACCTGCGTGCTCGCGGGGCGATCTTCGTTGAGGAACTGGATCAGGTGCCGGACGACGTCATCGTGATCTTCAGTGCCCACGGCGTTTCCCAGGCTGTGCGTACCGAAGCCGCCGGCCGTGGTCTCAAGGTGTTCGATGCGACCTGCCCGCTGGTGACCAAGGTGCACATCGAAGTCGCGCGCTACAGCCGCGATGGTCGTGAATGCATCCTCATCGGCCACGCCGGTCATCCGGAAGTCGAAGGCACCATGGGCCAGTACGATGGCAGCAATGGCGGTGCGATTTACCTGGTCGAAGACGAGAAAGACGTCGCCGCGTTGCAGGTGAGTAACCCGGAAAAACTCGCTTTCGTGACCCAGACCACCCTGTCCATGGACGACACCAGCCGCGTGATCGACGCACTGCGTGCACGTTTCCCTGCGATTGGTGGTCCGCGCAAGGACGACATCTGCTATGCCACGCAAAACCGTCAGGACGCGGTCAAGCAACTGGCCGACGAATGCGACGTTGTGTTGGTGGTCGGCAGCCCGAACAGCTCCAACTCCAATCGCTTGCGTGAACTGGCCGAGCGCATGGCCACCCCGGCTTACCTGATCGACGGCGCCGAAGACCTGCAAAAGAGCTGGTTTGAGGGTGTCGAGCGTATCGGCATTACTGCCGGCGCCTCGGCTCCGGAAGTGTTGGTGCGCGGCGTGATCCAGCAATTGCAGGCGTGGGGCGCCACCGGTGCCGACGAACTGGCCGGTCGCGAGGAGAACATCACGTTCTCCATGCCTAAAGAGTTACGCGTGCGCTCGTTGCTTTAACGTTGACATAAAGCCTGCTCAGCTTTATCGCTGCGCAGGCTGACGCGACCCGTGGCGGCCAGCACCACCTGGAGCTGGCTGACCGGTTCGCGGGCTGCGCAAAAGTGCACTGTCCCCGCTTGAAAGGCTCGTCCGGGCATCTGGGGTTCGCCGATCCCGCTGAATCGAACATATCGCCTGACCGGCTGATTGCCGACAATCGCCCCCCGAGCGCTCCCCGCGCGCTCAACCAGCAGCGGATTGCTGCTGTCCTTCGATCCTTTGCCACTGATGTCCAGAATGATCCGCCAGCCCTGACCCCAATCTCCGTTGATGCCATGAATCACAACGGCCTGATTGCGTGTGATGGCCAGGGTTCTGGCGTTGCGTATTCCACTGATCAAAGCGTTCGCCGCCGCTTCGCGATGGTTCGATTCAGTGAGAGCCGCAAACGCTGGACTGACCAACAGCAGAACAATTGCGGCAATCGCCAGTCCCATAAGCAGTTCGATCAGGCTGAAACCTTGCTGATGCATGGCATTTCCCTCCCTGGAGTGGTGTGGCCCGCGCAATCCTTGCGCGAGTAATGGCAAAACAATCCGCCTGGGCCGGTCGAATGTTCTAGCGTGTAGAAGCAGGTATAGCCGACGGCAACGGAGGGCACCGATGGATCATCGTACAAAAGGTTTCACGCTGATCGAGTTGTTGATCACGCTCGCGGTGTTTCTGATCCTGATCACCCTGGCCGTGCCGGCGTTTACCCGATCGGTGCAAACCACCCGGGCCGATACCGAAATCGGCGATTTGCAGCGTGGACTCAATTTCGCCCGACTGGAGGCCATCGACCGTGGCATCACCACCCGGGTCCGTCCGACGGCGGGCGGCAGTGTGTGGACCGGTGAATTGACGGTCTATGACGGTACTGGCACACCGGCCAATGTATTGCGGGTTGTTCCAGCGATGAGCGGCGGCGCCACTCTGACGCTAACCTCAGGAGTGACCGCGCTGGACTTCAACAACCTGGGCGGTTTGTCGGCACCGTCCACCGCCGTGGTCATCAACTATGTATCGGGGACGCAAAGCAGGACGCTGAATGTGTGTTTGAACGGACGAATTCTATTGGGTGGAAGTTGCGGATGAGGGAATGGAGCAAGCGTGCACAGGAGGGCATGACACTGATCGAAGTTTTGGTGGCGTTGTTGATACTGACCGTGGGGCTATTGGGGGCGGCGGCGATTCAGCTCAATGCGCTGAAGTACACCGACAGTTCACGGATGACCAGCCAGGCGAGTTTTATCGCCTACGACATGATGGACCGCATCCGCGCCAATTCCGCCGCCGATTACACCGTCACGCCTCCGACCTCGGGCAACCTGAGTGTCGCCCGGGACCAGGACCTCTACGATTTCACCACCAACATCGTCAATTTCGGCGGCGCGACGGCCACCGGCAGCGTGACGCTGAACCAGCGGGTTTACACCATCACTATCACCTGGGATGACGCGCGTGCCGCCAATACCGCCAACGCGCGCCGCAGCTTTGTCCTGACCAGCCGCGCCGCGGTCGACCCGGCGTCCACGCCATGAACCGCACCAGCCGAGGGTTCGGTTTGATCGAGTTGTTGATTGCGCTGGCGTTGAGTCTGATCGTGGTCTTGGGCGTGGCGCAGATTTTCATCGCGGCGAAAAACACCTACGTCAGTCAGAACATCTCCGCCGGCATGCAGGAAGACGCGCGTTTTGTGTTGAGCAAAATGATTCAGGAAATCCGCATGGTCGGCATGTTCGGCTGTTTGGGGAACATCACCGATTCAAGTACGGGGGGGAGCTTCGCTGTCAGTCAGACAACACCGATCAGCTGGGATAATGCCAACCTCAAATTGACCCTCGTGACCGCTGATGTGGGAGCGGGTGGCGGGGCGCCAGTCTGGACAGTGGTTTCCGATTGTCGAAACACGGCGACGGCTTATACAAATCCACCGGCTCTGACATCGGGGCAGTTGGCGTTTCCGATCCGCCGGTTGATCTACAGCTTCAGCAACAACCAGATATTGATGGGGGCCGGCGCCGGCACGCCCACCCAGTACGTGCTGGTGAACAACGTGAGGGCGTTCAACGTGAGTTTCGGCCTCGCCAGTTCCGCCACTGATCTGGCAGCTTCCAGTTACAGCAGCAACCCGTCGGACCCCGCACGCATCCGCAGCGTACGCTTGAGCCTGATCCTCTTCGACCCGAATAACCGTGTTCACGACCAGACCTTCAGCGTGGTTGCCGCCTTGCGCAACCGTCTGCCATGAGGGTGGCCGCCATGACCTCTCATGTCCAGCGTGGCATGGCGCTGCTGGTCAGCCTGGTGTTTCTGCTGTTGCTGACACTGATCGGCCTTTCTTCGATGCAGAACGCCACCCTGCAGGAAAAGATGGCCGGCAGCGTGAGCCTGCGCAACCAATCGTTTCAGGGGGCCGAAGCGGCGTTGCGCGTGGGTGAAAGCGCGGTGCAGCTGGACAGCTATTCATTGCCGGTCTGCAGCCAGTGCACGCCGCCGGCCGAGGCCACGAGCATCACGGCCGCGGGTCTCAACTCCAGCTCTGGAGTGACGTGGATCGCTTCCGGCAGTGGCTTTTACGCAGTGCAAAACATCGGCACCACACTCAACGCCGTCAATGTGCCAAGCAATACCTCGGCGACGCTTTACCGGGTGACCGCCGTCGGCATCGCGGGCAACTCGCGCAGCATCGTGGAGAGTATTTATGCGAAGTACTGAAGGGCGCGCCCGTGTTTGGCGGCTGCTTTGCGGCGTTGTGTTCGGACTTTATTTGTCGGCTCCGGCGTATGCCTTCACGCCTTCGGATTCACCGCTGTTAAGCGCTGCGGCTGTTCCTCCGAACGTGATGTTGCTGATCGACGATTCGGGAAGCATGAACAGCATCCTTTACGCCGCCGGGTTCGATCCGACCGTCACGGGGCGCACGCCCGCCAGACAATGTAATTTTTTCCTCGGGCTGTGTTTGAGCGGCAGCGACATCGTCGGTGATTCGATCTTTCTTTCCAGCCTGCCGCAGTCCGGATGTTCCAGTGGGGCCTACGCGTTTTACAACAACAGCCTGGCGCCGTTGTGCCTGAAGTTGCCGGATCCGGTCGGCAATGAAAACACCCGGTACTCCGACGATTACCTGTCGTACCTGGTGGGCCTGGCCAACGGCAGCAACCGGGACTTTACCACCGGTTCGATCCCCAACGACTACCGCATGAACGTGGCGCGAAATGTGTCCACGGCACTGGTGAGCAGCAACCGCGGCCTGCGCATGGGGCTTGCGACCTTCAACCCGGTGAACAGCAGCAACTCCGGTAATGGCGGCTTCATTGCGCGCTTGATCAGTGATCTGTCAGTGGTGAGCGGCAGCGTGACCCAGTCGCAGGCCGACAACAATTACAACAACCTGATCAATTCCATCAACGGCTTGAGCGCCGTGGCCAACACCCCGCTGGCGGAAACCTATTACGAAATCACCCGCTACTTCCGGGGGCTGGCGCCGTACTACAACTCGACGCCGGCCACGTACACCAGCCCGATCCAGTACCGTTGCCAGAAAAACTACGGCGTGGTCATCACCGATGGCCTGCCGACGTTTGACCGCAGCTTCCCGACCAACGATCCGCTGGGAGGAGCTCGCCTGCCGAACTGGGATGGCGTGAACAACGATGGCAACAACCTCAACGGTGACGGCGAGGGTGACACGCTTTACCTCGACGATATCGCCAAGTTCGCGTTCGATATCGACATGCGCTCCACCGGCACCGACGCGGCGGGCAAAAGCTGGAACGCAGTGGACTTCCCGAAACAGAACATGAATACCTACACCGTGGGGTTTACTGCTGCGAACCAGATGCTGTCGGACGCGGCCAGCTATGGGCAGGGCAAGTATTATCAGGCGACCGACAGCGTGGGGCTCAACAGCGCATTGTCGTCGGCGTTGAGTGAGATCACATCCAAGGCCGGTTCCGGGGGGAGCGGGGTCACCAGCGGCACCACCCTGGCCAGCGGTTCCAGTTATTTCCAGACCAGCTATGACCCGAAGGACTGGCGCGGCACCATCAAGTCCTTCGGTTTCACGCCCGCTGGAGCGGTGAACACTGCCGCTGTGCAATGGACCACCGACACCACCCTCGTCCCCGGCGCGACCGCACCGACCTTTCAATCCTGGAACACCTTGAACAACACCGCCGTCACGCTGGCCTACAGCAGTTTTTCCCCGGCGCAGCAGACATCGTTGAGTCAGAGCCTGCCGACCGGCATCACCGGCAGTGATCTGGTGGAGTGGAGCAAGGGCACCAACAAAACCGGGCTCAAGGTGCGCAGCGTATTGCTCGGCGACATCATCAACTCACCGCTGGTGCTGGCATCCCCTGTGGATAAAACCGCCTCTGATCTGCTGGGCGATACCTCCTACAGCACCTACCTGGCCACCAAAGCCGCCAATATGAGTGCCAGTCTGGTGGTGAACGCCAACGACGGCTTTGTGAATGTCATCAACTCGGCCAACGGTGTCAGGCGCTATGCCTACATGCCGTCCAGCGTTTTACCCTCGCTACGCTATATCGCCGATCCAACCTACATCAATGGTGTGAGCCACAAGTACCTGGTCGACGGTCAGCTCGGTGTGTTCGATGCCCAACTCAGCGGCACCTGGAAAACCCTGGCCATCGGCGGAGCCGGGGCGGGTGGCAAAGTCTTCTATGCGCTGCAACTGTTCGATGCCTCGGTGGGTAACGCGTTCAAGGCACTGTGGGAAATCGCTGCGCCGACTACGCCGAGTACGGCAAACGTGTTCAATGACCTGGGTTATGCCTACGCCCGGCCGGAAGTGGCACGCTTGGCCGATGGTCGATGGGCTGCGTTTATTTCCAACGGTTATGGCAGCAACTCCGGGGTCGCTGCGCTGTACGTGGTCGATGTGCGTGACGGCTCGTTGATCAAGAAAGTCGTGGTCGACAGCACTGAAACCACCAATGGTCTGTCGTCGGTGAAACTCAGGGTCAACTCGCAGAATGTGGTGCAAGCCGCCTATGGCGGCGATTTGAAAGGGCGGTTGTGGAAGTTCGATCTGAGCGCCACGGCGCCCGATACCTGGGGCGTAGCCTTTTCCGGAAAACCGTTGTTTACCACGGCAGGCGGCGCCACTCAGCCCATCACCGCGCAACCGTTGCTGGCGGACAATGCATTGGGCGGCAAGGAAGTGTTTGTCGGCACCGGTAAATTCAACGAGACCGCCGACAAGACCAACAAGGATCTACAGGCGTTTTATGCGGTGTGGGATGCGGACGGCGGGGCGGGACAAATCACCGCGACCAGTTTGCAGGCGCAGGCGGTAACCGGTGTGTTTGCAGGGGGCGCCGATCAATTCATCACTACCAGCCAGAACGACGTGACCTACCCGGCAGAGAAGGGGTGGTACTTGCCACTGGTGTACAACAACGTGTTGACCGGCGAGCGGGTGATCAATCAGGCGAGTCTGGTGCTGGGGCGGATCGTTTTTACTACGGCGAGTGTGGACACCACGGACCCGTGTGCCAGCTTCGGCACCGGCAAACTGGTCGAACTGGATGCGTTCAGCGGTAAGATGCTCAACTATGCGGTGCTTGATACCAACGACGACGGCGTGGTCGACAGCGTCGACATGGTGTCGAGCGGGGTGGTGTCCAGCAGCGGCATTCCGAACCTGAATGGCATAGTCAATGGCGGAACCCGTAAATTGGTTAACAGTTCCAGTGGCAGCATCAAAACGCTAGTAGAAAAAGGTGGCGGCGGTAGCCGTCGCATCATGTGGCGACAAATACAGTAAGTGAGAGTTGAGGCATGCGTAGATCCAACCGAGGTTTTACCCTGATCGAAATCATGATCGTGATTGCGATCATCGGGATCGTCATGACCATTGCCGCCCCGAGCTTCACCGAGTACCTGAAGAAGGGCCGGCGCAGCGAAATCGCCGGGGTGTTGTCGGAGCAGGCGCAGATCCTTGAACGCTTCTACACCAAGAGCAATGTCTACACCGGCGCCACAGGTCTGAGCGCCGGCAATGACTATTACACCATCACCCCGACGATCACGGACCAGACCTTCCTGCTGACGGCCGTGCGCAAGACCGGCTCGAGCATGGCAACCGACAAGTGCGGGGATTTCACCCTCACCAATACCGGTGTCCGGAGCATGGTCAACGCAACAGCTGGCCTGACCGCCAAGGATTGCTGGGGTCGCTGAGTTTCCCTTCGGGCGCCTTTGCGCCCTCTGTCTATTTAACGGTTGGATCTGAAGATGATCAGGCAACAGCAAGTGGTGATTGTCGGCGGCGGCGTGATCGGGCTGCTTACGGCGTTCAATCTCGCGTCCGACGTGCGCAGCGTGGTGCTGCTGGATCGTTCGAACGTCGGGCAGGAGTCGTCGTGGGCGGGGGGCGGGATTGTTTCGCCGCTCTATCCGTGGCGCTATAACCCGGCGGTCACCGCGTTGGCGCATTGGTCCCAGGATTTTTATCCACAGCTCGGTGAGCGATTGTTCGCTGCGACCGGGGTTGATCCTGAGGTTCACACCACCGGCCTGTACTGGCTGGACCTGGATGATGAAGCCGAGGCACTGGCGTGGGCCAAACGGGAAAACCGTCCGCTGCGGGCTGTGGATATCTCGGCGGCCCACGATGCGGTGCCGGTATTGGGTGCGGGGTTTTCGCGGGCGATCTACATGGCCGATGTGGCCAATGTGCGCAATCCGCGGCTGGTGAAGTCGCTGAAGGCGGCATTGATGGCGCTGCCGAATGTGACCATCCATGAGCAGTGCGAAGTCAGCGGGTTCATTCGTGAAGGCGATCAAGTCGTTGGCGTGCAGACCTCGAAGGGTGCCATTCAGGGGGATCAAGTGGTGCTGGCCGCCGGCGCCTGGAGTGGTGATTTACTCAAAAAATTGGGCCTGGCGCTGCCGGTCGAACCGGTGAAAGGGCAGATGATTTTGTACAAGTGCGCGGCGGATTTTTTGCCGAGCATGGTGCTGGCCAAGGGGCGTTACGCGATTCCCCGCCGCGACGGGCACATTCTGATCGGCAGTACGCTGGAGCATGAAGGCTACGACAAGACGCCGACCGATTCGGCTTTGGAGAGCCTGAAGGCGTCGGCGGTGGAGCTGATTCCCGCGTTGGCGGATGCCGAAGTCGTCGGGCATTGGGCCGGGTTACGGCCGGGCTCGCCGGAAGGCATTCCTTACATCGGTCAGGTGCCCGGGTTTGAAGGGCTTTGGCTCAATTGCGGGCATTACCGCAATGGGCTGGTGCTGGCGCCGGCGTCGTGTCAATTGTTTGCGGATGTGATGCTGGGGCGTGAGCCGATAATTGATCCTGCGCCATATGCGCCGGTTGGGCGTATCTAGTCGCAGGATCTTCGGCGACTGTCATATTGCCTTCGTCGGAACGCCGCCCGGAGCAGGCTCGCTCCCACACTGGATCTTTGAACAATGCATAACCCCTGTGGGAGCGGGCTTGCTCGCGAAGGGGCACTCAATCCAGGCCCAGTTTCTTCAGCCTGTAACGCATCGACCTGAACGACAAATTCAACCGCTGAGCCGCCGCCGTACGGTTCCAGCGGGTTTCCTCCAGCGCCTGGAGGATGACTTTGCGCTCGACGTTTTCCAGATAGTCTTCCAGATTGTCGATCTGCGTCAGGTCCGGCACCCCGCCTTCTGCCGAGCAATTACCCTCGGCCAGTCGTAAATCGCTGGCTTCAATCTGCTTGTTCTCGCATAAGGTGTGAGCCCGTTCGAGCACGTTCTCCAGTTCCCGCACATTGCCCGGAAACCGATAGCTTTTCAGCGCATCCAGTGCGAGTGGATGGAGTGTCGCGGCAGGTCGGCCGCTGTCGGCCGCCAAGCGCTTGAGCACATGGCTGGACAATGCCTCGATGTCGTCACGGCGTTCGCGCAAGGGCGGAACCCGCAGTTCGATCACGTTGAGCCGATAGTACAAATCCTGACGAAAACGTTCGGCGGCGATTTCGGCCTCAAGGTCTTTGTGGGTGGCGCACAGGATGCGCACGTCGACCACCGTTTCCTGTTGTTCACCAATACTGCGCACGGCTTTTTCCTGAATCGCACGCAGCAGTTTGACCTGCATCGCCAACGGCAAGTCCGCGACTTCATCGAGGAACAGCGTGCCGCCCTGAGCGGCCTGGAACAGTCCGCGCTTGTCTTCGATGGCGCCGCTGAAGCTGCCTTTACGATGCCCGAAAAACTCGCTTTCCATCAGCTCTGACGGAATCGCCCCACAGTTGACCGGAACGAAGGGGTGATGGGCTCGCGGGCCTTGTTCGTGGATTAGTCTCGCAACCAGCTCCTTGCCGCTGCCGGATTCGCCGCTGATGTACACCGGTGCCTGGCTGCGGGCGAGTTTGTCGATGTGTTTGCGCAGGTTACGCATGGGCAGTGAGTTGCCCAGCAGCCGGCGATCAATCGCGGTAGTGGCGTCAGCGGGAGCAGGCAGGCGCAGCGCGCTGGTGACCAGTTCCCGCAGGCGAGTTAGGTCGACCGGTTTGGTCAGGAAGTCGAAGGCGCCAGCCTTGAGCGCGTTGATCGCTGTTTCGAGGCTGCCATAAGCGGTGATCATCGCCACCGGCACCTGTGCGTAACGCTGCTGGATGTGCTGCACCAGCTCAAGGCCGGTGCCGTCGGGCAGGCGCATGTCGGTCAGGCACAGGTCGAAGGTTTCCCGGGCCAGCAAGGCTTGGGCGTCGCCGAGGTTGCGGGCACTGAAGGTGTCGAGTTTCATCCGTCCCAGGGTGATTTCCAGGAGTTCGCGGATATCCGGTTCGTCGTCGACGATCAGGACCTTGGGCCGTGGGCTCATGTTCAACTTTGTTTCCGTCCGTGAGCAAAAGTGATGCGAAAGCAGCCGCCGCCTTGGCGTGATTTGAAGTCTAGGCGGGCCTGGTTGCTTTCGCACAGCTCACGGGACAGATAAAGCCCCAGGCCTGTGCCTTGGCTACTGGTGGTAAAAAACGGTTCGAACAGATGCCCCTGCTGGTCTGGCGCCACGCCGGGGCCGTTGTCCACCACCTCGAGCATCGGCAATTGGCTGTCGGCATCGACAAACAACTCGAGCCAGACCTGAGCCGGGTCGTGATTCAGGGCGCTGTGGCGCCAGGCATTGCGCAACAAATTGTCCAGAACCTGGGTGAGCTGGTTCGGGTCCATCAAGGTGGTGAAGTCGCCGGAACCTATACACAGGTGGATCTGCTGGGCGTCGTTCGCGTTCTCACGGGTTTCAGCGACGAACCTTTCCAGCCACGGCTTCAGGTCCAGCCTTTGCGGGACGGTTTGCTGGCGGCGGGACAGTTGCAGGACGTTTTCGATAACCCTATTCATTCGCTGAGAGTGGTCTTGAATAATCTGGGTCAGACGCCGATCCGCACCGTTGAGTTCCTCGGATTCGCGCAGCAATTGCGCGGCATGACTAATGGCACCCAATGGATTGCGGATTTCATGGGCAATACCCGCCGTCAGTCGACCGAGGGCGGCGAGTTTCAGTTGCTGTGCCTGTTGCGCGACCTGAGCGATGTCTTCGAGGAAAACCAGGGTCTGAGGATTCGGGCTTTGGTCCAGGGCAATGAAACTGGGTTGCAGCTCCAGACCGCTGCCTGGAATTTTCAGACTTTGCGGGCGCAAGGTCGGATTGTTGAACCACAGCTGCAGACGTTCGACCAGCGTCGGGGAAAAATCGTCGATCAGCCGTCCATCGAGTGCTTTGTGCCCCAGCAGGATCAATGCGCTGTGGTTGGCCAGTTGCACTCGTCGCTGTTCGTCGAGCACCAGAATCCCCGTGCGCATGCGTTGCAGGATCAGCGCGTTGAGCGTTTCGAGTCCCATCACTTCGCCGGCTCGCTGTTCGGCGAGGTGTTCGCTGACTTCCAGGCGTCTGCTCAGCCCTTGCACCAGCAATGCCGCAGCAAAACACAGGGCGCCGAGCATGCCGACTTGCAGGTAATCGTTGGGGCTGGCGGGATGGCTGAAGCTCAGGAGGAAACTCAAACCGACGATGCCCAGCGCGCCGACCGCGGCGATCAACAGGCCGACACGTCCTCGCAGCAGGGTATTGCTGATGGCCACCGACACAATCAACAGATTGCCGATGGCGCTGGCCACTCCGCCCGCAGCGTAGAACAAACCGCAGAGCAGCAGGACATCGACCAGCGCCAGGCTGAACAGCTGCGCCGGCCGGCGGGTGTTTCCCAGAAACACCACCAGCAGAATGTTCAGTACCAGGTACAGCCAGCTGCCATTACGCAACAGGTCGTCATTGGCGAACGCCAGCAACTGGTTGTCCAGGTTGCTGGTCATCAACAGCACCAGAGTGATGCCGATGCTTAAACGGTAGAGGTGATAGAGGCGCAGCAGTCGCTGAGCCTGTTTGCCGCCGGGACTGGAGGTCTCAGCGACCACTTGGGCCCGGGCCTTGCTCGAGGTGAGCCTGGCTGCAATACCACTGTTGTTGAAGGCTCAGCGCGCGGTCGCGGGGCAGGTGTACGCCGCAATGGGCGCAACGGACCATGGGCGCAGCCTCCAGCTCGGCGGAGGACCTTGGGGCATTGGCCGCGCCCTTGAACTTGCGCCAGAACCATACTGCAGCGGCAATCAGGGCGATCCAGAACAATAAACGAAGCATGGTGAGCTGCTTTATGACGAGTGATTCAGCAGTTTAGCCAAGGTCATGGCGAGCGCACAGCGTAATCATCACACCCACAAAAAAGGAGCCTCGCGAGGCTCCTTTTTGTACAACCTGAGGTGTCAGTCGAACACGCCAAAGGTCATGTAACTGAACCACGAGCGGTCGCTGTTGTTGCCTTCGGACTCGTGTTGCTCTTCTTCGACTGCGTCGCCGTTGCCATCTTTAGGCTTGAGCTCGCTCGGAATCGCGTCCTTGGCATCCTGGTACTGCTTCTGCACGTCCTGGTTGGCGCGGGTTTCGCCCGGCGGCAGCGGCGGACGGGATTCGATCAGGCCCAGGGTGGCCTTGCTCAACCACGAACGGTTGTCGGCTTCGGCAACCGAAGGCTGGAACTGACCGTCCACCAGGCTTGGGTGGTTCGGGTAGTTGAGCTTCAGGGTTTCGAGGCTGGTGGCTGCCAGTTCGTCCAGGTGCAGACGCTGGTAGGCTTCGGTCATGACCGCCAGGCCGTCACCGACGGACGGGGTTTCCTGGAAGTTTTCCACCACGTAACGACCACGGTTCGCTGCGGCGACATAGGCCTGACGGGTCAGGTAGTAGTCGGCAACGTGAATCTCGTAGGAGGCCAGCAGGTTGCGCAGATAAATCATGCGCTGCTTGGCATCCGGCGAGTAGCGGCTGTTCGGGAAGCGGCTGGTCAGCTGGGCGAACTCGTTGTAGGAGTCGCGAGCGGCACCCGGGTCACGCTTGGTCATGTCCAGCGGCAGGAAGCGCGCCAGCAGGCCGACGTCCTGGTCGAAAGACGTCAAACCTTTCAGATAGTAGGCGTAATCCACGTTCGGATGCTGCGGGTGCAAGCGAATGAAACGCTCGGCAGCAGACTTGGCGGCTTCAGGCTCAGTGTTCTTGTAGTTGGCGTAAATGAGCTCGAGTTGAGCCTGATCAGCGTAGCGACCGAACGGATAGCGCGATTCCAGAGCCTTCAACTTGGCAATGGCGCTGGTATAGCTACTATTGTCCAGATCGTTCTGAGCCTGCTGGTACAGCTCGACTTCGCTAAGGTTTTCGTCTACGACTTCCTTCGATGAGCAAGCAGCGGTCAATGCGAGGATGGCGATCAGCAGCAGGTGTTTCACTTGCATGGCGGCTTGCGTCCCTATGACGGCCGCTGTCTTGGGCGGGGCCGTCCTGTTATGATGAGCGCCCCGTTGAATAGCCTCGGGGCAAAAGACGCCGTATTTAACCACAAGCGCGCAGCCGAAACCAAAGGCTGTGCCGACGCCTAGTCTGAGCATGTCCGATAAAATTGAACTTCGCGCAGAGGTGCCGTCCGAATTGGGCGGCCAACGCCTCGATCAAGTCGCCGCACAATTATTCGCTGAGCACTCGCGCTCGCGCCTTTCCGCCTGGATCAAAGACGGCCGCCTGACTGTGGATGGGGCGGTTATCCGCCCGCGAGACATCGTTCACGGTGGCGCCATTCTTGAACTGACCGCCGAGCAGGAAGCTCAGGGCGAATGGATCGCTCAAGACATCGAACTGGACATCGTCTATGAAGACGACGACATCCTGGTGATCAACAAACCTGCGGGTCTGGTGGTGCATCCGGCTGCCGGCCACGCTGATGGCACCTTGCTCAACGCCTTGCTGCACCATGTGCCGGACATTATCAATGTGCCCCGCGCCGGTATCGTGCATCGCCTGGACAAGGACACCACCGGTCTGATGGTGGTGGCCAAGACCATTCAGGCGCAGACACAGCTTGTCACGCAATTGCAGAGCCGCAGCGTAAGCCGGATCTACGAATGCATCGTGATCGGCGTGGTGACTGCCGGCGGCAAGATCAACGCGCCGATCGGTCGTCACGGTCAGCAACGCCAGCGCATGGCGGTGATGGAAGGGGGCAAGCAAGCCGTCAGCCATTACCGCGTGCTCGAGCGTTTCCGCTCCCACACTCACGTGCGGGTGAAGCTGGAAACCGGTCGTACGCACCAGATTCGTGTACACATGGCCCACATCAACTACCCGTTGGTCGGAGACCCTGCCTACGGCGGTCGCTTCCGTATCCCGCCGGCAGCCAGTGTGACCATGGTCGAATCGTTGAAGGCGTTCCCGCGTCAGGCCCTGCATGCGCGGTTCCTGGAACTGGATCACCCGACCACCGGTAAGCGCATGAGCTGGGAATCGCCGCTGCCAGACGATTTCGTCTGGTTGCTGACCCTGCTCAAGCAAGACCGTGAGGCGTTCATCGGATGAGTGACTGGCTGATTCCCGACTGGCCTGCGCCTGCCGGGGTGAAAGCCTGTGTGACCACCCGTGCGGGCGGCGTCAGTCTGGCGCCGTTCGACAGCCTCAACCTCGGCGATCACGTCGACGACAGCCCCGAAGCTGTGGCCGAAAATCGCCGTCGCCTCACCGAGCATTTCTCTATTCAACCGGCCTGGCTGCAACAGGTCCACGGCATTGCCGTGGCCCACGCGGACCCAGGCCTGGTCGTCACTGCCGACGCCAGCTGGACAGCCACGCCCGGTATTGCCTGCGCTTCAATGACCGCAGACTGTTTGCCGGCGCTGTTTTGCGACCGTGCCGGCACCCGCGTTGCCGCGGCCCATGCCGGTTGGCGCGGATTGGCGGCGGGTGTGCTGGAAGCGACGCTTGACAGTCTGGAGGTGCCGCCCGCAGACGTATTGGTCTGGCTCGGCCCGGCCATTGGCCCCAAAGCCTTTGAAGTCGGCCCGGAAGTGCGCGAAACCTTCGTCGAGCAATTGCCGGACGCCGCTAAAGCTTTCGAGCCAAGTCGAAACGCCGGCAAGTTCATGGCCGATATCTACGAACTGGCGCGTTTGCGTCTGGCGGCACGCGGTGTCACCGCTGTTTACGGTGGCGGTTTCTGCACCGTGACCGATCCACGCTTCTTTTCTTACCGCCGCAGTCCCCGTACCGGCCGGTTTGCCTCCCTTATCTGGCTCGAACGCTAGACTTCTCTGATCTGCATCAACTGATCGACGCTTGAAACTCCCAGAATCGACCGCATCTATAACGGTATCTGGCAGGTTTCTTCATTCAGGATGATTTATAGGTCCGGCCTGCTCAAAAGGAAGGTGACCCATGCGCATAGATCGTTTAACCAGCAAATTACAGTTAGCACTCTCCGACGCCCAATCCCTGGCCGTCGGCCTCGACCATCCCGGCATCGAGCCGGCGCACTTGATGCAGGCCATGCTCGAACAGCAGGGTGGTTCGATCAAACCCCTGCTGATGCAGGTCGGTTTTGACGTCAACAGCCTGCGTAAGGAGCTGACCAAAGAGCTCGACCAGCTGCCGAAAATCCAGAACCCGACCGGCGACGTGAACATGTCGCAGGACCTGGCGCGCCTGCTCAATCAGGCTGATCGCCTGGCCCAGCAGAAGGGCGACCAGTTCATCTCCAGCGAACTCGTGCTGCTCGCCGCCATGGACGAGAACAGCAAACTCGGCAAGTTGTTGCTGGGGCAGGGCGTGAGCAAGAAAGCCCTGGAAAACGCGATCAATAACCTGCGTGGTGGCGAAGCGGTCAACGATGCCAACCACGAGGAGTCGCGCCAGGCGCTGGATAAATACACCGTCGACCTGACCAAGCGCGCCGAAGAAGGCAAGCTCGATCCGGTGATCGGCCGTGACGACGAAATTCGCCGGACCATTCAGGTCCTGCAACGCCGTACCAAGAACAACCCGGTGCTGATCGGTGAGCCTGGCGTGGGTAAAACTGCCATCGCCGAAGGCCTGGCCCAGCGCATCATCAATGGCGAAGTGCCGGATGGCCTGAAAGGCAAACGCCTGCTGTCCCTCGACATGGGCGCGCTGATCGCCGGTGCCAAGTATCGCGGTGAGTTTGAGGAGCGCCTGAAATCGCTGCTCAACGAGCTGTCGAAGCAGGAAGGGCAGATCATCCTGTTCATCGACGAACTGCACACCATGGTCGGCGCCGGTAAAGGCGAAGGCTCGATGGATGCGGGCAACATGCTCAAGCCTGCCCTGGCTCGCGGCGAGCTGCATTGCGTCGGCGCGACCACGCTCAACGAGTACCGCCAATATATAGAGAAGGATGCGGCCCTCGAACGGCGCTTCCAGAAAGTGCTGGTGGACGAGCCGAGCGAAGAGGACACCATCGCGATTCTGCGTGGCCTCAAAGAGCGTTATGAGGTTCACCACAAGGTGGCGATCACTGATGGCGCGATTATCGCCGCGGCCAAACTCAGCCATCGCTACATCACTGACCGTCAGTTGCCGGACAAGGCCATCGACCTGATCGACGAGGCGGCCAGCCGCATCCGCATGGAGATCGATTCCAAGCCGGAAGTGCTCGACCGTCTGGAGCGTCGCCTGATTCAGTTGAAGGTGGAATCCCAGGCACTGAAGAAAGAAAGCGATGAAGCGGCGATCAAACGCCTGGAAAAACTCCAGGAAGAAATCGTCCGCCTCGAGCGTGAGTATTCGGACCTCGAAGAAATCTGGAATTCTGAAAAAGCCGAAGTCCAGGGTTCTGCGCAGATCCAGCAAAAGATCGAACAGTCCCGTCAGGAACTGGAAGCCGCACGCCGTAAAGGCGACCTGAACCGCATGGCCGAGCTGCAATACGGGGTCATCCCGGATCTGGAGCGCAGCCTGCAAATGGTCGACCAACACGGCAAAAGCGAGAACCAGTTGCTGCGCAGCAAGGTGACAGAGGAAGAAATCGCTGAAGTCGTGTCGAAGTGGACCGGCATCCCCGTGTCGAAAATGCTCGAAGGCGAGCGCGACAAGCTGATGAAGATGGAAAGCCTGTTGCACCAGCGTGTGATCGGCCAGGACGAAGCAGTAATCGCGGTCTCCAACGCCGTGCGACGTTCCCGGGCCGGGTTGTCCGACCCGAATCGCCCGAGCGGTTCGTTCATGTTCCTCGGCCCGACCGGTGTCGGTAAAACCGAGCTGTGCAAGGCACTGGCCGAGTTCCTCTTTGATACTGAAGAGGCCATGGTGCGGATCGACATGTCCGAGTTCATGGAGAAACATTCCGTGGCCCGGCTGATTGGCGCCCCACCAGGCTATGTGGGCTATGAAGAGGGCGGTTACCTGACCGAGGCGGTGCGTCGCAAGCCTTACTCGGTGATCCTCCTGGACGAGGTCGAGAAGGCCCACCCGGATGTGTTCAACATCTTGCTGCAAGTGCTGGAAGATGGCCGCTTGACCGACAGCCATGGCCGCACGGTGGATTTCAAGAACACCGTGATCGTCATGACGTCCAACCTGGGCTCGGTGCAGATCCAGGAACTGGTCGGTGATCGTGAGGCACAGCGCGCGGCGGTGATGGACGCGATTTCCACCCACTTCCGGCCGGAGTTCATTAACCGGGTCGACGAAGTGGTGATCTTCGAGCCTTTGGCGCGGGATCAGATTGCGGGCATTACCGAGATCCAGTTGGGTCGCCTGCGCAGTCGCCTGACCGAGCGTGAGCTGAAACTGGAGTTGAGCCCTGAGGCCATGGATAAGCTGATCGCGGTGGGTTACGACCCGGTATACGGCGCACGTCCGCTCAAACGAGCGATTCAGCGCTGGATCGAGAACCCGCTGGCCCAGTTGATTCTGTCGGGTCATTTCATGCCAGGCGATACCGCCAAGGGTGTGGTGGAAAACGACGAAATCGTATTCGTCTGACCCATCCGGTCAACAAAACTGACGAGGCCTCGCATTGCGAGGCCTTTTTTTCGCCAGGCTGTTGAACTCTAAGGAAAAGGCTTGTAAAGTGCGCCCCGCAGTCAGTCACCCGCCAGGGTTTCCGCTCCCCAAGCAGGAATCCAAAATAAGTTGCAAATCATTAACTTGAAAGCAATTTAGGGGGTTGACAGAGGTGCTGAAGATTGTAGAATAGCGCGCCTCAGACACACGAACGCAGCGATGCGAACGGGTCGAAGAGAATGCGAAAAGCTTCACCGTTGTAAATTGAAATATGTAGTTCCGTGATAGCTCAGTCGGTAGAGCAAATGACTGTTAATCATTGGGTCCCAGGTTCGAGTCCTGGTCACGGAGCCAATTTCAAACCGGGGTATAGCGCAGTCCGGTAGCGCGCCTGCTTTGGGAGCAGGATGTCAGGAGTTCGAATCCCCTTACCCCGACCATTTTTGGGTCGTTAGCTCAGTTGGTAGAGCAGTTGGCTTTTAACCAATTGGTCGTAGGTTCGAATCCCACACGACCCACCATTTTTGAAACCAGTTAACGCTGGGATCAGATCTTAAGATCAGAGGCCAAAAGCGCTGATCGAAGAAGGCGACTTGTGAAGGTCGCCTTTTTTTTACCGGGGTATAGCGCAGTCCGGTAGCGCGCCTGCTTTGGGAGCAGGATGTCAGGAGTTCGAATCCCCTTACCCCGACCATATTAAAAATCCTCGTATCGAAAGATACGGGGATTTTTTTTGTCTGCCGTTTTTTGTCTGCCGCTTTTTGTTTGCCAAAAAATGCGATCCCCTTCAAGTCATCGTACAACTTGCCGATAGCGAAGCGACGGGGTTCTGTCGACACACGCCCCTTATCCAGGCCATTACAAGAAAAGGGCGTTCGTTATGTTGCTTCGTCAGTTGAATATTGCTCCTCGGGCGGCCTTGGGGTTTGCCCTGATTGCCGTGTTGGTCGCCTTGCTTGGCGTGTTTGCGCTGGGTCAGATGTCGAGCATTCGCGATAGTGAAGTGGCGGTGGAGAAGCAATGGCTGCCGAGCATTCGCGGTGGCGACGAGATCCGCGAGCTCATGCTGCGCATCCGCACCATTTCCCTGCGCATGGCCCTGGATCAGGACCCCAAGAACATTCCTCAATACCGCAGCCAGATGGATACCCGCGACAAGGAGCTCAGCGACCGGATCGCCGCGTACGACAAGCTGGTAAACACCGCCGAAGGCAAGGCGTTATATGACCAGTTCAAAACCACCTTCGCGGCCTACCGTTCCGGTATTGCCCAATCGTTTTCACTGGCGGAACAAGGTCGTCGTGACGAACTGACCAAACTGCTGCTGATCGACATGAAAACCGTGGTCGATGGCTCCGGCAAACAACTCACTGACCTGGCAGACCTGTTCGCCAGGCAAGTCGCCGCCGAAAGCGAGAAATCTGCCGCGCATTACGATACCTCGCGAACGATTGTCAGCCTGTTCATCGCGTTGGCAGCGCTGGCCACCGTCGGACTGGCCATGTTACTCACTCGCAGCATCGTCAAACCCTTGGGCGAAGCGCTGCAGGCTGCGGAAAACGTCGCACGTGGCGACCTCACGCGTGCGATCGAAACCCATGGCAACGACGAAGTCAGCCGCTTGCTCAAGGCGCTGGCAACCATGCAGCAGAACCTGCGCGAAACCTTGCAAGGCATCAGCGGCTCGGCGGCGCAACTGGCGACGGCGGCGGACGAGTTGAACGCGGTCACCCTCGACAGCACGCAAAACCTGCAGCAGCAGAACAACGAGATCGAACAGGCTGCCACCGCCGTTAACGAGATGACCACGGCGGTGGAGGAAGTTGCTCGCAATGCGGTGTCGACGTCCGACGCTACGCGCCAATCCAGCGATTCCGCCCACGCCGGTCAGGAGCGCGTCAGCGAAACGGTCGCGGCCATCGGTGCGCTGGCCAGTGATGTGCAGGTGACGGGTGGCCTGGTGCAGTCCCTGGCCAACCAGTCGCAGGACATTGGCAAGGTGCTGGATGTGATTCGCGCGATTGCCGAGCAGACCAATCTGTTGGCGCTCAACGCTGCCATCGAAGCGGCACGCGCCGGGGAAAGCGGTCGAGGATTTGCGGTGGTGGCCGATGAAGTTCGCGCACTGGCTTATCGCACGCAGCAATCGACCCAGGAAATCGAACAAATGGTTCAGGGCATGCGCAGCGGCTCGACCCAGGCGCTGGATTCGATGCAAGCGAGCTCGACTCGCGCAGCGACGACTCTGGCCCTGGCTGAGCGTGCGGGCGAGGCGTTGCAGACCATCACTGACTCGGTTCACCAGATCCATGAGCGTAATCTGGTGATCGCCAGCGCTGCCGAAGAACAGGCGCAAGTGGCGCGAGAAGTGGACCGCAATCTGGTGAACATCCGCGACCTGTCCGTGCGTTCCGCTGCCGGGGCGAATCAGACCAGTGCTTCCAGCCATGAGCTCTCACGCTTGGCCAATTCGTTGAGCACCATGGTGCAGCGCTTCCAGGTGTAAATCCGCCAGATGAAAAAAGCCCCGCTTCTGGGTGGAGAAAGCGGGGCGTGGTGTTCTGAAACTTAGGCGCCGTCTTGGTCTTTCAGGTGCTCGAACAAACCTTTTGGCATTTTCTTGCCGTTGGCTTCGTAGTTGGCTTTCACGTTATCGAACGCTTCTTGCTCGTCGATGAAGCCATCGTGGTTGGTGTCGATCTTGTCGAAGTTGGATTTCGGCGCGACAGCCTGGAATTCGGCGCGGGAGACTTTGCCGTCACCGTCGGTATCGGTCTTTGCCATCGACGCATCGCCGCACTTGCCTTCGCCACATTTGCCTTCAGGGGTTTTCACCACCTGTTCGGCCGAGGCCAGCAGATAACCTTGAGTCAGGGGCTGCGAAGCGAAGACGGAGCCGGTCAACATCATGCCACCGGCCAGAACAGCGCCAAGCAGACCAATAGTGTTTTTGGTAGTACGGGACATTTCAATTCTCCTGGGTTGCACGACACAACCACTTGATAAAGGGTTGCCACGTAAGTGCGGCGACAACCGAAGCGGGCGGGTAGCCTTGCTCGGGTGTGGCCATTTAGCGGGTTGGGTGTATCGCTACTGTGTCGCGCAAGGGGGAGTTTGTAAGCGAAGGGGCGAAAACGCGGGGGAGATACAGTGAGACACAGATCTTCAGGGCAATGAATAACAAATGTGGGAGCGGGCTTGCTCGCGAAAGCGGAGTGCCAGGCAACATTCATGTCGACTGATACTCCCTCTTCGCGAGCAAGCCCGCTCCCACACTAGACCGAGTTAGTGCAGTTTGAGTCGCGGCTCAGTCCCGCGCCCGATTTTGCTGCCCAGCATCAGCATTGCCGTACGAAACGCCCCATACAGCGCCATCTGGTGCATGCGGTACAGCGACACGTAAAACATTCGCGCCAGCCAGCCTTCCAGCATCACGCTGCCGGTCAGGTTGCCCATCAAGTTACCCACAGCCGAAAAACGCGACAGCGAGATCAACGAGCCATAATCGGTGTACTTGTACTCCGGCAACGCCTTGCCCTCGATCCGCAGCTTCAGTGACTTGGCCAGCAACGACGCCTGCTGATGCGCCGCCTGAGCGCGCGGCGGCACATTGCGATCAGTGCCTGGTTGCGGGCAGGCCGCGCAATCGCCGAACGCGAAGATGTTCTCGTCGCGGGTGGTTTGCAGGGTCGGCAGCACTTGCAGCTGATTGATGCGGTTGGTTTCCAGGCCATCGATGTCTTTGAGGAAACCCGGTGCACGAATCCCCGCAGCCCAGACTTTAAGGCTCGCGTTGATCACTTTGCCGTCGGCAGTGATCAGGCTGTCGGCCGTCACTTCACTCACCGTCGCATTGGTCATGACGTTGACCCCGAGTTTCTCCAGGGTTTTATGCACAGGCCCGCCGATTCGTTCCGGCAAGGCTGGCAATACCCGAGGACCGGCTTCGATCAGAGTGATGTGCATGTTTTCCGGTTTGATCCGGTCCAGACCATAAGCTGCCAATTCATGCGCCGCGTTGTGCAGCTCGGCGGCCAGTTCAACACCGGTGGCACCGGCGCCGACGATAGCGACGCTGATCTGTTCGACCTTGTCGGTCTGCCCGGCATGGGCACGCAGATAATGGTTGAGCAGTTGCTGGTGGAAGCGCTCGGCCTGTTTGCGGGTGTCGAGGAACAGGCAATGCTGCGCCGCGCCCTGGGTGCCAAAATCGTTGGTGGTGCTGCCGACCGAGATCACCAGCGAGTCGTAACCCACTTCACGGGCGGGCACCAGTTCCAGGCCTGCTTCGTCGTAAGTGGCGGCCAGCTGGATTTTTTTCTGCGTGCGATCGAGCCCGCTCATGCGCCCCAGCTGGAACTCGAAGTGGTTCCATTTGGCTTGGGCAACATAGTTAAGTTCGTCTTCGGAAGAGTTCAGCGACCCGGCCGCCACTTCATGCAGCAGCGGTTTCCAGATGTGGGTCAGGTTCGCGTCGACCAGCATCACACTGGCCGTGCCACGCTTGCCCAGAGTCTTACCCAGACGGGTAGCCAACTCCAGACCGCCGGCGCCGCCGCCAACGATGACAATACGATGAGTCATGGGGATATCTCGCAAGGCTAAAAGAAATCGGTGCAGTCAACCGAGCGAGCGCGAGGCGGCTCATAGCGTCAGGTAACTGATAAATCGGCTCAACAGGCCCAGGCCAATGGTCACTGCCAACACCACCACCAGGAGCATCCACGGCCGGAAAGGTCGGCGCTCGACTTGGTGCTGGGACAAATGCAGGTACTCTTCGACATGCTTTTGGTCGTCGGGGTTCAGGCGGCTGGTCATAAAGGCCTCGTCAGTAGACGTTGCTGAATGTGTAGAAGCTACAGGCGGATTTAACGCACGTTGAACGGAGCATAGCCGCTGTCCGGGATGGGCTCGACGCTCACCGTGTCGTCCAGTCGAATGATTCCACTTTGTATCACCCGGGCGGTGATTCCGCCATGGCCGCGCACAGCCTGAAAAGACCCTGGGCCGAGGCTGTTTTGCAGGCGCGCGCAAGGCTGGCACCAGCCGGTGGTTTCGAAAATCGCCTGGCCGATCCGGAAGCGCCGGCCCTTGAGGCTGAACAGGTTGATACCGCTGATAACGAGGTTGCGCCGCAAATCATTAGGTAACACCGGTTGATCGTCCGGGCGGCCCATCAGCGAACTGATGACGGCCAAGTGTTCCCATTGAATCAATGTCACCTGCCGCGCATTACGGATGCCGGGACGGGCTCGATCGCCAGTCAAACCGGCCTCGAGCCGCGCTTCCACGGCATCCAGTTCGATCATCGGTACGTGAGGTTCAGGGCGTACGCCGATCCAGCGTACGCGGCCGGTTTGCGGGACGTGTGCGATCAATTCCTGCAATGGGCTCACAGGCTGATGCCGACATCGAAGACGATGCTGCGCCCCAGGTTACTGCGCAGGAAATCCGGTGCATCCGGGTGCGCGAACAGTACTCGGGCAAACGTCGGGCCGACCAGCGACAACGAACGCCAGCCCTGGCGCAGGTATTCGGTGGGCGGCGGAAAATGGCTGTTGAGGTCCAGCACTTCTCGCTTGAGGCTGGCGAAGGCAATGATGTCGAGCTCCCCCAGGTCCATGCCGCGTTCTTTGTAGTTGTGCGCTTTTTTGCGCAAGGTCGGCGCCAGTCGCAGCAAAAACTCATTGGCGGGGATGCGTTTGGGTTTGGCTTCGCGTCGCACCAACTGGCTCAGGGAAAACGCGCTGCGTCGACGTTGCAGTTCGTCGCGCCATTCGTCGTTCAGTCGCCGACCCTCATCGAGTACGAAAAACACCTCGAAATTCGCCTCGCGAAACAACACGTCCGGCGGCTCGCCGGCCGGAGCGAACTCGTCGGCGCGGTAGGGAATGTTCAGGCCTTGCAGCAGGCGCTGGCACACCCAACGCTCACGCTCCCATTTGCGGGCATTGGAAAGGAACGCGTTGGCTTGCTCGGCCGCGATGGTCAGCAGGCGTAAATAATCTGAGTCATCCATAGGCCCAAGCTTAGCGTTCAAATGCGACAAGCAGAAACCGTTTACCGGCATTGGAGATCACTGGGCAGTCAGAATCGGCGGTGTAGACTGATGGCCATCATGCATAAGCGATGGGACAAGGGGTGAACATGAAATATTGGCCGGTGTTGCTGCTCAGTTTTCTGCCCTTGTGGGCCCAGGCGCTGGCGGTGGGTGAACGACTGGCGCCCTGGACCCTGCTCGATCAGTTCGATCAGGCATTCACACTCGATAATCAGACGCAGACGCTGCTGGTGGCACGAAGCATGGAAGCCGCCAAACTGGTTGAGGCGGCGTTGCAAGGCCAGCCCAAGGGCTATCTGGAGGCGCGTCATGTCGTATTTTTAGCGGACATCCAACGCATGCCACAGCTGATCGCGAAGATGTTTGCCATTCCGGCCATGCGCGATTATTCCTACAGGGTAATGCTCGACCGTGACGGGCGCGTAGTGCCGCGTTACCCCGGGGCGGGGGACAAAGTGCTGTGGCTGCAACTCAATGCAGGCCAATTAGTGGCGCAACACGAATACGCCACGGCCGCGCAGCTGCATGAGGCGCTGGAGAAGGTCCGGCCATGATCGGTGCCGAGCTGCTGTCACCCGAAACGCTGACGGTCGGCTGGCTGATCTATGCGCCCGTGCTGCTCTGGGCGATCTGGCGTGCGCCCTGGGTCGAGCTGTTCACCGACAGTCGGCGCCAGCATTTGCTGTTCGGCACGGTGTTCGCGTTGTTCATGCTGTGGCTGGTGCGACGGGATTTCGATACCGGTGTGTCTTATCACTTCATCGGCATGACGGCCGTCACCTTGTTGCTGGATTGGCCGTTGGCAATCGTCGGTGGCTTGATTGCGCAGCTCGGGCTGGTGCTGCTCGGGCGTCAGGACCTGGTTGCCGTAGGGGTAAACGGGGCGTTGCTGATTTTGCTACCCGTGCTGGTTACTGAGTGCATCGCCATCCTGGTAGAGCGGGCGCAACCGCGAAATCCCTTTGTGTATATCTTCTGTTCCGGTTTTTTTGCCGCCGCGCTGTCGGCATTGTTGTGTCTGCTGCTGGCGCTGGGGTTGCTGTGGTACGACGAAATTTTTGTCATGCCGTATTGGCTGGAAGATTTTATCGGCTATCTGTGGCTGCTGATTTTTCCGGAAGCGTTCATCAACGGCATGATCGTCAGCGCGCTGGTGGTGTTTTGCCCGGAATGGCTGGAGACGTTCAACCGCACACGCTACCTGTCGGCCCCTTGGAAAGACGACGATCCGAAGTCTTGATCCACATCAAATCGGCTTTCGACCGGCGAACTCATGCTCGACCAAACCTTGAGGAGCATGGGCATGAGTGTGTACGAATGGGCAAGACAGGAGCTGCGTCAGAGTCTGGATGGGGCGCAGGAAGTGGGATTTGATCCGGGGTTGAGCCTGCGCGCCTTGCTCAGTGCAGTGGTGCAACAAAGCAAGGCGGTGCGCAGTATCGAGGACCTGGCCGATGAGTTGCGCTTTCTCGCGGAAAACCTCGATGACGACCAGGACTACGGTTTTATGCGGCCCTGAGAAGTCAGTGGCGCGGATCGAAGTCTTCACTGAACATTTCGTCTTCAGCGTCCGGGCTGACCGGAATCTTGTGTTCTTCCGATGCCCATGCCCCGAGGTCGATCAGTTTGCAACGGTCCGAGCAGAACGGCCGAAATTTGTTCTCGGGGCTCCATTCGACAGGCGCGCCACAGGTTGGGCATTCGACGGTAGGGATCTGGCTCATGACTGGCCTCCACGCAAAGTAAGGTAAAAGTGATGCAGGCGTTCGACCTCGCTGTGCAGCCAGGCGAGGTCGCGGTCGTTGACCACCACATCGTCGGCATGGCTCACGCGGTCCTCACGGCTGGACTGGGCCTTGAGGATCGCCTGGACCTGTTGCTCGCTGGTCTGGTCACGCTGCAAGGTGCGTTCGATCTGTAACTGTTCCGGCGCATCGATCACCAGCACCCGTTGGGTCATGGCGTACTGCCCGGACTCGATCAGCAGTGGCGAAACCAGAATCGCGTAGGGCGATTGTGCCTTGGCCAGATTGTGTGCGATTTCTTCACCGATCAACGGATGCAGCAGGCCTTCGAGCCACAGGCGTTCCTGCGGTACTTCAAAAATCAATTTCCGAAGAGCGGCGCGGTCCAGTTGCCCATCGGCTTGCAACACGCCGGGGCCGAAATGTTCAGCGATCGCGGCCAGTGCCGGGCGACCCGGTTCGACCACCCAACGCGCCGCATGATCAGCGTCGACGACGTGAATGCCCAAGTCGATGAAGTGTTGGGCCGCGGCGCTTTTGCCGCTGCCGATGCCGCCGGTCAGGCCGAGAATCCAGGGTTTTTCCACAGGGGTATTCATTTCAAACCGACAAACTGCCAATAGAAGTCGGTTATTTGACCACCCCAGAGCAAGGCAATCCAGCCGGCAATCGCCAGATAGGGGCCGAAGGGGATTGGCGACGAAGTTTTCGCGTCGCGCAGGCGCAACAAAATCACCCCGAGAAGGGCGCCTGCCAGCGATGACAGCAGGATCGTCAGTGGCAAGATCTGCCAACCGCCCCAGGCACCGAGCATGGCCAATAACTTGAAATCGCCGTGACCGATCCCGTCCTTGCCGGTAATCAGCTTGAACAGCCAGTACACCGACCACAACGCCATGTACCCGGCCACTGCGCCCCACAGCGCTTCATGCAGTGAGACGAAAACCCCGAAGCTGTTGACGATCAACCCCAACCACAGCAGCGGCAACACCAGTACATCCGGCAGCAATTGGTGCTCGGCGTCGATCAGGCTCATCGCCAACAAGCCCCAGGTCAGCAGAAGCACCATGCAAGCCTGCCAGCCGAAACCGAAATGCCAGGCGATAAACGCCGAGAGCAGGCCGCAGGCCAGTTCGGTCAGCGGATAGCGCTTGCTGATCGGTGCGGCGCAGTTCGAGCAGCGACCGCGTAAAAACAGGTAACTGAGCACCGGGATGTTTTCCCACGCGCGAATGCGATGGTCGCAGTGCGGGCAGTGGGAGTGGGGCAGCATCAAGTTGTAGGTCGGGCCCGGCACTTCGGGAGGCACGCCCAGTACGTCGTTGGCTTGCATCCGCCATTCACGCTGGAGCATTTTCGGCAGGCGCCAGACCACCACATTGAGAAAACTGCCCACCACCAGGCCTACCGCCAAGGCGATGACCACGAAGAACGCCGGGTAAACCGTGAGGATTTCAGTCAGTGGCATGTCAGATCGCTGAGCCAAGTTGGAAGATGGGCAGGTACATCGCAACCACCAGGCCTCCGACGATAACACCGAGCACGACCATGATGAATGGCTCCATCAGGCTGGTGAGGTTATCGACCATGTTGTCCACTTCGTCTTCGTAGAAACTCGCGACCTTGTCGAGCATGTCGTCCAGCGCACCGGACTCTTCGCCAATGGCCGTCATCTGAATCGCCATGTTGGGAAAGATGCCGGACGTGCGCATGGAAAAATTCAGCTGCATGCCGGTCGACACGTCCTGCTTGATGCGCAGCACCGCACGCTTGAAGACGATGTTGCCGGTGGCGCCGGCCACTGAATCCAGCGCTTCGACCAATGGCACGCCAGCGGCGAAGGTGGTCGACAACGTACGGGCGTAGCGGGCCACGGCAGATTTGTACATCAGTGTGCCAATCAGCGGCAGTTTCAACAGCCAGGTGTCGAGCCAGTCGCGAAACCCCGGGGATGTCTTGAAGGCGTGACGCACGCCGAAAATGCCCGCGAACAACCCGCCGAGCATCGCCCACCACCACTGCTGCATGAATTCCGACAGGCCGATGACCATTACCGTGAACGCCGGCAGTTCGGCACCAAAGCCTTTGAACACCGACTCGAACTGCGGCACGACCTTGACCAGTAAAATCCCGGTGACAATGATCGCGACGAAGACCACGGCCAGCGGGTAGGTCATGGCTTTTTTGATCTTGGCCTTGAGGCTTTCGCTCTTTTCCTTGTAGGTCGCAACGCGCTCCAACAGGGTGTCGAGGGCACCGGCCTGCTCGCCGGCGTCCACCAGGTTGCAATAGAGCTCATCGAAATACTGCGGCTTCTTGCGCAGGGAGGCGGCGAAGCTGTTACCCGCCGCCACTTCCTGTTTCACCTCGTCCACCAGCTTGCGCATGGCCGGGTTATCGAAGCCTTCGCCGATGATGTCGAACGATTGCAACAGCGGCACGCCGGCTTTCATCATGGTCGCCATCTGCCGGGTGAACAGGGCAATGTCCTGGGCCTTGATGCGTTTGCCGAAACTGAAAATCGACGCGGATTTCTTGCGCACCTTGCCCGGGTTAATGCCTTGCTTGCGCAGTTGGGCCTTGATCAACGCCGGGTTCTGGCCGCTCAACTCGCCGGTCATTTTCGTGCCTTTGCGGTCTGTGCCTTCCCAGGCATAGACGCTGATTTTTGCTGCTTTGACCGCCATGTTCAGTCCTTGGTGACCCGATTGATTTCTTCAAGACTGGTGAGGCCGTGCATGGCCTTGATCAGGCCCGAGGTGCGCAAGTCGTTGAAACCGTCCTTGCGCATCTGGCTGTCGATTTCCAGCGAATTGCCTTCGGCCATGATCAGCCGTTGCAAATCCTTGGTGTTCTTCACCACTTCATAAATCCCGACTCGCCCTTTGTAGCCGCCGTTGCACTGATCGCAACCGACCGGTTCATAGATCGTGAATGAGCCAATGCGTTCCTCGGGGAAGCCTTCCTTGAGCAGCGCTTCGCGGGGGATCTCGATGGGGGTCTTGCAGTGGTTGCACAATTTACGCGCCAATCGCTGGGCGATGATCAGGGTGACCGAGGTGGCGATGTTGAAGCCCTGAATGCCCATGTTGTGCAATCGGGTCAGGGTTTCGGCGGCGCTGTTGGTGTGCAAGGTGGACAGCACCATGTGCCCGGTCTGCGCAGCCTTGATGGCGATTTCGGCGGTTTCGAGGTCGCGGATTTCGCCGACCATGATCACGTCCGGGTCCTGGCGCAGGAATGAACGCAGTGCCTGGGCAAAATCCAGCCCTTGCTTGGGATTGACGTTGACCTGGTTGATGCCTTCCATGTTGATCTCCACCGGGTCTTCGGCGGTGGAAATGTTGATGTCCACGGTATTGAGGATATTCAGGCCAGTGTAGAGCGACACGGTCTTGCCCGAGCCGGTGGGCCCGGTGACCAGAATCATCCCCTGTGGCTGCTTCAGGGCGGCCATGTACAGGTCTTTCTGGTCGGGCTCGTAGCCGAGCGCGTCAATGCCCATTTGCGCGCTGGCCGGGTCGAGGATCCGGATCACCACTTTCTCGCCCCACAAGGTCGGCAGGGTATTGACCCGAAAGTCGATGGACTTGCTTTTGGACAGGCGCATCTTTATCCGCCCGTCCTGAGGTTTGCGCCGCTCGGAGATGTCCAGGCTGGCCATGACTTTCAGCCGCGCCGCAATGCGGCTGGCCAACTGGATGGGCGGCTTGGCCACTTCGCGCAACATGCCGTCGGTGCGCATCCGCACGCGGTAGGTTTTTTCGTAGGGCTCGAAATGCAGGTCGGACGATCCGCTCTTGATCGCGTCGAGCAGCATTTTGTGGACAAACCGCACCACGGGGGCGTCATCGGCATCCTGCCCGGCGATGGCGTCATTTTTACTGTCGTCGGCCGACTCGATGTCCAACCCATCGAGGTCAACGTCCGCCATGTCTTCCAGGCCACTGGCATGGCTGTCGAAGAACTTCTCGATGGCCTCGCTGAGTTTGTCGTCCTCCACCAGGATGGCTTCGGTGTTTAGCCCGGTGCTGAACTGAATGTCATTGATCGCCTGGTGATTGGTCGGGTCGGAAACCCCCACGAACAACTTGTTGCCGCGCCGCCAGAGGGGCAGGGCGTGGTGCTGGCGGATCAGCTTTTCGCTGACCAGTCCCTTGGGCTGGGTTTCCTTGTCCAGGCCATTGAGGTCAAGCAGCGCCATGCCGAAATGCTCCGAGGCGATCTCGGCGATCTGTCGGCTCTTCACCAGCTTGTTCTGCACCAGATAACTGACCAGGGAGATTTTATTGCGTTGGGCTTGCTGATACGCCTGTTGCGCGCTTTTGTCAGTGAGCAGCTCGGCCAGGACCAATTGCTTGGCCAGACCGCTAAGGGCGATGTCATTCATTGGGATACCGGACGCAGACAGTTCATGACTTATAGCCTAGTCAAGGACCCGAGCCCAACCAGCCGTGTTGAGGTGACAAAAAGTGTCAGATAGTGCGGTTGCTGGGTGTAGGAAAGCTCTTTTGATCGATCCCGCGTCCCGCCAGCAGGGGCTGTAGCGCTTGGCACGGGCTGTGCTGGAGTTCTTTCAGATCATGAGATTCCGACTCATGCATGGAGCTTGTCTATGAAGACTCAGAAAGGTTTTACCCTGATCGAACTGCTTATCGTGGTGGCGATCATCGGGATCCTCGCGACGTTTGCGTTGCCGATGTATTCCAAATATCAGGCGCGGGCGAAAGTGACGGCGGGTTTGGCCGAGATTTCCGCGATGAAGGTGCCGTATGAAGATGTGATCAACCAGGGCACTGCGCCAACGGTTGCCAACGTGGCGCCGGCAGGTAGCGCCACGACCAGCAATTGTACGGTCGCGGTGACCGGTACGGCTTCCACAGGCGCGGGTACGATTGTGTGCACGATTCTGAATGCACCGGCGCCAGTGCTGAGCAAGACCATTACATTGACCCGCGATGCTACCAATGGCTGGTCGTGTACCAGCACCGCTCAACAAGATTACGTGCCTAAAGGTTGCACGGGTTCCGCTACGTAAACGGCGACTTCCCGTACAGCCCCGCGTCCAAAGGACTCGGGGCTTTTTTTTGCTTGCGAATGCCTTCCAGACACAGAAAAAAAGCCAAAAAATTCAGCGTGTTAGGAACTTTGTGAAATCCCGCATGTTGCATGCAGAGATTTCCAAGGTCATGCATTTTGCATGATTTCGAAAATGGGGCTAATTCGTAACCTGTTGATTTATAAGGAGTTGTTAGTCGTCTCAAAGTTGGCACAGCGTTCGCAATATACCCAGTAACCCTGCTGAGAAGACAACCAGCAGACTTTCTAGAAAAACAGGAGTTACTCGTATGAAGAAGTTCGCTATCGCTGCCGCTGCTGCTACCGCGCTGACCCTGACCATGGCCAACGCAGCATTCGCACAGACCACCACCACCCAAGCGCCAATGACCTTGGCTGCAGGTGAAGTCGACAAGGCTCAGGAAGCTACTTCCGACACCTGGATCACCACCAAAGTCAAAAGCGACCTGCTGACCGAAAAAGGCATTCCTGGTACCGACATCAAAGTCGAAACCAATAAAGGTGTTGTGTCGCTGTCGTCCACTGTTGCAGTGACTGATTCCCAGAAAGCCACCGCCGTGGCGATCACCAAGAAAATCAAAGGCGTCAAAGCGGTCTCCGCTGACGGCCTGAAAGCCGAGTAAGGCAAGACTTCTCGCCTGGACCGGGAGAAGGTGTGGCAGACGGGCCGAGCAATACGCCTGCCGCTTCTTAGGAGTTCATGCGAACGGCCATAAGGATGTGGCCATTACAGGCCTCCGACATTCGTGTCGGGGGCCTGTTCTATTTGGAACAGCAACAAAGATCAAATGTGGGAGCGGGCTTGCTCGCGAATGCGCTGGTTCAGTCAACACAGATGCTGAATGAGAGACCGCATTCGCGAGCAAGCCCACTCCCACATTTTTGATTGTGGCCCTTTGAGACTGTGGTGAGTTCAGTTACCGCGTTTGCTGGTGATCTGCGTCAGGCGATTTCCTTCAAACCTGAGGAACTGGTACATCCCGCCATTGGGCCCGTATGTCCATTCTTCCACCTGAAACTCCTCGCGGCGGTTGGCGCTACGTTTGTAGCCTAACAAGTCGCGGCTGACCGGTTCCCCGCATTTCTGCAGCACTTCGCTGGACCGGTCCCCAACGCTGATCAATTGACTGCCGCAGCGCAGCGTATCGGCCGCCGAGGCCTGGCTGGCAGCCATCACCAATGCCAGGCCCGCTAGCAATCGCATCACCCTCACTCCGCGTCCAGATGCAACGGCGTCACCACCCAGCCGTCACTTTCGGCTTCGCCAAGGTTGGCGTCGACGAAGTACACGCGGTCATCGGCCAACTGACCCTTATCCACCAGATAGTCCTTGATGCTGCTGGCGCGTTCTTGCCCCAACTGACGCAACAGCACGTCGCTGGTGCTCCAGAACTTGATCACGTCGGCACGCATTTTCGCGGTGCGTTCTTCCTTGCCCAGGTCCTTCCATTCGGCTGGCGGCTGAGTCTTCAGGCGCGTGCGGTAGATGCCTTCCAGCAGCGGGCCTTTCTCGTTCTCCGGGACCTGCACCAATGAAGCCTGGGCCGGCACCTTGTCGCCGCGTCGCTGGAGCATTTTGTAGTAGTTGTACTGGTATTCACGTTCCAGGCGTTGTTCGGCAATTAGCGGGCCGTCGCTGCTGGCGGCGGCCGTGCCTTCGATTTCCAGGCGAAGGGCCGGACGTTCCTTCAAGGCCTGGGACAGTTTGATCAGAGCGCCTTCGGCGTCCTTGCTCAAGTCGCTTGAACCCGGCGCAAACGACACGGTGCCCAGGTCCTCGGAACCGCCGCCACTGACCAGTCCGCCAATCAGTTTGAACGGCGCAGCGGCCGCTTTGACGATCAGGTTGCGCAGGGTTTGCCAGACAATCGGCATGATGCTGAATTGCGGATTATTGAGGTCGCCGGTGACGGGCAACTCGATGGAAATCTTGCCATCGACATCCTTGAGCAAGGCAATCGCCAGTTTCAGCGGCAGGCTCACGGCATCCGGGCTGTCGACCTTTTCACCGAGTTGCAATTGCTCGATCACCACTTTGTTCTCGGCCTTGAGCTGGCCTTTGGTGATCAGGTAATGCACATCGAGATTGAGCCGGCCCTTGCGGATGCGATACCCGGCGAATTTGCCGGAGTAGGGCGTGAGGGTAGTCAGTTCTACCCGTTTGAAACTGGTGGCAATGTCGAGGCTGGCCATCGGGTCGAACGGATTGACCGCGCCCTTGATGGTCACCGGTGCATAACGGTCAACCTTGCCTTTGATATCCACGCTGGCCGGTTTCGCCTGACGGCTGTCGATGGTGCCGATCTGTCCGTTGAGCTGTTGGATGGCGGTGGCGAAGTTCGGTGTCAGGCTGAAGTCGGCGAAGTTGGCCGAACCGTCATTGATGGCAATGCCGCCGATGTGAATACCCAGTGGTTTGTCTTTGCTGGCCGGTTTGGCCGCGGTGGTTTTGGCGCCGCTGTCGGGCGGTTGCGGGATCAACAGGTCATCGATGTTGGTGGTGCGATCATCGTTGATCATAAAGCGCGCATACGGCTGGAACAGGTTGACCTTGTCGATCGACAGGCTGTCACCATGCTGATAGTTCAGGCCTTCGAGCACCAGTTGTTGCCACTTGAGAAAGTCGCGGGTTTTAAGGGTGTCGAGGGTGTGCAACTGATCGACCTGAGCACGACCGGTGACGCTGAACGCCAGCGGTTCGGTGCTTTTCAGATCGACCGTCAGGTCACTGCCGAGCATGCCGCTGCGCAGTTCCAGGCGAATGAACGGGGTGATGTAGGACTGGGCGACACGCAGGTCGATGTCTTTGGTCTGCACCTTCAGTTTGGCGCTGACCGGGGCGAGATTGACCACGCCGTCGGCCAGGAGCTTGCCCTGTTTGCCCACGCCGGTGTCGAGCTTGAGATTGAAAGGCGAGCCGTTAAGGCTGTCGAAATTCTGCAGGTCCAGGTTCAACGGGCCGACTTCCAGCGCTACGGCGGGTTGTGCCTTGCGGTCGGCGAGGTGCACCTGGTAATCGCGCAGCTGTACGTCTTTGAGCAGCACTTGCCACGGTTTGCTCGGTGGCGCCGGTTCAGGCTTGGGCGAGTCGGCTGCCGCTGGCGTACTGGCGGGTTCGGCATTGGCTTTGGCGGCAGGTTTGGACGGTTGGCTGGCGAACAGCTTTTGCCAGTCGAGTTGCCCATCGGCTTCGAGGGAGGCCCAGGTTTCCAGTTTCTGGCTGCGAATCTTGCCGACCACCACTTGCTGCTTGGCCAGGTCGATTGTGGTTTCGCTGATGTCCAGTCGTGCCAGCTTCGCCAAAGGACGGCCGTCCGGGGCCTTGATCGCGAACGGTGCGATGCTGACCGCGACGTTGTTCAGCAGCAGTTCGGTTTCTTTGGACAGGTTGAGTTTGTAGTCGGTGCTGAGGCTCATGATGCCGCTTTCGAGGTCCAGGGGCACGGCGTCGCGCACATAGGGCCAGAAGGCTTGCATCTTGCCATCGGTGATTTTCAGCTTACCTTCGGAGGCGAGCGGGATCAGGCTGAAGTTGCCGGTCCAGTCGACCTGTCCGCCGTTGGGGCCGATGGCCACCAGGGTCATGTCGGCGCTGTCGTCGGGCAGGGTGCTGAGGTTTTTCAGCTCGAAGTCGAGTTTGTCGTAGAGAAATTCAATCGGTTCGCTGGGGCGCGAGTCTTCGAAGTGCACCGCGCCGCCCGCCAGATTGATCCGGTCCACGCGCAGCGGAAATGGCTTGGCGTTCGGGTCGGCAGGGGTCGGTTCGCTCGCGGGCAGTTTGAACAGCCCGAGCAGGTTGAGCTGGCCGTCCTTGCCGAAGAGGATTTCAGTCTTGGGCTTGTCCAGTTCGATGTCGGACAGATGCACGGCCTTGGTCCAGAGACTGTCGACTTGCACATTGGCGTACAGGCGTTCGAAGCCGATCTGCTCCTTGCCCGGCTCGCCGATGACCAGCCCCCAAAGGGTCACTTCAAGGCTGAACGGGTTGAGTTCGATCCGTTGCAGGTGGGCGGGCACCGTGGCGTAGTTGGCCAATTGCTGGTTGGCAACCCGCAACGCGATGCCCGGCAAAATCAGAAACCCCAGCAAGCTGTAGAGAGCCAGAGCAGTCAACAAGGCGCCGATAGCGCGAATCAATCCTTTGGGCATGTGTGGCTTCATCTGTCTGAATCAAAGTGCCTTGGAGTATGGCACGCGATTACGGTTCCGAAGCCATCACGCTTTATAGGAATTGTCTGAAAGTCAGGCGGAATGTCAGAGCTGCAGGATCAGCGTTTTCAGCGGAGGTTGTTGATCCATCGACGGAAAATCCCCGCCCGGCTTCATCACGGTCCACTCGCGCACCGGTCGCCCGGCCTTCTCTGCACAGCGCAATACCTGTTCGCGCCAGTCGTCCATGCTGACCTTTGCCAGGTTATTGCAGCAGATCAGCACGCCGTTGTCGGCGGTGGTCAGCAGTGCGGGTTTGAGCAGGCTCTGGTAGTCGCGCAGCAGGTCGACGGTGCCGAAAGCACTCTTGGCCCAGGCGGGAGGGTCGAGCAGCACCAGGTCGTACTGACGCTGTTCCAGTCGCTGGTAGCTCGGCAGTTTCTGCCCGCGCCGTTGACTGATCGGCAGGCCCGCCAATTGGCGGATGGCCGGGAAGTAATCGGACTGGATGAACTCCATGGCAGGCAATTGTGGATTGAGCAGTCCGTTCTCATGGCCGACCGCCAGGTTGCCTTCGGCAAAATCCAGGTTGCACACCTCACGGGCGCCACCGGCCGCAGCGCTCAGGCCGACGCCACAGGTGTAGGCAAACAGGTTGAGCACACTTTTGTTTTGGCTGTGTGCCTTGACCCAGCCGCGGGTGTTGCGCAGGTCGAGGAACAGCAGCGGGTCCTGGCCAGCGTGACGCCCGCGAACACGATAGTTCAGGCCCCATTCGTGGCCTATCAGGTCCGCCAGCGCGGCTTCATCGGCCCGGTAGACCGTGTCTTCGCGGTCGATCCGTGAATTGCCACGGGAGCGGTCGTTGTAGACCAGCAGGGTGTCGAGGCCCAAGTGCTGATTGATTGCCTCGTGCACTTGCAGCAGCGCATCGCGTTCCAGCGACTGGTGAAAGCTTTGCACCAGCAGTTGCGGGCCGTAGCGGTCGATGGTCAGGCCGCCGGCGCCTTCCTGGCTGCCGTGGAACAGACGATAGCAATCGGTGCCTTGCTGATGCAGTTCGGCAAGCAGGTCCTGGCGATGTTCCAGGGCGGCGCGCAGCGCCTGATTCAAGGTAGACATGCTGGGCGCCTTGCAGGAGGGAATTTGGCGCGGGAGTTTAACAGCTTGAAGCCATACCGAGGTGCTGCCTTCGCGAGCAGGCTCGCTCCCACAGGGATTTTGTGTTCGACACCGATCAAATGTGGGAGCGAGCCTGCTCGCGAAGCTTTTAGCTTTTCAGGTGAGCAACCCCATTCGCCGCTTCGCCCGCTGCACCGATCCATTACGCACCGCCCAGCGCAACATCGGCGCACTGCGATTGACGCTGGCGCGGATCAGTTGGCGTTGCAACGGGTTCTGGCTGACGCCCAGCATGTCACTGGCCCAGTCCGGCAGCAGATCGATCCCGGCCTGCATCATCAGCCCACCAAAAGGCTTGGCCAGACGGCTGGGCGATGGTGCATTCAACAACAGTCGCAAGACTTCACGGCTGCGTTCATCGCACAGCAACTGTGGGCGAATGCGCTGAAGGTAATCAGCGATGTCCTGTCGTGAACGGGGCACATCACGGGCGCCCAGTCGCTCGGCGATCATTGCGATTTCTTCGTAGTAACGGTCCTGGTCGGCCAGTGACAGATGCGGGTTGCGGTAACGCAAATGCGCGGCGAGGAAGTTGCTGACCTCGGCCACGTGCACCCAGGTCAACAGGTCCGGATCGCTGGCCGCATAGGGGCGCCCATCCGGCGCGGTGCCGGTCACTTGCAGGTGGATGGTGCGGACTTTCTCGATCAGCCAGTCGGCATCTTTCTTTGAGCCAAACGTGGTGCCGGAGATGAACTGCCCGGTACGGCGCAGTCGGCCGAGCATGTCCTCGCGGAAATTCGAATGGTCCCAACCCCCGGCCAGGGCCAGGGGATGCAAGGCTTGCAGCATCAGCGCACTGATGCCGCCGATGAGCATGCTGCTGAAATCGCCGTGCACTTGCCAGCTCACCGAGTCGGGGCCGAACAGGCCCGGATCACCCTTGGGGTTTTCCAGGTCGAGCTTGCCGAGGGACAGACCGGTCAGGCTCATGACTTGGGTTTCGATGCGGGTGCGGATGAATTCCATGGCGACTCAGTGGCGAAAAATGAAACGCGGCCATGGCTGGCCGCGTCGGGCTTATTGGTTCAGGCGTTTATCGACCAGGTCCTGAACAACGCTCGGATCGGCCAGGGTCGACGTATCACCCAGGGTGTCCAGTTCGTTGCAGGCGATCTTGCGCAGGATACGCCGCATGATCTTGCCCGAACGGGTTTTCGGCAAGGCCGGGGCCCATTGGATCAGGTCAGGTTTGGCGAAGCTGCCGATTTCCTTGCTGACGTGGGCCAGCAATTCTTTCTTCAGTACGTCGTTGGGCTCGGTGCCGTTCATCGGCGTGACGAAGGCGTAGATGCCCTGGCCCTTGAGGTCGTGGGGGTAGCCGACCACAGCGGCTTCGGCAATGCTGTCATGCAGCACCAGGGCACTTTCCACTTCGGCGGTGCCGATGCGGTGACCGGAGACGTTGATCACGTCGTCGATGCGCCCGGTGATCCAGTAGTCGCCGTCCTCATCGCGTCGCGCGCCGTCGCCGGTGAAGTAATAACCGGGGTAGGGTTTGAAGTAGGTGTCGACCATCCGTTGCGGGTCGCCGTAGACGCTGCGGATCTGCGCCGGCCAGCTGGATTTGATCGCCAGCACGCCGCTGCCGGCGCCTTGGATTTCCTTGCCCGTCTCATCGAGCAACACCGGTTGCACGCCGAACATCGGTTGCGTGGCGCACCCTGGTTTGATCCGTTGCGCGCTGACCAGCGGGCTGAGCATGATGCCGCCGGTTTCAGTCTGCCACCAGGTGTCGACTATCGGGCAACGTTGTTCGCCGACGGCATTGAAGTACCAATCCCACGCCTCCGGGTTGATCGGCTCACCGACGCTGCCGAGTAATCTGAGGCTGGCGCGGGACGTTTCCTTCAGCGGTTCCGGCCCTTCGCGCATCAGCGAACGCAACGCAGTTGGCGCGGTGTAGAAAATGTTCACGTGGTGTTTGTCGATCACTTGCCAGAACCGCGAGCTGGTCGGATAACTCGGCACGCCCTCAAAGATCAGCGTGGTCGCGCCGTTGGCCAGCGGACCGTAGACGATGTAGCTGTGGCCGGTGACCCAGCCGACATCGGCGGTGCACCAGAACACTTCGTTATCACGGTAGTCGAGCACGTATTTGAAGGTCATCGCCGCTTGCAGCAGGTAGCCGCCGGTGGTGTGCAACACGCCTTTGGGTTTACCGGTGCTGCCGGAGGTGTAGAGGATGAACAGCGGGTCTTCGGCGTCCATCGGCTCCGGCGGACAATCGTCGCTGACGTCACGCAAGGCCTGGTGATACCAAAGGTCGCGGCCTTCAACCCAATTCACTTTACCTTGTGTGCGCTCGACCACGATTACGGTGCTGACGTTGGGGCAACCCTCCAGTGCCTTGTCGACTTTCTCTTTAAGCGGCACGAATTTGCCGCCGCGCACGCCTTCATCGGCGGTGATTACGGTACGGCAATCGGCATCGAGAATTCGATCGCGCACCGAGTCCGGGGAGAACCCGCCGAAGACCACCGAATGCACCGCGCCGATTCGCGTGCAGGCGAGCATGGCGTAGGCGGCTTCAGGAATCATCGGCATGTAGATGCACACACGGTCGCCTTTCTTCACGCCACGGCTTTTGAGCACGTTGGCCAGTCGGCAGACGTTGTGGTGGAGTTTTTTGTAGGTGATCTGTGCGGATTCGGCGGGATCGTCGCCTTCCCAGATAATTGCGATCTGATCGCCGCGCTGTTGCAGATGACGGTCGATGCAGTTGTAGCTGACGTTCAGTTTGCCGCCGGCAAACCAGCTGGCTTCGCCGGTTTTCAGGTTATAGCGCTGGACGGTGTCCCACGGCGTGCTCCAGTCGAGAAAGCGCAAGGCTTGTTCGGCCCAAAAGGTGGTGGGGTGCTCGATGGATTCGCGGTACAGGCGGTGATAGTCGTCTTGACTCAAATGCGCAGCCCGGCGGACGGCATCGGCTTTGGGGAACGTGCTGATATCGAACATGACGGTTCCTTATGCTTGTTTTGCGACAAGTAATAAAGATGCGCCGAGCGGTCAGCGGGTTCAAGTCATACACAAAACCAATGTGGGAGCGGGCTTGCTCGCGAATGCGGTGTGTCAGTCAACACTTAAGCTGAATGACACACCGCATTCGCGAGCAAGCCCGCTCCCACAGGGGGTTGGTGTTGCCCACAGGTTTTGTGTTTCAAACCTGTGGGCAAGGCGTCAGATCAACCGCGGTGACGGCCGCGGAAGTAGTTGATCAAGCCTTGGGTCGAAGCATCGTCAGCCGGGGTTTCTTCGCTGCCGACCAGGCGGTTGTAGACGCCTTTGCCCAGTTCTTTACCCAGCTCCACGCCCCACTGATCGAAGGCGTTGATGCCCCAGATCACGCTTTGCACGAAGACTTTGTGTTCGTACATCGCCACCAGTGCGCCGAGGCGACGCGGGCTGATGCGTTCGACCACCAGGGTGTTGCTCGGACGGTTGCCCGGGATCACCTTGTGCGACGCCAGTTTCTTCACGTCTTCTTCGCTCATGCCTTTGTCACGCAGCTCGGCTTCGGCTTCGGCAAGGGTCTTGCCGAGCATCAGCGCCTGACTCTGCGACAGGCAGTTGGCGTACAGCCACTGGTGGTGGTCGGACACCGGGTTGAAGCTGACGATCGGCACGATGAAGTCGGCCGGGATCAGTTGGGTGCCCTGGTGCAGCAACTGGTGATAAGCGTGTTGGCCGTTGCAACCGACGCCGCCCCAGATCACCGGACCGGTGTCGGTGGACACCGGGGTGCCGTCCTGACGCACACTCTTGCCGTTGGATTCCATGTCCAGCTGCTGCAAGTGCTTGGTGATGTTGCGCAGGTAGTGGTCGTACGGCAGGATCGCGTGGCTTTGTGCGCCCCAGAAGTTGCCGTACCACACGCCGAGCAAGGCCAGCAGAACCGGCATGTTCTGTTCGAATGGCGCGGTCTGGAAATGCTGGTCCATGGTGTAGGCACCGGACAGCAGTTCCTTGAAGTTCGACATGCCGATGGCCAGGGCAATCGGCAAACCGATGGCCGACCACAGAGAGTAACGGCCGCCGACCCAGTCCCACATCGGGAAGATGTTTTCTTCACGAATGCCGAACGCCACGGCTGCCGCGTTGTTGCTCGATACGGCGATGAAGTGACGATACAGCTCGGCTTCCGAACCGCCCTGAGCCAGGTACCAGGCGCGAGCGGCCTGGGCATTCTTCAGGGTTTCGAGGGTGTTGAAAGACTTCGACGACACGATGAACAGCGTGGTTTCGGCGCGCAGCTTCTGGGTCAGTTCGTGGAACTCACTGCCGTCGATGTTCGCCAGGTAGTGGCAGCGCACACCTTTTTGGGCGTAGGACAGCAGCGCTTCGGACACCAGTTCCGGGCCGAGGAACGAGCCACCGATGCCGATGTTCACCACGTCGGTGATCGGCTTCTCGGTGTAACCGCGCCACAGACCGTCGTGGATGCGGCCCACGAGGTCGGTGATCTGGTTCAGCACTTTGTGTACTTCAGGCATCACGTTGACGCCGTTGACCGACAGCTTGTCGCCTACCGGGCGGCGCAGTGCGGTGTGCAGGGCCGGACGACCTTCGGAGGCGTTGACGATTTCGCCTTCGAACAACGACTTGATCGCGCCCTTGAGGTCGACTTCATTGGCCAGGCCCACCAGCAGGTTGCGGGTCTCGGCGTTGATCAGGTTCTTCGAGTAATCGAGAAACAGCCCGCAGCTGCTCAGGGTGAATTGGGTAAAGCGCTGCGGGTCGGCATTAAAGGCTTCGCGCATGCTGAAATCCTGCATGGCTTGGCGGTGATCATTCAACGCCTGCCAGGCGGGCAGGGCGGTCACGTCGTGAGGAGTGCGGTAGTACGCCATCGCTGCGGGTTTCCTTTTTACTTGAACGGCTTTTTGATCACTAAAAATCCCGGAGCGCTGCGGGTCGGCGTCCGGTCAACTGCGTCGACACGATTTCATGGCGCAGGGCGAATACAGTAAACCCCGCGCCTTGATCTGTCTTGACTTTGTCTGACCTGTTTCCGGTACTTTTTTAACATCAAAGTTAGAAGCGGCCGACAAACGGAAAAAAGACAGGACTACGGCTCGATCAGGCGACCTGGACCGGAATGGCGTTGCTGGTATGGCTCAGTTCATTGCCCGGTGCCATGTAGAGCATGCGCGGCTTGAAGTTGAGCAGCTCGGCTTCGCTGTAATGAGCGTAAGCGCAGATGATCACTCGGTCACCGACCTTGGCCTTGTGGGCAGCGGCGCCGTTGACCGAAATCATGCGCGAGCCTTCTTCGCCACGGATGGCGTAGGTGGTGAAGCGTTCGCCGTTGTCGACGTTATAGATCTGGATTTGCTCGTATTCACGGATGCCGGACAAGTCCAGCCATTCGCCGTCGATGGCGCAGGAGCCTTCGTAATCAAGTACAGCGTGGGTAACTTCGGCGCGATGCAGCTTGGCCTTGAGCATGATGGCGTGCATGAGTGTTTCCCCAGGTCGGAATCGAACGGCGGGCAGTTTGCCCGAAGGCTTTGGAGGCAGCAATACAGCTTGGAATCAGACGCAGATCTACTGTGGGAGTGGGCTTGCTCGCGAATGCGGTGTGTCAGTCAATATCAATGCTGACTGATACACCGCATTCGCGAGCAAGCCCGCTCCCACATTTGTTTTGCGGTGTTTTAGGCGGGGGCGTCTAGGTTCAGGTGCAGGTTGTCGATCAACCGCGTGGTGCCGAGGAACGCCGCCACCAGAATCACCAGGTCACGATCTTCCGGTGTCGCCGGGCGCAAGGTCAGCCCATGGCGAATTTCCAGGTAGTCGGTGCGCAATCCCGCGGCTTCGAGCTGCTTGATTTGCGCGTCGATCAACGCCGGGAAATCCCGATCACCCTGTTTGATCGCGTCGGCAATCGAACTCAGGGTGCGATAGACCACCGGTGCCACGGCACGCTGTTCTTCGCTGAGGAAACCATTGCGCGACGACAGCGCCAGGCCATCGGCCGCGCGGACGGTCGGTTCGCCAATGATCTGGATCGGCATGTTCAGGTCATGCACCAGGGATTTGATCACCGCCAGTTGCTGGAAGTCTTTCTGGCCGAAGATCGCCAGGTCCGGCTGGACCATGTTGAACAGCTTGCTGACCACCGTTGCCACACCTTCGAAATGCCCCGGACGGCTGGCGCCGCACAGGCCTTCCGACAGCAGCGGAACGCTGACACGCGTCTGGCCGGCCATGCCGTCCGGATACATTTCTTCAACAGTCGGCGCAAACAGCAGGTGGCAACCGGCCTGGAGCAGTTTCTCCTGGTCTGCGGCGAGGGTGCGCGGGTACTTGTCGAGGTCTTCGCCGGCACCGAATTGCAGCGGGTTGACGAAAATGCTCGCGACCACGAAATCCACCCGTTGGGAGGCTTTGGTAATCAGCGCGACATGACCGCTGTGCAGGTTGCCCATGGTCGGCACGAAGCCGATGCGCTTGCCTTCGCTGCGGGCGCGGGCCACGGCGGCCCGCAGTTCGCGTACGGTTTTTACGGTGTTCATGCAGAGAATCCGTGTTCGATACCTGGGAAAGTCGCCGCTTTGACTTCAGTCACGTAAGCACTCAGGGCTGCTTGAAGGGTCGGCTGGCCGGTCATGAAGTTCTTCACGAATTTTGGCACGCGACCGGTAATCGACAACCCCAGCATGTCGTGCAAGACCAGCACCTGGCCGTCGGTGCCACTGCCGGCGCCAATTCCGATCACCGGAATGCCCACCGCCTGGGTAATTTCCTCCGCCAGTTCGCTCGGCACGCACTCAAGCAGCAACATGGCAGCACCGGCCTGTTCCAGCGAAATCGCGTCGGCACGCATCTGCCGCGCCTGGTTTTCGTTGCGGCCCTGGACTTTGTAACCGCCCAGGATATTCACCGATTGCGGCGTCAACCCCAGGTGCGCGCACACCGGGATGCCGCGCTCGGCCAGCAGCCGAATCGAGTCCGCCAGCCACAGTGCACCTTCTACCTTGACCATGTGCGCACCGGCCTGCATCAACAGGGCACTGTTGGTCATGGCTTGTTCGGTGGTGGCGTAGGCCATGAAGGGCAGGTCGGCGAGGATGAGCGCATCGGTGTTGCCGCGTTTGACGGCTGCGACGTGGTAAGCCATTTCGGCAGTCGTCACGGGCAGGGTGCTGTCGTGACCTTGCAAAACCATGCCGAGGGAGTCGCCCACCAGCAGCACTTCGACGCCAGCCTCATTACAGGCGTGGGCGAAGGTCGCGTCATAGCAGGTCAGCATGGTGATTTTTTCACCTTTTTGCTTCAGACCTTGCAGAGTGGTCAGGGTGATGGCTGGCATGAAAAGATCCTCATTCAGGCGCTGTGGAAACTACTGCGAGTAACGCGCGTGATTCTTCGTTAAATACAGGCGCACGGTCTGTTGTCGTGCTTTTACGGCCTGGATTGCGCCCTTCAACGCCGTGTTGGCGGCAGCGGGACGCCTATAGTCGTGAGGAGAACTCGGGAAGTCAATTGCATGTGTTACCGCATTGTTACGACAGGGGTGTTACCGGGGTAACTGATGCGATTCAGCAACTATCGATCTCATGTTCGACATAAAACTAATGTGGGAGCGGGCTTGCTCGCGAATGCAGTGTGACAGTCAACAAATAAGCTGAATGACACACCGCATTCGCGAGCAAGCCCGCTCTCACACTAGATTTGCGTCAATTTTGTGGGAGGCGTTCCAGGCCGACGAACGGGCAGGCTGCGAGTAAATCTTTCAGCTTGCGGCCATCGGCCAGACGCAAATTCACAGGCGCCAGTTCGGCCAGCGGATACAGGACGAAGGCCCGTTCCTGCAGGTGGTAATGCGGAACCTTGAGACGAGGCTCATCGATCAGTCGATCGCCAAACAGCACGATGTCCAGATCCAGCGTACGAGGGCCCCAACGCTCAAGACGCTCGCGCCCCTGCCCATTCTCGATGGCTTGCAGCGCATCGAGCAGGTCCAGCGGCGCGAGTGTGCTGTCGAGGGCGGCGACCGCGTTGGTGTAACGCGGTTGGCCGGGTAGCAGCGAGTCGCTCTGATAGAAAGCGGACACCCCGACCAGTTCGGTCTGCGGTAATTGCGCCAGCGCTTCGACGGCGCTGCGCAATTGTTCGGCGGGGTCAGCCAGATTGCTGCCCATGCCGATGTAGATGCGTTCCATGGATTACTCGCCCGAGACGCTCGGTGCGCCGGCAGCGCGTTTACGCTTGGCGCCACCGCTGCGGCGACGTTTGCGTGGTGCGCCGGTGCCGTCTTCCTTGCCGCTGAGGTCGCGGATCATGTCGCGACGTTCGCTGTCGTTGGCGTCCTGATAATCCGTCCACCATTCGCCCAGGCCATCGGTCTGCTCGCCGGCGCTTTCGCGCAGCAGCAGGAAGTCGTAACCGGCACGGAACCGCGGATTCTCCAGCAACAGATCGGCGCGCTTGCCGCTACGGCGTGGCAGGCGCTCCTGCATGTCCCAGATCTCGCGAATCGGCATGGTGAAGCGTTTCGGGATGGCGATGCGCTGGCACTGTTCGGCAATCAGCTCGTGAGCGGCTTCCTGCATGGCCGGAATCGGCGGCATGCCACGTTCTTGCAGACGCAATACGCGAGCCGGCAGGGCAGGCCACAACAGGGCGGCAAACAGGAACGCCGGAGTGACCGGTTTGTTCTGCTTGATGCGCAGGTCCGTGTTGACCAGCGCATCGCTGATCAAGGTGTGGGTGTACGTCGGGTTGTATTCCAGCGCCTCGGCACTGGCCGGGAACAGTGGATCGAACAGCTGCAGGTCGACCAGCATCTCGAAGGTGTCCGCGGCGTGGCCGGAGAGGAACAGCTTGAGCACTTCTTCGAACAGGCGGGCCGACGGAATCTCGCGCAGCATCGGTGCCAGCTCGCGGATCGGCGCGGCGCTGTGTTTTTCGATACCGAAATTCAGCTTGGCGGCAAAACGCACGGCCCGCAGCATCCGCACCGGGTCTTCCTGGTAGCGCTGTTTCGGGTCGCCAATCAGGCGGATCAGGTGATTGCGGATGTCGTGCACGCCGTTGGCGTAATCGAGGATGCGCTCGCTGACCGGATCGTAATACAGGGCGTTGATGGTGAAGTCGCGGCGTTGCGCGTCTTCTTCCAGGGTGCCGTAGACGTTATCGCGCAGGATGCGTCCGCTTTCGTTACGGGAAGACTGGTTGCTGTCTTCTTCCTCGTCGTTTTGCGGGTGATTGGCGCGGAAGGTCGCCACTTCGATGATTTCGCGACCGAAGTGAATGTGCACCAGTTTAAATCGGCGACCGATGATCCGCGCATTGCGGAATTCGGCGCGCACCTGTTCAGGCGTGGCACTGGTGGCGACGTCGAAATCTTTCGGCGTGATGCCGAGCAGCATGTCACGCACGCAGCCGCCGACCAGGTAAGCCTGGTAACCGGCGTTCTGCAGGCGTTCGACGATATTCACCGCGTAACGGCTGAATTGGGCCTTTTGCAGCGAGTGTTGGCCGCTGTTGAGCACTTCAGGCGTACTGCGAATGTGTTGCGTATGACGCTTGGGAGAACGGAATGACTGGAACAGCTTCTTCAGCATGGGATGCACTGTTTGAAGGAATGTTCGGCCATAACAGAAGAATGACCGCATGATGGGCGGGGATTCTAGCATTTAGTCGAGGGATGGTGTAGGAAGCTGCGCAAGCGCTTGAAGGGGGTATCTGGCAGACGCTATCCGTGTAGCAGCTGACGAGCAACGCGAGGCTGCGTCCGGCGGCGAAGCCGTCGTAATTGCGGTGTGTCAAATTAAATGGGTCGTCTGTATTGCGACTGCTTCGCAGCCGGACGCAGCCTCGCGCTGCTCGACAGCTGCTACACGAGCCGAACGCAGCTGCTACAGGTCGGGCGGGGTTTGGGGACTTCGGCGTAAACGCCAGAAACTACAAGGGGAGCCGAAGCTCCCCAAGAAGTAGTTGCATGCTCTATTTTTATTATTGGTTTCGGGCTTTTTGTTTTTGTTAAGTGCCCTCGCCATGAAGCTTTTCCTTCATGACCCTCCCAATCGGGAGCCAAGAGCAAACGGATTGCTTTGGTCGCTGTGCTGCAGTGATCTTGCGATCCAACCAGTTCAGGCACTGTCTTAGGACAGTTTTTTATTATTCTCGGCCTGGTCGTGGGGCAAGCCCCAAATACAACGCCTCTCCAAAAGAATCAGTTAGCTGCGCCTCTCGCCGTCTTGTTTTTATTGTGCGTGAGTCGATTCGTCTTATTTTTATTATGTTATGCATTGCTTGTTATTGTTCTTGTACCAAACATATAGCAGGGTGCGTGCCAACTTTTTCGAACCCCAGTAAAACAAGGGGTTAGGTCGTTTGGTGGGGTTTTTCGAGGCCAAAAAAAGCCGGGGCTTCGTTACCGTAAGCCCCGGCTTCTGTTACGTGAAAAAACTGGGGTAACAGTTTTTTCACAAAGTCATGTGTTACCCACACCTCAGACAGGTGACATTCAGCTTTCGCTGGCGACACCAGTCTTGCGCCGCGGGATGCCCAGGCGCTGACGACGCTCCCACAGGCATTTGCGGCTGACCCCGAGTTTGCGCGCCAGCTCGGTTTCGGTCATGTGGTCTTGATGCTCGAGGACGAAGTGCTGGAAGTAGTCTTCGAGTGACAAGTCTTCGGTCGGTTCATGGCTGGAGTTACTGCCATTGCCGCCCTGCTGCGGTGCCAGGCCGATGAACTCGTCCTCTTCCAGGCCGCTCAGCTCGATGTCGATACCCAGCAGCTCGGCAGAAATCTCCGGGCTCTCGCACAGGATCACAGCGCGCTCGACAGCGTTTTCCAGCTCGCGAACGTTACCGGGCCAGGAGTAGTGACGAATCGCCTGCTCGGCATCCGGGGCGAATTTCAGATCGGTGCGGTTGACCCGCGCGCTCTGTCGCGCCAGGAAGGCATTGGCGATTTCGTTGACGTCCGCACCACGCTCACGCAAGGCCGGCAGTTTCAGGGCGATCACGTGGAGGCGGTAATACAAGTCTTCACGGAACTGGCCGATTTTTGCCAGGCTCTTGAGGTCGCGGTGCGTCGCGGCGATCAAACGTACGTCGACCTTTTGCGATTGCACCGAACCCACCCGGCGAATTTCGCCTTCCTGCAATACGCGCAGCAAACGGGCCTGGGCTTCCAGAGGCAGTTCGCCGATCTCGTCGAGGAACAGGGTGCCGCCGTCGGCTGCTTCCACCAGACCGGCACGCCCGGCGCTGGCGCCGGTGAATGCGCCTTTTTCGTGACCGAACAGCTCGGACTCGATCAGGCTTTCCGGAATGGCCGCGCAGTTCACCGAAATCATCGGCGCCTTGGCGCGCTTGGACAGGTTGTGCAGGGCGCGCGCCACCAGTTCTTTACCGGTGCCGGATTCGCCCTGGATCAACACGTTGGAATCGGTTGGCGCGACTTTACGGATTTTGCTGTAAAGGTCTTGCATCGGCGGGCACGAACCGATGATGCCGATTTCGCCGTTGCTGTTATCGACGCCCGCTTTCGCAGCGCCATTGGTGGCTTTGCCAACAGGCGCTTCGCCACCGGCCGGCAACGATTGCCGATCACGCAGGATACGGGCGACAGCCTGGAGCATTTCATCGTGATCGAAAGGCTTGGCGATGTAATCCACCGCGCCCATCTTCATCGAGTCGACCGCCGACCGCAGGCTGGCGTAGCTGGTCATGATCAGCACTGGCGTGCCCTGGCCGAGTTTGATCAACTCGGTGCCCGGAGCGCCCGGCAGACGCAGGTCACTGACGATCAGGTCGAACGTGGGAATAGTGAAGCGTTCTTGTGCTTCCTGCACTGAACCGGCTTCGCTGACCTGGTACTGGTTGCGTTCCAGCAGGCGGCGCAAGGCGGAGCGGATAATTGTTTCGTCTTCGACGATCAAAATGTGCGGCATTGATTCGATACTCTCGACGGTCTCAGTTCACAGCGGACGTCGCTTCGACATGACGCGGCAAGGTCACCCGGATACGGGTGCCGCGTTGGCTTTGAACATCAGCCGGGCTGTCGATGGTGATTTGTCCATAATGCTCTTCAACGATGGAATAGACCAGTGCAAGGCCCAGACCGGTGCCTTCGCCAGGATCCTTGGTGGTGAAGAAAGGTTCGAACAATCGGTCCATGATGTTCTTCGGAATACCGCTGCCTTCGTCTTCCACGATCAGGTCGACCGTGTGTTCGCCGGCTTCGCTTTTCACGCGCACTGCGCTGCCTGGAGGCGAGGCGTCACGGGCGTTTGAGAGCAGGTTGATGAGTACTTGGGCGAGTCGCTGCGGATCGCCTTCGACCCAGTGATCGGGGTCGCACAGATTATAGAACTGCACTTCGAAATTGCGTCGGTTCAGGGCCAGCAAACCGATGGCATCCTGCGCCACTTCGGCCAGACAGACGGGCTCATCGCTGTGCTGGTGGCTGCCAGCGTGGGCAAAGCTCATCAGCGACTGGACGATGCGCGACACGCGTTTGGTCTGCTCGAGGATCTGCCCGCTGATTTCCTTCAACTCGCCATCGTCTTCACGTTCTTCGCGCAGGTTCTGCGCGAGGCAGGCGATGCCGGTGATCGGGTTACCGATTTCATGGGCCACACCTGCCGCGAGTCGCCCGATGCTGGCCAGACGCTCGGAGTGCACCAGTTTGTCTTCGAGCATCTGGGTTTCGGTCAGGTCTTCCACCAGTAACACCAAGCCACTGTTACCCGGGGCGAGCGGTTCATCGATTGCGGCTTTGTGCAGGTTCAACCAGCGGGTCTGGCCGTCGAGGGCCAGGTGCTGTTTGTGCAAATGCTCGTCCGGCAGATTGATGAAGCCTTGCAGCAATTCTTTCCACGGATCGGCAATGGTGCTCAGGCGTGACCCGACCACACGTTGCGCGGCAATCCCGGTCAGCTCCTCCATGGCTTTGTTCCACATGAGAATTTCCTGATCCTTGGCCAGTGAGCAGACGCCCATCGGCAGTTCCTGCAAGGTCTGGCGGTGATAGCGGCGCAGGGCATCAAGTTCAGCGGCCAGGCCGGTCAGGCGCGAGTGGTAATCCTCAAGACGACTTTCGATGAAGTGAATGTCTTCAGTGACATAGTTTTCGCCGCCAGCCTTATAGGGCAGGAAGGTTTCGACCATGTCCTGCGCCACACTCGGGCCCATCAGGCCGGACAGGTTGGCTTCGATGCGGTCACGCAAGCGGCGCAAGGCGTAAGGCCGGCGCTCGTCGAAGGGCAGATAAAGGTCGCGCAGTGCCTGCTCGACTTCTTTCTGCGCGGCCTTGGCGCCCAAGGGTTTTGCCAACTGCGTGGCGAATTCCTGAGGCGACGCGGCGTGCAATTCGCGGCGTTGCGGGCGACGCACGTTGTCCACGGCGCAGGCTTCGGCGGCACTGGCTTCTTCCGGGCTGGCGTTGGTGAACAGCGAGATCAGGGTGAACATCAGCACGTTGGCAGCCAGCGAGGCAATCGCCGCCATGTGCCAACTGGTGTCGTCCAGCACGTAGATCATGTTCAGCAGCGGGATGTAGAAACCCTGCAGGTTGCCCACCAGCGGCAACAGCATGGTCACCAGCCACACCAGAATCCCGGCGAGCAAACCGGCAATGAAGCCGCGGCGGTTGGCGGTCGGCCAGTACAGAACCGACAGGACACCGGGCAGGAACTGCAGCGTGGCGACAAACGCGACGATGCCGAGGTTGGCCAGATCCTGTTCTGCACCCAGGAGCAGGTAGAAACCGTAGCCAGCCATGATGATCGCCACGATCAGCGCCCGGCGGGTCCACTTCAGCCAGCGGTAGATGTTGCCTTCGGCCGGTGGCTGATAGAGCGGCAACACCAGATGGTTCAGGGCCATCCCGGACAGCGCCAGGGTGGTGACGATGATCAGGCCGCTCGCCGCCGACAAACCGCCGACGTAAGCCAAGAGTGCCAAGGCCTTGCTGTTGGCAGCGATGCCGATGCCCAGCGTGAAGTATTCAGGGTTGGTGGTAGCACCGAGTTTCAGGCCGGCCCAGAGAATCAGCGGCACTGCCAGGCTCATCAGCAGCAGGAACAGCGGCAGGCCCCAGCTCGCACTGACCAGCGAGCGCGGGTTGAGGTTTTCGGTAAAGGTCATGTGATACATGTGCGGCATCACAATCGCCGAAGCGAAGAACACCAGCAGCAACGTCCGCCACGGCCCTTCTTGCAGCGGCGTGTGCAGGGCGGCGAGGGCGGTCTGGTTTTGCAGCAACCACAATTCCAGCTGTTGCGGGCCGTCGAACACGCCGTACAACGCATACAGGCCGACGCCGCCGATGGCGATCAGCTTGATCACCGACTCGAAGGCAATGGCGAACACCAGGCCTTCATGCTTCTCGCGCGTTGCGATGTGGCGCGAGCCAAAGAAAATGGTGAACAGGGTAATCAGCGCGCAAAAGCTCAGGGCGACCCGATGCTGCACCGGTTCGCGGGTGAGGATGCCGATGGAGTCGGCGACCGCTTGAATCTGCAAGGCCAGCAGCGGCAACACACCGATCAGCATGAAAATAGTGGTCAGCGCGCCGGCCCATGTGCTGCGGAAACGGAACGCGAACAGGTCGGCCAGAGACGACAGTTGATAGGTGCGGGTGATTTTCAGGATCGGGTACAGCAACACCGGCGCCAGCAAAAATGCGCCGGAGACCCCGAGGTAACTGGACAGGAAGCCGTAGCCGTACTGATAGGCCAGGCCCACCGTGCCGTAAAACGCCCAGGCGCTGGCGTAAACGCCCAATGACAGGGTGTAGGTCAACGGGTGGCGAATGATCGCCCGGGGAATCATGCCCCGTTCGCTGACCCAGGCCACGCCGAACAGCACCGCCAGGTAGGCGGCGCTGATCAGGATCATCTGGGTCAGGCTAAAGCTCATCGGCATCTTTTTGGCTCTGCAGGATGAAGGTCACGACGATCAGAATCAGCCAGAGCAAATAAGGGCGATACCAGGCGCCAGTGGCGTCGATCCACCAATCCATGATGGCCGGGGAGAACAGATAAATCCCCACTACCAGGAGCAGGACCAAGCGATAGATGTACATCCCGGCCTCTCTTTTTTATGCGCGTGCCCGAAAACGTGCGGCGATGGTAACGGATGGGCGCGCCACTGCAAGTGCGATCACTGCAGTTGCGCCTCGGGCAGGTTCAGTGTGCGCGGGATAAGCGACGCATCCCAGTGGGCAATGCCCCAGTTCAACACTTCCCGCGGGCTGGCATCAGCCAGTTCGGTGCCAGGTTTTTGCCCTAGTGCGCGCAATGCCCGCAGCAATAAAGGCGTCGCCTGATCTTCGGTCAGCGGTGGCGAGCGGTAGGATTTGCCGAGTTTGTTGCCATCGGGCTGGGTGATCAGCGGGATGTGCAGGTAACGCGGTTGCCGCAGGCCGAGCAATTCTTGCAGATAGAGCTGTCGTGGCGTCGAGTCCAGCAGGTCGGCACCGCGCACGATGTCGGTGATGCCTTGCCAGGCATCGTCCAGCACCACGGCCAGTTGATAAGCGTAGAGACCGTCGCGGCGACGAATCACGAAATCGCCGACCTCGCGGCCCAAATGCTGGCGGTATTCGCCTTGCACGCGGTCGATGAAGTGGTATTCCAGTTCGGGAACGCGCAGGCGAATGGCCGCGTCTTCGGTGCCATGGCCGGCATTGCGGCACAGTCCCGGATAAATACCGTGATACGGCTCCAGTTGCTTGCGCGAACAGGTGCAGGCGTATGCGAGGCCGTGGTTGAACAGGCGATTGAGCACTTCGGCATAAGCCTCGTGGCGGTCGCTCTGGCGGACCATTTCACCGTCCCACTCGAAGCCGTAGCTCTCCAGTGCCTTGAGAATCGCCGCCTGGGCGCCGGGTTCTTCCCGTGGCGGGTCGAGGTCTTCCATGCGCATCAGCCAGCGGCCACCCACGGAGCGGGCGTCGAGGTACGAGGCCAGTGCAGCGACCAGCGAACCAAAATGCAAATGGCCACTGGGCGTGGGGGCGAAGCGCCCGATGTAGGTGGGGGAGGCGATGGCAGTCATGAGGGCAATGTTACTTTTCCGGGCTTGCGCCAGTCACCTGTGGAAGCGAGCCTGCTCGCGAAAGCGGTGTATCAGCCACCATCAATATTGAAGCTGATGGCCCTTTCGCGAGCAGGCTCGCTCCCACAGTGTTCCTCGCAGAGGCAAATATCAGAAACAAAAACGGAGCGTTCGCACGCTCCGTTTTTCGATCAAGTCGCTGTTACTTGCCGACTTGCTTTTCCTTGATTTCCGCCAGGGTCTTGCAGTCAACGCACATGTCGGCGGTAGGGCGGGCTTCCAGTCGCTTGACGCCGATCTCGACGCCGCAGGACTCGCACCAGCCATATTCTTCGTCTTCGATCAGCTGAAGCGTCTTGTCGATCTTCTTGATCAGCTTGCGCTCGCGGTCGCGGGCACGCAGCTCGAGGCTGAACTCTTCTTCCTGGCTGGCACGGTCTGCCGGGTCCGGGAAGTTGGCCGCTTCGTCCTTCATGTGATCAACCGTACGGTCGACTTCCTGCATCAAGTCCTGTTTCCACTTGTTCAGGATCTTGGTGAAGTGAGCACGCATGGGCTTGCCCATGTACTCCTCGCCCTTAACTTCTTTGTAGGGTTCGAAGCCGCTGATCGTCGTGGTTTGCTGCTTTGCTTGGGTGGACATGAAATAGACCGCCTCTACTCTTGTAATCCATTGCGCAGGATTGCTCCATCACCGACACCTGCCGGCCCTGCGGCTGCAAGCGGGCGAACTTACCAGATCAAATCGGGGCGCGCTACTCCCGGATGTCGAGGTAGTGGCCCGCGGGGCTTGCAAATCGTTGCAAAGCCTTGCCTGGTGGTGTTGGAGGCCTGATCAAATATTGATTTTAGTCAAACCTGGAGTACTCGTTTGAGTCGTTTATGGCCAAGGTTCTAAGGCGTCTGACCGCTTTAGGTTCTCGCTCGTTCCTGCGCTTGGGTAGAATCGGTTCTTTTCCCGTTGAAGGAAGGCTAATGGCCCAGTCCTACAGTGCTCGCAGTCGTGCGATCGAACCTTTCCATGTCATGGCGCTGCTGGCGCGGGCCAATGAATTGCAGGCCGCTGGCCACGACGTGATCCACCTGGAAATCGGCGAGCCGGACTTCACCACCGCCGAGCCGATCATCCAGGCCGGCCAGGCCGCATTGACGGCGGGGAAGACCCGTTACACCGCCGCGCGGGGCATTCCTGAATTGCGCGAGGCCATCTCAAATTTTTATCAACAGCGTTACGGGTTGAATATTGACCCCAAGCGCATCCTCATCACCCCCGGCGGTTCGGGCGCCTTGTTGCTGGCCAGCGCCTTGCTGGTGGACCCGGGCAAGCACTGGCTGTTGGCGGATCCGGGCTACCCGTGCAACCGGCACTTTCTGCGACTGGTGGAAGGTGCGGCGCAGCTGGTTCCTGTCGGTCCGGAAGTGCGTTATCAACTGACCCCTGATCTGGTCGCCCGGCATTGGGACCACGACAGCGTCGGTGCATTGGTGGCGTCCCCGGCCAACCCGACCGGGACCATCCTGACCCGCGACGAGCTGGCGGGGCTGTCTGCGGCGATCAAGGTTCGTCACGGCCATCTGGTGGTGGACGAGATCTATCACGGCCTGACCTACGGCACCGACGCCGCCAGCGTGCTGGAAGTCGATGACAGTGCGTTTGTGCTCAACAGTTTTTCCAAGTATTTCGGCATGACCGGTTGGCGGCTCGGCTGGCTGGTCGCGCCGGAAGCTGCCGTCGGCGAGCTGGAAAAACTCGCGCAAAATCTCTACATCAGCGCGCCGAGCATGGCGCAGCACGCCGCTCTGGCCTGTTTTGAGCCGGCGACCATCAGCATCCTCGAAGAACGCCGCGCCGAATTCGGTCGTCGTCGCGATTTCCTCCTGCCGGCCCTGCGCGAGTTGGGTTTCGGGATTGCTGTGGAGCCGGAAGGTGCGTTCTATTTGTACGCCGATATCAGCAAGTTCGGCGGAGATGCCTTCGCGTTCTGCCGGCACTTCCTCGAAACCGAACATGTGGCCATTACCCCGGGGCTGGATTTCGGGCGTTATCAGGCCGGGCACCACGTGCGTTTTGCCTACACCCAAAGCCTGCCGCGCTTGCAGGAAGCGGTCGAGCGCATCGCTCGCGGACTGAAGAGCTGGCAAGGCTGATGCGTTTTCATCCTCCCCTCGAAGAAGGTCGCCTGATCCGTCGTTACAAGCGTTTTCTCGCCGATATCGAAACCGTTAGCGGCGAGTTGCTGACTATTCATTGTCCCAACACCGGCTCGATGCTCAATTGTCAGGTCGAAGGTGGGCAGGTCTGGTTCAGCCGCTCAAACGACCCCAAGCGCAAGTTGCCCGGCACCTGGGAAGTTGGCGAAACCCCGCAAGGGCGCTTGTTTTGCGTGAATACCGCCCGAGCCAATGGTTTGATCGAAGAGGCGCTGCGTGCCGGTGTCATTAGCGAACTGAACGGTTTTACCGAGCTGAAGCGCGAAGTCGCCTACGGGCAGGAAAGCAGCCGCATCGATTTTCGTCTCGAGTACCCCACCGGCCCGGCGTATATAGAGGTCAAAAGCGTCACCCTGGGCTTCGACGGGTCAGCGGTGGCGGCGTTTCCGGACGCAGTGACCCAGCGCGGGGCCAAGCATTTGCGCGAATTGGCGCACCTGGCCCGGGACGGGATTCGCGCGGTGCAGTTGTATTGCGTCAACCTGACCGGCATCGACGCGGTGCGTCCTGCAGAAGAAATCGATTCGGCCTACGCGGCAGCCTTACGTGAGGCGGTGGCGTGCGGGGTCGAGGTGCTGGCTTATGGCGTACGGTTGAGCCATGAAGAAATGGTCGTTGACCGACGTCTGGACGTGCGGCTCAACGGTTAAAGGCTGACCCAGAGCCCTTGCGCGTCTTCGCGGCAGGGCACGGCGGTCAGTGATTGGCCGGCGCAGGGGCCCGAAACGCATTCGCCGTCTTCGATCAGGAACAGTGCGCCGTGAGTGGCGCACTGGATCAGGCTGTTGCTGGGGTCGAGGAATCTGTCCGGCGTCCATTCCAGGCCCACGCCACGGTGCGGGCAGCGATTGATGTAGACATAGACCTGGCCGCCCCGGCGTACGGCAAAGAGCTTCTGCCCGTCGATGTCGAAACCGCGACTGCTGGCGTCAGCCAATTCGGCGCCTGTACAAAGAAACTTCATGTCTATCCTCTAGCTCGTGACCAGATATGTCCGAGCTTGACGTTCAAATGCAAACAATTATCAAATGGCCGCCTTGCCCGTCGGGTACAGGTGCCAGACGCCGAGGATACTTGGCCTGTTATCTCGATGCCTGGGAAAACTATTAAGGAAGCTGTTTATGCGCCTGAGTACCCGCGTTGCTGCGCTCTGTGTCGGACTCCTCGTCAGTCACCACGCTGCAGCGGCCGAGTTGCCGCAACGTTGGGTCAGTGCCGGTGGCGCGTTGTCCGAGTGGGTGAGCGCACTGGGCGGCGAATCGAAACTGGTCGGCGTCGATTCCACCAGTCAGCACCCTGAAAGCCTCAAGACGCTGCCCAGCATTGGTTATCAGCGGCAATTGTCGGCGGAGGGCATCTTGAGCTTACGCCCGCAGATCCTCATCGGCACCGAAGAAATGGGCCCGCCGCCCGTGCTCTCGCAGATTCGTAATGCGGGGGTGCAAGTTGAGCTGTTCTCGGCGCAGCCGGATCTGCCGACGTTGCAGGGCAATTTGCAGCACTTGGGCAAATTGCTGGGGGCTGAGGAGCAGGCTGTTCAGGCGTACCAGCATTACCAGGAGCAACTCGAACAGCAGAAAATCCGCGTGACCAAGGCCCAGCTGACGCAACCATCGCCCGGCGTGCTGTTGCTGCTCGGGCACGCGGGTGGCAAGCCGCTCATTGCAGGCAAGGACACCACCGCCGATTGGTTGCTGCGCCAGGCCGGCGGCCACAACCTGGCCACGCATACCGGGTACAAACCGTTTTCTGTCGAGTCGCTGATCAGCCTCGATCCCGAGGTGCTGGTGTTTGCCGACCGCGCGCTGACAGGGGAAGCGGCACGTGCCGCGTTGTTCAAGGAAAACCCGATGCTGTCCTCGACGCGTGCGGCGAAGGACGGACGAGTCATGGAGCTGGATCCGACATTGTTGGTGGGCGGGCTCGGTCCTCGGTTGCCGGACAGCCTGAAAAAGCTGTCTGACGGTTTCTTTCCTGGCACGGCCGGCCAATGACCGTCCTGGTTAAACCCCGTGCGTTGTTCATTGGCCTGAGCCTTCTATGTGTGCTGGCGATCTGGCTTTCGCTGGCGCTGGGGCCGGTCAGTTTGCCGTTACTCGACACGTTGCACGCCGCGTTGCGCTTGGCCGGATTGCCGATTGCGCCGGACGGGCTGGAGCAAGCCGAGTTGATCGTCGGGCAAATTCGCCTGCCGCGCACCTTGCTGGGCTTGGCGGTGGGGGGCGTGCTGGCGCTGTCCGGTGTAGCGATGCAGGGCCTTTTTCGTAACCCGCTGGCCGATCCGGGGTTGGTGGGGGTGTCCAGCGGCGCAGCATTGGGTGCCGCCATCGCGATTGTTGGCGGCTCGGCGTTTGGCGGATTGCCTGAGTCCTTCGGGCCTTATCTGTTATCGGTGTGCGCGTTTCTGGGTGGGCTCGGCGTCACGGCGCTGGTGTATCGACTGGGCCGGCGTAACGGCCAGACCAATGTCGCGACGATGTTGCTCGCAGGTATCGCATTGACCGCGCTGGCGGGCTCGGCAGTGGGGTTGTTCACCTATCTGGCTGACGACGCGACCCTGCGTACGCTGACGTTCTGGAATCTGGGCAGCCTCAATGGCGCCAGTTACGCGCGACTCTGGCCGTTGCTGCTGGTCAGCGCGGGTGTGGCGCTCTGGTTGCCGCGTCGGGCCAAGGCCTTGAATGCGTTGTTGCTGGGGGAATCGGAGGCCGGTCATTTGGGCATCGACGTCGAAGGGCTCAAGCGCGAATTGGTGTTCTGTACGGCGCTGGGGGTTGGCGCGGCGGTGGCGGCGGCGGGGATGATCGGGTTTGTCGGTCTGGTGGTGCCGCACCTCGTGCGCTTGCTTGCCGGTCCTGATCACCGAGTGTTACTGCCCGCTTCGGTACTCGCCGGTGCCAGTCTTCTGTTGTTTGCCGATCTGGTGGCACGACTGGCCCTGGCACCGGCCGAACTGCCGATCGGCATTGTTACGGCCTTTATCGGTGCGCCGTTTTTTCTGTTCCTGTTGCTCCGGAGGCGCGCCTGATGTTGCGCACGCAGAACCTGCACATCCGTCGGGGCTCCAAGATTGTTCTGACGGACATCACGCTTGAGCTTCGACCGGGCGAGGTGCTGGGCGTGCTCGGCCCCAATGGCGCCGGTAAAAGTACCTTGCTCGGTGCCTTGTGCGGCGAATTGCACGCCGACCACGGAAGCGTCTGGCTCGATGATCGCGAATTGCGTCACTGGGCCGCCCCGCAGCGTGCGCAGCGACTGGCGGTGCTGCCGCAGGTGTCGACCCTGGACTTTGCCTTTCGCGTCGAAGAAGTGGTGGGAATGGGGCGTTTGCCTCATCAAAGTGGGCGAGTGCGCGATGACGAAATTGTCGCCGCCACGCTCCACGCCGCCGACGCCAGTCACCTGAGTGGTCGCAGTTACCTGGCCTTGTCCGGCGGTGAACGTCAGCGGGTGCACCTGGCCCGGGTGCTGGCGCAGCTCTGGCCGGGCGAGGCGGGGCAGACGCTATTACTCGATGAGCCGACCTCGATGCTCGACCCGCTGCATCAGCACACGACGCTGCAAGCAGTGCGCGAATTTGCCGATCGTGGCGCGGCTGTGCTGGTCATCCTGCATGATCTGAACCTGGCGGCGCGGTATTGTGATCGACTGTTGCTGCTTGAGGGTGGGCGACCGGTGGCATTGGACACGCCGGAGCAAGTTCTGAAACCCGAGCCGCTCAAAGCCGTGTTCGGGCTGGAAGTGTTGGTGCAGCAGCATCCGGAGCGTGGGCATCCGCTGATCATCGCCCGCTGAGACTGTCATCGAGGTGAACATGCGTGGGATTTTGCTGCTGGCCGTACTGCTCTTGAGTGCCTGCCAGCATGTTTCGGTGCCGCCGCCGGTCAACGGTGAAATCCGCGACCTGCGAAACGGTCAGGTCCTGACCGCGCAGGAACTGCTTGAGCGACTGGCCCAGCCTGCGCGGCTGATCGTCGGCGAGCAGCATGACAATCGCGATCACCATCAGCTGGAACTGTGGTTGTTGCAGGCGCTGGGTGAGCAGCGGCCACAAGGCAGTTTGCTCCTTGAAATGCTCACGCCGGATCAGCAGCCGCGGGTTGATGATGTTCGCCATTCCTCGACGCCGCCGTCCAATTTGCCGGCTGCCTTGGCGTGGCAGGAAGGGTGGGACTGGGCGCTTTACGGGCCGATCGTACGTTTCGCGCTGACTCAACCCTATCCGCTGCTGGCGGCCAATCTGGACAACCTCGACGTTCGTGCGGTCTACGCGAAACCTGCGGCATTGAGCGGCTCGCGCTCCAATGCGGCAGCAGTCAAGGATGAGTTGCTGGCAGAGATCAGCGACTCCCATTGCGGTTTGCTGCCCGCTTCACAAATGCCCGCCATGTTGGCGGTCCAGCAGCAACGAGACCGGCGAATGGCCGAGCGCTTGCTGGCGGCGCCGACGCCTTCATTGCTGTTTGCCGGTGCCTATCACGCGCGCAAGGACGTTGGTGTGCCGGTCCATGTGCTGGATTTGGGGCAGGCGCAAGCGCCGACGGTGTTGCTGCTGGCAGAGCAGGGGGCCGAGGTGACAGCGGCAATGGCCGATTACGTCTGGTACACGAAGGCTTCACCGCCTCAGGATTACTGCGCGCAGATGCGCAAGCAATTCGGCAAGTAACGACCGGCGCTTTCAAAGGCAAAAATTCACAGGCAAAAAAAGACCCGGCAAGAGCCGGGTCAAATAACCGTGATTAGCCTGATGAGGAGATATCTGAGAGTCCGAACCAAGGGCTTTTCAAATATCGACCAGTCTCGCGACCAGTTGCTGCTAATCATAGCGATTCTCATTACCAAGTCAACCGCTGTTTTTCAGTTTCTTTGAGATGCGTCGTCAATTTGGTTGAAAGCCAATGCCTTCAAGCCTTGTGGCGCGAGGAAATCGCCTCCAGTTGTTTGTTCAGGGCTTCTTTACGCTCGGCCGGAATGTCGTTCCAGTGCACATCCATCAATGCACCTTCGATCGCATACAACAACACCTTTGACGCCCGAAACCCGCGCGTACGCACGGCCCGATAAGCATCCACCGCCCCGAGGCGACGCAAATCCGAGGCGCTGTGGATGCCCACGGCATGCAGCCACTGCGCCGACGTCTTGCCAAGATTCTTCAGGTGTTGCAGTTCATCATTCATCAAGCCTCCTTGCGACGGCCGAACGGTGCGTGGGCGAGCTTCTCAGGAGTGTAGCCATCAGTAGGAAAAGCGTGATTGTTTGGTCGGTTTCGACGCAAAAGCTTCTAAGAGGAGGAGGCAGCGTCAGGAAGGGAGGAAGCGGCAGAAGGCGGTTTTGGAGCGATCACACGGCATCCAGCGCAAAGCGGGGGCGCTGGACGTGTCAGGGTGAAACGTCGTTTTTAGCGAGTGCGATATCGCAGGCGTGTGCCGAAGTTCATCGACATCAGGATCTCGTCTGCGCTCAGCTCTGCCGGGAAATAGGCGCCGGAGATCTGTGCATGGGCCAGGCTGGCACCTTCCAGCGATGCACCGCGAAAATCGATGCCACGCAAATCAGCGGAGCGGAAATAAGCATCGGTGAAGTCGACGCCATCGGCATTCAGTTCACGCAAGTCCAGGCCGCGGAAATCGCCACCGACCATGTCGATTGGTCCGTCTTTGGGCCGTTCGTTGTTGAATCCTGCGATGTCGTCTTTGTGCAGCAAGGCATACAGCGGGGTGTCGAGAAGTTTGGGCTGGCTCATGTCGCATCACCTGATGGTTTTATGACGCCAGTATAGTGCCACTATTTGACAGCCGTGAAGCCAGGGAAGGCCTCACGGCTGAAATAGTTTTTACAGGCCAGGCATGCGTTGGCGGATTTGCGCGACAACAGTGTCGAGGGTCCCGCTTTCATTGGTCTGGACGCGCTTGCTGCACAGAATCTCGGCTGGCGTCAGCGCTTCACGATTGGCTTGCTGGGCTGCGATAACGGCCAGGTTGGCGTCGGACGGATCCTTTTTGTCTGCCTGACGCAGGGCCAGCCAGTTTTCGATGACGGCTTGCGGCGCCTGGCAATCGAGGATCAGGAACGGCGCACCGGTCGCCTCGGCGATTTTCGCCGCGCCGTCACGCTGGTCGCGCTTGAGGTAAGTGGCATCGATCACCACCGGAAAACCGGCGCGCAGGATGATCCCGGCGATTTCATGCAGGCGGCTGTAGGTGGCGGCTGTGGCGTCCGCGTTATAAATGCCGGCCTGCGGATCATTCGCTACGGTTTGTTCACCGAACAGACGTTTGCGCTCGACATCCGAGCGCAGGCGAATGGCGCCCAGCGCTTCGACCAGGCGCATGGCCACGTGGCTTTTTCCAACAGCGGAAACGCCGTGGGTAATCGCCATGAAGCGCGAAGGAATGGTGCTGTAGCTTTCCGCGAGGTTGGCGTAGTTGCGGTACTGGCGCAGGGTCGTGGCGCGCTGCACCGGATCGGCTTCGGCGGGCATGCTGAACAGGCTGACCTTGGCGCGAACCAGTGCGCGGTAGGCTTTATAGAAGTTCAGCAGTTCAAGGCCTTGATAGTCGCCGGTCAGCTCCAGGTATTGGCTGACAAAACGGCGCGCGAGGCATTTCAAACCACGGTCTTCCAGGTCCATCGCCAGGAAACCGGTGTCGGCGTAGACGTCGGTGAAGCGGAACGGTTCGTTGAATTCGATGCAGTCGAAGATCACGACCTTGCCATCGATCACGGTAGCGTTGCCCAGGTGGATATCACCGTGGCATTCACGAATGAAGCCTTCGGCCTTGCGCTGGGCGAACAGTGGCTTGAGGCGTTCGAAGCTGCTTTCGGCCCAGGCTTGCAGGGCGTCGAGTTGCACCAGGTCGGCCTTGTCGCTGAGGAACGGGCGGATCTGCTCGAAGTTCTGGCGCACCGGCGCCATGACGCTGTCCGGGATGCCGGCATCGTGTTCTGCCGGCACTTTCGGCGCGTTGAGGTGGAACTGAGCAATCTGCGCGGCCATCTCGTCGATGTGCGCGGTAGTCAGTTCGCCATTGGCCTGCAGGGTACTGAGCAACTGGCTTTGTGGGAATTGACGCATTTTCAGGGCGAAATCGACCACCGGGCCATCGCCACCGAATTGAGGGGCTTCGGCGCTGCCGGTAATTGGCAACACTTCCAGATACAAATCGTTGGTCAGGCGCTGGTTCAAACGCAGTTCTTCGCCGCAGAAGTGCTCGCGGGCATCGAGGCTGGTGAAGTCGAGGAAGCCGAAATTCACCGGCTTCTTCACTTTATAAGCAAAGGGGCCTGTGAGGATGATCCAGGAAATGTGGGTTTCGATGACCTGGAACCCGTCTACCGGATGCGGGTAGAGGGCCGGGTTTTGCAGAGCGGCGATCAGGGACTGGCTCACAGGCGATCCTTCAAAGACTGGGAAAAATTCAAGGCCGCCATTATGGCCGCAAGTCCGCCTGACGCAAACCTCGGAGGGCGTCTGTTGAGTATGAATAAAGTGCGTATAATCCGCCGCCATGACTCGTACTCGATCCCCCCGCACTCCAAAAAAACCACCTTCCAGGGGCTTGCACCCTTGGCTGGGCTGGGCCCTTAAACTCAGTCTGGTCGGCCTTGTGGTGCTCGCCGGATTCGCGGTTTACCTCGACGCTATCGTCCAGGAAAAGTTCTCCGGCAAGCGCTGGACGATCCCGGCCAAGGTGTATGCGCGCCCGCTGGAGCTGTTCACCGGCCAGAAACTGAGCAAGGATGACTTTCTCACCGAGCTCGACGCCTTGGGCTACCGCCGCGAAAGCGTGAGCAATGGCCCCGGCGCGGCGGCGGTCAACGGCAATACCGTTGATTTGAATACCCGTGGCTTCCAGTTTTATGAAGGCCTGGAAAAGCCCCAGCCGGTGCGCGTGCGTTTCTCCGGCGACTATGTTGCCGAGCTTTCGGCGACCAACGGTTCGAAGCTGTCGGTGGTGCGCCTTGAGCCGCTGCTGATCGGCGGGATTTACCCGAAAAACCTCGAAGACCGCATCCTGATCAAAATCGATCAGGTGCCGCCGTATCTGCTGGAAACCCTGGTCGCCGTGGAAGACCGGGATTTCTATAGCCACTGGGGCGTGTCGCCGAAGTCGATTGCCCGGGCGATCTATGTCAACACCTCAGGCGGCAAGATGACCCAGGGCGGCAGTACGCTGACGCAACAGTTGGTCAAGAACTTCTACCTGACCAGCGAACGCAGCCTGACCCGCAAACTCACCGAAGCCATGATGGCGATGTTGCTTGAGCTGCATTACGACAAACGGGAAATTCTTGAGGCTTACCTCAATGAAGTGTTCGTCGGTCAGGACGGCCAGCGCGCGGTGCACGGTTTCGGTCTGGCCAGCCAGTTCTTCTTCGCGCAGCCATTGTCCGAACTGAAACTGCATCAGGTTGCCTTGCTGGTGGGGATGGTCAAGGGGCCGTCCTATTACAACCCGCGTCGCAACCCCGAGCGTGCGCTTGAACGACGCAACCTGGTGCTCGATGTCCTTGAACAGCAGGGCGTCGCCACCGCCGAGCAAGTTGCCGCGGCGAAGAACATGCCATTGGGTGTGACGACACGCGGCAAATTGGCCGACAGCTCGTTCCCGGGTTTCCTCGATCTGGTTAAACGCCAGCTGCGCGAAGACTACCGCGACGAAGACTTGACCGAAGAAGGCCTGCGGATCTTCACCAGCTTCGACCCGATTCTGCAGATGAAAGCCGAAGCCTCCGTCAACGACACCTTCAAGCGTCTGTCGGGTCGCAAGGGTTCCGATGACGTTGAAGCGGCCATGGTCGTGACCAACCCGGAAACCGGTGAGGTCCAGGCCATGATCGGCAGTCGCCAGGCGAGTTTTGCCGGCTTCAACCGTGCCCTGGATGCGGTGCGTCCTATTGGCTCATTGATCAAGCCGGCGGTGTATCTGACGGCGCTTGAGAAACCTACCCAGTACACCTTGACCAGTTGGCTGTCGGACGAATCCTTCTCGGTCAAAGGCGCGGACGGTCAGGTCTGGAAACCACAGAACTACGATCGTCGTTCCCACGGGACGGTGTTCCTGTATCAGGGGCTGGCGCATTCCTACAACCTGTCGACCGCGCGTCTTGGCCTGGCAGTGGGTGTACCGAATGTCCTCAAGACCCTCGCTCGCCTGGGTGTGACGCGAGAATTCCCGGCATTCCCGTCGATGTTGCTGGGCGCCGGCGGCATGACGCCGATTGAAGTGGCGACCATGTACCAGACCTTGGCCAACGGTGGTTTCAACACGCCGATGCGCGGGATTCGTAGCGTTTTGACCGCCGAAGGCGAACCGCTCAAGCGTTATCCGTTCCAGATCGAGCAGCGTTTTGATCCCGCCTCCATTTACCTGATCCAGAGCGCCATGCAACGGGTCATGCGTGAAGGTACCGGCAGCTCGGTTTACAACGTGTTGCCGAAAACCCTGACCCTGGCCGGCAAGACCGGTACCAGTAACGACTCGCGAGACAGCTGGTTCGCCGGTTTCAGTCAGGACTTGCTGGCAGTGGTGTGGCTGGGCCGCGATGACAACGGCAAGACGCCGTTCACCGGCGCGACCGGTGCCTTGCAGGTCTGGACCAGTTTCATGCGCAAAGCCGATCCGCTGCCGCTGGACATGCCGCAGCCGGATAATGTTGTTCAGGCCTGGGTCGATTCGCGTACCGGGCAAGGCTCCGACGCCAACTGCCCAGGCGCCGTACAGATGCCGTATATTCGCGGCAGCGAACCACCTCCCGGTGCGGCTTGCGGTGGCGAAAGCCCTGCTTCCGGCGAAACGGTGATGGATTGGGTCAAGGGCTGGATGAATTAAGCAAAGAGGGATTTACGTGAACAAGTGGTTGATACCAGCGGTTGCCGCCGTGGCGTTGCTCAGCGGTTGCTCCACCGTACAACGCGGTTCGATTCCGGTTGAAGACTCCGGCACGGCTGTGTCCAACAGTGAGCGGATTTCGGCGAATGGCGGTTTCCGCAAGTCGACCGTGAAGCGTCCTGCGCAAGCTCAATCGCAAACCCAGGCGATCCCGCAGGGTGATACCGGTGTGGTGGTGATGGTCCCGGGTGGCGGCGCGGTCGCCTCGGCACCGATCAGCACCTCGCCGATCACGCCAGGCCCGATCACTCCGGGGCCGATCGATACCTCGCCGGTCCAGTCGGCACCGATCAATCAGGGCAGCTACAGCATGCCGTCGACGCCGAGCGGGATTCCGTCGGCGAACACCGGCGGTTTGTCCGCTGACGAGCAACTGGACGGTCCGGTGCTGGCGCTGTTGACCACGGCTCAGCAGCAACAGGCGAGCGGCGACCTCAACGGTGCTTCGTCCAGCCTGGAACGTGCTCAGCGCGTTGCACCGCGTGAGCCGCAAGTGCTTTATCGTCTGGCTCAAGTGCGCATGGCCCAAGGCGATGCGGCGCAGGCTGAACAATTCGCTCGTCGTGGTCTGACATTCGCCAATGGCCGTCCGGACCTTCAGGCCAGCCTGTGGGATTTGATTGCCCAGGCGCGCGAGAAGCAAGGTGATTCTGCCGGCGCAGCATTGGCCCGTCAGAAGGCCAAGGTTTCGCTGTGATGGACGCGCGCTTCCCGAAGATTGCCGAGCAGTTGCTGCTGATTGAGCGTGAACTGCGGGTGCAGGGGTGGTGGGATGAAGTCTCGCCCTCCGCTGAAGCGCTTTCCAGCGTAGAGCCGTTTTCGGTCGATACGCTGGATTTCGAGCAGTGGCTGCAATGGATCTTCCTGCCCCGGATGAAGATGATCCTCGAGCAGGACCTGCCATTGCCCGCCGTCTCCGGAATTCAGGAGATGGCCGAAATGGTCTTCGCCGGCCGTGATGTCCAGGGCCGGGATCGACAGCTGCAAGTGCTGCTCAAAGAGTTCGATCTGCTGATCACCGCCTCCCGCTGAGTTGGAAGCTGCCAGTGCTTACTGGCAGTTCTCCACAATCTGTTTCTGCGTTTCGCTGATGCGTTCCTGGCGTTGTTGATCGGTCAGGCGACGCATTTCGCCCTCCACATCCTCCCGAAGTCGCGGATTGTTCTGCAGTTGCGCCAGATTCGTGCGCGCCTGCACGCAAAATGCCTTGAGCTGGGCCTGCTGCTCGGCGACCTGTTTTTTCACCGTGTTGTCGATGTCCTGTTGATTGCCGATGGCTTTACTGCCGGGCAGCGTGGCTGGTTGGCTTACAGAGGAGGGCGTCACCACGGTGGTGGCTTGCTGGCCTTGGGGTGGTTGTGCGTCGAAGTGAGTCACGCCCTGGGCATCGACCCATTTGTAGATCTGGGCGGCCGTGCACAAAGGGCTGATCAGCAGGCTGACCATGAAGAAGATCGTTCGCATGCCATTTCCTTGTCATGAGTTGCGCAATCGAAGCTAACACAGTCGCTGTTTAGCGATTTTTTCTTGCTTTCTCATGTGCTTACTTCAATAAAGCACATAGACGACTTGACTTGCAGGGGACGAAACAGAAGAATCCAAAGTCCGCTGTAGAGGGACTGCCAGAAGCAGACCCACTCAGCAGATCATGAGGCGCACATCCGCGCCGACCTGTTACACCCGCAACGCGTTACCTCGCGCTGGGTGGGAAAGGCCCGCAACACTTGGGACGATCCCAATACTTGCTCAGTCAGTGCTGACGTAGTCGGCGACCACCGTCGCTCATGCTCTGCTGAGAAGTAAACCTATTAAGACCCGTCCCCGTTTATGTGGGCGGTATTCTGGCGTTTTAGAGGTGAACAACGTGGAGCTTTTATCTGGCGGTGAGATGCTCGTCCGCTTCTTGCGTGACGAAGGCGTCAAATATATCTACGGGTACCCGGGTGGTGCTCTTCTTCATGTTTACGATGCCCTGTTCAAAGAACCGGAAGTGACCCACATCCTGGTTCGTCATGAACAAGCGGCTACCCATATGGCTGACGGCTATGCCCGTGCCACCGGTAAAGCCGGCGTGGTACTGGTGACTTCCGGTCCTGGCGCCACAAACGCCATCACCGGTATTGCCACCGCCTATATGGACTCGATTCCGATGGTGGTCATTTCCGGCCAGGTGCCTAGCAGCATGGTGGGCACCGATGCGTTCCAGGAAACCGACATGATCGGTATCTCCCGGCCGATCGTGAAGCACAGCTTCATGATCAAGCACGCGTCGGAAATCCCGGAAGTCATGAAGAAAGCCTTCTACCTGGCGCAATCCGGTCGTCCGGGCCCGGTCGTTGTCGATATCCCGAAAGACATGACCAACCCGGCCGAGAAGTACGAATACATCTTCCCGAAAAAAGCCAAGCTGCGTTCCTACAGCCCGGCCGTTCGCGGTCACTCCGGGCAAATCCGCAAGGCGGCAGAAATGCTCCTGGCGGCCAAGCGTCCGGTGATGTACGCCGGCGGTGGCGTGATTCTGGGTGGTGGCTCCGCGCCGCTGACCGAATTGGCGAAGATGCTCAACCTGCCAGTGACCAATACCCTGATGGGTCTGGGTGCCTACCCTGGCACCGACCGTCAGTTCATCGGCATGCTCGGCATGCACGGCAGCTACACCGCAAACCTGGCGATGCACCACGCCGACGTGATCCTTGCGGTCGGCGCGCGTTTTGATGACCGCGTGATCAACGGCCCGGCGAAGTTCTGCCCGAATGCCAAGATCATTCACATCGACATCGATCCGGCTTCGATCTCCAAGACCATCAAGGCAGACGTACCTATCGTCGGCCCGGTCGAGAGCGTCCTGACCGAAATGGTCGCGATCCTCAAGGAAATCGGCGAGACCCCGAACAAGGAGTCCGTTGCCAGCTGGTGGAAGCAAGTTGATGAGTGGCGTGGCGATCGTGGCCTGTTCCCTTACGACAAGGGCGACGGTAGCGTAATCAAGCCGCAGACCGTGATCGAAACCCTGTGCGAAGTCACCAAGGGCGATGCTTATGTCGCTTCGGACGTGGGCCAGCATCAGATGTTCGCGGCGCAGTACTACACGTTCAACAAGCCGAACCGCTGGATCAACTCCGGTGGCCTGGGCACCATGGGCTTCGGTTTTCCGGCGGCCATGGGCATCAAGTTGAGCTTCCCGGATGCCGACGTCGTCTGCGTGACGGGCGAGGGCAGCATCCAGATGAACATTCAGGAACTGTCCACCTGTCTGCAATACGGTTTGCCGGTCAAAATCGTCATCCTGAACAACGGTGTTCTGGGTATGGTTCGCCAGTGGCAAGACATGAGTTACGGCAGTCGTCACTCGCACTCGTACATGGAATCGCTGCCTGACTTCGTCAAGCTGGCAGAAGCCTATGGTCACGTTGGCGTGCGCATCACCGACTCGAAGAATTTGAAGTCGCAGATGGAAGAAGCGTTCGCCATGAAGGATCGCCTGGTGGTGCTGGATATTTCGGTCGACACCAGCGAGCACGTCTATCCGATGCAGATCAAAGACGGCTCCATGCGCGATATGTGGCTGAGCAAGACGGAGCGTACTTAATCATGCGACACATTATTTCCTTGCTTCTGGAAAACGAACCGGGCGCTCTGTCTCGAGTAGTCGGCCTGTTCTCGCAGCGCAACTACAACATCGAAAGCCTGACCGTGGCGCCAACCGAAGACCCGACCCTGTCGCGTCTGACGCTGACCACGGTTGGCCATGATGAAGTGATCGAGCAGATCACCAAGAACCTGAACAAGTTGATCGAAGTGGTCAAATTGGTCGACCTGTCGGAGAGTGCTCACATCGAGCGCGAACTGATGCTGGTCAAGGTCAAGGCCACCGGCGCCCAGCGCGCCGAGATCAAACGCACCACCGATATTTACCGTGGGCAGATCGTCGATGTCAGCGCTAGCGTGTATACCGTTCAACTGACCGGTACCAGCGACAAGCTCGACAGCTTCATTCAGTCCATTGGCACTGCGTCGATTCTGGAAACCGTCCGTAGCGGCGTAACCGGTATTGCCCGCGGCGACAAAGTACTCAGCATCTAAACCAAATTAGCGAATGGCCTGAACGGCCTGGATATATAGGGGAATTTCATGAAAGTTTATTACGAAAAAGACTGCGACCTGTCCATCATCCAGGGCAAGAAAGTTGCCATCATCGGTTACGGCTCCCAGGGCCACGCTCAAGCGTGCAACCTGAAAGACTCCGGCGTTGACGTTACTGTTGGTCTGCGTAAAGGTTCGGCTACAGTCGCCAAAGCTGAAGCTCACGGCCTGAAAGTGACCGACGTTGCTTCCGCTGTTGCAGCGGCCGACCTGGTCATGATCCTGACCCCGGACGAGTTCCAGTCTGCCCTGTACAAGAACGAAATCGAGCCGAACATCAAGAAAGGCGCCACTCTGGCTTTCTCCCACGGCTTCGCGATCCACTACAACCAGGTTGTTCCGCGCGCTGACCTCGACGTGATCATGATCGCGCCGAAAGCACCGGGCCACACCGTGCGTTCCGAGTTCGTCAAAGGCGGCGGTATCCCTGACCTGATCGCTATTTATCAGGATGCTTCCGGCAACGCCAAAAACGTTGCACTGTCCTACGCCGCTGGCGTTGGTGGCGGTCGTACCGGCATCATCGAAACCACCTTCAAGGACGAGACCGAAACCGACCTGTTCGGCGAGCAAGCCGTTCTGTGCGGCGGTACCGTTGAACTGGTCAAAGCCGGTTTCGAAACCCTGGTTGAAGCTGGCTACGCGCCAGAAATGGCCTACTTCGAGTGCCTGCACGAACTGAAACTGATCGTTGACCTCATGTACGAAGGCGGTATCGCCAACATGAACTACTCGATCTCCAACAACGCTGAATACGGCGAGTACGTGACGGGTCCGGAAGTGATCAACGCCGAATCCCGTCAGGCCATGCGCAACGCCCTGAAACGTATTCAGGACGGCGAATACGCCAAGATGTTCATCAGCGAAGGCGCAACCGGCTATCCTTCGATGACCGCCAAGCGTCGTAACAACGCCGCTCACGGTATCGAGATCATCGGCGAGCAACTGCGCTCCATGATGCCGTGGATCGGTGCCAACAAGATCGTCGACAAAGCCAAAAACTAAGTCACGCCCTTGTACGGAAAACGCGGCCTAGGCCGCGTTTTTTCGTTTGGGTCGCCGCTTCTGGTATAAAGCTGCATCGTTTGTGGCCGAACCGTCGTCACAGACACCTGTCGAAAACTTTCCATCCTGTTGCAAGGTAATGTCCATGAGCGAACGCCCCGAAGAGCCAAACCAGGCTTCTGACGCCGAAAGCCTGCTGCCCATCGATGAGCACATCGAAGAAGGGCATGACGCTGAAGGTCGCAAAGTCCGGCATCGTGGTATCTATCTTCTGCCGAATCTGTTCACCACTGCGAACCTGTTCGCAGGGTTTTATTCCATCATCAACTCGATGAGTGCCCAGGCGGCGTTGAGTGCCGGTGATTCGGTCAATGCGAGCAAGTACTTTGCTTTTGCCGCGATCGCGATTTTCGTTGCCATGGTGCTCGACGGTCTCGATGGCCGCGTGGCGCGCATGACCAATACCCAAAGCGCTTTTGGTGCCGAGTACGACTCGTTGTCGGACATGGTCGCCTTTGGTGTTGCGCCGGCATTGCTGGCGTTTGGCTGGGCCTTGGGTGATATGGGCAAGGTCGGCTGGATGGTCGCCTTCATCTATGTGGCTGGTGCTGCGCTGCGTCTGGCGCGCTTCAACACTCAGGTTGGCACCGCAGACAAACGCTACTTCATCGGCCTGGCCAGTCCGGCAGCGGCGGGTGTGGTCGCGGGGATCGTCTGGGCGTTCAGCGACTACGGCATTCAGGGATCGAAGATGTCCTTCCTGGTTGCATTGATGGTCGCAGCGGCCGGTATGCTGATGGTCAGTAACATCAAGTACAACAGCTTCAAGGAGCTGGACTTGAAAGGGCGCGTACCTTTCGTAGCGATTCTTGCGGTGGTGCTGGTGTTTGCCGTGGTCTTCAGTGATCCGCCACGCATTCTGCTGCTGGTTTTCCTCGCCTATGCGGCCTCCGGCCCGGTGCAATACCTGTTGCGTCTTCGTCGGCACAAAAACGCCGAGTGATGTAATTTCCCTCATACTCCGCAGTCTATTGGTGCAACTGTTCTCCAATGCTGCGGAGTTGCCATGCTGATCAAAGTCCCCAAAGCGTCTGACTGCCATGAGTCGGACGTCACGCCTGAATCCTTCTATCTATCCCGTCGTAATGTTCTCGGCGCTGCCGTTGCGGGTTTGGCTGTCAGTAGCCTGCCGCGCTGGGCCAGTGCAGAAGAAGCGGCTCGCTATGCCGATGTCGAGCCTGGCAAGGCGCCTTCCTGGTTTGCCGAAAAGCTTCCTTCTACTAAATGGGGCGCAGTCAACGTCAAGGACGAAGCGATCACTCCGTTCAAGGACGCAACTCACTACAACAACTTCTATGAGTTCGGCACTGATAAAGGCGACCCCGCTGCCAACGCCAGTGTGCTAAAGACCGAACCGTGGAGCGTGGTGGTGGATGGCGAGGTGGGTAAGCCAGGGCGGTACGCGCTGGAAGACTTCATGAAGCCTTATCAGCTGGAGGAGCGGATCTATCGACTCCGCTGTGTTGAGGCCTGGTCGATGGTCATTCCGTGGATCGGTTTCCCGATCTCGGCGCTACTCAAGGAAGTCGAGCCGACCTCCAAGGCTAAATACATTCGTTTCGAAACTCTGGAAGATCCCAAGAGTATGCCGGGCCAGCGTTCCGGTTTTGCCTTGATTGACTGGCCGTATGTAGAAGGGTTGCGTCTGGATGAAGCGATGAACCCGTTGGCGATTCTTGCGGTGGGTATGTATGGGCGTGAACTGCCGAATCAGAATGGAGCGCCGCTACGTCTGGTGGTGCCTTGGAAGTACGGCTTCAAGAGCGTCAAATCCATTGTGCGGATCAGCTTGGTCAGCGAGCAACCGAAAACCACCTGGCAGAGCATTGCCGCGGATGAGTATGGTTTTTACGCGAATGTGAATCCGACGGTTGATCACCCGCGCTGGACTCAGGCGCGGGAGCGTCGATTGCCCAGTGGTCTGTTCAAGCCCAATGTGCGGGACACGCAGATGTTCAATGGCTACTCGGATGAAGTGGCCTCTCTCTATACAGGGCTCGATCTGCGGAAGAACTACTGATGCGTTTTCCGGTATGGCGTATTGGCGTCTTTATAGTGACAGCGGTGTGGCCGCTGCTTTGGTTGTATCAGGCCTGGGCGGATGTGCTGGGACCGGATCCGGGCAAGGTGCTGGTCGATCGGTTGGGGTTGGGCACGCTTGTTCTGCTACTCATCACGCTCAGCCTGACACCTTTGCAAAAACTCACCGGTTGGGCGGGGTGGGTTGCTGTGCGGAGGCAGTTGGGGTTGTGGTGCTTCGCTTATGTGGTTTTGCATTTGAGTGGCTATACGGCGTTCATTCTCGGGTTTGACTGGTCGCAGCTGGGGGTTGAGTTGCGCAAGCGGCCGTACATTATCGTCGGCACTTTGGGCTTTTTGTGTTTGCTGGCGTTGGCCGTGACTTCCAATCGCTACAGTCAGCGACGTTTGGGGGCTCGCTGGAAGAAGCTGCATCGCCTGGTGTATGTGATTCTCGGGCTTGGGTTGCTGCATATGTTGTGGATCGTTCGCGCCGATCTGAAAGAGTGGGCGGTGTATGCCTCTATAGGGGCGTTGCTATTAGTGTTACGTGTACCGGCGGTTGCCCGTCGAATCCCGCGTCTAGTGGCTAAAAAGGCACCATCTGCACGAAAGGCGTAATTAAAGGTTGACGGCAGATTCTGGATGTCTATAATTCGCCCCACTTCCGGCGCAGTCGAAACGGAAAACTCCTTGGTAAACAAAGAGTTACGCAGTTTTCGACAGTGAGCGGCTTCAGGTCATCGAAGCCCGAAAGGGAGTTGAAAAAGAGGTGTTGACAGCAGCGTGTAACGCTGTAGAATTCGCCTCCCGCTACCGAGTGATCGGAAGCGCAAGTGGTTGAAGTTGTTAAAGATTTCCAAG
>NZ_MOBK01000046.1 GCF_003732265.1 Pseudomonas brassicacearum
ACATGTGATCGAACACGCAGAGTTTGGTGTTCGACAACGGGCACACGGTCAGCGGGATCTGCTCGTCGATGATCCGCTGCATCAGGCGCTCATCTTCGATGGCGCGCACGCCATGGTCGATGCGCTGGATTTTCAGCAGGTCGATGGCTTCCCAGATGTACTCCGGCGGGCCTTCTTCGCCAGCGTGGGCAACGGTCAGGAAGCCTTCGTGACGGGCACGATCAAACACACGCTGGAACTTGCTCGGCGGGTGGCCCATTTCGGAGCTGTCGAGACCGACCGCGACAAACGCGTCACGGAACGGCAGCGCCTGATCGAGGGTTTTCTCGGCTTCTTCTTCGCTCAAGTGGCGTAGGAAGCTGAGGATCAAACCGCTGGTGATGCCCAGTTGCTGCTCGCCATCCTTCAATGCCGCGGCGATGCCGTTGAGCACTACTTCGAACGGAATGCCGCGGTCGGTGTGGGTCTGCGGGTCGAAGAACGGTTCGGTGTGAATCACGTTCTGC
>NZ_MOBK01000443.1 GCF_003732265.1 Pseudomonas brassicacearum
CTTCCAGCGCCGGGTCGTCCTGCAAGCGCCGGGTGAGAATGCCTTCGGTGACCACTTCGATGCGTGTGTTGGGGCCGACCTTGCTGTCGAGACGAATGCGATAACCAACGGTTTCACCGACCTTCTCGCCCAACTCACTGGCCAGACGTTCCGCCGCTGCGCGCGCGGCGAGACGGCGCGGTTCAAGCATCAGAATGGTCTGCCCGGCCAGCCACGCTTCATTGAGCAAAGCCAAGGGCACGCGGGTGGTTTTACCGGCGCCGGGCGGTGCTTCGAGCACGGCTTCGTGGCGTGTCGCTAGGGCTTCACGCAGGGCGGGTAA
>NZ_MOBK01000444.1 GCF_003732265.1 Pseudomonas brassicacearum
CACCGTAAGCGAGGGTCATGTACGAAGTGATGTGAATGCCTTGGCTCTGTGCAAACTCGACGACTTTACGGTTTCGCAGGTACGGGTGCAGTTCGATCTGGTTGGTCGCGATGTGGTCGGCACCGACCGCCGCAATCGCCTGCTTCATCAAATCGATGGTGAAGTTGGACACACCGATCTGCCGGGTCAGGCCCAAGCGTTTGGCTTCCAGCAGGGCGGCCATGAACTCTTCGACCGGGACCTGGTTTTCCGGCGATG
>NZ_MOBK01000445.1 GCF_003732265.1 Pseudomonas brassicacearum
CCGCCGGTGCCATCCTGCAAGCGCACGACGAGGCTGCGGCGTCGACCCATGACCACGTCGGCGCCGCTGACGGTGCCTTCGACCACGGCATCCTGCCCCGGCCGCAGCGCACCGATCGGCACCACGCGGGTGCGATCCTGATAGCGCAGCGGCAGGTGAAACAGCACGTCCTGCAGATTCTCCAGGCCGACCTTGGCCAATTTCTCGGCCATGGCTTCGCCGACACCCTTGAGTGCCGTCACCGACACTTGCGACAGCTCAGTCATGACGCTCGCTTAACCGGCCGTAACCGGTGCCGCTGGCTTGGCCACCGAACACAGGCGAATGGAGTCGGCGAGGATCTCGATGGCTTTCGGCCGTGGGAAACTCGCGCGCCAGGCAATGGCCACGGTGCGGAACGGCACCGGTGGCGACAGTGGCCGCACTTCGATCACGCCCGGGGCGTAGTGATGGCTGTCGACGGCCGACAACGGCAGGATCGAAATGCCCAGACCGGACGCGACCATGTGGCGAATGGTTTCCAGCGAGCTGGATTCGACCGTGGTGTGCTTGGCGCCGTCGTTGCCCTTGGTCAGGGTCGGGCAGGCTTCGAGAACCTGATCGCGGAAGCAGTGGCCTTCGCCGAGC
>NZ_MOBK01000446.1 GCF_003732265.1 Pseudomonas brassicacearum
GCAACGCATCACTGACCGCCAGCTTCACCAACTCCCCACTGCTCTGAATCTGCTGCACCGACGAATGCGCCGCCGAGCGCAACGCACTGACCAGCCGTTCAATTTCCTCAGTCGATTGTTGCGTGCGTCGAGCCAGCGCACGCACCTCATCGGCCACCACCGCAAAGCCCCTGCCCTGCTCGCCAGCCCGCGCCGCCTCGATCGCAGCATTCAACGCCAACAGGTTGGTCTGCTCGGCAACGCTTTTGATCACCCCCAGCACCGTGCCGATATTCTGGATTTCAGCACTGAGACTTTCGATGCTCGAACTGGCCGACGT
>NZ_MOBK01000447.1 GCF_003732265.1 Pseudomonas brassicacearum
AAACGTTCACTAAGCTGTAAAATGCAACCCTTGTTCGACAGTGCCTCCAATGCACTTCGATTCAGACTGACTCTGACGGAAGCCTTCATGTCTGTCGGCTTCTGCATTCATGGATTAGATCGCGCTCGTAGATGGCGCTGTCCGCAGCTCAAGGGTATGGTTTCGCGTGAAAATTCTAGTAACCGGCGGCGCCGGGTTTATCGGCTCGGCAGTGATCCGTCACATTATCTCCAATACCACCGACTCCATCGTTAAC
>NZ_MOBK01000448.1 GCF_003732265.1 Pseudomonas brassicacearum
GCCACTTCAGCACCGTGATCACGCGCCAGCAGGTACAACGACAGATCGATCCCCGCCGTGACCCCGGCCGAGGTGTAGAGCGCGCCGTCCTCGACATACAAACGATCCGCGTCGACCTGCGTCGTCGGACACAACTGCGCCAACGCCTCGGCATCGTTCCAATGCGTGGTGACGGTGCGCCCTTCCAGCAATCCGGCCCGCGCAAGCATGAACGCACCATTGCAGATTGAACCGAAGCGCTGCGCCCGTGCGCAGGCCTCGCGCAGCCACTCGTTGAACGTCGCGCCAAAATCCATGAACGGCAGTTGCGGCCCACCGGCAACCAGCAGCAGGTCATAGGCGTCGAGTGCTTCGCTGAAATGCCGATGGGCATTCAGGTTCAAACCGTTGGAACAGGCCATCGGGCCGTGTTCGACGCCGATCACTTGCAGCCGATAGTGATCCTCGGGCGCCAGGAAGCGATTGGCCTCGGCGAACACATCCATGGGGCCGCTGACATCCAGTGACTGCACGCCTGCGAACACGACGATGGCGACGGTTTTGTTCATGGCTGTGGATTCCCCCTTAAAGAGCAAAAGATCGCAGCCATGGATCGATTGTCCGGTTTCTGCCTCGGGCACAGACTTTT
>NZ_MOBK01000449.1 GCF_003732265.1 Pseudomonas brassicacearum
CGACATGGGCCAGTGGAAGCTCATCGAATCCAGTGAACAGGCGATGCTGGCTGAAGTGTCGCGGGCGGTGAAGAAACAGAAATTCGTCACCTTCCTCGGCTGGACCCCGCACCCGATGAACGTGCAGTTGAAGATGCATTACCTCAAGGGTGGCGAGAAGTATTTTGGCGATACCGGCAGCGTGTTTACGTTGACGCGCAAGGGCTACGCCGAAGCCTGTCCGAATGTGGGTAAGTTGCTGAGCAATCTGTCGTTCACTCAGGAGATGGAGAACAGCATCATGGCTGAGGTGGTGAACAAGAAGGTCACTAATGCCGAGGCGGCGAAGGCTTGGATCAAGGCGAATCCGGCGGTGCTGGATAAGTGGCTGGATGGGGTGAAGACTGCGGATGGCAAGGATGCGTTGGCGGCGGTGAAAGCGAAGCTTTGATTGTGGGGTTGCTGGAATTGTTCACGGCTTGAGATTTATTCCCCCTCACCCCAGCCCTC
>NZ_MOBK01000450.1 GCF_003732265.1 Pseudomonas brassicacearum
TGGCTTCTCGTGGGCCAGCGTCGGTGCGCAATGGGCGTTGAATGATCGTTTGCCAACTGAACTGGATGGCGAAACCCGTTGGCTCGAAGGACGGGTTATCGGCTTGCCGCAGAGCGCCGAGGGTGTGGTGCGTTTCGAGCTGGCGGATGCGCGCTCGCGTCATGAAAAGCTGCCATCGCTGATGCGCCTCGCCTGGTACGCCGGGCCGCCGGTCAACAGTGGCGAGCGCTGGCGCTTGGCGGTCAAGCTCAAGCGT
>NZ_MOBK01000451.1 GCF_003732265.1 Pseudomonas brassicacearum
CGTGGGGCCGTCACGTCAACACGTATCAACAGGTCTGGGACATCGTGCGTCAGGCCGATCACCCGAGCCTCGGTGTGTTGCTCGACAGCTTTCACACCTTGTCGTTGAAGGGCGATCCTCGCGCCATCGCCGATATTCCCGGCGACAAGATCTTCTTCGTGCAAATGGCCGACGCGCCGATTCTGCAGATGGATGTACTGGAGTGGAGCCGGCATTTCCGTTGCTTCCCCGGTCAGGGCGAATTCGATCTGCCGGGGTTCCTCGCGCCGATCATCCAGAGTGGTTACACCGGGCCGCTGTCGCTGGA
>NZ_MOBK01000452.1 GCF_003732265.1 Pseudomonas brassicacearum
CTTCCGGGGTCAGCCCGGCGTACACCGGCACGGTCGGGGTTTCTTCGGTGAAGAGAATCCACTCGCGTTGCTTTTTCGGCAGTTTCTTCCACGGGATGTCGACGTCGATGCCCATGGTCACGAGGATGTCGCGCAGGTTCTGCCCCTGCCAGGCCAACGGCCAGGACGCCACCGCGCGCTGGCGGATGGTCAGGTTAGGATCGGGCACCATCAGCGCTTCGGTGACTTCATACACCCGGCCGAGGCCATGGCATTCAGGGCACGCGCCTTGCGGCGTGTTCGGCGAAAAGTCCTCGGCGTACAACATCGGCTGCCCCGGCGGATAACTGCCGGCGCGGGAATAA
>NZ_MOBK01000047.1 GCF_003732265.1 Pseudomonas brassicacearum
ACTTGGCTTCATCGGCGCCAGTGCACGGTGGATGATCAGGTGTCTGGTTTTTTCGCTGAGCGGCACCACTAGGCAGACGGAATCGGCTTCGGCCAGCAGTTGATCCAGCGTACGGAACTGCGCGCCGAGCTCTTGTTCCAGCTCGCTCTTGCGGCTGTTGCCGCTGTGAATGATCGGCATGTTGAAGCCCAGGCGCCCGCGACGGGCAATGGCCGCGCCGATGTTGCCCATGCCGACGAT
>NZ_MOBK01000453.1 GCF_003732265.1 Pseudomonas brassicacearum
CGTCCAGCTCCGCAGCCGCTTGCTGCATCAATTCCGACAGATGCAAAAGGTTGGTCAGTACGCGCTCGCCATCACTGCGTTGCATCAGGGTTTGTGGCAAGTGGAAGTCATGCAGCAGGCGGCGCAACATCGGCAGCACGCCTTGCTTGCGCCATAACTCGCGATAGCCACGGAACTGCATGACCCGGGTTTCCCATACCAGCTCGTCCTGGTTCAGACGCTCCAGCTCTGCCAATGGCAGGTTCAGGGTGATACAGGCCAGTGCGGCTTTCAGGG
>NZ_MOBK01000454.1 GCF_003732265.1 Pseudomonas brassicacearum
CAGGCTCGCTCCCACAATGGATTTATGGCGCTCATCAATATCCGGGTGTGAATGCAAAACCTGTAGGAGTGAGCCTGCTCGCGATGACGGAGGGTCAGTCGACGAAGATGTTGAATGTGCGAGCAACCTCGCTCCCACAGGGTATCGGGGTGTCTGGAGAGAAGGATCAGCTCAAGACATAGTCAACCGGCTTCAGCGCCGGCGGTACTTCTGCGCCAAGCTCCGCAAGAATGTCACGCTCGATGGTGCGCACCAGTGCATCGGTCGGCAGGTCGTTTTCATCGCGGCCGAAGGGGTCTTCCAGTTCATCGG
>NZ_MOBK01000455.1 GCF_003732265.1 Pseudomonas brassicacearum
GCGTCGAGCCTACGTTCGAATCATTACCGGACTTGAGTTTTTCGTTACACACGAAGATTGAGCGCGATGGCTACCGCTGGATGGGTAGCTGCGTCACCTGCGTATTCATACGACGGCGGCGTACCCCATTGCTGGATGGCAGTTGGCTATAGCTCGTAATCAAAGGCATATACAGGCGCTTTACCCTTTAGGGCTGTAAATGCCGTTCACGACAGCATTTCCTGCTCAAACCGGTCGTCTGAATTATGCTGACAAGGGCAGATTTGGGCTAGCTAGCTGTACGTCTGGATGACTGCTCTTGTTTGTCTGTTGGGAAGCAAACATGGTAGGCTTTGCAGCCATGACTAGTCCTTTTTCTTACACATTTCCCGCGATCCGTGGAGTACAAGCGGGGCGGGAGTATTACGTCTCGATGTGCCCGCTTAGGCTTTTGGCGAAGCTATTTGTCTTTGACAATGAGGAGTTGATGCCAGAGCTGAGAGCGCAGCGGTCGATCAATCGCTCACGCATTCCTGAAATTGCACGATACATCGTCTCCAACTCGGGAAGCT
>NZ_MOBK01000456.1 GCF_003732265.1 Pseudomonas brassicacearum
CCGGAGATGTCCGACTTGAATTTCACCGAGTCAAAAATGAAGAACTCAGGCTCTGGACCAGCGAACACGGTGTCACCGATACCGGTGGCTTTCAGGTGTTCTTCGGCACGCTTGGCGATCGCACGTGGGTCGCGGTCGTAGCCTTGCATGCTCGAAGGTTCGATGAAGTCGCACACCAGGATCAGGGTGGCGTCTTCGGTGAACGGGTCGAGAACGGCAGTTTCGTCAACCGGCATCAGGATCATGTCGGAGGCTTCGATGCCTTTCCAGCCAGCGATGGAGGAACCGTCGAACATCTTGCCGACTTCGA
>NZ_MOBK01000457.1 GCF_003732265.1 Pseudomonas brassicacearum
TCAGCAGGCTGCATAACCCTCTGCCCACACACAAACCCATGTAGGAGTGAGCCTGCTCGCGATTGCGTCCGTCCATGCAGCATTTATGTGACTGATACACCGCTATCGCGAGCAGGCTCACTCCTACAGGGTATTGCGGTGAATTCTGGACATAAAAAAAGGCCTGCAATTGCAGGCCCTTTTTATTGGCCGAAAATTCGCTTAAGGCTTGTGCGCCCGCGACAGGAATTCGTGCGATTGCATCTCCAGCAAACGGCTCAGCGTGCGCTGGAATTCGAAATTCAAGCGGCCGCCGGTGTACAGGTCCTTCAGCTCGACTTCAGCCGAAATGATCAACTTCACGTTACGGTCGTAGAACTCGTCGACCATGTTGATGAAGCGGCGGGCGATGTCGTCGGTGGTGACGCTCATCTGCTCGACACCGCTGAGCAGCACGGCGTGGAAGATCTTGCCCAGTTCGATGTAGTCGTTCTGGCTACGC
>NZ_MOBK01000458.1 GCF_003732265.1 Pseudomonas brassicacearum
GGCGTGACCACCGGCATCTCCGCCGCCGACCGCGCCCGCACCGTGCAGGCTGCCGCCGCCAAGGATGCCAAGGCTGAAGACATCGTCAGCCCGGGCCATATCTTCCCGCTGATGGCCCAACCGGGCGGCACCCCCGCTCGCGCCGGTCACACCGAAGCCGCCTGCGACCTGGCGCGCATGGCCGGTTTCGAGCCGAGCGGCGTGATCTGCGAAGTGATGAACGACGACGGCACCATGTCCCGCCGCGCCGAACTGGA
>NZ_MOBK01000459.1 GCF_003732265.1 Pseudomonas brassicacearum
TGAGCATCTGATCCAGCACAATCCAGCCCATCAGCAGCGTTGCCAATGGCTCGATGTTCATGACCGGCGCATTGCGCGGCATGTCCAGTCGAGGCACGGAAATGAACAGGAAGATAAAACCTGTGCCGTACAGCACCACCAAAGTGGCGAGGGCCAGCCATCCGGTCGAGGTGGCGGGCAGGTTCAAGCCGCCGGGAAGGGCACACGTCAGCCCTGCCAGGTTGACGCTGCTGAACACGATGAAAATGGTCAGCAGACTGCGCACCGAGCCACGTACCTGAGACAGTTTGTGGTCGGTGATCCACAGCGCGCAGGCGAACACGCTGGCGGCGCAGAAT
>NZ_MOBK01000460.1 GCF_003732265.1 Pseudomonas brassicacearum
TTCGCCCAATTGATGCCTTGCGCGGCCATGTAACGGCCTATGCCACGGTTCATCGGTTCGATCTGCAGGCCGCTGTCCGGGCCGAAGTGCACACGCTTGGTGGTGTGATCAACCCACACGTCCAGTTGATTCTGCTCTTTGCGCACACGCTGGCCGGGCAGTTTGATCGCCATGCGCATCAGGCTTTTTTCTTTGCTGGTGCGCTCGGCATAGCCGAATTCGACGAAGCGCAAGGGGCGGCCGCCGGTGTTGCGGTCGGTCTGTAGCGGGGCCAGGCGGAGCATCTTGTGGTGCTCGACGTGGACATCCGCCCACGGCAGCTCGACCGCTGGCGGTGCGTCTTTTTCAGCGGTGGTGTCGGGTGAAGTCTGGGTATCAGTCATAACG
>NZ_MOBK01000461.1 GCF_003732265.1 Pseudomonas brassicacearum
CGAATCCATCGAGCGCGTTCTGCATCACCCGGCCGTGGCCAGCAAAAGCTTCCTGATCACCATCGGCGACCGCACCATCACCGGCCTCGTAGCCCGTGACCAAATGGTCGGCCCATGGCAGGTTCCGGTGGCCGACGTTGCCGTCACCGCCACCAGTTTTGACGTCTACACCGGTGAAGCGATGGCGATGGGCGAGCGTACTCCGCTGGCATTGCTGGACGCTCCGGCGTCGGGCCGCATGGCTATCGGCGAAACCCTGACCAACATCGCTGCTTCGCGCATCAACAAGATCTCCGACATCAAACTGTCGGCGAACTGGATGTCCGCTGCCGGCCATCCGGGCGAAGATGCACGTCTGTACGACACCGTGAAAGCGGTCGGTATGGAACTGTGCCCTGAGCTGGGCATCACCATTCCGGTGGGCAAGGACTCGATGTCCATGGCCACCCGTTGGAGCGATAACGGCGAAGAAAAAACCGTGACCTCGCCGATGTCGCTGATCGTGACCGGTTTCGCGCCAGTGGCTGACATCCGTCAGAGCCT
>NZ_MOBK01000462.1 GCF_003732265.1 Pseudomonas brassicacearum
CCGTGGGCCACGGCGTCACCGATCAGACTCATCCGTCGCAGAATAAGGAACACGCCGAGTGGCGCCGTGCTGCATGCCAGGACCAGTCCACCGAGCAGGGCGCGACGCATGAACACGAATTCGTTGAACGGTTGCCAGAGGTGAGTGACGGCGAGCATCAGGCCACCTGCGTGTGAGGGGTTTGCTGGATCAATTCGTTGCTGGCTCCGAACACGCATTCGCGGTTTTTGATCAGCAAGGTTTGCGGGATGTGCTGGCGTACGGCGGCGAGGTCGTGGCACACGACGACCAGTGTTCGACCTTCGCCATGCCAGG
>NZ_MOBK01000048.1:0-293 GCF_003732265.1 Pseudomonas brassicacearum
GAAAGAAACCGGCACCGTACTGGTGGAAGGTCGTGCGATCGGCCAGCGCATCGGCGCCGGTAAAGTGCGCATCATCAAAGATGTCTCCGAGATGGACAAAGTCCAGCCGGGCGACGTACTCGTTTCCGACATGACCGACCCGGACTGGGAACCGGTGATGAAGCGCGCCAGCGCCATCGTCACCAACCGTGGCGGCCGTACTTGCCACGCAGCGATCATCGCTCGCGAGCTGGGTATTCCGGCAGTGGTTGGTTGCGGCAACGCCACCCAATTGCTGAAGGATGGCCAGGGCG
>NZ_MOBK01000048.1:383-674 GCF_003732265.1 Pseudomonas brassicacearum
GGAGCTGCCGTTCAAGATCATGATGAACGTTGGCAACCCGGACCGCGCTTTTGACTTCGCGCAGTTGCCGAACGCCGGTGTCGGCCTGGCCCGTCTGGAGTTCATCATCAACCGCATGATCGGCGTCCACCCGAAAGCGCTGTTGAACTACGACGGTCTGCCCCAGGAAATCAAGGACAGCGTCGACAAGCGCATCGCCGGTTACAACGACCCGGTCGACTTCTACGTCGACAAACTGGTGGAAGGCATCAGCACCCTGGCTGCAGCGTTCACGCCGCAAAAAGTCATCGT
>NZ_MOBK01000463.1 GCF_003732265.1 Pseudomonas brassicacearum
CCATGGGGCAATGAATTCGGCCCGATGATTGAGGACGGCGTTCGTTGTGCGCAGGCGTGGCTTGACGGCTCATCACTACCGCTATGGTGGGCACTGGCGCAAAACGCGAAAGCGTCATCGCCCAGGCGATTCCCGGGAAGCGTTCGAGGCCGGTTTTCTGCTGCGCTTGCAGCAGACGCTCATCATGCGGCGTGAAGCCGCCACTTCCCAATCAACCAGCTTTGATGCTTGAGGCTGTACTTGACGTCTGA
>NZ_MOBK01000464.1 GCF_003732265.1 Pseudomonas brassicacearum
GGCTCATGTCGATGTGGCTCCTTGTTCCAGTGGCAGAAAGATCGAGAAAGTGGTGTGGCCTGGATGGCTGTCACACTCGATCAGACCCTGATGCTGGCTGATGATGTTCTGGGTAATGGCCAGGCCCAGCCCGGTACCGTCCGGGCGACCGCTGACCATGGGAAAGAAAATGGTTTCCTGAAGTTCCGCCGGGATCCCGGGGCCGTTGTCGATGATCTCGATCTTGGTCACCAGACGATGGCGGATGTGGCCGATGGTGAACTGGCGCATGGCGCGGGTGCGCAGGCTGATGCGTCCCAGACGCAGCTC
>NZ_MOBK01000465.1 GCF_003732265.1 Pseudomonas brassicacearum
ATCCAGGGCAAACACTACACGCTGGACAACGACATGGACGCCGACGGTGATCGCATGCGCTCACTGCTCGGCAAGGCCGGTGCTACATTCGGGCGTAACTTCGGTTTCGCTAACGGCGCAGTCGCCCAGCCTTATGTGCGCGCGGCGGTTGCTCATGAGTTCGCGTCGAACAACGAAGTGAAGGTCAACAACAACGTGTTCAATAATGACCTGTCAGGTTCCCGGGCGGAGTTTGGTGCGGGGGTGGCGGTGGCGATGTCCCAGCGGTGGCAGATGCACTTCGACCTGGATTATGCCAAGGGGAAGCATATTGAACAGCCTTACGGGGTGAATCTGGGGTTGCGGTACTTTTGGTAAAAAAGCCATCAGGGTGCTCCCTGATGAATGCGCCTCACGATTTGTGAGGCGCTTTTCATTTCTAAGGGTAAATGCCAACTCCCAAACCAGATCCGTAGTACTGGACGTGCCCTTCTGCACCATTGACCAGATTTTTTAACCAGTACCGAGCTGGCCAACCACCTGCGGAGTCAGCGGCCCAGTACAAATAGTTCCCCATCGGCCAACGGCCACCCCAGGCGTTATGGATTTCCCGCAACTCACCCATTGACGGCAATCGCTTTCCTCGGGCTGCTGCCCTGTCTCTGATCGTGTTCCAGTTT
>NZ_MOBK01000466.1 GCF_003732265.1 Pseudomonas brassicacearum
CAGCTCGACCAGCAGACGCTCGGCGGTTTTCTTGCCGACACCCGGCACCTTGGTCAACGCCGAGGTGTCCTGCGACTGCACGCAACGGATCAGTTCGTCGACTTCCAGACTCGACATCAGGGCCAGGGCCAATTTCGGCCCGACACCATTGAGACGGATCAACTCGCGAAAAAAGTCTCGCTCACGCTTGCCGGCAAAACCATAGAGTAACTGCGCGTCTTCGCGTACGACCAAATGGGTGTGCAGGGTCAGCGGTTCACCGACCGACGGCAGACGATAAAGAGTGGTCATGGGCACTTCCAGCTCATACCCGAGGCCGTTTACATCCAGAATCAGGTGCGGCGGCTGTTTCTCAGCCAGAGTGCCGCGCAAGCGTCCAATCACGTTTCAGATCCTTGAGCGTTGGCCAGCCGTGGGCTGGCGACTGTCGAAAGGCGGATTCCGGGCCGACGACCCAGGCGCAAGAAATCCGCTTTCAGGAAAATTGATGCTGATGCTA
>NZ_MOBK01000467.1 GCF_003732265.1 Pseudomonas brassicacearum
GTAACGCACGGCTTCTTCCAGTGCGCGACGGCCGATGCCCAGGCCTTGAGCGGCCACGCACACGCGGGAGCGCTCGAAGAACGACAGGGTGTTTTTCAGGGCCTGGCCTTCGCCGCCGATGATGTTGCTGGCCGGAACGCGCACGTCGTTGAGGAAGATCTGCGCGGTGGACTGGCTGTTCCAGGCCATCTTGTGGATGTTCTGCACTTCGTACGGGTGTTCTTTGCGGTCGAGCAGGAAGTGAGTCAGGCCCTTGCGTGGGTCATCGCCGGTGCGGCAGGTGCAGATGAGGAAGTCGG
>NZ_MOBK01000468.1 GCF_003732265.1 Pseudomonas brassicacearum
GGTCGGCAAAGCTGCCCGCGCCCGCCTGACCACGCACCCGGAGCGAACCGCTGCAGCATTCAAGCGCTTCATGGGCAGCGATAAACAAGTCCAGCTCGGCACACGTCAGTTCAGCCCGGAGGAGTTGTCGGCGCTGGTGCTGGGCTCACTCAAGCAGGACGCCGAAGCCTTTCTCGGCCACGCGGTGTCGGAAGCGGTGATTTCCGTACCGGCGTATTTCAGCGATGAACAACGCAAACGCACGCTGTTTGCCGCCGAACTGGCCGGGCTCTCGGTGACGCGTCTGATCAACGAACCGACCGCCGCCGCCATGGCTTACGGA
>NZ_MOBK01000469.1 GCF_003732265.1 Pseudomonas brassicacearum
GGAGCGGCAGGGGCTGCCAATTCATCCTCACCGGCTTACTCCCAGCCTCGAGCACCGTTTTTGGGTCAATCTGATTGGCAAGGGTTATCCCGCTCCGCGAAATCGTTTCCGTTGGTGCACTGATCGCTTGAAGATAAGTGCCTCCACGAAATTTATTCAGGAATTGTCTGAGGCTAATAACGAGGCAATTTTAGTGCTCGGTCAGCGCCGAGGCGAAAGCCAGGCGCGTGACAAAGTGATCGAAAACTACAGTGGAAGTACTCGCGATCGTCTGAGCCGTAATCGTGATCCCAAACTTTCTCGAGTTTGGGTTTACCTTCCTATAGAAACCTGGACTAGCGATGACGTCTGGATGTACGTCCTGACTGATGAAAATCCTTGGGGCGTCGACAATCAGGATCTGTTCAGCATCTATAAAGGAGCAACTCCTGATGCTGAGTGCCCGGTAGTGGTCGATAAATCGACCCCCAGCTGTGG
>NZ_MOBK01000470.1 GCF_003732265.1 Pseudomonas brassicacearum
AAGCGATTTACGAGCGCTACAAGAACTTGCAGGACGACGCGTCGATCTCGCGCCAGGATTTCGAAAACGCCGAGTCGAACTATCAGGTACAACAGGCCAATCTGATGTCGCTGGACGCGCAGATCAAAAGCGCGCACATCCAGATCGACACGGCCAAGGTCAATTTGGCGTACACGCGGATTGTCGCGCCAATCGATGGCGATGTGGTCGGCGTGGTCACGCAGGAAGGGCAAACGGTGATCGCCAGCCAACTGGCGCC
>NZ_MOBK01000471.1 GCF_003732265.1 Pseudomonas brassicacearum
GCTGCTTCAGCACTGTTTGACTGGGACTAGTATTCACAGAAACAATTCGGATCATTCTTGGCATAGAATGCAGAGCTATTTCGAAGCTTCCTATATACTGCGGCAGCAATTTTCCGAGAACGGTGAAGTGCTAGCCCAACTGCAGTCGACTGTTAGTAAGAGTGGCTTCGAATTTGGCGTTGCAGCACTCGCCATTTATGATCCCGGCAACGCCAGTCTGGACGATGTAGTAACAGCGTTAGCAGATGATGATCACGATTATGAAAGCTTTGTTAGACCTATCATTGTTGGGGTTGAAAGGCTTCAAAGTGTAAAGCTCGAGAAGCTGGTGAGAGCAATGGTCAATCGACCGAATCATTCATTATGGGATCTTCAGGACAGGGTTAACTTTGCAATTAAATCCAGGATTGGTACAGATGATGAGTTTGCTGGTTTGATTGGTGCGCGGTTGGCGTCAAGTTTGTCCGAGAGTGAAATTTCAAGCTATTCGCGTTATTTGGCGTCAGCGGGCAGGC
>NZ_MOBK01000049.1 GCF_003732265.1 Pseudomonas brassicacearum
AGTGAATGCGGGAGATTAAGGATTATCCATGGTGCAATTACCAAGGTTATTCGTCATAAGCCGCGTATTTTTTATGGGCTTTCTGATCAGCGGTGCAGCGGTCGCCGAAACTTCGCCGATTGAGTCGGTAACTGCGCCGAGCGCCGTGATGGATGCCGCAGCGGACGACAACGTCGCTCAAACGATTCAGGCGACGCTTGCGCCATTGAAAACCGCATTCCCTCCCTTGCTCACTTCAAAGCGCTATCGGCGGGTGGATGTCAATCGTCTGGTCATGGATTTTTATACCCATCGCGCCTATCGCGCGGCGTGGACCAACGACAGCGATGTCGCACAGTTGATCAAAAGCCTGAACAACCTCCAGGCGGACGGATTGAGCCCGGCGGATTTCCGTGTGGATGAAATTGTCCGGACTCAACCTT
>NZ_MOBK01000472.1 GCF_003732265.1 Pseudomonas brassicacearum
CTGAACCGAAAGCCCAGTCCACGCTGGCGATCTATTTCCGCCTTTTGGCTTACGTGCGGCCTTACGCCGGCCTTTTCCTTCTCAGCATCGTCGGGTTTCTGATCTTCGCATCGACTCAACCGATGCTCGCCTACATCCTCAAATACTTTGTCGACGGTCTGGCCAATCCTGAAGCCAGTCTGTTTCCGGGCAACCCGTATCTGGGCAAGCTGCAGCTGCTCGAGTCCGTGCCGCTGATGATTGTGTTCATCGCGCTGTGGCAGGGGGTGGGCTCGTACCTGGGCAACTTCTTCCTGGCGCGGGTTTCTCTGGGCCTGGTGCATGACCTGCGGGTGGTGCTGTTCAACAAATTGCTGGAGTTGCCCAATCGCTTCTTCGACAAGAACAATTCCGGTCACCTGATTTCCCGGATCACCTTCAACGTGACGATGGTCACCGGTGCGGCAACCGATGCGATCAAAGTCGTCATCCGTGAAGGCATGACCGTGATTTTCCTGTTCTGCACGCTGTTGTGGATGAACTGGAAGCTCACTCTGGTGATGGTCGCCATCCTGCCGTTGATCGGTTTGATGGTGAACAGCACCAGCAAGAAATTCCGCAAGCAGAGCAAGAAGATCCAGGTCTCGATGGGTAACGTCACGCACGTCGCGTCCGAGACCATTCATGGCTACCGCGTTGTGCGCAGCTTCGGCGGCGAGCAGTACGAAAAGGATCGCTTTCGTGATGCCAGCCAGAGCAACACCGACAAGCAGTTGACGATGACCAAGACCGGCGCCGTTTATACGCCGATGTTGCAACTGGTGACGTACAGCGCCATGGCCGTGGTGATGTTCCTCGTACTGTACCTTC
>NZ_MOBK01000473.1 GCF_003732265.1 Pseudomonas brassicacearum
TTCAGGCCTCCGGCCGTGACTGGCGCACGCCGCCGTTGTGGGGGATTGGCCTGACGCAAGCGGTCAGCGGCCACACACAGTTTTTGCATGACGGTCGCGCGCGCAATCTGCTCGAAGCGGTGCTTTGGCACGGCGGTGAAGCGCAAGCGGCGCAGCAACAGGTTTTGTCTTTCAATGCCGAGCAGCGTGCCGCGCTGCTGGCGTTTTTGAACTCACTTTAAACACTGATAAAAGAATCGGGAGCCCGACATGTTCCGTCCCAAGCTACTGTTCACCAGCCTTGCCGCGCTCG
>NZ_MOBK01000474.1 GCF_003732265.1 Pseudomonas brassicacearum
TCTGTCAGTCGACATCATTGGTAAATGTCAGTGCGCTATCGCGAGCAGGCTCACTCCTACAGGGGATCAGCGGTGTGTGCGGGATCAGCGATAACTGATCCCCCATCGGTTTAAGCGTAGCTTTCGATCGACGGGCAGGCGCAGACCAGGTTGCGATCGCCGAAGACGTTGTCGACGCGACCGACCGGTGGCCAGTATTTGCCTTCAATCAACGACGCAACCGGATAAACGGCCTGCTCGCGGCTGTACGGGTGAGTCCACTCGCCAACCAGTTCCGCTGCGGTGTGCGG
>NZ_MOBK01000475.1 GCF_003732265.1 Pseudomonas brassicacearum
CTGCCCGAGGATGTCGATACGCTCCATCATGATGCCTTTGTGCATGCGGATCGGCTTGAGCCCGGTCGGCTCGCCGATCACCGCCGCGCGGCCCAGCGGTTGCCCGGCCTCGGCCAGCGCGCGGGCGCCGGACATCGAGCTTTCTTCGTCGCAGGTGGCGAGAATCAGCAGCGGTTGTTTGAACGGTTGCTCGAGCAGCGGCTGCACGGCTTCGATGATCAGCGCGAAGAAGCCCTTCATGTCACAACTGCCCAGCC
>NZ_MOBK01000476.1 GCF_003732265.1 Pseudomonas brassicacearum
ACCTTCGAGAACGTAGAGCACGCCCAGGCAGGCAGCGCTTGAGTCGATGATCGGCAATTGCTGGCAGCGCGGCAGGCTTTGCAACGCAGTGGCGGATACGCCAAGCGCCAGCAAATCGGTGAATAGTGTTTGTGCTTTAAGACGGGGCACCAGATCAAAATCGGCCGGGACTGCATTGCTCTGTTGCAGCGCGTTTTCCAGCGGTGAATAGAAGCCGTGATAGGCCTGCATCAACCGCACAAAAGCCTGGGTATCGAGGGTATCG
>NZ_MOBK01000477.1 GCF_003732265.1 Pseudomonas brassicacearum
GGTGCCGGTGGCATTGATGGGCACCTTCGCGACCATGCTGACGTTGGGTTTCTCGATCAACGTGCTGACCATGTTCGGCATGGTGCTGGCCATCGGTATTCTGGTGGACGACGCCATCGTGGTGGTGGAGAACGTCGAACGGATCATGGCCACCGAGGGCCTGTCGCACAAGGAAGCCACGCGCAAAGCCATGACGCAGATCACCGGCGCGATCATCGGCATCACGCTGGTGCTGGTCGCGGTGTTCATTCCGATGGCGTTCATGCAGGGTTCGGTCGGGGTGATTTACCAACAGTTCTCGCTGTCGATGGCGACGTCGATTCTGTTCTCGGCGTTCCTTGCTCTGACCCTGACGCCGGCATTGTGCGCGACGCTGCTCAAGCCGATCGCCAAGGGTGAGCATCATGAAAAGTCCGGGTTCTTCGGCTGGTTCAACCGCCGCTTCGAGCGCCTCACCGATCGTTATCAAGGCTGGGTCGGCTATGCGTTGAAACGCAGTGGCCGTTATCTGCTGATTTACGTCGTGTTGCTGGTCGGGTTGGGCCTGTGCTTCGCGCGC
>NZ_MOBK01000478.1 GCF_003732265.1 Pseudomonas brassicacearum
TAGCGCCCCCGACTTGCTCGTTCTGAGCGTGAAAGACCGGCACCTGGATGTCATGATTTGTCTTTCGATAACAGATCGGGTGTTCACGATCACATCGACTGTCGTAACGCATAACGTCTTTGGGCGCCTCTACATGTTGCCGGTGGGCCTGGTCCATAAGTTACTGGTCAATAGGGACCTCGAGCGTCTGAAACGCGAGACAGGCGCCGCCGCAACGTGATTGTCGACGCCAGCGTCGAGAGGGGTCGCTATCGACCAATTTCCACCTAGCGATTGCAGCTTTTCTAGCTACGCTTGCCAGCAAGAGATTGGTGCAAGTACGCCGACTCCTTAATTGTCTGGCAAGGGAGCCAACAACCATGGATAGCACTCACGGCGTTTACCCATCAGCTACCGTTCTGGTAGTCGACGATACCCCCGATAACCTGATGCTGATCGCCGAGTTGCTCAAGGACAAATAT
>NZ_MOBK01000479.1 GCF_003732265.1 Pseudomonas brassicacearum
AGGCGTGATCATCGCCCAAACTTTACGAAAAAATTGCCCGCGCACGGCATCGTTGACCGCGGAGTATTCAGCGTTCTGATTCATGGAAAAGGCTCGATATAGAAAAGAACAGACACGCACCGATCATAGATGATCGGTGCGTTTTATCGCGAGGGCTGGCGATAGTCGTTCAGCGCAGGTTCAGCGACGAACCGGGCGCTTCTGCAGTTTTCGCTGCAGGGTGCGGCGGTGCATGCCCAAAGCGCGGGCAGTGGCGGAGATGTTGCCTTCGTGCTCGGTGAGC
>NZ_MOBK01000480.1 GCF_003732265.1 Pseudomonas brassicacearum
TACAACCACGGTCTGCCGAGCAACCTCTCCGGTGCTCCGGCGGATCGCGCGATGATCAACCATGGCTTCAAAGCCGTGCAGATCGGCACCAGCGCGTGGACCGCCGAAGCGCTGAAAAACACCATGCCGGCCAGCGTGTTCTCGCGCTCCACCGAGTGCCACAACCAGGACAAGGTGAGCATGGGCACCATCGCCGCCCGCGATGCAATTCGTGTGCTGGAGCTGACCGAACAGGTCGCCGCCGCCACCCTGCTGGCCGCCAATCAAGGCGTATGGTTGCGCGCTCAGGCTCAAGACGCGCGACCGCTGCCACCGTCACTGGCGGCAATGCACGAAGAACTCGCCAAGGACTTCCCGCCGGTGATCGAAGACCGAGCCCTGGAAGGCGAATTGCGCCTGTGCCTGCAACGCATCGCCGCGCAACACTGGAGGCTGCATGCGTAGCGCCAGAGTGCTCCACGCCGACACCGAAATCCTCGTGCCGTTTTTTGACGTCGACACCATGCACGTCGTCTGGCACGGCCATTACGTCAAATACCTCGAAGTCGCCCGTTGTGCGCTGCTGGACAAGATCGGCCACAACTACACGCAGATGCTCGAATCC
>NZ_MOBK01000050.1 GCF_003732265.1 Pseudomonas brassicacearum
GGGTCGAGGCCCGAGGCGAGCAATTCGTCGTCGGTGGGGGTGACCGGCGCGCTGCAACTGGCGCAGACCAGGCGGATCAGCCGCTGCGCCCGATTTCCATTTGGGTGAAACGGCCGATCACGTCGAACAAGTTGTTGGCGTGGATGGTGGTGAACACCAGGTGACCGGAGAGTGTCGATTGCACGGCGATGTGCGCGGTGTCCGGGTCGCGGATTTCACCGACCATGATCGTGTCCGGGTCATGGCCCAGGATCGCGTGCAACCCTCTGGCGAAGGTCAGGCGTTTCTTTTCATTGACCGGGA
>NZ_MOBK01000481.1 GCF_003732265.1 Pseudomonas brassicacearum
GAACACCGTGTCGATGCCTTCGGCGAGCATCTTGCGCGCGGCCACGGCACCGGACACCAGCGCCCGACAACTTGGCAGACGACGATAGAGCCGTGAATACACGCCCCGATATTTACTCGCCGGCATGTAGTTCTGGTAGGCATCGTGCTCGAGAAACACCAGCCCGGGAATGCACTTGAGCACCTGCAGTTGCGTGGCCAGACGCTTGACCCGGGAGAAAATCACCACGCGTTCAAAGGTCTGGTAATCGACCGAGGCCAGAAACGACCCCAGATTCAACTGCTGCTGTTTGCTCAAACGATAGATGAAACATTC
>NZ_MOBK01000482.1 GCF_003732265.1 Pseudomonas brassicacearum
AGACTTCACGGGCGACGCGATTGCGGTTTTCGTCGTCGGCAGTTTTCACCGCTCGAATCGCGCAGGTGCGTTCAGCCAGTTTGATCAGCGCGACGCGAACGTCGTCGACCATGGCGACCAGCATCTTGCGCAGGTTTTCGACCTGGCCCTGAGTGCCCAGCACCAGGGATTTACGCGGGCTCAGGCTGTCGCTGATCGCCGCCATGCGCTGCACGCCGTCGATGAGCCAGCTGAAGAACGAATTGCAGGCCACCGGCGTCGATGCCGACATCAGCGGCCGGGC
>NZ_MOBK01000483.1 GCF_003732265.1 Pseudomonas brassicacearum
AATGGTGCGTTCGCGCATAAGCGGCAGATCCTTCCTCAGGCGCCGGATGGTAGCCGGCGGCTGGACACGCCTACAAGGCGGATTTCCGCCAAATTGTAGGACGAGAAGCGGCGAGTTGGCGGAAATCCGCCACACTTGAGTCACCGGGTGGTGACATCCATGAACCTGTAATCCCTGATATCAAAAGGCTTGCAGGCAATCGCACCAAAGTGGCACGACGTTTGCGATACAAGCCACAGAAGCGTGCGTTTCGCACTGATGGAAAACGCGGCTCCAACAACAAATCCCTCCAGT
>NZ_MOBK01000484.1 GCF_003732265.1 Pseudomonas brassicacearum
GCGCGCAGTTCCAACGCCTCTTCGATGCAGGCCACGGCAAGACCGTCGGCCTCGGCTTCCAGCGCCTGGGCGCAACGCACCGCGCCATGGCCGTAGGCATCAGCCTTGATCACCGCGAGGGCTTTGGCCCCGGTGAGTTCACGGGCGATACGGAAGTTGTGACGCAGGGCTTGAAGGTCGATCAGGGCACGGGCTGGGCGCATGGCGGCAGACTTCTAGGCGGTCATGGGAATAAAAAAACCGGCGCTGGCTGGTGGCGTGAACCGCCAACAGCACCGGCAGAGGGATCTTTGAAACGGT
>NZ_MOBK01000485.1 GCF_003732265.1 Pseudomonas brassicacearum
TCCTGCTCGCTGCCGGTAGCGCCGGGATCGAAGCCGCGACCAACATCGTCTGTACGTGTACGCGGCGGTGACGTTGTTCTGCCTGATCACCTTCCGCAGCTGGCGGGCGACGCTGGTGGCGCTGCTGCCGCTGGTGCTGACCTCGATCCTCTGCGAAGCCTTAATGGTGGCGATGGGCATCGGTGTGAAAGTCGCGACCTTGCCGGTGATTGCGCTGGG
>NZ_MOBK01000051.1 GCF_003732265.1 Pseudomonas brassicacearum
AGCGAGGCAGTTGCCACGGTGCCCAGAGTGATCGCGATAATCTCTGCCGAGAGGATGAAGTCTGTGCGAATCGCGCCTTTGATCTTGTCCTTCTCGTACGCCACCAGATCGGTCGCCGGATCAGCTACCGCCTCAGTCAGTTGCGCATGTTCGGCTTCATCTTCAGCCGCACTGTGCAGAAACTTGTGCGCGAGCTTCTCGAAGCCCTCGAAACACAAGTACGCACCACCGACCATCAACAACGGCGTCACCAGCCACGGCACGAATGCG
>NZ_MOBK01000052.1 GCF_003732265.1 Pseudomonas brassicacearum
ATCGACAACCCTCTGCGCTTCCAGGGTCAGTATTTCGATGCCGAGACGGGATTACATTACAACCGGCACCGCTACTACAATCCCAGCACCGGACGGTTTTTGACACCGGATCCGATCAAGCTTGCGGGTGGATTGAACAACTATCAGTATGTGCCTAACCCTACGGGGTGGGTGGATCCGTTGGGGCTCGATAATTGCCCAGAGGGTAATGGGTGCAAGCCTCCAAGTGGACTTGAGGCACCAGAAAATGGCGCAAAGGTCAGCGAAGGCGCTCCTGATGTCCCTGGACCCGAGAGTGGTAAAAATCCAAAGTTCTTTAAAACCGAAACCACATGGAAAGCAAGCGGTAAAGGCACCGGTAACGAATATAAGGTTTTCCAACAGGATATTGACTGGGATTTAGAGCACAAGGGCATGTCGAACTTAGACAGAGCAAAAGAAGGCGGTGCCCCTTACATAATGAAAGATGGGGTTCCTCAACAGCTACAGCTCCATCACTCAAGGCAGAACGGAAAGGGACCGCTTTTTGAGTTGAGTCGCAAGACACACCTTACGACTCTCAAAGGTAAAGGCCGGGAAGCGGTTCATCCCTATGGCCACAATCAACATCCAGATGAGCCTGTAAACAGGGAACTCTTCAAGAAAGAAGTCCCGCAATATTGGAAAGACCGTGCAGCGGAGGCCGCAAAATGATACCGACCAAATTAAAATTACTAATTGAAAATCAGCCGGGCAATACCCTTCGAACAGACAAGCAATCAGTTACCGAGGCTTTAAAACAGCTAAACATAGACATAAATAGCGAACTCGCAGAGTTTTTTTT
>NZ_MOBK01000053.1 GCF_003732265.1 Pseudomonas brassicacearum
AGCTGGCTTGATACGCTTCAGATCAGCGATCAGGGCTTCAACGTTTTCCTTCAGCTTGACGGCGTCGAAGCCCATCTTGCCAACGGAGGTGTGAATGATGCCGTTTTTGTCGGTGCGATAACGAACCTGACCAGCTTTAGCGTTCTTGACCGCGGTAGCTACGTCTGGAGTTACGGTACCAACCTTAGGGTTAGGCATCAGACCACGTGGACCGAGGATCTGACCCAACTGACCTACAACGCGCATGGCATCCGGGGATGCGATCACTACGTCATAGTTCAGGTCGCCGCCTTTCATTTCGGCAGCAAGGTCGTCCATACCTACACGGTCAGCGCCGGCAGCCAGAGCGGCTTCAGCAGCTGGACCTTGGGTGAACACAGCAACGCGAACAGTCTTGCCAGTGCCGTGCGGCAGCACAGTAGCGCTACGAACAACCTGGTCAGATTTACGCGGGTCTACACCCAGGTTTACAGCAACGTCGAACGACTCGCTGAACTTGACAGTCGACAGCTCAGCCAGCAGTG
>NZ_MOBK01000054.1 GCF_003732265.1 Pseudomonas brassicacearum
ATGGGCCCTCTCCTCGGTGATTGCTGGCTGTCCTCACGTATTCCCGCCACGGCAGTTGAGTGTTAGCAGGGATCAACACCCCTGCGGCATGTGAGGTGTTCACTGACGCGGAAAGTACGGCACCTTACAACCGGGAGCGAGGGCATGAAACCATGAATCTGACCTCCTTGGCACATCCGAAGATGCGGGCGGGCGGAGGCGGTGCCGACTGACGAGTTCGGCACCTGGAGATCCTGAGTGGGAGAAGGCAGTGACATGGACACCTGGGGCATGCCTGACTGTCAGTCAGGTACAGCCTTTCCATAGGCTGCGGCACCGGTGTCGGTGTCGTTGCGGATGGCGACGAATCGGGTTTGTCAGGTCGATTGTCACGAGGAGAGTTGCGGCAATGCCTTGTACGACGTGGCTTGCAGCAATGGTACGAGCGCCCGTCTCTTTCCAAGAGAAAGAGACGGACGCGGATTGGCGCAGCGAAGTGTGCCGAAAGGTGAGGTTGCTGCAGCGCAGCGAGGTAGGTCCATCGTC
>NZ_MOBK01000006.1 GCF_003732265.1 Pseudomonas brassicacearum
GGTACGAAAAACTCGCTCGTTGCAGACCCATGCCCGAACCGTGGTGGCTGAAGTGCGTTACTTGCCGGGACTGGAATTGCGCACCGACAGCGGTACCGGGGAGGTGCGGCAGGTCATCAACGCGCAGGCCGGGCTCAATAGTGTTCGGGTGTTGCATTGGGAAACTGATCCACCGTCCGGTGTGATCAACGATCAGTACCGCTACAACCTCGTCGATCACTTGAACTCCTGCACGCTGGAACTCGCCGATGACGCGCGAATCATCAGTCGAGAAACCTATCACCCCTTTGGTGAAACCGCCTGCTCTGCGGGCCCGAACGATACCGATGGGGATTACAAAACCATTCGGTATTCAGGCAAGGAGCGGGATGCGACGGGGCTTTATTACTATGGGTTTCGGTACTACATACCGTGGTTGCAGCGCTGGCTAAGCCCTGACCCTGCGGGAACTATTGATGGTCTCAATCTGTACCGGATGGTTCGAAACAACCCGATAGGGTTGGCTGATGTCGATGGCCTCGCACCCAACAAGAAGGAGGAGGGCGTGGCTTCTGCCCGCCCGCCAGTTCCCCCACGGCCACCTTCACTTGCACCCGCAACGGTTAAGCCGGTTGTTCCACCCCGGCCTGCCCCACCTCGACCTGCCCCACCTCAAATGGGTCAGCCCTCGGCTACCATGGCGGTCGCGCCTAAAAGGCCGCCTCCTATCGTGTTACCAACGACGGATAAGTCAAACGCGGTGCTTCCTTCCTATGCTGCCGGTTCAATGACCGTGGGCTCACATCAATTGATGCGTGCTCCCTCGGGCAGCATCATAGTCATGAGGGGAGACAATCGTCCCCCCGGAAAAATCCGTGAGGTGGGTGGTTTTTTCCCCAGAGATAACAGAGGGCCCGAAATCAAACAGGAGTTCAAGAAGACCGTTGTGACCAAAACCATTAACGCCTTGGCCCGGGAACACGTTAGCAGCCCCAATGCAGCTTTTGTATCCACCGGCATGGGTGAAGAATCAGGAGGATACGGTGACACAAGAGCCTTCCTGTACCGAATGGAAATCCCGGACTTGACAGAGCGAGATATCAATGACCAGACGCTGGGGCTTGGGGCTCCCTTTAAGTTCACTCCCAAAGGACGATTGGACACCAGACTTTTGATGAGTGGTGACACGCTTGATCAGGCCAGATTCGTGGCGATGATTCCGGCCATGACACACGAGGTGACTTTTGTTACCCCGATTCCGAACGCCTACATCGTTGCTTCCAGGGAGGCGGGGAGCAATCAATGGGAACCTTTTTGACCATGATTGCCCCGATGTAAAAAGCCCCCGGCCAACCCACTGCGGATAGGGAACGCAGCGGGCTGGACGGGGGCTTTCATTTTGCTGAACGCTTACTGCGCGATGGTTTTCACCGACACGCCGCGCTCGATCGGGGTGGAGCGACCGTAGATATCTTCGAACCGCTCGATATCGTCTTCACCCAGGTAGCTGCCCGATTGCACTTCGATGATCTCGAGTGGAATCTTGCCCGGGTTGCGCAGACGGTGGACCGAGGCGATCGGGATGTAGGTCGACTGGTTTTCGCACAGCAGGAACACGTTGTCATCGCAGGTCACTTCAGCGGTGCCGCTGACCACGATCCAGTGTTCGGCGCGGTGGTGGTGCATTTGCAGCGACAGGCACGCGCCCGGCTTGACCGAGATGTGCTTGACCTGGAAGCGGCCGCCCATGTCCACCGAGTCGTAGGAACCCCACGGACGATAGACTTCGCAGTGGTTCTGGGTTTCGCTGCGGCCCTGTTCGTTGAGGGTGTTGACCATCTGTTTCACGCCTTGGACCGAGTCCTTGTGCGCAATCATCATGGCGTCCTTGGTTTCGACCACCACGATGTTTTCCAGGCCGATCACCGACACCAGTTTGCCGTTGCCGTGGATCATGCAGTTTTTGCTGTCCTGAATCACCACGTCACCTTTGGACACGTTGCCATTGGCGTCTTTTTCATTCACTTCCCACAGCGACGCCCAGCAACCGACATCGCTCCAGCCAGCCGTCAGCGGTACAACGCAGGCGCGCTGGGTTTTTTCCATCACCGCGTAGTCGATGGAGTTGTCCGGGCAGCAGGCGAAGGTGGCTTCGTCGAAGGTGATGGTGTCGGCATCTTGCTCGCTGCGTTCGAGGGTCAGCAGGCAGGTGTCGTAGATGTCCGGGTCGTGCTTTTTCAGCTCTTCTAGGAAGCGGCTGGCGCGGAACAGGAACATGCCGCTGTTCCAGAAATAACCGCCGGACTCGACATATTCGGTGGCGCGTTTCACGTCAGGTTTTTCGACGAAGTGCGAGACGCGGCTGACGCCTTCCGGCAACAGCGAATCATTGGTCGACTTGATGTAGCCATAACCGGTTTCCGGTTTGGTGGCCGGGACGCCGAACAGCACCATTTCGCCGTTTTCCGCCGCGACGGTGGCCAGGGCCAGCGCACGTTGCAGGGCTTTCTGGTCTTCCAGCACGTGGTCGGCCGGCAGCACCAGCATCAACTCGTCACGACCTTCATTGACCAGCATCATCGCGGTCAGGGCCACGGCCGGCGCGGTGTTGCGACCGAACGGTTCCATCAGGATGCGCTGGGCTTCGAGTTTGCGGTTGCTCAACTGCTCGTTGACGATGAAGCGGTGGTCCTTGTTGCACACCACGATCGGGGTGTCCATGCCTTCGAACACCAGGCGTTCCAGGGTTTGCTGGAACAGCGTGTGTTCGCCGGTCAGGGCGAGGAATTGCTTGGGAAACTGTTTACGCGAAAGCGGCCAAAGACGTGAGCCGCTACCACCTGACAAGATCACCGGAATCATGTTGTTACTCCTTTAAAATCGATTGGTTAGAGCTACGAACGTTCTGTCGTTTCACTCTTGTTCTTATTCCGTGTCCGGACTGACGCCTCGGTCTAGTGTGGGAGCGGGCTTGCTCGCGAAAGCGGTGGGTCAGTCAACATCATCGTTGAATGTAAAACCGCATTCGCGAGCAAGCCCGCTCCCACAGGGGAGATGTGTCAGTCAGGCAAATTGATTAGCGCGTCGACACCGGGCGTTTTACCCAGACTGGCGACAGGCTGCTGCCGTTGCCGGTGACGTACAGCACGGCCGCTTCACCGCGCTCCAGGGCAACTGGCTTGACGTCGCCGACTTTCTTGTCGCCTTCAAACAGCGCCAGGCTGACCTTCACCGGGTTGATCTCACGCTCGCCACGGCCCTTGGCGGCCACGCTTGGCACCACGTCAGTCTTGCCGTCAGCGGTTTTCAGGGTCAGCGGCTTGTCGCTCAGGTTCTGCAGACGCACCAGGGATTTCTGCTTGTTCTTGAACGGCGGTTCTTCGATCAGTTGCGGCGCACCGGAAGCGTTGTTGACCAGGGTGTAATAGTGGTCACCGGCCAGTTTCACCGGCAGGGTCTGGCTGCCGACCTTGGCGCTGTAGTCGCCGCCCGGCATGAAGCTGAAGTCGGTGCTGGACAGCGGTGCGACGTCGCTCAGGTTGGTGCTGCCGACGGTGGCGCTGACTTCAGCGTTACCGGCGTTATAGACCCGTACGAAGCTCGAGCCTTTTGGTGCGGTAGGACCGTAGAGTGCGGCGTCGCCAGCGAAGGCGTTCATCGACAACACGCTGAAGGTCGCGGCCAAAGCAAAAGTCTTGGCGAGACGGCGAGGAGTAGTAGTGAAAGTCATGGTAGTACCTCTCTCTTTCAGTTTTGCGCCCGGTCGGGCGTCTCGGATTTAGTGTTTGCGGCTACGTTTTGTTGGCGGGCGCCGGCTTCTTTGAGCTCTGCGACCCACTGCGGGTCGGCGTCGCCGATTTCGTTGTTCACAGGCAGATAGCGTTCAGGAAACTCCCAGATCAGCACCTGTGGCGGGCTGTTCTTGAAAGCATCGCTTTTCAGGTAGCTGAGCATCGGCAGGATCGGGCCGTGGCCGTCTTCGGCGTAATTGACCACGTCGCTGCGCAGGGCTTGTTTCAGTGCGCCGACGAAGTTCCAGTTCGGGTTGGCGCTGTAGCTGGTGCCGATCAGGGCCACCGGCACTTCGGTGTTGGCGAACAGGGCGTCGTCACCGGCCGGCTGATCACCAGCCGCTACGGTGTTGCGCTTCTGCAGCGGCTCTTGCGCCGGCATCAGGTTTTCGAACAGCGGGTCCAGCGGCAGGAACAAGCGCAGGTCGCCTTTGTGCGTGACTTTCTCCGCAGGTTCAGTGACGAAGTTTTGTGGCTCGCCGCTCAGCGGGAGTTTGTCGGCGATGGTTTTCGCCAGGGTCTCGGCAGCGACTTGTGCGCCTTCCGGGGTCCAGTGGGTGTCGGTGCGCAGGAACACTTGCTGACCGTTCTGCTTGGCCTTTTGCAGCGGGCCGAGCAGGTCGGGGGCGAGGATCTTGTCGGCCGCGACACGGGCGTGGAAGTCCTGATAGAGGTTGGCGTGAATGCTCGAAGGCTTCACCTCACCCAGGTGTTCCGGGTACAGGCGGGTCTTGGCCGGCACGATTGCCATCACCAGTTGCACGCCTTGCTCTTTCAAGGTCTGGCGCACGCCTTCGACCAGCGCGTAGTTGCCTTGCAGGTTCAGCTCTTCGTTGACGATCGGGTTGAACTCTTCATCGCTGTAGAGCCACTGATCGCGGCCGAGCACGACGCCCGGACGACCTTCGTTGAACAGTTTGAAATCCAGCGCGGCCCAGAGGTTGGTGCCCAGGCGCTTGATCGGAAACTCGTCGTCGTAGTGCGTCTCCACGGCTTTGGTCCAGCGGCCGTTGAGCACCGTCGCCTCGGCATTGGTACTGAAGCCGAAGAAGCTGCGCGTGGACCACAGGCCCAGTGCCAACAGGGTCAGCAGGAACAGAGCGATGTAGAAGATGCGTAATGAGCGGGTCATGGTCAGATCCCTCAGAACTGGAAGTAAAGGAACGGCGAGAAGCTTTGCGCCGAGAGTTTGAAAATCGAAGCGATGAACAGCAGCAGCACCAGGGCGCGCATCACGTAACGCGACCAGTCAGCGGTCCAGTAGGCCGGTTGCACGGTGGCTTCAACGCCGACGGTGTAGCCCGGTTGGTGGATGCTGGCCGGGTTGTCGCCCGGTACGGCTTTGATCATTCCAGGGGTTGCGCCAGCAGGACCATCGGTCTCGACGTTGACGGCAGGCTTGGTCTTCTCGGGCGGACGGTTGGTGTAGAAATCACGGATGCCGAAGAACGCCAGGGTCACGTAAGCCACTACCAGTGTCGCTATTTGCAGGCCGGTGAGGCTGGCCTGGTTGAGTTCCGACAGCGACCATTCGCCGAAGCTGAACATTGCGCCGTACATACGGCCGGCGACGTGCAGGTTTTCCGAGCGGAAGATCACCCAGCCCATCACCACCAGCAGGAACGTCAGCGCCCAGCGGATCGGGTTGATGCTGCGCGGCGAGGTGTTCAGGCCCAGCGCTTTCTCAATCGCCAGCCACATGCCGTGCCACGCACCCCAGACGATGTAGGTGATGTTCGCGCCGTGCCACAGACCACCGAGCAGCATGGTCAGGAACAGGTTGCGATAGGTCATCAACGTGCCTTTGCGATTACCGCCCAGCGTGATGTACAGGTAGTCACGCAGCCAGGTGGAGAGGCTGATGTGCCAGCGACGCCAGAACTCGGTGATCGACTGGCTGATGTACGGCTGCTTGAAGTTTTCCATGAAGCGGAAACCCATCATCAAGCCCAGGCCGATGGCCATGTCGCTGTAGCCGGAGAAGTCGAAATACAGTTGCGCGGTGTAGGCCAGTGCGCCGAGCCAGGCATCGCCCGTGGTCGGGTTTTGCAGCGCGAAGCAGTGGTCGGCGACGACGGCGAGGGTGTCGGCGATGAAGACTTTCTTGATGAAACCCTGCATGAACCGCGTGCAGCCCTCGGAGAATTTATCCAGGGTGTGGGTGCGGTTGTTGAACTGGTCGGCGAGGTCGCGGAAACGCAACACCGGGCCGGCAATCAAGTGCGGGAAGATCGCCACGAACGCCGCAAAGTCGATCAGGTTGCGGGTCGCCGGGGTATCACCGCGATAGACGTCGATGATGTAGCTGATGGACTCGAAGATGTAGAACGAGATCCCGATCGGCAACAGCACGTGGGTCAGGATGAACGGCGACAGGCCGACCGACGTCATCATGGCGTTGATGCTGTCGACGCCGAAGTTGGCGTACTTGAAGTAGCCCAGGATGCACAGGTCGACGGCGACGCCGAGCAGCAGCCAGCGCTGGGCCGGTTTGGTCCGCACGCCCGCGGCACCGACTTTGAGGCCGATCCAGTAGTTCCACAGCGTGACGGCGGCGAACAGCGCGAGGAAGTCCACACGCCACCAGGCATAGAACACATAGCTGGCGATCAGCAGCAGCAGGTTGCGATAGCGTATTCCGCTCAAGTAGTACAAGCCGAGAAAGATCGGCAAGAACAGAAACAGGAACACATTGGATGAAAATACCATCCCGATCTCTCCATGTTTAACCAACAGTCAAGGGCCAACGGCCCCCCCAAACCCCCCATGAAAAATCGGGGGACACATCACACAAAATTCATGTCTTGCACTGACCTGTGGGAGCGGGCTTGCTCGCGAAAGCGGTGTGTCAGTCGACATCATTGGTGAATGTCAGACCGCATTCGCGAGCAAGCCCGCTCCCACAGGGGATTTGTGTCTGGCGCTAGGAACCCTTGTTGCCTTTTTCATTGGCCGGGTCGAAGACCTTGGTCAAATCCCCACCGAGGCGGAAGGTCTTGAACGGCTGCATCTTGTGTTTCTGTTGCAGCACATCCGGTGCGCAGGTGTAGAGCGTGCAGAACGGTTCGAGCCAGGCGAATTTCGAGTCGATCTTGAGATCGGTCATGTCCTGTTCCTTGCCGTTCTTCTTCTCGAAGATGTCCGGGTCTTTAATCCCGGCGAGCACCTGATCACCCAGGCGTTTCAGCGCGCCGTTGTTTTCCTGGCGCAAGTCCACACCGTTGACCTGCGCGAAACTGGCGATCATCGCCAATGGCGGCAGGGCGTAGTTGTGGTAGGCGAGGGCGCGTTGCTGGCGCTTGAGTTCGTTCGGCAGGAAACCCTGCGCGTCGACCTGATTGGCGCCGACCTTGTATTCCTTCACGGCCCAGTCAAACAGGTCGCGGCGGTTGGTCGCGACCGACGTGGCCATCACCGACCAGGCCGCCCAGTACGAGTGATTGTTGGTTTGCTCAAGCGGCAGGTTGTCCCAGTCGCTGACCACCTGATCGGCCATTTTGCTGAACCAGGCTTCGATCATCTGCGACTCTTGCTGATGGTTGGCCAGCGGATGCGAGTCGGAGAACTTCAGGCGGATGTACGACGACGCCATGCTGCCCAGTGCCCATTTGCGCATGGACTTGCCGGTGTGGTTGAAGTCCTTGGACATCAACGCATCGGCCTTGGCCCAGGCGGTGAGCCAGGTCAGCGTGCATTCGAGTTGTTCCGGGCGACCGTCACGCATGAATTGCATCACGCGCTTGCTGGTGCCGCGTTCGATCTTGGTGATGTCGGCGGTGCTGTCGCGGAAGGCTTTTTCCGATTGCTCGTTCAGGGTCGAACGGGCCTTGTCGGAGCCTTCGTATTTGCTGCGAAATTGCAACGAGCCGGTGTACGGCGTCGGCATCGCATCACAGCCTTCACTGCTGTCGCCGGTTTTGAGCTTTTCAATCGGCGCGAAGTAACCCTGTGGCGGACGCAGCGGTGCGGCCGCCTGGGTGGCACCGGCGAACATCGCCAAGGTTAACAGCGATGGCGCGAGCAGATTTTTCAACGTTCGGTTTCGCATGGCAGACCTCATTGCCCGGCCTGAGCAGTTCGCTGCTCAGCACTCGGGAACACGTTGCGTTTGCAGATTTTCGCTTCGACTTTTTGCGGCGCAGCACCCGGTTCTTCAGGGCCCTGGACTTCGACGGCCAGCAGATTCTGCGAGGCCCAGTCTTCGTCCGTGCGCAGCTCAAAGGCGAAACGCCCGTCGGTGTCGGAGGTTTCCGGTTTATCGATCTTGATGTCCTCGTGGCGACCGTTCATGTACCAGAGGGTGGCTTGCAGGGTTTTCACCGACGGATCGGCGAAGCGGATGTCGACCTGGTGGCTGCTGTTTTGCAGATTCAGGTTTTTGCTGTTGACCATCAATTCGTTCTTGCCCGGTTTCAGCGTGGCGCTGCCGGACATCTGTGCATCCTTGCCTTCGCAACCGTTGTCCAGCAGCGCCATCATCTGGCGGTAGATGGTTTCCTGGTCGAGGCGATAGAGCGGCGAGAATTCCCAGATCAGGATCTTTGGTGGTTTGGTCTGGAATTCTTCGCTGCCCAGGTACTGCAGCATCGAACCTTCCAGGCCACCGCCGGGGAACGCCACGTTGAGGATGTCGGCGCCGATGGCCTCTTCGAGGAAACCGGCGAAGTTGTAGTTCTTGCCACTGTGACTCGTGCCTACCAGGGTGATCTCCGGATTGCCGGCGTCGCTGAACAGATCGCCGTCGGCGGCTTCGCCCTTGGGCTCGGTGGTGAATTGATCCATGTACTGGATCGCGTAGCTGGTGCCACAGAGTTGACCGGCCATGTTGTGCAATGTTCCGGTCTTGCCCATGCGACCCGACCTGTGGGTCTCGAATTCACGTTTCGGAATACCGGCAAACGCTGGAATCTGCTTGACCTTTTCCGCGACGATTTTCGCTGTGCGCTGGGCGCCGTACGGCGTCCAGTGCTGGTCACCGCGGAAGTAGAAGTCGTGGGCAGGCAGGGTGTCGGGCAGCGATTCGTTGGTCAGCGGCGACAGGTCCGGAACCACGTAACCCATGGCGGCGAAACGCCCGAGCATGGTCTTGTAGTTCTTCAACGCCTTGTCGAAATCGTACTTGGCTTTTTCTTCCGGGTTGAGCTTGTTGCGGTTCACCAGGCCACGAGTGGGTTGATAAACAACAACGAGCTCCACGCCTTTGCTCTTGAACGCATCGTGCAGTTCTTTCATGCGTTTGTAGCCGGCGGGGGAGGTGTCGAATTCGGTGCGCAAGTCTTCTTGCGTACGGAACAGCCAGTCGCCCTGAGCCTGCACCAGGGTGGTGAAGTTTTGCTGATAACGCGTGGTGTAATTCTTCGCGTCATGGGCTTCTGGGCACAGGTTGCAGCACGGTTCGGCCGCAAACTTCGGCGCTGGGGCCTCATCGGCACGAACACCGCCGCTGGCCGCGAGAATGCCGGCGGTCAGGGCCGACAGGCTGAGTAATTTGATCAAGTGTGGGTGCATAAAATTATCCTCAGTCCCGCATTTCGGTCTGGCGTTCGACAGGGTCGATCAGCACGGCTTTCTGCTGGCGCACCAGCAGGTCGAGAATTTCATCCTGACGCTCGCCCAGAATCCCGCTGAAGCTGATGCCGCTGGATTTGGTCGGGGCGAGCATGGACACGCGATACAACTCGACGCTCAGCGGCGAGTCGATGGACAGCGGGCCACTGCCGTTGCCGGCCAGTTCACCGCCGACCACGATCAGCGACACTTCGGCGTCGAACGGGTCGAGCTTGATGTCGCGGTCGGTGTCGCTCAGGTCTTTGATGTGGCCGTAGACGCCGGTCAGGCCGTTGGCCAGGGACAGGTTTTCGTAGAGGCGGATGTTCACGCTGTTACGAATACGGATGCCGTGGCGTTTGTTGCTGATCACCTTGTTGCCGTAGATCAGGTTGTCGGCACTCTCGTAGAGGGTGATGCCGTCGGTGTGGTTCTTGTAGATTTCGTTGTAGGCGATCAGGTTGTTCACGCTGTTACGGTCGATCACCAGGCCCGACAACTTGTTGTCGTAGCTGCGGTTGTTGAAGATGAAGCTGTCGTTGACCTCGCGGGAAATAATGATCCCGTGCTTTTTCTTGGTCCCGTACACCGTGTTGTCGGCAATGATCAGGCCGTGGGACCGGTCATGCGGGTCGATGCCGTAGACGATGTTGTCTTTGTAGGTGTTGCCCTTGACCACGAAGTCGCGGGTTTCGTAGCAGTAGAAGCCGTACCACATGTCCGAGAACTCGGAGCCGACGATCCAGCCAGTCGGTTCAGGGCGCTTCAAGACCTTGGCCATGTTCGGCGTGTACTGGGAAATACTCACGCCGTAGGACTTACTGTTGGCGTAGCCGAAACTGGCGATTTTGCTGTTGGCGATGTAGGTCTCGGTGCCACCCCAGGACAGCAGGAACGGACGGAATTCCTTTGGCGACGTGAACGTCGCCGGGCCATTGTCCTTTTCTCGCCAGCCGGTGATTTTGGTGTCACGCACAAACAACTGGCCGTCGTTGACCAGGAACGAACCGGCCTCTTGGGACAGGCGCAATTCCTGGGTCTGCTTGTCGATTTCGAGGATGCCGTGACGGCCAACCACAATCGGCAACTTCGCCAGGAACACGCCGGGCGAGGTTTCGCTGAAGTACTGCTTGGGCAGTTTCTTCGCCAGGTCCTTGAGGTTCATGTAGCCGTCGTCGACAAAGATTGCCTGCGGGATACCGTGCTGACGCACCACCCACTCGGCCATCTTGTTGTCGCCGCCGATGAAGTCCTTCAGGGCGTCTTCCTGCATCATCCGGCGCACGCTGATCTTGCCGGCCTTGGTGCGCACGATTTTCGCGGCGATGGCTTCGGCGGTGTAGCCCGAAGTGTCCGGCAGTTTCGGCTTGGCCAGCTCCAGCGGCGCGGTCGGCGCGCTGCTGACGGTGTAGGTCTTGGCCTGTTGCAAACCTTTGGCAAGGGTCGCCGGTTGCCCTTTTTGCACGGGCACGACCGGTTCCACATTGGCGAAGGCAGCCGCGCTGGCCAGCAGCATCGCGCCGGCCAGCAAGGAGATCGAACCTCGCTTCGAATTGTTCATGTCGGGCACTCCCTTCGCGGTTCGCATCAGAAGCGCCAGATCACGTCGATGAATGCGCGGTGCATGTACGAGTCGACTTCCTTGCCGTACGCATCACCCGGCTTGAACACACCACCACGGAAACGCACGAGGGCCGAAGGCTCGTCGATCGACTGGCTCAACGCCGCCGGCAACAGGCCTTGCTTGAAGTACTTGGTGACGACCAGGTCCATTTCCTGACCGAGGTCTTTTTCGCCATCGTTCAGCGGCAGGGACGTGGTGGAAAGAATTGCGCCAGTCGGGTCGTCGGTGTTGTTCTCGACCGCATTGATGCCGTTGCTGCCGATCGGCTTGTTGCCGTCGACGCGCCAGAATTTGTGGTAGATCACGCTCGCGTCGTATTCGTCGTTGAGCATCCACGAACCGAACAGGGTGGCGGTCTGCATGTTCTGCATTTCGCCACGGAAGGCTTCGCCGAAGCGGTGAACCCGCGAGCGGGTACCGGTGTAGTTCGAGCGGTTGCTTTCCAGGCCGTTCTGTTCGTACTCGGCGCTGGCTCGGGCATAGGCGGCACCGACTTGCCATTGCGGATCGAGGCGCAGACGCACGCCGACATCCGTGGCCCAGCCATTGAGGTCTTGACCACGTTTGGCTTCGGCCGGAGGCGTGCCGTCGGCGTTCAGCGGGTTGACCGTGTCGGTATCACCGCTCATGCCGGTGATGCTGCCCCAGTAATTGACCGTGTTGGTGTTGCGCCAGTTGTAGGCGTCGCTGTCGGCGGTCAGGCCCAGCCAGGTGAGGTCGCCGTTCTGTTTCTTGTCCAGCGAATCGGTGGGTACACCCGGCTGCGGGTAGTCGAGCTTGCCGTTATCGTGGGTGTGATGAGCGCGAACGCCCGCCCAGTTGCCCGGTGTCCACTGATACTCGGCATCGGCGTAGACGTGCAGGCGATCCTTGTCTTTTGGAGCCAGCTCCGTGAGGTCGGTGCGGTACTCGCTGAAGCGTTCGGCGACACCCATGTTGGCGCGCAACAGGGTGGTGTCGAAGGTCCAGTTCAGGGCTTCGATGTTGGTGTCGCGCCATTGGCCGTCGGTGTTGTGCAGGCGTTGGCGACCGAGCTTGAGCATCTCGCCGGGATACGGCGTGAGGCCGCTGTAGCCGACCCAGAATTCGCGCATGGCCAGGTAGTTTTTCTTGGTCTTGCGATCATCGTTGGTGGTCGGCGTGGTGCCATCGCCGGCGGTCCCTTGCAAGGTGTCCGTCTCGATGATGTCGGTGGCGGTCACGGCCTGGCCCATGGCGTAGGCGCTCCACGCGCCGCTTTCGCCGTAGATCCATGGACGCAGGTCGAGACCGACGCCGTTGACGTCGCCGCCGCTCTGGGTGCCGAGGTCGCTGTCGTCTTCGGACTGGCCGGTGACTTTCACTTCGAGGCCGAAGTTTTTGGTTTCAGTGATCGCGGCCAGTGTCGGGCAAGACCAGATCAGCGCGAACGTGAGGCCGATGCCGGCCTTCATGAATGGATTCAACTTCATAGGGATTCCTCGCCGTCTTCTTCTTGCAGGGCATGCAGTTCCAGCGTGTTCTTGCTCAAGGACCCACGAATGGCCTGTTCTTGTTTCAACAGGCGTTGGGCCTCGGCGAGCTGGGCAGGCGGCAGTTGTGCTTCGAGTGTTTGCGCAAGCTCGGCGGCTTGCGGGGTATCCTGAGCCTTGGCCAACTGGCTGAAGACGTAAGCGTTAAGCGGGTTGGGCTTGGTGCCCTTGCCTTGGGAAAACAGCTGGGCGATGGCGAAGTCGGCGCTGTTCTGGCCGTTGCGCGCAGCGGTCAGCAAGTGATCCAGGGCTTTCTGCGAATAGACTTTGCCCAGGTAACCGCGGCGGTAGATCTGGCCGAGGTAGTAATCGGCGGCGACTTCGCGGCCGACGGCTTTCTGGAAATGTTCTTCGGCGACCTTGGCGTCGGCCGGGACCATTTTGCCTTCGTAGTAGAGCTTGCCCAGCAACAGTTCGGCGCGCGGCTGGTCGGCGGCGCGACCGTTGTCCAGGTACTTCATCATCTGGTCGACGTCACCCAGTTCAGGGAAGTCGTAGATCAATTGCGCGAGGGTGACCCACGACGCCGGGTAGCCCGGAGCGATAGGTTCGAGCAGCGACTGCGCAGTTTTCTCGTCGGTCTTGCCCAGGGTCGGGTCCGCGAGTACACGGGCGACGCTGTCGACCCGCTGCGCGGAGACGGTGCCGCGAGCATGTGCGGCTTGCATCTGCTTGATCAGCTCGGCTTGTAGCTCAGGCTTGGCCTGTTTCTGATAAACCGTGGCCAGTTCGACGTAGCAGATGTCGGTGGTGTTCAGCGCGGCTTTGCAGATGCTGGCGACTTCGTCCAGGTGCTGGTCGTAAGTGCCTTGGGTGCGATAGAGCAGCACTTGCGCCAGACCCGCTTCCGGTTTGCCTTCGGCGCGCCATTGGCTGATCTGCTTCTGCGCATCAATGTTCGGGAAACTGTGCGGGTATTGCAGGTACAGCATGGCCAGCGGGATCAGGGTGTTGCCTTCGCCATTGGCCGAGGCTTTTTTCAATAGGCCTTCGGCTTCGTGCTGTTCGGCTTCGGTAGAGCCCGGCTTGGCCACCAGCAGGCGACCGAGGCGAGCCTGGGCCCGCGGCGAAACGTCGGCCGCGGCGCGGTAAGTCGCCTCGGCCTGTTTGATCTGAGCCGGGTCGCGGCTGTCGACCTGGATATCGGCCAGGCCCACTTGAGCCTCGCTGTAGCCGAGGTCGGCCAGTTGCTTGTAGTTCTGCTGCGCGAGCGCAGTGTCGCCGCGCTTGAGGGCTTCATTGGCCAGACGCTGGTCAGGCAGGCCGGCGCAACCGGCCAGGCTGACTGCCAATGCCAGCGAGCAGAACGCGTAACCCATGTGGGAGCGGGCTTGCTCGCGAAGCAGGCGCTGCGGTGCATCAGGCAGACCGCGTTGTTCCCTTCGCGAGCAAGCCCGCTCCCACAGGGAACTCGGTGTTTTCAGGAAACTGATAATCGTCACAGGCATGTCCTCGACTTAAAGACCGGCAGCCATGGCTTTGTCGATCAGCCAGTTCAGGTTCGGGCCACGATCGCTGTTCACTTCTACCGGGCGACCGGCGAGGCTGCTGTCCAGGGCTTCGTCAGGCTGGATCAGTACGCGGATGTCGGACGACAGGTCGGCGCTTTTCAGGCTCGTGCTGCTGACGATCTTGCCGGTGCGGGTTTTGTCTTCGCCGGCGATCTGGAAGCTGACCGCAGTACCCGGACGCACGTCGCGGAACTGGCGATAGGAGAAGCGCGCTTCAACGTTGGCTTCGCTGTTGCGCGGCACCAGTTGGAAGATCACGTCGCCCTTGCTGGCGTACTGACCGTTGGCAACCAGTTGTTGGGCCACGGTGCAATCGCACGGCGAGGTCAGGGTCCCGGTCATTTGCTTGCCGAACAGTTCTTCAACCTTGGCCGGTTGCAGTTGGTCTTCGTCCAGATGCCCTTTGAGCACGTCGAGCATGCTGGTGCTGAACGTGGCGAGCGGGGCGCCTTTGGCGGCAACACCGTCAGCCTTGATCAGGCTCTGCACGGTGCCGTCGCGCGGCATGGTGATGTTCATGCCCGGCACGCTGACCAGGCCAGCCTGCGCATGGCTGACGAAGTACATGCCGTACACCGACTTGAAAACGAAACCGAAGGCCGCGACGCCGACGATGAAAATCCCCAGGCTGAAGGTCACTGCACGCAGACGACCGAAGGCGCTCATGCCGTGGCCGCCGTCCTTGACCTTGCGCGCCTTGGTGAAGTTGTCGCGCTGCAGGGTCGCCAGCACTTCACCCATGCTGACGATGTCGCCGGCCAGGTGAGAGGTGATCAAGTGGCGCAGGGTCGAAATGTCTTGCGGTTCGAGGTTCTGGAACTGGCAACCGGCACGGCCGGTCTGGCGGTCGAAGGAGCGAACCTGCAACTCCACGTCCATGGCCAGGCCGAGGTTGTCGATGACGAATTGCAGGCGAGCCTTGTACACATCACCGATCTTCAGCGGCAACTGACCGGCGTTGAACGCCAGGCCGCCAGCGGAAAGGTCGATCACACGGGCTTCAACCGGAGTCCGGTCCGGACCGAAGAAACGCAGCTTGGCCGGGATTTTCACTCGGGCGTGTTGGCGCTGGGCTTCAGATTCATGCACTACGTTGGCGTTGACGGCGGTATTCATAGGGGCGATTTCCTTGTTAATTCAATAGGGGCGGGTCAGACCATCATCAGCAGCACGGCGACAAAGATGCTGCCGGCGGAGAAGGTCATGGTCCGAGACGACCAGGTGTTGAACCAACGTTGAAAGCTGGCGAGATCACGGGTCAGAGAAGTGGGCTGGCGAGTCCAGGACTGTTGATCGAGGCGGAAGAACACATAGATCTTCACCAACGCGCCGACGATCTGGTTGTAATAGAGAATCGCCGGGTAGGCCGGGCCGATCCGGTGACCGGAAAGGGACAGCAGCAAAGCCAGGATCAGGCGGGTAATGCCGATCCACAGCAGGTAAACCAGGATGAACGCGGTGCCATATTTGAAGCTGGCAATCAGCGCGACCGTCAGCCCCAGCAACGACGTCCACATCGACACGCGCTGATCGAACAGCACCACCGAGGTGAACAGGCCGAGGCGTTTCATCCCCAGGCCCAGGGCGCGGGAGTTCTGGCGCAGGTTGTTGCCGTACCAGCGGAACATCAGCTTGCGACTGGCCTTGATGAAGCTCTTTTCCGGCGGATGCTCTACGGTGTTGATCGCGGCGTCCGGCACGTAGAAGGTGTCGTAACCGAGGCGCATCAGGCTGAACCAGCTCGACTTGTCATCACCGGTCAGGAACTTGAAACGACCCAGGCGCCAGTGTTGCAGCGAGTCGCTTTCCACGTCGGCGATGAATTCCGGGTTGGTGACCACCGTGGCACGGAACACCGACATCCGGCCGGTCATGGTCAGTACGCGCTTGGACAGGGCCATCGAGCACATGTTGATGTGACGCTGGGCGAAACGCAGCTTGTGCCATTCGCTCATGATGTAGCCGCCGCGCACTTCGCAGAACTCGTTGGTGGTCAGGCCGCCGACGTTGCCGAACAGCTGGAACCACGGCACGGTCTTGCGCACTGTGCCTTCGCCGAGCACGGTGTCGCCATCGATCACGGCGACCACGGCGCGGTCGTCCGGCAGGTGGCGGGAGATGGCGCGGAAACCATAAGCCAGGCCATCGCGCTTGCCGGTGCCGGGAATGCGCACGAAGTCGAGCTTGACCCGGTCCGGCGGATTCATCCGCGACCAGAGGCTCTTCACCAGCTTTTCATCGGACATTTCCACGATGGAGCAGACCATGGTGGTCGGCAGGCCGCAGTCGATCGCTTCACGAATCACCGAGGCGTAGACCTGCGCGGTGGTCAGCGCGTCGATACGGAAACTGGTGACCATCAAAAATACATGGGACGGGTCTGCCGCTTTGCCCAGCTTGCGCACTTTGCGCCGCAGGTGCGGGTAGACCACGTACAGGAACAGCATGCCGCGCAGAAAGTGCGTGGCACCCATCGAGTAACGCCAGATCCCGATGAAGCCGATCAGGAAAATGAAGTCCTTCGACTCGGAGTCGAACGTGGACGCAGGCAACGCCATGGCGATGCCCATCAATAAACTTAGGTAAAACAGCCAACCGGCGGCCTGAAGTAGGCCGTGCTTTAGCCTGTGCATAATCGGAATCCTAAAGTCAGTTGCAAGCCCCAAGCTTCAAGCTCCAAGTGAGGAGCTTTGACTTGCGGCTTGAAGCTTGAAGCTTGCGGCTGCTTTACCAGCAGATGCCTTCGGTGCGGCCCGAAACGCTGGTGGCTTTGGTCATGAAGCCCACCAGGTCGACCACTTGCTTGCCGTGCGGGGCGTTTTGCGCCAGGGCGCGGAATTTCTCGTCACGGTTGCCGAGGATGATCACGTCGGAGTTGTTGATCACGTCGTCGAAGTCGGAGTTGAGCAAGGACGAGACGTGAGGGATTTTCGACTCGATGTAGTCCTTGTTCGCACCGTGGACACGGGCGTATTCGACGTTGCTGTCGTAGATGCTCAGGTCGTAACCCTTGCCGATCAGCATTTCGGCCAGATCCACCAGCGGGCTTTCGCGCAGGTCGTCGGTGCCGGCCTTGAAGCTCAGGCCCAGCAGGGCGACTTTGCGTTTGTCGTGGCTGGAAACGATGTCGAAGGCGTTCTGCACCTGGGATTCGTTGCTGCGCATCAGCGAGTTCAGCAGCGGTGCTTCCACGTCCAGGGAACCGGCGCGGTAGGTCAGGGCACGCACGTCTTTTGGCAGGCAAGAGCCGCCGAACGCGAAGCCTGGGCGCATGTAGTACTGGGACAGGTTCAGGGTTTTGTCCTGGCAGACCACTTCCATCACTTCACGACCATCGACGCCGACCGCCTTGGCGATGTTGCCGATTTCGTTGGCGAAGGTGACCTTGGTGGCGTGCCACACGTTGCAGGTGTACTTGATCATCTCGGCAACGGCGATGTCCTTGCGGATGATCGGCGCGTCGAGTTCTTCGTACAGCGATTGCAGAACGTCGCCCGACGCTTTGTCGAACTCGCCGATGACGGTCATAGGCGGCAGGTCGTAGTCGGCGATCGCGGTGCTTTCACGCAGGAACTCAGGGTTCACTGCCACGCCGAAGTCGACGCCTGCTTTCTTGCCGGAGCAATCTTCGAGGATCGGGATCACTACGTTGGCCACAGTGCCCGGCAGTACGGTGCTGCGAACCACGATGGTGTGGCGGGTGGTCTTGTCACGCAGGACAAAACCGATTTCGCGGCACACGGCTTCGATGTAGTTCAGTTCCAGGTCGCCGTTTTTCTTGCTTGGCGTACCGACGCAGATCATCGACAGGTCGGTGTCACGAATCGCCTCGGCGAAGTTGGTCGTGCCACGTAGTTTGCCGGTATCGATACCCTTGCGCAGAAGCTCGCCCAGGCCCGGTTCAACGATCGGCGATTTGCCGGCATTGATCATATCGATTTTGTCTTTGGCAACATCGACGCCAACGACGTCATGGCCCCGTGCAGACAGGCAACCGGCACAGACAGCGCCGACATAACCCAAACCAAATATGCTGATGCGCATCGCAATTACCTCTCTGTTATCAAGACTGTTTTCACTAGCCATAAGATGGCCGGAGTTAAAGGTGTTTAGCGGTCATAGTGCACTCGAAAGTGCGGCTTACAGGCGCCACAATGCCGTGTGCAGGCATACAAAGTTCCGAGTGTCTAAATAAGTGCACTCAAGATGTGCGCAACTAGGCCTTATTATTATGACGTGCCCTGTTATGCAGCCGGTCCTCTGGCCTGAGGACGCTCGTGCAAGGATCTTGCGCGCTCAATGCCAGGCGATAAGCCTGTAAATCAAGCGGTTGGGTGCTCGGGAGAGCACGTTTATAGGGGCGCTGCCTTGGCCTTGTAGGGGATATTAATGCTGCGTATCTCCTGTCCTTCATGTGTTGCCCAAATAAGCGACTCATCTTCGGAAGTTAATGTGACAACTTCGCTATGTGAATGGCTTGTCTGCGTAAGTTATCTCGTACAAGCACGTTGATAATCGTTACCGGTGGTATGAACTACGCATTTGGACATAGTTCCAGTCCGCCCATCGCGAAATCTGAAATTTCTTGAAATATTAAGAAAGATGGCACTACTTTCAAACTGATGGCACTTGCTGTTTCACCCTTGATACATAGGGGGCTAACCGAGTTCGATAGTTTTATGCCACTACCGATAAAAATTTTCAGTGCCACTACTGAAAAAAAACACCGAAGTCGAGTGAAACAAAAGTTAGAAAATTTGGTGATGTTTTATTGGCGTCAATAAGTCGACGTTATAAGGCGGGATTGTTCGACTATCGGGCGTCGGCGCACGACGAGGATTAAAAGAGTCGTGCGCCTGATTGGTGCTTTTATTCGGGAGCGTGATCGCGCAGGAAAACCAGATTGTCCGGTTTCGATTGTTCGGCGCTGTAGCGGTAACCCTGAACGTCAAATTGCTTGAGGTCGGCGGGGTTGTTGATGCGCTCTTCGATGACGAAGCGGCTCATCATGCCCCGGGCTTTCTTCGCGTAGAAACTGATGATCTTGTACTGGCCGTTCTTCAGGTCCTTGAAGTCGGTATTGATGATGCGTGCGTTCAACGCGTTGCGTTTGACGGCCGAGAAGTACTCATTGGACGCCAGGTTCAGCAGCACGTCATCGCCTTGATCGGCCAGCGCTTCGTTCAGCCATTCGCTGATGCGCGTGCCCCAGAAGGCATACAGGTCCTTGCCACGGGCATTCGCCAGTTTGGTGCCCATCTCCAGTCGATACGGTTGCATCAGGTCCAGCGGGCGCAGCAGGCCATAAAGGCCGGACAGCATGCGCAGGTGCGTTTGGGCGTAATCGAAATCGGCTTCGCTGAAGGTTTGTGCGTTGAGGCCGGTATAGACGTCGCCCTTGAAGGCCAGCAGCGCCTGCTTGGCGTTTTCCGGGGTGAACGCGGGTGTCCAGCTGCCGAAACGCGCGGCGTTGAGGCCGCCGATCTTGTCCGAGACGTGCATCAATTCGCTGATTTGCGCCGGCGTCAGGTCGCGCAGCTGCATGATCAGCTCTTGGGAATGATCGAGGTACTGCGGCTGGGTAAAGCGCTGGGTCGCCGGCGGTGTTTCGTAATCGAGGGTCTTGGCGGGGGAAATCACCATCAGCATGAAGTCGTCTCCTTTAATCGTGGGCGCGATTCTAGGGGGTAGAGGCGGATGACTCCAGCTATCAAGGCGATAGGTGATCGGTGGCGATGCACATAACCTGTGGGAGCGAGCCATGTGGCGAGGGGGCTTGTCGGAACGCCGCATCGCCCCGTTGGGTTGCGAAGCGACCCTGCGTTTCGAAGTCAAACCGCATTTAACGGGTTTACGGCTGCTTCGCAGCCGAACGGGGGCAAGCCCCCTCGCCACAAAGGCTCGCTCCCACAGTAGGTCGTGGCGCTAGTGCGGGATCGGCTATAGTGCGGCGCGGGTTTTGTTATGGAGACATCCCATTGCGTATCGTTTTTCTATTCTCGGCATGGCTATTGAGCTTTGGCGCCCTGGCGGCGCCCGGTGATCTGGCGACGCTGGATCGCAGCACCTGGCCTGAGAAACTCAGCAGCCCGACTCTGTTCGACGTGGCGTCGCGGGCCGAAATCCTCATGTTTGCGCGGGTGCTGCTGGCCAGCGAGTCGCTGGATGAACCCGCACTGGCCCAACGCCTGGGGTTGCGCAGAATCAATCTGGAAGCGGTCAATCAACTGCGCCAGCGCCTCTGGCAGCGCTTGTTGACCAACTACAACTTCGCCCAGCAAAGCTGCGATCAGGATGCGTCTTTCTGTTTCCTGGTCGAAGACATGGAGACCTTGCGCGGGCAAGCGGCCAAGTTCCTGGTCAGCGACGACAGTTACTACATCAAGTGGGCCGAACCGAGCCGGTTGTTCCACGCACAGTACCTGGACGAGCAACTGCGCAAGGCTGCCCTGTTTCCACAGACCAGCAGCGAAGTCGATCGTTTTGGCGACTATGAGCACACTGGCGATGCCATGCATGACCGACTGTTTTTGCTGACCTTCGACAGCGCCGCCAACATCGCGCCGGACAACACCGGGTGGGTTGCCGAGTACCTGCGCAAGTCGAACATGAGCGGCACCTTCTTCGTCCTCGGCAAGGACATTCAGGCGCGCCTGGCTGCCGGTTCGGTGGCCAGCCTGCAAACGATGTACTCGCAGCAATGCATCGGCGTGCAGGGCTGGGAGTTCCGCTCCCACAGCCATTGGCAGGACTGGCAGGACTCGGTGCGACGCAGCGTCGAACTGGTCAAGAGCAAGTTGCCGGAGAACTACGTGCCGCTGTTTCGTCCGCCCGATGGCCAACGCCGCGCCGATGCCGAAGGCTTTTTCAACGCCCAGGGTTTGCAGGTCGCGTTATGGAACATCGATGCGCAGGACGGGGCCGGCAAGCTCAAGGGCAACCCGAGCGCGCAACGCGTGCTGACGCTGATGCTGCTGTGGCGCCATGGCGTAATCAATTTCAATGTGAAGCAGGACGGGGTGAAAACGGCGATGCCCTGGCTGATCACGCAAACGGCACAAAGCGGGATCGGTTGGGAAGACTGTCAGGACGGTTTTCGCTGAAACGCGTTGATTGGCACAAACCCCGTAAACATTGGGTTTTTGGCGATTTTTAGAGGAAATTCGATGCAGGCGGACTTCCGACTTTAACGGGGTGATGGCAGTCCGCCAAGTGCTATTGGTCATTCTGAAAAATAAACTTCAAAAAAGCGTCAAAGTACTTTTTTCTGTCACACGTTTTGGAGTATTACGAAGACAGACCGCCGAAACCTGCAACACAGGTGGCGTCTTCCAAGACCCGTTTGTTTGCAGTCACTTGACTCTCCGCAGGTGAGATTCGGCAGTCACTTCGAGGCGCAGCACCGCCAAGGTATTGCGTCTACTGGCTCCCACAAAGGTGACCGAGTATGGATGATCACGGACGTAGCTCTTCTTCCAACCAGCCAATCCTTTATGTACTCGATACCAACGTATTGATTCACGATCCAAACGCGCTGCTCAACTTCGAAGAACACCACGTCGCCATTCCGATGACCGTCCTTGAAGAGCTCGACAAGCTCAAGAGCGGGCATCACAGCGTGGCTGCGGAATGCCGTCAGGCCATTCGCCTGATCGACAAGACGCTGGGCGATGCCAGTCCTGAAGACGTCGAGCTGGGTGTACCGATCCAGCGTGGCAAAAGTGGGCCAAAGGGTTTGCTGTCAATTCTGATGAGCAAACGCGCCGAACCGAACATCATTCTTCCCGAACACCTGAACGACAACATCATCATCAATCAGTTGATTGACCTGCACGCGCGCGAACCCAAGTTGCCCGTCGTGCTGGTCACCAAAGACATCAACATGCGCCTCAAGGCCCGGGCGTGCGGGATCGCGGCCGAGGACTACAGCACCGACCAACTGGTTGACGACGTTTCGTTGCTGCCCAACGGTTACCACAACATGACCGGTTCCTTCTGGGACCTCGTCAAGAATGTCGAAACCCGCCAGGATCACGGCCGCACTTGGCACCAGGTGAGAATGATCGACAACCTGCCGGCTGTGCACATCAACGAGTTCATCATCGACGAACAGGGTTTTGTCGGCTGGATCAAGGAGATCGAAGAAGACAAGCTGCTGATTCTCGACCTGCATCAGGAACCCCTGTTGCACCAGGAAGCCTGGGGCTTGAAACCGCGTGACATCTATCAAAGCCTGGCGCTGTACGCCTTGCTCGATCCGGATATCCACCTGGTCAACCTGACCGGGGCAGCAGGTTCCGGCAAAACCATCCTCGCACTGGCGGCGGCGATCGAGCAGACCATGGTCAGCAAACGTTATCGCCGGATCATCGCGACCCGTAGCGTGCAGGGCCTGGACCAGGAGATCGGTTTCCTGCCCGGCACCGAAGCAGAAAAAATGGAGCCTTGGCTGGGCGCCATCACCGACAACCTCGAAGCCTTGCACATGGATGACGAAAACACCCATGGCAGCGTCGACTACATCCTCAGCAAAGTACCGTTGCAGTTCAAATCCCTCAACTACATCCGGGGCCGCAGCTTCCAGCAGAGCCTGATTTTGATCGATGAATGCCAGAACCTGACACCGCACCAGATGAAAACCATCATCACCCGTGCTGGCGCCGGTTCCAAAGTGGTGTGCCTGGGTAACCTGGCGCAGATCGACACCCCTTACCTGTCCGCGACCAGTTCCGGGCTGACGTACCTGACCGAACGCTTCAAAGACTTCCCCAACGGTGTGCACATCACCCTGCAAGGGGTGCCTCGTTCGATTCTGGCCGAATACGCGGAATCGCATTTGTAACTGCTTCACCCGAACCGGGCGGCCCCAAAGGTCGCCCGGTTTTTTATGCCCAACACATAACCCTGTGGGAGCGAGCCTGCTCGCGATAGCGGACTGTCAGTCGACGTGGATGTGACTGTCACGCCGCCATCGCGAGCAGGCTCGCTCCCACAAGGGTATTGCAGTGAACACATAATCTAGCGTGCGGAAAATTGACCCGCAGGTTTACAATCGACGCTCCTGATCAGGAGTAACCCTGTGCTGACTCATCTCGATTCCCAAGGTCGCGCCAACATGGTCGACGTCACTGAAAAAGCCGTGACGTTCCGTGAAGCGACGGCCCAAGCGCTGGTGCGCATGCTGCCCGAAACGTTGCAGATGATCGTCAGCGGCGGTCACCCCAAGGGTGATGTGTTCGCCGTGGCGCGTATCGCCGGCATTCAGGCGGCAAAGAAAACCAGCGATCTGATTCCCCTGTGCCACCCGTTGATGTTGACCGGCGTCAAAGTCGAGCTCAGTGCCGAAGGTGACGACACCGTACGCATCGTCGCGCGCTGCAAGTTGTCCGGACAGACCGGCGTCGAGATGGAAGCGCTGACCGCTGCCAGCGTGGCGGCATTGACCATCTATGACATGTGCAAGGCCGTGGATCGTGGCATGACCATCGAAAGTGTGCGCCTGCTGGAGAAGGTCGGCGGCAAGAGCGGTCATTTCCAGGCGGATCAGCCATGAACGTTACCGTGAAGTTTTTCGCGCGTTACCGTGAAGCGCTGGGCGTGGACTTGGTCAAGGTTGAAGGTGATTTCGCCACGGTCGACGACGTGCGTGCGCTGCTGGCTCAGCGCGACGGTGCCGACGTGCTCAGCGAGCAGAACCTGATGTGCGCCCGCAACGAGGACCTTTGCCAGCTCGACGAGCCGGTGAGCGATGGCGATGAAGTGGCGTTCTTTCCGACCGTGACCGGGGGCTGATCAATGGCGATTCGCGTGCAGTCCACGGCGTTCGATCCGGGTGCTGAAGTCAACGCCATGCACGCTGCCAATGTCGGCGTGGGCGCGGTGGTGAGTTTTGTCGGCTATGTGCGCGACTTCAATGACGGACTCGATGTGGCCGGGATGTTTCTTGAGCACTACCCGGGCATGACCGAGAAGGCCCTCGGCAAGATTGCCCAGGAGGCCGAACAGCGCTGGCCGCTATTGAAGCTGGAAGTGCTGCACCGCATCGGCGCCCTGGAACCGGGCGAACCGATCGTCTTCGTCGGCGCCGCCAGCGCCCATCGCCAGGCAGCGTTCGATGCTTGCGCCTTTGTCATGGACTACCTGAAAACCCGTGCGCCGTTCTGGAAGAAGGAAAACACCAGTGACGGCCCGCGTTGGGTTGAGGGGCGTGACAGCGATCATGCGGCGGCGGATCGCTGGAAGAAGTAAACACCCTGTTGTTTCTTTGTTGTCGGCTATGCCGCCTTCGCGAGCAAGCCCGCTCCCACATTTAACCGAGTTCTCCCAGAAAAAAGCGGTCGAATGTGGGAGCGGGCTTGCTCGCGAAAGGGCCGCCAGCCTCACCGCATAATTTCCCTGACTCACCACCCGACCGTCGGCCAGGCATGACCCTGCTTGCCCGATTGACGATTAATACATAAAAGTCCAGTATGGAATTATAAGTACAAAAAAAGGTGTTCCCCCGTTTCTGCTCTTTCTTCTGTCTTGCCAAACCAACAACAACCCGCGAGAGAACGAACATGAAGAAATTCCCCCTCATCACCGGTCTGGCCCTGAGCCTGTTGGCGTGCACCAGTGTGTTTGCCGCCGAGAAAGCCCTGCGCATCGGTATCGAAGCCGCTTACCCGCCGTTCGCCTCGAAAACCGACGAGGGCAAAATTGTCGGTTTCGACTACGACATCGGCAACGCGTTGTGCGCGCAGATGAAGGTCGAGTGCGTGTGGGTCGAAGGCGAATTCGACGGTCTGATTCCTTCCCTGAAAGTGAAGAAAATCGACATGGCGCTGTCGTCCATGACCATCAATGAAGACCGCAAGAAGTCAGTGGATTTCACCCACAAGTATTACTTCACTTCGTCACGCCTGGTGATGAAGGACGGCGCGGTGGTCGATGACCAATACGCCAGCCTCAAAGGCAAAACCGTTGGCGTGCAGCGCGCGACCACCACCGACCGTTACGCCACCGAGGTGTTCGAACCGAAGGGCATCACCGTCAAGCGCTACGGCAACAACGAAGAAATCTACATGGACCTGGCAGCCGGTCGCCTCGATGCGATTTTTGCCGACACCATCCCGTTGAATGACTTCCTGTCGATGCCGCGTGGCAAGGGTTACGCGTTTGTCGGGCCGGAGCTGAAGGACCCGAAATACGTGGGCGAGGGCGCGGGGATTGCGGTGCGCAAGGGCAACACTGAATTGGTCAGTGAACTGAACGCAGCCATTGATGGCATTCGGGCGAGTGGCGAGTATCAGAAGATTTCGGACAAGTACTTCAAGTCCGATATCTACGGCGATTGATAATTCGCCTTCGCGAGCAAGCCCGCTCCCACACTAGATCTGCGCCTTATGGAGATCAAATGTGGGAGCGGGCTTGCTCGCGAAGAGGCCGGATCAAGCCACACAAATCTCAGATCCTAGCCCTTCAATTCCTTCAAATGCTTGTAAACCGTCGCCCGGCCCATGTTCAGCACATTGGCCACATAGTTCGACGCGCTCTTGCCCTTGAAAGCACCTTCGGCATGCAGCGCCAGCACCAGTTCGCGTTTGTGGTCGCGTGTCAGCAGGTTCAGGCTCAGCTGCCGTTCGCGCAACCAGGCGTGCAAGAAGGTATTGATCCGCTCCTGCCAGTCATCTCGAAACAGTGAGTCCGGCTGCGGGATCAGCTTGCTCGGCGACAGGAACAGGTCGAGCGCCGCCTTGGCATTTTCGAACAGCGAGATGTTCAGGTTGACGCACAACACGGCCAGCGGATGACCTTCGCCATCGCGCAATACGGTGCTCAAGCTGCGAATCTTCTGACCGTCCCAATTGAGCTTTTCGTACGGCCCGATGTTGGTTTCGCTGACATCGTCGCTGAGCATGTCCTCCAGCGCCGCGTCATCGCCGATTTCCCGTTTTGACAGGTTGTTGGCGATGTAGTCGATCTTCTGCGTGCGCAGGTCATGCAGCACCACCTCGGCATGAGGGAAGAACAGCGTGGCGATGGCATCGGCGATCGCCCGGTAATTGTCCAGCGCCGGGTCTTTTTCAGGTGCGTTCATACGGTGGAGCTCCAGGCAGCGTCAGCGCCCTGTAACAACGGGCGCTGGAAGTTTGCCGCAATCGTGGTGACACGTCACCTGAACAGGCGCTCAGCCGAGGCGAGCGAGGGAGAGCATGTCGGCGTCCAGACCGAAACGCGTGAGCTGCTCGGGCAAGCGTTCACCGCGCACCAGCGCCGCGCTGGCCTGGCCCATGGCCGGCGACGTCTGGATGCCGTAGCCGCCCTGTGCCGCCACCCAGAACAGGCCTGGGACCTGCGGGTCGAAGCCGGACAGTAAATCGCCATCGCTGACAAAGCTGCGCAACCCGGCCCAGGTGCGGGTCGGGCGGCGAATGGTCAGGGTGGTGGCCTCTTCGATCTGGTATATACCCATGGCGATGTCCAGTTCTTCCGGCTGTACGTCGTGCGGCTCCACCGGGTCGGCGTTGGCCGGCGATCCGAGGAACATGCCGGCGTCGGGCTTCATGTAGAAGGACTCGTCGAGGCTGACCAGCATTGGCCAATGGTGAATGTCCACGCCTTCGGGGCCGGCGAAGATGAAGGCCGCACGCCGTTTCGGTTGCAGGCCCAACGGTTTGGCGCCCGCCAGTTGACCGACTTTGTCAGCCCAGGCACCGGCGGCGTTGATGATGACGGGGGCGGTGAAGGTCTGGCCATTGGTGGTGACTTGCCACACGCCGTCGGCATCGCGGGTCAGGCTTAGCACTTCGGTGTCGGTAATGACTTCGCCTTTGTTGCGTCGGATGCCGCGCAAGTAACCCTGGTGCAGGGCATCGGTGTCGATGTCGCTGGCGGTCGGGTCGTAGATCGCCCCGTGGACTTTTTCCCGGCGCAGGATCGGCAGGCGCGCGCAGGCTTCATCGGCGCTGAGCAGCTGCATTTCGGGCACCGTGGCTTTGGCGCTGAGGTATTGATTGTTGAGTTCAGCCGGGTCGCCGGTGAAGTCCACGGTCATCTCGCCGCGCGGTGTCAGCAGCGGGTGTTCGCAGAAGCCGGCAGGCGGCGCGTCGAAGAAGTCGCGACTGGCCTGGGTCAACGCGCGCACCTGGGGCGTGCCGTAGGCGGCGGTGTAGAGCGCGGCGGAGCGTCCGGTGGAGTGATAGGCCGGATGGGATTCGCGCTCCAGCACAATCACCCTGGCCTGCTGCGACAGCCAAAAGCCGGTGGAAGCCCCGGCAATCCCGCCGCCGATGATGATGAAGTCTGCCTGGCTCATGAACGTCTCCTGTGGGGCGTTAATACCGAAATTGTGGCGACCCCTTGTGGGAGCGAGCCTGTGGTGAGGGGGCTTACCCCCGTTGGGTGGCGAAGCCGCCCCAAAGTCAAGTTCCCATAGGGGATCGTGGTGTTAGTGGTGGAGGTGGTAGATGGCATTGGCCAGTGCGATGTCTTCCAGCCCCAGGCCAATGGAGCGGAAGAACACAGTCCGGTCGTAGTCGGGGCGTTGTACCTTGCCGCTCAACAGGTCGGGCAGGTCGCCGACTATCAAGCGTTTATCCCAGCCATGCTGCTCGCCAGCAATCAGCATCTCGCCCGCCGAGCCCGGCGTGGTCAGACGATAGTCGCAGAACACCTGCATATCATTGAGGCTCTGCGGCGGCACTTCGTGGGCGCGCGGGGCGTTGGTGCTGATGGAGGTGATCAATGCCGGTTTGCTCAAGATAGCCGGGTCGATCACCGGGCCTGCGGACGAGGTGCACAGCATAATCACGTCGGCGTCTTGCACGGCCGCTTCACGACTGTCGACGATGGTCAGACGAGGATCCAGACCTTGGAGCTGCGCCAACACTTCGGGATTTTTGTCACTCAGGCTCGGCGAGTAGAGACTGATGCTCTGCCAGTCGCGCAGGCCTTTGACGTAGTGCAAGTGCGCCTGGGCGACTTTGCCGCTGCCGATGATCGCCAGACGTTGCGCGGTTGCCGGAGCGAGGGCGTCGACTGCCACCGCCGTGGTGGCGGCCGTGCGGGCGGTGGTCAATTCACCGGCATCGCACAGCAGCAGCGGCTGGCCGGTCTGCATCGACATCAGCAGTGTCCAGGCCGTCACCAGCGGGCCTTGTTCGCGCACGATGTAAGGCGAGGTCTTCACCCCGTAGACACCGTCTTGGGCCAGCACGCCGAGGTAGTTGATGAAATCGCCGGCACCCTGAGGGAATTCCACCAGTTGCTGCGCCGGTTGCACCGCTTGCCCGGCCGCCAAGTCGCGGAACAGCTTGCGCAGGATCTGCGGCACGTCGATCTTCGCCAGCAGTTCGCGGGCCTGAGGCTGGGTGATCACATAAGGCGTACTGGACATGGTCGGCTCCGGAAGCTGCAAGTAAACTAATTTGTCCATTATGGACTTTTAGTTGTGTTGGGCAAGCGCTTGTAAAAAGCGAGGCGAAAAAAAAGCGCAGTCCGTTTCCGGCTGCGCCTCTTTCTGCAAACTCCCGGTTACGGGCGTTTGCGCTCAACCGCCCGCAGTAGATGCGTCGGAGGTGTTTCACAGCTGATCTTGCGGCCCAGCAACGCCTCGATGGACGGTAGCTGGTAGGAGTCGTCTTCACCGGCAAAGCTGATGGACACGCCATCGGCACCGGCGCGACCGGTACGACCGATACGGTGTACGTAGTCGTCCGGAACTTCCGGCAGGGTGAAGTTGATCACGTGGCTGATGCCGTCGATGTGAATGCCGCGACCGGCGACATCAGTGGCGACCAGCACGCGAATCTTGCCTTCGCGGAAACCTTCCAGGGTCTTGATGCGCTTGTGTTGCGGTACATCGCCGGACAGTTGCGCGGCGTTGACGCCATCGCGCACCAGGCGTTCTTCGATGCGGCGCACTTCATCCTTGCGGTTGGCGAACACCATCACCCGCTCCCAACCGTTGTCGTTGACCAGGTTGTAGAGCAGTTTGTATTTGTCGGCACCGGCAACGGCGTAGATGTGCTGCTCGACGTTTTCGCTGGCCACGTTTTGCGACTCAATCTCGACGATCGACGGGTCGGTGGTCCATTGCTTGGCGAGGTTCATCACGTCTTCGGTGAAGGTCGCGGAGAACAGCAGCGTCTGACGCTCGTTCTTCGGCGGCGTCTGGCGAATGATCTGACGCACTTGTGGGATGAAACCCATGTCGAGCATCCGGTCGGCTTCGTCCAGCACCATCACTTCGACCATGTCCAGGTGCACGTCGCCGCGCTGGTTGAAGTCGAGCAGGCGGCCCGGAGTGGCCACGAGGATGTCGCAGTGACGGGCTTCGAGGTGCTTGAGCTGCTTGTCGAAGTCCATGCCGCCGACAAACGTCATGACGTTGAGGCCGGTGTACTTGGTCAGGTCGGCCGCATCCTTGGCGATCTGCACCACCAGTTCGCGGGTTGGCGCGATGATCAGTGCCCGCGGTTCACCCATGTAGCGCTCTTTCGGCGGCGGGGTTTCCAGCAGTTGGGTGATGATCGAAATCAGGAACGCGGCGGTTTTGCCGGTGCCGGTCTGGGCGCGACCGATGGCGTCTTTGCCCGCCAGGGTGAAGCCCAGCACTTGCGCCTGGATCGGCGTGCAGTACGGAAAGCCCAGGTCCTGGATGGCGTGCATCAGTTCGGGGGCGAGTTTGAAATCGTGGAAGCGGGTTTTGCCTTCCTGTGGTTCGACGACGAAGTCTTCGAGTTTCCAAGGGATAACCGGCGCTTTTGGCTTCGGTTCACGACGTGGTTTTGCAGGTTTTGGAGCTTCGCTGAGCGGTTGTTCCGCTGCGATGACCTCGACAGGAGGGGCGGCCGGTGTGGTCACTGGCTCGTGTTTCGGTGCCGCTACGGCAGCGGTCCGGCCAGGCTGATGACCGTCGGTGCGGTGGCTGGGGATGTGAGACGGAGCGCTGGCGACTGGGGCGAGCTGCTCAACCTCGCTTTTACCGAACATCTTTTTGAGTGCTTTGAGCACGGTCATCTCATCAATTGGTTAAGGAATGTACGCCGGCCAGTGTAATGCAAGAAACGGGCGCGGCGTAGCGGGATGATCAAAGGAAGGCTTTTAACGCAAGCGCTCGGCGAGCCAGGTGCCGATATCGCGAATTTCTTCGGGTAACACTTCGTGGCCCATTGGGTATTCCTGCCATGTCACGGTGACACCACGCTGCTTCAAATGCTCATACGCAGAGCGGCCCATGGCGTTTTGCACCACGTCATCGTACTGACCGTGCAAAAACAGCACGGGAATACGCTGCTGGCTGGCGGAAAGCTCGAGTGCATCGCTGAACGTCGGCGCGTAGGTAGAGAGGGCAAGTACGCCACCCAGCGCCCCCTGCCACTTCAGGAAAGCGGTGTGTAACACCACGGCGCCACCCTGTGAAAAGCCTGCGAGAAAAATCCGCGAGGCGTCTATTCCAACGGCTCGCTGCACTTCGATCAATTTAATGACTCGTTGCGCTGACTCCTCCAGCTGCTCGCGGTTGATCGCACGCGCCGGGCTCATGGCCAATATGTCGTACCAGCTCGGCATCTCGTAGCCACCATTAATAGTGACGGCGCAGGTGGGCGCCTGGGGCAGGACGAAGCGCGTGGTCAACAGGCTTTCCTGCAGGGCTTCGGCCACCGGCAGGAAGTCGTAGCGGTCGGCGCCCAAGCCGTGCAGCCAGATAACGCAAGCGTCTACGGGCTTTACGGGTTCAAGAATAAGGGGCTCGGTCATGGCTGCTCCATTGTTGTGCGTGCGCTCTGATTGGGTGCGAGATCCCAGTGCGCCTCAGGTTGATCAGTTAAGAAGATGTCGCAAGGCTACAAGTTTTGCTATTGACCTGTCGCGCAATCGGTTCAGCGAGCGGTCTGGTACGGGCTTTGCTATGAGAAAGCGGTGCAACCCATCTCGCCCCTTGCGGTAACACTATCAGTGTACTGCTGACGGCGGGATAGCAAAGAATCCGGTGATGGATGTTCGCCAGTGGCCGCTACGGGCTTCGCGAACGTGAAAGGGCTACAGCCCGTTCGGCCGATTGGTGAGAAGTGAGTTATCCATGATGTGGATTTTCTCCTACTAGACTCATAGCGCAGGTCCTACGTCGGTTGACCCCAAAAAAAGCCAACTCGGGTCGATTACGCCTCAAAAGGGTGCGGCAGGACTCAAGCTCCGACACAACAAGAGCAAAACTGGAGGTTTGAATGAAGATGTTGAAATCCACCCTGGCTATCGTGACTGCAGCCGCAGTACTCGGTATCAGTGGGTTCGCTCAGGCGGGTGCAACCCTGGATGCAGTGCAGAAGAAAGGTTTCGTACAGTGCGGTGTCAGTGATGGTCTGCCGGGCTTCTCGGTTCCAGACTCCACTGGCAAGATTGTTGGTATCGATGCTGACTACTGCCGCGCCGTGGCGGCTGCAGTGTTCGGCGATGCAAACAAAGTCAAATTCAGCCAGTTGAATGCCAAGGAGCGTTTCACCGCTCTGCAATCCGGCGAAATCGACATGCTGTCGCGCAACTCCACCATGACCAGCTCCCGTGACGCGGGCATGGGCCTGAAGTTTCCTGGCTTCATCACTTACTACGACGGCGTGGGCTTCCTGGCCAACAGCAAGCTGGGCGTGAAAAGTGCCAAGGAACTGGACGGTGCAACCATCTGCATTCAAGCCGGTACCACCACCGAGCTGAACGTGTCCGACTACTTCCGTGCCAACAACCTGAAGTACACCCCGATCACTTTCGACACCTCCGATGAAAGCGCCAAGTCGCTGGAATCCGGTCGTTGCGACGTGCTGACCTCCGACAAATCCCAGCTCTACGCACAGCGCAGCAAGCTGGCTTCGCCGAAAGACTACGTGGTTCTGCCGGAAACCATTTCCAAAGAACCTCTGGGTCCGGTCGTGCGTAACGGCGACGACGAATGGCTGGCCATCGTTCGTTGGGTTGGCTACGCCATGCTCAACGCCGAAGAAGCAGGCGTGACCTCCAAAAACGTGGTTGAACAAGCCAAGTCGACTAAAAACCCTGACGTTGCCCGTCTGCTCGGCGCTGATGGTGAGTACGGCAAGGACCTGAAACTGCCGAAGGACTGGGTCGTCAAGATCGTCAGCCAGGTCGGCAACTACGGTGAAGTCTTCGAGAAAAACCTCGGCAAGAGCACTCCGCTGGAAATCGACCGTGGCATGAACGCCCTGTGGACCAACGGCGGCATTCAATACGCACCACCAGTGCGCTGATGGTTCTATCACCCGGTGGGCCAACCACCGGGTGATGTTCTGTTCCATTACATCCGGGGCACTTCATGCAAAATTCAATCGGCGCACCAAAGCAGAGGCTCAGCCTCAGCGATCCCAAAGTGCGTGCGTGGCTGTTTCAGATCATCACCATTGTGGCGGTGGTCTCGATGGGCTGGTATCTGTTCGATAACACGCAGACCAACCTGCAACACCGGGGCATTACCTCCGGTTTCAGTTTCCTGGAGCGCAGTGCCGGTTTCGGCATCGCTCAACACCTGATCGACTACACCGAATCGGACAGTTATGCCCGGGTGTTTGTCATCGGCCTGCTCAACACGCTGCTGGTGACCTTCATCGGCGTGATCCTGGCGACGATCCTCGGGTTCATCGTCGGCGTGTCACGACTGTCGAAGAACTGGATCATCGCCAAGCTGGCGACTGTTTATGTGGAAGTTTTCCGCAACATTCCGCCGCTGCTGCAAATCCTGTTCTGGTACTTCGCGGTGTTCCTGACCATGCCGGGGCCGCGCAACAGCCATAACTTCGGCGACACCTTCTTCGTCAGCAGCCGTGGCCTGAACATGCCGGCCGCGTTGACGGCGGACGGGTTCTGGCCATTTGTGGCGAGCATTGTCGTGGCCATTGTCGCCATCGTGCTGATGAGCCGCTGGGCCACCAAACGCTTCGAAGAGACCGGTGTTCCGTTCCACAAGTTCTGGGTCGGCCTGGCGCTGTTCCTGGTGATCCCGGCGCTGTGCGCCTTGATCTTCGGTGCGCCACTGCACTGGGAGTTGCCGGAGCTCAAGGGCTTCAACTTCGTCGGTGGCTGGGTGCTGATCCCGGAACTGCTGGCGTTGACCCTGGCCCTGACCGTATACACCGCGGCGTTCATCGCCGAGATCGTGCGTTCGGGCATCAAGTCGGTCAGCCACGGCCAGACCGAAGCGGCGCACTCGCTCGGCCTGCGCAACGGTCCGACCCTGCGCAAGGTGATCATCCCGCAAGCCCTGCGCGTGATCATTCCACCGCTCACCAGCCAATACCTGAACCTGGCGAAGAACTCCTCGCTGGCGGCCGGTATCGGCTACCCGGAAATGGTGTCGTTGTTTGCCGGTACGGTGCTGAACCAGACCGGGCAGGCGATCGAGGTGATTGCGATCACCATGAGCGTGTACCTGGCGATCAGTATCAGCATTTCCCTGCTGATGAACTGGTACAACAAGCGCATTGCGCTGATCGAGCGGTAAGGAATAGCGCATGAGTACTCATACATTCAAACCTGACATGCCTCCACCGAGCAGCAGCATCGGTGTGATTGCATGGATGCGCGCGAACATGTTCTCCAGCTGGCTCAATACCCTGCTGACCCTGTTCGCGTTCTATCTGATTTACCTGGTAGTGCCGCCGATCCTGCATTGGGCAATCCTGGACGCCAACTGGGTCGGCACCACGCGCGCCGACTGCACGAAGGAGGGCGCCTGCTGGGTGTTCATCCAACAGCGCTTTGGCCAGTTCATGTACGGCTACTACCCGCCGGAGCTGCGCTGGCGCGTCGACCTGACGGTGTGGCTGGCGGTCATCGGCGTGGCACCGTTGTTCATCTCGCGCTTTCATCGCAAAGCGGTGTACGCGCTGAGTTTCCTGGTGCTGTACCCGATCATTGCCTACTTCCTGCTGCATGGCGGCATCTTCGGCCTGACTCAGGTGGCGACCAGCCAATGGGGCGGCTTGATGCTGACCCTGGTGATCGCGACCGTCGGTATCGCTGGCGCTTTGCCGCTGGGTATCGTCCTGGCGCTGGGGCGTCGTTCGAACATGCCGGCAATTCGTGTGGTCTGCGTGACCTTCATCGAATTCTGGCGCGGCGTGCCGTTGATCACGGTGCTGTTCATGTCGTCGGTGATGCTGCCGTTGTTCCTGCCCGAAGGCATGAGCTTCGACAAGCTGCTGCGGGCACTGATCGGCGTGATCCTGTTCCAGTCGGCCTACGTCGCCGAAGTGGTGCGCGGTGGTCTGCAAGCGATCCCCAAAGGTCAGTACGAAGCGGCCGCAGCAATGGGCCTCGGTTACTGGCGCAGCATGGGCCTGGTGATCCTGCCGCAAGCCCTGAAGCTGGTCATCCCTGGCATCGTCAACACCTTCATTGCGCTGTTCAAGGACACCAGCCTGGTGATCATCATCGGCCTGTTCGACCTGCTCAACAGCGTCAAACAAGCCGCCGCCGACCCGAAATGGCTGGGCATGGCCACTGAAGGTTATGTGTTCGCGGCCCTGGTGTTCTGGATTTTCTGTTTTGGTATGTCGCGCTATTCCATGCATCTGGAACGCAAGCTCGACACTGGGCACAAGCGCTAAGTCGCTACCTAATTTGGGAAGTTCTGTAATGAGCGAAGCAATCAAAAAGACAGTGAGCCCTGAAGGCATTATTCAGATGCAGGGCGTGAACAAGTGGTACGGCCAGTTTCACGTGTTGAAAGACATCAACCTGAACGTGAAACAGGGCGAGCGTATTGTGTTGTGCGGCCCGTCGGGTTCCGGCAAGTCCACCACCATCCGTTGCCTCAACCGACTGGAAGAACACCAGCAGGGCCGCATCGTGGTTGATGGCGTGGAACTGACCAACGACCTCAAGCAGATCGAAACGGTGCGCCGTGAAGTCGGCATGGTGTTCCAGCACTTCAATCTGTTTCCGCACCTGACCATCCTGCAGAACTGCACCCTGGCGCCAATGTGGGTGCGCAAAATGCCCAAGCGCCAGGCCGAGGAAATCGCCATGCATTACCTGGAGCGCGTACGCATTCCGGAGCAGGCGCATAAATTCCCGGGGCAACTGTCCGGTGGCCAGCAACAGCGTGTGGCGATTGCCCGCGCGCTGTGCATGAAACCGAAAATCATGCTGTTCGACGAACCGACTTCGGCACTCGACCCCGAGATGGTGAAAGAGGTGCTGGACACCATGATCGGTCTGGCTGAAGACGGCATGACCATGCTCTGCGTAACCCACGAAATGGGCTTCGCCCGGACCGTGGCCAACCGCGTGATCTTCATGGACAAGGGTGAAATCGTTGAACAGGCCGCGCCGAACGATTTCTTCGATAACCCGCAGAATGAGCGGACCAAGATGTTCTTGAGCCAGATTTTGCATTGATGTCGGCTGACAGGTAAAACAAACCCGGCCTTGTGCCGGGTTTTTTGTGTGTGCTGTTCAGGGCACAGTGACCGTTAATGTTCTTTGTGAACGATGTCCTTGAAACCTCTCAAGTCTGCGTCTTCGCCCAAATTTCGCGCATCGGCGAGCAAATGCGGGTAGCGATCAAGCAAGCGCATCAGCACCAGAAATCTTGCACCTATCCCTGAAATTACCCTAAGTAATTTTGACTCATCAAATATCCCGCTCCATTTCCCTCCCCCTGACCGTAGGCGGTTGCCGTCCTACGCGTAGCTGACTAACATGTCAGAAAATTCATCCTATGATTGGATGAAAGGGCGAATTCCATGTCAGACATTTCTCCATTGACCAAGCGATCCTTGGTCGATCAAGCGCTGGACCAGCTACGCCTGCGCATCACGCAAGGCATCTGGGTCGTCGGCCAACGTCTGCCCACCGAGCCAGAACTGGCGACCGAGCTGGGCATCAGCCGCAATACCGTGCGTGAAGCCATGCGCGTGTTGGCGTTTTCCGGATTGATCGACATCCGTCAGGGCGACGGCAGCTACCTGCGGGCCGTCATCGATCCGCTGGACACCATGAAAGCCTTGTCCCGTTGCTCCCACGAGCAGGCTCGTGAGACGCGGCACATCCTTGAAGTCGAAGCCATCGGCCTCGCGGCACTGCGCCGAACAGACGAAGACCTGCTGGCCTTGCGCGAAGCGCTCGGTGTCAGCGGCAGCCACTACCACGGTGATCTCGACAGCTACATCGCCTGCGACCTGGTGTTCCACCGCCGTCTGGTGGACGCCGCGCACAACCCGACACTCAGCGAGTTGTATCGCTATTTCTCGAGCGTCATCGGTGCGCAGTTGCGCCAGACCTTGAACATCACCCCGCGACGCCAGGAAGTGTTCGACCTGCACATCGAACTGCTGGATGCCGTCGAGCAACGCGACCCGGAACGGGCCAAAGCCCTGTCGAGGCAATTGATCAATGAACCTTGAAACCGAGAAATCCATGTCCAGCAGCGATAGTAATCTCACGCAACCCAAGCGCACGGCGGAGCTCGAAGAGTTGCTGATCGACGCCGAGGCCGATGACGAACACGTCCAGCAAAGTCACCCGATTCTGCGTCGGCCATGGCTGTTGCTGCTGGGGCTGATCCTGGTGGCGTTGAACTTGCGTCCAGCGCTGTCGAGCATGGCGCCGATGCTCAGCGAGATCTCTAAGACCCTTGGGTTGTCGGCGGCCCAAGCCGGTTTGCTGACCACATTGCCGGTGCTCTGCCTCGGTCTGTTCGCGCCACTGGCACCGGTGCTGGCGCGTCGTTTTGGCGCCGAGCGAGTGGTGTTGGGGATTCTGCTGACACTGGCGGGCGGGATCATTTTGCGCAGTTCGTTTGGCGAGATCGGCTTGTTTGCCGGCAGCGTGCTGGCCGGTGCGAGCATCGGTGTGATCGGTGTGTTGTTGCCAGGCATCGTCAAGCGCGACTTCCCGAAACAGGCCGGCACCATGACCGGCGTCTACACCATGGCGCTGTGCCTGGGGGCCGCGATGGCCGCCGGCGCCACCGTGCCGCTGAGTGAGCATTTCGACCAGAGCTGGGCCATGGGTCTGGGTTTCTGGGTGGTGCCGGCGCTGGTGGCGGCGATCTTCTGGCTGCCGCAAGTGGGTGGCCAGAAACATGGCGCGCACAACGTCGCGTATCGGGTTCGCGGACTGTTGCGTGATCCGCTGGCCTGGCAAGTGACGTTGTACATGGGCCTGCAATCGTCCCTGGCGTACATCGTATTTGGCTGGTTGCCGTCAATCCTGATCGGTCGCGGGCTGACACCAACCCAGGCCGGTCTGGTGCTGTCAGGATCGGTGATCGTCCAATTGGCCAGTTCTCTCGCGGCGCCTTGGCTGGCGACACGCGGCAAGGATCAGCGACTGGCCATTGTAGTGGTGATGCTGATGACCCTCGGCGGCCTGTTCGGCTGTCTCTACGCACCGATCGAAGGCCTGTGGGGCTGGGCAATTCTGCTCGGCCTGGGACAGGGCGCTACGTTCAGCCTGGCGTTGACCCTGATCGTGCTGCGCTCGCGGGACTCGCATGTCGCGGCCAACCTGTCGAGCATGGCTCAGGGATTCGGTTACACCCTGGCCTCGATGGGGCCGTTCGCGGTCGGTATCGTGCATGACTGGACCGGCGGCTGGACGGCGCTGGGCTGGATCTTCGGCGTCATTGGCCTTGGCGCAATCGTGGCTGGCCTCGGCGCCGGACGTTCTCTGTACGTGCAGGTGGTGAGCGAAAAGGTCTGAACTACAGGTAAACAACGTCCAGGGTCGCCGAGCCGTCGAGCTGCACCTCGGTGCTCAGGTCCAGTTCGGAGGTGGGCGCGATGACCGTTTCGACCGTCACCCGGCTGGTCAGAGTGCGAATGGCAATCGGGCCGGCGCTGCTGCCGGCGCTGTCGGTAAAGCCGAGATAGCTTCGGGAGCCAATCGGAATGGCCTGGCTGTTCGACGGGCTCCAGGCTTTGCCGCCCGTGGTCGAGTCGGTTCGATAGACCTGCGTCAGGTCGTCCACCACCGTGCTGGCCGGATCGAAATTCAGCGAATACAAGCCGATTTTATTGTGGCTGTGATCGTGGTTCAGGCCGTAGTAAATCTCGCTGTTGACGATGGCCGAGCCGTCGCGGTTGTCGCGCATCAGCAGGGCAAAACGCGTGGGCGCATTGCACTGAATGTTGAGGTCGAGTGTCTGGTCACGCAGTCGTGTGCGTTTGTCGACGTTCAGGTCCTGCCGGGAGATTTTTCCGTAGTCGACGAGACCGCTGTTTGACAGCATCGGGGTGCAGGCGAGTGGGGTGATGAGGCCAGTGACCGTCAGGTCTGTCGACGAGGCGGCGAAGGTGAGCGGCGCCGTCAGGACGATGAACGTCATGGTCAGAGCGTGTGGAATTTTTGTCATGGAACAGTTTCGCTTTGTCGGGTGAGCGGAATCAGTCCTTGCCCGAAGCAGGACCTCGGGCAAGGTGCACGGCTTACAGGTACTTCATTTCAAATGTGGCTGAACCGTCGATAGCAACATCGTCGGTTAAGGTGAGGCTGTCGGCGCGGGCAATAACGGTTTGAACCGTCAGTTCCACAGTGAGGTCCTTCACGGCGATTGGAATGAGAGTGCCAACAACGCTTGTCGATGTGAGGCTATTCTTAAGAATCTGATAGATGCGGTGCCAACTCGCACCGTTATCAATCGATCTGATCGAGTGTGCAGGCTGTCCGTCCGCAAGCGCGCTTCGGATCAATGGCGTGAAGTAACCAATTTTTTCATTATTGCTGGTCAGGCCCAATCCGAAATACAAGTCGGACGATGATGTCCCGGCTTTGTTATCTATACCGTTTAGTGCAAATAGAGTTGACGCATCACACGCAACCGTCAATTGCATCGGTTGTCTGCCGACTACTGTGTACTGTGTTGGATTGAGGTCTTTTACCTCCACCTTGCCGACGTCGACCAGTCCCCCGTCGGACAACGAAGGGGTACAAGCATTTGGGGTGATAAGACCCGTCACCGTCAAATCAGTGCTTGAGGCCGCCAGTGCATAAGGCGCAACGCCAATCAGCGCAGTGGCGGAGAGTGCTGCAAAGTACTTTTTAATCATTGTTTACTCACTTCTCAGGTTGTGCCCTGTCTGCTCCGAGACGCTCGAGTGCGCCCCGGATCCAGCAGGATCGGGTTGGGTGTTACAGGTAAATAATCTCGATCGTCCCCGCGCCATCGAGGTCGATGGCGCTGCTCAGGTCCAGGCTGTTGGTGGGGGCGATGACGGCGTCGACGGTCACCGTGGTGCTCAGGTTCTGGATCAGCACCGGGCCGGCGCCGCTGCCGGCGTTGTCGGTAAACGCCAGGTAACGGCTTTTGCCGATGGCGAGCGGGTTGGCGCTGCCGGTGCTCCAGGTCGTGCCGGCGCTGCTGGACTCGGTTCGATAGAGGCGGGCGAAGCCGTCGGCATGGGCGTAGTCCGGGTCCACGAGCAGTGAAAAACGCCCGATCCTGTTGCCGCGGCTGTCCTTGCCCAGGCCGTAGTCGATCTCGCTGTCGAGCGTCGCCGAGCCTGAGCGGTTGTCATGCATGATCAAGGCGAAGGACGTCGGCGCGTCGCAGCCGACCATCAGCGTCAACGACTTGGGCGGCAAGTGGGTGTCCTTGTCGGCGTGCAGGTCTTTTTTCGACAGGGTGCCGAAGTCGAACACACCGCCGTTGGACAGCACCGGTTCGCAGGCCGCCGGAGCGAAGCGGGCGCGCAAGGTTGCCTCGCGGGTGAGTCCGGCGGCGTCGAACACCCCGAAGGCTTCCCAGGTCACCGCGTCACGCACCTGCATGCCTTGCTCTTGAACCCAGGCCGTCAGCTCAAGCTGCGCCGAGAAACTGCGACCCTGTACGGGCACGCCGGCCTGCACCGGGACGACCCCGTGCTCCGGATGCCAGATCAGGCTCGACGCCGTTTCTGCCGGCGGCTGTCCGACCCCGACAATCAACCCGATATCGACCGATTGGCCATCCAGAACGGCATCGCGAATACGCATCTGATAGCTGCCGCGTTCGGCAAAGTGAAAGCGTCCGGCGGTCGCGGCCATCGCCCGGTAGAACAGGCTCATGTCGATGGGCTGCGCACAGCTCAGGGTCAGGCTGAGCTGGCGTTCACCGAGGTTGCGCTGCGGTGCGGCATCAGGCCGTATCGCCCGGTTCATCAGCCCGTAATCGAGCACCGACTGGCTCAGGTTGAAATGGCAGTCGTCCGTGGACGCCTTGGCCTGCGGGATGAATCCGCTCAATGCCAGGGGTGCGAGGGTCAGCAGCAGATAGCGAGACAGGTTCATGAAGTTATCCTCAGAGGGCTCGGCACTTGGCAGGGGCGGTTTCGTAGTACGCGTTGGCGTCGGCGTCGGTGGGCAGTTCGAAACGCAGCTCGCAACGCTCCAGCCCCGGCGCGCTGATCCACAGCGCACGGCGGTCGAGAGCGTTGGGTAAAAACACCAGACCGCCGTCCTGCACCAGGGTCACGAACTCGCCATCCGCGGTGTTCACGGAGGCACCGCGAGGCAGGGGCGCGCCGTTGGCGGTGGTGGCCTTGAGCAAGGCCCGACGGGTCATCGTGATGCCGAATTCAACGTTGTCGACGGCGCCGCGACCGGCCGAAATTACCGCCAGCCCGTTGTGAATGTCGGCGTTGCGGGGCAGGGTTTTGGTGTCGACTTCCACCGGGCTTTTGCCGTAAGCCGTCACTTGCGGGATCACCGCCTGACCTTGCCAGTCAGTCCACACCGGACCGCTGGGCGTCGACACTTTGATGGAGCCCATGTCACCGACCGACAGCAACGCAAAGGTGTCGCTCACCGGGTACGGCGACAGCGTCACGCCACCGCCGTGCAGCACGGCGCCACCGCGAGCGCTGGCCTGGTAGCTGGAGCGCTCGGCATCTGTGCGGGTGTAATTGAGATCGAGCTGGGTGTAGCGCGGCAGCAGCGATACGCCGGCCGTGGATTGCACCTGTTTATCGCCCGTGTCGTGTTCGACGCCAACCCGGTAACCCAGTTGATCGTTGACCTGTTCACTCAAGCCGACGCCGCTACGGAATTCGCCGGCGGAGCTGCGTACCCAGCTGCGTGCCCGGCGGTTTTCGCCCAGCGGAATGCTGAGGTTCAGGTAGACGCTGTCATCGTTGCCGTTCGAACCGCTGAGCTGCCATTCGGCGGTCGCCGAGATGGATACGCCAGCGATGCTGGTGCCCCATGACGCGAGCGCGCGGCTGCTGCTTTGGCCGTCGAAGGAACTGGACCGGCTGAAGCCGCTGCTGAAGGCGCCGAGCCATGGATGCGACCATGACAGGGCCGCGCTTTGCTGATCGCGGTAAAGGGATTGGCTGTTGTCGGACGTGCTGACGAACACCGCCTCTTCCAGTTCACGGTAACCCTTGGTTCGGTAAGAACTGCCGGCATTGAGCGCCCACTGATCGCTCAATCGGTGCGAGACGCTCAGGTCAGCCTGAAGTCCCTGACTGTTTTGTTTACCAACGGCGTCCGCGCCGGTCAGCGTGGCTTGCACCTGGGTAACAGGCGAGGGCAACAGGCCGACGCCGGCACCCGCCGCGCGATAGTCGGTGGCGCCGGTGAGGCCGGCGCTGAGCAACACTTGCGGGGTGAGCGCACCGCTCCATCCGCCGCTGATAACCCAGGGATCGCCACCCTGCGCGTCACCGACATTGCGCACCTGACCGGCGCCCAGCGAATATCCGGGCGCTGGCAAGCCGACCCCCAACATCGCGGCCGGCACGGTAAAACGGCGCTCGCTGCCATCGGTCTCCTTGATCGTGACTTCCACGTCGGAGCGCGTGTTGAGCCGCCGCACGTTGGTGAGCGCGAACGGGCCGGCGGGCACCACCGTGGAATGGATCAGTGAACCGTTTTGCCGGACCTCGACCTGGGCCTGACTGTTGGCGATCCCTTCAATGACCGCGCTTTGCCCTTCGACCTGCAGTGCCTGTTCATTCAGCACTTGCACGCCGGTTATCTGCGCACCGGCGAGAACTGGGTTGTAGAGGTTGATCTGACCCGCCTGCAGCACCGCTTCCTGGCTGGCGAAAGTACGCTGGGCGTATGCCGCAATATGAGTCGTTGTGGACACGTCGTCCTGCCAGGTCTGCACCTGACGGCTGCGCACGATCCAGTCACCGGCATTGAAGCCGAGTTCGGTGTTGGCCGAGGCGTAGCGGCTGGTGCTGTCGGTGGAACGGCTGTGCAAACCGGTGACGTCGTAGTTGATCAAACCGGCGACACCACCGGTTTGATAGCCGGAAAAATCCCGGGCACTGGGGCGTATTGCGTCGGTGGGCACGATCAACGACAGGGCAAGGCTCGCGGGGTCGGGTTCGATGACGGTCTGAGAAGCGCTGCCAAGAAAATCGTGGCATGGACCATCGTCCAGCAAACGATCGGGCACCTTCAGGTTCGCTGCATCGAGCAGTGCGCGATCGAAGCACAGCGCACCTTCGCGATCGAATGTGATATTGACCCGGCCATGACGCTGGCCGTTGACGATGAGCGTGACCGGGTGGCGGCCGGCCGTGAACTGCGGTGCCTGCATCAGCAGCGTCGCCAGCGCCGGATCGATACCGCGCTGCAGTAATGTGTCTTTGTCGAACGACGCGGGCATCGACACTTCACCGTAGGCGTCGAACATCATCAGCGCGTTGCTCAGCAGCAACGCCAATGTGGTTCGCTGCCATGGATGAGGGCGAGCGCCGACCCGAATAACGGGCACGGCTTCGCCATCACGGTAATTCGATACTGTGTTCATCAGGATCACTTGGGTTATTGCGGCGTGCGGTTACAGGGGCGCCTCTGGCAACGGCCAAGTAGCCGTCGCCTGAAACATTGGCGCTCATCGTTCCTCGAGGACGCCGTCAGGGTGGTTCAGGACTTGATGGGCGCCTCGTAATGCGGCACTGCAAAGCCGTAGACCGTCGCCGGTTGAAAACGCACCTGCGTGGCGGCGCCCTCGGCGACCTTGATGCTGATGTGCTCACCGGGCAGCACGTAGGTTTTCGGCAGCATCGCGTTGCCCGCCGCCGGCAACAATTGCACTTCCTGGCCCAGACGCACCACATAAGGCGTGTCGTTGCGCACGGTCAGTTGACCGTCCTTCAGCGACCATTGCAGGTCGGTCCATGGCGTGCGATTGGGGGCCAGGCCTTTGGGGTGCAGGATCACCGGCAAATTCTGCCGCACAGTCACGCCGACCCGTGCCTGACCGGCCTCGGCGGGGGCTTTGCCCTGGGGGATGCCTTCAAAGATCACCCGTTTCAAACGCTGAGTGAGCAGGGGTTTTTCCGATTGCAGAATGAACCGCACCAATTGAGTTTTACCCGCTTCGACACGCGCCAGTGGTGGCGTCACGAACACCAGAGACTCACGGTCTTCGGCAATGTCTTCGAGGGTGACGTGCATCAACGCCAGGTTGGAATCGGTGTTGGTCACGGACACGGACGCTTCTCCATCGGCCTCGTTGACGATAACCACCGAAGTGTTCGGCACCATGCCGTCGGCCTCGGCGTGTGCGCTCAGCAGCAGGGCGAATGCGCCGATGCCTGAATGGAACAGATGACGGGTGACTTTGGAAAACATCGTCATGACGTGTCTCGTTGAATGTTCAAAAAAAATGGAGCCGGGAACACCGGTCGATCAGTAATTCAGTTGCACGGTGACGTACCCGTCGATGGGGATTTCATCGGTCAGCGTCAGGTCATTTGCGCGCACGATGGTGGTGAACGCCGTGAGCCGTGCGCGCAAATTCTTGATGGCGATCGGTGTGCCGAGGTCGTTCAATGCCGCGAACGCGGTCCGGCCAGCGTGCCCCAGGTAGGAGGACACTCGCCAAGTAGCACCGTCGTTGAGGGAAATGATGGTTTTCACCGCAACCCCATCGGCCACCGTATCGAACAGGCCCAGTGCAACGCTGCCCAGGTTCTGATCGTCGTTGATGACGCCCAGCCCGTGACTATTGGGGTGGATGGCGGAAGTGCCTTCGCGGTTGTCGATCGTCGTCAGGGTAAACGGCGTGGCGCCATCGCAATTCACCTCCAGATACAGCGTGCCGTTTTCCAGGGCCGTGGGTTGGTCCGGTCTCAGGTCTTTCACCGTGACTTTGCCATGGTCGACGATGCCGCCGCCGGACAGGCTGGGTGTGCAGGCGCTGGGGGTGATCAGGCCGGTGACGCTCAACTCTGTACTGCTGGAGGCGAGGGCCATGGGGGCACAGACGAATAACAGTGGAGCCAATAGAGCGAAGGAGCATCTTTCCATGATGGGTCGTCCTTTGAGTGGGCGGGCAACGCCGTGTGTCGGGCGTTGCCCGTTGATGACGGAGGGTTACAGGTATTTGATCTGGAGGGTTGCGGAGCCGTCGAGTGTGACTTCATCGGTCAGGGTCAGGCTGTTGGTGGGGGCGATACCGGTACGCACACGTAAATCAAGGCTCAAATCCTTCATCGCGATTGGAGCAATGTCGGCACCCAGAGCACTGACACTCCAGATGTTGTTGGCCCCCCAGAATGCTGTCGACCCTTCCTTAAGCCAGGTCTCGCCGCCATCAGTGGAGAGAATGGCTTGAGCGTGGGTGCCGTCCGCCATCACATTGCGCGGAATAACGCGAAAGTGGCCCAGCTTTTCGTTGGTATTGATCAGCCCCAGGCCAAAGTAATTGCCCGCAGTGCTCGTGCCTGCACGGTTATCAATCGGGTTTATGGCAAACGGCGTAGCCGCATCGCAGCTCACTGTCATTTGCATGATTATTTCAGGCAAGTAAGTGTGTTTGTCGGGATTGAGGTCTTGTACGGAAAACTTGCCGTGATCGGCGATGCCGCCCCCGGCCAGTACTGGCGTGCATGCATTCGGAGTGATCAGACCTTTCACCGTCAGGTCCGTGCTGGAGGCGGCAAAGGCGGATGAGGAAACGGTCAGCAGCAAGGCCGCGGTCAGAAGGGATAAACGCTTGTTCATGTATGGCTCTTCCTTGATGAGCGATGATTGGGAGTTGCCCTATACGGACAGGGCGCAATCTATCGGTCGAGGTCGCCATGCGGAATGCAACTAATACGAAAACGGAGGGACTGGTGTAAGAAAGCGCGTTGCGGGCTACAAATCGCTCTCCTGCATCGCGTTGTCTGTAGTCCTTCTGTGTGGCCGATGTAGCTTGTAAATGTAGGGCGGTTCTTTTTGTTTCATAGGAGAAAGACCAGGCTCCCGATTCCATTGGGTGAGGTGGTTTTACGCTCGGGAAAGGGCGTTGTGGTAGGACTCGGACGGCGCTATTTTTCGCGCATTCCAGTCACCAAACAGGATAAATCCGACAATGCGCGTAATCATTGCTGACGACCATCCGGTCGTTCGTATCGGCATGCGAATGCTCGTCGATCTGAACCGGACATGTGTGGTGGTAGGGGAGGCGGAGGGTCCCGACAGTCTGTTGAGTCTGCTGTGCACGACGCCTTGTGATCTGTTAATTACCGACTTTTGCATGCCGGGCAACTTGCAGGCCGATGGGCTGAAAATGCTGAGCCGGGTGCGACGTGGCTACCCGACGATGCCGATCATTCTGGTCACGATGTTTGCCAGCGTCACCACGCTGAGGGCGGCGTTCGCACTGGGCGTGGTGGCAATCATCGACAAAGGCGCGTCGGCAAAGGAACTGCCCCTGGCGATCAAATCGGTGGGTGAAGGGCGCCGTTATATCAGCGAGTTGTTGCGCACCGCGCTGCTTCAGGCAGACGCGCAGGGTCAGTCGAGTTCCGCTGTGCTTTCCGCAAAAGAGCATGAAGTGGTCAGAATGCTCGCCAGTGGCATGACCGTCAGTGAGATCGCTGGTCACTTCAAACGCAGCGTTTCGACCATCAGCAAACAGAAAAGCATGGCGATGCAGCGGCTGGGCATTTCCACGGATGTGGACCTTTTTGCCTATGCCCGTGAGAGTGGCATGGTGCATTAGGTTCGCAATGCACTGGGGCAGTCCCGATATTCTCGCCACGAATGCCCATGGTCTTCCCCATGTTTGCAGACTATCGTGCAGGCAATCCTTCAAACGTCCGGAGCCTGCCCATGAGTGATGCCCACCGCGCATTGATCACCCAGTTCTACCAAGCCTTCCAGCGGCTGGATGCCGAGGCCATGAGTGCCTGTTACACCGACGATGTGGTGTTCAGTGATCCGGCATTCGGCGAACTGCGCGGTCGTGATGCCGGCGACATGTGGCGCATGCTCACCACTCGGGCCAAGGACTTTTCCCTGACCTTCGACAACGTGCGGGCCGACGAACGCACCGGCGGTGCGCACTGGGTCGCGACGTATCTGTTCAGCCAGACCGGCAACATTGTGGTCAACGACATTCAGGCGCGCTTCGTGTTTCGCGACGGCAAGATTTGCGAGCACCACGACAGCTTCGACCTGTGGGCCTGGTCGCGGCAGGCGCTGGGTTTCAAAGGGCTGATTCTGGGGTGGACGCCTCTGGTCAGAAACGCCGTTCGTGCTCAAGCCCTCAAGGGGCTGAAGGCATTCCAGGCCAGTCGCTGATAAGATCGCGGCTTGTTTCCTACAAGTCATGATCGTCACATGAGCACCCTGAGCGAATCTTCTGACATTGCCGCCGAACCGGTGCTGCCCGTCAGCAAACCCTGGTTCGTCTACCTCGTTCGCGCGGCCAATGGTTCGCTTTACTGCGGCATCAGCGACGACCCCGTGCGGCGCTTCGCCACTCACCAGAGCGGCAAGGGGGCGCGGTTCTTCCTCTCCAGCCCGGCCGTGGCGCTCGTCTACACAGAAATCTGTCGCGATAAAAGCGAAGCGCTGCGGCAGGAACGGCTGATCAAAAAACTTCGGAAAAGCGCCAAGGAATGTCTGGTCGCGAGCGCCGCTGCGGGCTTATCAACCTGACTGATAAGTGCCCATCAGGCAGATCTGTAGGCCGCTTGTCGATTGCGCGCTAAGCTGCGGATTCCTTATCCGTGCGGCGGAGCCGAGCATGTCCGAGTTGATTCTTCATCATTACCCGACGTCCCCTTTTGCCGAAAAGGCCCGCCTGTTGTTGGGCTTCAAGGGACTGTCCTGGCGCTCGGTGCACATCTCGCCGGTGATGCCAAAGCCCGATCTGACTGCACTGACCGGTGGCTATCGCAGGACGCCGGTGTTGCAGATCGGCGCGGACATCTATTGCGATACGTCGTTGATTGCTCGTCGCCTGGATCAGGAAAAAGCCTTGCCGGCGTTTTTCCCGGAAGGCCAGGAAATGATTGCCGCGACCTTTGCAGCCTGGGCTGATTCGGTGGTGTTCCAGCATGCAGTCAGCCTGGTGTTTCAGCCGGAATCGGTAGCGGTGCGTTTCGGCAAATTGTCGCCGGAAGCGATCAAGGCATTCCTCGCCGATCGCGCCGGGCTGTTCAGCGGTGGCAGCGCTTCCAGGCTGTCCGCCGAGCAGGCGAAACATCAATGGCCGACGATCATGACGCGGCTGGAGCAACAGCTGCAGCGCGAGCAGGGTGATTTCCTGTTTGGCGAGCCATCGATTGCCGACTTTGCCCTGGCCCATTCGCTGTGGTTTCTCAAGGCGACGCCGGTGACTTCACCACTGGTTGATGCCTATCCGGCTGTGTCGGCCTGGTTCGGGCGGGTGATGGGCTTCGGCCATGGTGCGTCCAGCGAGATGACGTCCGCGGAGGCGCTGGAGGTGGCGCGTAATGCTACGCCGGCTGCATTGCCGAATGAGCAGTTCGAAGAACCGAACGGGTTTGAGCCTGGCCAGCAGGTGAAGATTGCGGCCATCGATTACGGGGTTGATCCGGTGGTGGGTGAATTGCTGTTTGCGGGCAGCGAGGAATTGATCCTGCGCCGTGAAGACGAACGCGGTGGCGTGGTGCATGTGCACTTTCCGCGCTTTGGGTTCCGCATCGAAAAACACTGACGCCCAACTTCCCTGTGGCGAGGGGGCTTGCCCCCGTTCGGCTGCGCAGCAGTCGTAAATCCTAATGGTGAGGTTTAGCCATTGGAATGCTGGGGCCGCTTCGCAGTCCAGCGGGAGCAAGCTCCCTCGCCACAGGGATTGGATAAGTTATTTCAGTGCGGCAAGGATTGCGTCCGGGTCATACCCGCGAATCAGTGTCCCGTTCACGTCGATGATCGGAATCCCGCCACCCCCCAACGCCTCATACGCCGTGCGCGCCTCGGTATCTTTCTCGATATCGAATTCCTTGTACGGAATGCCCTTCTGATCGAGAAAGCGCCGGGTCAGTTTGCAGTAGCCACACCAGTCGGTGGCATAGAGCACGACGTTGGCCTTGGCCTGCGTCTGCTCGGACACGACCTGCGAAGGATTGAACACCCGCTCGATCTTGCCCCAGTTCTGGTAAACCACGACCACCAGCAGGATCAGCAGGAATTTCTTGAGGATGCCGTTCAGCATCAGTTACGTCGCTTGAGCTGGTCGGTCAACTGAGTCGGCAGGCCCTTGATGATCAGCGTGCCGGCTTCTTCGTCATACTCGATCTTCGAGCCCAGCAGGTGCGCTTCAAAGCTGATGGACAGGCCTTCCGCACGGCCTGTGAAGCGGCGGAATTGATTCAGGGTGCGTTTGTCCGCCGGAATCTCTGGCGACAGGCCGTAATCCTTGTTGCGGATGTGATCGTAGAACGCTTTCGGGCGTTCTTCGTCGATCAGCTCCGAGAGTTCTTCCAGGCCCATAGGCTCGCCGAGCTTGGCCTGGCTGCTGGCGTAATCGACCAGGGTCTTGGTCTTTTCGCGGGCGGACTCTTCCGGCAGATCTTCGCTTTCCACGAAGTCACTGAAGGCCTTGAGCAGGGTGCGGGTTTCGCCCGGGCCGTCGACGCCTTCCTGGCAGCCGATGAAGTCGCGGAAATACTCCGAAACTTTTTTTCCGTTCTTGCCTTTGATGAACGAAATGTATTGCTTGGACTGTTTGTTGTTCTGCCACTCGGACACGTTGATCCGCGCGGCCAGGTGCAATTGGCCTAGATCCAGGTGACGGGACGGGGTCACGTCCAGCTGATCGGTCACTGCAACGCCTTCACTGTGGTGCAGGAGCGCGATCGCCAGGTAATCGGTCATGCCCTGCTGGTAATGCGCGAACAGCACGTGGCCGCCCACCGAGAGGTTCGACTCTTCCATCAGCTTTTGCAGATGTTCCACCGCCACCCGGCTGAACGCCGTGAAATCCTTGCCACCCTCGAAGTATTCCTTCAGCCAGCCGCTGAACGGATGCGCGCCGGATTCGGCATGGAAGAAACCCCAGGCCTTGCCTTGTTTGGCGTTATAGCTCTCGTTGAGGTCGGCAAGCATGTTCTCGATCGCGCTCGACTCGGCGAGTTCAGAGTCGCGGGCGTGAAGAACTGCAGGTGTGCCGTCGGGTTTTTTGTCGATCAGGTGGACGATGCAATGACGGATCGGCATGGGCTTCTCGGCTGATTGAAGAGAGGAGGGCGTGCTCCCCGAAAAAGTGCCAAGTGTACCGCAACCACTGGTTTTGGCGCGGCATGAAGGGTAAATCCGGGGTGACCGGCGGCGCTTATGCAGTTTTTTCCCGTTTTAGAGCAATAAAGCTGACCAAATGGGTAGCTAGAGGCGGATATTTCCCCGTCTCTGTGCTAGTTTTGCCCCGTCTTGCGCGAAGTCACTGCGTTAAGCGTGCATTCAGCATTTGTCAGGTCGAACCAAACCCTGATTTCGGTATCTATAACCCCGATCCAGTGGTTATTGGCCGAGGGTGCCAGATCCAGAAGATCGGGCTCGATGGCTGACACTGCACTCTGCAATCCATATGAATTTGATAGGGAAGGAACACTACATGGCTCTTACTAAAGACCAACTGATCGCCGACATCGCTGAAGCTATCGACGCGCCAAAAACCACCGCGCGTAACGCTCTGGACCAACTGGGCCAAATCGTTGCTGATCAGCTGGAAAACGGCGGCGAAATCACTCTGCCAGGTATCGGCAAACTGAAAGTGACTGAGCGTCCTGCCCGTACTGGCCGTAACCCTTCGACTGGCGCTGCCATCGAAATCGCTGCCAAGAAAGTTATCAAGCTGGTTGTGGCCAAAGGCCTGACCGACGCTGTTAACAAGTAAGACTTGTTAAAAAAAAACCGTGCTCCGGAGCAATCCGGGCACGGTTTTTTTGTGTCTGCGATTTACCCGCAAACACCCTGTTACCAATGTGGGAGCGGGCTTGCTCGCGAAGGCGGCGTTACATTCAACATTGATGTCGACTGACACCCCGCCTTCGCGAGCAAGCCCGCTCCCACAGTTGATCTGAATTAGCTTTTGCGCGCCCAGCGCTCGCGCCAGACCTGCTGCTCGGATTTGGTCTGGAAGGTCCAGGCCACGAAGCGGCTCTGCTTCTGACCCTGGGACATTTCCACCACCTGGCTTTCCAGCACGCCGGCTTTTTTCAGCGCAGTCTGGATCGCAGGCAGGTTCGAGGCCTTCGAGACCAGGGTGCTGAACCACAGCACTTTGTGCTGGAAACTCGCACTTTCGGCGATCAGTTGCGTCACAAACCGCGCTTCGCCGCCTTCACACCACAGCTCAGCCGATTGACCGCCAAAGTTCAGCACCGGCAATTTTCGTTTCGGGTCGGCACGGCCCAGGGCGCGCCATTTGCGTTCGCTGCCCTTGGTCGCTTCGTCCATCGAGGCGTGGAACGGCGGGTTGCACATGGTCAGGTCAAAGCGTTCACCCGGTTCCAGCAGGCCCAGCAGGATGTGCTTGGGATTGCTTTGCTGACGCAACTGAATGGCTTTGTTCAGACCGTTGGACTGCACGATGGCTTTGGCGGCGGCCACGGCCGTCGGGTCGATTTCCGAACCGAGGAAGTGCCAGCGGTAGTCGCTGTAGCCGATCAACGGATAGACGCAGTTGGCGCCCATGCCGATGTCGAGCACCTTGACCGGCGCGCCGCGAGGGATTTCGCCGTCGTTGACGCTGGCCAACAGGTCGGCGAGGAAGTGCACGTAGTCGGCACGCCCCGGAACCGGTGGGCAGAGGTAATCGGCCGGGATGTCCCAATGCGCGATGCCATAAAACGACTTGAGCAACGCCCGGTTGAACACACGCACCGCATCGGGGCTGGCGAAGTCGATGCTTTCCTTGCCGTACGGGTTGATGATCACAAACTTCGCCAGTTCCGGCGTGGTTTTGATCAGTGCCGGGAAGTCGTAGCGACCCTGATGGCGGTTGCGCGGGTGCAGGCTAGCCTTTTCACGCGGTTCCACGGCTTTGGCCGGGGTGGCGGTATCAGGCTTTTTACGCGCAGGTTTTGGTGTGCGGGGGGCGTTCATGGGCGTTGTCGATTCGGGTATGGCTAAAAGTGGCGGGTATTGTCCCACATCGGCTCGGTATTGATGACAAAAGTGCGGACAACGCCGATCAAATGTGGGAGCGGGCTTGCTCGCGAAGGCGGGGTGTCAGTCGACATCAATGTTGAATGAACGCCGCCTTCGCGAGCAAGCCCGCTCCCACAGGGGATTTGAGGTGTTTGGGGGAAGGGGCAGGCACAAAAAAGGGAGGCCGTTGCGGGCCTCCCTCGTTCATGGCGATGTGCCGTTACAGACTGGCAATTCGCGCATGCTGCTCAGCCAGCTTGCCCAAAGCCTGTTCAGCTTCAGCCAGTTTGGCGCGTTCTTTCTCGATGACTTCAGCCGGAGCCTTGTCGACGAAACCAGCGTTGGACAGCTTGCCACCCACACGCTGGACTTCGCCCTGCAAGCGCAGGATTTCCTTGTCCAGGCGCGCCAGTTCGGCGTCCTTGTCGATCAGGCCGGCCATCGGTACCAGCACTTCCATCTCGCCAACCAGTGCGGTGGCGGACAGCGGTGCTTCTTCACCGGCAGCCAATACAGTGATGGATTCGAGGCGAGCCAGCTTCTTCAGCAGGGCTTCGTTCTCGGTGAGACGACGCTGATCTTCGGCGCTGACGTTCTTCAGGTAGATCGGCAGCGGCTTGCCCGGACCAATGTTCATTTCGCCACGGATGTTACGCGTGCCGAGCATCAGTTCCTTGAGCCATTCGATGTCGTCTTCGGCGGCCGGATCGATGCGCTCTTCATTGGCCACTGGCCAAGGTTGCAGCATGATCGTCTTGCCCTGAATACCGGCCAGCGGCGCGATGCGCTGCCAGATTTCTTCGGTGATGAACGGCATGAACGGGTGTGCCAGGCGCAACGCCACTTCCAGAACGCGAACCAGCGTACGGCGGGTGCCGCGCTGACGCTCGACCGGAGCGTTTTCGTCCCACAGCACAGGCTTGGACAGTTCCAGGTACCAGTCGCAATACTGGTTCCAGATGAACTCGTACAAGGCTTGTGCCGCCAGGTCGAAACGGAACTGGTCGAGTTGACGAGTCACTTCGGCTTCGGTGCGTTGCAGCTGCGAGATGATCCAGCGATCCGCCAGCGACAGTTCGTAGGCTTCGCCGTTCTGGCCACAGTCTTCGCCCTTGTCCAGAACATAACGCGCGGCGTTCCAGATCTTGTTACAGAAGTTGCGATAGCCTTCAACGCGGCCCATGTCGAACTTGATGTCACGACCGGTGGACGCCAGCGAGCAGAAGGTGAAGCGCAGGGCGTCGGTGCCATAACTGGCGATACCGTCGGCGAACTCGTCGCGGGTCTGCTTCTCGATCTTCTTCGCCAGTTTCGGCTGCATCAGGCCGGAGGTGCGTTTCTGCACCAGCTCTTCCAGTTCGATGCCGTCGATGATGTCCAGCGGGTCCAGGACGTTGCCCTTGGACTTGGACATCTTCTGGCCTTGGCCATCACGTACCAGACCGTGCACATAAACGGTCTTGAACGGAACCTGCGGCGTGCCGTCTTCGTTCTTCACCAAATGCATGGTGAGCATGATCATCCGGGCGACCCAGAAGAAAATGATGTCGAAACCGGTCACCAGCACATCGGTGGAGTGGAATTTCTTCAGGAATTCGGTCTGCTCAGGCCAGCCGAGCGTCGAGAACGTCCACAGACCCGAACTGAACCAGGTGTCGAGAACGTCATTATCCTGTTGCAACGCAACGTCCGGACCGAGGTTGTTCTTGGCGCGCACTTCGGCTTCGTCGCGACCGACGTAGACCTTGCCCGACTCGTCGTACCAGGCCGGAATCCGGTGGCCCCACCACAACTGACGGCTGATGCACCAATCCTGGATGTCGCGCATCCACGAGAAGTACATGTTTTCGTATTGCTTGGGCACGAACTGGATGCGGCCATCTTCAACGGCGGCAATGGCTGGCTCGGCCAACGGCTTGGTCGACACGTACCACTGGTCGGTCAGCCACGGCTCGATAATCGTGCCGGAGCGGTCGCCTTTCGGCACTTTCAGGGCGTGGTCGTTGACGCTGACCAGCAGGCCGGCGGCGTCGAATGCAGCCACAATTTGCTTGCGGGCTTCGAAACGGTCGAGGCCGGCGTATTCGGCCGGGATCTTGCCGTCGATGCTCTCGTTCAGCGTGCCGTCGAGGTTGAATACCTGACAGGCCGGCAGTACGGCGGCGTTCTTGTCGAAGATGTTCAGCAGCGGCAGGTTGTGGCGCTTGCCGACTTCGTAGTCGTTGAAATCGTGGGCCGGGGTGATTTTCACGCAGCCGGTGCCGAATTCAGGGTCGCAATAATCGTCGGCGATGATCGGGATGCGGCGGCCGACCAGCGGCAGCTCGACAAATTTGCCGATCAGGGCTTTGTAGCGTTCGTCGTTCGGGTTAACCGCGACGGCGGAGTCGCCGAGCATGGTTTCCGGGCGAGTGGTCGCGACGATCAGGTAATCATTGCCTTCCGCGGTTTTGACGCCGTCGGCCAGCGGGTATTTGAGGTTCCACAGGAAACCTTTCTCGTCGTGGTTTTCCACTTCAAGGTCGGAAATCGCCGTGTGCAACTTGGTGTCCCAGTTGACCAGGCGCTTGCCGCGGTAGATCAGGCCGTCTTCATGCAGGCGCACGAAGGCTTCTTTTACCGATTCCGAGAGGCCGTCATCCATGGTGAAGCGCTCACGGCTCCAGTCTACGGACGAGCCGAGGCGACGGATCTGACGGCTGATGTTGCCGCCGGATTCATCCTTCCATTCCCAGATTTTCTCGAGAAATTTCTCGCGACCCAGGTCGTGGCGGCTCTGGCCCTTGGCTTCGAGTTGACGCTCCACCAGCATTTGCGTGGCGATACCGGCGTGGTCGGTGCCCGGCTGCCACAGGGTGTTGCGACCCTGCATGCGACGGAAACGGATCAGGGCGTCCATGATCGCGTTGTTGAAACCGTGACCCATGTGCAGGCTGCCGGTGACGTTCGGCGGCGGGATCATGATGGTGTAGGACTCGCCCGCGCCTTGCGGGGCGAAGTAATTCTCAGACTCCCAGGTGTTGTACCAGGAAGTTTCAATGGCGTGCGGCTGGTAGGTCTTATCCATGCGCGGCGGGACCCTATTGGCATTTATTCAGGAAAAGCCGGCAAGTATAGCGGGGCATGGGGCAGAGGGCGAGCAGGTGCGGACAGGGCGCAGATCAAATGTGGGCGTTAGACTGTGGCGAGGGGGCTTGCCCCCGTTCGGCTGCGGAGCAGTCGCAAAACCTAAGCATGCGGTGTCGCTGATCGAAAAAGCGGGACCGCTGCGCGCTCCAACGGGGGCAAGCCCCCTCGCCACAAACGCCCGCTCCCACATTGGAATGGTGGTGTTATTCGTATTGGCTGAGAAGCCGCTCCATCCGTGCTTCAAGGCGACGTTTGATCTCGGTTTCAATATGCGGGGCGAAGTCGTCAATCACGTCTTGCATGATCAGCATCGCAGCAGCGCGCAGTTCGCTGTCCAGATGCAGCAGGGCGTCGGGGCCTTTGCTGGCCGCCGGCGAGGGATGCGCGGCAGCAGCGGGCGGTGGTGTCGGTTCGACCGGCTGCGGCGCAGTGCCGACAGGCTCGAACAACATGGGAATCTGTTCCTGATCGCCGTCGATGACCGTGTCGGTCAGCAGCGGTGGTTGCAGGTTGTCATCGCCGAGCAGTTGGCGGATCGACTCGAGGTCGTCCAGCAGGTGCGCGGACTTTTGCTGCGGTTTCGGAGTGTCCATCGGAATGCTCAGAGTCGCTGTAAACGGTGGTCTTGCAGAGGATAGCCCTGTTCGCGGTAGAAACGGAAACTCTCCCGCGCAGCCGCACGAATCGTCGGATCTTCCACCACCACTTCCGCCACGCGGGCGAATTTGTTGGCGAATACCGGCACTTTCAGGTCGAGATTGACCAGCAGGTCCTGGTGCTGACCGCAGTCATCACCGAGCCCCAGCACAATCAAACCGTCCGGTTCACTTTCAGCGGGACCATGAGGGACGAAGCTTTCGCCCTTGAACGCCCAGAGGCGCACATCAAGGTCGTCGCGCTGGACGACATCGCTGCAGTGCAGGTAAATGCGGTGGCCCATGCGCCAGGCTTTTTCGGTGAGCTTGCAGGCGAAATCCAGCCGTGCCGAAGGATCGGCGCTGGGCAGGATATAGAAGTCGACTTTGGTCATTGCGGTTCCTGAGCCAGGCACGGCGTCACCCGAAAGTGACGCCACCCCGGTTCATCGGTTTCAGGCTTTGGCGCGGTCCAGCAGGTATTGGGTCAGCAACGGAACCGGACGGCCAGTGGCGCCCTTGTCCTTGCCGCCGCTGGTCCATGCGGTGCCGGCGATGTCCAGGTGCGCCCAGTTCAGGTTCTTGGTGAAGCGCGACAGGAAGCAGGCAGCGGTGATGGTCCCGGCTTTCGGCCCGCCAATGTTGGCGATGTCGGCGAACGGGCTGTCCAGCTGCTCCTGGTACTCATCGAACAGCGGCAATTGCCAGGCGCGGTCGTCAGCGGTCTGGCCGGCGCTCAGCAGTTGGCCGATCAGCTCGTCGTTGTTACCCAGCAGGCCCGAAGTGTGGGCGCCCAGGGCAACGACGCAAGCGCCGGTCAGGGTCGCGATGTCGATCACGGCTTGCGGCTTGAAGCGTTCGGAGTAGGTCAGGGCATCGCACAGCACCAGGCGGCCTTCGGCGTCGGTGTTGAGGATCTCCACGGTCTGGCCGCTCATGGTGGTGACGATGTCGCCCGGGCGCGAAGCGTTGCCGCTCGGCATGTTCTCGGCACAGGCCAGGATGCACACGAGGTTGATCGGCAGTTTCAGCTCAAGCACGGCACGCAGGGTGCCGAACACGCTGGCAGCGCCGCCCATGTCGTACTTCATTTCATCCATGCCCAGGCCTGGCTTCAGGCTGATGCCGCCGGTGTCAAAGGTGATGCCTTTGCCGACCAGGGCGTAGGGCTTCTCGGATTTCTTGCCGCCGTTGTATTGCATGACGATCAGGCGCGGAGGCTGGGCGCTGCCCTGGCCCACGGCGTAGAACGAACCCATGCCCAGTTCCTTGATCTTCTTCTCATCAAGGACTTCGACTTTCAGGGTTTTGAATTCTTTGCCGAGGTTCTTGGCTTGCTCGCCGAGGAACGTCGGGTGGCAGATGTTCGGCGGCAGGTTGCCCAGGTTACGGGTGAAGGCCATGCCGTTGGCGATGGCGGTGGCGTGGGCCACGGCGCGCTCGACTTCAGCCTGTGCAGCCTTGATGGTCAGCAGGGTGACTTTCTTCAGGGCGCGAGGTTCGGCTTTCTGGCTCTTGAACTGGTCGAAGGTGTATTCGCCGTCCACCAGGGTTTCAGCCAGCAGGCGGGTCTTGCCGTAGCTGTCGCGGCCCTTGACCACGATTTCGTCCAGCGCCAGCACGGCGTCGGTGCCGCCCAGGCCTTTCAGGGTGTTGAGGACGCCGGCAATGATTTTGCGGAACGGGCGGTCGCCCAGCTCTTCGTCCTTGCCCACGCCTACCAGCAGAACGCGATCCGCCTTGAGGTTCGGCAGGCTGTGCAGCAACAGGCTCTGGCCGACTTTGCCGGCGAGGTCGCCGCGCTTGAGCACAGCGCTGATCGCACCGCCAGTCAGTTCGTCCAGCTGTTTGGCCACGGCGCCGAGCTTGCGGCCTTCGCCGACGGCGACGACCAGCGTGGCGGTCTTCAACGTTTCTGGGCTAACGCTTTTTACAACCAGTTCCATGTCCGGGTCCCTGAATAATGGTCAACGTGCGTGGGCAAAACGGCGACGCACAGACGCTTGCTTGTATAGATGGAAAGACGCAGGTCACGGCCCGCGACAAAGGCCGCAGTTTGAACCTCGCTCCCTGCGCCTGACAACCCTCGGTTGTACGATCTTCAACGCATTGAGCGCCAGCTTGAGCATGCGCAGTGACAGGCGCACTCAATCACAGGATAATGCGCCATCTTTTTCGGCGGCTCTGCCCTGCGGGCTGTCTGATACGTTTGCTTGTTTGGCCGCCTTAGCCTGACAACCCTGGAGTGTCTGGTTTGATTGTCTTCCGTTATCTGTCCCGCGAAGTCCTGTTGACCTTGAGCGCCGTCAGCGCCGTGCTGCTGGTCATCATCATGAGCGGGCGCTTCATCAAATACCTCGCCCAGGCGGCCTCGGGCCTGCTGGATCCTGGCTCGCTGTTCCTGATCATGGGCTTCCGCCTGCCGGGCTTCCTGCAGCTGATCCTGCCGCTGGGCCTGTTTCTCGGGATCCTGCTGGCGTACGGTCGCCTGTACCTCGAAAGCGAGATGACCGTGCTGTCGGCCACCGGCATGAGCCAGCAGCGCCTGTTTGTCATTACCCTGTTTCCAGCCACGCTGGTTGCGCTGGTCGTGGCCTGGCTGAGCCTGAGCCTGGCGCCACAAGGTGCCAATCAGTTCCAGCTGCTGCTGAACAAGCAGGATGCGCTGACCGAGTTCGACACCCTCGAGCCGGGTCGCTTCCAGGCGTTGCGTGACGGGACCCGGGTGACCTATACCGAGCAGTTGACCGATGACCGTGTCAATCTGGCGGGTGTGTTCATTTCGCAGAAGAACACCAACTCTGACCAGAAGGATCGCGGGATTTCCGTGCTGGTGGCCGAGAAGGGCCGCCAGGAAATCCGCCCGGACGGCAACCGCTACCTGATTCTCGACAACGGTTATCGCTATGACGGTAATCCGGGGCAGGCCGACTATCGCGCGATCAAGTACGACGAGTACGGGGTATTGCTGCCAAAGCCGGACGTCAGTGACGAAGTGACCGACCGTGATGCAATGAGCACCCGTTCCTTGCTCGACAACACAGACCCACGTTCACGCGCCGAGCTGCAATGGCGTCTGTCCCTGCCGCTGCTGGTGTTCATCGTGACCCTGATGGCGGTGCCGTTGTCGCGGGTCAACCCGCGTCAGGGCCGCTTCCTCAAGCTGCTGCCGGCGATTCTTCTTTATATGGCTTACCTGACCATCCTGATTGCCGCCCGCGGCGCTCTCGACAAGGGCAAGATTCCACATGCCCTGGGGTTGTGGTGGGTTCACGGGTTGTTCCTGGTCATTGGTCTCGGGTTGCTTTACTGGGAGCCGTTGCGCTTGAAGATGGCGAGTCGCCGCAGCGCGCTGGAGGTGGCCCGTGGTTAAGCTCGATCGCTACATCGGTAGCAGCGTATTCATGGCCATCCTCGCGGTACTGGGGATCATTCTCGGTCTGGCGACGCTGTTTGCCTTCATCGACGAGATGGGTGAGGTCAGCGATACCTACACGCTGCTGGATGCTTCCAGTTACGTGTTGCTCACGGCCCCGCGTCGTCTTTACGACATGTTGCCAATGGCGGCACTGATCGGATGCCTGATTGGCCTCGGCAGTCTGGCCAGCAACAGTGAACTGACCATCATGCGCGCCGCGGGCGTGTCGATCGGTCGGATCGTCTGGGCGGTCATGAAGCCGATGCTGATCCTGATGGTCGTGGGTGTCGTGATTGGCGAATACGTTGCGCCGGCCACCGAAGTCACGGCGCAGGCCAATCGCTCGCTGGCCCAGGGCAGCGGTGATGCGCAAAGCGCCAAGCACGGCTTGTGGCATCGCCAGGGTGACGAGTTCATTCACGTCAACTCCGTGCAGCCCAACGGTATTCTGTACGGCGTGACGCGTTATCGCTTCGATAAAGAACGCCACATGTTGTCGGCAAGCTTCGCCAAACGTGCCGAGTTCGACAAAGATCACTGGCAACTCGGCGACGTCACGACCACGGTGTTCCACGACAAGAGCACCGAAGTGGTCACCACCCCCGTCGAGCGCTGGGATATTGCCCTGAGCCCGCAGTTGCTGGACACCGTGGTCATGGCGCCCGAGTCGCTGTCGATCAGCGGATTGTGGGGTTACATCCACTATCTGGCGGATCAGGGCTTGAGCAATGGCCGTTACTGGCTGGCGTTTTGGGTCAAGGTGTTGCAGCCACTGGTGACGGCGGCGCTGGTACTGATGGCGATTTCCTTCATCTTTGGTCCTCTGCGTTCGGTGACCCTCGGCCAGCGTGTGTTCACCGGCGTCCTGGTGGGCTTCACCTTCCGTATCGTCCAGGATTTGCTGGGGCCTTCGAGCCTGGTGTTCGGTTTCTCGCCGCTGTTTGCGGTGCTGATTCCGGCCGGTGTCTGCGCCTTGGCCGGCGTCTGGCTGTTGCGCCGGGCCGGTTGAACGAGGGTTTTTCCTGACTCCGCCGCCATCTGAAACGCCCCTGTCGCAAGACCGGGGCGTTTTTGTACGTGCCGTCTGACCTGCGAACGTGACGCTTGCGCCGTGGATCAGGTACAATTCCCGGCTATTTTTCGGCGGGCTATGCCTGCAGCCTTTTTGAGTGTTGATCCGTGAGTGATTTGAGTCATATCCGCAATTTCTCCATCATCGCCCACATTGACCATGGCAAGTCGACGCTGGCTGATCGATTCATCCAGATGTGCGGCGGCCTTGCCGAGCGCGAAATGGAAGCCCAGGTGCTGGACTCCATGGACCTGGAGCGTGAACGCGGGATCACCATCAAGGCCCACAGCGTCACCCTTTATTACACCGCTCGCGATGGCATCAAGTATCAGCTGAACTTCATTGACACCCCCGGCCACGTTGACTTCACCTATGAAGTCAGCCGGTCGCTGGCGGCCTGTGAAGGTGCGTTGCTGGTGGTCGATGCCGGTCAGGGCGTTGAAGCGCAGTCGGTTGCCAACTGCTACACGGCGATCGAGCAGGGCCTGGAAGTCATGCCTGTCCTGAACAAGATCGACCTGCCACAGGCCGATCCGGACCGCGTCAAGGAAGAAATCGAAAAAATCATCGGCATCGATGCCACCGACGCGGTCGAGTGCTCGGCCAAGACCGGCCTGGGCGTCGACGAAGTGCTCGAGCGCCTGGTCGCCACCATTCCACCGCCGACCGGTAACTACGAAGATCCGCTGCAAGCGTTGATCATCGACTCCTGGTTCGACAACTACCTGGGCGTTGTTTCCCTGGTACGCGTGCGCCAAGGTCGTGTGAAGAAGGGCGACAAGATCCTGGTTAAATCCACCGGCAAGATCCACCTGGTGGACAGCGTCGGTGTCTTCAACCCGAAACACACCCCGACTGCAGACCTGAAGGCCGGTGAAGTGGGCTTCATTATTGCCAGCATCAAGGACATTCACGGCGCGCCAGTGGGCGACACCCTGACCTTGAGCTCGACGCCAGACGTCGACGTGCTGCCTGGTTTCAAACGCATTCAGCCGCAGGTCTACGCCGGTCTGTTCCCGGTCAGCTCCGACGACTTCGAAGATTTCCGTGAAGCCCTGCAAAAGCTCACGCTCAACGACTCGTCCCTGCAGTACACCCCGGAAAGCTCCGACGCCCTGGGCTTCGGCTTCCGTTGCGGGTTCCTCGGCATGCTGCACATGGAAATCATCCAGGAGCGCCTGGAGCGCGAGTACGACCTGGACCTGATCACCACAGCGCCGACAGTAATTTTCGAGCTGTTGCTGAAAACCGGTGAGACGATCTACGTCGATAACCCGTCGAAGCTTCCGGACCTGTCCTCGATCGAAGACATGCGCGAGCCGATCGTGCGGGCCAATATTCTTGTGCCGCAAGAACACCTGGGCAACGTCATTACCCTGTGCATCGAAAAACGTGGCGTGCAACACGACATGTTGTTCCTCGGTTCCCAGGTCCAGGTGACCTACGATTTGCCGATGAACGAAGTGGTCCTGGACTTCTTCGACCGTCTGAAATCGACCAGCCGTGGTTATGCGTCGCTGGATTACCATTTCGATCGTTATCAATCGGCTAGTCTGGTGAAACTGGATGTGCTGATCAACGGTGACAAGGTCGACGCCCTGGCGCTGATCGTGCACAAGGATAACGCGCACTACAAAGGTCGCCAGTTGACCGAGAAGATGAAAGAACTGATTCCGCGCCAGATGTTCGACGTCGCGATCCAGGCCGCCATTGGCGGGCAGATCATTGCGCGGACCTCCGTCAAGGCACTCAGAAAGAACGTATTGGCCAAATGCTACGGCGGTGACGTTAGCCGTAAGAAGAAGCTGCTTGAAAAGCAAAAGGCCGGTAAAAAACGCATGAAGCAAGTCGGCAACGTGGAAATTCCACAAGAAGCCTTCCTTGCAGTGCTCAGGTTGGATAGTTAGGTCCTATGTCACTAAATTTCCCGCTGTTGCTGGTCATCGCCGTGTTCGTCTGCGGCCTGTTGGCGTTGCTCGATCTGGTTTTCCTGGCACCGCGTCGGCGTGCTGCCATTGCCTCCTATCAGGGCAGCGTCAGCCAGCCTGACGGGGTGGTGATCGAGAAACTGAACAAAGAGCCGATGCTGGTCGAATACGGCAAGTCGTTCTTCCCGGTGTTGTTCATCGTGCTGGTCCTGCGTTCGTTCCTGGTGGAACCGTTCCAGATTCCGTCCGGTTCGATGAAACCGACCCTGGACGTCGGCGACTTCATTCTGGTGAACAAGTTTTCTTACGGGATCCGCCTGCCGGTGATCGACAAGAAAGTCATCGAAGTCGGTGATCCGCAGCGCGGTGATGTGATGGTGTTCCGTTACCCGAGCGATCCGAACGTCAACTACATCAAGCGTGTAGTGGGCCTGCCGGGTGACACGATTCGCTACACCGCCGACAAGCGTCTGTTCGTCAACGGTGAGTCGATTGCCGAGCAACTGGTCGGCTCCGAGCCGGGCACGCTGGGCAGCGCTGAGCTCTACAAGGAAAAACTCGGCGTTGCCGAGCACCTGATCCGCAAGGAAATGAGCCGTTATCGCGCCACGCCGGACCATTCGTGGACCGTGCCCGCCGGGCACTATTTCATGATGGGCGACAACCGCGACAACTCCAACGACAGTCGCTACTGGGATGATCCAAGCATTCCCAAGGATCTGCTGGGCATGGTTCCCGACAAGAATATCGTCGGCAAGGCCTTCGCAGTCTGGATGAGCTGGCCGGAACCCAAACTCAGTCACCTGCCGAATTTCTCGCGGGTTGGCCTGATCAAGTAATCACACACGGCGCTGTTGAACACAGCGCCGAATGCTTTTCTGGAGTCGGCACAATCGGCCCCGGCAGCATGAAGCCAATGATATTCAGGACGTAATTTTTGAACACAGCGTTAATTGTCCCAGGCCTGCGCCGTATCACGGCGATGGCGGTGGAATCCAACCACGAACTCAGCGTGGGTAAACCGTGAGCGTCTCCTTAAGTCGTCTAGAGCGTCAGCTCGGCTACACCTTCAAGGACCAGGAACTGATGGTTCTGGCCCTGACTCACCGCAGCTTTGCCGGGCGTAACAACGAACGCCTGGAATTCCTCGGTGATGCCATCCTTAACTTCGTCGCTGGTGAGGCGCTGTTCGATCGCTTCCCGCTGGCCCGCGAAGGCCAGTTGTCGCGTTTGCGCGCACGTCTGGTGAAAGGTGAGACGCTGGCCGTACTGGCTCGCGGTTTCGATCTGGGCGACTACCTGCGCCTGGGCTCCGGTGAATTGAAAAGCGGCGGCTTCCGTCGTGAGTCGATTCTGGCCGACGCCCTGGAAGCGCTGATTGGTGCGATCTACCTCGACGCCGGCATGGACATGGCGCGCGAGCGAGTGTTGGCCTGGCTGGCCGGTGAGTTCGAAGGCCTGACGCTGGTCGACACCAACAAAGATCCAAAAACTCGCCTGCAGGAATTCCTGCAATCGCGCGGTTGTGAGCTGCCACGTTACGAAGTGGTGGATATCCAGGGTGAGCCGCATTGCCGGACGTTCTTCGTCGAATGTGAAATCACCTTACTGAATGAAAAAAGCCGAGGTCAGGGTGTGAGTCGTCGTATTGCCGAACAGGTAGCGGCCGCCGCAGCACTGATTGCCCTGGGTGTGGAGAATGGCAATGACTGATACAAACGCAACTCGCTGTGGCTATGTTGCCATCGTCGGCCGTCCCAACGTGGGCAAGTCCACGCTGCTGAACCACATCCTGGGTCAGAAACTGGCGATCACCTCGCGCAAGCCGCAAACCACCCGCCACAACATGCTGGGCATCAAGACCGAAGGCGCCGTGCAGGCGATCTACGTCGACACCCCGGGCATGCACAAGGGCGGCGAAAAGGCTCTGAACCGCTACATGAACAAGACCGCTTCGGCGGCGTTGAAAGACGTCGACGTGGTGATCTTCGTGGTTGACCGCACCAAGTGGACCGACGAAGACCAGATGGTCCTCGAACGCGTTCAGTACGTGACCGGCCCGCTGATCGTGGCACTGAACAAGACTGACCGCATCGAAGACAAGGCCGAGCTGATGCCGCACCTGAGCTGGTTGCAGGAACAGCTGCCGAACGCGCAGATCATGCCGATCTCGGCCCAGCACGGGCACAACCTCGAAGCACTGGAACGCGTGATCGCCGGTTACCTGCCGGAAAACGATCACTTCTTCCCGGAAGACCAGATCACTGACCGCAGCAGCCGCTTCCTCGCCGCCGAACTGGTGCGCGAAAAAATCATGCGCCAGATGGGCGCCGAGCTGCCGTACCAGATCACCGTGGAAATCGAAGAGTTCAAGCAGCAGGGCAAAACCCTGCACATTCATGCTTTGATCCTCGTTGAACGCGACGGCCAGAAGAAGATCATCATTGGCGACAAGGGCGAGCGCATCAAGCGCATCGGCACCGAGGCACGCAAGGACATGGAGCTGCTGTTCGACTCCAAGATCATGCTCAACCTCTGGGTGAAAGTGAAAGGCGGCTGGTCCGATGACGAGCGCGCGTTGCGTTCGCTGGGTTACGGCGACCTGTAATCGCTTAACTCTGGCTACACAAAGATCGAATGTGGGAGCGGGCTTGCTCGCGAATGCGGTGTGACAGACAACGAAGATGTTGAATGTTAAGCCGCCTTCGCGAGCAAGCCCGCTCCCACATTGGTTAGCGCTGTTTTCACTGGCTGTATTCTCCCTCTAGAGATACTCGACGCCCATGTCCCAAACCCCACCCATCGGCCAACCCGCCTACGTCCTCCACTCCCGCGCCTATCGCGAAAACAGTGCGTTGGTGGATTTCCTCACGCCGCAAGGTCGGCTGCGGGCAGTGTTGCGCAGTGCGCGGGGCAAGGCCGGGACGTTGGCGCGTCCCTTTGTGCCGCTGGAAGTCGAGTTTCGCGGGCGTGGCGAGCTGAAGAACGTCGGGCGCATGGAAAGTGCCGGTGTCTCCACCTGGCTCAGCGGTGAGGCGTTGTTCAGCGGCCTTTACCTCAATGAACTGTTGATCCGCCTGTTGCCCTCCGAAGACCCTCATCCCGGAGTATTCGATCACTACGCGGCGACCCTGCTCGCGCTGGCCGAAGGCCGCCCGTTGGAGCCGTTGTTGCGCTCGTTCGAATGGCGCCTGCTCGACGACCTCGGTTACGGCTTTGCACTGACCACGGACATCCACGGCGAGCCCATCGCCCCGGACGGTCTCTACCGTTTGCAGGTGGACGCTGGCCTGGAGCAGGTCTATCTGCTGCAACCCGGTTTGTTCAATGGCACCGAACTGCTGGCCATGGCCGATGCGGACTGGACCGCGCCCGGTGCGCTGTCTGCCGCCAAGCGTCTGATGCGCCAGGCACTGGCGGTACATCTGGGCGGTCGCCCTTTAGTCAGCCGCGAGCTGTTTCGCAAGCCGTAGTCTCCCCGTATGCTGTGCGCCGAATCTTTAAATTCAGGAGCGCTTCCGTGACCACCAGCAATCGCATTCTTCTTGGCGTGAACATCGACCACGTTGCCACCCTGCGTCAGGCCCGGGGCACTCGCTATCCGGATCCGGTCAAGGCTGCACTGGACGCGGAAGAGGCGGGCGCTGACGGCATCACCGTGCATTTGCGCGAAGACCGCCGGCACATCCAGGAACGCGACGTTCTTGTGCTCAAGGACGTGCTGCAAACCCGCATGAACTTTGAAATGGGCGTCACCGAAGAAATGATGCTGTTCGCCGAGCACATTCGCCCGGCGCACATTTGCCTGGTCCCGGAAACCCGTCAGGAACTGACCACTGAAGGTGGTCTGGACGTGGCAGGGCAAGAAGCGCGGATCAAAGCCGCGGTGGATCGCTTGTCGAAGATCGGCTGCGAAGTGTCGCTGTTTATCGACGCTGATGAGCGCCAGATTGAGGCCTCGCGTCGTGTGGGTGCGCCGGCGATCGAACTGCATACCGGGCGTTATGCCGATGCCGAAACACCGACTGACGTGGCTGAGGAGCTCAAGCGCGTAGCCGATGGGGTAGCGTTTGGCCTGGCTCAAGGGCTGATCGTCAACGCAGGGCATGGTTTGCACTACCACAACGTAGAAGCCGTGGCGGCGATCAAAGGCATCAACGAGCTGAACATCGGCCACGCGTTGGTGGCGCATGCGTTGTTTGTTGGCTTCAAGTCGGCGGTGTCTGAAATGAAAGCGCTGATCCTGGCCGCTGCAAAAGCCTGAGGCCCAAACACAAAACAACTGTGGGAGCGAGCCTGCTCGCGAAGGCGGTTTATCATTCAACATTTCTGTTGGCTGACACACCGCTTTCGCGAGCAAGCCCGCTCCCACATTTGATTTGTGTTGTCAGTGTTAGAGCGGCGCAGGTTCCTGAGCCGGTTTCGACTTGTCGATCCCCGGTACATGCAGGTTGCCTTCCGCCACCTGGTCACCCTCAAGCTGTGGCTGCGTGACCCACGTCAGGATGTCGTAGTAACGACGGATGTTCGCCACGAAGTGCACCGGCTCGCCGCCTCGGGCGTAGCCATAGCGCGTCTTGCTGTACCACTTTTTCTCGGACAGGCGCGGCAGGATTTTCTTCACGTCCAGCCACTTGTCAGGATTCAGCCCTTCCTTCGCCGCCAGTTTGCGCGCGTCATCCAGGTGACCGCTGCCAACGTTGTAAGCCGCCAGGGCAAACCAGGTGCGGTCCGGTTCCTGGATCGACTCGTCCAGCTGATCCTTCATATAAGCCAGGTACTTGGCGCCGCCCATGATGCTCTGCTTGGGGTCGAGGCGGTTGGACACGCCCATGGCTTGCGCGGTGTTCTGGGTCAGCATCATCAGGCCACGCACGCCGGTCTTGGACGTGACCGCCGGTTGCCACAACGACTCCTGATAACCGATTGCGGCCAGCAGACGCCAGTCGACCTGTTCCTTCTTGGCATACGCCTTGAAGTGTTGTTCGTACTTGGGCAGCCGCTGCTGCAAATGCTGGGCGAACGTGGTGGCGCCCATGTAGCCGAGGACGTCGACATGCCCGTAGTAGCGATCCTTGAGGCGCTGCAGGGTGCCGTTTTTCTGCACCTTGTCGAGGTAAGCGTTGATTTCGTTAAGCAGGCTGTTGTCTTCGCCGGCGGCCACGGCCCAGCTCTGGTTGCTGGCGTCGCCGAGGTCAAAGGCGACCCGGATGTTGGTGAAGTACACCTGATTCATCGCGACTTCGTTGGAATCGACCAGCGTCAGGTCGATCTGGCCTTCATCGACCATGCGCAGCAGGTCGACGACTTCAACCGCGTCGGATTCTTCGTATTCAATGCCGGGGTATTTCTTTTTCAGCTCTGCCAGCTGTTCGGCGTGGGTACTGCCCTTGAGCACCATGATCTTCTTGCCGACCAGATCACCCGCGTCGGTCGGCCGCGACTGGCCGTTGCGGTAGATGATCTGTGGGGTGACTTCCAGGTAGGAGTGGGAAAACCGCACCTGTTTTTTGCGCGCTTCGCTGCTGACCAGACCGGCAGCCGCCAGCACCGGGCCGTTAGGCTTGCCCACCTGATTGAACAGGTCGTCAAGGTTGTCGGCGGTCTCGATCTTGAGTTCCACCCCCAGATCGTCGGCGAAGCGCTTCACCAGCTCGTATTCGAAGCCGGTTTCACCGTTACGATCCTGAAAGTAGGTGGCGGGGCTGTTTCGGGTAACCACCCGCAGCACGCCATCCTCCTTTACGCGCTCAAGCGTGTTGGGTTTATCAACACAGCCACTGAGCATCAGGAAGAGTCCGGTTGCGATCAGCCATTTGGCGTACCGCGGACGCAAAGCCGTTGGGGAAAACATCTGCGCAGTATACGCAAAGGACCACGGCCGCCATATCTCGACAGAGAAGGGCTTGTCTGCTAGGCAATTGAAAACCGCTCCGGAGCCCGCAGGAATGGGCCCGAACAGGATTTTGTGACAGAAAAAATAACCCTTTTTGAGCGCCATTCTCAGGCCCGGATCCCCAGTCCGACACGCAGGTGTTGCCGCCTGTACCGTTTCGGGTGATGTCGCGGGCGGTTTAGGCTAGAATGCACGGCCTCAAAGCACACCCCTCCCGAGGCTGTCCCGAAGATGTTGATCCTGCGCGGCGCTCCTGCCCTTTCTGCCTTTCGCCACAGCAAACTCCTTGAGCAACTGAGCCAGAAGGTCCCGGCTGTCAGCGGCCTGTATGCTGAATTCGCTCACTTCGCCGAAGTGACCGGCGTCCTGACCGGCGACGAACAGCAGGTGCTCGCGCGCCTTCTGAAGTACGGCCCAAGTGTTCCGGTACAAGAGCCGACCGGTCGTCTGTTCCTGGTGTTGCCGCGTTTCGGCACCATCTCGCCGTGGTCCAGTAAAGCCAGCGACATCGCTCGCAACTGCGGCCTGAGCAAGATCCAGCGCCTGGAACGCGGCATCGCGTTCTATGTAGCCGGTCAGTTCAGCGACACCGAAGCACAGCTGATTTCCGATACCCTGCACGACCGCATGACGCAAATCGTTCTGGCCAACCTCGAACAGGCCGCCGGCCTGTTCAGCCACGCCGAACCGAAGCCGCTGACCGCGATCGACGTGCTGGGTGGCGGCCGCGCCGCGCTGGAAAAAGCCAACACCGAGCTGGGCCTGGCCCTGGCCGAAGACGAAATCGATTACCTGGTCAACGCCTTCGTCGGCTTGAAGCGCAACCCGCACGACATCGAACTGATGATGTTCGCCCAGGCGAACTCCGAGCACTGCCGCCACAAGATCTTCAACGCCAGTTGGGACATCGACGGTCAGAGCCAGGAAAAAAGTCTGTTCGGCATGATCAAGAACACCTACGTGATGCACAGCGAAGGCGTTCTGTCGGCTTATAAGGACAACGCCTCGGTCATCGTCGGCAACGTCGCCGGCCGTTTCTTCCCGGACCCTGAAACCCGTCAGTACGGCGCGGTGCAGGAACCGGTACACATCCTGATGAAAGTCGAAACCCACAACCACCCGACTGCGATTGCCCCGTTCCCGGGCGCATCCACCGGCAGTGGCGGTGAGATTCGTGACGAAGGCGCAACCGGCCGTGGCGCCAAGCCGAAGGCTGGCCTGACCGGTTTCACCGTATCGAACCTGCAAATCCCGGGCTTCGAACAGCCATGGGAAGTGCCGTACGGCAAACCTGAGCGCATCGTCACCGCGCTGGACATCATGATCGAAGGCCCACTGGGTGGCGCCGCGTTCAACAACGAATTCGGTCGTCCAGCCCTGACCGGTTACTTCCGTACCTTCGAACAGTCGATCACCACCCCGCGTGGCGACGAAGTTCGTGGTTACCACAAGCCGATCATGCTGGCCGGCGGCATGGGTAACATCCGTGCCGAACACGTACAGAAAGGCGAGATCACTGTTGGCTCCAAGCTGGTCGTGCTTGGTGGCCCGGCGATGTTGATCGGTCTGGGCGGCGGCGCAGCTTCCTCCATGGCCACCGGCACCAGCTCGGCTGACCTGGACTTCGCTTCCGTACAGCGCGAAAACCCTGAGATGGAACGTCGCTGCCAGGAAGTCATCGACCGTTGCTGGCAGTTGGGCGACAAAAACCCGATTAGCTTCATCCACGACGTCGGCGCAGGCGGTCTGTCCAACGCCTTCCCGGAGCTGGTCAATGACGGCAACCGAGGCGGCCGCTTCGAATTGCGCAACATTCCAAACGACGAGCCGGGCATGGCCCCGCACGAAATTTGGAGTAACGAATCCCAAGAGCGCTACGTGTTGGCGGTCGGCCCGGCCGACTTCGAACGCTTCCAGGCGATCTGCGAGCGCGAGCGCTGCCCGTTCGCGGTCGTCGGCGAAGCCACTGCCGAGCCGCAACTGACCGTCACCGACAGCCACTTCGGCAACAGCCCGGTGGACATGCCACTCGAAGTGCTGCTGGGCAAAGCCCCGCGCATGCACCGTTCGGCCGTTCGCGAAAACGAACTGGGCGACGACTTCGATCCGTCGACGCTGGAGATTGCAGACTGCGTAGAACGCGTTCTGCATCACCCGGCCGTGGCGAGCAAAAGCTTCCTGATCACCATCGGCGACCGCACCATCACCGGCCTCGTGGCCCGTGACCAAATGGTCGGCCCGTGGCAGGTTCCGGTGGCCGACGTTGCCGTCACCGCCACCAGCTTCGACGTCTACACCGGTGAAGCCATGGCGATGGGCGAGCGCACTCCGCTGGCACTGCTGGACGCTCCGGCGTCGGGCCGCATGGCCATTGGCGAAACCCTGACCAACATCGCCGCTTCGCGCATCAACAAGATTTCCGACATCAAGCTGTCGGCGAACTGGATGTCCGCTGCTGGCCACCCGGGTGAAGACGCGCGTCTGTACGACACCGTGAAAGCGGTCGGCATGGAACTGTGCCCTGAGCTGGGTATCACCATTCCGGTGGGCAAGGACTCCATGTCCATGGCCACGCGCTGGAGCGACGAAGGCGTCGACAAGACGGTCACTTCGCCGATGTCCCTGATCGTGACCGGTTTCGCGCCAGTGGCTGACATCCGTCAGACCCTGACCCCGGAACTGCGCATGAACAAGGGCACCACCGACCTGATCCTGATCGATCTGGGCCGTGGCCAGAACCGCATGGGCGCCTCGATCCTGGCCCAGGTTCACGGCAAACTCGGCTCGCAAGCGCCGGACGTCGATGATGCCGAAGACCTGAAAGCTTTCTTCGCCGTGATCCAGGGCCTCAACGCCGACGGTCACTTGCTGGCGTACCACGACCGTTCCGACGGTGGTCTGCTGACCAGCGTGGTGGAAATGGCCTTCGCCGGTCACTGCGGTTTGAGCCTGAACCTCGACGGTCTGGCTGAAACCTCCGCCGACATCGCCGCTATCCTGTTCAACGAAGAACTCGGCGCTGTGATCCAGGTTCGTCAGGACGCCACCCCGGACATCCTCGCGCAGTTCAGCGCAGCCGGTCTGGGCGATTGCGTGTCGGTGATCGGTCAGCCAATGAACAACGGCCAGATCAGCATCACCTTCAACGGCGAAACCGTGTTTGAAGGTCAGCGTCGTCTGCTGCAGCGTCAGTGGGCTGAAACCAGCTACCAGATCCAGCGTCTGCGTGATAACGCCGACTGCGCCGAGCAAGAGTTCGACGTGCTGCTGGAAGAAGACAACCCGGGCCTGAGCGTCAAGCTCAGCTACGACGTCAACCAGGACGTCGCTGCGCCTTACATCAAGAAAGGCATTCGTCCACAGGTTGCCGTGCTGCGTGAGCAGGGCGTCAACGGTCAGGTGGAAATGGCGGCCGCGTTCGACCGCGCCGGTTTCAACGCGATCGACGTGCACATGAGCGACATCCTGGCCGGCCGTGTCGACCTGAATGACTTCAAAGGCATGGTCGCTTGTGGCGGTTTCTCCTACGGCGACGTGCTGGGTGCCGGCGAAGGCTGGGCCAAGTCAGCGCTGTTCAACAGCCGTGCTCGCGATGCGTTCCAGGGTTTCTTCGAACGTAACGACAGCTTCACCCTCGGCGTGTGCAACGGTTGCCAGATGATGTCCAACCTGCACGAGCTGATCCCGGGCAGCGAATTCTGGCCGCACTTCGTGCGTAACCGCTCCGAGCAGTTCGAAGCGCGCGTGGCGATGGTTCAGGTCCAGGAGTCGAACTCGATCTTCCTGCAGGGCATGGCCGGTTCGCGCATGCCAATCGCCATCGCTCACGGTGAAGGTCATGCCGAGTTCGCCAGCGAAGAAGCATTGCTGGAAGCCGATCTGTCGGGTTGCGTGGCGATGCGTTTCGTCGACAACCACGGCAAGGTCACCGAAAAATACCCGGCCAACCCGAACGGCTCGCCGCGCGGGATCACCGGTTTGACCAGCCGCGACGGTCGCGTAACGATCATGATGCCGCACCCGGAGCGTGTGTTCCGCGCGGTGCAGAACTCGTGGCGTTCGGAAGACTGGAACGAAGACGCTCCTTGGATGCGTATGTTCCGTAACGCTCGCGTGTGGGTGAACTAAGCGTCGTGTACAAGCTGAGTTTTTTTGTTCCGGCCAGTCATGTGGAACAGGTCAAGAGTGCCGTTTTTGCCGCCGGTGGCGGGCGGATCGGCGCTTATGACCATTGCGCGTGGCAGGTGCTCGGCCTTGGCCAGTTTCGTCCGTTGGATGGCAGTCAGCCGTTCATTGGGGAAGCGGGGCAGGTTGAGCAGGTTGAGGAATGGAAGGTTGAGCTTGTGGTCAGCGATGAGTTGATTCGCGCGGTGGTGGTGGCTTTGAAAGAGAGCCATCCCTATGAGACGCCGGCTTATGAGGTGTGGCGGTTGGAGGATTTTTGATCTTCTGGCTGTTGAAATGAGGAACCCGCTGATGAAGAGCAGCGGGTTTTTTATTGCTCGAGATTTGGACTGATGTGCGCAGTTCTGACTGTGGACCTGGCTAGAAGGTAATTTGCGGTAACGGCTACATCGCTTGAGGAAAAATCAGACAGCCTTTTCAGGTTGTCCGTCGGAAGTGCCAAGTCCAGCCTTTGTCCATCACAAACACTTCAATCCACTTGAGGTTCAAAGATGGAATTGCGGGACATAATTACTCCCAGGATTAATTCGAGCAGCACGCTTGGGCAGGCGCTAATTTCGATGTTCAAATCCGTCGAATTTGAACTAGTCGCTGAGGGCAACAAAGAGCCACCGACGACCGTTCTCACCAATATCTTGCAAGATTACCTGGAGGCTACAGATGGCGACGCCCCATAGCAGCCACGTCCTCTCATTCGCTTTGGACACCTTGGTCAAAAAACCTTTGAATCAAGCAGATGACGCTGCGCTGGTCAGCGCTGCCAAAGCTGTTTGGTACTCTGGTTTGAATCTTGAGAGTGAAGTAGCTGCTTTTCTAAACTGCCACACTGATGAGGTGGAAGTTCGGCGGGCAGGCTATTTACTCGAACGGTTTGCTCGTTTTGCTTGCGTGTCCGATAGCCGTGTGTCGGAAACCCTCAATGCTCTTGAGCTTTTTGCGTACTCCACTTCCAAGCAAGGGGAGGCGCCCTGTGCAGTCGTACCCCTTCGTAGGCGCCGTGATGTACTTGCCGTTTCTTGGGGGCTGAATGAAGGCCTCGGCCTGAAGGCTCAAGCTCTCATGCCATTCCAGACTCGGCATTACGAGGCAGAGCAGCGCGCAACGTCTGCTCGAGCTTAGGTGGGCGGCATCCCGATCCGCAGGGGTAGTTGAAATGATCAAGCCCGCAGGGCCGGTGATGGTCTACGAGCGTTGAGACCAAGGTGTTATTTAGGGCCTCATCGCGAGCAAGCTCGCTCCCACAGTGGATCTGTGCACGCCGAACCATTGTGGGAGCGGGCTTGCTCGCGAAGACTGACTATCAGTCGCCAACAATCTAAACCTTGGCACTCACCTCACTACGATTCACCAACACCTCCAGCGCATCACTCAAACTGGCGGCCTTGTCGCCGATCAGCAGATGCCAAACGTCACCTTCCAACTGACTAACCCCCTGGCACCCCAGCGCCTTCAAATCACACTCAGACAATACCTTGCCATCCGCCAGTTGCAACCGGATCCGGGTCATGGCGATACAGTCCATCTGCAACACGTTCTCGCCGCCGCCCAGCGCATTCAGCCATTGCTGCGCTTCCGGAGTGGCCACCGCAGACGGTTTCGGCGCATCAATCACCGCAGCAGGTGAAGACACAATCGCCCGCCCCAACGCCGGCATCGCCAACCGAATTTCATCGGCAATGCTGTCCGCCATCGGCCCGACCACCACCTGCAAACTCCCACCTTTACCTGGACGCACTACCGCCATCGCCCCCAGCGCTTTCAACTCGGCATCGTTGGCTTTGTTGCGATCCACCATGTCCAGCCGCAACCGGGTGGTGCAAGCGCCCACCGTGATCAAATTCTGTGCGCCACCCAATGCCTTGATGTAAGCACCGGCTCGCTCATTCTCGGTGATCACAACCTTGTCGCCCGTCGGCACCTCTTCACGGCCCGGCGTCTTGAGGTTGAAGCGGCGGATACAGAAATCAAACACCCCGTAGTAGATCACCGCATACGCCAGCCCCACTGGAATCACCAGCCAGCCGTTGGTGGATTTGCCCCAGCCGAGAATCATGTCGATGAAGCCGCCAGAGAAGGTGAAGCCGAGATGGATGTTGAGTGCGTTGGTGATTGCCATCGACAGGCCGGTCAACAGCGCATGCAGCAAATACAGAAATGGCGCGAGGAACATGAAGGCGAATTCGATCGGCTCGGTCACGCCGGTCAGAAACGAGGTGAGGGCCATCGACAGGAAGATCCCGCCCATGACCTTGCGCCGTTCTGGCAGGGCGTTGCGGTACATCGCCAGGCAGGCGGCGGGCAGGCCGAAGATCATCATCGGGAACATGCCGGTCATGAACTGGCCGCCTTTCGGATCACCGGCGAAGTAGCGTGACAGGTCGCCAGTGACCATGGCGCCCGTGGTCGGGTCTGTGAAGTTGCCGAAGACGAACCACGCCATGTTGTTGAGGATGTGGTGCAGGCCGGTGACGATCAACAGGCGGTTGAATACGCCGAAGACAAAAGCGCCGAAGCTGCCGCTTTCCATCATCAAGGTGCCGAAGCTGTTGATGCCTTGCTGGATTGGCGGCCAGATCAACCCGAAGATCACGCCCAGGCCGACGGCGGCAAACCCGGTGACGATGGGCACAAAGCGCCGGCCACCGAAGAACGCCAGGTACTCCGGCAGCTTGATGTCCTTGAAGCGGTTGTACAGCGCACCGGCCATCAAGCCGCTGACGATCCCGGCGAGCATGCCCATGTTGATGCTCGCATCCAGCACCTTGAGGGTGGAGATCATCACCAGGTAACCAATCACCCCGGCCAGGCCCGCGGTGCCGTTGTTGTCCTTGGCGAAACCGACCGCAATGCCGATGGCGAAGATCATCGCCAGATTAGCGAAGATCACCTGGCCGGCGTCGTGGATGATCGCGATGTTCAGCAAATCGGTGTCGCCCAGGCGCAGCAGCAATCCGGCAATCGGCAGGATTGCGATCGGCAGCATCAATGCGCGCCCGAGGCGTTGCAGGCCTTCGATGAAGTATTGGTACATGGCGAATCTCCCTGTGCTCTTATTGTTTGAGAGTTGTTGTTTTCAGCTCAGAGGCCATTGCTGGTGACAGGCGTGACGCACGGCCGAAGCGCTGCTCAGCTTGAGCAGGTCGTGGCTGATGCGTCGGCATTCGGCGGCGTCGAGGTGGCGCACGCGGTCTTTGATTTCGCCGATTTGCACCGGGCTCACCGACAATTCGCTGACCCCCAAGCCGATCAACACTGGCGTCGCCAGCGGATCGGAGGCGAGTGCGCCGCAGACGCCCACCCAACGGTTATGCACCGCTGCCCCCGCGCAGGTCTGGGCGATCAAGCGCAGCAGCGCCGGGTGCAGGGCGTCGACGCGTGAAGCGAGACCCGCGTGGTCGCGGTCCATGGCCAGGGTGTATTGCGACAAGTCGTTGGTGCCGATGGACAGGAAATCCGCATGTTCGGCCAAGTGCTCGGCCATTAATGCGGCGGCCGGGACTTCGATCATCACCCCAAGCGCCGGGCGTTCACTCACGCCGAGTTCAGAACACAACGCGTCAAGGCGCTTGCGAATGTGCAGCAGCTCGTCGACCTCGGTGACCATCGGCAACAGGATCCGGCAGCGCGATATCGGGCGAACATGCAGCAGTGCGCGCAGTTGCTGATCGAGCAGTTCCGGGCGCACTTGAGCCAGGCGAATGCCGCGCAAGCCAAGCACCGGATTGGCCTCGACCGGCAGTGGCAGGTAGTCGAGTTGCTTGTCACCGCCGACGTCGATGGTGCGGATGATCACGGGCTTGTCGCCCATCGCATCGAGCACGGCCTGGTAGGCGCAACGCTGTTCCTGTTCATCCGGCGCGGTGTTGCGATCCACGAACAGAAACTCGGTGCGCAGCAGGCCGACGCCATCGGCGCCATTGGCCAGCGCGTCGGCCGCTTCAGCGCTGGAGGCGACATTGGCGGCCACTTCGATGTGCACACCATCGAGCGTCAGTGCGCGGGTGTGCGCTTGGGACTGTTGAAGCGCGCGGCGTTGTTGATGATCGAGTTGCGCCTGATGCACCTCGGCCAGGCGTTCAGCGGTTGGTGTCAGTTCGAGACGACCACCGTCAGCGTCCAGCACCACCGATTGACCTTGCTCCAGGTTCAGCAGCGCCGCGCCCAGTGCAACCATGCAAGGCAAGCCTTTGCCGCGCGCCAGAATCGCCACGTGGGAGGTCGCGCCGCCCTCGGCCATGCACAACCCGGCGACGCCTTGCTGGCTGAGTTGCAACAGGTCGGACGGGGTCAGTTCATGCGCCGCGACAATGGCGCCCGCCGGCACGTCGTAATGCCAGGCTTCGCCGAGCAAGGCGCGCAACACGCGTTGTTTGAGGTCGCGCAGATCATTGGCGCGCTCGGCCAGCAACGGGCTGCCGAGTTGTTGCAGGACTTCGCACTGGGCGTCGATTGACTGGCTCCAGGCGTGGGTCGCGGCGATGCCTTGGGCGATGGAGGTATTCGCCGCGTCCAGCAGTGCCGGATCTTCCAGCAGCGCCAGGTGCGCTGCAAAAATCGCTTCTTCGTCGGTGTTCTTGTGCTTTTTCGCTTGGGCCAGGGTGTGCTGGATTTCGTTGCGCACGACGGTCAGCGCGGTATCGAGCGCATGCCGTTGTTGCTCGGGATCATGACGGCCGGCGTCAACTGGCAGGCTTATGGCGTTCAATCGGAACAGTGGCCCGCCAACCAGACCCGGCGCGGCACAAACACCGTGCAACACACCGGCCTCGGCGGGACGATTGCGTTGGGCGATCGGCGTTGGCGCGGCGGCGTGGCTGTCTTCGGCCAGGGCGGTGGACAGCGCGATCAACAAGGCTTGCAGCGCCGCTTCGGCGTCCGCGCCCTGGCAACTGACTTGCACTTCATCCTGCTCGCCGATCGCCAGGCCCATTAGCCCGATCAAGCTGTCACAGGTCGCCGATTTACCGCCGAAATGCAGCTGCGATTTGCTCTTGAAACCTTGCGCGGTCTGACGAATCAGCGCCGCAGGACGCGCATGTAATCCGCCGCGAAAGGCGACGTGGACATGCCCATTAACTTCGATGCCCGAGGCGTCGGTTTCGACGTGCGCGCCAGAGGCCTGCCGGCGAATGATGTGCAGCAACGGCTCGCCGACCTTGACCGATTTTAGGGTGATCGGCCGTGCCTGAAATTCCTGGCTGTTGGTCAGGATCATCAGGCTGACCAGGCTTTTGCACTGCTGCGCAACCTTGTCCAGGTCATAGCGCAACAGCGGCTGGCCATTGCTGACCCGCGCGCCTTCCTTGACCAGCATCGAGAAGCCTTCGCCCTGCAACTCGACGGTGTCGAGGCCCAGGTGCAGCAGCAATTCGGCGCCGTTATCGGCACGCAAGGTGATCGCATGCCCGGTTCGGGCGACGTGGACGACGACGCCGGCGCAAGGGGCATGAAGGGTGTCGTTCAGTGGGTCGATGGCGATCCCGTCGCCCATGGCGCCGCTGGCGAACACCGGGTCCGGGACCTTGGCGAGCGTGAGCACCGGGCCGCTGAGCGGGGCGCTGAGGGTCAGCTCTTTATTGTTGTTATGCATGGCTCGGTCTCATGAATAAATAACGACGATTCGGATCAATGGGTGCGCGTGACTTTGCTCAAATGACGCGGTTGGTCCGGGTCCATGCCACGGGCGACCGCCAATCCGGCGGCCATGACGTAGAAACTCTGGATCGCCAGGATCGGATCAAGGGCCGGGTGTTCGGCGCGGGTCAGGGTGAGGTCGCGTTCGGCGATGTCATCCGGCGCGGCCAGCAATACCCGGGCGCCGCGTTGGCGCATGTCGGCGGCGAGGCTCAACAAACCGGCCTGCTCGGCACCGCGTGGGGCGAAGATCAGCAGCGGATAGTGTTCGTCGATCAAGGCCATCGGGCCGTGGCGGACTTCGGCGCTGCTGAACGCTTCCGCCTGGATCGCCGAGGTTTCCTTGAATTTCAGCGCTGCTTCCTGAGCGATGGCGAAACCGGCGCCACGACCGATCACCATCAGGCGCTGGCAATCGCGCAGGGCGTCGATGGCCACGCTCCAATCCTGTTGCGCGGCGTCACGCAGACCTTCCGGCAGGGCGTTGCCGGCTTCGAGCAATTCCAGGTCTTCTTTCCAGTGCGCGATCAGACGAGCGCTGGCGCTGAGGGTGGCGATAAAACTTTTGGTCGCGGCGACGCTGCTTTCGGTGCCGGCCAACAACGGCAGGCTGAACTCACACGCCGCCTCCAGTGGCGAACCTTCGGCATTGACCATGGAAATGCTCAAGGCACCACGCTTGCGTAGCAGCCGCAGGCTGTTCACCAGATCCGGACTTTGCCCGGACTGCGAGAAGGCAAACGCCACCTGGCCGCTGACCTTCAATGGCGCTTGCTGCATGGTCACCACCGACATCGGCAACGACGCCACCGGAATGCCCAGCAGTTGCATGGTCAGGTAGGCGAAGTAGCTGGCGGCGTGGTCGGAGCTGCCACGGGCGACGGTCATTACCACTTGCGGCGGCTGACGGCGCAGGCGCCCGGCGATCTCGATCATCGACGGGTCGAGTTGCTGCAGTTGGGCTTGCACGGCCTCGAACGAGGACAGCGCCTCTTCAAGCATTTTTGAAGTCAATGTCTTCTCCTTCGACCATGACGGCGGTCAGTGTGAGTGAGCGATCCAGCCGCACGCAGTCGGCCCAGCTGCCCGGTGTCAGGCGGCCGCGTTCTTCAAGGCCGAGGTAATCGGCGGGGAATTGCGAAAGACGTTGCGAGGCCTCGGCAATCGGCAAACCGATCTTCACCAGATTGCGCAACGCTTGATCCATGGTCAGGGTGCTACCGGCGAGGGTGCCGTCGGGCAAGCGCACGCCGCCCAGGCATTTGGTCACGGTGTGGCTGCCGAGTTTGTATTCACCGTCGGGCATGCCAGCGGCGGCGGTGGAGTCGGTCACGCAATACAGGCACGGTATCGAGCGCAGGGCCACGCGGATGGCGCCGGGGTGGACGTGCAGCAGGTCCGGAATCAGCTCGGCGTATTTGGCGTGGGCCAGTGCCGCGCCGACGATGCCCGGCTCGCGGTGATGCAGCGGGCTCATGGCGTTGTAGAGGTGCGTGAAACTGCTCGCACCCGCCGCCAGCGCCGCGACGCCTTCTTCGTAGCTGCCGAGGGTATGGCCGATCTGCATGCGCACGCCGCGAGCGCTGAGGGCGCGGATCAAGGCGTCATGGCCGGCGATTTCCGGGGCGATGGTGATCACGCGGATCGGCGCCAGCGCCAGGTATTCCTCGACTTCGGCCATCAACGCGGTGTGGGCGAAGTTCGGTTGTGCGCCGAGTTTGCCGGGGTTGATGTACGGGCCTTCGAGGTGCACGCCGAGTACTCGGGCGCTGCCGGTCGGGCGCGTCTCGCAGAACTCGCCGACCGCTTTGAGCACGCTGGAAATCTCTTCGCTCGGTGCGGTCATGGTGGTCGCCAGCAGCGACGTGGTGCCGAAGCGCACGTGGGTTCGGGTGATGGTCTCGAAGGCGGTTGCGCCTTCCATGATGTCTTTGCCGCCGCCGCCGTGAACGTGCAGGTCGATGAAGCCCGGCAGCAGATAGGGCAGGTCATTGTCCGCCGGATCGCAGGGCACGCCTTCGATCGACACGACTTTGCCGTGTTCGTGAATCAGCCGGCCGCGAACCCAGCCGTGGGCGGTGAGGATGTTGTCTTCGGTCATGATCGTTTTCCTGGCGCTTAGCGGCGAAGCTCTGCAACAAAGTCGTAGTAGTCATTGCGGCAATAGGTGTCGGTGACTTCGATGGGCGTGTTGTCTTCCAGATAACCGACCCGGGTCATCAGCAACATGGCGGTGCCGGGAGCGATGCCGACCAGGGCGGCGAATTCGTCCGAGGCGTTGATCGCCTGGATGTGTTGCAGCGCGCGCACGATCGGTTTGCCGATGCCATCAAGGTATTCGTAGAGGGAGTCGCCCACCGCTTGCGGCTTGGGGATGATCGAGGCGGGCAGGGTGCTCATCTCGATTGCCATCACGGTGTCGTCGGCTTTGCGCAGGCGTTTGAGCCGCGCGACCTTGTCGTTGGGCGACAGGCCCAGGCGAATCAGTTCTTCGTGGGTCGGCGGGGTGATTTCCCGTTCCAGCCATTGCGAACCCGGAACGAAGCCCTTGAGCCGGAGCATTTCGCTGAAGCCCGAGAGACGCGACAGAGGCTGTTCCAGACGAGGGGTAATGAAGGTGCCGGAACCTTGGTTGCGGCGGATCAGACCTTGCTCGAACAGCACTTCCAGCGCCTTGCGTGCGGTGACGCGGGAGATGCCGAGCATTTCGCTGAGGCTGCGCTCCGACGGCATGGCCTGTTCGGCTTTCCACTGGCCGGCATGGATGGCCGCTTCCAGATTGCGCGCCAGTTGCAGGTACAACGGCGTGGGTTGGGTGTCGTCGGGGCGCAGGGCCTGGAGATCGTTCATGTCAGGAGTCCGGGGCGGATATTGGAATGTTGTCGCCCGTGAATGGTCTGGAAATTAATACCACTTAAATACCATGTCAATGCCAGTGCTTTGCTGTGGGCGTGGAAAAGCCGGCCCTGTTAAGCGGACTTTTAGGCGGGTGGGTTGAAGTGGTATTAACGAGGGGGTTTTTGAACGCAAAGATCGCAGTCTGGGGTGACGCTTGCACGGGGCATTGGTATCACCCCGGCAGGCGTTGTCTCAGGCTGCGATCTTTTGAAATTATTTTTTTGCTGGCGACCGAAGGTAGCGGTCAGGGACCACAGTTACGGACGAATCTCGATCATCGTGCCGTCCGGCACCAGGCTCCAGACTTCGCGCATGTCCATGTTGCGCATGGCGATGCAGCCATCGGTCCAGTCCAGGGTGTGGAACAGGTCTTCAGGGGTGTCTTCCGTGTCCGGGGTGCCGTGGATCATGATCATGCCACCGGGATCGACACCTTCACGCCGCGAACGGGCGGAGTCGCTGATGTTCGGGTAAGAGATGTGCATCGCCAGGTTGAAGCGATCGCTGACCTTGCGCCAGTCCACCCAATAGAAACCTTCAGGCGTGCGTTTATCGCCCTCCATCAGCTTTGGCCCCTTGGGGTGTTTGCCCAAGGAAATGCGATAAGTCTTGAGCGGCTTGCCGTCATTGATCAATTGCAATTGATGGGCGGACTTGAGAACCAGGACTTTTTCGATGACTTTGCCGTTCACGGTTTCCACGACGGAAGCCTGCGACATTGCGACGAACGACAAGCAGAACACGGCAAGCAACCAGCGCATTGAAACGATATCCCTAGAGGTGTCGGCTATTTTAGTTATAGATGTTTTAAGTGATGGCAGGCTGAGCAAGCGGCGGGATCGACTCGGACCGCACAGGGTAATCCTCGGCCCGCCGGTCAGCGAAGAAGCATTCTAAGGTACGGCCCACGGTGCGGAAAGCCAGGTCGGACCAAGGGATGTCGGCTTCTTCGAAAAGCTGCACTTCCAGGCTCTCGGGGCCGGCTGAAAAGTCCAGGTCCGCCAGCTCCGCGCGAAAGAACACATGCACCTGGCTGATGTGCGGTACATCGATCAGCGTGTAGATGCTCAGGTTGCGTACCCGCGCACAGGCTTCTTCGGCGGTTTCGCGAATGGCCGCCTGCTCGATGGTTTCACCGTTTTCCATGAAACCGGCCGGCAGGGTCCAGTAACCGCGCCGTGGCTCGATGGCGCGTCGACACAGCAACACTTTCGAACCCCAGGTCGCGACACAGCCGGCGACGATATTGGGGTTCTGGTAATGAATCGTATCGCAGCTGTCACAGACAAACCGCAGGCGCGAATCGCCTTCGGGAATGCGCTGGGTCACCGGGTTGCCGCACTGACTGCAAAATTTCATGCTTGGGTTCCTGAATGCTGGGCCTATCTTGGCGTGCGGCGGTGTCAGTCGGCAAGTTGTCGTTTAGCGACATGCCGTGTTTATGGGGTTGGGCGGTCGGTTCGATTGGTGCATGATGCAGGGTAAGGCACAGATCGAGAGCACTCATGCTGGACGAGCTACTTCATCGGGTAAGCAACCACACGCCGACAACGCTGGAAACCGATAAACGTTTCCCCGAAGCCGCGGTTTTGGTCCCCATCACTCGCAGTGATCAACCGGAAATGGTTTTGACCCTGCGCGCCAGCGGGCTCTCAACCCATGGCGGTGAAGTCGCCTTCCCCGGCGGTCGCCGAGACCCCGAAGACCCCGACCTGATTTTCACCGCACTGCGTGAGGCCGAAGAAGAAATCGGCCTGCCGCCGGGTCTGGTCGAAGTCATCGGCCCGCTCAGCCCGCTGATCTCCCTGCACGGCATCAAGGTCACGCCCTATGTCGGGGTGATCCCGGACTTTGTCGAGTACCAGGCCAATGATGCCGAGATCGCCGCAGTCTTCAGCGTGCCGCTCGAATTCTTCCGCAAAGACCCACGTGAACACACCCACCGCATCGATTACCAGGGCCGTAGCTGGTACGTGCCGAGTTATCGTTATGGCGAATACAAGATCTGGGGCCTGACGGCGATCATGATCGTCGAGTTGATCAACCTGCTCTATGACGCCAAAATCAGCCTGCATCAACCGCCCAAGAGTTTTATCAACACCTGAAGCCATCGTTCGTATGGCGTGAACCGAGCCTGCGTGGCCTTGAGGACAACAAGATGAAATATCGCCTGGGCGACGCCCGCGTCGAAACCCATCCGCAGAGCTGGGTCGCCCCCAATGCCGTGCTGGTGGGCAAGGTCAAACTGGAAGAGGGCGCCAACGTCTGGTTCAACGCCGTGCTGCGCGGCGACAACGAACTGATCCTGATCGGCAAGAACAGTAACGTCCAGGACGGCACGGTGATGCACACCGACATGGGCTTCCCGCTGACCATCGGCACCGGCGTAACCATCGGCCACAACGCCATGCTGCATGGCTGCACCGTGGGCGATTACAGCTTGATCGGTATTAACGCGGTGATTTTGAACGGCGCGAAGATCGGCAAGAACTGCATCATCGGCGCCAATTCGCTGATCGGCGAAGGCAAGGAAATCCCCGACGGTTCGCTGGTCATGGGGTCGCCGGGTAAAGTGGTGCGGGAATTGACCGAGCCGCAGAAAAAGATGCTCGAGGCCAGCGCCGCCCACTATGTGCATAACTCGCAGCGCTACGCCCGCGATCTGGTCGAGCAGGAAGAATGAGCGCCACAGAACGACCGGTGCTGTCGCCCTGCGTGAATATTTGCGCGTTGGACGACGATGACATCTGCACCGGGTGCCAGCGCACGGTGGAAGAGATCACCCGCTGGAGCCGGATGACCAACGACGAGCGCCGCGCGGTGTTGGGGTTGTGTCATGAGCGGGCCAAATCCAGCGGGTTGCTCTGGATGATCGGCAAAACCCCGGACGTGTAGCAGCTGCCGAAGGCTGCGTTCGGCTGCGAAGCAGTCGTAAATACTGAGTTCACGGTTTACCTGAAAAACCGAGGTGCCTGATTTTACGACTGCTACGCAGCCGGACGCAGGCTTCGCCAGCTGCTACAAGGTTCGCGTCGGGTTTGGTTGTTGGGCAGGGCTGAAGTAATCTGTGCGCCAAATTGACAGGTATCCCCACGCCCCATGCTCTTCCTGATCGCCTACATCAGCAGCGTCGTGCTGATCAACTACGCCTTTTCCACCGCCCCGCACCTCGACATCATCTGGTCGGCCTGGGGTGGGTTGGTGTTCGTGCTCCGCGACATGGTGCAAACCCGTTTCGGCCACGGCGCCATCGCCGCGATGCTGGCCGCGCTGGTGCTGTCCTACGTCACTTCCGATCCGTCCATCGCCTTGGCCAGCGCCACGGCGTTCGCAGTGTCCGAGTGCATCGACTGGCTGGTGTTCAGCATCACCAAGCGTTCGCTGCATGATCGCTTGTGGATAAGTTCGGCGCTGAGCATTCCCCTCGATACCTTCATCTTCTTCGGCATGATCGACGCCTTCACTCCGGCCGTGATTCTTACCGCCATGGGCTCGAAGTTCGCCGGCGTGACCGCCGTGTGGCTGATCATGGCGTGGCGCTTGCGCAAACAGGCCGTCGTCAGCTGAAGCCAAACCCTCTGGTTCATGTAAAATGCCGCGCTTTCTCCCCATGGGAAGCGCGCCAGGCGCCGCATCCCTCGATGATCCGCTTCTTGAGGACCTGAGATGACCCGTATCGGAACTCCATTGTCGCCAACCGCGACCCGCGTATTGCTGTGTGGCTGTGGTGAGTTGGGCAAGGAAGTGGTGATCGAGCTGCAACGCCTGGGCGTTGAAGTGATTGCCGTCGACCGTTACGCCAACGCGCCGGCCATGCAAGTCGCCCATCGCAGCCACGTGATCAACATGCTCGACGGCGCCGCCCTGCGTGCCGTGATCGAAGCCGAGAAGCCGCATTTCATCGTGCCGGAAATCGAAGCCATCGCCACCGCCACCCTGGTAGAACTGGAAGCCGAAGGCTTCACCGTGATCCCGACCGCGCGTGCCGCTCAGCTGACCATGAACCGCGAAGGCATCCGTCGCCTGGCCGCCGAAGAGCTGGACCTGCCGACGTCGCCGTACCACTTCGCCGATACCTTCGAGGACTACAGCAAAGCCGTTGAAGACCTCGGCTTCCCGTGCGTGGTCAAGCCGGTGATGAGTTCGTCGGGCAAGGGCCAGAGCCTGTTGCGCAGCGCCGATGACGTCAAAACCGCGTGGGACTACGCGCAAGAAGGCGGTCGTGCCGGCAAAGGTCGTGTGATCGTCGAAGGCTTCATCGACTTCGACTACGAAATCACCCTGCTGACCGTGCGTCACGTCGGCGGCACCACGTTCTGCGCGCCGGTCGGTCACCGTCAGGAGAAGGGCGACTATCAGGAATCCTGGCAGCCGCAAGCCATGAGCCCGGTTGCCTTGGCTGAGTCCGAGCGCGTTGCCAAAGCCGTGACCGAAGCCTTGGGCGGTCGTGGTCTGTTTGGCGTCGAGTTGTTCATCAAAGGGGATCAGGTGTGGTTCAGCGAAGTCTCGCCGCGTCCGCATGACACCGGCCTGGTGACCCTGATTTCCCAGGACCTGTCGCAGTTCGCGCTGCACGCGCGGGCGATTCTGGGCCTGCCAATCCCGTTGATCCGTCAGTTCGGGCCTTCGGCTTCGGCGGTGATTCTGGTGGAAGGGCAGTCGACCCAGACCGCTTTCGCCAACCTGGGTGCGGCATTGAGCGAGCCGGACACGGCGTTGCGTCTGTTCGGCAAACCGGAAGTGAATGGTCAGCGCCGGATGGGTGTGGCGTTGGCGCGGGATGAGTCGATTGAAGCGGCTCGGGCGAAAGCGACCCGTGCTGCTCAGGCTGTTGTAGTCGAGCTGTAACCGAGGCGCGGCCTTCGCGAGCAAGCCCGCTCCCACATTTGATCAGCGCCGAGCACAGATTTTGTGTTCACCAAAGATCGAGTGTGGGAGCGGGCTTGCTCGCGATGGCGGTTTATCAGGCGACTCGATTCAAATCGTTATGCCGCGTCTCCTTCAGGCACAGCACCGCAATCAAGCTCAGCACCGCCGCCCCCGACACATACCCTCCGACGTAACTCAACCCCCCCATCGCCACCAGTTTCTGCGCAAAGAACGGCGCCGCCGAGGCCCCGACGATCCCGCCCAGGTTGTAGGCAGCCGAGGCGCCGGTATAGCGAACGTGAGTCGGGAACAACTCCGGCAGCAACGCACCCATCGGCGCAAACGTCACGCCCATCAGAAACAGTTCGATGCACAGGAACAGCGCTACACCCCAGGTCGAACCGTGCGTCAGCAGCGGTTCCATCAAGAACCCGGAGAGAATCGCCAACACGCCACCGATGATCAGCACCGGTTTGCGCCCGTAACGGTCGCTGGCCCATGCCGACATTGGGGTTGCAGCGGCCATGAACAGCACCGCGAAGCACAGTAAGGCGAGGAAAGTTTCACGGGTGTAGCCGAGGGTCGATACGCCATAACTCAGCGAAAACACCGTCGAGATGTAGAACAGCGCGTAGCACACCACCATCGACCCGGCGCCCAGCAGCATCGGTGCCCAGTATTGGCTGAACAGCTCGACCAGCGGGATTTTCACCCGTTCCTGACGGGCCATGGCATTGGCGAATACCGGGGTTTCGTGGAGCTTGAGGCGCACGTACAACCCGACCATCACCAGGACGGCGCTGAGCAGGAAGGGAATGCGCCAGCCCCACGAGCGGAATTGTTCGTCATTCAAAGTCATGGCCAAGGTCAGGAACAGCCCGTTGGCTGCCAGAAAGCCAATCGAAGGGCCAAGCTGCGGGAACATGCCGAACCAGGCGCGTTTGCCCTTGGGCGCATTCTCCGTCGCCAGCAACGCCGCGCCGCCCCATTCACCGCCCAGTCCCAGGCCCTGGCCAAAGCGCAGCACGCACAGCAGGATCGGCGCCCAGGCGCCAATGCTGTCGTAACCCGGCAACACGCCGATCAACGTGGTGCAGACGCCCATCAGCAGCAGCGAAGCCACGAGGGTCGATTTTCGCCCGATACGGTCACCGAAATGGCCGAACAACGCTGAACCCAGTGGTCGCGCAAGAAAGGCGATGCCGAAGGTGAGGAACGCCGACAGCATCTGGGCGGTGCCGGAGGTCTGCGGAAAGAACACCGGCCCGATCACCAGCGCAGCCGCAGTGGCATAGACGTAGAAGTCGTAAAACTCGATGGCGGTGCCGATGAAACTCGCAGTGGCCACCCGGGTGGCGGAGTTCGTCGGCGCAGGCGTGGTTTCGGTATAAGTCGTGCTGGTCGTCATGCGGTTATCCCTGACAGTCATGTGCCCCAGTGGAGCGAATTATTATGGTCGAACACCCAGGGATGTGGGTTTTGATGCGGAGTGCGGGTAGCACTGGGGTGGGGCGGGGCTTGGGTAAGCGCCCCGATTATAGGAAGGCACCTAACGATCAAACAAGGGCAAATCCTTGTAGCAGCTGCCGAAGGCTGCGTTCGGCTGCGCAGCAGTCGTAAAACCAGACGATGCGGTGTTTCAGGAAGTCCGCGTGTACAGGGTTTACGACTGCTGCGCAGCCGGACGCAGCCTTCGGCAGCTGCTACAGGGGGGGCGGGGTGATTAGAGGACGGCTGGCACCGAGCTGGTATGCCAGATCAGCACCCGCGTGACGCGGTTATCTTCGGTTTCCAGAATCTCCAGGCGATAGCGACCGATCTTCAGGCATACCGCGCTGTCCGGAATGGTTTCCAGGGCTTCGGTCACCAACCCGTTAAGGGTTTTCGGACCATCGCTGGGCAGATGCCAGCCGAGGCTCTTGTTCAGATCGCGAATCGACGCCGCCCCATCGATCACCAGGCGCCCGTCGGCCTGGGGATGGATGTGCGGATTGTCCAGACTGTGCTGGCTTTCGAACTCGCCGACGATTTCTTCAAGGATGTCTTCCAGGGTGACAATGCCGAGCACTTCGCCGTACTCGTCGACCACCATGCCCAAGCGCCGCTGCTGCTTGTGGAAATTCAGTAGTTGCAGTTGCAGCGGGGTGCTTTCCGGGACGAAATACGGGTCATGACTGGCCGCCATCAGCGCTTCCATGGTCAGGCTGGCATCCGCCAGCAAATGACGGATGTGCCGGGTATTGAGCACCGCCTCGACCTGGTTGATGTCGCTGTGGAAGACCGGCAGGCGCGTGCGCTTGTTGTGGCGCAATTGCTCGATGATTTCTTCAATTGGATCGTCGAGGTTGATGCCGTCGACGTCACTGCGCGGCACCAGAATGTCGTTGACCGTGATGTTGTCCAGCGCGTGGATCCCGGACAGCGGGTGCGGGCGGCAGACACTCTGGTCGTGATCGTCGTGGCGATCCCCGGGTATTTCGTCTTCGCTCTGCTGCACCACTTTGACTTTGCGGGCGAACGGTCGCATCAGCAACTGGCTGATGGCGTTGAGCAGCCAGGCGGCCGGGTAGATGATTTTCAGAGGAACACCGAGCAAGGTGTTGCCCAGGTTCAGCACGGCGTCAGGGTAACGAGAGGCGAAGGTGCGCGGCAGGTAGTCGGCGAATATCAGCAGCGCGGCGCCGGCGCCAATGCAGGCAGCCCACGGACCATTGGCCGACCAGGTGAAGATCGCCAGCAAGGTGCTGATGACCATGACCAGCGCCCGGCACAAGGTATTGCAGAAGATCAGGCTATTGAGCGGAAAGCTCAGCTTCGCCACCGGTTTGTCGCTCGAACGCGAGGCGGTGCGCTGGGCCAGCAAATGCTGTTGTGCCACTTCAATGGCGGTAAACAGCCCCGACCATAAAATCAGCAGGACCAATACCGCGAGCATCGGCCCTATGGGCAAGTCGTCCATTAATGCCGCTCGTCAGATATGCAGGATGTATTCACGAACCAGCTTGCTGCCAAAATACGCCAGCATCAGCAGGCAGAAACCGGCGAGGGTCCAGCGAATCGCCTTGTGTCCACGCCAGCCGAGGCGGTTACGGCCCCATAGCAGCACGCTGAAGACAATCCAGGCCAGGCACGCCAGCAAGGTTTTATGCACCAGATGCTGGGCGAACAGGTTGTCGACAAACAGCCAGCCGGAGATCAATGACAACGATAGCAGGGTCCAGCCGGCCCAGAGGAAACCGAACAACAGGCTTTCCATGGTTTGCAGCGGCGGGAAGTTCTTGATCAGCCCTGAAGGATGCTTGTGCTTGAGCTGGTGGTCTTGAACCAGCAGCAGCAACGCCTGGAACACGGCGATGGTGAACATGCCGTAAGCGAGGATCGACAAGAGGATGTGGGCGAGGATGCCCGGTTCTTCGTCGATGATCTGCACGGTTCCGGCGGGCGCAAACTGCGCCAGCAGCACGGTCGCGGCCCCCAATGGGAACAGCAATATGAGCAGGTTTTCCACCGGGATCCGCGAGCAAGCCAGCAGGGTCAATGCGATGACAGCTGCGGCAATCAGGCTGGCGGCGCTGAAAAAGTCCAGGCCCAGGCCGATCGGCGTCAGGAGATGGGTAAGCAGGCTGGCGCTGTGGGCCAGTACCGCCAGCACGCCAAGCGTGACCAGCAGGCGCTTGTTCGCCTTGGCGCCGGTGGCCAGACGAGAGCCCTGATAAAGAGTCGCAGCGGCATATAAGCAGGCGGCGGCGAGGGTGGTAAGCAAACTGGGTGACAAGGGGAGCATAAATCCTGTTAGGCAAGCCCGAAAGGCGCTGAGTTTGGCATAGAACCCCCGCCGCACGAAAGTGTGAGGTGTCCGCCAGACGCAGTCTTCGCTATAATCCGCGACCTGCCCACGCCGCAGGCTCGCCGAGCACATGTTTATTCCGGTCTGGGCCGCCATTATCCCGGTCTACACAGGGCCTGAAAGGATCGCGCAATGTTTGAAAACTTAACCGACCGTCTCTCGCAGACGCTGCGCCATGTCACCGGCAAGGCCAAGCTGACCGAGGACAACATCAAAGACACCCTGCGCGAAGTGCGCATGGCGTTGCTCGAAGCCGACGTCGCCTTGCCAGTGGTCAAAGACTTCGTCAATTCGGTCAAGGAGCGCGCTGTCGGCACCGAGGTGTCGCGCAGCCTGACGCCGGGCCAGGCCTTTGTGAAGATCGTCCAGGCCGAGCTCGAAAGCCTGATGGGCGCGGCCAACGAAGACCTGAACCTGAGCGCCGTTCCACCGGCCGTGATCCTGATGGCCGGTTTGCAGGGCGCGGGTAAAACCACCACCGCCGGCAAGCTGGCGCGCTTTCTTAAAGAGCGCAAGAAGAAGTCGGTCATGGTCGTGTCCGCGGACGTTTACCGTCCAGCGGCGATCAAACAGCTGGAAATGCTGGCCGGTGAAGTCGGTGTCACCTTCTTCCCGTCCGACCTGAGCCAGAAGCCGGTCGACATCGCGCAGGCGGCTATTAAAGAAGCAAAACTGAAATTCATCGACGTGGTCATCGTCGACACCGCCGGTCGTCTGCACATCGACGAAGAGATGATGGGCGAGATCAAGGCGCTGCACGCCGCGATCAACCCGGTCGAAACCCTGTTCGTGGTTGACGCCATGACCGGCCAGGACGCCGCCAACACCGCCAAGGCGTTTGGTGATGCACTGCCGCTGACCGGCGTGATCCTGACCAAGGTCGACGGCGATGCCCGTGGCGGTGCTGCCCTGTCGGTTCGCGCCATCACCGGCAAGCCGATCAAGTTCATCGGTATGGGCGAGAAGAGCGACGCGCTAGATCCGTTCCACCCTGAGCGTATTGCTTCGCGCATCCTCGGCATGGGCGACGTGCTAAGCCTGATCGAACAGGCCGAAGCGACCCTCGACAAGGACAAGGCCGACAAGCTGGCCAAGAAACTGAAGAAGGGCAAGGGCTTCGACCTCGAAGACTTCCGCGATCAGTTGCAACAAATGAAGAACATGGGCGGCCTCGGCGGCCTCATGGACAAACTGCCGAACATCGGTGGCGTGAACCTGGCGCAGATGGGCAATGCCCAGGGTGCGGCAGAAAAGCAATTCAAGCAGATGGAAGCCATCATCAACTCCATGACCCCGGCCGAGCGCCGCGACCCTGAGATGATCAGCGGTTCGCGCAAGCGCCGGATTGCCATGGGTTCCGGCACTCAAGTGCAGGACATTGGTCGCTTGATCAAGCAACACAAGCAGATGCAGAAGATGATGAAGAAATTCTCCGCGAAAGGCGGAATGGCCAAAATGATGCGCGGCATGGGCGGTATGTTGCCCGGCGGCGGCATGCCAAAAATGTAAAGAATTCGCGCGAGGGCTTGCTCTTGCGCATCCCCACACGGAAGTGGGATCTCCAGCAAACCCGCACTTGGCGGGAGCTGACTGGCCGTTTTCAACGACGGCTCTATAGCAAATCTGGATGGCGTCCGATAGGCCGCCGGAAAAAGACATTTGCAAAAGTCCGGATATTCCTTAGAATATGCGGCCTTTCGGGCACCTATGCCCGCTGTGCCTTTAGATTTGCAGCACCGACTACAGGAACGATGTTCACATGCTAACAATCCGTCTTGCCCTTGGCGGCTCCAAAAAGCGCCCGTTTTACCACTTGACCGTAACCGACAGCCGCAACCCGCGCGACGGTTCGCACAAGGAACAGGTTGGTTTCTTCAACCCTGTTGCTCGTGGTCAAGAAGTCCGTCTGTCCGTGAACCAAGAGCGCGTAGCCTACTGGCTGAGCGTTGGTGCACAACCTTCTGAGCGTGTTGCTCAGTTGTTGAAGGACTCGGCTAAGGCTGCGGCCTGAGCAATATGAACGCGACGCCAGCTGTTGCTGATGATTTGATCGTTATCGGCAAAATTTATTCGGTTCATGGCGTTCGCGGCGAAGTGAAGGTGTATTCCTTTACTGATCCGACAGAAAACCTGTTGCAGTACAAAACCTGGACGCTCAAGCGCGAAGGCAATGTGAAACAGGTCGAGCTGGTCAGCGGACGTGGGAACGACAAGTTCCTGGTCGCGAAGCTCAAGGGTCTTGATGATCGTGAAGAAGCTCGTCTTCTGGCCGGTTACGAGATCTGTGTGCCGCGCAACCTGTTCCCTGAATTGACCGACGGCGAGTACTACTGGTACCAGCTGGAAGGTCTGAAGGTTATTGATCAACTCGGGCAATTGCTCGGGAAAATCGATCATCTTCTGGAAACCGGCGCCAATGATGTAATGGTGGTCAAGCCTTGCGCTGGCAGCCTGGATGATCGCGAGCGCCTGTTGCCCTATACGGAGCAATGCGTGTTGGCCGTCGACCTTGCCGCAGGCGAGATGAAGGTGGAATGGGATGCGGACTTCTAAGCGTGGCTAACTTGCGCGTAGAAGTGATCAGTTTGTTTCCCGAGATGTTCTCCGCCATCAGCGAGTACGGCATCACCAGTCGGGCGGTGAAACAGGGGCTCTTGCAGCTCACCTGTTGGAACCCGCGAGACTACACGACGGATCGACATCACACTGTGGATGATCGCCCATTTGGCGGTGGTCCGGGCATGGTGATGAAGATCAAGCCCCTGGAAGATGCTCTGGTTCAGGCCAAGGCAGCAGCCGGGGAGGCGGCGAAGGTAATTTACCTGTCCCCCCAAGGCCGTCAACTGACTCAGTCGGCGGTGCGCGAGTTGGCGAATCTGGATGCATTGATCCTGATTGCCGGCCGCTATGAAGGCATTGACGAGCGATTTATTGAAGCTCATGTCGATGAAGAGTGGTCGATTGGCGACTATGTACTGTCTGGCGGCGAGCTGCCGGCGATGGTCCTGATCGATGCGGTTACACGACTGCTGCCTGGAGCTTTAGGGCATGCGGACTCCGCCGAGGAAGATTCCTTTACGGATGGTTTGCTGGATTGCCCGCACTACACCCGACCGGAGGTGTATGCGGATCAGCGTGTTCCCGACGTGTTGCTAAGTGGCAATCACGCGCATATCCGGCGTTGGCGTTTACAGCAGTCCCTTGGTAGGACCTTTGAACGACGCGCCGATCTTCTGGAAAGCCGCTCGCTTTCTGGAGAAGAGAAGAAGCTGCTCGAGGAATACATCCGCGAGCGGGACGATAGTTAACAACGTATCGATGGTAGATCCGACGATTTACCTTAGGAGCACAGCATGACTAACAAAATCATCCTTGCACTCGAAGCAGAGCAGATGACCAAAGAGATCCCTACCTTTGCCCCGGGCGACACCATTGTCGTTCAGGTGAAAGTGAAGGAAGGCGACCGTTCGCGTCTGCAAGCGTTCGAAGGTGTTGTTATCGCCAAGCGTAACCGCGGCGTAAACAGTGCATTCACCGTTCGTAAAATCTCCAACGGTGTTGGCGTAGAGCGTACTTTCCAGACCTACAGCCCGCAAATCGACAGCATGGCCGTTAAACGTCGCGGTGACGTACGTAAAGCCAAGCTGTACTACCTGCGTGACCTGTCCGGTAAAGCAGCTCGCATCAAGGAAAAACTGGCTTAAGTCCAGCTTCCGATGCAGAAAAAAGCAGCCTTCGGGCTGCTTTTTTGTTGCCTGCGATTTATGCCGGCAATGGTTCCGCGAGTGCGCGAGCCATGAAAGACTGTCCACCACTTTTTGGTTACCTGCCTTGCCTGAGTCTTTATGCCTGCCATTGATCATCCCCTGATAGACCAATTCCTCGACGCCCTGTGGCTGGAGAAAGGTCTTTCCGACAACACCCGCGATGCCTATCGCAGTGACCTGGCCCTGTTCAACGGCTGGTTGCAGGAGAAGGGCCTGGAGTTGGTCAATGCCGGTCGCGAGTTGATCCTTGATCACCTGGCCTGGCGCCTGGAGCAGAACTACAAACCCCGTTCCACCGCGCGATTTCTCTCGGGTGTGCGTGGCTTTTATCGCTACCTGCTGCGGGAAAAACTGATCGCCGTCGACCCGACCCTGCGCGTCGACATGCCTCAGTTGGGCAGGCCGTTGCCAAAATCCTTGTCGGAAGCCGACGTCGAAGCCTTGCTCAAGGCCCCGGATTTGAGCGAAGCCATCGGCCAGCGTGACCGCGCCATGCTTGAAGTGCTTTACGCCTGTGGCTTGCGAGTGACGGAGCTGATCAGCCTGACGCTGGAACAGGTCAACCTGCGTCAGGGTGTGCTCAGGGTGATGGGCAAGGGCAGCAAGGAGCGACTGGTGCCGATGGGGGAGGAGGCGATTGTCTGGGTCGAACGCTACATGCGCGACGCCCGTGGCGAACTGCTCAGTGGTCGTCCCAGCGATGTGTTGTTTCCCAGCCAGCGCGGTGAGCAGATGACCCGCCAGACGTTCTGGCACCGCATCAAGCACCAGGCCAAGGTCGCCGGGATCGGCAAGTCGCTGTCGCCGCACACCTTGCGCCATGCCTTCGCCACGCACCTGCTCAACCACGGCGCCGACCTGCGTGTGGTGCAAATGCTGCTCGGCCACAGCGATTTGTCGACGACCCAGATTTACACCCACGTCGCCCGGGCGCGCTTGCAAGACCTGCACGCCAAACATCACCCGCGTGGTTGAGTTGATACGGTTTTTCAATGGAATACCAACCTGTGGCGAGGGGGCTTGTCGGAACGCCGCACCGCCCCGTTCGGTTGCGAAGCAGCCCCATCCTGGCGATTTCTACCTGGAAAATAGACCGCAAGACGACTGCTACGCAGCCGAACGGGGGCAAGCCCCCTCGCCACAACGACCTTATGTGGTAGGCTTTGCCGGTTTGCACGATGGGCGGTTATGACCCGGTGTTTCGGCACGGGCGTTCTGATCGTCCCATTTGTCCGCCTTCAGGAGTTCTCATGCGTCTGACCCAGATTTTCGCCGCCGCCGCCATTGCGTTGGTCAGCACCTTTGCCGTCGCCGATGACGCGGCCGACAAAGCCATTCGTAAAAGCCTGGAAAACCTCCAGCTCGAAGTACCGGTAGAAAGCATTTCCGCCAGTCCGCTGCCAGGGATGTACGAAGTCAAACTCAAAGGCAGCCGTGTGCTCTACGCCAGCGCCGACGGCCAGTACGTCGTTCAGGGTTATCTGTTCCAGCTCAAGGACGGCAAGCCGGTCAACCTGACCGAGAAAACCGAGCGCCTGGGCATTTCCAAGCTGGTCAACGACATTCCGGTTGCGGAAACCGTGGTCTACCCGGCCATCGGCGAGACCAAATCGCACATCACCGTGTTCACCGACACCACCTGCCCGTACTGCCACAAACTGCACGCCGAAGTGCCTGAGCTGAACAAGCGCGGCATCGAAGTGCGCTACGTCGCGTTCCCGCGCCAGGGCCTGGGCTCGCCGGGTGACGAGCAACTGCAAGCGGTCTGGTGCTCCAAGGACAAGAAAGCGGCCATGGACAAAATGGTCGACGGCAAGGAAATCAAGGCCGCCAAGTGCGATAACCCGGTTTCCAAGCAGTTTGCCCTTGGTCAGTCGATCGGCGTGAACGGCACACCGGCCATCGTTTTGGCCGACGGTCAGGTCATTCCGGGCTACCAGCCTGCGCCACAAGTCGCCAAACTGGCACTGGGCGCGAAGTAAATTCGCATCGTCACGGTCAGCCATTGACGATCGTGGTCCGGCAGCGTCATCGCCGGGCCATTAATAGAGAACCGCGAGCACGCGGTTGTTTTCACGGCCGACCTTGAGTCGGCCGTTTTATGGGGAGTTCACAGTGAAACCGGTCAAAGTAGGCATCTGTGGGTTAGGAACCGTCGGTGGCGGTACCTTCAACGTACTTCAGCGCAACGCCGAGGAAATTGCTCGTCGTGCCGGGCGTGGAATCGAAGTGGCACAAATTGCCATGCGCACGCCAAAGCCTCAGTTCCAGACGACCGGTATTGCGATTACCAACGATGTCTTCGAAGTGGCCACGAACCCTGAGATCGACATCGTAATAGAGCTGATGGGCGGCTACACCGTTGCCCGCGAGCTGGTACTCAAGGCCATCGAGAATGGCAAGCATGTGGTCACCGCGAACAAGGCACTGATTGCCGTTCACGGTAATGAAATTTTCGCCAAGGCTCGCGAGAAAGGCGTGATCGTGGCGTTTGAAGCGGCTGTGGCCGGCGGCATTCCGGTGATCAAGGCGATCCGTGAAGGCCTGTCCGCCAACCGCATCAACTGGGTTGCCGGCATCATCAATGGCACCGGCAACTTCATCCTTACCGAAATGCGTGAGAAAGGTCGCACCTTCGAAGACGTGCTGGCCGAGGCGCAAGCCCTGGGCTACGCCGAAGCCGATCCGACCTTCGACGTAGAAGGCATCGACGCGGCTCACAAGCTGACGATCCTGGCGTCCATTGCGTTCGGTATCCCGCTGCAGTTCGACAAGGCTTACACCGAAGGCATCACCAAGTTGACCACCGCTGACGTGAACTACGCCGAAGCGCTGGGCTACCGCATCAAGCACCTCGGCGTGGCTCGCAGCACTGCGGCCGGTATCGAGTTGCGCGTGCACCCGACGCTGATCCCGGCTGATCGTTTGATCGCCAACGTCAATGGCGTGATGAACGCCGTCATGGTCAACGGCGATGCTGCCGGTTCGACGCTGTTCTACGGCGCTGGCGCTGGCATGGAGCCAACCGCTTCGTCGGTGATCGCCGACCTGGTGGACGTGGTTCGCGCCATGACCTCCGACCCGGAAAACCGCGTACCGCATTTGGCCTTCCAGCCGGATTCGCTGTCGGCGCACCCGATCCTGCCGATCGAAGCCTGCGAAAGCGCCTACTACCTGCGCATTCAGGCCAAGGACCATCCGGGCGTGTTGGCCCAGGTGGCGAGCATCCTGTCGGAGCGCGGCATCAACATCGAATCGATCATGCAGAAAGAAGTAGAAGAGCATGACGGTCTGGTGCCGATGATCCTGCTGACGCACCGTGTGCTGGAACAGCACATGAACGACGCGATTGCCGCCCTTGAAGCGTTGACCGGTGTGGTCGGTCCGGTTGTACGGATCCGCGTCGAGCACCTGAACTAAGCCGTTATCGTTCACCGGGCCTGCGTGCGGGCCCGGGTTTGCGAACACTGTCTATTGGAGCCAGTCATGCGTTATATCAGTACCCGCGGCCAGGCACCGGCCCTGAATTTCGAAGACGTCCTGCTGGCCGGACTCGCCACCGACGGCGGTCTGTACGTCCCGGAGAACCTGCCACGTTTCACCCAGGAAGAAATCGCTTCGTGGGCCGGCCTGCCGTATCACGAGCTGGCTTTCCGGGTGATGCGCCCGTTCGTCACCGGCAGCATCCCGGACGCCGATTTCAAAAAGATCCTCGAAGAAACGTACGGTGTGTTCTCTCACAACGCGGTGGCACCGTTGCGTCAGCTGAACGGCAACGAATGGGTCCTGGAGCTGTTCCACGGCCCGACCCTGGCGTTTAAAGACTTCGCCCTGCAACTGCTCGGTCGTTTGCTCGACTACGTGCTGGAAAAGCGCGGTGAGCGCGTGGTGATTGTCGGCGCCACCTCCGGTGATACCGGTTCGGCCGCCATCGAAGGCTGCAAGCACTGCGAAAACGTCGACATCTTCATCCTGCACCCGCACAACCGTGTGTCCGAAGTGCAGCGTCGCCAGATGACCACCCTCTTCGGCGAGAACATCCACAACATCGCCATCGAAGGCAACTTCGATGACTGCCAGGAAATGGTCAAGGCGAGCTTCGCCGACCAGAGCTTCCTCAAAGGCACGCGCCTGGTCGCGGTGAACTCGATCAACTGGGCGCGGATCATGGCCCAGATCGTTTACTACTTCCACGCCTCGCTGCAATTGGGTGGCCCGGCGCGTTCGGTGTCGTTCTCGGTGCCGACCGGCAACTTCGGCGACATCTTCGCCGGTTACCTGGCGCGCAACATGGGCCTGCCGATCAACCAGTTGATCGTCGCCACCAACCGCAACGACATCCTGCACCGCTTCATGAGCGGCAACCAGTACGTCAAGGAAACCCTGCACGCCACGCTGTCGCCGTCGATGGACATCATGGTCTCGTCGAACTTCGAGCGTCTGCTGTTCGACCTCCACGGTCGCAACGGCGCAGCGATTGCCGGGTTGATGGACAGCTTCAAGCAGGGTGGCGGTTTCAGCGTCGAACAGGAACGCTGGACCGAAGCCCGCAAGCTGTTCGATTCCCTGGCCGTGGATGACGCACAAACCTGCGAAACCATCGCCGAAGTGTACGAGCAAACCGGCGAGCTGCTGGACCCGCACACGGCCATCGGCGTGAAGGCCGCGCGCGAGTGCCGTCGCAGCCTGGACATTCCAATGGTGATCCTCGGCACGGCCCATCCGGTCAAATTCCCGGATGCCGTGCAGAAAGCCGGTGTAGGAAAAGCGCTTGAACTCCCTACACATCTTTCTGATTTGTTTGAGAGAGATGAGCGTTGCACCGTGTTGCCAAACGACCTGAAAGCCGTGCAGGCCTTTGTCAGTCAGCATGGCAACCGTGGCAAGCCGTTGTAAGCGGTAAAAGCTGTCACATTTTGAAGCCCGTCTCCTGACGGGCTTTCTCATTTCTGCGTGCCACACTTATTGCGTTTTCGCCCCATGAAGGACGGGCGAGTTGATCGCGAAGGAAGTGGTAATGCAGTTTTTCATAAGGCTCGGACCAGCCGTGTGCTGGATGTTTTTAGTCAGTGTCATGGGCTTTACCCAAACGGCGCTGGCAGCGCAATGGGTGAATTCCGAGGCGAAGGAGGCGGTTGTCGCTGCGGCGATCAAACTCGACGCAGAGGAGTTGCGATGGATTGCCGAGTACCCGCAAGTCACCGTTGCATCCGTGCAGTACCCGTTGTATCTGTTCAAGGATGAGCACGGCCAATGGAATGGCTTGAACAACGATTTGCTCAATCGCATCAGCGTCATGACGGGCTTGAAGTTTGTTCACGAAGAATCGTTTTCCACCGATCAGATGCTCGGGCGTCTGGAAAGCGGCGCGGCGGACATGAGCACGACACTGGCGATGAATGGCGAACGCAAAGGATTTCTGGATTTCAGTCATGCATTCGGTGGTGCTGGCTGGGTGTTCGTCGGGCGGGCAGAAGAGCCTCTGGTGCAGTCCCTCGAGCAGTTGTCGAAGAAAGTCCTGGTGTTGCCGACCCGGCATGCACTCGAAGGTACGATTCGCCACGACTATCCGGCGATCGAACTGCGCTCGGTCAAGACCTATGCCGAAGCCAGGGCATTGGTTGAAAGTGGTGAAGCCTTTGCCACCATCGAAAATGAAATCGGCGCGCAGCTTTATCCGCTGGGGCGACTCAAGGTCGGGCGTGCCGTGGAGGGCAAATGGGAGGCCGATCATCTGGCGGTACGCAAAGGTCAGTCGCCGTTGCTGAGCATCCTCAACAAGGCGCTTGAGGCCTTCCCACCTGCCGAGTTGCGGGCCATTCGCTTGAAGTGGCTTGGCGGAATCGGATCAATGAAGACTCCCTCCCTCTGGCAGCGGCTTAGCCCTTGGGGTTGTTGGGGAGTGATTGTCGTCGGTCTTTTTGGTCTGCTTTCATTGCTCTGGAACCGACGCCTTGCCGGCTTGAACCAGCGACGCCTGACTGACCAGAAAAACCTCAACGATCAACTCGCCTTCCAGCATGCCTTGATGGATGCCATGCCCGATCCGGTGTTTGTACGTGATTTGCAAGGGCGTTTGATCATGTGCAACAAAAGTTATGAAGAGAGTCTGTCGACCCGTTTCGACCAGATTCAGGGGCGACAGTTGATCGAACTCGATCTCTTGCCCAAAGCGACTGCAGAACGCTTGCATGCAGAGTTCATCACCCTGTTGAGTACACGCAAGCCCCGGTTCAGTGAGCGTCAATTGGAGTTCAAGAACGGTGTCAGGGATATCTATCAGTGGACGGTGCCGTTCTACAGTGGCGATGGCCAATTGCGCGGTCTGCTCGGAGGCTGGACGGATCTGGACCGGCGGCGGGGCGAGTGAGACGGCTGTTTTTTGCCTGTCATCTTTGCCGTGCATGCTCTATCAACCAGAGGCGCCGATGCGCCTGCACCTGGAATCCAGAACTTTCTTCTCGGGCCAGTGGTCATTTACTGTGAGCACGCCCCAGGCACTTTGTTTTCGGACTATTGAGTGGTGATCGAGATGGAAAGTATCAGTCTATTGCTCGGTGAGGCGCTGAGCCCGTATCAGGTCACGCTGACCCCGTCGGGTGCCCATGGCGAATGCCTGGTGACGCTGAAGAATGCCGCCGGCGCGATGGTGGTGGAACGAGCCTTCAATCAGGCTCAGTTGACCGACAAGCGTCAGCTGACCGATGTCGTCGACGGCTTGCACCGCGACGTGCTCATTGCCGAAGGACGGCTGGAGCCCTGTGTCATCGCGGCGTTGCGCAATGTGGCCCAGGAGAAAATGCTGGCTCGCAGAAATTGACGTGATTGTTGTGGGAACCTTCCTGCGCTTAAGTCAGTCAGACCATGTAACAGCAGGATCAAGCATTGTGCTCCGGTGCTTGTAGCTTGCTGCTACGGGTCTTTATGTAGACCACGTTTAACCCCGAGTCGTCTCCCCACTTCTCGGGGTTTCTTTTTGCCCGCGATTTGTCAGTGCTCGGCCTGATGCTCGAAAAACGCCTTGGTTTCTGTCAGGTAATCCTTTCGCCTTTCGGGATCGAGCCAGTCGGCGTACAGCTGATCCAGCCGCTCGCGAGGCAGCGTACGCAATAGCTGATTTATTTCGTTGATCGCCTGTCGGCCCTGGGCTGTGTTGGAGCAACCGATGTGCCCGGACAGATATTTGCCCGTGCCTTTGATCGGATAAAACTTCAGCTCGTCATCGGACATGTGTTCTTGACGAGCCAGGTAGCGAATTTCTGGCCAGTAACCCAGCACCACCTGCAATCGTCCCAGACGTTGCATTTGCAACAGGCTGCCGAGCGCGTCGTTACCGTAGTGAGGCATCAGAGCACCGACCGGTGCCTGTTTTAGCAATGTATCGAGGACTTGTCCGTAACTGCGCTCGGCCACCACTCCGACTTTCTTGCCACTGCCGGCCAGCAGCGCCGCCAGATCGACTTCACCGTCGATCAGAAAGGGTTCCAGCACCGATCGATCTTCCTTGCGAACAACAAGGCCATTGCTCACGGCGCGGAAGGCCGGTATCGAAAACGCAATCCACTGTTCCCGCTCCTTGGTCCAGACAAGCGAGGGATCACACGTAAACGACGCTTCGTGGAGCATTTGCATGCCGCGGGCGCGGTTGACCCGCATCAGGGTATGTTCGTACTGCGGCATGCCGGCGATTAATATCGGCAGCATCTGATCGATAATCCCCTGACCTTTTTTCGGTCCCTCGAAGATCATCACTGGCGGTATATCGCGCAGCAACCAGATCAGCGTCTCTTTAGGTTGCGCCGAGGCAGGTGAGGCCAACCCGGCCAATAGCCAGAAAGCCGCCATTGCGCACCCGTTGCGGGGGGCGTGGAGGGCTGATGAAAGCAGGCGCTTCAGCTTAGATGGCCCCGTCTTCACGCAGCTTTGCGATCTGTTCGTTGTCGTAACCAAGATCGTTCAGTACCTGCGCATTGTGTTCGCCCAACTGCGGCCCGACCCATTCCGAAGTGCCAGGTGTCTCTGAGAGTTTCGGCACAATGCCCGGCATCTTGAAATCTTTACCACCCGGAAGCTTGGCCTGCAGGAACATTTCCCGGGCCAGGTACTGCGGATCGCTGAACATGTCTTCGGCACTGAAGATCCGGCTGGCCGGCACGTCAGCCTGATTCAGCTGTTCGATGATCGTGTCCAGAGGCAGTGAATTGACCCAACGGTCGATCACCCCGTAAATCTCGTCGCGACGGCTGTCACGTCCGTCGTTGCTGGCCAGTACCGGGTCATTGGCCAGGTCTTCGCGGCCGATGACCAGCATGAACCGTTTGAAAATCGCATCACCGTTGGCGCCGATTTGCACATGTTTGCCATCGGCGCTGGTGTGGATCGAGGAGGGGGTGATGCCCGGCATGATGTTGCCGGTGCGTTCGCGAATGAAACCAAACACATCGAACTCCGGCACCATGCTTTCCATCATCGCGAAGATCGCTTCGTACAACGCCACGTCGACCACTTGGCCGAGCCCGCCGTTCACTTCGCGATGACGCAGGGCCATCAGTGCGCCGATCACGCCCCAGAGCGCCGCAATCGAGTCACCGATGGAAATCCCGGTGCGCACCGGCGGGCGGTCCTCGAAACCGGTGATGTAGCGCAGGCCACCCATGGACTCACCGACCGCGCCGAAACCTGGCTGGTCCTTCATCGGCCCGGTCTGACCAAAACCGGAAAGACGCACCATCACCAGCTTCGGGTTCAGCGCGTGCAGGACTTCCCAGCCCAGGCCGAGTTTTTCCAGCACTCCGGGGCGAAAATTCTCGATCAGGATGTCCGCTTCACCGAGCAGTTTTTTCAGAATCGCCAGGCCGTCCGGGTGTTTCAGGTTCAGGGTCAGGGACTTTTTGTTGCGCGCCTGGACGAACCACCACAGCGAGGTGCCTTCGTACAGTTTTCGCCATTTGCGCAACGGATCGCCGCCGTCGGGGGATTCGATCTTGATCACTTCAGCGCCAAATTCACCGCAAATGCGCGAGGCAAACGGCCCGGCGATCAACGTGCCCAATTCGATGACTTTCAGACCTGAGAGCGGTTTTCCGGTGAGCGGCATGCGGGATCCTGTAGGACAAAGACTGAGCAGAGATAGCGTTTTAACATAGCCGAACGTCAGACGAGCAAGCAGAATCGCCTTCAGTTCGATGATTGCCTACAGCATCGGTTAGACTTGCCGCCTTTCCTCGTATCAAGAAGCCCGTTCATGGCCCAGCCGTCCACGACCTACAAGTTTGAACTGAACCTCACCGACCTCGACCGCAGCATCTACGAGACCGTGAAGCAGACCATCGCCCGTCACCCTTCGGAAACCGAAGAGCGCATGACCGTGCGGCTGTTGGCCTACGCCTTCTGGTACAACGAGCAGCTGTCATTCGGTCGTGGTCTGTCAGACGTGGATGAGCCTGCCCTGTGGGAAAAGAGCCTGGACGACCGCGTCCTGCACTGGATCGAAGTCGGCCAGCCAGACGCCGATCGCCTGACCTGGTGCTCGCGTCGTACCGAACGCACCAGCCTGCTGGCCTACGGCAGCCTGCGTGTCTGGGAAACCAAAGTGATCCCTGCGATCAAGAACCTGAAGAATGTGCACATTGCTGCCGTGCCTCAGGAAATCCTGGAAACCCTGGCCAAAGACATGCCACGGGTGATCAAGTGGGACGTGATGATCAGCGAAGGGACGATTTTCGTCACCGACGACCGTGGTCAGCACGAAGTCCAGTTGCAATGGCTGCAAGGCGAGCGCGGCTGATCCTGCGCTGGCAACAGACTAATCCCACGTAATCAAGAGAAGCTTCCGTCACCCCATGCGCATCGAACCTCGCCTGTTGCCCGACACCCTGCCATTCCTCGGTGATCTGCCGCCACTGCTGACCCGCCTGTACGCGGCGCGGGGCGTGCTGACCGAGGCTGAACTGGACAAGAGCCTGGCGCGGCTGATTCCGTTCCAGCAGCTCAAAGGCATCGATGCCGCCGTGGATTTGCTGGTGACGGCGCTGGAACAGCGCCAGCGCATTCTGATCGTCGGCGACTTTGACGCCGATGGCGCGACGGCCAGCACCGTGGGCGTCTTGGGCTTGCGCCTGCTGGGCGCGGCTCATGTCGACTATCTGGTGCCGAACCGGTTTGAGTACGGCTACGGCCTGACGCCGGAAATCGTCGAAGTCGCCTTGACCCGTACGCCGCAATTGCTGATCACCGTGGACAACGGTATTTCCAGTGTCGAAGGCGTCGCGGCGGCGAAAAAGGCCGGCCTCAATGTGCTGGTCACCGACCACCACTTGCCCGGCGATGAACTGCCGCTGGCCGATGCCATCGTCAATCCGAACCAGCCAGGGTGTGACTTCCCGAGCAAGGCACTGGCCGGTGTCGGCGTTATTTTTTATGTGTTGATGGCGCTTCGCGCACGTCTGCGCAGCCTCGGCTGGTACGAGAGCAAACCACAACCGAATATTGGTGAATTGCTTGACCTGGTGGCGCTGGGCAGCGTCGCCGACGTGGTGCCGCTGGATGCCAACAACCGGATTCTGGTCCATCAAGGTCTTGAACGAATTCGTGCCGGGCGCGCGCGGCCGGGGATCAAGGCGATCCTCGAAGTCGCCAAGCGTGAGCCGGCGCGCATCACCTCTACCGATCTGGGTTTCATTGTCGGCCCGCGCCTTAACGCGGCGGGGCGGCTGGATGACATGAGCCTGGGTATCGAATGCCTGCTCACCGACGACGCGGGGCTGGCGCGGGAAATGGCCGTGCAGCTGGATGGCATGAACCAGGACCGCAAATCCATCGAACAGGGCATGCAGCGCGAAGCGCTGGCGCAACTGAAGGATTTGCCGGTCGAGTCGATGCCGTTCGGTTTGTGCCTGTTCGATCCCGAGTGGCACCAGGGGGTCATCGGCATCCTCGCTTCGCGGATGAAAGAGCGCTATTTCCGTCCGACCATCGCCTTTGCCGATGCCGGCGATGGCTTGCTCAAGGGCTCGGGGCGTTCGGTTCAGGGTTTCCACATTCGTGACGCATTGAGCGTGGTGGCGGCGCAGCACCCCAACCTGATCAGCAAGTACGGCGGCCACGCCATGGCGGCAGGGCTAACGTTGCCGGAAGCGAACTTTCCGCTGTTTGCCGAGGCCTTCGACGCGGAAGTGCGTCGGCAATTGCGTGAAGAGGACCTGACCGGGCGCTTGCTGTCGGATGGCACGCTGGCGGTCGAAGAATTCCACCTCGAACTGGCCCGCGCCCTGCGTCATGCCGGTCCTTGGGGACAGCACTTCCCTGAGCCGCTGTTCCATGGCGTGTTCCAACTGGTTGAGCAGCGCGTCGTCGGTGAACGGCACCTGAAAGTGGTGCTGAAAAGCGAATGTGGCTCGGTGAAACTCGACGGTATTGCCTTCGGTATCGACCGTGATATCTGGCCGAACCCGACCATCAAGTGGGTGGAACTGGCCTACAAACTCGACCTCAACGAGTTTCGCGGTAACGAGACTGTGCAGCTGATGATTGCCCACATCGAACCGCGTTAAGCCCTTCGCGAGCAGGCTCGCTCACACAAAGTTTTTGTGAACAATGCAGAACCCATGTGGGAGCGAGCCTGCTCGCGACGGCGATATCCCTGACGCCAAATATCCCAGGAACCCTCCCTCATCCCCCGATGTCGACTAGGCTCTAAGCACTGCTTGATTATCCTTGTGACGTCTTGTCGAATTTTTACCCGCGGGGGCGGGTGCTGCGCCTTTTTCCTGTCACTCGTCGACTTTTCAAACAGAACCCTGGAGCCTGCCCACTGATTCGAGAGGTGCCCCATGAGTCTGCTGCTTGAACCCTATACCCTGCGTCAATTGACCCTGCTCAACCGTATCGCGGTCTCCCCGATGTGCCAGTACTCCAGCGTCGATGGACTGGCCAATGACTGGCACCTTGTCCACCTCGGCAGTCGTGCGGTCGGCGGCGCCGGCCTGGTATTTACCGAAGCCACGGCGGTCACCGCCGACGGGCGCATTACCGCCCAGGACCTCGGCCTGTGGACTGACGAGCAGATCGAACCCCTGCAACGCATTACCCGCTTTATCGCCGCTCAGGGCGCTGTGGCCGGCATCCAGTTGGCGCACGCCGGGCGCAAGGCCAGCACTCATCGGCCGTGGCTTGGCAAACATGGCAGCGTTAAACCCGAAGACGGCGGCTGGGTGCCGGTAGGCCCGTCGACCATTGCTTTCGACCCGCAACACACCCACCCAAGACAACTCGAAGAAAGCGAGATCACTGAGGTCGTCCAGGCCTTCGTCGCCGCTGCCCAGCGCGCATTGACCGCCGGATTCAAGGTGGTCGAAATCCACGCCGCCCACGGTTACCTGCTGCATCAGTTTCTGTCGCCACTGAGCAATCAGCGGCGCGATCAATATGGCGGTTCGTTCGAGAACCGCATCCGGCTGGTGCTGCAAGTCACCGAAGCGGTGCGTGCGGTGTGGCCTGAAGAGCTGCCGCTGTTGGTGCGGGTCTCGGCCACCGATTGGGTGGAAGACGGCTGGAACCCGGATGAAACCGTGGAACTGGCGCGACGCCTCAAAGCGCTGGGCGTGGACCTGATCGACGTGTCCTCGGGCGGGACGGCGGCCAATGCCGAAATCCCGACAGGCCCCGGTTATCAAACCCGCTTCGCCGAGCGCGTGCGCAAGGAGTCGGGCATTGCTACCGGCACGGTCGGCATGATCACCGAGCCGGCCCAGGCTGAACATATCTTGCGTACGTGCCAGGCGGACCTCATCTTCCTGGCGCGAGAACTGTTGCGCGATCCGTATTGGCCGCTGCATGCCGATGACGACCTGGGCGGGCGCAAGGCTATCTGGCCGGCGCAGTATCAGCGGGCGACGCACCGGGATCAGCCGATACATGAGTCGGATTTGCGGGACTGAGTGAGGCTGAGAAAACAAAAAGCCCCGATCGTTGTGATCGGGGCTTTTGTGTTTCTGAGCCAGTATTTTGCTGACTGTCAGGCCGCCTTCGCGAGCAAGCCCGCTCCCACATTCGATCTCCGCTGGACACAGATTATGTGTATGACCAAGTTCAAATGTGGGAGCGGGCTTGCTCGCGAAGGGGCCAGCCCATACACCCAATTACCCTCAGGTGTACTTACGCTTATCCGGCGCCGGCGGAAAGTACTGATACAACCAGGTCTCGCTCAACGTCCGGTCATTGGTCCGGATGAACAACCGCAGCTCCACCGGCGCCACGCTGTCATTGGTCGGGTACCAGTCAAAGGTAATGCGATAACCCTTGATGTCGTCCAGCACCAACACATTGAAATCCTTCACCTGCCCGTTCGAGCACGTCACCACAGGCTCGATCCCTGCGCCTTCCGGCAAGCGATCCAGACCTCCACCGGTGAAGTCCACGGCAAAGCGCCGCGCCCAGACTTCCGGGTAATGCTCGCCCGGCGCCCAGCCTTCGGTGAAGCCGCCCATGCCCGAACGGGTCGCATTGACCCGCGCCAGCGGTGTGCCGACCGGTGGCAGTGCGCTCCAGTAGAGCTTGTAGCCGTAATTCAGGGAATCACCGGCCGCGACCGGTTTTTTCGGGGTCCAGAACGCGACGATGTTATCCAGCGTCTCGCCGGTCGTAGGAATTTCCAGCAGATCGATAGAGCCTTCGCCCCACGCCGTTGTCGGTTCGACCCACAGGCTCGGACGCTTGCTGTACCAATCGACGGTGTCCTGATAGCTGGCAAACTCATGGTCGGTCTGCACCAGACCGAAACCTTTCGGATCAGTGTCGGCGAAGGCATTGAATTGCAGGGTCGCCGGGTTGTTCAGTGGGCGGCAGATCCACTCGCCGTTGCCGCGCCACATCGCCAGACGATCCGAGTCGTGGATCTGCGGGTGAATGGTGTCGCACATACGCCGCTCATGGGTGCCACAGCTGAACATGCTGGTCATCGGCGCGATGCCCAGTTGCTCGATGGCGGTACGCGCATTGACGTGGGCATCGACAGCCATGACCACCTGGCTGGCCTGGCAATCGATGTCGAAACGGTAAGCACCGGTGGCGCTCGGCGAATCCAGCAGGGCGTAGACCACGAAACGCGTGCTGTCCTTGTCCGGTGTCTCGAACCAGAACTTGGTGAAGTCCGGAAATTCCTCGCGCTTCTTGGCGTACGTATCAATCGCCAGCCCGCGCGCCGACAGACCGTACTGGCCGGTCGCGTCTACCGCACGGAAGTAACTCGCGCCGAGGAAAGACAACACATCGTGGCGGTCCAGCTCCGGGGCCTTGAACAGCTTGAACCCGGAAAACCCCAGGTCGCCTGTCAGCTGCTTGGTGTCGACCGTGGTTTTTTCATAGTTGAACAGGGAAGGGCGGAAATGCACCTCCCGCGCCTGACGCGTCTTGGGATCGACGCTGTACATGCGAACCGGCTGCTTGAACCCCATGCCGACGTGGAAAAACTGCACGTCCAGCTGACCGTTCAAATCCTTCCACAGCGAGTGATTCGCGTCGTAGCGGATCGCGTTGAAGTTCTGCGGCGTCATGGTCGCCAGCGTCGGCGGCAACACCTGCTTGGTGTCCTGATAACGGTTGCCGGCGAGCTGTTTGGCCTGAATCTTCAGCGCTTCAAAATCGAACGCCTGAGCCTCGCCATCCGCCGTACCGTTGCCCGCCCAGGCACGGCTGGCCAGCAGGCCGGTGGCCGACAAACCGGTGTAGGCCGCGATGGCCATGGACGCTTTGAGCAAATTCCTGCGATGCATAAGTACAACCTGTCGTGAGCAATCCCGCGCCGTTCCTGGCACGTGCTGGATCAAAAATAACGGTTCGGACATGCCTTCGACCAAACGCAACGGACCTTAAACAGATGCCAAATAGCTTAAACCGTTCGGTTGCTGACAAAAATTGATTGGTAGCACTTTGGCAGAGCGGCAATGAAACAAGAAATTTCGGTTAACTTTTCCGACAGTACTTTCTGATTTATAGGGCATTTCTGCTTTTTTTGACTAATTACTCTAAAAACCGCTTTTCAGCGCCGGGAATGTTCCTATTCTGTGCTCATGACCGGCTTCAGCCCTTAAGGCCGGCGACAAACAAAAAGGAGAGGGCGATGCGGTTTTTGAAGTTTTCTCGGTCTTATAGAAGGACATCGTCGATGACAAAAGTACAAGGCATCACCGAAATGTTAGGAATTCTTCCTTGCCTGGCAAGCGGCCGGCGAAGGCGCCGGCTCAGCCCGGACGAAATGAAGTTGTTGGAAAGGTATCGAGAGCTGTCGGAGAGCGACCGGATTGCGATGCGGTATCTGGTGGATGCGATGAGGACTGTTTCGCGGTTTTGAGGGTTGGAGATTAAGTTTTGTTGGAAGCCAGGGGCGGACTGTGAGGTCTGCCCCTTTTTCATTTTTCACCCTGCCTTCAACTGCAAGTGCCCAAGATCTTGAAGGGGCGTTGTACTTGCATCAGGTCAGGCATGTCCCTCCATTTGATCCAGGCTTGATGTTGCCAGTGCAGAAGAGGAACGGAGACTCCGGCCCATTGCAATGAACTCAGGCTTGGAATGTTGTCCACAGCCGCTCCCGACTCGCGCAGCGTAGGTATGACTTCGTTGCTTAGCCATTGGCGCAGGTTTCGGTTTTCCGGGACGAAATGATGTACCAGAAGGGCGTACATCCCGGATTCGCTGACCATCAACGATTCGGTGGTTTTGCCGTTCCTCAGCAACAATACCTGCTGGCGCTGATCGGGATCGAGCTTCAGGGTGAGGCGTTGATCCAGAGGACGGCCCATCAAGCGACCGAGGTCCTGGACGCAGAACCAAGCCTGGTTGGCGTGCATGAAGGTGTGAAGAAAGCGGTTGTGGCGGGTGAAGACGGTTGGGGTGAAATGAGGATGGATTTCGGACGGATTTAGCGTGTGCTCAAGAATTTTTCGACTCCATGTTGAAAAAGGAGCCGCCACTGATCCTTCGACAGATTTGGGTGGCGGACCGTGCGGCGTTCGAAGTCGGGACATTCTCGATCAACATGTAAGCCAAGAGGCCCGCGCCACACGGCCCACCATAAAGCGAAACTGAAAGGCAAAATTTGCCCCAGTTCATATGGGGGCGCGGATGCGCCATGTTGATAGTGTTCCGGCTTCGACCCCGGGTCGCTGATTTGGCAGCGACGAGGTAAAGCCTATCGCTCAGGCGCTCGCGGCGCCAAGTCTACTCTGGCGACGCGTGCCGTAGGAATGGGTGTATTAGCTTGAAGGCCCGGTCTGTAGGAATTTCCTGTTTTTGCTTGAAGTGCACCGGTGCAGCATCGCAACCCTGGTTTTTCCTATAGGTTTTTCCGCTTTCAGGAACGAACTGCAGGTTTGCTACATGTTGATCGAATTCTCTGTTTCCAACTATCGCTCCTTCCGTGACAAGCAAACCCTGTCCATGGCTGCGACGCCGCGCTTGAGCAAAAAGCGCAACCTGTTCGCGCCGCCGGTAAGTGGAGAAAAACTGCCGGACTTGTTGAAGGTAGCGGCGATCTACGGGCCAAACGCGTCTGGCAAATCTTCGCTCATTCGGGCGATGGGGATCATCGGACAGTTGCTCACAGCATTACCGTCCGCAAATGACGAACCGCTTCCGGCCTCGCCCTTTCGTTTTGATCCGCAACTCCAGCATGAACCCAGTTGTTTTGAGTACAACTTCATTCAACGCGGGCTCCGATACCGGTTTGTCCTGCGTCTGACTGCCCAGCGGATTATCGAGGAACAGCTGGTTTCATACCCCAAAGGCAAGGAAGTGCTGCTGTATCAGCGTCGTTTTTCGGAGGAGGGTGAGCAGTATGTTTTTGGAGCGCACCTTGAGGGTGGTAGAGAAGTCCACAATGCGTGGCGGCGTCTGACGAGCCCCAAAACATTGTTTATTTCGCAGGCGATAGCGAACAGTAGCGAAGAGCTGACCCAGTTGCGGGGGCCGTTTAGCTGGTTTCAGACCGGTCTACTCGTGATCGAGCAGAACAACTTCATAGGGCTGTCGGCCGCGTCCATCAGATTTCTGAAGATTGCTTCGGATCAAACCGGCAATTTGCGAGATTTTCTAAAGGACGTGGACATCCCTGTGTCCGCTATCCACCTCAACACCGAAGACGCGGAATCTGTTCAACCTGCAAAAAAACTCACGCTGAAAGAGTTCTTTGCTGCTGCCCAAAAAGACAAGATCACCCTCACGCATACGAGCCATTTAGGTAAAGCCGATTTTGACTTTTCAGAGGAGTCCGGCGGTACCAAAAATCTGATCGGTTTCTGGCTGCCCTGGTTCATGATCAATCACGCCGATGGAAGTGGGATTCTCTCTGTCGATGAGTTGGACAGCAGCCTTCACCCTTCAATCGTTGATGACCTGATTGAGAAGCACTTGGACAGTGGGCTGGATACTCAACTGATCTTTACCACCCACGACACTCATCTAATGAACGCCAAAGCACTTCGGCGCGATCAGTTCTGGATTACCGAGCGCGATGCCAACGGTGCAACCTTTCTTTATTCGGTTCACGATTTTGAAGGACGAGAAGGGGAGGATATCGAGAAACGCTACTTTGAAGGCCGTTATCGCGGATTACCGTTGATAAGGCGGGGCTGATCATGGCGCGCCCTATACGGCTGTTTGATCGAAAGGCACCCCGGTTCAGGCCTCAGCCCAAAGTGCTGATTCTCTGTGAAGACAGCAAGTCAGGAAAACGATACCTGGAAGAGGCCGCCTTTCATTTTCGCGCCAATGCTCAAGTGGAAATTGCCCACTGCGGCATCACGCATCCAAGCGGCATTGTAAAAACAGCCATCTCCCGTCAGAAAGAATTCGACAAGGTATTTTGTGCCTTGGATCGCGATACGCATTTGTGCTTTGAGCGAGCCATTGATCTGGCGGGACCGCATCCGAAAATCAAAGTCATCGCTTCATATCCCTGTTTTGAGTTTTGGCTACTTCTGCATTTCGGGTTCAATCGAAAGCCTTTCCGTGCCGTCGGCAAGCGCTCTGCAGGCGACTTGGTAGCCAAGAGTCTCAGAGAAAAGCCCAACATGGATTTGTATGAGAAGGGCGAAGATATCAACTATTTCGCCAGACTCTTGGGGGAGCCATTTCAAAGGGCAAGAGCGTTAGCGCCAAAGATTATCGAGGATGTCGCCATTAGCGGCGAAGCCAACCCAAGCACCGAAATCCATCTATTGATGGACGAGTTTGAAAGTCTCTCCAAGCCTCAACCGATTTAGCGCCATCAACCCAGCCCGCATCGCTGCGGGCTGAGCAAGTACCTTTACCGACTAACCTTCCAGGCATCCCCCGCAGGCGCAGTCCCGTGGTCATATGGCTTGGCAATCCACATGTACAACAACCCCAAGCCAATCACGATGGCCGTGCTCAGCACCATGGCGTAGTTGATGTACCACGCCGCGTCCGGCGTGCGCGGCCAGGCCATGTTGATGATCGCGCCGACGCCGTAGACCAGCGCACCGATGTTCACCAGCCAACCCCAGGCACCGAGGGTAAATTTGCCACTCGGTTTCCAGCCTTTCATGCGGGCATAGAGGGCCCCGAGGACGATCATCTGGAAGGCCAGGTAGATGCCGATCGCCGCGAAGCTGACGATGGTTGCCACCGCATCCTGCAGGAAGAAGCCGAGGATGATGATCAGCGCCGGCAGGACGCCGGAGACGAACAGTGCCGCTACCGGTACCTGAGTGGTGGGCGAGATTTTCTTCAGCAGGGAGCTGCCGATGACCATTTCATCGCGAGCGTAGGAATACAGCAGACGACTCGCCGCCGCTTGCAGGCTGATGACGCAGGAGATGAAGGAAATCATCACCACGCCCATCACTACCTTCGAACCGACCGGGCCGAAGGCGTTGTTGAGGATGGTGGTGACCGGGTCCTTGTCGGTGCCGTTAATCACGGCTTGCATGTCTGGCACGGCGAGGATCAGCGCCAGGCAGGCGAACATCGCGGCGATGCCGCCGATGTAGATGGTCATGCGCATGGCCACCGGGATTTTCTTGCTCGGGTTCGGGGTTTCTTCGGCCACATCGCCGCAGGCCTCGAAGCCGTAGTACAGGAACATCCCCGCCAGCGAAGCGGTGAGGAAGGCTGGCAAGTACGAGCCGTCGACGCTGATGTCGAAGGTGTTGAACAACACGCTGAGCGGTTGGTGACGCTCGAACACCAGCAGGTAGACGCCGACGATCACCGCGCCGACCAGTTCGCACAGGAAGCCGAACATGGCGATGCGCGCCAGCACCTTGGTGCCGCTGAGGTTGACCAGGGTGGCGAACAGCGTCAGGAACAGGGCGATGACGATGTTGGTGTTGTTGCTCGGTTCGAAGCCCATCATGGCGGCCAGGTACGGACCGGCACCGACGGCAACGGCGGCAATGGTGACGCACAGGGCGATGGAGTAGATCCAGCCGACCATCCACGCCCAGCGTTTACCCACCAAGCGGCGGGCCCACGGGTAGACGCCTCCGGAAATCGGGAATTGCGAAACCACTTCACCGAAGATCAGGCACACCAGCAACTGGCCGCAACCGACCAGCAAGTAGGCCCAGAACATTGGTGGCCCGCCCGCGGCGAGGCAGAGGCCGAAGAGGGTATAAACCCCTACAACCGGCGAGAGATAAGTGAAGCCCAGGGCGAAGTTTTCCCACAGGCTCATGCTTCGATTGAAGTTGGATGTGTAACCCAGTTTGCGTAACTGCTCGGCGTCGCTGTCGGCGACGGCTGCAGCGAGTTCGGGTGTTGTACTCATAGTGTGTCAGCTCCGGAAAATCGGCAGATTTCGGATGTCCGAAACCGTGGCGGGGCCGTGAAGGCGCTGCCCGGATCGGTGGTTATTGTTGTGTTTGTCTGGATTTGAACCCTGGTGGTACGTAATACCGGTTTCGACCTTGAAACCGAGGTGACGCCTTCGCGAGCAAGCCCGCTCCCACAGGGGAATGCATTTCAAACTGTGGGAGCGGGCTTGCTCGCGAAGGCGATCCGACGAAGCTTTTAGTGCTTGAACATCACATGCCGAACGACGGTGTAGTCCTCCAGCCCGTACATCGACATGTCCTTCCCGTAGCCGGACAGTTTCTGACCGCCATGCGGCATTTCACTGACCAGCATGAAGTGCGTATTCACCCACGTGCAGCCGTACTGCAAGCGAGCAGACATCCGATGCGCGCGGCCGACGTCTGCAGTCCAGACCGACGACGCCAGGCCGTAGTCCGAATCGTTGGCCCAGCCCAGTACTTGCGCTTCATCGGTGAATTTCGTCACTGACACCACCGGCCCGAACACTTCTCTGCGAACGATTTCGTCATCCTGCTGCGCATCGGCCAACACGGTCGGTTCGAAGAAGAACCCGTTGCCTTCCACAGCCTTGCCGCCGGTGATCAGGCGAATGTGCGGTTGTGCGATGGCGCGTTCGACAAACCCGGCCACACGGTCACGGTGTTGCGCGGTGATCAGCGGGCCCAGTTCGGTCGACGGATCATCCTGCAAGCCGTACTTGATGCTGCTGACCGCTTCGCCGAGTTTCTCGACGAATTTTTCGTAGATGCCGGCCTGCGCATAAATGCGGCATGCGGCGGTGCAATCCTGGCCGGCGTTGTAGAAACCGAAGGTGCGGATGCCTTCCACGGCGGCGTCGATGTCGGCGTCGTCGAAGATGATCACCGGGGCTTTACCGCCCAGTTCCATGTGCATGCGTTTGACGCTGTCGGCGGTGCTGGAAATGATGTTCGAACCGGTGGCAATTGAGCCGGTCAGCGACACCATGCGTACTTTCGGGTGGGTGACCAACGGACTGCCCACGCTAGGACCACGACCAAACACCAGGTTGAGTACGCCGGCCGGGAAAATATCCGACGCCAGTTGAGCCAGGCGCAGGGCAGTCAGCGGGGTTTGTTCCGACGGCTTGAGCACCACGGTATTACCAGCGGCCAGGGCCGGGGCGATTTTCCAGGCGACCATCATCAGGGGGTAGTTCCACGGCGCGATGGAGGCGATCACGCCGACCGGGTCGCGGCGGATCATCGAGGTGTGCCCCGGCAGGTATTCGCCACCGGCCGAACCGCTCATGCAACGGCTGGCGCCTGCGAAGAAACGAAACACGTCGGCAATGGCCGGGATTTCGTCGTTCAGCGCGGCGCTGTAGGGTTTGCCGCAGTTGTCCGATTCCAGTTTGGCCAGCTCTTCGTCATGGGCTTCGATGGCGTCGGCGAGTTTGAGCAGCAGCAGCGACCGTTCTTTCGGCGGGGTTTGTGACCAGCTGTCGAAGGCAGCATCGGCGGCGCGCACGGCAGCATCGACCTGGGCTTCGCTGGCTTCATTGATCTCCACCAACACGCGACCGAGGGCCGGGTTGAACACGGGTTGGGCGGGGCCTTCGCCGTCGATCAGTTGGCCGTTGATCAAGAGTTTGGTTTGCATGGTTCTGTCCTCTTCGGAACTGTTGTTTTTCTTCTGTGGGAACCGGATCAATGTGGGAGCGGGCTTGCTCGCGAAAGCGGTGTGTCAGTCACCAACAATGTTGAATGTGATGGCCTTTTCGCGAGCAAGCCCGCTCCCACATTAAATTCGGTTTCCACAGTGAGTAAGTGTTGTTATTTATTTCCCGCCACTGCCCGCCACACTCTCGCCACCCCGGGTCAGGTAGTAGGCGCCAAGGATCGGCAGCATGGTCACCATCATCACCAGCATCGCGACGACGTTGGTCACCGGCACGTCCCGTGGGCGGCTGAGCTGGTTGAGCAGCCACAGCGGCAGGGTGCGTTCATGGCCGGCGGTGAAGGTGGTGACGATGATTTCGTCGAACGACAGGGCAAACGCGAGCATGCCGCCGGCCAGCAACGCCGAGCCGAGGTTCGGCAGGACGATGTAGCGAAAGGTCTGCCAGCCATCGGCACCGAGGTCCATCGAGGCTTCGATCAAACTGTGCGAAGTGCGGCGTAAACGGGCGATCACGTTGTTGTAGACGATCACTACGCAGAAGGTCGCGTGGCCGACGATGATGGTGAACATGCCCGGCTCGATCCCCAGCGTCTTGAACGTCGCCAGCAACGCGATCCCGGTGATGATCCCCGGCAACGCAATCGGCAGGATCAGCATCAGCGAGATGCCTTGCTTGCCGAAGAAATCCCGACGGTACAACGCCGCGGAAGCGAGGGTGCCGAGCACCATGGCAATCAAGGTTGCGACGGCGGCGATCTGCAGCGAGAGCTTGATCGCTTCCAGCACGTCCGGCCGCGAGAACGCCACGCCGATCCACTTCAAAGTGAAGCCCTTGGGTGGAAAGCTGAACGCTGCGTCTTCGGTGTTGAAGGCGTAGAGGAAGATGATCAGGATCGGGAAATGCAGGAACACCAACCCGCCCCAGGCTGCGATTTTTAAACCCAATGAAGCCTTTTCAGAGTGCATCGAAGGCCCCCAGTCGTTTGACGATAGTCAGGTAGATGGCGATCAGCACAATCGGCACCAGCGTGAAGGCAGCGGCCATCGGCATGTTGCCGATCGCGCCTTGCTGGGCGTAGACCATGCTGCCGACGAAGTAGCCCGGCGGTCCCACCAGTTGAGGCACGATGAAGTCGCCCAGCGTCAGGGAAAAGGTGAAGATCGAACCGGCCGCAATGCCTGGAATCGACAGCGGCAGAATCACCTGCATGAAGGTCTGGCGCGGCTTGGCACCCAGGTCCGCAGAAGCTTGCAGCAATGACGGCGGCAGACGTTCCAGCGAGGCCTGGATCGGCAGGATCATGAACGGCAGCCAGATGTAGACGAACACCATGAAGCGGCCCAGATGCGAGGTCGACAAGGTGCTGCCGCCCACGCCAGGAATGCCCAGCACAAACTGCAAAACCGGCTCCAGCCCCATGTGCTGGACGAACCACTGCGCGACGCCTCCCTTGGCCAGCAGCAGCGTCCAGGCATACGCCTTGACGATGTAACTGGCCCACATCGGCATCATCACCGCGATGTAGAAAAACGCCTTGGTCTTGCCGGTGGTGTAGCGCGCCATGTAGTAGGCGATCGGGAACGCGACGATGGCGCTGGCGATTGAGACGACGACCGCCATGCTCAAGGTGCGCAGGATGATGTCGAAGTTCGATGGCTGGAACAGTGCCGCGAAGTTCGCCAGGGTCAGGTCGGGTGTGACCGCCATGGTGAAATCATCGAAGGTGTAGAAGCCTTGCCACAGCAGCACCAGCAGCGAGCCGAGATAGATCGCGCCGAACCACAGCAGCGGCGGCACCAGCAACAGCGACAGGTACAGATTCGGTCGGCGATACAGCAGGTTGGAAAACCTGCGCAACGGCGAACCGCTGGCCGGGGTTTGAGGGATAGCCACGGTGTTCATCTCACACCCCGCCGACAACGGTGTCGTGCAGCGGGATCATCGCTTCCCGTGCCCAGCGAGCGCTGATGCGTTGCCCGGTCTGGTGCTGGGCGCTGATGTCCAGCCATTGGTTGTTGGCCTGGCTGATGTTCAGGGTCTGGCCGTTTTCCAGTTTCATCTCGTAGCGCGTGGCGCTGCCCTGGTACTGGATGTCGTGGAGCAAACCGCTGACTTCGATCTCATGGCTGGCCAACGGGCCTTCAGCGAAACGCACGTGTTCCGGGCGAATCGAAAACGGCTGTGGGTTGCCACTCAACTGCCGGGCCAGATCGCCGCGAATCACGTTCGAGGTGCCGACGAATTCGGCAACAAAGGTCGTGGCTGGTTTCATGTAGAGGTTGCGCGGGGTGTCGACCTGTTCGATGCGGCCCTTGTTGAACACGGCCACGCGATCCGACATCGACAGCGCTTCGGTCTGGTCGTGGGTGACGAAGATGAAGGTGATGCCGAGTTGGCGTTGCAGTTTCTTCAGTTCGCTTTGCATCTGTTCGCGCAGCTTCAGGTCGAGGGCGCCCAGAGGCTCGTCAAGCAACAGCACGCGTGGGCGATTGACCAGGGCGCGGGCCAGGGCCACACGCTGGCGTTGACCGCCGGATAGCTGCACCGGTTTGCGCTCGCCGTAGCCGCCGAGGGCGACCATGTCGAGGGCTTCTTCGGCGCGTTTGCGGCGCTCGGCTTTGCCGACGCCTTTGACTTTCAAACCGTAGGCGACGTTGTCGAGGACGTTCATGTGCGGGAACAGCGCGTAATCCTGAAACACGGTGTTGACGTCACGCTCATACGGCGGCAGCCCGGCGGCTTCTTCGCCATGAATGCGGATCGAGCCTGCGCTCGGTTGTTCGAAACCGGCGATCAGGCGCAAACAGGTGGTTTTGCCCGAGCCCGAAGGGCCCAGCATGGAGAAAAACTCGCCGTCCTGGATGTCGATGGAAACCCGGTCTACGGCTTTCACTTCGCCGAAGAGTCGGGAAACGTTGGTGAACTGGACTGCAAGCGTCATGGTGCGGTGCTCCAAAAAGGCGAGGGCCGTCACAGCGGCCCTGCCTGGACTTCTGAAAAATCTGGATCGAATACGATCTGCCAGTGATGGAGATCGAATGTGGGAGCGGGCTTGCTCGCGAATGCGGTGTGCCAGGCAGCATCAATGTTGAATGTGATGGCCTCTTCGCGAGCAAGCCCGCTCCCACAAGGGGACGGTGTCACGTCAAAGACTAGCGGCCGCCCATGATCGCGATGTAGTCCTGGGTCCAGCGGCTGTACGGCACGAACTTGCCGCCTTCAGCTTGCGGGGTTTTCCAGAAGGCGATCTTCTCGAACTGGTCGAAACCATTGGTCTTGCAGCCTTCAGCGCCAAGCAATTCGCTGCCGGTGCACGCCGCCGGCACCGCTGGCAACGAACCAAACCACGCGGCAACATCACCCTGGACTTTCGGGGTCAGCGACCAGTCCATCCACTTGTAAGCGCAGTTCGGGTGCTTGGCCTCGGCATGCAACATGGTGGTGTCGGCCCAACCGGTGGCACCTTCTTTTGGAATGGTCGAAGCAATCGGCTGCTTCTCGTTCATCAGGCCGTTGACCTGATACGGCCAGGCACCGGACGCGACCACGCCTTCGTTTTTGAAGTCGCTCATCTGCACGGTGGTGTCATGCCAGTAGCGGTGGATCAGCGGCTGCTGGGCGCGCAGCAGATCGAGCACGGCTTTGTACTGGGCTTCGGTCAGTTCATACGGGTTCTGGATACCCAATTCCGGCTTGGCGGTTTTCAGGTACAGCGCGGCGTCGGCGATGTAGATCGGGCCGTCATACGCCTGCACGCGCCCCTTGTTCGGCTTGCCGTCCGGCAGGTTTTCCGCGTTGAACACCACGCCCCAACTGGTTGGCGCGGTCTTGAATACGTTGGTGTTGTACATCAACACGTTCGGGCCCCACTGATACGGGGTGCCGTAGGTTTGTTTGTTGACCACGTACCACGGCGCATCTTTCAGGCGCGGGTCGATGTTCTTCCAGTTCGGGATCAACGCGGTGTTGATCGGCTGCACACGCTTGCCGACGATCAACCGCAGCGAGGCGTCGCCGGAAGCGGTGACCAGGTCGTAACCGCCCTTGGCCATCAAGCTGACCATTTCATCGGAAGTGGCTGCGGTCTTCACGTTCACTTTGCAACCGGTTTCCTTCTCGAAACCAGTCACCCAGTCGTAGGCCTTGTCGCTTTCGCCACGTTCGATGTAGCCCGGCCAAGCCACAATATCCAGCTGACCTTCGCCGGCACCCACCGCTTTCAGCGGTTCGGCGGCCTGGAGGCTGGCGCTGGCCAGCAGCGCCGTGGTGATTGCACTGAGCAGTGCGGTCTTGTGCACGAACATGGGAATTCCCTCTTCTTTAATTATGGTCGGGGCAGTTGTGAACGTGGTGAAGCATGCCGTGAGCGGCTTGTTATTAGCGTAGTCAGAGATGCTGTCCGTGGCGCGCCATGATGTGCCGCACCACGCTGTAGTCCTGAAGCGAATCGCTGGATAAGTCTTTGCCATACCCGGACCGTTTAAGGCCGCCGTGGGGCATTTCGCTGACCAGCATGAAATGGCTGTTGATCCAGGTGCAGCCGTACTGCAACCGCGCTGCGACCTGCATGGCTTTGTCGAGGTTCTGGGTCCAGACCGACGAGGCGAGGCCGTACTCCGAGTCGTTGGCCCAGTCCACCGCTTGTTCGAGTTGATCGAAACGGGTCACGGTGACCACCGGCCCGAACACTTCGCGCTGGACGATCTCATCGCTCTGTTTGCAACCGGCGAGCAGGGTTGGCTGGTAATAGAAGCCGGCGCCGGAATGCACCGCTGCGCCGGTCACCCGTTCGATGTGCGGCTGGCCAAGGGCGCGTTCGACGAAACTGGCCACGCGGTCGCGCTGGCGCGTGCTGATCAGCGGGCCGATTTCGTTGTCGGCATCGCGTTTACCGGCAAAGCGCAAGCTGCTGACCGCCGCGCCAAGCTCGGCCACCAAACGGTCATGAATCCCGGCCTGTGCATAAATCCGGCACGCGGCGGTGCAATCCTGACCGGCGTTGTAATAACCGTAAGTGCGCACGCCTTCGACCACCGCTTGAATGTCCGCATCGTTGCAGACGATCACCGGGGCTTTACCACCGAGCTCAAGGTGCGTGCGTTTCAAAGTCTTGGCGGCGGCCTGGAGGATTTTTTGCCCGGTGACGATATCGCCGGTCAGCGACACCATACGGATCTTCGGGTGGCTGACCAAATGGCTGCCGACGCCTTCACCGCCGCCGCAGACAATGTTGATCACGCCGCGTGGCAGGATTTCGGCCAGCGCCGGGGCCAGGGCCAGGATCGACAGCGGCGTGTGTTCGGACGGCTTGAACACCAAGGTGTTGCCGGCGGCGAGGGCCGGGGCGATTTTCCATGCGGCCATCATGATCGGATAGTTCCACGGCGCGATGGACGCGACGACCCCGATAGGATCGCGGCGCACCATGCTCGTGTAGCCGGGCAGGTATTCGCCGCTGAGCTGGCCGGTCTGGCAACGCACGGCGCCGGCAAAGAAACGGAACACATCCACCGTCGCGCTCAAGTCGTCCTGACGAGCCAGGTGCAACGGCTTGCCGCAGTTCAGGGATTCGAGGCGGGCGAGGAGGTCGGCTTGTTTTTCGATGGCGTTGGCGATGTCCAACAGTAAGTTTGAACGTTGCTGCGGTGTGGTCCGTGACCAACCGGCGAAGGCGCGGTGGGCGGCGAGGATGGCGGCTTCGACTTGCTCGGTGCTGGCCTCGGCGATGTGCGTCAGCACTTCCCCGGTGGCGGGGTTGAGGATCGGTTCGACAAAACCCTGGCCTGCGACCAATTCGCCATCGATCAATAACGCGGTAAACAACGGGGTCTGCGCGCCAGCCATTTTTCGGGTTCTCTTTTCTTGTGTGGCCATGCTGCTCCCTGTGACAGGGGCCCGGCCGTCTTATATAGATGCAGCAAGACTAGTGCGCGGACCCGAGGTCGACAAATACTAAATACTGAAGGTGGCGTTCGATTAAATAGATGGCTTGCGCCCGCCGTGGGGTTGTTCGCGGGCGACGGTCAGGAATGGATCGACCAGCGCCGGACGCGCAGTGCCACGACGCCAGGCCAGGCCGACGTCGAGGGTCTGGCTCAAGTCGGCAATCGGGCGTGCTTCGATGATGTCGCCCTCCAGCGACCATGGGCGATAGGTCATGTCGGGCTGGATCGACACGCCCAAACCAGCGGCCACCAGGCTTCGCACGGCTTCCGTTGAAGCGGTCCTGAGGGTGATGCGCGGTTGTAGCGAGGCTGCGGACCACATGCGCTGGGCGTTGCGGTCCATTTCATCGACGTTCAGTTGAATCAGCGGTTCGCGCGCGACGTCGGCGAGGTTGATGCTGTCGTGTTCCAGCAAGGGATGCTGCGCCGGCAGCCATAAACGGTGGGGCGAGTGCGTCAGGACTTCAGTTTGCAATGCATGACGGTCTTCGAGGTTGGAAAGGATCAGCACGCCGACATCGATCTCGCCGCTGACCAGCAAATGCTCGATGTAGGGGCGTTCATCCTCCATCACCCGGATCTCGACGTTGGGGTAGGCGCGCTGGAAACGGGTGAGTAGATCGGCGAGGTAGTACCCGGCTACGAGGCTGGTCACGCCGATGATCAACTGGCCGGCCACCTGATCGGTGCTCTGTTGCAGGCTGCGTTTGGCGTTTTCCACGGTGGCCAGAATCAGGTGCGCCTGGCGCAGGAATTGATGGCCTTGGTGGGTCAGGCTCATGCCCTTGGCGTGTCGGTTGAACAGACCGACACCAATCTCTTCTTCCAGTTGCTGGATCGCCAGGGTCAATGTCGATTGGGAAATGAATGCTGTTTGCGCAGCGGCGGAGATCGATCCGGTCTCGGCCACGGCGATGAAATGACGAATCTGACGCAAGGTCATCATGGGGAAATACCCGGTGGGCGGTTTTTATAGATTCGCTTGAGTGTATATCGTTTTAATCGATGGTCCTGTAGGCGTTACAGGATATGAGCAACATCTGGAAGCACTCTCACAGGGAGTCGCTGGGTACTTTAGATCTAGGCTGGTGGCCGGTTATCCCTTTTATGGAGGCGGCAAAATGAACACCCGTGGTTTGCTCGATCAACTGCTCAAGTCCGGTCAGGATCTGTTGCAGAACAAGGCCGGTGGCAATCAGAACAAGGCGTCCAGCGGTGGCCTCGGTGGTTTGCTCTCGGGGGCGAGCGGCGGTGCGATAGCGGCGGGTGCCATGGGCTTGTTGCTCGGCAGCAAAAAGGCTCGCAGTGTCGGCGGCAAAGTCGTCGTCTACGGCGGTCTCGCCGCGTTGGGCGTGATTGCCTACAAGGCTTTCGGCAACTGGCAGGCCCAGCAAGGCACGGCGCCAAACACTGAACCGCAAACCCTCGACCGTTTACCCTCGGCGCAAGTCGAACAGCACAGCCAGGCGATCCTCAAGGCGCTGGTTGCCGCCGCGAAAGCCGATGGCCATGTTGATGAGCGCGAACGAGCGTTGATCGAAGGCGAGTTCACCAAGCTCGACAACGATCAGGAGTTGCAGCAGTGGCTACATGCTGAACTCAGTAAACCGCTCGACCCTACAGAAGTCGCCCGCGCGGCCAGCACGCCGGAAATGGCTGCCGAGATGTACATCGCCAGCGTGATGCTGGTGGATGAGCAGAGCTTCATGGAGAAGTCCTACCTGGATGAACTGGCTCGGCAGTTGAAGCTGGAGCCTGGGTTGAAGGCTGAGTTGGAGAGGCAGGTGAGGCAGGCATCAATGTAGCCGACGAAGGCTCTCGAAACGGCCACTACTGCCTATTCATAATCCGCCGCTCATGCAAAAGCGGGGCGGGTTTTATCGCCTGTGGGGTGGGGGAAGAAAACCTCAACTAATGACCGTTCGTCTTGAAGTACTACGTACCTGTTATTTCTGACAGTAGCCGCAGCAACGTTTCAGGGATTTGATACCGCTACCTACGCCGCTCTCTTGCGGCCCGACAAGGAGCGTGTGCGATGACCGATCTTTCAAATGATTCCACTGCCCTGGCGCTGTCACCCCCTTATATTGTCGATGCAACGCCGGACGTCAAAAGCGAAGACCCCAGTGCAGGAGTGCCTCTGGTAGGGGTTCCTTTGAGGCTCACAGGAAGCGGGCATCTGAAAGTGGTTGTGGATCCGCCATCTCCCGGTGCGGATTCTGTGGCACTCCATTTCAACGGCAGTGCCACGCCTATCGATGCCCCTGTGACGGTCGATCCGGCCACCAAACGCACCACGTTCGAGGTGTCCAGGGCTCTGCTTCGCAATGGCCTGCAATTTTTCCATTATGTGGCCAAGCGTATCGGTGGCGCTGATGAGCCGTCCCCCAAGCTGTGGGTGCTGTACAGCAGAAACCGCCCAGGTGGCCTGGACCCGGTAGTCGACGACAAAGACATCCAAGAAGCGTTGGGCATTGATTTGCCTGAAGAGGTCAAACAAAAGGGCGTCGACCTGGTCGTGGCCGAGCAAGGCGTCGCGCTTACCATCTCTTACGTGTTTGCCAAACTGCACGACGAGGTGACGGTGGACTGCAACGGATTTCTGTTCACTTACACCGTGAAGACGAACGATCTCGGCGGGGCGTTCGACATACTGCTGCCCAAAGCCGCTTTCGTTGGCGGTGGCAACAGCCCGACCTTTGCGATTTTTTATAGAATAAAGGACCAACTGGGGAACCATACCCAGAACTCACTGCCATCGCCGTCACTCTCGATCAAGGTCGACCTGACGCCAAAAATAGAACTTCCACCGGCTCCTTTTGTGCCGACGCTGGTGGGCAATGTGATCTATCCCAACAAGCACACCACGGGTTTTGTGGTCCGGGTGGATTGGGCCAAAGGCTTCAAACCCGGCGATAAAGCCAAATTGGTGGCGAAGGGCGGGGCTGCGGGAGCAGGGACACCGGTATTCACATTTGTGGCACTGAATGCCAACTTCCGCGCCAACTTTCAGCTGACCCCGGCGTTCATTCTGGCCAACGCAGGCCTGGAGGTAGTGTTTACGTGGATCCTGTTGAGTGGCGGCAAGGAGACCGAGTCCGAACCGCTGACCCTTGCCATCGAAAGCGTCAACGTGACGGATCCCAACTTTCCGATACCGGAAATCGTGGAGGCCTATGGGGACGCCGTGGATCTGCGGACGTTTACCGGCGATGCGCACATCTTTTGTGCGTCCTGGCCGTTTATCGCGGCGGGGCAAAAATTCTGGCTGCATGTCCTGGGGACTGGCAAGGATGGCAACCCCAAGACCGTGGCGATTGCCGTGGCTAAAACCCTGACGTCGACGGAAATCCAGAACGGGCTCGATTACGTATTGCCACGCAAAGAACTGGAGCTGTTTGAACCGGGTAAAGAGTTGAGAGTACGACTGCGCGTGGACTTCTTCCCCAATAAAAATGCTGACACTATCCAGACGTTCACGTTAAAGCGCTACACGCTGGTCACGGCCGGAATGAATGCCACGCTGGAGTTCATCTACGCGCCCTATGTCATTGCTCCAGCCGGGATTAAGAGTATAGAACTGAAGGCGACTGACGAAAATGGGGAATATGTCAGAGATGCGAAAGTCTATGTGACTATTCCAAGTGTCTTAAAGTACTTCGATGGGGGTACAGGTCGGCGCGAATTTCAAACCGATTCATTCGGCAGGCTAGTGATTAAAGGTGTCACAGCGCCCGATCTCCCTAATACCCATTACTCCCTCAAGGCAGAGCTTGCCGGGCTTGCCGTTACGGCAGGACTGAGTGTCACGGGCAGGGGTAAAACAGGCGAGGCAGATGTTTATAATCCACTTAACGATTTAGCGTTGTCTCCCGATGGGAATTTGTTGTATGCCATTGGCGGACGGGGAGGGTGTTTTGATGTTCTGACATTGGAAAATACGGCGCTGAATAGGAATATTTTTGGCCATAATGCTTTCGCCATTAGTTTGGATGGGGAAATAGGTTGTGGTGGCAGTCATAATGGTTCGATATCGGTTCTGAACTTGAAAAGTTTTGAGCCGATCGCAAGCGTCCCCAACTCTTCCGGCTTCTGCCCACGTGTTTTCTCGAAAAACGCCGATCTGGTGTGGTGCCTGGAAAACAGCAGATTTGCACTTGTTAATGCCAGGTTTGCTCGTGTGGAAAAAATATTTCAACTTCGAGGTTGCTTTTTTTGGGATGCTTTGCTTTTGAGTCCTGATGAGCGGTATGTTTTTATCAGTAATCAAAGTGATGGGACGATAAATAAGTTTGATGTGCCGGCGAATGCCTTCGTTGGGAAAAGTGCCAAATATGCGCTAACGCCGTCTCCTTATTATGAGCTCTCATACTGTGCGTTAAGTCCTGATGGGCGTCGCATTTATGTGAGTTCTCATAGTGAAAACAGGGTTGTTGTACTGGATTCCGCGAATTTGCAAGTTATTCAATCAGTCAGTACTGGGAAGGAGCCCGGGGCAATCGCTATTAGCCCGGATGGCCGATTGGCTTTTTACGGTAGTCGTGTCGAGAATAAAATCAGGGTTTTTGACACCCTGAATTTTCAGGAGGTGCGAGCCTATGACGTGCCAGGAGTGGTGAACCAATTGCGCATCAGCCCCGATGGCGCATGCCTTTATGTTGGGTACAGAGTGTTAACGAAATTGACTGTTATTCGGATTAGATAGTTGAAATAGCGCACTTTGGGCGGATTTATTTGTTTTTTCACGGCGTTTCGAGAAAAACAGAAGCAACGATGCCGCGACGGATAAATTAAAGTGGGAAGGGCAGTCGATATGTACAAAACCTGCGTGATGCTGGTGGATGAGGAGAGCTTTATGGAGAAACCCTCCCGCCCATCTCTTCAAGTCTAAACATACCAATGAGCTTGTGTAGTGGTCTAATTTCCCCGGACACCTCGATAGGTGGAAAATGCACTTGTCGAGGAGTTTTCCATGTGCTCGCGAGGGCATTGCCAGCCGCGCCACAAAATTCAATGGCAACCACGGTCCATTTTCCTCCAACTCCCCCTTGGCGCCCCCTCGATCTAACGGAAAGACCCATCCAGAAGGCCTTCCTTCCGTTTTCTCTCCCAAGGTCAAGAACCGGCAAACCCTCGTCTTATAAATGAAACACCCTCAGCTATACTCCGCAGCATTTGAACCGCCCCGAGGACTGACTGTGAAGAACTGGACGTTACGCCAACGCATCTTGGCGAGCTTTGCGGTGATTATCGCCATCATGTTGCTGATGGTCGTCGTCTCGTATTCCCGGCTGTTGAAGATTGAAGCCAGCGAAGCCAGCGTTCGTGATGACGCGTTGCCCGGGGTCTATTACAGCTCGACGATTCGCGGCGCCTGGGTCGACAGTTTTCTCCAGATTCAGGAAATGCTGGGCCTGAAGGAAGGGCAGGGCATCAGTGCCGAAGACGCCGCAGACTTCAAAAACTACGAAGCGCGCGTGCAGGAAGCGATGAGTAACTATCGCGCCACCGTGACGACAGATGAAGACAAAGTCGAATTCGCGACCTTCGAAAAACTCCATGAGGAATACGGCAAGCTCCTGGCCGCGGTGCTCGATTTGCACAAGCGCAATCAAGAGGCCGACGCCATCAAGTTGTTCAACGAACAACTGACCCCGGCCTGGACTGCGGGGCGCGTCAAACTCAATGACATCCTGCGTGAAAACAAAGCGGTGGCCGACCAGGACATTGCGAACATCGACGACGCCGTGTTGACCGCCAAAATCATCATGGGCGTTTCCCTGCTGGTCGCTGTACTGGCCGCCGGCCTCTGCGGTCTGCTGTTGATGCGCGCGATCATGGCGCCGATGAACCGCATTGTGAAAATCCTCGAAATCATGCGTACCGGCGATCTCAGCGGGCGCTTGAACCTGGAGCGCAAGGACGAATTCGGAGCCGTGGAAACCGGCTTCAACGACATGATGACCGAACTCACTTCGCTCGTGTCTCAGGCCCAACGCTCATCGGTACAGGTCACCACGTCGGTCACCGAGATCGCCGCCACCTCCAAGCAACAGCAGGCCACCGCCACCGAAACCGCCGCCACCACCACCGAAATCGGTGCGACGTCCCGTGAAATCGCCGCGACGTCCCGTGATCTGGTGCGCACCATGACTGAAGTGTCCACCGCGGCCGATCAGGCCTCGGTGCTCGCCGGTTCCGGGCAGCAAGGCCTGGCGCGGATGGAAGACACCATGCACTCGGTGATGGGTGCGGCCGATCTGGTCAACGCCAAACTGGCGATTCTCAACGAAAAGGCCGGCAACATTAACCAGGTGGTGGTGACCATCGTCAAAGTCGCCGACCAGACCAACCTGCTGTCGCTGAACGCCGCCATCGAGGCCGAGAAGGCCGGTGAATACGGGCGCGGTTTTGCCGTGGTCGCCACTGAAGTGCGACGTCTTGCAGACCAGACCGCCGTGGCGACTTACGACATCGAGCAGATGGTGCGCGAGATCCAGTCGGCGGTATCCGCTGGCGTCATGGGCATGGATAAATTCTCCGAAGAAGTGCGCCGTGGCATGTCCGAAGTGCAGCAAGTCGGTGAGCAGCTGTCGCAGATCATCCATCAGGTTCAGGCGCTGGCGCCGCGGGTGTTGATGGTCAACGAAGGCATGCAGGCCCAGGCCACCGGCGCCGAGCAGATCAATCACGCGCTGGTGCAGTTGGGTGATGCCAGCAGCCAGACCGTCGAGTCGTTGCGCCAGGCCAGTTTTGCCATCGACGAACTGAGCCAGGTCGCCGTCGGCCTGCGCAGTGGCGTTTCGCGATTCAAAGTCTGATGAACGAACTCGCGGCCAAACGCGGCGCCGTGGCGCCGGTCAAGCACTCGCTGTACCTGGTGTTTCGCATCGGCAGCGAGCGCTTTGCCTTGCAGGCCATCGAAGTGGCGGAAGTGCTGCCGCGGCTTCCGTTGAAACCGATTGCTCAAGCGCCACATTGGGTCGCCGGGGTGTTTGCCTATCGTGGCGCGGTAGTACCGGTGATCGACGTCAGTGCGCTGACCTTCGGGCAACCGGCGCAGGCCCGGACCAGCACGCGGTTGGTGCTGGTCAATTACCGCCCCAATGAATCAACCCCGACGCAATGGCTGGGGCTGATTCTGGAGCAGGCGACTGACACGCTGCGGTGCAACCCGGCGGACTTCAAGCCCTATGGCCTGGACAATCGGCAGGCGCCTTACCTCGGGCCGGTGCGCGAAGATGCGCAAGGTTTGCTGCAATGGGTGCGTGTCGCCGATTTGCTCGATGATCAGGTTCGCGCGTTGTTGTTCCCGTCGCCGCCTCTCGATCCGGCGCTGCTTGAGGAGCGGCCATGAGCGGCGATCAACGATTTTTCGATTACCTCAAGGAGCGCATCGGCCTCGACGTGACGTCGGTCGGCCCGGCGATCATCGAGCGCGCGGTGCGCCAGCGCAGCATTGCCTCCCGCGCGCTGACGGCAGATGAGTATTGGCACACGCTGCAAGGTTCGCAGGATGAACAGCAGGCGCTGATCGAAGCGGTGATCGTGCCCGAGACCTGGTTTTTCCGTTACCCGGAATCCTTCGCGACGTTGGCGAAACTGGCCGGCAAGCGCCTGGCCGAGATCAACTACATGCGCGCGCTGCGGATTCTCAGCCTGCCGTGTTCCACCGGCGAAGAACCGTATTCCATTGCCATGGCCTTGCTCGATGCCGGGCTCAAGCCGCATCAATTCAAGGTGGAAGGCATGGACGTCAGCCCGCTGTCGGTAGAAAAAGCCCGACGCGCGCTGTACGGAAAAAACTCGTTTCGCGGTCAGGACATTGCTTTTCGTGACCGGCATTTCAGCGCCGAAGGTGACGTCTATCGCCTCAGTAATCGCGTGTTGGAGCAGGTGCGTTTGCAGGTCGGCAACCTGCTCGATCCGGCGTTGCTGGCCAGCGAGCCACCGTATGATTTTGTGTTCTGTCGCAACCTGCTGATCTATTTTGATCAGCCGACCCAGCAGCAGGTATTCGAGGTGCTCAAGCGCCTGACCCATGTCGACGGCGTGCTGTTTATCGGCCCGGCCGAGGGCGGTTTGCTCGGGCGTTTTGGTATGCGGTCGATTGGCATTGCGCAGTCGTTTGCGTTCAGCCGTCAGAGTGTGCCGGAGCCCGAACCGTTTCCCGTGTTCGTGCCAGCGCCGCTGCCGGTGCGCCAACCGGTGCGCAACGTGCCACCGCCCCCGGTGCGCAATCGACCGTTCGCCCCCGTCACGCCGCCCCCCCTCACGACGAAAGCCTCGGACGCCACCGCGTTGCTCGCGAACATCGCCGTGCTGGCCAACGAAGGCAAAAGTGTCGAAGCGCGCCTCGCGTGCGAACAGTATTTGCGCAGTCACGAACCGGTCGCCCAGGTGTTTTATTGGCTGGGGTTGCTCAGCGACGTCAGTGGCAACGCCCTCGAAGCCCAAGGCTTTTATCGCAAGGCGTTGTACCTTGAACCGCAACATCCCGACGCGTTGATGCACCTGGCAGCCTTGCTGCAATCCCAGGGCGATGCGGCGGGCGCGAGACGATTGCAGGACCGCGCCGCCCGCAGCGAGCGCGCCGACAGTGAGCGTAAACGATGAACGCCTCCGACACCTTGAACGTCACCCATGAAGATGCCCAGGCCATCGACGATTGCTGGAACCGCATCGGTATCCACGGTGACAAGTCCTGCCCGCTGCTGGCCGAGCACATTCACTGTCGCAACTGCGCGGTGTACTCGGCCGCCGCCACGCGTTTGCTTGATCGCTATGCGTTGCAGCAGGACGACCGCGTGCAACACTCGGCGATGGTCGAAACCGAGGTAAAAACCCGTTCGCTGTTGATGTTCCGGCTCGGTGAAGAATGGCTGGCGCTGGCCACTCGCAGCCTCGTGGAAGTGGCGCCGTTGCAAGCCATCCATTCCTTGCCGCATCAGCGCTCCCGGGCCTTGCTCGGCGTTGCGAATGTGCGAGGCGCGTTGGTCGCGTGCCTGTCTCTGGTGGAGTTGCTCGGGCTCGACGCCACCAATAATGTGGCGTCCAGTGCGCGGGTCATGCCGCGCATGTTGATCATCGCGGCCCATGGTGGCCCGGTGGTGGTGCCGGTGGACGAGGTCGACGGGATTCATGGCATCGACGAGCGCATTCTCGAGGCCGCCTCACAATCTGGCACTCAGGCCAGCGGCAAGTACACCCGTGGCGTGTTGCCCTTCAAGGGTCGTAGCTTGCGTTGGCTGGATGAAGAACAATTGCTGTCCGCTGTGACCCGGAGCCTCACATGACCCCCGAGCAAATGCGCGACGCCTCGTTGCTGGAGCTGTTCAGCCTTGAAGCCGAGGCCCAGACCCAGGTCCTGAGCGCAGGTCTGTTGGCGTTGGAGCGCAATCCGACCCAGGCCGATCAACTCGAATCCTGCATGCGTGCGGCGCATTCGCTCAAGGGCGCGGCGCGGATCGTCGGTGTCGACGCCGGGGTCAGCGTCGCGCATGTGATGGAAGATTGTCTGGTCAGTGCCCAGGAAGGGCGCCTGTACCTGCGGCCCGAGCACATTGATGCGTTGTTGCAAGGCACCGACCTGCTGATGCGCATCGCCACGCCCAACAACAGCGTGACGCCGGCGGATATCGAAACGTATGTGGGGCTGATGACGCGGTTGCTCGATCCGCTGGCGCCCGAGCGTCAACCCGAACAACCCCGCGTAGAGCTGCCGGTTCCGGTGGTTGAACCGCCGCCCGCCGCGCCAGTTGATGCTCCCAAAAAGAGCAAACGCACCACCGAAAACGGTGAGCGCGTACTGCGCGTGACGGCCGAACGCTTGAACAGCCTGCTCGACCTGTCGAGCAAATCCCTGGTCGAAACCCAACGTCTCAAGCCGCACCTGGCGACCATGCAGCGCCTCAAGCGCATGCAGAATAACGGTCTGCGGGCCCTGGAAAATCTCAATGTGCACCTCAAGGATCACGCCTTGAGTCTGGAAGCCCAGGAAGCGCTCGAAGATGCGCGACGCTTGCTGGCGGAATCCCAGCAACTGCTGATCGAGAAAAACGCCGAGCTGGATGAATTTGCCTGGCAGGCCAGTCAGCGCGCGCAAGTGTTGTACGACACCGCGTTGGCCTGTCGCATGCGCCCGTTTGCCGATGTGTTGACCGGGCAGGTGCGCATGGTTCGCGATCTGGGCCGGGACCTGGGCAAACAGGTTCGGTTGGAGATCGAGGGCGAGAAAACCCAGGTCGACCGCGACGTCCTGGAAAAACTCGAAGCGCCGCTGACGCACTTGCTGCGCAATGCCGTGGATCACGGCATCGAATCCCCGGAACAACGGCTGCTGGCCGGTAAACCGGCGGAAGGGCTGATTTGTCTGCGCGCCTCCCATCAGGCCGGATTGCTGGTGCTGGAATTGAGTGATGACGGACATGGTGTCGATCTGGAAAAGGTCCGCCGCACCGTCATCGAGCGGCAGTTATCCCCAGCCGAAACCGCCGCTCAACTCAGTGAAGAAGAGCTGCTGACGTTTTTATTCTTGCCCGGTTTCAGCCTGCGCGACACGGTCACCGAAGTGTCCGGGCGTGGCGTGGGACTGGATGCGGTACAGCACATGGTCCGCCAGTTGCGCGGCGCGGTGGTGCTGGAGCAGACGGCGGGCGAGGGCAGTCGTTTCCACCTCGAAGTGCCGCTGACGCTGTCGGTGGTCCGCAGCCTGGTGGTGGAGGTCGGTGACGAGGCTTATGCGTTTCCGCTGGCCCACATCGAGCGCATGTGCGACCTCGAGCCGCAAGACATCGTGCAGGTCGAAGGACGACAACACTTCTGGCACGAAGGGCGGCATGTCGGGTTGGTGGCGGCCAGTCAGCTGTTGCAGCGCCCGATCAACCCGAACAGTCAGCAAACCCTCAAGGTCGTGGTCATCCGCGAGCGCGACGCGATTTACGGCGTAGCGGTCGAGCGTTTTATCGGCGAGAGGACGTTAGTTGTATTGCCGCTGGACGAACGTCTGGGCAAGGTGCAGGACATCTCCGCCGGGGCCTTGCTCGACGACGGTTCGGTGGTGCTGATTGTCGACGTCGAAGACATGCTGCGTTCGGTGGATAAGCTGCTCAATACCGGGCGCCTGGAACGCATTGCCCGCCACAGCAATCAAGCGGTCGAGGCGGCGCGCAAGCGGATTCTGGTGGTCGACGATTCGCTCACGGTTCGCGAGTTGCAACGCAAGCTGCTGCTCAATCGCGGCTACGAGGTGGCGGTGGCCGTTGATGGTATGGATGGCTGGAACGCCCTGCGTTCGGAGGATTTCGATCTGCTGATCACCGACATTGATATGCCGCGCATGGATGGCATCGAATTGGTGTCATTGTTGCGCCGCGACAACCGCCTGCAATCGCTGCCGGTGATGGTGGTGTCGTACAAGGATCGTGAAGAGGACCGTCGTCGTGGACTCGACGCCGGGGCCGACTATTATCTAGCCAAAGCCAGTTTTCATGACGATGCCCTGCTTGATGCGGTGGCTGAGCTCATCGGAGGAGCACGGGCATGAAAATCGCAATCGTCAACGACATGCCCATGGCGGTGGAGGCCTTGCGCCGCGCCTTGGCGTTTGAGCCGGCGCACCAGGTGATCTGGGTCGCCAGTGATGGCCAGGAAGCGGTGCAAAAGTGCGCCGAACAGACACCGGACCTGATCCTGATGGATTTGATCATGCCGGTGATGGACGGGGTTGAGGCCACTCGGCGGATCATGGCCGAAACGCCGTGTGCCATTGTGATCGTCACCGTCGATCGCCAGCAGAACGTGCACCGGGTGTTCGAGGCCATGGGCCACGGCGCGCTGGACGTGGTCGATACCCCGGCGCTCGGTGCCGGCAACGCCCAGGAAGCGGCGGCGCCGTTGTTGCGCAAGATCATGAACATTGGCTGGCTGATCGGCGAGCGGGGTAATCGCGAGCGAACGGTGCCGAGCCCGCTGCGCAGTTCCGCCTCGCGCCAGCGCCTGATCGCCATCGGCTCATCCGCCGGTGGGCCGGCCGCGCTGGAAATCCTGCTCAAGGGCTTGCCGCGGGATTTTTCGGCGGCCATCGTGCTGGTTCAGCATGTCGACCAGGTGTTCGCCGCCGGCATGGCCGAATGGCTTGGCAGTGCCAGCGGCTTGAACGTGCGTCTGGCAGTCGAGGGCGAAGCCCCTCAGGCTGGAACCGTGTTGCTGGCCGGCACCAACCACCATATTCGATTATTGAAAAACGGCACGCTGGCCTACACCGCCGAACCGGTCAACGAAATCTACCGGCCCTCGATCGATGTGTTTTTCGAGAGCGTGGCCAATTACTGGAACGGTGACGCCGTAGGGGTTTTGTTGACGGGCATGGGGCGCGATGGCGCGCAGGGGCTTAAACTCATGCGCCAACAAGGTTACCTGACCATCGCTCAGGACCAGAAAAGCAGTGCGGTATACGGAATGCCCAAAGCGGCCGCGGCCATCGACGCCGCCATGGAGATTCGTCCACTGGACAAGATAGCGCCACGATTGCTGGAGATATTCGCCAAATGACCGCCAATAGCAGCAATCCTGGCGCAAGTAGTACTCAGGTGACCGAACATGAATGACTTACAGCTCGACGGCTTCAAAACCGACGAAAACGCCGCCATGGTGTTGTTGGTGGACGATCAGGCGATGATCGGTGAAGCGGTGCGCCGCGGGTTGTCGAACGAAGACAATATTGACTTCCACTTCTGCGCCGACCCGCACCAAGCCATCGCCCAGGCGATCCGCATCAAGCCGACGGTGATCCTTCAGGACCTGGTAATGCCCGGTCTGGATGGCTTGAGCCTGGTGCGCGAGTACCGCAATCACCCGGCGACCAAGGACATTCCGATCATTGTCCTGTCGACCAAGGAAGACCCGCTGGTCAAGAGCGCTGCTTTTGCGGCCGGGGCCAATGATTATCTGGTCAAGCTGCCGGACAACATCGAGCTGGTGGCGCGGATCCGCTATCACTCGCGCTCCTACATGACGTTGTTGCAGCGGGATGCGGCGTACCGCGCGTTGCGGGTCAGTCAGCAGCAATTGCTCGACACCAACCTGGTGCTGCAGCGGCTGATGAACTCCGATGGCCTGACCGGGCTGTCGAACCGCCGGCACTTCGATGAATACCTGGAACTGGAATGGCGCCGTTCGCTGCGTGACCAGAGCCAACTGTCGCTGCTGATGATCGATGTGGATTATTTCAAGGACTATAACGACAGCTTCGGCCACCTGGAGGGCGATGAAGCCTTGCGCAAGGTGGCGACGGCGATTCGCGAAGCCAGCGCTCGCCCGTCCGACCTGCCGGCCCGTTACGGTGGCGAGGAGTTTGCGTTGGTGCTGCCCAACACCACCCCGGGCGGTGCGCGCCTGGTGGCGGAAAAATTGCGTCAAACCGTGGCTGCGCTGAAGATTCCGCATATTTCACCGACTGAAGGCTCCAGCCTGACCATCAGCATTGGCCTGTCCACCATGGTCCCGCAACCTGGCAGCGATTGCCGTCAGTTGATCTCGGCGGCGGACAAGGGGTTGTATCTGGCGAAGAACAATGGGCGCAATCAGGTCGGGATCGAGTAGTTTTCCTGCCTGACGGGACCCTGTGGCGAGGGAGCTTGCTCCCGCTGGACTGCGCAGCAGTCCCATTTGTTGGGCGCGCTTCGCGTCCCAGCGGGAGCAAGCTCCCTCGCCACACCAAAACCATTCACCCCTAAAGCCGCCAGGCGGACTGCCGTTTCAGGCCGTTTGCCGTTATACTCGCCGGCTTTCAAAAGTTCGCCAACGAGTGCTGCCCGCCATGGAAATCAACCCGATCCTTAACAGTATCAAGGACCTGTCCGAGCGCTCCGAAACTATTCGGGGGTATCTTTGACTACGATCAAAAGCATGAGCGTCTGACTGAAGTCAATCGCGAGCTTGAAGATCCGTCTGTCTGGAACAACCCGACGTACGCTCAGGAACTGGGCCGCGAGCGGTCCCTGCTGGCGCAGATCGTCGAAACCCTCGACGAAATGCACACAGGCCTGGCCGACGCCAAAGACCTGCTGCTGATGTCCGCCGAAGAAGAAGACCAGGCCGCCGTCGATGACGTCGCCGCCGAAGTCGAGCGCCTGCGCGAGTCGCTGGAAAAACTCGAATTCCGTCGCATGTTCAGCGGTGAAATGGACGCCAACAACGCCTACCTGGACATCCAGGCCGGCTCCGGTGGCACCGAGGCCCAGGACTGGGCCAACATCCTGCTGCGCATGTACCTGCGCTGGGCTGACAAACGCGGTTTCGACGCAACCATCATGGAACTGTCCGCCGGTGAAGTCGCCGGGATCAAGGGCGCGACCGTGCACATCAAGGGCGAATACGCCTTTGGCTGGTTGCGTACCGAGATCGGCGTGCACCGTCTGGTGCGCAAGAGCCCGTTCGACTCCGGCAACCGCCGCCACACCTCGTTCTCGGCCGTGTTCGTGTCGCCGGAAATCGATGACAACATCGAAATCGACATCAACCCGTCGGACCTGCGCATCGACACCTACCGCTCCTCCGGTGCCGGTGGTCAGCACGTAAACACCACCGACTCGGCCGTACGTATTACTCACGTACCGACCAACACCGTGGTCAGCTGCCAGAACGAACGCTCCCAGCACGCCAACAAAGACACCGCGATGAAAATGTTGCGGGCGCGCTTGTACGAGCAGGAAGTGCAGAAACGCAACGCCGCGTCCCAGGCCCTGGAAGACACCAAGTCCGACATCGGCTGGGGTCACCAGATCCGCTCGTATGTACTCGATGCGTCGCGAATCAAGGATTTGCGCACTAACATCGAACGCAGCGACTGCGACAAGGTGCTCGACGGCGACATCGACGAATACCTGGTGGCCAGCCTGAAACAAGGCCTGTAACCCGCCAGTCAAGACCTCAAGTCCCCTGCCACCGGTGGGGGCAACGAACCTGTGATGGAATTTTTAAAGACATGAGCGACCTAGAACTCGACCCGCAAGCCCTGCAACAGGAAGAAAACTCCCTGATCGCCCTGCGCAAGGAAAAGCTTGCTGCCGAGCGCGCCAAGGGCAATGCCTTCCCGAACGACTTCCGCCGCGAAAACTACTGCAATGACTTGCAGAAACAGTACGCGGACAAGACCAAGGAAGAGCTGGCAGAGGCTGCAATCCCGGTCAAGGTTGCCGGTCGCATCATGCTCAACCGTGGTTCGTTCATGGTGATCCAGGACATGACCGGTCGCATCCAGGTCTACGTCAACCGTAAAACCCTGTCCGAAGACACCCTCGCCGCGGTGAAAACCTGGGACATGGGCGACATCATTGCTGCCGAAGGCACCCTGGCGCGTTCCGGCAAGGGCGACCTGTACGTTGAGATGACCAGCGTGCGCCTGCTGACCAAGTCGCTGCGTCCGCTGCCGGACAAGCACCACGGCCTGACCGACACCGAACAGCGCTACCGTCAGCGTTACGTTGACCTGATCGTCAACGAAGAAGTGCGCCAGACGTTCCGCGTGCGTTCGCAAGTCATCGCGCACATCCGCAGCTTCCTGATGCAGCGTGACTTCCTGGAAGTCGAAACGCCGATGCTGCAAACCATCCCGGGTGGCGCGGCAGCCAAGCCGTTCGAGACTCACCACAACGCGCTGGACATGGAAATGTTCCTGCGTATCGCGCCTGAGTTGTACCTCAAGCGCCTCGTTGTCGGCGGTTTCGAGAAAGTGTTCGAGATCAACCGCAACTTCCGTAACGAAGGCGTTTCGACTCGTCACAACCCTGAATTCACCATGTTGGAGTTCTACCAGGCGTACGCCGACTACGAAGACAACATGGACCTGACCGAAGAACTGTTCCGCGAACTGGCGCAGCTGGTTCTGGGCAGCACCGACGTGCCTTACGGCGACAAGGTGTTCCACTTCGGCGAACCGTTCGTGCGTCTGTCGGTGTTCGACTCGATCCTCAAGTACAACCCTGAGCTGACCGCAGACGACCTGAACGACATCGACAAGGCTCGCGCCATCGCCAAGAAAGCCGGTGCCAAGGTGCTGGGCTTCGAAGGTCTGGGCAAGCTGCAGGTGATGATTTTCGAAGAGCTGGTCGAGCACAAGCTGGAACAGCCGCACTTCATTACCCAGTACCCGTTCGAAGTGTCGCCACTGGCCCGTCGCAACGATGACAACCCGAACGTCACCGACCGTTTCGAACTGTTCATCGGCGGCCGTGAAATCGCCAACGCCTACTCCGAGTTGAACGACGCGGAAGACCAGGCCGAGCGCTTCATGGCACAGGTCGCCGACAAGGACGCGGGCGACGACGAAGCCATGCACTACGACGCCGACTTCGTTCGTGCGCTGGAGTACGGCATGCCGCCAACGGCCGGTGAAGGCATCGGTATTGACCGTCTGGTGATGCTGCTGACCAACTCCCCGTCGATCCGCGACGTGATCCTGTTCCCGCACATGCGGCCGCAAGCGTAAGTGTTTCAATTAAAAAGCCGCCTTTTCAGGCGGCTTTTTATTGCCTGTCTGGTACAAACGTATCAATTTATTGCTTTCATCTGAGAGGAAAGACCTGTCGTGAATCGTGCAATGGCTCAAGAAGGTGCAGCGGGTATCGCCACTGCGGTCGCTGAAAGTGTTCAGTACCAGGGCCGCAAGGCCAGCCGACAGGGCAGCGAGCAGCGTCGACAGGACATTCTCGATGCGGCGATGCGCATTGTCGTGCGCGATGGCGTACGGGCCGTGCGTCACCGTGCGGTAGCGGCCGAGGCCGGTGTGCCGTTGTCGGCCACCACCTACTATTTCAAGGACATCGATGACTTGCTCACCGATACCTTCGCCCAATACGTGGAGCGCAGCGCGGCGTTCATGGCCAAGTTGTGGGTGAACAACGAAGGCTTGCTGCGCGAGATGGTGATCAGCGGCGACGGCAGCCCCGAGGCGCGCTCGCAGCTGGCGGACGACATTGCACGGTTGATGACGGACTATGTTCACCGGCAATTGATCAACCGTCGCGAACACTTGATGGCTGAACAGGCGTTCCGTCAGGAGGCCTTGTTGAACCCGCGCCTGGCGGAACTGGTGCGCTCGCATCAGCAGATTCTCCTTCAGGGCACCTGCCAGCTTTTCGAGGTGTTGGGTTCGCGTGAGCCCCAAGAGGATGCCAAAGTGTTGACGGCGATTATCGGACGGATGGAATATCAGGGCCTGCTCAACGACGCCGAGCCTGCAGGTGAAGAAGAAATGCTCGGTATCCTCAATCGCTACATGCACTTGGTACTCGCGTCGGTGTAACCCCCAGTGGGACTGCGATCCTGTGGGAGCGGGCTTGCTCGCGAATGCGGTTGAACATTCAGCATCTGTGTTGACTGGTACACCGCATTCGCGAGCAAGCCCGCTCCCACATTAAGACAGTGTTCACTTGGGACCGTGTGTTCATAGGGAGTGTTGAATGAAAGCCTGGCGCGTCATCGTGATCGCCTTGTCGTTCCTGCTGCTCAGTGGCTGTCTGGTGACCTTCAAGGAACCGCTGCCCGCGAGCGACCCCGCGCCCAAAGGTTTGCTCGGCAAATGGACCAGCACCAACGCCTGGGGCGAGCCGATGAACCTGGAACTGACGCGCATCGGCGACCATCGCTATCAGGCGGTCAGCTACTTCAAGGCCAAACCTGGCGAACGCGAAGCGTATCCCTTCACCGTCTCGCGCCATGGCAGCCGCTGGTACCTGTCGGCGAAGGTGCCGGCCAAATACGGCGGCCATTTCACCATTGCCGGTTTCGAGCTCACGGACAAGCATGAACTGGTGGTCTACAACCTCGACCCCGAGCAGATCAACCAGGCCCTCGGACAAAAAGTCCTGAGCGGCGAAGGTTTCCAGACCGACGACGGCGATGGCGTATTGGTCGACAACGCCATGGATCAGGTCTTCAGCTACCTCGACGATCCGGCCAATTCCGATGTCTTCGTCGAAGCGGTGCGCTATCAGCGCCTGGCCAACAGTAAATAGACTCAGCACATAACGGTTTTTCTACAGGAGTTTCGGGTGGACGATTACCAGCAGACGATACGCATTTTGTCCGATCGCATTGTGCTGGCGCAGACGCCGATTCGCGTCCTCGATGCGGTCAAGTGGGACGACAGCATCCGCAAGGGATTCCTCAAGGCCAAGGGCAAGGAAATGCCGGCGGTGGACCGCGATTACTACCTCAATCGGCCACTGACGTTCGACTCCAGCAAAGTGAAACTGGAATTCCAGAACATCGAGCGCGACATCACCCGCCAGCTCGGCCAGTTCAACCCGGTCGGCCAGATCATGCGCCGCATGTGCAAGGAATACCGGATGGTGGTGCGTATGCTGGAAGCGCGCGGCACCGAAGATTTCGGCCTGATTTCCCAGGAGTTGTACGGCGCCGCGTCTGACGCGTTCCACGCCGGTGACCCGACCCTGGCCGATCTGGGGCTGATGCTCTCCGATTACCTGAACAACATCGACGGCCGTGGCGACCTCAAGGATGAGCCAAAAATCCTCACGGCCAAGGAAGCCGTGCACCTGCTGCAAACCCGCTTGAACAAGGTCTTTGGCGAGGCCGAAGAAACCATTCGGGTATTCGAGTCCGACGGGATCGTCGCCGATGCGGCGGCCGGCGCCGACTACATCAAGATCCGCACCGATGCGATGTTCAACGAACGTGACGTGCGCGCCCTGGAAGTCCACGAAGGGCTGGTGCATGTCGGCACCACGCTCAACGGTTTGAACCAGCCGATCTGCACCTTCCTGTCCAAGGGCCCGCCGTCGTCGACGGTAACCCAGGAAGGCCTGGCGATCTTGATGGAAATCATCACCTTCGCGTCCTATCCGAGTCGTCTGCGCAAACTGACCAACCGCACCCGCGCCATTCACATGGTGGAGGAGGGCGCAGACTTCCTGCAGATCTACGAGTTCTTCCGTGAGCAAGGCTTCGAAATGGCGGAAAGCTACGGCAACGCCAGCCGGGTATTCCGCGGTTCGGTGCCAAACGGTCTGCCGTTTACCAAAGACTTGTCCTACCTCAAGGGCTTCATCATGGTTTACAACTACATTCAGTTGGCCGTGCGTAAAGGCAAGCTTGAGCAGATCCCGCTGCTGTTTTGCGGCAAGACCACGCTGGAGGACATGCGCACGCTGCGCCAGTTGGTGGATGAAGGGTTGGTGGTGCCGCCGAAGTATTTGCCGGATCAGTTCCGCGACCTGAACGCGCTGTCGGCATGGATGTGCTTCTCCAACTTCCTCAATCACTTGAGCCTGGACCGGATCGAAGCGGATTACTCGAACATCCTCTAACGAATAACGCGGTCGAAATGTGGGAGCGGGCTTGTTCGCGAAAGCAGTATGTCAGACAACTAAAATGTTGAATGCTAGACCGCTTTCGCGAGCAAGTCGAACCGTCGCACCGCCGCTCCCACATTTGATCTTTATTTCAATCCATAATTGCGAGGTTTCAACGGATGAGATTCCTCGGCATTTTTTGCCTGCTTCTGACCTTGAGCGGTTGCAGCTCCCTACTGTTCTACCCCGAGCCCGGCCAGTTGTTCACCCCGGAAAAAGCTCATCTCGAATACCGTGCCGTCACCCTCGTCACTGCCGACGGCTTGAAGCTCAACGCCTGGTGGTTACCAGTGAAAAAAGGCGTCGAAGTCAAAGGCACGGTGCTGCACCTGCACGGCAACGGCGGCAACCTGCCGATGCACCTGGGCGGGAGTTGGTGGCTGCCCAAGGCCGGTTATCAAGTGCTGCTGATCGACTATCGCGGCTACGGTTTATCCGAAGGGAAACCGAGCCTGCCAGCGATCTATCAGGACATCGACGCCGCGTTCAAATGGCTCGACCAGGCCCCCGAGGTCAAAGGCAAACCGCTGATCCTGCTCGGCCAAAGCCTCGGTGGCTCGATGGCCGTGCACTACCTGGTTCAACACCCCGAGCGTGAGAAGCAGCTCAAGGCGTTGGTCCTCGACGGAGCACCGGCGAGCTATCGCAGTGTCGGCCAATTTGCCTTGAGCAACTCATGGCTGACCTGGCCGTTCCAGGTGCCGTTGTCCTGGCTGGTGCCGGACGGTGACAGCGCAATCAACTCGATGCCGCAGCTCAAAAACGTGCCGAAACTGCTCTACCACAGCATCGACGATCCGATCGTGCCCCTTTCCAACGGCATCCGTCTGTATCAAGCTGCGCCGCCGCCGCGAGTGCTGCAACTGACCCGAGGCGGTCATGTGCAAACCTTTGCTGACCCGGTCTGGCGAACAGTCATGCTGCGTTATCTCGACGACCCGCAGCATTTCAACGGCCTGCGCCGCCTGGGTGAAATCCCCAATTACCCGGCACCCCCGAATTCAGAAGATGAACCACCAGAGAGCCCGCAATGAGTGAAGAACGTAACGCCATCCCGCTGATCATCACCGGTATCTGCAGCATCCTCGGCACCGTGGGTGCCTTGTGGTTCTACGGCTACCTGCATTTCGCCAAGCCTGAGGACGCGTTGCTGCTCAACGAATTCACCATGCTCAAGACCGTGCCGGGCGAGGACTACAAAGTCTCCCTGGAACCCGCCGCGCAAGTGGCGCAGTGCATTGATGGCGTGCTGGTGCTGTTTGATACCGAGCAAAAAGGCCTGACCGGTGTGCTGGTCGACAGCAAGAAAAAAGCGGTGCGCTGCATGGGACAGGAAACTCCGCAGAAGCTGGAGCAGTAACCCCATCCAACATTCACCAAAGATCCACAGTTCGCTCCCACAGGGGGTTGTGTTTTGCCCAATGAAAAAGCCCCGACTGAGCGATCAGTCGGGGCTTTTTGTTTCAGCAGATGTTGCTTAGTTCGAGCTGACTGCCGAACGCGGAATCACCGGCTGGTTGTCATTTGAAATGGTCACCTCAACCCGACGGTTCATCGCCCGGCCCGACACGCTGGAGTTCTCTGCAACCGGGTATTCCTTGCCATACCCCTGAGCAACGATGCGTGCCGGATCAACACCCATCTTCACCAGCGCCGTGCGCACGGAACCGGCCCGACGCTCTGACAGCGACTGGTTGTGGCTCTCGGTGCCGGTGCTGTCGGTGTAACCCTCGACGATCACTTTGCGATCCGGGTTTTCCGAGAGGAACTGCGTCAGTTTGTTGATGTTCGCCAGACCGCTGGGCTTCAGGTCTGCGCGGTCGGTGGCAAACAACACATCACCAAACGTCACCAGGGTGCCGCGATCGGTTTGCTTGGCGTTCAGGCTGGCCTGCAATTGCTTGATCTGCGTATCGCGCGCATCCAGACGCGCCTGGGCACGTTGGGCCGAGGCGTTTTTCAGGTTGGCTTCAGCGGTGCGCAGGGCGATGGTCTGTTTGGCCACTTCAACGCGCTGATTGGTCAGGTAAGCCAATTGATCAACCTTGGCCGCGTCTTGCTTGTCGCGATACGCCTGATCGGCTTTGTCCAGGTAATCACTGGCGTCTTTGGTTTCCAGTGCCGCGACTTTGCTCGCTTGCGGGTTGGCTTGCAGGCCGCTGTAGTTGGTCCGCGCCTGTTCCAGGTTCGCGTTTGGCGGGGTGGAGCAGGCGGCCAGGGCAACGCTGGCGGCGAGGAGAGCGGGGATCATCAATTGTGTACGCATAATCATTCGTCCTTTTAATCGGTAAGAGCTTCAGGTCCGGGGTCTGGATGCGCGCTTACTGCACGGTGCGCTGACTTTCCTGACGCAGTTCCTGAACACCTTGCTGAGAGTCCTTCAACGTCTGTTGGGCTTTCGCCGCCTGAGCCTTGCGTTCGGCCACACGAGCGTCCCACTCGGCTTGCTCGGCGAGCATCCGCGCCTCGTCATACTTTTTGTCGTGCATGGCGATTTCGGCTTGTTTGAATTTGTCCTGCGCGGACTTCATCTCCACAGCCGCAAACTCCGTGCCGCCGGCACTGACCGCGTCATTGACGGCGGATTGGGTGACCGCGTATTGCTCGGTCGGCGGATTGCCGGCGCAACCGGCCAGAATGAAACTGCTGCCGATTGCCAGGGCAGCCAGTTTCAGGCCGCGCAAGTGGGTGGATGAGGTGGTTTTCATAGTCTTCAACTCCATTGGAATAACTCCTGTAACACTTGAATATCCATCCTGGTATGGAGCCGTATCCGACTGACGTGATGTGCGAAATGAAACGACCGTACCAGGCGTGGTTACTGGTTACGACCGAAGGCATTTTTTAAAAGTTCAGAGAAATTCACCGTCCCTGGAAAAAAGCACACAAGGCTCTAGATCGGGAACTTTGGCGGCGAGAGACGGTATTCCCGAGTTTTTTTTCGCTCAGGAACACACGTTTTTTGATGGGTATTACATCCCCTGCAGGAGCCCCCTTACCACAGGGCTGCCACAGTTTTACATCAGCAGGATCAGTGTTTTTGCTTGTCACTACCGCCCGACAAATCATGCAAATGCCGCCGCGACAACGCGAGAAAACGCGGCGTAGGGCCGACGTCTTCGTACAGCGGATCACCTTCTTCATCAGTCGCCACAACAGTCGAGCCCTTCACATAGGGAAAGCTTTTTTCCAGCTCTTCCAGGGCCGCGCCGATCAGCTCGCCGAGCAGTTCTTCAGGTTGGCGTTTGGGGTACATTTCGGTAATGGCCGCCAGCCGTGCGGCGGCTTCCACGTCCAGGTGAATCGTGTAGCCCGTCTCGGTCAGGCGACCCTTGGCGTTTTCTTCCCAATGCTGGGCAAGCTCGCGAATTTTCATAGTGACCTCAATGCGTTCCTGCTCGTGGCAGGCCGTTTCAGTGTCCGGCAGTGGCCGGCGAAAGCCGTTGTGCGGCTTCCTCTTCAGACTAGCTTCTGCGCGCCGGGTTTGAAGTCCCTTCGTCGTTTGCTTGTAAGAACGGTTTTACGGCGGCACTCTTGGGGTCAAAGCATGATGTTCATGGCCGCCCGGATTTTTTGCTGGAGAACTGCTGATGACCGATATTGATGCACGCTTGCGCGAAGACGTTCACCTGTTGGGTGAGTTGTTGGGCAACACCATTCGTGAACAGTACGGGGACGGTTTTCTCGACAAGATCGAGCAGATCCGCAAGGGCGCCAAGGCCGACCGACGCGGTTCCATGGACGCCGAACTGAGCGCCAGCCTCAACCAATTGAGCGAAGACGAGTTGCTGCCGGTGGCGCGAGCGTTCAACCAGTTTCTCAACCTGGCCAACATCGCCGAGCAATATCAGCTGATTCACCGCCGCGAAGCCTCGCAACCCGCGCCGTTCGAAGCGCGCGTGTTGCCGGAACTGCTCGCTCGCCTGCGCGCCGAAGGCCACAGCGCCGATGCCCTGGCCCGGCAATTGGGGCGACTGGAAATCGAACTGGTGCTGACTGCGCACCCGACCGAAGTGGCGCGCCGCACGCTGATCCAGAAGTACGACGCGATTGCCGCGCAACTGGCTGCGCAAGACCACCGCGACCTGACCCCGGCTGAACGCGAGCAAATCCAGGCGAAGTTGCAGCGCCTGATCGCCGAAGCCTGGCACACCGAAGAAATCCGCCGCACCCGCCCGACACCTGTGGATGAAGCCAAATGGGGCTTCGCGGTGATCGAGCATTCGCTGTGGCAGGCGATCCCCAATTACCTGCGCAAGGCCGATAAAGCCCTGTTTGACGCCACCGGCCTGCACTTGCCGCTGGAGGCCGCGCCGATTCGTTTCGCCTCGTGGATGGGCGGCGACCGCGACGGCAACCCCAACGTGACCGCTGCCGTGACCCGTGAAGTGTTGCTGCTGGCGCGCTGGATGGCCGCCGATTTGTACGTGCGCGACGTCGATCACCTGGCGGCGGAATTGTCGATGCAACAGGCCAGCGAGGCTTTGAAAGCCAAGGCAGGGGACAGCGCCGAACCTTATCGCGCAGTGCTTAAACAACTGCGCGAACGTCTGCGGGCCACACGCAACTGGGCGCACGCATCCTTGACGACCACCACCCCGGCACCGGCCGATGTGCTGCAAAACAACCGCGACCTGCTCGATCCGCTGGAGCTCTGCTATCAGTCGCTGCATGAGTGCGGCATGGGCGTGATCGCCGACGGCCCGCTGCTCGATTGCCTGCGGCGGGCAGTGACGTTCGGCCTGTTCCTGGTGCGCCTCGATGTGCGTCAGGATTCCTCGCGGCATACCGCCGCCATGACCGAAATCACCGACTACCTGGGCCTCGGTCGCTACGAAGACTGGAGCGAGGAGGAGCGCATCGCCTTCCTGATGCGCGAGCAGAACAACCGTCGACCGTTGCTGCCGGCGTACTTCAAACCCTCGGCCGACACCGCCGAAGTGCTGGCGACCTGCCGGGAAATCGCCGCCGCCCCCGGCGCCTCGCTGGGCTCGTATGTGATCTCCATGGCCGGTGCCGCCTCCGACGTGCTCGCCGTGCAACTGCTGCTCAAAGAGGCGGGCGTGCTGCGGCCAATGCGCGTGGTGCCGCTGTTCGAAACCCTCGCGGACCTCGACAACGCCGGCCCGGTGATAGAAAAGCTGTTGCTGCTGCCGGGCTATCGTTCGCGTTTGCAGGGGCCGCAGGAAGTGATGATTGGCTACTCCGACTCGGCCAAGGATGCCGGCACGACGGCGGCGGCCTGGGCGCAATATCGGGCGCAGGAACGCTTGGTCGTCATCTGCCGCGAGCAGCAAGTGGAACTGCTGTTGTTCCACGGTCGCGGTGGCACCGTGGGGCGTGGTGGTGGTCCGGCGCACGCGGCGATTCTGTCGCAGCCGCCGGGATCGGTGGCCGGGCGTTTCCGTACCACCGAGCAAGGGGAAATGATTCGTTTCAAATTCGGCCTGCCGGACATCGCCGAGCAAAACCTCAATCTATACCTGGCCGCGGTGCTGGAAGCGACCCTGCTGCCACCACCGCCACCAGAGCCTGCGTGGCGCCATTTGATGGACGAATTGGCCGCCGATGGGGTCAAGGCGTACCGCGCCGTGGTGCGTGAGAACCCACAATTCGTCGAGTATTTCCGCCAGTCGACCCCGGAACAGGAACTGGGGCGTTTGCCACTGGGCAGTCGCCCGGCCAAACGGCGCGCCGGCGGGATCGAAAGCCTGCGCGCGATTCCGTGGATCTTCGGCTGGACCCAGACACGCCTGATGTTGCCGGCCTGGCTCGGCTGGGAAGCCGCGTTGAGCAAGGCGCTGGAGCGCGGTGAAGGCGAGTTGTTGGGGCAGATGCGCGAGCAATGGCCGTTCTTCCGCACCCGCATCGACATGCTGGAAATGGTCCTGGCCAAAGCGGACGCGGACATCGCCCAATCCTATGACGAGCGTCTGGTCGAGCCGGATTTGCTTCCTTTAGGTGTGCACTTACGCGACCTATTGTCGCAGGCGTGTGCCGTGGTCCTTGGGTTGACTGGTCAGTCGCAGCTACTGGCACATAGCCCAGACACCCTTGAATTCATCCGGTTGCGCAACACCTACCTCGACCCGCTTCATCTATTGCAGGCTGAATTACTGGCCCGATCGCGGCAACAGGATGTGGCGCAGGGCAGCCCGGTGGAGCAGGCGTTGCTGGTGTCTGTGGCGGGGATTGCCGCCGGTTTGCGAAATACCGGCTAAGGTTTTTGCCGTGGGGCGAGGCACTCGGCGCGGGCGTCGGGTGCCTGTGGGCGAGGCCCGGAAAAGGTCGGTCAGGCGACAGTTAATGATGGGGTTGCGACTTGGGGCACTCCATCAAAAGGTCACATCAGGCAGCGGTTTCTCCGACTTTCGGCGGCTTGTGTGGTCCGGGCCTGCTGTGTATCTTGATCAGCCTTTGGCCGTTTGGGCGGTCACGACCCTATTTTTGAGATTGGCCCCACGAGGCGAATCTGACGTTATCCATATAAAAAATTGAGGAGCACATCGATGCGCGTCATTCTGCTGGGAGCTCCCGGGGCCGGTAAAGGTACTCAGGCTAAGTTCATCACCGAGAAATTCGGCATTCCGCAAATCTCCACTGGCGACATGTTGCGTGCAGCCGTCAAGGCCGGCACCGAGCTGGGCCTGATTGCCAAGAGCGTCATGGACAGCGGCGGTCTGGTCTCCGATGACCTGATCATCAACCTGGTCAAGGAACGCATCAGCCAGGCCGATTGCGCCAACGGTTTCCTGTTCGACGGTTTCCCGCGCACCATTCCTCAGGCTGAAGCCCTGGTGAAGGCCGGCGTCGAGCTGGACCACGTGCTGGAAATCGACGTCAAGGACGAAGACATCGTCCAGCGTATCGCCGGTCGTCGTGTCCACGAGGCCAGCGGCCGCGTGTACCACATCGTCTACAACCCGCCGAAAATTGCCGGTAAAGACGACATCACCGGCGACGAGCTGGTACAGCGCAAGGACGACACCGAAGAAACGGTGCGTCATCGCCTGTCGGTCTACCACGCGCAGACCGAGCCTCTGGTGAAGTTCTACCAGGAGCTGTCCGCCGCTCAAGGCAAACCGAAGTACAGCCACGTTGAAGGTGTTGGCTCGGTTGAAGCGATCACCGGCAAAGTGCTTGAAGCACTGAGCTAAAAAAACGCTTCATCTTCTACGGCCCGCTTGCGGGCCGTAGTTGTTTATACTGGCGCACTTTTTCTGACCTCTCTTACGGAAACATCGATGAGCACCTTGCTGGCCCTGGACACCGCGACTGAAGCTTGCTCCGTTGCCTTGCTGCATGACGGCAAAGTCACGAGTCATTACGAGGTGATCCCGCGCCTGCATGCGCAGAAGCTGTTGCCGATGATCCAGCAATTGCTTGCCGATGCCGGGACCACGCTGCAAGCGGTCGATGCCATTGCATTTGGCCGTGGGCCGGGCGCGTTTACCGGCGTGCGGATCGCCATCGGTGTGGTGCAAGGTTTGGCGTTTGCGCTGGATCGCCCGGTGTTGCCGGTGTCGAATCTGGCCGTGCTGGCGCAACGCGCGTATCGCGAACACGGTGTCAGCCAGGTCGCGTCCGCCATCGATGCGCGGATGGATGAAGTGTATTGGGGCTGCTACCGCGAAACGGCGGGGGAGATGCGCCTGGTGGGCAATGAAGCCGTGTTGCCGCCGGAAGTGGCGGCGTTGCCGGCAGATGCCAGTGGTGAGTGGTTTGGCGCGGGCACAGGTTGGGGCTATGCCGAGCGCATTGCCGTGAACCTGACCGGGCAGGACGCGGGCATGTTGCCGCATGCCGAAGACCTGCTGACGCTGGCGCGGTTTGCCTGGGAACGCGGTGAGGCGATTGTGGCGGATGAGGCGCAGCCGGTTTACCTGCGCGATAAAGTGGCGACGCCCAAGGCGCGTTGATTTCCGGCACCGAGTAGGTGCCATCGCGAGCAGGCTCGCTCCCACATTGTATCTGCGGCGTTCACAAATCCCCTGTGGGAGCGAGCCTGCTCGCGAAGGCGGACTACGCAACGCAGCCAATCGTCGATTTATACCCCCCGCTTTTAAACCTTTTCCCGATTCTGTGTTCTAGTTATCACCAAGCGGTTTGCGAAGCGTTCAATGCGCCACTAAACTGCCATCATTGATACCGGACATGTACTCATGCGTATAGACGGCCTTTCCTCTCAGTCCTACCCCATCAAGCGCAAGGCTCGCAAAGGCCCTGTGGCGGAAGACGATTACGTCGATATCGATGGTGAGCTGGAAATTCCGTCCGAAGAGCAAATGGCTGCCCGTGCCGCAAAAGCCTCGGCGCAGCGCCTGAGCAATCTGCCGGCGCGTCAGCAAGACATGATCTACCACCGCGCCATGAGCAAAAGCGTCGCCACCGCGCTCGCCAGCTACCTGAGCACGGCGACTTTTGTCGATTGGGATACGGATGTGCTGGGTCTCGACCTGTACATCTGATGCGGCTGCCTTACTACCTTGGCTGCCCGTCCTGGAGTGAAAACGCCTGGCGCGATTATCTTTATCCGCCAGACGCTAAATCCTCCGAATTTCTAAATCTCTATACCCAAGTATTCAATGCCGTGGAAGGCAACACGACCTTCTACGCGAGCCCGGCTGCCAGCACTGTCGAGCGCTGGGCCGAGGCCATGCCCGAGCACTTTCGTTTCACCGCCAAGTTTCCCGGTGACATCAGCCACGGCGGTGACCTGCGAGAGCAACTGACTGCCGCCGAAACCTTCGTGCAATTGCTCAGCCCCTTGGGTGAGCGGGTTTCGCCGTTGTGGCTGCAATTGTCGAAAAGCTTCACGCCGCAACGGTTGCCCGAACTGGCCGCGTTCATTGATGCGCTGGAACGGCCGCTGGCCGTCGAAGTGCGCCACGATGCGTTCTTCGCCAAGGGGGATGCCGAGCGCATGCTCAATCGCCTGCTGCTGGATCGCGGGGTCGAGCGCATCTGCCTCGATCCGCGTGCACTGTTCAGCTGCACGTCAACCGATCCGTCGGTGCTCCACGCCCAATCGAAAAAGCCCAAAGTGCCGCCACGTCCGGCCGCGTTCACCCAGTTCCCGCAGGTGCGTTTCATCGGCCATCCCCAGTTGGAAGCCAACGATCCGTTTCTGCTGCCGTGGGTCGAGAAAATCGCCGCGTGGATCGAAGAGGGGCGCACGCCGTACATCTTCCTGCACACCGCCGACAACCTGCTGGCCGCCAGACTGGCGCAACGTTTTCACGCACAACTGATGCTGCGTTTGCCTGGCCTGGCGCCGCTGCCTGAGCTATACAGAGAACCCGCAGCGGAGCAACTTGGCTTGCTCTGAGGCGGATTCGTTCCCCCTTTTCAGGAGCCTGCCCAATGGATGCGCAAACCCTTCGAGCCCAGGCGTTCAAAGCGCTGCACGAACGCGACGGGGCCTTCGTCATTCCCAACCCGTGGGACGCCGGCTCGGCAAAGATGCTCGCCAGCCTCGGTTTCGAGGCGTTGGCAACAACGAGTGCCGGTTACGCTTTTTCCAATGCACGCCCGGATGGCGCATTGAGCCTCGACGATACGCTGGCGAATGTTCGGGCGATTGTCGCGGCAACAGATCTTCCGGTGGCGGTGGATCTGGAAAACGGTTTTGCCGATGATCCGGTCGAGTGCGCCCAGAGCATTCTGCGTGCGGCGGAGGCCGGTGCGGTTGGCGGCTCTATCGAAGATGCCACGGGCCGTGAGGCGGCGCCGATCTACTGCTTCGAACATGCCGTGGCGCGGGTTGCAGCGGCGGTAGCGGCGGCGCGCAGCTTGCCGTTCCCCTTCATGCTGACCGCACGTGCCGAGAATTTCCTGCACGGCAATCCCGATCTTGCCGACACCATTCGCCGCTTGCAGGCGTTCGCCGAGGCCGGTGCCGATGTGCTCTATGCGCCGGGGCTGCGCAGTGCCGAAGACGTGTTAGCGGTGGTCCGTGCGGTGGCGCCGAAACCGGTCAACGTGTTGATGTCCGGCGGGCTCAAGTTGACGGTCGGGCAGTTGAGCGAAATGGGCGTCAAGCGTATCAGCGTCGGATCGGCACTTGCGCTGGCGGCGTATGGCGAGTTTTTCCGGGCAGCCGAAGAGATCAAGACCTCGGGTACGTTCGGATTCACCTCGCGCTCCATGCCGTACGCGAAGGCCAATCAACTGTTCAAAGGCTGACGATGCGGTGGTGGCTGTTGTTACTGTTGGTCATCGGTTTGTCAGGCCTGAGTGTCTGGCGCGGCTGGGTCTCTCTACCATCGCAGTGGAATCCCTGGGCGCCACTGGACGTAAACGCCGAGCCGAACCTGTTGACCCGCTACAAGTTGATGCGCTTGAGCGGTGATCCTCAGTTGTGCGATCAGGCCTTGAGCAGTTCCGGATTGCGCGTGACCCGCCAGGCCGACAGCCCCGACGCCACATGCCCGCTGATCAATACGTTGCGTGTGCAGGGTAGTGAAGTGGCCCTGAGCAGCAGCTTTCTCGCCAGTTGCCGTCTCGCGGTGTCGTTCGCATTGTTTGACCGGCATGTCCTGCAACCCGCGGCGCAGACGGTTTACGGGCAGGCGGTAACGCGAGTCGATCACCTTGGCAGTTTTGCCTGTCGCAATGTCTACAACCGCGATAAGGGTCGGCTCAGTCAGCACGCCTCGGCCGATGCCCTGGACATTGCCGGTTTCCGCCTCGCGGATGGGCGAACTGTCAGCGTGCTCAAGGACTGGCCCAAGGACAATCAGGACGCACGCTTTCTACGTCAGGTCCGCGACGGTGCGTGCGAGATGTTCAGTGTGGTGTTGAGCCCGGATTACAACGCCGCCCATCGCAATCATTTTCATGTGGATGTCGGGCCGTGGTGGGTGTGTCGCTGAGGGCCTGTTATTGAAGTCAGGCGGCGATGCGCAGGTTTTGCAGAACGATCGGGCGAGCCCAGCCGTTATCGAAGTCGAGTTGTTTCTGTTGCTCCACCAGCTCTTCGGGGGAGAACGGTGGGAACGGTTTGTCCAGCAGGTCCATCTCGAATTCGGCGATCGGCAGGTGCAGCGGACGCGGTTGTGGCGCCGGGCCGGCTTCTGGCACGGGTTGACCGGCGGTGAGCACGATAGGGCGAACCCAGCCGCTTTCGAAGTCCTGTTGTTTTTGCTGAGCGACGATTTCTTCCGGCGGGAATGGTGGGGCCGGTTTGTCGGCCAGGTCCATTTCGAACTCGGCAATCGGCAAAAACAGTGGCTCCGGTGGGCGGACCACGGTATCCGTCACATTGCATTCGCGCTGGGAGACGATGTGTGCCAGCAGATCGCTGCCGACGGTGGGCTCGACCGGGCTGTCGAGATCGACCGGTGGAAACTTGAGCGACTCGGGAACCCCATCACCTGGCTGATCGGCCAGCGCCCGGGCAAAAAAATCTTGCCACAGGTGACTGACACCGCCCAACGCCTGGGTGTTTCGCAGGTTGTAATCGCCGTAGGGCGAGATAAAACCTGTGATTGTGGGTTGAAAGTCTGACATTTCTCTCGGTCGACGCTCAGCTCTGGCAAAATGCCCGTTAGTTTTGTTATCGGCCGTTTTTGCCGATCATTAATTTTTTGAGCGTGTTTTCCGATGATTGATCAACCGGCAGTTTGCCGCATCCATGTCGAGGCCCTGGGCACGACCTTTCAGCCCCAGGCCGAGCAATGGGCCGAGCGCCTGGGCTTGCCGTTGCAGGTGGATGATGGCGAGTTCGCCTTGCAGGTCGGCGAGCAAGGCTTGCAGCTGCAACAACTCGGGGCGGATGCGCCGGGGCCGGTGCGGGTGGACTTCGTCGAAGGCGGCGCGGCGCATCGCCGGTTGTTCGGTGGCGGCACGGGACAGATGATCGCCAAGGCTGTTGGCATCGCGCAGGGCGTGCGTCCGCGTGTTCTGGATGCTACGGCGGGGCTGGGCAAGGATGCGTTCGTGCTGGCGAGCCTGGGCTGCGAGATGAGCCTGATCGAGCGCCAGCCGCTGATCGGCGCCTTGCTGGAGGATGGCCTGGCGCGTGGCGCGGAAGATTTCGACGTGGCACCTATCGTGGCGCGCATGCGGTTGCTCAAGGGCAACTCGATTGAAGTGATGCGCAATTGGGAGGGGGAGCCGCCGCAGGTGATCTACCTCGACCCGATGTTTCCCCATCGCGAGAAAACCGCGTTGGTGAAGAAGGAAATGCGCTTGTTCCGGCCGTTGGTGGGCGATGACCCGGATGCGCCGGCGTTGCTCGAGGCGGCGTTGGCATTGGCCAGCCATCGAGTGGTGGTCAAGCGGCCGCGCAAGGCGCCGTGTATTGCGGGGCCGAAGCCGAGTCATGCACTGGACGGGAAATCCAGCCGGTATGACATTTATCCCAAGAAAGCGCTGAAGCCTTAAGACCGAGTTGCCTGCTTCGCGAGCAAGCCCGCTCCCACATTCAACCGCATTCCCATGAGGGGACTCGATCAAATGTGGGAGCGGGCTTGCTCGCGAAGGGGCCAGTGCAGGCAGTCGAATCCTGTCAGGCTGTCTAGGGCCGATAAGCCCGCATAAACAACTCCACCACTTCCTGCACATGCTCCTCGGCCGCATCCCCGGTCACCGGCCCGCCGCAGCCATACAACAACCGAAAATTGCCCCCACCCTTGAGCAAGCAAAAGAAATGCTCAGCCGCATTGCGCGGTTTATCAATGCTCAGCACGCCGCTTTGGTCCACCTTGGTCAGCAACCGCTCCATGCCATCGAGCATGCGTTGCGGCCCGGCCTCGAAGAAGATCAGCGAGAGTTTCGGGTCCTGGCTGCCGAGGGTGATCATCAGGCGGTGCAGGTTCACCGATTCGTCGCTGTTGATCAGCTGATGAAAGCCGTGCGCGATGTTCAGCAGCACGGTTTCAACCGCAACCCCGTCCGCCAGTTCGAAAAACAGCGGTGGCAGTTGCTCTTCGCACTTGGCGACCACGGCGGCGGAGAACAGCGTCTCCTTGTCGTTGAAGTGGCTATAGACGGTCAGCTTGGACACGCCAGCCTCCGCCGCCACGGCATCCATGCTGGTGTTCGCGTAACCCTTGCTCACAAACAGAGTTTTCGCCGCATCGAGGATGGCCTGGCGCTTGGCCAGATCCTTGGGGCGGCCTGGACCGCTGGGTGCTGAAAGATTGTTCGGCATATTTCGCTTTAATACTGGACTGGTGAGTTTGCTATTAATACCATACTGCTCAGTATAATTATTCCAAGCACCATTAGCGAAAGGTCGTTCACCATGTTCCGCTATGCCTTGTCCCTCGCGTTGCCAGTCAGTCTGGCGTTTCTATTGACGGCGTGTGGTCACGAAGAGGCGCCGCAAGTCACCCTTCGTCCGGCCATGGTGGTGCAGCCAGAGCCTTCGGCGCAGGCGATGGAAAGCTATCCCGGTGAAGTCCGGGCGCGATACGAGCCGGACCTGGCGTTTCGCATTGGTGGCAAAGTCAGCCGACGACTGGTCGAGGAAGGGCAGCGCGTCAAGGCTGATCAGCCTCTGGCCGAGCTCGACCCTCAAGACGTGCGCCTGCAACTGGAAGCCACTCGCGCTCAGGTCGCCGCTGCCGAGGCCAACCTGAGCCTGGTGCGCACCGAGCGGGATCGCTACAAGACCCTGATGGATCGTCAGATGGTCAGCCATTCGCAGTACGACAATGCCGAAAACCTTTACCGCTCCGGTGAAGCCCGCCTCAAGCAAATCAAAGCCGAATTCAATGTATCGACCAATCAGGCGAGCTACGCGGTACTGCGCGCGCCTCAGGATGGCGTAGTGGCCAAGCGGGCCGTGGAAGTCGGGCAAGTGGTGGCCGCCGGGCAAACCGTGTTCACCATCGCCACCGACGGCGAACGTGAAGTGTTGATCAGCCTGCCGGAACAGAGTTTCGGCCGCTTCAAGGTTGGTCAGCCGGTGTCGGTAGAACTCTGGACCCAACCGGATCAACGCTTCGCCGGCCGCATCCGTGAACTGTCGCCCGCAGCCGATCCAAAGTCGCGCACCTTTGCTGCTCGCATTGCGTTTACCGCCGGAAAAGTCCCGGCTGAGCTCGGCCAAAGCGCCCGGGTGTTCATCCAGACGGCAGAGACCATTGCGCTGTCGGTGCCGTTATCGGCGGTCACCGCGGAAAACGGTGCGACCTACGTGTGGGTGCTCGGCGCCAACAACACCTTGAAAAAAGCCCCGGTGCGGGTCGGCCCGTTCGGCGAGAAAACCGTGTCGGTGCTCGAAGGCCTGAACGCCAGCGACTGGGTGGTGGCCGCCGGTGTCCATGTGCTTCACGACGGGCAACAAGTGCGTCCGGTGGATCGCTCCAACCGCGTGGTCAATCTGGCGGACAAGGAGTAATTCCCGATGCGCTTCAACCTTTCCGAATGGGCGCTGCGTAATCGCCAGATCGTACTGTTCCTGATGCTCTTGCTGGCCATCGTCGGTGCGCTTTCCTACACCAAGCTCGGCCAAAGCGAAGACCCGCCGTTCACCTTCAAGGCCATGGTGATTCGTACCAACTGGCCGGGGGCCACGGCTCAGGAAGTGTCGCGCCAGGTCACTGAGCGCATCGAGAAAAAACTGATGGAAACCGGCGAGTACGAGCGCATCGTCTCGTTCTCCCGTCCGGGTGAGTCCCAGGTCACCTTCATCGCGCGCGATGCCATGCATTCGAAGGACATTCCCGAGCTCTGGTATCAGGTCCGCAAGAAGATCAGCGACATCCGCTACACCTTGCCACCGGGTATTCAGGGGCCATTTTTCAACGATGAATTCGGCACCACTTTCGGCAATATCTACGCCCTGACCGGCGACGGTTTTGATTACGCGGTGTTGAAAGACTACGCCGACCGCATCCAGATCCAGCTGCAACGGGTCAAGGATGTGGGCAAGGTCGACCTGCTCGGACTGCAGGACGAGAAAATCTGGATCGAGTTGTCCAACGTCAAACTCGCCACCCTTGGCTTGCCGTTGGCCGCCGTGCAGCAAGCGCTTGAAGAACAGAACGCGGTATCGACCGCCGGATTCTTCGAAACCACCAGTGAGCGATTGCAGCTACGGGTCTCGGGGAATTTTCAGACGGTCGATGAGATCAAGAACTTCCCGATTCGTGTCGGTGATCGCACGTTCCGCATTTCCGATGTGGCCGACGTTCGCCGTGGTTTCAACGATCCTCCTGCACCGCGCATGCGCTTCATGGCCGAAAACGCTATCGGCCTGGCCGTGGCGATGAAGGACGGCGGCGACATTCTGGTGCTGGGCAAGGCACTGGAAATCGAGTTCGACCGCATCCAGAACAACCTCCCGGCCGGGATGCAACTGCGCAAGGTCTCGGACCAGCCCGCCGCGGTGAAAACCAGCGTCGGAGAATTCGTTCAGGTGCTGGTGGAAGCCTTGGCGATTGTGTTGCTGGTGAGCTTCTTCTCCCTTGGCGTGCGCACCGGCATGGTGGTGGCGCTGGCGATTCCGCTGGTGCTGGCGATGACCTTTGCCTGCATGTATTACCTCAACATCGGCCTGCACAAGATTTCCCTCGGCGCGCTGGTGTTGGCGCTGGGTTTGCTGGTGGACGACGCGATCATCGCTGTGGAAATGATGGCGATCAAAATGGAGCAGGGTTTCGACCGTATCAAGGCAGCCAGTTATGCCTGGACCAGCACGGCGTTCCCGATGCTCACCGGTACGCTGATCACCGCCGCCGGCTTCCTGCCGATTGCCACGGCGCAATCGAGCACCGGCGAATACACCCGCTCGATCTTCCAGGTGGTGACCATCGCGCTGCTGGCCTCGTGGGTGGCCGCGGTGGTGTTTGTGCCGTACCTGGGGGAAAAACTCCTGCCGGATCTGGCGAAAATTCATGCGGCGAAACACGGCACGGATCAGCCTGACCCTTACGGAACGCCGTTCTATGAGCGGGTCAGACGTCTGGTGGAATGGTGCGTACGGCGACGCAAAACGGTGATCGTGCTGACGATCATGATGTTCGTTGCCTCGGTCATGCTGTTCCGCTTCGTGCCGCAACAGTTCTTCCCGGCGTCGGGTCGGCTGGAGCTGATGATCGATTTGAAGCTGGCCGAAGGCGCGTCCTTGAGCAACACCGCCGACGAAGTCAAACGCCTGGAAGCCTTGCTGAAGGACCGCGCCGGTATCGACAACTACGTGGCCTACGTCGGCACCGGCTCACCGCGTTTCTACCTGCCGCTGGATCAACAACTGCCGGCGGCAAGCTTCGCGCAGGTGGTGGTCCTGGCCAAGACCATCGAGGATCGCGAAAGCCTGCGCACCTGGCTGATCGAAACCCTCAACGAACAATTCCCGTCCCTGCGTGGGCGCGTCACGCGTCTTGAAAACGGGCCGCCTGTGGGCTATCCGGTGCAGTTCCGGGTAACCGGTGAGCACATCGACGAAGTCCGCGCGCTGGCACGTAAAGTGGCGGCCAAGGTTCGCGAGAATCCGCACGTGGCCAACGTCCACCTGGACTGGGAAGAACCGAGCAAAGTGGTGTACCTGAACGTCGATCAGGATCGCGCCCGAGCGCTGGGTGTGAGCACGGCGAACCTGTCGAAGTTCCTGCAAAGTTCCCTGACCGGTTCCAGCGTCAGCCAGTACCGCGAAGACAACGAGTTGATCGAAATCCTGCTGCGCGGCACCCTGCACGAACGCACCGAACTGTCGTTGTTGCCAAGCCTGGCCGTGCCGACCGACAACGGCCGCAGCGTCGCACTGTCGCAGATCGCGACGCTGGAATACGGCTTCGAAGAAGGCATCATCTGGCACCGTAATCGCCTGCCGAACGTGACGATTCGCGCCGATATTTATGGCAAGGAGCAACCTGCCACGCTGGTGAAGCAGATCATGCCGACGCTTGATCCGATTCGCGCCGAATTGCCGGACGGCTACTTGCTGGACGTCGGCGGCACGGTCGAAGATTCCGCCCGTGGACAGAACTCGGTGAAGGCCGGTGTGCCGCTATTCATTGTGGTGGTGTTGACGTTGCTGATGCTGCAACTGCGCAGCTTCTCGCGCACCGTGATGGTGTTCCTCACTGCACCGCTGGGGTTGATCGGCGTGACTTTGTTCCTGTTGGTGTTCCGCCAGCCATTCGGTTTTGTGGCGATGCTGGGGACCATCGCGCTGTCCGGGATGATCATGCGTAACTCGGTGATTCTGGTCGATCAGATCGAGCAGGACATCTTGGCAGGCCTTAAGCCCTGGCAGGCGATTATCGAGGCCACCGTGCGCCGCTTCCGGCCGATTGTGTTGACCGCGCTGGCGGCGGTGCTGGCGATGATTCCGCTGTCTCGCAGCGTGTTCTTCGGGCCGATGGCGGTGGCGATCATGGGCGGTCTGATCGTGGCGACGGCGTTGACGTTGCTGTTCTTGCCGGCGCTGTATGCGGCTTGGTTCAGGGTGAAGAAAGAGCCGGTCTGACTTCCTACATGTATTTCAGAATCCTCTGATATTGAGTCAGCGGGATCTGAATGCTGTACTCACGACTCAGTTTCACGAGTTTTTGAGTCAGAAGTCATGAAAAAACCGCCTGGTTTAACGGGCAGGACCGATCCGGTGTTCGACCTGTTGATGAAATCCCCCCACAAGGAACGCCTCCCGGACTACCTGGCCCTGCTGAAACCGCTGGATGATCAGGGGCGTTACCTTTCATTTGATGAGTTGCGTTACCGCTGGGCGCCGGGGCTGGATTCAAGAGTGTGCTGGGCCTTGGTCAAAAAGGCGCGGACAGCACAGTACTCCAGCCTTCTGCCCTTGGGCGAACCGGTCCAGTGGGGCAATTTCGTGCTGACGCCATTGGCGCAGAAAGCCATTTCGGCAGTTGATCGGCAAACCACCACCGCCGCGCTGGAATACATGACCAGCCAGATCGGAGAGCGTGCGCATTTCAGCTACCTGCTCAATGACCTGATCGAAGACGAAGCCATCAGCAGCAGCCAACTCGAAGGCGCTGCAACCACCACGCGGGTGGCCAAGGACATGCTCAAGCGCCATCGCCTGCCGCGCACGCCCGACGAGCGAATGGTCATTGGCAACTACCAGATGATGAACTTTGCCTGGGAACAGCGTTATGAACCACTGAGTACGGAGCTCATCACCGCGATGCATCGTGTGGGCGTCTCGGGTATCGATGACGCGCAGTATTCGCCCGGCGAATTCAGAGGCACTGATGATGTAGTGGTGCAGGATGGCGAGGGCAACACCGTGCATACACCGCCGCCCGCAGCAGGACTGGTGTCACGCTTGCAGGTGCTGTCGAAGTGGATCAATCAGTCCCACAACGATATCAACCGTGAGGATTACCTCCATCCGCTGGTGAAAGGCATCGCGCTGCATTTTGCCTTGGGTTACGAGCATCCTTTCCGCGATGGCAATGGGCGTGTCGCGCGGGCGCTGTTCTATTGGTTCATGTTCAAGAATGACTTCTCGGCGTTTCGCTACATTGCGATCAGCGTGTTGCTGCGCAACGCCCCTGTGAAATACGGGCGGTCGTATTTGAATACCGAGGCGGATGATCTGGACCTGACTTACTTCATTGATTTCCAGTGTTCAGTGATCCTGCGGGCCATCAGCGGTTTTACCGAGGTCTATCGCAAAAGTCTGGCCTACGCCGAGCGCTTCGATCGCTGGTTGATGGCCTCAGGCTTTTTCGACCAGCTCACCGAGAAGCAACGCGCCGTTTATCAAGTGGCCAAGAGCGGGATGGCCAAGGAGTTCACGGCCGTCAACGTGAAGGAAAATCTCGACTGCTCTTACAACACGGCTTCGGCGACCTTGAACGGGCTGGTTGATCTGAAGGTATTTGAGAAGAGGAAGATGGGGCGCGAGTGGGTGTTCTTTTTACGGGCGGCACCCGTGGCCTCATCCATCTTGGAGGCCGTATAAAAGAAAGAGCCCGCTGAACCAGTAAAGGTCAGCGGGCTTTTTTACAGGTTTCAGTTGCTCGGAATTACAACGTCCCAAACACTTTTTTCGCCAGACTGGTCGCCGCTGCCGCGGGGTTCTGGCGGATGGTTTCTTCCTGTTTGCCGATCATCTCGAACAAACCGTTCAATGCTTGCTCGGTGACGTAGTTTTCGACGTTGGCGTTCTTGGCATCCAGCACACCCATGGTCGCCGCCTGACCGGCGAAGGTGTTGTATTGCTTGGCCAGGCCGACCTGATCAGTGGCCTGCTTCACAATCGGCAGGAACTTCACGCGGATCTGTTCGCGGCTGGTTTTGTTCAGGTATTGAGTGGCCGAGTCGTTGCCGCCGCTGAGGATGCCCTTGGCATCTTCCACACTCATTTTCTTCACAGCGTCCACGAGGATCGGCTGGGCCTGGGTCACGGCGGTTTCAGCCGCTTTGTTCATGCTGGCTTCCAGTTCGTCGACCTGATCACCCATGCCGAACTGCTTCATCTTGCCGGCGACCTTGCCGAGTTTGCCCGGTAAACCGATTTTCACCTCCGGGTTGTTGCTGAAGCCACCCGGTGTGCCGAGTTGCTTGACTGCCAGTTGTGCACCTTGGGTCAGGGCATCCTTGAGGCCGCCAGTGGCGTCTTTTTGCGACAGGTCGTTGAGCGACAGCGCCAGTGCGCTGGCGGAGATCATCAAGCCTGCGCAGAGGCCGGCGAAGCGAAGAGTAGGGCGGAACATGACGGCTTCCTTGTTCGGATTGAGGAGGAACGGACGTTGACAGCCGTTTCGCCGGTTTAATGTGGGCGTGCAGGTTATCAGGCTTTGCTGAAGGGTTTTAATACAACAGAGCGGGGATAGACTTCGATTGAATTGCGGTATTCATTCTCAGTCGCCGTCAGGGTATAGCGTTTACCCGGTACAACCGTGTCCGGATCGTACTCCAGATAAAACGCCTCTGCCATTTGCTCACTGATATGCACTTGAGTCAGTTGCACCGTCGCATTGTCGTGCTCATGGGCCACAATGGTCACCGCGTGTTCGGGTTCTACTACTTGAGGTTCCTGCGCCTGGATGTAGAGGCGACCGATCGGGCTCAGGTGCAGTGTCTGGCGGTGTGGCGTGCGGTGGACAATGATGAAGTGGTCCAGATCAATCAGCAGTGGCACACCGTTGTGGGTCATGCTGACACTCACGCAGTATTTGACGCTGACATCGGAATAAAGGTGTGCGAATGAAAAGTTCCAGCGGCCGCTGTACAGCATCGGTTTACGCGATTGCGCCACTTTGATGGGTGATTGGGTGTTTGCCGTATAAATGCTAATAAAAGTCTCGGCCTCGCCACCGGTGGGAGGCATAAAGTCTTCAGGCAAACTAAATGTCAGGGTTATATGTTGGCTGGTGTTATCTAAAGAGTTCATCGCGATATCCATATCGTGGTGGAGTATTTGGAGTGATCTATTAATCCATAACCGGGCAATTATAAGAACGTCCCTGTTCTTATAGTTATTGTCCGGAAGTTACGGGCAGTCCAACTAAACCTGGTCCGCCGCATCTTCACTGCGATGCAACGCGACCTGACGAATCGACAAGCGGATCTCCGCCGGCAATACCCGTTTGGCCGCGCCTTCGGCCAGTTCCCCGAGCAATTCGTGATAGCTCAACTTGCCGGCTTCGTCGCGCTTGAGCACGTCAAGATCGAGCATCGTCTGGATGAAGTGACGGAACAGGCTCTTGTCGAAGAATTCCGGGGCGTTCAGGCCATGGAGGATCGACAGGCGCTGGGCCATGACCGTGCACAGGTCTTCCAGCTCTTCGGCGCTGATGCTGTTCTGGCCGCTGTTGAGCAACAAGGACACGGTCATGTAGAAGCGCTGCAAGGTCTGGGCGATGCTCTTTGACAGCAAGGTCAGCAGCACGAAATGCCGTGAGCTGGGTGCCGGGCGCAGGTAGACATCGTTTTCAAAGCGCAGCAGGCCTTGTTCGACGAACGCTTCGAGCCATTGGTCGATCACGGCGTCGAGTTCATCCATGGACCAGCGAATGAACAGTTCCGATTGCAGGTACGGATACAGCGCGCGGGTGTAACGCAGGATCTGCTCGCGGTTCATGCGCGACGCGCTCTGGAAGAAACTCGCGAGCAGCGCCGGCAACGCAAAAATGTGCAGGACGTTGTTGCGGTAGTAGGTCATGAGGACAGCGTTCTGCTCGTCCAGGTACAGAATCTTGCCCAAGGCATCGCTTTGCTCGGACAACAGGTCCATGTCCTTCACGTGCTCGATCAGTGCGCGACCGTCACCTTCCGGCAGCGTGGTGTGCGGCGAATACGGAACCTTGCGCAGCAGCGCCAGATACAGATCGAGCACCCGCGCCATGGCGCGATCGTCCAGCGCCAGACGGCTGGTAGACAGCAACGCCAGGGCCACCAGGTTCACCGGGTTGATCGCTGCCGCTTCGTTGAGATGCTGCGCGACTTTATCGCCGAGACGGTTTGTCGTTTCGTTGAGCCAGGCCGGTTTGAATTGCGGGCCGAGTTCCTGTTGGCGCCAGTCCGGCTGTTCGCTGTCGAGGAACTCCGCCAGTTTGATTGGCTCGCCGAAGTTCACCGCCACCTGGCCGAAGCGCTGCTTGAGCGCGCCGATGACTTTGAAAATGTCGAAGATCGACTCTTTCTTCTTGGTCGCCCCGCGCAACTCGCCGAGGTAGGTCCGGCCTTCCAGCACGCGCTCGTAACCGATGTACACCGGCACAAACACGATGGGCATGCGCGATGAACGCAGGAAGCTGCGCAGGGTAATCGCGAGCATCCCGGTTTTCGGTTGCAGCATGCGCCCGGTGCGCGAACGGCCGCCCTCGACGAAGTATTCGACCGGAAAGCCTTTGGTGAACAGGGTGTGCAGGTATTCGTTGAACACCGAGGTGTACAGCGGGTTGCCCTTGAAGGTACGGCGCATGAAGAACGCACCGCCGCGACGCAGCAGGCCGCCGATCCCCGGCATGTTGAGGTTGATCCCGGCGGCAATGTGCGGCGGGGTCAGGCCATTGCGGAACAGCAGATAGGACAGCAGCAGGTAGTCGATGTGGCTGCGGTGGCAGGGTACGTAGATCACTTCGTAACCCGGAGCGACCTTTTGCACGCCTTCGATGTTGTTGACCTTGATGCCGTCGTAGATCTTGTTCCAGAACCAGCTCAGCACCACTTCCATGAAGCGGATCGCAGTGTAGGTGTAGTCGGAGGCGATCTCGTTGCCGTAGCGCAGGGCCTGGGCCTTGGCTTTCTCCGGGGAGATGTTTTCGCGCTCGGCTTCATCGAGGATCGCTTGCTTGACCAGTGGCTGGTTGAGCAGGCCCTTGACCAGATTGCGCCGGTGGGAAATGTCCGGACCGATGACGGCGGCTTTGAGGTTGCGGAAGTGCACCCGCAGGATCCGCTGGGCCATGCGCACGGTGCGCTCGTGGCCTTTGTTGTGATCGATCAGCTCGCGCAGGTGGATCGGCGCGGAAAACTGCACGCGGGTCTTGCGTCCCAGCACGATGATGCTCAGCAAGCGGCGCAGGCGGCCGGTGACTGCCCAGCTGTCGGCGAAGAGCAATTTCCACGGGCTCGATTCGCTGTCCGGCGACTGGCCCCAGAACACGCTGACCGGAATGATCTGCGCGTCTTCGGCGGCATTCTGGCTCAGGGCACTGACCAGGCGGGTCAGGGTTGGCGGTGCGCCGCGTTTGTCCTGACGGCCGAGCCAGTCGGGCTCTGGCGTCAGGTAGAAGAACGCGGCAGGTTCCACCAGGTTACCCACTGACACCGGCAACACCGGGCGGGGCAGGCCAGCCTTGCTGCATTCGGTGTCGACCACGGCGAGGTCGGTCAGCGAAGGGTTTTGCAGGACGTAGAACACCGGACGACTGCGGTCGAGGTTGAGGGTGAACGACGACTGGTTGATCGTCTCCGAGCGAACCCAGAGATACAACAGTCGGCGCAGGGTGCCAAACACAAGACGGCGGAACGGGGAACGGGTCATACGGCTTCTGCGTGAGTGGTTAAAACCGAGCGTTTGCTCGGGCGGTCGATAGTGTGCCGTATTCACCGAAAATCGGCAAAAAAGCGCCTAAGTAAAGTGAGTTGAGAGTTTTGATGGCTGTCATATACTCGGCCGTTCAAAATAAAAACAAGGGGGGTACTGATTCATGGCTACGCGCGAAACCGGCAATGTGAAGTGGTTCAACGATGCCAAGGGCTACGGCTTTATTCAACGCGAGGACGGGGTGGACGTGTTCGTGCATTACCGCGCGATTCGCGGCGAAGGGCACCGTTCGCTGGCTGAAGGCCAGCAGGTTGAATATGCCGTGGTGACCGGCGAGAAAGGCTTGCAGGCTGAAGACGTTGTAGGCTTGTAAACCCGATCTTCAGATCACCCAAAACCACTGTGGGAGCGGGCTTGCTCGCGAATGCGGTGTGTCAGTCGCCATAAACTTTGACTGATACACCGCATTCGCGAGCAAGCCCGCTCCCACATTTGATCCGTGTCGTTTTTTAAACAGTTTTCCAGGTGATCTCTTCTTCACCATCTGCGCTGATGCGCATCCAGCGATCCGCTGTCTCTTCACCTTCTTCCTCGACCCAGGTCCCCGGCGCGCAACGCACTTCGACGTTCAGCGCGGCAAAGGCTGCGCGGGCGCAGGCGATGTCGTCTTCCCACGGCGTCTGGTCGCTGTCCAGGAACAGGCTGTTCCACTTGCCCACGGCTTTTGGCAACCAGGTCACCGGTACGTTGCCGGCCTTGCACTTGTACGTCTGGCCTTTCTGGACCCAGTCGGTGCACGGGCCCAAAGCAGTGCCGAGCCAGGCCGCGATGGCCTTGTAGTCGACGTCGGCGTCTTTCAGGTAAATCTCGATATCGGGTTGGCGCATGGATGTCCTCACTGCGGGTCTGAAAAATCCATTCGCGGATTTAGCCGGCCTCAAGCCGTTGCTCAAGACCAAAAAATTAAGATTGAAGTATGAAGTAATCGTAGCGCATCGAAACGGTGACCTCGAACGGCTCGGCCTGTTCGATGACCGCTGCGCGGCGTTCGGCACTGGCACGCCAGCCATGGGGTGTCATGGCCAACAGGTTCGCGCGGTCCTGACCCTCTGCAAGCGTCAGTTTGAACTCCAGGGTTTCGCTGTGCGCCAACGCCATGCCGTCCGGCACCAGGGCCAGATGTTTGTCGTCGGTGTATTCGCGGACCTCGTCGTACAGCCGTTCGCGCAACTCCATCAAATGGCCGCTGGTCGGCCCGACTTTCATCAAGCCGCCACCGGGGCTGAGCAGGCGTTTGGCTTCTTCCCAATCCAACGGGCTGAAGACGCTGGCGAGAAACTGGCAACTACCGGAAGCCAACGGCACCCGTGCCATGCTGGCGATCAACCAGGTCAGCTGCGGGTTGCGTTTGCAGGCGCGTTTGACCGCTTCGCGGGAGATGTCCAGCGCGTAACCGTCGGCGTTGGGCAAGGCCTCGGCGATTTGCGCGGTGTAGTAGCCCTCGCCACAGCCGATGTCGAGCCAGCGTTGCGGCGCGTAGTGCGCCGCCAGTTCCGCCAGACGCTTGGCCACCGGCGCGTAATGGCCGGCGTTCAAGAAGTCGCGGCGGGCTTCGACCATGGCCAGGTTATCCCCAGGGTCGCGGCTGTTTTTGTGCTGCACCGGCAACAGGTTCAGGTAACCCTGGCGCGCGCGGTCGAAACGATGCCCGGCGGGGCAGGCCACGCCGTTGTCCACCGCGTTCAGCGGTTCACTGCAGATCGGGCAAGCGAGCATCAGGCGAGCAACTTGATCAGGGTCTGGTAGTAGATTTCGGTCAGCACGTCGAGGTCGGCGGCCAGTACACGCTCGTTGACCTGGTGGATCGTTGCATTGACCGGACCGAGTTCAACCACTTGGGTGCCCATGGTCGCGATGAAGCGACCGTCGGAGGTGCCACCGCTGGTGGACGCCTTGGTGTCGCGACCGGTGATGTCCTTGATGCTCGACGCCACGGCATCCAGCAACGCACCCGGCTCGGTCAGGAACGGCAGGCCGGACAGCGCCCAGTCGATGTGCCAGTCCAGGCCATGCTTGTCGAGAATGTCGGCGACGCGTTTTTGAAGGCCTTCAACGGTGGATTCGGTGGAGAAGCGGAAGTTGAACACCGCCACCAGGTCACCCGGAATCACGTTGGTCGCGCCGGTGCCGGAATTGACGTTGGAGATCTGGAAACTGGTCGGCGGGAAGAAATCGTTGCCGTGGTCCCAATGCTCGGCAGCCAGTTCGGCCAGGGCCGGGGCCGCGAGGTGGATCGGGTTCTTGGCGAGGTGCGGATAGGCCACGTGGCCCTGCACGCCGCGAACGGTCAGCTTGGCACCGAGGGAGCCACGACGGCCGTTCTTGACCACGTCACCCACCAGCGTGGTGCTCGACGGTTCGCCGACGATGCACCAGTCCAGACGTTCCTTGCGCGCGGCGAGGCGTTCAACCACCGCCTTGGTGCCGTGATGCGCCGGGCCTTCTTCGTCGCTGGTGATCAGGAAAGCGACCTTGCCCTTGTGATCCGGGTAATCGGCGACAAAGCGCTCGGCGGCCACGGTCATCGACGCGAGGCTACCTTTCATGTCCGCCGCGCCACGGCCGCAGAGCATGCCGTGTTCGTCGATCAGCGCGTTGAACGGGTCGATCTGCCAGGCGGTGACCGGACCGGTGGGCACCACGTCGGTGTGACCGGCGAAGCACAGCACCGGACCGTCGTGTTTACCGTGGGTCGCCCAGAAGTTATCCACATCTTCGATGCGCATCGGTTCCAGCATGAAACCGGCATCGCCCAGGCGCTGCATCATCTGCTTCTGGCAATCGGCGTCGACCGGCGTCACGGACGGACGGCGGATCAGGTCGATGGCGAGTTGAAGGGTCGGCGAAAGGTCGGCGTGGGCCGTCATGGAAAACTCCGGAAATCATGAATGTGGGCACGGACTAAATGTGGGAGCGGGCTTGCTCGCGAATGCGGTGTGTCAGTCAGCATAAATGTTGATTGTTACACCGCATTCGCGAGCAAGCCCGCTCCCACAGGTTTTGAGTACGGTCAGAAAGACCGTATATCACGCCAAGCCCTGCAAAATGGCGGTTATCTTAAAGCAAAACGGCGACCATTGGCCGCCGTTTAGTGCATCCGTACAGATTTAGACGGCGGGTGCCGGCTCCGGCTCGGCGGCCGGTTTGGGCAGCGAAGACAGGAACGCCATGATCAGCGCCGCCAGGTACGGCAGCGACTGCACCAGCAACATGGTCACCCAGAAGCGCATGTCGTTGCTCGGCAAGCCGTTGACCAGGAAGATCCCCAGCGCCGCGCCCCACAACAGCAACATGATGAACACCTCTTCACGGGCCTCCGAAATCGCCACCCAAAAGCCATGGTTGTCGGCGTTTTTCGGCGTGCGGAAGAACGGAATGCTGCTGGTGAAGAAGCCGTACAGCACCGCTTTGGCGATGGTGTGCGACAACGCCAGCCCGGCCAGTGCCGCGCAGAACGCATCTTTCAGGTTCACGCCAACGGCGCGGCGATACAGGAAGATGATCTTGCCGACCTTGAACACGAACAGCGCCAACGGCGGGATTGCGAAAATCAGCAACGGCGGATCGACCCGCTGCGGCACGATGATCATCGCCGCCGACCACAACAATGCGCCGACGGTGAAGAAGATGTTCATGCCATCCGCGACCCACGGCAACCAGCCCGCGAGGAAGTGGTAGCGCTGGCCACGGGTCAGCTCGGTGTCCTTGCCGCGCAGCAGGCTGGCGGTGTGACGCTTGATGATCTGAATCGCCCCGTAGGCCCAGCGGAATCGCTGTTTCTTGAAGTCGATAAAGGTATCGGGCATCAGGCCTTTGCCATAGCTGGTGTGGTAGTACGCCGCCGACAGGCCTTTTTCGAACACGCGCAGACCCAACTCGGCGTCTTCACAGATGCACCAGTCAGCCCAGCCGAGCTCTTCAAGCACCGAGCGTCGGGTCATGGTCATGGTGCCGTGCTGGATGATCGCGTCACGGTCGTTACGGGTGACCATGCCGATGTGGAAGAAGCCTTTGTATTCCGCGTAGCAGAGCTTTTTGAAGGTGCTTTCGTTCTGATCGCGATAGTCCTGCGGCGACTGCACCACCGCGATTTTCGGATCGGCGAAGTGCGGCACCATGTGCTTGAGCCAGTTCGGGTCGACGCAGTAGTCCGAGTCGATCACCGCGATGACTTCGGCATCCTTGGCGGTGTGCGGGATCAGGTAATTCAGCGCGCCGCCCTTGAAGCCGGCCAAGGGTGCAACGTGGAAGAACTTGAAGCGCGGGCCGAGGGTTTCGCAGTAATCGCGCACCGGTTCCCAGACCGCCGGGTCCTTGGTGTTGTTGTCGATGATCAGGACTTCGAAGTCCGGGTAATCGAGGTTGGCCAGGGCGTTGAGGGTCTGTTTGACCATCTCCGGCGGCTCGTTGTAGCAGGGCACGTGAATCGAGACTTTCGGTCTGTAGTCCGAGTCGCCCACCACCGGCAGGAATTCACGCCGACGCTTGTGGGTCCAGACCGCTTCGGCCAGTTCATGCGCCTCGGTCAGCAGAACAATAAAGACCCCGAGTGCGCCGAGCGCGAGCAGGAATCCGACCGTCAGGCTGAACCAGGTGCTGTATTGCTGGCTGTAGTCGTAACCGATCCACACCAGTACCGAACCGCACAGGAAGGCGATAAAAGTCAGGAAGGTACGGCCACGCTGGCGCAGGGCCGAGCCGTCGATCATCAGCAGGGTCAGGGACAGCAATGCCAATACGGCTGAGCCGATCGCCAGCACGCGCCATTGCGGGATCGCGACCACCGGGCCTTCGAAGTTGAATTTCTGCTGGCGCGCGGCGTTGAACACGCCCCAATACGCGCCCACCGACCCTTCGTCGCTGGCCTTCCACGGCTGGTCAAACGCTTCGATCACGAAGTAGTTGAAGCCCTGGCGGTTGAGTTTGTTGACCAGCGTGCGCAGGTAGATCGCCTGATCCGCCGGGCTCGCATCGGTGCCGCCACGCATACGGCCGTTGCTCGGCCAGCCAACCTCCGAGAGCAGCAGCGGTTTTTTCGGGAACATCTTTTTCAGGTCGCGGGCGCGGTCGAGGACAAACTGGCCGGCCTTGTCCACCGGAATAAACTCCCAGTAAGGCAGAACGTGGGCGGCGATCAGGTCGACGTGCTTGGCCAGTTCCGGGTGCTCTTCCCAGACGTGCCACTGCTCGGACGTGGTCACCGGCACTTTCACGGCGGCGCGGACGCGATCGAGGATCACGCTCAGTTCAGCGGCGGTAATTTCCTTACGGAAGATTGCCTCGTTGCCTACCACCACGCGAACCACGCTGCGCGAAGTGTTGGCGATTTCGATGGCGCGGGTGATTTCGCGCTCATTGCGCTCCTGGTCCGGGCTGATCCAGATTCCCAGAGTCACGCGCAGGCCGAATTCCTCGGCGAGCTTGGGAATGTCTTCCAGGGTGCCATCGACTGAGTAAGTACGGATGTTGTCCGTCAGCTTGCTCATGATCTCCAGGTCGCGACGCATTTGATCGTCGGTCGGGTACTGCTCTTTCTGCGGGTACTGGCCTTGCTGGAACGGCGAGTACGAAAAGCCGGAGATCTGTTCAGGCCAGTTGGGGGCGGTGACCGGGCGGTTGATCAGCGCCCAGAAGCCGGTAAACAAGGCTGCGATGGCGAGCACCACGACCAGGTTGAGTCCAAATTTGCGGGATGACATAGCTATTTCAGGTTCCAAAGACTGTGGAACGAAGGAACGGTTGGCGGTCGCCAAGGGGCGCGCATCCTACACCGGGCATTCTCTTTTCGTACAGCAGACAGGGAATTGCCGGACATTGGGCAATTTGCTTTCACATAAGTTCTTACACTTGTAGATTGAAATTCAAAACTTGACGCAGCGAAGCCCTATAATGCGCGCCGGTTTTTGGGGTAATGGTCATGAGTACAGAAGATCCGCGGTTTGCAGGCATCGCCCGTTTGTATGGCATCGAGGGGCTGGAGCGCCTGCGCGCGGCGCATGTGGCGATCGTTGGCGTCGGCGGCGTGGGTTCGTGGGCAGCGGAAGCCATCGCCCGCTGTGGCGTGGGCGAAATTTCGCTGTTTGACCTCGACGACGTTTGCGTCAGCAACGCCAACCGTCAGTTGCACGCGCTGGACAGCACCGTCGGCAAGCCCAAGGTCGAGGTAATGGCCGAGCGCCTGCGTGGGATCAACCCGGACTGCACGGTGCACGCGGTGGCGGATTTCGTCACCCGCGAGACCATGGCCGAATACATCACGCCGAACATTGACTGCGTGATCGATTGCATCGACAGCGTCAACGCCAAGGCAGCGCTGATTGCCTGGTGCAAGCGGCGCAAGATTCAGATCATCACCACGGGCGGCGCGGGTGGGCAGATTGATCCGACGCTGATTCAAGTGTGCGACTTGAACCGGACGTTCAATGATCCGCTGGCGTCGAAAGTGCGCTCGACCTTGCGTCGCGACTACGGCTTCTCCCGCACCGTGACTCGCCATTACAGCGTGCCGTGTGTGTTTTCCACCGAACAACTGCGCTACCCGAAACCGGATGGCAGCATCTGTTTGCAGAAGAGTTTTGTCGGTGATGGCGTGAAGCTGGACTGTGCGGGCGGGTTTGGTGCGGTGATGATGGTGACGGCGACGTTCGGGATGGTGGCGGCGACCAAGGCTGTGGATAAGATTGTTGCGGGTGTTCGGCGTCCTTCGGACCGGGTTAAACCTGGGGTTTGATGGGGGGCTGATGGCCCCTTCGCGAGCAAGCCCGCTCCCACATTTGATCGGTGTTGGATACAAAATCCGGATACACCACACATCCAATGTGGGAGCGGGCTTGCTCGCGAAGGCGATTAACCCGTCAACCCATTCATCCGCTGGAGCACGGCATTCAGGCCGTTACTGCGCGACGGCGACAGCTGCCGCGAAAGCCCAAGCTGATTGAACCACTCCGGCAAATCCACCAAGCGCAACTCGGCCGCCGACAACCCGTTGACCCGCGCCAGCAGCAACGCCACCAACCCGCGAATCAACCGCGCATCGCTGCTTGCCGCAAACTGCCAATGGCCGTCCTGCAACTCGCCCACCAACCACACCTGGCTTTCACAGCCATGCACCCGGTTGGCATCCACCTTATCCACATCACTCAATGCAGGCAGGCGATCGCCCCATTGCATCAGCAATCGCGCACGCTGTTCCCAGCCGGCAGCGTTCTGGAACGTGTCCAGCGCCGTCACCGCATCGGCAGGCAGACTCATCGCAACAGCTCCAGCGCCTGATCCAGCGCTTCAAAAAACCGCTCCAGGTCTTCGGAATCGTTATACAGCGCCAACGACACCCGAATCGCCCCGGCCAGTTCGAAGCTCTTGAGCAGCGGCATCGCGCAGTGATGACCGGCTCGAACGGCAATCCCCTGTTCGGTCAGCACATGCGCCAGATCCGAGTTATGCACACCCTCAACGACAAAACTCGCCAGGGCCAGTTGCGGTTTGCCCAGCAGGCGAATGCCGTTTCGGGCCTCAAGACCCTTCAGCAAATAATCATGCAGCGCGGCTTCATGGGCGTTAACGGCGTCCTGATCGAGCCCGGTGAGGTAATCCAGGGTCGCGCCCAGACCAATCACACCGGCAATGGGCGGCGTTCCAGCCTCGAAACCCAGCGGGGCAGGGCGGAAGCGTGCGTGGTGGTAGTCCGCATCCAGCACCATCTCACCGCCGAACTGCCAGTGACGCAGTTGCTTCAGTGCCTCGTTGCGTCCGAACAGCACACCGAGGCCATCGGGGCCATAGAGCTTGTGGCTGGAAAACACATAGAAGTCGCAACCCAGCGCCTGAACGTCATGCCGGCCATGCACCACGCCTTGAGCGCCGTCGACCACGGTCAACGCATCGTGGGTCTTGGCCATCGCCATTAAAGCCGGCAGTGGTTGCCAGACGCCGAGCACGTTGGACAGCTGACTGACCGCCAACAAACGGGTTTGCGGACCGATTAACTGCGCGGCGGCGTCCAGATCGATCAAGCCGTCGGCATCCAGCGGCAATATCACCAGTTTCAGCTCGCGCCGCTGGGCCAGTTGCTGCCATGGCAGCAGGTTGGCGTGATGCTCCAGGGCGCTGATGACAATCTCATCGCCCGGATTGAAAAGATGTTCCAGGCCATAAGCCAGGAGGTTCAGCGCAGACGTCGCGCCGTGGGTAAAGATGATCTGCCCGCAATCGCCGGCATTCAGCCATTGCGCGACTTTGCTGCGGCTGGCCTCGAACGCCTGGGTGGCGTGGGCGCCGGGCAAGTGTTGCGCCCGATGCACGTTGGCTGCGCCGTTGGCGTAGTAATGCGTCAGGGCTTCCAGCAGGGCTTGAGGTTTTTGCGTGGTGGCGGCGTTGTCCAGATAGGTCTGGTCTTGCCGTTGCAGAGCGGCGATGGCCGGAAAATCGGCGCGCCAGGGAGAGTGAATCATCATGTCATTCGGCCCATGCGCATGACCTTGTGGGAGCGAGCCTGCTCGCGAAGGCGTCCTTGAGGCCGCCGAAAAGCTTCGCGAGCAGGCTCGCTCCCACAGGTGATCGGTTACGTTGGCCGCAACGCTTAGTTGTGAGCGTGCAGCGCTTCGTTCAGTTCGATGGCCGATTTGTGGGTTTTGCATTCCACAGCACCGGTTTCCGAATTGCGGCGGAACAACAGGTCAGGTTGACCGGCCAGTTCACGCGCCTTGACGACTTTGACCAGCTTGTTGTTTTCGTCCAGCAGCGCCACTTTGGTGCCAGCGGTCACGTACAGGCCCGACTCAACGGTGTTGCGGTCGCCCAACGGAATGCCGATACCGGCGTTCGCACCGATCAGGCAGCCTTCGCCGACCTTGATCACGATGTTGCCGCCACCCGACAGGGTGCCCATGGTCGAGCATCCGCCGCCCAGGTCCGAGCCCTTGCCGACGAATACGCCTGCGGAAACGCGACCTTCGATCATGCCCGGACCTTCGGTGCCGGCGTTGAAGTTGACGAAACCTTCGTGCATGACGGTGGTGCCTTCGCCCACATAAGCGCCCAGACGGATACGCGCCGCGTCAGCGATACGCACGCCGGCCGGAACCACGTAGTCGGTCATTTTCGGGAACTTGTCCACCGAGAACACTTCCAGCAACTCGCCACGCAGACGGGCTTCGAGTTGATGTTCAGCCAGCTCGGCCAGGTCGATCGCGCCCTGGCTGGTCCATGCCACGTTCGGCAGCAGCGGGAATACGCCGGCCAGGTTCAGGCCATGCGGCTTGACCAGGCGGTGGGACAGCAGGTGCAGCTTGAGGTAAGCCTCAGGCGTGGAAGTCAGTTGCACGTCTTCGGCCAGAATGGTCGCGACCAGCGGCTTGTGGCTCTCGGCCAGACGGGTCAGCAGCGCAGCCTGTGCAGCGTCGACGCCTTTCAGCGCTTCAGCCAGTTGCGACGCCTGAGCGGTACTGAAGGCGATGGCCTGATTGCCTTCGGTGTAGCCCAGGACCGGCGCGATGGCGGCGATGACTTCAGCCGACGGATGCAGGACCGGGGCGGCGTAGAACACTTCCAGCCATGCACCTTGACGGTTTTGAGTGCCGACACCAAAGGCCAGGCTGAACAGGGAATTGGACATGTGAATACCTCTACAAAATTGAACGGGCAGGCTTACTTGAGCGCTGCCGCGTAGATATCTGGCTTGAAGCCAATCAGGGTTCGGTCACCGAGATCGAGCACCGGGCGCTTGATCATCGAGGGTTGTGCGAGCATCAGTTCGATGGCTTTCGGCTGGTCGAGATCGGCTTTGCGTTCGTCGTCGAGCTTGCGAAAGGTCGTGCCTGCACGGTTCAACACCACTTGCCAGCCGTGCTCGTCGCACCATTGGGTCAGGTGTTCACGGTCGATTCCGGCCGTTTTGTAATCATGAAAGTCATAGCTGACAGCGTGTTCATCGAGCCAGGTGCGCGCCTTTTTCATGGTGTCGCAGGCTTTGATGCCGAAAAGGTGCAACGTTTTGCTTGAAACGGTCAAGGAATTGCCCCCTTTGCAGGTGCTGGAAAAAAAAGGTGACGGATTATGCCATGGAAGCGCAAAACCTGTGGGAGGTTGAGATCCGCCTGCGACATTGGTGTAACGGCCGTCGTGCAGTCTATGCGGCTAATATGGCACTTCGATGCTGTCGATTGCCTGGGAACCGCGCGTTATGCAAACCGCTTACACCGTCCTGATCCTGTTAATGCTGGTCGGCGTTTCGCGCCTGATCGGCCGGGTGATCCCACTGCCGCTGCCCTTGGTGCAAATTGCTGCCGGGGCGTTGTTGGCGTGGCCGACCCTGGGGCTGCACGTGGCACTCGACCCGGAATTGTTCCTCTTTCTGTTCCTGCCACCGCTGCTGTTCTCCGACGGCTGGCGCATGCCCAAGCGTGAGTTCTGGCGACTGCGCGGGCCGATCCTGACGTTGGCGGTGGGGTTGGTGCTGTTCACTGTCGTCGGCGCGGGCTACTTCATTCATTGGTTGATCCCAAGCATTCCACTGCCGGTGGCCTTCGCCCTTGCCGCCGTGTTGTCGCCGACGGACGCCGTGGCGGTGTCGGCCATTTCCCGCAATCGCTTGCCCACGCCCTTGATGCACATGCTTCAGGGCGAGGCGCTGATGAACGACGCCTCGGGTCTGGTGACCTTCAAATTCGCCTTGGTCGCTGCGGTGACCGGCGTGTTCTCGCTGGCCAACGCCAGTCTGACGTTTGTATTGGTGGCGGTTGGAGGCCTGGCCGTCGGCGTAGCGCTGAGCTGGCTGGTCGGGCGCTTGCGGTCGTGGATGATTGCTCGCGGTTGGGATGACCCGGCGACTCACGTGGTGTTCATGTTGCTACTGCCGTTTGCGGCTTACGTATTGGCGGAACGGCTCGGTGCTTCGGGTATTTTGTCGGCGGTGGCGGCGGGGATGATGCAGAGTTGGCTCGACTTGCTGCCGCGCCAGACCAGCACCCGGCTGCTCAACCGCAGCGTCTGGTCGTTGCTGGAATTTGCCTTCAACGGCTTGATTTTTCTGTTGTTGGGCTTGCAGCTGCCGGACATCATCAAGGCGGTGGCGAGCCATGAAACCTCGCTTTGGCCGACACTGCTCTATCGCTGTCTGGATGTGGTGGCGATTTTTCTGGTCCTGCTGGTGTTGCGGTTTGTCTGGGTGCAGAGCATCTGGCGTTTGTCGGTGTTGCTGCGGCGCTTGCGCGGCAAAGGCGAGATGACGCATGTGCCGACGATGCGTTCCTGCTGGCTGCTGACGGTCGGCGGAGTACGCGGTGCGGTGACGTTGGCGGGCGTGCTGTCGGTGCCGCTGCTGATGGGAGGCGAGGCATTCCCTGAGCGCGACCTGATGATCTTCATTGCGGCCGGGGTCATCCTGTTGTCGCTGATTTCAGCGTGTATCGGCTTGCCGCTGTTACTGCGCGGCATTGAAATTAGTCCTGACGACAAGCGCCGCAATGAAGTGCGAGACGCGTGGCGCAAGACCGCTGAAGCGGCGATTCATGCGCTGGAGGTCGAAGAGGCCAAGCCTGTAGACGCGAGTGAGGCCGCACTGGCTGTCGAACTCAAGGCGCGGATCATGTCCGAGTACCGGCATCAGCTGGATGTGTTCAACGATTCGGCGGAAGCCCAGGCGCTGGCGTTCCAGATGGATCTGCTGGAACGCCGGTTGCGGCTCAAGGCGCTGCGGGCGCAACGCCTGGAGTTGTATAGCCTCAGTCGTCATCACCAGATTGGTGATGACGTATTGCGTGAAGTGTTAGGGGAGTTGGATTTAAGCGAGGCTAAACTTGGGCAAGTGAAATAGATCTGTCGGTGATTAGCGCTTGGGATAAAGCAACTTCATCAGTTGTTTGTCTTTTTTACTGATCTTTCGATTGATCGGAATTTCCCAATTGCCCAGCGTCAAGTCGTTGGCCACCGGGTGGTGCATGATGGAGTTCCTGTCGTATGGCGTGTAAATAGCTTCGATGGTATTGAACGGTGCGAAGAGATTTCTGTCGACGGCTTCTTTGCTTAGCGGGTTCATCTCGCGATTCTGATAGAACTCATACACTTTTGGCTTATCCCACGGGATATTGGCCTCGGGGTGCTGATGTTCGTGCATCGCACCTAATACATGTCCGAACTCATGAATCACAATGACCTCGAAATCTTCGTGGTCCGGCTTGACGCCCAGGTTCATGGTTGGCCAGTCGGGATGGATCAATAGCGCGTCGGTTCCCAATATTGAACTGTTGACGTTATTTTTTGTTGTGATTCGGATATCACCTTCAAGTCCGTCAACAAAATCGAAGCTCAGATTGATGTAAGGCAGCCACTGGACGGCCGCGTCAATGATCTTCTGTTTGTGTTCATTGTCGGTGTTATCGATAAAAGCGATTTTCAGTGTGCGTCCGTTTGCCCACAGCTTTGAGTAGTTAACCAAGGAGCGTTTGCGACGATGGGTGCCTGTGGTTCTTGCGTTCTCGGGATTTTCGTTGATGGCCGCTTCGTAGGATTGCTGGTCGTCGGGCCATTGGATTAGTGTGCAGTGATCAATGCTGTTCATTAGTAACTTCGTCCATGAAGTAAGAGTAATCGTTTTAAGGTGGTGCACAAAAATGCACTGCATGAGAGTAAAGGGCACTCCGCAGTTCGCTAAGGGTTATTTTTGATGAAGTGTAACTGACTATAAAATAACGCCCGCACTACATTGCGCAGTGCGGGCGGGGATGTTTACTTTTGACGTTTGATGAAGTCGCGAATCCGCTCGGCAGCCTCGACGCATTCCGCCAATGGCGCAACCAGTGCCATACGCACACGACCGGCCCCCGGATTGACACCATCAACTTCACGGGACAAATAAGAACCCGGCACCACCGTCACGTGCTCTTCAACAAACAGGTCACGGCAGAACGCTTCATCGTCGCCCGCAACATTGGGCCACAAGTAAAAACCGCCATCCGGACGCTGCACATCCATTACCGGGCTGAGGATTTCCAGCACGGCATCGTACTTCTCGCGGTACAGCGCACGGTTGGCGCGCACGTGCACTTCGTCATTCCACGCGGCAACGCTGGCCAGTTGCGTTTGAACCGGCATCGCGCAGCCGTGGTAGGTGCGATACAGCAGGAAGCCTTTGAGAATATCTGCGTCGCCGGCGACAAAACCCGAGCGCAAGCCCGGCAGGTTGGAGCGCTTGGACAGGCTGTGGAACACCACGCAACGCTTGAAGTCTTTACGACCCAGCTCCACGCAGGCGCTGAGCAGGCCGGCCGGCGGGGTTTGTTCGTCGAAGTACAGTTCGCTGTAGCACTCGTCGGCGGCGATTACGAAGTCGTATTCATCAGCCAGGGCGATCAGCTTTTTCAGGGTGTCGACCGGGATCAGCGCGCCGGTCGGATTGCCTGGCGAGCACAGGAACAGGATCTGGCAGCGTTTCCAGATGTCTGGCGACACGGCATCGAAGTCCGGATTGAAGCCGTTTTCGTCCAGGCATGGCAGGTAGTGCGGCTTGGCCCCGGCGAGAAAAGCCGCGCCTTCGTAGATCTGATAGAACGGGTTCGGGCTGACCACCAAGGCATCGTCGCCACGGTTGACCACGGTCTGGGTGAAGGCGAACAGCGCTTCACGGGTGCCGTTGACCGGCAGCACGTTGCGTGCCGGGTCGAGCCAGCCGTTCGGAATGCTAAAGCGGCGTTCGCACCAGGCGGCGATGGCTTCACGAAGGGCCGGGATGCCGAGGGTGGTCGGGTACACGGCCATCTGATCCAGATTGCTGGCCAAAGCTTCGGCCACGAAACTTGGCGAACGGTGTTTCGGCTCGCCGATGGACAGCGCGACAGGGCGTTTGTCCGGGTTTGGCGTAACGCTGCCGAGCAAGGCGCGGAGCTTCTCGAAGGGGTAGGGCTGCAACTGGTTCAGAGCGTTGTTCATCGGTGCGGGGTCTCGTTCAAAGCGGCTGAATCCTGGCACGCGGTCAGATACTGATGCGCGACAGTTTGATATCGGGTTCGTGGTTGACGCTCAGCTGTTCAACGATTGCATCCTGCAAGCGGCTGCACAGCAGCGGGTCCGACAACTGCTGGTTGTTCGCGTCGGTAATGAAGAACACGTCCTCCACGCGCTCGCCCAGCGTGGCAATCTTGGCGTTTTGCAGCGACAGGTCGAACTCCAGGAAGATCGTCCCGATCCGCGCCAACAGGCCCGGACGGTCGGGAGCCGTGAGTTCCAGGACCGTCACCGGGCGCTGGGCGTCGTTGTGGATCGTCACTTGTGGCGCAAAGGCGAAATGCTTGAGCTGGCGCGGCACCCGGCGCTGGATGATGGTCGGGTAGTCGTCCGGGTTGCGCAGGGCTTCGGTCAGGCCGTCGCGGATCTGTTTGACCCGCGCCGGGTTATCGCCAATCGAGTCACCGTCCGTGTCGAGCACGATGTAGGTGTCGAGGGTGAATTGGCTGCTGGAGGTGATGACCCGGGCGTCGTGAATGTTCAGGTTGAGCTGGTCCATGGCGGCCACGGTCACGGCGAAGAAGTCGTGCTGGTCCGGCGCATAGATGAAGATCTGCGTGCCGCCCTCGAACTCGCGCTGAGTGGTTTCCTTGATCAGCACCAGCGGCCCACCATCGGCCGGCTGCTGGAGAATCGCGTCGCTGTGCCAGGCCACGTCGCCGGCGGTGTGACGCAGGAAGTAGTCATCACCCAGCTGTGACCAGAGCTGTTCGACGTCGTCCGGGTCGGTGCCGCCGCGCACAAGGATGTCCAGTGCGGCGCTTTGGGTCTGACGGATCTGCTCTTCGCGATCGACCGGATTCTCCAGGCCACGGCGCAAGGCGCGCTTGGTCTCGGTGTAGAGCTGGCGCAACAGGCTGGCGCGCCAGGAATTCCACAGGGTCGGGTTGGTGGCGTTGATGTCGGCGACCGTCAGCACGTACAGATAATCGAGGCGTGTTTCGTCGCCGACAGTCTGCGCGAAATCGTGGATCACCTGCGGATCGGACAAGTCCTTGCGCTGGGCCGTGGTCGACATCATCAGGTGGTTTTGCACCAGCCAGACGATCAGGCGACTGTCCCACACTGGCAACTGATGGCGTTGGCAAAAGGCTTCGGCATCCACCGCGCCGATTTCCGAGTGGTCGCCATGCCGGCCCTTGCCGATGTCGTGGTAAAGCCCGGCCATATAGATCAGCTCGGGCTTGGGCAGCTTGCCCATAAGCTTGGCGGCGAGCGGGAATTTCTCCGACACTTGTGAGTACTGCAACTTACGCAAGTGTTTGATCAGGTTCAGGGTGTGCGCATCGACCGTATAGATGTGGAACAGGTCGTGTTGCATTTGCCCGACGATGAAGCCGAACTCCGGCAAATAGCGCCCGAGGATGCCGTAACGGTTCATCCGGCGCAGGTTGCGATGGATGCCGATCTTGCACTTGAACAGTTCGATAAACAGGCTGGTATTGCGAATGTCGTTACGGAAGTCGTCGTCGATCAGGTGCCGATGTTCGCGCAGCAGACGGATGGTATCGGCGCGGACGCCTTTGATTTCCGGCTGCTGGGCCATCAGCACGAAGATTTCGAGCATGGCGAACGGCGTGCGACGGAACACGTTGTCGTTGCGCGCCTCGATGTAGCCGTCGTGCAACTGGAACCGCGAGTTGATCGGCTGCGGTGGCGCTTCGTCTTCCGGGGCGAGGATGACTTCTTCGAAGTGCTGGATGATCAGGTCGCTGAGCTGGGCAATGCTCATGACCACCCGATAATACTGCTGCATGAAGTTTTCGATGGCTTGCTTGGCGTCATCGCCGACGAAGCCCAGCAGCCCGGCAATCGAGCGTTGGTGATCGAACAGCAAGCGATCCTCGGAGCGACCGGCGAGCATGTGCAGTGCGTAACGGACTTTCCAGAGGAATTCCTGGGACGAGGCCAGCAGGGCGTTTTCGCTCTCGACCAGAAAGCCTTCGCCGGCCAGTGCGCGCAGGTTCAGGGTGCCGTATTCGCGACGGGCTACCCACAGAATCGTCTGGATATCGCGCAGGCCGCCGGGCGAGCCTTTGACGTTGGGTTCCAGGTTGTATTCGGTGTCGTTGTATTTGTGGTGACGGGCTTTCTGCTCGGCACGCTTGGCCAGGAAGAACTCCTTGCTCGGCCACATGTGCGCGGTACTGGTGACATCCAGCATGCGCTGGCGCAGGCGCTCGGGGCCGCAAATGGTGCGGCTTTCCATCAGGTTGGTGACCACCGTCAGGTCAGCGCGGGCTTCAACGGCGCATTCATCCACCGAACGAACGCTCTGACCGACTTCCAGGCCGATGTCCCACAACAGAGTCAGAAAACGCTCGATGGAATCGCGGAAAACTTCGTGGTCGGCGCTGTCCAGAAGGATCAGCAGATCGATGTCGGAATACGGGTGCAGCTCACCGCGACCATAGCCGCCGACCGCGACCAGCGCGATGTCGGCGTCTTCGCTCCAATTGAACTGCTCCCAGGCCTTTTGCAGGATGTTGTCGACGAACCAGGCGCGATCCTCGATCAGTCGGCGAATGTCGCGGCCGCTGCGAAAGCGCCCGTCGAGCACCTCGCGAGCCTGGCGGATCGCCTTCTTGAAGGCTGCGATCGGGCTTGCCTTCAGGGCCAGTTCAGCCTGGAACTGGCCGCGGTCGAAGAGTTCGGGATCCACCTGCGGCATCGATTGGCTTTCCTGTCTATCTATAAGGCTGAGAGCGGTGCGGTCCGGATCAGGCCGAGACGCGCGCGATGGTGTCGTCGGCGCGCAGGGTAAAGATCTCGTAACCGGTTTCAGTGACCAGCAGGGTGTGCTCCCACTGGGCCGACAGCTTGCGGTCCTTGGTGATCGCGGTCCAGCCATCGCCCAACACTTTGGTGTCGGCCTTGCCCTGGTTGATCATCGGTTCGATGGTGAAGGTCATGCCCGCTTTCAGCTCCATGCCGGTGCCGGCGCGGCCGTAGTGCAGGATTTGCGGCTCTTCGTGGAACACTTTGCCGATGCCGTGACCACAGAACTCGCGAACCACCGAGAAACCGTTCTTTTCCGCGTGCTTCTGGATGATTTCGCCGATGTCGCCGAGGCGGCAGCCGGGCTTGACGATTTCAATCGCCTTGTACATGCATTCCTGGGTCACTTGCGACAGGCGCTCGGCCCAGACCGGCACGGTGCCGACGTGGAACATGCGGCTGGTGTCGCCGTGGTAACCGTCCTTGATGACGGTGACGTCGATGTTCAGGGTGTCGCCATCCTTCAACGGCTTCTCGTTCGGAATTCCGTGGCAGACCACGTGGTTGATCGAGGTGCAGATCGACTTCGGGTAGCCTTTATAGTTGAGCGGCGCGGGAATGGCTTTCTGCTCATTGACGATGTAGTCGTGGCAGATACGGTCCAGCTCTTCGGTGGTGATGCCCGGTTTGACATGTTCGGCAATCATTTCCAGCACATCGGCGGCCAGTTTGCCGGCGACGCGCATTTTTGCGATGTCCTCTGGGGTTTTGAGGGTGACGGTCATACAGGCTCTCTCTGCGCTCGATGGCGCTTGTTAAAACGAAATGGGCGGTGTGCGATCGATCTTCGCGGCCCTGAAAAACCTGATTCTAACAGACGATCAGCGCAAATCTGAGCCTCTGTGCGTCGCATCTCTCTATAGATAGGCGCATTCTTGAACGATTCCACGGGGCAATCGAGGGCTCGCGTCAGGATTTGAGAAACCGGGTTCCGTTTTTTTCAGCCTTGTGGTATAAAATGCGCCGCTTTCCGGGGATACCCCGAAAGGCTTAAATCCACACACGTGTCGACACGATGACCTGGGTGCCTTCAGCTGATGCTGCTGGTTGGTCATTGGGATACGTGGAGGCCAAACCCGACTTATTAAGGAACTATCATGTCCCAAGTCAACATGCGCGATATGCTGAAGGCCGGTGTGCACTTCGGTCACCAAACCCGTTACTGGAACCCGAAAATGGGTAAGTACATTTTCGGCGCGCGTAACAAGATCCACATCATCAACCTTGAAAAAACCCTGCCAATGTTCAACGAAGCTCTGACTTTCGTAGAGCGTCTGGCCCAGGGCAAAAACAAGATTCTGTTCGTCGGCACCAAGCGTTCCGCTGGCAAGATCGTTGCTGAAGAAGCAGCACGTTGCGGTTCGCCCTACGTCGATCACCGCTGGTTGGGCGGCATGCTGACCAACTTCAAAACCATCCGTGCTTCCATCAAGCGTCTGCGTGACCTTGAAGTGCAAGCCGAAGACGGTACTTTCGCCAAGCTGACCAAGAAAGAGGCGCTGATGCGCACTCGCGACCTGGAAAAGCTGGATCGTTCCCTGGGTGGTATCAAGGACATGGGCGGTCTGCCTGACGCTCTGTTCGTTATCGACGTTGATCACGAGCGCATCGCGATCACCGAAGCCAACAAGCTGGGCATCCCGGTTATCGGCGTAGTCGATACCAACAGCAGCCCGGAAGGCGTTGACTACATCATCCCAGGCAACGATGACGCAATCCGCGCTATCCAGCTGTACATGGGTTCGATGGCTGACGCTGTAATCCGCGGTCGCAACCACGTTGCTGGCGGCACCGAGCAGTTCGTTGAAGAAGCTCCGGTAGCAGCAGCTGAGTAATTGACGCCTTGGCGTTGACTCAGTAAGCAAAAAGGGGGCTTGGCCCCCTTTTTGCCACCTCGAAAACCGTTTGTCGGCCCCGCACTTGCAGAGCTGTAACGTGCAGCGGCTTACAACGGTGGTTCGGGAAGAATTGATCGCCCGTTCGATCGGGTGGAATGGTTGAAAACCTATCCAAGAGGATTTTGAAAATGGCAGCAATTACTGCAGCGTTGGTTAAAGAACTGCGTGAGCGTACCGGCGAAGGCATGATGGATTGCAAGAAAGCCTTGGAAAAGGCTGACGGCGACATCGAAAAAGCCATTGATGACATGCGTGCTTCCGGCGCAATCAAAGCTGCCAAGAAAGCAGGCAACGTGGCTGCTGAAGGCGCCATCGCTCTGAAAGAAGACGGCAAATCTGCTGTTCTGCTGGAAGTGAACTCGCAGACTGACTTCCTGGCCCTGCAGGACGACTTCAAGGCATTTGTTGCTGCTAGCGTTGAAAAAGCGTTCGCCGACAAACTGACTGACGTCGCTCCGCTGATCGCCGCTCAAGAAGCTGATCGCCTGGTACTGGTTGGCAAGGTTGGCGAAAACGTCAACATCCGTCGTCTGGTACGCGTTGAAGGTGATGTTGTTGGTGGTTACCTGCACGGCAACAAGATCGGTGTTGCAGTTGTCCTGAAAGGCGGCAACGTTGAACTGGCCAAAGACATCGCTATGCACGTAGCGGCCAGCAACCCAGAGTTCCTGCTGCCTTCGGAAGTTTCTGCCGAAGCGATCGAGCGTGAAAAAGCTGTGTTCCTGCAGCTGAACGAAGAAAAAATCAAAGGCAAGCCAGAAAACATTGTTGAAAATATGGTCAAAGGCCGTATCAGCAAGTTCTTGGCTGAAGCAAGCCTGGTTGAGCAGGCGTTCGTCAAGAACCCTGAAATCAAGGTTGGTGAGCTGGCCAAGAAAGCCGGTGCTGAAATCGTTTCTTTCACCTACTTCAAAGTAGGCGAAGGCATCGAGAAGCCAGTAGACAACTTCGCTGAAGAAGTTGCTGCCCAGCTGGCTGCTGCCAAGTCGTAAGACGGTTTTTTTAACTGTCGCCCTGAAGAGGCTGCCCGCTTACGCGCGCAGCCTCTTTTCAGATGGGCCGCCAATTTTTAATTGGTTTCCCGTTGGAACTGGCTTACAAAGCCATGTTCCGATGGCGCTGAAGCAGCGCCAAGCTAGAGTGAACGCAGCTGTAAACAGCTCGCAAAGAATTTTTTAAAATACGCCGCAGGAGAGATTCGCAATGGCTCAGCAGGGCAGTGGTTATCAGGCTCGCTATAAACGCATTCTACTCAAGCTTAGCGGCGAGGCCCTGATGGGCTCGGAAGAGTTCGGGATCGATCCGAAAGTTCTGGATCGCATGGCGCTGGAAGTCGGCCAACTGGTCGGTATCGGCGTTCAGGTCGGTCTGGTGATCGGTGGTGGCAACCTGTTCCGCGGTGCAGCGCTGAGCGCGGCCGGTATGGATCGGGTAACGGGCGACCACATGGGCATGCTGGCCACTGTGATGAACGCCCTGGCCATGCGCGATGCGCTGGAACGTGCCAATATCTCGGCCATCGTGATGTCGGCCATTTCCATGGTAGGCGTAACCGATCACTATGATCGTCGCAAAGCCATGCGCCACCTGAACGCCAAGGAAGTCGTGATTTTCGCGGCGGGTACCGGTAATCCGTTCTTCACCACGGATTCGGCAGCCTGCTTGCGTGCAATCGAAATCGATGCCGATGTCGTGCTCAAGGCGACCAAGGTCGATGGCGTCTACACCGCTGACCCATTCAAAGACCCGCATGCCGAGAAGTTCGATCATCTGACTTACGATGAAGTGCTGGATCGCAAGCTGGGCGTGATGGATCTGACGGCCATTTGCCTGTGCCGCGACCACAAGATGCCATTGCGCGTCTTTAACATGAACAAGCCCGGCGCCCTGCTGAACATCGTACATGGCGGCGCTGAAGGGACCCTGATCGAGGAAGGCCAACAATGATCAATGAAATCAAGAAAGACGCTCAAGAGCGCATGCAGAAATCCCTGGACTCTCTGAACCATGCATTTGGTCAGATTCGTACCGGCAAGGCCCACCCAAGCATTCTGGGTAGCGTGATGGTGCCGTACTACGGCACAGACACGTCCATTACCCAAGTGGCCAACATCACGGTAAAAGACTCCCGGACCCTGCAGGTCGTGGCGTTTGAGCGCAACATGCTCGCGGCCGTCGACAAGGCAATCCAGAGTGCTGGCCTGAACCTCAACCCGACCAACCTGGGTGAGTTGCTGCTGATCTCCATGCCTGCCCTGACTGAAGAAACCCGCAAGGGCTTCACCAAGCAGGCACGCAGTGCCGCTGAAGATGCTCGTGTTGCCGTGCGCAACATTCGTCGCGACGCCTTGGGTGACCTCAAGAAGCTGGTCAAGGACAAGGAAATCAGCGAAGACGAAGAGCGTCGTGCCGCTGCCGATATCCAGAAGCTGACCGACAAGGCTGAGGCTGACATCGATGCGGCCACCAAGCAGAAAGAAGCCGACCTGATGGCCGTATAAGGGTCGCGTTTTCATGGATAAGACCAAGCAGACTGCGCCGTCCGCGGTGCCGCGCCATGTCGCGATCATCATGGATGGTAATAATCGCTGGGCGAAGAAGCGCTTTATGCCGGGTGTCGCCGGGCATAAAGCGGGCGTGGATGCGGTTCGCGCGGTAATCGAGGTGTGCGCCGAGGCCAAGGTCGAGGTGTTGACCCTGTTCGCTTTCTCCAGTGAAAACTGGCAGCGCCCTGCAGATGAAGTCAGTGCCTTGATGGATTTGTTCTTCAAGGCATTGCGTCGCGAGGCCAAGCGTCTCAATGACAACAACATCAGTCTGCGAATCATCGGTGATCGCTCACGCTTTCACCCCGAGCTTCAAGCTGCCATGCGTGAAGCTGAGGCGATGACCGTCGGTGCCAACCGCTTTGTCCTGCAGATCGCCGCCAATTACGGCGGTCAGTGGGACATTGCGCAGGCCGCTCAACGTCTGGCGCGGGAAGTTCAGGCCGGGCATCTGCGCCCGGAAGACATCACCCCGGAACTGCTGCAAACCTGTCTGGCCACCGGCGATCTGCCGTTGCCGGATTTGTGCATCCGTACCGGCGGCGAGCACCGCATCAGCAACTTCCTGCTGTGGCAACTGGCTTACGCCGAGTTGTACTTCTCCGACCTGTTCTGGCCGGACTTCAAACACGACGCCATGCGAAATGCGCTGGCCGATTTCGCTTCTCGCCAGCGCCGCTTCGGTAAAACGAGCGAGCAGGTCGAGGCTGGAGCCCGGGTTTAATGCTTAAACAACGAATCATCACCGCACTGATCCTGCTGCCGATCGCTTTGTGCGGGTTTTTCCTGCTCGAGGGTTCCGGCTTTGCGCTGTTCATCGGGCTGGTCGTGACACTTGGTGCCTGGGAATGGGCGCGGCTGGCCGGTTTCAACGCTCAACCGATTCGCGTTGCCTATGCCGCAGTGGTTGCATTGATGCTGTTTGTCATGCACATCCTGCCGGGGCTTGCGCCCTGGGTGCTGGGCGCTTCAGTGCTCTGGTGGGGCGTGGCGACGTACCTGGTGCTGACCTACCCGCGTTCCAGCGAACACTGGTCCAGTGCCGCCTGCAAGCTGGTGATCGGTTTGCTGATTCTATTGCCGGCCTGGCAAGGTCTGGTCCAGATCAAGCAGGAGCCTTTGGGGAACTGGTTGATCATGGCGGTGATGGTGCTGGTCTGGGGTGCCGATATCGGCGCGTACTTTTCCGGTCGAGCCTTCGGCAAGCGCAAACTGGCGCCACAGGTCAGCCCCGGCAAGAGCTGGGAAGGCGTTTATGGTGGCCTGGTGCTGAGCCTGGTTATCACGGCGATCGTCGGCTTGGCGCGCGACTGGAGTTTCGCCCAGGTGCTGATGGGATTGATCGGCGCGGCAGTGATTGTCTTCATTTCGGTGGTGGGCGATCTCACCGAGAGCATGTTCAAGCGCCAATCGGGCATCAAGGACAGCAGTAACCTGCTGCCGGGGCATGGTGGTGTGCTGGATCGAATCGACAGCCTGACGGCTGCGATCCCTGTGTTCGCCGTGCTGCTGTGGATGGCTGCACCGTGAGCCGCCCTCAACAGATTACTGTGCTGGGGGCGACCGGTTCGATTGGTCTGAGCACCCTTGACGTGATTGCTCGTCATCCGTCGCGATATCAGGTGTTCGCCTTGAGCGGGTTCACTCGCCTGAGTGAGCTGTTGGCTTTGTGCGTACGTCATACGCCGCGCTTTGCGGTCGTGCCGCAAGCCGATGCTGCCCGAACCCTGCAGGACGACTTGCGCGCGGCCGGCCTCTCGACCCGTGTGCTGGTGGGGGAGGAGGGGCTGTGTCAGGTCGCTTCCGATCCTGAAGTCGATGCCGTCATGGCGGCCATCGTTGGCGCGGCGGGCTTGCGTCCGACCCTGGCGGCGGTCGAGGCGGGCAAAAAGATTCTGCTGGCGAACAAGGAAGCGCTGGTCATGTCCGGCGCCCTGTTCATGCAAGCCGTGCGCAAAAGTGGCTCGGTGCTGCTGCCGATCGACAGCGAACACAACGCGATTTTCCAGTGCATGCCGCAGGATTTTGCCCGTGGGCTGGGTGTGGTGGGCGTGCGTCGGATCCTTCTTACGGCCTCTGGCGGTCCGTTCCGACAGACACCTTTGGCTGAACTGGCGCATGTTACCCCCGACCAGGCGTGCGCTCATCCAAACTGGTCCATGGGGCGCAAGATTTCTGTCGATTCCGCCAGCATGATGAACAAGGGGCTCGAGCTGATCGAGGCCTGCTGGCTGTTCGATGCCAAGCCGTCCCAGGTCGAAGTGGTGATTCACCCACAAAGTGTGATTCATTCCCTGGTCGACTACGTCGACGGTTCGGTGTTGGCGCAGTTGGGTAACCCGGACATGCGCACCCCGATCGCCAATGCCCTGGCCTGGCCGGAGCGTATCGACTCGGGTGTGGCGCCGCTTGACCTGTTTGCCATTGCGCGCCTGGACTTCCATGCGCCCGATGAAGAGCGTTTCCCTTGCCTGCGCCTGGCGCGTCAGGCTGCCGAGGCTGGTAATAGCGCACCAGCGATGTTGAATGCGGCGAATGAAGTGGCTGTGGCAGCGTTTCTCGACGGGCGGGTTCGCTACCCGGAAATCGCGAGTATCATCGAGGAAGTGTTAAACCTCGAACCTGTCGTTGCGGTGGATGACCTCGAGGCCGTGTTCACGGCTGACGCGAAAGCGCGAGTACTGGCCGGACAATGGTTGAGTCGTCACGGGCGGTAAGTGCTGCAATACGTTGGTCCATGCAGCACCGGATAGGATTGCGGAGAAAGCAGATGAGCGCGCTCTATATGATTGTCGGCACCCTGGTAGCTTTGGGCGTGCTGGTTACCTTCCACGAATTCGGCCATTTCTGGGTCGCACGTCGCTGTGGGGTCAAAGTGCTGCGCTTCTCCGTAGGCTTCGGCATGCCGTTGCTGCGCTGGCACGACAAGAAAGGCACTGAGTTCGTGGTGGCTGCCATCCCGTTGGGCGGCTACGTGAAAATGCTCGATGAGCGTGAAGGCGAAGTACCGGCCGATCAGCTTGAACATTCTTTCAATCGCAAATCTGTCCGTCAGCGTATCGCTATCGTGGCGGCCGGCCCGATTGCCAACTTTCTGCTGGCCATGGTGTTTTTCTGGGTCCTGGCAATGCTCGGCAGCGCGCAGGTGCGGCCCGTCATCGGCGCAGTCGAGACCGGCAGTATTGCCGCCAAAGCCGGTTTGACGGCGGGTCAGGAAATTGTTGCCATCGATGGCGAACCTACGATTGGCTGGGCTTCGGTGAATCTGCAGCTGGTTCGCCGTCTTGGCGAGAGCGGTTCACTTCAATTGTTGGTGCGTGAACAGGGTTCCACCGCAGACTCTCCTCGCGAACTGATGCTCGATAAATGGCTCAAGGGTGCTGACGAGCCGGATCCGATTCGTTCGCTGGGTATTCGTCCTTGGCGTCCGGCATTACCGCCCGTGTTGGCCGAACTTGATCCGAAAGGCCCGGCGCAGGCTGCTGGCCTGAAGACCGGTGATCGGTTGCTGGCTCTGGATGGCAAGGCGCTGGACGACTGGCAGCAAGTAGTCGACACCGTCCGTATGCATCCGGATACCAAAATCATGCTGCGCGTCGAGCGCGATGGTGCTCAAATCGACGTCCCTGTGACGCTGGCTGCTCGTGGCGAGAGCAAGGCACCTACCGGTTATATGGGGGCCGGGGTGAAAGCGGTCGATTGGCCGCCAGAGATGATTCGCGAAGTCAGTTACGGTCCTGTGGCCGCGATTGGAGAGGGTGCTCGACGCACCTGGACCATGAGCGTACTGACCCTCGATTCGCTCAAGAAAATGTTGTTCGGTGAGCTCTCGGTAAAAAACTTGAGTGGACCGATAACCATTGCTAAAGTGGCGGGCGCTTCTGCCCAGTCGGGCGTTGCTGATTTCCTGAATTTCCTTGCTTATCTGAGTATTAGCCTGGGAGTTCTGAATTTGTTGCCTATTCCTGTACTGGATGGGGGGCATTTGTTGTTTTATCTGATCGAGTGGGCGCGTGGTCGTCCCTTGTCGGATCGGGTGCAGGGTTGGGGGATACAGATCGGTATCAGTTTGGTGGTCGGGGTGATGTTGCTTGCTCTGGTCAATGATTTGGGCCGTCTGTAACACTTCGCTGAATTGCGAATCTGCCGCATTTTGCGGCAGTTTGTTTATTGCCAGTTGGAATAAGAAAGGACTTCATGAAACGTCTGCTGCTAACTGCGGTTCTCACCGTATTGATGATCGCCGAAGTTCACGCCGAGTCCTTCACTATCTCTGATATTCGCGTCAATGGCCTCCAGCGGGTCTCCGCGGGTAGCGTCTTTGGTGCTTTGCCGTTAAACGTCGGCGAACAGGCGGACGATCGTCGCCTGGTGGAATCCACTCGTGCTTTGTTCAAAACCGGGTTCTTTCAAGATATCCAGCTGGGCCGCGATGGCAACGTCCTGGTCATCACGGTAGTCGAGCGCCCATCGGTCGCCAGTATCGAGATCGAGGGTAACAAGGCGATCTCCACTGAAGACCTGATGAAGGGCCTCAAACAATCCGGTCTGGCCGAAGGCGAGATCTTCCAGCGTGCCACGCTCGAAGGTGTGCGTAACGAACTGCAGCGCCAATATGTCGCTCAGGGTCGCTACTCGGCCACCGTCGACACCGAGGTGGTACCGCAGCCACGTAACCGCGTCGGCTTGAAGGTCAACATCAACGAAGGCACCGTCGCTGCTATCCAGCACATCAACGTGGTGGGTAACACTGTCTTCCCTGACGAAGACCTGATCGACCTGTTCGAATTGAAGACCACCAACTGGCTGTCCTTCTTCAAGAACGACGACAAGTACGCCCGTGAAAAACTGTCCGGTGACCTGGAGCGTCTGCGTTCCTACTACCTGGACCGTGGCTATATCAATATGGATATCGCTTCGACCCAGGTATCGATTACCCCGGACAAGAAGCACGTCTACATCACTGTCAACGTCAACGAGGGCGAGAAGTACACCGTTCGTGACGTCAAGCTGAGCGGCGACCTGAAAGTCCCTGAAGACCAGGTCAAGTCCCTGCTGCTGGTTCAGAAAGGCCAGGTGTTCTCGCGCAAGCTGATGACCACCACCTCGGAACTGATCACTCGCCGCCTGGGTAACGAGGGTTACACCTTCGCCAACGTCAGCGGCGTACCTCAGCCTCACGATGAAGACCATACCGTCGACATCACGTTCGCTGTCGATCCGGGCAAACGTGCTTACGTTAACCGCATCAACTTCCGTGGCAACACCAAGTCCGAAGACGAAGTGCTGCGTCGCGAAATGCGTCAGATGGAAGGTGGCTGGGCTTCGACCTACCTGATCGATCAATCCAAGACGCGTCTTGAACGTCTGGGCTTCTTTAAAGAAGTGAACGTCGAAACCCCGGCTGTACCGGGTGTCGATGACCAGGTTGACGTGAACTACAGCGTTGAAGAGCAGGCTTCCGGTTCGATCACTGCGAGTGTTGGTTTCGCACAAAGTGCCGGCCTGATCCTCGGTGGCTCGATCACCCAGAACAACTTCCTGGGTACCGGTAACAAGGTCAGCATCGGCTTGACCAAAAGCGAATACCAGAGCCGCTATAACTTCGGTTATGTCGACCCGTACTGGACTGCAGACGGCGTGAGCCTGGGTTACAACGCTTTCTATCGCACCACCGACTACAAAGACCTCGACGTCGACGTAGCAAGCTATGCCGTAGACAGCCTGGGTGCTGGCGTGAGCGTTGGTTACCCGATCAGCGAGACCTCGCGTCTGACCTTCGGCCTGACTGCACAGCAAGACAAGATCAAGACCGGTCAATACACCGTCGACGAGATTTTCGACTTCGTTAACCGTGAAGGCGACGAGTATCTGAACTTCAAGGCGTCGGCCGGTTGGTCCGAGTCCACCCTGAACAAAGGTGTACTGGCGACCCGTGGTCATTCTCAAAGCCTGACGGCGGAAGTCACTACACCAGGTAGCGACCTTTCGTTCTTCAAGCTCGATTACCGTGGCCAGTTGTTCCAGCCACTGTCTGAGAACTACACCATGCGCCTGCACACTGAATTGGGTTATGGCGACGGTTACGGTTCGACCGATGGCTTGCCATTCTATGAAAACTACTATGCTGGTGGTTTCAACTCGGTTCGTGGCTTCAAGGACAGTACATTAGGCCCGCGTAGTACGCCGAGCCGTGGTCAAGGTTCTACCGGTAACCCGGGTACTCTGGCTGACCCGGATCAAGACCCGCTGCCGTTCGGCGGCAACGTCCTGATTCAAGGTGGTGCGGAGATTCTGTTCCCGCTGCCGTTCGTCAAGGATCAACGCTCCCTGCGTACGTCGGTATTCTGGGATGTGGGTAACGTGTTCGACTCCAAGTGCGAGCAGACGACCAACACCAATCCTGCGTCGAAGTCCAATACGCAGTGCAACGACATCAGCCTCAGCAACATGGCCAGTTCCGTCGGTGTAGGTGTGACATGGGTCACTGCGCTGGGTCCGCTGAGTTTCGCGCTGGCGATGCCAGTAAAAGAACCGGATAACGCTGAAACTCAAGTGTTCCAATTCTCTCTTGGTCAGACGTTCTAAGCGTCTGCCTCAAAATAATGACAATGGATTTTGTAGGGGTGCATCGTGCGTAAGTTGACTCAATTGGTTCTCCTCGCCACCGTACTGGTCGCAGGCCCGGCTTTTGCCGACATGAAAATCGCCGTTCTGAACTATCAGATGGCCCTGCTGGAATCCGACGCGGCCAAGAAATACGCCGTGGATGCCGAGAAGAAATTTGGTCCGCAACTGAGCAAGCTCAAGACGCTGGAAAGCAGCGCCAAAGGCATTCAGGACCGTCTGATGGCCGGTGGCGACAAGATGCAACAAGGCGAGCGTGAGCGTCTTGAACTCGAGTTCAAGCAAAAGGCCCGTGACTTCCAGTTCCAGTCCAAGGAGCTGAACGAAGCCAAAGCCGTTGCTGACCGTGAAATGCTGAAGCAACTGAAGCCGAAACTGGACAGCGCTGTGGAAGAAGTCATCAAGAAAGGTGCTTTTGACCTGGTCTTCGAGCGTGGCGCAGTGATTGATGTCAAACCTCAGTACGACATCACTCGCCAGGTTATCGAGCGCATGAATCAGCTGAAGTAACTATGACAGCGACTATAAAGCTCGGCCAATTGGCCGAGTTCCTCGGCGCCACGCTACGTGGCGACCCGGAGAAAGAAATTACTGGGCTAGCCACTTTGCAAGAGGCTGGCCCAGCTCAGTTGAGCTTTCTCGCAAACCCTCAATACCGTAAATACCTGGCAGACAGCCGGGCCGCAGCCCTGTTGCTGAAGGCCGCTGATGCCGAAAGTTTTGCCGGTAATGCGCTGGTGGTGCCTGATCCGTATCTGGCCTACGCACGTATTTCCCACCTGTTCGATCCAAAACCGAAAGCGGCTGCCGGTATTCATCCGACAGCCGTTGTGGCCGAGGACGCGGTGGTTGACCCGGCTGCGAGTATTGGTGCTTTTGCGGTGATCGAAAGCGCGGCACGCATTGCTGCCGGTGTGACCATCGGTGCGCATTGCTTCATCGGTGCCCGTTGCGAAATTGGCGAAGGCGGCTGGCTGGCCCCGCGGGTCACGCTGTACCACGACGTGCGCATCGGCAAGCGTGTGGTGATTCAGTCAGGTGCCGTACTCGGCGGCGAAGGCTTCGGTTTTGCCAACGAGAAAGGTGTCTGGCAGAAAATTGCCCAGATCGGTGGTGTGTTGGTCGGTGATGATGTGGAGATTGGCGTGAATACCGCTATCGACCGCGGCGCATTGGCCGATACCGTTCTCGGGAATGGCGTGAAGCTCGACAACCAGATCCAGATCGCCCACAACGTGCAGGTTGGTGATCACACCGCCATGGCCGCCTGTGTCGGGATCTCCGGCAGCACCAAAATCGGCAAGCATTGCATGCTCGCTGGCGGTGTAGGGCTGGTGGGGCATATCGAAATTTGCGACAACGTTTTCATCACCGGGATGACCATGGTGACCCATTCGATTACCGAAAAGGGCTCCTATTCTTCCGGTACGGCCATGCAGCCAGCAGCCGAATGGCGCAAAAGCGCGGCTCGCATCCGTCAGCTCGATGACATCGCGCGGCGTCTGCGACAGCTGGAAAAGCGTGTAGGGGAAGTGACCCCTGACGGTAATGCTTCATCAGATGGCTGATACCATTTCCATATCAAGTGTGCACAGCCGTTAGACTGCCTGCTTGATTTGCTAGAGGGGCGCGCGTCAGTCGCGCGCTCCCAATCTTTACATAGGCTTCCCCCCGAAATGATGGACATCAACGAGATTCGCGAATACCTGCCTCACCGTTACCCGTTCCTGCTGGTGGACCGGGTCGTGGATCTGGATGTGGAAGGCAAGCGCATTCGCGCCTACAAGAATGTCAGCATCAACGAACCGTTCTTCAATGGTCACTTCCCTGCGCATCCAATCATGCCGGGCGTACTGATCATCGAAGCGATGGCTCAGGCTGCCGGGATCCTTGGTTTCAAAATGCTCGACGTGAAGCCGGCGGACGGGACCCTTTACTACTTCGTCGGCTCCGACAAATTGCGCTTCCGTCAGCCGGTACTGCCGGGCGATCAGTTGATCCTTGAAGCCAAATTCCTGAGCTGCAAGCGTCAGATCTGGAAGTTCGAATGCCAGGCTTCGGTCGACGGCAAGCCAGTCTGCTCCGCAGAAATCATCTGCGCGGAACGCAAACTATGAGTTTGATTGACCCTCGCGCAATCATCGATCCGACGGCCATTCTGGCCGACGACGTCGAGGTCGGCCCGTGGTCGATCGTCGGCGCAGGTGTGGAAATCGGCGAGGGAACAGTGATCGGGCCGCACGTTATTCTCAAAGGCCCGACCCGAATCGGTAAGCACAACCGCATCTACCAGTTTTCGTCGGTAGGTGAGGACACGCCCGATCTGAAATACAAAGGCGAAGAAACCCGTCTGGTCATCGGTGACCACAACGTCATCCGTGAAGGTGTGACGATTCACCGCGGGACCGTTCAGGACCGTTCGGAAACGACCCTGGGCGATCACAACCTGATCATGGCCTATGCCCACATCGGCCACGACAGCGTCATCGGCAACCACTGCATCCTGGTCAACAACACTGCGTTGGCCGGCCATGTGCACGTTGAAGACTGGGCGATCCTCTCCGGTTTTACCCTGGTTCACCAGTATTGCCACATTGGCGCCCACAGCTTTTCCGGCATGGGCACAGCCATTGGCAAGGACGTTCCAGCGTACGTCACCGTGTTTGGCAACCCTGCAGAAGCGCGCAGCATGAACTTCGAGGGCATGCGTCGTCGTGGTTTCAGCGAAGACGCGATCCACGCGCTGCGTCGTGCCTACAAGGTGGTTTATCGACAGGGCCTGACCGTCGAGCAAGCGCTCACCGAGTTGGCCGAACCCTCGGATCAGTTCCCGGAAGTCGCGGTGTTCCGTGATTCCATCCAGTCTTCGACCCGCGGCATCACCCGTTAATCATGGCTAATCTGCGTATTGCGCTGGTAGCGGGTGAGGCTTCCGGTGACATTCTGGGTGCGGGTCTCATGCGCGCACTCAAGGCTCAGCATCCGGCGGTGGAGTTCATCGGTGTCGGTGGTCCGCTGATGCAAGCCGAGGGCCTGACCTCGTATTTCCCGATGGAACGTCTTTCGGTCATGGGCCTGGTGGAAGTGCTGGGCCGATTGCGCGAGCTGATGGCGCGGCGCAAGAAGCTGATCGCCGACCTGATCGCCGAGAAACCGGACGTGTTCATCGGTATCGATGCCCCGGACTTCAACCTCAATATCGAACTCAAGCTGCGGCAGGCCGGGATCAAGACCGTGCATTACGTCAGCCCGTCGGTGTGGGCGTGGCGGCAGAAGCGCGTGCTGAAGATTCGCGAAGGCTGCGACCTGATGCTGACGTTGTTTCCGTTCGAAGCAAAATTCTATGAAGAGAAGGGCGTGCCGGTGCGGTTTGTCGGGCACTCCCTGGCCGATGCGATCCCGCTTGAGGCTGATCGCACCGCTGCGCGTGCCGAACTTGATTTGCCGGACGGTCCGCTGGTTGCTCTGATGCCCGGCAGTCGCGGCGGTGAAGTGGGGAGGCTCGGTGCGTTGTTCCTCGACACCGCGCAGCGCCTGCGCGCCCTGCATCCTGGCGTGCGCTTCGTCATGCCGTGCGCCAACCCGGAGCGCCGTGCGCAGCTTGAAGAGCTGCTGGTCGGCCGCGATCTGCCGCTGACCTTGCTCGACGGCAAATCCCATCTGGCCCTCGCCGCGTGCGACGCGGTACTGATCGCTTCCGGTACCGCGACCCTTGAAGCGTTGCTGTACAAGCGGCCGATGGTGGTGGCTTATCGACTGGCGCCCCTGACGTTCTGGATTCTCAAGCGCATGGTGAAAAGCCCTTACGTGTCCTTGCCCAACCTGCTGGCGCAGCGCCTGTTGGTGCCCGAGTTGCTGCAGGATGACGCAACGGTCGAAGCCCTGGCTCAAACGCTTTCACCCTTGATCGAAGGTGGCGAGGAGCAGACTCGCGGCTTCGACGAAATTCACCGTACCTTGCGTCTGGATGCCTCCAATCAGGCGGCGGACGCGGTACTGAACCTGATCGGCAAAACACAATGAGCAAAACCAGCGTTCAGATGGGCCTGGACTTCACCCTGGTCGCCGAAGTCGAAGACCTCGTGGCCGGCGTAGACGAAGTCGGTCGCGGCCCACTGTGTGGTGCCGTGGTCACGGCAGCGGTGATCCTTGATCCAAACCGGCCGATCCTCGGCCTCAACGATTCGAAGAAACTCACCGAAGCCCGCCGCGAAAAGCTCTACGACGAAATCTGCGAAAAAGCCCTGAGCTGGTGCATCGCCCGGGCCGAAGTGGAAGAAATCGACGAACTGAACATCCTGCACGCCACCATGCTGGCGATGCAGCGCGCGATCGAAGGCCTGCACATCCAGCCGAAGCTGGCGATGATCGACGGCAATCGTTGCCCAAAACTGTCCATGCGTGCGGAAGCGGTGGTGCAGGGCGACGGCAAGGTCCCGGCCATTGCCGCAGCATCGATTCTGGCCAAGGTCAGCCGCGACCGCGAGATGGCGGCATTCGAACTGATTTACCCGGGTTACGGCATCGGCGGGCATAAAGGCTACCCGACGCCCGTTCATCTGGAAGCGCTGGCCCGCCTTGGTCCTACCCCGATTCACCGTCGCTCGTTCGCCCCGGTACGCCTGGCGTACGAGGCGCGGGAAAGTCTGATCGAGAGTTAGTCGCAAGGCTGATGTTTTACTCAAGGCCCGGTACAATCCGGGCCTTGTTGTTTTCATGACATAACGCAGGATCACTATGCCGGCTTCATTCATTCATCTACGCCTGCACACTGAATATTCCCTGGTCGACGGTCTGGTGCGGATCAAACCGCTGGTCAAGACCCTGGTCGGCATGAACATGCCTGCCGTAGCGGTTACCGACCAGAACAACATGTGTTCCCTGGTCAAATTCTACAAAGCCGCCATGGGTGCCGGGATCAAGCCGATCTGCGGCGCCGACTTGTGGCTGTCGAACAAGGATCCGGACAACGCCCTGAGCCGGATCAGCCTGTTGGCCATGAACGCTGTTGGCTATCGCAACCTGACCGAACTGATTTCCCGCGGCTTCATCGACGGCCAGCGCAATGGTTCGGTGATCATCGAACGCGAATGGGTCGCGGAAGCCAGCGAAGGCCTGATCATGCTGTCGGCGGCGAAAGAGGGCGAAATCGGCCTGGCCATGCTCAGTGGCAATCCGGCTGAAGCGGAAAACCTCGCGCGTGAATGGATGGCGGTGTTCCCGGATCGTTTCTATCTGGAAATCCAGCGCACCAATCGCCCCAACGATGAAGAGCAGTTGCACGGTGCCGTGGCCCTGGCCGAGAAAATCGGCGCGCCACTGGTCGCGACGAACGATGTGCGTTTCATCAAGCAGGAAGACTTCGCCGCACACGAAACCCGCGTTTGCATCGGTGAGGGCCGTGCCCTCGACGATCCGCGGCGTTCGAAGAATTACAGCGATCAGCAATACCTCAAAAGCGCCGAGGAAATGGCCGAGCTGTTCAGTGACCTGCCCGAGGCGCTGGAAAACACCGTCGAGATCGCCAAGCGTTGCAACATTGAAGTGAAGCTGGGCAAGCACTTCCTGCCCAACTTCCCGATTCCCGATGGCATGACCATCGACGAATATTTCCGCAAAGTGTCGTTCGATGGCCTGGAAGAGCGCCTGACCGTTCTGCTGCCCAAGGACACCACGGAAGACTATGAGGCCAAGCGTCAAGTCTACGTCGACCGGCTGAATTTCGAGCTGGATATCATTATCCAGATGGGCTTCCCCGGTTACTTCCTGATCGTGATGGACTTTATCCAGTGGGCCAAAAGCAACGGCGTGCCGGTAGGTCCGGGCCGGGGGTCGGGTGCGGGATCGCTGGTGGCTTATGTACAGAAGATCACCGACCTCGATCCGCTGGAATATGACCTGCTGTTCGAACGTTTCCTCAACCCGGAACGGGTATCGATGCCCGACTTCGACGTCGACTTCTGCATGGACGGTCGCGATCGGGTGATTGAATACGTGGCCGAGAAATACGGTCGCAATGCGGTAAGCCAGATCATCACCTTCGGTTCCATGGCGGCCAAGGCTGTGGTCCGGGACGTGGCGCGGGTACAGGGCAAGTCCTACGGTTTGGCCGATCGTCTGTCGAAGATGATTCCGTTCGAAGTCGGCATGACCCTGGAAAAGGCCTATGAGCAGGAAGAGATCCTGCGTGACTTCATCAAGGTCGATGAAGAGGCCGCCGAAATCTGGGAAATGGCCCGCAAGCTTGAAGGTGTTGTGCGTAACGTCGGTAAACACGCCGGTGGTGTGGTTATTGCGCCGACCAAACTGACCGACTTCTCGCCGATTTATTGCGACGAGGCCGGTGACGGCCTGGTGACCCAGTTCGACAAGGATGACGTTGAAGCCGCCGGCCTGGTGAAGTTCGACTTCCTCGGCCTGCGGACCCTGACGGTTATCGACTGGGCGCTGAAAACCATCAACCGCGAACGTGCCAAGGTCGATCAGCCGCCGCTGGACATCGCGTTCATTCCGCTGGACGACAAGCCGACTTACACGCTGCTGCAAAAAGCCGAAACCACGGCGGTGTTCCAGCTCGAATCCCGCGGGATGAAGGAGCTGATCAAGAAGCTCAAGCCCGACTGCCTGGAAGACTTGATCGCACTGGTGGCCCTGTTCCGTCCGGGCCCGTTGCAATCGGGCATGGTGGACGACTTCATCAACCGTAAGCACGGTCGCGCCGAACTCGCGTACCCGCACTCGGATTACCAGTACGAAGGCCTCAAGCCGGTACTGGCACCGACTTACGGCATCATCCTGTATCAGGAACAGGTGATGCAGATTGCCCAGGTCATGGCCGGTTACACCCTCGGTGGTGCGGACATGCTGCGTCGCGCCATGGGTAAGAAAAAACCCGAAGAAATGGCCAAGCAGCGCGGCGGTTTCATTGAGGGCTGCGCGACCAACAACATCGACGCCGACCTTGCCGGTAACATTTTCGACCTGGTAGAAAAGTTCGCAGGCTACGGCTTCAACAAATCCCACTCCGCGGCGTACGGCCTGGTTTCGTACCAGACCGCGTGGCTGAAAACGCATTACCCGGCGCCGTTCATGGCGGCGGTGTTGTCGGCGGATATGCACAACACCGACAAGGTCGTGACCTTGATCGAAGAGATCCGCAGCATGAAGCTGCGTCTCGACGCGCCGGATGTGAATGCCTCCGAGTTCAAGTTCACGGTGAATGACGAAGGCCGGATCATTTACGGCCTCGGCGCGATCAAGGGCGTGGGCGAAGGTCCGGTGGAGGCGATCACCGAGGCGCGTCAGGATGGTCCGTTCAAGGACCTGTTCGATTTCTGCGCCCGTGTCGATCTCAAACGGATCAACAAACGCACCCTCGACGGTTTGATCCGCAGCGGTGCGCTGGATCGTCTGGGGCCTTATTTCCATGACGAACCGAAAGCCTATCAAGCGAGCATCGACCAGAATCGCGCGGTGCTGCTGGCGGCGATGGAAGGGGCGATCAAGGCTGCCGAACAAACCGCACGTACCCAGGACAGCGGCCATGCCGACCTGTTCGGCGGGCTGTTTGTCGAGGAAGACGCGGACGTTTACGCCAGCCATCGCAAGGCCAAGGAGCTGACGCTCAAGGAACGGCTGAAAGGGGAGAAAGACACCCTGGGCCTGTACCTGACCGGTCACCCGATTGACGAATACGAAGGTGAAATCCGTCGCTTTGCCCGTCAGCGCATCATCGACCTGAAGCCGGCACGCGATACCCAGACCGTCGCCGGCATGATCATCGCCCTGCGCGTGATGAAGAACAAAAAGGGCGACAAGATGGGCTTCATCACCCTCGATGACCGCTCCGGACGGATCGAGGCGTCGCTGTTTGCCGAGGCATTCCATACCGCGCAGTCGCTGTTACAGACGGATGCGATGGTGGTGGTCGAAGGCGAGGTCAGCAACGACGACTTCTCGGGTGGCCTGAAGCTGCGGGTCAAGCGCGTGATGAGCATGGAAGATGCGCGCACCAACCTTGCCGAAAGCCTGCGCCTGAAGCTGCAGACCAAGGATTTGAAGGGCGATCAGCTACGCTGGCTGGGTGAGTTGTTCAAGCGGCATCGCGGCGCATGCCCGATCACCATGGAGTACACGAGCCCCGATGCAAAGGCCTTGCTGCAGTTTGGCGAGACCTGGCGAATCGATCCGGCGGATGCGTTGATTCAAGCCTTGCGTGACCAGTTCGGGCGAGACAACGTCTTCCTCCAATACCGTTGACGGTCAGGTGCCTTCTGTACTCCCTGATCTCGACCTGAATTTTTAATCTCGACCTGAACGCGCCTGTCCCTTAAGGTAGGGCGCGAATAGACAACCGGCCGGCCCAAGCTCTCTTGGACGTCGACCCAAGACGGACGCCTATGAACCCGAATTTTCTAGATTTCGAACAGCCGATCGCCGACCTGCAAGCCAAGATCGAAGAGTTGCGCTTGGTCGGTAACGACAATTCGCTGAATATCGGCGATGAGATCTCCCGCCTGCAGGACAAAAGCAGCACGCTGACCGAAGACATCTTCGGCAAGCTGACCAGCTGGCAGATCGCACGTCTGGCGCGTCACCCGAAACGTCCTTATACCCTGGACTACATCGAACACATCTTCACCGAGTTCGACGAGCTGCACGGTGATCGTCACTTCTCCGATGACGCTGCCATCGTGGGTGGTATCGCCCGTCTGGACGACCAGCCGGTGATGATCATCGGTCACCAGAAAGGCCGTGAAGTGCGCGAGAAAGTTCGCCGCAACTTCGGCATGCCGCGTCCGGAAGGCTACCGCAAGGCGTGCCGCCTGATGGAAATGGCCGAACGCTTCAAGATGCCGATCCTGACCTTCATCGACACCCCGGGCGCTTACCCTGGTATCGACGCTGAAGAGCGTAACCAGAGCGAAGCGATCGCCTGGAACCTGCGTGTCATGTCGCGTCTGAAAACCCCAATCATCGCCACCGTGATCGGTGAAGGTGGTTCCGGTGGTGCTTTGGCAATCGGCGTTTGCGACCAGCTGAACATGCTTCAGTACTCGACCTACGCGGTGATCTCGCCGGAAGGTTGCGCCTCGATTCTGTGGAAAACCGCCGAGAAAGCACCGGACGCCGCTGAAGCCATGGGTATCACCGCCGAGCGCCTGAAAGGCCTGGGTATCGTGGACAAAGTGATCAGCGAGCCATTGGGCGGGGCACACCGTGACCCGGCTGCTGCGGCCGCCTCGATCCGTGCCGAGCTGAGCTCGCAACTGGCGATGCTGAAGAAGTTCGACAACGACGCGCTGCTGGCCCGTCGTTACGCGCGACTGATGAGCTACGGTCTCTGATCTGACCTCGGCCTTAATGTGGGAGCGGGCTTGCTCGCGAAGACGGTTTATCAGTCAACGATGATGTTGAATGTGATGGCCTCTTCGCGAGCAAGCCCGCTCCCACATTTGATTTATGCAAAGGGAAAGTTATGGATCGGCTCACGATTGATTTGTCCGCCAGGCTTTTGCTGAATCTGAAACCGTGGCGCAACGCCAAAACCTGGCGCATCGCGTTCTCTGGTGGGCTCGATTCCACCGTCCTCCTGCACCTGCTCGCCCATCTGGCAAAAACCGAATCCCTGCCTGCGCTCAGCGCAATCCATATTCATCACGGCCTTCAGCCTGCGGCGGATGCGTGGCCGGCACACTGCCAATCCGTCTGTGATGCCTTGGGTGTGCGGCTACACGTCGTTCATGTTCAGGTTCAGTCGGGCGCCAGCCTCGAACGTGCCGCCCGGGATGCGCGCTATGGCGCATTCGTTGAAGCCAGTCAGACCAGCGAGCTACTGCTGACCGCCCAGCACCGTGACGATCAGGCGGAAACCCTGTTGTTTCGGCTGTTGCGCGGGGCAGGGGTGAGGGGTTTGTCGGGGATGCCGAGCGCGCGTCCGTTGGGTCGGGGTTATCTGCTGCGGCCCTTGCTAGACGTCAGCCGCACCGAACTCGAAGCGTATGCCACAGAACATCAGCTGAGCTGGATCGAAGACCCTTCGAACCAGGACCGGCAGTTTTCGCGCAATTACCTGCGGCATCAGGTGTTCCCGGTATTGACCGAGCGCTGGCCGCAAGCGATGGCGACCATGGCGCGCAGCGCCGCGCACTTGAGCGAGGCGCAGGCCTTGCTGGATGAGCTGGCACACATCGATCTGGCCGAAGCGACGACGGTCAATGAGTTCGACTGGCTGGGCGTGCCTTCTCTGGAGCTCGCTGCTCTTTTACAACGCTCTGCCGCTCGCCAACGCAATGCACTAAGCCATTGGCTCGCAGCGCGGACCCGTTTGCCGGACAGCGACCATTGGTCGGGTTGGGAGGATTTGCGCGACGCTACCGGTGATGCGCGTCCGGTCTGGCGGCTGGCGGATGGCGAGCTGCATCGGTCGGCCGGGCGTATCTGGTGGCTGTCGGGCTGTTGGCTACGCAATCCACCGCCTGCCGTGCAATGGGCCGATCCGTCGAAGTCGCTGACGTTATCGGAAAATGGTCTGCTCACACTCACCGGCCAAATCCCCGATGGCCCGCTGCAAATCCGCTATCGTGAGGGAGGTGAGGTTATGCATTTATCTGAGCGTGGCCACCGCGACCTCAAGCGTTTGCTCAATGAACGCGGGGTTCCGGCCTTCGCCCGTGGCAGATTGCCGCTGCTCTATCGTGGCGACCAATTGCTGGCAGTGGCCAGCGTACAGGGCTTGAATGGCAGTGGGCAGGACGGCTGGCATTTGCACTGGCAGCCACCGGGCGAAGATCAAGGTTTGAGCTGAAAGGGGCTTTCCGGTAGACTACGCTCCCTTCTTGATACAACTTCTGTGGATTCGCCTGAATTGCAGGAGTTGCCGATTACCAAGCAGTCTTTGCTGGGCGATTCCAAAAAATGTGTAGCGAGCAACGTACCGGTGTTTCATCTGCCGGTCTGTCCCAACGCGGCGGTTTTTTTGAAAGGTGCACTGTGATTAATGCAGGTGATCGGGGGCTTCGGCCTTCCTTCGCTTTCCCCGGCGGCTCGGACCGCTTTAACGCAGACTTCTAGGGTTTTTCATGACGCGCTACATATTCGTCACGGGCGGTGTTGTTTCTTCATTGGGGAAAGGCATCGCATCGGCTTCATTGGCGGCCATCCTGGAGGCGCGGGGACTTAAGGTCACCATGCTGAAGCTGGACCCGTACATCAACGTTGACCCGGGCACCATGAGCCCGTTCCAGCACGGTGAAGTGTTCGTCACCCACGACGGCGCCGAGACCGACCTGGACCTGGGCCACTACGAGCGGTTCATCCGCACGACCATGACCCAGAACAACAACTTCACCACCGGCCGTGTCTACGAACACGTGCTGCGCAAAGAGCGTCGTGGTGATTACCTGGGCGCAACCATCCAGGTGATCCCGCACATCACGGACGAAATCAAGCGCCGGATCATCAAGGGCGCCGGCGATGCCGACGTGGCGATGGTCGAGATCGGTGGCACCGTGGGTGACATCGAGTCGCAACCGTTCCTGGAAGCGATCCGCCAATTGCGTTTCGAAGTCGGCGCCAAGCGCGCGATGCTGATGCACCTGACGCTGGTGCCGTACATCGCCACGGCCGGCGAAACCAAAACCAAGCCGACCCAGCATTCGGTCAAGGAACTGCGTTCCATTGGCCTGCAGCCGGACGTGCTGGTTTGCCGTTCCGATCACCCGATCGACATCTCTTCGCGTCGCAAGATCGCGCAGTTCACCAACGTTGAAGAACGTGCGGTGATCGCGCTGGAAGACGCCGACACCATCTACAAGATCCCGGGCATCCTGCACTCCCAGGGCCTGGATGATTTCGTCGTCGAGCGTTTCGGCCTGCAATGCGGCAGCGCTGACCTCTCCGAGTGGGAAGCGGTGGTTGACGCCAAGCTGAACCCGGAGCACGAAGTGACCATCGCGATGGTCGGCAAGTACATGGAACTGCTGGACGCCTACAAGTCGCTGATCGAAGCGATGAGTCACGCCGGCATCAGCAACCGCACCAAGGTCAACCTGCGCTACATCGATTCCGAAGACATCGAAAACCAGGGCACTGCGCTGCTGGAAGGTGTTGACGCAATCCTCGTACCGGGCGGCTTCGGTCTGCGTGGCGTGGAAGGCAAGATCACCGCCGTACAATACGCTCGCGAAAACAAGGTTCCGTACCTGGGCATCTGCCTGGGCATGCAGGTGGCCGTGATCGAGTTCGCTCGTAACGTGCTGGGTTGGAAAGACGCGAACTCCACCGAGTTCGATCGTGCCAGCGGCCATCCGGTCGTGGGTCTGATCACCGAGTGGGAAGACGCTACCGGCGCGGTCGAAACCCGTACCGAATCGTCCGACCTGGGCGGCACCATGCGCCTCGGCGCTCAGGATTGCCTGCTGGAGCCGGGCTCGCTGGTGCACGACTGCTACGCCAAGGACGTCATCGTCGAGCGTCACCGTCACCGCTACGAAGTGAACAACAACCTGCTGCCGCAGATCATGGAAGCCGGCCTGAAAATCTCCGGTCGTTCCGGTGATGGCGCGCTGGTTGAAGTGGTCGAAGCCCCGGATCATCCATGGTTCGTCGCTTGCCAGTTCCACCCTGAGTTCACCTCGACGCCACGCGACGGTCACCCGTTGTTCAGCGGTTTCGTTAAAGCAGCATTGATTCAACACCAGAAGAAGGCATAAATCTGATGGCGCAGAAGATCATCCGCGTTGGCGATATCGAGATTGCCAACGACAAGCCAATGGTGCTTTTCGGTGGCATGAACGTGCTGGAAAGCCGCGACATGGCGATGCAGGTCTGCGAAGAGTATGTGAAGGTCACCGAGAAACTCGGTATCCCTTATGTGTTCAAGGCCAGCTTCGACAAGGCCAACCGTTCCTCCGTGACCTCTTACCGTGGCCCCGGCCTGGAAGAGGGCATGCGGATTTTCCAGGACATCAAGCAAGCCTTCGGCGTGCCGATCATCACCGACGTCCACGAGCCTGACCAGGCCGCGGTCGTCGCTGAAGTCTGCGACATCATTCAGTTGCCGGCCTTCCTGTCGCGCCAGACCGACCTCGTGGTCGCGATGGCCAAGACTGGCGCGGTGATCAACATCAAGAAAGCCCAGTTCCTCGCACCGCACGAGATGAAACACATCCTGAGCAAGTGCGTGGAAGCGGGCAACGATCAGTTGATCCTCTGCGAACGCGGTTCGAGCTTCGGCTACAACAACCTGGTCGTCGACATGCTCGGCTTCGGCATCATGAAGCAGTTCGAATACCCGGTGTTCTTCGACGTGACCCACGCGCTGCAAATGCCCGGTGGTCGCTCGGATTCCGCCGGTGGTCGCCGTGCCCAGGTGACGGATCTGGCCAAGGCAGGCATGAGCCAGTCGCTGGCCGGCCTGTTCCTCGAAGCCCACCCGGACCCGGACAACGCCAAATGCGACGGCCCTTGTGCCTTGCGTCTGGACAAACTGGAGCCATTCCTGGCCCAGCTCAAAGCGTTGGACGAACTGGTGAAGAGTTTTCCGACGGTAGAAACCGCGTAAACCTCAATTCTCCGGTAAAGTACCGCACGATTTGTTGCTCAGGCCCTCGGGCCTGAGCCTTATCGTCCGCAAGTCTGCCCGCTGCACCTCACTTGCCGACGGTAAAAGATTTCCTCTAGCTGCGTCGTTTTCGTCAACTTTGGAGTGTTTACAACAATGGCAAAAATCGTCGACATCAAAGGTCGTGAAGTTCTCGACTCCCGTGGCAATCCCACCGTGGAAGCGGACGTGCTTCTCGATAACGGCATCATCGGCAGCGCCTGCGCGCCGTCCGGTGCTTCCACTGGCTCGCGTGAAGCACTCGAGCTGCGTGATGGCGACAAGAGCCGTTACCTGGGCAAGGGCGTTCTGAAGGCCGTGGCCAACATCAACGGTCCGATCCGTGACCTGTTGAAAGGCATGGACCCAAGCGACCAGAAAGCGCTGGATCACGCGATGATCAAGCTCGACGGTACCGAAAACAAAGGCTCCCTGGGCGCCAACGCGATCCTCGCCGTTTCCCTGGCTGCGGCCAAGGCAGCAGCACAGGACCAGGACCTGCCGCTGTACGCTCACATCGCCAACCTGAACGGCACCCCGGGTGTTTACTCGATGCCGGTTCCGATGATGAACATCATCAACGGTGGCGAGCACGCCGATAACAACGTCGACATTCAGGAATTCATGGTTCAGCCGGTTGGCGCCAAGTCTTTCTCGGAAGGCCTGCGCATGGGCACCGAAATTTTCCATCACCTCAAAGCTGTGCTGAAGGCCCGTGGCCTGAGCACTGCTGTCGGTGACGAAGGTGGTTTCGCGCCGAACCTGGCCTCCAACGAAGACGCTTTGAAAGTGATCTCCGAAGCGGTGGCCAACGCCGGTTACAAGCTGGGCACCGACGTGACCCTGGCTCTGGACTGCGCGGCGAGCGAGTTCTACGAAGACGGTAAATACAATCTGTCCGGCGAAGGCCAGGTGTTCACCGCCGAAGGTTTCGCTGACTACCTCAAAGGCCTGACCGAGCGTTATCCGATCATCTCGATCGAAGATGGCCTGGACGAGTCCGACTGGGCTGGCTGGAAAATCCTCACCGACAAGATCGGCGAGAAGACCCAGCTGGTAGGCGACGACCTGTTCGTGACCAACACCAAGATCCTGAAAGAAGGCATCGATAAAAAGATCGCCAACTCGATCCTGATCAAGTTCAACCAGATCGGCACCCTGACCGAAACCCTGGAAGCCATCCAGATGGCCAAGGCCGCTGGTTACACCGCCGTGATCTCGCACCGCTCCGGCGAAACCGAAGATTCGACCATCGCCGACCTGGCTGTGGGCACCTCGGCTGGCCAGATCAAGACCGGTTCCCTGTGCCGTTCCGACCGCGTATCCAAGTACAACCAACTGCTGCGTATCGAAGAGCAGTTGAATGGCAAAGCCAAGTACAACGGCCGCAGCGAGTTCCGCGGTTGATAGAGTGCCGTGCCTCGCCAATACTGCGCCTTTTTGACGGTGCCTGTTGTCGTCATACTGCGTTGCCGCTCCTCGCCATAGCCAGCTATGACTCGTCGCGGCGCCTTGTCTGACAACAACAGTCACTCGTCAAAAAGGCGCGTATTGGTGAGGCACGGCACTGCATGGTAAAAAGACACCGGATTGTGTCGGAAAAATCGCTACAGCGATGAATTTGCCACTAATCTGATGCCTTATAAGCACAAGCCTGGATTTTCCAGGCTTCGTGCTATCAGAAGCTTCAATGTTTTTGCATGGCTGTCTTTTTTCACTGGAAACCTGATATTCGATGCGCAGTCCCAATTGGTTGTTCCTCGTCTTGCTCTTGTTGCTGGCTGGCCTGCAATACCGCCTGTGGGTGGGTAATGGCAGTCTTGCGCAAGTGGCTGAGCTGACTCAGCAGATCAAGGATCAACAAGCAGAGAACGAAGGGTTGCTGGAGCGCAATCGGGTCATGGACGCCGAAGTCGGCGAGTTGAAAAAAGGCATGGAGACCGTCGAAGAGCGGGCTCGCCATGAGTTGGGCATGGTCAAGGACGGTGAAACCCTTTACCAGTTGGCTCGATGAACTCCTCATTACCGGCCTTCTGGGCCGTGATTCCTGCCGCGGGCGTCGGTGCCCGTATGGCCGCAGACCGTCCCAAGCAATACTTGCAACTGGGCGGGCGCACTATTCTCGAACACAGCCTCGGCTGTTTCCTTGATCACCCGTCCCTGAAAGGGTTGGTGGTCAGTCTTGCTGTTGACGATCCTTATTGGCCAAACCTGGCCTGTGCTGGTGATGCACGAATTCAGCGGGTTGACGGCGGTGCCGAGCGTTCCGGGTCGGTGCTGAATGCGTTGCTGCATTTGCATGCGTTGGGTGCTGATGATGAAGATTGGGTATTGGTGCACGATGCTGCGCGGCCGAATCTGAGTCGTGATGATCTGGACAAGTTGCTGGCTGAGCTGGCTGATGATCCGGTCGGCGGATTACTGGCGGTTCCGGCGCGCGACACGCTCAAGCGGGTCGACAAGCAGGGGCGTGTGGTTGAAACCGTGGATCGCAGTGTGATTTGGCAGGCTTACACGCCGCAGATGTTTCGCCTTGGCGCCTTGCATCGGGCGTTGGCGGACAGCCTTGTGGCGGATGCGGTTATTACTGATGAGGCGTCGGCCATGGAGTGGTCGGGTCTGGCGCCACGCCTGATCGAAGGCCGGTCCGATAACCTCAAGGTTACGCGTCCTGAAGATCTCGAATGGCTTCGTCAGCGTTGGGCTAATCGCCGCTGACTGCTGTGGTGTCTGGCAGATTCCTTTCGCGAGCAAGCCCGCTCCCACATTCGACCGCGTTCTTTCTGAAGACACTCGGTTAAATGTGGGAGCGGGCTTGCTCGCGAAAGCGGTAGCTCAGTCAACAAAACTGGCACTGAAGCATACTTCAGCTCCGATACTCCGGCCGCTCAGCCAACCCCTCCTTCAAATAATCCACCAACTTTCGCACCTTCGGCGACAGATGCCGCTGCTGCGGATAAAGCGCCCACACTGCGGTGTTAGGCGGTTGATGCGCTTCCAGCAACGAAATCAATTCGCCGCTTTTCAAATGCTCCAGCACGTAATAATCCGGCAGCTGACACAACCCCACGCCCTGTAGTGCCGCATCCAGCACCGCTTGCCCACTGTTGCAGCGCCAGTTTCCCTGGACCCGCTGCGAAAATTCCCGTCCGTTCTGTTCCAGCTGCCACATGTCCGAGCTGCCAATGAGGCAGTTGTGGCGGCTCAGTTCCGACAAGCTGTGCGGCCGGCCATAGCGTTCCAGGTAAGACGGCGAGGCGCACAGGTACATGCGTCGTGGTGCCAGACGTGTAGCAACCAATCGCGAATCCTGTAGACGTCCAAGGCGAATAGCCAAATCCAGGCCTTCGTGCACCAGGTCAAGCGGGCGGTTGCTCAGTTCGATGTCGACACGCAGCTGCGGGTAAAGCCCCATGAAACGCGTCACCAGCGGCACGATGAAGCGCTCGCCGTACGCCACGGCACACGTCATGCGCAGCATGCCTTTGGGTTCGCTGGTCAAGTCGCCCACTGCGCGCAAGGCTTCTTCGCGACCGTCTTGCAGGCGCTGGCAATGTTGCAGGAAGGTTTGCCCGGCTTCGGTCAGCGTGACCCGGCGGGTGCTGCGGTACAGCAAACGAGTTTGCAGGCGCTCTTCAAGGCGTACGATTTGTCGACTGATATGGGAGGAAGAAACCCCAAGACGTTCCGCTGCGGCCGTAAATTGACTGCATTCAGCCACGGCGACGAATTCGTCGATCCCTTCCCAGCGGCTTTCGGCCATTGTGGATTATCCCTGTGTGGCAATAATGTTTTGCTTTTGACCTGATTATTCACCGTAAGGCCGTGTATTACACTTCCTGTCTCGTTTTTATTCACTGGAGAATCCACATGATCAAGTCGCGCGCTGCCGTTGCCTTCGAGGCCAAGAAACCCCTCGAGATCGTCGAAGTCGATGTCGCCATGCCCAAGGCCGGCGAAGTCCTGTTGCGTGTGGTTGCCTCCGGTGTCTGCCATACCGATGCCTACACGCTGTCTGGTGCTGATCCGGAAGGTATCTTCCCGTCGATCCTCGGTCACGAAGGTGGCGCGGTGGTTGAAGCGATCGGCGAGGGCGTGACCTCGGTGGCAGTCGGCGATCATGTGATCCCGCTGTACACCCCGGAATGCCGCCAGTGCAAATTCTGCCTGTCGGGCAAAACCAACTTGTGTCAGGCGATTCGTGCGACCCAGGGCAAAGGCCTGATGCCGGATGGCACTTCGCGCTTTTCCTACAAGGGCCAGCCGATTTTCCACTACATGGGCACTTCGACGTTTTCCGAATACACCGTGTTGCCGGAAATTTCCGTCGCCAAAATTGCTAAAGAAGCGCCACTGGAAAAAGTCTGCCTGCTGGGCTGCGGTGTCACCACCGGCATCGGCGCGGTGCTCAATACGGCCAAGGTGAAACCGGGTGATACCGTGGCCATTTTCGGCCTCGGCGGCATTGGTCTGTCGGCGGTGATTGGCGCGGTAAAAGCCAAGGCTGCACGCATCATTGCCATCGACATCAACCCGGCCAAATTCGAGATCGCCAAGCAACTGGGTGCAACCGACTGTGTGAACCCGAAAGACTTCGACCGTCCGATCCAGGAAGTCATCGTCGACATGACCGATGGCGGCGTCGACTTTTCCTTCGAGTGCATCGGCAATGTGCAATTGATGCGCGCCGCCCTTGAGTGCTGCCACAAAGGCTGGGGCGAGTCGGTGATCATTGGTGTTGCCGGTGCCGGCCAGGAAATTTCCACCCGTCCATTCCAGCTGGTCACCGGTCGCGTCTGGCGCGGTTCGGCGTTCGGCGGCGTGCGTGGCCGCACCGAGTTGCCAAGCTACGTCGAAATGGCCGAGACCGGCGAAATCCCGCTGGACACGTTCATCACCCACACCATGGGCCTGGAAGACATCAACACGGCGTTCGACCTGATGCATGAAGGCAAGAGCATCCGTTCCGTCATCCATTTCTGAGGTCGGTCATGAGCCTGGAAAATATCTCCTGCCAGAAAAGCTTCCGCGGCTGGCACAAACGTTACCGGCACCGTTCCGACGTGCTCGGCTGCGACATGGTGTTTGCCGTGTACCTGCCGCCGCAAGCGGAGCAGGGCGGCAAACTGCCGGTGTTGTACTGGTTATCCGGCCTGACCTGCACCGACGAAAACTTCATGCACAAGGCCGGCGCCCTGCGCATGGCTGCCGAGCTGGGCTTGATCATCGTCGCACCGGACACCAGCCCGCGCGGTCCTGATGTGCCGGGTGATCCGGACGGTGCCTGGGACTTCGGCCTGGGTGCCGGGTTCTATCTTAATGCCACGCAGGAACCCTGGTCCCGGCACTATCGGATGCACGACTATGTCGTGCAGGAATTGCCCGCATTGGTCGAAGCCCATTTCCCTGCCTCGGACAAGCGCGGCATCAGCGGTCACTCCATGGGCGGCCACGGTGCGCTGGTTTGTGCGTTGCGTAATCCGGGGCGTTATCAGTCGGTGTCGGCGTTCTCGCCGATCAACAATCCGATGGACTGCCCGTGGGGTCAGAAGGCCTTCTCTCGTTACCTCGGCGAAGACCGTTCGAAGTGGCGCGAATGGGATGCTTGCGCGCTGATCGCCGAGGCTGACGAGAAGCTGCCGCTGCTGGTGGACCAAGGCGATCGTGATGATTTCCTCGCCACCCAGCTCAAGCATGAAGCCTTGCAACAGGCCGCAAAATTGGCCGGTCATCCGCTGACGTTGCGCCTGCAGCCGGGCTACGACCACAGCTATTTCTTCATCGCCAGTTTTATCGACGAACACTTGCAACATCATGCGCGCGCTCTAGGCGCCTAATGTTCGACAAAGCAGGTAGAATCACGCCCTGACAAAAATCGGGGCGTTTTTTTATGCGTATTGGCCACGGCTATGATGTGCACCGTTTCGCTGAAGGCGATTTCATTACTCTGGGCGGCGTGCGCATTGCACACGGCTTCGGGCTGCTCGCTCACTCCGACGGTGACGTCCTGCTGCACGCCTTGAGCGATGCCTTGCTCGGCGCGGCCGCGCTGGGTGATATCGGCAAACATTTCCCGGACACCGACCCGACCTACAAGGGCGCCGACAGCCGTGTGCTGTTGCGTCACGTCGTCGCACTGATCCACGCCAAGGGCTGGAAAGTTGGCAACGTCGATAACACCATCGTTGCCCAAGCGCCGAAAATGGCCCCGCATATCGAATCGATGCGCGCGCTGATTGCCGCGGATCTTCAAGTTGAGTTGGATCAAGTGAACGTGAAAGCTACCACCACCGAAAAGCTTGGCTTTGTCGGTCGCGAAGAAGGCATTGCCGTGCACTCTGTTGCCTTGTTGCTGCGCGCATGAACGAATCGCAATTGCTCGGCCCACGGGCCTATGGTGACGCACTCGGCACCGCTGTTCTGAAAGCCACGGCAGAAGATTTCCAGGTCGATGAAGTGCTCAACATCCCCCTCAGCGGTGATGGCGAACACCTGTGGATCTGGGTGGAAAAACGCGGCCTGAATACCGAAGAAGCGGCACGGCGGATCGCCAAGGCCGCGGGCGTGCCATTGCGCACGGTCAGCTATGCCGGGCTCAAGGACCGTCAGGCCCTGACACGCCAATGGTTCAGCGTGCAGTTGCCGGGCAAGGCTGATCCCGATTTGTCGGCGGCGGAAAACGACACGCTGAAAATCCTCAAGACCGGTCGGCACAAACGCAAGTTGCAACGCGGTGCTCACTCGGCCAATGGCTTCACGTTGCGCTTGACGCAATTCGCCGGCGACAAAGCCGCGATTGAAGAGCGACTGCAGCTGATCGCCAAGCAAGGTATTCCCAATTATTTCGGCGCCCAGCGTTTCGGCTTTGACGGCGGCAACGTGGTTGATGCCCGTGCCTGGGCTGCGCGCAAGGCGTTGCCGGAGCAGCGCAACGTGCGTTCGCGCCTGCTCTCGACGGCGCGCAGTTTCCTGTTCAATCAGGTGTTGGCGGCGCGTGTTGCCGACGGTACCTGGCAGCAAGCCCTGGTCGGCGACCTGCTGGCCTTCACTGACAGCCGCAGTTTCTTTCCGGCCGGTGAAGCGGAGTGCAGCGACCCGCGACTGGCGATTCTCGACCTGCACCCGACCGGCCCGCAGTGGGGCGAAGGTGACTCGCCGGCGACCGGCGTTGTCCATGAACTGGAGCAGGACATCGCCGCTCGCGAAGCGGACTTGCGAGATTGGTTGATTAACGCCGGTATGAGCCACGAACGTCGCATCCTGCGGCTGCCCATTGGCGGGTTGACGTGGCATTATCCCGAGCCTGACATTCTGCAACTGGAATTCGTCCTCCCGGCCGGATGCTTTGCCACCGTATTGGTGCGCGAGCTTGTTGATCTGGTGCCGGTGGGGCAGACGGACAGCCCATGCGTATTCTGATTTCTAACGACGATGGGGTAACCGCACCCGGTCTCGCCGCGCTTTATGCTGCGCTGGCGGATTACACCGAATGCGTGGTTATCGCCCCGGACCAGGACAAAAGCGGCGCCAGCAGCTCGCTGACGCTCGACCGTCCGTTGCACCCGCAAACCCTGGCCAACGGCTTTATCAGCCTGAACGGCACACCCACCGATTGCGTGCACCTGGGCCTCAATGGCTTGCTGGAGCGCCAGCCGGACATGGTCGTCTCGGGAATCAATCTGGGCGCCAACCTGGGCGATGACGTGTTGTATTCCGGCACCGTGGCAGCCGCCCTCGAAGGGCGTTTCCTCGAGCGTCCGTCGTTTGCCTTTTCGTTGGTGTCACGACAAGTAGAGAACCTTCCCACAGCCGCCTACTTTGCACGCAAGCTGGTCGAAGCCCATGGCGATCTCGACCTGCCGCCGCGCACGGTACTGAATGTGAATATTCCCAATTTGCCACTGGACCATATCCGCGGTATCCAGCTGACCCGCCTCGGGCATCGCGCCCGTGCGGCGGCGCCGATGAAAGTGGTCGATCCGCGCGGCAAATCCGGTTACTGGATCGCCGCTGCCGGGGATGCTGAAGATGGCGGCCCGGGTACCGATTTCCATGCGGTGATGCAGGGCTATGTTTCGATCACTCCGCTGCAACTGGATCGCACCTTCAACGATGCCTTCAGAAGTCTCGATGGCTGGCTGGAGGGACTGCGCTAATGTCTCGTGAACAAGACGATATGCTGCGCCGTGGCATCGGCATGACTTCTCAGCGGACCCGCGAACGCCTTATTCAGCGTCTTTATGAAGAAGGTGTTTCCAACGCCAAAGTGTTGGAGGTCATTCGCCGTACACCGCGTCACCTGTTCGTCGACGAAGCGCTGGCCCATCGCGCTTACGAAGACACGGCGCTGCCGATCGGACACAACCAGACCATCTCCCAGCCTTACATGGTGGCGCGCATGAGCGAGTTACTGCTGGAAGCAGGTCCGTTGGACAAGGTGATGGAAATCGGCACCGGCTCGGGCTACCAGACGGCCGTGCTGTCGCAGCTGGTCGAGCGGGTGTTTTCCGTGGAGCGCATCAAGGTTTTGCAGGATCGGGCCAAGGAACGCCTGGTCGAGTTGAACCTGCGCAACGTGGTGTTTCGTTGGGGCGATGGTTGGGAGGGCTGGCCAGCGCTGGCGCCTTACAACGGCATTATCGTCACGGCAGTGGCCACTGATGTGCCGCAGGCCCTGCTCGATCAGTTGGCTCCGGGTGGGCGATTAGTCATCCCTGTCGGCTCCGGCGAAGTGCAGCAACTGATGCTGATCATCCGCGAAGAAAACGGCTTTTCCCGACGTGTTCTGGGGGCGGTGCGATTCGTGCCATTGCTCAACGGGCCACTGGCCTGAGCATTTGTTTTGGCGCGCTGAATTCTCTTCGATTGGCCGTGTCTTACAGCGGCATCGATTGGTTAAACGGTATTTATCGTCAGTCAGCAAACGTGTGCGCGGAGCGAATTCGCTTCATTAAAGGTAAAGCCTGTTCGGCCCGTTATACTTGCGACATCTCGAGCCGGAACACGGCAATCCACAATTTCAGCCACCACAAAGGGAGCGGCGGGTGAGTCTCACAGTCATTGCGCAGCGTATGAGTACAACGAGCTTTCAGCGCCTGGTGACTGGCCTTGTCTTGAGCACCTTGCTGGTCGGTTGCTCCAGCACCAAATCGAGTAACGTCGGCGTCGTCGATCGCAACAACGCGGCCCCCCAGCGTCCGGCAACGACGACGGGCCAGTATGTCGTTCGGCCAAAAGACACCCTGTTCTCGATCGCTTTTCGCTACGGCTGGGACTACAAAGCCCTCGCAGCACGGAACAATATTCCTACACCCTATACGATCCATCCGGGTCAGATAATTCGCTTCGATGGTCGCACCGGATCAACGCCGACAGCGGTGAGCAGTACTACCGATTCAACACCTTCGTCGTCGCTGAAAACCACGGTAATCCGGCGCCAGCCGAATGGCGCAACCACCAGTACTACGGTGGTTGCACCGTCCGTCGCCAACAAACCTGCACCCGCTCCACTGCCTCCAGCCGGCCCGGCCCCGACCGGCTGGGGATGGCCATCTAATGGCATTCTGATTGGAAAATTCTCCTCAAACGGTAGTTTGAATAAAGGAATTGATATCGCCGGAGATTTGGGACAGCCTGTTTTAGCTGCGTCTGATGGGACGGTGGTATACGCCGGGAGTGGCTTAAGGGGCTACGGCGAATTAGTCATCATCAAACACAGCGAAACCTACGTCAGTGCCTACGGACATAACCGCAGGCTGTTGGTTCGGGAGGGGCAGCAGGTCAAAGTCGGACAGACAATTGCCGAAATGGGGTCAACGGGTACAGACCGGGTGAAACTGCATTTTGAGATTCGCCGCCAAGGTAAACCTGTAGATCCGCTGCAATTCCTGCCACGTCGTTGATTTGTTAGCCAGCCTGTTCCGTCACGTAGAGGGAACAGGCTCCAGCGTTGCCAAGGATAAAGGCGCCGCTCGAGCTTGAGGTCGAACTCACCAAAGGACTATAACAATGGCTCTCAGTAAAGAAGTGCCGGAGTTTGACATCGACGATGAGGTTCTCCTGATGGAGACCGGCATCGCCACGGATTCGATGTCGAATGATGAAGGGGCAGCTCCACCTTCCGTTCGTGCTAAATCCAAACACTCCGCTTCGTTAAAACAGCACAAGTACATTGATTACACGCGGGCACTCGATGCCACGCAGCTGTACCTCAATGAAATCGGCTTTTCCCCATTGCTCTCCCCGGAAGAAGAAGTTCATTTTGCGCGCTTGTCGCAAAGTGGCGATCCGGCCGGGCGCAAGCGCATGATTGAAAGCAACCTGCGGCTGGTGGTTAAAATCGCCCGGCGTTACGTCAATCGTGGGCTGTCGCTGCTGGACCTGATCGAAGAGGGCAACCTCGGCCTGATCCGGGCAGTGGAGAAGTTCGACCCCGAACGCGGCTTCCGCTTTTCGACCTACGCAACCTGGTGGATTCGTCAGACCATCGAGCGCGCGATCATGAATCAGACCCGGACCATCCGGTTGCCGATCCATGTGGTCAAGGAGCTGAACGTGTACCTGCGGGCCGCACGGGAGCTGACGCAAAAACTCGATCACGAACCCTCACCCGAAGAAATCGCCAACCTGCTGGAAAAACCAGTGGGCGAGGTCAAGCGCATGCTCGGCTTGAACGAGCGGGTCTCTTCGGTCGACGTCTCGCTGGGTCCGGATTCGGATAAAACCCTGCTGGACACCCTGACTGATGACCGACCAACCGACCCGTGTGAACTGCTGCAGGACGATGATCTGTCCCAAAGCATCGATCAGTGGCTGTCGGAGCTGACCGACAAGCAACGCGAAGTGGTGGTGCGTCGCTTTGGCCTGCGCGGTCACGAGAGCAGCACGCTTGAAGACGTAGGCCTGGAGATCGGCCTGACCCGGGAACGAGTCAGACAGATTCAGGTAGAAGGCCTGAAGCGTCTTCGGGAGATTCTCGAGAAAAACGGCCTGTCGAGCGAGTCGCTGTTTCAATAAGCGATCGGTTCAACCGGTAGTAAAAGACCCCGACTGACTCGGGGTTTTTTATTGCCTGCAAAGTGGGCGGGGATTGCCGCGGGTTTGTAGTCTTGCGCTGTAAGTCTTTGCTTACTCTTTCGTAAGTGTTCGTTATTTTTACACGGCAGTCGTCGTCCATCTTCCTACATTGTAGTTTCTATCTTGATGATTTATATGGATATTTGTTCTTGTTAAAAGCATATGACAAGCGTTTTTGGCGATCCCGGTCAATTGCGCCTGGCTGGGAACTCTCTAATATCTGAACTGTGTCGACGGACAGACACGCCCTTCAAGGAAGAGGGAACGGACATCGCAGGAAGCGATTCATCAGGACGATGAAAAGGAATACAGGGAATAGGGAAAAAATGTGGGCGGGTCAAACCGCCCCTTTTTTTGCCTGTAGAAAAGCAAAAAAGGCCCGCTAAGGGCCTTTTCGGGAACGCGGGGGAAATCAGCGTTCGAGGTCTTTGAGCTTGGGGCCTACGGATTTGTTGATGACACGATCAAACTCTTCAGCGTCAGGCATCGAGTCTTTTTTCTCGGTGATATTCGGCCAAATTTCAGCCAGCTCAACGTTCAGTTGAATGAATTCCTGCATTTCTGCTGGCACTTCATCTTCGGAGAAGATGGCCACGGCAGGGCATTCTGGTTCGCACAGTGCGCAGTCGATGCACTCATCCGGGTGAATCACCAGGAAGTTCGGGCCTTCGTAAAAGCAGTCCACCGGACACACTTCTACGCAGTCGGTGTACTTGCACTTGATGCAGTTGTCGGTGACGACGAAGGTCATTTCTAATTTTCTCCTCAGGCGGCGGCAGCGGAGCCCCTTCACGTTGGGGTCGCCAGGTTCGGGAGCGATAGTCTGCTGGCCAGGCTATTAGCCAGCAGCATCCCAAACCGCGCGAGATTCTAACAGCTTGCAGGCAAGTGCGTTAGATCCGGTTCTTTAGTGTATAGAGCATTTCGAGCGCACGGCGCGGCGTCATGTCATCCAGATTGAGCTTGGTCAATTCATCCAGCACCGGGTGCGGCAGGCTGGCGAACATGTCGCTTTGCTGCGGCGCGGCCGGTTTGCCCTTGGCAGGCGCAGGCATTTCATGGGGCAGGGCGGTGGCTTCCAGGCGACCCAAGTGTTCGCGAGCACGCACAATCACTTCGCTCGGCACGCCGGCCAATTGCGCTACGGCCAGGCCGTAACTCTGGCTGGCAGGCCCAGGCAACACGTGGTGCAGGAACACGATGCGTTCGTTGTGCTCGGTGGCATTGAGGTGAACGTTGGCCACTAGCGGTTGCGCCTCCGGCAGTACCGTCAGCTCGAAGTAGTGGGTCGCGAACAGCGTGTAAGCGCGCAAATACGCCAGTCGCTCGGCAGCCGCCCAGGCCAGGGACAGACCATCGAAGGTGCTGGTGCCGCGACCGACTTCGTCCATCAGCACCAGGCTGCGTTCGGTGGCGTTGTGCAAAATGTTCGCGGTTTCGCTCATTTCAACCATGAAGGTCGAACGGCCCCCCGCCAGGTCATCGCTGGAACCGATCCGGGTGAAAATCCGGTCCACCAGGGACAGTTCGCAACTGGCCGCCGGCACGAAGCTGCCGATGTGCGCGAGCAACACGATCAACGCGGTCTGACGCATGTAGGTGGATTTACCGCCCATGTTTGGACCGGTGATTACCAGCATGCGCGTGTTGTCGTCAAGGCTCAGGTCGTTGGCCACAAACGGCGTGCTCAGCACTTGCTCGACCACCGGGTGACGACCTTGGGTGATGCGCATGCAAGGCTCGTCGACGAAGCGCGGGCAGTTCAGGTCGAGGTTCAGCGCGCGTTCGGCGAGGTTGCTCAGTACGTCCAGTTCGGCCAGCGCCGCGGCGGTGTCCTGCAGTGGTGGCAATTGGGCGATCAGGTCTTCGAGCAGCGCTTCGTAAAGCATCTTCTCGCGGGCCAGGGCACGGCTCTTGGCCGACAGAGCCTTGTCCTCGAACGCCTTGAGTTCCGGCGTGATGAAACGCTCGGCACCTTTCAGCGTCTGGCGGCGGATGTAGTCGGCCGGCGCCGACTCGGCCTGTTTGCTCGGCAACTCAATGAAGTAGCCGTGAATGCGGTTGTAACCGACCTTCAGGTGCGACAGACCGGTGCGGGCTTTCTCGCGTGCTTCCAGATCAATCAGGAACTGCCCGGCGTTTTCGCTGAGCGATTGCAGATCGTCGAGTTCGCTGTCGTAACCGGTCTTCAACACGCCGCCGTCACGGATCACCGCAGGCGGGTTGTCGATGATGGCTTTTTCCAGCAGCGCCGCCAGTTCCGGGTAGGTGCTGGTGGTCTTGGCCAGTTGAATGATGTGCGGCGCTTCCAGCTCGGTCATTGCCACTTGCAACTCAGGCAAAGCGCCCAGAGCATCGCGCAGACGAGCGAGGTCGCGAGGGCGGGCATTGCGCAGGCCGATCCGCGCCAGAATCCGCTCGATGTCGCCGATTTCCTTGAGCTGCGGTTGCAGTTTCTCGAAGCGGTAGCCGTCGAGCAGGCAGGTGATCGAGGTCTGACGCGCCAGCAACACGGTCAAATCCCGCAGCGGACGGTTCAACCAACGGGTCAGCAAGCGGCTGCCCATGGCGGTTTGGCAGCGATCGACTACCGATTGCAGGGTGTTGTCGCGACCACCGGCCAGGTTGGTGTCCAGTTCCAGGTTGCGACGGCTCGCGCCATCCAGCACCACAGTGTCATCCAGACGCTCATGACGCAGGCTGCGCAAATGCGGCAGGGCGGTGCGCTGGGTTTCCTTGGCGTAGCTGAGCAGGCAACCGGCAGCGCCGATGGCCAGGGTCAGGTTCTCGCAGCCAAAACCTTTAAGGTCTTGAGTCGAAAACTGTTGGCACAGACTTTTCAGCGCCGAATCTCGCTCGAAATCCCACGGTGCACGGCGACGAACCCCACGACGTTTTTCCGCCGGCAGATCCTTCGGCCAATCGTCCGGGATCATCAGCTCGACCGGATTGACCCGCTCCAGCTCCGCCAGCAGGTTTTCCCAACCCTTGATTTCCAGCACCGTGAAATTGCCACTGGTGATGTCCAGCACGGCCAGGCCGAACAGACGCTCGTCCCCCAGCACGGCAGCAATCAGGTTGTCCCGACGCTCATCCAGCAGCGCTTCATCACTGACCGTGCCCGGCGTGATGATCCGCACCACCTGACGATCCACCGGCCCTTTACTGGTCGCCGGATCACCGACCTGCTCACAAATCACCACCGACTCGCCGAGCTTGACCAGTTTCGCCAGGTAACCTTCCGCGGCGTGGTAAGGAATCCCACACATCGGAATCGCTTGCCCCGCCGACTGCCCACGAGCAGTCAGGGTGATGTCCAGCAACTTGGCGGCCTTCTTCGCGTCTTCGTAGAAGATCTCGTAGAAGTCACCCATGCGGTAGAACATCAACTGGTCAGGGTGCTGGTTCTTCAGGCGCCAGTACTGCTGCATCATCGGCGTGTGGGAAGACAGATCGGAGATGGCTTTATTCATCGGAAATTCAGGAAGACTCGTTGAAAGATGTAGGGCAAAAGGAGGGGCATCGGCCCGGCTTTTCCGCGATGGGCGCAAGATTACCATGGGCGGTCCGCCCGACGCAGGCATGAAAGCCCCACGGCACATTTCCACCGGATATGCACGAGCTATGCAAAACAGCATTTGTTTTCGGCGAAAAGAACAAGCACTATGCGCGTTATGCAAAAACGCAACGTTTCTACCGTCTTAAGAGCACTGCTCGATCAACACGGGATCTCCCCCACGGAGCTTCACCGTCGCACCGGCGTGCCTCAATCCACACTCTCGCGGATCCTCAGCGGGAAGATCGTCGATCCTTCGGATAAGCACATCTCGAAGATCGCCGAGTACTTCGCCGTGAGCACCGATCAGTTGCGTGGCCGTGCCGATGTTGCGCCTGCCGCCCATGCCGCGCGCGATGAAGTGCATTCCGAACTCAAGGACATAAGTCTGTGGGACGACGATACCCCCGTCGATGACGACGAGGTATCGGTCCCCTTTCTTCGCGAGGTTGAATTGGCTGCTGGATCAGGAAGATTCGTCATCGAAGAGAGCGAGCGCTCTAGCCTGCGCTTCGGCAAGCGCAGCTTGCGCCACAACGGCGTGCAGTTCGACCAGGCCAAATGCGTGACGGTGCGCGGCAACAGCATGTTGCCGGTGCTGCGCGATGGCGCCACCGTTGGCGTGAACGCCGGCAAGTGCGGGATTGGCGACATCGTTGATGGCGACCTTTATGCGATCAACCATAACGGCCAATTGCGAGTGAAGCAGCTCTATCGCCTGCCGACCGGTATCCGCCTGCGCAGCTTCAATCGCGATGAGCACCCGGACGAGGACTACACCTTCCAGGAAATCCAGGAAGAGCAGATTGTCATCCTCGGTCACGTCTTCTGGTGGGGCATGTACGCCCGCTAACCTCGCCACCTACAGATAAACCCGCCATCGAGCGGGTTTTTTTCCGCCTGTCAAAAACCGCCTGAGCCTTTGTTCGTGGGGCTTTCATGCACCAATGCATTCTAAATGCATAAACAAATGCATTTGTACATTGACTGTATATGCATCCATGCATATTCTTTGTCTCAAGCCGCTCAACAAAGCAGCTCGAAACGAAGTTCTTGGTTCCACCACAAAGGCAGCGATGAACCGGCCTCAACGGTTCAAAGGGTTGGCAACTGACCCGGGTGTGCAGCGTAAAGCACCAGAAGCAGTTATCCGGCGGGCAGGGACCGCGGTCGGAAAAACAATATGAATGGACTCGTACCGCGCCAGTAGCGCCGAAAGGTCAACGCAGGACCGCATTACTGAAAAGCCCGGAACGATGCCGGGCTTTTTGGAATGCCTACCTTCCATCAGGCACCTCAAGAAAACACCGCTTAAAGAACCACTCATCAATCACTCCCGGAGGCGTGACATGACAAACGAGCAACTAGCGTTGCTGGACATGCCAATCTGGCTCGTCATCGTCCTTGCCCTGGTGGGTGGGGTGTCCGGCGAAATGTGGCGCGCCGACAAGGACGGCGCTCGCGGCTGGTCACTGCTGCGACGCCTGGCCTTGCGCTCCGGGGCCTGCATGGTGTGCGGGGTCTCGGCCATCATGCTGCTGTATGCAGCCGGCGTGTCGATCTGGGCGGCTTGTGCATTTGGCTGCCTGACAGCGATGGCTGGGGCCGACGTATCCATCGGGCTTTACGAGCGCTGGGCTTCGAAGCGCATTGATGTGTGCGATGTGCCCCCGCGTGACACCCATCAGGATCGCTGAAACTCAAGCCCAATGGATTGGCGAACAGTGGTGCCGACCGGCATCCGGCCTGCAAGGACGCAGGTCTCCCACGGCCAGTGCCGTTCATTCAAATCCACCATAAACGGTTTATTGACCGAGGACCTTTTATGCCGCTAACCGATGGGCAACTGCTAAAAATCATGCCCAACGCCCGCGTCCAAACGGGCGTTTTCATTTCTGCGCTCAATGCCGCCATGGCTCGTTTCAACATCAATACCCCGAAACGTATCGCCGTCTTCCTCGCGCAAGTCGGCCATGAGTCCGGGCAACTGCAATACGTTCGTGAACTTGGCGCTGACCACTATCTGAGCAAATACGACACCGGTGCCTTGGCCTCTCGCTTGGGTAACTCGCCCGCGCAGGATGGTGATGGTCAAAAGTACCGCGGCCGTGGCCTGATCCAGATCACCGGCCGCGATAACTACCGCCAATGCAGTCTTGGATTGTTCGGCGATGATCGCTTGCTGTTTATTCCGCAACTGTTGGAAAAACCCCAATGGGCCGCCGAGTCAGCGGCCTGGTTCTGGGCGCAGAACGGCCTTAACGAACTCGCCGATCACGACCAGTTCAACAGCATCACCCGACGCATCAATGGCGGGCTAAACGGCTTGCAGGATCGTCTGCAACTCTGGGCTCGGGCGAGGGCGGTGCTGTGCCAGCCTTCGGTCTGATCGCTTGGCGGGTTATTGGCGGTACTTGCCCCGGCGCATGCTCAACGAATTGTCGTCATCACCGACACCGGGGACCGTGGACTGATTGCCTTGCAGGCTTGTCAGGCCTATATCAGAGCCCTTGCGCCCTCACATCTTGATTGATCCTGCGCCTTGCAAGCGCGATACGCTCGTGTACGGTAGTTCTCATTCCGCTTCCGCTCGCTCAGGAGATGACCGTGAAAGAAATCACCCAACTGGCCGCTGAACTGGGCAGACGCTTGCAGGTGCTCAATGCCCACGTCACGGCCGCCGAATCCTGCACGGGCGGGGGGATTAGCGAGGCGATCACCCGTATTCCGGGGAGTTCGGCGTGGTTCGAGGCTGGATATGTCACCTACTCCAACCGGCAGAAAACCCAGCAATTGAACGTGCCGCTCGAGTTGTTTACGACGGTGGGGGCGGTCAGTCGCGAGGTGGTCGAGGCAATGGTCCGCGGCGCCCAGGAACAGAGCCGGGCGCATTTTGCCGTGGCGGTCAGCGGTGTGGCGGGGCCGGATGGCGGCTCTGCGAGCAAGCCGGTGGGCACAGTCTGGCTGGCTTGGGGCGTCGGTGAGCAGGTGTTCAGCGAGGTGCAGCACTTCCCTGGCAACCGCGACGAAGTCCGCCGACAAACGGTGAAGGCCGCGCTAGAGGGGTTGCTGCGACATGCCGCCACAGAAATCTCAAATCAGGGGTAGGCGATCCTGAATCGCTGTGGAATAATACTGGCTACTTATACAGGTGTTGGCCGTCAGGCCTTATTGATTACGTGAGGACTTTAATGGACGACAACAAGAAGAAAGCCTTGGCTGCGGCCCTGGGTCAGATCGAACGTCAATTCGGCAAGGGTGCCGTAATGCGTATGGGCGATCAGGACCGTCAGGCGATCCCGGCTATTTCCACTGGCTCTCTGGGTCTGGACATCGCGCTCGGCATTGGCGGCCTGCCAAAAGGCCGAATCGTTGAAATCTACGGTCCTGAATCCTCCGGTAAAACCACACTGACACTGTCCGTGATCGCCCAGGCTCAAAAAGCCGGCGCGACCTGCGCATTCGTCGATGCCGAACACGCCCTTGATCCTGAGTACGCCGGCAAACTGGGCGTCAACGTCGACGACCTGCTGGTTTCCCAGCCGGACACCGGCGAGCAGGCCCTGGAAATCACCGACATGCTGGTGCGTTCCAATGCCGTTGACGTGATCATCGTCGACTCCGTGGCCGCTCTGGTGCCAAAGGCAGAAATCGAAGGCGAAATGGGCGACATGCACGTCGGCCTGCAAGCCCGTCTGATGTCCCAGGCGCTGCGCAAAATCACCGGTAACATCAAGAACGCCAACTGCCTGGTGATCTTCATCAACCAGATCCGTATGAAAATCGGCGTGATGTTCGGCAGCCCGGAAACCACCACTGGTGGTAACGCGCTGAAGTTCTACGCGTCGGTTCGTCTGGACATCCGTCGTACTGGCGCGGTGAAAGAAGGTGATGAAGTCGTCGGCAGTGAAACCCGCGTCAAAGTCGTGAAGAACAAAGTGGCTTCGCCGTTCCGTCAGGCCGAGTTCCAGATCCTTTACGGCAAGGGCATCTACCTCAATGGCGAGATGATCGACCTGGGCGTGCTGCACGGTTTCGTCGAGAAGTCCGGTGCCTGGTATGCCTATGAAGGTACCAAGATCGGTCAGGGTAAGGCCAACTCGGCCAAGTTCCTGGCAGACAATCCGGAAATCGCCGCGAAGCTCGAGAAGCAGCTGCGTGACAAACTGCTGACCCCGGCACCGGACGTCAAAGCATCGCCAGTCAAAGAGACGGCTGATGACCTGGCTGACGCTGATATCTGATTGATCCGATGACTGCCGTACTCGATACACTCGTCGCGGTGCGGCGAACTGCAATGGACCTGCTCGCGCGACGCGAGCACGGTCGAGTCGAGCTGACGCGTAAACTGCGTCAGCGCGGCGCCCTCCCTGAGATGATCGACACAGCACTCGACCGCTTGACGCAAGAGGGCCTGTTGTCCGAATCCCGTTACCTCGAAAGCTTTGTTTCCTATCGTGCCCGTTCCGGTTACGGCCCTTTGCGTATTCGCGAGGAGCTTGGCCAGCGCGGCCTGCAACGTGCCGATATCGAACTCGCGTTGCGCGAGAGCGGTATCAACTGGCAGGAGCAACTGGAGGATACTTGGCGGCGTAAATTTTCCGGGCATCTGCCAATAGACGCCAGGGAGCGCGCCAAGCAGGGGCGCTTCCTGAGTTATCGGGGATACTCCATGGAGATGATCAGCCGCTTGTTCAGTGGCCGGGGAATGGATGATTGATAAAAAATGGCCCGCTATTTCGATGGCGGGCCATTTTTTTTGCCTCACGTTACCTTGGAGGGTTTGCGCGTGCGCTGCTGCGTTTGGGGGTTGGACTGTGCCCAGTTTCCCGGCAGGTTGATATAGTCCACCAGTTCACGCAGGCGACCATGATTACGCGCGTTGAAGTTGAAGGCCAGTCGCGCCAGGTGGCTGAACTGCGCTTCATCGTGCTCTTCGCCGCTGTAGGCGTGCTGATGGAAGCGATCGCTCAGGCACAGATCGGCAAATGCCTCCTGCATGTGATCGAGCGCTTGCTCACTGAGCGTGTGGTTCATGCGAATCACAAACTGATGCTTGAGCCAGCGGCTGGAGTGGAAGTTGCTGTAGAACTGGTTGATCTGTTCCACCGCTTCTTCAGCACTGTAGACCAGGCTCACAAGCTTCATGTCGGTCGGCAGGATGTAGCGATTTTCCTCCAATTGATGGTGGATGAAGTCCAGCGCACCTTGCCAGAACTTGCCGCCCGGCGCGTCCAGTAATACCACCGGCACCAATGGGCTTTTGCCGGTCTGAATCAGTGTCAGTACTTCCAGCGCCTCATCCAGGGTGCCGAAACCGCCTGGGCACAGGACCAGCGCATCCGCTTCCTTGACGAAGAACAGCTTGCGGGTGAAAAAGAAGTGGAAGGGCAACAGGTTGGCGGTGCCATGCACGGTGGGGTTGGCATGTTGCTCGAAGGGCAGGGTGATGTTGAAGCCCAGGCTGTGATCCCTGCCGGCCCCTTCGTGCGCCGCCGCCATGATGCCGCCACCAGCGCCAGTGATGACCATCAGATCCGAGCGCGCCAGCGCCGCGCCCAGTTCTCGGGCCAGACCATACAGCGGGTGTTCGATCGGTGTTCGGGCCGAGCCAAACACGGTGACTTTACGCCGGCCGCGGAACTGCTCGAGTACACGGAAGGCGTGCTCCAGTTCGCGCAGGGCTTGAAGGGTGATCTTGGCATTCCAGCGGTTGTGATCTTCCTGGGCCATGCGCAGCACGGTCAGGATCATGTCGCGGTAGATGGGGATGTTGGGGCTGTTGGGTGAAACCAGGTTGAGTTGTTCTTCGACCTTGCTGGTGAGGTCGTGGCCGCTTTCTTCAAAATGACGGCTTAGCAGGTCATTCGGTTGGTAAGGCATCAATTTCTCCTTCCATACAGGCTGTGTTTTCCCTTGAAGCAGGAAACATTCGCACAATTGGTACAACAAGACGCGTCGCGGGCGGCCCCTTTCCAGCCCGGAAAAGTGAAGGTGAACACTATGAATCTAGACCCTCGCAGAGATTTGCGCTGGCTTGATCATTGCGCCGCAAAGTCTTTCCTGGCAACCGCTTATTGACGATTTGCAAGGTGATTTCACCGCTCGTCTGAACGCACGCCGAGTGTCTGGCGCTCTGATTTACTAAGCTACAGGTGCGACACGACAACTTTGCGTCGAAGGCAGGACGCGCGGTTCAAAGAGTTGAAGGATTTTTCGCTCAAGCAGGGCGAGGAGCAGGGAGGCGGGATGTTATGGCCAGAGTGATTCTGGAGATCGATACGCAGCTGTATCGATTGCTCAAGTCATCAGCCGAGACTCATCATTTGAGTCTCGAAGAGGAGTGCTGCCGACGCCTGGAGGGAACCGAGCGACGGTCACATTACTTGCAGGCATTGCTGGCAGAACTGCGCGCCGAGGATGAACAGCGGCGCGCCAAATCCGGGTGATTACTTTTTCTTGGCTGGAGCCGCTTTCGGGCAGTCCGATTCCTGATAGCTGGCGGAGCCGATCGCCTTGTTGGTTTTCACTTCCGTGAAGTCGTAACGCATGATCGCGCCCTTGGCCATCAGCTTGCGGTACGACGGGTTGTTGCAAACCGAGGCGCCCAACTGGAAATACACGGCTTTAGGGTCCGCACGCATCTTGTCGGCGTGGCTCTTTTGCACGCTCAGGTGGTTGATCAGTTGCTTGCCGTCGACGGTGTAACCCTGATCGAGAATGTCTTCGTTGATTGCCCGTGGCGTGCCGACGCTGCTTTGGGCTGCGACGTTTTGCAGTTCTCTGTTGAGATTCTGCTCACTCAAGGACGCAGCCTGAGCGCTGAAGGACGACGCCAGCAGAATGGCAGCGGTGGGAACGATAAGGCGCAGCATGAAACTCTCCTGGTTCAGTGACTGGTGCTTCGACCCGTCACATGACTGTGCGTTCAGTGGCGGCGAATTATAGGGGACACGCTCCGGACGGTACAGGCTTGCGCCGGCTGCTCTGATAAACTGGCGGCACTTTTTGCCCAGCCGAGTGCTTTTCGTGTCGATTTCCTCCTTCTGCCGGCGCTGCCTGCGATGAACCCTGCCATTTCGCCCTTTGCTGCCAACGCCGTGGCCCGCTTGCGCGATTCTCGAGAAGAAGAGGGGATCAAGCCGATTCAGGCCCGAGGCTGGAGGGCGCCGCGTTGCCGTTCCTGCCGTGTCATCGAGAGTCATTGTCTGTGCGCCTGGCGCCCGCAAGTCGAGGCGCGTTCCGGCGTGTGCCTGATCATGACCAACAAGGAAGTATTCAAACCGAGCAACACCGGTTGGCTGATTGCCGACGTGGTACGCGACAACCATGCGTTTATCTGGTCGCGCACCGAGGTTGATGAACAATTGTTGGCGCTGCTGGCCGACCCGCAGTGGCAGCCGTATCTGGTGTTTCCGGGTGAATACGTCGAGCCTGAACGTGTCACCAATACGGTCGACACGGACAGTTCGAAGCGTCCGCTGTTTATTCTGCTGGACGCCACCTGGACAGAAGCCCGGAAGATTTTCCGCAAGAGCCCTTATTTTGATCGCTTGCCGATCCTGAGCCTGCTGCCCGAGAAACTGTCTCGATACCGATTGCGCAGGTCGACCCGCAGCGAGCATTTGTGCACCGCCGAAGTGGCTGCACTGTGTCTCGATCTGGCGGGGGATAGCGCCGCGGCATCGGCGCTGGACGCTTATTTCGACGTGTTCAGCCAGCATTATCTGGACGCGAAACGTCAGCTGGACATGAACGTCGCCACGCCCGCTCATGCCGAACTGATGCCCTTCGTGCAAAGCTCGGCCCCAGCCATCTGCTGATTGTCGCCCATACTGCAAAGAACTGTACTGCCCATGCACCTTGACCACCCAGTCTTCGCTGGGCATGCTTGGCGCCGATTGGGGCGCGGCCAGGTTTGATACGCCGTTTTTAGCTGTTATTGGCGTTGAACGTGCCCCGTTGGTGCAGCTCCGTGGCTGTGCCTTGAGTCGTTTGAAAAACAGGATCATTTGAAAAATGGCCACATACGAAATCCTGATTGCCGATGATCACCCGCTGTTTCGTAGCGCGCTGCATCAGGCCTTGACCCTGGGCCTGGGCCCGGATGTTCGTCTGGTGGAAGTGGCGAGCATTGCCGAACTGGAAGCCCGCCTGGATGAAAAATCCGATTGGGATCTGGTGCTGCTGGACTTGAACATGCCCGGTGCCTACGGTTTTTCCGGGCTCGTGCTGTTGCGCGGTCAGTACCCGCAAATTCCGGTGGTGATGGTGTCCGCGCAGGAAGAAGCGTCGATCATGGTCAAGTCCCGTGAGTTCGGCGCCAGTGGGTTCATTCCAAAATCCAGCGACCTGAGCGTGATCCAGAAAGCGGTGCGTGCCGTGCTGGACGGCGACGTATTCTGGCCGCCGCAAGCATTTGAATCGGTCAGCGTTTCCGATGAAGCAAAGGCCGCCAGCGAGGGCCTCGCGAGCCTGACACCCCAGCAATTCCGGGTGTTGACCATGGTCTGCGAAGGCTTGCTGAACAAACAGATTGCTTACGAGCTGAGTGTCTCCGAAGCAACGATCAAAGCCCATGTCACGGCGATTTTCCGCAAGCTGAATGTGCGGACCCGGACCCAGGCTGCGTTGCTCTTGCAACAACTTGAGTCAATTTCGAGCCACTAAACGGCTACATGTTCACGCTATTTTGACTTTGCTTGATCTAGCGTTCCCATTCCTATCTGGTCAGTTGCCCACTCTATGTCACCTTTCAAAGGCCAAACCGGCCTCAAGCGTATCCTCAATGCCTCCGGTTATTCGCTGGATGGCCTGCGCGCAGCCTTCACCGGCGAAGCGGCCTTTCGCCAACTGGTGTTGCTCAACGTCATCCTGATTCCGCTGTCGTTCTTCTTGAACGTCAGCCGTGTCGAGCAGGCGCTGTTAATCGCTGTCTGCCTGTTGGCGCTGATCGTCGAGTTGCTGAATTCGGCGGTGGAAGCGGCCATCGACCGCATTTCCCTGGAATTGCACCCGCTGTCCAAGAACGCCAAGGACATGGGCAGCGCTGCTCAATTCGTGGCGCTGAGCATGATCGCGCTGGTCTGGGCGGTGATTCTGCTTTAAGCGATGTTCGGCAGAACGATCTCGTCGCTGCGCTGAACCCCTGCGGTGAAAGCGCGGCACAGATCGAGGAACTCGCGCATCGCCGACGTCTGATATTTCTGTTTGTGCCAGATGAAGTAGAACTGCCGCGCCAGGTCCAGATCCGGTGTCTCCACCGGCACCAGGCTGCCACGGCGGAACGCATCGCGCAGTGCCAGCCGTGAAATACACCCAATCCCCAATCCTGACTCCACCGCGCGCTTGATCGCTTCGGTGTGTTCCAGTTCGAGGCGGATATTCAGCGAGCTGCGATGGTGACGCATGGCCTGGTCGAAGGTCAGCCGCGTGCCAGAGCCTTGCTCGCGTAATATCCACGCCTCGTGACTAAGCTCTTCCATGGTCGCGATGCCGCGTTTGGCCAATGGATGCTGCGGTGCGCAGAACACCACCAGCTCATCCTCGACCCAGCTCTGCACTTCGATGTCCGGATGGCTGCAGTCGCCTTCAATTAGACCCAGATCAATTTCGTAGTGGGCGACTTGTTGCACGATATTGGCAGTGTTCTGTACGTGCAGCTTCACCTGGCTTTCCGGGTGACGCTGCATAAAGCTGCCGATCAGCAGGGTGGCCAGGTAATTGCCGATGGTCAGGGTCGCGCCGACCGCCAATGAGCCGAAACCGGACTTGCCGTTGAGCAGGTCTTCGATTTCCTTGGACTGATCGAGCAGGGCCACGGCTTGGGGCAGCAGCTGTTTGCCGAGGGCGTTAAGGCTCAGCCGTTTGCCGGCGCGGTCGAACAGCTGGCAGCTGGACTGGCGCTCCAGTTCGGTGATCGAGGTGCTCGCCGCCGATTGCGAAAGGTTGAGCAGGCCTGCAGCACGGGATACGCTTTCCTGCTGGGCGACGGCGACGAATACTTGAAGTTGACGGAGAGTAAATCGCATATCGATATAACCGATAACCCTTATCTTAATAATCCATTTAACAGATATTGTCTCTGCCTTTAGAATGCGATGCAATTGCGCACATCATCGGCGCAGGCAAAATCTCCAGGAGTCCCACGTACATGAGCAACATGAACCACGAGCGTGTCCTCAGTGTTCATCACTGGAACGACACTCTGTTCAGCTTCAAGTGCACCCGCGATCCGGGCCTGCGCTTCGAGAACGGTCAGTTCGTGATGATCGGCCTGCAACAGCCCAACGGCCGCCCGCTTATGCGCGCTTACTCGATTGCCAGCCCGAACTGGGAAGAGCATCTCGAGTTCTTCAGCATCAAAGTGCCTGATGGCCCGCTGACTTCCCAGTTGCAGCATCTGAAGGAAGGCGACGAGATCATCATCAGCAAGAAGCCTACCGGTACCCTGGTGCTGGATGACTTGAAGCCTGGCAAACATTTGTACCTGCTCAGCACCGGTACCGGTCTGGCGCCGTTCATGAGCGTCATCCAGGACCCGGAAACCTACGAGCGTTTCGAAAAAGTGATCCTGTGCCACGGCGTACGTTACGTCAACGAAGTCGCTTACCGCGAGTTCATCACCGAGCACCTGCCGCAGAACGAGTTCTTCGGCGATGCCCTGCGTGACAAGTTGATCTACTACCCGACTGTGACCCGCGAGCCGTTCGAGAACGAAGGTCGCCTGACCGACCTGATGCGCAGCGGCAAGCTGTTCAGCGACATCGGTCTGCCACCGATCAACCCGCAGGACGACCGCGCCATGCTGTGCGGCAGCCCGAGCATGCTCGACGAGACCAGCGAAGTGCTGAACAGCTTCGGCCTGAAAGTGTCGCCGCGGATGCGCGAGCCGGGTGATTACCTGATCGAGCGAGCGTTCGTCGAGAAGTAAACAAACGCTCTGCTTCCCTGTGGGAGCGAGCCTGCTCGCGAAAGCGGTGTGACAGTCAACTTAATGTGGACTGACACGGCCCCTTCGCGAGCAGGCTCGCTCCCACAGTTGTTTCTGGTGCTCAGGTATTCGCGGGGATGACTTCGAGAACGCGGATAACCCCGGCCTCGGGATAATGCCAACGCACATCCAAGTCCCAGAACTGCGCGCCATATTCGCGCTCGGGCGTAGGAATCTGGTACGCCGGGCGTGGGTCTTGTGCCAGACATTGCTCGATCAACGCCACCAGCGGCTCTTCAAGGCGCTGAGCATGGCCATGAGCCTGTTGCAGCGCGGTATCCGTCCACTGCACGGGAATCAGCTGCGGCGCGGCGCTGGCGATGCTGTTGGAGGCGCTGTCGATGATGTCGGCATAAGGCACGTAGGGTTTGATGTCGAGAATCGGCGTGCCGTCCAGCAAGTCGATACCGGATATCCACAGGCGATTGGCTTCGACCTTGTCCAGCTTGACCACGGATTGACCGATGCCGTTGGGCCGGTGCGTGGCGCGGGTGGCAAATACGCCCATGGATTTGTTGCCGCCCAGGCGCGGCGGGCGGACTTTCAAGCGCGGTTTTTCTTCCAGGGCCTGATGGAACAGGAACAGCAGCCAGACGTGACTGACCTGTTCCAGGCCTTGCACTGCATCACCTTGATCGAACGGCGCAACCAATTCCAGAACACCGCGAGCGGCCGGGGCCAGTTGCGGCTGGCGCGGGATGGCGAATTTCTCCTTGAAGCAGGAGCGCACGAAGCCGATGGGAGAAACGCTGTAGGTCATGGTCTGGGGTCGAGGCGGGGGCAGGGTGGGCATGATAACCCGAGCGGTCAAAGGATCGGTGGTGCCTGTCAGTCCGCCATCGCGGGCAAGCTACGCTCCCACGGTTTGAAATGCATTCCCCTGTGGGAGCGTGGCTTGCCCGCGATGGCCGCGCCGCCGATCTAAAGACTAAACCCACCATCCAAAGGAATAACATTCCCGGTCATATACGCCCCCGCCGTACTCGCCAGACTGATCGCCAGCGCCGCCATCTCTTCCTCCCGGCCCCAACGCTTCATCGGTATCAGCGCCGTATCCTGCGCCAGCGCCTGTTCATCATTGCCAATGTGCTGGGTCATCTTGCTCGGGAAACGCCCCGGCGCAATCACGTTGACGTTGATGTGCTGGCTCACCAGCTCTCGCGCCAGAATCCGCGACAATTGGTGCAGGGCCGCTTTACTCGGCCCGTAGGCATACGCCTGCTCACCAAAGGACGAAATCCCGGCCACCGAGCCGATGTTGATGATCCGCGCCGGATTGGCTCCGGAGCCGGCTTTGCGCAACAGCGGCAAAAACTGCTGAATGCAGTTGAATACCGACGTCACGTTGAGCTGCATGACCTTTTCCCAGCCTTTGACCGGATAGCTTTCGAGCGGAGCGCCCCAGGTGGTGCCGGCGTTGTTCACCAGAATATCCAGATGGGTGATCTGCTCGCCCAGGCGCGTGGCCAGTTGAAGCACGCCTTCTTCGGTGGCCAGGTTGGCCGCTAGACCCTGGCAGCGTCCGAATGCGCTCAACTCGTCTGCCGTTTGCCGGCAGGCTTCAGCATCCCGGGCGCAGACGTACACAGTGGCGCCGGCTTCGACATAAGCCTTGGCGATCATTTTGCCGATACCACGGGTGCCGCCGGTCACGAGTGCGGTGCGGCCTTGCAGGGAAAAGTACGGGTGCATGGCAAATCCTGAGCGCTGAGGGTTAATACACCCTAGTCGTCAGCCGCCGTCAGCGGAGCCACTATTTTTGCGAGGAATGGGGGGCCATACAGCCTGGCCTTGAGCCGCTGGGTGCGACTCAAGGCTGGCAGGCGCTTACTGCGGGCGAACGCGCAGGGTCAGGCCTTTGAGGAAGTTGCGCAGCAACTGGTCGCCACAGGTGCGGTAGTTGGTGTGGCCGAACTTGCGGAACAGCGCGCTCAGCTCCGGCTTGGACACCGGGAACTCGGCAGCCTTGAGGATCGCGTGCATGTCGTCTTCTTTCAATTCGAAGGCCACGCGCAGCTTCTTCAGGATGATGTTGTTGGTCACCGGGACTTCGATCGGCTGCGGCGGACGGCTTTCGTCCTTGCCGCGCTTGAAGATCACCAGGCCATCGAGGAAGTGCGCCATGACTTCATCCGGGCAGCGGACGAAACCTTCTTCGTCTTCTTCTTTCTTGTCGAGGTACGTCAGCAGGTCTTCCATGGACACGTCCATGCCGCCGAGCTTGATGATCTCGATGACTTTCTTGTCGCTGATGTCCAGCATGTAGCGAACGCTGCGCAATACGTCGTTATGAATCATGGTGTGCAATCCTGATATTCAGCAGTGGGCGCCGCAGCAAACAGCGGCGCCGGAATGTGTGGCGGCGGGAGAAGCCTTAGAACTTCTCTTTGCCGGACAGGTAGCGCCATTGTCCCAGCGGCACTTTGCCGATGGACACGCCGCCGATGCGGATACGGCGGATGGCGACGACCTTCAGGCCGACGGCCTGGCAAAACAGGGCGATCACGCCCGGTTGCGGGTTCTTCATCGCAAAGCGCAGGCGGTTTTCGTTCTGCCAGCTGGCTTTGACCGGTGGCAGTTCCTTGCCCTTGTACGTCAGGCCGTGGTTCAGGCGGTTGAGGCCGTGAGCCACCATGTCGCCTTCAACCTCGACCACATACTCTTGCTCGATCTTGCTGGCATCGGCCGCGAGTTTGCGCAGAATCTTCCAGTCCTGGGTGAACACCAGCAAACCGCTGGCGTTGGCCTGCAGGTCGGTGCTGGCGGTCAGGCGCAGGAAATGGCCCTTGAGCGGACGTTTGCTGAAGCGGTGTTCTTTGCTCAGGGTCTCGGCGCTCAGGGTGGCCATGGCGGTGTCCGCGTCCATGCCCACGGGCACGTTCAAGAGGATAGTCACCGGCTCTGGCGCAGTGGCCTTGGCTTCGGGATCGAGTTCGACTTTTTGCGTGCCGACCTTGAATTGCGGCTCGTCGATGACTTCACCGTCCACGGTCACCCAGCCGCCCTCGATGAACAGCTCAGCCTCCCGACGGGAACAGCCGACGAGTTCGATGAGGCGTTTGGAGAGACGAATCGGGTCAGTCATGACAGGGCCGTAACAAAAAAGGGGTGGGCATTGTACCTGCCTGGCGCCGGTTAATCCCGGCTCCATTTGCGAGGTTCGGCTTTTTGTGGGAGCGGGCTTGCTCGCGAAAGCGGTTTTTCAGTCAGCATTGATGTTGAAACTGATGGCCCTTTCGCGAGCAAGCCCGCTCCCACACTTGTTCTGGGTTGTGTCAGCCATGCCGCGAATTCTGCTGATTTTGGCGCAAACGCATGTGCAACAGCGGATAAGGCTGCCCCATGCCGTCGAACTCGGAACGGCCAATCACTTCGAAGCCTTGTTTGAAGTAAAACCCCAGCGCTTGCGGGTTCTGTTCGTTGACGTCCAGTTCGTCGGCATTCATGTGCTCCATGGCATAGCGTAGCAACTGTTTGCCCAGGCCCTGGCCGCGGTGGGCCGGATCGATGAAGAGCATTTCGATCTTGCCGGCCGCCACCCCGGCGAACCCGGTGATGCGCTGGCGCGGGTCTTTGGTGCAAATCAGCATCACCGCATCGAGGTAGCGCGTCAGCACCAGGTCCTTGAGCAACAGGATGTAACTGTTCGGCAGAAAATCGTGGGTGGCGCGCACCGAGTCTTCCCAGACTCGGGTGAGTTCTTCGTAATCACTGTGTTTCGGGGTGTGGATGACCGAATGATGGCGCATGGCCGGATGCCCTATATGCAGTGGAGTGTGCGAGTCCTTTCTCACACAAAACGATAGACGTAAAAAAGCCCCGCATCTCGTCAAGAGAGCGGGGCTTTTCGTATTTTTTGCGTTTAGATCTGTTCAGCCCACAGGTCGTATTCGTCGGCGTCGGTCACTTTGCACCAGACTTTGTCGCCCGGCTTCAAGTTGCTGCCGTTGTCGATGAACACGTTACCGTCGATTTCCGGGGCGTCGAAGAAGCAACGGCCAACCGCGCCTTGCTCGTCGACTTCGTCCACCAACACTTCGATTTCACGGCCGATGCGCAGTTGCAGACGCGCCGAGCTGATCGCTTGCTGGTGCGCCATGAAGCGGTCCCAACGGTCTTGCTTGACGTCGTCCGGCACGATGGCCGCGTCCAACAGGTTGGCCGGGGCGCCTTCGACGGGCGAGTACTGGAAGCAGCCGACGCGATCGAGTTGCGCTTCGGTCAGCCAGTCCAGCAGGTACTGGAAGTCTTCTTCGGTTTCGCCAGGGAAGCCGACGATGAAGGTCGAACGGATGATCAGGTCCGGGCAGATCACGCGCCAGTTCTTGATGCGCGCCAGGGTCTTGTCTTCGAAGGCCGGGCGTTTCATGGCTTTCAGGACTTTCGGGCTGGCGTGCTGGAACGGGATGTCCAGGTACGGCAGGATCTTGCCGGCGGCCATCAACGGGATCAGCTCGTCGACGTGCGGGTACGGGTAAACGTAGTGCAGGCGAACCCAGACGCCGAGGGAGCTGAGGGCTTCGCAGAGTTCGGTCATGCGGGTTTTCACCGGCGCGCCGTTCCAGAAACCGGTGCGGTATTTCACATCGACGCCGTAAGCGCTGGTGTCTTGCGAAATCACCAACAGCTCTTTGACGCCGGCCTTGACCAGGCGCTGGGCTTCGTCGAGCACGTCACCGACCGGACGGCTGACCAGTTTGCCGCGCATCGAGGGGATGATGCAGAAGCTGCAGCTGTGGTTGCAGCCTTCGGAAATCTTCAGGTAGGCGTAGTGGCGCGGGGTCAGCTTGATGCCTTGCGGCGGCACCAGGTCGATCAGCGGGTTGTGATCCTGACGCGGCGGCACGGCGTCGTGCACAGCATTGACCACTTGCTCGTACTGCTGCGGACCGGTCACGGCCAGAACGCTCGGGTGCACCTTGCGAATGTTGCCTTCTTCGACGCCCATGCAGCCGGTCACGATGACCTTGCCGTTTTCCTTGATGGCTTCGCCGATCACTTCCAGCGACTCAGCCTTGGCCGAGTCGATGAAACCGCAGGTGTTGACCACCACGACGTCGGCGTCCTCGTAAGTGGACACAACGTCATAGCCTTCCATGCGCAGCTGGGTAAGGATGCGCTCGGAGTCGACCAGTGCTTTGGGGCAACCCAGGGATACGAAGCCAACCTTTGGATTGGCCGGCGCAGGAGTGGTGGACATGTCTAACCTCGGTATTTGTGACGCCTCCAGCCGAGTCGGCAAGGCGACAAACGGGCGCTTTTCTGCGCCTCTGATCAAAAAGTGCGCAATTCTAGCGATCAGTCGTTCACTTGACCAGCTTTATGCAGGGAAATACGACGAGTGCTGCGCTATGCTTCGCGCCGTTAGGCTTTACCAAATATTTACAGTCAACATATCGTCTGTAACCTGAAGTAAAACAGCGCATGCTGCGTGGCAAAGCATAGTGCTTCTTCCAAAGAAGTCCGTTCTGGGTAGTAGGAGTGGTGGATGGGTCAGGCAAGTAGTCAGGCAGCGAGCGCCGGGCATTCGGCGGCGAAGCCGATCGGCATGCTGGTGGCGGCGGTCGGGGTGGTTTACGGCGATATCGGCACAAGCCCGTTGTACACCCTCAAAGAAGTGTTTTCCGGCGGCTACGGCGTGCCGGTCAACCATGACGGCGTGCTGGGAATACTGGCGCTGATCTTCTGGTCGCTGGTCTGGGTCGTCTCGATCAAGTACATGATGTTCGTGCTGCGCGCCGACAACCAGGGCGAGGGGGGGATCATGGCCCTGACGGCGTTGGCCAGACGGGCGGCGTCGGGGTATCCCAAGTTGCGAGCGTTGCTGGTGGTCTGCGGACTGATCGGTGCGGCGCTGTTCTACGGCGACAGCATGATCACCCCGGCGATTTCCGTCCTCTCGGCGATTGAAGGTCTCGGGCTGGCGTTCGATGGCATCGATCACTGGGTGGTCCCGCTGTCGTTGGTCGTGCTGGTGGCGCTGTTCCTGATCCAGAGCCACGGTACGGCGCGAATCGGCATTCTGTTCGGGCCGATCATGGTCACCTGGTTTGTGGTGCTGGGGGCGCTGGGCGTCTACGGGATCATGCAGCACCCAGAGGTGTTGCAAGCGCTGAACCCGGTCTGGGGCGTGCGTTTCTTCACCCAGCACCCGGGCATGGGCGTGGCGATCCTCGGCGCGGTCGTGCTGGCATTGACCGGCGCCGAAGCGCTGTACGCCGACATGGGCCACTTCGGCCGCAAGCCGATTGCCCGCGCCTGGTTCATCCTCGTGCTGCCGGCGCTGGTGCTGAACTACTTCGGCCAAGGCGCGCTGCTGCTGGGTGATCCGGAAGCCGCTCGTAACCCGTTCTACCTGTTGGCACCAAGCTGGGCGTTGATTCCGTTGGTCGGGCTGTCGACCCTGGCCACGGTGATTGCCTCGCAAGCGGTCATTTCCGGTGCGTTCTCCCTGACTCGTCAGGCGATTCAGCTCGGTTACATTCCACGTATGCACATTCAGCACACCTCCAGCGCCGAACAAGGCCAGATCTACATTGGCGCGGTGAACTGGGCGCTGATGGTCGGCGTGATTCTTCTGGTGTTGGGTTTCGAATCCTCCGGCGCGCTGGCCTCGGCCTATGGTGTGGCGGTGACTGGCACCATGCTGATGACCACTATCCTGGTGTCGGCGGTGATATTGCTGCTGTGGAAATGGCCACCGCTTCTTGCTGTGCCAGTGTTAATCGGCTTCCTGCTGGTGGACGGCCTGTACTTCGCCGCCAACGTGCCGAAGATCGTCCAGGGCGGCGCCTTCCCGGTGATCGCCGGTATCGCGCTGTTCGTGCTGATGACCACCTGGAAACGCGGCAAGCAACTGCTGGTCGAGCGTATGGACGAAGGTGGCCTGCCCCTGCCGATTTTCATCAGCAGTATCGCGGTGCAACCGCCGCATCGCGTGCAGGGCACCGCCGTGTTCCTGACCGCACGCCCTGACGCGGTACCGCACGCGCTGTTGCACAACCTGCTGCATAACCAGGTGTTGCACGAGCAAGTGGTGCTGCTGACCGTGGTCTACGAAGACATCCCGCGCGTACCGCCGACCCGCCGCTTCGAAGTCGATGCCTACGGTGAAGGGTTCTTCCGGGTGATCCTGCACTTCGGCTTCGTCGACGAACCTGACGTACCGCAAGCGCTGAAACTGTGTCATCTCGATGACCTGGACTTCAGCCCGATGCGCACCACCTACTTCCTCAGCCGCGAGACGGTGATAGCCTCCAAGCTGGAAGGCATGGCCCGTTGGCGAGAAGGGTTGTTTGCGTTCATGTTGAAGAATGCCAATGGCAATTTGCGCTTCTTTAATCTGCCGTTGAACCGGGTGATTGAGCTGGGTACTCAGGTAGAAATGTAAGCCCCAACAAAAAGCCCCCGTTGCCGTGAAGGTGGCGGGGGCTTTTTTGTGTCCGAACACATAACTTGAAGACGACGGAGACTCAATGTGGGAGCGGGCTTGCTCGCGAAGGCGGTGTGTCAGTCACTGTATGTATTGACTGAGATACCGCCTTCGCGAGCAAGCCCGCTCCCACATTGGATTTGCGGTGTTATTTGCTTTGGGGCAGTTCTTCTTCGGACTCGGTTTTTGTCCGGGCTGGCCGCGGGGTCAGGACCTTCAGCACATCATCAATCACTGCCTTACCCATCGCCGTCAGGTAATGCGCGGCCCAGGCATGGCGGTCGGTGTCTCTTGCGTAGGCAGCATCCTCGGCGAATGATTTGCCAAGGAATAGCAGGTCAGAGGCTTGTGACAAGGCATCAACGATGGGGACGCCGGCGCGGACGTTGAATAGCGCTTGATCCGAGCAGTAGATGAGGGGGGTGAAGCCGATGGTTTTTAAATCTGAAATCGCGGACGGATCTGTTTTGCTCATTGTTTCGCTCCTTAAAACGAGGAGCTGCCACGTTCGTTACCACACGAATGGGTGGCAGCTGTACGCAGGGTGGTAAACCGGAAGAGCAAAGGAACCGGCAGACCCGAAGGTCTCCCACGCACAGCCGCCATGACACTGGATTACAGGCGAAAACGCATGAAATCGTGTTGGGAACGCTGTTGCACTTTGCTTTGCCGGGTTACCACACCCGATCACTGCATCTGCAGCGACGTCCCCAGACTATCCCGTCAAAGAAAAGCGCAACAAGGCGGCAAAGTGCCCAAACGCGAGATTCGGAGTTTGCCTACAAGGTCTGCGGGCGTCATCTGATATTGCGACATCAGAAGTAAACGAAACTAAACACGGCGGGAGCGTTTACACGTCCTTCGGCTCACTTTTTCTCAGGGTGAAAAACGCTGGATGAGAAACTCGCATTTTTTGCAGCTTGCTGTATGTCTAATTCAACGCAATACTCTGCGTAGAACTGTGTGTTCAAATTTGCATGATTGTGTAGAGAGGTGAGTATGACGGCATTACTGGAGCGTGCTGACCAAGCAATTTCGGTGACTGCAATGGTCAGGGGGTTCAGTGCGAGGCTAAAGGAGATTTCCAGCCGAGCCACTGAACGACTGGTCATTTTCAAAGACAACCAACCCGCAGCGGTCATTATCAATGTCGATGCGTATCAGGAAATGCTCGACGAGCTCGAGGACCTTCGGGTTGAAGCGGCGGCTCGAGAGCGACTGATCGGTTTTGATCAGGCCAAGGTTGTCAGCCACGACGATATGCGGGCGCGGTACGCCAAGAAAGACTAAAGGAGCTGTGGATGGTTTGGGGCGTTATCTATCATCCGGAGGTTCAGAAGGATCTGGATCTGCTGGGAGCTGTGGCGGCGAACCGCATTCTTGATGTGATCGAAGAGCGGATTATCAATGGTGAGCCAGATAAGAGCGGCAAGCCCCTAAGAGCCAGTCTTGCAGGTTGCAGACGGATCCGTACAGGCGACACACGAATTGTTTATCGAGTCGATGGCAAGGCCATTCAGGTACTGATCGTCGCAGTCGGAGCCCGACGTGATGAAGAGGTCTATGACGCCGCAGAGCGTCGCCTATAAGTAGAAGCCTCCGTTGCCGTGAAGGTAGCGGGGGCTTTTTTGTGTCCGAACACATAACTTGAAGACGACGGAGACTCAATGTGGGAGCGGTGTTACTTGCTCTGGGGCAGTTTTTCTTCTGATTCGGTCTTTGTTTGGTTCGGTCGAGAGGTCAGGATCTATTGAACGGTGTTGACGGCTCGATTTTTCCAATAACAAAAGTGTCCACGTTTTATGGAATGTGGACACTTGGACTTTCTAGCTTGATGAAGAGTCAAGACATTTAGGAAAATGGAGTCGAGGTCGAGTTCGACATACCGTCTACTAGCTGAAAGCACTTCACGTTTGCACATGTAAAAAAGCCCCCGCAACCAAACAGCTGCGGGGGCTTTTTCGTGGCGACGCTCAGATCACTCCTGCGCCGTCGCGTCTTCCTTGGCCTGTCGCTTGACGATGATGTCCACTATTCGCTGGGCCAGCGCCGGGTAGTTCTCGTCGAAGTGGTGGCCGCCAGGCAGTTTCATCGCCTCACCCACGGCGGTCTTGTCGGTGCAGCCGCTTTCGTCGACTTCTTCTTCACCGTAGATGCACACCACTTTTTCCGGTGGCAGCTTGGCCATTTCCGGGCCGGTGGCGGCTTCTTTGCCGGCGTTGCCGAGCCAGCCTTCGACTTCGATTTCGAAGCTGCCGGTGCGGGCGAAGGCCAGGAGGATGATGGCGTCGATGCGTTGCTGTTCCGATTCGGCCAGGCGGTTGTAGATCGCCGGCAGTACGTCAGCGCCGAACGAGTAACCGGTCAGGATGAAGCGCTTGGTGCCCCATTTCTGCCGGTAGTGCTGCATCAGTTCGGCGAGGTCCAGGGCGCTTTGCTCCGGGCTCTTGTGCTGCCAGTAGTAGCGCAGGGTGTCGATGCCGACCACCGGGTAACCGATCTTGGCCATCTCGCCCGCTACGTCACGGTCAAGGTCACGCCAGCCGCCGTCGCCGGAAAGGAACAGGGTGACGGTGTCCTTGGCCTGGCCGGCCGGTACTTCAACAACAGGGATCTGCAGGCCACCGGCGGCTTTGTCGCCACCGACGAGGATCTTGCGCAGTTCGTTGTTCAGCACTTGCGGCAGGTTGATGTCGTAGTCGCTGATGCTGGTTTCGGCGTTGGGTTGATCGCGCACGAAGCCGGCGCTGGTGTCGTCCGGGTTGTCGTTCCACGCCACCAGCCAGTGGCCGTGGGAGGCGCTTTTCGGCAGCAGGTGAGTGCAGCCCGGTTTTTCCAGGGCCAGGTCGACGGAAACGGCCTGGGCCTTGTCGCTCTTCTGTTCGGACAACCAGCGCCACGCCAGCACGGCGCCAGGGCCGATGCCGCTGACCAGGGTCGCCGGGCCTTTGAGTTCTCTCAGGCCCGATTGCAGGGCGCGGCTTTGCAGCAGGCAATCTTTGGGCAGGATCACCTGGACAATCTGCGCCGAACTGGAGCGGCTCAGGGTCATCAGCTGCTGGTCGCTGAGCTTCTGCTCTTCATTGACCGCCACCAGTACCTGGGCTTTCGGCGTAGTGCCGGGAATCACACGGGTCATCGCCGCGCCATCGGCCGGCGTCAGCAGTTCGAGCGTCGGAGCCGGTGCCGGGCGTTTCAGGTACCAGTAACCGCCACCGAGAATCAGGGCCAGCACTACCAGTGTGGCCAGTACGTACCGCAAGGAGCGTTGAATCATCAGCGTTTCACCAATCCAGTCAAGCCGCCCGCAATCAGGGCAGCAGTATCGGCCAGGGCTACCAGCGGATCGAGTCCGGCGGGCACGGCCATATAACGGGGTTCCCAGTCAGGCTGGAACTTGTCTTTGAAGCGGCGCAAGCCTTGGAAGTTGTAGAGCTGCTCACCACGGCGGAAAACCATCGAGCCCAGGCGCTGGGTCAGCGGTGCACCACGACGGGGTTGCAACCCCGACAGCGGCACCATGCCCAGGCTGAAACGCGCGTATCCATGATTTTTATAATGTTGAATCAGGCCGACCATCATGAACTCCATGGTCAGTTTGGGCGCGTCCGGGTGCGCACGCATCAGGTCGAGGCTGGCCAGGTCATGGCCATAAGTCTCGAGCAAGTTGGCGAACGCGACCGGGCGATCTTCGAAACGGATCACGGCAATGCGGAAGTGCTTGAGGTAATCATCGCTGAAACGCCCCAGCGAGAAGCCTTTCTCGCGCACGTTCTTGCCGGTCAGCCAGGCATCGGAAATCACCTTGAGCTCATCCATCGGCGCGTGGCCCGGCTCAAAGATCTCCAGCGACAAGCCATCGCGGGTGCCGCGGTTCCAGGTGTAGCGCAGGTCTTTCATCTCTTTGCCCTTGGCTTCGAGATCAAAGCGATGCAGATCGACCCGGGCTTCTTCGCCGAGCTTGATCGCGGTCAGGCCGATGTCCATGTAGTACGGCAGGTTCTCGGCACGCACCTGATAGAACACGGGGCGGGCGTGGTGGACGTCGCAGAGGTCGCGGAACTGCCAGATCATTTCCGCCCGTTGCTGGGTGGGGCCGATCGGGTCGTACAGCGCCACCAGGCTGCGCCCACGGCGGGCGTACATCAGAAACGCCTCGTCGTTAGGGTGGAACAGCAGCGCCTTGTCACCGGTCAGGGCGAGGCCGCCATCCGGTTGAGAGGAACTCATGAGAATCTTTACCGCGCGGTCCAGTTCATCGGGCGTTGGCAAGTGAATGACCGGGCGGGCGGTGCGCAGCAGCCACGTCAGGGACACCACGACCAGCAGCACGGCGGCGCCCAGCAGCGAGCGCAAGCCACGCGGGGCATCGGCATCGAGGGTGAACTGCCACCAGAGTTGATGGCTGTACGGAACGTCCTGATACGCAAACAGCAGCAGCCAGATCGAGGCACCCAGCACGCACAGGCTGGACACCAGATACAGCGGCGAGAACGGCAGTTCGGTGAGGCGGCTCGGGCGATAGAACGAGCGACGGAAAACCCCCAGCAAGCTGGCGATGAGGGTCATCAGGCAGGCTTCTTCCCAGTCAAAACCCTTGAGCAGGGAGAGCAGGGCGCCGACCAGCAGCAAAATGGTGGTCAGCATCCAGGCCGCAGACAGGCGCCGACGCAAGCCCTGCGCGAGCAACAGGCACAGCACGCCAATCAAGCTGGCGCCAAAGTGCGAGGCATCCACCAAGCGATGCGGGATGAGGAAACCGATGTGTTCCAGCCGGGTGTCAATTTCCGGGGTCACGCCGGAAAACAGCAGCACCACGCCGGACAGGAACACCAGCACCGCGAGAATCGGTGCGGCGAGACCGGACGCTGCGCGCAGGGACTGGCGCGACTGAAACAGGCGCTGGCCTTCATTAATCAGCAGGAAGATGCAGGCGACCAGCAGGGGCAGCACTACATAAATCAGTCGATACAGCAGCAGGGCGGCGGCCAGTGGCGCCGCGCCGAGAGAATCGGCAAAGGCCGCCAGCAGGATCGCTTCGAACACGCCCACCCCGCCCGGCACGTGGCTGAGCACGCCAGCGGCCAGTGCCAGCAAGTACACCAACAGGAAGGCGCCGAAGGGTGGCGCTTCTGGCAGCAACAGATAGAGCACGGTCGCGGCGGCTGCCACGTCCAGGGCGGTGATGATCAGTTGCAGGAAGGTCAGGCGGCGACCGGGCAGGCGCAGGGTGCGGCGGCCGACTTTGACCAGCAGGTTGTCTGGTGACGGCTGTTCCGGCAGACGACGGCGGTAGATGCCGATGGCCAGCACACTAAAGAGCAGCAGGACCGCAGCGGCAATCGCGCCGAGCAATGTCTCGGACAGACCCAGGGCGGTGGAGGCGGCCGGCAGGTCACTGAGGGTCGCCAGCGCGGCCAGCGGTGGCAGGGCGCAACCGAGCGAGAGGCTGGCAAACAACGTCATGTGAGCGACTTCTGAAGCCCCCAGACCATGACGTGCATATAAACGGTAGCGAACCGAGCCCCCCGAGAGCATCGAAAGGCCAATGGCGTTGCCGATGGCAAAGGCAGTGAAACCGCCGAGTGCGAGGATACGCGGCGCCAGCGTCACCCCCGCATAGCGGCTGGCCGACCATTCGTAGCCGAGCAAAATGATGAAACCGACGATAGTCGCACCCAGTGCGCCCAGCAGTGCCGGTTTCGGGACTTCCAGAATCGAGTCATGCAAAGCGTACAGGTCGAGTTCGCTCAACAAATGACGACAGGCAATCAGCGCGATCGCGAACAACAGCAGCGTGACCGCCAGGCCAATGGGCTGACGGTATTTGCTGATCAGATCGAGCAGGTGCAAACGCCCGGCCTTGATCGGTTGTGTCGCTGTGACGGTGTCTTGTGGATCAGACGAGTTGGCGCGCATCAATCACCTCTTGGATTGTGCGCGACAGGATGGAGGTATCGAGCCAAGTTACCAATCCCTGTAGAAAAAAATAATCACGAATATTAACGCCTCTCACCGGTTTGCGGCGATGGCCTGTCATGAGTCGTAGAGGGTGCTGCCTGAGTTGCAGAATAGTCTGAACTCAACAGTCTGATGATCCCTGACGCTTCACGACACTGTGACAGATCATTGTTGCGAAAGGACTTTTTCTGCAGATACAAAAAAGGCCACTCTTTCGAGTAGCCTTTTTTGATGTTTGGTTGCGGGAGCCGGATTTGAACCGACGACCTTCGGGTTATACCGACGACCTTCGGGTTATGAGCCCGACGAGCTACCAGACTGCTCCATCCCGCGTCTGTGTGGCGGCATTCTACAGGCGAACGGCGGGGTGTCAACCGTTAATCCCGATATAGGTCAAATAAGCGTAAATGAGCGGCGAACGGTTGCAGGGGAGACCTAAGTTTCGGAATCAGAACGATTTCTCATTTCTGGTCGTCATCGTCCTTAAGTGCAACTTTTATGTTCGCACCTGCAAAACAGGCGCGCACAAAAAAGGCCACTCTTTCGAGTAGCCTTTTTCGATGTTTGGTTGCGGGAGCCGGATTTGAACCGACGACCTTCGGGTTATGAGCCACCGACGACCTTCGGGTTATGAGCCCGACGAGCTACCAGACTGCTCCATCCCGCGTCTGTGTGTCGGCATTCTACAGAGGATCGTCGGGGTGTCAACCGCCAATTATGGAAAAACCTGTTCCTGTTCAACCGCTTAGGTTGAAAGCAGAGCCTGGATAATGGCTGAAAGGCACGCCCGGCAAGGCTTGCAGCTCTATTGGCTGCTCCCGGTCGATTGATAAAATAAATGTACGACGTGCTTTCCTACGTGCGAAAAAGAACATTCAGACTACTGGTGCTATATACAGGTGTCAGTGAGATACTGCTTATCCGACACGCCAACGCGCCCTTTCTTCGTCATGAACCGCGCTTTTATATGACTCAGCGAAAAATCATCCACGTCGATTGTGACTGCTTTTACGCCGCCATCGAGATGCGTGACGACCCGCGCCTGGCCGGTAAACCGTTGGCAGTGGGTGGTTCGGCGGATCGGCGGGGCGTGATTGCGACCTGTAACTATGAGGCGCGGGCCTATGGCGTGCGTTCAGCGATGTCTTCCGGGCATGCGTTGAAACTGTGCCCGGACCTGACCATCGTCAAGCCTCGCATGGATGCCTATAGAGAAGCGTCGAAGGAAATTCACACGATCTTTCGCGATTACACCGACATGATCGAACCGCTGTCTCTCGATGAGGCCTACCTCGATGTGTCGGACAGCGCGCATTTCGGTGGCAGCGCGACGCGTATCGCCCAGGACATCCGTCGGCGGGTGTCCAATCAATTGCACATCACCGTGTCGGCCGGTGTAGCGCCGAACAAGTTTCTGGCCAAAATCGCCAGCGACTGGAAAAAGCCCAACGGGCTGTTCGTCATCACGCCGGATCAAGTGGAAGACTTTGTCAGCGGCTTGCCCGTCAGCAAGCTCCACGGCGTGGGTAAAGTCACGGCCGATAAGCTGGGCAGGCTTGGCATTGTCGATTGCTCGCATTTACGCGAGTGGGACAAGTTGGCGCTGGTGCGCGAATTCGGCAGCTTTGGTGAGCGACTCTGGAGCCTGGCCCGTGGGATAGATGATCGTCTGGTCCACAACGACAGTCGGCGGCAGTCGATCAGTGTTGAAAACACCTACGACGTAGACTTGCCGGACCTGGTGAGCTGCCTGGATAAATTGCCCGAATTGCTGGAAACCCTGGCGGGTCGCATGGCGCGAATCGATAACAGCTATCGGCCGGGCAAGCCGTTCGTCAAAGTGAAATTCCATGACTTTACCCAGACCACCCTGGAGCAGGCCGGGGCAGGGCGGGATTTGGGGAGTTATCAGCTGTTGTTGACCCAAGCGTTCAATCGCGGCGGGAAACCGGTGCGGTTGTTGGGGGTTGGGGTCAGGCTGGAGGATTTGCGGGGCGGGTTTGAGCAGATGGAGTTGTTTGAGCGGTAGTGGCAGGTTTTGATGTCTCGGTGAATGTCAGACCGCCTTCGCGAGCAAGCCCGCTCCCACATTTGACCTTCGTCATAAGGAGATCAAGTGTGGGAGCGGGCTTGCTCGCGAAGCTTTTAGCTTTTGCTTTTAGTTCGGTCCGGGATCAGCTACCAAACGCCCGGCATCCTTGGTCAACGACTTGAGGAATTCGGTCTGCAACTCAGGATCATTGCGCGTCAGTTCGATCAGGCTTTGTTCCAGTTCGCTGGCTTCTTCTTCCAGACCCAGATCCGACAGACGCTTGACCCGGTGTACCCACTGGCTCACTTCGTCGTCTTCAAGGTCGTCATAAATCAGCCCGTGGGCTTCGAGCAGCTTGCCACGCAAAGAGCTGCTGACCGCCAGGGACGAGTCGGTATGTACATCGTCCTGCACATCTTCGACGCTGATCAGCAGGCGACTCAGATGATTGATGTCATGTTCGGCGAACGGGCTGTCCAGCAGGTTGATGCGCAAAACACCATTTTTGTCGGTGCTCAGCTCGAACGTTTCCTTGCCGGCCTTGACCACCACCGGACGCTCGCTCCAGGGCAGGCTCGAGTATTCGGTGCGTTTGTCGCGCTGAACCTCGTCGATACCGGCCAGGTTTTGCTGCGCACGACCGTGGGACTGCACGTTCATGAACGGGTTAAGCCCGGCGAAACCGTAGCTCAGCCAATCCTTGGTCACGCTGTCCGGCAGATTGCCGAGGGCAAACACGTTGACCACGTTCGCACCGACACCGGCCACGACGGCCACAGCACCCAGCGGGATCTCATAGACCTCCCGCCAGGGTTGGTAAGGCGTGTAGCGATCGTAGTGGCGCGTGACTTCGAATTCGGTGACTTCGAAGGTCTTCTGCTCGTGGATTTTCACCCGACGTTGCGGCAGATCAAGCACCTTGGGCTCGCCGACATCGATCTGCAGGCTGTGATCGAGCAATTTGCGCTCGACACGTTCCTCGTGCTCGCTGCGTTGCGACATGTGATTGGCGCAGCCGCTGACCAGCAGGGTGCCGCACAGGGCGGCACCACCGAGGCCTAAGGTGTTTCGCTTGAACATGACTTCTCTATCTGGTGTCAGCGGCGGATACGAGCCTGGAGGAAAGACAGCACGTCAGCGACCGGCAGCGCTTGCGCTTCAGGTTCGGTGCGGCTCTTGTATTCCAGATTGCCTTCGGCAAGGCCACGGTCACTGACCACGATCCGGTGAGGAATGCCGATCAGCTCCATGTCCGCGAACTTGATGCCCGGGCTGGTTTTCTTGTCGCGGTCGTCCAGCAGGACTTCGAAGCCGGCAGCCGTCAGTTCCGCGTAGAGCTTGTCAGTGGCTTCGCGAACCTGTTCGGTTTCGTAGCGCAATGGCACCAGGGCAACCTGGAACGGCGCAAGCGTGTCACTCCAGATGATGCCGTTGGCGTCGTTGTTCTGCTCGATGGCCGCCGCGACCACGCGGGAAACGCCGATGCCGTAGCAACCCATTTCCAGGGTGACCGGCTTGCCGTTCTCGCCCAGCACTTCGCACTTCATCGCCTTGCTGTACTTGTTGCCCAGCTGGAAGATGTGCCCGACTTCGATGCCGCGCTTGATTTCCAGAGTGCCCTTGCCATCCGGGCTTGGGTCGCCAGCGACCACGTTGCGCAGGTCGGCAACGGTCGGAACCGGCAGATCACGCTCCCAGTTGACGCCGAAGTAGTGCTTGTCGTCGATGTTGGCACCGATGCCGAAGTCGCTCATCAGCTCGACGGAACGGTCGATGATGATTGGCAGTGGCAGGTTCAGCGGGCCGAGAGAACCGGCGCCGGCGCCAATGGCGTCGCGCAATTCGCTTTCGGACGCCATCACCAGCGGGCTGGCAACGCCAGGCTGGTTGGCGGCCTTGATTTCGTTCAGCTCGTGGTCGCCACGGATGATCAGGGCAATCAGCTTGCCTTTCTCTTCTGCGTGAACCACCAGGGTCTTGATGGTCTTTTCAATCGGCAGATTGAATTTTTCCACCAGCGCGGCGATGGTCTTGGTGTCAGGCGTATCGACCAGACGCAATTCTTCGGCCGGAGCTGGGCGCGATGTTTCGCGCGGCACGGCTTCGGCCTTCTCGATGTTCGCCGCGTAGTCGGAACCGTTGCTGAAGACGATGTCGTCTTCGCCGGATTCAGCCAGTACGTGGAACTCGTGGGAACCGGCACCGCCGATGGAGCCGTTGTCGGCTTCTACAGGGCGGAACTTCAGGCCCAGACGGGTGAACACGTTGCAGTACGCCTGGTGCATGCGGTCGTAAGTGACTTGCAGCGAAGGCTGGTCAGCGTGGAAAGAGTAGGCGTCCTTCATGATGAATTCGCGGCCGCGCATCAAGCCGAAGCGTGGGCGGATTTCATCACGGAATTTGGTCTGGATCTGGTACAGGTTGATGGGCAGCTGTTTGTAGCTGCTCAACTCGTTGCGCATCAGATCGGTGATGACTTCTTCGTGGGTCGGGCCGGCGCAGAAATCGCGACCATGACGATCCTTGAAGCGCAGCAATTCCGGGCCGTATTCTTCCCAGCGACCGGATTCCTGCCACAGCTCAGCCGGTTGTGTGCTCGGCATCAACACTTCGAGAGAACCCGCGGCGTTCATTTCTTCACGAACGACGGCTTCGACCTTGCGCATGACTCGCAAGCCCATCGGCAGCCAGGTGTAGAGGCCCGAGGCGAGTTTGCGGATCATGCCGGCGCGCAGCATCAGCTGATGGCTGATCACGACCGCGTCGGAAGGCGTTTCTTTCTGTGTGGCGAGCAAAAATTGACTGGTGCGCATGGTTGGCCGTTGTCGGTTGCTGATGACGAGAAATGACGGAGCATTGTACGGGCGAGATCCGCTGGCGTACAGGCGTGCGGTCGGTGGTGTGGCGCGAGGGCGGGATTCTCACCGCCCTTTGCGATGCTTCCTACGATTCTTCCACAATCTGGGTCGGCACCGGTTCCGGCGTTGGCGTCGGACCCGCGCGACGGCTCTCCTGGAACCAGTGCAGGGCGATCAGCAGCAGTGTCGGAACGCCGAGCAGGGCGGTGATCAGGAAGAAGTTGTGATAGCCGAATTTCTCGACCATGACCCCCGAATAGCCGCCGATCAGGCGTGGCAGCAGCAGCATGATCGAGCTGAGCAGGGCGTATTGGGTGGCGGAAAACTTGAGGTTGGTCAGGCTCGACAGGTAAGCAACGAACGCCGAGGTCGCCAGGCCGGAACTGAAGTTGTCCAGGGAAATGGTGACGATCAGCATGTTCAGGTTGGCGCCCATGTCGGCGAGCATCAGGAACAGCAGGTTAGTGCCGGCCGACGCAATGCCGCCGATCAGCAGGATCGGCAGAATGCCGAAACGCACAATCAGCAGGCCGCCCATACCGGCGCCAACCAGGGTCATGATCAGGCCGAAGATTTTACTGACACCGGCAATCTGATCCTTGGTGAAGCCCTGATCGATATAGAACACGTTGGCCATGACGCCCATGACCGTGTCGGACATGCGGTAGGTGGCGATCAGGCCCAGCAGCAGGAACGCTTGCCAGCGGTAGCGTGTAATGAAGTCGTTGACCGGCGTCAGCACTGGCGCCAGGCCGCGACGGCCCATGGTCGACAGGCACAGGGCGGTCAGCGTGGTGTAGAGAATCGCCCGAAGCAGCGCCCGGTCTTCGAGGACCAGATCGAGCAGGCTTACGCCGCCGAACAGCACGCTGGCGAAGTCGGTGTTATAGAGCTGGGTGAACATGGCGGGCACGGACACCAGCAGCACGATCAGCACAAACACCGACGCCAGTTGATGCACAAAGCTGTAGCGGCCGGCCTGAAGCTGGGTGCGCAGTGGCACCGGCGGTTCGCGCATGAATATCGAGGTGAGCAGAGCCGGGATCATCAGGGCGCCGAACAGCACGTAGGTGCCGGCCCAGGCCGAATGCTGGTAGTTGAAACCGGTAGAGCCGAAGCCCTCGGCGAAGAACAGTGCGCCGGCGGTCGCGAGTAACGCGGCGATCCGATAACCGGACATATAGCTGGCGGCGAGGGCGGCCTGGCGACTGTCTTCGGCGATTTCCAGGCGATAGGCGTCTACCGCGATGTCTTGTGTCGCCGAAGCGAACGCAACGACCACCGCAATAGCGATCAACCAGGACAAATGTTTTTGTGGGTCGCAAAAACCCATGCCGATCAGGCCGAGGATCACCAGCGCCTGCGATAGCACCAGCCACGAGCGTCGCCGCCCCAGCTTGCCGAGAAATGGCAGGCGCCATTGGTCCAGCAACGGGGACCACACCCATTTAAAGGCGTAGGCCAGGCCGATCAGGCTTGCATAACCAATGGTTTCGCGGGCTACACCGGCCTCGCGAAGCCAGACGGAAAGCGTTGAAAACACCAGCATGTAGGGCAGGCCGGCGGCGAAACCAAGCAACAACAACACGAGCGTCGAGGGGCTGGCATAGGCGGCGAGCGCGGCGCGCCAGGTTTTACGGGGCATGGGCTGGAGTCTGCCTCAAGAAATACGGAAACAAAGGGCGCACTCTAACCGCTGTGCTCTACCGGACGCCAGCCATGGCGCTGAATATCAACACGATTATTCAGGACACTGATGCCTTCAGCGCGTAATCGCGCACGCTGCTCATCCCCCGAAGGGCTGCCCACCGGCAGGCTGATCCGACCACCGGCACCCAGCACCCGGTGCCAAGGCAGTTTCGTATCACCCGGCAATTGGCTCAGTGTGCGTCCGACCCAGCGGGCGGCACGACCGAGTCCGGCCAGTTCTGCCAATTGACCATAGCTCACCACTTTGCCCTCGGGCACTTGTGCCAGGGTCAGGTAGAGCGCCGTGCGTCGGATTTGCGCCGGACTTTCGGTATCAACGGTTGGGTCGGTCACGTCCGGGGTTCCTGGAGAAGGTCGCATTTGCCGTCTGTAGAGTAAGTCGTGGATCACTGATTGAGAAATGAACTCAATAGAAATAGTCGGGTCAGTCCTTGCTATGGCTTTATCCCTGAGGATAATGCCGACTTTTTTTCGCAATCTTGAGCCTGTATTTGCTTATGTTGTCCAGAACCTTGCTGTGCCTCGCTGTTGCCAGTGCCTCCTCACCTTTGCTCGCCGATACCGTCTGGTTGAAGAACGGTGACAAGCTGAGCGGCAAGATCACGCTGTTCGATGGTGGCAAATTGCTGATTCAAACCGAGTACGCCGGTGCGGTACCGATCGACTGGAAACAGGTCAAAACCCTGGAGAGTGATCAGGAGTTGCTGGTCAAGCAGGATGCCTACACCGGCGAGAAAGCCAAGTCGCTGCATGCGTCAGACGACGGCAAGGTGACGCTGCAAAATGGCGAGGCACCGAAGACGGTCGAGCTGGCCAGTATCCAGCAGATCCTCAAGCCCAAACCGGTGGTGGAAGATTTGGTGTGGAAGGGCAATATCGACGCCGCGCTGGATTACCAGCGGGCGGAAAATGACACCGACGACTACGACATCGACTTCAAGACCACGGCGCGCCACGGTAAATGGCGGCATATCGCAGAAGGCGAGTACAACCGAGAATTCCAGGATGACGTCGTAACGACTGACAACTGGCGGGCTGAATACTCGCTCGACCGCTTCCTGACCGAAAAATGGTTCTGGCAAGGTCGGGCTGTTTATAAGCGCGACAAAGTCGAAGACCTGTCCCGTCAGCGCACCGTCGGTACCGGCCCGGGCTACCAGTTCTGGGACAACGAACTGGGCGCATTCTCCCTGGGCTCGTTGGTCAACCGTACGGACTACGAGTTCACCGACGGCAGCAAGGAGAACTTCTATTCCCTGGCGATGAAGTGGGATTACAACCGCTACCTGATCGGCAAGAAGGTGGAGTTCTTCACCAATGGGGAGATTGGCAAGCCATTGTCGGGCGTGGCGGACTACGCCCTGGATTCCGAAATTGGCTTGCGCTACAAGGTGACCGAGTGGGCGTCGCTGAACCTGAAGGCGGAGCGGGATATCATCAGCGGTACCGATGAATCTGATCTGGACAAGACGCGCTACACCGCAGGGTTTGGCGTGGCCTGGTAAAGCGCCAAATAAAAATCGCAGCCATGGGCTGCGATTTTTTTGTGCCTGCAAAAACATACCGGCACAAAAAAGCCCCGCTTTTAAGGGCGGGGCTTTTTACTAAAGCAAGTACAAGTTAGATAACTTGAACTTCTTCAGCTTGCATGCCTTTCTGACCGCGGGTAGCGATGAAAGAAACCTGTTGGCCTTCTTTCAGGCTTTTGAAGCCGTCGGATTGGATAGCTTTGAAGTGAACGAACAGGTCGTCACCGGATTGTGGAGTGATGAAGCCGAAGCCTTTTTCATCGTTGAACCACTTAACGGTACCGGTTTGGCGATTAGACATGGTGTAACTCCTTGAACAAAGATAACTGCGACGCAGGAAGAACCCTGGCCGAGACTGAGTGCAAAGAGCAGGAAAAATTCTTGTAGATGGTTGGATCGAAATTCAACATATCGTGTAGAGATTCTCAGTGACACAAGCAGCACAGTGGCGCCACCTTAACCCTTTTTCCGGGACGTGCCAATGCTTCTTGCGAAGGTTTCTCTGTTTTCAGGACTGACGGTCCATTGGATTGGGTGAAAGGCCCTGAATTCACGGGACATCGGCGAGAATTGTGCCCCGGACTTTGAACCCGGAGCGCGCGCCCGGTAAGATGCCGGACAGAATTTTTCCACCTCGCTATTCAGGACACCCGCCATGAGCATCAAATCGGACAAGTGGATTCGCCGCATGGCGCAAGAGCACGGGATGATCGAACCTTTCGTTGAGCGCCAGGTGCGCGGCAGCGACGATAGCCGTGTGATCTCCTACGGCGTGTCCAGCTACGGCTACGATGTGCGTTGCACCAATCACTTCAAGGTGTTTACCAACATCAACTCGGCGATCGTCGACCCGAAAAACTTCGATGCGGGCAGCTTCGTCGATATCCACAGCGACGTCTGCATCATTCCGCCGAACTCCTTTGCCCTGGCCAGCACCGTCGAATACTTCCGCATTCCGCGCAATGTATTGACCATTTGCCTGGGTAAAAGCACCTACGCGCGCTGCGGCATCATCGTCAACGTCACGCCGCTCGAGCCAGAGTGGGAAGGTCACGTGACCCTGGAGTTCTCCAACACCACCAATCTGCCGGCGAAAATCTACGCGAACGAAGGTGTGGCGCAGATGCTGTTCCTTGAGTCTGACGAAGAGTGCGAAGTCTCCTACAAGGACCGTGGCGGCAAGTATCAGGGCCAGCGTGGCGTGACGCTGCCGCGCACCTGATCCGTTCATCTGGCCAATCAGCGGGAATTCTTGAGCGGGTAGACACTCTATTGGGTGTACTGCCCGGTTCGCGCACAGCGGACGGGGCCTTCGCTCAGGAGTGCTTTATGAAGATCGATCCGCGAATAAGTGCCGAACTGGCAAGGCTTGAGCCCAATCAGATTGGCGTTTTAGCCTGGTCCTTGTTGGCACATCCACCCGTCAGCATGGCGGGGGGCATCCCCGGTCAACCCGACCCCGATACCCCGAACGAGCAGCCTACCGAGCCCGGTGAACCCACCTTGCCGGATGAGCCGCCTCCCGCGCCTGTCGCGTGATCTGTTATTGAAAATGAATGGCCAGTCAGCTGACGTCCTTGAAGACGTCAGCTGACTGGCCATGTTTCGTTGTCGCCGATCACAAAGATCCTGCAGCTGTCGTCCCGCTCGGCCTGATACCCGCCGGTAAACGCTCCGAAAGCCGGAAGCAGGCTGATGCTTTCGCCCAGCCTGAAACACGCCAGGCGCAAACTTTGCCGGCCCCTGCCTCTTAACCGATAAACGGGATGGACGTGTCCGGCAAGCACGTGGCGATCAGGATGAGGGTCGGGTTCATGCTGCAAGGCGAATGGCCCCAGTAGCAACGGCTCAGGCACGACCCGGATGTTCAGCGAGGCCGGTGGGTCGCCCGCTCGTTTGTCGTGGTTGCCGCGAATCAGCGTCATCGGCAAATCAGCATGCCGCGCCCGCCATTCGGCCAGCGCGCCCAACGTGGTCGCTGCATGAGAGCCGGGTCCGTGAAGAAAATCACCGAGAAAAATCAGCTGTCGACAGGGCAGGGCCGCCAGCAACCCGTCCAGCACCGCGATATTGCTGACGGTTGTGCCATGGGGCACCGGTTGGCCAAGGCTTCGATACGCCGCCGCTTTGCCAAAATGCACATCGGCAATCAGCAGGGCTTGTTGCGCCGGCCAGTAGAGGGCTTTTTCCGGCAGCAGCCACAGGTCTTCACCGGCCAGTCGCACGGGATAGGGCGTACTCATCAGCTTTTCCCGGTTTCGGCGGTTTTCTCGAGGTCGGTCACCATGCGCCGGATACGGTCTGCGAGTTTTTCCGAGCTCATGCTTTCGCGCATACGCTCAACCAACAGTGGAAACCCCAGCGGTGTAGGACGTTTGAGCTGATGCAGGTCCAGCCTCATTCGGTTGATACGCTCCAGCGTCTGTTCCAGCCGCTGAATATCCAGTTCTTCCCGTAGGACTTCTTCCCCGGCCTGCGCCAGCAACAGATTCCCCGCGTCGTACTGTTTAAACACTTCAAAGAACAACCCGCTCGACGCCTGAACCTGACGTGTACTTTTCGGCGCGCCCGGATAGCCCGCAAACACCAGCCCGGCGATCCGCGCGATTTCCCGGAAACGGCGAAGTGCCAGTTCACCGGCGTTCAGACTGGCGAGCACGTCTTCCAACAGGTGCTCGGGGCTCAACAGTCCGGGACTCAAGACCTGCGGCCAGTCCACAGGCGTGGCGCTGAGCAACTCCAGCCCATAATCATTCACCGCGATGGAAAACGTGACCGCCTGCTGCTGACTCACGCGCCACGCCAACACACTCGCCAGCCCCAGATGCACCTGACGCCCGGCAAAGGGATACAGGAACAGATGCCAGCCTTCGCGAGACTTGAGCGCTTCGGCCAGCAACGTCGTCGAGGTCGGCAAGCCAGACCAGCGTTGCTGCACCGCTAAAAGAGGCCGCAATGCGCGCATTTCCGGGCCGACAAATTCGCCCTGCGCCGCCGCACTGAAACGCTCGACCACCGCTTGCGCCAGCTCATTGGAAAGCGGCATCCGTCCGCCATTCCAGCGCGGCACCGCGGCTTTTTTCGCGGTGCCACGTTTGACATAAGCGGTCATGTTTTCCACCCGGACCAATTCCAGCAGGCGCCCGGCAAACAGAAAACCGTCGCCCGGTTTCAAGCGCGCGATAAACCCTTCCTCGACGCTGCCCAATTGCTTGCCACCACCGCCCTTGCTCCAGAACTTCAGCTGGATACTCGCATCGCTGACAATGGTGCCGATGCTCATGCGATGTCGCCGCGCCAGTCGCGCATCGGGTACGCGCCACACGCCTTGTTCATCCGGTTCAACCCGGCGGTAGTCCGGATAGGCTGTCAGAGACAGTCCGCCATGGCGTACGAACGCCAGCGCCCAGCTCCAATCCGCGACGCTGAGGTCGCGATAAGCCCAGGCACCGCGTACCTCTTCGTACAACTCATCGGGCAGAAACCCACCGCCCAGCGCCATGCTGACCAGATGTTGAACCAGCACATCCAGGGGTTTATGCGGTGACTCGCGGGGCTCGATGCGTCGTTGCGCCACGGCGTCTTGTGCCGCAGCCGCTTCAATCAATTCCAGGCTGTGCGTCGGGACCAGCGTCACCCGCGAAGTCCGTCCCGGCGCATGCCCGGAACGGCCGGCTCGTTGCATCAGTCGCGCCACGCCTTTGGCCGAGCCGATTTGCAGCACCCGCTCGACCGGTAAGAAATCCACGCCCAAGTCCAGACTCGAGGTGCAAACCACCGCTTTGAGTTGACCTTCCTTGAGTGCTCGCTCGACCCAGTCACGTGTGTCGCGCGACAGTGAACTGTGATGCAAGGCGATCAGCCCGGCCCAATCGGGGCGAGCTTCCAGTAGCGCCTGATACCAGATCTCGGACTGGGCGCGAGTGTTGGTGAACACCAGGCTGCTGGGGCTGGACTCCAGCTCCGCGACGACCTGCGGCAACATCTTCAAACCGATATGCCCGGCCCATGGAAAGCGTTCGATGGCGGGCGGCAGCAAGGTGTCGACGAGCAGCGCCTTGGACGTCTGGCCCTGAACGCTGATGCCGCCCCCTTGTGGGATAAGTACCTCTTCCGCGTGAGCTTGATTACCCAACGTCGCGGAAACACCCCACACGATCAGCGCCGGATTCCAGCGGCGCAGGCGGGCCAGGGCCAGTTGCAATTGCACGCCGCGCTTGTTGCCCAGCAACTCGTGCCACTCGTCGACCACCACCATGCGCAGAGTCGCCAGCGCCGTTTGCGCATCGGCGCGGGCGAGCATCAGGGTCAGGCTTTCAGGCGTGGTGATCAGCGTGGTGGGCAGGCGCCGGCTCTGTCGTGCCCGTTCGCTGGTGCTGGTGTCGCCGGTGCGCAGGCCGACGCTCCATGGAATCTGTAAGTCGAGCAGTGGCGTTTCCAGGGCGCGAGCGGTGTCGGCCGCGAGTGCACGCATGGGGGTTATCCACAGGACTGTCAGAGGTTGGGCGACGGGTTTTCGTTTACGAGGGGTTGCAGCGGGTGTGGCAGACGAGGCATAGCGATTGAGCGCAGCAAACCAGACTGCATAGGTTTTACCGGCACCGGTGCTGGCGTGCAGCAATCCGGACTCGCCACGTTTAACCGCCGTCCACACCTGTTTCTGAAAGGCGAACGGCTTCCATCCACGGACGGTGAACCATTGTCTGGCGTAGTCGGGGGAGGTTCCCATGCCGGCGGTGTGCGCTCTGAAAGTCTTCTTTCAGTGACCGCGGCGCAAGGGGACAAGTTTAAAAATCCCTTGTGGGAGCGAGCTCGCTCCCACAGGTTTGCGGTGTTACTTGAGGTTGCCGCTGAGGAACTGCTTCAGCCGTTCGCTCTTCGGATTGCCCAGCACGTCGTCTGGCGCACCTTCTTCTTCCACCAGCCCCTGGTGCAGGAACAGCACCTGACTTGAGACTTTGCGGGCGAAGCTCATTTCGTGCGTCACCATGATCATGGTCCGGCCTTCTTCGGCGAGGCCCTGAATCACTCGAAGTACTTCACCCACCAGTTCCGGATCGAGCGCCGAGGTCGGTTCGTCAAACAGCATGACTTCCGGTTCCATCGCCAACGCGCGAGCAATCGCGACACGTTGCTGCTGGCCGCCGGACAGGAACGCCGGGTACTGGTCGGCGACGCGCGCGGCCAGGCCAACCTTGTCCAGATAACGCCGGGCGCGGTCTTCGGCCTCTTCCTTGCTGCAACCCAACACCCGGCGCGGAGCCATGGTGATGTTTTCCAGCACGGTCATGTGGCTCCACAGGTTGAAGTGCTGGAACACCATGGCCAGGCGGGTGCGGATCCGTTGCAGTTCATTGGCGTCGGCCACGTGCATGCCGTGGCGATCCTTGATCATGCGGATGTTCTGGCCGTCCAGGCTCATCGCGCCGTCGTTGGGCTGTTCGAGAAAGTTGATGCAACGCAGAAAGGTACTTTTACCCGAGCCGCTGGCGCCGATCAGGCTGATGACGTCGCCGGTGTTGGCCTTGAGCGAAACGCCTTTGAGGACTTGATGATCGCCGTAGCTTTTATGCAGGCCTTCGATGGTCAGTTTGTACATGGGGCAGACATCCTCAAGGCGAAAGTAGGTAGCCACTGCGATAGGCTTCGGCGCCCGCGACATGCGCGATCACCATGCCGGCAGTGGCCATGCGCCGTAGCGAGCGGGCGTACATCAACCCGGCGGCGGTGCAATGAACGGGGGTGACGCGATCGTTGATCGGGTCAATGATTTCGGCGATCAGTTGCCCGGCTTCCAGGTATTCCCCCGGTAGTGCGGTGAACACCAGCAGACCGCCGACCGGAGTTTCCACCGGCTCGACGCCGGCCAGCGGTGTGGCCGGGTAGGGCAGCTCGGGCAGTGGCGCCGGTTCGCCGGCGATGGCGCCGAAGTGAATCAGGTAATCGATCAGCGCCTGACAATCGAGGCTCGCCAGCGGGTGATTGACGTCACCCTGGCCGCGCAATTCGACGGTCACCGAGAAACTGCCCAGCGGAATGTCGAAGCGTTCGCCGAAGCGTTCCTTCAACTGCCACCAGAGCAGGGTGAAACATTCATCGAACGACTGACCGCCGGAGTCCGTGGCCAGCAAACTCGCCTCGGCACCGATGTAGCGTGCCAGCGGCTCGACCTGCGGCCAGGCTTCCGGCGTGGTGTAGAGGTGCGCGACGGCTTCGAAATCGCAATGCAGGTCCAGCACCATGTCCGCGTCGCAGGCGAGGCGTTGCAGGGTCAGGCGCTGGGATTGCAACTGGGTGCTGGCGGTTTGCCGGGCGAGGGCGTTGCGCAAGCTGTCGCGGATCAGCCCGAGGTTGCGCTGCGGATCGTCACCGAGTTGGGCTTCGATCTCGTTGCCGACCGCCTCGCTGACATCGACGAACCAGCGATTGAAGTTCTGCCCGCTTTCGAGCTCGTAACGGCCCAGCGGCACATCCATCACCACTTGCTCCAGGCCCACCGGGTTGGCCACGGGGACCAGCACGATTTCGCTGCGCAGGCGGCCGCTGGCTTCAAGCTCCGCCAGGCGTTGCTTGAGGTGCCAGGCCACGAGCATGCCGGGCATTTCGTCGGCGTGCAGGGACGACTGGATGTAGATCTTGCCTTGGGCCGACGTCGGGCCGTAATGAAAACTGTGAATCTGTCGTGCAGTCCCCGGCAGCGGGGCCAGCAGGTCATGAATCTGGTGGCGCATGTCTCTTTATCCCTAAAGCGGGTCCTAGTGGGTCGGCCCGAGGAAGGCCAGCCAGCGGCGTTCGGCGAGACGGAACAGGCCGACCAGCGCGAAGGTCACGGTCAGGTAGATCAGCGCGGCAATGCCGAACGACTGAAAGGTCAGGAAGGTCGCCGAGTTGGCGTCCCGAGCGACTTTCAATATGTCCGGGATGGTCGCGGTGAACGCCACGGTGGTCGAGTGCAGCATCAGAATCACTTCGTTGCTGTAATACGGCAACGAGCGACGCAGGGCCGACGGCATGATCACGTAGGCATACAGCTTCCAGCCAGTCAGGCCGTAGGCTTTGGCGGCTTCGACTTCACCGTGGTTCATGCTGCGAATCGCCCCGGCGAAAATCTCCGTGGTGTAGGCGCAGGTGTTCAGGGCGAAAGCGAGGATGGTGCAGTTCATCGCGTCGCGAAAGAACGCATCCAGTACCGGTTGTGCACGGATGGCGGCCAGGCTGTAGATGCCGGTGTAGCAAATCAGCAGCTGGATATACAGCGGCGTGCCGCGAAACAGGTAGGTGTAGAACTGCACCGGCCAACGAACGTAGAAGTGCGGCGACACCCGGGCGATGGACAGCGGGATCGACATCAGGAAACCGATGAAGATCGAGGCGCTGAGCAGCCACAGGGTCATGGCCAGGCCGGTGATGTTGTTGCCGTCGGTATAAAGGAAGGGTTTCCAGTATTCCTGCAAGAGTTCGATCATCGTACGGCCTCCCGGGAACCGGCGGCGTAACGGCGTTCGAGCCAGCGCAAGACGAAGTTGGAGGCGCTGGTAATCAGCAGGTAAATAACCGCGGCCAGCACCAGGAAATAGAAGAGTTGATAGGTGCTTTTACCGGCGTCCTGAGCGGCTTTGACCAGGTCGGCGAGGCCGATGATCGACACCAGCGCAGTGGCCTTGAGCATCACCATCCAGTTATTGCCGATCCCCGGCAGGGCAAAACGCATCATTTGCGGGAATACCACGATCCAGAAACGCTGGCCACGCTTGAGGCCATATGCGGTTGCGGCTTCAACCTGGCCACGCGGGACTGCGAGAATCGCGCCACGGAAGGTTTCGGTGAAGTACGCGCCATAGATGAAGCCCAGGGTGATGACCCCGGCGCTGAACGGGTTGATCTCGATGTATTCCCATTCCATAAAGTCGGTGAACGACGTCAGCCAGGTTTGCAGGCTGTAGAAAATCAGCAGCATCAGCACCAGGTCCGGTACGCCGCGAATCAGCGTGGTGTAGACCTGCGCCGGCACGCGCACCAGTTTGACTTTGGACAGTTTGGCACTGGCGCCCAGCAAGCCGAGCAAAACGGCCACCAAGAGCGACAACGCCGATAATTTGATGGTCATCCAGGTGCCTTCCATCAGCAACGGACCGAAGCCCTTGAGGCTGAAGGCAGAGAGCCCCAGATTTTGTAATAGGTTTTCGAACATAAATCAGCAACCTGATCGGATAAAAAAAGCGCCCATCGTGAGATGGGCGCCGGGCATTATTTGCCGCTGTACAGGTTCAGATCGCCAAAGTGTTTCTTTTGAATCTCGGCGTATTTGCCATCATCGTGTAACGCTTTGATACCTTTATCCAAAAGCGCTTTCAGCTCGGTGTTACCTTTCTTAATACCGACAGCCGTTTTGGCCGGCAGCAAAGCGTTGTCGACTGGCTTGCTGACATCGTAATCGGCGCCTTGTGGCGACTTCAGGAAGCCCAGTTCGGCTTGCAGCATGTCCTGAATGCCCGCGTCGAGACGACCGGAAGTCAAGTCGGCATAGACCTGATCCTGGTTGGCGTAGGCCTGGGTTTTCACGCCAGCCTTGTCCAGAACGGCTTTGGCATAGGCTTCCTGAATGGTGCCTTGCTCGTAGCCGACGGTTTTGCCCTTGAGCGAAGCGACGTCTGCGGTGATGCCAGAACCTTTCTTCGACACGTAAGCGGTTGGGCCGGAGAACAGCTCGCTGGAGAAGTCGATGACTTTTTCGCGGGCTTCGGTGACGGTCATCGAAGAGATCACACCGTCGAATTTATTGGCCTTGAGGCCCGGAATCATGCCGTCGAAATCGCTTTCGACCCATTTGCACTTGACCTTCAGCTCGGCGCAGATCGCGTTCCCCAGATCGATGTCGAAGCCTACCAGGCTGCCGTCGGCCGCTTTCGACTCGAACGGTGCGTAGGAAGGGTCAACGCCAAAACGCAGTTCCTTGTATTCCTTTGCCATGGCGGAACCAGCAGCCATGCACAACGCCAGTGCAGAAAGGGTCAGCAATGCTTTTTTCATTATTCAATCCCTAAGAACCAATATGAGCGCTTGTGGCGCAGAATTATTGTTACTGGTAAGCGTAAGACCTATTGAAAGTAGCAATTTCCGAACCAGAGTCCCGAACAAGCGTTTTAAAAGGTCATACAGGAAGTGACTGCGGGGGAATTGTGCACGAAAACGGGCGCGGTGGAAGGGCTGCACCAAGATGGTTCGGGTCGGCACAAATTAATGTAGGGGGAATCGGGTCAGCCGAGCAGATTTTGCAGGGTCCCGAGATTGTCAGCCTCTTCGACTGACTTGTCCTGACGCCAGCGCAGCATCCTGGGGAAACGCACGGCGATCCCGCTCTTGTGGCGTTTTGACAGGGCGATGCCTTCAAACCCCAGCTCAAACACCAGGCTGGGTTTCACACTGCTCACCGGGCCGAATTTCTCCACCGTGGTTTTGCGCACGATGCTGTCGACCTGACGCATTTCTTCATCAGTCAAGCCTGAATAGGCTTTGGCGAAGGGCACCAGCGCGCGTTCGCTGGCGTCGGGCGGGCCGTCCCAGACCGCGAAGGTGTAATCGCTGTAGAGACTGGCCCGCCGTCCATGGCCGCGTTGGGCATAGATCAGCACCGCATCGACGCTGAACGGGTCGACTTTCCATTTCCACCACACGCCCATGTCCTTGGTCCGACCTACGCCGTACAGCGAATCCCGGGCCTTGAGCATCATGCCTTCGACGCCGAGGCGGCGGGAGGCTTCCCGTTGGCGGGCGAGGTCGAGCCAGTCTTCACCGGTCAACACCGGGGAGAGCAGTAACACCGGGTCGTGGCAGGTGGCGATCACCTGCTCCAATTGAGTGCGACGCCTGGCCTGTGGTTGCGTGCGCCAGTCTTCACCGGCCCATTCCAGCAGGTCGTAAGCGAGCAGGACCACGGGCACCTCATCGAGGATTTTCTTGCCGAGGACTTTGCGTCCGATGCGCTGCTGCAACAGGGCAAATGGCTGCACGGAGGGGGCGGCGGGTGAGGCTGGATCGAAGGCATCTTCGGTGCCGGGGCGGGCGCTTTTCCAGGCGACGATTTCGCCGTCGATCACGGTGCCGTCAGGTAAGCCGTGCACCAGATGATCGAACTCGGGAAAGCGCTCAGTCACCAACTCTTCACCCCGGGACCAAATCCACAAACGTCCGTCGCGCTTGACCAGTTGGGCGCGGATGCCATCCCATTTCCATTCCACCAGCCATTGGCTGGTGGGGCCAAGCAACCCTTCAAATTGCTCGACCGGTTGCGACAGCGCATGGGCCAGAAAGAAAGGATAGGGCTGCCCACCCCGTTCAGCATGTTCACCCGCGGATTCGGCGGCGATCAGTTTCAGGTAACTCGCCGCATTCGGGCGATGCGACAGGTCGGTGTACGCGACCATGCGCTGGGCCACGCGTTTGCTGTCGAGACCGGCCATGGCCGCCAGCGCACGGGTCACCAGCAATTTGGAGACGCCAACGCGGAAGCTGCCGGTGATCAGTTTGATGCACAGCATCAGACTGGCGCGATCCAGTTGTGCCCAGAGTTCGGGCAGGCGCTCGGCGAGCACTTCGGGAGACTCGCCGCGCAGTGGCAGCAGCTTGTCTTCAATCCATACCGCCAACCCGTCGGTGGAGCGGTGCGGCGATTCGGGCAACACCAGCGAGATGGTTTCCGCCAGATCGCCCACCGCTTGATAACTTTCTTCGAACAGCCAGGGTTCAAGCCCGGAAACCGCTTCCGCCAACTCACGCAGCACGCGCACCGGGACCAATTGCCGAGGCCGCCCACCGGACAAAAAATACACCGCCCAGGCGGCATCTTGCGGTGAGGCCTGGGCAAAGTAATGTTGCATCGCGGCCAATTTGGCGTTGCTCGACGTAGTGGCGTCGAGTTCGGCGTACAGCTCGGCGAATGCCTTCATGCCGGCACCTTGTCTTTCTCAGGTTCGATCCCGGCGTGTTCTTCCTCGTCATCGCCGTACTCGGTGGTGAAACCCTGCGCATCCAGTCCCCGTTCACGCAGATGGCGCACCAGCACGCCGACCGAACCGTGGGTCACCATCACCCGCTCGGCGCCAGTCTGTTCGATCGCCCACAGCAGGCCCGGCCAATCGGCATGGTCGGACAGGACAAATCCGCGGTCGACTCCGCGCCGGCGGCGGGTGCCACGCAAACGCATCCAGCCGCTGGCGAAGCCGTCGCTGTACTCGCCGAAACGCCGCATCCAGGTGCTGGCGCCCGCTGATGGCGGGGCGATGATCAGGGCTTTGCGCATCATCGGGTCGCTTTTTTTGACGTCACCGGCATAGATCGTGGGCGGCAGGTAAACGCCGCTCTGGCGATACACCTGGTTGAGCGGTTCCACGGCGCCGTGCACCAGAATGGGGCCGAGGCTGGCGTCGATGCCGTGGAGAATGCGCTGGGCTTTGCCGAACGAGTAGCAGAGCAGCACGCTGGCGAGGTCGGCGGCGGCATTGGCCTGCCACCACTGATTGATCTCGGCAAACACTTCTGCCTGGGGCTGCCAGCGATAGATCGGCAGGCCGAAGGTCGATTCGGTGATGAACGTATGGCACCGCACCGGTTCGAAGGGCGCGCACGTGCCGTCGGCTTCAGTCTTGTAATCCCCCGAGGCGACCCAGACCTCGCCGCCGTATTCCAAACGCACCTGGGCCGAACCGAGGACATGGCCGGCGGGGTGAAAACTGAGGGTGACGCCGTGATGTTGGAGGGGTTGCCCGTAAGGCAGGGTTTGCAGGTTGATGTCGGCACCGAGGCGAGCGCGCAGGATGCCTTCGCCGGCTGACGCGGCCAGGTAATGAAGATTGCCGCTACGGGCGTGGTCGCTGTGAGCGTGGGTGATGATCGCGCGCTCGACCGGCCGCCACGGGTCAATGTAAAAATCCCCGGCCGGGCAGTACAAACCTTCAGGACGCGCGATAACAAGATCCATGTCGTTACCAATATGGAGGGACTTGTTAGCTATGAGGTTGGCGTGAAGCCAGAAGTTCTATCGAGATTTCATTGGCGAACAACATTCCAATGTGGGAGCGGGCTTGCTCGCGAAGGCGGCTTAACATTCAACGACGATGCTGAATGTCAGATCGCTTTCGCGAGCAAGCCCGCTCCCACATTTGCTCGGTGGTGAGCCTTACTTCCCGGGTGTCAGGGTCAGTTGAGTCTTGCCATACACCTTGTCAAAGTTCTGCGGCTGCATCGGCAGGCTCATGTATTGCCCTTTGAGCCAAGGATCGATGCTGTTCAGATAGTTCGGGCTGGCCGGGTTGCCCGACTGACCGGTGCCGTTCTGGCCCATCAGCGGCTCGGCCTGGCCGAAGTCGACGATAAAGCGCATGGCCGGTGCCAGCGTGGTGTTGAAGTCCTGGCCCCAAGCGAACGCCGCGGTGTTCAGCGTGGTGTGGTCCCCGCCTGCCGCAACCGGGCCGCGAACGGTCTGGCCATTGGCGTTTTTCCATTCGTAGCGGTGCAATTTGCCCCACTGCCAGGCTTTGTGATCGCCACCCAACTGGCTGTCGCCGGCGCTGATCGCTGCGGCCAGACTGCGGGCGAGGATCGTCGGCTTATCTTCTTTCTGCGGTGTGCGGGCGTCATCCCAGAACGGGCTGTCCTCGCGCCCCAGCAGATGATCGGCCTGCGCTGCGTAGGACAACTTGCCATTGGCCACGAAGGCTTTCCACGTCGGGCTGCTTTCCGGACCCAGTTCGTCGAAGAAGATTTGCTTCATGCTTTCTTGCAGGAACAACTGGTAAATCGCTGCGTCAGCCGAGGTCGTGCCGAGTTTGCCGTCGAACGCCATCAGACGGGTATACGCCTCGTGAGCCTTGCCGCGATCGGCAGCCGGCAGCGCTTCAATCGCCTGCTTGAGCGGTTGGGACATGCCCGGTGCTTCAAACATTTTCTTCAGTTTGGCGGCGAAGGTGGTGGTCTGGTCGTATTGCATCGCGATCACGCTGCGCGTGTCGTGTTTGCCGGCGCCCGCCAGTTCGGCCAGGCGTTCGCCACGTTCCGGTGCGGCCCAGGAATTGGACAGTTGCATGCCGTAGCCATGGGGAATGACGCGCTGGTTGGCAGTGCCGAGCCAGCCTTGGGCGGGGTCCTGGTCGTAGGGGTGCAGCATCGGGTCGGCGTAACCGTCCCAATCGTAGCGTCCTTCCCAGCCCGGCGACGGCAGCAGACCTTCGCCTTCGCGGCGGTTCGGGTAGCGGCCGGTGACTTGCCAGCCGATGTTGCTCGCATCGGCGAACACCAGATTCAGGGCGATGGCGCGGATTTCGCGGCTGGCGTCCGAGGCTTTCTCGACGGTCTGGGCCCGGGACAGGTCGAAAAACGCGTCCAGGGATTTGTCGTCGGTGAAGCTCGGCATTTGCAGGGCCAGGCCGAAACCGTTGGCCAGCGTGGTGCCTTGGGCGCTGTTGAGCAGCGGGCCGTGACGGGTTTCGTACACCGCTTCGCGAATCGGCCGCTGGCCTTTGACGAAGTAGGTTTCGTTGCGTACGACGGCAGGCTGCCATTTGCCGGCCACTTCGTACGTCAGGCCGTTGCCCTGGCGTTTGATTTTTTCCAGGAACAGGTCCTGGTTGTCGCCCATGACCGTGGTCATGCTCCAGGCCACTTTGCCGTTGAAACCACCGAGCACCATCGGCAAACCGGCAATGGTCACGCCCGCCGCCTGATATTTCGGCGCGCGGATCTGCACGTAGCTGAACAGCGACGGCACGCCCAATGGGCCATGGCTGTCACTGGCCAAAATGCTTTTGCCAGTGCGGCTGCGTTGCGGGCCGATCGCCCAGTTGTTCGACGAAGTGGCACCCAACAGATTCAGGTCGGAAAGTTGCCCTGTGGCTTTGCTGATTTCGGCCAGGCCGGGGATCGCGCCGTTGAGCTTGATGCCCTGCAGTTTGTCGGCTTCGCCCAGCGGCAGTTTTTCATCGGGCGCGGACGGGGTCAGCCAGGCGAGTTTGTCGGTGGTGACGGTCTGGGCCAGCATCAACGAGGAAATTTCTTCCGGCAGGTTGGCCGACTGGCTGAAGTTCAGCAGGCAGAAGATCAACGCCGAATCTTCCGGTTTCCAGTATTCAGGCTTGTAGCCAGTGGCCGCGAGGTCCGCTGGCAGCTTGTCGCGGTAGCGGAACAGGTAGGCGTTGACGCCGCGCGCATAGACTTCAAAGAAGCGTTTGAGGCGCGGCGAAGAGGCTTTGTACAACTCGCCGGCGCTTTTCTTCAGATTGACCGCGCGCATGTAGCGGTCGGCGTCGAGCAGGTCGGCGCCGGACATCTCTGCCAGACGGCCTTCGGCCAGCAGGCGCAGGGTAACCATTTGCGTGATGCGGTCGCTGGCATGGACGTAACCGAGGGCGAACAACGCGTCGTGGAAGCTGTTGCTTTCGATCAACGGCATGCCCATGGCATTGCGGCGCACCGAAACGTTCTGCGCCAAGCCCTTGAGCGGCTGCACACCGGAGGTCGGCGGGAGGGTGTCCTGAGCGTCCCAGGTCTGACAACCGGACAGGCTCAAGACACCGGCCACTGCTGCGGCAACGCCGAACCGGGGAAGGAAATGTGTAAGGGCTGGCGAGGCCATGGCAAAGCTCCTGCGGGGGTAAAGGCGCAATAAAGGCGCTACGTTAGTGAGCAGGAGGAGGGCGCGCAAGCGGCGGGCGGGGTTATTTCAAGATTTGTCTGATAAACCACAACTTCGGGGGAAATGATGGCTCTTGTGGCGAGGGAGCTTGCTGTGGCGAGGGGGCTTGCCCCCGTTGGGTCGCGAAGCGGCCCCAATCCTTTCAGCGCAGTCTGTCAGTGATACCGCGCCTATCGTATTGCGACGGCTTCGCCGCCGAACGGGGCGGTGCGGCGGTCCGACAAGCCCCCTCGCCACAGGAGAAAGCGTTGTCTTCAGGATTTTGGTGGGTTGATTTTGGCCGCCAAGGCATAGGCCTTCACCGTCGCCGGGCGGTTCTGGATGTGGTTGAACCAGCGCAGCACGTTCGGGAAGTCTTCCAGGTTCTGGCTCTGCCACTTGTGGGACACGATCCACGGGTAGATCGCCATGTCGGCAATGCTGTATTCGCTGCCGGCGACAAACTCATTGTTCGCCAGTTGCTTGTCCAGCACCCCGTACAGGCGCGCGGTCTCATCGATGTAGCGTTTGATCGCGTAGGGAATTTTTTCCGGGGCGAACTGGCTGAAGTGATGGTTTTGCCCGGCCATCGGCCCCAAGCCGCCCATTTGCCAGAACAACCATTGCAGCGCCAGTTGACGACCGCGCAGGTCCTTGGGGAGGAACCGGCCGGTTTTTTCCGCGAGGTACAGCAAGATCGCTCCCGACTCGAACACCGACAACGGCTCACCGCCATCCACCGGCTCATGATCGACGATGGCCGGGATCTTGTTGTTCGGCGAAATTTTCAGGAACTCGGGTTTGAACTGCTCGTTCTGGCTGATGTTGATCGGGTGCACGTTGTACGGCAGGCCGGCCTCTTCCAGGAATATCGAGATTTTGTGGCCGTTGGGGGTGGTCCAGTAATACAGGTCGATCATGAAGTGCTCCACATCAAGGAGGGTGTCAGGTGGGACAGCAACCGCGGGCATCAGGTCGTCCTGTTTGCGTTCGATGGCTTGCCTGTTAAAGGAGGTGATGCTGAAGTGGATGAAATTCAATGACCCCGCAGGAGAAAAGCCGGAATGGAGCTCAAGACCCGCGCAGCGCTGATCATCATCGATCAACAAAAAGGCATTCTGCATCCCCGGCTCGGTCGCCGGAATAATCCTCAGGCCGAGGAGCGAATCGTTGATCTGTTGGCGTTTTGGCGCCGAACCGGGCGACCGGTGATTCACGTGCAGCACTTGTCCCGCTCACCGGATTCAGTGTTCTGGCCGCAGCAGTCGGGAGTGGAATTTCAGGAACGGTTCCAGCCAATGACCGGCGAACAACTGATCCAGAAACAGGTACCGGATGCCTTTTGTGCGACGGGGCTGGAGGCGAGTTTGCGCGAGGCTGGGATTGAGCAGTTGGTGATTGTGGGCGTGGCAACGAATAACTCGGTGGAGTCCACGGCGCGCACGGCCGGGAATCTGGGGTTTGAAGCGTGGGTGGCGGAGGATGCGTGTTTTACCTTCGACAAGGCGGATTATTTTGGTAAGGCACGTTCAGCTGAAGACGTGCATGCGATGTCGCTGGGGAATTTGCAGGGGGAGTATGCGACGGTCGTGAGCACTGTGCAGATCCTGACTGGAGAGTGACCTTGGCGGCCTCTTCGCGAGCAAGTCGAATCGTCGCACCGCCGCTCCCACATTTAACCGGGTTCTTCCAGGAAGAATGCGATCGAATGTGGGAGCGGGCTTGCTCGCGAAGGCGATTCAACAGGCGAAAAAGTTCTCCGCCCGAAGCATCAAGCGCCGTGGCACTTCTTGAATTTCTTGCCGTTGCCGCACGGGCAAGGGTCGTTGCGGCCGACGTCTTTCAGGGCGTTGCGCACCGGTTCCTGGTGAGCGTGGCCGCAGTTCGGGCCGTGAACGTGGCCATGGTCGTGATCATGGTGGTCGTGATGGTCATGATCGTGATTGCAGTCAGGGCCATGGACGTGGGGTTGCTGGGTCATCGGGTGTGCTCCGGAATTAAATCGGCGGGGATTATCACGCCATTGCGCGCAAGGTGCACGTCATGCGCGATGAATAAACCGGTTTGCAGTACACCTTCCAGACGATAGGGGATGGGTTGGTCGGGTTTTTTCAGCATTTTCACCAGATCGCGCACCTTGGGCCACAGGTTGGTGCGGATCGGTACTTTGAAGTAGGCGCTGTGTTTGGGGCCGACCGTGAACCAGTGGTCGTGCTCGCCTTCGGTCAGCAGGATGTCACCCAAATGAATCCGGTATTCGAGGCTGCGCACGGTCAAGTCGCTGTCGTTGGGATTGTCGATGCGAAAGTGCAGGATGAATTTTTGCTCCAACAGTTTCGCGCGCACCACTTCGACCTTGACCAGATGCACCTCGGGGTCCGGCTCGTCATCCTCGAACCACGACGCACAGCCAGCGAGCCCCAGAAACAGGAGCAGGCTGAGCAGATTAAGTGCGTGTCGCCGGGTGATCATGGTCGTGTATCTCCCTTGAACCTGTTGCTCACCTCAACTGTTGAAATACCCCGCGCAGCATTTCTTGAATTTCTGCCCGCTGGCGCACGGACAGGCGTCATTGCGCCCGGCCTTGAGTTGCACGGTCGGGTCGATGAAGTACCAATGGCCGGCGTTCTGCACGAAGGAGGAGCGCTCGCGGTGGCTGTGTTCGCCGCTACCATCGTGCCAGCGCGCGGTGAAAGTCACGAAGGCGTGTTCCGGCTGGCCGCCGAAGACTTCTGAGCTTTCCACTTCCAGGCCGAGCCAGGTGCTTTGCGCGCTCCAGTCGCTGATGGACTGACGATTGAGGCCGGCCTGTTGCGCGGGCAGGGTGGTCGCCACCAGATAGTCGATCAGCCCCAGCACGTAGGCGCTGTAGCGCGAGCGCATCAAGGCTTCGGCACACGGCGCCGGATGCCCGGCGTGGTAATGACCGCAGCAGGCATCGAGCAGGGTGCCGCTGCCGCAAGGGCAAATGGATGTACTCATGGCATTACCACCAATATTTCCCGAAGTTTTCCGGATTGGCCCAAAAGCGTGAGTTGAGCCAGTCGGGTACTTGCTTGTAGTCAAGCAGATCATAGGTGAACAGGGTCAACACTTGTTCATCGCGCTGAAAGCGTTCGCTGGCTTGCAGGGCCAGGGAGAAAAAATCCGTCTCCTGCCAGCCACTGGCCGACAAGTCCGCCAGTACCGCAATACGGCTGGCGTTGAGGTTGCGGATCCCGCCGAGCAGGTTCAGGCCATCGCGCTTGGGCAAATGTTCGAGGCAATCGACCGCCAGCGCCAGATCGAACCGGCGTGCCGCCAGTTCCGCCGGCAACGGCCCCGGTGCCGCGTGGGCGACACACGTATCCGGGTGGGCAAGCTTGAAGGCTTCCAGGGCGGGGAACTCACTGGCACCGATCAGCAACAGCTGCGCGGGGGCGTAACGGTCCAGCAAAGCGGCCAGCGCCTGTTGCGGCGTGCGCGAAGAAATACCTGCAATCATCAAAGATCCTCAGTCAGAGCGCGAAGATTAGCCTGCCCAAACGTCCGGGCCTAGAGCGGGTTTACCGCAAATGCGCCAATCCGTCGTGAACACAGGATAAAACAGCAATGGCCTATTGCTGGCGGAGATTAAAAGTCGGGTCTTTACTACCTGAATCGGTTCTAAGCCGATCCCTCAGGAGAAAACTAGATGAGCATAGTTCGGACAGCATTACCCTTGGTTCTGCTCACCAGTGTGTTGACTGGTTGCGCAGGTTTGCAGAAAACCGACTGGCCGACCTGTGCGGCTGTCGGTGGTGTCGTGGGTGCGGGTCTCGGCGCGACCGAGAGCTCCGCATGGGCAGGCTATGGCGCGCTGCTCGTCGGCGGCACGGCAGCGGCCTATTGCTGGGTTCACGGTGATGGCGACGAAGACGGTGATGGTGTACCGGATAGCCGTGACAAGTGCCCGGGCACACCGCACGGCGTGAAGGTCGATGCCAACGGTTGCCCTCCACCGGCACCGGTGGTTGAAGAGGCTGTAGTGGTCAAGGAAGAAACCATCGTCATCCGCGATGTTCACTTCCAGTTTGACAAAGCCACACTCACACCATCCGACAAGCAGGTTCTGGACAAGATCGCCACTAAATTGAAGGCGGAAGCGCCTACAGCTCAACTGACCGTTACCGGTCATACCGACAGCGTGGGCAGCGATGCCTACAACCAGAAACTGTCGGATAAACGCGCTCACTCGGTGGTTGAATACCTCATCGAGCAAGGCGTGCCACGCAGCAGCTTCGTGTCTGTGGTCGGTGCCGGTGAAAGCCAGCCGGTCGCCGATAACAAAACGGCTGATGGCCGCGCGCAGAACCGTCGTACGGAAATCCATATCCAACGCTAAGTCCCTCCGCTCCGCGGCTTGTATAGTCGCGGATGCGGGTCTTTACTCCTGTGTAACCGGTATGGGCCGGTAACACAGGAGCTTTCAATATGAGCGTTCTCACAAGGACCGTCCTACCGGTTCTGCTGCTTGGCAGCCTGTTGACCGGTTGCGCAACTCACAGCGATGGCACTGCCCCCCTCAATCAACGTACCTGGCCGATCTGCAGCGTCATTGGCGGGCTGGTGGGCGGCGGTTTGGGCGCCATCGAAAGTGGCGGCTGGGCGGCCGGCGGAGCAGCGCTCGGAATCCTCACTGGCGGTTTGATCTGTTACGCCCAGGATGGCGATGAAGATGGCGACGGCGTTTTCGATCGACGTGATCGTTGCCCCGATACCCCCGCCAATACGCCTGTCGAACATCATGGTTGTCCGCTGCCGCAATACCCGGCCAGCGTGAAACCTGCCGAACCTGAAGAAGTCATCACCCTCAGCGATGCGGGCGACGTACTGTTCGCGTTCAATAAATCCGACCTGACCCCGTCTGCGCAGAATCAGCTGACTGCGCTGATGCCGAAATTGCAGAGCGCCGATGTGGTGAGTATCAAAGTGGTCGGCCATACCGACAGTGTCGGTTCCGATGCCTACAACCAGATGTTGTCGGAACGTCGCGCCACCAGCGTGGCGGCCTATCTGATGAACCAGGGTCTGGACCCGAACAAACTCACCAGTGAAGGCAAGGGCGAAAGTCAGCCGATAGCCGATAACGAGACTGATGAAGGCCGCGCGAAAAACCGTCGCGTGGAATTGCACATCAATCGCTAAGCCGCGAAATAGAGCCATCGGCACACCCGGGCGGTGATGCCGATGGCCATTCGGCAGTCTTCATGAAGATTTTTCCGTTGCCCTCTGGCGCATTCCTCTTGGAAGCCGTTACTGTGCGTCCAAAGAATAATGATCAACGGGGGAGCGTATGAAGGTGTTTTGGGGGCTGGGGAAGTTATTGACCCTGCTGTTCTGGTTGGTGGTGCTGGTCAATCTGCTCACGCCGTTTGTTTATCCGCTGCACCCGTTGGTCAATCTGGCCGGGGGCGTGCTGGCGCTGTTCCATCTGCTGGAGCTGGTGTTCTGCAACCGCAGCCTCAAAGGCCGCGCCCACCCTTGGCGTGATCGCCTGCAGATTGCCATTTTCGGCGTCTTCCATCTTCAAACTATCCCGGCTCCCTCCGCACTGAAGGCTTCCCATGCGTAATCTTTGTCTGCTCGCGGCATTTATCAGTCCATTGGCCTGCGCTCAGGTTGTCAGTGTCGAAACCAACTCGTTGATGCGCTTGCCCAACACGGCCAGTACGTTGCAGCTGGAACGACTGGAAGTCGCCGATTACGGCACCTTGCTGATTCCTTCGAATGTCACCGAAGTAATGGTGGGCGAATTGCACCTGGGGCGTGAGGCGCGAATTGCCATCGTGCCGAGTGAGCAACCACTGGAATTTAAAGTGCACCGTGCCGATTTGTCGGAAGGCAGCCAGATCACCGCGAGAGGCGCGCCGGGGAGTTTTCAGAAGGCTGCACGTTCGGGGCGCAACCTGAATTTGCAGATCAAGGCGTTGAACGCTCCGCAATTATTGGTCGATGCTCGCGGCGGCGCGGGCGCACCGGGGTTTTTCGGTCTTGACGGCGCCAATGGCCAGGACCCGGGCTGCACGTGGGGCCAGGCCGGTCGCGGAGCCGATGGCAGCGACGGCAGTGACGGTCAACCGGGTGCTCCGGGCGCGCTGGTTAGGCTGGAAGTGCCGCGCGATTACCCGGCGGATAAAATCAAGGTGCAGGTCGCTGGCGGTGCCGGTGGACTTGCAGGTCCTGGTGGTAAACCGGGGGCGGGTGGCCAGTCCAAAGGCTGTCTGGTGTACAAGGCTGATGGCGGCAAAAGTGGCCGTCCGGGTGCGGATGGCCAGCCTGGGCCTGCCGGTGCGGCGGGTTCTGTGACCGTTCAGCGCCTATAAGAACAACCGAGAACTCTGTGGCGAGGGAGCTTGCTCCCGCTGGGTTGCGGAGCAGCCCCAAGTGCGTGAGCGTTTCCGAGATTTTGCCAGTGCTACGCACTGGAGCGCGAGCAAGCCCCCTCGCCACAGGATGTGAACGACTCAGAACATCGGCCGGGCGGCAGCAATCGCCACCAGCAGCAAACCCACCATCAGATTAATCCCAACCAACCGCCGAATCTTCCCGAGCACCGCCGCCCCCGCCGGCCAATCCTGCGCCGTCACCGCAATGCGCAACTCCGGCAGCATCAACGCCTGGATCCGGATAAACAGCGCCGTCATCACCACGTACAACCCCATCATCACCTGCACATAGCGCGGCGCGGCCTCGAACCCGGCGTATTGCAGATGAATCATGCCGACACCGCTGATCGGCAGCAGCACTACCGCGACCCAGACCCAGCGGAAAAAACCTTGAAACACTTCCACCCATAGCTTCAAGCGGGCAGGGCCTTCCAGCGCTTTCATGGCAGCGGGGCGCAAGACCATCCAGGCGAAAAACATGCCGCCCACCCACACCAGGGCGGACAGGACATGCAGGGTATAAACGATGCCAAAAGGTGTCATTGGGGTACTCCGTTCTGCGCGGGATTAATTAGCGGGGTATGATAGCCGCCGAACCGAACCACTGAAAATTTATCCAGCGTTTTTAGCGCCCGACAATCCATGATCAGCACCGAACTCAAAACCACGATCCAGGGCGCCTATTCGCGTTTTCTCGAAGCCAAGAGCCTCAAGCCGCGCTACGGCCAACGCCTGATGATCGCCGAAATTGCCAAGGTCCTCGGGGATATCGACACCGACGACGAAGGTCGGCGCAGTGGCGACCCCGCGATTGTTGCGGTGGAAGCCGGCACCGGTACCGGCAAAACCGTGGCCTACAGCCTGGCGGCGATCCCGACTGCCAAGGCTGCCGGCAAACGCCTGGTGATCGCCACGGCCACCGTCGCCCTGCAAGAGCAGATCGTCTACAAGGATTTGCCGGACCTGATGCGCAACAGCGGGCTGAATTTCAGCTTCGCGCTGGCCAAGGGTCGTGGGCGCTACATGTGCCTGTCCAAGCTCGACATGTTGCTGCAGGAAGGTCACGCACAAACGGCCACGGCGCAGTTGTTCGAAGAAGAAGGCTTCAAGATCGAGGTCGACGAGGCCAGTCAGAAGCTGTTCACCAGCATGATCGAAAAACTCGCCGGCAATAAATGGGACGGCGACCGCGACAGTTGGTCCACGGCGCTGGAAGATGCCGACTGGGCGCGTCTGACCACCGATCACAGCCAGTGCACCAACCGCCATTGCCCGAACTTCGGCCAGTGCGCCTTTTATAAGGCCCGCGAAGGCATGGGCAAGGTTGACGTGATCGTCACCAACCACGACATGGTGCTGGCCGACCTGGCCCTGGGCGGCGGTGCCGTGTTGCCGGACCCGCGCGACACCATCTACGTGTTCGACGAAGGCCATCACCTGCCAGACAAGGCCATCGGCCACTTCGCCCATTACACGCGCCTGCGTTCCACTGCCGACTGGCTGGAAACCACCGCGAAAAATCTCACCAAACTGCTGGCCCAGCACCCGCTGCCCGGCGATTTGGGCAAGTTGATCGAGCAAGTGCCGGAACTGGCCCGCGAGATCAAGACCCAGCAACAATTCATGTTCACCGCCTGCGAGCAGGTCGCCGATTTCAAACCCGGCGAAGACGTCGAAGGCCGCGAACGGCCGCGACATCGCTTCGTCGGCGGGGTGATTCCCGAACATATGCGCGAGATGGGCGTCGAGCTGAAGAAGGGTTTTGCCCGGCTTACCGACCTGTTTACCCGGCTCACCGAGTTGCTCAAGGAAGGCATGGACGGCGAGGTCAACATCGGCATCGCCAGCAACCAGGCCGAAGAGTGGTACCCACTGTTCGGCAGCCTGTTGTCCCGTTCTTCGGGCAACTGGGAATTGTGGGTGGCGTTCACCGCTGAAGACCCGGAAGACAACCCGCCCATGGCCCGTTGGCTGACGCTGGCGGAAAGCGGTTCGCTGTTCGACATCGAGGTTAATGCCAGCCCGATCCTTGCGGCGGAGATGCTCCGGCGCAACCTGTGGAACGTCGCTTACGGCGCTTTGGTAACGTCGGCAACCCTGACGGCCCTCGGCACTTTCGACCGTTTCCGCATGCGCGCCGGCCTGCCGAAAAAAGCCGTGACCGCCGTGGTCCCGAGCCCGTTTCACCACGCCGATGCCGGCGTGCTGCGAGTGCCGGACCTGAAAGCCGATCCGCGTGATGCGCCGGCCCACACCGCGGCGATCATTCGTGACCTGCCGCAACTGGTTGAAGGGTCCCGGGGCACGCTGGTGCTGTTCTCTTCGCGCAAACAGATGCAGGACGTGTTCGACGGCCTCGACCGTGACTGGCGCAAGCAAGTGTTCATTCAAGGCAACCTGTCGAAACAGGAAACCTTGAACAAGCACAAGGCGCGCGTCGACGGCGGGGATTCCAGTGTGCTGTTCGGCCTCGCAAGTTTTGCCGAAGGGGTCGACTTGCCGGGCGCATACTGCGAGCACGTGGTGATCGCGAAGATTCCGTTCTCGGTGCCGGATGATCCCGTCGAAGCGGCGCTGGCGGAATGGATCGAGGCCCGTGGCGGCAATCCGTTCATGGAAATCTCCGTGCCGGATGCCTCGCTGAAACTGGTCCAGGCCTGCGGTCGCTTGCTGCGTACCGAAGAAGACCGCGGCACCATCACCTTGCTCGATCGACGTCTGGTCACCCAGCGTTACGGCAAAGCCATCCTCAATGCGCTGCCGCCGTTCCGTCGCGAAATTTCCTGATACATCGGTGGGCACATTTGCCCGCCGCGTTGTCTATCTCTCTACCATCGCTTTTCCACTGACCATTGAAGGTCGTTAGGGAGAACCACGTTCCTATGATTCGCCGTTCGTTGCCCGCTGTATTTGCCCTGATGTTCGCAGCCCCTTTGCTGGCGGCCCCCGCCGGTCAACAGACGCTGTTCAACTTTGTGCGCCCCGCTGACGTAGTCCAGGTGGCGACTCAGGACGCCAGCCTGCCGCAATCCAATGCGGAGCAAACAGCCGAAGGTGAAGTGTTGCGCCGGGTGACGTTCAATCCGGTGGCCCAGCCGAGTTTGCGTTTGACCCCGCAAACCGGCGCCTGGGACTGGTCGCAGTCGGGCGCCATGAGCTTGCGAATCCAGAGCGCAATGGATTGGGCCGTGACCCTGTACGTGAAAATCCAGAGCAATGACGGCAAGACGCTGGTCAGTCGCGTCGATTTGCCGGCCGGCCCGGCGCAGACCTTGCTCGTGCCATTGGTGGCAAGCTCATCGTTGAGCCAGGGCATGAAAGCCGGGCCGCCGATGCCAATGACGGTCGACGGGCAGCGCATTTTGCTGGCCAGCAGTGCCGGTGAACTGGATCGCAGCCAGGTGGTGTCGGTGACCCTGTCGATGGATCAACCGAAAGTCGCCCAAAACATCTTGCTCGAACGTTTTGGTGTGCAGGACGGTGATGCCGTGACCCAGGCCGTTTATGGCGGCTTGGTGGATGCTTACGGTCAGTCGACCCGGGCCAAATGGCCAGAAAAGATCAGCAGTGATGAGCAACTGAAAAGCGCCGCCGCCAAGGAACAGCAACAATTGAAAACCTGGCTGGCCGAGCGTGAGAAATCCTCCCTGGACACCTTCGGTGGCTGGACCAAAGGTCCAACGTTCAAGGCCAGTGGTTTTTTCCGCACCGAGAAACGTGACGGTCGCTGGTACCTGGTGACACCGCAAGGGCATCCGTTCTATTCGCTTGGGGTCAACACCGTGACCCCGGACGTCAACCAGACCTACGTCGCCGGCCGTGAGTGGATGTTCGAGTCCCTGCCAAAACCCGGCGAGCCGCTGGCCAGCCATTTTGGCGACGGTGACAACCGTGGCGGCAACGGTGCCGATCAGGGCCGCGGCTACAACGCCGGGCGCTGGTACGATTTTTACGGCGCCAACTTGCAACGCCTGTATGGCGAACCGTGTGCGCTGGGCAGCGACACCAAGGCCGGCGTCGCCGAAGCGGCCAAGGCTGACGCGGTCGAAGCGACGGTCGAGAAAGCTGCCGAGCCACCGGTAACGCCTTCGAACGCCGAATCCGGTGTCGCCGAAGCGGCCAAGACCGGCGCCGCAGAAGCGACCGAGGCGAAAGCAGTTGAGCAGAAACCCGCCGAACCCTGCAAAGCGGTGGTGGATGAACAACGCTGGACCGGCCACACCCTGGACCGCCTGCAAGCCTGGGGTTTCAACACCCTCGGCAACTGGAGCGCCCCGGCGCTCGGCGATGCTGATCGCGTGCCGTACACCTTGCCGCTGTCGATCGTCGGCGATTACGCCAGCATCAGCACCGGCACCGACTGGTGGGGCGGCATGCCCGACCCGTTCGACCCACGTTTCGCCATGGCCACCGAACGCGCCGTGGCCATCGCCGCCCGCGATCATCGCGACGACCCTTGGCTGATCGGCTACTACGCCGACAACGAATTGGCCTGGGCCGGTCCGGGTGACGACCCGAAAGCCCGTTATGCGCTGGCTTACGGCACTTTGAAAATGACCACCGACGTGCCGGCCAAACGCGCGTTCCTCAAGCAACTGCGCGACAAATACCGCAATCAGGCGGGGCTGTCCAAAGCGTGGGGCATCGACCTGCCGGCCTGGGAACTGATGGAAGACCCGGGCTTCGTGCCGCCGCTGCCAAGCGCGGATCACCCGGAAATCGAGGCCGACTTCAAATACTTCCAGAAGGTATTCGCGGATACCTACTTCAAGACCATCTCCGATTCGCTCAAGTGGCACGCGCCGAACCAGCTGTTGCTGGGTGGTCGTTTCGCCATCAGCACCCCGGAAGCCGTGGACTCCTGCGCCCAGTATTGCGACGTGTTGAGCTTCAACATGTACACCCTGCAACCGCAGGACGGTTACGACTTCGCCAAGCTGCGCAGCCTCGACAAACCGGTGCTGATCACCGAATTCAACTTCGGCTCGGCGGATCGCGGTCCGTTCTGGGGTGGCGTGACGCAATTGGCCAAGGAAGAAGACCGTGGGCCGGCCTACGCAAACTTCCTCAAACAGGCGCTGAGCGAGCCTTCGATTGTCGGTGTGCATTGGTTCCAGTACCTGGACCAACCCGTGACCGGGCGTTTGCTGGACGGTGAGAATGGACACTTTGGTCTGGTGGGGATTACGGATCTGCCGTTCCAGGGGTTTGTCGATTCTGTGCGCAAGAGCAATCTGGCGGCTGTCGATCAGTTGGGCAAAGAGGCCGCGAAAGCAGCGGCCGAAGCAGACAAAGCCAGCCACGATGCCGAAGGCGGCAGAAAGGCCGAGGCCGGCAAAGGCCCGGGCAGGGGAGCCGGTGGGCATTCTGGCCAAGGGCACTGAGTCCTGAAATACCGCGTTATCGTTCTTCGCGAGCAAGCCCGCTCCCACATTTAACCGAGTTCTTCCAGAAAGAATGCGATCGAATGTGGGAGCGGGCTTGCTCGCGAATGCGTCATCAGCATCAGCGATATGTTCAGGCAAGCAGATAACCTGCCGACCGCCCAGCCCAACCCTGTTCCCAAATCCCTCTAGGGCTGGAACAATGCGGGCCACTTTGTATAGCGATTATCCGGGAGCATTGCGGGTGCAGATTCAGGGTCATTACGAGCTCAAGTTCGAAGCCGTGCGCGAGGCTTTCGCGGCACTGTTCGACGATCCTCAGGAACGTGGTGCAGCCTTGTGCATCCGGGTCGGCGGTGAAACCGTCCTCGACCTCTGGGCCGGCACCGCCGACAAGGATGGCAGCGAAGCCTGGCACAGCGACACCATTGCCAACCTGTTCTCCTGCACCAAGACGTTCACCGCGGTCACGGCCCTGCAACTGGTGGCTGAAGGCAAGCTGCAACTGGACGCCCCGGTTGCCCGCTATTGGCCCGAATTTGCCGCCGCCGGCAAAGAATCCGTGACCCTGCGTCAATTGCTCTGCCATCAGGCCGGCTTGCCGGCGTTGCGCGAGTTACTGGCCCCGGAAGCGCTTTACGACTGGCAAACCATGGTCGATGCCCTTGCGGCCGAAGCGCCTTGGTGGACGCCGGGCCAAGGCCACGGCTACGCCGCGATCACTTATGGCTGGCTGGTGGGCGAGTTGCTGCGTCGTGCCGACGGTCGTGGGCCGGGCGAATCCATCGTCGCTCGCGTCGCCAAGCCATTGGGCCTGGATTTCCATGTCGGTCTGGCGGATGAAGAATTCCATCGCGTGGCGCACATCGCGCGTGGCAAGGGTAATGTCGGCGATGCCGCCGCCCAGCGCCTGTTGCAAGTGACCATGCGTGAACCGACCGCCATGACCACCCGGGCCTTCACCAATCCGCCGTCGATCATGACCAGCACCAACAAACCCGAGTGGCGGCGCATGCAACAACCCGCTGCCAACGGCCATGGCAATGCGCGCAGCCTGGCCGGGTTCTACGCCGGCCTGCTCGATGGCAGCCTGCTCGAAGGCGAAATGCTCGACGAGCTGACCCGCGAACACAGCCTCGGCGACGACAAGACTCTATTGACCCGGACCCGTTTCGGTCTGGGTTGCATGCTCGATCAACCGGACGTTCCCAACGCGACCTACGGCCTCGGCCCGCGTGCGTTCGGCCATCCGGGCGCTGGCGGCTCCATCGGTTTTGCTGACCCGGAACACGATGTAGCCTTCGGTTTTGTGACAAATACCCTGGGGCCGTACGTCTTGATGGATCCACGCGCGCAAAAGCTTGCGCGAGTACTGGCCACTTGTCTGTAAAACCCGCTCAAGGGTTCCAGTACCGGAACCCGGCAGCCTTTTCGGTTTCAAAGCGTCAGTTTGTGCGGGCCGCTTCGGTCTGACTTTTCATTACTTCATTTTTCGTGGATATCCGATGTCATCCAAACCAACTCTCGCCCTGGCCCTGTGCTTTGCTATCACCGGTTGTGCACAGACCCCAAAAAGTGATTCCGATGGTGGCAGCTGGTGGCCGTTCGGTTCGTCCGACAAAGTCGCCGCTAAAGAACCGAGCCCAGTTCCAACCCCGGCCCCGGCCCCGCTGAAACCTGCTGCCACCGCACCTGTTGCCAAAAGTGAGAGCGCCAGCCCTTGGTACTGGCCATTCGGTTCCGATGATGCCGCTGCCAAGACCACTGCCAAGCCTGAAGTAAAACCTGAAGCCAAACCGGTCCCGGTCGCCAAGGCTGATGCCGACGCGGGTAACTCGTGGTGGTGGCCGTTCGGCGGCAAGGATCAGAGCGCTGCCAAGGTTGCGCCAATCGACCCGAAAGTCACCCAGGCCTGGCTCGACGACTACGAACCGCGTCTGCGCGAAGCGATCAAGGACAGCAACCTGCAACTTGAACGCCGCGAAAACGTATTGGTAGTGACCGCGCCGGTAGAAGGCTCCTTCAACCCGGATCGTCCAGCCATGCTGCTGCCGGTCACTCTCGGTCCGTTCACCCGTGTCGCGAAAATCCTTGAAGTCGATTCGAAAACGGCGGTGCTGGTACTCGGTCACAGCGATACCTCGGGTGCCGCACCGGCCAACGTGAAACTGAGCCAGGAACGTGCACAAGCCGTCGCCGCCATCTTCCGCCTCAGCGGTTTGCAGCGTGATCGCCTGATGCTCCGCGGTATGGGCGGCGACGCCCCGCGTGCAGCCAACGACAGTGTTGAAGGGCGTGCCTTGAACCGTCGAGTGGAATTGCTGGTGACCCCGCAGAACACCATGGTGGCGCTGCTGGCCAAGTACAACATGCCGGCCCCGGCGCCAGTGACCCTAATCGCGGCCAAGGACATCAAGCCAGTGGCGACACCGGTCACCCCTGCGCCAGCAGCTAAAAAAGCAGCTGTACCGGCGACCAAAAAGGCCCCGGCCAAGAAAGCCACCGCCAAGAAGGCACCAGCTAAAACTGCAACGCCGGCGAAGAAGACGGTGCCGGCCAAAGCCGTTGCCGACGCCAAGAAAGTCGACGTCGCGGCTGACGCCACCAAAAAGTGATTCGTTAACCAAAAGGAATGCGCCATGACCCAAGGCCTGGCTGATATGCGTCGTGACTACACTCGAGATGGCCTGACCGAGGCGCAAGCCCCGGCAGAGCCGTTCGGGCTGTTCCACCAGTGGTTCGCCGACGCGGTGAAAACCGAGCAAGCGCCGGTGGAGGCGAACGCCATGACCTTGGCGACGGTCGATCAGGACGGTCGGCCTCATTGCCGCATTCTGTTGCTCAAGGGGCTGGACGAGCACGGTTTTACGTTTTTCACCAACTACGAAAGTGCCAAGGGTCAGCATCTGGCGGCGAATCCGTTCGCGGCCATGACCTTTTTCTGGCCGGCCCTGGAGCGCCAGGTGCGCATCGAAGGTCGGGTGGTGAAGGTCTCGCCGCAAGAGTCCGATGCTTATTTCCAGGTACGTCCACTGGGCAGTCGCCTCGGTGCCTGGGCGTCACCACAGAGCCGGGTGATTGCCGATCGTGCCGAGCTGGAAGCGCTGCTCAAGAACACCGAGCAACGGTTCAGCGACACAGCGCCGCACTGCCCGGATCACTGGGGCGGATATCGCTTGCTGCCGGAACGCATCGAGTTTTGGCAGGGCCGTGCGAGCCGCCTGCATGATCGCCTCAACTACCTTCTACAGGGCGCCGACTGGATTCTTGAACGTCTGGCACCCTAGGCAGTCTACCGTTCGGGATACCCTGCTGCAGCGGCCTCAAGCCACTGGGGCAGGTCCCGACGCTTGATTTTCTGTGCGTGAGCATTCGCCAGTTGCTGGAGCATGAAAGCTTTTTTCTGTTCGTCCTGCCCAGCCAACGCCAATGCCAGGTCGCGGTCCATCCAGCGTTTGATCCGCACGTACAGCCACCAATGGAAGTACAGACCGGCGACGGTTGTGATGAGAACGATGAAGTAATCCATGACAATCCTTGGGGTGTGAATGTGTTGGGGCGCCTGTACCGGGCCTGAATCAAAACATTTTTATCCCGGCGATGCCGTGACAGGCGTCAAGCTGCGGGGTTTAATGATCACCTGTCCTTTGGAGTTGATGCTATGCGTAAGTCTGTTTTGTTGGTTGCTTCCTTTTCCACGATGGCGATGTTGCTCACTGGCTGCCAATCCAGCCTGACCGGTGACTCCTACTCCCGTGATGAAGCGCGTCGTGTTCAAACGATTCGTATGGGCACCATCGAAGCGTTGCGTCCAGTGAAAATCGAAGGCACCAAAACCCCAATCGGCGGCGCTGCAGGCGCAGTGGTCGGCGGCGTTGGCGGTAGCGCCATCGGCGGCGGCAAAGGCAGCATCGTCGCGGCGGTCATCGGCGCAGTTGCCGGCGGTCTGGTAGGTTCGGCAGCCGAAGAAGGCCTGACCCGCACCCAAGGCGTCGAAATCACCGTTCGCGAAGACGACGGCAGCATGCGCGCCTATGTTCAGCAAGTTCAGGAGAATGAAGTGTTCCGCGTTGGCGAGCGGGTGCGGATTGCTACTGTAGACGGTACGAGCCGCGTTTCGCACTAAGCGGGAATGGGTAAAGAAAAACCCCGATCAGGTGACTGGTCGGGGTTTTTTATTTGGGATAAACATTGAGCGCCGTTTCTATCTAGGCGTTGCAGGTCAACTGAAATAGATACGCCGGATCATAAATTTTCTTGCCCAGTATTCCTTCCAGCGCACCAAGCTGCTCGATGGTGAGGTTGTATCCCTCCCAGCCTTGTTGCTCTGTCGTCCAACCCATAATTTCTTTTAGTTCTTTTTCGTAACCACCCGGCAATTTTTCTTCGAATGCGATGAGCTCCGTTTTCTTATCAAATACTTCTATGACGTAAATCATGGTTCCACCCTCCTAGTCTTATCTGCGGGTTTTGTCTGCTCGCCCGTAGTTGGATCAAATTCGCCGAGATGGTGGCCACGTTTGTCGTACATCTCGACAGCTCCGTGCTGTGAGTCCCATTCGAAAATTATCCCTTTTGGGTTTTTCCATCGCTTCCTAAGACCGCACCGCCCTTTATGGGAGTTTTACGATTTTATTTTGTCGCCTGAGGAAAAGCAGTAAGGCTTCTCGGTGCCGGATAGTAATTCTGATCAGAAACACTCACCACAATGTAAACCGGCTTCACCCCCGACCCCACCGGAAACACAAGAATGAAATCCTTGTACTCAGGCGGATACACCGGGTTCACGATGATGCTGGCCGCCGCCGGCGTTGGCGGATACACCCAGATATGCGGCGCCTGCGGTGCAGCCTCCAGCGCTGGAATGCCAAGGGTGTCCGAGCCATCAACGGCCGGCGTCCAGATCAGTTCAACGCCTTCTCCGAGATCCGCCACCTGCTGGCTGCCGCGCCGTGTGAACTGCACGACATCGACCATTTCCCAATCGCGATTCTTGCCGGTGTAAAACCCGTAGCCCTTGAGACTGCCATCGGCCTGTTGCTCGACCTGCAAACGAACGCGGGTTCTGGCCTGTTTCAGGGTACGTAGTTGATCTTCGGTATAGAGCGCGCTGTCACCCAGGCTCGGCGTCCAGAACAACGCGATGACACCGGCCAATGTGGCGGCAGTGGCAGCCTCAAGGGCTAATAAAGGTACAGCGAGCGCCGGGGCTCTAAGTGCCAGTCGACCTACGCCGAGCGAGACGGTACTGCCGCTGATGGTTTCGAGATTCAGCAGTCCGGCATCGTCTGCACCACGAGCACCGAGCCAGGCAATTTCGCCGTAATCCTTGAGGCTGTCGGTCGGAACCACACCTGAAGGATTCGAGTAATCGATGATGGCGTCCGGCAGGTTGCAGGACTTGGCGAAGACGCATCCCGCGCGAGGGATTTCGGGTTTTTTTGTCGAGGCCTGAAACCGATCTTCAAAAGCCTGCTGACGCGCGAGCATGGCGTCATAAGCGCTTTGCCGGGCATCGCGCTCAGCCAGTTCGGTGGCCGTCATGAAGCGGTGGGTGACGTGATGACCGTCACCGGAGGACGGGTTTTTAACCCTTGGGACTTCCTTGTTGCCAGCCACTGATCTTCCTTGCGTTCGTCCGTCGACAGCCCCCGATAAAGGAGCTGTGCGACGTTAACGAACGAGGCGAATCGTGGCTGTAGGACGAATCCTTGATGCTTCTAGGAGCGTTCTCTTTCGCTCAGGATTGCAGCACGGCGCTCTTGCGACTCGCCATCGCAGTCACCGCATAACCGATCAATGCCGCGAGAATCGAACCGGTCAGAATGCCCATCCGGTCCATCCCGGCGTAGTCGCTGACGCCTGGCTCAAACGCCAGGGAACCGACGAACAGGCTCATGGTGAAACCGATCCCGCAGAGGATTGATACACCCAGCACATGGCCCCAGTTGGCGCCTTGGGGCAGGGCGGCGATGCCGATTTTCACCGCCAGCCAGGTCAGGCCGAACACACCCACGGTTTTACCCAGCAGCAGGCCGGTGGCGATACCCATCGGTACATGGTGAGTGAAGCTCTCCATGGTCACGCCGCTCAGGGACAGGCCGGCGTTGGCGAAGGCGAACAGCGGCAGGATGCCGTAAGCCACCCACGGATGCAGGGCGTGTTCAAGGGTCAGCAGTGGCGAAGACTCGGCGTTTTTGGTGCGCAGCGGAATGCAGAACGCCAGGGTCACACCGGCCAACGTGGCGTGGACGCCGCTCTTGAGCACGCAGACCCAGAGGATCAAACCAATGATCATGTACGGCCCAAGCTTCACCACGCCGAGCCGGTTCATGGCAATCAGCGCGATGATGCAGGCGGCCGCCAGCGCCAACGACAGCGTCGACAGGGTGCCGGAATAGAAGATGGCGATGACGATGATCGCGCCCAGGTCGTCGATGATCGCCAGGGTCATCAGGAAGAGCTTCAGCGATACCGGCACGCGCTTGCCCAGCAAGGCGAGTACGCCGAGGGCAAAGGCGATGTCGGTGGCCATCGGGATGGCCCAACCGCCCAGGGCTGCCGGGTCGTCACGGTTCAGAAACCAGTAGAGCAGCGCCGGCACGACCATACCGCCGATCGCCGCGGCGCCGGGCAGGACGATTTGCGACGGTTTCGACAACTGGCCGTCGAGGACTTCACGCTTCACTTCCAGGCCGATCAGCAGGAAGAACATCGCCATCAGGCCGTCGTTGATCCACAACAACAACGGCTTGGCGATTTTCAGCGCGCCGATCTGCGCGACGACAGGGGTGTCGAGCAGCCCGCTGTAGAGCCACGACAGTGACGAGTTGTTGATGATTAAAGCCAGGGCTGCCGCGGCGATCAGTAACAGACCGCTGGCAGCTTCCAACTGAAAGAAACGCGTGAAAGTGCTACGCAGAGGCAAGGTCGCTCTCCATCGATGAATTCAAAAGGTGGCACACCCTAACCCGTACTCTTAGTTGTTAAAACAAAAGTTATATTCTTTTTTGTTATATGCCGTAACAACGTGAAGGACGGGACCGGACTTGAGCCTAGCAGTTGCCGGCCGTATTGAACGTCAGCTGTACCTGTGCGTGCTGTAGGTTTTTTCCTAAGCTTAAAGGCTGAGCCTTACAAGAAGGCCGACTCAACGAGAAAACCACCATGAGCGACAACCGACAGTGGGCCCGCGAAGCCATCCGGATCATCGAAGCGGACTTTCAGCGCAGCGCCGATACCCACCTGATCCCCTTGCCGCTGCCGGGTTTTCCAGGCATTGAATTGTATTTCAAGGACGAGTCCAGCCACCCCACCGGCAGCCTCAAGCACCGTCTGGCGCGCTCGTTGTTCCTGTATGCGTTGTGTAATGGCTGGCTCAAGCCCGGTGCGCCGGTGATCGAGGCGTCCAGCGGTTCGACAGCGATTTCCGAGGCGTACTTCGCCAACTTGCTGGGTTTGCCTTTTATTGCGGTGATGCCGGCGACCACCTCGAAAGAGAAGATCGCGCAAATCGCTTTCTATGGTGGCAAGAGTCATCTGGTCGACGACCCGACCCAGATCTACGCCGAATCCGAACGGCTGGCGCGCGAGCACGATGGACATTTCATCGACCAGTTCACCTACGCCGAGCGCGCCACTGACTGGCGGGCGAACAACAACATCGCCGAATCAATCTTCCATCAGATGCGTTTCGAAAAGCATCCCGAGCCGAGCTGGCTGATCTCCAGCCCCGGCACCGGCGGCACCACCGCAACACTCGGTCGTTACGTGCGTTATCGCCAACATTGCACCCGTGTGTTGTGCGCCGATGCCGAGCGCTCGGTGTTTTTCGATTACTACCAGACCGGCGATGCCAGCCTGCGCCTGGAGTGCGGTTCGCGGATCGAAGGGATCGGCCGGCCACGGGTGGAAGCGTCGTTCCTGCCCAAGGTGATTGATGCCATGGTCAAAGTACCGGACGCGTTGTCCCTGGCGGCCATGCACTATCTGGCGCAGCGGTTGGGTCGGCGAGTGGGCGGGTCGAGCGGGACAAACCTGATCGGCGCCTTGATGGCGGCTCAGCAGATGGCAGCGGCGGGGGAGTCGGGGTCGATCGTGGCGATTCTGTGTGATGGCGGCGAACGTTATGCCACCACGTACTACGATCAGGATTGGCTCAAGGGCCAGGGGTATGAGTTGAGTGGTTTGATGGAGACGGTGGCGGCGAGTGTCGAGCGTGGTGAGGCGCTACCATCGACGGTGCTGCGCGCCAACATCTGACACACCGAAGATCAAATGTGGGAGCGGGCTTGCTCGCGAAAGCGGTGGATCAGTCAACATATCTGTTGAATGTGAAACCGCTTTCGCGAGCAAGCCCGCTCCCACATTTAGTTTGTGTCAGGCTTCCAGGCCGAGGATGTCGCGGGCCACAGCTTCCGCAATCCGAATACCATCCACACCCGCCGACAGAATCCCGCCCGCATAACCCGCGCCTTCACCCGCCGGGAACAAGCCCTTCACGTTCAGGCTCTGCATCGACTCATTGCGAGTAATGCGCAGCGGCGACGAGGTGCGTGTCTCGATCCCGGTCAACACCGCGTCATGCAGCGAATAACCGCGAATCTGCTTCTCGAATGCCGGCAACGCTTCACGAATCGCTTCAATGGCAAACGCAGGCAAGGCCAACGCCAAATCACCCAAAGCAACGCCCGGCTTGTAGGACGGTTCAACACTGCCCAACTCAGTCGACGGCTTGCCGGCAATGAAGTCGCCGACCAGTTGCGCCGGCGCTTCATAGTTGCTGCCACCCAGCACAAAGGCATGGGATTCCAGGCGTTCCTGCAATTCGATGCCGGCCAGCGGGCCGCCCGGGTAATCGACTTCCGGGGTGATGCCGACCACGATCCCGGAGTTGGCGTTGCGCTCGTTACGCGAATACTGGCTCATGCCGTTGGTGACCACGCGGTTCGGCTCGGAAGTCGCCGCGACCACGGTGCCGCCCGGGCACATGCAGAAGCTGTAGACCGAACGACCATTCTTGGCGTGGTGCACCAGTTTGTAGTCGGCGGCCCCGAGTTTCGGGTGCCCGGCGTACTTGCCCAACCGTGCGCGGTCGATCAGCGACTGCGGGTGTTCAATGCGGAAACCCACAGAAAATGGCTTGGCTTCCATGAACACGCCACGGCCGTGGAGCATGCGGAACGTGTCCCGGGCACTGTGGCCGAGAGCCAGAATCACGTGTTTCGAATGGATCTGCTCGCCACCATCGAGCTCGACGCCGACCAGTTGGCCATCGTCGATCAACACATCGGTGACGCGTTGCTGGAAGCGGACTTCGCCGCCCAGTGCGCGAATCTGCTCACGCATGTTTTCCACGACACCGGTCAGGCGGAACGTACCGATGTGCGGTTTGCTGACGTAGAGGATTTCGTCCGGCGCACCGGCCTTGACGAACTCGTGCAGGACTTTGCGGCCGATGAATTTCGGGTCCTTGATCTGGCTGTAGAGCTTGCCGTCGGAGAACGTCCCCGCGCCGCCTTCACCGAACTGCACGTTCGACTCCGGGTTCAGCACGCTTTTACGCCACAGGCCCCAAGTGTCCTTGGTGCGCTGACGCACTTCGGTGCCGCGTTCGAGGATGATCGGCTTGAAGCCCATTTGCGCGAGCAGCAGCCCGGCGAAAATACCGCACGGCCCGAAACCGACGACAACAGGACGTTGCTGCAGATCGGCCGGGGCGTGGCCAACCACTTTGTAGCTGACATCCGGCGCCACGTTGACGTTACGGTCATCGGCGAACTTGTGCAGTATTGCGGCCTCATCCTTGGCGGTGAGGTCGATGGTGTAGATGAAGCACAGTTCGGAGGACTTTTTGCGCGCATCGTAGCTGCGCTTGAACAAGGTGAAATCGAGCAGGTCATCGCTGGCGATGCCCAGGCGCTGCACGATGGCAGGGCGCAGGTCTTCTTCGGGATGGTCGATCGGCAACTTCAGTTCAGTGATTCGTAACATGGCAAGACCCGGTTCGCGGGGCGCACAACTGCGCCAAGGCGTTGGAAACCGGTGATTATAAGCCCCAAAGACGGATTCCGTGAGGCTTAAACGATCAGTCGTTACGCGCACCGCCGAAATACGCGCAACCGCGCTGTACCTGGCCATTGATGCGCAGTTCGGCGCTCATGTGCTGGACGCTGCCGGTGGTGCTGTCGGTGCAGCGTTGCGGTGCGACCCACAGTTCGATGTGCTGGTTATTGGCTTCGGTACTGAGATTGAAGCGGCCATCGCCCAGCTGTTCTTCCACATAAGGGACGGCCAGGGGCGGTTGACCGGCGTGATCGATCACCATGCCTTTGCCGCTGACCTTGACGTTCCACTCAGGCGAGTGACCGGTCGCGCGCAGAATCTGCAGTTTGAAATTGGGATCGTCGCAGGCCGTGCCCGAGCGCTCGACGCGGTACAGCTGCTCCAGATCGAGGCGGCTGTCGATGATGCGCCCGCGCACATCGGCAAACAACTTGCCCTTGGTATCAGCCAGGGACGCCGCCTGTTGCAGCACGCTGGTGCCGCCGGTGTCGTTGACCACATAGCTGCTGGTTTCATTGCAGGGCTGGAACAGCAACTTGCCGTCCGCCGCCGTCAATTGGCCTTGCATGCGGGTCTGACCCACGTGGGAGGCGCTTTCACGCGGGCCATCAAACAACTGACAGGCGGCAAACAGCGGCAGCAGGGCAACGACGACTAAGGAACGGGCAACACGCATCTTTGGCTCTCCAGACAAGTGCCGCCACGTTACTCAGGCACGCCTGCGATCACAAGGCTTGTGTGCCAGGGATTGAGTTGCCGGGTGCGTCCCAGCATAGTGGCGCCCTTGTTCAGGATCGGGCCCACTTGCGCATGAACCAACACCTGTCTGTTTTCCCCAAACGGTTGTACGCACTGGATGCGCTACGCGGTATCGCGGCGTTGGCGGTGGTGTTCTGGCATTGGCAGCATTTCTTTTTTCAAGGAGCGTTGCCGGGCCCGCTGCAAACCGGACAGCAACCGTTCTACAGCGTGTTCGCCTTGTTTTATCGACACGGTGGCGATGCGGTCGCGTTATTCTTCAGTTTGTCCGGGTTCATCTTTTTCTGGTTGTTCGGTCAGGCCCTGGCGCGCAGGGACCTGACCGCAAAACAGTTCTTCATCGAGCGTTTCAGCCGCATCTATCCGCTGCATCTGGCGACCTTCGCCGCTGTTGCGCTATTGCAGATGATCTACACACGGCACACGGGGAGCGCCTTTGTTTATCCGTTCAACGATTTCTATCACGGCGTGTTGAACCTGTTTCTCGCCCCGGCGTGGGGATTGGAACAAGGCTGGTCATTCAACGCCCCAGCCTGGTCGATTTCGGTTGAAGTGCTGCTCTACGCGGCGTTCTTCTTGCTGTGGCGCTATTCGCCCCTGCCCATACTGATCAGCCTGTTATTGATCGCTGTGGCCGCTTACGTCTTTCCGGCGCAATACAAAGTCACGCTGGGCGTGTTCAGTTTTTTCTGCGGTGGCGTTGGCTATGTGTGGGTGGCGTGGCTGCTGCAACGAATGCCACCGCGCTGGGTGGGAATGGGTTTGACGATCGGGTGTGTGGCAGGGTGGTGGTTGTTTGGCGCTGATCAGCCGTTGATCAAGTTTGCGCTGTTGTTCCCGCTGACAACCATGGCCATTGCAGCCTGTCATCAGGTACTGGAACCGGTTGCCCGGCGCCTGGCGTGGCTGGGGGATATCAGCTACGCCTCCTATTTGCTGCATTTCCCGTTGCAAATTATCGTCGCGCTGCTGGCCGATAAATTCTTTCCGGGGCGAAGCGTTTTTTATCAGCCGTGGACGTTGCTGCTGTTCTTTGCGGTACTGGTCGGTGCCAGCCTGATCTGCCATCGCTGGTTCGAACGGCCAATGCAACAGTGGCTGCGACGGTTCGGGCGCGAGCGCCTGGCGAGCGGTGTGATCGCTCGCCAGTAACGCCTGTCAGAAAGGACGGTCAGCCGACGTGAAACGTCTGACCTGTCTGCAAGCCTTCCACGCTTTTGGCGTAGGCCAATGCCACATCGGCTGCGGGAACCGGTTTGAAACCGCGGAAGTAAGGCGCGTATTTGCCCATGGCTTCCAGCAGCACATTCGGGCTGATCGAATTCACTCGCAGGCCGCGAGGCAGTTCGATGGCCGCGGCGCGCACGAAGCTGTCCAGCGCACCATTGACCAGCGCTGCCGAGGCGCCGCTGCGAATCGGGTCGTGGCTGAGCACGCCGGTGGTGAAGGTGAACGAGGCGCCGTCGTTGGCGAACTCGCGACCGATCAGCAACAAATTGACTTGGCCCATCAGTTTGTCCTTGAGGCCCAGGGCGAAGCTGTCTTCGCTCATTTCATCCAGTGGTGCGAAGGTCACGTTACCCGCCGCGCAGATCAGGGCATCGAACTTACCGGTCTGTTCGAACAGCTTGCGGATCGAGGCGCTGTCGCTGATATCCACGTGAAAGTCGCCACTGTTGCGGCCGATGCGGAGGATCTCGTGACGCTGGGACAGTTCCTTGTCGACGGCCGAGCCGATGGTGCCGCCTGCGCCTATCAATAGAATTTTCATCGTGCTGATTCTCGATTGGTTGAAAGTGATCTCAGTCTAGAGTGGTTTTTTCTGTTGATAAGCGCACTAATAGGCAACCTTTGGTTTTCAAATGGAAACAATCCATGAGCGAGATGGATGACCTGGCGGCGTTCGCGGTATTGATCGAAGCAGGCAGTTTTACCTTGGCAGCGCAGCAATTGGGTTGCAGCAAGGGCCAATTGTCCAAGCGCATCAGCTTGCTGGAGTCACGGTTTTCGGTGGTTCTGCTCCAACGCACTACGCGCCGCTTAAGCCTGACGGCGGCGGGCGCGGCGCTGTTGCCACAAGCTCAGGCACTTGTCGTCCAGGTCGAAAGGGCGCGTCAGGCATTGGCGCGGTTGAAGGACGACATGGCCGGGCCGGTGCGCATGACCGTTCCGGTGTCGCTGGGGGAAACCTTCTTCGATGGTTTATTGCTGGAGTTTTCCGGCAAGTACCCACAGGTGCAGATCGAGCTCGATCTGAACAACAACTTTCACGACCTGTCCCGGGATGGTTTCGATCTGGCTATTCGTTCCGAGGTGGGCAAAGACGAGCGTCTGGTGGCCAGACCGCTGTTGGCCTGGCATGAAATGACCTGCGCGAGCCCGGCTTATCTTGAACAGTATGGCGAGCCGGTAACGCCGCAGGCATTGGCCGAGCATCGCTGTTTGCTCAACAGCCATTACAGCGGTCGTGAAGAGTGGCTGTACCACCAACAACATGAGTTGCTGCGCGTGCGGGTGTCGGGGCCGTTTGCCAGCAACCACTACAGCTTGCTGAAAAAAGCCGCATTGGCGGGGGCGGGTATTGCGCGTCTGCCGTCCTATTTGCTGCAGGCGGAATTGGCTGATGGGCGATTGCGCTGGTTGCTGCGTGACTATCAGACGCGGCGCATGCCGATGTACCTGGTTCATCCGTATCAGGGCGGTTTGCCGAAACGTACGCAGGTGCTGGCGGATTACCTGATCGGCTGGTTCAAGCGCAGCGGTGAGGCGCTGGATCGCCTTCAGCGCTAGATTTTGAATCCACACACACACATTCCAAATGTAGGAGTGAGCCTGCTCGCGATGGCGGGGTGTCAGTCAACATCAATGCTGATTGTCACACCGCTATCGCGAGCAGGCTCACTCCTACAATGGTTCTTCATCGCCTGGTATTAGCGGGCAAAGCGCCGGGCGATCAGGTGATCGATGGACAACTTACCCGGCCCCGTCGCCATCAAATACAGCAGCACCGCCGCCCATGTGCCGTGAGTCGGGTACGCATCCGGGTACACGAACAGTTGAATCGTCAGGGTCATGCCGAGCAAGGCCAGCGCCGAAAAACGCGTGGCAAAGCCAATCAAAATCAGCGCCGGGAAAAGGTGTTCGGCAAACGCCGCCAGGTGCGCAGCGATCTCTGGCGACAGCAATGGCACGTGATACTCGCTCTTGAACAATGGAATGGTCGAATCGGCGAGGCGTGGCCAGCCGAGCTGGAACGTGCCGTCGAACAGATCAATGGCGAGCCCTTCGACTTTGGTTTGCCCGGACTTCCAGAACACCGCCGCGATGGAGAACCGCGCAATCAAGGCGATCAGGCTCTGTGGAATCATCTCCAGCAGCGCGATGGCGCGGCTGATCGGGTTCTGAGTGTTCATGGCGATACCTTGTTGTGGTGTAGGTGAGTAATGGCGTTGTGGCTGATCAGCAGGGCCAGGGTTTGGCTGAGGTCGAACGCGGGGGCGGACTCCACGGCCTGAATCAGCGGCTGGCCGTTTTGCAGGTTCTGGATGAAGGCGCTGGCGCCGGGTTCGATGACGAAGACTTCAACGTCCAGACCGTTGCGCAGGATCAACGCGTGTTCGCCGTGGTCCAGATCAATCCCCGCCAGCATTGCTTCTTGCTGATGTGCGGCCCAGATCGAGACCACGGCGAAGGCCGATTTCAGCAGGTTGAGCGAGGGGTGAAGTTCGACGCTCAGCTCACTCAGGGTTTGCGGGTCAGCGAGCGCTGCGCTGATCTGTTCAGGGCTCAACGGCTGGGCGTCGGCCGCGTGATAAGCGAGGGTGCGCAGGCGTTCCAGCCTCGCGACATCGGCCAGGTACGGCACGCTGCCCGCCGGTTCGAAGCCTTCGATAAAGTCCGCCAAATCCTGGCCGTAATCCTTGATCAACGGACTCTGAGGCGCATTGCCGAGCAAATAGATCGCGGCCATGGCACGGAAAAATTCATCGCCGACCAATTGCGCAACCACGGGGTAGCTGTGCGCCAAGGCGTTGATCAGTGACCTCTGTACGTTATTGCGATACACCGCGAACCGGCTGGCGGGATCGGCGCCGTTAGCGCTGATCAAACCCTCGGGGCAGTTCAGTCGGGGATCAAGCAGGGCCGCAGCAAAAGCCGCTTGCGTGCTCATGACCGGCCTCCCGCGCACCGCAACAATTCGTCAGCCTGACGCGCCTCTGCGTGCAAGACGCTGAAGGCCGGCAACTGATTGTCGCGTTCGATCAGGGTCGCTATCGGGCCCGTTCGCTCCAGTACGTGCTGGTACAAGGTCCAGACGGCGTTATCGATGGCGGCGCCGTGATCATCGATCAGCAGACGGTCACCGAGGCTGTCGGTGTCTTCGGCGAAGCCGGCCAGATGAATCTCGCCGACGGCATGGAGGGGCAGGGCGTCGATGTATGCCAACGGATCGCGCTGATGATTGATGCTCGATACATAGACGTTGTTCACGTCCAGCAACAGCCCGCAGCCCGTGCGGCGGATGACTTCGCTGATGAAGTCGGCTTCATCGAGCGTCGAGCGTTCAAACGCCAGATACGTGGCCGGGTTCTCCAGCAGCATCGGGCGTTTGAGGGTGCTTTGGACGTGATCAATGTGTTCACAGACGCGGCTCAGCGTCGGCGTGTCATAGGCCAGGGGCAGCAGGTCATTCAGAAACACCGGGCCATGGCTGGACCAGGCCAGGTGTTCGGAAAAGGACTGGGGTTGATAGCGCTCGATCAGTGCGCCGAGGCGCTTGAGGTGCCGAATGTCCAGTGGACCTTCAGCCCCAATCGACAAACCCACGCCATGTAGCGACAGCGGGTACTGCTCGCGAATCAAACCCAGGTAGTGGTGAAACGGGCCGCCGGCCACCATGTAGTTTTCGGCGTGGACTTCGAAGAAACCGATGTCCGGTTGCGAACCGAGCACTTCACGAAAGTGCTCGGTCTTGAGGCCCAGCCCGGCGCGGGGCGGGAGCCCGAACGGTAGATTGTTCATGGTCGACACTCGGGCTGGGTCGGGATCAGGCTTTGGCTTTGAACGCTTCCATCTGCCCGAAACCGGTCGGCGAGGTCTTGCTTTCGGTGGTAGCGCAGGTGCCTTTAGGGACCAGTTTCCAGGCGTTAGGCTGGAAGTCGGTTTTCGAGGTGCCGGCGCAGGTGGTACCGGCGCCTGCTGCGCAATCGTTATGACCTTTCATGGCCACGCCGAAGCATTTTTCCATGTCGTCGGCCGCGTGGACGGTGGACACGGCGGCCATGCTCAAGGCAGAACCGAGGGCCAGAACCAGGGCAGTGGCGGACAGGGTGCGGGTGGTAGCAGTCATGATGTTTCTCCGGTTTTTGAGGTTTTGGTCAGCAGCGTTTGTGCTGGCTTACCCCTCTAGAGAAAGGTCATGGCGATGCGTTACAGCCGTGCCCGATATTTTTTAAAAAACTTAAAAACACCACCAATCTACTGTGGGAGCGGGCTTGCTCGCGAAGGCGTAGGGTCAGTCAATATGTATGTTGAATGACACACCGCCTTCGCGAGCAAGCCCGCTCCCACAAGGGATCTCCGTTGTCAGTACGGTTTGTGGCTGGCACAAAAAAACGGCCCGAAGGCCGTTTTCTGTTTACCGCAAAGACTCAACCACCCAGATACGCTTCACGCACTTTCGGGTCAGTCAGCAGGGCTTCCCCGGTGCCTTGCATCACCACCCGGCCGTTCTCGAGAACGTACGCGCGGTCTGCAATTTTCAGCGCCTGGTTGGCGTTCTGCTCGACCAGGAACACGGTCACGCCATCCTTGCGCAGTTGTTCGATGATGTCGAAGATCTGCTGGATGATGATCGGTGCCAGGCCCAACGAAGGTTCGTCGAGCAGCAGCAGCTTGGGTTTGCTCATCAGCGCACGGCCGATGGCGAGCATTTGCTGTTCGCCGCCGGACATGGTGCCGCCGCGCTGGGCGAAACGTTCTTTCAGGCGTGGGAAAAGTTCGAGAACCTTGTCCATCTGTTCCTGATAGTCGCCCTTGTCGGTGAAGAAGCCGCCCATGGCGAGGTTTTCTTCCACGGTCAGGCGGGAGAACACTCGACGACCTTCCGGGACCACCGCGATGCTCTTGCGCATGATCTGCGACGAGCTCTGGCCGACCAGTTCCTCACCCATGTAGCGGATGCTGCCGCTGTGGGCCTGCGGCGAACCGCAAAGCGTCATCAGCAGGGTCGACTTGCCGGCACCGTTGGCGCCGATCAGGGTCACGATCTCGCCCTGACGGACTTCCACGTTGACGCTGTGCAGGGCCTGGATCTTGCCGTAGAAGGTGGAAACGTTTTCGAATTGCAGCATTTACGCTTCCCCCAGGTAGGCTTTGATCACTTCGGGATTGTCGCGGATCTGTTCCGGCGTGCCGTTGGCCAGGGGCGTGCCCTGGTTGATCACGACGATGTGGTCGGAAATGCTCATGACCAGTTTCATGTCGTGTTCGATCAGCAGCACGGTCACGTTGTGCTCTTCACGTAGCACGCTGATCAGCGCCTTGAGGTCTTCGGTTTCCTTCGGGTTCAGGCCGGCAGCCGGTTCGTCGAGCATGAGGATCCGCGGGCGGGTCATCATGCAGCGAGCGATTTCCAGACGACGTTGCTGACCGTAAGCCAGGGTGCCGGCAGGACGGTTGGCGAAGGCCTTGAGGTTGACCTTCTCCAGCCAGTACTCGGCGAATTCCATGGCTTCGCGTTCGCTTTTGCGAAAGCCCGGGGTCTTGAACAGGCCGGCCAGGAAGTTGGTGTTCAGGTGACGGTGCTGGGCGATCAAGAGGTTCTCGACCGCGGTCATGTCCTTGAACAACCGCACGTTCTGGAAGGTGCGCACCACGCCTTTGAGGGCGATCTTGTGGCCCGGCAGGCCTTCGATCGGCTCGCCGTCCAGCAGGATGCTGCCGCCGCTCGGCTTGTAGAAACCGGTCAGGCAGTTGAACACGGTGGTCTTGCCGGCGCCGTTGGGGCCGATCAATGCCACGACCTGTTTTTCCTTCACGGTCAGGGCGACGCCGTTGACCGCCAGCAAGCCGCCGAAGCGCATGCTCAGATTTTCGACTTTAAGGATCTCGCGGCTCATTTGCGCAGCTCCATGTGAGGACGTTGCATGGGCAGCAGGCCTTGAGGACGCCAGATCATCATCAGCACCATCAAGGCGCCGAACATCAACATGCGGTATTCACTGAACTCACGCATCATTTCCGGCAACAGGATCATCACCGTGGCCGCCAGTACGACGCCCAGTTGCGAGCCCATGCCGCCCAGCACCACGATGGCGAGGATGGTCGCCGACTCGATGAAGGTGAAGGACTCCGGTGTCACCAGGCCCTGACGCGCAGCGAAGAAGCTGCCGGCGAAACCGGCGAAGCACGCACCCAGGGTGAACGCTGAAAGCTTGATCGCCGTCGGGTTCAGCCCCAGCGCCCGGCAGGCGATTTCGTCTTCACGCAGCGCTTCCCAGGCACGGCCCAGAGGCATGCGCAGCAAACGGTTGATGACGAACAGGGCGAACAGCGACAACAACACCGCGATCAGGTAAAGGAAGATCACCTTGTTCACCGGGTTGTAGACCAGACCGAAGTACTCGTGGAAGGTCTGCATCCCCTCTGCGGCCGTTTTATCGAACGTCAGACCGAACAGCGTTGGCTTGGGAATGTTGCTGATGCCGTTCGGGCCGCCGGTGATGTCGGTCAGGTTGCGCAGGAACAGACGGATGATTTCACCGAAGCCCAGGGTCACGATCGCCAGGTAGTCACCGCGCAAACGCAAGACCGGGAAGCCCAGCAGGAAGCCGAACGTGGCCGCCATCAGGCCGGCAATCGGCAGGCAGATCCAGAAGCTCAGGCCGTAGTAATGCGACAGCAGCGCATAACTGTAGGCGCCGACTGCATAGAAACCGACGTAGCCGAGGTCGAGCAGGCCCGCCAGGCCGACCACGATGTTCAGGCCCAGGCCCAACATCACGTAGATCAACACCAGGGTGGCAATGTCCACCGCGCCGCGCGAGCCGAAGAACGGCCACACCAGTGCCCCGATGATCAGCGCAATGATGATCCAGCGCTGGGTGGTCGGCAGGGTCAGGAAGTTACTGGCCTTGGCCGGCATCACCGGCATGTTCGGCGAGGATTTCCAGGCGGCGCTGATCGACTTGTCGAACAACACCCGCAGGAACATCAGCACCGAGCACACGGCGATGATGAGCAGGGTGGTGTTGCTGGTGCCATGAACTTCGAGGTTGATGCCGACGATGGTCAGTTTCAAACCCAGTACCGGGTAGGCGACTGCCCACACCAGCAAAGCGCTGAACAGCGCTTGTCTAAGATTCCTAGTCATACTTTTTCAACCTCCGGACGGCCCAACAGGCCGGTTGGCCGGAACAACAACACCAGAACCAATAGACCGAAAGCCACGACGTCCTTGTATTGGTCGCCGAAGATATCGGCACCAAAGGCTTCCGCTACCCCCAGCACAATCCCGCCGAGCATGGCGCCGGGAATGCTGCCGATACCGCCCAATACCGCTGCGGTGAAGGCCTTGAGGCCGACGAGGAAACCGGCGTTCGGGTTGATCACGCCATATTGCATGCTCAGCAGTACGGCCGCGATGGCCGCCAGTGCAGCACCGATGACGAAGGTCAGGGCGATGATGTTGTTGGTGTTGATACCCAGCAGGTTGGCCATCTTGATGTCTTCGGCACAGGCACGGCAGGCGCGACCCAGGCGAGAGCGGGAGATGAACAGCGTCAGGCCGAGCATGGCGACGAAGGTCACCACGAACACCACGATTTGCATGTAGGAAATCAGCACTTCATGTGCGCCACCTGGCCCGATGGTGAAGTTACCAGGGATCAGGTTGGGGATGGATTTGTCCTTGGAGTCTTGCGCCAGCAGAACCGTGTTCTGCAGGAAGATCGACATGCCGATGGCGGAAATCAGCGGAATCAGACGGTTGCTGCCGCGCAAGGGGCGGTAGGCGATCCGTTCGATGCTGTAGCCGTAGGCACTGGTCACGACGATGGTCGCGAGGAAAGCGGCGGTCATCAACAGCGGAACGCTGTCGAGTCCCATCATGGACAGGCCCGCGATGGCGATGAACGCCACGTAGGAACCAATCATGTACACCTCGCCGTGGGCGAAGTTGATCATTCCAATGATGCCGTAAACCATCGTATAGCCGATGGCGATCAGGGCATACGTGCTGCCAATGGTCAGGCCATTAACCAGCTGTTGGAAAAAGTGATAGATGTCAGGCATTACAGCGCTCCTAAAAACCTGATACGCATTTCACTGGTGGAGTCATTTTCCCGCTCGAGCCCCGTGGATCTGCATCCACTTCGAACGCGAGGTTTGCCAGCGAACCGCTGATGACGGTTTTGAGATTTTCAGGTGGGGAGACTGGCGGATCACGCCAGCGCGGCCCAAAACGTTCGTAAAACAAAGCCCACGGCACGCCGTGGGCTTTGTTGGCAGTCAGTCAGGCAAGGCCTTACTGAGGCGAAGCTTCAGTTTTTGGTTTGCCGAAGTGCCACTCGTAAACCACAAATTTGAAGTCTTTCAAGTCGCCCTTGGCATCGAACTGCAGATCGCCAGTCGGGGTCTTGAAGGTGCCAGCGTGGATGGCAGCAGCCACTTTGGCAGTGTCTTCGCTCTTGGCGGCTTCGATACCACCGGCAATCACTTCAACAGCCGAGTAGGCCGGGAACACGAACGGACCGCTCGGGTCTTCTTTCTTCGCCTTGAACGCGTCAGCCAGGGCAACGTTGGCCGGATCCTGGTCGAAGGATTTCGGCAGGGTTACCAGCAGACCTTCGGAAGCGTCTTTGGCGATCTGCGAAATGGAGTCGTTACCCACGCCTTCCGGACCCATGAACTTGGCTTTCAGGCCTTTTTCCTGGGATTGACGCAGGATCAGACCCAGCTCCGGGTGGTAGCCGCCGTAGTAGACGAAGTCGACGTTGGCTTGCTTGAGCTTGGCGATGATCGAGGAGAAGTCCTTGTCGCCGGCGTTGATGCCTTCGAACACGGCAACTTTCACGCCTTTGCCTTCCAGGGTTTTCTTCACGGCGGTGGCGATGCCTTCACCGTATTGCTGTTTGTCGTGCAGAACAGCAACGATTTTCGGTTTTACGTGATCGGCAATGTAGTTACCGGCGGCAGGGCCCTGGGCGCTGTCCAGACCGATGGTACGGAATACCATTTTGTAACCACGAGCGGTGATGTCCGGGCTGGTGGCAGCCGGGGTGATCATGATCACGCCTTCGTCTTCGTAGATGTCCGAAGCCGGTTGAGTGGAGCTGGAGCACAGGTGACCGACCACGAACTTGACGCCGTCGTTGACGACTTTGTTCGCGACCGCTACCGCTTGTTTTGGATCACAGGCGTCATCGTATTCAACGGCTTCGAGTTTCTTGCCGTCTACGCCGCCTTTGGCGTTGATCTGTTCGATGGCCATTTTGGCGCCACTGAACTGCATGTCGCCGTATTGGGCTACAGGACCGGTCTTAGGGCCGGCAATGCCGATCTTGATGGTGTCAGCTGCGAACGAATGGCTGGCAACCCCGGCCAGAACCATAGCGGCAAACAGTTTGGAAATCTGCTTAGTAGCCTTAGTCATAGTGCTCCACTCTTACTGTTGTAGTTTTTATAGTCCTGGCGCCGTAGCAGCAGAACCGGGTCAGATATCTTCGATATCCTCCGGAAAATGCCCCCGGCAACTGTACCGGTACAGTGTAGAGCGCCAATTGTTAGCCTGGGAAGCTGGCGCCAGGGGGCAAATCCAGAGGGTGTCGCTTTTTTGAAAGAAAAAGACAGAATCGCGGCGGGATGTTAGCTGGCTAATTGCTTGATTCAGCGGCATTCCTTGGCTTTCCTGCTCTTTCCAGTCGGTGACTCGATTGCAACCGGGTTTTTCTGGCGGACCACCGACGTTATCATTCGCGTCGATTTCTTTTCCGGACAGGACCCATGACTCAAGAACCTAGCACCCTCTATGCCAAGCTGCTTGGTGAAACCGCATCTATTACCTGGAAAGAGTTGGAGCCGTTCTTCGCCAGGGGTGCCCTATTGTGGGTCGACCCGAGTCTGGATTTGATCGCTGCCGCCGAGGCCGTGGCCACGGACGAAGGCGAGAAAGTGGCTGCCTGGCTGGCCGCCGACCAGGTCGCCAAGCTGTCTGAAACGCGGGCGCTGGATCTTTTTGAACGCGACCCGGAGCTGTGGGCGGTAGTGGTTTCGCCGTGGATTCTGATCCAGGAAAGGGCGACGAGCTGAATCGCTGCACATTATTGGTGCGTCATGCGCGCGAGCAAAAGTGTGTAGGTGAGTAGCGTGATGGCACGTTGCCGTAGAGAAAGGCCACAAGCATGGCCAGCATCACGGTGACGTAAACGTAACGGGAACAGTTTGTCGGGCAGCCTGAGGGCTGCTTAATTGTTTCTGGATGTTTGATTTGTGTTGAATCTGATGCCGCCTTCGCGGGCAAGCCCGCTCCCACATTCGACCGCATTCCTTCAGGAGGAACGCGGTTAAATGTGGGGGCGGGCTTGCTCGCGAATGGGGCGACGCGGTATCGGATCAGACAGTAAACGTCTTGCCAGTATGGTTATTCAGCGAAATAACCTTGGTCTTGCCAATGCGGTGACGGTAGATCTCACGCAGGTACTTGACCGCTTTCTTCACGCAATCACGCGACAGGCGAATGTCGTTGATCGAGACAAACTTGTCCTTGTCGTTGATCAGCTCGCGGTACTTCTTCTCGTACATCGGTTTGATCGCGTACCAGTTGGTATCGAGGATCTTCGCCGGGTTCTCGAATTCGTTGAGCAATTCGTCGATCCGGTCTTCGTCGAATTCTTCATTAATGATGAAGTCGAGGATCGAGTTGTCCAGCGTCTCGTCGAAGCGGTACGGGTTCTTCGCGAAGCAGCGCTTGATGAACGCGACGATCAGCGTCAGGAAGTCATCCGACAGGCACGGGCTCTTGGCGATCAGGGTGGTCAGCGACAAGTTGGCCGAGGCGCCGATCACCAGTGCGTAACGCTTGAGCGTGGTGTTCGGGAACAGGCTGTTGAGGTGGGTCTTCAACCGGTTCAGGTCCATGTAGGACAGCTTGTAGTCTTTTGGCAACGAAACGATCGACACCACCGACGAGCAGTTCTTGAAGAAATGCAGGTCGTGCAACGCGGCCGCGTCGTAACCGGAATTCTTGTACTGCTCCAGCGAGGCGCGATAGCGCTTGGACTCGATCGGCAACAGGCTGATGCCTTCGATTGCCTGGGTCACTTTGTTGAAGTGCGGCAGGTCGATGGAGCGGAAGAACAAATCATCGATGTTCAGGCGCTGCGGCTCTTTCTCGAACACCTTGAACTTGTCGCTGCTTGGCGGCGGGGTTTCCGGTACCACGGACTCGGCGTAGGCAATCGCCACCGGGCCGGCCAGGCTCATGAACAGGTCGTTGGCATCGAGGCGAATGGTTTCGCCGATGTCGATGCCGGCGCGACGGAAATAGTTCTGGTCGTAGTCAGTCGTGACCGCCTGGGCCGTCAGAATGTTGAAGATCTGTTGCGAGATGTACTGGTTGGCGTGTTTTTCCATCGCATTGACGTCAATGTTCTGGATGTTGCCGTCATCGCTTTCTTCGGCGTAACGCATGATGTCGTTGGAGATCAGCATCATCGCGTTCCATGGGCGGATACGGCCCATGACGCTGGCTTCGCTGCTGTCTTCGTTGGCGAAGTTGTAGGAGAAGTCCCACTCTTCCGACAGGTATTTGCACAGCAGGCGACCGGCGTTGATGTGCAGCGCCTCGGACATTTCACTGCGGTGATCGGAAATATTCGGCAGCACGCAAATGCCGCTGGTGAAGATCGGCTCGAAGACGAAGGAATGACCGCTCTTGCCGTCGTGCTCGTCCATCGGCTTGGTGTCGAACGTCTTGTTCATGTACGAGTGCTGCTGGGCCAGGCCGAATTCCGAGGCCATGCCCGAACCGGTACCGCCGCCGGCACTGAAGATCGAGAAATACAGGCGCGACTGGTTGGCCTTGATCCCGCAACTGTCGATCAAATACGAGTGAATCATCTTCCAGTCAGGGCTGGAGAAACGCTGGGTGTCCTTGTTCAGGATGATCTTGGCCAGGTACTGACCGAGGATCGGCGCGTTACCGGCGCCACCGGCGTGGACTTCCGACAAGTCCATGATTTTCATTTTGCTGTAGTCGCGCAGGAAGCCGCTTTTTTCGCCCTTGCGCGAGAAACGGATGCGACCGGCAATGTCTTTGTCGAGGTCGCCGAGCATGACCAGCGGTTCCACCAGGAACACCGGTTTGGCACCCTTGTTGGTGCCCAGGCGCAGGTTGTTGCGAATCCATTGGGCCGGGCTGTAGCCCTTTTCCGCAAAGCGTTTGTCCGGCGACAGACGGTCTTCGTTGTTGAATTCGTTGAGGTAGAACTTGCGGGCGTTGTACACCAGCTCCGCGACGTCCAGGGCAATGTTCGAGCCGCAACGACCGAGACCGATCAGGCACACCGACGGGAATTCCTGGTCGTTGTGTTGTTCGCTGGCGCCTTCCAGATGGGGCGGGCGCGGGAACACCATGTCGCGCAGGCCGTCGAGGTTATCGAGGATGCGGTCGGTATTGGTTTCAGTGAAATACAGGTATTGCTGAGTGGCCAGCGGGCGCGTCGGGGTCAATGGCTTCGACGATGAGGGGCTGTTCGCCGCGGGGCTCAGAGTCAGATCGGAGACCGTAGTGGCCGGGTTATTTTTAGAAGTCATTGGGCGCCATCTACCTGGACTGGTGGCTGAGCGACAACTGTCGTCAAACCTTCACGGAATGGGATCTCGCGTCTTTTTTTTGCGCGTATTTGGCCAAAGTCTCAGGGACTCGCCTGAGCAGCAGTGGGTGGAATCCTTTCCTTAGTCATGATGGATCGGCCAATATTCGGCGATCTTTAATCAAAAGGAGGCTAAATGATGTCAACGCTACCTTCGTTGGGGTTCGCCGGAATTGGTCTGATGGGCCTGCCCATGTGCCGGCGCCTGCTGGCCGCGGGCTATCCGTTGACCGTGTGGAACCGCAATCCGGCCAAGTGCGCGCCGCTGGTCGAGGCCGGTGCCCGACAAGTGGCAACTCCCGCTGAACTGTGCCGGCACGCTGACATCGTCTTGCTGTGTCTGGCGGACACCTCGGTGGTGCGTGAGGTGGTGTTTGGCCCGGCCGGGTTGGCCTCAGGGGCGAAAAGCGCTCAGTTGCTGGTGGACTTTTCCAGCCTGGAACCCAGTGCTACACGCGAAATGGCCAAACAACTGCTCGACAGCACCGGGATGAGTTGGCTGGATGCACCGGTGTCCGGCGGCGTGGTCGGCGCCGAAGCCGGCAGCCTGGCGATCATGGTGGGCGGCGAAGCGGGAGATTTGCAGCGAGTGCGTTCGGTATTGCTGACCCTGGGGCAGCGTGTCACCCACATGGGCGGCGTTGGGGCCGGGCAGGTGACCAAGGCGTGCAATCAGATGATCGTGGCGTGCAATGCGCTGGTCATTGCCGAAGTGGTGGCGCTGGCCGAGTCTTCCGGCGTTGACGCCGGTTTGATCGCCGAGGCGTTGGCCGGTGGTTTTGCCGATTCAAAACCGTTGCAGATCCTCGCCCCGCAAATGGCCGAGAGCCGGTTCGAACCGGTGAAATGGCATGTGCGCACGCTGCTCAAGGACCTCGACACCGCCGTGAAATTTTCCCGCGAACAGGGTTCGGCGACGCCACTCAGCGGATTGGCTGCGCAACTGATGCGACTGCATGGGAGCCAGGGATTCCTGGAAAAAGATCCATCGACGTTAGTGCAGATGTACCGCGAGCCAGGCTAAGAGGTGTGACGTTGCACGAATGCCTGCGCTGGTTGATTTCGTTCAGCACCGGACGCAATTCGGCGAGCGGCACCGGGCGGCTGAGCAGATAACCCTGCACAAAGTCGCAGCCCAGGCGTTCGAGAAAATCGTACTGCTCAAAGGTTTCGACGCCTTCGGTGACCACCTGCAAATGCAGGCTGTGGGCCATGACGATAATGGCCTGGACGATTTCCATGTCCTGGGTGGCTTTGGGAATGTCCTGGATAAACGAGCGGTCGATCTTCAGCGTGTTCAGCGGCAGGCGCTTGAGGTAGGCGAGGGACGAATAACCGGTGCCGAAGTCATCGATCGACAACGAAACCCCAAGGGCGCGAATCTGGCGCAGCAGAACCAGCGTGTTGGCGAGGTTGCCCATCAGCGCATTTTCGGTGACTTCCAGCTCCAGCCGCTGCGGCGCGACCCCGGAGGCGTGCAGCGCCACTTCTATTTCGTCGGCCAGCTCTTCACGGGCAAGGTTCAGCGGTGAGCAGTTCACGGCGATTTTCAGCGCTTCGCAACCATTGCGCGACAGTTCACCCAGGTCTTCGCAGGCTTTGCGCAGCACCCAGTTGTCGAGCTCGCGGATCAGGCCGTTCGCCTCGGCAATGGCGATAAACCGATCAGGCGCGAGCAAACCGTGAACCGGGTGCTGCCAGCGAACCAGTGCTTCGAGCTTGCTGACCTGGCCGGTTTTCAGATCGAAGATCGGCTGGTAATACAGCATCAACTCATCATCTTTACGCAACGCGTGGCGCAGTTCCTCTTCGAGCTGCAGCTCCATCGTGGCGCGGGTCTTGAGAATGGAGCTAAAGAAATTCAGGCCGTTGCGGCCAGCGTCCTTGGACTGGTACAGCGCCAGGTCGGCGTTTTTCAGCAGTTCTTCACAGGTCTTGCCGTCTTGCGGGAACAGGCTGATGCCGATGCTGGTGGTCATGACCATGTTGCGGCCGGAGAGCTCGATGGGCTCCTTCATTTTCAGCATGATGCGCTCGGCCATGTGCTGCGCTTCTTCGGGATCATTCAGGCTGATGAGGATGCAGAACTCGTCCCCGCCAAATCGGGCCACGACATCCTTGTGGCTGCGCACCGAGCTTTTGATATGGCCGGCCAGCACCTTGAGCAGCTCATCGCCGGCGTCATGGCCGAGGCTGTCGTTGATGCGCTTGAAGTGGTCGATGTCGAGGAACATCACCGCGAGCATGCCGCCTTCGTTAGTCTTCTCGATCAGCTTCTCGGCGAATATCTGATTGAAACCACGACGGTTGATCAGGTTGGTCAAGGCGTCGTAGTGCGCCACTTGTTGCAGCGACAGGCGCGCCTGATCCAGTTGGCTGAGCAGCGAGTTGACCCGCTGCAGATCACGCTCCTTGTGTTGCAGTTTTTTGTCCGCCAGTGCCGCGCTGATGCTGCTGCCAATGATCAGCAGCGTGATGACCGCCACCGTCAGCGCCAGTTGCAGGTGGCTGGGTTCGCTCGCCGGCGCCAGGACGCTACTGCTGGGCATCACCAGATTGAAGGCGGCCATGCCGGTGAAGTGCATGCTCAGGATGCCGGCCCCGAGGAGCAGGCTGGCGCTGTACTTGAGCAGTTGGTGAAACATCCCGGTGCCGTTACGCAAATAACGCGACAGCAGCAGCGCCGCGAGGCTGGCGCCAATCGCGATGGCGATGGACAAGGCGAACAACGTCGGCTGGTAGTAGACCGTGGCACTCGAATGCATCGACGCCATGCCCACGTAATGCATGGCGGTAATCCCCAGCCCGACCCACACCGAGGCCTTGAGGCAATGCCGGACATTCAGGTCGGGGAGGCTGAGGGTGTGCATCACCAGCCATGACGTGCACAGGGCGATCAGCAGTGAAAGCAGGGTGACGGGGAGTTGATAGTGAAGTTCGACAGGCGCCTGAAACGCCAGCATGCCGATAAAGTGCATGGCCCAGATTCCGCCCGCCAGGCACCCGCTGCCGACCCAGCGCCAAAGCCTTTGCGAGGCCGGACTTTCTGCATGCGCTACACGCTCTGCCATATCCAGCGTGGCAAAGCAGCCGACACACGCCACTACATAAGCCAGCAGCACCAGAAAAGGGTCATGCGTGCAATTGAGTATGAATTGCCCGCTCGCTGTCTGCTCGGTAATGAAATGCAGACCAAGCCACTCCATAGCACGCCCCGTCGTTGTCATCCTGGCCGGCGTAATAAACGCCAGCGAATGTCATCGAGTATAGAGGCCGTGTCTGGAGTGCAAGCGGTGATGTCAAAATGGCTCCATATGATTTTGGCATCAAGCTAATAGCGTTTGGTACTAAGCCTCAGGCGCTTTGTTCAAAAGGGATTTCGTACGCCGGTTGCAGGGCTGGAAGGCCGAATGCTGCCCGGGCCGCGTCGCAATCAACGTTTGCCTCGCCATTTTCCCAAGACGCCTCAAACTCCCGGCATGTGCTGGAGCGTTCGTTGTAGATCGAACATTTGACCTCGCTGCCGACGTCTCCCACCAGGCTGATGCAGCGGGTCGGTTTGCAATCGGTGCCGAGCATCGCTACGCGACTGGGGCTGATCGACGCGACCAGATCATCCGGCACCGTTCCACCGGACGAGGCGCATTCACCCCAGAAAAAAGACACACGGAAATGGGAACAGCAGGCACCGCAATTCAGACACGGACTGACTTCGGACATGGTCGATTTATCTACGCAGGAGGGGTACGCAGGGGAGCGGACAGGGGCGCTATTCTAGGCTTCGCAACGGGCTTTGGAAGGGGGTAGGAAAGGTATTTTTCAGCGACGAACGGCGCAGTAAAAATAGCGACCGGATCCCCGTGAATACTGGGCCTGGCGGTCAGCCCGCCTGCGTGAACGCCATGGCCTGATATCAGCCTTGCAAATAATGACAGACAGTGTGGGCGGGCCTGTCTAGATTGACGGTTCCGGGGACAGTGAGGCCCCAATAACAATAAAAGAGACGGACCCATGCAGAACTCGACCCAAGCGGCGAATGCCTGGCGCATTCTGTTCCTGTTGTTCCTGGCCAACCTGTTCAACTTCTTCGATCGCACCATTCCCGCCATCATCATCGAACCGATCCGCATGGAGTGGCACCTCAGCGACTTCCAGTTGGGGATCATCGGCACCGCTTTCACCCTGGTTTACGCGATTGCCGGCCTGCCGCTGGGGCGGATGGCGGATACCGGGTCGCGCAGCAAGCTGATGGGCTGGGGCCTGGCGGTCTGGAGCGGGCTGACCGCGGTCAACGGACTGGTGGGCAGCTTCTGGAGTTTCCTGATCGTGCGCATGGGCGTCGGCATCGGTGAAGCCAGTTATGCACCGGCTGCCAACTCGCTGATCGGCGACCTGTTTCCGGCGCACCGCCGGGCGCGGGCGATGGGCATTTTCATGCTGGGTCTGCCGCTGGGGCTGCTGCTGGCGTTCTTCACCATCGGCGCGATGGTCAAGGCGTTTGACAGCTGGCGTGCGCCGTTTTTTATCGCGGCGGTGCCGGGGCTGATCCTGGCGATCTTCATGTTCTTCATCAAAGAGCCGAAGCGCGGCGCAGCAGAAACCGTGCAGGTGTCGCAGGAACGTGTAGACCGGCCGATCCGCCGGGTGCTGGCGGTGCCGACGTTCCTGTGGCTGGTGATGGCCGGACTGTGCTTCAACTTCGCGACTTACGCTTGCAATTCATTCCTGGTGCCGATGCTGCAGCGCTACTTCCTGATGCCGTTGCAGGAAGCGGCGGTGGCCACGGGGGTGATCGTCGGCGTGACCGGTTTGTTCGGCCTGACGCTCGGCGGCTGGGTCGCTGACAAGATTCACCAGCGTGTAGCCAACGGGCGGCTGTTGTTTGCAGCGTTCAGCCTGATCATCTCGACTGTGTGCACGGCGTGGGCGCTGCACTCGGGGCGCATCGAAATTGGCGTGTTTGTCGCAGTCTTCAGTGTGGGCTGGTTGTTTGCCTACAACTTCTACACCTGCGTCTACACCGCGATTCAGGACGTGGTCGAGCCGCGTTTGCGGGCGACGGCGATGGCGTTGTTCTTTGCCGGGTTGTATTTGCTCGGCGGTGGATTGGGCCCCGTGGTGGTGGGCGGTTTGTCCGATCACTTTGCGCACACGGCGATGCTGGCCGCGGGTGCCGAGCAGATGACCGAGGCGTTCAAGGCGGTTGGATTGCACGACGCGATGTACCTGATTCCGGTGGCGTTGTTCTTCACCATGGTGTTTCTGTTTATGGCGTCGCGGGTTTTTGTACGGGATGCGAAGCGGATGAAGGACGGGTTGGTGGCGGTGGTTGAGCCTGTGGGGTCTGCGGCGACTGCATGATCGCCTTCGCGAGCAAGCCCGCTCCCACATTTGAGCGGGTTCTTTCAGGAGAAATGCGGTCGAATGTGGGAGCGGGCTTGCTCGCGAAGAGGCCGTCAGTAACACCGCAACAATCAAGCAGACAAAAAAAGGCCCGCATCACTGCGGGCCTTCTTTATTTAGCCGGGTAGAGCAGGGGACTTAACCCGCCACCAACACTCGAATCGCTTCCAGTCGCAACGCAGCCTTTTCAAGCATGGCCAACCCTTGCTCGCGCTGTTTGCGCAGGGCAATCAGTTCGCTGTCGCGCACGGTCGGGTTCACGGCTTGCAATGCGGTCAGGCGCGCCAGTTCTTCATCGGTATCCGCCGCCAGGCGACGCTGCGCCTCGGCCACACGCTCGGCGTGACGTGGCAGGATCTTCTCTTCGCCAGCGTTGATCCGTGGCGTCAGCTGATCGCGCTGAGCCTGGATGAACTTGTTGGCGCTGGCACGCGGGACGCTTTCCAGTTGATCGTTCAAGGTCTCGAACGACACCCGGGCCGACAGGTCATTACCGTTGGCATCGAGCAGGCAGCGCAGGGCGGCCGGCGGCAGGTAACGGCCCAGTTGCAGCGAGCGCGGGGCAACCACTTCGCTGACGTAGAGCAGTTCCAGCAACACGGTGCCAGGCTTGAGCGCCTTGTTCTTGATCAGCGCGACGGCGGTGTTGCCCATCGAGCCGGACAGGACCAGGTCCATGCCGCCCTGAACCATCGGGTGCTCCCAGGTGATGAACTGCATGTCTTCGCGAGACAGCGCCTGGTTGCGGTCGTAAGTGATGGTCACGCCTTCGTCGTCGCCCAGCGGGAAGCTGGCGTCGAGCATTTTTTCGCTCGGCTTGAGGATCAGGGCGTTTTCCGAATGGTCTTCGCTGTCGATACCGAAGGCGTCGAACAGGGTTTCCATGTAGATCGGCAAGGTGAACTGATCGTCCTGCTCAAGAATGTCTTCGACCAGCGCATCGCCTTCGCCAGCGCCGCCGGAATTGAGTTCCAGCAAGCGGTCACGGCCGGTGTGCAAGTCGGCTTCCAGACGCTCACGCTCGGTGCGGGCTTCGTCGATCAGCGCTTGCCACTCGCCGTCGTCGGCCTCTTCCAGCAGCGGCAGCAGGCGCGGGCCGAACTGATGCTGCAAGGCGTTGCCGGTCGGGCAGGTGTTGAGGAACGCGTTCAGCGCTTCGTGGTACCACTGGAACAGACGCTCTTGCGGGCTGGTTTCCAGGTACGGCACGTGCAGCTCGATGATGTGCTTCTGGCCGATCCGGTCTAGACGACCGATACGCTGCTCCAGCAGGTCCGGGTGTGCCGGCAGATCGAACAGCACCAGGTGGTGCGAGAACTGGAAGTTGCGACCTTCACTGCCGATTTCCGAGCAGATCAGCACTTGTGCACCGAATTCTTCGTCGGCGAAGTAAGCGGCGGCGCGGTCACGTTCGAGGATGTTCATGCCTTCGTGGAACACCGTGGCAGGGATGCCGGAACGCACGCGCAGGGCGTCTTCCAGGTCCATGGCGGTTTCCGCGTGGGCGCAGATCACCAGCACTTTGGTGCGCTTGAGCATCTTCAGGGTGTCGATCAGCCACTCGACGCGCGGGTCGAATTTCCACCAGCGTTCTTCTTCATTGGCGTCCGGCTGAGCCTGGAAGCTGACTTCCGGGTACAGCTCGGCGTGATCACCCAATGGCAGTTCGAGGTATTCGTCGGGGCATGGCAACGGGTACGGGTGCAGTTTGCGCTCCGGGAAACCCTGCACGGCGGCGCGGGTATTACGGAATAGCACGCGGCCAGTGCCGTGGCGGTCCAGCAGTTCACGCACGAGGCGCGCGCTGGCTTCGGTGTCGCCATCGTTCACGGCGGTCAGCAAGGCTTCGCCTTCGTTGCCGAGGAAACCGTGAATGGTCTTGTGTGCTTCCGGCGACAGGCGCCCCTTGTCCAGCAGCTCCTGGACGGCTTCAGCCACCGGGCGATAGTTTTCGCTCTCGGCGCGGAAGGCGGCCAGGTCATGGAAACGGTTCGGGTCGAGCAGGCGCAGACGCGCGAAGTGGCTGTCCTGGCCCAGTTGTTCCGGGGTCGCGGTCAGCAGCAGTACGCCGGGAATGGTCTCGGCGAGTTGTTCGACCAGGGTGTATTCCGGGCTGGCCTTGTCTTCATGCCACACCAGGTGATGGGCTTCGTCGACGACCATCAGGTCCCAGCCGGCGGCAAACAGTGCGTCCTGGGCTTTCTCGTCTTCGACCAGCCACTCCAGTGCAACCAGCGCGAGCTGGGTGTCTTCGAACGGGTTGGTGGCATCGCTTTCGATGAAGCGTTCTTCGTCGAACAGCGCGACTTGCAGGTTGAAGCGGCGGCGCATCTCGACCAGCCACTGGTGCTGCAGGTTCTCGGGAACCAGGATCAGCACGCGGTTGGCGCGGCCCGAGAGCAGTTGGCGATGGATCACCAGGCCGGCTTCGATGGTTTTACCCAGGCCTACTTCGTCCGCCAGCAGAACGCGCGGCGCAATGCGGTCGGCGACTTCGCGGGCGATGTGCAATTGGTGCGCGATCGGTTGCGCACGCACGCCACCGAGGCCCCACAGCGCGGACTGCAACTGGCGGCTGGTGTGTTCCAGGGTGTTGTAACGCAGGGAGAACCAGGCCAACGGGTCGATCTGGCCGGCGAACAGACGGTCGCTGGCCAGACGGAACTGAATGAAGTTCGACAGCTGGGTTTCCGGCAGCGTGACGCTTTCGTTCTGCGCGTTGAGGCCGTGGTAGACCAGCAGTCCATCGACGTCGTCGACTTCCTGGACCGTCAGCTTCCAGCCTTCGAAGTGAGTGATCGAGTCACCGGGCGAAAACCGCACGCGGGTGAGGGGCGCATTCCGTAGCGCGTACTGGCGAGTTTCGCCAGTGGCCGGGTAGAGCACGGTCAACAAGCGGCCGTCCTGTGCCAGAACGGTGCCTAAACCCAGCTCGGCTTCGCTGTCACTGATCCAGCGTTGCCCCGGTTGATACTGCTGCGCCATGCTGCCTGACTCCCACCTTGAAAAAGCGGGCTATCTTAACGGAAGGAGGCCCTCAGGGCCAAAGGACTCTCATAAAAACTCGCAGTCTTACGTTAGCCCAATGAGGCCGTGCCCGCAGGTCGGGGCACCAATCAGTGCCAAACCGGTCACAGTTTGCGACCGATGGCTCAAGTCGCCATCCGCGCAGCCGACAGCCTGCTGACAGGAGACCCATAATTATGCTGCTACCGATGCTCCCCTTGAGCGCCGTGCCGATCACTTCACAGCACGACCCGATCCGCCAGCGCCCGGATATTCCGCCGGTGGTGCCGGTGCAGGAAAGCTCGAACGAAAGCACGATCGACCTGCAGCAGCGCGATCCCGAAGAAGCGGCTTTTCAGCTGCGCGAGGAACAACGCCGCAAGCTGGAGCGCGAGCGTCGCCGCCGCGAGGCCGATGAAGACCCCGAGGAGCACCTGGCGATTCCCGGTGACGAACTGAATGCCGACAACACCGTGCCGGTGGCGCCGCTGATGGAAGATCAGCCGCGTCAGGGCTTGTGGGTCGATATTCAGATTTGAGTTGTGGCGGGTCAGACCGCATTATTGCGACAAACCTGTCAAACGATGCACTGAGCACCATGAGCCAAGACGATAAGCTGATTGATCTCAACTCTGAACGCGCCAAGCGAGTTCACGACCTGAATGAAAAACGTTTGAACGAAGTTCGTCAGGCGTTTGAGCAGGCGATGCCATTGGGCAAAGCCAAGAAGAAACCGAAGAACAAACCGAAAAAGCGTTGAACCCCCTGCATCTTTTGATGCAGGTCAGTTATTACCCCGCCTTTACGCCCGGTCTCGGGCGACATTGATCCAGGTCAATTTTCTCTTCTGCCTGTTTGGTTAACTTAGCCCTATCGCAACAGGGCAAGCCCAGGAGGCCAGTCATGTTTTTCGACAACGTGGTGATCGCCGGAGTGCTGACTGTCAGCCTCATGGTTATGTTTTTCGCAGGGTTTGGATTTTTTATCTGGAAGGATTCGCACAAGCGCAAACCGTAGTTCTTTCGGATGTAATGAGCACGCAAGGCATTTTGGGCAACTTCGGTTGCCCTTTTTTTTGCCTGCAATTTAGATTTTGCAATACAAAACCCTTTTAGGAGTGAGCCTGCTCGCGATAGCGGTGTGTCAGTCACATTAATGCTGGATGTGCCGCCGCCATCGCGAGCAGGCTCACTCCTACAAGGGTTCTGCGTTGAATTTGAAATTGCGCCCACAAAAAAGCCCGACGCAATGGTCGGGCTTTTTCATTGCTTGGCGCTGTATCAGCTACCCAGCGCCTTCGATGCCAGCCAGAACAGGCCGGCCGACAGGCCCACCGTCGCCGGCAGGGTCAGGACCCAAGCCAGCAGGATGGTTTTCACCGTGCCGCCTTGCAGGCCGCTTTTGTTTGCGACCATGGTCCCGGCAACGCCCGAGGACAGCACGTGGGTGGTGGAGACCGGCAGGCTGAAGATGTTGGCCAGGCCGATCATGCACGCGGTGGTGATCTGCGCCGACATGCCTTGGGCGTAAGTCATGCCTTGCTTGCCGATCTTCTCGCCGATGGTCAGTACCACGCGTTTCCAGCCCACCATGGTGCCCAGGCCCAGAGCAAGAGCCACCGCCAGAATCACCCAGAACGGCGCGTATTCGGTGGTCGTGGTCAGGTCTTTGCGCAGTTTGTCCAGGTCAGCCTTTTCACGGGCATTGAGGGTAGGCAACTTGCCGACTTTCTTGGCCGTGTCATCCAGGCAGAGCAGGTAGCGACGCACTTCGATGCGGCTTTCCGACGACAACGAGTGGTAGTCCGATACACCTTTAAGGGTGCCGAGCAGGGCAGTGATGGTCGGTTCAGTCTGTTGCGGGTTACAACGGAATTTCTCCGGCAGATCACCTTCGATGCTTTTGCCCAGTGCCAGGTATTCACCCAGGGTGTCGGCGTTGCGCTTGTAGAACTGGCTCAGGTGCAGCGTCGCATCGCGAGTCCGCTCGATCTGGTACGTCGTGCTGCCCAGGTCGAGTACGAACTGCGCCGGTACGATACCGATCAGCACCAGCATGATCAGGCCGATACCTTTCTGGCCATCGTTGGAGCCGTGCACGAAGCTCACGGCCATGGCCGAGATCACCAAGACCAGACGGTTCCAGAACGGTGGATGCTTCTTGTCATCGAGCTTGCGACGCTGATCCGGTGTCTTGTGCATCTTCGACAGTGGACGCCACCATTTAAGGCCGATCAACACCAGAGCCGCGACGAGGAAGCCGGCCATTGGCGAGAACACCAGGGAGGCACCGATGTCGATCGCCTTCTGCCAGTTCACGCCATCGGCCAACGGAATGTCGTTGATCAAGGCGTTGGCCAGGCCTACACCGAGGATCGAACCGATCAGGGTGTGGGAGCTGGAGGCCGGGATACCGAAGTACCAGGTGCCCAGGTTCCAGGTGATGGCAGCAGCAAGCAGCGAGAACACCATGGCCAGTCCGTGACCGGTGTTCACATTGATCAGCAGTTCTACCGGCAGCAGGTGGACGATGGCATACGCCACGCCAACACCGCCCAGCAGCACGCCGAGGAAGTTGAACACCCCGGAAAAGAACACCGCCAGATGGGGCGGCATGGCTTTGGTGTAGATAACAGTGGCCACCGCGTTTGCGGTGTCATGAAAGCCGTTGATGAACTCGAAGGCGAGGACAAAGGCCAGGGCGAGCAAGAGGCTCACAAGCACCCAAGCATCCAGTCCGCTGAATAAATCGATCATGAAGGTTTTCTGACCCGGTCGTAAGGGGGCGCGATTATGCCAGAAAAGACTGCTAATCAATGCACTTGCTGCTCATCGGTAACATTCTTCAACGAATTAATTGGCGAGGTGCGCCTATCTCCCAGCGTTTTACCGGGATTTGCAAGCCGTTGAATTCATAGGGAAAGACAGCGGGCACAAGGGTTTCTCTCGTGTAGTCGAGAGGCTTGAACGCTTGTGTGAAATATCTGAGAAGAGGGTCAGAAACGAGCCATTTGCCTCATCCGAGGGCTGAGGTGGCCGCTGCCCGCTTGTAGCGGGCACGAAAGGCTTGATCGATGCCACCCGCTTTTAGCGGGAGCCGACGCAGACCCCTGAAAGAAATCGGGCCGAGGCGTCAAGGCTCTTCGGCTTTGAGTTCCTTTTCCATCTTCTGCAGTTCTTGGGTGAACGCCTGGTCCTGAACGGTGGCGCGTTTACGCCAGGGTTTACGTTCCGGTTCGGGCTGGGCGGCGTAGGTGGTGACTTCCCCGCCGTAAACTTCCTTGTAACGTTGTTCCTGGCGCTCAAGTTCCGCGCGCAGTTCGTCTTTCGTCACAGTGCTACCTGTATGAGTTGGGATAATTTCCGGTGAAACGCGCTGCATCGAGTCGATTGACCACGCTCATAAAAAGGGTAATGCCCGGGAAGGCAACCTTTTGACGGCATGTGAACAATACTTCCATGTTGCAGGCGGCCACGACACCAGAGAAAAACAGCTGACGTAGCATCAGGTTCCTGTTTCAGCGAGCGCATTGGCGGAGCATATGCAATGAGCGTCAGGCGCTTGCTGCGGGCAACGACAATGGGACATCGCGCTGCCGGGTGACAGAGTCGGTGGATAAAAAACCGTTTCGCCACTGGATTGCATTATAGCGGTCGATTCGAAGAACACTATCACCGAGGCGTTAAAAGTAGTTCGTCATGTGTGATTGTTTTGTTACTGACAAGTGTTAACGGCAACTAGGAGGCCGATGATGTCATTGTGCAGCGATGTCTTTCTGGCGCCATTAAGGCGAACAACTTAAACCGCTTACATCGACCTTTAAAAAGTCGACCAGACAAAAAATAAAGCGGGCAGTTAATGGCGGGAATCGCATCAGGCCCCGCGTGCCACCGATTGCGATTATCGGCCTGTCGTCCGATAATCGCCCAATCTTGGCGGTCCCGGACTTGTGTGCAGAAGCGGGGGCCGCGTGTAATAGCCGCTGTTCCGCCTCGGAAAGGACCTGTCATGAACGATCAAATGCGCAACTCTTTCACTTCAGTGGCGCCGCCGATCGTCGCCTCACCCGCAAAGCGAATCCAGGCCCTGACCGGCGATCCTGACTTCATGACCTCCCTGGCGCGTGGCCTGGCGGTGGTACAAGCGTTTCAAGAGCGCAAGCGCCACCTGACAATCGCCCAGATCAGCCACCGCACGGAAATTCCCCGCGCCGCCGTGCGCCGTTGCCTGCATACCCTGATCAAACTCGGCTACGCCACCACCGACGGCCGCACCTATTCGCTCCTGCCCAAGGTGTTGACCCTGGGCCACGCCTATTTGTCTTCGACGCCCCTGGCGGTATCGGCCCAGCCGTACCTGGACCGCATGAGCGAGCAACTGCACGAAGCCTGCAACATGGCCACGCTGGAGGGTGATGACATTTTGTACATCGCGCGCTCGGCGACCACGCAGCGGCTGATTTCAGTCGACCTTTCAGTCGGCGGGCGCTTACCGGCCTATTGCACTTCAATGGGACGGATTCTTCTCGCCGCGCTGGACGACACTTCGTTGCGCGAATACCTCGATCATGCAGAACTGCAGGCCAAGACCAGTCGCACGCTGCACACTCCCGAAGCGTTGCTCGAATGCCTGCAAGAGGTGCGGCAACAAGGTTGGTGCATCGTCGATCAGGAACTGGAACAGGGCCTGCGCTCGATTGCCGTGCCGGTGTACGACGCGTCCGGCCAGGTTGTGGCCGCCTTGAACGTCAGCACCCACGCCGGCCGTGTCAGTCGCAACGAACTGGAACAACGCTTCCTGCCCGGACTGCTCAGCGCCAGTCGCGACCTCAGCGCACAGCTCTTCGCATGAGCCCCCAACCTAAGCCTTCCATCTAAGATGTTCGATAAACGCACAGACTTGCGTTTATCGAATTGACGCTCTTTCCCCTTGATCATTACTGTCGCGGCAGCGCCAGCTCAGGCTGGCACCTGTCCGACTGCGTTCTTGCGTGGAATAAAAATAATGAACCAGCCCCAGTCTGCTGTAGGTAACTGCCTCGACGTGCAGTCCTTCATCAATGCTCAACCCATTTCGCGCTATCAGTGGCGAGTGGTGATCCTGTGTTTCCTGATTGTCTTCCTCGATGGCCTCGACACCGCGGCCATGGGCTTTATTGCGCCTGCGTTGTCGCAGGATTGGGGGATCGACCGCGCCAGTCTCGGCCCGGTGATGAGTGCCGCATTGATCGGCATGGTCTTCGGCGCGCTGGGTTCCGGCCCGTTGGCTGACCGCTTCGGGCGCAAAGTCGTGCTGGTTGGCGCGGTGTTGTTGTTTGGCGCCTTCAGTCTGGCCTCGGCCTACAGCACCAATGTCGATCAATTGCTGGTGCTGCGTTTCCTCACCGGCCTGGGCCTTGGCGCCGGCATGCCGAACGCCACCACGCTGCTGTCGGAATACACCCCGGAGCGCAAGAAGTCCCTGCTGGTGACCAGCATGTTCTGCGGCTTCAACCTCGGCATGGCCGGCGGCGGGTTTATCTCGGCCAAGTTGATCCCGGCGTTCGGTTGGCACAGTCTGCTGTTGATCGGCGGGATTCTGCCGCTGATCCTCTCGGTCGTCCTGCTGTTCTGGCTGCCGGAATCGGCGCGCTACCTTGTAGTCCGCAACCGCGGCACCGACAAAGTACGCAAGACGTTGGCGCCCATCGACCCGACCCTCGTCGCCCAGGCTTCCAGCTTCAGCGTGCCGGAACAGAAAACCGTGAAGGCGCGCAACGTGTTCGCGGTGATCTTCTCCGGCACCTACAGCACCGGCACCTTGCTGCTGTGGCTGACCTATTTCATGGGCCTGGTGATCGTGTACCTGCTGACCAGTTGGCTGCCGACACTGATGCGCGACAGCGGCGCGAGCATGGAGCAGGCCGCGTTCATTGGCGCGCTGTTCCAGTTTGGCGGGGTGCTGAGTGCGGTGGGCGTAGGCTGGGCGATGGACCGGTTCAATCCGCACAAGGTCATCGGCATTTTCTACCTGCTGGCCGGGGTGTTTGCCTACGCGGTGGGGCAGAGCCTGGGCAACATCACGCTGTTGGCGACGTTGGTGCTGGTGGCAGGTATGTGCGTCAACGGTGCGCAATCGGCGATGCCTTCCTTGGCGGCGCGGTTTTATCCGACACAAGGGCGGGCGACCGGGGTGTCGTGGATGCTCGGGATTGGCCGGTTTGGCGCAATTCTCGGGGCATGGATGGGCGCGACGTTGCTCGGGCTGGGCTGGAATTTCGAGCAAGTGCTGACGGCGCTGGTGATTCCGGCGGCGCTGGCGACCACGGCGGTGGTGATCAAGGGCATGGTCAGTCATGCGGATGCGACCTGACAGCCTGATCTGGAATCTTCAGCGGTTTTGATGGCCTCTTCGCGAGCAAGCCCGCTCCCACATTAGAACGCGGTCAACTGTGGGAGCGGGCTTGCTCGAGAAGCTTTTGATCATCGGTAGGCAGCCAACAATATGTTCGATAAACGAACACTTAGTCGATTATCGGATTGTTTGGTGTTTTGCACAGGCTTAACCTTCAGTCATTCCGGCGCGCGCATCGCGCCTTTTTCATCCACTGTCGGTTGATAACAAAACGGGAGCCTGCCCCATGGCTGAAATCCTTTCGCTGCACGACGCGGTGAAGCAATTCGTAAACGACGGCGATACCGTCGCGCTCGAAGGCTTTACCCATCTGATCCCTACGGCGGCGGGTCATGAAATCATTCGTCAGGGCAAGAAAGACCTGACGCTGGTGCGCATGACCCCGGACTTGATCTACGACCAGTTGATCGGCGCCGGTTGTGCTCGCAAATTGATTTTCTCCTGGGGCGGCAACCCGGGTGTGGGTTCGCTGCACCGTCTGCGTGATGCCGTCGAGAAACAGTGGCCGCATCCGCTGGAGATCGAAGAGCACAGCCACGCCGACCTGGCCAATGCCTACGTCGCTGGCGCTTCCGGCCTACCGTTCGCGGTGCTGCGGGCCTACGCCGGTTCCGACCTGCCAAAGGTCAATCCACTGATCAAGACCGTCACCTGCCCGTTCACCGGTGAAGTGTTGGCGGCGGTGCCGTCGGTGCGTCCGGACATCACCGTGATTCACGCGCAGAAAGCCGACCGCAAAGGCAACGTGCTGCTGTGGGGCATTCTCGGGGTGCAGAAAGAAGCCGCACTGGCCGCCAAGCGTTGCATCGTCACCGTCGAAGAAATCGTCGACGACCTCAATGCCCCGATGAACTCCTGCGTCCTGCCGACTTGGGCCTTGAGCGCGGTTTGCCTCGTCCCTGGCGGCGCGCATCCGTCCTACGCCCACGGTTACAACGAGCGTGACAACCGCTTCTACCAGGCCTGGGACCCGATTGCCCGCGACCGTGAAACCTTCACCGCGTGGATCAACGAATACATCCACGGCTGCGCTGACTTCAGCGAGTTCCAGGCCAAGCTGGCCGCTGCTTCGGAGGCCAAGTAATGACTTACACCACCAATGAAATGATGACCGTCGCCGCCGCTCGCCGTTTGAAGAACGGTTCGGTGTGCTTCGTCGGCATCGGCTTGCCGTCGAAAGCGGCCAACCTGGCGCGCCTGACGTCGTCGCCGGATGTGGTCCTGATCTACGAATCGGGTCCGATCGGCGCCAAGCCAAGCGTATTGCCGCTGTCGATTGGTGACGGTGAGCTGGCGGAAACCGCCGACACCGTGGTCCCGACCGGTGAGATTTTTCGCTATTGGTTGCAGGGCGGGCGCATCGATGTCGGTTTCCTCGGCGCTGCGCAAGTCGACCGTTTCGGCAACATCAACACCACCGTGGTCGGCGATTACCACGCGCCGAAGGTGCGCCTGCCGGGTGCCGGTGGCGCGCCGGAGATTGCCGGTTCGGCCAAAAGTGTACTGATCATCCTCAAGCAGTCAGCGCGCTCTTTCGTCGACAAGCTCGACTTCATTACCTCGGTCGGCCATGGCGAGGGCGGCGATTCGCGCAAGCGTCTGGGTCTGCCGGGCGCAGGGCCAGTCGGCATCATTACCGACCTGTGCATCATGGAACCGGAAGCCGGCACCCATGAATTTGTGGTCACCGCGTTGCACCCTGGCGTGACCCGTGAGCAAGTGGTTGCCGCCACCGGTTGGCCGATTCGTTTCGCTGACACGGTTGAAAACACCGCCGAGCCGACCGAAGTCGAATTGAAGGCGCTGCGGGATCTTGAAGCCCGCACCGCCGCCGCTCATGGCCAAGCACCCGGAGAAGCCTGATGCGTGACGTTTATATCTGCGACGCCATTCGCACCCCCATCGGCCGTTTCGGCGGTGGTCTGTCGGCCGTTCGCGCGGACGACCTGGCCGCCGTGCCGATCAAGGCGCTGATGGAACGCAACCCGTCGGTGGACTGGACGGCAGTGGACGAGGTGTTCCTCGGCTGCGCCAACCAGGCCGGTGAAGACAACCGTAACGTGGCGCGCATGGCGCTGCTGCTGGCCGGGCTGCCGGAAAGCATTCCCGGTGTCACGCTCAATCGCCTGTGCGCGTCGGGCATGGACGCCATCGGCACGGCGTTCCGCGCCATCGCCAGCGGTGAAATGGAGCTGGCGATTGCCGGCGGCGTCGAGTCGATGTCCCGCGCACCGTTCGTGATGGGCAAGGCCGATGCCGCGTTCTCGCGCAACATGAAGCTGGAAGACACCACCATTGGCTGGCGTTTCATCAACCCGTTGATGAAAGCGCAATACGGTGTGGATGCGATGCCGCAGACCGCCGACAACGTGGCCGACGATTACCAAGTCTCCCGCGAAGACCAGGACGCTTTCGCGCTGCGCAGCCAGCAGCGCACCGCCGCCGCGCAAGCTGCCGGATTTTTCGCTGAAGAAATCGTCGAAGTGCGAGTTGCGCACAAGAAGGGTGAAACGGTCGTGACGCAGGATGAACATCCTCGTGGCGATACCACACTAGAGATGTTGGCCAAACTCAAACCAGTCAACGGCCCCGACAAAACCGTCACCGCCGGTAATGCTTCGGGCGTCAACGACGGTGCGGCGGCGTTGATTCTGGCCTCGGCCGAAGCCGTGAAAAAACACGGCCTCACCGCCCGCGCTAAAGTGCTGGGTATGGCGAGCGCCGGTGTCGCCCCACGGGTGATGGGCATCGGCCCGGTCCCGGCGGTGCGCAAACTGACTGAGCGTCTCGGCGTGGCGGTCAGCGATTTCGACGTGATCGAACTCAACGAGGCCTTCGCCAGCCAAGGCTTGGCGGTGCTGCGCGAACTGGGCATCGCCGACGACGCGGCTCAGGTCAACCCGAACGGTGGCGCCATTGCCTTGGGCCATCCGCTGGGCATGAGCGGTGCGCGCCTGGTCCTGACCGCGTTGCATCAATTGGAAAAAACCGGCGGCAAGAAAGGCCTGGCGACCATGTGCGTCGGCGTCGGCCAGGGTCTGGCCCTGGCGATCGAACGCGTCTGACACGCCGCGTCGACAAATAAGAACAGAGGAAAGCGCAATGACTGACAAGCCTGGTTATCGTCGTCCGCAGGAAGGCACTCAGCCGGAATACCTGCACCCGACGTATCAATCCACCAACCTTCGCTCGCCGTCCAAACCGTTGGTGTTTCTGCCCCATTCGCTGTCGGAAATCACCGGTCCTACCATCGGTGCCGAACGCGTCAACGAGAAGGACAACGACCTGACCGTTCAGCACAAGGGCGAGCCGCTGGGTGAACGCATCATCATTCACGGCCGTGTGCTTGATGAAAACGGTCTGCCGGTGCCGGGGATTCTGGTGGAGATCTGGCAGGCCAACGCCGCCGGTCGCTACAACCATGCCCGCGACCTGCACGACGCGCCGCTGGACCCGAACTTCACCGGCACCGGCCGCACCGTGACCGATGCCGATGGCTGGTATCAATTCCAGACCATCAAGCCTGGCGCCTATCCATGGGGCAACCACCACAACGCGTGGCGCCCGGCGCACATCCATTTCTCGTTGTTCGGGCCGAGCATTCTGACGCGGCTGGTCACGCAGATGTATTTCCCGGGCGACCCGCTGCTGGCCTACGACCCGATCTACAACTGCGTGCCGGACACCAGCGCCAAAGAGCGCTTGATCGCCACGTTCGATCTGGAAAAAACCGTCCCTTCCTACGCCCTCGGTTATCGCTGGGACATCGTCTTGCGCGGCCGCGACGCCACGCCGATGGAGAAATAAGATGACGCTGAACGCGACCACGTCCCACACCGTCGGGCCGTATTACCACATCGGCTTGACCTGGCTGAACCGCGAAGACCTGACTGTCGAACAAACCCTTGGCGAGCGCGTGGCGATCACCGGGCAAGTCATCGATGGCAACGGCGATGTCGTCAACGACGCGATGCTGGAAGTCTGGCAGGCCAACGCGGCCGGCAAGTACGACCATCCGGAAGACGATCAGGACAAACCGCTGGACCCGAACTTCGAAGGCTTTGGACGGGTGCCGGTGGACGCCGAAGGGCGTTTCCGTTTCACCACGATCAAGCCGGGCACGGTTGAAGGCCTGAAAGGCTCGACCCAGGCGCCGCACCTGGTGGTGCTGGTGTTTGCCCGCGGGTTGGTGAAGCATTTGCTGACGCGGATTTACTTTGAGGGTGAAGCGGCGAATGTGTCGGATCCGTTGCTGGAGTGCGTACCGGCCGAGCGTCGCGGTACGTTGCTGGCGAAGCAGGATGCGTCCGGTGTTTATCAGTGGAATGTGATCCTGCAAGGCACTGATGCCGAGACGGTGTTCTTCGACTACTGATCGAACACTGTTCCCCTGTGGGAGCGAGCCTGCTCGCGATCGCGGAGTGTCATTCAGCATTGATGGCACTGATACACCGCTATCGCGAGCAGGCTCACTCCTACAGGGGGCAGTATTGCCATCTGGGGAACAGGACTGTTGCGAAGTGTGTCTAGACTCTCACTGTCCCCATTGAGTGAAAAACAATGACAACGACTGCTGCTTCAACAGAACACTACACCGGCGAAGAGCGCAGCAAGCGTATCTTCGCCATTGTCGGCGCCTCGTCCGGCAATCTCGTGGAATGGTTCGACTTCTACGTCTACGCCTTTTGCGCGATCTATTTCGCCCCGGCCTTTTTCCCCTCCGACAACCCCACGGTGCAGTTGGTCAACACCGCCGGCGTGTTCGCCGCCGGGTTCCTGATGCGCCCCATCGGCGGCTGGATTTTCGGCCGGGTGGCGGACAAGCACGGGCGCAAGAACTCGATGATGATCTCGATTCTGATGATGTGCTTCGGTTCGTTGTTGATCGCTTTCCTGCCGACCTACAAGGACATCGGCGTCTGGGCGCCAGTCTTGTTGCTGTTCGCGCGTTTGATTCAAGGGTTGTCGGTGGGCGGCGAGTACGGCACCACCGCGACCTACATGAGTGAAGTCGCGCTCAAGGGCCAGCGAGGCTTTTTCGCCTCGTTCCAGTACGTGACGCTGATTGGCGGACAATTGCTGGCGGTGTCGCTGGTGGTGATCCTGCAACAGTTCCTCAGTGAAGATGAGCTGCGTGCCTACGGCTGGCGGATTCCGTTTGTGGTCGGTGCGGCGGCCGCGTTGATTTCGCTGTTCCTGCGCCGTTCGCTGAAAGAAACCAGCAGCAAGGAAATGCGCGAAAACAAGGACGCCGGCAGTATCGCAGCGCTGTTCCGCGACCATAAAGCCGCGTTCATTACCGTGCTCGGTTACACCGCCGGTGGCTCGCTGATTTTCTACACCTTCACCACGTACATGCAGAAATACCTGGTGAACACCGCCGGCATGCAGGCCAAGACCGCCAGCTACATCATGACCGGCGCGCTGTTCCTTTATATGTGCATGCAGCCGTTGTTCGGCATGCTCGCCGACAAGATCGGCCGGCGTAATTCGATGCTCTGGTTTGGCGCCCTCGGGACCTTGTGCACCGTGCCGATTCTGTTGAGCCTGAAAAGTGTCAGCAGTCCGTTCCTGGCCTTTGTGCTGATTACCGTGGCGCTGGCGATCGTGAGTTTCTACACCTCGATCAGTGGCTTGGTGAAAGCCGAGATGTTCCCGCCGGAAGTGCGCGCCCTCGGCGTTGGCCTTGCCTACGCGGTGGCCAATGCGATCTTCGGTGGTTCGGCGGAATACGTGGCCCTGAGCCTGAAAGCCGTGGGCATGGAAAACTCCTTCTACTGGTACGTTACGGTGATGATGGCGGTGGCCTTCCTGTTCAGTTTGCGTCTGCCGAAGCAGGCGAAGTATTTGCACCACGACCTCTGATCTTTCCGCGCGGGCCTGACGGGCCCGCGCCTTCAAGGACTGTTTATGAACGATCGACCGGGCAATCAATTGTTCGATGCCTATTTCACTGCCCGCGATATGCGTGAGGTGTTCTGCGATCAGGGCCGCGTGCAGGCCATGCTCGACTTCGAAGCCGCGCTGGCCCGGGCCGAGGCGCGTGTCGGGTTGATCCCGCAAACCGCTGTCGCTTCGATTGAAGCGGCGTGTCAGGCCGGGCATTACGACTTCGCCGCCCTCGGCGAGGCGATTGCCACGGCGGGCAACTCCGCCATTCCATTGGTCAAGGCGTTGGGTAAACAGATCGCGGCCAGCGATGCCGAAGCCGAGCGCTATGTGCATTTGGGCGCGACCAGCCAGGATGTGATGGACACCGGTCTGGTGTTGCAACTGCGTCAGGCACTGGCCCTGATCGAAAGCGATCTAGCGCAACTGGGCGACACCCTCGCCACTCAAGCCAAGCGTTATGTCGCCACGCCGTTGGCCGGACGCACCTGGTTGCAGCACGCCACACCGGTCACCCTCGGCATGAAAATCGCCGGTTGGCTGGGCGCGGTGACCCGCAGCCGTCAGCGCTTGCAGGAGCTCAAACCGCGGCTGCTGGTGCTGCAATTCGGCGGTGCTTCGGGAACCCTGGCCGCCCTCGGCGCGCAAGCGATGCCGATTGCCGAAGCGCTGGCCGGCGAGTTGCAACTGAGCTTGCCGGATCAGCCTTGGCACACCCAACGTGATCGTCTGGTGGAGTTCGGTTCGGTACTGGGATTGATCGCCGGCAGCCTCGGCAAACTCGGTCGCGACATCAGTCTGTTGATGCAAACCGAGGCGGGCGAAGTGTTCGAACCCTCGGCGCCGGGCAAGGGCGGCTCTTCGACCATGCCGCACAAGCGCAACCCGGTGGGCGCAGCGGTGCTGATCGGTGCGGCGACTCGGGTTCCCGGTTTGCTCTCGACGCTCTTCAGCGCCATGCCGCAGGAACACGAGCGCAGCCTCGGTCTATGGCATGCCGAATGGGAAACCCTGCCGGAGATTTGCTGCCTGGTGTCCGGCAGCCTCAAGCAAGCCTTGCTGGTGGCGCAGGGGCTGGAAGTGGATGCGGCTCGCATGGCGCGCAACCTCGATTTGACTCAAGGCCTGGTGCTGGCCGAAGCGGTGAGCATCGTCCTCGCCCAACGGGTCGGCCGCGACACCGCGCATCATCTGCTGGAACGCTGCTGCAAACGTGCGGTGGCTGAACAGCGGCATCTGCGCGCCGTCCTGGGTGACGAGCCGCAAGTGACCGCTGAGCTTTCGGCGGCTGAACTCGATCATTTGCTGGACCCCGCCCATTATCTCGGCCAGGCACAGACCTGGGTCGAGCGGGCGGTGGCTGAACATTCTGCGTTGACTGCCTGAAGGAGATTGCTGTGGCTTTCGTACAACTCGCCGAGGGCGAACTGCATTACCAATTGGATGGCCCGAAAGATGCGCCGGTACTGGTGCTGTCCAACTCGCTGGGCACCGACCTGCACATGTGGGACGCGCAGATGGCGGCGTTCACCGAACATTTCCGGGTGCTGCGTTTCGACACCCGTGGCCACGGTCAATCGCTGGTGACGCCGGGGCCGTACAGCATCGAGCAACTGGGCCGCGACGTCCTGGCACTGCTGGACGCGTTGCACATTGAGCGTGCGCATTTCTGCGGATTGTCCATGGGCGGTTTGATCGGCCAATGGCTGGGAATCAACGCCGCTGATCGACTGAACAAACTGGTGGTGTGCAACACCGCGGCGAAAATCGGCGATCCGTCGATCTGGAATCCACGCATTGAAACGGTTCTGCGTGACGGTCCGGCCGCGATGGTTGCACTGCGTGATGCCTCGATTGCGCGCTGGTTTACTCCGGATTTTGCTGCCGCCAATCCGTCTGCCGCGAAGCGAATCACCGACATGCTCGCCGCTACGTCGCCTGAAGGCTATGCAGCCAATTGCGCAGCCGTGCGGGATGCCGATTTCCGTGATCAGTTGTCGTCGATCAAGGCGCCGCTGCTGGTGATCGCCGGCACCGAAGACGCAGTGACTCCGCCGTCCGGCGGGCACTTCATTCAAGAGCACGTGCCGGGCGCCGAATACGCCGAGTTCTATGCCGCGCATTTGTCCAACGTCCAGGCCGGCGCTGCGTTCAGCGCGCGGGTGTTGGCGTTTTTGTCAGCTTAATAAGGGGATGGTTGTGGACGAAAAACAACGTTACGACGAGGGCATGAAAGTCCGTCGCGCAGTACTCGGCGACGCTCACGTCGACCGCAGCCTGACCACCCTGACCGAGTTCAACTCGGAATTTCAGGAGATGATCACCCGCCACGCCTGGGGTGATATCTGGACCCGCCTGGGCCTGCCGCGCCATACCCGCAGCCTGATCACCATTGCCATGCTGATCGGCATGAACCGCAACGAAGAACTGAAACTGCACCTGCGCGCCGCCGCCAACAACGGCGTGACCCGTGGCGAGATCAAGGAAGTGATCATGCAGAGCGCGATCTACTGCGGCATCCCGGCGGCGAATGCGACGTTCCATTTGGCGGAGTCGGTTTGGGATGAGTTGGGGGTTGAGTCTCGGGAGTAAAATTCGCTTTTTTTGGGGTCAGTGCTGACGCCTTCGCGAGCAAGCCCGCTCCCACATTTAGACCGCATTCTCCCTGGGAGAACTCGTTCAACTGTGGGAGCGAGCCTGCTCGCGATAGCGATGCCATGGCTTACACAGTAGCCACAATGAAAACCCGCTTGAACGGAAACAACGTGTGCCCATCCCCCTCCCGCGGATATTGCGCATGCACCCGCATCATGAAGTGATAGATGAACCTCGCCTGTTCGTCATCCTTCAATCCCTGCATTACCTCCCTTAACGCCGACACCTTGATCCAGTCATAAATCGGCGACTTGCCGTCAACCACCTGTAGCTGCTCGGTTTCCCAGATATCCAGCGTGGCACAGAGCGGCGCCAGCAATCGGTAGTAGTCCTCCAACGACAACAGTGGCCGCCGGGCCATGGTTTCGCGCAACTGCGGTGTGCCCAACGGCTGACCGTTGTGGCCGCCATCGTCGAGGGTTTCGAGCATCAGCTGATACCAAGGCGCATCCCGCCAGTCAGGCATGTGCGCCGCCAGACAACCGCCCGGGTCGAGGTGTTTGAGCAATCGGGGCAACAACCTTTGATGATCGTCGATGAAGTGCAGTACGGCGGCGGCAAACAGTAGGTCGGCAGGGTGTTCAGGCTGCCAGTTTTGCAGGTCGCACTGCTTCCAGTGGGCCCTGATCGGCAAGGCTCTGGCCTCCTCGAGCATTTGCTCCGAACTGTCGATACCCATCAAGTGCGCGCGGGGCCAGCGCTTGGCCAGCACCTGAGTCGCAATGCCGGTGCCGCAACCCAGGTCGTAGATGCGCTTCGGGTTTTTGATGTCGACACGGTCGAGCAATTCGTTGACGGGGCGTTGCCTGAGGCGGGAAAACTGCTGGTATGCCTTGGCGTCCCAGTCGCTTTGGACGGGAGCTGATTGCAGTGGGGTGATCATGAGGTGGTCCTCTGGTGATCAAGGCGTGTCTTCCGATGACAACCTGGTTCAAGTCTTGCGGACCAACATCAACAGATAACGGAAGTGAGGAGGGTTGGAATTCACCTGAGTCCTGCCAGGTTTTGTCACTGTAATTGACCGTCGCCAAAGCGCCAGCCAGCCTGACCGGCGGCGCTCCCACATGTTTGGTCCGTGTTTACATCAGGCTGATCGGATAGCTGACGATCAACCGGTTCTCGTCGAATTCGTTGTTGCTGAAGTCGCGGCGGATGGTCGAGTTGCGCCATTTGACGTTGAAGTCCTTTAGCACGCCGCTTTGCACGGTGTAGCCCAGTTCCGATTCGCGGCCCCATTCCTTACCGTCCGTGATAGTGCCGGTGTGCACGTTGTCGCCGCTGATGTAGCGGTTCATCAAGGTCAGCCCCGGAATGCCGAGGGCGACGAAGTTGTAGTCGTGACGGACTTGCCAGGATTTTTCCTGCGCGTTGTCGTAACTGGCGTTGTAGCTGTCGTTGGCCAGGGTGCCGCCGCTGGTGCCGTTGACGCGCATCCAGGCGCTGTCGCCCGTGAGTTTTTGCAGGCCGACGTAGAAGGTGTTGCCGCCGTATTTGGCCGAGAACAGGCCGGACCAGGTCTTGTTGTCGAGATCGCCGGCGCGGGCGCTGCCGTCATCCTTGCCGTAGAAAAACCCGAGGTTGGCGCCCAGGGTCCAGTCGCCCAGTGGCTGGCTGTGGATCAGGTTGACGAATTGCTGGCTGTAGATGTCCTTCAGTTCGGCGTTCCACAGGCCGATCTGGGTGCGTTTGTCGTTGAAGGCGTATTCAGCGCCCTCGAAGTTGAAACGGTCGGAGGTGAAGGCCGGTTTTCCGTTCATCGACATGTCGCTCATGCTGCTGTCATCGCGCGGGCTGTTGGCGCGGAACTGGCCGCCGTAGAGCGTCAGGCCGGCGATTTCCTTCGAAGTGATCTGGCCGCCTCGGAAGGTTTGCGGCAGGGAACGCCCGTCGTCCGAACGCAGGATCGGCAGCACCGGCATCCATTCACCGACCTTGACTTCGGTCTGGGACAGCTTGGCCTTGAACGCGACGTTGGTGCGGCCGAAGTTGTCCGCCGGGCGTCCGTCATGGTCCAGCGGCAGCAACTGCGTACCGCCGGTGCCTTTGCCGCCGTCGAGCTTCACCGAATACAACCCCAACACGTCCATACCGAAACCGACAGTGCCCTGGGTGAAGCCGGATTTGGCGTCGAGGATGAAGCTTTGTGTCCACTCTTCAGCCTTGCCCTGGGCCTTGGTCGGGTTGGTGAAGTTGCGGTTGATGTAGAAGTTGCGCAGGTTCAGGTTGACCTTGGCGCCGTCGACAAAACCCGCTTCCTCGGCCTGGGCGGGCAGGGCTGTGCCGGCCACTGCAATGGCCAGAAGGCCGGGGAAGAAATACTGCGCGGTGGAAGGCGTCATGGGCTCGGGTCTCTCTAATTGTTGGGGATGAAGCGGGGTGATGCCGCAACCCTGGGTTGCAGACAAAAGTGTTGATCGATTGAAAAAAACGCAGCGGAATCAGCCGGACAGGGCAGGGCGCGGGGGCATGAGGGTGAACCTGATGTTGTTGGTCTTGTGCGAGGGATGGTGCGGGGAATGGACTGGATGGTTCAATTGGCGAAAGCGGGTTTTGGGCGATTATCGAACGTAAGATTGGCGAGGATATGTGTTGTCTGTGGCGGCCCCTTCGCGAGCAAGCCCGCTCCCACATTTGACCGCATTCTTTCTGGATGGCCCCGATTAAATGTGGGAGCGAGCCTGCTCGCGAAGGGGCCAGTGAACACACCACCACTTTTCCCGCCCCCAACAAAAAGCCCACCAAAAGGTGGGCTTCATTGTTTTCACAGCGCTATCAGAACATCTTCATCTTCGGCGCTTCTTCTTTCAGCGGCTCGACCTTGGCGGTCTGCTGATTCCAGCCACCACCCAGTGCCTTGTACAGATTGACCGCGCTGACCAACTGCGCCAGACGGTCAGTGATCAACACTTGTTGCGCGTTGAACAGCTGACGCTGGGCATCGAGGAAGGTCAGGTTGCTGTCGACACCAATGCGGTAACGACGCTCGGCCAGGCGGTAGTACTCCTGGTTGGCGGTGACGTTGTCACGCTGCGCCTGCAACTGATGGGTGTAGGTCTCGCGGGCGGCCAGGCCGTCGGCGACTTCCTGGAAGGCCGTTTGAATGGACTTCTCGTAGTTCGCCACGCCGATGTCTTTCTGGATTTTCGAGTAATCCAGGCTGGCGCTCAGGGCGCCGGCGTTGAAGATCGGCAGGTTGATCTGCGGCGAGAACAGCCAGGTGCCCGAACCGCCCTTGAACAGGCCGGACAAGTCCGGGCTCAGGGTGCCGGCATTGGCTGTCAGGCTGATGCTCGGGAAGAACGCAGCCCGTGCCGCGCCGATGTTGGCGTTGGCAGCCTTGAGGTTGTATTCGGCCTGGAGGATGTCCGGACGACGTTGCAGCAAGTCCGATGGCAGACCGGCGGGCACCTCGCTCAGCAAATCGTCAGACAGCGGTTTGGCGGCTTGCAGGTTGGCCGGGATACCGGTGCCGAGCAGGAGCACCAGGCTGTTTTCATCCTGAGCGACCTGGCGGGTGTATTTCGCCAGTTGAACCCGGGCGGTTTCCACCGAGGTGCGCGACTGGGCGAGGTCCAGCGCCGAGGCTACACCGACTTCGGCACTGCGCGAGGTGAGCTTGTAGCTCTCCTCGAACGCACCGAGGGTGTCCTGGGTCACTTTCAGCAGTTCCTTGTCGGCTTGCCAGGCCAGGTAAGCGTTGGCCACGCTGGCCACCAGGCTGAGCTGCGTGCTGCGCCGACCTTCTTCAGTGGCGAAGTATTGCTGCAGCGCTTCTTCACTCAGGCTGCGAACCCGACCGAACAGGTCGAGTTCGTAGGCGCTGATGCCGACCGTGGCCGAGTAGGAACTGCTGATGCCCGCCTGACCGGTCTGCGAAGCATCAGCCGGAACGCGTTGGCGGCTGCCGGTGCCGTTGGCCGACACGGCCGGGTACAGGTCGGCACGCTGGATGCGGTATTGAGCCGCAAAAGCGTCGATGTTCAAGGCCGCGACACGCAGGTCACGGTTGTTTTCCAGTGCGACCTGGATCAACTGTTGCAGGGCCGGGTCATGGAAAAACTGCTTCCAGCCTTGCTCTGCTGCCGCCTGGCCAGGCGCCTGGGCGGGCGAATACGCCGGGCCCTGCGGGTATTGGGCTGCCACCGGTGCCGCAGGTTGCTGATAATCAGGTATCAGCGAGCAACCACCGAGCACAAACGCGGCAACGGCTAGGGAGAGTAGCGACTTGCTCATTGGCCAGCCTCTTTAGGAGTTTCAGTGGCGTCATCCTGGTCGACTTTTTTGCGCTGACCGATGGACGACACAGTGACGAAGAACAGTGGGACCCAGAAGATCGCCAGAACGGTGGCGGTGATCATACCGCCAATCACCCCGGTGCCGATGGCATGCTGGCTGCCCGAACCTGCTCCGGTGGAAATCGCCAGGGGTACCACGCCCAGGACGAAGGCGAGCGAGGTCATGATGATCGGTCGCAGACGCATCCGGCAGGCTTCAATCGCCGCATCGCGCAAGCTACGCCCTTGTTCATGCAGTTCCTTTGCAAATTCGACAATCAAAATGGCGTTTTTCGCCGCCAGGCCGATGGTCGTCAACAGGCCCACCTGGAAGTACACGTCGTTGGACAGGCCACGCAGGCTGGTCGCCATCAGTGCACCGATGATCCCCAGCGGCACCACCAGCATCACCGCAATCGGGATCGACCAGCTTTCATACAGCGCCGCCAGACACAGGAACACCATCAGCAGCGACAGGGCGTACAGCGCTGGCGCTTGGGAACCGGACAACCGTTCCTCGTACGACAGGCCAGTCCAGGAAATACCGACACCCGCCGGCAGTTTCGCGGCAATGGCTTCGACTTCGGCCATGGCTTCACCGGTGGAGTAGCCCGGCGCCGGGGAACCGAGGATTTCCATCGCTTCCACGCCGTTGTAACGGGCCAGCTTCGGCGAGCCGTAAATCCATTCACCCTTGGCAAACGCCGAGAACGGAACCATGGTGCCGGCGCTGTTGCGCACATACCATTTCTTCAAGTCTTCGGGGCTCATACGCGAGCCGGGCTGACCTTGTACGTACACCTTTTTCACTCGACCACGGTCGATGAAGTCGTTGACGTAGCTACTGCCCAGCGCGATCGACAGGGTGTTGTTGATGTCGGCGATGGTAATGCCCAGGGCACTGGCCTTCTCGTCGTCGATTTCCAGCTGGTACTGCGGTTCGTCGTTCAGGCCGTTCGGGCGCACTTGCGTCAGAATCTTGCTCTGCGCGGCCATGCCGAGGAACTGGTTGCGTGCTTGCATCAGTTTCTCGTGACCGATACCGGCGCGGTCCTGAAGGAACACGTCGAAACCGGTGGCGTTACCCAGTTCCAGCACCGCCGGTGGCGCAAAGGCAAACACCATGGCATCACGGAAGGTGAAGAAGTGCTGTTGGGCACGGGCCGCCACCTTGAACACGTTGTTGTCGGCGTTACGTTCGTCCCAGGGGCGAAGCATGATGAACGCCATACCCGAGCTCTGGCCACGACCGGCGAAGTTGAAGCCGGTCACGGTAAACACCGAATTCACCGCATCGCCTTCACCGCCATCCTTGCCTGGACGCAGCAGGAATTCACGCATCTCGTCCACGACCACCTGGGTCCGCTGGGCCGTTGAACCGGCCGGCGTCTGCACCTGGGCGAACAGTACGCCCTGGTCTTCTTCCGGCAGGAACGCCGTCGGAATACGGGTGAACAGCCAGATCATGCCGACAATGATGAGGAGATAGGCCAACAGGTACGGCGCCTTGCGCGAGAGCATGCTGCCCACGCCGCGCTCATAGCTTCTTACGCCACGGTCGAAATTACGGTTGAACCAGCCGAAGAAACCACGCTTGGGTGTGCCGTGCTCACCCTTCGGAATGGCCTTGAGCATGGTGGCGCAGAGCGCCGGGGTGAAGATCAGTGCAACCAGTACCGACAAGGCCATGGCCGAGACGATGGTGATCGAGAACTGCTTGTAGATCACGCCGGTGGAGCCGCTGAAGAATGCCATGGGCAGCAGAACCGCCGACAGCACCATGGCGATACCGACCAGTGCACCCTGGATCTGCCCCATGGATTTCTTGGTGGCCTCCTTGGGTGACAGGCCTTCTTCACTCATGACCCGTTCGACGTTTTCCACCACGACGATGGCGTCGTCCACCAGCAAGCCGATGGCCAGGACCATACCGAACATGGTCAGGGTGTTGATGCTGAAACCGGCGGCCGCGAGGATGCCGAATGTACCCAGCAGTACCACCGGCACGGTCATCGTGGTGATGATGGTGGCGCGGAAGTTTTGCAGGAACAGGAACATCACCAGGAACACCAGCACGACGGCTTCGACCAAGGTGTGAACCACGCCTTTGATCGACTCGGTCACCACCGGGGTGGTGTCGTACGGGAATACCACTTCCATCCCTTGCGGGAAGAACGGCTTGAGGTCGTCGATGGTCTTGCGCAGGGCTGTGGCGGTATCCAGGGCGTTGGCGCCCGTGGCCAGCTTCACGGCCAGGCCGGACGCCGGAGCGCCGTTGAACTGGGCGTTGATGCTGTAGTTTTCACCGCCCAAACCGACGTCGGCGACATCTTTCAAGCGAACCTGAGAGCCGTCCTTATTGACCTTGAGCAGGATTTTATTGAACTGCTCAGCGGTCTGCAGACGGGTCTTGCCGATGATCGTGGCGTTCAGTTGCGTGCCGGGCAGGGCCGGCAAACCACCGAGTTGACCGGACGAGACCTGCACGTTTTGCGCGGCGATGGCGGCTTTGACGTCAACCGGGGTCAGGTTGAAGTTGTTCAACTTGGCCGGGTCGAGCCAGATACGCATGGCGTACTGGGAACCGAACACCTGGAAGTCACCGACGCCGGCGGTTCGCGAGATCGGGTCCTGCATGTTCGACACGATGTAGTTGGACAGGTCGTCCTTGGTCATGCTGCCGTCACGCGAGACCACGCCGATCACCAACAGGAAGTTTTTCACTGCCTTGGTCACGCGGATACCTTGCTGCTGCACTTCTTGCGGCAGCAGCGGGGTGGCCAGGTTCAGCTTGTTCTGGACCTGAACCTGCGCGGTATCGGAGTTGGTGCCTTGCTCGAAGGTCGCGGTGATGGTCATGGTGCCGTCGGAGTTACTTTCCGAGGACACATAACGCAAGTGGTCGATGCCGTTGAGCTGTTGCTCGATCACCTGCACCACGGTGTCCTGTACCGTTTGTGCCGAAGCACCTGGGTAGGCCACAGAGATGGCGATCGCCGGAGGCGCAATGCTCGGGTATTGGTTGATCGGCAGCTTGAGGATCGATAGTGCCCCGACCAGCATGATCACCAGGGCAATTACCCAGGCGAAAATCGGACGGTCGATAAAAAATTTCGACATGGTTTACTCCCCTTTGCCGCTGGAAGCCTTATCAGCTGCCTGTGCGGGGGCCGGGTTCTTTACGCCAACGTTAGTCGCTTCACTGGCCTTGACTTCGATGCCAGGTTTGACGAATTGCAGCCCTTCGGTGATCAGGCGATCGCCTGCCTTCAGGCCGTCCTCGATCAGCCATTGGCTGCCTACAGTGCGGCTGGCCTTGAGCTGACGCAGCTCGACCTTGTTGTCAGGACCGACGACCAGTGCAGTCGGCGTGCCTTTCAGGTCACGGGTCACGCCTTGTTGTGGCGCCAGAATCGCTGCTGCGTTCACCCCGGACTGCAACTGGGCGTGCACGAACATGCCTGGCAGCAGGGTGTGTTCCGGGTTCGGGAACACGGCGCGCAGGGTCACGGAACCGGTGGTCTGGTCAACCGAGACTTCGGAGAATTCGAGCTTGCCGTCCAGCTTGTACTGGCTGCCGTCTTCGAGGGTCAGTTTGACCGTCGCCGCGTTGTCGCCAGCCTTTTGCAGGCGACCGCTTTCCAGTTCGCGGCGCAGTTGCAGCAATTCCACCGAGGACTGCGTCACGTCGACGTAGATCGGGTCGATTTGCTGGATCACCGCCATTGGATCGGCCTGGCCACTGGTGACCAGCGCGCCTTCAGTCACGTTGGAGCGACCGATTCGACCGGTCAGCGGCGCGTAGACCTTGGTGTAGCGCACGTTGATCTGGGCGGTTTGCAGGGCGGCTTCCGATTGCATCCGGTTGGCCACAGCCGTGTCGTATTCCTGACGGCTGACGGCTTGTTCGTTGACCAATTGCTTGTAGCGGTCGGAGATCGACTTGGTCTGTTGCAGGTTGGCTTCGGCACTTTTCAGGGTGGCGTCATACACCGACGAATCGATCTGATAGAGCTGTTGGCCAAGCTTGACGTCGCCGCCTTCCTTGAACATGCGCTTGAGAATGATGCCGTTCACCTGAGGACGCACTTCGGCGATGCGGTACGCGCTGGTACGGCCCGGCAGGTCGGAGGTCAGCGTAAACGTTTGCGGTTGCAGGGTAACGACGCCGACCTGAGGAGGCGGTGCGGCTGGTGCCGCTTCTTCCTTTTTGCATCCGCTGAGCAGCGATGCCAAGGCGACGGCAGTGACCAGAGCGGTAACAGCTGGCTTGAATTGCATGAAAATCCTCGGGTCAGGCGCGCAAGGTGCGCACTAGAAAGGTGGAAGGGTAAAAATAGGGTGCTGAGTGGATAAGTAGCTTGCTAAGGAATATACTTACGTTCATGGTTGTTTGTAAACACCTTGGCTGCGTACCCACTTCGCTACAAAAGCCGTTCGAAGGTTTGAATTCTAAGACGGGGACGGCGCCCAAGAGCGAACGCTCCACTTTTATTCAGCTGATGTTCAGACATCACTGAAGCATCCTGATTGAGGTTTTACTGCCATGGTCCGTCGCACCAAAGAGGAAGCTCAAGAAACCCGCGCCCAGATTCTCGAAGCGGCAGAGAAAGCCTTTTATGAAAGGGGCGTGGCGCGCACGACACTGGCGGACATCGCGACCCTGGCCGGCGTGACTCGCGGTGCCATCTACTGGCATTTCAGCAACAAGGCCGATCTGGTGCAGGCCATGCTGGATACCTTGCATGAGCCACTGGATGAGATGGCCCGGGCCAGCGAAAGCGAAGAGGAACTTGATCCGCTCGGCTGCATGCGAAAGCTTCTGATTCATTTGTTTCATCAAGTTGCACTGGACCCGAAAACCCGACGCATTAATGAGATTTTGTTTCATAAGTGCGAATTCACCGATGAAATGTGCGATCTGCGCCAACAGCGCCTGACGGCCAGCCTCGATTGCAATGTGCGAATCGGCCTGGCCCTGCGTAATGCCGTGAATCGGGGGCAAATGCCCGAAGACCTCGACACGGCGCGCGCGGCCATCAGCCTGCACGCGTACATCGATGGCATTCTGTACCAGTGGCTGCTGGCCCCCGACAGCTTTCAATTGCACGCCGAAGCCGAGCGTTGGGTCGAGACCGGGCTGGACATGCTGCGCTTGAGCCCAAGCCTGCGCAAATGAAACAAAATGCGTAATTGGCTTCGCCCGTGTCAACTTTTGGGGCGGGTGCCGATTCCATGGGGTGCTTTTATATACGGACGCTCGCCAGGATGACAGGTAGCGAGCTACGTATTTTGTAGGAATTTTGTGTCCAGGGTGTGAACATGGGTGATCACGCCACCTTAAAAACCAAAAAGCCCCGGCTCTCACGAGTCGGGGCTTTTTGCATTTCAGAGACTGATGCTTACAGCGCCGGGTAGTCGATGTAGCCGACCGGGCCTTTGGCGTAGAACAGTTCTGGACGTGCTTCGTTCAGCGGCGCATCGGCCTTCAAACGTGCCGGCAAGTCCGGGTTGGCAATGAACGGTACGCCGAAGGCGACCGCATCGGCCTTGCCGCTGGCCAGCCAAGCGTTGGCGCTGTCCTTGGTGAAGCGTTCGTTGGCGATGTACGGGCCGCCGAAGGCTTCTTTCAGTTGTGGGCCAAGGCTGTCGCCGGCTTCTTTCTCGCGGGAGCAGATGAACGCGATGCCACGCTTGCCCAGTTCGCGAGCGACGTAGGTGAAGGTTTCGGCCAGGTTGTCGTCGCCCATGTCATGGGAGTCAGCGCGCGGTGCCAGGTGCACACCGACGCGACCGGCGCCCCAGACTTCGATGGCTGCGTCGGTCACTTCCAGCAGCAGGCGTGCACGGTTTTCCAGGGAACCACCGTAGTTGTCGGTGCGCTGGTTGGTGCTGCTTTGCAGGAACTGGTCGAGCAGGTAACCGTTGGCGCCGTGGATTTCCACGCCGTCAAAACCGGCAGCCTTGGCGTTCTCGGCACCGGTGCGGTAAGCGTCGATGATGTCGGCGATTTCAGCGGTTTCCAGGGCACGCGGCGTTGGATAGTCGGCCAACGGGCGAACCAGGCTGACGTGACCTTTAGGCTGGATGGCGCTCGGTGCGACCGGCGCTTCGCCGTTCAGGTACGAGGTGTGGGACACCCGGCCGACGTGCCACAGTTGCAGGAAGATCTTGCCGCCCGCGCCATGGATCGCTTTGGTCACGTTTGCCCAGCCACGGACCTGGTCGTTGGACCAGATGCCCGGGGTGTCCGGGTAGCCGACACCCATTGGCGTGACCGAAGTGGCCTCGCTGAGGATCAGGCCGGCGGACGCGCGCTGGACGTAGTACTCGGCCATCAGTGCGTTCGGAACGCGGCCTTCGTCGGCGCGGCAACGGGTCAGCGGCGCCATGATGATGCGGTTGGCCAACTCGATGTCGCCCAGTTTGATCGGATCGAAAATAGTCGTCATGAAAGCACCCTCGTGAGGTTTAAGTGGATTAGTGAGTCGCTGGAGCCAGTTCGGGATTGCCGCTCTGGCGGAAAGTAATCAGGGTCACCAGCAGGGCGAGTACCGCCAGTGCGGCAGCCGCGAGAGGCACGCTGGTCAGGCCGAAGCCGTGGGCGATGACGCTGCCGCCGACCCAGGCACCGAGTGCGTTGCCGATGTTGAAAGCGCCGATGTTCAGGGTCGACACCAGGTTCGGTGCCGCTTTGCCAAAGGTCACCACGTTGACTTGCAGGGCCGGCACGGCGGCAAAACACGCTGTGGCCCAGAGGAACAGGGTGATTTCGGTCGGGATCAGCGCGACGCTGGTCCACGTCAGTACGGTGGAGATCACGGCCATGCTGATGAACACGCCGATCAACGTCGCGGCCATGCCTTTGTCCGCCAGTTTGCCGCCGATGATGTTGCCGACGGTCAGGCCCAGGCCGATGAGCATCAGGGTCCAGGTCACGCCACGTGGCGAGACACCGGTGACTTCGCCCAGCAGCGGCGCGACGTAAGTGAACAGGGTGAAGACCGAAGCGGCGAACAGCGCAGTCATGCTCAGGGACAACCAGATCCCGGCGCCCTTGAGTGCGGCCAGTTCGGCGCGCATGTCGAGTTTTTCTTCATCGCGCTTGGCCGGCAGGAAGCGGATCAGGCCAATCAGGGCGATCACACCAATCACGGTCACGGCCCAGAAGGTCGAGCGCCAGCCAGCCTGTTGGCCGAGCGCGGTGCCCAGTGGTACGCCGAGCACGTTGGCCAGGGTCAGGCCGGTGAACATCAAGGCCACGGCCGAAGCGCGTTTGTTGGCCGGCACCAGGCCTGCCGCCACCACCGAACCGATACCGAAGAAGGCACCGTGGCAGAGGGCCGTGACGACGCGGGCAAACATCAACACGTTGTAGTCACTGGCGAGGGCGCAGAGCAAGTTGCCGATGATGAAGATCCCCATCAACGCCACCAGTGCGGCCTTGCGCGGCAGTCGGGCGGTGGCCAGCGCCATGAACGGAGCGCCGATGGCCACGCCCAGGGCGTAACCGGTGACCAACCAGCCAGCGCCGGGGATCGACACACCGAGGTCCGCGGCCACATCGGGCAGCAGGCCCATGATGACGAACTCGGTGGTGCCGATGGCGAAGGCACTCAAGGCCAGTATGAGAAGCGAGAGGGGCATTGTTGATTCCTTGTCGGCTGACTGACGTTAAGGGTCAGAGCTCTTTACTGAAGGTCTTGAGGAATTCCTGGATGGTTTCCTCATTACGTTTGAAAAAATGCCACTGGCCGACTTTGCGGCTGCTGATCAGGCCGGCGCGTTGCAGGGTCGCCAGGTGCGCGGACACCGTGGACTGCGACAAACCGCAACGTTGATCGATCTGCCCGGCACAAACGCCGTGCTCGTTGCTGTGGGACTGGTCCGGGAATTCGACGTCGGGGTCTTTGAGCCAGTGCAGGATTTCTCGCCGTACTGGGTGTGCCAGGGCTTTTATTATTTCGTCGAGATTAATGGTCATTGGGGTGAGCTCGTGATGGTTAAAACGCTATATCGCGATGAAGCGAACTTTAGATCGGTATTTCGCGATATACAAATATGATTTGGCTCTGAGCCGCTAACAATTCGGTATATCGGGTTATAACGATACGTGGGGTGTAAAGATCCAAAGGCGCAATGCTAAGCTGCGCCCATGAACTATCTCGCACATCTTCACCTTGGTGGCCAGCGTCCCGGCCAATGGCTCGGCAGTCTCTATGGCGATTTCGTCAAAGGACGGCTGCAAGGGCAATTCGCGCCGGAGATCGAGGCGGCCATCCAGTTGCATCGCAGCATCGACGTATTTACCGACCGCCATCCGTTGGTGGATATTGCGTTGTCGCGGTTTTCCACGACACGCCGGCGTTACGCCGGGATCGTGCTCGACGTGTTTTTCGACCACTGCCTGGCACGGGACTGGACCCTGTACGCCGACCGGCCACTGGAACTGTTCACGACGGATGTGTACCGGGTGCTGTCGGCCGAGCCGCAGTTGCCGGAGCGGTTGGCGAGAATCGCGCCGCACATGGTGGCGAATGACTGGTTGGGGTCGTATCAGGAGTTCGAGGTGCTGGAGCAGGTGCTGCGGGGGATTTCGCGACGGTTGACCCGGCCGGAGGAACTGGCGGGGGCGATGCAGGAATTGCGGGTGTTGTACGAACCGTTGAGCGAGGATTTCAGGTTGTTCTATCCGCAGCTCCAGACCTTCGCCCAAAACTACCCAACACCCTAAAACCAATGTGGGAGCGGGCTTGCTCGCGAAAGCGGCGTGTCATTCAACATTGATGTCGACTGATGTACCGCTTTCGCGAGCAAGCCCGCTCCCACATTAGACATGTGTTTATGCGGCGATTGCGGGACGCATTGGCGCTTCCTGCTTTTCCGGAATCGCCCCAAACAACGCTTTCTGCACCGCTTGCTGCGCTTCGAACGCCAGCGCCGCACGTTCGCGACCTTCGCAAGCAATCGGCTTGAGCAGATGAATCTCCACATCCCCCCGGTCATTGGCAAACAAGCGCATCAAGTGCGACAGCAGATCATCATCGCCAATGAACGGTGCCAGGGTATCGAGCTGACCGTCACGCAGGTAACGAATCGCCACCGGTTGCAGTTGCACCTCTGAATCAATCGCCGCCGACAGCAAGCGACCATGGAAGGTACGCAACGAACGGCCATCGGTGGTGGTGCCTTCCGGGAACATCAGCAGCGGATGCTCCTGTTCGAGGTGGCGGGTCATTTGTTTGCGGATCAGCTGACTGTCACCCGACCCGCGACGGATAAACAGACTGCCGGCCTTGGCCGCCAACCAACCCGCCACCGGCCAGGTGCGCACTTCGGCCTTGGACAGGAACGACATTGGCGTCAGCATGCCCAGCAGCGGGATGTCGGTCCAGGACACGTGATTGCTGACCCAGAGCATCGGTTGCTTGGGCAGTTCACCCTGAACGGTGACCTGGAAGGGCAGGGCATTGCTCAACCGCGCCATGAAAAACCGTGACCAGCGCTGGCGGCGGACCATCGAGTGGGCGATGCCCATGCGCTCGAACAGCCCAAACACACTGGCCATGGTCAATCCCAGAGCGACCACCACCAATACTCGCGCAATCCGCGCGTACACCCGCAACCGACTCATCACATGGCCGCCTTGAAGTGCTTGGCGTAACGCGGGCAGAGCTCGTCGCGCTTGAGCAGGATGAACACGTCGGCCACCTGGAAATCTTCGTCCCAGCACGGCTCGCCGCAAATCTTCGCGCCGAGGCGCATGTAGGCCTTGAGCAGCGGCGGCATTTCGGCGATCACGTTGGAGGGGATATCCAGGGTCGGCAGCGGATTTCTCGGTTCGGCGCGCAGGTGTTCGGTGCACAGGTAGCGTTCGCGCAGGCGCTGCATGATCGCGTGGGCCTGAATGCCGCCGTCCTGCATCGGGATGCTCGCGCAGCCCATCAAATAGCTGTAGCCGCCCTCATTCAGTACTTCGGCCAGTTCACCCCAGAGTACGGCGATGGTGCCGCCGTTGCGGTAGGCCGGGTCGACGCAGGTGCGACCGATTTCCAGGATCGGGCCTTTGAGGTGCACCAGGCCGTGCAGGCTGAATTCTTCTTCGCTGTAGAACTTGCCCAGGCTGCTGGCCGCCGTGTGGTCGAGCAAACGGGTGGTCGCCACCAGGCGCCCGGTGTTCAAGTCACGCACGCCGATGTGGGCGCAATGAACATCATAGTCATCCATGTCCAGACCCAGCTCAGCGCCCTTCAGCTTGGCGTTGAACTCGCCGCTGAATACGTTGAAGCGCAAGGCCTGGGCTTCCTGCAAGGCTTGGCTGCCGATCAGGCGTTCGGCTTGCAGGCGGCGGTCGTTGCCGGTGTCGCGGATGCGGGCGATCTGAGTCATGGCGATTCTCCGTGCGGGCTGCTCACCCGTCTTGGGTTACAGCGGATCGACTTTCTTTATGCAGCCGTTTTGTGCAAGGTCAGGCTATGTAGCCCCGGTGTCATCGCCATTAAGCTTTGGTGATGCTTATATGACAGCCCACGAGGAGCCTCTTATGCCCTGGCAAAACCTGTTGAATCGCCACGAACGCCTGCCCGCCAACCCGGATCTGGCGGAAGGTTTCGTGACCTTGTTGCACCAGTTGGGCACGGTGACGCCGTTTGAACTGGCCGTGGCTGGCGGGCGTTTGATGGCCACGCCGGGGCTGGCGTTTCTGGTGGGGTATCAGGCAGCGTTGCGCATGCTCTGGCCGAGCGCGCCGTTGAGCCTCGGCGCGCTGTGTGCGACCGAGCAACGCAGCCTGCGACCGGCGGACATGCAAACCCGTCTCACCGATTTGCGCCTGAGCGGGCGCAAGGATTTCGTCACCGCCGGTGATGCCGCCGAATGGCTGTTGATCGCTGCCCGCAGTGAAGCGCCCGGCGAGGCAGTAAGCCTGAGCCTGGCGGTGGTCTATCCCGATGAACCGGGCGTGCGCCTGGAAAAGCTGCCGGCAATCGCGCTGATGCCGGACATCAGTCATGGCCGGTTGTTTCTCGACAATGCCCAGTGCGAGTTGTTGGCGGGGGATGGTTGGGATGCCTACGTCAAACCGTTCCGCACCCTTGAAGATGTTTACGTATTGAGCGCGATGACGGCGTGGCTGTATGGCATTGGCCAGGACAGTGACTGGGCGCAAGCGTTGCAGTTGCGGTTACTGGCGTTGTTGGCCGGGTGCGCGGAAGTCAGCCGCCAGGCGCCGAACAATGCGGCCGGGCATGTGTTACTGGGTGGGTTGTTTGCGCAGTTCGAGGGGCTCAAGGTCGAGATCGATCAGGCGCTGGCCGATGGGCCGCCGCATTGGGCGGCGATGTGGCAGCGGGATCAGGCGGTGATGGCGTTGGCGGCGGGGGCCAGAGGTAAGCGGTTGGCCAAGGCATTTGCAGTGAATTGAAGGGCCCCATCGCGAGCAGGCTCACTCCTACAGGGGAATGCATTTCAAACTGTAGGAGTGAGCCTGCTCGCGATGGGGCCAGTATGGGCAACACAAATCCCAAAACTGTCATCAACCTCAACTACGCTCTGCCAGTTGACCCCTCCGAGCCCACTCCATGTTCAAAGGCTTGTCCCTGATCGTCATGCTGCTGCTCAGCCTCCCGGCCCACGCCGAAAACTGGCCGGCCGAGCAATGGTCAACCGGCCCGGTCATCACCGGGCCAGCGCTTCAAGCCCTGGAAACCTACGCCTTCCCAACCCGCGACGACAGCACCCGAAAAGGCGTGCGCACCGACGCCTTGCTGGTGATTCGCGACGGTCAATTGATCTACGAACGCTACGCCGGTCCGACCACCGCCGACACGCCGCACCTGACGTGGTCGATCAGCAAAAGCCTCATGGCCACGGTGCTGGGAGTGGCGTATGGCGAAGGCCTGTTCAAACTCCAGGACCCGGTGCAGACGTTTTATCCGCCGATGAAAAAACACCCCAGCGTGACCATGGCCGACCTGCTGCATTGGGCTTCGGGGCTGGACTGGCAGGAAGACTATGAATACGCCCCGTTGAAGTCCTCAGTGGTGGCGATGCTCTATACCCGTGGCCATCAGGACATGGCCGCGTTCACTGCCGACCGTGGCGAATACGCAAAGCCCGGCCAGGCCTTTCGTTACTCAAGTGGTGACAGCGGTTTGCTGTCCGCCGCGCTGAAAAATATCGTCGGCACGGCACGTTATCCAGACTATCCCTGGACCGCACTGTTCGATCCCTTGGGCATCCACCATGCCGTTTGGGAAACCGATGCCACGGGCACTTTTGTCGCTTCCTCTTACGCCTATCTGACAGCTCGCGACCTGGCACGAATCGGCTGGTTGATGGCGCGCGACGGGCGCTGGCAAGGTCGTCAATTGCTGCCCAAAGACTGGGTCGCCTTCAATCGCGAACCGTTCGCCCGCTATCACGCCCATCAGGATGACGCCGTGCCTGGCGGTCAATGGTGGCTCAATCGCGCGGTAGACGGGGCGGTAAAACCCTGGCCCGATGCGCCGGCTGATACCTTTGCGGCGCTGGGGCATTGGGGTCAGGCGATGTACGTTATTCCCAGCGAAAGCCTGGTGATCGTGCGCTATGGCGATGATCGTGACGAGAGCTACCAGCACAACGAATTGCTCAAGCTCGCGCTCAAGGCGTTTGCTCAGAAGGTGCAGCCATGAGGTTTCTTCGACACAGACCGTTCAGCGCGTTGTTCCTGATATTGCTGGTCGCGTTGCTCGGCTGGATCTGGCAGGAGCGAGTGGCGCTGTGGGCGTTCCCCGACATCATCAGCGCCTACACCGCCAAGGAATACTGCTCGTGCCGGTATGTGATGAACAACGAGGCCGGCTATTGCCACCGCTATGTAAAACAGTGGCTGCCCACCAGCAGCTTTGTCGATGACGCCGCGAGCAAACGCGTGACGGTCAGCGGCATGGGCCGCAGCAATAGCGCCACGTGGATCGGCGAACGCCAGGGCTGCCGCCTGCAACCCTGATTGCGCCAGAGGTTTCCGTGGCGAGCGGGCTTTTGTGGCGAGGGGGCTTGCCCCCGTTGGAGTGCGAAGCGCTCCTAATATCAGACAATGAGTTCTATCTGGCGTACCGAGTTCGCAGATTTTACGACTGCTGCGCAGCCGGACGGGGGCAAGCCCCCTCACCACAATGGTCGAGTGGCAGTGACGGACAGTTTGCATCTTGCTCACGGGCGGTTAAGGTTCGTGCAGGTTTATCCGCACATGAGTCTCTATGTTCAACCGCTCCCTCTCTAAAACCCTCGCATTCCTCCTGTTGGCCGGTGCCACGCTGTCGGCCCACGCCGATTGGTATCTGGACGGCGAGTCCTCGCGCCTGTCGTTCATCAGCACCAAAAACGCCAACCTCTCCGAAGTGCAGCGCTTTCTGGTGCTGCACGGCAAGGTCGACGCCAAGGGCCTGGCCGAGGTGGAAGTCGAGCTGGAGTCGGTGAACAGTGGCATCCCGCTGCGCGATGAACGCATGCGCAAGGAGCTGTTCGAGATCCAGACTTTCCCCGAAGCGTTGATCACCGCGCAGATTGATCTGCGTCCGATCAACGACCTCGCGCCCGGTGCGCAGTTGGAGTTGCGCTTGCCGCTGACCGTCAACCTGCATGGCAAGCAACATCAATACAACGCCGAATTGCTGGCGACGCGTCTCGATGACCGACGCTTTCAAGTGGTAACGCTGGAGCCGTTGGTGATCAATGCCGAAGATTTTGATCTGGCCCCCGGGCTGGAAACGTTGCGCAAGGTCGCCGATTTGTCGGCCATCAGTCTGTCGGTACCGGTGGGTGCGGTACTGATTTTCACGGCGCGCTGACCATGGCCGGTGCAATTTTTCCCTGGCGTGAAGGCAACCACTTTGAGCTGCTGATCGACGGTCCGCAGTTTTTCCCGCGCATGCTCGTCGCGATTGCCCGCGCCGAAGAACAGGTCGAGCTGGAACTGTATCTGGTGGAGGCGGGCGCCTGCGCCGAGGCCATGGTGCAAGCCCTGGTGTCGGCAGCCGAGCGCGGTGTGCGCGTGCGCTGCCTGTTCGATGACTATGGCAGCCTCGCATTCACCCTGACCTTGCGTCAGCGGCTGACGGCGGCCGGGGTCGAACTGCGTTTCTACAATCGCCTGAACTGGCGTCGTTGGGTCGGCAACTTCTACCGCGATCATCGCAAGCTGTTGCTGGTCGATCAAAGCCTGGCGGTGGTCGGTGGCACGGGCGTCACCGATGAGTTCTGGACGCCGGGTGAAGACACCAGCGAATGGCACGAGGTGATGGTGGAAATCACCGGGCCTTTGGTCATCGACTGGCAGTTGCTGTTCGACCGCCAATGGATCGCCAACCGCCATCGACGCGCCTGGAAACCGGCTTCGCATTTCGGCTTGCCGCGCCTGCCGCGAGTGCCGTCGATGGGTGAAGGCATGGGCCGGGTGGCCTATGCCGACGCCCGCCAGCACCGCGATATTCTGCAATCGCTGGTGCGCGCGTTGAACAGCGGCCAGCAACGCATCTGGCTGGCGACCCCGTACTTCCTGCCGACCTGGAAAGTCCGCCGCTCACTGCGCCGGGCCGCCGCCCGGGGTGTCGACGTGCGTCTGTTGTTGACCGGGCCGCGCACCGATCACCCGTCGGTGCGCTACGCCGGGCATCGCTACTACCCGCGACTGCTCAAGGCCGGGGTGAAAATCTTCGAGTACCAGCCGTGTTTCCTGCACCTGAAAATGGTCCTGATCGATGATTGGGTGAGCATCGGCTCGTGCAATTTCGATCACTGGAACTTGCGCTTCAACCTGGAAGCCAACCTCGAAGCGCTGGACCCGGGGCTGACGCTGGCCGTGGCGGGGAGTTTCGAACGGGACTTTGCGCAGAGCCAGGAAGTCAGCCTCGAAGAATGGCAACGCCGACCCTTGTGGAAGCGGGTCAAGCAACGGATCTGGGGCTGGGTGGATCGACTGGTGGTGAACCTGCTGGATCGTAGGGGCTGAACCTAATCTTAAGCACACCCTAAACCGAATGTGGGAGCGGGCTTGCTCGCGAAGGGGGAATGTCAGTCAACGATGATGTCGACTGAAAGTCCGCCTTCGCGAGCAAGCCCGCTCCCACAGGTTTTTGCGGTGTTTGAATAATTACAGCAATTCAAAGCTCTGCTGCGTCACGTCCTGGGAGTCCAGGCCGATCTGTACGTTGAACTTGCCCGGCTCGGCAGCGAACTTGAGCTGGGTGTTGTAGAACTTCAGGTCGTCCTCGGTGATGGTGAAGTGCACGACTTTCTGTTCGCCGGCCTTGAGCATGACTTTCTGGAAGTTCTTCAGCTCCTTGAGCGGCCGGATCATCGAGCCGGTCACGTCCTGGATGTACAACTGCACCACGGTTTCGCCGTCACGTTTGCCGGTGTTTTTCAGTGTGACGCTGGCGTCGAGCTTGCCGGTCTTGTTCAGCGTGGTCGACGACAGGGCCATGTCGCTCAGGCTGAAATCGGTGTAGCTCAGACCGAAACCAAACGGGAACAGCGGACCGGTAGTGTCATCGAAATACTGCGAGGTGTAGTTGCCCGGTTTGCCCGGCGTGAACGGCCGGCCAATGCTCAGGTGGTTGTAGTAGGTCGGAATCTGACCCACCGAGCGCGGGAAGGTGATCGGCAGTTTGCCCGACGGGTTGTAGTCGCCGAACAGCACGTCAGCGATGGCGTTACCGCCTTCGGTGCCGCTGAACCAGGTTTCCAGAATCGCGTCAGCCTGGTCTTTCTCTTCGAGAATCGACAGCGGACGGCCGTTCATCAATACCAGCACCAGCGGTTTGCCGGTGGCTTTCAGGGCCTTGATCAGATCGCGCTGATTGGCCGGGATGTTGATGGCGGTGCGGCTCGACGATTCGTGGGACATGCCACGGGACTCGCCCACCGCTGCCACCACCACGTCGGCATCTTTGGCGGCTTTCACCGCTTCGTCGATCAACACTTGCGCCGAGCGCGGGTCATCCACGACTTCCGGTGCATCGAAGTTGAGGAAGTTCAGGTAATCCAGAACCTTCTTGTCGCTGGTGATGTTGGCGCCACGGGCATAGATCAGCGTGGCCTTGTCGGCGACGGCGGCGTTCATGCCGTCGAACAGGGTCACCGATTGCGCCGGCTTACCGGCCGCTGCCCAGCTACCCATCATGTCGATTGGCGCCTTGGCCAGCGGGCCGACCAACGCGATTTTCGCGGTTTTCTTCAGCGGCAGGGTTTCGTTCTGGTTCTTCAGCAACACCAGGCTGCGACGCGCGACGTCACGGGCTTCGGGGCGGTGCAAGCGGCTGTCGGCGTAGGTGTCGGCCGGATCATCTTCAGCCTTGCCGATGCGCAGGTACGGGTCCTTGAACAGGCCCATGTCGTACTTGGCGCCGAGCACTTCACGCACGGCGTTGTCGATGTCGCTTTGCTCGATCTCGCCCGCTTTCAACAGCCCCGGCAGTTCTTTGCCGTACAGGGTGTCGTTCATGCTCATGTCGATGCCGGCCTTGATCGCCAGCTTCGCGGCTTCGCGACCGTCAGCGGCGACGCCGTGTTTGATCAGCTCGAAAATCGCCCCGTGGTCGCTGACCGCCAGGCCTTTGAAGCCCCATTCCTTGCGCAGCAGGTCGTTCATCAGCCAGGTGTTGGCGGTGGCCGGTACGCCGTTGATCGAGTTCAGGGCAACCATTACGCCACCGGCACCGGCGTCAATCGCCGCGCGGTACGGTGGCAGGTAGTCCTGGTACATCTTGACCGGGCTCATGTCGACGACGTTGTAGTCGCGACCGCCCTCGACCGCGCCGTACAAGGCGAAGTGCTTGACGCTGGCCATGATGCTGTCGGCCGCGTTGGCGCCAGTGCCCTGGAAGGCTCGGACCATCACGCCGGCAATGCGCGACACGAGGTAGGTGTCTTCACCGAAGCCTTCGGAAGTCCGGCCCCAGCGCGGGTCGCGGGAGATGTCGACCATCGGCGCGAAGGTGATGTCGAGGCTGTCCGCCGCGGCTTCCTTGGCGGCGACGCGCCCGGACCGGCCGATGGCGTCCATGTCCCAGCTCGAAGCCAGGGCAATCGGGATCGGGAAAATGGTGCGGTGGCCGTGGATCACGTCGTACGCGAAGAACATCGGGATCTTCAACCGGCTGCGCATGGCCGCGTCCTGCATGGGACGGTTTTCCGGGCGGGTGATCGAGTTGAACGTGCCGCCGATGTTGCCGGCCGCGATTTCCTTGCGGATCAGTTCGCGTGGCATTTCCGGGCCGATGCTGATCAGGCGCAATTGGCCGATCTTTTCATCGAGGGTCATCTGCTTCATCAGGTTGCTGATGAAGGCGTCCTTGTTCTCCAGAGGTGCGGGGGTCGTGGCGGCCAATACGTTATGACTGGCCAGGCTGACGAACAGGCCCAGCAAACACAGCTTCTTCATGAATAGTTTTCTCAAAAGCCTAAACGGCAGTGAATACGCGCCGGTCAGCCAAAAGTTAGGGAACGACTATTGTTGTTCAGGTAAATGCAGCACACTTCTGCGTGTTTTTTGTGCAGGGGCATCTTTTAGCCCATTGGCTCGATGCAATCCAGTGGCGGCGGCAGATTATGCCCCAAGTGCCCGGTCAGAAGGGTGTGATTGGTTTTTCAACGGAATGTGCCAGGGAGTGAACCAGATGAATGCAAGACACCACTATCGCTCGAGCTTGCAGGTGGCAGCCTTGATGCTGTTGACCACCGTGCTCGCGGGCTGCGGCATCAATACGATTCCGACCCTCGACGAGCAGGCCAAAGCCGCGTGGGGCCAGGTGCAGAATCAGTATCAGCGCCGCGCCGACTTGATCCCCAACCTGGTGGAAACCGTCAAGGGCTATGCCAAGCACGAAGAAGAAACCCTGACCGCGGTGATCGAAGCACGGGCCAAGGCCACGTCGATCCAGGTGGACGCCAAGACCCTGGACAACCCGGAAAAACTCAAGCAGTTCCAGCAAGCCCAGGATCAGCTGACCGGTGCCTTGAGCCGTTTGATGGTGGTGTCCGAGCGTTATCCGGACCTCAAGGCCAACCAGAACTTTCTCGCCTTGCAGTCGCAACTTGAAGGCACCGAGAACCGCATCGCCGTGGCCCGTCGCGACTTCATCCTCGCGGTGCAGAAGTACAACACGGAAATTCGCACCTTTCCCGGTCGCCTGTGGCACAGCGTGATGTACAGCGATTTGCCGATCCGCGAAACCTTCGAGGCGACTACGCCGGATGCCGATAAGGCGCCGCAGGTAAAGTTCTGACCGGCTAAAAGCATCACCACGGATGAGGTTGCCAATGCGCGTGTTGAAAGTGGGGCTGATGCTGTTGCTCTGGGTGTGTGCCCTGACGGCGCAGGCCGAATTGAAGTTTCCCCCGCTGACCGGGCGGGTGGTCGATAACGCCCAGATGATCGAGCCGTCGGTGCGCGAGCAACTGGCGCAGCAACTCCAGGCCCATGAAGGCGCCACCGGCGAGCAGTTGGTGGTGGTCACGTTGCCGGACTTGCAAGGCACCGACATCGCGGACTTCGGCTACCAACTGGGGCGTGCCTGGGGCATTGGCCAGAAAGATAAAAATAACGGCGCGTTGCTGATCGTCGCGCGTGATGAGCGTAAATTGCGCATCGAAGTCGGCTATGGCCTCGAAGACCGCCTGACTGATGCGCAAAGTTCGGTGATCATCAATCAGGTGATCACCCCGGCGTTCAAGACTGGCAACTTCAGCAAAGGCATCAGCGACGGGGTCGCGGCGATGCTGGTGGTGTTGGGCGGCAGCCCGCTGGATGAACCCTCGACCGTCTATGAACCGCGCGGCGATGAGGACAGCGACTTCGTGGCGCGCCATCCCGGCGTCTTTGTGTTTCTGGTGATGCTGTTCATCCTGACGATTTTTGTGTTGCAGATGCTCGGGCTTCTGCCCGCCGGCCGAGGAGGCTCGGGTGGTTCGGGCGGAGGTTTCGGCGGCGGTGGTTTTGGTGGCGGCGGCGGTGGAGGCGGGGGCTTCAGCGGCGGCGGGGGCAGTTTCGGGGGCGGCGGTTCGTCGGGCGGCTGGTGATAACAATAATGAGCAGGCACTTTTCAACATGGCATTACTGACTGAACACGAACAACGCAAAGTCGCCGAGGCGATTGCCCGGGTCGAGCGCGATACCGACGCCGAACTGGTGACCGTGCTCGCTGCCCGCGCCGATGACTATGCGTACATCCCGCTGCTGTGGGCCAGCCTGCTGGCGCTGATGGTGCCGGGGATCGTGCATTACCTCAGCGGCTGGCTGACTTTGCACAGTCTGCTGCTGGTGCAATGGATCAGCTTTATTGTGCTGTGCCTGGTGTTCCGCCTGCCGAAAGTCACCACGCACCTGGTCCCGCGTTCAGTGCGGCACTGGCGCGCCTCGAACCTGGCGCGCCGGCAATTCCTGGAGCAGAACCTGCACCACACGGTCGGCAGCACCGGGATGCTGATTTTTGTCTGCGAGGCTGAGCGCTATGTGGAGATCCTGGTGGATGAAGGGATTTCCAAACGGCTGGACAACAAGAACTGGGATGCGATTGTGGCGGCGTTCACCCAACAGGTGAAGCAGGGGCAGACGTTGCAAGGGTTCGTGACGTGCATCGAGGCGTGTGGCGAGTTGCTCAAAGTGCATGTGCCGGTGACGCAGGTGCGCAATGAACTGCCGAATCGGTTGGTGGTGTTGGGCTGACCGAATCAGATCAAGATATCTGGCACCCCCTTGTGGCGAGGGGCTTTTGTGGCGAGGGGGCAAGCCCCCTCGCCACAAAAGCCCCCTTACCACTGTCAAACCCTTAGCCTCAGTGAACTTCATTTGCCCCAGGATTCGTGCCGTTCGGTAAATAACTGCGTGTTCCGAACGGCCATCCCCCCTAAAATACCCGCCATTCCCCGATTCGCTCCGCCCGAGGCCGTTTTGCCCATGTCCGTCACCGCCACTCCCGCCAGCCTCGCGCCGGATCACCACGCCCAGTTCATCGACCTGTTGCAAACCAGCCTCGACGCCAACGCCTTCATCAAACTGGTGCTGGCCAAGTACGTCGGCACCGAAGCGGATTTGCAGCGCCTGATCATCAAGCAACTGACGGTCAAGGATCAGCCTTGCCTGTCCTTCGTCTACCGCTACAAAACCCGCGACATCACCAAGAACCTGCCGCTGGCCGAAGGCGTCGCGACCATCGCTGCGTTGCTGCCGGCCTCGTTCAAAAATGCGCATTTGCTGTCATTGACTGACGAAGCCCAGCTCGAATACAGCAAAAAGGGCAAGTCTTCGCTGTTCAAGAGCAAACCTCAGCAATTGCGTGAAGTGCCGTCCGCCGAGCACAACCGCGAGAAAAACCGCTTCCTCGACCTGAACCGGCCGTTCCTCGCTGACCTTGGCGTGACCAACAGCAAGCACGAGCTGATTCCGGCGATGTCGCGCAAGTGGAAGCAGATCAACAAGTTCATCGAAGTCTTCAGCCATGCGCTGACCACCTCACCGCTGGCGCTGGACAAGCCGGTGCAGGTGGCGGATTTCGGTTCGGGCAAGGGTTACCTGACGTTCGCCATCCACGACTACCTGCGCAACACCTTGAACGCCGAAGGCGTGGTGACAGGTGTCGAGCTGCGCGAAGAAATGGTCAACCTGTGCAACGCCGCTGCGGCGAAACTCGAGCACCCGGGGCTGGTGTTCAAGTGCGGTGACGTGCGCAGCGTGGCACCGAGCGAGCTGGACGTGATGATCGCGCTGCATGCCTGCGACATCGCCACTGACTACGCGATCCACACCGGCATCCGTTCCGGCGCCTCGATCATCATGTGTTCGCCGTGCTGCCACAAACAGATCCGCCTGCAAATCCAGAGCCCGGCACTGCTCAAGCCGATGCTGCAATACGGTTTGCATCTGGGGCAGCAGGCGGAAATGGTCACCGACAGTTTGCGTGCGCTGTTCCTCGAAGCCTGCGGTTATGAAACCAAGGTGTTCGAGTTCATCTCGCTGGACCACACCAACAAGAACAAGATGATCCTGGCGGTCAAACGCGCCGAGCCGGTGGACCCGGCCCAGCTGTTGGTGAAGATTCAGGAGCTGAAGGATTTCTACCACATCAGCGAACACTGTCTCGAAACCCTGCTCCGGGCCGACGGCTACCTCTGATCCCTTGTGGGAGCGGGCTTGCTCGCGAAGGGGCCGTCAGATCCAACATCTACTTCGGCTGTTAGTCCGCCTTCGCGAGCAAGCCCGCTCCCACACTTGGTTTGATGGCGGTCTTGCGGCCCAGCATCACCGTCACAATCACCCCGGCAGCAAACAGCCAGGTGATCGGCTCGATGTGTTCACCAAAGAACAACGCCGAAAACGCAATCGTGAAGAAGATCTGCAACAACTGAATCTGACTGACCCGGGCAATCCCGCCCATCGCCAGCCCGGCATACCAGGCAAAGAAGCCGATGAACTGCGAAAACAGCGAGACATAACCAAACGCCCACCAGGTCTTCGCCGAAATCTCGCCTTGATGTTGCAGCGCCAGATACACCACCGGCCCGATCAACAGCGGCGTCGACAGCACCAGCGCCCAGCAGATCACCTGCCAGCCGCCCATCTCCTTGGCCAACCGACCGCCCTCGGCGTAGCCCAGACCACCTACCGCAATCGCCCCGAGCATCAACAAGTCACCGGCCTGAATGCTGCCGGCACCGCTGATCAGCGCATAACTCAGCACCAACGCGCTGCCCAACGCCGCGCAGGCCCAGAAGGCTTTTGACGGACGTTCGTGGGAAAGCCACGCGGCGTAGAGCGCCACGCACAGCGGTTGCAGGCCGTTGACCAGGGCGCCGTGGGACGCCGGCAAGGTTTGCATGGCCCACGCCGACAACACCGGAAAACCGAGAATGACCCCGGCGATCACCAGCGTCAGGCCTTTGACCTGCTTCCAGGTGGGCCACTTCTCTCGTCGCCACAGCAACAACAACGCCGCCGGCACCGCCGCGAACAGCGCCCGGCCGAGGCCATTGAGCAGGGGATGCAGTTCCTGCACGACGATTCGCGTGAAGGGCAGGGTGAGGCTGAAAATCACAACGCCGAGCAGGCCGAGGGCCATGCCGGTGTTTTCGCGCGAGGACATGATGGGGGACCAGAATTCAGGGTGGTGGAATGTCTTTATCTAGCCACAAACCGCGTTGGCTGCGCTGTTACAGCTAGGCGCGGAGTTATCCGTACAGTTTGAGGGCCCCTTCGCGAGCAAGCCCGCTCCCACATTCAACCGCAGTCCACTTGGAGGAACGCGGTTGAATGTGGGAGCGGGCTTGCTCGCGAAGAACGATAACGCGGTAGTAGCTGGTTATTACCCGACCTCCAGGATAAGGACTACCTTGAATACTCCTGCCAACGTTCCCCCAGAGGAGTCCTCCCCATGGCTGCCAAGAAAATCCTGATGCTGGTCGGCGATTACGTCGAAGACTACGAAGTGATGGTGCCGTTCCAGGCGCTGCTGATGGTCGGTCACACCGTCCACGCCGTGTGCCCTGACAAAGCCGCCGGCCAGACCGTGCGCACGGCGATCCACGACTTCGAAGGCGACCAGACCTACAGCGAAAAACCCGGCCACCTGTTTGCCCTGAATTTCGACTTCGCCAAAGTTGCTGAATCCGACTACGACGCGCTGCTGATCCCCGGCGGTCGTGCGCCGGAATACCTGCGCCTGAACGACAAAGTCCTGGACCTGGTGCGTGCCTTCGACAAGGCCGGCAAGCCGATTGCTGCCGTGTGTCATGGTGCGCAATTGCTGGCGGCGGCCGGGGTTCTTGAAGGCCGTGAGTGCAGCGCTTACCCGGCCTGTGCCCCGGAAGTGCGCCTGGCTGGCGGCACGTTCATCGACATCCCGGTGACGGAAGGCCATGTTCAAGGCAATCTGGCCACTGCCCCGGCCTGGCCGGCACACCCGAACTGGCTTGCCGGTTTCCTCGGGTTGCTGGGCACCAAAATCACGCTGTAACGAGGGACCTGTCCATGTGCGAGCTCTACGTCAAAGCCGATCCGATCCTCTACGAATCGCGCTCCCGCTCGCTGCGCATCTGCGGGGTGGTCACCACCCTGCGGCTGGAGAATCAGTTCTGGGACATCCTCAGCGAAATCGCCGAAGTCGATGGCATGACCACCAACCAGTTGATCGCCAAGCTGTATGAAGAGGTGATGGATTACCGCGGGGAAGTGGTGAATTTTGCGTCGTTTTTGCGGGTGAGTTGTATGCGGTATTTGAGTCAGCGGCGGGTCGCTGCGCCGGAGTTGTCGGTGGTTCGGGCTGTGGTGAAGTAGCGAATACCGTGTCGACTCATTCGTCGGAACGCCGCCCGGAGCAAGCCCGCTCCCACATTTAATCGCATTCTCATGAGCGACTCGGTCAAGTGTGGGAGCGGGCTTGCTCCGGGCGGCGTTCCGACGAAGGGGCCGGTGCAGGCGACAGAATCAGCAGGCTGGTCTTTACTCTGAAGCGCGAAACCTCTCAATCGCCAAGGAGAAAGAGCATGTCCGGATGGTACGAAGTGAGCAAAAGCAGCAGTGGCCAGTTCAGGTTTGTCCTCAAGGCCGCCAACGCCGAAACCATTCTGACCAGTGAGCTGTACACCACCCGCGCCGCTGCCGACAAAGGCATTGCATCGGTTCAGTCCAACAGCCCGCTGGATGAGCGCTACGAAAAAAAGACCACCAAGGATGGCCATCCTTATTTCAACCTCAAGGCCGGTAACCACGAGATCATCGGCAGCAGCGAGTCGTACTCCTCCGCCGCCGCAATGGATAAAGGCATTGCCAGTGTGAAAGCCAACGGGCCGACCACGGTGATCAAGGACAAGACTTTGCCGGTGCTTTAAGTAACGACGCTCCCACATTCAATCACGGTCAAATGTGGGAGCGGGCTTGCTCGCGAAGGCGTCAGCCGCCTCGCCGCTAAACCTCAACCGGAACCGTAAGCTTCGGATTCCCCAACGCATGTGTCTTCGAATCAAAAAACCGCAACGCTGATCCTGTCCCCTCGAACACCTTCGCGTAATGCCGCTTCTGATGCTGGATAAACGCCTTGCTGCGCGGATAGATCGAGATCGCCACCACCGACGGTTTCGCCTGACGCAACGCATGAACGATATGGCTGTCCTGCTCACCCAGCGCATGCCCGAAGACACACAACCCGTCGCCATGCCCCAATAACTGGTCATAACAGAACGACAGGTAATCCGAACTGCGAATGGTCTTGAGCTTGTCCTGCGCCGGCCCTTCGTTCACGAACAGCGGCACGTCATCCAGGGTCTTGATCGTGTTGTTGATCGCGAAACTGCCGAGCAACGTGCCCTCGGTCGACATCAGCTTGCGCGCCGTGCCGTCCTGATTGCGCACCAGATGCAAACCACCGTGCAGGTACAGCAAGCGGGTTTTGTCGGTCGCCGTGGTGCTCAGGTCAAAGCCCGGCTCGGCGCCGTGGAACAGGTCGGTGATCGCGTCCGGCTGCTGCTGGATAGACCAGTAATTGAGCAAGTCATAGTTGGTGGTAAACACCGTCCGATAGTTGCCCAGTTCCGCACGGATGGTCGCCAGCGTCGAAGGCACCACCAGCCGCCACGGAATATGCACGGCGTGCACGGTGTTGATCAGCGCTTCCTTGATTGCGTAATAGCGATTGCGCGGTGCGGCGGAGCTGACGGCCAGTGCCTTGTTGACGCGACTGGTGGTTTTCAGTGCGCTAAGCACCTGTTCGAAACTGCGCGTCTGCATCGCCTCGAACACGCTCAGCTCGGACTGGCTCAGGGGTTTTTCTTCGACGGTGCGCGCATTCTCGAACAGCGAGTCGTAGCCAAAATCGTCCCACACCGCACGGCTGGCGCCGTTGCCCACCAGCAGGCCGCTGAACGAGGCGGTGGCGCGCAAGGCGTTCCAGTCTTCAAGTTGGGCATCAACATCCTGGAAATCGGTCATTGCGGTCAAAGTCTCAAAGCAAAAGGTCTGATGGGCGGCGACTTTATCACGACCATGACTTGAGCCAGATCAAGTTACTGCGTGAGCGAAGGGTCGATGCTGTGGGCGTCCCGCTGGATCGGCGTCGCCGATTCGGCCCAGACAGGAGAATCGCTCATGAGCAGCACGTTTTTCATTCCCGCCGTGAACATCATGGGCACCGGTTGCCTCGACGAAGCCATGGACGCCATTGGCAAGTACGGCTTTCGCAAAGCGCTGATTGTCACCGACGTTGGGCTGGCCAAGGCCGGCGTCGCGAAAATGATTGCGGAAAAACTGGCGCTGCAGGACATCGACTCGGTGATCTTCGACGGTGCCAAACCCAACCCGAACACTGCCAACGTCGAACTTGGCCTGGGCTTGTTGAAGGAAAGTCGCTGTGATTTTGTGGTGTCACTGGGGGGTGGTTCGCCCCACGACTGCGCCAAGGGCATCGCGTTATGTGCGACCAACGGCGGGCAGATCCGCGACTATGAAGGTGTCGATCAATCAAGCAAACCACAGCTGCCGCTGATCGCGATCAACACCACCGCCGGCACCGCCAGCGAGATGACCCGTTTTTGCATCATCACCGACGAATTACGCCACGTGAAAATGGCCATTGTTGACCGCAACGTCACGCCGCTGCTGTCGGTCAACGACCCGGCGCTGATGGTCGCCATGCCCCAGGGGCTGACGGCAGCCACCGGCATGGACGCACTGACCCACGCCATCGAAGCGTACGTTTCCACCGCCGCCAACCCGATCACCGATGCTTGCGCACTGAAGGCGATCACGTTGATCAGCAACAACCTGCGGCTGGCGGTACGCAACGGCGAAGACATGGCTGCGCGGGAAAACATGGCCTACGCGCAGTTCCTGGCTGGCATGGCGTTCAATAACGCGTCCCTGGGTTATGTCCACGCCATGGCGCACCAACTGGGCGGGTTCTACGACTTGCCTCATGGCGTCTGCAACGCGGTACTGCTGCCCCACGTTCAAAGCTTCAATGCTCAGGTTTGCGCCCCGCGCCTGACCGACGTGGCTCATGCGATGGGCGCCGACATTCGTGGTCTCAGCCCTGAAGAGGGGGCTCAAGCGGCTATTGCCGCAATCCGTCGCCTGTCCAGTGATGTGGAAATCCCTGCCGGGTTGCGTGAGCTCGGCGCCAGACTCAACGACGTTCCCATGCTTGCCACCAATGCGCTGAAAGACGCCTGCGGTTTTACCAATCCCCGGGCGGCGGATCAGCGCCAGATCGAGGAGATTTTCCGCAACGCCTTTTAGGCCGTTTTGCGACCGGGCGCGAGCATGACGCACAGCATCGCGCCCAACGCCAGCAAGGTGCAGAGCAACGACAACGGCCATGCCTGCTGACTGGCGATCAGGCTGGCAATCGCGCCGATCAGCGCAGCCATCAGTTGATGAATAAAGCCGCTCAACGCCATCGCATAAGCCCCACCGACCGGCGAGCCGTCGTTGGCCAGTGACAGGCTGATGCCTACCGTCATCAACCGGCGCTGTCCGGTGCGCAGTACCAAGGCATTGACCCCCAGCGCTCCCAGAAAATACGCCGCGCTGATCGGCCAGCCCAGCAGACCATATTCCACGACCGACCAATTGAACGGACCTTGCAGAATCAGCGGTGCGGCGGTGTTGAAGGCAATGATCACCCCATAGCCGAGGCCACCGGTAAGGGCCGGCAGCAAGAGGGCCCGATCACGCAGGATGCGCCCGTAACTGGGCCACGCGGCCGATGCGCTGACCCAGGCTACCCCAGAACAACATGGGCAGCGCCATGCCGATCAGATACACCGCCAGTCCCCAGGACACCTGCGAAGCGTTGGCGGACAGATGCCGGGCCATCTCCGGCAGCGCCGGCAGGTAAATGCTCATGCCCAGTTGCGCGAGGAAAACCGTGCTGCAGGTGACGAGGAGGGTGGTGCTGCTCTTCATGGAATCATCCCTGGATGTCTAGCTGATGTCCCCGGCGCATGCGCGCAACAGCTCGGTGACGAGTTCACAAAAATGGCGAATCAGCGTCGGCTCCATGTCGGCGCGCAGCGTGATTCTGATGGCGGCCTTGCCTTGCGCAACCACGGGGAAAAACACGGCCGAGGTAAAGAAACCTAGATTGGATAACTCGATGGCAATACGGTTGGCCAGCCGCGCTTCACCGCAGTGGATCAAGCGAATCGCCATGTTGCTGCCGTGTTGTGCGGTTCGAATCAGGCTGTCGAAGAGCCGGATATTAACCTGAAGTTTTTCCTGTAACGCAGTCAATGCAGGCGTGTGATGCAGCTGGATCGACGCTCTGCCCGCACCGATGGATGCGCTGTTCAGGCTTTGCGACCAATTGCTGGGGCCGCCGTAGCGTTGAATCAGCTTTTTCTGCCGTTCATTGCCCAGCATCACCAGCCCGCCGCTGGCCCCAAATGACTTGGCCAATGAGGCGACAATCAAGGCGTCATCCTCCAGGGCCTGCAACCTGGGACGCACGAGGCCCGCACCGAAAGTGCCGACAGCGGACAACGCGTGGGAGTCGTCGAGGTAAAGAAACAGGCCATAGCGGTCCTTCAGGTACAACAAGCTGTCCATGTCGGCGACCCCGCCCATGCTGTACGCGCCGTCGGCCACATACGCGACCCTGGAATGTTGCTGGCACTGCGTTTCCAGAAAATCCATGTCGTTGTGCGGGCTGGTCACGACCCTGGTTTCGTCGGCGCAGGCGGCTTTGAGGTGACTCATCGAATAGTGTGCCAAACGGTCAAACACCATCACCGGCGGCCGGTTCTCGGTGAACACGCCGCTGGCCAGCAGCGGCAGGATGCCGGCACTCGCCGCGCTGCATGACAAGGTGCTCAGGCACGTGGCGCCGAATAATGCTGACAGCTCGGTTTCGTACTGATCGAGGATCGCCAGTTTGCAGCGGTTTTTCGCGTTGGCGATGCGCAGGGTGCCGGTTTCCCACAAGGTGGTCATGGCGCCGTCGAGCAAGTCGGGGTGGTGGTCCAGGCCGAGGTAGGAGGTGGTGCAGAAGTGATGAAAGGCGCGTCCGTGCTGGTCAACCATGCGGTTGCTGCTTCTGATGTCGACGTTCAGCCCCGCGACTTTTCCGGCTTCTGCGGTTTCCCAGTCGTGATCGGCCAGCGAGATCAGTTTTCGATAGTTGGTGAAGGTGTTTGCCGCGTGCGTTGTCTGGTCCATGTGACGTGTCTGTCCTTGAGTGATGAAACCGTCCGTGTATTTCCAGACTTTACCGCGTGCGATCTGGGCGCTGAATCGGCCGTTTCCTGTTCGGTTGAGTGTTACAAGAGATTTACGTGTAGGGCGATGGCGTGTGAGGTTGTGGGGCAAAACCGGGCTATCCTGCCGACTCAGCCGAACTGAAGTCATCGAGCCCTCCATGCTGCAAAAAAGCCTGATCCGCCGTCTCGACCTGATCACCCTCCAGTTGTTCGTCGCCGTTCACGAAGAAGGCACACTGACCCGCGCCGCCGCGCGTGAAGCCATCGCGGTGTCAGCGGCCAGCAAACGCTTGATGGAACTGGAAGAGGCGCTGGGGATCAGTCTGTTCGTGCGCCAGGCCAAAGGCATGACCCTGACACCGGCCGGCGAAACGCTGCTGCACCACGCCCGGCAGATGCTGTTCAATGTCGAGAAAATGGGCCTGGAGCTGGGTGAGCACAGCCACGGCATTCGCGGTTATGTGCGCATGCTTGCCAACCTGTCGGCGATCATTCAGTTTTTGCCCGAGGACTTGCGGGATTTTTCCGAGCGCCATCCGCAGGTCAAGACCGACCTCGAAGAACGCCCCAGCAGCGGGGTGATTCAAGGAGTGCTGGATGGGGTGGCGGACCTGGGCATTTGCTCCATCGACAGCGACACCAAAGGTTTGCACAGCGTGCTGTACCGGCAGGACAAGTTGGTGGTGTTGATGCTGCCCGATCATCCGTTGGCCAGCCGTTCGAGCCTGGCCTTTGCCAACACGCTGGACAGCGATTACGTGGGGCTGCATTCGGCCAGTTCGATCAACATGCGCACCCATGCGGCCGCGCGTCAGGCGGGCAAGGTGCTGCGGTTGCGCATTCATGTGCCGGGTTTTGATGCGATGTGCCGGATGGTCCAGGCCAACATGGGCATCGGGATTTTGCCGCAGAAGGCCTATGAATTATTTGGCCGGGCGTTGGGGCTGCATGCGGTGCCGTTGACGGATGAGTGGTCGGATCGGGCGTTGATCATTGTGGTGCGGGATGAGGCGGGGTTGTCGCCGGTGAGCCGGATGTTGTTTGAGCAGTTGCGTGGGCAGGTCTGAAGTTTCTTTATTGGTTGTGCCGGCCTCTTCGCGAGCAAGCCCGCTCCCACATTTAACCGAGTTCCTACATGAGAATGCGGTTAAATGTGGGAGCGGGCTTGCTCGCGAAGGCGGCCCGGAGGTCGCAGCAGTCTTCCAGAGCGTTCGCGTTTCACGAACGCCCGTTGCCAACTGAAGGTTGGATTCCTAAACCCCGGCTCCTCTAGCCTTGGCACCTATTCCAAGAACAAGAGGTACGCCGCGATGACTGCCCCGTTAAGTGCAATCAAAGTGATCGAGATCGGCACGCTGATCGCCGCGCCATTTGCCGCGCGGATCCTCGCCGAGTTCGGCGCCGAGGTGATCAAGATCGAAGCCATGGGCCAGGGCGATCCCCTGCGCAAGTGGCGCAAGCTGCACGAAGGCACCTCGCTGTGGTGGTACCTGCAATCGCGCAACAAGAAGTCCCTGGCGCTCAACCTCAAATCCCCCGAAGGCATCGAACTGGTCAAGCAACTGGCGACCAGTGCCGACGTGCTGATCGAAAACCTGCGCCCTGGGGCCCTGGAAAAACTCGGCTTGGGGTGGGACGTGTTGCACGCCCTCAATCCCAACCTGACGCTGGTGCGGATTTCCGGTTACGGCCAGACCGGCCCGTACCGTGATCGTCCGGGTTTCGGCGCCATCGGCGAGGCCATGGGCGGGATTCGCTACACCACCGGCACCCCCGGTTCACCGCCAGCGCGGGTGGGCGTCAGCCTCGGTGATTCCCTCGCGTCGCTGCACGCGGTGATCGGTGCCTTGATGTCGTTGCTGCGAGTCAAGACCGGGCAGGGCGGCGGGCAAATCGTCGATGTGTCGCTGGCCGAAAGCGTGTTCAACGTGATGGAAAGCCTGGTGCCGGAATACGACATGCTCGGCCATGTCCGTGAGCGCAGCGGCGGTGCCTTGCCGGGCATCGCCCCGTCCAATACCTACCTGACGGCCGATGGCGCCTACGTGGTAATCGCCGGCAACAGCGACCCGATCTACAAACGCTTGATGGAGGTCATCGGCCGGCGCGATCTGGCGGATGCACCGGAGTTTGCCCATAACGACGGCCGTGCATTGAAAAGCAATGTACTCGACGCCGCGATCACCCACTGGACCAGCAGCCTGCCGATCGACGCCGTGCTGTCGGCGCTGGAAGCGGCCGAAGTCCCTGCCGGGCGCATCTATTCGGTGGCCGACATCGTCGCCGACCCGCATTATCAGGCGCGGGACATGCTGCTCAGCGCCGACCTGCCGGGCGGCGCCACCGTGAAGATGCCGGGCATCGTGCCGAAACTCTCGGAAACCCCGGGCGGCGTGAACTGGTCGGGGCCGAGTCTGGGCCAGCACACCGACGGAATTCTCGCCGGGCTGGGCCTGACGGACGCCGATATCGAACGCCTGAAAACCGAAGGGGTGGTGCAATGATCACTGACGTTTCCCAGACCCTGATCGTTCAGGAAGTCTCGCCGCGCGACGGTTTACAGATCGAGCCGACCTGGGTCGAAACCGTCGACAAGATTGCCCTGATCGATCAACTGTCGCTGGCCGGGTTCAGCCGGATCGAAGCCGGTTCGTTTGTCTCGCCCAAAGCCATTCCGGCGCTGCGCGATGGCGAGTCGGTGTTCAAGGGCATCACCCGCCAACCGGGGGTGATCTACGTCGCGTTGATCCCCAACCTCAAGGGCGCGCAACGGGCATTGGCGACGCAGGCCGATGAGCTGAACCTGGTGATGTCCGCCAGCCAGACCCACAACCTGGCGAACATGCGCATGCGCTGCGAAGACTCGCTGGTCGCGTTCGGCGACATCGTGCAGTACGTGGGCGACACGCAGGTGCGGCTCAACGGCAGCATCGCCACCACCTTTGGTTGCCCGTTCGAAGGCAGGATTGATGAGGATCGCGTGCTGCAAATCGTCGAGGCTTATCAGGAACTCGGGATTCAAGGGATTACCCTAGCCGACACCACTGGCATGGCCAACCCGCGACAGGTGGATCGGCTGGTACGGCGGGTGTTGGAACGGGTTTCGCCCGCGGATTTGACCCTGCATTTTCACAACACACGTGGCCTCGGCTTATGCAACGTGCTCGCCGCTTATGAGGCCGGTGCCCGACGCTTTGACGCGGCGCTGGGCGGCCTTGGCGGCTGCCCGTTTGCGCCGGGTGCCTCGGGCAATATCTGCACGGAAGACCTGGTCAACCTGTGCGATGAAATCGGCATTCACACCGGCATCGACCTGCCGCTGCTGCTGCAATTATCCCGAGGACTGCCCGCGCTGCTGGGCCACGAAGTGCCGGGTCAACTGGCCAAGGCCGGCCGCAATTGCGACCTGCACCCAAGCCCCTCCTGACCACACGAAATCCCCCTGTGGGAGCGGGCTTGCTCGCGAATGCGGTCTGACATTCAGCATACATGTCGACTGGCACACCGCCTTCGCGAGCAAGCCCGCTCCCACAGTAAAGCTCCCCTACAGTCCCATTCAACCAGACAACAAAAACAATCGGACACCCACGGGAAGTCCGCCTGGAGAACCACCATGAGCCTCAATGTACTGGAGGCGGGCGCGAGCCCGTCCGTTAGCCACGACGAAGAAAAAGCCCTGGTCAGCAAGGTCGCCTGGCGCCTGATGCCGCTGATCATGGTTTGCTACCTGTTCGCGTTTTTCGACCGCATTAACATCAGCTTCGCCAAGTTCCAGTTGCAGACTGACCTGAGCCTGAGCGACACCGCTTACGGGCTCGGCGCCGGGCTGTTTGTGGTCGGCTACGTACTGTTCGAAGTGCCGAGCAACATGATGCTGTACAAGGTCGGCGCGCGGCGCTGGATCGCCCGGATCATGATGTCCTGGGGCCTCGCCACCGCCGCCATGGTCTTCGTCAACAGCGAATGGCAGTTCTACGCGCTGCGCTTTGTGATCGGTGCGATGGAAGCCGGTTTTGCCCCGGGCGTCCTGTATTACCTGACGCTGTGGTTCCCGCAGCACTATCGTGGCCGCATCACCTCGATGCTGTTTCTGTCGTCGGCGTTCGCCGGTCTGGTTGGCGCACCGTTCTCCGGGCTGGTGCTGCAACACCTCGACGGCTTCCTCGACATGCGCGGCTGGCACTGGCTGTTCCTGCTCGGCGGCGTGCCGTGCATCGGCCTCGGTTTGCTGGTGCTGACCTTGCTCAAGGACCGCATAGAAGATGCCCATTGGCTGACCGCTTCCGAGAAGACCCTGCTGGCCAGCCGCATCGCACACCATGAGCCACACAAGAGTGGCGGCTCGTTGCTCGCGGCGCTGCGTATTCCGGGCTTCCTGACGCTGGGCCTGATCTACTTCCTGATCCAGGTGGCGTCTTACGGCTTGAATTTCTGGGCCCCGCAACTGATCCGTAGTGCCGGCACTGAAAGCCCGGTGATGATCGGTTTGCTGACTGCAATCCCCTACATCTGCGGCGCGATCAGCATGGTAGTGATCGGGCGCTTGTCCGACTCGACCGGCGAACGGCGCAAGTTTGTCGCCGGCCTGGTGGCGGTGGGCGCGGTAGGGTTCTTCTGCGCCGGGATCTTCGCTGATCACACGACCTTCCTGATTATTGCGCTGGGCTTGCTTGGTGCAGGGATCATCGCGTCGATTCCGAGCTTCTGGACCCTGCCGCCAAAACTGCTGGCCGGTGCTGGCGCAGGGGCGGCGGGCGGGATTGCGGTGATCAATACTCTGGGCCAGTTCGGCGGCATCGTCAGCCCGGTCATGGTCGGACGGATCAAGGACCTGACCGGCAGCACGACGCCGGCGCTGTATGTGATCGGTGTCTGTGCGCTGATCGCCGTTGCGTTGCTGATGTGGGGCCTGCCGCAGAAGCTGCGTACGCTCGACAAGTTCTAAAATCTGTGTCGTCGGATAGACCGCTTTCGCGAGCAAGCCCGCTCCCACACTCGATTTGCGCCACGCCGCCGATCAAATGTGGGAGCGGGCTTGCTCGCGATGGCGGCCTGACAGTCAACATCTTACCGTCAGTTCCCCTCAACCCTCCGTTTCCATTGCCTTCGCCGCCGAGATGTCGGCGATCTGGCGTCACGGCTGGCGGCCTGTCGACAACGGCCCTATGCCGGAATGAAGTTCTTCGACGATCAGTCAGTCCACGCGCAAGGACCTGAGATAGACTGGCGCCCATTCACCAGACAGTTCAAAAGGATTTCCCGATGACCCCATCGCTGCTAATGGCAGTTCTCGCCTCGGGTTTTATCTACGGCATCACGCCGGGGCCGGGTGTGTTGGCGGTGTTCGGCATTGGCGCGGCGCGCGGTCGGCGGGCGGGGGCGGGGTTCTTGTGCGGGCATTTGCTGGGCGATGTGGTCTGGTGCAGTACCGCGTTGATCGCGATTGTCGGCGCGCGGGAAATCGGCAGCACGGCATTCGATGTGTTGGGTGTGTTTAGCGGGTTGTACTTGTTCTGGCTGGGGTTGCGCGCCGTGCGGGCAAAACGTAGCAGTGCCGAGACACCTCAAGGCCCGGCTCGCCAACCGTTCTGGCACGGTATTCTGTTCGGCCTGACCAATCCCAAGGCATACCCGGTGGCGGTGGCTACGTTTACCGCGCTGCTGTCGAGCCGCGCGGAGTTGCTGCACTGGTCGATGCTGCCGTGGCTGATTGTGCTGAGCTTCGTCGGTGGCCTGATCGCCTACGCTATTCTCATCGGCATCGTCGGTGCGCGGCAGGTTCGCGCCCTGTATCAACGCCACGAACTGGCGATCACCCGGTTGTGCGGGGTCATGTTTATCGGTTTTGCCATTAATGCCCTAGCGCACGCGTTGCCGGGGCTGGTCACGAACAAGACTTGAGGCCATATGCAAGAGACCATGGCATCCAGAAATTCCGCGCCGTTGGCGAGCTACATCGATCTGTTGCTGGACGCCGTTTGTGCGGTCGACAAGCAAGGTCGCTTCGTTTTTGTCAGTGCGGCGTGCGAGCGCATTTTTGGCTACACCGCCGATGAACTGATCGGCCAGCCGATGATCGACATGGTGCATCCCGGCGACCGCCAGCGCACCCTCGATGCCGCGCGGGAAATCATGGGCGGCGAGCCCAAACTCAATTTCGAAAACCGTTACCTGCGCAAGGACGGCCAGGTGGCGCACATCCTCTGGTCGGCGCGCTGGTCGGAGCTCGATCAGTTGCGCATCGCCGTGGCTCGGGACATCACCGAACGCAAGCTGGCCGAGTCCCGGCAAGCGGCGTTGTATGCGATTTCCGAAGCGGCTCACGCGGCGGAAGACTTGCTGGCGCTGTTCAAGCGCATTCACCTGATCATCGGCGAATGGCTGCCCGCGCTGAATTTCTCCGTGGCGCTGTATGACGAACACTGCGCGCAGCTGAATTTTCCCTATCACGTCAACGACCATGAGCTGCAACCCGAGCAGCCCGGCACCATCACCGGGCGCCTGTGTGCGGAAGTGATCCGCAGCGGCCTGCCAATTTTGCTGACCCCGGACCAGGGCCATTCGCCCGCAGGCTTTGAAATGTTGGTCGAGGGGCCGAACTCACCGTGCTGGCTCGGTGTACCCCTGAATTCGCAAAACGGCACCATCGGCGCGCTCATCGTCAAAAGCGTTCCGGGTGGCGAGCGCTACACCGAGCGGGACAAGGAACTGCTGCAATACGTCTGCGCCCAGGTCGCGACCGCCATCGAGCGCAAGCAATTGCATGCCCGGTTGCAGCGCATGGCGCAGTACGACCAGTTGACTCAACTGCCCAATCGCGAGCTGCTGCGAGATCGTCTCAAAGCTTCACTGGCGCTGGCTCGAGCCGATGGCGGGCGCATGGCGTTGCTGTACGTCGACCTCGATCGTTTCAAGGACGTTAACGACACCCACGGTCATGCGGTGGGCGACATGCTGTTGCAAGCGGTGGCCAATCGGATCAAAGGTTGCGTGCGCGAAACCGACACCGTGGCGCGTATCGGCGGGGACGAGTTTGTGGTGTTGTTGCATAGCATCCACGGCCTGGAAGACGCCGACAGCGTGGCGGAAAAAATCCTCCAGGTCCTGGCTCAGCCGCTGCGTCTGGACGGGCATAACCTGAACATCCACACCAGTATCGGCGTCGCTCATTACCCCGAGCACGGCACCGAAGAAAAGCAGTTGTTCAGGCATGCCGACGAGGCCATGTACGCCGCCAAACGCCAGCATCACCTGCGACTCGAAGTCTGATATTTCGCCGCCGTTCGTCGCGGCGTTTTCAGGTTTTCTAAACCTTTTGGGGCTCGTTCATTCTGATTTTATGCGGGCTGCTGCTCGCCTGGATCATTTACCAAGAGGTAGAGAATCATGCCTAACTCAAGAAACTCGAACTCGGGAAACTTCGCCAACGATCGAACGAAGGCGTCTGAAGCCGGTCGCAAAGGTGGGAAAACCACCACAACGACTGTTGATAAAGACTCTACGAAACCCGAGATGGGCCGCAAAGGTCCTCAGAAGTCCAAGTAGTGATTGAAGGTGGTTTTGATCGAGAGGCGGGGGCGCAAGCTCCCGCTTGAATTTTTTCAGAAGGAGGGCGCGACCATGAGCCGGATGGCCACCCGAATACGTAACACAGGTTTCGCCACGTTACTGGGATTGTGCGCCAGCAGTGCCTTTGCCCAGTCCCCCGCCGAATTCATCAACGATACCTCGGCCCAAGGCATGGCCGACATCGAAGCCAGTCGCCTGGCGCATCAGAAATCCGAATCCAAAGAGGTCAAGGACTACACCATCGTCGTCATCAACGACCGCACCACCGCCAACCAGCACCTGGCGAAAATCGCCAAACAACTGGATTTGCCAGTGGCCCCGCGCGAAGAAGTGGTCGACAAGGCCAAAGCCTTGATGCCGCAAGCGATGGACGGCGCAACCTTTGATCAGGCCTACGCCGCCAGTCAGGTGAAAACCACTCAGCAAGCCATCGAGCAACTTCAGCAGCAAGCGCAAACCACGGACATTCCGCAAATCAAAGCGTTCGCTGAAGAAACCCTGCCCAAACTGCAAAACCATCTACAAATGGCCAGGGCGTTGCAGGCCGGTCTATAACCCGGTTTTTTACGACGTTTAAAGCAAACGGCGCGTGATTTACATCACGCGCCGTTTTGTTTGTGTTCAGCACTTATTCAAATCCTGTTTGCGCTGGCTCGTCGTCGCCAGCCCCGCCAGGTCATGCACATCTTTTTCGCCCATGGCCCGATAGTGCCGGCGCAGCGCCTCCAGTTGCTTGAGGTCCAACAACTCCAGCCCCAGCATCGCGTTCTGCGCCTCCTTGTTCACCCGCAGCAACTCATCGATTTTCAAATGCAGGATGTCGGTGTCGCGGTTCTGCGTGTTCTGGATCAGGAACACCATCAGGAACGTGATGATGGTGGTGGAGGTGTTGATGACCAGTTGCCAGGTGTCGTTGAAGCCAAAAATAGGACCGCTCAGGGCCCACAGAATAATAAGAATAAGCGCCCCCATGAATGTCTTGGGGCTGCCGGCCCACAGGGCGAGTTTCTGCGAGATTTTTGCGAATTTCATAGCCGTGTTCCTTATTGGGATGCGCCTGAATGTGTGACAGCGCGGACAGGATGAAAATTCTTTCGGGTTTTGCGCACTCATGGAAGGCCGTATTGCGCTGGCTTCGGATGTAAGAAACCTCTGTATTTCGCAAATCCTGATCGGAATCTTTCTTTGTGCCGGTTTGTGTCTAGTATCAAGGGCAGTCAATTTGCCAGCATGCAAGCACACGGATCGAAACCAGCTCAGAGGTCACTCATGGAATTCTTCGAAAAGTTAGCAAGTCTAGCCGCCAAAGTTCGTTTGCAGAGCGCTGCAATTCAGACGGAAGAAGCGACCAAAAACGCTTTTGTCATGCCGTTTATCAGCACAGTACTGGGCTACGATGTCTTCGATCCGACTGAAGTGACTCCCGAGTTCGTTTGCGATATCGGCACGAAAAAAGGAGAAAAAATTGATTACGCAATCATGAAGGGAGGAGAAGTTCAGATCCTCATCGAATGCAAAAAAATAGGCGAGCCACTCCACATCAATCACGCGTCTCAGTTGTTTCGTTATTTCCATGTCACCAGCGCTCGAATCTCCATCCTTACTAACGGTCAGGTCTACAAATTCTTCACCGACCTGGATGCGCCCAACAAGATGGATGAGAAGCCGTTCCTTGAACTCGACCTGTTGGACATCGATGAGTATTCCGTCCCGGAATTGGTAAAACTCACCAAATCAGCTTTCGATGTGGATTCGATCATCAGCGCCGCAGGTGAATTGAAGTACGTCAGCCAAATCAAAAAGGTCATTGCGGCTCAAGTCAGCAAACCCGATGACGACTTCGTCAAAGTGTTCGCTTCGCGTGTCTACGACGGGGTGATTACTCAAAAGGTCCGCGAGCAGTTTCATGAACTGACAAGAAAAGCGGTGGTGCAATTTCTCAATGATCAAATCAACGACAGGCTCAAGTCCGCCATGAGCGGTGCCATACAACCTGCGTTGGCTTCTCTGCCAGTTTCGTCCAGCGGGGCTGATCAACCGGATGTGCGGGACGAGTCGGAGGACAAGGTCCTGACGACATTGGAAGAACTGGAGGGGTATCACATCGTTCGTGCCGTGGTCCGGTCTGTGGTCGATGCCAAGCGGATTGTTCAGCGCGACACTCAGAGTTACTTCGGTATTCTGCTCGACGACAACAACCGTAAACCGATCTGTCGCCTGCACTTCAATCGTTCACAGAAGTACATCGGCATTTTTGACGAAGAGAAGAATGAAACCCGACACGCGATAAATTCGGTAGACGATATCTACGAGTATTCGGATCATTTGAAGAAGACGGTTGGGTATTACGCCTAGCATCGATTGTCGTAAACCAGCAAAGATTGGCCGATACGGCCAATGCCAGTTAAGGATGATGCATACCTTGTGGCGAGGGAGCTTGCTCCCGCTGGACTGCGCAGCAGTCCCCTTCTTTTTTGGGTGAGAAAGGGGGGACGCTTCGCACCCCAGCGGGAGCAAGCTCCCTCGCCACAGGTTTCTTATCGCTTGTGCTTCTCCGGCATAAGCCTAGGTGGTCGGTTTTTTGTGGCTGTTGTTTGCTACTTCAGTTTCACTACCCAACTCAAGTTACCCATCGCCTCGCAACAACGCACCGACAGGAGAACGCAATGAGTTGGTCCGCCAAACAATACGTCGCTTTTGAAGATGAACGCACCCGCCCGGCACGAGACCTGCTCGCGGCCATCCCGCTGGTGGATGCGCGCTCAGCCATCGACATCGGGTGCGGTCCTGGCAATTCGACCGAGTTGCTGGTCGAGCGCTTCACCGGCGCCACGGTGCGTGGCGTCGACAGTTCGACCGACATGATCGAGGCCGCTCGCAAGCGCCTGCCAAACGTGCAGTTCGACACCGTTGATATCGGAACCTGGAACGATAGCGGCCCGTTCGACGTGATTTTCGCCAACGCCGTGTTGCAATGGCTGCCCGATCACGCGACGTTACTGCCGTCGCTGGCCACCCGACTGACCGAGGGCGGCAGCCTGGCCATCCAGATGCCCGACAACCTCAACGAACCGTCCCATCGCCTGATGCGCGAAGTAGCCGCCGAAGGCCCGTGGGCCAGCAAACTGGCGGATGCCGCCGGTCAACGCACAGAGATGGCCAGTGCCAGCGATTACTACTCGATGCTGCGGCCGCACTGTGCGCGCGTCGATGTGTGGCGCACCACCTACCATCATCCGCTGGCGGGTGGCGCGTCGGGTGTGGTCGAGTGGTTCAAGGGCAGCGGTTTGCGGCCGTTTCTCGAACCGCTGGATGACGCGGAAAAGGTGCAATACCTCAAGCAATACCACGCGGCGATTGAGCAGGCTTATCCGGCGTTGAACGATGGTTCGGTGCTGTTGCCGTTTCCGCGGTTGTTTATTGTTGCGACTCGATAATGCAAAAAGGGACGGATCACGCTGAGCGTTATCTGTCCCTGTGTTTGGCACTCAAGTATTCAAAAATAAACGAAGCAAAGCCGAACAACCCGATCAACGAAATGATCATGATCCCCAACTCTGAATTGTCCATGTAGATCTCTAGGTGAATGTTGAGCTGACAGAATAAGGCACCTGTAGTCAGGACCAACACCGCACTACTGCTTCTTTACCTGATTTCAAAGACCTATACGCAAAATATACAAGAACCCGGCGTGGCTCTTAGCGATGAACGCTAACCAGCAACATCATCGGCCGTTCCCGCTCTTCGGCCAGCGCCGGTTGCGCCGCGACCTCGGCATCGCTCGGCCCCCATTCGTTGACATGCTCGATGCTGAAACCCGCGCCAATCAGCGTATTGAACAGCGTGCCAAGGGTTCGGTGCTGCTTGATCACGCCTTCCGCCAGCCAGTTCGTCACCCGCTCGCCTTCCCGTTGATAACTGTCCACCGGCCACCGCTTGCGGCCCTCGCCGTCGATCAACCATCCCGGATTGCGCGGAGCCATGAAGATCGGATGCTCGATGGAAAACACAAAGCGCGAACCAGGTTGAAGGGCCGCGTGGATCGTCGCGAACAACCCCGGCAGATCCTTGATGTAGTGCAGCGCCAGTGAGCTGTACGCCAGGTCGAAACCGCCTTTGGGTAAATCAAGCTGTTCCAGATCTGCCCGTGAATAGTGGATATTTTCCGCCGATGTAGTTTTGCGAGCCTGCTCCAGCATCTTCTCCGAGACGTCCAGACCGAGCACGCTATCAGCGCCTCGCTCACTGGCCCAGCGGCTGAACCAGCCGTAACCGCAACCGAGGTCTACGACCTTCAGGCCTTTCATCGGTGGCAGCATTGATTTGAGTGTTGGCCATTCCGGTGCTGCGTCGAGGCCTCCGAGGGAACGGCCCATTTGGCTGTAGCCCTGGAAAAACTCCGGATCGTCGTAGATGTTTTGAGTCATGTCGGGTTGCTCTCGTTGAGATCGTTGGTGGACGGAATTTGGGCCGCGCCGATTGGTTTCCCTCGAAGCGTTGTGGCGCGTATTCGTTGATGGTCGCGCGGGGGGAGGGGGCGTTGGAGATGGCGAAAATGCGAGAGTATCCCGAAGAAACAAGGGGCAACAAGACGATCAACTGAGCGAAAACAGTTAACGCTGTTTCATGCGCAGCTCTCGGATTTTGCCTACGACCTAAGCGGGAATCACCCGCTATCCACTGGTGGGTAGACGGGACATAGTGCTCCGCAGAACGGACTGCACGATGGGTGCTGAGTGATTGACGTCCGATAGATTTTGCCGGCTTCGCAGAAAGCGACGCTTAGGTTGGCGGCTAAAAGCCGAGAAGGATGATCAATGCTCCAGAACGACCGCGACAATTCACGGACTCAACACGGTCCGCGAGAGGAGAAAGAAACATGTCCACACATCGTAGTAATCGAGCAAGCATCGAGCAATTGCATCGTGAAATGGAGGCTTTAGCTGAAGAGATGAGACGCCCGGCCCCGACCAAAATCCGCACTACGTTGTTGCCGTTCAGCATCGGTGCTGCATTCGCGCTGACCCTGTTTGTCGTCGTCGCTTTTGTCGCAAAGCATCTTTAATTCTCTGTCGGCTCAGATACCTTTTTTCGTAGTATCGGAGCGCTGAAACAAACCTCATCGTTGTGCCCTCCCTGGCAACCTCCCACCAACTAACGCTTGTCGGCTATCTACCGTCCACAACTGATCGGCGGCGTCGTACAACTCACGGCCAAATTGATCGGCTGGCGTTGACTGGCAGTACCGGCCGAAGAGTCAGCGCTGCACACAAATCCCGCCCATAAAAAAACCGGCCACGAAGGACCGGTTTTTTCTTATCTCTACATCCCCCGTCTAAACATCCTCAACGTGAGACCAAAATTCGATTGGAGCGGGTGAAGGGAATCGAACCCTCGTTATCAGCTTGGGAAGCTGGAGTAATGCCATTATACGACACCCGCTCAGAGCGGCTGACTTTGTACCAGATGTGCGCGTGGAAATGAAGTTTTTCTTTGCGCGGGATAGCTTTAGCGCAGATGTAGCAAGGCACACACCGCAAAAACGGTCTATCGCGGGCAAGCCTCGCGCCTACAGGAATGCGTTGAACTACTGTAGGGCGACGCTTGCTCGCGAGGACGCTGTTTCAGATTGCCAGTGCATGGTGATCCTGGACGTAGTGGTAACGCGTTCGACTGGTGTGTGGTTCAGGTTTCAGGAACCCCAGCAGGGCATTGCGGCTGTCTCGGCAGGCGGCTTTGTGTTCCATGTCGAGAAAGTGGCCGGTGGCTTCCAGGGTCGTGAAGGTGGCGTGTTGCACATGGTTGGCGAACAAGCGCGCGCCATCGGCGGCGGTGTATTCGTCCCATTCGCCGTTCATGAACAGCACCGGTACGTTGATTTTTTCCGCGGCCTGAAGAAAGCACTGGCGATCACTGTGCAGCAGGTCGTTGATGTGGAAGTGCATCTGCCCGTATTCATGATCGGCCAGGCTGCTGACGTGCCGGTAGTTGAAGCGCTTGAACAGGGTCGGCAAATGTTTGCCGATGGTGCTGTTCACCAGGTTGCCGACCCGGTCGCCGTCGCGGCTGCCGAGGTAATCGACGCCGCGCTCGAGGTAGTCGAGCATGTGCGCGTTGATCTCCGGGGAGAATGAGCTGATCACGGCTTTTTCGATCCGGCGTGGCCGTTGGGCGAGGGCGACCAGGGTCGCGGCACCGCCCCAGGAAAACGACAGCACGTGTTCGGCGCCGAAGTGGTCGATCAGCTCCAGGAGGATCTGCCCTTCGACTTCCTTGGTCAGCAATTTCTCGTGCAGGTTGTGCGCCTTGGACTTGCCCGCGTAGGGCTGGTCGTAGCAAACCACATTGAACTGCGGATGAAGGTTTTTCACGGTTTGTGCAAACGACGCAGTCGTGGCCATCGAGCCGTTGACCAGGATAATGGTCTTCTCTGCGGCGTCTGCGCGATAGAACTCCGTGTAAACCCGATACTGACCCTGTATATCCAGCACAGCGATTTCTGGCCTCATGTCATAAGACTCCTGGCAAGCGGGTATGCGCGCAAATGAGATTGCACGAGCTTTGTGACAGGTAGGCATACGCCTGGAATTTGGAGGCCCATGTCGATCCGTACAGCAGGTCGACGGGTATTATTATTGGCGGGCAGTCTGCCGGTCTGAGGCGGAACCTGAGGGTTCTCTAACCGACAAAAAGTTTCTTAGAAGTATGTTGTGACTCGTCAGTCACATTTCGGCTGACGACCTGATTCAAGCAGGGGCGGCGTCATCGCGCAAGTGTCATCGGTGAATTGTTCGACAACTTCTGCTGAGCGGTCGCCTGCTTAGAACAAATGAATCTCTTCGGTGCGCAATGCGCGGTACTCGCCCGGTTTTAGCGCGTTATCGAGCGCCAGCGGGCCCATGCGTTCGCGGTGCAGGCGCAGGACCTTGTTGTCGAAATGGCCGAACATGCGCTTCACCTGGTGGTACCGGCCTTCGACAATGCTCAGCCGCGCCGATTTCGGTCCCAGCAGTTCCAGCTCGGCGGGCTGGGTGGTGAGCTCTTCGAAAGCGAAGTACAGCCCTTCAGTGAATTTCACCGCATATTCCGGGCCGATGTCCTGCTCGGTCTCGACGTAGTAGACCTTGGGCAGTTTGGTTTGCGGTTGAGTCAGGCGTCGCGACCAGCTGCCGTCATTGGTGATCAGCATCAGACCGGTGGTGTTGAAATCGAGACGACCGGCGATGTGCAACTCGTCCTTGTCCGGCTCGTGGATCAGGTCGAGGACCGTCGGGTGTTCGGGGTCGCGGGTGGCGCTGACGCAGCCGGGTGGCTTGTGCAGCATGAAGTAGCGCGCTGGCTTGCCGGCTTGCAGGACTTCTTCATCGACCTCGACGCGGCTGAACTCGAGCACCTCGGCATGCGGGTCGCTGACAATGTTGCCGTCGATCCGCACGCGCTTTTCCACCAGCAACAGGCGCACTTGCTTACGGTTGAAGCGCGGCAGGTTACTGAGGAAACGGTCAACGCGCATGGCAAGGGTTCGGTGGGAAAAGGGCCGCGTATCTTACGTGATCGGCCGGGCGCGTGCTTACAGCTGCGCCTCGACCTGCGCGCAGCGTGGGCACAGGCAGGATTTGTCACGCAGTTCCGGCGGCAGCGCTTCGAGCACGGCCGGGTCGATGCTGACGCCGTAGCACCAACAGGCGCGATCGGCGGTTTTCGGATCGGCCAGGGTGCAGTCGTTGGACGCGCCGCAGGCCGGGCAGAAGTCAGGCGTGTTCATGGATTATTCATAGCTGGAGTGAGACTTTCCACGCAGGTGCGATTACGGCCGGATTGTTTGGCTGTGCGCCAAAGGCAGGCATTCTAACGGCACTGCCGGGAAATAACTGCTGCATTGCGTCGGACACGCACCTTGTGGGAGTGAGCCTGCTCGCGATAGCGGTGGGTCAGACGACATTTGTGTTGAATGTGCTGACGCCATCGCGAGCAGGCTCGCTCCCACAGGGGATTGGGTTCAGGTTCGGGATTGCAGGTAGGCGCGCCAGCCACCGAGGTGGCTGATGTCCACCGCGCCTTCTAATCCATACGCTTCGCAGATAAACCCGCTCTCCCAGCGTCCGTCCGCCAGTTGCACTTTGCCCAATCCGAGCGGTGCCGGGATTCCAGTCAAGAACGAGCCCAACTCGCTGCTCGGCAATTCCCAAACCTCCACCGCAATCGCCACGCCGCCATCCTTTACCCGAACCATCCCCGGACGAAACGGCGGGCCGCCGGCCAAGGCATACAGTTGATAGTCTGGCGAACTGAACGTCGTCTCGACCAGCCGCGCCCCGCGCCGCTTCAATTGCCAGTTCAGCGCCAAGCCGTCCAGGTGCGCGCCACACACCACCAGCCGCGCCCGATCGTTACGCGCGACCGTCGTCGGCGCCGCCGTGGTCAAGCCTTGCTGGCGCTGGAAAGCGTCCGCCACGCTCAGCAAGTACTGATCGGTAAACGCCCGGCCAAACAGGGTCACGCCCCACGGCAGGCCATTGCCCATGAAGGCGCTGGGTACGGCGACGGCGGCGTAGTCGAGCAGGTTCATGAAGTTGGTGTAGTAGCCCAGTTCCGAATTGCGCAGCACCGGTTCGGCGTCCAGTTGCGCCAGTGTCACCGGGCGGCCTATGGTCGGCGTGAGCACGCAATCGAGGCCTTCCAGTGCCTTGTCGCACAGCGCCTTCAAGGCTTGCAGCCGATACTGCGCGCGAAAGGTTTGTACGCCGGTCACCGCCGGCGCCTTGGCCAGCACCGCACGAATCACCGGCAACACGGCTTGTGGTTTTTGCTCCATCAATTCCCCGGCCACGCTGTAGCGCTCGGCCACCCATGGTCCTTCGTAGAGCAAACGAGCCGCTTCGAGAAACGGCGACATATCCAGTTCGACGGCTTCACCGCCCAAGGCCTTGAGCCGGTCGATGGCATCCCCGAACAATAGCGGGCCTTCGGGGCAACCGAAGAATTCCAGGTCCTGCGCACGCGGCACGCCGAAGCGGAACGGGCGCGGTGTACCGAATGCTGCGCCGTCATTCCACTGCGGATTGCTACGGCTGTATTCATCGCGCGGGTCGAGGTGTGCGGTGAGCGCGAGTAACTGGCTGGCCTCGCGAGCGGTCGCGGTGAAGGTCGTGACGCAATCGAGCGTGCGACAGGCCGGCACCACACCGGCTGTGGAGATCAAGCCTTTGGTGGCTTTCAATCCCACCAGATTATTCAACCCCGCCGGCACACGCCCCGATCCTGCGGTGTCGGTGCCCAACGAAAAACTCGCCACACCCAACGCTACTGCCAACGAAGACCCGGCGCTGGAACCGCCCGACGGATATTCCGCCAACACGCTGTTCGGGCACGCGCCATACGGTGAACGGCTGCCATTGAGGCCGGTGGCAAATTGATCGAGGTTGGTCTTGCCCAACGGGATCGCCCCCAGCGCCAGCAACTGCTCGACGATGGTCGCCGAACGCTCCGGCACATAGGCGAAATCAGGACACGCTGCTGTGGTCGGAATGCCCGCCAGGTCGATGTTGTCCTTGATCGCGAACGGCACGCCGTACAGCGGCAGGCTGTCGATGTCGCAGCCGTCGAGGGCGGCGAGGTACGGTTCCAGTTCTTCGACACTGAGCAAGTGGATGAACAGGTGATAGTCCGGGTTCAGCGCCGCGGCTTTGTCGCGCAGACCCAGCAGCAATTGACGGGGCGTGATGTTGCCGAGGCGATAAGCGCTGCGCAGGGCGTCGAGTTGCAGATTGATGTTCATGGCGTTAATCCTTTTCGAAATAGGTTCAGTCGAGTTCCAGCACCACGACGCGCTGTCCGGCGCGCACGGCGGATCCGGGCTGCACACGAATCTCACGCACCACGCCGGCCGTCGGCGCTAGCAGCGGAATTTCCATCTTCATCGACTCCAGAATCACCAGCACATCGCCGGCTTCCACACGGCTGCCGGTCTCCACTTGAACCTGCCAGAGGTTGCCGGCGATGTGGCTGTCGACGCTCATTTCACCGCTGGCGAGAGCGGCATCTTCGGTCGCTTCCGGGACCAATTCTTCGCTGTCGAAATGCGCCTGACCGCTGGCAATCCAGCGTTCGCGTTCAGCGTTGAAAGCGCCTTGCTGCTGATCGCGAAACGCAGCGATGGTCTCGGCTTCTTTCGCCAGGAATGCCTGATAGTCCGCGAGGTTCAACTGGCTGTGTTCGATGTTCAGCTCGAAACGCCCGAGCGGGAAGTCCTTGCGGATGCGCAGCAGTTCATCGGCGCTCACCGGGTAGAAACGGATCTGGTCGAAGAAGCGCAACAACCACGGTTTACCATCGAATGCGGCGACTTCGCGGTAGCGGTTCCACATCTGCAAAGTGCGCCCGACAAACTGATAGCCGCCGGGGCCTTCCATGCCGTAGACGCACATGTAGGCGCCGCCGATGCCCACCGAATTTTCCGCGGTCCAGGTGCGGGCCGGGTTGTATTTGGTGGTCACCAGACGATGACGCGGGTCGAGTGGGGTGGCGACCGGTGCGCCGAGGTAAACGTCGCCCAGGCCCATCACCAGGTAGCTGGCGTCGAACACCGTGCGCTGCACTTCGTCGAGGTTGGGCAGGTCGTTGATGCGGCGGATGAACTCCAGATTGCTCGGGCACCACGGCGCGTCCTTGCGCACGGTGGTCATGTATTTCTCGATGGCGAGCTGGCAGGCCGGGTCGTCCCAGGACAACGGCAAGTGCACGATGCGCGAGGGCACTTGCAAGTCCTTGGCGGCGCACACGGCGTCCCATTCACCGGCGACGATGCCGAGCAGGTCGGCCAGCGGCAGTTGCTCGGGTTGGTAGTGCACTTGCAGCGAACGGATGCCCGGAGTGAGGTCGATCACACCGTGCAGGTGTTTGCTTTCCAGCGCTTGCATGAGGGCGTGGGCGCGGAAGCGCAAGACAAGATCGAGCTCCGGCGCGCCGATTTCGAGCAGCAGGTGAGTATCCCCGGAAAGGCGTGCAACCAGCCGCGTATCCCCCTGACCCAAATCCAGCACCACAGGCGACACAACCCTCTGTAGGAGTGAGCCTGCTCGCGATAGCGGTGTGTCAGTCACATCAATGTTGGCTGTACTGCCGTCATCGCGAGCAGGCTCGCTCCCACAAGGGGAATTCCATTTCAAGGCGAGGGTGCGGGCGGTCTGGATATCGACGGGGATGAATTGCACTTTGTCCCCGGCCTTCAATTGGCCAAGCTGCCAAAGGTCCGCCTCGATCACGGTCACCGGGCACACAAACCCACCGAGGCTCGGGCCGTCCGGGCCGAGGATCACCGGCATATCCCCGGTAAAATCCACCGCCCCGATGGCATACGGATTGTCATGAATGTTCGACGGATGCAGCCCCGCTTCACCGCCGTCGGCACGCACCCATTCCGGCTTCGGCCCGATCAGGCGCACGCCGGTCCGGCTGGAGTTGAAATGCACTTCCCACTGGGTCGCGAAGAACGTGCCGATGTAATTTTCAGTGAAGTATTCCGGCGCGCCATGCGGGCCGTAGATCACGCGGATTGTCCGCACCGCAGGCAAACCGGCGATGTCAGGCAGTTGCGCACCGACACTACGGTCATTCAACGCCGGTACATGCAACACATCCCCCGCCCGCAACGCACGACCGCCGTGCCCGCCAAACTGACCGAGGGTGAAGGTGCTTTTGCTCCCCAGATAGTCCGGAACCTGCAAGCCACCGCGTACGCACAGATAGCTGCGCGCGCCCGCACCGGCAATCGTTCCGAGACTCAATGCGGCACCGGCCGGAATCAGCAGCGCCGTGTTCATTGCAACGGATTCACCGTTCAGCGTCAGCGGAATCACCGCCCCGGTCACCGCCACCACGGCATCACAATTGAAGCGCAGCAACGGCCCGCTCATGGTGATTTCCAGCGCGGCGGCACCTTCTTCGTTGCCCAGCAACAGATTGCCCAGACGCAGCGCGCGACTGTCCATCGGCCCCGACGGCGGCACGCCCACCGCCCAATAACCGAGGCGGCCGGGATAGTCCTGAACGCTGGTTTGCGTCCCGGCGCTGAGCACTTCAAAAGTGTTGGCCTGATACACCAGGTTTTCCAGGCAACGCGTCCACGGCTGGCCGCTGGCGAAAGGCGCATCCTGCAAAATCTGCCGCAGATAATCGCGGTTGGTTTCCACGCCATAAAGCAGGCTGTCACCCAATGCCTGATGCAGATCGGCGCGTGCTTCTTCGCGGGTTGGTGCCCAACTGATGACCTTGGCGATCATCGGGTCGAAGTACGGCGGGATCTCACAACCGGCCTCGACCCAGGTGTCGATGCGCAGTTGGATGCCGTTGGCGGCCGGGAAATTTACGGCGGTGAGCAGGCCTGGGCTTGGCTGAAAATCACGCCCCGGATCTTCGGCATACAGCCGTGCCTGAATCGCGTGCCCTTCGGCTCTCAACCCTTGGCTCAACTCACGCAGCGGCGGCAAATCACCGGCGGCGAGTTCGACCATCCAGCGCACCAGATCGACGCCCCAGACTTGTTCGGTAACGCCGTGTTCGACCTGCAAACGGGTGTTCACTTCAAGGAAATAGAAGCGCTGGTCTTCGCTGTCGAAGACAAATTCCACGGTGCCGGCGCTGCGGTAGTTCACCGCTTTCGCCAGTTTGATCGCCGCTGCGCACAGGTCGTCGGCCATGCCTTCAGGCAGGTTCGGCGCCGGGGTTTCTTCGAGGACTTTCTGGTTGCGCCGTTGTACTGAGCAGTCGCGCACGCCGAGGGCAATCACCTCGCCGCGACCATCGCCGAACACCTGAACTTCCAGGTGCCGCGCGCGCTGGATGTACTTCTCGATGAACACGCCGGCATCACTGAAATTGTTCTGGCCGAGGCGTTTCACCGCTTCGAAGGATTCGCTCAGTTCAGCCGCGCTGCGGCACACGCGCATGCCGATACCGCCACCGCCGGCAGTGCTCTTGAGCATCACCGGGTAGCCGACCTGTTCGCCGGCGATCAGGGCGGCGTCGAGGCTGTCGAGCAGTTCGGTGCCTTCAAGCATTGGCACGCCGTGTTGCTTGGCCAGGGCGCGGGCGGTGTGCTTGAGGCCGAACACGCGCAGCTGTTCGGGAGTAGGGCCGATGAAGGCGATGTTGGCGGCTTCACAGGCTTCGGCAAAAGCGGCGTTTTCCGAAAGGAAACCGTAGCCGGGATGAATGGCCGTGGCACCAGTAGATTTGGCGATGGCGAGGATCTTGTCGACCGCCAGATAGGTGCCGGCGGCCGCGCCTTCGCCGAGGCTGTGGGCCTCGTCTGCTTGCAGGAGGTGCAGGCTCGCGGCATCGGCTTCGGAGTACACGGCGACGCCGTTGACCTGCAACTCACGCAGGGTGCGCAGGATGCGGCAGGCAATGGCGCCACGGTTGGCAATCAGGACTTTTTCGAACATGGCATAACCCCCGGAGGCGATTGCGCATCAGCCTCGACCTGGGATGCGGGCCGTCCCGCAGTTTTTCGATAAGCGCCGGGGTCGTCCCCGACGGCAGAATCACTAATCTTGAAAGCACCGTCGATCAAATGTGGGAGCGGGCTTGCTCGCGAAAGCGGAGTGTCAGTCGACATCAATGTTGAATGTGACGGTCCCTTCGCGAGCAAGCCCGCTCCCACATTTGAGTTGTGGTGGTTTTACTTTTTCAGGCACTGACCGGAGCGGGACTGGCACAGGGTGAATAACCATCTGCGCAACCGCGCGATTTTCAGTTCCATACCAGTAACTCCGCAGGTGTCGGGTTGTAGGCGTTGCACGGGTTGTTCAGTTGCGGGCAGTTGGAAATCAGCACGATCACGTCCATTTCCGCCCGCAGGTCGACGTATTTGCCCGGTGCCGAAATGCCGTCTGCAAAGGTCAAGCCGCCGTCCGCCGTGACCGGCACATTCATGAAGAAGTTGATGTTCGGCCCGATGTCGCCCTTGCCCAGTCGCCCGTCGTGGACGCAGGCGCGCAGGTAGTTGTCGCGGCAGCTGTGCATGTAGCGTTTTTCCAGGGCGTAGCGCACGGTGTTGCTCTCTTGCGCGCAGGCGCCGCCGAGGGTGTCGTGACGGCCGCAGGTGTCGGCGACGATGGTCAGCATCGGTTTGCCGAGGTTGGAATACAGGACGCTGCCGGTGCTCAGGTACACGCTGTTTTGTCGACGCAGGGTGCGTTGCACGTCGTAGCGTTCCTTGGGGTTGGCCACGCTGTAGAACAACGTATCGACGGCTTGATTGCCTTCCAGGTCGAGGATGCGCAAGGTCTGGCCGGCCTTGACTTCCATCAGCCACGGTTCGCCGGCCGGTATGGTTGCACGGTAGATCGCGGTGTCGGGCTGTCTGCTTGTGTGAACGGCAGCGGTAGAGATTGCAAGTGACATGGCAGCGATCCTCAGGCGAACAAACGGTCGGTGTTGATGAAACCGCGCTCGTTTTCCGGGCGCGACGTGCGGCAGTGTTCGGCGACGCTGGCGTCGGCGTTCATCCAGCTGAGTTTCAGCGGTTTCGGTGCGTATTCAGGCGACGGGTCCATTGGGTGTTGCAGTGCGGTGAGCACCACCAGTGTGTCCATCGGTGCATACAACTCGATGTAATCACCGGCCCGGGAATTGCCTTCGACGAAGTGGAAGCGCCCGGCTTCGTCGACGTCGACGCGGCTGAACAGGTTGAGGGTCATCAGCAAGTCCGACAGGCCCAACCCCCACTTGCCCAGCTCGACCAGCAGGTTGTCGGTGCCGTTGCGGAAGAAGCCGTTGCGCAGTTCCTGATAGCGGCCGGCGCCATATTTTTCCGCGACTTCATCTGCGCAGAGCACACCGCCGAGGCTGTCGCTCCAGCCGCAGGTGTCGGCAGTGATCGCGGCCAGTACGCGGCCCATGTCCGAATACAGGCAATGGCCGTTGGTGAGCTTGGCGGTGTGTTGGCATTTGAGGCTGTCGGGCAGGTTCAGGCGTTCGGTTTTTTCATTGGCATTGAGCAGCGTCAGGCTGACGTTGGCACCGCCGCGCAGGTCGGTCAGGCGCAGCAGTTGGCCGCGCTTCAATACGAACGAACGATGGCCGCCACCGGGCAGCAATTCTTCGGCGAAGGGGGTGAACAGTTGGGTCGAATCAGTCATGTACAGAATCCTCAAGCGATACGAAACGTGCCTGCCAGGGGCATCGGCAAGGCGTCGACGGCGGCACGGGTGGTGCGGCGGTCGCTGTTCAAAGGGATGTCATAGGTGATGCGCGCGCCATAGGCACCGGGGGCGTGCGGGTCGACGCGAACCTTGTCGAACACCAGCAGACGCGTGCCGAGGCTGAAACCTTCGGACAGGTCGTGGGTGACCATGAACACCGTCAGTTGGGTCTCGCGCCACAGTTCCAGCAGCAAGGCGTGCATGTCTTTGCGGATACCCGGATCGAGCGCGCCGAAGGGTTCGTCGAGCAGCAACACCCGGGGTTTCATGATCAGCGCCTGGGCGATGGCCAGCCGTTGCTGCATGCCGCCGGACAGCTGCGCCGGGTATTTGTCCAGCGAATGGCCGAGGCCGACTTTGTGCAGCAACACCGAAGCCTGTTCCCGCGCATCACGCTTGGCGCTGCCGAACAGGCGCCCGAGCAATGGCGAGCGCGGCAATTCGAGGCCGAGGGCGACGTTGTCCAGCACGGTCAAATGCGGGAACACCGAGTAGCGCTGGAACACCACGCCACGGCTCGAATCCGGTTCGCCGGCCAGTGCCTGGCCGTCGAGCAGAATCTCGCCGCGACTGGCGCGTTCCTGGCCGAGCAGCAAGCGCAGGAAGGTCGATTTTCCGCAACCGGAGGCGCCGACGAGGGTGCAGAACTCACCCTCGTTGACGTTCAGGTTCAGGCCTTCGAGCACCACTTGATCGCCATACTGCTGCCAGACGTTTTTCACCGTGATGAAGCTCATGCGCGCGCTCCTTCATACCAAGGGAAAGCACGTTGGGTCAGGCGCTTCAGGCCCCAGTCCATCAGCCAGGCGAGGAGGGTGATCCAGACCACGTACGGCAGGATCACGTCCATCGCCAGGTAACGACGCACCAGGAAGATTCGGTAGCCGAGGCCGTCGGTCGAGGCGATGGCTTCGGCGGCAATCAGGAACAACCACGCCGAGCCGAGCATCAGCCGCAACGAGATCAGCAGACGCGGCAACAGTTGCGGCAACACCACGCGCAGCATCAAGGTCCAGGTCGAGGCGCCGAGGGTCTGGGCCTTGATCAGCAACTCGAGCGGAATTTCCCGGGCGCGCTGTTCCAGATCACGGGCTAGGGCCGGGGTGATGCCGATAACGATCAGCATCACTTTCGACAACTCCCCGAGGCCGAACACGATGAACAGAATCGGCAGGATCGCCAGCGGCGGCACCATCGACAGCACCGTCAGCAGCGGCGACAACGGCGCGCCGAACAGCGGTAAAGTCCCGGCCGCCATGCCCAGGCACAACCCTGCCAATGCGCTGATCCCGAGGCCGATGGCCAAGCGGCGCAGGCTCGAAGCGCTGTCCTGCCAAAGCAGGTATTCGCCGGTACGGGAGTCGGCGACGAAGGCCAGGCGTTTTACCGCGTCGGTCATCTGCACCGCGCTCGGCAGCAGCTTGTCGTTGGGATTGTCCATCAGCCGCTCGGCCGAGCCCATGAAGTAGGCGAACAGCACCAGGGCGAACGGCATGATCACCAGCAGCAGGCGACTCGGGCGATCCGGGTGGCGATTGATCAGGCGCATGGCCAGCTCCTCGTGATTACAGCTTGGCGTCAGCAGCCATCTGCACGTAAGTCGGGTCGAAGCGCAGCTTGAGGTTGGACTTGTCGCCGCTGGTCACGCCGTTGGCGAACGCCATGCCGACGGCGCTGGTGTCCTTGGCGCCTTCGCCGAGCAAGCCGTGCTGGAACGAGAACTCGGCGACTTTGCGCATGGTTTCCGGCAGCTGCTTGCTGGTGGAGAAATCCAGGGCTTCTTTGGGCGTGGCGAACAATTTGGTGGTGTCGAGTTGTGCCTGGAAACCCGGCAGGTCGGTGCCGGAAGCCTTGGCCATGTGTTCAAGCGCGGCTTTGCTGGCGGCGTTTTTCGCGTTCATCAACTCGACCACTTCGAACCAGGCGCCGGTCAGCGCTTTGCCCAGGGCCGGGTTGTCTTTGAGGGTGGCGCTGTTGACCACCATCATGTCCATGATCTCGCCGGGGATCTGGCTGGAGTTGAACACTTCGGTCACGTCAGGCTTGGCCTTGATGTCCGAGAGCATCGGGTTCCAGGTGGTGACGGCGTTGACCTGCTCGGTGTTGAAGGCGGCCGAGATGTCGGCGTCGGAGGTGTTGACCACTTTTAGGTCTTTCTCGGTGAGGTCGACCGAATCCAGCGCGCGGGCCAGCAGGTAGTGGGAAACCGAGAGCTCGACCAGGTTGACGTCCATGCCCTTGAGGTCGGTGATTTTCTTGCCGTCACCCTTGAGCACGATGCCGTCGTTGCCGTTGGAGAAGTCGCTGACGATCAGCGCGGTGCTGTCGACGCCACCGGCAGCCGGAATGGTCAGGGCGTCCATGTTGGTCATGGTGCAACCGTCGAACTGGCCGGCGGTGTATTGATTGATCGATTCGACGTAATCGTTGAGCTGCACCACATCAATCTTGATGCCGTACTTCTTCGCCCATTTGTCGACGATGCCTTGGCTGCCGGCGTATTCCCATGGCATCCAGCCGGCGTAAATCGTCCAGCAAACGCTGAAATGGTCTTTCTGGGCGGCCTGGGACGAGAAACTCACGAAGGCTGCGAACGCAGCGGCGAGCAGGGCGGGTAAACGAAGCTGGGACATGGTGGTTCTCCAGTTGATCAGGGGCGGGCAGGAGTCAACGCGGCACCGCGAACGGTGGCTTGTCTCCCGGGCTTTTGTCCCGCCGTGTAACCTCAACTGGAGGTCGCCAACTCTCGGACCAGCCACTCGCACAAGCGAGCCGGAACCCTAGTCAGCCATTGCAAATTGTGGTGCCGCGAACCTGTGATGAACTCCTGCACGCTGTTGCTAAAGCGAGAGGCGTGCCAAGTCGGCGCGAGCGCTCTAGCGCGGGGGATGACGCGCGTACCGGCGCCGGATGGGCCGGCGCGTTGCCTTTTGATGGTGCGCGGCTGCACCGCAATGGGACGGGTGGGCCGCTGATCTGAAGGTGTTTGCGATGCAGCACTCGACGGTGGTTTTCCAGTCAAACGCTATGTCAGCCGACCGTTGCCGGCTGCTGTCCCGGGTCTTTTCGGAGGCCGTCATGCTGCGTCGAATGGTGTTCTGTGCGTTGCTGGGGTTGGGGTTGGGGTTGTCTGGCTGCTATTACTATGCAGGCTACGACGACGTGTACACCGCCCCTTATTACTACCCCGGTTATTACTCGCCCTATTACTACGGTGGCTATTACCCCCGCTATTACGGTGGCTATCACTACCGTTATTACGGTGGCCACGGGCCGCGTTATTACGGCGGTGGATATCACCGCTGGCACCATTAATCAGCGTGTGAATAGATGAAAAACCTTTCATCGGGCAGATGTTTCAATGTGTTTCAGGAACGCACCAGATTTCGAAAACGATGTCTGATCTTTCGACAGTCACCGAATAATTGACTGTCGCTCGCCAGCGTCGCTGGTGTGGCTCACTCGCGGTCCAGGAGGCCGCCATGAACTGTCGAAAACAGCTCAGCCGAATTCTTCTGATTGCTCTGTCCGGATTGTCGCTGGGTGCGTGCGTGCCCTATTCCGATGGAGGAGACAGCTACTACGGTTCCGAGGTCTATACCTCGCCAGCGCCCACCTATTACGCCGGTGGCAGTTCCTACTATTCCGGTGGCGGCGGTTACTACTCGCCACCGCCCCGGTACTACTCACCGCCAGCGCGGTATTACCAGCCGACACCGCGCTATTACTCTCAACCAAGGGTGTATCAACCGGCTCCGCGTTATTACCAATCACGGGGTGATTACCGGTCCCATCAGAATCAAGGGTGGGACGGGCGTAATCGAGGCGGCTGGAATAATGACTATCGGGGTGGCGGCGGGCGTAACAACAATCACGGCGGACGTGGTGACCACAATGGTCGTGGCGATCACGATGGTCGTGGTGGCCACCGGTAGTCTTCACAAGACATCTCTCCAAAGAAGCGGCGCGTTAAGCGCCGTTTTTTTGCTTCAGAAATAGCTCGAAGGGAGAAAAAAACGAGGGCAATGCCTGATCAGTTCGAAATTCACTCGCTTTGCTCCATCTCCTCGGACGTTCTCGGAACCCTCCTACATTTTTACTTCTGAACGTTTGTTAGCGTCTGTGCATTCGTATTGATGTTCGAAAAACTTCAATTAAATCGGGGCGCACATGAAAGAACCTGAATCATGAATTTACTGATTATTCATCAAAACTTTCCAGGTCAATTTCGACACGTTGCGTCGGCGGCGTTGAATCGAGCGGGCGTTAAGGTTTTGGCCATAGGACGAATTACTGCTCCAGGCTTGCCAGGAATAAAGTTATTTAGATATCGACCAGTAAGAAAAGTATCAAATTGTACTCACCCGTTCTTACATAAATATGAAGACGCAATAGTTGATGGGCAACAAGTACGTCGAATGTTACTTGGGCTTAAACAAGGTGGCTATTGCCCTGACGTGATACTTGCTCATCCGGGATGGGGTGAAACGCTGTTCATCAAGGATGTGTATCCCGACGTCCCTCTGATTCATTTGTGTGAGTTTTATTATCATCCCAAAGGTACGGATGTCGATTTTGATCCTGAATTTCCGTCTACCCCAAATACTTATTCAAGCCTTCGTCCGCTTAATTCGATGCATTTGTTGAATCTTGAGCAGTGTGATATTGGAATTGCGCCTACCCACTGGCAACGGAGTCTGTTTCCTCGAACGTACCATTCTAAAATTCACGTAATTCATGAGGGGGTGCCTCTGCAAGTACCCGAGTATGCGCCGGTTTCCTCTGTGCAGTTGAATAGCGGGTATGTGCTGGAGACCGGGCAACCAATCGTTACCTATGTCGCCAGAAATCTTGAGCCTTATCGTGGCTTTCATAGTTTTATGAGATCTATTCCTTATATTCAGGCCGAGTGCCCGGATGCCCAAATTGTAATCGTGGGAGGTGATGAAGTCAGCTATGGGCGTTTGCCGAAAGGGTTTGAGAGTTGGCGTAGCAAATTGGTCGCTGAGTTGGATCTGGATCTCTCCAGAATACATTTTACGGGACGGTTACCTTATAAAACTTATAGGGCCATTTTGGAGGTTTCAAAAGCGCATGTTTATTTGACTTATCCCTTTGTTTTGTCTTGGTCATTGTTGGAGGCGATGGCATTTGGGTGTGTTGTCATAGGTTCAAATACCGCTCCAGTTGAAGAGGTTGTCGTTGATGGCGTCAATGGGGTGTTAGTCGATTTTTTTGACGCTGAGGCGATAGCTGGAGAAGTGTGCAGGGTTTTGCAAAACGCTGATGATTTCAGTTTTATGAGAGAAAATGCGAAATCGACAGCTAGCAGATTTGATCTGAAATACGGAGTGCAAGGCTATTTCGATATTTTTAATCGGGTAATTCAATAGGCTGATTTATCATTTTAAATGGAGTTTGAAATGTATAAGGTGATTCGCAAGGATGCATATTGGTGGTGTAAAACCATAATCAAGTACGTTTTGGTTGTGGCTTTTTGTTCTTGGTTGGTGAGTTGTTATGTTGAATCGGAGCGCATGGCGGAGGAGCAAGATCGTAGCCGAGAGATATCAAAGAAATGCAATAAAAAACTAGCGGGTATGGAGCATGTTCCAATATTGGGAGGAAGCTTTCTTGATATAGCTAAAATACCGGGGTTCCATTTCGGTTCTGCCACAAGGAATGGCCAGTGCATTGCAACGCTTTTGGAAGGAGACTTCTGGTGGACTGGCACTGAACTTCGTCCCACCTATCAGGACCTCGGGAACGAGCCATTACCCAGTTGGAGGTATTTTAGTTTGGCTGCCAGGCTGTACACAAGAACAGAGTCTACGGAGCCAATTAACATGGGCCGTCAGACCAAGGAATGGCCTGAAGAGCTTATTGTGAAGCTCAAGAATTATCCCGGTTTGGAACTCTGGCTCAAAGCGCCCCCTCCTAGTGTTGAAAATGAATTCGCGGTAAGCGGTTTTGTAATGCGCGACTGGCGTCGAAGTGATGGAACTCCACGAGTGATTGCGTGTGATGGTTTGGGTTCTCCATCTAGCGAAGTTCTGGAAAGTGGGTTCAGTAGAGAGATTTTGTTAACGTTTAATAAATCACAACTGGAAAATCTGGATTTTGGCCAGTTAAATACCTATTGCACAGTGGGGTTGCATAATTTTGATTTTGCAGGTGGAGACGCTCGTGTTCATCTAGGGACGCGCTCGCTGCGTGTTGCTCCTACAGCACTTAAATTTATTAGTGAATACCTTTCGAATGCCATAGTTACAGGGAAGTAATAATGAGTTATATATTTGATGCCGTCGAGAAAGAAAAAATTATCAGTGCTGTCAGTATGTGCAGTGGCATGAAATTTGATCTGGATATAAAAGAATATAGTGCAGTTGCGATAGTGGGTGCGAATTGTGCGCCTTTTTATAAAACATTGTCAGGCATGATTGCTGAAAAACTTTCTGGTTCGGTGATTTTTGATAAGAGTATCAAGAGAATTTTTAAAAATGCCAAATTGTGGCTTGATGTGGCGATCGATGCGAACGGAGGAAACGGTGCTTATTCAGCATTGATCCGTGCTTACACAGTGCGACAAGGACAGTTGCGACTGAATAAAGCGTTCAGTGATGAATTGATACAACAGTCATCGAACCAGGTGGCCGTCAATTTCATGAATACTTTGCTGTACGGTTCAATTGAATTTAACTTGGCACCGTGGACTGTGCCTGCAATTGACCAAATCGCTTCCATCGATGCAAGCGCCATCGGTAAAATACTGTTTCCTCAGGAAGGAGCGGAAAAAGACACCGCTGCAAGTCGCAACGCTGGATGGTCTGGCACAATTGGATTTAGTCTGTTGGGCGGGGAATATCCCTATGAAACGTGGCGATTGATTTCGGCAGGTGATCCCGGCTCGGAAATAAAAGGAAGACACGAACTGGCGAGAGTGAATAGGCTGGACGATTATAAGAATATCTTGTTTGCTATCAATTCCTACAATGTAGCGCTTGAAGCAGTGGTCAAAAACTTTGGTTGGAATGCATTTGAGAGCCTGCTTTCAGTTGTGCCTGCGCAGATAAATATTGCGCGCAGCAGTCGAAGTTATAATCCGCTCATTCAGTCTGTTGTCAAAGGTACACCGATTTCATCCACGGTGGATTTGATATTAAGGTATGGGGTGAATGCCTTCTTTGATATGTTCAAGCTAACCTATGATGGTGTCTCTTCAGCTGCACCCACTACAGATGCAACATTTTCCGCAAACGCCCATGCATTTTTCTCGTCGTTATCACCTAGCCAATCTCAAAATATTGTTGCCAAGGCAATTAGAGAGTACGGCAGCGCTTCTGATTGGGGAACACTAGCGGCCCAGGAGTCGCCTGCCGGGATGGCGCTACGGAATTCCCTAAAGTACTTGAGTGAAATAGTCATTGAAAGAACCGACGGTTTTCCAGAGCGGGGACTAGAACTCTATAAGCCGGAAACTGGTAGTGGAGTTATCACTGAACAATGGCTTGTTGATCGCGCGGATATGTTAGGTCGCTTGATAGCCAGGACTAACGAATCATTCGGAGAAAACACGATTCAGGCCCATTCCTACTCGGATCTTGAATCAGGTAAACAAGCGCCTATGACTACCGGGGTTTCAAATCCTCTGATTATGTTTGGTGATGATGGAGGCCGTTCGCTCAGCGGCGGACCCAATAGCGACCATCTCTATGGTGGCGTGGGTAATGACACGATCATCGGCCTCGAAGGAAATGATTACATTGAAGGTGGTCAGGGGCGTGATTCGTTAAAGGGCGGAGATGGCAGAGACGTGCTATACGGTATGTATGGGGATGATGTATTAGTCGGCGGTCAAGGTAACGATATTCTGATTGGAGGCGTTGGCAGTGATCGATACGAGTTTTCGAGTGGCGATGGCGTCGATCAGATTTCCGACTTTGATGTTGATGGCCAGATACTTATAAATGGTTTACCTATTCCTGCCCTTAAGCGTAGTGGTCCTCTGAGCAATACCTGGATTACGGAAGATGGGGGTATCGCTTTAACTGTCATCGAAGAGCTTTCTGAAAAAACGCTCCATATCAAATACGGCCGGAATGATCTGGTTTTTATTAAACACTTCACGCCTGGCATGTTGGGTATCCATCTCCCGGATTACCAAAGCCAAGACTTTTCAGGGCCTGGTCTAACCGTCGTGGGCGACTGGAAAGCAAAAGACACCGACCCCACTGTTCCCGGTGATCAGCTCGCTCAAGATGAATTGGGCAACGTTATCGTGCGCAAGGTGAAGCAGAGAAATAAGGCAGATGTGCTTCACGGATCGCCGAACGACGATGTCCTCATCGGGCTTGGTGGTTCCGATCAGTTATTCGGTAAAGCCGGAAATGACCGGCTATTTGCAGATCAGCAGTTAACAATCGAACAATCGATGGCTGCTGGAGTTGGTCCCGGCAAGGCAAGTCGTGGCGATTGGCTTGATGGGGGGCAGGGTGAGGATCTACTCGTGGGTACTGAGTCCCGAGACGTGCTGCTCGGTGGCGACGGTTCAGATACGCTCATAGGTGGAGCCGGCGATGACAATTTATCCGGTGATGATGTGACCGGTGTGCTGGAAAAAACCTGGAATTTCAAGAGGATTGACGTCCTCATTGGTGAAGGTGTCGTTAGCTGGCGTAATGTCTTTGCCCGTGCCTCTCTCAGCGCTCCTGCGGAAGGTGGCAATGACATTCTTTTTGGTCAGGGTGGCAGTGACTTTATCAATGGCGGCTGGGGCGATGATTTACTCAACGGTGGAACTGAAAACGATGTTTTGAGTGGCGATGGGGGGAATGACACTCTTCATGGTGGCAACGATAACGACATTTTGTTGGGTGACAACCTGGATTGGGGAGGCGGTCTGCAAAGTCGGCACCACGGCAACGATTTGTTGGATGGGGGCGATGGTAGTGATTCCCTGGCCGGTAATGGTGGTAGCGATGTGTTGTACGGCGGTATCGGTAACGATGACCTGACCGGCGATGACTTTGTTTTGCAGGGTGTTGAGGGTAACGCCGCGAATTATTTCGGTAATGATTTTCTGGATGGTGGTGCAGGTGACGACACTCTCCAAGGTGGCGGTGCTGATGATTCTCTTTATGGCGGCGCAGGCAACGATGTTTTATCCGGGGATTACTCCGATCACCCGGCTCGATACCAAGGTAATGATTTTCTAGATGGCGGTACTGGAGATGACACGCTTCGAGGCATGGGGGGCTCCGACACGCTGATAGGGGGCGAGGGGAATGACGCCTTGGATGGAGACGAGCACAGTCAGCCAGCCGGACTAACCAATAATGACTACATTCGAGGTGACGCTGGAAACGATACGCTCTGGGGAGGCTTAGGCGCCGATACGCTTCACGGTGGTGCCGATGATGACTTCTTGCTGGGTGATGATGAGCAAACACCCGAAACAGAGCACGGAGCGGACTATCTTGATGGCGGTTCAGGAAACGACACCCTAATAGGCGGTGGCGGAAACGACACTTTGTATGGCGGTGCAGGTGCAGATTACCTTCGCGGTGGTTCCGGTAATAACGTATATAAAGGAGGCCGCGGCAACGACTATCTGGATGGGGAAGACGGCGATGATACCTATCATTTTGGTATTAGTGATGGGCTCGATGTTATTGCTGATGCAGGCGGAAACAACGTCATAAAGTTCGACCCTGGATTTACTGTGGATAATTTAAAAGCTGACATCATTGTTGTAGATGTTGGTCCGGTATTACGAATTTTTAACGGGTTGGGTGATGCTGTTCTGATTCGTGGTTACGATAAATGGCAATATTCATCGTTCAGTTTTAGTGACGGTTCTGTTTTAAGTTTTCAGGACGTTATGAAAATAGTCCATGGTCCGACAGATGTTTCGTCCTTGGCGGAAACGTTTGTGGTGCGAGGCGTAGACGACAACGTCATTGGGGCTCCAAATAATACTCTTATTAAGTCGCAATTAGGAGATAAAGAAAAACCCAATGGGGCGGAGGATGCCAATAATGCTGTGGTTGATATTCCACGAGTTGAATTTGAAATCAGTAAATTGTGGAACGAAGAGTTTCTAGTGAATATGAAAAAGCGCCGCTCGGCATTCATACTAGCATCGGGTTTTGTGCTGAATTCTCAGGGTGCCTGGAGCAAAAGTCATATCGCTGATGACGACTACAGCTACCACGAAAAAACTAACCTAATTGTTGAAAGCTTCCAGGCAGGATCATTGTCAGAGACCCCGGAACGAATGAATCTGGTTTCTGGGAGGGCGGTACTTAGCGATAGAACTTCAAGTGCAACGTCCCATGCTGAGTCGAGACTCTCTGTAGTAGGCGGTATGAAATACAAGCCAAAACAAGAGCCACATTATTATCCCTCTGGCTCAAGTCATAGTGGTTTTTCTTTAAGTGCTGGCGAAGTTATCGTCGAGCATAAAAGCGCGACAGGTGTCGTTCAAGGTTGGTATGTGTATCCAGTTGGAAGCTTCGAAGGTAGTGAGTTAAGTTATAAAAAATTTATGTGGGACGTCACGTCTGAATCTATCACGCACCAAGTTGTTCAAGGCGACGATGAGGGTGGCAGAGTAAATCTCGAAGCCGGTAATATCTTTCATGGTGGAATGGGCGACGACTTAGTGGTCACCTATGAGGCTCCCAATGTTTATCATGGTGAGAATGAGGATAGGGTTTCCGGTGCCTTTCTGTCAGGCGGAGCAGGAAACGATACGCTGATCGGATCAGAGGGCCAGGATTATTTAATCAGTGGCTCCGGGCATGATTGGCTTTACGGAGGGAATGGTCCAGATACTTATATAATAACCGCGCATACTGGAGCGACTACTATTGTTGCGGATATTTTAAGCCCTGTTTTTCTTCGTCCAGAAGTAGGCGTTGCCGAGTGGAAAGCGGAGTTCGGATTAGACGATACGGATACCGTTAGACTTCCTGAAGGGGTGACGCTTGAGCAGTTGCAATTAAGCTGGGGTGCTGTGTTGGTTGAAGCGGTCAATATTGAGTTGGCGCCAAACCCAAAACCCGGTACCTACCGCGACCCACCCCGTGGACAGATGCTGTATCCAACACTCGATATTTCTTGGGCTAAGGATCAACAGGTTCGCATTGTATTGCCGAATGTTAGTGATCTCGGTGGTTCGGGCATTGAAGTTGTGAAATTCGCCGATGGGTCAGATATCAGTCTGGAACACCTTATGAATAATAGTAAGTTGGGTCCCGCGCCTGATACTTATAGTTACGGTGTTTTCATCGATAATGCATCAGAGATTGTCTCTTTTAGGGATGGTAAAAAACTCCCTCTCGTTGGTGGTCAAGGTAATGATACTTTGAGCGGTAATGGAGAGATACGTGGCATGCAGGGGGATGACGTGATTTCGGGTGCTGCAGGGGACGATATCCTGTGGGGAGGGCCTGGTAACGACACTTTAAACGGTGGCGCGGGTAATGATATTTACAAGTATGAGGGGCTTGGAAGAGATTTAATTGTTAATGCGTCTGGCGGTATGGATGGGATCGATTTTACAGATTTTGGTGCATCCATTCATCAGTTGAAATTTCATCGCGATAATAACGATCTCGTCGTAGTGGTGAATTATGGTGTAGCTCCGAAGATACGAGTGGCCAATCATTTTTTAGGCGGTGACTCCGCGATAAGTTTTGTAAGAACTCAAGGAATGGATAGAACCACTCAGGACTACACCGCTGATCAATTGGTTGGGCTTCTACATCCTCTACCCCCGCTAAGGGATATGGACGATATATTTCTACGTGGTGAGGAGGGGGTTTTGGAGGCGACCAAGGAAATAGCTGAATTTTATGGGCTTAAAATTTAGCTACAGCCCCGAAAAAGAACAGGCAGTGATTATTAGCTAGATCGTACCAAACGACTTGATCTTGAGTTAAAGCCGCCCGCGATAGCCTCCTTTAATATGGCTATCGCGGACAACGCCAGCATTTCAGTACTCCGACAAATCCGCCAATGGATGCCGGCCTTCCCAAGCCTTCTGAAAGTGCGCCTCCACCACCGCATCCGGCACATTATTGATATCCGGCCAATGCCAATGCGGTTTCTGGTCCTTATCAATCAACCGCGCCCGTACACCCTCGCTGAATTCCGGATGACGGCAGCAGTTGAGGCTCAGGGTGTATTCCATCTGAAATACCTGCGCCAGCGACAAATGCCGGGCTCGAACGATTTGCTCCCAGACCAGATGCGCGGTCAGCGGCGAGCCTTCGCTCATGGTTTTTGCCGCACGACTGAGTAGCGGGTCGGTGCTGTCGCGTTGCAGGCTGATGGCTTTCCAGGCGCAGCTCACGTCACTGACATCCAGCAGTTCATCGATGTGCTGGCGCCGTGGCAGCCACTGGGCTTCGGGCATTTGCGCAACTGCTTCTTGCTGCAAGGCCTTGAGCAAACTGTTGAGCTGCATCGGCGTTTGCTCCTGCCAGTTCAACTGCAGCAACCCTTGGATCAGTTCCTCTTGCTGTTCATCGAGCAGGAAGCGGTCGGCCAGGTCGAGGTCGATTGCATCGCGTCCGTTCATATGAGCGCCGGTCAGACCCAGAAACAGGCCGAGCTTGCCGGGCAGTCGCGAGAGGAACCAACTGGCGCCAACGTCAGGGTACAGGCCAATGCTGATTTCCGGCATCGCCAGCCGACTGCTCGGCGTGACAATCCGGATGCTCGCGCCTTGCAACAACCCCATTCCGCCACCGAGCACATAACCATGGCCCCAGCAGATCAACGGTTTCGGGTAGGTGTGCAGTTTGAAGTCCAGGCGATATTCAGCCGCAAAAAAATGCGCGGCCAGCGGCGGCACCTCTCCGGGATGCGCGCGGCAGGCTTCCACCAGACTGCGCACTTCACCGCCGGCACAGAAGGCCTTGGCGCCGTTGCCGCGCAGTAACACGCAGACGATTTGCGGGTCCTTGGCCCAGGTGTCCATTTGATCGCTCAGGGCGCTGATCATCGGCAAGGACAGGGCATTGAGGGACTTTTCGGCATCGAGGCTGGCGATGCCGATGCGCGCGCCGTCGGTGCCGGTGAGTTCTTCGAAGTGCAGATTCATCGTGACCTCGATCGGGAATTTGAGCGTTCAGTATGATCGCTGTTGAGGAAAGTGCCGGATGTGCGTCAGATCAATTGACAAGCGTGATGGGCTTTCCTAGGGTTCGCCCCATTGTTTTTGCCGGATGTAACCATGACTGCTGACGACCGTATCAAACTCGAACCGAGCTGGAAGGAGGCACTGCGTGCTGAATTCGACCAGCCCTATATGGCGCAGTTGCGTGAATTCCTGCAACAGGAGCGTGCGGCGGGCAAGGAGATCTATCCACCGGGCCCGATGATTTTCAACGCGCTCAACTCCACGCCGCTGGACAAGGTCAAGGTCGTCATCCTCGGTCAGGACCCCTACCACGGCCCGGGTCAGGCCCATGGCTTGTGCTTCTCGGTGCAACCGGGTGTGCCGGCGCCGCCGTCGTTGGTGAACATCTATAAAGAGTTGAAGCGCGACCTGAACATCGACATTCCCAACCATGGCTATTTGCAGAGCTGGGCCGACCAGGGCGTGCTGATGATCAACACCACCATGACGGTCGAGCGCGCCAATGCCAATGCGCACAAGGACAAGGGCTGGCAGTTTTTCACCGACCGGATCATTGAGGTCGTCAGCCAGCAGCAGCCGCACCTGGTGTTCATGCTGTGGGGCGCGCATGCCCAGAGCAAGCAGAAACTGATCGACGCGACCAAGCACCTGGTGCTGACGTCGGTGCATCCGTCGCCGCTGTCCGCATATCGCGGATTTCTGGGTTGCGGGCATTTCAGCCGGACCAACAAGTTTCTTGAGCAGAATGGCGAGACGCCGATTGAGTGGCGGTTGCCGCCACTCTAAAAGCATCGCGAGCAGGCTCGCTCCCACAGTGGATCTTCAGTGTCCAGACAATCCCTGTGGGAGCGAGCCTGCTCGCGATGGCGGCGACCCGATCTCAAGAGGACTCTGGCATCCGGTTCCAATACTTGAACAACGGCTCCGCCAGAAACAGCACAAACAACAACCGCATCACCTGCATCGCTGTCACCAGCGGCACCGACAATTGCAGCGTCTCCGCCGTCAGGCTCATTTCCGCAATCCCGCCGGGCATCATGCCCAGGGTCAGCGAGCGCAGATCCAGATGGGTCAACGCACTCAACCCCAGCGCCGCCGCCGTGGCGATCAACATGGTCAACACCGTGCCGATCAAGGTCCGGCCCATGAAGGAAGGCGCACGCCGGAAAAACTGTCGGTTGAAGTGACAGCCCAGGCCGCTGCCGATCAGCCATTGGCCAATCTGACTGCCGCCGTGTGGCAAACCGATGTGCAAATCCCAACCGATGCTCACCGCCGCACTCACCAGCAACGGCCCGAACAGCCACGGATTGGGTTGACGGAGACGCTCCCAGAGCCACGCCGCCAAGGCGCCCGCCGGGAACAATAGGGCCAGCCACCACCCGTTGACGGCTGTTGGATGAGCAACCGGCGCACCGTCACCCAACAAATACTTGAACGCCGCCGGCACACACAGCACCACCACCAGCACCCGCAGACTTTGCCCCGCCGCGACACGGCTGAGCACCGCGCCATTGCGCGCGCCGAGGTTGACCATTTCCCCGGAGCCGCCGGGCATGCTGGAAAAGAACGCAGTGGCGCGATCCTCACCGGTACGGCGCATCAACCAGACCCCGACCACGGCCGACAGGCTGGTGACCAACGCACCGAAGAAGATCAAACCGAAATGACTCAGCACCTGCTCCATCACCACCGGGGTGAAGTGCAGGCCGATGCCGATCCCTACAATCCACTGGCCGCACTTGCGGCCGCCAGGGATTTCCGCCAACTGCCAAGGCGTCAGGCAGCGCACGAGGATGATCGCCAGCAACGAGCCGACCATCCACGGCAGCGGCCAGCCGATTTGACTGGCAAGGTAACCGCCCAGCGCGCCGACCAGCGGCGTACCCCACCAGGCGTTGAACGGTGTTCGATCAGACATCGGCGATCGCGCGTTGGGCGGCCGAACGTTTACGCCAGATCCGCAGGATCGGCATCAACAGCATGATCGCGGTCAGTACCCAGACACCGAACGTGATCGGACTCGACCAGAGGATTTCCAGCGCACCGTTGGAAATCGACAGCGCCCGACGCAGGTTTTGCTCCATCAAGCCGCCGAGGATGAAGCCCAGCAGGACGGGCGACAACGGGAAGTCCTGCTTGCGCAGGAGGTAGCCGAAGATGCCGATGCCGATCATCAGGAACAGGTCGAACGTGGTGGCGTGCACCGCGTAGACGCCGATCCCGGTGATGATCGCGATCACCGGCACCAGTGCCCAGTTCGGCACGGCGAGGATGCGGGTGAAGATGCGGATCATCGGAATGTTGAGGATCACCAGCATGATGTTGGCGACGAACAACGAGGCGATCAGGCCCCAGACGATGTCGGGTTGCTGTTGGAACAGCAATGGCCCCGGCGTGATGTTGTACAGCGACAGGGCGCCGATCATCACCGCCGTGGTGCCGGAACCCGGAACACCGAGGGTCAGCATCGGCACCAATGCGCCGCACGCTGCGCCGCCGATGGCGGTTTCCGGTGCCGCCAGGCCGCGCATGTCGCCCTGGCCGAAGGTGCCTTTGGCGCCGGCGATACGTTTTTCGGTCATGTAGGCCACGGCGCTGGCGAGGGTCGCACCGGCGCCCGGCAATACGCCCATGATGAAGCCCAGCACGCCGCAACGAATGTTCACCACGAACACCGCCGAGGCTTCCTTGAAGTTGAACATCATGCGGCCGGTGGCTTTCACCGCTTCCTGACCGTGATGGGTTTTTTCCAGCAGCAGGAGAATTTCACTGATGGAGAACAGACCCAGCACCAGCACGACGAATTGAATGCCGTCGGTCAGGTGGATGTTGTCCCCGGTGAAGCGATACACGCCGCTGTTGGCATCGATGCCGACGGTCGATAAAAACAGGCCGATCAACGCCGCAATAAATGTCTTCAGCGGTCGGTCACCGGCCATGCCGCCCAGGCAGACAATGGCGAATACCATCAGCACGAAATACTCCGCCGGACCAAAGGCAATCGCCCATTTCGCCAGTAGCGGGGCGAACAGGACCATGCCGCAGGTGGCGATGAACGCACCGATGAAGGAACTCCATGCCGACAACGACAGCGCGACACCGGCCAGGCCTTTGCGGGCCATCGGGTAACCGTCGAGCGTGGTCATCACGGTGGAGGCTTCACCGGGAATGTTCAGCAGGATCGAGCTGATGCGCCCGCCGTATTCGCAACCCAGGTACACCGCCGCCAGCAGGATCAATGCCGATTCCGGTGGCAGGCCCAGGGCAAACGCGATCGGGATCAACAGCGCCACGCCGTTGATCGGGCCCAGGCCCGGCAACAGGCCGACCACGGTGCCGATCAGGGTGCCGCATAAAGCGGTCACCAGGTTGTACGGGCTCAGCGCGACGCCGAAACCCTGACCCAAATAGCCAAGCGTATCCATATCAGTTCTCCAGAACGTCGAGCACGCCCAAGGGCAGCGGGACATCCATCAACTTGTCGAACAGCAGGTAAAGGCCGACGGCCATTAGCGTGATGATCACAATGCTCGGCACCCAGCGACCGCCGTACAGGCGTGCCATCGGAATGCCGATCAGGATGCTGGCGACGATGAACCCAAGGGGTTCGAAGGTGCCGGCAAACACCAGCAACAGCACCACGCAAATGCCGATTTTATTCAGGGTCTCGCGGTCCATAGGGGGTTCGTCAGCGTCGTGCTTGATCGGTGCGGGACGAAATACCATGTACAGCAGCGCCAGGCCCATCAGCCCGAGCATCAGCAGCGGAAAGGCCCGCGGCCCCACCGGTTCGTAGGAAAAAGCCGCTTGATACGGCCACGCCATCAGCGCCAGGCCGACACAGGCCAGCAACAGCACCGAAGCAAAAATGCGTTGTAAGAGCATGGGAAACTCCTGTGCCGCAGCCCCGCGAAACGGGGCCGCAGCCGCTAGACAGAGACGATCACTGAATCAGGCCGAACTCTTTGGCCAGCACTTTGTAGTCCGCTACCTGCTTCTTCACGTAGGTGTCCAGCTCCGGGCCGGTCATGGCGAACGGGAACAGTTCACGCTGATCGCGCAGCTTGGCGAAGTCTTCGGACGCCAGCAGTTTGTCGAAAGCATCTTTCCACCAGGCGTAGTCTTCGTCGCTGACCTTTGGCCCAAGGTAGAAGCCGCGGACCACCGGCCAGACGATGTCGTAGCCTTGCTCTCTGGCAGTCGGGATGTCTTTCATTTCCGGCTCGTCCAGGCGCTTCTCGGCGAACACGGCCAGCAAGCGCATGTCGCCGCTCTGGATGTGCGGCATGGAGTCGGAGATGTCGGTGCTGCCGACCTGGATGTGGCCGCCGAGCAGGGCAGTGGCGATCTCACCGCCGCCTTCGAGGGCGACATAACGCAGGTCACGCGGATTGATCCCGGCGGCCTTGGCGATCAGTGCGGTTTGCATCCAGTCCTGGCTGCCGACGGTGCCACCGGAACCGATCACCACTTTGCTCGGGTCTTCTTTCAGTGCCTTGACCAGATCGTCGAGGGTCTTGTAGGGCGAATCGCTTTTCACTGCGATGGCGCCGTAACTGGTACCGACGGCGGCCAGCCAACGCACGTTGGTTTCATCGAAACGGCCGAACTTGCCTTGGGCCAGGTTCAGCAAAGAGCCGCTGGACCACGCCACCAGGGTGCCGGCGTCGGCAGGGCGCTGAGCGACCACTGCGTTGTAGGCCACAGCGCCGACACCGCCGGGCATGTAGGTCACGCGCATCGGTTTGGTCAGCAGTTTTTCGTTGACCAGCGCGCTCTGCGCCAGTTTGCAGGTGAGGTCGAAACCGCCGCCCGGGGAGGCCGGGGCGATGCATTCCGGACGTTTGGGTTCGGCCATCAATTGACCGGCGAACAGCATGCAGCTGGCGGCGAGGGCGAAACGGCGCAGTGATCGATTCATTATTGTCTCCACGGGAGTTTTTGTTTTTGGGGATGTTTCAGGTGCGGCGGTTTCGCGTCGTGCAGCCGGCAACGGCGCTGGCAAGCATCAACGACGGGATTCTGAAGAAAAGGTGGGGCGGGCAAGCCTGAAGCTGTGTGGACAGCATGGTGCAGTACCTCGTTTTATTGTTCTTATTGGCGAAAACGCGTCATGGCGTTTTTCGGGAGCTACATTTCAAAGCACGATTGGAGGGTCGGCAGTCGAAACCCTCCGTGGGGCGACTCTAACGGCCCAACCTTTCACTAACCTTTCAGCAGGCTTTCACGGTTTTCGGGCTTCACAGCAGCGGATGCGGCTGTAAACTCCGCGCCAAAGAATGGCGTCGACCATCCCCTGAATGAGGTAAAGATCCATGCGCGTTCTGCTCGTCGAAGATCATTTGCAGCTGGCCGAAAGTGTCGCCCAGGCGCTCAAGAGCACCGGGCTGACCGTGGACGTGCTGCACGATGGCGTGGCCGCAGACCTGGCCTTGAGCAGCGAGGAATACGCCATGGCCATTCTCGACGTCGGCCTGCCGCGCATGGACGGTTTTGAAGTGCTCGCGCGCTTGCGTTCCCGGGGGAAAAACCTGCCGGTGCTGATGCTGACCGCGCGCAGCGACGTCAAGGATCGGGTGCATGGCCTGAACCTTGGCGCTGACGATTACCTCGCCAAACCCTTTGAACTGACCGAACTCGAAGCGCGGGTCAAAGCCTTGCTGCGCCGCAGTGTGCTGGGCGGTGAGCGTCAGCAGCGCTGCGGCGTGCTGGCCTACGATCTGGACACCCGGCGCTTCACCCTCGGCGAAGAATTGCTGACCCTGACCTCCCGTGAACAGGCAGTTCTCGAGGCACTGATCGCCCGACCCGGTCGAGTGATGAGCAAGGAGCAACTGGCCTCCCAGGTCTTCGGTCTGGACGAAGAAGCCAGCCCTGACGCCATCGAAATCTACGTGCATCGCTTGCGCAAAAAACTCGATGGCCAGCCGGTCGCGATCGTGACCTTCCGCGGGCTTGGCTATTTGCTGGAAAGCCGCGATGCATAAGCCCAGCAGCCTGCGCTGGCGGTTGCTGTGGAACCTCGCGCTGTTGCTGGTGGTGTTGATGCTGGCCAGCGGTTTGAGCGCGTACTGGAATGGTCGCGAAGCCGCCGACACCGCCTATGACCGCACCTTGCTGGCGTCGGCGCGGACTATTGCGGCGGGGGTTTCCCAGCGTGACGGCACGCTCAGTGCCGACGTGCCTTACGTGGCGCTGGATACGTTTGCCTACGACAGTGCCGGGCGGATTTTTTACCTGGTCAATGACATCCACCAGAATCTGATTTCCGGTTACGAAAACCTTCCAGCACCCCCGCCGGGAACGCCGCGCACTGATGACTACCCGGCGCTCGCACGGTTTTACAACGCCACGTATCGCGGGCAGAACGTGCGGGTGGTCAGCCTGCTCAAGCCGGTCAGCGAGCCGAACATGAATGGCATGGCAGAAATTCGCGTGGCGGAAACCGATGAGGCACGGGTCAGCATGGCGCGCAGCCTGGCGGCGGATACGCTGCTGCGGTTGGGCATGCTGGCGATTGGCGCGCTGTTGCTGGTGTGGTTCGCGGTGAGTGCGGCGTTGCGTCCGCTGGAGCGCTTGCGTACGGCAGTGGAAGAGCGCCAGTCGGATGACCTGCGGCCATTGCCGTTGGTGGAAGTGCAGCGTGAGTTGTGGCCGCTGGTACGGGCGCTCAATCACTTTACCGAGCGGTTGCGCGGACAGTTCGAGCGCCAGGCGCAATTCATCGCCGATGCTGCCCATGAACTGCGTACGCCGCTGGCAGCGCTCAAGGCGCGGCTGGAACTTGGCCTGCGGGCGAGTGAACCCGAAACCTGGCGCAGTACCCTGGAAACCGCGGCCCAAGGCACGGACAGATTGACCCACCTGGCCAATCAATTGCTGTCGCTGGCACGGGTCGAAAACGGTGCTCGGGCGATCGCCGAGGGCGGCGCGCAGTTGCTGGATTTGAGTCAATTGGCCCGTGAGTTGGGCATGGCCATGGCGCCGCTGGCCCACGCGCGCGGCGTGGCGCTGGCACTCGAAGCGGACGAGCCGGTGTGGCTGCGCGGTGAGCCGACGCTGCTGAACGAACTGCTGAGTAATCTGGTGGATAACGCGTTGGCCCATACGCCGTCGGGCGGCAATGTGATTCTGCGGGTCACGGCACCGGCGGTGCTGGAGGTCGAGGATGACGGGCCGGGGATTCCGGTAGATGAGCGGGATCGGGTGTTTGAGCGCTTTTATCGGCGTAATCAACAGGTCGCCGGGTCGGGACTGGGGCTGGCGATTGTGGGCGAGATCTGCCGCGCGCATTTGGCGCAGATCAGTTTGCATGATGGTGAGACGAAGGGGTTGAAGGTGCGGGTGAGTTTTATTGCCGGGTAGTTTTCTATTGTCTGGACTGGCCTCTTCGCGAGCAAGCCCGCTCCCACAAGGGATCTTCGGGGTAACGGAGATCTAATGTGGGAGCGAGCCTGCTCGCGAAGGGCGCGACTCGGTCTCGTCTAGTAAAACATTGACCGCGATTCTTCCAGATCCTTGATCACCGCGTCGTTCTCCAGATCAATCCCAAGCTTCTTGAAGGAAGGCACGCTGGTCAGGTCGAAACGGGCCAGCGGGTGATCGCTGTCCTTGTGGCAATACAGACTGGCCACTTGCACCAGATCCACATAATCAATCCGCTCAGACTCACGCTTGAAGTCCAGGTATTGTCCCGGAACCATCACCAGCTTCTCCGGAAACTCCCAGACCCTGAGCAGTTTGTCGCCGATCAAGGGGTGAATGTGGTCGATCACATGGTTGAGGCTGACCGGGTCGGACAGCAGCTCATAGTGATCTTCGGCGTAGGTCAGAATCGGCAACACGCCAATCTGATGCACCAGACCGCCGAGGGCGGCCTGATCGGGCTTGAGTTGTGAGTAGCTGCGGCACAGCGCATAGCTGACCCCGGCGATTTCCAGGCTTTTGCGCCAGACATCGTGCATCTTCTGCTGCACCACATCGGAGCGGGCGTGGAATATCTGTTCCATCACCAGGCCGATCGCCAGATTGCTGCTGTAGTTGACGCCCAGCCGCGTGATCGCCGTGTGCAGGTCGTTGACTTCCTGGGTCGCGCGCAGCAGCGGGCTATTGACCACTTTGATCAGGCGCGCCGACAACGCCGTATCGCGGCCGATCACTTTGCTCAGGGTGCTGACACTGATTTCCGGGTCTTCGGCGGCCTTGCGAATCTGCATGGCCACTTCCGGTAATGTTGGCAGAACCAGGTCATCGTTATCGATGGCCTCAACCAAATCCTGTTGGACCTTTTCCGCCAGATCGCTCATTTCGTTTCTCTAGGTGTTGCCACAAATGCTGCGGTTAACGCTGAATCTCGCGATCGCGGTCCAGTGAGTAAGGCAGGTCGAGCAAGTTCAGGGCTGGTCCTTCCAGGGTGCCGAGATGAATGTCGCCACCCTCGGCTGCTTCGGCTTGCAGTACGGCCAGGAGTTCAATGTTTTGTTGCGCATTGGCCGCCAGCACCACTTCGCCGATGGAACTGCCGTGGCTGGGGGAAAACAGCGGCGTGCCGGGGGCGGGCAATTCGCTGGCGTCCAGGGTCAGACGGTACAAGCGACGCTTGAGTTTGCCCAGGTACTGCATGCGCGCGACGATTTCCTGGCCGGTGTAGCAGCCTTTCTTGAAGCTCACGCCACCGACGGCTTGCAGATTGAGCATCTGCGGGATGAACAGTTCGCGTGTTTCTGGCATGACCTGACCGATCCCTGCGCGGATCTGGCCCAGCAGCCATTGATTCAGATTGTCTTCGGCCAGCAGGGCGGACAGCTTGCCCTTGATGGCGTCGGCCTGATCGGCGGCGACCCACAGTTCTGCGCGATCAGGCGAGACGCGGATGGCGATCAGACCTTCGTGACGCACGACGCTGTCGGTGTCTGCCGGCAACTCAAGACCGAGGCTGCTCAGCGCGGTATCGCCATGATCAAGGCCGAAGCGGACCCAGGCGGCGCTTTCGTCGGTCAATTTGGATTTGGAGAACACGGCGTATTTCTTCAGGTCCGCCAGTTGCGGCTCCAGCAGTTCGGTGGCCATGGCCATCACCACGCCATCACCTTCCAGCAGGATGCGGAAACTCGACTGCATCCGGCCTTTTTGCGTACAGCGCGCGCCCAGACTGGCCTGGGTTTCACTCAGGTAATTGAGGTTGCAGGTCAATTGGCCTTGCAGGAATTTGCCGGCATCCGCGCCGCGGACCGCGAGAACGCCTTCGTGAGACAGGGTGCAGAAAAAAGCAGAATCGGCCATGGGTCATCGCAGGATAAAGAGTCTGGGGGACATCATAAGGGGGCGCCCGTGAAATGGGTAGTTCACAAAAGGTCGGTAGTGCCCGACCAAAGCCGACTGTTCGATGAGGCGCGGGGCTGTATACTTGCCGCCTATTTGAGGAGCGCTCCATGGTCGAAGATGTTGAACTGAATCGCCTCTACTGGCACAGCCGCCGCGGCATGCTTGAGCTGGACGTATTGCTGGTGCCGTTTGTAAAAGAAGTCTACCCGCACCTCAATGATGTCGACCGCGATTGCTACCGCAAGCTGCTCGAATGCGAAGATCAGGACATGTTCGGCTGGTTCATGGAACGCGCCGAATCGGAAGATCCGGAGCTTCAGCGCATGGTTCGCATGATCCTGGACCGTGTCCAGCCCAAGTAATACGTTCGAATGCCGCTGGCATGCCTCACGGCAGTTGCTGGCGGCGTATCTCCTGGCCCAGCTGTTCGCGCTGGGGTCGTTGTTTCTTCTATCTATACCGATCTGGGCCAGTGTGCTCGGCGCTTTTTGCTGTCTGGCACATGGCGTTCGGGTATTGCCCCGTCAGATTCTGCTGACACACCCGCAAGCAATTCGCGGCTTGCGTCGCGATGCCGAGGGCTGGCAGTTGTGGAATCAGGCACGGGGTTGGCAACCGGTGCAGCTGCGACCGGACAGCCTGGCCCTGCCCTTGATCGTGGTGCTGCGGTATCGCTTGCGTGGTGAACGGCAGGTCCGGTCGATCTGCGTGCCCCGCGACTCGCAGGCGGCGGATGTGCACCGGCGCCTGCGGGTTCGATTGACGTTCAGTCGACGTAGGTGGGCGGCACCAGAATAGTATCGAGGGCAACCGGGAGCATATCGGGATAGTCGAGGGTGTAATGCAGGCCCCGGCTTTCCTTGCGCTCCATGGCGGACTGGATCATCAGTTCTGCCACCTGAGCCAGGTTGCGCAATTCGATCAAGTCGCGGCTGACCTTATAGTTGCTGTAGAACTCGTCGATCTCGTCCAGCAGCAGCCGCACGCGGTGTTGAGCGCGCTGCAGGCGCTTGTTGGTGCGCACGATGCCGACGTAGTCCCACATGAATCGGCGCAGTTCATCCCAGTTGTGCGCAATGATCACGTCTTCGTCGGAATCGGTGACCTGGCTCGCATCCCAGATGGGCAGGGCGGCTGGAATCGACACGTGCGGCAGCTGTTCAAGAATGTCCGCCGCCGCCGAACGGGCGTAAACGAAACACTCCAGCAGCGAGTTGCTGGCCATGCGGTTTGCGCCGTGCAGGCCGGTGAAGCTTGTTTCGCCAATGGCATACAGCCCCGGCACGTCGGTGCGGCCGTTCTGATCGACCATCACGCCACCGCAGGTGTAATGCGCCGCCGGAACCACCGGGATCGGCTGCTTGGTGATGTCGATGGAAAACTCGAGGCAGCGTTCGTACACCGTCGGAAAGTGCGTCTTGATGAACGCTTCGGGCTTGTGGCTGATGTCCAGATAGACGCAGTCTACACCCAGGCGCTTCATTTCATGGTCGATGGCCCGGGCAACGATGTCCCGTGGTGCCAGTTCTGCACGCGGGTCAAATCGCTGCATGAAGCGTTCGCCGTTAGGCAGCTTCAGATGCGCACCCTCGCCGCGCAGGGCTTCGGTGATCAGGAAGCTTTTTGCCTGCGGGTGGTAAAGGCAGGTGGGGTGAAACTGGTTGAACTCAAGGTTCGCCACCCGGCAACCGGAACGCCAGGCCATGGCGATGCCATCTCCGCAGGCGCCGTCGGGGTTGCTGGTATAGAGGTAGACTTTGGCCGCGCCACCGGACGCGAGGATGACGAAGCGTGCGCCGTAAGTGTCGACTTCGCCGGTCCCGCGATTGAGTACGTAGGCACCGAGGCATCGGTCGCCTTCCAGGCCGAGGCGTTTTTCGGTGATCAGGTCCACCGCGACGCGCTGTTCCAGCAATTCGATGTTGGGCCGTTGTTTGGCTTGGGCCAGCAACGTTCTGAATATCGCGGCGCCGGTGGCATCGGCGGCATGAATGATGCGCCGATGGCTGTGGCCGCCTTCGCGGGTCAGGTGAAACTCGAACCCGCCGTCTTCGGTGCCGGATTGTTCATCGCGGGTAAATGGTACGCCTTGGTCGATCAGCCATTGGATCGCCTCTTTACTGTGCTCGACGGTAAAGCGCACGGCGTCTTCATGGCACAGGCCACCGCCGGCATTGAGGGTGTCATCGACGTGGGACTCGACGGTGTCGGAGTCATCCAGCACGGCAGCGACGCCGCCCTGAGCCCAGAAGGTCGAGCCGTTGGCGAGGTCGCCTTTGCTCAGTACCGCGATACGCAAGTGACCGGGCAGGGTCAGCGCAAGACTCAAACCGGCAGCGCCGCTGCCAATCACCAGAACATCGTGTTGAAACTGTTGGCTCATTTCAGGATTCCGCTCAAAGCGACCCGGGTCGGGGTTGGCGCAAGACTGCTGGAACGGCGAGTCAAGTCGGCCACACAGCCCACTAGTATATAGAGGGGGGGAGCGGCACAATACCCGAGCGCATATGGCATTGTGAAACTACTGTGACGGGATACCCGACGCTTCGTCGGATGGTTTTTTGACCGAATCGACGACAAGACGACTGTATCGTCGATTTAACAGTATTTTTCCATTCACGGTTGCACAATGTCGGCGCCGTCCGGTTATAAATAATGGAACTTTTGCCAAAGGCTCAAGATCAATAGACGGTTGCCTGATTCAAGGAACAGTGTCGGCTTCAGGGCAGGATCTGCAGTTTGATCCTTGCTGGCGAATCTGATGACAAGATTATTCGCGCAGCCGGTAACCCGCGCTGCGCTTTTCGTGCGTGCCAAATCAGAGCCCGCAGGAAACTTGCTTGGAGGGGGAGAACTTTTGCGAAAAGCCCGAGTCTATGTTTGCAAGTCTGGTCGTTTAGTTATGCAAGCTTCCTCCGAGCTTATCGAGGAGTGTTCATGCTAACCCAGGAAGAGGATCAGCAGCTGGTCGAGCGCGTTCAACGTGGCGACAAGCGAGCTTTCGATCTGCTAGTGCTGAAATACCAGCACAAAATTCTCGGGTTGATCGTGCGTTTTGTGCACGACACCCATGAAGCCCAGGATGTGGCACAGGAAGCCTTTATCAAGGCGTACCGAGCCCTTGGAAATTTTCGCGGAGACAGCGCGTTTTATACGTGGCTTTACCGCATCGCCATTAACACGGCGAAAAACTATCTGGTTTCACGCGGCCGTCGGCCGCCGGATAGCGATGTCAGTTCCGAGGATGCAGAGTTCTACGATGGCGATCATGGCCTCAAGGATCTCGAGTCGCCAGAACGCGCATTGCTGCGGGATGAGATCGAAGGCACCGTCCATCGGACCATCCAGCAACTGCCAGAAGATTTACGTACGGCTTTAACTTTACGTGAATTCGATGGTCTGAGTTACGAGGACATTGCGGCCGTCATGCAATGTCCGGTGGGTACCGTGCGCTCCCGGATTTTCCGCGCTCGGGAGGCCATCGATAAAGCCCTGCAGCCGTTGTTGCAGGAAAACTGAGACAGCGGCGACAGCCAAGAGAGGAACGCCATGAGTCGTGAAGCCCTGCAGGAATCGCTGTCCGCAGTGATGGATAACGAAGCGGACGAACTGGAATTGCGTCGGGTATTAAATGCCTTTGACGATGTTGAAACCCGTGAAACCTGGGCTCGTTACCAAATCGCTCGGGCAGTCATGCACAAGGACTTGCTGCTTCCACGCCTGGACATCGCTGCGGCAGTGTCTGCTGCGTTGGCCGACGAAGCCGTACCGGCAAAAGCCTCCCGTGGTCCATGGCGCAGCCTGGGTCGCCTGGCAGTAGCTGCTTCGGTAACACTGGCTGTACTGGCCGGCGTTCGTTTGTACAACCAGGACGAGATCGCTGGTGTCGAACTGGCTCAGCAATCCAATCAACCGGGTCTGGCCGTTCCTCAGGTCAAAGGTCCAGCTGTATTGGCAGGCTACAATGAGAGCTCGGATGCCACCGGCCCTATGGCCAGCGGTGTATTGCAAGGTCAGCCAGGCTGGCACGATCAGCGTCTGCCAAGCTACTTGCGCCAACATGCTCAACAAGCTGCGCTGAAAGGCACTGAAAGTGCTCTGCCTTACGCTCGTGCAGCAAGCCTGGAAAACCGCTAAGGAGGATCATGCGCGCCATACCTCTACTTTCGCTTCTGCTCGCAGGCTGGTTTGTCGTACCAGCCCACGCTGATGAAGCCCAGGACTGGTTGACCCGTCTGGGCCAGGCCGAGCAACAGCAAAGCTTTTTCGGTACTTTCGTTTACGAGCGTAACGGTAGTTTTTCTACCCATAACATCTGGCATCGCGTCCAGGATGGCAAAGTCCGAGAGCGTTTACTCCAGCTCGACGGCTCCGCACAGGAAGTCGTGCGCATTGATGGGCGTACTCAATGCGTCAGCGGCACCCTGATAGCGGGATTGGGTGACTCACCCAGTTCCGCTGCTCGTGCACTGGATCCACAGAAGTTAAAGAATTGGTATGACCTTGCCGTCATCGGCAAGTCGCGTGTGGCTGGGCGTGCGGCAGTGATTGTTTCACTGACGCCACGTGATCAGCACCGATACGGTTTTGAGCTCCATCTGGATAAAGAAACCGGCCTGCCGCTCAAGTCATTGCTGCTTAATGACAAAGGGCAGTTGCTGGAGCGATTCCAGTTCACGCAACTGGATACCGCCGACGTGCCGTCTGACAAAGACTTGCAGGCGGGCGACGATTGCAAGGCTGTCACCCTCGACAGTGACAAGGCTTCCGCCGTCAAGGCTGCACAGGTTTGGCATTCGGACTGGTTACCACCCGGTTTCGAGTTGACCAGCAGCAGTGCTCGCAAGGACCCGGAGACCAAAACACAGGTCAACAGTCTGATGTATGACGACGGTCTGGCGCGTTTCTCGGTGTTCCTTGAGCCATTGAATGGCGCAACCGTGACGGACACTCGCACACAGTTGGGTCCCACCGTTGCTGTATCCCGCCGTCTGACCACGCCTCAGGGTGAAATGATGGTGACGGTGGTCGGTGAGATCCCGATAGGTACCGCTGAACGGATTGCGCTGTCCATGCGCACCGATGCCACTGCTACCAAGTAGTGAGCCATTGTCGAAATGTTTGGTGAGCATTTCAATTTGCAAAAAATCCTGAATTTTTCTATAGGTCAGAGCCTCACGGCTCTGGCCTTGTTTTGTTGTTCCCGGAACAAAAATACCGGCGTATTGTTCCCGGTGTTCCTTGCTCCATATCGCTTAACCATGCTCGTCGTAACGGGAGCCGTATGTCGATACCACGCTTGAAGTCTTACCTTTCCATTTTTGCCACCGTGCTGGTGCTCGGTCAGGCGGTCACTGCGCAAGCGGTTGAACTGCCTGATTTCACCCAGTTGGTCGAGCAGGCCTCGCCTGCCGTGGTGAATATCAGTACTACCCAGAAACTACCGGACCGCAAAGTGTCCGGGCAAATGCCCGACCTTGAAGGCCTGCCACCAGCGCTGCGCGAGTTCTTCGAGCGGGGCATGCCTCAACCGCGTTCGCCTCGTGGTGATCGCCAGCGTGAAGCCCAGTCCCTGGGTTCAGGTTTCATCATTTCGCCTGATGGCTACATCCTGACCAACAACCACGTAATTGCCGATGCCGATGAAATCCTCGTGCGTCTTGCTGATCGCAGTGAGCTGAAAGCCAAACTGGTCGGCACTGATCCACGTTCCGACGTGGCGCTGCTGAAGATTGAAGGCAAGGACCTGCCGGTGCTTAAACTCGGCAAATCCCAGGACCTGAAAGCCGGTCAGTGGGTGGTTGCCATCGGTTCGCCGTTCGGTTTCGACCACACCGTGACCCAAGGCATCGTCAGCGCCATCGGGCGTAGCCTGCCGAACGAAAACTATGTGCCGTTTATCCAGACTGACGTGCCAATCAACCCGGGTAACTCGGGTGGTCCGCTGTTCAACCTGAATGGCGAAGTGGTCGGGATCAACTCGCAGATCTACACCCGCTCCGGGGGCTTCATGGGCGTATCGTTCGCGATCCCTATCGATGTCGCCATGGACGTTTCCAATCAGCTCAAAGACGGCGGCAAGGTCAGCCGTGGCTGGTTGGGTGTGGTGATTCAGGAAGTGAACAAGGACCTGGCCGAGTCGTTTGGTCTTGAGAAACCGGCCGGTGCGCTGGTCGCTCAGATCCAGGACGACGGTCCTGCTGCCAAGGGTGGTCTGCAAGTGGGCGACGTGATTCTGAGCATGAACGGTCAGCCGATCGTCATGTCGGCCGACTTGCCACACCTGGTAGGCGCACTGAAGGCGGGCGCCAAGGCTAATCTTGAAGTGATTCGCGAAGGTAAGCGCAAGAACGTCGAACTGACGGTCGGCGCGATTCCTGACGAAGGTAAAGAGCTGGATGCAATGCCTAAGTCTGGCGTTGAAATGAGCAGCAATCGTCTGGGTGTTTCCGTCGCCGAACTGTCCGATGAACAGAAGAAAACCTACGACCTCAAAGGTGGTGTGGTGATCAAGGAAGTTCAGGACGGCCCAGCTTCGCTGATTGGCTTGCAACCAGGTGACATCATCACTCACCTGAACAACCAGGCCATCGGCTCCAGCAAGGAGTTTACCGAGATTGCCAAGGCGCTGCCGAAGAACCGTTCGGTCTCGATGCGGGTTCTGCGTTCGGGTCGTGCCAGCTTCATCACCTTCAAACTGGCTGAATAAACCGGTTGTTGGCTGAATAAAAAACCGCCTCGAAAGAGGCGGTTTTTTTGTGCGCGTAATTTACAACTGAGCCGTCAGCCCATCATGTCCTTGATCATGCGCTCCTGTTCCATCAGTTCACGCTGACGTGCATCGATACGCGAAGACAACGGGAAGTTACTGCCAGCCTTACGCTTGGCGAAATCCAGCTGCTGAATGGCCTGGCGATAATCGCCGACCAACGCAAAGTACTCTGCGCGAGCCTGATGCAGGCCGATGATGTTGCCCGACAGGCCGCGAGTCTCGGCCACCTGATACCACACGTCCGGATCGTCCGGTCGCGACTTGAGCAGGCCTTCCAGCGCCTTTTCAGCATCGGCGGTACGGTTCTGTTTCAGCAGCAAATCGACACGCACCTGATTCAGCGGGTAGTTACCGGGGTATTGCGTGAGCAACCGGTCGACGCGTGATTGAGCATCCGGCAGGCGATTGTTGGTGATGTCCAGATCGACTTCTGCCAGGTTATAGATGATCTCGTTCGGCGACTTGGCCAGCAGCGGCTTGAGGTTTTCCCTAGCTTCATTCAACTGGCCGCCCTTGATTTGGGCGATAGCCAAGCCATAACGCGCGACGTCGTTTTTCGGGTTTTCTTCAAGCAGGGCACGGAAGCGCTTGGCGCCCAAGCCTGGGGTTTCTTCGTAGAACAACTGGACGCGCGCGCGAATCAGCTGATAACGCAGGGTGTCTTCGATGCCGCCCTGCGGAGCCTGTTCGGCACGGTTGCGGGTGTCGGCGATCCGCGATTCAGTAACCGGGTGAGTCAGTAGGAATTCTGGCGGCTTGGCGTCGAAGCGGTACTGGCGCCCCAAGCGCTCGAACATGGAGGGCATTGAGCGTGGGTCGTAACCGGCTTTTTCCAGATTGACGATGCCAATGCGGTCGGCTTCCTGCTCGTTCTGACGCGAGAAGCGTCGTTGTTCCTGAATAGCCGCCGCTTGCGTGCCCGCAATGGCCGCGATCCCGGCATCGCCGGCACCGGCCGCCGCAATCACGATCCCGGCCAGCAGGGCGGCCATCATCGGCACTTGCATGCGCTGCTGAGCTTCAATGCCGCGGGCAAAGTGGCGTTGGGACAAGTGAGCCAATTCGTGAGCCAGTACCGACGCGTATTCGCCCTCGGTCTGCGCATTGAGGAACAAGCCGCCGTTGACCCCGACAATCCCGCCCGGCGCCGCAAAGGCGTTGAGCTGTGGGCTGTTGATCAGGATGAACTCCAGGCGCCGGTCATTGACCTGGCTGGTTTCCACCAGTCGGTAAACGCTGGATTCGACGTAGTCCTTGAGCTGCGGATCGTTGAGCTGCGCAACCTGGCTGCGCAACAGCGCCAGCCAGGCACGGCCCAACTGGTATTCCTGTTGCGGCGAGACGATGGCAGAACTGGCGTCGCCGAGTGACGGCAAGTCGTCGGCAAAGCCCGGTGAGGCGAGCAGGCAAGCGAGCGTCAGCAGGGTAGGGCGCAAAAAAGTCATGCACAAAGCCTTAGTCGACAAAGACCTTACTGTAGCCGGACACTGGGCTTGGGACCAGATATTCTAGGCAACTCAACCACCTGACCCGGAGTGAAACAATGACCGACGCTTTAGCCCATGACGCCGAACTGGACGCCAGCGGCCTGAATTGTCCGTTGCCGTTGCTCAAGGCCAAGCTGGAGCTCAATCGCCTTGCCAGCGGTGCGGTGCTCAAGGTGATCGCCACGGATGCGGGTTCGCAGCGCGACTTCCGCACCTTTGCCCGATTGGCCGGTCATACGCTGCTTCGCGAAGAAGATGAGGCGGGTGTTTACCGCTACTGGTTGAAAAAAGCCTGAAACCGGCTGCGTTCGTTTCTAAGGAATATTGATGTTCAAGGTGTTACGCGACTGGATTCAGCGCTACTTTTCCGATGAAGAAGCCGTGGTGCTGGCGGTGCTGCTGGTGCTGGCATTCACCGCCGTGCTCACCTTGGGCGGCATGCTCGCGCCGGTACTGGCCGGGATGGTGCTGGCGTACCTCATGCAAGGCCTGGTGGCCACCCTCGAACGCCTGCGCATGCCCGGTGGCGTCGCCGTGGGGCTGGTCTTCGCGCTGTTCATGGGAGCGCTGCTGGTCTTCATGATTGTGTTGGTGCCGCTGCTGTGGCATCAGCTGATTACGCTGTTCAACGAGTTGCCGGGCATGCTCGCCAAGTGGCAGTCGCTGTTATTGCTGCTGCCCGAGCGATATCCGCATCTGGTGTCGGATGAGCAGGTATTGCAGGCCATCGAAGTGGCGCGGGGCGAGATCGGTAAATTCGGCCAGTGGGCGCTGACGTTCTCGTTGTCGAGTCTGCCGTTGCTGGTAAACATCATGATCTACCTGGTTCTGGTGCCGATCCTGGTGTTCTTCTTCCTCAAGGATCGGGAGATGATCGGCCAGTGGGTGCGCGGTTACCTGCCCCGCGAACGGGCGTTGATCACCCGCGTCGCTCACGAAATGAATCGACAGATCGCCAATTACATTCGCGGCAAGGTCATCGAGATCTTCATCTGTGGCGGCGTGACCTACATCGGATTCGTCGTGCTGGGACTCAACTACGCCGCGCTCCTGGCCTTGCTGGTGGGCGTGTCGGTGGTGGTGCCTTACGTCGGTGCAGTGGTGGTGACCGTGCCGGTGATGCTGATTGCGCTGTTCCAGTGGGGCTGGAGCGATCAGTTCATCTATTTGATGGCGGTCTACGGGATCATTCAGACGCTGGACGGCAACGTGCTGGTGCCGTTGCTGTTCTCGGAAGCGGTCAACCTGCACCCGGTCGCAATCATTTGCGCGGTGCTGTTGTTTGGCGGGTTGTGGGGATTTTGGGGCGTGTTCTTTGCGATTCCGCTGGCGACACTGTTCAAGGCCGTGCTCGATGCGTGGCCGCGCAAGGAGCCGGAAGTCGCGCCGCTGCTTTAGTTCTTCAGTGAGGCTGATGGCCTCTTCGCGAGCAGGCTCGCTCCTACATTAGATCGCGTCAGTCAAAACAATTCGGTCAACTGTAGGAGTGAGCCTGCTCGCGATAGCGTCGGAACAGGCACCAAAAAAATCAGGCCTTGTTCAACGCCTGTGCAGCCGCCAACACCGCATCCACATGCCCCGGCACCTTCACACCGCGCCATTCCTGACGCAGCACACCGTTCTTGTCGATCAGGAACGTGCTGCGATCAACGCCCATGTATTCCTTGCCATACAGCTTCTTCAGCTTGATCACATCAAACTGCTGGCAAAGCGCTTCTTCCTTGTCGCTGATCAGCTCGAAGGTGAACGCCTGCTTGGCCTTGAAGTTTTCGTGGGACTTGAGGCTGTCACGGGACACACCGAACACTTCGGTGTTAGCCGCTTTAAACGCCTCAAGCTGATCGCGAAAGCCCTGACCTTGAGTGGTGCAACCCGGCGTGCTGTCCTTCGGATAGAAGTAGATCACCACTTGCTTGCCTTTAAGGCCCGCGAGGCTGACGGTCTGTCCATTGGTGGCGGGTGCTTCGAAGTCGGCAACCGGTTGGTCGATGGCAACGGCCATGAAAGCTTCCTTACATTGGGTTTTGTGGGCGCCACGGTTCGATCAGGGCGTCCAGATTCAACGCGTCGGCGAAATCCAGGAACTGATCGCGCAGCCAGCTGATCTGCACGCCAGCCGGCAAGGTCACGGTGAACGTGGCATTGAGCATGGTGCCGCCGGTTTGCGGCGCCTGATACGTGTCACAGGTCAGGTTTTCCAGCTCGACGTTGTGATCCATGAAGAACTGGCACAGCTCATTGATAATGTCCGAGCGGTAGGCCGAGCTGACATAAGCCACGTAAGGCAGCGCCTGCGGACGGTTCTCCAGGGCCGCGCTGCGCACCACATTGACGGTGAACGCATGCTTTTTGGAGAGGCTCGGCAAGCTGCCTTCCAGACGCGCCAGGGCGTCCCAGCTACCGGAAATCTCGAGGATCAACGCACTGCACTCGCCATGACGGGTCAGGCGGGAAGTGACCACGGCGCAGCGATTTTCATGGCTGGCGCGGCACAGGACGTTAGTCAGCTCCATGGGGTTGGCGCCGAGGGCACTGATGACAAGGAATTGTTCGCGAACTGTGGGGGTGGACATGCAGCATTCCTAAAGCGATGAGCGGTCGGTACGTCTATGGGCTTTTTTCCGGGAACGAGCCTGCGGATGCGAATTCAGAAAACCCGAGCTACAAGTTGCAACGTGCTCCAGTGAGGCCGGAGCGAGGGGTGGCAACGCTGGATCGGGGCTTGTGATGCCGTAAATGGAGGCTGGAACCTGGCGTACGAGCTTATCAGTACCGATCAAAGTCTGAAGGGTAGCGAAAAGCAACGCCAAGGGGAATGGCGGCAGCGCAGTACTTTGCTTGTGCAAGCATCTTGGCGCCAGTACCATTACCGCTCTCTTTTTCCGGCAGGAGCGGTTTCATGATTGCGGGCAGTATGGTGGCACTGGTCACACCCATGGATGCACAAGGGCGTCTTGACTGGGACAGCCTCAGCAAACTCGTGGACTTCCACCTTGAAAACGGCACCCATGCCATTGTCGCGGTCGGTACTACCGGCGAGTCGGCAACCCTCGACGTAGACGAGCACATCGCGGTCATCAAGGCCGTGGTCAAGCAGGTCAATGGCCGTATTCCGGTGATCGCCGGTACCGGCGCCAATTCGACTCGCGAAGCCGTCGAACTGACCCGCAACGCCAAAGCGGCCGGCGCCGATGCCTGCCTGCTGGTCGTTCCGTACTACAACAAGCCGACTCAGGAAGGCTTGTACCAGCACTTCAAGCACATCGCTGAAGCGGTCGACATTCCACAGATCCTCTACAACGTTCCTGGCCGCACCTCCTGCGACATGCAGGCCGAGACCGTGATTCGCCTGTCCACCGTGCCGAACATCATCGGTATCAAGGAAGCCACCGGCGACCTGAAGCGTGCCAAGGCAATCCTTGATGGCGTGAGCAAGGACTTCATCGTGCTGTCCGGCGATGATCCGACCGCTGTCGAGCTGATCCTGCTTGGCGGCAAGGGCAACATCTCCGTCACCGCCAACGTCGCCCCGCGCGAAATGGCCGACCTGTGCGAGGCCGCGCTCAAGGGCGACGCCGAGACTGCACGGGCCATCAACGAAAAATTGATGCCGCTGCACAAGGACCTGTTCATCGAAGCCAACCCGATTCCGGTGAAGTGGGCTTTGGTCGAAATGGGCCTGATGCACGAAGGCATTCGCCTGCCGCTGACCTGGCTGAGCACACCTTGTCATGAAACGCTTCGCACGGCCCTGCGCCAGTGCAGCGTCCTGGTTTAATTGAGGAAGTACAACGCATGAAGCGAATGGCCGGACTTTCCGCACTTGCCTTGATTATCTCCAGCACCAGTGGCTGTGGATGGGTCTGGGGCCCGGAAGGTTATTTCCGTGACCGTGGTAGCGACTACCTGGAAGCGCAACAGACAGCACCCATGCAATTGCCACCGGATGTCACCACCGCCAAACGTCTGGATCCGCTGCTGCCGATCCCGCGTAACGTGGCCGATGACACCGCCAAGGGCGAATACATCGTTCCTCGTCCGCAGCCGTTGTCGGCGTCGGCCGATGCCAGTGCCTACACCCTGCAGAAAGTCGGCGATTCGCGTTCGATCCTGGCGCAGAACCCTCCGGCCGAAGCCTGGCCAGTGGCTGTGCAGTTCTTCCAGGACAACGGTTTCCGTCTGGATGAACAAAAGCCGCAAACCGGCGAGTTCACCACCACCTGGCAGCATTCCGACGAACTGTCTGCAGCGATGGCCAAGCGCCTGAGCGCAGCCGGTGTCGCCACCGACAGCGAAACCCGCGTGCGAGTGCGGATCGAGCCAGGCGTGCAGCGCAACACCAGTGAAATCTATGTGGTCAGCGCCGAGCGTCCTGCCGGCAGCACCGCCGATGTGGACTTCACCAACCGTTCGGTCAACACCGGCCTGGACGCAGCACTGGTCGACGACATGCTCGCGAGCATGAGCCGCATTTCGGAGAAGGGCGGTTCGGTCTCCATGCTGGCTTCGCGTGATTTCGATACGCCAAGTCGTATCAGCCTGAGCGAAGACGGCAGCGGCAACCCGGTGCTGAACGTCGGCAACGACCTGGACCGTGCCTGGTCGAGTGTCGGTCGTGCGCTGGAGCAAGGCGAATGGCGCGTTGAAGACATCAACCGCAGCCTGGGCCTGTACTACATCAACCTGTCTGAAAAAGCCGAGAAGAAAGACGAGAAGCCTGGCTTCTTCAGTAGCCTGTTCGGCAGCGCGCCGAGCAAGGAAGAAGTTGAAGCCCGTGCCGAGCGTTATCAGGTTCGCCTGAGCAAGGTCGGTGAAAACGTCCAGGTGACCGTCGAGAAAAACATCAACACCGTGGCGCCAGCAGACGTGGCGCGTAAAGTGTTGAGTGAGATTCAGGACAAACTGGGCTGATCACATGCGTTTTGCCGTTCTCGGCAGCGGTAGCCAAGGGAACGGCACGCTGGTAGCCAGCGATGACACGTACGTGCTGGTGGATTGTGGTTTCTCCCTGCGGGAAACCGAAAAACGCCTGCTGCGCCTGGGTGTGAACCCTGCGCAGTTGAGCGCGATACTCGTGACCCACGAACATGCCGACCACGTGCATGGCGTGGGTTTGCTGTCTCGGCGCTACAATCTGCCTGTCTACCTCAGTCGCGGGACCCTGCGCGGGATGCGCAAACCGATTGAACCGGCTGGCCTTCTGGCTGGCGGCGAGCAACTGCAGATCGGCGCTCTGAGCATCGGCGTCATTGCGGTGGCCCACGATGCACAGGAGCCGACGCAATACGTCTTCAGCGACGGAGAGCGGCGCTTCGGCCTGCTGACCGACCTGGGCTCGTATTGCAACACGGTGCTGGACGGCTATCGGGACCTCGATGCGTTGATGATCGAGTCCAACCATTGCCGTGACATGCTGGCTCGAGGTCACTACCCGTACTTTCTCAAGCAGCGGGTGGGCGGTGAACTGGGACATTTGAACAACCACCAGGCGGCATTCCTGGTGTCTGAGTTGGGCTGGCAAGGCCTGCAACATCTGGTCCTGGCCCATCTGAGCAGCAAGAACAACCTGCCGCAGCTGGCCCGGCAATGTTTTGTCGACACCCTCGGGTGCGACCCCGACTGGCTGCAACTGGCCGATCAAGATTCAGGGCTCGACTGGCGACACATCGCCTAGCCCACCTACTTAGCAAGCGGAGCCCATCATGGAAAAACGTGAAGAACTCTACCGCGGCAAAGCCAAATCGGTTTACAAGACCGACGACGCTAACCGCTTGATCCTGCTGTTTCGCAACGACACCTCGGCGTTCGACGGCAAGCGCATCGAGCAGCTCGACCGCAAAGGCATGGTGAACAACAAGTTCAACGCCTTCATCATGCAGAAACTCGAAGCCGCCGGCGTGCCGACCCAATTCGATAAGCTGCTGGGCGACAACGAATGCCTGGTGAAAAAACTCGACATGATCCCGGTCGAGTGCGTCGTGCGTAACTACGCCGCTGGCAGCCTGGTCAAGCGTCTGGGCGTCGAAGAAGGCCTGAAGCTCAACCCTTACACCTTCGAACTGTTCCTGAAGGACGACGCCAAGGGCGACCCGTTCATCAACGAATCCCACGTCGTGGCGTTCGGTTGGGGCACCGCCGAGCAACTGGTTCGCATGAAAGAACTGTCGCTCAAGGTCAACGAAGTCCTGAGCAAACTGTTCGACGACGCCGGCCTGCTGCTGGTCGACTTCAAACTCGAATTCGGCGTATTCCACGACGGCTCCATCGTCCTGGGCGACGAATTCAGCCCGGACGGCTGCCGCCTGTGGGACAAGGCCACCGGCAAGAAAATGGACAAGGACCGCTTCCGCCAGGGCCTCGGTGACGTCATCGAAGCCTACGAAGAAGTCGCCAATCGTCTGGGCGTACCGCTTTAATCGACGCAAGCATCTGATAGCACAGAATTATTTTGCTTAGGGGGGTTCGCTTCCTGCGAAAGTGTTGTTATGATGCGCGCCGTTGGAGAGATGCCAGAGTGGCCGAATGGGACGGATTCGAAATCCGTTGTACCTTCACCGGTACCTAGGGTTCGAATCCCTATCTCTCCGCCATTATTGAATAAGACTAAGCCCTCGTAATCGTTGACGATTACGAGGGCTTTTTCGTTCCTGGTGTTTCGTTTAGGGCAAATTTAGGGCGAAACACCATCGTATTAACCCGGTCACTACCTCTCAGTGCCTTAATTTTGGTAGTGATGTTGTTCCGCTGAATGACATTGATCTTCTCGAAGGGCGACTCCTGGCCCGCAACGACAATCTCCCTTATCAGATCAAGGGCTGGATCAAATCAGCTCCACAAATCGCTATCTGGTACGCTCCTTAGCCACCCTGAACTCCCCTTCAACCAATGCCCGGCGGATATGCACCACGCCGGCAACCAGGTCTATGTCCTCCATAGCCAGCGCGATGAGTTCCGAGAGAGATAATCCGCTCCTGACGGAAATAGAGTAGGGCTGTTGGTCAAACCAATAATGAATGAAGCAAATGAAATACAGGAACCCGGCCTAGTGCCGGGTTTTTTGTTTGTACACCGGCGTGCGCCGTCCTGCTGGAGCCTTTCGAAACGTCCGGTGGTACATTACTGCCCTCATTAAGCGCAACCAGAAAGGAATCTGAAATGGCAAAGCCTGCCGCCCGCATCACTGACCCTACCGCGTGTCCCTTGCCTGGGCATGGTACAAATCCAATCGTTACAGGCTCCCCCAGATGTTTTCTTTGATGGATTGGCCGCGGCCAGAAAAACTGATCAGAGCGCATGCGCAAGCCCGATAGTCGGTGAGTTTTCCACCACTGTGTTTATCAATGGATTGAATGCCGCGACCGTGGGGAGCACTGGCGCTCATGGGAACACCGTCACAGCGGGTTCGGGCACCATCATTATTGGAAGCAGTCACACCCCCGTACCTTTCATTGCGCCACTACCTTTGTCCTTTCAAAAATTATTCGGGCAGTCGTTTAGTGTTAGCGATAGTGAAACTGGGCAGCCTTTGGCGTTACGTGAATTTGTCGCCACTGTTGATGGTGTGCAAATCCCGGGCGTGACCGATGCGAGCGGTGTCGCACACGTGAAGGCACCTTCACCCGACTCTAAAATATCCCTGCATATTAAATTCAGCGCACCCGCGCGCACCCTTCACGAAATGTCGGAGGGCGTTTGAATGGGCGCCAAATTTGCTACTGAGGCGACTGTGCAGGAGATCAAGCCGGGCGAGTTCATGTGCCCTGTTCCGATCACCGTCAATGACCGTGCTGCCACTCGCGAGGCGATTATTAAAAAGGTGCAGTCGCTTGGGCACAGCTTCACGGAGCGCTCAGCGTGGGGCGCCGTGAAAGGGAAGCCGAACATGGTAAAGGACTGGGACTACACGATGATCGCGTTGCACCATGCTGGCCGCTCGTACGAATGCACGCCCGATGGAGTCAAACAGATGCAAGGCGTTCAAGCGCATCACATGGGTAATCAATACGACGACATCGGTTATCACTACGGCATCGCCTGTGACGGCACCGTTTTAGAAGGCCGTGATATTCGGTTGCAGGCATCCAGCGTCAAGCTATTCAACACAGGCGTTATCGGCATCGTCCTTTTGGAAAATCTGACAACCGCAGAAGAGGGCGGTGACATGGTTGCCAAAGGTCGTGAAACCCTTGAGTACTTGGGCTACAACACAACGAATGTGATACCTGCGCCGCAAATAGACGCATTGCTGCACCTGGTGGAAGCTCTGAAAAGTGTATTTGTCATTGAGCGGTTTGGTGGGCATAGAGAGTTTCCAGGCCAAGACAGAGACGGCAAGATTTGTCCGGGGAATATTGGTATGGAGTTGGTCAGAAACATCCGCACGAAAACGCAGCTTCTGCCACCTCCTCGTCCGGCCGCAGAATGAAGTACCTCCTATTAGCAGGTGTGCTTGCATTGCTGGTGGTTCTGAATATCGGCTACTACAACGAGGTTTCAGACGGTGAGGTCAACACCATCTACTTTGTGAAAAAGACGCCGACGTTGAGAATGAAGTTCTTCAACATTCACGCTAACGACGGTGACTACCGGAAGGTAGAGACCCTGAGCGATGAGTTACGCCAGGACATCATCGACTACTGCAAATACAGATTGGGCATTGAAACGGAAGTGAAGACGCAGGCAGATGTCGAGATGTGCGCGAAAATGTAGGTGTGTTGCTGCGGGGAGGTTCGCTGCTTATGCACCGCGTCAATTGTTCAGAGGCCCCGACAATGTCGGGGCAAACATCTGGAGTGAATAGTCGCTATTTTGCGACTTTCATACTCGGTCTAACAGGCCGCGGCGTAACTGCTTTGACCACGTCATCAATCACCGCTTTCCCCATTGCCGTCAAATAGTGCGCAGCCCACGAAAAGCGGTCCGTTTCTCTGTCATAGGCGGCGTCTTTTGTAAGCGCCTTGGCTAGGAACAGCAGATCTGAAGCCATTGCCAGTGCTGCATCGACAGGAACGCCGGCGCTGACGTGGAACAGTGGTTGGTCTACGCAATAGATGCAGGGGGTGAAGCCAATGGTTTTTGCTTCTGTTGGGTCGGTCATTTGCCACCTCCGTTGATGAGGTGGTTGTGGGATGTATAGCTGGAAAGGTATCCATTGTTTTGCATTTTGCAGCTCCTTGATTGGGGGAGTCGCTACCGTCCTTCCTACGGGATAAGGTGGCGACCGTACGCAGGGTAGGAATACCGGGAATCAAGGCACCCGGCACACCCGAAGGTGTCCCGCGCACAGCCGCCATAGAACGCTATTGCGGACACAAAAAAAGCGCCTGCAATACTTATTGGCGCTGTGACGCCTTAATTCATTTCAGGTTCCTACACCTGGTCGCTGACTTTGCAGCGACGTCTGGAGAGTATCCCGCCGAATATAAGGCTTTCAAGACGGTAGTCTGCCAAAACACTCAGCAAGCGTACCCTCTTACGCAAGTCTCGGATTTTGCCTACAACTTCGACATGAAGCCATCCTATGTTCTGAAAAAAAACGCAGTCAGAGGGGGCCGTGTGCGTGATTAAAGCCGGCGGTTGCCGCGCAAATTGAACACAGCCACGTAGGTGGCTTGGTCTAAGGCCATATCACGGCTCCACACGGTGTGACACTGGCCGAGTTGGCACATATGCAGATAAGACCGAAAAGGCAGGCGAAAAAAAACCGCCTTTGCGGGGCGGTTCTTTTGTAAGCCTCAGCTTGCGGCTGGGACTTGGTACATCTCACGGGAAAACACTGGCGTGGGTGCCATGGTATTAAGCTTTGCTGATCCCTGCAACGTATTTTGCCACATCAGGTGAGGGCAAATGAATGTGCAGAAGCGGGTGTTCGGCGTTGAATCAGAACCAGTAGACTCTGACAGAAATAACGTTTTACAAAAACATGTCTGTTCATCGCTTGGATGCCCAAAAGATCACCCATATCCGACTGCCGCGTTTGGAGTTCTAGGTTAATATGCCGTCGCTCGCACGCCAGTGCAGCGATGAGGTTTGGCCGGCGACATAACAGTTTCGTCCCCTCTGACACGGTTTTGCACCCGTGCCGGAATGATGGTTCGGAGGGAACTCAACCGGCCGCCTCACGGAAAACATTGGCGTGTCTTCCCGAAGGCACGCGTGATCCGGTAAGTGCGCTGGAGGTTTGGCCCCCAACCTGGAGGCCAAAACGTATGAAGCTTTTGCTGCGTACGCTGAGCCTCGTATGGAGATCGTTTCAAGCGTTTCGCTTTTACGAGTTCCTGCGAGACCACTTTGACGACCTGAAGTAACGGTCGTCATTGCGGGGAAAGCCCGTTTCAGCTTCCGCTGAGACGGGCTTTTTTTTTGCCCTTGATTAGCTGTCAAAAGTACGACTTGTCCTACCCCGTTCTCTGATAGCTGTAGGGCGTTTCGTCGACATCTGGAGGTGTCAATCGAAGATCGTGGATATACTGTATATACATACAGTATTGGCCGCCCTGGATCCGAGTCGATGACAACCAAAATCACATCCGAAGTCCCCGCGGTACAGCAGGATTTATCGCGATGGCAAACCATGCTCGCAGACAAAACCGCGTTGCTCCTCCAGCCAGGCGCTCATGACAAGGCGTTGCTGACCCAGGCTTACGCGCTGCACGAAAACAAGCTGATTGATAGCGACGACCTAAGGGGCCTGCTTGAGCTGGCTGATGGCGCGCTGGCCTTTGCGGTGGAATCAATGCTCGACATCGATAGCGACGAGTAGGGCCACCATATGCACGCACTGGTCACTCCGATGAGGTCACGCGGCATCGCGCTCGACGCTAAGGCACGACGCCGATACCTCGCGATCAAAGGCAATGTCATGGTGAGTTCATCGGTCTGCCAAGAGCTGGTACGAGCCACGAACGTCGCTCGTGTCGTGGTGGGGATGCCGCTGGATCCTGATCCATTGCCGGCGCTGCTGGACGCAACACTTGCAGGAATGGCTGCGACCGGTTTTGTACTCAGTGGCATTGAGTTCATCGATGGCTGCGCGTACGCGCAATCTTGGTGGTGCCGGGAAGGATAGTTTCCGGCAGCGAAAGCCTTTGCAAGGTTGGCCGCATCCAGTCCGAGGCAAAACCCATCATCCTCAGCCGTTCGCTGCCGCTCAGCCATCTGATCCCATCCGTTCGCGTGAGCGACGAGATTGGTACAGCCCATAGCGATCTGGGAGCCGGCCTTGCTGGCCAATAGAGTATTGGCAGCCCAGGCATTCGCGGGGCGTGGCCACTGGATCGATTGAGACGCTGGAGGTATTGCGTCCACTGGCGCGGCGTCAGCCAGGAACTCGAAGGGGGGCATTCGTCGATAACCTGCGACCAGGAATATTAGGCGACGTTGCTGAGGGACTCCGAAATATTGAGCATTAAGCACTCGCCAAAATCCCACATACCCGCAGTCCGCAAGGTCCGGATGACTGTTTCAAAGTCTTGGCTATCGTTGACAGCGAGCAGGTTAACGACGTTCTCAAGGACCACCCAGCGACGCTGATGTCCTGGCAAGGGAAGCCGGCAGTGATGACATCGACGGGGGACAGGTTGTGGGCGCCGCACTGGCGCACGTCTTCAAATTGGCGTGCATGGCGAAATCGATCGGCAAGCACAGCCCGGTTGACCGGGTTGAGTTCAACTTGCCAGGCGCTGCGGTAACAGGCGTTTTCAAATCCGACATCAAAGCCTCCTATGCCTGCGAACAGGCTGCCAAGGGTGGGTTGCTGCATTCATGAACTCGTTGTTCTGGATGCTCGCGGCACGCTTGGGGGAGGCTCTGGGCCTTCAAGTGGTTGAGTGCCCCGCAACGCGGGCACTTAATCTGTAATTCGATGAAGCCGGTGGCGGCGGCGAGTTTGCGGCAGCAGTGGCCGCAGCGTATGTCCTGCATGGAGTCGACCTTGATGGCCTCAGTAATTGACGCGATTCTGGAGTCTGCTAACCGAGCAACACAAAACCTGAACGCCAAAACAGGAAGCGACTGCTCGAAGGCAAATCCCCGTCATTAGCTATCATGCAATACACAACAAATATCCGGATGACGGAGGACGCATGAACAGATGGCAACGGCTTTGGTTGTCTGTGAAGCTGATAACAGCCGTAGCGGCCTGCGTGGCCGCCGGTGTTCAGGCCTTCTTTTACATGATGGACAGCACCGATGCCTCCCGAATACACCCGTTGAGTATTCTGGTCGCCGGGCTGATTTTCGGCTTCATCACCTTCGGGCTTCTCTCATTCATTGAAGAAGGTATACGGCGACTATTAGCCCCATTGTTCACCGCCAAACCCCAACCTCAAGCGAACGCTGACACCGATTCAGAGCTGGTAGCGCAGCCGCCGCTCATCCTGTCTACTGACGATTCAGCTCAACAGAAGAGCCTGTGAGCTGACATTCGACAGCCAATGCCAACGCCAAACCCTCAAAACGTAGGCGGCGTAACCACCCAAATCACCACCGCATCCACATCCCCAGGATTCCCATACCGATGCGGTTCCTGGCTGGAAAAACTAAAGCTATCCCCTTCACCCAGCGAAAAATGCCGTTCCCCGACCCACAGCTCAAAACTCCCCGACAGCACATACCCAGCCTCTTCACCTTCATGGCTATAACTCTGCTGACTGTAAGCCCCCGGCGGAAACCGCGAGTGCAGCATCTCCAGCTGCCGATTCGGCTGCGGTGTCAGCAAGTGATCAACGATGCCGTCTTCGTAATGCACGCTCATGCGGGTGTTTTTACGCACGACTATGCCGTCATCTTCCGGCGCCGTTTGCGTTTCGCTGGCGAAGAACCATTGAATGGTCACGCCCAGGCTGCGGGCGATGTTGAACAGGGCCGGGATGGAAGGATAGGCGAGGTTGCGTTCGAGCTGGCTGATGTACCCCGCCGTCAACTCGCTCATCTGCGCCAGTTCGGCCAGGGTCATGCCCCGGCGCTTGCGCAGGCCACGAATCCGGGTGCCAAGGAAGTGCGGCGCGGCGGCGCTGTCCTGTGTGGGCGCGCCGGTGGCAGGCTGCATCTTGCTGCTGTTGCTCATGGCGTGCTCCAAACCGGGGTCTGCAAAACCCCGGAGTATAAACAGCCTTAAAGCTCCCAGGCGACTTTCAAACCCTCGTAGATGGCTTCTTCGGCGGTGCGGGGGGCGAGGCAGTCGCCGATGCGGCGAAACTCCACCAGGCCTTGCAGTTCTGCGCCGAGGGTATCGACGGGTTGATGGCCTTGGCAGAGCACCAGGGTGTCGATGTTTTCGAAGAGCATCGGTTCGCCGCTGGCGGTGTGTTGCAGGTAGACGGTGTTGTCGTCGCAGCCATACAGGCGGGCGTAGGGGGTGATCGGGATGCCGAGTTTGTGCAGTTCGCCAGCCAGTTGATCGCGCACGTACAGCGGCAGGTTCTCCCCGCAATGAGTGCCGTTGACCGCCAGTTGCACTTGATGCCCGGCGCGGACCAGGCGTTCGGCGATGCCGGGGCCGATCCAGTCGCAGCGCCAGTCGACCACCACCACCGAACGACCGATTTGTACTTCGTCGCGCAGCACTTGCCAAGCGTCGACCACCTGCAATTCGCCGCCGCGCTCGAACGCCGGCCAATACGGTTCGGCACCGGTGGCGACGATCACCATGTCTGGCCGTTCGCGTTCCACCAGTGCCCGGTCGACGCGGGTGTTGCGCACGACGCGCACGCCGGCCAGTTCCATTTCCCGTTGCAAGTTGGTGCTGGCGCCGCCGAATTCAGCGCGTTTCGGCAAGAGTTGCGCGAGCAAGACCTGGCCGCCGAGTTGTGAGCTGGCCTCGTAGAGGGTCACGTCGTGTCCACGCTGGGCGGCAACGGCGGCGGCTTTCATGCCGGCGGGACCCCCGCCCGCGATCATGATGCGTTTACGTTGCTTCGCCGGTTGGCGTTGGCCGAAGATCAGCTCGCGCCCGGTTTCCGGATGCTGGATGCAGGAGATCGGCAAACCTTTGTGGAAGTGGCCGATGCAGGCCTGATTGCAGGCGATGCAGGCGCGCACATCTTCGACGTGGCCGGTGTCGGTTTTGTTGGGCATTTGCGGGTCGCAGATCAGTGCGCGGGTCATGCCGCAAACGTCTGCCTGACCGCGCGACAGAATCAATTCGGCTTCCTGTGGCTGGTTGATGCGCCCGGTGACGAACAGCGGAATCGACAGGCCAGCCTTGAACGTGCCGGCCTCCTTGGCCAGGTACGCGGCTTCGATCGCCATCGGCGGCACGATGTGTACCGCACCGCCCAAGGAAGCCGAGGTGCCTGCGACGATGTGCACGTAATCCAGCAGCGGTTGCAGCGATTGCACGGCCGACAAGGATTCGTCTTCGGTCAGCCCTTCGGGATCGCGTTCATCGGCGGAGATGCGCAGGCCGATGATGAAGTGTTCATCGGTGTTGGCGCGCACGGCGGCGATCACTTCGCGCAGAAAACGCAGGCGCTGTTCGAGCTCGCCGTTGTAGCCATCGGTGCGACGGTTGACCCGTGGATTGATGAATTGCGCCGGCAGGTAACCGTGGCTGGCAACCACTTCGACGCCGTCGATTCCGGCCTGATACAAACGCCGGGCCGCGGCCCCGTAACCGGCGACGATCTCGTCGATCATCGCCTGATCCAGCGCACGCGGCATCACCCGGAAACGTTCGTTGGGCACCGCTGAAGGCGAGTACGCGACCGCCAGCAGGCCATCGCTGGACTCCATGATTTCGCGCCCCGGATGGAAGATCTGCGACAGCACCACCGTACCGTGTGCGTGGCAACTGTCAGCGATTTTCCGATAGCCCTCGATGCACGCGTCATCGGTCGCCATCAGCACATGCGAGGTGTAACGCGCGCTGTCATGCACCCCGGCCACTTGCAGCACGATCAGCCCGACACCGCCTTCGGCTCGTGCGGTGTGATAGGCGATCAGTTGCTCGTTGACCAGGTTGTCGGTGGGCATCGACGTGTCGTGACCGCTGGACATGATGCGGTTTTTCAGGCGTTTGCCCCGCAGCTGCAAGGGTTCGAACAGAAGTGCAAAAGCGGCGGAAGAGGACGGCATGGTGCAGGTACTCCAGGCAGGCTGAAGCCGAAAGGCCGGGTTTTCGGCGTTGTTATTATTTGCCTATAGAAATTTACCTGTAGTAAAAAATCAACTTGTTTTTTTACTGGCGCTCGCAGTAGATTCATTTTTCGCCCGCTCCTGGGGCGAACCTCACAACAATAAAAATGGGTCACGGCGGCGTTGGTCGCGTGGCACCTGCAAGAGGAACCACTGATGAAATCGAACACGCTCAAGCACGGTTTTTATCCCTTGATGCTGTCCCTGGCCATGGGCCTGGGCAGCGCTCAGGCAGCACCGGACATGGTGGTGGTAGGTTACGGCGGTGCCGGCCAGAAAGCCCAGGATGTGGCGTTTTTCCAGCCGTTCAGCGTCGCGGATCACAGCAAGCTGATCCAGAGTGAATACAACGGCGAGATGGCCCGGATCAAAGTGATGGTCGACACCGGCAATGCCGATTGGGACGTGGTGCAGATCGAAGGCCCGGACCTGATGCGCGGCTGCGATGAAGGCATGTACGAGAAACTCGACTGGAGCAAACTCGGCCACGTCGAGCAATTGATACCCGATGCGGCACAGGCGTGTGGTTCGGCGGCGCTGGTGTGGAGCGTGGCGATTGCCTACGACACGCAGAAACTGGCGCAGGCCCCGACGTCATGGGCGGATTTCTGGGACGTGCAGAAAATCCCCGGCAAGCGTGGCCTGCGCAAACGCGCGGTGTACAACCTGGAATTCGCCTTGCTGGCCGACGGCGTGAAAGTCGAGGACGTGTATTCCGTGCTGAACACCCCGCAAGGTGTCGACCGCGCCTTCGCCAAACTCACCCAGCTCAAGCCTTACATCCAGTGGTGGGAAGCCGGCGCGCAACCGGCGCAATGGCTGACGGCGGGGGATGTGGTGATGACCTCGACCTACAGCGGACGAGTGGCCGCTGCCGCGCAAAACGGTAGTCACCTCGGGCTGGTCTGGCCGGGGAGTCTGTATGGCATGGATTACTGGGCGATCATCAAAGGTTCGAAACATGTCGATCAGGCCAAGCGTTTTATCGCCTTCGCTAATCAGCCGGACGCGCAGGTGAAGTACGTCGAGCAGATTCCGTACGGCCCGACCAATACCGAAGCGGCCGCGAAACTGGACAGAAAACTCGCGCAATGGGTGCCCACCGCGCCACAAAACCTGAAGGGAGCGCTGTCGATGGACGTGGCGTTCTGGGTGGATCACGGTGAAGAACTTGAAGAGCGCTTCAACGCCTGGGCCAGCAAGTAATCGCAAGCGGCTGGACGTGGCAGCGCGTCCAGCCTTACTGTTTCGCGCAGTCGATCAGCCTGGAGACTTAACAACAATGAACGAGATCGCCACGTTTTCTCAGCGCAGTGCCACCGAGCAACGCCTGCGTGAGGAGTTGGCTGCCTGTTACCGATTGATCGCGCACTTTCGCATGACCGATCTGATCTTCACCCATATCTCGGTGCGCATACCGGGGCCTGAGCATCACTTTCTGATCAATCCGTACGGGTTGATGTTCGATGAAATCACCGCGTCCAACTTGGTGAAGATTGGCCTGGATGGCCGGGCTGTGGAGGCGTCGCCGTACCCGGTGAATCCGGCGGGGTTTGTGATTCACAGCGCGATTCACGGGGCTCGTGAAGACGCGCAGTGTGTGCTGCACACTCATACCAAATCTGGTTGCGCGGTGGCTGCGTTGAAGTGCGGGTTGTTGCCGGTGAACCAGATTTCCATGGAGTTCTATGGCCGCGTCGCTTACCACGACTATGAAGGTGTGGCGCTGGACATGAGTGAGCAGGAACGTCTGGTGCGGGACCTTGGCGACAAGCCGGTGTTGATGCTGCGCAATCATGGTTTGTTGACCGTGGGGGAGACCGTCAGCCAGGCGTTTTTGCGCATGTATTACCTGGAAAAAGCCTGCGAAATCCAGCTTGCCGCACAAGCTGCCGGTGAGTTGGTGTTGCCGTCGGCGGAGGTTTGCGAACACACCGAGCGGCAGTTCAATGATCCGGGCTGGCCGCTGGAAGAGGGCGAGTTGAGTGACCCTGATGCCATGCAATTGGCCTGGGCTGCGATGCTGCGATTGCTTGATCGGGTGGCGCCGGGTTATCGGGATTGACCTGTGTTCCTCTATTGATCGGGCTGGCGTCTTCGCGAGCAGGCTCGCTCCCACAGGGTTATGTGTCGGGCACCAATAACCGGGTGCGACGCAGATCAAATGTGCGAGCCTGCTCGCGAATGCAGTCTGTCAGGTGGCATCAATGCTGAATGTGCCGCCGCCATCGCGGGCAAGCCACGCTCCCACAGGTTGTGTGGCGAGCCCAAATAACCGGGTGCAACGCAGATCGAATGTGGGAGTGAGCCTGCTCGCGATGGCGGACTGTCAGGCGGCATCAATGCTGGATGTTATGCCCCCATCACAGGGTTATGTGTCGGGCACAAATAGCCGGTTTACACAGATCAACTGTGGGAGCGTGGCTTGCCCGCGATGGGCGCACCGCGGTCCCATACCCATGCAACCGACTAGAGACATCCCACCCTCTTGCTGTACAGTCGTTCAGCGCGCGGATTAACCCAACGCGTCCCTAACGATTGATCCACGGAGAGTGTCGCGCATGAGTCAGGAAGCCCGTTTTTCCCGCATGGAGCCGGAGTTGCGCAAGGCCAATCTGATCGAGGCGACGCTGGTGTGCCTCAAGCGCCACGGTTTCCAGGGGGCCTCGATCCGCAAGATTTCCGCCGAGGCCGGTGTCTCGGTCGGGCTGATCAGCCATCACTATTCCGGCAAGGATGAACTGGTGGCCGAGGCCTACCGCGCGATTACCGGCCGCGTCATGAGCTTGCTGCGCGAGGCCATGGCCCACGCGGCACCCAACGCCCGTGAAAGACTGTCGGCGTTCTTCCGCGGTTCGTTTTCCGCCGAATTACTCGACCCGCAATTGATCGACGCCTGGCTGGCATTCTGGGGCGCGGTGCGTACGGCCGAGTCGATCAACCTCGCGCACGAACATTCCTATGGCGAGTACCGCGGCATCCTGCGCAAGGTCTTGACCGAGTTGGCACAGGAAGAACACTGGGAAAATTTCGACGCCGATCTGGCCGCCATCAGCCTCAGCGCCTTGCTCGACGGTTTGTGGCTGGAGTCGGGCCTCAACCCCGGCACCTTCACCCCAGAGCAGGGCATCCAGATTTGCGAAGCGTGGGTCGACGGATTGCAAGCAGGCGGCCGCCAGCGGTTTTGCGTCCAGACGACGGGCTGTTGATCAGTCGTTCAGCAGTCGATACTCTCTGGCGCCACAGCAACAAAACACTCTAATAAGAAACACGCCTTCGGGCACACGCGGGACACCATGCGATGACTCCTCGGGTATTGATCGTCGACGACGATCCGCTGATTCGCGAACTGCTGCAGGCCTACTTGTCCCAGGAAGGTTACGAGGTGTATTGCGCCGCCACGGCGGAGCTGGCCGAGACTTTCCTGGCGAGCCAGACGGTCGATCTGGTGATGCTCGATATCCGCCTGCCGGGCAAGGACGGCCTGACCCTGACCCGGGAGCTGCGGGTGCGTTCGGAAGTCGGGATCATTCTGATCACCGGGCGCAACGACGAAATCGACCGCATCGTTGGCCTTGAATGCGGCGCCGATGACTACGTGATCAAACCGCTCAATCCTCGCGAACTGGTGTCCAGGGCGAAAAACCTGATACGTCGGGTGCGTCACGCGCAAACGCCGCAACCGGCAACCGTCATCGCCAAACCGGTCAAACAGTTCGCTGACTGGGCGCTCGACACCGACCGTCGACGGTTGATCGACCCGGCCGGCAGCGAGACTTTACTGACCCACGGCGAATACCAATTGCTCAGCGTGTTCCTGCGCAACAGCGGCCACACCTTGAGTCGCGATCAATTGATGGACCAGATCCGCAACCGTGAATGGGTGCCCAACGATCGCTCCATCGACGTGCTGGTCGGACGTTTACGCCGCAAGTTGCACGACGATCCGGCCGAGCCGCAGTTGATCATTACCATTCACGGCGCCGGTTATTTGTTCACTGCCAGCGTGGCGGCCTGAGCCCGATGCTGCGTATGTTTGGCCTGCTGTTGGCGCTGGCCGCGAACAGCGCGATGACCGCAGAAAAAGTGCGCTACTGCGACTACCCGGTGTACCCGCCGATCTCCTGGAGTGACGGCAAGCAAGTGCGCGGCCTGGCCCCGAGCGTGGTGAAGAACCTCTTCGGTCGTTTGGGCTACGACGTCGAAATTGTCGTACTGGGCAACTGGAAACGCTGCCTGCTCGACGCTGCCGAAGGTCGGGTCGATGTGGTGCTGGCCTACAGCACCGCGCAACGCGAGCAGAGCATGGTGTTTTCGACGGTGCCGGTGTTGCGTGAGGAGGTCGCGTTGTTCATCAACCGTCAGCACCCGGTGAAATTCGAGCGTCTGGAGGACCTGGCCAACTACCGTGGCGGGTTGTTGTTCGGTGAAAGTTACGGCGTGGATTTCGACCGTCTGGTTGCGCAACACCAGAACATCGAATGGGTGTCTGACAGCGGCCAGAACTTCGGCAAACTGATTCGCGGGCGCATCGATTTCATCACTTCGGAACGGCGCACCGGTCAGCTCTACGTCGAGAACCTGCCGGGCGCGCAAGACATCGTCGCGCTACCGAATGCCTTGAGCGTCGACTATTTGCGGGTGGCCGTCTCACGCAAATCGCCCTTGGCCAATCGTATGCCGGAGATCGACGCGCAACTCAAACGCATGGTCGATGCCGGGGAGGTTGAGCAGTGGTTGAATGAAAGCGAAGTCACCTACCGCGACATGATCAACCTGCCGGTGAACTCCCAATGATCCGCGTGCGCCCGGGTGGCCTGTTGCGGCGCTTGCTGTTGTTCATTCTGTTGTTCAGCCTGTGTTTCACCGTGCTGGCGAGCACTGTGCAGCTGTACTTCGAATACCGCCGCGAGATGCGCGACATCGACTCGCGCATGGAGCTGATTCGGGCCGGTTACCTGGCCAGTCTGGAGCGCAGTCTCTGGGACTTGAACCAGGAACAACTGAACGTGCAGTTGCGCGGGTTGGTGGACTTCTCCGATGTGGCGCGGGTGCACCTGATCAGCCCCGATTTCGACCTGCTGCAAGGCAATGCCGACCCGATCGGGCCGTTGCGCATTGAGCGTTTTGAACTGGATTATCAGCCGCCGACCGGGCCTTCACGGCACTTGGGCCAGTTGGAGGTCAGCACCGATCTGGGCGCGGTGCATCAGCGCCTGTTCGCCACCGGTTTGACCAGCCTGCTGTGGATGAGCGTGTTTCTGTGCGGTCTGGCCGTGGCGTTGTCCGGGCTGTTCTACCGCTTGGTCACCCGGCACCTGCAAGTCATGGCCGAGTTTGCCCGACGCATCGCTGCCGGCGACTGGCACGAGCCGTTGCACCTGGACAAGCGCCGCCACGCCCACGAAGACGAAATCGACACCGTGGCCCACGCGCTGGACGATATGCGCCGGGCGATTCTCAGTGACATTGACCGCCGTGAAACGGATCGGCTGGCCCTGCAAGATAACCGCGATGAACTGCTGCGGCTGGTTGAGCGTCGCACCGCCAGCCTGATGCGCGCCAAGGACGAAGCCGAGGCCGCCAACCTCGCCAAGTCGCGCTTTCTGGCGACCATGAGCCACGAGTTGCGCACACCGCTCAACGGCATTCTCGGGATGGCCGAACTGCTGCGCGGTGCACGTCTGGATGAGCGCGACGGCAAACGTCTGGATGCGCTGTACAAGGCGGGCGAAGGGCTGCTGTCGATTCTCAACGAAGTGCTGTATTTCGCTCGGTTGGAGGAGGGTGTCAGTCACCCGGAACCGGTCGACTTCTCGATCCGCCAACTGCTCGATGAAGTGCTGACGCTGCTGGAGCCGCGCGCGCTGAGCAACGACACGACGCTGCACTGTCGAATCGATCCGCAGGTCCTCGAGCGGCATCATGGAGCCGAGCAATTCTTGCGTCAGGTGCTGAGCAACTTGCTGGCCAACGCGATCAAGTTCACCGAAGGCGGCAAGATTGAGGTCGACGTCGCGCTACTGACTCACGATCAGGAACAGACCGGACAACGGCTGCGCGTGAGCGTGACGGACAACGGCATCGGCATCGCTCCGGCCATGCAGGAGAAGATTTTCGAGCGCTTCACCCAGGCCAGCGAAGAGGTGGCGCAACGCTTCGGCGGAACCGGGCTGGGGCTGGCGATCAGCAAACATCTGGTCGAGCAATTGGGCGGACGGATCGGTGTTGAAAGCGACGTCGGGCGGGGCAGTTGCTTTTGGTTCGAACTGACGTTGCAGGCGTCTGCCGGCATCTCCATTGCGGCGCTGAGCAGCGCATCCGTGCAGGCGCTCAAGGTGCTGGTGGTTGAGGATGTAGCGCTGAACCGCGAAGTGGTCAGCGGTTTGTTGCAGCGCGACGGGCATCAGGTCTGGCTTGCCGAAGAAGGCGAACAGGCGCTGGTGCACTGTGCCGCGCAGGCTTTCGATTTGATCCTGCTCGATGTGCACCTGCCGGGTATCAGCGGCGTCGAACTGTGCAAACTGATCCGCCACAACCAAGGCCCGAACCGTCAGGCGCGGATCTTCGCCCTGACCGCCAGCGTGCAGCCGGCCTTGATGCGCGGGTACCTGGAGGCCGGGATGGACGGCATTCTCGCCAAGCCGCTGAAACTCGAAAACCTGCGACAAGTGCTCGCCGGGCAACTGCTGGTGTCCACGCCACAACCGGATGACGAGGCGATGGATTGGCCGCTGCTGGACACCCATCGCACGTTGCTCGGGGAACAGAAACTTCAGGGCTTGCTGGCGGTGTTGCGCGACTCGATCAATCAGCATCGCGACGCACTCACCGAAGCCATCGAGGCCGACGACTGTACCGAAGTCGCGCACCTCGCGCATCGACTGGCCGGCAGCAGCGACTCATTGGGCTTTCGCGCGTTGGCCAATGTGCTGCGCGCCTTGGAAGAGGCCGCGATGGTCAACGACGAGTCGGCATTGCGGGCGTTGGCGCCCAAGGTTCAGGAGCAACTGCGGGTCTCGCAACAGACGCTGGCGGACCTTTTGCAGCGCTGACGTACAAGTTCGTTACGACTTTTTACAACTTCGATCTTTACGGTCAACCAGACCTTACATGCGCTTCCAATAATCGAGGCAACCGCCACAGCGCGGTCTTCGAAGCTTATTGGAGATAATAATAATGAACTGCCGTAAAGCTGATCCTTCCCCGCGCCATGCCGCCCACCTTGCTGACTATTGAGGGGCGGACATGAGCGAATCTACCGAAACTAAAGGCATCCAACTCACCCGCGCCCTGAAAAGCCGGCACATTTTCATGTTGTCGCTGGGCGGCGTGATCGGCACCGGGCTGTTCATGGGCTCCGGCGTAACGATCAATCAGGGCGGGCCGGTGGGCGCAATTCTGGCGTATCTGGTCGCTGGTTTTTTGATGTACCTGGTGATGGTTTGCCTGGGCGAACTGTCCGTGCAAATGCCGGTGTCCGGCTCGTTTCAAACTCATGCGACAAAGTTCATCGGACCTGCCACCGGCTTCATGATCGGTTGGGTGTACTGGATGAGCTGGGCGACCACCGTGGGCCTGGAGTTCACGGCGGCGGGCATGTTGATGACGCGCTGGTTTCCGGCGGTGCCGATCTGGTATTGGTCGGCGCTGTTCGTGGTGGTGCTGTTCGGTTTGAACGCACTGGCGACCCGCGCCTTCGGTGAAGCGGAATACTGGTTCTCCGGGATCAAGGTCGCGGCGATTCTTGGCTTTATCGTCGTCGGCGTGCTGGTGATCTTCGGCGCCATCCCGCTGACCAGCGGTGCGCCGGCGCCGATGACGAGCAACCTGATCGGCGACTCACTGTTCCCCAACGGCCTGTCGGCGGTGTTCGCGGTGATGATGACCGTGGTCTACGCCTTCCAGGGCTGCGAGATCATGGGGGTGGCCGCTGGCGAAACCGATCAACCGGAAAAAAGCATCCCGCGCGCGGTGCGCAACGTGGTGTTTCGCGTGTTGATTTTCTATGTGCTGGCAATTGTGGTGCTCTCGGCGATTGTGCCGTGGCAGCAGGCCGGGTTGATGGAAAGTCCGTTTGTACAGGTGTTCGACATGGTCGGCATTCCTTATGCCGCTGACCTGATGAACTTCGTGATCCTCACGGCGATTCTGTCGGTGGGCAACTCCGGCCTGTATGCCTCGACGCGCATTCTGTGGGCGATGTCGAAGACCGGCATGGCGCCGAAAAGCCTGTCGCCCTTGAGCAAGCGCGGCGTCCCGTTGCGGGCGCTGAGCATCACCTTGTGCTTTGCGCTGGTGTCGCTGATGACCAGTTTTGTCGCGGCAGACACGCTGTTCATGGTGCTGATGGCGGTGAGCGGCATGTCCGGCACGGTGACCTGGATTGTGATAGCGCTGGCGCAGTACAAATTCCGCAGGGCGTATCTGCGTGATGGCGGCAAGCTCAGCGATCTGAAATACCGCGCACCGTGGTTCCCGCTGCTGCCGCTGACGTGCATCGCGTTGTGCTGCTCGCTTTTTGTGTTCCTAGCACTGGATGAAACGCAACGGCCTTCGTTGTACTGGGGCTTTGGATTTATTGCGCTGTGTTATGGCGCGTACTTCCTGATCCATCGCAAGCGCGAAGCGCTGCTGGCGCCGAGTTTGCCGACTGCTTAAATCTTTGATTCAAAACGCATTCCCTGTGGGAGCGAGCTTGCTCGCGAAAGGGGTCTGTCAGTGGACATCAATGTTGACTGACAGGCCCTCTTCGCGAGCAAGCCCGCTCCCACATTTGTTTTGCGGTGGGCTGTAGGCAGTTGTTCGAAGTTGTAACAGCGCCATCCTCAGGGCACCGGATTAATAAAATAAATCCTATAAATACAAATAGTTATATATATTTTTAAGCTGTTACAGCTCATTTCCCTGCCGATTGCCGCCTTACTGAACACTCGTTTAGTATGGCCTCAAGTCGCATCACCTCAGACCAATCACAATAATTCGAGGATTCGCATGACTACTCATTCTTCTCTGCTCAGTCAGGTCGAAGCCGGCGTTGCCTGGATCACCCTCAATCGCACCGCCCAGCGCAATGCGCTGGACATTCCGACCCTGAAAGCCCTCCACGCCTTGCTCGACCAATTCAACGCCGACCCCGCCGTGCGAGTGGTTGTGTTGACCGGCAGTGGTCGCAGTTTCTGCGCCGGTGCCGACTTGGCCGAGTGGGCCGAAGCCGAAGCCCGTGGCGCCCTCGAAACCTACGGCTGGACCGAGACCGCTCACGCCTTGATGAGCCGTTTGTACAGTCTGGAAAAACCCACTATCGCCGCCATCAACGGCACCGCCGTCGGCGCGGGCATGGACCTGACGCTGTGCTGCGATTTGCGCATCGCTGCGCAATCGGCGCGCTTCAAGGCTGGCTACACCAGCATGGCCTACTCGCCGGACGCCGGTGCCAGTTGGCATCTGCCACGGCTGATCGGTACCGAACAAGCCAAACGCCTGTTGTTCCTCGACGAATTGTGGGGCGCCGACCGTGCCTTGGTCGCTGGCCTCGTCGGTGAAGTCTGCGCCGATGAGCAACTGCTCGACGTCGCCACTGAACTGGCCACCCGCCTGGCCAACGGTCCGACCTTCGCGTTTGCCCAGACCAAAAAACTCATGCGTGAAGGCGCCCAACGCAGCCTGCCGGAGCAACTGCAGGCCGAACTCGCCGCCGGCCTGTTGTGCGGTCGCAGCGAAGACGGCAACGAAGCCCTGCGCGCCTCCATCGAAAAACGCCCGGCCAACTTCATCGGTCGCTAAGCCCCGACACCACCTCCAGCACACGAACAACAGGTAGCCCCATGAATTTCCAACTGACCCAAGAACAAGAAATGTTGGTGGACGCGGTACGCAGTTTTGTCGCCAAGGAACTGCTGCCCCATGAGGAAGCGGTCGACCGTGCCGACGAAGTCTCCCCGGAGCTGGCGGCACAGATTCGCGGCAAGGCCATCGCCGCCGGTTTCTATGCCTTCAACATGCCGGAAGAAGTCGGCGGCGGCGGTCTGGACTACCTGTCTCAGGCGCTGATCGAACGTGAGCTGTCGAAGGTCTCCTGGGCGTTGCATGTGTTCGTCGCCCGGCCGTCGAAAATCCTCATGGCCTGCACCGGCGACCAGATCAACGACTACCTGTTGCCGTGCATCCAGGGCGAGAAAATCGACTGCTTCGCACTGACCGAACCAGGTGCCGGTTCCGACGCCAACGCGATCAAGACCCGCGCCGTCCGCGACGGTGATGACTTCATTCTGAACGGCAGCAAACACTTCATCAGCCACGCCGGCCATGCCGACTTCGCCATCGTCTTCGCGGTGACCGACACCTACGAACACAACGGTCGCCAGCGCAACGCCGTGACCTCGTTTCTGGTCGACCGCAACACACCGGGCATGACCATCCGCCGTGGTCCGAAGTGCGTGAGCAACCGTGGTTATCACACCTACGAAATGTTCTTCGACGACTGCCGCGTACCGGCTTCCAAAGTGCTCGGCGAAGTCGGCAAGGGCTGGGACGTGGCCAACGCCTGGCTGACCGCCGGGCGCGTCATGGTCGCCGCCAACTGTGTCGGTCAGGCGCAACGGGCGCTGGATGTGTCGCTGCAATGGGCGGCGGATCGCAAGCAGTTCGGCCAGCCGATCGGCACCTATCAAGGCGTCTCGTTCAAGCTCGCGGACATGGTCACGCAGATCCGCGCGGCCGAGCTGCTGACCTTGCACACTGCATGGAAAATGGACCAGGGCACCATGACCGATGGCGAGGCCGGCATGGCCAAACTGTTCGCCAGTGAAGTGCTCGGCAAGGTCGCTGATGAGGCGGTGCAGATTTTCGGTGGCATGGGCCTGATGGATGAATGCCCGGTGGAACGCATCTGGCGTAACGCGCGGATCGAGCGTGTCTGGGAAGGCACTTCGGAGATCCAGCGCCACATCATTTCCCGCGAATTGCTGCGGCCGCTGTTGCGCTGATCGGCCCGGAGAATTTTTATGTCGCAGACAATTCGTGACAACCTCAAACGCCTGCTCGCGCCGCGCCATCTGGCGTTTGTCGGTGGCCGCAGCATGGCCCGCGCGCTCAAGCGCTGCGCCGAAGGTGGTTACCTGGGCGAGATGTGGCTGGTCAATCCGCAGCACGACACGCTTGAAGGCGTGCCGTGTGTGCGCAGCATCGCCGAACTGCCCTGCGGCCCGGACGCGGTGTTCATCGCGACCAACCGCGAGCTGACCCTGGCCTGTGTCGCCGAACTGGCGGCCAAAGGCGCGGGCGGGGCGATTTGCTACGCCTCCGGGTTTGCCGAAACCGGCGCGGAAGGCCAGGCCTTGCAGCAACAATTACTCAAAGCCGCCGGCAGCATGGCGTTGCTCGGCCCCAACTGCTACGGCTTGCTCGACTACCTGCACAGCTCCGCGCTGTGGCCGGTGGCCCATGGCGGAAAACCGGTGGAGAAGGGCGTCGCCGTCCTGACCCAGAGCGGCAACTTCGCCTACAACCTGTCGATGAGCGACCGTTCGCTGCCGGTGGCCTACATGGCGTCGGTCGGCAATCAGGCGCAATTGGGCATTGCCGAATTAATGGACGTGTTGCTCGATGAGCCGCGCGTCACCGCCATCGGCTTGCACCTCGAAGGCCTGAAAAACGTACCGGGTTTCGCTCGCGCCGCACACAAGGCGCTGGAGAAAGGCATCCCGATCATCGCCCTGAAAACCGGCGTGTCGCAGATCGGTGCGGAACTGGCGCTCAGTCACACCAGTTCGCTGTCCGGCTCGGATGCGCTGTACGACAGTCTGTTTGCGCGCCTCGGCGTGATCCGTGTCAGCGGCCCGGTGAGTTTTGTCGAAACCCTGAAAGCGGCGGCGTGCGGCCAGTTACCGGCAGGCAATAGCCTGATTGCGCTGGCCTGTTCCGGTGGTGACGCCGGGTTGATTGCCGACTACGCCGAACGCAATGACTTGAGCCTGCCCAAACTCGATGACGGTCAGGTCGGGGAGCTGGCACAGGTACTTCCAACCTACGCCAACCTGGTCAATCCGCTGGATTTCACCACGGCGATCTGGGGCGACGGTGAAGCCTTGAACCGCATGCTCGACAGCGCCCTGCGCACCGAAGCCGACGCCGCGATGCTGGTGCTCGATTACCCGGCGGAGTTCACCGGCGAACGCAAGGAATGCGACCTGCTGCTGGAGCTGTTTTGCGCCGCACTGGTGCGCCACGGCAAGACCGGTTTCGTCACTTCGGCGTTTCCTGAGTTGCTGCCGGCCTACGCTCGTGATCGTCTGCATGCGCAAGGCGTTGCTGCGTTGCAAGGTGTGGAAGACGGCTTGGCGGCGTGGGGGCGCATTGCCGGTTATCAGCGCAATCGTCAGGCACTGCTGGCGCTCGGTGAATCGGCGCTGGTGCCGCACTGTCCGCACGCCTTGGTCGGCGAAGGGCGCCTGCTCAACGAGTGGGATTCGAAAAAAGCACTGCGCGCCTTTGGCCTGCCGACGCCCAACGGCGTCTTGAGCACGCCGGACAACGCGCTGAGTAACGCCAACGTGTTGGGTTATCCGCTGGTACTGAAAGCGGTCAGCGCGCAACTGCCACACAAAACCGAGGCCGGCGCCGTGGCGCTGAATATCAAGGACGCCACCGCCCTGAGCGCCGCCCTGAAAAAAATGCGCGCAAGCATTGCCGAGTACGCACCGCAGGTGCCGTTCGATCAAGTGCTGCTGGAGCCGATGGCCAAGCCGCCGCTGGCTGAATTGATCGTCGGCATCAAGCGCGAAAATGACTTCGGCCTGGCCCTGGTCATCGGCGCTGGCGGGATTCTGGTGGAGTTGCTCAAGGACAGTCGCAGCCTGCTGTTGCCGACTACCGATGGCGCCATCCGCAAGGCCGTTTTAAGCCTGCGCAGTGCCGCGTTGCTGCAAGGTTTTCGCGGTCGGGAAGCGGCGGATCTGGATTCGCTGGTCGCCGCAATCCGTGCGGTGGCCGATTACGCCTGCGAGAACGCCGGGCAGTTGCTGGAACTCGATGTGAACCCATTGTTGGTCGGTGCCGCTGGCACGACTGCGGTCGATGCGTTGATTCGCCTTGGCCACGAGTGAGGATGTGAACATGCAAACCACAACATTGACCGGCGGCCAGGCCCTGGTGCGTCTGCTGGCCAACTACGGCGTCGACACCGTGTTCGGCATTCCCGGCGTGCACACGCTGGAGTTGTATCGCGGCTTGCCCGGCAGCGGCATTCGCCACGTCCTGACCCGCCACGAGCAAGGCGCCAGTTTCATGGCCGACGGCTATGCGCGAATCAGTGGCAAACCGGGCGTGTGCTTCATCATCACCGGGCCAGGCGTGACTAATGCCGCCACCGGCATCGGCCAGGCCTATGCCGACTCGATTCCGATGCTGGTGATTTCCAGCGTCAACCACACCGCCAGCCTCGGCAAGGGTTGGGGCTGCCTGCACGAAACCCAGGACCAGCGTGCGATCACCGCACCCATCACCGCGTTCTCGGCGGTCGCATTGAGCGCCGAGGACCTGCCGGAACTGATCGCCCGCGCCTACGCGGTGTTCGACAGCGAGCGTCCGCGCCCGGTGCACATCTCGGTGCCGCTGGACGTGTTGTCCGCAAAAATCAGCCGCGACTGGAGCAACGACGTCGTGCGTCGCCCGGGGCGCGGTGCAGCATCAACCACAGCGCTGGACGAGGCCGTGGCCAAGCTGCAAAACGCCAAGCGGCCGATGATCATTGCCGGTGGCGGCGCGTTGAATGCGCAACCAGCCCTGCAAGACATCAGCACCCGACTGGCCGCGCCGCTGTTCACCAGCGTCGCCGGCAAAGGTTTGCTGCCGCCGGATGCGCCGCTGAACGCGGGCTCGACCCTGTGCGTCGAACCCGGCTGGAACCTGATCGCCGAGGCCGACGTGGTGCTGGCGGTCGGCACCGAAATGGCCGACACCGATTTCTGGCGCGAGCGTTTGCCGCTGAATGCCGAACTGCTGCGCGTGGACATCGACCCGCGCAAGTTCAACGACTTCTACCCGTGCGCGGTGGCGTTGCACGGCGATGCGCAGCAAACCCTCGCCGCGCTGCTGGAACGTCTGCCGTCCGCTGCGCGTGATGTCAGCGCAGCGATTGCTGCCGTCGCGGCGTTGCGCGAAGCCGTAAAGGCAAGTCATGGCCCGTTACAGTCGATCCACCAGGCGATCCTCGACCGTATCGCCGCCGAGTTGCCGGCCGATGCATTCATCAGCACCGACATGACTCAACTGGCCTACACCGGCAACTACGCCTTCAACAGCCTGGCACCGCGCAGCTGGTTGCACCCCACCGGTTACGGCACGTTGGGGTATGGCTTGCCGGCGGGTATCGGCGCCAAGTTCGGCGCGCCGCAGCGGCCGGGTCTGGTGCTGGTCGGCGACGGTGGTTTCCTCTACACCGCGCAAGAACTGGCGACCGCTGTCGAAGAGCTCGACAGCCCGCTGGTGGTGCTGTTGTGGAACAACGACGCGCTGGGCCAGATTCGCGACGACATGCTCGGGCTCGACATCGAACCGATTGGCGTACTGCCACGCAACCCGGATTTCGCTGCCCTCGGTCGTGCGTTCGGCTGCACCGTGAACCAGCCGCAAAGCCTGGCCGAGCTGCAAACCGATCTGCGCCACGGCTTCAAGCGCAACGGCGTGACCCTGATCGAACTCAAGCAGGCGTGCGCGCACTGATTTTCATTTTCTGGCAGAGGTATCGCCATGCGCTTTTCCGATCTGACACAACGTATCGCCGGGGACGGCGCTGCCGCGTGGGACATTCATTACCGCGCACTCGCGCTGCAAGAGCAGGGTGAAGACATTCTGCTGCTGTCGGTCGGCGACCCGGATTTCGACACGCCGGCGCCGATTGTGCAGGCGGCCATCGACAGCCTGTTGTCCGGCAACACCCACTACGCCGACGTGCGTGGCAAACGTGCCTTGCGCGAAAGCATCGCCAGGCACTACGGACGACGCAGTGGTCAGCAGGTCTCGGCTGATCAGGTGATCGTCCTGGCCGGCGCGCAATGCGCGTTGTTCAGCGTTGCCCAGTGCGTGCTCAACCCTGGCGATGAAGTGATTGTCGCCGAGCCGATGTACGTGACCTATGAAGCCGTATTCGGTGCCTGTGGCGCGGTGGTGATTCCAGTGCCGGTGCGTTCGGAAAACGGTTTCCGCGTGCTGCCTGAAGATGTCGCCGCCCGCATCACGCCGCGCACTCGGGCCTTGGCGCTGAACAGTCCACACAACCCGTCGGGCGCCAGTTTGTCCCGCACCACGTGGCAAGCGTTGGCCGACCTGTGCATCGCCCACGACCTGTGGCTGATTTCCGATGAGGTCTACAGCGAGCTGTTGTTCGACGGCGAGCACGTCAGCCCGGCCAGTTTGCCGGGTATGGCCGAGCGCACCGCGACGCTCAACAGCCTGTCGAAATCCCATGCCATGACCGGTTGGCGAATCGGCTGGGCGGTGGCACCACCGGCCCTCGCTGCACATTTGGAAAACCTCGCACTCTGCATGCTTTATGGCTTGCCGGACTTCGTGCAGGACGCCGCCGTCGTCGCCCTCGAAAGCAACTTGCCCGAGCTGGAGGCGATGCGTGAAGCCTATCGCCAACGCCGTGATCTGGTCTGCGAATGCCTGGCCGATTGCCCCGGCGTGCGGGCCTTGAAACCCGATGGCGGGATGTTCGTGATGGTCGATATCCGCGACACCGGGCTCAGCGCCCAGGCGTTTGCCGACCGCTTGCTCGACCGCCATGGCGTGTCGGTGCTGGCCGGTGAAGCCTTCGGCCCGAGCGCTGCCGGGCACATTCGCCTGGGGTTGGTGTTGGGCGCGGAGCCGCTGCGTGACGCTTGCCAGCGCATCACCCGTTGCGCCACTGAATTGCTGGAGTCTCAGGTTTATGCATAACCATAAAGCGCTGTTTATCGATGGCCGCTGGCAAACCCCGTCGGGGCAGGGCATCGCCGAGGTGATCAACCCGGCGACCGAGGAAATCGCAGGCTCGGTGCCGCTGGGCGATGAGCGTGATGTCGACCACGCGGTGGCCGCCGCACGCAAGGCGTTCAGTTCATGGTCGCGCACGCCGTCGAGTGTGCGTGCCGGTTACATCCGCGCCCTCGCCGAGCAGTTGCGCGCGCGGGCTGACGAGATGGCGTCGGTCATCACCGCTGAACTGGGCATGCCGGTGCAATGGTGTCGCTCCGTGCAAGTCGACGGCCCGATCATCGGGCTCGAGCAGTACGTCGAATTGGCCGGCCTGATGGACGAAGTGCGTGAGGTCGGCAACTCGCTGGTGATTCGCGAAGCGGTGGGCGTGTGCGCCTTTATCAACCCGTGGAATTACCCGCTGCATCAACTGATCGGCAAGCTCGCCCCGGCGCTGGCCGCCGGTTGCACGGTGGTGGTCAAACCGAGCCAGGAAACTCCGCTGCACGCCTTTTTGCTGGCGCAGATGATTGAAGCCATCGGCTTGCCGGCCGGCGTGTTCAACCTGGTCAGCGGGCCGGGTTCCAAGGTCGGTGAAGCGCTGGCCAAGCACCCGGACGTCGATATGGTGTCGTTCACCGGCTCCACCGGCGCCGGGGTTCGCGTGGCACAAGCCGCCGCGCCGTCGGTGAAGCGCGTGTGCCTGGAACTGGGCGGCAAGTCGCCGCTGCTGATTGCCGAAGACGCCAACTTCGCCGCCGCCGTACGCTACGGCGTGCAAGACGTGATGATCAACTCCGGGCAGACCTGCACCGCGCTGACCCGCATGTTGCTCCCGGCCAGTCGTTACGCCGAAGCCGTGGAACTGGCCATCGCCGAAACCCAAAGCCTGCGCATGGGCGATCCACTGGACCCGCAGAGCTTTCTTGGCCCGATGTGTTCGGCGGCGCAACGGCGCACCGTGCGTGACTACATTCAGGTCGGCCAGCAGGAAGGCGCAAGGCTGGTGTGCGGTGGCGACACGGCCGAGGCATTCGAGCGTGGTTTCTACGCCAGCCCGACGCTGTTCGCCGATGTCGACAACCGCATGCGCATCGCCCAGGAAGAAATCTTCGGCCCGGTGCTGTGCCTGATTCCCTACACCGATGAAGCGCAGGCGATTCAGCTCGCCAACGATTCGCCGTTCGGTTTGTCCAGCGGCGTCTGGGCCGGCAGCGCTGAACGCGCCTTGACGCTTGGGCGGCAGTTGCGTGCCGGGCAGTGTTTCCTCAACGGCGCGGCGTTCAATTATCAGGCGCCGTTCGGTGGCTACAAACAATCGGGCAATGGCCGCGAGTGGGGCGAGGAAGGGCTCAACGAGTTCGTTGAAGTGAAGGCGATTCAGGTGTGATCGCTCATTGAATGCGCGCGTTACCGACTCCAAACTCACTGCTGGTCAATGTTTAAGGAATTGTCATGAAAGTACTGATCGTCCACGCTCACCCGGAGCCGAAATCCTTCACCGCCGCCCTGCGTGACCAGGCCGTCGCGACCCTTGAAGCTCAAGGGCATGAGGTGCAGGTCAGCGACTTGTACGCGATGAACTGGAACCCGGTGGCGAGCGCCGATGACTTTTCTTCGCGGGAAAATCCGGAGTACCTGGTGTATGCACTGGAGCAACGGCTGGGGGTGAAAAGCCAGTCGCTGGCGCCGGACATCCGGCAGGAACTCGACAAGTTGCTGTGGGCTGACCTGCTGATCCTCAATTTCCCGATTTTCTGGTTCTCGGCGCCGGCCATGCTCAAGGGCTGGATCGATCGGGTGCTGGTGTCGGGGATTTGTTACGGCGGCAAGCGCTTTTACGATCAGGGCGGCTTGAGCGGCAAGAAGGCGCTGGTGACCGTGACCCTGGGCGGGCGCGAGCACATGTTCGGGGATGGCGCGATTCACGGTCCGCTGGAAGACATGCTGCGGCCAATCCTGCGCGGTACGCTGGCGTATGTTGGTTTTGATGTGCTGGAACCGTTCGTGGCGTGGCATGTGCCGTACATCAGCGACGAGGCGCGCAAGGAATTCCTGACGAGCTATCAGCAGCGACTGGAGCATTTGAGCGATGATCAGCCGATGCAGTTTCCGCGGTTGGCGCAGTTTGATGAGGCGTTGTATCCGTTGCCGGTCTGAGCCTCTGATCGGCCAATAGTGTTGCAGTGTTCTTCGGGCCTCTTCGCGAGCAAGCCCGCTCCCACATTCGATCGCATTCTTCTTGGAAGAACTCGGTTAAATGTGGGAGCGGGCTTGCTCGCGAAGGGGCCAGTGAATCCAACCCGGAAAATCAATGGATAACTCCATGCCCAAGCTTAACAGCCCGGGCATTGGCTATCGGGCTTAGATCTCTTTCACCGGCGTCTCACCCTCAACCCCTTTGATCAGCCCGATGGCATGCAGGCAATCGGCCTTGTTCACATACGACTCGCCACTGGCGATGGTCTCGTGATTCCCCGCCCTCAACCGCCAGCGCCACTGTCCTTTGCCGGTGCTCGGGGTGCCCCTGGATTGCCTGTAAATTTCGAAATACATACTGCTCGCTCCATGCGATGGGTTATTGCGACAACCTGTGTGACGCGTCGGGGGCAAGCCTAGCGGAGCTGGCTTTTTTGGCCACCGGGCATTTGTTTCCGGGCATTTGAAAATATTTCTGCCGACGCCGGCGGGCCGGTGGGAATGGCCAAAACCCCCTCGGATTCGCCCTTGCATCACCACCCTCGGTCCTGCTTAATACGACTCGGCTCATGGCGTCGAGAAACCGGCGACGACCCCGGATTGTAGAAAAACCACTATAAAAAAGAGCAATCAATGACTCTTCAGCACGGAACGCAACTGGACGGGCACCTGGCGTTATCGCTCGTCATCCCGGTGTTCAATGAAGCCGCCACCGTCGATTTGTTCCTCGCGCGGATCAATGACGTCTTCAAGGATGTGGCACTGATCAGTCTGGAGTTGGTGTTCGTCAATGACGGCAGCACCGACTCCACGCTGGACCTGTTGCTGGAACGCCAACTGACAGACCCGCGCCTGCGCATCGTTGATCTGAGCCGCAATTTCGGCAAGGAAGCGGCGTTGACCGCAGGTTTGCAGACCGCGACCGGCCAGGTCGTGGTGCCGATCGACGTTGATTTGCAGGACCCGCCGGAGGTCATCCTCGAGATGATTGCTCGCTGGCGTGAAGGCTTTGAAGTGGTGCTGGGCCATCGTGTGAGTCGTAAAACCGATTCCTGGGCCAAACAGACCTCGGCCAACTGGTTCTACCGCCTGCACAACAAAATCGCCGAGCAACACCTGCCGGAAAACGTCGGTGACTTCCGGCTCATGGATCGCTGCGTGATCGATGCCTTGCAGACCCTGCCCGAGTCCCGGCGCTTCATGAAAGGCCTGTTTGCCTGGGTCGGGTTTCGTACCACCCACGTTAACTACGAACGCCCGGAGCGGGCAGCTGGCGCGACCAAATTCAATGGCTGGCGCTTGTGGAACTTCGCTTTGGAGGGCATCACCAGTTTCAGCACCGAACCGCTGCGGATCTGGACTTACCTCGGGCTGCTCGTTTCACTGATTTCCTTCTCGTTCGCCATCTTCATCATCCTGCGCACCTTGATCTCCGGTATCGACCTTCCGGGTTATGCCTCGCTGATGGTCGCCGTGACCTTTCTGGGTGGCCTGCAATTGATCGGCATCGGTGTGCTGGGTGAATACCTGGGCCGAACCTATATCGAATCGAAACGCCGACCGGTGTATCTGGTGCGGCGAGTCTATGACCCCAAGGACTGAACCGTGGATCTCAAGGAAACCGACATTCTCGGTTCAAGCATCGATCAGCATTGGTATTACGCCTCCAAAGCGGCGGCGACCACGCGGTTGCTCGGCAGCACTCCGTTCAAGAAGATTCTTGATGTGGGCGCAGGCTCCGGGTTCTTTTCTCACCATCTGCTGAGTCATTCACCGGCCAGTGAAGCGTGGTGCGTGGACATCAGTTACGACGCCGACTCGGACGCCAGCACTGCCGGTAAACCGGTGCATTACCGTCGCGAAATCGCTGCGGTGGACGCCGACCTGGTGTTGCTGATGGACGTGCTGGAGCATGTCGAAGACGACGTCGGGTTGCTCAAGGCCTATGTCGACAAAGTCCCGTCCGGCAGCCGGTTCCTGATGACGGTGCCGGCGTTCCGGTTTCTCTGGAGCGGGCACGACGAGTTTCTCGAACACAAGCGCCGCTACACCCTGGCGCAACTGGAAACCGTGGCCCGGGACGCCGGATTGACGGTGCAGCAGGGCGCTTATTATTTCGGCCTGGTGTTCCCGATTGCCGCCACGTTGCGCTTGCTGCCCAAAGGCGCACAACCTTCGCCGCCGCGTTCACAACTCAAGCGACATCACCCGCTGGTGAACACGCTGTTGAAGACCCTGTGCAGCATCGAGTTGCCGTTCATGAACGCCAATCGTCTGGCCGGGTTGACCGTGTTTGTCCTGGCGCAGAAACCGTGACGTCAGCTGAAAAATCCGCCCTGATCAAGCGTGGCCTGCGCTTTGCCGTGACCGGGTTGTTCGTCACGGCCCTGCATGCGCTGGTGGCCGTGCTGTTCATCAATTACGTGTCGCCATTGCCGCCATTGGCCAACGGCGTGGCGTTTGCCGTGGCGACGGTGGTGTCCTACGTAATCAATACCACCTGGAGTTTTTCCGCGCGGTTGCACGGCCGGACACTGCTGCGTTTCATGACGGTGTCCGTTGCCGGTTTTCTGCTGGCGATGCTGGTGGCCTGGGCTGCGCAGATGGCCGGGCTGCATTACTTGCTGGGGATTGGCGCCGTGGCGCTGACGATTCCAGCCTTCACCTTTGTACTGCATAACTTCTGGACGTATCGATGAAGGATCTTGTTAAACGCCTGCCGCTCAACCTGCTGCCCCTGTTGATTGGTGTAGTGGCCTTTTTCATCGTGGTCGGGCCGAGGGCGCTGAACCCGCAAAATATTGCGTGGCTAGGGAACGGTGATCCGGCGACGCATTATTTGGGCTGGGTGTTTTTTCGCCAGTCGCCGTGGTCCTTTCCCGTCGGGCTTAATCCTTCCTATGGGCTGGAACTGGGCAATGGCATCATTTTTTCTGATTCCAATCCGCTGCTGGCCCTCTTGTTCAAACCGTTCGCTTCGCTATTGCCGACGCCTTTCCAGTATTTCGGGCTGTGGTTCCTGGCCTGCTTCGTCTTGCAGGCCTGGTTTGCCTGGAAGCTGGTGGGTCTGGTTTCTTCCCACGTGGGTATACGCGCCGTCGGTACGGCGCTGTTTCTCTTCGTGCCGCCCATGATCATGCGCCTGCCGTTCCATCTGTCCCTCGGTGGGCAATTTCTGGTTCTGGCCTCGTTGTACCTGGGGCTGCACCCGAATTTGTGCCGTCGACGACTGGCCTGGGGGGCATTGCTGGCGGCGGCCGCGTTGATCCATGCGTACTTTCTGGCGATGGTGGCCGCGATCTGGATCGCCGACCTCATGACCGGTTTTTTCAAGAAAAAACTGACGCTTCGGTCGGCTGCCATTGAATTGATCGGGCTGTTTGCGCTGGTCAGTTTTTGCTGTTGGCAGGCCGGCTACTTTTCAGTGGGCAGCGGCGCGGTATCGGACGGTTTCGGCCTGTACTCCATGAACCTGTTGTCACTGGTCGATCCGGGCAATTGGGCAGGGCAATGGTCTTATGTGCTGAAGGATTTACCCGGTGTTCAAGGGCTCGGTGATGTCGAAGGGTTTCTCTTCCTCGGGCTCGGGCTGATCATGCTGGGCCTGTGTGCACTGGTGGGGCTGCTGCGCGGCAACACCGGTTTTGCCCAGCGATTGCGGCAGCGCCCCATTTTACTGGCGGCACTGCTGGGGTTGAGCCTGTTCGCGATATCCAGCCACGTGACGCTGGGCTCGCTCGAATGGACCTTTGCGCTACCGCAGTGGGTGATCTCGGTCGCCAACATTTTCCGGGCTTCGGGACGGATGTTCTGGCCGGTCTACTACGCGATGATCTTCGCCATCATTTTCCTGGTGATTCGCGCCAATACGCCCCGCACTGCCGTGAGCCTGTTGTCCCTGGCGCTGCTGATACAGGTGCTGGACACCCACGCCGGCTGGGCAGGCGTGCGCAAGCAGTTGATGGCTGAACCGGCGGCGCAGTGGGCGTCGCCCATGGTCGATCCGTTCTGGAAAAGTGCGGCGGCCCATTACCGGAACATTCGCTGGATTGTTCCGCAAAACCAGGCCCCGCAGTGGATGTCGGTGGCTGATTTTGCCGGTGTCCATGGCCTGGCGACGAATGCCGTTTACCTTGGCCGGGTGGACACCACCAACGCGATCAAATCCGAGCAGCAGGCGGCGGAAGAAATGGCCTCGGGCAAATATGCCGCCGACTCGTTGTACCTGCTTGATGAGCGGGCGGTGATCCAGGCGGCGAGAAGCGTAGATACCCAAACGGATCTGTTCGCCAGAATTGACGGGTTCACGGTGTTGGCCCCTGGCTGGAAGCAGTGCAGCACGTGCTTGCAGGTGGCCTCGCCAATCAACCCACTGGAGCTGATGCCCTCCGTGGAGCCCGGGCAAAAGACCCTGTTCAACCAAGGTAACAAGGGCGGGGCGCTGCTCGGCAAGGGCTGGTCCGAGAGCGAAGTGTGGGGCACCTGGTCTAAAGGTCCCGACGCCGAAGTCATATTCCGGGTCCCGGCGCCCGTGCACTCCTTGCGTCTGGAGGCCACGGCGTTCCTGCCACCGGGGCATGCGCGGCAACGTGTCGTCATCCGCATCAACGGCGTGCCGGCCCTGAGTACTGCGCTTGAGCAGGCCGATGGCAACGTTATCGACGTGCCTCTCACGACCGAGATGCAACAGCAGGTGGCGAGTCAGGGCGTGTTGTTTTTGCAATTGCAGTTGGCCGACGCCGTCAGCCCGAAACAGCTCGGGATCGGCGCCGACGTTCGGCCCCTTGCGCTCGGGTTGAAGGCCTTGACCGTCAATTGATGCCCGCTGGACATAGACGCCTCCCTCGGGCCTTTCTACACTGCCTCAAGTGTTGGGGACCGAGGGCAAGGAATGAATCGTAACGAACTGCGCAAGGCGGACATCAACCTGATGGTGGTGTTCGAAACGTTGATGCTCGAGCGCAACGTGACGCGGGTGGCGGAGAAGCTGTTTCTCGGTCAGCCGACGATCAGCTCGGCGCTCAACCGCTTGCGGGCGATGTTCAACGATCCACTGTTCATTCGCGTCGGCCACCGTATGGAACCGACGGCCCGCGCCGAGGAGTTGATCCAGTACCTGTCGCCGGCGCTGGATTCGTTGTCGGTGGCGTTGAGCCTGACCCACAGTTTCGACCCGGCCAGCAGCACCATGACCTTTCGCATCGGGCTGTCGGATGACGTCGAGTTCGGCCTGTTGCCACCGTTGCTGCGCGCCTTGCGCCAGGAGGCGCCGAAAGTGGTGTTCGTGGTCCAGCACGTCGATTACTGGCGCATACCGGACTTGCTGGCGTCCGGCGACATCACGGTCGGCATCAGCCAGACCCGCGGCCTGCCGGCCAACGCCAAGCGCAAATTGTTGCGCCACATTCAGCCGAGCATCCTGCGCGCCGATGCGTCCGACACACCGCTGACGCTCGATGAATATTGCTCACGCCCTCACGTGCTGGTTTCCCACACCGCGAACGTCAGTGGTTACGCCGATGAGTGGCTGGCCGAGATTGGCCGGACACGCCAGGTGGTCCTGTCCGTGCCGCAATACAGCTCGTTGCCGGCGTTGCTCGCGGGCACCGATCTGATTGCCAGCCTGCCGGATTACACGGCCGACGCCATGGCGGCCACCGGTCTGCTGTTCAAGGAACCGTTCCCGTTCAAGACCCCGACCCTGGACCTGTCGATGGTCTGGCTCAGCCATGTCGATACCGACCCTGCCGAACGCTGGTTGCGTTCGCGCCTGGAGGTGTTCATGAGTGAACGTCCACCCTTGCCGCTGCCCGAGTGAGTCAGACGGCGCTGTGTTATACGTAGGATCTTTCTGCCGACTACCTGGAGCCGCCTCATGCCACACCTGCACATGGAATACACCGCCAACCTGCCCGGGCTGAACGCCGACGTAGCGTTGATCCGGCTCAATAATGCCTTGGTGGCTTCCGGTCAGTTTGCGGCGGAATTCGACATCAAGAGCCGCGCGCTGAAGGTCGAGACTTTCAAAGTCGGCACCGCGTTGAATGAGCGGGCGTTTGTGCATGTGAAACTGGCGCTATTGAGCGGTCGCCCACCGCAGATCAAACAGCAGTTGTCGGAAAGCCTGCTGGCGGTGGTCCAGGACCTGTGCGAATGGCCAGCCGGCGTCGAAGTGCAGTTGTGCGTGGAAATCCTCGATATCGATCGCGAGTCTTACACCAAGACCGCCATCAGCCTCTGAATCTCAGGCCAGTGCCTGCTCGGCGCAGACATCAATCACCTGCTCGCGCAGCCAGGTGTTGGCGCTGTCCCGATCGGCGCTTTGACTCCACTGCATGTCCAGGGTGAAACCCGGCAGGCCGTTGGGCGCTTCGCAATGATTGAAAATGGCCTCATTGGCCAGCAATTGCTGGAGGCGGCGGGGCAGGGTGAGGATGTAGTCGGTGCCGGTGATCATCTTCAGTGCCGCGCTGTAGCTGTTGGCCCGCGCGACAATCTGCCGTTTGTGCGCCTGTTGCGCCAGCCAGCCATCGACCATGTTGGTGCTGGACGTCCACGGGGTTGGAAACACATGCCGGCGTTGCACAAAGGCTTGCAGGCTTAACCGCGGCTCCAGCGGCGTGGCGCGTTTGTCGAACACGCAGACCAGGTCATCTTCCAGTAACAGCCGGGATTTGAAGTCGGTGTGGCTGCGATGGAAATTCGGGCCGAAACAGATCACCAGGTCGAGACGGCCATCGCGCAATTCGTCGACGGGGATGTCGGTTTCGAACTTGTGCATGTTGACCATCACCGGCAGGTCGGCGAAATCGAAGCGCTTGAGCAGCCGCGGCAGAATCAGTTGCTCGAAGTACTCCGGCGCGCAGATATTGAACGTTACCGCTTGCACGGTCGGGTCGAATGCCTGGGCGCCGGCGTGGCACAAGTTGATGCTTTCGAGGATTTTCAGCACATGCGTGTACATGGTGCTGGCCTTGTAGGTGGGACGCATACCGGTGCGGGTATTGATGAACAACTCGTCTTCAAAACTGGTCCGCAGCTTTTTCAGGCAGTAACTCACCGTGGACTGGCTGACGCAGAGCGCCTCCGACACACCGGTGACGCTGCTTTGCTCGTACACGGCGACAAACACCATGAGGTCCTGCATGTCGAGCTTTCTAAGCAAGTTACTGTTCAGCATCCGTTCTGTCTCGCTGTGCTGCGTGCGCGATCAGTGCGCAAACGTGTGCGAAAGATCCTAACGGAACGATGGTGCCAGGAGAATGCCTTGTAGGAAGTTTCTGCGCCGATCAGTGAATGTGTTGGTGGTAATGCCGCGGATTGAAGCGCAGGACCATCAGAATCATCAACCCCACGACCCCGGTCAACGCCCACCAGGCCCATTCAAAACTGCCCAGCTCATCGCGGATCATCCCCGCTATCAGCGGTGAGAGGCCGGCGATCAAGTACCCGATGCCCTGCACGAATGCCGTCAGCGCGCCGGCGCGTTGCGGGTCATCGAGGTGATCCAGCGACACAATCAGGCTCATCGGGAACAGTCCACCGATGCCCAGCCCCAGAAGGCACGGCCAGAGCAAGCTCAGCTGTTGCGGGCAGAGAATCAGCCCGCAGAAACCAGCCATGATCAGTGCCAACAACACCACTAGCACCAGACGCCGGTCACGGCTGCGATTGGCAATGGCGGGCGTCACCAGCCCGGACAACACTTCCATGGCCGTCAAAAAGCCCAACAGCAACCCGGCGTTCTGTTCGCTCCAGCCCTGTTCCACGTAGTACGGCGCGAGCCACGCCAGTACACAGGTGTAGGACGCAGTGCCCAGGCCGAAGAAGATGGCGAGTAACCAGGCGCGGGAATTGGCGAAGAAGCTCGACTGGCGGGCTGATTGCGTCGAGCGTGCCGTTGATTCGCCGCGCTGGCCAGACCACAGCAGCAGGGCCACCATGGCCAGCGCCGCCCAGATCGCCAGGCCGATACGCCAGCTGCCGCTCTGATTCATCACCAGCGGCGCAAACGAGGCTGAAATCGCCGCGCCGCCCATAATCGACGTGACATAGAGGCCCATGCACAGTGCGACGTTGTCACTGAACCGGGCTTTGATCAGCGCCGGCATCAGGGCCTGGATCAGCGCAATACCGATACCCGCCAGCACCGCACTGAGGATCAATTCGGCGGCCGAATCGAGAAACAACCGCGACGCAGTGGCCCCGCCAATGATCAACAGCGACAGCACCACCGTGCGCTGCACGCCGAAGCGTTGGCTGACCCGCAAGCCGAAAAACATCGCCAGGCCCATGGTCATGACCGGCAGCATCGTCAGCAGCGAGGCCATGCTGAAACTGAGCGCGATGTCCGCACGAATCGACGACAGCAAGGGCCCGACCGCCGCCATCGACGGACGCAGGTTAAGGGCGACGAGCATGATGCTGAACATCAGCCAAAGGGCAGGGCGGGTCGTTGCGCGAACGTTTTCCATCAAACAGACCTTCAAAAACAAGGCCCCGATTAGGCGCGCGAGGGCTGGCGGCCGCAAATCAGATAATCCGCGGCACTATTTAAAAATTAAATACCCCACCCACACCACCGTCCCAATGTGGGAGCGGGCTTGCTCGCGAAGGCGTCGTGTCAGTCACCCTATGTATCGACTGTCACACCGACTTCGCGAGCAAGCCCGCACCCACATTGGATGCCGGGTGTTTGGAGGTGATTGTTTAGTCAATCCGCAACCAAGGTTCTTCAAATCCCGATTTAAAGACCTGACCTCCCGTGTGACGCTGACTCATCTGTCCTCTGCGGTTTGACCTATGGGCGATTGTCCCGTCGCACTTCCCTCCGAGTTGGCCTTCTGGGCGCTGTGGCATTGCCGTCACGCACGCCCACCGGATTCCTGCATTTCCCGTTGATTGTTCTGACAGGTCCTGCGCTATGCGCTGGATCACATCGGCGACGCCTGCGCGTTTGCCTGACGCGGAAAAAAGAGAATACCCATGAGTTGTGCCACGACATCGTTCGCCTCCCCGCAAGAAGCCCTGACCTTTCTCGAACAGAACCCGGACATTGAAATGTTCGAGCTGTTCATCCTCGACAACAACGGCGTACCACGGGGCAAGTTGCTGCATCGCGATGAACTGCTGGCGGTGTACGAAAGCGGCCGGCCGCTGCCGAGCACCATTCTGGGCCTGACCATTAATGGCGACGACGTGGAAAATTCCGGACTGGTCTGGGACGTCGGCGACATTGACTGCCGTGCCTACCCGATCAGCGGCAGCCTGACGCGCATGCCGTGGCGGTTGATTCCGACCGCGGCGGTGCAAGTCAGCATGCACCCCAAAGAAGGCATGCCGGCGACGATCGCCGATCCCCGGCACTTGTTGGCGAAAGTGATCGAAGGCTTGCAGGCCGACGGGTATTACCCGGTGATGGCGGCGGAGCTGGAGTTTTACCTGCTGGATCAGCAGCGCGACAGCAACGGGCGGCCGCAACCGGCGCGGGATGTCGGTGGCGGGCGACCGCGCACGACGCAAGTTTATGGCTTGCGTGAACTGGAGCAGATCGAACCGTTTCTGGCCGATCTCTACAGCGCCTGCAAGCTGCAAGGCATTCCGGCGCGCACGGCGATTTCCGAATACGCGCCGGGGCAGGTGGAAATTACCCTCGAACACCGAACCGATGCCCTACAGGCAATGGACGAAGCCGTGCGTTACAAACGGCTGGTCAAGGGCGTGGCCCACAAACACGGGATGACGGCTTGCTTCATGGCCAAGCCCTTCGACGACCTGGCCGGCACTGGCATGCACATGCATGTCAGCCTGGCGGACAGCGAGGGCAACAACCTGTTTGCCAGCGAAGCCCCGGACGGCACGCCGTTGCTCAGGCAAGCGGTCGGCGGCATGCTCAGTACCTTGCTCGATTCATTGCTGTTGTTCTGTCCGAACGCCAACTCCTACCGCCGATTCCAGACCAACAGCTACGCGCCCCTGGCGGCGACCTGGGGTGTGGACAACCGCACGGTGAGTTTGCGCGTGCCGGGTGGGCCGGCGTTCTCCCGGCACATCGAACACCGTATTTGCGGCGCTGACGCCAACCCGTACCTGGCCGCCGCGGCGATTCTGGCCGGTATTCATCGCGGTATCCGCGAACAACTCGACCCAGGTGCGCCGGTGGAGGGCAACGGGTACGCCCAGGCCACGGAGTTGTTACCCACCGATTGGCTGACCACGTTGCGTGCGCTGGAGGGGTCGACCTGGGCGCGTGAAGCGCTCGGGCAACCCTTTCTGGGCGTCTACCTGGCCGTTAAACGCGCCGAGTACCGACAGTTCATGGGCGAGGTCGGCGAGCAGGATTGGCGCTGGTACCTGAACCAGGCCTGAATCATTCTCAAATAATCAAAACGTTTGTCGCTGGTTTTATTAGCCAACTAATCGTTGGCTTCTTTTTCACAAAAAATTGATGGTTGGGTGCCTAACATAAGTGTTGTCACGGTCAATGAAATTTTCACATTTGCCGTAGGCACTTCTTTTCAGGAACAGCCGATCACCATGTTGAAGATTAAAGCCGTGCGCCCGGAATGGGTGACACTGATTGCCAGCGCCTTTTTGTTAACTGCCTTCAATTTTGTGCTGTGGCAGCACCTGTTTGAAATCACCGCGTCCGACGGTAAAGGCATTGTCATGCGCGTGGCGTTCGGGGCGATGATTCTCGCGGCTTTCAACATTGTGCTGACCTTGCTGGCGTTCAAGCGTGTGCTCAAGCCGGTCTTGACGCTGATCTTCATGATCAGCGCCGGGGTGGCCTACTTCATGAGCCAATACGGTGTACTGATTGACACCGGCATGTTGCGTAACTTTGCGCAAACCAATGCGACGGAAGTTCGAGACTTACTCTCGTTGAAGTTGTTGGCTTATATCTTTTTCCTGGGTGTTTTACCGTCGTGGTTATTGTGGAAAACACCGATCAGTTATCGTCGCTGGCACCATGAGTTATTAAGCAAAGTACTGGTGAGTGTTGTTTCCGCGGCCGTCATCGGCGGCGTGGCACTGATTAACTATCAGGGCTTGTCCTCTTTGTTCCGTAATCACCATGAATTGCGCCTGATGGTCGTGCCGAGCAACTACATCGGTGCCTCCGCCGGCTACGTGCGTGAACAGGTTGCTTCTGCCCATCAACCCTTTGTCAAAATCGGCGAAGACGCGCAGAAGAATCCGGTCTGGCAATCCCATGGCCGCAAATCCCTGACCGTACTGGTGGTGGGCGAAAGCGCCCGGGCCGAGAACTTCGGCATCCTGGGTTATGGCCGTGACACCACCCCGAAGCTGAGTAAAGAAGCCGGCCTGATTTCGTTTACCGATGTGCATTCCTGCGGCACCGAAACTGCCGTGTCCGTGCCGTGCATGTTCTCCAACATGGGCCGCAAGGACTACAACGCGGGCAAGGCGAAGAATGAAGAGGGCCTGCTGGACGTGCTTAAACGGGCCGGCCTGGACGTGATCTGGCGTGACAATCAGTCGGGCTGCAAAGGCACGTGCGATCGGGTCACCATCGACGACGTAAGCAACCTGAAAGACCCGGTGCTGTGCGCCAACAGCGAATGCCGCGACGAAATCCTGCTGCAAGGTTTGCAACATTTCATCGACACACTCGATAAAGACACCGTGCTGGTCTTGCATCAAATGGGCAGTCATGGCCCTGAATACTTCAAGCGTTATCCAAAAGAGTTCGAACATTTCACGCCGGTTTGTGAAAGTAACGCGCTGAACAATTGCAGTCGCGAAAGTATCGTTAATGGTTACGACAACACGCTGGTGTACACCGACCACGTGCTCTCGACCCTGATCGATCTGTTGCGCAAGAACCAGGAGAAAGTCGACACCGCGATGCTCTACCTGTCGGACCACGGCGAATCGTTGGGTGAATACAACCTGTTCCTGCACGGCACGCCTTACATGCTGGCGCCGGAACAACAGAAGCACGTGGCCATGCTGGCGTGGTTCTCCGACAGTTATCAGAAGTCGTTCTCGGTGGACACACATTGCCTGCAATTGAGTCGCGACAAACCATTGAGCCAGGACAACCTGTTCCATTCGATGCTGGGTCTGCTGGAAGTCAACAGCAAGGTCTACAACCAGGATCTGGACATGTTTGCCGGCTGTCGCGGAGCGGTGGTCGACGGCGTGTTGGCCAAGGAATGAACGTTTCAATTTTTTCAGGGACTGGCCGCTAACCTGCGGCCACTAGAGTCATCACCAAGAGTCAATTGCACATGTCTGCGCAACCCACATCCGCCATCGAGCTTGAGTTCGCCCGGCGCTACGATCAGGAACACGCCCGCGTCTGCCGTCAGCCGCAACCGCGTAGCCTGATGGGGCGCCTGGTGTTCTGGCGCGAGGAAAACCTGGTGCGCAATGCGCTCAAGGTGGCGGGCGAACCGGGGTTGATCCTTGACGTGGCCTGCGGTGCCGGGCGCTTCTGGCCGGTGCTGGCCGAGCACGCGAACCGCGTGATTCTCGCGTCGGACCCGTCCCAGGACATGCTCAACCATGCGCAGACTCACCATCCGCAGAGCCTGCTCAAGCGGATCAAGACCTTTCAGAGCTCAGCCTTCAGCCTTGGCTTGTCCGTTAACGCGGTGGACTGCATTTTTTGCCTGCAACTGTTTCAGCACATCACCTGCGCCGAACATCGGTTGGCGATGCTCCAGGAGTTCCACCGGGTCAGCCGCGATACCGTAATCGTGGCGGCTCGGGTCGACGGCTATTTCAATCTGCGCCGACCAGAGTCGGAGGCCGCTCACGCCCCGCAGCCGGTCAGCAAGGCTGAGATTGAAGCGGACTTCAAGCAAGCCGGTTTCCGGGTGCTGAGCCAGCAGGACGTCCTGCCGGGCTGTACGTGGATGCGGGTCTACGTACTCAGTAAGACCAGTTAGTCCCCGCTTGTCAGACATTTCTTGCTGTCGGGCAGGTCTTTTCGCTAAAGCTCTTGTTCAGTGATGCGCGGAAATCGCCGGGGGCGATATATACTGCGCGCCATTCTTCAAGGGAGAGCCGTGTGGCCATCGATATTCACTGGATTCGCGACAACGATAGCCTCGGTCAGTTTTGCGCCGAGTGGCAGCAGCTGCCATTCGTTGCCCTCGACACCGAATTCATGCGGGTCGACACCTTTTACCCGATTGCCGGCCTGCTGCAGATCGGCGATGGCGTACGCGCTTACCTGATAGATCCGCTGACCATCGACAACTGGCAGCCCTTGGCCGCATTGCTGGAAAACCCGGCGGTGGTCAAAGTCGTCCATGCATGCAGTGAGGACCTCGAGGTCCTGCTGCGTCTGACCGGTAGCCTGCCGGCGCCGCTGTTCGACACGCAACTGGCGGCGGCCTACCTGAACCTGGGTTTCTCCATGGGTTACTCGCGACTGGTGCAAGAGGTGCTGGGTATCGACCTGCCCAAGGGCGAAACCCGTTCCGACTGGTTGCAACGTCCGCTGTCCGACACCCAGATCAGCTATGCCGCCGAAGATGCTCTGCACTTGGCGGAAGTTTTCGTACAGCTTCGTCCGAAGCTGTCTGACGACAAATACAACTGGGTCCTGGACGACGGCGCCGAGCTGGTGGCCAACCTGCGCCGCGAGGTCGACCCGTACGAGGTCTATCGCGATGCCAAGCTGGCCTGGAAGCTGTCCCGCGCCCAACTCGCCGTGTTGCGTGAACTGTGCGCCTGGCGTGAGCGCGAGGCCCGTGCCCGTGATCTGCCGCGCAACCGCATTGTCCGTGAGCACTCCTTGTGGCCGCTGGCCCGGACTCAGCCGGACAACCTCGGCGCGCTGGCGAAAATCGAAGACATGCACCCGCGTACCGTGCGTCAGGATGGCGAGTTTCTGCTGGATCTGATCAAACGTGCCGCTAGTGTGTCGCCCGATCAATGGCCGCCCGCCGTGCCGGAGCCGTTGCCGGTGGATGCCGCCGTGCTGATCAAACAGCTGCGCGCCATTGGCCAGGCTGAAGCCGAACGCCTGAACATCGCGCCGGAACTGATGCTGCGCAAGAAAACCCTGGAAGCGCTGCTCAAGAGCGGCTTCCCCAATGGTCCTTACCAATTGCCTGATTCGCTGCGTGGCTGGCGCCGCGAATTGATGGGCCAGGCGTTGCTCGACAGCCTGGCCACCGCCGGAGAACAGCCTTGAAACGTATTTGCTCGATCTACCGAAGCCTGAAGAAAAACGAGATGTACCTCTATGTGCTCAAAAGCGATGCACTGGAGCGCGTCCCGGAATCATTGATGGCAGCCTTCGGCAAACCGCACCACGCCTTCGATCTGGTGCTGACCCCCGAGCGCAAGCTGTCGCGCGAGGACATCACCGTAGTTCTGGAAAACCTCGAAAAGCAGGGCTACCACCTGCAGATGCCACCGGCCGAAGACGAATACATCGAACACTTGCCGGAAGAATTGCTGCGCCGCAACGACCCGATGTAAGCAGCAGACAGGCTCTGTTCAGAGTCGGTGTGAAACACTGGAACGATTTTTGGCGATGACCGCGACGAGGGAGCCATACTCGCTCGGCGGTCGTCTGCACGGCTTTTGAAAGGTTTGAAACATGCGCGTTCTGATTGCTGAACACGACCACCCGGTGTATGCACAATTGCTGCGTCAGGCGGCGCCTGAGCTGGAAGTGCTCACCAGTGGCGACTCCGCTGAACTGGCCCGTCTGGCGGCTGATTGCCCGGTCTGGCTGGGTCAACCGGATCTGCTGGCCACCCTGTTGCGTCAGGGCCATGAGCCGCAATGGCTGCAATCGACTTGGGCAGGCATCACGCCGCTGCTGGTCGATGGCTTGCCGCGTCACTATCGCCTGACCCGCGCGGTCGGCATTTTTGGCCAGGTCATGGCCGAATACGTGCTGACCTACATGCTCGGCCACGAACGCGAAGTGCTGGCGCGACTGGTCAGTCAGGTCGAGCGCAAATGGGACAGCCGCCAGGGCCAAAGCCTGGCGGGTCGCAAAGTGTTGATCGTCGGCACCGGCGACATCGGCCAGACCGTGGCGAAGTTTCTGCTGCCGTTTGGCGTCGAGTTGTACGGCATTGCCAGCGAAGCCCGCGAGCAGGCACCGTTTATCGAAGTCGGCGCACTGGCGGACTTGCCGCGCCTGGTCGGCGAAGTGGATTACGTGATCAATCTGCTGCCGAACACCCCGAACACCCACGACCTGTACGACGCGGCACTGTTCAAGCAGTTCAAGCCGACCGGGTTGTTCATCAACGTCGGTCGTGGTGTGGCGGTGGTCGACGCCGATCTGGTCGAAGCCTTGAAAGAAGGGCATCTGGCGGGCGCGGTGATCGATGTCTGCCGTCAGGAGCCGCTGCCGCAACGTCATCCGTTCTGGACGGCCTGGGGCTTGCTGCTGACCGGCCACAGCTCGGCACCGACCTCGCCATCGATGATGGTGAATCTGTTTGTCGAGAACCTGCGGGCGTATGAGGCGGGTGAAGCGTTGCGCGGGGAAGTGGATTTCGAGCGCGGTTACTAAATCCAGCCTCAATCTAATGTGGGAGCGGGCTTGCTCGCGAAGGCGGTATGTCAGTCAGTGTTTGTATTGACTGATACACAGCCTTCGCGAGCAAGCCCGCTCCCACATTGGTTTTGCGGTGTTGATTAGAGGGTGAAGTCGCCTTCAGCCGCCAGTTCGCTCAACGGGCGACGCGGGCTCGGCTCTTCACGCGCTTGCAGGTAATCCGCCAGCGTCGCCTTATCCCCCAGTTTGCCCACCGCCACGGCCGCGTGCAGGGCATAACCCTCGGGAATGTTCAGCGCCTTGCGGGTCAGCTCCTGATCGAAACCGGCCATGCCGTGGGTGTGCCAGCCGCTGAGGCTCGCCTGCAACGCCAGGTGACCCCACGCCGAACCGGTGTCGAAGGTGTGCCACAACGCCGGGGTTTCTTCGGTCGCGCCCGGCACGGCGAAGGTGGTTTTCGAGATCACGATCACCAGCGCCGAGGCGTGTTGTGCCCAGCTGCGATTGAATTCGTTGAGCAGCCCCAGGTAACGCTCCCAGTTCGGCGTGTCGCGACGCGCGTAGAGAAACCGCCAAGGCTGCGAGTTGTAGGCCGACGGTGCCCAGCGCGCGGCTTCAAAGAAGCTCAACAGGGTCTCTTCAGGAATCGCTTCGCCGGTGAACGCGCGGGGCGACCAACGATCGGTGAACTGCGGGTGAATGGCATAGTCGGCAACGCGTGGATTAGCACTCATCAAGAGATTCCTTGCTACGTTTGAAAGTGAGGGGCGAGACGCGAAACCCTACTGGGCGGCGCAAAAACTGACAAGTCCGTTCTACCGGCAGTCGCCAATGCTTGGCCCGCAAGGGCCTTGGCACTAGACTGGCGGCCTTTTCACCACCTGATGTTGATGCTTGAGCCATGGCCGCCAAAGTCGAACCGTTCTGGATACGCAAAACCCTCGATCAACTGGATCAAGTGGAATGGGAGTCGCTGTGCGACGGCTGTGGCCTGTGCTGCCTGCAAAAACTCGAAGATGAAGACGACAACAGCGTCTATTACACGCGTATCGCCTGCAAACTGCTCGACCTGAAAACCTGCCAGTGCACCGATTACCCCAACCGGCGAGACTTCGTCCCGGACTGCATCCAGCTCACGCCGGGCAAGGCCGACGAGTTCAAATGGCTGCCACCGACCTGCGGCTATCGCCTGGTCAGCGAAGGCAAGGACCTGCCGCTCTGGCACCATCTGGTATGCGGTGATCGCGATGAGGTGCACCGCCAACGAATTTCACAATCCGGGCGCATGCTGGCCGAAGGCAGCGTGCCTGAAGATGACTGGGAAGATCACCTGATATTCCGCGCAGGTTAACTCTGGTGGGTGTTTTACCCTGTGGCGAGGGAGCTTGCTCCCGTTTGGGTGCGTAGCACCCACAAAACAGGTGATGATGACAAAAATCCAGGGCTGCCATGCAGCCCAGCGCGAGCAAGCTCGCTCGCCACAAGGAGTGTGTATGGCTGTGGGATTGCGGCTGGCGTTGGCAGTGGGGCTACTGGCCCTGAGTTCCTCCGTGTGGGCGGCGAAGAAAGTCGATCTGGATTACCTCGTGCGCCTGTTGCCGCAAAGCGATCAGGCGGAAATACGCTTGACGCTGGCCCAGGGTTCGGCGGTGCGCAGCCTGGATTTTGACCTGGGCGATGGCAGCCATTACAGCGACTTCAAGGCCGACGGCCAATGGCAACTCACCCCGGGCAAAGCCGCGCGGGGTGTCTGGCATCCATCCGCCGACAAGGCCAGCCTGACCTACCGCGTGCGCATCAGCCACGGGCGCAAAAACGGCAATTTCGACACGCGCATGACGCCAACCTGGGCGCTGATGCGCGGTGACGACCTGGTGCCGCCCGCCAGACTCGATCAAGAGGACGGTATCGAACTGGTTTCACGCCTTGAATTCGAGTTGCCCAGTGGCTGGAAAAGTGTCGAAACCGCCTGGCCGCGAATCGGCAAGAACAAATTCCGCATCGACAATGTGTCCCGACTGTTCGATCGGCCCACCGGCTGGATGCTCGCCGGCCACCTCGGCAGCCGTCGCACGCGGCTGGGGGAAACCGAAGTCACCGTTGCTTCGCCTCAGGGCCAGGGCATGCGCCGCATGGACGTGCTGACCTTGTTGACCTTCGTCTGGCCACAAGTGCAGGCCGTGTTCCCGCGTCATCCGGGCAAATTGTTGATTGTCGGCGCCAATGACCCGATGTGGCGCGGCAGCCAGGGCGCGCACGAATCGATTTACCTGAATACGCGTCTGCCGCTGGTCAGCGAAAACGGTAGCAGCGCGCTGGTGCGTGAACTGGCGCAGGTGTTCGCACGGATCAACGACACACAGCGCAGCGAATGGATCAGCGAAGGGTTTGCCGAGTATTACGCCATCGAACTGGTGCGCCGAGCCGGCGGCATGAGCGATGAGCGGTATGAAAGCCTGCACGGCAAGCTGATCAAGGACAGCCAGAAGGTCACGACCTTACGCGGTGATCAGATCAGCCCGGCGCAGGTGTCGAAAGCAGTGGTGTTGCTACAGGAGCTGGACCGCGAAATCCGCTTGAAGACGCGCAACAAGCGTTCGCTGGATGATGTGCTGCGCGGGGCGATGCCTCTGGAGAGTGTCGATACCAAGGCGTTTGTTCAGCTTGCCGAGAGCGTCATTGGCGAGCCTTCCAAAGTACTCGATAGCGAGTTGCTTCAGTAACACCGCCTTCGTCGGAACGCCGCCCGGACCAAGCCCGCTCCTACATTCGACCCCATTCTTTTGAAGGGACTCGGTCGAATGTGGGAGCGGGCTTGCTCGCGAAGAGGCCCTAAGTCCCGCTACAACTCTCGGATCAAACGCCAGTCTTCGGCGACTTCAACGAATCATTCCCCGTCACCGTAGCCGTGTTGGTCGCCGCCTCGGCATTCGCTTTCAACGTACGCAACTCTTCCCCGGCCCGCTCGATCTTCGCCCGTACGTTGTCCATGTCCTGGCGGCTCTTCTCGATCATGCTTTTGACCGAACTGTGCCCGGTAATCCCGCGGGCCAGTACCACACCGCCGATCGCCACTTGAATCAAGCCGAAAATCCCACCGCGACGCAGGCCCTTGCCCATCATCACCACGCCACCGGCCACGGAGCCGGCGCGCTCCCAACCGTAAACGTTGTGCTCGGAACGGCTCTGGAACGGGGTGGATTCAATACGTTCTACGCGTTTGAGTTCGCTCATGATCTTTCTCCTGGCAGGAAGGGCTGCTTCAATCGTGGATAGTTAAGCTGACTGCCAAGGCGGGCGGCTTGTTCCATCGAATGTGCGTCGAATCAGCGAAATTTCGCCCCGGAACGGGTGTTGAGCCCTTTGGACATGCGGTCGTAAAGCACGACGTTGACGGTGGCCGCCAGGTTCATGCAACCGGTGGTCGGGATGTACACCACGTCTTCGCACCAGTCGCGAATCTCTTTATCCAGCGAGCCGTCTTCCGGGCCGAAGATGTAGAGGGCACGATCGGGATGGGTGTATTCCGGCAGGGAGCGCGCACCTTCGACCAGTTCCACGGCCACCGGCACGCAGCCCAGCGGCAGGATTTTTTTCAGGTCGTCGATGCCGATCAGCGGGATGTCGTAGTGGACGCGCTTGGTGTCGGTGACGAAATCGGCGGCGCGTTCATAACGCTTGCCGGTGTAGAACACGGACGCCACGCCATAGCAGCCGGCGGCGCGCATGACCGAACCGACGTTTTCCGGTGATTTGGGGTTATACAAACCAATGCAGCTGTACCGTTTGTCTGCCACGAGCGGGGTGCCTTCGGGGAAAAAACGGCGATTATACGGGGATTGGGGGAGGGGTGTTCAGTTTGAGATTGGTGGTGCCTGGGCGATCGCCTTCGCGAGCAAGCCCGCTCCCACATTCGACCGAGTTCCGTCATGAAAATACGGTTGAAGGTGGGAGCGGGCTTGCTCGCGAAGGGGCCGGATCAGGCACTGAAAATCTTCAGTCTTCTTTTTTCATCAACCCAGCCAACGCCGCAAACGGGTTATGCGTCGCCTTGGCGATTTTCGGCGTGCTCAGCGAGCCTTCGTCGAAATACTGCTGATCGGTGTACCGCGAGTGTTCATTGTCGTGGCAGTACAGGCACAACAGTTCCCAGTTCGAGCCGTCTTGCGGGTTGTTGTCGTGGTTGTGGTCGCGGTGGTGCACGGTCAGTTCGCTCAGGCGCTTGCCGGAAAACTCACGGGCGCAGCGGCCGCACACGTGGGGGTACATCTTCAGGGCCTTGTCGCGGTAGCCCATTTCCTTGTCGCGCTGGTTGTCGGCGAGGATGCGGTCCAGCTTCGAAGTGTTGGTCGGGGTGGACGAACTCATGGGTTCACCTTTGCAAAAAGACTAATGACGGTTATGACGTGAGTTTAGCTCAGCCCTTGAGCTTCTCGGCAATCCAGATCGTGTGGCGCGTGCCCTTGTTGCCATGCGCGAAGACCTGGACTTCCTCGGCCTTGAAACCGGCCTTCTTCAATTTGTCGGAAAACTGCTTGTCGGCGCTGGCCGACCACACTGCCAGCACGCCTTTTGGCCGCAGGGCCTTGGCGCAGGCGCTCAGGCCACCGGCGGAATAGAGCCAACTGTTGGCTCTTTGGGTCAGGCCTTCAGGGCCGTTGTCGACGTCGAGCATGATCGCGTCGAAGCCTTGGGGCTCGGCTTGCAACACCTTGGCCACGTCTTCCATGCGAATCACGGTGCGCGGGTCAAGCAGCGGGTTACCGGCTTTCTCGCCCAGCGGCCCGCGGTTCCATTCCACCACGCCCGGCACCAGCTCGGCGACCACCACTTCGGCGGTCTTGCCCAAATGCTTGAGCGCCGAGGCGAGGGTGAAGCCCATGCCCAGGCCGCCGATCAGCACCCGCGAATTCGGCCGGCCGGCGACTTTGCGGCACGGAATCTCGGCCAACGCATCTTCGGAGCCGTGCATGCGGGTGTTCATCAGTTGCCCGCCGTCGCCACCCTGGATCTTGATGACGAAATCCTCACCGTATTCGAACAGGCACAGGGCACCGCCGTTTTCAGGGATAGGGGCAGTGTCGAGCAGAACGAAACGTTTCATGGGGCTCTCTTGAGAAGGATTGGCATAAACGGTGAGGGCAAACGGGCGCAGTTGGGAGTAGCCTGAAAGTGACAACAAGGCCAACGGAGCCATTGATGAAGCGCACTATTCTAACGGCCATTGCTCTGGCCGCGCTCTCGATTACTGCAGTGCAGGCGCAAATGCTGCAACCCATCCCTGTCAGCCCCGCGCCTACGTCTGGGGCGCCCGGCACCGCGACCCCGACGCCGTATCCGCAAATCAGCGCGCCGTCCATGCCCAAAGTCGGGCCGGGCAGTGGTGGGCCGCCGCTGGTGCCGATTGAAATGCCCAGCCCGCCGACCAAGGACCAGCCCGTGCCGGGGATCGAGCCAAACCCGTCGAAAGCCAAATCGCCGGGCGGTTAAACCTGCTGCGAAAGCAGTTGCCCGTCGGCCATGCGCAAGCGTTTGGAGAGGGAGACGGCAAGGGCGCGAATGATCTTGGCGGCGATTTTCGGCGCGTCATTGATCATCTTTTCCAGGGAGTCCTTGCCCAGGTTCAGCAGCTGACAGTTGCTCGCGGCCACGCAACTGGCTGAGCGTCGTTCGCCATCCAGCACCGCCATCTCGCCGAACGAACGACCGCTGCGCAACGTGGCCATGGTCACCAGTTGCCCGTCACCGTTGGTTTTTTGCACCGCCACCTGGCCGGTGTGGATGATGCACATGAAGCTGCCGGCATCACCCTCGTGGAAAATTTCCTCGCCCTGGGCCACGGTGCTGATGCTGAAATAGCCCGAGGCCGCCGCGAAGTCGACGGGCAGCAATTGGTCGAACAGGCCGCAGTCCATCAGCCAATCGCGAATTTCGTTGTTCAGTAAGGTCGGTTCTGACATGTCGTCACGGTCTTTTTCTTGTGTCTGATTCCGGTTTTCGGGATGTCCCCAATCCCTTGTGGGAGCGGGCTTGCTCGCGAAGGCGGTGTGACAGTCGGTACAGATGGTGACTGACACGACGCCTTCGCGAGCAAGCCCGCTCCCACATTGAAATTGTGTTGTGCCGGGCCCGGGGTCTGGTCTTAAGACCGGCACACCGGGCCAAGTTCCTCAGGCAATGCCCAAAACCTTGAACAAAAATGCGTATTCGAGCGCTACGTCACGCAATCCCTGATATCGACCGCTCATCCCGCCATGCCCGGCACCCAGTTCGGTCTTGAGCAGCAGGGGGTTGCTGTCGGTTTTGGTCGCGCGCAATTTTGCCACCCACTTGGCCGCTTCCCAGTACTGCACACGGCTGTCGTTGTAGCCGGCAATCACCAGGGTCGCCGGATAGGCTTGCGCGGTGACGTTTTCGTACGGGGCGTAGGCCTTGATCCGATCATAAACGTCCGGCTCCTCAGGATTGCCCCATTCGTCGTATTCCGTGACGGTCAGCGGCAGGTCCGGGTCGAGCATGGTGTTGAGCACGTCGACGAACGGCACTTCGGCAATCGCCGCACCGAACAATTCCGGGCGCTGATTGAGCACCGCGCCAATCAGCAAGCCACCGGCACTGCCGCCGCTGATCGCCAATTGCGGCGCGGTGGTGAAACGGTGGGTAATCAAATGTTCAGCACAGGCAATGAAGTCGCTGAAGGTGTTGTGTTTGTGTTCCTGCTTGCCGGCGCGATACCAGGCCTCGCCCAATTCACCGCCGCCGCGAACGTGTGCGATAGCGAAGGCCATGCCGCGATCCAGCAGGCTCAGGCGGGCGTGGGAGAACCACGGGTCGAGGCTTTCGCCATAAGCGCCGTAGCCGTACAGATACAACGGCACGGGTTGGCCCAGATGTTCGCGCTTGACCACCAGGCTGATCGGCACCTGTGTACCGTCCGGCGCGGTGGCCCACAGGCGCTGGCTGACGTAGGCATCGGCGTCGAACGGGCCGAGCACCGGGGTTTCCTTGAGCACTTTCTGCTCGCCGTTGCTCAGTTCCAGCTGGCGGATTTGTGCCGGACGGTTCAGGGCTTCGTAGCGCAGGCGGATCCTGTCGCTGACGAACTCCAGGCTGTTCTGGACGTGCAGGCTGTAGGCCGCGTCCGGTAATTGCACGCGATAAGGCGCCAGGCCTTGTGGGTGAACTTCGATGATCGGCAAGCCGCCTTCACGCAGGCTCAGGGTCATGGCGCCGGTGTTCAGGCTCATGCCCTCGATCATCACGCTGTCGCTGTGGGGGATCAGGTTCTGCCAGTCGGCTTCGGTCGGCGCCACGCCGGTATCGACGGCGCTGTACAGGGCAAAGTTGATGCCGTCGCGATTGGTGCGAATGAACCAGGCCCATTGGCCGTCGAGGGCGCCGTGATCGACGTCGTACTCATGGTCCTCGACCCGTGGCGCCAGGCAGGTGAAGGCCTGATGTGGCACGGCGGCATCCAGTGCCCAGACCTCACTGGTGGTCTTGCTGCCCAGGGACAGCAGCAGTTGCAGTTCGGAGCTGGAGCGGTAGCAATGCAGGAAAAAGCGTCCGTCCGGTTCATGGAACACTTCTTCGGCGGCTGTACCGTCGAGTCGATAGCGGAACAGTTTGTGCGGGCGATGGGTGTCGTCCAGTTCGCCGAAAAACAGGGTCAGGCTGTCATTGGCCCAGGTCATGCTGCCGTCACAGTCCTGGAACTCCAGTTCGCTGACGCGACCGTTGGAGAGTTCCTTCACGAACAGCGTGTAAATCTCATCGCCCGTGGAGTCGATACTGTAGGCCAGGCGCTGGTGGTCCGGGCTGATGCTGAATGCGCCCAGGGAAAAGAAACCACCGTTGGCCAATTCGTTCGGGTCCAGCAGCAGTTGTTCCTGGCTTTCGTCGAGTTGCAGGCTGTCATCGACCGGGCGCGGGCAGCGGTAGTGCCGGGCGTATTCATCACCGGCGGTGGTCCGCGTGTAATACAGGTACGGGCCCCAGGGGGAGGGCAGCGACAGGTCGGTTTCGAGAATCCGGCCCTTGATTTCTTCGAACAGGGTTTCGCGCAGTCCGGCCTGATCGGCGGTCAACGCCTCTTGATAGCTGTTTTCAGCCTTGAGGTAGTCGAGCACCGCGTCGGTGTCGCGCTCCTGCAGCCAGGCATACGGGTCATCGCCGTCAGCCTTGTGGGCAATCGGAGCGGCGGAAACGTTGGCGGATAAGGGCATGGATGGCTCTCGACAAAGTACGAAATTGGGCGCCTGGCAGCAGGCATGCAAATCTGGAGGCCTCTGCAAATCCTGTGGGAGCGAGCCTGCTCGCGAAGAGGCCATCACCTTCAACATCAATGTTGAATGACACACCGCTATCGCGAGCAGGCTCGCTCCCACAGGTTCTGTATCTTGACCGACAGGTATTGGGGCAAGCCTGATGGGCGAAAAGTCGTTACTATAAGCGCCTCTTTGCCTGCCTTGCCATGGACACCATGACCGAGAACGACTATCTGATCGCTTGGGGCTTCTACGCCTTTGCCGCTTTTGGCTGCCTGTTGGTGTGGATGCGCTTGACCCGCTGGATGTGGCGCTGGCTGCGCGAGCCGCTGCGGCTGCTGGTGGCGGTCTTGCTATTCAGCCCGACCATCATCGATCCAGTGAAAGATAAAGTTGCGCCGGCCATCGCCATCACGGCGCTCGACCTGTTGTTCAAGGTCGGCAACAACGCCTGGCGGGCGATTTCCGATCTGTTGATGTACGGCATGATCGCCTTCGGCCTTTATCTGGTCATGGTGGCGATCCGCTTCCCCATCGAGCGCGCTTCCAACGCTCGCAAGGAACAGGCAGCCGCCGCCAAGGCAGCGGCCAAAGCCGAAGACCCGGACGAAGATCTTCCTTTCGGCGGTGCCGGTGATGATCGCTACGGTCGCCCACCGGTGCCGAGCAATCCTCAGCGATTGCGCGTCGAGCCGCGTTTATAACCTTGCCCCTGCCTTTTCATCGAGAATCCGAGCATGTGTGAGTTATTGGGCATGAGCGCCAATGTGCCGACCGATATCGTGTTCAGCTTCACCGGGCTGATGCAGCGCGGCGGCCGTACCGGTCCGCACCGTGATGGCTGGGGGATCGCGTTCTATGAAGGTCGCGGCCTGCGTCTGTTTCAGGACCCGGCCGCCAGTTGCGAGTCTGAAGTCGCGAACCTGGTGCAGCGCTATCCGATCAAAAGTGAAGTGGTCATCGGGCACATCCGCCAGGCCAATGTCGGCAAGGTCTGCCTGTCCAATACCCACCCGTTCGTGCGCGAACTGTGGGGGCGCAACTGGTGTTTCGCCCATAACGGCCAGCTCGCGGACTTTCAACCGACCGCCAGCTTCTACCGCCCCGTCGGCGATACCGACAGCGAGGCGGCGTTCTGCGATTTGCTCAACCGCGTGCGCGCTGCCTTCCCGGAGCCGGTCGAGGTTGAAAAGCTGCTGCCAGACCTGGTGGCGGCCTGCGCCGAATACCGTAGCAAAGGCGTGTTCAACTGTCTGCTCAGCGACGGTGACTGGCTGTTCTGCTATTGCTCGACCAAATTGGCCCAGATCACCCGCCGGGCGCCTTTCGGCCCGGCGCGCTTGAAGGATGTCGATGTGATCGTCGACTTCCAGGCCGAAACCACGCCCAACGACGTGGTGACGGTGATTGCCACCGAACCCCTGACCGAAAACGAAACCTGGACCCGCTACGAACCGGGCCAATGGAGCCTCTGGCGACGCGGCGAATGCGTCAGCCAGGGCAAGACCGAATAAGGATCTCCCCCGATGTTGCTCAGTTATCTACGGCTGGTGTTGTTTGCGGCGGGCCTGTTGATCGGTGTCCAGGTGCCGGGTTTTATCAATGATTACGCGAAGCGGGTCGAGGCGCACCTGATTGAGGCGCAGACCGGGTTGAGCGGTTTCCAGGGGACGGCCAACGAGTTCTTCAAGGGCGACATGCAGGCGCTGGTCGCCCATTACCGCGCCAGTGAAGACCCGATCTTCCGCAGCGATGCCGACAGCCTGAGCAACCTGCTGACCCGCCAACTGGCGTTGGACAAGCAATTCCAGGCCATGCAGGGCCCGTGGTACATCCGCTTCCTGCAAGTGGTGCTGGCCGCCGACCCGGACATCCGCAAGGAAACCTGGAATGGCTACAGCTACCAGATCCTGTTGACCCCGGAAGCGATGATCTGGGGCATGAGCGGCGCGATGCTGCTGTCGTTCGGTATTGAATGCCTGTTCCGTTTGATCGACTGGGTGGTGCTGGGCGGCAAACGCCTGCGCCAGAGCCGGCCGATCGAAGACCGGGATGTGCGCGGGCTGTAACCCTGTAGCCGGTTTGCCAGCGATTGCTGCGACACGGTATGTCTGGCAGATCGTATCGCTGGCAAGCCGGCCCCAGCTTTTACCAGTCGACTGAGTAGCTCATGCTCAGCGTGCGGCCTTCGGCGTTGGCGAACGGCATTCTGGCGTTGGCCTGGGTGAACAGGTTTACGTAAGTGCGATTAGTCAGATTAAACACTCCGCCTTCAAGACGACCGACCGGCAGTTGCACGGAGCCGAGCAGGTCCACCAGCGTATAACCATCGATGTCGCGTCCGTTGTTGTCCTTGTAGGCGGCGTCATAACTGGACAAATGCATGCCTTGCAGGCGCAGGTTGTAATCGTCTTCGATATAGCCGACGAACAGCGTGGTCTTGGCCGGTGAGATGCGCGTGGCCGGCAGATCGATCCATTTGCCGTTCTGCTCGGTCTCGCCTTTGGCCCAGGCGTAAGTGCCACCCACCGACCACTGATCAGTCACGCGGTAGGTCAGGTTGTTTTCGATGCCGCGAACGCGCTCTTTCTGATTGATCAGACGCAATACGCGATCATTGGCATCGTAGAACTGGGTCACGTCCGAGGTGTTTTCATACACGGTGACGTCGGCCTGCCATTGGTCCCAATTACCGCGCCAGCCCAGCTCGTAACTGTTGACCTTGATGGCCTGGGCGTTGAGGCTCTGAATATCGAAGGTGCTGCTGACATCACGCATGAAGCGCTGGATATCCGGCAGCGAAAACCCCTGGCTGAAATTGGCGAATACATCCTGGTTTTCGCTCAGGTGGTAGACCGCCCCCAGGTTGTACAGCGTGTCATCATATTTCAGGGTGTCGCCGGGCAGTATTGCGCGTATGCCGGTCTGGACGATCTGACCATAAGCAATGCTGTCGGAGACGTCGCTTTCGATCCATTCGCGGCGCACACCACCTCGCAAGGTCCAGTCACCGATGTCCCAGGACATCTGTCCGAACAGCGATTTGGTGGTGGTTTCGATGTCCGGGCCCAGCTCGTAGGTGGTGCCGGTCTTGGTGTAGGTCAGGCCATTGAGCGTGTATTGATCACCTCGTTGGCGGGAGCGCTCATTATCATAGTCGGCGCCCCAGACCAAGTTACCCGTGGCGCTGCCGATGGCCGGCAGCGGCGTGTCGATGGCCGCGCGCAGGCCGTAGACATCCTGCACGCTGTTGTTGTCAGAGATCCCTGCCTTGCCCCGCGACAGGTCCGGGAAGAACAGTGCATCGGCGCGGCGCCAGTAGCTTTCCAATTGCAGGCCTTGGCCGTAGAAGTCGTTGTCGGTGTAGTTGAGGTTGGCCGCCTGGTTATGGGTATAAGGTTGATCATCCAGTTTCAGTCCCTTGACCGCCACGGCTTGCTGCGAGTTTTTCGGGTCTTTGGTGTAGCCAGTGTCCTGCTGATCCTTGTAGTCCTGTAGCGACAGGCTGATTTTTTTGTCGGCATCCAGTTCGTAACCGAAACGACCTTGCAGGTCATAGGTTTCGGTGTCCATGTTGCTGCCCTGAGAGGTGTCCTGAGGGATGCGGTTGCCGTTGCCGTCGTACTGATCGTTGCGCTGGGTCAGGTCGGCGGAGACGTACCAGTCCAGGGCATCCTTGCGCCCGGTCGCACTCTGAAAGGCTTCGTAGGCGAAGCCTTTGCTATTGAGGTTATTACCGCTGGTCAGGCCCAGTTTGCTGCTGTAAGCAATGTCCTGACCCTGATTGCGTTTGGTGATGATGTTGATGATGCCGCCTGAAGCACCGGCCCCATAAATGCTGCTGGCGCCGGAAACCACCTCGATGCGTTCGATACTGGCCGGTGCGATGCTGTTGAGCTGGCGGAAGTTGTCACGGGTGGCGTTCTGCGATACGCCGTCGATCAACACCAGCATGTTGCGCCCGCGCAGGGTTTGGCCAAAATTGCTCATCCCCCCGCTGGACGGCGCAAGACCGGGGACCAATTGCCCGAGTATGTCGGAGACCCGGCGACCTGCGCCGCTCTGCTCGCGGACCTGCTGTTCGTCGATCACCTGGACCGAACCTGGAATCGAGGCGATGGTCGCTTCGCTGCGAGTAGCGGAGACGACGGTGGCTTGCATGTTCAGAGTGCCGGGCTGCTGCTCGGTATCCTCGGCCTGGGACTGGGCGCTGAAGGTACCGAGCAGCGGGATCAGCAGGGAGAGTTTGGTTCGGGTCATGATGAGGACTTTTTTAGTTGTGATAAGTGTGGGTAGATGAGGTCGAGCGGTCAGGTGTGGCGTTGAGTGACCGCACGCAGCGGATCCCGATGGCGGCTATGGCGTAGGTCAGCGCTACCAGCCAGAAACTGTGTGCCAATCCCACCAGCCCCATGCCGACGCCTCCGACAACGGTACCGAGCAGTGCGCCAGCCTTGGCCGCGCTGTTGCCGAGACCGAGTGCAAAGCCCTGTTGGTTTGCGGATACGGTGTTGGCGATCAGTGCATAAGCCACCGGCAGCAGGGCGCCTTGCCAGATGCCCCAGACGAGTCGACTGACGAGAAATCCCATCCATTCGTTGGTCATTGCCGTGGCCGCCAGCGTCAGGGCACACAGCCAGGCCACGCCTTCGATGACGCGCAAGGTATAGGCCGGTTGCCAGCGATCGAACAGGCGTCCCCACAGCGGTGCGGAAACGGCCAGGCTCGCGGCGCTCGCCGCGTAGGTGGCGCCGATCAGCCAGCTTGGGGCGTGCAGAATGTTCGCGACGTACAGCGCGTAGAACGGTTGCGGCATCATCTTCGCGGCCTGAATCAGCACGATCACCAGCAGCATTGCGCCGAGCCAGCTTTTGGGCAGTGCCACGGGTTCAACCGGTTTGTTCTTCGAGGCCCGGGCCTTGTCGGCCGGCAGGAAAAAACTGCCCAGGGCGCACAGCAGGCAAATCGCCGTCGCGCCATAACAGAGCAGGGCAAACCCCGAGACATCCATCAGCCAGCCGCCGAGTACCGGGCCGATCAACGAGCCGATGGCAGTTGCCGACTGCAGGCGGGCCAGGGTGTGACCCCGTCTGGAACTGTCGCAACAGGCCAAGGCATAGGCTTGCGCGGCAGCGAGAAACCCGGCCAACGCGCCTTGCATCACGCGAATACCCACCAGCAGCCATGGGTCGAGGGTGATGGCCGCCAACCCTTGGCACAGTGCGAGTGCCAGCAACGCCCGAACAATCATCGGTTTGTGCCCGGTACGATCACCCAATCGGCCCCACATAGGCGTCAGGAGCATGGCGGCCAGCATTGGACCGGCATACACCATCGCCGATAACAGTCCGGTGTAGCCGGCGCCCTCCGGCCCGAGCAGATGCTGGATCTGCAGGGGCCAGAACGGGCCGCTCATTTCCATGGCACCCATGGAGACAAACTGGATGACGATCAGCAGTCGCAAGGCGCGACCGTCAGCGAGCATGGGTGACGGGACGCAACGGGTTACTCAGACGTCCGACGATGTCGGCATGACTGTCGAGCAAGCGCATGCGCATGAACGATTTGGCCGGCCAATCCTGTTCCAGCAGGGCCTGGCGCTCGCTTTCCCAGCGTGCCGGTTCAACGCGCTCGCGTACGCTCTCAAAGCACTGTTCAACGTACGCAGCCAAGCGCTCCCAAAGGATATTTTCCGGCACGTTCCAGTGGTGGGCACAGAGCAACGTCAATTCACCGAGGTGGCACATGAACGTGGTGTGCAGGAGCTTGTCGCGGACAAAACCGGCGTCGTCGTACAGGGTCATTTCCGGATCGTGCAACTGGATATCCAGGCCCTTGGCGTGCAGGGTTTTGCGATCGATACGAACGTCACCAAAGTCACGCAGTAACAGCCGATTCAACTGCCCGTCATCGCCCATCACCATGAAACTGTTTTGCTGGTGCGCTTCGAACGCCACGCCATACATCAGGTAAATGCCCAACAGACTCGGTACGGCAATCGACAGGTAATCATCGAAGAACGCCAGCATGGCCTCGCTGTCGTCACGACCCTGAGCCAGTCTTACCCAGTCACGCAGCAACGGTTGTTCGTATTCGTTGAAGGCGAACAGGCTGCCGACCGGCACCGCCAACTCGCCTTCTTGCAGTAAGGTCAGCGGGTTGTCGCGATACAGTACGGCGGCATGCCGGGAGCGTTCGTCATCGGCCGGTTGTGGCGCATAGTGCACGCCGATGCGCTCCGGAACGATGTTCAGCAGACGCTGAATCTGCGGCTCCTGATCAAGGATCTTCAGTATCAGTTGGCTGATGCGCGGCCCCATCCGGGCCGAACGCGGCGACACGGTGCGCTGCACACTGGTCAGTCGCAACGCCACCGGCAGTTTGACCATCGGCGCAACGCGGCTGGCGTCCGGCAGGACCGTGCGGAAGGACATGGTCGGGTGGCCGGTAAAAGCGACGATGTCAGTGACGATCAGCAGGTTGTCGGCTATCTCGTTGGCGAACGAATCCGGCAATTCTTCATGGGCTTGCCATGGGTGCGACGGCAGCGGGAGGTAGTCCTTTGCGTCCAGGCCCAGCTGCTGCAAATGGCGCTGCAATCGTGCGGCGGCCTGCGGGAAGTGACCTTGCCACCAATCCCAGTAATCGCCGGTACCCGCCAGCGCTTCGACGTGTGCGTACTGGCGGTGCAGAGCGCACAGCACAACCGGAAAACTCGCTTCGAATTCAGGCGAGAAAGCGATGACCTGAGCGGCGCTCAAACCCAGTTTGGTCTTGTAGTTCGGGTGCCATGGATGGCCAAGAGTGCCCCATTGTTCGAGCAGTGACGTAGGGTTCTGATGACTGGCGCCGGCTTTGAGCCAGGCGAGCAGGTTGTCGTCGTACTCGGTGTCGATCTGCTCTCTCAGGCGTTCGGTCCATCCATGGTGAAACGCCAGGCAAAGGGTGTCGTTGCCGAAGCTGTCATCCAGCTCCTGGGCCAGACGTTCGAGTACCTGAGGTGAGGCTGGCGGGTTGAGCTGAATGCTCAGGTGAGCGAGCAATTCGCTGGGTAGCTGGATTTTATGGGGCAGTCTGTCGGGGGTATGCAGGACGATGCTGCCGCGCATATCCCAGCCGTTCATTCGGGTGCCGGACAGGTGCTCGAAGCACAGGTGCGCGCCATCGCCAAGCGATAGCCAGCAATGGCTATCGTCATCGTATTCACAAGCGTCGGGGTTGATCAGACCTTCACGAAACAGCGCCTGGATCAGGCGTTGGAAACAGCGTTGGGCGGCGGGCTCCAGCGCGTTGCTCAAATGGTCGAGGGTGATGCGGTGGGCCTGGAAAGCCTGAGTGCCGAGGGCTTCGCTCCAGTGAGCGAGCAATAGCTGCTGTTTTTGCGTGTAGGCGCGCATCAAGTCCGGTTCCTTGTGGACAGTTGGTTAGCTGAAAGCGCGCCGAGAATACCTTCTGGAAAAATTAATGCAAATGATAGAGGTTCATATTTAGAATTCAGGAAATTTCCTTCAGATCCTGACTGGGGTTTTGCTCAAGACGATGTAGTGCTCGCCCACTTCCTGCGCATAGCGCTCCACGACGTGCTGACACAACGCCACAATCTCCTCGACCCACTCAACGCCCGTGCGCCACGACACCACCACCTGTAAATCCGGTGGCCGTTGATCGATGGCCAGTAGCGTCAACTCCCCGCGTGCCAGTTCCTCGGCCACCAGCACCGGCGGCAGCGCGCCAATGCCGAAACCATCGCGCAACAAACGGGTAATCGCCGACACCGAGTTCACGCAGTTCAGGCGTGGCGTCATCACGCCATTAGCCTGCATCAAGGCCAGCACCTCTTGATGCGGATGCGAGTTTTTCGAGTAGGTGATGACCCGCTCCCGCGCCAGGTCGGCAATGCCGGAATACTCGCGGTTGTAGAGGGAATTGCTCGCTGCGATCCAGCCCATGGGATGGCTGGCCAACTCCAGGCTGCGCACACTTTCCTGGCGCATCAAGTCGGTTTGCAGGATCAGGTCGAGAAAGCCTTTTTGCAGCTGATCGCAGAGGTTGAGCGAGGTATCGGCCACCAGCTCGATTTCCACCAACGGATACAGATCTGTCATCTGCGCCACCAACGGGCTCAGCCAGGTGTGGATCACCGTGTCCATGACGCCGATCCGCAACCGCCCAACCTTGCTAGAACGGGTCTCGATCGACTGTCTGAGCGCCTGCATGGTGTCCATCATCTGCTCGGCATAATCGAGCACTTTCAGGCCTTCTGGCGTCAGGCTGACGCCGCGTGAATCGCGCAAAAACAGTTTCACTCCCAGCTCGCTTTCGAGCACGGCGATGCGGCTGGATATCGAGGCCTGGGTGGTGAAGAGCTTGTCTGCGGTCAGGCGAAAACTCTTGAGTCGGGCGACCCAGACAAAGGTTTCAAGAAACTTCAAATTCATGGGGTCAAATTTTTCTTATGTCTGGAGCGGGTTTTTATTAGTTGGACGCAACAGGGCCAGGAACCCAAAAATCGGCGCATCCGGCTCCCACGATAGGCGTCGTCGGGGCTCAGAACAATACCAATAAAAACTAGCGCGGAGATTTGCCATGAGTGCGCCCGACACGCTCGACATCCCCAAAACCACGGCTCGTCCGGGACCTTTCGACTGGTACCGCAACATCAATCAGCAGGAACGCCGCACCTTCTGGAGCTGCAAGATCGGCTATGGCCTGGACGGCATGGACACCCAGATGCTCAGCTTCGTGGTGCCGACCCTGATTGCCATGTGGGGCATCACCACCGGCGAAGCCGGGCTGATCCATACCAGCACCCTGATCGCCTCGGCCATCGGCGGTTGGGTGGCGGGGATACTCTCGGACCGCATCGGTCGTGTGCGCACCCTGCAACTGACGGTGCTGTGGTTCGCCTTCTTCACCTTCCTCTGCGGCTTCGCGCAAAACTATGAACAACTGCTGATCAGCCGCACCCTGATGGGCTTCGGTTTCGGCGGCGAATGGACCGCCGGGGCGGTGCTGATGGGTGAAGTGATTCGCGCCAAGGACCGTGGCAAAGCGGTGGGCATGGTGCAATCGGGCTGGGCGCTGGGGTGGGGGCTGACGGCGATTCTGTATGCGCTGCTGTTCTCGGTGTTGCCACCGGAAGACGCCTGGCGTGCACTGTTCATTCTCGGCATCGTGCCGGCGATTTTTGTGATCTTCGTCCGTCGCCTGGTCAAGGACCCGGAAATCTATCGCGAGGCCAAGGCCAGGCAGGAACCGAGCAATCCGGCGAAGTTCTACGAGATTTTTGCCCCGGGCATTCTCTTCACCACGATTCGCGCTTCGGTGCTGACCACTGGCGCACTGGGCGGTTACTACGCGATCACTTCGTGGTTGCCGACGTTTTTGAAGAACGAACGGGGCTTGAGCGTACTCGGCACGGGCGGTTATCTGGCGATGGTGATCGTCGGTTCCTACGTCGGTTATGTCATCAGCGCGTATTTGACTGACATCCTCGGGCGCAAGAAGAACTTCATCCTGTTCGCTGTCGGCTCGTTCACCATCGTGCTGCTTTACACCCAACTGCCGGTCAGCAATGGCGTGATGCTCTGGCTGGGTTTCCCGCTGGGCTTCTTCGCTTCGGGCATCTTCAGTGGCATGGGCGCTTTTTTGACTGAGCTGTTCCCGACGCGGATTCGTGGCTCGGGCCAGGGTTTTTGCTACAACATTGGTCGGGCGCTGGCGGCACTGTTTCCGCTGCTGATCGGCTTGCTCAGCCAGAAGGTGCCATTGAGCGTCGGTATCGGGGCGTTTGCGGCAGTGTCCTACGGCGTGGTGATCCTTGCCGCGCTGAGCCTGCCGGAAACCCGTGGCAAACAACTGGATGCGCAGTAATCTGCCTACATCTGACAAGAACAATGCCTACAGGAGTGTTCATCGTGAACCGCCTGCTATTGAACTGCGACATCGGCGAGAGTTTCGGCAACTGGACCATGGGTCTGGACGCCGAGGTCATGCCCTTCATTGATTGCGCCAACATCGCCTGCGGCTTTCATGCTGGCGACCCCAGCATCATGCGCAAGACCGTCAGCCTGGCGCTGAGCAACGGCGTGCAGATCGGCGCGCACCCGGCCTATCAGGATCTGGTCGGTTTCGGCCGGCGCTCCATGGCGTACACCGCCCAGGAACTCCAGGACATCCTGCATTACCAGATCGGCGCCCTCGACGGCATTTGCCGTGCCCAGGGCGGACGTGTCAGCTACGTCAAACCCCACGGCGCGATGTACAACGACATGATGGGCAACCCGGCGCAATTGCGTGCGGTGCTTCAGGCTGTGGCGGCGTACGACCGCAGCTTGCCGCTGATGTTGATGGCCACCCGTGACAACAGCGCCGCGCAGCAACTGGGCGATGAATATGGCGTGACCTTGTGGTTCGAAGCCTTCGCCGATCGTGCCTACGACAGTGCGGGCATGCTGGTTTCGCGGCAACTGCCGGGCGCAGTGCATCATGACCCCGAGAAAATCATCGGGCAGGCACTGACCATCGCCCGTGGCGACCACCTCACTGCCAGCGATGGCAGCGCATTGCATTTGCAGGCCAACACCCTGTGCGTGCACGGCGACAACGCCAGTTCGGTGGCCGCCGTGCGACGGATTCGCGAGGCCCTCGATCAGCAGAGCACACCATGAAACTGCGGGTAGAGGTGGTGGCGCTGGATTGCCTGATGGTGCGTCTGTTCGATGAGATCAGCGAGGCCAACATGCCGTGGATGCTGGCCGCCAGCGAAAATCTGCGGGCCGCGTTCGGCGAACATCTCATCGATCTGGTGCCGTCCTATACGACGTTGATGGTGCATTACGATTTGATCGCGCTGAACCCGGCCCAGGCTCGTGAATTGATCGCTCAAGCGCTGATTGATCTGTCGCCCAATACCCGCACCGGCGGTCAATGCCATGTGCTGCCGGTGTGGTATGACCTGAGTGTCGGCCCGGAGCTGAGTCTGTTGTCGCAGCGCAGCGGGTTGGCGGTGGAGGAGGTGATCCGTCGTCACAGCGGGCGCGAGTATCAGGTGTTTGCCTTAGGGTTTGCGCCGGGTTTCGCTTTCATGGGATTGGTCGAGGAAGTGCTCGCCGCGCCACGTCTGAATACTCCGCGAAAAAAAGTCGCAGCGGGCAGCGTCGGCATTGCGGAGCGCCAGACCGCCGCCTATCCGGTGGTATCCCCGGGCGGCTGGAACCTGATCGGTCGCACCCCGGCCAAACTGTTCGACCGGGAACGCGACGGCTACAGCCTGATGCAGCCGGGCGACACGGTGCGCTTTGAAGCCGTCAGCCATGCTGAATTCATCCATCTGGGCGGTGACGACACGCCATTGGAGGCGCAGGTATGAGCCGCTTATCAATAGAAGCGAGCACGCCGTTGTGCCTGCTGCAGGATGCCGGTCGTTTTGGCGTGCGGCATCTGGGTGTGACCCAGGGCGGCGGGCTGGATTGGCGTTCGATGTCCTGGGCCAATTGGCTGTTGGGCAATGACCTGAATGCGCCGGTGATCGAAATCACCCTCGGCGGGTTCACCGTGGTGGCTGAAGATGATTGCGTGCTGGCGCTGGCTGGGGCGGATCTGGGAGCTCAAATCGACGGCCAGGTGCTGGCGCCATGGCGCAGTTTTCGGCTGCATAAAGGTCAGCGATTGCAATTCACCCAGCCGCTGCTCGGGGCTCGGGCTTATCTCGCGGCGCCGGGTGGATTTGAGGCGCCAAGCGTCTTGGGCAGTCGCTCGACCGTGGTCCGTGAGGAACTGGGCGGTCTGGATGGCCGGGGCCGGGCGTTGGCCAAAGGTGCGCAGCTGAGTTATGCCGGGAGTGCGTTGCTCCTGTTGCGGGAGTTACCGGCGGAACACCGCCCGGACTTCTCCGACGATTCGCCGCTGGATCTGGTGCTGGGCGCACAGATCGGCGAGTTCAGCGGGCAGAGTGCGTTCTACGCGTTCAACAGCGTGTGGACCCTCGACAGCCGCGCGGACCGGATGGGGATCCGCTTGCTAGGCACGGCGTTGCAGTACCAGGGCAAACCGATGATTTCCGAGGGCATCCCGCTCGGCGCGGTGCAGGTGCCGCCGGACGGGCAGCCGATTGTGCTGCTCAATGATCGACAGACCATTGGCGGCTATCCGCGACTGGGGGCGTTGACGCCGCTGGCCCTGGCGCGGCTGGCGCAGTGCTTGCCGGGGGCGAAGGTGCGGTTGCGGCCGGTGGTGCAGGAGGTGGCGCATCGGCAGCAGGTCGAGTATCTGGGTAGGTTTTCAAATAGCTAAAAACTTCGCGAGCAAGCCCGCTCCCACATTTGATCTCCAGTGGACACATACTTGTGTACGACAAAGATAAAGTGTGGGAGCGGGCTTGCTCGCGAAGAGGCCATCACTGGCAGCGAAGATTACTTGGAAAGAAACCGCATCCCTTCCTCCAACCCCCGAAGGGTCAGCGGATACATCTGGTCATCGATCAAGTCCCGCACAATATTGGTCGATGAGGTATAGCCCCACGTATCTTTCGGATACGGGTTGATCCAGATGAGTTTCTTGTACTTCTCCTTGAACCGCTGCATCCACACATAACCGGCTTCTTCGTTCCAGTGCTCGACACTGCCGCCGGCCTGGGTGATTTCATAAGGCGCCATGGCGGCGTCACCAATGAAAATCACTTTGTAGTCGGCGCCGTACTTGTGCAGCAAGTCCTGGGTCGAAGTGCGCTCGGAGGTGCGACGCATGTTGTTTTTCCACACCGATTCATAAATGAAGTTGTGGAAGTAGAAATACTCAAGATGCTTGAACTCGGTCTTGCAGGCCGAGAACAATTCCTCGCAAATCTTCACATGCGCGTCCATCGAACCGCCAATGTCGAACAACAGCAACAGCTTGACGGTGTTGCGCCGTTCCGGCCGCATCTGAATATTCAGCAAACCGGCATCTTTGGCGGTGTGGTCGATGGTGCCATCGATGTCCAGCTCTTCGGCGGCACCCTGACGGGCAAACTTGCGCAAGCGGCGCAGGGCCACCTTGATGTTGCGCGTGCCCAGTTCCACCGAATCGTCGAGGTTCTTGTACTCGCGCTGATCCCAGACTTTAACCGCCTTGCCCTGACGCTTGCCGGCATCGCCGACCCGAATGCCTTCCGGGTTGAAGCCGCCAGAGCCAAACGGGCTGGTACCGCCGGTGCCGATCCACTTGTTGCCACCGGCATGGCGTTCTTTCTGTTCTTCAAGGCGCTTCTTGAACTCTTCGATCAGTTTATCCAGGCCGCCAAGGGACTGGATCGCCGCCCGTTCCTCGTCGGTCAGGGAACGTTCGAATTCCTTGCGCAACCAGTCTTCGGGAATCAGGGCCTGAAGGTGATCGTCGAGTTTCTCCAGGCCATTGAAGTAAGCCCCGAACGCCCGGTCGAACTTGTCGAAATGCTTTTCGTCCTTCACCAGAATCGCCCGGGACAAGTAGTAAAACTCGTCCATGTCGGCGAAGGTCACGCGCTGTTTCAGCGCGTTGATCAGGTCGAGCAGCTCACGCACCGAGACCGGCACCTTGGCGGCGCGCATTTCATTGAACAGGTTGAGCAGCATGGCATCAGCCTCTTAGCGGGTGCCGCGACGGCTCATGAACGCCAGGCGCTCAAGCAGTTGCACGTCCTGTTCATTCTTCACCAGCGCGCCGGCCAGCGGCGGAATGGCCTTGGTCGGATCGCGTTCGCGCAGCACCGCCTCGCCAATGTTGTCGGCCATCAGCAGCTTGAGCCAGTCCACCAGTTCGGAGGTCGATGGCTTTTTCTTCAGCCCCGGCACCTTGCGCACGTCGAAGAACACATCCAGCGCTTCGCTGACCAGGTCTTTCTTGATGTCCGGGTAGTGCACGTCGACGATCTTTTGCAGCGTCGTGCGGTCCGGGAAGGCGATGTAGTGGAAGAAGCAGCGACGCAGGAAGGCGTCCGGCAGCTCTTTCTCGTTGTTGGAGGTAATGATGATGATCGGACGCTTCTTGGCCTTGATGGTCTCGTCGATCTCGTAAACGTAGAACTCCATCTTGTCGAGTTCTTGCAACAAGTCGTTCGGGAACTCGATGTCGGCCTTGTCGATCTCGTCGATCAGCAGAATCACCCGCTCTTCGGATTCGAACGCTTCCCACAGCTTGCCCTTTTTCAGGTAGTTGCGAACGTCGTGGACCTTTTCCGTGCCCAGTTGCGAGTCACGCAGGCGGCTGACCGCGTCGTACTCGTACAGGCCCTGATGCGCCTTGGTGGTGGATTTGATGTGCCAGGTGATCAGCTTGGCGCCGAAGGACTCGGCCAGTTGCTCGGCCAGCATGGTCTTGCCCGTGCCCGGCTCGCCCTTGACCAGCAGCGGACGCTCCAGGGTAATGGCGGCGTTGACCGCCAGCTTCAGGTCATCGGTGGCGACGTAGGCCTGGGTGCCTTCGAACTTCATCTGCTAATCCTCGAACGGTGACGCCGACCTGAACGGGGCAGGGCGGGACGCAATAATGGTGATGCCCGACTATACCGCGCTGCCCGGTCGACTGTGAACGCAGACGACTTATTCAGTCTCTGAATGGAGCGTCACATCTTGACTCAGTCTCGGCGGCTGGCCAGTATTGAGCTATCGCCATATTGGCGATAGCTTGCGGGGCATGTCTACTAAATATCGATTTCGCGATACGTACCGCATTCAGTTGGGCGAGAAGGATCATCCTCCGCCCCATGTCCACCTGACCGGTGGCGGGCTCGACGTGATGCTCAGCCTGGAAACCGTCGAAGTGATGGTCGGTAGGCCCCGCCGCTGATAATCAAGGAAGCGCTGGAATGGGTCAGGGCCAATCAAGTGCAATTGCTGGAGGATTGGAAACGATGTTACCCATGAAACGACCACGGCTCGCGGCCGTACAGGCGTTGCCGGATAACCGCCTGGCGCTGACCTTTATCGATGGTCAGCGATTGACCCTGGATTTGAGTCGAGACTTGCGCACCTATACCGGATTGCGGCCATTGCTGGAGGTGGGTGCATTCGATGGTGCAGCGTTGGGGGACGATGGCTGGACTGTCGAGTGGCCTGAGCAGGATATTCAGATCGGTGCCGACACTTTGTATCTGGATGCTCTCGCGCAAAATGCATCCGACGAAAATACCCGGATGTTCATTGAGTGGCGCGCTCGCACCGGCTTCTCGCTCAATCAAGCCGCAGAGGCGCTTGGGGTCAGCGCCCGCAGCATCACCCGATACAGCAGTGGCCGGGAAGCGGTGCCGCGATCATTGGCATTAGCCTGCCTGGGATGGGATTTTTTGCAGCAGCAATTGACGTCTACACGGGCGGCTGAAGAAACCGGTCGCTATACCGTCACACGCAAACCCTAACCCGCCTCAGGCTTCGGCCGCTCATACCGGGCGTTGAACGCCTGGATGAAACCATTGCGCAAAATCTGCAAAAACGCCTGGAACGCGCTGATGTCCTGGCGATGCACGTTGCCGCTCAGTTCCACTCGGGTTGCGAACTGGTTTTTGCCCTGGTTTTTCAGCACGGTTTCGGAGCCGCCGACGATGGCCTCCCAGATGGAGCGGAAAATCCCTTTGTCCTTGTTTTCCACGTCTTGCTGCCAGTTGAACACGTCGACGTCCTTCAACAGCGGTTTGATGTAGCCCGTCAATCGGGCTTTTTTCGCTTGCGCTTCGATGACCACGTCGCCGTGGCCGGCGTTGAAGTCGAACTTGCCGTAGGCCGAGGCGAAGTCGTTCATGCGTTTGAGTTCGATGTCTTTGGCACGCAGGCGGAATTCAAAGTCTTCAAAGTTGCTTAAAGGATCGAATGTTGCAGTGGTTTCCAGCGGCGCATGCCCAAGCAGCAGGGCCTTGCCTTCGAAACGGGCGTCACGCTTGCCTTCTTTGTCGACCACGTTGGTCAGGTTGTAAATGCTGGCATTGACTTGTGTGGCGTTCATGTTCACGGGAGGTTTGGAATTGAAGTTGCGAAAACTGAGTTTGCCGTCATAGATCCGCACTTCGTCCAGCGTGAAAGGGGCCAACTTACTCAGTTGCGAGCGCCAGTCAGTGCCCTGACCGGTTTGCGAGTTTTGCTTGTTGGCGCCGCCGTCGACGAAGTTCACCTCCGGATTGAAGAATTGCACCCGCGCCACCACCGCATGGTCGTACCACAGCGAATGCCAGCTGACGGAGAGATCGATCAGCGGCGCATTGACGAACGGCACCGGCACCTTGCCGTCGACCTTGACGATTTTCAGTCCGTTGATTTTGTAGGCGCCGCGCCACAGGGCCAGGTCCACATCGGTGACCTGGCCCCGGTAATCACCCATGTTCGCCAGTTTGTCGTTCAGGTAATCGCGCACCATGTAGGGCAGGGCGATGTGCAGGGCTATCAGCAACACAACGAGGCCGGCGAGGGTCCACAGGGGCCAGCTGTATCGACGCTTCATGATGGCAATTCTCCGGCGATGTAAAGCCATTGACTGCGCCTGCTTCAGGACGTTCGGTCGAACTGGACGACTACCGGCAACAGGCATACCTTTGTGGGCTTATTCAATGCTGTACAAGGACCCAGCCATGAGCCGTATTTTCGCTGACAACGCCCACTCCATCGGTAATACACCGCTGGTGCAGATCAACCGCATCGCCCCGCGCGGCGTGACCATCCTGGCCAAGATCGAAGGGCGCAACCCCGGTTATTCGGTCAAGTGCCGGATCGGCGCGAACATGATCTGGGACGCCGAAAGCACCGGCAAACTCAAGCCTGGCATGACCATTGTCGAACCGACCTCGGGCAATACCGGGATCGGCCTGGCGTTTGTCGCCGCTGCCCGTGGTTACAAGTTGATGCTGACCATGCCGGCGTCCATGAGCATCGAACGTCGCAAAGTGCTCAAGGCACTGGGCGCCGAACTGGTGCTGACCGAGCCTGCCAAGGGCATGAAAGGCTCGATTGAAAAAGCCGGTGAAATTGTTGCCAGCGACCCGGCCAAGTACTTCATGCCGGCGCAGTTCGACAACCCGGCCAACCCGGCCATCCACGAAAAAACCACCGGTCCGGAAATCTGGAACGATACCGATGGTGCGGTCGATGTGCTGGTGGCGGGCGTTGGAACAGGTGGAACCATTACCGGCGTTTCGCGGTATATCAAGAATACCCAGGGCAAACCGATTATCTCGGTGGCCGTTGAGCCTGCGGGTTCTCCGGTGATCACCCAGGCCATCGCCGGTGAAGAAATCAAGCCGAGCCCGCACAAGATCCAGGGCATCGGTGCCGGATTTGTACCGAAAAACCTCGATCTGTCGATGGTTGATCGGGTCGAGTTGGTCACTGACGACGAGTCCAAGGCCATGGCCTTGCGCTTGATGCAGGAAGAAGGGATTTTGTGCGGTATCTCGTGTGGCGCGGCCATGGCTGTTGCTGTTCGCCTGGCGGAAACCCCGGAAATGCAGGGCAAGACCATCGTGGTGATCCTGCCGGACTCCGGCGAGCGCTACCTGTCGAGCATGCTGTTCAGCGATCTGTTCACCGAACAGGAGAACCAGCAATAAGCGCGGCAGTGGACTGAGTATTCATTGATGAGTCGACAGGGCTGAATTCAGGTCAGCCCTTGTTCAGGAACCTTATGTTAAGAAGTGCTTTGTTGCGCAATCCTTAATACTGAATGTTGTGTCAGGCGGGTTTTTCCCGAGGTCGGTAATGTTTATCATGGCCGACTGCCACGTCGGGTAAATGGCGTTGTGCGTGAGCCTTAATCTCAAGGAGTCGTTGATGAGCTTTTCCTTTGCCGCGAAAGCGTCGGTGTTGTTGCTGTTTCTGGGCAGCACCCTCTATGTCCATTTGCGCGGCAAGGCGCGATTGCCGGTGTTACGGCAATTCGTCAATCACTCGGCGCTGTTCGCGCCCTACAACGCCTTGATGTACCTGTTCTCCGGTGTCCCGTCCAAACCCTATCTGGATCGCAGCAAGTTTCCGGAACTGGACGTGCTCAAGGACAACTGGGAAGTTATCCGCGACGAAGCGATGCATTTGTTCGACGAGGGCTACATTCGCGCTGCCGAGAAGAATAACGACGCCGGTTTCGGTTCGTTCTTCAAGAAAGGCTGGAAGCGCTTTTACCTCAAGTGGTATGACAAGGCACTGCCCTCGGCAGAAGCCCTGTGCCCGAAGACCGTGGAACTGGTCAACAGCATCCCCAACGTAAAGGGTGCGATGTTTGCGTTACTGCCAGGTGACAGCCACCTCAATCCGCACCGTGATCCGTTTGCCGGTTCCTTGCGTTATCACCTGGGGCTGTCGACACCCAACTCCGATGATTGCCGCATCTTCGTTGACGGCCAGGTCTACGCCTGGCGCGATGGCGAAGACGTGATGTTCGATGAGACCTACGTGCACTGGGTCAAGAACGAAACCGCGACAACCCGGGTAATTCTGTTCTGCGACATTGAGCGTCCGCTGAGTAATCGCATCATGACCCGCATCAACCGCTCGATCAGCGGTTGGCTCGGTCGTGCCACGGCCCCTCAAAACCTTGATGATGAGCGCGTGGGCGGGATTAACCGGGCGTATGCCTGGAGCAAGAATTCAAGCGACAGGGTCAGTGGTGTGGTTAAACGGTGGAAGCGTCGTCATCCCAAGGCCTACCGCGTACTGCGGCCGGTGTTGGCGGTGGTGGTGCTGACGTTGTTGGGGTATTGGTTGTTTGGCTGAGGCTTGTCAGGAAATGAAAAACCGCTCCTTGGAGCGGTTTTTTTTCGCCGTTTTCAAGGGCGCCCGGCGAGCAGGCTCGGTTCGTCGCCTTCGATCCCCGTCGCAATTATTTGCAGAATGCGCCGCTCACTGGCTGTCAGTTCGACAGCAACCTGCTTTCTTTCTGGTGAGGATGAGCGTTTTTTTGTGGGAGATTTCTTAATCAATTTACCCATCTTCCCTCCGTCATTGGTCATATATTGAACAGATTTCAAGATACTAGGCTCTCTACGGCTTTGACAAGTCGACGTTCTGCATCGAAGTAAAAACCGAATTGTTGGTAAATGGAAATGGCACCTTTCAGTGGCTCCTGAACTTCGATGAACCTGCTGCCAATAATTTTTGCGTACTGTTCAACGACCAATAGGGCCAATGGTGCAATACGTTTTTTCAGCGGATGGTCTTCCCCTGGTCTCCCCTCCAGCCTCACGATGCGGATTCGTTGCCGACTATTGTTTGGATTTGAGAAACATAGCCCGCACAGCTCTGCTTCAAACCAGATCGCGAGATCCAGAGCCAAAGGCTCACTTGCTTTCCATCCAGCTACTTCGTTCCATGCAAAGTGTGGATCCTGCCAACGCTCCCAGGCTTTCAGTGCCTGCACGTTGATCGCTTCAAAGCGTACCTTCGATAAATCGAGATCGGTTTGGCCAACCCGTTCAAGCTCATGTTGCAGTTGAGCAGTCTTGAGGCTTGCCAAAGTCCTGGCCCTTGATCTGTACAACTGATACCGCAGACACGTCCGTTCCCTTGGCATGTGATCTCTTGCATTCCCTGTCCTCCCAACGCGGGCGATTCCCTTTCACCCAGAGTAAGCAGCACTTTTCCGAATGTCGTTACTGGCCCTTTGTCCAAGTCATTGCAATCCATGTCACCCGCTGGTTATAGTCGGCCCACGGTGATTTCCACCCCACCGTCAACCTCATCAAAAAAGATCAGCCCATGCCTGCATCCCTCATCAACGCGGTCGTCGATTCAGCGGTCAACGCTGGCGTCATGCCGTGCGGGAATCAGCAGCCTGCGCAGATCAGTCATTACCCCCCACCTGTCCGTAGCACGCCGGTGTACGCAGTTGTATCACCGCCGGGCGTTGGCATTTCGGGCTGATCAGCTTCTTTTTGCTGTTGCCCTTTGCCCGCCAGAAAAAACTACGGAATTTCAGCTTCGGCTGAGTTGGCTTTTGCCTGACTACAGGTGGCATTCATGTTTGTCCTTTCGAAACAATCCGCGCTCGCGGCGGCGTCCACGAGCCTGTTCGTCCTGCTGTGGAGCAGCGGGGCGATCTTCTCCAAATGGGGCCTGGCGCATGCGTCGCCCTTTGCCTTTCTACTGGTGCGCTTCGCCATCGCCTTGTGCGGTCTGGTGTTGTTGGTGCCGTTGCTCAAGCTGAAGTTGCCCAAGGGCGGCAAGCCGATGCTGTATGCGATGGCCACGGGCGTGGTGTTGCTGGGGGCCTATCAGATTTTCTATCTGCTGGCCCTGGACCTGAAAGTCACCCCGGGCGTGATGGCGACGATCATGGGCGTGCAACCGATTCTGACCGTGGTACTGATGGAACGTCAGCGCTCCCTCAGCCGGATGTTCGGTCTGGGCCTGGGTCTGGCTGGATTGATCATGGTGGTGTATCAGGGTATCGGCCTGGCCGGCATGTCGATGGCCGGCATGCTCTTCGGATTGCTGGCGCTGGCGAGCATGACGTTCGGCTCGATCATGCAGAAACGCATCACCGACAATCCCCTCGGCACACTGCCGGTGCAATACCTGGCCGGGTTGTTACTGTGCGGCATTTTTGTGCCGTTCCAGCCGTTTCATTTTGAACACAGCACCGGGTTTATCGTGCCGGTGTTGTGGATGGGGCTGGTGGTTTCGGTGTTGGCGACGTTGCTCTTGTACCGCCTGATTGCCCGGGGCAACCTGGTGAATGTCACCAGCCTGTTCTACCTGGTGCCGGCGGTGACGGCGGTGATGGACTACCTGATCTTCGGCAACAAGCTGGCGGCGTTGAGCCTGCTGGGCATGCTGCTGATCATCGTCGGTCTGGTCTTCGTGTTCCGTAAAAACGCGTAAACCGAAAAAAGGCTCGGAGCACTCAATGCTCCGGGCCTTTTTATTTGGCCAGCGCGTGCTCGGCCCGCACCGAATTCATGAACGCCTGCATCGCCGACGATTGAATGCGATGACGCCGGGTGATCAGCCCATAAGGCGGCAGCCGTGCTTCGAACTTGATTGGCAAAATCGCCAGTAAATCCCGACCGGGATAGTCCTCCACCACCGACACCGGCGTGACGCCGAGCATGTCGGTCTGCTGCACCAACGAGAGCAAGGTCATGATCGAGGTGGTTTCGACAATGCTGCTGGGGATGTCGACCCGCGCGTTGTGGAACACCTGATTGATAATGGCGCGCATCGGGCTGGGATGCTGTTGCAGCACCCAGGTCATGTGCTGCAGTTCCGCCCAGCTCAGCTGCTTCTCCTGCGCCAGCGGATTTTTCGCCCCGGCGATCACGCACAAGGCTTCTTCACCGAGGCTGTCGAACAGCAACTCTTCGGCCCGCGCACCGGCCGGAATCCGCCCCAAGACGATATCCAGTTGATCCTGCAACAGCGCTTGCACCAGCACGTCGCTGGTGTCGACCTGGATGCTCATGGACAACCGCGGATGGCTCTGTTTCAAGGTCGCGATGGTGCGGGTCAACAAGCCCGAGGCCAGTGCCGGAATCGCACCGACCGCGACGCGGCCAAGGTTGCCGGACTCCAGCGCCACCAGTTCTTCACGCATGCCGCTGAGTTCGGCGAACACCATGCGTGCGTAGTAAATGACGGTTTCCCCGAACGGGGTGGCGCGCATGCCCCGGGGCAGGCGCTCGAAGAGTTCGACGCCGAGCAAGTCCTCGGCTTCGTGGAGCATTTTGGTCGCGGCCGGTTGGGTCATGCCGATGTGGTCGGCGGCGCGGCGCAACGAGCCGAATTCCTGCAACGCGAGCATCAACCGCAGTTGGCGCAGACGCAGTCGACTGTGGATCACATTGGCAGCAGGAATTCGGGTCATGGGCCGTGGCTCGCAAGGAAGTCTGCGGCAAGCCTGACAACAAATGTCAGGCGTTGCCAGCATTGCTGTGTCACAGCACCGATTTGGGTTTGGCGACGTGGGATTTGCGCAGGCCCATCAGGCCACCCAGCGCCTTGGAAATCAGCGGCCAGAACAGCATCAATAGCGCCGCCGTGGTCAGGCTGCCCACCAGTGGGTTGGACCAGAAGATCCCCAGATGACCGTCAGAAAACAGCATCGACTGACGGAACGCATCTTCAGCCTTGTCGCCCAACACCGCCGCCAGCACCAGTGGCGCAATCGGATAGCCGAGTTTCTTGAACAGGTAACCCAGCGCGCCGAAGCCGAGCATCAGCACCACGTCGAAGAACGAGTTGTGCACCGAGTAGGCACCGATGGCGCAGACCATGATGATGATCGGCGCGATGATCGAGAACGGAATCCGCAGGATCGAGGCAAACAGCGGCACGGTGGCCAACACCACGATCAGGCTGACCACGTTGCCCAGATACATGCTGGCGATCAGGCCCCAGACAAAATCATGCTGCTCGACGAACAGCGTCGGGCCAGGGTGCAGGCCCCAGATCATCAAGCCGCCGAGCATCACCGCCGCCGTGGCCGAACCGGGAATACCCAGGGTCAGCATCGGCAGCAGGGCGCTGGTGCCGGCGGCGTGGTCGGCGGTTTCCGGGGCGATCACGCCTTCGAGTTCACCTTTGCCGAAGTTCTCGCGGTTCTTCGAGAATCGCCGTGCCAGGCTGTAGCTCATGAACGACGCGGCAGTCGGGCCGCCAGGGGTGATGCCCATCCAGCAACCGACCAGCGTGCTGCGCACAATCGTCCACCAGTAACGTGGCAACTTGGCCCAGGTGCGCAGGATGATCATCGGTGTGATACGCGCATGCTCGCCGCGAAACACCAGGCCTTCCTCGACGGTGCAGAGGATTTCACCGATACCGAACAAACCGATCACCGCCACTTCGAAACTGATGCCAGTCATCAAAGTTGGCTGGTCGAACGTCAGGCGCAGGTTGCCGGACACCGTGTCCATGCCGACCGCCGCCATGGCAAAACCGATCATCATCGCCACCACGGTTTTCAGTGGAGGGTTCTTGCTCATACCGATGAAGGTGCAGAACGCCAACAGGTACACCGCGAAGAACTCCGGCGAGCTGAACGACATGGCAAACGCGGCAATTTTTGTCGACAGAAACGTCAGCAACAATACCCCGGCCAATGCGCCAATCAGCGCGGAACTGAACGCTGCCGTCAGTGCCTCGGCGGCTCGGCCTTCACGGGCCATCGGGTAACCGTCGAACGTCGTCGCCACCGATGAGGGCTCACCGGGAATGTTGAACAGAATCGAGGTGATCGAGCCGCCGAACAGCGCGCCCCAATACATGCACGACAGCAGAATGATCGCCGACACCGGCGACATGGTGAACGTCAGCGGCAGCAGCAACGCCACGCCATTGGGGGCGCCGAGGCCGGGCAACACGCCGACCAGAATGCCCAGCAGCACGCCGATCACCATCAGGCCGATGTGGCCCGGGGTCAGGATCAGGTTCATGCCTTGCAGCAGGGAATCGAACTCGCTCATTTGAAATTTCTCCCGGCCAGGGCAATCCAGTCGCCCATCGGGCCGGCATCCAGCGGGACCTTGAACCACAGCGCGAAAATCAGGTAGCTGGCGAGCACCGCGCCCAGCGACACCGTGCCGATCATCAGCTTGCCGTAGGGTTTGACGCGGACCTTGTCACGCCACATGAACCAGGCGATGAAACAGGCTGAGGCCACATAGATGCCGGTGAACGGCATGGCGCCGACAAATAGCGCAATCGGGATGAACACCGACAACACTTGCTTGAACGCGCTGCGGCTGACGAACGAAACGCTCAGGGCTTGCCAGCGCACCACGGTCAACACACCGTTGCCGACACTGGCGGCGCTCAACAGCAGGCCGATGTAGAAGGGAAAGTAACCCGGCTCGGGGCCGGAATCGCCCCAGCCGATACCTTGTTCGACGCTGCCGAACATCACCACCGCGCCGATCAGCGTGGTGAAGAGTGTCAGACCGAGTTCGACCCAGCGGGTGCCGACCAGCGCCGGTGAATCCGAAGATTGGGACATGAAACACCTCCAGCAGGTGACGGCCGCGCGCGTGCGGACGGCCGTTGGCGACTCAGTTTTTCAGCCAGCCGGCTTCTTTGAACACCGGGGTCACGCGCGCGGTGTCTTTCTCAATGTAGGCGGTCAGCGGCTCGCCTTCGAGGAAGGTCGGAACCAGCGCGTTCTGCTTCACGTACGCCTTGAACTCAGGCGTCTCGGTGACTTTGCGCATCAGCTCGACATAGAACGCGCGCTGTTCGGCCGTGACGTCGCCAGGCATGAACACGGTGCGCGGGAAGCGGTACTGATCGATGCCCAGGCCTTCTTCGTGGCAAGTCGGCACGTCGGCCCAGGATTTATCCCCGGCGACTTTCTCGGTGTAGTTCATGCGCTCTTTACTGAAGACGCACAGTGGCTCGACCTGGTCGCCACGCCATTGGCTGATGCTTTCGCTGGGGTTGTTGACGTTGGCGGCGATGTGTTTGCCGGCCAGTTGGGTCGCGGCTTCACTGCCGCTCTTGAACGGGATGTAGACGAGTTTGGCGTCGTTGGTCTGGTTCAGCAGCAGGGTCAGGGTCTGGTCGACATCCTTGGACTGGCTGCCGCCCATGCGCAGGTTCGACGGGTCAGCCTTGACCGCGGCGTAGAAGCCCTTGGCGTCCTTCCACGGCGCGTCTTTGTAGCTCCAGAGAATGAAGTCATCCTCGGCCACGGCGGCGACGGGCGTCAGTTCCTGCCATTGGTAACCGAGCTTGGACACCAGCGGCAACAGGTAGATGTTGTTGGTGCCGATCACCAGTTTTTCCGCGTCGCCCTTGTTCATTTTCAGGTCGAGAAAGGCTTCGGCACCATTGCCGCCGCCCTTGTTCAGGACGATGGTATTCACATCGAGAAATTTGTGGGTGGTGATGATCGACTGGATCAGGCGACCGAGTTGGTCAGTGCCGCCACCGGGACCACCGGCGACGACGATTTCGACATTCTTGTCCGGCTGCCAGGCAGCGTTGGCGAGAGCGGGAAGGGCGCCTGCGGCGATCAGTGTGCAGCCGAGAAACAAACGGGATGTGCGACGGACGAATGCATTTCGCATGATGGAAGGGCCTCGTTTTTGTAGTTGTTATGAGTGGCTTGTCGATGCTCGATTGCTGCAAGCCTGGCCTGAGTGTGTGAAGCCTCGGGGCCCGCGTCTAGTCAAAACAATACATACACCGATAGCCTGGGGTTATAGGTCTGTCAGTGAAAAGGAGGGCGATGGCTCTAGGCTTTGCTCCAGAGCACTTTACGAGGAAAGTCGAAAGCGCGATATCCGTTGAAAGCCGAGTGAAAGCCGGGCGTGCCATAACTCGAGGCTATCGCCTGATTTCAAGTTTTGATTAGACGGTTATCACTGAGCCTTCGATAGTGCTCATCAATGCCGCCAGTCAGCGGCAATGTCGTCACCACAAAAATAATAAAACGAGGTACGCACCATGGCTCGTCCCAGTGCTTCCCTGCATCTGTCTGACGCAGGTGTTCAATCAACGGCAGCGGTCACCCCGCTTACCGGTGCGACCAAAGCCAGCAGCGTACGCTGGCGGATTTTCGCGATTGTCTTTGCGTTGACCATGGTCAACCTGATCGATCGCGTGTCGCTGTCGATTGCGATGCCAACCATCGCCCATGAATTCTCCCTGTCGCCGAGCCTGCAAGGGCTGATCCTCAGCAGCTTCTTCTGGGCCTATGCGCTGTTGCAGATTCCCGGTGGCTGGCTGATTGACCGTTTCGGTCCGCATCGGGTGATCAGTTGGTCCACGGGGTTGTGGGGGACTTTTCAGGTCATCGCGGCTTTTGCCACGGGCGGCGTGTCACTGCTGTTCGCCCGCGTTGCATTGGGGGCCGCCGAGGCGCCCTTGTTTCCGTCCGGCGGCAAGCTGATTTCCCTGTGGCTGGCGCCGAGCGAGCGCAGTCGCGGCGCGGTGCTGATGGACAGTGGCAGCCCCTTGGGCGTGGCACTGGGCGGATTGATCATTGCGTATCTCATCGCTTCGCTCGATTCGTGGCGTCTGGCGTTCGTGATCGCCGGGATTGCAACGCTGGTGCTGGCCTGGGTGGCGCGGCGTTATCTGCGCGATGACCCGGCCACGCATCCGCAAGTGAATAGCCAGGAGCTGGAGAAGATCAATGCCGGACGCGCCACCCCGGCAGCCGAAGCTGCCCGTGCGCCGGTCAAGGGGCTGGGCATTGCGGCCCGTTCACTGACGGGGCTGCTGATCGGACGTGCGAGTTGGGCAATGGTCTATTTCGGTTTGCTGACCTGGGGCCCGAGTTATCTGGCGCAGGCTCGTGGTTTCGATATCAAGGGTATTGGCGCGGCGACCTTCGTGATTTTCATCTGCGGTGCGCTGGGTTCATTGACCGGTGGTTTCCTCTGCGATGGCTTGATTCGCAAAGGTGTGAGCCGCGGTGTGGCGGTCAAGAGCCTGCTGGCGTTTTCCGGTGTCGTGGCGTTGGGCGCGTTCCTGTTGCTGCCGACCCTGAGCGATCCTTTTGCGGCGGTGGCGCTGTTGGCGATGACCGCGTTTTTCCTGATGTGGGGCAGCCTCTACTGGAGCTTCCCGGCGTTGCTGGCGGCGCCGGCGCGGGTCGGTTTGATCGGCGGCGTGATGAACATGGCCGGCAGCACGGGCGGTATCGCGGTGCCGATTCTGGTGGGCGTCATTGTGCAAATGGCCGGCGGATTTGCGCCGGTGCTGGGGTTCTTTGCCGTGTGCTCGGCGGTCTTCGTGTTGGCCACATTGTTTATCAGCCTGGATGAGGTGCGTCATGACTAAGTTGTGGGACGGCCCGATCGTAGACGCCCATCACCATTTCTGGGACCCGGCGATCAATGACCATCCGTGGCTCGCGCCCGAGGCCAACATTCCGTTTCGCTACGGTGACTACAGCGCGATCAAGCGTCGCTATTTTCCCGATGACTACTTCGCCGATGCCGGTGCCCATAACGTCGTGCAAACGGTGTACGTCGAGACCGAATGGAACCCGCAAGACCCGATTGGCGAAACCCGTTTCATCGAGGGGCTGGCCGCTCGCTACGGCGTGCCAAATGCCATCGTCGCGCAAGCCTGGCTCGACCATCCGGACGCCATCGCGTTGCTGACCGAGCAAGCGGCTTTCAAGTACGTGCGCAGCGTGCGCCACAAGCCCGGTGGCCCGATTGCACCGGAACAGGTTGGGCACGTGCGCAGCCTGATGAGCGACGAACACTGGCGTCGAAGTTACGCCGCGCTCGAAGGCCTGGGCCTGCATTTCGACTTGCAGACGCCCTGGTGGAATCTGCACGAAGCCGAACGCCTGGCCCGGGATTTTCCCGGCATCACGCTGATTCTCAACCACGCCGGATTGCCCAACGACCGCAGTGCCGAAGGCCTGGCCGGTTGGCGCCTGGCGATGGCGCGGCTGGCGCAGTGGCCGAACGTGCGGGTGAAGATTTCCGGCCTGGGGCAGGGCGGTCAACGCTGGCGCGCCAAGGACAATGCCTGGATCGTGCGCGAAGTCATCGCCATGTTCGGCAGCGACCGGGCGATGTTCGCCAGCAACTTTCCCGTGGACAGCCTGTGCGGCTCGTTCGACGACATCTACAGCGGTTTCAAATCCATCGTTGCCGATTTTCCGAGTGCCGATCAGGAACGACTTTTCTACAGCAATGCGCAGCGGATCTATCGCTGCGAGCCTTGCGCCATTGACCGGGCGCGGCCTGAATCCTTGAGGAGTGAAGCATGAACAAAACCACCATCGCGATGGTCCTGGGCGACCCGGCCGGCATCGGCCCGGAACTGATCGCTCGCCTGCTCGCCGAGCCCGAAGTGCGCCGTCAGGCCAATGTGATTTTGATCGCCGACGAAGCAGAAATGCGTCACGGCATGCGCATCGCCGGGATGGAATTTCCGTACCGTCGCGTCGAGTCGCTGGAGCACCTTTCATTCGTTGATGACACGCCGCTGTTCTATGACTTTCGCGGCGACACGGTTGGCGAGTTTGCGCGCAATGAAGCCAGCATTGTCGGCGGTCGCTACAGCCTCGACACCCTGGAAAAAGCCCTGCGCCTGACCGAGGCCGGCATCACCGACTCCGTGCTGTTCGGACCGCTGAACAAGACCTCGCTGCACATGGCTGGCATGGCGCATAACGATGAGTTGCACTGGTTCGCCGAGTTGCTGGATTTCCATGGGCCGTTCTGTGAGTTCAACGTGCTCGATAACTTGTGGACGTCGCGGGTGACTTCCCACGTGGCGCTGGCTGAAGTGCCGGGCATGCTCACGCAGGCGCGGGTGGTGGCAGCCATTCAGTTGATCGACACCGCGCTCAAGCGTAACGGCCTGGAAAAACCGCGTATCGGCGTGTGTGGGCTGAACCCGCATAATGGCGACAACGGCTCGTTCGGTCGCGAAGAACTGGACATCATCGGCCCCGCCGTGCGCTCCGCCCAGGCGTTGGGGATTGCGGCGGAAGGGCCGTACCCGGGGGACACGATTTTCCTCAAGGTGCAGGGCGATGCCAGTGCCTTCGACGCGGTGGTGACGATGTATCACGACCAGGGACAGATCGCGATCAAGTTGATGGGCTTCTCCCGCGGCGTGACGGTACAGGGCGGCTTGCCGATACCGATCACCACCCCGGCCCATGGCACCGCATTCGACATTGCGGGGCAGGGCAAAGCGAATGTCGGCGCGATCCGCCAGGCGTTCGAAATCGCCTGCCGGATGGGCACCAACAACTACTGATCCACAATCACTCAATCAATATAGATCCCCTGTGGGAGCGGGCTTGCTCGCGAAAGCGGTGTGTCAGACAGCATTTATGTCGACTGACCCACCGCTTTCGCGAGCAAGCCCGCTCCCACATTTGTTTTGTACTGGGGCTGATAACCCGATCTGCCTGATAACTCGATTTTGCGATCACCCCAGGTTATCGCCGGATACGCATAAGTGATTATCCGCACCCCCGAGCGCTGGCTAAAGTCGCTCCATCGAATGCCTGGAACCTGCTACCCGAGCGGTTCTGCGCAGCGACCCAACAACTACAAGAAGCCGGCAGCGCAAGGAATTGTATTCATGAAAATCAAAGCCATCCGTACCCGCGTTTTTGAGTGGAAAGGCAAAGTCGTTCCGCCTCAAGCGCACTTCTGCACCAACGCCAGCGACATCCTGTTCGAGCGCGGCGACGCCATGGGCTCGTTCCGTTTTCACGGCTGGCTGGTGGTGGAAGTCGAGACCGATACCGGCCTCGTCGGCATCGGTAACTGCGCCCTGGCGCCACGGGTCGCCAAGGAAATCATCGACACCTACCTGGCACCGATTGCGATTGGCGAAGACCCGTTCGACAACGAATACATCTGGCAGAAAATGTACCGTCAGAGCCACGCCTGGGGCCGCAAAGGCATCGGCATGGCGGCGATCTCGGCCATCGACATCGCCATCTGGGACATCATGGGCAAAGCCGTCAACAAACCGGTGTTCAAACTGCTCGGCGGGCGGACCAAGGAAAAAATCTGGACCTACGCCTCGAAACTCTACGCCAACGACAACCTCGACCTGTTCCTCGAAGAAGCCCAGGGCTACCTGAACCAGGGTTTCACCGCGCTGAAAATGCGCTTCGGCTACGGCCCGAAAGACGGCCCGGCGGGCATGCGCAAGAACATCGAGCAAGTCCGTGCCCTGCGTAACCTGGCCGGTCCAGACATCGACATCATGCTCGAATGCTACATGGGCTGGACCCTGGAATACGCCCGACGCATGTTGCCCAAATTGGCCGAGTTCGAACCGCGCTGGCTCGAAGAACCGGTGATCGCCGATGACATCGAAGGCTACATCGAGCTGAAAAAAATGGGGATCATGCCGATCTCCGGCGGCGAGCATGAATTCACCTCCTACGGCTTCAAGGACCTGCTGGAACGCCGCGCCGTCGACGTGATCCAGTACGACACCAATCGCGTCGGCGGCATCACCGCCGCGCGCAAGATCAACGCCATGGCCGAGGCCTGGTCGGTGCCGGTGATCCCTCACGCCGGGCAGATGCACAACTACCACCTGACCATGTCTACCACCGCCTCGCCAATGGCCGAGTTCTTCCCGGTGTTCGACGTCGAGGTCGGCAACGAACTGTTCTACTACGTGTTCAAGGGCGAGCCGCAACCGGTCAACGGCTACATCCAGCTCGACGACAACACACCGGGCCTGGGCCTGGAAATCTCCGATGAGTACCTGAGCGACTTCAATATCATCGAGTGACCTTGAGGCGCCGTAAACGTACGGCGCCATCCCCGACTTTTCTGGAGGCCGTCATGCGCCTGATTCAATTTGAAAACACTGCCGGCGAGCGCCAGGTCGGCCTCGTCGAGGGTTCACAGGTCCAGGTGCTCAAAGATACCGGCAGCACCCGTGAACTGGCCCTCGCGGCAATCCGCGCCCAGCGTAGCTTGCAAGAAGAGGCCGCCCGACGCGGCACCGAGCCAGGTCCCGATTACGCGCAACTGTTACAGCAAGGCAAGGTCCTGCCCCCACTGGACCACGAAGACCCAGCCCATTGCCTGATCAGCGGCACCGGCCTGACCCATCTGGGCAGCGCCTCGGCGCGGGACAAAATGCACCAGCAGGACGGCGTCGTCGAAGCCGGCATGACCGACACCATGCGCATCTTCAAGTGGGGCCTGGAAGGCGGCAAACCCGCCGCCGGGCAGGTCGGCGCGCAACCGGAATGGTTCTACAAGGGCGACGGCAGCATCGTCGTGCGCCCCGGCGCGGACTTTCCAGTGCCGCCGTTTGCCGAAGACGCTGGCGAAGAGCCGGAGTTGACCGGCCTCTATGTCATCGGCGACGACGGCCAGCCGTATCGCCTCGGTTATGCGTTGGGCAACGAGTTCTCTGACCATGTGATGGAGCGACGCAATTACTTGTACCTGGCGCATTCGAAACTGCGTTTTTGCTCCTACGGTCCCGAGTTGCGCGTCGGTGAATTACCCAGGCATCTGGCCGGTACCAGCCGCATCAAACGCAATGGCGAAACGATCTGGGAAAAGGAATTTCTCAGCGGCGAAGACAACATGTGCCACAGCCTCGCCAACCTCGAATTCCATCACTTCAAATACGCGCAGTTCTTGTGCCCCGGCGATGTCCATGTGCACTACTTCGGCACCGCCACGCTGTCGTTTGCCGACGGGGTGAAAACCCAGCCGGGCGATCACTTCCAGATCAGCCTCGATGAGTTTGGTGCGCCACTGGTGAACGGTATCGGCGAAAGCGCCCAGCCGTTGGCCATCGGTCAGGTGCGTGCGCTTTAAGCCTTTCAAAAGGAACCCTTCATGACATTGCCACTGGGACACAACTACATCGGCGGTCGCCGCAGCGCCAACGGCACATTGCAACTGCAAAGCCTCGACGCGACCACCGGCGAACCGCTGCCGGGCACGTTCTTTCAAGCCTGCGAAGCCGAGGTGGACGCCGCCGCCAACGCTGCGGCCGCCGCTTACCCGGTCTATCGCAACCTGAGCGCGGAAAAGCGCGCACGCTTCCTCGACGCCATCGCCGATGAAATCGATGCACTCGGCGATGACTTCGTCGCCACCGTGTGCCGCGAAACTGCGTTGCCGGCCGGGCGTATTCAGGGCGAGCGGGGGCGTACCAGCGGGCAGATGCGCCTGTTCGCCAAGGTCCTGCGTCGCGGGGATTTCTATGGCGCGCGGATTGATCGGGCACTGCCGGACCGCCAGCCGTTGCCGCGCCCGGACCTGCGTCAGTACCGCATCGGTTTAGGGCCGGTCGCGGTGTTTGGCGCGAGTAACTTTCCCTTGGCGTTCTCCACGGCCGGCGGTGATACCGCGTCGGCATTGGCCGCCGGTTGCCCGGTGGTGTTCAAGGCGCACAGCGGTCACATGGCGACGGCCGAGTGGGTGGCGGACGCGATCATCCGTGCCGCTGAACGCACGCAAATGCCGGCCGGCGTGTTCAACATGATCTACGGCGGGGGCGTCGGCGAGTGGCTGGTCAAGCACCCGGCGATTCAGGCGGTGGGCTTCACCGGTTCGCTCAAGGGCGGCAATGCCCTGAGCCACATGGCCGCGACCCGCCCGCAGCCGATCCCGGTGTTTGCCGAGATGTCGAGCATCAACCCGGTTTTCCTGTTGCCCGAGGCGCTGGCGGTACGCGGCGAGCAAATCGCCGCACAACTCGCCGGCTCGGTGACATTGGGGTGCGGTCAGTTCTGCACCAATCCCGGCCTGGTCATTGGCCTGCGTTCCCCGCAGTTCAGTACCTTCCTGGAAACCTTTTGCGCCAGCATGAACCAGCAACCGGCGCAAACCATGCTCAACGCCGGTGCGCTGGCCAGTTACAGCCGGGGCCTTGGTGAGTTGCACGAACATCCAGGGCTGACGCACCTGGCGGGCCGGCCGCAACAGGGTCATCAGGCGCAGCCGCAAGTATTCCAGGCCGATGTCAGTCTGTTGCTCAAGGGCGACGAACTGCTTCAGGAAGAAGTCTTCGGGCCGACCACCATCGTTGTCGAAGTCGAGAGCCGTGCGCAGTTGGAAGAGGCGCTGCAGGGTCTGCGCGGGCAATTGACGGCGACGTTGATTGGCGAGGCCGAGGAGTTGCTGGAGTACCGCTGGCTCGCGGAGTTGCTTCAGGAAAAGGTCGGACGGATTCTGCTCAACGGCTACCCGACCGGGGTCGAGGTGTGTGAGGCGATGGTGCATGGCGGGCCGTACCCGGCGACGTCCGACTCACGGGGGACGTCGGTGGGGACGCTGGCGATCGATCGGTTCCTGCGGCCGGTGTGCTTCCAGAATTATCCGGATGCGTTGTTGCCCGAGGCGTTGCAGAACGCTAATCCGCTGGGGATTCGGCGGTTGGTGGATGGGGAGGTGAGTGACCAGGTTCTGTAATTTTTGGCGCCTGGACTACCGCCTTCGCGAGCAAGCCCGCTCCCACATTCGATCTGTGTCACGACGAAGATCGAATGTGGGAGCGGGCTTGCTCGCGAAGGCGTCATCAGCTACACCACAAATTACTTGGCAGTCACCTCAGCCACCTTCACCACCGCCGGCTTCAACACCAGCCACAACGCCGCCGCAATCAACACCCCGCCATAGATATGCGCCATGGACAACGGTTCATCCAGCAACAACGCCCCCCACAATACCCCGAACGGCGGGATCAGGAAGGTGGTGGTCATCGACCGCACCGGCCCCACCGAGCTGAGCAAACGGAAGTAAATGATGTACGCCAGCGCGGTACACACCAGCCCCAACCCCAGCAATGACAGCCAGACATTCCAGCCGCCCCAGCTCGCCGGCGGTTGACTGATCACGCTGTAGCCGAACAGCGGCAACAGAAACAGCGTCGCCCCGAGCATGCTGCCCAGCGCGGACAAACGGCTGTCGAGACCGCCGGCCTGATCCAGCCAGCGGCGGGCGAGGAAACCGGCGAAGCCGTAGCACGTCGTGGCCATCAGGCAGGCGAGGGCGCCCATCAGCAATTGCAGGTCGAACGCGACCGGGCCGGCGCGGGTCAGTACGCCCACACCGAACAATCCGAGGAATACCCCGCCAAGCTTGGCGGCGGTGAGTCGTTCATGGAAAAACAGTCCGCCGATCAACACGCCCATCAGCGGCGTGGTGGCGTTGAAAATGGCCGAGTACCCGGCCGGCAGCACCTGGGCGGCTACGGAATACAGGGTCGCCGGAATCCCGGAGTTGATCACCCCGAGCAGCATCACGGTCTTGAGTTTGCCTTTGAAATCCCAGCTGATGCGCATCAGCCCGAGAATAATCAGCAGGCCGGTCGCGGCAATCGACACGCGGAAAAACGCGGTGGGGATTGTGCCAATCACGGGGGCGATGATGCGCATGAACAGAAAACTCGCACCCCAAATGGCCGCTAGTGACAGTAAACGGACGATATCGACGGGGTTCACGCTGCTCTCCTTCCTTGCTGGGGACGAGAGTGTTGCCGAGTGCCTGATCGATGGCAACCGAAAAACGGGCAAATAACTGGAGCGAAAAATTACGCTTCTCCTGCACCCGGTTCACTGGCTAAGCTCAGGGCTCACGAATTCCCGCAGAGGTCTCACCATGCCGCAGCAATGGCCAGCCGCCGATATCGCCCGAATGATCCTCGATGGCTTTGACGATTACCGCGAGCATTTCCGTCAGATCACCGACGGTGCGCGAGCCCGCTTCGAGCAGGCCCAGTGGCAGGAAACGCAAATCGCGTCCGCCGCGCGGATCAATCTCTATGAAGAAAAAGTCAGTGAAACGGTGGAGCGTCTGCGTGTCGCGTTCGACAGCGACACGCTGGATGTCAGTTGCTGGCCGCTGGTCAAGAGCGCGTACATCACGCTGATCGACCTGCGTTTCGACGATGAATTGTCCGAGACCTGGTACAACTCGATTTTCTGCGGTTTGTTCAGCCACGACCTGATCAGCGACGGCTGCATGTTCATCCACACCACCCGTCCGAGCCTGCGTCGGGCCCGCGCCGCACAAACCCGCACGTACAAACCTCAGGGTCAGTTGTCCGGCATGCTCGCGAGCATTTTTGCCGACTACCGTTTCAGTGAGGATTACGCTGATCTGGCCGGCGACTTGAACCGCCTCGAAGCGCAACTGCGCGAGAACCTGCCGGACTGGGTGTGCAAGGACCCGGAATTAAGCGTCGAACTGTTTTCCTCGGTGCTCTACCGCAATAAAGGGGCGTACCTGGTCGGGCGCATCTACACCCGGGACGAGCAGTGGCCGCTGGTGATTCCGCTGCTGCACCGCGAAGGTCGCGGGATCCAGATCGATGCGCTGATCACCGATGAAGCGGACGTGTCGATCATTTTCTCGTTCACCCGCTCGTATTTCATGGTCGACGTGCCGGTGCCGGCGGAGTTCATCGGTTTCCTCAAACGCATCCTGCCGGGCAAGCACATCGCCGAGCTGTACACCTCGATCGGCTTCTACAAACACGGAAAGTCCGAGTTCTACCGGGCGCTGATCAATCACCTGGCCAACACCGACGACCAGTTCATCATGGCCCCCGGCGTGCGCGGCATGGTCATGAGCGTGTTTACCCTGCCGGGTTTCAACACCGTGTTCAAAATCATCAAGGACCGTTTCTCGCCGTCGAAGAACGTTGACCGCGCCACGGTGATCGAGAAATACCGTCTGGTTAAAAGCGTCGACCGCGTCGGGCGCATGGCTGATACCCAGGAGTTCGCCGATTTCCGTTTCCCGTTGAGCAAGTTCGACCCGGCGTGCCTGGAAGAATTACTCGAAGTGGCCGCGTCCACGGTGTCGGTGGAAGGTGACACGGTGCTGATCCGCCACTGCTGGACCGAACGGCGGATGACGCCGTTGAACCTGTACCTGGAAAACGCCAACGAGGCGCAGGTGCATGAGGCGCTGGAAGATTACGGCCTGGCCATCAAGCAACTGGCGGCGGCGAATATTTTTCCCGGCGACATGCTGCTGAAAAACTTCGGCGTCACCCGCCACGGTCGCGTGGTGTTTTATGACTATGACGAGATTTGCTTTTTGACCGAAGCCAACTTCCGGCACATCCCGCAGCCGCGTACGCCGGAAGACGAGATGGCGTCGGAGCCGTGGTATTCGATCGGCCCGCTGGATGTGTTTCCCGAGGAGTTTCCGCCGTTTTTGTTTGCCGATTCTGGGCAGCGGCGCTTGTTTGATCAGTTGCACGGCGAGCTGTACAACGCCGATTACTGGAAAAGCCTGCAGGAGGCGATTCGGGCGGGGAAGATCATCGACGTGTTCCCGTATCGGCGCAAAGGCCTTGAAAACGAATAACCCCCTGTGGCTAGGGGGCCTTTGTGGCGAGGGGGCTTGCCCCCGTTCGGCTGCGAAGCAGTCGTCTTCCGGCCATCGAGGTTTAGCTGAAACACCTTGGTGGATGGTTTCGGGGCCGCTTCACAGCCCAACGGGGGCAAGCCCCCTCGCCACAGGGCGGCGCAAATCTGCGACAATCGCCCCCCTGCGCCACTAGACGACTGAATTGCGTACCCGATGACCGACGAATCGCCCTCCATCGACAAACTGCTGAAAAACCTCGATCACGCCATGCTTGCCGACCGCCACCGGCTGCGGCGGCAGTTGCTTGAGCTGCGCAAGAAACCTGACGAGGCCAAACTGGCCCTGTGGGTGACGCGTATGCAGGCGTCCTGTGATCAGGTGTTGGCGCGGCGTGCCAGCCTGCCAGTGATTCGTTACGACGACAGTTTGCCGATCGCCGCCAAGCGCGATGAAATCAAGGAGGCGTTGCTCAAGCACCAGGTGCTGATCATCGCCGGCGAAACCGGCTCGGGCAAAACCACCCAGTTGCCGAAGATCTGCCTGGAAATCGGTCGCGGCCAGCATGGCCTGATCGGCCACACCCAGCCCCGTCGAATCGCGGCGCGCAGCGTGGCCAGCCGGGTGGCTGAAGAACTGGCGACGCCATTGGGCGCGCTGGTCGGTTATCAGGTGCGGTTCGAGGACCAGAGCGATTCCAACACCCTGATCAAACTGATGACCGACGGCATCCTGCTGGCGGAAACCCAGAACGACCGCTACCTCGAACGCTACGACACGATCATCGTCGACGAAGCCCACGAACGCAGCCTGAACATCGACTTCCTGCTCGGTTACCTGAAAACCCTGCTGCCCCGTCGCCCGGACCTGAAAGTCATCATCACCTCGGCCACCATCGACCTGGAGCGCTTCTCCAAGCACTTCGACGATGCGCCGATTGTCGAAGTCTCCGGCCGCACCTTCCCGGTGGACACCTGGTATCGGCCGCTGACCCTGGAGCAGGACGAAGAGGGCAACCGCGTCGAGGACGACTTGACCGTCGATCAGGCGATCCTCGCCACCCTCGACGAAATCGCCGCGTTCGAACGCAGCGAGCGCAAGAGCCCCGGCGATGTGCTGGTGTTCCTGCCCGGTGAGCGCGAGATTCGTGATGCCGCGGACATGCTGCGCAAGGCCCAGCTCAAGCACACCGAAATCCTGCCCTTGTATGCGCGACTGTCGCCCGCCGAGCAGCAGCGGATTTTCCAGTCGCACCCGGGACGCCGTGTCGTATTGGCGACCAACGTCGCGGAAACTTCGCTGACCGTGCCGGGCATTCGTTACGTGATCGACAGCGGCACCGCGCGCATCAGCCGTTACAGCTACCGCGCCAAGGTCCAGCGCCTGCCCATCGAGGCGATTTCCCAGGCCAGCGCCAACCAGCGTAAAGGTCGCTGTGGTCGGGTCGAGCCCGGCATCTGCATCCGCCTCTACGGCGAAGACGATTTCATGGGTCGTCCGGAATTTACCGACCCGGAAATCCTGCGCACCAATCTTGCCGCCGTTATTTTGCAGATGCTGCACCTGCGCCTCGGCGAGATCACCGACTTCCCGTTTATCGAACCGCCGGACGGTAAGGCGATCAGCGACGGTTTCAACTTGCTGCAAGAGCTTTCGGCGGTGGACCGCAACAGTCAGCTGACCCCGCAGGGGCGTAATCTGGCGCGTTTGCCGGTGGACCCGCGCATGGGGCGCATGTTGCTGGAAGCGGCGAAACTCGGCAGCTTGCAGGAAGTGCTGATCGTCGCCAGCGCCATGTCGATTCAAGACCCACGCGAGCGTCCGCCGGAGCGTCAGCAAGCGGCGGATCAGGCCCACGCCCAGTGGAAGGACGTGGACTCGGACTTCGCCGGGCTGGTCAATCTGTGGCGCGGTTTTGAAGAACAGCGCCAGGCGCTGACGGCGAGTCCGTTGCGCAATTGGTGCCGCAAGAATTTCCTCAATTACCTGCGGTTGCGCGAATGGCGCGACTCGCACCGCCAGCTGAGCCTGATCTGCCGCGACATGCAGCTGACCATCAACAAAGAGCCGGCGGATTACCCGAAACTGCACAAAGCCGTGCTCTCGGGCCTGCTCAGTCAGATCGGCCAGAAAACCGATGAAGGCGATTACCTGGGTGCGCGTCAGCGGCGTTTCTGGATTCACCCGTCATCCGGTTTGGGTAAAAAACGTCCGCAATGGCTGATGACCGCCGAGCTGGTGGAAACTACCAAACTCTATGCGCGCATGGTCGCCAAGATCGACGCCGACTGGATCGAGCCCCTGGCCGGGCACCTGATCAAGAAAAACCACTTTGAACCGCATTGGGAGAAGAAGCGCGGTCAGGTCGTGGCTTTTGAGCAGATCACCTTGTTCGGGCTGATCGTGGTCGGTCGCCGGCCGGTACACTACGGGCCGATTGATCCGGTGGTGTCCCGTGAGTTTTTCATTCGTGAAGGCCTGGTGCGCGGCGAAATTCAGTCCAAGGCCAAATGCTTGACGGCCAATGCGCAACTGCTGGAACAGCTCGACGAACTGGAAGCCAAGGCCCGTCGCCGCGACATTCTGGCGGACGAAGAAACCCTGTTCGCCTTCTACGATGCGCGGTTGCCGGCGGAGATTCACCAGACCGCGACGTTCGACAGTTGGTATCGGGTCAACAGCCAGAAAGACCCGCAGCTGTTGATCATGCGCGAAGAAGACGTGCTGGCCCGCGAAGCCAGCGAAGTCACCGCCCTGCATTACCCGGACACCTTGCACATCGGCGATCTGGAACTGTCGTTGAGTTACCACTTCGAGCCTAACCATCCACGCGATGGCGTGACCCTGCGGGTGCCGGCGCCGTTGTTGCCGATGCTGCCACCGGAGCGTCTGGAGTGGCTGGTGCCGGGTGTGATCGAAGCCAAATGCATCGCGCTGGTGCGCAACCTGCCCAAGGCCTTGCGCAAGAATTTCGTGCCGGTGCCGGACTTCGTCAAAGCCGCGCTGCAACGCATGACCTTCGCCGAGGGCTCGTTGCCGCTGGCGCTGGGCCGCGAATTGCTGCGCATGACCGGTGCGCGGGTCAGCGATGAGGCGTGGGCCGAAGCGTCGCAGCAGGTCGACAGCCATTTGCGGATGAACCTGGAAATCGTCGATGGCCAAGGCAAGTTCCTGGGTGAAGGGCGTGATCTGGCGGAACTGACCGCGCGTTTTGCCGAAGCCAGTCAGGCCGCATTGGCGGTACCGCAAACCGCGAAAAGCCAGCAACCGGTGGAGGCGAAAGTCTTTGCCGCGGTTGCCGAGAAAACCCAACAGAAGATTGCCGGGCTGTCGATGACGGTCTATCCGGCGCTGGTGGAAGAGGGCGGTACGGTCAAGGAAGGGCGTTTCTCGACGCCGGCCGAAGCCGAGTTCCAGCATCGTCGCGCGTTGCAGCGTTTGCTGATGCAGCAACTGGCGGAACCGGCGAAATTCCTGCGCGGCAAATTGCCGGGGCTGACCGAGCTGGGCCTGATGTACCGCGACATGGGGCGCGTCGACAGTCTGGTGGAAGACATTCTGCTGGCGAGTCTCGACAGCTGCATTCTCGATGGCGAAGACCCGTTGCCGCGTGATGGTGCCGCGTTGGCGGCATTGGCCGAGCGCAAACGTGGCGGCTGGACCGAACACGCCGAGCGTCTGGCGAAGCTGACCCTGGAAATCCTCAAGCTGTGGCATGGCCTGCAAAAACGCTTCAAGGGCAAGATCGACCTGGCGCAAGCCGTGGCCCTGAATGACATCAAGCAGCAGCTCAGTCATCTGGTGTATCCCGGTTTTGTCCGCGAAACACCGATGATGTGGCTCAAGGAACTGCCGCGTTACCTGAAAGCGGTCGAGCAGCGTTTCGAGAAGATCGCTGCCCAGGTGCAACGGGATCGGGTGTGGAGCGGCGAATTGTCCGGCCTCTGGACCCAATACCAGACCCGCGCCGGCAAACATGCCCAGGAAGGCAAGCGCGATCCGCAGCTGGAGCTGTACCGCTGGTGGCTGGAGGAATACCGGGTTTCGCTGTTTGCCCAGCAATTGGGGACCAAGGTGCCGATCTCCGACAAGCGCCTGAACAAACAGTGGACCCAGGTCGAACCGTAGAACCCCGGGCTTGCCACAAAACCTTGTGGGAGCGGGCTTGCTCGCGAAGGGGCCGTCAGCTTCAACATAAATGCTGACTGACACACTGCCTTCGCGAGCAAGCCCGCTCCCACATTCGATAGGCGTTTTATCCAGCAAAAGGCGCCAAAATCTAACGTTTATGGCAAACTTCGCGCCTATAAACGCCGGCCCCGCGGTTTTGAGCCCTTCAAGGTCCGGGCGCAACGGAATAAAGCGATGCCTGGTTGGTTTCCCGTGACGGGAACAGACCCTTTGTGTGTTGGTACGTCGGTGCCAATGCTTTCTGCCTGAACAGATTAGAGAAACGACCATGCATAACGTCGTCATCAGCGGCACCGGCCTGTACACCCCGGCCAACAGCATCTCCAACGAAGAGCTGGTGCAGTCTTTCAACGCCTACGTCGCGCAATTCAACGCCGACAACGCCGAGGCCATTGCCCGTGGCGAAGTCGAAGCGTTGACCGAGTCCAGCGCGGCGTTTATCGAAAAAGCCTCCGGCATCAAAAGCCGCTTTGTCATGGACAAGGACGGCATTCTCGACCCGCAACGCATGGCGCCACGCCTGCCGGAGCGCTCGAACGACGAATGGTCGGTGCTTTGCCAAATGGCCATCGGCGCTGCCGAACAAGCCTTGCAGCGCGCCGGCAAGACCGCCGCGGACATCGACGGCGTGATCGTCGCCTGCTCCAACCTGCAACGCGCCTACCCGGCCATCGCCATCGAAGTCCAGGAAGCGCTGGGCATCCAGGGTTTCGGTTTCGACATGAATGTTGCCTGCTCCTCGGCAACCTTCGGCATTCAGGCTGCCACCAACAGCGTGCAACTGGGCCAGGCCCGGGCGATCCTGATGGTCAACCCGGAAGTCTGCACCGGTCACCTGAACTTCCGCGACCGCGACAGCCACTTCATCTTCGGTGACGCGGCCACGGCCGTGATCATCGAGCGTGCGGACCTGGCGACCTCCAAGTACCAGTTCGACATCGTCAGCACCAAGCTGTTGACCAAGTTCTCCAACAACATCCGCAACAACTTCGGCTTCCTCAACCGCGCCGCGGAAGAGGGCATCGGCGCCAAGGACAAACTGTTCGTGCAGGAAGGCCGCAAGGTGTTCCGCGACGTGTGCCCGATGGTTGCCGAGCTGATCGCCACGCACCTGGATGAGAACAAGCTCAACATCGGTGACGTGAAGCGTTTCTGGCTGCACCAGGCCAACCTCAGCATGAACCACCTGATCGTCAAGAAACTGCTGGGTCGCGAGGCCACCGAAGAAGAGGCACCGGTGATTCTCGACACCTACGCCAACACCAGCTCCGCAGGTTCGGTGATTGCGTTTCACAAGAACCAGGACGATTTGGCCGCCGGCTCGCTGGCCGTGCTCAGCTCGTTTGGCGCCGGTTATTCGATTGGCAGCGTGATTCTGCGCAAGCGTTGAACCACACCTTTTTCCGTTGGATAGTTGGGATTTTTCCTACAGTCGAAACCGTCAGGACACTGTAACTTCCGGAAATAACGGCAGGACTGCGCAGCAGGCGAAGTCCTGCCGTTGTCATTTTCGACGTCTGAACAAGGGGATTGATTGATGGCGGCTGACGATTCGCAACTGCTTGAGCGATTACTGGCCGGCGAGCAAAAGGCTTTCAAGGAATTAGTCAGCACTTACCAGAGCGCCATGCGCGCGGTGGCCTATGCGATTGTGGGCAACCGGCATGCCGACGAAATCGTTCAGGATGCGTGGCTGTCGGTGGTGCGTAACCTGAGCAAGTTCGAGGCGCGTTCGAGCCTCAAGACCTGGTTGCTGACCATTACCGCCAATGCGGCAAAAGGTCGATACAAACAAAACCGTCGTGAAGTGCTCCTCGATGACCTGCCGTCGCCCCACGGCACCATCGATGACGATCGTTTCTCGCCCGGTGATGGTCATTGGCTGGTGGCGCCGTTTGCCTGGCACCAGGACACCCCGGAAGCGCTACTGACCGAAAACGAGCTGCGCGAATGCCTGGAACACACGCTGCTCAGTCTGTCGGAACTGCAAAGCAGTGTGTTATTACTTCGCGAGCGTCAGGGGCTGGAGCTGGAAGAGATCTGTAATCTTCTGGAAATCTCGCTCTCCAATGTTCGTGTGCTGCTGCATCGGGCACGGTTGAAGGTCTTTGCGACCGTAGAGCATTTTGAGGAAACCGGCGAATGCTGACCTGTAAGGAACAAGTGGCACGTTCCAGCGATTATCTTGACGGGCAGTTGAGTTTTCGTGAGCGGCTGATGGTGCGTCATCACCTGATGTTCTGCCCTAATTGCCGGCGGTTCATTCGTCAGATGCGGGTGATGCAGGCGACATTGCGCGCCATGCCAGAAGAAGCGGTGCCGGACGCCGATACGCTGGCCGAACGTCTGGCGGCTGAGCGTCGCAAGGACATTCCGTAGCAGAGGGGTTGATGGCGGGGGTCAAGAAACAGGCTCGCGTGGATGAATCGAACGGATGATGGGGATCAACCCATCCACGCCAGTCTGTAAAAGCAACCCGGGCTTCCTTGCCCGAGTCGTGTAGCGGGGTAAATCAGAACTTCGCTTCAGCATCCAGTTGCAGGGTGTTGATGTCTGAATCTTGCTTGTTGAGGCTGGCGTTGGTCTGGTCAGACGTGGCCATGAAGTACGTCGCGCCCAGGTTGAAGTTCTTGTCCAACTCGTAGCTCACTTTCAACTTGCTGCCGCGCGAACCGGTGAAGCCGTTGGCGAAGTCGGAGTCGGTGAAGGCGCCGACGACCGAGTTACGCTGTACATCGCGGTAGTTGTAGTCCACTGCGAAGCCGTAGAGCTTGGTCTTGACGCCGGTCAACCAGCCAGTGTCCTGGTCGTTGCTTGCGTCTTTGTTGTTGACGTACTGGCCGTAGAACGAGAGCGGTACCGGCAGGTTGTTGATGTCGAGTTGACCAAAGCCTTCATACAGTTTGAAACGTTCGTTCGGGCTGTTGCCGTTGACGGACAGGGCGCATGGCGCAGTGACGGTGCCGGTGGTCGGGCAGGCGCTGTTCGCGTCGTTGTCATACGAATAGATACTGCCGCCCACGGTCATTTTCAGGCTGTCGGTGATGGCAAAACGTGCACCCAACTGGCCGGCATACAGACGCAAGTCATGCTTGAACTGCACGCCTTCGCCGTCGACGTTGTCCTTGAGGGTGTAGTGACCGGCGCTACCGAACAGTTCGGTGCTGCCGCTTAACGGGTACTTGTAGGATGCCGACAGGCCTTCCGGGTTGATGTCGCTATCCCAGATGATGTCGCCCATGCTCACCCATTGTTGTGGCATCTTGCCGCCAACGAGGTGCAGGTTCTTGATCGCGTCCGGGTGGTAGTCGACGTAACCCTGGTCCAGCCAGATCTGCTTCTTGTCGAAGTAGTTGTTCAGGTCCTGGTTGGTGGAGCGAGCGTCGTCGTTGCTGCCGGTGGCGATACGGATACCGGTGTCGACTTGCGGGTTGATTTCGCTGTAGGCACCCAGGCGGGCACGAATGCGCTGGCGATCCTGGTCTTTGTTGTTTGGAACGCCATCGTTGTGGACGGTTTCTTCACGGAAACGAACGTCACCCTTGAATTGGGTCTTGGCCGCCCATGCCAGTTTCTGGTCGAAGGCGCTCAGCGTGTCGGTTTTCTTCGCAGTTTGTGCGATCTGCTCGTTGGTCTCTTGCTGAGCCTGACGGGCGATTTGCTGGTCTTTCTGATCCCGGGCCAGTTCGGCTTGCAGTTCGCCGTACTGTGCGTTGGTGATCGAGCCGTTAGCCTTGAGCATGTCGAGCAATTTGGCGTCGACTGCGGCGCTGGCCGGAACGCTCATGGCCAGCAGCAACCCGCCGCACAGGGCCGCCGCAGTTTTCGTGGAAGCAAGACGCATATCAATCTCCGAAGATGAGAGTGGATGACTGAGCCATCCAGGGCACAACCGACCATTGATGGACGGAAAACAGTGGCCGGGTAATAACCAGGCGCTCTAAAAACAGGCGCCAGTATCGCGACGGTTTATGACAAGGCAGTGGCAAAGTGATGGCTTCTTGATGACGATACAGAGGCTGTTTGAACTTTTTCTTTGACGATCTGTCGGCGAAACGCGGGTGTGGAACGCGAGCCGATAAGCGATACTCGCGAGGCTGTCTCGCAAGAAGTGGAGAGGAAGTTGATGCCGCTGCAACGATTGGAAAATCTGTCCGAAATCGCACCGCACACATGGGATGCGCTCGTTCCCGAGCGCCAGCCTTTTCTGCGCCATGCCTTTCTCAGTGCTCTGGAGGACAGCGGCAGTGTCAGCCCGCATTCCGGTTGGCAGCCCGAGCATTTGTTGCACATCGAGGGTGATCGGCTGATCGCCGCGCTGCCCAGTTATCGCAAGTGGCATTCCTATGGCGAGTATGTGTTCGATCACGCCTGGGCCGATGCCTGCGAGCGGGCCGGCATCGACTATTACCCCAAATTATTGAGCGCCGTGCCGTTTAGCCCGGTCAGCGGCCCACGCTTGCTGGCGGCCAGTGTCGAGGACGGTTTCGAGCTGCTCAACAGCCTGCCGGGCTACCTTGAGATCGAAGGACTGTCCAGCGCGCACATCAACTTCACCGACCCGTTCACCGATGCCGCATTGAGCGAACAACCCGGCTGGCTGCAGCGCATTGGCTGTCAGTATCACTGGCAGAATCGCGGCTACCGGGACTTCCAGGATTTCCTCGACGCCCTCAGTTCACGCAAGCGCAAGCAGATGCGCAAGGAGCGTGAGCAAGTGGCGGGGCAGGGCATTGATTTCGAATGGCTTGAAGGTCGGCAGCTGGATCAGGCGCAGTGGGATTTTGTTTATGCCTGCTACGCCAATACCTACGCGGTGCGTCGGCAAAGGCCTTATCTGACGCGCGAATTCTTCAGCCTGCTGGCCGAGCGTATGCCGGAATCGATTCGCGTGGTGCTGGCCAAACAGGGTTCACGGCCGGTGGCCATGGCGTTCAGCCTGGTGGGCGGCGACAGTTTTTATGGTCGTTACTGGGGCTGCCTGGCGGAGTTTGACCGCCTGCACTTCGAGACCTGTTTCTATCAGGGCATGGACTATGCGATTGCCAACGGCTTTCAGCGTTTCGACGCCGGTGCACAGGGCGAGCACAAGTTGATTCGCGGCTTTGAGCCGGTGATTACGCATTCCTGGCATTACCTGCGTCACCCCGGTCTAAAAGCAGCGGTCAAAGACTTTCTGCAGCAAGAGCGTGTCGGGGTGCTGGCCTATGCCGAAGAGGCGAGGACCGCCTTGCCTTATCGGCAAGACTGATCCTCGTCCAGGGCGTTAAGTGTCTTCCTTGCCCAGCCAGCGATAAACCACGCCGCCAATGACTGCACCGAGCAGCGGTGCGACCCAGAACATCCACAGTTGTTGAATCGCCCAGCCTCCGACAATCAGGGCCGGGCCGGTGCTGCGCGCCGGGTTGACCGAGGTGTTGGTGACCGGGATCGAGATCAGGTGGATGAGGGTCAGTCCCAGGCCGATGGCGATGGGCGCCAGCCCGGCCGGCGCGCGCTTGTCGGTGGCCCCGAGGATGATCAGGATGAACATCGCCGTCATCACCAGTTCACAGACAAACCCTGCCGCCATGGAGTAGCCACCAGGAGAGTGTTCGCCATAACCATTGGACGCCAGGCCCCCGGCCAGATCGAAACCGGGTTTGCCGCTGGCAATGAAGTACAGCAACGCGGCGGCAATGACCCCGCCGATCACCTGCGCAATGATGTAGGCCGGCAGTTCCTTGGCCGGGAACCGACCGCCGACCACCAGTCCCAGCGACACAGCCGGGTTGAGATGACAACCCGAGATATGGCCGATGGCGAACGCCATGGTCAGCACCGTCAAGCCAAACGCCAGGGACACCCCCAGCAAACCGATCCCCACATCCGGGAAGGCGGCGGCCAGCACCGCACTGCCACACCCCCCCAACACCAGCCAGAACGTGCCTACTAACTCTGTCGCAGAACGTTTGAATAGAGACATGAGAGCGTGTCCTTTCAAGGTTTTACTGCCTATCGCATCCAGTAGATGGACTGCAGAACCATCTCCAGAACCTTGGCTGAGTACAGCAGGGTTTTTTGAGAATTCCAGTGCCTGTAAAAAACCGCCAGAGCCCGTGGTTGATAGGCTGTGGCGGTTTTAGGCATGTAAATGGTCCCTGTGGGAGTGAGCCTGCTCGCGATGAGGGAGTGTCAGTCGACATCTGTGTTGAATGTCAGTCCGCTATCGCGAGCAGGCTCACTCCTACAGGGGAATTGTGGTGGTTTTGGGTTAATCGATTCCTACGAAACCGCCGGTCTGGTGCTGCCACAGCCGTGCATACAGCCCGCCATGGGCCAGCAGTTCGGCGTGGGTGCCGGTTTCGGCGATCCTGCCGTTTTCCAGCACCACCAACCGGTCCATCCGGGCGATGGTTGAAAGCCGGTGGGCAATGGCGATCACGGTTTTGCCCTGCATCAGGGTTTCCAGGCTTTCCTGGATCGCCGCTTCCACTTCCGAATCGAGGGCCGACGTGGCCTCGTCCATGATCAGGATCGGCGCATCCTTGAGCAACACGCGGGCAATGGCTATCCGCTGGCGCTGACCACCGGACAGTTTTACCCCGCGCTCACCGACATGCGCGTCAAAACCGGTGCGGCCTTCGGCGTCGGACAGTAACGGAATGAACTCGTCGGCACGGGCCTTGTGCACCGCTTCCCAGAGTTCGGCGTCGGTGGCGTCGGGTTTGCCGTACAGCAAATTGTCGCGAATCGAGCGGTGCAGCAGCGACGTGTCCTGGGTGATCATGCCGATACGCTCGCGCAGGCTTTCCTGGCCGACGTCGGCAATGTTCTGGCCGTCGATGAGGATTCGCCCGCCTTCCACGTCATACAGGCGCAGCAGCAGGTTGACCAAGGTCGATTTGCCGGCGCCGGACGGGCCGATCAGGCCGATCTTTTCACCGGCCTTGATGTTCAGGTTGAGGTCGCCAATGATCCCGCTCTTCTTGCCGTAGTGGAAATCCACGTGCTCGAAACGCACTTCACCACGAGCGACGGCCAGCGGTTTGGCTTGATCGCGATCGGTCACGCTGACCGGTTGCGAAATGGTCTGCAAACCGTCCTGGACCATGCCGATGTTTTCGAAGATGCCGGTGACCACCCACATGATCCAGCCGGACATGTTGACGATGCGGATCACCAGGCCCGTGGCCAGGGCAATCGCCCCCACGGTGATCAGCGACTGCGTCCACAGCCACAGGGCCAGGCCGGTGGTGGTGACGATCAGCAGGCCGTTCATGCTGGTGATGACCACGTCCATGCTGGTGACCACGCGGCCGGCCAGTTGCGCCTTCACCGTCTGCTCTTCGATGGCTTCCTTGGCGTACTGCTGTTCGAAATTGGTGTGGGCGAACAACTTCAGTGTGGTGATGTTGGTGTAGCCGTCGACGATCCGCCCCATGAGTTTGGAGCGCGCATCGGACGACACCACCGAACGCTCTTTAACCCGTGGCACGAAGTAATAGAGCGCACCCATGTACGCGGCGATCCAGCTCAGCAACGGGATCATCAGGCGCCAGTCGGCCTCGGCAAACAGCACCAGCGAACTGATCGCGTAGATCAGCACGTGCCACAACGCGTCAACCGCTTGCACTGCCGAATCGCGCAATGAGTTACCGGTCTGCATGATGCGTTGGGCGATGCGCCCGGCGAAGTCGTTCTGGAAGAAATTGAGGCTCTGTTTGAGCACGTAACTGTGGTTCTGCCAGCGGATCATGCTGGTCATGCTGGGGCTCAGGGTCTGGTGCACCAGCAGGTCATGCAGGCCAACGAACACCGGGCGCAGGATCAGCGCCACCACTGCCATCCAGGCCAGTTCGATGCCGTGTTCCTTGAAGAAATTGACGTTGGGCGTGCCTTGGGCGAGGTCGATGATGCGGCTCAGGTAGCTGAACAGCGCCACTTCGATCAGCGCACCAAACAGGCCGACGATCAGCAGGGCGGCGAAACTCGGCCAGACCTGCTTCAGGTAATAGGTATAGAAAGGGAGAACCCGATCCGGCGGAGCCGCCGTCGGTGCATCACGAAAGACGTCGATCAGTTTTTCAAAACGGCGATAAAGCATCAGTTCTCCGCCCGCGCACGGGCTCTCCTTTGAACAGTGTGAGCGGTGCCGAAGGCCGGCAACCGCTCAAGACTCCCTGTGAAGCTTAGTCGATGACCTTGGCCGACTTGATGAATACAGGATCGGCGGGCACGTCTTTCATGCCGCTTTTGGTGGTGGTCTGGGAATTGACGATGACGTCGACCACGTCCATGCCTTTCACGACTTTACCGAACACGGCATAACCATCACCGCTGTCGAGGAAATCGTTGTCCTTGACGTTGACGAAGAACTGGCTGGTGGCCGAATCCGGGTCGGAGGTACGCGCCATGGACAGCGTGCCACGGACGTTATGCAGGCCGTTTTTCGATTCGTTCTTGATCGGTGCCTTGGTTTCTTTCTGCTGCATTTGTTGGGTGAAGCCGCCGCCCTGGACCATGAAGCCCGGAATCACACGGTGGAAAATCGTGTTGTTGTAAAAGCCGCTGTTCACGTATTCAAGGAAGTTCTTGGTACTGATCGGCGCCTTGACCGGGTCCAGTTCGATTTCGATCTGGCCGTTGGTGGTGTCCAGCAAGACGTGCGGTGCCTTGGCTGGCGTGGCAGCCATCAGGTTGGCAGCAAACAGCACGGAACCGGCGACGAGGGCGATTTTTTTCAGCATGGGTCAGTGATCCTGATTGGGGTGGTATCGACTGCGGTGAGAAACTCGAGCAGTGTTTGGTTGAAGTGTTCGGGTTGGTCCAGCGGGGTGGCGTGGCGCGAATCGGCGATCACCACCAGCCGCGCATCGGGCAGCAGTTTTACATAGGTTTCCTTCAGCGCCACCGGCGTGTAATCACGGTCGGCGCTGACGATGAGGGTTGGACAGGCAACCTTCGAAAGTCGTTCCTGAACCCCCCAGCCAACGATGGCATCGAAGCTGGCGAGATAAGCATGTTTGTCGTTTTTTGCCCAGCGCTCGGCCATCTTTTGACGCAAATCAGCCTGATCCGGATTCGGGAACAACTTGCCGCCGAGGGCCTTGCCGATGGTGCCCAGGCCGAGGACGCGCATCAGGCTCCAGCGTTTGAACCACTGCCAGTAATCGTCACGACTGCGCAACTTGACCTCCGGCGCGCTATTGACGATGGTCAGGCTCTTGAGCAATTGCGGTTGGTCCACGGCCAGTTGAAAGCCGATCATGCCGCCCATCGACAGCCCCACGTAATGCACCGGGCCGAGGTTCAGATGCTCGATCAGCGCGATCAGGTCGGCGCTGAAACCGGCAATGCTGTAGCGCTCGCGGGGTTTGTCGGAACGACCGTGGCCGCGCACATCCGGAACGATCACCCGGTAGCGCGCGGACAGCGCCGGGATCTGCATTTCCCAGTCCAGCGTGCTGGACCCCAGTCCATGGACCAGGAGCAATGGCGTGCCATGGCCATATTCCTCGTAGTGCAGGTTGCAACCTTCATGTTCGAAATAGGCCATGCATTCACTCCTTGTCAGGCTTGTTCAGGGGCGGCGAAAGGCGCGTCCAGCGGTGCGGTGTCGAAGGTGCGCAGCAGTTCGATGAGAATCTGCGTCGCCGGTCCCAAGGGTTTGTCCTTGTTCGAATACAGGTAAAAGCTCGGGTTGCGACTGCCGCCCTGATCCAACGGTAGCAGCTTGAGCGTGCCTTCCTTGAGTTCCCGTTCAATCATGTGTCGTGGCAGCCAGGCGAACCCCAGGCCGCTGCCGACAAACGTCGCGGCGGTGGCCAGGCTGCCAACGGTCCAGCGCTGTTCGGCGCCGAGCCAGCCGACGTCGCGCGGCTGCTGCCGGCCGGAGTCACGGATCACCACTTGCATCTGGCTTTCCAGGTCCTGGAAATTCAGTTCGCGGTTGAGGCGGTGCAGCGCATGGTCGGGATGGGCGACCGCGACGAATTCGACGTCGCTCAATTCCGCGCCCAAATAGCCTGGAATGCTCAGGCCGGTGATTGCCAGATCAGCCACGCCCTCGAGCAGGACTTCCTCCACCCCCGACAGCACCTCTTCACGCAAGCGAACCCGGCAGCCGCGACTTTGCGGCATGAACGCGGTCAGGGCGCGGACGAGGCGGGCGCTCGGGTACGCCGCGTCGACCACCAGCCGCACTTCGGCTTCCCAACCTTGTTCCATGTGATGGGCCAGGTCTTCCAGTTGGCTGGCCTGTTTCACCAGTTGCCGCGAGCGGCGCAGCAAGACGCCACCGGCTTCGGTGAGCACGGCTTTGCGACCGTCGATGCGCAACAGCGGCACGCCGAGCTGATCCTGCATGCGCGCCACGGTGTAGCTCACCGACGATTGCGAACGGTGCAGCGCTTCGGCGGCCTGGGCGAAACCACCGTGGTCGACCACGGCCTGCAATGTTCGCCATTGATCAAGGGTCACGCGGGGCGCTTTCATGAATAGCTCCTCTTGTCCTAAGCTGGCAGCCCTTTATGGAGACTGCTGAATGAATAAATTCTGTTGTGTGCTGCTGGCGATGCTGCCGCTGACGGCATTTGCTTATCCGATCGATGTGAAGAAAGACCTCAACGGCTTGAAAGTCGACTACGAGACCTTCGACACGGATAACGACATCGGCTCCATCCGGGTGGCTAACTACGGCGACGTCGATGTCAGCTGCAAGGCAGTGTTCTTCAATGGCCCGGAAGCGCCACGTACCCGCAAGATCGATGTACCGGCGGGCAAGCATAAAAATGCCACCGCGAAGTTCACCCGCAGCATCATCAAGCTGCGTATCGAGCTGACCTGCACCCCGAAATGACGCTTCGCTCCCGTGGGGGCTGTCTCACCCCCACAGGGCATGCTCAGCTTATAAACGAATTTATTGATGGGTTATAGCAGTTATTTGCGCTTTTTCATCGATATGACTCTGTTTAACCTTCACTCCATCGCCTTACAGCATTCTCAGATGGAGCCTACATCCCATGTCACGCGTTCTGATCATCGAAAGCAGCGCCCGTCAGCAAGACTCGGTTTCCCGTCAACTGACCCAGACCTTCATCAGCCAATGGAAAGCCGCGCATCCGGCCGATCAGATCACCGTGCGTGACCTGGCCGTCAATCCGGTGCCGCACCTGGACATCAACCTGCTGGGCGGCTGGATGAAACCGGCCGAGCAACGCAGTGATATCGAACAGGCTTCGCTGGAACGCTCCAACCAGTTGACCGATGAGTTGCTGGCTGCCGACGTGCTGGTCATGGCTGCACCGATGTACAACTTCGCCATCCCCAGCACGCTCAAAGCCTGGCTCGACCATGTGCTGCGTGCCGGCGTGACCTTCAAGTACACCGACACCGGCCCGCAAGGCCTGCTCAGCGGCAAGCGTGCCTACGTGCTGACCGCTCGCGGCGGGATCTACGCCGGTAGCACGGCGGATCACCAGGAACCGTATCTGCGTCAGGTCATGGCGTTCATCGGCATCCACGACGTGACGTTCATTCACGCCGAAGGCATGAACCTGGGCGGCGACTTCCAGGAGAAGGGCCTGAACCAGGCCAACGCCAAGCTTGCCCAGGTCGCCTGAGCCTTTAATCGCCAGATAATCCCTTGATGTTCAAGTGACCTGGCGCAACCCCTTCAAGGCTTTACGCGCAACGAACCTCCCTTTGCACTTGTTGCTCCTGAGTGCTGTCGCCCGATTGAACGCTTTAGCGAGATCGGGCTTTTTTTTGCCCGTAATTCATGAACACCCCAAATCCCCTGTGGGAGCGAGCCTGCTCGCGAAGGCGTCATATCATTCAACATCTCCTTTAACTGACACACCGCTTTCGCGAGCAGGCTCGCTCCCACAATGGTTTTGTGTGTATCGTCGCCGCCATTCAAAACGAGGCGAACATGGGCTATCTACTTTTTGTCACGCTGATCCAGGCGTTTTCCTTCAGTTTGATCGGCGAATACCTGGCCGGTCACGTCGACAGCTACTTCGCGGTACTGGTGCGCGTGGTACTGGCTGGACTGGTGTTCATCCCGCTGACGCGCTGGCGTTCGGTGGAACCGGCGTTCATGCGCGGCATGCTGTTGATCGGCGCGTTGCAGTTCGGCGTGACGTACGTGTGCCTGTACCTGAGCTTCCGCGTGCTGACGGTGCCCGAAGTGTTGCTGTTCACCATCCTCACGCCACTGCACGTGACCTTGATCGAAGATGCGCTGAACCGGCGTTTCAATCCGTGGGCATTGATTGCCGCGTTGGTGGCGGTGATGGGCGCGGCGGTGATTCGCTACGACCGGATCAACCCGGATTTCTTCATGGGGTTCCTGCTGCTGCAACTGGCCAACTTCACCTACGCCGCCGGGCAGGTGCTTTATAAGCATCTGGTGGCGCGCCACCCGAGCGATCTGCCGCATTACCGGCGTTTCGGCTACTTCTACCTCGGCGCATTGGCCGTGGCATTGCCGGCATTCCTGCTGTTCGGCAAACAGAACTTCCTGCCCGAAGCGCCGCTGCAATGGAGCGTGCTGGTGTTCCTCGGCCTGGTCTCGACCGCGCTGGGTTTGTATTGGTGGAACAAGGGTGCGTGCATGGTCAATGGCGGAACGCTGGCGGTGATGAACAACCTGCATGTGCCGGTGGGGTTGCTGATCAATCTGCTGATCTGGAATCAGCATGAGGAGCTGGGGCGGTTGTTCCTCGGTGGGTCGGTGATTCTGATGGCGGTGTGGATCAGTCGGTTGGGTGTCCGCAAATCTCTGACCGCCACATAACCCCTGTAGGAGTGAGCCTGCTCGCGATAGCGGTGTGTCAGTCAGCATTCATATTGACTGACATACCGCTATCGCGAGCAGGCTCACTCCTACAAGGGATCGGCGTTATTTCTCTGCCAGCTGCGAGACCAAAAACTCAATAAACGTCCGGGTCTTCTGCGGGACCCGACGTGCCGAAGGGTACACCGCGTTGATCGTGATCGCGGGCGCCTGCCATTCACACATCACCGGCACCAGGCGGCCGGCCGCCAACGCATCCTCGACAATGAAATTGGGCAACAGGGCGATGCCCATCCCGGCTTCGGCAGCCTGGGCAAGCAAGTCGCCATTGTTGGCGTGCAATGGGCCGGTCACGTTGACCCGTTGAGTCTCCTTGCCATTGCACAGTTGCAGGCTGACGCCACTTTGCAGGTACCCGTAGTTGAGGCACTGATGGGCGCGCAAGTCTTGCGGGGTCTGCGGTATGCCGGCGCGTGCCAGATACGCCGGGGACGCCACCATGATGCGCGGGGCCGGCGCGAGTTGCCGGGCGATCATCGTCGAGTCGGGCATGCTCGCAATGCGGATGGTCACGTCGAAACCACCGCGCACCGGATCCACCTGCTGGTCGCTGAGCACCAGTTGCAATTCGATGTTCGGGTGCTGCTCATGAAACAGCGGGATCAGTGGCCCCAGTCGGCGCAAGCCAAATGACATCGGCGCGTTGACCCGCAACACCCCGCGCAACTCGCCAATGCCGTTACGCGCACGCTGTTCGGCCTCGTCCAGCGCGGCCAGCACTTCGCGTGCTGCATCGAAGTATTCGGCGCCAGCCTCGGTCAAGTGCAGGCTGCGGGTGGTGCGCTGCAGCAGTTGCACGCCGATAGCTTCCTCCAGCGCCTGAATCTGTTTACTGACTTTTGATCGCGGCACATCCATTGCCCGTGCAGCCGCGGCGAAACCGTTCTCGCCGACCGTGACGACAAAGGCGCGCATGCATTCGATGCGATCCATGATTGTCCCTATTTTAGAATCAATGATTCTCGATTTTAGGTAATTGTCCCTTTCTATGCCAGCCCCTAAAGTGACATCCAAGCCGACGACAACGCCGCTGACGGCAACGTTGACTCACCCATTACTCACTTTGAAAATCGACATCAAAAGGAACGCGCCATGTCTATTCGTGAACTGCTCAACCCAACCAACTCCGCCCTGATCCTGATCGACCACCAGCCACAAATGGCGTTCGGCGTACAGTCGATCGACCGTCAAACGCTGAAGAACAACACGGTAGGCCTGGCCAAGGCCGCCAAGATCTTCAATGTGCCGACCATCTACACCTCGGTGGAAACTGAAAGCTTCAGTGGTTACATCTGGCCCGAGTTGCTGGCGGTTCACCCGGAGCAAAAGCCGATCGAGCGCACCTCGATGAACTCCTGGGAAGACAAGGCACTGGTTGATGCGGTGAAAGCCACCGGCCGCAAGAAGCTGATCATTGCCGCGCTGTGGACCGAGGTCTGCCTGACCTTCCCGGCACTGGAAGCTTTGGCGGAAGGCTACGAGGTGTACATCGTCACTGACGCCTCTGGCGGCACCACCAAGGAAGCGCACGACATGTCGGTGCAGCGGATGATTCAGGCGGGTGCGGTGCCGGTCACCTGGCAGCAGGTTCTGCTTGAGTATCAACGTGACTGGGCACACAAGGACACTTACGAAGCGGTGATGGAGTTAGTGCTGGAACACAGCGGCGCGTATGGCATGGGCGTGGATTACGCTTACACCATGGTGCACAAGGCACCGCAGCGTCAGGTCAAGTAACCCGCCGATCTCGCAAACGATGCAACCCCCCTGTGGGAGCGAGCCTGCTCGCGAAGGCGGAATGTCAGTCGATATGAATGTGACTGTCAGACCGCTATCGCGAGCAGGCTCGCTCCCACATTTGGTTTTTGTGGTGTTTACATGATGTGTTTTTCGGCGTCGGGAATGTGGCTTGCGCCCAACATCGCCGGCAGCAACCCTGCACGCAAATCCGTGCCACTCGGCTGTTGATAAAGACTCAACCCGAACTCTGGCAGCACCGCCAGCAGGTAATCGAAAATATCCCCCTGAATCCGCTCGTAATCCGCCCACGCCGTGGTGCTGGTGAAGCAGTAGATTTCCAGCGGGATACCCTGCGCGGTAGTCTGCATCTGGCGGACCATGCAGGTCATGCCAGGCTGAATCTCCGGGTGACTCTTCAAATACGCCAATGCATAAGCACGAAAGGTCCCGATGTTGGTCATCCGCCGACGGTTGGCGGACATGGCCGCCACATTGCCCTGCGCTGCATTCCAGGCCTTGAGTTCGGCCTGTTTGCGACCGATGTAATCGGTCAGCAGATGCACCTGCGACAACTTCTGCTCTTCGTCATCGCGGATAAAACGCACACCGCTGGCATCGATGAACAGGCTGCGCTTGATCCGTCGACCGCCGGATTGCTGCATGCCGCGCCAGTTCTTGAACGACTCGGACATCAGGCGCCAGGTCGGGATCGAGACAATCGTCTTGTCGAAATTCTGCACTTTCACCGTGTGCAGCGTGATGTCGACCACGTCACCGTCGGCGCCGACCTGCGGCATCTCGATCCAGTCGCCCACCCGCAGCATGTCATTGCTGGTCAGTTGCACGCTGGCCACGAACGACAGCAGCGTGTCTTTGTAGACCAGAATAATCACCGCCGACATGGCACCCAGCCCCGACAGCAGCAACAGCGGCGAGCGGTCGATCAGGGTGGCGACGATGATGATCGCGCCCAGCACGTACAAGACCATTTGCGCCAGCTGCACGTAACCCTTGATCGAGCGGGTGCGGGCGTGTTCGGTGCGCGCGTAGATGTCCAGCAAGGCGCTGAGCAGCGCGCTGAACGCCAGCAGCAGGAACAGAATGGTGAACGCCAGCGCCACATTGCCGAGGAAATTCAGGCTGGTCTTGCTCAGCTCCGGTACCAGATGCAAGCCGAACTGAATCACCAGCGACGGCGTCATCTGCGCGAGGCGATGAAAGACCTTGTTGTGCCGGAAGTCGTTGATCCAGTGCAGCGCCGGTTGGCGGCCGAGCATTTTGGTCGCGTGAAGAATGAGGAAACGCGCCACTCGTCCGAGGACCAGTGCAATGACCAGCAACAGAATCAGCGCCAGGCTTGAATGCAGGAGCGGGTGCTGGTCGAGGGCACCCCAGAGGTCTTGGGCATTGAGCCAGAGCTGTTTGATATCCATGAGCTAAAACGATTCTCCTGAAGGACGCGATCGGGCGATTAGAGCATTTAAGAGGGTTTGGATGACGTTTGGAGACAAATCAGGCTACAAAAAGCCACTGTTTATCGTCGTTTTCGTAAAGAAACTCGGCCTGAGCGCTCGAAACCGTTACCCTATGCAGCTGTTTTTTTGTATTTCTTCGAGGTAGCACCCGTGTTTTCCCAATTCGCCCTGCACGAACGCCTGCTCAAAGCCGTGGCCGAGCTTAAATTTGTCGAGCCAACGCCAGTGCAAGCAGCGGCTATTCCGCTGGCGCTCCAAGGGCGTGACCTGCGGGTGACTGCGCAAACCGGTAGCGGCAAAACCGCTGCATTCGTTTTGCCGATCCTCAACCGTCTGATCGGCCCGGCGAAAGTCCGCGTCAGCATCAAGACCCTGATCCTGCTGCCGACCCGCGAGCTGGCTCAGCAGACCATCAAGGAAGTCGAGCGCTTCGCCCAGTTCACCTTCATCAAGTCCGGCCTGATCACCGGCGGTGAAGACTTCAAGGTCCAGGCCGCCATGCTGCGCAAGGTGCCGGACATCCTGATCGGTACGCCGGGCCGGATGATCGAACAACTGAACGCCGGCAACCTCGACCTGAAAGAAGTTGAAGTGCTGGTCCTCGACGAAGCCGACCGCATGCTCGACATGGGCTTTGCCGACGACGTACAGCGTCTGGTAGCCGAGTGCACCAACCGCCAGCAGACCATGCTCTTCTCCGCCACCACCGGTGGTTCGGGCCTGCGCGACATGGTGGCCAAGGTGCTGAACAACCCTGAGCACCTGCAGGTCAACAACGTCAGCGACCTGAATGCGACCACCCGTCAGCAGATCATCACCGCTGACCACAACGTGCATAAAGAGCAGGTCCTCAACTGGCTGTTGGCCAACGAGACCTATCAGAAGGCCATCGTGTTCACCAACACCCGGGCCATGGCCGACCGCATCTACGGCCGTCTGGTGGCACAGGAATACAAAGCGTTCGTGCTGCACGGTGACAAAGACCAGAAAGACCGCAAATTGGCCATCGACCGCCTGAAGCAGGGCGGGGTGAAGATCCTTGTCGCCACCGACGTCGCCGCCCGCGGCCTGGACGTGGATGGCCTGGACCTGGTGATCAACTTCGATATGCCACGCAGCGGCGACGAATACGTTCACCGTATCGGTCGTACCGGCCGTGCGGGCAACGAAGGCCTGGCGATCTCGCTGATCTGCCACGGCGACTGGAACCTGATGTCGAGCATCGAGCGCTACCTCAAGCAGAGCTTCGAGCGCCGCACCATCAAGGAAGTCAAAGGCACCTACGGCGGACCGAAAAAGGTCAAGGCCTCGGGCAAAGCCGTTGGCGTGAAGAAGAAGAAAGTCGACGCCAAAGGCGACAAGAAGAAAACCGGCGCCAAGGCACCGACCAAGCGCAAAATCGCCAACCGCCCGAAGACCGACGCACTGTCGCTGGTCAGCAAAGACGGCATGGCGCCGCTCAAGCGCCGCAAGCCGGAAGCACCAGCGGCTGAATAAGCCGTTGTCGTGACCCAAAAAAACCGGACAGATGTCCGGTTTTTTTATGCGCGGGATTTGTCGGTTGATCAGCTTTCGGCTTTTTTGTCTGCCGTCTGCAGTTCTTTCAAGCGCTGATCGATGAGCTGGCACTTGTCCGGCAGATCCTTGCTGGCCGTGCCCAGGTCCATTTTCTGCAGCTCGGCGTTGATCTCCTTGGCTTTGGCCGGATTCTGCTCGGTGAGCTTGGCCACTTCCTGGGCCAGTTGCTCGCGCTTGGCGGTGGCTTCCTCTGGGGTGCAGGCCCAAACGGGGAGGGCGCAGGCGAGAGTGGTGGCGAGGGTGATTTTCTGCAGGGTTTTCATAAGTGAGCCTCAGTTCCGGTTAAGGCGGGTTAACCGGTTGAGGGTTGAAGCCCTGGAAAAGTTCAGCTGGTTGACCGAATAGTCTTGGGTGTCATTGGTCTTTTATGGCGATGCACATGTCCATTTCCAGCACACCGCTGTTCTCATCGTAGGACGCCTCCACTGGGTAACGTTCAAACCCCGGACGCTGGTCGTAGGCCAATCCGCTTTGCGGCATCCACTGACCGCACAACTCTCCCCAAGCCGCCGGAATTTCACTGGCCGGGCCTTTGAAGTGGGCGACGGCGTAGCGGCCACCGGGCAGATGGGTGACGGCAAACGGGTATTTCGGTTCAAAGTCGGCGGGCACTTCGACGCAGGCGTCGTAGCGGCAGTAGTGCGCTGGTGTGGTGCTTGGGTCGTCGTGGCCAATGCCGTAGCGTACGCGGTTGAGCAGGTTGTTTTCGATCACCCACGGAGCGACGGTTTCGCGCCAGAAAGTGCCGATGTCCGGGCCGTAGGGGCCGGTGTAGCGCAGGTAGGCGACGCGGGCTGGGGGTAGGGTTTGCAGGGTGACGTTCATGTCTGGGGCCTTGGCGTCTGGTTCGTTCAGTGGACGTTGACTGGGCGGGCCTCTTCGCGAGCAGGCTCGCTCCCACAGGGGATTGGTGGCGTACGCAAATCCAATGTGGGAGCTGGCTTGCCTGCGATGGCCGCGCCTCGGCCTAAGAGGTTAGCCCCCATGGCAGCAGCTGGCTGCGGCCTTTTCTTCATAGCGGTCGTGATGCCGCACCCATTCCATGATCTCTTCTTCGTTGCGGCCCTTGGGCGTTAGGTCGAGGTAATTGTAGGCCCCAACCAGCATGTCCAGCCCTCGCGCATAAGTGGAATAGGTATGGAAAATATCACCCGCTTCATTGCGATAAAACACGCTCAAGCCGGGAAGTTCTTCTTCGGCGCCGTCGGTTTTTTCGTAGTTGTAGGTGGCTTTGCCAGCGGCGACCTCTTCGGCCCGTGCGGTGACGCCAAAGTCATAGTTGAAATCGCAGCCTTCTGACGACACCCAATCGAATTTCCAGCCCATGCGCCGTTTGAAGGCCTGGAATTCGGCGAACGGTGCGTGGGAAACCGCCACGACGGCGATGTCATGGTGCGCCAGATGCTGGTTGGCGCCGTCGATGTGGTCAGACAGGAACGAGCAGCCAGGGCAGCCTTCGTCCCATCCGGCGGCGAACATGAAGTGGTAGATCACCAGTTGGCTGCGGCCGCCAAACAGGTCGGCCAGTTTCAGTTCGCCGTGGGGGCCTTGGAAGTGGTAGTCCTTGTCGATTTTCACCCAGGGCAGGGCGCGGCGTTCGGCGCTGAGTTTGTCCCGCTCCTTGGTGAAGGCTTTTTCGTGGGCCAGGTGTTGTTTGCGCGCGGCGAGCCATTCTTCGCGGGACACGACGGGATGATTCTGAATGTTCATTGGCTTTTCTCCTGCGGGGGGCGGGGAGGTGACTTACACAGCCTAGTCGTTTGACCTGTGCCGGATTCGACATACCGCCGGTCGGTGCTCTTCAACGCCTCGGCTGAACGGCTGCGTGCGGTGCCGGTCACAACTTAAGAAGGCCATCACAATCACGCGGTCTGGAGGTTGAATCAGGATGACGACTTATAACTGGGATTTGATTGAACGCTTGCTGCACGAAGTGCAAAAGGGTGAGACCAGTTTCACGCCACGGCCCTATGCCGAGCAGTACGTGGCGGAGAAAACGGCGGAAGGCGAGCAGACGGAAAACCTCGATCACCTGAAAGCGGTGGCGGGTGAGTACGAAAAACTGCTGCTGGAGCGTGGCTACATCGAACCGCGGCCTGAGGATCAGGGAGGTAGCGGCTCGAACTACATTCTGACGCCGCGCGGCTCCAGTTTGTTGAGCCTGATCGACAGCAGCATTCCGGGTAATGACCATCCGCGGCAGGTGCTGGATGAGCAGGAAGATGCGCTGGATGAAATGACGTTTGATGAAGTGGCGTCTAAAGCGCAGATTGCCTGAAGTACACCACAAACCAATGTGGGAGTGAGCCTGCTCGCGATTGCGGTGTATCAGTTACCAATAATGTGACTGGTGTACCGCAATCGCGAGCAGGCTCACTCCCACAGGGGATTTGTGTTGGGTTCAGGATTGTTTGGCGGCCTTTAGGCATTTGAGGTCGTTGAAGTCTTTTCTCACGCCCTCGATTTTCTTCAATAACCGCTGACGCTGTGCCGGCGTGCTCTCGGCCATCAGATCCACGATCAACCCACGCGCCTGAGCCTCGGTATTGGCGTAGGCCTGACGATACGCCGGCGTCCACAAACTCTCGCGATTGACCAGAAGCGTCTCGATTCTCTGTGGGAATTCTGGACTTTGGCGCTGGGCAACCGCTGCGCTGAACTGCGTCTGCCAATGCGCGCGGTTGGCGATCCATTGGGTGTTCTGGTCTCCCAAGGCTTTCGACCAACTAAGCACCCGTTGTTGCTGGGTAGTGCTCAGCGGGCCGAGCCAGTCATCCAGACGTTTCTCCATGCGTTCAGCGCGTTGCTTGATCTGCTGATCGAGGGACGGTTTGAGGTATTCCTCCTGCCGTTTGCGCAGGTCCTTGGCGAAGGCGTCGTTCATTTCCGCGACTTGTTTGTCATCCAGTCCTTTTAGCAATTCGATGGCCGACGGGGTGATTTCCCGGGCGGTCTGGGCGATCGCGGCTTTGGCTTCCTGAGTGCGGGTTTGCAGTGCGGCGTCGGTGACCTGATTGGTTTCGACCATGGTTTGCAAGCGATCCAGCCAATCCAGATAACCCGGCAGTTGCGTGGTGCAGTGCCAGCTCAGGTGCTCTTTGAGGCGCTCGTTGAACCAGCCTTTTTGCTCGCCGTTCATGTCCAGGTAGTCGCTGAGCGTCCATGGAATGATCACGTCGAGGTTGCGGTAGGCCAGGCCCACGCGGCTGCATGCGCCGAGGACGAGGCTCAAAATGATCAAAGCGGCAAAGCGAATCAGCCAGCGCGACATGGGCGAATCCTTGCGAAAGCGTAGGTACTCATGTGAACGCAGGATGAGCCCGGCAGTTCAGCCGTTCAATAAAACGCGTGTTCAGCCTTGAGGGTGACCAGCCCGTCGCATTGGCCGTTGTGTCCGGAATAGGCTGAGCAGTTGCTGCCGCTCAAGTTGGAATCACTGTAGATCAGGTCCAGGTCGATGCCCATGAACGGCCGGGAAAGTTGCACCGACCAATCGGTAAAGCTGCCGACATATCCACCGTCGACCGATACCGGGGTGTAGAGCTGGTGGGTGGTGTACTTCATGCTGATCCCGATGCCGAACGGCTGATTGCCACCCAGGTCGGCGAACACTGTTTTGTTCAGTTTGTCCGGGTCGTTGCTGAACGCAGCACCAAAACGGCTGCCAAGCAGGGTCAGGCCGCCGAAGAGTTCCTGGCTGTCGAGGGTGTCCACTTTTGGATAGCTGTAGTGGATCATGCCGACTTCGTAGCCGAGGGTTTGATCGAAGGGTTGTTTAAATCCCGCGTAGGAATCGACTTCAAGGTTCTTGCCTGGACTCAACCCCATGCTGGGTGCCCATTGGCCGACGTAGAAGCCGCTGTCGTGGGTCAGGTCGAGGCCACCATGGAATGAACCGGTACTGGACGGCTTGACCAGTCCCTGGGCCATGCTGCGGCTGGGCGTGGTACCGAGCTTGAGGTCGAAGTCGCCCAATTCACGCTGGAAGATTTGCGCGTTGACGAGCGGACTGGCGAGCACTGTAAAGAGCAACAGGAGAAAGGGTTTGAGCATGCGTCACTCCATTGACAGCGAGGAGCAGGGATCGAAAACCTACTGAAACGCTTGTTCTAGACGTGTGCAAGGATACCGGCGAATGCGCGGCATTGAGGGCCGTTCGTCGATTTTTGAAATTTTGATGGGTTTGGCGGGGTGTTGCGGAAGGGTTCCAGTCCAAGCGCTTCGAAGCTCAAAGCGCTTTGGGACCAGTTAAAGCAGGGTGTTACTTTTTGCCGAGCGTGATCTGCTTGGACGGGCCGAACGTCTGGCCGCTGACGCCTTTGGCAATTTGCTGGATTTCACCACCGGACTTGAGGAACGCAGCGATCTGGTTGTTGATCGATTCGCTGGTTTCAACGGCTGGAGCTGGCTTTGCTTTGCTGTTGGATGCTTTTACACGCATGGCGGCCATTAACCTGTAGAAAATTAACTTGGCCAGGCATCGTACAGGAAATACTTGACAATTGCTTGGCTAATATCCCCTCAAAATACACAGCGCAGGGCCGGTATTTATCTCGGTGCATTATCAGAAATAGGTCGCTAACACGCTGTTTTAACTAAGAACATTGATAAAAATGGTCCGTGTCCGGGTGGGCTGGCAGGCGGAAAAACCGCCTCTTCGGGCTGACGAGTGGTGAAGCCGTGCGGGTCAACCCCTCAGGAAAATCAGGAATTGCGCAGTATTTTCGCCCGCCACCGGGCCGGCCGCCGAACGCCGCCCGCAAAACCGGGTAGAATGCCGCCCACGTAATGAGGGTATTTGAAATGGCTTTAGTCGGGCGTTACAACAGTTTGCAAGTGGTTAAACACACTAACTTCGGTTTATATCTGGACGGTGGGGCGGACGGCGAAATCCTCTTGCCTAATCGTTATATCCCCAAAGATATTCCCAGCGAAGATGAAGACTGGCTCAACGTTTTTGTTTATCTGGACAGCGACGACAAACTCATCGCAACTACCGAAAAGCCGAAAGTTCAGGTCGGTGAATTCGCCAGTTTGAAAGTCGTTGAAGTCAACAGCATCGGCGTGTTCCTGGATTGGGGTCTGCCGAAGGACCTGCTGCTGCCGTACTCCGAAGAAAAACGCCAGATGACCGCCGGTGAATATGTGGTGGTGCATGTCTACCTCGACAAGCACACCCGTCGCATCACCGCGACCGCGCGTCTGGATCGCTACCTGGACAAGTCCCCGGCCAGCTACACACCGGGCCAGGAGGTTGATTTGCTGGTGGCCGAAGCGACCGACATGGGCTTCAAGGCAATCATCAACAACAAGCACTGGGGCCTGATCCACAAGAACGAAATCTTCAAGTTCATGCGGGCCGGCAAAGAAGAGAAGGGCTTTATCAAGGAAGTCCGTGCCGACGGCAAGATCAGCCTGAGCCTGCAACCGGTGGGTGAAGAAGCCGCGACCAGTCTCAATTCGAAGATCCTCGCCAAGTTGCGTGAAAACAACGGCAGCCTGCCGGTCAGCGACAAGAGCGACCCGACGGTGATCACCAGCATGTTTGGCGTCAGCAAGGGCAACTTCAAGAAGGCTATTGGTGCGCTGTACAAGAATGGCCAGATCGTGATTCATGCGGATCGCATTGAACTAAGCTGAGCCTGCACCAACAGTAATGAAAAGCCCCGGCCCCGTGCCGGGCTTTGTTTTTTGACTACCGGGTTTCTGCCATGGATTGTGTTATCGAGGTATCACGGTGAGCGCCAGCCGGCGCAGCGCCGACGGGTTTGCCCTGCAGGTGATGATCGGGTTGTGCCTGATCTGGGGCGTGCAGCAGGTGATGATCAAGTGGGCGGCGCCGGACATCGCGCCGGTCATGCAGGCGGCGGGGCGGTCGGGCATGTCCGCAGTGCTCGTCGGTTTACTGATCTGCTGGAAGGGTGGCTGGGATCAGGTCGGCGCAACCTGGCGCGGCGGTTTACTGGCCGGTGCGCTGTTTGGCCTGGAATTCTTCTTCATCTCTGAAGGCCTGCAACTGACGACGGCCGCGCACATGTCGGTGTTCCTCTATACCGCGCCGATTTTCACCGCGTTGGGTGTGCATTGGTTGCTGCCGAGTGAGCGTTTGAGGCCGGTGCAGTGGCTGGGGATTTTCCTCGCCTTTGTTGGGATCGCCATCGCGTTTGCCGGTGGTGTGTCGTGGGACAACCTCGATCACCGCATGTTGATGGGCGATGCGCTGGGCGTGCTGGCCGGCGCCGCGTGGGGTGCAACCACGGTGGTGGTGCGCGCCTCACGGCTGTCGGAAGCGCCGGTGACGCTGACCTTGTTCTATCAATTGATCGTTGGTTTTGTCGGCCTGATGCTGATCGCGATCCTCAGCGGCCAGGTCACGCACGTCAGCCTGACCACCGTGGCGGTGGCCAGCGTACTGTTCCAGGGATTGGTGGTGTCGTTCTTCAGTTACCTGACGTGGTTCTGGTTGTTGCGGCGTTATCTGGCGGCGAACCTGGCTGTGTTCTCGTTCATGACGCCGCTGTTCGGCGTCACGTTTGGCGTGGTGCTGTTGGGCGAGGAGTTGAGCCTCAACTTCGTCATCGGCGCCGTGCTGGTCTTGCTCGGCATCACCTTTGTCAGCGCTGAGCAGTGGGTGCGCCGTCGTTTGCGCAAAGCCCTCGGGCAGTACTGACCGGGCGCAGCAACAGCCCGCCGGCAATGAGCAAACCGCTGCCGGCAACCACCAGAGCGGGCTGCAAACCACCACTGAAATGGCTGCTCAGGGCGGCCAGCAACGGCCCGGCGAGTTGACCCACGGCGAAGCACGCGGTCAGCATCCCGGCGTTGCGCTGGGTGGCGTGGGGCGCCAGTTCGCGGGAGCGTTGCATCACCAGTTGCATGCAGGCCAGGAACGGCGTGCCGCAGAGCAGCACGCCCAACGCCAGACCCGTTCCGCTGCCCAACAGGCACGCGAAGACCCCGACGGCTTGCAGCCACAACGTGATCATCAGCCAATGGCGTGTGCCATTCGGAGATTGTCGGCGCAGGCTCACCAGCACCACCCCGATAGCCGACGCCAGGCCGAAGCACGGCCAGAACAGGTCGGCCTGCCATTGCCCTTGAAACTGCGCATTGGCCATTTGTGAGAGGAACGTGGCGGGGATGATGTAACCCAGACCGTACAAGCCATAGATCACGCCCAGTCGAGCGATGCCCTGATTGTTCGATGTGGAGGCGACGGGCGCAGCAGCCACCGTCGCCGAGGGCCGTGGCAGGAACGGCAGAATCCCCAGCAGCATCACCAGCGCTACGCCGGCATACACCAGCCACAGCGTCGCGGAGGTTTGCCCCAGCAGGTTCGAACCCAAGGCCAATAAACCCGTGAGAAAAATCCCCAGGCCCGGCCCGGCAAAGACCAGGGCGCCCAACCGTGGACGACCGGCCGCGACCGCCAATGGCTGACTCAGCGCGGTGATCATCACCAACACCCAGGCGCTGGCCACGCCGGTGCCAAAACGCAGCAGCAGATGCGACCAGAACCCGTTGGCCCAGAATGACACCAGGGTCAGCAGCACACACAGCCACAACCCTCCCAGCAAGCGCTGACGGACTTGCGCCGGTTTGCGCGAGAACATCGCATCCAGCGCGCCGACGAAGTAGCCCAGGTAATTGGCGGCGGCAATCAGGCCCGCGGCGGTCAGGTCGATCTGACCTTCGCTGAGCAGGTGCGGCATTTGTGGGGTGAGGGCGAAGCGCCCGATGCCCATGGCCATCATCAGGGCGATAAAACTGGCGGTTAAGCGAATCAGCGGCGACATAGTCTGAGTTCCGGCAAAGGATCAATGACCGTCAGGCTAGGACTGATTGACTTTCTTTTAAAATGAATAATAGTGAGTAACTTGTTCTGATTTGGAGAATAACGTGGAGTTCAGCCAGTTACGGATCTTCCAGGCCGTGGCGCAGGAGGGGTCGATCACCCGTGCCGCCGAGCGATTGCATCGGGTGCCGTCCAACCTGTCGACGCGTCTTAAACAACTCGAGGAGCAACTCGGCGTAGAGCTTTTCGTCCGCGAGCGTCAGCGTTTGCAGTTGTCGCCTGCAGGAAAAGTCCTGCTGGACTACACCGCCAAGCTGTTCGCCCTGCATGACGAAGCCAGTGCGGCAGTGCAGGGCGGGCAACCGGCCGGGGACTTCGTGCTCGGCACCATGTACAGCACGGCGGCGATTCATCTGCCGGGGTTACTGGCGGGTTATCACCGCAAATACCCGGCGGTAAACCTGCAAGTGCAATCCGGGCCGAGCGGTGAATTGCTTGAAGGCCTGCTCACCGGCCGACTGGATGCGGCGTTGGTGGACGGGCCGCTGGAGCTGGCGGGGCTGGATGGCGTGCCCTTGTGCGACGAACGGCTGGTGCTGATCACGGAGGCCGATCACCCGTCGGTGCGCAGCGCGCTGGATGTGGAGGGGCGTTCGGTGTTTACCTTTCGTCAGGGCTGTTCCTACCGCATGCGCCTGGAGGCCTGGTTCGCCCACGACCATGCTGCGATGGGCCGGGCAATGGAGATCGAATCCTATCCTGGGATGCTTGCGTGTGTAATTGCCGGCTCGGGCGTGGCGTTGATGTCGGAGTCGATGCTCGCCAGCCTGCCGGGCCGCGAGAGTGTCTTAGCGCACCCGTTGGCCGAGCCGTTCGCCCGGGCGACGACGTGGCTGATGTGGCGCAAGGGCATGGTCGGGGCCAATTTGAATGCCTGGATCGAGCAGCAGCAGACGGTCTATCCGTGGGCACCGGTTGAGGCCCAGGCGATTGCTTGAACGAACGGTCAGGTATTTTGTTCAATTCAGTAACAGATCATTGCGACTTTAGATGAGCATTGCGTAGGACTTCGGACTATTATCAGTGCGAAGCGGCCTCAGAATTCCGGCCGCTCGGCACTACCCTGAAGGGGGCACCATGAAAGAGAAAATCCAAAACTGGCTGCACGACTTGGGTGTTGCACTCGGTTTGATCGAACCGCCTCTGCAACCTGTGCCAATTCGTACGGACGACGAACAGCGCCGACGCCAGCAGCGCCGCCGGTAAAAGCCGGTTAGGGCCTGTCGCGAACCGGCTTAACGGTCTTGTTCTGGCAAGGAGGCTTGTCTGTGGCGAGGGGGCTTGCCCCCGTTCGAGTGCGCAGCACTCGTAAATCCGCCTAATGCGGGGTTCCAGATAAAACACGCCCCAAGATGGTGAATGGACTGGGGCTGCTTCGCAGCCCAACGGGGCGATGCGGCGTTCCGACAAGCCCCCTCGCCACAAAGGCACCTACAACAAGTAGGGGTGTTTGAAAATCCATCTCAATGCCGCCCGATCTCCAGCAAAAACCGACTCAAATCATTCGCCGTCCTGGCGGTCTTGAGCATCCGGTCTTCTTCCGCCGTAAACGCCGTCAACCCCAGCTCATCTTCCAGATGGAAGATCAGGTCTTCGATGTCCGCTTTATCCAATCCCAACTCCACCAGGCTGGCGTCGTCGCTGAAGTCATTCCGACCCTCCAGCAAGCGGCTGATGAACTGATGCACGGCGAGGCGAACGGCAGCTCTTTTCATGGTTGCTCTTGGAGGGCGTTATTGTTGTTGTCCCTGCGCTTGAGTACAGCAGGCTTCAGCCATGTGAGCGCTGCCACTCGTCAATCATCGTGCGCAAATGCTCACCGGAAAAACTGCCGAAATGCCCGCCATGCACCATACGGATCGGCAAGGCACGCAAGCGTTGCAAGCTGCAGGCGTAGTCGTCGAGATTGGAATGGTAAGCGTCTTCGATCAGCGGTCCGTCATAGATGATGTCGCCGCTGAACAGCGTCTGCGTCGCGGCTTCATACAGGCTGATGCCACCCGGTGAATGACCCGGTGTATGCAGCACTTGCAGCACGCGGTCACCCAAATCCAGCACATCACCTTCTTCAATCAGGCCGGTGGCCGGCGCAGCCTTGACCCGGTATTCGGCGTAGCACAACGGGCAGTCGGGGTGAGCCTCGAACATGTCGTCGCCGACGAAGGCTTTGCTCAAATCGTTGTCGCCGTCCGGTGCGGCGAGGATATCGGCCTCAGCCGGGTGCACCAGCCGTTCAGCAAACTCGTGATGCCCGGCAATGTGGTCGAAATGGCAATGACTCGCCACCGCCATCAGCGGCCGTTCAGTGATCCACGGCAATTGCTCGCGCAGGCTGACCAGTCCCGAACCGCTGTCCAATAGCAGGTCCTTGTCGCGGCCCTGAACGTGCCAGAGGTTGCAGCGGTAGAAAGGCCGAATGTACGGCTCGTGAATCAGGCGAATGCCGTCGCTAAGCTGTTTGACTTCGAACCACTGATCGCGGCTGACGATCTTCATAAGCAGTTTCCTTCAGGCGAAAAAAAACGGGTGTGGCAACCGACGCCACACCCGTCGAAGAAAGCATCAAGTCGTTATATTCAGCTTAGGCGGCGCTGGCCACCATTGCCGGGCGACGGGACATCAGGCTGACCAGCACGAAGCTCACCAGACCCACACCCAGGCTGTAGTAGATCGGGGTGTTGGCTTCCAGGCCATCCTTGAACATGAACACCAGTGCCGTGGCGAAGCCCATGCCCATACTGGCGATAGCGCCAGCGGTGGTTGCGCGTTTCCAGAAAATCGCACCGATCAGCGGGATCAGCATGCCGCCCACCAGCAGGTTGTAGGCCAGGGTCAGTGCGCTGATCACGTCATGTACGACCAGAGCGATGCCGAGTACCACGATGCCGGTCAACAGGGTGAACAGGCGGTTCATGCCCAGGCTCGACTGTTTACCGCCACGCAGTTTCGGCAGCAGGTCTTCGGTCAAGGTGGTGGCAGCGGCGAGCAGGCCGGCGCTGGCGGTGGACATCATGGCGGCCAGGGCAGCAGCGATCACCAGGCCACGAATACCGTCCGGCAGGGACAGTTTGACGATGGCGGCGAAGGCGTTGTTGACGTTGTCCAGGTCCGGGATCAGCACGTGAGCGGCCATGCCGATCAGGGCGCAAGCCAGCCCGTAAAGAATGCAGTAGAAGCCTGCGAAGGTACCGGCGACCTGAGCCACCTTGGCGCTCTTGACGGTGAATACACGCTGCCAGATGTCCTGGCCGATCAGGATCCCGAAGAAATAGATCATGAAGTAGGTGATGATGGTGTCCCAGCCAATAGTGGTGAAGCTGAAGGCAGTGGCCGGCAGTTTCAACACCAATTCATCCCAGCCGCCAACGCGGTACAGGCAGATTGGCAACAGGATGAACATCAAGCCCACGGTCTTGATCACAAACTGGACGATGTCGGTCAGCGTCAGGGACCACATGCCGCCGATCGCCGAGTAGATCACCACCACACCACCGCCGACCAATACCGAGACCCAGAACGGCAGGTCGAACAGCACTTGCAGCACGGTGCCGATGGCGAGGATCGAAACCACGCCGATCATCAGCGCATATGCCAGCATGATCACCGCACTCGCGGAGCGCGCCATCGGGTTGTAGCGTTTTTCCAGGACCTGGGTAACGGTGTAGATCTTCAGTTTCAGCAGCGGTTTGGCGAGGAACAGGTTCAGCGCCACGATCCCGCAACCGAGGGCCGCGCAGAGCCAGAAGCCGGAGATGCCATGGACGTAGCCCAGGCGCACGGTGCCGACGGTGGACGCGCCGCCCAGAACGGTGGCAGCCATGGTGCCCATGTACATGCTCGGGCCGAGGTTGCGACCGGCGACCAAAAAGTCTTCGTTGGTCTTGGCCTTGCGCATGCCGTAATAGCCGAGCATCAGCATCGCGGCGGCGTAGATGAGTACGACGAATAAATCCAAAGCCATGATGGCGTGTCTCCGATTGTCTTTTTTATAGTGAAACAAAGGTGATTCTGTTCTCTGTGGGCGCAAGCCTGCCCGCGAAAACGGTTTTTCGGTCACATCACTGTTGGATGTGCCGCCGTCATCGCGAGCAGGCTCGTTTCCACAAGGGAACAGTTGTCAGGTTGACTGACGCAGTTCAGGATTTTCCGTGCTGCTGGTGATCACGTACGTTCGTGCCCAATCCTCAGCGGTGGACGACGCCAGGCAGTACGCAGAGCATTTCGTACAGCAGGTTGGCGGCCAGCAGCGAGGTGTTGCCGGTGGTGTCATAAGCGGGCGAGACTTCTACCAGATCGCAACCGACCAGGTCGAGGCCTTGGCAGCCGCGAACGATTTCAATCGCCTGAATGGTCGTCAGACCACCGATTTCCGGGGTGCCGGTGCCAGGTGCCCAGGCCGGGTCGATGCCGTCGATGTCGAAACTCAGGTACACCGGACCGCCGCCGACTTTCTCGCGAACTTCGGCCATCAACGGGGCCAGGGATTTGTGCCAGCACTCTTCGGCCTGAACCACACGGAAGCCCTGATTGCGGCTCCAGTTGAAGTCGTCAGCGGTGTAGCCCTGAGCGCGCAGGCCGATTTGCACCACGCGGTCGCAATCGAGGAGACCTTCTTCGACAGCGCGACGGAAGGTGGTGCCGTGGGCGATTTTCTCGCCGAACATGTGATCGTTCACGTCAGCGTGAGCGTCGATGTGCACCAGGCCGATCTTGCCGTGCTTTTTATGGATGGCACGCAGGATAGGCAGGGTGATGGTGTGGTCGCCGCCCAGGGTCAGGGGTATCACATCGTGTTCGAGGATCTTGTGGTAGGACTCTTCGATGATCCGTACCGCGTCCAGCAGGTTGAACGTGTTGATCGCGATGTCGCCGATGTCGGCCACCGACAGCGAATCGAACGGCGCAGCGCCGGTTGCCATGTTGTACGGGCGGATCATGACCGATTCAGCGCGGATTTCGCGAGGCCCGAAGCGGGTGCCGGGGCGCAGCGAGGTACCGATGTCCAGTGGCACGCCAACGAAGGCAGCGTCCAGGCCGGCTGCGGTATCGAGGTGGGGGAGTCGCATCATGGTGGCGATGCCGCCGAAGCGCGGCATTTCATTGCCGCCCAGTGGTTGGTGAAGAATCTTGTCCACGGGTAGGGCCTCATCGTCGTTGTTTTATTTATGTCGGTTGCACAGGTCAGGACAGACACAGGCACCGTTGGAGGCTGATTCTGCAAAATGTAGTGGCCGGGAAGAATCGCTACGGGCAAATACTTAGTTCAGATTTTTCTAAACTAATGGCTGCGGCGACGATAGACTCGTGATCGTTCACGAACCCCTGTGGCGAGGGAGCTTGCTCCCGCTGGGATGCGAAGCGGCCCCAAAGCCATTCACATCGTTGAATCAGACGGACCGCTTCAGCAGGATTACGACTGCTGCGCAGCCGAACGGGAGCAAGCTCCCTCGCCACAAAAGCAACATGCATTATCTTGCGATCGGAGTGCCCCATGGCCAACGCTTTACCCGACCTGAAACTATTGCGCATCTTCGTCAGCGTGGTCCGCCATCAGGGGTTCGCCAACGCCCAGCAAGAGCTCAACCTCTCGACCTCGGCCATCAGCACCTACATGAGCCAGCTCGAAGCGGCCCTCGGCCTGGTGCTGTGCCATCGCGGTCGCGGTGGGTTCAGCCTGACCAGCAAGGGTGAACTGTTCCATCAGGAAACCCTGCGTCTGTTGGGCGAGCTCGAAGGCTTCGAGCAATACGCCGCCGCACTCAAGGGCGAACTGCGCGGCACCTTGAACCTCGGCGTGATCGACTCCACCGTCAGCGACAAGGCCTTGCCCTTTGCCGAAGCCATCGGCGCCTACAGCCAGGAACACCCGGCGGTGCATTTGCACTTGTCGGTAATGAGTCCCTACGAACTGCAACTCGGTGTGCAGGACAATCGCCTCGACCTGGCCATCGGCGCGTTCTCCACACGCATGAGCGGCCTGGTCTACATGCCGCTCTACCGCGAACAGCATTGGCTGTATTGCAGCAGCCGTCATCCGCTGTTCACCGAGCGGCGTATCCCCGAGCAAGTCATCACCCAGCAACGCATGGTCGGCCGAGGCTACTGGAGTCAGGCGGAACTGGCGCGACACGGTTTCAAACACAGCGCGGCCACGGTGGAAAGTATGGAAGCGCAGCTGATTCTGGTGCTGTCCGGTGCCTACATCGGCTACCTGCCGGAGCATTACGCTCAGGCCTGGGCGGACAAGGGTGATTTGCGCGTGTTGTTGCCGGCGACCTTTGGTTATCAGGCGCCGTTTTCAATGATCGTGCGCCGTGGCCGCAGCCGCGAACCGCTGATCCAGACCTTTCGCGATTTGCTCAAAGCACAACTGAATCAGGCTTGATCGATGTCCAGAATCCAGTGTCCCCGTTGCCTGCGCCCGCAAACCCATTGTTTATGCCCGCTGATCCCGAGCCTCGACAGCCGCACCCGAGTGTTGCTGTTGCAGCATCCAAGCGAAGTGAACCATGCGCTGAACACCGCACGTTTGGCCGCGTTGGGCTTGAACAATGCCGAGCTGATTGTCGGCGAGGTGTTCGAAGAGTTGCCGGTGCTGTTGAATCAACCGGGGTATCAGGCGCGGTTGTTGTTTCCGGGCGAGGACGCGCAGCCGATGCCGACCTATACGGCGACAGACGAACCGCTATTGCTGGTGGTTCCGGACGGCACCTGGCGCAAGGCGCGCAAGATGCTGCACCTCAATCCGTTGCTGGCGGCGTTGCCGAGGGTGACATTGGCGGATGGCGGGGTGTCGCGATATCGACTGCGCAAGGCGCCGGGGCCGGGGGCGTTGTCGACGGTGGAGGCGATTGTTCAGGCGCTGCAGACACTGGAAGCGCCGAGCACGTTCGAGCTGTTGTTGAAGCCGTTCGAGGCGTTGATCGAGGGGCAGATTGCGGCGATGGGGGAGGAGACCTTTCAGCGTAATCATGGGCCGAAATAGTTGTTGTGATTGAGTGCCTCTTCGCGAGCAAGCCCGCTCCCACATTCGATCGGGTTCCTTCAGAAGAAATGCGATCAAATGTGGGAGCGGGCTTGCTCGCGAAGAGGCACTGACAAACACAGAAAATTCAGACCAGAAACTACCTTTCTCGCATCGCTTCGGTCCGGGCTTTAAGCACCGGTTTGAGCAAGTAATCCAGCACGCTTTTCTCCCCGGTAATAATGTCCACCGTCGCCACCATCCCCGGAATGATCAGCAGCGGTTTCACATCCCCGCCCAAGTGGTTTTTATCTGTCCTTACCTGAATCAGATAGAAACTGTTGCCCTTGTCATCGGTGATGGTGTCGGCGCCGATCAGTTCGAGCTTGGCGCTCAACCCGCCATAAATCGTGTAGTCATAGGCACTGAACTTCACCATCGCCTTCTGCCCCGGATGCAGGAACGCCACGTCCTGTGGCCGCACCTTGGCTTCGATCAGCAGGTTGTCTTCCAGCGGCACGATTTCCACCATGTCACTGCCAGGCTGGACCACGCCGCCGATGGTGTTGACCTTCAAAACTTTGATAATCCCGTGCACCGGCGACACCACGGTCGTGCGGGTCACGCGGTCATCGATGGCGATGCTCGATGCCGTGATTTTCGACAGGTCGGTGCGTTTCTCATTCAGCTCTTTCGCTGCGTCGGACCGGAAGGATTGTTCTGACTCGTCAATCTTGCTTTTGATCTCGTTGATCGCCGATTCCGCCCGGGGAATCGCCAGTGTCGTTGCGTTCAGCGAGCCGCGGATCTCCACTGCGCTGCGTTTGAGCCGGAGAATTTCCACTGGTGAAACGGCGCCGGTGCCCACCAGTGGCGTGGACATGTTCATCTCTTGTTGCAGCAATGCCAGGCTGGAGCTGAATTGCCCCTGTTTGGAGCGGAACTCTGCCAGTTCCTGGGTTTTTTGCCGAAGTTGTTCGCTCAGCGTGCGCTGCTCACTGGCGAGCCGGCGCTGGCGTTGGTCGTACAGCGAACGTTCGTCCTCGGCCACTTGCGGAGCCTTGGCGATCACTTCTTCTGACAGCTTGAAGGGGCGACCTTCCGCTTCCGCCGACAGGCGTTCAACCTGCGCGGTCAGTGCATAGCGATCCGCTTCGCTCTCACCCTTGTTCGACAGAAAGCGCGTGTCATCCAGGCGCAGCAAGGTATCGCCCTTGTTCACCATTTGCCCTTCGCGCACGAAGATCTCGGTGACGATGCCGCCTTCAAGGTTCTGGATCACCTGGACCTTGCTCGACGGAATCGCCTTGCCTTCGCCCATGGTGACTTCCTGGAGCACCGCAAACTTGGCCCAGACCACGGCGCTGATAATCAGTCCGGCGGCCAGCCACACGGTAATGCGCGACCAGCGCGGGGAATCCTGCAACGAGGCGCCGGCCGTTTCCGGCATGAACTCGCTCTCAGCGGTTTTGCCGAAGCTGCCGAAGTAGCCGCGGTCCTTGGAGGTGTCGGACGATGAACGGGCCATGGGTCGCTCCTAGACAGCCGCAGAGCCGACGCGGCCCTTGCGCAGTGCATCGATGACCGCTTCTTTGGGACCGTCGGCGACGATCCGTCCGCTATCCAGCACCACCAGTCGATCCACCAGGCTGAGCATCGAGGTGCGGTGGGTGACCAGGAGCAGGGTTTTGCCCTGGACCCAGGTGTGGAGTTTTTGCCGCAGAATGTCTTCGCTGCTGTTGTCCATCGCGCTGGTCGGTTCGTCGAGCAGCATGATCGGCGGGTCGAGTAACAAGGCCCGCGCCAGCAACACGGCCTGACGTTGCCCGCCCGACAGCAATTGCCCGCGTTCGCCGACCGGGCGATCAAACCCTTGCGGATGCTGGCGGGCGAGTTCAGTGACGCCGGTCAACTCGGCCACTTCGAGCATCCGTGAATCGCTGATGTAGCGGGCGCCGAGGGTCAGGTTGTCGCGCAGGCTGCCGGCCAGTAGTGGCAGGTCGTGGGCGACGTAGCCGATCTGTTGGCGCAGGTCGGCGACGTCCAGTTGCCGCAGGTCCAGGCCGTCGAGCAGCAACTGGCCTTCCTCCGGCGCGTAGAACCCCATCACCAGTCGCGCCAAGGTACTTTTGCCCGAACCGCTGCGACCGATGATGCCGATGCGTTCGCCCGGCTTCATGCTGAAACTGACGTTGGACAGCGCTGGCGCGTTCTGGCCGTTGTAGTGGAAGGTCACGCCGCTGACTTCGAGGGCGCCTTGCAGTTGTGTGCGCTCCAGCGGCCGCTGTTTCGCGTCGCGTTCCTGCGGCAGGCCCATCAGCGCATCGGTGCTTTTCATGGTCAGCTGCGCTTGCTGGTAGCGGGTGATCAAACCGGCAATCTGCCCCAGCGGCGCGAGCACGCGGCTACCGAGCATGTAGGTCGCCACCAGCGCCCCGACGCTGAGGTTGCCGGCAATGATGCTGTAGACCCCGGCGACAATGGTCGCCATGCCGGAGAACTGCTGGATGAACAGCGTGCCATTGGTGGCCAGCGCCGAGAGGTTACGCGCATGGCTGTCGAGGCGGGTGAGGGCGCCGTGGGTGCTTTCCCATTTGTGCTGGCGCTCGCTTTCGGCGCTGCAGGCCTTGAGGGTTTCCAGGCCGCCGAGGGTTTCGATCAGCAAAGCCTGGCGTTCGGCACCCAGGCTCAGGCTTTTTTGCACGGTGTCGCGCAGGCGCACCTGAATCACCATCGCGAAGATGATCGTGATCGGAAACGCCAGCAGCGGAATCACCACCAGCCAGCCGCCGAGCAAACCGATCACCACCAGCATCAACACGGCGAAGGGCAGGTCGATCAGGCTGGTGAGGGTGACCGCAGTCAGAAACTCGCGCAGGCCCTGGAAGTCATGAATGCTCTGGGCAAAGCCGCCAATGGTCGCCGGGCGGGCTTTCATCGACATGCCGGTGATGCGCTCGAACAAGGTCGCCGACAGGATCACGTCGGTTTTCTTGCCGGCGGTGTCCAGCAAATGTGCGCGCACGACGCGCAGCACCAGTTCGAAACCGGTGCCGATCAGCAAGCCGATCGACAGCACCCACAAGGTCGAGGTCGCCTGGTTCGGCACCACCCGGTCGTAGGTCTGCATCACGAACAGCGGCACCATCAACCCGAGCAGATTGATCAGGAAACTCGCAAGGATCGCATCGCTGTACAGCCACTTCGACAGTTTCAGCGTGTCGCGAAACCACGCTTCCACCCGGGGCACCAGGGGCGAGCGCAAGTCTTCGAGTTCATGGCGTGGCCGGGCAAACAAAGCCTGGCCACTGTAATTTTCGGCCAGCTCTTCACGGCTGACCCATTGTTCGCCGCCGTCGGCTTCGCTGGGCAGGATCAACACCTGACCGTCTTCGCCGAAGCGTCGCAGGATGGCCGTGCGGCCGTTATTGAGGATCAACATCACCGGCAGGTTGAGGGCGGAAATATCCCCCAGTTCCCGGCGCAGCAGTCGCGCCTGCAAACTGGCCCGGGCCGCTGCGCGGGGCAGCAGGTCCAGGCTCAAGCGTTGTTTGTGCAGGGGAAGCCCGGCACTCAGGCTGGCGCGACTGACCGTCGCGCCGTGGAGTTTGCAGAGGATCAACAGACCGTCCAGAAGCGGGTCATCGAAGCTCAGCCGCGGATCGACACCGGTGTTGCCGGATTCCATGCTGGTCACATTGATCGCTCCAGTGAGCTACTTCAGTTCAGGCAGACGGGCTTCGTTCTTCACTTCGGTGGAGGCGATCGCATCGGCGGGCAACACCACCCGTTGCTTGCTCAACAATTCACCCATGCTCGCCAGCACGCGGTACATCGAGTATTCCTCGGTGTAGCGCACTTCGGTGTAGCGGCGGTTGGCGTTGTAGAGTTCGTTTTCGCTGTCGAGCAAGTCGAGCAACGTGCGTTGACCGAGACCGAACTGGTCCTGATACGCCACGCGCACCCGTTTACTGGTTTCAGCGTATTCGCGCGCGGTCGGGGTTTGCTTCTTCGCATTGACCATGGCGTTCCAGGCCAGGTGAATGTTCTCGTTGAGTTGGCGCAGGGCGTTGTTGCGGATGTCCATGGCCTGGTTGATCTGGTGCGCATCGGACGCCAGGCGTGCCTTGTCGCTGCCACCGCGGAACAGGTTGTAGTTCATCACCACACCCACGCGCCACTCGTTGTCGTGGCCTTCATCGCCTTGCACGTTGTTGTTCGCGCCCACCGCGGCTTCGGCGTCGAAGCGTGGGTAGAACGGCGACTTGGCAACTTCGTACTGGCTTTCGGCCGATTGCACGTCGGCCTGGGCGGATTTCAGGTACGGGTTGTTTTCCACCATGCTCTGCTGGGCTTCCTGCAGGGACGTAGGCAGTTCACCGCGGGTCGACGGCGGTGTTTCGAGCTCATCGGGCAGGCGTCCGACAACGGCGGCGAAGTTCGACTCGGCGTCCGCCAGATCGACTTCGGCGGTGTCGAGGTTGTTTTGCGCCAGTGCACGGCGAGCGCCGGATTGATCGGAGTCGGCGTTGCTGCCGACGCCACGCTGGGTGCGCAGGCCGATCTGGTCGTTGACGCGCAAGTGCGCTTGCAGGTTGTTCGTGGCCAGGGTCACCAGTTCGCGGCGCTTGAGCACTTCGAGGTAGACCTCGATGGTGCGCAGGGCCAGGTCCTGGGCGGTGCCTTGAGCGTAATAGGCCCGGGAGTTGACCACGCCTTTGGTGCGCTCGACTTCGTTCGCGGTGTTGAAACCGTCGAACAGCATCTGCCGCAGGCGCAATTCCGACTGGGTGTAGTTGAGGATTTCGGTGTGGTGATTGCCGAATGCCCGGGTGTTGGTGTTATCGCTGTACCCGCGCCCGTAGGCGGCGTTCAGATCAACTGATGGATAAAAGCCCCCCTTGGCCACTTTCACCTGTTCATCCGCGGACAGGCGCGAGTCCACGCGCGAGGCCAGTTCCGGATGGGTTGCGATAGTGTTCTGGATTGCCTCGGTCAACGACATGGCTTGAGCGCCGGAAGTGCAGGCCATGGCCAGCAGAACCGCGCTGCAGAGGGGGGTAAAAACGCGCATGGGGTGCATCTCCCTGAATTCCTGATGGTGCTTATCAGTCGCCAATTATTTGACGGCATTTATAGGTAAAACCGTTTCACCCTTGTAACAACAGAGCTAAGAACATTCTAGAGAATAGCTAAGAAATTTTTCTCATAACCCTTATGCCAAAAAAAACTTATGCCGTCAGCAAAATCCAGCACATTGTTCAATACGAAAGCCTTTGAATTACGAGCTTTAGGGAGCTTTCAAAGGTTTAAGGGAAAGTTCCATCCACTTATCGACATAGGGCGGAGAAGTGCTGGAGGGGAGGGACGCGTAACGGTTCGAGGTGACGGTTTTTTGTCACTTTGATGAGTCGGAATCGTTACGCAGCGCTCACCGGGCAAGTGCGACGCAGTTGGGCCTCCGAAGCCATTGATTGCAGAGGGGTTTATCCCACAGTCGCGGACATTGCCGGTGAGCGCCACGCTGGGCGAGGACATCGCCAGGGCAGCGGCTTACTCAGGTAAACGCGCCCTGCAGGCGATCCGCGCAGCCACCTGCTTTCAAACCATGAGCACGTTCTTCGCTAATAACAGGATGCCGACAGCGGTTGGCAGCGGAGGAAATGCACATGGCTACGCTCATCGGTATCGTCAGTAAAGTCATTGGTCAAGTGTTCGTGGTCGCGAGCGACGGTACCCGGCGCGCGGTGATCGAGGGCGATCGATTGTTCGCCGGCGATCAACTGGTCACCGGGGCCGAAGGCGCGGTGGCGGTCCATCTGCAAAATGGCCAGGAACTGACCCTCGGGCGTGGCAGCAGCATGGAGATGAATCCCCATCTCCTCGCCAATGAATCACCGCATGTCGGCACTTCAGAAGCGGTAACACCGAGCGAAGCACAACTGACCGATGTCGAGCAGCTGCAAAAAGCCATCGCGGCGGGCGCTGACCCGACGCAGACCGGTGAAGCCACTGCGGCCGGGCCAAGCTTCACTGCGGCTCCCAATGGTGCGCAGGGCGGTGGCCACAGTTTTGTCATGCTCGAAGAAGTGGGCGGGCGGGTCGATCCGACAATTGGCTTCCCGACCGCTGGATTTGGCGGCATTCCCGAATTCCCTGAAGAACGCCATAACGCCGACGTCCAGCAGAACGCCGACGGCACCCCGGCCGTTATCGCGCCACCGGTAACGCCGGTCAACAACCCGGTCACGCTCAATGGCCTGTCGGTGGCGGGTGGCGAACTGACCGTCAACGAAGCCAACCTGGCCGACGGTTCCGCGAGCAATCCGGGCGCGCTGACCCAGAACGGCACGTTCACTGTGTTGGCACCGGACGGGCTGAACAGCCTGAGCATCGGCGGTATCAACGTGATCACCGGTGGCGTGGCGATTGGCTTTCCGCAGTCGATCACCACACAACTGGGCAACACCCTGACCATCACCGGCTACAACCCGGCCACGGGCGTGTTGAGTTACAGCTACACCCTCAACGGCAACGAAACCCATTCGGCCGGCGACGGCGCGAACGCCCTCAGCGAGCAGTTCACCGTAGTCGCTGGCGACAACAACGGCGACACCGCCACCGGCACGCTGGACGTCAACATCACCGACGATGTGCCCAAGGCTGTCGATGACAGCAACGCCAATACCGCCTCGGAAACCCTGCTGACCCTGACCGGCAGCGTGCTGCCAAACGACACACAAGGCGCCGACCGCATTCCGACGGGGCCCAACAGTGGGCCAGTGATTGGCGGCACCTTCACCGGCACCTACGGCACCCTGGTGCTCAATCCCAACGGCACCTACACCTACACGCTGAACACCAGCGATGCTGATTTCAAAGCATTGCATGGCGGTGGCAGCGGCACGGAAACCTTCACCTACACGCTGACGGATGCTGATGGCGATACCAGCACGGCCAACCTGGTGCTGCAGATCCATAACAACGATGACCCGGTCACGATTGGTGGCCTCAACATCGAGGGCGGCGAACTTTCCGTCTTCGAGAAAAACCTGAGCCTTGGCAGCTCACCGGATTCTGCTGCGCTGACCCAAAGCGGCACCTTCACCATCACCGCCCTCGACGGCGTGCAGACCCTGAGCGTCGGCGGGATCAACGTGGTGGTCGGCGGTGTGTCGTCCGGCTTCCCGCAATCCATCACCACCCCGCTGGGCAGCACGCTGACCATCACCGGTTTTGACGCCACCACCGGCGTGGTCAGTTACAGCTACACCTTGGCCGATAACGAAGCCCATCCGACCGGCAACGGCGCGAACACGCTGCCTGAGCAATTCGCCGTGACCGTGGTCGACGACAACGGCACCACCGCCAACGGCACGCTGGATGTGAACATCGTCGACGACCTGCCCAAAGGCGTGGACGACAGCAACGCCGGCACCGCGTCGGAAACCCTGCTGACCCTCAACGGCAACGTCCTGACCAACGACGTGCAAGGCGCCGACCGCGTGACCGTCGGCGAAAATGCCGGTCCGATCACCCCGGGTACTTTCGCCGGGACTTACGGCACTTTGGTGCTGAACGCCAACGGCACCTACACCTACACCCTGAACACCACCGACGCCGATTTCAAAGCGCTGCACGGCGGCGGCAACGGCACCGAGAATTTCACCTACACCATCACCGATGCCGACGGCGACACCAGCACCGCCACACTGGTGCTGCAAATCCATAACAACGACGATCCGGTGACCATCGACGGCCTCAACGTCAACGGCGGCGAACTCACCGTCTACGAGAAAAACCTCGGCGACGGCAGCAGCCCCGATGCGCCAGCGCTGACCCAAAGCGGCACCTTCACCATCACCGCCCTCGACGGCGTGCAGACCCTGAGCGTCGGCGGGATCAACGTGGTGGTCGGCGGTGTGTCGTCCGGCTTCCCGCAATCCATCACCACCCCGCTGGGCAGCACGCTGACCATCACCGGTTTTGACGCCACCACCGGCGTGGTCAGTTACAGCTACACCCTGGCCGATAACGAAGCCCATCCGACCGGCAACGGCGCGAACACGCTGCCTGAGCAATTCGCCGTGACCGTGGTCGACGACAACGGCACCACCGCCAACGGCACGCTGGATGTGAACATCGTCGACGACCTGCCCAAAGGCGTGGACGACAGCAACGCCGGCACCGCGTCGGAAACCCTGCTGACCCTCAACGGCAACGTCCTGACCAACGACGTGCAAGGCGCCGACCGCGTGACCGTCGGCGAAAATGCCGGTCCGATCACCCCGGGCACTTTCGCCGGGACTTACGGCACCCTGGTGTTGAACGCCAATGGCACCTACACCTACACCCTGAACACCACCGACGCCGATTTCAAAGCGCTGCACGGCGGCGGCAACGGCACCGAGAATTTCACCTACACCATCACCGATGCCGACGGCGACACCAGCACCGCCACACTGGTGCTGCAAATCCACAACAACGACGATCCGGTGACCATCGACGGCCTCAACGTCAACGGCGGCGAACTCACCGTCTACGAGAAAAACCTCGGCGACGGCAGCAGCCCCGATGCGCCAGCGCTGACTCAAAGCGGCACCTTCACCATCACCGCCCTCGACGGCGTGCAGACCCTGAGCGTCGGCGGGATCAACGTGGTGGTCGGCGGTGTGTCTTCTGGCTTCCCGCAATCCATCACCACCCCGCTGGGCAGCACGCTGACGATTACCGGTTTCGACGCCACCACCGGCGTGGTCAGTTACAGCTACACCTTGGCCGATAACGAAGCCCATCCGACCGGCAATGGCGCCAACACATTGCCAGAGCAATTCGCCGTCACCGTGGTCGACGACAACGGCACCACCGCCAACGGCACGCTGGATGTGAACATCGTCGACGACCTGCCAAAAGGCGTGGACGACAGCAACGCCGGCACCGCTTCGGAAACCCTGCTGACCCTCAACGGCAACGTCCTGACCAACGACGTGCAAGGCGCCGACCGTGTACCCACCGGCCCCAACGCCGGCCCGATCACCGCCGGTACGTTCACGGGGACTTACGGCACTTTGGTGCTGAACGCCAATGGCACCTACACCTACACCCTGAACACCAGCGATGCCGATTTCAAAGCGTTGCACGGCAATGGCAACGGCACGGAAACCTTCACCTACACCATCACCGATGCCGACGGCGACACCAGCACCGCCAACCTGGTGCTGCAAATCCACAACAACGACGATCCGGTGACCATCGACGGCCTCAACGTCAACGGCGGCGAGCTCACCGTCTACGAGAAAAACCTCGGCGACGGCAGCAGCCCCGATGCTCCAGCACTGACTCAAAGCGGCACCTTCACCATCACCGCTCTCGACGGCGTGCAGACCCTGAGCGTCGGCGGGATCAACGTGGTGGTCGGCGGTGTGTCGTCCGGCTTCCCGCAATCCATCACCACCCCGCTGGGCAGCACGCTGACCATCACCGGGTTCGACGCCACCACCGGCGTGGTCAGCTACAGCTACACCCTGGCCGATAACGAAGCGCATCCAACCGGCAACGGCGCCAACACATTGCCAGAGCAATTCGCCGTGACCGTGGTCGACGACAACGGCTCCACCGCGAATGGCACGCTCGACGTCAATATCGTCGACGACCTGCCAAAAGGCGTGGACGACAGCAACGCCGGCACCGCTTCGGAAACCCTGCTGACCCTCAATGGCAACGTGCTGACCAACGACGTGCAAGGCGCTGACCGCGTACCGACCGGCCCCAACGCCGGCCCGATCACCGCCGGTACCTTCACCGGGACTTACGGCACCCTTGTGCTGAACGCCAACGGCACTTACACCTACACCCTGAACACCACCGACGCCGATTTCAAAGCGCTGCACGGCAATGGCAACGGCACGGAAACCTTCACCTACACCATCACCGATGCCGACGGCGACACCAGCACCGCCAACCTGGTGCTGCAAATCCATAACAACGACGATCCGGTGACCCTCAACGGTCTCGATGTGTACGGCGGCGAGTTGACCGTCTACGAGAAAAACCTCAGCGACGGCACCAGCCCGAACACCCCGGCACTGACCCAGAACGGCACCTTCACCGTGACCGCGCTCGACGGCCTGCAAACCCTCGATGTCGGCGGCATTCATGTAGTGGCCGGCGGCGTGGCGGCTGGCTTCCCGCAGTCGATTGTCACGGCATTGGGCAACACGCTGACCATCACCGGGTTTGACCCGGTCACTGGCGTGGTCAGCTACAGCTACACCCTGGTGGATAACGAAACCCATCCAAACGCCAACGGTGCCAACAGCATCACCGAAAACTTCAATGTGGTGGCAACAGACACCGACGGCAGCACCGCGAGCAACCAGCTCAACGTCAACATCGTCGATGACCTGCCCAAGGCCAACCCGGATCACACTTCGGTGGCGGAAGGCGCAACAGTCACCGGCAACGTGCTGGATAACGACATCGGCGGCGCCGATGGTCCGGCGGCCAGTGGCGCGGTGATCGGTGTGCGGGCCGGCAGCGACACCTCGACCTCGGCCATCGGTGGCCTGGGCTCGAACATCAATGGCACCTACGGTTACCTGACGCTGGATGCCAACGGCAACGCGACCTATCACAGCAATCCCAATGCGGTGAACGGTCCGGGCGCCACCGACGTGTTCACCTACACCGTGCGCGATGCCGACGGCGATGAAAGCACCACCACCATCACCATCGACGTCTCGAACAGCTGCATCGTCGCGGCCAGCGACACCGACGTGACGGTCTACGAAAAAGCCCTGGACCTGACCAAGGACGGGCAAGACCTGGCCGCTGGCACCGTCACCGGCAGCGACCCGACCAGCACCGGCGAAACCGCCAAGGGCACGCTGGTGGGTTCGGTCACCGGCGCGGTCGGCGCGATCACCTACACCCTGGTGAGCAGCGCCACGGGCAACTATGGCCAGATCCAGCTCAACCCAAATGGCACGTACACCTACACCCTGACGTCGCCAGCGACGACCACGCCGCACGCGAACGACGGCGCCAATACCCTGACCGAAAGCTTCACCTACCAGGCCACCGATTCGCTGGGCAACAGCACCACCAGCACCATCGTGGTGAGCATCGTCGATGATGTGCCAAAAGCCGTAAACGACACGAACCTGGCCACCGCGACGGAGAACGCGTTGACCCTCACTGGCAACGTCCTGACCAACGACACTCAAGGCGCGGACCACGTCGCGACCGGACCGAATGCCGGGCCGATCACGCCTGCCACGCTGAATGGCACCTACGGCACCCTGGTACTGAATGCCAATGGCACCTACACCTACACGCTTGACACCAATGATGCCGACTTCAAAAACCTGCACGGCGGCGGCAATGGCACCGAAACCTTCACCTACACCCTCACCGATGCCGACGGCGACACCAGCACCGCCACGCTGGTGCTGAACATCCAGAACGCCAACGACCCGGTGGTCCTTAACGGCCTGAACGTCAACGGCGGCGAACTCACCGTCTACGAGAAAAACCTCAGCGACGGCACCAGCCCCAACACCCCGGCGCTGACCCAGAGCGGTACTTTCACCGTGACCGCGCTCGACGGCCTGCAAACCCTCGACGTTGGCGGCATTCATGTGGTGGTCGGTGGCGTGGCGTCGGGCTTCCCGCAGACCATCACCACGGCGCTCGGCAGCACGTTCACCGTCACCGGATTCAATGCCACCACAGGCGTTGTGAGTTACAGCTACACCCTGGTGGATAACGAAACCCATCCAACCGCCAATGGCGCCAACAGCATCACCGAAAACTTCAACGTGGTGGCCACCGACACCGACGGCAGCACTGCGTCGGGTCAGATCAACGTCAACATCGTCGATGACCTGCCTACCGCCGCGCCGAACACGGCGAGTGCGGCCGAAGGCGCGACGATCAACATCAGTTTGCTGGGCAACGACGTGTTTGGCGCCGACGGTCCGGCTGCCGCTGGCGCGGTGATTGGTGTGCGAGCGGGCAGCAACACGTCGACCTCGGCGGTCGGCGGGCTGGGCACCAATATCAATGGCACCTACGGCTACCTGACCCTGGATGCTGCCGGTAACGCCGTGTACCACAGCAACCCGAACTCGGTCGGGCCAGCGGGCGCCACCGACACGTTCACCTACACCATTCGCGATTCCGATGGCGACGAAAGCACCACCACCATCACCATCAACGTCTCCGACACCGGCCTCAAAGCCGTGGTGGACCAAGATGTGACGGTCTACGAAAAAGCCCTCGACCTGAACCAGGACGGTCAGGACCTGGCACCGGGCACCGTCACCGGCAGCGACCCGGGCAATACTGGCGAGACTGCCTCCGGGACGCTGGTCGGTTCGGTCACCGGCGGCAGCGGCGCGCTCACCTACAGCCTGGTCGGCAGCGCCACGGGCACGTACGGGCAACTCTTGCTCAACCCGAACGGCACGTACACCTACACCCTGACCTCGGCGCCGAAAACCGCGCCGAACGCCAACGACGGGCCCAACACCCTGAGCGAAAGCTTCACTTACAAAGCCACCGATGCCCTGGGCAACAGCACCACCAGCACCATCGTCGTCAACATTGTCGATGACGTGCCGAAAGCGGTGGCATCGGATCGCTCGGTGGCGGCGGTGGAAATCGACACCAACCTGCTGATCGTGCTCGACATCTCCGGCAGTATGGTCGACCCCTCTGGCGTGCCGGGCCTGTCGCGGCTGGAGCTGGCCAAACAGGCCATCAGTGCCTTGCTCGACAAGTACGACGACCTGGGCGATGTGAAAGTGCAGCTCGTCACCTTCAGCAGCAACGCCACCGACAGAACCACGGTGTGGGTCGACGTGGCGACCGCGAAGTCGATCCTTGCCGGTCTGACAGCAGGCGGTGGCACCAACTACGATGCGGCTGTGGCCACCATGCAGACGGCGTTCAATACGTCCGGCAAACTCACGGGTGCACAGAACGTCGGCTACTTCTTCTCCGACGGCAAACCCAACGAAGGCGACATCGGCACCGCTGACGAAACGGCGCTCAAAGGCTTCCTCGACGCCAACGGCATCAAGAACTACGCGATCGGCCTGGGCAGCGGCGTGAGTAACGCCAACCTCAACCCGTTGGCCTATGACGGCAGCACCCACACCGACACCAATGCGGTGGTGGTGACCGATTTAACCCAACTCAACTCGGTGCTCTCGGGCACTGTGGTCGGCGCGCCGGTCACCGGTACGTTGTTGGAGAACGGTACGTTCGGCGCCGATGGCGGCTTCATCAAAACCCTCACGGTCGACGGCACCACGTACACCTTCGACCCGAAAGGCAACGCCAACCAGGGTTCGCTGAACTTCAGTGGCGGCGCCAACCACGGCACCTTCAACACGGTGAACAACAGCATCAGCATCGCCACCAACAATGGCGGCACGCTGGTGGTGAACCTCGACACCGGCGAGTACAACTACACCTCGCAAAAAACCACCGCGGTGGTCATCACTGAAAACATCGGCTTCACCGTCAGCGACAACGACGGCGATCTGGCCAGCTCCACGCTGACGGTCAAAGTCATTCCGAACGCGGCACCGGTGGCGGTCGATGACCACATCATCACCAACGTGCTGTCGGGCAACATCGTGGTGCCGGGCGAGCTGTTGCTGGCCAACGACACCGATGCCGACAAGGATCCGCTGACCGCATCGCCGACCAACTTCACCACCGGTTGGGTGGCCAAGGGCGCGGACTTCACCGGCAGCGGTGCGATCAATTTCAAAGGCACCAATGACAACGCGGCCAACCAGGCCCTGGCGGACGTGCGCAGTGCCTTTTCCGCCAACACCGCCGCGATGACGGCGCTGCTGGTGGTCAGCGGGTATCTGGGGCAGGTGGCTGCCAACAACGCCAATGATGAAGACCTCATCACCGTGAAACTGAAAGAAGGTGAAACCCTCAACCTGGATCACAACCTGGGGGCCGGGCATATCACCATGGAGTACTCCGTCAATGGCGGCGCCTTCATCAGCATCGCGGACGGCCAGACGATCACTGCGACCTCGGATGCGACCTATCAGATCCACATCACCAACATCGAAAACACCAGTGGAGGCAACGCCAAAGGATCCGAAAACTACCAGTTGACCATGACCGTCAACTACGCCGGCGCCCACGACATCGCACCGGACGCCCACGGCACCTACACCGCCAGCGACAACCATGGCGGCAGCGACACGGCGGGCGTGACCATCAGCTACCAGGATGGCCACACCCTCACCGGCACTGCGGGCGATGACACGTTGATAGCAGGCACCGGCAACAACGTCATCAATGCCGGCGACGGCAACGACGTGCTCACCGCCGGCACCGGCAACAACGAACTGCATGGCGGCGCCGGCAATGACTTGCTGTTCAGCGGCACCGGTAACGACCTGCTCGACGGCGGTACCGGCATCGACACTGTGAGCTACGCCCACGCCACGGCCGGGGTCACCGTCGACCTGAGCCTGCTCACCCCGCAAAACACCGGCGGCGCTGGCACCGACACCCTCACCGGAATCGAAAACCTGGTCGGTTCCAACTTCAACGACAGCCTCACCGGCGACAACAACAGCAACATCATTAATGGCGGTTTGGGCGATGACATCCTCAACGGCGGCGGTGGTGATGACTTCCTGATCGGCGGTCTGGGCAACAACACCCTCACCGGCGGAGCAGGGGCCGACACCTTCCAGTGGCTCAAAGGCAACAGCGGCCACGACGTCGTCACCGACTTCACCCCCGGCACCGACAAGCTCGATCTGTCGCAACTGCTGCAGGGTGAAAACGGTACGTCGGCGTCGCTGGATGACTACCTGCACTTCAAAGTCACCGGCAGCGGCGCTTCACTCGTCACCAGCATCGACGTCAGCGCCATGGCCGGCGCCACGCCGAACCAGACCATCGACCTGGCCGGCGTCAACCTCGCCAGCCACTACGGCGTCACGCCGGGGGCGGGCGGTGTAGTGGCGGGCGGGCACGATACGGCGACCATCATCAATGGCATGTTGAATGACCATTCGTTGAAAGTGGACACCGTGTGACCTGAGGGCTGAAACGACAAAACCCGCCATTCCTGGGTCAGGAGTGGCGGGTTTTTGGTTGTCTGTGAGAACGCAATCGCGAGCAGGCTCGTTCCCACAGTTGTTTGATGTCGTTCACATATTTTATGTTCACTGAAGGTCCAGTGTGGGAGCGAGCTTGCTCGCGATGAGGCCCGACCAACTCCCACAAAACTCTACTACCAACCCGGTCATTGTGGCGAGGGGGCTTGTCGGAATGCCGCATCACCCCGTTCGGCTGCGCAGCAGTCGTAATCCAGATAGTTGCGGTTTAACTGACAAACTGCGGTGAATGGTTTTAGGGTCGCTTCGCAACCCAACGGGGCGATGCGGCGTTCCGACAAGCCCCCTCGCCACAGTCCAGCTCCTGACCATGGAATATGGCTAGCTGTGCGGGTCGATGTTATCCAGCATCCGGTTCACCGCCATTTCTCCCAACATCACGGAGTTTTGAATGCCCAGCAGTGTGTGGCGCTGTGTGCCGTTCAACTGCCCCGCGAAATCACTCAACATCACACTCGCCGACGCCAACGTTTCACAGGCATTCACCAGCAAGGTTTCGTTATCGGTGTCGGGCCCGACGAAGTAGATCGTGCTGGGTTTGCGCGGGGTGTCTTTGGGGATGACCGGTTTGAGGTAGTAATCGAGGGCGCGGTCGGCGGCGGTGTTGAGCTTTTTGGAATCGGTGGATTCGTAGGGGGAAACGTCGTCGGTTTCGGGTGGGTTGGGTGTGATCTTGAACATGGTGAAACTCCTTGATGATTTGGAGCCTTCACCCATCGCTGCTAAACGAAGAGGTGGCGGCTGTACGCGGGTTAGCAGACCAGGGCATCAAGGAACCCGGCGCACCGAAGTGCCCCACGCATAGCCGCCATAACGTATGGCGATACTGATGCACCTTGATGTTTCCGAGCTGCTAAACCCGATCACTGATTTGTCAGCGACCGGGAAACAATAGAGACCCGAGTCAAGGCGCACAAGCCGGCGGATTCTGGCGCAGTCGTAGGCAACGGCGCAAGGATGTGTAGCCTGAGTGAGTGTCTGGAGGTGTCTTTTAAACATCGATGTTTAAAACTTACTTAGCTACTGGGGACGAAAGAAGGGCGGGTAAATAAATGCACTCCCCACTTTCTCCCCATTAATGGATTTATCGCACAGTGATGACATCCAGGAACAAGTCATTTTTATTGGTTACTTGAAATGATTTTATTCTGCCGTCTGGGTCCGTGAAGGTAACGTACGCGCTTTCGAATAACTTGGTGTAAGGCAAGTGCGCATAACCCAAGGTATTACCCGCTTCGTCCCAGTAAATGACCGCGTTATTTTCTTGTAGTTGGTGAGAGTCGATCAAGAAACTTACATAGGAAGCTGGTTCGGGGAAAGTGAAGCGCACGGTCCCTAGCATGCCAAGCGTTACCGCTCCAAGTAAAGCTGTGTAATGTTGGCCGGGCTGGAGGTGGGAGTTTGTTAAATATATCGTCCCCCCTAAATGTAAGAGGCTGATTTTGCTAGGGAGGGTATATGGGACATTCGGCGTAAAATCAACAAGAGGTGAACTGTCGAAGTTCTCGAAAGCGGTAAATGAAGCCCGTTTATCACCAAACATTAGTTGCAGCAATCCGGAAAACACTTCCACTTCACCCGGGTTGGTTACTGTGCTTTGCACGGTCAAAGGGGTACTGGCGTAGGGGGCGATGTATTTGGCTGGCACCCCGAAGGTGATGGGTTGTGTTGAGTCGGTAACGATCTGTTGGAAAATGAACAGTGCCTTGATCCCGTCCTGATCGGTGGTTTGCCAGTAAAGTTTGACGATCGCGCCTTTTTTCAAAGGCCAGTATTCGGCGACCTGCACCGTGGCCGTTGCGGTGTCGACCGGCAGCTTGTTGTCTACCAGTGGTGCAACAATCGGCAGACCCAATGGTTGGGACGTGCCAGTGAACGTGGCATCGGCGGGCTTCGAGCGCTGGGTCTTGCCTGCCTTGGTCAATGTGTAGGTGGCCCGCGCTGAACCGCCAATCAGGTTGCGCACCCACTCGTTCGATACCGGAAAGTCCACGGATCTGCTCGCAGCGGCCAGCCTTACGCTGAACGTGTGGGTGAGCGGGTCGCCACCTTTGGTGAGCCCTTCCAGGGTCAGTTCGATCAGATCGCCGATTGCAAAGACACCGGTGACCAGGATCACCATGGCTTCGCCTGCGAGGCCGTCGTGGTTCACCACATTATCTGGATCGGCCTGTTCAAAAATCGGTGCGGTCAGCAACACCATGCCGGGTTTGAACGTAAGGATGAGCGCATCCGACCAGCCGCTGGTGTTCTCCACCTTGTCGGACACTTCCCAGCGCACCATCAGGCTGTTAGTGGGCGCCAGCTTGGCGAGCAGTTCCGGGGTTAGCTCAAAGACTACATCGCCTAATTCGGTGACTGTGCTCTCCAGGAGCAAAGACCCGAAGGCAAGCACCACCACATCACCGATGGACTGATTGAAATACTCCAGCACGGTCACGAACATGCCGTCATCGATCACTGTCTGATCGACGACGCTTTCCGAGGCGACAGGCAATTTGAGGCCTTGGTTGAAAGGCTTTCCGCCGTCGGGGTCCGCTTCACCCGGCGGCGGGTGTTTGTAAAGCAACAGAACGGGCGGCGATTGTTCATTGCCGTTGCCGCTCACGCGCTCCATAGCGAACCAGAATGGCTTGTTCTCGGATTGGAGGAACTTGGCTTCCATGACTGTGGTGGGAATATAGAAGGGAATGTTTTTCGCGATACCTTCAGCATCGAAATGCGCTTCTGTGACCGGGAACTCAGCGACGGGCGCGTTTGTTGTTTCGATGTAAACCCTGATGTAGTCGCCGATGGCCATATTCAGATAGGCGAGGATGTACACCAGCAAGCCGTCACGGTCGCCGTGCACCATATTGATATTGATCCCCAATGCACCGTCGTTCTGCGGTTTGAAACCAACAGGGTAGGGCGGAGCGACGGCCAGCACACCAATGCCGGGCTCGGGCGGGAATACAACGACTTGTCCATTGGTCGCGAGGTCAGCGTTGGTCATTGGGCTATTCATGAGTACGCACCTTCCATAGAGGCGCCTGGCTGTCTGAATGGGCGGCACCGATTGAATGGATTAGATAGTCGGAATAAGTGTTTGCCTACTGTCAGATCTGACAGGTGAGACCCTGTTTAAGACGAGCGGTCTCGTCACTATTCATTGAAGGTGGACATTGTGTGACCGGAAGTCTGAAGCGACAAAACCCGCCATTCCTGGGTCAGGAATGGCGGGTTTTTGTTGTGTGTGACACCGCTATCGTCGGAACGCCGCCCGGAGCAAGCTCGCACACAGGGGATTTTTGTCGTTCACATATTTTGTGTTCAACACTAAAACCTGTGGGAGCGAGCTTGCTCGCGATGAGGCCAGACCAACTCCCACAAAACTCTACTACCAACCCGGTCATTGTGGCGAGGGGGCTTGTCGGAATGCCGCATCACCCCGTTCGGCTGCGCAGCAGTCGTAATCCAGATAGTTGCGGTTTAACTGACAAACTGCGGTGAATGGTTTTAGGGTCGCTTCGCAACCCAACGGGGCGATGCGGCGTTCCGACAAGCCCCCTCGCCACAGTCCAGCTCCTGACCATGGAATATGGCTAGCCGTGCGGGTCGACGTTGTCGAGCATTCGGTTCACCGCCATTTCTCCCAACATCACGGAGTTTTGAATGCCCAGCAGTGTGTGGCGCTGTGTGCCGTTCAACTGCCCCGCGAAATCACTCAACATCACACTCGCCGACGCCAACGTTTCACAGGCATTCACCAGCAAGGTTTCGTTATCGGTGTCGGGCCCGACGAAGTAGATCGTGCTGGGTTTGCGCGGGGTGTCTTTGGGGATGACCGGTTTGAGGTAGTAATCGAGGGCGCGGTCGGCGGCGGTGTTGAGTTTTTTGGAATCGTTGGATTCGTAGGGGGAAACGTCGTCGGTGTCGGTTTCTGGCGGGTTGGGTGTGATTTTGAACATGGTGGAGCTCCTTTGAAAAACAAGACCACCAGAACCTGTCGCTAAACAGGTAAGGGTGGCGACTGTATGCAGGTTAGCGAACCGGTCAAAGGCAACCCGGTAGACCCGAAGGTCTCCCGCATACAGCCACCATAACGTAATTGCCGACGTCAAAAGTCTGCAACAAAGTCTGGAGCACTGATGCACTTTGAATAGTCCGGGTCGCTAAACCCGATCGCTGATTGGCAGCGATGCGGAAACGATAAAGATCAGGGTCAAAGCGCACAAGCCGGCAGATTCTGGCGCAGTCGTAGGCAACGGCGCAAGAATATGTAGCCTGAGTGAGTGTCTGGAGGTGTCTTTTAAACACCGGTGTTTACTGCCCAATCATCGCGTCCGGCTACATCGGCTCCGGCGGCCCGATCAACCGTCCCATCACCCCAAACAACCCCAGTTCCCGAATCATCTCCAACTCCCCCTGCGTCTCCACCATCTCCGCAATCAACGGCAGATCAATACTGTTGGTCGCCCGGAAAATCGCATCAATAAACAGCCGCTTGTCAGGCTGCACATCAATGCTGCGGATGTACGCGCCATCGATTTTCAAATACGCCAACCCGAGCTGCGTCAGGTTGCCGATCTGGCTGAAGCTGCCCCCAAAGTGCTGCAAGCCGATGCGGTAACCGGTGTCGAGCAGGCTATGGCTCAGGCGCTGCAACTCTTCGGGCGGCGGCAGTTGGCGTTCGTCAATTTCCAGGGTCAACAGCGGTGCCAGTTCCGGTAGTGAGTCGAGCAAGTCGATGATCTGTCGCAACTGTGCTGGATCGCGCAGGGTGCTGCCGGACAGGCTCAGCGCCAAGGGCCAGCGGTTGACGACGAGGTAATCGAGGGTCGCTTCGAGCATCGCCAGGTCAAACCGCGCTGACCAGCCGAGGCGCTCGATCCACGGCAGGAAATGCCCGGCGGCAATCGCTTCGCCGGTCGGGTCGAGCAGACGCGCGAGGACTTTGTGGTGCAGCACCTGGCTGGTGTCGGCGCATTGCACTACGGGTTGGAAATACAGCTGCAGTTTGCCGTGGGTCAGGGCGTCGTCGATCCAGGCGCGCCAGTCGTGCTGGGAGTGGTTGTTCGCGGTGCTGGTATCGGCCAGATGTGCCCAAGGTCGCTCGGGGTGTTGCCGTGCTTGCGTCAGCGCCTGATCGAGACGCAGCAGCACGTCGCTGGCCGGTTCGCCGGGGTGGTAGGGGACGATGCCCAAATGCGCCACCGGCATGCAATCGCTGGCGCCGGTCAGGCGCAGGTTTTCCAGGGTCGCACTGATTTCCGAGGCCAGGCGTTCGGCGTCGGCGCCGTCCAGGCCCGGTGTCAGCAGGCTGAACTCACCACCGCGATTGCGCGCCGCCAGCCAGGTACGACGTTCCGGCAACTGCGTCAGGCGCTTGAGCAGTTCGCCGACGGCGCTGATCAACGCATCGGTGCGCTGACCACCCAGGCGCTGGTTGAGGCCGATCAGGTCGTTGACCCGCAGCATCAGCAAATGGCCGGCGCTGCTCTGTTCGCTGATCAGCAGTTGATCGGCCAGTTGTTCATCCAGCAAACGGCGATTGCCCAGTCCCGTGAGACTGTCCTGATAGGACTCGGCCCGCAGTTTTTCACTGCGCGTGGCTTCTTCGGCGAACAGCGCCTTGAGCTTCTCGACCATCTGGTTCATGGCCAGCACCACGCGCCGCAATTCCGGGGTGCGCGGCAGCTTCGGCAGGCTCAGGAACTCGCGTTTGCTGATGGCTTCGGCCTGTTTGACCATTTTGTCGAGCGGGCGCAATTGCCGACGCAACAACCAACCGCCGAACACCGCGCTGAGCAATCCGCAGACCAACAACCACAGCAGACTGCCGAGCGTGCTGTCCCAGAGTTTGGCCAGGGCGAATTGCGGATTGCTCAACACTTCGACCCGCGCCACCTGTTCCCAGCCGCGCATGATCAGCGCGTCGCCACCTTCGGGGCGCAAATTAACGAGCCTGACGAACCAGCCTGGAACGCCGTCGATTTTTTCGGCGGCGCTGCGTTCCACCAATACCTGGTCATCGACGATATTGACCACGCGGATGCTGCGGAAATAGCCGCTGTCGTAAATCGAGCTGACCATCAACTCGATCATGGCCGGGTCGTCGATTTGCGCGGTCAGCGATAAACCCAGTGCGGTGGCGGCGTCCTGGGCATGGGAGCGCAACTGGCCGAGCATTTGTTCGCGGGAGCTTTCCAGGCTGACAAAAAAACTGCCGCTGAAGGCCACCAGCAGGAACAGGCAAATGGCGAGAAACAACTGTTTGCGCAGTGACATAAATCGCTCCTTGCTATGAAGGCTAGCCTTCGCCCACGGCGAATCCTTCGGTTTGCATCTTTTTCAACACGTCTTGCCAGCGCGACAGTTTTTTTGTGTCGCCGCTGCGTTTTCCACCATTGGCCCCGGGCAAGTACAGGCCCTCGGCGTTGAAGGCGTACACCGGCAACAGGTCTTTACGCTGGGATGCGGGGCGGATTTCGCTGATCAGGTTGTCCAGCACCAGCGGTTCGGCCGTGGGGCTGCTGTAGAAGGTCAACACCATGTGCGCCTGGTTTTGGGCCAGTGCCTTGACGTAGGTGATGCGCAATTTTTCGCTGGGAACGCCGAGGTAACGCAGGCTGAAATACTTCGCCAGCGCGTAGTCTTCACAGTCGCCGGCGCCCTTGATAAGCGATTCTTCTGGCGTGGCCCAGTAATCGGTCTGACGCCAGATACGCATGTCGTCCTGAAAATTCAGCTGCTGGTTGAAGAACTGATTGACCGCATTCAGTTGCTCGCGCTCGGGTTGCTTGAGTTCGCTTTTGAGCATTTGACTCCACGCCTCGATTCTTCCTTGAGCGGGGCCGAGAGGACCGTAGCGTTTTTCGGCGGTTTGCAGGATCAGGGAAAAATCCCAGTCGGCAAGGACACTGCCCAACCCTGTCAGCAGAAAACTGACCAACAGCAGCCACCCGCCGAGCCGAAGTCGGAGCGTTGACCATCCTGGACTACGCGGACGACGTGACATGTCTGGCTGCTCGCGTGCAGATGACTGAAGTCTAGGCGGTGTTTTCAGCGAGGACGGACAAATTGTCGGGCTGCCTTTTGTAGCGAGGGGGCTTCAATAGTGAGGGGGCTTTTGTGGTGAGGGGGCTTGTCGGAATGCCGCATCACCCCGTTCGGCTGCGCAGCAGTCGTAATCCAGTCCTCGTGGTGTGTCAGGAGAAATTCGGTCTGCCGGATTGGGGTCGCTTCGCAACCCAACGGGGGCAAGCCCCCTCGCCACAAAAGCCCTATAGCCACAGAAGTGAACTGGCTACAGAAATCGGGTCAGGGTGTTTTCAGGGTTTTTTGCTTGAGGATGTAGAACGTGACGAGCACGGCGCTGGTCAGCATGAAGCCGCGGGCCCATGGCAGGGGCACCAGGTAGCAGGAGAACAGGATGCTCGCCCACATCAGCCCGATGGCGTAGACCTTGCCTTTGAGGGGAATGCCGTTGCCGTCGAGGTAGTCGCGAATCCACGGGCCCAGCCGTGGATGCTCCACCAGCCACTGATAGAAACGCGGCGAACTGCGCGCGAAGCACGCGGCGGCCAGCAACAGAAAGGGCGTGGTGGGCAAAACCGGCAGGAAAATCCCGATCACCCCCAGCGCTACGCTCAGCCAGCCGATGGCCAGCAGCACGTAGCGCAACATCAGGGAGCGGTTGCCTATGGGGTTGTCCATAGGCAAGACCTTAGTGATGACGTGGCTTGAGGATCGCCGGTTTTTCGTCTGGCGCGTTGCACAACAGGTACAGCGCGGTCAGGGCTTCCGGAATCTGTACGATCATGTCGTCCATCAGGTTGGCATCCTTGGCGATGTCTTCGAACTCTGGCTGTTCGTCGAACAGGCCCGAACCGACCATGATCGGCAGGAGCATTTCGCTGACTTCGTCTTCGGCGGTTTCGAACCAGGCGGCTTCGCGCAGGAACACGCCTTCCATGAAACCGATGCACCAGCCGCGCAGGTCGGAGTCATCCGGTTCTTCGCCCAGGTCCAGCTCGCAAGGCAGCTCGAACTCTTCGTCGGACGCCAGTTGGCGGGCGATGTGAGCCTTGAGGGCGAGCAGGGTGGATTCGATGGCTTCGCGCTCGGTGTCGTCGGCGTAGTGCGGCTCTTCGGCGAAGAGGGCGTCGATCCATTCACGATCCGGAACTTCTTCGGAACAGATCGACAGCGCGGTGAGGTAGCCGTGGGCGGCCACGTAGTCCAGCGCCTCGTCATGCAGTTCGTCGGCGTCGAGGAAGACTTGCAAACGGGTTAGTTGCTCAGCGAAGGACATTAAAGGGCTACCTTGGGAAATAAACAGATGCGGGAATTCTAGGCCTTCTTGAGCGCTCAGGCCAGCCGCGCGGCATATTTACAGCCTCAGAACAACGCGTTCCCTGTAGGAGTGAGCCTGCTCGCGATGTCGGTGGGTCAGTCAACATTGATGTCGAATGTAGTACCGCTATCGCGAGCAGGCTCACTCCTACAAGGGTTCTTTATTGCATTGGGCTCATGTGTCTTATCAGCGGTGCCCTGCGCAAGGGAGGCCTCGGGTATACTCGCGCGTTTTGTGATGCCCTGCCGGCGTCGCGGCTGGAATGTGAAGCGTCATGCAACGCGCACTTACGATTTGTCAGTGCAGCGTGCGTGGTTCTGAACCAGCCTTGCAGGGATGTTTTTGTGATTTTTGGAGTTTTTATGCTCGAACAGGCTCAACGCGTCCTCAAGGACATCTTCGGCTACGACAGTTTTCGTGGCCGTCAGGGTGCAATCATTGAGCGCGTGGCCAGTGGTGGCGACGCCCTGGTACTGATGCCTACCGGTGGCGGCAAATCCTTGTGTTTCCAGGTGCCGGCGCTGTTGCGCGAAGGCCTGGCCGTGGTGGTATCGCCGCTGATCGCATTGATGGACGACCAGGTCGCCACCCTCGAAGAGCTGGGTGTCGCGGCCGCGGCCTTGAACTCCACGCTGAGCGCCGAACAACAGCGCGACCTGGCGGCCCGCATCAAGCGCGGCGAAGTGAAGATGCTCTACCTCGCGCCCGAGCGTCTGGTCCAGCCGCGCATGCTGGCCTTCCTGCAAAGCCTTGAAATCGCCCTGTTCGCCATCGACGAGGCGCACTGCGTGTCGCAATGGGGTCATGACTTCCGTCGCGAATACCTGCAACTGGGGCAGTTGGCGGAGTTGTTCCCGAATGTCCCGCGCATCGCCCTGACCGCCACGGCCGACAAGCGCACCCGCGAAGAAATCGTCGATCGCCTGCATCTGCAAGACGCCGAACGCTTCCTGTCGAGCTTCGACCGCCCGAATATTTTCTACCGCATCGTGCCCAAGGAGCAGCCGCGCAAGCAGTTGCTCGCGTTCCTCGCCGAGCGGCGCAGCGATGCCGGCATCGTTTACTGCCTGTCGCGCAAGAAAGTCGACGAAGTGGCGGTGTTCCTCAGTGAACAAGGCTTTCCGGCGCTGCCGTATCACGCCGGCCTGCCCAACGAAACCCGGGCCCATCACCAGAAGCGCTTCCTCAACGAGGAAGGCCTGATCATGGTCGCCACCGTGGCGTTCGGCATGGGCATCGACAAGCCTAACGTGCGCTTTGTCGCGCACCTCGATTTGCCGAAATCCCTTGAAGCCTATTACCAGGAAACTGGTCGTGGTGGCCGTGATGGCCTGCCGGCAGACGCCTGGATGGCCTACGGCCTGCAAGACGTGGTGATGCTCAAGCAGATGTTGCAAAACTCCGAAGGCGACGAGCGCCATAAGCGTCTGGAGCAGCACAAGCTTGACGCGATGCTCTCGCTCTGTGAGGAAACCCGCTGCCGTCGCCAGACGTTGCTGGCCTACTTCGACGAAGACATGCCTGAGCCGTGTGGCCATTGCGACAACTGTGTCGACGGCGTGCAGACCTGGGACGCCACCGAGCCGGCCCGTCAGGCACTCTCGGCGATTTATCGCACCGGCCAGCGTTATGGTGTCGGGCATCTGGTCGACGTGTTGCTGGGCAAGGACAACGAAAAGATCCGCAGCATTGGTCATCAGCACCTGTCCGTGTTTGGCGTCGGCAAGGCCATGGGCGAGAGTGAATGGCGCTCGCTGTTCCGACAGCTGGTTGCCCGTGGACTGGCCGACATCGACCTCGAAGGCTACGGCGGCCTGCGCCTGAGCGACACCTGTCGGCCGCTGCTCAAGGGCGAAGTGACGCTGGAACTGCGCCGCGACCTGAAGCCGCAAACCACCGCGAAAAGCAGCAAGAGCCAGGCGAGCCAACTGGTGCGTGGCGAAGAGCGCGAACAATGGGAAGCCTTGCGTGCCCTGCGACGCAAACTGGCCGAAGAACATGGCGTGCCGCCGTACGTCATCTTCCCCGACTCAACGTTGCTGGAAATGCTCCGCAGCCAGCCAACGTCGCTGGCAGAAATGGCCACGGTCAGCGGTGTGGGTGCGCGCAAGCTCGAGCGTTACGGCGAGGCCTTCCTCGAAGTGCTGGGCGGTCAGGTCGAGGCACCGAAAGTCGTGGCCGACGTGCGCCACGAACTGATCACCCTGGCTCGCGCCGGCATGACGCCGGTGCAAATCGCCGGCCAGCTGCAATGCTCGGAGAAGAACGTCTACACCATGCTCGCCGAAGCGATTGGCAAGCAGCAGTTGTCGCTGGAGCAAGCGCTGGACCTGCCGGAAGAACTGATGGGCGAAGTCCAGGATGCGTTCCTCGACGGCGAAGGTGAATTGCCAGCGGTATCGGAGATCGCCGCGCTGTTCGCCGGGCGGGTGCCGGAAGGCGTTTTGTACTGCGTGCGTGCCGCCCTGCAATCGGAATTTGAGGTTTAAGCGGTCCTGTAGGTTGATGTAACGATTCACTACAGACCAAACCTTGCCTCAATCCAACGGCCATGCTTAGCTGACTAATAATTAGTTTTAATTAATTTCAGTCTAATCATGAGTGTTTTATGCCGTTAACCGATCAACACCGTTTTGGCATGCAACTGGCCCAGATGTCGCGTGGCTGGCGTGCCGAACTGGACCGTCGTCTCGCCGGTCTGGGACTGTCCCAGGCGCGCTGGCTGGTGCTGTTGCACCTGGCCCGTTTCGAGGAAGCCCCGACCCAACGTGAGCTGGCGCAAAGCGTCGGTGTCGAAGGGCCGACCCTGGCCCGTCTGCTAGACAGCCTGGAAACCCAGGGCCTGGTACAGCGTCAGGCGGTGCTGGAAGACCGGCGGGCGAAAAAAATTGTCCTCTGTGCGCCGGCGCTTCCCCTGATCGAACAAATTGAAACCATTGCCACGCAACTGCGCCTCGAGTTGTTCGCAGGCGTCGATGAGGCGGATTTGAAGGTGTGCATGCGGGTTCACGGGCACATTCTGGGCAACCTGGAAAAATCTTGAGGCATAACCACTCGCCAGACTTTTGAGATACCCCGTTGGGCAGACTATAAAGAACTACTACGCAATATCGTGTTCGTACCGGATGTGCAAACACGCATAGGTTGGTTCTGTTATCTAAGGGATGCTCATGCTCCAGAGTTGGCGGTTGGTTTTACGGTGTGGCGTCAGGTCGCTTCTGCTCAGTGGCGCTATCACCTACTCGGCATTGGCACCTGCGTTGGGCCTGGGGGACATCACGCTCCACTCCGCGCTGAACCAGCCGTTGAGTGCCGACATCGCCCTGGTGGATGTCGGTGGTCTGGAGGAGGGCGAGTTGTCCGTCAGCCTGGCGACGGCGGATGAATTCAGCCGAGCCGGCGTCGAGCGGGTGTTCTTCCTCAACAATCTGAAGTTCACCCCGATCCTGCGAGGCAATCGCAACCTGATCCGGGTGACCTCCAGCAAAGCGGTCAAAGAACCTTTTCTGAATTTCGTGGTGCAGCTCAATCAGCCCAACGGGCGCTTGCTGCGCGAATACACGGTACTGATCGATCCGCCGGGCACGCCGGGGATTGAACCCGTGGCTGATGAGCCGATTGCCGAGCCTCAGCCTTCTGCATTTCCGGTCGTCAAACCGGCCAGTGCACCACCAGCCCCTGTGAAGAAGCCCACTGCCGCGCAACCTGCCGTCGCGCCTGCGAGTGATCCCGTTGTGGCCGAGCAACCGGCCGCCAGTGTCCTGCAAAACCAGCAACTGCAAAAAACGGTCGATGAGTTGAATGCGAAGCTGGCGGCTCAGGACGAGCAGATCGCCGGTCAGAAAAAACAGATCACCGAACTGCAAACCCAATTGGCTGAAGTCAAACAAACGCCAGCCGAGCCCTCTGCGCCGGTGGCTGTCGCGCCCGCGCCTGTGGTTGTCGAGGAAGCGAGCCACTGGCCATTGATTATCGGGCTGCTGGCACTGGTGGCTTTGGTGCTGCTCGGGCTGTTCCTTCGTCATCGACGTCAGCAGATCGCGGCCTTGCCCGAGGCCGCCCCCGATTTGCCGTCACGGCAGGAGCCGATGCTTGATCCTCCTGTGCAGCCGTTGGTCCAAAAGCCCCTGCTCAAACCAACCTCTGATCATCGTGAAGAAACCCCCGCGGGCGATGTGCTGGAAGGGGTCGGCATCTACCTGACCTATGGCCGATTTTCCGAAGCCGCTGCCATGTTGCGAGAAGCGCTGGTCAAGGAACCTCAGCGCACGGATCTGGCGGTGCAGTTGCTGGAGGTGCTCGGCAAACAAGGCGATGTAACCGCCTATGACGCGCAGGAAAGCAGGCTGCGAAACGCCGGGTTCGACCCAGAAAAACTTCAGGACATCCGCGCCAGCCATCCGAAGCTGAGCAGTGCTGCACCCGTGGTGGCCGCGCCCATAGTCGCCCCGGTGGAAGCTGTGCCCAACGATGAATTTCAGTTGAACCTGGATGAATTGTCGATGGATTCAAATTGGGATCTGGTCAGCCCCTTCGACAGTCCACCGCCCGCTGCCAAACCCTCGGACGAGCTGACCTTCACCTCGAACCTGCACGTGATGCCCGACGTGTACGAATTGCCTGACGAGTCGTCGCGCCAAGCGCCTGAACTGGAATGGGACCCCGTGCCTGACACGCCGTCACTGGATGACGACTTCCTCGACGAATTCAACGATGCGCCTCCGTCGCTGGAACTTGAACCGCTGAGCCTGGCCCCGGCGGCGGCTTCCAACGCCGGCAAACTGGAACAAGCCCAGACCTGCATCGACGATGGCGACCTGGACCGCGCGATCAAGCTGCTCAACGAATTGCTCAAGGACGGCGACGAGCCGCTCAAGCAGACCGCCCGCAGCCTGTTGGCCGGTATCGGCTGAGACTCTATGATGGTTGCGCCTCCAGACTCAGAGACTTGCCTGTCATGACCGCGCACAAACCGGAAATCGTCATCACCTACTGCACGCAATGCCAATGGCTGTTGCGTGCCGCCTGGTTGGCCCAGGAACTGCTCAGCACCTTCGGCGATGACCTGGGCAAAGTGTCGCTGGTGCCCGGCACCGGTGGGGTGTTCCATATTTTTTGCGACGACGTGCCGCTCTGGGAGCGTAAAGCCGATGGCGGCTTCCCTGAAGCCAAGGTGCTCAAGCAGCGGGTCCGCGATCAGATCGATCCGGACCGCGACCTGGGCCACAACGACCGCACTCAGTGAGACGCCGCTTCAGCCGCCACGGTCTTTTTGCTTGAACCACCGGACAGCCGGCTGGAGACCACGATCGCGACGATGATCAGCGCACCGCCGATCAGCATCCGCAACGTCGGGTTTTCATTGAACAACAGCCACGCCATGGTGATCCCGTAAACCGGTTCCAGTGCGAATACCACCGCCGCCGTGCGGGCCTTGATCACCGCCAGGCTGGCGACGAACAGACTGTGAGCGACGCCGGTGCAGAACACCCCGAGCAGACCGATCCACAGCCAGTCGAGGCCACGCACTTCGCTCAACTGTGGCACTGCCACGGGCAGCAGGCATAGCGCGACCACCACGTTTTGACACAGCGCGGCCTGTACCGGCGGGATCCGTCCGGAACTGGCCCGGTTGGTCAGCGACAGCAGGGCAAACAACAACCCGGAACCGACAGCCCAGAGCAGGCCAGTGGTGGCGCCGCTCGCCAGATCGAAGTCCGGTGTGACCAACACCAACCCGACACTCACCAACACCACCAGCAGGATTTCATTGGCGCGAATCCGCTCGCGGAAGATCAGCCCTTCGAGGATCACGGTAAACGCCGGGAAACTGGCAAAGCCCAGGGTCGCAATCGCCACACCCGCCACCTTCACCGCAATAAAGAAGCTCACCCAGTGCCCGGCCAGCAGCAAACCGCTGAGCAGCAGGCGGCGCCAGTCCACGGCTTCAAGTTTCTGCCAACGGGTGTTGCTGGCGAATCGCGCGAAAACCGCGAGCGCCAGCACCGCAAACGCAGCCCGGCCAAAGACGATGACAGCGGGGGAGGCGGCGGCGAGTTTGCCGAACACACCGGTCAGGCCAAACATCAATGCGCCGATATGCAGGGCGCCAAGGGCGGTACGGGGAGTCATTGCAATCCTTGATCAATACAACCAACAGAGGTGCAGTCTAGAGCGCTGGCGGCGCACCTGTCTGTCGTCAGACTCGCCTCATTTGTCGCCAGCCTCGCGCCGCAGTTTGCCGGGGGAGGCGCCAAACTCGCGCAACACTGCGGCGGCGAAGGCGCTCTGGGAGCTGTAGCCGACCCGACTGGCAATCTCGCCGATGGGCAATGGCGAATCCCGAAGCAATCCCACCGCAATATGCAGCCGTCGACTGCGGATGTAGTCCATCGGCGTCTGCCCGCATTCAGCGACAAACCGTGCATGCAGCCGGGCGCTGGACAGCCCGGCGATCCCGGCCAGGTCTGCCACTTGCAGCGGATAGGCTGCATGCCGGTCAATGTGCGCATTCATCGCTGCATACGGCAGGCGTCGTCCGCCCACGCTGGCTGGCTTGGCGTTGTTGAGGCTGGCCAATAACAACACCGCGCCTTGCTGCGCGATAAACGGATCGTCGACCTGACTGCCCGCCAGCCAACTGACCAATTGGCTCTGCCCTGCATCCAGCGGCAAGCGTCCGGCGTTGTCGAGCAGACGGCGGCTGGCCACGGCGTGATCGCCCAGCGACTGTGAAACCCATTGATCGCTCGGCACATCCAGCACCAGGCAGCGGCTGCCATTGCTGCTGCCGCAGGCGTGATGGAAACCGGACGGCACCACCACGAAGCTCTGCTGCACCACCTGACTGCCACGCCCGTCGACTTCGAAATCCAGCGCGCCCGACAAGCCGAACACCAGTTGGGCGTGGTCGTGGCTGTGGACGATCAGGTCGTGGGTGTACTGGCGTAGTGTGAGGATCGGTCGCATCACTGCTCTCCCGGGCAAGATGAGGCCAGTCTACACCGGCCGGTTGCTGTCACAGGAATGACTCACCACTGTCATGGCCGATTAACCCGACCGGCGCAAGCTTGGAAAAACCATCGCAGAGGGTTGCCCATGACCAGCGCCGAGCTCGCCAAACCCAGTCGTAAGCAACGTGTGCGGACCTTGTGGATTTCTGATGTGCATCTGGGCACTCGAGACTGCCAGGCCGAGCACCTGTCGCAGTTTCTCAAGGGCTACCACGCGGACAAGATTTACCTGGTCGGCGACATCATCGATGGCTGGAAACTGCGCGGCGGCATGTACTGGCCTCAGGCGCACACCAACGTCATTCGTCGTTTGCTGACGATGAGCAAACGTGGCACCGAAGTCATCTACGTCACCGGCAATCATGACGAATTCCTGCGTCGGTATTCCAAGCTGATCCTGGGCAACATCCAGTTAGTCGACGAAGCCGTGCACGTCACCGCCGATGGCCGTCATCTGCTGGTGATCCACGGCGATCAGTTCGATGTCATCACCCGCTACCACCGCTGGCTGGCCTTCCTCGGGGATTCGGCCTACGAATTCACCCTGACCCTCAACCGCTGGCTCAACCATTGGCGCGCGCGTTATGGCTACGGCTATTGGTCGTTGTCGGCGTACCTCAAGCACAAGGTGAAGACGGCGGTCAGCTTCATCAGCGACTTCGAGGAAGCCATTGCGCACGAATGCGTGAAGCGCGAGTTGCATGGCGTGGTGTGCGGGCACATTCACCATGCCGAGATTCGCAAGGTCGGCGAGGTGGATTACCTCAATTGCGGGGATTGGGTGGAGTCGTGCACGGCGCTGATCGAGCATTGGGACGGGTCGATCGAATTGTATCGGCTGGCGGATGCGCAGGCGCGGGAAGCGGAGTTGAAGGCGCTGAAGGTTGCCGAGCCTGCCTAGGCATGGCCTTTGTGGCGAGGGGGCTTGTCGGACCGCCGCATCGCCCCGTTCGGCGGCGAAGCCGTCGTAAACCGACGCATGAGGTCTGTCAGGAGTAACCGGCTGAATGGTTTTGGGGGGCGCTTCGCACCCCAACGGGGGCAAGCCCCCTCGCCACAGGGTCCCCTGAGGTCCATCAAGCCGGCGAATATTCTTCCATCGCCGCTTTGTAGATCGAGTTCTTCGGCTGCGCAAACAAGCGTTCCATCATCGGCTCAAAGAATCTCAACGGCAGCGTGTCATACGCCGGGTCAAACGCCGCCGCATCGTATTTGGCACAGAACTCGATGGTCGCCTGATACTGCGGATGCTCGCTGAACTGCTCGCGCAGGTGCCGATCCATGCCCAAATGATGGAAAAAGTAATAGCCCTGGAAAATCCCGTGTTTTTCCACCATCCACAGGTTCTCGGCACTGACGAATGGCTTGAGAATCGCTGCCGCAATGTCCGGATGGTTGTAGGAACCCAAGGTGTCGCCGATGTCATGCAGCAACGCGCACACCACATATTCCTCATCACGGCCATCGCGCCAGGCGCGGCTCGCGGTTTGCAGGGAGTGGGTCAGACGGTCCACCGGGAAGCCACCAAAGTCGCCCTCGAGCAACTTCAGGTGCGCCACAATCCTTGAAGGCAATTGTTTCGCGTAGGCACTGAAATCCGCGGCGATGATCGCCCAGTCTTCCTGCGTGCCATCCTTCATGTGGGTGAAACGGGCATTGGCATTCATCGACTATTCTCTCTTCGTGTTCACGACGCTTAAAACGGCACGCGACCCAGAATCATGTCGCGGTACATGACAAAGTCGCCGAGCAGGCTATAAAGAGGATGCTGGAAGGTCGCAGGCCGATTCTTCTCGAAAAAGAAATGCCCGGCCCAGGCGAAGCTGTAACCCGCCAGCGGCAGGGCCCACAGCAGCAGCCACGCGCCTTTGCCGATGGTCAGGGCGAGAATGAAGATGACCAGCGTCGTGCCGATGAAGTGCAGTCGTCGGCAAGTACTGTCACTGTGCTCGCTGAGGTAATACGGGTAGAACTCAGCAAAGCTGTTGAATCGTTTAATGTTTTCCACGACTGCGATCTCTGTGGTTATTGTTCTGATAGCAAGATGTGCTGCGGGTAGCTTATTTGAGTCTAGAGTGATCATTGGCATCAGCCAGTGACAATAGGCGCCACTTTAGTATCCTTCGAAAACTAGCCGCGTCAGACGGCTCACTGAAGTAAGCAAACGCCATGAGCGAACGAACGACTTCTGCAAGCTGGGCGATGGGGATTGTCAAAGCACTGGAGATGGACGGCCTGGATTGCCGGGCGTTGTTCAAGCAGCTAGGGCTCGACTACGCCTCACTGGATGATCCTGATGCGCGCTTCCCGCAAGATTCCATGACGCGGCTATGGCAGCGCGCGGTCGAGCTGTCCGGCAACCCGGCGATCGGCCTGAACATGGGCAAGGTGGTGCGACCGGCGTCCTTCCATGTCGCCGGTTACGCCCTGATGTCCAGCCAGACCCTGGCCGAAGGCTTTCAGCGGCTGGTGCGCTATCAACGGATCATTGCTGAAAGTGCCGACCTGAGTTTCCGTCTGCTGGATGAAGGTTATGCGCTGATTCTGACGGTTCACGGCGACCACCTGCCGCCGACCCGGCAAAGTGCCGAGGCTTCACTGGCCTGTGCGCTGGCGTTGTGCGGCTGGTTGACCGGGCGGACCTTGCAACCGCTGAAGGTGCTGTTACAGGGCGATCAACCGGTCGACCTCGAACCCTATAAACAAGCCTTTCATGCGCCGTTGCTGTTCAACGCACCTTACGACGCATTGATCTTCGAACGTGCTGACATGGAAGCACCATTGCCGACCGCCAACGAAGCGATGGCGCTGTTGCATGACCGGTTTGCCGGCGAGTACCTGGCGCGGTTTTCCGAGAGCCGCGTGACGCACAAGGCGCGGCAGGTGTTGTGCCGTTTGCTGCCACAGGGCGAACCCAAGCGCGATACCGTGGCGCAGACGCTGCACCTGTCGCAACGCACTTTGCAGCGACGCTTGCAGGAAGAGGGCACCAGTTTTCAGGCTTTGCTCGATGATACGCGGCGGGAATTGGCCGAGCAGTACCTGGCCCAACCCACCATGACCTTGCTGGAAATTGCCTACCTGCTGGGGTTCGCCGACCCGAGCAATTTCTTCCGCGCCTTCCGCCGCTGGTTCGATGCCACCCCCGGCGAGTACCGGGCGCACATGTCGGAAGCGGCGGCGCAGATCAGTGGCGCCAGAACGCAGGAATGCACAGAACAAACACCGTAATGATCTCCAGTCGGCCCAGCAGCATGCCGAACGACAGAATCCACTTGGCGGCGTCCGGCAACGTCGAAAAGTTACCCGACGGCCCGATGGTCGGACCCAACCCCGGCCCGACACCGGACACGGTACTGGCCGCGCCGGTCAGGGCGGTCATCCAGTCCACGCCGAGCAGTGAGAGCAGCAACGCGATGACGCAAATGGTGATGGCGAAGAAGAACGAAAAGGTCAGGATTGAGCGCACGATTTCTTCGTCGAGACGGTGACCGTTGTACTTCTGTTTGATCACCGCGCGCGGGTGAATCAGTTGATTAAGGTTGGCCTTGAGCAGGATATAGGCGACCTGGAAGCGGAATATTTTGATACCGCCGGCCGTCGAACCGGAGCAGCCGCCGACAAAGCCCAGGTAAAAGAACAGCATCAGCGAGAAATTGCCCCACAGGCTGTAATCCCCCAGCGCAAAACCGGTGGTGGTGACCACCGACGTCACGTTAAACGCCACGTGCCGCAACGCTTCGAGCCAATGCAGTTGGGTGGTCCACCAGTACCAGGTGCCGAGCACCAGCCAGGTCACCAGCAACATGCCGAGCATCCCTTGAACCTGTTGATCCTTGATCAAGGCCCGCCGGTTGCCGCGCAAGGTTGCGACGTACAGGGTGAAGGGCAGGCTGCCGAGAATCATGATGACAATCGCCACCCAGTGCACCGCCGGCTGCGTCCATTTGGCCAGCGACTGGTCCGAGGTGGAAAAGCCGCCGGTGGAGATCGCTGACATCGCGTGGTTGATCGCATCAAACAGGCTCATCCCGGCCCACCAGAGCGCCAGGCTACCGATGATGGTGATGCCGACATAGGCCGCCACGATCAGGCGCGCCACCATGTGCGAACGGGGCATGACCTTTTCCGAACGGTCGGAGGACTCGGTCTGAAACAGGCGCATGCCACCGATGCGCAGCAGCGGCAGAATCGCCACCGCCATGCCGATAAAACCGATGCCGCCGAGCCAGTGCAGCAGCGAGCGCCAGATCAGGATGCCGGGAGACATGGTGTCCAGGCCGCTGAGGACCGTGGAACCGGTGGCGGTGATGCCGGACATGCTTTCAAAGATCGCGTCGGTGAAACTGACGTGTTGAGCCAGCATAAAAGGCAGCGAGGCGAAGAGGCAGACCACCAGCCAACTGCTGACGGTCAACAGGTACATGTCCCGTGGACGCAGGTGGATGTGTTCGGGACGACCGGGGATAACCATCGCCAGGCCGGCGACAAAGGTAATCATGCTCGACCACAGGAACGAGGGCAGCTCGTGGGTGCGGTCGAAAATCATCAGGGTCGCCATGGGCACGACCATGGCAATGGCCAGCGTGATCAGGAAGATGCCGATGATAAAACCAATGATCCGTAAGGTCGGCAACGCCATGAAATCCGCTCGGGCTGTTGTGGGAGTGGGCGCCATTCTACCTGCGGGGCAGGGCATGTAAACCGACGCCGCTTGTGCACTTGCAGCTAGAATAGCCAAACATTTTTTCAGGAGGTGGCCGATGCAGGCTCTCGACGCTTTGCTCAACCGTGTTTCCGTTCCACGACTGCTTGACCCGGCACCGACTGCGGCGCAACGCGAAGTGCTGTTTGGCGCCGCCATGCGTGCCCCGGACCACGGTCATTTGCAGCCTTGGCGCTTCCTGACCGTCGAGGGCGCGGCGCGCGAGCAAATGGGCGAGCTGCTGGCCGAAGCGGCGAAGCTGCAAGACAGCGAGGTGTCCGAAGCGGCACTGGACAAGGCGCGCAACGGCCCACTGCGTGCCCCGTTGGTGGTGGTGGTGATTGCGCGGGTGCAGGATCACGTCAAGTACCCGAAATCCGAGCAACTGCTGGCTGCGGGCTGTGCGGCGCACGGCATTTTGCTGGCGGCGTATGCGCAAGGGATTGGCGCGGTATGGCGTACCGGTGAACTGGCCTATTCGGCGCATGTGGCCAAAGGGCTGGGGTTGGCGGAAGGGGAAGAGGTGATTGCGTTCCTTTACCTCGGCACACCGCAGAAAGAACCGCGGGTGGCCGAGAAAGTCGACCTCGCCGAATTCGTCAGCGCGTGGCCTGATAAGTCCTGACATTCACATCAAATCAAATGTGGGAGCGGGCTTGCTCGCGAAGACGGTGGGGCAGTCAACATTTCCGTTGAATGTGAAGCCGCTTTCGCGAGCAAGCCCGCTCCCACACTTGATCTAAGGTGAACGCACATTTTGAGAGTATCCGTTAACCCTACAAAGGGTTCAGGGTTGGACGACCGCTCCTGGCACCAACGGCAATTCCAGACTGGCCACAAACCCGCCCTGGGGATGATTGGCCAGCACCAGACTCCCGCCATGACGCTCTGCAGCGCGGCGCGCAATCGCCAGGCCCAGACCATGTCCGGCCGCCGTTTGCCCCGGCGCTCGATAAAACGGCTCGCCCAACTGATTCAAATGCTCGGCGTTCACGCCCGGCCCATGGTCACGCACGCTGACGACAATGCGCTCACCCTGCCGCACGGCCTGCATTTCAATTGACTGCCCCACCGGGTTAAACCGCTGGGCGTTGCGCAGCAGATTGTCGACGGCACGCTCGATCATCGTCGGCCAGCCCTTGAGGTTCAGTTGCGGCTCCGCCTGAAGACGCACGTTTTGTTCCGGTGAACCCAGTTGCGCATCCTTTTGCAGCGTATGAAGCAACGCGTTGAGGTCGACCTCTTCGGCACTCGCGTTGTCGGCGTCGACCCGGGCCAGCACAAGGATTTCGCTGATCAGCGCTTCCAGCCGGTCGCATTCGCGGGTCAGGCGCGGCCAGAGCTTTTCCCGTTCTTCAGGGTTGGCCCGTTCCGCCAATGCCAACGCAATGCGCAGTCGGGCGAGCGGGGAGCGCAGTTCGTGCGACACATCGCGCAGCAATTGCCGCTGGCTGCCGATCAAGCTTTGTAGGCGTGAGCCCATGCGGTTGAAATCGTTGGCCAACACGCCGAATTCATCGCGTCGGTTGGCCAGTTTCACCAGACTGTTCTGCTGATAGGTGGTTTGTCCCAAATCATGCACGGCACCGCGCAAACGGCTGAGCGGGCGGGTGATCGACAGGGTGACGAACAGGCTGAACAAGGTCAGCACCACCAACGCGATGCCCAGCGCACTCAACGGCCACAGCAGGCTTTCGCGGTGCCAGGAATCCAGTTCCGGGTGCGGGATGCGATAAATCAGCAGGTAGGTGTCACCGGTTTTTTCGCTGGTGTATTCCGCGGTCAAACGACGCCATGGCAGGCGCCGGTCGTCGTTGTTCTGCCGGGCTTCGAAAGCGGCTGCGCGACGCGGGAAGGTGCCGCGGACGACCGGGTCGCCGCTTTCGTTCAGCACCTGCACGTCGATGTGATATTGACGTTTGCGCTGTTCCAGAATGTCCTGGGCGGCTTCTTCACCCTGGGCTTCGTATGTTTGCGTCCACTCTTGCGCCAGGGTGTTAAGGCCCGGATGGCGGCTGAGGATCCACGCGTCCTGGTTGAGCATGTGCCCCAGCAGAATGGAGAGCCCTGCCACTAGAGCGATGGCCAACCAGAAGCTGGCCAGGATACGCCAGAACAATGAACGCACAGAAAGTCCTCAAGCTAACGCAAATCCCCTGTGGGAGCGGGCTTGCTCGCGAAGGCGGTGTCTCAGGCAAATCATTGTTGACTGACACACCGCCTTCGCGAGCAAGCCCGCTCCCACATTAGATTGGGGGGTAACAGACCCAACGGGTTGGCCGTTGGGTCCGGGGTCAGCGCATTATTGCGCTTTTTGCGGTTGTTGCGCTTTCCAGGCCTTGAACTCGGCCCACTCGGCGCGACGCTCAGCCTGCTTTTTCTGGATCTCGTCGAATTTCTTCTGTTGATCCGGTTTCAGCACGGCGCGTACATCGGCTTCGGCTTTCTGATGCTTGGCGGTCATTTCGTCTTTCAGGGCTTTCTGGTCGGCTGGCGAGAGTTTCTCCAGGTACTTGTCGACCAGTTGCTTACGCTCGTGCATCTGCTCGCCCATGATCTTGCGGATCTGCTCGCGCTGTTCGCGGCTCAGGTCGAGTTGGCTGTACGGGCCTTTGCCGTGCATGCCGTGCATCTGACCGCCGTGGCGCGAGTCGTCCATCGGCCCACCCATCGGGCCGGTGCCTTCAGGCATGGCCATGGCAACGGTCGGCAAAGCGGCGGCGAACATCAGAGCGATAAGAGTCTTGCGCATGGTGAATCTCCTTGTCTCGTTCCCGGTACGTTCCGGATGAGTACAGATTACGCAGATCAAGGTCAGCGGCGGTCAGCGGAGCGTAAAGCTTGGGTAAAGACGATTTTGCATCGACCTGACACTTCCACCATTTTTCAGACCCACACGCCCGGTGTAGCAGCTGTCGAGCCCCGGCGAGGCTGCGTCCGGCGGCGCAGCCGTCGTAAACCCTGAGAACGCGGTTTTCCTGAAAAACCGCAGCGCCTGATTTCACGACGGCTGCGCCGCCGGACGCAGCCTCGCCGGGGCTCGACAGCTGCTACAAGGGATCGAGTTCTGAATTAGAGGCTGTAGTAGTAACCACGGCTGCGCAGCGCAACGATGCGCGGGCGGCCGTCGGGGTGCGGGCCGATTTTCTTGCGCAGGTTGCTGACGTGCATGTCCAGGCTGCGGTCGTACAGGGTCAGCTTGCGGCCGAGGGCGATCTGCGCCAGTTCCTGTTTGTCCAGCGGCTCGCCGGGTTGCTTGAGCAGGGCTTCGAGCAAACGGCTTTCGGAAACGGTGAGGGTGTATTCCTGTTCATCGATGCTGACCACACCGCGCACCGGGCTGAAACACAGATCGCCCAGCTCGAGCTGACTGGAGACTGCTGCCGGATGACTGCGGCGCAATACGGCGCGCAGGCGGGCTGTCAGTTCCCGTGGGTCGCAGGGTTTGGCCAGGTAGTCGTCGGCGCCCAGTTCCAGGCCGAGGATGCGGTCCAGAGGCTCGCCGCGTGCCGACAGCATCAGCACCGGCAGGTCCGGGTGATCGCTGCGCAATTGCTTGAGTAATTCCAGACCGCTGCCGTCCGGCAGCATCACGTCCAGCACCACGGCGGCGGGAGAGGTTTCGGCCAGCGCGCGGCGGGCACTCTGGCCATCGTGGCAGGCACGGACCTGAAAGCCTTCCTGGCTCAACCAACTGCTCAGGAGCTCGCACAGCTCCTGGTCATCATCAATTAGTAACAGCTCGCTCATGAATCACTCAATTTAGCCATTGCCGACGTTTTCTGGTGGCACCACTGGCGAAGATACCGCAGAGCAGGGCCAATAGCGCTACTCCACCGCCGATAACAAACCATTGCTGCTGATCAGTCAGCAGACGTGGCAACGGGCTACTGGCCTGCGCTTCCTTGAGCTGCAGCTTGAGGCGCTGATTCTCTTGGCGCAACCGGCTCAGTTGAGCGCTTTCGCGTTCGGCATCGGTATTTTGCAGTTGCTTGTTCAATTCTTCCCGTTGCTGCTCGCTGACCTTCAAGCGTTGCTGCAAATCGCTAATCTGGCTGCCGGCGCTCAGGGACAAAGGCGTCGAATTACCGCCCTCGGCGCTTTCTTCACCGTGGGCCGGGGCCATGATCGACAACGTCACCAACAACAGACACAACGGACCCTTGCGCATCGCGACTCCTGATTCCAATCGAGTGATTGGGCAGGTTGTCGGCAGGCAAACGAGAATAATGAGCGTTGAGAGCGCGATGAACCGACAAGGTTCATCGCGCGGGAGAAAATTACGGGAGGACTTGCTTGAACGGCTTGACCGAAACGTTGGCGTAGACGCCTGCGGCAATATACGGATCAGCGTCGGCCCAAGCCTGTGCGGCGCTCAGGGAATCGAATTCGGCGACGATCAGGCTGCCGGTGAAACCTGCAGCGCCCGGATCATTGCTGTCGACCGCCGGGTGCGGACCGGCCAATACGATGCGGCCTTCACCCTTGAGCACTTGCAGGCGCTCAAGGTGGGCAGGGCGCGCGGACAGTCGGGCTTGCAGCGAGTTGGCGACGTCTGTGGCAATGATTGCGTAGAGCATGTCAGTCCTCGGTTTTTGGCGTAGTGGTGTCGGTGTCGTGCAGGTGGCGGGACAGGTAAATGCCCTGGCCGACCAGGAACAGCAGCGTCATGCCCAGGCTGCCGAAGACTTTGAAGTCGACCCAGTAGTCCTGAAAGGTGAACGCGACGAACAGGTTGGCGGCGCCGCAAAACAGGAAGAAGGCGATCCAGGCGATGTTCAGGCGCGTCCAGACGGGCTCCGGCAGGGTCAGTGCGTGGCCCATGATGCGCTTGATCAGCAGGCTGTCACCGACGAAGTGGCTGCCAATGAATGCCAGGGCAAACAACCAGTTCACCACCGGCGCTTTCCACTTGAGGAAGGTTTCGCTGTGGAACGCCAGGGTCAGGCTACCGAAGACCAGGCAGGCAATGAGGGTCAGCCACTGGCTCTTTTCAAGCTTGCGCTGCTTGATGAACAGCGCGCCGTAAACCACCAGCGAGCTAATGATCAACATCGCGGTGGCGCTGTAGATACCGCCTACAGTCAACTCATGACCGCCGATGTCGACGACCCGCGGGTCCAGTTTGAAGACGATGAAAAACAGCAGGAGCGGGATGAAATCGATGAATTGTTTCACAGTGGCAGCCAGAAGCAGGATGTGGCGGCATAATAACAAACATATGGGCGCGCGATAGCGCCAGCTGATTTGAGGTAACAAAGTCCTGTGAATGTTGATTTGCACTGCCATAGCACGGCCTCCGATGGCGCCCTGGCGCCTGCGGTACTGGTTGCGCGTGCGTTCGAGAAAGGCGTGCGAGTCCTGGCCTTGACCGATCACGACACCCTTGAGGGCCTCGATGAGGCCCGCACAGCCGCGACGGCGCTGGGGATGCAACTGGTCAATGGCGTCGAATTGTCCTGCACCTGGGGCGGCGCGACCATTCACGTTTTGGGTTATGGATTTGATGTCACGGCACCGCCGTTGGTCGAAGCGATTGCAAAATTGCACGATGGCCGTTGGCTACGGTCCGAAGAAATAAGCCGCAAGCTGGCGTTGAAAGGCATGCCGGGGGCGCTGGAAGGGGCCCGTGCCATGCAGCAGGAACTGGGCGACAGCGGCAACGCGCCGGCCCGTCCGCACTTCGCCGACTGGATGGTGCGTGAAGGGTTTGTAAAGGATCGCGCCGAAGCCTTCCGCAAATGGCTGGGCGCCGGCAAGCTGGGCGACGTCAAGCAACACTGGCCAACTTTGGAAGAGACGGTCGAAACCCTGCGCGCGGCGAAGGCCTGGGTCAGCCTGGCGCATCCCTGGCACTACGATTTCACTCGCAGCAAGCGTCGTCGCCTGATTTCTGACTATATTCAAGCCGGGGGCCACGCGATTGAAGTGGTCAATGGCCATCAGCCCGCCGAACAAGTGGGCAGCCTGGCGATTCTTGCTCGTGAGTTCGGTCTGCTGGTCAGCGCCGGCAGTGATTTTCATGGCCCTGGAGGCTGGTCCGAGATCGGCGAATACCGTCCGCTCCCGGAGGATCTGCCACCACTGTGGTGTCGATTCAAACATGACCCAATTATTGCCGCCGTCTGAACAGGTAGAGAATGTGAGTCAATTTTTCCAGATTCATCCGGAAAACCCGCAAGCGCGCCTGATCAAACAGGCAGTCGAGATCATCCGCAAAGGCGGGGTGGTGATTTATCCCACAGACTCGTCCTACGCCATTGGTTGCCAGATCGGCGACAAGAATGCCGTGGAGCGCGTGCGCCGGTTGCGCGGGCTGGATGACAAACACAACTTCGCGCTGATTTGCAGCGACCTGTCGCAGCTGGGAGTGTTCGCCAAGATCGACACCGGCACGTTCCGCCTGCTCAAGGTGCACCTGCCAGGGCCGTACACCTTCATTCTCAACGCCACCCGCGAAGTCCCGCGGCTGTTGTTGCACCCGAAAAAACGCACCATCGGCCTGCGGGTCCCGAGCCATCCGATTGCCCTGGCGTTGCTGGAAGAGCTCGGCGAGCCGCTGATGAGCGTGACCCTGATCCTGCCGGGCGACACCGACCCGCTGAGCGACCCGTTCGAAATGCGTCAGTTGCTTGAGCATCAAGTCGACCTGATCATTGATGGCGGGTTCGGCGGGATCAAGGCCTCCACCGTGATCAATCTCGCCGACGGCGAGCCGGAAGTGATCCGTGTCGGTTGCGGCGACCCTGCGCCGTTCATGGCTGAGGCGTAGATGTCTGCAGTAGAACCCGTCGTCGACAGTCAGGCCGGAGCCCAGCAAGAGCTGCCCTTCGCGATGGTGTATGGCCAGGCGGTGCTGGAAATGCCGCTGGACCTGTACATCCCGCCGGATGCGCTCGAGGTGTTTCTCGAGGCCTTCGAAGGCCCGCTCGACCTGCTGCTGTACCTGATCCGCAAACAGAACATCAACATCCTCGACATCCCGGTGGCGGAAATCACTCGCCAGTACATGGGGTATGTCGAGTTGATGCAGTCGGTGCGCCTGGAACTGGCCGCCGAGTACCTGGTGATGGCCGCGATGCTGGCCGAGATCAAGTCGCGGATGCTGTTGCCCCGCGCCGAAACCATCGAAGACGAAGAAGACGACCCGCGCGCCGAGCTGATCCGCCGCTTGCAGGAATACGAGCGCTTCAAGGCCGCCGCCGAAGGCATTGATGGCCTGACCCGTGTCGGCCGTGACGTCGTGGTGCCCAAGCTGGATGCCCCGGAAGCCCGGGCGCGCAAACTGTTGCCGGACGTGCGCCTGTCTGAATTGCTGTTGTCCATGGCCGAGGTCCTGCGCCGCGGCGACATGTTTGAAAGCCACCAGGTCAGTCGCGAGGCACTGTCTACCCGCGAACGCATGAGTGATGTACTGGATCGGCTCAAGGGCGGCGGTTTCGTGCCCTTTGTCGAGCTGTTCACCGCCGAAGAGGGGCGACTGGGGGTGGTGGTGACTTTTATGGCCATCCTCGAACTGGTCAAGGAATCCTTGGTCGAGCTGGTGCAGAATGAGCCGTTCGCAGCGATCCACGTGCGGGCCCGAGCCGAATAACGAGTTGAATCATGAACCTGACTGAACCCCGCGAGCTGGCGCCACTGCTTGAAGCCTTTCTGTTGGCCTCGGGAAAACCGCAATCGCTTGAGCGCCTGTTTGAACTCTTCGAAGAGGGCGAACGGCCGGAGCCGCCGGTTTTCAAGAAAGCGCTGACGATCCTGGCCAAGTCCTGCGACGGGCGCGCTTTCGAGCTGAAAGAAGTCGCCTCCGGCTACCGCCTGCAAATCCGCGAAAAGTTTTCACCGTGGGTCGGGCGTTTGTGGGAAGAACGGCCGCAGCGATATTCCCGCGCCATGCTCGAAACCATTGCCCTGATCGCCTATCGCCAGCCGATCACCCGGGGCGAGATCGAAGACGTGCGGGGCGTGGCGGTCAACAGTCAGATCGTCAAGACGCTGATGGAGCGCGAGTGGATCCGCATCGTCGGCTACCGCGATGTGCCCGGCAAACCGGCGATGTTCGCGACCACCAAGGCGTTTCTCGATCACTTCAACCTGAAGAACCTCGACGACCTGCCGCCGCTGGCCGAACTGCGCGAGCTGGAACCGGACCCGGTGCTCGACTTCGACGACGCGCCCGTGCCTGCCAGCCTGCAAGAGTTGGCGGACGCCAGCGCCGAGCCGGAAGAACCCAAGGAAGAAACCAGTTTCCACACGTTGTTGCTGGAGCTGGACACCATGGAGGAGGGGCTCAAGACCGACTTCGACGATTTATTGCGCGATGGCGAGATGACCACGGTTGAGCCTGACATCGACAGTGAACTTCAGGTTGAGCCCGAAGCCGCAGCCGAGTTAGAGCCAGAGCCAGAGCTCGAAGACGATGTTCTGGGCGTCGCCGAGGCTCGCGAAAAACTCCTGGCTGCCGTTGCCGCCCTCGAACAACCGAAACCCGAGCCTGAGCCTGAGTTGAGCGACGAAGAAGCCGAAGCCCGGGCACTGGCCGAAGCCATCGAAGCCGAACGCCGCGAGTTCGACGACTGATTCAATCTAATAAGCACTGAAAATCCCTGTGGGAGCGGGCTTGCTCGCGAAGTCGGCGTGTCAGTCAACATGTTAATTGCCTGACACACCGCCTTCCCGAGCAAGCCCGCTCCCACATTAGATTTGTGATGACGGGAGTTTTGATGAGCTCAACCAAAGACCCCTGCATCAACCTCTGCAAATTCACCGACGACATCTGCCTGGGCTGCGGTCGCAGCAAGCGTGAAATCAGGGCCTGGAAGAAACTCGACAAGCTCGACAAACGCACCGTTCTCGCTGATGCATCGCTCAGGTTGATCAAGCTGGGTGCCACCGGTCGGCGGAAAAACAGGTAACTCTGCGTTCATCAGCTAGTCTCTGATGCGCAAACGCCCACATGAGCGTATGATTCGCGACCCTTCGGCGATCCCTTCGCCCAAGTGAACAGATTTACATCGCTTCAGGACCCTCACTTCAGAGCTTCCTGAACAGACCACACCGGGAGGTGCCCAGATGAGTATCAACGACCAGAAAGACGACCAGGAAATCGGCCCAGCAGGCGAAAAACTGCAGAAAGTCCTCGCCCGTATCGGCGTCGGCTCGCGCCGTGACGTAGAAGCCTGGATCAGCCACGGCCGCATCAAGGTCAATGGCAAAGACGCCACGCTCGGTCAGCGTGTCGACATGCATGACGCCATCACCATCGATGGCCGCGTGATCAAGCGCGAAGAAGCCGCCGAGTCGGTACGCCGCGTGATCATGTACAACAAGCCCGACGGTGAAATCTGCACCCGCCTCGACCCGGAAGGCCGTCCGACCGTTTTCGACAAGATGCCAAAACCGAAAGAAGGTCGCTGGATCAACATCGGCCGTCTGGACATCAACACCACCGGTCTGCTGATGTTCACCACCGACGGTGAGCTGGCTAACCGCCTGATGCACCCTTCCTACGAAATGGACCGTGAATACGCGGTACGTGTGCGTGGCGAAGTCGATGACGAGATGATCGAGCGTCTGAAAGCAGGCGTCGTCCTTGAAGACGGCCCGGCCAAGTTCACCGACATCAAACAGGCACCCGGCGGCGAAGGGTTCAACCACTGGTACCACTGCGTGGTAATGGAAGGTCGCAACCGCGAAGTTCGTCGTCTGTGGGAATCCCAGGGCCTGGTGGTCAGCCGTCTGAAGCGCGTGCGTTTCGGTCCGGTGTTCCTCAACTCCGACCTGCCGATGGGCCGCTGGCGCGAAATGAGCCAGTACGAAGTCGACATTCTGAGTGCTGAAGTCGGCCTGACGCCGGTTGCGATGCCGCAGATGAACGCGAAGAGCAAAGACAAGCTCGACCGTATGCAGCGCAAATCGTCGCGTCCGATGGGCAAGACCGAGCGCGTGCGTTCGTTGCGTCCAGCCATTGGTAACCAGACCGCTGCTACGCCGCGTGATACTCGCGAGCCGCATTTCGAAGGCGAGCGTCCAGCTCGCAAGCCAGCAGCACCTCGTGCTGATGGCGAGCGCGGTCCACGCACGCCACGTCCGGCCAACGGTCGCACCGAGCGCGGCGAAGGCCGTGGTGCGCCAAGCGGCGGTCGCAGTGATCGCGGTGCTCCGGCAGGTCGTGGTGAGTCGGGTCGTGGTACGCCAGTGGCCGACCGTCCTGCCGATACCAAGCGCCCGGCCAAGCCAGCGCCGAAGAAACGCCCAGGCATCGTCCTGGTCGACAAGGACGCACCATCGGGCAAGCGTCGCGGCGCACCAGCCGGTTCGGGCCAGCGTCCGGGCTTTGGTCGTCGCAAGCCTGAGTAATCGGTAAGCGCCACATAAAAAACGCCATCCCTCGGGATGGCGTTTTTTTTGCCTGACTGATCGTTCCCACGCGGAGCGTGGGAACGATCATTTAGAACACAAACCGCCCATCAAACACCGCCTCATCATCCAGCGCCAACACGCCACTGGAGAAGATCAGATCCAGATGATGGCTACCCTTGGCGCCACCGCCCAACCCAAGGTGCAGCCCGCAATGGCGCTCCTCGAACCCGGCATTGCGCGCATACAAGGCTTTCACCCCCTCATTGGTGCCAATCCCCAGCTCTTCAATTCTTCGATTCGACGGATTGGCCTCCAGGTATTTATTGAAGTCATGCTCCAGCCCCGGCACCTCGGTGGCGATTTTGCGGATGGTCGAGTTCTCGATCCATAACTCCAGCGGTGATTCCAATACTCCATATTTACGGGCAAATGGAATCGTACTGAGAAAAGTCCCCATGAATTTCACTCGTCCATTAATCGCATCGCTGTGCGTGGCGATTTCACCGGGTGCCAGATCAAAGTTGCCGACACCGTTGATGTCAGTCCACTTTTTAATGCTGTTCAGCGGAGTGTCAAACCAGGAACCGTGTTCATCTTTGAAACTTAACATCGTGGCCTGGGACAGGCGCTGGATCAAATGGCTGTTCAACCCGGCAATGCGTTGCGGGGTGACGCTGAAGGTGTCGTAGAAGTAATCGCCGTAATCCTTGAACAGCAGGGATTTCTTCCAGCTCTCGGCCATCACGCCCTGCAGTGCGCGGACAAATTCCGGGCCTTCGGGGCGTGGGTTGGGCAGCGTGGAAGAGTCGTAGAAAAAAATGTACAGATCGCTGTCGGCAATGGCCTGGGCCAGCAAAGCCGTGGGTTCCAGATCAAGGCGTAGCGTGTTGAAACGGAAGGGTTGGCGGCCATCGGCGTGTTCGGCAATGGCACCGGTCAGCGCCTCGTAATCGGCAGTGTGGCCAAGCAAGACCTTCGCCGGGTTGATGCCGGCAAGGGCAGGGTGCTGTTCGAGGTAGTAAAGGAAATGGCTAATGGCGCGATGCTTATCCATGCTGTCCTCCGTGACAAACTGCGAAAAAGTGGCAGGCACAACCGGCCGGATTACGCCTGCCGGGAGGTCTTACAGAGGCCACATCGCCGTGCCGAACGGAACTACCGCGTCGGCTTGCATCATTTCTACGGCGGCTTCATGGGTCGGTGCTTCAAACCAATCATCCAGTTGCAGTTCAGTTTCCAAGTCTTTATCCAGTGCTTGCATGGTGAAACTCCTTAGTGACTTTTGAGTAGAAACAACTTGCCGGTCGATGCGGCTCGGCAAGTCGCTGCAAACCTAGTTGAGAGATTTTTATAATGCAAAAAAATAATCAAATAAGATTTTCACTGAACTGTTTAGTTTGTTTTTTTAATTATTATTTATTAATAGAAAACAAAAACTAACTCGTCTTTATCCTTAGGAAGCTTCCTATCGTCAATTTGCAGTCGTCCTACAGATAAATCCGATTCGGAAAATAATCGTTACGCCTTGTAAAGAAATGCTGACGAAATATCGCCTGAAACCCTGTCGGTTGACGCTTGCGGTACGGGTGTAAGGAAAACCTGCCGAAATCAATCCGATCAACCATCGCCCAAGGCTCTGGCCCGCTTGTTTCAGCGGCGCAGGAAGGGTCAGATGCGCCCCATGCCTGTCGTGCAGGTGCATAACAAGAAGGAGGCGCAATGTACGCCGTGATTCAAACCCAACTCTCCCCGTGGGGCGATTCTTCAATCGTTCCCGTCGATGGCCCGCAAGGGTCTGACTCTTTATTTGCAGCCGCCCGGGATACTCGGGGCGGACACCGGCAATCCCGGCTTACAACTCGCTGATCCAGCGGGTCTGGCAGCAGGGGGTTAGCGGTGTACAATGCGCCGCGTTTTACCTGTGACCTCCTGCGCAAAAGCGCAAACCTCAAGGCTATCCGCCTTGTTCACTCCGCCACGCCACGAGTGTGCCGGGTTCGATTTCGTCACAGATAAAAACAAACAGGTGACGCATGAACGTTGTAACGATGCAGAACGTGAGACCCTTTTCATGAGTGGACAAAACTCGCAGTCAGGCGAGCTGAAGCGCGGCCTGAAAAATCGCCACATTCAACTGATCGCCCTCGGTGGCGCGATCGGTACCGGTTTGTTCCTCGGCTCGGCCGGGGTCCTGAAATCCGCTGGCCCGTCGATGATCCTCGGCTACGCCATCTGCGGCTTCATCGCGTTCATGATCATGCGCCAGCTCGGCGAAATGATCGTTGAAGAGCCGGTCGCCGGTTCTTTCAGCCACTTTGCACACAAATACTGGGGTGGTTTCGCCGGCTTCCTGTCGGGCTGGAACTGCTGGATCCTGTACATCCTGGTGGGCATGTCGGAGCTGACCGCGGTCGGCAAATACATCCACTACTGGGCGCCGGACATCCCGACCTGGGTCTCGGCAGCCGGCTTCTTCGTCCTGATCAACCTGATCAACCTGGCCAACGTCAAAGTCTTTGGCGAGGCCGAGTTCTGGTTCGCGATCATCAAGGTCGTGGCCATCGTCGGCATGATTGCCCTGGGCAGCTATTTGCTGGTCAGCGGCAACGGCGGCCCGCAAGCATCGGTCAGCAACCTGTGGTCACACGGTGGTTTCTTCCCGAACGGTGTCAGCGGTCTGGTGATGGCCATGGCGATCATCATGTTCTCCTTCGGCGGCCTGGAAATGCTCGGTTTCACCGCGGCTGAAGCCGACAAGCCGAAAACCGTGATCCCGAAAGCCATCAACCAGGTGATCTACCGGATCCTGATTTTCTACATCGGCGCACTGGTCATTCTGTTGTCGCTGACGCCATGGGACAGCCTGCTGGCAACCCTCAACGCGTCCGGTGATTCCTACAGCGGCAGCCCGTTCGTGCAAGTGTTCTCGATGCTCGGCAGCAACACCGCCGCGCACATCCTCAACTTCGTGGTACTGACCGCGGCGTTGTCGGTGTACAACAGCGGCACCTACTGCAACAGCCGCATGCTGCTGGGCATGGCCGAGCAGGGCGATGCGCCAAAGGCCTTGTCGAAAATCGACAAGCGCGGCGTGCCTGTGCGTTCGATCCTCGCCTCGGCGGCGGTAACGCTGATTGCGGTGCTGTTGAACTACCTGATCCCGCAAAACGCGCTGGAACTGCTGATGTCGCTGGTGGTTGCGACCCTGGTGATCAACTGGGCGATGATCAGCTTCTCGCACTTCAAGTTCCGCCAGCACATGAACAAGACCCAGCAAACGCCGCTGTTCAAGGCACTGTGGTACCCGTACGGGAACTACATCTGCCTGGCGTTCGTGGTGTTCATCCTGTGCGTGATGCTGCTGATTCCGGGGATCCAGATCTCGGTGTACGCGATTCCGGTGTGGGTCGTGTTCATGTGGGTCTGCTACGGCATCAAGAACAAGCGCAGTGCGCAGCATGCGTTGCAGGCTTCGGTGAAGTAACGCCGTATGCAGAAACAACAAACCCGGCCACTGTGCCGGGTTTGTCATTTTCAGGGTTCACACAAAACCCTTGTGGGAGCGAGCCTGCTCGCGAAAGCGGTGTGTCAGGCAGTAATGATGTGAACTGACACGGCCACTTCGCGAGCAGGCTCGCTCCCACAGTTGATCTTCTGCGTGTCGCAAATCGCATTCGCGGTATCCTGCGCACTCTGAATACGGACGCTTTTCCATGCTGGTGATTTCCAACAACGTGCATCTGCCGGATGCCGAGATCGAGTTGACGGCCATTCGCGCGCAAGGCGCCGGCGGGCAGAACGTCAACAAGGTCTCCAGCGCCATGCACCTGCGCTTCGACATTCCGGCCTCGTCCTTGCCCGAGTTCTACAAGGAACGGTTGCTGGCGCTGCGCGACAGTCGCATCACCAGCGAAGGCGTGTTGATCATCAAGGCCCAGCAATACCGGACGCAGGAGGCCAATCGCGCCGATGCGCTGGAGCGCTTGATCGAGTTGATCCTCAGCGCGACCAAGGTCGAAAAGAAGCGTCGCCCGACCAAGCCGACGCTGGGTTCAAAAAAACGTCGACTCGAATCCAAGACCAAACGCGGCAGCATCAAGGCCGGGCGCGGCAAGGTCGATTTTTAACGCGCCCGCGCTTCGCGTTGCTTCGGCGCTTGCCGGTATAAGTAAACGCTCAATGCCAAACCGCTCAGCGCGGCCATCGCGGCAAACAGGAAGATCGAAGCAAAACCAAACCCGGCCGCAATGGCACCGGCCAACGGCCCGGTAATCCCCAGCGACAAATCAATGAACAGCGAATAAGCCCCGACCGCCGCACCACGACTGGAAGCCGGCACCAGGTTGACCGCTTCCACACCCAGCGCCGGGAAGACCAGCGAAAATCCGAAACCGCTCAGCGCCGCACCGGCCAATGCCCAATGGGCATCAGGCGCCAGCCACAGCAGCAGCAACCCCAAGGTTTCCACCGACAGGCAGGCAATTGCCACGCGAAACCCGCCGAGGCGGTTGATCAGGTTGCCGAACAGCAGGCGCGCGCCGATGAAGCTGGCGCCGAACAAGCTCAGGCACAACACCGCGTTGTCCCAGTGCTGCGTGGCGTAATACAGGGTGATGAAGGTGGCGATGGTGCCGAAACCGATGGAGCCCAACGCCAGACCGCAGCCGTGTGGCAGCACCCGACCCAGCACATGCATGAACGGCAGGCGCTCACCGACCACGATTGGCTCGGCGGTTTTTGGCCAGGCCAGTGCCAGGCCCAGCACGGCCAGCAACACAATGCTTACGCCCATGCTCCACAAGCCCAGCTGATGAACCAGCAGCACCCCCAGCGGCGCGCCGACGGCCAGTGCGCCGTAGCTGGCGATGCCGTTCCAGGAAATCACCTTGGCGGTGTTGGCCGCGCCGACCCGGCCGATGCCCCAGCCAATCGATCCCGAGCCGACCAGGCTTTCCGCGCTGCCGAGCACCAGGCGGCCGATCAACAGGCTGATCAGGCTCACGGTCGGCAGGCTTTGCGTCCAGGCTGAAACCAGCATGAACACGCCGCTCAAGCCGCAACCGGCCAGACCGTACATCACCGCCAGTTTGCTGCCCTTGTTGTCGATGATTTTCCCGGCATAAGGCCGGCTGAGCAGGGTGGCCAGGTATTGCACGCTGATCACCAGACCGGCGATCACCGCGCCGAAACCCAGGTCGCTGTGGACGTAGCCGGGCAATACGGCCAGGGGAATGCCGATATTCAGGTAGCCGATGAAGGTAAACAGAACGATGGAAACGACTTGCAGCGTGACCGCCAGGGGGCGCTGGTTTTCAGACATGGGTAAAGGTCCACGGGAAAGCAGGATAGATAGGCTGCTTATGATAACGGCGCGAGCGCTCGCGGGTCGTGGAAAAAGTAAAACTATTTGCCGGGCGGGTTGAATCAGGGCTTGGTGGGGGCAACCAGTTGCGTTGTGACCAGGGCGGCCAAAGCGTTTTCCTGGGTGCCGAAGCGGGCGAGCAGCGCGGCTTGTTTCTCGGGGGAGAGACGATTCCAGATCTCGATCATCTTCTCGGCGGTGCCGATCAGGACGCTGGCCTGGCTCTCATTGAATTCGTCGGTCATGGTGTGTAGCTCAAGGGTTCAGGCGGTGTGGAAAGCGCATGTTAGCGCTTTCCACACGGTCTGGCATTGCGGGTGTTTCAGTCTTCGCTGTCGGCCTGGCGGCGTTCAGTGGCTTCTTTGGGCTCGGGCTGTTGGGCGCCGGCTTGTTGCGTGGTTGTCTGCTCAGTTTCGTGCAGGCTTGGGAAGGGGAGATTAGGGATCTCGTGCATGGTTCGCGCTCCTCGCAAAGTCTGTTGATAGATCTGGTAGATCCGCGCTTTTAAAAAGCTTGGGCAGGATACAGCACTGAAAATGACAATCAGACTTTTATATCCATTTGTTGCGACGGATGGGATTGTCTAGACAGGTCTGTAGGTGGGAGCGCTGCAAAACAAATGTGGGAGCGGGTTTACTCGCGAATACGGTGAATCAGTCAATGTTGATATCGACTGACACACTGCTTTCGCGAGCAAGCCCGCTCCCACATTTGATTGTGTGAAGGCTGGGGTTATTTGCAGACTTCAGCGATGGCTTCAGCCAGCAAATCCAGGCGCGTCGCATCAATCCCTGCCACGTTGGCCCGGCCGGAGTTGACCATGTACACGCTGTGATGATCGCGCAGCTGTTTAACCTGCACCGCCGTCAACCCGGTGTACGAGAACATCCCGCGCTGCACGCCAATGTGCGCAAAGCGTTCACGCAAACCATACGGCTCCAGTGCTTCAACCAGGCCACTGCGCAACTGGGCGATGCGCAACCGCATGCCTTCCACTTCGTCGGCCCAGAGGCTTTTCAGCTCCGGGTCGCCAAGAATGGTTGCGACCACGGCAGCCCCATGATCCGGTGGTGTCGACCACAGGTTACGGGCGATGTTGGCCAGTTGGCTGCGGATGTCCACGAGCTTGTCAGCGGTTTTTGCACAGACAATCAGCGCGCCGGTGCGGTCGCGGTACAAGCCGAAGTTCTTCGAGCAGGAGCTGGTGATCAGCACTTCCGGCAACGCGTCAGCGAACAGACGAGTCGACCAGGCATCCTGTTCCAGTCCATCGCCGAAGCCTTGGTAGGCGAAGTCGATCAGCGGCACCAGATCGCGACTGCGCACCACGTCCAGCACTCGGCGCCAGTCGTCATGGGACAGATCGAAACCGGTCGGGTTGTGGCAGCAGGCGTGCAGCAACACCACGTCGCCCTTCGGCGCTTCGCTCAGTACCGCGAGCATCGCGTCGACGTCGAGGCGGTTGTCGCTGCCCACGTATGGGTAATGACTGACCTTGACCCCGGCCGCCGCGAAAATCGTTTCGTGGATCGGCCAGGTCGGGTTGCTCAGCCACACGCCACGGCCCGGCAGGCACTGGGCGATGAAGTCGGCACTCAAGCGCAATGCGCCCGTGCCGCCCGGGGTCTGGGTCGCCCCGGCGCGTTGACCGGCGATCAGCGCGGAGTCCGCGCCGAGCACCAGCTCACTGATGGCTTTGCCGAAGGCCGGTTCGCCGTGACCACCGATGTAGGTCTTGGTGGTCTGGCGATCCACCAGGCGCTGCTCGGCCAGCTTCACCGACTGCGGAATCGGCGTCAGGCCCTGGGCATCTTTATAGACGCCCACGCCGAGGTCGAATTTGCGCGGGTTCGGATCCTGCGCATAGGCTTCCATCAAGCCGAGAATCGGATCGCCGGGAACTCGACCTATGGCGTCAAAATGCATTATTTGCGGCCCTCGGCGTCCTTGGCCACTTCGTCAGTGCGCGCGGCCATGATGAAGTCGTTGCGGTGCAGGCCCTTGATGGAGTGGCTCCACCAGGTGACGGTGACTTTGCCCCATTCGGTCAGCAGGCCCGGGTGGTGACCTTCAGCCTCGGAGATTTCACCGACAGCGTTGGTGAACGCCAGTGCGTGCTTGAAGTTTTTGAACAGGAACAGCTTTTCCAGCTGCATCACGCCGTCGCGGACTTCGATGTTCCAGTCCGGGATCTGCTTGATCAGGATCGGCAACTCTTCGTCGCTGACTTGAGGGGCATCGGCGCGGCAGGCTTCGCAGTGGGCTTGGTTCAATGTGGACATGTTGAATTCCTGAAATCGAATAATTGGAAATCGGCCGTCAGTGACACCACGCTAAACCAAAGCGTCGGTTCCTGACAGGCTCACGTGTTTCTAAAAGCTGCGGATCACGCAGCCTTTGGCGGAAATTTCGGGGTGTGCAAGCCCAGCTGCATGCCTTGCTTGACCATGCTCATGATGTCTTCATGAGCCACATCAAACAGACGCTTGAGGTTCGGCAGGACAAAGTACAGCGGTTGCAGGATGTCGATGCGATACGGTGTGCGCATGCATTCCAGCGGATCGAACGCTTGATGCTCAGGTTCGTTCGACAGGCAGTAAACGGTTTCTTTTGGCGAAGAAAGAATGCCGCCGCCGTAAATGCGCAGGCCTTCGGCGGTATCGACCAGACCGAACTCGATGGTCATCCAGTACAGGCGCGCCAGGTACACCCGTTCTTCCTTGGTCGCTTGCAGGCCAAGTTTGCCGTAGGTGTGGGTGAATTCAGCGAACCAGGGGTTGGTCAGCAGCGGGCAGTGGCCAAAGATCTCGTGGAAAATGTCCGGCTCTTGCAGGTAATCCAGCTCTTCGCGAGTACGAATAAAGGTCGCCACCGGAAACTGCTTGTTCGCCAGCAATTCGAAAAACGTCTGGAAGGGGATCAGCGCCGGGACTCGGGCCACTTGCCAACCGGTGGTTTCACCGAGGACTTTGTTGATTTCACCGAGTTGCGGAATGCGGTCGTGGGGCAGACCGAGTTTTTCGATACCGTCCAGGTATTCCTGGCACGCACGGCCCTCGATCACTTTCAGTTGGCGAGTGATCAGCGTGTTCCACACCGCGTGTTCTTCAGCGGGGTAGTCGATAAAACCTTGCGCATCGGGCTCGCGAGCCACGTACTGCGTCTGCTTCATGCTGCTCTCCTGCGAGGGGATTTCGTTCTTGTTATGTGCTGCTATGGACCTAGAAATACCCCAAGGCGTGCGGCGGTGCAGCAGGTGTTCGGTGCTCTTTGTAGGAATATTCGCTGTTTTTCGTAAAGTATTCGTTACGGATTGGCCGCCAAGGCGCAGCTATTGAGATTTGCGGGTTTGAAATGGCGTCCGGGTGTCACATAATCTTGACGACCAACTTGGCCCCTGTGCAGAAAAATCCTAGCGCGGGGCCTCGATTCCCTTTCTTCGGGCCTTTATATGCGTATCAAAGTCCACTGCCAGAACCGCATCGGCATCCTGCGCGACATTCTCAACTTGCTGGTGGAATACGGGATCAACGTCGCCCGTGGTGAGGTCGGCGGTGAGCATGGCAATGCGATCTACCTGCACTGTCCGAACCTGATCAATATCCAGTTCCAGGCCCTGCGTCCGAAATTCGAATCGATTGCCGGTGTATTCGGCGTCAAGCGGGTCGGGCTGATGCCCAGCGAGCGTCGGCACATGGAGCTCAATGCCTTGCTCGGTGCCCTGGAGTTTCCAGTGTTGTCGATCGACATGGGCGGCTCCATCGTCGCCGCCAACCGGGCGGCAGCTCAGTTGCTCGGGGTGCGGGTGGATGAGGTGCCGGGGATTCCGCTGTCGCGTTACGCCGAGGATTTTGATTTGCCGGAACTGGTGCGCGCCAACAAGTCGCGGATCAACGGGCTACGGGTCAAGGTCAAGGGTGATGTGTTTCTGGCCGACATTGCGCCGCTGCAATCCGAGCATGACGACAGCGAAGCCATGGCCGGTGCGGTGCTGACGCTGCACCGCGCCGACCGGGTAGGGGAGCGCATCTACAACGTGCGCAAGCAGGAACTGCGCGGGTTCGACAGCATCTTCCAAAGCTCGAAAGTCATGGCGGCGGTGGTGCGCGAAGCGCGGCGCATGGCACCGCTGGATGCGCCACTATTGATAGAAGGGGAAACCGGCACCGGTAAAGAATTGCTGGCGCGCGCCTGCCACCTCGCCAGCCCGCGCGGGCAGTCGCCGTTGATGGCGCTCAATTGCGCCGGTTTGCCGGAGTCGATGGCGGAGACCGAATTGTTTGGCTATGGCCCCGGCGCCTTCGAAGGCGCGCGCGCCGAAGGCAAGCTTGGCCTGCTGGAACTGACGGCGGGCGGGACGTTGTTTCTCGATGGCGTGGGGGAAATGAGCCCGCGTTTGCAGGTGAAATTGCTGCGCTTTTTGCAGGACGGCTGCTTCCGTCGTGTCGGCAGTGATGAAGAGGTGTATCTGGATGTGCGGGTGATCTGTGCCACCCAGGTGGATCTGTCCGAGTTGTGCGCGCGGGGCGAGTTTCGCCAGGATTTGTATCACCGCTTGAACGTGCTCTCGCTGCACATCCCGCCACTGCGCGAATGCCTCGATGGTTTGACGCCGTTGGTGGAGCACTTCCTCGACCAGGCCAGTCGGCAGATCGGTTGCCCGCTGCCGAAACTGGCACCGGCGGCGATGGAGCGGCTCAGTCATTACCATTGGCCGGGCAATGTCCGGCAATTGGAAAACGTGTTGTTCCAGGCGGTTTCGTTGTGTGAGGGCGGGACGGTCAAGGCCGAACATATTCGTCTGCCGGATTACGGCGTGCGTCAGCCGCTTGGCGATTTCTCGCTGGAGGGCGGGCTGGATGCGATTGTCGGGCGCTTCGAGAAAGCGGTACTGGAGCGGTTGTATTCCGAGCATCCGAGCAGTCGGCAACTGGGCAAGCGGTTGGGGGTTTCGCATACGACCATCGCCAACAAGTTGCGTGAGTACGATGTCGGCAAAGAACCGGGCGCATAAGCAGTGGTCGTGTCCACTTTGTGGCGAGGGAGCTTCTGTGGCGAGGGGGCTTGCCCCCGTTGGGTTGCGAAGCAACGCCAGCAATCTGTCAGGCCTACCGAGTTGCTTGGATCTACGACTGCTGCGCAGCCGAACGGGGGCAAGCCCCCTCGCCACAAACTGTAAACATCCTCAGAGGGTGTGTTGGTTGCCAAAGGCCGACAGTTGCCACCCACCGGCATAACACCGCCGGTTTTTCGACTTTGACACAATCCCCCATTCCCCTCTGAAATCCCTCAAGTCCTTTGTTTGCCGGGCCCGGCGCCGCCAAAAAAAAGTTGGTCTGCAAATTGCTTATCGCTCATCAGTACAGCGGTGGGCGGCAAACGTCCGGCATGCAGAGGAAAGAGTGTGGATAAGTACCTTTATGTGGCAATGACCGGCGCCAGCCAGAATGCACTGGCGCAGAAGGCTCATGCCAACAACCTGGCAAACATCTCCACCAACGGTTTTCAGAAGGACCTGGAACAGGCCCGTTCGATGCCGGTGTTTGGTGACAGCTTTCCGGCGCGTGCGTTTGCGATGACCGAACGCCCGGCCACCGACTTCTCCCCTGGTTCGCTGGTTGAAACCGGTCGTGACCTCGATGTTGCGGTGCAAGGCAGCGGCTGGATCGCCGTGCAGACTCCCGATGGCGCTGAAAGCTATGTGCGCACCGGCAGCCTGAACGTGGACGCCCTGGGCGTGCTGCGTGCCGGTAACGGCATGCCGGTGATGGGCAATGGCGGTCCGATCGCCGTGCCGCCCGAGCAGCAGATCGAAGTCGGCGAAGACGGCACCATCAGCATCCGTGCGATGGGCGAAGGCCCGCGCGTGATGGCTGAAGTCGACCGCATCAAACTGGTCAACCCTGACCTGAAGAACATGACCAAAGGCCTGGATGGTTCGATCCACACCAAGGACGGCAAGCCGGCGCAAGCCGACGCCGGCGTCAAACTGGTGTCCGGGTTTCTCGAGTCGAGCAACGTCAACGCCGTGGAAGAAATGACCTCGGTGCTGGCTTTGTCGAAGCAGTTCGAGCTGCACATCAAGATGATGAACACCGCCAAAGACGATGACCAGGCCATGGCTCGGGTCTTGCAGATCAGCTAATTATCAGAACGTCGCGCCGTAAAACAGGCGCACGAGGAGAATCGAATGCTTCCGGCTCTATGGGTTGCCAAAACAGGTCTGTCCGCCCAGGACACCAACCTGACCACTATTTCCAACAACCTGGCCAACGTGTCGACCACGGGTTTCAAACGTGACCGCGCCGAGTTCCAGGACTTGCTCTATCAGATCAAGCGCCAGCCAGGCGCCCAGTCGACCCAGGACAGCGAACTGCCGTCGGGTCTGCAAGTGGGTACCGGTGTGCGCATCGTCGGTACCCAGAAAAACTTCACCGCCGGCAGCCTGCAAACCACCGAGCAGCCACTTGACCTGGCGGTCGACGGTCGCGGTTTCTTCCAGATCCTGCAGCCAGACGGCACCACGTCCTACACCCGTGACGGTACCTTTCACCTCGACTCCAACGGTCAGGTCGTGAATGCCAGCGGCTTCGCCCTGGAGCCGGCCATTGTCATTCCGAACAACGCGCAGACCTTCACGGTCGGTCGCGACGGCACCGTGTCCATCACCGTTCCGGGTAACCCGGCCAACCAGGTGATCGGCAACCTGCAAACCGCCGACTTCATCAACCCGGCCGGCCTGCAGGCCGTGGGTAACAACCTGTTCCTGGAAACCGCTGCTTCCGGCGCGCCGCAAGTCGGTACTCCGGGCCTGAACGGTTTCGGCACCACGCTGCAGAACACCCTGGAAACGTCCAACGTCAGCACTGTTGAAGAGATGGTCAACATGATCACCACTCAGCGCGCCTACGAGATGAACTCCAAGGTGATCTCCACCGCCGACCAGATGCTCTCGTTCGTAACGCAGAATCTGTAATCAAGTCTATGAGGCGACCATGAGGTCGCCTGCAACACCGTGAGGTAGGGTCATGAATCGCTTTGTATCTGTTCTGGCACTGAGTGGGGCTGTTGTGCTCGCGGGCTGCGTCCCATCGACGCCCAAGCCCAATGACCCGTATTACGCGCCGGTGTTGCCGCGCACGCCGTTGCCGGCTGCCGCGAACAATGGCTCGATTTATCAGGCCGGTTTTGAACAGAACCTGTACGGCGACCGCAAGGCGTTCCGGGTCGGTGACATCATCACCATTACCTTGAACGAGAAGACCCAGGCGAGCAAAAACGCCAACTCGCAAATTGGCAAGAACAGCAAGGCCAGCATCGGCCTGAGCTCGCTGTTCGGCTCCACGCCCAACACCAACAACCCGTTCGGCAGTGGCGACCTGAGTCTGGACGCCAGCTATGAAGGCGACCGCGCGACCAAGGGTGACAGCAAGGCGGCGCAGGGCAACACCCTGACCGGCTCGATCACCGTTACCGTCGCTGATGTGCTGCCCAACGGCATCATCGCGGTACGCGGCGAGAAGTGGATGACCCTCAACACCGGCGACGAGCTGGTGCGGATTGCCGGCCTGGTGCGCGCTGATGACATCGCCACCGACAACACCGTGTCGTCGACCCGCGTCGCCGATGCACGCATCACCTACTCGGGCACCGGTTCGTTTGCCGATGCGAGTCAGCCAGGCTGGTTCGACCGTTTCTTCCTCAGCCCGCTGTTCCCTTTCTAGGTGGCCAGTTTGAATCTTAAACACCTCATGGTGGCCGCCCTGATGCTGTCCGCCGCGTTCAATGCGCAGGCCGAGCGGCTCAAAGATATCGCCAGTATTTCCGGCGTGCGTTCCAACCAACTGATCGGTTACGGCCTGGTGGTCGGGCTTAACGGCACCGGTGACCAGACGACGCAGACGCCTTTCACCCTGCAGACCTTCAACAACATGCTCTCGCAGTTCGGTATCAAGGTGCCGCCGGGTTCGGGTAACGTGCAGTTGAAGAACGTTGCAGCGGTATCGATCAGTGCGGATTTGCCGGCGTTTGCCAAGCCGGGTCAGCAGATCGATATCACCGTTTCCTCCATCGGTAACTCCAAGAGCTTGCGCGGCGGCACCTTGCTGTTGACCCCGCTCAAAGGTATCGACGGCAACGTCTATGCCGTCGCTCAGGGCAACCTGGTGGTCGGTGGTTTTGATGCGGAAGGTCGTGACGGTTCGAAGATCACCGTCAACGTTCCGTCGGCCGGTCGTATCCCTGGTGGTGCGTCGGTGGAGCGTGCGGTGCCGAGTGGTTTCAACCAGGGCAATAGCCTGACGCTGAACCTCAACCGTTCGGACTTCACCACCGCCAAGCGCATTGTCGACAAGATCAACAACATGCTCGGCCCGGGCGTTGCCCAGGCCATTGACGGCGGTTCGATTCGCGTCAGCGCGCCGCTTGATCCGAGTCAGCGTGTCGACTACCTGTCGATCCTGGAAAACCTTGAAGTCGATCCGGGTCAGGCGGTGGCGAAAGTCATCATCAACTCGCGCACCGGCACCATCGTGATTGGCCAGAACGTCAAGGTGTCACCAGCCGCCGTGACCCACGGCAGCCTGACCGTGACCATCACCGAAGACCCGATTGTCAGCCAGCCTGGCCCTCTGTCCAACGGTCAGACGGCGGTCGTACCGCGCTCGCGGGTCAACGCGCAGCAAGAAGCCAAGCCAATGTTCAAGTTCGGTCCGGGCACCACCCTCGACGAAATCGTCCGGGCGGTGAACCAGGTCGGTGCGGCGCCGGGTGACTTGATGGCGATCCTCGAAGCACTGAAACAGGCTGGCGCATTGCAAGCCGACCTGATCGTGATCTGAGGACGGCTGTCATGGATATGCGCAAGAGCGGTCTGGTCAGCAGCAGCGACTCCGGTTCCTATTCGGACCTCAATCGCCTGAACCAGCTCAAGGTGGGCGACAAGAACAGCGACGGCAACATGCGCAAAGTGGCGCAGGAGTTCGAATCGCTGTTCCTCGGTGAGATGCTCAAGTCCATGCGTTCGGCCACCGAAGCGCTGGGCAAGGACAACCCGCTCAACACGCCGGCGGCCAAGCAGTACCAGGAAATGTACGACCAGCAGTTGGCCATTTCCATGTCCCGCGAAGGCGGTGGTATTGGTCTGGCGGACGTGCTGATGCGGCAGATGTCGAAGAACAAACCGCTGGCGCCGGGCGAGGCGGCGGCCATGTCCGCGGCCAAGCAGGAAGCGGCGAAAGCCGCCGTGCCAACGCCGATTGCGGCGGGCACCGTGGCCACTGACGGTCCGCTGTCGCGGCTCAATGGTCAGCGTCCGTTGTGGGCGTCGCGTTCGGTGAAGGCGCCGTCAGGCGAGGGCAGTCATCGCAATGACATGGAGCTGATCAATCAGCGCCGTCTGGCCTTGCCGCCCAAACTGGCGGATCGCTTGCTCGCCGGTCTGGTGCCTTCGGCCACCACGACTGCCGCTGCGACGCCGAACAAAACCCTGTTGCCTGAGCGCGCCACGACGACGGCCACGACCGGCGCCGGCCCGCTGTTCAACGGCGATTGGCTGGCCTCGCAAGCGGACAACAAGTCGAGCGGGCAAATGCAGATTTACGGCCGTGCCATGGCGCAGATTCCATTGGCACCACCGAAGAAAGCCTTCAGCTCCGCCGACGAATTCGTCAATACCATGCTGCCGATGGCCAAGGAAGCTGCCGAGCGCATCGGCGTCGATCCGCGTTACCTGGTGGCCCAGGCGGCACTGGAAACCGGTTGGGGCAAATCGGTCATGCGTGCCCAGGACGGCAGCAGTAGTCACAACCTGTTCGGCATCAAGGCCGGCACCAGTTGGAAGGGCGATTCGGCGCGAGCCATCACCAGCGAATTCCGCAACGGAGAGATGGTCAAGGAGACGGCCGAGTTCCGTTCCTACGACTCGTACAAAGACAGCTTCCACGACCTCGTGACTTTGCTGCAAACCAATAATCGCTATCAAGATGTTGTGAAGTCGGCCGATAACCCAGAACAGTTTGTACGCGAGTTGCAGAAAGCCGGGTATGCAACCGACCCGGCTTACGCAAGCAAGATCTCGCAGATAGCCAAACAGATGACGAGTTACCAAAACTACGCTGCGGCGGGCGCTTCCACCACGCCTCTATAGGCACAAGGCATAAGGTCTGAACCATGAGTTTGCTCAATATCGGGATGTCGGGTCTGGCCGCTGGCCAATCCTCGTTGATGACTACCGGCAATAACATTGCCAACGCCGACACCGCCGGTTATTCACGCCAGCAAACCGTGCAGGGCACCAAAGCTTCGAATCATTTTGGCAATGTCTACATCGGCACCGGCACGACCCTGGCCGATGTGCGTCGCGTCTACAACAGCTACCTCGATGCGCAATTGCAGACCACCACTTCGCTCAACAGCGATGCGGCCGCCTACGCCGGGCAGATCAGCCCGCTCGACGCCTTGCTGTCGGACAGCGGCACCGGCCTCAACGGCGCACTGACCAAATTCTTTGCCTCGGTGCAGAACGTCAACGCCAAGCCGGGTGACGATGCATCCCGTCAGCTGCTGCTCAGCGATGCCCAGGCCTTGAGCAACCGTTTCAACTCTGTGTCCGCCCAGTTGACCGCGCAGAACGCGAACATCAACGGCAACCTGACGAACATGGCCGATCAGGTCAACAAACTCGCCGCCACCGTGGCGCAGTTGAACCAGAAGATTTCCGAAGTTTCCAAGGCCGGCGGCATGCCGAACGAGCTGCTCGACGCGCGCAACGAAACCGTGCGTCAGCTCTCGACGTTCACCGGCGCACAAGTCATCGAGCGCGACGGTAACCTTGATGTGTACCTGGGCAGCGGCCAGCCGCTGGTCATGGGCGGCACCGCCAGCACCCTGCAAATGGTGCCGAGCCAGGCTGATCCATCGCGCTTGGGCATTCAGCTCAACCGTGGTTCGAGCACCGTTGACATTACTTCGGTAATGACCGGTGGCGAAATGGGCGGTCTGCTGCGCTATCGCAGCACCGTGCTGGACCCGGCCATGAACGAACTGGGCCGCGTGGCCTTGGTAGTTGCCGACCAGATGAACAGCCTTCAAGCCCAAGGCATCGACAAGAACGGTGCGTTCGGTTCGAACCTGTTCAACAGCATCAACAGCGCTGCACAGATGGCCGACCGCAGTGTTGCCACTGTCGGCAACAGCGTCGGTTCCGGCGACTTCGATGTGAGCATCGAGGACAGCGGCAAGCTGACCATCAACGATTACAAAGTCACCTTCACCAGCGCCACCAACTACACCGTGCAGCGCCTGCCGGAAGGTACGGCGATGGGCGCTTTCAGCACCCTGACCACGCCGCCGCCGGTGATTGACGGTTTCTCGTTGAAGCTCAGTGGTGGCGGGGCTGCGGCCGGCGACACGTTCAAGATCACACCGACCCGCAACGCAGCGACGAACATCAAGACCGAGATGACCGACTCCAAGCGTCTGGCCATTGCGGCACCGTTGAGCGCGGCGATTGCGCCGGGCGGTAGTGGCACCCTGACCATCTCGTCCAGCGGTCAACCAACCCTGACCACGAAGTTCGACATCTACGACACGGCCACGACCGCCCTTATCCAGAACGGCATGAACACCTCCATGCCAGTCAAAGTGGTGTTCGGTGCCGCAGCGGCCGATGGTTCCAGCCAGCCTTACCAGTTGCTCGACGCCAAAGGCGTGCAGATCAGCACCGGCACCATCAAGCCGAACCAGAACAACACCATGAGCCTGACCGTGCCTCTCAAGGACGGCACGGGTGCGCCGATCATGGACCCGGGCCCGCCCGCCGTACAGCGTACCGTCAGCTTCGACATGACCGTGGCCGGTTCGCCAGGCACGGGCACCGCGATCGATATCAACATCGCGCAGCCAGGCACCCTGGACAACCGTAACGGCACCGCGCTGGCCGGCTTGCAGACCAAGCAGGTGGTGGACACCGGTTCCGCCAGTAAAGGTATTTCCCTGACAGATGCCTACGGCAAACTGGTTGAGGGTGTTGGCGCCAAGGCAGCCCAGGGCAAGCTCGACAGCGCGGCGACCGGAGCGATTCTGGACAACGCCAAGAATGCCCGCGACTCGTTGTCCGGTGTCGACCTCGATGAGGAAACCGGCAACCTGGTCAAATACCAGCAGTACTACACCGCCTCTTCGCAGATCATCAAAGCTGCGCAAGAAATCTTCAGCACACTGATCAACAGTCTTTAAGGAGTCGTAGCCCATGCGCATTTCTACCGCCCAGTTTTACGAGTCCTCTGCTGCCAACTATCAGAAGAACTTCTCCAACGTGGTCAAGAGCAGCGAAGAGGCAAGCAGCCTGGTTCGCGTCAACACCGCGGCCGATGATCCGGTCGGTGCTTCGCGCCTGCTGCAATTGGGTCAACAGGCGTCGATGCTTGATCAGTACAAAGCCAACACCAATACCCTCAAGGCGACCCTGGGCCAGACCGAGTCGGTCATGACCAGCATCACCAACGTGTTGCAGCGCGCCCAGGAACTGGCCATCGGTGCCGGCAACGCCGGTTACACCGACGCCGACCGTCAGGCCAACGCTTCCGAGCTGGGCCAGATCGAAGGTCAGTTGCTGAGCCTGATGAACACCAAGGACGAGAACGGCAAGTACATTTTCGCCGGTTCCAAGGGTGACACCGTCCCGTTCACGCAAAACGCCGACGGCACCTACAGCTACAATGGCGACCAGGTCACCCTCGACCTGGCAATTGGCGACACCATGTCGATGGCCACCAACAGCACCGGTTGGGAAGTGTTCCAGCAGGCGATCAACACCAGCCGCAGCCAGGTCACGATGACCGCGCCAGCGGTGGATGACGGTCGCGTCGTCCTGTCCAACGGTCAGGTGTCGTCGAGCGTGACCTACAACAACAAGTTCCGCGCCGGCGAGCCGTACACCGTCGATTTCGTCAGCGGCACCCAGTTGAAAATCACCGACTCGGGCGGCAACGACGTGACCGCCGAAGCGAGCCAGGGCGGTGCGTTCGACCCGACCACCAAAACCGGCCAGACCGTGTCGTTCCGTGGTGTCGACCTGAACCTGAACATCAACCTGGCGGCCGGTGATACCGCTGCCACCGTGTTGCCGGGCCACACCTTTACCCTGGCGGCCAAGCCTGACACCTTCACGGCGACCCGCAGCCCGGGCAACCCGACCGCGACTCAGGTCACCGCCAGCAACATCACCAACCCGGTGAATTACCACGCCAGTTTCCCGACCGGTTCGGCGGTGATGAAGTTCACCAGCGCCACCGCGTTCGACCTGTATGCCGCACCGTTGACGCCTAACAGCCAGCCTGTGTCTTCCGGCACTGTGGTTGCTGGTGTCGCCACCGCTTCGGGCGTGAGTTTCACCCTGGCCGGTACGCCGGGTGCCGGTGATCAGTTCAGCGTGGCGGTCAACACCCACGAAACCCAGAACATTCTGGAAACCGTGAACCAGCTGAAAACCGCGCTCAACACACCCTTCAATAACAACCCGATCGCGATCCAGAAGTTTCAGGCAGCACTGGCCTCGGGCATCGGCAACCTGGCGAGCGGCAGCGATCAGTTGTCCAGTTCTCTGAGTTCGGTGGGCGGTCGCGGCAACGCGCTGGATACCCAGAGCGCAACCAACCAGAGCCTGGTCTTGGCCAACACCCAGACCCAGTCGGCGATCCGCGATTCCGATCCGGCCGAAGTGATGACTCGCCTGACCTTGCAGCAAACCATGTTGCAAGCGTCGCAACTGGCCTTCAGCAAGATTGCTCAACTGGGCTTGTTCAACAAGATCTGAGTCTGTGCCTGTCGAGCTACCAACCGTCTTTTTCTAAGCGGTTCCGCAGCCTCTGCCTGAAAGGGCAGAGGCGCGCCGCTCGAGAGTTCTGTCGTGAATCAACGCCCTCTAGTCAGCATCGTCATCCCCGCCTTCAACCCGCGCTTCTTCAGTCAGGCGCTGGAAAGTTCGCTCGCTCAAAGCTATGAGAACGTTGAAATCGTCATCTGTGACGATTCGTCCTCCGACGAAATCCACAAGATCGTCAAGTCCTTTGCCGACCCTGCACACCCCGTTCGTTACCTGCGCAACCCCAAGCGTCTGGGTCTGCAAAAGAACGTGCTGCGTTGCGTCAAGGAAGCGCGAGGCGAGTTCATCAAAGTGCTGTGCGACGACGACCGTCTGTTCGTGCCGAGCATCGAGTTGCAAGCCCAGGCGCTGATCGACTATCCCGAAGTCACCCTCGTGTGCGGCCTGCGCATGATGAGCGACGCGAACAATTTCATCCTGCCGCCACGCATCGATAACTGCCGTTTTTCGCCCCTTGATGCAGTGCTCAAGGGCGATGACATGTTGGAGATTTTCGAGAACACGCCGAAGAACTTCATCGGCAACTTCAGCTCCACCCTGATGCGCCGTGCCGATGTGCTGGAGCTATTGCCGGCGCTGACGCAGGAAGGCACGGGCTTTGTCGCGATGCTCGATTTCGCCTTGTTCGTGTGCCTGCTGCGTCGCGGCAACATGGCGGTGCTGAACACCGTGCAGAGCACCGAGCGCCTGTACCCGGAACGCCTGAGCAAGACCACGGAAATGACCCGTGCCGCGGTGCAGGAATGGGAATGGCTGATGCAAATGCTGACCTCGCGCGGTGGCGAATCAGCCCCGGCGTCAGGTTGGGTGCGCTGCGTCGAACTGAGCAAGGCCCTTGAAGAACCGCGCCAGTGGGAAGAGTTGTGCGTGGTGCGCGTGCTGGGCAGCCGCAACACCGTGGTCAACGGTCGTGTGGGCGGAAGCAGCGACAGCTATGCCGAGTTCTACCGCGAGTGGCTGGCAAGCCGCCACTTCACTCCGGCGGAAACCCGGCACATGCCGGAAACCATCAGCCGTTGGGCCGTGCGTCCGAACCTGGTGCCGATCATCATCGACACCGAGTCTGACAGCGTCGCCCTGAACGCCACGCTGGCCAGCCTCGGCACGCAACTGTATGCGCCGCAAGCGGTTGTCGTGCTGTCCAACGCGGACTGCGATGGCGCCGATAACGTGCTGCAATTGCCGCTTGAGGACAACTGGGCCCATCAACTCAATGGCGTGATTCCGCAACTGGAAGGCGCGCACTGGTTCTACCTGCTGCGCGCGGGCGACACCTTGCGCGAGTCGTCTTTGCTGGTGTTGGCTGAACGCATTGCCGGCACGCCGGGCATGCTCTGCGCGTACAGCGATGAAGGTGCATTGGTGGAAGGTGAGTCCGCCGAGCCGGTGTTCAAACCAGGCTTCAACCTTGACCTCATGCGTTCCTACCCTTACGTCGGTCGGACCCTTGCATTCGAGCGCCAACGCTTTTTGGCGGTGGGCGGTTTTGATTCGGCTTACGGCGAGTTGGCCCCGCATGATTTGCTCTGGCGCCTGGCGGAAGAAGCCGGGTTGCACACCATCGAGCACATCGCCGAGATTCAGGTGGAGTCGACACAGACTTACGCCGATTGGCTATCGTTGCCTGAGGTGATCGAAGGCAGTGAAGCCGTCGTCAGTGCCCACCTTGACCGCATCGGTCTGGAACACCGGATTCGCAACGTCGATTTGCCGCTGCTCAAGCGCATCGATTACCTGCACGCGCACCGGCCGGTGGTCTCGATCATCATCGCCGCGGGCACCTCGCTGGGGGCCTTGCAGCGCTGCACCGAAAGCTTGATCGAGCAGACTTCGTACACCGAGTACGAAATCCTGATTGTCGATGAAGGGCAGGGCGATTCGGCGATGGCCGAGTGGCTGGGCGCAATGTCTCAACTGGGCGCCGCGTTGCTGCGCGTCCTGCGTTATGACGGGCGTTTCGGCGAGGCCGCTCTGGTCAATTTCGCCGCCAGCCAGGCGCGGGGCGAGTACCTGTTGACGCTCAACCCGCGCAGCGTGATTTATGCCGGCGACTGGCTCGCCGAACTGCTCAACCACGCACAGCGTCCGGAAGTGGGCGTGGTCGGTGCGCGGTTGCTCAATTCCAATGGTGCGATTGTCTCCGCCGGTTTGATTCTAGGGTTGGCCGGGCCCGCCACTTCGGCGTTTATCGGCGAGCATGCGAGTGCGCGTGGCTACATGCAGCGCCTGCAAGTGGCGCAGAACTGGAGCGCGGTCAGCAGTGATTGCCTGATGGTGCGTAAAGAAGTGTTCGACAGCCTCGGTCAGCTGGATGAGGCTGAATTCAACTTGGGGCTCAGTGGTGTTGACCTGTGCCTGAGGGCCGATAAAAACGGTTACCTGATCGTCTGGACGCCTTTTGCGACTGTGATGATGGGTGAAGACACTGCGCCAGCCCTGACGCAGGTCGATGTTCAGGCTCAGGTGGCCGAGCAGGAATGTTTCTACCTGAAGTGGCTGCCGAAAATCTCCCGTGATCCGGCGTACAACCCGGCGCTGACCCTCGGCGTCGCGAGCTTCAGCCTGGAGCCTTCGCTGCGTCACAACTGGAACCCGTTCTGCCACCGCGACTTGCCGCTGATTCTCGGCCTGCCGGTCAACGAGTCGGCGATCGGGCATTACCGCGTGACCGCGCCGCTGGCGGAGCTTGAGGCGGCGGGGCGGGTCATTTCGCGGGTGGCTTACGAGTCGCCGTCGACGGTGGAAATCGAGCGCCTGTCGCCGGACACCATTATTTTGCAGGGGCGCTACAGCGAAGGTTCGGCAGCCGACATTCTGCGGATGAAGAAGTACTCCAATGCGCTGCGGATTTTCGAGCTGGATGACTACATTGTCAGCACGCCGAAAAAGAACAGCCACGCGCGCAACAAACCGGCCAACACGGAGCAGATGTTGCGTGAGGGTATTGGTCTGTGTGATCGCGTGGTGGTGACCACGCAGGCGCTGGCTGATGTGTTGTCGAGCATGCACAGCGAGATTCGTGTGGTGCCCAATATGTTGCCACCGGAGCCGTGGGCGACGTTGACCAGTCAGCGCCGCACCTCGAAAAAGCCGCGGGTTGGCTGGGGTGGTGGTACGAGTCATACCGGCGACCTGGAGATCATTGCCGACGTGGTTCGTGAGTTGGCGAACGAGGTGGATTGGGTTTTCTTTGGCATGTGTCCGGAGGCTTTGCGTCCGTACATTCATGAGTTCCATGGCACGATCGATCTGCAAAGTTACCCGTACAAGCTGGCGAGTCTGAACCTTGATTTGGCGTTGGCGCCGTTGGAGTTTCATATCTTCAACGACTGCAAGAGTAATTTGCGGTTGCTGGAGTATGGAGCTTGTGGGTATCCGGTGATCTGCACGGATACTCGTGCGTATGACGGGTTTCTGCCTTGCACCAAGATTTTGAGCAATAGCACGGAGGAGTGGTTGCAGGCGATTCGCATGCACCTGGCGGATCCGGATGCTAGTTATCGGATGGGGGATCAACTGCGTGAGGCGGTGCATCGGGATTTCATGTTGCGCGGGGATAATCTTCAGCACTGGTTGTGGGGGTGGTTGCCGGACTGATTTTTTTCTCGGTCTGTGTACATATCCGTTTCTGCGGTAACGGCGGCTTATGGTTTCGCTCTTACAGCGAGTCACTTTGGAAGAGCGCCAAAGTAACCAAAGCGCATTTGCCCCTTTCGTTCGGTGCCTCGCCTAGGCTCGGCATGCTCTCGCTCCGGTCCTGCTCCGTGGGCCCGCCGCCATCGGCCATCCATGGCCGGGGGCGGCTAACCCGGCATCCTTGCCGGGTTGCCCACTGCGCAGAACCTCCACTCGGCCTCTCGAGGGGGCGGTGCCTCAACATCAAAAGCTGCAGGCGAGCTAACGCTCGGCCTGTTGAGTGGTGAGAAGCAAGGGCTGTACACCGATCTATTTGTAGGAGCCTGGCTTGCCAGCGATGGCGTCCTGTCAGCCGACCAATATCTATCCGATGTAGACGATCCCTGTGGGAGCTGGCTTGCCTGCGATGGCGGCCTGACAGTCAACCAATCTCCCGGGGATGCATCCTGTTCAAATGTGGGAGCGGGCTTGCTCGCGAAGCTGTTGATCTTGCCGTTGCCGTTGCTTCGGTTTTTGACGTTGATCTTGATCTGTTGCCCCTTTCCCAGAGGCCGAATGCAGGCGTTGCGTAGGGGGCACCGCGGCAAGGATGCCGCGGTAGCCGCCCCCGGCCATGGATGGCCGATGGCGGCGGGCCCCCGGAGCAATGCCGGAGTGAGGGCATGCCGAGCCTAAGCGAGGCACCGAATGGAGGGGCAAAGCCTTTTGCTTACTTTTCGCTGGGCCGGCATTCCGGCGTCTGGAAAAGTGAGTCGCTGTAAGAGCGAAACCAAAAGCAGCCGTTACCGAAGCAATGGATATGCACTCAAACCCAAAGCTAACCCCCAAACTCCCATCAGTCGCCCACCCCAAGCAATTGGCTCACTTCCTGCAAGTCCCCCACATATCGCCATAAATCCTTCACCTCAACAGGCGTGAAGGCCCCAGTGGCTGCGGGTTAATGATGTGCATCTGACGGTTCGCCAACCCTGACGGGGCTGGCCAAACCGCGCGAAGAGCAAGAGGACAGCGATGAAGGCAGTAATTCTGGCGGGTGGTCTCGGTACGCGGATCAGCGAAGAGTCGCACCTCAAGCCCAAGCCAATGATCGAAATCGGCGGCAAGCCAATTCTTTGGCACATCATGAAACAGTACTCCGCCCACGGCATTCACGATTTCGTGATCTGCCTTGGCTACAAGGGCTACGCGATCAAGGACTTCTTCGCCAACTACTTCCTGCACACCTCGGATGTCACGTTCGACATGTCCAACAACCGCATGGACGTTCACCAGAACTACAGCGAACCGTGGCGCGTGACCCTGATCGACACCGGCGAAGACACCATGACCGGTGGCCGCCTGCGTCGCGCCGCCCGTTACCTGGAAGGCGAACAGGCGTTCTGCTTCACCTACGGCGACGGCGTCTCAGACCTCAATATCGGTGCCCTGGTGGACTTCCACCTGACCCACGGCAAACTCGCGACCGTGACCGCCGTGCAGCCACCGGGACGCTACGGCGCCCTGGAACGCGACGGTGACAGCGTCAAAGGCTTCATCGAAAAACCACGCGGTGACGGCGGCTGGATCAATGGCGGCTTCTTCGTGTTGTCGCCCAAAGTCCTGCCCTACATTGCTGACGACCAAACCTCCTGGGAAGCCGAGCCATTGGCCGCGCTGGCCAACGAGCAACAGTTGCAAGCGTTCCAGCACGACGGCTTCTGGCACCCGATGGACACCCTGCGCGACAAAAACCACCTTGAACAGCTGTGGCTGAGCGGGGAGGCCCCATGGAAGCAATGGGACTGAGCCAGGAGTTCTGGCGCGGCAAGCGCGTCCTGCTGACCGGCCATACCGGCTTCAAAGGCAGTTGGTTGACGTTGTGGCTGCAAAGCCTCGGTGCCGAGGTCAGCGGTTTTTCGCTGGACCCGTCCACCGAGCCGAGCCTGTTCGAACTGGCGCGTGTGCACGAAGGCATCAACGATCAGCGCGGCGATTTGCGTGACCTCGGCGCATTGCTGGAGCTGATCGCCGAGACCCAACCGGAAATTGTCCTGCACCTGGCGGCCCAGCCGTTGGTGCGCGAAGGTTATCGCGACCCGCTGGGGACTTACTCCAGCAACGTCATGGGCACCCTCAATCTGCTCGAAGCGATCCGTCAGGTCGGCGGCGTGCGTGCCTGCGTGCTGGTGACCACCGACAAGGTCTACGCCAATCAGGAATGGCTGTGGCCGTACCGCGAAAACGAAGCCCTCGGCGGTCACGATCCTTACAGCAGCAGCAAAGCTTGCTGCGAGTTGCTGGCACAGTCTTACGCCGCGTCGTTTTTCCCGGCTGAAAAGTATGCCGAGCACGGTCTGGCCCTGGCCACGGCCCGGGCCGGCAACGTGCTGGGTGGCGGTGATTTTGCACCTGAGCGGTTGATTCCCGATGTGCTCAAGGCCTGGTCCGCCGACGAACCGGTGACCTTGCGTTACCCGCAAGCCGTGCGCCCGTGGCAACACGCGCTGGAACCGCTGGCCGGTTACCTGCAACTGGCGGCCGGCCTGTATGAACAAGGCCCCGAGTTTGCTGGTGCGTGGAACTTCGGCCCGAGTGAAGCGGACATGTGCAGCGTCGGCGAAGTCGTCGAATTGCTCGCCAACCGCTGGCCGCAAGCCCGTGGCTTGCGCATCGAACCGAGTGAGTTGCATGAAGCCGGCCTGTTGCGCCTGGACAGCAGCCGCGCCCGTCAGCTGTTGGCCTGGCAGCCGCGCTGGTCGTTGCAGCAGTGCCTGACCCAGACGCTGGACTGGCACCTGGCCTGGCAAAACGGCGACGACATGCGCGCCATCACTTTGGGCCAGTTGAACCTGTACCGAGGCGCGCTGTGAGCGAGTTTTCGTTAATCCCGTTGCCGCTGGCCGGCTTGTTCAGCGTGCAGCACAAACGCTTCGAGGATGAGCGCGGGCACTTCGCGCGCCTGTTCTGCGAAGGCAGCCTGAGCGCCTTCGGCGAACCGTTTCATATCCGGCAGATCAACCATTCCTGCACCCGTGAGCGGGGCAGTGTGCGTGGCCTGCATTATCAAAATGCGAGCGCGCCGGAAGCCAAATTGATCACCTGCCTGCGCGGCGAAGTCTGGGATGTGGCAGTGGATTTGCGCCCCGATTCCGCGACCTTCCTGCACTGGCACGCCGAGCACCTGCGCGCCGGTGACGGTCGTAGCCTGCTGATCCCGGCCGGGTTTGCCCACGGTTTCCAGACCTTGACCGACGATGCCGAATTGCTCTACCTGCACAGCGCGGACTACACGCCGGTGCACGAGGGCGGTTTGAGCGTGAACGATCCACGGCTGGCGATTGCCTGGCCGTTGCCTGTCAATAATCTGTCGGCGCGGGATTCCAGCCATCCCTTGCTTGATGTCCACTTCGCTGGAGTGCGTGTATGAATTGCCGTGGTTGCGGGACTTCCCTGGCCTTGCCGCTGATCGACCTCGGCACCTCGCCGCCGTCCAACGCTTATGTGCGCGCCGATCAGCTGGAGCAAGCCGAGCAATGGGTGCCGCTCAAGGTTGCGGTGTGTCAGCAATGCTGGCTGGTGCAGACCGAGGATTACACCAGCGCCGACAGCCTGTTCGACGCCGAGTACGCGTATTTCAGTTCGTTCTCCAGCACCTGGCTGGCCCATGCCGAGCGCTACGTCGCCGAGATGACCGAGCGCTTCGGCCTGACCGCCGACAGCCGCGTGGTGGAAATCGCGGCCAACGACGGTTACCTGTTGCAATACGTCGCCGGACGCGGCATTCCGTGCCTGGGCGTCGAGCCGACTCGCAGCACTGCGCAAGCGGCGCGGGACAAAGGCCTGGAGATTCGTGAACTGTTCTTCGGTCGCGACACCGCGGCGCAGTTGGTCAGCGAAGGCTGGTCCGCCGACCTGATGGCCGCCAACAACGTGTTGGCCCACGTGCCGGACATCAATGATTTCCTCGGTGGTTTTGCCACCTTGCTCAAGCCGACCGGCGTGGCGACGTTCGAGTTTCCGCAACTGCTGACGCTGATGGCTGGCCAGCAGTTCGACACGCTGTATCACGAGCATTATTCCTACCTGTCGCTGACCGCTGTGCAGACCTTGTGCGAGCGCAACGGTCTTCAGGTGTTCGACGTCGCTCAGTTGCCGACCCATGGCGGCTCGCTGCGGGTTTTCGTCCAGCGTGCCGACGGTGTAGGCCGCGACGTACAGCCAACGGTTGCCAAGCAACTGCAAGCCGAACTCGCCGCCGGGGTAAAAACCGCCGAGTACTACGCGACCCTCGCACCCGCCGCCGAACGCATCAAACACGAACTGCTGCGCTTCCTGCTGCAGGCCAAGGCCGACGGCAAGCGTGTCGTCGGTTACGGCGCCGCGGCCAAGGGCAACACCTTGCTCAATTACGCCGGGGTCAAACCGGACTTGCTGGCGTGGGTGGCCGATGCCAACCCGCACAAGCAGGGCAAGTATTTGCCGGGTAGTCGCATTCCGATCGTCTCGCCGGCACAGATCGACCTCGAGAAACCCGATTACGTCCTGGTGCTGCCGTGGAACCTGCTGACCGAAGTCAGTCAGCAACTGGCCCAGGTGCGTCAGTGGGATGGGCGATTCGTGATCGCTGTGCCTGAGTTGACCGTGCTGTGAAAGTACTCGTGACCGGTGCCACCGGGTTTGTCGGCCGTCATCTGGTCGCAGCCTTGCTCGCCCGTGGCTGCGAAGTCCGCGCCGTGGCGCGCAACACCGAGACTGCCGCGACCATGCCGTGGATCAATGCCGTGGAGTTCGTCGCGGCGGATATTCACGCCGACGATCTGAGCATCGCTGCATTGACCGATGGCATCGACGCGTTGGTGCATCTGGCCTGGCCAGGGCTGCCGAACTATCGGGCGCTGTTCCACTTCGAGCATAACTTGATGGCCGATTACCGGTTCATCAAGGGCGCGGTCGAGGCGGGCGTCTCGCACGTGTTGGTCACCGGCACCTGTTTTGAGTACGGCATGCAGAGCGGCCCGCTCAGCGAGCACACCGCGCCGCAGCCGAGCAACCCGTACGGGTTGGCGAAAAATACCCTGCGCCTGTTTCTGCAAAACCTGCAGCAGGTCCAACCGTTCACCCTGCAATGGGCGCGGTTGTTTTACCTGCATGGCGAAGGGCAAAACCCGAACAGTTTGCTCGCCGCGCTGGACCGCGCCATCGACGCTGGCGATGACAGTTTCAACATGTCGGCCGGTGAGCAATTGCGTGATTACCTGGCGATTGAAACCGCGGCCGGTTACCTCGCCGCTATCGTGCAGCAGCGTGAATTCGATGGCGTGATCAATTGCGCCAGCGGCCAGCCGGTTTCGGTGCGGGCGTTGGTCGAGCAACGGCTGAGTGAGCGCGGCGCGTCGATCCATTTGAACCTCGGTCACTACCCGTACCCGACCCACGAACCGATGGCGTTCTGGGGCGTGGCGGACCGTTTGCAGCAGTTACTGGGAGCATCGCATGAGGCATGAGTTGTATCGGGTCGCCGACCTGCCGGTGTTGCAAAACCGCACCTTTGCCGATCCCGAATCTGCCAGGGCTTCGGCGTGTGCCGACATGGTCCTGGTGCAGGATGAAAAGAGCGGGTTGATCTTCAACCAGGCCTTCGATGCCGACAAGCTGAGCTACGACGCCGACTACCAGAACGAGCAGGCGCATTCGGGGCAGTTCCAGAAGCACCTGGGTGATGTCGAGGGCATTATTGCTCGCCACTTCAAGGGTCGGGAACTGATCGAAGTCGGCTGCGGCAAGGGCTACTTCCTCGAATTGCTCAAAGGCCTGGGCTACGCCATCACCGGCATCGACCCGGCCTACGAAGGCGACAACGCCGACGTGATCAAGGCACCGTTCACCCGTGGCCTTGGCCTGGCGGCGGACGCCATCGTGCTGCGCCATGTGCTGGAACACATTCAGGACCCGGTGAGTTTTCTCGCCGAGATTGCCGACGCCAATCAGGGCGGGCAGATCTACATCGAAGTGCCGTGCTTCGACTGGATCCTCGAGCACAAAGCCTGGTTCGACCTGTTCTACGAGCACGTCAATTACTTCCGCCTCGATGACCTGCGCCGGATGTTCGGCACCGTGCACGAGGCCGGGCACCTGTTCGGCGGCCAGTACCTGTACATCGTTGCTGACCTTGCGACCTTGCGCCTGACCCCGGAACAACCGGTGCCACGCCTGGCGCTGCCTGACGGTTTCACCGCAAGCCTTGCGCGTGCGGTACAGATTATCCAGGACGCACCCGAGCAAGGTTCGGCGATCTGGGGCGCATCGTCCAAAGGCGTGATCTATTCGCTGTTCCTGCAAAGGGCCGGTGTGGCAGTGGATCGCGTGGTCGACATCAATCCGGCGAAGCAGGGCCGTTATCTGCCTCTGAGCGGCGTGCGTGTGTCCTCGCCGCAAGAGGCCATGGACGCGCTGCCCGAAGGCGCCCACCTGTTTGTAATGAATTCCAACTACCTCGAAGAAATCAAGCGGATGACCGATGGACGCTATGTCTATCACGCCGTCGACAGCGCTTCGTTCCAGTGACTATTGAGATTAGAAAAATGACTGACAACACCATCAATAAAGCCTTCGAAGCCGAGTGCGCAGAACAAATCGCCGCTCAGGGCGACGACCAGAAACTCACCGGTCTGGCCCAGGATTTCTTCAATCAATCGGCCAAGCACAAGTACAGCTACCACTTCTCGTGGATGGGCCGTCCGATCATCCAGCTGCCGCAAGACATGATGGCGATGCAGGAAATCATCTGGCAGGTCAAACCCGACCTGGTGATTGAATGTGGCATCGCCCACGGCGGTTCGATCATCTACTACGCCTCGTTGCTGGAACTGCAAGGCCACGGTGAAGTGCTGGGCATCGATCTCGACATTCGCCCGCATAACCGCGAAGCCATCGAAAGCCACCCGATGAGCAAGCGCATCAAAATGATCGAAGGCTCGAGCATCGACGAGGCTATCGCCGCACAAGTGCGCGCTGCTGCCGAAGGCAAGAAAGTCATCCTCGTGCTCGACTCCAACCACACCCACGATCACGTGCTGGAAGAGCTGCGCCTGTACGCACCGCTGGTGTCGGTTGACAGCTACTGCGTGGTCATGGACACCGTGGTTGAAGACATGCCGGCCGATTTTTTCCCGGACCGTCCATGGGGCCCGGGCGACAACCCGAAGACCGCCGTGTGGAAATACCTGGAAGAAAACGCTGACTTCGAAATCGACCGTCAGTTGCAGAACAAGCTGCTGATCACCGTGGCGCCGGATGGCTATCTGCGTCGCGTTCGTTAATCACTCTTGAATTGAATGTAGGTTCTCGGCCCGTGGCCGGTTGTGGGGATAGAAATATGCGCGTTCAAAACACTGCTCGAAACGATGTGGCACCGCTGAATGAACGGTTGACGGTGGTGGTGATTTCCCACAACCGCAACGCCTACCTGCGGCGCACCTTGCAGTATTACAGCAGCTATCCCTGCACGATTCTGGTCCTGGACTCTTCGCTGAAAAGCGACGACGACATCACCCGTGATTACCCGATGGTCGATTACCGGCACCTGCCGCAATTCACCTACACCGGGTTGCAGGAAAAACTCGCCTATGGCGTGAATCAGGTGACCACGCCGTACATGGTGCTGGCCGCCGATGACGATTTCCTGCTGCATGAGGCGGTCACCGAGTCGCTGGAGTTTCTTGAAGACAACGCCGACTACGGCATGTGCCACGGCTACGGGATCATGTACCTGGCGCGCGCCACGGAAGTGAATTACTTCCGCCGCGACCGCAAGGGCCCGGAGGACTATTGCTCGGAGTCGGCCGAAGAACGCCTGACGCAATTTATGGGGCACTTCCTGCCGCCGTTCTACGCGGTCAGCCGCACCGAGTTGCTGCAGGACTGGCACAACGCGTTGCTGCCGGGCACCAGCTTCGAATGGCAGGAAATCGGCCATGCCTATTACATGCTCGCGCGTGCCAAGGCGCGGATCTTGCCGATCCCGTTTGCCGTGCGGGAAATCCCTTACGGTTCCTCGGAGCACAACACCAACGTGCTGACGGTGTTGACGCTCAAGGACGCGAAAACCGTGGCCGACCGCGAGCGCTTTGCCGAGTTTCTGGCGTCGTTGCCGACCGGCATGGCCCACAAGACCCTGGACGAAGGCAAGCAGGTGGCGCTGGACAGTTTCGCCACCATGGCCGACTGCCTGAATAACATGCGTTCGCTGAAGGGGACGCTGATTTTCACGTCGGCCTGGCTGGAGGCCGGCAAAGAGCCGGTACGTACGTTCAATACCGAGCAGTTTGTCGAGATGCCGTTTTACAACCAGCCGGTTTTCGATCTGCTGACGGAGTTCGAATTCCTGCTGCACACCATGCCGGCCGGCAAGTTGCAGTTGCAGGAACTGGAAGGCATTTTGCTCAAGCAGCATGAGCTGATGCGCGTGCACCCCAACGACAACGAGCGCACCTTGCGCAGCCGTCTGTGGGAAGCCCTGAGCCTGTATGCGTTCAACCGCACGGTGGTTGCGGGTCTGGTCGAGTCGCTGAAGGATTCCGATGAGCCCGAAGAAGGCCTCAAGCTGCAGGCCTGGGCCGAGCGCCTGGCGTCGGTACCGGCACAGGACGAACAATCGTTGTTCGAGAACATGCCATCCGGGCGCTTGCTCAACTGGCTGGAGGCGCGCAACCCCGATGCCAAACAGCTCAAGGTGATTGAGGCGCAGCTGCGTAAACGCAATGGCGGCCCGCAGTTCGGAATCATGCTGTTGGACCTCGACGCCGACATGGTCAAGTTGCAGACCACCTTCGACAGCCTGGTCGCTGGTCACTGCAAGGCGTTCAAAGTCGTGGTGTTCACCACCGGTGATTTGCCGGCGACCACCACGTCGCGCGACACCGTGCATTTTGTCAAAGTCACCGCGACCAATTACGTCGATCGCATCAACCAGAGTGCTAAACAGTCCACCGCCGACTGGCTGGTGCTGGCCGAGGCCGGTGATCAGTTCACCGCCAGCGGCCTGCTGCGCGCCAGCCTGGAGCTGATGGGTGCCGAAGGCATTCGTGCCGTGGCGATGGACGAACTCCAGCGTCAGGCAAACGGCTCCCTGGCAGATGTGTTCCGTCCAGGCGTCAACCTTGATCTGCTGCAAACCGTGCCGTCGCTGATGGCCCGGCACTGGCTGATCCAGCGTGACGTGTGGGTAAACGCGGGTGGCTACTCGGCTGAATACCTGTCGGCGCTGGAGTTCGACCTGTTGCTGCGCCTGATCGAAGACGGCGGTCTGGGTGGCCTGGCGCATCTGGCCGAGCCGCTGCTGATCTGCAACGCGGCGTCCGCCGAGGAAAACCCTCACGAGCGTCAAACCCTGACCCGTCACCTGACGGCACGTGGTTATCGCGGTCAGGTCAGCTCCGAGCTGCCCCAAACCTGGCAGATCGATTACCAGCACGCCGCGCGGCCAAAGGTCTCGATCATCCTGCACAGCCAGGACAATTTAGAGCACCTGCAACGCGCGTTGGTCAGCGTGCTGCAACGTACCCGTTACCAGCAGCATGAAATCCTGATCGCCGATAACCACAGTCAGTCCGAAGAACTGGCGAGCTGGCTGACCAGCCTGGAAGGCAAGGGTGATCGCCTGCGCATCTTGCGCACCGGTAAGCGATTGAGCGCTTCGGCGCTGTATAACTTTGCGGTCAGTGAGGCCAAGGGCGCTTATGTGGTGTTGATGTCGGCCGAAGCCGAAGTGGTCAACTCCAACTGGCTCGACAGCTTGCTCAATCAGGCCCAGCGTCCGGAAGTCGGGATTGTCGGCGGCAAGCTGATGGACTTCCGTGGCGTCACCACGCAAGCCGGCCTGGTGCTTGGCTTGAACGGCGTGATCGGTTCGGTGTTCATTGATGAGCGCAAAGATGCCAAGGGTTACATGAACGGTCACCAGGTCGAGCAGAACTACTCGGCGGTGTCGGGCGCTTGCATGATGGTGCGCAAGGAGCTGTACGAGGCCGTTGGCGGTCTGGACGAAGAGCATTTCGACGAAGCGTTTGCCGACATTGATCTGTGCCTGAAAGCCGCCGATGCCGGTTACCTGATCGTCTGGTGCCCACAAGCACAGATGCTGCACCCGGGCTTGTTGCCGGATGCACCGCAAACAGCCGCGGCCCTGCAAGACAAGTGGCGCGCGCGCTTCACTCAAGACGCATCGTACAACCAGAACCTGGCCTTGACCGGCAAGGGCTTTACCCTCGGCGCAGCCTCCGGTGTGAACTGGGCGCAGTTGCTCGCTTAAGCTGTCTGATCAGCAAAAGGACTCCACACATGTGCAACAGCAAAATGATGTTCAAGGACGCTCATGCGTACACGCTGGTTGGGCATTGTGTTGAGTCACGGCCATGATGCCCTACCGGATTCCTTACGGCCGACAAAACATTGATCAGACCGATATCGACGCGGTCATGGAAGTGCTCAACTCGCCCTGGCTGACTCAAGGCCCGACGATTGAGCGCTTCGAAAAAGCCTTGGCCGAACGCTGTCAGGCCGAGTATGCCGTGGCGGTGTGCAATGCCACGGCGGCGCTGCACATTGCTTGCCTGACCGCCGGGCTGGGCCCGGGTGACTGGCTCTGGACCAGTCCCAATACCTTCGTCGCGTCGGCCAATTGCGGCCGTTATTGTGGCGCCGAGGTCGATTTCGTCGACATTGATCCGCACACCCTGAACATGGATGCGCGGTTGCTCGCAGAGAAGCTCGAGATTGCCGAAGCTGCGGGCAAGCTGCCCAAAGTGGTGGTGGCGGTCGCGTTCGCCGGGCAGAGCTGTGACATGCGCACCCTCGCGCAACTGTCCGAGCGCTATGGTTTCACGCTGATCGAAGACGCCTCGCATGCGGTGGGCGCCTCGTATCTGGGGCGGCCGGTTGGTTGTGGTCAATACGCGGCCATGACGATTTTCAGCTTTCACCCGGTCAAGATCATTACCACTGCCGAAGGTGGCATGGTGCTGACCAATCGCCCGGAATTCGCCGAGCGTTTGCGGCGCCTGCGCAGCCACGGCATTACCGGTGATCCGGCGCAGATGAACGTGCCTGCATCAGGGTTGTGGTACTACCAGCAGCTGGAGCTGGGCTTCAATTACCGCATGACCGATTTGCACGCCGCGCTGGGTGTGTCGCAAATGGCGCGCCTGGATGCGTTTGTCGCCAAGCGTCGTCAGCTGGCAGCGCGTTATGAAACACTGCTGGGCGGTATCGCGGTGACGTTGCCGGTGGCTCAGCCGGGCGCCGAGTCGGCCTGGCACCTGTATGTGGTGCGGTTGCAACTGTCGCGGACCAACCTCAGCCAGACGCAGGTATTCGAAGCGCTGAGGGCTGCCGGGTTGGGCGTGAACCTGCATTACATCCCGGTGCATTTGCAGCCGTACTACCGTGAGATGGGTTTCAAGGACGGAGACTTTCCGCAGGCCGAGCGATATTTTTCCGAGGCTATCAGCTTGCCGCTTTATCCCGACCTGACGGATGCAGAGCAAGAAGAAGTGGTGGGGCATTTGAGGCGAATTCTGGGTTGAACATGATGATTTATCCTCGCGTATTGCAAGGTGGGCTGTGAGCAGCGTTGCCATTATTCCTGCGCGCGGCGGCAGCAAGCGTATACCCCGAAAGAACCTCAAGCCGTTCGACGGCGTGCCGATGATCGTTCGCTCGATTCGTACGGCGCTGGATTCGGCGCTGTTCGATGAGGTGGTTGTCAGCACCGACGATGAAGAAATTGCCGAGGTTGCCCGGGCGCATGGGGCTCACGTGCCGTTCATGCGGCCGGCGTCGTTGGCGGATGATTTCACCGGCACGGCAGCGGTGATGGTTCATGCCTTGAATGAACTGCCCGCGTTCGATTTTGCCTGCTGCATCTACGCGACCGCGCCGCTGTTGCAAGCGCGGTATCTGCGCCAGGGGCTGGACGTGCTGGAGCGGCATTCGGACAAATCGTTTGCGTTCTCGGTCGCCAGTTTCGGCTTCCCGGTGCAGCGTGCCTTGACCCTCGACGAAGAGGGCGCCTTGACTTCGCTTTACCCGGAATTTCGCACAACCCGTTCCCAGGATTTACCCGAAGCCTTTCAGGACGCCGGCCAGTTTTACTGGGGCCGCCGCGAAGCCTGGTTGCGCGGCGACGTACTGTTTTCCCCGGCGAGCCTGCCGGTGATTCTGCCGCGGCATCTGGTGCAAGACATCGACACCGTTGAAGACTGGACGCGCGCCGAATACCTTTACGCCGCATTGAAAGCCGGTGGTGAAGTGCAATGAGAGTGCTGATTCGTTCCGACGCCTCGCCGACCATTGGAAGCGGCCATATCGCGCGCCTGTTGCCACTGGCCAGAACCTTGCGCAAGCAGGGGGCGCACGTGGCGTTTGCCTGTCGTCTGCTTCCGGGGCATCGACTGGACGCTCTGGCTGGCGAAGGTTTTGAAACCTTTGCGCTGCCCGATCGTTATCCCGATGAAGACCCGCAACAAGCCATCGAATCGATGCTGCCGTGGCAAGCGGACATCGACGCGTTGGCACAGGCGCTGGAAGACCAGCCAGCGTTCGACTGGATCATCGTCGACCACTATGGCCTCGATCATCACTGGCAAACCGCAGCCCGGCGCTGGGCGCCCCGGATCGCCGTGGTGGATGACCTTGCGACGCGCACCTACGACGCTGATCTGCTGCTCAATCAGAACCTCTCCGGCACGTCTGCGGCCTACGCCTCGCTGCTGCCGCCGGATTGCCAGACGTTGCTCGGCCCGCGTTTTGCGATGCTGCGTGATGAGTTCAACTGCGCGGCCATCGAGATCAAACCGCAGGCCAAACGGGTGCTGGTGAACTTCGGTGGTTTCGATGCGGCGATGCAGACGCACCATGCGATGTTGGCGATGGTGGATTTCCACAATCTGGACGTCGATTTTGTGGCCGGTGCCGATAATCCGGCCTGGGAACAGATGCAGGCGCTGGCGGCGGATCGTCCGAATTGGCGTTTGCACAGTTTTGTCAGCGACTTCTACCGGTTGATGACCGAGGCCGACCTGTTTGTCGGTGCCGGTGGCGGTACTAGCTGGGAGCGGGCGGCCCTGGGGCTGCCGACGATTTGCATTGCCGTGTCGAATAATCAGCAGGCCAATGGCGACGTCATGGCGGCAGCGGGGAGCCATGTCTACTTGGGGCCGCGTGAGCAGGTCAGTGTTGAGCAATTGCGTCAGGCCGTGGGTTTTGTCGCGGACAATCAAGGCTTGCGCCAGAGCCTCGCCGAACGCTCCCGGCAATTGGTCGATGGCCGCGGCGCACAGCGCGTGGCGGCTGCATTGGCCGGTGCGGTTTTACAGATACGCCCGGCGACCCTGAACGACTCGACGTTGTTGTTCGAGGGGCGCAATGCCGAAGCCGTGCGGCGCTGGTCGCTGGAGACCCGCGTCATTGACCGGCAAGCCCATCAAAACTGGCTGATCGCCAGCCTGAGCAATGATCAGCGCTTGTTATTGATCGCCGAGGCGGATGACGGTCCGGTAGGGGTGTTGCGTTATGACCGGCGTGGCGTTGAAGCCGAAGTGTCGATTTATCTGTTCGAAGACCGTTTCGGCTTGGGCTGGGGCAGGGCGCTGCTGGCGCGGGGCGAGGCCTTCGTCACCCGTCAATGGCCACAACTGACCGCCATCACCGCTCAGGTTTTGCCGTCCAACCAGCCGTCGCTGAAGGTCTTTCGCGAGGCCGGTTTTACCCAGAGTGCCTGCGCGTTCACGCGCGTATTGAAGGATCACCGCAATGACTAGTTTCAAGATCGGCAACCGCTTGATCGGTGCTGACGCGCCACCCTTCATCATTGCCGAGATGAGTGGCAACCATAACCAGTCGCTGGACATGGCGCTGCAAATCGTCGAAGCGGCGGCGAAGGCCGGCGCCCATGCCTTGAAACTGCAAACCTACACTGCCGAGACCATGACCCTGGACCTGTCCGAAGGTGAGTTCTTCATCAAGGACCCCAACAGTCTGTGGGCAGGCACATCGCTGTATGCCTTGTACGAAAAGGCGCATACACCGTGGGAATGGCATGCGCCGATTTTCGCCCGGGCCAAGGAACTGGGGATGCTGGCATTCTCCACGCCATTCGATGACAGCGCCGTCGACTTCCTCGAAAGCCTCGACGTGCCGGCCTACAAGATCGCCAGTTTCGAGAACACCGACCTGCCGCTGATTCGCCGGGTCGCCGCCACGGGCAAGCCGTTGATCATCTCCACCGGCATGGCCAGCATCGCCGAGCTCGACGAAACCGTGCGCGCGGCCCGTGAGGCCGGTTGCAAGGACCTGGTGTTGCTCAAATGCACCAGCACGTATCCAGCGACCCCGGCCAACAGCAATGTGCGCACGATTCCCCATCTGCGTGAGTTGTTCGGTTGCCAGGTCGGTTTGTCTGATCACTCCATGGGTGTCGGTGTTTCCGTGGCCGCGGTGGCGCTGGGGGCGACGGTGGTGGAGAAGCATTTCACCCTCGACCGCGCGGCCGGTGGTGTGGACGCCAGTTTCTCGCTGGAACCGGCGGAACTTGCCAGCCTGGTCGTCGAGACGGAGCGTGCGTGGCAGGCGATGGGCCAGGTGCATTACGGCGTGACGGAAGCCGAACGCAAATCCCTGGTGTACCGTCGCTCGCTCTATGTCACCCAGGACATGGTCGCCGGTGAGCCCTTCACCACGGCCAATCTGCGCGCCATCCGTCCGGGCCTGGGCCTGGCTCCCAAGCACGCTGAAACCCTTCTGGGCCGCCGCGCCCGCCACGCCATCACGCGTGGAACCCCACTGGACTGGTCCTTGGTCGAATAACACCTTATCGGTTTGATTCGGCAAAATAGAGTGACCTGTGAGTCATAACGCGCATCTTCACTGTATTGTATTAATCGGGAAGGTGGCGCCTGGCCTGTTTCTGGCCCAGTGATAGCCTTTTATTCTTCCCGCTGTCGCGGCTTCGGGGCGACGTTTTTCTCTGTTTGTCGGCGCCCTCGAATCCTTGCGAGCGGTGGTATTGGGCTGTTTATTATTGGGAAGCCGTAATGATTGGCATAAAAAGCATTGCGAGCTACGTTCCTGTAGCCGGCATAGACAATTACGCACAAGGTGCAAAATTCGAGAAGGATGAAGAATTCATCCTCGGCAAGATCGGTTCCGCCTTCCTGCCACGCAAAGACGACGGGCAGGAAACCTCGGACCTGTGTGTCGAAGCAGCCAATGCGCTGTTTGCCAACAACCCTGATTTGAAACGTGAAGCGGTCGATGTGCTGATCGTGGTCACCCAGAACGGTGACGAAGAAGGCCTGCCACACACCGCTGCCATCGTGCAGGACAAGCTCGGCCTGCCCACCACCGTGGCCGCGTTCGATATTTCCTTGGGCTGCTCCGGCTACGTCTATGGCATCTACGCGATCAAGGGCTTCATGGAAGCCGCCGGCCTGAAGAATGGCCTGCTGATCACCGCTGATCCGTATTCGAAGATCGTCGACCCGGAAGACCGCAACACCACCATGCTGTTCGGCGATGCCGCCACTGCGACCTGGATGGGCGAAAACGCTCCGTGGCAGTTGGGCAAGGCCAAGTTCGGCACCGACGGTTCCGGCGCGCCACACCTGAAAGTCACCGATGGCGTGTTCTTCATGAACGGTCGTCAGGTGTTCAACTTTGCGTTGCTCAAAGTCCCGGCGCATTTGCATGAACTGCTGGCCGATTCGCAACTGACGGCTGACGATGTCGATGCCTTCTGCATTCACCAGGGCAGTGCGGCGATTGTCGATGCCGTGGCACGCCGCTTCGAAGGCGAGCCGGAGAAGTTCCTCAAGGACATGGTCGAGACTGGCAATACTGTGTCGTCGAGCATTCCGCTGCTGCTGGAAAAACACGTACTGGACTCCAGTTGGAAGCGTGTAGCGCTGAGTGGTTTCGGCGTTGGCTTGTCGTGGGGTTCGGCGATCATCTATCGACCTTGACGGCGACGCGTCAGTCAAAGAAAGCCAGACACAAAAAAAGCGCTCAAGGTGTAATCTTGAGCGCTATTTTTTTGCCCGGACAATAAGCGAGGCGGCATGAGCGAGTTCTTTGAGCACAACGTCGATGTCATCCAGCAACGCTGGCCGGCATTGGCTGTGCGCTTGCTGGTGGAAGACACGAGCCTGTTGCAGGCAGATCTGGTGGAAGGTTTGGGCTCGACGTTGAGCATCAACGGTATTCAGTTGACCAGCCGCCATGATCGCAGCCGTGAGGCCAGGGTCCAGGCTGACAGCTTGCCGCTCGACTGTCCGGTGGTACACGTTTACGGCACAGGGCTTGGCGATCTGCAATCGGCATTGCTTGAACGTGCCGGGCTTGAGCGCTTGTACGTGCACATCCTCAACGGTGCGGTGTTCAACCTGGTGCTGCAATTGCTCGATCAGCAGCCGTGGCTCAGTGATCCGCGAGTCGAGTTGCTGTATGCCGGTGATCTTGCGGAAATCAAGCTGCCGTTCTTTGCCTTGCCGTCTGAACTGGTCCTGGCCGATGACTTCAGTGCGAAGATTCGTGATCGTCTGATCAGCGAAACTCACCTGGCCTTCAACAACCGTGAGTTCGACCCACAGTCGCCCGAGATAATCGAACGCTTGCAGGCTTGCCTGGCGCTGGTGCAAGCCGATCCTGACGTGGCCGAATTGTTCGGTACTCGTCCCGGCCAGGAGGTGTTCGTCATTGCCACCGGCCCGAGCCTGGAACAGCATTTCGAGAACCTGCGCGCAATTCGCGGCCAGGCTGAGCGGCCGTTGTTCATCTGCGTCGACACCGCTTTTCGCCCGTTGCTCAAGCATGGCATCCGTCCCGATGTGGTGGTCAGCATCGACCAGCGCATTTCAGCCCGGCACTTGCCACCGCAGGACACAGCCGACATCACGCTGGTGTACATGCCGATGCTCGATCCGTTGGTGCTCGAAGCCTGGCAAGGGACGCGTCATTGCAGCTACTCCGCCAGCCCGATCTACCAGTCGTTGCGCTCGCAATTGCCCAGGGGGGAGTTGTATGTCGGCGGTAGTGTGATTCACCCGGCCGCCGACCTGGCGGTGAAGATGGGCGCAACGCAAATCACTCTGTTCGGTGCCGACTTCGCCTTCCCTGGCGACAAGACCCACGCAGGCTGGAACGACGGCGACCTGGGGCCGCAACTGGGCGCCGCCAAACATTGGGTGCTGGATGGTCACGGGCAGCGCATCAAGACTCAGCTCAATTTCCGCAGCTATCTGTGTGAACTGGAGCGGTTTATCGCCGGCCATCCGCAGGTGCGTTTCTATAACAGCAGCCGGGCAGGGGCGATGATCGCCGGGACCGTTTTTCATCCGGAGCTTGCCTCATGAGCACTCGTGAAACCTTTATTGCCGAGGCGCAACAGTGCGCCACCTTGTTCCGCCTGGGACGCGATGTTGAAGCCGGGCTGGCGATGACCGAGCTGGTCGGTGCGATTCACCCGACATTCGATTCGAAGGCGCGGGATGTTCAGCAGCAGTGGACGTTTGTGCTCGGTCAAATGTTTACGTGTCAGGAGGCGCAGAACTGGCTCGCCCTGGCGGATTATCTGGAATACGAACTGGTCGAGTTGCTGGCCGACAGCCTGTCCGTTTAAGCAGTTTTTCTACTGTCGGTGCAGGCGAGGTCTCGCCATTCCCGTCATCGACAGATCCCTGACGTCATTTTTTCGCTGCTGGATCATCGCCAACCCCTTGATTTACAGGGGGTGGCAACGTGATGGCAAATATTTTTGAAAATCCCCTAAAGCAAGTTGCATTGGCGACGATAACTATTACGAAGGTTCTCTAGGCCATACCCGGCGGTTGCCAGGGCCGGAAGCCGCAGTACCCAACCAACGAGGAATTCGTCATGGCTTTAACAGTAAACACCAACGTCACATCGTTGAGCGTTCAGAAGAACCTGAACCGCTCCTCCGACGCTCTGTCGACTTCGATGACTCGCCTGTCTTCCGGCCTGAAAATCAACAGCGCTAAAGACGACGCCGCCGGCCTGCAAATCACCACTCGTATGACCTCGCAAATCCGCGGTCAGACTATGGCAATCAAAAACGCCAACGACGGTATCTCGATCGCTCAGACCGCTGAAGGCGCGATGCAGGAAACCACCAACATTCTGCAGCGTATGCGTGAACTGGCCGTACAAGCTCGAAACGACTCGAACGGTACTCAAGACCGCGTTGCTCTGAACAAAGAATTCGCGGCAATGTCGGACGAGATCACTCGTATCGCCAACTCCACCAACCTGAACGGCAAGAACCTGCTGGACGGTACTGCTGGTACCATGACCTTCCAGGTTGGTTCCAACACTGGTTCGGCTAACCAGATCACTCTGACCCTGGCCTCCGGTTTCGGCGCTGCAACCCTGTCGGTTGACTCGGCTACCACTCAGATCACTGGTAACAGCTCGGCTACCGCTCAAGCATCGTTCTCCGCTGCCCTGACCCGTATCGACGCCGCTCTGCAGACCATCAACACCGCCCGTGCTGACCTCGGTGCTGCACAAAACCGTCTGACCAGCACCATCTCCAACCTGCAGAACATCAACGAAAACGCTGAAGCTGCTCGTGGTCGCGTACAAGATACCGACTTCGCTGCTGAAACTGCACAGCTGACCAAGCAACAAACTCTGCAACAAGCTTCCACCGCAATTCTGGCTCAGGCCAACCAACTGCCATCCGCTGTACTGAAACTGCTTCAGTAATAGCTGATTGAGTTTTGGCGAGGGGTGTGCGCTGGTCGTACCCTCTCGCTTTTTTACTTTTAGAGGTGATGGACATGGACATGAGCGTGAAGCTGAACTTGTCTTATCCGGCGGCCAAGCACGCGACCCCGGTTGCCGACAAGCCCGCGGAAAAGCCTCGAGCGGAGCCCGCGAAAGTGGTCGACGTCAAGGAAGCGCGCAAGACTGCCCAGACTGAGCAGGACAAGCTGAAAATGGCTGTCCAGGAAATTGAAAAGTTCGTTCAGTCGGTCAAGCGTAACCTGGAGTTCTCGATTGATGAGCCTTCAGGGCAGGTTGTTGTAAAAGTCATTGCCAGCGAGTCGGGTGAGGTGGTTCGCCAGATCCCCAACGAAGAAGTCTTGAAACTGGCCAATAGTTTGAATGATGCAAGCAGCTTGTTGTTTAGCGCGAAAGCCTGACAGCTGGCACGAATTTTGTTGCTATGTTCTTTTGGGCGTTGTAGTGGTCAAAAGACCGGCGACACACTGAAGGGAGTTCCACATGGCAAGTCCAATTTTACCGGGCACGGGTTTAGGTTCAGGCCTTGATACCGGTGCTATCGTCAAGGCCTTGGTCAACGCTGACAAAGCGGCCAAACAAGGTCAGATCGACCGTGGGACCGCCACCAACACGGGCAGCATCTCCGGGATTGGTACGCTGAAGTCGCTGCTGGCTACGTTCCAGAAAGCACTCACCGATCTGGGCAGCACGACCACCCCTCAGTTCACGGGTTATTCGGCAACGTCTTCCGACCCCAAAGTACTGACCTCAACGTCCAGCAACACTGCTGTTGCCGGCAATTACGTGGTCAAAGTCACCAGCCTGGCTACCTCCTCGAAAGTTGCCTCCGCGGCCTTTGCCGGCGGCGCGACCAGTCCGATCACGGCAGGCACGCTGACCATCACCCAGAACGGCACCAGCTACCCGGTGACCGTCGGTGCGGGCGCCACGTTGCAGTCGGTGCGTGACTCGATCAACAGCCAGTACCAGGCCAGCGGCCTGAGCGCCAACATCGTGACCGACAGCTTCGGTTCGCGCCTGGTGTTGGGTTCGACCACGACCGGTGCAGGTTCCGATATCTCCGCCACCGGTATCCCTGAACTGACCATCGACGGCACCGCCGCGATGGCGGCCGTACCGACCGCGACCTCTTCCGGTGCCATAGGTGGCCTGGCTGCGGATGCAGTGTTCTCCGTGGATGGCCTGGCGATGACCAGCAAGTCCAACACCGTCGACAAGACGATCTCCGGCCTGAGCCTGGTGCTGACGGGTGCCGGTACATCGACCGTGAACGTTGCGACCAACAACGATGGTCTGAAGGCTTCGATCCAGAAGTTCGTTGATGCCTACAACGCTATCGCCAACGCTGTGACGTCCTTGACCAAGCCGTCCCTGGACGACGACGGCAAGCCAACCGTCGCTGCTGCGCTGACCGGTGACCCGCTGCCACGCTCGCTGCTGGCTGCCATTCGTGGCCCGCTGTCCCAGACCGGTGCCGGCGACAAGCTGACCGTGCTTTCGCAGTTGGGGATCACCACTGACCAGAAAACCGGTGCACTGAACTTTGACGGCACCAAGTTCACCGCCGCGATGAATGTGAAGAAGCTGGGTGGCGAGGTTCAGACCTTGTTTACCGGTACTAACGGCCTGATCGAGCGCATGAACAATGTGATCAAGCCGTACACCGATACCGGTGGCATCCTCGACACTCGCACCACCAACCTGAATGTGACCAAAACCAGGCTGGCCGCTGATCAGGCTAACTTGGATCGTCGGGTCGAAACACTGACCGCGGTATTGACCAAAAAGTACAACGACATGGATACACTCGTTGGTAAATTGAAAGCGACAGCCAGCAACATCACCTCGATGTTTGAGGCCATGGCCGCTCAACAGAAGAACTCGTAACACGCATAACGCCAAAAGCCCGGCAGCGTTTTCAAGCGCTCCGGGCTTTTTGCATTTGAATCTAAAGTTTTTTGACGCGTCGTCGATACACTGGTTATACGAACTACAGCATTTTGATGAGGTACAACATGAATCCAATGTTAGCCCTTCGCCAATACAAGAAGATTGGCGCTCAGGCGCAAACTTCCGAAGCCAGCCCGCATCGTCTGGTGCAGATGTTGATGGAAGGCGGGCTGGACCGTATCGCCCAGGCCAAGGGTGCGATGGAACGCAAAGACATTCCGAACAAGGGTATTCTGATCGGCAAGGCCATCGGCATCATCGGTGGGTTGCGTGAAGGTCTGGACCTTGAGAATTCTGTTGAGACCGTCGGTGAACTGGATAACCTGTACACCTACATGATGAAGCGTCTGGCTGAAGCCAACATCAAGACTGATCCTGCGATTCTCGACGAAGTGGCTGATCTGCTTCGAACAGTCAAAGACGGTTGGGATGCGATTGCCGCACCGGGTCCGCAGTTTTAAGGAGATCACCATGAGTCTTGTATTGCAGCGAATCGAACACACCCGCGACGCCCTGGTCGGTGCATTGGCCGAGCGCAATTGGGAAGCCATCGGTGAGTTGGATCTGGCGTGCCGATCCTGCATGGAAGACGTTTTGAGTGAGGCTTCGGTGGACGAGGCCGCGTTGCGCGACAACCTTGAGGAGTTGCTGGGGGTGTACAAGCAGCTGCTTGAGGCCGCGACGGGGGAGAGGCAAGCGATAGTCGATGAGATGTCGCAGATCCATCAAGCACAGAACGCGGCAAAGGTTTACCATCTGTTTGGTTAATTAATCCTCGGTTAATCCAAACATAGTGCGCCATAAATTTGACTGTGCACGGTTTTTTGACTTAACTAGTGGCTGGTTACAGATTTCAGGCGTGTACAGGCAGAATGTGTCTGCAAGCGTCTAGCTTGCCCCATCATTTTTGGGCATTGAGTTGACTAGGGAAGTTGCTATTGCATGTGGCGTGAAACCAAAATTCTGCTGATTGATGACGATAGCGTCCGCCGCCGCGACCTGGCGGTGATTTTAAATTTTCTCGGTGAAGAAAATTTACCCTGCGGAAGCCATGACTGGCAGCAGGCTGTCGGCTCTTTGTCATCAAGTCGTGAAGTGATCTGTGTCCTGATCGGGACGGTCAATGCTCCTGGCGCACTTACGGGCTTGTTAAAGACACTCGCAACCTGGGATGAGTTCCTTCCGGTTTTGTTAATGGGCGATAATTCTTCCGTTGACCTGCCAGAAGACCAGCGCCGCCGAGTGCTTTCGACCCTCGAAATGCCGCCCAGCTACAGCAAACTGCTCGACTCCCTGCACCGTGCCCAGGTCTATCGCGAGATGTACGACCAGGCCCGCGAGCGCGGTCGTCACCGTGAACCCAATCTGTTCCGCAGCCTTGTCGGCACCAGCCGGGCGATTCAACACGTCCGTCAGATGATGCAGCAAGTGGCCGACACCGACGCCAGCGTGCTGATCCTCGGTGAGTCCGGCACGGGCAAGGAAGTGGTTGCGCGCAACTTGCATTACCACTCCAAGCGTCGTGACGCGCCGTTCGTGCCGGTCAACTGCGGGGCGATCCCGGCCGAGTTGCTGGAAAGCGAATTGTTCGGCCACGAGAAGGGCGCCTTTACCGGGGCGATCACCAGCCGTGCCGGACGTTTCGAACTGGCCAACGGCGGCACATTGTTCCTCGATGAAATCGGCGACATGCCGCTGCCGATGCAGGTCAAGTTGCTGCGCGTGCTGCAGGAACGCACCTTCGAGCGCGTGGGCAGCAACAAGACCCAAAGCGTCGACGTGCGCATCATTGCCGCGACCCACAAGAATCTCGAAAGCATGATCGAGATCGGCACCTTCCGCGAAGACTTGTACTACCGCCTGAACGTGTTCCCGATCGAGATGGCGCCGCTGCGCGAGCGCGTCGAAGACATCCCGTTGCTGATGAACGAGTTGATCTCGCGCATGGAGCATGAGAAGCGCGGTTCGATTCGTTTCAACTCGGCAGCGATCATGTCGCTGTGCCGTCACGGCTGGCCGGGCAACGTTCGCGAACTCGCCAACCTGGTGGAGCGCATGGCGATCATGCACCCGTACGGCGTGATCGGCGTGGTCGAGTTGCCGAAGAAATTCCGCTACGTCGACGACGAAGACGAGCAACTGGTCGACAGCCTGCGCAGCGATCTGGAAGAACGGGTGGCCATCAACGGTCACACCCCTGACTTCACCGCCAACGCCATGCTGCCGCCCGAAGGCCTGGACCTGAAGGACTACCTCGGTGGTCTGGAACAGGGCCTGATTCAGCAGGCGCTGGATGATGCCAATGGCATCGTCGCACGCGCCGCTGAACGCCTGCGGATTCGTCGCACCACGCTGGTGGAAAAGATGCGCAAGTACGGCATGAGCCGTCGCGATGGAGATGAACAGGCGGATGATTGACGCCTGTTTTTCAAGTCGTTCATTTTTGGGCGGTTTTTTTTAGGCACGGGTATTGCTACGTCCCTCGCAACGTTCCGTTTAACTGACGGTCAGCCAAGCGAGAGAGCACAATGCCCCAAGCCGCCCAGATGTCTCCTGTCCCTGACGCTTCGGGACAACCGTCGTCCGTAGAGCAGGCAAGCCGGCTTGGCCTTGAGCAGGCGTTTGCGCTGTTCAGCCAGATGTCGAGTCAACTGACCGATTCCTACAGCATGCTTGAAGCCCGGGTCACCGAGCTCAAGGGCGAGTTGGCCGTGGTCAGTGCCCAGCGCATGCAAGAGCTGGCGGAAAAAGAACGCCTGGCCAATCGTCTGCAAAATCTCCTCGACCTGTTGCCTGGCGGCGTCATCGTCATCGATGCCCAAGGCATCGTGCGCGAAGCCAATCCGGCAGCCTGTGAGTTGCTCGGGTTGCCGCTCGAAGGCGAACTCTGGCGTCACGTCATCGCCCGATGCTTTGCGCCTCGCAAGGACGACGGTCACGAAATCTCGCTCAAGGACGGTCGGCGTCTGTCGATCGCCACTCGCTCGCTGGACGCCGAACCGGGTCAGTTGGTGCTGCTCAACGACTTGACTGAAACCCGTCATCTGCAAGATCAACTGGCCCGTCACGAACGCTTGTCTTCCCTGGGCCGAATGGTCGCCTCGCTGGCGCATCAGATTCGCACGCCATTGTCGGCCGCCTTGCTTTACGCCAGTCACCTGACCGAGCAGGAACTGCCGGTCGCCACGCAGCAGCGTTTTGCCGGTCGCCTGAAAGAGCGTCTGCATGAGCTTGAGCATCAGGTGCGCGACATGCTGGTGTTCGCTCGCGGCGAGCTGCCGCTGACCGATCGCGTCACGCCCAAACAACTGATGCAATCGCTGCAAGCGGCAGCACTGACCCATGTTCAGGACTTGCCAGTGCGTTGGCAGTGCGACAGTCATGCCGGCGAGTTGCTGTGCAATCGTGACACGCTGATCGGGGCGATCCTAAACCTGATCGAGAATGCGATTCAGGCGAGTGCCGGTGATGTCCGTTTGAAGGTTCACTTGTACACCCGCGAAGACAACCTGCGTGTGTGTGTCAGCGACAGCGGCAGTGGCATCGACAGCGCTGTGCTGGCGCGTCTGGGTGAACCATTTTTTACCACCAAGACCACCGGGACCGGCCTGGGCCTGACTGTGGTCAAGGCCGTGGCGCGTGCGCATCAGGGCGAATTGCAACTGCGCTCGCAGCCGGGGCGCGGCACTTGTGCGCTGGTGTCCCTGCCGCTTTTTTCGGGTGACAAGCCCGGCGCTCAGGGAGCGGAATGAAAGGCATGGCAATCAAGGTTCTACTGGTCGAGGATGACCGCGCGCTACGCGAGGCACTGGCCGATACGCTGATGCTGGCGGGGCACGATTTCAAGGCGGTCGGTTCGGCCGAAGACGCGTTGGCGGCAGTGGCCGTCGAGGCGTTCAGTCTGGTAATCAGTGACGTCAACATGCCGGGCATGGACGGGCATCAGTTGCTCGGCTTGTTGCGGGCGCGTCAGCCGCAACTGCCGGTGTTGCTGATGACGGCCCATGGCGCCGTCGAGCGCGCAGTCGATGCGATGCGCCGGGGTGCAGTGGATTATCTGGTCAAGCCGTTCGAACCCAAGGCGTTGCTGGATTTGGTCGCGCGTCACGCGTTGGGCAATCTCGGTGCGGCTGAGGGCGAAGGTCCGGTCGCGTTCGAGCCGGCCAGCGCGCAATTGCTGGAGTTGGCCGCCCGAGTGGCGCGCAGTGATTCCACGGTATTGATCTCTGGCGAGTCCGGCACCGGCAAGGAAGTGTTGGCCCGCTATATCCATCAGCATTCCCATCGCGCCAGTCAGCCGTTTATTGCGATCAACTGCGCCGCGATCCCCGACAACATGCTCGAAGCCACATTGTTCGGTCATGAAAAGGGCTCGTTCACCGGCGCCATCGCTGCGCAGGCCGGCAAGTTCGAACAAGCTGACGGCGGCACGATTCTGCTCGACGAAATCTCCGAAATGCCCCTCGGACTGCAGGCCAAGTTGCTGCGGGTTTTGCAGGAGCGTGAAGTCGAGCGCGTTGGCGCACGCAAAACCATCACCCTGGACATTCGGGTCGTCGCCACGACCAACCGTGATCTGGCCGGTGAAGTGGCGGCGGGGCGTTTTCGTGAAGACCTTTACTATCGATTGTCGGTTTTTCCGCTGGCCTGGCGTCCGCTGCGCGAGCGCACCGCCGACATCCTGCCGCTGGCCGAGCGACTGCTGGCCAAACACGTCAATAAAATGAAGCACGCGGCGGCGAAGCTGTCGCCCGAGGCGCAGGCGTGCCTGATCGGTTATCCGTGGCCGGGCAACGTGCGTGAGCTGGACAACGCGATCCAGCGTGCGTTGATTCTGCAGCAGGGTGGTTTGATCCAGCCGCAGGATTTCTGCCTGTCCGGGCCGGTGGCCTGTGCGCCGTTGCCGGCGTTGGCAGCTGCACCGTTACGAGCGGTCGAGGTGGATGCTGAATCGGCTGGCGCGTTGGGCGATGACCTGCGCCGCAGGGAATTCCAGATGATCATCGACACCTTGCGCTCCGAGCGCGGCCGTCGCAAAGAGGCTGCCGAGCGCCTGGGTATCAGCCCGCGCACCTTGCGCTACAAGCTGGCGCAGATGCGTGATGCCGGCATGGACGTGGAAGCGTATCTGTTCGCCACCTGAAAGTTGACGCACACAACACCGATTTAAAACTGTGGGAGCGAGCCTGCTCGCGAAGAGGGAGTGTCAGCCGACATCAATGTGTCTGTCACACCGCCTTCGCGAGCAGGCTCGCTCCCACAATGGTTTTGTGGTGAACCATGGACCGAAGGGCTTTTGTGTAGGGCAATCACGGAGCTGGCACCCTTGTTGCTAACACCTCAGTACCCGCCGAGTGAGTGTCAAAAAATTGCGGGTCGCCAACGAGAGTAGATCATGAGCCAAGGTATTGAATTTAATCGGTTGATGCTGGATATGCGTTCCATGCAAATGGATGCCATGTCTGCGCCGAAATCGACTGCCGCAGTCCCTGAACTGGGTGGCAGCAGCTTTTCCGACATGCTCGGTCAAGCCGTCAATAAAGTGAACGACACTCAGCAGGCGTCCAATCAGTTGGCCAGTGCCTTCGAGATCGGCAAAAGCGGCGTCGATCTGACGGACGTGATGATTTCCTCACAGAAGGCCAGCGTGTCTTTCCAGGCGTTGACGCAAGTGCGCAACAAGCTGGTTCAGGCTTACCAAGACATCATGCAGATGCCGGTTTAAGGACGAATTGAGTCATGGCAGAAGCAGTCGCCGATAACGTTCCGGCCAAGGCCACTCCAATAGACGGCAAACCGCCGCTGTTCGGGTTGTCCTTCCTGGAAAACCTCTCCGAGATGACCATGCTGCGTCAGGTAGGCCTGTTGGTCGGCCTGGCTGCGAGCGTGGCGATTGGTTTTGCCGTGGTGCTGTGGTCGCAGCAGCCGGACTACCGGCCTCTGTACGGCAGCCTTGCCGGTATGGACGCCAAGCAGGTCATGGACACCCTGGCCTCCGCTGATATTCCCTACACCGTTGAACCGAACTCCGGTGCCTTGCTGGTCAAGGCCGATGATTTGTCCCGTGCGCGACTGAAACTCGCGGCGGCTGGTGTCACTCCCAGCGACGGCAACATCGGTTTTGAAATCCTCGACAAGGACCAGGGCCTCGGGACCAGCCAGTTCATGGAAGCGACCCGTTATCGTCGCGGCCTCGAAGGCGAACTGGCACGGACCATCTCCAGCCTGAACAACGTCAAGGGAGCCCGCGTGCACCTGGCGATTCCGAAAAGCTCGGTGTTCGTGCGTGATGAACGCAAGCCAAGCGCTTCGGTTCTGGTTGAACTTTATTCCGGTCGTTCGCTGGAACCGGGCCAGGTGATCGCGATCATCAACCTGGTCGCGACCAGTGTTCCCGAGCTGAGCAAATCGCAGATCACCGTCGTCGACCAGAAGGGCAACCTGCTGTCGGATCAGGCGGAGAACTCCGAGCTGACCATGGCCGGCAAGCAATTCGATTACAGCCGCCGCATGGAAACCATGCTGACCCAGCGTGTGCACAACATCCTGCAACCAGTGCTGGGCAACGATCGCTATAAAGCCGAAGTGTCTGCCGATGTCGATTTCAGCGCCGTCGAGTCGACCTCCGAGCAGTTCAACCCGGATCAGCCGGCGTTGCGCAGCGAGCAGTCGGTCAACGAGCAACGCACCGCCAGCAATGGCCCGCAAGGTGTGCCGGGTGCCTTGAGCAACCAGCCACCGTCGCCAGCCTCGGCACCACAAACCACCGGCGGCTCGACTGCCTCGGCCGGCATGGTGCAGCCAGGCCAGCCGTTGATCGATGCCAACGGTCAGCAAATCATGGACCCGGCCACCGGTCAGCCAATGCTGGCGCCGTACCCGGCGGACAAGCGTCAACAATCCACCAAGAACTTCGAACTCGACCGTTCCATCAGCCACACCAAGCAGCAGCAGGGCCGATTGAATCGCCTGTCGGTGTCGGTGGTGGTCGACGATCAGGTCAAGGTCAACGCGGCTAACGGCGAAACCACCCGAGCGCCGTGGAGCGCCGACGAATTGGCGCGCTTCACTCGCCTGGTGCAAGACGCGGTCGGTTTCGACGCCAGCCGTGGCGACAGCGTCAGCGTGATCAACATGCCGTTCTCCGCAGAGCGCGGTGAAGTGATTGCCGACATTCCGTTCTACTCGCAGCCGTGGTTCTGGGACATCGTCAAGCAAGTGCTGGGCGTCTTGTTCATCCTCGTGCTGGTGTTCGGCGTACTGCGTCCGGTGCTCAACAACATCACCGGTGGCGGCAAAGGCAAACAGCTGGCCGGCATCGGCAGCGACGTCGAGTTGGGTGGCATGGGCGGCCTGGACGGCGAACTGGCCAACGACCGCGTCAGCCTCGGCGGCCCGCAAAGCATCCTGCTGCCGAGCCCGAGCGAAGGCTATGACGCACAGTTGAATGCAATCAAGAGTCTGGTGGCAGAAGACCCGGGTCGCGTGGCCCAGGTCGTGAAAGAGTGGATTAACGCAGATGAGTGATAACCGAGCCGTTGCCGCCAAACTGACCAAGGTCGACAAAGCCGCGATTCTGCTGCTGTCCCTCGGTTCGACCGATGCTGCCCAGGTGTTGCGCCACATGGGGCCTAAAGAGGTCCAGCGCGTGGGTGTAGCGATGGCCCAGATGGGCAACGTGCACCGCGAGCAAGTCGAACAGGTCATGAGCGAGTTCGTCGACATCGTCGGCGACCAGACCAGCCTGGGCGTCGGCTCCGACGACTACGTGCGCAAAATGCTCACCCAGGCATTGGGCGAAGACAAGGCCAACGGCCTGATCGACCGCATCCTGCTGGGTGGCAACACCAGCGGCCTCGACAGCCTGAAGTGGATGGAACCGCGCGCCGTCGCCGACGTAATCCGTTACGAGCACCCACAGATCCAGGCCATCGTGGTCGCGTACCTCGACCCGGATCAGGCGGGCGAAGTGCTCGGCAACTTCGACCACAAGGTGCGCCTGGACATCATTCTGCGGGTCTCCTCGCTGAACACCGTGCAGCCAGCGGCCCTGAAAGAACTCAACCAGATTCTCGAGAAGCAGTTCTCCGGCAACTCGAATGCCTCGCGCACCACCCTGGGTGGCATCAAGCGCGCGGCCGACATCATGAACTTCCTCGACAGCTCGATCGAAGGTCAACTGATGGACTCGATCCGCGAAGTCGACGAAGACCTGTCCGGTCAGATCGAAGACCTCATGTTCGTGTTCAACAACCTGTCCGATGTCGATGACCGCGGGATTCAGGCATTGCTGCGCGAAGTGTCTTCCGACGTGCTGGTGCTGGCCCTCAAGGGTTCGGACGAAGGCGTCAAGGAAAAGATCTTCAAGAACATGTCCAAACGGGCGGCCGAACTGTTGCGCGACGACCTCGAGGCCAAAGGCCCGGTGCGTGTCAGCGACGTGGAAACCGCGCAGAAAGAAATCCTCACCATTGCCCGCCGTATGGCCGAAGCCGGAGAAATCGTTCTCGGCGGGAAGGGCGGCGAAGAGATGATCTAAGGTCACTATGTCGTCCAAACATGATGAGTCCCAGACCGACCTGATTCGCGGCAAGCACGTTGCCGGCTTCGACGTCTGGGCGCTGCCCAGTTTCGACCCTTTCGTCCCGGAACCCGAGCCAGAACCTGAGCCCGAGCCGCCGGAGATGGAAGAAGTGCCGCTGGACGAAGTCCAGCCACTGACCCTCGAAGAACTCGAAGCGATTCGCCAGGAAGCCTACAACGAAGGCTTCGCCGTGGGCGAGAAAGAAGGTTTCCACAGCACCACGCTCAAGGTTCGCCAGGAAGCCGAAGCAGCGCTGGCGCCGAAGATTGCCGGTCTTGAGCAGTTGATGGTCAATCTTTTTGAACCCATCGCGGAGCAGGACACCTTCATTGAACGATCCATGGTCGATCTTGTGCAGCACATCACCAAACAGGTGATCCAGCGCGAACTGGCCATCGACTCGACGCAGATCGAACACGTCATGCGTGAGGCGCTCAAGCTCCTGCCGCTGGGCGTGGGCAATGTGCGCCTGTACATCAATCCGCAGGACTTCGAGCAAGTCAAAGCCCTGCGCGAACGCCACGAAGAAACCTGGCGCATCGTTGAAGACGAGTCGCTGTTGCCCGGCGGATGCCGGGTAGAAACCGAACACAGCCGTATCGACGCCACCGTCGAAACCCGTATCGCCCAAGTGATGGCCAAGCTGCTCGATCAGTTGCACGATCAGGCGCTGCACCCGTCTGCGCCGGATCTGCACCTGGAACTGCCGGTCGATGAAAAGCCTGCTGTTGCGCCAGTCAAAACGGAACTGGACGTCTCTGATGCGCCTTGACCGCACCAGCTTCGCCAAACGCCTGGGCGGTTACGCCGAGGCCACGGAGCTGGCCGGCGCACCGATCCTTGAAGGGCGCTTGCTGCGCATGGTCGGCCTGACCCTCGAAGCCGAAGGCTTGCGCGCCGCCATGGGCAGTCGCTGCATGGTCATCAACGACGACAGCTACCACCCGGTGCAGGTCGAAGCCGAGGTGATGGGTTTCTCCGGCAGCAAAGTGTTCCTGATGCCCGTTGGCAGCGTTGCGGGTATTGCGCCCGGTGCCCGTGTGGTTCCGCTGGCCGACACCGGCCGCTTGCCAATGGGCATGAGCATGCTCGGTCGGGTGCTGGATGGCGCCGGTCGTGCGCTGGACGGCAAGGGCGGGATGAAAGCCGAAGACTGGGTGCCGATGGACGGCCCCACCATCAACCCGCTCAAGCGCGAGCCGATCAGCGAACCGCTGGACGTCGGCATTCGTACGATCAACGGGTTGTTGACGGTCGGTCGCGGTCAGCGGCTCGGGCTGTTCGCCGGTACCGGTGTGGGTAAATCGGTGCTGCTGGGCATGATGACGCGCTTCACCGAGGCCGACATTATCGTCGTCGGGCTGATCGGTGAGCGGGGTCGTGAAGTTAAAGAATTCATCGAGCACATCCTCGGTGAAGAAGGGCTCAAGCGTTCCGTGGTCGTGGCGTCGCCAGCGGACGATGCGCCGTTGATGCGTCTGCGCGCGGCGATGTACTGCACGCGTATCGCCGAATATTTCCGCGACAAGGGCAAGAACGTCCTGTTGCTCATGGATTCCCTGACCCGTTTCGCCCAGGCCCAGCGGGAAATCGCCTTGGCCATCGGCGAACCGCCGGCCACCAAGGGTTATCCGCCGTCGGTATTCGCCAAGTTGCCAAAACTGGTGGAGCGCGCCGGTAACGCCGAGAAGGGCGGTGGTTCGATCACGGCGTTCTACACCGTGTTGTCCGAAGGCGATGACCAGCAGGACCCGATTGCCGATGCCGCGCGAGGCGTGCTCGACGGCCATATCGTGTTGTCCCGGCGTCTGGCGGAAGAAGGTCATTACCCGGCCATCGATATCGAAGCGTCCATCAGCCGGGTCATGCCGTCGGTGGTCAGTCCTGAGCACATGGCCCGTGCGCAGATGTTCAAGCAATACTGGTCACGTTATCAGCAGAGTCGCGACTTGATCAGCGTCGGCGCGTATGTGCCGGGCGGTGATCGTGAAACCGACACGGCGATCTCCCTCCAGCCAGCCATGGTCACTTACCTGCGTCAGGGTTTGAACGACAACATTGGCATGGGCGCCAGCGTCAACCATCTCGCTTCTATCTTCGCCCCTGCAGCAGGCGGCTAACCGGCCATGGCACTGAGCCGAGCCGCGCGCCTGGCACCCGTGGTGGAGATGGCCGAAAAGGCCGAGAAAGCCGCGGTCATGCGCCTCGGGCATTTTCAGGGTCAGGTGCGTGTCGCGGAAAGCAAGCTCGCCGACCTTGAAGCCTTCCGCCTCGAATACCAGGAACAATGGATCGTGCGCGGCAGCAGTGGCGTTTCCGGCCAGTGGTTGCTGGGGTATCAGGGCTTCCTGGCGCAACTCGGTACGGCCATCGATCAACAGCGGCAGAGCCTGAATTGGCATCAAAACAACCTGAACAAGGCGCGCGATACCTGGCAGCAGGCGTTCGCCCGTGTCGAAGGCCTGCGAAAACTGGTACAACGCTACATGGACGAGGCACGGCAGCTGGAGGACAAGCGCGAGCAGAAATTGCTCGATGAGTTGTCGCAGCGCTTGCCCAGACATGATCCGTATTGAACAATCGTCGGGCCTTGCTCCCCTTCCAACCAAGTGCTAAACCTTGTACAGCACGTTAGCCAATGACAAGGAAGCCGTTAAATGTCAGTCAATGCAGAAGTATCCCAGGATGGGAAAAAGCTCACGATTTCGGTCAAGGGGCGCTTCGATTTCGCCAAGCATCAGGAATTTCGTGAGTCCTACGAGGACAAGAACCTCTCGGCGGTCGTGGTCGACTTGAGAGAAGCGACCTACCTCGACAGCTCGGCGCTGGGCATGTTGCTCCTCTTGCGGGATCACGCCGGGGGTGACAACTCCGATATTCGCGTGGTCAACAGCAGTTCGGACGTGAGGAAAATCCTCGCCATCTCCAATTTCGACAAGCTGTTCGACATCACTTGACTGCCGTGCAGTCACTCGAACCCCTGACGATCCTCATCGCCGAAGACAGCGCGGCCGATCGCATGCTGCTGTCGAGCATCGTCCGCCGCCAGGGCCATAACGTGCTGACCGCCGCCAATGGTGCCGAGGCGGTCGAAACGTTCCGTCAGCAGCAACCGCATCTGGTGTTGATGGACGCGATGATGCCGGTGATGGACGGTTTCGAGGCGGCCCGGCAGATCAAGCTGCTCGCCGGGGAAACCCTGGTGCCTATCATTTTCCTGACCTCGCTCACCGAAAGCGAAGCCCTGGCCCGATGCCTGGAAGCCGGCGGCGACGATTTTCTGGCAAAGCCCTATAACCCGGTGATCCTGGCCGCCAAGATCAAGGCGATGGATCGCTTGCGCCGCTTGCAGGCCACCGTGTTGCAGCAACGCGACCTGATCGCCAGGCATCATGACTATCTGCTCAATGAACAGCGGGTGGCGAAGGCTGTTTTCGACAAGGTCGCGCATTCCGGCTGCCTGAGTGCGCCGAACATCCGCTACCTGCAATCGCCCTATGCGCTGTTCAACGGTGACCTGCTGTTGGCGGCCTTTACCCCGGCGGGCGACATGCACGTGCTGCTGGGGGATTTCACCGGCCACGGTTTGCCCGCGGCGGTGGGCGCCATGCCATTGGCCGAAGTCTTCTATGGCATGACCGCCAAGGGCTACGGGCTGTCCGAAACCCTGCGCGAGATGAACGCCAAGCTCAAACGCATCCTGCCGGTGGACATGTTCTGTTGCGCAACCTTGCTGAGCCTGAGTTTTCAGCGACGCTCGGTAGAGGTCTGGAATGGCGGAATGCCGGATGGTTATCTGCATTCCATCGCCACGGGTGAGCGCAAGCCGCTGACCGCCCGGCACCTGCCGCTGGGGGTGCTGAGCCCGCAAACGTTCAATGACCGCACCGAAGTGTTCCCGATGGCCATCGGGGATCGCGTGTTCCTGTTGTCTGACGGGGTCATCGACACGTGCGATGGCAACGAACAATTGTTTGGCGTGGGCCGGTTGCAGCAGGTGTTTGCCGCCAATCGTCAGCCTGATGCGCTGTTCGGCGAAATCGAACAGGCCCTGCGCGATTTTGGCGGTGAGGCCCGCGATGACGTGAGCATGGTCGAGGTCAGCCTGCTGGAGGCGACGCAACTGACCCCGCCGGCGCTGGTGTACTCCGACAGTGGCCAGTCCTGCCCACTGGACTGGTCGCTGAATTTCGAGTTTCGCGCCGAGACCCTCAAGCGCTTTAATCCGCTGCCGTATCTTTTGCAGTTACTGCTTGAGGTCCACGGGTTGCGGGCTCAAAGCGGCGCGCTCTACAGTGTGCTCGCCGAACTGTATTCCAATGCGCTGGAGCACGGCGTGCTGGGGCTGGACTCAAGCCTCAAGCGCGATGCATCGGGTTTTGCACGCTACTACCAGCAACGCAATGAGCGGATGGAGGCGTTGCAGGACGGTTTTGTGCGGGTGCATTTGCAGGTCACGCCAGAAGGCAGCGGCGGTTGCCTGGTCATTTGGGTTGAAGACAGTGGCCAGGGATTTGACGTGGCGCGTGTACTGGATCGGCCCCTTGATGGCATCCGTCTGTCGGGGCGTGGAATCAGCCTCGTCCGCCAGTTGAGTCGTAACGCGAGCTGGTCCGACGATGGTCGCAGTGCGCGCGTAGAGTTTTTCTGGGAGGCTCTGGCATAATTCACCCATTCTTGATCAAGGAGTGAGCAAGTGGCTGACACACATCTGGACCAAAACGTGCTGAGCGCGTTGCAGGAAGTGATGGAGGATGAGTATCCGGAGCTACTGGATACGTTCATTCGCGACTCCGAAGCGCGTTTGCATCTTCTGCAAAACTCTGCCGATGCCGTGCAACTCATGGAGGCTGCCCACAGTTTCAAAGGCAGCAGCAGCAATATGGGCGCCATTCGCCTGGCTGAGTTGTGCCATGAGCTGGAACAGCGCGCCAAGCAAAAAAGTCTCACGGGCATTAAAAAACTGGTGGGGGAAATCGACGGCGAATTCGCCATTGTCCGCCCGCTTTACGAGGCGGAAAAACAGCGTTCTCTCTCCGAGTAACCTGACCATCCGGCACTTTTAGTGCCGGACTGGTAAAACTGGCTCGACCCTTGCAGTCATCTCGCTCAACTGTACCTACGATCCCAGTGCAGCGGAGACCGTTTTATGCCCGTTACCCCCAATTCACTTCTTCAGGCCAACACTGCGGCCAAGACATCTGCCGCGTCCGCCAATACCCCGGCGGTGGCTGCCGAGTCTGGGGACAAGGCGTCCAGCTTCGCTGAGGTTTACGCCAATCAGGCTCAGGACAAGCCCGCTGTAGTCGCTGATAAATCGGCCAAACCGGCGACTGACAATGCGCCACAAGGCACTGCAAAGACAGACGTCAGCAGCGATAAGGCTGCCGCCCCGGAACCTGCGGTTGCCGATAGCGGCAATTCCTTGCCCGCCGATAAACCGGCGCCGGTCGAGGAGGATGTGGTCGCCGATGTTCTCGCGCCGGATACCCCCGAGACGCCGGTGGTCGACACCGCGCCAGTCGATCCAAGTCTCGATCCGTCCCTTGATCCTGCCTTGATGGCGGCCGTGCAGCCGGTGATCACGGTCCCGGTCGAGCCAGTTGCTCCGGTTGTTGCCACAGCGCAACCGCAAGTCGCATCACCCGTTGCGGCGGCCATGGCTGCCGCACCTGCGCAAACGGTTCCTGCGCCAGCCAGCCCGACTGCCGAAAGTGATTTCGATCCTGAAGCCGATCCGCTCGATGCCTTGCCGGCAGTGCGCCTGGCCATGGAACAAAGCGGCCACGTTTCCGCGTCCAGCCAGTCTCAGCCAAAAGCCTCCCCGGTTCAGGCCCAGGCTGACGGCGAACTGACCTCGGCGCAGAACTTTACCGCCGGCATGGCGAGTATGCTCGACGTGCAAGCCGACAAGGACAGCACCAGTCAGGGTGGCGAGAAAGCGTTCAGCGGTCTGATTGATGACGGCCTGAAAGACCTGAAATCCGCCAGCAGCGATACCCGTGTCGATGACTTCGCCAACCGTCTGGCGGCATTGACTCAAGCGGCCACGCCGAAAACAGCCAATGCGTTGCCGGTGAATCAGCCGATCGCCATGCACCAGAGTGGCTGGACCGAAGAAGTGGTCAACCGGGTCATGTACCTCTCCAGCGCCAATCTCAAGGCGGCCGACATTCAGTTGCAACCGGCCGAATTGGGTCGTCTGGATATCCGGGTGAACATGGTTCCGGATCAGCAGACCCAAGTTACGTTCATGAGCGCCCATCCAAGCGTTCGCGAAGCACTGGACAGCCAGATGCATCGCCTGCGTGACATGTTCACCCAGCAGGGCATGGGGCAGGTCGACGTCAACGTGTCCGACCAGTCGCGTGGCGGGCAAGGACAGGGCCAGGAGCAGGCGCAGCAGGGGCAGGGTGGTCGCACCAATGCCGCTGGTGGTCGCGTGGACTCAATGGATGAAGAGCTTGCACCGACGGTGGCTGAAGTGGCGCAAGCCGCTACCAGCGTGATTGGCACCAGCGCCGTCGACTACTACGCCTGATAAAAACGCAAAACCCCTTGTGGGAGAGGGCTTGCTCGTGAATGCGGTCTGGAGTTCAACAGTAATGTTGGCTGACACACCGCTTTCGCGAGCAAGCCCGCTCCCACATTTGATTTGTGGTGTCCCTGAAATCCCCGCCCAGCGCTCTCCCGACACTTCTGGCATAACACTTGCTCTTGCCTTGCCGTGCGACTGTGAAAACCCGAATAGTGACGGATTATTGGCATGGCGAAGAGCGAAGCAGTAGTAAAAGACCCCGCAACCAAAGGCAAGATCAAGCTGATTGTTTTGATCGTGGTGGCCTTGCTGCTGGCGATCGGCATGTCCGTGGGGGCGACCTGGTTCTTCATGCACAGCGCCCAGAGCAAACCGGCTGCGGTGGAAACTGCGGTGGTCGGCAAGCAGCCCGCGATTTTCGAGCCCATGGCGCCGGCCTTCGTGGCCAACTACAACCAGAATGGCCGCCAGCGCTACATGCAGGTGAGCATCACCATGCAGGGCCGCAACCAGGCCGATCTGGAAGCGCTCAAGGTGCACATGCCGGTGATCCGCAACAACCTGGTCATGCTGTTCTCCGGCCAGGACTTCACCACCCTGGCGACGCCGGTTGGCCAGGAAATGTTGCGTCAGAAGGCCACGGCCAGCGTGCAGGAAGTGGCGCAGAAAGAACTCGGCAAAGTGGTTATCGAACAGTTGCTTTTCACTAATTTCGTACTGCAGTAGGAACACGACATGGCCGTGCAGGACCTGCTGTCCCAGGATGAGATCGATGCGCTGTTGCATGGCGTCGACGATGGTCTGGTACAGACCGATAACGTTGCTGAACCCGGCAGCGTCAAAAGCTACGACCTGACCAGCCAGGATCGCATCGTCCGCGGACGCATGCCGACCCTGGAAATGATCAACGAGCGTTTCGCCCGCTACACCCGCATCAGCATGTTCAACATGCTGCGCCGCTCGGCGGACGTTGCCGTCGGTGGTGTGCAGGTGATGAAGTTCGGCGAATATGTGCACTCGCTGTACGTGCCGACCAGCCTCAACCTGGTCAAGATCAAGCCGTTGCGCGGCACCGCGCTGTTCATCCTCGACGCCAAACTGGTGTTCAAGCTGGTGGACAACTTCTTCGGCGGCGATGGCCGTCACGCCAAGATCGAAGGGCGTGAATTCACCCCGACCGAACTGCGCGTGGTGCGCATGGTGCTGGAGCAGGCTTTCGTCGATCTGAAGGAAGCCTGGCAGGCAATCATGGAAGTGAACTTCGAGTACATCAACTCGGAAGTGAACCCGGCCATGGCCAACATCGTCGGCCCGAGCGAAGCGGTGGTGGTGTCGACCTTCCACATCGAACTCGATGGCGGTGGCGGTGACCTGCACGTGACCATGCCGTACTCGATGATCGAGCCGGTGCGCGAAATGCTCGACGCCGGTTTCCAGTCGGACCTCGACGATCAGGACGAGCGCTGGGTCAACGCCCTGCGTCAGGACGTGTTGGATGTCGACGTGCCGATCGGTGCCACGGTTGCCCGTCGCCAGTTGCGCTTGCGCGACATCCTGCACATGCAGCCGGGGGACATCATCCCGGTCGAGATGCCGGAAGAAATGATCATGCGCGCCAATGGCGTGCCTGCGTTCAAGGTCAAGATGGGCTCGCACAAAGGCAACCTCGCGTTGCAGGTGATCGAGCCGATCGAGCGCCGCTGACCGGCGCTCAAACCTCCTTGTTTTAACAGAATGCTACTAACCGAATTTTTGCCCGCCGAGGACAAATGATGAACGACGATATGAACGCGCAGGACGATCAGGCGCTGGCTGATGAATGGGCTGCGGCCCTGGAAGAAACCGGTGACGCCGGTCAGGACGATATCGACGCCTTGCTGGCTGCCGATACCGCTGGCTCATCGTCCAACCGTCTGCCGATGGAAGAGTTCGGCAGCGTGGCGAAGAGCAACGATCCGGTGAGCCTGGAAGGCCCGAACCTGGACGTGATTCTCGATATCCCGGTGTCGATTTCCATGGAAGTGGGCAGCACCGACATCAACATCCGTAACCTGCTGCAACTCAACCAGGGTTCGGTGATCGAGCTGGACCGTCTGGCCGGCGAGCCGCTGGACGTACTGGTCAACGGCACGCTGATCGCGCACGGCGAAGTGGTCGTGGTCAACGAGAAGTTCGGCATCCGCCTGACTGACGTGATCAGCCCAAGCGAACGCATCAAGAAGCTGCGCTAAGTGAAAAAGGTTTTGGGGTTTGTGCTGGCATTGCCGTTCAGTGCGCTGGCTGCCGAGACGGTAGCGACCACTACGACGGCCGCTGCGCCGGCGGTCAGCAGCGGCGTGGCCGGGCAATTGACGCAGTTGGTGTTCGGCTTGCTGCTGGTGCTGGGGTTGATCTTCTTCCTCGCCTGGCTGTTGCGCCGTGTCCAGCAGGCGGGGCCGGCCGGCAAAGGGCAGGTGATCGAGCTGATCGGTTCCCGCGCGTTGGGCCCCCGTGACCGTTTGATGCTGGTGCAGGTCGGCAACGAACAGATTCTGCTCGGTCTCAGCCCCGGCACCATCACCGCGTTGCATGTGCTCAAAGAGCCGGTGCAAGTGCCGGGCGTGACAGAAAAAGCGACCCCGGAGTTTGCCCAGCGTCTTTTGGAGATGCTCGGCAAGGATCAAAAGGATAAGAAGTAATGGGTGCGTTACGCATCGTCTTGACGCTGGCCCTGATGCTGGCTGCGCCGCTGGCATTCGCCGCCGATCCGTTGTCGATCCCGGCGATCACCCTGGGCACCAACGCCAATGGCGCTCAGGAATATTCGGTCAGCCTGCAAATCCTGCTGATCATGACCGCGCTGAGTTTCATCCCGGCGTTCGTCATGCTGATGACCAGTTTCACGCGGATCATCATCGTCTTCTCGATCCTGCGTCAGGCCCTGGGCTTGCAGCAGACGCCCTCGAACCAGATCCTCACGGGCATGGCGCTGTTTCTGACGCTGTTCATCATGGCGCCAGTATTTGACCGGGTGAATCAGGACGCCTTGCAGCCGTATCTGGCGGAAAAACTCACCGCTCAGGATGCCGTCGCCAAGGCCCAGGTGCCGATCAAGGACTTCATGCTGGCGCAGACGCGCAGCAGCGATCTTGAACTGTTCATGCGCCTGTCCAAGCGCACCGACATCGCGTCGCCGGATCAGGCGCCGCTGACCATTCTGGTGCCGGCGTTTGTCACGTCCGAGCTTAAAACCGCGTTCCAGATCGGCTTCATGATCTTCATTCCGTTCCTGATCATCGACCTGGTCGTCGCCAGCGTGCTGATGGCAATGGGCATGATGATGCTCTCGCCACTGATCATTTCCCTGCCGTTCAAGATCATGCTGTTTGTGCTGGTGGATGGCTGGGCGTTGATCATCGGTACGTTGGCGAGCAGCTTCGGCGGTGTGTCGCCATGACGCCGGAAGTCGCGGTAGACATCTTTCGCGAAGCGCTGTGGCTGACCACGATGATGGTTGCCGTGCTGGTGATCCCGAGTCTGCTGGTGGGCCTGTTGGTGGCGATGTTCCAGGCCGCCACGCAGATCAACGAACAGACCCTGAGCTTCCTCCCGCGCTTGTTGGTCATGCTGGTAACACTGATTGTTGCCGGCCCGTGGCTGGTGCAAACGTTCATGGAATACATCCTGCAGTTGTACGGCAGCATTCCTCAGGTCATTGGCTAAACCATGCCGTCGCTGTTGCAGCTGACCGACACCCAGATCAGTACCTGGGTGGCGACGTTCATGTTGCCGCTGTTTCGCATCGGCGCGTTGCTGATGGTCATGCCGGTGTTCGGTACGACGCTGGTGCCCAAGCGCGTACGCCTGTACTTCGCATTGGCGATCACTGTAGTGATTGCGCCGGGCCTGCCGCCGATGCCGCCGGTCAGTGCGCTGGACTTGAGCGGGTTGCTGCTGATCGCCGAGCAGATCCTGATTGGCGCGATCCTGGGCTTTTCCTTGCAGCTGTTCTTTCAGGCCTTCGTGATCGCCGGGCAGATCGTCTCGATTCAGATGGGCATGGGCTTCGCGTCGATGGTCGACCCCACCAACGGCGTGTCGGTGGCGGTGATCGGGCAGTTTTTCACCATGCTGGTGACGCTGCTGTTCCTGTCCATGAACGGGCATCTGGTGGTGTTCGAAGTCCTGACTGAAAGCTTCACCACCCTGCCGGTGGGCAGCGGGTTGTTGGTCAATCATTTCTGGGAGCTGGCCGGCAAGCTCGGCTGGGTCCTGGGGGCGGCGTTGGTGCTGGTGCTGCCGGCGATCACGGCGCTGCTGGTAGTCAACATCGCATTCGGCGTGATGACCCGGGCCGCGCCGCAGCTGAATATTTTCTCTATCGGTTTTCCGCTGACCCTGGTGCTTGGGCTGTTCATCGTCTGGGTCGGGCTGGCGGACATCATCAATCAGTATCAACCGCTGGCCACCGAGGCCCTGCAGTTTTTACGCGAACTGGCACGGGCGCGCTGAGTCATGGCTGAGAGCGAAAGCGGTCAGGACAAAACAGAAGACCCCACGGAGAAACGCAAAAAGGACTCCCGGGACAAGGGTGAAATTGCGCGCTCCAAGGAGCTCAACACCCTGGCGATCATGCTTGCCGGCGCCGGCGGCCTGCTGATTTTCGGCGGCGCCCTGGCGCAGGAAATGATGGAGCTGATGCGGATGAACTTCACGCTCTCGCGGGAAGTGATTCTGGATCAGCGCAACATGGGCACCTTCCTCCTGCATTCGGGGCAGATTGCGCTGGTGGCGATTCAGCCGGTGATGATCACTTTGGTGTTGGCCTCGTTGCTCGGCCCGATTGCCCTGGGTGGCTGGTTGTTCTCGGCCGGCTCGATGGCACCGAAATTCAGTCGCATGAACCCTGCGGCCGGGCTGAAGCGGATGTTCTCGCCCAAGGCGCTGGTCGAGTTGCTCAAGGCGCTGGCGAAGTTTCTGATCGTGCTGTTCGTGGCGCTGGCGGTGTTGTCTTCCGACATCGACGACCTGATGCGCATCGCGCACGAGCCGTTGGAGATGGCGATCATTCACAGCCTGCAAGTGGTGGGCTGGAGCACCTTGTGGATGGCCTGCGGGCTGATCATCATCGCCGCCGTCGACGTACCGGTGCAGTTGTGGGAAAGCCACAAGAAACTGCTGATGACCAAGCAGGAAGTGCGCGACGAGCACAAGGATCAGGAAGGGCGGCCGGAGGTCAAGCAGCGCATTCGCCAGTTGCAGCGTGAAATGTCGCAGCGGCGGATGATGGCGGCGATTCCCGAGGCGGATGTGGTCATCACCAACCCGACGCACTACGCCGTGGCGCTCAAGTACGACCCGGACAAGGGCAGCGCGCCGGTACTGCTGGCCAAGGGCAGCGACTTCCTGGCCTTGAAAATCCGTGAAATCGCCGTGGCCAACAATGTGCTGTTGCTCGAATCGCCGGCCTTGGCGCGTTCGATCTATTACTCCACCGAGCTGGAGCAGGAAATCCCCGGTGGCCTGTATCTGGCGGTCGCCCAGGTATTGGCCTACGTCTACCAGATCCGCCAGCACCGCGCCGGCAAAGGCAAACCGCCTGAGCCGCTCAAGGACGACCTGCCAATCCCGCCGGACCTGCGCCGCGATTCCTGATAGATGCGCTGACTCTACCGGCCTCATCGCGGGCAAGCCACGCTCCCACATTTGAAATGCATTCCCCTGTGGGAGCCGGCGGTGCGACGATTCGACTTGCCCGCGATGGGGCCGGCCCAGGCGATACAAATCCCTGAAAAAACATCTATTTCAAGCGCCTGCAAAAGTTGGAAGGCTTCTTGCAATAGCCGCTTTGCGCCAGCTTCAGGCGTCAAAAGTTTGCTTTAAAGGAACGGGGAAAACCGTGGATCGCTCTCAGTTATTCAACAGTGCTCGCACAAACGTTGCCGACTTAAGTCGGGGCAATCTGGGCGTGCCGTTGTTGCTGCTGGTCATGCTGGCCATGATGATGCTGCCGGTGCCGCCGTTCCTGCTGGACGTGTTCTTCACGTTCAACATTGCGCTGTCGATCGTCGTGCTGCTGGTCTGCGTCTACGCCTTGCGGCCGCTGGACTTTGCGGTGTTCCCGACCATTCTGCTGGTGGCGACGCTGCTGCGACTGGCGCTGAACGTGGCCTCCACGCGGGTGGTGATGCTCCACGGTCAGGACGGCCACGCCGCCGCCGGTAAGGTCATCCAGGCCTTCGGTGAGGTGGTGATCGGCGGTAACTACGTGGTCGGTATCGTGGTCTTCGCGATTTTGATGATCATCAACTTCGTCGTGGTGACCAAGGGTGCCGGGCGGATTTCCGAGGTGAGCGCACGCTTCACCCTCGATGCAATGCCCGGCAAACAAATGGCAATCGACGCCGATTTGAACGCCGGCCTGATCGACCAGAACCAGGCCAAGCTGCGCCGGATGGAAGTCGCCCAGGAAGCCGAGTTCTACGGTTCCATGGACGGTGCGAGCAAATTCGTGCGCGGTGACGCCATCGCCGGTCTGTTGATTCTGTTCATCAACCTGATCGGCGGCATGGCGGTCGGTATCTTTCAGCACGGCATGACCTTTGGCGATGCCGGTCGGGTGTACGCCCTGTTGACCATCGGTGACGGTTTGGTGGCGCAATTGCCATCGCTGCTGTTGTCGACAGCCGCAGCGATCATGGTGACCCGTGCTTCCGGTTCGGAAGACATGGGCAAGCAGATCAACCGCCAGATGTTCGCCTCGCCGAAAGCGCTGGCCGTCGCGGCGGGTCTGATGGCGGTGATGGGCCTGGTGCCCGGCATGCCGCACTTTTCCTTCCTGAGCATGGCGGCTCTCGCTGCCGGTGGTGCATACCTGTTCTGGAAGAAGCAGAACGTGGTCAAGGTCCAGGCCCTGCAAGAGGTCAAGCGTCAGCAGGAACTGCTGCCTTCGCCGTCCCGCGCCATGGAGACCAAGGAACTTGGCTGGGATGACGTCACGCCTATCGACATGATTGGCCTGGAAGTCGGCTATCGCCTGATTCCGCTGGTGGACCGCAACCAGGGTGGTCAACTGCTGGCGCGGATCAAGGGCGTGCGCAAGAAGCTGTCCCAGGACCTGGGCTTCCTGATGCCGACGGTGCACATCCGTGACAACCTCGACCTGGCGCCGAGTGCCTATCGCCTCACGTTGATGGGTGTGATCCTGGCCGAAGCCGAGATTTACCCGGATCGCGAACTGGCGATCAACCCGGGGCAGGTCTACGGCACGCTTAATGGCATAACCGCCAAAGATCCGGCTTTTGGCCTGGAGGCGGTCTGGATCGAAATCAGCCAGCGCGCCCAGGCGCAATCACTCGGTTACACCGTGGTCGATGCCAGTACCGTGGTTGCCACGCACTTGAACCAGATCCTGTACAAACACTCCAGCGAACTGATCGGTCACGAAGAAGTCCAGCAACTCATGCAATTGCTGGCCAAAAGCTCGCCTAAACTGGCTGAGGAACTGGTGCCGGGGGTGGTTTCGCTGTCGCAACTGCTCAAGGTTTTGCAGGCGCTGCTGGCCGAACAGGTGCCGGTGCGCGACATTCGCAGCATCGCCGAGGCCATCGCCAACAACGCCGCCAAGAGTCAAGATACTGCCGCTTTGGTGGCCGCTGTACGGGTCGGCGTATCCCGCGCAATCGTCCAAAGCATTGTAGGCACTGACTCCGAGCTACCAGTGATCACCCTGGAGCCAAGGTTGGAACAGATATTGCTCAATAGTCTTCAGAAGGCAGGACAAGGCTCGGAAGAGGGCGTTCTGCTGGAGCCAAGCATGGCAGAGAAGCTGCAGCGCTCGTTGATCGATGCGGCGCAGCGTCAGGAAATGCAAGGTCAACCGGTGATTCTGCTGGTGGCCGGTCCGGTTCGCGCGATGTTGTCGCGATTTGGCCGACTGGCAGTCCCGGGTTTGCATGTGTTGGCTTATCAGGAAATCCCTGACAACAAGCAAGTGACCATCGTTGCGACAGTAGGGCCCAACGGCTGAGGTAGTGGTTTATGCAAGTTAAGCGTTTTTTCGCCGCCGATATGCGTCAGGCCATGAAACTGGTTCGTGATGAGCTGGGCGCCGATGCCGCCATTATTGGCAATCGCCGGATCGCCGGTGGTGTCGAGCTGACGGCTGCGCTGGATTACAAATTGTCGGCGCTGGCCCCGCGTGTTCCGAACATGGAACTCGAGGATGAGCTGCGCAAGACCCAATCGCGCATCGTCACTGCCCAGGCCGAATTGAGCCTGCGTGGCGATGGCGAGACCGAAGGTGACAAGATCACCAATCGCCAGTTGTTCGCCGGCCTGCCACTGACCGCCGCCGAGCCGTTGATCGAACCGACCTACGCCGAGCCGCGTCGCTCGGCGCCTGCCCCGGCACCGGCTGCCGGCGGCGTTGATCCACGTGCGTTCGACTCGATGCGTTTCGAACTCAACAGCCTGCGCGAACTGATGGAAGTACAACTCGGCTCGCTGGCCTGGAATCAGTTGCAAGGCAGCCGCCCGGCCCAGGCCAACCTGTGGCGTCGCCTGCAACGCATCGGCCTGTCCGGCCCGTTGTCGCGCGATCTGCTGGCCATGATCGGTGATATCGATGAGCCCCGTCAGGCCTGGCGCATGTTGCTGGCGCATCTGGCGCGGATGATTGCCACGCCGGAAGTCGAGCCGCTGGAAGAGGGCGGCGTGATTGCCATGGTCGGTCCCGCCGGTATGGGCAAGACCACCACCCTGGCCAAGCTCGCGGCCCGTTACGTACTCAAGTACGGCGCACAGAACATCGCGCTGGTGAGCATGGACAGCTTCCGCATTGGCGCCCAGGAGCAACTCAAGACGCTGGGGCGGATTCTCAATGTGTCGGTGACCCACGTCGATCCGGGCCAGTCACTGGTTCAGGCGCTGGAACCACTGCTGCGCAAACGCGTGGTGCTGATCGATACCGCAGGCCTTCAGGCCAGCGATCCAGCCTTGCGCATGCAGCTCGAAAGCCTGGCCGGGCGTGGTATCAAATCAAAAAATTACCTGGTGCTCGCAACCACCAGCCAAAAACAGGTTCTAACGGCCGCTTATCATAGTTACAAGCGCTGCGGGCTCGCTGGCTGCATCCTGACTAAACTGGATGAAACGGCAAGTCTGGGCGAGGTGCTGAGCCTGGCGATCAGTCATGAATTGCCGGTGGCGTACCTGACCGATGGCCCGCGGATCCCGGATGATTTGCATCTGCCGCGCCGTCATCAGTTGGTCAGTCGCGCCGTAAGCGTACAAATGCAGGAAGAACCCAGCGAAGAAGCCATGGCTGACATGTTCGCTGATATTTACCACAGCCCGACCAAGCAGGTTGGCTAAGGTAGTAATGAACAGTTTTTGTACCTACATCGATGGTCTGCCATGCATTGTTCCATTCGTGAACGCGCAGCCAGTAATGTGGCCTCCGTCTATGCAAGACAAGGTAAAGAAATAACATGGGCAGCATGCATCCCGTACAGGTGATCGCGGTGACCGGCGGCAAGGGTGGCGTCGGCAAGACTAACGTGTCAGTGAATTTGTCGCTGGCCCTGGCTGAGCTCGGCCGTCGCGTCATGCTGTTGGACGCTGACCTGGGCCTGGCGAACGTCGACGTCCTGCTGGGACTGACACCCAAACGTACCCTTGCCGACGTGATCGAAGGCCGCTGCGAGCTGCGCGACGTTCTGTTGCAGGGCCCGGGCGGTATTCGAATCGTTCCGGCCGCGTCCGGCACCCAGAGCATGGTTCACTTGAGCCCGGCTCAACACGCCGGCCTGATCCAGGCGTTCAGCGACATCGGCGACAACCTCGACGTATTGGTGATCGACACCGCTGCGGGCATAGGTGACTCGGTAGTCAGTTTTGTTCGCGCCGCGCAGGAAGTCTTGCTGGTGGTTTGCGACGAGCCGACCTCGATCACCGACGCCTACGCGCTGATCAAACTGCTTAACCGCGATTACGGCATGAACCGCTTCCGCGTCCTGGCCAACATGGCCCAGAGCCCGCAAGAAGGTCGCAACCTGTTCGCCAAGTTGACCAAGGTCACCGACCGCTTCCTCGACGTTGCCTTGCAATACGTCGGCGCGGTGCCTTACGACGAAAGCGTGCGCAAGGCTGTGCAGAAACAACGTGCCGTGTATGAAGCCTTCCCGCGTTCCAAGTGCGCCCTGGCGTTCAAGGCCATCGCGCAGAAAGTTGATACCTGGCCGCTGCCTGCCAACCCGCGTGGGCACCTTGAATTTTTCGTCGAGCGCCTCGTGCAACAGACCGCAGGACCCGTCCTATGACAGCCAGTGGCTACAACCTCTACAAGAAGTCGGCACGTGACGCGCAGTACGAGCTGATCGAGCGTTACGCGCCACTGGTCAAACGCATTGCTTACCACTTGCTGGCCCGTCTGCCGGCCAGTGTCCAGGTTGAAGACCTGATCCAGGCCGGGATGATCGGCCTGCTTGAAGTGTCGACCAAATACGACGCCAGCAAAGGCGCCAGTTTCGAGACGTACGCGGGCATACGAATCCGCGGCGCCATGCTCGATGAAGTACGCAAGGGGGACTGGGCGCCACGCTCGGTCCACCGAAATACCCGTATGGTCAGTGACGCAATTCGCTCTATTGAAGCTAAAACCGGCCGTGACGCTAAAGATCACGAGGTTGCGGCCGAACTCCAATTGAGTCTCGACGATTATTACGGGATTTTGAACGACACCCTGGGCAGCCGCTTATTCAGTTTCGACGATCTGTTGCAGGACGGCGAACACGAAGGGCTGCACGAGGATGGCGCGAGTGCTCATCTCGAGCCGTCACGCGATCTGGAAGATGAACGCTTCCAGGCGGCGCTGGCGGACGCGATTGCCAATTTGCCGGAGCGCGAGCGACTGGTGTTGGCGCTGTACTACGACGAAGAGTTGAATCTCAAGGAAATCGGTGAGGTCCTGGGGGTCAGCGAATCACGGGTCAGCCAGTTACACAGCCAGTGCGCGGCCCGTTTGCGGGGGCGTTTGGGGGAGTGGCGAGCGCGCTGAAGGCAGTGTGGGGACACTGCGAACGGGGCTGGTGCGGATTTCAACGGCACCGGTCGCGATCTGTTGTGCTCCAGACAGTCATCGAGTGAATTGCCGAATTGATTGAAATGGCGCGTCCAGGTGCTGGGCGCGTTTAAGACTGCTTGGAGGTCGAATTGGACAAGAACATGAAAATCCTCATCGTTGATGACTTCTCAACGATGCGGCGGATCATAAAAAACCTGTTGCGTGACCTTGGGTTCACCAACACGGTCGAGGCGGATGATGGCACTACGGCCATTCCGGTTCTCAACAGCGGGAGCATCGACTTTCTGGTAACGGACTGGAACATGCCCGGCATGACCGGTATCGATCTGCTGCGCCACGTGCGCGCCGATGAAAAGCTCAAGCACCTGCCGGTGTTGATGGTGACCGCTGAAGCCAAGCGCGAGCAGATCATCGAAGCGGCCCAGGCCGGTGTAAACGGCTATGTGGTCAAACCCTTCACGGCCCAGGCGTTGAAAGAAAAAATCGAGAAGATTTTCGAACGCATCGGTTGATCCACTGCGCCACGGGGGAGCTATGGAGCATAAAGAATCTTCACAGGGCGATTTTGAATCGACCCTGAAAAAACATGCCGTCGAACTGGTCGCCAGCCTTGAAAAAGGCAGGTTCGGCGAGGCTGTGCAACTGATCCATGAGCTCAATCAGACCCGTGACCGTGGCCTGTATCAGGAAGTGGGCAAGCTCACTCGCGAGCTGCACAGCGCGATCGTCAATTTCCAGATTGACCCGAACATGCCGCAAGCCGAGGAAGTGTCGCAGATCACGGACGCCACCGAACGCCTGGGGTATGTGGTCAAGCTGACCGAGGCCGCGGCCAACCGCACCATGGACCTGGTGGAAAGCGCCACGCCGCTGGTCAACAGCCTGAGCGAAGAAGCCCAGGCGTTGAGCACGGACTGGAGCCGGTTCATGCGCCGCGAAGTCGGGGCTGAAGAGTTCCGTGAGCTGGCCCGCCGCGTCGACGGTTTCCTGACACGCAGCACCGAGGACAACCGCACGGTGTCGAGCAACCTCAACGACATCCTGCTGGCTCAGGATTACCAGGACCTCACCGGTCAGGTGATCAAGCGCGTGACCCAGTTGGTCACCGAAGTTGAAAGCAATTTGCTCAAGCTCGTCCTCATGGCCAGCCAGGTAGACCGCTTTGCGGGTATCGAACATGACCGTGAATCGATGCTCGCCGAAAAAGATCCACAAAAACATCTCTCTCAGGGTGAAGGTCCGCAGATTCATGCCGATAAAAGAGAAGACGTTGTGTCCGGTCAGGACGATGTGGACGATTTGCTATCCAGCCTGGGATTTTAGAGTTTTAGCATTCTAGGTTTTTTAGGTTTTTAGACCTGTAGGAGCACCCCCTTAATGAGCTTCGGCGCCGATGAAGAGATCCTTCAGGATTTCCTGGTTGAGGCCGGCGAGATTCTAGAGCAACTGTCCGAACAGCTGGTCGAGCTGGAAAGCCGACCGGATGATGCGGACTTGCTCAATGCAATTTTTCGCGGTTTTCACACTGTAAAAGGGGGCGCCGGCTTCCTCCAGCTCAACGAGCTGGTGGAGTGCTGCCACATCGCCGAGAACGTGTTCGACATCCTGCGCAAGGGTGAGCGTCGCGTCGACTCGGAACTGATGGACGTGGTCCTCGAAGCGCTGGACGCGGTGAACAGCATGTTCGGCGAAGTCCGCGAGCGCAGCCCGGTCACGGCTGCCACGCCTGAATTGCTGGAGGCCCTGGCCCGTCTGGCCGAGCCGCAAACCGCTGATGAAGCTGCACCGGTTGCTGAAGTGGTTGAAGCACCTGTCGCCGAAAGTGAATCGGGCGACATCACCGATAACGAATTCGAACAACTGCTGGACTCGCTGAACGCCGTCAAGGCGCAGGCCGAGGCGCCAGCGGCTGCACCAACGCCTGCCAGCGATGCCGCTGCCAGCGACGAAATCACCGATGCCGAGTTCGAGTCGTTGCTCGATCAACTGCACGGCAAAGGCCAGTTCGCCGTCGATGCCGTGGCCCCTGCGCCAGCGGCACCGGCTGCGCCGAAAGCGGCGGGCGACAGCTCCGACATTACCGACGACGAATTTGAAGCACTGCTCGACCAGCTGCACGGCAAAGGCAACTTTGCGGTGGACGCGCTGGAGTCGGCCATTGCTTCGGTACCGGCTACACCTGCGCCAACCGCGGCCGCGGCGGGTGGGGATCTGATCTCCGATCACGAGTTCGAATCGCTGCTCGACGAATTGCACGGTAAAGGCAAGTTCACCGACGTGGCGACAGGCACTGTCGTCACTGCCCCGGCGCCCGTTGCCAAGGCAGCGGCGCCGGTGGCCAAAGCGCCAGAACCGAAAGCCGAGACACCTAAAGCAGAGACACCGAAACCGGCTGCCGCTGCTGCACCGGCCCCGGCCCGCGCTCCGGCCGCGCCGCCACCGGAAAAACCGGCCAGCGAAGCCGAGACCACCGTGCGGGTCGATACCGCGCGTCTCGACGAAATCATGAACATGGTCGGCGAATTGGTACTGGTGCGTAACCGCTTGGTTCGCCTGGGTGCCAACAGTGCCGACGAGGCTATGTCCAAGGCTGTGTCGAACCTCGACGTGGTCACGGCCGACTTGCAAACCGCGGTCATGAAGACCCGGATGCAACCGATCAAGAAAGTCTTCGGGCGCTTCCCGCGCCTGGTTCGCGACCTGGCTCGCCAGCTCAAGAAAGAGATCAACCTGGAACTGGTCGGCGAAGAAACCGACCTCGACAAGAACCTCGTCGAGGCCCTGGCCGACCCGCTGGTCCACTTGGTGCGCAACGCGGTCGACCACGGCATCGAGTCGCCGGAAGAACGCGAAGCCTCGGGCAAGTCCCGTGGCGGCAAGGTGATCCTTGCGGCGGAACAGGAAGGCGACCACATCCTGCTGTCGATCTCCGATGACGGCAAAGGCATGGACCCGCACGTCCTGCGTTCCATCGCGGTAAAACGCGGTGTGATGGACAAGGACGCGGCGGATCGCTTGAGCGACACCGAGTGCTACAACCTGATTTTCGCGCCAGGGTTCTCGACCAAGACCGAGATCTCCGACGTGTCGGGTCGTGGCGTGGGCATGGACGTGGTGAAAACCAAGATTTCCCAGCTCAACGGCTCGATCAACATCTACTCGACCAAGGGCCAGGGCTCGAAGATCGTCATCAAGGTCCCGCTGACCCTGGCGATCATGCCGACGCTGATGGTCATGCTCGGCAACCAGGCGTTTGCGTTCCCGCTGGTGAACGTCAACGAGATCTTCCACCTCGATCTGTCGACCACCAACGTGGTGGATGGTCAGGAAGTGGTGATCGTGCGCGACAAGGCGTTGCCCCTGTTTTACCTCAAGCGCTGGCTGGTCAGCTCCGCCGCTCACGAAGAGCAGCGCGAAGGCCATGTGGTGATCCTTTCGGTGGGCACGCAACGGATCGGCTTTGTCGTCGATCAGTTGGTAGGCCAGGAAGAAGTGGTCATCAAGCCATTGGGCAAAATGCTCCAGGGAACCCCGGGCATGTCGGGCGCCACCATCACCGGTGACGGCCGTATTGCGCTGATTCTCGATGTTCCGAGCATGCTCAAGCGTTACGCCACGCGGCGTATTTGATTCTGGTGGAGCGGGGCGACTGAGCCTCGCTCCGTCTAACGGAGTGTTTATGGCAGTCAAAGTCCTGGTGGTGGACGATTCGGGGTTTTTCCGCCGCCGCGTCTCGGAAATTCTTTCAGCGGATTCGAATATCCAGGTCGTCGGAACGGCGACCAACGGAAAAGAGGCGATCGATCAGGCCCTGGCCCTCAAGCCGGACGTGATCACGATGGACTACGAAATGCCCATGATGGACGGCATCACCGCCGTGCGGCACATCATGCAGCGCTGCCCGACGCCGGTGTTGATGTTCTCCTCGCTGACGCACGAAGGCGCCCGGGTCACCCTCGATGCGCTGGACGCCGGCGCCGTGGATTTCCTGCCGAAGAATTTCGAAGACATCTCCCGTAACCCGGAGAAGGTCAAGCAACTGCTGTGCGAAAAGATCCTGAGCATTTCGCGCAGTAACCGTCGCGCCAATACCTACAGTGCCCCGGCCCCGGCCCCGGTCGCTGCACCGGCACCGGCCCCGACACCTGCGCCTGCAAGCGCCAGCAGTTACGGCAGCCACGCACCGACGCGCCCAGCACCTGCACCGATTCCGGCGCGCACCCATGCGCCTGTGTCGTCCGGCCCATCGTCGCCTGCACCGAAACGCAAAGCCTACAAACTGGTGGCCATCGGCACGTCCACGGGCGGTCCGGTTGCGCTGCAACGGGTCCTGACCCAGTTGCCGGCCAACTTCCCGGCACCGCTGGTGTTGATCCAGCACATGCCCGCGGCGTTCACCAAGGCCTTCGCCGAGCGCCTGGACAAGCTCTGCCGCATCAGCGTCAAGGAAGCCGAGGATGGCGACATCCTGCGTCCTGGCCTGGCGCTGTTGGCACCGGGTGGCAAGCAAATGATGATCGATGGCCGTGGCGCGGTGAAAATCCTGCCGGGCGACGAGCGTCTGAATTACAAGCCAAGCGTGGACATCACCTTCGGTTCGGCCGCCAAGTCCTACGGTGACAAAGTTCTGGCGGTCGTGCTGACCGGCATGGGCGCCGACGGTCGTGAAGGGGCTCGCCTGCTCAAGCAGAGCGGCAGCGCGATCTGGGCTCAGGATGAAGCCAGTTGCGTGATCTACGGCATGCCGATGGCCATCGTCAAAGCCGATCTCGCCGACGCGATCTACGGGTTGGAAGATATTGGCAAGCACCTGGTCGAGGCGTGTATCTGATGGATGTTTTAAGCCTGATTGGCATCATCATGGCGTTCGTCGCCATCATTGGCGGCAACTACCTTGAAGGTGGCCACCTCGGCGCGCTGGCCAACGGTCCGGCAGCCTTGATCGTCCTCGGTGGCACCATCGGCGCAGCCTTGCTGCAATCGCCGATGAGCGCCTTCAAGCGTGCCATGCAAATCCTTGGCTGGATTCTGTTTCCGCCGCGCGTTGACCTGGCCGGCGGCATCGACCGCGTCGTCAACTGGAGCCTGACCGCCCGCAAGGAAGGTTTGCTCGGTCTGGAAGGGGTGGCCGATGCCGAACCTGACAGCTACTCGCGCAAAGGCCTGCAACTGCTGGTTGACGGTGCCGAACCGGAAGCGATTCGCAGCATTCTCGAAGTGGATTTCTACACCCAGGAAAGCCGCGACATTGAAGCCGCCAAAGTCTTCGAAAGCATGGGCGGCTACGCGCCGACCATCGGGATTATCGGTGCGGTGATGGGCCTGATCCATGTCATGGGCAACCTGGCCGATCCGACCCAACTGGGCAGCGGCATTGCCGTGGCCTTCGTCGCGACCATCTACGGCGTGGCCAGTGCCAACCTGGTGTTGCTGCCGATTGCCTCCAAGCTCAAGTCCGTGGCCTTGCGTCAGTCGCGTTATCGCGAAATGTTGCTGGAAGGGATCCTGTCGATCGCCGAAGGTGAAAACCCTCGCTCTATTGAGTTGAAGCTTCAGGGCTTCATGGATTGATTGGGGGTAATGGATTATGGCTCGTCGTCGCCAACCTGAAGAACATGTAAACCACGAACGCTGGCTCGTTTCCTACGCCGACTTCATCACCTTGTTGTTCGCGTTCTTCGTGGTCATGTACTCGATCTCTTCGATCAACGAAGGCAAGTACAAGGTCATTTCACAGGCATTGATCGGGGTCTTCACCGACGCCGATCGCTCGCTCAAGCCGATCCCGGTCGGCGAAGAGCGGCCGATGACCGTGACCCCGGCCAAACCGTTGGTGAAAGACAGTGAACAGGTCGATGCCGGGGTTGCCGGTTCCAGTGATCCGCTGAAAAGCATCGCCGATGACATCAGCGCCGCGTTCGGTGACTTGATCAGCTCCAACCAGATGACCGTGCGCGGCAACGAGTTGTGGGTCGAGATCGAACTCAATTCCAGCCTGTTGTTCGGCAGCGGCGATGCCATGCCCAGCGACACCGCCTTCAATATCATCGACAAGGTCGCCAGGATTCTGAAGCCATTCGACAACCCGATTCACGTCGAAGGCTTTACTGACGATCAACCGATTCGTACCGCGCAGTACCCGACCAACTGGGAGCTGTCCTCGGCCCGCTCGGCGAGCATTGTGCGCATTCTGGCGATGCAGGGCGTGAACCCTGCCCGTATGGCGTCCGTGGGCTACGGCGAATTCCAGCCGGTGGCCAACAACGCCACTGCTGAAGGCCGCGCACGCAACCGTCGTGTGGTGCTGGTAGTGTCGCGCAACCTCGATGTCCGCCGCAGCCTGACCGGCACCGGTACCGCTCATGCACAACCGGACGCCGCGTTGAAGCGTGCTGGCACACAAACTGCACCGACCCCGGTCAAGGCGCCGGTACGAGAGAGCTCCGTCAATTCTCCGTCACCCGTATTAACACGTTGAGCTATTTCTCGGTCGACTCTGTCGACCGGGCGGAACCCTTCGAATGAGAGTCTGGGCAGTTGCCAATCAAAAGGGTGGTGTTGGTAAAACCACTTCCTCTATCGCTTTAGCCGGTTTGCTGGCCGAGGCGGGCAAGCGCGTGGTTGTGGTCGATCTCGACCCGCACGGCTCCATGACCAGCTACTTCGGCTACGACCCCGACAGCCTGGAACACAGCAGCTACGACTTGTTCCTGCACAAGGGCAGCGTGCCGCAAGGCCTGCCCGGTCAGTTGCTGTTGCCCACCAGCCACGACAGCATTTCCCTGTTGCCCTCCAGCACTGCACTGGCCACGCTTGAGCGCCAGTCGCCGGGGCAGAGTGGTTTGGGCCTGGTGATTGCCAAGAGCCTGGCGCAGTTGTGGCAGGACTTCGATTACGCGGTGATCGACAGCCCGCCGTTGCTCGGCGTGCTGATGGTCAATGCCTTGGCGGCGAGCCAGCAGCTGGTGATCCCGGTGCAGACCGAGCACCTGGCCGTCAAAGGCCTGGAACGCATGGTCAACACCCTGGCGATGATCAACCGCTCACGCAAACAGGCGCTGCCGTTCACCATCATCCCGACCTTGTTCGACCGCCGCACCCAGGCGTCCCTCGGGACCCTGCGCGTGCTGCGAGACATGTACCCGGAAGAAATCTGGCAAGGCTACATCCCGGTCGACACGCGTCTGCGTGACGCAAGCCGGGCCGGGCTCACGCCTTCGCAGTTCGACGGCAAGAGCCGCGGTGTTCTGGCTTACCGTGCTCTGCTCAAGCATTTGCTGGCGCAGCAATCCGTTGCGCAGGTGGCGTGAGATGAACTTTCCTTGCGTGGTGCTTAAATGAATCGGCCGGTGAAAATCACCTCTCGCCCGCAACTGGCGCTCCAGAGCTATCTGGACAGCCTGCTGCAGGACGCGACCGAGGAGCTGGCGCCCGTCATCGAAGCGCCCGCCGAAGTGATCGAGCCTGAAAGCACCCTCGACGAGTTTCAGTTGGCGGTGCTCGAAGAGCAGGCGCGTGATGCGGCGGTGGTTGTGGCGCCTGTGGTTGCGCCAGTAGTGAAGGCGCCAACACCTGTCATGGAAGCGCCGGCACCGATCCTCGCGCCGGTATCGACTATCGCACCGCTTTTGCAAACGCTGGTGCCGCCGCTCGTCGAAGTTCATCTCCCACCGAGCAACACGCCGCCGCCGGTCGAAACCGACGGGCGTCCATCGTGGGCTGCCGAGCCCTTCGAATGCCTGCTGTTCGACGTCGCCGGCCTGACGCTGGCGGTGCCGCTGGTGTGCCTCGGTTCGATTTATTCATTGGCCGGTCATGAGCTGACGCCGCTGTTCGGTCAGCCGGAGTGGTTCCTCGGGATTCTCCCGAGCCAGGCCGGCAACCTGAAAGTCCTCGATACCGCGCGTTGGGTGATGCCCGACCGCTACCGCGATGACTTCCGCCAGGGCCTGCAATACGTCATTTCGGTTCAGGGCTACGAGTGGGGGCTGGCGGTGCATCAGGTCAGCCGCTCGTTGCGCCTGGACCCCAACGAAATCAAATGGCGCAGCCACCGCGGTCAACGACCGTGGCTGGCGGGCACCGTGATTGAACACATGTGTGCCTTGGTCGACGTTTCCGCACTGGCCGAGTTGATCGCCAGTGGCGGGGCAAAGCACATGAGCAGCATCAAGAAACCGGCTCACAAACCGACATAACAAACACGCATCGGCAGTCACTGCCGACGCACAGAACACACACCGCCAGGGCGGTTTTTCGAGGGGTCAGGGTATGAATGATAAGGCGACGGCTGCAAAGGGTTCCGAAGATCCGATCCTGCAATGGGTAACCTTCAAGCTGGACAACGAAACCTACGGCATCAACGTGATGCGCGTTCAGGAAGTCCTGCGCTACACCGAAATCGCCCCGGTCCCGGGTGCCCCGTCCTACGTGCTGGGCATCATCAACCTGCGCGGTAACGTGGTCACCGTGATCGACACCCGTCAGCGCTTCGGCCTGATGAATGCCGAGATCAGCGACAACACCCGTATCGTCATCATCGAAGCCGACAAGCAGGTGGTCGGGATCATGGTCGACAGCGTGGCCGAAGTGGTTTACCTGCGTCAGTCGGAAATCGAAACTGCGCCAAACGTCGGTAACGAAGAATCCGCCAAGTTCATTCAAGGCGTGTGCAACAAGAACAACGAACTGCTGATCCTGGTCGAGCTGGACAAGATGATGAGCGAAGAAGAATGGTCGGACCTGGAGAACATCTGATTGATTCTTGAGGTAGCGGTCATTGTCCTGTTCCTTTTCTGGGCAGGCACGCTGGCGATGTTTCTGGCGTACATACGCGGTCAACGATTGATCGCCGCGCAACAGGCTCAGGGCGATGCGCTGCGGGATCAGCGCATCAAGGACCTGGCCAAACGCGTGGACGACTATCAGCGCGGCAACGTGCGCATGGGTGAAGACCTGCACGAGCTGCGCGCGGTGGTCGGCCCGCTGCCGGACAAACTGGCGCAACTGGAACAACGCGACCCGTCGAGCCTGTCGTTTGCCCAGGCAGCGCGACTGGTCGGGATGGGCGCTACGGTGGATGAACTCACTCAGTCCTGCGGGTTGACCCAGGCTGAGGCGGAGTTGATGCGCAAGCTGCACAAGAACTGATTTTTGCAACTCGGCTGAAATTGCTACGCGAGCAGGCTCGCTCCCACAAGGGCTCAGTGTTGAACACAACATGTGTGAACACCGCCCAACCCTGTGGGAGCGAGCCTGCTCGCGATGGCGGTGTGTCAGTCACCGCAGATAGTGAAAATGCTGCCCTCATCGCGGGCAAGCCTCGCTCCCACAGGTATTGCGGTCGCACACAAAATATGTGAACGCCGCTGAACCCTGTGGGAGCCGGGCTTGCCCGCGATGGCGTTCTTGAGGCCTCAGTAATCATCCCCGCGATCTGTGATGTCCTTCTCAACCATGACCGCCTGCGGATCATGCCCCGCCGGAAATTTGCCCTTCAGATTCCACGCGAACGCAATGATCTCGGCAATCGTGCGGTACAACTCTTCTGGAATACTCTCGCCCAACTCCATTCGTGCCAGCAGCTTCACCAGCTCGGCGTTTTCGTAGATGGGCACTTCATAGTCGCGGGCGATCCGCAGAATCTCTTCCGCCAGCGCTTCATCACCCTTGGCCGTGAGGGTAGGGGCGTGGTTGCCGTCGTATTTGAGGGCGATGGCCTGGCGTGGGGCGTTGGGGTTTTTCATGCGGTTTCGTCGACCCAGCGTTGTTCGAGACGGGTTTGCGGGCCTTGTGGCGGCTTGCCGAGGTGGCAATCCAGATCGCCGACGTTCAGGCCCGACGCCAGCAAGCGTTCGCGCAGCCCGGCCAGGTTGCTTTCGATCAGGCTCGCGGTGTACGGGCGTTCGGCCCAGAGTTGGCTGGACAGGCTGCCCTTGATCAACTGCGCCTGAATCTGCAACGGGCCTAGTGGCTCCATGTCGAACGCCAGGTCGACGCGCCACAATGGTTGCTTGGGTTCACGTTCGTCGCGACGTTCGTGCGGTTGTTCTTTCTCGGGGGCTTCTTCGCGCTGGAACTTGACCTGCAACGGCACGATGTCCTGCAGATTGCGCATCGGAATTTCCAGTTGCCAGGTGCTGACCAGCCGCCCATCGTCCGTCAGGCCGGTTTGCTCCAGGCTCGACAGTTGGTGGCTTTGCAGGCGCGAAACCGCCGCCGCTGCCAAACGCAGCAAGTGCTCCAGATCACCTTCGCCGTCCTGGCTTTGCAGCAGGCGCTCGGGCAGCGGGAAGCTGGTCGGCAGCGGTTTGGCGCTGACCTGGCCGAGCATGCCAAGGGCGCTGCGCACGAAACTCGGCATCGCCTGCACCAATGTGTTGGCGGCGATCAGCGCATTGAGGTTGGTGTTGGCCGGCAGCCCCGGTGTCAATTGCGCGATCAGCTTGAGCAAATCGCCCTTCAGGTCCGGAGCCAGCGTCGGGTTCTGTCCGGTCAGCAGTTTCGCTTCGAGGAACAGGCCGCTGTTGGCCAGCGCTTGAGCCAGCCCCTTCGGCGTACTCAGTTGCTGCACATCCGGCAGACCGGCGAGGAGCTTTTCAACAGCCACGCGCAGGTCGCTGGAGGTCTGGTCCGAGGACGCCGCCGAGGAGGACGTCGCCGACGGCGCAGGCAACGGCAGGTTTTGCAGAACCTTGATCAAGCCATCCAGCGAGCCCTGGCGGCTTTGCTGGCTGACCAGTTGCTGGGTCACCGCCAATTGTTCCTGGCGGCTGCTCAGCGGGACGAACTTCAGCGTCTGGGTGTCTTGCACCATGGCGCTCAACAAGGTGCCGATGCGCAGCGGCGTCGGGCTGTCGATGCTCAGGGTGCTGCCGCTCAGCACCGTGTTCAACAAGCTCACCATCGAGCGAAACACCGTCGGTTGCCCCGGTACCTGCGGCAGCACCTGCGAGGTCAGCACTTTGCCTTGCAGCAAGGTGCCGACCGGCAGCTGCGCCGTGTCGATGCGGGTGAGGGTGGCAATGCTGGAAGCGATGGCTTGTTGCACGGTGATTGCCAGGTTGCTCGCCGACGGCTGGGTGATCGCCAGGCTGGTGCCTTGGGGCAGCGGTTGCGTGCTGGTGGCCTGCACGGTGGTCTGGCGGCCGCTGTCGAGGGTGACTTTGAGCAGCAGTTGAAAGGTCTGATCCGTCTGCTTGAGTGACAGCACTTCAGCCTTGGCGGTCTGCCCGACAGAGATCAGGCCCTCCATCGGCGTCAGCAACTTCAGCAGGTCGCCACTCACCACCAGCGGCCGCGAAGTCGCGGGCGTGGTCTGGGGTAGCGGGAGGATGTTCATTTCGCCTGTCATACGCGGTCACAACCTGAGGAAAATGCACTCTTTAGAGTAGGGCATGGCATGTATAATGCCGCCCGTCATTCGGGGAGTGGCGAAAACATTGCAATTGTTTGACGCAGCTCTCTAGAACAGACCGCCAATGTATCTATGCTGCATCTCTTTAGCGGCCGCTGCGCCGCCGACTTGAACCGCAAAAGGCCCGTGATCCCTTGACCAGCCCAGTCCTGCAAACCGTTGCCCTCGCTTGTGAGCGAGACCTTCGGCTGCTTTTCGAAAATCTCGATTTGAGACTGGCCAGTGGCGAAATGTTGCAAATCAGCGGCCCCAACGGCAGTGGCAAGACCAGCTTGTTGCGCCTGCTGTGCGGCCTGATGCAGCCGACCGCCGGTCAGGTGCTGCTCAATGGTCAGCCGCTCAATGAGCAACGTTTCGAACTGGCGCGCAATCTGCTGTGGATCGGTCATGCCGCCGGCATCAAGGAACTGCTGACCCCCGAGGAAAACCTCAGCTGGCTCTGCGCCCTGCATCATCCGGCGTCCCATGAGGCCATCTGGCAAGCCCTGGCGGCTGTCGGACTGCGCGGTTTCGAGGATGTGCCCTGTCACACCCTGTCTGCCGGCCAGCATCGTCGCGTGGCGTTGGCGCGGTTGTACCTGGACAGCCCGCCGCTGTGGATTCTCGATGAACCGTTCACCGCGCTCGATAAACAAGGTGTGGCGCAACTCGAAGAACACCTGGTTGCGCACTGCGAGCGGGGCGGCATGGTCGTGTTGACCACGCACCACACGCTGAGCCGGATGCCGGCCGGCTATCGCGACATTGACCTGGGGAATTGGGCCGTATGAGTGTTTTCGGCCTGTTGGTCGCCCGTGAGGCTCGTTTGCTGTTCCGCCGTCCTGCAGAATTGGCCAATCCGCTGGTGTTCTTCGCCATCGTGGTGGCGCTGTTCCCGCTGGCGGTCGGCCCCGAGGCTCAATTGTTGCAAACCTTGTCTCCGGGACTGGTCTGGGTGGCTGCGCTTTTATCGGTCTTGCTCTCGCTGGACGGGCTTTTCCGCAGTGATTTCGAAGACGGCTCGCTTGAACAGTGGGTCCTTTCGTCGCACCCCCTGCCTCTTCTGGTTTTGGCCAAGGTACTGGCACACTGGGCCTTCTCTGGCCTGGCACTGGTTTTGCTCGCTCCACTGCTGGCGTTGATGCTCGGTCTGCCTGCCGCTTGTCTGCCGGTGTTGCTGCTTTCCTTATTGCTGGGTACACCGGTGCTGAGTCTGCTTGGGGCGGTGGGCGCAGCCTTGACGGTAGGATTGAAGCGCGGTGGCCTGTTGCTGGCACTGCTGATTCTGCCGTTGTACATCCCGGTGTTGATTCTCGGCAGTGGCGCCTTGCAGGCAGCCTTGCAGGGCATGCCGGCGACCGGTTATCTCTTGTGGCTTGGTAGCCTGACCGCCTTGGCGATAACCCTGACACCTTTTGCAATAGCTGCTGGCCTGAAGATCAGCGTCGGCGAATAATGAGGTCTGGTTAAAATTTAACCAGTAAAGACCCAGCCCTTCACAGCGAAGGGCAACCGTGATGGAAACAGTATGAACTGGACGTGGTTTCACAAGCTCGGCTCGCCCAAATGGTTTTACGGCATCAGCGGCAAACTGCTGCCCTGGCTGAGCGTCGCGGCGTTGTTGCTGATCGGCATCGGTGTCGTTTGGGGCCTGGCCTTCGCGCCGCCTGATTACCAGCAAGGCAACAGCTTTCGCATCATCTATATCCACGTTCCGGCCGCCATGCTGGCGCAGTCCTGCTATGTGATGCTGGCCGTGTGCGGCATTGTCGGGCTGGTCTGGAAGATGAAACTGGCCGATGTCGCCCTGCAATGCGCGGCGCCCATCGGGGCCTGGATGACCGCTGTGGCGCTGGTCACCGGCGCGATCTGGGGCAAACCGACCTGGGGTTCGTGGTGGGTCTGGGATGCGCGACTGACGTCCATGCTGATCCTGCTGTTTCTGTACTTCGGTCTTATTGCGCTGGGCAATGCGATCAGCAATCGTGACAGTGCCGCCAAGGCCTGTGCGGTGTTGGCGATTGTCGGTGTGATCAACATCCCGATCATCAAGTACTCGGTGGAGTGGTGGAATACCCTGCACCAGGGCGCGACCTTCACCCTCACCGAAAAACCGGCGATGCCCGCCGAGATGTGGCTGCCATTGCTGCTGACGGTGCTGGGTTTCTACTGTTTCTTCGGCGCGGTCCTGTTGCTGCGCATGCGCCTTGAAGTGCTCAAGCGCGAAGCGCGGGCCAGTTGGGTCAAGGCCGAAGTGAAGAACAGTCTGGAGGCCGCTCGATGAGTTTTGCTTCATTCGGCGACTTCCTCGCCATGGGCCATCATGCCCTGTATGTCTGGTCCGCCTATGGCATCTGCCTGGCGGTGCTGGCCCTCAACGTGGCGGCGCCGATCCTGGCCCGCAAGCGGTATCTGCAACAAGAGGCGCGACGTCTGCGCCGGGAGAACGGCAAGTGAATCCGCTGCGCAAAAAGCGTCTTATCATCATTCTCGCGATCCTGGTGGGTGTCGGCGCAGCCGTCGGCCTGGCCCTGAGCGCCCTGCAGCAGAACATCAATCTGTTTTACACCCCGACCCAGATCGCCAATGGCGAAGCGCCACAAGACACGCGTATTCGGGCGGGCGGCATGGTCGAGAAAGGTTCGCTGCAGCGTTCCGGCGATTCGCTGGACGTGAAATTCGTCGTCACTGACTTCAACAAATCCGTGACCATCGCCTATCGCGGCATTCTTCCGGACCTGTTCCGAGAAGGGCAGGGCATCGTCGCCCTGGGCAAAATCAACGCCGACGGCGTGGTGGTCGCCGACGAAGTGCTGGCCAAGCACGACGAGAAATACATGCCGCCGGAAGTGACCAAGGCCCTGAAAGACAGCGGCCAGTCGGCGCCCACACAAGCCAAAGAGGGTTAATTGATGACGACTGGAATCTTTATCCCTGAGCTTGGCCACCTGGCCATGATCCTGGCGCTGTGTTTCGCGCTGGTTCAGGCCGTGGTGCCGTTGCTCGGTGCCTGGCGCGGTGACCGTTTGTGGATGAGCCTCGCGCAGCCAGCCGCTTGGGGTCAGTTCACTTTCCTGGTGTTCGCCTTTGGTTGCCTGACTTACGCGTTTATGGCTGACGACTTCTCGGTCGCCTACGTCGCCAGCAACTCCAACAGTGCCTTGCCGTGGTACTACAAATTCAGCGCCGTGTGGGGCGCGCACGAAGGGTCATTGCTGTTGTGGGCATTGATTCTCGGTGGCTGGACCTTCGCGGTGTCGGTGTTCTCCCGGCAGTTACCGCGGGACATGCTGGCCCGCGTGCTGGCGGTGATGGGCATGATCAGCACCGGTTTCCTGCTGTTCCTGATCCTCACGTCCAACCCGTTCAAACGCATCTTGCCGCAAGTGCCCAGCGATGGCGCCGACCTCAATCCGTTGTTGCAAGACATTGGCCTGATCGTTCACCCGCCGATGCTGTACATGGGTTATGTCGGTTTCTCCGTGGCCTTCGCCTTTGCCATCGCCGCGCTGATGGGCGGTCGCCTTGATGCGGCGTGGGCACGCTGGTCGCGTCCGTGGACCATCGTCGCCTGGGCCTTCCTCGGTATCGGCATCACCCTCGGTTCGTGGTGGGCTTATTACGAACTCGGCTGGGGCGGCTGGTGGTTCTGGGACCCGGTGGAAAACGCCTCCTTCATGCCTTGGCTGGTCGGTACGGCACTGATTCACTCGTTGGCCGTCACGGAAAAACGTGGTGTGTTCAAGAGCTGGACCGTGCTGCTGGCCATCGCCGCGTTCTCGCTGAGCTTGCTCGGTACGTTCCTTGTGCGTTCGGGCGTGCTGACCTCGGTTCACGCGTTTGCGTCCGACCCTGAGCGCGGTGTGTTCATCCTGATTTTCCTGCTGTTTGTGGTCGGCGGTTCGCTGACGCTGTTCGCCCTGCGCGCACCGGTGGTCAAGAGCCAGGTCGGCTTCAACCTCTGGTCCCGGGAAACCTTGCTGCTGGGGAATAACCTGGTGCTGGTGGTGGCGGCTTCGATGATTCTGCTCGGCACCCTGTACCCGCTGATTCTCGATGCGATGACCGGCGCCAAACTGTCCGTCGGCCCGCCGTACTTCAACGCGCTGTTCATTCCGTTGATGGCGTTGCTGATGGTGGTGATGGCAGTCGGGATGCTGGTGCGCTGGAAAGACACCCCGGTCAAATGGCTGATGAGCATGCTGACCCCGGTATTGCTCGGCAGCGCTGCGCTGGCGGTTGTGGCCGGCGTCGCTTACGGTGATTTCAATTGGGCAGTGATCGCGACGTTCATGCTCGCGGCCTGGGTACTGCTCGCCGGTGTCCGGGATATCCTCGACAAGACTCGCCATAAAGGCCTGATCAAAGGCCTGCCGACCCTGACCCGCAGCTATTGGGGCATGCAGATCGCTCACCTCGGCATCGCCGTGTGCGCGCTTGGCGTCGTGTTGTCGAGCCAGAACAGTGCCGAGCGCGACTTGCGCCTGGCGCCGGGCGAGTCCATGGACCTGGCCGGGTATCACTTCATCTTCGACGGCGCCAAGCACTTCGAAGGGCCGAACTTCACCTCCGACAAGGGCACCGTTCGGGTGATCCGCGATGGCAAGGAAGTCAGCGTGCTGCACCCGGAAAAACGCCTGTACACCGTGCAGAATTCGGTGATGACCGAAGCCGGGATCGACGCCGGTTTCACCCGTGACCTCTACGTCGCCCTTGGCGAACCGCTGGGTGATGGCGCCTGGGCTGTGCGCGTTCACGTCAAACCGTTCGTGCGCTGGATCTGGTTCGGCGGTCTGCTGACTGGCTTCGGCGGGTTGCTGGCGGCGCTGGATCGGCGTTATCGGGTCAAGGTGAAAAGCCGGGTGCGTGAAGCGCTGGGCATGACGGGAGCCACTGCATGAGACGTTGGTTGATGCTGTTGCCACTGATTATTTTTCTGGTGGTGGCTGTTTTCCTGTATCGCGGGTTGTACCTCGACCCGGCCGAGTTGCCTTCGGCGATGATCAACAAGCCGTTCCCGGAGTTTTCCCTGCCGAGCGTGCAGGGCGACAAGACCCTGACCAAGGCCGACATCGTTGGTAAACCGGCACTGGTCAACGTCTGGGGCACCTGGTGCATTTCCTGCCGGGTCGAACACCCGGTGCTGAACAAACTGGCCCAGCAGGGCGTGGTGATCTACGGCATCAATTACAAGGACGTCAACGCCGACGCCTTGAAGTGGCTGGTGGAATTCCACAACCCGTATCAACTGGACATCCGTGACGACGCCGGCACCCTGGGCCTGAACCTCGGTGTGTATGGCGCGCCGGAAACCTTTTTCATCGACGCCAAGGGCATCATCCGCGACAAGTTCGTCGGCGTGATCGACGAGCAGGTCTGGCGTGAAAAACTGGCCGCCAAGTATCAGGCGCTGGTTGATGAGGTCAAGCCATGAAGCGCTGGATAGCGGCGGCGGTACTGGGCTTGAGCATGGCCGGCGTGGCGCATGCGGCCATCGATACCTACGAATTCGCCAAAGAAGGTGATCGCGAGCGTTTTCGCGAGCTGACCAAAGAACTGCGTTGCCCCAAGTGCCAGAATCAGGACATCGCCGATTCCAATGCACCGATTGCCGCCGACCTGCGCAAAGAGATTTTCCGCATGCTCGGCGAGGGCAAGGACAACCAGCAGATCATCGACTTCATGGTCGAGCGCTACGGTGACTTCGTCCGCTACAAACCGGCTCTCAACGCCAAGACTGCTTTGCTCTGGTTCGGCCCGGCCGGGCTGTTGCTGGGCGGTTTCGTGATCATCGCCGTGATCGTCCGCCGTCGTCGCGTGCAACGCGCCGACACCCCGGACGCGCTTTCTGCCGAGGAGCGTGAGCGCCTCGACCACCTGTTGGATAAAAACCAAGAATGATTGATTTCTGGCTCGCTGCAGGTCTGCTACTTCTGGTTGCCCTGAGTTTTCTGTTGATCCCGGTTTTGCGCGGTCGTCGCGCTCAACTTGAAGAGGATCGTACCGCCCTGAACGTTGCGCTGTACCAAGAGCGCGTGGCTGAGTTGCAGACTCAGCAGGAAGAGGGCGTGCTCGACGCCGGGCAAATGAACGCCGGCCGTGCTGAAGCGGCCCGTGAGCTGCTCGCCGATACCGAAGGCGTTGCGGCGCCTCGCGTGGGTCGCCTGGGCAAGCCGTTGCCATTGCTGGCGGCGGTTCTGGTTCCGGTGCTCGGTCTTGGCTTGTACTTGCATTTCGGCGCCAGCGACAAAGTCGAACTGACCCGCGAGTTTTCCCAGGCGCCACAGTCGATGGAAGAGATGACCCGTCGCCTGGAACGCGCCGTTGCCGCGCAGCCGGAATCGGCTGAAGGCCTGTATTTCCTCGGTCGTACGTACATGGCCCAGGACCGCCCGGGCGATGCGGCGAAGATCTTCGAACGCACGGTGAACCTGGCCGGTCGTCAACCGGAACTGCTCGGCCAATGGGCGCAGGCCCAATACTTTGCCGATGGCAAGAAGTGGTCGGACAAGATTCAGGCGCTGACTGATGAAGCGCTGAAGGCCGATCCGAAAGAAGTCACCAGCCTTGGCTTGCTGGGCATCGCGGCTTTCGAAGCGCAGCGTTACCAGGACGCTATCGACTATTGGAACCGTCTGTTGGCGCAATTGCCGCCCGAGGACAGCTCCCGCGCTGCACTGCAAGGCGGAATCACCCGGGCCACCGAGAAGCTTGAAGCCAGCGGCGGCAAGGTTGCCCAGGCCCCTGCGGCGAAGGCTGCAGCGTTGCTGAAAGTCACCGTAGACTTGGCGCCAGCGCTCAAAGCCAAGGTCCAGCCGGGTGACAGCGTCTTCATCTTCGCCCGCGCTACCTCAGGTCCGCCCGCACCGCTGGCCGCCAAACGCCTGACCGTGGCCGACTTGCCGGTGACCGTCGAACTCGGTGATGCCGACGCAATGATGCCGCAGTTGAAACTGTCGAACTTCCCTGAAGTCCAACTGGTTGCGCGCGTCTCCCGTGCCGGCCAGCCGACTGCCGGTGAATGGGTCGGTCGCAGCCAGCCTCTGGCCAGCAGCACCACCGCGACGCAGACACTGACCATCGACAGCCCGGACAAATAACAGGAAAACGCCAACATGACCGCTATTGCTCGTATCACCCTGCTCAGTCTGGTTTTGGGGTTAAGTGCATGTGCGGTCCAGCCGCCGGAGCGCGAGTCGCCGCAGCCGATTCCGCCCTCGCAGCCAAAACCTACACCGTCGACATCACCTTCGCCGAGTAAACCGGGCATCCCCGCCAAGCCGGCCAAACCGATGCCGCGCACCTCCGCCAGCTTCGCACCGCCACCGGGTGGCAACAGCCATTGGGATGCCAAGCTTGGCGTCTATGTGCTGGATGATCAGACCAACACCTTCTACCGCCAGCGCACCTACTACCGCTGGAACAACGGCTGGAGTCGTTCGGTCAGCCCCGACGGGCCGTGGGAAGACACGGACATTCATGGCGTGCCGGGCGGGTTGGGACGGCAATTCGGGCAGTAAATGAAAACGGCGATCTGAGGATCGCCGTTTTGTTTTCTGAGTCGTGCTCAGGACCCTTTCACCAACAACCCCTGCACATACGCCACAAACGCCCGAGCCTTCGCGCTGGCCATTCTTCCGGTAGGAAACACTGCCCACAAATCCTGATTCGGCAGGGTCCAATCCGTCATCACTTCCCTGACGGCACCACTGGTCAGCTCCGGTGCAAACATCCATTCGGAGGCCATGGTCAGCCCGAGGTGGGCGAGGACCGCTTCACGCAAACCTTCGGCGGCGCTGACGCGAATGCGGCCGTTGATGATCACGGACTGTTCTTCGTTCGCGTTGCGAAATTGCCAGTTGGCGCCGCCGCCCAATGCGTAGACCACCGCCTGGTGTTTGCACAGGTCAGCCGGGCAGGTGGGTTCGACGTGTTTTTCGAAGTAGGCCGGCGTGCCGAGGACGACACGTCGGCATTCGGCGATCTTGCGGGCGGTGAGGCCGGAGTCGCTCAGGGCGCCCATCCGCAGGGCGATGTCGACGCCTTCTTCGACCAGATTGAGGTTGCGGTCGTCGAGCAGCAGGTCGATGTTCAGGTCCGGGTTCTGATCGAGGAACGGCCCGAGGTGCGGCACGATATGTATTCGGCCGAAGGTCACGGCGGCGCAAATGCGCAGGTTGCCGGTCAGCCCGCTGGCGGCACCTCGCGCGGCGTTGTCGGCCTCATCGGACTCTTCGATGGCACGCTTGGCGCGTTCGAAAAACGCCAGGCCAGCCTCGGTAGGCGTCAGGCCTCGGGTCGAGCGCAACAGCAGCCGAACGGCCAGGCGTGATTCGAGTTGCGCAATGGCTTTCGACACGGCGGGCTGGCCGATATTCAGGCGCCGGGCAGCGGCGGAAAACGAACCGGTCTCCACGACGTAGACGAAGGTTTCCATTGCGGCCAAACGGTCCATCTGAAGTCCTTGCTCAGTCTGATGCTTTCAGTAGATCCCTTGTGGGAGCGAGCCTGCTCGCGATGACGGCGGCACATCCAACATGGATGTGAGGGATAGTCCGTCATCGCGAGCAGGCTCGCTCCCACAGGGTTTTGTGTTGTTGGTTAGAACGCGGCTTTGCCGATAGACGAGCCGCCGTCGACAAACAGCGTTTGCCCGGTGATAAACCCGCTCTGCTCGGACAGCAAAAACGCAATCGCCGCCGCAATCTCTTGCGGCTGCCCCAACCGCCCCATCGGCACGCCTGCCAGATACCGCGCTTCACCCTCACTGCCCGGCGGATTATTGGTACGGAACAATTCTGTTTCAGTCGGCCCCGGCGCCACGGCGTTCACTGTCACACCGGTTTTCGCCAACTCCAGCGCCCACGATCGCGTGAAGCTGATCAGCGCCGCTTTGGCCGCCGCGTACGCGGTGCGTTGGGTGATCCCCAGCACGGTCAAACTGGAAATATTCACCACCCGACCCCAACCCTTGGCGCGCATGTTCGGCAGCAGTGCCTGGGTGGCCTGCAACGCCGAATGGAGGTTGACCCGCATCACATCGTCGAACGTATCCAGATCGATCTCGCCCAGCACTTGCGGGCGGACCAGGCCGACGTTGTTCACCAGCCCATCAAACTCGTAGGTCCTGGCCAGATCCGCCAGAACCTCCTGAGTCAGTGCCCGGTCGCTCAAATCCAGCGGAAACAGAATGCCGGGGAACGTCAGGTCAGGGGTTCGAGCAATCCCGACCACCCGGTGCCCGGCGCGATCCAGATGCTCGGCCACCGCGCGGCCAATGCCTTTGCTGGCGCCAGTGATGAGAAAAGTACGACGGGTCATTTCACACTCCTTGAAAAGTACCTGCCGCCTTGGCGGGCGGCAGTGAAGGGTCAGCCGCGAATCGCATCCAGCATCGCTTCAGGCTCAGGACGCTGAGTGTAATCCGGGTTGACCTCGGCGTAACGAATCACGCTCAGTGAAAATATTCATTCATGTGGGGAATAGCGTGGCTCGCAATCACACCCTGCAAAACCACCGAGCGTCGCGATCCGGATTTTTGTGCTTGAGTAAAGATGACTCTAGGGTTACTTTTGTTTGAGCCTGAGCAAGTAGGCTATTGGTGCAGAGCAGGCTATTGATCAAGGAATTGGAGGAAGCCGGATGGGTTCTGGATCGGATTACCGGAAGCCACCACCTCTTTAAACATCGATACAACCCTTACACGATTCCCGTCCCTCATCCGAAAAAGGATTTGCCGGTCGGGACGGTCAAGAGCATCAGGAGGCGCGCCGGGCTGTACTGCCCGGGAGCCAGTTACTCAGGAGATCCATAATGCAATATCCAATCTGTATCGAGTGGGGCGACGAGAACACCGCCATCGGTATTCAGATCCCCGATATTCCAGGCGCCGCAACGGCCGGGGATACGTTTGAAGATGCCTACAATGCGGCAGTCGAGATTGCGCACATCCTGCTTCAGGAGATTGCAGCAGACGGGGAGTCGATACCCATGCCTACCTCTGCGGCTACTCACCGTGGGAATCCTGACTTCGCCGATATGGGCTGGGGAATGCTCGAGCTGGACATTTCGCCGTACATGGGCAAAACCGAGAAGGTCAACGTGACTCTACCTGGCTATGTGATTCAGCGCATTGATCGATATGTGCGTGAGCACAATGTGAAAAGCCGCTCTTCTTTTCTGGCAGATGCGGCAATGGAGAAGTTGGTTCGACACTGAGTGATTTGAGATGCATCTGGCGGGCAAGCTCGACTCTAGAGCTTGCCCGCAAGACTTTTAGACTGCTTAAGCCGTCGCCAACGAAGCCTTCTGCGAAGCACTCAAAAACCGCAGCAACGCAAACAGTGGAAACGCACTCCCCACAATCACGATCCACAACCAGCCGCCGTGTTCATACACCGCGCTGGCCACCGAGGAACCGAATGCACCGCCGATGAAGATGCTGGTCATGTACAGCGCATTCAGGCGGCTGCGGCTTTTGGCGTCGAGGGCGTAGACCGCGCGTTGGCCGAGGACCATGTTCATCTGAACGCAGAAGTCGAGCACCACGCCGGTCACGGCCAGGCCGATGACGCTGTACACCGGATGGATGAACGCCGGCAGAAAGCTCAGGCTGGCGAATATCAGGGCGAGCAAGGAGGCGATGCGGGTGTGGCCGGCATCGGCCAGGCGACCGGCGATGGGGGCGGCGATGGCGCCGATGGCACCGACCAGGGCGAAGATCGCGATCTGGGTTTGCGACAGGCCATGATTGCGGGCGAGTTCCAGCGGTACGGCGGTCCAGAACAGGCTGAACGTGGCGAACATGCAACCCTGATAAAACGCGCGCTGACGCAAGACCGGTTGTTGGCGCAGCAGCGTCCACAGCGAACCCAGCAACTGCCCGTAAGACGCACTGTGATCCGGCTGGCGCTTGGGAATGGTCAGCGCGAGCACGATGCTGATCGCCGCCATCAACGCTGCCGCTATCATGAACATCGCACGCCAGCCAAAGTGGTCAGCCACCACGCTGGACACTGGTCGTGCCAACAGAATGCCCAGCAGCAAACCGCCCATGATCCCGCCGACCACACGGCCGCGAGATTCTTCCGGTGCAAGATGCGCGGCCAGTGGAATCAGGATCTGCACCGACACCGAACTGAAGCCCACCAACAACGAGATCAGCAAAAACACATTGGGCTGATCGGTGAACGCAGCGCCCAGCAAACTGGCAATCGCCACCACGGTGGTGATGATCATCAAGCGACGGTTTTCCAGCAGATCGCCCAGCGGCACCAGGAAGAACAACCCCAGCGCATAGCCAATCTGCGTGAGCGAAACGATGAAGCTGGCCATGGTGCTGGTCAGGCCGATGTCCGGCGCGATCAGGCCAATGATCGGCTGGGCATAGTAAATATTGGCCACGATGGCGCCGCAGCAGAAGGCGAAGAGCAGCACCATGCCTTTGGTCATTGTCGCGGCACCGTGGGGCGCCTGGGTCGTCGGTTTCATAACGGGTCTCGCTGGACAAAAGGGAATGCGCGCAGGCTAAGCGGCAAGCCCAAACGGCGGAAGAGAGGTTGAAGTGATAGTAATCATTCCATTGCGGAATGAGTGGCGCCGGCCATGTGCTGTTTGCCGATGCACCTTGCATCCAAAAAATGTGAGGTCCGATGATACATTCACTTACATCCTGTTCGATAGCGTGCTTATGTTCTCTCTCACGTTTCATAACCGGAAGGCACTGCCATGAATGCGATGATTCGCCACCTGATTCGCGGCGCTTCAGCCCTGACACTGATGACCTTGTTTACTACTGGCCTGGTCCAGGCCGCCGACGCGCCGGGCTTGCGCATCGGTGTTCGCGGCGAGATCACCGGGGTCAGCCCCGACGCGTTGAAAGTCCACGCCAACAGCGGGGAGAACGTGGTCATCAACCTGACCAGCGACACCAAGATCCGCGCCGTCACCCTGGCCAACATCGAAGACATCAAACCCGGCAGCTACATCGGCTCCGCGGCGATTCCTCAAGACGATGGCACCCTCAAGGCACTGGAAGTCCACGTCTTCCCACCGGAGCTGGCCGGCAGTGGCGACGGGCACCGGCCGTTTGACCTGGTCAAGGGCAGCAGCATGACCAATGGCAGCGTCGGCGATCTGGTGGTCAGCAATGGCCGGGTGTTGACGGTCAACTACAAGGGCGGGCAGCAGAAGATCCTGGTGCCGATGGACGTGCCGATTGTGAACCTGATGCCGGGGGATCGCAGTTTGCTGAAGGTGGGGGTGAAGATCGTGACGTTTGTGACGCAGAGTGCGGATGGTACGTTGACGGCGCAATCGATCTCGGCGAGCAAGGATGGCGTGACACCACCGATGTAACAGCTTGGCGCAAACCCTCTGTAGGAGCGGGCTTGCTCGCGAAAGCGGTGTGTCATTCAGCAATGATGTCGACTGACACGGCCTCTTCGCGAGCAAGCCCGCTCCCACAGGGGATTTTCGGTGAACTTGGGTTTTGTGTTCGGGCACAAAAAAGGCGACCTGCTCAGGTCGCCTTTTTCATTGAACTCAGGAATTACTGACCGGTGTAAATCTGATCAAAGATCCCGCCATCATTGAAGTGGGTCTTCTGCACCGTGCGCCAGTCACCGAAGGTCTTCTCCACCGACAGGAAGTCCACTTTCGGGAAACGGTCGGTGTACTTGGCCAATACCGCCGGATCACGCGGACGCAGGTAGTTCGCTGCTGCAATCTCCTGACCTTCCGGCGACCACAGGTACTTCAGGTATTCCTCGGCCGCCGCGCGAGTGCCTTTCTTGTCGACCACTTTGTCGACCACCGACACTGGCGGCTCGGCTTCGGCGGAAACGCTCGGGTAGATCACTTCAAACTGGTCGCGACCAAACTCGCGGGCAATCATTTCCGCTTCGTTTTCGAAGGTCACCAGCACGTCGCCGATCTGGTTGGTCATGAAGGTAGTGGTGGCTGCACGGCCGCCGGTGTCCAGTACCGGGGCTTGTTTGAACAGCTTGCCAACGAACTCTTTGGCCTTGTTCTCGTCACCGCCATTCTTCAGCACATAACCCCAGGCCGACAGGTAGGTGTAGCGACCATTGCCCGAGGTTTTCGGGTTCGGCACGATCACCTGAACGCCATCCTTGAGCAGATCCGGCCAGTCTTTCAGGGCTTTCGGGTTGCCTTTGCGGACGATAAATACCGTGGCGGAAGTGAATGGCGCGCTGTTGTCCGGCAGGCGCGTGACCCAGTTCTCGGGGACCAGTTTGCCGTTGTCTGCCAGGGCGTTGATGTCGGTCGCCATGTTCATGGTGATGACGTCAGCCGGCAGACCGTCGATCACCGAACGTGCCTGTTTGCTGGAGCCGCCAAAGGACATCTGTAGGGTGATGTTTTCGTTGTGCTCGGCTTGCCAGTGTTTCTGGAAGGCAGCGTTGTAGTCCTTGTAGAAATCGCGCATCACGTCGTAGGAAACGTTAAGCAGGGTCGGTGCGGCCTGAGCCATGCTGGTCAATGCCAGGCCAGCGGCCAGAAGTGAGGCGCCAAAGAGTTTTTTCACTGCGCAGTCCTTGTTCTAATTTAAAAGTGAGGCAATTTGCCAGCGACTATAGCCGGGCTCGCATAGGCCTTTAAAGATTAAAAAGCTCTTTGCTTATTCCAGTTTCTTAAACAGCGCGTTACCGCATCGCGAGCAGAATGCCGCGCCGTGTTCGTGGCTGTTTTTCTTGCACACCGGGCAATCGTGTTGCAACTGTTCGCCACGCATCGCGTTGGCCAGTTCGGCGGTGAAAATCCCGGTGGGTACAGCGATGATCGAGTAACCGGTGATCATCACCAGCGACGAAATCACCTGGCCCAACGGTGTCTTCGGCACGATGTCGCCGAAGCCCACGGTGGTCAGCGTGACGATCGCCCAGTAGATGCCTTTGGGGATGCTGGTGAAGCCGTGTTCCGGCCCCTCGATCACGTACATCAAGGTGCCGAACACCGTCACCAATGTGCAGACGCTGACCAGAAATACCACGATTTTCTGCTTGCTGCCGCGCAGCGCCGACATCAGGTAGTTGGCTTGCTTGAGGTACGGGCTGAGCTTGAGCACGCGGAAAATCCGCAGCATCCGAATGATCCGGATGATCAGCAGGTACTGCGCATCGGCGTAATACAGCGCGAGGATGCCGGGCACGATGGCCAGCAAATCCACCAGCCCATAGAAGCTGAACGCGTAGCGCAACGGCTTCGGTGAGCAATACAACCGCAGGATGTATTCGACGGCGAAAACGAAAGTGAAGCCCCACTCGATATTCGCCAGCAGATCGGCGTAGTTCTGGTGAACCGCGTCGATGCTGTCGAGCATGACGATGACGATGCTGGCGAGGATGATCAACAGCAGGATGCCGTCGAAGCGCCGTCCTGCCTTGGTGTCGCTCTGGAAAACCATGACGTAAAGCTCTTCACGCCAGTTTTTGCTGCTGTCCATGGATACCGCCTGAACCAATGATCAGCGCAGCCTAGGTTGATTCTCCCCAGGAGCGCAAGGCGCAGTGGTCCGCGTGGCTTTACCGAGCACTTGAACAATCGTACGGATCAGCCAGCAACCGAGGATGAACGGCGCGGTCAGTGTGGGCAGACCCATAGCGGCAAACACGGGTGTCAGCAGCAGCGCGAGTGCAATAGCGAGCGGTGGCAGCCACGGGTGCTGGCGCTGCGAACTGAAGGCGAGGGCGGCGAGCACGGCGTTATAACCACCGAGGCCGAGCAGGGCGGTGTAGAAGTCATGGTTGAGCAGACTCCAGCCCATGCCCGCGACAGACGCCAACACCGCCCAGCAGAAGGCGCGACGGTCAGCGACCAGCAATCCGGCGGCAATCAACGCGCCGGCCAGCGGATGACCGAGAAACATCACCTGGCCGAGGCCTTTGAAGGGGGCGGCGAGCATGTTCAGGGTGTTGATTTCGATCAAGTGCGCCTGGGTCGACGGCGTGGCGAAGCACAGCAGCAACCAGCCCAATCCCACGAAGGGCGCGGTGTAGGCGGGCAGGTACTGGCTGACCCGGGAGCGTTTGAGCCACTGTTGAGTCAGCATCGCGCTCAGGCCACCGCAGGCAATGATCATCAGCGGCAGCATGGCGGACCAGGGGAAGTAGAGGCTCAGCAGCAAGCCGAGCAAGACGCCGTTGTAGCTGAACAATCCCGCCTGACGATCCTCCTTGGCGTAGTTGCGACGTTGCGCGGTGAGCAACCCGGCGACACCGCCCAGCAGTGCACCGCCGAGCAGGGTGGGCGCGGTAAACAGAATCGCCAACAGGCACAGCAGGCCGCACAGCGGATTTCGCTGGAGGAAGATCTGACTGAAACCGTTGAGCAGGGCAGTTGCCCAGTCGGGGCAGTGGGTGTTGAAGTGATTGGCAGGCATGAAGGAGTCTGGGCAGTTTAAAAAACAAGGTCTTGCTGAACCCTGTGGCGAGGGAGCTTGCTCCCGCTGGGCCGCGAAGCGGTCCTAAATCGGCGAATGCGTTTTCTCTTTGGAATCCGTCATGCCAAAGCGACGACTGCTACGCAGCCGAGCGGGAGCAAGCTCCCTCGCCACAAGTGGTGTGTTAAATCAGGGTTTCGATGCGCAATGAGTTAGTCGACCCCGGCTGCCCAAACGGCACACCCGCAGTGATCAATAACGTGTCGCCGCGCTGAGCCATGCCCTGGGCCTGGGCAATCTCCAGCGCCGTCGAACACACCTCATCCACCTGCCGCAGCCGATCATTGACCACCGAGTGCACACCCCACGCCACGGTCAGGCGGCGAGCGGTCTGCAGGTTCGGCGTCAGGTTGAGGATCGGCACCGTCGGCCGTTCCCGCGCCGCGCGCAAACTCGAGGTGCCGGACTCGCTGTAGTTCACCAGCACCGCCACCGGCAGCACATTGCTGATCCGACGAATCGCACAGCTGATCGCGTCGGATACCGTGGCCTCGGCTTTCGGCCGGCTCACGTCCAGTTGCGCCTGATAGTCCGGGCCGTTTTCCACCTGGCGGATGATCTTGCTCATCATCTGCACCGCTTCCAGCGGGTATTCGCCCGAGGCGGTTTCCGCCGACAGCATCACCGCATCCGCCCCTTCAGCCACGGCGTTGGCCACGTCGGTGACCTCGGCGCGGGTCGGGGCCGGGGAGAAGCGCATCGACTCGAGCATCTGCGTCGCCACCACCACCGGTTTGCCGAGCTCACGGCAGAGGGTGATGATGTTTTTCTGAATCTGCGGCACGCTTTCGGCTGGTACTTCCACACCCAGATCACCGCGAGCGACCATGATCGCGTCGCTCAGCTCAGCGATTTCCCGCAGCTGAGTCACCGCCGAGGGCTTCTCGATCTTGGCCATCAAAAACGCTTTGTCGCCGATCAGTTCGCGGGCTTCGCGAATGTCTTCCGGACGCTGCACAAACGACAACGCGACCCAGTCCACACCCAACTCCAGACCGAAGCTCAAATCACGGCGATCCTTGGCGGTCAGCGGGCTCAGTTCCAGCACCGCTTGCGGCACGTTCACGCCTTTGCGATCCGACAGTTCACCGCCGTTGAGCACCGTGGTGTCGATGGCATCGGAGTACTTGGTCACCACGCGCAGACGCAACTTGCCGTCGTCCAGCAGCAGGTCCATGCCTGGCTCGAGCGCGGCGATGATTTCCGGGTGAGGCAGGTTAACGCGGCGCTCGTCGCCCGGCGTCGGGTCCAGGTCCAGGCGCAAGGCCTGACCGCGATGCAGTTGCACCTTGCCTTCGGCGAACTTGCCGACCCGCAGTTTCGGGCCTTGCAGGTCCATCAGAATGCCCAGCGGGTAATTCAGCTGGCGCTCGACTTCACGAATCCACTGATAGCGCTGAGCGTGGTCGGCGTGGTCACCGTGACTGAAGTTCAGGCGGAAAATGTTGACCCCGGCTTGCACCAGTTCGCGGATGTCGTCGATCCCGTCGATAGCTGGGCCGAGGGTGGCGAGGATTTTAACCTTCTTGTCAGGCGTCATGTTTAGGGCTCTCGAGAATCAAAATGGCGCGGAAGTCGTTGACGTTGGTGCGGGTCGGCTCGGTGACGATCAGTGCGTCCAGCGCCTCGAAATAGCCGTAGCCATTGTTGTTGTCGAGTTCGTCGCTGGCGCTCAAACCGAGGGCGGCGGCACGGGCATAGCTGTCCGGGGTCATGATCGCGCCGGCGTTGTCTTCGGAGCCGTCGATGCCATCGGTGTCACCGGCCAGGGCGTAGACGCCGGGCAGGCCTTTGAGGCTGTCGGTCAGGCTCAGCAGGAACTCGGCGTTGCGCCCGCCACGGCCATTGCCACGCACGGTCACGGTGGTTTCACCGCCCGACAGAATTACGCAGGGCGCTGCCAGCGGCTGACTGTGCAGCACGACCTGACGGGCGATGCCGGCGTGGACCTTGGCCACTTCACGGGATTCGCCTTCCAGATCACCGAGGATCAGCGGGCTGAAACCGGCCTGTCGCGCTTTCACGGCGGCGGCTTCAAGCGACTGCTGTGGACGGGCGATCAACTGGAAATGACTGCGCGCCAGGCTCGGATCACCGGGTTTGACCGTCTCCGATTCCGGGCTTTGCAGCCAGTTGCGCACGGAGGCAGGGACGTCGATGCCGTAGCGCTTGAGGATCGCCAGCGCTTCAGCGGAGGTGCTTGGGTCGGCCACGGTCGGGCCGGAAGCGATGACCGTGGCGAGGTCGCCCGGCACATCGGAAATCGCATAGGTATACACAGTGGCCGGCCAGCAGGCTTTGCCGAGACGGCCGCCCTTGATCGCCGAGAGGTGCTTGCGCACGCAGTTCATCTCGCCGATGGTCGCGCCGGATTTGAGCAGGGCTTTGTTGATCGATTGCTTGTCGGCGAGGGTGATGCCAACCGCCGGCAATGCCAGCAGGGCAGAGCCGCCACCCGAGAGCAGGAAGATCACGCGGTCGTCTTCGGTCAGGTTGCTGACCAGTTCAAAGACCCGTTTGGCGACGGCCTGGCCGGCAGCGTCCGGTACTGGATGCGCGGCTTCGACCACTTCGATTTTTTCGCACGGGGCGCCGTGACCGTAACGCGTCACCACCAGGCCGGAGACTTCACCCTGCCAGCAACGCTCGACCACTTGCGCCATGGCGGCCGCGGCTTTGCCGGCGCCGATAACGATTACCCGACCGCTGCGATCTTTGGGTAAATGGGCTTCGAGGACTTGCTGCGGATGGGCGGCGTCGATGGCTGTGGCGAACAGCTCGCGCAGGAATTGTTGCGGATCGACCGACATGGCGGGCTCCCGGAATTCTTGTTATTGGAGGGTGGAGCAACCCGGATCCTTGTGGGAGCCAGCCTGCTGGCGATTCAGGCGCTGAGGTCTATCAGACACACCGCGTCGATTTCATCGCCAGCAGGCTGGCTCCCACAGGTCAGGCAGGACTTACTTCTTATCGCGAATCGAGAAATTCGCCATGTGTTCCAAGCCCTTGATCAGCGCCGAGTGGTCCCAGTTGCTGCCACCGATGGCCGCGCAGGTGCTGAACACTTGCTGGGTGTTGGCGGTGTTCGGCAGGTTGATGTTCAGCTCCTTGGCTCCTTGCAGGGCCAGGTTCAGGTCCTTCTGGTGCAGGCTGATGCGGAAGCCCGGATCGAAAGTGCCCTTGATCATGCGCTCGCCGTGTACTTCGAGGATCTTCGACGAAGCGAAACCACCCATCAGTGCTTCACGAACCTTGGCGGGATCGGCGCCGTTTTTCGAGGCGAACAGCAGGGCTTCGGCCACGGCCTGGATGTTCAGCGCGACGATGATCTGGTTCGCCACTTTCGCGGTTTGACCGTCGCCGTTACCACCGACCAGGGTGATGTTCTTGCCCATCGCCTGGAACAGCGGCAGTGCGCGTTCGAAGGCATCGGCATCGCCACCGACCATGATGCTCAGGCTTGCAGCTTTGGCGCCGACTTCACCGCCAGATACTGGCGCATCGAGGTATTGCGCGCCTTTTTCGTTGACCTTGGCCGCGAAGGCTTTGGTGGCGGTCGGCGAGATCGAGCTCATGTCGATGACGATTTTGCCTTTGCCCACACCGGCGGCAACGCCGTCGGCGCGGAACAGCACGTCGTCTACCTGTGGGGTGTCGGGCACCATGACGATGATGAATTCGGCTTCTTGCGCGACTTCTTTCGGGTTGGCCAGGGCGACGGCGCCGGCGGCAATCAGGTCAGCAGGTGCGGCGTCGTGGTGCGCCGACAGGAACAGGCTGTGACCGGCTTTCTGCAGGTTCAACGCCATTGGGTGGCCCATGATGCCTGTGCCGATAAATCCGATTTTAGCCATGAGAAAATCCTCTTGTTTTTGTCTTGCTCAAGCAAATGGGTGCATAGCTTTTTGTAGGAGTGAGCCTGCTCGCGATTCAGGCGCTGCGGTACATCAGGTGTACCAAGGTGATTTCATCGCGAGCAGGCTCACTCCTACAGGGGATCTGTGTCAGATCGCGTTGTGGGTTTTCAACCAGCCCAGGCCCGCTTCGGTCGTGGTCAGCGGCTTGTATTCACAGCCAACCCAACCCTGATAACCGATGCGGTCCAGGTGTTCGAACAGGAAGCGGTAGTTGATTTCACCGGTGCCCGGTTCGTTACGCCCTGGGTTGTCGGCCAGCTGCACGTGGTTGATCTCGACAAGGTGCGATTGCAGGGTGCGGGCCAGGTCGCCCTCCATGATTTGCATGTGGTAGATGTCGTATTGCAGGAACAGGTTGGCGCTGCCCACTTGTTCGCGGATCGACAGGGCCTGCGCCGTGTTGTTCAGGTAGAAGCCCGGGATGTCGCGGGTGTTGATCGCTTCCATCACCAGTTTGATACCCGCCGCTTGCAGCTTGTCGGCGGCGTACTTGAGGTTGGCGACGAAGGTTTTTTCCACGGTGGCATCGTCGACGCCTTGTGGACGAATACCGGCCAGGCAGTTGACCTGGGTGTTGCCCAGCACTTGCGCATAAGCGATCGCCAGATCGACACCGGCGCGAAATTCTTCGACACGGTCCGGCAGGCACGCGATACCGCGTTCGCCCTTGGCCCAGTCACCGGCCGGCAGGTTGAACAGCACCTGGGTCAGACCGTTGGCATCGAGCTTGGCCTTGATCTCGGCGGAGCTGAAGTCGTAAGGGAACAGGTACTCGACACCACTGAAGCCGGCCTTGGCGGCCGCTTCAAAACGGGCAAGAAAATCCTGCTCAGTAAACAGCATGGACAGGTTGGCTGCGAAACGCGGCATGGTGGTCTCCCGTAAATAGGTGAGGTCCCCTGTGGGAGCGATCAGCAGTTAATCAAGCAACGAAATCGCCGTCGGTGCGTCGTTGCCGACCAGCGCCAGGTCTTCGAATTCGTTGACGGCGTTGATCTCGGTGCCCATGGAAATGTTGGTCACGCGCTCCAGGATAATCTCGACGATCACCGGCACCTTGAACTCTTCGATCAGTTCCTGAGCCTTGCGCAGGGCAGGCTGGATCTGACCCGGTTCAAACACACGCAGTGCCTTGCAGCCGAGGCCTTCGGCGACCGCGACGTGATCGACACCGTAACCGTTGAGCTCCGGAGCGTTCAGGTTATCGAAGGACAGCTGCACGCAGTAGTCCATGTCGAAACCGCGCTGAGCCTGACGAATCAGCCCCAGGTACGAATTGTTTACCACAACGTGGATGTACGGCAGCTTGAACTGCGCGCCCACCGCCAATTCTTCGATCATGAACTGGAAATCATAGTCGCCCGACAGTGCCACGACCTTGCGCGTCGGATCTGCCTTGACCACACCCAGTGCCGCCGGAATGGTCCAGCCCAGCGGGCCGGCCTGGCCGCAGTTGATCCAGTGACGCGGCTTGTAGACGTGCAGGAACTGCGCACCGGCAATCTGCGACAGTCCGATGGTGCTGACGTAGCAGGTGTCTTTGCCGAACACCTGGTTCATCTCTTCGTACACGCGCTGCGGCTTGACCGGCACGTTGTCGAAGTGCGTCTTGCGCTGCAGGCTGGCTTTACGCTGCTGGCAGTCTTGCAACCAGGCGCTGCGGTTTTTCAGCTTGCCGGCGGCTTGCCATTCACGAGCGACTTCGATGAACACGGTCAACGCGGCAGCGGCGTCGGAGACGATGCCCAGGTCCGGGTTGAACACGCGGCCGATCTGGGTCGGTTCGATGTCGACGTGAATGAACTTGCGGCCTTCGGTGTAGACGTCGATCGAGCCGGTGTGGCGGTTGGCCCAACGGTTACCCACGCCCAACACCACGTCGGATTTGAGCATCGTCGCGTTGCCGTAGCGGTGCGAGGTTTGCAGGCCGACCATGCCGACCATCAACGGGTGATCGTCCGGAATGGTGCCCCAGCCCATCAGAGTCGGGATGACGGGGATGCCGGTCAGCTCGGCGAACTCGACCAGCAGGTCGCTGGCGTCGGCATTGATGATGCCGCCGCCGGCCACCAGCAATGGACGCTCAGCCTGATCGAGCATGGCCAGGGCCTTCTCGATTTGCACGCGGTTAGCGGTGGGCTTGGCCAGCGGCAGCGGTTGGTAAGCGTCGATGTCGAATTCGATTTCCGCCATCTGCACGTCGAACGGCAGGTCGATCAGCACCGGGCCTGGACGGCCGGAGCGCATTTCGTAGAAGGCTTTCTGGAACGCGTAAGGCACCTGGCCCGGTTCCATGACGGTGGTTGCCCACTTGGTCACTGGCTTGACGATGGCGGTGATGTCGACGGCCTGGAAGTCTTCCTTGTGCATACGGGCGCGGGGGGCCTGGCCGGTAATGCAGAGAATCGGGATCGAGTCGGCCGAGGCGCTGTAGAGCCCGGTGACCATGTCCGTACCGGCAGGGCCGGAAGTACCGATGCACACGCCGATGTTGCCGGCCTTGGTGCGGGTGTAACCCTCGGCCATGTGCGAGGCGCCTTCAACGTGGCGAGCGAGGACGTGATCGATGCCACCGACCTTCTGCAAGGCGGAGTACAGCGGGTTGATCGCGGCGCCCGGGATGCCAAAAGCGGTATCAACCCCTTCACGGCGCATCACCAGAACGGCGGCTTCGATTGCTCTCATTTTGCTCATGGTTTTGTGCCTCTTACGTTTTGTAATTGTATACAAGTGGCTTTGCGCAGAGTGTATTCACGGCGGACGGCGCAGGTCAATCCATTTTCTCAAGCGACCGTTTCATTCGTCGAAAGCCTCATCTAGTGTGGCTTTTCGTCGCATGTGGCGCTTTTCGAGAATTATTGTATACAAAAAAATAATTCATTGTGTTCTATTTGCTGCATCGGCCTGCGGCACAGCGGCGCAGCCCAACGCCTTTCCGAAAAACAAAATGAGGACGGCACCATGAGCGCTTTAACCTTGAAAGTTGCAGTCAACCTGATCAACCAGGCCATCTCTGCAGGGCGTGCAATCTCGGCAGCACCCTTGACCATCGCGGTACTGGACGCCGGCGGTCACCTGATCACCCTGCAACGCGAAGACGGCGCCAGCCTGCTACGCCCGCAGGTCGCCATCGGCAAAGCCTGGGGCGCAATCGCCCTGGGCAAAGGCTCACGCCTGCTGGCGCTGGACGCGCAACAGCGTCCGGCGTTTATCGCCGCCCTAAATAGCCTGGGGCAGGGCAGCGTGGTGCCGGCACCGGGCGGTGTGCTGATTCGGGATCAGGCCGGCAATGTGCTGGGAGCGGTGGGGATCAGCGGGGATTTATCGGATGTGGATGAGCAGTGCGCGATCACTGCGATCGAGGCGTTGGGGTTGACGGCGGATGCTGGGGTTACGGCTTGATTAGTGGGTGACTGATACACCGCTTTCGCGAGCAAGCTGGCTCCCACGGGGGATTATCTGAGTGGCAGAGATCAACTGTGGGAGCCAGCCTGCTGGCGATGGCGGTCTACCAGACACATCCAGCTAAATGTCTGGCCCGCCCTTGGGGAATATCAGGTCTAGCCTTCTTCATGAATTAATCATGCAAGGGGCAAAGGAATGCCTGATCTACCCGCCTCGAATCGCTTGCGCATCGGGCGCTATGCCGAAGCCAATCGAGTCTATCTGTTAACCGCCAACACACTTCACAGGACCCCGGTTTTCAAGGATTTCACCTTGGGCAGGCGGGTCGTCGATCAATTTCGAAATGCACAGGATCTTGGACTGGCGCATTCACTTGCCTGGGTTGTCATGCCCGATCACTTTCACTGGTTGATTGAGTTGCGGGAGGGGTCGATGGGCGGGCTGATGCAAAGGACCAAGTCGTTGAGTACGAAGGCAGTGAGTCTGTCCACCGGCCATAGAACCAGTCTTTGGCAGCGAGGTTTTCATGATCGAGCGCTGCGTCGAGAGGAAGATTTGGTAAAAGTTGCCCGGTATGTGGTGGCCAACCCATTGCGGGCCGGATTGGTCGAGCGGCTTGGCGACTATCCGCTATGGGATGCTGTCTGGGTTTGATCAAAAACCGGGTCGTCCCCATCGCCAGCAGGCTGGCTCCCAAAGTGGATCTTCAGTGATCACTAAATTTTCATTCAACACCAAACCCTGTGGGAGCCAGCCTGCTGGCGAAGGGCGCACCACGGTCTACCGATCCGGCTCACACCCCTTCAACACCAACCGAATGATCGTCTGCGCAGCCGCCTCATAATCCGCCTCATCCAGCTTGGCCTTCCCGGTAATCGCGGTGATCTGCCAGTCAAAGTCGGCATAGGTCTGGGTCGCGGCCCAGATGCTGAACATCAGGTGGTTGGGGTCGATGGCGGCGATCTGGCCGCGGTCGATCCAGGTCTGGATGCAGTCGATGTTGTGCTTGGCCTGGCTGTTGAGTTGTTCGACCAGGTCGGCGCTCAGGTGCGGAGCGCCGTGCATGATTTCACTGGCGAACACCTTGGAAGCGAACGGCAGGTCGCGGGAGATGCGGATTTTCGAGCGGATGTAGCCGCTCAACACTTCGCTGGGTTCACCTTCAGGGTTGAACGGGGTCGAGGCCTGCAGAATCGGCTCGATGATACTTTCCAGGACCTCGCGGTAGAGGTTTTCCTTGGATTTGAAGTAGTAGTAGACGTTGGGCTTGGGCAATCCCGCCTTGGCTGCGATGTCACTGGTTTTGGTCGCAGCGAAGCCCTTGTCGGCAAATTCTTCACTGGCGGCACGCAGGATCAGTTCTTTGTTGCGCTCGCGGATAGTGCTCATAAACCAGGGGGTTCCTTGCCTGTTCTGGCGGTTGCGCATGGTATCACCGGGCTCGCGCGGCGCTCAAGAATGCCCCGTGTGGCCCTCGGCCGCGTTATGCTGCGCGGCATTCATTCAAGAAGGAAACCTGATTCATGGCAGGAAGCAGTTTGCTGGTGCTGATCGATGACATCGCCGCGGTACTCGACGATGTGGCATTGATGACCAAAATGGCCGCCAAGAAGACCGCCGGCGTGCTCGGCGACGATCTGGCGCTCAATGCCCAGCAGGTCAGCGGCGTGCGGGCCGAGCGGGAAATTCCGGTGGTCTGGGCCGTGGCCAAGGGCTCGTTTCGCAACAAATTGATCCTGGTGCCGTCGGCCTTGGCCATCAGCGCGTTCATTCCGTGGCTGGTCACGCCGTTGTTGATGGTCGGCGGCGCTTACCTGTGTTTCGAAGGTTTCGAGAAACTCGCGCACAAATTCCTGCACAGCAAGGCTGAAGACCAGGCCGAACATGCGGAACTGGTCGAGGCTGTCGCCGATCCGGCGGTCGATCTGGTGGCGTTCGAACAGGACAAGATCAAAGGCGCGGTACGCACCGACTTCATCCTGTCGGCAGAAATCATCGCCATCACCCTCGGCACCGTGGCAGATGCCTCGCTGACCCAGCAAGTGATCGTGCTCTCGGGCATTGCCATCGTCATGACCATCGGTGTGTATGGCCTGGTGGCGGGCATCGTCAAACTCGACGACCTCGGTTTGTGGCTGACCCAAAAGCCTGGGCAGATGGCTAAAAGCATCGGCGGCGGCATTTTGCGCGCCGCGCCTTACATGATGAAAAGCCTGTCGGTGATCGGTACGGCGGCGATGTTCCTGGTCGGTGGCGGGATCCTCACCCACGGCGTGCCGGTGGTTCATCACTGGATCGAAAGCGTCAGCGCCGGCGCGGGCGGTGCCGGGTTTATCGTGCCGACGTTGCTGAACGCGGTGGCGGGGATTGTCGCAGGTGCGGTGGTGTTGGCGGGCGTGATGGTTGCCAGCAAGATCTGGAAAGCGCTGAAAGGCTAAAGCCAAACGCTGTCCAAATGTGGGAGCGGGCTTGCTCGCGAAAGCGGTAAAACAGTCGACATCAATGTTGAATGTAATGGCCTCTTCGCGAGCAAGCCCGCTCCCACATTTGAACTTCGACATTCATGAAAAAGGCCATTCGACTCGCATCGAATGGCCTTTTTTGTTGCCGCCGGATTTACTCGGCGATCTGCAACTTGCGCGCTTCGGTGTACACGAAGCGCACTTTCTCGTACTCGAATGGCGAGTTCAGCTGGCCATAACGGAAGTTGGTCTGGTTGCGTTTGTCGATGCCGCGCAGGATCCAGACTTCCGGATGGTTGGAGCTGACTTCCGCGACGTTCAGGTAGTTGATCGCCGACTCGACGGTGAAGTCGACCGCCAGGCCGCCGGTGTCGCGGATGTTCGATGGCCCGAGGATCGGCAGGACGAAGTAGGCGCCGCCGGGTACACCGTAGAAGCCCAGGGTCTGACCGAAGTCTTCGCTCTGGCGCGGCAGGCCCATGGCGGTGGCCGGGTCCCACAGGCCGGCGATGCCGATGGTGGTGTTGAGCAGAAGGCGCGCTGAGGTTTCCATCGAACGCTTGCCCTTGAGCTGCAGCAGGCTGTTCACCAGGTTAGGCACGTCGCCGAGGTTGTTGAAGAAGTTGCTCACGCCGGTACGCAGGAAGCTTGGCGTGACGTAGCGATAGCCGTCGACCACGGGGAGGAACACCCATTGGTCGAAGCGGTAGTTGAAGTGGTACACCCGACGGTTCCACTCTTCCAGCGGGTCGTAGACGGCCAGTGCGTTGAGCGTCGAGCGTTCGAACTCGCGCTGGTCCAGCCCCGGGTTGAACTTGAGTTTGCTCAGCGGTTCCTTGAAGCCGTCGTTGTCGATCACGACAGGTGCGTTGGCCTTGCTGTTGTCGGCATTGGCGACGCCTGCACAGAGTAACGCAGCGATTAGCAGGAGATATTTAGCCACGGAAGAACTCCAGCATGGCGTCGCTGTTGACGCGGTAGTTAAGGTTGCCGCAATGGCCGCCGAGTGGATAAACGGTCAAGCGATCGCCGAAGGTCTTGCGCAGGAAACCGAGGTCGCCAGGGCCCAGGATCACGTCGTCGGCGTTGTGCATCACAGCGATTTTCGGGCTGTCGTGCAGGTAGTCCTTGAGTGCATAAAGACTGACCTGGTCGATCAGTTGCAGCAGGCTGCCGCCGTCGGTGCGGGCGCGCCACATCGGGATGACCTGTTCAGTGATGTAGCAGTCGAAGTCGCACTGCAGCGCACGCTTGAGGAACGGCGTGAGGCTGGTGCCTTCGGTGATCGGGAATTTCGGTGGGGTGATCAGGCCGCGACGGTTGATCAGGTCCGAGGTGAAGGCAATGTCGGCCGCCGAGAAGCGGAACGAGGTGCCGATCAGCATGGCCATCTGTTCGTTGGTCAGGTGCTGCTTGGACTGCTGGAAGTCGTAGAGCAGGGCATCGTTGAGGTCGATGTAGCCTTTCTGCTGGAAGTAACGGGTCAGTTTGTTCAACACCAGCTCATAAAACGTGGTGCTGCTGGTGATGCCCTTGACTTCGGTCTGGACCAGCTTGTCCAGGTTGGTGATCGAGGTGTACAGGTTGACCGGCGGGTTCAGCAGCAGGACTTTCTTGAAGTTGAAGCTGCGGCGGGTTTCGTCCAGGTGCGCGACGAAGGCAGCGTCCAGTGCGCCGAGGCTGTAGCCGGTCAGGTAGTAGTCGGTGACCGGCACTTTCGGGTTTTGTGCCCGCACGGCCTGCATCACCCGGTACATGTCTTCGGCGTCTTCCTTGGTAATGCCCGGTGTGGCGAAGCGTGAAGCGGCGCTGATGAAGTCGAAACTGGTCGGCGACGACAGTTGCACCACGTGGTAGCCGGCCTGGTAGTAGAGCTTTTTCAGGTACTCGTTGAGGCTGCTGTCATAGCGTGCGCCGGTGCCGGCAATCAGGAAGATCAGCGGCGCGGCTTTGTCTTGTGTGGCGATGCGGTAGGTGAGCTTCTTCACTGCCCAGAAGTTGTCTGGCAGTTCGAATGCACGCTCCGGGCGCAGCGTGATGCTGCGGTCGTCCTGATTGATGTCCTCGTCCAGCGGCAACTTCGGACGCAGGTCCGGAGGTGTCGTGGCGATAGTCGCCTCGAACGGGTTGGTCAAGGGGTAGCCATAACTGGCGGCGTCGATATCGCCCGCCAGTGCGGACGCACTCAATATAAGGCCGCCAAAGAGGGCGGCGAAGCGCAAGGAGCGGAGCATGACTAAATCCCTTAGAAGAAGGTGCCAAATGAAGTTCGCAGGCTATGACCATCGGTGTTGCGCCAAAGTGCCACGCATCGGCACCAAAGAGGCTTATTTCCGGGTAATAGTAGCTGGACGATACACTTTGCAGCGATTTGCTGACCAGTTTTCTGTTGCCCGCGTTTGCATCCCGCTGGCGGGGGATTAAGCTGGCCGCCGTTTTCGCTTATTGGAGTGTTTCATGTCCCGCCGTCTGCCCGTGGTTTTGCTGCTCGTTTTGCTGCCTTTATGGCTGGCCGCCAGTTACGGCGCACGTTATGGCTTCATGGAGGATGCGCAGTGGGTCGGCATCTGCGCGGACGAGGCGAACCGTTGGGAATGTGGGGTTCGCTCGAACCTGGGCCTGATGATTCACTTCGCCGTGTTGGGTTGGGCGGCGATAGCAGCGGCGGTGCTCGGCTTCGTCCTGCCGGGCCGGGCAGGGTGGTGGCTGGCGGTGCTGGCGCTGGTGTTCGGGTTTCCGGCGTTGGCGTTATACAACACGACTTTGGCGGTTTTTGCGGTGGTGATTGCGGGGCTTCGGTTGGTCCGGGCGTCTCGTAGCGCCTGATAAATCGCCTTCGCGAGCAAGCCCGCTCCCACATTTAACCGCATTCCCCTGAAAGAGCTCGTTCGAATGTGGGAGCGGGCTTGCTCGCGAAGAGGCCGGCAAGGTCGCTGAAGATTTAAGCCTTGCGAACCCGCAAACTGCGCCACAACGCAGCAACCATCAATACACTCACCAGCGCCCAGCCCCAGGCCTGCTGGTTCTGCAACCCTTCACGGAACAGCTGCGGCGCAATGCCTGCACCAATAATGAACGTCAGCAACGCAATCTCCCGACGCGGCACGCTCACCGGACGGCACAGGTAAACCAGCGCTGGCAGGATAAACGCCACGCTCGGAAAGCTGCGATAACGCGGATCGAACACCAGCTCCAACATCATCACCGCCGCGGCAAACCCCGCCGTCGCGAGCAACCAGCCCGCCCGACGTTCCAGCACATTAAATGCCCGCTCACGCCAACCGGTGCGAGCGCTCAGCGTCAGTGCGGCGTGGGCCAGCACCAGAAGGTTCAACGCCGTCAGCAGCGCCAGCCACAACCATTCGCTGGCAAACCGGGTGGTGACGCGAGCCAGATCACCCCACGCGCCAATCGAGCACGCCGCCAATGCACCGAGCAGTGGCAGCACCAGCGCTGCGCGAGTACTGCGAACGCGGCCGCCGAGCATCAGCGTCACGAAAAAGATCACGCCGCCCACGGCCAGCCATTGCGACCAGTACGGCACGTTCGACACCGGTCCTGCCAGCACGCCCTTGTCCTGGCGATCCGCGTCAAACAGCCCCCAGTAACCACCGACAGCACCTTCGCTGGCACGCTTCCACGGCTGGTCGAACGCTTCGATCAGGTTGTAGTGCCAGCCTTGTTGCTCGGCCATGATCACAAAAGAACGAATGAACTTGGCTTCATTGACCCGGCTCGGCAGGGCGGTTTCACGTTGACGGCCTTCGCTCGGCCAGCCGGTTTCGCCAATCATCACGTCCTTGGGCGCGAATTTGTTGCCGAACACCTGGCGCACTTCCGCCACATGTTGCAGGGCCGCGTCGATGTTCGAGGGATCATCTTCCCAGTACGGCAGCAAATGGATGGTCAGGAAATCCACGGCCGGGGCGATTTCCGGGTGCTTGAGCCAGAACTCCCAGACGTCGGCGTAAGTGACAGGCTGTTTGACCTGGCTTTTGACCTTGTTAATAAGCTTGGCCAGTTGCGCGCCGGTGACCTCTTTACGCAGCAAGGTCTCGTTGCCGACGATGACCGCGGTCACCACGTCGGCGTTGGCATTCGCCGAGGCGATCAGCAGGTCGACTTCTTTTTCGGTATCAACCGGGTTGCTGTTGACCCAGGCACCGATCATCAGCTTCAAACCATGCTTGCGCGCCAGATCAGGCAGCGCTTCCAGGCCGGTCATGGAATAGGTACGAATGCATTCGAAGCTTTTGGCCAGCAACGCCAGATCGGCGTCCATGCGCTCCGGGCGCAACTTGAACGGCTGATCGAACGGCGATTGGTCCTTGTCGAACGGGGTGTAGGAGGCACATTGCAGCTTGTGCGTCGCGCTGGCCACATCCGGCAGGATCACCGGTTTGCCGAGGCCATACCAGAAGCCGCCGAAGGCAAAGACACCAAGCAGACAGGCGAATAGATAAGCAAAAAAAGGAAAACGTGATGTCGCGGGCATGGTCAGGACGTCTGGGAGCAAAGCCGCGCATGTTACCTGCATTTGCCCCAGGTCAGGAGGCCTGCATAATTTTGACATGCAAAGTTCGGGCGGACTGGCCGGGGCGTCCCCGTTGCTCAAGATTAATGGCGTTCTGATGTCGTTTCTCGATGCCTTGAGGTCGCTGACAGAGCAGGTCTCGGTTGTCGTCAGGTTGATGATCGACGCATCAGTGCACCCATAGATAAATCACGCTGATGGTCGGACGAGTTTGCGGTGGGCGTGATGGGGGCGCTGTGCACCATAACAATACGTTGACGCGACTCGGCATCCGTCGAGCGCAGCACTTTCGGGGAAGTAACGATGAAGATGCGACGACTTTTAGGCGCAGGTGCCGCACTGGTGCTTGCGATTGGCTCCACCATGGCCAGCGCCGAGAGCAAGACCCTGAGCATCGGTTACGTTGACGGTTGGTCCGACAGCGTCGCGACCACGCACGTAGCGGCCGAAGTGATCAAACAGAAACTCGGTTATGACGTGAAGCTGCAAGCCGTCGCCACCGGGATCATGTGGCAAGGCGTGGCCACCGGCAAACTCGACGCCATGCTGTCGGCCTGGCTGCCGGTGACGCACGGTGACTACTGGGCCAAGAACAAGGATCAGGTCGTCGATTACGGTCCGAACTTCAAAGATGCAAAAATCGGTTTGATCGTGCCTGAGTACGTAAAAGCCAAGACCATCGACGATCTGAAAACCGACGACAGCTTCAAAAAACGCATCGTCGGCATCGACGCCGGTTCAGGCGTGATGCTCAAGACCGAACAGGCCATCAAGGACTACGACCTGACCGGGTACCAACTCAAAGCCAGTTCCGGCGCCGGCATGATTGCCGAGCTGACCCGTGCCGAGAAGAAAAACGAATCCATTGCCGTGACCGGTTGGGTGCCGCACTGGATGTTCGCGAAGTGGAAACTGCGCTTCCTGGACGATCCGAAAGGCGTTTATGGCGCTGCTGAAACCGTAAACAGCATCGGCAGCAAAGAACTCGCCACCAAAGCACCGGAAGTAGCCAAGTTCCTGAAGAACTTCCAGTGGGCCTCGAAAGACGAAATCGGCGAAGTCATGCTGGCGATCCAGGATGGCGCCAAGCCGGAAGCCGCGGCGAAAGATTGGGTAGCCAAACACCCGGAACGCGTTGCCGAGTGGACCAAATAATTTGAGCTGACGTGTCTGGTCAGCACCTCTGAAGGCCGCTTGGCATAACCGCCAAGCGGCCTTTTGCTTTTCTCTGTGGGAGTGTCTGCTGGAAAATGGCGATTCTGTCATGTCGTTCTAATACTAAGGTCGTCTGGAACCTGTTCCGCAGCCGCATAGAGTGGATAACGTTCCAACTTTAATCTGTGCTGCGAGGATAAAAACAATGAACGACAGCATTTACCTCTCGATTCAAAACAGCCCGCGTTTCAAGGAGCTGGTTAGCAAGCGAGAAAAGTTCGCCTGGATTCTTTCGGCGATCATGCTTGGGCTTTACTCCGGATTCATCCTTTTGATTGCTTACGGGCCGCATGTGCTGGGGGCGAAAATCAGCCCTGAGTCTTCGATTACCTGGGGGATACCGATTGGTGTCGGGCTGATTCTCTCGGCCTTTATCCTGACTGCAATCTACGTACGACGCGCCAATGGCGAATTCGACGACCTGAACAATGCGATTCTCAAGGAGGCTCAGCAATGATCCGGCGTCTGATGGCTCTATTGAGCATTGCGGCTTTTGCGCCGGGTGCGTGGGCGGCTGAAGCCCTGACGGGTGAAGTGCATAAACAACCGCTCAACGTTTCCGCGATCCTGATGTTCGTGGCGTTTGTCGGTTTGACCCTGTGCATCACTTACTGGGCTTCCAAGCGCAACAACTCCGCAGCCGACTACTACGCGGCGGGCGGCAAGATCACCGGTTTCCAGAACGGTCTGGCGATTGCCGGTGACTATATGTCCGCGGCGTCCTTCCTGGGTATTTCCGCCCTGGTGTTCACCTCCGGCTACGATGGGCTGATCTACTCGATCGGCTTCCTGGTGGGCTGGCCGATCATTCTGTTCCTGATCGCCGAGCGCCTGCGTAACCTGGGCAAATACACTTTTGCCGACGTGGCGTCCTACCGCCTCGGGCAAACCCAGATCCGCACGCTGTCCGCGTGTGGTTCGCTGGTGGTGGTGGCGTTCTACCTGATCGCGCAAATGGTCGGCGCCGGTAAGCTGATCCAGCTGCTGTTCGGCCTCGACTACTACGTTGCGGTGATCCTGGTCGGTATCCTGATGTGCATGTACGTGTTGTTCGGCGGCATGCTGGCGACCACCTGGGTGCAGATCATCAAGGCTGTGCTGTTGCTGTCCGGTGCCTCGTTCATGGCGCTGATGGTGATGAAGCACGTCAACTTCGACTTCAACATGCTGTTCTCCGAGGCGATCAAGGTTCACCCTAAAGGTGAAGCGATCATGAGCCCCGGCGGCTTGGTGAAAGACCCGATCTCGGCGTTCTCCTTAGGGCTTGCGCTGATGTTCGGTACCGCTGGCCTGCCGCACATTCTGATGCGCTTCTTCACCGTGAGTGACGCAAAAGAAGCTCGCAAGAGCGTGCTGTACGCAACCGGCTTCATTGGTTACTTCTACATCCTGACCTTCATCATCGGCTTCGGCGCGATCCTGCTGGTCAGCACCAACCCGGCCTTCAAAGATGCGGCGGGCGCGCTGTTGGGCGGCAACAACATGGCGGCGGTGCACCTGGCCAACGCGGTGGGCGGCAGTATTTTCCTGGGCTTCATCTCGGCGGTCGCGTTTGCAACCATCCTGGCGGTAGTGGCTGGCCTGACTCTGGCAGGTGCTACGGCGGTGTCTCACGACCTGTACGCCAGCGTGATCAAGAAGGGCAAGGCGAACGACAAGGATGAAATCCGCGTCTCGAAGATCACCACCATCGCCCTGGGCGTGTTGGCGATTGGCCTGGGTATTCTGTTCGAAAGCCAGAACATCGCGTTCATGGTGGGCCTGGCGTTCTCCATCGCGGCGAGCTGTAACTTCCCGGTGCTGCTGCTTTCCATGTACTGGAAGAAGCTGACCACACGCGGTGCGATGATCGGCGGCTGGCTGGGTCTGGTGAGCGCTGTTGGCTTGATGGTGCTTGGGCCAACCATCTGGGTGCAGATCCTGCATCACGAGAAGGCGATCTTCCCGTATGAATATCCGGCGTTGTTCTCGATGGCGATTGCCTTTGTCGGTATCTGGTTCTTCTCGATCACTGACAAGTCGACCGCGGCTGATAACGAGCGCGCGCTGTTCTTCCCTCAGTTTGTGCGTTCGCAAACAGGGTTGGGGTCGAGTGGGGCGGTTTCGCACTAAGGCTTCAGGTTTGGTTATGTAAGTTGCGTTAAACAGAAATGCCCCGGTCGAGAGATCGGGGCATTTTTGTTTGAGTAGTGCTTTGGGGGTTGTGTTGGCCGGTCTGCCGCCTTCGCGAGCAAGCCCGCTCCCACAGTGGATTCATGGTGTTCACAATGGGTGTGTTCACTGGAGCTCAATGTGGGAGCGAGCCGGCTCGCGAAGGCGATAGTGCTGGCACCGCACTACTTGAAGAAGGCGGGAAGGGCGCCCAAACAAAAACGGCCTCTATATAAATAGAGGCCGTTTCCGGTGCAACTTAAGACGTTATCGCAAGACAGGTCTTATTTGCGGTCTTCCAGCTTGGTGATGTCACGCGACTCGTAGCCGGTGTACAGCTGGCGCGGACGGCCAATCTTGTACGGGCTGGAGAGCATTTCTTTCCAGTGGGAGATCCAGCCCACGGTCCGCGCCAGGGCGAAGATCACGGTGAACATGCTGGTTGGAATGCCGATCGCCTTGAGGATGATCCCCGAGTAGAAGTCGACGTTCGGGTACAGCGAGCGTTCGATGAAGTACGGGTCGGTCAGGGCGATCTCTTCCAGGCGCATGGCCAGTTCGAGTTGCTTGTCGTTCTTGATGCCCAGTTCCTTCAACACTTCGTCGCAGGTCTGCTTCATGACGGTAGCGCGTGGGTCGCGGTTTTTGTAAACCCGGTGACCGAAGCCCATCAGTTTGAACGGATCGTTCTTGTCCTTGGCCTTGGCGATGTACTTGTCGATGTTCGAGACATCGCCAATTTCATCGAGCATGGTCAGAACGGCTTCGTTCGCACCGCCGTGGGCAGGGCCCCACAGTGCAGCGATGCCGGCGGCGATACAGGCGAACGGGTTGGCACCCGAGGAGCCGGCCAGACGAACGGTAGAGGTCGATGCGTTTTGCTCGTGGTCGGCATGGAGGATGAAGATCCGGTCCATGGCCTTGGCGAGCACCGGGCTGATCGGTTTGATCTCGCACGGGGTGTTGAACATCATGTGCAGGAAGTTTTCCGCGTACGTCAGGTCGTTGCGCGGGTACATCATGGGTTGGCCCATGGAGTACTTGTAAACCATCGCTGCCAAGGTCGGCATCTTGGCAACCAGGCGGATCGCGGAGATTTCGCGATGCTGCGGGTTATTGATGTCGAGGGAGTCGTGGTAGAAGGCCGAGAGGGCGCCGACTACACCGCACATGACGGCCATCGGGTGGGCGTCGCGACGGAAGCCGTTGAAGAAGGTCTTCAGCTGCTCGTGAACCATGGTGTGGTTCTTCACGGTGCTGACGAACTGGGCCTTCTGTTCTGCGGTCGGCAATTCGCCGTTGAGCAGCAGGTAGCAGGTTTCCAGGTAGTCCGACTTTTCAGCCAGCTGTTCGATCGGGTAGCCGCGGTGCAACAGAATGCCGTTGTCACCGTCGATATAGGTGATCTTCGACTCGCAGGAAGCTGTCGACATGAAACCAGGGTCAAAGGTGAAACGGCCCGTGGCCGTCAGGCCCCGAACATCGATAACATCGGGACCAACGGTGCCGGTTAAAATGGGCAGCTCGACGGGGGCTGCGCCCTCGATGATCAACTGCGCTTTTTTGTCAGCCATGTGGCCTCCTATTTATGCTTGAAATCATCAGACAGACCCCCCACGCAGGGCCCGCACCACTATAGTGAGATAAATTCGAATGTCAATTTGCCTAAAGTCTTGCTCCAGAAGGCTTTAACCGGACTTTTTCCTCGAAATTGACTGCCATTTACGCCTTTTATCCAACTTGTGCAATCAGCTATTAGGGGAAGGTGAACGCGTTGTCATTAGTAGCCTAACTGTCTATACTCGGCCTCCGACCGCCAGGGGCTTTTGGGCCTGCTTTATTGGGGGTCGCACTCCCTGGGTGGTGGGTACCTGACCAGTGCACTCCCCAACAACTTTGCCCTGATTGTTAGGGGCTCTTCAGTGTGAAAAAAAGCCGTGAATAGCCAACGACCTGTAAACCTAGACCTAAGGACCATCAAACTCCCAGTCACTGCTTACACGTCCATTCTTCACCGAATCTCCGGTGTCATCCTCTTTGTCAGCCTGGCCATCATGCTTTATGCATTGGACAAGTCGCTGAGCTCCGAGGAAGGCTTCGGTCAGGTGAAAGCGTGTCTGACCAGTCCGCTAGCCAAGCTAGTGATTTGGGGAATCCTGTCCGCCTTGCTGTATCACCTGGTAGCCGGTGTGCGCCATTTGATCATGGACATGGGCATCGGCGAGTCGCTTGAAGGCGGCAAACTGGGCTCGAAAATCGTTATCGCCGTTTCCGTGGTGGTAATCGTTCTGGCAGGAGTTTGGATATGGTAACTAACGTCACGAACCTGTCGCGTTCGGGCCTCTATGACTGGATGGCACAACGCGTGTCTGCGGTCGTTCTCGCGGCTTACTTCATTTTCCTGATCGGATACGTCGTTGCCCATCCTGGCATCGGCTACGCCCAATGGCATGAACTGTTCGCAAGCAACTGGATGCGTATTTTCAGTCTCCTGGCTCTCGTTGCCCTCGGCGCTCACGCCTGGGTCGGCATGTGGACCATCGCGACCGACTACCTGACGCCAATGGCGTTCGGCAAGTCTGCGACTGCAATACGTTTCCTCTTCCAGGCAGTATGCGGCGTCGCGATGTTCGCCTACTTCGTCTGGGGTGTGCAGATTCTTTGGGGTATCTGATTCATGTCTACTACAGTTAATACGCTTTCGTTCGACGCCATCATCATTGGCGGCGGCGGTGCTGGCATGCGCGCTGCGCTGCAGCTGGCACAAGGTGGTCACAAGACCGCCGTAGTTACCAAGGTTTTCCCGACTCGTTCGCACACTGTATCCGCCCAGGGTGGCATCACCTGCGCCATCGCTTCGGCAGATCCGAACGATGACTGGCGCTGGCACATGTACGATACCGTCAAGGGTTCCGACTACATCGGTGACCAGGACGCTATCGAATACATGTGTTCCGTAGGCCCGGAAGCGGTTTTCGAGCTCGAGCACATGGGCTTGCCGTTCTCCCGTACCGAACAGGGTCGCATCTACCAGCGTCCGTTCGGCGGTCAGTCGAAAGACTTCGGTAAAGGTGGCCAGGCTGCCCGTACGTGCGCCGCTGCCGACCGTACCGGTCACGCGCTGCTGCACACCCTGTACCAGGCCAACCTGAAGGCCGGCACCGTATTCCTCAACGAATACTACGGCGTCGACCTGGTGAAGAACGAAGACGGCGCCTTTGTCGGCATGATCGTCATCTGCATCGAAACCGGCGAAACCTCCTACGTCCGCGCTAACGCCACCGTTCTGGCGACTGGCGGTGCAGGCCGTATCTACTCGTCCACCACCAATGCCCTGATCAACACCGGTGACGGCGTCGGCATGGCTCTGCGTGCTGGCGTACCGGTACAAGACATCGAAATGTGGCAGTTCCACCCGACCGGCATCGCCGGCGCCGGTGTACTGGTTACTGAAGGCTGCCGCGGTGAAGGCGGTTACCTGATCAACAAGCACGGCGAGCGTTTCATGGAACGTTATGCTCCGAACGCGAAAGACCTTGCTGGTCGTGACGTAGTTGCCCGTTCGATGGTTAAAGAAATCATCGCCGGCAACGGTTGCGGTCCGGATGGCGACCACGTAATGCTGAAACTCGATCACCTCGGTGAAGAAGTTCTGCACAGCCGTCTGCCAGGCATCATGGAACTGTCCAAGACCTTCGCCCACGTCGATCCAGCCGTGGCGCCGATCCCGGTCGTTCCAACCTGCCACTATATGATGGGCGGCGTTGCCACCAACATTCATGGCCAGGCAATCACCCAAGACGCTGACGGCAAGGACCAGATCATTCCTGGCCTGTTCGCTGTAGGCGAAGTGGCGTGCGTATCGGTTCACGGTGCCAACCGTCTGGGCGGCAACTCGCTGCTCGACCTGGTGGTATTCGGCCGTGCCGCCGGCCTGTTCCTGGAACAGACCCTGAAAGAAGGCGTCGACTACGCTCGCCCTCGCCAGTCCGACATCGACGCAGCCCTGGCTCGTCTCGATGGCCTGAACTCGCGTACCGAAGGTGAAGACGTCGCTACCCTGCGTAAAGAGCTGCAAAGCTGCATGCAGAACTACTTCGGTGTGTTCCGTACCGGCGAATACATGCAGAAGGGTATCGCCCAGCTCGCTGACCTGCGTGGCCGTATCGCCAACGTCAAGATCAACGACAAGAGCCAGGCGTTCAACACCGCTCGTATCGAAGCGCTGGAACTGCAGAACCTGCTGGAAGTGGCCGAAGCCACTGCCATCGCTGCAGAGATCCGCAAAGAGTCCCGCGGCGCTCACGCCCGTGAAGACTACGAAGACCGCGACGACGAAAACTGGCTGTGCCACACCCTGTACTTCCCGGGTGACAAGCGCGTAACCAAGCGTGCTGTGAACTTCTCGCCGAAGACTGTTCCGACTTTTGAACCTAAGATTCGGACTTATTAAGGGTGGCCGCCATGTTGCAAGTCAGTGTTTATCGCTACAACCCTGATCAGGACGCCGCGCCGTTCATGCAGGAATTCCAGGTCGATACCGGTGGTAAAGACCTGATGGTGCTGGACGTGCTGGCCCTGATCAAAGAGCAGGACGAAGGTTTCTCCTATCGTCGCTCTTGCCGTGAAGGTGTTTGCGGTTCCGACGGCATGAACATCAACGGCAAAAACGGTCTGGCCTGCGTCACGCCGCTGTCTTCTGTCGTAAAAGGTAACAAGCTGATCGTTCGTCCGCTGCCAGGTTTGCCGGTTATCCGTGACCTGGTCGTCGATATGAGCATCTTCTACAAGCAATACGAGAAGGTTAAGCCATACCTGCAGAACGACACGCCGGCTCCGGCCATCGAACGTCTGCAGACCCCTGAAGAGCGTGAAAAGCTTGACGGTCTGTACGAGTGCATCCTGTGCGCTTGCTGCTCGACTTCTTGCCCGTCCTTCTGGTGGAACCCGGACAAGTTCCTGGGTCCAGCTGCTCTGCTGCAAGCGTATCGCTTCCTGGCAGACAGCCGCGACACCAAGACTGCCGAGCGTCTGGCTTCGCTGGATGACCCGTTCAGCGTATTCCGCTGCCGCGGGATCATGAACTGCGTCAACGTCTGTCCGAAAGGCCTGAACCCGACTAAGGCCATCGGTCACGTACGTAACATGCTGCTGCAAAGCGGCGTGTGATTCAGCTGCTGTAACTGCAAGACCGTTGTACCGAAGATGCTACGGCGCAGGCTTCAACCGGCGCCGTAGTCTTAACCTGAGCAGCAGCCCATAAAGCTGCGGCTCTTATTTTGAAGAAATGAGACAAGCAGGGGCATCCGGGCTGGTACCCGGACTATCAGCGTGATCCTAAGTGGCTTGTTTTGGTCGCTGCATTCGGACTTCTGCAAGTTTGCTCGGTGTCGACGCCGGTGGTGTTCCCCTAACCGAGGGTGACCAAGCATGCAAGAAAGCGTGATGCAGCGCATGTGGAACAGCGCCTACCTATCCGGTAGTAACGCTGCCTATGTGGAAGAGCTCTACGAGCTCTACCTGCACGACCCTAACGCTGTGCCAGAAGAGTGGCGCACCTACTTCCAGAAGTTGCCGGCTGACGGCAACACTGCCACCGATGTTTCGCACTCCACAATTCGCGATCATTTCGTCTTGCTGGCAAAGAACCAGCGCCGCGCACAACCGGTTTCCGCCGGCAGCGTGAGCAGTGAGCACGAGAAGAAGCAAGTTGAAGTGCTGCGATTGATCCAGGCCTACCGTATGCGTGGCCACCAGGCAGCCCAGCTTGATCCGCTGGGGCTGTGGCAGCGTCCTGCACCTGCAGACCTGTCAATCAATCATTACGGCTTGACCAATGCCGATCTTGATACGACCTACCGTGCCGGCGACCTGTTCATCGGCAAAGAGGAGGCGAGCCTACGCGAAATTCACGAAGCGTTGCAGCAGACATATTGCCGCACCATCGGCGCTGAATTTACGCATATCACCGATTCCGAGCAGCGCCAGTGGTTCCAGCAGCGTCTGGAAAGCGTACGCGGCCGTCCGACTTACTCCGCCGACATCAAGAGCCACCTGCTCGAGCGCGTCACCGCCGGCGAAGGTCTGGAAAAATACCTGGGCACCAAATACCCGGGTACCAAGCGTTTCGGTCTGGAAGGCGGCGAGAGCCTGATTCCGATGCTCGACGAACTGATCCAGCGTTCCGGTTCCTACGGCACCAAGGAAATCGTCATCGGCATGGCCCACCGCGGTCGTCTGAACGTATTGGTCAACACCTTCGGCAAGAACCCGCGCGAGCTGTTCGACGAGTTTGAAGGCAAGAAGAAGGTCGAGCTGGGTTCCGGTGACGTTAAATACCACCAGGGCTTCTCGTCCAACGTGATGACCACCGGCGGTGAAGTTCACCTGGCCATGGCGTTCAACCCGTCCCACCTGGAAATCGTTTCCCCGGTGGTCGAAGGTTCGGTTCGCGCCCGTCAGGATCGTCGTAACGACCCTACCGGTGAGAAGGTTCTGCCGATCTCCATCCACGGTGACGCGGCATTCGCAGGTCAAGGCGTGGTCATGGAAACCTTCCAGATGTCGCAGACCCGCGGTTTCAAGACCGGCGGTACTGTTCACATCGTGATCAACAACCAGGTCGGTTTCACCATCAGCAACCCGCTGGACTCGCGCTCCACCGAGTACGCGACCGACGTTGCGAAAATGATCCAGGCGCCGATCCTCCATGTGAATGGTGATGATCCGGAAGCCGTGTTGTTCGTGACCCAGCTGGCCATCGACTACCGCATGCAGTTCAAGCGTGACGTGGTGATCGACCTGGTCTGCTACCGTCGTCGTGGCCACAACGAGGCCGACGAGCCAAGCGGCACCCAGCCGATCATGTATCAGCAGATCACCAAACAGCGCACCACCCGTGAGCTGTATGCCGATCGTCTGACTCAGGGCGGCGTGCTGGACGCAGAGCGTGTTCAGGCGAAAGTCGACGAATACCGCAATGCGCTGGACAACGGTCTGCATGTTGTAAAAAGCCTGGTCAAAGAGCCGAACAAAGAGTTGTTCGTGGACTGGCGTCCGTATCTGGGCCACGCCTGGACCGCACGTCACGACACTCGCTTCGATCTGAAGACCTTGCAGGAACTGTCCGCCAAGCTGCTGGAAATTCCGGAAGGCTTCGTGGTTCAGCGCCAGGTCGCGAAAATCTACGAAGACCGTCAGAAAATGCAAGCCGGCGGCCTGCCGATCAACTGGGGTTACGCCGAAACCATGGCGTACGCGACCCTGGCGTTCGAAGGTCACCCGATTCGCATGACGGGTCAGGACATCGGTCGCGGTACGTTCTCGCACCGTCACGCTGTCTTGCACAACCAGAAAGACGCGGGCACCTACGTCCCGCTGCAAAACCTGTACAAGGGCCAGCCACGTTTCGACCTGTACGATTCGTTCCTGTCCGAAGAAGCCGTGCTGGCGTTCGAATACGGTTACTCGACCACCACGCCTGAGGCGCTGGTGATCTGGGAAGCCCAGTTCGGCGACTTCGCCAACGGTGCCCAGGTGGTTATCGACCAGTTCATCACCAGTGGCGAGCACAAGTGGGGCCGTCTCTGCGGTCTGACCATGCTGCTGCCGCACGGTTATGAAGGTCAGGGTCCGGAGCACTCGTCGGCTCGTCTGGAGCGTTACCTGCAACTGTGCGCCGAGCACAACATTCAGGTAGCCGTACCGACCACGCCGGCTCAGATCTACCACTTGCTGCGCCGTCAGGTGATTCGCCCGCTGCGCAAGCCATTGATCGTTCTGACTCCGAAGTCGCTGCTGCGTCACAAACTGGCTATTTCGACCCTGGAAGATCTGGCCGAAGGTTCGTTCCAGACCGTGATCCCGGAAATCGATGCCCAAGACCCGACCAAGGTCGAGCGCATTGTTCTGTGTAGCGGCAAGGTCTACTACGACCTGCTGGAAAAACGCCGTGCCGAAGGTCGTGACGACATCGCCGTCGTGCGTATCGAGCAGCTGTACCCATTCCCTGAGGACGACTTGAAAGAAGTCCTGGCTCCTTACACCAACGCCAAACATGCCGTCTGGTGTCAGGAAGAGCCGATGAACCAGGGTGCCTGGTACTGCAGCCAACACCACTTGCGTCGTAGCATCAGCAATCTCAACAAGTCTCTCGTACTCGAGTACGCGGGCCGTGAGGCTTCTGCTGCACCTGCTTGTGGTTATGCATCGATGCACGCTGAGCAGCAGGAAAAACTGCTGCAAGACGCCTTTACTGTTTAACGCCTTCGCGCACCTGAAACCGAATTTAAGGACCCACAGATAATGGCTATCGAAATCAAAGCCCCCACTTTCCCGGAATCGGTTGCCGATGGCACCGTTGCCACCTGGCACAAAAAACCAGGCGACGCTGTAAAGCGTGATGACCTGATCGTCGACATCGAAACCGACAAGGTTGTGCTGGAAGTGTTGGCGACTGCTGACGGCGTACTGGGCGCTATCGTCAAGAACGAAGGCGACACCGTTCTGTCCGACGAAGTCCTGGGCTCCATCGAAGCGGGCGGCGCTGCTGCTGCCCCGGCTGCCGCTGCTGCTCCGGTCGCTGCACAAGCTGCTGCTCCAGCCGCTGAAGGCGAAGACGATCCTGTTGCTGCACCGGCTGCTCGCAAGCTGGCTGAAGAAAACGGCATCAACATCGCTTCCGTTGCCGGTACTGGCAAAGGCGGTCGTGTGACCAAGGAAGACGTGGTTGCAGCGGTTGCTGCCAAGAAAGCCGCTCCGGCTGCCGCGCCTGCCAAGGCTGCTACTCCTGCTGCCGCTGCTCCTGTGTTCGCCGCTGGTGACCGCATCGAGAAGCGCGTTCCGATGACCCGCGTTCGCGCTACCGTGGCCAAGCGTCTGGTAGAAGCTCAGTCGAACATGGCGATGCTGACCACTTTCAACGAAGTCGACATGACCGAAGTCATGGCCCTGCGTTCGAAGTACAAGGACCTGTTCGAGAAGTCCCACAACGGCGTACGCCTGGGCTTCATGTCGTTCTTCGTGAAAGCGGCCACCGAAGCACTGAAACGCTTCCCGGCTGTCAACGCGTCGATCGACGGTGCTGACATCGTTTACCACGGCTACGCCGACGTTGGTGTTGCTGTTTCCAGCGACCGTGGCCTGGTTGTACCGGTTCTGCGTAACGCCGAACTGATGAGCCTGGCTGAAATCGAAGGCGGCATCGCTACCTTCGGCAAAAAAGCCCGTGACGGCAAACTGTCGATGGACGAAATGACCGGCGGCACGTTCACCATCACCAACGGTGGTACCTTCGGTTCGATGATGTCGACCCCGATCGTCAACCCGCCGCAAGCGGCTATCCTGGGCATGCACAACATTCTGCAGCGCCCGATGGCGATCAACGGTCAGGTGGTTATCCGTCCGATGATGTACCTGGCTCTGTCCTACGATCACCGTCTGATCGATGGCAAAGAAGCTGTGACCTTCCTGGTTACCATCAAGAACCTGCTGGAAGACCCGGCTCGTTTGTTGCTGGATATCTGATAGAAGCGGCCGCGAGCTGCAAGCTTCAAGCTGCAAGAAAAGGCAGTTTGGCTTGTAGCTTGCGGCTTCAAGCTTTTCGCTAAAGAGGATTTTTTGAATGTCGCAGAAATTTGACGTAGTAGTGATCGGCGCGGGCCCTGGCGGCTACGTAGCTGCCATCAAAGCAGCTCAGATGGGTCTCACCACCGCCTGCATCGAGAAGTACACCGACAAAGAGGGCAAACTGGCCCTTGGTGGTACTTGCCTGAACGTCGGCTGCATTCCATCCAAGGCGCTGCTGGACAGCTCCTGGAAATACAAGGAAGCCAAAGAAGGCTTCGCGATCCACGGTATCAATCACGCTGGCGTGACCATGGACGTGGCGGCAATGGTTGGCCGTAAAGCCAACATCGTCAAAGGCCTGACCTCGGGTGTTGCCACCCTGTTCAAAGCCAACGGTGTGACCTCCATCGAGGGTCACGGCAAGCTGCTGGCCGGCAAGAAAGTCGAAGTCACCAAGCCTGACGGCTCGGTAGAAATCATTGAAGCCGAGAACGTGATTCTGGCTCCAGGTTCGCGTCCGATCGACATTCCACCCGCTCCGGTTGACCAGAATGTGATCGTCGATTCGACTGGCGCGCTGGAATTCCAGTCCGTACCCAAGCGTCTGGGCGTGATCGGCGCTGGCGTTATCGGTCTGGAACTGGGTTCGGTCTGGTCCCGTCTGGGTGCAGAAGTAACCGTTCTTGAAGCGCTGGACACCTTCCTGATGGCCGCTGACGCTGCCGTTTCCAAGGAAGCGCTGAAAACCCTGACCAAACAGGGTCTGGACATCAAGCTGGGCGCTCGCGTGACCGGCTCCAAAGTGAACGGCGACGAAGTCGTTGTGAACTACACCGATGCCAACGGCGAACAGAACATCACTTTTGACAAGCTGATCGTAGCCGTTGGTCGCCGTCCGGTGACCACTGATCTGCTGTCCGCTGATTGCGGCGTGACCCTGGACGAGCGCGGTTTCGTGCACGTTGATGATCACTGCGCCACCACCGTACCGGGCGTTTACGCCATCGGCGACGTGGTTCGCGGCATGATGCTGGCACACAAGGCTTCGGAAGAAGGCATCATGGTCGTCGAGCGCATCAAGGGCCACAAAGCCCAGATGAACTATGATTTGATCCCTTCGGTTATTTATACTCACCCGGAAATCGCGTGGGTCGGTAAAACCGAGCAGGCCTTGAAGGCTGAAGGCGTTGAAGTTAACGTTGGCACCTTCCCGTTCGCAGCCAGTGGCCGTGCCATGGCAGCCAACGACACCGGCGGTTTCGTCAAAGTCATTGCCGATGCCAAGACTGACCGCGTATTGGGCGTCCACGTGATTGGCCCGAGCGCTGCAGAACTGGTTCAGCAGGGCGCGATCGGTATGGAATTCGGCACCAGCGCTGAAGATCTGGGCATGATGGTTTTCTCCCATCCGACCCTGTCTGAAGCCTTGCACGAAGCTGCTCTGGCAGTGAATGGCGGCGCCATTCACATCGCCAACCGCAAGAAGCGTTAAGACAATAAGAAACCACGGCGGTATGGCCCGTCGTGAGCCTTGCATGCAAGACTCACCGCGGAATATCCGCTGGACGCAGTCTTGCGTAGCTGCACCGGTTGTCCGGAAAGGCTACGCAAGCAGCAGTCACAGGTGGTGCGGCACTTGAACAAGTGCAGCACCGAATGCGCAGTACCTAACGAAGACGGTAATAAGCATGAATCTTCACGAGTATCAGGGTAAGCAGCTGTTCGCTGAATACGGCCTGCCAGTTTCCACCGGTTACGCAGTAGACACCCCGGAAGCAGCAGCAGAAGCTTGCGACAAAATCGGCGGCACCGAGTGGGTTGTCAAAGCCCAGGTCCACGCTGGTGGTCGCGGTAAAGCGGGCGGCGTTAAGCTGGTTCGCAGCAAAGAAGACGCTAAGGCATTCGCACAGCAGTGGCTGGGCAAGCGTCTGGTGACTTACCAGACTGACGCCAATGGTCAGCCAGTCACCAAGATCCTGGTTGAATCGTGCACTGATATCGCTAAAGAGCTGTACCTGGGCGCTGTCGTTGACCGTTCGAGCCGTCGTATCGTGTTCATGGCTTCCACCGAAGGTGGCGTGGACATCGAGAAAATCGCTCACGACACTCCAGAAAAAATCCTGAAAGCCACTATCGATCCACTGGTTGGCGCTCAGCCATTCCAGGGTCGCGAGCTGGCATTCCAGTTGGGTCTGGAAGGCAAGCAAGTTGCTCAGTTCGCCAAGATCTTCGTAGGTCTGGCCAAGCTGTTCAAGGATCACGACCTGGCTCTGCTGGAAGTGAACCCGCTGGTGATCAAGGCTGACGGCGATCTGCATTGCCTCGACGCCAAGATCAACATCGACGCCAACGCCATGTACCGTCAGCCTAAGCTGAAGACTTTCCACGATCCGTCGCAAGACGATCCGCGCGAAGCGCACGCTGCCAAGTTCGAACTGAACTACGTAGCACTGGAAGGCAACATCGGTTGCATGGTCAACGGTGCTGGCCTGGCCATGGGTACCATGGACATCGTCAACCTGCATGGCGGCAAACCAGCCAACTTCCTCGACGTGGGCGGCGGTGCTACCAAAGAACGCGTTACCGAAGCGTTCAAGATCATTCTGTCCGACACTAACGTCGCTGCAGTATTGGTTAACATCTTCGGCGGCATCGTTCGTTGCGACATGATTGCCGAAGGCATCATCGGCGCAGTGAAAGAAGTCGGCGTGAAAATCCCGGTTGTTGTTCGCCTTGAAGGCAACAACGCTGAGCTGGGCGCTAAAGTACTGGCAGAAAGCGGTTTGAACATCATCGCTGCTACCAGCCTGACCGACGCTGCTCAACAAGTCGTTAAAGCTGCGGAGGGCAAATAATGAGCGTCCTGATCAATAAAGACACCAAAGTTATCTGCCAGGGTATTACCGGTTCGCAAGGTAGTTTCCACACCCAGCAAGCTCTGGAATACGGCACCAAGATGGTTGGCGGCGTAACTCCGGGCAAAGGCGGCACCGAGCACCTGGGCCTGCCAGTGTTCAACACCGTGAAAGACGCTGTAGCTGCCACTGGCGCCACCGCCAGCGTGATCTACGTTCCAGCTCCTTTCTGCAAGGATTCCATCCTGGAAGCAGCTTTCGGCGGCATCAAGCTGATCGTCTGCATCACCGAAGGCATTCCTACCCTGGACATGCTGGACGCTAAAGTTAAGTGCGACGAGCTGGGCGTAGTCCTGATCGGCCCTAACTGCCCAGGCGTGATCACTCCAGGCGAATGCAAGATCGGCATCATGCCAGGTCACATTCACTTGCCAGGCAAGGTCGGTATCGTTTCCCGTTCCGGCACCCTGACCTACGAAGCTGTTAAGCAGACTACTGACGCCGGTTTCGGTCAGTCGACTTGCGTCGGCATCGGCGGTGACCCGATCCCGGGTTCGAACTTCATCGACATCCTGAAGCTGTTCCAGGAAGACCCGAAGACCGAAGCGATCGTCATGATCGGTGAGATCGGCGGTTCGGCTGAAGAAGAAGCGGCTGCCTACATCAAGGCACACGTGACCAAGCCGGTTGTTTCCTACATCGCTGGTGTGACTGCCCCTGCGGGCAAGCGCATGGGCCATGCTGGCGCAATCATCTCTGGCGGCAAAGGCACTGCAGACGAGAAGTTTGCTGCCCTGGAAGACGCAGGCGTTAAAACCGTGCGTTCGCTGGCAGACATCGGCAAGGCTTTGTCCGAGCTGACCGGTTGGGCAATGAAGTAAGCCTCGCGCTTACTTCACGCTTCACCAAACAAAGGCCACCTTCGGGTGGCCTTTGTCGTTTCCGGGATTCGTGGTGATCTTGCGGACCTCTTCGCGAGCAAGCCCGCTCCCACATTTGACCGCATTCTAATGTGGGAGCGGGCTTGCTTGCGAAGGCGGACTTACAGGCGACAACCATTAACATGCAAAAACGCGACACAGAAACGTCGCGTATCGGATAGTTCGCCCTCTAACAGTGCGTTTCCAGGCCAAATTCGTTAGGCTAGCCGCCATTTTTGCGTCCGCGACCCACAAGGTTGCTACGCGCTAAAGGGTCAGTCCTATACGGACCGACAGCATTTCCCTCACCCCACAGGGAAATCCCTCTCTAAATTCCGATTCAGTAGTGTGGTATTTCCTTAATGAAAGTGTTGAAAGGCCAGGACATCCTGGCACTTGGTTTTATGACGTTTGCCCTGTTTGTCGGGGCTGGCAACATCATCTTCCCGCCTATCGTCGGTTTGCAGTCCGGGCCTAATGTCTGGATGGCGGCGCTGGGCTTTCTGATCACCGCAGTCGGTTTGCCAGTGATCACGGTTGTCGCGCTGGCGAAAGTCGGTGGTGCGATGGATGCCCTGAGCAGCCCGATCGGCAAAGTCGCCGGCGGTGTGCTGGCAGCCGCGTGCTACCTCGCCGTCGGCCCGCTGTTCGCCACCCCGCGCACCGCGACCGTGTCGTTCGAAGTGGGCCTGGCACCGCTGACCGGTGAAAGCCCATTGGCGCTGTTTCTCTACAGTTCGGTGTACTTCCTGCTGGTGTTCTTCATCTCGCTCTATCCTGGCCGTTTGCTGGATACCGTAGGACGTTTCCTCGCGCCACTGAAAATCATCGCCCTGGCAGCACTCGGCATCGCCGCGTTTGCCTTGCCGGCCGGTGATATTGGCCAGGCCACGCCTGAATACGTAGCGGCACCGTTTTCCCAAGGCTTCATCAATGGTTACCTGACCATGGATACCTTGGGTGCATTGGTGTTCGGCATCGTTATCGTCAACGCGATCCGCTCCCGAGGTGTTGAATCGCCGGTGCTGATCACCCGTTACGCGATCATTGCCGGGCTGATTGCCGGCGTGGGCCTGGCGCTGGTTTACGTCAGCCTGTTCCGCCTCGGTTCGGGCAGCCACGAAGTAGCCGCCGGTGCAACCAACGGCGCGGCGGTCTTGCACGCCTATGTTCAACACACCTTCGGTTCGTTGGGCAGCGGCTTCCTCGCGGTGCTGATCTCCCTGGCCTGCCTGGTGACGGCGGTCGGCCTGACCTGTGCCTGCGCCGAGTACTTCAGCCGTGTGCTGCCGCTGTCCTACAAGACCTTGGTGATCATCCTGGCGGTGTTCTCCTTGTTTGTGTCCAACCTGGGCCTGACCAAGCTGATTGCGTTCTCGATCCCGGTACTGACCGCGATTTACCCGCCGTGCATCGCCTTGGTAGCGCTGAGCTTCTGCAAGGACTTCTGGCATGAGCAGGGCCGCATCGTCGGTCCGGTGATGCTGGTGTCGTTCATTTTCGGCCTGATCGATGCGCTCAAGGGTGCGGGTCTGGCGGACTGGATGCCGACTCAGTTGTCACACCTGCCGCTGAGCGAGCAGGGCCTGGCGTGGCTGGTACCGTCGGTCATGACCCTGGTGGTCGCAGTGGTTTGCGATCGTCTGCTGGGCAAGCGCGAAGAAGCGCTGGCTTGAGTCGCTGAACGGCCCTTCACAAGCGGGCCAGCAAGCTGAAACAGAAATGCCCCGTATCAATCGATACGGGGCATTTTTTATGGGCGTGATGCGGTGCCTTTTTCCTTGAGCTAACGTCGAACTACTGCCAAAACCACTTCTGGGGGCGAACCTTTGTGGCGAGGGGGCTTGCCCCCGTTGGGGCGCGCAGCGGCCCTGCGCGTTTCGGGGACTGCTGCGCAGTCCAACGGGGGCAAGCCCCCTCGCCACAAAAGCCCGCTCCCACAGGTTTTCGGTTTTCCGCACCTACATCACAAGGACCTGCATGTCGTTCATCCACGCCAACCTGATCCACATCCTCGCCGCGCTCTGGTTTGTCATCTGCTGGGGCGGTTACACCCGGTATGCCTCGTGGAAGGGCCGCGACACCGCGTGCCTGGCCAGCGTGTTGCACCTGTACCGCGAAGACTGGATGCGCCGCATGCTGTTGCGCGACAACCGCATCGCCGACGCCAGCGTGATCGGCAACCTGGAGCGCAACGCCTCGTTCTTCGCCTCCAGTACCTTGATTATCCTGGCCGGCATCCTCACCGTGCTGGGTGCTTCCGAAAGGGCCGTGTCGTTGCTGGCGGACATCCCGATGGTGCAGCAGGCGTCCCAGGGCATGTCCGAGATCAAGTTGCTGTGCCTGGCGCTGGTGTTTGTCTACGCGTTCTTCACGTTTAGCTGGTGCATGCGCCAATACAACTTCGCGGCGATTCTGGTGGGCTCGGCGCCGATGGTGGGTGAGCGCCATGTGTCCGAACAGGAACGCAAAGCCTTTGCCGCTCGTGCGGCTCGGGTCATCTCGATGGCGGCCAACCAGTTCAACTTCGGCCTGCGTTCCTATTACTTCGGCATGACCATGCTGGCCTGGTTCGTCAGTCCGTGGCTGTTCATGCTGATGAGTGCGGGCGTAGTGCTGGTGTTGTATCGCCGGGAGTTTCATTCCGACGTTCTCGACGTGATGGTCTATACCCCTACAGAGGCACCCTTGCCCGAGGCGAACAGAGAGGCCGCTTGATGAGTATTCCGTTCTGGTGTGTGTTTATCAGCGCATTACTGATTTACGTGGCCCGCATGCCGGTGGCCAAGGCAATGAAAGAGCAGGGCGGTTACAACAATCACGCGCCAAGGGAGCAACAGGCGCAGCTCACTGGCTTCGGCGCCCGAGCCGTGGCCGCACACCAGAACTGTTTCGAGGCCTTTATATTGTTTGCGGTGGGGGTGTTGATGGCGCACACCACGCAAACGGCGGGATGGCTGATCGACCTGCTGGCGATCATCTTTGTGATCACACGGGTTATTTATTTGCTGTGTTACTGGGGCGATCTGCCCTGGCAGCGCAGTCTCGTCTGGATTGTCGGTTTCGTCTGTTCATTGTTGTTGATGATTAGTCCGACTTTTAGAACCGTTTTGCTCTAACGGTGCAAATCGCACGCAAAAGAAAACCCGCACTTGGCGGGTTTTCTTTATCACGCTAAAAACTGATTTAGTTCTTAGGTGCTTCTTTTGCTGCGGCTTCGTTCGATTCAGCCTGAGCTTTGGCAGCTTCGGCGTTTTCTTTCGCAGCGTCGTTCACTTTATCCTGAGCTTTGTTCATGTCTTGCTGAGCTTGCTCAGCATGTTTAGTAGCATCTTGAGCTTTGTCCTCGGATTTTTTATCGCAAGCAGCGAGACCGAGGGAAGCGGTCAACATCAAGGCAATAGCTAAAGTCTTACGCATGGGGTGTTTCTCCTTATGGAAATAACTACTGGCCTTTCGAGCACAGCCCGCAGCGTTAAGTTCCTCAATTCGTTCAGATATATAAGTTTGTGATGCGATGGAACTTTTGCGCGCAGGCGAGCTTCTTTGATCGAGCACTAAGAAGAGTTTTAAGAAATGGCCGAAACCCCCGTTTTTGAGCGCGCGACGCGATTCATGTCGGCGTTGCGTCATTGTCAGGTCCTCGGACTGCGAGTTCACAGCGCCAGTAATGACGGACTAACGGTCATCTTGCCCTACAGTCCACAAATCGTTGGCAACCCGCAAACTGGGGTGATCCACGGAGGCGCACTGACCACTCTGATGGACACCGCGTGCGGCATGTCGACCCTGTGCGTGCTGCCCGAATTCGAAGTCTGCCCGACCCTCGATTTGCGCATCGATTACATGCATGCCGCCGAACCTCATAAAGACGTCTACGGCTTCGCTCAGTGCTATCGGGTCACCACCGACGTGATCTTCGCCCGAGGTTTTGCCTATCAGGACGATCCCGAGCACCCTATCGCCCACGTCGTCGGCACGTTCATGCGCATGGGCAAAGCCATCAAAGGCACCAAAGGCTTTGGCGGCGTCATCGCCGGAGGTGCGCAATGACCGATTCCTTCAAGGAGCAACTGCAACAGGCCCACGAGAAGGGCGACTACGCCTCGCTGTTGCATCTGATTCCCTACGCCAAACTGATCGGCATCGAGTGTTCACGGGTAGGGGATGACCTGCTGTTTCGCCTGCCATCCAACAAGGACAACATTGGTAACCCTTTATTGCCGGCGATTCATGGCGGCGTGATCGCCGGGTTCATGGAGCTCTCGGCGGCGCTGCACCTGCTGATTTTCACCGGATCACCCGGTGTGCCGAAAATCATCGACTTCTCCCTCGACTACCTGCGCGCCGGGCAGTTTCGCGATACCTGGGCCAAATGTCAGGTGTGCCGCCAAGGGCGCCGGGTCGCCAACGTGGCCGTTACCGCCTGGCAAAGCACCGAAGCCGAACCGATTGCGACGGCCCGCGCCCATTTCAAAATCGAAGAGCCCTTGAAATCCTGAACACAGCCCCCAACTTTGATGACAACCCGCCGCCGACCCTTCAGGTCGCGGCCACTGCCATCTGATTGGAGTTTGATGACCATGAGTGTGGAAACTCAAAAGGAAACCCTGGGCTTCCAGACCGAGGTGAAGCAATTGCTGCACCTCATGATCCATTCGCTGTATTCCAACAAGGAAATTTTCCTTCGCGAATTGATCTCGAACGCCTCTGACGCTGTCGACAAATTACGTTTCGAAGCCCTGTCCAAGCCTGAGTTGCTGGAAGGTGGCGCCGAACTGAAAATCCGTGTGAGCTTCGACAAGGACGCCAAAACCGTCACCCTCGAAGACAACGGCATTGGCATGAACCGTGAAGAAGCGATCACCCACCTGGGTACCATCGCCAAATCCGGCACTGCCGATTTCATGAAACACCTGTCTGGCGATCAGAAGAAAGATTCGCACCTGATCGGTCAGTTCGGTGTGGGTTTCTACTCTGCCTTCATCGTCGCCGACAAAGTCGACGTGTTCAGCCGTCGTGCCGGTGATTCGGCCAGCGAAGGCGTGCACTGGTCGTCCAAGGGCGAAGGCGATTTCGAAGTCGCCACCGTCGAGAAAGCCGAGCGCGGCACTCGCATCGTCCTGCACCTGAAGTCCGGTGAAGACGAATTCGCCGATGGCTGGCGTCTGCGCAACATCATCAAGAAGTACTCCGACCACATCGCCCTGCCGATCGAGCTGCCAAAAGAAGTGGCCGCTGCCGATGGTGAAGAGCAGCCTGCCGCCGAATGGGAAACTGTCAACCGCGCCAGCGCCCTGTGGACCCGTCCTCGCACCGAAGTGAAGGACGAGGAATACCAGGAGTTCTACAAGCACGTTGCCCACGATTTCGAGAACCCGCTGAGCTGGAGCCACAACAAGGTCGAAGGCAAGCTCGAGTACAGCTCGCTACTGTACGTGCCGGCCCGTGCTCCGTTCGACCTGTACCAGCGTGAAGCGCCGAAAGGCCTGAAACTGTACGTCCAGCGTGTGTTCGTGATGGACCAGGCCGAGTCGTTCCTGCCGCTATACCTGCGCTTCATCAAGGGCGTCGTTGATTCCAACGACCTGTCGCTGAACGTGTCGCGGGAAATCCTGCAGAAAGACCCGATCATCGATTCGATGAAGTCGGCGCTGACCAAGCGCGTTCTGGATATGCTGGAAAAACTGGCGAAGAACGAGCCTGAGCAATACAAGAGCTTCTGGAAGAACTTCGGTCAGGTCATGAAAGAAGGCCCGGCAGAAGACTTCGCCAACAAAGAGAAAATCGCTGGCCTGCTGCGTTTCGCATCGACCAACGGTGATGAAGGCGAGCAAGTGGTTGGCCTGGCCGAGTACCTGGCTCGCGCCAAGGAAGGTCAGGACAAGATCTACTACCTGACCGGCGAAACCTACGCGCAAGTCAAAAACAGCCCGCACCTGGAAGTCTTCCGCAAGAAAGGCATCGAAGTGCTGCTGCTGACCGATCGTATCGACGAGTGGCTGATGAGCTACCTCAACGACTTCGACGGCAAGAGCTTTGTCGACGTGGCACGCGGTGACCTGGACCTGGGCAATCTGGACTCGGAAGAGGACAAGAAAGCCGCGGAAGAAGTCGCCAAGTCCAAAGAAGGTCTGGTTGAGCGTCTGAAAACCGCACTGGGTGACTCGGTGGCTGAAGTACGGGTTTCCCACCGTCTGACCGATTCCCCGGCAATCCTGGCCATCGGCGAGCAGGACCTGGGCTTGCAGATGCGTCAGATCCTCGAGGCCAGTGGTCAGAAGGTTCCGGACTCGAAGCCGATCTTTGAATTCAACCCGGCTCACCCGCTGATCGAGAAGCTCGACAACGAGCAGAGCGAAGAGCGCTTCGGTGACCTGTCGCACATTCTGTTCGATCAGGCGGCACTGGCTGCCGGTGACAGCTTGAAAGACCCGGCCGCGTATGTGCGCCGTCTGAATAAGCTGCTGGTTGAACTGTCGGTTTAACTGCGTTGTAAAAAAACCCGCTTCGGCGGGTTTTTTTCATTCTGGTGTTTTTAAGCAGGAGTGAATCATGAGCCTGCGCACTGGACCTGCCCCGCACGGGTGCGCCGTTGAAAGCGGCAGTGTCGTTCCACGGCACACTGGATTCACCTGATCCGGCGGACGCCAAAAACATCAAGGGCTCGGTGTTGGTGCTGCACGGTGCGGCGGATCCGTTGGTGCCTAAAGAGCAACTGCCGGCGTTCGAAGCGGAAATGAATGCGGCGGGCGTGGACTGGCAATTGCTGAGCTACGGCGGGGCGGTGCATTCCTTCACCGATCCGCATGCCAATGTGCCAGGCATGATGATGTACGACGCGAAGATCGCGGCGCGGGCGTTTACGTCGATGAACAATTTGCTGGATGAAGTGTTTAGAGGTTGATCACTGATTCTGTCCTGACACTTTTGTTGTCAGGGCTGGCCTCTTCGCGAGCAGGCTCGCTCCCACATTTGGAATGCATTCCAATGTGGGGGCGAGCCTGCTCGCGAAGGCGGTGTAAGGTTCACCGAAGAGGCTAAGGCAATTCGATCCGCTCACTTTCCCCCGGCACCGTCGGCCAATCCCCGGCCGCCCAACGCCGCCTGGCTTCATCGATAACCGCCGGATCACTCGCGACAAAATTCCAGTTGATCCGCCGTGGCCCGTCCAGCGGCGCGCCGCCAAACAACACGGCGTGACAGTCGCTCTCGGCAAAAAGCGTCATCTCTTCCCCCGCAGGCAACACCACCAACGAATTCAATTCCAGCGCCTCGCCATCCAGCTGCGCTTCGCCGCTCAAGACATACAACGCGCGCTCTTCATGCTCAGTGGGAATCAGCAGCGTGGTCGCCGTTTGCAGGTTCAATTCCGCGTACAACGTAGGAGAAAGCACCGGCACCGGCGATTCCAGGCAAAAGCCTGACCCGGCAATCATGCGGATTTTCACGCCAAGGTTATCGCTGACCGGCAAGGAACTCGCCGGATGATGACTGTAGTGCCCCGGACCCTGTTCATGCTCCTTCGGCGAGGCCAGCCAGATCTGCAAGCCGTGCATCGTAAAGCCACTGTCTTTCAACGCCTCGGGTGTGCGCTCGACGTGGGCAATCGCACTGCCGGCGGTCATCCAGCTGACATCACCGGCATTGACCACCTGATCGGAGCCGAGGCTGTCCTTGTGCTGGATTTGCCCTTCAAACAGGTAGGTGAGGGTCGACAGGCCGATGTGCGGATGCTGACGAATATTCATGCCTTTGCCCGCCGCATAACGGGTTTGCAGCATGTGGTCGAAAAACACGAAAGGCCCGACGCTGCGGCATTTGGCGGACGGCAACGGGCGAAGAATCGGCTGGCCTTCAACATCTTCGGCGCGGGGGCGGATCACGAGCGGAGAGTTCATGCTGCATTCCAGGCTGAGCGGGTGATGCAAGGAGCATAACCCGCTTGCGCTGCCGTTGCCGCTATTGGCTGAACGCACCTTCGGACAGGTGGGTTTCGATGCTGACGTCAGTGGTGGTCATCAGCTTGTGGACTGGGCAGCGGTCGGCAACACGATGGAGTTCCTCGCGCTGCGCGTCGGTCAGCACGCCCTTGAGGGTCAGTTTGACGTGCAGGGCGTATTTGCCTTTCTGCTCTTCGCTGTTGTCGCGTTTGACCTCGACGGTGACACCCGTCAGCGGGATGTCCTTTTTCTTCGCGTACATCTTCAGGGTCAAGGCTTTGCACGCACCCAGGGCCGCATCGAAATAATCGTGGGGTTCTGGCGCCGAGCCTTCACCGCCGGAAGCGGTCGGCACGTCGGCAAACAGTTCGTGCTCATCGATTTGAACGCTGTGGCGAAAACCTTCGGCGGAAACGGTATTGACGGTAACGGTCATGGAAAGCCTCCCAGGCTGGAAAAGTCGTTCGATCAAAAAAGACCTTGAAGTTATAGAGCATTCCCCTGCGGTCGCGTTCCACTTTCTTGCGGGCTGATCTCCATTCGCTGAATGGAAAGCGGATTACCGGCCGGCCGTGCGCGGTTGCGAAGGAGGCGATCGCGGCCTATGGTCCAAGCGAGGTATTGCCTGCGACTGTCACACAATGACGCGCCGCCGGTTTGTGTCCATCCAGTGCGAAAACCATAGCAAGGTGAAGACATGCCAAACGACTCCCGCCCCGCCGTACTCGAACTGATCGGCAACACGCCGCTGGTGCGTGTCAGCCGCTTCGATACTGGCCCGTGCACGCTGTTCCTCAAGCTTGAATCACAAAACCCCGGCGGTTCGATCAAGGACCGCATCGGCCTGGCGATGATCGATGCCGCCGAACGCGACGGTCGCCTGCAACCCGGCGGCACCATCGTCGAGGCCACGGCCGGCAACACTGGCCTCGGACTGGCGTTGGTCGGCCGGGCCAAGGGTTATCGCGTGGTGTTGGTGGTGCCCGACAAGATGTCCACCGAGAAAGTCCTGCACCTCAAGGCGATGGGCGCCGAGGTGCACATCACCCGCTCCGATGTCGGCAAGGGCCATCCCGAGTACTACCAGGACGTGGCCGCGCGGCTGGCCAGGGAAATTCCCGACGCTTTTTTTGCCGATCAATTCAACAACCCGGCCAACCCGCTGGCCCACGAATGCAGCACGGCGCCGGAGATCTGGGCGCAAACCCAGCATGATGTCGATGCCATCGTCGTCGGTGTCGGTTCGGCGGGAACGCTGACCGGTTTGACCCGCTTCTTCAAACGCGTGCAGCCGAACCTGGCCATGGTGCTGGCCGACCCGGTCGGTTCGGTGATGGCTGAATACAGCCGCAGCGGCACTCTAGGAACGCCCGGTTCGTGGGCGGTGGAAGGCATTGGCGAAGACTTCATTCCCTCGATTGCCGACCTGTCCAGCGTGCGCCACGCGTATTCGATCAGCGACGAAGAAAGCTTCGATCATGCCCGCCAACTGCTGCGCGCCGAGGGCATTCTCGGCGGGTCCTCGACCGGCACCTTGCTGGCGGCGGCGCTGCGTTATTGCCGTGAGCAAACCGAGCCGAAACGGGTCGTGAGTTTTGTCTGCGACACCGGCACCCGCTACCTGTCGAAGGTCTACAACGACCAGTGGATGAACGATCAGGGCCTGCTGCAATACAAACGCTACGGCGATCTTCGCGATTTGATCTCGCGTCGCTTCGAGGATGGCCGGGTGATCAGCGTCGGTCCGGACGACACGCTGCTGACCGCGTTCCAGCGCATGCGCCTGGCGGACGTGTCGCAACTGCCGGTGCTGGTGGACGGCCAACGGCTGGTCGGGGTGATCGACGAGTCCGACATTCTGCTGCGGGTGCATCAGGACGCCTCGCAGTTTCGCTTGACGGTGGCCGGCGCGATGACCGACAAACTGCAAACCCTGCCGGCCGCTGCCAGCCTGGCGCAATTGCAGGCGGAACTTGATCGTGGGCTGGTGGCGATCATTGCCGATGCCTCGGGCTTCCATGGCCTGATTACCCGCGTCGACCTACTCAATCATCTAAGGAGATCCCTGGCATGAGTCACGATAAAGATGCTGCACCCCATGGCTTCGCCACTCGCGTGATCCATGCCGGGCAGACGCCGGATCCTTCCACTGGCGCGTTGATGCCGCCGATTTACGCCAACTCCACCTATTTGCAGCAAAGCCCGGGCGTGCACAAAGGCCTCGACTACGGGCGTTCGCACAACCCGACGCGCTTTGCGCTGGAGCGCTGCGTGGCGGATCTGGAGGGCGGCACCCAGGCGTTCGCGTTTGCGTCCGGGCTGGCGGCGATCTCCACGGTGCTCGAACTGCTCGATGCCGATTCGCATATCGTCTCGGGCAATGATTTGTATGGCGGGACGTTCCGCTTGTTCGACAAGGTGCGTCGGCGCAGCGCCGGGCACCGCTTCAGCTTTGTCGACCTGACGGACCTGTCGGCCTTCGAAGCGGCGCTGCAGGACGACACGCGCATGGTCTGCGTCGAGACGCCGAGCAATCCGTTGCTGCGCCTCACGGACCTTGCCGCCATTGCGCGCATCTGTCGCCAGCGCGGGATCATTTGCGTGGCGGACAACACCTTCGCCAGCCCGTGGATCCAGCGTCCGCTGGAACTGGGTTTCGATGTCGTGGTGCACTCGACCACCAAGTATTTGAACGGCCACTCCGACGTGATCGGCGGCATCGCCGTGGTTGGGCAGAACGCAGAGTTGGCCGAGCGGCTGGGCTTTCTGCAAAACGCGGTGGGGGCGATTGCCGGGCCGTTTGACGCCTTCCTCACTTTGCGCGGCGTGAAGACCCTGGCATTGCGCATGGAGCGTCACTGCAGCAACGCACTGGCGCTGGCGCAATGGCTGGAACAACAGCCGCAAGTCGCGCGGGTCTACTACCCGGGATTGCCGTCGCATCCTCAACATGAACTGGCGCGGCAGCAGATGCGCGGTTTCGGCGGGATGATTTCACTCGATCTGAACACCGACCTGGCGGGCTCCAAGCGTTTTCTGGAGAACGTGCAGATCTTTGCGTTGGCGGAGAGCCTCGGCGGGGTGGAAAGCCTGATCGAGCACCCGGCGATCATGACCCACGCCACGATCCCCGCCGATACCCGTGCGGAGCTCGGCATCGGTGATGCGCTGGTGCGATTGTCCGTGGGGGTCGAGGATGTCGAGGACCTGCGCGCCGATCTGGCACAGGCGCTGGCGCGGATCTGACGGTTCAGCAGGCAAAAAAAAATCCGGAACCCTTAGCGGATTCCGGATTTTTGTGTCGATCGCGAATTAGCTGCCTTTGACAGACTTACCGTTGACCGTACCGTCGAGGAGCATGATGTTGTACTCCTTGCCGTCGGTTTCAACTTGTTGCAGACGGACCAGCAGGTAATCCCAGTCCTTGGCGAACCACAGGACAGTGATGCGCTTGCTTTGTGTCGGGTCGCGCACGCGCTCGACCTTGATCGCATCGATCTGGCCGGCCTTGGTGTCGACCTTTTCCGAACCCAGTACGCGGAAGTCATAGGTATCGACTTCGCCACCGTCGACGACCTGATAACTCATGCTTTTTTTGCCGGCGGCCACGTCGTGTTGCAGGGCCAGCTGATACGTGGACTTGTCGACCATGCCACGGTTCAGCGGCACTTTGACCGGGTCACCGCGATCGGTGCCGGTGACCATTTTGGTGGTCCAGTCGAAATCCAGGTCAGCCTTTTTCGCTTTACCCAGGCCGCCACGTTCAAAGTGGTAGGACTGAGGCAGCAGGGTGTCCTTGTCCACGGTCAGGGTGCTTTCTTCAGTCAGGCTGGCGATCATCATCGACGCCTTGAAGCTGAGTTTCCAGACGCCGTTGGCTTCCTTGGTCAGGCTGCGTTCAGCGGTGCCGCTCATGGGCAGCTGTTTCCAGTCGGCGGTGTAGCTGGCGGAGAAAGGTTGAAGTTCCGAAGCCTGTGCCAGGGGCAAGGCAAACAGAGCGCAAGCGAAGAGCAGGGCGCGACGCATAATATCTCCTAGTTTCGAATCAAGTGGCCGCTGGCCGCGAGTAACTTCCCATCCAGTAAAGCACCTTGTTCGCCGAGCGATAAACGACCTTCGGCAAACCAGCGTACAGCCAACGGGTAGATCAGGTGTTCCTGGGCATGGACTCGCTGCGCCAGACTCTGCGGCGAATCGTGCAACTCTACCGGTATTACTGCCTGTACGACCAGTGGTCCGCCATCGAGTTCCTCGGTGACGAAGTGGACGGAGCAGCCGTGCTCGGTGTCGCCGGCCTCCAGCGCGCGCTGATGAGTGTGTAACCCTTTGTATTTGGGTAGCAGCGAAGGATGGATATTGAGCAGGCGACCCGCGTAGTGGCGCACGAAATCAGCGCTGAGAATGCGCATGAAACCGGCCAGTACCACGAGTTTGGGATTGAAGGCGTCGATCAGTTCGATCAGCGCGGCATCAAAGGCCTCGCGGCCTTCGAAAGCCTTGTGATCCAGGGAGCGGGTGTCGATACCCGCGTCCCTGGCGCGTTGCAGGCCGTAGGCGTCGGCGCGGTTGGAAATCACCGCAGCGATGCGGACCGGGCTGTCGCCGGTCCGCGTGCTGTCGATCAAGGCCTGCAAGTTACTGCCGGTGCCGGAGAGCAGCACCACGACATCACAGGTGACGGACATTAATGAGCCTTGAGGTTTTTCAGTTCAACCTGAGCCGCGCCTTCGGCAGCGGTAGCGATCTGACCGATAACCCAAGGCTGCTCGCCCGCTTCACGCAAGACGTTCAGCGCGGTTTCAACGTGCTCTTGCGCCACGCAGATGACCATGCCGACGCCGCAGTTCAGCACGCGGTGCATTTCGTTTTCGTCGACGTTGCCTTTTTCTTGCAGCCAGTCGAACACGGCAGGGCGGGTCCAGCTCGCCACGTCAACCACGGCTTGGGCGCCTTTTGGCAGAACGCGCGGGATGTTGTCCAGCAGGCCACCACCGGTGATGTGGGCCATGGCTTTGACAGCGCCGGTGTCCTTGATCAGCTTGAGCAGCGGCTTCACGTAGATGCGGGTCGGGGCCATCAGCAGGTCGGTCAGCGGTTTGCCGTCGAGCTGGATGTTTTCGATGTCGGCACCCGACACTTCGATGATCTTGCGGATCAGCGAGTAGCCGTTGGAGTGCGGGCCGGAAGACGGCAGGGCGAGCAGGGCATCGCCGGCAGCGACTTTCGAGCCGTCGATGATTTCGGATTTTTCCACGACGCCAACGCAGAAGCCGGCCAGGTCGTAGTCTTCGCCTTCGTACATGCCAGGCATTTCAGCGGTTTCGCCGCCGACCAGGGAGCAGCCGGACAGTTCGCAGCCCGCGCCGATGCCGGTCACGACCTGGGTCGCGGTTTCGACATTGAGCTTGCCGGTAGCGTAGTAGTCGAGGAAGAACAGCGGTTCAGCGCCGCAGACCACCAGGTCGTTCACGCACATGGCCACCAGGTCGATGCCGATGCTGTCGTGCTTGTTCAGGTTCAGGGCCAGGCGCAGCTTGGTGCCCACGCCGTCGGTGCCGGAAACCAGCACAGGCTGCTTGTAGCCAGCCGGGATTTCGCAGAGGGCGCCGAAACCGCCCAGGCCGCCCATGACTTCCGGGCGCGCAGTGCGCTTGGCGACGCTCTTGATGCGTTCGACCAATGCTTCACCGGCGTCGATGTCTACACCGGCGTCCTTGTAGCTCAGGGAGGGTTGCTTGCTCATGATCCAGGCCTTTAGGGGGGATTCAGGGGTAACGACCGAGTCCAGCGGGGACGCCGAATTCGACGGGGGCGATTGCCTCACGCGAAATTCAAGCCGCCCGGCTGTTGCCGGTCTGCGAAGGCGCGCGATTTTATCAGGCTTGAGGGGCAGCGGCCATCCTCACGCCGACGGCAGGGGCATATCCTATTAAAAAAATTGATATTGGCCGTGTTGGTGGCCTCTTGCATGGCTGTATAAGGTATGCCGATTAACCGTCTATCGTTATGTCAGTGCGAAAACTTATCGCGGCCGTGTGAATGTTTTGCGCAGGGATGTGGTCACAGCCCTGTTCGATCGTCTTCATGCGGTCTGTTCCAGCCGCTCTTGTCGTCAGGAATCTTCCATGCGTTTTCTTTCTAAATTTTTGTGTCTGAGCTGTTTTTCCCTTTTCAGCCTCGCGAGCCATGCCGAGAACGTGAAAGGTCTTTATCAGGTGCGCGAGCCGGTCACCAGTCAGTCGACCGAGGAGCGTGATCAAGCGACCCAGCGGGCGCTGGACACCCTGGTGCTGCGCCTGACCGGGGATCCGAAAGCCGTGCAGGGCCCGGGATTGGCGGCACTGCGCAAGGATCCCCAGCAGATCATCAGTCAGTACGGCTTTGATGCAGGGCCGCCGGAAGTGTTGAAGGTCGATTTCGATCCGGCCACCACCGAGCAGGCGCTGCGTCGGGCGGGGTTGTCGTTGTGGGGCGCGAATCGGCCGTCGATCCTTGGCTGGTGGTTGAACGACTCCACCGAAGGTTCGAGCCTGGTGGGCGATGGCCAGGCCAGCGCGGCACCGCTGCGTCGTGCGGCGCAGCACCGTGGTTTGCCGTTGCGCTTGCCGCTGGCGGATTTGAGTGAGCAATTGGTGGCGACCGCGCCGACGCTTGAAGGCGCAGATGCGACGCCGCTGCACAATGCCTCGGAACGTTACAACGCTGACGCCTTGCTCGCGGTGCATGCCAAGGAGGAGGGTGGCCAGTGGCAAGCCAAGTGGAATTTGTGGCTGGGCGACAAGAAGGAAGCGGGCAGCGTGCAAGGCGCGGATCAGGCCGCGGTGGCTGATGCGGTGATGCTGGCGGTCAGCGAGCGACTGGCGCCGCGGTTTGTCGTCAAGGCTGGTGGGGCTTCGGGCGAGCAATTGCTGGAAGTGCAGGGCATGAACCTGGAGCGCTACGCGGCGCTGGGACGCTTGCTCGACCCGTTTGGCGCGCGTCTGCAAAGTGTTGACGGTGATCGCATCCTTTATCGGGTGAACGGCAGCGCCGAGCAGTTGCGCTCGCAGTTGTCCCTGGCCAAGTTGCAGGAAGTGCCGGCTGGTGAGGCGCCTGCGCCTGTCGCCCCGGTTCAGCCGGTTGCGCAAGGTTCGGCGCCTGCCGTAGCGCCGGCCGTGGCACCGACGCCGCAGTTGCGATTCCGCTGGTAAGGTTTTCTTTCTTTATATAGATGCATATGGAGTGGTACATGGCCGATACGCGCCGTTGGTTCTGGTTGGGTGGAGTGGTTCTGCTCTGCGCGTTTGTCTGGCTGCTGCATCCGATACTGACGCCATTTCTGGTGGCGCTGCTGCTGGCCTATCTGTTCGATCCGCTGGTGGATCGGCTGGAGAAGGCCGGGCTTTCAAGGACGTGGGGCGTGGTGGCTGTGTTCGCGCTGTTCACCCTGATTTTCACCACGCTGCTGCTGGTGTTGGTGCCGCTGCTGGCCAGGCAGTTGTTTCGTTTGTATGAGCTGGCCCCGCAAATGCTCGACTGGCTGCAGCACACCGCATTGCCGTGGGCGCAGTCGAAGTTCGGGTTGTCTGAGGGCTTCTGGAAGTTCGACAAGCTCAAGGCCGCGATCAGCGAGCACATGGGCCAGACCAGCGACATTGTCGGTGTGGTGTTGAGCCAGGCCACGGCGTCCGGTCTTGCGTTGATTGGCTGGCTGGCCAATCTGGTGTTGATCCCGGTGGTGAGTTTCTACCTGCTGCGGGACTGGGACCTGATGGTGGCGAAGATCCGCAGCCTGCTGCCGCGCGATCGTGAAGAGCGCGTGGTCGAGCTCGCCGGTGAATGTCATGAAGTGCTCGGTGCGTTCGTGCGTGGTCAATTGCTGGTGATGGTCGCGCTGGGCGTGATCTACGCGTCGGGCCTGATGCTGGTGGGGTTGGAGTTGGGATTGTTGATCGGACTGATCGCCGGTCTGGCCGCGATCGTGCCGTACATGGGGTTTGTCATCGGGATTGGCGCGGCGTTGATTGCCGGTCTGTTCCAGTTCGGCGGTGACCTTTATCCAATGCTGGGCATTGTTGCGGTGTTCATGGTCGGGCAGGCACTGGAAGGCATGGTGCTGACGCCATTGCTGGTCGGGGACCGGATTGGCCTGCACCCGGTGGCGGTGATTTTCGCCATTCTGGCGGGCGGCGAGCTGTTCGGGTTTACCGGTGTGTTGCTGGCATTGCCAGTGGCGGCCGTGATCATGGTGCTGGTGCGCCATGTGCATGATTTGTATAAAGATTCTGAGATGTACAGCGGTGAGGATGAGCCGCAGTTGTAAGGTTCGCTGAAAGGTCGTCGCGGCCAGCCCGGATCATCGCCGGGTTGGCCTGTATCCCTCGCGTGGCTGTCACATGCACCGCCAACAAAACTGTCATAAAACCAGTGCGTTAACGCAAACCTTTGATTTTGCTTGTGGTCTGTCGCATTGTGCGACCAGCTTCACGGGTATAAACTTCGCAAACTTTACACAGAGGCCACTAACGGTTCCTTTGGAACTGTTCAGTCAGCATGAAACCGATTCAGCTGCCCCTAGGTGTGCGTCTGCGTGATGACGCTACCTTTATCAATTACTACCCAGGCGCCAATGCCGCTGCACTCGGCTATGTCGAGCGGCTATGCGAAGCCGACGCCGGGTGGACCGAAAGCCTGATTTATCTCTGGGGCAAGGACGGGGTAGGGCGTACGCACTTGTTGCAGGCGGCCTGCCTGCGCTTCGAGCAGTTGGGGGAGCCGGCGGTGTACCTGCCATTGGCCGAACTGCTGGACCGTGGCATCTCGATTCTCGATAACCTTGAACAATACGAACTGGTCTGCCTGGATGATTTGCAGGCGGTTGCCGGCCGGGCGGATTGGGAAGAGGCGCTGTTCCATCTGTTCAATCGCCTGCGCGATAGCGGTCGGCGCCTGCTGATCGCCGCGTCGACCTCGCCGCGTGAACTGCCGGTGAAGCTGGCGGACTTGAAATCGCGCTTGACCCTGGCCCTGATCTTTCAGATGCGTCCGCTCTCCGACGAAGACAAATTGCGTGCCTTGCAGTTGCGTGCCTCGCGTCGTGGCCTGCACCTGACCGATGAAGTCGGGCACTTTATTTTGACCCGCGGGACTCGCAGCATGAGTGCGCTGTTCGAGCTGCTTGAACGTCTCGATCAGGCCTCTCTTCAAGCTCAGCGCAAGCTGACCATCCCCTTCCTGAAAGAAACCCTTGGCTGGTAAAAAAGCCTGGTAAAACCTAAGCCCAGCAGGGGTTTCGGCATATTTCAGGCGCCAGGAAATGCGCTTTCCTGCAGGGCTGCAGGCTGCGCAAGCGTTTAAAATGGGCTTAAGCGCTTAGATGTTAACGAGAAACCGATAAGTCACATAAAGTTCGATTGAATTTGCAAATGAGGTTGATAGCGGGCATAGTCTCGACTTCTTTACAACTATCAGCCACGGTCGTGCCCATGCTAAAGCGCTTCGCACCCCTCGTGCCTCTCGCACTCGTCACCCTGTTGTTCGGTTGCGCTGCTCACTCTCCAGTGTCCCAGCAAGAGCAACAACAGCAGGTTAAAAATTCAGTTACCGCGCAATCCTCTTCCGTTCTTTTCCAGGAAGAGCTGGCCACCGATAAAGAACTGGCTGACTTCGCCGACGGCAAGTCGTACCAGCTTCCGGTTCTGGCCGACAGTATCCTCGAACGTGGCATGTCCCTGATCGGTACCCGTTACCGTTTCGGCGGTACCTCTGAAGCCGGTTTCGATTGCAGCGGCTTCATCGGTTATCTGTTCCGCGAAGAAGCGGGCATGAACCTGCCACGCTCCACTCGCGAAATGATCAACGTCGACGCACCTTTGGTCGCTCGCAGCGCGCTGAAGCCGGGCGACCTGCTGTTCTTCGCCACCAACGGTCGTCGCGGTCGCGTCAGTCACGCCGGGATCTACCTGGGTGACAACCAGTTCATCCACTCCAGCAGCCGCAAAAGCGGTGGTGTCCGGGTCGATAGCCTGGGCGACAGCTACTGGAGCAAGACCTTCATCGAAGCCAAGCGCGCCCTCGCGATGGCCCCGACCGTGGTCACCGCTCGCAAGTAAACGTACAACTTGTAAGGTGAACTTAAAGTCTTACTTGAAGTTTGCCGCATAGCCGCTAGAATCCTGATCTAATATTGATGGCAAACCGCCTGCGTCCAACGCAGGCGGTTTTCTTTTCTGTCTTCCCGGCAGAAAAAGCCGCAGCCAGATCAGGATGTTCTGCTTATGACGATGTCGGCCCGCCTCGCACTCATGTTCTTCGCAGCGCTGCTCAGCGCCTGCGCCAGCCGCACACCGCCTCCTGCGCCGGTGGTTCGCGCGCCCATCGTCTTTGGTTCTTCCCAGGCATTCTCCCCCGAGGCAGAAGAAGTGTTGTTCCGTGCGTTGGGGCTCGTGGGCACACCTTACCGCTGGGGCGGCAATACGCCCGACTCGGGGTTCGATTGCAGTGGGCTGATCGGCTACGTCTACCGGGATGCCGCCGGCATTTCCCTGCCGCGCACCACGCGCGAAATGATCAGCATGCAAGCGGCCAATGTGGGCAAGGAAGGTTTGCAAACCGGTGACCTGATTTTCTTCGCCACCAATGGCGGCTCTCAAGTCAGCCATGCCGGGATTTACGTCGGCGAAGGGCGCTTCGTTCATGCACCCGCAACGGGCGGCACAGTGAAGCTCGACAGCCTGTCCAAGGCTTATTGGCAGAAGGCGTACCTGAGCGCCAAGCGCGTTCTGCAGCCTGAGCACCTGGCGCGTAATCCCTAATCACACTCCTACAGGGGGTTACGGTTATTTGGTTGCGGACACGCGCCAGACTTTATTGCCGACATCATCCGCCACCAGCAAACCGCCCTGCTGATCAATCACCACGCCCACCGGCCGGCCCATGGCGTCTTCGTCTTTATTGAGGAATCCAGTCAGCACATCCACCGGTTGCCCGGTCGGTTTGCCCCCTGCGAACGGCACGAAAATCACTTTGTAGCCACTGTGCGGTTTGCGGTTCCACGAGCCGTGCTGGCCGATGAAGGCGCCTTCCTTGAATTGCGCGGGCAAGGTGTTGCCTTCGGCGAACGTCAGGCCCAACGAAGCGGTGTGCGGGCCGACCGCGTAGTCCGGCGCAATGGCCTTGGCCACCAGGTCGGGGTTTTGCGGTTCGACGCGAATGTCGACGTGCTGGCCGTAGTAGCTGAATGGCCAGCCGTAGAACGCGCCGTCCTTGACCGACGTGATGTAGTCCGGCACCAGGTCGCTGCCGATCTCGTCCCGTTCGTTGACTGCGGTCCACAGCGCGCCGCTGCGAGGCTCCCAGGCCAAGCCGTTGGGATTGCGAATCCCTGAGGCGAATATCCGGTGATTGCCGGTGGCACGGTCCACTTCCCAGATCGCCGCGCGACCTTCTTCCTTGTCCAGGCCGTTTTCGCCGACGTTGCTGTTTGAACCCACCGTGACGTACAGCTTGCTGCCGTCCTTGCTGGCGATGACGTTTTTGGTCCAGTGATGATTCAGCGTGCCTCCCGGCAGATCGACCACCTTGATCGGCGGCGACTTGATCGCGGTGTCACCGTTTTCATAGTGAAAACGCAGCAAGCGGTCAGTGTCGGCCACGTACAGGTCATTGCCGACCAGCGTCATGCCAAACGGCGAATTCAGATTTTCCAGGAACACCGTACGGGTTTCGGCGATGCCGTCGTGGTCCTTGTCCCGCAGCAGTGTGATGCGATTCGGGCTGGGCACGGTAGCGCCGGCGCGGCCCATGGTTTTCTTCATGACCCAGCCACGAATACCTTTGCCGTCATCGGGTTTGGGTGGCGCGTTGGTTTCGGCCACCAGCACATCACCGTTGGGCAGCACGTAGAGCCAGCGCGGGTGATCGAGGCCTTCAGCGAAGGCCGCCACTTGAGTGCCGGCGGCAGCGGTGGGTTTCGCGCCGGCCGGCCAGCCGATCGCCGGGGCGATGTTCACCGTCGGGATCAGGGTTTTATTCGGTTCGGGCAACTTGGGTGATGGGCCGGTGCCGTCGGAGACTTGCAGGCTGGAGGTTTCACCACAGGCGGCAAGCCCTCCGGCGAGCACGATGACGAGAACGAGCGGGGGCTTGCGCATACTGATCTTCCCTATGAATGCAGTGTCTTAATTCATAGAGAAGCTAAACAGAGCGATGGTTCAATGCTCAGCCGCGAGCTTCCTTGAGCAGCACCGCTATACCGGGGTGATAGTTGCCGGCTTCATTGCGCAACTTGCGGTAGGCGTAAGGGAAATACCAGGCCACGGCGCAGCAGTGTTCCTTTTGCAGATCGTCGACCATGTCCTGAAGTTCTTCGGGGGTTGCGCTCTGTTGGGCTTTTTGCGGAGCCACGAACAGGCAGCCGAGTTTCAGGTCGCTGGCGTAGCTGATGCGTTTGGCATCGCTGGTGATGTCTTGGAGCGCCTGGGTCAGGTTCAGGCTGTTGACCTTGGGCCAGCGTTGAGTGGCCTGAAAATAGGCGCGCTCTTCGGCGGTCGCGATAAACAGATCAGCGCGGGCATTGCGCTCGCCTTCTTCGTTCTGTTTGCGCGTCGTGGTGTTTTGGAGCGTGACCATTTCCGCCATCCACGCAGCGGCGTTGAGCAGGCCAAGGTTAGCCTTTTCGTCATGCCAGTAAGGCGCTTCGTTATCGCCGCGAACTGCGTTGTAGCGGTCGATACAGTCAAACCAGCGTTCCAGCACCGGTCGCAGGAATTCCAGCTTCGGATTGCTGATAATCATGCCTTGCATGTTGCTCACCCTTGTAATTGTGTTGTTGGGTTTGTGGCTCTTTGATATCACTGCTGACGGTGTGGTGCAAGATTGGCGTCAGTAAATGGATCGGCGGCAGTATATCGCTCGCCGTGGCTTTGTCTTCATTTGACGCTCCCCCCCCAACCCTCTAACCTTCGCGGCTTGTTTCAGGTGCTCTGTGGCGGTGGCCGACAGAGTGAAACAGGGAAGCCGGTGAGTGACTATCGTCAAGCGACGAAGCGTTACGATCCCGGCGCTGCCCCCGCAACGGTAAATGAGTGAAGACTGCGCCTTGAGCCACTGTGTCGAAGCCGACATGGGAAGGCGCGCAGTCAGGCCAACGCCGCTCATGAGCCCGGAGACCGGCCTGATTCATCCAGCGGCATCACGGTGGGCGATGCCAGGCTTTTTGCCGTCTATTCTTGTGCCTGCCCGCCGTTATCCAGCCTCAACGGAGAGCTCCCCCATGACCGATACCCCCGATCGTGACGAACGCCATTTGGCGCGCATGCAGCGCAAAAAAGCCGTGATCGACGAACGCATTGCCAATTCCCCGAACGAGTGCGGTCTGCTGCTGGTGCTGACCGGCAACGGCAAAGGCAAAAGCAGTTCGGCGTTCGGCATGCTGGCCCGCTCCATGGGCCACGGCATGCAGTGCGGTGTGGTGCAATTCATCAAGGGCCGCAACAGCACCGGCGAAGAACTGTTTTTCCGTCGCTTCCCGGAGCAGGTGCGCTTCCATGTCATGGGCGAGGGCTTCACCTGGGAAACCCAGGACCGCCAGCGTGACATTGCCGCCGCCGAAGCCGCCTGGGCGGTGTCCCGCGAATTGCTCAGCGATCCGTCGATCGGCCTGGTGGTGCTGGATGAACTGAACATCGCCCTCAAGCACGGCTACCTCGACCTCGATCAGGTACTCAGTGATTTGCAGGCTCGTCCGCCGATGCAACATGTGGTGGTGACCGGTCGCGGCGCCAAGCCGGAAATGATCGAACTCGCCGACACCGTCACCGAAATGGGCGTGATCAAGCACGCGTTCCAGGCCGGGATCAAAGCGCAAAAAGGCGTCGAGCTGTGAATACTACTTTATGAAAAACAGTCGTCACTGCCCGGCAGTACTGATTGCCGCGCCGGCCTCCGGTCAGGGCAAGACCACCGTCACCGCCGCGCTGGCCCGTTTGCATCGCAATCAGGGGCGCAAGGTGCGCGTGTTCAAATGCGGCCCGGACTTTCTCGACCCGATGATTCTCGAGCGCGCCAGCGGTGCGCCGGTGTATCAACTGGACATGTGGATGGTCGGCGAGCAGGAAAGTCGTCGACTGTTGTGGGAGGCCGCCGCTGAAGCCGACTTGATCCTTATCGAAGGCGTCATGGGTTTGTTCGACGGCACGCCGTCCAGCGCTGATCTGGCACGGCACTTTGGTGTGCCGGTGCTCGCGGTGATCGATGGCACCGCCATGGCGCAGACCTTTGGTGCGTTGGCGTTGGGCCTGGCGAAGTATCAGCCGGACTTGCCGTTTGCCGGCGTCTTGGCCAATCGCGTCGGCACCTTGCGTCATGCGCAATTGCTCGAAGGCAGCCTCACCGAAGGTTTGCGCTGGTACGGTGGGTTGTCGCGGGAAACCGGGATCGAATTGCCGAGCCGTCATCTGGGACTGGTTCAGGCAAGCGAGCTGAATGACCTCGATCTGCGTCTTGATGCGGCGGCCGATGCGTTGGCCAGCAGTTGTGAGGTTGCGCTGCCGCCAGCGGTCGAATTTGCCGCACCGGATGTAATCGCTGCCGAACCGTTGCTCGCGGGAGTGCGAATTGCCGTGGCCCGTGATGAAGCGTTCGCGTTCACCTATGGCGCAAGCCTGGATTTGCTGCGAGCGATGGGTGCCGAGTTGCGGTTTTTTTCGCCGATCCGTGACCGCCAATTACCAGAGGCAGACAGCCTGTATCTGCCGGGTGGTTATCCGGAATTGCACCATGTTGCACTGTCGCAGAACACCACGATGCTCGACGCGATCCGCGCGCATCATGCGGCCGGTAAACCGCTGTTGGCCGAGTGTGGCGGCATGTTGTATTTGCTCGACTCGCTGACGGATGTCGACGGCACTCGCGCCGAACTGGTGGGCTTGCTGAAGGGCGATGCGGTGATGCAAAAACGTCTGGCGGCGTTGGCGTTGCAAGCGGTCGAATTGCCGGAAGGTTCATTGCGTGGTCACACCTATCACCATTCGTTGACCAGTACCGAGCTTGAGCCGATTGCGCGTGGCCTGAGCCCGAATGGTGGGCGGGGAGCGGAGGCGGTTTATCGTGAGGGGCGGATGACGGCTTCTTATGTGCATTTTTATTTTCCGTCCAATCCCACCGCTGTAGCCGCATTGTTTGCGCCTGACCTTGAGGCCGCCTTCGCGAGCAAGCCCGCTCCCACATTTGACCGCGCTCCTTCAGGTAAACCACTTTCTAATGTGGGAGCGGGCTTGCTCGCGAAGAGGCCATGACTGACAACGCATTCAGTCAGGCCGAACGCGCAGCGGTCTACCGCGCCATCGGCGAACGCCGCGACATGCGGCACTTCAGCGGTGGCACGGTTGAGCCCGAGCTGTTGCGACGCCTGCTCGAAGCCGCGCACCAGGCGCCCAGCGTCGGCCTGATGCAGCCCTGGCGATTCATCCGCATCAGCGACCATGCCCTGCGCGGCAAGATCCAGTCGTTGGTGGAAGAGGAGCGCATGCGCACCGCCGAAGCGCTCGGCGAGCGCACCGACGAATTCATGAAGCTCAAGGTCGAAGGCATCAACGACTGCGCCGAGGTGCTGGTCGCCGCGCTGATGGATGATCGCGAGCGTCACATCTTCGGCCGTCGCACCCTGCCGGAAATGGACATGGCCTCGTTGTCCTGCGCGATCCAGAATCTGTGGCTCGCCTCCCGCGCCGAAGGCCTGGGCATGGGCTGGGTGTCACTGTTCGAGCCGCAAGCGCTGGCGGACCTGCTGGGTTTGCCGGCCGGGGCCAAGCCGCTGGCGGTTCTTTGTCTGGGGCCGGTCAAGGAATTCTATCCGGCGCCGATGCTGGTACTCGAAGGCTGGGCGCAAGCGCGTCCGCTCAGTGAGTTGCTGTACGAAAATTATTGGGGAGTGAGTCAATGAGTGTGGCGTTATTGAGTGTCGCCGCAGTGGCGCTGGACGCGCTGCTGGGTGAACCCAAACGCTGGCATCCGCTGGTGGCGTTCGGTCGTTTTGCCGAGCGCATCGAGCAACGTTTTAATGGGGAAGGGCGCGGCTGGCGCAGTCATGGTGTCACCGCGTGGGTGATGGCAGTCGTGCCGCTGACCTTGCTCGCCACGGCATTGTCCTGGGCGCCTTATGTCGGTTGGGTCGTCGAGATCCTCGCGCTGTATTGCGCCCTTGGCATGCGCAGCCTCGGTGAGCACGTCGAGCCGGTGGCCAAGGCGCTGCGCAGTGATGATCTGGACGAGGCGCGCAAGCGTGTCGGTTATCTGGTCAGCCGCCAGACCAGTGAACTGGACAAGACCGAAGTCGCCCGTGCGGCCACCGAATCGGTGCTGGAGAACGGCAGCGATGCCGTATTCGCCGCGCTGTTCTGGTTCGCCGTGGCCGGCGCGCCCGGCGTGGTGCTCTACCGATTGAGCAACACCCTGGATGCGATGTGGGGTTATCGCAATGAGCGCTTCGAACGTTTCGGCTGGGCGGCAGCGAAGATCGATGACGCCCTCAATTACATTCCTGCACGCCTGGTGGCGTTGACCTACGCGCTGCTGGGCAAAACCCGACTGGCGTTGAAATGCTGGCGCACGCAAGGCCCGACCTGGGACAGCCCGAATGCTGGCCCGGTGATGGCAGCGGGCGCCGGTGCATTGGGCGTCGAGTTGGGCGGGGCGGCGATTTATCACGGTGAACTGCATCAGCGTCCGCAACTGGGCGAAGGGGTGCCGGCGGATGCCGACTCCATTGATCGTGGCTGGCAATTGGTGCAGCGCGGGGTATGGTTATGGTTGCTGATTCTCTGCGTGGGGGCTGAATTCTATGCTTGAGCACGGTGGCCGGTTGCGCAAGGCGGCGCTCGAATACGGCATCGCGGAAGCTGATTGGCTCGACCTGTCCAGCGGCCTGGCGCCCTGGCCATTTCCGGTCCCGGACATCCCGCTGCGCGCCTGGGCACGCTTGCCGGAAACCGATGACGGCCTGGAGCAGGCGGCCTGCGACTATTACAGCGCGGCGCAAGTGCTGCCGGTGGCCGGTTCGCAAATGGCCATCCAGTTGCTGCCGCGATTGCGCCGTGCCGGCAAGGTCGGCGTGCTGTCGCCGTGTTATGCCGAGCACGCCGAAGCCTGGCGGCGCTGCGGCTACATCGTGCGTGAAGTGCTGGAGCAGGAAGTCGACTTCTTTATCGACAGCCTCGACGTGCTGGTGGTGGTCAATCCGAACAACCCGACCGGCCTGAGCCTGACCCCGAGTCGCCTGCTCGACTGGCACACGCGCCTGGCCTCGCGCGGTGGCTGGCTGGTGGTCGACGAAGCGTTCATGGACAACACGCCACAGTTGAGTGTGGCGCCGTTTACCCATCTGGTCGGCTTGATCGTGTTGCGTTCGTTCGGCAAGTTTTTTGGTCTGGCCGGTGTTCGGCTGGGCTTCGTGCTGGCGGAACGCAAGCTGCTCAAACTGCTCGCCGAGCAAGTGGGGCCGTGGGCGGTCAGTGGGCCGACCCGAGTGATTGGCCGGGCCTGCCTGCTGGACACTGAAGGTCACGCCCGTCAACGCCAGCGCAGTGAGCAAGCCAGCGAACGTCTGGCGCGCCTGCTGGAACAGTTCGGGTTCAAGCCGCAGGGCGGATGCGCCTTGTTCCAGTGGCTGATCACCGATCAAGCCGAGCAACTGCATGAGTCCATGGCCCGCCAGGGCATTTTGCTGCGCTTGTTCCCACACAACAGCAGCCTGCGTTTTGGCCTGCCCGCTGACGAAGCGGACTGGACTCGCCTGGCGCAAGCCTTTGAAGCCTACGCCAAGGAAGCCCAATGACCACGTTAATGGTGCAGGGCACCACGTCCGATGCCGGTAAAAGCACGCTGGTGACGGCGCTGTGTCGCTGGGTGGTGCGCCAGGGCGTAAGCGTCGTGCCGTTCAAGCCGCAGAACATGGCGCTCAACAGCGCGGTGACGGCGGACGGTGGTGAGATTGGTCGTGCGCAAGCCGTGCAGGCCCAGGCCGCCAACCTTGAGCCGCACACCGACATGAACCCGGTGCTGCTCAAACCCAACAGCGACACCGGCGCCCAAGTGATCATTCACGGGCGCGCGGTCACGACCATGAACGCCGTGGCCTATCACGACTACAAAGCCATCGCCATGCAAGCGGTGCTGGCCTCCCACGAACGCTTGAGCGCGGCGTATCCGGTGGTGATGGTCGAAGGCGCGGGCTCGCCGGCCGAGATCAATCTGCGGGCCGGCGATATCGCCAACATGGGCTTTGCCGAAGCGGTGGACTGCCCGGTGGTGTTGATTGCCGACATCAATCGCGGCGGTGTTTTCGCGCATCTGGTCGGCACGCTGGAACTGCTGTCGCCGACCGAACAGGCGCGGGTCAAAGGCTTCATCATCAATCGTTTCCGTGGCGACATCGCCTTGCTGCAACCCGGTCTCGACTGGCTGGAAAAACGCACCGGCAAACCGGTGATCGGTGTCCTGCCGTATGTGATGGACCTGCATCTGGAGGCTGAGGATGGCATCGATCAGCGCCAGACCGACAAGGCCGACCAGGTACTGAACGTCGTGGTGCCGGTGCTGCCGCGCATCAGCAACCACACTGATTTCGATCCACTGCGTTTGCATCCGCAAGTCGATCTGCAATTCATCGGCCCCGGCCAGTCGATCCCGCCGGCCGACCTGATCATCTTGCCCGGCTCGAAAAGCGTGCGCAGCGACCTCGCGTTTTTGCGGGCCAATGGCTGGGATTCGGCGATCAGTCGTCATCTGCGCTACGGCGGCAAAGTCCTCGGGATTTGCGGCGGTTTGCAAATGCTCGGCGAGCACGTACACGACCCGATGGGCCTGGAAGGTGCACCGGGTTCAAGCGCGGGTCTGGGGTTGCTGGCGTTTGAAACGCAGCTCGAAGAAGAGAAGCAATTGCGCAATGTGCGCGGTCGTCTGGCGCTGGAAGATGCGGCCGTCAGCGGCTACGAAATTCATGCCGGCGTGACCACCGGGCCGGCGCTGGAAAACGCCGCCGTACAGCTGGACGATGGTCGCTGCGATGGTGCGCAAAGTGTGGATGGGCAGATTTTCGGTACCTATCTGCATGGTCTGTTTGAATCGCCGACGGCGTGCAGTGCGTTGCTGCGCTGGGCGGGGTTGCAGAATGTGCAGGAGGTCGATTACCACGCGTTGCGCGAGCGCGATATCGAACGGTTGGCGGATCTGGTGGAGAAGCATCTGGATACCGCACTACTGCGTGAACTCTGCGGGATTTAGGTTGCTTTTGCTGGCCTCTTCGCGAGCAAGCCCGCTCCCACATTAGATCTGCAGTGAACATGGATTTTGTGTTCAACACCGATCAAATGTGGGAGCGGGCTTGCTCGCGAAGGCGGCAGGCGCCTCACCGATGATTTTAAGGAATAAACCATGCTCCAACTCATCCTCGGCGGCGCCCGCTCCGGCAAAAGTCGACTGGCCGAAAAACTCGCCACCGACAGCCAATTGGCCGTGACCTACATCGCCACCAGCCAACCGCTGGACGGTGAAATGAACGACCGCGTCGCCCATCACCGTGCCCGTCGTCCCGCCGAATGGGCCTTGATCGAAGAACCGGTTGAACTCGCCCGCGTCCTGCGCGAAACCGCCAGCGCCAACCGTTGCCTGCTGGTGGATTGCCTGACGCTGTGGATGACCAATCTGCTGATGCTCGACGACGCCGAACGCCTCAACACTGAACGCGAAGCCTTGCTGGACTGCCTGGCCGCGTTGCCGGGTGAAATCATTTTTGTCAGCAACGAGACCGGAATGGGTGTCGTGCCGCTGGGCGAATTGACTCGCCGCTATGTCGATGAAGCCGGTTGGCTGCATCAAGCCTTGGCCGAGCGCTGCCAACGTGTCGTCCTGACCGTCGCCGGCCTGCCCCTGACTCTGAAAGGAACTGCGTTATGACTCAATCCTGGTGGCTGAACCCGTGCAAACCGGTCGATGCGCAAGCCGTCGAACAGGCGCAGGCGCGTCAACAGCAACTGACCAAACCGGCCGGCTCCCTCGGTCGACTGGAGTCGGTGGCGGTGCAATTGGCCGGGTTGCAGGGGCAGGTCAAGCCGAGCCTGGATCAACTGTGGATCGCGATTTTTGCCGGTGACCATGGTGTCGTGGCGGAAGGCGTGTCGGCGTTTCCTCAGGAAGTCACCGGGCAGATGCTGCACAACTTTGTCACCGGCGGCGCGGCGATCAGCGTGCTGGCGCGGCAGCTGGGTGCTTCCCTGGAAGTGGTGGATCTGGGCACGGTGACGCCGACCTTGAATCTGCCCGGTGTGCGCCACGTGAACGTTGGCCCCGGTACGGCGAATTTCGTCAAAGGCCCCGCCATGACGGCGGCCCAGGGCGAACTCGCCTTGCAGGCCGGTCGCGACAGTGTGCAGCGTGCCATCGCAGCCGGGGCGCAGTTGTTTATCGGCGGCGAAATGGGCATCGGTAACACCACCGCCGCCAGTGCATTGGCCTGTGCCTTGCTCGATTGCCCGGTGGTGCATCTGGCCGGGCCGGGCACCGGTCTGGATGCGGCAGGTGTCAGCCACAAGGCGCAGGTCATCGAACGCGCGTTGGCGCTGCACGGTGCTCAGCGCGGGGACGCGTTGCAGACTTTGTTCAATCTGGGCGGTTTTGAAATTGCCGCGCTGGTGGGTGCCTATCTGGCGTGTGCGCAGGAAGGGGTGGCGGTGCTGGTGGACGGGTTCATTTGCAGCGTCGCTGCACTGGTGGCGGTGCGCTTGAATCCTGAGTGCCGCGCGTGGCTGCTGTTCGGCCATCGCGGTGCCGAGCCGGGTCATCGTCATGTGCTGGAAACCCTGAGCGCGGAACCGTTGCTGGATCTTGGTTTGCGTTTGGGCGAGGGCAGCGGTGCCGCGTTGGCCGTGCCGTTGTTGCGTCTGGCCTGCGACCTTCACGGGCAGATGGCGACCTTCGCCGAAGCGGCGGTTGCGGACCGTCCGGCATGACGTTGCACCTGGACCTGTTGCGCCATGGCGAGACCGAGCTCGGTGGCGGATTGCGTGGCAGTCTCGATGACGCACTGACTGCAAAAGGCTGGGCGCAGATGCGCGCGGCGGTGGTAGAGCAGGGGCCGTGGGATCGATTGGTCAGCTCGCCGTTACAGCGTTGTGCGCGGTTTGCTGAAGAACTCGGTGTGCAACTGGGGTTGCCGGTGCAGTTGGACAAGGATCTTCAAGAACTGCACTTCGGTGCCTGGGAAGGGCAGAGCGCAGCGGCGTTGATGGACACCGATGCCGAGGCGCTGGGGCTGTTCTGGGCTGATCCCTATTCGTTTACGCCGCCGGACGGCGAGCGGGTGGCGGACTTTTCCGTTCGGGTATTGGCGGCCATCGAACGGCTGTCAGCAGCCTGCGCTGGTGAGCGGGTTTTGTTGATCAGCCATGGAGGTGTCATGCGTTTATTGCTGGCTCAAGCGCGGGGGTTGCCGCGTGAGCAGTTGCTCAATGTCGAAGTGGCTCATGGCGCATTGTTTTCGTTGCGCGTCGACCCCGGCGTCATTCTCAAGGAAGCAATCTGACCATGCTGCCCTTCTGGATCGCCCTGCAATTTCTGAGCAGCCTGCCGATTCGTCTGCCCGGCATGCCGACGCCTCAGGAATTGGGCCGGTCGCTGCTGTTTTATCCGCTGGTGGGGCTGCTGTTTGGCGCGATTATGTGGGCGCTGAATTGGTTTTTGCTGGGGACGCCGTTGTTATTGCATGCGGCATTGTTGCTGACGGTTTGGGTTCTGCTCAGCGGCGGGTTGCACCTGGACGGTCTGGCCGATAGCGCCGACGCGTGGCTGGGTGGTTTTGGTGATCGGGAACGCACGCTGACGATCATGAAGGACCCGCGCAGTGGGCCGATTGCCGTGGTGACGCTGGTGTTGGTGTTGTTGTTGAAGTTCGCGGCGGTGTTGGCGTTGATCGAACAGCAGCACAGTCTTTACCTGATCATCGTCCCGCTGATTGGCCGCAGCGCGATGCTAGGGTTATTCCTGACTACGCCGTATGTGCGCGCGGGCGGGTTGGGGCAGGCGCTGGCGGATCATCTGCCGCGTTTGGCGGGTCAGCAGGTGTTGGCGATCAGTGCGGTGGCGTGTGTGCTGATTGCGGGGCTCAGCGGCGTTTGGGCGCTGGTGCTGGCAGCAGTGGTTTTTGCGTGGCTGCGGCAGGTGATGGTGCGTCGATTGGGCGGGACGACGGGGGACACGGCGGGGGCGATGCTGGAGTTGCTGGAGATGGTGGTGCTGGTAGGATTGGCGTTGGTCTGATGGTTTTTGTGCAGGATGTGCTGGCCTCTTCGCGCGCAAGCCCGCTCCCACATTTAACCGAGTTCCTCCAGAGAGAATGCGGTCGAATGTGGGAGCGGGCTTGCTCGCGAAGGCGCTCTGCCAGACACTCCAAATTGTTGATTAAAACCACCTGTAACTTGATTTAACACAACCGCGGGTATATACACGCACCATGCTCGACTCCCAATGTTTATGCATCAACCTGCGTCGCGCCGCCCGTGGCGTCAGCAGGCATTACGACGGCGCTCTCGACGGCTTCGGGATCAACGTTGCCCAGTATTCTTTGCTGTGTAATTTGCAGCGCCTGGATCAGCCAAGTATTTCTACCCTCGCCGAAGCCATGGGCCTGGACCGCAGCACCCTCGGGCGCAATTTGCGTGTGCTTGAGGGTGAGGGGCTGGTGAAGCTGGTGGAGGGCGAGGACATGCGCAATCGCATTGTCCGCCTGACCGAGGCCGGTGCTGAGCGCCTGGCAGCGGCCTTGCCGGCCTGGGAAGCGGCACAACAACGGTTGATTGACCGACTGGGCGTCGAAAAACGCGAAACCTTGCTGCGACTGCTGGACGAACTGGCCTGAAGCCGGTTTTTCCGATCTTAAGCGGGTATATACCCGCTACCGGAGAACAAGAAATGACATCGATGTGGCGTACGTGCGGTTGGGTGCTGGTGGGCAGTGCGCTGATCCTTGCGTTGTCGTTGGGCGTGCGCCACGGCTTCGGGCTGTTTCTGGCGCCGATGAGCGCCGAGTTCGGCTGGGGGCGTGAAACCTTTGCGTTTGCCATCGCCTTGCAGAACCTGATCTGGGGCCTGGCGCAACCCTTCACTGGCGCGTTGGCCGACCGCTTCGGGGCGGCGAAAGTGGTGCTGGTCGGTGGCGTATTTTATGCGCTGGGCCTGGTGTTCATGGGGATGTCCGATTCCGCTGTGACCCTGTCCCTGAGCGCCGGCCTGTTGATCGGCATCGGTCTGTCCGGCACTTCGTTCTCGGTGATCCTCGGCGTGGTCGGCCGTGCGGTGCCGCCAGAGAAGCGCAGCATGGGCATGGGCATCGCCAGTGCGGCCGGCTCGTTCGGCCAGTTCGCGATGTTGCCCGGCACGTTGGGCTTGATCGGCTGGCTCGGCTGGTCCGCCGCGTTGCTGGTGCTGGGCCTGTTGGTGGCGTTGATCGTGCCGCTGGTGAGCATGCTCAAGGACAAACCGCTGCCGACGCTCGGCCATGAACAAACCCTCTCCGAAGCGCTGCGCGAAGCCTGCTCCCATTCGGGATTCTGGCTGTTGGCGTTCGGCTTTTTCGTCTGCGGTTTCCAGGTGGTATTCATCGGCGTGCATCTGCCGGCGTATCTGGTGGATCAACACCTTCCAGCCACGGTTGGCACCACGGTGCTGGCGCTGATCGGGTTGTTCAATATCTTCGGTACCTACACCGCCGGATGGCTCGGCGGGCGCATGTCCAAACCGCGTTTGCTCACCGGGCTGTACCTGTTGCGGGCGGTGGTGATCACGCTGTTTCTGTGGGCACCGGTCACGACGACCACGGCGTACCTGTTCGGCATGGCCATGGGGTTCTTGTGGCTCTCTACCGTACCGCTGACCAACGGCACCGTGGCGACCTTGTTCGGTGTGCGTAACCTGTCCATGCTCGGCGGCATTGTGTTCCTGTTTCACCAGCTCGGTTCGTTTCTAGGCGGCTGGTTGGGCGGGGTGGTGTACGACCGGACCGGGAGCTATGACTTGATCTGGCAAGTGGCAATTCTCTTGAGTCTGTTGGCCGCCGCCCTGAACTGGCCAGTGCGTGAGCGGCCGGTGGCGCGCCTGCGAACACAGATGAGTGCGACATGAACAGTCTTTGGCCGCGAATCGCTGTAGCGGCACTCTGCGCCTTGCTACTGGCATTGTCATGGTGGGGCTGGCACCAGGGCGGGCTGGCGCTGATGCAGTTGGGCATGGGTACTTGCTAGCGAGCGGCGAGGGCGAGTAACTTCGTTTTTGACGACTTATCAAGGATGCACCGACATGCTGATGCGCTGGATTGCAGTCCCCGCGTTGCTGATGGCATTGACCGGGCTGGCTCAGGCCGAGTGCCCTGAACTGCTGCAAGGTTCATTGCAAAAACTGCGGGCCAAGGAATCGATCGACCTGTGCCAACGGTTCGAGGGTAAACCGCTGGTGGTGGTCAATACCGCGAGCCACTGCGGTTTCGCCCCGCAGTTCAAAAGCCTTGAGGCGCTCAATCAGCGCTTCAAGGGAGAGGGGCTGGAGGTGATTGGCGTTCCTTCCAACGATTTCAAGCAAGAGTCCAAGGACACCGCCGAGACCGCCAAGGTTTGTTACGTGAATTACGGCGTGACCTTCACCATGACCGAACCTCAGGCAGTGCGAGGCGACGACGCGACACACCTGTTCAAGGTCCTGGCCGCGCAGAGCAGCGCGCCGAAGTGGAATTTCTACAAATACGTGGTCGATCGCAAAGGCCAGGTGATCGCCAGTTTCTCCAGCCTGACCAAACCTGATGATCCGGAGTTCATTGCTGCGGTGCAGCAAGCCCTGGCTTCCCAACCCTGATCAGCGCCCATTAAAAAGCCCCGCCTCTGTACCAGAGAGCGGGGCTTTTTTGATTCAGCACGCGAGCGGTTCAGCCTCGCCTTGAATCATCAGAAGCGGTAGGTCGCGCCGACACCGAAACCGTTCGCCCAGTTTTCATACTTGGCGTTGTAGGTCTGGCCACGGTCGTTGCTGTTGTTGACCTTGACCGACTCTTCGCGCAGGTACGAGTACGCTACGTCGATGGTCAGGTCGTCGGTCGGGCTCCAGCCAGCGCCCAGGCTGAAAATCTTGCGATCGCCAGTCGGGATGCGTGGGGAACGGTCGGTGTTGTTGGTCGGTGCCTGGTCAACGGACAGACCGGTACGCAGGACCCATTCCTTGTTCAACTGGTAGGACGCGCCGATGGCGTGAGCCCAGGTGTCGTGCCAGTTCTGTTCTTCGGTGATGGTACCGAACTGACCGTTCAGCACGGCTGGAACACCTTTGCTTTCGACGGTGATTTCTTTCAGGCGGCTCCAGCGAGTCCAGGTGCTGCCTGCGTAAAGAGTCCACTTGTCGTCGAGCTGGTGAGTGACCGAGAAGTCCACCGATTCAGGCGTGGTCAGGTCCAGCGAAGCGTCGTATTTCTGGCTTGGGTTCTGGCCGATGAGGCCCAGCACGTTGTAGTTGACCTTGGTGTCACCGTCGAGCTTGTACTTCACTTTCGAGTGGTAGGTCAGGCCGACGCGAGTGCTGTCGGTGGCTTGAACCAGTACGCCGATGTTGTAGCCCAGTGCGGTGTCGTCACCCTTGATCTTGACCTTGCCATCTGGCGCGGCCTGGGTGATCGAAAGGTTCGATTCCAGGGTGCCGTCGATGCGGTTGATGGTCGGGCCGAAACCGATGGACACCTTGTCGTTGAAGGCGTAGCTGACAGTCGGTTGCAGGGTGACGATCTTGACTTCGCTCTTGCTGCCGAAGTAACGACCGGCAAAGCCGTTTTCGTAGTCAGTTACCAGACCGAACGGTGCGTACACACCGATACCGAATGCCCAGTGGTCATCGATTGGCTTGACGTAGTAGCCCATCGGCACGCCCATGAAAGGGACCATGTCACCTTTGTTGGTACCGCCATTTGGACTGGAGCTGGCGTTGCTGATGTCAGTGTGTGCGTCGATGAATGCAACACCGCCGGTCACTTGTTCGCGCTTGATGCGGGACATGCCGGCAGGGTTGCCAACAATGGTGGATGCGTCGTCGGCAGAAGAAGATCGCCCGGCAAAACCTGTCCCCATCCCGCTGATGCTTTGTTCGTTAAGGGCAAAGCCACTTGCAAAGAGCTGGGTGGATGCCAGGGTAACGGCGAGGCTAAGGGTGGTTTTGAGCATTACTTTTTTCATTATTAGAACTCCTGGTGATCACCGGGGCGAAAATTACCAACATTTTCGTCCCAGCGCTATAGGCTGTATGGCTTGAGTTAGAGCGGTTTTGTAGGACAATCAGACCAGATTCGCAGCCGGATGCACGATCTTGTGAAACCGGTGGGTCAGCAGGCGACCTGATTCAGCGGTGAAACACAGGTTTGCCAGGCGCAAGTGAAGTCGCGCAGGCGTCCTTGAGGCTGAAAGGTCTGACGCCAGATTCGGGCCATGCCCAACAAATCATCGGCGGCGGGGAGGGGAGTGTTCTGTTCTTCGACCAGCAGCCAGGCAATGGCGGTGGCGTAACGCAGGTTGACGGTCAATTCCAGGTGCGGCCCGCTGAGGAAGGCATGTTGGCTGGCGAGGCCGCGGACGAGACTTGCGCGTTCCGGGTCGAGGGCCAGGTAGTGATCCCAAAGTGCCTGGTGGCGGGGTTCGGCGATTCGGTACAGGCCGTGTCCACGGCGGTCATGCAGGGCGGAACCAAGGGCTGACTGACTGGCGGCGATGCCCAGCAGCAAGGATTCGGCAGTTGCGCTATGGCGTCCGAGGTAGATCAAGGTCGGACGAATCACATAACGGCACAGTTCGCTGGCAGCGATACCCATAAAGCCCTCGAAACATGAAGTGGGCGGCGATACCTGAAGGGGGCCTTGGCAGCGGTGGATCGAATCAGGCTCGCCGGAAGCGGATCAAACCGCTTGAGTTGAAGTGTAGTGTCATATTCGCGCTGTAAAGGACTGTTTTTAAAATATTTCCAGCTTCGAGTTATAACCGTTATATCGGTTAGTGCTTAGCGAGTTGCAGCGAAAAGGGAAATATCGGGCAATAAAAAGCCCCGCTTTTTGAGCGGGGCTTTTGCTTTTTCAGTGTTTCTGGCGTCTCAGGCAATCAATGCCTGGCGGGTACGCTCGATCACGGCCTGCAGCGGCTCTGCGCTGGAGTATTGATCGGGGTACAGGCGTTCGCTGTGACGAGCGATGCCGTGTTCGTTGACCAGAGTGAAACTGAAGCAGCCTTTGCGAGCAGCCATGATCAGGCAGTTCATTGGAGCGAAAGCGTTGGTTAGGGTGCGAATGGCATCCTGAGTGTGGATTTGAGTAGACATAGTGTTGGTGTTCCTACAAGCGACACGGATAAGAGCCGTGCAAAATTAAAACGTTCCAGTGACGACGACCACCATTGGTCGAACGAAGAACCCGACTGGAACAAAGCAGCCAGTTTGAAGCGCTGATAATTGGCGCGCTTGGGCTGGCAGGTAGGTACTTAGGAGGGCAGGCAACACATCAAGGGCAAAGGTTCTGGGCCCGGGGTGAAGATCCTGATCAATTTGCAGGCTGGTTCGGTCAGAGTAAGTGAGCTTCGCAACACCCTTCGCTTTGTTCGAAGGCTGTGTTGGCGCAAGGTTTACCTGGAAACCATCGAGGTGGTCGATCCTGTTTTGTCGGTAGAGGCTTCTCTTGAGGGAAGGCTGACCGCGAGGATTTGTTCGACCAGAATTGACTTTCAGCTTGGTACTAACGCCGCGGATACTAACGGATTGAATTTGAGAATGGAAGTGTGTTAGCAAAAAAGAACGAGGAGTCTGGCCAGAGCGGCCTGCAATCGCTCACATTCCGACCGGTGGTGGCTGTCACTCATCGGCTCGCAATCTGCCTGGATCAAGGGTTTTGCCGATTTATCCCCAGAGGCCATGCAAAAACGCGCCGAAAAAGTGCATCCATATAACCGTCGCCAAGGTACTTGTGCACATAAGTTGCGCAGACTGTAACCCTACTGTCATCCAGGCCTCACCCGCAGTGGGTGCCTGTATTGAAAATTTAAGTCAATGAAAAACATCGCTTTTTTTTACTGGTGAAAAAATCGTCAGTTTGACTGCGAGCCCCATTCCACAGGGCTTTGCGCGAGTTCAAGAGCGGTTGTCCACTGAGTTATCCACAGCTTCTGTGGATTGTCCCGAGCGCTTGCTCTAGCACGGGCGTGCCGGGTTTTTTTAGGCTTTACCTGTAAGAAAAAAAGAGTAGAGTTGCGCGCCTTCCGATCTGTCCCACAGTGCTTTATGAAGTTTCGCTCAGTATCAATCTCTGCTACCTCCACACCTCAACGTGTTACCCCACCCAAGCGTTTTTCGATGCGCGTAGCCGAATGGCTGCTGGACAGTCCGCGTCTTGGGGATAACCCCAACATCAAGCACTTTGCCGGGCGCTTGCTCAAACAGCCTGCCCGTGAAGGCGTGGTGGCTGCGCAAAGTCGCCTCGGACAACTGATGTGCCGTGAATGCGGGAATGCCCGTGATCGCCGCATTGGCCAGGACCTGCTGCGTCAGGCCGCCCGGGCAGGGGACGCGCGCGCGCAGCAGGAACTGGGCCTGATCGAAGACTGAGCTGTCCAAGTCAGGTGGCCTTGGTTAACCTTCAAGCTTTATCTCATCGGCAGGAATCTCTATGGCTATGGACTTGACCAGCCTATTACTCGGTCTGGCGGGCGCGGGCCTGCCATTGCTGGTACTGGCCTGGCAAATTCAGCGCCGTGCGAGTGGCTCGCAAGCCGAGGCCGCTCTGCTGGAAGAACGTCTGGCCATGGCCCAATTGGCGCAGGACGGCCTGAATGCGCAACTCGACGCCTGTCGCGATGAAATCGGTGATCTGAGCCAGGCCAATGCCGCCAAGCAAGCGGACCTCGCTGCCACGCGCCGTGAAGTCGAACTGCTGCAAATCGAGCGCGACGACGCCCGCGACGCGTCTCACGCCTGGAACATCGAGCGCGCCGGTAAAGAGGCTGAGCTGCGTCGCCTGGACACGCTGGCGGCGTCACTCAACGCCGAGCTGCGCGAGCAACAGGAAAGCCATCAGCAACGGCTCAGTGACCTGCAGGGTTCGCGAGACGAGCTGCGAGCGCAGTTCGCCGAACTGGCGGGCAAGATTTTCGACGAGCGTGAGCAGCGCTTCGCCGAAACCAGTCAACAGCGGCTGGGCCAGTTGCTCGATCCGTTGAAAGAACGCATTCAGTCCTTCGAAAAGCGCGTCGAGGAAAGTTATCAGGCCGAAGCGCGCGAGCGTTTCTCGCTGGCCAAGGAACTGGAACGCCTGCAACAGCTGAACCTGCGCCTGAGCGACGAAGCCACCAACCTCACGCGCGCTCTTAAAGGGCAGAAAACCCAAGGTAACTGGGGCGAACTGATTCTCGAGCGAGTGCTTGAACACGCGGGCCTGGAGAAGGGCCGCGAGTACCAGACCCAAGTCACTCTCAAAGGCCCGGACGGCGAGCGCTTCCAGCCGGATGTGATTATTTACCTGCCGGGCGACAAGCAGGTGGTGGTCGACTCCAAGGTCAGCCTGACGGCCTATCAGCAATACGTGGCGGCCGAAGACGACGCGATCGGCCAGATCGCCATCAAACAACACGTGCTGTCGCTGCGCAATCACGTCAAAGGCCTGTCTGGCAAGGATTACAAACGGCTCGACGGCTTGCACAGCCTGGATTTCGTCTTGCTTTTCGTGCCGATCGAAGCGGCGTTTTCTGCGGCTTTGCAGGCAGAACCGACGCTGTTCCAGGAAGCCTTCGACCGCAACATCGTGATCGTCAGCCCCACTACGTTGCTGGCGACTCTGCGGGTGATCGACAGCCTGTGGAAACAGGAGCGCCAGAGCCAGAACGCCCGGGAAATCGCCGAGCGTGCCGGGTGGCTGTACGACAAGTTCGTGTTGTTCATCCAGGACCTGGACGAAGTCGGCAATCGCTTGCAGCAACTGGACAAAGCCTACAGCTCTGCGCGCAACAAGCTGACAGAAGGCCGTGGCAATCTGGTCAGTCGCAGCGAACAGCTGAAATTGCTCGGCGCGCGCGCCAGCAAGAGCTTGCCGGCGGATTTGCTGGAGCGGGCGATGACCGATGTGGATGGCTTGGCCGAACTGCCGGAGTAGGTTTTCACTGAACTTGTGGCGAGGGGGCTTGCCCCCGTTGGGTTGCGAAGCAGCCCTAAAACCTTCACCTGATTTTTCAAGTTGCTTGATAGCCGACTGCTGCGCAGCCGAACGGGGGCAAGCCCCCTCGCCACAGTGGTGTGTCGGAACCCGCCGCGCTACAACGGCAAATGCCGACTCAACAACGCCCTTAGCGCCGCCGGTTTCACCGGTTTGGCCAAATAATCCAGCCCCGCCGCATGCACCTGCGCCACCGTCTCGGGCCGGCCATCGGCGCTGATTACCACCCCCGGCACCGGTTCTCCCAGTTGAGTGCGCAGCCACGCCATCAGCTCGGTCCCGGTTTCGCCATGGTCCAGGTGATAATCCACCAGCGCCAGTTGCGGACGAACCCCGTCGTTGAGCAGCGCGGCACATTCCTCTCGGTTACGCGCTGTCCAGACCTGGCAACCCCAGCGCGTCAGCAGGCTGTTCATGCCGATCAGAATGCTGTCTTCATTATCGATGCACAGCACCTGCGCGCCGCTCAACACATGGCCGTTGAGTTCGGTGGTCTTGGTCGGCGCCATGGTTTGTGCCCGCGCCAGCGGCACACTGACACTGAACACACTGCCGCGCCCCGGCCAGGAGCGAACTTGCAGCGTGTGTCCCAGGACGCGGCACAGCCCGTCGGCAATCGCCAGGCCCAATCCCAGGCCTTTCTCCGCGCGGGTCTGGTGACTGTCGAGGCGTTTGAATTCTTCGAAAATCACCTGCAGTTTGTCCTGCGCGATGCCCGGTCCGCGGTCCCAGACCTCCAGGCACAATTCACCCTTGCGCCGGCGAACGCCCAGCAGCACCGGCCCTTTGGCATAGCGGAACGCATTGGTCAGGAAGTTTTGCAGGATTCGTCGCAGCAGTTTGATGTCGCTGTCGACCCGCAACGTGCTGCTGCGAACCCGGAAGGTCAGCCCCTGTTCCTGAGCCTGCGCCTTGAATTCGGCGCTGAGGGGGGCGAACAGTTCGTTGAGCGCGAACGGTTTGATGTCCGGGTTGATCTTGCCGTTTTCCAGGCGGGAAATATCTAGCAGGTCGCTGATCAAGTCCTCTGCCGAGCGCAACGAGCTGTCGAGGTGATGGACCAGTTTTTGCGCCTCGCCCGACAGGCCGTCGTCCTGGTGAGACAACGCGGCGGAGAACAGGCGCGCAGCGTTCAGCGGTTGCATCAAGTCATGGCTGACGGCGGCCAGGAAGCGGGTTTTCGACTGGTTGGCGGATTCGGCAGTGCCCTTGGCTTCGGTCAGCGCAACGTTGAGTTGCGACAACTCGTGGGTGCGTTCGGCCACCCGTTGCTCCAGGCCTTCGTTGGCTTCGGTCAGCGCTTGTTCGGCTTCGCGGAATGCGGTGATGTCGGTGAAACTCATGACGAAACCACCACCGGGCATCGGATTGCCGATCAGCTCGATCACCCGCCCGTTGGGAAACAGTCGTTCCGAGGTGTGGGCACGGCCCTGACGCATCCAGTGCAAGCGACGGGCGACGTGCACTTCGGCTTCCCCGGGGCCGCACAGGCCGCGTTCGGCGTTGTGGCGAATGATGTCGGCAATCGGTCGACCGACGCTGATCAGGCCATCCGGGTAGTTGAACAGCTCCAGATAACGCCGGTTCCAGGCCACCAGTTTCAGCGACTGGTCGACCACGCTGATGCCCTGGGTGATGTTTTCGATTGCGCCTTGCAGCAGGGCGCGGTTGAACTGCAGCACTTCCGATGCTTCGTCGGCGATGCGCACGACATCTTCCAGCTGCATTTCCCGGCCTTCGATGGCGGCTTTTACCACTGCGCGCGTCGAGGAAGCGCCGAGTACACCCGCGAGCAAGCGTTCGGTGTGGGCGATCCATTCACCGTCGGCGTTTTGATTCGGGTTGAAGCCTTTGCCTTGGCGGTAGGCGAAGCGTATGAAGCTCTGACGCGCCCGTTCTTCGCCGACGAAACGGGCGGCCAGTTGCAGCAAATCATCGATCTGCACGGCGAGCATCGAACGGGCGCTGGGGCGGGCGCTGATTTCCTGGCCGATAAAACGACCGGCCTGCCAGTGCTCGGAAACACGCGTCCGGGACAGAACCGAGACCCAGGCGAACAAGGTGAAGTTACCGGCCAGCGAGAGCACCACGCCTTGGGTCAGCGGGGTGATCGGCAGGTTCATCGGGTTGCTGTGCAACCACGCCAGGCCCGGAAAACTCTCCAGCGGCCAGCCGAGGCTTCGGGCCGCAATCGGCAATATCAGCGTGTAGAACCACAGGAATGTCCCGGCAGCGAGGCCGGCGAATACGCCGCGCCGGTTGGCCTGTTTCCAGTACAGCGCGCCGAGCATGGCCGGGGCCAGTTGCGTCACGGCGGCGAAGGCGATCTGGCCGATGGTTGCCAGGCTGGCGGTCGAGCCCAGCAGGCGATAGCTGACGTAGGCCAGCAGCAAAATCACCACGATGCTCACCCGGCGTACCGAGAGCATCCACTGGCGAAACACTTCGAACGGCCGCTCGGCGTTGTTTCGGCGTAGCAACCACGGCAACAGCATGTCGTTGGACACCATGGTCGACAGCGCCACGCTGGCGACAATCACCATGCCGGTCGCCGCCGACGCGCCGCCGATAAACGCCAGCAAGGCGAGGGCAGGGTGTGCCTCGGCCAGCGGCAGACTGATGACGAACGAATCCGGCAATACTGAACTGGGCAGCAGCATCTGGCCGGCAAGCGCGATCGGTACGACAAACAACGCCGCCAATGCCAGGTAGGCCGGGAACACCCATTTGGCCAGGCGCAAATCCTGTGGATCAATGTTCTCCACCACTGTCACGTGGAATTGCCGGGGCAGGCAGATGATCGCCATCATCGCCACGCCTGTCTGCACCACCATTGACGGCCAGTTGATGGTTTCCTTCCAGTATTCTTCGAGGCGTGGGGCGAGCATGGCCTGGTTGAACAGGTCGTCGAAACCGTCGTACAGGCCGAAAGTCACGAACGCGCCAACGGCGAGAAACGCGAACAGCTTGACCAGTGCCTCAAACGCGATGGCCAGCACCATGCCACGGTGGTGCTCTGTGGCATCGAGGTTGCGGGTACCGAAGACAATGGTGAACAGCGCCAGCACCAGCGACACAATCAACGCCGTGTCCTGGGCACGAACCCCCATCGCGTCGGCGCCCGCGCCAATCAGCAGGTTCACCCCGAGCACAATGCCCTTGAGCTGCAAGGCGATATAGGGCAACACGCCGACCAGACAGATCAGCGCCACCACAATCGCCAGGGACTGGGACTTGCCGTAGCGGGCGGCGATGAAGTCGGCGATGGAGGTGATGTTTTCCTGCTTGCTGATCATCACCATTTTTTGCAGGACCCACGGCGCGCCCACCAGCAGCAGGATCGGTCCGAGGTAGATCGGCAGGAACGACCAGAGCTGTTCCGCCGCCTGGCCCACTGCGCCAAAGAATGTCCAGCTGGTGCAATAGACCGCCAGTGACAAGCTGTACACCCACGCGCGCACGCGCGGCGGCAACGGCGTGCTGCGACGGTCACCGTAGAAGGCAATGGCGAACATGATGGCCATATAGGCCAGGGCGACGGCGGCAATCAGCCCGCTGGACAGCGACATGGGAACTCCAGACAAAATTCACCCGGGACTCCCGCCCGGTCAGACAGTCTCGCACGACCGCCCCGGTTAGTCAGTGTCGACCAAGGTCGTGGCGTGGCGGGGTGTCGCAGGCAATGTGTCAGTGTGATCATCGGTGCTTTTTCGGGCCCCTTCGCGAGCAAGCCCGCTCCCACATTTAACCGAGTAAGTTCAGACAACTCGTTCAAATGTGGGAGCGGGCTTGCTCGCGAAGGCGGCCTCACTGATTCAACGCAATCCCGATCAACCGCTGCAGCTCCTCAACCTGCAACGGCGCCTCGGAAAACAGGATGCGAAACACGATAGGCGCCGCCACCATATTGATCAGCCGATCGACACTCGGTTTCGGCTCATTCGGATAACGGTCCAGAATCATCTGCAACTGCCCGCCAATGATCGTCGCGCAATAGCTCGGCTTGAGACTCGCTTGCACATCGCGCAGCATGTTGCGGCCGGGTTCGGAGCTCATCTCGTCCAGATACTGTTCCGCCCAGGCCTGCACGTCACCGCGCAGGCTGCCGGTATCGGCCGATGCGGTTTCCGGCTGCATGCGGGCGAGGGCGACGTCCGCCAACAACGCCGACAAATCTCCCCAGCGCCGATAGATAGTCGACGGCGTAACCCCCGCACGCGCAGCGATCTGCGGCACGGTCACGCTGGCGCGGTCCTGCTCTTCGAGCAATTCGCGCACCGCCTTGTGAATCGATTCCTGCACCCGGGCACTGCGGCCGCCGGGACGTAAAGTGGGGCCTGTCATTACCTGTTTCCTGTTCTCGCCGAGACATGCCGTAAAGACAAAAGTCCCAGCTCTAAAAGCCATGCATCGGACCTTAACACAAAGAATTTGCTTTAAGCGCCAGCCAGTAGCACACTCCGCAAAAGCGAAAAGTTAGCTTTTGCGGAGTGTGCCGATGTCCAGTTCTCGTTCAAATCGTGCAAGCCTGTGGTTTCTGGCGATCACTTTACTCAGTTTTCTCGCGGCTTCTACGGCGCCGACGCCGTTGTATCGCTTGTACCAAGAGCAGATGCACTTCTCGGCCGCGACCCTGACCCTGATTTTCGGCGTCTACGCCTTCAGCTTGTTGGCTGCACTGCTGACGGTCGGTTCGCTGTCGGATCACCTAGGGCGCAAACCGGTTATTTTCAGCGCCGTGGTGCTGAATATTCTGGCGATGTTGCTGTTTATCAACGCTGACAGCGTCGCGTGGCTGATCAGTGCCCGAGTGCTGCAAGGGTTTGCCACCGGCATGGCGACCGCCGTGCTAAGCGCCACGCTGCTGGACACCGACCGCCAGCAGGGGCCGTTGATCAACAGCGTTGCGCCGTTGCTTGGCATGGCCCTGGGCGGGTTGGGCTGTGGTTTGCTGGCAGAGTTTGCACCCGCGCCGTTGCACCTGACTTATTGGCTGCTGCTCAGCCTGTTTGCATTGCAGGCGCTCTATATCTGGCGTTTGCCGGAAAGTGTATCGCGTCAGCCGGGGGCTTGGGCTTCGCTGCGGCCGACCTTGCATGTGCCGGTTCAGGCGCGTTCGACCTTATGGCGAGTATTGCCGCTCAACACCGCGACGTGGGCGCTCGGCGGTTTTTATGCCTCCCTGGCACCCTCGTTGGTGCGCACGGCCACCGGTTCCACTTCGAATCTGATTGCCGGGTCGACCGTCGCCGCGCTGACGGTAACGGGTGCCTTGATGATTTTTACCTTGCGCAATCGTCCCGCCGCTCTGGCGCTGCAGTTAGGAGCAAGTCTGCTGCCGACCGGTATCGTCCTGGTTTTACTGGGGGTACACAGCGCCAGCCTGCCATTGTTTTTCCTCGGCACGCTCGTCGCCGGCTGTGGCTTCGGTGCCGGGTTTCTGGGGGCCGTGCGCAGTCTGGTGCCGTTGGCGCTACCCCATGAGCGTGCGGGGCTGATGTCGGCGTTTTATGTGCTCAGTTACCTGGCGTTCTGTTTGCCATCGTTGCTGGCCGGGAATCTGACGCGAACCTTCGGCCTGGTCACGACCACCGACGGCTACGGTGCCGTGTTGATCGTGCTCTCCGTTGGCGCTTTGTTGGCCTTGCTGCGTCAGCGCTCGTTGAAAGTCTGTAGCGCTGATGTGCGCTGATCGCTAGCCTTGGCTTCGCCATTCATCTCGACGGACTGCCCCATGAAGATCATTCGCAGCAAATCCTTCACCGCTGAGCGTGCCTGGGGCGCGTTGGACATTGCCAACATGAACGGCATCACCACCCGATTGCACTGGACCGATCAGCCTTACAAATGGCACGTCAACGATGGCCAGGAAGTGTTCGTGGTGCTGGATGGGCAGGTGCAGATGCGTTATCGCGAAGAGGGCATCGAGAAGCAGGCTCTGCTGGATGTCGGCGACATCTTTTATGCCTCGGTCGGCACCGAGCATGTCGCGCATCCGCAGGGCGCGGCGCGGATTCTGGTGATCGAATCGGAAGGCAGTGTCTGAAGCTATATCTGCGAAACAGATAAGTTATAGAGATATTACCCGTTATATAGATATTCGATTCAGTTCTACCATGGGCTCCACCTCACCAGAGGACAGGAGTTCGCCATGACATGCCCTAACAGCGTCAAAACCGGTATCAAACCGTTCAGCCATTTGCACCACCCGCGTGAAGTCATCCGTCAATTCACGCCCAACTGGTTCGCCGCGACCATGGGCACCGGGGTGCTCGCGCTGGCGCTGGCGCAATTGCCCCTCGCCATTCCCGGTTTGCGCGCGTTCGCCGAAGGGTTATGGCTGTTCAATATTTTCCTGTTCGCCGTCTTCACCGCCGTGTACACCGCGCGCTGGGTGCTGTTCTTCGACGAAGCGCGGCGGATTTTTGGCCATTCCACGGTCTCGATGTTCTTCGGCACCATTCCCATGGGGCTGGCGACCATCATCAACGGTTTTCTTGTGTTCGGCCTGCCGCGCTGGGGCGATGGCGTGATTCATATCGCCGAAATGCTCTGGTGGCTGGATGTGGCGATGTCACTGGCGTGTGGTGTGCTGATTCCCTACATGATGTTCACCCGCCAGGAACACAGCATCGACCAGATGACTGCCGTCTGGTTGTTGCCGGTGGTGGCTGCGGAAGTCGCGGCGGCCAGCGGTGGCCTGCTGGCGCCGCACCTGACGGATGCCCATTCGCAACTGGTGGTGCTGGTGACGAGTTACGTGCTCTGGGCGTTTTCACTGCCGGTCGCCTTCAGCATTCTGACCATCCTGTTGCTGCGCATGGCGCTGCATAAATTGCCCCACGAAAACATGGCCGCTTCGAGCTGGCTGGCGCTGGGTCCGATTGGTACCGGGGCGCTGGGCATGTTGCTGCTGGGAGCGGACGCGCCGGCCATCTTCGCTGCCAACGGTCTGCCGGGCATCGGTGAAATCGCCAACGGCCTGGGGCTTGTGGCCGGGATCACCCTGTGGGGTTTCGGTTTGTGGTGGATGCTGATCGCGGTGCTGATTACCCTGCGTTACCTGCGCGCCGGCATCCCGTTCAACCTCGGCTGGTGGGGGTTTACCTTCCCGTTGGGCGTCTACTCGCTGGCGACGTTGAAACTGGCCAGCACCTTGAACCTGACGTTTTTCAGTGTCTTTGGCTGCGTGCTGGTGGCGTTGTTGGCGGTGATGTGGCTGATCGTTGCCCGGCGCACGTTGCAAGGCGCGTGGCGCGGTGAGCTGTTCGTCTCGCCGTGCATTGCAGGATTAAAGAAATAACCTGCAAAGATTAGGTAATGTGTGGCCTGGATCGACGTTCGGCATTCCAATAACCGTATCCACGCCACTCGCTACCTAACATCAGGGACACATGGAAGATGAGTCACCCCTCACAGTTCACCTTGCTCCGCACCCGGCGCTTCCTGCCGTTTTTCGTGACCCAGTCCCTCGGGGCGTTCAACGACAACATCTTCAAGCAGTCGTTGATCCTCGCCATTCTGTACAAGCTGACCATCGACGGTGACCGCTCGATCTACGTCAACCTCTGTGCGCTGCTGTTCATCCTGCCGTTCTTTCTGTTCTCGGCGCTGGCCGGGCAGTTCGGCGAGAAGTTCGCCAAGGACCGCTTGATCCGTCTGATCAAGCTCGGCGAAATCGCGATCATGGCGGTCGGCGCGGTGGGTTTCGTCTTTGATCATCTGTCGTTGATGTTGGTGGCGCTGTTCGCCATGGGCACGCATTCGGCGCTGTTCGGGCCGGTGAAATACTCGATCCTGCCCCAGGCCCTGCGCGAAGAAGAGCTGGTCGGCGGTAACGGATTGGTGGAAATGGGCACCTTCCTGGCGATTCTCGCCGGGACCATCGGCGCCGGGATCATGATGTCGTCCAGTCACTACGCGCCTATCGTCTCCAGCGCGATCATCGGCGTTGCCGTGCTCGGTTACCTGGCCAGCCGCAGCATTCCGCGGGCGGCGGCCGCTTCACCGGAAATGCGCCTGAACTGGAACATTTTCAGCCAGTCCTGGGCCACGCTGAAGTTGGGCCTTGGGCAAACCCCTGCGGTGTCGCGTTCAATTGTCGGCAACTCGTGGTTCTGGTTTGTCGGGGCGATTTACCTGACGCAGATCCCGGCGTATGCCAAAGAGTGGATGCACGGCGACGAAACCGTGGTGACGCTGATTCTGACGGTGTTCTCAGTGGGGATCGCGCTCGGCTCGATGCTCTGTGAAAAGCTCTCCGGGCGCAAAGTCGAGATTGGCCTGGTGCCGTTCGGCTCGTTTGGCCTGACCGTGTTTGGCTTGCTGCTGTGGTGGCATTCCGGCGGAATTCCAGACAGCGCAACCGGCCATGGCTGGGTTGAAATCCTTGGGTTTGGTCATACCTGGCTGGTGCTGATCGACATCCTTGGCCTGGGGATCTTCGGTGGTTTCTACATCGTGCCGCTGTATGCGCTGATCCAGTCGCGCACCGCCGAGAACGAGCGGGCGCGGGTGATTGCCGCCAACAACATTCTCAACGCGTTGTTCATGGTGGTGTCGGCGATTGTCTCGATCATCCTGTTGAGCCTGGTCAAGCTGTCGATTCCGCAGTTGTTCCTGGTGGTTTCGCTGCTGAACATCGGCGTCAACGCCTACATCTTCAAGATCGTCCCCGAATTCAGCATGCGCTTCATGATCTGGCTGCTCAGCCATTCCATGTACCGCGTGGAGCATCGCAATCTGGACCTGATTCCCGATGAAGGCGCGGCGCTGCTGGTGTGCAATCACGTGTCCTTTGTCGATGCGCTGCTGATTGGCGGCGCGGTGCGTCGGCCGATTCGCTTTGTGATGTACTACAAAATCTACAACTTGCCGGTGCTGAACTTTATCTTTCGCACGGCAGGGACGATTCCGATTGCGGGGCGTCAGGAAGACATTCAAATCTACGAAAGAGCCTTCAAGCGGATTGCGCAGTATCTGAAGGATGGCGAGTTGGTGTGCATCTTTCCGGAAGGCAAATTGACGGCTGACGGGGAGATCAATGAGTTCAAGGGTGGGCTGAAGCGGATTCTGGAAGAGACACCAGTGCCGGTGATTCCGCTGGCGTTGCAGGGGTTGTGGGGGAGTTTCTTCAGCCGCGATCCGGGCAAAGGGTTGTTTCGCCGGTTGTGGTCCCGGGTGACGTTGGTGGCGGGGCCGGCCGTGGCGGTTGAGGCTGCGGAACCGGCGAAGTTGCAAGCGATGGTTGGAGAGTTGCGCGGCACCGTTAGATAGTCGGTGAATGTGCTGGCCTCATCGCGAGCAGGCTCACTCCCACAGGGGAATTGTGATCGACACAGATCATATGTGGGAGCGAGCCTGCTCGCGAAAGCGGTAGTGGCCTAAGCGCTAACCTTGAGCCCAACCAGCCCGGCAATGATCAACGCCACACTGGCCAGCCGAAACAGCGCCATCGACTCACCAAACAGAATGACCCCGGCGATCACCGTGCCGACCGCACCCACACCCGTCCAGATCGCATACGCCGTGCCCAACGGCAATTCCTTCATCGCAAGGCCCAGCAAGCCAAGGCTGATGGCCATGGCTGCAACGGTCAACGCGGTGGGCAGGGGGCGGCTGAAACCGTCGGTGTACTTCAGGCCAACGGCCCAGCCGACTTCGAACAGGCCGGCGAAAAACAGGATGATCCAGGACATGAAAGACCTCCATCGATAGACGGGGTCGTCCCCAGATTAATGACTCGATCGAGCCGCGAGGTCGTCCTCGCGTTGCGCCATAGAGTGCCCATCATTAATCCGGGGATCAAGTTTTCGGCTTATTTGGCGGCCTGTCGCGCAGCGATTTCCCGGTCTTCTTTCTCGCTCATACGACGGAAATACGTCGAGAGCAGTGCCCCGGAAATGTTGTGCCACACGCTGAACAAGGCACTTGGCACCGCCGCCAGCGGCGAGAAGTGGGCACTGGCCAGCGCGGCCCCCAGCCCGGAGTTCTGCATGCCGACTTCCAGCGCCAGTGATTTGCGTTGGGCCAGTGGCAGCTTGAACAGGCGCCCGGTGAAATAGCCCAGCAGATAACCGAAGCTGTTGTGCAGCATGACCACGGCCATGATCAGCAGGCCGGACTCGGCAATCTTCGCCTGGCTCGCTGCCACAACGGCGGTGACGATGATCACGATGCTCACCACCGAAATCAGTGGCAGCACTTCTACCGCGTGGCGAACCTTGGCGCCGAGCACGCGTTGCGCGACCACGCCGAGGATGATCGGCAACAGCACCACTTGCAGAATCGACCAGAACAGCTCCATGAAGGACACTGGCAACCACGCCGAGGCCAGCAGCCAGATCAGTGCCGGGGTCAGCAGCGGGGCGAGGAGGGTGGTGACGGCGGCGATGGCCACCGACAAGGCCAGATCGCCGCGTGCCAGCCAGGTCATGACGTTCGACGAGGTGCCGCTTGGGCAGCAACCGACCAGAATCACGCCGACGGCGATTTCCGGCGGCAGGTGGAACGCCTGGCAGAGCAACCACGCCATGCCGGGCATGATCACGAAGTGTGCAACCACGCCAAGGGCCACGCGCCACGGATGGCGGGCGACTTCGGCGAAGTCTTCGAGTTTGAGGGTCAGGCCCATGCCGAACATCACCAGCCCCAGCAACGGCACGATCGCGCCTTTGAGGCCGATGAACCACGCCGGTTGCAGGAACGCCACGACCGCGAAAATCAGTACCCAGTAAGCGAAGGTGTTGCCGACAAAGCGGCTTAATGCAGCGAGTGCGCGCATGGCCTGATCCTTATTATTAATTAACACCACAAATCGAATGTGGGAGCGGGCTTGCTCGCGAAAGCGATGTATCAGTCACTATAAATGTCGACTGTCACGACGCCTTCGCGAGCAAGCCCGCTCCCACATTAGTAATCACCAACCTTTAGATCCCTTGAGGAGTCTCTTCACCGCCCAACGCTTCAACCAGCGCCGGCAGGAAGTCGCCGAAGGTCAGCATCATCAGGGTGAAGCTGGCGTCCAGTTGGCCCAGGGCCTCTTCACCGCCGTCCTGTTCCGCTTGATCCTGCAGCAGGTCTTCGAACTTCAGGCGCTTGACCACCATCTTGTCGTCGAGGACGAAAGACAGCTTGTCTTGCCAGGCCAGCGACAGCTGAGTGACCACTTTGCCGGTGCTCAGGTGCAACTGGATTTCTTCGCTGGTCAGGTCCTGACGCTTGCAACGCACGATGCCGCCGTCTTCGTGGGTATCACGCAGTTCGCATTCGTCCAGCACGAAGAAGTCGTGCGCGGCTTTCTGGGTGGTGACCCATTCGGTCATGGTGGCGGTCGGCGACATTTTTACGGTCAGTGGACGTACCGGCAGGGTGCCGATCACTTCACGCAGGGTGGACAGCAGGTCTTCGGCACGTTTCGGGCTGGCCGAGTTGACCAGGATCAGACCCTGTTTCGGCGCGATGGCGGCAAACGTCGACGAGCGACGAATAAAGGCCCGTGGCAGGAACGCCTGGATGATTTCATCCTTGATCTGGTCGCGTTCCTTCTTATAGACCTTGCGCATCTGCTCGGCTTCGATCTCGTCGACCTTTTCCTTTACGGCGTCGCGCACGACGCTGCCCGGCAGGATGCGTTCTTCTTTACGCGCAGAAATCAGCAGGAAGTCGCCGCTGACATGGACCAGCGGCGCATCTTCGCCTTTACCGAATGGCGCGACGAAACCGTAGGTGGTCAACTCCTGGCTTGCACATGGACGCGCCAGTTTGGTGGCCAGTGCAGTTTCCAACGCCTCGGCATCAACAGGCAGATCTTGGGTCAGGCGATAGATAAGCAGGTTTTTGAACCACATGGGGTAAGTCTCTCCTTATATACAAAGGGGGGCATTATTCTCTTAGCGGCGCCATAGGCCAACCCTTCGCTAAGCCTTTGGAAGGCCTGAGAAAATTATTTAAAAAAGTGCTTGCCAGAGGTGAGGTCGCTCCGTAGAATGCGCGCCACACCGAACGTGAAGGGTGATTAGCTCAGCTGGGAGAGCGTCTGCCTTACAAGCAGAATGTCGGCGGTTCGATCCCGTCATCACCCACCATTCGCATTCAGTGTTACGCGCAGCGGTAGTTCAGTCGGTTAGAATACCGGCCTGTCACGCCGGGGGTCGCGGGTTCGAGTCCCGTCCGCTGCGCCATATTCGGTCACCTGGAACGCTGAACGCCAGGTCACCACGGAAAAGCCCGCTAACGCGGGTTTTTTTCTGTCTGTAGATTGTCCGTTGTTCCTGCAGGTTGCATCGTTTCACCGGTTTTCTGATTTATTTGAAAAATTATTCAATTAAATCAACACTTTACGAAAACCTGTGGCATAATGTGCCCCGCAACGAAGGTAAAGGGTGATTAGCTCAGCTGGGAGAGCGTCTGCCTTACAAGCAGAATGTCGGCGGTTCGATCCCGTCATCACCCACCATTACTTTCAACGCTACGCGCAGCGGTAGTTCAGTCGGTTAGAATACCGGCCTGTCACGCCGGGGGTCGCGGGTTCGAGTCCCGTCCGCTGCGCCATATTCGGTCACCTGGAACGCTGAACGCCAGGTACCACACAGAAAGCCCGCTTAATGCGGGCTTTTTGCTGTCTGGCGTTTAGTCATTCCGCGCGGCTGGCGCTGTATATAACTATGTAGTGCCAGACAGGCACGCTGCTTTCGGACAATAGGCACTCGTTTCCATGACCGTCATGGAGTGCCTACCGAGAAAGAAAGCATGAGCTCCATTCCTTCTGAAGTTGTTGTTCCATCACCCTCTACCGATGCGGACTCCAGTCCGAATCCTGTGCTGAATCCGGGTTTCATCACCTGTGATGACGCGGCAACCTTTTTGCACGAGTCATTCAAACGTCTCCCAGGTACCGAATTCACCGGGTTTGTCCTCAAGAGCGAGGACGGGCGTTTCTATTGCGCCCAAGAGACGACGCCTGCCGATGAAAATGCCGATGCGCAAAACACCCTGGATATCCTGTTAACCATCACGAAGAATTCAAAGGATGAATGGATAAGTCCGAGTGGATATACCCTTGAGGCGCGCTTGTTTCCCCATTCCGGAAAAATTAAAGGCATCGATGAAAGCCTTGTGGAGTGGGGGCAGCGCCAGCTGTTTTTTTCGGTGGCTGACTTGTTTGAAGTGATGACCTGGCGCCGAAAATATTCCAGGTGTTACCTGTCGCTCAGTGACGGTGCGCTGATCTGCTACACCTCGACGGATTCAGCGTTCGAGCAGGAATTGTCGCCCCGGTTTGGGAGAACGCCCGATGGCAGGCTTCAAACGTTCGAGAGCCTTTATGACGCAGGTGGAATACCCAGCAGCATTCTGATTTTGCTGGCGGTGGCAGCGGGCGTTGTGACGACCGTGGTGTCCGGCAATCTTTGGAGGCGAAGGGGGAGGGTCAAAGCCAGCTGGAGGAGGGACATCCTGCAGCAAAACCCACCCGTCGAAATGATGCCGGTCTGTGGGCCCATCCTCCAGGATGCCAGCGAAGTAGGGCGTTATCTTCATGAGCAAATGCTGGCGCTTTCGCCCGCGCAGCAGCATGTCGGCATCGTTCTCAAGCATACGACAGAGGATTTTTTTGTCGTCACCGCCCCGGTGCGGAGCGACTACGCCACATTCGACAGGCAGGTTCTCTTTCCCAGGGACCGACATGGAAATTTCGGGCTCCCGGCAGGGTTTCGCGTTCATGGGTTCTACCACTCGATGAGCCCGATCTCCCATGGCGAACCCTCCACGCAACTCGAGCGAAGCAAAAATTTCTTTTCTGTCAAAGACCTGCGAGTCGGCTTGAGCCGAATGCACGTTGCGCCTCATCATCGCTTGTTCCTATGTGCGCCGGATGGGGCGGTGTTGCGTTTTGCCAAGCCTGATTCGGAAAAGGTTGTGCGGCTGATGGCGCAACTGCATTCCCAAAGCGCTGACGGAGTGCTTTCACAGGCGTTTATCGATTTGGTCGCTGCCGCCGGAACCTTGAGCGTCCTTTACTCCAGCAGCACCTGGCCGAAAGGACGGGTGTCACCGTCAACCATGGGTTAGCGCGATGTCGACTCATCGTTGCGGCTGTGTCGGTAGTCGCTCACCGCTTCGTACACGGCTTTGCGCAGGCGGTTGATACCGCCAATCGGTCGATGAGCTTCAAGACCAAACCAGGGATTGAACGACTGGTTGTCGCATTGGATATTCAATGCCGGCGTGTCGAAATCTTGCGCGGGTACTTTGATTCGCGCCACGGTCTGGAACGGCGCTGCGTTTTCACTCCATTCGATGCTGGTGTCTTCGATGGGCATGTACTGGTTTGGGTCCTGGCGCTGAATCTGCAGGACGAAACAAGCCGGCACCCGGTCGGTCGACAATTGCTGGTTCAGTGCATTACGCAGGAAGTTTGGCAACTTCTGGTTCTGCGCGGGCAGGGTGTAGACCGGGCAGCTGTCCGGGTCCGGCATCACGCGGAATTTGGCATTGGCTTCACCAAACTTGTAGGGCGAAACCGAAAAGTAAGTGGTCTTCGTCGGACTTTCCGGGGCGGGGGACAGGGTGGCCAAGGCGATAAACAGGTGCCGAACCTGCCAGGTCCGTGGGTCCCAGCCCGGAAAAAACGCCATCAGCTTTTTGCCATCAGCCTGGGCCGCCACATTCTGACGGTACTCGGCGACATCGCTGACGAAGAAATTCGGATGGCTGAACATCACAAAGTCCTGTTCGCCACGCGGCTGTTGATCGGCAAGCAGTTGTTTGCCGGGCACATCGAGCAATTTGATTGCCATGCCCCGGGCGTCTCGAATGCTGTCGAACTGCGGATACGCGTTGCCATTGGACAGGCGCATGGTCGCTTGCCAGGTTTTGCCGGGCTCGCTGAACACCCCTTGGCGCAGTTCCGCGGTCAGGTCCGGCAGCACTTGAACTACGGCCTTCACGCAGCCATGGGCCTTGGCATGCGCATCGCGCAGGTAGCGCGTGCTTTCCCGGTGTTGATCGACGATGCGTACCGCGGTCTGAATGACGTCCTGCGTCATGGCGGCTTCGCCATCCGGTATCACCTCTTGCGCTGAAACAGGTCCGCTGTGCTGCCAGGCGAACCACGCCATGGCCAGCGCGTAACCGAACACACCAAGGCCGATCAACCACAGAAGCGTCTTGCCGAGAAACGCGCCAAAGCGCATCCAGAGTCTGCTCATGGCAATTGCGCCTCCAACGGGCCGCCCAATACTTTCAGGTATTCCAGCAGCGCCCAGCGCTCCTGCGGTTGCAACAAGCGGCCAATCACGCCGTTGCCGCGCTGGCCTGCGCGGAATTCGTGACCGCTGTTGTGATTGCCGGTGATGCGCGTGTCGAACACAAAGCCATTGGTGAAGGCCTCGGTGCGATAGCCAAGATGTTGCGGGTCGTACTCGAACGTACCTTTATAGAAGGTCGTTGCGCGTTCATCTTGAGGTGAGAGCAGCTGGAAAATGCTCGGTACCGAACCGTTGTGCAGAAACGGCGCCGTGGCCCAGACACCTGCCAATGGCCGTGCCTTATAGGCGCGCAACTCGCGCACGCCAATCGGCAGGCCGAAGCCATTCATGGCGGGCTGTTCAGCGGCAGGAATGTTTGCGTCACGGTAGGCGCGGTTCCCGACGAAAGCGGTGATGTAAGCGAGCCCCTTGGCCGATGACAGCTGGTGCAAATCCAGCGGTTCAGTGGGCGTTGGCTGTAAGTGCACGTCCAGCTGCTTGAGTTCTGCCAAGTCCCATTGCAAGGCGGAGAGGTCGAAGCGATGGTCGGCAATGTTGTTGGCGGCGCCCGGGTCGGTGCCAATGAAGTCCACCGGCAGCATTTTCAGGTGTTGCACCCAGCGTTCGTCGCTGTCGACAACGCGCGGTGAATGGCAACCGGCGCAGTTTTCGCTGAACAACTCGCGACCTTTGGCTGCCAGCGGCTTGTCGACAGCGCCGAGCAGCTCTTCGGGCCAGGCGGGTGGTTTGAGCCGTTGCAGGGTTTCTTCTATCTGGTGCAGGTCGCGTAACCGCACACTCGACGGATAGCGCCCGTCACCTTTTAGCGGTTGGCCGTTGGCATCGAAGAAACCCAATGTGGCGCCCACACCCAGGGATTCGCCGATGTTGCGGGCCATCGGTTGTTGCGCCGAACCGTTCCACTGCACCCAATCGAACGTCCACATGTCCCATAGCTGCGGGTAATCCACCGGGGCATTGGCTACGCGGTAGTTGTCGGCTGAAATCGCATCGCCGAACGTGGCGTTGGCGATACGCCCGAAAGCGTCGGTACGGCCCGGTCCTTCCTCGGTGGGGTAGAGTCCGCGATGGGTATCGTTCCAGGCGACTTTCACAAAGGTAACGAGGGACGCTTTGAAGTCTTCGCGCAATTGTTGGTGCCGGGCGTCGTAGTCCTCGCCCAGCACGTTGCGGGCGAAGCGCTCGAATTTCCACGGGTTGAGGTAAGTCGAGGTCAGACTGGCAACCATCGCTTGTCCGAAACTGCCACCTTTCAACGTAGGCACACTGGAAGGCAAAACATGCTGCGCCGAGCCGCCGTCAATGCGGATCGCCTGGCCGTTGAAACGCAACTCACCGGTGTGGCAAGCGGCGCAGGTGATGTCGAGAAACTCGTCCTGACTGCCGGGGTTTTGGTGACGGGCAAAGCCTACCGGCAAACTCCCCGGGTTATCTGGCATGGCTTTCTGCCCGGGATCGATCAGGAAGCCAAAGCGCGCGAGGTACTCGGGCGAAGCGAATCGTTGCTGCGAGAAGGGCAGTTCGAGAGCGTTGAACCAGTCATAGCGCAAGCCTTTGACCTGGGTTCCCTGAGGCGTGAAGTAGTAAGTCTGGCGGTCTTCAGCGCTCCATTGCTCCAGGTAATGCACCTGTTGCGCGGGCGACCAGGTTGGCAGTTTCGGGTTGGCGACGTAGTACAGAACCACGGCCAGGCCCAGCGCAAACAGCGCAGCGGCCAGCGTCAGCAAGCGGAATAAGAGGCGCAAGATAAACATCCTTGTCGAGTTGTGGCTCTCTTATGCCTCAGGGTCCGGGGTGCGGCAAGTGGCCATTACGCCAGATGTTGTGGGATACGGGATCAGCTGCTGTAAGTGCCAGATGACAGAAGCTTCATGATGCCAATCCAGAAATGCGTTAAAACACCTGAACTTATCAGAAGTTTCCAGCTCTCATGCCGGTAGCCATTGGTCGTGGCCGCCTGATAAGCTCGCGGCTTTACTCGATTGCCCTTTAGGCGCATGAACAAGGAAATAGCATGAAACAGCATCGGTTGGCGGCGGCGGTAGCCCTGGTTAGCCTGGTACTTGCGGGTTGTGATTCGCAGACCAGTGTAGAGCTGAAAACTCCGGCGCAAAAAGCTTCCTACGGCATTGGCCTGAACATGGGCAAAAGCCTGGCTCAGGAAGGCATGGATGACCTGGATTCCAAAGCCGTAGCCCAGGGCATCGAAGATGCCGTCGGCAAGAAAGAGCAGAAACTCAAAGACGAGGAGCTTGTCGAAGCCTTCGCCGCACTGCAGAAGCGTGCGGAAGAGCGTATGGCCAAGATGAGCGAAGAGTCGGCAGCTGCCGGCAAGAAGTTCCTCGAAGAAAACGCCAAGAAAGCTGGCGTAGTGACCACCGCCTCGGGCTTGCAATACGAAGTGGAAAAGAAAGCCGATGGTCCACAGCCTAAGCCGACCGACGTAGTGACTGTTCACTACACCGGCAAGCTGACCAACGGCACCGTCTTCGACAGCTCCGTGGAGCGCGGCAGCCCGATCGATCTGCCGGTCAGCGGTGTGATTCCGGGTTGGGTCGAAGGCCTGCAACTGATGCACGTTGGTGAGAAGTACAAGCTGTACATCCCTAGCGAACTGGCTTACGGCGCCCAAAGCCCAAGCCCGGCGATTCCAGCCAACTCGGTGCTGGTATTCGACCTGGAACTGCTGGGGATCAAAGATCCAGCCAAAGAAGACGCCGCCAAGTAATCAGCGTCTGCTTTGACAACAACGCCTCGCTTATGCGGGGCGTTGTTGCATCTGCAGTTCAGCGCAGGTAAACAAAGCGAACGGTTGCTGTACGCTGGAGTCATAGCCATTGAAGACGCCCGTGCTATCCGCGCCGGCGCGCCAAGTCAATGAAATCTTGGGTTTTTTTATGTGAGTAAAAAACGCCCGATCTGAGCCGGACCCTTATGAAACGGGGCTTTCAGCGGTGAAAAGCAGCTCTGTTCACAAGGTTATCCACAATTTGTGTGGATAACATTTCAGTGGGAGGAATGATGAAAGCACCCTGGAATTTCGCTCGATTCTTGCCCCTCGCCGGGCGCCTGCTCGCGCGCGGGCGCTTGCCGACGCTGCTGTTCGCCGTGGCCAGCAAAGGTGCCAGCCAGGGCAATCGCCTGGGCAAGGTCAAAGACGATCTGCGCCTGTTGCAGGCGCTGTGCCTGGCCTACTGGCGTGGAGAATACCGTGCCGTCAGCCCGAAGGCGTTGGTCTCGGTGGTCGCCGGCCTGATGTACTTCCTCAGCCCGGTGGATGCCATCCCGGATTTCATTCCGGTGTTCGGCATGCTCGATGACATCGCCGTCCTGGCCTGGCTGATGAAAGTCCTCGACGACGAACTCAATGCCTTTCGCGCCTGGCGCAAACGTCAGGTGCCGGAGAAGCTGGCGGTGGTCGAACGCCTGCCCGATACCCCGGAGAAACTTCAGCTCCAGGGCCCCTCAAAAAAACGCAGCGACTGAGGATCCAATTTATTGATACCCCCGCGCGACCTTGGCCGCTGTTAGGATTACACTTCTAGGGAAAAGCGCCGACTCGCAAAGTGTCGTTGTCCTACGGGGAAGTCATGGATATTCAGATAATCACACGCGAAGGCGAGCCCGAGTATGCAGTTTTACCGTGGGCTCAGTACCAGGCTCTACTGAAAGCAGCAGGCATCAACGAGCAACCGGCGCCAGACGCGCCAGTGAATCGCACGGCAACACCAGACCAGATTCTTCCGGGGCTGGATCAACTACGCAGTTTGCGCGAAGGGAAGGGCATCGCCATCGAGGCGCTCGCCCGCACGGTAGGCATCAGCCCGTCTTATCTGGCCTTGATCGAAAGTGGCGAGCGTCGACCCGACGCTGCGATTCGCCGCAGCCTGGCCTGGGAATTGACGGTGCCAGGGTGGAGGGATGAATCGTGAGCGTACGCATCAGTCGTCAACATTGGGACGGGTTGCTGGGTGAGCTGGATCAGGCGCGTCGTCAGCGCCATCTTCTGACCTATCGAGCGTTGCTGGAGCGTTTGCAATTGCCCACGCCGGCCATGCAAACCCTGACCGCTGCGCTCGAACATCTGGCCGCGCTGGATGCCAGGGCCGAGCAACCGCTGCGCAGCTCTCTGGTGATCAGCCAAGGCGCCAGCCGTCTGCCGCGCACCGGTTTCTTCGAATGTGTCGAGCGGCTGGGGCGTTTCTCCGGGCCGTCGGACGGTGTCGCCGCCGCGTCCTGGCATGCTTCGGAAGTGGTGCGTGTGTTCGAATACGAATACCCCGAATCGGCCGAGGCCTGAGTGTTTTTAAAACTCAAGGCCCGGGCCGGTTACTGGCTGGCCCGCCGGTTGTTTCACTGGTCATGGTTCGTGCGCCAACCGCGAGGCTGGAGCTGGCTCGAAGGCCAGTTCGCCCGCATGGCGAACCTGGGTGACGTTGGCGCCCAGAGTTTCTATGGCCACATCCTGACCTTTCGCGGCGTCGGCCTTGGGGCTCGCGAGGAGGGCGTGCGATTGCTGCGCCTGGCGGCGTTGGCGGGGGATGGCAAGGCGGCGTATCAGGTTGGGGTGATCAGTCTGGCAGGGACACCGAGCAAGGCGCCAGATCCGGCTGAAGCTGCGCGCTGGTGGGGCATGGCCGCCAAGGCCGGGCATCCGTTGGCTGAACTCAAGTTGAAAGAGTTGGCGGCTCGGGGTGATGGGCAGTAGGCGGGTTTCAACGTTTGAGAATTGTGTTGTTTGCGCTGACGCCTTCGCGAGCAAGCCCGCTCCCACATTCGACCGCGTACCTCTGGGAGAGCTCGGTTAAATGTGGGAGCGGGCTTGCTCGCGAAGGCGTCCGACAATTCAGCGCTGCCCCTCCAGCAATGCATCCTCTTTCCCAGACACCACCAAACTATCAATCACATGCACGCTATACCCCTGCACATTCTTCGCATGGTGTTTAGCCTGCGATGCCATCTCCGCCAACTGGCTCGCATCGAGTTGTCCACAGGCCTGTGGATGCAAATGCACCACGCCGATCGACAATGACAACAATGCAAACTCCTGTCGCACACCCTGACGGTTCGGCGCGATAAAGCACCCGGCTTCCAGGTGTTCGCTGCGGTAGAACCGTCGGCATTGACTGTGGAAATCGTCCAGCAACTGGTTCAAACGTTTGCGCCAGTCTTCCGGGCCGAGCACCAGCAGGAAGTCGTCGCCGCCAATATGGCCGACGAAGTCGCGGGACGGGTCGACGCGATCGTTCAGGCACTGCGCCAGACAGAGCAGGACCTCATCCCCACGGCCGTAGCCGTAGATGTCGTTGAAGGGTTTGAAGCTGTCGATGTCGACATAACAGATCACCGACTCCCGTTCCTGTTGCAGCAAACGTGTCAGGCATTGCTGGATCGGTACATTGCCGGGCAACAGGGTCAACGGGTTGGCGTAGCGGGCCTGCTGGATTTTCAGCTCGGTAATCAGCTTGAGGACATCAATCACCCGACCCAGCCCCAGATAGCTGCCGTTGAGGGTGATGATGAAGTCTTCTTCAATGCGTTGGCGCGCGCGGCTGGTGATCAGGCGGCTGACCTGTTGCAGCGACTGGCTCATTTCTACGGCGAGAAAGTCGTCGTTCATCAAGCGGCTGATCGGTTTGCGGGCGAACAGGTCGGTGGCAAACGGCTTGAGCAGCGCGTCCGACAGCGAATGCCGGTGAACGATGCCGCAGGGCTGGCCTTGATTGTCGAGCACCGCCAGGGAGTTCAGGTTGGCCTGGCGGCGGAACGCTTCGAGCACGGTGGCGGTCGGTGTGTCGTGCGCAACCGCCGGTTGGTCGTTGAGCAGGGGGCCGAGGTCGCTACCTTCGTCATTCAGCGCTACGGCGGTACCCTCGTGTTTGGGCATCAGGGTGCGAGCATCCCGGGGTGGATGCTCCTGAGGACGGCACAGCAGATAGCCCTGAACCAGATCAACGCCCATCTCGGTCAGTACCGCGAGTTCCTCCTGCAACTCAATGCCTTCGGCAATCACTTGCGCCCGTGAAGCTTTGGCGATCTGCAGGATCGAACCGACAAACTCGCGCTTGAGTGCGTCCTGGTGAATACCGTCGATGAAGTGACGATCGATCTTCACGTAATCCGGGCGCAACTCCGACCACAACCGCAAGCTGGAATACCCCGCGCCCAGATCATCCAGCGCAATGGAAAACCCCATTGCCCGATAGTGATGCAGCGCGTTTTGCAGCAACTGGAAGTCGTCGGTCGGGGTTTGTTCGGTGAGTTCGATTACCACCTGGCTCGGCGGAATACCGAAATCCTGCAGCAGTTGCAGGGTGCGGCCGGGTTGATGGGCCGCTTCGAGCAGGGATTCCGGAGAGACGTTGAGGAACAGTTTGCCCGGCAGTTGCTGTTCGTTGAAACGGCGGCAAGCGCTTTCGCGGCAAGCAATTTCCAGCTCGCTCAAGCGACCGGCCTGGCGGGCAACGGAGAACAATGCGACAGGGGAGTGCAACGGGCTGTTTGACGGGCCGCGGGTGAGGGCTTCATAACCGACAATGCGTCGCTCGGAGAGGGAAATGATCGGCTGGAACAGGCTGTGCAAGCCGCTTTGAGCCAGTATGGAACTCAAGGCACTCAGCTGTTCGGTCGTGGTCATGGCAATCTCGGGGCGATAAAAAAGGACTGGGAGCAGTCTCTTGTCAGAGGTGCTCCCAGTCCCTTATTTCACGACAGAATGATGACTGTTTGATGACGCTCCGGGGAGCGTCAGCATTAAATTGCCATCATGTTGCGTGTGACCACTTAGTGCTTGGCAACCGCGGTGTTGAGTTTCAGATAGTCCAGCAGAATCCGACCGGTTTCACTCAGGTAAGCGTCGTCTTCTGGCTTGGTCTTGTCCGGCTCGGCCGCGATGGCGTCTTCGTCTTCTTTCTTCAGCTCTTTGAGCGGCTCTTCACCTTTGGCCTTGCGACGGATGTTTTCCATGGCCAGTTGCTTGGCTTCGATATCGGAGTGTTGGGCACGACGTTCCGCTTCGTTGAGGCTGACGGTTTTTTCTTCCATCAGCTTCTGCGCAAGGGCCAGTTTGTCGCGGATAAACACGAACTCCGCGTCTTTCGCCGAGCGTGTGTCGTGCTCGGACTTGAGCTGAGTCAGGTACGGCTTGAACGGGTCAACGGCCGGCTTGATCGCCGCATGGATGGTGTCCCATGGCATGGCTTCAGGCAGGGCGCTTTCGCCGATTTCCTTGGTGTCGATGATCGACGGGTAATCGATGTCCGGCAGTACGCCCTGATGCTGGGTGCTCTGGCCGGAAACCCGGTAGAACTTGGCCAGGGTCAGTTTCAGTTCGCCATGGTTCAGCGGCTGAATGGTCTGCACGGTGCCTTTACCGAAGGTCTGGCCGCCGATGATCAACGCACGGTGGTAGTCCTGCATGGCGCCGGCGAAAATCTCCGAAGCCGAGGCGGACAGGCGGTTGACCAGCAACGCCATCGGGCCTTTGTAGAACGCGCCCGGGTTTTCATCTTCCAGCACATCAACCCGGCCATCGGCGTTACGCACGAGAACGGTCGGGCCCTTGTCGATGAACAGACTGGTCAGCTCGGTGGCTTCCTGCAAGGAGCCGCCGCCGTTGTTACGCAGGTCGATGACTACGCCGTCGACCTTGTCTTTCTGCAACTCGGTCAGCAGTTTCTTGACGTCACGCGTGGTGCTCTTGTAGTCCGGATCGCCGGCACGAAACGCCTTGAAGTCGAGGTAGAAGGCCGGGATCTCGATAACGCCGAGCTTGTAGTCCTTGCCATCCTGTTTCAGGTTGAGGACCGACTTCTTCACGGCCTGATCTTCAAGCTTCACTGCTTCGCGGGTGATCGGCACGATCTTGGTGGTCTGGTCGTTTGGCGCATTGCTGGCCGGAATCACTTCCAGACGCACCACGGTTCCTTTCGGACCGCGGATCAGCTTGACCACTTCGTCCAGGCGCCAGCCGACCACGTCGACCATCTCTTTGTTGCCTTGGGCAACGCCGATGATCTTGTCGGCAGGGGCAACCATTTTGGTCTTGTCGGCCGGGCCAGCCGGCACCAGACGCACGACTTTCACCTGGTCGTTATCGCTCTGCAACACGGCGCCGATGCCCTCCAGGGACAGGCTCATGTTGATGTCGAAGTTTTCCGCGTTATCCGGTGACAGATAGTTGGTGTGCGGGTCGTAGGACATGGCGAAGGTGTTGATGTACGCCTGGAAGATATCTTCCGCACGGGTCTGGTCCAGGCGTGCCAACTGGTTCTTGTAGCGCTTGGTCAGGGTTTCCTGGATCTGCTTGGAATCCTTGCCCGCAATCTTCTGCCGCAGCACTTCGTCCTTGACGCGTTTGCGCCACAGGTCGTCGAGTTCAGCGGTGGATTTGAGCCAAGGGGCGTCCTTGCGATCGATCAGCAAGGTTTCCTTGGTGGTGAAGTCGATCTTGTCGACGCCTTTGTTCAACTCGGCAAGGGCGAAGTCCAGACGCGCCTTGACGCGGTCCAGGTAGCGCTTGTAGATGGTGAACCCGGCGTTCAGGTCGCCGCTTTTGAGGAAGTCGTCAAACTGGGTTTTCCACTTGTCGAATTCCGCGATGTCGCTGGCCATGAAATAGCTGCGCGACGGGTCCAGCAGCTTGAGGTAGCTGTCGTAGATGATCACGGAGCGCGCGTCATCGAGCGGCGGCTTGCTGTAGTGATGGCGCTTGAGCAATTCGACGACGTTCAGACTGGCGATTACTTCGTCACGATCAGGCTGAAGCTTGTCCCAGCTATTGGCTGCAAACGTATTGGTCGATATCGGTAACAGACCGATACCGATGAAAAGGGCTAGGGCGGTGCCAGGGAAAAAATGCTTCATGCTGATTCGACGCGGGGACAATTGATCACGCATATTAGGCCGTCTTTGAAGTCGCCGGATCCACAAGGGCCGGTCGCATAATGCAAGAAAGCCCGGCGCTACAGCTACGGGCTCAGTCCAGACTCACTATGGAGGCACTGTGAAAGCATTGCAAGGCGTTGAAGGTCAAGTGGAGTGGCTTGAAGAGCCCAGTCCTACATGTGATGTAGGACAAGTTCGTATCCGAGTGGCGGCAGCGGGGCTCAATCGCGCCGATTTATTACAGAAAGCGGGCCTCTATCCACCCCCGCCCGGAGCCAGTCACGTGCTGGGTCTTGAGTGTTCAGGGGTGATCAGCGAGGTGGGCGCGGGGTCTTCATGGCAGGTCGGCGATCGGGTTTGCGCCTTGCTGGCCGGGGGCGGGATGGCCGAAGAGGTAGTTGTCGACGGACGGCATGTGTTGCCGGTTCCCGAAGGTTTGTCGCTGATCGAGGCGGCCGCGCTGCCGGAAGTGTATGCGACCGTCTGGCTGAATGTGTTTCAACTCGCTGCGCTCAAACCGGGTGAGAAAGTTCTTCTGCACGCCGGAGCAAGTGGAATTGGTTCAGCTGCCATTCAGCTGTGCAAGGCGTTTGGCAACCCGTGCTGGGTCAGCGTCGGTTCCGCCGAGCGCTTGGCTTACTGTGAAGCACTGGGGGCGCAGGGTGGGGTGGTGCGCAAGGGCGATCTGGACAGTTTGAATGACCTTGGGCCGTTCGATGTGATCCTCGACCCGGTGGGCGGCAACTACGCTGCGTTGAACCTGAAGCTGCTGGCCCTTGATGGTCGATGGGTGCTGATCGGCCTGATGGGCGGCCGTGAGGCGCAGCTGGACCTCGCGCAGGTGCTAGCCAAGCGCGTGCAACTCCTGGGTTCAACCCTGCGCAGTCGCGACGATCAGTTCAAGGCGGATTTGTTCAGTGATTTGAGCCAGCATGTCTGGCCGCTGTTTGCCGAGGGGCGACTGAGCCCGCAGTTGGCCAGAACGTTCCCGATCAAGGATGCCGAAGCGGCGTTTGCCGAGTTGGCGAGCAATACCGTGGCGGGGAAATTGGTGTTGGTGATCGACGAAACTCTGACCTGAGAATACAAAACCTGTGGGAGCGGGCTTGCTCGCGAATGCGGAGTGTCATTCAACATAAAAGTTGAATGTGAATCCGCTTTCGCGAGCAAGCCCGCTCCCACAAGGGGAGTGTTACTTCCAGAGATGGATCGGCCAGCCGGCTTTTTCGGCATGCTCAAGCAGCACCGGATCCGGGTTTACCACGTGTGGGAAATCCACCTTCAGCAACAACGGCAAATCGTTACGTGAGTCGGAATAAAAACTCGCGCCTTCGAGATTTTCCTCTTCCGCATCCAGCCATTCCAGCAGACGGATGATCTTGCCTTCGCGGTAGGTCAGGGTGCCGACGGTGTGGCCGCTGTACACCCCGTGCGCCACTTCCAGTTCGATACCGAGAATCTCGTCGATGCCCAGCCGTTCGGCAATCGGTCGCACCAGGTGCGTGCCGGACGCCGAGATCACCAGGATCCGGTCGCCGGCCTTGCGGTGGGCGGCGATGGCTTTGGTGGCGTCGCTGAAGATGATCGGCTCAATGAAATCTTCAACCCACGGGCCGACCAGATGATCGACCTCTTCAGGTGTCCTGCCGATCATCGGCTCCAGGCTGAAGGTCATGTAGTCCTCCATCCGCAGCTTGCCGTGACTGTAGGCGTCCATCAGTTCGTTGTTCTGACGCATGAACGACTCAGGGTCGACCCAGCCCAGGCGGCCCATTTGCTCGCTCCAGAGGGTGGCGCAGTCGCCGTGGATCAGGGTTTCGTCCAGATCAAAAATTGCCAGGGCCATCAGTGCAGTTCTCTCTTCAACATCAGCAAAGGCATCAGGCTACCTCACAGAGGGCCGTCGGATCGATGGAAAGCGCCAGACGCTGACCATCGGGATGCAGGTCGGCCGCCGAGCGGTTGAGCACATCCACCACCAATTCCACGCCGCGGGCTTCGACCCGGTAGCGAATCACGTTGCCCAACAGGCTGTGGCTGCGGATTTGCGCGTCGAGTTGGCCGTTGAGGCTCAGTTCGATGGCTTCCGGGCGAATCGCGATGCGGTGGCTGATCGGTCGTTGCAGCAGCTTCGAAGCGCTGTCGGCGTCCAGCAGGTTGTAGTTGCCGATGAAGCCTGCGGCAAACACGTCGACTGGCGCGGTGTACAGGGTTTCGGCGTCGCCACTCTGTACGATCTTTCCCTGATTCATCAGGAAAATCCGGTCAGACATGGTCAGCGCTTCTTCCTGGTCGTGTGTGACGAAGATCGTGGTCAGTCCCAGTTCGCGCTGGATCTGACGGATCTGTTCGCGCAGGTGCTTGCGGATCCGTGCATCCAGGGCCGACAACGGTTCGTCCAGCAACAACAGGCGTGGCCGGGTCACCAAGGAGCGGGCGAGGGCGACACGCTGGCACTGACCGCCCGACAGTTGATGGGGGAAACGTGCGGCGAAGTCATTCAACTCCACCAGTTTCAGCACCTCGGCAACGCGCTTCTGGCTGTCGTCGGTGTTGACCTTCTGCATCCGCAAACCGAAGGCGACGTTTTGTTCCACGGTCATGTTCGGGAACAGCGCGTAGCTCTGGAACACCATGCCGATCCCGCGTTTCTGCGGGCTCAGCGGCACGAGGTCCTGGCCATCCAGCAGGATCTTGCCGCCATCGACCGAGGTCAGGCCGGCGATGCAGCGCAGCAGCGTGGATTTACCGCAACCGGAAGGACCGAGCAGGGTGACGAACTCGCCCTTCTGGATCTCGCAGTTGATGTCGCTGAACACCGTGGTGCCCGCGTAATTTTTTTGAAGATGTTGGACGCTGACATAGCTCATTCGCTTTTGTCCTTGTTCAAGATATTGGCCGCCCAGGTCAGAACCAGCACAAAGAAGAAATAGGAAATCACCAGCGCACTGGTGAAGTGGCCGCTGCTGTTACGCATGTTGTTGAGGTAGACCTGCAGGGTTTCGTAGCGGGTGCCGACGAGGATGTTGGCGAACACGAACTCCCCGAACAGGAACGAGAACGACAGCAGCAGCGCCACCATCAAGCCCTTGCGCAGGTTCGGCAGCACCACCAGGAACGCGGCTTGAAAGGTGCTGGCGCCGAGCAGTTGGGCGGCGTCCATCAGGTCGCGCAGGTTGATCGCTTGCAGGTTGTTGGTGATGGCCCGGTACATGAACGGTAGCGCAATGGTGAAGTAGCAACCAATCAGAATCCACGGCGTGCCGACCATCGCGAATGGTCCGGAACCGTAGAGCTGCAACAGCCCCACCGACGACACCACCGGCGGTACCGCGAAGGGCAGCAGGATCAGGATGTTCATCAGCGCGTCGAGTTTCGGGAAGTGGTAATGCACCACGAACAACAGCGGCAGAATCAGCACCACCGACAAAATCAATGCGCCGACGCAGACCAGCAGCGACTGGCCAAACGCATTGAGAAAACGCGGATCGCTCCACAGCTGGATGTACCACTTGAAGGTAAAACCGCTGGGCAGGATGGTCGCTGACCAACTGCTGGCAATCGAGTAGATCAACGTCCCGAACAGCGGCAACAACAGAATGGCAAACAGCAGGTACACCACAACGCGGTGGTAGACACCGGTGGGGCCCAGTTCAGCGCGAGACATGGTAGCTCCTCTTCAACAGCAGCTGATGCACGATGGTCACCAGGGTCATCAACGCCACCAGCACCACCGCCAGGGCACTGGCGAGGTTCGGGTCGAGGGAAATATCACCGGACACCATCGCCGCGATGCGAATCGGCAGCACGTTGAAGTTGCCGGTGGTCAACGCATACACCGTCGCGTAGGCGCCGAGGGCGTTGGCCAGCAGGATCACGAACGTACCGAGCAGTGCTGGCGTCAGCACCGGCAAACCGATGTGTCGCCAGAACTGCCAGCCGTTGGCGCCGAGCAGTTCGGCGGACTCGCGCCAGTCTTCGCGCAGGGCGTCGAAGGCGGGGTAGAGCAGCAACACGCCAAGCGGAATCTGGAAGTACGTATAGAGAATGATCAGCCCGGTCTTCGAGTACAGGTTGAAATCCTGAATGATCCCGGCCTGCTTGAGCATGATGGTGAAGCTGCCGTTGAAGCCCAGCAGGATGATGAACGCGAAGGCCAGGGGCACGCCGGCGAAGTTGCTGGTCATGTTGGCGAAGGCGTTGACGAAGTTGCGCAGTTTCGAGTCGACCCGGCGCAAGGAGTAAGCGCCGAGCACCGCGATGATGATCCCGAATACGCTGGACCAGAAACTGATCTCGAGGCTGTACTGGATCGCCTGCAAGTAGAACTTCGAATTGAAGATTTTGGTGAAGTTGGCCAACCCCCAGCCGAACTCTTCCGATTGCAGGCTGTTGATCATCACCCAGACCAGCGGGGCGATTTCGAACACGATAAAGAACAGGGCGAACGGTACGAGGCACAAGGCTGCCAGCCACTTGCTACGGGTATTGGCATTCACTTGAGCAGCTCCCGGCACACAGGTTTGTCGTGGGCCACGCCCAGCAGTTCGCAGACCGTGCCGCAGATTTCAGTCTGTTTCGGCGCGGCGCTGGCGTTGAAACTGAACGCGTCACCGAGAACAAATAACGGCACCTCACGTTCTTCCGGCAACAGGCCATTGTGGGAGCGGTCGTTGTTCATGCCGTGGTCGGCGGTTACCAGGACTTGATAGCCGGCGTCGAGCCAGTTGCGCAGGTAATCGGCGAGGATAATGTCGGCCGAGCGCGCACTGTTGCGGTATTGCGGGGTGTCGAGACCGTGCTTGTGCCCGGCGTCGTCGATGTTCATCGGGTGGATCAACAGAAAATTCGGCGCATGCCGCAAGCGCAGGCTTTCGGCGTCGGCGAACAGGTGGGAATCCGGGTAGTGGTCGTTCCAGTAGAAGTGCCCGTGCTGGATCGGCAGGGCTTCATCGTCGGTGTGACGATCCCGGGCGGCCACGAACGGCGAACGGTTGTACAGCTCGCTGACCCAGTGATACGCCGCCGCAGCGGTTTTCAGGCCGGCGTCCGTGGCGTAGTGATAAATGCTGCGCTGATTGGACAGGCGCGAGACGTTGTTGTGAACGATGCCGCTCTCGATGGGCGGAACGCCGGTGAGGATGCATTCGTACAGCGGGCGGGACAGGGACGGCAGTTCGCACTCAAGCTTGTAGAGTGCCGCGCGTCCTGCGCCGACGTAGGCCTGCAGGTGCCCCATGGTATGGCGCGCGACCTCGTAATTGAGGCCGTCGAGCACGACAAGGATGACGTTGTGCTTCATAGGGGCAAAAACTCCGCGAACAGGAATTCAAAAAACTCAGACTTCACACGGTCCAGTGTGGGAGCGGGCTTGCTCGCGAAAGCGGTTTCACATTCAACATTTAGGTTGACTGACACACCGCTTTCGCGAGCAAGCCCGCTCCCACATTAGATTTTCAGCGTTTGCTCTACCGCATTACTGCATATTGACGATGACTTCTTCGTTCCACTTCTGAGGAAGGGCCTTGGAGGTCTTTTCCCAGGCATCGGCGTCTTTGATCGGCGTGACCTTTTTGTACTGCTCGTTAGGCAGCAGCTTGGCCTTGATGTCGGCTGGCAGGGTCAAGTGTTCGGCACGGATCGGACGCGCGTTGCCTTTTGCCAGGTTGATCTGGCCGGCGTCGCTGAAGATGTATTCGCGGGTCAGCTTGGCGGCGTTCGGGTTTTTCGCGTACTTGTTGATGATGGTGGTGTAACCGGAGATAACCGAGCCATCGGATGGAATCAGCACGACGTAGTCATCCGGGTTGGCCATCTTCGCCTTGTAGCTCAGACCGTTGAAGTCCCAGACCACACCGACTTCGATTTCACCCTTTTCCATGGTGGCAATCGTCGGGTTGGCCATGGACAGGCGACCCTGTTTGGCAATGTCTGCGAACAGCAGCAGGGCCGGTTGCAGGTTTTTCTCGTCGCCGCCATTGGCCAGGGCCGCTGCCAGTACGCCGTTGGCCGCCTGGGCTGCGGTGCTCACGTCACCGATGGACACCTTATATTTACCGGTCTTGAGGTCAGCCCACTTGGTCGGTGCTTCCGAACCGTGCAGCAGCTTCTTGTTGACGATAAACGCGATGGTGCCGGTGTAGGCCAAAGCCCAGTTGCCGTCCTTGTCTTTAGCCCAGTCTGGCACTTGCGCCCAGGTCGTTGGTTTGTACGGTTGCACCACGCCTTGCTTGACCGCGATCGGGCCGAAGGCTGCGCCCACGTCGCCGATGTCAGCACTGGCGTTATCTTTTTCAGCGGCGAACTTGGCGATTTCCTGGGCCGAGCTCATGTCGGTGTCGATGTGCTTGAGGCCGTAGGTTTTAGCCAGGTCTTCCCAGGTGCCTTTCCAGTTGGCCCAGTCATCGGGCATGCCGACGCTGTTGACGGCGCCTTCCGCTTTCGCAGCGGCTTCGAGGGTTTTCAAATCATCAGCCGCCATGGCGGCGGTGCACATGGCAATGGTCGAGCCTAACAGTGATGCCAGGAAAAGCTTTTTCATCCGAAGCTCCTTTGGGCGTTTTCAACGCTGCGATTGCGGTTGTGTTGGTCTAGGTCAGCAATACCTGAGCCAATTTAGGCGGGCTCGATGACACTTTCATGTCGGTCGTCGCCCGGCAGCACAATTATTTGCCCGGTATTGGCAGGTGCCCGGTAAGCGTAGACCATGGGCAAAGGCCCGGCACGCAAGGGACTTGGCCGGTGTATTGCAGGGTTTGAGGCGAACGATTGGGTGACCGTTGGGTAGCTTTGTCATCTATCAGTCATCTGCACTGCCTACGCTTGCAGGATCAAGATGAGCCGGTTTTTCAGCGCGGTTCTGCCCCGAAACAGTGCTGGTCTAGTCCAGATAGGTAACGTTGATGCGTGATGAGGCAACGAAAGCGGTGACAGCCATTGGTCAGGTCTTGCAGGAGCAGCTCGACCACGGTCTGTTGGCGCCCGGCAGCAAGCTACCGGCCGAGCGCAAGCTCAGTGAGTTGTTCGGGACCACACGGATTACTGTGCGCGAGGCGTTGTTGCAGTTGGAGGCGCAGGGCCAGATTTATCGCGAAGAGCGCCGCGGCTGGTTCGTTTCACCACCGCGCCTGGCCTACAACCTGATGCAGCGCAGTCACTTCCACGCGATGGTCAGTGCGCAGGGGCGAGTGCCGTCCACCGAGGTGATTTCAGCACGGTTGCAACCCGCCTCGGCGGCGGTGTGCGCGTGGTTACAGTTGCCGGCGCTGTCGAGTGTGATCCAGATCTGCCGTGCGCGGCGCATTGATGAGCGGCTGGTGTTGTACGTGGAGCACTATTTGAATCCGCAGTATTTTCCGGGGATTCTCGAGTTTGATTTGAATCAGTCGATCACCGAGTTGTACGCGCGGCATTACGATTTGCATTACGGGCGGGTACGGTTCGAAATTGTGCCGACGTCGCTGTCGGTGGATGCGGCAGCGGCGCTGCGGGTGTCAGTGGGTAGCCCGGGGTTACGCATTGCGCGGGTCAATTATGATCAGCATGAACGGCTGATCGATTGTGACCTGGAGTTTTGGCGGCATGATGCGATTCATGTCGGGGTGGATGTGGTTTAGCCTGCTGAATCCGCGGCGAACCCTTCGCGAGCAGGGTTTGTGTGAACGACACAAATCTAATGTGGGAGCGAGCCTGCTCGCGAAGGCGGCATGACAAACGACGCTATTCCTTTGGCTGCCCACCCGCCGCCGTAGCCACTTGAACACTCATGCGCGGCATCGCCAGATCCAGTCCCGCCTCATCCAGATGCCGTTTCAGCGACAAGTTGAACGCCCGGGAAACCTCCCACTGTTTGATCGGCGCCGTCTTGAACCGCGCGCGCAGGATCGCATTGCCGGACTCGAAACTCTCGACCCCCTGGATCTCCAGCGGCGACCAGATGTTGCGCCGTTGCAGCGGGTCGGTGCGCATCTTCTGACCCACTTCGCGCATCAGTTTGATCGCGCTATCAATGTCCATGTCGGACGGCACCGCCACCCGGAAGATCGCGTAGCCGAATTCCCGGGAGTAGTTCTTGATGCTTTTGATTTCGCTGAACGGAATGGTGTGGACGATGCCGTCGATGTCCCGCAGGCGCACGGTGCGGATGGTCAGCCCTTCGACGGTGCCCAGGTGGCCGCCGACGTCCACGTAGTCGTCGATGGCCAAGGAGTCTTCGATGATGATGAACAGCCCGGTAATCAAGTCCGCGACCAGCGACTGCGCACCGAAACCGATGGCCAGGCCGATCACACCGGCACCGGCCAGCAGTGGCGTGACGTTCATGCCCATGTTCGCCAGCGCGACGATCAGCGCGACAATGAAAATCGCCACGAACAGCACGTTGCGGATCAACGGCATCATCGTCTGTGCGCGGGCATTGGCCAGGCCTTTGCGCGAACGGGTGAGCGCGTGGTGCACGGCGGTGTCGCTGAGGATCCAGATCAGCCAGGCAAAAATCAGCGTGCCGGCAAGGCTGAACAGTTTGACGCTGACCTCATGGCCTTCACCTTCGGTGAACGTGATCAGCGACATGCCCCAGACCCGCAGACCGAGCTCGATGAACGCCAGCCACACCAGCAGGTGAGCGAGGGTGTAGAAGAAATTTTTCAGGCGTTCCGAGTACAGCGCATGGCGCTTCACACCGCGTTGCGGCTTGAGGGCATGACGGCGGACCAGTCCGTTGATGACCATGCACAACACTAGCAGCACGGTGCAGATCAGCGACTGACGCAAGGCGGTGCTGGTATCGCCGGCCGAAACGAACGTGGCGAACAGCGAGACGCCCACCAGCACCAGCGCCGGGACGTACCAATAGGTGCCGAGAATTTCGATGCTGTCGCTGAGGGCGCGACGGGTCAGGCGCCGGGACAGCGGCTGATTGCGGATCAAGTGGGCGATCGGCCGGCGGAACCGCAAGATGAACAAGCCGGTAGAAATCGCCGCCAGCACATTGGCCGCCGTCGCCGCGGTATGCGCCAGGTGACTGCCAAGCCCGGCGACCAGTCGCGGATCGCTCAGCGCCTCACCAAACGCGGCAAAACTGCCAATCAGCCACAACGGCCGAAACGCCTGGTGCCGCAGGATATACAGGGCGCGATGGCGGTGCGGGCCATCGAGCAGGGAGAACGCGATCACGCAGATCGCCGAGAAACAGGTGCCGACTACCAGCGCGTAAGCCAGCACCATGGCCAGGCTTTTGCCCAGCGATGAGGGCAGGGCGTAGCTCATGTAGACGGTGATCACCAGGGCGATCAGCCACGGTCCGAGCTTGCGCAGGGCGAAGCGCAACATGTCCACGGCCTTGGGGTGTTGCGGCAGTTCTTCGGTCAGGCCGAAGCGCATGCGCACCCGATGACCGACCCAGATCAGCGCCGCCGCCAGCAGGCTCCAGACCATCAGGATCATGGCGAACGCGAAGATGATCGGCAGCCATTCACTGGCCGGCATCATCAAGGCTGACAGTTCGTCTCTCGCCTGCCCAAACTCTTCAGACCAGCGATTGAGCGGGCTGTCGGCTCCGGAGAATTGTTTTTCGAACGTGGCCAGCGTGCCGCCGATCAAGCCCAGCACGCCCTCTTCGGCAGCCGGCTGAGCCTTTTTGGTGGCGTCGCGCAGTTTCTTCAGGTCGGCCAGCAGTTTGCTGCGCTGCTGGTCGTTTTCCAGCGACTTGATGACTTCGTCCAGCGATTGCCCGAGCGGTTCTTGCGCCTCTGGCTGGGCTTTCGTCGAGCCGCTGAGCAGGCTCGGCAAACCGGCCGCCTGGGCAGGCGCCATTGGCAGCAGCGTCATGAGGCAGACAAGGACGAAACACGGCAGGGCGAATAGACGGGCAAGCACTAGACGGTCAACCTCGGGATGAGCGGATCGGCCGAGTGTACGAGCCCGTCTAAATCAATGCGAGTCGAGGGAAGGATTTATTCGTTGAGTTTGGCGAGGATCTTGAAAATCACGGTGCCGAAAATGATCAGCATGCCAATCCACATGGCGAGTACACCGGCGTTTTTGTCGCGAAAGTTGAAGCCGATGGCCAGCATGATCATCCCGACGAGGATCGGGATCAGCATGGCGTGAAACGAAGACATCGAGATCATGGAGACTGCCTTGTCTAAAGGAATAATTAAAGTTTAGGTGGCTTTGGGTGACCGAGAGTGATGTGAATCAAGCAAAGTACTTCGCGAGCAGGCTCACTCCTACAATTGAAATGCGTTCCAACTGTAGGAGCGAGCCTGCTCGCGAAGCTTTTGGGAATTACGGCAATTCCTGGCAGGCGTAGAACGCGCTCAGCACTTTGACCAGGTGCGCCAGGTCATGGCTGCCGCACAGTTCGCGGATCGAGTGCATGGCGAATGTCGGCAGGCCGATATCCACGGTGCGCACGCCCAGGTGGCTGGCGGTGATCGGGCCGATGGTCGAGCCACAACCCATGTCGCTGCGCACCACAAAGCTCTGCACCGGCACTTCTTCGGCCATGCACAGATGGCGGAAAAAACCGGCGGTTTCGCTGTTGGTAGCGTAGCGCTGGTTGCTGTTGACCTTGATCACCGGGCCGGCGTTGAGTTTCGGGCCGTGGTTGGCGTCGTGTTTTTCCGCGTAGTTGGGGTGCACGCCGTGGGCGTTGTCGGCGGACACCAACAGGGACTTCTGAATGGTGCGCACGAACTCGTCACCTTCAGGCAGCAGGCGGCGCAGCGTCTGCTCGAGCATCGGGCCATCAGCGCCACAGGCTGAACAGGAACCGACTTCTTCATGATCGTTGCAGACCAGCACGCAGGTTTCATGGGTTTCGGCGGTCAGCAAGGCTTGCAGGCCGGCGTAGCACGACAGCAGGTTGTCCAGGCGCGCGCCGGCGATGAAGTCACCGTGCAGGCCGATGATCGCCGCGCTTTGGGTGTCGTAGAAACTCAGCTCGTAATCCAGCACAACGTCGGCGTTCAAACCATGTTCCAGCGCCAACTGGTTGGTGAGCACGGCGCGGAAATCCACGCGCTCGTCACCGGCGAATTGCGCGAGGATCGGCGGCAATTCGGTCTGCGCGTTGATCGCCCAGCCCATGTTGGCTTCACGGTTAAGGTGAATCGCCAGGTTCGGAATGGTCGCGATGGGCGCCTTGAAGTCGATCAACTGGCTCTCCACCTTGCCATCACGGCGGAAGGTCACGCGGCCGGCGAGGGACAGGTCGCGGTCGAACCAAGGCGCCAGCAATGCACCGCCGTAGACTTCGACGCCCAATTGCCAGAAACCCTGACGCTGCAACTCCGGCTGGGGCTTGACCCGCAGGCACGGGCTGTCGGTGTGCGCGCCCACCAGGCGAATACCGCCATGCAGCGGCGAATGACGGCCCATCTTGATCGCGACGATGGAGGAGTCGTTACGGGTGACGTAATAACGGCCATTGGCTTCGGTGGTCCAGGGCTCGCGCTCATCAAGTCGCACGAAACCGGCCGCTTCCAGGCGCTGGACGAGGCTGGCAGTGGCATGGAACGGGGTAGGGGAGGCCTTGAGGAAGTCGATCAGGCCTTGGTTCAACTCTTCGCGCATAAGAAGCTCCAGACAGCAATGGCGCCAGTTTAACGTATTGAAAGCGCAAAGTGCGGCGGGCTAGTGCCGGGGGAGCCCGAGATTCAGTGTGGGTATGGGGGCTTGCTGCGATGAGGGGGGTACCTGTGGCGAGGGGGCTTGCCCCCGTTCGATCGCGAAGCGGTCGCAATCCGGCTGGCGAGGTTCTTCTGGCAGATCACATTTACTGGTTTCACGACTGCTTCGCAGCCGAACGGGGGCAAGCCCCCTCGCCACTGGAAACCCCCTCACCACAGGAAGCACCTCGGGGATCAGAACGGCGCAGGGCACTCGAAGCGCAAGCGCTCACCAGTTTGCGGGTGAGTGAAGCTGAGCATGCTGGCGTGCAGGCACAGGCGCGGCCAGGCGGCCAGGGCTTGCTCGTGGGCGTAGAGCCCGTCACCCAACAGCGGGTGGCCGATGGAAAGCATGTGTACGCGCAGTTGGTGCGAGCGGCCGGTGATCGGCGTCAACTCGACGCGGCACCAGTCGCCACAGCGTTCCAGCACACGCCAGAACGTCAGGGCGTGTTTGCCGAATTCGTGGTCGACCACATGGCGTGGCTTGGTCGGCGGGTCATAGCGCAAGGGCAGGTCGATGCTGCCGCTGTCCAGTTCCGGCTGACCCCAGCACAGCGCTGTGTAGGCTTTTTCGGTTTCGCGGTCGTGAAATTGCCGGGACAACTCGCGATGAGTGTCCGGGTCACGGGCCAGCAGGATGATGCCGGAGGTTTCCCAGTCGAGGCGATGGACGATTCGCGCTTCCGGGTAGCCGTTTTCTTGCAGGCGGGTGATCAGGCAGTCCTTGTTGTCATCGGCCCGGCCAGGGACGGAGAGCAACAGGGTCGGTTTGTTCACCACCAGTACGGCGGCGTCCTGATGAAGAATGTGGACATTGGACAACGGCATTAAAACAGCCTCGTAACAAACGCCAACGGCGGCTCAAGTCCCTTCCAGTGATAGAAGGGCCCTGAGCCGCCGTGGCTCCGACCGGATCGATTAACGGTCCGGCAGGGTGATATTGAGTTCCAGAATCGAGCAGCTGCCCTGGTTTTCCAGAGCGACGTGCACGTCATCGGACCCGATATTGACGTACTTGCGGATCACTTCAACCAGTTCCTTTTGCAAGGCTGGCAGGTAGTCCGGCGTACTGCGTTGGCCGCGTTCATGCGCCACGATGATCTGTAGACGCTCTTTCGCTACCGATGCGGTACTTGGCTTCTTGTTGGCACGAAAGAAGTCAAAAATGTTCATTACCTACCTCCAAACAGGCGCTCGAAGAATCCCTTCTTCGTGACATCGAGGAAACGATGTTCCACGGTTTTGCCCAGCAGACGATCGACGGCATCGCTGTACGCCTGACCGGCGTCGCTCTGGTCGTCGAGGATCACGGGCACGCCCGAGTTGGAAGCCTTGAGCACCGCTTGCGATTCCGGAATCACACCCAGCAGGGTGACGGCCAGAATCTCTTTGACGTCTTCGACGCCTAGCATTTCGCCATCGCTGACGCGTTGCGGGTTGTAGCGGGTCAGCAGCAAGTGTTCCTTGATCGGATCTTCGCCGCGTTCAGCACGGCGCGATTTGCTGGCCAGCAGGCCCAGCATACGGTCCGAGTCACGTACCGAGGACACTTCCGGGTTGGTCACGACCACCGCTTCATCAGCGAAGTACATGGCCAGGTGGGCGCCTTTCTCGATGCCCGCCGGGGAATCGCAGACCACGAACTCAAATTGTTCCTTGAGCTCCATCAGGACTTTTTCCACGCCTTCCACGGTCAGCGCGTCTTTGTCGCGAGTCTGACTGGCGGCCAGGACGTAGAGGTTTTCCAGGCGCTTGTCTTTGATCAGGGCTTGTTGCAGGTTGGCTTCGCCGTTCACTACGTTGACGAAGTCATACACCACGCGACGCTCGCAACCCATGATCAGGTCGAGGTTACGCAGGCCGACGTCGAAGTCGACGATCACTGTTTTGTGACCACGCAGTGCGAGGCCGGTACCGATAGCGGCGCTGGTGGTGGTCTTACCCACACCACCCTTGCCGGATGTAACCACGAGAATCTTGGCCAAGGTGTTTCACCCCTAAGGAAAAAGGACTTTTAGCCCCTGAAAAACATCTCTTGAAAAACTACTGCAGTCGGACAGCCTTGGCTGGAAACCGGTCCTGAGCGGGGTTTACCTCCGGTAAACACTGCTTTTGGCCGTTTTCCTACTTCGTTTGAGCCGTTTTCGCTACGTTTTAGAGATGCTTGGAAAATGCGGCAGTATCCGTTAAAGCCGAATGATGTTCAACACGTCGCCGGACAGGCTGACCTGTACACCCGCGCCCCACAAAGGGTCACGACGCAAATCCTCGGAGACCTTGTAGTGGCCGGCGATGGACACCAGTTCAGCGCTCATTTGCTGACAGAAGATCCTGGCTTTCGTGTCGCCCTTGACGCCGGCCAACACTCGACCGCGCATCGGGCCGTATACATGGATGTTCCCATCGGCGAGAAGTTCCGCACCCGGGCTGACCGAGGAAATCACCACCAAATCGCAACCCTGGGCATAAATCTGCTGGCCACCACGTACTGGCGACGTAATGATTTTCGTCGGTTTGATGGTCGGTTCCGGCGGTTTTTCCGGTTTTTTCTTCACCTGGCCTTCGAGGGGGTCAAGCGCACGCTCACGGGCGCCGGACGGCGGCAGCACCGGCAGATCGACTGCAATGGCGGCGGCGATGTCTTCGATGCGGCTGGCGCGGATGGCCAGGGTGCGCAAGCCATGCTGGCGACAGACGCGCATCAGGCCCGGCAAATCCACTGCGCCTTCGCTGGCCGGGAGCTTGTCCAGGGCCAGCACCAACGGGGCATTGCTGAAAAAGTTAGGCGCCTGAGCGACCTTGGCGGCCAATTGCCGATCAAGGTTCTCGAGGTCGTTGCGGGCCAGTTCCAGCACCGTAATGGCAAGCATGCTGCCCTTCAACTGGAACACGGGATCCTGGTCTTGCGGTTCGGTTTGGCTCATGGTCGGCATACAACGGCTTGTCACTAAAAGTGCCGAGACTTATAACGAGAACGCCCGCAAGCCGCAAGCCGGGTCGAACGATGTAGAATGCGCGGCCATTGTCTTTCCGGAACCTTTAATGGATCGCCCGCGTTTTCGAAAAACATTTCTAATGCCGCGTTTCTGGCCGCTGTGGTGTGGCTTGGGGCTGTTGTGGCTGATTGTTCAGTTGCCATATCCGGCGTTGCTATTCATCGGCCGCCTGCTCGGTGCCTTGATGTATCGGGCGGCCGGCGACCGACGGCGCATCGCCAAACGCAACCTCGAGCTGTGTTTCCCTGAAAAGTCGGCTGCCGAGCGCAAGCGCCTGCTCAAGGAAAACTTTGCCTCCACCGGCATCGCCTTCTTCGAAATGGCCATGAGCTGGTGGTGGTCGCGTCAGCGCTTGGCCAAACTGGCCCATGTCGAAGGACTGGAGCACTTGAAAAAGGCCCAGCGCGACGGCAAGGGCGTGATCCTGATGGCGGTGCATTTCACCACGCTGGAAATCGGTGCGGCGCTGTTGGGGCAGCAGCACACCATCGACGGCATGTACCGCGAGCACAAGAACCCGCTGTTCGACTACGTCCAGCGCCGTGGTCGCGAGCGGCACAACCTCGATTCGCTGGCGGTCGAGCGTGACGATGTGCGCGGCATGCTCAAGCTGCTGCGCGCCGGCCGCGCGATCTGGTACGCACCGGATCAGGACTACGGCGCCAAGCAAAGTATTTTCGTACCGCTATTTGGCATTCAAGCGGCCACCGTGACCGCCACCAGCAAATTTGCGCGGTTGGGCAAGGCGTTGGTGGTGCCGTTCACCCAGGAGCGTCTGGCGGACGGCAGCGGCTATCGTCTGGTGATCCATGCGCCGCTCGACGGTTTCCCCGGCGAGACCGAAGAAGCCGACTGCATCCGCATCAATCAGTGGGTCGAAGGCGCCTTGCGTGAATGTCCGGAGCAATACCTCTGGGCCCATCGTCGTTTCAAGAGCCGGCCACCCGGCGAACCCAAGCTGTACAAAAAACGCGGTTGACCCCTTTAAGCGCCATGGAGTGTTGCGATGAGTCCTGCTGAACCGGTTACAGGGTTGATTCTTTCCGGCGGCGGGGCTCGAGCGGCGTATCAGGTGGGCGTGCTGGCGGCAATTGCCGAGTTGTTGCCGCTGGGCGCGGCGAATCCGTTTCCAGTGATCGTCGGCACCTCGGCCGGGGCGATCAACGCGGTCAGCCTCGCCAGTGGTGCGATGGATTTTCGCGGCGCCATCGAGCGTTTGACTGCGTTCTGGCAGGGCTTTCGCAGCCATCTGGTGTTGCGCAGTGACTGGCCGGGCGTCATCCATCAGGCCAGTCGGTTTGTCAGTCACAGCTTGTTGGGCCTGGGTGCTCATGTACCGGTGGCGTTGCTCAACAGTTCGCCGCTGCGTGGGTTGCTCAACGACAAACTGAACATGGCCGGCATCGCCGAATCCATTGCCCAGAAGCAGTTGCAGGCGGTCGCGGTGACGGCGTTCGGCTACGAGTCGGGTCAGGCGGTCACTTTCTATCAGGGCGGCGGCACCATCGATTCGTGGCTGCGCCATCGGCGTATCGGCATTCCGACCCAATTGAGTGTCGAGCATCTGCTGGCCAGTTCGGCTATTCCGTTGCTGTTCGCCCCGGTGAAAATCGGCGAGGAATACTTCGGCGACGGAGCGGTGCGCCAGTCCGCGCCGATCAGCCCGGCGTTGCACTTGGGCGCCAGTCGCGTGCTGGTGGTGGGTGTCAGCGGCAATCCGCGCGGCGTTGACCCGCAGCAACCGCTGCAACGCGCCTACACCGGGCAACAGCCGACCCTGGCGCAGATCGGCGGGCACCTGCTCAACAGCACGTTCATTGACAGCCTGGAAAGCGACATCGAGTTGTTGCAGCGCCTGAATCAGTTCAGTCATTTGATGCCTGCGGGTACGCCAACCCGTGCATTGGGCGTGGCGCCGGTGGAGGTGCTGGTGATTTCGCCGAGTCAGCCGATCGATGAGATTGCGGCGCGGCATCGGCAGGAATTACCGGCGGCGTTGCGCCTGTTTCTACGCGGGCCGGGGGCAACGAAGACGAGCGGGGCGGGGGTGTTGAGTTATCTGCTGTTCGAGGCGGGGTATTGCAGCGAATTGATCGATCTGGGGCGGCGGGATGCGTTGGCCAAGCGTGAGGAACTATGCCGGTTTCTTGGGTTGCCGGAGTCTGTGGTTACGGCTTGAGATTTTTTGCGGTGTGGCCATTCGCGAGCAGGCTCGCTCCCACAGTTGAAATACATTCCAATGTGGGAGCGAGCCTGCTCGCGAAGACTGCCTTACAGGTGCCGCCAGATCAGAAGTGAACCTTGACCAGGAAGCTGGTCACGCTCTGATCAGTCTTGAAGCCCTGGCTGTCTTCGATGCCGTATTTGTTTTTCCAGTAGTCATACTCGACACCGACGTACAACTGCTTGTCGCCCAGCTTGAGTGCCTTGCCCAAGTCGTATTTGATCTGTGGGTTGAAGTGCAGGTTGGCGTGGTATTCGCCTTCCTTGTTCACGTCGTTGTCGACTACCCAATCCATGAAGCCATCGATTACCACGTCCGAGCTACCGACCGGAATGGTGTAGGACCAGACCGGAGAAACCTGCCAGATATCGTCACCCGGACGGCCGCCTTCGGTGTGACGGTTGTAGAAGTTCAACTGGAAGTAGTCGAAGCCCGGGATGGACAGGTCGAAACCTGGACCGATCAAGTACGACTCGGTGTCGTCTTCGCCAAACTCATAGGTCATCGCCAGCAGGACGTCCTTGATTGGGCCGAACTCGAACTTCTGGTCGAAAATTTTGTTGAACGACAAGCGCGGGCTGAGTTCACCGTAGTGGGAGTTCTTGCCCGCGAAGGCGTCTTCCTTGCCGTTGTAGAAGATTTTGTCGATGAAGAAGAAGTTGTCGCCGTATTTCCAGCCATCAGCGTGTTCGAAGGTCACCGTCTGCTGGATGCGCGGGTTGACCTGGAAATCCTTGCCGTACAGGTAAGTCAGGCTGTTGGTCTGCCATTGCAGCAGGTCGCCGGCCATGGCCTGGCCGCCGGCCAGTAAAGATCCCGCAAGCATCAGGCTGGTGCACGTACGTTTCATTCGGTTGCTCCCAAAAAGTAGGTGGTTCCACGTTATTTTTTTAAGCTCGGCGCTCTGGTGTGGCGCCTGTTTCTGTAGCGGTAAAAACTCATCCAGTCGGTCAGCTTTAATGCTGTTAGCAAGAGCTGCGCCAAGGCTTTCAAAAAGCAAAAAAACTCCCGCTCGGCTGCTCAAAAACAGTCGATTGAGAGGGGGTATGGAGTGCCTTGGTACCGTCCAGAGCCGGGATAAGCTGGCTTTCTGGTCAGGAATTAAATCCGGGCTTTTTTTTAAAGCGGATTCAGGCGGCCGCGGAGAATACTGACTACTCGGCCAGGTCTCAAGTGCCCCGCAACAGCGCACCGACGACAGGTGTGGGGCACGGTTGGCGGAAGTTGGTCGCTCGTCGCAAAACGAGCGGCTTGAGTCGGTAAAAACCATCTGTTGCTTCCTCTTGTTTTTATTGTTGAGGCGCAGGCAGCCATGGGCTGCCATAAGGCAGCCCTGTTCAGGGGTTTTGATCAGTGAGTCTGAGCGGTGCAGTCGTTGATTGCCGCGCGTTCTGCGCCACCCAAAATGTTGAACAGCAGGTTCAGCGTCAGGGCGCTGATCGTGGCCATGGCGATACCGCTGTGGGTAATCGGGCTCATCCATACCGGCAGGTGGGCAAAGAACTCGGGGCGCACCACCGGGATCAAGCCCATGCCGATGCTGACGGCCACCAACAGTTGATTCCGGCGGTCACCAATGTCGGCTTCCTGAAGAATCTTGATCCCGGTCGCGGCAACCATGCCAAACATCGCAATCGCCGCACCGCCGAGGACCGCTGGCGGAATCGAGGCCACCAGGAAGGCGGCTTTGGGCAGCAGGCTCAAGACGATCAACAAGCCACCGGCGACGATGGTCACCGAACGGCAGCGCACGCCGGTCATCTGCACCAGGCCGATGTTCTGCGCGAAAGAGGAGTGGGTGAAGGTGTTGAAGAACCCGGCGAAGAACGAGGCGCCAGCATCACACAGCAAGCCGCGACGCAGCATCCGAGGGCAGACTTCCTGGCCGGTGATTTTGCCCAGCGCGAGGAACATCCCGGTGGACTCGACGAAGATGATCACCACCACCAGGCACATCGACAGAATCGGCGCGAGTTCAAACTTGGGCATGCCGAAATGCAACGGGGTGACGAATTGCAGCCATGGCGCTTGTGCCATGCCGCTGAGGTCGACCATGCCGATCAGGCCGCAGAGCACGTAGCCCAGGCACATGCCGATCAGCACTGAAATATTGACCCAGAAGCCGCGCATGAAACGGTGCACCAGCAAAATGGTGCCCAGCACCAGCGCGGCGATGGTCAGGTAAATAGGTGAGCCGAATTGTGTGGCGCCGGCACCGCCGCCAGCCCAGTTCACGGCCACGGGGAACAGCGACAAACCGATCGAGGTGATGACCGTGCCGGTCACCAGAGGCGGGAAGAAGCGCACGATTTTGGACATGAACGGTGCGATGAGCAGGCCGAAGAACCCGGCGGCGATGGTCGCGCCGAAGATCCCTTGCAGACCGATACCAGGCATGCCGGCCATGGCGACCATGCTGCCGACGGCGGCGAAACTGGCGCCCATCATCACCGGCATGCGGATGCCCATGGGGCCAATGCCCAGCGACTGGACGATGGTGGCGATGCCGGCAACCAGCAGGTCGGCGTTAATCAGAAAGGCGATTTCTTCACGACTCAGGCCAGCGGCCTGTCCGATGATCAGCGGCACCGCGATGGCGCCGCCGTACATCAGCAAGACATGTTGCAGACCGACCAGGATCAGTTGCAAAAGGGGCAAACGCTGAATGGCGGGTGCGTCGGGGATGCGCGCTTCGGATAGCTCGGACATGCAACACCTCGGATCTTTTTTATTCTTGTGATGTACAGCGGTCGTGCTGCTGGCCGCTGTTTTCGAATCAGGTGGATCTGTGGCGAGGGGGCTTGCCCCCGTTGGGCCGCGAAGCGCCCCAAAACCTGTCACCGCATACCTTCAGGCAGATCGCGATTACTCAGTTTGCGACTGCTGCGCAGCCGAACGGGGGCAAGCCCCCTCGCCACTAAAAGCCTGCTCTTCACAGGCTTCTGTGTTGCTTAGTTGGTCTGGGCTCCCTGCACAATCCAGGCACCGATCAGGTCACGTTCCTGCTGGGTCATCTGCGTGATGTTGCCCAGTGGCATGATCTGGCTGGTGACGGCCTGAGCCTGGATGCGCGGCGCGTTCTGGCGGATCTGCTCGGGGGTATCAAACATCACTCCGGCAGGCGCGGCACTGAACAGCGGGCTGGTCGGTTTGGCCGAGTGGCAAACCGCGCAACGCTCTTGAATCACGCTGTGGACCTTGTCGAAACCAGGGCCGGCGTTAGACGCCTGAACGGGGGCGGCGGCGGGTGCTTCTGCGGGTTTGGCTTCGGCGGGTTTCATACCACCGCCCACAGCCGTTTCCGGCAGCGGTTGGTATTCGATCTTCGCAGGCGCCTTGGCCACGTCCGGGCTGGTCATCGGCGCAGGGCCGGTGACGTAAGCCAGGCTGATCATGCCGACGGCGGCCACTGGCAGCGTCCAGGCGAACTTGTGGCTGTCATGACGGGTGTTGAAGTAATGACGCACCAACACCGCCAGCACCGCGATCCCGGCCAGGATCAGCCAGTTGTATTGGCTGCCGTAAGTGCTCGGGAAGTGGTTGCTGATCATGATGAACAGCACCGGCAAGGTGAAGTAGTTGTTGTGACGCGAACGCAGCAAGCCTTTGGCTGGCAGTGCCGGATCCGGCGTGCGGTTCTCGGCGATCGCCGCGACCAGTGCGCGTTGCGCCGGCATGATGATGCGGAACACGTTGCCGACCATGATGGTGCCGATGATCGCGCCGACGTGCAGGTACGCACCACGACCGCTGAACACTTTGCTGAAGCCGTAGGCTGCGCCAATGATCAGCACGAACAGGATTCCACCTAGCAGGGCAGGGCGTTTGCCCAGGGCCGAGTCGCACAGGAAGGAGTAGACGAACCAGCCGACGAACAGCGAGCCGATGCCCAACATGACACCTTCAGGGCCGCTCAGGCTGCTGCCCGGTGCCAGAAGGTACAGCGTCGGGTTGGAGTAGAACACCACGCACAGCAGCGCGATCCCCGACATCCAGGTGAAGTAGGCTTCCCATTTGAACCAGTGCAGGTTGTCCGGCATGGTCGGTGGAGCCAGTTTGTATTTTTCCAGGTGATAGATACCGCCGCCGTGGATCGCCCACAGATCGCCCGCCAGACCACTTTTCGGGTTGACCCGATTGAGGTTGTTTTCCAGCCAGACGAAATAGAACGACGCACCGATCCAGGCCACGCCAGTAATCATGTGAACCCAGCGCACGCTCAGGTTCAGCCATTCAAACAGATGTGCTTCCACAGTCTTTACCTCTCGCCTGTCACTCTGTTGTCGAGTGATCAGACCTTCTCTTATTGGTGGGGGGCAAGGATCAAACGCTCATCCTCTTTGAAAAAATGCTCATCGCAGTTATTGCCTGTGCCACTGCGATCAACCACCAGGAAGTCATCCCGCTTTTCGATCGTCAGCACCGGGTGGTGCCAGACGCCGCGATGGTAATTAATGCCCTGCCTGCCGTTGGTGACGAAGGCGCGGACCAAGCCTGATACAGGTTCATCGCCAAGTGGCGCGACCACGATCAGAAAAGGGTTGCCGAGCAGCGGAATAAACGCCTGGCTGCCCAGCGGGTGACGCTCCAGCATGCTGACGGTCAGCGGCATGTCCTGCGCGTCGGCGCGGAAGATGCTGATGATCGCGTTGTCTTCTGGCGTGGCGGTTTGCACCGTCGCCAGTTTATGAAAGCGCATGGTCGAACCGTTGTTGATCATGAAGTGATCGCTGCCGTCGGTTTCTATCACGTCACCGAAAGGGGCGAAGGCTTCTTTGGTCAGCGGTTCAATCGTCAGTGTGCGCATGCTGTTCTTATCCAAAATTCTATGTTGTTAGTTCTGACGTCTTCGCGAGCAAGCCCGCTCCCACAGGGGAATGCATTTCAAATGTGGGAGCGGGCTTGCTCGCGAATGGCCTCACCGCTTACTTCGATACCTTGCCGAGAACGCGCAGGCGGCTCACACCACCATCCGGGAACACGTTCAGGCGGATGTGGGTGATCGGGCCCAGTGCCTTGATCTGCTCGGCGAAGGTGTGTTCGGCGTGCATTTCCAGTTTCTGCGCCGGCAGCAGTTCGCGCCAGAACAACGATTGGGTTTCGATCTGGCTGTCGGTGCCGCCCTTGACGAATGCGGCCTGGATCGAGCAGGTGTCCGGGTAGTTGCCCTTGAAGTGCAGGGTGTCGACGATGACTTTCTCGACTTCACCGGCATGGCCCAACGCGACGATCACCCAGTCATTGCCCGGGGTACGACGACGTGCGGTTTCCCAGCCGTCGCCCATGTTGATGCCACGGCCCGGGTTGAGGATGTTGCTCATGCGGCCGAAGTGTTCGTCGGAGCAGGCGAGGGCGCGGCCACCGTTGAGGGCTGCGGCCAGGTCGATTTGCTCGTTGTCGCCCACAGCGGACCAGTCGCGGTGCGGCACGCCGTACACACGCAGGCGGGCCACGCCGCCATCCGGGTAGATGTTGAAGCGCAGGTGGCTAAACGCCTGATCGTTGTTGATTTCGTGGAAGTGGTGGCTGTTGCCTTGCAGCTCGACGGCCGACAGCACTTCAACCCACTGGGTGTTTTCAGTCGGCTCGCCTTCAGCCAGAAAACAGGCTTCCAGGGAGGCCGACGGCGGGAAGTTGCCGGTGAAGAATGAAGTGTCGATGTCGACGCCTTTGATCGAGCCCGGTACACCGAGGCGGATCACGGCGCTGTCGTAGCCTTCGAAGCGCTTGCGGCGCGACTCCCAGCCGTCCATCCACTTGCCGTTGTCATCGAACACGCCTTCTTTCCACACAGCCGGGGTCGGCTGGAACAGGCGGTTGGCATCAGCGAACCAGTCATCGGTGACCGAGATGATTTTGGTGCCCAGGCGGGCGTCGGCCAGGTTGACGAACTTCTCGAAAGGTACGGCGTAAGCTTTCATTCTTCTTGTCTGCCTTTAATAAGTTGGCTTGGGATGCTTGCAGCGCCTTGGGCGATTGCTGCGTTCAATTTCGCCCGGGCTTTTTACAAGGGCTGCTCGCTATAGGGTCAGTAAACGGAACAACGCAATCTTGTTGATCTCTGCCAGCGCGCATTTGAATTCGGTGTCGACCGAGTTGTGAATGCGCGTTTCGAACGCCGCAAGGATCTGATGCCGGTTGCTGCCTTTTACCGCCATGATGAAGGGAAACTTGAACTTGGCTTTGTAGGCGTCGTTCAGCTCGGTGAAGCGCTGGAACTCTTCGGCCGTGCATTGGTGAATACCGGCGCCAGCCTGTTCGTTGGTGCTGGCTTCGGTCAATTGGCCCTGGACGGCGGCTTTGCCGGCCAGGTCCGGGTGAGCGTTGATCAGGGCCAGTTGGCTTTGATGATCGGCGCTCAACAGGATGTCGCTCATGCGCTGGTGCAGGGTTTCGATCTCGTCGATCGAGGCGTCCTGGCCCAGGTCGAAGGCCTTTTCGGCCACCCATGGCGAATGTTCGTAGATGTCGGCGAAGGCGGCGACAAATGTGTCGCGGCTCAGGCTCGATGGCTTCAGCGTTTGAAAGGTGCTCATTTGGCAGCCCCTTGGTACGGGTGGGTTTCGTGCCAGTGGCGAGCGATGTCGACGCGACGGCTGAACCACACCTGTTCATGACTTTTAGCGTATTCGATAAAGCGCTTGAGCGACGCCAGACGCGCCGGACGGCCGATCAGGCGGCAGTGCAGGCCGATCGACAGCATCTTCGGTGCTTCGGCGCCTTCAGCGTACAGGACGTCAAAGGCGTCCTTGAGGTATTCAAAAAAGTCGTCGCCCTTGTTGAAACCCTGGACCTGGGTAAAGCGCATGTCGTTGGTGTCCAGGGTGTACGGGATCACCAGGTGCGGCTTGCCGGTCGGGTTGTTCGGTTCCCAGTAGGGCAGGTCGTCGTCGTAGGTGTCGCAGTCGTAGAGGAAACCGCCTTCTTCCATCACCAGGCGACGGGTGTTCGGACCGGTGCGGCCGGTGTACCAGCCCAGCGGGCGTTCACCGGTGATTTCGGTGAGCACGCGGATCGCTTCGAGCATGTGCTCGCGTTCCTGTGCTTCGTCCATGTACTGGTAGTCGATCCAGCGATAGCCATGGCTGCAGATCTCGTGACCGGCATCGACCATCGCGCGGATAACGTCCGGGTGGCGCTGGGCGGCCATGGCGACGGCGAAGATGGTCAGCGGAATGTCGAATTCCTTGAACAGTTTCAGAATCCGCCAGACGCCGGCACGGCTGCCATACTCGTAAAGGGATTCCATGCTCATGTTGCGCGCGCCTTGCAGTGGCTGCGCGGAAACCATCTCGGAGAGGAAGGCTTCGGATTCTTTATCGCCGTGCAGGATATTGCGCTCGCCGCCTTCTTCGTAATTGAGTACGAACGACAAGGCGATGCGGGCATTGCCCGGCCAGTGTGGGTGAGGAGGGTTACTGCCGTAACCGATCAGGTCGCGTGGGTAGTCAGCGCTCACTGCAGTCTTCCTTCTTGTTCGTGTTGACAGGTTGTGTGGCGCCTGGCGATGGAGTTCAGGCTGGCGTCACAGCGATGGGCTGATTGTATACAACTTTATATCCACTTTGTAAGCCTGAATTTTTGCATTTTTCGCGAAGTGTCATGAATGGATGGTATTGCAAGAAACCTGCCTGACTGGTCAGCTATGGGATAGAAGGTCCGCTGATCGTATGGCGTGGCAATAAATTCGCTGCAAATTCCCGACTGGCGGGCATGGCGGTAAATATGTCGTTTTTATTGTGTACAATTTTTTTGAAAAGTGTCTTAATCAGTCGCTCGCCGCAGTGATTCGTGCTCCGAATCGGTGCGGTCTCCTTTCAACTGACTTCGGGAGGCGCGAGGTCTGACTGCTCCACGCAGGCAGGCGCGCAGAATCAATGGGACGTTTGACTACACACGTTTTGGACGCTGCACACGGTTGCCCGGGCAGCTCGATCAAGGTCGAGTTGTACCGTGTTGAAGGTTCTCAGCTGGAATTGGTCGCCAGTGCGACAACCAACAGCGATGGCCGTGTCGATGCACCGCTGCTGCAAGGCGATGACTACCGTACCGGGGTCTATCAGGTTCAGTTCCATGCGGGCGACTACTACCGCGCCCGTGGCGTTCAGCTGCCGGAGCCGGCGTTTCTCGATGTAGTGGTGCTGCGTTTCGGCATCTCTGCGGAACAGGATCACTACCATGTGCCGCTGCTGATCTCGCCCTACAGCTATTCCACGTACCGCGGCAGCTGATCCCCCAAGCAGCTGCCTCAACCTGGAAGCGACTGCGCATATAGCTTCTTTGGTCTTTCGCCCGCTCACACTGCGGGCTTTTTTTCGTCTTGAGGGATGTGGTGTCCGGTCTAACGCCATCGCGAGCAGGCTCACTCCCACAGGGGATTTGTGATCAATACAAAACCAATGTGGGAGCGAGCCTGCTCGCGAAGCTTTTGCTTTTATCGGCTTAGAAGGGATGCAGCCCCGGCCCCACCAAACAACCCCGCACTGACCCGGTTAAACCAGCTCTGCCCCTTGCCACTGCGCAGGTACCGCGCCGCACCATGCGCACCCAACCCATAAGCCAATTTGCACATCAGGTCGAGCACGGTCCAGGTTGCAATCATCACCAGCAACTGCGGCAGGAATGGTTGTTCCGCACTCAAAAACTGCGGCAGGAAAGCGGCGAAAAACAGAATGTCTTTCGGATTGCTCGCACCCAGCACAAACGCCCGGCCGAACAGCGCACGAAAGCGTGGCACCGGCGCCGCCTGTGGCACTTCGGCGCCCATCGATGGCTGACGCGATTGTTGCCAGCTCTGCCAGGCGAGGTAGAACAGGTACAGCGCTCCCACGACTTTCAACGCGCTGAACAGCTGTTCCGACGCCAGCAGCAAGGCGCCCAGACCCAGCGCGGAAGCACTGAGCAAGCAGATCGAAGCAATCACGCCCCCGAGAAACGCCGGGTAAGAACGGCGCAAACCGTAATTCAGACTGTTGCTGATCATCAGCAACGACAGGGGCCCCGGGATCAGGATCACCACCAGCGCAGCGCCGCTGAACAGCAGCCAGGTTTCCAGACTCATCACTTTCCTCCCTTTGTGCAAAAGCCCCACCCGGCGGGGTGAGGCTGTTTTTAAACACTGTTTTTGAAACGTCGGCGGCTTACAGGAAAATGAACTTGGCGATGAAGATCGCGCAGAGCACCCACAAGCTGACCGAGATTTCCTTGTACTTGCCGGTGCCGGCCTTCAACGCCACGTAGGTGATGAAACCCAGCGCAATGCCGTCAGCGACGGAGAAGGTCAGCGGCATCATGATCGCGGTCACGATCGCCGGAATGCTGTCAGTCGCTTCGTCCCATTCGATGTGCTTCATACCGCCCATCATCAGCATCGCCACATAAATCAGCGCGCCGGCGGTGGCATAGGCGGGAATCATCCCGGCCAGTGGTGCGAAGAACATCGCCGCAATAAATAGCACACCGACGGTCACGGCGGTAAGACCTGTCCGACCACCCGCGGCAACACCCGCAGCACTTTCAACATAACTGGTGACCGGCGGAACACCGACGATCGCACCAAAGACGCTGGAAGCACTATCGGCTTTCATGGCGCGGGAGAGGTTTTCGATCCGTCCATCCGCGCCCACCAGGTTGGCACGCTGGGCCACGCCCATCAGGGTGCCGGCGGTGTCGAACATGTGCACGAAGAGGAACGCCAGGACCACGCTGATCATGCTGACGTTGAACACGCCGGCCAGGTTCATTGCCATCCAGGTCGGGGCCAGGCTCGGCGGGGCCGACATGATGCCCTCGTAATGCACCAGGCCCAGGCCCCAACCGGCCAGGGTCACGGTGATGATGCTGATGAGGATCGCGCCGAACACTTTGTGGTAGCTGAGGATGGCGATCATCAGGAAACAGATGGCGGCGAGCAACGGGCCGGGTTCGCGCAGGGAGCCGAGCTTGATCAGGGTCGCCGGGCTATCGACGACGATGCCCGCAGTTTTCAGGCCGATCAGCCCCAGGAACAAACCGACGCCGGCGCCCATGGCGAAGCGCAGGCTCACTGGAATGCTGTTGAGCAGCCATTCACGAATCCTGGAAAAGGTCAGGATCATGAACAACACACCGGAAACGAACACCGCACCGAGGGCGGTTTCCCAGTTGTAGCCCATGGTGCCGACCACGGTGTAGGTGAAGAAGGCGTTCAGGCCCATGCCCGGCGCCAGGCCGACCGGCCAGTTGGCGTACAGACCCATCAACAGGCAACCCAGTGCCGCCGCGATGCAGGTCGCCACAAACGCGGCGCCGTGATCGATCCCGGCGTCGGCCATGATGTTGGGGTTGACGAAGATGATGTAAGCCATGGTGATGAAGGTTGTCAGACCGGCAATCAGCTCGGTCTTCACCGTGGTGCCATGCAAGGTGAGTTTGAAGATGCGCTCAAGCAAGCCATTGCGTAACGGCGGCGAGAGTTCCAGCGTCGATGCTTCGGATTTGCGGCTTTCCACAGCGAGTACTCCTCAAGAGTTTTATTGTTATTTCCAGGACCGGACCCATGAGGGTGGCAGCGGACCTTTGAGGCACTTGCGAATTTGTTGACCGCTTGGTCAGGAACTCGCACGAAGTGGATTATGCTTTTGTATACAAAGAAAGCAAATAATGTTTTTGATTTTGTTTACGAAAAGTTTGGCGATAGGGATATATCGCCTGTGCGGACGCCTTCGCGAGCAGGCTCGCTCCCACATTCGACCGCATTCCCCTGAAAGAACTCGGTCACCTGTGGGAGCGAGCCTGCTCGCGAAGGGGCCAGACCAGCCACCTGAGGGGGAGGGTAGAAACAAATAAACCGGCGCAAGGGCCGGTTTATTTTTGACGGGGATTGGTGGTGGCGTCAGTCAGCTGACCACAAAACCATCAAGCAGCCGCAAACCGCTTATCCAGATAATCAATGATCACCTTGGACTCATACATCCAGGTGGTCTGGCCATTCTCTTCGATACGCAGGCACGGCACCTTGATCTTGCCACCTTGCTCCAGCAAGGTCTGGCGATCCTGTTCGTTGTTCTTCGCATCACGCAGCGCCACCGGCACATTCAGGCGGCGCAGGCTGCGGCGGGTTTTCACGCAGAACGGGCAGGCGTGGAATTGATACAGGGTCAGGTCCTTGGCAGCGGTGTTGACCTTGGCCTGCACCTCGGCTGGGCGTTGCTTCTTGCCGGGACGGGTAATGAAGTCAATGAAGATGATCAGTTGGCCAAGGCCGACACGAAGCGCTTTTACGAACACGTTGAAAGCCTCACAGTGCGAATGAAGAAGGGCGCGCAGCTTACCTGATTTTTTGCAGACGAAAAAAAACCGGCGATGAATGCCGGTTTTCTTCGTGCCGCACGTTACTTGATCAGGCTGAGAAACTCGCTGCGAGTCGCCGCGTTTTCGCGGAACTCACCCAGCATCACCGACGTGATCATCGACGAATTCTGTTTCTCCACACCGCGCATCATCATGCACATGTGCTTGGCCTCGATCACTACCGCAACGCCCAGGGCGCCGGTGACTTGCTGGACCGCATCGGCGATCTGGCGGCTGAGGTTTTCCTGGATCTGCAGGCGGCGAGCATACATGTCGACGATGCGCGCCACTTTCGACAGGCCTAATACTTTGCCGCTCGGGATGTAAGCGACGTGTGCCTTGCCGATGAACGGCAGCAGGTGGTGTTCGCACAACGAGTACAGCTCGATGTCCTTGACCAGCACCATTTCGCTGTTGTCAGAGCTGAACAAGGCACCGTTGGTGACTTCTTCCAATGTCTGTTCATAGCCGCGGCAAAGGTACTGCATGGCTTTGGCGGCACGTTTTGGCGTGTCGAGCAGGCCCTCGCGGGAGACGTCCTCGCCCAGTTGGCCGAGAATCGCGGTGTAATTCTGTTCCAGGGACATGAAACTACCTGTGGGGATTTTCGCAAAGGGCAAGGGTACGGTGGCAAACACGGCGCTGCAAGCATGACGCGACAGCTTTACTCGTCGCGACCTTCCATCATGGTGCGTTTGAGCATCACATAAACCGCTCCGGCGCCGCCATGTTTAGCCTGGCACGAGGTGAAGCCGAGCACCTGTGAATGCTGGCGCAACCACGTATTGACGTGACTCTTGATCATCGGCCGCTTGCCGTCCAGACGCACGGCTTTGCCGTGGGTGACGCGCACGCAGCGAATTTCGAACTTGGTGGCTTCGGCCAGGAAAGCCCAGAGAGTTTCCCGAGCCTTTTCCACGCTCATGCCGTGCAGGTCGAGGCTGCCCTCGAACGGAATCTGCCCGATCTTGAGTTTGCGCATCTGGCTTTCCTGGACGCCGTCACGGGCCCACATCAACTCGTCTTCCGGACCGACATCGATGACGAACTGATCGGACAGCCCATCCACGGTCGTGGCATCGGTACGAATGGTTGCGGCTTGACGCAGCTTGGCGATTTGCGCGCGGTCGGCCTTGGGTTTGCCGGTTTCGGCGCGATCGTGCTTGATCGGCTTGACGCCTTGGATCGCACTTTTGAACAGGGAAAAATCGTCGTCTTGCATGTCAGCCTCCGCGAAGGTCGGCCAGTTTACCCAAGTCGAGGCGCTATCCATAACAATTGAGGCCCGGCAAATGCCAGGCCTCGGTTCAATCGTGTTTTTTCATCAGGTGCGGGGACATGTTCAGCTCACGCGACTGACGCGAACGGCGCCGGCAGCGACGCCACAGCCACACACCGAGGTACAGCACGAACAGGCCGACCGCCAGGACCACCGCCGCACCGGTGCGGCTGGTGTTCAGTTCGCCCAGCGCGGGGACGTGGCCAAACAGGCTGGCGGCAGCGGCCATGGCGAGCAATACACCGCACGTTGCCAGCAGCGCGGCAAACGCCGCGCCAATACGAAAACGCCAGTTGCGTTGGCCTTTGGGCCGCAAGCGGCGAGCGTCAAAACCATCGGATAACTTCATTCCGACCTTCCTCAATGGGTATCGGCCCTTCGACCGGGAGTTGACCGGGATGTTCCTGAGGCTAAGACAATTGCGGCAAACGAGAGGCTTTTGCAGATGAGCGGCGCTATTGGCCGCTCATCGTGGGCCGATCAAATCAGATCGTGAGTGAGCGCGAGGGTGGCGAAATTGTCCGCCATGATCGCCATTTCGGTCTGCTGAACGTGCTCGGCACTCAGTACGCCGCCCTTGTAAGGCAAGTCGCGCGTGGCGCAGGCGTCTTCCACCAGCGTGCAACGGAAACCCAGGTTCTTTGCGGCACGCACCGTGGTGCTGACGCTGGAATGGCTCATGAAACCGCAGACGATCAGGTCAAGGGCGCCGAGGTCTTCCAGTCGTTTGGCCAGTTCGGTGCCGTGGAAAGCACTCGGCAGCAATTTACCGAGGATGGTTTCGTCGGCCTGTGGCTCAAGGCCGGGGATGAACTCACCGCGCTCGCCTTGTGGGTCGAACAGCCCGCCGACCGTACCGAGGTGGCGTACATGCACGATGGGGCGGCCGGCCGCGCGGGCAGCCGCCAGCAATTGCTTGATGTTCGCGACGGCAGCGTCCATGCCGCTCAGGGCCAGCGGACCGCTGAGGTATTCCTTCTGGGCATCGATGATGACAAGGGTCGCATGGCTCAGATTGGCTGCTGCGTAACCGCGGCCGCTGAGTTGAAACATCGTTTTTGGAACGGACATTCTGGGGCTCCTTGGAGTGGGGCTTTTGCGACATTGTCCTCTGGCTGAGCGGTTCTGTGAATCGCTACTATCGTAGGCGCCGTCATTACTGGCTCGCAGCCTTGTCAAGTCAGCGGATTTGTTCAATAGCCAGCGGCAAAAAGGGATAGGTCCTACATCTGGTCCGGTGTTTTTCCTGCGTCGTCGTGGCGCGTTTTGGCTGTTAGAATCGCCAGTCGTTTTTTCTGGAGTTTGCCGCCGTGATCACTTCCCGCCTTCGTACCCTGCGTGACCACATCCGTTGGGCCGTCAGCCGCTTCCATGGGGAGGATCTGTTTTTCGGGCATGGGACCGACAACGCCTGGGACGAAGCCCGTCAACTGGTGTTGGGTGCCTTGCACTTGCCGTGGGAAATCGCCGACAGCTACCTCGACTGCGCGCTGGAAGACGATGAGCTGGTCAAATTGCAACGCATGCTCAAGCGCCGCATCGAAGAACGCATTCCGACCGCTTACCTGTTGGGCGAAGCGTGGTTCTGCGGCATGTCCTTCATCGTCGACGAACGTGTGCTGATCCCGCGTTCACCGATTGGCGAGCTGATCGAAAAACGCTTCGAGCCGTGGTTGGGTGCCGAGCCTGCGCGCATTCTCGACCTGTGCACCGGTTCCGGTTGCATCGGTATCGCCTGCGCCTACGAGTTCCAGAACGCCGAAGTGGTGCTGGCGGATTTGTCGTTCGAAGCGCTGGAAGTGGCCAATCAGAACATCGAGCGTCACGGTGTCGATGAGCGCGTGTACACGGTTCAGGGCGATGGCTTTGATGGTTTGCCGGGTCAACGTTTCGACCTGATCGTGTCGAACCCGCCCTACGTCGACGCGGAAGATTTCGCCGATATGCCGGACGAGTATCAGCACGAACCGGAGCTGGGCCTGGCGTGTGGCGATGACGGCTTGAACCTGGTACGGCGCATGCTGGCTGAAGCCGCAGATCATCTGACCGAGAAGGGTTTGCTGATTGTCGAGGTGGGCAATAGCCAGGTTCACGTCGACGCGCTGTACCCGGAAGTCGATTTTGCGTGGCTCGATTTCGAGCGTGGCGGGCATGGGGTGTTCATGTTGACGGCTGAACAGTGCCGCGATCATCAGGCACTGTTCGCTTCTCGCGTCTGACTGAATCCGCTTTTGTGGCGAGGGGGCTTGCCCCCGTTGGACTGCGCAGCAGTCCCTCTTTTTGGGGCCGCTTCGCAGCCCAACGGGGGCAAGCCCCCTCGCCACAAAAAGCCATCAGCGGTGTGTAGCAATCCAGATCAACAACCCCGCCTGAAACACCGCAAACGCCACCAGGCATGTAATGGTAAAGCGCAGCCCGGCGTCTTCACGCTTGTACTTGCTGACTTTTTCCTCGTGCTTCTTCAGCTTCACTTCCTGCTCGGCCAGGTTCTGTTCGGCCTGCTGAAGCATCTGCGCGGCTTCGAGAATTTCCACCAGTTGCAGCTTTTCAGTGTTCCACTCGCCCGACAGGTCACCGACCTGCACGTCTTTGACGCTGCCCTTCAAATGCTGGGCGTCGGCATACACCACTTCAAAACCATGGGCCTTGAGGAAGTGATCGCGGCGCAGGCGGGTGTCTTCGTTCAGCGCATCCTTGTTGTTCAGATCCATGCCGTCGACGGTGTAACCGGACCAGCGCTTCTTCGCCCAGGTAATCCCTTGAGCAGCCATGAAGCGGCCGATGCCACGGTTCATCGGTTCAATCTGCAGGCCACTGTCAGGCCCGAAATGCACACGCTTGGTGGTGTGATCGACCCACACGTCGAGGTGATTCTGTTCTTTGCGCACACGCTGGCCGGGCAGGGTGATGCTCATGCGCATCAGGCTCTGCTCCTTGCTGTTGCGTTCGGCATAGCCGAATTCGACAAAGCGCAGCGGTCGCCCGCCGGTGTTGCGGTCGGTTTTCAGCGGCGCCAGACGGAGCATCTTGTGGTGCTCGACGTGGACGTCCGCCCACGGCAGCTCAACCGCTGGCGGTGCGTCTTTTTCAGCGGTGGTGTCGGGTGAAGTCTGGGTATCAGTCATAACGGCGAGATCCTGTCCAAGCCCTGCCGCCAGCCATTGCGCTGGCGACAAAGGCTTATCGGCCGTTTTTGACAGGACTGGAGGGCTAACAGCGCTTAACTGGGGCGAAGTCCGTCAATAAACCCGAGGATGCGCGTGCCAAGCTCGGCCGCCAGTGGCAATTGCGGGTCTTTATACGAGGCCAATTGCCGTTTGACGTCGTTGGGAACGATGCGCATGACGTGGTTCATGCCCTCGATCAACGCCAGCTCGGCATCCGGTTTGGCGGCTTTCAGCAGCCTGGCGTCACCGACACCGACCTGAATGTCGTTGCTGCCCTGAATGATCAACGCCGGCATCTTCAATTTGGCGAACGCTGCCGCCGGGTCCTGACGGAACAATGAAATCAGGTACGGCTGCACACTCGGGCGGAAAATCGTCTGAAGGGGAGGCGGCACGTTGTCGTCGGTGTGACCGGCCTTGAGGCTGTCGAGCAGCTCATTGCTGCGCAGCATCAGCGCCGGTGGCAGTTGATTGCTCAACTGTTGACGCAACACTTGATCGACCGGGCGAGCGCTGCCGGACAGCGAGATGACCGCCGCGGCGTCCACACTCGGCGCCGCCAGGGTGGCGATCAAGGCGCCTTCGCTGTGGCCGAGCAGAATCAGCGGGCCGAAACGCGGATCACTTTTCAGCTTTTTGCCCCAGGCTTCGGCATCGGCCACATAGGCTTCAACCGACAGATTGCGTTCGTCCGGCGTGGCGGCAAGGCTCGCTGCCACACCGCGTTTGTCGTAACGCACGCTGGCGATGTTGTGTTTGGCCAGCACCCAGGCCAGCCGTTTGAGGCTGTCATTGCGCCCGCCGTCGGTGTTATTGCCGTCACGATCCGTAGGACCGGAGCCGGAAATGATCAGGACGACCGGCACAGGATTGTCGGATTTGGGCAGCAACAGTGAGCCGAAAAGCTCACCGGTGCCGGTATCCAGCGTAATAGGTCGTTGCAGGACGGTGGCCTGCACGTAGCCGGTAAACAAGGTCAGACTCAAGGCTAAAACTCGCAGCATCATCACGCCATCATTCACAAAGGTGCCGGTTGGACTCGCAGGCACCCATAAGGTTCGAGGATGAACTACTTGGGTAGCCTGCGTATACTGGCGCGCATTACGTATTCAGGTTCTATTTCACGGAGCGTCCTGCATGTCCGGCAATACCTACGGCAAGCTGTTCACTGTCACCACCGCGGGCGAAAGCCATGGTCCGGCGTTGGTCGCCATTGTCGACGGCTGCCCGCCGGGGCTGGAGATTTCTCTGGAGGATTTGCAGCGTGACCTGGACCGCCGCAAGCCTGGCACCAGCCGTCACACCACGCAACGCCAGGAAGCCGACGAAGTCGAAATCCTCTCTGGCGTGTTCGAAGGCCGCACCACCGGCTGCTCCATTGGCCTGCTGATCCGCAACACCGACCAGAAGTCCAAGGACTACTCGGCAATCAAGGACCTGTTCCGCCCGGCCCACGCCGACTACACCTACCACCATAAATACGGTGAGCGCGATTACCGTGGCGGCGGTCGCAGTTCGGCGCGGGAAACAGCCATGCGCGTAGCGGCTGGCGCGATTGCCAAGAAATACCTGGCCACCCAGGGCATTGTCATTCGCGGCTACATGAGCCAGCTCGGCCCGATCGAAATCCCGTTCAAGACCTGGGATTCGGTGGAAGAGAACGCTTTCTTCAGCCCTGACCCGGACAAAGTCCCGGAGCTGGAAGCCTATATGGACCAGTTGCGTCGCGACCAGGATTCGGTCGGCGCGAAAATCACCGTCGTGGCTGAAGGCGTAATGCCTGGCCTCGGCGAGCCGATTTTCGACCGCCTCGATGCCGAACTGGCCCACGCGCTGATGAGCATCAACGCGGTGAAAGGCGTGGAAATCGGCGCCGGTTTCGCCAGCGTTGCCCAGCGCGGCACCGAACACCGCGATGAAATGACCCCGGAAGGTTTCCTCAGCAACAATGCCGGCGGCATTCTGGGCGGTATTTCGTCCGGTCAGCCAATCGTCGCGCACCTGGCGTTGAAGCCGACGTCCAGCATCACCACGCCGGGCCGTTCCATCGACATTCATGGCAACCCGGTGGACGTCATCACCAAGGGCCGTCACGACCCGTGCGTCGGCATCCGCGCGACACCCATCGCTGAAGCGATGATGGCCATCGTGTTGATGGATCATCTGTTGCGTCACCGTGGGCAAAACGCCGATGTGCGCGTGAGCACCCCGGTGCTGGGTCAGCTTTAATGGCTGACTTCAATGCCGCTGCGGTCTGACGAACGTGGCGGCGCTCCCGTACTGGCGGCTCTCCAGTTTCTATCTGTTCTATTTCGCCTTGCTCGGGTCGACAGCGCCGTTTCTGGCGCTGTACTTCGATCACCTGGGTTTTTCCAGTGCGCGCATCGGCGAGCTGGTGGCCATCCCGATGCTGATGCGCTGCGTCGCGCCCAATATCTGGGGCTGGCTGGGTGACTACACCGGCCGGCGCCTGGCCATCGTGCGCTTCGGCGCGGTGTGTACGCTGCTGACGTTCTCACTGATTTTCGTCAGCAAGACCTACGCCTGGCTGGCGATGGTCATGGCGTTGCATGCGTTCTTCTGGCACGCGGTATTGCCGCAGTTCGAAGTCATTACCCTGGCTCACTTGAAAGGCCAAACCTCGCGCTACAGCCAGATTCGCTTGTGGGGCTCCATCGGTTTCATCATTACCGTGGTGTTGCTGGGCCGATTGTTTGAGTGGCTCAGCCTCGACATCTATCCGGTGGCGTTGGTGTTGATCATGGCCGGGATCGTCGTCAGCAGCCTGTGGGTGCCAAACGCGCAACCGGTTCAGGGCCTTCGTGAAGCGGGGGACGGGTTTCTCAAGCAATTGCGCAGCCCCGGCGTGTTGGCGTTTTATGGCTGCGTGGCGCTGATGCAGATGAGCCATGGCCCGTATTACACGTTTTTGACCTTGCACCTTGAACGATTGGGCTACAGCCGTGGCGTGATCGGCATGCTCTGGGCGGTCGGCGTGGTCGCTGAAGTGCTGATGTTCCTGGCCATGAGCAAAATCCTTGCGCGCTTCTCTGTGCGCCGGGTACTGCTGGCGAGTTTCCTGCTGGCCGCCCTGCGTTGGGTGCTGCTCGGTTCGTTTGCCGAGTTTCTCTGGGTGTTGCTGTTTGCCCAGGTGCTGCACGCGGCGACGTTCGGCAGCTTTCACGCCGCTGCCATCCAGTTCGTGCAACGTAGTTTCGGCGCACGCCAGCAAGGGCAGGGCCAGGCGCTTTATGCCGCACTGGCCGGCACCGGCGGCGCATTGGGCGCGTTGTATTCCGGCTACAGCTGGAATGCCCTCGGCGCGCCGTTGACCTTTAGTATTGCAAGCCTCGCAGCCCTGGCGGCTGCCGTTATCATTGCCACACGACTGCAAGAGGACAGGCCATGAGCCTTACCCGTGAACACCTCGCCCAGGAAATCATCGACGCCGGGCGTTTTCTGTATGGCCGCGGCTGGTCACCGGCCACCAGCAGCAACTACTCGACGCGCCTGTCGCCGAGCGAAGCGCTGCTGACGGTGTCCGGCAAGCACAAAGGTCAGTTGGGGCTCGACGATGTGCTCGCCACCGATTTGTCGGGCAACAGCCTGGAACCGGGTAAAAAGCCGTCCGCCGAAACCCTGCTGCACACCCAGCTCTATAGCTGGCGCGCGGAGATCGGCGCGGTGCTGCACACCCATTCGGTGAACGCCACGGTGCTGTCGCGCCTGACCCCGGAAGATTTCATCGAGTTCGAAGACTACGAACTGCAAAAAGCCTTCAGCGGCGTGTCGACCCACGAGTCGCGGGTGCGCGTACCGATTTTCGACAACGATCAGGATATTGCGCGCCTCGCCGCCAAGGTGCAGCCTTGGCTGGACGCCCATCCCGATTGCGTTGGCTACCTGATTCGCGGCCATGGCCTCTACACCTGGGGCGCGCGCATGAGCGATGCGCTGCGGCAGATTGAGGCCTTTGAATTTTTGTTCGAGTGCGAGTTGAAGACGCGCGCGCTCTTCAACCGTAACGCATGAACCGTTAAGGAGTTGCCCTGATGAGCAGCCTGTCCGTTTACCACGTCTCAAGCCCTGACCTGCCGAACAAGGTGCTGACCCATTTCGAAGACATCGCCTCGACCCTGGCCGAGCAGGGCGTGCGTTTCGACCGCTGGCAAGCGGCGGCGAAGATCCAGCCCGGTGCCAGTCAGGAAGAAGTGATCGCCGCGTACCAGGAACAGATCGACAAATTGATGACCGAGCGCGGTTACATCACGGTCGACGTCATCAGCCTGAACAGCGATCACCCGCAAAAAGCCGAACTGCGCGCCAAGTTCCTCGACGAACACCGTCATGGCGAAGACGAAGTGCGGTTTTTTGTGGCGGGTCGTGGCCTGTTTACCCTGCACATCGACGATTACGTCTACGCGGTGCTGTGCGAAAAGAACGACCTGATCTCGGTGCCGGCCGGCACGCCGCACTGGTTTGACATGGGCGAGCATCCGCATTTCGTCGCGATCCGCCTGTTCAACAACCCTGAAGGCTGGGTGGCCAACTTCACCGGCGAAGACATCGCCAGCCGCTTCCCGCGTCTTGAGGACTGAACCGATGCCGATCAAAGCGATTCTCACCGACATCGAAGGCACCACCAGCGCGGTGAGTTTTGTGTTCGACGTGCTGTTTCCCTACGCGGCCAAACACCTGCCGGAGTTTGTCCGTCAGCACGCCGAACGCGCCGATGTGGCTGAGCAACTGTCGGCCGTGCGACGCGACAGCGCCGAGCCGGACGCCGACGTTGAGCGGGTGATCGCCATTCTCTTGGGCTGGATCGCCGAAGACCGCAAAGCCACGCCGCTCAAAGCGTTGCAAGGCATGGTCTGGGAGCAGGGTTATCAGGCGGGGCAGCTGAAGGGCCACGTTTACCCGGATGCGGTTGAAGCGCTCAAGCGCTGGCATCAGGAAGGCTATCAACTGTTTGTGTATTCCTCGGGCTCGATTCAGGCGCAAAAGCTGATTTTCGGCTGTTCGGAGGCGGGGGATTTGTCGCCACTGTTCAGCGGCTATTTCGACACCACGTCGGGGCCCAAGCGGGAAGCGCAGTCCTATCAGCGCATCACTCAGGCCATCGGTCTTGAACCCGCGCAGATTGTGTTTCTGTCCGACATCGTCGAAGAACTGGACGCAGCGCGCACGGCCGGCATGGCGACCTGCGGGTTGGCGCGAGAGGGCGGGGAGCTCGCAGGCCATCTGACCGTCGACAGCTTCGCACGGGTAGATCTGTCCACTTTCTAAAATCAAGGTAAATGACCTGTGGGAGCGAGCCTGCTCGCGAAAGCGGCGTATCAGTCAATATCAATCTCGACTGATACACCCTCTTCGCGAGCAGGCTCGCTCCCACAGTGTTTTATGTTGCCGTCAGATTGATTTACGCCGAGTGATAAGTCGGCAGTGCAAACCGTTGCTGGCTTTGCAGCATGGAGATCTGCGGCAGTTCGCTGGCCTGTTCGGCCAAGTCACGGCGAATCGCACTGATGGCCCAGGTCAGTTGGTCACCGGCGTGCAATTGCTGGTAGGAGAGCGAACGTTTAAACACCCGGCCTTCGCTGCTGCGCAGGGTCAGCAGAATCCCGCCGTCAGGACGCGCCTGGGTGGTGACTTCGAAGTTGGAGAACAGGGAGGTAAATTTTTCTTGGATCAGGCTCATGTCTATCAGCTCCGTTTGCACGTGAATGGCAAGCATGGAGAGGTAGTTGCAGCGATTGTGCCAGTATTTTAATTTAATAAAATCGTTATAAATCAATAAGTTAATTTTTAGGCTGGTTTTTGCTTTCGTGCAATCTGCATGAATGGCCATCGTGCATCCTGCATTTTGAAAGATCGTTGCTGTTTAGATGGAACCAATGCGCACGTCGAGGTTCATCGTCCGTTTGCAGGGCTGCGGATACAAAACATTGCAAAATCCGCGTGTACAGCCCAAGAACCGCTGACGTATTTTCGAGCTCATGGAACGCGGCCCGACAATAAAAAAATCAGCGGGAGCACAGATGAAACGCAGGCCGAACGACACGATTACCTGGGGCATGATGCTCCGCAAACTGCCGACGATCGCCAGAGCCATCCCCCGCGTGGTGAAAGGCCTGAAAGTCGCCAACGTCAAGGATCCGACCCAACCGTGTGGCCTGGGCTGGTGTTTCGAACAGGCGACGTTGCGCAATCCCGATGGCCCCGCGTTACTGCAGGGCGACGTGACGCTGACCTATACGCAGGTCAATCAGTGGGCGAATCGCATTGCCCATCATCTGATTACCCAAGGCATCGGCAAGGGTGACGTGGTCGCGGTCTTCATCGAGAACCGCCCGGAACTGCTGGTGACGATTCTGGCGGTGGCCAAGGTCGGCGCGATCAGCGCGTTGCTCAACACCTCGCAGACCCGCGATACCCTTGCGCACAGCCTGAACCTGGTGGCCCCGGTGGCGATCATTGTCGGTGGCGAGCTGGTCCCGGCGTTTGCCCAGGTCCGCGAACGGGTGTCCATCGCGCCGGCGCGAACCTGGTTCGTCGCCGATCAAGACACCCATAGCCACCCGGGCATTGCCCCCGACGGCTTCATCAACCTGATGACTGCCAGTGTCGACGCGGTCGACGACAACCCAGCCAGCAGCCAGCAGGTTTTTTTCGACGATCCTTGCTTCTATATCTACACCTCGGGCACCACCGGATTGCCCAAGGCCGGCGTGTTCAAGCACGGGCGCTGGATGCGCAGCTCCGCCAGTTTCGGCCTGATCGCCCTGGACATGCAGCCGCACGACATCGTCTATTGCACCTTGCCGCTGTATCACGCCACCGGGCTCTGCGTGTGCTGGGGCTCGGCCATCAACGGTGCCTCGGGGTTTGCCATCCGCCGCAAGTTCAGCGCCAGCCAATTCTGGAATGACGTACGCAAATACCACGCGACCACCCTCGGCTACGTCGGCGAACTGTGCCGCTATCTGGTGGATCAACCCACCTGCGCCGAGGACAGCCAGCACGGCGTGACAAAGATGATCGGCAACGGTTTGCGACCCGGCGCGTGGGACGCCTTCAAGAGCCGTTTCGGTGTCGAGCATATCTGTGAACTGTATGCGGCCAGCGACGGCAACATCGGCTTCACCAACATTCTCAATTTTGACCACACCATCGGTTTCTCGCTGATGGCCTGGGAACTGGTGGCCTACGACCACGACAGCGGCCAGCCGATTCGCAACGCCAAGGGTTTCATGAACAAAGTGGCCAAGGGCGCACAGGGTTTGTTGCTGGCGAGGATCGACGACAAGGCGCCGCTGGACGGCTACACCGATCCGCAAAAGACCGAAAAAGTCGTGCTGCATGATGTGTTCAAGAAGGGCGATCGGTACTTCAACACCGGTGACCTCCTGCGCAACATTGGTTTCGGCCATGCGCAATTCGTCGACCGTTTGGGCGACACCTACCGCTGGAAGGGCGAGAACGTCTCGACCACGGAAGTGGAAAACATTCTTCTGCAACACCCGCACATCGCCGAAGCCGTGGCCTATGGCGTAGAAGTCCACAACACCAACGGGCGTGCCGGCATGGCGGCGATTACCCCGGCCGAATCCCTGGCCACCCTGGACTTCAGCGAACTGCTGGATTTCGCTCGCCAGCAAATGCCGGCTTATGCGGTGCCGCTGTTCCTGCGAGTGAAGGTGAAAATGGAAACCACCGGGACCTTCAAATACCAGAAGACACGCCTCAAGGACGAAGCCTTCGACCCCGGCAAAACCGGCGATGACCCGATCTACGCCTGGCTGCCCGGCACCCAGACTTACGTGCAGGTGACCGAGCAGGTGCTGGCGGATATTCACGGCGGCAAGTACCGCTATTGAATGTGCCTATGGCCGCCCTTGAGAAAAAACAAGTGACAGCGTGGGGGCTGCTCGGGAAACTGTCGGCTTTGCGAATAACCGAACAGGGAGCCCCCGATGTCAGACCAAAGCCGCCAGATGACCCCCGAAGAAGCCGCTGAATTTGCCGAACAGGTATTCAATAAGGCGCGCGAGGGCGATGCGGCCATGATGGCTGCGCTGCTGACCAAAGGCCTGCCGCCCAACCTGCGTAACCACAAGGGCGACACCTTGCTGATGCTGGCCGCCTACCACGGCCACGTGGACACCGTGAAAGTCCTGCTCGAACACAAGGCCGATCCGGAAATCCGCAACGACAACGGCCAGAGCCCGATTGCCGGTGCCGCGTTCAAGGGCGACCTGGCGGTGGTCAAGGCCTTGGTCGAGGGCGGCGCGCAAGTGGAAGGTTCATCGTTTGATGGCCGTACTGCGCTGATGATGGCGGCGATGTTCAACCGTGTCGAAATCGTCGACTACCTGATCAGCAAAGGTGCCGATCCGAAAGCCAAGGACGCCGACGGCGTGTCGGTCCTCGATGCCGCGAAAACCCTCGGCGCAGTTGACACTATCGCCCAGCTGGAAAAACTGATTGGCTGACAGTATGTCTTCGCGAGCAGGCTCGCTCCCACAGGAGGATGCATTCCAAAGTCGGAGCGAGCCTGCTCGCGAATGGGCCAAACGCAATCAATGCGCTATCCTTCGCGCCCTCAAAATTCATTCGCTACAGGATCACCTCATGAAAGCCGCACTCGTCGAACTCATCAGCAAAATCAGCTCCGGGTGCATGAGCGATGACGAAATCCTCAAGGTCGCTGACGAAGCGGCTCAGGCTTATGCCGATCCTCAGGCTTTCCTGATAGCCAACCCGGATATCAATTACGACGACACCTTCCCGATCCCGCTGGGTGAATGGGTGGTGGTCGGCAGCCTGCCGGAGACGGTGCTGTTCCAGGCCGATACCTACATGGACTTGTTCGCCCAGATCGTCGCCTCGTTCGGCCCTGGCGTTGATTTCAATATCAAACCCAAGCAACTGGCCAAGACCGAAGCCCTGACCGCGCTCAACCGCATCCAGGTGCAGATGGGCAGCATGAACAAGGAAAACGGCGGTTACACGCTGATGAACTTCAGCCAGTTGCTCGACGACGAGCTGCAAGTGGTGCTGGTCTACGGCAACGACGTGCCGCGCGTGCTGGAGCTGTGCGCCGAAGTCGGCATCACCGCTGCGCCGTCGCTGGAAGCGCTGAAGATCGCGATTCACGTATAAAAAGCGGAACCCTCGCAACGCCCGGCTATCCTAAGGGTGCACATCACTCTTAGGGAGCGTCACCATGGGTTCTACGTTCAACAGCCTGGTCGCCTTGATCATTTTCGTGCTGGATATCTGGGCCATCATCAACGTGTTTAAAAGTGGCGCCACCACCGGGATGAAAATCCTCTGGGTGCTGTTGATCGCGTTCCTGCCGGTGTTGGGCCTGATCATCTGGGCCATTGCCGGGCCACGGGGCAACGTGCGGGTCTGAGCCAACACTTTCCCCCTGTGGGAGTGAGCCTGCTCGCGATAGCGGCACCACATCCAACATCAATGTGAGAGGCAAACCGCTTTCGCGAGCAGGCTCACTCCTACAAAGGGATTGAGGTGAGCCGATCAAGAGGTTCGACCTGTCATCTTCCGCGACGTAGAATGCGCGCCTTTCCTGGTTAATCGAGCCGCTCGATTGGCCATCATGGGCGGGTAACCGTCCGTTGCCACCCGCATTCATCGGAGCACTTCCCATGAGCAATACCCCTACCAGCGAATACCTGGAAACCCTCTACGAAGGCTACGGCCAGCGTTTTCGCATGGAAAAACTGCTGCACGAAGTGCGCACCGAACACCAGCACCTGGTGATTTTCGAAAACCCGCGCATGGGCCGGGTGATGGCGCTGGACGGGGTGATCCAGACCACCGAAGCCGATGAATTCATCTACCACGAAATGCTCACCCACGTGCCGATCCTGGCGCACGGCAGCGCCAAGCGCGTGCTGATCATCGGCGGCGGCGACGGCGGCATGCTGCGTGAAGTGGCCAAGCACCGCAGCATCGAGCACATCACCATGGTCGAGATCGATGGCACCGTGGTCGACATGTGCAAGGAATTCCTGCCGAACCACTCCAAAGGTGCGTTCGAAGATCCTCGCCTGAATCTGGTGATCGACGACGGCATGCGCTTCGTTGCGACCACCACTGAAAAGTTCGACGTAATCATTTCCGACTCCACCGACCCGATCGGTCCGGGCGAAGTGCTGTTCTCGGAAAACTTCTACCAGGCCTGCCGTCGCTGCCTGAACGAAGGCGGCATTCTGGTCACCCAGAACGGCACCCCGTTCATGCAGATCGAAGAAGTCAAAACCACCGCCGGGCGTCTGCGCAGCCTGTTCCCGGACTGGCACTTCTATCAGGCGGCCGTGCCGACCTACATCGGCGGCTCGATGACATTCGCTTGGGGCGCGACCAATACCGCTTATCGCAAATTGTCCCGTGAAACCCTGCAACAGCGTTTCGCCGGCAGCGGCATCATCACCCGCTATTACAATCCAGAAATCCACATCGGCGCCTTCGCCTTGCCGCAATACGTGCTGCAAGCCGTTAACAAGCCAAGCAACGACTAAAGGTTGTACCCAACCCCAATGTGGGAGCGGGCTTGCTCGCGAACGCGGTAGTTCAATCGACAGATATATTGACTGAACCACCGCATTCGCGAGCAAGCCCGCTCCCACAAGGGGCATGTGTTTCCTGTCAGAACACCGCAATTCGTTTGAACGATCAGTCAGCGCAAAAGTCCAGATGCATGTAAGCCCATCCATGGGCTTTATCGAGGAGGCACTGATGCAAAAGTGGAAAATCACTTTCGTGGATGATCACGGTGAAACAGTCGATGAAGTCTTTGAGTGCGACGAGTGCCCGGACAACGAGCACGCCGCCAAACTCATCAAGGCCCGACTCCTGCCTGTCGCCGCCGAACTGGATCTGAACGATCTGGAAGGGCGAACTCCCGATGCGACCGTCAAAAGTCTAAAGACCCAGAACAGCATACAAATCCTCGGCATCCAGCCAATCTGAACCTCGCCTGTCTCATTCTCATCCAGGCCTTGGCAGCAGCTCTCTCTTGAGACTACTCTGCAATCGAGATCAGCGAATGGATCGCTAAGGTCTGGTCTTGTCAGCTACATGCTTGCTTCCCTCCGGCAACGAGGTTGCCGCATCGCGCGCACCACTCGGTTGCGCGTGCCGGGAATACGGAAAGTCTATCCATCACTATGAAGGGGACGATTCATGAGCACAGCCTATCAAGAAGACATCAGCAGCTCGGTGCTGCGCCGCATGAAAGAAGGCGGTTTCGACTTTTCAAGATTCCACCCCATCGAGTTCTACGCCATTTTTCCCGACGAGGAGCGGGCCCGCAGAGCAGCAGGTCATTACCGTGGTGAATCCCTGAATGCGCAAATCAGTGTGCGCGACGACGGTGCATGGGCGCTCGAACTGAGCAAAGTCATGTACGCCACTTACGATGACATCGGCGATTTCGAGCAAGGCTTCGAGGCAGTGGTCGAGCCTCTGGGCGGCATCATCGAAGGATGGGGCGTCAAGCAGGAGGTACGAGGGCTACTCGCATAATCCTATGAACAGTGACACGCACTAACGGCTGACCTTCGGGTTGGCCGTTTTAGTTTGCGGGGGTCGTAAAACACGTCCGGCAAAACCCTGAAACAAGAATCCGGCGCAAAAAAAACCGCCTGAGCAGGCGGCTAAAGGGAAGTTCGGGCTGTTTTTCCAGCGAATGCGCGGATTATCCGCACCGGCGGCCGGGCAGTGAAATCAACTCTGACTATGCTGGTGATAGGCGACAACGTCGCCTTGCAATGAAGCGGGGGCTGTCAGGTTGGGGCGTTTGCTGCACAGGAATGGTGCGATGCAAACGCGGCGATTATCCAACCGATTGATATAAAAGCGTTTCTGCCGCTGGCACGGGCCTTGCGATGCCTAGATGTCCGGGTGACAAGGAGTACGGCATGATCCGCACCTATTTTGATGAAATGTACGATGCCGGCGGCCAGGTCCGTCCGCATTATCGGGAGTTTGCCCGTTGGCTGGCCGAAACGCCTGACGAGCTTCTGGCACAACGGCGACGCGAGGCCGATCTGTTATTTCATCGCGCCGGGATTACCTTCACGCTCTATGGGGACGAGCAGGGGACAGAGCGCCTGATTCCTTTCGATACCATCCCCCGCAGTATTCCTGCCAGTGAATGGCGGGTCGTCGAGCGCGGCTGCATTCAGCGGGTCAAGGCACTGAACATGTTCCTTGCCGACCTCTATCACGAGCAGCGCATCATCAAGGCCGGCATCATCCCGGCCGAGCAAGTGCTGGCCAACGAGCAATACCAGTTGGCGATGCAAGGGCTGGATCTGCACCGGGATATCTATTCGCACATCTCTGGCGTCGATCTGGTGCGCGACGGCGACGGCACGTACTACGTGCTCGAAGACAACCTGCGGACACCGAGCGGCGTGAGTTACATGCTCGAAGACCGCAAGATGATGATGCGCCTGTTCCCCGAACTGTTCGCGGCGCAACGCATTGCGCCTATCGATCACTATCCGAATCTGCTTCTGGATACCCTGAAAAGCTCCAGCCCGATCGACAACCCGAGTGTGGTGGTGCTGACGCCGGGTCGCTTCAACAGCGCGTTTTTCGAGCATGCCTTTCTAGCTCGGGAGATGGGGGTTGAACTGGTGGAGGGTGCAGACCTGTTCGTGCGCGACGACAAGGTGTTCATGCGCACCACGGACGGGCCGAAAGCCGTCGACGTGATCTACCGTCGCCTCGACGACGCGTTCCTCGATCCCCTGGCGTTCAATCCGGACTCGATGCTCGGCGTTCCGGGGCTGCTGTCGTCGTACCGTTCCGGCAACGTCGTGCTGGCGAATGCCATCGGCACCGGGGTGGCAGACGACAAGTCGGTGTACCCGTTTGTCACCGACATGATCCGGTTCTACCTCGACGAAGAACCGATCCTGAAGAACGTGCCGACCTTCCAGTGCCGCAATCCCTCTGAATTGTCCCACGTACTGGCCAACCTTCCGGATCTGGTGGTCAAGGAAACCCAGGGCTCCGGCGGTTACGGAATGCTGGTGGGGCCGGCGGCGACGGCGGCGGAAATCGAATCGTTCCGTGCACGGATCAAAGCCAAGCCCCACGCGTACATCGCGCAACCGACGTTGTCCCTGTCGACCTGTCCGACCTTTGTCGAAAACGGCATTGCGCCACGCCACATCGACCTGCGTCCGTTTGTATTGTCTGGCCGCGAAACCCGGGTCGTGCCCGGCGGTTTGACCCGTGTCGCCCTGCGTGAAGGCTCCCTGGTGGTGAATTCCTCCCAGGGTGGCGGAACCAAGGACACCTGGGTGGTCGAGGATTGAAGGAAGCCTGCCATGTTAAGTAGAACTGCCTCGGATTTGTATTGGATGTCGCGTTACCTGGAGCGGGCGGAAAACCTCGCACGGATGCTCGACATCAGTTATTCGCTGTCGTTGATGCCGCAGGATGGTCGCGGTGACGGTCTGCACGAACTCGCGATGCCGTTGTTGATTACCGGCACCCTGGACGATTACCTGGAGCGCCACGGCGAATTGCATGCCGAACGGCTGCTGCATTTCTTCGCCCTCGATGCGGCCAACCCGGCGAGCATCTACAGCTGCCTCGGTTCGGCGCGAGCCAGTGCCCATGCGGTGCGTGGGCGAATCACCGCCGACATGTGGGAAAACATCAACGCTACGTGGCTGGAAATTCGCGGGATCGCCGAACAGGGCTTGAGCCGCTACGGCATGAGCCGTTTTTGCGAGTGGATCAAGGAACGTTCCCACCTGTTCCGGGGCGCGTCCTACGGCACCATCATGCGTAACGATGCGTTCCGCTTCATTCGTCTGGGGACGTTTATCGAAAGGGCCGACAACACGCTGCGCCTGCTCGATGCGCGCTACGAAATGGCCGGTGATCAAGCCGAAGCGGTCAGTGACGGCACGGCGCACGCCTATTACCAGTGGAGCGCCTTGCTGCGTGCGCTGTCGTCGTTCGAGGCGTACACCGAGATCTACCGCGACGCCCCCGGTGCCCGGCATGTGGCGGAGTTGCTGTTACTGCGGGCCGATGTACCGCGCTCCTTGCGAGCCTGCACTGAAGAAATCGACCAGATCCTCGCCAGCCTGCCGGGGGCCAACGGCCGTCCCGCGCAACGCCTGGCCGCCGAGATCGACGCACGCCTGCGCTACACCGGCATCACCGAAATTCTCGACGAAGGCCTGCACGCCTGGCTGACCGAATTCATCCCGCTGGTGCGCCAGTTGGGTAACGCCATTCACAGTTCTTACCTGGAGGCTGCATGAGACTTTCCATAAGCCACGAAACCACCTATCACTATGAAGATCAGGTGCGGGCGAGCATCCAGTACCTGCGACTGACACCCCACGACAGCGAACGCCAGCACGTGCTCAGCTGGCAACTCGACCTGCCGCGCCCGGTACGCGCGCAACTCGACCCGTTCGGCAATATCCTGCACGTGCTGACCATGGACGAGCCGCACGAGGCGATCATCATCGGCGCCCGTGGTCAGGTGGATATTGATGAACTGCGCGAAGCCGAGCATGAGAGCCAGTCGGCGCTGCCGTTCCTGCGTTTCACCCGGCTGACCGAAGCCGACGAAGCCTTGCGAGCGTTCGCGCAAAAGGAATGCAAGACCCGTCGGGATCGCACCGCGCTGATCGACTTGATGCATGGCCTGAACCAGCACATGACCTACACGCCGGGCTCGACCGAAGTCGACACCAGCGCGGCCCAGTCCTTTGCCGGACGTTCCGGCGTCTGCCAGGACCACACCCATGCGTTTCTCGCTTGCGCGCGAAGCCTGGGCATTCCGTCGCGGTATGTGTCGGGTTATCTGTACAGCGAGAACAGCGAACACCTGGCCAGTCATGCCTGGGCAGAAGCGTGGCTGGATGATGCGTGGTACAGCTTTGACGTGACCAACGAATTGGCCCGCCCGGAACGGCATTTGAAACTGGCGGTGGGCCTGGATTACCTGGATGCCTGCCCGGTACGCGGAATGCGCCGGGGCGGCGGGTGCGAGCAGATGCATGCAAAGGTGTTTGTGTCGCCGACACCGATGCCGGTTATCTCCGTTCAACAGCAATAATCAGGAGCGTCACAAATCCCTTGTAGGAGTGAGCCTGCTCGCGATAGCGGTCTTCCAGTCAGCAAATCTGTGACTGACACACCGCTATCGCGAGCAGGCTCACTCCTTGGGGGAATACTGTCAGGGCTTAGTTTTACGTCCGGCCATGTGTTTCAAATACCCCACCAGCATGTCCAGATCCGCATCAGGCAACACCTGCGCCGCAAACCCCGGCATCTTCGCCTGCGGCCACTGGCGCAAGCTCTGCGGATCACGGATATAGCGCTTCAAGAACTCCGCCCCGAAATACTCGGTCGGGCTATACGGAATATTCAAATCCGGCCCGAACTGCGCATCCCCGGCACCGTTCAATCGATGGCATGCCAGACAGTTCTTCTGGAACAACGCAAATCCCTGATTCACTGGATCGTTCGCCTTCAATGCCGGATCAGGCAGCAGGGCAGGGAAGCGCGCAGCCACCGACGCCAGGCGCTTGATGCTCGCGACCTGAAACGGCCATTGCTCCGGGCTGATATTGCCGGCTTGCGGATCCGTCCAGACCAGATAAAACGGCCCGGCACCCGGCTTGCCTTCTGACAGCGCCGGCCACGGTTTGGCCGGGTCTTCAATCGCCAGCCACGCTCGCGCACCTTGGGTGTTGAGCAAAGGAGCCGCGGTCAACTCGGCGGCAAATCCGTCCAGCGCCACGGCTTGCAAATGGTCATCGGGCTTGATGCCGGTCAACAGCGCCGCCAGCGGCACCGCTTGATAGCTCATGTCCCGTTTGTAGGAAACGTCGTCGGTAATATGAAGGGTCTGGACTTGCGGGTGCTTGAGCAGTTCTTCGGTCTGCCAGGTGCGAGTGGTCGCGCCCAGCTCGAGGTTCAGCTGTGCGGCCAACAGAGGCGTGCTGAACAGCATGGCCCCAAACAGAATGAGCTTTTTCAATAGATCGCCGTCCATGTCGTGGAAGTGCCTAAAGGTTGGCACACCCACGCTGGCCCGGGTAGCGGGCCAGTCACATTTTTGGAATGACGATATAAATACCTGACACCGTTTTATTTACCGACTAGCCAATCACCTTGGTCAGATTCGGCAAAATCAACAACAGCGTAGTGGCGAAAAGAATGAGCCCGGCTTGACGTACTTTCGAATGTTTGAACATGGCTTGACCGCCTTTTTTGTTATTTCCTGATGCCTGCCTGCATATCTCCATGACGGCAGAGCGGTGCACTTCCTGTAGGACGAGCGCCTCGGCAAAACCCGACGACAACTTCGTACACTTCACCTTAGAGCCCGCGTCACTCGTGGTTTAGATCCATTTCGTATGGAACTACCGGAAAAAGCTATTAAAACGGCATGAGGCTTATTGCCAGCTTCTTGGGCGCCCTATTGCTAGACACTTCCGGCTCTTGAATCGGTTAAGCCGGTAGCTCGCTACCGTCCGTCTGAGCGTGTCCGTCAACGTCGATGAGCACTGCGGTCATTGAATCCACGGTCGCCCGGCATAAGAGTGAGCACTCAGTTTTCACTCACCGCCAGGTTCGAGGACGTCATGACCCAAGCTTTGATTTTCGACGCGTTACGCACGCCCCGTGGCAAAGGCAAGGCCGATGGCGCCTTGCACAGCGTCAAACCGGTCAATCTGGTGGCCGGTTTGCTCACGGCGCTGCAACAGCGCACCTCGCTCGATACCAGCCAGGTCGATGACGTGGTGCTCGGCTGCGTGACGCCGATTGGTGATCAAGGCTCCGATATCGCCAAGACCGCGACCCAGGTGGCGGATTGGGACGTCAGCGTCTCGGGCGTGCAGATCAACCGCTTCTGCGCTTCGGGCCTTGAGGCGGTGAACCTCGGCGCGATGAAGGTGCGCTCCGGTTTCGAAGACCTGGTGGTGGTCGGCGGGGTCGAGTCGATGTCCCGCGTGCCGATGGGCAGCGATGGCGGGGCCTGGGCGCTGGACCCGGAAACCAATCTGCACAGCCATTTCACTCCGCAAGGCGTGGGCGCCGACCTGATCGCCACCCTCGAAGGGTTCAGCCGCCAGGACGTCGATGCCTACGCGCTGCACTCGCAACAGAAAGCGGCGCGGGCTCGGGCGAACGGTTCGTTCAACAAGTCGCTGGTGCCGGTGCAGGATCAGAACGGCATCATCCTGCTCGATCACGATGAGTTCATTCGCGCCGACTCCACGCTGGAAGGCCTGGGCAAGCTCAAGCCGAGTTTCGAGATGATGGGGCAAATGGGCTTCGACGCCACGGCGTTGCGCGTCTACAGCCATGTCGAGCGGATCAATCACGTGCACACGCCGGGCAATAGCTCCGGGATCGTCGATGGCGCAGCGCTGATGCTGATCGGTTCCGAAGCCAAGGGCCGGGCGCTGGGCCTGCAGCCTCGGGCGCGAATCGTTGCCACGGCGGTCACCAGCACCGATCCGACCATCATGCTCACCGGCCCGGCACCGGCCACCCGTAAAGCGCTGGCCAAGGCCGGCCTGCGGGTGGACGACATCGATCTGTTCGAAGTCAACGAAGCGTTCGCCTCGGTGGTGCTCAAGTTCATCAAGGACATGGCCATCGATCCGGACAAGGTCAACGTCAATGGCGGCTCCATCGCCATGGGCCATCCGCTGGGCGCCACGGGCTGCGCGATTCTCGGCACGTTGCTCGATGAGCTGGAAACCCGGCGCCTGCGCTATGGCCTCGCGACGCTGTGTGTCGGTGGCGGCATGGGCATTGCCACCATCATCGAACGCCTCTGAGCCCCCGACTTCCAAGGAAACATGTTCATGACTGAAGCCATTCGTTACGAAAAGGGCCAGGACCAGATCGTCGTCCTGACCATCGACATGCCGGGCCAGAGCGCCAACACCATGAACGCGGTCTACCGCGAAGCCATGGCCGCCTGCGTCGCCCGGCTGGTCGCTGAAAAAGACAGCATCGCCGGGGTCATCATCACCTCGGCGAAGAAGACGTTCTTTGCCGGCGGCGACCTCAATGAACTGATCAAGGTCGGCAAACCCGAAGCCAAAGCGTTCTACGACATGGTGCTGACCCTCAAAGGCCAATTGCGCACCCTGGAAACCCTCGGCAAACCGGTGGTGGCTGCGATCAACGGCGCCGCGTTGGGTGGCGGTTGGGAAATCTGCCTGGCGTGCCATCACCGCGTGGCGCTGGACAATCCGTCCGTGCAACTCGGCCTGCCGGAAGTCACACTCGGCTTGCTGCCGGGCGGCGGCGGGGTGGTGCGCATGGTGCGGATGCTGGGCATCGAGAAAGCCTTGCCCTACCTGCTGGAAGGCAAAAAAGTCCGGCCACAACAGGCGCTGCAGGCGGGGTTGATTGACGAGCTGGCGAAGGATCCTGGCGAACTGCTGAGCAAGGCGCGGGCCTGGATTCTGGACAATCCGACGGCGGTACAACGCTGGGACGTGAAGGGTTATCAGATCCCCGGCGGAACCCCATCCAACCCGAAAGTCGCGCAGATGCTCGCCATCGCGCCCTCCATCCTGCGCAGCAAAACCCAAGGCTGCATGCCCGCGCCGGAGAAAATCCTCTGCGCGGCGGTTGAAGGCGCCCAAGTGGATTTCGACACGGCACACCTGATCGAAACCCGCTACTTCACTGAGTTGACCACCGGCCAAGTCTCGAAAAACCTGATCGGCACCTTCTGGTTCCAACTCAACGAGATCAATGCCGGCGGCTCGCGGCCGCAAGGTTTTGCGCCTTACGTGACGCAAAAAGTCGGGGTGCTCGGCGCCGGGATGATGGGCGCGGGCATCGCGTTTGTCAGCGCATCGGCGGGCATCGAGGTGGTGCTCAAGGACATCACCTTGGCGGCAGCGGAGAAGGGCAAGGCCCATTCGGCAGCGTTGCTGGACAAGAAAGTCGCGCGCGGCCAGATGATTGCCGAGCAACGCGAGGCGATTCTGGCGCGGATCCGCACCACGGAAAACGATGCGGACCTGGCCGGTTGCGATCTGATTATCGAAGCGGTGTTCGAAGACCGTGAGCTCAAAGCCAAGGTCTCGTCAGCCGCACAAAAAATCGTCGGGCCGGATGCGGTGATCGCTTCCAACACCTCGACGTTGCCGATCAGCGGCCTGGCCACTGCGGTGCCGGACCAGAGCAAATTCATCGGCCTGCACTTCTTCAGTCCCGTGGAAAAAATGCCGCTGGTGGAAATCATCAAAGGCGCCAATACCAGCGACGAAACCCTGGCTCGAGGCTTCGATTTCGTCCTGCAAATCAAGAAAACCCCGATCGTGGTCAATGACAGTCGCGGCTTCTTTACCTCGCGGGTGTTCGGCACCTTCACCAACGAAGGCATCGCCATGCTCGGCGAAGGCGTCAGCGCACCGATGATAGAAACCGAAGCACGCAAGGCCGGCATGCCCATCGGGCCGCTGGCGATTTCTGACGAAGTTTCCCTCAGCCTCATGAGCCATATCCGCCAACAAACGGCCAAAGACCTGCAAGCCGAAGGGAAACCGCTGACAGAGCATCCGGCATTTGCGGTGATCGACTTGCTGCTCAATGAATACAAACGCCCCGGTAAAGCGGCAGGCGGCGGCTTCTACGAATACCCGGCCGCTGGCCAGAAACATCTGTGGCCAGAGCTGAAAAGCCGTTTCGAGAAGCCAGACGGGCAGATTTCGCCAAAGGATGTGCGTGATCGCCTGCTGTTCGTGCAAGCCATCGAAACCGTGCGCTGTGTGGAGGAGGGCGTGCTGACGTCGACGGCGGACGCCAACGTCGGTTCGATCTTCGGCATCGGTTTCGCGGCCTGGACCGGCGGCGCGCTGCAATTCATCAATCAGTACGGCGTGCAAGACTTCGTCGCCCGTGCCCAATACCTGGCCGCGCAGTATGGCGAACGCTTCAATCCGCCAGCGTTGTTGCTGGAAAAAGCCGCCAAGGGGGAGACGTTTTAAGGGACCGGTGACGCCTCGCAGGGCTTGCCTTGGAACGGTGTTTCGAGGCAGGCTCTGGGGTGTGCATTATTCCCATCACGTGTCAGGTATTTTTTATGTCGTTACGCATCTGCATTCTGGAAACCGACATCCTGCGTCCAGAATTGGTCGACCAATATCAGGGCTACGGGCAGATGTTCAAGCACCTGTTTTCGCAGCAACCTATCGCGGCCGAGTTCACGGTCTACAACGTGATGCAGGGCGAATACCCAAGCGATGACCTGACCTTCGACGCTTATCTGGTCACCGGCAGCAAGGCTGACTCCTTCGGCACCGACCCGTGGATCGAAACCCTCAGGAAATACCTGCTGACCCGCTACGAACGCGGCGACAAACTCCTGGGCGTGTGTTTCGGCCATCAGTTGCTGGCGCTGTTGCTGGGCGGCAAAAGCGAACGTGCCACCCAAGGCTGGGGCGTTGGCACCCACAGTTACAAACTCGCGGCCAAGGCGCCGTGGATGAGCCCGGTCAGGGAAGAGTTGACCTTGTTGATCAGCCACCAGGACCAGGTGACTTCGCTACCGGAAAACGCCACGGTCATCGCCTCCAGCGATTTCTGCCCGTTCGCGGCTTATCACATCAATGATCAAGTGCTGTGCTTCCAGGGACATCCGGAATTCATTCACGATTATTCGCGCGCGCTGCTGGAAATTCGTCAGCAAGCGCTGGGTGAGCAAATCTATTCGAAAGGCGTGAAGAGCCTTGAGCATGAGCATCATGGCGCTACGGTTGCGGAGTGGATGATGCGGTTTGTGGCGCACAAGCCAGAAACGGTCTGACGAGCACAATACCTGCGGTGAGGGACTTTCTGTGGCGAGGGAGCTTGCTCCCGCTCGGCTGCGCAGCAGTCGTCAGTGAGGCAACGCGATTTGTCTGAAGAATGTTGGGGGCATTTCGCACCCCAGCGGGAGCAAGCTCCCTCGCCACAGAGAACCCAGCCGTTACAACCATCCGGATTTTTTGAAACTCGCCCACAACCCCGTGCATCCCAGCGCAATAAACCCCAGAACCCCGAAGTACCCGTAATGCCACGCCAGCTCCGGCATGTTCTGAAAGTTCATCCCGTAAATCCCGGCCACTGCCGTCGGAAACGCCAAAATCGCCGCCCACGCTGCAAACTTGCGCTGCACCACGCTCTGGCGTGAAGCCTCCAGCAACACCCCCACCTCAATCGTCTGACTGGCAATGTCGGCCAGGGTCGTCAGGTCTTCCATCTGCCGAGTCACATGGATCTGCACATCCCGAAAATACGGGCGCATGTTCTTGTCGATGAACGGGAAGTTCAGCTTCTGCAGTTCCTCACCGATCTCGACCATCGGCGCCGCATAACGCCGCAGACGCAATACGTCCCGGCGCAGGCCGTGCAGTTTCTGGATGTCATGTTCATTCAGCGCACTGCACAACACGTTGCGTTCCAGCTCATCGATCTCGGCGTGGATCGCTTCGCCCACGGGCTGGTAGTTTTCGATCACGAAGTCGAGGAGGGCGTAGAGGACAAAGTCTTCCCCGTGCTCCAGCAGCAACGGACGCGCCTCACAACGCTGTCGGACATAGGCGTAGGACGCCGAATGTCCGTTGCGCGCGGTAATGATGTAACCATTACCGGCAAAGATATGCGTCTCGATGAACTCAAGTTTGCCTTCCTTGCGAATCGGCGAGTACGTGACGATAAACAGTGCGTCGCCAAAGGTTTCGAGCTTCGGCCGGCTGTGCTTTTCCAGGGCATCTTCGATCGCCAGTTCGTGCAGGTTGAACTGGCGTTGCAGGTTGGCCAGTTCCTGGGCGTCCGGCTCTTCGAGGCCGATCCAGACAAAGTGGTCGGGTTTTGCGGCCCAGGCAGCGCCTTCGTCGAGGGTGATATTGGTGACTTTCTTACCGGCGCTGTAAACCGCAGCAGCAACAACTCTACCCATGATTCAGGTTCACTTCTTATTAGCAGGTGGCAGTGGCAGGCAATCTTGAGCTTAGCCTTGTCTGATGCTTCAGAGTGAGCGAACTCTGCATAGTTCGCAGGCAAAAGTTCGCAGGCAAAAGAAAACCCGCACCAGGCGGGTTTCTTTTTACGCGGCTTGCAGTTGCCGATCCATCGAAGCGATGCACTCGCGCATCTGTTCGCGGCACTGGGCCATCAGCAGGGGCATGTCGTCCAGGCTCAATCCCGCTGTCGGAATCGCCGGCAACGAACGGATCAGAATTTTCCCACTGCGCCAGCGGTTCAATCGCATGTGTTTGACGTAACTGCTGACACACACCGGCACGATCGGCACGCCGGCAGCAATCGCCATCTGGAACGCGCCTTTCTTGAACGGCAGCAACTCTTCGCCAAGGTTGCGCGTGCCTTCCGGGAAGACCCAGATCGACGTGTCTTCATGCTGCAAGGTGTGTGTGGTGGTCAGCATCGACTGGCGCGCCTTGTGCGCGTTGCCGCGGTCGATCAATACGTTACCGGCCAGCCAGAACAACTGCCCGAACAGCGGCACCCACTTCAGGCTCTTTTTGCCGATGCACACGGTACGGCGGGGCACCACGTTGCCGAATACAAACAGGTCGTAGTTGGACTGGTGATTGGCGATGATCACGCAGCTGTCAGGCTTGTCCATCAAGGGACCGACATCGGCCTTCACCCGTAAACGCAAAATACACATCGCCGGCCACGCATACAGGCGTGCGCACAAACGGCTGTTGTCCGGGTTGAACGGGCGGCACAGGCCCAGAATCACACCAAGCACACCGGCCAGAATAAAGTGCAGGCCCATCAAGAACATACGAAACACAAACAGCATTTACAGGCCCCACCGGGACAAAAGGTGGCGCAGTGTACGGATGTGCACTGTTTTCGGCAATTGCCGCTATAGAGGAGGGAGATAGGCGATGTTTGTGCGCATGTTTCCGACTTGTGGGTCAGACGCGTTCTAGAGCGGTTATAGAGTTTTCAACACGGCGCGTAAGAAAAAGCCCGACACGACGGTCGGGCTTTTCGGTGCAGCGCGTCCGGGCTTAGCCCAAGTGTTGCTGATCGAGGATGATTGCGTTGTCCAGCGTCTCCAGCAGCGCCTTGCGTACTTTCAACTTGGTGTTCTTGTGCGCGGTCATGTTGATCTTCTTCAACTGACGAGCGGCTGCCAGTGCAGCACCTTCCAGCTCTTCGGCCGAGACCACCACGTCGAGGAAACCTGCGTCCACGGCGCTCTTCGGATTGAACATCTCGCCATTGATCACCGAGCGATGCAGCGCAGCCTTGCTCAGGCGATCACGGGCGATCTCGATACCGGCGTGGTGCATGGTCATGCCGATCTGCACTTCGTTCAGGCCAATGCTGAACGGGCCATCAACCCCAATGCGGTAATCGGCCGACAACAGCAGGAACGCACCCTTGGCCACGGCATGCCCAGGGCACGCGACGATGACCGGGAACGGGTGCGACAGCAGGCGACGGGCCAGCGTCGAACCGGCAGTGACCAACGCCACGGCTTCTTTCGGGCCGGACGTCATCACCTTCAAATCATAACCACCGGACAGAATCCCCGGCGTACCGGTAATGATCACCACCGCACGATCAGTCACTGCCTGATCCAGCGCAGCGTTAAAAGCGGCAATCACGTCGGGCGAGATGGCATTGACCTTGCCATTGCTCAAGGTCAGGGTCGCGATACCGTCTTCGAGATGGTAGGAAATCAACTCACTCATGACGCTATTCCTTGTATGAAAGTTGGGGCAGACGTTACCCACCGCGGCAGGCCAGGTAAAGCGCCGTGACTGACCCGCCAGTCACCCTTTCCCCGCCGGGCAAGCGTAGCCCGCCACATCCGCGGCGCATTCCCTTCTATATAGATGCAGGTGCGAAGCCGGAGATTGGCAGGTTTGCCATGAGCTCGAAACCGGTGGAACGACTAAAACGCTAAGCGCATGAAAATTCTGCAAAAAAAGTTTGCCATCGGAAAAGGTTTCGACTACATTAGCGCGCCTCGACAGACAGAACTTGTTTGACGAGATACGGTGAAGTGTCCGAGTGGCTTAAGGAGCACGCCTGGAAAGTGTGTATACAAGAAATTGTATCGAGAGTTCGAATCTCTCCTTCACCGCCACATTCAGTAAACGCAAGCCCCTGATTTTCCTAGAGAAAGTCGGGGGTTTGTGGTTTTTGGCGTCTGAAAAAAGGCCATATGGGACTGAGATGGGACTGGGGCTCTATTTTGGTGCGTAAATGGGGCTTGCCGAACGAGTGACTGACCTTCGCCGGCGACGCGATGAGCTAGGCTTTTCCAAACCCAACTCCAAGGACGAATTCCATGCCCTACGACTCAGACTCCAACATTGCCACGGCAGACGCTCTGACATTGCTGCTGCACAACCAGCATGCGCTTGGAGCGGCAATAGAGGAGGTCACGAAATGGCTTTCAGAGAATGGCGTAGAGACTGTTGCGGAAAATGCAATCGTGGCCATGGAAACCTTGGACATGAACGCAAAGGCGATTACAGATGCGATTACGCTACTACGGCAGTCTTAGGGAGTCGCCCCATTAGGCACCATGAAGGGTTGGCACAACATGGAAGACTATATTCGGTTCGACCGTTTTATTGATCTGGAAACATCCCTCGAGCAACTTCTTGCTCAGATTCAGGGGGCGCCAATGACGGCAACCTGTTGGAAGTGGGCGCTCATCGCTGCTCATTCTGCCCTGCAGGGTGCTGTATGCATTGCGCTTCGAGGCAGCGCAGGTTTTGATACATGGAAGCCGAGTCACCTCAAGAAGTGGTTAGCGGCGTATGAAAACAGTGAGGATTTACCGGATCCTCAGCTCGACTTCTTTATGGAGCTATTCGACAGACTATTTGGTAAAGAGTCCGGAATAAATCGGGACTTGATAAGCTGGCTAAATGAGTCCAGAAACAATTTTATTCACTTCAATACAGATCAACTCTCCATAGAGCGCAAATCTATTGTTGGTGCAATTGATGAGTCAATATCCGCGATCATTGAGGCACCGACACGCAGCGAGGGGATTTTTTTCTATGAGGAGCGGCAACCCGAGCGTTTCGACGCGCTCTGCCAGAGCATACGCGCGAGGCTTAAGGTGTTAGCAGATGCCTAGCAATATGTTTCAGCTCTGCTTCGCCCCTAGTTACTTAGACGTACGATGCCCCCTCGTGGTCGATTGCTGTCTGTCACGAAGGGCAGCAGTCGACCCATAGCGGACGATCATTTACGCACCCGCCATATTTTATTTCTCTTTCCTTATGAATGAATCCAATAGCATCTCTGATTTCATTTTTATGGCCCGCCAGTGGCTTAATCGACCACGCACATAGGAGGCTTTCATGAATACCTCGAATTTAGGATGGAACCAGTATTGATCGCAGACGGCCTGAGCTTTTGGAAAAGTTTCACAATCAAAAACCGCATCAACGGTGTCGTTTTTTTTGCTCCAAAAAACTTCTCGTCGATAAGGCATGGTTTTAGAGATAATTTGAAATCTAAAAAGCCCAAGTCGCTTATTAAAAATGCTGTTTTGATAATTGTTAATGGCTAACCGTCTGGCTGCCTCTGATGATAACTCAAAGTTCTCTAGCTCCCGGTATAGTAGTGTTATTAAAATGCCGTCATCTTTTTTGCGTTCATATACATTTAGAGCTGCGTTGCCTCTATTACTCCCAAGATAATAATTAATTCTTCCCGGCGGGCCAAATTCTGGATAGGTAACTACAAAGCCTATCGCGCTTATTGGGTCGGCGCATCCTTTTGACGAGTTTTTATAGTCTTCGCCCCCCCAGTAATTAACTCCTTTATACGTGACTGGAAGAAAAGTATACGATGAATCAAAAGCAATGACGTTCCCTGCGAGCATTCCACATCGCTCATTCGCCGCAGAAAAATTTACTACGCACGTTAATACAAGCAGCAATCCCCGCCATATTTTCTTTCTATCCATACTTTCACCATGCCAATTCTTCGTGTCGCATTCGTCGTTTCGATTATTCGTGGATAATAGTCATAAATAATCAGTCTCTTGTCGTTGAAGACTTAGCAGGTTTCAATTTGTTCAAAGCGTAACTGTTCACAGCGACATGTCAAATCGCCACTACTATAAATTGGCTTCAGACGACCGACGGCAGTGGATATGCTCAAGGGGCCTGCTACAAAAAAACGACTTTCCCTGCGGTTGACGCACTGAGCCCTCCCAACGATAAAGCCCTAGTCATGACATACATTGGTATCGAGAATGTCCGCTTTTGGCCGATTTCTGCCTGTCGTGAAGGGCAGGAGTCGACCCAAAAGTGGTCTTGTTACATTCATTGGCGGAAGAAGAGTGGTGCTTGTTACCTGATCTGAAATATTTCAGAAATTGCATTCATGGCTTTCTTGCCGTCAGATTCATAAAGGCCATATATTAACTTCTGATCGCTGAGACGATGCAGACGGAAATGGTTGTAGAAAGCCTGACCCAAACGCTGGTTCTCGAATGCACCTCTGTCCCAAAGCGCTAAGAACTCATCGTAGGTCGCTCTCTCGATTTCCGGTCTTATTCTACTTTCCAATGCATGCCTCTATTGATTGTGCGTATGGGCAGGATCCTGCAAAGCCAAAACTGCTGGTGCAAGGCACCTCAATCTGGGTTGACCGCTAATGGCCGTTCTCTGCCGGTCGCGAAAGGCAGAAAACGACCCAATGCGGACGGTAGGTCTAGAGCTCAAATCGCAGGATGGCTCATCCTCTCGCTTGACATCCGTTACTCACCCCATCCCAGCTCTGCGTAGGATATTTGGTCTTGTTCGGGGAAGTCTGTCTGGTATTCACCCCAAGCCATGAAGGAATAGTATTTGGTCATCGCTTCGAAGTGACTGTCAGCTTCGACCATCCAGATCAGCTTCGAGTTTGCTGAAAGAAGATTGCGCGCGTCATCACCGTGAACACCCGCCAGGCAGAAAGTCTGGCAACCATCGGGTTCCAGCCAAAGTTCATGTTTCATATCCATAGCTCGTCTTTGCCCGGCTTTATGGTGCCCGAAAGCAGATCGAGTGGCCACTCTTGGCCCGATAGCGGCCCTCGGCGACAGATACATAGATCGCCGTTTATGTTCAAAAGGGGGGTACACCTGAAACGGGTGTGGCCCCCTTTTTATTTGCCCCCGGAAACCACCACCCCCTAGACTGGCTGACCAGACCCTGGCCCTCTGGTGTTACGCACAGACCAGACCGCCACTTACTCGAAAAGGAAGCGACCTCGATGCCAAGCCCCCATTTGTCCGCCTTCGACCATTACGAAGAACCGCTGCTGACCCGCGCCCAGGTGCGCGAGCTGGTGAATGCTTTGCCCTTGGCGATCAGCAGAGGCCTGCATGAACGCCTCAATGCGGTGCTGGGCGCCCAAGCACCGGGGCCGTACTCCGACGCGCTGGGCGAATTGGAAGCGTACCTGACCGGCTTGGAAGACGCCGGCAGCCTGCCCTTTGAACACCTGATCCAATTGAAGGCCTATGCCATGATCGGCTGGAAAGCCTGGCGCGCCGGCTTTGCCGCGCTAATGGTGTGAGCATGAGCACGTCTCACAGCAACGGCGGCGATCCGTTAGCGCCGCTGAACTTGCCGGCGGCAATCCGCGTCCAGGGCAGCAAGTTGCTGTGCGCGATCCGCAGCGCGGCGACCCTGCTGGACGCCCTGCGCGCGGCGGACCGCGCCGAAGGTTTTGTCCTTGGCATCGAAACCCTGCGCGCGCTGAACCCAGAGGACATCGAAGGCCTGTACCTGGTGTTTGACCGGGCTTTTCAAGTCCGACAAGCAGAACTGAGCGCATGATCGGCGGGGCGATCCAGTCGGATGTGCTGCTAGCCCTGGTCGAGCAACACGCGATCCGTGAAGCGGTGGTCAGCCGGGTGGCCGGCAACAATCAGCAATGGACCCTGGCCGTGCGCCTCGGCGGTCCCACGTCGCGCCTGATCCCGGTGCGCTCACGCCGCGAGCCGTTGCGCACCTGGGCCAGCCTGACGGCGGTTGGCAAGTTTGCCGACACCATCGGACTGCGCGGGTTTAGTGTGGAGCTGTAACGGGTGACAGCTTTAACGCCAGTTGCAGCATGCCGACCACATCCGGTCCGTCCTCATTGATCCACGTCCCATAGTGCTGGCGAATCATATTGCCGTTGGTGTGTCCCATTTGTTCGGCAATCCAATCGATTGAGGCAATGCCGGTGGTCAGCAACTGACTGGCGTAGGTGTGCCGGCACTGCCCGGGCCCCCGGTAGCGAACCCCAGCGGCCAGCAAATGCGCCTTAAAGAAGCGGTCGCGCACGACAAAGTCGTTGACGTGCGGCAGCCCGCTTTTGGTGTTCAGGAACACAAAGTGCAGGGTGTGTTTGCGCACCGTCTTGTTGTCGCGCTCGACGATCTCCACGGTTTCCGCTTTCCTTTTCCGGTTCAGCGCATCGATCTTCTGCAGCGCCTCCCAGGCGGGGGCGAGGAGTCGAACCTTGCGCGTCGAGCGCCGGGTTTTCGTCACCCGGTAGGCCCCACGCACCTTGGACCGGCGAAAGGTCACCGTGCCGTGCGCCAAATCGACATCCTCCCAGGCCAGGGCGATCGTCTCCGAGACCCGAGGCCCCGCCCATAACATGAACTGCACCATCAACAGCTCGTGCGTGCGCAGGGTCGGGGTGGCGAGGATCTGTTGGATTTCGGCGCGGGTGAACGGATCCGGTGCCTCGGGATCCGGCAGGCGCACCATCAAACCCTCAGTCGGATCGTGGGCGACTTTCATCCGCGTGCGGTACAGGCGGAACACTTGGCGCACGTTGCTGATGATGTCGCGGATGGTCTTGTTCTTCAGTGTTTTCGACAGGGTGTCCTGAATCCACACCTGCAGGTCCAGGTGATCGATCTGGTTGATCTGTACCTTGCCCCAGCGCGGCCGCACATGCACCTCGGCCTTGTTGGCATACCCTCGATAGCTCGAAGCGGCCACGCTGTTGGCCTTGATCTTCAACCACAGGTCCAGATAGTGACCAAAGGTGTTTTCCACCAGCCTGGACGAATGGGGAAAGTGCCGGGCGTAATCAAAGGTGCCGCTCTGGATCTCGTATTCGATGATGTCGATCACGCGCCTGGCCTGGGCCACGGTGGCCGGCGTGTTCCCCCCAGGGATGGCTTCGCGGCATTTCTCCCCGTTGTGTTGAAAATAGATTCTCACGGAATTACCGCGAGCTTCGACCCCACTCATGTAAACCCCTAACGCTGTACTCGTGTATCGACAGTCTGACGATCGGAAACAAAAAGGCCCGTTTCCGGGCCCAGTATCTGGAGGCGCAACTTCTAGTGGACGCGGCTTAGCGCTTGGGCGGTGGGTGGCGCAGATGGGCATTGATCCGTTGCCGCTGCCGGCTGCATTTCAGATGGCTGCCCTGGGCGCGCCACTTGCCGCACTGGTCGCACCGGCTGGTGTAGTCGATGTTCCAGGGAAAGCGCGGCGCCCCATGGGCGGTCGGTCGATCCGACATTACGATCGCTCCCCATGGCAGCGGAATGGGGGCTGCTGGGCGGGCTCGCCGGCGTTGCCCATCAACACTTGAATTTGCATGGGTCGTACTCTCCTTTAGGCCTTGAATGTCCAGCACTTCACGGTCGTCGGCCGGGGCAGTGAACACGGGTTGCGGTTGTTCAATGCGGCACGCACGGCGCTGTGAACGGCCTTGTTGCTGTCCAGGAACTTGTGGGAGCGGGACTCTTTGAGCAGGTCACGCAGGGTGGCCACGTCCGCCAGCTTCTGTTTGTGTTCGGCGGCGCGCTCGCTGAATTCGTTGAGGTTGATGGCGATGACGCTCAGGTCACTGCTGTGATCGACCACCGGGTCTTCACTGAGTGATTCGAGGTAGTCGTACACCTCCCAAAACTCGGCCACGGCCGGGTGGTCGGAGCTGATCGAGGCCTGGCGCTCGATCGCCATCCGCACGATCTGGCGTTGGGTCGCCGCGACCTGGGGCTCGTCCAGTTTCAGGATCAAACGCAAGGCATCGAGCAGCGACAGCAGTTGCGCGTGGTTCTTGCTGATGCGCTCGACGCGGATGTACCCGCGCAGGTCATAACCGCAGCTGCGACAGTTGCCTTGCTCGCCTGGGAATTCGCTGCCGCAGGCGAAGCAGTGGGTGTGCAGGCGGCGCAGCTTGGCTTCGTGCTCGGGCATGCGCTGGGCGAACAGTTCGAGGATGGCGGATTCTTTGCCCACCGCTCGAATCAGGAAGTGGCTCAACGTGCCACCGCCCAGGGCGTTCAACTTGTCCGCTGCCACACGGCTGTGTGGGGTGACGATCGGCCGGATAAAGTGCAGTTTCACGATCCGGGTCATGATCGCCTCGTGGGCGACCACTGCGGCGTTCTGGCTGATGGCGATCGTCCCGCGAAACGGTGGTTCATAGGTTTCGTTGCCGGCTGTCTTCACGCCTTTGGTGGCCAGGGTGCCGCCACCGTAGAAGTCTTTGAGTTCGTCCCACTCAAACGTCTTGGCGTGCGATCGATCATCGCCATGACGGTCGGCTTCAAGGAACACGACGGGCATGCCCGACACCTGGCCCATCAGTCGCGAGCGACCGGCTTTGGTCGACTTCATCGGGTCAAAGCCTTCATAGCCTTCGCGGCCGAGCAGTTTCCACAGCAGGTTGAGCAAGGTGGTCTTGCCGGCGCCGGCCTCACCGGTGGCTTCCAGGAACGGAAACGATTGGTAGCGTCCACGGATCTGCTCACAGAACAGTGAACCGAAAAAGAACACCAGGGCTACCAGACCTTGGGCACCGAAGCAGGTCCACAGCAACGGCAGCCATGCCTCGTTGAAGTCTTTGCCCTCGCGCTGCAGCTTGATGGGCACGCCTTTCTGCAGCGTCTTCAGGCGCAGTTTTCCGAACTCGAAATAGTCCTCGCTGTTGACCTTGTAGGAGACGCCATCCTTGATCGCAATGTCGCCGTAGACATAGCAGCCGTATTCCTTGCTGTAGCCCACGTAATCGATCGTCGAGACGGTTTTGATGCCGAACAGCTGATCCTTCATGAGTTTGTCCAGTTGTTGACCGCTCCCGGTGTACATGGCGCCAGCCGCCATACCGAGCAGTCTTTTTTTAAATTCGCTGGCCGCTGACAGCTGGCCGCTGGTGAAGGTGTTCTTCACGCTTTCGGAGTCGTGCGGGAAGTCGACGCGCAGGTAGTACCAGGACTCGTCCGTGACTTCGTTGCGCTGGAAATACAGGGCTTGTGGGTAGCAGTTGGCGATCTCGACCACGCTCCCTGATTGCTGCAGTGCCTTTTCGCGTTGCTGTGCTTGATTGAGCAACTGGTCGTCGTGGTTCTCGCTGTCCTCGATGTCCTGCATCGCCCGGTTGAATTTCTCCATGTCCAACTTGAACCAGTAGAGGCGGCTGCCGAAGCCCAGGTGGAATTCACCGCGCTTGTTCCAGTCGTACATCAGCAGCGCTTTCTCGGCGGCACTCTCGGCCAGCAACAGGGCACCCTGGTGACGCGCTTGTTTGAGATCAGCCGCGACCTGGTCGGCGCGTGCGCTGTCGTCTTCAATGAAGTCCCAACGCTGGTGCAGATCGTTCCAGTCGGTCTTGCGGCCGTCACGAAGCGGGATCTGGGCCGCCTCGCAGACGTACCCCAAGGCTCGCGCTTGTTTCGCCCAGCGCTTGGTGTAGGCGTGGGCACCCGATTCGTTGTCGAGGGCCCACACCAGCGTGGGCAGCTTCCCTTCGCGGTCACGGGCGAGCGCTCGCAGTGACTCTTCAGGAAAGGCATTCGAGGACATGGCCGACACCGCGACGATGTCGTTGTGCACCAGGGCGATGGCGTCAAAGATGCCTTCGACAATCCAGATCTCTTTCGCTTCCAGCAGATCCACACAGGGTGGGCACCACCAGACGCCGCGATAGCTGTCCTTCGATTTGAAGCGGGCTTTCATCTTTCCGAAACGGTGCGGTTGGTCGATCAGGCGTTCCCACCAGCCGCCTTTCTCCAAGGCAAAGCGAACCGTGGCGCTGCCGGCGTTGTGTTCGCCCGAGTAGAAACTTTCCTGGGTGAACCAGCCCTGGATCAGCTCGATGCGAAACCCCCGGGCAAACTCCAAGTAGGCGCGGGCGGTGGCGTTCGGGTGTTGATCGGTTGCCGGTGCGCGCTTGCTCCAGTCCTCAAACAGATCGTCGTACAGCTCCTTCACATGCAAGGTGTGAGCGCACTTTTCAGGTCTACCGCAGATCACCAGCCAGGGGGCCGAAAACCGTGTGTACAGAGTTTTCTGGCGGCATTTCGGGCAGGTGCCGCCGCGCATGTAGTCAGTGCTTGCCCGGTGCTTAAGTCCGTAATCGTTTTTCAGGCGTTCGATCACGTCGCTGCGCAGTTGCTCTTTCATGGGTTACTTCGCTTTCTTGAGGCAGAGGGTGAGGGCGCCGATCAGGTGTTTCTGAGCGGCCATCACGGGGCAGTTGGCGAGGATTGAGCCGTGGCGTAGTCCATCGGGAATCAGGCGGTATTGATCTGCGTACCAGAGTTCGTTGAAGTTGAGACGGTACTGCTCGCGCAGGTTGGCCAAGAGCGCTTGAGCCTCTAGAGGCGTCAGTTTTGCGTTGATGTTCAGGGCGTTTTCCATCGTCAAACCTCAATTTCGGGCGCAGCTCACCCAAACCCACGGCGGTGGGACAGGGGATTTATGGGGTGGGAATTACGAAGCGGTGACGCGGAAGCGCCCGTTATCGGGTGCGATGAGAATGCGTTCGTAGATCAGGCTGACTGGGATGGCCCAGGCGTTGCCGGTGGCGGTGTCGATGATGACGGTGTGTGTGGACGTGCTGCTGACAATGTCCAGTCGCTGCCGGTCGCTCACCGCTGACATTTCGCTGCTGGCCAGATGCACCAACCGTTCGGCGTGCTGAGTCACGGCGTTGTAATCCGCCACGAGGTGCTGAACAGCTCGCTTGAACAGTTGCTGATCGTCTCCCAGGTGTTCGCGATGGTGACGTTCAAGGAACGCCAAAGCCGAGGCTTTGAGCATGTCTTGATACTCCGGTACGGCTGGCAGATTGTTCATTGGCCTTTCCCCGGTTTGGCGCGGTACAGGTCGATCGCTGCCAGCACTTCGGCGTGGCGTGCGGCCATGTGATGGTTGTGAGCGTTGAGGATGAATTCAGCTTCTTCTTCGTTGATCGAGCCGTCTTCCAGAGCCCGGGCGATTGCCTGGTCAACGCAGCCGCGTTTCACTGACACCTGGACCGATCGGGCATACATCTCAACGTTATCCAGCGTTTCGGGGTCGGCGACCGCCACAAACAATCCGCCGTACATCTGCGCCACATAATTCGGAAAGTGGTGGGTGCCGCTCGCTTGCTCCAAGAGGTAAACCTGAGCATCCGTCAGTGGACAGCAGCCCGCGCTTTCATAAGCGTGGTTGTCGAACTTTTTGACTTTCATTCCCAAGCAAGCGGCAGCACCTTCGCGACCACCGGGGACGCTGCGAATGATCTCGCGCATAGCGTCCTTGCGCGTCTCTAGAACGGGGCTTTTCATCTTCTACTGTTCCCTGTTGGCCAGTGCCGTTACTGTTCGATAACGCCGTCTTTGATGCCGAGTAGTACGGCGGCGCGATGTGCCTCCCCGCGGCGACAATGGCTCTGACCACTCAGCACCGCGTATACGGTGCTGGGATTCAGGTTGTTCAATTCAGCAAAGTTCTTCGCGGTCTGGCCGCGCTTCTCTAAGGCTTCACGCGCTTGATTGCGCGCTTGCTCGCTGGTGCTTGTGTTGGGCATAGTGCAATTCCTTGCGCTTTCGTGTGATGACAAGCGCAGGATGTGGCAAAAAACTGCCAATGTAAATATAAGAGTGGAAAAAATTTGACTCTCTCTGAAGAGATTGGCGCTCGTTTGCGGCAGCTGCGTGTCCAGGCGGGGCTTACTCAGGATCAGCTTGCCGAAAAGCTCGGATGCTCGAAACGTACCCAAGGTAACTATGAGTCTGGCGCTAGCGATCCAACAGCGTCGTACCTGAGCATGGCGGCCAGCCAGTTGGGTTTCGATGTGGGCTACATCGTCAATGGTGTCTACGCCACATTGCCTAATGACGCGCTTTCCGAAATTGAAGATCGACTCGTGAGGCAGTACAGAATCATCACGCCGTTCGATCAGGAAGCTATTCGTCGTTTCCTGCAAGCTATGGCCGACGACGCTGCCCGTCATCGGAATTAACTTGCTACAAAGCATGTGCAGCAATCGTCAGTCCTGTGCTCTCTACCCCGTTCCTGCCCGGATAATTGATCCAGCAATGCACTTATGGAGTAGGAAGCATGTTGGATCGCACGACAATTGAACGCGACCGCGTTGGAATGACCGAAGTTGAATGGCCTGACCTGACGAAATTTGAACACCGTCTGATCGAGCTCTACCGTCGTTTGGGTGAGCTGGACCAGCAACAAGTCCGTCGCGTCGCTGAAATTCTGGTTACCAGCCCTAAAGCGTCGGCGGTTGATAGCCCCAGTCGTTGTGTCTGAATAGTCATTCGAAGTAATCGATCGCCGACATTCTGAGTCGGCGGTTTGCGCCTACGCCACCGCCTGTGATCCCAATTGCTCAAACAGCTCCCGTTGTTTTGCAGTGGGCAGGTCTCTCAAACGGTCGAACAACATTCTTTCAAATGATTGAGCCGATGGGCTCAGTGTGTGGGAAAACGTCAAATTCGCCACCCACGTGTGCCCGCACTTTGCGTCCAGGCATTGGCAATAGAGCTTTGCAAAATCCTCTGAAAGTTGTTCGCGCGAAGCAATTCGCCCTTTATGTCCGCATTTGCATACAACGCGCATTGTGTCCCTCCCCAGGGCAGTCAATCGCCGTTATCTTGCCATAATATTCAGTGGCAATCTCTTGCATGTTCGCGCTACTAAGTGGAAACAACTGTATCTTTTGGTGTTCTCCAGGTGAATTTCCTGTCTTCGCGTAACGAATCATTCAACTGGTTGAACAGCTGACAAATCGGTCGAATCTCGTTGCTGGTGTACACGCGATCGATCTTTTCGATGTCGCCAAAACCCGCGTTGTTTTCCGGAATGATGCCCGCCAATGCCGGGTTCATCCGCCATGCCGCAATCACGTCGTTACGCGTGATGTTCTTGACCTTTTCCAGCTCGTCCTTGGCCTGGAAGTCACCCACCGGAATGATCTGAATCGCTTTCTCGGTACCGCCCGGGATGTTCACGAACAGCGATCGAAAGTTACCCACACCCTTGCTCGCACTGATCTGATCGCGCAGCGATACTTCGTCTTCCTCGGTCAGGTTCGGGTCGTTGGTGTAGAAGATGTAGCCTGCGTGCGCGCCATTGCTGTAGTAGCGCCGGCGAAAGAGGGTGGCGGCTTCATTGAGCAGCAGCGCCTGCATGCCGCCCAGGTACTCGGGCACGCCGTAGATGTTTTGTTCTACGTCGTAGTTCATGACGTGCTCAACCTCGTCTTCACTGAACTCCAGCTCTTTGCCATCTTTCTGCAGCATCACAAACCCGCCGCCGACCTTCACCCGCATATTGATCGCCGGTAGGTGATCCATCTCCAGCACCTGGCCGAAGGCATTGCGGTTGCGGCGAAAATACGCCTCGCCGAACACCATAAAATCCAGCGCCGCACAGCTCATGGCTTTGATCGAGCAGCCTTTGGACGATACGAACTCACGCAGCAACAGGTTGCGTTTGAATCCCGGGATGGCGCCGTGGTGCGCGTTGGCGCGTAGCAGTTTCGCCAGGCCTTGGCGTGACACCGGCGGCGTGTAGGTTCGCCCGTCGTGGGTGGCGAACACGCCCAGGTAATGACCGATGTTTTCGGACAGTACCTGTTCCGGCGCACCGAATGAAAACGCCCGCATCGGACCGGTTGCCGGTGGTTGCTGCTGATTTTTTGCTGGTTTGCCCATGGGTGCTTGATCCGCTGAAGGTGTAGCGGCTGCGCCGCTGTTTGTTGGTGTTGAGGGGTTCATGGGCGAGGGCGTGCATGATCGCCCAGGCAATGTCGGCGTGGCCGGAGGCGTCGGTGCGCGATGCGCTGTAGGTCACTTGACCGCCGCCGGTGGTGCCGCGCTTGATAGTCAGGAAGGCCTGAGCGATATCGTTCCAGCCGGCGTCCCACTCGATGCGGCTGCCTTGGATCGTGTCCTGCGCCTTGAGCACCAGGGTGTTTTTGGTCTCAAGGCTGTAGTGGATCGAGGTCGCACGCGGGTAGAAGTCGCGCACCAGGTCGAACACGCCGTACCCGATGCCGGTGGTGTCGATGCCGATGTGCTGCACGTTGAAGCGCTCGGTGAGTTTCTTGACCTGCTCGGCCTGGTACTTGAACGACTGCCCACGCCAGCTGTACTTTTCCAGAATCCGGAACTTGCCGCCGTTCTCGAGCGGCGGGGCAATGACCACGCAACTGGCATCGTCGCGGGTGCGGCTCGGGTCGTAGCCGATCCAGACCGGGCTGTTGCCGAACGGACGCGGGTCGTCGGGATCGTAGTCGGTCCACAACGACTGGTCGGAGTAGCAGCGTTCCAGGTCGGCCAGGGAAAAGGCACTTTGTGTGCTGTCGATGAACTTGCACATGAACAGCTGCTGAAATTTGTCCTCGTCGTACTCCAGCTGCAGCTGCTCGAGGTCGAACAGGTCACAGCCGCCGGTGATGGCGTCGAGGATCGTAATGACCTTGCGCCATTGCCCGTCCGGACACAGCGAACCCGCCGCTGCTTGCGCTTCACTGGGCCACGGATCCTTGGCGTTCTTGCGTTTGCTGTTGCGGAATTTCTCACCGGTCCAGAACGGATAGGCCTGGTGCGACACGGCGCTGGGCGTTGAAAAGTAGGTCTTGCGCCATTTTTTGTGCGTGGCCATGGCACTGGCAACGGTGTTCAGTTTTTCGAAGTCGCGAATCCAGAAATATTCGTCAACGTAGACGTGGCCATGGTGACCCTGGGCGGTGCTGCTGTTGGTGCTGAGAAACCGCAACTCGGCCCATGGCTTGCCGTCTTTGCTCAAGACGATCGGGTTGCCGGTCAGCTCCAGGCCGAACCACTCCTGGGCAAACGACACGATGTAGCTACGGAAAATCTCGGACTGGGCGCGGCTGGCCGACAGAAAAATCTGGTTGTCGCCGGTCAGTACTGCGTCCATGAACGCTTCGCCGGCGAAGTAGTAGGTCAGGCCCACCTGGCGACTTTTGAGGATGTTGCGGATCCGACTCGTCAGCGGATTCTGTTTGGCGGCAAACAGCTCCTTTTGGTAGCCGTACATTTTGCTGATGAACTTGTCGAGAAAGTCGACTTCGGTCAGTTCGCCGACTTCGTTTTTAGCCTTCTTCTCGCGCTTCTTGCCGCCCTTGTCGTGGCGATCGCCTCGCTCTCGGCGCTCACTGCGTTGTCCTTCACGGCGCTGGCCATCGTCCGCCGGCGGATCACCGATCGGCGCGGGTACCGGTTTTATGGATTGCTTCAATAGCCGATCACGAATGGTGGTCAGCCGGTCGAGTTCGTCCAGGTCGCCTTTGGTTAGCGACGTAGCTTTATCCAGGAGGAGGGTGATGCGGCGTCCGACGGCGGTCAGCGGTTCTTCATCCGACAGCATGTCGTCCCACTCACCCTGGCGGATCCAGTAGTAAATGATCCGGATGTTGGGCAAGGACAATTGCGCCTGAATTTCACGCGGCTTGCAGCGGCGCAAATAAAGGCGTTTGGCGGCTTCTTTTAGTTCGGGGGCGTAGGGCATGGCTGCAGTCTATGCGGCGAAAACGCGGGAAACGCGGGGTTAAAATCCGTGTTCGTCCTATATCAGCGAAATAGGACTAGAGCAAAAGTGAACCGTTTGTTTGGTGCTCGGCCGGTGCCTATCGTGGCGGCTCAAGTCACCGATTGAGCGCAGTTATCGCCCATGCCCCGTTCCCTTGTTTCGTTCTGGAAACGTGTCGCCACCAGCGGCACTACCGCTGACGGTCGTGAAATCCTTCCCCAGGAACTGCGCGATATCGCTGAGACCTACAACCCAGCCAAATACACGGCCGTGATCTGGTGCGAGCACGATCGCTGGTTCGGGTCCCACGGGACTGTCTTTGCGGTGCGTCTGGTTGAAGACGCCGAAGGCCTGGAGCCCGGCCAAGTCGCGCTGGAAGCTCAGCTCAAGCCCAACGACAAGCTGCTGTGCCTCAACGACCAGGGCGAAAAGCTGTTCACCAGTATTGAAATCACCCCGAACTTCGCAAACAGCGGCAAAGCCTACCTGTCCGGCCTTGCCGTGACCGACTCGCCGGCCAGCCTGGGCACCCAGGAACTCTACTTTTCCCGCAAGACCGGCGAGCCCGTGCATTACGCCGCCTCTGTTCCTCTCGGCGTGTTGGGTGATGAGGAGCCCAAGGGCGAGATCGGCAAGTTGAACGGCCTGCTGAACCGCCTGTTCAGCCGCTTCGCTGTTGAAGACACGGCCACCGAAACGACCACTCCCACCGAGAGCAAACCCCCAATGGATGAAGCTACAGCCAAGGCGTTGAAGGCCTTGATCGAACAACTCGGCCTTGTCGTCACTGGCCTCGCCGCTGTGATCGAGCCCGTGACTGTTGAAGTCGTTGACCCGGTGGTTGCCGAAGTCGATGACGTCAAGACAGCCGTTGAAACCATCGTCGCAGAAGCCGAAGCGGATCGTGAATTCGCCAAGCAGGGCAGCGACAGCAAGCGTCTTGATCGCATCGAAGCGCTGCTGGAAAAAGCCTTCAACACCACCACCGGTCTGCCGCTGCCGAAAACCACCGGTTCCACCGACACTAAAAAGCGGGTGCTGTGACATGAGTCAGCAATCTTTGAGCAATCGTGCTCTGAAGCAATACGCCGTGCTGCGTGAAGCGATCGCCGAGACCTACAGTGTCGACGTCTCTCGCCAGTTCAATGTCGAGCCGAGCATTGCGCAGGAACTGAACGACAAGATCACCGAGCGTGCGGATTTCCTCGAGCGCATCAACGTGGTGCCGGTGACGGAGATCAAGGGCGAAAAGGTCATGTTTGGCGTGAATGGTCCCGTGACCAGCCGCACCAACACCAAGACCACCGACCGTGAAGCGAAAGACGTTTCCGATCTGAACGGCCTGGGCTACGAACTGTTTCACACTGAGTCGGATGTCGGCCTGCCGTTCGCCAAAATCGACAGCTGGGCGAAGTTTCCGGACTTTGCCGATCGTTACTCGGCGGCCGTGCAGAAACAGATCGCCCTGGATCGCATCATGATCGGCTGGCACGGTTTGACCGCTGCCATCCAGACCAATCTGGCCACCAGCCCAATGCTGCAGGACGTGAACAAGGGTTGGCTGCAATTGGCCCGTGAGCAGATTCCTGAGCAGGTGCTTCACGAAGGTAAAACGGCTGGGAAAATCACCCTCGGCACCGGCGGCGATTACGAAAACCTCGACGCCCTGGTGCATGACACCAAGCAGATGATCGACTCTGTGTTTCGTGACGGCGGCGACCTAATCGCCATCGTCGGCAGTGATCTGTTGGCCAGTGATAAGGCCAAGCTGTATTCGAACCAGGCTGGCAAACCCACCGAGAAAGAACGCATTGAAAGCGCCCAGGTCATCGCGACCTATGGCGGTCTGCCGACCTTCACCGTGCCTCACTTCCCGGTTAACGCCGTGGTCGTCACCAGTTGGGACAACCTGTCGATCTACTTCCAGGACAGCAGCTGGCGCCGTCACCTGATCGAGAACCCGAAGCGCTCCCGCGTCGAGGATTACAACGGCCGCAACGAAGGCTACGTGATCGAGCAGCTGGAAAAATTCGCCGCTGCTGAAAACGTGGAGTTGATCTGATGAGCCTGGCACTGGCGCACAAACGCCGCATTCAGGCCGAAGGTCCCGTCGCTGAAGGTGCCAGTGCCGCAGCGGTGGTGTATTCCGCTGCCACGGCGCTGGCCAGTCCAGCCAACGCCAAAAAACACCTGAAGCTGATGGAAGACGCATTGGCGCAGGACCTCGAGCGACTGAGCGCGATCAACAGCCGTGAACTGCGCCAACAGCTCAAGCGTGATGATCTGCTGCCCAAATACCTGGACTACGTGCAGCGCTACCGCGATTCCGGATTGAATTTCCCGAACTCGGTGGTGATGCAGGTTCTGGTCTGGCTGTTTGACACCGAGCAGTTCGAAGCGGGTCTGGACTTGGCGACTTTCGCCATGGAGCAGAACCAGCCGATGCCTGAGCGCTTCAAGCGCGACGTGCCGACCTTTGTCGCCGATGCGGTGATCGAGTGGGCCGAGGCCGAGCAAAAAGCCGGTCGCAGTCCTGAGCCGTACGTGTCCGACCTGCTGCCGCTTGTCGATGATGAATGGCAGCTCACCGAACAGATCCCGGCCAAGTACCACAAATTGCTTGGGATCCGCGCTCTGGACGCACGGGAGTGGACGAAGGCCATCGCCCACTTTGAACGCGCCACCGAGCTGCACGCCGCTGTTGGTGTAGGCACCCGCCTGGAAGGCGCTCGCAAGGCCTTGGCCAAACAACTGGCTGTGACAGCCGCCGAATAACCGACTACCCCCCCGGCGAGAAACTGTGGATGTGAGCCAACCATTTATGGCCTGACCCACTGAAACAGTTTTCCCGCCCCTATTCGAGTGCCCAGCAATGAGCTTTTCCGGGAAACCCACGACCTTTGTGGAACAGGCAATCGAGAACGACGGCTTCTGGCCGAACCTCTCCGTGGCCGAGTTTCAGAAGGGTTACCGCCTGCCGGCGGAGTACCTGGTGGACATGCTGGTCACTGACCTGACCACGGCGATGATCGAGGTCAATCGCGATCTGGCCAAGCGCAAAAGCGAATGGCAGAACGTGGGCGTCACCACCGTGGAATCTGCGGACTCCACGGTGCTGCCCGAGCGCACATTTCAAGCAGCGACGTACAAGCGCGCCGTTTACTGCCGCGCCAAGGCCAGCCTGCTGACCCAATTCGCTACCGTCACCCGCCGTGAAAGTGCAGAAAACATCGGCAAAGAACTGCCCGAGCGTGGCGAAGCCTTTTTGGAGTTCAGCCAGCAGGCCGTCCGCTCGCTGCAGGGCCGTGGCCGCATTACGGCGGTGTTGCTGTGATCAAACTCCGTGCCCTGACCACCTACCTGATCGAGCGCCGGCTTGTGGAGCCGGAACAGCTCGACAGCTGGACCGACCAGGTGAACCTGGAGCTGATCTGGAAACCTGACCTCGACGGCCTGCGCATGGGTGACATGCGCTACAGCGCCACGATCGCGCTCGAGCGTTTCGCTGATCACCCGGGGCGCTTGATGGCGTTGGTGGGCAGCTGGCTCGAGGGCAGCGACCAGGACCGCGACGACCTGCCGGCGGCGAAGTTCGACATCACCATGCTCGACAACGATCTGGCCGACGTCGACATCACTCTGGAATTCAACGAACCGCAATACCTGGCCGAGGATCCTGCCGGCGAGATCGAGGCCTTCGGCAAGACCTGGGCGTTTGTCCCGTTCGACCTGTGGATTGCCGAACACGGTGAGGTAGGCAGTCGTGGGGCGTAGCACTTTCGAACTCGATGCCCGGGGCTATCTGGGTGTGCGCGAGCAACTGGCGCTGCTCAGTCTCCCGCCACAGCTACGCCGTCGCCTGCTGAACAACGTCACCAAGCGCGTGCGGACGATGAGCCGTAAGCGTGTGCGTGATCAGCAGAACCTGGACGGCTCACCGTTCGAGGGGCGCAAGGGTTCTGGCAAAGGCAAAAAGAAGATGGAAGCCGGCCTGGCCAAGCTGATGCAGGTCACCCGCGTGAGTGCCGACGAAGCCGAACTGGGATGGCGTAACGCCCTGACCAGTTGGGTTGCAGCGCAGCAACACAACGGCGCCAGCGAGCGCCGCACCGCCGCGCAAATGCGCAAATGGAACACCGTTCCCGTTGGCCTGGCCGCCACTGAAAAGCAGGCCAAGCGTCTGCGTCGGCTGGGCTTCAAGGTTCGCCAGCAAGGCAAAAAGAGTCTCACACGCCCCTCCGTGGCGTGGATTCAAGAGCATGTGAACTACGCCAAAGCGGGGCTGCTGATCCGCATCTTGGATGACGAGAAAACCGAAAGCAGCGGCGCGCAAAGCTGGGAAATCACCTTGCCCAAACGCCAGTTCATCGGCGTCAGCACCGAGCGGGACACCGCGTTGTTGCTGAACCAGGTGCTCCAACAAATCCTTAATTCTCCCCGCTAACGAGGCACTGCATGGCACTTGGCAAAGTCAGCGTAAACAATCTCAATTTGGGCCAAGGCGCCGTGACTGAGATCGAGCGCTATTTCCTTTTCATCGGTACCGGCGCGAAGAGCATCGGCCAACTGATCCCGCTGAACAACGACAGTGACCTGGACAGCGCGCTGGGCATTCCGGCCAGCGACCTGAAAACCCAGATCACCGCAGCACGCCTCAATGGCGGCGATCGTTGGGCCTGTCTGGCGGCCCCGATCGCGGCCGACAGCGACTGGTCCGAAGCGTTGGAAAACGCCCAGCAGCAAGGTTATTCGGTTGAGGGGGTGGTGATCACCAAACCGGTGACTACCGGCGCGCAACTGTCGGCCATGCATGACGCGGCGATCGCGCTGAACAACACCTACGGGCGTCGGGCCTTCGTCATGGCCGCGAGTGCCGGCATCACCGTGCTGCAGACCTGGGATCAATACCTGGTCGAACAGCGGGCGATCACCACCGGCCTGGCCGCGCCGCGTGTCCTGGTCGTCCCCCAGTTGCATGGCAATGACTTAGGCGTGCTGGCTGGCCGCTTGGCCAATGCTGCCGTGAGCGTGGCCGACAGCCCAATGCGCGTGGCGTCCGGTGCAGTGCTGGGCTTGGGCCCGGTGCCCGCTGACGTCGAAGGCGTGCCGCTGCCATCGGCAACCCGGGCCGAGTTGGATAAGGCGCGGTTCTCCGTGTCGCAGACCTATCCGGATTATCCCGGCGTGTTCTGGGGTGACGGCAACATGCTCGATGCGCCAGCCAGTGACTTTCAGGTGATCGAGTACCTGCGTCTGGCCGACAAGGCAGCGCGCCAGGTGCGTCCGTTGCTGATCCGTCGCGTGGGTGACCGTCGCCTGAACAACACCCCCAACAGCATGGCCGCCGCGATCAGCGCGTTCATGAAACCCCTGCGCCAGATGGCCAAGTCCGCCACGTTCGCCGGCCAGGTGTTCCCGGGCGAGATCGAAGCACCCAAGGACGGCGACATCGTCCTGGTGTGGCACAGCAAAACCAAGGTGGAGGTTTACATCAAGTTCCGCCCGCTCAACTGCCCGAAAGACCTGACGGCCAACATCGCCCTCGACCTTTCCACCGACGATTCGGAGTAACCCCCTATGTCACGTATTGGCGGCAAGAACTTTGACGTGAACCTGGGCGATCTGCTGGTTCACGTCGAAAGCTGCACCCTGGATATCACGGACAACACCGCGGTGGCGCAGAGCGGCGGTGTCCCCGACGGGCACGTCGACGGCGACGTGTCGGGCAGCGGGGAAATGGAGTTCGACACCAGCAACTTCAACCTGCTGATCGAAGCCGCTCGCACGGCTGGCAGCTTTCGCGAGCTCGAGCCATTCGACTCGATTTTCTTTGCCAAGGCCGGCGACGAGGAACTGCGTATCGAGGCGTTTGGTTGCAAGTTGAAGGTCTCGAGCTTGTTGAGCATCGACCCGAAAGGTGGCGAGAAATCCAAACACAAGGTGCCCTTTGACGTCACCAGCCCAGACTTCATTCGCATCAACGGCGTGCCGTACCTGGCCGCCGCCGAGATCGAGGGGCTGCGCTGATGGGGGATTGGCTCGACAACGCCAAAGCGATCGAGGAGCTGGAACGTGAGCGTTCAATCGCTGCCCAGCTCGCCCAGCCGCGACCTTCGGGGCCGAGCCGATCCCACTGCCGAGACTGCGACAACGAGATTCCAGCTGCGCGCCAGGCGCTTGGCGGGATCTTGCGTTGCGTGCCATGCCAGTCAATTTTTGAGATAGAGGTTCGCCGATGAGCACGAATCAGGCCGCTCAGGACACCGCCATTGTATTCCTCAAGGCGTCACCGGCAATCGGCGTGGCCGCTACCGGTGTGACAGGTGCCATCGACTGGTCAGCGGTAGCCTACATGCTGACCGCGCTCTACATGGTGCTGCAGATCGTGCTGCTGGTCCCCAAGTACCGTCAGATGCTGCGCGACTGGAAGGGCAAGTTATGAACCTGCGCACCAAGATCGCCACCGGCGCCATTGCGCTGGTCAGCGCTTCCTTGCTCGGTTTTCTAGGCCAATGGGAAGGAGAGGGCCAGAACGTCGTCTATGCCGACCAACTGGCCCGGGGGCTGCCGACGGTGTGCAAGGGCATCACCCACCACACCAGCCCCTATCCGGTTGTGATTGGTGACTTCTGGTCAGACGCTCGCTGTGACCAGGTGGAGCAGCTGGTGATCGAGAACAACCAGCTGCAGCTGGCCGACTGCATCACCAATCAGCAAGTGGGGCAGAAAACCTTCGACGCGCTGAGTAGCCACGCGCACAACTTCGGCGTGCCGACGACGTGCGCCAGTCGTGCGGTCGGCCTGATCAACGCCGGACGCATCGCGGAAGGCTGCCAGGCGATGGCCTGGGCGCCGGATGGCAAAACACCGGTGTGGGCCTTCGTTACCGACGCTCAGGGCGGCAAACAGTTTGTTCGCGGACTGCATGCGCGGCGCCTGGCGGAAGCGAGCCTGTGCGCGCAATGACCATTCAACCGGTGCGCCTCTTCCTTTTTCTTCTGCTGTCCGGGCTGCTGGTCTGGTTCGCATTTGACCAGGTGCGCGATCAGCTCGACACCGCGCGCCGCGAACGCGACGACGTACAGCGTGAGGTTACTGACCTGCGCGAAGCGGCCCGAATCAGCGGTGAGAAGTTGGCCTCACGCGATGCGATCGATCTTCAACGTACCCAGGAGCTGAGCCATGCGCTCAATCAAAACGATGACCTGCGCCGCGCTGTTGACGATGGCCGTCAGCGGCTGCGCCTCGCCGCCACCTGCAGCACCGTTACGCACGCCCAATCCGGCGCCGGCCGCGTGGCTGATGCAGACACCGCCGAACTCACAGCAGACGCTCGATCGGATTATTTCACCCTCAGAAATCAGCTTGCCCTCAGTCGGCAAATGATCCTGGGCCTGCAGGACCACGTGCGCAGGATCTGCCTGCGCTGAGCCTCACCATTTTTGAATCCCAAACGGAGCAAGACCCGATGAGCGAAACACGCGATATCACCCTGGAAGTCGGCGACAAAGAATTCACTTTCACCCTGTCGCCCCAGGACGTGACCAAGTACTTCAACGCCTTGACCCAGAACAACAAGGTCGCCCCAGCCAACAACCTGCTGGTTAACACCGTGAAGCAGGAAGAGCGCGCCAGCCTGAAGGCACTGCTGGGAAATCCGGTCATGGTGATGACACTCGCCGGCACGCTGGTCGAGGAATACGGCCCGGACGTTGAAGTCATCGTAAAAAAGCCCTCGACCACGCTGAGCGCCTAAGTGAAGACGGACTCGGTCAACTGATGACCTTGTCCAGTCGCTGGCTGCCTGGCGCTGAGCCCACACCGGAGGTGATGGGCGCGGCCAAGTGGTTGGAGGACGAACACTGGAGACGCATGGAAATCGCCGTGGCTAACGGCATCGCTCATGCACTGAACGGATAAATACACATGGCTGACCGCGCTGCTCGCCTGGCCTTCATCTTGAGTCTGACCGACAAGGTCACCGCGCCCCTGGGCAAAGTGAAAATGGGGTTTTCCGACCTTGCCGAAAAGAGCGAAAAAAACATCAAGACGATGGGCCTAGGGCTGGGTGGCATGGTCGGTGCCGGTGTGGCCATTACCGAATCTTTGGCGCCGGCGCTGGAGATGAACCGCGCCCTGGGCGAAGTCCGTTCACTGGGCGTGGCTGAGGATGCGTTGTCCGCGCTCAATCAGCAGGCGTTGGAGTTCTCGGTTACTTACGGCGAAAGCGCCCGGGACTTTGTCGCCTCGGCGACCACCGTAGAGGGCGCCATCAAGGGGCTGACCGGCAACCAGTTGGCGGTGTTCACCAATGCTTCGGACGTAATGGCCAAGGCGACCCGGACCGATGCCGAAACGATGGGGCATTACGTGGGCACCATGTACAACCTGTTCAAGGGCCAAGCCGATGCCATGGGCAAGGGCGAATGGGTGGAAAAACTCGGCGGCCAAACAGCGCTGGCGGTGCAGCTGTTCCGCACTGACGGCGCGCAGTTGAAGGACGCCTTCAAGGAAGTCGGCTCGATCGCCACCACCGCCGGCGTCGACCTGGCCGAGCAGTTCGCGGTGATCGGCTCCCTTAGCAGCACCATGGAAGGTGGGGACGCCGGCGGCATCTACAAATCATTTTTCGAGAACATCGGCGGTGCGTCGGAAAAGCTGGGGATGAAGTTCGTCGACCAGAACGGCAAGTTGCTGCCGATGCTCGACATCCTCGACAAGCTGGAAGGCAAATTCGGCGACCTGAACAGTGCCAGCACCGGCGCCAAGCTGATCGAAGCCTTCGGCGGGGAGGGCGCCCGCGTGATCACCGCATTAACCAAGGACACCGACCGCCTGCGCAACGGGATGGACCAACTGGGCAAAGTCCGAGGTCTGGAGAATGCCGAGAACATGGCCAAAGCCATGGTCGATCCGTGGCAACAGTTCGCCGCTGCCGTCGAGTCGTTGCGCATCGCCTTTGGCCAGGTGCTGATTCCGATCCTGGCACCGCTCATGGATAAGCTGGTGGGCATCGGGAAAACCCTTAGCCGCTGGACACAGATTTTTCCGAACATCACCCGCGTGATCGGCATCACCACCCTGACAATTTTGGGCATCGTGGCCAGCATGTCGTTGCTCACCCTCGTGGTCGGGATCGCCCGAACCACCTGGCTTGGGTTGGTCACGGTGTGGAAAGTGGTCCAGCTGCTCAATCTGCGCACCGCTGCAGGGTTCGTACTGCAGAAGCTGGCCATCCTGGCCTATACCGGCGTGATCTATGGGCTGAGCGCTGGCCTGGCCGTCATTCGCGGCGCCATGCTGCTGTGGCAGGGCGCGATCTGGCTGGTCAACTTTGCCCTGACCGCCAACCCGATCGGCGTCGTAGTGATGGGGATTGCCGCCCTGGTCACGCTGGTCATCGCCGCCGTCTACTACTGGGACGAATGGACCGCCGCGCTGCTCAACAGCGAGGCGTTCAAGTGGATCAGTGACCAGTTCAAAACGCTGTCTGACTGGTTCGGCTCCATGGGCGGCTGGTCGAGCATGGCCAAGGGCGCGTGGGACAGTATCGTCGACGTTTTTTACAAGGCCATCAACAGCCTGATCGAAATGATCAACAGCATCCCGGGCGTGAACATCGAAGCGCGTTTTGGCGGCATGCCGGAAGTGCCCGGTGTCGACGCGGCGGTGAGCGCGGCCAACGCCGCCAGCACCGCGCAGAAAACCCAGCAGACCATCAATGCGGCGATCCCCAGCCTTTCACCGTCGCGGGCCTCTGCTGTGCCCCCGGGCGGGTTGCTGACCAGCATTCAGAACACCAGCAACCAGAGCAAGGGCACCCACGTTGAAAACGTGAACATCCACACCGCCAAGCCGCTGACCCCGTTGGAGCTGGAAAACATGGTCGCGATGGGGGTAGGCGGATGAGTCTCTACATCGATCTGTTGATCACCGATAACGACCTGACCCTGGACCCCTCCAGTCAACCGCTGCTGATCGATGACCGGGCCAGCATCGCCCAAGACATCGGACACATGATCCGCGAAAGCGGGCTGCTGGTGACGCAGGTCGCCGAGCGCGATCGCTTCCGACAAGCCGACTGCATCCAGCAACTGGAACTGCTGGTTGAGGCGGACGTGCGCCTGGTACCAGGCACCGTGCGGATCCTTGAAGAAGGGAAGGGCCGGTACCTGGTCACCGCCAAAACCGTTGAATTCGGATCTGTCGAGGTAGTGCTGTGAGTGACGTAGATTTCAAACAGGCGTTGAGTGACGCCGGTATTCCGACCACTGAGGCCAAGCTGCGCGCTGCCTGGGAACTGGAAGTCGTCGCCCAGGGCAGCAAGTTGAGCAACACCAGCGCCTGGTCGCCGTTCTGGCGAGTGATCACCGCTCTGGTCACCAAACCGGTCATGTGGCTGATCGATTTCATTGCCGGCACCGTGTTGCCGAACTTCTTTGTGAAGACCGCCACCGGTGCCTGGTTGGACATGTTGGCTTGGGCGGTGAACGTCACCCGCAAGCCAGCGACCAAGTCTGAGGGGTTGCTGCTGTTCACCCGCAGCGCACTGGCGGGGCTGCTGGAAGTGCCGGCCGGCACTCGGGTGCAGTCGATCGCGATCAACGGCAACGTGTACGAGCTGGTGACGGTGGCAGCGGCCAGCTTTGCCGATGGTGAATCCCTGATCCGGGTGTTGGCCCGGGCCAAGCAAGCGGGCAGCGGCTTCAATCTCGCACCAGGTTACTTTTCCATTTTGCCGGAGCCGGTGCCCGGGGTTGTCCAGGTGGTGAACGCTGACGGCTGGCTGAGCCAACCCGGCGCAGATACTGAGCCCGACGACGAGCTGCGCCTGCGCGTGCGCAACCAATTCTCAGCGGTGAACCAATGGCACACCGACGCCGTGTATCGCGCCATGATCGCTGTGTTCCCGGGTGTGCAGCCCGATGGCGTTTACTTTGAGCACAACGCGCCCCGGGGCCCCGGCAGTGCCAATGCGTTCGTGTTGTTCGAAGCCGATTCGCCGGCGGATACCTTCCTGGCTGAAATCAACCACTACATCCGCGACCAGGGCAACCATGGGCACGGTGACGACCTGCTGGTGTTGGAGATGCCCGCCACGCTGCACACGGTGAGGTTGACGATCTGGCCCAAGGCTGAAGTCGGTGCCGAGCGCTGGCCCGCGTTGAAATCGGACATCGAGCTGTTCATCCGCGCCGCGTTCCGTGAGAGCACGGCCAGTGACTATCAGCCGACGCTGACCCACCCCCAGTCGCGGTTTTCTTTCAGCCGGTTGGGCGAAGAGCTGCACCAGCAATTCCCGGGCATCGACTCGCTCGACTTTGACAATGCGGACATCATTTCCAAGCTGACCATCCCGCGCCTGTCCGAGGTTGAGGTGATGCTGAATGCTTAAGTTGAGCCTTCCGTTCTGGCTTGACGGGCCGGAGCTGGCCAAGCTGAAAGCGGCCGCACAAGCCTGGTGGATCAAGGTCGAAGGCTGGCTGCACTGGCCGTTGCTGCAGATGGACGCCGAGACCTGCCACCTGAGCGTGCTCGATCTGCTGGCCTGGCAGCGCGACATCCAGCGCTTTCACGGCGAGCCCGAAAAGCTCTACCGCCGGCGCGTGAAGTACGCGTTTATCAATGCCGTGGACGCGGGCAGCACGGCCGGCATGGTCCGCATTTTCGAACGCCTGGGCGTCGGTTATGTGGAGATCCAGGAGCGCCTGCCGGACCTCGATTGGGACGTGGTCCTGTTGCACCTGTCCGACACGCAACTGAGCGAAAACCCGGTGCTGCTGCGCGTCCTGATGCAGCAATACGGGCGCACGTGCCGGCGCTATGACTTCGTCACGATCACCCCCGTGAAGCTGAACATCGGCGTGGCCGATCTCAACGACGACCAACAAACCCTGACTGCCACCCTGGACGACAGCGCCAGTCGCCTGGTCGTGATCAACGAGCTCGCATTGCTCACCTTTTTGAACAACCCGTTTAGGAGCACCCATGGGAGCTAGCATCACCCTTGCCGGCGAGAGTCTGATTGCCCAGAAGCAAGGCGCCGGGGAGAAGCTCGAGGTTGCTCGTTTCGTCCTGGCACTTGTGCCCGGCCTTGATCCGAACGCCCCGGTTGATCGCGCTGCCGGCAAGCCGCCAGCGTCGCAGATCGTCTTCACCAAAGCCTACGACCGCAAAGGCTACGTCAGCCCCAATCAGGTGATCTACAGCCTGATGGTGGGTTCTGACGTCGGCGACTGGGACTTTAACTGGATCGGTCTGGAAGCGTCGGAAGGCGTGCTGCTTGCGGTCGCGACCGTGCCGGTGCAGCAAAAGCGCAAGAACATTCCGCCGCTACAGATCGGCAACAACGTCACGCGCAACTTCCTGGTGGAGTTCAACGGTGCCCAAGCGCTGACGGGCATCACTGTCGATGCCAGTACGTGGCAGCACGACTTCACGGTTCGCCTAAACGGCATCGATCTGCGCGAGCGCCTGAGCAACCGCGACGTGTTTGGTCGTGTCTGCTACCTGGCCGACAGCCTGCAGATGGAACGCAGTTTTGACCTGTACCAGGTGAAAGCGGGCATTGCCTACGTGGAAGGGATCCGTGTCGAGCTGGCTGAGCCGGTCCAGGTGCAACTGCCGGCGCTGCCCGTCAAAGCCTGGCTCGACGTTGCGCTGGCCCGCGAGGGCAGCGACTCGGTCGCCGCATGGAAGGTGGTGTTCGGCGCCGCGAAGACGGACTACGTCGACAGCAACGGAACCGCCCATTACCTGGTGGAGCTGGCCCAGGTATCGGTGTCCGAAGACATCATGGATCTGCGCCAAAGCGAGCCGATCACCGGTGCCCTGGTCAAGCAATTCGCGTTGCGCAACGGCGACTACGAAAACCTGCGCGCCCGGGCCACGACCAAAGATGACGTCGACCTGGGCGAGCTGCCCAACGCGAAAAGCGATGACCCGGGCACGGACAGCAGCGAGATTCTGGCGACCACCAAGGCGCTCAACGCCCTGCGCAAGGTTATCGCTGATTCGGAGGTCGGGCGTATCGGCACCTTTGCAATGGCCACACCGCCGCCGGGATGGTTTCGGGCCAATGGCGCGGCGGTCTCCCGCACGGTGTACGCCGCGTTGTTCGCCAAGATCGGCACCCTTTACGGCGCCGGTGACGGCGTCAACACGTTCAACCTGCCGGACCCACGCGGCAAATTTATCCGCGTCCTGGATGACGGTCGCGGCATCGATGCCGGCCGGGTATTGGGGAGCTTGCAAGCGGACGAAACGCGCGCTCACAACCACACCGGCAGTTCGGCGGCTGCGGGTGGTCACAGCCACTCCAGCAGCTCAGGCGCCGCCGGTAGCCATAGCCACACTGCGTGGTCCGATGCCCAGGGTAACCATGCCCACTCCGTCAACAACTCCAGTGCAGCGGGCGGCACTCCCGGCAGCTGGACCTTCGCGGACTTCGGCGGCGGTGCCGATCAGCCGGCCAACGTCACCAACGAAGCGGGTAACCACTCCCACAACATCGGCGTGGGTGCAGTCGGCGACCACGCGCACGTCATCACCGTCGGCGCTGTTGGTGATCACGCTCACGCCATCACCGTGGGCTACTCGGGAGGCGCGGAGACACGTCCCCAAAACATCGCTTTCCTTGCCTGCATTAAGTATTGAGACCCGCCATGGATACCAAAACCGTCTATCAAACCGATCACTTGGGCATCTTCACCGGCAAGACCGTGGCCGATCGCTCGCCGCTGGAACCGGATGTTTGGTTGATTCCCGGCGGGTGTGTCGAAGTGGCGCCGCCGGCGGTACCGGAAAGAAAGGCGGCGTTTTGGGATGGTCGACGTTGGCAGTTGGTTGACTCTTACCAGGGGCTGACGGCCTACAACATCCAAACCCGTGAGCCCCTGGTCATTGAGCGGGCGGGTTCGCTGCCGACCGGCTACACGCTGGAAGTGCCAGGCCCGGGCCAGATCTGGGGCAATGGCCATTGGGTTGACGATATCCCGGCCGTGATTGAGTTGCGCTACGTCGCCCAACTGGCGGCGATCAACACGGCGTGTCTGCAGGAGATCACCGGCGGGTTCTGGTCGTCGGTGCTGGGCGATCGCTTTTTCTACGAAACCCAGCTTCAGGATCAGTTGAACTTGACCAGCATGATTTTGCGCGGGTTGGGTGGCCTCTACCCCTGCCAGGATCAAGCCGGGGTGAAAGCCTTCCTGGAACACACCAGCGACCAGCTGCGCCAGATCGGTGACGAGTTCACCGACTTCAAACTGCAGCGTCTGCTCAAAGCCAACGACCTCAAGCAAGCCTTGGCAGCGGCGCGATCGACGTCGGACCTGGACGCGCTCAACGCCGTGGTGTGGGAGTCCACGCCGGTATGAATTGGGCTCCCATCACCATGCGCTGGCCGGAACAGTCCACCCAGTGGCTCGCCGACCTCGAGGCGGCCAAGGATCTGGCGAACAGTGAACTGATCAGCACCGGGCAACGCCTGGCAAGTCTGGCCGACTTGGCCACCACCTCACCGGGGCCGGTCGGCGCCGCTGCAGAAGCGGCCGTGGCCGCTGGCCGCGCCGGGCTCACTGATGCCTTGGGCGAAGTCCCGGCCTGCCTGGTGGTGACGCCGTTCCAAAGTGGTGTCGGACAGGGGCGCGGGAACCAGCGTTATCTGTCCGCGCCGAACTTGCTGCAGCAGCTGGGCGAGAAGCTGGAAGACACCGGCGACGACGGGCGTCCGGCCGGGGCGCAATACGCCTTGGCGGTGATGTTCCTGGGCACGCGCTACGACAAATTCGCGGCGACCTTGTCCCGATTCAACGCGGTGCTGCCCATGCCCGACCTGCAGCGCGCTGAACGTCGAGCGAAAAACCTGTTCGCGCTGGACGCTGAAAAGTGGGAACTGCCCACCGCCGGCACGCTGCCGCGCTGGGGGGCGCTGCCCCTGGAGCGTTGCACCGTGACCAAGGCCGCCACGCAAACCTTGAACAGTCAGCTGTCGGCACTGGAAAGCTACGCGGACAGTTCGCCCATGGCGGACTTGGGGCGTTTGGCAACTCGCAAAGCCAGCCAGGCCCAGGCACAGGCCCAACAATTGGCCGACCTCAAGTCGCAGTTCGCCGGCGGCGCGGCCGACGACACCATGCGCGCCCGCCTGATCGGCCCGGGGAATGTCGCCGAGTTGCGGCACCAGCTGCTGCAGGGCGATGCACCTGGTCACGAGTGGGGATTGTCGGCGGGCGTGCTGCTGGTCGGCTCCCTGAAAGGGTTGGGCTTTGTTCGGGAACTGGTGGGCCTATGACTTTATTGCTCGATGGCGAACAGGTACGCGGCAAGAACCTCAAGGTCACCGCCAACCTGCGAATCGAAAGTGACGATCTGTCCGGCCAGACCAGCAACACCGACTCGGCCCACAAGGGGTTCAAGCCCAAGACACTGGCGGTCACGTTGCTGATCCCCTTTGTCGATGAGTCGCAGCTGCGCAACTTGATGCGTCTGGCCGAAGCGACCGACACCGGTGGCCAGCTCAAAACCTACCGGCTGGTCAACGACACTGCGTCCGCGTTCGGCGTGCGCCAGGTGCAGTTCTCCGAGGGCGTCAGCGCCCGAGAAGACGACTCGCTTCGCGCCTGGCTCGTTCAATTCACGCTGTCGGAAAAGCTCTCCAACCCCGAGCGGGTCGAGACGCGTCGATCGGCCAAGGATGTCACGCAGCAGGGCGCCCCGGGGCAGTCGGTGACGGCACCAGGTGCAGGTGAACCTGGCGCACCAGGACAGGAACTGAGCGGCTTCGAAGCCACCCTGAAAAAGTTGGATAACTACCTGGGCGGTGGGGCGTGAGCATGAAGCTGCACAAGGTGCTGACCGTCGGTGGTGTGGTCTATCCCCTGATCGCCGATGACGTTCGCCTTGAACTGCGCACCCCCGGCCGCGCCACGCTAACCATTCAAGCGGCGGCGCCGGTAAAGGGGCTGGTGACGCTCGATATCGGCTACAACGACAGCCCGCTGCAGCGCCACTTCATTGGCTACGTCGAGCGTTGCACGCCGTCCAACGCGATCGAGCAAGTGCTGTTCTGTCGCGAACTGGCGGCGATCCTGGCCAACCCGTTGCCGCTCAACCTGCGCCATGCGGATCTGACGACGGTGCTGGGCGAGATCAACCAGAAAACCGGGTTGAGCTTTCGAGTGCCGGACAAGGCATACGCCAAAGTCAAAGCCCCGTTTTTCTACAACCTGGCCGCCGGCTATCAGGCCATGGACAGCCTGTCCCGGGTGTTCGGGATTCCCGACTTTATCTGGCAGCAGCAAGGCGACGGCGAAGTGTTTGTGGGCAGTTGGGCTGATGGCTTTTTCGGTTCCCGATCGCCGCTGCAGCTGCCCGTCGAGCTGTTCAACGGCTACCAAAACAATCAGAGCGCGATGATTGCGGCCCTTCCCGGGTTGCGACCAGGTGCATCCATCAACCAAGGGGAGCGGATCACCAAAGTGACGCTCACCGGCAACCAAATGGCGATCCGATGGAAGACGCAATCCGCCGCAGCGTAGAGCGGCAATTTCCCGAACTCACCGGCGGTTATCACTTGCCGCGCTTCGCCCGTGTGGTGGGTGTGGCTGATGCCCCGGCCGGCGCCGGGATCTGCGACGACTTCCGTCCGCGCTTTGCGGTGGACCTCGAACTGTTGGGTGAGGACGACGAGCCGGATCCGGACTTGCCGGTGCTCGCCGGCGTGCCGCTGCCCATGCCTATGGGTGGCGACGAGATGGGCTTTTTCGCGTTCCCTGAAGAAGGCACACGGGTTGTCGTGTCCTTCGCCTACGGCTTGCCGAGCAAGCCGTTTATCCAGGCGATCCTGCCGCACGGCCTGAGCCTGCCCAAGGTGCCGAAAGGTGACCAGGTGTGGCAGCACAGCGAGGCCGCCCAGCAACGCGCCGACGCGGACGGCAACTGGCTGCGCCAGACCGATGGCCGGATTCGGGACAAGTCGATCGAGCGCGAGGTTGAGAGCCTGACCAACGTCGAGCGCCACCAGAGCAGCACGGTGGCGGTGGACGACCATTCGACCGAGTCGGTCGGGGGCATCAAGACGATCGAAGCGATCGGCGCGCTCAAGTTGCTGTCCGGCGGATCCGCCAGCCTGGCCGCACTGGATGACTTGCACTTGGCCAGCGGGCGCGACCTCAACCAGGTGGTGGGCCAGACCCTCAACCTGACGGTGGGAGGGGAGCTGCTCGAGCGCATCGAAGGCGCCCGTCGCAGCATCGCGGCCAAGACCTGGTTGGGATCGGAGTCGGTGAACGTGCTGCAGGTGTTGTGCGATCTGATTGACCTGGTCACGCAGACGAACACCGAACTGGCGGCCCACGTCCACGGACCGAGCCCAGCGCCCGCCAACGCCGCGAACTTCACCACCAACGCCGGTACCGGCCTACAGCTTACTGGGCAGCTCAAGCCCATCACCGGAGCCTAATTTGGAACTCAAGAGTTTCTTTGCACAGGATGACCTGGGCAATGCTTTGCCCGCTGCCACTTGCTACTTGTACGAGCGCGGTACCGAGAACATCGTGTTCGGTTTGCGTAAGAGTAACGGCTTGGGGTTGCTCAACCCGTTCCTGGCCGACGCAAACGGACTGGCGCAGTTTGCCGCGCCGAACGGGCTGTACGACCTGCGCATCACCAAAGGGAAACGGGATTACCGTTTGCCTGTCCAGTTCCTGGACGTCACCGAGTCCCTGGCCGAAGCCAACGGCGCGGCGTCACGCGCAGAATCGGCGAGGGACGCCGCCCAGTTGGCCGCCGGTGTGAAAGTCAGCACGGCGGAAGGCTTGCGCACCACGACCGATGGCATGTTCTTCACGGTGGTTTCGCCTGAGAACGCCCAGTCGCTGATTCTGTTTAAAAATGAAGCGGGGGTGGCGGTTGAGCAAACGCGCTACCCGAGCTCGACCGCCGTCGAAACGATCAACAGCTTCGTTCAGAGCAAATTCAAAGTTCAGAGCGTCAATGACACGTTGGTGGCTGTGCGTGATGCCGCTGGCCATGAAACGTGGATGGGTATCAATAACCGGGATGGCGGGCCGAGCAATTGGGCGCTGAAAATGTTGTACAAGTACCTGGGCGTCAAGCCGGCGTATGTCCCGGGCCTGCTGTACGCGTTTCCCGATGCCCTGGGGCGCCTGACTGATTTGTCGATCCGCGACACCGACGGTCAGGTGCCGGACTGGGTGATCTTTCGTTGGGCCAAACGGTTGAAACCGCTGATTGGCAGTGACGACAGCCATCCGAAAACCGCTTACAACAACATGTCCAACGTGCCCAAACTTCGAATGAAACAGGGCCAGATTCGCGCGGGTGTGCCTGGGGTAAAGCTGTACCTGAAAATCATTGGCGACTCCTATTCCGCCAGCCACAACTTCTACCTGAACGACCTCACCCGGTTTTTAGCCAAAGACTTTGGCTTTGGCGGTTCGGGTTACATCGGCTTCAACCACGGCTCGTCCCTGGGCACGAAGAACTTCCTATACACCAACGGCAGCCTGACCTATTTCGGCGGCAGCTGGACGCTGTCGCCATTGGGCGCGGCCAGTCCCGATAACAGGACGATCAAGGCGGGGGCTGTGGGTGATTACGTGAGTATCACCGCGGTCGACACCGCGGATATCTCGACCGCCGCGACGCTTGCCAAGCTGCTGTTCTTGGGCGATGGCACGAACTCCACCCTGCGTTATCGCTGGGGGGATGCCCTGGAGTGGAACACGCTGTCACTGTCCGGAGTCGGTCCCCAGCAAGTGCCTTTCCCGGTCCTGCCGGCCGGCAGCAACTGGAAGTTCCGCATGGAAGTCGTCACCGGCACGCCGACGCTGTTTGGCATCTACACCGAAAACAGTGCGTCGGGCGTGGTCGTTTCCAAGTGCGCGGCCAGCGGTTCGGCGTCGGGTGATTGGTACAAAAACGATGCGGCCTGGTTAACGCAGCAGAAGACCGCCACGGGCTTCATTCCTGCAGACGCCGTACTGGTGATGCTGGGCGGGAATGACCAGGGCGCGTCGGTGACGCCGGCGACCTTTCTCGCCAACCTGCAGGGCGTGGTCGCGACGCACCTGGAAGTCCATCCCGGGGCATCGTTCATCGTGGCTATGCGGTGGGACACCACGAGAGCCAGTCAGTACCCCATGACTGCCTACACCAAGCTCGCCGCCGCCTGGTGCTGGACGCAGGGCATTGCCTTTATGGATATGCAATACGCCGCGATGGGCGACCCTGCGAAGTACGCCAGCACCGGCCAAACCCCGCTGATCAGTGATGACAAAATCCATCCGGATCCGGCGAAGGGTGCCCCAGTGATCTCTGAATTTTTCTACACCGCGCTGCGCTGAACGCAGTAAGGAGCCTCAATGTTTTCTCTCGTGATTAGCGCACCTGGTGTGTTGTCCAACCCGCTGCCCGATACGCCGACCATCCCTGATGTGCAGTCGAACATCATTTACGAGCTTGATGCGGCAAGCCTGGCCGCACTGGCCGACGGTGCCGCCGTAGACACCTGGCTGGCAAACGGGCCGGCGCCGATCGTCAACCGCACCTTCAACTTTCAGTACGCGGGCTGGGGGAAACCGAAGTTTTCGCTGACCGGTGGGCCAGGGGGTAACCCAGCCGTTGTGTTTGATGGGACACAGCAGATCGGCAACGGGCCGGGTACGGTCGCTGTCGCGCAGTCGATGACTTACGCGATGGTCGTGAAGGCTTCTGTCTTTGCGGCGAATCAGGCGCGTCTGATGGCGTCGGGTGCGCAGATCCTCGCACCAGGTGCGAATGGCTTCTACGAAAGTATCTCGGCGGCCAGTCGACTGGAAAGTGGCAATAAATCGGCCGAGTGGACGGTCATCCTCGCCGTGTTCGACGGCCCCACGTCCAAAATCAAAGTCGGGACCAGCCCCATCGTCGAAGGCGCGACCGGTGTGTCTCTCAGCGGGCGGAATATTTTGGGTGGACAAGGATCGGCGCTGGCCACAGCAGGGCTGGTGGGCGGCTATGCCTTCATCAGAGCTTACGAACGGGCATTGAATAATTCGGACATCGAGGCGGCTTCTATTGAGCTGCATCGAGCCTACGCAATTCCGTAAGGAAGCAGCGATCTCGCTCTCGTCTTATCGATCGGCGATTAAAGTGGACATTCGGGGTGGTCGCCGTCTGAATCTGGCTGGACTGGTAGTTGCTTCAAGGGAGGGGGCTGCAAGTCGCGCTTACTTATAAGCTCGCACTAGCTCATCAATCTAATCATCAGCGATGGTCCGATATGGGCCGATTGCAGTATGCCAGGCTGCCTCTGCTCGTAGTTTCATCCATTGCCGTAACCTACTCCCCTGAAACCTTCAGCGACCACTTTGGTTATCTAAGTGTCGTGCAGTTCGAGCCTTTGTAGTACGCAACCGATAGCCATAACTACATCCGTGGTTATGGCTCGGTGAACTTCTGTCTAGATGAGCTCAGGGCGTTATTACACCGTCAAAGCCTCTTCATTATTTGTTTTTTTAACCCAGATGGCTTCCTCTAGGCTAGAGATGAACACATCCAGTGATCTGGAGGAGTCCCTGACAGTTGTATATATTTCGTCAAAATCCAGATGGGAAACCATGCTGTGAGTCTCAGCCTCTCTTTTCCTGTATAACCGACCAACTAGAGAGTAAATCTGCTTCAGCTTACCAGTTGGATGTGCCACTTCCGTCTCGATACTTGGGCTAGAGGGGTCAAACCCTATCTCCGCTCTTATCCTATCCAAACTCAGAGCCGGGTCTACTTTCTCAAAGTGAGTATGCTCACTTAGAAACCAAGCCTCCACTTCAGCAATAGCCAAAAATATCCGTATGCTTTGATCCGGAAAATCTAATCCTTGCGCTAAGCCATTTTCAAATTTCTCTCTTTCCTCAAGTGATTTCGGATATAAATCTTGAAGCCCCATAATTACATTGAAATCCTTTGATGCCAGCATCTCTCGGCGCTCTAAAATTGAGCTTTTGACAGAGCCGTCACCACCGCAATTAACAATCATAACTAACACAGACGCAACTTCCTCGGGCGGCCCCTCACTCCGAAGTTTGCTTAGTGCTCCACCTCGATGGATCCATAGATCCACTCTCGCCACTCCGTAGCCAGCTATTTCCGTAACCAGACGGTGAACAAAGTGCAACTCCGTTTGACCTTCGACAAATATGGCGATTTTTCTCATACAGCACTATCCTTCGAATAATGCTCGCCAGAGAAAAAGTCAAAATTACTCAAGCCGGAATACGAAAATTCTTCAAATGTTTCTTTTGAGTTATGAATATTTACGGCTTCCACAATTCCGCCGACTCTAGTCAGTACTGTCCAGTATTTCAATGAGACGTAGTTCATTACGTATCTGTCGTTACTTGACATAATGAGCTGAATATTGTTATTCAAGCACTTACTTACGATCAGCTGAATTAAACTTCTCGACCGCTCGTGATCCAATCCTTCGCCGATATCGTCAATCAGTAGCATCGGACTATCCCCAAGCTTTGGAGTTCGACCCACCATCATAGCTCGCGTCCAAAGAATATTGGCGTTAAACTGGACTAACAGTGCAAGAGCTCTGTACATACCTTGCGACAGATCCGTCTGTCGAATATAAAAGTTTATATCCTTTTCCTTGATGGCCATAGCTAAAGCAGATGCGCCGTTGACATTAAGCTCTGCCATGGGAACCAATGCAATATCGTCACATGGATACCCAATTGCTGCCATATCATCGATAAGCGCTATCTTAAGGGCATCGCCAAAGCGTTGACTGGTCCGTAAAAATACACCACTTACATCTTCAGGCATCATGCTGATGTCAAGCGTTGACGTCGCATCTAATGGAGGCTGGTTACCTATTGTTAGATTTCCTCTTCCGAACTCCGACCCGAATCTATACATGCAAGAGCTTTTGGCCCAGCGCTTTAAATTTTCAAACTGTGGATGCTGATAAGGGTCACTTCTAACAACAGCCATGAGTTGGTTCGACTCGACTTTGTAACGCACGCGCTCCGAGCCCTTTTTTTTCAAAACGAATCCATCACCTGACTCGGATCGTTCCATCACAGTTTGATTTTTTATTAAAAATTTCTCATGTGAAATTCGCTGCGAATGGTGAGACAGATGATACGTTTGAGACTCGACCACCTCGCCTTTATAACGTTCGAATTCAGCTTCCCAGTTCGCACTACTAAACATTGGGGCCCGGCCTGCAATTGAGTTTGCAAGCGCGGCAATAATATTGATAACTCTTGTTTTGCCGGTAGAATTTTTGCCCACGATCAAATTTATCGGCCCAAGGTGCAACCCTCTTAGCGACCACGCCATAGGCATGCCTTTATGTTCGCGGTACTCAAGTGTTTTCAAAAACATAAATGTCCCTAATGATATGTTCTGCAAATGCACCATTTGATATCAAATCGCTACGTCCGTCCACCCTCGTGCGGGGGACGATGCCAAGCTTAGAGTAGCCGGTCAAACGGGGAGGGCTTCCAATTATTGGCCACCAGTTCACCGCTCACCTTGACCTGTCCTTGCCGTTGATTGGTGTCGCTGTGACGGATTAGGTGAGTTGATTGAGCCCCCAATTTCGTAGACGCTGAACGACCGCATTTGGCCGCTATCTGCCGATAATGGCCAGAAAACGCGCTTAGCAAAGAAAAAAACAACCGAAAAAGCACTTATCCCCCTCCCGCCGACGGGCTTTGCGTCCCTTTTTTTTGCAACGACAGGTGGTGGTGCAAACGATGCTGCCGCCCAAGCCCGCTGCGGGTTCTGTGGGCGGTTAAGCATTTGCACGGAGTGCAAGGTTTTGCAAAGAAGTGCAGTGCCGTTGCACTGCATTATGGGACGGCTGCGAATTTCTCAGGGGAGGAAGGTGTCCGGTTTACTAGGGCTGCGGGTGCGAAAACCAGCGTGAGACGGAGTTTTCGTTTTCAGAACCGTTTGCACCAGGTGCGAATCAGTCATCACCCAGCCCACTAACAAAGCGGCTGTTAGGCCCAGCCTGTGCGGCTTTCCGCAGTTTTGTGGTATTGCACAGCATCGCCACCGTTCCCGGATAGTGAGTAACGATTTGGAGGGCGCGAAAAAGCTCCAAAAAGGACGGCGCATAGCCATTTTTCATGCGTGGGCTGGGAAAAGGGTAATTTTAGTAAGCAAGGGATCAAAGCGGGCTGGAGCCCCCGTAGCGCTTGACTCTCACCTATTACCTCAGAGGGTAATATCAGGTAAGGGAAAGGGTAATATTTTATTCAAGCTCTTATTTTACTGGGTTTGGTAGGTGTTGGTTATTACTTGTACTGAAGGTAATTTCATAACCTTTTTCTTACCTTATTATTACCTCTATAGAATGTATGAACTACTTGGTTTTAATGGCTTCCGTTCGGTTTTCGGAAACGCATTACCAATATTACCTTTTTCCCATGCCTCAACATAAATCGGCTCGGGCGCAATTTTCGCCCCCTCGCAGCGTGCTCGTCCAAAAACCCATGGGACTGCCATGGGACTGGCGCGCTTCGATTTTCAAGAGATTCATCAGGCTACAGCCCTTGTAAACCGTGAGCTTTCATAATCATAGTGACTTGGCGGGTAGTTTCGAATCTCTCCTTCACCGCCAAATTCGATGTAACCAGAACCCCTGATTTCGATAGAAATCAGGGGTTTTGTGGTTTCGGGTTCGAAAAAGAGTTTGGCTGGCGACCCATCGTAAGCGCACGACAAACCACTGGATGGTGAACTGCGCCAACCAGACTCTCGCCTCTGATACGAATAGGCAACGCTCGAAGACAAATCGGCATAGGTGGCCTGGTTTGCGATAGCTACCATGGCACCACACCTACTTGTTGGAGATTGCCATGATCAGCAGAAAAACCCTCTTCATCACCGGGGTCAGCAGCGGCTTCGGCAGCGCTCTGGCGCAAGAAGCGCTTGCAGCGGGTCATCGCGTCATTGGCACCGTTCGCAGTGAAAGCGCCTTGCAAGCGTTTGAGGCTCTCTCGCCGGACAGTGTTCATGGGGTCATCCTCGATGTAACGGACTTTGACCGTATCGACAGCGTCATCGCAGAGGTTGAAGCAACACTCGGCCCGGTCGATGTGTTGGTCAACAATGCCGGCTACGGACATGAGGGCATCCTCGAGGAGTCGCCCCTGGATGAGATGCGTCATCAGTTCGACGTCAATGTCTTCGGCGCGGTAGCGGTGACCAAGGCTTTCCTGCCTTATTTTCGCAAGCGCCGGGCCGGTCACATCCTCAATATCACGTCCATGGCCGGCAGCATCACAATGCCGGGTATCGCCTACTATTGCGCCAGCAAGTTTGCTCTGGAAGGTATTTCGGACACGCTCAGCAAAGAGCTACGGCCTTTCAACATCTTCGTCACTGCGGTGGCGCCTGGCTCGTTTCGCACTGACTGGGCAGGGCGTTCGATGCAACGCACTCCGCGAAGCATTGCCGACTATGACGCCAGTTTCGACCCGGTACGTAAGGCTCGCGAAGAGAAGAGCGGCAAACAGCTGGGCGATCCGCGAAAAGCAGCGCAAGCGATGTTGCAGGTCATTGCCAGCCCGACGCCACCTGCACATTTGTTGTTGGGTAGCGATGCCTTGAGCCTGGTGCGTGACAAGCTAGCCAGCGCTGCCAGTGAAATTGATCAATGGGAAGCGTTGACCCGTTCAACCGACGGCTAATCGACAAGCACAGGGGGCATTGATGACTCAGGTCGACTCACGCACCTCGCGCATGGTGCAGTTGATGGAAAAGCTCGCTCCGCTTGAGGGCTACAACTTGAGCGCGCTGGAGGATGTGCGCTTTTTGCGTTCTAACCGCCCGCTGACCCGCACTCCGGTTTTGTACGACCCCGGCATCGTGATCCTGTGCCAAGGGCGCAAGCGCGGCTACCTGGGCGATGATGTCTACCTTTACGACGCCCAGCATTATCTCGTGGTCTCCGTCCCCGTTCCGTTCACCATGGAGACCGATGCCAGCGAAGCGGAGCCGATGCTGGCGGTTTACATGCGCCTGAATTTCCAACTGGCCAGCGAGTTGCTGCTGCAAGTCGATGAAGCGCTAGGACCCAGTGATGCCCAGCCCAAGGGCATGTACGCGTCGCCAATGGACGACTTGTTACGTACCTCGACGCTGCGTTTCCTTGAAGCAATGAGTCGTCCGGGTGAAGCGCAAATTCTGGGCCCGTCGCTGATGCGGGAAATCTACTACCGCATCCTGACGGGTGAGCAGGGTGGCTCAATGCGCGCTGCGCTTAATCGCCAAGGGCACTTCGGCAAGGTCACTCGGGCCATCCGCAAGATCCACAGTTGCTATCAAGAGCGCCTGGATGTGGAGTCCCTTGCCCAGGAAGCAAGCATGAGTGTGCCCAGCTTTCACCTGCATTTTCGCAGCGTGACGGATTCGTCTCCGATGCAATACCTGAAGTCGACGCGCCTGCATCAGGCACGATTGCTGATGCTGCACAACGCAATGACCGCTTCGGCTGCGGCGTTCAATGTGGGCTACGAAAGCGCCTCGCAATTCAGTCGCGAGTTCAAACGCTTCTTCGGCCGAACGCCCCAAGCCGAGATCGAATGGATGAAGGCGACCTATGCGTTGCCTGCGCCGTCTACGCCATCCGTCTATGTCTCGTCGCATTAAAGCCATGAAGGGGGCGCTGTCATTTCTGAAGTTTATGTAGGACGAGTCTCAGATCTGTAGGAAGTCGTGCTGGAAAGCCTGGCTGTTGGGGCTTCTATAAGGATTTAGCGTCTCCTTGAGCCAACTTGGGTAGGGGTATTCGTTTTCTGCCATAGGGTTCAAGATTAAAAACGGCAGCACACGAGACGCCCCTCATTTATTCGGAATGGACTCACGCGTTTATGCAGGAAATGACCATGAAACAGGCAGGGCTCGAAAAGCTTCACGCAGAAATCATCAAATTACTCGCCGAGCAACGCAAGCTGAACGCTGAAGCGGGCAAAATGACCCGTGAAAACTTTTGGTATCCGGTGGCGATAGCCATTGGGATGATTGGTACGGTCGCGACCGTCACTGCCGTGTTGATCAAGCTTCTTTAATGCCTGGTTTTTCTCTTTCAGTCCCTCGAAAAGCCCGGTCTTCAGCCTCTACGCTCACCTGTTAGACTGCCCGAACCCCTCGAATGGAATCGACATCATGCCTCACCTTCGCGCCGTTTACCGCCGCACTGTCATGTCCGTCACTGGGGGGTTGGCGTGCCCCATGTCAAAGTTCGTCACCGCAACAACATTCCCCGATGCCGACGCCAGCGACCCCGCGAAACTGGGCTGATTTGTTTTCATCCTTCCTGACGTTAGAGGAGGGGGCACACTTTTATCAGGAAGGATTATCCATGATCACCACCACAACCCACGCCATCGAAGGCCGCCAGATCACCGCCTACTTGGACATCGTCAGTGCCGAGTCAGTGCAGGGCGTTAACGTTATCCGAGACATGTTCGCCGGGATGCGGGATTTTTTCGGTGGGCGTTCTCAGACGTTGGAGCGGGCGCTGAAGGAAGCGCGGATTCAGGCGACTGACGAGATCAAGGAACGGGCGCGAGCACTTCAGGCGGATGCGGTGGTGGGGCTCGATTTTGAGATCAGCATGCCGGCCGGTAAGGGCGGGATGGTAGTGGTGTTTGTGACGGGGACAGCGGTCAAATTGAAGTGATTCGATCTGTATGATCGCCCGGTGTTTTATCGGTCGACGCGCGGGCCATTCGTCGGGCATGCAAAAATCTGAATTACAAGTCCGGTAATGACCGACTAGTCTAAAAAGCCTTGGTGGTCGATATTTTTCAGGCAAAGGGCTTTGCCGGTGTCGACCCTTTTTGAGAGGGGAAGCGGTATGGCTGATCCGTATATCGAAGACGACGGGGCTGAATTTCCAATCAACAATTGCGTTAAATGCGGCCAGACAGAGTATGTGGCGGGCTTCGGGGAAGACCCGGTCCAGACCAGCAAAGTGAAATCCACAGTGCCCAGAGGGCCGAAGGCAAAATTTCTGCCGAGAGTGGCGACGCATTCCAGGAAGTAACCGTTGACCAGACCGACCCCGCCATTGAGCGGGGTTTTTCATTGTTGCAGTACCAGTTATCGGTTGAAAGCTTGACCACGCACACTTGGTAGCGGAGACCGTTTATTTTTCACAAACTTTTCACGCCATCGCCCGTCGGCTTAAACCATCCGTTAGAAAGCAGTACCTGGCCCGTTCCCCAGCGGGCTTTTTTTTGCCTGTCATAAAACCTTTTCCATAAAAGCTGTCCAACCGTCGCTAATTGCGAGGTGCGGAGATTTTTGTGTGGACGTTTCATGCGCTAAAGCATTCAATCCCCGCCTTTCGTATATCCCCCTATTTTTGAGGTTTTCGTCATGCGTTTAACACTGCCTGCACTGGTTCTTGGGCTTCTGGTTGCTCAAGGTGCGATGGCTGCCAGTGATGGCACCGCGGCAATCGGCGGCGGTCTGGGCGGCGCGCTGGGTAATGTGGTCGGCCAAAGCATGGGCGGCAGCACCGGCGCAGCGATTGGTGCGGGCGTAGCGGGCGCAGCCGGCAGTGCTGTTGCGGCACGCAAAGGCAGCCGTACTTCTGCTGCCATTGGTGGTGGCGTTGGCGCAGCCGGTGGTTCGGTGATCGGCAACAGCCTGGGCGGCAAGAGCGGCTCCACCATCGGCGCTGGTTTGGGTGGTGCTTTGGGCGGCGGCGTTGGCAGCAACCTGGCCAAGGGTCACAAGCGTCACTGATCCTGATCGATCAGCATCGAAGAGCCCGGCTAAATCCCGGGCTTTTTTGTTTATGAACGATTCTTTGACCCAAGCCTCAAAGGTCGTATACCCCCGAAGAACAAGAGGCGTCCCATGACTGCGGTTAACAACGGCAAAAAGTGTAGAAACACCAGCGTTCGAAGTTTGGCGCTGTCTGCGTTTGTGGTTGGACTGTTGGCGGCTCAAGGTGCAATGGCGGCCGGCGACGGCACCGCTGCAGTAGGCGGTGGTCTGGGTGGTGCGTTGGGTAACGTCGTCGGCGGACAATTGGGCGGTAGCACCGGCGCGGCCATTGGTGCGGGTGTCGGCGGCGCGGCAGGTAGTGCGGTCGGCGCGAGCAAAGGCAATCGCAACGAGGCGGCCATTGGCGGTGGTTTAGGTGCGGCCGGCGGCTCGGTGGTTGGTAACAGCCTCGGCGGCTCGACCGGTTCTACCATCGGCGCGGGCCTTGGTGGTGCCGCGGGTGGTGCAGTCGGGAACAACCTGGGCGACGACGGCAACAATGGCGGTTCACATTCCGGCCACGGAAACGGGAACGGTCACAAGCATAAGCACAAAAACAAGCATCACTAATACGCTATCGAATCGAAACCCGGCCTGGTGCCGGGTTTTTCGTATCTGCAATTCGTAAATCGGAACGATTGGCCACTGGCAGTCTCGAACTTCATACATCCCCCAACATTGCGAGGCATGCCATGACGCCGGAAACCGAAGGCAAAGAACAAAAAGGCCCGAGCGGGCTTCCGTTCATCAATGACCCAGGCAATGAAGATCCGGGTTCACTCATGGACGACGCCACGGTGCCCCTCAACGATTCTGATGACGCGGGTGACGTGGGGAACCTCGAGTACGAAGAAGAAGAGGATGAAGACATAGATTGATGTGCTCTGTTTGACCGATCGTCTCCCTAATCGAACAAACAACTCCGCATCACCCCTCGAACTATCAGGGCCTGCTTCTCAGGCCCTTTGAGAGGTGCTTATGAACGCAGATCCGAAAGACACCGAAACCGACGACACTCCTGAATATCCGCTGCCTTCACCCACCGATTCGCTGAGTCGAGATCAGCGTCCACCGGATGACGATACGGCGGTGGAACAGTTGCCTGCTGATGATGTGAGGCGCGGTGATGTCGAGGCGGATCCTGAAGATCCGGACATCGCCGGCGAGGATTATTCGGGCGAGCCGAGCTGAAAGCCGCTCGTCGATTGTGTTGCACCTTCAAAAAGAGCGTGCTGCCAGATCAGGTATGCACCTTTTTTAAAGGAGATGCGTCATGGTCAGTTTAAAATTAACAGCCCTGATCATTTCGGGGCTTTTGTCTGTCGGCTCGTTGGGTGCGCTTGCTCAATCCAATGGGAATGATGCGCCTGTGGATAAGGGGGGGATGCCTCCGTCGACTGAAATGAATGCGAATTCTGCGGATGGGGACGCGTTGCCGCCTGGGAGTATTAATGGTGGGAATGGGGGGGATGCTAATGGGAGTAGTACTAGTCCGGGGAAGGGGAGTGGGGCGGTGAGTGGTGGGAGTTCGATGGGGAATGGTGGTGGGGATGGATCTGGAAAGTCTGGTAGTGCTGGTGATGCCGAAGATGAGAAGGGTGGCTAGTGCGATAATGCACTTGCAAAATCAAAGCCCAGCTATTTGTTGGGCTTTTTGATAATCGCTATTTCCAGATAAATAGTAGTTCATGCGCTACAAACAGGTACGTACACCTATTTTGCTAGTGACTCAATCCAGCGTTTGTAGAACTCCTGTTGTAGCTGGATGTCGTTTGTGATGTCATTTTCCTCATAGTCAAATATTCTTACTACGTCATCAAGATCCGTGGGTCTACCTAGTTGAAGTTCATACGCTACGAGACCAGCAGACATTTGCGACGACATTCTCGAAGTGTAAACATTGATTTTTGCTCCTTTGCATAGAAATTTTGTCGTCGGATAATCCGCTCGTAATAGACCTAAGCATTGGAATAGGTCATGCGATTTATATGTTTTCTCTAGGTTAGATTTCGCTCGTAAGGTCAATAGCGCTCCCACGCGCTGGTATTCAATTGTAATGCTGTCCGTTTTGCCATCGGAGAGTGTGGCTATTTCAACTGCTTTCATGAGCACCTTTGGGTTTAGGGTCGTTTTTTTGTATTGACTATTTTTTGATTGATTTTAGCCAGCGATGGAAAAAATCGGTTTGCATTTGTGGATCGTTAATAATGTCTTGGTCATCATACTGAAAGATATTGACTAGATCCTTTCGAGAGGCTCGGACTCCTAACTTGTGCTCGTAGGCCATAATCCCACAGCTCATCTGCGACGACATACTGGAGGGGCGGACGTTTATTTTTGCGCCTTTACATAGAAATTTAATTTCAGGAAACGACTTGATTATTTTTCCAAGACATTCATAAATATCAAGCCCTGAGAATTTTTGTGTTCGGCCGCTCTCCAATGTTATTTGGATGGACGGTGTGTCTTCATCACAATCGAGTACAGCAATCTCTTGTTTGTCATCGATCAAGATAAATATTTTTTCAATTGCCATTATCGTTTCCTTTGAGGGTTTGGTATTGAGTATCCAACATAGCTTCCGTCTTTTTTTAGGGGGGTAACACCTATAATGTCTCCCGTTTTTACCCTGCTAGGAATAGCTATCTCATCTTCATAGTCGTAAGGAATGTCATCAGGGTGTAATTCCTTGTTGACGTCATGGCCAAAAACCCGTCTGAGGGTGTACATATAACCATTTTTGGTCCTGTACTTGGTGCCGAAATCTATAGCTATCTCTGGGTCAGTAGATGTGCTTATAAAATTGCTTGGCGGGTTCTTGTTGTCCCAAACATGAAGTAATAAATCATTACTATCTCCTCTACTAAAGAACCCAGTATCAAAAATTTCATCTGGCTTACGCAAATCACCACGATATAGATACTCGCTTTCTCCTGTCGAGGAAGGAAGTGAAGGCTCTCCCTCATCAACCTTAACCTTCCCCGCCGGATCCTCCTCCCCAACCCCCGGCCTCTTACACCCATCCCCCCCAGGACACTCATTCAACCCCAACGGATCAACCCACCCCGTAGGATTCCGCGTGTACTGGTACCCGTTCAACCCACCCTTTAACCCACTCGGATCCGGCGTCAAATACCGCCCCACATCCGGGTTGTAGTAACGATGCCGGTTGTAATGCAGCCCCGTCTCCGCGTCGAAGTACTGCCCTTGAAACCTCAAGGGTTGATCCAGCACCTGATGGGTATCGCGGTTCAACCGGGTCAGGCGGCCGTACGCGGTGTATTGCGCGGCCCAGATGATGTCGCCGCTGTAGTCGGTGAGTTCTTGCGGGGTGCCGAGGTGGTCGAGTTGGTAGTAGAACGGGCAGGCCTGGCGCGGGCCCTTGCCGTCGAGCATCGCGAGTGGGCGGAAGGTGCCGGGTTCGTAGAGGTAGCTGCGGTGGTGTTCCGGGCTGTGTTCGGCGATGAGGTGATCGCCTTGCCAGAAAAACTCGGTGGTTTTGCCGTCGACGGTTTTGCTGATGCGGCGGCCGAAGGCGTCGTAGCGGTAGGTCGCGCAAGTGCCGTTGGGCAGCGTGACGCTGATTAGCCGGTGCTGGCAGTCGTAGTGGTATTCGGTGACGAGTTTTTGCCCGGTGCCGCGGCGCTCGCGGATCAGGTTGCCGTAGGCGTCGTAGTCGAAGTGGCGATCGCCTTGCATCAACAGGCGATTGCCTTTGACGGCGGCCGGGCCGGGGCGATCCTGCATCAGCAGGTTGCCGGCGGGGTCGTGGGCGAAGCTTTCGGGTTGTTGGTCGCGGGAGTGGCGGACGCGGATCAGGCGGTTGAGCGGATCGTATTGGTAGTTGCGTTGGCCATGGCGGGTGTCCGCGATGGCGTCGAGGTTGCCGTTGGCGCTGTAGGCAAAGTCGCGTCGGTAAAGCGATTGCTGATTTTGGCTTACAGCGTGGGCCTTCAGACGACCTTGTTCGTCGTGGTCGTACTGGCTGTGCAACAAGCCTTGCTGGCGCTGTAACTCTCGGCCGAATTGATAGGTGTGGCTTGTGAGGCGGGTGCCGTTGAGGTCGATGGCTGTCAGTGCACCACCCTTGGCGCGGTGGTAATCGATTTTGCTGTTGTCTGGCAGGCGCAGGTGGTTGAGTCGGCCGCACGCGTCGTAGCCATAGCGTAATGTGGCCCAGCTCTGGTGTTCAGTGATCAGCCGGTTCTGAGTGTCGTATTCGAATTCCAGCGGGTGATCGTGGTTGTCCTCGACGCTAACCAGGCGGCCCAAGCCGTCGTAGTGGTATTCGACGTTCATGCCGTCGGGCAGGGTTTTGATCAGCAGGCGACCGGCCGAGTCCCGTTGGTAACGGGTTATCAGTTGCGAGCCGTCATCGCCGAACTCGGTCTTTTCCAGCAGGTGGCCGTTGAGGTCGTAGGCATACGCCGTGCGTCGACCGTCAAATCCGACTTCCTGTCGGATCAATCCACCAGCCGTGTAATCCAGTCGATGGTGTTCGCCGGATTCGTTCTCGATTTCGGTCAGCAGAAGCCGTGCGTTGTCGTAGCGATAATGCAGTTGCGTGCCGTCGGGGTTGATCCGTCGGCTGACCAGGTGCAGGTCATCGTCGTACTCAAAGCGCGTGATTCGTCCCAATTCATCGCGTTCGGCAGTGATTTTGCTGTAGGCGTTGTAGCTGAAGGCTCGACTGGCGCCCGTTGGAAGCGTCGTCTGGAGCAGTCGGCCAACGGCGTCCCATTGGTAATGAGTGAGAGCGCCATGTTCATCCTGACGGGAAATTTGCCGTCCCAGAGCGTCGTAGGAAAACCGCCGCTGGCCGCCGTCCGGCAGGGTTTCCTCGATCAGTTGACCGATAGCATCCCGAACGAAAACATGACGACTGCTGTCCGGATAACGGATCGACAGCAGTCGTCCTTGAGCGTCGTAGTGGTAGTGAGTGATCTGGCCGTCGGGGTCAATGGATTCGGTGACATCGCCCTGAGCATTGCGTTGATATTTCCATACCGCCTGACCGCGATAGCGCGCATGCAGGAAACCGTTGCGGTATTCGTAGGACGTTGGCTCATCTTCAGGTGGAATCAGCGCAATCAGCCGCCCGAGTTCGTCGTAGCGGTATTGAGTTATTGCCCCCAACGGCCCTTGTTCGGCAATCAGCTGACCCTTGTGGTCGTAAGTCTTGAGGTGCTCGGCGCCATCCGGCGCGAACCGGCGCACCAACCGCGCCGTATCGTCATGGACGTAAACCTCCTCGCTGCCATCGACGTTTTTAACCCGCACTGCGCCGTTGTCGTCCCAGGCATAGCGCGTATCCATTTGCGCGAACGTAGCCCAGTGCCTTATGCATCGGGCCGCTTTGCCGGACCGCTCCCACTCCCAAAAAAAACTGGCCCCACCGGCCAGTTGCCGCTGGAGAATCACGTGTTGGTCGTCGTAGTCGTACCGTTCGCTTTCCCCGGCGGCATTGGTCGCTTCGATCAGTCGCTGTCGGGCGTCGTAGCGGTAGGCAATCAGCGTTTGCTCGGTACGCCAGGCGTCATCCGCCGTAGTGGCGGGGTGAAATGACTGGTACTCGACCGCGACGATGTGCCGACGCTCGTAGCGCAACAGCAGTGAACGACCGGCGCCGTTGTCGAGGCGCTGAATGCGATCCTGCCGGTCACGGGTGATGTGCAGCCGATTGTTATAGGCATCGCTGATCGTGGTCAGCCGACCATTGCGAAAGTGATGGAACCGCGCGGTCTCGCCAGCGAGGGCGAGCACCAGTTCCTCTGGCTGATCCCCTAAATAAATCGCCGCCCGCGACAGGCTGTTGTGAATGGCCGGGCGTTCCTGGCTGGGTAGCGGAAATGTCGTGCGACGGTTTTCATGGTCGATCCAGACGACGTGCTCTGCGTCCAGTTCCAACCGATGCGCCAGCGAATGGCTCCAGCCCCAGCCCAGCCCACAATCGATTTCCACAGCGCTGGTTCGGTACAGCCGGGTGAACGCAAACGGCAGCAAACCGTTGAGCGATCCATCGTCCAGGGTCAGCAGTTCTTCGCCGGTGACCATCGACACCGGGCAACCATTGGTGCAGGTCAGTGGAGAGCAGTCGGCGCTGTCGCCGTTGGGGTTTTTCGCCTGCTCGGGGGCGTCGTCCCGTTGTTCGTGCCGGCCCAGGCGAGTCTTGGTTGCTGATTTGTTGCGAGCAATGGCGACCGGGTTGTTTACCAATACAACCGGTGCAGAGCCCGCACCGATCTGCAACGGCACCGCAGGTGCAGGGTTTAGCGGAGCAGTGCGGATGTTGACCGCGAGGGGTTTGAGTACACCCGCATGAGGCGTCAGGTCGGATAGGGCGGCCAGGCGCAAACTCGCGGCTGCCAGCCATTTACGCGCTCGCTCCGATTTGATCGTGCTCAGCACCTTGGCGCTGATACCGAGCCTCCGCCCTACAGGTCCCGTGAAGCGTGCCAACAGCAATCCAATCAATATCCCTGTACGAACTTCCGCCACAACTTCGGCGATGTGCTGCGGTGGCATCATCCGCAGCCAACTGGTGAACGCCGCCAGATGGATGAACATCAACGGCTCGTCACTCAACACCAGCAACAGATTGGCAATCGATTCAGCCGAGGCGTCCAGCAACGTTTCAAGTTCGACTTCGGTCAGGTACTCAAGGAGTTTTTCGCTGTTGGCCTGCAGGTCGGTGATCAGCTCGTAAATCTGCTTTACGTCATCCCACAAACCATTCAGCGAATTCTCAAAACCACGCCAGTCAGCCTGTTGCAGCAGACCGTAGCGCTTGATGAACCCGGCCTCGGAGAACTCGGCCCATGAAGGTTCGAATTCAGTCGTCCATTCGTTGCGCAGCCAGTCTTCCAGGCCGTCGATGACGTCTTGGTACGAGGCGTACAGCGCTTTGACATGATCGGTAGAGACATTCGGAAAAAAGGTGATGCGGTAGCGTTGACCGCGTTCGCATTTGGGGATTTCGAGAATGCCGCTGGGGCCGATCTCGTCATTGATCGGCTCGCCATAGGTGCCGTCAGCGTTCAACGGCTCGAGCATCACCGGCGTATTGCCAATCGGCACGAATCGCGCCGCGTCGAACATGTGCACCAGCGTCAACGGGCCGCTGGCCGGGCACGCCCCGACGGTGGAGCTGACAGGTGTAGTGGAATGCTTTGGCGCGACCAGCCGGACTTCATTGCCGACCTTGAACACCTGCTCGATATCCAACAGCTTGCCGGTCCAGAAACTCTCCGCCCAGGCATCGTAGTCGTTGAGGCACAGTCGAAAGTCAGCCAGCAACCCTTCGACATCCGGCTGCTCAGGGTCCATGGCGGCGACCACCAGTAGCCCGATGGTGTTGTTCAAGGCGAACATTCGCAGTCCCTCGCGCAGATCAAATGTGAGCGCGAGACTTTGCTTGGGATCAGCCGGTAAAGAAGTCAGGAAAAGAGGCGTTTTATGTAGGGAAAATCGCTAAATGAAGTCCAGCACTTTTTGTAACGGTCGGGCATTGCCCGTTGCTCAATGTCGGCCGCGCTCGCTATGCTGCTGAATCCTTTAATCGATCACGGACCCGGCCACACCTGAGCCGCCTCTGGGATGTCATTAGAAAACGGATCCGATGCGATGAATGCACCGCTCAATCAGTTCGGCCCGATCAAGGCTGTGATTTTCGACATGGACGGCTTGTTGCTGGACACCGAGGGCATTTACACCGAGGTCACGTCGCTGATTGCCGCGCGTTACGGCCGGGTTTTCGACTGGAGCATCAAGCAAAACATCATCGGTCGTGGGGCCGGTGATCTGGCGCGCTACGTGGTCGAGGCGCTCGATCTGCCGATCACCGCCGAAGAGTTCCTGGTGATCCGCGAGCCGTTGATGCGCGAGCGTTTTCCTGCCGCGCTGGCGATGCCGGGCGCAGAGGAACTGGTGCGGCACTTGAAGGCCAACAATATTCCGATTGCGGTGGGCACCAGTTCTTCGCGTCAGTCGTTCGGGCAGAAAACCACGTTGCACCGCGACTGGTTTGCGCTGTTCGATTTCGTCGTGACGGCCGATGACCCGGAAGTCGGCGCAGCCAAACCGGCGCCGGATATTTTCCTCACCGCCGCGCGGCGCCTGGGCGTTGCGCCAGAGGACTGCCTGGTGTTTGAGGATTCGCCGTTCGGTGTCACCGCGGCGAAAGCGGCGGGGATGACCGCGATAGCCATCCCGGACGCGGCCATGGCGGATGAAAAATACGCGCATGCCGATGGCATTCTTCGTACGCTGAAGGCGTTCACACCGAGTGCTTGTGGTTTGCCGGCGCTTGAATGGGCTTGAAGTGACAAACAAAAACGCCGGCAATCTTTTATAGGTTGCCGGCGTTTTTGTTTCGATCAAGCCGTGGATCAGGCGCCGAAACCACCATCGATGGTCAGGCTGGCCCCGGTGATGTAACCGGCTTCCGGACCGACGAGGTAGGCAACGAAGCTGGCGATCTCTTCGGCTTTGCCGTAGCGACCCACTGCCATCAACGGAATCAGGCTTTCCGCGAAGTCACCGTCAGCCGGGTTCATGTCGGTGTCGACCGGGCCGGGCTGCACATTATTGATGGTGATGCCGCGTGGGCCGAGGTCGCGGGACAGGCCTTTGGTCAGGCCGACCAATGCTGCTTTGCTCATGGCGTAAGGGCCACCACCGGCGAAGGGCATGCGGTCGGCGTTGGTGCTGCCGATGTTGATGATGCGACCGCCTTCGGTCATGTGTGCGGCGGCGGCCTGGGTGGCGATGAACACGCTGCGCACGTTGATGGCGAGGGTTTGGTCGAAGTCTTCGAGTTTGAAATCTTCCAGTGGTGCAACAGCCAGCACGCCGGCGTTGTTGACCAGAATGTCCAGGCGACCGAAGGCTTTAACCGTGGCGCTCACGGCGTTGCGGATCGCCTCTGCGTCGGCGCTGTCGGCCTTGATGGCCAAGGCTTTACCGCCGCTGCTGGTGATGCTGTTTTGCAATTCTTCGGCTTTGGCCGTGGAGCTGACGTAGGTGAAGGCAACAGACGCGCCTTCAGCGGCCAGACGTTTGACGATGGCTGCGCCGATACCGCGGGAACCGCCTTGAATCAAAGCCACTTTGCCGCTGAGGTTCTGAGTAGTCATAACGATCTCCAAAGTCCCGAGGCGAGATGCCTCGGTTGATGGAGCCTAGTATCGATTGAGGATCAGGCGCTGAGTAGACGGTAAGTGCGATAGTCTGTGTAAACCAAAAGTTTATAGTGGCACCTATGGAAACCTTCAGCAGTATCGAATGCTTTGTCCGCAGCGCCGAGGTCGGCAGCTTTGCCGAAGCCGCGCGGCGCTTGAGCCTGACCCCGGCCGCGGTCGGCAAGAGTGTGGCAAAACTCGAGGCGCGGCTCGGTGTGCGGCTGTTTCAGCGCAGTACCCGCAGCCTGACGTTGACCGAGGCCGGTCAGCTGTTCCTCGGTGAGGTCAGCTCCAGCCTGCACACGATCCAGAATGCCGTGGCCAATCTGGCCAGCGCCGAAGGGCGACCGGCGGGGACGCTGAAGGTCAGCATGGGTACGGTGTTTGGGCGCTTGTATGTCGTGCCGTTGCTGGGGGAGTTTTTGCGGCGCTTCCCCGCGATCAATCCGGACTGGCATTTCGATAACCGTCAGGTCGATTTGATCGCGCAGGGGTTCGACGCGGCCATCGGCGGTGGTTTCGAACTGCCCCAAGGGGTGGTGGCGCGCAAACTGACACCGGCGCATCGGGTGTTGGTGGCATCAGCCGGTTATCTGGAGGCGCATGATGCGATCGTCGAGCCCGATGATCTCAAGCGCCATGACGGCATTTTGATCCGTTCGCCGCAGACCGGCCGGGTGCGTTCCTGGCAGTTGACCAGTCGCACGCAGCAGCACAGTCCGCTGACGTTGAAGGCGCGAATGACCATGAGCGATTCGGAGGCCGCGTGCGCAACGGCGGCCCAGGGGCTGGGGATTGCGCTGGTGAGCATGCCGTTCGCCTCGGGGTTTCTGGAAAACGGGAAGCTGCAGCGGGTGCTGCCGGACTGGTATGTCGACGATGGCAACATTTCGATTTATTACGCGGAGCACAAACTGTTGCCGGGCAAGACCCGGGCGTTTGTCGATTTCATCATTGAGCAGTTTGCGGAGCAGGGGTTGGGGCGCAGGTTTAGTGCGGTTTGAGCCTGGCTTGGCACCGAGGTGCTGCCATCGCGGGCAAGCCCGGCTCCCACAGGGTTATGTGTATCGACACAGAACCTGTGGGAGCGAGCCTGCTCGCGAAGACGGACTCACATTCAACATGGATGGCGCCTGACACGACGCCTTCGCGAGCAAGCCCGCTCCCACATTTGGATCTCACATGGCTCGGGATCAGGACTTGCTGATGATGTTCCCGGCATGCAACCCGCATTCTTTCTGCGTCGCCTCTTCCCACCACCAGCGACCTTCGCGTTCATGCTGGTTTGGCAGCACCGGACGGGTGCACGGTTCGCAGCCAATGCTGATGAACCCGCGCTCATGCAGGCTGTTGTAGGGCAGCTCCAGCATGCGGATGTAGCCCCAGATTTCTTCGCTGGTCATTTGCGCCAACGGGTTGAATTTGTACAGGGTGCGTTCCGGGGTGGAGAACGCGGTGTCGATTTCCAGTACGGCGACGGCGCTGCGGGTGCCGGGGCTCTGGTCGCGGCGCTGGCCGGTAGCCCAGGCGGTGACGCCGGACAACTTGCGGCGCAGCGGCTCGATCTTGCGGATGCCGCAGCATTCGCCATGGCCGTCCTTGTAGAAGCTGAACAGGCCCTTTTCCTTCACGAACGGTTCAAGTTTCGTGTAGTCCGGCGACACCAGTTCGATGTCGATCTTGTAGTGCTCGCGCACCTGATCGATGAAACGGTAGGTTTCCGGGTGCAAGCGGCCGGTGTCGAGGCTGAACACTTTGACGTTCTTGTTCAGCTTCCAGGCCATGTCTACCAGCACCACGTCTTCGGCGCCGCTGAAAGATATCCACAGGTCATCGCCGAACTCGGCGAACGCGAGTTTCAGGATGTCCTGGGCGGATTTATTGGCATAGGTCGTGGCGAGTTCCACGACGTCGAACGTTGGGCTCATCAGGGCGGCTTCCTACAGGTCGGTGGCGCTGGGCGCTCTATATGGCTGCGATGGTAACAAAATCCTGCAGCCGCTGGCGCGCCCTCTGCGTTGCGCCGGTCAGCCCGAATCGCTAGAGTTCGGCAGTCTTTTTGCTCGCTCGACTCAATAATCAATACAAATGGGAGTGTCTTGTGGAAATTGCCTGTCTGGATCTTGAAGGTGTACTGGTCCCGGAAATCTGGATCGCTTTCGCCGAAAAAACCGGGATCGAATCGCTCCGGGCCACCACTCGGGACATTCCCGATTACGACGTGCTGATGAAGCAGCGCCTGCGAATCCTCGATGAACACGGCCTGAAACTCGCCGACATTCAGGAAGTGATTGCCACGCTCAAGCCACTCGATGGCGCCATCGAGTTCGTCAACTGGCTGCGCGAGCGCTTTCAGGTGGTGATTCTGTCAGACACATTCTACGAGTTTTCGCAGCCGTTGATGCGTCAGCTGGGCTTCCCGACGTTGCTCTGCCATCGCTTGATTACTGACGATTCCGGTCGGGTGACCAGCTATCAGTTGCGTCAGAAAGATCCCAAGCGTCAGTCGGTATTAGCTTTCAAGAGCCTTTACTACCGGGTGATTGCGGCGGGGGATTCCTACAACGATACGACGATGCTGGGTGAGGCGGATGCGGGGATTCTGTTCCATGCGCCGGATAACGTGATTCGCGAGTTTCCGCAGTTCCCGGCGGTGCATACGTTTGAGGCGTTGAAGCAGGAGTTCATCAAGGCCTCGAATCGGGCTTTGAGCCTGTAAACAAATCTTTGTGGCGAGGGAGCTTGCTCCCGCTCGGCTGCGCAGCAGTCGTTTGCTTTCAGGGCCGCTTCGCGCCCCAGCGGGAGCAAGCTCCCTCGCCACAAAAGCTCGGCTTTAGAGGTTCTGCAGGGTATCCAGCAGCACTTTGACCTTGGTTATTGATTCCTGATACTCGGCCTGCCACTCGGAATCGGCGACGATCCCGCCGCCGCCCCAGCAACACACTTGCCCATCCTTGACCAGCAAGCTGCGAATCGCGATGGAGCTGTCCATCTCGCCGCGCACATCCAGATACAGCAATGACCCGCAGTACAACCCGCGCCGGGTCGGCTCCAGCTCGTCAATAATCTGCATCGCCCGAATCTTCGGCGCACCGGTGATCGAGCCGCCGGGGAAGCTGCCGGCGATCAGGTCCAGCGCATCGCGGTCATCCGCCAGCTCACCGGTCACGCTGCTCACCAGGTGATGCACGTTCGGATAGCTTTCCAGGCTGAACAACTCCGGCACCCGCACCGAGCCGATGCGGCAGGTGCGGCCGAGGTCGTTGCGCAGCAGGTCGACAATCATCAGGTTTTCCGCGCGATCCTTGGGGCTGGCCAACAGTTCGGCGGCGTTCGCCGCGTCTTCGGCAGCGGTCAGGCCGCGCGGGCGGGTGCCTTTGATCGGACGGGTTTCCACCTGCCGCTCGCTGACTTTGACGAAGCGCTCCGGCGACAGGCTCAGCACCGCGCCGCCCTCGGGCAGGCTCTGGAAACCGGAAAATGGCGTCGGGCACGCGGCGCGCAACGCGACGTACGCCGCCCATGGATCACCTTGGCATTCCGCCCGGAAGCGCTGGGCGAAGTTGACCTGATAGCAGTCGCCGGCCTGGATGTAGTTCTGAATGCGTTCCAATGCCTGGCGATACTGGTCCGCGCTCAGGTCGGCACGCATTGGCGCTTTCAGGGTGAAAGGTTCAAGGGGGTCGGCCGGCGGCTGACTGAACAGCGTGATCAGGCGCTGGCGTTCGCTGTCGATCAACGACGGGTGAAACACCAGTTGACTGGTTTTCACGTGGTGATCGCTGATCAAGGCCCAGTCATACAACCCGAAACGTGCGTCGGGGAGTTGCAGATCGTCTTGCGCCTGGCTCGGCAGGCTTTCCAGGTGCCGACCGAAGTCGTAGCTCAGGTAACCGATCAGGCCGCCGGCAAAGGGCAGTTCATCAGGAACGTCTGCTTTACCGAGTCGTGTCAGATTTTCGCGCAGGCGTTGCAGGAAATCGCTGCCGCTTTCGTCAGACAGAACGGCCAATTGCTCCAGCGGCCAGGCGCTGAGCAGGTCAAAGCGGCCACGCTCGGCGGTTGGCCGGCCACTGTCGAGCAGTACGGCACCGGGGGCGTGACGAATCGCCGCGAAGTAGTCGGCGGGGTTGGCGCGGTAAGGAAGCGGGTGTACGGAACAGGTCAACATGGGCGGGGCGGGTCAGCCATCGAGGCGGGGTGGCGATTGTAGTCCTCTGCAGGATTTGCTCCTAGAGGGGATGTCGGTGTTGGGTAGATTGGGGGCAGGGTTGAAGGATGTAGTGACTGGTAGTCAGCCTTCGCGAGCAAGCCCGCTCCCACATTCGATCTTCGGTGTGAAACAAATCGAGTGTGGGGGCGGGCTTGCTCGCGAAGGCCGCGACTCGGTTTCAGGTCAGCCCTCAACCGCCGGAATATGCCCAAACATCTCTTGAACAAACTCCACCCGCTCTTTCACCGTCTCGGTAACCCCGCGAGCCTTCAATTCTTCCAGTCGCGCTTCAACCGCATGCGTGCGCAACGTCAGCCCGCAATCGTTGGCAATCTGGATGTTCAACCCCGGCCGGGCATTGAGCTCAAGGATCAACGGGCCTTTTTCCTGGTCCAGCACCATGTCAACGCCGATATAACCCAACCCACACAGCTCATAACAGCCGGCCGCGAGTTTCATGAAACCGTCCCAGTAGGGCAGTTGCACGCCATCGACGGCGTTGGTGGTGTCCGGGTGTTTGGTGATGATGTTGTTCAGCCAGGTGCCGCGCAATGTTTCCCCGGTCGCGAGGTCGACACCGACGCCGATGGCGCCCTGGTGCAGGTTGGCCTTGCCGCCGGATTGCCGGGTTGGCAGGCGCAGCATGGCCATCACCGGGTAGCCCATCAGCACGATGATGCGGATGTCCGGCACGCCTTCGTAGCTGATGCTCTTGAAGATCTGGTCCGGGATCACCCGGTATTCGATCAGCGCGCGGTCGCGGTGACCGCCCAGGGAATACAGGCCGGTGAGGATGCTGGAGATGTGGTGCTCAAGCTCTTCGTGGGCGAGGATTTTGCCCGACACCGTGCGATAGCGGCCCTCGAAACGGTCGGCGACCACAATGATGCCGTCGCCGCCAGCGCCCTGCGCGGGTTTGATCACGAAGTCGGTGCGCCCGCCGATGATCTCGTCGAGGTTGTCGATTTCCTTCTCGGTGGAGATCACGCCATACAGTTCCGGCACATGAATGCCGGCGGCAATGGCGCGCTCCTTGGTGATGATCTTGTCATCGACAATCGGGTACAGGCTGCGCTTGTTGTACTTGAGCACGTAGTCGGCGTTACGCCGGTTGATGCCCATGATGCCCCGGGCTTCCAGGGCCTTCCAGGTCTTCCAGAAACCGAACATCAGGCGTCAGCCTTCTTCAGGAACGCCTTGAAACGCACCAGTTCAGTCAGGCGGTAACCGCGATAGCGACCCATTGCCAGCATGAAGCCCACCAGGATCAGCAGGATCGCCGGGAAGGTGAACACGAAGTACACCAGCTCCGGCACGGTCATGATCAAGTGCGCCAGGGACGCGGCGAACAGGGTGCCAATCGCCACTTTCATGGCGTGGCCCGAACCGCGTTCTTCCCAGGTGATCGACAGGCGTTCGATGGTCATGGTCAAAATCACCATCGGGAACAACGCCACCGACAGTCCGCGTTCCAGCCCGAGTTTATGGCTGAACAGGCTGATGGCCGCGATCAGCACCACCACGAAGGTCAGCACCACCGACAGCCTCGGCAGCATTTGCAGCTTCAGGTGTTCTAGGTAGGAACGCAGCGACAGCCCCAGCGCCGTGATGATCGTAAACAGCACGATACCGAAGCCGAGCTGGGTTTCACGGAAGGCGAGGGCGATCAGCACCGGGGTAAAGGTGCCGAGGGTCTGGATGCCGATCAGGTTGCGCAGGATCAGGATCACCAGCACGCCAATCGGGATCATCACCATGATCATGAACGTCTGCTGGGTTTGCAGCGGCAAGCCGTACAGCGAGTATTCGAGGAAGTTGGCGTCGGTGTTTTCGTCGGTCAGCTTGGCCAGGCGAATGGCGTTCATTTCGCTGTTGTTGAGGCTGAAGGTTACGTTGGCTTTTTTGCCGCCATCGACGGTGATCAGGTTTTCGTCGCCGGTCCACCACAGGAGGCGGTCGGTCGGCAGGCCTTGCTCACCGGTTTCCGGGTTGAAGTACAGCCAGTCAGTGCCGTTGAAGCTGCGCAGCCACAGCTCAGGCAGTTGCGGCTGGTCGGTCACCAGACGAATGGTGTGGACCTTTTCCACCGGCACGTGGGCGATGGACAGGACCAGTTCGACGATCTTGGCTTTGTTCGCGGTGGAGGGATCGCCGCCCAGCAGCAGTTTCACGTTGTCGTCGCTGAGATTGTTGACACGCTTGATGGCTTCGCCGACGAAGGTTTCGACGTCGGCCGAGTGCTGGCGAATCGGTGCGAGCAGGGCTTCGGCGGCGATTTTTTCCGGGCCTTCCACCGAAATACTGTCGCGGAAAGTAGGGCCCTTGACCTTGGATTTTTCGCCGGAGTAACGCTTGGTCAGCACCAGGCGGTAATAAAGGGTTTGATTGCCCTTGGCCCGACGCGCCGACCAGGTGACCTTGCGGTTGCCGTCGACGCGGTTCACCGCCACGCCGTAGTTATTGGAGATGAAGCTCTCGTTGAGGCTGACGAAGTCGCGGCTCAGTGGCGGCACGAACATCTGGATCTTGACCGGGTCCTTGGCACTGGCGACGAACTCGACCTTGGCGTCGATGTTCCACAAGTCGTCGGTGGCGTCTTCGGTCACGGGAATGCCGAGCACGAAGATCTGATAGGCCGTAACTGAAATGCCCAGCACCACCAGGATGGCGATCAGCATTTTCAGATGGAGGGTAAGAGAGCGCATTGGAATTACTCTGCGGTATGAGCGTCGGTGGCGCAGGCGGGTTTGCCAGCAGCGTATTTAAGACTGGGGTCGACCAGCGCATCGAAGCGTTTGAGCGCTTCGGAGCCGATCAACAGCGGGTATTGGAAGGCGCTGCGGTCGGTCAGGTTCACTTCGATGCTGCGTAATGCCGAACCCATGCAGATGTCCAGCTCGATCACCGGGCGGGCCGTGTACTTCTTGCCTTCATCCGGGTCGTAGTCACCGGCCCGGCGCTTGATCTTGCTGACCCGGGCCAGTGGCCGTTCGATCGGGTGCGAATGGGCGGCGTCGATGGCCAGGTAAAAGCGCACCCAGGACTCGCCATTGCGTTTGAAGCGTTTGATGTCGCGGGCACTCAGTGAGGCGGTCTTCGCCCCGGTGTCGAGTTTGGCCGCGACTTCAAGGTCGATGCCATCCAGGGAGGCGTACTCGTTGAGGCCGTACACCGTCTTTTCCCCCGCCGTGGCAAAACCGGGCAGACACAGTAGATAAAGGAATGTCGGGAAGGGCTTGAGTCTCATAAATCCTGGCGCGCAGCGGTCCGTACGTCGATTCAAGGCCCTGGCATTGCTGCGCAAGCTCCCTCGTATGCCTATCAGCTATTTGTGACAAACAGTGCAGATGTCACAAACAAATGCGGGCGGCATTCTAGCACGGTGGTTTGCTGGCGCCACCGCTGGCAGGCGGCTATAACCACTGTGCTGCTTTGTTATGGTGCGGCGGGTTATTAGACGATTGTCGACAATATCGAATTAACCTTTGACTGCGCGGCCTGTTTTCGCTAGTTTTTGCCGCATCAGCTTTCAAGGTGTCGACAATATGCTGGATCAACTGGATCCCCCGCTCACTACCCAAGACGATTCGGAGACACTTTCCGAAAACGTCTTCCGGCGCATTCAAGCGGCCATCGTCAAGGGCGAGATCGCCCCGGGCAGCAAGATCTCCGAGCCAGAGCTGGCGCGCACCTACGGCATCAGCCGCGGGCCGCTGCGTGAAGCGATCCACCGTCTGGAAGGCCAGCGCCTGCTGGTGCGGGTGCCGCATGTCGGGGCACGGGTGGTTTCGCTCAATCATGCCGAGCTGCTGGAACTCTACGAAATCCGCGAATCCCTTGAAGGCATGGCTTGCCGCCTGGCCGCCGAGCGCATGACCCTCGAAGAAATCGACGAACTGCGCCGCGTCCTCGAAACCCATGAGCGCGATGAAGCGTTTCAGGCCGGACGAGGCTACTACCAGCAGGAAGGCGACTTTGACTTCCATTACCGGATTATCCAGGGCAGCGGTAACCGCACCCTGACGCAAATGCTCTGCGGCGAGCTGTATCAACTGGTGCGCATGTACCGCATCCAGTTTTCCACCGTACCTAATCGCCCGCACCAGGCATTTGCCGAGCACCACCGAATTCTCGATGCCATCGCCGACCGTGACGGTGAGCTGGCCGAGTTGTTGATGCGCCGCCACATCGGCGCCTCCAAACGCAATATCGCCCGTCATTACCAGGACGGCGCTAACCCGACAGCCAAACGAGGTGAGTCATGAGTTTGAACAAGAGCACTCCAGGCCAGCGTTTCCGCGATGCGGTCGCCAGCGAGCATCCATTGCAAGTGGTCGGCGCGATCAACGCCAACCACGCGTTGCTGGCCAAGCGCGCCGGTTTCAAGGCGATTTACCTGTCCGGTGGCGGTGTGGCCGCGGGCTCCCTCGGCCTGCCGGACCTGGGCATCACCGGCCTGGATGACGTGCTGACCGACGTGCGCCGCATCACCGACGTCTGCGACCTGCCGCTGCTGGTGGACGTGGACACCGGTTTCGGTTCCTCGGCCTTCAACGTTGCCCGTACCGTGAAGTCGATGATCAAGTTCGGCGCCGCGGCGATTCACATCGAAGACCAGGTTGGCGCCAAGCGTTGCGGCCATCGTCCTAATAAAGAGATCGTGACCCAGCAGGAAATGGTCGATCGCATCAAGGCTGCAGTCGATGCCCGTACCGACGACAGCTTCGTGATCATGGCCCGTACCGACGCCCTGGCGGTGGAAGGCCTGGAGTCTGCCCTGGATCGCGCGGCTGCGTGCATCGAGGCCGGCGCCGACATGATCTTCCCGGAAGCCATCACCGAACTTGAAATGTACAAGCTGTTCGCCAGCCGTGTGAAAGCGCCGATCCTGGCCAACATCACCGAATTCGGCGCAACGCCGCTGTACACCACCGAGCAACTCGCCGGTGCCGATGTATCGCTGGTGCTGTACCCGCTGTCGGCCTTCCGCGCGATGAACAAGGCCGCGGAAAACGTCTACACCGCTCTGCGCCGCGATGGCACGCAGGCGAATGTCATCGACACCATGCAGACCCGCATGGAGCTTTACGATCGCATCGACTACCACACCTTCGAGCAGAAGCTCGATGCGTTGTTCGCGGCGAAGAAGTAAGTCGATTTACTCCCTAACAAATTCAAAAAGATTCTGGAGACAGCAATGGCCGAAGCAAAAGTACTCAGTGGCGCCGGGCTCCGTGGTCAGGTTGCCGGGCAAACCGCACTGTCCACCGTGGGCCAGTCGGGCGCAGGCCTGACCTATCGTGGCTACGACGTTCGCGAATTGGCGGCTGACGCGCAGTTCGAAGAAGTCGCCTACCTGCTGCTGTACGGCGAACTGCCGAGCAAAGCGCAACTGGACGCCTACGTCAGCAAGCTGAGCAAGCTGCGTGACCTGCCGCAAGCGTTGAAAGAAGTACTGGAACGCATCCCCGCCGACGCCCACCCGATGGACGTGATGCGTACCGGCTGCTCGTTCCTGGGCAACCTGGAGCCGGAGAACAACTTCTCCGAGCAACACGACAAAACCGACCGTCTGCTTGCCGCGTTCCCGGCGATCATGACCTACTGGTATCGCTTCAGCCACGACGGCAAGCGCATCAACTGCGTGACTGACGAGCCGACCATCGGCGGTCATTTCCTGCACCTGCTGCACGGCGAGAAGCCGAGTGAATTGCACGTCAAGGTGATGAACGTTTCGCTGATCCTCTACGCAGAGCACGAGTTCAACGCGTCGACCTTCACCGCACGTGTGTGCGCGTCCACGCTGTCGGATCTGTTCTCCTGCATCACCGCTGCCATCGGTTCGCTGCGCGGTCCACTGCACGGCGGCGCCAACGAAGCGGCGATGGAAATGATCGAACGCTTCAGCTCGCCGCAAGCGGCGATCGAAGGCACCCTCGGCATGCTCGAACGCAAAGACAAGATCATGGGCTTCGGTCACGCGATCTACAAAGACAACGATCCGCGCAATGAAGTGATCAAGGGCTGGTCGAAAAAACTCGCTGACGAAGTGGGCGACAAGGTGTTGTTCCCGGTTTCCGAAGCCATCGACAAGACCATGTGGGAGCAAAAGAAGCTGTTCCCGAACGCCGACTTCTACCATGCCTCGGCGTACCACTTCATGGGCATTCCAACCAAGTTGTTCACACCGATTTTCGTCTGCTCGCGCCTGACCGGCTGGGCCGCCCACGTGTTCGAACAACGCGCCAACAACCGCATCATCCGCCCGAGCGCCGAGTATGTCGGCGTTGAACAGCGCAAGTTCGTGCCAATCGAACAACGCTGAATGGTGGGGTTGCCACACTGGTCGCTGAATGAACCGGAAACCTGTGTGGGAGCGGGCTTGCTCGCGAAGACGGACTGACATCCAACATTGATGTCGATTGATACGCCGCTTTCGCGAGCAAGCCCGCTCCCACATTTGATCCGGTTTCAGTTCAAGCCCGGTGCCAGGCCCCACCCTTTGTATTTACCGTGACCCGAGTCCTGACGATGAACACAGAATTTCGCAAACAGCTGCCCGGCAGCCATCTGGATTACTTCGACGTCCGTGCGGCTGTCGAAGCCATTCAACCTGGCGCCTACGACACCCTGCCGTACACCTCCCGCGTGCTGGCGGAAAACCTTGTGCGTCGCTGCGACCCGGCCACGCTCACCGAATCCCTGAAGCAATTCATCGAACGCAAACGCGACCTCGATTTCCCGTGGTTCCCGGCCCGCGTGGTGTGCCACGACATTCTCGGCCAGACCGCACTGGTCGACCTCGCCGGCCTGCGTGACGCCATCGCCCTGCAAGGCGGCGATCCGGCGCAAGTGAACCCGGTGGTGCCGACGCAATTGATCGTCGACCACTCCCTGGCCGTCGAGCGCGGTGGTTTTGATCCGGAGGCGTTCGAGAAGAACCGCGCCATCGAAGACCGTCGCAACGAAGACCGTTTCCACTTCATCAACTGGACCAAGAAGGCGTTCAAGAACGTCGACGTGATCCCGCCAGGCAACGGCATCATGCACCAGATCAACCTGGAGAAAATGTCTCCGGTGATCCAGGTACGTGACGGCGTTGCATTCCCCGACACCTGCGTCGGCACCGACAGCCACACCCCGCACGTTGATGCGCTGGGCGTGATCGCCATCGGCGTCGGTGGTCTTGAAGCCGAGAGCGTGATGCTCGGTCGTGCTTCCTGGATGCGTCTGCCAGAAAGCGTCGGCGTCGAACTGACCGGCAAGCTGCAACCGGGCATCACTGCCACCGACATGGTGCTGGCGCTGACCGAGTTCCTGCGCAAGCAAAAAGTCGTGGGCGCATGGCTGGAGTTCTTCGGTGAAGGCGCTGCTGCGCTGACCCTCGGCGACCGTGCAACCATCTCCAACATGGCCCCGGAATACGGCGCCACTGCCGCGATGTTCTACATCGACCAGCAGACCATCGACTACCTCAAGCTCACCGGTCGTGAAGACGATCAGGTGCAGCTTGTGGAGCACTATGCCAAGACCATCGGCCTGTGGGCCGACAGCTTGAAGGGCGCGCAATACGAGCGCGGCTTGACCTTCGACCTGTCCACCGTGGTGCGCAACATGGCTGGCCCGAGCAACCCGCACGCCCGTGTCGCGGTGTCCGATCTGGCCGCCAAAGGCATCTCCGGCCAGTGGGATGACGTGCCTGGCCAAATGCCGGATGGCGCCGTGATCATCGCTGCCATCACCAGCTGCACCAACACCAGCAACCCGCGCAACGTGATCGCTGCCGGCCTGCTGGCGCGCAATGCCAACAAGCTCGGCCTGACCCGCAAGCCATGGGTCAAATCGTCCCTGGCACCGGGTTCGAAAACCGTCGCGCTGTACCTGGATGAAGCCGGTCTGACCAAAGAACTGGATCAGCTCGGTTTCGGCGTCGTGGCTTTCGCCTGCACCACCTGCAACGGCATGTCCGGCGCACTGGACCCGGTGATCCAGCAAGAGATCATCGACCGCGACCTGTACGCCACTGCCGTGCTATCCGGTAACCGCAACTTCGATGGCCGGATTCACCCGTACGCCAAGCAAGCGTTCCTCGCTTCGCCGCCACTGGTGGTCGCTTACGCCATCGCCGGGACCATCCGTTTCGACATCGAAAAAGATGTGCTGGCCGTGGTCGATGGCAAGGAAATCCGCCTGAAAGACATCTGGCCGAGCGACGAAGAAATCGACGCCGTGGTCAAGGCCTCGGTGAAGCCGGAGCAGTTCCGTCAGGTCTACATCCCGATGTTCGCCATCCACGAAGACACCGGCCCGAAAGTGGCGCCGCTGTACGACTGGCGCGAGATGAGCACCTACATCCGTCGTCCGCCGTATTGGGAAGGCGCGTTGGCCGGCGCACGTCCGCTCAAGGGCATGCGTCCATTGGCGGTGCTGCCGGACAACATCACCACCGATCACCTGTCGCCATCGAACGCGATCATGCTGGACAGCGCCGCCGGTGAATACCTGGCGAAAATGGGCCTGCCGGAAGAGGACTTCAACTCTTACGCGACTCACCGCGGTGACCACCTGACTGCGCAGCGCGCCACCTTCGCCAACCCGAAACTGTTCAACGAAATGGTTCTGGAAAACGGCAAGGTCAAGCAGGGTTCGCTGGCCCGCGTCGAGCCGGAAGGCCAGGTCATGCGCATGTGGGAAGCCATCGAAACCTACATGGAACGCAAGCAGCCGCTGATCATCATTGCCGGCGCCGACTACGGTCAGGGTTCGTCCCGCGACTGGGCCGCCAAGGGCGTGCGTCTGGCGGGTGTGGAGGCGATTGCCGCCGAAGGTTTCGAGCGCATTCACCGCACCAACCTGGTGGGCATGGGCGTGTTGCCGCTGGAGTTCAAGGCCGGCACCAACCGTCACACCCTGGCCATCGACGGCAGCGAAACCTACGACGTGATCGGCGAGCGCACACCGCGCGCCGAGCTGACGCTGGTGATCCATCGCAAGAACGGTGAACGCGTTGATGTGCCGGTCATGTGCCGCCTCGACACCGCCGAAGAAGTGTCGATCTACGAAGCCGGCGGCGTGTTGCAACGCTTTGCCCAGGACTTCCTCGAAGAGTCGGCAGTCGCCGTCTGACACACGCTTTACAGACACGGGACTTCAGGTCCCGTGTCTGTTTTCAAGGTAAGGAGTAACGAGTACATGGCTCACGCAGCTCAGATCAAAATCCCTGCCACCTACATGCGTGGCGGCACCAGCAAAGGCGTGTTTTTCAGCCTCAAAGACTTGCCTGAATCGGCACAAATTCCAGGCCCGGCCCGCGACGCTTTGTTGCTGCGCGTGATCGGCAGCCCCGACCCGTACGACAAGCAAATCGACGGCATGGGCGGTGCAACCTCCAGCACCAGCAAAACCGTGATCCTGTCGAAAAGCCTCAAGGCCGATCACGACGTCGATTACCTGTTCGGTCAGGTGTCCATCGACAAGCCTTTCGTGGACTGGAGCGGCAACTGCGGCAACCTGTCGGCAGCGGTCGGTTCGTTCGCGATCAGCAACGGTCTGGTCGACGCCAGCCGCATTCCGCACAACGGCGTGGCCGTGGTTCGCGTATGGCAAGCCAACATCGGCAAGACCATCATCGCCCACGTGCCGATCACCAATGGTGAAGTGCAGGAAACCGGTGATTTCGAACTCGATGGCGTGACCTTCCCGGCTGCCGAAGTGCAGGTCGAATTCATGGACCCGGCGGCGGAAGAAGAGGGCGGCGGTGGTTCGATGTTCCCGACCGGCAACCTGGTGGATGACCTCGAAGTACCCGGCGTCGGCACCTTCAAGGCGACCATGATCAATGCCGGCATCCCGACGATTTTCGTTAATGCCCAAGACATCGGTTACACCGGCACCGAGTTGCAGGGCGCGATCAACAGCGACCCGAAAGCCTTGCTGATGTTCGAAACCATCCGGGCTTACGGCGCATTGCGCATGGGCCTGATCTCGAACATCGACGAAGCGGCCAAGCGTCAGCACACGCCGAAAGTGGCGTTCGTGGCCAAGCCGGCGGACTACGTTTCGTCCAGCGGCAAAGCCATTGCGGCAGGGGATGTCGACTTGCTGGTGCGTGCGTTGTCGATGGGCAAATTGCACCACGCGATGATGGGCACGGCGGCGGTGGCGATCGGCACGGCAGCGGCGATTACCGGTACGTTGGTGAACCTCGCGGCGGGCGGTGTCGAACGCAACGCAGTACGTTTCGGCCATCCGTCCGGCACGTTGCGTGTGGGTGCGGAAGCCAGCCTGGTCAACGGTGAATGGACCGTGAACAAAGCCATTATGAGCCGCAGTGCGCGGGTGTTGATGGAAGGTTATGTTCGCGTGCCGGGTGATTCGTTCTAACTGATTCACGCAAAACCCCTGTGGGAGCGAGCCTGCTCGCGAAGACGGACTGACATTCAACATTGATGTCGACTGATCCACCGCTTTCGCGAGCAGGCTCGCTCCCACAAGGGACTGCATTTCAAAACAAGAGTGGCTTCACCAACCGAGACTGATCCCTGAACCGAGGTCCCATCAACGAACCACTTCAAGAGTGAATCGAACATGAGTGCCAACGTCGACCAGAACATTCGCCCCGAGTACGACCGTGTCCTGCAGGACATTGCCGACTACGTCCTCACCTTCAACATCCAATCCCAAGAAGCCCTCGACACCGCCCGCAACTGCCTGATGGATACGTTGGGCTGCGGTCTGCTGGCGCTGCGCTTTCCCGAATGCACCAAACACCTGGGCCCCATCGTCGAAGGCACGGTCGTGCCGTTCGGTGCCCGCGTGCCCGGCACCAGCTATCGCCTCGATCCGGTCAAAGCCGCGTGGGACATCGGCTGCATCGTGCGCTGGCTCGATTACAACGACACCTGGCTCGCCGCCGAGTGGGGGCATCCGTCGGATAACCTTGGCGCCATTCTCGCGGTGGCCGATCACCTTTCGCAAAAACACCTGGCCAATGGCGAGGCTCCGCTGACCGTTCGCGCGGTGCTCGAAGCGATGATCATGGCCCACGAAATTCAAGGCGTGATTGCCCTGGAAAATTCCTTCAATCGCGTCGGCCTCGATCACGTCATGCTGGTGAAAGTCGCCTCGACGGCGGTCACCGCCAAACTCATGGGCGCCAGTCGCGAGCAACTCTTGTCGGCGTTGTCCCATGCGTTCGCCGACGGCCAGGCGCTGCGCACGTATCGGCATGCGCCAAATGCCGGTTCGCGCAAATCCTGGGCGGCCGGCGATGCGACCAGTCGTGGCGTACGATTGGCAGACATCGCCATGCGTGGCGAGATGGGCATTCCCGGTGTGCTGACGGCCAAACAGTGGGGCTTTTACGACGTTTTTTTCAGCCACACCAACAATGATCTGGCGCTCAAGCCCGAAGATAAACGGGCCTTCAGTTTCTCGCGGGCGTACGGCAGTTATGTGATGGAAAACGTGCTGTTCAAAATCAGTTTTCCAGCGGAGTTTCATGCGCAAACCGCCTGCGAAGCAGCCGTGAAATTGCACCCGCACGTTCGTAATCGGCTGCATGAAATCGACCGCATCGTCATCACCACCCACGAGTCGGCGATCCGCATCATTTCCAAAGTCGGTCCACTGGCCAATGCCGCCGACCGCGACCACTGCCTCCAGTACATGACCGCCGTGCCGCTGGCATTCGGCAATCTGGTGGCCGAGCACTACGAAGACGACTTCCATGCGGCGCATCCGATCATCGATGTGCTGCGCGAGAAAATGGTCATCGTCGAAGACCCGCGCTTCACCCGCGAATACCTCGAAGCCGACAAGCGCTCCATCGCCAATGCGGTGCAAGTGTTCTTCAAGGACGGCTCCAGCACCGAGAACGTGGTGGTCGAATACCCGATCGGTCATCGCCGTCGTCGCGTCGACGGTATCCCGCTGCTGGAAGACAAATTCAAGGCCAACCTGGCCACGCGATTCACCGCCCAGCGCAGTGCGCAGATTGTTGCGTTGTGCACGGATCAGGTGGCTCTGGAAGCCACGCCGGTCAATCGCTTCATGGACCTGTTCGTGCTCTGAGCCACTTTTCCATCGGCAATTTGGTGATCGCAAAACCGGTCAGCAAAATTGCCGAATACATCATCAGTTCCTGGGACAAGGGTTGCCCCTCGTACCAGGCGCCGATGATCACGGCGAACACCGGGAAGATGATAAACACGAAGGACAAAATGATTGGGCTCAGGCGTTTGAGCAGCAGGAAATAAACGATGAATCCGCCCACCGACGCGACCAGTCCCAGATAGAGCAGGGCACTCCACGACCGCGCGCTGATGGCGCTGAACAGCGGCGCCTCAACCTGCAAACCGGCGACAAACAACATCACCCCGGCGATGCCGATGGGCAGGGTGTTGTAGGTGATCACGCTGATCGAGGTGCCGTGTTTTTTGGTCACCACGTAACACAACGCATGCATCACCGCCGCGCAGAGAATTGCCAATACCCCGAACAATTCCGCATGGTCCAGATGCAGGCCCTGGCTGCGGATAATCATGAACAGACTGCCAAAGCCGATGGCGATCCCGAGCACTTGCGACGGGTAGATTTTCTCGCGCAAAAACAACGCGGAAAACAACAGGATGAACACCGGCATGCAGCTGAACAGCAGCGCCGTCAGCCCGGACGACACATGCATCTCGCCGTAGTTGAGCAAGTAATACGGCAGGCTGAAATACGACAGCGTGACGAACACGAAAAACCAGCGGCTTTCCTTGGGAAACAATAGCGGTTCACGGCGGATCAGGGCGAAGCCGAGGAACAACGGAAACGCGATCAGAAAACGCAAGCCGGCCGCCGTTAGCGGCGGCACGGTTTCGACGGCAATCTTGATCCCCAGCCACGTCGTGCCCCAACTGAGGCACACAATCAGGAACAGCACGCTGGTGACCAGCGCGGTCAGCCAGGGTTTTCGAGCACTTGCAGTAGCACTGATGGCGATGGACATGACTCGGCTCCCTTATCGTCGGAATTGACCTGCAACTGCAAAAGGTCTATCCCTGATTGCACCTGTTTCAAGCACGCTATTCGGGGATGCAATGACTGTCAAAGCAAGTATTGCCATGGTGTCAATCCTGCGCGATGGCCTCGCCAACGGGGTGGGCGTGAAGTACAAGCGTCTGGCGGATGCCGTGGAAAAAGCCATCGCCGAAGGGGTGATTGAAGCCGGCAGCAAGTTGCCGCCTCATCGGCTGTTGGCGGACAGCCTGGGCGTGACCATCGGCACCATTAGTCGCGCCTATGGCGAGCTTGAACGCGTGGGCCTGGTCGTCGCTCGTGTAGGAGACGGCACCTACGTGCGTCAGCGCGGAATGGAGCGTCCGCGTGACGGTGGTTTTCGCAATGTCAGCGAAGAGCCGCAGGGCTTTTTTGACATGAGCCGCAACCAGCCGATTCCAGGGCAGGAGGCGCTGTTTCTGAGTCAGAGCCTGCAAGCACTGGCCCTTGATCCGCAGGCGTTGCGACACCTCAGCGGCTACACCGCCGACGCCGGTTTGCCGCGCCATCGCGCAGCCGGTGCGCACTGGTTGCGGCACCAGGCATTTGAGCCGAATGCCGAACAGATCGTCTGCGTCAACGGCGGTCAGCACGGTCTGTTGTGTGCCTTGATGGCGTTGCTGAAAGCGGGCGATACCGTGGTCACGGAGCACCTGACGTATCCTGGTTTGATCAGCGTTGCGCGCATGCTCGGGATCAAGTTGATCGGTGTCGCGATGGATGATGAAGGGCTGCTGCCGGACGCGCTGGAGGACGTTTGTCGCAGCCATCGTGTGTCGGCGTTGTATTGCACACCGACGATCCAGAATCCTACGGCGGCGGTGATGTCCGTCCCACGACGCGAGGCGATTGCCGCCGTTTGTCGACAGCACAATCTGCTGATCCTTGAAGACGAGGCTCACGCGGTTTTGGCGCAACAGCGACCGCTGCCCCTGAGCCATTTCGCCCCGGAGCGTTCGGTGTTGATTGGCAGCTTGAGCAAGGCTGTTTCGGCCGGTTTGCGGGTGGGATATCTGCATGCGCCGCTACCGTTGATCGGACGTTTGAGTGCGGCGGTGCGCGGAACATGCTGGATGGCCAGCCCGCTGACGCTGGAAATGGCGAGTCAGTGGATCGAAAACGGCGTTGCCGAGCAGTTGTTGGGGCAGCAGATCGTCGAGATCAGTCGACGCAAATCAATGGTCGCGGGGCGGCTGGAAGGGTCGGTTTACAAGACTCATACCCACAGCCCGCACTTCTGGATCGAGGTGCCTGAGCCTTGGCGCGCGTCGCAGATCGCGGCGGAGCTCAAGGAGAATAATTATCGGGTGGCGACTGCCGAGGCTTTTGCGGTGGGGCATGGGGCGGTGCCGCAGTTCATTCGGGCGAGCGTGTGCAATTCGGCGGGGGATGATCGGTTGTTGTTGAGAGGGTTTGAAGCGTTGGCCGGGGCATTGGCCGAGATCGCGTAATCGTTCTTCGCGGGCAAGCCACGCTCCCACATTCGACCGAGTTTCTCCAGGAGTAATGCGGTCAAATGTGGGAGCGGGCTTGCCCGCGAAGGCGGCCTGACAGGCGCTAAAGATCTACTTGAACCGCCGCTCCACCCCTTTTTCCACCAAAATCTTCGCGGAAATTTCTTCAACGGAGAAATGGGTGGAGTTGATATGCGGAATGTTCTCGCGACGGAACAGATTCTCCACCTCGCGCACTTCAAACTCGCACTGTGCGTAGCTCGAATAGCGGCTGTTGGGCTTGCGCTCGTTGCGGATCGCGGTGAGGCGGTCCGGGTCGATGGTCAGGCCAAACAGCTTGTGCTGGTGGGCGCGCAGGGCGCTGGGCAGGGTCAGGCGTTCCATGTCGTCTTCGGTCAGCGGGTAGTTGGCCGCGCGGATACCGAATTGCATGGCCATGTAGAGGCAGGTCGGGGTCTTGCCGCAACGCGACACGCCGACCAGGATCAAATCGGCCTTGTCGTAGTAGTGCGTGCGGGCGCCGTCGTCGTTGTCGAGGGCGAAGTTCACCGCCTCGATGCGTTCCATGTAATTGGTGTTGGCACCGATGGAGTGGGACTTGCCGACGGTGTAGGAAGAATGCTCGGTCAGTTCCTGCTCAAGCGGTGCCAGGAAGGTCGAGAAAATGTCGATCATGAAACCATTGGAGGTCGCGAGGATCTCACGGATGTCCTGATTGACGATCGTGTCGAAAATAATCGGCCGGAAGCCGTCGGTTTCGGCGGCTTTGTTGATTTGTTGTACCATGGCCCGCGCTTTATCCACGTTGTCGATGTACGGTCGCGTGAATTTGCTGAAGGTAATGTTTTCGAACTGCGCCAGGAGGCTTTGACCCAGGGTTTCGGCCGTGATGCCGGTACCGTCGGAAATAAAGAAAGCAGATCGTTTCATTTGCACCTTGGGCCTTAAGCTAATGACGAATCTTGGATATGATAGGCGCGGTTTGTCGGCCGCCAGTGGCCCGCATTCTCACTTATTTTCCAGGTCCAGGCCATACAGCTGGCAAATGCTCCCCCGAGCAGCCGGCTTCTGAGCTTTTCCAACACAGTTAGTGGAGAGATCACCTTGGTAGAGTACGTAGTTTCCCTCGATAAGCTCGGCAAACACGATGTTGAGCATGTGGGGGGCAAGAACGCATCCCTGGGCGAGATGATCAGTAACCTCGCAGGTGCCGGTGTATCGGTGCCCGGTGGCTTCGCCACGACAGCTCAGGCTTATCGTGATTTTCTGGAACTGAGCGGTCTCAACGATCAGATCCACGCCGCCCTCGACGCCCTGGATGTCGACGATGTCAACGCCCTGGCCCGTACCGGTGCCCAGATCCGTCAATGGATCATGGAAGCCGAGTTCCCCGAGAAGCTCAACGCCGAAATCCGCACCGCGTTCGCCACGCTGTCGGCCGGCAACCCTGACATGGCCGTGGCCGTGCGCTCTTCCGCTACCGCCGAAGACTTGCCGGACGCTTCCTTCGCCGGTCAGCAGGAAACCTTCCTGAACATCCGTGGTGTCGAAAACGTCATTCGCGCCGCCAAAGAGGTGTTCGCTTCGCTGTTCAACGACCGTGCGATTTCCTACCGCGTGCACCAGGGTTTCGACCACAAGCTGGTGGCCCTGTCGGCTGGCGTTCAGCGCATGGTCCGCTCCGAAACCGGCACCGCCGGCGTGATGTTCACCCTCGATACCGAATCGGGCTTCCGTGACGTGGTGTTCATCACCGGCGCCTACGGCCTGGGTGAAACCGTCGTACAAGGCGCGGTGAACCCGGATGAGTTCTACGTCCACAAAGGCACGCTGGCCGCTGGTCGCCCAGCCATCCTGCGCCGCAACCTGGGCAGCAAAGCCATCAAGATGATCTACGGCGAAGTCGCCACGGCCGGTAAATCGGTCAAGACCATCGACGTCGACAAGGCTGATCGCGCACGTTTCTGCCTGAGCGACGCCGAAGTCAGCGAACTGGCCAAGCAAGCGATGATCATCGAGAAGCACTACCAGTGCCCGATGGACATCGAGTGGGCCAAAGACGGTGACGACGGCAAGCTCTACATCGTTCAGGCCCGTCCTGAAACCGTGAAGAGCCGTACCCAGGCCAACGTCATGGAACGCTACCTGTTGAAAGAAACCGGCACCGTGCTGGTTGAAGGTCGCGCCATCGGCCAGCGCATCGGCGCCGGCAAGGTCCGCATCATCAAGGACGTGTCCGAGATGGACAAAGTCCAGCCAGGCGACGTGCTGGTCTCCGACATGACCGACCCGGACTGGGAACCGGTCATGAAGCGCGCCAGCGCCATCGTCACCAACCGTGGCGGTCGTACCTGCCACGCGGCGATCATCGCTCGCGAGCTGGGCATCCCGGCCGTGGTCGGTTGCGGCAACGCCACCCAGTTGTTGAAAGACGGCCAGGGCGTGACCGTTTCCTGCGCTGAAGGCGACACCGGTTACATCTTCGAAGGCGAACTCGGCTTCGACATCAAGAAGAACTCCGTCGACGCCATGCCGGACCTGCCGTTCAAGATCATGATGAACGTCGGCAACCCGGACCGCGCCTTTGACTTCGCGCAACTGCCGAATGCCGGTGTGGGCCTGGCCCGTCTGGAGTTCATCATCAACCGCATGATCGGTGTTCACCCCAAAGCGCTGTTGAATTACGACGGTCTGCCGCAGGACATCAAGGACAGCGTCGACAAGCGCATCGCCGGTTACAACGACCCGGTCGACTTCTACGTCGACAAACTGGTCGAAGGCATCAGCACCCTGGCTGCAGCGTTCACCCCGAAAAAGGTCATCGTGCGTCTGTCGGACTTCAAGTCCAATGAATACGCGAACCTGATCGGCGGCAAGCTCTACGAGCCGGAAGAAGAAAACCCGATGCTGGGCTTCCGTGGCGCTTCGCGTTACATCAGCGAATCGTTCCGTGACTGCTTCGAACTCGAGTGCCGTGCCCTCAAGCGCGTGCGCAACGAGATGGGCCTGACCAACGTCGAAATCATGGTGCCGTTCGTCCGTACCCTGGGCGAAGCCAGCCAAGTGATCGATCTGCTGGCCGAAAACGGTCTGGCTCGCGGCGAAAACGGTCTGCGCATCATCATGATGTGCGAACTGCCATCCAACGCGATCCTCGCTGAAGAGTTCCTCGAATTCTTCGACGGCTTCTCGATCGGTTCCAACGACCTGACTCAGCTGACGCTGGGCCTGGACCGTGACTCCGGGATCATCGCGCACCTGTTCGACGAGCGTAACCCGGCGGTCAAGAAGCTGCTGGCGAACGCCATTGCCGCGTGCAACAAGGCCGGCAAGTACATCGGCATTTGCGGTCAGGGTCCTTCGGACCACCCTGATCTGGCCAAGTGGCTGATGGAGCAGGGCATTGAAAGCGTTTCGTTGAACCCTGACTCCGTATTGGAAACCTGGTTCTTCCTGGCTGAAGGTCAGGCTCCGGCTTGATGTGAATGAAGCCCCGGTCAAGTGGCCGGGGCTTTAAAGATTTGAGTAGGGCGGGCTCCTCTGGATGCCGCCCTTTTTTGTGCAAGAGCATTATGCAAAGCAGCAGCAACCTATTTCCAGTCGCCCTGATCAGCGCCGAACGGCGCGGTGATCTGAGCGAAGATGTCTACCGTTTGAAGCCGGCAAACAGTCCCGACGTCAGCGTCGAGCTGGCCGTTACCCGGTTGGGAATGGCCGATGAGCCGGCGGTACGTGGCGTGCCGGTGATCCTGTTGCACGGCAGCTTCTCTAATCGGCGCTTCTGGTTTTCCCCGAAAGGGTTGGGGCTGGGTGCCTATCTGACGCGTCTGGGATTCGATGTATGGATTCCCGAAATGCGCGGTCATGGCCTGTCCCAGCGTAACCAGAACTACCGCAAGAACCGTGTCGCCGACTACGCGCGTTACGATCTGCCGGCCATTGGCGCGTTCGTGCGTGAGCAAAGTGGCCAGGTCCCGCACTGGATCGGTCACTCGCTGGGCGGGATTACGCTGGCGGCGGCATTGGGCGGTGAGTACATCGGCGAGCCGGTGGTGGCGTCGGCAGCGTTTTTTGGCACGCAAGTCAGCCGCACCTATTGGCCGTTGAAGATTCCCCCGGTGGAGTGGAGCGGGCGCTTTATTCTCAAGCGTTTTGCGCAACTGTCGGGATCACGGCTCAAGCGCGGCCCCGAGGACGAGCCGATTGGCCTGGCCCTGGAAAGCATGCGCTGGTACGGCCTGTTCGGGCGTTTTGGCGATGCCGACAAGGACTGGTGGGCCGGATTGGCCAACGTTGCGATGCCGGTGTTGGCCGTGAGCGCAGTCGGCGATCATCAGGACCCGGCATGGGCCTGTCGCAAGCTATTCGAGCAGATTGGTTCCGAGCACAAGCAATTCATCAACTTGGGTCGTGAGCAGGGCTTTGGCGACAATTTTGGTCACGTTGAAATGCTGGTCAGCAAAGCTGCTCAGGCCGAGGTCTGGCCGTTGGTGGCGCGGTGGTTGGCTGATCAACAGGCGCCTTTGATGGGCAACAAGCCGGATCTGGCGACGGCAGTTTGAGCCTGATGCTCTAACAAGGGCATTTCGCTCTGATCGGCTTGCGGCTAAGATATGACGCATTGAGCAGTTTTGGTCACGTTTCGACACCCTCGATTGTCTTCCTCTTTACAGGAGTTTCTCGATGAATCATTACCTCACGCCCGACCTGTGCGACGCCTATCCGGAGCTGGTGCAGGTGCTGGAACCGATGTTCAGCAATTTCGGTGGCCGTGATTCATTCGGCGGCGAAATCGTGACCATCAAGTGCTTCGAAGACAACTCGCTGGTCAAGGAACAAGCCGAGCTCAAGGGCAATGGCAAGGTGTTGGTAGTCGACGGTGGCGGTTCCCTGCGTCGTGCGCTGCTGGGCGACATGATCGCCGAGAAGGCCGCGAAAAACGGTTGGGAAGGGCTGGTGATCTACGGTTGCATCCGTGACGTCGACGTCATTGCACAAACCGACCTGGGTGTTCAGGCCCTGGCCAGCCACCCGATGAAAACCGACAAGCGCGGCATCGGCGATCTCAACGTACCGGTGACCTTTGCTGGCGTGACGTTCCATCCAGGCCATTACATTTATGCGGACAACAACGGCGTGATCATCTCGCCAAGCCCGCTGAAAATGCCTGAATAAACAGAAACCAACAAAGGGATGCGGATGTTCGAGGAAGAAAACGCGCAGTGGGGCCTGGTGCATGCCCTGGTGCTGGACGGTAAAGGCAGTGCGCGTTCGATAGCCCGGACTGAACTCGATGACTTGCAGCTAGAGGCTCATGAAAGCCTGTGGCTGCATTGGGATCGCAGTCATCCGCAAACCCAGACCTGGCTGCGTAAAACCAGCGGTCTGAGTGAATTCAGCTGCGACCTCCTGCTCGAAGAAAACACCCGACCGCGTCTTCTACAGCTTTCGGACAGCGAACTGCTGCTATTTTTGCGTGGGGTCAATTTGAATCCCGGCGCAGAGCCGGAAGACATGGTCTCGGTGCGGATTTTCGCCTCGGCCAAGCGGGTTATTTCCTTGCGTCTGCGTCCGTTGCGCGCCACCGACGAGTTGTTGGTACAACTCGCCGACGGCAAAGGGCCGAAAACTGCGTCTGAACTTGTCCTTTATATGGCGCAATACCTCACCAATAAAGTGCAGGACCTGGTCAGTTGCCTCTCGGAAGTGGTCGATGAGGAAGAAGAAAAACTGGATGCCGACGAACGGTATACACCCGAACACGGCGCCATATTGCAGATCCGTCGCAGGGCGGCAGCGCTGAAACGTTTCCTTGCACCTCAGCGGGATATTTTCGGGCAACTGACGCGTATAAAACTGCCCTGGTTTGTTGAAGACGATGGCGATTACTGGAACGAATTGAACAACAGCCTGACCCGCTACCTTGAGGAGCTGGAATTGACCCGGGAGCGGGTGGGGCTGGTCCTCGAGGCTGAGGACAGACGCTTGAGCGTGCGCATGAACCGCACGATGTACCGCTTCGGGATCATCACTGGGATCTTTTTGCCGATGAGTTTCCTGACCGGTCTTTTGGGGATCAACGTCGGTGGCATTCCGTTCTCGGCGAGCCCTTATGGCTTCCTGATTGCGTGCCTGATGATGGTCTCGGTGGCGCTCGGGCAGTGGTGGTTATTTCGACGTTTGCGTTGGGTGTGAGCATGCGTCATGTGACCCGGGCAAATTTGATCGCGTCTTTCACAGACATCACGAGAGGTGCGTATGCACGATCCGTTTGAACAGTCTTTGCGCGACATGCTCAATGCATCACCGTCCACCCGGGACGACGATGCGTGCCTTGGGCGTGTACTGAAAACCGCCAACCGCCAGGTCGGCGCCGGCGATCTGTTCAGCCTGCTGGGCCGCTGGTTGCCCGCGCTGATGATTGCCCTCAACAACGGCTCGGCCCACGTCGCGCCGGTCTCCCGTCACCGTAAACCTACCGTTCGCACTGCTGATAAGGCTGATTGAATATGGAACTTGATCTCTGGACTCAGAGCCTCGTCACTGCAATGACTGCGTTATGGACAAAGGTTGCGAACTTCATTCCGAACCTGTTCGGCGCACTGGTTGTGTTGCTGTTGGGTTTCGTCGTTGCGAAACTTTTGGACACTTTGTTGTCCAAGCTGCTCGCCAAGCTGGGTCTCGATCGCCTGATGGGCGGTACCGGTCTGACTAAATTGCTATCCCGGGCTGGTCTCCAGGTACCGATCTCGACGTTGATCGGCAAGATTGTCTATTGGTTCGTCCTGCTGATTTTCCTGGTTTCTGCAGCAGAATCCCTTGGACTTGAGCGAGTTTCAGCTACGCTGGATATGCTGGCTCTGTATCTGCCCAAGGTGTTCGGCGCGGCGCTGGTGTTGCTGGTAGGTGTGTTGCTGGCGCAATTGGCCAATGGACTGGTGCGCGGCGCGGCAGAAGGCGTAGGGCTGGACTATGCTTCGGGGTTGGGACGAATTGCTCAGGGCCTGGTGATTATCATCAGTATCTCGGTAGCGATCAGCCAGTTGGAGGTCAAGACTGACCTGCTCAACCATGTGATCGTCATTGTGTTGATCACCGTTGGTCTGGCGGTTGCGCTGGCCATGGGTTTGGGAAGCCGGGAAATTGCCGGTCAGATTCTTGCGGGAATCTATGTGCGTGAGCTATATCAGGTTGGGCAACAAGTGCGTGTTGGCGAGGTCGAAGGCCAGATCGAAGAGATCGGCACGGTTAAAACCACATTGCTGACCGATGAGGGTGAGCTAGTCTCTCTCTCCAATCGGATTCTCCTGGAGCAGCATGTGAGTAGCCGCTAACCCGGCAAACCCTGCTAATGTATGCCGCCGCAAATTGCTCCGAAAGGGCAGCGGCGGACATTGACCTGACTGTCGGCCCGACTTGTTTTGAATAAAGCTCAATCGCTCTCCACGCGCTACGACCCCCGCGAGCTCTCTGATGAGGAGTTGGTCGCGCGCTCGCATACCGAGCTGTTTCACGTAACGCGCGCCTATGAAGAACTGATGCGGCGTTACCAGCGAACATTATTTAACGTCTGTGCCCGATACCTTGGGAACGATCGCGACGCAGACGATGTCTGTCAGGAAGTGATGTTGAAGGTGCTGTATGGCTTGAAGAACTTCGAGGGGAAATCGAAGTTCAAGACATGGCTATATAGCATCACGTACAACGAATGCATCACACAGTATCGGAAGGAACGGCGAAAGCGTCGCTTGATGGACGCTTTGAGTCTGGACCCCCTCGAGGAAGCGTCTGAAGAGAAGGCGCCGAAACCCGAGGATAAGGGTGGACTTGATCGCTGGCTGGTGTATGTAAACCCGATTGACCGGGAAATTCTGGTGCTACGTTTTGTCGCAGAGCTGGAATTTCAAGAGATCGCGGATATCATGCATATGGGTTTGAGTGCGACAAAAATGCGGTACAAACGTGCTCTTGATAAATTGCGTGAGAAATTTGCAGGCATTGCTGAAACTTAGTTCAGCGCAAATATCTCTTACGTGTAGGCTAGTTCTGATAGACTAGCCGCCGAGTTGTCCCCCGGTTTGAGGGACTGCTTTACAATCACCAGATGGGGATTTAACGGATGAAACTGAAAAACACCTTGGGCTTGGCCATTGGTACTCTTATTGCCGCTACTTCGTTCGGCGTTCTGGCACAAGGCCAAGGCGCAGTTGAAGGCGAGCTCAACTACGGGAAAAAGTACAACGACAGCGTTAACAACGTTGAAGACGGCTACACTCCTGGCGCCTCCATCGGTTACTTCTTGACCGACGACGTATCGTTGAACTTCACCTACAACAACGATGACTACACCCGTTCGGACAACAACACCGGCAAGCAGAAAATCGAAGGCGATCAGTTCGGTCTGAACGCTCAGTACCACTTCAACAACGCTGGCGACGCTCTGCGTCCTTACGTTCAAGGTGGTGTTAAGCACGGCAGCCTGACCAACGTGCGCGCTGACGGCCATAGCGGTCGTGATCAGTCGACTTTCCTGACCGCTGGCGCTGGCCTGAAGTACTACTTCCTGGAAAACGTCTACGCTCGTGCTGGCGTAGAAGCTGACTACAAACTGGACAACGGCCGTTGGGACTACATCCCATCCGTTGGTCTGGGCGTGAACTTCGGTGGCGGCAACAAGCCAGTCGCTGCTGCTCCAGCTCCAGAAGTCTGCTCCGACAGCGACAACGATGGCGTTTGCGACAACGTTGACAAGTGCCCAGACACCCCAGCCAACGTAACTGTTGATGCTGATGGCTGCCCGGCAGTTGCTGAAGTTGTTCGTGTTGAGCTGGACGTGAAATTCGACTTCGACAAGTCGGTAGTCAAGCCAAACAGCTACGGCGACATCAAGAACCTGGCTGATTTCATGAAGCAGTACCCATCCACCACCACTACTGTTGAAGGTCACACTGACTCCGTCGGTCCTGACGCTTACAACCAGAAACTGTCTGAGCGTCGTGCAAACGCCGTTAAACAAGTTCTGACCAACCAGTACGGTGTTGAATCGTCCCGCGTTCAGTCTGTTGGCTACGGCGAATCCCGCCCAGTTGCTGACAACAAAACTGAAGCTGGCCGCGCTGTAAACCGTCGCGTAGAAGCGCAGGTTGAAGCTCAAGGTAAGTAATTACCCGCCGCTCTGAGAAAAGCCCGGCTTAGGCCGGGCTTTTCTTTGTCTGCGATTTGGTGAAGTGGGGTGATTCAGGCAGCTTTTACGCTGATTGATCGACCGTCATCGCGGGCAAGCCACGCTCCCACAGGGATCGAGTTGCACAAGCTGCGACCGCGCCAATCACCAGGATGGCCGGGCTTTTCAATTCGAAGGCACAGGCATCTTCTTCCATCGTCATCAGGCTGCTCCGACATTCCCGTTGATGCGGCAACGATGCATTTTCAATCATCGCCACCGGCGTATCTGCCGCCATTGCGCCCGCCAGCAGTTGTTCTCGGATCTCGCTGAGCTTCGCCACGCCCATGTAGATCACCAGCGTCGTGCCACCTTGAGCCAGTGCTTGCCAGTTCAGGCTGCTGCCGTCCTGAGTGTGGGCGGTCACCAGCGTCACGCCTCGCGCGACACCGCGCAGGGTTAACGGAATATCGCATTGAGTTGCGCCTGCCAGGCCGGCGGTGATGCCATTGACCAGTTCGGTCTCGACCCCACGTTCACGCAACCACTGCGCTTCTTCACCGCCACGCCCGAAGATGCACGGGTCACCCCCCTTGAGCCGCACGACGCATTTGCCCTGACGGGCATAACGCAGCATCAAACGATGAATGAATTCCTGTGGTGTAGAGCGGCAGCCACCGCGTTTACCCACTGGAATAATGCGCGCGCCGGGGCAGTGCTCAAGCACCGCGTCGTTGACCAGATCGTCGATCAGCACCACATCCGCTTCTCTCAACGCTCGAACAGCTTTAAGGGTCAGCAATTCAGGATCACCGGGGCCCGCGCCCACCAGCCAGACTTTTGCGCTCATTGTGTTTTCCTCACGAGATGACGGCGACCGGCTGCGCGGTGGCGGCCAGCAAACGCTTGATTTCCGGGACGCAGGAGCCACATTGCGTGCCGCAACCCAGTTCCTGTTTCAAACCCTGCAAGTCCAGGCCACGGCGGATGCCGGCGCAGACCGCGTTTTGGCTGACGTTCTTGCAGTTGCACAGGGTTTTGTTGCCGATGGCTTCGGCGTCTACCTGGCCCGGTGGGGCACTCAATGGGGCGAGCAGCCAGCGTCGCAGTTGTTCATCGGCGCGACCTTCTAGCCAGAGGTTTTGCAGCCAGTGCCGGGCAAGGGTTTCACCCGCCAGGCGGATCGCGGTAATCCGGCCGTTCTCGATCCGCACGCGCTTGCCGATGGACCGTCGTGGGTCGTCGTAAGCCAGCACCGGACCGTCGTTGAGTCCCAGGCATTGATCGATATCGCGCAGCAGTTGTGGGTCTGGCGCTGCGGTGCTGGCAGCGCGTATCAGCAGGGCAGGGCGCTCACGACCTGTCAGGCTGAGGCTAACGTAGGAAAACGCCTCGCAAAGGGGTCGTAGCGTCTCAAAATGCTGTTGTACATCGCCCTCTACCAGCGCGAAAAGGTGCCAGGGCAACTGCACCGGTTCGAGGCGCACGCCGCTGTGTTTTAGCTCAGGTTGTTTTGACAGCGGGTCGAAGGCGGGCAGGGTGAGGCTGTTCACGCCCCCCTTGAGAAAACGGTCACCAAAATGCATCGGCAAAAAGGCTTGGCCGGGGCGCACGCTGTCGTCACTGGCGACCGGCACGATCACCGCGCCACGGCGACTTTTCAGGCTGATCAAATCCCCGGATTGCAGGCGGTGCCGGCGCAGTTCATCCGGGTGCAGACTCAACGCGGCTTCGCTGACATGACCGAACAGTTGCGCGGCGGTACCGGTACGGCTCATGCCGTGCCATTGATCACGCAGTCGTCCGGTGATCAGCGTCAGCGGGAAACGCGCATCGCGCTGTTCCTTGGCGGCGCGATACGGATCGGCGATGAACTGCGCGCGGCCGCTGACAGTCGGGAAAACACCGTCGAGATAGAGACGCGCAGTGCCTGCGCTGGAGCCCGCAGGAAAGGGCCATTGTTGCGGGCCGATCTGGTCGATCAATGCGTGGCTGATCCCGGACAAATCCAGATCCCGGCCGCGAGTAAGTTGCTTGTATTCGTCGAATACCTGCGCCGGGGTTTCAAAGGCAAACAGGCTGGTGGCTTCCGGACGCAGACTTTTTTCCAGACGTTGTGCGAAATCCACGGTGATCGCCCAGTCCGGACGCGCTTCACCCGGTGCGACGATTGCCTGGCGGACGTGGGAAATGCGCCGCTCGGAGTTGGTTACCGTACCGTCCTTTTCGCCCCAACTGGCGGCGGGCAACAACAGGTCGGCAAACCTCGCGGTTTCAGTGGTGCGGAAGGCCTCTTGCAATACCACGAACGGGCACGCTTGCAGCGCCGCGTGCACGGCAGTCTGATCGGGAAGCGACTGCGCGGGGTTGGTGCAGGCGATCCACAAGGCTTTGATCTTTCCGCTGCCCACCTGCTCAAACAACTCGATGGCCGTCAGCCCCGGGTTTTCCGGCAGTTGATCAACACCCCAATAAGCCGCCACGTCAGCGCGGTGCTCGGCATTGGCGGCATCGCGATGGCCCGGCAGCAGGTTGGACAGGCTGCCGGTTTCCCGGCCGCCCATGGCATTCGGCTGACCGGTCAACGAGAAGGGTCCTGCACCGGGACGGCCGATTTGCCCGGTCGCCAGGTGCAAATTGATCAGAGCGCTGTTCTTTGCGCTGCCGGCGGTGGACTGGTTCAGCCCCATGCACCACAACGACAGGAAGCTCGGTGAATTTCCGACCCATTCGGCGCATTGCTGCAGTTGCTCAACGCTGATTCCGCACAGCTGCGACACCATCTGCGGGGTGTAATCGCGCACCAGGTTCTTCAGCTCGGGCAAGCCTTCGGTGTGGGCCTTGATGTAGTCGCGGTCGATCCAGTCTTCCCACAGCAGTAGGTGCAAAATCCCATGGAACAAGGCGACATCGGTCCCCGGAAGAATCGCCAGGTGCAGGTCAGCCAAATCGCAGGTGTCAGTACGACGCGGGTCGATGACGATGACCTTCATCTGTGGTCGGCGGGATTTGGCTTCTTCGAGGCGGCGAAACAGTACCGGATGGGCGTAGGCCATGTTGCTGCCAACGATCATCACGCAGTCGCTCAACTCCAGGTCTTCATAGCTGCACGGTGGCGCATCGGCGCCCAGGCTGCGCTTGTAACCGACCACCGCCGACGACATGCACAGCCGCGAATTACTGTCGATGTTATTGGTGCCCACCAGCGCCCGCGCCAGTTTGTTGAAGGCGTAGTAGTCCTCAGTCAGCAACTGCCCGGAAATGTAGAACGCGACGCTGTCCGGGCCATGTTCGGCAATGGTTTGGGCGAAGACGCTGGCGGCGTGATCAAGGGCGGTGTCCCAGTCGGTGCGGCTCCGCGCCAGGCCTTTGCCCAGGCGCAGTTCCGGGTACAGCGCCCGTGCCGTCAAGTCGCCGGTCAGATGCAGGGTTGATCCCTTGCTGCACAATTTGCCGAAATTTGCCGGGTGCGCCGGATCGCCGCTGACGCCGAGGATGCGCTCGCCGTCGTGTTCGATCAGCACGCCGCAGCCGACCCCGCAATAGCAGCAGGTGGACGCGGTGATCTGGCGGTCCATCAGCCTGCGTCCCGCAGGGCCAGCATCACTCGGCCATTTTCGACCCGCGCCGGGTGGTGATGGGCGCAGCCGATGTCCGGGGCCTGGGCTTCGCCGCTTTCCAGGTCGATTTGCCAATTGTGCAGTGGGCAGGCCACTCGCTTGCCGTAGATCAAGCCTTGGGACAACGGTCCGCCCTTGTGCGGGCAACGGTCATCGAGGGCGAACACTTCATCGTCGCTGGTGCGAAAAATCGCGATGTCACCTTTGGGGCCGGCAATGATCCGCGAGCCCAGGGCGTTGATTTCTTCCAGTGCGCAGATATCCAGCCAGTTCATGCCAGCACCTCCAGGTTCTTCACGGGAATGACGTCGAATTCTTTCTTCAGCAATGGCTGTGTCAGGCGCTCCTTCCACGGATCCTGCTCGAACGACAGCGAAAATTGCAGCCGGTCATTGAGCGCCTTGCGCGGTTCCGGGTCTTCCAGCACGGCTTTCTTGATGTGGTCCATGCCGACCCGTTGCAGGTAATGCACGGTGCGTTCGAGGTAGAAGGCTTCTTCGCGATAGAGCTGCAAGAACGCGCCGTTGTATTCGCGCACCTCTTCAGCGGTTTTCAGCTTGACGAAGAACTCGGCGACTTCGGTTTTGATCCCGCCGTTGCCGCCGATGTACATCTCCCAGCCGGAGTCCACACCGATGATGCCGACGTCCTTGATGCCCGCTTCCGAGCAGTTGCGCGGGCAACCGGAGACCGCCAGTTTCACTTTGTGCGGCGACCACATGTTGAACAGGTCATGCTCCAGTTCGATGCCCAACTGCGTGGAGTTCTGCGTGCCGAAACGGCAGAACTCACTGCCGACGCAGGTCTTTACGGTGCGGATGGATTTGCCGTAGGCGTGGCCGGACGGCATGTCGAGGTCTTTCCAGACGCCCGGCAGGTCCTGCTTCTTGATCCCCAGCAAGTCGATACGTTGACCGCCGGTGACTTTGACCATTGGCACGTTGTACTTGTCGGCGACGTCGGCAATGCGGCGCAATTCCGAAGGGTTGGTCACGCCGCCCCACATCCGCGGGACCACCGAGTACGTGCCGTCTTTTTGAATGTTGGCGTGGGCGCGTTCGTTGATCAGGCGCGATTGCGGGTCGTCCTTGGCTTCGCCCGGCCAAGTGGAAATCAGGTAGTAGTTGAGCGCCGGACGGCAAGTGGCGCAGCCGTTCGGGGTGCGCCAGTTCAGGTAGCTTTGGGTGCCGGCGATGGTGAGCAGATGTTGTTCGCGAATGGCCTGGCGGATTTGCCCGTGGTTGAGGTCGCTGCAACCGCAGATGGCTTTTTCGCTTTTTGGCTTCACGTCTGCCGCGCCGCCCACGGTGTTGATCAGGATCTGCTCGACGAGGCCGGCGCAGGAACCGCACGAGCTGGCCGCCTTGGTGTGTTTTTTCACCTCGTCGACACTGAACAGCCCGTGTTCCTGGATTGCCTTGACGATGGTGCCTTTGCACACGCCGTTGCAGCCGCAGACTTCGGCGGTGTCGGCCATGCTCATGGCTTTGTCCTGACCCTGATGTCCTACGTCGCCCAAAGCGTTTTCACCAAACATCAGGTGATCGCGGATCTCGCCAATGGCGTGATTCTCACGAATCTGCCGGAAATACCAACCGCCATCTGCCGTATCGCCGTACAGACAGGCGCCGACCAGCACGTCATCCTTGATCACCAGTTTTTTGTAGACCCCACCGATCGGGTCGGAGAGGGTGATGGTTTCTGTGCCTTCGCCACCCATGAAGTCGCCGGCGGAGAACAGGTCGATACCGGTGACTTTCAATTTGGTCGACGTCACCGAGCCTTGATAGCGGGCGAAGCCCAGTTGTGCGAGGTGATTGGCGCAAACCTTGGCTTGCTCGAACAGTGGCGCGACCAGGCCGTAGGCGATGCCGCGATGGCTGGCGCACTCACCGATGGCGTAGACCCGTGGGTCGTAGGTTTGCATCGTGTCGTTGACCAGAATCCCGCGATTGCAGGGAATGCCGGATTTTTCCGCGAGTTCGGTGTTGGGGCGGATGCCGGCGGCCATGACCACCAGGTCGGCGGGAATGATGTCGCCATTCTTGAATTCAACCGAGCCGACGCGGCCATTGCCGGCATCGTGCAGGGCGCTGGTTTGTTCGCACAGGCGAAAGTGCAGGCCGCGTGCTTCAAGGGCTGTTTGCAGCAACTGGCCGCTGGTCTTGTCGAGCTGGCGCTCCAGCAACCATTCGCCGAGGTGCACCACGGTCACGTGCATGCCGCGCAGCATCAAGCCGTTTGCGGCTTCGAGGCCGAGCAAGCCGCCGCCGATGACCACGGCGTGCTTGTGGGTCTTGGCGGTGTTGATCATGGCCTGGGTGTCGGCGATGTCACGGTAGCCGATCACGCCCTGCAAGGTGTTGCCCGGAATCGGCAGGATGAACGGGGTCGAGCCGGTAGCGATCAGCAGGCGATCGTATTCGGCCTCGGTGCCGTCTTCGGCGATGACCCGGCGTTTGACCCGATCGATCTCCACCACTTTGCGGTTGAGCAGCAGCTTGATGTTGTTATCCAGGTACCAGTCGAGGTCGTTGAGCACGATCTCTTCGAACGTCTGCTCACCGGCCAGGACTGGCGACAACAAAATGCGGTTGTAGTTGGTGTGGGGTTCGGCGCCGAAGACCGTGATGTCGTACAGCTCGTTGCTCAGCTTGAGCAGTTCTTCCAGGGTGCGAACCCCGGCCATGCCGTTGCCGATCATCACCAGTTTTAATTTTTTCATCAGGTTCTCCGGGGAGCCCAGACCCGCCTCATCAGGGCTTCAGGTCTGGCTCGACAAATTTTGCGCAAACAAAAAAAGGCGTCCCGCTAGTTGCCTAGCGAGGACGCCTTTGTCCTGGTCCCGTTCTCTCGGGAAGCGCAGCCTTCATCGTTGAAGGCTGGGCTTTATGTGTGGTGGAAAGGGTAATGCAGTGGTTGTGCCAAGTGCTTCAGGTGGCCGGATTTACTGGGTTCGGTCGAAAATTTGGAGTGTGAAAAAAGTGTTTTTGCACCGAATCAATGCGCGATGCCCGCAATTGGCGCGGCTTCTGTAGCAGCTGGCGAAGCCTGCGTTCGGCTGCGCAGCAGTCGCAATTTCAGGCAACGCGGTTTTCCAGATGTATCGTGCATGCAGGTTTGACGACTGCTGCGCAGCCGAACGCAGGCTTCGCCAGCTGCTACAGGGGATTTGTATCAACCATGAAATACAAGAACCAGCAGCACCAGATTCAGCAGCAATGACATCAGCGCCAATGTCCGCCAAACCTTCAACGGCTCACGCTCCATCAAAGGTCTGGGCCGCGTGCTCAAGCTGCGTCGCTCGCCCTGTTCCAGCACCAGCAACCATTCTTCCGCCGTTTCAAACCGCTGACCCGGATCCGCCACAACGGCACGCTCCAGGCATTGCGCAATCCATTCCGGTAAATCTGGCCGATAGCGGCTGGCGCTGACCGGTACACCAAACCGTGGTCGCTGGAACGCTTCGATTTCGCCGTAGGGATAATGCCCGGTCAGCAGGAAATACAGGGTCACGCCCACCGCGTACAGATCCTGTTGCGGGGTCGGGATGTCCCCGTGAAAGGCTTCCGGTGCAATGTAACTGGGCGTTCCAGGCAGGGCAGAGGCTTGATCCTCGGACAGGCCGGGGCAATACGCGAGGCCGAAGTCCAGCAGGCGCAATTCGCCGTCGTCACCCAGAAGCAGGTTTTCCGGCTTGATGTCGCGGTGCAGAATCTGCCGTCGATGCAACAGGCCAACCGCCCGAAGCAGGCGCTCGGCCAGATCTTGCCACTGCGCCAATGGCAAAGGTCCGACACTGGCGTGCAGGTCTGCCAGCGTCGTTCCGGAATAGTCGCGCATCACGTAGTACAAATGCTGACGCTGACTGGCGGCATGGACTTCAGGAAAGTGCCGTCCGGCCACGCGCTTGAGAAACCATTCTTCCGACAGCAACGCTTGCCCTGCCAGATGATCGTCGTGCAGCGCGGCGGGCAAGGTTTTCAACAGCCAGGGTTGCTGTTGTCCGTCGCAAACCCGATACAGCAGCGATTGCTGGCTCTGGCCGAGTATCCCTTCAACGTGCCAGCCTTCGAAGAATTGACCGGGTTTCAGCGCCGGTGGCAATGGCCATTGCTGTAAATGAATCAGCGCATCGCCAATGCTTGTTTCACCCAGGGCATCGACTCGCACCAGCAAGGCACTTGCGTTGTCCTGGCTGCCGGCCAAGTGCGCAGCGTTGACGAGGGTCTGTGCTGCGCTGTCCAGATCGGGTTGATCCCGCAAAATGGCGGCAATAGCGGTGTCACCGAGCACGGCCCAGATGCCGTCGCTGAGCAGCACGAAACTTTCATTCAGGCGCAGTTCGCCATCGAGAAAATCCAGCACCAGATGCTGATCCAGGCCCAGTGCCCGTTTCAGCACATGCTGCATGCCCGGCTGGTCCCAGACATGATCCTCGCTGACGCGCTGCAACTGATCCGCATGCCAGCGATACACCCGGCAATCGCCGACATGGGCCAGGGTAAAACGCCGGCCGCGCATGACCAACGCACTGACCGTGGTCAGCAGCGGTTGCCCGCCACCATTGGCCTGCAGCCAGCGATTTTGCGCCAGCAGCAGGCGGTCCAATGCTTGCGCGACACCCCAGGTTTCCGGGGTGGCGTAATAGTCCAGCGCCAGCGCCTGCAGGGTCGAACGGGCGGCGAGACCGCCGTCGGCGCATTGGCTGACGCCGTCGGCAATGGCAAACAAGTAACCTTTGCTGGCCGCCAACGCCGGGGCGGGCGTCACGAGGCGCAGGGCGTCCTGGTTTTCCTCGCGCGGGCCAATGGCGCTGGCTTCGGCAAAGCTCAGTTGCAGGCTCATTGAGGCCTCAGACCCGCGCCGCCGTCACCGCGGCCGAACCCCAGGTGGTTCTCCAGCGACGTTTGACCCCGTGCAGACCGAACCAGGCGAGGACGCCGAGGCTGGCGAACAACCACAAGGCCAATTGATAGCTGCCGGTGCTCTGCTTGATCGCGCCCATGCCTGCCGCCAGCGCAAAACCACCGATGCCGCCGGCCATGCCGATCAAACCGGTCATCACGCCGATCTCGCGACGAAAACGCTGCGGCACCAACTGGAACACCGCGCCGTTGCCTGCGCCCAAACCGAGCATGGTGCAGACGAAAAGCGCCAGCGCCGCGTAGGAACTTGGCAGATTGAAACCCACCGCCGCAATGCAGATCGCCGCCACCGTGTACATCGCCAGCAGCGTGCGTATCCCGCCGAAACGGTCCGCCAGCGCACCACCCAATGGGCGCATCAGGCTGCCACCGAACACACAGGCCGCCGTGTAGTAACCGGCCGTCACCGGGCTCAGGCCGTATTGGTCGTTGAAGTAGCCGGGCAGGGCGCTGGCCAGGCCGATGAAGCCGCCGAAGGTCACGCTGTAGAAAAACATGAACCACCAGCTGTCGCGATCACCGAGGGCCTTGAAGTAGTCGGCCATCGACTTGGCTTTCGGCCGCTCCGGCGCATTTTTCGCCAGCCAGGCGAAAACGATAATTGTCAGGATCAGCGGGATCAGGGCGAAGCCGAACACGTTGCTCCAGCCGAACGCGGCGGCCAATACCGGCGCAATCAGAGCGGCAAGCACGGTGCCCGAGTTGCCGGCACCGGCGATGCCCATGGCTTTGCCTTGATGCTGTGGCGGATACCACTGCGAGGCCAGTGGCAGGGCGACGGCGAAGGACGCACCGGCCATGCCGAGAAACAGGCCCAGCACCAGCGCTTGTTCGTAGCTATGGATGCCGAGCTTCCAGGCGCCGAACAGCGCGCAGATGACGATCACCTGGCCGATCAGCCCGGCGGTTTTTGGCGACAGACGATCCGCTAGCATGCCCATGATAAAACGCAGCACGGCCCCGGCCAGGATTGGCGTAGCCACCACCAGCCCGCGTTGTTGGGTGGTCAGGTGCAGGTCGGCGGCGATCTGCACGGCCAGTGGGCCGAGCAGGTACCAGACCATGAAGCTCAGGTCGAAATAGAGGAAGGCCGCAAACAGTGTCGGCGTATGGCCGGATTTCCAGAAGCTTGTATTCATCGCGCACCTCAGCTGTGAAGAGTCTCGAGAAGGAGTCATGAGCTAGCAGGTGGGGCGCCTGTGGGCCGCACCACCGGCCCCGGGCTGTGGGGCCAAAACGAAAAAACGCCGCTACCGGATTCGCCAAGGGCAAATGAGGTGAGCGACGTCTTTGTCGTAGGTGGGGCAACCGCCGTTGGTTACCTGTGGTGATTACTTAGCCAGATTTGTGCCAACAGTTCAGGACCGAGTCGCGGCCCTTCGCGAGCAAGCCCGCTCCCACATTTGATCTGCGTCGTACACAAATCAAATGTGGGAGCGGGCTTGCTCGCGAAGGGGCCCTCAAAGGCACCACAAATTTCAGCCAAGCAACTCACTCATGGCAATAATCTGCTCTGCCACCTGGATCAATTTCTGCTGCCGACTCATCGCCTGGCGGCGCATCAGGGTGTAGGCCTCTTCCTCATTGCAGTTCTTCATCTTCATCAACAGCCCCTTGGCCAGCTCTATGCGCTTGCGCTCGGCCAGTTGCTGGTCGCGGGCGTGCAACTGGGCGCGCAGGGCCTGGTCACTTTCAAAGCGCGCCATGGCCACGTCGAGAATCGGCTGCAGGCGCTGTGCGTGAATGCCTTCGACGATGTAGGCGCTGACCCCGGACTTGATCGCCTGACGCATCACGCCGGGGTCGTGTTCATCGGTAAACATCACAATCGGTCGTGGCTGGTCGCGGCTCACCAGCACCACTTGTTCCAGCACATCGCGGCTCGGTGACTCGGTATCGATCAGGATCACGTCCGGACGCACCGTTTCGACGCGTTCGGGCAGGTCGATGGTCAGGCCCGATTCGTCGATCACCTCGAACCCGGCTTCGGTCAGGGCGGCTTTCAGTCGACCGACTTTCTTCGCGGTGTCGTTGATCAGCAGGATACGCAGCATGTTCGCAGTCTCCTGTCAGCGCTGGGCGAATCGGTGCGAGCTGTCGCTCAGGGCGTGCAACTTGAAGCTGCGGGCATAGCCGGCCGGGTCGGAACCGTCCCAGACTTTGCCGTCGATCAACTGGCTGCTGCGCATGTCCTGCCCCCGAATATCGACACCGACGGCACTGGCGGCTTCGCGGTACAGGTCCAGTTGCTGGACCTGACGGGCCACGCCAAGGTAATCCGGGTCGTCGCGCAACAAGCCCCAGCGCCTGAACTGCGTCATGAACCACATGCCATCGGACAGGTACGGCACGTTGACCTCGCCGCCCGCATGGAAGCGCAACGCGTGCGGGTCCTGCCAGCGATGGCCCAGACCGTCGGCGTAATCGCCCAGCAGGCGCGGTTCGATGCAGTCGAGGGGGGCGTCGAGGTAGTCCGGCGCGCTCAACAGTTGTGCGGTGCTGCGGCGGTTTTCCGTGCTTTGTTCAATGAACCGGCTGGCTTCCAGGATCGCCATGACCAAGGCCCGTGCGGTGTTGGGGTACTGCTCGACAAACGTACGGGTGCAACCGAGGACTTTTTCCGGGTGATCGGGCCAGATGGTCTGGGTGGTCGCCAGGGTAAAGCCGAGATTCTGTTGCACCGCGCTGGCGGACCACGGCTCACCTACACAAAAGCCATCGATACGCCCCGCTTGCAGGTGCGCGACCATTTGCGGCGGCGGTACCACGACGCTGTCGACATCCTGCAACGGATGAATGCCCTGACTCGCCAGCCAGTAATACAGCCACATGGCGTGGGTGCCGGTCGGAAAGGTCTGGGCGAAGGTGAGTTTCGGGCGAGTTTGGTGCACGTGGCGGTCGAGTGCATCAGGACTGGTCACGCCCAGCGCCTGCAAACCGTGGGAGAGATTGATGCTCTGGCCATTCTGGTTCAGGCCCATCAGCACGGCCATGTCGGTCGAGGCCACGCCGCCGATGCCCAGATGGACGGCATAAATCAGGCCGTACAGGCTGTGGGCGGCGTCGAGTTCGCCGCTGACCAGTTTGTCCCGCAGGTTGGCCCAGGACGACTGGCGCTTGAGGTTCAGGGTCAGGCCGTAAGGCTGGGCGAACCCCTGAGTGGCGGCGACCACCACCGAGGCGCAATCGCTCAGGGCCATGAAGCCGAGGTTGATGTCGGTCTTTTCCGGGGCATCGCTGCCATTGACCCATGCCAGGGGGTTGGCTGGAACTTCAATCATCGTTAAGCACCTTGCGTAAAAAAACGCCGTACCGGGCATCTTGCCAGAGCAAGGGCCAGTGACGACGCCGTTGTCTTTCGACCCATTGCGCCTTTGGCATGAGTGCTGATACCGATGGCGGTGCAAGGCATATGCCATCGCTCGCTGATTTTGTCGCGCGCCTCGCCTGCGGCCCCGATGCGCGGCTATAATTGCCGCCACTTTTCGTAGCCCAGAGTCAAACCCGCCCATGTACACCCTGGCCCGTCAGCTGTTGTTCAAACTTTCCCCGGAAACCTCCCACGATCTGTCCCTGGACCTGATCGGCGCGGGCGGACGTTTGGGCCTCAACGGCTTGCTGTGCAAGGCCCCGGCGAAAATGCCGGTGTCGGTCATGGGCCTGGACTTCCCGAACCCGGTGGGTCTGGCGGCCGGTCTGGACAAGAACGGCGCGGCCATCGACGGTTTTGCCCAACTGGGTTTTGGTTTTGTCGAAATCGGCACCATTACCCCACGTGCGCAACCGGGCAACCCGAAACCACGGATTTTCCGCCTGCCGGAAGCCGAGGCGATCATCAACCGCATGGGGTTCAACAACCTGGGCGTCGATCACCTGCTGGCCCGTGTAGCCGCCGCCAAGTACAAGGGCGTGTTGGGCATCAACATCGGCAAGAACTTCGACACACCGGTCGAGCGCGCAGTCGACGATTACCTGATCTGCCTGGACAAGGTCTACGCCCACGCCAGCTACGTGACGGTCAACGTCAGCTCGCCGAACACCCCGGGCCTGCGCAGCCTGCAGTTCGGCGATTCGCTCAAGCAGTTGCTCGCGGACCTGGCCACGCGCCGCGCCGAGTTGGCGTTGCGTCACGGTAAACACGTGCCGCTGGCGATCAAGATCGCACCGGACATGACCGACGAAGAAACCGCGCAGGTCGCACAAGCGCTGATCGAAACCGGGATGGACGCGGTGATCGCCACCAACACCACCCTGAGCCGCGTCGGCGTCGAAGGCATGGAACACGGTGACGAGGCGGGCGGTCTGTCCGGCGCACCGGTTCGTGACAAGAGCACCCACACCGTGAAGGTGCTGGCTTCGGAGCTGGCCGGTCGTTTGCCGATCATCGCCGTGGGCGGGATCACCGAAGGTAAGCATGCGGCTGAGAAAATCGCTGCGGGTGCAAGCCTGGTGCAGATCTACTCCGGCTTTATCTATAAAGGCCCGGCCTTGATTCGTGAGTCGGTGGACGCCATCGCCGCATTACGCTGACATGTAGCAGCTGTCGAGCAGCGCGAGGCTGCGTCCGGCTGCGAAGCAGTCGTAAACCCTGAATGCACGGTGCATCTGCAAGACCGCGGCGGCTGATTTCACGACTGCTGCGCAGCCGGACGCAGCCTCGCGCTGCTCGACAGCTGCTACAGACGGGATGGGTTTCGGCGAAGGGCAGGCATAAAAAAGGGCTCCTCGAAGGAGCCCCTGGGCCGGAGCCCGCCGTCCGGATGGGACGTGCGTGGTTAATTCATTCAGTCATCAGATTGTCGTGTCGGAGTGTTAGGCCCTGTAAATTAGCCGACGGCGTGAAGTTCGTTGAGTCTGTGGATTCCTGCAGTGCCGGTCATACCGTCCCAGTTGTCGCCGCGTCCCTCGCGCCAGCCGTTAATCCAGGCTTGGCGTACTGACGGTAGAGTAAATGGGCAAAGCTCACGGGATTTGCCACCAACGCCATATTGATATCCGCGCAAAAATGCTCTTTCCAACGGATCACGCTTAAGTCTTCTCATAGGGTGTTGCCCTCACTTGTTGACTGTATTTATCGCGTAGACCTCAATCGAGGTCTGGCAGAAAAAAACTTCTGCCGTTGGGGCCCGCTGCCGGCGTCGCGAGCCAAGGTGTTGACGTCGTTGCGGCGTCAACCTGTGTTGAGTTCTAACCAATGCGTCACATCGAGGGAATGATCGTTTTGTCATAAGGACGTAACCATAAAGATGCTATGGCCATAAGTAACACGATGTTTGCCCGTGTTTATTGGTCAAAGCCCTGTATGATCAGCCCCCCGCAGGATGACGGGGTTAATCCTTTAGTGAGAATGACTTCTGTTGCGCAGAAGCATTATTCGACGAAGGGTCGCCTTATGACATTTTGTTGCGTCAACTTTTTTATCTGCCTGTGCATCTAAGCTCTTCTAACCTGAGCAGCACAGGTGGGACGGCACACCTTCGTGCCACGCGGGCGCTCTTTTAGAAAAGCGCCTGATTGAAAACCGGACCGGCAATGCGTTGTCGGTTCACTTAGCCAAAGGCTCTGAAATTCCAATGTCCGATCAATTCGAAATCTTCCTCACTTGCCCCAAAGGCCTTGAAGGCCTGCTGATCGAGGAAGCCGTCGGGCTTGGCCTTGAAGAAGCACGTGAGCACACCTCCGCCGTGCGCGGCATGGCAACCATGGAAACCGCTTATCGCCTGTGCCTGTGGTCGCGTCTGGCGAACCGGGTGCTGCTGGTGCTCAAGCGTTTCCCGATGAAGGACGCCGAAGACCTGTACCACGGCGTGCTGGACATCGAGTGGCAAGACCACATGCTCAACGACGGCACCTTGGCCGTCGAGTTCAGCGGTCATGGCTCGGGCATCGACAACACCCACTTCGGCGCGTTGAAAGTCAAAGACGCCATCGTCGACAAACTGCGCACCCCGCAAGGCGACCGCCCGTCGATCGACAAACTCAACCCGGACCTGCGTATTCACCTGCGCCTGGACCGTGGCGAGGCGATTCTTTCCCTCGACCTGTCCGGCCACAGCCTGCACCAGCGCGGTTATCGCTTGCAGCAAGGCGCGGCGCCGCTGAAGGAAAACCTCGCGGCCGCAATCCTGATCCGTTCCGGCTGGCCACGCATTGCGGCCGAAGGCGGCGCGCTGGCTGACCCGATGTGCGGTGTCGGTACGTTCCTCGTCGAAGCAGCGATGATTGCCGCCGACATGGCGCCGAACCTGCGTCGCGAGCAGTGGGGCTTCACCGCCTGGCTGGGTCACGTCCCGGCGCTGTGGAAAAAACTTCATGAAGAAGCCACCGAGCGTTGCGCGGCCGGCCTGGCCAAGCCACCACTGTGGATTCGCGGCTACGAAGCCGACCCGCGCCTGATTCAACCGGGCCGCAACAACGTCGAGCGTGCCGGCCTGAGCGAGTGGATCAAGATCTACCAGGGCGAAGTCGGTACGTTCGAGCCGCGTCCGGACCAGAACCAGAAAGGCCTGGTCATCTGTAACCCTCCGTACGGCGAGCGTCTGGGCGACGAGGCGAGCTTGCTCTACCTCTATCAGAACCTCGGCGAGCGTCTGCGTCAGGCCTGCCTGAACTGGGAAGCCGCGGTGTTCACCGGCGCCCCGGACCTGGGCAAGCGCATGGGCATTCGCAGCCACAAACAGTATTCGTTCTGGAACGGCGCACTGCCGTGCAAGCTGCTGCTGATCAAGGTCACGCCCGACCAGTTCGTCACCGGCGAGCGTCGCACCCCGGAACAGCGTCAGGTCGAGCGCGAGCAGGCGGCCTATGATCAGGCGCCGAGCGAGCCGGAAGAACGCAAATACAACAAAAACGGCAACCCGATCAAACCGACCCCGGCCCCCGCACCGGTGATCGAGCAACCGCGCCTGAGCGAAGGCGGGCAGATGTTTGCCAACCGTTTGCAGAAAAACCTCAAGGCGCTGGGCAAGTGGGTCAAGCGTGAAGGCATCGACTGCTATCGCGTGTATGACGCCGACATGCCGGAATACTCCATGGCCATTGACCTGTATCAGGATTGGGTCCACGTCCAGGAATACGCCGCGCCGAAATCCATCGATCCGGAAAAAGCCTCGGCCCGCATGTTCGATGCCCTGGCCGCGATTCCGCAGGCCTTGAACATCGACAAGAGCCGCGTGGTGGTCAAGCGTCGCGAGCGTCAGAGCGGCACCAAGCAGTACGAACGCCAAGCGGCGCAGGGCAAATTCGTCGAGGTCAATGAAGGTGGCGTGCAGCTGCTGGTCAACCTCACTGACTACCTCGACACCGGGCTGTTCCTCGACCACCGCCCGATGCGCATGCGCATTCAGAAAGAGGCGGCCGGCAAGCGCTTCCTCAACCTGTATTGCTACACCGCGACCGCCAGTGTTCACGCGGCCAAGGGCGGCGCACGCACCACCACCAGCGTCGACCTGTCGAAAACCTATCTCGACTGGGCGCGTCGCAACCTGTCGCTGAACGGTTTCTCTGACAAGAACCGTCTGGAGCAGGGTGACGTGATGGCCTGGCTCGAGGCTAGCCGTGACGAATACGACCTGATCTTCATCGACCCACCGACGTTCTCCAACTCCAAGCGCATGGAAGGGATCTTCGACGTGCAGCGCGATCAGGTGCAGTTGATCGACCTGGCCATGGCGCGTCTGGCGCCCGGTGGTGTGTTGTACTTCTCCAACAACTTCCGCAAGTTCACCCTTGAGGAAAACCTCGCCGAGCGTTACGCCGTTGAAGAAATCACCGCCCAGACCATCGATCCGGATTTCGCCCGTAATGGCAAGATCCACCGTGCCTGGAAAATCACCGCGCGTTGACACTTGAACTGATTGGATCCACAGAGCCTTGATTTTTAAAGGCTCTTGGACCATTTCAGTGCTGGCCAAATTAGTGGCTAATGGCTATAACTCACTCATGGCCAATGGGCTTTTCCGGCACCTGGCATTTTGAGTTGCCTTTATGTCGTTTCAGGCCGTACGCCCCAAGATCCTGGGCTTTATCAGCGAAGATGTGTCGGCCTGGCTGGTCGCGCTGCTGGTATTGCTCATGGGTGGCGTGCTCACCGGGTTACTGGCCTGGTCGACGGTCAATGTGTTTCACCATCAGCTCAAGCAACGCTTCCAGCTGCTGGCCAGTGAGCGTTACAGCCGCATTGAAGAACGTTTCGAAGACCAGGAGCAGCGCCTCGACGGTCTGCGCCGGTTTTTCGCCAATTCCGACTCGGTCTCCCGCGAGGAGTTCGACGGCTACACCCAACCCCTGTTGCACCGAACCCAGGCCTATTCCTTCGCGGCCCGAGTGACCCGTGCCGAACGCGCGGCATTCGAGCAAAAGGTGCGGGACGAGGGCTTCAGCAATTTCACCCTTCGTGAACTCGACGGCAACGGTCAACTGCAATTGGCCGCCGAGCGCGATGAATACGTGGCGGTGTTGTACAGCCAGACGCAAAGTCGACTGGGATCGCCGCTGGGTTACGACTTGCTGGCCCAGCCGATGCGCCGCGCCACCCTTGAGCGTGCGGACAAACTGGGCACCATGGCGGTGTCGCAGCCGATGCATCTGGTCAGCATCGAGCCAGCCTATGCGCGTGGCGTGCTGCTGGTGGCCCCGGTGATGGCGCGTAACCCACCCAGCGCTGCGGGGGTAAAACCCTTCGGTTATGTGATGGCGGTGATCAGCATGCGCCAGCTGCTGGCCGATGGATTGCCGGACGCCAACTACGACTATCTTTCGGTGCGCATTCTCGACTTGTCGATCGATGATCAGCACGAAGTGCTCTACGAATCTATCAACCCACCGGCGCCCAGTGATTTGTCCGCGAGCCGGCTGTTGCGATTGGCCGATCACGATTATCAGGTCGACATCACGCCGAGCGGAGCCTTTATACAGGCCAATCATTCCTCGGTGACGACCCTGATGGTGCTGGGCGGTTTGCTCAGTCTGCTGCTCAGCGCGCTGCTGTATGTGCTGGTCAGCCAGCGTCAGCGCGCACTGAAAATGGTAGAGCAACGGACCGAAGAACTACGGGCCCGTGAGCAAGAGTTGCGCGGCACCCACGGCCAGTTGCGCGGCGTGCTGAATGCGGCGACTCAAGTGGCGATCATCGCCACCGACCTGCGCGGGATCATCAGCACGTTCAACGCCGGCGCCGAGCAGATGTTGGGTTACGCCAGCGTCGAGGTCGTGGGGCACATGACCCTGGAAAACCTGCACCTCCCCCGGGAACTGGCGGCACGGGCCGCGGAGTTGAGTGCGCGGTATGGCAAACCGATTCCGACCTGTCAGGCGATGTTGGTCGAAGGCGCAGAGGAGGGCGGTAGCGAAGCGCGCGAGTGGACGCTGGTGCGCAGCGATGGCAGCCATCTGGCGGTGAACATGCTCGCCACTCCGGTGCTCGACGAGCAGGGACTGTGGGTCGGTCACCTGGCGATCTGCATCGACATTACCGAGCGCAAGCGCGTGCATGAGGCGCTGGCGGCACGGGACCTGTTGTTGAAGAAACTCAGTGCCCATGTGCCCGGTGGCATCTACCAATTCAAGATGGAATTCGACGGCCGCTTCAGTGTGATCTATGCCAGCGACGGTATTCGCGAGATCTACGAACTCGAACCGGACGTGTTACTGCTCAATGCCGAAGCGATCTTCACGCGCATCCATCCACAGGACACGACCCGGGTCCGTGCCTCGATTCGCGCCTCGGCAGACACCCTCAGCCCGTGGCGCGAGGAATACCGTGTGCAACTGCCCATGCGCGGCCTGCGCTGGGTTCGCGGTGAGGCAACCCCTGAAGAACTGCCCGGTGGCGGCGTGCTCTGGCATGGCTACATTTCCGACATCTCTGACCTGAAACGAGTGGAAGAGGAACTGCGCGCGCTGTCGATCACCGACTCGCTGACCGGGATCCACAATCGCCGTTATTTCCAGGAGCGCCTGACCACCGAAATGGCGAGGGTCCAGCGTGGCGTGGGCGAACTGTCGGTAATCATGCTCGACATCGACCACTTCAAACGCATCAATGACCAACATGGCCACGCCGTGGGGGATCGGGTGTTGCAGGCCGTGTGCGAGCGCATCGGTCATCGGCTGCGGCGTACGGACGTGTTCTGTCGCCTTGGCGGTGAAGAGTTCATGGTGCTCTGCCCGGACACCGACCGCGAGCAGGCGCACGTGCTAGCCATGCAATTGTGGCAAGGGCTGCGCAGTTCACCGATCGACAGCGTGGGGTTCGTTACCGCGAGTTTCGGGATCGCCAGTTGGCGCGTCGGGGAGGGGGCGGATGCGCTGTTGCTGCGAGCGGATTCGGGGGTGTATGCGGCGAAGCAGGCGGGACGTGATCGGGTTGAAGCGCAGAAAACCTAACGCCTGACACAACCCCCTGTGGGAGCGGGTTTGCTCGCGAATGCGGTGCGTCATTCAACATTTTAATTGACTGATACACCGCATTCGCGAGCAAGCCCGCTCCCACAGTTGATTTACGGTGAGCTGTAGATCGGGTTAGAGCACCGACGCCGTATCCGGCAGTTTTGGCTGGCGATACAGGTCCAGAAGCACTTGATCCAGTACCGACGACGCGCCAAACGGTGCCTTGTCGTTGAGGATCGCCACCACTGCCCACGTGTTGCCATTGACGTCGCGGCTGAAGCCGGAGATGGCGCGTACGGTGTTCAGGGTGCCGGTCTTGACGTGGGCTTCGCCGCGCATCGCGGTAGTTTTCAGGCGTTTGCGCATGGTGCCGTCGGTGCCGGCAATCGGCATCGAACTGATGAACTCGGCGGCATACGGGCTGTGCCACGCGGCTTGCAGCATCGCTGCCATTTCACGGGCGCTGACGCGTTCGGCGCGAGACAGACCGGAACCGTTTTCCATCACCAGGTGCGGCGCGGTAATGCCTTTCTTCGCCAGCCATTGACGCACGACGCGCTGGGCAGCCTTGGCATCGTCACCATCGGCATCGGTGCGGAATTTCTGGCCCAGGCTCAGAAACAGCTGCTGAGCCATGGTGTTGTTACTGTATTTGTTGATGTCGCGGATGATTTCCGCCAGGTCCGGCGAATAAGCCCGGGCCAGCAATTTTGCATTGCCAGGAGTGGCCGCCAGCACGTCCTTGCCCTGGATGCTGCCGCCCAACTCCTTCCAGATAGCCCGTACGGCGCCGGCGGTGTAGGTCGCGTGATCAAGCAGCGACAGGTACGTCTGGGAACTGCAGCCATCGCCCAACTGGCCACCGACCGTTACGGTCATGCTGCCATCGGCCTGGGTCACCGGGTTGTAGCGCACGCCGCCGGTGCATTGCTTGGAGTTGACAGCCTTGACCTGATTTTCAATGCGAATGCTGGCAATCGGCGGTTCCACTGACACCAACACCCGGCCGCCGTCGTTACGCGCGACAAAGCGCAGGGCCTTGAGGTTGACCATCAGCGAGTCGGGCTTGACCAGGAACGGCTTGTTCTCGTCATTGCCATCGTCATTGAACTCGGGCAACTGCGGTTGCACGAAGAAACTGCGGTCCAGCACCAGGTCGCCGGTGATTTGCGTCACGCCGTTGGCACGCAGATCACGCATCAGCAGCCAGAGTTTTTCCATGTTCAGCTTGGGATCGCCGCCACCCTTGAGGTAGAGGTTGCCATTGAGGATGCCGCCGCTGAGGGTGCCGTCGGTGTAGAACTCGGTTTTCCACTGGTGGTTCGGGCCGAGCATTTCCAGCGCGGCATAGGTGGTGACCAACTTCATGGTCGAGGCCGGGTTGACCGAAACGTCAGCGTTGTAAATGGTCGGTGTACCCGGGCCGGTGAGCGGGATCATCACCAGCGACAAGGCGCTGTCCTGCAACTTGCTGGCCTTGAGGGCCTTTTCGACGTTGGGTGTTAGCGCAGTGTTAATCGGAGCGGCGGAAACGGAGAGGGCCAGCGGAAGAATGAAACTGGCCAGCAACAATGGACGCAAAGATTTGATCATGTGTAATAAAACCCTACAGCCGAGGGGGAAAAAAAGACGAGGGCATGGCGATAAAATCCCTCAGTGGTCATGAAAGTGTCGGCATTATGCCCCAAGGCTTGAAAGCGTGTGCCGTGCCATGGCCTTCAAATCTGCTATTTTTTTACCGGCGGTCAGCGATGCACCCCAGAGAGTCGGGCAATTAGCGGCTTAAACTGCTAAAGTGCCGCCCGTTATTACTTATGAGGATTGTTCCAATGGCGACTAACCGTTCCCAGCGTCTGCGCAAAAAACTGTGCGTCGATGAATTTCAAGAGCTGGGTTTCGAACTGAACCTGGATTTCAAAGAAGATTTGGCTGATGAAGCCATTGATGCTTTCCTCGACGCGTTCCTGAAAGAAGCCATGGAAGCCAACGGTCTGGGTTATGTTGGCGGCGACGACTTCGGTCTGGTTTGCCTGCAGAAGCGTGGCTCGGTGTCCGAAGAGCAGCGCGCTGCTGTTGAAGCCTGGCTCAAAGGCCGCAGCGAACTGACCGAAGCAACCGTCAGCCCGCTGATCGACGTCTGGTACCCGGAAAAGCCGATCAATCCGGTAGCTTGATGTAATAAGAAACGGCGACCCAAGGGTCGCCGTTTTTTTATGCGCGGATTTTGCTTGTCAGGCTTTACGCCAATTCAAAATCACCAGCGTCAACACCCCCGCCACAATTCCCCAGAACGCCGAACCGATGGAAAACAACGTCAGCCCCGACGCCGTGACCATAAAGGTGATCAGCGCCGCTTCCCGTTCTTTCACCTCGGTCATCGCAATGCTCAAGCCATTGATGATCGAGCCAAACAACGCCAGCGCTGCAATTGACAGCACCAGCTCTTTCGGCAGTGCGGCAAACAACGCCGCCAATGTCGCGCCGAACACCCCGGCAATCCCGTAGAAAATCCCGCACCAGACCGCCGCCGTGTAGCGCTTGTTGCGATCTTCATGGGCATGCGGCCCGGTGCAGATCGCTGCGCTGATGGCCGCCAGGTTGATGCCGTGGGAGCCGAACGGGGCCAGCAGCAACGAGGCGATGCCGGTGGTGGTGATCAATGGCGAGGCCGGTACGGTATAGCCGTCGGCGCGCAGCACGGCGATGCCCGGCATGTTCTGCGAGGTCATGGCCACCACGAACAGCGGAATGCCGATGCTGATGGTCGCGGCCAGCGAGAAGTGCGGGGTGGTCCAGACCGGCGTCGCCACTTCCAGATGGAAGCCACTGAAATCCAGCAACCCCATGAACCCTGACAGCGCCGTGCCGATCAACAACGCGGCCAGCACGGCATAACGCGGCGACAGGCGCTTGATCACCAGATAGGTGAAGAACATGCCCAGCACCAGCCCGGTGCGATGCTGGGCAGCGACGAAAATCTCGCTGCCGATCTTGAACAGAATCCCCGCCAGCAACGCGGCGGCCAGGGAGGCTGGAATTTTTTTCACCAGCCGTTCGAAGCTGCCGGTCAGGCCGCAAATCGTCACCAGCACCGCGCAGGTAATGTAGGCGCCGATGGCTTCGCCATAACTGACACCGCCGAGGCTGGTAATCAGCAACGCCGCACCGGGGGTCGACCAGGCGATGGTGATGGGCGTGCGATAACGCAGGGACAAGCCGGTCGAGCACACCGCCATGCCAATCGAGATCGCCCAGATCCACGACGAAATCTGCCCGCTGGTCAGGCCCGCCGCTTGTCCGGCCTGGAACATCAGGACCAGGGAGCTGGTGTAACCGGTCATCATCGCGATGAAGCCGGCGACGATGGCCGACGGGGATGTGTCGGCCAGTGGTCGGAGCTGCGTGTGCGTGGCGTCGTTCATGACAGCGGTGTTCCTTTTATAAAGATGTCTGAAACGCCGCTGAACCCTGTGGGAGCGGGCTTGCTCGCGAAGGCGTCGTGTCAGTCGATATCAATGTCGAATGATACGACGCCTTCGCGAGCAAGCCCGCTCCCACAGGGGATTGTGTTCGAGCGGCAGATTCTGGGTTCAAGCCTAAACTCAAACGTAAGGGATCGTTGCAATACAGCGGAAGCGACAAACAGCCGTACAGTCGTGTTGCCACCCTCCATTGTGTACAATCGCGGTGTTTTTTACGCGATACTTGCCAGCGACCCACTGTGCCGTATTACAGTCACCGTCAATTCGCCGCAGTTCTCCCGACTCGAGTGCCCATGAACGAACAGTTGCAGCCCCTAAAAAAACAACCGCGAGCAGGCAAAGCCGGCCGCAGCGGGACCCAGGACGATATTGTCTACGCGCATATCTTCGAGGCCATCCTCGAACAGCGTCTGGCGCCCGGCACCAAGTTGAGCGAAGAAGCGCTGGGGGAAATTTTCGGGGTCAGTCGCACCATCATCCGCCGTGCGCTCTCGCGCCTGGCCCATGAAGGTGTCGTGCTGCTGCGTCCGAACCGTGGCGCGGTCGTCGCCAGCCCGAGCGTCGAAGAGGCTCGCCAGGTGTTCCTCGCGCGCCGCCTGGTGGAACGAGCGATCACTGAACTGGCCGTGCAGCACGCCACCGCCGAAGATCTCGCCGAATTACGACAAATGGTTAACGACGAGCGCGACAGCTTCTCCCGTGGCGATCGCGGCGCAGGCATCCGTCTGTCGGGCGAGTTCCACCTGAAACTCGCTGAAGCGGCGAAGAATGCGCCGCTGATCAGCTTCCAGCGCAGCCTGGTGTCGCAGACGTCGTTGATCATTGCCCAGTACGAAAGTGGCAACCGTTCGCACTGCTCCTACGACGAGCACACCCAGTTGATTGACGCCATCGAAGCACGCAACGGTGAGTTGGCAGTGAATTTGATGATGCATCACATGGATCACATCGACAGCAAACTCAACCTCGACGAAGAAAGTGCGTCGGATGATTTGCACGCGGTGTTCTCGCATTTGTTGCAGACCAAGAAGCCTGGGCGGTCGGCTGCGAAACTCTGATACACCGGGTTGCCCCCTTCGCGAGCAAGCCCGCTCCCACATTCGACTGCATCCTGCTGGGAGAACTCGGTTTAATGTGGGAGCGGGCTTGCTCGCGAAGGCGGCCTCAACGGCAATAAAAATCCCCCGGACTGAACAGTGCGGGGGATTTTTATTGCCCGAAGAAAACTAGCGCTGATGCACCTGATTCCCCGCCGCATACGTCTGCAGAACAGTCCGGTCATCCCCCAGCGTCATCAACACAAACAACGTCTCGGCAATGTTATTCGCCTGCTTCAAGCGATAGCTCAGCAACGGCGTGGCGTTGTAATCCAGCACCAGGAAGTCGGCATCGGTGCCCGGTTTCAAGGTGCCGATCTTATCCTCCAGACGCAGCGCCCGCGCACCGCCGAGAGTCGCCAGGTACAGCGATTTGAACGGGCTCAGACGCGCACCTTGCAGCTGCATGACTTTGTACGCTTCGTTCAAGGTTTGCAGGATCGAGAAACTGGTGCCACCGCCAACGTCCGTGCCCACACCGACATTCAGCTTGTGCTTCTCGGCCATCGGCAGGTTGAACAAACCGCTGCCGAGGAAGAAGTTCGACGTCGGGCAGAAGGCGATGGCCGAGCCGGTTTCCGCCAGTCGTGCGCACTCGTCGTCGCACAGGTGCACGCCGTGGGCAAACACCGAGCGCTCACCGAGCAATTGGTAGTGATCGTAGACGTCCAGGTAGCCTTTACGCTCCGGGAACAGCTCCTTGACCCACTCGACTTCCTTCAGGTTTTCGCTGATATGCGTCTGCATGTACAGATCAGGGAATTCGCTGAGCAACTGGCCGGCGAGGGTCAGTTGCTCCGGGGTGCTGGTCGGGGCGAAACGCGGGGTGACCGCGTAGTGCAAGCGGCCCTTGCCGTGCCAGCGCTCGATCAGCGCCTTGCTTTCGACGTAGCTGGATTCGGCAGTGTCGGTCAGGTAGTCCGGCGCGTTGCGGTCCATCATTACCTTGCCGGCGATCATGCGCAGGTCGAGCTGTTCGGCCGCCTCGAAAAACGAGTTCACCGATTGCGGGTGCACACTGCCGAACACCAGCGCGGTGGTGGTGCCGTTGCGCAGCAGTTCCTTGATGAAAATATCCGCGACTTCGTCGGCGTGATCTTTATCAGCGAACTGGCTTTCGCACGGGAAGGTGTAGGTGTTCAGCCAGTCAAGCAATTGCTCGCCGTAGGCACCGACCATGCCGGTTTGCGGCAAGTGAATGTGGGTGTCGATGAAACCGGGGGTGATCAGCGCGTCCTGATAATGGGTGATCTCGATGTCGGCTGGCAGGGTCGGCAGCAAGTCGCTGGCGTGGCCGAGCGCGCTGATCTGGCCGTTGTCGATCACCAGCAAGCCGTCTTCGAAATACTCGTACGAGGCTTCAATACCAACTTCGGCAGGGTCGGCAATGCTGTGCAGGATGGCGGCGCGGTAAGCTTTGCGAGTCAGAGGCATGGGGGTTCTCAATGGGAGGCTTGGCTGCGGCGTGAAGCAGGCAGCAGTTTGGCAATCGATGATCCGGCGCTGGCGGTCTGCTGGCCGAAATTCGCGTTATAGGTGGCGATGATTTCGCCGGCGATGGAGATGGCGATTTCCACAGGCAACTTGCCTTTGACTTCGCCGATGCCCATCGGGCAGCGCATGCGTTGCACGACGCTGCTGTCGAATCCACGGTCGCGCAGGCGATGTTCGAACTTCACCCGTTTGGTATTCGAACCGATCAGGCCGAAGTAGGCGAAGTCGTTGCGCTTGAGGATCGCGGCAGTGAGTTCGAGGTCGAGTTGGTGATTGTGGGTCATGACGATGCAGTAGCTGCCGGCGGGCAGGTCGTCGATTTCATCCACGGGTTCTTCGCTGACAATCTTGCGTACACCGTGAGGGATCTGTTCCGGGAATTCATCATCCCGCGAATCAATCCAGCGCACCCGGCAGGGCAGGCTGGCGAGCAGCGGCACCAATGCGCGGCCGACATGACCGGCGCCGAACACGGCGATCTGCGCCTGGACCTGACCCATTGGTTCGAACAGCAACACCGTCGCGCCGCCGCAGCACTGGCCGAGGCTCGCGCCGAGGCTGAAGCGCTCCAGGTGCGTGTCCTGCTTGCCACTGGCGAGCATGTCGCGGGCGATCTGCATGGCCTTGTACTCCAGATGCCCGCCACCGATGGTGTCGAAGGCCTGGGTGGCACTGATGACCATTTTCGAACCGGCATTGCGCGGCGTCGAGCCGAGCTCTTCGATGATGGTCACCAACACGCAGGGTTCACCCTGGGATTGCAGGTCGGCGAGGGCGTCGATCCAGTTGTACATGTTTCACCTCGACATCTGTGTTGTCTATCCGGGCCTCATCGCTAGCAGGCTAGCTCCCACAGGGGGAATGCATTCCAAATGTGGGAGCTAGCCTGCTAACGATTGGCCGCGCCTCGGTATCAGAGCGAAGCCAACTCGGTTTCGGCTTCCTCAGCCTTCGCCGCCTTCAACTGCCGCATCTGCTCACACCCCCACAACACCCGCTCCGGGGTCGCCGGCGCATCGATTTTCGGTTGATGCTTGTAGTCGCCAAGGCTCGCCACGGCGTCCTTGATCGCACACCACGACGCGATGCCGAGCATGAACGGCGGCTCACCCACAGCCTTGGAATGGAACACCGTGTCTTCCGGGTTCTTGCGGTTCTCCACCAGCTTCACCCGCAGGTCCAGCGGCATGTCCGCCACGGCCGGAATCTTGTAGCTGGCCGGGCCGTTGGTCATCAGTTTGCCCTTGTTGTTCCACACCAGTTCTTCCATGGTCAGCCAGCCCATGCCCTGGATGAAACCACCCTCGACCTGGCCGATGTCGATGGCCGGGTTCAGTGAGGCGCCGACGTCGTGGAGGATGTCGGTACGGAGCATCTTGTACTCGCCGGTCAGGGTGTCGACGATCACCTCGCAGCACGCGGCGCCAAAGGCGTAGTAGTAGAACGGGCGGCCACGGGCCTGGCTGCGGTCGTAGAAGATTTTCGGGGTCTTGTAGAACCCGGTGCTCGACAGCGACACCTGGGCGAAATACGCCTGCTGGATCAGCGCTTCAAAGGTCAGGATGTGATCGCGAACCCGCACGTGACCGTTGTGGAATTCGACGTCTTCTTCGCTGACCTTGTAGTGCCGCGCGGCAAATTCGACCAGGCGCTGCTTGATGATTTCAGCGGCGTTCTGTGCCGCTTTACCGTTCAGGTCAGCACCGCTGGACGCAGCGGTCGGCGAGGTGTTTGGCACCTTGTCGGTGTTGGTCGCGGTGATCTGCACGCGGTCCATTTCCACCTGGAACACTTGCGCCACAACCTGCGCGACTTTGGTGTTCAAGCCCTGGCCCATTTCGGTGCCGCCATGGTTCAAGTGGATGCTGCCGTCGGTGTAGACGTGGATCAGCGCGCCGGCCTGGTTGAGGAAGCTCGCGGTAAACGAAATACCGAATTTCACCGGGGTCAGCGCCAGGCCTTTTTTCAGGATCGGGCTGTTGGCGTTGTAGCGACGGATCGCTTCGCGACGCTCGGCGTACTGGCTGCTTTCTTCCAGTTCGGCGGTCATTTCTTCGAGCATGTTGTGCTCGACGGTCTGGTAGTAGTGCGTGACGTTGCGCTCGGTCTTGCCGTAGTAGTTGGCCTTGCGCACCGCCAATGGATCGAGGGCCAGATGACGGGCAATCGCGTCCATCACTTCTTCAATCGCGACCATCCCTTGCGGGCCACCGAAGCCACGATACGCGGTGTTCGATGCGGTGTTGGTCTTGCAGCGGTGACCGTTGATGGTCGCGTCACCCAGGTAGTACGAGTTGTCGGCGTGGAACATCGCACGGTCGACAATCGAGGCCGACAAGTCCGGCGAACAACCGCAGTTGCCGGCCAGTTCCAGGGCGATGCCGTGCAGGCGACCGGTGCTGTCGAAGCCGACGTCGTACTCGACGTAGAACGGGTGACGCTTGCCGGTCATCAGCATGTCTTCGACACGTGGCAGGCGCATCTTGGTCGGCTGGCCGGTGAGGTGCGCGACCACGGCGCACAAACAGGCCGGGCTCGCGGCTTGCGTTTCCTTGCCACCGAAACCGCCGCCCATGCGACGCATGTCGACCACAATTTTGTTCATCGAAACGTCGAGCACTTCGGCGACGAGTTTCTGTACTTCAGTCGGATTCTGCGTCGAGCAGTAGACGATCATGCCGCCGTCTTCCGTCGGCATCACCGAAGAGATCTGGGTTTCGAGATAGAAGTGTTCCTGGCCGCCGATGTGCAGCGTGCCCTGGATGCGATGCTCGGCAGTCGCCAGGGCATTGGCCGAATCGCCGCGCTGATGGGTGTGGCTGTCGAGCACGAAGTGGCGTTTGCGCAGGGCTTCGACCACGTCCAGCACCGGCTCGAGATCTTCGTATTCGATGATCGCGGCCATGGCGGCCTTGCGTGCGGTTTCGAGGTCTTTGGCTGCAACGGCAAGTACCGGTTGGCCGACGAACTGCACGTCATCAATCGCCAGCAACGGGTCGCCCGGCAACAGCGGCCCAATGTCTTTCAGGCCCGGCACATCTTCATGGGTGATGGCGATGCGCACGCCTTCGAAGGCGTAGCAGGGCTTGGTGTCGATGCTGATGATTTTCGCGTGGGCGCGGTCCGACAGGCGTGCGTAAACGTGCAACTGGTTCGGAAACTCCAGGCGGTCGTCGATGTACTGCGCTTCACCGGACACGTGTTTGGCGGCGCTGTCATGCTTGACGCTGCGGCCGACACCGGTGGTCAGGTCCTTGGCGAACAGTTCAGCCAGTTCGGCTTGGGTCTTCTCTACAGCGTGATGATTAGACATAAGCGGTCACCCGGGTCTCGATGTGCGGTGTTTGCAGTTCGATGAAGTATTTGCGCAGCAGGTTTTGCGCGCTGAGCAGGCGGTATTCCTTGCTGGCGCGGAAGTCCGACAGCGGGGTGAAATCTTCGGCCAGTGCAGCGCAGGCGCGTTCGACGGTGGCGTTGTTGAACGGCGCACCGAGCAATGTTTTTTCGCAGGCGCTGGCGCGTTTCGGGATGGCCGCCATGCCGCCGAAGGCGACGCGGGCATCGGCGATCACACCGTTTTCCAGACGGATCTGGAATGCGGCGCACACAGCGGAAATATCATCGTCCAGACGCTTGGACACCTTGTAGGCGCGGAACAGTTGTTCGGCGCTGGCACGCGGCACGATGATCTTCTCGATGAACTCGCTTTCCTGGCGCGCGGTGACCCGGTAATCGATGAAGTAATCTTCCAGGGCCAGGGTGCGCCGGGTTTCGCCTTTGCACAGGACGATTTGTGCGCCCAGGGCGATCAGCAGGGGCGGTGAGTCACCGATGGGCGAGGCGTTGCCGATGTTGCCGCCGAGGGTGCCCTGGTTGCGGATCTGCAGCGAGGCAAAACGCTGCAGCAATTCACCGAAATCCGGGTACTCGGCCTTCAACGCTTCATAGCAGTCGGAGAGGGCGGTGGCAGCGCCGATTTCCAGGCGATCGTCGAAACGCTCGATGCGCTTCATCTCGGCCACGTTGCCGACGTAGATCATCACCGGCAAGGTGCGGTGGAACTGCGTGACTTCCAGCGCCAAATCCGTGCCACCAGCCAGCAGCCGCGCCTGTGGATAAGCGTCGTAGAGGTCGGCCAGGTCGGCGACGGTCAGCGGCACCAGGCAACGTTTGTCGCCACTGTTGAGCTCGCCGATGGACGTCGGGGCAATCGCTTTCAAGCGCGCGATGGTGTCGGCTTCCCGCGCATCGAACTGGTCCGGTTGTTTGCCGCAGCAAGACTGCTCAGCGGCTTGCAGGATCGGCCGATAGCCGGTGCAACGGCACAGATTGCCGGCCAGCGCTTCGTGAGCCTTGTGAGAATCCGGTGCATCGCTGTTCTTTTGCAGGGCGAACAGCGACATGACGAAGCCCGGGGTGCAGAAGCCGCATTGCGAACCGTGGCATTCGACCATGGCTTTCTGCACGCTGTGCAGTTCGCCCTGGTGCTTGAGGTCTTCAACGCTGATCAGTTGTTTGCCGTGCAACGACGACACGAACGTCAGGCACGAGTTGAGGCTGCGATAGCGAATGTGTTCGCGGCCATCGTCATCCGTTTGCAACTCACCGACCACCACGGTGCAGGCGCCACAGTCACCGCTGGCGCAGCCTTCTTTGGTGCCGGGTTTGCCCACATGGTCGCGCAGATAATTGAGCACGGTCAGGTTTGGGTCCAGGGCGTGCTCGCTACGGAGTTCCTGGTTAAGTAAAAACTGGATCACGGAAGGCCTCGCAGACTCATTATTGTTGTTAACCGACTTGAACCGAATTTAGCAGGTCTGACTTTTCGGTCAATGATTTTCTGACTTAAAGGTCAGGAAATAGCATTTTGTCGGCAAACACCTCATTGCTTCAGTATTGACCCTCACGCACACACCTGCTTTTTTGCTTGAATCGTGCCAAAACCGCCGAGTGGGCCCTGCGCCATGACCTATCAACTGGGTTACACTGCGCCGCTTGTGCAGATCGAAGAGTTTGAAGGACAACCATGACGTTCAAGGCGCCGGACAGCCTCGCCGAGCAAATCGCTCACCACCTCGCCGAACGCATCATTCGCGGCGAAATGAAGCCCGGGGAGCGCATTCAGGAACAGAAGGTCACGCTGGCCCTCAATGTCAGCCGTGGCTCGGTCCGTGAAGCCTTGCTGATCCTCGAGCGTCGCCACCTGATCGCGATCCTGCCGCGACGGGGCGCCCATGTCACCGAACTCACGGCGCACAAGGTCCAGAGCCTGTGCACGCTGATGAGCGAGTTGTACATCTTGCTCGGTAACGCCGTGGCCAGCGGCTGGAAAGTCCAGGCCGACATGGCGCCGTTCGTGCAGATCCAGCAACGCCTGGCCGCCAGCTACGAGCGTCAGGACATCCGCACCTTCGTCGACGACAGCTTCAACGTAATGCGCGCCGCGTACCCGTTCGCCAACAACCCGTACTTGCAGGAAACCGTCGAGAATCTGCAGCCGGCCATGAGCCGCGCGTATTTCCTCGCCCTCGACCAGCGCAAGGCGTCGATGAGCGAATTTCTCGAACTGTTCGAGCGCCTGCTCGCTGCCGTGCTGGCCCGTGACTTTCCGCAGATCCGCGAAGTGCTGACGGCGTATGCCCAGCGCAGCGCCGATCTGGTGGTTTCTGCCCTGACGGACGCTTAAGCGTGCGGCTCAAATGCATCAAACTGGCGGGGTTCAAATCCTTCGTCGACCCGACCACGGTGAACTTCCCCAGCAACATGGCGGCAGTGGTCGGGCCCAATGGTTGCGGCAAGTCGAACATCATCGACGCCGTGCGTTGGGTGATGGGCGAAAGCTCGGCCAAGAACTTGCGCGGCGAGTCGATGACCGACGTCATCTTCAACGGTTCGACCAGCCGTAAACCGGTGAGTCAGGCCAGCATCGAGCTGGTGTTCGATAACTCCGACGGCACGCTGCTCGGCGAATACGCCGCCTATGCGGAAATCTCCATTCGCCGCAAAGTGACCCGCGACAGCCAGACCACTTATTACCTCAACGGCACCAAATGCCGTCGTCGCGACATCACCGACATCTTCCTCGGCACCGGCCTCGGCCCGCGCAGCTACTCGATCATCGAGCAGGGGATGATCTCCAAGCTGATCGAGTCCAAGCCCGAAGACCTGCGCAACTTTATTGAAGAAGCGGCGGGCATCTCCAAGTACAAGGAGCGCCGGCGCGAGACTGAAAACCGCATCCGTCGCACCCACGAAAACCTGGCGCGCCTGACCGACTTGCGTGAAGAGCTTGAGCGTCAGCTCGAACGCTTGCACCGTCAGGCCGAAGCCGCGAAAAAGTATCAGGAATACAAAGGCGAAGAGCGCCAGCTCAAGGCCCAGTTGTCAGCCTTGCGCTGGCAGGCGCTGAACGAACAGGTCGGTCAGCGCGAAGCGGTAATCGGCAACCAGGAAGTCACCTTCGAAGCGCTGGTCGCCGAGCAACGCAACGCCGATGCCGCCATCGAACGCTTCCGGGACGGGCACCATGACCTGTCCGAACGCTTCAATCTGGTGCAAGGGCGCTTCTATTCGGTCGGTGGCGACATCGCCCGGGTCGAGCAGAGCATCCAGCACGGTCAGCAGCGTCTGCGTCAGTTGCAGGACGATCTGAAAGAAGCCGAGCGCGCACGTCTGGAAACCGAATCGCATCTCGGTCACGACCGCACACTGTTGCTGACCCTCGGCGAAGAACTCGACATGCTCACGCCAGAGCAGGAAGTCACCAGCGCCGCCGCCGAAGAAGCCGCTGCCGCGCTGGAAGAATCCGAAACCACCATGCACGGCTGGCAGGAGCAGTGGGACACGTTCAACCTGACCGCCGCCGAGCCGCGTCGCCAATCCGAAGTGCAGCAGTCACGCATCCAGCAGCTGGAAACCAGCATGGAGCGTCTGGCCGACCGGCAGAAGCGTCTCGGCGAAGAGCGCGCGTTGCTCTCGGCGGACCCGGAAGACGCGGCGATCATGGAACTCAGCGAGCAGTTGGCCGCCAGTGAAGCCACGCTTGAAGATTTGCAGGCCAGCGAAGAAGCCCAGGTCGAACGCCTTGAGCAACTGCGTCAGGAATTGCAACTCGCGTTGCACAATCAGCAGCAGGCGCAAGGCGATTTGCAGCGCCTCAACGGTCGTCTCGCCTCACTTGAAGCCTTGCAGCAAGCTGCGCTCGATCCGGGCACCGGCACCGCCGAATGGTTGCGTGAGCAGCATCTGGCGGATCGCCCGCGCCTGGCCGAAGGGCTGAAGGTGGAAGCAGGTTGGGAGCTGGCGGTGGAAACCGTGCTCGGCGCCGACCTGCAAGCGGTGCTGGTCGATGATTTCGGCGACTTCGATCTGGCTGGTTTTGTTCAGGGCGATTTGCGCTTGCTCAGCCCGGCCACTGATGGCGTGCGCGTGCCGGGCAGCTTGCTCGACAAGGTCGAGGCGCAGATCGATCTGTCGCCGTGGCTGGGGCAGGTCAAACCGGTCGACAGCCTCGAACAGGCGCTGGCGTTGCGCAGTCAATTGACCGCTGGGCAGAGTCTGATCAGCCATGATGGTTACTGGGTCGGTCGGCACTTTTTACGCGTGCGACGGGCCAGCGAAGCCGAAAGCGGTGTACTCGCGCGCGGTCAGGAAATCCAGCGCTTGACCGAGGAGCGTGAAGAGCGCGAAGCCACGGTCGAGACCCTGGAAACCCAACTTCAGACGCTCAGGGCGCAACAGCGTCAGCAGGAAAACGGTCGCGAGCATCTGCGCCGACTGCTGCAAGACGAAGCGCGTCAGCAAGGTGAGTTGAAAGCTCAACTGTCCGCCGGCAAAGCCAAGGCTGAACAGCTGACGCTGCGTCGTACGCGCCTCGACGAAGAGCTCGCGGAACTGAGCGAACAGCGTGCGCTGGAACACGAAAACATTGGCGAAGCGCGCCTGCAATTGCAGGAAGCCCTCGACGCCATGGCGCTCGACACCGAGCAGCGTGAGTTGCTGCTGGCCCAGCGCGACAGCTTGCGCGAGCGCCTCGATCGGGTGCGCCAGGAAGCCCGGCAGCACAAGGATCATGCGCATCAACTCGCGGTGCGTCTCGGCTCGCTCAAGGCGCAACACGACTCGACGCGTCAGGCGTTGGAACGGCTGGAAATGCAGTCCGAGCGTCTGACCGAAAAACGCGAACAGCTCAGCCTCAATCTGGAAGAGGGTGAGGCGCCGCTGGAAGAGCTGCGGCTGAAACTGGAAGAACTGCTCGACAAGCGCATGACCGTCGACGAAGAACTCAAGACCGCGCAGATCGCCCTGGAAGACGCTGACCGTGAACTGCGTGATGCGGAAAAACGGCGTAACCAGGCCGAGCAGCAGTCGCAGTTGATTCGCGGCCAGATGGAAACCCAGCGCATGGAATGGCAAGCCCTGACCGTGCGCCGCAAGACCCTCGAAGATCAATTGCTGGAAGACGGCTACGACCTGCACGGCGTGCTTGCCACGCTGACGGCCGAGGCGAACGAGAAGGACGCCGAAGAAGAACTCGAACGCATTGCCGCGCGCATTCAGCGTCTCGGTGCGATCAACCTCGCGGCCATCGACGAATACCAGCAACAATCCGAGCGTAAACGTTATCTGGATGCGCAGAACGATGATCTGGTGGAAGCGCTGGACACGCTCGAGAACGTGATTCGCAAGATCGACAAGGAAACCCGCAACCGCTTCAAAGATACCTTTGATCAGATCAATGGCGGTTTACAGGCGCTTTTCCCAAAAGTTTTCGGTGGAGGGCGCGCGTATTTGGAACTGACGGGCGAAGATCTACTCGATACAGGGGTAACGATCATGGCGCAGCCGCCAGGGAAGAAGAACAGCACCATCCATTTGCTCTCCGGTGGCGAAAAAGCCCTGACCGCATTGGCGCTGGTTTTTGCGATCTTCAAGTTGAACCCGGCGCCGTTCTGCATGCTCGATGAAGTTGACGCACCGCTGGATGACGCTAACGTTGGACGCTACGCACGGCTGGTCAAGGAAATGTCGCAGACGGTGCAGTTCATCTACATCACCCACAACAAGATCGCCATGGAAATGGCCGATCAACTGATGGGTGTGACGATGCACGAACCGGGTTGCTCGCGTCTGGTGGCAGTGGATGTCGAGGAGGCGATGGCGATGGTGGACGCCTGAGTCGGCGTCTGTAGGACGGGTATTGCCAGGCCGTAGGACGTTTTTACCGGGTCTTACTTGCTGGCCAATCGACATATTCGCTAAAGCCATGGTGACAGACGGTGTAAAGTTGCCTTTGGTCGTGCTAGTTTAATGTCAATTTTTCGTATACGTGGGCAAAACGCCTGTCAGAACATAGAGTTGGCGCCACGTTTTAAAGCGGTTTACGAGTTGTAAACCCCTTATTTTTCAGCATTTTTTATAGAGGCACGGGATTACATGGAAATCGGTCTGCGCGAGTGGCTGATCGTCATCGGCATTATTGTCATTGCCGGTATTCTTTTTGATGGCTGGCGCCGTATGCGCGGCGGCAAGGGAAAACTGAAATTCCGTCTTGACCGAAGTTTGTCCAATCTGCCGGACGAGGACACCAGCGCCGAGCTGTTGGGCCCGCCCCGTGTGCTGGACACGCACAAAGAACCGCAACTGGACGAGCACGATCTGCCGTCGGTGAGCATGCCTGCCCGTGAACCGCGTGAGTCGGGTTCCAAGCGCGGCAAGCGTGGCCATGGCGAACCGTCGCAGGGCGACATGAACCTCAGCCTGGATCTGGATGGCGGCCCGAGCTTCAGCAGCCGCGACGACGATTTCCCGGATGACACCAAAGCCTCGCCAGCGGTCACTGAAAAAGATCAGCCACAAGCTGAAGAAGTGCTGGTGATCAGCGTGATCTGCCGCGACGCCGCTGGTTTCAAAGGCCCGGCGCTGTTGCAGAACATTCTGGAAAGCGGTTTGCGTTTCGGCGAGATGGACATCTTCCACCGCCACGAAAGCATGGCCGGTAATGGCGAAGTCCTGTTCTCCATGGCCAATGCGGTCAAGCCGGGCATCTTCGATCTGGACGACATCGACCACTTCAGCACCCCGGCCGTGAGCTTCTTCCTCGGTCTGCCTGGCCCGCGTCATCCGAAGCAAGCCTTCGACGTGATGGTGGCCGCAGCGCGCAAACTGTCCCAGGAGCTGAACGGCGAACTGAAAGACGACCAGCGCAGCGTGCTGACCGCCCAGACGATTGAGCATTACCGTCAGCGCATCGTTGAGTTCGAACGCCGCGCGTTGACCCAGAAGCGTTGATATAAAAGTCGGAGCGGGCTCTTGTGGCGAGGGAGCTTGCTCCCGCTGGGCTGCGAAGCGGCCCTTATTCCGATACACCGCATGCGCTGATTTTACGACGGCTTCGCCGCCGACCGGGAGCAAGCTCCCTCGCCACAGTGTCCATAGCTTTAAGCTACTGTATTTAAGAATTGAGCAGCCTCGGCTGCTCTTTTGCTTTATGAGAGAACACCCATGACCGCCGCCAAAAACCGCATTCTAGAGCTGCGTGCTGAGCTGGATCAGCACAACTATCGCTATCACGTGCTGGACGAGCCGAGTATTCCGGATGCCGAATACGATCGTTTGTTCCACGAGCTCAAGGCCCTCGAAGCGGCTAATCCGGAACTGATCACCAGCGATTCGCCGACCCAGCGCGTCGGCAGTGCGGCGTTGTCGGCGTTCACCCAGGTGCGTCATGAAGTGCCGATGCTCAGCCTCGGCAACGCCTTCGAAGAAACCGACATGCGCGAGTTCGATCGTCGGGTGACGGAAGGTCTGGACTTGCCGGTCGGCGATCTGTTCGGTGGCGGTGCGGCGGTGGAATACAGTTGCGAACCCAAGCTCGATGGCCTGGCGGTCAGCTTGCTGTATCAGGACGGTGTGTTGGTGCGCGGCGCGACGCGTGGCGACGGCACCACCGGCGAAGACATCAGCGTCAACGTGCGCACCGTGCGCAACATCCCGCTCAAACTGCACGGCACCGGCTGGCCGGCGACCCTGGAAGTGCGCGGCGAAGTGTTCATGTCCAAGGCCGGTTTCGAGCGGCTCAACGCCAGCCAGCTAGAAGTCGGCGGCAAGACTTTCGCCAACCCGCGTAACGCGGCAGCCGGCAGCTTGCGACAGCTGGATTCGAAGATCACCGCCAACCGTCCGCTGGAATTCTGCTGCTACGGTATCGGCCAGATTTCGGCCGATATTGCCGACACGCACATTGGTAATCTCAAGCAGCTTCAGGTGTGGGGCATGCCGATCAGTCATGAGCTGAAACTGGCGCACGGCATCGACGAATGCCTGGATTACTACCGCGACATCGGCGAACGCCGCAACGGGCTCGCGTATGAAATCGACGGGGTGGTGTTCAAGGTCAACAGCATCGCCTCTCAGCGTGAGTTGGGTTTCCGCGCTCGCGAGCCGCGCTGGGCAATCGCGCACAAATTCCCGGCCATGGAGGAACTCACCGAGTTGCTCGACGTCGAGTTCCAGGTCGGCCGTACCGGCGCCGTCACGCCGGTGGCGCGCTTGAAACCGGTCAAAGTGGCCGGTGTCACCGTGGCCAACGCGACGTTGCACAACATGGATGAGGTCGCGCGGCTGGGTCTGATGATTGGCGACACCGTCATCATCCGTCGCGCGGGCGACGTGATTCCGCAAGTGGTGCAAGTGGTGCTCGAGCGGCGTCCGGACAATGCCCGGCCAGTACAGATTCCCGAGCAGTGCCCGGTGTGCGGCTCGCAGGTCGAGCGCACGCAGCTGGTCAAGCGCAGCAAAGGCCGCGAGACCGTCAGCGAGGGCGCGGTGTACCGCTGCGTCGGTCGCCTGGCCTGCGGTGCGCAGCTCAAGCAGGCGATCATTCACTTCGTTTCCCGTCGTGCCATGGACATCGAAGGCCTGGGCGACAAGAGCGTCGAGCAACTGGTCGATGAAGGCCTGGTGAGGTCGCCGGCGGATCTGTATGCCCTGAAGTTCGACGACATTGTCGATCTGGAAGGGTTTGCCGAGGTTTCGAGCAACAAGTTGCTGAGCGCGATCGAAGACAGCAAAAAGCCGGGCCTGGCGCGGTTTATCTACGCCCTCGGGATTCCCGATGTCGGCGAAGAGACGGCCAAGGTGCTGGCGCGTTCTCTGGGGTCGCTGGAGCGGGTTCAGCAGGCATTGCCGCACGTGCTCACGTACTTGCCGGACGTCGGCCTGGAAGTGGCTCACGAGATCCACAGCTTCTTTGAAGATGCGCATAACCAGCAAGTGATCGAGGACCTGCTCAAGCACGACCTGCAGATTCAGGATCAGGGCAAGTTGGGGGCCGAGTTCGCGGCCAGCACCACGCTCGGCGGGTTTCTCGACAAGCTGCACATTCCTTCGGTCGGACCGGGTGGGGCGCAGAAACTGGCGGATCGGTTTGGTTCATTGGAAGGTGTGTTCGGTGCGGATTGGCTGGACATGCGTCAGGCGTTGCCGGAGAAACAGGCCAATTCGGTTCGCGAGTTTTTTGCGGTCGAGGACAATCGCCTGCTCGCTGAGGCTGCCGAGAAGCAGTTGCGCGATTTCGGCATGCATTGGCAGAGCGAGAAGAAAGTCGTCGAAGGATTGCCGCTGGCCGGACAGACCTGGGTGCTGACCGGTTCGCTGGAGTTGATGAGCCGCGACGTCGCCAAGGACAAGCTTGAAAGCCTGGGTGCCAAGGTGGCGGGCTCGGTGTCGGCCAAGACCCATTGCGTGGTGGCGGGGCCGGGAGCGGGTTCCAAGTTGGCCAAGGCCAACGAGCTGGGGTTGAAGGTGCTCGATGAAGAAGCGTTCGTCGAGTTCCTCAGTAAGCACGGCATTTTGGTCTGACACAAAACCTGTGGCGAGGGAGCTTGTCGGATCGCCGCACCGTCCCGCTGGAGCGCGAAGCGGTCCTCATGATGCTTGCGCCTGCTGCGCAGTCGAGCGGGACGGTGCGGTGATCCGACAAGCTCCCTCGCCACAATTGTGATTCAAAACCCGGAACGATCTTAGTGTGGCAATGATCTAGTCTTGGCAAGCCCCAGGGAGAGATCGCCATGTACCGTTTCTTCGAACAGCTCAGCTCGCGCATCGCAGCGCCTTTCATGGGCGACAGCTCGCGCAACAGCAAGATCTGGCAATGCCGCTGCGGGCAGTCGCTGTTCTTTCGCAACAGTCAGTGCCTGGCCTGTTCGGCGGCGTTGGGCTATCAGCCTGAACAGAGTCGCTTGTCGTCGCTGCAACCGGGTCAACAGGCTGATACCTGGCTGCTCGATGCCGACCCGCAGGCCGGTGTGTTCCGCCGCTGCGCCAATCTCGATTCCCCGGCTGCGTGCAACTGGCTGCTCCGGGCCAATGACCACGATGCGCTCTGCATCGCCTGTAGCCTGAACCACACCATCCCTGACCTGTCGATTCCCGAAAACCACGAACGCTGGCGCAAGGTCGAAACAGCCAAGCGGCGACTGGTCGCGCAGTTGGTCAGCCTCGGTTTGCAGGTGATACCCAAAACCGTCGATGAAGAAACCGGCCTGGCGTTTGACTTTATCGGTGTCGACCTCGAAGGCAAATCACCGACCACCGGTCACGCCAACGGCCTGATCACCCTCGACATCAAAGAAGCCGATGACGCCCACCGCGAGCAGGTCCGGGTGCAGATGCACGAGCCCTATCGCACGTTGCTCGGGCATTTTCGGCATGAGGTCGGGCATTATTACTGGGATCGGCTGATCGCCAACAGCCATTGGCTGGAACCGTTTCGCGGACTGTTCGGTGACGAGCGCGCCAGCTACGCAGAAGCGCTGGAACGGCATTACCAGCAAGGCGCGCCACTCGACTGGCAACTGCAGTGCGTCAGCGCCTACGCCACCATGCACCCGTGGGAAGACTGGGCGGAAACCTGGGCGCATTACCTGCACATGATGGATGCGGTGGACACCGCGCTGGGGTTCGGCATGAGTGCGCGGGAATTGGATTTCGATTACCAGCCATTCCCGTCGAGCACGCTCTACGACCCACAGCACCCCGGCGGCGCGGCATTCCTGTCGTTCGTCAATGCGTGGATCGAGTTGGCGGGCATGCTCAATGAACTGTCGCGCAGCATGGGCCAGCCGGATTTCTACCCGTTCGTCCTGCCGCCGGCGGTGATCGCCAAGCTGCACTTCATTCACCTGGTGATCCAGCAAGAAGGCGGCAGGGCGGATGAGGTGCTGCAAGACCTCTGACCATCACCCCAACTGGCGACTGCTTCGCAGCCGAACGCAGCCTCGCGCTGCTCGTCAGCTGCTACAGGGTGAGGTGTTTCACTGGGATTGCATGTCCTTGAAGCCGTTCATGTTTTTTAATCCGCGCCAACGGTTGTAACTTCGTCTCAGATAGGTACAATGGCGCGGCTCGCCGTCAGGTGAGCGTCGTTATGGTGACCCCATCGGTCCCCCCGCAACGATTACCCGTGAACCTGGTCAGAGCCGGAAGGCAGCAGCCACAGCGGGAACATTGTGTGCCGGGGTGTGGCTGGTGGGGTTGCCTCCATAACGCACCGCGAATCCTCTTTCGCGTTTTCTCTCTGAAAATATTTTTGTCGTTCCGCCATGGATCATCTCCAGGGTGGTTTCTCGTCGTTTGCGGTTTTTCAGAACGAACATTTCACTTCTGCACCGATATTCACTGCTGCACGAAGGCTTGGACAAGGCCTGGTCAAGCTGCGAGCATTGCGCACCCTCGTCAGACTGGCGCGAGGTGTTTCAGTCAGATTGATCTGCAGTCTTGCAGGGCCATCAAATGCGCGTCCGGGATGACACGCCATTCTTCCGCTAGCGACAGCGAGCCTGATTCATGGATGAGAAGTACCGCAGGGCTGTGGATGCCGCCGCGATTTTTTCCGAGACCGACCTGAGCGGCCGGATCACCTACGTCAATGACCAATTCTGTGCCGTGTCCGGCTATAGCCGTGAAGAGCTGGTCGGCCAGAATCATCGTCTGCTCAATTCCGGCGAGCATTCCTCCGAATTCTTTTCTGCCATGTGGCGCACCATTGCGCTGGGCAGCGTGTGGAAAGGCGAGATCTGCAATCGCGCCAAGGACGGCAGCCTGTACTGGGTCGACAGCACCATGGTGCCGGTGCTTGATGATGCCACCGGGCGGGTCGATCGATACCTGTCGATCCGGTTCGACATCAGTGAAAAACGCGAGTTGCTGCATACCTTGCAATGGCGGGTCGGGCATGACGTGCTGACCGGGCTGCCCAATCGTGCGTACCTCTCGGACCTGCTGGATCAGGCGCTGGAGTTCTCCCGGCTGGAAGACATTCCGCTGGCGGTGTGCATGCTCGATCTCGACGGGTTTAAAGCGGTCAACGACGGCTATGGCCATGCCAGCGGTGATGTGTTGCTGGTGGAGGTGGCCAGGCGTTTGCGTGGCATCGTCCGGGGCGAAGATGTGGTGGCGCGCCTGGCGGGCGACGAATTTGTGCTGGTGTTGCGTCACGTGCGTGATCTGCCGGAATTGCGTGCGGCGCTGAACCGGGTGCTGGGTGCGATTTCGGCGCCGTACGTGCTGCATGGCAAGGACGTCCATGTGTTCGCCAGCATCGGGGTCACGCTGTTTCCCCTCGACAATCACGATGCTGAAACCCTGTTGCGTCACGCCGATCAAGCCATGTACGTGGCCAAGCAGCGTGGACGCAACCGTTTTCACCTGTTCGACGTGACTCGGGATCAAGAGGTCAAGGCGACTCACCAGACCGTCCAGCGCGTTCGTCAGGCGCTGGCAGGCGGTGAGTTGCGTCTGCATTTCCAGCCCAAGGTCAACATGCGCCTGGGTGAGGTTGTCGGTTTCGAGGCGCTGTTGCGCTGGGCGCATCCGCAAAACGGCCTGATACGGGCCAGGGACTTCTTGCCCGCAGTGGAAGAGACGGACCTGATCATCGACATCGGCGAATGGGTGATGGATCAGGTCCTGGCGCAATTGCACCGCTGGCAACAGGCGGGGCAGTGCTGGCCGATCAGCCTGAACATCGCGGCCCGGCATTTTCAGCGCGCGGATTTTGTTGACCGGCTCAAGCAGGTACTCGCGCGGCACGCCGAGGTTCCTGCGCAGATGCTTGACCTGGAAATCGTCGAGTCGGTGGCCATCGAGAATATCCACCACGTCAGCGTCTGCTTGCAGGCTTGTCAGGCGCTGGGGGTGCAGTTTTCGCTGGGTGACTTTGGCACCGGTTATTCGTCCCTGAGCTACCTCAAGCGTCTGCGCACGCAAACCATCAAGATTGATAAGACATTCGTGCGCGACATGCTGGAGGATCGCGATGACCTGGCACTGACCACCGCGGTTATTGGTCTGGCCCGGGCGTTTGGCCGGAAGGTGATTGCCGAGGGGCTGGAAAGCGTCGAGCACGGTGAGTTGTTGCTGAAATTGGGCTGCGAGGTTGCCCAAGGCTATTTCATCGCCCGGCCAATGCCGCCAGAACAGGTGCCTGGCTGGGTGGCGGGGTTTGTGGTGCCTGCGCAATGGCAAGCAGTGACTACGTCCCTGTAGGGTTTGCGGGGGTGCCGATGTACAGCCGGATGATGTCATCAATCTCCCCGGACATTTTCATCCGCAACAACGTGCGCAGAATGCGCTGCACCGGCACTTTGGGGTCGTTGCGCACGTAGCAACCGACATTCTGTTCCTGCAATACGGCCACCGCTTTCAATTGCCGGTCGGGCAGCAGGCGCTGATTGAACCAGTCCAGTGTCCATTGATTGCTCACGGCATAGCGATAGCGTCCGGCATTGAGTTTTTCCAGCACTTGTTCCTGATTGCGCGCGTCTTCGCGGCGCAAGCGATCGGCGTCGAACAAGGGTTGCAGCGTCGGGTAGTTGTAACCGAGCACCGTGCCGACCGGTTGCCGAGGCAAATGAGCGGGTGTCACCGAGTCTGGCGAATCCGGCAGGGCGATCAACACGTCGTGCTGAAACCACAGCGGAATGCTCCAGATGTAGTCGCCGGACTGATTCGGCAGCCATGACTGCGCGGCATAACAACGCACATCGACCTCGCCGTGTTCCATGGCGTTTTGCACCCGGGCCCGGGGCAGTACGTGAAATTCCGCCGGCATTCCCACCTGAGTAGCCAGGCTGAGCATCACGTCATACAAAATGCCCTGGGTCAGGCGGCCATGATCCAGTTGCACCATCGGCATCGCCCAACTGTCGGGCACGACAAAGCGCAACGGCGCTTCGGCAGCGGCGACGCTCACACTTATCCACAGCAATGCCCCCAAGGCACAACGCATAAACGCTCCGGTACAGCGCAAAGCCGAGCCGATAAAAGCCCCCAAAGTGCAGCTTAGCCAGATTAGACGAGCACACCGGATGCAATTTTGGCCTTGCTCCGCTAGCATTAGCCGCTTCTGTTCCTTCGTTGCGACGGTTTTCGATGAGTTATCAGGTTCTTGCACGTAAATGGCGTCCGCGCTCGTTCCGCGAAATGGTCGGCCAGACCCATGTGCTCAAGGCTCTGATCAATGCCTTGGACAGCCAGCGGCTGCACCACGCCTACCTGTTTACCGGTACGCGCGGGGTGGGCAAGACCACCATTGCGCGGATCATCGCCAAATGCCTGAACTGTGAAACAGGTATCACTTCGACGCCGTGCGGCGAGTGCTCGGTGTGCCGCGAAATCGATGAAGGGCGCTTTGTCGACCTGATCGAGATCGACGCCGCGAGCCGGACCAAGGTCGAGGACACCCGCGAACTGCTCGACAACGTGCAGTACGCCCCGAGCCGCGGGCGCTTCAAGGTCTACCTGATCGACGAAGTGCACATGCTCTCCAGCCATTCCTTCAATGCGCTGTTGAAAACCCTTGAAGAGCCGCCACCCTACGTCAAGTTCATCCTGGCGACGACCGACCCGCAGAAACTTCCTGCAACCATTCTGTCGCGCTGCCTGCAGTTCTCCCTGAAGAACATGACGCCGGAACGTGTGGTCGAGCATTTGACCCACGTGCTGGGTGTCGAGAACGTGCCGTTCGAAGACGATGCATTGTGGCTGCTGGGCCGTGCCGCCGATGGCTCGATGCGCGATGCCATGAGCCTCACCGACCAGGCCATCGCATTCGGTGAAGGCAAGGTCATGGCCGCCGACGTGCGGGCGATGCTCGGTACGCTGGATCACGGCCAGGTCTACGACGTTTTGCATGCATTGATCGAAGGTGACGCCAAGGCGTTGCTCGAAGGCGTTCGTCATCTGGCCGAGCAAGGCCCGGACTGGAACGGCGTGCTCTCGGAAATTCTCAACGTGCTGCACCGTGTCGCCATCGCCCAGGCCTTGCCTGAAGGCGTCGACAACGGGCACGGCGACCGTGACCGGGTGCTGGCACTGGCCCAGGCGTTGCCGGCTGAAGACGTACAGTTTTATTACCAGATGGGCCTGATCGGCCGGCGTGATCTGCCGCTGGCACCGGACCCGCGTGGTGGCTTTGAAATGGTCCTGCTGCGGATGCTGGCCTTCCGGCCTGCGGACACGGCGGACGCCCCGAGGCAACCGCTAAAGCCAGTGGGGATCAGCCAGGCCACAGTTGATTCCGCAAATTCAGTGGCTGCCGCGCCGGTTGTTGCGCCGGTAGTCGCTGCGGCAGTTGCACCTGTCCCCGTTGTTGCCGCTCCAGTTCCCGCGCCGGAACCTGAACCGGTCGCGCCGGTTGTCGTGCCTGAACCCGTGGTTGAGCTCGTCGCGGTCGAGGAAGTCGTCGACCTGCCGTGGAACGACCCGGTCGTTCCTGAAGTCGTGCAGCAACCTGCCGTCGAGCCGGTGCTGGAAACTGCCAGCGAGCAGCCCGAGTTGCCGCCAATGCCGTTGCCAACGCCGGACAGCGTGGTGCCGGACGCGCCGGAATGGGCCGCTGCGCCGATCCCGGAACCGTCCGTGGCCGACGTTGATGCCGCCACCCCGGGCGTGGACCTGGACGATGAGCCGCCGCTGGATGAGGATTACATCGAGCCGGACATGGACTCGGCCTACAGTTACCTGGATGAACTGGCCAGCGAACACACCGCCGAACCCGCCCCGGAACCGGAGCCTGAACCCGCGGCGATGCCGGCCACCGGTCTGGCGCTGCAATGGCTGGAAATGTTCCCGAAGCTGCCGATTTCCGGCATGACGGGGAGCATTGCCGCCAACTGCACGCTGATTTCCGTCGAGGGTGATCACTGGCTGATGCACCTGGACCCGGCTCACAGCGCCTTGTTCAACGCGACCCAGCAACGTCGTCTCAACGATGCGCTGAACCAGTTTCACGGGCGCACGCTGACTCTGAGCATGGAGCTGATCAAGCCTGAGCAGGAAACCCCGGCCCAGGCCGCGTCCCGGCGCCGTGCCAACCGTCAGCGCGAGGCCGAGGAATCGATCCACGGTGATCCGTTCATCCAGCAAATGATGCAACAGTTCGGTGCGGTGATCCGTAACGATACTATTGAACCTGTCGACGCTCTGGTCAGTCAGGGCTAATAACTGAAGGCGTTCGGTCAACAGGGCCGGACGCTGTTTAATCCAAGTACTTTTGAGGTGATTCCCATGATGAAAGGTGGCATGGCCGGCCTGATGAAGCAGGCACAGCAGATGCAGGAAAAAATGGCCAAGATGCAGGAAGAGCTGGCCAACGCCGAAGTCATCGGTAAAGCGGGCGGCGATATGGTCACCGTGGTGATGACCGGTCGTCACGACGTCAAGAGCGTGACCATCGACCCAAGCCTGGTTGAAGGCCTGAGCGAAGACGACAAAGAGATGCTGGAAGCCGTCGTCGCCGCCGCCGTCAACGATGCCGTGCGCAAGATCGAAGCCAACAGCCAGGACAAAATGTCCGGCATGACCGCGGGCATGCAACTGCCGCCGGGCATGAAGCTGCCATTCTGATTCGCTAAAGCGCGTCGGATGAGCTACAAAAAAATGCCAGGCATCGCGCCTGGCATTTTTGTTTCTGCCTGATGTTCTCGCAGCGTCTGTCAGGCCGCCTTCGCGAGCAAGCCCGCTCCCACATTAGAACTCGGTAAAATGTGGGAGCGGGCTTGCTCGCGAAGCAGTCGACTCGGTACAACTGACGGAATATCGAACACTCAACCGCCACAAAGGTCTGCTCCCCTATACCACTCGATTCTCGATCAAAGGAGACGCTCACATGCCACAAGCATTGACCCTCAACCAACGTATCGTCCTGGCGTCCCGCCCGGTTGGCGCGCCGACGCCGGAGAATTTTCGCCTGGAAAGGGAAGCGCTGCCGGACCTCGCTGACGGCCAGGTCCTGCTCAAGACCCTTTACCTGTCACTGGACCCGTACATGCGCGGTCGCATGAGTGACGCACCGTCCTACGCCGCCCCGGTCGAAATCGGCGAAGTCATGACCGGCGGTGCTGTCAGTCGGGTCGAACGCTCGTTGAATCCCAAATTCCAGGAAGGTGATGTGGTCGTCGGCTCCACTGGCTGGCAGAGCCACAGCATCAGCGACGGTCGCAACATCATCCCGGTGCCGTCCGGGTTGCCGAGCCCATCGATGGCCTTGGGTGTGCTGGGCATGCCGGGCATGACGGCCTACATGGGCCTGATGGACATTGGCCAGCCGAAGTCCGGCGAAACCCTGGTGGTCGCGGCGGCATCCGGCGCGGTGGGTTCGGTGGTCGGCCAGGTGGCGAAGATCAAGGGCTTGCGCGCGGTCGGCGTGGCCGGTGGTGCGGAAAAATGCCGTTATGTCGTCGACGAATTAGGCTTCGATGCCTGCGTCGATCACAAGAGCCCGAACTTCGCCGAGGAGCTGGCGCAGGCGTGCCCCAACGGCATCGACATCTATTACGAGAACGTCGGTGGCAAGGTGTTCGACGCGGTAGTGCCACTGCTCAACCCCAAGGCGCGCATTCCGCTGTGTGGCCTGATCGCTTCCTACAACGCCCACGAAGCCCCGAGCGGCCCAGATCGCCTGCCGCAGTTGCAGCGCACGATTTTGACCAATCGTGTGCGAATCCAGGGCTTCATCGTGTTCGACGACTACGGTGATCGTCAGCCGGAATTCGTCAGTGCCATGGCGCCGTGGGTGCGTGACGGCAAGGTGAAATTCCGCGAAGACGTGGTCGATGGCCTCGAGCAGGCACCTGAAGCATTCATCGGTCTGCTGGAAGGGCGCAATTTCGGCAAACTGGTGGTGCGGGTCGCGCAAGACTGAGTATTTGACGCTAAAGAGAGGCGCGGGTATAAACCGCGTCTCGTTGTTTTGTCGGACGTTTCCCCATGAGCTTCAGCCCTTTGATTCGCCAACTGATCGATGCCCTGCGAATTTTGCCGGGTGTGGGTCAGAAAACCGCCCAGCGCATGGCGCTGCAATTGCTTGAACGTGATCGCAGCGGTGGTTCGCGCCTGGCGTCGGCCTTGAGCCAGGCCATGGAAGGGGTGGGCCATTGCCGTTTGTGCCGCACGCTGACCGAAGACGACCTGTGCCCGCAGTGCGCGGATACCCGCCGCGACGACACCTTGCTGTGTGTGGTGGAAGGGCCGATGGATGTCTATGCGGTGGAGCAGACGGGCTTCCGTGGTCGCTACTTCGTGCTTAAAGGGCATTTGTCGCCGCTTGATGGTCTCGGGCCTGAGGCGATTGGTATTCCGCAGTTGATGGCGCGGATTGAAGAAGCCGGGAGCTTTACCGAAGTCATTCTCGCGACCAACCCGACGGTGGAAGGTGAGGCGACGGCGCATTACATTGCGCAGTTGCTCAGCAATAAAGGCCTGATTGCTTCGCGTATTGCCCATGGTGTGCCGTTGGGTGGTGAGCTGGAGTTGGTGGATGGCGGGACGTTGGCGCATTCGTTTGCCGGGCGTAAACCGATCGCGTTGTAGTGCTTGGACTGACGCCTTCGCGAGCAAGCCCGCTCCCACATTCAATCGCATTCCCCTGAAAGAAATCGGTCAAATGTGGGAGCGGGCTTGCTCGCGAAGGACGCACCTCGGTCCACCTGATTCACACAATTTTGTTGAAAACCAAGCAAGCGCTCGGTTAACTTCGCTGAACCTTCAGTGGAGTTCGCCGATGCCTGCCTTTCAGGAATACTTCGATCCCAGCCACCAATTGGTCCGTGACAGCGTCAGACGTTTCGTCGAGCGTGAGATTCTTCCGGACATTGATCAGTGGGAGGAAGCTGAAAGCTTTCCCCGTGAGCTCTACCTCAAGGCCGGTGCCGCCGGGATTCTGGGCATTGGCTACCCTGAAGCGCTGGGCGGCAGCCATGAAGGTGATCTGTTCGCCAAGGTCGCGGCCAGTGAAGAACTGATGCGCTGTGGTTCGGGTGGACTGGTGGCCGGTTTGGGTTCGCTGGACATCGGCTTGCCTCCGATCCTCAAGTGGGCCCGGCCCGAAGTGCGTGATCGCGTGGTGCCTCACGTGCTGGCCGGCGAGAAGATCAGCGCCCTGGCGGTCACCGAGCCCAGCGGCGGTTCCGACGTTGCCAACCTGCAAACCCGCGCCGTGCGTGACGGCGACGTCTATCGCGTCAGCGGCAGCAAAACCTTTATCACCAGCGGCGTTCGTGCCGATTACTACACCGTCGCAGTGCGCACCGGCGAGCCCGGTTTTGGCGGCATCAGCCTGTTGTTGATCGAGAAGGGCACGCCCGGTTTCACTGTCGGCCGCCAGTTGAAGAAAATGGGCTGGTGGGCGTCGGACACCGCGGAGTTGTTCTTCGACGATTGCCGGGTGCCGGTGGGCAATCTGATCGGCGCAGAAAACATGGGTTTCGCCTGCATCATGGGTAACTTTCAGAGTGAGCGGCTGGCGTTGGCACTGATGGCCAACATGACCGCGCAGCTGGCGCTGGAGGAGAGCCTGAAATGGGCGCGTCAGCGCGAAGCCTTCGGTAAACCCATCGGCAAGTTCCAGGTCCTCAAGCACCGCCTCGCCGAGATGGCGACAGCGCTGGAAGTGTCTCGGGAATTTACCTATCGCCAGGCGGCGAAGATGGCGGCGGGGCAGAGTGTGATCAAGGAAATTTCGATGGCCAAGAACTTTGCCACTGACACGGCGGACCGGATCGTCACTGATGCGGTGCAGATTATGGGGGGCTTGGGTTACATGCGAGAGAGCCTGGTGGAGCGGCTGTACCGTGATAACCGGATTCTATCGATTGGGGGCGGGACGCGGGAAGTGATGAACGAGATTATCAGTAAGCAGATGGGGCTTTGATTGGCGGTGTAGCGGCTGACGTCATCGCGAGCAGGCTCACTCCTACATTGGATTTGTGGCGTTCACAAAACCTCTGTAGGAGTGAGCCTGCTCGCGATGGCAATTTTGAAGATGCTGCTTACTTGTCAGTCAACGCAAACTGCGTCAGGCAGAAAGTAGGAATTCCCATATCTTCCAACCGCTGCGACCCACCCAACTCCGGCAGATCAATAATCGCCGCCGCTTCATGAACCCGTGCGCCCATGCGCCGAATCAGGTTCGCCGCCGCAATCAGCGTGCCGCCCGTAGCGATCAGGTCATCGAACATCACCACCGAATCGCCCTCGCACAGGCTGTCGGCGTGGACTTCGAGGAACGCTTCGCCGTACTCGGTCGCGTAACCCTCGGCCAACACGTCGGCCGGCAGCTTGCCTTGCTTGCGAAACAGCACCAGCGGCTTGTTCAGCTGATACGCCAGCACCGAACCGATCAGGAAGCCACGCGCGTCCATCGCGCCGATGTGGGTGAAATCGGCTTCGACGTAGCGATGGGCAAAGCTGTCCATCACCAGGCGCAGGGCCGTGGGTGACTGGAACAACGGCGTGATGTCACGAAAGATCACGCCCGGCTTGGGGAAATCGATCACGGGGCGGATCAGGGATTTGATGTCGAAGGAGTCGAAGACCATCGTCGAGGTGTCCTGGCAGGCTGCAAACGTCGCAGTATAACGGCGGCTGAACCGTTTCGCTCAGCCGCAAGCGTGACAATCAGCCTTCGAGCGAGCCGCCGGCCAGCGCGCAGAGCTGGATCGGGTCGAGGATATGAATTTCCTTGCCTTCAGCGGCAATCAACTCGCTCTGCTGGAAACGGGTGAACACCCGGGACACGGTTTCGACCGCCAGCCCCAGGTAATTGCCGATTTCGTTGCGCGACATGCTCAGGCGGAACTGGTTGGCCGAGAAACCGCGGGCGCGGAAACGCGCCGACAGGTTGACCAGGAACGTGGCGATGCGCTCGTCGGCGGTTTTTTTCGACAGCAGCAACATCATTTGTTGATCGTCGCGAATCTCGCGACTCATGACGCGCATCAATTGGCGACGCAGTTGCGGCAATTGCACGGACAGTTCGTCGAGGCGGTCGAAAGGAATTTCGCACACCGAGGTAGTTTCCAGCGCTTGCGCGGACACGGGGTGCTTTTCAGTGTCCATGCCCGACAGGCCGACCAGTTCACTCGGCAGGTGGAAACCAGTGAGTTGTTCCTCACCGCCGTCGCTCAGGCTGAAGGTCTTGAGGGCGCCGGATCGTACGGCATAGACGCAATCGAAGGTGTCACCCTGGCGAAACAGGAACTCACCTTTTTTCAGCGGACGGCCTCGCTTGACGATGTCGTCCAGCGCGTCCATGTCCTCCAGGTTCAGAGACAGCGGTAAACACAGGGGTGCGAGGCTGCAATCCTTGCAATGGGCCTGGTTATGAGCGCGCAGTTTGACTGGCTCGGACATTTCTTCAATCCTTGTGGGAAAACACACATAAGACGTAAGGGTAACCCACGGGAAGGCATTCCGGCCAGTTTGTGCAGATATTGTCACGCCACGATACAGGGTGATGTTGGGCGGTCCTGTGTAACTGGGCGATGAAGAGTCAGATCACCCGGGAAAATCGTTGCTGATGGGTCTGCTGCAGATAAGCATCGAACACCATGCACACGGAGCGCACCAACAAGCGACCGGCCGGCAGCACGGTGATTCGTTCATTGTCGAGGCTGATCAAGCCGTCATCGGCCATGGTCAGTAACTGTGGCCACAATTGGCCGAAGTAACCGCGAAAGTCGATGTTGAACGCTTGCTCGATCTCGACGAATTCCAGGCTGAACGTACAGATCAGCTGCTGTATCACCGCCCGTCGCAGCCGATCATCGGCGTTGCACACCAGGCCACGGCTGGTAGCCAGTTGACCCGTAGTCAGGGTGTTCTGGTATTGAGCAATATCGCTGGTGTTCTGGCAGTACAGATCACCGATCTGGCTGATGGCGGACACCCCCAAACCGATCAGATCGCAATGGCCGTGGGTGGTGTAGCCCTGAAAGTTGCGCTGAAGGGTCGATTCTTCCTGGGCAATCGCCAGTTCGTCATCGGGCAGGGCGAAGTGGTCCATGCCGATGTAGCGGTAACCGGCCGCGGTCAGTTGCTCGATGGTGCGCTGGAGCATTTGCAGTTTCTGCGCCGGCGTGGGCAGCTCGTCGCTGTTGATGCGTCGTTGCGGCATGAAGCGTTCAGGCAGGTGCGCGTAGTTGAATACCGAGAGCCGATCCGGTTGCAGGTTGATCACTTCGTCCACCGTGCGCGCGAAGTTCTCGGGCGTCTGCCGGGGCAAGCCGTAGATCAGGTCGATGTTGATCGAGCGAAATTGCAGGGTCCGGGCCGCGTCGATCACCGCACGGGTTTCTTCCAGGCTTTGCAGGCGATTGACCGCCCGTTGCACGGCCGGGTCGAGGTCTTGCAGGCCAATGCTGACGCGGTTGAAGCCCAGCTCGCGCAACAGGCCCATGGTCGACCAGTCGGCTTCGCGAGGATCGATCTCGATGCCGTAGTCGCCGGAATCATCGTCCAGCAAGTTGAAGCTCTTGCGCAGTTGAGCCATTAGCTGGCGCAGTTCATCGTGGCTGAGAAACGTCGGGGTGCCGCCGCCGAAGTGCAGTTGTTCGACCTTCTGCGCCGGGTCGAGGTGACAGGCGATCAGCTGGATTTCCTGCTCAAGACGCTGCAAGTAGGGCAGGGCGCGGCCGCGATCCTTGGTGATGACTTTGTTGCAGGCGCAGTAGTAGCAAATGTTCGCGCAGAACGGCACATGCACGTACAGCGACAACGGGCGCAGGGCCTTGCGGCTGTCACGCAGCGCGTGGAACAGGTCGAACGAGCCGACTTGACTGTGGAATTGCACAGCCGTCGGGTAAGAGGTGTAGCGCGGTCCCGCCAGGTCATAACGGCGGATCAGATCGGTGTCCCAACGAATGGCGTCGAGCATCATGCGGGCGTTCCCCCGGATAGGCTTGCAGTGTTAGCGAGTCTAGGGGGGGAGGCGTTGGGGCATCTTGATTTGCATCAACGGTCAGGATTTGCGTTGTCGGTGCGGGCCTCTTCGCGAGCAAGCCCGCTCCCACATTGGAACGCGGTCAACTGTGGGAGCGGGCTTGCTCGCGAAGGGCGCGCCGTCGATCTAATGACCCATCAACCAATGCTGATGCGGCCCCGGCAAGGTCCAGAGGCCGAACAGGATCACCAGCAACCCGCCGGCCATGCGCACGCTACGTTTGCGCAGCAGCGCCGTCACCCGCTCAGCCGCCAGGCCCGTGGCGAGCAATACCGGCCAGGTGCCCAGGCCGAATGCGAGCATCAACAAAGCGCTGTCCAGTGCATTGCCCTGACTCGCCGACCACAACAACGTGCTGTAAACCAACCCGCACGGCAGCCAGCCCCAGAGCGCGCCCAGCAGCAAGGCGCGGGGCAGGCTCGACACGGGCAGCAGTTTGTTGGCAACTGGCTGGATATGCCGCCACAGGCCGCGACCCAGGCTTTCGATGCGGGTCAGGCCGCTCCACCAACCGGCGAGGTACAGGCCCATGGCGATCAGCAGCAATCCGGCGATGACCCGCATAAACATCGCCGCCGGGCTGTTGGCCACGGCCCAGCCCGCCAGGCCGATCAAGAGGCCGGCGGTGGCATAGCTGAGGATGCGTCCCAGGTTGTAGGCCAGCAACAATCGAAAGCGTCGGCTGCGTTGTTCCTTGGGAATCGCCAGGGTCAAGGCGCCCATCAAGCCGCCGCACATGCCCAGGCAATGACCGCCGCCGAGCAAGCCGAGAATCACCGCAGACACCAGCAGTGGCGCCAATTCAAGCATGGGGCGGCGCCTTGTCGTCGGGTTTGGCCGGATGGCCGCTGGCTTCGTCGACTGCGGCCTTGTGCGCCGGGTCCTGGTCGTCGAACAGAATGCTGTGGGCGGGGCCGTCGAGGTCATCGTACTGACCGCTGTCCACCGCCCAGAAGAAGATGTAGACGGCGATGGCCACGATCAGCAGCGCGGCCGGGATCATCACGTATAGAGCTGGCATGGGTGGACTCCATGCCCGCGCGGCTCAGGCCGGCAGCGGGCGGGTTTCTGGCGTGGCGCGGGTGGCCGGCGTGCTCGGCAAGCGAGTCAGGCGCAGGGCATTGAGCACCACGGTCAACGAACTGATCGACATGCCGACGGCGGCCCAAACCGGAGTGATCCAGCCGAGGGCGGCGAACGGCAACATGAGGCCATTGTACAACCCGGCCCACAGCAGGTTCTCGATGATTACCCGACGGGTTCGCCGCGCCAGGCTGAAGGCTTGCACCAGCGCGTCGAGGCGGTTGGACAGTAACACGGCGTCGGCACTGGTTTTCGCCAGATCGGTGGCCGAGCCCATCGCCACGCTGATGTCGGCCGCGGCCAGCACCGGCACGTCGTTGACCCCGTCACCGAGCATCAACACCTTGCGGCCTTCCTTGTGCAGCTGTTGCAGGACCTGCAATTTGTCGTCCGGACGTAAACCGCCACGTGCCTCGTCGATACCCAGTTCGGCGGCAACGCTGGCGACCATCGGCGAGCTGTCGCCGGACAGCAGCAAGGTTCGCCAACCCCGGGCCTTGCAGGCTTGCAGCAACGCCGGGGCATCCGCGCGCAAACGGTCGTCGAGAACAAACCAGGCCAGCGGTCCCTGGCTGTCGCCGAGCAGTAGCCATTGGCCCGCTTCATCGGGCATCGAAGGCGCGGCGGCACCACTGAGTTCGCAGACAAAACCTGGCTGGCCAATGCGCAAGCGTTGTACGCCCACCAGGCCTTCAAGCCCCAGGCCCGGTGTGCTGTGGACTTCTTCGGCGGCCAGTGGCGCGCGGCCAAAGGCGCGGGCGATCGGGTGTTCGGAGCGGTTTTCCAGCGCAGCGGCGAGGCTCAGGCATTGGTCGCTGTCGAGTGCGGCCAGCGGGCGGATAGAACGTAAAGCGAGGCGCCCTTCAGTCAGGGTGCCGGTCTTGTCGAAGATCACCGTGTCGATCTGGTTCAGGCCTTCCAGCACATGGCCGCGCGTCAGCAACAGGCCGAGCTTGTGCAGCGTGCCGGTAGCGGCGGTCAGCGCCGTTGGTGTCGCGAGGGACAAGGCGCACGGGCAGGTCGCAACGAGCATCGCCAGCACAATCCAGAAGGCCCGGGATGAGTCGAGTTCCCACCACAACAGGCCAATGGCGGCGGCGGCAATCAGCGACAACAGCAAAAACCACTGCGCGGCGCGGTCGGCGATTTCCGCAAGGCGCGGCTTTTCGGCTTGCGCGCGATCCAGCAGGCGGACGATGGCGGACAGTCGCGTGTCCTGGCCCAGCGCCAACACTTGCACGGTCAACGCGCCTTCAACGTTCAGCGTGCCGGCGGTGACTGCATCGCCCGGCGTTCGCGGTTGCGGCAGGTATTCGCCGGTCAGCAGCGATTCATCGATGCTCGACTGGCCGTCGAGGATCTTGCCGTCCGCCGGCAGAATTGCGCCAGGGTGGACCAGCACCTGATCGCCGACGCGCAATTCGCTGAGCAGGATTCGCTCGCTCTGGCCATCCGCGCTCAGGCGCAGGCATGAAGCGGGTAGCAGGTTGACCAGTTGTGCGGTGGCCGCGGCGGTGCGCTCTCGGGCGCGGCGTTCCAGGTAGCGGCCGGCGAGCAGGAATAGCGCAAACATCCCGACTGCATCGAAATACAGCTCGCCGACGCCGCTGATTGAGGTCCAGATCCCGGCGAGGTAGGCGCTGCCAATCGCCAGCGACACCGACACGTCCATGGTCAGGTGGCGGGTGCGCAGATCGCGCATGGCGCCTTTGAAGAACGGCGCACAGCTGTAGAACACGATTGGCGTGGTCAGGAACAGCGCGACCCAGCGCAGAATGGTGTGCAGTTCTGGGCTGAGGTCGATGTTGAATTCCGGCCAGGTGGCCATGGTCGCCATCATCGCCTGGAACCACAGCAGCCCGGCCACGCCGAGTTGGCGCAGGGCCAGACGGTTTTCACTGGCCAGTTGTTCGCTGGCGCGGTCCGCTTGATAGGGGTGGGCGGCGTAACCGATATGGCGCAACTCACTGAGCACTTGGCTCAACGGCAATTGCACGTCGGCCCAGCGTACGTGCAGGCGATGGTTGGACAGGTTGAGGCGCGCTTCGGCCACTGCCGGCAAGCCGCGCAGGTGTTTCTCGATCAACCAGCCGCAGGCGGCGCAACTGATGCCTTCCATCAACAGTGTGGTTTCGGCGAGGTCGCCGTCGTGGCGCACGAACGGTGCTTGCACATCGGCGCGGTCGTATAACGCCAGTTCGTCCACCAACTGCACCGGCAAGGCTTCGGGGTTGGCCGAAGACTCGCTGCGATGCTGGTAATAGCTTTCCAATCCACCCGCCACGATAGCCTCGGCCACGGCCTGGCAACCCGGGCAGCAGAACTCGCGGGTTTCACCCAGGACCGCCGCGGTGAAGCGGCTGCCGGCCGGGACGGGCAGGGCGCAGTGGTAGCAGGAGAGTTGGGTGCTCATGGGTGGAGTCTAAGTCGTCTGGTAGGGCCTCTTCGCGAGCAAGCCCGCTCCCACATTTGATCAGTGTTGTGCACACAATTTGAGTACACGCAATCAAATGTGGGAGCGGGCTTGCTCGCGAATGCGCGAAGCGCGCTTTTACTTTTTCAGGTCTTCCGCGCCTTGCAGCGGCTCATCGCCCAGCAGCAGATCCTTGTCATGGCTGACCTGTTCTTCTTCGAACAGGCGCCAGGTCTTGTCGCCCTCGACGCCCAGCAGTTCAACAAAGCGACGGCCTTCGACCTTGTCGCTCAGTTGACCAATGTAGCGGCCCTGTTCCGTGTCGCTGTGGGCGAGGGTGATCTTGCGATCCTTCTCCGGCTGCGTCGGCGAAATCAGGTTCAGCTCGAGGGTTTTTGGTTGGCTGTTGCCGCTCAAGTGCAGGTCGACTTCACCGGTCACGCCATCCAGATGCATGCTGGCGCGTAACAGCAGGGTCTGGGCCAGCAGTTCACGGTCGAGCGAGCGGTTGATGCCTTTGCCGGCCTCGTAGTAGTTGTCGTTCACCAGGTTGTCCGGGTTGTTCACCGCGATGGTCACCATGGACAAGGTCAGGGTCACCGAGCAGGCCAGAATCCCGATGATGATCCACGGCCAAAGGTGCTTGTACCAGGGACTTGCGGCAGTTGCTGCGGGCATGATCACTTCTCTCAACGAATTTGTGGGCCGATGAATCGGCTCTTGGCTTCAACGTGAACGCTGTTGTCCTCGGCATCCTTGAGGATGAATTTCACCTCGTTGGTGCTCGACGGCAGTTGTTCCGGTGCACTGGACAGCTCCACCGGCTGGCTGAAAATTTCCCCGGCGGCGACTTTGATCTCGCGCTTGCCTTGCAGTTTGAGGTCCGGCAGGCCGGTCGCTTCCAGCACGTAGGTGTGGTCGCGCTGATCCTTGTTCATGATCTTCAGGCTGTAGACGTTTTCGATCCGGCCCTCGGCGTTCTCGCGGTACAGCACGCGGTCTTTGCTGACGTCGAAACCGACCAGCGAGCGCATGAAGAACGCGGTGATCAACAACGAGACCATCGCCAGCAGCACCACGGCATAGCCGATCAGACGCGGGCGCAGTTTATGGGTTTTTTGCCCGGACAGGTTGTGCTCGGTGGTATAGCTGATCAGGCCACGCGGGTAATCCATCTTGTCCATGATGGCATCGCAGGCGTCGATACAGGCGGCGCAGCCGATGCACTCGATTTGCAGGCCATCGCGGATGTCGATGCCGGTCGGGCAAACCTGGACACACATCGTGCAGTCGATGCAATCGCCCAGGCCTTGGGCCTTGTAGTCGATGCCTTTCTTGCGCGGGCCACGGGACTCGCCTCGACGTGGATCGTAGGAAACGATCAGCGTGTCCTTGTCGAACATCACACTCTGGAAGCGCGCATACGGGCACATGTAAATGCACACCTGCTCGCGCAACCAGCCGGCGTTGCCGTAGGTGGCGAGGGTGAAGAAGCCGACCCAGAAATACGACCAGCCATCCGCTTCGCCGGTGAAGAAGTCGAACACCAGTTCGCGGATTGGCGAGAAGTAACCGACGAAGGTCAGGCCGGTGACAAAACCGATCAACAGCCACATCGAATGCTTGCTGAGCTTGCGCAGGAATTTGTTGGCGCTCATCGGCGCTTTGTCGAGCTTGATGCGCTGGTTGCGGTCGCCTTCGGTGACCTTTTCGCACCACATGAAAATCCATGTCCAGACGCTCTGCGGGCAGGTGTAGCCGCACCACACGCGACCGGCGTAGACCGTAATGAAGAACAGGCCGAAGGCACTGATGATCAAAATCCCCGACAGCAGGATGAAATCCTGAGGCCAGAAGGTCGCGCCAAAAATAAAGAATTTACGCTCCGGCAGGTTCCACCAGACGGCTTGATGGCCGCCCCAGTTGAGCCACACCGTGCCGAAATACAACAGGAACAAAAAGGCTCCGCCCATCATCCGCAGGTTGCGGAACAAACCCGTGAAGGCGCGGGTGTAGATCTTTTCTCGAGAGGCGTAGAGGTCGACGCTGTTGTTTGCGTTCTTGTCGGGTGGAGTGACGTCGTGTACCGGAATCTGGTTGCTCATCATTGCATCCCACGGCAGTGGAAAAATGCCCCGGTCAGTACATGCCGACCGCGGTCAAAAGGGGTGTTGCAGTGGCGCAATGATACGCCTGAAGCTCTAGCACAAGGGTGCGACCTTTGGTCACGTTGGTGGAAATCAACGGACGGTGTAATGACTTGAATCAATTGACTTGTGAATTATGGACGGTTTTGCGGGTGGGGCGAACTCAATCGTCCCATGGGTTGATCAGTGCAACACCGCTGGATTGAAAATCGCCAGTGTTGCGGGTGACCACCGTCAGCCCGTGAACCAGAGCGGTCGCAGCGATCAGGGCATTGCTTTCATTGGCACGGTCCGGCACGTGCAGGCTGGCACAGCGCAATGCAACGGCAGCGTCGACGGGCAGGATCCGGGCATCGAAAGCAGGGATAACGTGTCGCTTCAGCCAGGTGCGCAATACTTTCCCTTGAGCAGGATCGCGCCGCTCCATTCGCAGGACCCCGGTCTCCAGTTCCTTCAACGTAATAGCTGAAATAAACAGGCGTGGGGCGATGATGTTTTTCGCCCAAGCGACGACGTTTGCATCGGCCTGGGGTTTGCGTAGTTCGGATATCACATTGGTGTCGAGCAAATACATCAGGACAGGTCCACGGGTCGATGAGTGATGACGGCACGCTCGGTTTCGAACTCGATGTCTGCCGCTTCGGGCATCACTAACAGGTCGACAATGTTTGCGTTGATGCCGGTCAGTTTCTGGTACTCCTCAATGCTTAGCAGTACGTGAGCAGGTCTGCCACGGTCGGTGATGATAACCGGCCCTTGCCGGGTGGCTTTTTTGGCACTGCTTGTGTCCTGATTGAATTCGCGGCTGGAAATGGTGGTAATGGCCATCATGTTTGCCCCTCCTGAAAGTGCTTTGTAGAAACGTTACTACTTGACGGGTTGCCAGGCAACCTCGACAGCGAAGCGGGGCACTACCATTGATCGCGGCATTGATGCTGCTTAAACAAAACGGCCCCGCCAATTCTCATTGGCGGGGCCGTTTTTTGTTGCCTCAAGCGTTTCCCTTACTGAGCGTCTTCCGCCGGAGCCTTCTCACCGTGAGACAGGCTGTAGACGTAAGCGGCCAGCAGGTGAACCTTGTCGTTGCCTTGCAGCTGCTCTTGCGCAGGCATCTGGCCCTGACGGCCGTAACGAATGGTCTGCTGCAGTTGAGCGAAGCTCGAACCGTAGATGAACGCTGCCGGGTGGGTCAGGTTAGGCGCGCCCATTGCTGGCGTACCTTTGCCTTCCGGGCCGTGGCAAGCCACGCAGTTGGCAGCGAACAGTTTCTGACCGGCAACCGGGTCAGCCTTGGTGCCTTCCGGCAGTTTGCGGCCATCGAGGTTGGTCAGGACAAAAGCAGCGACATCGGCAACGCCTTGCTCCCCAATCACGTCAGCCCACGCCGGCATGACCGCGTGACGGCCGCCCATGATGGTGGTCTTGATGGTGGCCGGCTCGCCGCCCCAGCGCCAGTCGGCGTCGGTCAGGTTAGGGAAGCCGTAGGCGCCCTTGGCGTCGGAACCGTGGCAGACCGAGCAGTTGGAGGCGAACAGGCGGCCACCCATCTTCAGGGCTTGCGGGTCTTTGGCGACTTCTTCGATTGGCATGGAAGCGAACTTGGCGAAGATCGGACCGAACTTGGCGTCCGACTTGGCCATTTCCTTTTCCCATTCGTGAACGCCGGTCCAGCCTGTCTGGCCGTTGGCGAACGCGGTCTGCTTTTCGTTATCGAGGTAGTTGTAACCCGGCAGCAGGCCTTTCCAGTTGCCCAGGCCCGGGTACAGCACCAGGTAGCCCAGGGCAAAAATGATGGTGCCCACGAACAACATGAACCACCATTTTGGCAGTGGGTTGTCGTACTCCTCGATCCCGTCGAAGGAGTGGCCAACCGTTTCTTCCGTCTGCTCGGCGCGCTGACCCTTGCGGGTAGACAGCAGCAGCCAGGTCAAGGCGAAGATGGTGCCGAGACTGAGGACTGTGACGTACAGACTCCAGAACGTAGTCATTCTTTGTTACTCCTAGAAGCTTGCTCGACGTGCTTGATGGCTTCGGGATCATCCGCGAAAGGCAGCAAGGTCGCGTCTTCAAACTCCGACTTGCGCTTGGGGCTGAATACCCATAACGCCAGACCGATGAAGGCCACCATCACAACAACGGTGCCCAGGCCACGAATCATCCCGATATCCATCTAAATCACCGTTTGCTTTTGATGATGGTGCCCAGGCCTTGCAGATAGGCCACCAGCGCGTCCATTTCGGTTTTGCCCTTCACAGCATCCTTGGCGCCGGCGATGTCTTCGTCGGTGTAAGGGACGCCGAGCGTGCGCAAGACTTCCATTTTCTTGGCGGTGTCTTTGCCGTCGAGCTTGTTTTCCACGAGGAACGGGTAGGCCGGCATTTTCGACTCAGGCACTACGTTGCGCGGGTTGTACAAGTGCGCACGCTGCCAGTCGTCGGAGTAACGACCGCCGACACGGGCCAGGTCCGGACCGGTACGCTTGGAACCCCACAGGAACGGGTGGTCCCAGACGCTTTCACCGGCAACCGAGTAGTGGCCGTAACGTTCGGTTTCAGCGCGGAACGGGCGGATCATCTGCGAGTGGCAGCCGACACAACCGTTGGCGATGTAAATGTCGCGGCCTTCCAGTTCAAGCGCAGGGCGAGGCTTCATGCCTTCGACCGGCTTGTTGGTAACGTCCTGGAAAAACAGCGGAACGATCTGGGTCAGGCCGCCGATGCTGACGGCGATAACCATGAAGAAGGCCAGCAGGCCAATGTTCTTCTCGACTGCTTCATGCTTCATCAGTGAGCTCCAACTACAGCAATCTGTTCAGCAGCTTTGGCTTCAGCCGGGTTCGAGGCACGTACGGTACGCCATACGTTGTAGGCCATGAACAGCATGCCGCTGGCGAAGAACGCACCGCCCAGGGCGCGAACGATGAAACCAGGATGGCTGGCTTGCAGCGCTTCGACGAACGAGTAGGTGAGGGTGCCGTCGTCGTTGATTGCGCGCCACATCAGACCCTGGGTAATGCCGTTGACCCACATCGAAGCGATGTACAGAACGGTACCGATGGTCGCGAGCCAGAAGTGCGCGTTGATCAGGCCCGTGCTGTGCATCTGGGCGCGACCGAACAGTTTCGGGATCATGTGGTAGATCGCGCCGATCGAGATCATCGCTACCCAGCCCAAGGCGCCGGCGTGTACGTGGCCGATGGTCCAGTCGGTGTAGTGAGACAGCGAGTTGACGGTTTTGATGGCCATCATCGGGCCTTCGAAGGTCGACATGCCGTAGAACGCCAGCGACACGACCAGGAAGCGCAGGATCGGGTCGGTGCGCAGCTTATGCCAGGCGCCCGACAGGGTCATCATGCCGTTGATCATGCCGCCCCAGCTTGGAGCCAGCAGGATGATCGACATCGCCATGCCCAGGGACTGAGCCCAGTCCGGCAGCGCGGTGTAGTGCAGGTGGTGCGGACCGGCCCAGATGTACAGGGTGATCAGCGCCCAGAAGTGCACGATCGACAGGCGATATGAGTAGATCGGACGCTCGGCCTGTTTCGGCACGAAGTAGTACATCATCCCCAGGAAGCCGGTGGTCAGGAAGAAACCTACGGCGTTGTGGCCGTACCACCACTGGATCATCGCGTCAGTCGCACCCGAGTAAGCGGAGTAAGACTTGAACAGGCTGACCGGCAGCGACATGTGGTTGACGATGTGCAGCATCGCGGTCACGACGATGAACGCGCCGTAGAACCAGTTACCGACATAGATGTGCTTGGTCTTGCGCTTGACGATGGTGCCAAAGAACACCAGTGCGTAAACGATCCAGACAATAGCCAGCAAAATTGCCAGCGGCCATTCCAGTTCCGCGTATTCCTTGGTCGTGGTGTAGCCCAGCGGCAATGTAATGCCGGCACCGACGATCACCGCTTGCCATCCCCAGAAGTGGAAGGCCGCGAGGCTGTCGGAAATCAGTCGCGTTTGGCAGGTTCGCTGCACGACGTAATAAGAAGTGGCAAACAGTGCACAACCACCGAAGGCGAAAATCACCAGGTTGGTGTGCAACGGGCGTAAGCGTCCAAAAGTCGTCCACGGCAGACCGAAGTTCAATTCCGGCCATACAAGCTGTGAGGCGATGAAGACACCGAGCCCCATGCCAAGGATCCCCCAGACCACCGTCATGATGGCGAACTGGCGGACTACCTTATAGTTATAAGCAGTCGGACTGATTGCTGTGCTCATTCTAAGGTTCCACGGTTTGGGTGTTTTATTAGGAGTAAAAATCGGCCGCAAGTATGGAGAAAGCAGGGGGTCATTGCAACGCGCCATGACCTGGGTCAATGCTTTCAAAAGCTGATTCTGCGGCCTTTCCATGCGCCGCGTAAGGACAAAATCACCCAAGGGCAAAATGTCGCAGCGGACGAAAATGAGGAGGGGGTCCGGTCAGTTGTTACGGGGTGTGTTCAAACTCAACGATCGGGTGACCGACGGCAATTGGCGCGACAGCCGGTATCTACCAGCCTTTGCGGCTTGCCATCGAACAGAATTGTCGAACACATCGGCTAAAAACGACCTGGAACCGGCTCATGCCAGTCCGCATCGAGCAAGCTTAGACCCGAATCTGGTGAACCGAAAGAAAGAGCAAGGGGAGGGTGCGACAATGGGTCGCAAAGAGGCAGGGAACTGCCGCATCCGGGAGAATGCGGCAGCAGAGCGGTCGAGAATTATTCCTGCTTGCCTTCAGCCTGCAAACGTTCGGTGCCGGCACCGTGCGACAGGCTGTACACGTAAGCGGCCAGCAATTGCACCTTATCGTTGCCGAGCAATTCGTTCTGCGCTGGCATATGGCCCTGGCGGCCATGGCGAATGGTCTGTTGCAGTTGCGCCAGGCTTGTACCGTAAATAAATCCGGCCGGGTGCGTCAAATTCGGCGCGCCCATGGCTTCAGTGCCCTGGCCGTTTGCCCCATGACAGGCTACGCAGGTGGTACTGAACAGTTGCTGTCCGGCTTGCAGGTCGGCGCCGCTGTCGGCAGGCAACGGCAGGCCGGCCAAGTCGTGACGCACATAAGCGGCGACATTCTTCACGCCGGTCTCACCGAGAATTTCACCCCAGGCCGGCATCGCGGCCATGCGCCCGCCGATGATCGTGGTTTTGATCGTGTCGGCCGTACCGCCCCAGCGCCAGTTACTGTCCGCCAGGTTCGGGAAACCAAACGCGCCCTTGGCGTCCGAGCCGTGGCACACCGAGCAGTTGGACGCAAACAGGCGCCCGCCCATTTTCAGCGCTTGCGGGTCCTTAGCTACTTCTTCCACGGGCATCGCAGCGAATTTGGCGAAGATCGGTCCGAACTTCGCGTCGGCCTTGTCCATCTCCTTTTCCCATTCATGCACGCCGGTCCAGCCGTTTTCATAGCCGGGCAGAATGCCTTTCCAGTTGCCCAGGCCCGGGTAAAGAACTAGATAACCCACGGCAAACACCAGCGTGCCGGCGAACAGCATGAACCACCACTGCGGCAGCGGGTTGTCGTACTCCTCGATGCCGTCGAAGCTGTGGCCCATGGTCTGGTCGACGCTGCCCTTGGTTTCGCCCTTGCGGGTGCCGATCAGCAGCCAGGTCAGGCCGATCAGGCTGCCGAGGGTCAGTACGCAGATCCACGTACTCCAGAAGGTGGTCATGGCCGGGTACTCCTTGTTTCAGGTTCTTGGGTGGCATCATCGGGTAGCGCTTCGTCGGCGAACGGCAGCAGGCGCGCTTCGGCGAATTCCGGGTTGCGCTTGCTGTTGAACACCCACAGCGTCAGGCCGACGAAGGCCACAAACACCACGACCGTGCCTAAGCCTCGAATCATTCCACTGCTCATTTCACTCGCTATAAAAGACATGACCATGACTCACCTCTTGCTCTTGATGGCAGTGCCGAGCACTTGCAGGTAGGCGACCAAAGCGTCCATTTCGGTCTTGCCCTTGAGCGAAGCGGTGGCGCCGGCGATGTCGTCGTCGGTGTACGGCACGCCCAAGGTGCGCATGGCGCGGATCTTGGTTTCGGTGTGGCTGCTGTCGAGCTGATTGGCCACCAGCCATGGGTAGGCCGGCATTTTCGATTCCGGCACCACGTTGCGCGGGTTGTACAAGTGCGCGCGGTGCCAGTCTTCCGAGTAGCGACCGCCAACCCGGGCCAGGTCCGGCCCGGTACGCTTGGAGCCCCAGAGGAACGGGTGATCCCAGACGCTTTCGCCGGCGACCGAGTAATGGCCGTAGCGTTCGGTCTCGGCCCGGAACGGACGAATCATCTGCGAATGGCAACCGACGCAGCCTTCGCGGATGTAAATGTCGCGACCTTCCAGTTGCAGCGCGGTGTAGGGCTTCATGCCTTCCACCGGTTTATTGGTCACGTCCTGAAAGAACAGCGGGACGATCTGGGTCAGGCCGCCGATGCTCACGGCCAGCACCATCAACAACAGCAACAGGCCGACGTTTTTCTCAATTGTTTCGTGTTTCATGGCGGACTCCTCAAGCCATCTGCGCGGCAGCGGCGACGTCGGCAGGCTGCGAGGCCCGTACGGTGCGCCAGGTGTTGTAGGCCATCAGCAACATGCCGCTGAAGAAGATCGCACCGCCTACCAGGCGCACGACGAAGCCTGGGTGGCTGGCCACCAGGGTTTCGACGAAGGAGTAGGTCAGCGTGCCGTCGTCATTGACTGCGCGCCACATCAGGCCCTGGGCGATGCCGTTGACCCACATCGAAGCGATGTAGAGCACGGTGCCAATGGTCGCAAGCCAGAAGTGCGCGTTGATCAGGCCGATGCTGTGCATCTGCTCGCGACCAAAGATTTTCGGGATCATGTGGTACAGCGCGCCAATGGAGATCATCGCTACCCAACCGAGGGCGCCGGCGTGAACGTGGCCGATGGTCCAGTCGGTGTAGTGGGAGAGGGCGTTGACCGTCTTGATCGCCATCATCGGCCCTTCGAAGGTCGACATGCCGTAGAACGCCAGCGACACCACGAGGAAGCGCAGGATCGGGTCGCTGCGCAACTTATGCCAGGCGCCCGAGAGCGTCATCATGCCGTTGATCATGCCGCCCCAGCTCGGCGCCAACAGGATCAAGGACATCACCATGCCCAGCGACTGTGCCCAGTCCGGCAGTGCGGTGTAGTGCAAGTGGTGCGGACCGGCCCAGATGTACAGGGTGATCAGCGCCCAGAAGTGCACGATCGACAGGCGATAGGAATACACCGGGCGCTCGGCCTGTTTCGGCACGAAGTAGTACATCATCCCGAGGAAACCGGCGGTGAGGAAAAAGCCCACCGCGTTGTGGCCGTACCACCACTGGACCATGGCATCGGTCGCACCGGAATACACCGAGTAGGACTTGGTGAAACTCACCGGCAGCTCAAGGTTGTTGACGATGTGCAGAATCGCCACGGTGATGATGAACGCACCGAAGAACCAGTTGCCGACGTAGATGTGCTTGGTCTTGCGCTTGGCCAGCGTGCCGAAGAACACGATGGCGTAGGCGACCCAGACGATGGTGATCAGAATGTCGATCGGCCATTCCAGCTCGGCGTATTCCTTGGAACTGGTGTAACCCAGCGGCAGACTGATGGCCGCCAACAGGATCACCAGTTGCCAGCCCCAGAAGCAGAACGCGGCGATTCTTGGCGCGAACAGCTGCGTCTGGCAGGTGCGTTGCACCGAATAGAACGAGCTGGCGAACAGGGCGCAACCGCCGAACGCGAAGATCACAGCGTTGGTGTGCAGCGGGCGCAACCGGCCGAAACTGGTCCACGGCAAATTGAAGTTGAGTTCGGGCCAGACCAACTGGGCCGCGAGAAAAACCCCGAGCCCCATGCCGACGATGCCCCACACCACCGTCATAATGGCGAATTGGCGGACCACCTTGTAGTTGTAGGCGGTACTGATAGAAGTGTTCATGGTTCCCCATCCACGGTTCAGCTGAAGTGAAGACGTCTGCGCAAGGCAATGACGCTCCCTTCGGCCGGAGTTATAGGCAGACTAAAAGCGAGGCAAGCATGGACAAACAGCACAAGGCCGGTATTGACGGGGATCAATGGGCGCAGTGCGTGCGGGAACACGGATGGCTGTGGAATGCCGCTTCGACAGCGGCATCGCCGACCCTGATCCTCGCCCATGGCGCCGGTGCGCCGATGGACAGTGCCTGGATGAACGACATGGCGGCACGCCTCGCCGATCAAGGCGTCAACGTGTTGCGGTTCGAGTTTCCGTACATGGCGCAACGGCGTATTGATGGGGGTAAACGACCACCGAATCCGGCGCCGAAACTGCTGGAATGCTGGCGTGAGGTGTATGCCGTGGTGCGACGCCATGTCACTGGGCCTCTGGCCATTGGCGGCAAGTCGATGGGTGGGCGGATGGCGAGTTTGCTGGCAGATGAGTTGGGTGCGGATGCGTTGGTGTGCCTCGGGTATCCGTTTTATGCGTTGGGTAAACCGGAAAAGCCTCGGGTTGAACATCTGGCGGGGTTGAAGACGCCGACGTTGATTGTCCAGGGTGAGCGCGATGCGCTGGGTAATCGGGAGGCTGTCGAGCGGTATGTGTTATCTCCGAGCATCGAGATGATGTGGCTGGTGGCGGGGGATCATGATTTGAAACCGCTGAAGGCTTCGGGGTTTACGCATGAGCAGCATCTGGCGGCTGCGGCGCAGAAGGTTGCTTCATTCCTTCAGTGATATTTGCGGTGCCAGTTCCGCCTCCTTCGCGAGCAAGCCCGCTCCCACATTTGATCTCTGGTGCCCCCACGTGTGGGTTCACCGCAGATCCTCTGTGGGAGCGGGCTTGCTCGCGAAGAGGCCCTGACAGGCAACATGACTTTCAGATCGGCAATAAAAAACCCGGAAGCTCCCACTGTCCGGGTTTTTTCATTGCAGAAACAATCAGCGGTTAAACCGCTCCACCAACGAATACTGGGTATTCGCGGTTTTCGTCAGCTCTTCACTCAACAACGCCGAGTTCTGTGCCTGTTCCGAGGTCTGGTCCGCCAGCTGCGAAATGTTGCTGATGTTGCGGCTGATCTCCTCAGCCACCGCACTTTGCTCTTCCGTCGCTGCCGCGATCTGGGTGGTCATGTCGGTGATGTTGGCCACCGCTTCGCTGATCCCCACCAGTGCCTGATCCGCTTCCAGGACCCGCGCCACGCCTTCTTCGGCCTGGCGATGCCCGGCTTCCATGGTTTGTACCGCGGTGCTGGCGGTCTGCTGCAACTTGGCGATCAAGGCGTGGATCTGCCCGGTGGACTCGCTGGTGCGTTGCGCCAGTTGGCGAACTTCGTCAGCCACCACCGCAAAACCACGGCCCATCTCCCCGGCGCGAGCCGCTTCGATGGCGGCGTTCAGGGCCAGCAGGTTGGTCTGGTCGGCAATGCCTTTGATCACATCGACCACACCGCCGATTTCGTCGCTGTCCTTGGCCAGTTGGGTCACGGTCAGGCCGGTTTCACCCACCACCACCGACAGACGCTGGATGGCTTCGCGGGTTTCCCCGGCGATGTCGCGGCCGCGACCGGTCAGGCGATTGGCTTCTTGAGTGGCGTCGGCGGTGCGCTGTACGTGGCTGGCGACTTCCTGAGTGGTGGCGGCCATCTGGTTGACGGCGGTGGCCACTTGCTCGGTTTCGACACGCTGGCGTTCCAGGCCGCTGGAGCTGTTGTGCGCCAGGGCGTTGGACTGCTTTGCTTGCTCGGTCAGGTGTTCGGCGGTGTCCTGCAGGCGGGTCAGGCAGGTTTTCAGACGGGCTTCCTGACTGAGGATCGACATTTCCAGACGCGCCTGAGCGCCGCGGCTGTCGGTGTACATCTGTGCGATCAACGGGTCGGACGTGGTTTGCCCAGCGAGGACCAGCAGGCGTTTGAGACCACGCTGCTGCCAGCTCAACCCCATCAGGCCCAACGGCACCGAGAGGCCGGCCGCCAGGGCAAAGCCCCACTGTGAGGTCAGCGTGGCGCCGATCATGAAGCTCAATTGGCTGACCAGAATGAACGGCAGCCAGTCCTGAAGCACCGGCAGCCATTTGTCCGTCGATGGAATGGCGGACTTGCCCTGGTTGATGCGTTGGTAGAGCGCTTCGGCACGCTGGATCTGTTCGGCGGTGGGTTTGATCCGCACCGACTCGTAACCGATCACCTGGTTGCCTTCGAACACCGGTGTCACGTAGGCGTTGACCCAATAGTGATCACCGCTCTTGCAGCGATTCTTGACGATGCCCATCCATGGCAAGCCTTGTTTCAGAGTGCCCCACATGTGCGCGAACACGGCGGCCGGGACGTCGGGGTGCCGGACCAGGTTGTGCGGTGCGCGGACCAGTTCCTCACGAGAAAACCCGCTGATCTCGACGAACGCGTCGTTGCAGTAAGTGATCACGCCCTTGGCATCGGTGGTGGAAATCAACCGTTGCTGTGCCGGGAAGGTCCGTTCGCGTTGAGTAATGGGCTGGTTGTTACGCATGGCTAATTCAATCCGCAAGGCTTTGAAAGGTTGTCGGCGGTGTCAGGAATTAGTTGAAATTATTTTTCAATAATCAGCGCTGCGTCGCAAAACGGGCATTGCCTCAACCCGCGAGCATCGGATAAGTGAACAGCGTGAAGTGCAGCAGGTTCAGGCCGAAATGTGTGGCGATGGCTGCGCCCAGACCGCCGAAACGATAGGCCAGGCCGTACCCGACACCGGCCAGCCCCGTCAGCAACATCCATTGCCAGCCAGCGCCTGCGTGCACCAGCCCAAACAACAACGAGGCCAGTAGCAAGGCGAGGTTCTCGCCGTAAGGCAGGTGCTTGAACCGATGGCTCAGGCCGCCCTGGATGTAACCGCGAAACAGCGCTTCCTCGACCAGCGTGACCAGCAGCAGATTGTTCAGCAGCCACAGCCAGGCCTGGTCCGGCCACTTCGGCGCCCAACTGATCATGCCCAACAACAGCGCGCCACCCAAGGCCAGTACGGCACACAGCGTCAAGGCGAGGGCGGTGGCGTAAACGCCAAGGCGCCAGGAACGCCGGCCGACACTCCATGGGCAAACCAACAGTAGCCAGAAGCCGATCAGCGGTTTGTCCTGATTCAGGTACATGGAAAACGGCACGGCATCGGCGGTGAGGTATTGAGGGGCGATCGCGCGACCGTTGAAAAAACCCGGAAGCCAGTGCATCGCCAGCGCCATGGCCAGGAAGATGAACAGACCGTGGCCGAGGTAGCGGGCGATCGGGAGTTTTTGCTGACGGACGGCGACACCGGCCACTATCAGCAAGGCGATGGAGATCAAAGCCAGCCAGTTGAGTTGGCCGTAGGACAGCGCAAGGGCGAAGCCCAAGGAGAGTAAGGCCAGGTAGGTCCATGGCAGGGCGATCATGTGAAGTCCTTGTTTCCTGAGTTTTGCAGGATGTCTCGGTCCATGTGGGAGCGGGCTTGCTCGCGAAGGCGGTGTAGCAGTCAATTCATCTGTCGACTGTCGGTCCGCTTTCGCGAGCAAGCCCGCTCCCACATTTATTCTGTGTCGCTCACATTTTTGTATGCACGACATGGAATCCAGTGGGCGCGGATTATAGGGCCGCTCCCGGCACAAACAAAAACACCGCCCGAAGGCGGTGTCTTTGTCAGCAGGCCGTTATGAGGCAATCAACTGGCGCAGCACATAATGCAAAATTCCCCCGGACTTGAAGTATTCGACTTCATTGAGCGTATCGATGCGGCACAGCACGTCGATCTTTTCCTTGCTGCCATCTTCACGGGTGATCACCAGCGTCAGGTTCATCCGAGGTGTTAGCTCCACGCCGGTCAACCCAAGGATATCCAGGGTTTCCCTGCCCGTCAGGTTCAGACTCTTGCGGTTCTGGTCCAGTTTGAACTGCAACGGCAGCACGCCCATGCCGACCAGGTTGGAGCGGTGAATCCGCTCGAAGCTTTCGGCGATGACGGCTTTCACGCCCAGCAGGTTGGTGCCCTTGGCCGCCCAGTCGCGGCTTGAACCGGTGCCGTATTCTTGACCGGCAATCACCACCAGCGGCGTGCCTGACGTTTGATAACGCATGGCCGCGTCGTAGATCGGCATTCTCTCCATCGTGGGGATATAGAAAGTGTTGCCGCCTTCCTCGCCGCCAAGCATTTCGTTGCGGATACGAATGTTGGCAAAGGTGCCGCGCATCATCACTTCATGGTTGCCGCGACGCGAACCGTAGGAGTTGAAGTCCCGCGGCTCAACACCTTTGTCGCGCAAGTACTGACCGGCCGGGCTGTCGGCCTTGATGTTGCCGGCGGGGGAGATGTGGTCGGTGGTTACCGAATCGCCCAGCAGCGCCAGCACCCGGGCCCCGGCGACGTCCTTGACCACCGGCGGCGGGCCGCCGATGTCGTCGAAGAACGGTGGATGCTGGATGTAGGTCGAATCGTCCTGCCACACGTAGGTCGCCGCTTGCGGCACCTGGATGGCTTGCCATTGCTCGTCGCCGGCAAACACTTCGGCGTATTCCTTGTGGAACATCGCCGTGTTGACCTGACTTACGGAGTCGGCAATTTCCTTGCTGCTTGGCCAGATGTCCCGCAAGTACACCGGATTGCCGTCCTTGTCATCGCCCAACGGCTCACTGCTGATGTCGATGCGCACCGTACCGGCCAGCGCATAGGCGACGACCAGCGGCGGGGAGGCCAGCCAGTTGGTTTTCACCAGTGGATGCACGCGCCCCTCAAAGTTACGGTTGCCCGACAACACCGAGGCAACGGTCAGGTCGGCGGCCTGAATGGCTTTTTCAATCGGCTCCGCCAATGGGCCGGAGTTGCCGATGCACGTGGTGCAACCGTAGCCAACCAGCGCAAAACCCAGTTCATCGAGGTATTGGGTCAGGCCCGCCGCCTTGTAGTAGTCAGTGACCACTTTAGAGCCGGGCGCCAGCGAACTCTTGACCCACGGTTTGCGCTTGAGGCCTTTCTCCACAGCCTTTTTCGCCACCAGACCGGCCGCCATCATCACGCTCGGGTTGGAGGTGTTGGTGCAGGACGTGATCGCGGCAATCACTACCGCGCCGTTTTTCAGACGGTAGGTCTGCCCGCCGTGTTCGTAATCGGCTTCACCGGCCAGATCCGCGTTGCCCACCGCGACACCGCCGCCGCCCTCACTTTCCAGGCGTCCTACTTCCTTGCTGGTGGGTTTGAATTGCAGGTCGATGAAGTCCGTGAACGCCTGCGCGACATTGGGCAGGGAAACACGGTCCTGCGGACGTTTAGGGCCTGCGAGGCTGGCTTCGACGCTGGTCATGTCCAGCGCCAGGCTGTCGGTGAAGATCGGTTCCTTGCCCGGCAGGCGCCACAGGCCTTGAGCCTTGCAGTAGGCCTCGACCAGTTTCACCGTTTCCGGTGGTCGGCCGGACAGGCGCAAATACTCCAGCGTAACGTCGTCCACGGGGAAGAAGCCGCAGGTGGCACCGTACTCGGGGGCCATGTTGGCGATGGTCGCGCGGTCGGCCAGCGGCAGGTCGGCGAGGCCGTCGCCGTAGAACTCGACGAACTTGCCGACCACCCCTTTCTTGCGCAGCATCTGGGTGACGGTCAGCACCAGGTCGGTGGCGGTGATGCCTTCCTTGAGTTTGCCGGTGAGTTTGAAACCGATCACTTCCGGAATCAGCATCGACACCGGTTGGCCGAGCATCGCCGCTTCCGCTTCGATCCCGCCGACACCCCAGCCGAGCACGCCGAGGCCGTTGATCATGGTGGTGTGGGAGTCGGTGCCGACCAGGGTGTCGGGGAAGGCGTAGGTGCGGCCATCCTCGTCCTTGGTCCAGACCGTGCGGCCCAGGTATTCGAGGTTGACCTGATGGCAGATCCCGGTGCCCGGCGGCACCACGCTGAAGTTGTGGAAGGCGCTCTGGCCCCAGCGCAAGAACGCGTAACGCTCGCCGTTGCGCTGCATTTCGATGTCGACGTTCTGCTCGAAAGCGCTGGCACTGGCGAACTTGTCGACCATCACCGAGTGGTCGATCACCAGGTCCACCGGCGACAGCGGGTTGATGCGCTGCGGGTCGCCACCGGCCTTGGCCATGGCGGCGCGCATGGCGGCCAGGTCGACCACGGCGGGAACGCCGGTAAAGTCCTGCATCAATACACGAGCGGGGCGGTACTGGATTTCGCGGTCGGAGCGACGCTCCTTGAGCCACGCGGCAATTGCCTTGAGGTCGGCGCCGGTGACGGTTTTTTCGTCTTCCCAGCGCAGCAGGTTTTCCAGCAGTACTTTCAACGACATCGGCAGCTTGTCGAGATCACCGAGGCTTTTGGCAGCGTCGGGCAGACTGAAATAATGGTAGGTCTTGTCGTCGACTTGCAGGGTTTTAAGGGTTTTCAGGCTATCGAGGGACGGCATTGAAATGACTCCTTTGGGTCCGCACGGCTACGGACTGGCGGGACGGACAGAGCTCTTAACCTAGCCCTGTTTGGACGTTAAGGCTAATAACTGGACTCTATGGTGAAGTCCAAGGTTCCGAACTCGGCTATCATGCGCCGGTTTTCGTGACAGGCTTTGCTACAGGGCAAGTTTGCGCATCGATTCATTGCCGATTGCCCAGGAGATTCAATGAACACCCTCTTTATGCATTGCCGGCCGGGCTTCGAAGGCGAAGTCTGTTCCGAGATTGCCGAACACGCTGCCCGCCTGAACGTAGCCGGTTATGCCAAGGCCAAAGCTGCCAGCGCCTGCGCCGAGTTCATCTGCACCGAAGAAGACGGCGCCGAGCGCCTGATGCGTGGCCAGCGTTTCGCCGAGCTGATTTTCCCGCGCCAATGGGCGCGCGGAATCTTTATTGATCTGCCGGAAACCGACCGCATCAGCGTGATCCTCGCGCACATGGCGGACTTTCCGCTGTGCGGCAGCCTGTGGCTGGAAATGGTCGACACCAACGATGGCAAGGAACTGTCGAACTTCTGCAAGAAGTTTGAAGGTCACCTGCGCAAGGCGCTGATGGCCGCTGGCAAACTGGTGGAAGATGCGCACAAACCGCGCCTGCTGCTGACGTTCAAGAGCGGCCGTGAAGTGTTCATGGGCCTGGCCGAGTCGAATAACTCGGCAATGTGGCCAATGGGCATTCCGCGCCTGAAGTTCCCGCGTGAGGCGCCAAGCCGCTCGACGCTGAAACTGGAAGAGGCGTGGCACCACTTCATCCCGCGCGATCAGTGGGATGAGCGTCTGCACAGTGACATGACCGGCGTTGATTTGGGCGCCGCGCCCGGCGGCTGGACCTGGCAACTGGTTAACCGCGGGATGCTGGTGACCGCCATCGACAACGGTCCGATGGCCGAAAGCCTGATGGACACCGGTCTGGTGCAACACTTGATGGCCGACGGTTTCACCTTCAAGCCCCGGCAGCCGGTGGACTGGATGGTTTGCGACATCGTCGAGAAGCCGGCGCGCAACGCCGCGATGCTGGAAGAGTGGATTGGCGAGGGGCATTGCCGGGAAGCGGTGGTCAACCTCAAACTGCCGATGAAACAGCGTTATGCCGAAGTGAAGCGCTTGCTGGAACGCATCGCCGAGGGCTTCAAGGAGCGCGGCATTCGGGTAGAGATCGGCTGCAAGCAGCTGTATCACGACCGCGAAGAAGTGACGTGCCACCTGCGCCGACTGGACGTAAAGAAACCCAAGTCCCGCTGATACACCCGGACCAATGTGGGAGCGGGCTTGCTCGCGAATGCGGACGGACATTCAACATTGATGTCGACTGACCCACCGCTTTCGCGAGCAAGCCCGCTCCCACAGGGACGGCGTTATGACACAGATGACCGAACACCCGGCAATGCGCGACAATGCCGGCCAGTTTCAGGAGTTAATCATGAGTGAAATGCTTGATACGCCGGTAGACGGCACCCTCGACGCCACCGGCCTCAACTGCCCGGAACCGGTCATGATGCTGCACCAGCACATCCGCGACCTGGTGCCCGGTGGCCTGCTCAAGGTGATCGCGACCGATCCGTCGACCCGCCGCGACATTCCCAAGTTCTGCGTATTTCTTGACCACGAACTGGTGGCGCAGCACGAAGAGGCGGGCACCTACCTGTACTGGATCCGCAAGAAACTCGCTTAACCCGCCGAATGACTGATGCGGATCCGCTTGCGTGCACTGCGCGCCAGGCGGATCGACAGCATCAGCGCCGCGCAGCTCAAGCCCACGATCAAACCTTGCCACAGCCCGCTCGGGCCACTTGGCGCACCTAGCCAGTCGGTCAGGCCCAGCGCGTAACCCACCGGTAAACCAATCCCCCAGTAGGCGAACAGGGTCAGGATCATCGTCACTCGCGTGTCCTGGTATCCGCGCAATGCGCCGGCTGCCGTCACCTGAATGGCATCGGAAAACTGGAACAGCGCCGAGTACACAATCAACATCGCGGCCACTCGAATCACCGTCGGGTCAGCGGTGTAGATCGCTGCAATGTGCTCGCGCAGCAACAGCATCATGCTTGCGGACAGGCAGGCATAGGCCAGCGCCGTGCCCATGCCGACACCGGCGGCGAAACGCGCCTCGCGTGGCTCCTGTCGACCGAGGGCCTGGCCGACCCGTACCGTCACGGCCATGCCGAGGGAGTAAGGGATCATGAACACCAGCGAGCTGAAGTTCAGGGCGATCTGGTGCCCGGCGACCACGGTGGCGCCGAGGCTGCCGATCAGCAGTGCAATCACCGCAAAGATGCTCGACTCGGCGAACACCGCGATGCCGATTGGCAGGCCGATGCCCAGCAGACGCTTGATCACCGACCATTGCGGCCAGTCGAAACGGCTGAACAACTGGCTCGATTGATACGCCGGCGCCCAGCGTTCCCAGCCGGCCATGCCCAGCGCCATCACCCACATCACAATCGCCGTGGCCCAGCCGCAGCCGACACCGCCCATGGCCGGTACACCGAAGTGGCCATAGATGAAGATGTAATTGAGTGGAATGTTCAACGCCAGCCCGCACAGGCCCAGCACCATCGCCGGACGCGTACGGCCCAGGCCGTCACTGAAGCAGCGCAACACATGATAGAAGGCGACGGCGGGCAAGCCGCTGGCGATGCCGTGCAGGTATTGCATGCACGGGCCGATCAATTCGGGATCGACCTTCATCATGTGCAGGATCGGCTCGGCGCTGAACAGCATGCCGGTCGCCATCAAACCCACTACCAAGGCGAGCCACAGTGCCTGACGCACAATCGGCCCGATTTCGCTGTGGGTGCCGGCGCCAAAGCGCTGGGCGACTTTGGGCGTGGTGGCCAGCAAGGTGCCGGTCATCAGCAGAAACACCGGCACCCAGATGGAGTTGCCCAGTGCCACTGCCGCCAGATCCCGAGGCCCGACCCGGCCCGCCATCACCGCATCGACGAACCCCATGGCGGTGGTCGCCAGTTGCGCGATCATGATCGGCAGCGCCAGGGTGAGCAGGTTTCTCAGCTCCAGGCGAACCCGGGCCGGGCGGGTGAGGGTGGTGGCGGCAAGGCTGTCGGTCACGGAATTCAAAGGCGAAACGTCCAAAGGTGTTGATGCGCAAGGCGAAGCATTCTACGCCCTGACGCAGCGGTCAGGAAAAGTCCTGTGTTAGGGATTTGTAATCGTATCTGTGGCGAGGGGGCTTGCCCCCGTTCGACTGCGAAGCAGTCGTGAAATCAAACACTGCGGTCTGTCAGGCAGACCGCGGACGCAGGTCATGGGGCCGCTTCGCGACCCAACGGGGGCAAGCCCCCTCGCCACAGGAGAGCGGTGTTACCCATCAAGGGTTGTGTAATGCCCGCTGGCTCATCTCATCCTTCTCCGCCTACACTGCCGATCCGCCAAAGGAGCCCACCATGCTGATTGTTGCCGACGAAAATATCCCGCTGCTCGATGCCTTCTTCGCAGGTTTCGGTGAAATCCGCCGGGTACCGGGGCGCTCCATCGACCGCGCCACCGTCGAACAAGCCGATGTGTTGCTGGTCCGCTCGGTGACCAACGTCAATCGTGCCTTGCTTGAAGGCAGCAACGTGCGCTTTGTTGGCACGTGCACCATCGGCACCGATCACCTGGACCTGGATTACTTTCAGCAAGCCGGTATCACCTGGTCCAGCGCACCCGGCTGCAATGCCCGGGGCGTGGTCGATTATGTGCTCGGCAGTCTGCTGACCCTGGCTGAAATCGAAGGCGCTGACCTGACTCGCCGCACCTATGGCGTGGTCGGTGCCGGTGAAGTCGGCGGTCGTTTGGTCAAGGTCCTGCAAGGTCTGGGCTGGAACGTGCTGGTGTGTGATCCGCCCCGGCAGGCGGCTGAAGGCGGTGATTTTGTCAGCCTCGAACAGATCATTGAGCAGTGCGACGTCATCAGCCTGCACACGCCCTTGAAGAAGCACGGCGCGCAGTCGACCTGGCATTTGTTCGATAAAAAACGCTTGGGCCAACTCAAGCCCGGCACCTGGCTGATCAACGCCAGTCGTGGCCCGGTGGTCGACAACGCCGCGTTGCGCCAGGTGCTGCTCGAGCGCGAAGACCTGCAAGCGGTGCTCGACGTTTGGGAAGGTGAACCTGAGGTCGACGTGGCGCTGGCGGAGTTGTGCGTGCTGGCGACGCCGCACATTGCCGGTTACAGCCTTGATGGCAAACAGCGCGGGACGGCACAGATTTATCAGGCGTATTGCGAGTTTCTCGGACAGCCCGCTCAGGTCAGCCTGAGTGATTTGCTGCCGGCGCCGTGGTTGTCGCAAGTGACCCTGCATGTGCAGGCTGATCCGGCGTGGGCGCTGGCCATGCTGTGCCGTGGTGTGTACGACCCGCGCCGTGACGATGCGGATTTTCGCCGCAGCCTTGTCGGCAGTGTGAACGAGCAGCGTGCGGCGTTTGATGCATTGCGTAAGCATTATCCGTCGCGTCGGGAGATTGATGGGCTGCAGGTGCGGATTGAGGGGGAGTCGGCTGAGTTGCAGAAGATTGTGGCGGCGTTGGGGGCTTCGCTCAGCTGAACACAGGGTTGGCCCCATCGCGAGCAGGCTCGCTCCCACAGGTGTACGCGTTCCAATGTAGGAGCGAGCTTGCTCGCGAAGGCCGCACCGCAAATACCAGATAAGCACCCATAAAAAACCCGGCCAACCAGGGCCGGGTCAAGAAGACGGTGGCTATATCACTCTTGTTCGGCAGGCTTGACCAATCGCTTTTCCAGTTCGCTGCACGCTTTCTGGATCATGTCTTCAGTGATCGGTACTTCACGCCCATCGGCATCGATAATCGAGCAACCCAGAGACTGGTCGGGCTGTGTGCGGATCACTTGAATCTTGTCTTCGCTGCTGTTTTGCAAGGACATGGCCTGTCTCCTCTTCAGGTGTGTGCTTACTTTAAAACCATCAGGTGACCGGGCTATGACAACTCCCTGCGATCTTTCCCGAACGGCAACCTCACTCCACCAGATATTTAAGTACGTTGCCACCCGGACTTTAGACCAATAGCGTCTAGGGGCTAGTCGTCCCGGTCATAATTAACCTGACTCATTGTGATTTACAGAGTTCACCCGCGACCGTGTAGGCTGGCGATATCAATGGCGTACTGGATAACCCCCGATGCTCTCTGCCCGTCACCGCCGCGCGATCCGCCTGACCCTTCGCTTTCTTGCACCGTATCGCTGGCAAGCCTTTGGCGCTTTGCTCGCGTTGATTGTCACCGCCGGCATTACTTTGTCGATGGGGCAGGGCATCCGCCTGCTGGTGGATCAGGGGTTCATGACCCAGTCACCGCACTTGCTCAATCAATCTATCGGCTTGTTCATGGTGTTGGTGGTGGGGCTGGCGATCGGCACCTTCGCGCGTTTTTATCTGGTGTCGTGGATTGGCGAGCGGGTGGTCGCAGACATCCGCCGGCAGGTCTTCAACCACCTGGTTTATCTGCATCCGGGGTTCTACGAAAACAATCGCAGTTCCGAAATCCAGTCGCGGCTGACCGCCGATACCACGTTGCTGCAATCGGTGATCGGCTCTTCGTTGTCGCTGTTCCTGCGCAATCTGCTGATGGTCATCGGCGGGATTGTGTTGCTGTTTATCACCAACCCCAAACTCACCAGCATCGTGGTGATTGCACTGCCGCTGGTGATTGCCCCGATCCTGATTTTCGGCCGACGGGTGCGCAACCTGTCGCGTCTGAGCCAGGACCGGATTGCCGATATCGGCAGCTACGTGTCCGAAACCCTAGGCCAGATCAAAACCGTGCAGGCCTATAACCATCAGGTCCAGGACGAGCAGCGCTTTGCCGTGACCGTGGAACAAGCGTTCGACACCGCGCGTAAACGCATCTTCCAGCGCGCCTGGTTGATCACGCTGGTGATCGTGCTGGTGCTGGGTGCCGTCGGCGTGATGCTGTGGGTCGGCGGGATGGACGTGATCGCCGGGCGGATCTCGGCCGGTGAACTGGCGGCGTTTGTTTTCTACAGCCTGATCGTCGGCAGCGCCTTTGGCACCTTGAGTGAAGTGATCGGCGAGTTGCAGCGAGCAGCAGGGGCGGCCGAGCGGATTGCCGAATTGCTGCGCTCGGAAAATATCATTCAGCCGCCGACCACCGGCCTGGTGACCTTGCCGGAGCGGGTGAAGGGTGATCTGGTTTTACAGGACGTGCGGTTTTCCTACCCGTCGCGGCCTGAAAGCTACGCCGTCGATGGCTTGAATCTGACCATTAACGCGGGCGAAACCCTCGCGCTGGTGGGGCCGTCCGGGGCAGGAAAATCCACGGTGTATGACTTGCTGCTGCGTTTTTACGATCCGGCCTCCGGGCAGATCCTGCTCGATGGCGTGCCGTTGACCCAACTCGATCCACTGGACCTGCGTCGGTGTTTCGCGCTGGTTTCGCAAAATCCTGCGCTGTTCTTCGGCAGCATCGAAGAGAACATCCGTTACGGTAATCCGGGCGCAACCCTGGCCCAGGTCCAGGAGGCGGCAAAGATCGCCTACGCCCACGACTTCATCGAGCAAATGCCCCACGGTTACCAGACGCACCTGGGCGACGGTGGCCTGGGGCTATCCGGCGGCCAGCGCCAACGCCTGGCCATCGCTCGCGCGTTGCTGGTGGATGCGCCGATCCTGCTGCTCGACGAAGCCACCAGCGCCCTCGATGCCCAGAGCGAACACCTGATCCAGCAAGCCCTGCCCAGCCTGATGAAAAACCGCACGACACTGGTGATCGCCCACCGTTTGGCCACGGTGAAAAATGCCGACCGGATCGCGGTGATGGATCAAGGAAAGCTGGTGGCGGTGGGGACGCATCAGGCGTTGATTGCGAGCAATGCGCTGTATGCGCGGTTGGCGGCGTTGCAGTTTAGTGATGGGCACAACACGGTGATCGACCCGGTTACCGACTAAGTAACCGACCAAGTAGAACGCCCAAAAAAAATGCCCGCATCAATCGATGCGGGCATTTTTTTGTCAGTGGGCCAAAACGGGGTCACTGATCGTCGAAATACCGCTCATGCCAATCCACCAACGGCTGCGGCGAGTTGAGCTTCTGGCCGTAGATCACCGAGTACGACAGCACGTTCTGCACATACTGACGGGTTTCGTCGAACGGGATGCTTTCCACCCAGACGTCGAAGCTGAGGTGGTCTGCACCACGCAACCACTGGCGTACGCGGCCGGGGCCGGCGTTGTAGGCAGCGGAGGCGAGGACGCGGTTGCCGTTGAACTGGGCATGGACCTGGCTCAGGTAGGCGGCGCCGAGCTGGATGTTTTTGTCCGGGTCGAGCACTTGCTGCGGCGAGGCCAGCGGAATGCTGAACTTGCGTGCGGTTTCCTTGGCGGTGCCGGGCATCAGTTGCATCAGGCCGCTGGCGCCGACGCCAGAGCGGGCATCGTCCATGAAGGCGCTTTCCTGGCGCGTGATGGCGAACACCCAGCTGGAATGCAGGCCACGTACTTTGGCTTCGCGGACGAGGGTTTCGCGGTGGGCCATCGGGAAACGGATGTCCAGGTCGTCCCAGTATTGCGCCTGGCTGATGGTGCGGATCGCCGGGAAATACCATTTCAGGTCATAGGCCAGTTTCGCTTGGGCGACCATCTCGTCACGGTTGAAGTGACGGCTGACGTAATACCACTCGCGACGACCATCGACGACTTGTCCGCGGGCGTGGAACTCCAGGGCTCGACGGATTCCCGGCGTGTTGCGCACCTTATTGATGGTGGCCTGGCTGAGAACCAGCGGTTTGTTGAGCAGCGAGTAGGGTTGCTGCGAACGATCGGCGGCAAGGAAGCCATAGAAATCACGTTCGCGGGCAAGGCTCTTGTAAAGCGTCTGCGCTTCCGGGTTTTGTGGCTGCGCCAGCTCAAGGGTGCGGGCCTGCCAGTAGCGCCAGCGGTTGGTGGTCGCCAGGTCCTGTGGCAAGCGGCGAGACAACTGATAGGCGTCGTCCCAGCGAGCCAGGCGAAGCAGCAGGCGCAGACGCCATTCGGACACAGTGTTGTCGCGCAGTTCCGGGTCGTACTTGGTCATGACATCGAGCGCACGCGCATCATAGCGTCGCGCCAGTGTCAGGCCGATTTCCCGGGCGATCGCGACTTTTTCGTCGCGGGAGAAGTGCATGCTGCTGGCATAACCGTCGAGCAGGTCCATGGCCTTGTCCGGGTCCTGCTTGGCCAGGCGACGCAGGCCGAGGCTGACCACGTCGGACATCGGTTCGTCAGCCGGGGTGAAGCGCGAAGGCTGGTTGAGCAACTCGGGCTTTTGCGCCACATCGATCAGCAGCCGACCGCGCGGAGCGAGGGTGGTCAGGCCGTTAACCAGGCTGTTGGCCAGCGGATAATTGCGCGCTTGGGCAGCGAGCTTTGCGCGCTCCCAGCGTTTTTGCTCGGTCAATTGGCCTTCGGCAGCCCACAGTCCGAACAACGCGTCGCACGCTTCCGGTTGGGATTTACCGGTCAGCCACAGCTTGTTGGCGTTGGCATAACCCTCGGCCTTCTGGTTGTGGCCGATCTGGTACTGCGCATTCAGGCAGTCCAGTTCGGTGAAATTGAGCTTGGGGTCGTAATACTTGACGAAGGTCGCCCAGTCGCCGCGGTCGGCCAGCCAGCGCAGCCAGCGCAACTTCATCCAGTTGGCTTGCGGCAGGTCACCGTGGTCGGCGAGGAATTTCTCGATTTCGGCATTGCTGGCGGTTTTCAGGCGAGCGGTCAACTCGTCATAGGCCAGGTACGGCTCAAGGGGGTAATCACTGAGGGCCTGGCTGTAGCGGAAGTACGGACCGGTATCGCCCTTGGCCAGGGCACGCTTGGCTTCATCGTAATATTGGCGCTGGGTGGTCAGGTCCACTGCCTGCGCTGATTGGACGGCAGTGGCAGAAAGTAGCAGGCAAGATAAAAGACTGAAAAGGCGACTGCGCATGAGACGTCCGGGCAGAGAAATCATGACAAGTGCGGGCTATGTCCGCACTGAATAATCTGTAGCTTAGCCTTTTGCCAGCAACGGGCGAAAGCTTTGCAGGCCTGTCAGCCCAAGTTCGTAACATTTGTTATGCAGAGTGCTTCGAGAGTGAAATTGCCGGCCTTCTGAAGCCTCAAGTCAGGTAGAATGCGCGCCCGGTTTTTGGAGAAGCTCATGACCCTGCTCAAATTCAGCGATGTGTCCCTTGCTTTCGGCGCTATGCCGTTGTTGGACAAGGTGTCCTGGCAGATCGCCCGTGGTGAGCGGGTGTGCATCATCGGCCGCAATGGCACTGGCAAGTCCAGCATGATGAAGCTCGTCAAGGGCGACCAGAAGCCCGATGAGGGCTCCGTTTGGCGTGCACCAGGCCTCAAGATTGGCGAATTGCCGCAAGAATTGCCGGTAGCCGACGAGCGGACCGTGTTCGACGTGGTTGCCGAAGGCCTGGACGGTGTGGGCGAGCTGCTCGCGCAGTATCACCACCTGAGCCAGAACATCGTCACCGACGCCGACCTGGACAAACTGATGCACGTCCAGCACGACCTCGAAGCCCGCGATGGCTGGCGTTTGCAGCAATTGGTCGACAGCACGTTGAGCCGTCTGCAGTTGCCAGCCGACAAGACCCTCGCCGAATTGTCCGGCGGCTGGCGTCGTCGCGTCCTGCTGGCTCAGGCTCTGGTTTCCGAGCCGGACCTGTTGCTGCTCGACGAACCCACCAACCACCTGGACATCGGTGCCATCGCCTGGCTCGAAGAAGCGCTGAAGGATTTCCAGGGCGCCGTGCTGTTCATCACGCACGACCGTTCATTCCTGCAAAACCTCGCGACCCGCATCCTCGAACTGGACCGCGGTGGCCTGATCGACTGGAACGGCGACTACGCCAGTTTCCTCGTACACAAAGAAGCCTCGCTGGCCGCTGAAGAAACCGCCAATGCGCTGTTCGACAAGAAGCTGGCCCAGGAAGAAGTCTGGATCCGCCAAGGCATCAAGGCCCGTCGCACCCGTAACGAAGGCCGCGTCCGAGCATTGAAAGCCCTGCGCGTCGAGCGTAGCGAGCGTCGTGAGCGCACCGGCAAGGCCAACATTCAGCTGGACACCGCTGACAAGTCCGGCAAGCAGGTGATGGTCCTCGAGAACGTGAGCTTCGCTCACCCGGGCGGCCCGTTCCTGATCAAGGATTTCTCGATGGTCCTGACGCGCGGCGACCGTATCGGTCTGCTCGGCGCCAACGGTACCGGCAAGACCACACTGTTGAAGCTGATGCTCAGCGGTCTGCAGCCGACCAGCGGCACAGTGGAAGAGGGGACGCGCATCGACGTGGCCTACTTCGACCAGTTGCGCCATCAGCTGGACCTGGAAAAGACTGTGATCGACAACGTGGCCGAAGGCCGCGACTTCATCGATATCGATGGTCAGAGCCGTCACGTGCTGAGCTACCTCGGCGACTTCCTGTTCAGCCCGCAGCGTGCCCGCACGCCGGTCAAGGCGCTGTCCGGTGGTGAGCGTGCCCGTCTGTTGCTGGCCAAGCTGTTCAGCAAACCGGCGAACCTGCTGGTCCTCGACGAACCGACCAACGACCTCGACGTGGAAACCCTCGAGTTGCTGGAAGAGGTCTTGCTGACCTTCAACGGTACCGTATTGATGGTCAGTCACGACCGGGCATTCCTCGACAACGTGGTGACCAGCACGCTGGTCTTCGAAGGTGAAGGCAAGGTTCGCGAGTACGTCGGTGGTTATCAGGACTGGCTGCGTCAGGGCGGCTCGCCGCGCCTGCTGGGCGTGACCGAGAGCAAATCCGGCAAGGCCGACCTGACTTCCGCCGTTGTGACGGCTGAAGCGGCGCCTGTCGTTGCTGCCGTTGAAGCGCCGGTGGCGAAGAAGAAGCTGAGCTACAAGCATCAGCGTGAGCTGGAAATGCTGCCGGCTCAGATCGAAGCCATGGAACAGCAGATTGCGGCGGTTGAAGCGCAAATGGCCGATGCCGGTTTCTATCAGCGTCCTGCTGCCGAAACGGCTGCGGTGATTGCGCAGTTGGAACAGTTGCAGGCCGAGCTGGACGTGATGGTCGAGCGCTGGGCCGAGCTGGATGCCTGATTGATCCCGTAACAAAAAAGCCCGGCGTTCAGTGATGAGCGCCGGGCTTTTCGTATGGAGTGCGATCTACTGGTCGCTGTAGAGCTCCTACAGGTTTCGGGTTCAGCGTTTGATCAGGTGCACCGCGAGCACATCGCATGGCGCGCCGTGCAGCACGTCATTGGCGGTTGAGCCCAGCAGCAAGGCCAGGCCATGTCGACCATGGCTGCCCACCACGATCAGGTCGCAAGTCTGTTCCTTGGCGAAGTGGTGGATTTCCTGGCGTGGCTGGCCGTAGGTCAGGTGGCAGTTGGCGCCCTCAAGTTCGGCGTATTTGAGCTTCAAGCGCTCAAGGCGTTCCTTGGCCTGATCGAACTGCTGTTGTTGCAGTTGTGACAGGTCCATGGGGACGTCGCCGCCAAAGGCCATGGCCATTGGCTCGACAATGTGCACCAGGGACAACTTTGCCCCGTTGCTCACGGACAGCTCGCGAGCGCGGTGGATTACAGGGTCGCACTCTTCGGTTAGATCTACAGCGACCAGAATATGGTTGTAGGGCATGAGGTGCTCCTCCTGAGAATTGCAATATTGGTAAGTATGGCTGGTTTCAAGCGCAATGGTTCCAAAGTGACCCAAAGCGCCCATCAAGATTCGGGAGTACAGATATGACGGTCTGGATAGTGGTGTCAATCCTGCTGGTGGTGTTGAGTCCACTGGCGTGGTTGCGACCGTCGCGTGGTCAGAGCGGGCGCATGGCTCTGCGCATGGAGGCGCGACGCATCGGCCTGGCCATGCAGCTGGCGCCTCAGGAGTGGCCGCACTGGCTGAGCCAGGAGCCGCCGAGCCCGTGCGCGCAGTACCATCGGCCGCGCCGTGGCAATCAGCCGGCGTGCTGGAGTTACTGGCAAAAATCACCGGGTGTGTGGGTGAATCAGTGGCAGGAGGTTTGCGAGGATCGAGCGTTGCTCAATCATTTCGAAAAATTGCCAGCCAATGTCTACAAAGTCGAGGCGGACAAGCAGATGATCACCCTGTATTGGGGCGAGAAGGGCGAGGCGACTGTTTTGCAGGATATTGACGCCTTGCTGAAAGCGCTGGCATGAGTTGAGGACATTTCGCGCTGCAATGGCGCGATGGGTCCGACAGACACGCAATAAAAAGCCCGACATCATCATCGGGCTGGGGTTGGCCAGGCAGGCCGGTAATTCGCTGTAGGGCTGATCTTACGCCGGGCGTTCGCCACGCGCGTTCAACTTTTTTCTTCAGGTTCATGCCAGCGTAGCTTGTTAAACGCGGGCTGCAGCGAATTAGGGCGACTTTTCTAACTATTGATTCTATGAATGAGTTCGCATGCATCTGCGTGTTGAAGATCTTCGTAGTACGGAAGTGACCGCAAAGTCGCGTTTCAACCCGTATTTTGGGCGATTGACAATTGTCGGAAATTCCGTGAAGGTGGCGTACCCAAATCAAACGGGCGTATGAATTGAGCGTTTGTATTTCAGATCGCTCCTACAGAATCCCGACTATCGCGTTGGAGGGTGTGCCGGGTGGATTGGCGTAGCATTGACGTTTAACGTCCTGCCGAGCCATTCGCCTGCGTCCGACGTGTACTGTTCAGCTTCCATATCGTGGAGATCAGTTGATGATTTACGAAGGTAAAGCCATCACGGTTAAGGCTCTTGAAAGTGGCATCGTCGAATTGAAATTCGACCTCAAGGGTGAGTCCGTCAACAAGTTCAACCGTCTAACCCTGAACGAACTGCGTCAGGCTGTGGACACCATCAAGGCAGATGCTTCGATCAAGGGCGTGATCGTCAGCAGTGGCAAGGACGTGTTCATCGTCGGCGCCGACATCACCGAATTTGTCGAAAACTTCAAGCTGCCTGATGCCGAGCTCGTTGCTGGCAATCTGGAAGCCAACAAGATTTTCAGCGATTTCGAAGACCTCAACGTCCCGACTGTCGCCGCGATCAACGGAATCGCCCTGGGTGGCGGTCTGGAGATGTGCCTGGCGGCGGACTACCGCGTCATGTCCACCAAGGCCAAGATCGGTCTGCCGGAAGTCAAACTGGGCATCTACCCGGGCTTCGGCGGTACCGTGCGTCTGCCGCGCCTGATCGGTGCCGACAACGCCATCGAGTGGATTGCCGCTGGTAAAGAAAACCGTCCTGAAGACGCGCTGAAAGTCGGCGCAGTGGACGCAGTGGTTGCGCCTGAGAAACTGCAGGAAGCGGCCTTGGAACTGATCAAACGCGCCATTTCCGGCGAGTTTGACTACAAGGCCAAGCGTCAACCGAAGCTGGAAAAGCTGAAGCTGAACGCAATCGAGCAAATGATGGCTTTCGAAACCGCCAAAGGTTTCGTGGCCGGTCAGGCTGGCCCGAACTACCCGGCGCCGGTTGAAGCGATCAAGACCATCCAGAAAGCCGCGAACTTCGGTCGCGACAAAGCGCTGGAAGTCGAAGCCGCCGGTTTCGTCAAACTGGCCAAGACCTCTGCCGCGCAGAGCTTGATCGGTCTGTTCCTGAACGATCAGGAACTGAAGAAAAAGGCCAAGGCCTACGACGAAATCGCCAAAGACGTGAAGCAGGCTGCCGTATTGGGCGCCGGCATCATGGGTGGCGGTATCGCTTATCAGTCGGCCTCCAAAGGTACGCCGATCCTGATGAAGGACATCAACGAGCACGGCATCGAGCAAGGCCTGGCTGAAGCCGCCAAGCTGCTGGTCGGCCGCGTTGATAAAGGTCGCATGACCGCGGCGAAGATGGCTGAAGTGCTCAACGGCATTCGTCCGACCCTGTCCTACGGTGATTTCGGTCACGTGGACCTGGTGGTTGAAGCGGTCGTCGAAAACCCTAAGGTCAAGCAAGCCGTACTGGCTGAAGTCGAAGACAAGGTCAAAGAGGACACCATCCTCGCGTCCAACACCTCGACCATTTCCATCACCTTGCTGGCCAAAGCCCTCAAGCGTCCGGAAAACTTCGTCGGCATGCACTTCTTCAACCCTGTGCACATGATGCCGCTGGTTGAAGTGATTCGTGGCGAGAAGTCCAGCGAGCTGGCTGTTGCCACCACCGTTGCCTACGCCAAGAAAATGGGCAAAAACCCGATCGTCGTCAACGACTGCCCGGGCTTCCTGGTCAACCGCGTACTGTTCCCGTACTTCGGCGGTTTCGCCAAACTGGTCAGCGCCGGTGTGGACTTCGTCCGTATCGACAAGGTCATGGAAAAATTCGGCTGGCCAATGGGCCCGGCGTACCTGATGGACGTGGTCGGCATCGACACCGGCCACCACGGTCGCGACGTAATGGCTGAAGGCTTCCCGGACCGCATGAAAGACGACCGCCGTACCGCGATCGACGTGCTTTACGAAGCCAAGCGCCTGGGCCAGAAGAATGGCAAGGGCTTCTACGCCTACGAGACCGACAAGCGCGGCAAGCAGAAGAAAGTAGCCGATCCTTCGGTGCTGGAAGTGCTCAAGCCGATCGTTTACGAACAGCGCGAAGTCACTGACGAAGACATCATCAACTGGATGATGATCCCGCTGTGCCTGGAAACCGTTCGTTGCCTGGAAGACGGCATCGTCGAAACCGCCGCCGAAGCCGACATGGGTCTGGTCTACGGTATTGGTTTCCCTCCATTCCGTGGCGGTGCGCTGCGCTACATCGATTCGATCGGTGTTGCCGAGTTCGTTGCCCTGGCTGACCAGTACGCTGATTTGGGCGCGCTGTACCACCCGACCGCAAAACTGCGTGAAATGGCCAAAACCGGCCAACGGTTCTTCGGTTAAGCGTCCCAACACTTGAGCGAGAGTGAAATTTTATGAGCTTGAATCCAAGAGACGTCGTGATTGTCGACTTCGGTCGTACTCCGATGGGCCGCTCCAAGGGCGGCATGCACCGCAACACCCGCGCTGAAGACATGTCGGCGCACCTGATCAGCAAATTGCTGGAACGCAACGTCAAGGTTGACCCGAACGAAGTCGAAGACGTGATCTGGGGCTGCGTAAACCAGACCCTGGAGCAGGGCTGGAACATCGCGCGCATGGCGTCCCTGATGACTCAGATCCCGCACACTGCTGCCGGTCAGACCGTCAGCCGTCTGTGTGGCTCGTCGATGAGCGCACTGCACACTGCCGCGCAAGCGATCATGACCGGCAACGGTGACGTGTTCGTCGTCGGCGGCGTCGAGCATATGGGCCACGTGAGCATGATGCACGGTGTCGATCCGAACCCGCACATGTCCCTGTACGCGGCGAAAGCCTCGGGCATGATGGGCCTGACCGCTGAAATGCTGGGCAAAATGCACGGCATCACTCGCGAACAACAGGACGCTTTCGGCGTGCGCTCCCACCAGCTCGCCCACAAGGCGACCCTGGAAGGCAAGTTCAAAGACGAAATCATCCCGATGCAGGGCTATGACGAGAACGGTTTCCTGAAACTGTTCGATTACGACGAAACCATTCGTCCGGAAACCACCCTGGAAAGCCTGGCGGCTCTGAAGCCAGCGTTTAACCCGAAGGGCGGCACCGTGACAGCCGGTACTTCGTCGCAAATCACCGACGGTGCTTCGTGCATGATCGTGATGTCGGCGCAGCGTGCTCAGGACCTGGGCATCCAGCCTATGGCCGTGATCCGTTCGATGGCAGTGGCAGGTGTGGACCCGGCAATCATGGGCTATGGTCCAGTACCGGCTACACAAAAAGCACTGAAGCGCGCGGGCCTTGGCATTAACGATATCGACTTCTTCGAGCTCAACGAAGCTTTCGCTGCACAGGCCCTGCCAGTGCTGAAAGATCTGAAAGTTCTCGACAAGATGAACGAGAAGGTTAACCTGCACGGCGGCGCAATCGCCCTGGGTCACCCGTTTGGTTGCTCCGGTGCACGTATCTCCGGCACGCTGTTGAACGTGATGAAGCAAAATGGCGGCACCTTCGGGGTGGCTACCATGTGCATTGGTCTCGGCCAAGGCATCTCCACCGTCTTCGAACGCGTTTAAGCGATCCGTTGACGGAAGCCGGGGCCAAGTGCCCCGGTTTTTGTTTTTCTGAATTTATTTTTGTTTTTATTTTGAAAAGATTTGAGTGAGGGCCAAACCATGCCGATACAACCTGGGCTCTACCAACATTACAAAGGTCCGCAGTACCGCGTATTCAGTGTTGCGCGGCATTCGGAAACCGAAGAAGAAGTGGTCTTCTACCAAGCCCTGTATGGCGATTACGGCTTTTGGGTACGTCCCTTGAGCATGTTCCTGGAGTCGGTCGAAGTTGACGGCGAACAGGTGCCACGCTTTGCTTTGGTGCATGCCGAACCGAGCCTTTTTTCGAAGCCATAAGCTGAGTGCGCGCAAAACCCTGCGCTTGACCTCACCTTGTAGCCACTATATATAGCGGTGCCGCGTCAGGCGCCAACCGCCTTTCACTTCTAGAATTCAGGAATTTTCTGATCCATGGGCAAATCGCTGGTCATTGTGGAATCCCCGGCTAAGGCCAAGACCATCAACAAGTATCTGGGTAACCAATACGTGGTGAAGTCGAGTATCGGCCATATCCGAGACCTGCCCACCAGCGGTTCGGCTAGCGCCAGCAAAGAGCCAGCCGCCAAGCGCGGCAAGGCTGCCGCGGGTGAAGGTCCGGTGCTCACGCCGAAAGAGAAAGCGCGCAAGCAGCTGGTCTCGCGCATGGGTGTCGATCCCGATCATGGCTGGAAAGCCAAGTACGAGATCCTCCCGGGCAAGGAAAAAGTCATCGAAGAGCTGCGTCGGCTCGCCAAAGATGCTGACACCATCTATCTCGCAACCGACTTGGACCGCGAGGGGGAAGCCATTGCCTGGCACCTGCGCGAAGCCATCGGTGGTGACGACAGCCGCTACAAGCGCGTGGTGTTCAACGAAATCACCAAGAAGGCGATTCAGGAAGCCTTCTCCAAGCCGGGCGAGCTCGACATCGACCGTGTAAACGCCCAGCAGGCGCGTCGTTTCCTCGACCGCGTAGTGGGTTACATGGTTTCGCCGCTGCTGTGGGCCAAGATCGCCCGTGGCCTGTCCGCCGGTCGCGTGCAGTCGGTTGCCGTAAAACTGGTGGTTGAGCGCGAACGCGAAATCCGTGCGTTCAACCCTGAGGAATACTGGGAAGTCCACGCTGACCTCGGTACCGCCAAGGGCGCAACTGTGCGCTTTGACGTGGCTCGCGAGAAAGGCGAAGCCTTCAAGCCGCTGAACGAAGCCCAGGCCATGGCCGCGCTGGAAAAGCTCAAGGCTTCCAGCTACAGCATCGCCAAGCGCGAAGACAAACCGACCAGCAGCAAGCCGTCGGCCCCGTTCATCACGTCCACCCTGCAACAGGCTGCGAGCAACCGCCTGGGCTTCGGCGTGAAGAAAACCATGATGATGGCCCAGCGTCTGTACGAAGCCGGCTACATCACTTACATGCGTACCGACTCCACCAACCTCTCGGCCGATGCCGTGACGATGGCGCGTACTTATATTGAAGGCGAGTTCGGCAAGAAGTACCTGCCGGAAACCCCGAACGTCTACAGCAGCAAGGAAGGCGCACAAGAGGCTCACGAAGCGATTCGTCCCTCCGACGCCAACACCGAGCCAAGCAAGCTGTCGGGCATGGAGCGTGATGCAGAGCGGCTCTACGAGCTGATCTGGCGCCAGTTCCTCGCCTGCCAGATGCTGCCGGCCCAATACCTGTCGACCACCGTCACCGTCGGTGCTGGTGACTTCGAGCTGCGTGCCAAGGGCCGCATCCTCAAGTTCGACGGTTACACCCGCGTCATGCCGCAAATTGCCAAGCCAGGCGATGACGATGTGCTGCCGGACATGGCCCAGGGCGACGCGATGAAGCTGATCAAGCTTGATCCGACCCAGCACTTCACCAAGCCGCCTGCGCGTTACTCGGAAGCGAGTCTGGTTAAAGAAATGGAAAAACGCGGCATTGGTCGTCCTTCGACCTACGCGGCGATCATTTCGACCATCCAGGACCGCGGCTACGTCGCGCTGCACAACCGTCGTTTCTATTCGGAAAAGATGGGTGACATCGTCACCGAGCGTCTGTCCGAGAGCTTCTCCAACCTCATGGACTACGGCTTCACCGCCGGCATGGAAGAGAATCTCGATGACGTTGCTCAAGGCGAACGCGACTGGAAAAACGTGCTGGACGAGTTCTACGGTGACTTCAAGAAGAAGCTCGAAGTAGCCGAAAGCGCCGAAAACGGCATGCGCGCCAACCAGCCGGTCATGACCGACATTCCGTGCCTGACCTGCGGCCGTCCAATGCAGATTCGTACGGCCTCGACCGGTGTGTTCCTCGGTTGCTCGGGCTACAGCCTGCCGCCGAAAGAGCGCTGCAAGGCCACCGTCAACCTGGTGCCGGGTGATGAAATCGCCGCAGACGACGAAGGTGAGTCGGAATCCCTGGTGCTGCGTGGCAAGCATCGCTGCCCGATCTGCAGTACGGCGATGGACGCTTACCTGCTCGATGAGAAGCGCAAGCTGCACATCTGCGGTAACAACCCGGATTGCTCGGGCTACGAAATCGAAGAGGGCACCTATCGCATCAAAGGCTATGAAGGTCCGAGCCTGGAATGCGACAAGTGCGGCAGCGAGATGCAGCTCAAGACTGGCCGTTTCGGCAAGTTTTTCGGTTGCACCAACCCGACGTGCAAGAACACTCGCAAACTGCTGAAGAGCGGTGACGCGGCGCCGCCGAAGATGGACCCGGTGAAGATGCCTGAGCTGAAATGCGAAAAGGTCAACGACACCTACATCCTGCGCGACGGTGCTTCCGGCCTGTTCCTGGCGGCCAGCCAATTCCCGAAAAACCGCGAGACTCGTGCTCCGCTGGTCATGGAAATTGTGCCGCACAAGGATGAGATCGATCCGAAGTACCACTTCCTCTGTGAAGCGCCGAAGAAAGATCCGGACGGTCTCCCTTCCGTGATCCGTTATAGCCGCAAGACCAAAGAGCAGTATGTGCAGACAGAAGTCGACGGTAAGCCGACTGGCTGGAAGGCTTACTACGACGGCGGCAAGTGGACGGTTGAAGACAAGCGTCCGGCAGCCAAGGCTTAAAAAAGCTGTACACAAAAGGCCGCATGACCACCCTCGGGTTTTCATGCGGCCTTTTTGTTTTGTGCTTGCGGTCGCCTCGGGTGATCCACGACACTGTCTGACCTGCGTGAAGCAATTATTTCGTTGTGGAGGCTGCCGTCATGGCCCACGAACTTTATACCCGTACCAATCAGAAGATTTATTTCGCCGGCCTGTCGCTGGAAGCGCTCGCCAAGGCCGAAGAGGGGCGGGCAATGAACTCGCTGGCGCTGATCCAGGCGGGGCGCGAATCGGCGTTGTTTCACCTGTACGGTGCCTTGCTGGGGCTGTGCCATGAAATCGCCGGGTTCTATCGCTTGCCTCAGGCCAATGCGCCTCGGGCTGAGTTGTTGCTGACCCGTGAAGTCCTCGAAGCCATCGCGATTCCAGAAATGGCGGAAATGGTCGAGCTCGCGCAAAACCCTGAAACCTGGTTGGCCAAGTTGCTGGCCGCCCATGCGGCGTTGTTTCAACCGCCCCGTGCGCCGCACAAGCCTAAAGGCGACGTGACTCAGCCGCTGATCCTGGCCGTTAACCTGGATGCAGAAGAGGCGCCTGAAGAGTTGAGCCGGGAAGAACTGGAAAGCTGGCGTCAGAATTTGAAAGGTCTGGCGATCCGGTTTCGCGAAGGCTTGAACGAGTGCTGAAGGACTAAGCGCAGAGACGGATGCCCCGACAGGGTGTCTGCTCAGGGATGAATGCAAAAAGACATTTCATTGCCATGACATCTGGTCAACTTGCTGAGCGAAGCATGGCCGATGCCTATATAATCCCCGCCTTTCGTGGAGAACAGACCTTTATGCCAACGTCCTTTCTAGAAATTGTCGAGTTACCAGACGGCCGTATCGAGCTGCGCAGGGCCGAGGACGAGGGTTCTCTGGTTACTTTGGATTTCTCCGAGGATGCCAAAGCGTTCCTGCAAGGCCAATACGTGGAAGTCGCCAAGGCGATGTTGAGCGTCGGCGTTCAGATGGCAGGGCGCCTGGTTGAAGGCGAATTTGAAAAGGATCAGGGGACTCGCGTCCTTCATTGATCCCGCCCGTCGGTTTTACGGGTAATGCTACAGGTCGGCTTCTCTATCCTTGGAGAAGCCTCGCGCAATTCTAAGCGCGCATTGTTTTTCAGTTAACCCAATCGAATATTCAAGCTCTGTGCGTCCCCGGTCCGGGCGGCGCTGATCAGCTGTTGCCGTGATGTTGTGTTCAATGGGTTGAGCCAGCTGACCACTGTGTGGCTGCGGCCCAGGCGCAAGGCTTCGCAGGTCAGCTGCTGGGCGCTCTGGGCACCGCGAGGTTGCAGCAGGAGGATGCGTTCGCGATTGAGGCCGGCGTCCCGCAGCCAGGCCTGGGTCAGGCTCGCTGGCGGGGCAATCAGTGTCAGCCAGCGTGCATCCTGGTCCTGGCTCAATTCCCTGAGAATCGGTGCCAGGAGGTTCAGGCAGTTCCCGGCAGCACCACGTAGCGATAGCTCACTGAAGACTTCGGGCTCGGCGCTCCAAGGCGACTCGACCACGTCTTTCAGGATCGGCGCCAGGGGTTGCGCCATGAATGCCTCGAACAGTGGCAGTTGGGCTTGCTGTGATGTGTGTGGGAACTGCATAAAGCCTCCTTTAGCGGCGAATCACGCCGACACTCAAGCCTTCAATCACCAGTTCCTGATCTTTCAGGTTCACTTCGATAGGGGCAAATTCAGGGTTTTCGGCAATCAGCCAGACCTTGCTGCCATCGCGCTTGAAGCGCTTGACCGTCACTTCATCGCCGATACGCGCGACCACGATCTGGCCGTTACGGGCTTCACGCGTGGTGTGTACGGCCAGCAGGTCGCCGTCGAAAATACCGACGTCCTTCATGCTCATGCCATGCACGCGCAGCAAGTAGTCGGCACGCGGATGGAAGAAAGCAGGGTTGATGTTGCAGGACTCTTCGATGTGCTGCTGGGCCAGAATGGGAGCACCGGCAGCCACTCGACCAATGATTGGCAGGGTGGACTCGTCTGTCTTGGCTTCGAAGCCTGGAATACGAATGCCGCGGGAAGCGCCCGGGGTCATCTCGATGGCACCTTTGCGGGCCAGCGCCTTAAGGTGTTCTTCCGCTGCGTTGGGTGACTTGAAACCCAGTTCCTGAGCGATCTCCGCGCGGGTCGGCGGGTAGCCGTTGTCTTCGAGGCAGCGTTTGATGAAGGCCAGAATCTCTGCTTGGCGTGGCGTCAGCTTTAGCATTTTGGTCGCTCTGTCTTTTTATACAGTGACTGGGATTATATACAGTGAAAGCGTCTTGGCAATGCCCCTTTTTTTATCGACCGCCGGACGGTCGATCGACCCACTGATTGAAGCTTCGCCGTTGTATGGTTAAATAGCTGACCGACCATTCCCAAAACGAACGGCCAAGCTTGACAATACACAGGCTGAAACGTATGTTTCAAACAAGTGTTTGTCAGGCGGAGTAGCCATGGCCCAGTCGGAAACCGTTGAACGCATTCTTGATGCTGCCGAGCAGTTGTTCGCGGAAAAAGGTTTCGCTGAAACCTCATTGCGTCTGATCACCAGCAAGGCCGGTGTCAATCTGGCAGCGGTGAACTATCACTTCGGCTCCAAGAAAGCGCTGATCCAGGCGGTCTTTTCGCGCTTCCTCGGGCCGTTCTGCCTGAGCCTTGATAAAGAGCTTGAGCGGCGTCAGGCCAAGCCTGAAAACAAGCCGACCCTCGAAGAACTGCTGGAAATCCTCGTCGAGCAAGCCCTTGTAGTGCAGCCACGCAGCGGCAATGATCTCTCTATCTTCATGCGTCTGTTGGGTCTGGCGTTCAGTCAGAGCCAAGGCCACTTGCGTCGTTACCTGGAAGACATGTACGGCAAAGTGTTCCGCCGTTACATGATGCTGGTCAACGAAGCCGCGCCGCGTATTCCACCGATCGAACTGTTCTGGCGCGTGCACTTCATGCTCGGCGCCGCGGCGTTCAGCATGTCGGGGATCAAGGCCCTGCGCGCGATTGCCGAGACCGATTTCGGCGTCAACACCTCCATTGAGCAAGTGATGCGCTTGATGGTGCCGTTCCTGGCCGCGGGCATGCGTGCGGAAACCGGCGTGACCGACACGGCGATGGCCACCGCACAGCTGCGTCCTCGCAGCAAGTCGGCCCCGGCTGCCGCCAAGGTTTAACCGCACACGGGTGGGCGCGGCAGCTGACATCCGCTAAGCTAGCCGCCCATGCCGACTCTCGTTCTGAACCCGTTCCCCATTTGTATCGCCGACCTGCCGGGCATCGCCCAAGGTGGCGAATGCGTGCGGGCCGGGTTTCTCGTTATCAAGGAATCTCTATGACTGCTGGCCTGCAAGGCTCGTTGATGGTGGACGTCGCCGGTACCTGGCTGACGGCTGAAGATCGCCAATTGTTGCGCCAGCCCGAAGTGGGCGGCCTGATCATTTTCGCTCGTAACATCGAAACTCCGCGCCAGGTGCGCGAGTTGAGTGCCTCGATTCGCGCCATTCGTCCCGACCTGCTGCTGGCGGTGGATCAAGAGGGCGGTCGCGTTCAGCGTTTGCGCCAAGGCTTCGTGCGACTGCCGGCGATGCGTGCCATCGCCGACAATCCGAACGCTGAATACCTGGCCGAGCAATGTGGCTGGATCATGGCCACCGAAGTGCTGGCCGTCGGTCTCGACCTGAGTTTCGCCCCGGTGCTGGACCTGGATTACCAGCGCAGCGCGGTCGTCGGCACCCGTTCGTTCGAAGGTGATCCCGAGCGCGCAGCACTGCTGGCCGGCGCATTCATCCGCGGCATGAACAGCGCCGGTATGGCCGCCACCGGCAAGCATTTTCCCGGTCATGGCTGGGCCGAGGCGGACTCCCACGTCGCCATCCCGAATGACGAGCGCAGCCTCGACGAGATCCGCGCCAACGACCTGGTGCCGTTCGCCAAACTGAGCAAGCAACTGGCCGCTGTCATGCCGGCCCACGTGATTTATCCACAAGTCGACTCCCAGCCTGCCGGCTTCTCCCGTCGCTGGTTGCAGGACATCCTGCGCGGCGAGTTGCAATTCGATGGCGTGATCTTCAGTGACGACTTGTCGATGGCAGGTGCTCATGTGGTGGGCGATGCCGCCAGCCGTATCGAAGCGGCACTGACCGCTGGCTGCGACATGGGCCTGGTGTGCAACGACCGCGCCGCTGCGGAATTGGCGCTGAGCGCTGCGCAGCGCCTGAGGGTCAAGCCGTCCGAGCGCATTGCGCGGATGCGCGGCCAGTCCTACGCCAATACCGAATACCGGCAGAACCCGCGCTGGCTGGCGGCTGTCGGTGCGCTCAAAGACGCTCAACTGATTGAATAAGGACTTTACGTTATGACGGTTTACGCGATTATCGGTGGCACCGGCCTGACTCAACTCGAAGGCCTGAGCATTCGTCAGTCACTGGCGGTGGACACGCCTTACGGTCCGCCTTCGGCCGAGATTCATATCGGCGAATACGCCGGCAAGGAAGTGTTGTTCCTCGCGCGTCATGGACATCCGCACCGTTTGCCACCGCATCAGGTGAACTACCGCGCTAACCTCTGGGCATTGAAGCAGGCGGGCGCCGAAGCGATCCTAGCGGTCAACGCCGTGGGCGGCATTCATGCGGCGATGGGCACCGGGCATTTTTGCGTGCCGCATCAGCTGATCGACTATACCAGTGGCCGTGAACACACCTATTTCGCCGATGACCTGGAACACGTCACCCACATCGACTTCAGCTATCCCTACAGCGAACCGTTGCGTCAGCAACTGATCGCGGCGCTGGCGGCTGAAGGTGTGGGTTACAGCAGTCATGGCGTGTATGCCTGCACACAGGGCCCGCGGCTGGAAACCGTTGCTGAAATCGCGCGACTTGAGCGTGATGGCTGCGACATCGTCGGCATGACCGGTATGCCGGAAGCGGCACTGGCGCGTGAGCTGGAACTGGATTACGCGTGCCTGGCGCTGGTGGTGAACCCGGCGGCGGGCAAGTCGACGGCGGTGATCACCATGGCCGAGATCGAGCAGGCGTTGCATGACGGGATGGGGAAGGTGAAGTCGACGTTGGCGCGGGTGTTGAAGGGGTAAGTCAGCCTTTACAACGAGTTGACTCAATCGCGGGCAAGCCACGCTCCCACAGGTTCAGTGATTTCCTGTGGGAGCGTGGCTTGCCCGCGATAGCAATCTGTCTGGTGCAATAGATCTCAGCGCTTTTCGAGCTTGTCCGGCAACGGCGCAAACAACGCTTCAATATCATCGCTCTGCAACTTCCAGTCTCCGGTCTTGCGTCCATCCAGTACGCCAGCCGCCAGGTCGGATTTTTCTTTCTGCAGATGCTGAATCTTCTCTTCCACCGTGCCTCGGGCAATCATCTTGTAGACGAATACCGGTTTCTCCTGGCCGATACGATACGCCCGGTCAGTCGCCTGATTCTCCGTCGCCGGGTTCCACCATGGATCGTAGTGAATCACCGTATCCGCTTCCGTCAGGTTCAAACCAACACCGCCGGCCTTCAGGCTGATCAGAAAAATCTGACGCTTGCCGCTCTGAAAGTCCTTCACCGGCGCACGCCGGTCGCGGGTCTGTCCGGTCAGCAGCGCGTACTCGACGCCACGCTTTTTCAGTTCGACCTCGATAAGCGCCAGCATTGACGTGAACTGCGAGAACAGCAGAATCCGTCGACCCTCTTCAAACAACTCCTCAAGCATTTCCATCAGGCTGTCGAGCTTGCCCGATGTGCTGCCACGCGTCGGCAGGACGGCATCGTTGACCAAGCGTAAATCACAGCACACCTGACGCAGCTTCAGCAGCGCTTCGAGAATGATGATCTGGCTGCGCGCCACGCCTTTGCGGGTGATCTCGTCGCGGACTTTCTTGTCCATCGCCAAGCGCATGGTTTCGTACACATCGCGCTGGGCTTCGTTGAGTTCGACCCAGTGAATGATTTCGGTCTTCGGCGGCAATTCCGTCGCGACCTGTTCCTTGGTCCTGCGCAACAGGAACGGTTTGATCCGGCCATTGAGGTGCTGGAGCCTGACTTCACTGGCACGCTTTTCAATCGGCACGCGGTAATCGCGGTTGAAGCTTTTCACGTCGCCCAGCCAGCCGGGCAGCAGAAAGTGGAACAGCGACCACAGCTCACCGAGGTGGTTTTCCAGCGGCGTACCGCTCAGGCACAAACGCTGGCGCGCGTTCAGCTCGCGGGCCGCCTGGGCCGCCTTGCTGTTGGGATTCTTGATGTACTGCGCTTCATCCAGCACCAGCACGTGCAATGGCTGCAAGGCCAGACGCTCGACGTCTTTGGGCAGCAGCGCATACGTGGTCAGGATCAGATCGTAGTCGGCCAAGTGGTCGAAGTGTTTTTTGCGACTGGCGCCGTACAGCGCCAGCACTTTGAGTCGCGGCGTGAAGTGCGCGGCTTCGTCGAGCCAGTTCGGGATCAGGCTGGTGGGCATCACCACCATGCAGGGCCGGTCGAGGCGCCCAGCCGCTTTTTCAGTGAGAACATGCGCCAGGGTTTGTAGGGTTTTGCCCAGGCCCATGTCGTCCGCGAGAATCCCGCCGACTTCCAGTTGCCGCAATGACTGCATCCAGCTCAGGCCTTCCAGCTGATAGGGGCGCAATGTCGCGTTCAGGCCTTCAGGTGCCGTCGCCGTGTAGTCCTTGATGTCGCGCAAACGCTGGGCAAAGGTGCGGATCTGTTCGCCGCCCTCCCAGAGCAGCGGCAAGTCTTCCAGCGGATTCAGGCGCGTGGCGTCCGCCTTGCTCAAACGCAGCGTAGTTTCGCCGGGCTCTTGCAGATAGAACTCGCCGAGCGTCGCCAGCACCGGCTTCAAGCGGCCGAAGGGCAGGGCGACTTGCAGCGGACCGTACTCGGAATTCGGCCGATTGGGAATGTTCACCAGAATCAGCTCGTCGTCGCGACGTCGGGCGAGGCGTTCCGGGTTGAGGATTTCAGTGTGCGAGCGCATCAGGTTCAACAGGATCGGCAGCAAACTCAGGCGCTCACCGTTGACGATGATCCCTAGCTCAAGATCAAACCAGTCGCGCTCCGGTGCTTGCTCGACGGTGGCGTACCAGTCGTCCACAGCGGTCAGATCGAAACCGAAATCTTCGTCGATCTGCAACTCCCAGCCTTGAGTGCGCAGCTTCGGCAATTCGTTGAGGGTGAACGTCAGCCAGGCGCTGTCGTTAACCATCTCGTAGAGCTCGCCGGCACTTTCCGGCAAGGCCTTGCTTTGCCGGGTGGCGATTTTGAAGCCGAGGATTCGCAGCTGCTCCCTGTAGGTTTGTTCCACATCCGGGTGGCGTTTTATCCGCAGCGTCTGGGTTTCCTGGCGGATCAGGATGTCGGTGTTCTTCTGCCCGGCAACGTATTCATCCAGATAGCTGAACGACAGTGCGGCGCGATGTTGAATGTAACGCTGCATTTTGCCGTTGCGTGGCTCGAAAGCACTGAACTCGACACTCGCCAGCCACAGGCGAGGCACCGGTTGCACGTTATCCACAAGCACTTGCGGAGGCGCTTTCGGCCCGCGGTTTTCCAGCACGGCCTGGAGTTTTTCCAGCAATTCGGCGTCTTGGGCTGCCGCCGGGTAGGCCAGTGTTTCCTGGACTTTGAGCAGCACCGCCGCGCAATGTTTGCAGTTACTGTGAACCGGGCAAGTACAGGTGGCATCGACCATCAGCAAGGTGGCTTTGGCTGACTCACGCAAGCGAATGGTCTGACGGTACACATTGCCGCCAGAGCCTTCGCACGCCGCGGTGATCGTGGCGTCACCGACCTCGACGATCCTGACACGATTCTCCAGCGCGTAGCGGCGGCCACGCTCCAGGCTTTGCTCTTTGAATCGGCTGACCCAGGAAGGTGCCAGGGGTTTGCTCAGGGTCGAGGGCATAGGGACTTCAATCAGTCCGGTATTTCATCGGGGACTGGCCGAGGCGCAGGGGCAGTGAGCGAGGTGATCTTGATCAACAGGCCGAGGTGACCGTTGTCGAGGAAGTTCAGCTGGCCGTTCTTGGTATGGCTTTCTTGCTTGAGGCGTTCGCTGGCGGTGACCATGCCATCGCCGTCGATCTGATTGACCCAGAAGTCGGCGTCGACGTCGGTGAAGCGTCCCAGTTTCAGGTTCAGCGTGCCCTCGATCGGGAACTGACCATATTGTTCCTTGCCATCGCTGATTGCCACTTTGCTGCCTTGTTCGCCGAGCGTTTGTTGCCAGGCTTTGTGCAGCAACACGGTGTAGTCCGCGCTGGCTGTGAGTTTTTCCACCTCGCCATTCAGGCTCGGCGTACGCAGGCTGTCCTTGCTGATGGGCTGCGCGCCGGCGGCCCAGTCTTCCGGTGCAGCACGGCTGACGATAGCGGGGACGGCGTTTTGCCGGACCAGAATCATTTCAATCTGATACAGATCATCGGCAAACGCCGTGGGTGCGACCAGCGTTAACAGCAGGGTCAGAGAGCGGAACAGGCGCATGCGGCGTCCTTCAAGCAGTTTTCGGGATAAGGAGCTCAAGCAGCGCCTCTACAGTATTAAAGCGTTCTTCCGCACGCTCCATAGGCACCATGAATTTAAACATCGTGGCCCCTTCGAATTTGTAGCGTTTGGGCTGGCCCTGAATCAGTTTGATCAGCGTCAGCGGGTCGACCGGTGTCTGTGCCGCGAACTCGATTCGGCCACCTTGCGGGCCGCCGTCGACTTTCTTGATGCCCAGCAATTCGGCCTGCAACTTCAACGCGGTGATGCGCATCAGGTTCTTGGTTGGCTCCGGCAACAGGCCGAATCGGTCGATCATCTCGACTTGCAGGTCCTTGAGGCCTTCTTCGTCGGTGGCCGACGCGATGCGTTTGTAGAGAATCAATCGGGCGTGAACGTCCGGCAGATAATCTTCGGGAATCAATGCCGGTACGCGCAGATTGACTTCCGGTCCACCGCCCAGCGGCTGATCGAGGTTCGGCTGCTCGCCCTTGCGGATCGACTTCACCGCGCGTTCGAGCATTTCCATGTACAGCGTAAAACCAACCGCCTGGATCTGCCCGCTCTGACCATCACCCAGCAGTTCGCCGGCGCCACGGATTTCCAGGTCGTTGGTCGCGAGCACGAAGCCTGCGCCGAGGTCCTGGGTGTTGGCGATCGCTTCCAGGCGCTTTTCCGCATCCGGGGTGATCTGCTGGCGCGGCGGCGTCAGCAAGTACGCGTAAGCCTGGTGGTGACTGCGCCCGACACGGCCGCGCAACTGGTGCAGCTGCGCCAGGCCGAATTTGTCGGCACGCTCGATGATGATGGTGTTGGCGCTCGGCACGTCGATGCCGGTCTCGATGATGGTCGAGGCGATCAGCACGTTGAAGCGCTTGTGGTAGAAGTCGCTCATCACCTGTTCGAGTTCGCGCTCGCGCATTTGCCCGTGGCCGATGCCGATGCGTGCTTCCGGCACCAGTTCGGCGAGGTCGGCGGCGCATTTCTCGATGGTCTTCACGTCGTTGTGCAGGTAGTAAACCTGGCCGCCACGCAGCAATTCACGGAGCAGGGCCTCTTTGACCGTGCTCTTGTTCTGCTCCATGACGAAGGTCCGCACCGACAGGCGACGCGCGGGCGGGGTGGCGATGATCGACAGGTCGCGCATGCCCGACACGGCCATGTTCAGCGTGCGCGGAATCGGCGTGGCGGTCAGGGTCAGGATGTCGACTTCACTGCGCAGGGCCTTGAGCTGTTCCTTCTGACGCACACCAAAACGGTGTTCTTCGTCGATGATGACCAGCCCGAGGTTCTTGATCTTCACGTCATCTTGCAGCAGCTTGTGCGTGCCGATCACGATGTCGATCTTGCCTTCGGCGAGGTCCGCGACCGCGGCGTTCACTTCCTTGGTCGACTTGAAGCGGCTCATCACTTCCACGGTCACTGGCCAATCGGCGAAGCGATCGCGGAAGCTGTTGTAGTGCTGTTGGGCGAGCAGGGTGGTCGGCACCAGGATCGCCACCTGACGACCGCCGTGCACCGCAATGAAGGCAGCGCGCATGGCCACTTCGGTCTTGCCGAAACCCACGTCGCCGCAGACCAGGCGGTCCATCGGCTTCGGCGCGAGCATGTCGGCACGCACCGCTTCGATGGTGGTTTGCTGGTCGGGCGTTTCTTCGAACGGGAAACCAGCGCTGAAGGTTGCGTAGTCGGCTTTCGGATCTTCGAACGCATAACCTTCACGGGCGGCGCGACGGGCATAAATGTCGAGCAACTCGGCGGCGACATCGCGCACCTGTTCGGCGGCTTTACGCTTGGCTTTTTGCCAGGTTTCGGAGCCGAGACGGTGCAGCGGGGCCAAGGCATCATCGCTGCCGGTGTAGCGAGCGATCAGGTGCAGGTTGGCCACCGGCACGTACAATTTGGCGCCTTCGGCGTATTGCAGCGTGAGGAATTCGGCGGCCTGATCGTCGATTTCGAGCGTGGCCAGCCCGAGGTAGCGACCGACGCCGTGATCGATGTGCACCACTGGCGCGCCTTCGCGCAGCTCAGTGAGGTTCTTGATGACCGCATCGTTGTTGGCGTCGGCGCGTTTTTCACGGCGACGGCGCTGCATGACGCGCTGACCGAACAACGGGCTTTCGGCCACCAGCGCCAAGGCCGGATTGTCGAGCACCAGGCCTTCGTCGAGCGGGGCGATGGTGATTGCCAAGCGCTCTTTGCTCGCGACGAAGTCGGGCCAGCTGTCGACGGTTTTCGGTCGCAGTTTCAGGCGTTCGAGCAACTCCAGCAGCACTTCACGACGGCCCGCCGATTCGGCGGTAAACAGTACGCGTCCAGGGAATTCGTCGAGGAAACCCGCCAGTGCCGCCAATGGCTGAGTGGCCTTGGCTTCGATGGCCAGGTTCGGCAGTTCCCGCGCCGGGAAGCGCTCGCGGCCGACGCCGGTTTCCACGTCCTGTTGACTGGCCACCACACGCGGCCAGTTTTTCAGGCGGGCAAAGCAATCTTCCACCGGCAGGAACAGCTCGGCCGGCGGTAATAAAGGACGGGACGGATCGACGCGGCGCTCTTCATAACGATTGCGCACGTCGTTCCAGAAATTCTCCGCCGCTTGCTCGATGCCGGGCAGGGAAAACACTTGCGTGTCCTGCGGCAGGTAATCGAACAGCGTCGAGGTTTCGTCGAAGAACAGCGGCAGGTAGTACTCGATACCGGCCGGCGTAATCCCGCTGCTCAGGTCCTGAAAGATCGGGCAGCGGCGGAAGTCGACGTCGAAGCGTTCACGGAAGCGTGCCTTGAAGCGAGTGACCGCATCTTTTTGCAGCGGAAATTCACGTGCAGGCAGCAGGCGTACGGTGTCGACCTTGTCGATGGAACGCTGGTTTTCCGGATCGAACGTGCGCAGCGTTTCGATTTCGTCGTCGAACAGGTCGATGCGGAACGGCAGTTTGCTGCCCATCGGAAACAGGTCGATCAGCGAGCCGCGCACCGTGAACTCGCCATGCTCGTACACCGTGTCGACGTAGCGGTAGCCGCTGGCTTCAAGCCGCGTACGCATTTGTTCGACGTCGAGCTTCTGGCCAACGTCCAGCACCAGGCTGCTACCGAGCAGGAACTTGGTCGGCGCCAGGCGATGCAGAGCGGTGGTGATCGGCACCACCAGCACGCCATGGCTCAGCTCCGGCAACCGGTAAAGGGCGGAGATGCGCTGGGAAATAATGTCCTGGTGCGGCGAAAACAGATCGTAGGGCAGGGTTTCCCAGTCCGGGAAATGCAATACGGGCAAATCCGGGGCGAAGAAACTCAGCTCCTGCTCCAGCCGTTCGGCACTTTGGCTGTCGGCGGTCAGCAGCAGGGTAAAGCGCTTGGCAGCGCTGGCAGCCTCGGCGATGGCCAGGCTGAGGGCGGCACCGGGCAGGTTGCCCCAGTGCTGTTTACCTGCCGCGGCAGGGAGAAGCGGTAGACGCAGAACGGGCACGGAAGGTTGAGCTCCAAGCGTTGCGACAAAGTCGGTAATTGTAGCGGCCTCGGGTGCCGCCTGTCAGTTGCAGACTGTGTCTATTACGCAGGTTTGGCGAAATGTAGTGGTAAAGACAAAATCCGCCGCTTTTTTACTGATATTTGCTGATTATGTAGTGGCAAAACCAACCAGTGTTACGGAGGGTTACGGATAAGGTAGCGTTGTCTCCAAAAAATTGACTGCGCTGGAAGCCCCGGTTTTATTGGGCTTCGGCGCGGCGTGATTTTTTTGAACCGGAAAATGTTACGGATCGCACGACAAGCGCGCATTGCTACGGGAGGGAGTCGGCGGCATAATGTAGCCCCTTTTTTCTGCCCCTACATGTGGAAGGTTCCCGTGACTCAGAAGCCCGACCAGTGTCTTGGTGAATGGATCGACCGTGAAGCACTCGCAGAAGCGATGATTCCGCTTATCGGTCAGCTCTACCGCAATAACAACGTGGTGAGCTCGATCTATGGCCGCAGCCTGATCAACCGTTCAGTCATTGCGATTCTCAAAGCTCACCGCTTTGCCCGTCATCGTCAGTCCGATGACAGCGAATTGTCCGTCCACGAAACATTCCCGCTGCTCAAGGCGATGAGCGAGCTCAAGCTCGGCGCCGCTTCGGTAGACCTGGGCAAGCTTGCGGTCAAATTCAAGGCCGAAGGCAAAGGTCGCACTGCCGAGCAGTTCGTCCGTGAAGAACTGGCTGACGTCGTTGGTCAGCAGAACGCTTCCGCCCGCAAAGGCACCGACGTTGTCCTGTACGGCTTCGGTCGTATCGGTCGTCTGCTGGCGCGTATCCTTATCGAGAAAACCGGTGGTGGCGACGGCCTGCGTCTGCGCGCCATCGTTGTCCGCAAGGGCGCCGAGAACGATCTGGTCAAGCGTGCAAGCCTGCTGCGTCGTGACTCGGTTCATGGTCCGTTCGATGGCACCATCACCATTGATGAAGCCAACAACACCATCACCGCCAACGGCAACCTGATCCAGGTTATCTACGCGAAGAACCCGACTGAAGTGGATTACACCCAGTACGGCATCAAAGACGCGCTGCTGGTGGACAACACCGGTGTATGGCGTGACGCCGAGGGTCTGGGTCAACACCTGGCTTGCCCGGGTATCGACCGCGTTGTTCTGACCGCGCCTGGCAAAGGCAAGCTGAAGAACATCGTTCACGGCATCAACCACGGTGATATCACCGCTGACGACAAGATCGTTTCCGCCGCTTCCTGCACCACCAACGCCATCGTGCCGGTGCTCAAAGCGGTGAACGACAAGTTCGGCATCGTAAATGGTCACGTTGAAACCGTTCACTCGTACACCAACGACCAGAACCTGATCGACAACTTCCACAAAGGCGATCGCCGTGGCCGTAGTGCCGCGCTGAACATGGTAATCACCGAGACCGGTGCAGCCACCGCTGCTGCCAAGGCACTGCCTGAGCTGGCCGGCAAGCTGACCGGTAACGCGATCCGCGTTCCGACGCCAAACGTGTCGATGGCCATTCTCAACCTGAACCTTGAGAAAGCCACCACTCGCGAAGAGATCAACGAGTACCTGCGCCAGATGGCCATGCACTCCGATCTGCATAAGCAAATCGACTACGTCAACTCGCAGGAAGTGGTTTCCACCGACTTCGTTGGCTCGCGCCACGCAGGCGTTGTGGACGCTGAAGCAACCATCACCCAAGACAACCGCGTTGTTCTGTACGTTTGGTACGACAACGAATTCGGTTACAGCTGCCAGGTGGTACGCGTGATGGAAGACATGGCCGGTGTAAACCCGCCAGCGTTCCCGCGCTAAGCGTTAGCTGCATATGAAAACGCCCCGACCCAGGTCGGGGCGTTTTTGTTTGTGTAGTTTGGTCCGTTGGGTGTGTTGTCGGTGCCGGCCTCTTCGCGAGCAAGCCCGCTCCCACATATGACCGTGTCCGCCTGGACAACTCGGTCAAATGTGGGAGCGGGCTTGCTCGCGAAGGCGATGGATCAGGCGCCGCCGACTACTGCCGCTTTCGCCGTCCGCAGCTCATGTTTGTTACCTCGGAACAACACCAGCGTCGCGATCAACCCCAGCACCGCCGCACCGCTGAGCCAGATCCCCGGCGCAGCCTTGTTGTCCAGCACATGAATCAGATACGTACACGCCGCCGGGGTAAACCCGCCAAACGTTGCCGTCGCCAAACTGTAAGCCAACGAGAAACCAGTCGTACGAACCTCAACCGGCATGATCTCGGTCAGCGCCACCACCATGGCGCCGTTGTACGAGCCATACAGGAACGACAGCCACAACTCGACAATCAGCAAATGGCTGAAGCTCGGGTTCGCCACCAGCCACGACAGGGCCGGATAAGCGGTGAGGATTGCCAGAATCGTCGCCGCCAACAGTAGGGGTTTACGTCCGATCTTGTCAGATACGGTGCCCATCACCGGCAGCCAGAAGAAGTTCGACAGGCCGATGCACACCGTCACCAGCAGCGCATCCAGGTCCGACAGATGCAGTTCGGCTTTACCGAAAGTCGGGGTGTAAGCGGTGATCAGGTAGAACGACACGGTGGTCATTACCACCAACGCCATGCCGGCGATAACAATGCCGAAGTTCTGACTGATCGAACGGATGATGTCCCGCAGGGACGGGCGGTGTTTACGCGCCTGGAACTCCGGCGTTTCTTCCAGCGAACGGCGAATCACGAAGATCACCGGCACGATCATGCAGCCGATCAGGAACGGCACGCGCCAGCCCCAGTCACCCATTTGTTCCGGGCTGAGCCAGTGGTTCAAACCGACGCCGAGCAGGCCGGCGAACACCACAGCGGCTTGTTGGCTGGCGGACTGCCAACTGACAAAAAAGCCCTTGCGACCCGGCGTCGAAATCTCGGCGAGATACACCGATACGCCGCCCAATTCCACGCCGGCCGAGAAGCCTTGCAGCAGTCGACCGAACAACACGATCAGCGGCGCCGCGACGCCCAGCGTGGCGTAACCCGGCACGCAGGCAATCAGCACCGTGCCGGCGGCCATCATGGCCAGGGTGATGATCAAGCCTTTGCGACGACCATGTCGGTCGATGTAGGCGCCGAGGAAAATCGCGCCCAGCGGGCGCATCAGGAAGCCGGCACCGAAAGTGGCCAGTGACAACATCAGGGAAGCGAAAGCGCTGTCGGTAGGGAAGAAGGTTTTGGCGATGGCCGTAGCGTAAAAGCCGTAGACCATAAAGTCGAACATCTCCAGGAAGTTTCCGCTGACGACGCGAAAAATTGCTTTGCCGTTGCTCGTATTGGAGGACATTTTTAGGCACTCACGCTGGATCTTGTTTGAAAACGCTGCACCTGTGTGTGGCGGTCGTAAGTCCTGTCACCGCTATCGTGTGCAGGCTCGCTCCCACAGGTTTTACGTTTGATTGGCGGGCGCTGGCAGACCTCGCTCTCCTGCGCTCTGAGGCCCATAATGGCGGGCGCGGTTTTGAGGGGAGATGAAGATTTGTTAACTGGACGATGGGGCGCACTTGTGGTTCTGGCCGGCGTTTTGTGCGGTTGTGGCAACGGCGACAGCCTGGAAACCTTCGGCGGCCCGACCATGGGCAGCACGTATTCGATCAAGTACCTGCGCCATCCCGGGCTTCCCGCCCCGTCAGAGGTTCGTGTTCAGGTCGAAAAGATCCTCGCTGAAGTCGATCAACAAATGTCCACCTACCGCAGCGACTCCGACATCGAACGCTTCAACGATCTCCCGCCCAATCGCTGTCAGAAAATGCCGGCGTCGATCCTCAAATTGATTCGCGTCGGTGAACAACTGTCAGAGCAAAGCGAAGGCTCCTACGACCTTACCGTAGAGCCGCTGCTGAACCTGTGGGGATTTGGCCCGCAGGCCCGCGAGGAAAAAGTCCCCAGCGCTCAGGCGCTGGCCGAAGTACGGCAGCGCGTCGGCTATCAGCATCTGCGCATCGACCGCGATCAGTTGTGCAAGGACGCCGCTGTCGAAGTCGACTTCAACAGCATCGCCGCCGGTTATGCCGTCGACACCATTGCTGCAAGGCTCGAATCCTTGGGTATTCACGATTACCTCGCCGAAGCCACGGGCGAGCTCAAGGCTGCCGGCAAGAAACTCGACGGTTCACCCTGGCGAATAGCCCTGGAAGAACCCCGCGATGACCAGCAAGTGGCTGAGCGCATTATTGCCGTCGACGGTTATGGCGTTTCCACATCGGGTGACTACCGAAATTATTTCGTGCAGGACGGAAGGCGTTATTCCCACACCTTCGATGCGCGCACCGGTGCACCGATCCTGCACACCCTGGCGTCAGTCACGGTGATTCATCCTTCAGCGTTGATGGCCGATGGACTATCGACGTTGTTGCTGATTCTCGGGCCTGAACGGGGTTGGGACTATGCCCAGGCACATGACATTGGTGCATTCTTTGTGATTCGTGCCGATACAGGATTCGTCACACGCACCAATCAGGCTTTTGAACGCCTCAGTGGCGGCAAAACCGAGTGATGGCAATGATTCAAGCAGTGAAGACTGGCGTTGTAGTGCAGGCAAAACTAGCCTACGACGCGACCAAGGGTTAATGTGCGCGGCGTTGACGCTTCTATAGACTGTGTCCGGGTTCTGCACTGGCCCCAAATTGTTCCTTCACGCCGCAGATCGGCGTGATTTAGCCGCAGGGTGCCGATGGCGCCGCGGCCTGTTCTGAGGAGTACGCATGGCTGTCTACAACTACGACGTGGTGGTGCTGGGTTCCGGCCCGGCGGGAGAAGGCGCGGCAATGAACGCCGCCAAGGCAGGGCGCAAGGTGGCGATGGTCGATAGCCGTCGCCAGGTCGGCGGCAACTGCACCCACCTGGGTACCATCCCGTCCAAGGCACTGCGTCACTCGGTCCGGCAGATCATGCAGTTCAACACCAACCCGATGTTCCGGGCCATTGGTGAGCCGCGCTGGTTCTCGTTTCCGGACGTGCTGAAAAGCGCCGAGAAAGTCATTTCCAAACAAGTCGCTTCACGCACTGGCTACTACGCCCGTAACCGCGTCGACGTGTTCTTCGGCACCGGCAGCTTCGCCGACGAGCAAACCATCGAAGTGGTCTGCGCCAACGGTGTAGTCGAAAAACTGGTGGCCAAGCACATCATCATCGCCACCGGCTCGCGTCCTTATCGCCCGGCGGACATCGATTTCCACCACCCGCGTATCTACGATAGCGACACCATCCTCAGCCTCGGCCACACCCCGCGCAAACTCATCGTTTACGGCGCTGGCGTAATCGGTTGCGAATACGCGTCGATCTTCAGCGGCCTGGGTGTGCTGGTTGAGCTGGTGGACAACCGCGGTCAGTTGCTGAGCTTCCTCGACTCGGAAATTTCCCAGGCGTTGAGCTACCACTTCAGCAACAACAACATCACGGTTCGCCACAACGAAGACTACGACCGCGTCGAAGGCGTGGACAACGGTGTGATCCTGCACCTCAAGTCCGGCAAGAAGATCAAGGCCGATGCCTTGCTCTGGTGCAACGGCCGTACCGGCAACACCGATCAGTTGGGTCTGGAAAACATCGGCGTGAAGGTCAACAGCCGTGGTCAGATCGAAGTCGACGAAGCCTACCGCACCTGCGTACCGAACATTTACGGTGCCGGTGACGTGATTGGCTGGCCGAGCCTGGCGAGTGCCGCCCACGACCAGGGCCGTTCGGCCGCTGGCAGCATCGTCGATAACAACAGCTGGCGCTTCGTGAATGACGTGCCGACCGGCATCTACACCATTCCGGAGATCAGCTCGATCGGCAAGAACGAGCAGGAGCTGACCCAGGCCAAGGTGCCGTACGAAGTGGGCAAGGCGTTCTTCAAGAGCATGGCGCGTGCACAGATCGCGGGCGAGCCTCAGGGCATGCTGAAGATCCTGTTCCACCGCGAAACCCTGGAAGTGCTGGGCGTTCACTGTTTCGGTTATCAGGCGTCGGAGATCGTGCACATCGGTCAGGCGATCATGAGCCAGCCGGGCGAACTGAACACCCTGAAGTATTTCGTCAACACGACGTTCAACTACCCGACCATGGCTGAAGCCTATCGGGTAGCGGCGTACGATGGCCTCAACCGGCTTTTTTGAGCGGCTCCGGCCGGTGGCCTGAGCCGGCCGGGGAGACCGATTTCAGCAATTCTCGAGCGTGGCGCTGGCCAAACCGGGAAAGTCTGTAATCAGGCTGTCAACGCCGAAGTCGGCGAGTCTGCGCATCAGCGCGGGCTCGTTGACTGTCCACACCGACACATGCAGACCTTGACGCTGCGCCTTCTGCAGGCGTTCCGGCGTACACAGGGTCCAGTTCAACGCCAGAATTTCACAGCCATAGCTTTGCGCAACCTTCAATGGGTCGAGCCAGGCGTATTCGGCGACTAACCCGCGAGACACATCCGGCACCAGGTCCAGCGCAGCTTTCAACACTTCGCGTGAACTCGAGGTGATCGTGACCTTGTCGAGCAGGCCGAAACGCTGAGCCATTTCACGAATCGCCAACACCGTTGTCGCGGCGCGGGTACGTGAGGCGCTTTTGACTTCCAGCTGCCAGTGATCGAAGTCGCACTTCTCGAACAACTCTTCCAGCGTCGGAATCGGGCACGGCTTGATCCAGCCCGGGCCACCTTTGCGTGCGTCGTAAGTCACCAACTCGGCCGCCGTGTGTTCGACGACTTTGCCGCGACGGTCAGTGGTGCGCTTGAGTGTCGGGTCGTGGATGACCATCAACTCGTTGTCCATGGACAGGTGCAGGTCCAGTTCGCAACGGCGCACGCCGTGTTTGAGGCATTCCTGAAAGCTGGTCAGGGTGTTTTCCGGTGCTTCGCCCTTGGCGCCGCGATGGCCGTAGATGAGGGTCACGGTTCTTCCTTAAATTAAATGCCTGATTCGTTTTCGCGGGCCAGTCGTCGTTCCTGGGCCTGCTTCTGCAAAATGTAGCGGGCCAGCAACTGCCGTTGGGCATCGGTCGGGCGCTCGAACTCGGTGCCGACGTCAAAGGCACCCGCCTTGCGGTCGCAATGGGTGACGCGGGCTCGCAGCAACAGGCCGAGGGCTTGCGGCATCAACACCAGTTTGACCGACAGGTGCGCACCCACGGCGATAGGCGTCGGGTACTGAAAGTCGATGCCGCCTTCGGAAATAATCACCGGCTGCGGCTCGCCGATCTGCCCGAGCACCGTGATTGCGATCACCTGGCTGAGTAAATCGATGCGTTTGTTCTGGGATTTCAGGAACGCCGCGAGGTTGCGGTCACGCTCACTGATCTGGCGTAGCAGGTGTTGCGACTCGAATTCGCTCAGGTGCAATTCGCTGAGCAAGTTGAACAGTGGAGAAGCATCCTGCAACACTTCCAGGCCTGCGGCCTCGGGAGCGGACAGGGTCCGAATTTCCAGTGCGATCGTGTCCTCGATACGGTAGTATTCGCGGCGATCTTCTTCATCTAATGTCGACATGGCGAACCCATGGTAGCGGCGGTGGTCTGAGTGTAAAGCTGGTTATCGACCCCCGCCACAAGGACGTTCCTTTTCCCTCCGAACAAGCCCCGACATGTTCAGACCTCTCTTCGTATTTATTGGCACGCGTTATACCCGTGCAAAGCGTCGCAATCATTTTGTGTCGTTCATTTCCCTGACTTCAATGATCGGTCTCGCCCTCGGCGTGGTGGTGATGATTGTGGTGCTGTCGGTCATGAACGGCTTCGATCATGAGATGCGCACCCGCGTGCTGGGCATGGTGCCCCACGCGACCATCGAGTCCGGCGAGCCGATCAGTGACTGGCAAAGCCTGGCCGCCAAGGTCAAGCAGAACCCGCAGGTGACGGCCGTGGCGCCGTTTACCCAGATGCAGGGTTTGCTGACCAACAACGGAAAAGTCTCCAAAGTCCTGCTCAATGCCATCGACCCTGCGCTGGAGCGCAACGTCTCGATCATTGATAACTTCATGCAGCAGGGCAAACTCGACGATCTCGTGCCGGGTGAATTCGGCATCGTCATCGGCGACAAGGCCGCGGCCAAGCTCGGTGCGGCCCTCGGCGACAAGCTGACGTTTGTCGCGCCGGAAGTCACCGTGACCCCGGCCGGCATGTTCCCGCGCATGAAACGCTTTACCGTGGTCGGCATCTTCCATGTCGGCGCCGGTGAGCTGGACGGTTACCTGGGCATCACCAACTTGCAGGATCTGGCCAGGCTGCACCGCTGGAAGCCGGATCAGGTGCAGGGCATCCGCCTGAAGTTCGACGACCTGTTCCAGGCGCCGCGCACCGCGTGGAGCATCGCTCAACAACTGGGCGAAGACCGTTATTACGCCCGCGACTGGACCCGCACCCACGGCAACCTGTATCAGGCGATCCGCATGGAAAAAGCCATGATCGGCCTGCTGTTGTTGCTGATCGTCGCCGTTGCCGCGTTCAACATCATTTCCACACTGGTGATGGTGGTGAACGACAAGAAGGGCGATATCGCGATTCTGCGCACCCTGGGCGCCACGCCGCGCACGATCATGGCGATCTTCATGGTGCAGGGCACCGTCATCGGCGTGGTCGGTACGCTGATCGGCGCCGTGGTCGGGATCTTCGCCGCGTTGAACGTCAGCGCCGCGATCTCGGCCCTCGAAGGCGTGATCGGCCATAAATTCCTCAACGCCGACGTGTACTTCATCGATTACCTGCCGTCGCAAGTGCAGAGCCAGGACGTCTTGATGGTCTGCGGCGCGGCGTTGGTCCTGAGTTTCCTCGCCACCCTGTATCCAGCCTGGCGTGCCGCGCGCACCCAGCCTGCGGAGGCGCTACGTTATGAGTGAGTCGGGCATGAGTGATAAAGCAATCTTGAGCTGCCGCAACCTGGGCAAATCCTACGAGGAAGGCCCTGAGTCGGTGGAAGTGCTGGCCGGTCTGCAACTGGAGTTGCACCCGGGCGAGCGTGTGGCGATTGTCGGCACCTCGGGTTCGGGCAAAAGTACTTTGCTCAACCTGTTGGGCGGTCTGGATACGCCGACCAAGGGTAGCGTCTGGCTCGACGGTGAAGAACTGTCGGCACTGAGCGAGAAGAATCGCGGCCTGCTGCGTAACCGTTCCCTCGGCTTCGTGTACCAGTTCCACCACTTGCTGCCGGAATTCACCGCGCTGGAAAACGTCTGCATGCCGTTGCTGATCGGCAAGACTGCGATCCCGCAAGCACGTCAGCGCGCCACGGCATTGCTGGAGCGGGTAGGGCTGGGCCATCGCCTGGAACACAAACCGTCCGAGTTGTCCGGTGGCGAACGTCAGCGCGTCGCCATCGCCCGTGCCCTGGTGAACAAGCCAGGCCTGGTGATGCTCGACGAGCCGACCGGCAACCTCGACTCCCACACCGCCCAGGGCATTCAGGATTTGATGCTGGAACTCAGCACCTCGATGCGCACCGCGTTCCTGGTGGTGACCCATGACATGAACCTGGCTCGCCAGATGGATCGCGTCCTGCATTTGCAGGAAGGTTGCCTGACGCCCATCTGATTGACCGAAACCCGGCGTCTTGAACGACGTCGGGTCTTTTATTTTTATACGGTGCCCAGCGAATGTTCAGACCGTTATCGATCTTCATCGGCGCGCGCTATACCCGCGCCAAGCGCCGCAATCGCTTTGTTTCCTTCATCTCGATGACCTCGATGATCGGCCTCGCCCTCGGCGTGCTGGCGATGATCGTGGTGTTGTCGGTGATGAACGGCTTCCAACGCGAAATGAGCTCGCGGATCCTCGGCATGGTGCCGCACGCGACCATCGTCGGCGTGAATCCGATTGACGATTGGCAGCCGGTTGCAGCGGCGGCGATGAAAAATCCGGAAGTCACGGCCGCGGTGCCGTTCACCGAGATGGAAGGCATGCTGTCCTACAAGGGCACGATGCAGCCGATCCAGGTCAGCGGCGTCGATCCGGCATTGGAAGGCAAGGTCTCAATCGTTGCCAAGCACATCGTTCAGGGGCGTCTGGATGCCTTGAAACCGGGTGAATTCGGCGTGGTGATTGGCGAGATCACGGCACGGCGTTTCCGTTTGAACGTCGGCGACAAGATCACCCTGATCGTGCCGGAAGTCAGCACTGCCCCGGGCGGGATTACCCCGCGCATGCAGCGCCTGAACGTGGTTGGCGTGTTCAAGGTCGGGGCTGAGCTGGACGGTTCGATGGCGTTGATCCACGTGGCCGATGCCGCGCAGATGCAGCATTGGGAGCCGAATCAGGTGCAGAGCGTGCGCCTGGCGGTGAAAGATCTGTATGCCGCGCCGCAAGTGTCGAGCGACATTGCCAGCGGTTTGGGGGCTGCCTACAAGGCCGACGACTGGACCCACACCCAGGGCAGTCTGTTCAGTGCGATGAAAATGGAAAAAACCATGATCGGCCTGCTGTTGCTGATGATCGTCGCGGTGGCGGCGTTCAACATCATCGCGACCCTGATCATGGTGGTGAACGACAAGGGCGCGGACATCGCGATCCTGCGCACCATCGGCGCCACGCCGGGGCAGATCATGGCTATCTTCATGGTCCAGGGCACCGTGATCGGGATTGTCGGGACCTTGATCGGCGGCGTGCTGGGCGTGATTGCGGCGTTGAACGTCAGTGAACTGGTGGGCTGGATCGAGCGGGTAAGCGGGCAGCACATTTTCAGTTCTGATGTGTATTTCGTCAGTAACCTGCCTTCGGAACTGCAGGGCGGGGATGTGCTGTTGATTTGCTCGGCGGGGTTTATCTTGAGCTTCCTGGCGACGGTCTATCCGGCTTGGCGCGCGGCGAAGATCGAGCCGGCTCACGCGTTGCGGTATTCGTAAGCCGTTACACCGCCTTCGCGAGCAGGCTCGCTCCCACATTAGATCTGACTCGACTCGGACCATTGTGGGAGCGAGCCTGCTCGCGAAGAGGCCAGACCTGCGGCCCTCAATCTCCTCTGGGCAACTCAATCACAAACCGCGTCCACCCACCCTCCGATTCGCAACGAATCTGCCCGCCATGGGCACGCACGATCGACTGCGTAATCGCCAGCCCCAACCCCGCATGTTCGCTGCTGCCTTCCTGGCGCGCCGGATCAGCCCGATAAAACCGGTCAAACAATCGCGGCAGCAATGCCCCGTCAATCCCATCGCCACTGTTCTCAACCGTCAGGGTCACCCCTTTGGCCTGCTCGACAATCCGCACCCGAACCACACCCTCGGCCGGCGTGAACCGCAACGCATTGTCCAGCAAATTGGACAGCGCCCGGCGCAACATGCTGCGGTCACCCTCCAGGTGCGCGTTACCTTCCCGCGTGAGCGTCACCCGAGCGTCTTCCGCCAGCAGCGCAAAATACTCCAGCAACAGATCCACTTCCTGCGCCAGTTCCAGCGGTTCGCGCTTGGGCGTCAGTAATCCGTGATCCGCCTTGGCCAGGTACAACATGTCGTTGACCAGTTGCGCCATCCATTGCAGTTCTTCGAGGTTGCTGTGCAGCGCCTCGCGGTAGTCCTCGATGGGCCGGGGGCGGGTGAGGGTGACCTGCGTGTGGGTCAGCAGGTTCGACAGCGGCGTGCGCAGTTCGTGGGCGATGTCGGCGGAGAACGCCGAGAGCCGTTGAAAAGAGTCATCAAGGCGTCCGAGCATGGCGTTGAAGCTGTGGGCCAATTCCGCGAGTTCTGGCGGCATGTTCTCTTCGGGCAGGCGCGCATTCAGTGATTGTGCCGAGACTCCGCGGGCGACCGCACTCATGCGCCGCAACGGGCGCAACCCGCTGCGCGCCGCCCAGGCACCGAGCAGGGCCGTGGCCAGTGCTGACAACCCCACGGTCAGCCAGATCAGATGCTGCATGCGTTGCAGAAAGTGCTGGTGATGAGTGATGTCCAGCAACAAGGTCAGTTGCGGGGAGTCAGGTTTATCGACAAACAACGGCGCATTCAGCACGCGGTAGTCGGTGCCGCCGTCGTTCAAGGTCGACAAACCGGGCGTCTGCGGCAGCTTGTCCGGCAGCTTCGTCGAACTGTCATACCAGCGCTGGCCATCGCTGCCGGTGATACGCAGCGACAGATCGGCCTGGCGGCTCAATTCATCCGCGAGTCTGATTTTGCTCTCGCTGGATTGAATGTCGTGAAGCGCCCGGCGCAATCCAATCAGCTTACCGTCCAGCAATTGCTGATCGAGCTCGACGAAGTGCGCCTCGCTGGCGCGACTGAACAACACCCCGGCGAACAGCGAAACCACCGCCGTGCAGGCCGCAAACAGCAACGCCAGACGGCTGCTCAACGAAAGACGCCGCATCAGGCAACACGCTCTTCAAGGACGTAACCCATGCCGCGCACGGTGTGGATCAGTTTGTTGGGGAATTCGTCGTCGATCTTCAGGCGCAAACGCCGGATGGCGACTTCGATCACATTGGTGTCGCTGTCGAAATTCATGTCCCAGACCTGAGAGGCAATCAGCGATTTGGGCAGGACTTCGCCCTGACGACGCAGGAGCATTTCCAGCAAGGCGAATTCTTTGGCCGTGAGGTCGATGCGCTGGCCGCTGCGCTCAACGCGACGGCGGATCAGGTCCAGGCGCAAATCGGCCAGTTGCAGGCTGGTTTCCTGTGGCGAAGCGCTGCCGCGACGCAACAGGCTGCGCACCCGGGCCAGCAATTCCGAGAAGGCGAACGGTTTGACCAAGTAATCGTCGGCACCCAATTCGAGGCCGTGGACCCGGTCCTCCACCGCGTCACGCGCCGTCAGAAAAAGCACGGGCGTATCGAGGCCGGCACTGCGCACCGCTTGCAGAATCTGCCAGCCATCGCGACCAGGCAACATCACGTCGAGAATCAACAGCGCGTAGTCGCCGCTCAGCGCCAGTTGTTGCCCGGTGCTGCCATCGGCCACCAGTTCGGCGTTGAAGCCCGCCTCGGTCAGGCCCTGGCGCAGGTAGTGGCCGGTTTTCGGTTGGTCTTCGACGATCAGCAATTTCATGGGCGACTCTGGGCAAATGGAACGAACGCGTTATACCGTGGGCAGCGTTATGACAGGTCAACCTGACAAAGTTGTAATCTGGCTGTCAGGTTGCGGGCAGTGACCGCAGTCTAGAGTTTTCCACAGGCTGAACCTTATCTTGTTGGAGTACGACGATGTTTTTGCGCAAACCTATACTGCGGGTGGCGTGTCTGTTGGCGTTGAGTTCGCCGGTGTGGGCTGGCCCGGCGCAGTCCTACGACTTCGGCCAGCCCGCTGCGGCGGCCCAGGCGACTCGCAGTGTTGAAGTGGTGATGGGCGACATGTCGTTCACCCCCAAGGCAATCGACATCAAGGCCGGTGAGACCATTCGTTTTGTGCTGGTGAATAAAGGGCAGTTGCTGCACGAATTCAACCTGGGGGACGCGGCGATGCATGCCAAGCACCAGCAGGAAATGTTGCAGATGCAACAGAGTGGCATGCTCACGCCTACGGGCATGAAGGAAATGGACCACGGTTCGATGGCGGGTATGGATCATGGAATGATGAAGCACGACGACCCCAATAGCGTTCTCGTCGAGCCGGGTAAAACCGCCGAGCTGACCTGGACCTTCACCAAGGCCGCCAGCCTGGAATTTGCCTGCAACATCCCCGGCCATTATCAGGCGGGCATGGTCGGCAAGTTGACTGTCAGTCAGTAAGCACTCAATGGCGGGCGCAAAGGCTGGTAGAATCCGCTGATTCTTCAGTCAGGTTTCCGCCATGCATCCCGCAGCCGAACACTCGCCGCTGGGCAAATCCAGCGAATACATCGCCACTTACACGCCGTCCCTGCTGTTCCCGATCCCGCGCACCGCGAAATGGGCCGAGCTGGGCCTGACGGCTGAAACCCTGCCGTATAAAGGCGTGGATTTCTGGAACTGCTTCGAGCTGTCGTGGCTGTTGCCGTCCGGCAAGCCAGTCGTGGCGATTGGCGAGTTCAGCATCCCGGCGGATTCGCCGAACATCATCGAGTCGAAGTCGTTCAAGCTGTACCTGAACTCGCTGAACCAGACACCGTTTGCCGATACGGCGAGCCTCGAAGCGACGCTGGCGAAAGACCTGTCGGCGGCTGCCGGCAAACCGGTTGGCGTGCGCATCCGCAGCCTCAAGGACGTTGAAGCCGAAGGCGTCGTCGCCTTGCCCGGCGTGTGCATTGATGACCTGGACATCAGCGTCAGCAACTACGAGCATCCCCGTCCGGAACTGCTGCGTTGCGATGAATCGCGCATCGTGGAGGAGAGCGTGCACAGCCATTTGCTCAAATCCAACTGCCCGGTCACCAGTCAGCCGGACTGGGGCAGCGTGGCGGTGGAATACCGTGGCGCGGCGCTGGATCACGCGAGTTTGCTGGAATACATCGTGAGCTTCCGTCAGCACTCGGACTTTCATGAGCAGTGCGTGGAGCGGATTTTCCTCGACTTGCAGCGGTTGTTGAAGCCGGAGAAGTTGACGGTGTATGCGCGGTATGTGCGCCGTGGCGGGCTGGATATCAACCCGTACCGCAGCACCGAAACCGTTCAACTGCCGAACCATCGCCTGGTCCGCCAATAAAGCACTAATGTGGGAGCGGGCTTGCTCGCGAAAGCGGTGTGTCAGACACCATCAATACTGACTGACACACCGCTTTCGCGAGCAAGCCCGCTCCCACAGTGGATTGCATTGCAACTCCTGGATATTAAAAAGCCCCGCTATCGCTAGCGGGGCTTTTTTGTATCCGGCGGGTTCAGATCCCGATGTTGCCCAGGGTTTGCGCGATGTTGCGCAACGTGCCGGCAATAACAGGGTGTTCCAGTTCAAAGCGTTCGACGGCCAGGTTGACGCCGTCGGCGAGGCTGGTGTCTTGGGTTGAGCTTTCCAGTTTGATCTCGGCTTCAATCTGCGCCATCAACTCGTGCAGGTTTTTGCGCTCATCTTCGTTGAGCGGTGGATTCTGTTCCAATTGCTCGCGCAGAGTATTGAGTTGTTCTTGCAGTTCGCGGGCAGGCATGGCGTTCTTCCTTTTATCGATAGGCACTGGCATAGACCGCAGCCTCGCGCCAAAGGTCTATGGCTGACCTTTAGATTAATCCACTTGCGCACAACCTGCATGATCTCGGTCAGGGCTTTTCGCCCTTGAGCCGGCGCAGGCTGATATCGGCCAGGCAAGTGTCGAGGTCGCCGAGATGATCGATCACCGAATGCACACCCAGCCCGAATAGCTGCATCGTCGCCTTGCCGCGCAGGTGCTCGCGTTCCTTTTGGGTCAATGCATGCCATTCGCCGGGCGCGAGGCCGCAGAGCGATCCGCAGGACGCCAGGCCAATCGTCCACAGCCCGGCATTCAGCCCCGATTGCAGCAACCGTGGTTCGCCACTGACCAGCACGCAGCCGTCCAGGCGTTCGACATTCAACGCCATCAGGGCTTGCCAGCAAGCGTTCGGGGCAGGCCATGGATTGATTGTTGCGGGATGTTGCGATGAGCTGATCCAGGAGGGCAGGGTGACGGCCAGGGAATGGCTGAGGGCGGGGGGTAATTCATCAAGCCAGGCGCAGGGAATTTGTTGGCGCTGCAGACTGAGCAGGCTGTCCAGCGCGCCGGGAGTAGCCTCGGCGTGCTCGGCAGAATATGCCCCGTGTTGGCGCGTCCGGGCACCGAAATCCACCAGGCAACCACTGAGGCCGAACAGGACGGCGGTCAAGCTGGGTGCTGCAACGGGCAAGGTTTCGGCGTGCGGCATAGGAGCGTCCCTGAAATAGTGACAAGGCTATGCGGCGTCAGTGACAGTTGAGTGACATTGATGTGAAACGCTCTCAATCGGGACTATTCATCTGTAGGCGAATGCGCGGGAGGCTGCCTAAACCGGCTTTTCCGTCTTATACTTGCCAGCTTAATGCCCGGGCCAAGTGCCCGCGCCAGTAAAATCCAAGGAGTTTTTCTATGCGCTGGAGCAATCATCTCGCTCAGCTTTTTGTGTGTGCCAGCGTGTTGCTGGTTCCGTTTGCGGCTCAGGCTGCTACGGAAGACGATCCTTGGGAAAGCGTTAACCGTCCGATCTTCAAGTTCAACGATGTGGTCGACACGTATGCACTCAAGCCTGTGGCTCAGGGCTATGAGTTCATCACGCCGCAGTTTCTGGAAGACGGCATCCACAACATGTTCCGCAACGTCGGTGACGTCACCAACCTGGTGAACAACATTCTGCAGGCCAAACCGGCCGCTGCGGGCACCGACACTGCACGTATCATCTTCAACACCACGTTCGGCCTGCTGGGCTTCTTCGATGTGGGCACCAAGATGGGCCTGAATCGTAACGACGAAGACTTCGGTCAAACCCTCGGCTATTGGGGGATGGGCAGCGGTCCTTATGTGATGCTGCCGCTGTTGGGCCCAAGCACCTTGCGTGATGCGCCGTCCAAGTTCGTCGACAGCTACACCAGCCCGTACCCGTACATCAACGACGTGCCCGTGCGTAACTCGGTCTTCGGCCTGAACATCGTCGACACGCGCGCCAGCTTGCTGTCGAGCGAGAAGCTGATCACAGGCGACAAGTACACATTCATCCGTAATGCCTACTTGCAGAACCGCGAATTCAAAGTCAAAGACGGCCAGGTTGAAGACGATTTTTAATCACGACCGATAAAACCAGGAAGGCGGCCCACTGGGCCGCCTTCTTTCGTTTGGATCCGCCTTATTTCATCTTCAAGATTGTAAGCCCGAGTTTCTGACCTTCACCGTCCAAAGACTTCACCCACACCACTTCAGTGTCGGCCTCAAGGCCTTTTAACGCGGCGTGATCGGAATCGATGCGCACGTTAAGCCGGTCGCCCACCTTGAACTCACGCTGCGCTTCAACCTGCATGCCACTGCTGGAAAGGTCGATGCAGACGGCTGGCACCTCATCACCTTCATGAATCAACGACACATCGGCATCGACTCGCATGCGGATGAAATCGCGCTTTTCGCTGTAGTCCCGACCGGTTTGACTCATGGGCTCGATCCTTCCATTGGGTTACGGATTTGTCTGTTCTTATAACTCCCGGTGATTTGACAAGTAAAGACGCCAAGCGACCATCGGCGTGAGCTTGAAACACCTCTCGGATGGGAGTACCGTCTGCGCCTTAGAAGGGCACCTCTGGTGTACAGGTAAGTAGGGCAAACGCTCGAAAACGGTGCAATAGAGAGGCTAGAAAGCGAATCCAGTAGTGTGAGCCGGGCTAAAACCCGTGCCTGCTACGCCAACCTAATTCTGGCGCCGTTTGCCCACATGCCAAAAACCAGTGCCACGCTGCTGATAATCGATGATGACGAAGTAGTGCGCGCGAGTCTCGCGGCCTATTTGGAAGACAGTGGTTTCAGTGTCCTGCAGGCCAGCAATGGCCAACAGGGTCTTCAGGTATTCGAGCAAGACAAGCCCGACTTGGTCATCTGCGATCTGCGCATGCCGCAGATGGGCGGACTCGAACTCATTCGCCAGGTTACCGAACGGTCCCCGCAAACGCCGGTGATTGTGGTTTCGGGTGCCGGCGTGATGAACGACGCGGTCGAGGCACTGCGCCTGGGCGCGGCGGATTACCTGATCAAGCCTCTAGAAGATCTGGCCGTGCTCGAGCACTCTGTGCGCCGGGCCCTGGATCGTGCGCGCCTGCTGCTGGAAAACCAGCGCTACCGCGAGAAGCTGGAAAAGGCCAACCGTGAGCTCGCCGCCAGCCTGAACCTGCTCCAGGAAGACCAGAATGCCGGTCGGCAGGTGCAGATGAACATGCTGCCGGTCAGCCCCTGGACCATCGACGAGTTCCAGTTTGCACACCAGATCATTCCGTCGCTGTACCTGTCGGGTGATTTCGTTGACTACTTTCGGGTCGATGAGCGTAGGGTAGCCTTCTACCTGGCAGACGTTTCCGGGCATGGCGCTTCTTCAGCGTTCGTCACCGTGCTGCTGAAGTTCATGACCACGCGCTTGCTGTTCGAATCCAAGCGCAGCGGCACATTGCCGGAATTCAAGCCTTCAGAGGTCCTTGGTCATATCAACCGAGGCCTGATCAGTTGTAAGCTGGGTAAACACGTCACAATGGTCGGTGGAGTCATCGACGAGGAGACAGGTTTGTTGACCTATAGCATCGGTGGTCATTTGCCGTTGCCTGTGTTGTACACGCCAGACAGTGTTCGTTATCTGGAAGGGCGCGGTCTACCGGTGGGCCTCTTCAATGAAGCCACCTACGAAGACCACGTGCTGGAGTTGCCGCCGACGTTCAGCCTGACGCTGATGTCTGATGGCATTCTGGACCTTTTGCCAGAACCCACACTCAAAGAAAAAGAAGCGGCGTTGCCCCAACGGGTCAAGGCTGCGGGCGGCACCCTGGATGGGCTGCGGCAGGTTTTTGGATTGGCCACGCTTGGGGAGATGCCGGATGATATCGCCCTGTTGGTGTTGAGCAGGAATCTTTAATGAGTACCGGTAGAATCCAGTTCGCCGAGCAGGATGGCACCTTCGTCCTGAAATTCGTCGGTGAAGTTCGCCTGACCCTGTGTTCGGCGTTGGATGCGACTATTGATCGGATCTTCACCGCGTTGAATTTCAACGCGATCGTGATCGACCTGACCGAAACCCGCAGCATCGACAGCACCACCCTTGGCCTGCTGGCCAAATTGTCGATCCTGTCGAGGCAGAAAGTCGGCCTGCTGCCGACGGTCGTCACCACCCACGAAGACATCACCCGATTGCTGGAATCCATGGGTTTCGAGCAAGTGTTCAACATCGTTGACCAGCCTGTGCCGTGCCCGGAATGCCTGGACGACCTGCCAGACCAGGATCAGTCCGAGGAAGTGGTGAGGATCAAGGTTCTTGAAGCCCACAAAATCCTCATGGGCCTTAATGACCACAATCGCGAAGCGTTCCATGACCTGGTGAATGCGCTGGAGCGTCACTGATCGCTTGAAGTTACTGGCACAAAAAAGGGCGAACCCACCAGGGTTCGCCCTTTTTGCATTGCGCTAACTCAAATCACAGCTTGGCTTGCAGCAGAGCCTCAAGCTTCTCCTGGTCGCGAGCAAACTGACGAATGCCCTCGGCCAGTTTCTCGGTCGCCATTGCATCCTCGTTGGACAACCAACGGAACTGCGCTTCATTCAAGCTCAAACGCGCCTCACCGGCATGCCCAGGCGCCAACTTGCGCTCCAGCTTGCCAGTATCCGCCGCCAGCTTCTCCAGCAGGTCCGGGCTGATGGTCAGGCGATCACAACCTGCCAATTGCTCAATCTGGCTCAAGTTGCGGAAGCTCGCGCCCATCACCACAGTCTTGTAGTCATTGGCTTTGTAGTAGTTGTAGATGCGGGTCACCGACTGCACGCCCGGATCATCCGCGCCGGTGTAGTCGTTGCCGTTGGCTTTCTTGTACCAGTCGTAAATCCGGCCCACGAACGGCGAGATCAGGAACACACCTGCATCGGCGCACGCGGCTGCCTGAGCAAACGAGAACAACAGCGTCAGGTTGGTCTGAATGCCTTCTTTTTCCAGTGTCTCTGCGGCGCGAATGCCTTCCCAGGTGGAGGCAATCTTGATCAGCACGCGGTCACGGCCAATGCCGGCCTTGTCGTACAGCTCGATCAGACGGTGCGCACGCTTCAATACGGCGTCAGTGTCGAACGACAGGCGCGCATCCACTTCAGTGGAAATGCGGCCCGGGACAACCTTCAGAATCTCTTGCCCGACTGCAACGCCAAAACGGTCGCTGGCCAAGCCCACATCGCCTTTGCAATCGTGAACGCAGGCGTTCAGCAATTCGGCGTAGGCAGGAATCGCCGCGGCTTTGAGCAACAGGGAAGGGTTAGTGGTGGCGTCCACCGGTTTAACGCGAGCGATCGCTTCGAAGTCGCCGGTATCGGCAACCACGGTGGTCATTTGTTTCAGTTGTTCCAGCTTGGAAGTCATGGGCGTGCTCTGTCCTGTGGGTCTAATGACATTACCCGAGCGCTGACAGCCACTCAAGGGCGCATGTACGTATCAATGGCCCCAGCGGCAACAACCTGAAAACGGCTGTTTGAATGGCGGGGCACGGTATCGGTTAATACGATGCCAAAACCGGGCACAGGTTCAAGGTAACTGACCGCTGACGCCTTATCTTGTCGGGGGCCGCTGTTAAAAAGGGTCGGAGCCTGCCGTTATAAGATGTCAAATAGTGAGGCCCGGATGCCGTGTAACGTGTTGCTGATAAATGGATGTATCGGACGGGAAGATGACTTCACAGGGGAAGCAGGTGTCTGGAAATGTGGAGGCATTCGATGACCTCATCTTGGGTTATGTCCTGAAGAAACTCACCGAAGTATTTGAAGAATTGATGGCGGTTTCAAAAAACAATCACCCGGATAATTTGCAGGGTGTGGTGGAAATGGGCAGGGTTAAAGCCGCAAAAAATATTCCCGGTTGGTTGCAGCGAGTGAAACACAGCACGCCTTCTCAGGTTACCCGCGTAATGATTGAGCAAATGAACGACGCGCAACAACGTCAGCAAGACCTGCGCGTTGAAGCGCAAGTCGTATTGTTGGAATTGCTGGTGGAAGCCTCGCTGGCGTTCGACGCGACAAGATATTCCGAAGGTAAGAACAAAAGCCTGCATTAACCGCGCAGGCCGTTATTCGCTATTGTGCTTTTAACAGCGTCTTGACGGCCGCTTCCGCTGGTTTTGATTTGCCATCAGAAGACATTAACCCAAAACTTCTTTCACGATCATTGCTGCCTGAGTCGCTGTTTTTCCATTCGTAAAGAGAGGTCAGCGGTATGTTCAGCTGTTTGACGTCGGTTATGAACTTACTAATGCGTGATGCTTGTCCGGTTGTTCCTCCAATGGAGCTGAGCGATGGCACTCCCCATTCGGTAATCACGCCGGGTACATGGAAGTTATTGAGAATAAATGCTTGAGCACTGCTGATCTCGGTGCCCGACATACCATAAGGATGATACGAGACAGCACTCAGGCATTTCGGATACTCAGTAGTGATTTTAGTCAGTGCTACGGTCGACTTGGAGCCTGTGGTTGGCGCCCGTGCGAATCCAAACCCGATCAGCGGTGTTGAATGATCGCGCTGTTGTAACCCTTTGCACACGGCGCTCATGAACGGCACAAACGTTACTTCAAAATGCTGCGTGGGCCAGTATTTTGGCAAGTCCGGTTCATTCCATATTTCTATGGCCACAAGCTGCGTGCTGAAGGTGTTTTCCAGGCCGATGACCGAGTTTGCGAATGCCGCGCCTGCGCTGGCGAGCTCATCGCCACTGCTGTTCGTTTTGCCGGTCAACGCTTTGGTTGAACGAACGGTCATCAATACCGGCAGGTTGGCGGATTTGGCGGCCGCGAACGCTTCATTGATCTGATTCTGGTACACCGGGCTGTTCAAGCTGTTGGTCCATACGCCAAAGCGCACGAATCCGAAGCCTGAATCCTTGATCTGCCGGGCATCGGTGGCAGAGAAGTTTTGAATCTTTACCTGAACGCCTATGGTCTTGTTGTCCTCCGCCAGTGCTGGAAAAGCCTGGCTGGCGTTAGCGTGATTGAATGTGCCGAGTATCAACAGCGTTGAAGCGGTAATACATCGAAAACTCGCTGAGGTCATGTCTGATTCCTGAGGGGGCAAGTAATACAGCCATATCATCAATCCGCTATTACCGGTGCACCATTGTTATTTTTGGTCGGAAAAATAATGCGCAGATTACTGTCGTTATTTTTGGTCCGGCTATTCTGGTTGGGCGTTTTTTATGTGTCGTGGTATTTAATATCCTTGTATTTCCATGATCGATCCATCTCTGAATGCGGGACCGATCTTATCGGTTCACTCATATCCCCGCTACACATTGGCCGATTCGACACTACACGGGAAGAGTAGCCTTGTTCAGAAAGATACTTATCGTATGCGTGGGCAATATTTGCCGAAGCCCAACAGCTGAAATGTTGCTGCGCAACGCGCTGGAGTCTTCGAATATCTCGGTAACCTCCGCGGGGCTGGACGCGCGGGTGGGCGAGTCTATGGAGCCCAACGCACTTTCCGTTCTCGAAGAAAAGGGGCGCGCTGCCAAAGGGTTTAAAGCGCGGCAAATAACGCCGGCGATTGTTAATGAATCAGACCTCATTCTGGTCATGGAAAAAGAGCATGTAAAAGGCGTGCTGAATATTGCCTCGCACGCGAGGGGCAAAGTGTTTCTTCTGGGCAAGTGGCAGAGTGAGCGCGAAATAAAGGACCCGTATCGTCAAGGAAAAGCTGCTTTTGTCCATGCTCATGCATTGATTGAAGATGCTGTTTGCTCATGGGCACAGCGCCTCGGACGTTGATGGATGATTTTCAGATTAGTATTAAAGGTAAAAGAATAGACCTTATGCAGTTACCGTCAGTAGTCAGCAGCCGGGATAAAGATGGAGACGAGATTGATCTTCTCGGCTTACTGGGCACATTGATTGATCATAAATGGTTAATAGGTGCCATCACCGGTGCGTTCATGGTGACCGGCGCCGCCTATTCGATACTATCGCCACCTGTGTATTTGGCGAACGCGTTGGTACAGGTCGAACCGAAAAAGAACGACATGTTGGGGTTTTCGGATATCAGCAGCATGCTGGGTGGCCAATCCCCGGCGGCGACCGAAATCGGAATTATCAAATCCCGCGCGGTCATCGGTAAAACCGTCGATGACCTGCGTCTGGATATCGTGATAACGCCGAACACCTTTCCCGTGGTGGGCGGTTTTATCGCACGGCGATACAAGAGCACCCCGACGGAAAGTGTTTCACCTGCTCGCTTCGGCATGAGCAGTTATGCCTGGGGTGGCGAGCGCCTTGATATCGAAAAGCTCAAGCTGCCCGATGAACTGCTGGGTAAAAAATTGACCCTGGTGGCTGAAGAGCAAAATCGCTTCAAACTCTACGATGATAATGGTGGTTTGTTGGCCGCCGGCACCACGGGCACCGCGGTTGTAGAAAATGGGGTCGAGGTGCTTGTCGCGCGCATGGCCGCGAATCCGGGCACTACATTCGAAGTCGTTCGCAATCCACGGATTGTCACCATTCAGAATTACCAGGACGCTCTCGATGTCTCCGAGCAAGGTAAAGAGTCGGGCATTATAAGCCTGGCCCTTGCCAGCACCGACTACACGCTGGCGGTGAAGATTCTAAACAAGGTCTCGACGCTCTATGTACAGCAGAATGTGCAACGCACCTCTGCCGAGGCGGCCCAGAGCCTGGACTTCCTGCAGGCGCAACTGCCTCAAGTCAAAGAGGATCTGGTCAAGGCCAGCAATGCGCTGAACAGCTATCAAACCCGCGGTAACACCGTAAACATCTCACTTGAAACCAAGTCTGTTCTGGAGCAGATGGTGGTGCTGGATACGCGCATCTCCGATCTGAAGCTCCAGCAGGCGGACCTGGATCGAAAGTTCACCCGAGAACACCCGGCCTACCGCGCCTTGATGGCTCAAATCGGCGATTTGAGCAAACAGCGCCATGGCCTGGAGAAGAAGGTTCAGGATCTTCCGGCAACGCAGCAGGAGCTGTTGAACCTCACTCGTGATGTGGAAGTGGCGACACAGATTTATACCCAGTTGCTGAATAAATCCCAGGAACTGGACATCATCAGGGCAGGGGCGGTCGGCAATGCGCGGTTGATCGATACTGCCGATGTCGATACCACAACCCCGGTCAAACCACGCAAAGCCCTGATCGTTCTCATTGCAACTTTCCTTGGCGCGTTTGTCGGTGTTGCCTTGGTGTTGGTGCGTAAATCCCTGAGTCGCGGACTAGAGGGGCCGGAAGCCATCGAACAGCTTGGGCTGCCGGTTTATGCCTCTATTCCGTACAGCGATTTGCAACGGGAAGAAGACAGCAAAAAACTTCGGCTGGGCGACGGCGTCAACACCCCGTCTTTTCTGTTGGCCCTGCGTAATCCCACTGACCTGTCAATCGAGTCGATACGCAGCTTGCGAACCTGTTTGCATTTTGCGGGGCTGGATGCGACCAACAACCGGATCATGATTTCCGGGCCGAGTCCGCAGGTGGGCAAAACGTTTGTGTCCTCGAACCTGGCCGCGGTCATTGCCCAAAGCGGGCAGCGGGTTGTACTGATCGATGCCGATATGCGCAAAGGTCATCTGCACAAGACCCTGGCAACGCCGATCACCAATGGTTTATCCGATCTATTAACCAAGCGCTGCAGTATTGAGCAGGCGATCAATAGAGTTGAAACGGATAACTTGCATTTCATTAGTCGTGGGCAGGTGCCGCCTAACCCGTCAGAGCTGTTGATGCATGCCAACTTTCGAGAGCTCCTGGCAGAACTAAGTGAGCTCTACGATGTGGTGATTATCGATACTCCACCGCTTCTGGCAGTGACGGATGCTGCCATCGTAGGACGTGAAGCCGCCATTAATCTGATTGTGACTCGCTTTGGTGTGAATCCTGCCAAAGAGATCGAATTGACAATCCGTCGATTTGCGCAAAACGGTATCGAGTTGAAGGGCGCCATTTTTAACGGCGTCGAGAAACGCGCGTCCAGCTATTACGGTAATGGCAGTTATGGCTATTACAACTATGAGTACGCCTCTGACAAGTCCTGATGCGAGTTCTATCTACCAGGTAGTCGAGTTGAGAGTGGTTTAACGATCGTTAACCACTTTTAACGCTGCTTGCCTGCGACAAAGTTCATGGAGATAGGTGGAATATGAAAAAAATACTGCACGTTGCGGAAACAATCAAAGGTGGTGTTGCGACGGTCATCCGTACAATATCGACCCCTCCTCAGGACCACGCACTGAAGTATGAACTGGTTTATCTGGTTCCATTCGATCAGAAGAAAGAGCTGCACGGTATTGATGAGAAAAACATCAGGACCTTTTCCCGGAACAAGCGCGACGTCCTGTCTCTGTTGCGGTTTGCCTGGAAACTGGCCTGTGTGATTTTCAAGGAGAAACCGGATGTCGTGCACTTGCACAGCACGTTTTCCGGGGTGATCGGCCGGTGTGTGTGTCTGGTCATGCGCCCTTGGCGGTCACCTAAAATTGTTTACTGCCCGCACGCATTTTCCTTCTTGATGGAGAGTTCTCCGGTCAAACAGAAAGTGTATTCGCTGGTTGAGCGGGCTTTGCAGAAAGTGACTGACGTCATTATCTGCGTCAGTCAGTATGAAATGGATAAAGCCGCATCGTTTGGTATCGATCGTCACCGTATGAAGCTGATCTACAACGGTATTCATTATAAAAGTGATGAGAGCAAGACCAGCGACAGCACGGACATTCATCTTCTGTTTGTCGGTCGACTGGACTACCAGAAAGGCTTCGATCTTTTGCTCAAGGCGTTCGCCGAAGTCGAGCGAACTGACCTGAGACTCACTGTCGTTGGCAGCGCGGTCAACGAAGACACCGTCGAGTGCCCCGATATTGATGCCGTGGAATACCTGCCTTGGGTGACGCCGGCTGAAGTAACCGAACTGTATAAAACGGCGGATGCCCTGATTGTGCCAAGTCGCTGGGAGGGCTTTGCCATGGTGCCTCTCGAAGGGATGGCCATGGGCGTGCCGGTGATCGCCAGTGACTGCACATCGCTGCCAGAGCTGGTGACGGACAACATCACGGGTTACCTGTTTTCGACCGGAGACTACCAGGCGCTGGCCAGCATTTTGCTGAATATCAAAAAACAAAAGCTGCTGGAACTCGGCACTGAAAGCCGCAAGAAAGTGCGCGAACAGTTCAGCGCAACGTTGATGATCCAGCAAACCTATGACGTGTATTCCGCTCAAACTTATTAAGTAGAAATCAAGATCATGAACGTAACTATTTTGCATGGCTACAGTGCGTCGAACTCGGGTGATGGGCTTCTCGTGGATTTGGCAATTGCCATGGTGCTGCGCAACTTTGGTGCAGACACGTTAATAAACGTAGTTGCGTCAGACCCACAGTCATTCAGTTATCTTCCGTATAAGCGGTATGACGCGCCGGTCATGGCGGCTAAAGGATTTGGTCGAGTGAAAGAGGCGGTTTTTCTTAACCAGTCCTACGCGCCCCTGGCCGATCTGTTGAAAACCACCGACCTGATCGTCGGGGTAGGCGGTGGGTACATGCGCTCGAAAAGCACCTTTGAACACATCAAGCTGAAACTGGGTCATGCCAAACAGCTTGAAACGGCGATCAAGAGCAAGGTGCCGTCGGTTTATCTTCCACAAAGCATCGGTCCGTTCCATGGCGAGAGCAGCAAAATCGTAGAACACTACGCCAGTGCCGATGCGGTATTTGTCAGGGACAACCGATCGTCGGCCATTTTTCAATCCCACGAAAATGTCTACCGGGCACCGGACCTGGCGGTTCAGGCATTAGCGAAAAAGATCCTGGTGCAACCCAAGTTCACCCGCTGTGCTGCATCTCCTGCCGTAGTCTGCGTTGTTTTACGCAAGCCGCCGGAATGGAGCAAAGAGAAGAAAGTTGCGTACGTTGCGAACCTGAAGCTTCTATTGCAAAGACTAAGGGCGAAAAGCAAAGTGGTCTGCGCTGTGCAAAGTGCTGTGCGCGGCAACGACGATGGCGCGTTTTACAGGGAGCTCGGCATTACCGAAGCCCTGTTGCCCTTGAAGGCAACACTGGCGAAGTATCAGCCAGACCTGGTTATTTCCGTCCGGTTGCATGGGGCGATTGAGTCACTCCTCGCCGGCGTACCTGCTTTCCATATCAGTTATGAACGCAAAGGCTTCGGTGCGTATCAGGACATGGGCGTGGAGGACTGGGTGATCAACGGCGCAGACATCAATGTCGACACCGTCATCGACACGGTTTATGCCCCCAACGCGCTCACCCGATTCGGCAAGAAACTCACGGACACCTGTAAAGAAATCGAAGCCAAAACGGTGCAGATGGACAATATCATCAAAGGGATTGTTCGATGATATTTCGGTTGTTGCTACGGGGAGGTGCACTAGGCGCAAAGTTTTTGCTGGTGTTGGCCATCACTCATTATCTGGGTTATGACGCATTGGGTTTTTACGGCGTCGTGGTCGCTGCCTCTTTGATAGCCTCGAAGTTTTACAGCGTCGGGTTCAGTTCTGAAATCAATCGGCTGATCAGCGTCGGCGGCAGTTCGCGGCTCGTTGTCGATAGGGTATTGGTCCTGTACCTGGCCGTTGGTTTGTTGTTGTCGGTGGTCACGGTCGCCCTGTACTCGCTCTTCAGTGATGTTGAAGCAAGTGCCGCGTTGATCGCTTGCGTCACGCTTCTGCTGCTCACCGAGCATCTTTCCTTCGAAATAAACTCGTTTGTTTTTTCGGCGCAAAAAGCCAACTGGGGCGCGGTACTGTTTTTCATAAAAACCGGGCTCTGGGCGCTGCTTGCTGTCGCGGGATTGATGGCGGGCGTGGTGTCCAGCATCGCCAGTGTTCTTTGGCTTTGGGTGATCACCAACCTGCTGGTCATCGTGGCCGGTTACTTGATTGTGGTGAACGTTCACAAGGGACGGGAAGTCAATGTCGTCACCACCGTTTCTGTGTGGCGAGCAGGGCTGCCCTTTTATCTGGGTGGCGGCCTGATCGCACTCAGTCAGTACGCCGAGCGTTTTCTTATTCTGGACATTGAACCGTACGCCAGTCTCGGCAAGTACGTGTATTCCTGGTCTGCGGCCAACACCTTGCAGGCGCTGTCCTATGCGGTTGTTGCCGTCGTCGGCATTCCGGTACTTGCCAAGCGTTACAGGAATAATCAACAGGCGCTGACAGTCCGGCAACTGTTCCTGAATCAATGGGTGTTGCGCTCACTCATTGTTTCCGGTGCGGTGGCGGTGCTGATTTATGCCTTCTTTAATGTCCTGCTGGATTACGTGGACGTGGCAGTCCCGCGCCCGGATAACAGGATTTTATCCATATTGATTTTCTCCTTTGCCCTGCGTGCCGTCGGCGACATCGTATGGGGAGGTCTTATTGCGTCGAAGAACAGTCGGGTGTCGCTGGCCAGTGCGGCGATATGCCTGATGGTTTCACTGCCTGTCAGCTATGTACTGATTAAACATTATTCAATTTATGGCGCGGCGTGGGGGAACGTCTTCTCGATTACGGTGCAGTTGGTCGTTATCGCTTTGCTGACCAGGTTTGCCCGGGCGAAGGGGGCGTTGTAATGGCTTTGTCTCTGCCTTCCATAGAGTTTCGTGGACGAAAACTCGACTCGTCGATCTCGTTCCTGATTTTGTTCTGCGGTCTTTTTCTGTCCATTGCGATGCCGCTGCTGATGCACCGGGATCCAGGTCCGGATGCGATGACGTTGTGGTCGTCATACGTTCGTTCAGACAACTGCAACTTCTGGAATCCCTTCTCGCCAGACCGGTCTTCTTACGAATGCTCCGCTTACCTGCTACGTCCCACCGGGATAAACCTGACCAATGCCTGGGCCTACGGGATGCTGTGCAATCTTTTTCTGACGTCGATCCCGATCTTTATCTTCAGAAGAATACCGATAACGATTTTCCTGACCTTGTGTTTGTGGGGCGTGGTCCGGTCGTTCTTCCTCGATAACCTGACCAAGGAAATCATTGTCTCGGTGGCGGTGATTGCCATTCTGGTTTTTTCATTTTCGAAGCGATACCGAGCGGGCTTTTTTCTGTCTGCGCTGTTTTATGGCGTGCTGATCCGGCCCTACTGGATCCTGTTTTCGCTGGTCTGGGTTGGCGTGTGCGTGATGAAAAAGCATGTGTCGCGTTTCAGCTTTTTCCTGATGTTGTTCGCGTTCTATCTGGCGATCGCAACAGCGATTCAGCTGCTGGTCGGCTATTCGGTTTCGTCCATTCGGGCCAGTAACAATGAACAACGGACGCTGGGCGAGGAGGGCTCAAAGTCATTGATCGTGTCGTGGATCAACGGCGGTGATTTCGTATCGCAGGCCGTGGATTCGATGAGCATCTTTTTCAGGTTGTCGTTCCCGGTGGAGTTAATACTTTTATCGGGCCTGGGGCAGATCATCTTTGTTGTCCTGATGATGATGACCTCGTTGTTGATGTTCAAAATGATGACGTCGAGTCACTACAAGGGCTCGCTCATCGAACCGAAAGTCAAAGAGCTAATCGCTATCCCACTGTCCTTTTTATTGGTGCAGGGGCTGTTCGAGCCTGACTTCGGCTCGTTTGCCCGACATTTCTCCATGGTGGTGCCGGTCCTGTTTCTGGGGCTGGGGTTGCAGTTGCGCTCAAAAAAACCTGAGTCGGTTGATTCAAGCGCCTTGAACTGAGGTTTGTGGTTTATGCAAAGCAAGAAAAAGTCGTTGGAAATAGAAACGCTCAGAGGCCTGGCGTGCCTGCTGCTGGTGCTCTATCACGTGATAGGGCCGCTCGGCGGTGGACTGAAAATTGACCTGGGCTCACCTTTCCGAATCCTGGCGGACTCGATGGTGTACGTCAGGATGCCGTTGTTCACCTTTATATCGGGCTATATCTATTCCATTTACAAAATCAGAGGCAATGACTTCTCTGCTTACTGTGTGGGCAAGGTCAGAAGGTTGATCGTGCCGCTGTTCTTTGTCGGTGTTCCATTTTCGGTGCTGCAGGCTGTGGCGCCGGGGGTGAACAAGGACGTCGGGTTGATGGACGCCTTGTTGTCGTTTTACTTGCCGGTTAACCACTTCTGGTTTTTGCAGGCGGTTTTTATCATATTCATGTTTGTCGGGTTTCTGCAGTGGCGCGGTCTGTTACAGACGCCGACGCGCCTGTACCTGTTGTTTTTGTTTTCCGCAGCCGTGTTCCTGATGCCGCTTGTTCCGGTCGATGCGTTTGGCATTAACGGTGCTATTTATCTGCTGCCATTCTTTGTGACGGGGATGATTTGCCACGAGAATGTCGACGTTTTAAAGCGGTCGCTGAAAGTGATCGGGCCCGTGGTGTTCGTCCTGATATCGGTCGCGCTGCTCTACATTGCCGCCGTGGATCGCGAACTCATTGTCGATCGCCGGAGTCTGGTCGGATTGCTCGTTGGCTGTACTTCCTGCATCGCGCTACTGTCGACCGACATGCGCTCGAAAGTGCTGATCTGGCTCGGTGGATACTCCTACGCGATATTCCTCTTTCACGTGCTGTTTGCCGCCAGTTCACGGTTCGCTTTGGGACGCTTGGGCGTCACGGATGAAAGCGTCCTGGTCTTAGGCGGCGTGCTGTGCGGATTGTTGGGGCCGGTGGTGCTGGCGAACGTGTTCAGCCGTTTCACCCTGACCTCTGTGCTGTTTCTGGGCGAGCGGGCGAGCGGCAAAAAGACCCTGGCGCAAGGACTGAAGGTGTCTCACTCCTGACCGTCAAATAAAGGAAGAGGCCAATGGTTTATATCGATGATGTACGTCCCGTTTCGACGCCGGTTATCGAGGTGCGAAGTTCATTCGAACGGCTTTCCGGACTGGGCAAGGGTAAGTCGGGGGAGGTGCTGGACATCTCGGTGATAGGCGACAGCTACAGCGCCGGGCAGGACTTTTATCTGAATGACCTCACTCAGCGCCTGGCGAAAGACTTCGGTTTCGCCGGGCCTGGCTATGTCGGGTTTAACCACGGCACCGCGCTCGGTGGTACGAACTTCAAGTACACCCGTAGCAACAAGCAATACTTCGGTGGTGATTGGGACGTTTCCAGTCTCGGGCAGGCGAGTCCGGACAGTCGCACAGTGACCGGGCAGGCGGGTGCTTACATTGAGATCGACTCTAAGCAGACGGCCGTGATCAACACGTCCATTAGCCAATCCAAACTGCTCTACCTGGGCAACGGTAAAACCAGTGAGATGAGGTATCGGTGGACACCTTCCGACACGTGGCAGTCTTTGACGATGGCGGGTTCCGGGATTCAGGAAGTGCAATTAAGTGTCCCCACCACTGATGATTGGGCGTTAAGGCTCGAAGTGGTGAAGGGTGCTCCGACATTGTTTGGCTTGTGGATGGCCAATGACCGTGGCGGTGTCCGGGTCTCCAAACTTGCTGCTTCGGGCGCCGCTTCCGCTGACTTCTATAACAGCGACAGCCAATGGCAGGCCCAGTGGAAGGCCGTCGTTTCAAAGATACCGGCAGACGTTTACCTGATTATGTTGGGTGGCAACGACCAGGGGTTTGGCGTGAAGCCCAAGGATTATCTGGAAAACATGAAAGGCTTGGTGCAGATGGTTCGCGAGGTTCATCCCGCAGCGAGCGTCAATGTGATCCTGCGTGAGGACACAACACGTTCCAGTGCCTATCCTATGACGGACTATGCCCAGGTACTTGAACCGTGGGCGCGTTCGCAGAACATTGCCTACTGGGATTTGCAGTGTACGTTCGGTCCCGACTTCAAACGTTATGCCAGTGACGGACCGACCCCCATGATCGGCCCGGACAAGATTCACCCCATCCCGGGTTCGGGAGGTCGGCTTATCGCCGATTACTTTTATCGACTGCTGGTCGGTGAGCCGCCATGTGCTGCCGCTTTAAAGTAACCCTTTACCGTTCAAAGTGTTCCAGCTGACTCAGCAGCTCTGCGGTTTTCAGAGGCATGAGTTCGGGATCACACCGCGTTTCAACATTGATGACGATCGCCGGGTCGCTGTAGCGGATGCGAACCCGGAATCGCCAATCGTTGAAAATCACTTTAAGCCCGTCTCGTTCATCGATATCCAGAGCCTGGTCGGCATATAGACTTTTCAGGTGAGCCAAGAGGGAAAGCGGATCCCTGATCGGGCGATGGATATCGCCCGAAGAGGGGAATACCCCGATCCGCTCAACCAGCAGGGTTGTGCCCAGCCAGGCAGCCGTGTCAAAGGATAACGACGGCGCTTTTGACAGCCAGGCCATCATTCCGAAGTTGCTCGCTTTCAGTTCGGTGTCTACCGAGCGTTTTGCAGTGGTCATAGTGGCCTGCCTGGATGAAAGAGTGTGACGAGGGCTCCGCAAGGTGAGCGGTGATCGGGCTGGGTCGTTTGGTTAAAGGCCGTTGAGATACAGCTGCTCATAACAAAAGTTGGTGGCGTCGATATAACCTTCTGCACCACCACAATCGAAGCGCAAGCCTTCGAACTTGTAGGCCAGCACGCAGCCATTTTGCGCCTGCTTCATGAGCGCATCGGTGATCTGGATTTCGCCGCCCTTGCCAGGTTGGGTATCGGCGATCAGGTCAAAAATATCCGGGGTCAGAATGTACCGGCCAATGATTGCCAGATTGGACGGTGCGTCCTCGGGGGATGGTTTTTCTACCATGCTGTTGACGCGGTAGATCCCTTCGGAAATCAGCTCGCCGGCGATCACCCCGTATTTGTGCGTCTGATCTCGGGGGACTTCCTGAATGGCCACGATCGAGCAGCGGAATTTTTTGTAGAGCTTGATCATCTGCGCCAGTACGCCGTCACCTTGCAGGTTCAGGCACAAGTCATCCGCCAGTACCACGGCAAAGGGTTCGTCACCGATCAAGGGACGACCGCTGAGAATTGCGTGCCCCAGGCCTTTCATTTCGACCTGACGGGTGTAGGCGAAGGTGCAGGTTTCGATCAGCTCGCGCGTCCCGGCCAGAAACTTTTCTTTCTCGGTGCCGCGAATCTGATGTTCCAGTTCGTAGCTGATATCGAAATGGTCTTCCAGTGCGCGTTTGCCCCGACCGGTCACGATGGCCATGTGCTGCAAACCAGCGTCCCGTGCTTCTTCAACGGCGTATTGGATTAAAGGCTTGTTGACGATCGGCAGCATTTCCTTCGGCATTGCTTTTGTTGCAGGCAAGAAGCGTGTGCCATAGCCGGCTGCGGGGAACAAGCATTTACGAATCATAGATATATCCTGGAAAGACATTGTTCACAGTCACACAAAAGACGGTGACCGTGAGTTTGGATGTTTTACGGTGGTTGTACTTTAATACCTGAGACATGGTTTGATGGCAATTAATGGCATGCGCAGAATGGGGTAAATGTTATTAGTTGTCGGGCCTGTGAGTGTTTGGTTAGTTTTAGTCGGTGTCTATTAATAGTGTCGGTTCTTGTGAAGTGCTAATAAGTCATTGGCATCAATTATTGCGCGCGGCAAAAGTTGTAAGCGTGGCGCGCCGTTGAATACTTCAATACCCCACTATGGACCGCTCTATGAAGATTCTGGTAACGGGTGGAACCGGTTATATCGGTTCTCACACCACACTTGCGCTGCTTGAAGCGGGCTTCGAAGTGGTTGTGCTGGACAACCTTTGCAACAGTTCAGATGCAGCCCTGCATGCCGTTGAAGCCATCTGCGGGAAATCCGCATTGATGATTCACGGGGACGTTTGCGATAGAGCCTTGCTCGACCGGATTTTCCAGGCCCATTCCATTGATGCAGTCCTGCATTTTGCCGGCCTCAAAGCCGTGGGCGAGAGCGTGCGCAAGCCGCTCGAGTATTACGAATCCAACGTGTGCGGCAGTATTACGCTGTGCCAGGCCATGGCCGCGGCCGGGGTATTCCGGTTGGTGTTCAGTTCATCGGCCACGGTGTACGGCGCGCCTGAGCAGATGCCGATTCGTGAAGACTTTCCGACGGGCACGCCCACCAATCCCTACGGGCAATCCAAGCTGATCATCGAAAACGTACTGCATGACCTGTGTGCGGCGCAGCCACGCTGGAGCATCGCGCTGTTGCGTTATTTCAATCCGATCGGCGCTCACACCAGCGGGCATATGGGTGAAGACCCCAACGGGATCCCCAACAATCTGGTGCCTTACATCAGTCAGGTTGCCGTCGGCAGCCTGCAGGAATTGTCGATATTCGGTGACGATTACCCCACCGTCGATGGCACCGGCGTGCGCGATTACATCCACGTCGTCGACTTGGCGGACGGGCATCTCAAGGCGTTGCAGACGATCTCGACGCGCACCGGGATCAATATCTGGAACCTGGGCACCGGCAACGGTTACAGCGTTCTGGAAGTACTGCGGGCATTCGAACAGGCTTCGGGCCGGGCGGTGCCTTATCGCGTGATGCCGAGACGTTCGGGCGACGTTGCCGAGTGTTGGGCTGATCCCTCCAAAGCGGCGAAGGAACTGGGTTGGAAGGCCACTCGGAATCTGCAGGAGATGATGACGGATACCTGGCGTTGGCAATCGAATCATCCTCGCGGATATACCGATCAAGGCTGATGTGCGGGCTTTCAGCGGCGTGTTTTTCTGCTGAACTGTTATATCAGGACGTGATGTTAATTATGGTCGGGAAAATTGACTGGCAACCCGTCCGGCAAGTCCGTAGATATAAAGAACTCGCAGGAAGGAGTTTGATATGAAAAAGATGATGGTAATAGCCTTGTTGTCCATGATGAGCAGTTGGGCACTCGCAGCCGAAGAAGAAGCCCTCTCGCTGGATACCAAAGTTGTCGGTGATGTGACGGCGGGACAAGCTGTAGTGGCCAGCACCGCGCTGGTTGCCGGTGCAGTGGCAGCGTCCAACAGCGGTGGAAGTTCCAATGGCGGGACCACCGGCACCACAGGTACTACCGGGACAACCGGCACCAGTAACTAAGAAAATTCGCACGTGTAATACAAGATTGCCCGGCTAACACTGGGCGATCTTGTTTTGGGTTTGCCCTTGAATAGCGTAGTGCCATTATGATTCGTAGTGTTCCTTTTTTAATGCTGGCAAGTATTGCTTTGCAAGGTTGTATGTTTTCGCCGGGGCAACATCTGAGCACCAGTGATATCACTCGCGAAGGTGCCAGCGAAAGCAGTCGGGTCGAGCTGATTCCGATCACCCCCAAGCTCATCGCCATGGACAGGGCAACACAGGTCCATGAGTCAATTCCTCCGGAGTTGTTGACCACACCCGCCGAGTACCGCATTGGTAACAACGATGTCTTGTACATCACGGTATGGGATCACCCCGAGCTTACGGCGCCTTCCGGCGCGCAACAGCAGATCGATGCAAACGGCCGTCTGGTTCGTTCCGATGGCACGCTCTATTACCCCTACATCAAAGAAGTCCAGGCTGCTGGCAAGACGATCCAGCAACTGCGATCCGATATCGCCGAGAAGTTGTCGACCTTCATCTCGGACCCGCAAGTGGATGTCGCGGTGTTGCGTTTTGCCAGTCAGAAAGTGGTGGTGTCGGGCGCCGTGTTGAAAGCCGGTCCGCAAGCGATTTCCACCAATCCGCTCAACGTTGTTGAAGCCTTGGGTTCCGCCGGCATTGACCCGCTTAATGCTGACTTGTCCGGGTTGCTGTTGACGCGAAACGGACGGGTGTATCCGCTGAATCTTGATGCACTCAATCAACAGAACGCCGAGTTGCAAAAGGTCTACCTCAGAGGCGGCGATCAGTTGTACCTGCCGTACAACGACAGCAAGAAAATTTACGTCATGGGCGAGGTCAATCAGCCACGCGCGTTGACGTTCAAGACCCGCACGATGAATCTTTCTGACGTTATTGGTTCGGTAGGCGGGTTGAACCAGACCACCTCTAATGGCAACGCCGTGTACGTCATCCGGGGTGTCGAAAACCTCGATGTAGAACCCGCCAAAATCTATCAGCTGCAAGCCGAGTCGCCTTCCGCCATGGCACTCGCCACCCACTTCGATGTTCGTCCCCAGGACATTGTTTATGTGGGCCCTGCCAACGTTACTCGCTGGAACCGCTTCATCAGTCAATTGGTGCCATCGGCCTCGATTCTGGGCATGGGCGCTGCCGCACAAAACAACTTAAGCGAAGCTAACTCCCGATAAGGTCTGGTCCAACTGTGAGAACGTTGAAAGTTAGCGTCTGCTTGATGGCGGCCTTGCTGTTGTGTGGATGTAACCCGCTGATGAAGGCCACGCTGGCGAACTTCAAAGCCGTGGCCGGCGGGCCTGATGACCTGGAATTGACCCCGGCGCAAGTCGCCGAAGTTCACTACCCCCAACTCAAACTGACCACCCCTTCCGGCGTAGGGGTGTTGGCGATGGTGCGTGAACGCGGTGACTTGCAGTACTGGGTCGCGTCCGGCAAGCAGGTGCTGTTACTGCGCGATGGCCTGGCCGTTCGCAGTGTCGGACTGGGCTTCGACGGGGATCTGGACGGGACCCGTTTTGAAGCGGTCTCGCCGTTCAAGCAAGGGCTGCATTCGTTGCCCGATGGCTACACCAGCCAGCGCTGGATCGATCTCTATCACGGCTATGAAGTGGGGATTGCCGTGAACAGTCGCTTCACGCGACACCCCATGGAAACCATCAGGATTCTGGACAAGGAATACGCTGTGATGCGTGTCGATGAGCGTATTGATGCACCGGCTATTGGTCTGCACGCAACCAATCATTATTGGGTCAATCCGCAGAACGGTTTCATCCTGCAGAGCGAGCAGCAACTGACTGCGCAACTCAGGGTAAAGATCGTTCAGCTGACCTCTGAACGCAGGACTGTCCGTTGAAGTTTCCCAAGGTGTTATGGACGTGCCTGTGGTTGATCTCCGGCGGTGTGAGCGCGGCAGTTTCCGTCAGTGGTGATGTGCGCAATCCGGGGTGGGTGGAACTGCAACCCGGTGCTCGCGTGCTGGATGTGATGCGCGTTGCGCAACCCAATCCAGAAGGCTACTGGCTGGCGGCGGCCTGGCTGCGACGGCCCTTGCTCGAAGAGCAGGCTCGGCTTAAAACCGGTGTCTTGTTCGATTTGAAAGTGCTGCAGCGTACCGCGCTGCTCCTGGATCGACCGAGTCGGGCGGCGCTGGCGTTGCGCTTGTACGAGCAAGTCAGCCAATTGCCTGTCACGGGGCGCCAGGTGGCCGTGCTGGACCCGGTCTCGGTCGAAGTCGGGTTCGCGCTCAATTTGCGCGTGGCCGACGGCGACAGCCTGATCTACCCGATGCGCTCCGACGTGGTTGAAGTGCTGGGCGCTGTCGCCGAACCGTGCCGGCTCGCGTATCGCGCGATGCAGGAGGCGCGGGATTACCTGCAAGGGTGTTCGCCGCTTGCCGATGCTGAAGCCGATTACCTGTGGATCATTCAGCCCGATGGCGTCACTCGCCGGGTTGGCATTGCGCCGTGGAATCGCGAGAGCGGGCAGGTGCCTGCGGCCGGCAGCAAAATCCTGGTCCCTGTCAAAAACGATGATCTTAGTCCGCCTATACCTGAACTGAATCAGCAGTTGGCCGAATTTCTTGCCACGCAACTGGCTGGGGTGGTTCCTTGAATTTACGTTTTGCTGCAGTACTGTTGTTGCCTTGTGGTCTGGCTCATGGAGAGCCGCGATTTACCCAGAATGATTTCGGCGGCGTGGGTTTGATGCAGACGCCGACGGCCCGAATGGCGCCGGCCGGTGAGCTGAGCGTGAATGCCAGTCGAACCAGCCCCTATAGCCGCTACAGCGTGTCCTTGCAGCCCTTTGAGTGGCTGGAAGGCTCGTTTCGCTACACCGCGATCACCAACCGCAAATACGGCCCTGAGTCGTTGAGTGGCGACCAGAGCTATAAAGACAAGGCCGTGGACCTCAAGCTGCGCCTGTGGCAAGAAAGCCACTGGGCGCCCGAGTTGGCCGTGGGGTTTCGCGACGTCGGCGGTACCGGTCTGTTCTCCAGCGAGTTCGTGGTTGCCAACAAGCGCTATGACGACTTCGATTTCAGCGCGGGTGTTGCCTGGGGTTACCTGGGCAATCGCGGCGATTTCGATAACCCGTTGGGCTGGTTGGATGATCGCTTCAAGACCCGGCCAGCCAGTGAGGGTACCGGCGACGTCAATACCAATGCCTACTTCCGCGGACGGCCTTCGTTGTTCGGCGGCGTGACCTACCAGACACCCTGGGAGCCGCTCAGCCTGAAACTCGAATACGAAGGCAACGACTACAAGAACGAGCCAAAGGACAACCAGATCAAGCAGGACTCGCCGGTGAACATCGGTGCCGTGTTCAAGCTGACCGATTCGGTTGATCTCAGCGCTGGCTGGGAACGCGGCAATACCGCCATGTTCGGCATCACCTTGCACACCAACTTCGTCAGCCGCAAGGCACCGGCCAAGACCTACGATCCACCCGCGGAGCGTCTGCCGGCGCATGCACCGGCCACTGCGCCGGACCAGGTCAACTGGGCCAACGTGTCCCAACGGCTGCAGAAAAATGCGGGCTACAACGTTGAACGTATTGCCCAGCGCGGCTCCGAGCTTTTGGTGTACGGCGAACAGTCGAACTATTTTTATTCGGCCAAAGCTGTCGGCCGCGCCAGCCGGATTCTGGACAACAGCGTCAACGACGATATCGACTGGTTTACCTTGGTGAACAAGCGCTACGACATGCCGCTGGACGAAACCAGTGTGCCTCGCGAGACCTTTCGCGAAGTGGTCAACAATCAAGAGCCGCTGCAAAGCCTGCACCGTACGACCGAGGTCAATGCGCCGGTGCCGCACCGGGAGACCACGCTCTATACCGGGAAGCTCAAACCCTTCAACTACGGCCTCGGGCTGGGTTACAAACAGAACGTCGGTGGCCCGGATGGTTTGCTCTATCAACTGACTGCCGATGCGGACGCCGAGTACCGCTTCACGCGCAATACCTGGTGGAGCGGCCTGCTCAGTGCCAATCTGGCGAACAACTACGACCACTTCACCTACGACGCGCCGAGCGGCTTGCCCCGGGTGAGGACGGACCTGCGCAAGTACCTGACGACCTCGGATGTGACGATGCCGATGTTCCAGCTCAGTCATGCCGAGCAGTTGGATAAAGACCTGTATGGCATGGTCTACGGTGGTTACCTGGAATCGATGTTTGCCGGTGTTGGCGGTGAAGTGCTGTTCCGTCCAATGGGGGAGGGCTGGTCTGTCGGCGCGGACCTGAACTACGTGCGTCAGCGTGAGTTTGACCAAGGTTTTGGCCTGCGGGACTACTCGACCGTTACCGGCCACATCACCGGTTATACCGATTTGCCGTTCGAATCCCAGGCGGCCATCAGCGTCGGCCGTTATCTGGCGCGGGATTGGGGCGCCACACTCGACTTGTCACGGCAGTTCAACAATGGTGTGAAATTCGGCGCCTGGGCCACGTTGACCACCGCAACCAGCGAGGAATACGGCGAAGGCAGTTTCGACAAGGGCATTTATATCTCCATTCCGTTCGACGAAATGATGAGTATGTCGACGATGCGTCGCGCCAATATCGTCTGGTCACCGCTGACCCGGGACGGTGGTGCGCGGCTCAATCGCAGCTACTCGCTGCACGCCATGACCGAGAGCCGCGACAGCGACTTGTTCTATCGCAACTTCGACAAGATCACCGAGTGAAAGGCGGGCGATCTACAGCGCAACTGACGCTGTAGATCGTCCGTATCAACTGCAAGACCTGGCGCGGAGTTCTCTGCGCTATCCCACTCTTGAATCAGCATTGCTACCTGAAAGACACCCATGAAAAAGGGGACTTGCGTCCCCTTGTTGTGTTGCTTGTGTCTGTCTACCAAGCCATCAATAAATGTCTTTGGACAGCAAGGTGAAGGGCGTCTTCACCAGGATCTTCAGGTCCAGCCACAACGACCAGTTGTTGATGTACTTAAGGTCGATCTCTACGCGTTTCTGCATCTTGTCGAGGGTGTCGGTCTCGCCGCGGCAACCGTTGATTTGAGCCAGCCCGGTAATCCCCGGTTTGATTCGGTGACGGGCCATGTAGGCGAGGATTTTCCCGGAGTAGTAGTTGTTGTGTGCAACAGCGTGCGGACGGGGTCCGACCAATGCCATGTGGCCTTGCAGCACATTGATCAGTTGCGGCAGTTCATCGAGCGAAGTACGGCGGATAAAACGTCCAACCGGGGTAATCCGCGAATCGTTACGACTGGCCTGCTTGACCTCATGATCATCGTGCACGCGCATCGAGCGAAACTTCCAGACCTGGATCACCTTGCCATTCCAGCCGTGACGGTCCTGTTTGAAGAACACCGGGCCTGGCGAGTTGAGTTTCACGGCCAGGGCAATGAGCAACAACAGTGGGCTTAAAAGGACAATGGCCAACAGCGCCACGCTCTTTTCCAGCAGGCTTTTACTCAGTGCAGCGGTGGGTTGGCTGGTCAACGGACTTTCATTCAGGTAGATCGCCGGCAAGCCATCCACGACTCTTACTGAGTGATTGAGCAGCGTCAGACTGTTCAAGTCCGGCACCCAGACCACGTCTACGTTGGCGCCCAGCAAATCGATATACATGGCCTCGATTTTTGCCGCTTCACTCAGGGGCAACGTAATGTACAAACGTCGGATGTCATGGGTTTCGATCAACTCCAACAGTTGCTCCTGCGGGCCCACGATGCGCGGTGAACCCGGCGCCGGCGGGAGCGTGGTGTCCGTGCTGACCAGGCCCACCAGGGGGAAGTGCTCCAGGCTGCGGAGTTTGCGTGCCAGTCCCAATGCCAGCTCGCCAGTCCCTACGATCAGGGTCTTGTGCTCGCTTTGAAGCGACCGTTGATAGTATTGCGAGAACCCGTGCAGCGGGACGTACAACAGCGCTTGCCCGATGTAGCCGCCGGCGGCCCATACCAGGATAAGTTGACGAGAAAACAGTTCGTCAGCCTTACAGATAAACGCCACACAGGCTAACGCGGCCAATGTCATTGACCAACCCATGAACAAACGTCCCAAGCCCGTCAGATAGTTATCTTTCTTTGCATAGACGCCGCACCATGTATAGGCGGGAACCGAAGCAAGTACAGCAAGAATTGCGCAGACCCGATAATAGAACTCTACCGTTCCGGTGTGGTAATAAACCAATGAAAACAACAGGGCAACTACAAAGCCCTGACCCAGTGCCCATTGTCCCCAGAAGGTCAATCCTTTGAGGTGGGTATTTCGATTGATACGAAGATTGTTAACCATGCGATATCCCCAAAATACGTCCATTCGCGCGTCGACAGACAACAGCCAAAGTTGATGAAGCAAACGTTATTATTTTTATAAGATGGCAAAGCATTAGTGAGCGAAGTGCCACTATGCGGTGCGCTCGCCAGTGAATAGATTAATTTATTGGGAAGAGGGCTGTCTGACGACTTCTAACGGGGAGTTAGTGTTGGTGACTGTTAACCTTGGGTGGCGTGTTGTTAGAAAAAGTCGATAAGTGTAAGTTGGATTGCGTGGAGTTGCTGGAGGGGGTGTTTGAGCTTTGAAGGGGGTGACATAGGGTGCTTTCTTATTTTTGTAATGCACTACCCGCAGGGTCATTGCGTTTGATCAGGTGTGGCTTTTTCCTCGTATGATTTTTTGTATCAGGCAATACCCTCGATTCCTGACCGCTCGGAACAGGCGTTCGCCGTTACTGGCATTTTTAAACTTTTCCTGTAATCGGCTAAGGCACATCTCGAGACCGCGATAATGTTCGGGTTCTCTGCCGATGCTCCGAATAAGATCATCTTTACTGACGACGCGATCATCATGGTTGAGCATCTTTTTGACCAGCGTGGCCTCCAGGCCAGTCAAGACAACCTCGATGTCATCTTTGATCAATGCGCCGCTGCCATTGCTCAATCGCCAGGCTTCTGTATGGGGATTGAGTGGTTTGGTCGCCCTGTACATGGCGTCCGAGGCTTCATCGGCACGAGAGTTGCTGTTATTAAACCGTGTATCGGACTGGGCTGTTCGCCACTCGGATTCGAATGATGAAAGCATACGCTGTGTATCACGTTTGATAACAGGCGGGACAATACTGTCCAGGTGAGGGGAAAAAAACTCCGTGAGTTTAGGGGCTGAAGAGGGTGGGACAACACCTTCGACAAACATTTTTGCCTGTGAGGTGCCAAATGAGTTGTATTTCTCGTTAGACAGCAACTCTTCAAGCTCAAGTTGTAATGCCGAGCTGTGAGTGACGACGACAAAATATTTTCTGGGGAGGGGTGTGCTGCTTTCCATGTCTTCTCTCCTGAAGTGCACTTTCGGTTTTAATTCAAAAGGGTATCGGCAGGGGAGTAATGGCTCCCTTGGAAGTAATCAAAAGGCAACGCGCGTGCCAGTATATGACTGGCAGCCTGCTCGACTCTGTCGGCTATAAAGGCGACTTTGGTGGTGTGAGTCAGCATGGTCATGCGTTCGTGGAGTCGATTGAATAACTCAGGGTTGCCAGTCTGTTTAAGGTTCAAGTCTAGGGTTGAAAGGGGGATTTTTATATAGTCGAATAGATTCAGGGTGGTAAAGATTTCGATACTTTCGTCGTGAATGTCATAGCCATCGAAAGCAATCTCAATCCCATGATCTTTCAACAGATAGATGTTATTGAGGATTTTCTTTTTGTCGGTGAAACTCACCGCCGAAAGAGGCAGCTCATTGAGTGCGACAGCCAGTGTCTGGCCAAAATTGCTCAGCGCATCGTTGCACTGGATCAGCTCTTCGGTGAGTGCAGAACTGGCGAGATCTGATTGCCCTACGCAAACGAATCGTCGGCTCAGGTATTTATTTTCGCTTGAGACATTGCGGTCTTTTAGCGAAAAGGCAATCAGCCGGGTTTGCATCAGTACTTCACTGTAGATGTCACTCATCTGCTGCATCGCTGACGCACAGGCGGCACGAGCGGGCGGAACCTGACTGTCGTCAAACTGTATTCTGATCTCGCTGCCAAATGGGCAGTCATCGCGAGTGAGGATCAATTGTCGAGACAAATAATGACTCGCACGATAGAAGTGAGACGCGCTCCCCGTTGCGTTCATACTGCTATAACTCCCTTACATACTAATCATCAGGCGGTCGAGATCAGACCCCTGATTAAACGATATCCATGACCACGAATACTTTGAATGGCATTCGTGCCATACAGGCCTTTTATCTTTCCGCGAAGGCGGCTGATGGACTTTTCCAAGGCCCTTGGATCATAAAAATTAATATTAAGCCCCATGATTTTGGCGATTTCATCGTGGCTTAATATCTGGTTTTTTGTGCCGGTAAATGCTTCTAGAATCTTCATTTCCGGAAACGATACATCCAGTCTTTTATAGTCTCCAATCAGGCACATGCGAGTGGGGTCCAGGAGCAAATTATGCTGCTTCTGCCATTCCGCGCTATTAAAAAACTCGGAAAGTACGTCCGGGTTTTCGTCAGTCAAAGTACCAAACTTAATACAATAGTCGGCCCCGGCAAGATAATATTTCATCTTGTTGTAAGTGCCTCTACCGGTAAACGCTACAAAAATAATGAGTGCATGGTTGTCAGCACGCATATTTTCAACGAGGGCAAGGCTTTCAACAAACGCCTGAGGGCTGTCAATGACAATGAAGACTGCTCGGTATGAATGAGAGTCTTGATTTTTTCTAAAAGAGTTGCTGTAGCACATTGTATCAACAGGTATATCATTCGGGACGTGGTTTGCTACTAAAGTCTTAAAGCCCTCCACTAACGTTTGGGTCCGCCCAATGGTGAGAATACCGGTCACCTCCTTCGCGTGACTGTGGCTGGTAGTCGTTATTTTCCCTGTAAGCATCATGCTTTGACTCGGCTGGGTGCTGACATTTGGATGTTAAAGCACTGATTCTCATCTGTGACTGACAATTGGTAACATTTCATGGGGTTTTCTCGCTGGCATCACATTTTTTTAACATTGCTGGTGAATTTGTTAGCAAACATTGCGCTACTGTGTGATTGATGGTGGCTGGCAAAAGAATGTCATTGTGCCATCTATCAGCTTGTTGTCCCGCCTTTCCAGCTCAATACGCTGTGCTCCGGTAAACGCAGTCGCTGAATGACTTTGTGGGTTGAGTGTTATGAATGATCAGCACTTGGTTACTTGACATGTCGGTTTGAGCTTTTCTTTGGTGCTGAACTAACTAGCATTAAGCCGTGCATAACATCAGGGTTGTTAGTTGTGATGGTGGACAATAATTAACATTGGGTTTTAATGCGCGGCTGAATACGTTTTACTTTCTCTTTAGCGGTGCATTAAAAGCACGTCAGTGGATGTGTTTTTTTCGATGGGGAGGATTGATGGATTTTTGGACTAGTGTGTCGGTATTGATTTTGGGTGTGGTCGAAGGGCTGACAGAGTTTTTGCCTATATCAAGTACAGGGCATCAGATTATTGTCGCGGACTTGCTCGACTTCGGTGGTCAGCGGGCAATGGCCTTCAACATCATCATTCAACTGGGTGCAATCCTGGCGGTTGTCTGGGAGTTTCGTCGCAAGATCCTCGAGATCATCACAGGCTTGCCAACTCAACGTAATGCACAACGTTTTACCTTGAATTTGTTGATCGGGTTTATGCCGGCCGTTGTCTTGGGCGTATTGTTCGCCGACAAGATCCATGAGTATCTGTTTAATCCCATCACCGTGGCAGTGGCATTGGTCGTGGGCGGCTTTATCATGTTGTGGGCAGAGCGGCGTGAACATGTGGTGTATGTCGATCATGTAGATGACATGCGCTGGACCGACGCCCTGAAGGTCGGCTTCGCACAGTGCCTGGCAATGATTCCGGGCACCTCACGCTCTGGATCGACCATTATCGGTGGGCTGCTGTTTGGTCTGTCACGCAAGGCTGCCACCGAGTTTTCGTTCTTCCTGGCCATGCCAACCATGGTTGGTGCCGCCGTCTATTCAGGCTACAAGTATCGGGACCTTTTCCAGGCCGACGACCTGCCAGTGTTTGCCCTGGGTTTTGTCACCGCGTTCTTTTTCGCCATGATTGCTGTGCGCGGCCTGCTCAAGTTCATCGCCAGCCACAGTTACGCCGTATTCGCCTGGTACCGGATCGCATTTGGTTTGTTGATCCTGGCAACCTGGACATTCGGCTGGGTTAACTGGACTGAGGCGGCAGCGCTCTGACACTTACACCAGGCTGCGGGAAATGCAGCCTGGTTTCTCGCTAACCGTTAACGCCCCTCAAGTAACTCCGCCGCCTGATCCAGCAAGGCCAAAGGCTCTTTGGCCTTGTGAATATCCACCGACAACAACTGCCGAAACTTGCGCGCTCCCGGAAACCCGGTGCCCAGCCCCAGCACATGCCGGGTGATATGGTGCATCGAGCCACCCGCATCGATGTGCGCGGCTATGTAAGGCCGCAACTGCGCCAGCGCCTCGGCGCGGCTGATCACCGGCGCCGTACTGCCGAACAGCTGCTGATCCACCTCAGCCATTACATAAGGATTGTGATACGCCTCGCGGCCCAACATCACGCCGTCGAACGTCTGCAAATGCTCGTGACAGGCCTCCAGCGTCTTGATCCCGCCGTTGAGAATAATCTCCAACTCCGGAAAATCCGTCTTCAACTGCGCCGCCACGTCATAACGCAGGGGCGGAATGTCGCGGTTCTCCTTCGGCGACAACCCCTCCAGAATCGCAATCCGCGCATGCACCGTAAAACTCGTGCACCCGGCATCCCGAACCGTGCCGACGAAATCACACAACTCCTCGTAACTGTCCCGCCCATTGATCCCGATGCGGTGCTTCACCGTCACCGGAATCGACACCGCATCACGCATCGCCTTCACACAATCCGCCACCAACTGCGGATGCCCCATCAGGCACGCGCCGATCATATTGTTCTGCACCCGATCACTCGGGCAGCCGACGTTAAGATTCACCTCATCGTAGCCGTGTTCCTGGGCCATGCGGGCGCAGGCGGCGAGGTCCAGCGGGACACTGCCACCGAGTTGCAGGGCGAGCGGATGTTCGGCTTCGTTGTGACGGAGGAAGCGCTCGTGATCGCCGTTGAGCAGCGCACCGGTGGTGACCATTTCAGTGTAGAGGAGGGCGTTTTTCGACAATAGGCGTAGGAAAAAACGACAGTGTCTATCAGTCCAATCCATCATCGGGGCGACGGAGAAGCGGCGGGAGAGCGGGGCGGGTGTGGCAGTGATTGGGGGCATTGGAGGTCTGGAATCGGTGGGGCGAAAGGCGGGAGTTTATCAGGAATGGGTTGGTTGGGTTGAGGCGAGTCGTGCGAGGTTAATCCTTCGGATGCCAGGAACGGTATTGAGCAAGACAGCCATTAGACGGACTGATAGCATCTGGCTACTAATTAAAAAGCTGTTCGAGGAAGGGATCCCATGCTCAAGAAAATTGCGTCGCTTGCTTTAGTCACCGCCAGCATTTTTGTATTCGCACAAAGCGCGGCCGCCGAAGATAAGCTCTTCAAGAATTACGTCTATCAATCCCCCCTCGTGAACTACACCGAAGCTGCGGGTTACTACGACTGCTCTGAAGATGTCGGCGGAACGGCAAGGTGCATCGACGACGTTGACTTCCTCGAAGAGAAATTCACCGTCGCATTGGTGTTCTCGGGTGACAAGCTGATCATGGTGTCGTTGATCAGCCCGTTCGATCAGGATTTGTATGGCAAAGCCATCGCAGGTCTTTCCAAGACCTTTACATTGGTTTCCATGACCGATGACAAGTCGATGCTGGACGTGGTCGAAGTCGCGAAGAAGGTGAGCAGCAAAGACGAGTTGACCGCGAAGTTAGCCAACTTTGAACAGGTCGGCCTGACCTCCGGGAATTTGACCTATACGTTCCTGGAAGGTGTGAATGCCAAAGGGCAGTCGAATGCGATTGGCGCGTTGAATGCATCGGCTGAGAATACGAGGTCTGCTGAATTGGTGCTTGCGGGGGAAGGGGCTGACGCGGGGTTGTTGATTCGGTTTTCGTTTCCGCGGTTAGAGGCTAATAAGATTATTCAGGCGGCTAAGAAGCCGGTTGAGGCTTTTTGAATTTTGAACTGAAAGGGGGCGACGTATTAAACAGGTCCGCCCCTTTTCTCGTACACACTCGCCGAGCGCCCCACTCAAAAAAACCAACTACGATCATCTTCCAGCGCCTGACGACAAAGCTTGAGCTGCGAATTATAACTCTGTGATTGTTGCTCTACTTTGCGCGCTACCTGCATCAGCCAAGGCTTGGCGAGATAGGTGCCGTTACGATAACCCCCACGGCCCTCGTGGTACGCCAGATACTGGTTATAAGCATCCCATTTGGAGATCCCGAGTTGGCGCTGGGTGCCGGTTGTGTACCAGCCGATGAACATGATCGCGTCATCAAAGTTGTCACGCGAGCCGCCATTGCCGGTGCCGCTTTTGTACTCGCCCCACACCGGGTCTTGCGCTTGCGCATAGCCGTAGGCGGAACTGACTCGACCCCAAGGGATAACCCACAGCAGGTAGTCGCGAGGTGGCAAGGCATCGGAAATAAAACTGCTTTCTTGCTTCATGATGGCCATCGCCACATGTTGAGGCGTGCCCCACTTCTCCTGCATCTTCAGCGAGTCTTCATACCAGTCAGGGTATTCACGATAGATATTGCAGAGGTTGTTCTGATCTTTGGGTGGTGGCGTTGCGCAGCCCGTCAAGGTCAGCAGCATCAATACAGGTAGCCATGTTCGCCATTGCTTCATTCATCGTGTCTCGGAAAAGAGTAAGGGCGACAGTCAGCCCATCTATGTTGCTCGTTGCTCGTTGCTCGTTGCTCGCGTGGAGCAAAGCACCGCTTGCAACGTCTGATGTTATTCGGCTGGATGGGGTCACCCGTTAGGCGGTTGGCTTTGTAACGTCCTGCGACCATTGAACCGACCCAAAACTGCGAATCCTGAACCAACGCTGTCGCCCCGCAAAGTTTCATAATCCCCCGCGAAATTGCAGCCTAGGATGACAACTCAACCTCGTATCACCGCGCCCTCCACCCCACAGGGAACTGAAAAATGATCTCGAATCTCATCAAAGTCGTGCTAATCGGTGGTGCAGTGCTGTTGAGCGCCTGTTCGGGTGCAAGTACCCATAGCGAGTATTCGGAAGCCACGCTGCCTTCTGCCGGTTTTGGCCCGGGGCCGACCAACAATCCCGGCAAGATGAATGTACATGGCAGTGCGCTCGGCAACAGTTTCGGCGAGTACAGTTCGGGTTTGTTGCACGACGATTAGCTAACGGCGGAAGTGTTTCCGCCGTTTTGCGATTTGCCTGAGATGGCGTGTGGGAACTGGCGGCTTATTTAGTCTCGGGCGTTGCTATCCACTGGCTTAGAACCTTCTGGTAACTGCCCGTCACCTTGGCCAGGTGCAGCCACTGATCGACATACAACTTCCAGGTGATGTCGTCGCGCGGTAGCAGGTAAGCCTTTTCCCCATACTGCATGAACTGGCTCGGGTTCACCGCGCATAAACCGGGTTTGAGTTTCTGCTGGTACAGCGCTTCCGACGCATCAGTAATCATCACGTCAGCCTTCTTATCCAGCAGTTCCTGGAAGATGGTCACGTTGTCGTGAAGGCTTAGTTGCGCCTTGGGCAGGAAGGCGTGAACAAACGCTTCGTTCGTGCCACCGGCCGGTTCAACCAGGCGCACTGATGGCTGGTTGATTTGCTCGATGGTTTGATACTGCGCCTGCTCTTCACAGCGCACTAACGGGATCTTGCCGTCGACGTCCAGCATGGTGCTGAAGAAGGCTTTTTTCTGCCGTTCCAGCGTCACCGAGATACCGCCCATGCCGATGTCGCACTTGCCCGCCAGCATGTCCGGCATCAGGGTTTTCCAGGTGGTTGGCACCCATTCAACTTTGGCACCGAGGCTGTCCGCCAGTGATCGGGCCATGGCGATGTCGATGCCTGAATATTCACCGTCCTCGGCTTTGGAGGTATAGGGTTTGTAGTCGCCTGTGGTGCACACGCGAAGTTGGCGTTGCTGAATGACGCTGTCCAGATGCGAGGGTTCTGCCTGAACGCCAAACGATAGGGCGAACAAACCACCGAGCATCATTGTGCTTTTTATGTTCTTCATTGTTCTCGGACTTTTTTGATGGATTTTCATCAGCCCGGCGTTAACGCAGAGCCGTCCCCGAACGGATAATAAACACTAAATACCATCCAGGGGACGCGTGTCGCTGTTCCCGGTCCGTCAACATTGAGTTGACGGCGAGACTGAGAGGGCTGTCTTTCAGAAGACTGAGGAGGGGGCAGTGATGTTTACTTGCGGATGGTCGATTTGGACGCCGATGCAACCGTGCCACTGCCGCAGTTGATATACGAAGAGGTTTTCAACCAGCGCTGATCCGGATAGTAAGAGAACAACAGCTGCCCATCTTTCATCGAATCAATCAGCCGATGCGCAATCGCCGGCCGGACTGCCGGGCAGCCGAGGCTTCGGCCAATCCGCCCATTGACCCGGGCCAGCATTGGATTCACATAGGGTGCGCCGTGAATCACGATCGCCCGGTCAAAGGCGTTGTCGTTGAAACCCGGTTCCAGGCCTTCCATGCGCAGCGAGTAACCGTTTTGCCCGACATAACTTGACTGTGTCCGGTACAAGCCGAGACTGGTGGCGAAGCTTTCGTTTTGATTGGAGAAGTTGACGGCCATGTTCTCGCCGCTGTTTCGGCCGTGGGCCACCAGTTCATGGAACAGCAACTTGCGTTTTTTAAGGTCGAACACCCACAACCGTTGTTCGGTGGAGGGCAGGGAATAGTCGATGATCGCAAGCCTTTGGACAGGGGCTGCGCCTTGAGCGATGCTGCATTGTGAAGCGCGGACGGCCAGGTTAATGACTTTTGCGTCGGCACCCGGCGCTGCTTTGACGAGGGCGGCGGCCAGCGAATCGGCGTAGGCTGACGGTACGGACATTGCAGTCAATAGCAGGGCCGCCAATGGAAGGCCAAAACGTAGTAGCGCCATATAGATGTCTCATCATGTTAAGTTCGAGTCTAGCAGTGCGTGGGAAGCTAGCGAGTGAATGCGGGAGATTAAGGATTATCCATGGTGCAATTAACAAGGTTATTCGTCATAAGCCGCGTATTTTTTATGGGCTTTCTGATCAGCGGTGCAGCGGTCGCCGAAACTTCGCCGATTGAGTCGGTAACTGCGCCGAGCGCCGTGATGGATGCCGCAGCGGACGACAACGTCGCTCAAACGATTCAGGCGACGCTTGCGCCATTGAAAACCGCATTCCCTCCCTTGCTCACTTCAAAGCGCTATCGGCGGGTGGATGTCAGTCGTCTGGTCATGGATTTTTATACCCATCGCGCCTATCGCGCGGCGTGGACCAACGACAGCGATGTCGCACAGTTGATCAAAAGCCTGAACAACCTCCAGGCGGACGGATTGAGCCCGGCGGATTTCCGTGTGGATGAAATTGTCCGGACTCAACCTTCGGTGCAAGCCTTGACCGCCTCGACTGAGCAGCGGGCAGCGTTTGATATCGCCACCACCCACACCTTTATTAGCGCGCTGCTGCAATTACGACGCGGCAAGGTCGACCCTTCACGGCTGGATAATCACTGGAATTTTGATTCGAATGGCGTCGATCCCCGTGACGACATCAACGCCTTCTTCGCTGCCCTCGACAATCACGATGTGGCGAGTGCTTTCGCCCAGGCGCCGCCGCAAGAGGCGGTGTACGTCAGTTTGCGTCAGGCGTTGGCGCAACTGCGCGGCGTTCGGGACAAGGGTGGCTGGCCGAAAGTGGTTGTGGACCATTCGCTCAAACCCGGCATGGACGAGCCCGCTGTCACACAGTTACGCGCGAGAATGGTCGCGGCAGGCTTTCTTGATCCGCGATTGATCCGCGGTACGAAGTACGACGGCGCCGTCACCGCAGCGGTGAAAAAGTATCAGGCCGAGCAATACCTTGGCGCGGATGGCATGGCGGGGGCGACGACCCTGGCAGCTCTGAATGTGCCGGTTGAGGCGCGCATCGATCAGGTGCGGGTGAACATGGAACGGGCGCGTTGGCTGCTCTATAAACTGCAGGGCACGTTCGTTATCGTCGATATCGCCGGCTATAAGGTGGCGATGTACCGCGATGGCCAGCCGATCTGGCGATCTCGGGTGCAGGTGGGTAAAACGGCGCGCAATACCCCGATTTTTCAGGCGCAGATTACCTACATCACCTTTAACCCGACCTGGACGGTGCCGCCGACGATCCTCAAGGAAGACGTGATACCAAAAGTCCAGGCCAATCCAGGCTACCTGGCCAGCAACCGGATACGCGTACTGGATCGAGAAGGCAATGTGCTCGACCCGTCGACCGTTGACTGGAGCAATGCACGCGGGCTCACTCTGCGACAGGATGCCGGGCCTGAGAGCTCGCTGGGCCAGGTCGTGATCCGCTTCCCCAACGACTATGCGATTTACCTCCACGACACGCCGCACCGCGAGTTGTTCGCCAAAACTGTCCGCGCGACCAGTTCGGGCTGCATTCGGGTCGAGAACCCTTTGCAACTGGTGGAACTGCTGTTCAACGATCCGGTGAAATGGAACAGCGCCGGCATTCAAAAACAATTGGCCAATGGCAAGACCGAGAACATCCGGCTTCCCGTGAAAGTGCCGGTGTTGTTGGCGTATTGGACGGTAGACCTGGAGAGTGACGGGCGAGTAGCGTTCAAGCCTGATGTGTATGGTTATGACGCGCCGGTGCTGCAAGCGCTGAACCGGCCGGCGCCCGTGCCAGTGATGGATTTGCGTGCGGCGACGGGGTCGGTGGTGGCGTCGGGGCCGGGTGTGCAATAGGGGACACAGCTCGTTCCCCTTAAATTGCGGTGGTCTAGAGTTCCAGTCCTTCTTGCATCGCCGCCAGCAAGGTGTGCTCGGTGAGTGCCACCGCATCCGCTTGCTCTTCGGACTGCTCAATCGTTTGCAGCCACCAATGCATCTCGCTGTGCTCGTCCACGGTGCGCAACAGGGCGAGTTCTTTACCTTTGGAGTGAACCTCGACGCGTCCCGCACCATCCTTGGTGAAGCGTGCGACCGGGTCGAACGTCAGGGTGTGGCGATTACCTTCGATCACCAGTTGGTCGATGGCATAGTCGAACGTTTCCCCGTCCTGACTGCTCTCGATGACATGAGTGGGATTTCGCCGCAGGAGCAAACCCACCTCGGTCAGCGGATGCAACCAAACCTCGATCTGGCGATACAGTTCGTAAACCTGGCCCGGCCAGCTGTCGATCGCCTGATCGGCGTGGGTGGATCCGGTGTGTTTCAACTTCGTGGCGAGCTCGTCTGCCTTACTCATTTCGATTCCTTGTCATGATGTAAGTGTAAGCGTAGCGCCTCCAACGCCATCCGGGTCTTGCCTTGGGTCATGTCTGCCATACAAGCGTGACAAATTTTTTCAGGACGGCTGGACCGTCAATTCTCCCCGCAAAAACTCCACCTGCCCGCGCTGCAATCCGGTCAGCCGAGAGTGCTCGCGCACATTCGATGCGGCGTCTGTCCAAAGCACAATTGCCCCTCACCACGGCGTAGACTAAGCTCACAAAAAATAAGGGTTTTGGGCCTTCGCCCACGCCTTACCCTTACAGGACGAGCTTTTGCCTATTCCCCTTCACGACCCGCATCACGCCCCCGGGGGCGCGTTGAAACGGTTACCGCTGCTGACAGCATCGGTGCTGTTTATCGCGACGGTGTGCCTGTGCCTCTGTGGTTTGCTGTACCTGCAACTGGAACAGTCGCGCCGCCACGATCTGGATGAGGCGCAAGTGGCGTCGTCGAACCTGACCCGGGCCATGGCGCAGCAGGCTGAAGACACCTTCATGAAAGCCGACCTGGTGCTGACCAGCCTGGTGGACTGGATTCAGGCCGACGGCTATGGCGCTGCACAACGGCCACGCTTGCAGAAAACCTTTGCCCGCAGGGTGCTGACGCTGGACCAGTTGCACGGGATTTTCCTGTTCGACAAGCAGGGGCAGTGGGTGGTGACGTCGTTCGAGGATCTGCCCCGGGGCGCGGGGGTGGCCGATCGTGACTACTTCAAGTTTCACCAGCAAAACGTGTCGTCGGTCGCGCACATCGGGCCGGCCATTCGCAGCCGGCAGAATGGCGAGTGGATCATTCCAGTGTCCAAGCGCATCAACGACAAGAACGGTATGTTTCAGGGTGTGCTGCTGGCCGGCATCAAGATGGCCTACTTCGATCAATTCTTCAAAAGCTTCAACATCGATGACAAGGGCTCGATGTTTTTGGCTCTGAGCGATGGAACACTGTTGGCGCGACGGCCGTTTGTGGAGTCGCTGATCAACACATCATTGGCCAAGGGCGACATCTTCCAGAATCTGCTCCCGAATGCACCGGCCGGCAACGCGATGATCGGTTCGGTCGTGGACGGCGTCGTCCGTTTGTACGGCTACCGTCAACTGGAAGGTTACCCACTGGTGGTTTCCGCAGCGTCCTCGCGGGACGCGGTGCTGAAAGGCTGGTACGACACGGCGTTTCAATCCAGCGTCATCGTGGCGTTGGTGATCCTGGGTGTGGGGCTTTTCGGCTGGGTGTTCATTCATCAGGTGCGCGACGGTGAGCGGATCGAGGCTGATTTACGCAAGGCGCAAGAAGCGCTGGAGCTGATCGCCACTCACGATAGCCTGACCGGTCTGGCCAATCGCCGACTGTTCGAGCGGGCGCTGGACATCGAGTTCGCGCGCGGGGCCCGGCAGTTGAGTTCGTTGAGCCTGATCATGCTCGATATCGATTTCTTCAAACGCTACAACGACACTTACGGCCATGTCGCCGGTGACCATTGCCTGGCCGAGGTGGCGCGAGCGTTGAAGAGTTGCTGCCATCGCAAGTCCGATCTGGCAGTGCGTTATGGCGGTGAAGAGTTCGCCGTGTTGCTGCCCAACACCGACATTCATGGCGCGATGGCAATTGCCGAGCAAATCCGCCGCAGCGTCATGGACAAGAACATCACCCACAGCGGTTCACCCACGGGCTACGTGACGGTCAGTCTTGGTTGTTATGCGTTCATACCGACCGGGCGCGACAGCCTTGAAGTGTTCATCGAACGCGCCGATGCGGCGTTGTATCAGGCCAAGCACTCGGGGCGTAACCGGTCCTGCGTGTTGTCGATGGAAGGGGGCGTGGAGGCGATGTTGCGCTCGGATCGTTGAGTCGCCCGCCGTGTTGTTTCAGTCTTGCAACACCCTGATAACCGGTCGTCCGCCTGTCAGTTCTGGTTGAATCGATCGTCTAGAGTTCCGTTAGCCCTGCCGAGCCCGGCAGCGCTTCCCAACGCACGGACGATCGCCTAAATGTTGATGACTCAAGCATTGACAGCCGTTGCTCTAACCCTCGCGGCTGCCGCCGTTTTCCCATTGGCCAGCCAGGCCCGAACCAACGTCACGCCCGAAGAGGCACACGCCATTGGCGTTGACGCCTACCTGTATTTTTATCCGCTGCTGACCATGGACATCACCCGCAAGCAGTTCACCAATATCGAACCCGGCAAAGAGTTTGGTAAAGGCCCGATGAACATGTTTGTGAGCGTGCCGCAGTACCCGCCCGCGAGTTTCAAAGGGGTCGTGCGCTCAAACTTCGACACGTTGTATTCCATCGCCTGGCTCGACCTGACCAAGGAGCCATTAGTGATTTCTGCGCCGGACACGGATGGGCGTTTTTATCTGTTGCCGATGCTCGACATGTGGAGCGACGTATTTGCCTCGCCCGGTTGGCGCACGACCGGCACGCAGGCCCGTCAGTTTCTGGTGACCCCGCCGGGCTGGACCGGAACGGTCCCGGCCGGATTGAGCCATTTGCCGGCACCGACGCCTTTCGTCTGGGTCATCGGTCGTACCAAGACCGATGGCGAAGCTGATTACGCGGCGGTGCACAAGATTCAGGCGGGTTACACGGTGACGCCGTTGTCGCAACTGGGTAAAAAAGCCGAACCGGTTATTGTGAAAATCGACCCGACGGTGGACATGAAAACGCCGCCGAAGATTCAGATCGATACGATGTCGGCAGCCAATTACTTCGCCTACGCGGCCGAGTTGCTCAAAGTGCATCCGCCACATCTCACCGACCAGCCGATCCTGGCGCAGATGCAACGCATCGGTATTGAAGTGGGTAAATCGTTCAACTTCGAGGCGCTGGACCCGGCCGTGAAAGCGGCGCTGCAGACGGTGCCTGATGAAGCGCAGACGCTGATGAAGTGGAAGGTGGCAACCCTCGCTCGCGTGGTCAATGGCTGGTCGATGAACACCGACACCATGGGCGTCTACGGCAACTACTACCTTAAACGCGCGATTGTGGCGCAGGTCGGGTTGGGGGCGAACTTGCCCGAGGATGCGATTTATCCGCTGAATCTGGGCGATGAGCAGGGCAATCCGCTCGACGGGGCCAACAAGTACGTGCTGCATTTCGATAAAGATCAAGTGCCGCCGGTGAATGCCTTCTGGTCGATCACTTTGTACGATCCGGAAGGGTTTCAGGTGGGCAACTCACTCAACCGTTTTGCGGTCAGTAGCTGGATGCCATTCAAGACCAATCCCGATGGCTCGCTGGATATCTACTTCCAGAACGAAAGCCCCGGCAAGGACCTGGAAGCCAATTGGCTGCCCGCTCCCAAAGGCGCGTTCAACCTGACCATGCGCTTGTACGGTCCGAAACCCGAGGCGTTGAACGGTAAATGGAATCCGCCCGCAATCAAGCGCATGTAATGGGCGGGTAACGAAAGCAGGCCACTTCATGGCCTGCTTTTATTCGTTCAGCTGCCTGTTCCACCCCCGGCACCTCCAGTTCCGCCACCCGCCGCCCCGGTGCCGCCGCCTGCGCCTGAGCCCGAACCACTGGCGCCGCCATTAGTCCCGGTGCCGGTGCCGGTGCCGCCACCCGAGTCCGTATTGCTCCCGGCCGGAGGCGTGCCGGGGGTGTGGTCGGTAGACATGTTCGAGCCGCTGTTGGTCCCGGACTGGGAGCCGGTCGAACCGGAGCCGTCGTTGGATGCTGCAAACGTGGCTGGCGAGGCGACGCATAACAAGCCAGCGAGTAACAGCGAAGTGAATTTTGTGGTCATCATGGTCCGTCTCCAAAAGATGAGTCGTTACCTGATATTGGTGCGAAGGGCGGGGTGGTTGGTGCCGGTTGGATGACGAGTGGTCCCCCCGGCTCTATGTGTGAGCGAGCCTTTGTAGGAGTGAGCCTGCTCGCGATGGCGTCCTTTCAACCAACTCAGCTTTAACAGGCCTGACGCCATCGCGAGCAGGCTCGCTCCCACAGGGTTGTGGGGTGTTATCGAGGGCTATATCCGGCCAGTTTCTTCTCGAGATTAAGCCGCACCTCCGGCCACTCGTCATCAATGATGCTGAACCGCACCGAGTTGCGCTTGCGGCCGTCCGGCATGATCCGTTCGTGGCGCACGATGCCTTCCTGTTGCGCACCCAGCCGCAAAATCGCCTGACGGGATGCCTGGTTGTTTTCATCGGTGGTGAATTGCACACGCACACAGTCCAGCACCTCGAAGGCATGGCGCAGCATCAGGTACTTGGCTTCGGTGTTGACGAAGGTTTTCTGCCAGCTCGCGCTGATCCAGCTGCTGCCAATTTCCAGCTTGCGGTTGAGTGGGTCGATTTTCCAGAAACGTGTTGAACCGATCACCTCACCGGTCTCTTCAAGCACGATGACGAACGGCAGGACCGTGCCGGCATCGCGACCGTCGAGGGCTTTTTTCAGGTAACTGTCGACGGTCGTCGGGGAGGGCACGACGGTGACCGTCAGGTTCCACAGCTCACCGTCCTGCGCGGCATTGAGCAGCGCGGCGGCATCACTGGATTGCAGGGGGCGCAGGCTGATTCGTTGACCGTCCAGGGTGTCCATGCTCGAGGCCTTCTCGGAAAAATTCGCGGGGGCGCGCGCCATTACAAGGGAGCCGTCGTCGATTGGCAAGTGCCGCACTGACACCTTTAATCGCCTGCTGTGCCGGTCACCGCAACTGTCGCCACGCAATCGGGTCACAACCGGATACCGCCAATCCGTTGCGAGCCTCGGACCATGAAAAACCTGAAAATCGCCACCTTCAATGTCAACGGCCTGCGCGCGCGCCTGCCCAACTTGTTGGCGTGGCTGGAACGGGAAAAACCGGACATCGCGTGTTTGCAGGAGCTCAAGTCGGTCGACTCGGCTTTTCCGGCTGCCGAACTTGAAGCGGCCGGTTATGGCGCCCTCTGGCAAGGGCAGTCGTCGTGGAACGGGGTGGCGATTCTGGCGCGAGATGCGCAACCGCTGGAGAGTCGACGCGGTTTGCCGGGTGACGACACGGACACCCACAGTCGCTATCTGGAAGCGGCAGTGCACGGCGTGCTGGTGGGGTGTCTGTATCTGCCCAATGGCAACCCGCAGCCGGGGCCGAAATTCGATTACAAACTGGCGTGGTTCGAGCGACTCATCGCTTATGCCAAGGATCTGCAGAGCAGCGAGCACCCGGTGGTGCTGGCCGGCGACTACAACGTGGTGCCCACCGATCTGGACATCTACAACACCCGCTCATGGCTCAAGGATGCGTTGCTGCAACCACAAAGCCGCGCGTGTTATCAACGCTTGCTGGATCAGGGTTGGACTGATTCTTTGCGTCATTTGTATCCCGAGGATCGGCTTTACACGTTCTGGGATTATTTCCGCCAACACTGGCAGAGCAATTCCGGGCTGCGCATTGATCATCTGTTGCTGAACCCGGCGCTGAGTCCCTATCTGCAAGAGGCGGGTGTCGATGCCTGGGTGCGCAATGAACCGCATGCCAGTGATCATGCGCCGACGTGGATTCGGGTGAGTTCGCGCAAGCGACATTGAAGGTGATTGGCGAAATCAATTGTCAGTTGCACCGCTTTATCCCTTATACATGGCGGCCATCGGCGGAGAGATCCGCGGCCCCATGCATAAGGACTGAGCAATGAGCGAGCCACGCCTGACCCACCTTGCGGTGTATCTACAGCGTCTGGGCTTCGACGCCCCCCCGGCGCCGACCCTGGAAACCCTGCGCCAGCTGCAGCTGCGCCACACCGGTGCCTTCGCGTTCGAAAACCTCACCACGTTGTCGGGCGAGCCGGTGCTGATAGACCTGCCGTCCATCGAACAGAAAGTCCTGTTCGAAGGTCGCGGTGGTTACTGCTATGAACTCAACAACCTGTTCCTGGCCTTGCTCCAGGAGCTGGGTTTCGATGCTCGCGGCATCAGCGGCCGCGTCGTAATGGGCCAACCCGAAGGCGCGTGGACTGCACGCACACACCGCTTGAGCCTGGTCACGCTGGACGACGTGCGTTACATCACCGACGTCGGCTTCGGCGGCATGGTCCCCACCGCACCCCTGATGCTCGATACCGACGCTGAACAACTCACACCGCATGAACCGTATCGCATTGAACGCCATGAAGATGGCTACACCTTGCGGGCCAACGTCGGTGGCGAGTGGCGCCCGATGTATATTTTCGACCTGCAGCGCCAGGAAGATATCGACTACACCGTCGGTAACTGGTACGTCTCCACCCATCCCGAATCGTCGTTTGCGCGGCAGCTGATGGTTGCCCGAACCGGCGACGACTGGCGCCGTACGCTGAACAACGGCAGCTTTGCGATACACCGGGTCGGTCACGAAAGCGAACGTCGGCAGGTGGCGGATGTGGACGAGTTGGTCGGGGTACTGCAGGACGAGTTCGGTATTCGGGTGCCGGAAAATGCACAGTTGAAACGGGTGCTTGAGCGATTGGTTCGCCCAAGCTGAGCCCGTGTTTTTGCGGCCTCACAGCGGTGTGTTCAAGGCGCCATCACCCGATGAATTTCACTGAGGGCCTCGGTTAGTTTTTTCTCGAGATCCTTCAGCTCGCCAGGGGTTATCCCTTCCTTGAAATGCCGGGCATTCCCAACAGCCGTGCGCTGATCGAGCTCAACGGGTGTTTCCCGGTGATTGAGCAACGCCTGACGCAAGGTGTTGTTGATCACCGTCTGATAGCCAAACCCCTCGCTCTCGGCAAGCGCGCGAGCGGCCTCTATGACGGCATCATCCAGCATGATGGTGATTCGGGTTTTGCCTTTGCTGCTGGCTATGGCGCCACGCTTGGCATTGCTGAAGTCGTATTCGTCTTTCATCTTCATGGCCTCAAGACACGCTGTCGAAAGGCATGCTTATGCATATTTAATATGCATAACAAGAAAAGATATATTCAAAAATTTTGAGGAGCCAGCAAGCCGCACAGATAAGGCCGAAATGGACACATGTCCATAATCTGACTGATGAGTTGTATACAACTCTATAGACATTTGTCCTGAGTCTTGCATACAGTGTGCGCATAACAAAAACCAGGGAACCCCCTAACATGAAAACGCCCCATGTTTCACACCAACGGCCCGAGGATGAAAACCTTGGGATCGGCGCGAATATGGCTTACGGCCTGCAACATGTTCTGACCATGTACGGCGGCATCGTCGCGGTGCCTTTGATCATTGGTCAGGCGGCCGGGCTCTCGCCGGCGGACATCGGATTGTTGATTGCTGCTTCATTGTTTGCAGGGGGGCTGGCGACGTTATTGCAGACCCTTGGTTTACCGTTTTTCGGTTGTCAGTTGCCGCTGGTACAGGGCGTGTCTTTCTCTGGCGTCGCGACCATGGTGGCGATTGTCAGCAGTGGCGGGGAGGGCGGGTTTCAGTCGATTCTCGGGGCGGTGATTGCCGCGTCGTTGATTGGCTTGCTGATCACGCCGGTGTTCTCGCGCATCACCAAGTTCTTCCCGCCGCTGGTCACGGGCATTGTGATCACCACCATCGGCTTGACGCTGATGCCAGTGGCGGCACGCTGGGCCATGGGCGGCAACAGCCATGCGCCAGACTTTGGCAGCATGGCGAACATTGGCCTGGCGGCGGTGACGCTGGTGCTGGTGCTGCTATTGAGCAAGATTGGCAGCGCGACCATCTCTCGATTGTCGATTCTGCTGGCGATGGTTATCGGTACAGTCATCGCGGTGTTCCTCGGCATGGCAGACTTCTCGTCTGTCACCCAGGGTCCGATGTTCGGCTTCCCGACGCCGTTCCATTTCGGCATGCCGACCTTCCACTTCGCCGCCATCCTGTCGATGTGCATCGTGGTCATGGTGACGTTGGTGGAAACCTCGGCGGATATCCTCGCCGTCGGCGAAATCATCGGTACCAAAGTCGACTCCAAGCGTCTGGGCAACGGCCTGCGCGCCGACATGCTGTCGAGCATGATCGCGCCGATCTTCGGTTCGTTCACCCAAAGTGCTTTCGCCCAGAACGTGGGGCTGGTGGCGGTGACCGGGATCAAGAGCCGCTTCGTGGTTGCCACGGGCGGTTTGTTTTTGGTGATCCTCGGCTTGCTGCCCTTCATGGGCCGGGTCATCGCCGCAGTGCCGACGTCGGTCCTCGGCGGCGCCGGTATCGTGCTGTTCGGCACCGTGGCGGCCAGTGGTATTCGTACGCTGTCCAAGGTTGATTACCGCAACAACGTCAACCTGATCATCGTCGCCACCTCCATCGGTTTCGGCATGATTCCGATTGCTGCACCGAACTTCTACGATCATTTCCCGAGCTGGTTCGCGACCATTTTCCACTCGGGCATCAGCTCGTCGGCGATCATGGCCATCGTGCTGAACCTGACCTTCAACCACCTCACGGCCGGTAACTCGGATCAGCAGTCGGTGTTCGCGGCCGGTACTGAGCGCGTACTGCGTTACCAGGATCTGGCAGCACTGCGTGAAGGGGATTACTTCAGCGAAGGCAAGCTGCATGACTGCGACGGGAAAGAAATCCCGGTGGTGGAGACGGACCATGGGCACGGCGAACCACGTGCCGCGCATGCGAAAAGCAGTGAGCATGTCTGACAACACTCAAGAAATGAAAATATGAAAAAGGCGTCCTTCGGGACGCCTTTTTTATTGCCTGAATTACGCTCTGGCGACGGCGCTGGCCAAGAGGGTTTGTCGTCAAATGTGAAGTCGCTGACGTCAAATGAAAAGCAGTCGGCGTGCTCGTGACGATACTGGTTTTCCCTGCGAAACCCCGTTTATACATCAAGCCTGGCGGGGGAGAGCTGTCAGTTGCATCTCAGTAAAACAATTATAGAGAGCGCAGAATGAAGTTCAGTTTTATAGACAACAGCAAGCCGAGCCGCCGGCGCGTGCTACGCGATGCCTTCACCCTGGCGTTGGCCGCTTCTCCATTGGCGAGCCTCGCCAAGGCTGCCGAGGAAACCAATAAGGCCGACGAAACTGCCGAAGAAGTCACCTTCGCGGCTGGCCCACGGCCGTTGGTGCAATACCCGCAAAAGCGCCCGTTGACCCTGGTGACCACCCGCCCGCCGCACCTTGAGACGCCGTTCCCGGTTTTCAATGAAGGGCCTATCACACCCAATGACGCCTTTTTCGTGCGTTATCACTTGGCCAATTTTCCTACCAGCATTGATCCGGACACCTACCGTCTGACGATCAAGGGCTCGGTCAATACGCCGCTATCCCTTTCCCTGGCAGAGCTCAAGGCTCTCGCCGAGCCGGTAGAAGTGGTGGCGGTGAATCAGTGTTCGGGTAACAGCCGTGGCTTCTCAATGCCGCGCGTGTTCGGCGCGCAATTGGGCAACGGTTCAATGGGCAATGCCCGCTGGGTGGGCGTCCCGCTCAAGGCGGTACTGGAAAAGGCCGGTGTGAAAGCCGACGCCAAACAAGTGACCTTCCGTGGGCTCGATAAGCCTGTGCTGCCAAGCACGCCGGAGTTCATCAAGGCGCTGGACATCAGCCATGCCATGGACGGTGAGCCGATGATCGCCTGGTCGATGAACGGCACCGACCTGCCATTCCTCAACGGTTACCCGATACGTCTGGTGGTGCCGGGGTATTTCGGCACGTACTGGGTCAAGCACCTGAGCGAGATCGAAGTCGTCGACCACACCTTCGACGGTTTCTTCATGGCCAAAGGTTACCGGGTGCCGGACAACGATTGTTTCTGCATCGCACCCGGCACCACGGCGGCGCAAACCAAACCGATTTCCAGACTGCCGGTGCGCAGCTTCATCACCAGCGTCAAACATGGCGATGTGTTACCGCTGAAAAAAAGCGTGGTGCTCAAGGGCATCGCGTTCGACGGCGGCGCAGGCGTCAACAAGGTGGAAATTTCCATCGACGGCGCGAAGAGCTGGCGCGAAGCCAAGCTGGGTCAGGACCTTGGCCGTTTCTCCTTCCGGGAGTGGACGCTGCCGATCACCTTTACCAGCAAGGGCGCCACGCAATTGATGGTGCGAGCGAGTAACAGTGCGGGCGAGACGCAGCCGCTGCAAGCCGATTGGAACCCGGCCGGTTACCGCCGCCACGTCGTAGAAACCAGCCACGTGACTGTCGCCTGAGGGGCCCGCATGAAACTCATGAAACGCATGACCACTTTGCTGTGCGCGGCTCAGGTTGGCTGGATTGGCCTGGCGAGCGCAGCGCCGCTCTCGATCACGCTGCCGCCTGAAACGGCGGTGTTCAAACCCAGTGCGCTGCCAGGCTATCAACTGGCCCAGCAGAAATGTTCCACCTGCCATTCCGCCGATTACATCAGCTTCCAGCCTCCCGGCATGACCCTGGCGCAGTGGACGGGTGAAGCGGGCAAGATGCAGCACGTGTACGGGGCGCCGATCAGCGATCAGGATGTGAGCATTATCGGCGCTTACCTGGCGGTCACCTACGGCAGTGCCCATGCGAACGATGCCGAGGTGCAGGCAGCCTCGAACCCGCCGGCAAGCCAGCCTCCGGCAGCGCCCGTGGCCAAAGTCGATGCCATGGCTTTGCTGCAGGGCAACGCTTGTCTGTCCTGCCACGCCATCGATCACAAGATTGTAGGCCCGGCCTATCACGAGGTGGCGGCCAAGTACGCCAATGATCCGCAGGCGCTGGCCAAGGTCACGTCGAGCATTCAACACGGCGGTACCGGCAAATGGGGGGAGGTTCCGATGCCGCCTTTCGCGCAGCTAAGCCCGGATGATCTGCACACCCTGAGCACGTTCATCTTGCAGCAGTAAATTCCCTGTCAACGCGCGTTACCTGCCATTGGTGATCGCTCTGGGAATGTCGTCCAGGGTGATCACCCGATCCACGCCACCCAATTTGATCGCCTCTTTCGGCATGCCAAACACCACGCAGCTGGTTTCATCCTGAGCATAGGTGCGTGCCCCTGTCTCATGTAATTCCTTCAAGCCGCGGGCACCGTCATCGCCCATGCCGGTCATGATGATGCCGGTGGCATTTTTGCCGGCGAACTTGGCCACTGAACGAAACAGCACGTCCACGGACGGGCGATGACGGTTGACCATTGGGCCATCGACGACCTCGACGTGGTAGTAGGCGCCGCTGCGCTTGAGCAGCATGTGCTTGCCGCCGGGGGCGATCAGGGCCAGGCCGGGAATCACTCGGTCGTTGTTCTTCGCTTCGCGCACTTCTATCTGCGACAGCGTGTTCAAGCGCGCAGCGAATGAGGCGGTAAATTTTTCCGGCATGTGCTGCACGATGACGATGCCCGGGGAAACCCGTGGCAGCGCGGTCAGCACCCGTTCCAGTGCCTGGGTGCCCCCAGTGGAGGTGCCGATGGCGATAATCCGCTCCGTGGTCTGCGCCATGGCCTGGCCGCTGGAGGGCGGCAGAATGGCGTCGGCATTCAATTTGACCTCTACCGGTGAGCGCGCTGCGGCGTTCCTGACCAGTTGCTTGACGTTGGCCTGCGCGGCGGCCCTGACCGCCGCCACCAGCTCGGCGGAGGATTGTTCGAGGAAACCTTTCAGGCCGGCCTTGGGCTTGGTAATGATTTCCACGGCCCCGGCGGCAAGGGCCTGGAGCGTGGTTTCCGCGCCTCGTTCCGTGAGCGTTGAGCAGATCACCACCGGAGTGGGGCGCTCGGCCATGATTTTCTTCAGGAAGGTGATGCCGTCCATGCGCGGCATTTCCACGTCCAGCACAATCACGTCGGGCCACTCTTTGGCCATTTTATCCATGGCGAAGAGGGGATCGGAGGCGGCGCCAATCACCTGGATATCCGGCTCGCGCTCCAGCAACGCGAGCACCACCTGGCGTACCACGGCAGAGTCGTCGACCAGCAGAACCCTGATTTTTTTCATAGGCACTTTTAGCTCTCGTTCAAGTCTTGATGGCGGACCCAGACATGGCCGCTGCTGATATCGAAGATCACGTCGCGGTGCCCGTTGCGCCCTAAATCCTCGGCGCTCAGCTGCAAATGGTGGCGCGTGACCAACTGGCGTGCGGCGTTGATATTGCTCTGGGCGACGCTGGTTTCCTCGCTGTAGCCGGCGAACATGGTGCCGCCGCCGAACAGCTTGACCTGGTAATCCTCGGGCCGCGTGTGATGGTGAGCCACTTCCAGCAGAAAAAGTGCCATGGCCTCGTCGGCATATTTGCCGTCCAGTGGTCCGCCGGACTTCTGCCGGTTCGGCAGCATGTAGTGGCACATACCCCCGATCATGCGCGCCGGGTGCCACAGGGTAATGGCGACGCAGGAACCCAGCAGGGTGCGGATACGTGTGGCCGCATCGCCGAAATAGAACTCGCCGGGCTGCAGGAAAATCTCATTGCCGCCGAGGGGCCTGTTCATGGTTTGCGGTAAATCGAGGGTGAAATCAGTTTCAAGCCATCGGTGATGCCGTTCAGGCTTTCCGAATGACTGACGATGAAATAGCCGCCGGGCTTGAGCAGCGGCAGCATGCGCGCGACCACCTTGCGTTTGGTTTCCTGATCGAAATAGATCATCACGTTGCGCAGGAAAATCACCTCGAACTCGCCGATGTTGGGCAGTGATTCGTTGAGATTGATCGGCATGAAGTGCACCCGGCTACGCAGGCTTCGTTCGATCAGGAATGTACCGTCCTGGCTTCCCGTGCCTTTCAGGCAATGTCTGGCCAGCAAGGGCTGCGCAATGTGGCTGGCGCGCTCGATCGGGTAGTGCCCCGTGCGGGCCTTGGCCAGCACCTGACTGCTGATGTCAGAACCGATGATTTCCCAAGGCGTACTGCCCAGGCCATCGGCCAGGGTCATGGCCAGGCTGTAGGGTTCCTCGCCGGAGGAGCTGGCGGCACTCCACAGACGGAAGGTTTTGCCCGGAGCGGCCTTGGGTAAAACCTGCTGGCGCAGGAAGTCGAAATGCTTGGGTTCGCGGAAAAAATAGGTTTCGTTGGTGGTGAGCAAGTCCAGGGCAATCTGCAATTCCGCAGTGGCCCCATGACCCATGATCATCTGGAAATAGTCGCCGTAGCTGTTCAGTTGATGGTGCTTCAAACGTTTGGACAGGCGCCCGGCAACCAGTGCTTTTTTCGCGGGGCTCAGGTTGATGCCGGCGGCACGATACAGCCAGCTCTGGAACTGCTTGAACTCGCTATCCTTGAGCGCTTCTGCATTCACGATCAAACATCCTTGCCAGGTAGGGGAGCGCCGTTGCAATGCACAATCGATCCAGGCCGAAGCGCACCAGGCGCCTCGACCAGGGTCGATGATCAGCCGGTCGGGCTTGCTAACCCGACGCGGCATCCGTCAGTGCGCCGACCTCGGATAAGCTCGCCATCTCGTCCACCGACAACACGCGGTCGGCGTTGAGGACGATGACGAATTTACCCGCCACCTTGGCCATGCCGCTGATGAAGTCGGAACGTATCCGCGCGCCGAAACTGGGCGCCGGCTCGATCTCGCCGGCGGGGATTTCCAGCACCGCCGAGACCGCATCCACCATCAGCCCCACATCCTGAGTGCCCGCGTCCGAGTCGGCCTCGATAATGACGATGCACGACCGCCGGGTAATATCGGACTTCTGCCGGCCGAACCGCGCCGACAGGTCCACCACTGGCACTACCGCACCGCGCAGGTTGATCACCCCACGGACGAAGGCGGGCATCATCGGCACGCTGGTGATGTTGCCGTACTCGAGGATCTCCTTGATCCCGAGTATGCCGATGGCAAACATCTCGCCGCCCAGGAGGAAGGTCAGGTACTGCGCTTCCTCCTGGTGAATGGCCTCGGGTCGATTGGTATTAATCAGTGCACCCATGCTGACCTCCCGTTAAAACCGAGTGAATTCGGCTTCTGCGACGCTGCTGGCCGCGTAGTGAGTGGCCGCCCGGTGGGGCAGGTGCTTGGGCGGCTGTTGTGGTTTTTTGCCCGGCGCCGGCGTCCTGTGCGCGACTGCCTTGTGCGGGCTGTCGCTGACCTCGGACTCCCGGGCAAAGAAGCTCATCGCCTGTTGCAGTTGCTCGGCCTGGCTGCTCATCTCCTCGGCGGTGGCCGCCAGCTCTTCGCTGCTGGAGGCGTTCTGCTGGGTGATCTGGTTCAGTTGGTTCATGGCCGTGTTGATCTGCGCCACCCCGGAAGATTGCTCTTCCGACGCCGCGCTGATCTCCTGAACCAGGTCCGAAGTCTTGTTGATCGAGGGCAGCATTTCGTTGAGCAATTTGCCGGCCTTCTCGGCCATCTCCACGCTGCTGGAGGACAACTGACCGATCTCCTGTGCCGCCACCTGACTGCGCTCGGCGAGCTTGCGCACCTCGGCGGCGACGACGGCAAAGCCCTTGCCATGCTCGCCCGCCCGCGCCGCCTCGATGGCGGCGTTGAGCGCCAACAGATTGGTCTGGTAGGCAATGTCGTCGATGATGCCGATGCGCTGGGCGATCTGTTTCATCGCGGCGACCGTCTGTTGTACCGATTCGCCACCCTCGGTGGCTTCTTTGGAAGCCTTGCTGGCCATGCCGTCGGTGACCTTGGCGTTTTCGGTGTTCTGATTGATGCTCGCGCTCATCTGCTCGATCGACGCGCTGGTTTCCTCGACGCTGGCCGCCTGCTCACTGGTGGCCTGACTCATGGACTGGGCGGTGGCGCTGACCTGTTCGGAGGCGGTGACCAACGCGTCCGCCGCGGCACTGACATCCTCGATAATCGTGGTCAGCTTCTCTGCCGTGGAGTTCGCATCGTCTTTCACTTGAGCAAAGATGCCGGTCGATTCTCGGGTGATGCGCTGTCCAAGGTCGCCATTGGCAAGCCCGCTGAAGACACGACTGACATCCTCGATGACGTTCGAGAGTGCGTCACAGCTGGCATTCGCATCGTCTTTGACCTGGCCAAACACACCCGAATAGTCGCGGGTGATGCGTTGGTCCAGGTCGCCCTTCGACATGGCGCCAAACAGGCGTCCCACGTCCGCAAAAATAACCCCGGTGGTTTCCATTAGCGAGTTGACGCCGGCGCATAGCACCTGGATCGGGCCGCTCTTGCCTTCAAGAGGGATGCGTTGGCTCAGGTCGCCATCCTTCGCCGCTGAAGTCACGTGCTGTGCTTGCTCTACCGCCTGCACCAGCATGTTGTTCGCATTGACCTGCGCCGTGACGTCGGTGGCGTATTTGACGACTTTGAAGGGCTGACCGTTCATGTCCATGATCGGGTTGTAGGAGGCTTGAATCCAGATTTCCTTGCCGCCTTTGCCGATGCGCTTGTATTCGCCGGCATCGAATTCACCGCGCCCGAGCTTGTCCCAGAACACGCGGTATTCAGGAGAGGCGCGGTAGACCGGGTCGGCAAACATGCTGTGATGTTGGCCCTTGATCTCGGCCAGGGTGTAGCCGAGCGTGTTCAGGAAGTTGTCGTTGGCGTGCAAAATCTTGCCATCGAGCGAGAACTCGATCACCGCTTGTGCCTTGCTGATGGCGCCGAGCTGCCCTGCGAAATCGGCCGCTTGCAACTTGCTCTGGGTAATGTCGGTCGCGTACTTGACGACTTTGAAGGGTTTGCCGTCCATGTCCATGATCGGGTTGTAGGAGGCTTGTATCCAGATTTCCTTGCCACCTTTGCCGATGCGTTTGTACTCGCCGGCATCGAATTCACCGCGCCCGAGTTTGTCCCAGAACAGGCGATATTCAGGCGAAGCGCTGTAGGCCGGATCGGCAAACATACTGTGATGTTGGCCCTTGATCTCGGCGAGGGTGTAGCCCAGCGTGTTCAAGAAGTTGTCGTTGGCGTGCAAGATCCTGCCATCGAGGGAAAACTCAATGACGGCCTGTGCTTTGTTGATAGCGTCGATTTGCCCTTTTAAATCCGATAACAGCGCTTGCTCTTTAAGGCGTTCTTCCTGGTTATAGCTGAATCGATTAATAAAACGGGTGACCATTGATTGATTAGCCTGATTCATGACAACTCCCAATGAAGTTCAATTTTTTATTCTGTGGCCTGTTGCATCGCTTCAGATGTTATTGAGCAGGTCAGTCATGCGCCCCTTGTTCGACACGCGTCAGTTCCCCTTGAATCAGCGCTTTGCACGTTCATCAACGGTGTTTTTTAAATCGGTATTCAGGCTTCAGCCAACGCCGGTTGCAGGTGGTTGTATGCCTGCTGTTGGGTGACCTGTTGCAGCAAGTTCGGTACATCGAGAATCAATGCCACCTCGCCGCTGCCCAGAATGGTCGAGCCGCCGATGCCGCGCAGGGCGCTGAACAGTTTGCCCAGCGGTTTGATCACGGTCTGGAATTCACCTTGCAATTCGTCCACCACCAAACCGGCTTTCTGCTCGCCGCAACGCACCACCACCACGTTCTCACGCCGACCCGAGCTGCCTTCGGCGTTGAACTGTTCACGCAGGTACACCAGCGGCAGCACTTCGCCACGCAAGTTCAGGTAGCTGCGTTCGTGGGTGGCTTGACGATCTTCTTCTGTGAGCTCCAGGCACTCTTGCACCATGTCCAGGGGCACCACGTAAGTGGCCTGGCCGACGCCCACCAGAAAGCCATCGATGATCGCCAGGGTCAGCGGCAGGCGGATGCGCACCCGGGTGCCCCGACCCGCCTGGCTGTCGAGGTCGACACTGCCGCGCAGCGCGGTGATGTTGCGCTTGACCACGTCCATGCCGACGCCTCGGCCGGAGAGGTTGGTGACGGTCGCCGCAGTGGAGAAACCCGGCTCGAAAATCAGGTTGTAGATGTCCTGATCGGACGGTGTGGCGGTGGCGGAAAGCAGGCCGCGCTCGCGGGCCTTGTGCAGGATGCGTTCGCGGTCGAGTCCGGCGCCGTCGTCGACGATCTCGATGACGATGCTGCCGGAGTCATGGTAGGCGTTGAGGCTCAGCGTGCCTGTCAGCGGTTTGCCCGCTGCCTGGCGAACCTCGGGCGATTCAATGCCGTGATCCATGGCGTTGCGCAGCAAGTGCATCAAGGGATCGCCGATCTTTTCCACAACGGTCTTGTCGAGCTCGGTGTCGGCGCCGCTGATCTGCAGATCGATATCCTTGCCCAGTTCCAGGCTGACATCGCGCACCACTCGCTGGAAGCGATTAAAGGTGTCGCCGATTGGCACCATGCGCAGGCGCAGGGCGCTGTCGCGGATTTCCTCGACCAGGCCTGAGACCCTTGAGCTGGCTTCCTGCAGCGCGTCGTTGTGGCTGCGCTGAGCCAGCAGGTTGGCGCCGGCTCCCGCGATCACCAGCTCGCCGACCAGGTTGATCAGCTCGTCCAGCTTGTCCGCATCCACCCGAACGTAGCGGTTCTCTTTGTTCTTGCTATCTTGGATCTGGTTTTGCTTGTTCAGTGCGGCCTGCACCAGTGCGGGCGTCACCGAGCGCTGCTCGACGAGGATTTCACCCAAAGGGGCGGCCGGGTGGCTGGATTCAACAGGGGCGCGTTGTTCGTGCAGGGCTTTTTCCAGCTCTTGCGGGGTCAGGGCGCCGCTGCTGACCAGGAGCTCACCCAGACGGGCTGCATCTTCCGGGAGTCGATCAATCAGCTCGATGTATTCGGCGATCTTGCTGTGCGGCGGGAGGATGTGGATCAGGCAATCGTCGCGCACGAAGTCGAAGGCTTCAGCGATGGCCGCTTTGTCCGCGGTGGACTGGTAGTCAATCTCGAAGCCCAGGTAACAGGCTTCGGCATCCATCGCATCGGCCTGCGGCATGCCATCGGCGAGGGTAGTGATGCGGACGATCTCGCCCTGGCTGTTGAGATAACGCAGGAACGACAGCGGGTCCATGCCGTTGCGCAGCACGTCCTGGCCAAAGCGCAGCGAGATGTGCCAGAGGTCGGAGGCCACGCTGTCATCCGCGCAGACCTCGGTCAGATAATCGCTATTGAACGGCGCAACGGCGGTGGCGGGTGGCTCCTGCGCCAGCGAGTTGCCCTGGTAGGTGTTCAGGCGTTGGCGCAGGCCGCTTTCCCGAGTCTGTGCCAAGGTGTCCAGCTGTCCGCCTTGGGCGGCAACCACGTTGACCAGCTCCAGCATGTGGTCGCCGCACTCCAACAGCAGCGCGACCAGTTCGCTGTTGATGCCGACCGCGCCATCACGCACGCGATCGAGCACGTCTTCGACGATATGGGTGAAGCCAACGACCGGTTCCAGGCCAAACAAACCGGCGGAACCCTTGATGGTGTGCGCGGCACGAAAGATGGCGCCCAGGGTGTCGCCGTCGCCCGGTTCGCTCTCCAGCCGCAGCAACGACTCTTCCATATCCTGGAGCAGTTCGCGGGCTTCGGCGATGAAGGTTTGCAGGGCTTGATCGAGATTTATACTCACGCTGAATTCCTTTTACGCTGAGGTCAGCTAGCGGCCGAGTTGGAAATAACCAGAGGGTCGCCAAAAAAGGCGGCGAGGTTGCACAGGTCGAAGACTTCCAACACCGCGCGGCTGTGCCCAGCCAGGCGCAAGGTCCTGCCGACGCGCGTGGCTTCGCGTTTGGCCAGCAACAGTTGCTGCATGCCGGCGCCATCCATTTCGCTGACCTGGGACAGATCAATTTCCAGCTCGCCGGGCTCGGCCAGGTGGGGCAATAGCTGTGCCTTGAACTCGGCCGCGGTATAGATGTTCATCTCGCCTTCGATATGCAGCTGGCACAGGCCATTCAGTGTGGCTACGCGGATGTTCATGCTCGCCTCCGGATTTAGTCGATCAAGGCAGGATCAGTTTGGCGACGGCGGCCAGCATCTGTGCCGGCTGGAAAGGTTTGACCACCCAGGCCCTGGCCCCGGCAGCCTGGCCTTCCTGTTTCTTCGCTTCCTGGGATTCGGTGGTCAGCATGATGATCGGGGTGAATTTGTAATTGGCCAGCTTCTTCACCTCCTTGACCAGCGTGATGCCATCCATGTTGGGCATGTTCACATCGCTGATCATCAGGTGGATTTTCTGTCCGTTCAGCTTGGTCAGCGCATCCTTGCCATCGCTGGCCTCGATCACGTCGTAGCCAGCCCCCTTCAAGGCAATGCTGACCACCTGGCGTACGCTGCTGGAATCGTCGACGACCATTACGGTTTTAGCCATGCTGCTCTCCTGTTAGAAAAAAGTGATTTCCTGTTCCTTGGCGGCGCTGGAACTGTGTCCGTGATGGATTTGTCGCTGCTCATCGGTGGCGTAGGTCAGCTCCATGCTCGCCAACCAGGCTCGAGCATCGATCTGTTGCAACTGATCCGGATTGCGCTGGCCGTTCTGCAAGTGCTGGTGCAAGGCCTGCATGTTGTCGCGAACATGGGAAAGGATCTGGCTGACGCGATCCTGGAACTGCAGGCCGATCAGGACCTCGCTGATTTCGTCGCGGATGCCGACACTCTCTTGCTGGAGTAACTCGGTAGAGCCCGACAGGCGCTGGGTAATGCTGTGAAAACGATCCAGCACATGTTGAATGCTGGCTTCGGAGGCGGAGACCGAGTGCTGGTCATTCGTTGCAGTGTTGTCGGCGACTTCGACCAGGCGAGTGATGGCGCTGTTGATGATGCCGACGGTGGCCGACATCTTTTTCCCGGTGTCGCTTGAGAGACTCGACAAGCTGCGCACGGCATCGGCCACCACGGCGAAACCACGGCCCGCTTCACCTGCTCGTGCGGCTTCAATCGCGGCATTCAGCGCCAAGAGGTTGGTTTGCGCAGCGATCGCCGCGACCTCTTTAGACATGCTCAGCAGTTCGCCGGTGTAGTCGGTGAGGCTGCGGACTTGTTCCAGCATCTCGTCGCGGCTCAGCTGCGTGGCCTTGAGGGAATTGACCACCTGCGTCAGTTCCGTTTCGCTTTGCGCGAGCACCACCACTGCGCCGCTCTGGGCATCGCCGGCCAGGCCATCCGCCGCTTGTTGCGAAGTCTGCACGGCTTCTTCCAGCTTGCTGTAGATGCCTGAGAAACGCTGGCTCAGCGTGACGATGGCCTGCTCGGTCTGGCTGCGGGAGTTCTCGATCTGCTTGGTCCAAATGGGCACCGCTTCCAGGCACACGGCTTCCAGACCGTTGGCCGCCGACGCGGCACTGGCGGCCTGATGTTGGCTCAGGATGCTGGCATGTGCCTGGCTCAACGCTTGGTCAAACAGCTTGCGCTGGCAGCGGACAATCCAGGCGCAGGCACCACCGCCGCAGGCGAGCAGAATCAGTGCGGCGGTCACGTGCGGTGCTGCCATCCCGGCAAAGGCCAGCAGCGACACAGCACCGCCCGAGGCAATAGCCAGGACGGGCCAGATCAAGGCGGTGAAATCAGGACGAACGGAGGAATAATTGCGGTCAAAGTCATAAGAAGACAAGGGCGGATCCTTATTCAAATCGTTCCATTCGAGCGGCTAAACTGTCACCGATAGAGAAGTGCCTGCTCCTGCGTCTGCAACTGAATCGTTGTAATTTCAACGACTTGGCCAATGCAGGCGACAGGTCATATTGCTTTGGAACTAATACAAATTGTTGCTGTCTTGGACGATAGCAGTAGGCCATCCTTTTGCAAGGCAGCAACCGCGTCAGTCAATGTTTTATTTGGTGCTGGTGGCTTATTTTCAGCGTGATTGCGAGAGGTTGTTAATTGCGTTGCGAGGGAGGGCAGAGCGGAGGGCGACGTTTGACAACCCAAAAAACAGGCACAAAAAAAGGCCAGCTAAGCGCTGGCCTTTTTTGTGTATCTAGATGGCTCCACGACCTGGACTCGAACCAGGGACCCAGTGATTAACAGTCACTTGCTCTACCAACTGAGCTATCGCGGAATGGCGCCTATGTTACTGATTCAAAAAGAGAAGTCAAGCGCCTGATAGCAACTTGAGCGATTCGTCGGGACAGACGGTGGTTTATCGGCCGTAGGCGGTTACCAGAATCGTCCCAGAGGTCTACCATGGCTGCCCGGAAGTGGTCACACGCGCTACCGGCCATTCGCCGAAACAGGTACGCGCCATGAATCATTCAATCCTTGCACCTCACACCAGCGGGGTGTTCGCATGAGCATCGCTCAGATCAGCTTGCCCAAAGGTGTCGGCCCTCACGCCGAAAAACTGCTCGACGCAATCACGCAGGCCAGTACGGCTGAAGATCTGAACCGTGCCGGTGGCAAGGCCGAGGGTTTTGTTCTGGGCCTGGAAAGTGCCAAGGCGATCAAGAGTCAGATTGCCGAGTCGCTCTATGTCGCCTATGACGATGCCGCCAGCCAGCGTGCCACCGAATTGGCTTAACCGCCGAACGTAAACGTGCCGAGCATCATTTTGGCGTAGAGCGACGTGGCGGCCAGTTGCACCAGCCACAAGGCCAGGCCGCCAAGGAATACGCCGGCAGCGACTTGCAGTACCAGGTTATTCCCGCGTTTGGCCGGGGTGCGAGGGACGAAGTCGTCCAGCTCATCGCGGTCGGCGCGTAGGTCATCGTTTTTCATGTGGGTTCTCGTAAAATTCCTGGATGTACAAAAAACTTGTGGGAGCGAGCCTGCTCGCGAAGGCGGTCTATCTGTCACATTGATGCTGGATGTGCCGCCGTCTTCGCGAGCAGGCTCGCTCCCACATTTGATCTGCGTGCAGTCTAGAGTGACCGATCGCCGAGCTGGGAATTATCTGCGACGAATAAAAAACGGGAAGCCAATCGGCTTCCCGTTTTTCATATCACCGAACGACTCAGATCACCGCAACGATGGCCTTGGTCACTGCATCGATGTTGCTCTGGTTCAACGCCGCCACGCAGATGCGACCGGTGTCCAGGGCGTAGATGCCGAACTCGGTGCGCAGGCGGGTGACTTGCTCAACCGTCAGGCCGGAGTAAGAGAACATGCCGCGCTGACGGCCGACGAAGCTGAAGTCGCGCTGCGGGGCGTTTTTTGCCAGGGTGTCGACCATCTGGATACGCATGCCGCGAATCCGCAGGCGCATTTCAGCCAGTTCTTCTTCCCACTGGGCGCGCAGGACCGGGCTGTTCAATACCGCGGCGACGATGCTTGCACCGTGGGTTGGCGGGTTGGAGTAGTTGGTGCGGATCACGCGTTTGACTTGCGACAGCACGCGCGCGCTTTCTTCTTTCGATTCGCTGACGATCGACAGGGCACCAACGCGCTCGCCGTACAGCGAGAACGATTTAGAGAACGAGCTCGATACGAAGAAGGTCAGGCCCGATTCAGCGAACAGGCGCACAGCGGCGGCGTCTTCGTCGATGCCGTCGCCAAAGCCCTGGTAGGCCATGTCGAGGAACGGTACGTGGCCTTTGGCTTTAACCACTTCCAGCACGTTGTTCCAGTCCGCCGGGCTCAGGTCCACGCCGGTCGGGTTGTGGCAGCAGGCGTGCAGCACAACGATCGAGCCGGAGGGCAGGGCGTTGAGGTCTTCGAGTAGGCCGGTGCGGTTTACGTCGTGGGTCGCGGCGTCGTAGTAGCGGTAGTTCTGCACCGGGAAACCAGCGGTTTCGAACAGGGCGCGGTGGTTTTCCCAGCTCGGGTCGCTGATCGCCACGACGGCGTTCGGCAGCAGTTGCTTGAGGAAGTCGGCACCGATTTTCAGTGCACCGGTACCGCCCACGGCCTGCGTGGTGATGACGCGGCCAGCGGCGATCAGTGGCGAGTCATTGCCGAACAGCAATTTCTGCACAGCCTGGTCGTAGGCGGCGATACCGTCGATTGGCAAGTAGCCACGGGAAGCGTGTTGAGCGACGCGAATCGTCTCGGCTTCGACAACGGCGCGCAGGAGTGGAATTTTCCCCTCCTCGTTGCAGTAAACACCGACTCCCAGGTTGACCTTGTTGGTACGGGTATCGGCGTTGAATGCTTCGTTGAGGCCCAGGATTGGATCGCGTGGTGCCATTTCGACAGCGGAGAACAGGCTCATTTTTGCGGCGGCTCTGAATGGAGAGTGGAGGGACGTGTGGCGCTCCAGCCGAATGCACTAGAGCGGTGCACAAACGGGGAGCTAGTATAGAGGCCATCAGCGACCGATGGCGACAGCCGTTTCGGCTTTTCCGCTAAGTTTTTCCGATTATTTTTCGACCGTTAGTCGATTGCCGTCGTCAAAGGATTCACGGGATGTAGGACGTTTGCCTTGAAAGAGCAGGCAATCGACTCCACATTGAGCACAATCCAGTTTTTTCCTCGGGCGACGTCGGTCGTTTGCGGTCTTTCTCGTTGCTGTCCGGTTTGACCGGTCAGGCGCGACCCCAGGGGTATTGAATGTCTGAATTTCAGCTAGTCACCCGCTTCGAGCCCGCCGGCGATCAGCCGGAAGCCATCCGCCTGATGGTCGAGGGCATCGAAGCCGGGCTGGCGCACCAGACGTTGCTTGGTGTGACCGGCTCCGGCAAGACCTTCAGCATCGCTAACGTGATCGAGCAAGTGCAGCGTCCTACCCTGGTGCTGGCGCCGAACAAGACCCTGGCCGCGCAGTTGTACGGCGAGTTCAAGGCGTTCTTCCCGAACAACGCGGTCGAATACTTCGTTTCCTACTACGACTACTACCAGCCCGAAGCCTATGTGCCGTCGTCCGACACCTTCATCGAGAAGGATGCGTCGATCAACGACCACATCGAGCAGATGCGTCTTTCCGCGACCAAGGCGTTGCTGGAACGCAAGGACGCGATCATCGTCACCACCGTGTCGTGCATCTACGGTCTGGGCAGCCCGGAAACCTATTTGAAGATGGTGTTGCACGTGGATCGCGGCGACAAACTCGATCAGCGCGCCTTGCTGCGTCGCCTGGCGGACCTGCAATACACCCGCAATGACATGGACTTTGCCCGTGCGACCTTCCGCGTGCGCGGTGATGTGATCGATATCCACCCGGCCGAATCCGATTTCGAAGCGATCCGCATCGAACTGTTCGATGACGAGGTCGAGAGCCTGTCCGCCTTCGATCCGCTGACCGGCGAAGTGATCCGCAAGCTGCCACGCTTCACGTTCTATCCGAAAAGCCACTACGTGACGCCACGAGAAACCCTGCTCGGTGCCGTTGAAGGGATCAAGGTCGAGTTGCAGGAACGCCTGGATTACCTGCGCACCAACAACAAGCTTGTTGAAGCCCAGCGTCTGGAGCAGCGCACGCGCTTCGACCTGGAGATGATCCTCGAGCTGGGTTATTGCAACGGTATCGAAAACTACTCGCGCTACCTGTCCGGCCGTGAATCCGGCCAGGCGCCACCGACGTTGTTCGACTACCTGCCGGCCGACGCCTTGTTGGTAATCGACGAATCCCACGTCAGCGTGCCGCAGGTCGGCGCCATGTATAAGGGCGACCGTTCGCGTAAAGAAACGCTGGTGGAATACGGTTTCCGCCTGCCGTCGGCGCTGGATAACCGGCCGATGCGTTTCGACGAGTTCGAAAGCATCAGCCCGCAGACGATTTTCGTCTCGGCAACGCCCGGCAATTACGAGGCGGAACATGCGGGGCGTGTCGTTGAACAGTTGGTGCGGCCGACGGGGCTGGTCGATCCTCAGATCGAAATCCGTCCGGCGCTGACCCAGGTCGACGACTTGCTCTCGGAAATCGGCAAGCGTGTCGCGCTCGAAGAACGGGTGCTGGTCACGACTCTGACCAAGCGCATGTCCGAAGACTTGACCGATTACCTGGCCGACCACGGCGTTCGTGTGCGTTACCTGCACTCGGACATCGACACCGTGGAACGGGTAGAAATCATTCGTGATTTGCGCCTCGGTACGTTCGATGTGCTGGTGGGGATCAACCTGCTGCGTGAAGGCCTGGACATGCCGGAAGTGTCGCTGGTGGCGATTCTCGATGCGGACAAGGAGGGCTTCCTGCGCTCCGAGCGCTCGCTGATCCAGACCATCGGCCGGGCGGCGCGTAACCTCAACGGTCGGGCGATTTTGTACGCCGATCGCATTACCGGCTCCATGGAGCGGGCGATCGGCGAAACCGAGCGCCGTCGCGACAAACAGATCGCCTTCAACCTGGCCAACGGCATTACGCCGAAGGGTGTGTTCAAGGACGTTGCCGACATCATGGAAGGCGCCACCGTGCCGGGCTCGCGCAGCAAGAAGCGCAAAGGCATGGCCAAGGCTGCCGAAGAGAGCGCCAAGTACGAAGCGGAATTGCGCTCGCCGGGTGAGATCGCCAAGCGTATTAAAGCCCTGGAAGAGAAGATGTACGCGTTGGCGCGTGATCTGGAGTTTGAAGCGGCGGCGCAGATGCGTGATGAGATTGGTAAGTTGCGGGAGCGGTTGATCACTGTCTGAGATTTGCAGCGCCCGGGATGACCTCTTCGCGAGCAAGCCCGCTCCCACATTAGACCGCGATCGCCTGCATTACGCGGACAAATGTGGGAGCGGGCTTGCTCGCGAAAGCGGTCTTCTGAGCACCGCAGATCTTGACTAGTGCGCCTCGCCAGCCTTGATCCCCTCCGGCAATTTCTTGGTCAACCAGATCGCCAGCATGCTCACCCCCAGCGCAATCCCGACAAAGTGAAACGCATCGTTGTAGGCCATGATCGACGCCTGCTGATGCGCAATCTCACTGATTTTTCCCAGTGCCGCCGTTTCATTGCCCAGCCGGTCCGCCATCGACGCCAGCCGCTCGGCCACCTGTGGATTGCTCGGCACGATGGCTTCGCGCAAGTAATCAAAGTAGGTCTTGGTGCGCGCATCCAGCAGGGTGGCGAGGAGGGCGATGCCAATCGCGCCGCCGAGGTTACGCAGGATGTTGAACAGGCTCGACGCCGAACCCGCGTCCTGCGGCAGGATGTACGCGGTGGCGATCAGCGAAATGGTGACCATGATCAGGGGTTGGCCGAGCGCGCGGATGATCTGGATCTGATTGAACTGCGGTCCGGCGAAGTCCGGGTTCAACACCCCCGATGAAAAACTCGCCAGCCCGAACAGGCCGAATCCCAGCGTACACAGCCATTTCGGCGAAATGTACTTCATCAACTTTGGCACCAGCGGAATCAGAAACAGCTGCGGCACGCCCATCCACATGATCACTTCGCCGATCTGCAGGGCGTTGTAGTTCTGAATCTGCGCCAGGTACAACGGCAACAGATAAATCGAGCCGTACAATCCGACCCCCATCCCCAGGCTGGAAATACTCGACAGGCCAAAGTTGCGGTTGCCCAGGATGCCGAGGTTGATCAGCGGGTTGGGCTTGGAAAACTGCACGATCACAAAGGTGATCAAGCTGATCAGTGCGATGCTGCCCAGGGTCACGATCAGGTTCGATTCCAGCCAGTCCTTGCGATGGCCTTCTTCCAGAAACACCTGCAAACAACCGAGCCCGACGCCAAGGGTGAGAATGCCCATGTAATCGGTGCTTTTCAGCAATTCCCAGTGCGCTTCCTTCTTCTCCAGGCCGTACATCAGGCCGGCGATCATGATCAGGCCTGGCGGGATGTTGATGTAGAAGATGTATTCCCAACCCCAATTCTCGGTCAGCCAGCCGCCCAGCGTCGGGCCGATGGAGGGCGCGAAGGTGGCGGTCATGGCGAACATGGCCATGCCTTTGGCGCGGTGGTGTTCCGGGAGTTTGATCAATGTGAGGGTGAATGCCAGCGGAATCAGTGCGCCGCCAGTGAAGCCCTGCATGGCGCGGAAGATGATCATGCTTTCCAGGCTCCACGCCATGGAACACAGCAGCGAGGAGGCGAGGAATCCCAATGAAACCCACACCGCCAGTCGCCGCGCCGAGAGCAATTGCACCAGCCAGGCGGTCAGCGGAATCATGATGATTTCCGCGACCAGGTACGAGGTGGAAATCCACGAGCCTTCTTCCAGGGTGGCCGACAGGGCGCCCTGAATGTCCTTGAGCGAGGAGTTGGTGATCTGGATGTCGAGCACGGCCATGAAGGCGCCGAGCATCACGCTCATGACCGCAATCCAGTCCCGTCGGGTCGGTTCGCCGACCGGGCGGATCAATTGATCACCGGCCATCGTCAGGGGCGTCTTTGATGTTCACTTTGGCGGTGACTGACATGCCCGGGCGGATCCTGCCGCGCAGCGGATTGTCCGCGTCGAACGTCAGTTTTACCGGAATCCGTTGTACGACTTTGGTGAAGTTGCCGGTGGCATTGTCCGGCGGCAGCAGGCTGAACTGCGCGCCCGAGGCGGCGAACAGGCTGTCGACGCGCGCCTTGATCGGCGTGTCGCTGTAGGCGTCGAAGGTCAGTTCGGCGCTCTGGCCGGGCTGCATGTGGCCGATCTGGGTTTCCTTGAAGTTGGCCTGAATCCAGATGTCCTGGTCCGGAACAATCGACAGCAAATATGCGCCGGCCTGCACCACTTGGCCCTCGCGGGCGGCGCGCTGGCCGATCAGGCCACTGATCGGCGCGTGGATTTCGCTGCGGGTCAGGTTCAGTTCGGCTTGCGCCAGGTCGGCCTTGGCGTTGGCGATCTGCGCGTCGAGGCGCTTGATCTCGGCATTCAGGGCGTTGACCTGCTGGCGTTGGCCCTGCGCATCGGCCTGGGCCTTGGCCACTTGCGAGCGGGCGATGTGGTTGTCGGCGGACAGGGTGGTCACCCGTTCTTCCGAGATGTAGCCGGGTTTGCGCAAGGTCTGGGCGCGGGTCAAATCGATCAGCGAGCGGCCGAGGCTGGCCTGACTGGACGCGACCTGCGCTTCGCTGGCGGCGATCAGGCTCGATTGCTGGGTCAGTTTGCTTTGCGCTTGCAGGCGTTCGGCCTGACGGGTGGCGAGGGTCGCGTTGGCGCGGTCGACGGCGAGGTCGAAATCGGCACCTTCGAGCTTGATCAGCAACTGGCCTTTCTCAACGTGCTCGTTGTCGTGCACCAGCACCTGGTCGATGCGAGCGCCCAACTGGCTCGAGACACGGGTGATCTCGCCCTGGACATAGGCGTTGTCGGTGCTTTCATAAAATCGTCCCTTAAAGAACCACTGGGCAAAGAAGCCCCCGGCAATGAGCAGGACAATCAACAGGAAAATAAACAGGCGACGCTTGAGTTGGGCAGGCATGGGGCAGACTGTAGTCGAGAAATTGTAAGGAAAGTTATCAGCTGGTGAATCTGTCATACAGCCGACAAGCGGTAAATGCCGTCGGCTGATATTCGGTCATTCGCCAGGGCATACGCGCGTTGTAGGCGCAAACTTGGCTTAAATGCCCTGCTTACTGGAGCCGGGCGGGTATCGCCTGTTACCATTCGCCCTTTGTTTTATCTTCATTTCGAGACTTGCCATGACCACCGTCCGCACGCGCATCGCGCCATCGCCTACCGGGGACCCCCACGTAGGTACCGCTTACATCGCTTTGTTCAACTACTGCTTTGCCAAGCAGCATGGCGGTGAGTTCATCCTGCGGATCGAAGACACCGACCAATTGCGTTCGACCCGCGAGTCCGAACAGCAGATTTTCGATGCCCTGCGCTGGTTGGGTATCGACTGGAGCGAAGGCCCGGACGTCGGTGGCCCGCACGGTCCTTACCGTCAGAGCGAGCGCGGCGATATCTACCAGAAGTATTGCCAGCAACTGGTTGAAATGGGCCATGCCTTCCCGTGCTTCTGCACCGCCGAAGAACTGGACCAGATGCGCGCCGAGCAAATGGCTCGCGGCGAAACCCCACGTTACGACGGCCGTGCGCTGTTGCTGTCCAAGGAAGAAGTCGCGCGCCGCCTGGCCGCTGGCGAACCTCATGTGATCCGCATGAAAGTGCCGAGCGAAGGCGTGTGCGTGGTGCCGGACATGTTGCGTGGCGACGTCGAGATCCCGTGGGATCGCATGGACATGCAAGTGCTGATGAAGACTGACGGCCTGCCGACGTACTTCCTGGCCAACGTGGTCGACGACCACCTGATGGGCATCACCCACGTCCTGCGCGGCGAAGAATGGCTGCCGTCGGCGCCGAAGCTGATCCTGCTTTACGAGTACTTCGGCTGGGAACAACCAGAGCTGTGCTACATGCCGCTGCTGCGTAACCCGGACAAGAGCAAGCTGTCCAAGCGCAAGAACCCGACCTCGGTGACGTTCTACGAGCGCATGGGCTTCATGCCGGAAGCGATGCTCAACTACCTGGGGCGCATGGGCTGGTCGATGCCGGACGAGCGCGAGAAATTCTCGTTGCAGGAAATGGTCGACCACTTCGACCTGAGCCGTGTCTCGCTGGGCGGACCGATTTTCGACATCGAGAAGCTGTCCTGGCTCAACGGCCAGTGGCTGCGTGACCTGCCGGTGGAAGAGTTCGCTTCGCGCCTGCAGACCTGGGCGCTGAACCCTGAGTACATGATGAAGATCGCGCCGCACGTTCAGGGCCGGGTCGAAACGTTCAGCCAGGTGGCTCCGCTGGCCGGGTTCTTCTTTGCCGGTGGCGTGAATCCGGATGCCAAGCTGTTCGAATCCAAGAAGCTGTCGGGCGATCAGGTGCGTCAGTTGATGCAGTTGATCCTGTGGAAGCTGGAAAGCCTGCGTCAGTGGGAAAAGGACAGCATCACCGCGACGATTCAGGCGGTGGTTGAATCCCTGGAGCTGAAGCTGCGTGACGCCATGCCGCTGATGTTTGCGGCGATCACCGGTCAGGCCAGCTCGGTGTCGGTGCTGGATGCGATGGAAATCCTCGGTCCGGACCTGACTCGTTTCCGTCTGCGCCAGGCGATTGACCTGCTGGGCGGCGTGTCGAAGAAAGAAAACAAGGAATGGGAAAAACTCCTGGGCAACATCGCCTGAGGACGTTTGACCCTGTGGTAACCGCCGGAGGCTGCGATCATTTGATCGTGAACTTCGGCGCTCCCCCCGATTTTCCGGGGGGAGGGCGGTAAGTGATTGTTATGTCGGCAAAAAACTTTGAAATATTTTAAAAATAAGTTTGACAGCTTTTCGATCCGCCATTAAGATTCGCCCCGTCCTCAGCGATGAGGGGCTATAGCTCAGCTGGGAGAGCGCTTGCATGGCATGCAAGAGGTCGACGGTTCGATCCCGTCTAGCTCCACCAATTTACACTTCAAGGTCTGGCCACACTGACCTTGAAGCGATCAACACTCAGCGTTGATCTGTTGTATAGAAGGGTTTGCGTCCCCTTCGTCTAGTGGCCTAGGACACCGCCCTTTCAGTGGCCTAGGACACCGCCCTTTCACGGCGGTAACAGGGGTTCGAGTCCCCTAGGGGACGCCAGTTTTACAGAAGCGATGTTGCAAGATGTCGCTCCGCCGCGAGGCGAAAAATCCGGGGCTATAGCTCAGCTGGGAGAGCGCTTGCATGGCATGCAAGAGGTCAACGGTTCGATCCCGTTTAGCTCCACCAATTTTACAGTTCAAGGTCTGGCCACACCGGCCTTGAATCGATCAGATCTCAGCACTGATCAGTTGTATAGAAGGTTTTGCGTCCCCTTCGTCTAGTGGCCTAGGACACCGCCCTTTCACGGCGGTAAAGTGGCCTAGGACACCGCCCTTTCACGGCGGTAACAGGGGTTCGAGTCCCCTAGGGGACGCCACGATTACCCGCTCTGCGGGATTTTATAAGGGTCATTCAATTATTGAATGGCCCTTTTGTTTGTCTGGCGTTTGGCCAAATCCCCCCATTTCTTTCAAACTGTTCTTCAGACCAGCGGTCACATCCACGACTTGCGAAAAATTATTATGAGAATAATATTCTAGTCGTAATATTCGGAGGCAACGATGAACGATAAAAAAGCTCAAACCCGCGAACGCATCCTCAAGGCTGCCAGCGCAGCGCTGATTCAGCGCGGCCCGGCAGAGCCGAGCGTTGGCGAAGTGATGGGCGCAGCCGGCCTGACCGTCGGCGGCTTTTATGCGCACTTCGAAAGCAAGGACGCAATGATGCTGGAAGCGTTCCAGCAGTTGCTCGGTCACCGTCGAGGCATGATCGCCGACATGGATACCGAGTTGACTGGCGAAGAGCGTCGCGCCTTGGTGGCGGCGTTTTACCTGTCGCGTAAACACCGTGACTCCTCTGAGTCGGCGTGCCCGATTCCGGCTTCGGTCGGCGAGTTGGGGCGCCTGCCAGACGCCTTTCGCGTCGCACTTAATGAGCATGTGGAAATGATGGTCGCGCAGTTGGCGGCCAGCCCGGAAGACACCGACAAAGCCCTGGCTGACATGGCCTTGATGGTGGGTGGTTTGGCGCTGGCCCGCGCGCTGGGGCCAGGAGAGTTGTCCGATCGATTGCTGCGCGCCGCCAAATCGGCGGTGCTGTGACCTGAAGGCATTGGCCTGAGGAGTGAGAGCGATGAGCACGTTGAAGTGGGTTCGTGGCGTTAATGGCACCTTGGGCTGGTTCGCACCACAACTGGTCGCGAGCAGAATGCGACTGGCATTCATGAGCCCGCGAGAACTGCCTCCGCGTGACTGGGAGCTGCCGCTGCTGGCGAAGTCCGAACGTATCACCCTGCGCTTTGGCCTTTCGGCGCTGCGCTGGGGCCAAGGCCCTGCCGTGTTGTTGATGCACGGTTGGGAAGGGCGGCCGACGCAGTTCGCCAGCATTATCACTGCACTCGTCGATGCGGGTTACAGCGTGGTTGCCCTCGACGGTCCCGCGCATGGTCGCTCTCCCGGTGAGGAGGCGAATGTCGTGCTGTTTGCTCGGGCCATGCTCGAAGCCGCCGCCGAGTTGCCGCCGCTGCAAGCGGTCATTGGTCATTCGATGGGCGGCGCCAGTGCCATGCTCGCCGTCCAATTGGGCCTGCGCACCGAAACCCTGGTCACCATCGCCGCTCCGGCGCGGATTCTCGGCGTGCTGCGCGGCTTTGCCAGGTACGTGCGGCTGCCGCCCAAGGCGCGTTCGGCCTTCATCCGTCAGGTCGAGAAAGACGTCGGCATGCGCGCTGCGGCCCTGGACGTGGCGCACTATCAGCTCGACATGCCAGGCCTGATCGTCCATGCCGAAGATGACTGCTTTGTGTCGGTCAAGGAATCGCAACTGATTCACGAAGCCTGGTTTGACAGCCGCTTGCTGCGTCTGGAAGAAGGCGGCCATCAGAAAGTGCTGGCCGATCCTCGGGTGATTGATGGCGTGTTATCACTCCTGGCCGGTCGCAGCCTGCAATCGCGCCAATCGGCGTAAGCATCCGTTACACTGCGCCGGTCGACATTATCTGACCGGGAGTGGGGCATGAGCTGGGATCGGGCAACGCCATTTATCATTGATCTGCAAGTGGGCGCCGAGGACATCGACGGGCTGGGTCACGCCAATAATGCGGTGTACGTGACATGGCTCGAACGTTGTGCCTGGCGTCACTCGCAGCGTCTGGGCCTTGATCTGGTCGAATATCGGCGACTGGACCGGGCGATGGCGGTGGTGCGGCACGAGATCGATTACCTGGCCGCCGCCTACGAAGATGATGAATTGCAGTTGGCGACCTGGATCGTCGATTGGGATCAGCGCCTGAAAATGACCCGACACTTCCAGTTGAAGCGCCCTCGCGACAACACCACGTTGCTGCGCGCGCAAACCACGTTCGTCTGCATCGAACTGTCTACCGGCAAGCCAAAACGCATGCCGACCGAATTTATCGAAGGCTACGGCCCGGCGTTGCAGATGTTGGATACGACCAACATCTAATGTGGGATGTTCTGCAGATTCCCCGCGCAATCCAGTAAACTGCCGCACGTTTTTCGTCGAGTGTGTTTTTCATGCAAATTGCTTTGGCGCCCATGGAGGGGTTGGTCGACAACATCCTGCGGGACGTGCTGACCCGTGTGGGTGGTATCGATTGGTGCGTGACCGAGTTCATCCGGATCAACGACCAGTTGCTCACGCCTGCCTACTACCACAAGTTCGGCCCCGAACTGCTGACCGGTGCCCGCACCGCGTCCGGCGTGCCGTTGCGCGTGCAATTGCTCGGTTCCGATCCGGTGTGCCTGGCGGAAAACGCCGCGCTGGCGTGTGAGCTGGGTTCCAAGGTCATCGACCTGAACTTCGGTTGCCCGGCCAAGACCGTCAACAAGTCTCGCGGTGGCGCGGTGTTGCTCAAAGAGCCTGAACTGCTCAACGAAATCGTCGAGCACGTGCGTCGTGCGGTGCCTGCGCACATCCCGGTGACCGCCAAGATGCGCCTCGGCTTCGACAGTCCGGACGGTTCGCTGGTGTGCGCCACAGCCTTGGCTGAAGGCGGCGCAGCACATATCGTGGTGCATGCGCGGACCAAGACCGATGGCTACAAACCGCCGGCGCATTGGGAGTGGATCCCTCGCGTGCAAGAGGTGGTCAAGGTGCCGGTGTTTGCCAACGGCGACATCTGGAGCGTTGAAGACTGGCGTCGTTGCCGCGAGATCAGCGGCGTGGAAGACATCATGCTCGGTCGAGGCCTGGTCTCGCGCCCGGACCTGGCCCGGCAAATCGCGGCAGCGCGAGCCGGTGAAGAGGTGGTCGAGATGACCTGGGCCGAGCTGTTGCCGCTGATCCAGGACTTCTGGCTGCAAGCCAAGGCGCAGATGACACCCCGCCAATCCCCCGGTCGCTTGAAGCAATGGCTGGCGATGCTGACCCGAAATTATCCGGAAGCGGTCGAGCTGTTCACCGTCCTGCGGCGTGAAACCGAGCTGGATCAGGTTTCCCGTTTGCTCGGTCTGACAGTCGCCGAGGCGGCGTAAAAAAATCTGAAAAAAGCCTCTTGAAATGCAATCAGCGGTCCCTATCTAAGGGTTACGCGATGCCGAATTCGGGTCGCGGAGACACAAAACCTTGCTGATTGTTTTCAGGAGATTTGAATCATGACTACTGCATTTTCCCTGGCCCCACTGTTCCGTTCCTCGGTTGGTTTCGACCGTTTCAACGACCTGTTCGAAACCGCCCTGCGCAACGAGCCAGGCAGCAGCTACCCACCTTACAACGTGGAAAAACACGGCGATGATCAATACCGCATCGTCGTCGCCGCAGCCGGTTTCCAGGAAGAAGACCTGGACCTGCAAGTGGAAAAAGGTGTGCTGACCATCAGTGGCGGCAAACGTGAAGCGAACGAAAGCGTGACCTTCCTGCACCAAGGCATTGCCCAGCGTGCGTTCAAGCTGTCGTTCCGCCTGGCGGATCACATCGAGATCAAGGCTGCCGATCTGAGCAACGGTCTGCTGAGCATCGACCTGTTGCGGGTGATCCCGGAAGAGGCGAAAGCCAAACGCATCCCGATCAACTGGACGCAAAAACCGGCTCTGCAGCACTAAGCCAGAGCAATGAAAAAGGGCGCCCTCGCGGCGCCCTTTTTTGTGCCCAGACATCACACATACCCTGTAGCAGCTGACGAGCACCGCGAGGCTGCGTTCGGCTGCGCAGCAGTCGTCAAAGAAGCCAGCGCGGTGTTTCGGGTAATCCGCATCAACAGATTTCACGACTGCTTCGCAGCCGAACGCAGCCTCGCGGTGCTCGACAGCTGCTACACAGGTCGGGTTATTTCAGGAGTTTTTGAAACTCTTCCACCGGCAACGGCCGGCTGTGCAAATACCCCTGATAAAAATGGCAGCCCAAACCCTGCAAAAATTCCAGTTGCTCCGCCGTCTCCACGCCCTCGGCAATCACTTTCAGCTCCAGGCTGCGCGCCATGGCGACAATCGCGCGGATGATTTCCGCGTCGTTCGGATCAGTCGTGGCGTCACGGATAAACGACTGATCGATCTTCAATGTGTCGACCGGTAAACGCTTGAGGTAGGTCAACGAGGAGTAGCCGGTGCCGAAGTCGTCCATCGCGAAACTCACGCCGAGTTTTTTCAGGCGGCGCATTTTGTTGATGGTGTCTTCCAGGTTCTGGATGACGATGCCTTCGGTGATTTCCAGTTTCAGCAGCGAGCAGGGCAGGCCGTGGCTGGAGAGGCTGTGTTCGATGCGTTCGACGAAATCGGTTTGACGAAATTGCCTCGGGCTGATGTTCACGCACAGGCTGAAGCTCAACGGGTTGACCAGGCCTTTGGTGACCAGTTGTTTGAAGGCGCCGCAGGCCTCGTCAAGAATCCAGGTGCCGACTTCAAGAATCAGTCCGCTGTCTTCCAGTACCTTAATGAACTCGGCCGGTGATTGCGGCCCGAGTTCGGGGTGGTCCCAGCGCACCAGCGCTTCGGCACCGACAATGCGATTGCCTCGGGCGTCGATCTGCGGTTGGTAATGCACATGGAATTCGCCGCGAGAAAGCGCCAGGCGCAGGTCGGTTTCCATGCGCAGGCGTTCGCTGGCAGCCTTCTGCATGGTGTTGTGATACATCTGCGTGGTGTTGCGGCCCGAGTCCTTGGCGCGGTACAGCGCGATGTCGGCGCGTTTGAGCAGGTCGGTCGGGGTCGAGCCGTGGTCGGGAATCAGCGCGATGCCGATGCTCGGCGTCACTTGCAGGCGCTGGCCGTCGAGGAACATCGGTTCCGACAACAGTTCTCGCAAGGTGTCGGCCAAGTCCTGGACCTGGGCGCTGACTTCGTTGCGCGAACCTTCCAGGCCGCTGAGCAGCACCACGAATTCATCGCCGCCCAGCCGCGCCACGGTGTCTTCCATGCGCACGCTGGCTTCCAGTCGCGCGGTGATGATTTTCAGCACGGTATCGCCGACCGGGTGACCGAGGGAGTCGTTGATGTGCTTGAAGTGATCAAGGTCGAGGAACAGCAGCGCACCGCGCAGGTTATGGCGCTTGAGCAGGGCGATCTGCTGGCTCAGGCGATCCATCAGCAGCGCGCGGTTGGGCAGGTTGGTCAGGGGGTCGTGGTAGGCCAAATGGCGAATTTGCGCCTCGGCGTTTTTCAGCAGGCTGACGTCGCGGGCGGTGAGCAACAGGCAGGCGGTTTCGTTGAGGGTGATCGGTTCGACCGAGACTTCGACGGTCAGCAACTCCCCACGCTTATTGCGCCCGAGCATTTCCTGGTGATGCACGCGACCCTTGAGTTGTAGCTCGGCCAGCAACGCCGAACGTTGTTTCTCTTCGGCCCAGATGCCCACTTGGTACACCGTACGACCGATCACTTCCTGTGCGCGATAGCCGGTCAGGCGGCAGAAGCCGTCGTTGACCTCCAGGTAGCGTCCGGTGTCGCGCTCGGTAATGGTGATGGCGTCGGGGCTGGAGTGGAACGCCTTGGCGAACTTCTCTTCACTGGCCTTGAGCGCCGCTTCGGAACGTTGTTGCTGGGTGATATCACGCAAGGTGGTGACGATGCAGGGTTGGTTATCGACGTTGATCTGGCGGCTGGAAATCACGCAGGTCAGCGCTTGCCCATTCTTGTGCTGGGCGACGATGGCGACATTGTTCAGCCCTTGTTCGCGGATGACCTGCTCGATCCGTTGCAGGCTTTTCGCCGAAGCGTCCCACAGGCCAATCTGGTCGGCGCTGCGGCCAATCACTTCGGCGGCGCTCCAGCCGAAGGTCTGGGTGAAGCTGGAGTTGATCTCGATGAACTGGCCAGTGTCCTGGCGCGTCACGCAAATCGGGTCCGGGCTGACCTGGAACAGCGTGGCGAATTTCTCTTCCGAGGCCACCAGTTTTTGTTCGCGCTCCACCTGATCGGTGATGTCCAGCAAGGTACCGGCCATGCGCAACGGGAAGCCGTTTTCATCGCGGTAGAGGCGGGCGCGGCTTTCCAGGTAGCGCGAACTGCCGTCCGGCAGTTGCACGCGGTAGGTCAGCTGATAATTGCCGGCCGGGCCTTCGCGCAGGCTGCGGTAGGCGTCACGCATGGTGTCGCGCTCTTCGCCGGGCACGCCTTCGAAAAATTCCTCGAAGGATTCATGGAAGGGCTTTGCTTCCAGGCCGTGCAACTGGGCGGCCCGTGCCGAGCCGTAGAGCATGCCGCTGGGAATGTGCCAGTCCCAGGTGCCGAGTTGCGCCGAGTCGAGCGCGAGGTCGAGGCGTTCCTGGCTGTCCTTGAGGGCTTGTTCGGCGACTTTGCGTTCGGTGGTGTCGAGGAAGGTGCTCAGTAGATACGGCTGGCCCTCGAGTTCGACTTTTTGCGCGCTGAGGATGCCATCGAGGACCTGCCCGTTACTGGCGCGAAACTGCACCTCCATGCTGGTCAACTCGCCTTTGGCTTTGGTCGCAGCGACCAGTTTGGCCCGTTGCTCCGGGTGCACCCAGAGGCCCAGTTCCAGCGTGGTGCGGCCTATCGCGTTCTGCACAGGCCAGCCGAACAGGCTTTCGAAATACTGGTTGGCTTCGGTGATCAGGCCGTCTTCCTGGCGGGTCAGCAACACCATGTTCGGGCACAGGTGAAACAGCGTGGCGAAGCGTTTTTCCGAGCTGCTCAGGGCCTGTTCGCGCTGGCGCTGGTGGGTAATTTCGCGAATCACTCCGATCATGCGGGGTCGTCCGTGTTTATCCGGCAGCAGGCTGCCGCTGATTTCCAGCCAGTGCAGGCTGCCGTCGGGCCAGCGGATGCGGTGATGCATCGCTTGCTCAAGCGGCGCGCCGGCAATCACCGCATGGAACGCGCGGACGGTTTTCGCCCGGTCTTCCGGCGGCAGCAAGTCGAGGTATTCCAGGTCCTCGGGCAATGGCAAATGCGGGTCGAAACCAAACAGTGCCTGCGTTCCCCGCGACCAGCTGATCTGCCCACGTTCGATGTCCCAATACCAAGCCCCCAGCCGCGCGCCGTTGAGGGCTGCGAGCAATTGTGGCGCGCTTTCCCAACTCAGCTCGGACCTTTTTGGGTCAAGCGCCTGGATACGCGGCATCGGCGGAACACGGTCAACAGATTTCGGCATTGGCAGCGGGCCTTGGGCAGAAATGGGCGTTAGGCGCAGGAGTTCGCAGCTCTATTGGCGTATCACAGGTTAGCCTTGAGTCCCGGGAAAATCGATTTGTGCATCCAGCAAAGCCATAAAAGCCTTCGCCGCATTCGATAGCGTCCTTTCGGTGTGCAAGATATAGCCTAGCTGGCGAGTCAGTTGTATGCCCGGCAAAGGTATTCGCGCAACCTGATCATCGAGCATCGTACGCGGCAACACGCTCCAGGCCAGGCCGATCGAGACCATCATCTTGATCGTTTCCAGATAATTGGTGCTCATGGCGATGTTCGGCGTCAGGCCCTGCGCCTCAAATAACCGCTGCACGATGTGATGAGTAAAGGTGTTGCCGCCGGGGAAGACCGCCGGGTGCAGGGCAATGTCGGCCAGGGTGACCGGGCCGTGGCTGATCAGCGAGTGCTCCGGGGCGACCACGAAATCCAGCGGGTCGTCCCACACTGGTGTCGCCTTGACCAGCGAATGGGGCTCCGGTGCCAAGGTGATCACCGCCAGTTCCGCGCGGCCATGGAGGATTTCTTCGTAGGCCACTTCCGAATCGAGGAACTGAATATCCAGCGCCACTTGTGGGTAACGTCGGGTGAACTCCCTTAATAAGGGCGGCAAACGGTGCAGGCCGATGTGGTGACTGGTGGCCAGGGTCAGGCGGCCGGACACTTCGCCGGTCAGATTGGTCAGGGCGCGCCGGGTGTCGTCCAGCACATTCAGAATCTGGTAGGCCCGTGGCAACAGGGCACGGCCGGCTTCGGTCAGGCCGACTTCACGGCCCAGGCGATCAAACAGGCGCACCTTCAATTGCTGCTCGAGCCCCGCGATGCGTTTGCTGATAGCCGGTTGGGTCAGGTGCAGCCGCTCGCCGGCTCCGGAGAAGCTGCCGGTCTCGGCGATTGCGATAAAGGCATTGAGGTTGGCCAGATCCATTGTTGTATTCCAGTTGGTTATCCAAAGCATAAAAAATATGAATTTGAGTTATTTAATGTAACCCCCTAGGATCAGCCTCACAAGCCAAGGGGTTATTGATTTGCTCAAGACCCAGGGCATAGAAACAAGCTGATGAGGAAACGTCTGATGGCCGGCAAAACGCTCTACGACAAGCTCTGGGATTCGCATTTGGTCAAACAGCGCGACGATGGCTCTGCGCTGATTTATATCGATCGTCACATCATCCACGAAGTGACCTCGCCGCAAGCCTTCGAAGGCCTGCGTCTGGCCGGGCGCAAGCCTTGGCGCATCGATGCCAACATCGCGACCCCGGACCACAACGTACCGACCACCCCGGAGCGCAAGGGCGGCATCGAAGCGATTGTCGACCAGGTCTCGCGTTTGCAGGTTCAGACCCTCGACGACAACTGCGATGAATACGGCATCGTCGAATTCAAGATGAACGACATTCGCCAAGGCATCGTCCACGTCATCGGCCCGGAGCAGGGCGCGACCTTGCCGGGCATGACCGTGGTCTGCGGCGACTCCCACACCTCGACCCACGGTGCGTTCGGCGCCCTGGCTCACGGTATCGGCACTTCCGAGGTCGAGCACGTGCTCGCCACTCAGTGCCTGGTCGCCAAGAAAATGAAGAACATGCTGGTGTCGGTCGAAGGCAAATTGCCGTTCGGCGTGACCGCCAAGGACATCGTCCTCGCCGTGATCGGCAAGATCGGCACCGCCGGCGGTAACGGCCACGCCATCGAGTTCGCTGGTAGCGCGATTCGTGACTTGTCCGTTGAAGGCCGCATGACCATTTGCAACATGTCCATCGAGGCCGGCGCTCGCGTAGGTCTGGTGGCTGCTGACGAAAAAACCGTGGCCTACGTGAAGGGTCGTCCATTCGCCCCGAAAGGCGCGGAATGGGACTTGGCTGTTGAAGCGTGGAAAGACCTGGTGTCTGACGCGGATGCTAAGTTCGACACCATCGTTGAACTCGACGCGACCCAGATCAAGCCGCAAGTCAGCTGGGGCACCTCGCCTGAGATGGTGCTGGCCGTGGATCAGAACGTGCCGGACCCGGCGAAGGAAATGGACCTGGTCAAACGCGATTCGATCGTGCGCGCCTTGAAGTACATGGGTTTGACCGCCAATCAGGCGATTACCGACATTCAGCTGGATCGCGTGTTCATCGGCTCCTGCACCAACTCGCGGATCGAAGACTTGCGCGCCGCCGCCGTGATCGCCAAGGGCCGCAAAGTCGCGTCGACCATCAAGCAAGCCATCGTCGTGCCGGGTTCGGGTCTGGTGAAGGCGCAGGCCGAGGCCGAAGGTCTGGACAAGATTTTCCTCGAAGCCGGTTTTGAATGGCGTGAGCCGGGTTGCTCGATGTGCCTGGCGATGAACCCGGACCGTTTGGAATCGGGCGAGCATTGCGCGTCGACCTCCAACCGCAACTTCGAAGGCCGTCAGGGCGCCGGTGGTCGTACTCACCTCGTCAGCCCGGCAATGGCCGCCGCCGCTGCTGTAAACGGTCGTTTCGTCGACGTCCGTGAATTGATCTAAAGGAGCGCAGCATGAAAGCTTTTACCCAGCACACTGGTCTTGTCGCGCCTTTGGATCGTGCCAACGTCGACACCGATCAGATCATCCCGAAGCAGTTCTTGAAGTCGATCAAGCGCACCGGTTTTGGTCCGAACCTGTTCGATGAATGGCGTTACCTGGATGTGGGGCAGCCGTATCAGGACAACTCCAAGCGTCCGCTGAACAAGGACTTCGTCCTCAACGCCGAACGTTATCAGGGCGCCAGTGTGTTGCTGGCCCGCGAGAACTTCGGTTGCGGCTCCAGCCGTGAACACGCGCCGTGGGCGCTGGAAGAGTACGGTTTCCGCAGCATCATCGCGCCGAGCTACGCCGACATCTTCTTCAACAACAGTTTCAAGAACGGCTTGCTGCCGATCATCTTGAGCGACGCTGAGGTTGATGAGCTGTTCCAGCAGGTTGAAGCGAATCCGGGCTACCAGTTGCAGGTCGACCTGCAAGCCCAGACCGTGACGCGTCCGGATGGCAAGGTGCATAACTTTGAGATCGACGCGTTCCGCAAGCATTGCTTGCTCAATGGTCTGGACGATATCGGTCTGACGTTGATGGACCATGAGGCGATTGCGACGTTTGAAGCCAAACACCGGGCGAGCCAGCCCTGGTTGTTTCGCGACGCTTGATTGAGCTGAAATTTATGTAGACAGGGCCGGCCTCTTCGCGAGCAAGCCCGCTCCCACATTTGAAATGCATTCCCCTGTGGGAGCGGGCTTGCTCGCGAAGGCGGCAGTTCCGGCAACACAAGGCTAAACCTTAAAAAAGGAATTCCCCATGACCAGCACCGCCCAGCACACCCAGGTCGTCCAAAAGCAATTCGGTGAACAGGCCTCGGCCTACCTGAGCAGCGCCGTTCACGCTCAAGGCACCGAGTTCGCGCTGCTACAGGCCGAACTGGCCGGGCAGGGCGATGCGCGGGTGCTGGACCTGGGCTGCGGCGCCGGTCACGTGAGTTTTCACGTGGCCTCGCTGGTCAAGGAAGTGGTGGCCTACGACCTGTCGCAGCAAATGCTCGACGTGGTCGCGGGTGCTGCCGTTGATCGTGGTTTGAGTAACGTATCGACGGTCCTCGGTGCCGCCGAGCGCCTGCCGTTCGCCGATAGCGAGTTCGACTTCGTGTTCAGCCGTTATTCGGCGCACCATTGGAGTGATCTCGGCCTGGCGCTGCGGGAAGTGCGTCGGGTGCTGAAGCCGGGCGGCGTGGCGGCGTTCGTCGATGTGTTGTCGCCGGGCAGCCCGTTGTTCGACACTTACCTGCAAAGCGTTGAAGTGCTGCGCGACACCAGCCATGTGCGCGATTATTCCGCCGGCGAGTGGTTGCGCCAGGTCAGCGAAGCGGGGTTGCATACCCGCAGCACCACGCGTCAACGGCTGCGTCTGGAGTACACCTCCTGGGTGGAGCGCATGCGCACACCTCAAGTAATGCGCGCAGCGATCCGCGAGTTGCAGCAGTCTATGGGCAACGAAGTGCGCGAGTATTTTGAGATTGAGGCCGATGGCTCGTTCAGTACCGATGTGCTGGTGCTGATTGCAGAGCGATAAGCTACGGACGATAGAATTTTTCCGGGTGCGCCCCTGGGCGCACCGACTGATGACATGAGGAAAGCATGAGCAAGCAGATTCTGATTCTTCCAGGTGACGGTATTGGCCCGGAAATCATGGCCGAAGCGGTCAAGGTGCTGGAATTGGCCAGCGACAAATACTCCCTGGGCTTCGAGCTGAGCCACGACGTGATCGGCGGCGCCGCCATCGACAAGCACGGCGTGCCTTTGGCTGACGAAACCCTGGAGCGCGCCCGCGCCGCCGACGCTGTGCTGCTGGGTGCCGTGGGCGGCCCGAAATGGGACACCATCGAGCGTGACATCCGCCCTGAGCGCGGCCTGCTGAAAATCCGTGCGCAACTGGGCCTGTTCGGCAACCTGCGCCCGGCGATCCTGTACCCGCAACTGGCCGAGGCGTCGAGCCTGAAGCCGGAAATCGTCGCCGGCCTGGACATCCTGATCGTCCGTGAGCTGACCGGCGGTATCTACTTCGGCGCGCCACGCGGCACCCGTACCCTGGAAAACGGCGAGCGTCAGTCCTACGACACCTTGCCGTACAGCGAAAGCGAAATCCGCCGCATCGCCCGCGTCGGCTTCGACATGGCCATGGTGCGCGGCAAGAAGCTGTGCTCGGTGGACAAGGCCAACGTCTTGGCATCCAGCCAACTGTGGCGTGAAATCGTCGAGGAAGTGGCCAAGGATTACCCGCAAGTCGAACTGAGCCACATGTACGTCGACAACGCCGCCATGCAGTTGGTGCGGGCACCGAAGCAGTTCGACGTGATCGTCACCGACAACATGTTCGGCGACATCCTGTCCGACCAGGCCTCGATGCTCACCGGTTCCATCGGCATGCTGCCGTCGGCGTCCCTGGACACCAACAACAAGGGCATGTACGAGCCATGCCACGGTTCCGCGCCGGACATCGCCGGCAAGGGCATTGCCAACCCGTTGGCGACCATTTTGTCGGTCTCGATGATGTTGCGTTACAGCTTCAACCAGCAGGCTGCAGCCGATGCCATCGAAAAAGCCGTGAGCCTGGTACTGGATCAAGGCCTGCGCACAGGCGACATCTGGTCGGCGGGTTGCACTAAAGTCGGTACGCAGGAAATGGGCGACGCAGTAGTCGCCGCGCTGCGGAATCTGTAATCTCTCGGGCCCGCTGCGAAATTCAATACAAAGCAGCGGCCCACTTTTAAAGAAGGTGTAGTTGCGATGAAACGTGTAGGTCTGATCGGTTGGCGCGGTATGGTCGGTTCCGTGCTCATGCAGCGGATGCTGGAAGAGCAGGATTTCGATCTTATTGAGCCGGTGTTTTTCACCACTTCCAATGTCGGTGGCCAAGGCCCGTCCGTGGGCAAGGACATTGCTCCGCTCAAGGACGCTTACAGCATTGAAGAGCTGAAAACCCTCGACGTGATTCTGACCTGCCAAGGTGGCGACTACACCAGCGAAGTGTTCCCCAAGTTGCGTGAAGCCGGCTGGCAGGGTTACTGGATCGACGCCGCTTCCAGCCTGCGCATGCAGGATGACGCGGTCATCGTCCTCGACCCGGTCAACCGCAAGGTCATCGACCAGCAGCTGGATGCGGGCACCAAGAACTACATCGGCGGCAACTGCACCGTCAGCCTGATGCTGATGGGCCTGGGCGGTCTGTTCGAAGCCGGTCTGGTCGAGTGGATGAGCGCCATGACCTATCAGGCGGCCTCCGGTGCCGGCGCGCAGAACATGCGTGAACTGATCAAGCAGATGGGCGCGACCCACGCCGCTGTCGCCGATCAACTGGCCGACCCGGCCAGCGCGATCCTCGACATCGACCGTCGTGTGGCTGAAGCCATGCGCAGCGAAGCGTACCCGACCGAAAACTTCGGTGTACCACTGGCCGGCAGCCTGATCCCGTGGATCGACAAGGAACTGCCGAACGGTCAGAGCCGCGAAGAGTGGAAGGCCCAGGCCGAGACCAACAAGATCCTCGGTCGCTTCAAGAGCCCGATCCCGGTCGACGGCATCTGCGTGCGCATCGGCGCCATGCGCTGCCACAGCCAGGCGCTGACCATCAAACTGAACAAAGACGTGCCGATCGCCGACATCGAAGGGCTGATCAGCCAGCACAACCCTTGGGTCAAACTGGTGCCGAACAACCGCGACATCAGCATTCAGGAACTGAGCCCGACCAAAGTCACTGGCACCCTGAACGTGCCGGTGGGCCGTCTGCGCAAGCTGAACATGGGTTCGCAATTCGTCGGTGCTTTCACCGTCGGCGACCAGCTGCTGTGGGGCGCGGCCGAACCGCTGCGTCGCATGCTGCGGATTCTGCTCGAGCGTTGATCGGTTGAAACAATGAAAGAACCCGTGCCTTGAAAGAGGTGCGGGTTTTTTTATTCCGGCAATCTGATGTCGATGAGTTGTCTGTACTGGCCCCTTCGCGAGCAAGCCCGCTCCCACATTGGAACGCATTTCAAATGTGGGAGCGGGCTTGCTCGCGAAGGGGCCATCACAGGCACCACAAATCCCGCCAGAATTGCCTGCACGCCACCCACCCGGTAAAGTGCCGCTCCCCCCGTTTCGCCTGAGGTAGAACCATGAGCCAGTCCTTTGATATCGCCGTAGTCGGCGCCACCGGTACTGTCGGCGAAACGCTCGTGCAGATTCTTGAAGAACGCGACTTCCCGGTCGGCGACTTGCACCTGCTTGCCAGCAGCGAATCGGCCGGTCATTCGGTTCCGTTTCGCGGCAAGAACGTGCGGGTGCGGGAAGTCGATGAGTTCGATTTCAGCAACGTCCAATTGGTGTTCTTCGCCGCCGGCCCGGCGGTGACGCTCAGTTTCGCCTCGCGTGCAACCGCTGCCGGTTGCTCGGTGATCGACTTGTCCGGCGCTTTGCCGGCCGATCAGGCGCCACAAGTGGTGCCGGAAGCCAATGCCGAAATCCTCGCGACGTTGAAAAAGCCCTTTCTGGTCAGCAGCCCAAGTCCGTCGGCCACCACCCTGGCCGTGGTGCTGGCGCCGTTGCTTTCGGTGATTGACCTGCAGCGGGTCAACGTAACCGCCAGCCTGGCGGTCTCTGCCCAAGGACGTGAAGCAGTGAAAGAGCTGGCCCGGCAAACCGCCGAGCTGCTCAACGTGCGTCCGCTGGAGCCGACATTCTTCGATCGGCAAATGGCGTTCAACCTGTTGGCTCAGGTCGGTAAGCCCGATGAGCAGGGCCATACGTTGTTGGAAAAACGCCTGGTACGTGAGTTGCGTCAGGTGATTTCGCTGCCTCAATTAAAGATTTCCGTCACTTGCATTCAAGCCCCGGTGTTTTTTGGCGATAGCTTTAGCGTGACCTTGCAGTCAACGAGCGCAGTCGACCTGGCGAAAGTCAACGCGGCGCTGGAAGATGCACCCGGTATCGAGCTGGTTGAGGCTGGCGATTATCCGACCGCAGTGGGCGATGCGGTGGGCCAGGACGTGGTGTACGTCGGTCGGGTTCGCAGCGGTGTCGACGACCTGTCGGAACTTAATTTGTGGCTGACGTCAGATAACGTACGCAAAGGCGCCGCGCTCAATGCTGTGCAGGTGGCTGAATTGTTGATAAAAGACCTGCTGTAAAAGATACTTGGCAACAATTCACAGAATGATTCTAGCCGGGCGCTATGCTTGGCCGCACTGCTGAACGAAAGCCGCTCGACAGGGCTTTGCGGGGCAGGCAAGAAATGATCGCGCGCGATGACACTTCGACGCCGCGCGCAATGCCTTACGGCAGCGACTATCAATACCTTCTCGCTGGCCGAGGAATGTTCAAACAAAGGATGAGGCTATGGTTCAAGTTCGCAAACTGGTGTTAGCAATTGCGGCCGCCTCGGCGCTGTCATCCGGTATGGCGCATGCCCTCGGGCTCGGGGAATTGACCCTGAAGTCGACGCTGAACCAACCCTTGGTGGCGGAAATCGAGCTGCTCGACGTCAAGGACCTTACGGCCGCCGAAGTGGTGCCGAGCCTGGCCTCGCCCGAAGATTTCGCCAAGGCCGGTGTCGACCGCCAGGCATTTCTCAATGACCTGACCTTCACCCCTGTGCTCAACGCCAGCGGTAAAAGCATCCTGCGTGTGACTTCCAGCAAGCCTCTGTCCGAACCCATGGTGAAATTCCTGGTTCAGGTCATGTGGCCTAACGGTCGCCTGTTGCGCGATTACAGCGTACTGCTCGATCCGTCCAAATTCTCGCCGCAGACCGCTGAAGCGGCTGCGCAGCCAGCGCCGACTTCAAACGTTACGGCTCCGGTGACCGGCGCGTCCAACCCGGCTCAACACACCACCACGCCGCGCGATACCCTGTGGGAAATCGCTGCGAAGGCGCGCAACGGTGGTTCGATTCAGCAAACCATGCTGGCCATCCAGGCGCTGAACCCTGATGCCTTTATCGACGGCAATATCAACCGGCTGAAAACCGGTCAGGTGCTGCGCATGCCGGATCAGGCGCAAGCCACCACGTTGCCGCAACCCAAGGCCATCGCTGAAGTGGCCGCGCAGAACACCGCGTGGCGCCAGGGTCGACGTTATGTGGCGAAACCCGGCACCGGCCAGCAACAACTCGATGCCACCAAGCGCGGTCGTGCTGACGCCGCTAGTGCAGAACCTGCCAAGGACAAGCTGAGCCTGGTCTCTGCCGAATCCGGCAAGGCCGGTGGTAAAGGCGCTGCGGGCGATGCCAAGAACCTGAGCAACAAGCTGGCCGTGACCCAGGAAAGCCTCGACACAACCCGTCGTGACAACGCTGAACTGAAAAGCCGCATGACCGATCTGCAAAGTCAGCTGGACAAGCTGCAAAAACTGATCGAACTGAAGAACAATCAACTGGCCAAGATGCAGGCCGAAGGCGCGGCGGGTGCACCTGCTGCTGCGGCGACTGCGACCGCTCCGGCCATGTCGGCGGAGTTGGCAGCCAACCCTGCGCCGGCACCGGCTGAGGTGGCGCCTGCTCCGGCGGCGGCACCTGAAGCGACACCGGCACCTGCCGAGCCACCAATCGAGCCGACACCCGCGGTCTCCGACGACCAGAAGTTCAACGAACTGCTGACCAACCCGATCCTGCTGGGGCTGATCGGTGGTGGTGCGGTGGTTCTGGCGCTCCTGCTGCTGTTGCTGGCTCGCCGCCGCAAAGCCCAACAGGAAGCCGAGAAACACCTGCGCATGGCCCGTGCGTTGTCTGAAGAGCAGAACATGTCCTTTGACAACGACCTGCCGGAAACCAGCTTCGAAGGCCTGGAAGTTCCGCCGCCTAGCGTGAAGCTCGCGACTGCGCCGGCTCCTGCACCTGCTCCTAAGCCAGAGCCCGCTCCAGTGATAGAGCCGGAGGTGATGACTACGCCGATTGCAGCGCCTCTGGTGTCACCTGCCGGCGAACGTGATGACGACGTGCTGACCAAGGCGCAGTCGCACATTGCTGCGGGTCGTCTGAACCAGGCAGCCGCGTTGCTGGAAGACGGCATCAAGCAAGAGCCGCAGCGCAGTGACCTGCGTTTGAAGCTGATGGAAGTGTACGGTCAGCAGGGCGACCGTGATGCGTTCGTGGGCCAGGAGCGCCAACTGGTCGCCAATGGCGACAACTTCGCCCAGGTCGAAAAACTCAAGACCCGCTTCCCGGCCATGGCCGTGGTCGCCGCCAGTGGCCTGGCTGCAGCAGCCATCGCCGCAGAACTGGATGCGCAGTACGTCAAGGACCTGCTGCTCGACGAGCCGCAAGCCCCGGCAGCCGATGATGACTTCGACAGCGCATTCGACCTGAGCCTGGACGACCTGGAAGCCGCTTCCCCGGCCGTGGTTGCGCCTGAAGCAGACGCGTCGACCGAGCTGGACGAGTTCCCGCTGGATGACGATTTGAGCTTTGAATCGGTGCTGCAGCAGCAAACCGACATCAAGGAAAACCTCGATGACCTGTCGGACTTCGATCTGGACATGGACCTGGGTGCAGAGCCGTCGCCGGCCATCCTCGCTGAAGACGACTTCCTGCTGGATCTGGACGAAGGCGTGAAAGACTTTCCGGTCGCGCCTGAAGTGCCACAGGACGATCTGGAATTGCCTGCCGATTTTGACCTGTCGCTGGCCGATGAAATGGACGCGGCCCCGGCCAAGCCTGCCGTCGCTGATGTCCCGGACGACTTTGAAGCCGAACTGGATGACGTCAACGCCGAACTGGATCGTTTGTCCCAGAGCATTGGCGAACCGCGCTTCACCGCAGAAGACGCTATGGCCTCGGCGGCGGATGAGCCGGACTTCGACTTCCTCTCCGGTACGGATGAGGTCGCTACCAAGCTCGATCTGGCCCAGGCCTACATCGACATGGGCGACAACGACGGCGCTCGGGACATCCTCAATGAGGTGGTGACCGAGGGTGATGCCGGGCAGAAGAGCGAAGCCAAGGAAATGCTTTCGCGTCTGGCCTGAGTGATCCGTCAGCAGTAAACAAAACGGCAGCCCATTGAGGCTGCCGTTTTTTATGGTTCATCGCAATTCGAATGGGGATCGGCGGTGCGGCGATCCCACATTCGATTAGGGTGTTTTCAAGACCTATGCTCGCGATGAGGCTCTGACATTCACCGCAAATGCTGAAGCCACTCTGGCGTCTCGGTCCGGCGGCCTTATAATGCCCGCCTTTGCGTAGATCAGCAGGCTGCACCCCTTGGCAAATATAGATAATCCGGCCGCAGAAATGGCGGCCGACGGCTTTTACCGGATCGCCTTGGGCGTTGAATACAAAGGCTCGCGTTATCGCGGCTGGCAGCGCCAGGCCTCCGGTGTGCTCACGGTGCAGGAAACCCTTGAGAAAGCCTTGTCCAAAGTCGCCGACTCACCGGTGTCGCTGCTGTGCGCCGGGCGAACGGATGCGGGCGTGCATGCCTGTGGTCAGGTGGTGCATTTCGATACCCAGGTCGAGCGGTCGATGAAGGCCTGGGTCATGGGCGCCAACATCAATTTGCCCCACGACGTCAGCGTCAGTTGGGCCAAGGTCATGCCGGCGCATTTCCATGCGCGGTTCAAGGCCATCGCCCGGCGTTACCGCTATGTGATCTACAACGATCAGATCCGCCCGGCGCACCTCAACGAAGAAATTACCTGGAATCACCGTCCGCTGGACGTCGAGCGCATGGCCGAGGCCGCGCAGTATCTGGTCGGCACCCATGATTTCAGTGCGTTCCGCGCCGGTCAGTGCCAGGCCAAATCGCCAATCAAGGAATTGCATCATCTGCGCGTGACCCGTCACGGCAAGATGATCGTGCTGGATATTCGCGCCAGCGCGTTCCTGCACCACATGGTGCGCAACATTGCCGGCGTGCTGATGACCATCGGTGCCGGCGAGCGCCCGGTGGAGTGGATGAAGGAAGTATTGGAAAGCCGCATTCGCCGTTCTGGCGGGGTCACGGCACATCCGTTTGGCCTGTATCTGGTGCAGGTCGAGTACCGCGATGAGTTCGAATTGCCCGAGCGTTATATCGGCCCACACTTCCTGACCGGTTTCACGGAACTTGACGGCTGACGCCCTCGAACGCATTTGTTACCATCCGGGACTTTCCCGGAATTCCCCTGAGGATTTATCGACATGTCAGCCGTTCGCAGCAAGATTTGCGGGATTACCCGCATAGAAGATGCGTTGGCGGCGGTCGAGGCCGGGGCCGATGCCATAGGGTTTGTGTTCTACGCCAAGAGCCCGCGGGCCGTGACGTTCCAGCAGGCGCGCGACATCATCAAGGCGCTGCCGCCGTTCGTCACCACCGTGGGTTTGTTCGTCAACGCCAGCCGCTGCGAATTGGGCGAATTGCTCGATGCCGTGCCGCTGGACCTGTTGCAGTTCCATGGCGACGAAACGGCCGCCGAGTGCGAAAGCTGGCATCGGCCGTACATCAAGGCGCTGCGGGTCAAGGCCGGAGACGGCATCGCGGCAGCCTGCGATGCGTTCCCAAGTGCCAGCGGCATCCTGCTCGACGCCTACGTTGAAGGTGTGCCCGGCGGAACCGGTGAAGCATTCGACTGGTCTCTGATACCGCAAGGCTTGAGCAAGCCGATCATTCTGGCGGGCGGCTTGACCCCCGATAACGTCGCCGGCGCTATTGCCCGGGTCCGGCCTTATGCGGTGGATGTCAGCGGCGGGGTAGAGGCGAGCAAGGGCATCAAGGATCACGCAAAGATTCAGGCGTTCATCAAAGCGGTACGTGATGTGACGGCTGGCTAACTGCCGCCGTCCACAGCTCTGTAGAAAAGAGGCTGAGGGTTGTTCGGGTTGTACGCAGGTCAGTATTTCTGACCCGGCCATCCACCAACCATCGCCACACACACATGAATTTAGCTCAAGGGCATACGCGGGGCTGCGAACCAGAGCGTTCGGGCCGCCGGTACTGGAGAAAGAAAGCATGAGCAACTGGTTAGTAGACAAACTGATCCCTTCGATCATGCGTTCCGAGGTCAAGAAGAGCTCGGTGCCTGAAGGTCTGTGGCACAAATGCCCGTCTTGCGAGGCTGTGCTGTATCGTCCGGAGCTGGAAAAGACCTTGGACGTTTGCCCCAAGTGCAACCACCACATGCGTATCGGCGCCCGCGCCCGCATTGATATCTTCCTCGACGCCGAAGGCCGTGCCGAGCTGGGTGCGGACCTGGAGCCGGTTGACCGCCTGAAATTCCGCGACGGCAAGAAGTACAAGGATCGCCTGACCGCTGCCCAGAAGCAGACCGGCGAAAAAGACGCACTGATCTCCATGAGCGGCACCTTGCTGGGCATGCCGGTGGTGGTGTCGGCGTTCGAATTCTCCTTCATGGGTGGTTCGATGGGTGCCATCGTCGGTGAGCGTTTTGTTCGCGCCGCCAACTACGCCCTGGAAAACAAATGCCCGATGATCTGCTTCGCCGCTTCCGGTGGCGCGCGGATGCAGGAAGCCCTGATCTCCCTGATGCAAATGGCCAAGACCTCGGCGGTACTGGCGCGTCTGCGTGAAGAAGGCATTCCGTTCATCTCCGTTCTGACCGACCCGGTCTACGGCGGTGTTTCCGCCAGCCTGGCGATGCTCGGCGACGTGATCGTCGGTGAGCCGAAAGCCCTGATCGGCTTTGCCGGTCCGCGCGTGATCGAGCAAACCGTGCGTGAAAAACTGCCGGAAGGCTTCCAGCGCAGCGAATTCCTGCTGGAACACGGCGCCATCGACATGATCATTCACCGTCAGGAACTGCGTCCGCGCCTGGGCAACCTGCTGGCACAAATGATGGGCCTGCCGACACCGAAATTCGTCGCCGCGCCAATCGAGCCGATCGTGGTTCCGCCGGTACCTGCGAACATATGACCGAGCGTACCCTTGGCGAGTGGCTCGCCTACCTTGAGCAGTTGCACCCTTCGGCCATCGACATGGGCCTGGAGCGCTCGCAACAGGTAGCGTCCCGCATGGGGCTGGGCAAGCCGGCGCCTCGGGTGATCACGGTCACCGGCACCAACGGCAAGGGTTCTACCTGCGCATTCGTGGCTTCATTGCTGCGGGCGCAAGGCCTGAACGTTGGTGTCTACAATTCTCCGCACCTGCTGCGCTATAACGAGCGGGTGCAGGTCAATGGCGTCGAAGCCACTGACGCCGAGCTGTGCCAGGCCTTTGCGGCTGTCGAAGCCGGTCGAGGCGACACATCCCTGACGTACTTCGAAATGGGCACCCTGGCGGCGTTCTGGCTGTTTCAACAGGCCGGGCTTGATGCGGTGGTGCTGGAAGTCGGGCTGGGCGGGCGTCTGGACACGGTTAACGTGGTTGATGCCGACATGGCGCTGGTCACCAGCATTGGCGTCGACCATGCGGATTATCTGGGCGATACCCGTGAGTCCGTGGCCTTTGAAAAGGCCGGCATCTTCCGTCAGGGCGCGCCTGCGCTCTGTGGCGATCTGAATCCTCCACAACCCCTGCTGGACAAGGCGCGCGAGCTGGCTTGCCCGTTTTTCCTGCGTGGCCGCGATTTTGACCTCGGCGTGACCGATCACAACTGGCAATGGCGCGGTCTGGATGCTCAAGGGCGTGCGGTCGAACTGCGCGATCTGCCGTTGCTTGATCTGCCGATGGAAAACGCCGCGCTGGCGTTACAGGCCTATCTGCTGCTCGGTTTGCCGTGGGTTGATGCGCAGATTATTGATGCGCTGAAAGCGACGCGGGTGGTGGGTCGTCTCGACCGCCGTCAGTTCGACTGGCAGGGCAAACGTTTGAACGTGCTGCTGGATGTGGGGCATAACCCGCATGCGGCGGAGTATCTGGCGCGGCGTCTGGCCAGCCGTCCACCGGTCGGCAAGCGTCTGGCGGTGTTCGGTTTGCTGGCTGACAAGGATCTGGATGGTGTTGTCGGTGAATTGAATGCTAGTGTCCAGCACTGGGCTGTTGCGCCGCTGGATTCCCCGCGAGCGCGACCGGTTACCGATTTGCAGGCTGCGTTGCAGAACGTTGGCGCGTCGGTAACGTCCTATGACAGCGTGGCGGCAGCCCTGGAAGGGCAGAGCGCGTTGGCGACGAGCGACGACGAGATTCTGTTGTTCGGATCATTTTATTGTGTCGCCGAGGCCCTTGAATGGCTGGCCCGGCGCTCCACGGAGGAAGCGGCAAATGGCATTGCTGGATAAGGCCTACAAACAACGCATGGTTGGCGCCCTGGTGCTGGTGGCGCTGGCGGTGATTTTTCTGCCAATGCTGTTTTCCCGTCAGGATGAGCAGCGTCAGGTGGTGGTCGACGCCCCGGCTGCGCCGCATGCCCCGGCGGTGCCGCAAGTGCAGGTCGAGCCAGTCGTGGTGCCTGAGCCGCAAGCGCTGCCTCAAGAGCCGGTGCCGAGCGACGATGAAATCGCTCAGCAAGAGGCGCCGACGGCACCGATTGCGCCGGCTGTCCCTGTCGCCCCGGCGCCTGTGGCCAAACCAGTCGCGCCTGCGCCAGCCGCCAAGTCGACGACGCCGCCGGCTCAGCCGATCGCGGCTGCGCCGACTAAACCCGATACCACTCAAAGTCGCATCGATGCCAATGGCTTGTCGGTCAGCTGGTCGGTTCAGCTGGCCAGTCTGTCGAGCCGCGAAAGCGCTGAAAGCCTGCAGAAAGACCTGCGCAGTCAGGGCTATAACGCTTACATCCGATCCTCTGATGGCAAAAATCGAGTGTTTGTCGGGCCGCTGATCGAGCGCGCCGAAGCCGACCGTCTTCGTGACTTGCTGGACCGCCAGAAGAAACTCAAGGGTTTTGTCGTGCGCTTCCAGCCTGAGCGCGGGTAAAAACTATCACGCCGATTTGAAATGCACTGACAATCGCAGCTTACCGATAGCCCTGCGCTCTGCTAAAATGCGCCGCCTTATCCGTCTGTAGGCTGCACTGTGCCATTTACCTGGGTTGACTGGGCGATCGTTGCAATCGTCGCCATCTCCGCATTGATCAGTCTGAGCCGCGGCTTCGTCAAAGAAGCACTGTCGCTGGTGACCTGGATCATCGCAGGAGCCGTTGCCTGGATGTTCGGTGGTTCATTGTCCGAGTACCTCGCCGGATACATTCAAACGCCGTCGGCTCGTGTGATCACGGGCTGTGCCATCATGTTTGTCGCCACGTTAATCGTGGGCGCAATGATCAATTATCTTATCGGCGAGTTGGTTCGCGTCACCGGGCTATCCGGGACCGATCGATTCCTCGGCATGGCCTTCGGCGCCGCGCGTGGCGTGTTGCTGGTGGTCGTGGCGGTCGGGCTGTTGAGCCTGGGGCCGGTACAGCAGGACGGGTGGTGGAAAGAGTCACAGCTCGTGCCAAAATTTCTATTGGTCGCAGACTGGTCCAAGAACCTGATTCTCGGGTGGAGCAGTCAGTGGCTTGCCAGCGGTATCAGCGTACCCGCTGAGATACCGTTCAAGGAGCAACTCTTGCCGATGGCCAAAACGCCTCAGTGAGAGTTGTTCAGTTCAGATCCATTAAGTAGGGGTTGCGTCGCATGTGTGGCATCGTCGGTATCGTCGGTAAGTCGAACGTCAATCAGGCGCTGTATGACGCGCTAACCGTCCTCCAGCACCGCGGCCAGGACGCTGCCGGTATCGTGACCAGCCATGATGGCCGGTTATTCCTGCGCAAGGACAACGGCCTGGTGCGTGACGTGTTCCATCAGCGTCACATGCAGCGTCTTGTCGGCCACATGGGCATTGGCCATGTGCGTTACCCGACCGCAGGCAGCTCGACTTCGGCCGAAGCTCAGCCGTTCTACGTCAACTCGCCTTACGGCATCACGTTGGCGCACAACGGTAACCTGACCAACGTTGAACAACTGGCCAAGGAGATTTACGAATCTGACCTGCGCCACGTCAACACCAACTCTGACTCGGAAGTCCTGCTGAACGTGTTCGCTCACGAACTGGCCCAGCGCGGCAAGTTGCAGCCAACCGAAGAAGACGTGTTCGCCGCTGTAACTGACGTGCACAACCGTTGCGTCGGTGGCTACGCGGTCGTGGCGATGGTGACCGGTTACGGCATCGTCGGTTTCCGTGACCCGCACGGCATCCGTCCGATCGTCTTCGGCCAGCGTCACACCGACGAAGGCGTTGAGTACATGATCGCCTCCGAAAGCGTCTCCCTGGACGTGCTCGGTTTCACCCTGATTCGCGACCTGGCACCGGGCGAAGCGGTCTACATCACTGAAGACGGCAAGCTGCACACCCGTCAGTGCGCGACCAACCCGTCCCTGACCCCGTGCATCTTCGAACACGTCTACCTGGCGCGTCCGGATTCGATCATCGACGGCGTTTCTGTCTACAAGGCCCGTCTGCGCATGGGTGAGAAGCTCGCCGAGAAGATCCTGCGCGAACGTCCTGAGCACGACATCGACGTGGTCATCCCGATCCCGGACACCAGCCGCACCGCGGCTTTGGAGCTGGCGAACCACCTGGGCGTCAAGTTCCGCGAAGGCTTCGTGAAGAACCGCTACATCGGCCGGACCTTCATCATGCCGGGCCAGGCTGCACGGAAAAAATCCGTACGCCAGAAGCTCAACGCGATCGAGCTGGAATTCCGTGGCAAGAACGTGATGCTGGTGGACGACTCGATCGTTCGCGGCACGACGTGCAAGCAGATCATCCAGATGGCTCGCGAAGCCGGCGCCAAAAACGTCTACTTCTGCTCCGCCGCCCCGGCCGTTCGTTACCCGAACGTCTACGGTATCGACATGCCGAGCGCTCACGAGCTGATCGCGCACAACCGTTCGACCCAGGACGTTGCTGACCTGATCGGCGCTGACTGGTTGATCTATCAGGACTTGCCTGACTTGATCGAAGCGGTCGGTGGCGGCAAGATCAAGATCGACAAGTTCGATTGCGCGGTGTTCGATGGCCAATACGTCACCGGCGACGTCGACGAGGCTTACCTGAACAAGATCGAACAGGCGCGTAACGATGCCTCCAAGGTCAAGACGCAGGCAGTCAGTGCGATCATCGATCTGTACAACAACTGAGTTTCTACCGGCCCTGAGGGGCCGGTTTTGTATCTACTAAAGACTCTCTAAATCAAGAGCAGGGCAAGGAGTGAAAGCATGAGTCAGGATTGGGATGCCGGTCGGCTGGATAGCGACCTCGATGGCGTAGCGTTCGATACCCTGGCCGTACGCGCCGGTCAGCACCGCACGCCGGAAGGCGAACACGGTGATCCGATGTTCTTCACTTCCAGCTACGTCTTCCGTACCGCTGCCGACGCAGCGGCACGCTTTGCCGGTGAAGTGCCAGGCAATGTTTACTCGCGCTACACCAACCCGACCGTGCGTGCGTTCGAAGAGCGCATTGCCGCGCTGGAAAGCGCCGAGCAAGCTGTGGCCACGGCCACCGGCATGGCTGCGATCATGGCGGTGGTGATGAGCCTGTGCAGCGCCGGTGATCATGTGCTGGTTTCGCGCAGTGTGTTCGGTTCGACCATCAGCCTGTTCGAAAAGTACCTCAAGCGCTTCGGCATCGAAGTCGATTACGTGCCTCTGGCGGACTTGTCCGGTTGGGACGCGGCAATCAAGGCCAACACCAAATTGCTCTTTGTCGAGTCGCCATCCAACCCGTTGGCCGAGCTGGTGGATATCGCCGCGCTGGCGGAAATCGCTCACGCCAAAGGCGCGATGCTGGTGGTCGACAACTGCTTCTGCACGCCAGCGTTGCAGCAGCCGCTGAAGATGGGCGCGGACATCGTCGTGCACTCGGCCACCAAGTTCATTGACGGCCAGGGCCGGTGCATGGGCGGTGTCGTCGCCGGTCGTAGCGAGCAGATGAAAGAAATCGTCGGTTTCCTGCGCACTGCCGGGCCGACCTTGAGCCCGTTCAATGCCTGGATTTTCCTCAAGGGCCTCGAAACCCTGAACCTGCGGATGAAGGCGCATTGCGCCAACGCCCAGGAATTGGCCGAGTGGCTGGAAAAGCAAGATGGCATCGAGAAAGTCCATTACGCCGGCCTGAAAAGCCATCCGCAGCACGAACTCGCTCAACGTCAACAGAAGGGTTTCGGTGCGGTGGTCAGCTTTGAGGTCAAGGGTGGCAAAGAGGGCGCCTGGCGCTTTATCGATGCGACCCGTCTGATTTCGATCACGGCCAACCTCGGTGATACCAAGACCACCATTACTCACCCAAGCACCACCTCCCACGGCCGTCTGGCGCCGCAAGAGCGTGAAGCTGCGGGTATTCGTGACAGCCTGATCCGCATCGCGGTCGGCCTGGAAGACGTGGCTGACCTGCAAGCCGACCTGGCGCGCGGGTTGGCGGCCTTGTGATCGAGTTGTCCACTCCGACCTCCGGGTCCAATGGTCGTGTCGCGCTGGTCACCGGAGCAGCGCGCGGCATTGGTCTGGGGATCTCGGCCTGGCTGATCAGCGAAGGCTGGCAGGTGGTGCTGAGCGACCTGGATCGGGTCCGCGGTTCGAAAGTGGCGAAGGTGCTGGGCGACAATGCCTGGTTTATCGCCATGGACGTCTCGAACGAAGGGCAGGTGGCGCTGGGTGTTGCCGAAGTGCTGGGGCAGTTCGGGCGCCTGGACGCGTTGGTGTGCAACGCTGCGGTGGCCGATCCGCACAACATCACCCTGGAAAGCCTAGATCTGGCTTACTGGAATCGAGTGTTGGCAGTGAACCTCAGCGGGCCGATGTTGTTGGCCAAGCACTGTGCGCCGTATCTGCGCGCGCACAGCGGCGCAATCGTCAACCTGGCCTCGACCCGCGCCGGGCAGTCGGAACCCGACACAGAGGCTTACGCGGCCAGCAAAGGCGGGCTGTTGGCACTGACTCACGCCTTGGCGATCAGTCTTGGGCCGGAAATCCGTGTGAATGCCGTCAGTCCGGGCTGGATCGATACACGGGATCCTTCTGTGCGGCGTGCCGAGCCACTGACCGATGCCGATCATGCCCAGCATCCGGCGGGCAGGGTAGGGACGGTTGAAGACGTTGCGGCGATGGTCGCCTGGTTACTGTCGAAGAATGCCGGGTTCGTCACGGGCCAGGAGTTTGTGGTCGACGGTGGCATGACCAAGAAGATGATTTACGAGCAGTGAGAAGCCGTTTCAAGCTTCAAGCTGCAAGTTATAGCTCGATAGTGTCATGCCGGCTTCGCGCGTGACGGCTTCCACTTGTAGCTTGAAGCTTGCCTCTGGCAGCTGTTTTGAAAAAACTTCAATCCTGCTATTGACTTAGGTTCGGTACCTGCGTAAATTTCGCGGCCTCGGAGATGCAAACGGGTGATTAGCTCAGCTGGGAGAGCGTCTGCCTTACAAGCAGAATGTCGGCGGTTCGATCCCGTCATCACCCACCACTTCCGAGATACTTGCGAAAGCAAGAGGTAGGCTGAAATACCTCCACCGACGCGCAGCGGTAGTTCAGTCGGTTAGAATACCGGCCTGTCACGCCGGGGGTCGCGGGTTCGAGTCCCGTCCGCTGCGCCATATTTTCCGAGTCAGATTTATCTGGTTCGAGATTGAAAAGCTTCTGAGTTTTCAATCAGACGAGTTACTTGGATGAAAGTCCAAAGCGATACGCAGCGGTAGTTCAGTCGGTTAGAATACCGGCCTGTCACGCCGGGGGTCGCGGGTTCGAGTCCCGTCCGCTGCGCCATATCTGCTTCAAGGCCCACTGAACGCCTTGGAGCTACGAAGAAGCTGCTGGTTTTGCCAGCGCTCACTTCGAGTCGATAGCAAAGACCCTGGTCGAAAGACCGGGGTTTTTTGTGTCTGGAATTTGGCTTTTTCTCCTCTTGCAGTCTCCCTTGCCGGGCCTTCCTGGCTGCCTTCTTCTATGCTGCCTCTAAGGTTGTCGCGACGACGACGTCCGGCCGGGCTGACCTTGGCGTTGCATTCGCTTGCCTGATCAATTCTGTGCCCTGGAAACACAGTATTTTGATTCGCTGGTCAGTTTTTTTGTGTGGGGCTGTTTGCCGCAGGCGCATAAGCCTATAAACTTAACCTTTCGGTCAGCTTTGCACTGTCATTTCAGCCCTTCGTTTCGTCAAAAAGGGCTTCTGCACGACTCGAGATTTCCAGAACATAACCAGAAGGGCGGGTCTATAACCGCCCAGAGGATGATCCATGTCCAACCGTGATATATCCCGGCGCTCGTTCCTTCAGGGCGGGCTGGTGGCAGGTGTGAGCGTGACGCTCACGCCGCTCAGCAGTCAGGCGCTCGCCGCCTTGATGGAAAACAGCGTGACTGTGCCGTCCGAGCAATGGCTCGGCAACAACGGCAAGGCACGCTCGCGTAACGATGCCTTGTCGAAGGTCTGCGGGAGCAAAGTCTTCGCCCGCGACATCCGCGCCAAGGACATGCCGGGCTGGCCTCAGCAGCAAGGCCACGCCATGCTGCTGAAAACCATCAAGGCCGACCGCATCTATGCGGGCATGGACCTGTCGTGGCTCGGCACCGAATTGCAGCCTGACCGCATCGTCACCGCGGCCGACCTGGAGAAAGACGGCATCGTCTTCCCGGAGGAGCACGCGCCAGATCCGCTGTTGCCGGAAGGCAAGGTGCCGATGTTCATCGGTCACCCGGTGGCGATCCTGATCTGGAATGACTTCGAGCGTTTCCGCCAGGCCAAGGCCAAACTCAAATTCAATGACAAAGCGATTCGTTACGGTGCTCAAGTGCCGTACTACGAAGGCGATCCCTACGGCAGTTTCCGCTATGTGCGAGTGGGCGGGGCGACCTCGGCGGACGAAGACGAATTCGCCAGCCTCAAGGACTCGATCCTGTTCCCGATGCTGAAAAACCGTCGCCCGGTGTGGAATTCCCAACCGAACCTGCACGGCAACTTGACCGAGCGCGGGCTGTTCTACGCCGATCGCATGAAACAGCAGATCGACACGCCGCCGGACAACTGGCTGGTGTTCGACGAGCGCTACAAAACCCCATCGATCGAACCCGCCGCGATGGAGCCGGACAACGGCAACGGTTGGTACGACCCGGCGACCAAGACTCTGCATTTCGTGGTGGCGACCCAGTGCCCACTGGAAGCGGCGACCGAGACCGCGAAGATGATCGCACCGTCGCGCTTCGGCCTGGCGAGTCTGAACATGCACCCCGGTTACACCGTGGGTTACGGTTCCAAAGACCACAACATTTTCGTCTACTACGCCGCCCTCGCTGCTTTGTATGGCGCCGGTGTGCCAGTGCGTCTGGCCAACGACCGCTATGAGCAATTCCAGAGCGGCATCAAGCGTCACCCGTTCGACATCCGTTACCAATTGGCCGTGGACAAGACCGATCACAGCTTCAAGATTTTCCGCGCCGAAATGAGCGTCGACGGCGGTGGCCGGGTTAACTACAGCCCATCCGTGGCGGCCGTTGGCGCCACGGCAGCACAGTCGATCTACTACATGCCGCAGAACGATTTGCAGGTCACGGCCTACCATTCCCGCGCCGTTGAAGCCGGCTCGATGCGTGGTTACGGCACCCTGCAAAGCATGGCATCGACCGAGATGATGGTCGACGAAATTGCCGGTCGCCTGGGCATCGACGCCATCGACCTGCGCAAGAAAAACGCCATGGTCTCGGGCATGAAAAACACCCAGGGCGCTGTGCCTGCGGGTGCGTTGCGCTTGCACGAGATTCTCGACAAGGCCGCCGTTCACGACGTCTGGAAAAACCGCAACACGATCAAAAAGCAGCGCGAAGCGCAGGACCCGGATAACTGGTACGGCGTCGGTTTTGCCATCTGCCAGAAAGACTTCGGCACGGGCTCCGAAGCGCCGATGGCGAGTATCGAGTTCACCGCGCAAGGGCACATCACCCTGCGCCACATCGGTATCGAAATCGGCACCGGCATGTCGACCTCGCAAGCCTTGGTCGTGGCCGACTTCCTCGGCATCGCGGCGACGGAAGTGAAGACCGGCGAGACCGAATGGAAAGAGTTGCAGCTGATCAGCGGCGGCAACCCTTACATCATGAGTCAGGCCGAACAGGACAGCCTGCTGCGCAACCCGCGCTGGGTTGGCAAGATCGCTTCGGCGTCGTCGGCGACCAACTCCGCCTACTACTTCAGCCACGCCACCCGTGAAGCGGCGCGCGTGCTGTTCAACCACGGTTTGTGGCCGGCGGCGCTGCAGATCTGGAGCCAAGGCCCTTACGGTGGTTCGGCCAACCCTTACGTGGTGCGTCGCGAAGATGCGCATTGGGTCGACGGCAAACTCACCGCCAACGGCATGCAGCCGCTGAGCTTTGAACAGCTGGCCAAGCACGCTCACGAGAAGGGCCTGGTCACCGGCGCGACCGTGCACGGTTTCAACCGCTGGAGCTGGGCCGAGGCCGAGTTCAGCATCGACGGCGTGCGTGAACGTCTGCCGCTCGACGGCTTGGCGGTCAAGTACGGCGACGGCGCGCCGAGCGTGAAAAAGGCGCAAATGAACAGCGCCGGTTTCCACCTGCTGGATCGTCAGAACGTGCACTACCCGGACACTCAGTTGAACAACGCGGCAGTGACTTACTACAGCCCGGTTGCGACGCTGGTGGAAGTGAAAGTCAACAAGGGTTCTGCCGAAGTGCAAGTGCTCAACCATCACTCGTGGGTCGAGTGCGGTCGGGTGCTGGTGGAAGAACTGGTCAAGGGCCAGATCGAAGGCGGGATCGCCATGGGCATCGGCCATGCGCTGATGGAAGAGATGCCGCTGTACGAAGGCGGGCCGGGGGAGGGTGACTGGAACTTCAACCGTTACCGCTTGCCGATGGCGCGTCACGTGGCGGTCTGGAAGCAGACGGCTGAAATCCTGCCGCCGCTGTCGCCGAGCGATCCATCGAAGGGCATCGCCGAAGTGGTGATGATCCCGGTGGTCGGTGCCATCGGTAACGCCGTGGCACACGCCATCGGCAAACGGGTCCGCGACCTGCCTATCACTTCTGCACGCATCAAGGAGGCCCTCAATGGCTAACCGTCCGCTTCAACTGACCCTCAACGGTCAATCCGTCGGCCCGGTGGACATCCCTGATGACCTGCCGATGATCGATTACCTGCACGAATACAAAAACCTCACCGGCTCCCGATTGGGCTGCGGTCAGGGCATCTGCCACGCCTGCGTGGTAATCGTCGACAACCCGGACGGCACCAGCGAGGAAGTGCGCACTTGCATCACCGGCGCACATTACTTCGAAGGCAAAAAAGTGCGGACCATCGAAGGCCACGCGAAACGCGACGAGGAAGGCAAAGTCACTGAGCTGAACCCGATCCAGCAGCGCTTCGTCGACGAATTTGCTTTCCAGTGCAGCTACTGCGCGCCAGGTTTCGTGAATGCCGCGACCGTGCTGGTGGAAAAACTGCAGCGTCAGCCGATCGTCAAAAGCCAGCTGGAAAAAGTCATCGAGGACAGCCTCGGTCACCACATCTGCCGCTGCACAGGCTACGTGCGTTACTACAGCGCAACGCGCAACGTGCTGACCGATCTCGGCCTGGTCAAGGAGGGCTAAGCATGAAGCAACTAATTTCCCGTCTGGCGTTGGCGGTCGGTCTGGCTGCGCCGGTGTTGCTGGCGCACGCGGACGATCAGGTCAAGCGCGGCGAATACCTCGCCCGCGCCGCTGACTGCATGGCCTGCCACACCGCGCCAGGTGGCGCGCCGTACGCGGGCGGTCTGCCGATTGTCTCGCCGTTCGGTACGATCTATGGCACCAACATCACCCCGAGCAAAGATCACGGCATCGGCCTCTACAACGATGACGAATTTTTCGCCGCGCTGACCGAAGGCAAGCGCCGTGATGGCGCCAACCTGTACCCGGCGATGCCGTACACCTCGTATCACCTGATCCCGCGCGACGACTCGGACGCAATTCACGCGTACCTGAAAACCGTCGAGCCGATCGAGCGTGCAGCACCGGTCACCAGCCTGAGCTTTCCGTTCAATGTGCGCCTGGGCCTGATGGGCTGGAACATGCTCTACGGCAAGGACGTGCAGCTTTCGTCCACCGAGGGCAAAAGCGATGCCTACAAGCGCGGCCAGTACATGGTCGACGTGCTCGGCCACTGCGGCGAATGCCACACCCCGCGCGGTTTGCCGGGTGCGATGCAACAGGACAAGCGCCTGACCGGCGGCCTGCTCAATGGCTATCTGGCACCGAGCCTGCTGGCCAATGACCTGGCGGCTCGCGGCTGGAACCATCAGGACCTGAGCTCGTTCCTCAAGCACGGCATGAGCGCCCAGGGCACGATGTTCAACGAAATGTTCCCGGTGTTCCACAACAGCACCCAGGGCCTCAATGACCCGGACCTGGCGGCAATGGCGACTTTCCTGCTCGGTGATCAACCGCCGCAAGCCAAGGTGCTGACAGATGCGCCCTTGGACAAGCTCACTGCGAGCGCCCAGCGCGGCCGTCAGGAATACCTGAACGTCTGCGCCGGTTGCCACGCGGTCGGTGGCGAGGGCAAGCCGCACATCGCCGTGGCCATGCGCGGCAACACCACGCTGCGCCTGGAAGATCCGCGCAACCTGGTGCGGGTGATCGACGACGGTATCGGTGAGCAGAAGTTTGCCGGGTTCGAACACATGCAGCCGATGCCGGGGTTTGCCGAGAAGCTCAGTCACGAGCAACTGACTGATCTGCTGAACTACCTGCGTCAGGGCTGGGGCGGTCAGCCAGCAGATCTGGCGGTGAGCGATGTGCAGAAGTTGCGGGCAGATGCGCCGCCGCTCGAGCACAAGGCGCACTGACATGCAGCATCTCGATCTGCAAGTCGTGCGCCGGGCGCTGCAATGGTCGTCGGCCGGCCAGCGCGTCTGGCTGTGCACGGTGCTCGCCACCTATGGCTCGGCGCCGCGTGCGCCGGGTTCGCTGCTGGCGGTGAACGCTGACGGGCAATGGATCGGTTCGCTGTCGGGCGGCTGTGTCGAGGAGGATTTTCTCGAACGGGTTGCCGAAGGGGCGTTTCTGGAGGCGGTCAGTGTCGTGCGTTATGGTGAGGGCGATGATCCGCGTTCTCGGGTGAGCTTGCCCTGTGGCGGTGTACTCGATGTGCTGGTGGAGAACCTTGCTCCGGATTGTGAGGTTCAGGCGCATCTGCGAGAGTTGGAGTCGGCGCTGTTGGGTCAGCGTCGGCTGATCCGCGAAGTCGATCTGGCCAGCGGTGCGCGCAGCCTGTTCGATGATCGCGAGCAGGGTGTGCGCATCGAGCGTGAGATCGACCGGGTGCGCGTGCGGATCGGTGCGGCCCAGCGGTTATTGCTGGCCGGGTATTCCTCGGTCGCTCAGGCCTGTGCAGAGTTCGCCGTCGGGTTGGGTTTCGAAGTGATTCTGTGTGATCCGCGCGACGAGGTGCTGGAAGGCGTGGTGCTGGAAAACGTCGAGATTCGTCGTCAGTTGCCTTCGGTGTTCATTGCTGACGGCGGTTGCCACAGCGACACGGCGGTGGTGGCGTTGACCCACGATCCGCGCATCGATGACCTGGCGATGATGGAAGCCGTGCGCACCGAGGCGTTTTACATCGGTGTGATGGGGTCCATGCAGACGTCGCAAAAGCGCTTTGAGCGGTTGCGCAGGATTGGTGGTCTGGGGGAGGCCGAGCTGGCGCGGATTCATGCGCCGATCGGTTTGAACCTGGGCAGCAAGACACCGGCTGAAATCGCCCTCGCGGTACTCGCCGACATCCTGCGAATCCGCAGTGGCATTGCACGGGACAAGCTGTAAACACCATCCCCATGTAGGAGTGAGCCTGCTCGCGATAGCGGTTTCCCAGTCAATACTTCATAGACTGACCCACCGCCATCGCGAGCAGGCTCACTCCTACAAAGAAGGGGCCGCATTCAGCGGCCCCTTTTTTTTGTATCAGTATCCGAATTTGTCCCGCAGCCCGTAGTACCAGGCGCCCAACGCCGCAAACGGTGTGCGCAGCAATTGTCCGCCGGGGAACGGGTAGTGCGGCAGATCGGCAAACGCATCAAAACGCTCCGCCTGACCTCGCAAGGCCTCGGCCAACACTTTGCCCGCCAGGTGCGTATACGTCACGCCATGGCCGCTGCAGCCTTGGGAATAGTAGATGTTGTCGCCGATCCGTCCGACCTGCGGAAGGCGCGACAGGGTCAGCAGGAAATTGCCGGTCCAGGCGTAGTCGATTTTCACGTCCTTGAGCTGCGGGAACGCCTTGAGCATCTTCGGCCGAATGATCGCCTCGATGTTCGCCGGATCCCGCGCGCCATACACCACGCCACCACCGAAGATCAGGCGTTTGTCGCTCGTCAGGCGGTAATAGTCGAGCAGGTAATTGCAGTCCTCGACGCAGTAATCCTGCGGCAGCAGGTTGTTTGCCAATTCCTCGCCCAGCGGTTCGGTGGTGATGACCTGTGTCCCGCAAGGCATCGACTTGGCTGCCAGTTCCGGCACCAGGTTGCCGAGGTAGGCATTGCCCGCCACGATGATGAACTTGGCCCTGACCTTGCCCTCCGGCGTATGCACCACCGGATTCGCGCCGCGCTCGATACGCACCGCTGGCGACTGCTCATAAATAGTGCCGCCCAGTGACTCGACTGCCGCGGCTTCACCCAGCGCTAGGTTGAGCGGGTGAATGTGGCCACCGCTCATGTCGAGCATACCGCCGACATATTGATCGCAATTCACCACTTCGCGGATACGACGCTGATCCATCAGCTCAAGCTGCGTATGACCGAAACGTTCCCACAGGCGCTTCTGCGATTCCAGATGGCCCATCTGCTTGGCCGTGATGGCTGCGAACACACCACCGTCCTTCAAGTCGCACTGGATATTATATTTGGCAACGCGCTCTCGAATGATCCGCCCACCCTCGAACGCCATCTGCCCGAGCAACTGCGCTTGCTTGGGACCAACGCTGCGCTCGATCACGTCGATATCGCGGCTATAGCTATTGACGATCTGACCGCCGTTACGACCCGAAGCGCCAAAACCAACCTTGGCCGCTTCCAGAACCGTTACCTTGAAACCGTTCTCCAGCAGAAACAGGGCAGAGGACAGACCGGTGTAGCCGGCGCCGATCACGCAGACATCAGTCTCTACTTCACCCTGCAAGGCCGGGCGCGGCGGAACCGCATTGGCCGATGCGGCGTAATAGGACTCTGGGTAGGGAGTGTTCGCCATCCTGCTGCCTCTGTTTAATATATTTTACGAGTGCCTTGATCCTACCCGAGTTAAAAATCGACCGCCAGTCACCGGAAAATCTTCTTCATCGCCGCAAAATTAAATATTTTGCATATTCATAGGGTTAGCTCGAAAAAAGGTGTTGACACCCCTCCGGAATTCCGTAGAATGCCGCCTCACAGCAGGCACGTAGCTCAGTTGGTTAGAGCACCACCTTGACATGGTGGGGGTCGTTGGTTCGAGTCCAATCGCGCCTACCAAACAAAATCCGCTCTGCTGGGCGGTCTAGAAGGGCTCACCGAAAGGTGGGCCCTTTTTTGTTGTCTGTGTCCCGTCCTGAATAAGGTTTACACGTGATTCTGGAATAGACAGTTATGAGAGACGAAAAGCAAAGCCCGGCCATTGAGTCGGGCTTTTTGCTATGTGGGTGATTGCTCAGGCCGATGAACAATCAACTATTCCGAAGCAGTGGGCGGGCCTAAGGTGAATGACCGACCGGTCATGTTCGGTGACGAGATCAGCAAGCCGGAGACCCGCTCTGGCCATCCTCACCAGTTCAAATGTCCAGACGTCCGATTTGGTTTGTAGTTGAAGATATTTGTGTGATTATCGCGGCTCTTATGAATCCATACGGATGTGCTAATAAGATGTCTAGATTTGAAGCGCTGCGTGACGCCTATGCACTCCCTACTGACGTGAAGCCCGGCAGGACTGAGATTTTGCGGGCAGCCGTACAGGGGATCTACGAAAACTTCGTTTTGTTTATGGAAACCCCGGTCTGGTCCTTCAAGGATCTCGACGGGCTTGATATGCCCTATATATCGGTCGGACGGATCGAAGGTGGAGAGTTCCGGCTTGGAAAAGTTGAGGACTTCGCTGTCAGTTCAGAAGGGGTGAATTTCTCGATCAACATTGTTATCGACGAAGCCGTAGATCAGTTCCCTAAGGCTCACATCCACTTCAGTCTCACGGTAGATGAGCAGGACGGAGCGCTGACCGTGACCAGTCACTCGGCTGCCAGTGGCCCTGTAGTCTTCGTCGGCGCTGATTTCACGCCCGTATCTCAACACCTTCATGAGATTTTTTGTTCTGAGCTTGCAGCCTTCAAAAGCATGCATTCTCCGGTGGCGCTGACGACTTGATGACCTGAGTTCTCACCTGCTCAAAATGCCTCGCCACCGTGCGGGGCTTTTCGTTTTCGGGCTATGCCCATTTACCACGCAGGCTGCTTTATGCCGGGACGCGTGTGCTATAAACCTCGCTCATCTCAAGCCGTGAACGGACGCGCTGCTGTGCTTCGATATTCTCTTCTTTTGTTGTTGTTACCGATGGGCTCGGTGTCTGCGTACGATATCGTGCGAGTAGGCGAACTTCTTGCGCAAGAGCTCAATGAGTGCGCTGCGTATTATTTGGTCTCGGCTTCGCTTGTTCGGGCGCAACAACCGGAGTTGGCAGAGAAAAACAAACAAATTGCGATGGAGGCATTGGCCTATTCTCTGGCACTCACCGATAAGGAAGAGACGCGAGCCAGGAGCCGGGCGGCTGTCATATCGATGCATCAAGATTTAAAAAATGGCGCGGCCAGCCTTGCGACGCTGACAGCCAGGTATGCAGATCAATGCGCTAAAACCGTGGATAACCCGGAAGAACGAGCGGATTACTGGCTAAAGAAGCAAGATTGATTGGGTGTGAAACCTGCACTCACGCTCAGAGGGCCGGCCCAGCGCTCAGGGTTGTACGTCCCAACCGCTTTAACAGACATGGCTTGGGCATTTGGCCGATCGCAGCGCATTCATCCCGGATTTCCGCCAACCCTTGAGCAAGGCTTCCCACGACAAAGCCGGCCAGCGCCGCGACAACAACAAATACCAGCACACGGTCTTTTGGCAGGGGTTGGTGTTTCATCCGTGACTCTGCGCACTGGACTCCATAAAGTAATAAATACACGCCAACCATCATGCCAACGCCTACGAGCGAGTAAAGGCCGAACGAAAACACGCTTAACGCTTTTAAAACACCCACCGCACGTCTCCTTCGTTTGAAGTGCGCATAAATTGAACCATTCGGCCCTGTGGTTTGCCACTCAACTCGTGCTGATTGCCTATCGCGGCGCGGGTTGATTGCAATTCGGGCGTAAGATAGCAGTGCTACCTCATCAAAAGGAGCCGCATATGATCGCCGACGAAATGAAAAGACAGGCGTATGAAGGCAAGGCTGTTTGGGATCAGTTCTTCTGCGCTGCATTGATTGCGGAGAGCAACCTGACGGCCCCGGTCGTGGGTGGGGCTACTCACGAAGACAGGCAGAACCTGTTGATCGAAAGAGCCAAGGCGCTCGCTGACAAGATGATGGAAAACAGAAGGTAACCAGAGCCCAGCCATTGCGCTGGGCTTTTCACATCTGGTTATGTCAACGACTGGTGTTCGAATCAGACGATCAGGTCCACTTTTCCGGTTGCCAGGCGATAAACGCCGCCCACTACTTTCAACGTGCCTTTGCTGAGGGCGTCAGTCAGCAGGGGGGAAGCATTTTTTAGTCGCTTGACCGAATCTTTGACATTTTGCGCTACCGCATTGGCGGGAAGACTGCCTGGCTCCTTAAGTACCGCCTCGATAGAGCCCTTGAGTGCTTCAGTCAGTTTCGGGATGTGGCCAGGAAAAACGGTGTGATCTTTTACCGCCTTGATACCTGCGTTAATCGCACCGCAGTCTTCATGTCCGAGCACGAGGATCAGTGGTGAGCCGAGCACCGCGACAGCGTATTCAAGGCTGGCCAAACCCTCATCAGTGACGAAGTTGCCGGCAACGCGTATGGCGAAAAGGTCTCCCCGGGCAGTGTCAAACGCGTACTCGGGGGCGATACGAGAGTCAGAACAACTGAGTACCGATACGAACGGGTTCTGGCCCGTGACCAGAGCTTCTCGTTCGGCCTTGAAGTCATGAGTCTCGGAGGTGCCGGAAACATACCGTTCGTTTCCCTCCATTAGCCTTTTAAGGGCCATGTCAGGGTTGATTGAGTTTTGCGGTTTTGGGGGCGGCGCCGTTTTCTCGGCGGCGAGGAGGAGTTGGTTCGGCAGGGTGCCAGCCAATAGCAGGGCGCCGGCTCCGAGGCCGGCAATCTTCAGGAACTTACGGCGACCACCCGCGTTTTGAAGTGGTTCTGAATCACATGATTCACACATGGCTTGTGTACTCAGGTGAAAGGGGGGCTTGCTGTCAAAAGCGAGTGCTTTCAGAAGCCTTCAGCTCTTGTGGAGTGGAGTCTAGCCGGTATGTGACGTAATGTTTCTGGTGCTGTTTTCAGCCGATTTTGATGGCTGGTCTCAGCTAGGGTCTTACTCATGGTCCATGAAAAAAGTGTGGATATTTAATGGCTTACGATTTTTTTTAACCGGCCGGTGGTCGAAAATATATTGTTACAAGTGAATTGCTGGGATATTATCGCCCCGCGTTCACCACCACGGTTTATGCATTTTTAAGTCCCAAGCTTCCATCAGCTGCTTGGGATTTTTTTTTGCCTGAAATTTGTCCCGCCCCTTCGAATACCCGCCCAAATCGGGCAAATCCCGGTCTTTTGGGCTACTACTGTCTGGCCAAACTCAAACTCGGTCTGATGGGGGTACATCGATGCTGGTTCATTGGTCTCTTGCGGCAATTCACCTGCTGGCTGTTGCGCTGGCTTTCTGGGCCGTTTTGACCCGAGGCACGGCATTCAGTCGCCTGGCGGCCGGGACCGGGGAGGCTCGTCGCGTGCTGATGGCCGATAACTTGTGGGGGATTTCTGCAGTCATCCTTTTGATTACCGGTGGGATGCGGGCCTTTGGCGGGTACGAAAAAGGCACCGATTACTACCTTCATCAGCCGCTGTTCCACCTCAAGATGACGCTTTTCGTGCTGATCCTGCTGCTTGAAGTTGCCCCGATGGTGGCGCTGATCAAATGGCGAATTGCACTGGGGCGTGGCGCGACGATCGATACCGGTCGGGCAAAACTGTTTGCTCGTTTCAGTCATATCGAAGGCTTGCTGGTGTTGCTGATGGTCATCGCGGCGACGGGGATGGCGCGCGGGGTAACCTTTGGTTAACCGAGAGCGATCACGTACTTCCTAGGGTTTATTCGGAAACGTCTGACAGCCATGACATGGGACATGCCGGTAGTATCGGCTTCATGTTTTGGCGGGAGAGGGTGAGCGAGCCGGCGGGCGTTGCGGCGCTCGAATCTTTAGCCAGCCGGTGTTCGGGGTGAACGGGCTGGCTACTGACTGCAACAGGATTCAGGGAGTTTGTGGCTTGTCTGGCGCGGTGAGGCCAGCCTGAATGCGCTGATAGATTTCTTCGCGATGCACTGCGACGTCTTTCGGGGCGTTGATGCCGATCCTGACTTGCTGGCCGCTCACGCCCAGAATGGTGATCGTAATGTCGTCACCAATATTTATGCTTTCACCGACTTTGCGGGTGAGTATCAGCATGGTCTTCTCCTTGATTGCTTTGTAGGGCACCTGAATCGAACAGTGCAGAGGTCGGTGGTATGTATAGATTAGTGCGAAGTCTCACGGTTTGGGTGCCTCTTTCTGACGCGCAGATGCTGCATTAATTCCCAAGGCGTAACTATACAGAGGCCGCAACCATCAATCTCGTTGTTTTGTGCCCATTTTGCGGCACTCGGGAAGTATTCATGAATGTTAAAATCGCCGCTTTCGGCATTCAGAGGGAACCGTTGTGCGCAAAATGGTCTTGGTAATCGCTGTATTGGCGCTGGCTGGATGCGGTGAAGGGAAGGGTGTTGACGCTCAAAAAACGAAACCGGCAGTCGTTTCCGCCCCCGCCGCGACAAGCGGGTCGCAATGGGACCTCGAAGTGCGAGGCGAAACACCCCAAGCGGTGAGTGATCTGAGTGGCTGGCTGATTGAACACAGCTTTGTATCCAACGTCATCATGGAAAACGGCAAGGCGCGCATTCTGATGGGGCCGTTCAGTTCGAAAGCCGAGACCGAGGCCAAGCAGGCAGAAGTGGCTGCGGCGCTGGCCCGGGCCAAGAAACAGAATGTCGAATTGCTGGTGCTTGAGCGTCCTGCGGCCCAGTAACGCAGTGGCTGTAAACGCAAAAAAAGGCCTCGGGTTTTACACCGAGGCCTTTTTACTTTCCGGCGGGCAGTCAGCCGCAGGCTTTCATGTTCACCGGTCCGACAAACTCGTTACCGCGACCCATGACGCACGCCACACTCTGGTTGCGCTGACGTTCCCAGGCTTCAACCGGATAGGTTTTGTTCCAGGCTTCGTACAGTTGGCGGTCCTGTTTCGACAGGCTCAAGCCGTATTGCTTGCTCATGTAGAAATAAGTCCGGGCGATCATGCCGCGAATGGAAGGGCGGGGCATGACCTTCTTGGCCTTGAAATCGACCTGGGTCAGGCATGAGCCGTATTGACCGGTCTGCGCTGGCAGCCAGCCAAAACTGAAGTTGTTGCGGTCACCGTTCACCTCGCCAATGCTCGGCACCAGGTTGTGCAAATCGGCTTCGGCCTTCTGGAATACCGGATCGTAACGGGTGCAGTTCTTGCGCCCACCGGCCTGCCAGCACTGGCGTTGATGGCCGATCTGCCACGCCGGGACAATGTGCTCCCACTCGATGCGGGACGCGCGCTTGGCGTTTTTGCGCGGCACATAACCACAGGCGGCCAGGTTCACCTTGTTGCCCGTGTATTTGCAGCCGCAATAGAACTCGGTGGATTGCGGTGAATACAGTTTCCAGGCGACTTTTTTGGCTTCGCTGAAGGTGCGTGGGGCGCCAGCCTGGGCTCCGAAAATGACGAACAAAAACAGCAAAGAAAACCAGCGGACACTCATTGACTCAATCTTCCTTCGGCACAACCCAAAAAATCTGTACGCCGCCATCGTCGCGATAGGCGAGGGTGACGTTGTCGTTCTCGTCGATTTCTTCCAGCAACTGCTCCCACTCATCCACCGGTTCGTCCGGCAGGCGGAAGATCAATGCTGCTTTGGCTTTTTGAGCAGTGGGGGAGTTGATGATTTTCTGAACGCGCAGACCCATGCGTGCATAGGTGTCAGGAGAAGCGGAGGTGGTGGCCACAGGATTATCCTTATTGAGCTGTACGTGCATACAGTATTTAACTGTAAGCATTTTCGCAACTGCTTAAAATTCAAGAAAATCCTCTGACAGCCGTTTTCCCCCTTTGGCGTAGGAAGAAGAGAAAACTTTTATCGGAGTTTTGCCAGGGGCGTTAACCACTCGTCAACGCTGACGAGTGGTCAAGAACGTGCCCGACCAGAACCGGCCGGGCGAGGGCGGATCAGTATTCCCAGAACATCCGTTGCAGCTCTTTGCTGTCGTTGGTTTTGGTCAGTGCAACCATGGCCAGGATGCGGGCTTTTTGCGGGTTCAGGTCGTGCGCGACCACCCAGTCGTATTTGTCGTCAGGCTGTTCGGCATTACGCAGTACGAAACCGCCTGCGTTGACGTGAGACGAACGAATGATTTGCACGCCGTCCTTGCGCAGGGCTTGCAAGGTTGGAACGACGCGCGAGGACACCGAACCATTGCCCGTGCCGGCGTGGATGATCGCCTTGGCGCCGGACTGAGCCAGTGCCTTGTACGCCGTGTCGCTCACGTTGCCGTAGGAGTAGGCGATTTCTACGTCAGGCAGGCTCTTGATCGTTTTGATGTCGAATTCCGAGTCCATGGTGTGGCGCTTGGCCGGCAGACGGAACCAGTAGGATTTACCTTCGACCACCATGCCGAGCGGCCCCCAGGCACTTTTAAACGCCTCGGTCTTGATGTTGATCATCTTGCTGACGTCGCGACCCGACTGGATCTCATCGTTCATGGTCACGAGGACGCCCTTGCCACGCGCTTCTTTGCTGCTGGCGACGGCGACGGCGTTGTACAGGTTAAGCATGCCGTCGGCCGACATCGCAGTGCCTGGACGCATTGAGCCGACGACGATGATCGGCTTGTCAGTCTTTTCCACCAGGTTCAGGAAGTAGGCGGTTTCTTCCAGGGTGTCGGTGCCATGGGTGATCACGATGCCATCGACGTCTTTGCTGTCCGCCAGTTCGGCCACGCGGCGACCCAGTTGAAGCAGGTTGTCGTTGGTGATGCTTTCCGAGGCGATCTGCATGACCTGTTCGCCACGAACGTTAGCCAATTGGCTGAGTTCCGGAACGCCGGCAATCAACTGTTCGATGCCGACTTTTGCCGCTTGATACGTCGCGCTGTTGGCGGCGCTCGCACCGGCGCCGGCGATGGTGCCGCCGGTGGCCAGGATGACCACGTTCGCCAGTTTCTGTTGGGTTTCGACTTCTTTTGCCTGAAGGGCGGTAGGGAGTAGCAGCAGGAGGGCCAAAGCGCCCGGAATAAAAGTGTTGAAGGCAGATTTCATTATTTTCTCTCTAGTAGTCAGACGGTGCTGATGCAAGTTCATCTAGATACGCCCCCGGCAGATCTGAACGCCGGGGGTGTAGGTGAAGAGCAGGATCTGTACCAGTCGGACGTTGAATGAGAAAAACTTTTAACTATTTGATTTATAAAAGTAATTGTCCAAGCTCTGATCGGCGTTAAACATAAAGGCGTCCGGGTTTCCGAATAGGTTGAGCGTTAGCGTTCGGCTCTCCGAAAATGCCTACGACCCGTGTCGAGAAGCTCGCCTTGCCAAATCAAGAATCAATGCTAAAGAAACCCCCGCACAGGTCGATGCCCCGTTAAGGTTATTTTTCTTACAGGAGTTCCCATGTCGTTTTCTGTTGGTTTTCCAAATGCGGGCGCGATCACCATCGGCGGCAAGTCCCCGTCGACGATCAATGCCTTGAGCGAAGCGACGGCCGACACCGCTCCTCAGGTTCTGGGTAAGGAAGAGGGCAGCGACAACCAGGTTCGAACCGGTGGCGGCGCTCAGGACGAAACCAAGTCCAAGGGCGGGAGCACCCAAAGTATTGCGGTGCAGGTACTGCTCAAACGCATGCAGGAACTACAACAGCAACTGCGCGAACAACAGCAACAATTGGCGGTCGCTCAGGCGGCTCCGTATCCGACTCCAGAAGCTAAAGCCACGGCGGTGATGTCGATCCAGGGGCAAATCGCCGACACCAACGGCGCGCTGTCACAAGTGGCGGGCAATCTGGTGAAAGAACTGGCGAAAGACTCCAGCACCGGTGGCCTGATCAGCACCGTTGCATAACGTGGCGGGTCGGTTTTTGCCAACGAAGACACAAAACAGGTCGTTGACAAATAGCATCCGGGTTCGCATAGTTCGGTCTACGCAAACGTTTGCGCGGCCCTGTCGGTGGCTCATGCCGTCGACGATCGGAGTCCAGGCATTACTCCCGCGCAAGCATTGCTCACAATAATCATAAGATCGGAGTGAACCCATGAAGCTGCCATTCGCTGGACGTCTTCTTGCTGTCGCTATGCTGGCTGTCGCATCCGCCGCGCTGCCCGTCTCATCGGCCTTCGCCGAATCTGCTGAAAAACCCAAAGTCGCACTGGTCATGAAATCCTTGGCCAATGAATTCTTCCTGACCATGGAAGACGGCGCCAAGGCTTATCAAAAAGACCACTCCGGCGAATTCGACCTGATCTCCAACGGCATCAAGGACGAAACGGACACGGCTGGCCAGACACGCATCGTCGAGCAAATGATCCTCGCCAAGGTTAATGCCCTGGTCATCGCCCCGGCGGATTCCAAGGCCATGGTTCCGGTGATCAAGAAAGCCATCGATGCCGGTATCACCGTGATCAACATCGACAACCAACTGGACCCGACCGTCCTCAAAAGCAAGAACATGACGGTGCCATTCGTAGGCCCGGATAACCGTAAAGGCGCGCGTCTGGTTGGCGAGTACCTGGCCAAGCAGCTGAAGGCCGGTGACGAAGTCGGCATCATCGAAGGCGTGTCCACCACCACCAATGCCCAGGCCCGCACTGCGGGTTTCAAAGATGCAATGGAAGCGGCGCAGATCAAGGTCGTTTCGTTGCAGTCCGGTGACTGGGAGATCGACAAGGGCAACAAGGTTGCTGCCTCGATCCTCAGCGAATACCCGGACGTCAAAGCCCTGCTGGCCGGCAACGACAGCATGGCCGTCGGTGCCGTTTCCGCCGTGCGTGCAGCGGGCAAGGCCGGCAAGGTGCAAGTGGTCGGCTACGACAACATCAACGCTATCAAGCCGATGCTCAAGGATGGTCGCGTCCTGGCGACCGCCGACCAGTTTGCAGCCCGACAAGCCGTGTTCGGTATCGAGACTGCGCTGAAAATCATCAAGGGCGAGAAAGTCGACAGCGGCACCAACGGCGTGATCGAAACCCCGGTAGAACTGGTCACCAAGTAAGCCTTCTGGCGACACACTGGTGCTCGCCCGTCCGGGCGAGCACAGGGAGAGTTTTATGTCCGTTTGCGCTCCGAACGCTGTCCTCACGGTCAGCGGTATCGGTAAGACCTACGCCCAGCCGGTGCTGACCGGCATCGACCTGACGCTGATCCGCGGTGAGGTGTTGGCGCTGACCGGTGAGAATGGCGCCGGCAAGAGCACGCTGTCGAAGATCATCGGCGGGTTGGTCACGCCGACCACCGGCCAGATGCAATTCCAGGGTCAGGATTACCGTCCCGGCAGCCGGACCCAGGCTGAAGACCTGGGCATCCGCATGGTCATGCAAGAACTCAATCTGTTGCCGACCCTGTCGGTGGCGGAAAACCTGTTTCTCGACAACTTGCCCAGCAACGGCGGCTGGATCAGTCGCAAGCAGTTGCGCAAAGCGGCGATCGAGGCCATGGCCCAGGTCGGTCTCGACGCGATCGACCCGGACACCCTGGTCGGCGACCTCGGCATCGGCCACCAGCAAATGGTCGAGATCGCCCGCAACCTGATCGGCGACTGCCATGTGCTGATCCTCGACGAACCGACGGCCATGCTGACGGCTCGTGAAGTCGAGATGCTGTTCGAGCAGATCACCCGCCTGCAATCCCGGGGCGTGTCGATCATCTATATCTCTCACCGTCTCGAAGAGCTGGCGCGGGTTGCCCAGCGCATTGCGGTACTGCGCGACGGCAATCTGGTCTGCGTCGAGCCGATGGCCAATTACAACAGCGAGCAACTGGTCACGTTGATGGTCGGTCGTGAGCTCGGTGAACACATGGACATGGGGCCGCGCAAGATCGGCGCTCCCGCGTTGACGGTCAAGGGCCTGACCCGTTCGGACAAGGTTCGCGATGTGTCCTTCGAAGTGCGTGCCGGCGAAATCTACGGGATCTCCGGATTGATCGGGGCAGGGCGCACCGAGTTGCTGCGCCTGATCTTCGGTGCCGACATTGCGGACAGCGGCACGGTCGCGCTCGGGTCTCCGGCTCAGGTGGTGAGTATCCGCTCGCCGGCCGATGCGGTGGGTCACGGCATCGCCCTGATCACGGAAGACCGCAAGGGCGAGGGTTTGCTGCTAACCCAATCGATCAGCGCCAACATTGCCTTGGGCAACATGCCGGTGATTTCCAGTGGCGGATTCGTCAACAACGGCGACGAGATGTCCCTGGCCCAGCGTCAGATCGACGCCATGCGCATCCGCAGTTCGAGCCCGACACAATTGGTCTCTGAACTGTCCGGCGGCAACCAGCAAAAGGTCGTGATCGGCCGCTGGCTCGAGCGTGATTGCTCGGTGATGTTGTTTGACGAGCCCACCCGCGGCATCGATGTCGGTGCCAAATTCGACATTTATGCATTACTCGGTGAGCTGACCCGACAGGGCAAGGCGCTGGTGGTGGTGTCCAGCGACCTGCGCGAGCTGATGTTGATCTGCGACCGGATCGGCGTGCTGTCGGCGGGGCGCCTGATCGACACGTTCGAACGCGACAGCTGGACCCAGGATGACTTGCTTGCCGCCGCTTTTGCCGGCTACCAAAAACGTGATGCGTTGCTCAACGAAGCAGCGCCTAGGGACCTTCCATGAAAACTGCATCTTCTGCCGGCAAACGTAGTGGCAACTTCTACGGCCTGGGCACCTACCTGGGCCTGGCCGGTGCCTTGCTGGCGATGATTGCGCTGTTCTCGGTATTGAGCAGCCACTTTCTTTCTTATGACACGTTCAGCACCCTGGCCAACCAGATTCCTGATCTGATGGTGCTGGCGGTCGGCATGACGTTCGTGTTGATTATCGGCGGCATCGACCTCTCGGTCGGTTCGGTGTTGGCACTGGCGGCATCAACGGTCAGCGTGGCCATTCTCGGCTGGGGCTGGAGTGTTCTACCCGCCGCGTTGCTCGGTATGGCGGCGGCCGCATTGGCCGGGACCATCACCGGTTCGATCACCGTGGCCTGGCGGATTCCGTCGTTCATCGTGTCTCTGGGCGTGCTGGAAATGGCCCGGGGCGTGGCGTATCAGATGACCGGATCGCGCACCGCTTATATCGGTGATGCCTTCGCCTGGTTATCCAACCCGATTGCCTTCGGCATCTCGCCTTCGTTCATCATTGCCTTGCTGATTATCATCATTGCCCAGGCCGTGCTGACCCGTACGGTATTCGGTCGCTACCTGATCGGCATCGGCACTAATGAAGAAGCGGTGCGTCTGGCGGGGATCAATCCAAAACCCTACAAGATTCTGGTGTTCAGCCTGATGGGGCTGCTGGCCGGCATTGCCGCGCTGTTTCAGATCTCCAGGCTCGAGGCCGCGGATCCGAATGCCGGCTCCGGGCTGGAGTTGCAGGTCATCGCCGCTGTCGTCATCGGCGGCACCAGTTTGATGGGTGGCCGTGGCTCGGTGATCAGCACCTTTTTCGGCGTCCTGATCATTTCCGTATTGGCAGCGGGCCTCGCGCAGATCGGCGCGACCGAGCCCACCAAACGCATCATCACCGGCGCGGTGATCGTGGTGGCGGTGGTGCTGGACACTTATCGCAGTCAGCGCGCAAGCCGGCGGACCTGAATCATGGCAACGATCAAGGATGTAGCCGCACTCGCGGGCATTTCCTACACCACGGTGTCCCATGTGGTGAACAAGACCCGGCCGGTCAGTCAGGAGGTGCGGATCAAGGTCGAGGAAGCGATCAAGACACTGGACTACGTGCCGAGCGCCGTAGCCCGTTCATTGAAAGCCAAAACCACCGCGACCATCGGGTTGCTGGTGCCCAACAGCCTCAACCCGTACTTCGCCGAGCTGGCCCGAGGCATCGAGGATTACTGCGAGCGTAAGGGTTATTGCGTCATTCTCTGCAACTCCGACGACAACCCGGACAAGCAGCGCAGCTACCTGCGCGTATTGCTCGAAAAGCGCATCGACGGTTTGATCGTGGCGTCGGCCGGCGGTGATGCGGGGCTGGCGGAAGGCCTCGCCGGTGTGCGCACGCCGATGGTCATCGTCGACCGCGGGCTGGAAGGCGTGAATGCCGATCTAGTGCGCATCGATCACGAATACGGCGCGTACCTGGCCACTCGACATCTGCTGGAACTGGGGCATCGGGACATCGCCATGATCGGCGGTCCGGCGGGTACCAGCGTGGCACAAATGCGTCTGGCCGGTTATTGCCGTGCCTTGCAAGAGGCGGGCGTCGATGTGAATCGCGCGCGCATGCTGGAAAGCGATTTCACCAGCACCGGCGGTTACAACGCGGCGGCGATTTTGCTGGAGCGCAATCCGCCCAGCGCGATCTTTGCCGGCAACGACATGATCGGCATCGGCGTGCTGCGAGCGGCCGCCGAACGCAACGTTCGCGTACCGAGCGAGCTGTCGGTGATCGGCTTCGACGATATCCAGATGAGCCGATATGTCTACCCGGCGCTGACCACGGTGGGGCAGTCGATCCTGCAACTCGGTGAGATGGCGGCTGAAGTGCTTTTGCGCAGGATCGCCACACCGGACATCGCCACCGATCAGCGCATCGTGACGCCCAGTATTGTGCTGCGAGAGTCGACTGCGCCGCTCGCCGGCGTGTTCGCCCAGTTTCGTTGAAACGCCGCGCAGCTAAACCAGAAGCACTGCAGACACAGAATTAATGAGTAGCAATGTATGCCAGCAAAAGTAGTGGTGATAGGCAGTCTGAACATGGACCTGGTAACCCGGGCGCCAAGGCTGCCGCGTGGCGGTGAAACGCTGATCGGTCAGTCGTTTGCCATGGTGTCCGGTGGCAAGGGCGCCAATCAGGCCGTCGCAGCAGCCCGTTTGGGTGCCGAGGTGTCGATGGTCGGTTGCGTGGGCAACGATGCCTATGGCGCAGAACTGCGCGCAGCGCTGTTGGTCGAGGGTATCGATTGTCAGGCCGTCAGTACGGTTGAAGATTCCAGCGGCGTGGCGTTGATCGTGGTCGATGACAACAGTCAGAACGCCATTGTCATTGTCGCGGGTGCCAACGGCTCGCTGACGCCGCAAGTCATCGACCGTTTTGACGCCGTATTGCAGGCGGCGGATGTGATTATTTGTCAGCTGGAAGTACCGGATGCAACGGTGGGCCATGCCCTCAAGCGGGGTCGTGAGCTGGGCAAGATCGTCATTCTCAACCCTGCGCCCGCCAGTCGCCCATTGCCGGCGGACTGGTTTGCCGCCATCGATTACCTGATCCCCAACGAAAGCGAAGCTTCCGCCCTGACGGGATTGACGGTGGATTCCCTGGAGTCTGCAGAAACCGCCGCAACCCGATTGATCGCAATGGGCGTGGGTAAAGTGATTATCACCTTGGGCGCCCAAGGTTCGCTGTTCGCCGACGGCTCGCGTCTGGAGCATTTCCCGGCACCGAAGGTCAAGGCCGTCGATACCACCGCTGCAGGGGACACCTTTGTCGGTGGTTTCGCCGCCGCATTAGCGTCCGGCAGCAGTGAAGCGGACGCGATTCGTTTCGGTCAGGTTGCCGCGGCCTTGTCGGTCACCCGGGCTGGCGCACAACCCTCGATTCCCACCTTGTCCGACGTACAGGCGTTTAAAGCACCATGAAAAAAACACCGCTGCTCAATATCGCGTTGTCGCGGCTGATTGCCTCGCTGGGTCATGGCGACATGGTCGTGATCGGCGATGCCGGACTGCCGGTCCCGCCAGGTGTCGAACTGATCGATCTGGCGCTGACCCAGGGCGTTCCGGACTTCATCAGTACCTTGAAGGTTGTACTGAGCGAAATGCAGGTCGAAAGCCATGTGCTGGCCCGCGAGATCCTCGACAAGCAGCCGCCGGCATTGAGTGTTCTGGACGAGTTGAGCGTTGAAGGCGCGCTGGGTTCGCGCGAGTTGCTCAGCCACGACCAGTTCAAGATCCTCAGCCGTCAGGCGCGGGCGATTGTTCGTACAGGCGAATGTGCGCCGTACTGCAACATCGTGCTGGTGTCGGGGGTGACGTTCTAGCGCCCTGTACTGATCGTTTTTCCCCACGCACAAGGAGTGCGAAATGCCCCACTATGCTATGAAGTTGCATCATCTGCTTCGGAGTCTGCTGCTTTTGTCCCTGATTACTGCAACGAGCGCCCACGCGGCGGAAAAGATCGATTTGATCATCGACACTGATCCGGGTACCGACGACGTGGTCGCTTTGCTGTTTGCCCTGGCATCGCCCGAAGAGCTGAACGTTCGTGCGCTGACTACCGTGGCCGGCAACGTGCGTCTGGACAAGACGTCGCGAAACGCGCGACTGGCCCGTGAGTGGGCAGGGCGCGAAGACGTGCCGGTTTATGCCGGTGCGCCGAAGCCGCTGATGCGCATGCCGATCTATGCCGAGAACATTCATGGCAAAGAAGGGCTGTCAGGCGTCACCGTCCACGAACCCAAGAAAGGGCTGGCTGAAGGCAGTGCGGTCAATTACTTGATCGAGACCTTGAAAACGGCCAAACCCCACAGCATCACCATCGCCATGCTCGGTCCGCAGACCAATCTGGCCCTGGCGTTGATCCAGGAGCCTGAAATCGTTCAGGGCATCAAGGAAGTGGTGATCATGGGCGGTGCGCACTTTAACGGTGGCAACATTACGCCGGTCGCCGAGTTCAACCTGTTCGCCGATCCGCAGGCGGCCGAAATCGTGTTGAAAAGTGGTGTGAAACTGACTTATCTACCACTGGACGTGACCCACAAGATCCTCACCAGCGAATCGCGCCTGAAGCAGATCGCGGCGATCAACAACAACGCCAGCAAGCTGGTGGGCGATATTCTTAATGCTTACATCAAAGATGACATGGAGCACTACGGAATTCCGGGTGGCCCGGTGCATGACGCCACCGTCATCGCCTACCTGCTCAAGCCTGAGCTGTTTAGCGGTCGCTCGGTCAACGTGGTCGTCGACAGTCGTGAAGGCCCGACCTTTGGTCAAACCATCGTCGACTGGTATGACGGCCTGAAAGCGCCGAAGAATGCTTTCTGGGTTGAGAGTGGTGATGCCCAGGGCTTCTTCGACTTGCTGACGCAGCGTCTGGCTCGTTTGAAGTGATTTTCAAGCCCGCAGGTGCCAGCCTGCGGGTTTTACACCCGTCCAGCCTCTACGGCGGCTTTTTGGTCCGCCAGGTGTTTTTCGAAGATCTGCTCGATGAACGACTGGGCGGCCTCGGTTCCAAGGTCCCGGACCAATAGATCGATACCGATAATGGCGAGCTCTTCCGTACTGCTTGGGCTGTAAGAGCTGTGCCCGTCCTGCCATTTGGCTTTGATGTCGGCGTCGATGCTTACGGTGGTCATGATGGTGCTCGTGAAGTCGGGGAAGTCTGAGTATCGAGTTAACCATTTTGCGCGGCGTTTGGCACTCCGACTTAGGCATGGGAGGAGGGCTATGCGACACTTGGTCTTTGATGAATTTTCAAGGACCGCGCTGTGCAGATCGATTTGAACACCCCTGACGGTTTGACCCTTGAGGCAGTGCGCCAACTGTTGGCCTCCGCCAGTGACGATGAACACACGCAACTGCGGGTCACTCAAGGCGGCATCGCTTACATCTCCTCGGGAGTCGTAGGCGGCACTGACATCGGCGGGCTGCGTTTTCGGCTGGAGACGTGGGCCAAGGGTTCGGGCTATGTAGGATTGGTCGCTGCCAGCGACGAAGTCTGGGTCATGCAGATTTTCAACGCGTTGAAAGACAACTGGCCGAACCCGCCGTACGACTACATCGACGTCTATTGAGCGCTGTTCATATTCAGTCACGATTGAGTGCTGAAGGGCTGGGCGATGCTCAGGCAAACTCTGCGCTTGTGCGGATCGAGGGCAGGGTGAGGGCATTCACCTTGAAACCTAACGCCGAAATGGCGGTCGCACGATCTCTGCTTAATTATTGAAAAGGAGGCTTCATGCCTTGGAAGCTCGCGTCATTGGGTACTGTGTTGGCCGTCACTCTGCTGGCAGGTTGCAGCAGTACGTCATCCGAGTCGGCAACTGACCCTGTAACGACGACTGACACGGGTCATAGCCGCTGCGAATCAAAGGCTGCGCAATTCACCGTCGGCAAAACGGCTTCGCCCGAATTGCTGGAGCAGGCGCGCACTCGCGCAGGCGCACACAACGCCCGGTTCCTGTCGCCGAACGATATGGTGACCCTGGAGTACCGCTCTGATCGCCTGAACCTGAACACCGATGCCAATAGGGTGGTCACGCGCGTCAACTGCGGCTGATCGCACCAGGCTTTTGTTTCGCCCATAAAAAACCCCGTCACATGGACGGGGTTTTTTTAGTGCGCCAGAAACTTACTCTGGGCGAACTTGTGCAGCTTGCATACCCTTTTGGCCTTTCTCAGCCACGAAGGAAACGGTTTGGCCTTCTTTCAGGCTTTTGAAACCGTCGCTTTCGATAGCTTTGAAGTGTACGAACAGGTCGTCACCGCCACCTTGAGGAGTGATGAAGCCGAAGCCTTTTTCATCGTTGAACCATTTAACGGTGCCGGTTTGGCGATTAGACATGGTGTATCTCCAAGAAACATATATTTTCAGTAGTGCTGTGCTGCTCAGGCCAACTGGGCACACCGGAGTATCATAGTCGAAATGTTCGCTTTGGGAGCCCCCCGGACGTGCTGTTTGCCCTCATATAGCATGCTTTTCGTCGCGTCGAATGGCTGAAAGCCCCGGTTTAAGCGGCTTTGCGCTAAAAAACAGGGCAGTAAAAAAAGCCATAAAACCTGCGTAAATTATGTAAATCGGCCCTTTTTTGGCTGATTTTGACCTGCCAATCCTTCAAAAGCCGACCTGTGAACCCTTATTTCTGGACTCGGCACGCCGAGATTTCTTTCAGTGCACGCTGACTCAATTCGGCGCCAGGTGGATTGTTTTTGTCCATCAACTGAGTGATCTCCTGGGAGGTGAATTTTTTATCGAGAACTTCGGCACCGCATGCACAGTGCTTCTGCGCTTCAGCCATATTCAACTTTTGGCTGGCAGCTTTGGTGCAATCGCTCATGTACTGGGCTTTCACACCGGCTGGCCATGCGGCATGTGCGCTCAGTGGCAGCATCAAGGCAAGCGGGGCGGCGAAGGCAAAAAGACGGGTAAGACGCATGTCAGGAACTCCTTGGGGTCGATAATCTGTAGCGATTCTCAGCCTATTTGAGGTGGCCCGTACATCTCAAGTTCACTCTGCGCGGTAAAAGTGTGGAAATCTTCATTGTCTGGCTACGCAGGCGTCGACGACCGTTCATCTGTGCTAGCATGCCTCGCTCGGGCGTTTGCAAGCTCCGGAGACCTTCAGTCCCGGTGGCGGTAATTGCCCGAATAACCCTGATTTGAATCCCAGTCACTCTGGTTCGGTTTTCCGGTTGGCCGCAAGGCTCCTGCCGCTGTAAGGCAGGCGTTCGTCATTGAATGGCCTGGATCGGATCTTGTACTGGCTCATCCCAACCCACGTGACCTTTGGTAGGGGTCACCACTAGGAGAGGAGGCGCCATGCCAACTATTACTCTTCCCGACGGCAGTCAACGTTCATTCGATCACCCGGTTTCCGTAGCCGAGGTCGCTGCATCCATTGGTGCTGGCCTGGCCAAAGCCACCGTGGCCGGCAAGGTCAATGGCAAGCTGGTCGACGCCAGCGACATCATCGACAGCGATTCCACGCTGCAAATCATTACGCCAAAGGATGAAGAGGGGCTGGAGATCATTCGCCACTCTTGCGCCCACCTGGTTGGCCATGCGGTCAAGCAGTTGTACCCGACCGCCAAAATGGTGATCGGGCCGGTCATTGACGAAGGCTTCTATTACGACATCGCCTTCGAGCGTCCTTTTACTCCGGACGACCTGGCCGCCATCGAACAGCGCATGCAACAGCTGATCGAAAAAGATTACGACGTGATCAAGAAAGTCACTCCGCGCGCCGAAGTGATCGAAGTGTTCAAGGCCCGTGGCGAAGACTACAAGCTGCGCCTGGTCGAGGACATGCCGAACGAACAGGCCATGGGCCTGTACTATCACGAAGAATACGTCGACATGTGCCGCGGCCCGCACGTGCCGAACACACGTTTCCTGAAATCCTTCAAGCTGACCAAGTTGTCCGGCGCCTACTGGCGTGGCGATGCCAAGAACGAGCAATTGCAGCGCGTTTACGGCACCGCTTGGGCAGACAAGAAGCAGCTGGCGGCTTACATCCAGCGCATTGAAGAAGCTGAAAAGCGCGATCACCGCAAGATCGGCAAGCGCCTGGGCCTGTTCCACACCCAGGAAGAGTCGCCGGGCATGGTGTTCTGGCACCCGAACGGCTGGACTCTGTACCAGGTCCTCGAGCAGTACATGCGCAAGGTTCAGCGCGACAACGGCTACCTGGAGATCAAGACTCCTCAAGTCGTTGACCGCAGTCTGTGGGAGAAATCCGGGCACTGGGCCAACTACGCCGACAACATGTTCACCACCCAGTCGGAAAACCGCGACTACGCCATTAAGCCAATGAACTGCCCTTGCCACGTGCAAGTGTTCAATCAGGGCCTGAAAAGCTACCGCGAGTTGCCGATGCGGCTGGCCGAATTCGGTGCTTGCCACCGTAACGAGCCATCGGGAGCGTTGCACGGCATCATGCGTGTGCGTGCGTTCACTCAGGATGACGCCCACATCTTCTGCACTGAAGAGCAGATGCAGGCTGAATCGGCTGCGTTTATCAAGCTGACCATGGACGTTTATGCCGATTTCGGCTTCAAAGACGTCGAGATGAAGCTGTCCACTCGTCCGGAAAAACGCGTTGGTTCTGACGAATTGTGGGATCGCGCCGAAGCGGCATTGGCTGCAGCCCTTGATAGCGCGGGCCTGCCGTACGATCTACAGCCGGGCGAAGGTGCGTTCTACGGTCCGAAGATCGAGTTCTCGCTGAAAGATTGCCTCGGTCGTGTCTGGCAGTGTGGTACCCTTCAGCTCGATTTTAACCTGCCTGTCCGTCTGGGAGCCGAATACGTCTCCGAAGACAACAGTCGCAAGCACCCGGTAATGTTGCACCGGGCGATCCTGGGCTCCTTCGAACGTTTCGTCGGAATCCTGATCGAGCACTACGAGGGTGCATTCCCTGCGTGGCTGGCTCCGACCCAGGCAGTGATTATGAATATCACTGATAAACAAGCCGATTTTGCTGCTGAAGTTGAAAAAACCCTCAACGAAAGCGGATTTCGTGCCAAGTCTGACTTGAGAAATGAAAAGATCGGCTTTAAAATCCGCGAGCATACTTTGCTCAAGGTTCCCTATCTCTTGGTTATCGGAGATCGGGAAGTCGAGATGCAGACTGTCGCTGTGCGTACTCGTGAAGGTGCTGACCTGGGCTCGATGCCCGTCGCCCAGTTCGCTGAGTTTCTCGCGCAAGCGGTTTCCCGGCGTGGTCGCCCAGATTCGGAGTAATTATTATTAAGCGTGAAATGAGACAAGATAAACGAGCTGCACCGAAAGCCCCGATCAACGAGAATATCTCGGCACGCGAGGTTCGGTTAATTGGGGCTGAAGGCGAGCAGCTTGGGATTGTGTCAATTGAAGACGCGCTTCTTAAGGCTGAAGAAGCCAAGCTCGATTTGGTGGAAATTTCCGCCGATGCAGTACCCCCTGTTTGCAAGCTGATGGACTACGGCAAGTCGATCTTCGAGAAGAAGAAGCAGGTTGCTGCGGCCAAGAAAAACCAGAAGCAGATCCAGGTTAAAGAAATCAAGTTTCGTCCAGGGACGGAGGAAGGGGATTACCAGGTAAAACTGCGCAACCTGGTACGTTTCCTGAGTGATGGGGACAGGGCCAAGGTATCCTTGCGATTCCGCGGCCGTGAGATGGCCCACCAGGAGCTGGGGATGGAACTCCTCAAGCGAGTTGAAGGTGACTTGCTCGAGTACGGTTCGGTCGAACAGCATCCTAAGATGGAAGGACGCCAGCTGATCATGGTCATCGCCCCGAAAAAGAAGAAGTAATCATCAGGGCACGGCAGGCCTTCTGATTATGTTTATCAACTGAATGCGGAGTATCCGAACATGCCAAAAATGAAAACTAAAAGTGGTGCTGCTAAGCGGTTTCTGAAAACTGCTAACGGTATCAAGCACAAGCACGCTTTCAAGAGCCACATCCTGACTAAAATGTCGACCAAGCGTAAGCGTCAACTGCGCGGTAGCAGCTTGCTGGCACCGTGTGACGTGGCAAAAGTCGAGCGCATGCTGCGCCTTCGTTAATTTAGTCAAGAATAGAGGAAGTAACTCATGGCTCGTGTAAAGCGTGGCGTCATTGCCCGTAAACGTCACAAAAAAATTCTGAAACTTGCTAAAGGCTACTACGGCGCTCGCTCGCGCGTATTCCGTGTTGCCAAGCAAGCGGTAATCAAGGCAGGCCAATACGCCTACCGTGACCGTCGTCAGAAAAAACGTCAGTTCCGCGCTCTGTGGATCGCTCGTATCAACGCTGGTGCACGTATCAACGGTCTGTCCTACAGCCGTTTCATCGCCGGCCTGAAAAAAGCGTCCATCGAGATCGACCGTAAGGTTCTGGCTGATCTGGCAGTGAACGAAAAAGCGGCGTTTGCTGCGATTGTCGAGAAAGCTAAAGCCACCTTGGCTTAAGTACCCCCGACAGTCACCCGGCCTCACCTCTGTGGGGCCAGGTGTTAAACGTCATAAATAGGGGAAGAGCCTTCAAGCTCTTCCCCTATTTTGTATCTGGAGTCTGTACATGGAAAACCTGGACGCGCTCGTCTCTCAAGCACTAGAGGCTGTGCAAAGCGCTGAAGATATCAATGCCCTGGAGCAAATCCGGGTTCACTACCTTGGCAAAAAGGGTGAATTGACTCAGGTGATGAAGACCCTGGGGAATTTGCCGGCAGAAGAGCGTCCGCAAGTCGGCGCCCTGATCAATGTTGCCAAGGAGCGTGTCACAGAGGTTCTCAATGCCCGCAAGGCACTGTTTGAAGAGGCCGACCTGGCCGCCAAACTGTCTGCCGAGTCCATTGACGTGACCCTGCCTGGCCGCGGCCAGACCTCCGGTGGTCTGCATCCGGTTACCCGGACTCTGGAACGTATCGAACAGTTCTTCACTCACATCGGCTACGGCATTGCCGAAGGCCCTGAGGTCGAAGACGACTATCACAACTTTGAAGCGCTCAACATCCCAGGCCATCACCCGGCCCGGTCGATGCATGACACCTTCTATTTCAATGCCAACATGTTGCTGCGCACCCATACCTCGCCGGTACAGGTCCGCACCATGGAATCGAAACAGCCGCCGATCCGCATCGTCTGCCCAGGTCGTGTGTACCGTAGCGACTCCGATATTACCCACTCGCCGATGTTCCACCAGGTCGAAGGCCTGTTGGTTGATCGCGATATCAACTTCGCCGACCTGAAAGGGACCATCGAAGAATTCCTGCGTGTGTTCTTCGAAAAAGAACTGGCCGTGCGTTTCCGTCCTTCGTACTTCCCGTTCACCGAGCCATCCGCCGAAGTCGACATGGAATGCGTGATGTGCAGCGGTAAAGGCTGCCGCGTCTGCAAGCAGACGGGCTGGCTGGAAGTGATGGGCTGCGGCATGGTTCACCCGAACGTGTTGCGCATGTCCGGGATCGACCCGGAAGAGTTTTCGGGCTTTGCCTTCGGCATGGGCGTTGAACGTCTGGCCATGCTGCGTTACGGCGTGAACGACTTGCGTCTGTTCTTCGACAACGACTTGCGGTTCCTCGCGCAATTTCGCTAGTCGTAACGAATTCTTAGGAGAGCAGGATGAAATTCAGTGAACAATGGCTGCGTGGCTGGGTAAGCCCGCAGGTAAGTCGTGACGAGCTGGTTGCTCGTCTGTCGATGGCCGGTCTTGAGGTCGATAGCGTTACGCTGGCCGCCGGCGAATTCACCGGTGTGGTGGTGGGCGAGGTGCTGAGCACCGAGCAGCATCCGGACGCTGACAAGCTGCGTGTGTGCCAGGTCAGCAATGGCTCTGAGACCTTCCAGGTCGTCTGCGGCGCGCCAAACGTGCGCCCGGGCCTGAAGATCCCGTTCGCCATGATCGGTGCCGAGCTGCCGGGCGACTTCAAAATCAAGAAAGCCAAGCTGCGTGGCGTTGAGTCCAACGGCATGCTGTGCTCGCAGGCCGAGCTGCAAGTGGGCGAAGGCAACGATGGTCTGATGGAATTGCCGGTCGATGCGCCGGTCGGTCAGGACATTCGTGAGTACCTGAGCCTGGACGACGCCAGCATCGAGGTCGACCTGACCCCGAACCGCGGCGACTGCCTGTCCCTCGCCGGTCTGGCCCGTGAAGTCGGCGCGCTGTACGACGCCACCGTCACCCGGCCGGTCGTTGCCACCGTTGCAGCCGTGCACGACGAAGTGCGTTCGGTTGAAGTGCTGGCGCCAGCCGCTTGCCCGCGTTACCTGGGTCGTGTGATCCGTAACGTCGACCTGTCCAAGCCTACGCCGCTGTGGATGGTTGAGCGTCTGCGTCGTTCCGAAGTGCGCAGCATCGACGCGGCTGTCGACATCACCAACTACGTGATGCTGGAGCTGGGTCAACCGCTGCACGCCTTCGATCTCGCCGAAATCAATGGCGGCATCCGCGTGCGCATGGCCGAAGAAGGCGAGAAGCTGGTGCTGCTCGACGGCCAGGAAGTCACCCTGCGTAGCGATACCCTGGTGATTGCCGACCACACCCGCGCTCTGGCTATCGCCGGCGTCATGGGTGGCGAGCACAGCGGTGTGAACACCGCGACCACTCGCGATATTTTCCTTGAAAGCGCGTTCTTCGATCAGATCGCCGTCGCTGGCAAAGCCCGTTCCTATGGCCTTCACACCGATGCCTCGCACCGCTACGAGCGTGGCGTGGACTGGCAACTGGCCCGTGAAGCCATGGAGCGCGCCACTGGCCTGCTGCTGGAGATCACTGGCGGTGAAGCCGGTCCGATCATCGAAACCGTCAGCGAACAGCACCTGCCGAACATTGCTCCTGTGACGTTGCGCGCACAGCGCATCACCCAAATGCTGGGCATGGAAATGGATTCGGCCGAAGTCGAGCGTCTGCTCAATGCTTTGGGCCTGAGCGTTTCAGCCGATGGAGCAGGGCAGTGGCGCGTTGAAGTGCCAAGCCATCGCTTCGACATCAGCCTGGAAGTCGATCTGATCGAAGAGCTGGCCCGTCTGTACGGTTACAACCGTCTGCCGGTTCGCTACCCGCAAGCTCGCCTGGCGCCACAAGCCAAGGCCGAAGCGCGCAGCGAGCTGCCTGAGCTGCGTCGCCTGCTGGTCGCTCGTGGTTACCAGGAAGCGATCACCTACAGCTTCATCGATCCGAAACAATTCGAACTGTTTAATCCGGGTGTGGAACCGCTGCTGTTGGCCAACCCGATTTCGAACGACATGGCGGCTATGCGCTCGTCCTTGTGGCCAGGTCTGGTCAAGTCGCTTCAGCACAACCTGAACCGTCAACAGGATCGCGTCCGTCTGTTCGAAAGCGGCCTGCGCTTCGTCGGTCAACTCGAAGGCCTGAAGCAAGAGCCAATGCTGGCCGGTGTGGTGTGCGGTAGCCGTCTGCCGGAAGGCTGGGCACAGGGTCGCGACGTCGTGGACTTCTTCGACGTCAAGGCTGACGTGGAAGCGGTATTGGGCTTTGCCGGTGCGCTGGGCTCGTTCACTTTCGTGCCGGGCAAACACCCGGCGCTGCACCCGGGTCAAACCGCGCGCATCGAACGTGAAGGCCGTCTGGTAGGTTTTGTCGGCGCCATCCACCCCGAATTGTCGAAAACCCTCGGTCTCGACCGTCCGGTCTTCGTGTTCGAGCTGGTTCTGGCAGAAGTGGCGTTGGGCAAAATGCCTAAATTCCAGGAGTTATCGCGCTTTCCTGAAGTGCGTCGTGACCTTGCACTGATCGCCGAAAAAGACGTCGCAGCCAACGCCGTACTGGACGTAATCCGTGAAAATGCAGGGGAATGGCTGACGGACCTCAGGCTATTTGACGTGTATCAGGGTAAAGGCATTGATCCTGATAGAAAAAGCCTCGCAGTCGGCTTGACCTGGCAGCATCCATCGCGCACTCTTAATGACGATGAGGTGAATACCACGACGCAAAATATCCTCACCTCGCTCGAACAAAGGTTGAACGCCACGTTAAGGAAGTGACGTATGGGGGCTCTGACGAAAGCTGAGATGGCGGAACGTCTGTATGAAGAGCTGGGCCTGAATAAACGGGAGGCCAAGGAATTGGTCGAACTGTTTTTTGAAGAAATCAGGCACGCTCTTGAAGACAACGAACAAGTCAAATTGTCCGGTTTCGGCAATTTCGACCTTCGGGACAAACGCCAGCGGCCTGGCCGCAATCCGAAAACGGGGGAAGAAATCCCGATCACGGCTCGCCGTGTGGTCACCTTTCGTCCAGGGCAGAAGTTGAAGGCCCGAGTTGAGGCTTATGCTGGAACCAAGTCATAACGACGAGCTCCCCGTCATCCCAGGCAAACGCTACTTCACCATCGGTGAAGTCAGCGAGCTGTGTGCGGTAAAACCGCACGTGCTGCGTTATTGGGAGCAGGAGTTTCCTCAACTCAACCCCGTCAAACGCCGCGGGAACCGCCGGTATTATCAGCGACAGGACGTGCTGATGATCCGGCAGATCCGCGCGCTTCTTTACGATCAAGGGTTCACCATCGGCGGCGCGCGCCTGCGCTTGTCCGGCGATGAAGCCAAAGACGACACCACTCAATACAAACAAATGATTCGGCAGATGATTGCCGAGCTGGAAGATGTGTTGGTGGTTCTCAAGAAATAATTTCCTGCGTTTGAATACTTCCAGTTTTCAAAAGCTTGCGATATATTCTTGAGCGTCCTTCGAGAAGAGGGATGAGTTTCACGCCTAGTCGGGGCGTAGCGCAGTCCGGTAGCGCACTAGCATGGGGTGCTAGGGGTCGAGTGTTCGAATCACTCCGTCCCGACCATATTCTTCAATGATTTGGGCCAGTGTTCACAGCACTGGCCTTTTTCATGTGCGTGAGATTTGCGGGATAATGTGAGTTCGCGCCGCTTTTGGCCCTTTTTCGCGCTGCCATTGGCACCAATCCTGTCTGATATTTCTCTTCCTTTCTCAGCTTTTTCGCATGTCAGATAGCCTTGCCAAACGCCCTGTTTCCGGGCGATTCGGGCGTTTTTCCTCACCCGCTCCGCGGCGCTAAACCCTGGAAGCTCAGTTCCGATTCTTCGTTCTTAAAGGTCACCATCCAAAATCAGCGAAACCGGCTGTACGTCACGCGGGCCGTGCCTTTGAAGACAAACGGAAGCAGCGAAAGCCGGACTTCCGATTGTGCGCTAGGGAAACGGAACAGAGCGCGGGGAGGGCGCATCTATTCGAATTGATTGCTGACGGGCTGTGGGCCTTCTGAAGACCCTTTGATCACAAGGCCCAGGGGCCGATTTGGAATCAAACCATCGCGTCCGAGAGCCTGACTCATACCTCCAAATTCGACGTTTTTTGGCCCAAACCGCAGTGCCAAACAGACCGCAAATTCACCCGACTTCTTGCTGTTTTGGTGACAAACCATTTTGCAGGTAGTTGGCACCGATTGAGTGCCGCTGAACCCTCGAAAGATCCGTCGGCCGCGGCTTCTAGCGGTCAGCTCGGAATCTCTTGCAAGGTCCTAGTCGGTGCCAAATCCGCTGCTAACTCACAATACGTTGCTAACTCAAGGCGCGATATTTAAAGATTGAAGGCTTCCCGAAGAATATCCTCCAAGTCTTTCGGCTTACGGCCCAACAGTGTTTCAAGCGTACGACTGCTCTGGTCGAAAGCGCCTTTATCGATGGCCTTACCCCAGTCGCTGATGAATTTCGCGACCGCGGTTGGCCAGCCTTCACTTTCCCGAGCGGCAATGAATACTTCAGCGGAAATTGGCTGGTACTCAACCGGCATGCCCGTCAATCGAGAAAACCCGTCGGCGATATCCTGAAATGACCACGTCTGTCCCGCATTCAGCAAGTAGGTGCGGTTCTCATGCCCAGTCTGGGTGAGCAGTGTGGCCCCTGCTTCTGCCAGCTCTGCGTAGGTGGCCGGCCCGATTCGACCTTGACCTGCCGGGACGCTGAAGCCTTCTTTTGCCGCATTGGCACCGATGAAGAAGGGCAAATCGTCGGCGTATAACGGATGTTGAATAATCGTGTACGTGAGGCCCGACTTTTCTAGCAGTCGCTCGGTAGCTATATCGCTCTCCGTCACCCCTTCAATCGGTGCCAGCTCATCGTTGATCCGTTGAATACTGGTGTAAACCACATGGCGAACACCTGCCCGGCCGGCAGCAACGATCACGTTTTTATGGTGGGCAACACGATCACTGAACGCTACGGCTGATACCAGGTAGATTTTTTCTACTCCTTCGAATGCCGCCACCAACGAATCGTAATCGGTGTAATCCCCGTAGCGCACTTCTATTCCTAATACAGCCAAAGGCTCAGCCTTCTCAGTATCACGTGCCATTGCCACAACATTTGATGCCGGGATTTTTTGTACCAGTGAACGCAAGACTGCATTGCCCAATCTGCCTGTCGCGCCAGTAACTAGAATTTTTGCCATGAGCTTTGCTTTCCAATCGTGATGATCCGGTAGGCACAATCATGACGAAAGCATCAGGGATAAATTAGTCTCCAATCGGTAGAATCACCTTCAACCAAAAGTTGGAGATGACCATGGAAACTCTCGGCAATCTGGAATCGTTCGTTCGTGCCGCGGAGGCCAGCAGCTTCTCCGAAGCCGCCAGGCGTATGGGGGTTTCGGCTGCTGCCGTGAGTAAGAATGTGGCACGGCTCGAAGCCAATTTAGGCACCCGACTCTTCCAGCGCAGCACAAGAAGCCTGACCCTCACTGAGGCAGGAGAATTGTTCTATCAACAAGTTTCGGGCGGCCTCGAAACCATCCAGGGTGCTATCGCGCAATTGGGCGAAGCCCGAGAAGTCCCGGCAGGACGATTGCGGGTCAATTTGTCTCCGTCTTTCGCTTACGATTATGTCCTGCCACTACTCAAAAGTTTCAAACAGCGTTACCCCGAGGTTGTTCCGGACTGGCACTTGGAAATCCGTCGCGTCGATTTGATTGGTGAAGGTTTTGATGTGGCCATCGGTGGCGGAATTGAATTGTCTCCGGGAATCGTAGCGCGAGAGTTGGCCAAACTTCATCTTGTCGCTGTTGCAGCTCCGCAGTGGTTGGAGGGGCGGACAATGCCTGTTGTTCCTGGAGAGTTGCAGGGGGTGGATGGCATCGTCATGCGTTCGACCAGCTCAGGGCGTTTGCTCAACTGGACACTTCGGGATGCTGGAGAAGGGCGGTTTGACCTCAACCTGAAACCAACGGCCATCATGAACGATCCAGAAGCGTTGTGTAGCTGTGCACTGATGGGGCTGGGTGTCGGGCTGGTACCAATGGAGCGCGCATGGCCCTGGTTGCAAAGCGGTGATCTGGTTCGATTGTTACCGGATTGGTACGTGGATCTCGGTGTCGTTTCGGTGTACTTCTCGTCTCGAAAAGCTTTGCCGGCCAAAACACGGGTGTTCGTGGATTTTCTGCTGGAGCATTTTCAAGGATCGCTCAGCCAGCGTTTCCGTGCCGATTGACGCCTATGGCAATTGGCTCAGCAATATATCCGCGACACGACGTAATTCAGCTTTGCTTGCAGCAGCCTTGGCTGCAGGCCAGTCCCTAGTGAGGCTGCTAACGAGTCTTGGCCAGTTATTCTGAGTACTTTGTGAAGATCAGGTCTGTCGCAGGGGGCAGTTTCGTATGGCAGGCGAAGCAGCCATTTATGATCTTTTCACTGGGATTGGGTTTGCCGTTTTCAAACTGCCCATAACCCCATCCGCCTGTACTGGCGTAGCGCTTGGAGTCTTTGACTTCGATCTGGACGTTCGTGGGCTCCCCCGCGATAAAAGACTGGTCCCGACCAAACACAGCATTGTTTTGCGCGGAGGGTTCATATTTATAAGCGAGCCGAGCGATGACAGTGCCATCTGGAAATGGAAGTGTCCTATCCCTAAACGCTTTCATGGCGACATCATTTCCCAGAATTACACGGATGTCAGGTTTATCACCTTCCTCATGAGCAATGCTGACAAATTGCCAGTTTCGGTAGCCCGGCGGGAGTGTCACGCCGAAAATTGGCGATCCTTCTGCGACTGGGGCAGGGGTTGAATCAGCGTATGCAGCAACCGAAAAAACCAGCCCGCAGAGAAAACTGGTGATCGCGGTTAGAACGAGCCATTTTAAAGTCATCACAAATTCTCCAACGATGGTTTACGCAGTTGTGTCGACTACATTGACGACGGCCTGCAAGAGCATCCGGCCTTGCGACCGGATGCTGATTGAACGAATGCCGCGACCGCACATCGACGGTTGCAAGCAGTCGTCATTTGGCGGTGGCAGCCGTTTCAATCAGGCTGGCAACAACCTTCGGATTGGATACCATCACGACGTGGGAAGCGCCTTTGACCGCCACGGTCTTTTTGGCATGCGCACGTTCGGCCATGAACGCCTGGGCTTGCGCGGGGATGTTCTTGTCCTTGTCACCGTAAACGAACCATGAAGGGATGGTTTTCCACGCCGGTTCGCTCGATTTTTCGTTCAGCGCCGCTGCGGTCACAGGGCGTTGGGTCGCAGCCATAACCTTGGCGTCGGCGTTCGACACGTCCGCGGCGAACTGATCGTGAAACTTGTCCTGTTGGATGTAGAGGTCCTTACCACCGTCGGCTAACTCAACCGGTGGCGCCAACGTTGGGCCAAGTGTGTTACCTGGGAAGCGACCTGCCAGGTCTGCGGTGGACTCGCCTGCATCGGGTGCAATAGCAGCGACGTAAACCAGGGCTTTGACGTTGGCATTTCCATAGGCCGCTTCGCTGATGACCGGCCCGCCATAAGAGTGCCCGACCAATACAACTGGCGTCTTGATGCTCGCCAACACATCAGCTACCGACTGTGCGTCGCCCTTGAGCGAGCGAAGTGGGTTGGAGGCCGCGATCACTGGATAGCCGTCCTTTTCCAGAATCTTGACCACGCCATTCCAACTGCTGGAGTCGGCGAAGGCACCGTGCACTAACACCACGGTCGGTTTGACCGGAGCAGCGAGCGCAGCGGTCGCACTGACCATTGCCGCCGCGAGGGTCAGACCTGCGAATAACTTGTTCATCGAGTGTTCCTGTATGTGAAGAGAATTGTCGCAGTGAGGTCAATTTGAAATGAGTGCAGGGGCACGCCTCTGCTACTGGCTGCAAATCGATCAACTGCGTGGGTCATGGTCTGCTTGAGGCAAGCATGTGAGAACGACCAGAAAGAACAATCTACTGTTTCACTTTGTGGAATGGTTGCGGGGTTCACCGAAGCCTGCGAGTGGCGGCAGGGCAGACAGACAGAAAACTTGAGGGGGAGGGGCGGCGACTTCATCCAGTCAGGTATCCATCACAAAACGCCCGCGTCGAGGGCGATAGTCCGTGTGATGGAGAAGTCCCGCTTGAATGGCTCAGTACGCAGCGTGGTTGTGGGGACCTACAACAAATAGCTGTAGTTGAAGATCAGGCGTGTCTGGTCCTGGTCTGGTAGCGCAGAGTTGTCACCGCGATAAGTTCCATGGCGCAGGGTCGTCCCAAAGCCTTTCAATGGCCCGATTGGAATGACGTAGTCAATCCGTAAATCACGTTCCCATTCCGCGTGATCGCTTCCACCTCGAATGTCTTTGATGTTGTCGCCGCTCAGGTATGAGAACGAGGCTTTCAACCCTGCCATACCGAGCTTCGTGAAATCGTAGGAATACTGACCGAAATTGGTCTGTTCGCCAGCCCTGGAAAAGTTGCCCACCATCGCGTCAGTGAACAGATAAAAAGCTGTGCCTCCGTTTCCCTCTGGGTTGTTATGACTGTCTACAACGTTGCCCTGGTTGAGCCATACGAAGCCCCCATCATCGTTGACGCTTTCGTGGCCTAACATCAATGCGTGACCACCCAGGCTGTAGGTGAACATGGCGCTCCAGGTTTTGTTGTCGACTTCCCCTGGGGTCTTGGCAAAACCCCCGTTATTGTTGAAACGGTATCCGGCGTCGCCATTTTTTCCGTCGGAACTGCTATCGAAGTACCGCAAATCTGATTTGAAGGACTGTTCGTCACCTAGCGGCAGGACATGAACCAGGCCAAGGAAATTCTGTTTGTAGTAGTTTTCGAGTTTGGCGAAGTAGTACTGAAACGTCAGGTCCTTGGTCGCTTTCCAGTCACCGCCAGCGAAGCGAAAATCGTTCGATTCTTGTGTGCCACCTGCAACGGACAATCCCGTGGGGTTACTGGTAGCCCGCCCTGAGGATTGGTCGAGCTTACCGGCTGTAAGTGTGAGGCCATCGATTTCCTTGGAGGTGAGGATGCCGCCTCCAAAATTTTGTATGACGAGCCGTGAATCTGTGGCAACAAGAATCGGCAGGTTAGGCGTGAAAACATTGCCGACGGCTAACTCTGTTTTTGAGAGACGTGTTTTGATATTCGCGCCTGCTCTGCCCCATGAGTGAACGGCGGAGCCGTCAGAGTCACTTGGGAAGAACGTGTTAGCGTCGGGGTGATGGCCTTTGCCGCCGTCCAGATGGATGGCAACCAACGAAGATATGTCGAGGCCAAACCCTACCGTGCCTTGAGTAAACCCCGATACGAAACCGAACTTAAGCGCTGTTGCTGTTTCGCGCTGGTCGGCCCCGCCCTCGTGATTATCGTTTGAGTAATACATTGTGCGAGAACTGATGGTCGCTTGACTGTCTTCAAGGAAACCATGCGTTGTGGAGTCTGCGGCATGGGTACCGATTGAGAAACCAGCGAGAATCATCGCAACTGGCAAGGTATTTCTTTCCATAAAAGCTCCTGAGTTGTCGGCGCTGATTGAAAACTGACTCACCTTGCCATTTGAAAAATGAAGCTGTTCTTATCTGGTTTTTAGTCGATCCGGATAGCTTAGCAGCAGTCCCGCTAGAGGGGGGGTAAGGTCCACCCTTGGCAAAATAGCCACAAGCGCTTCGGCGAGGGTGGACGACTCGACTGACGAGTCATGTCAAAAAATCCATACCAACCACTACCAGCATCAGCGCGAAAAGCAGCTTCAGGATTCTGGGTGACAGCTTGTGAGCGAGCTTCGCACCGACGGGTGCGAAAAACATGCTGGTAAGGGCGATGCCAATCACTGCCGGCAGGTAAATAAAACCGAGGCTGTGTTCTGGCAACACTGGATCGTGCCATCCAAGAATCATGAAGCTGATCGTGCCCACTACTGCTGTTGGGAAGCCGCAAGCGGATGATGTTGCCACGGCCTGCTGCATGGTCAGGCTGCGCCAGGTCAGGAACGGCACAGTCATGGAGCCTCCACCGATTCCAAAAATAGCCGATGCCCAGCCGATAACAATCCCCGCCATGGCCAGCGCAGGTTTGCCTGGCAAGCCACGGCTGACTTTGGGTTTGAAGTCCAACGCCATTTTGATCGCGACTGCTATTGCGAACACACCAATGATTTTCTGCAAATCCGGGCCGGCGATGAAGCTTGCAGTCACTGAGCCCAAACCGGCGCCGATAAGAATTCCGACTGTCATCCAGGCGAACACCTTCCAGTTCACCGCGCCGGCGCGATGATGGGTGCGTACGGACAGGATCGTTGTAAATATGATGGTTGCAAGTGAAGTGCCCACCGCCAGATGAGTCAGTACCGAACTGTCAAAGCCCTGGAGGGTGAAGCTGAACACGAGCACTGGGACGATGATGAGGCCGCCGCCGACCCCAAACAAACCAGCCAATACTCCGGCACATGCGCCGAGAGCCAGATAGAGCAGAAATTCCACGGTAATCTCCGGAGACCATGGCCTGTTGCTGACGCGGCGATTGCGCGAATTCAACATGCGATGTCAGGTAGGGAAGCGTATTCGACTCGGTGTCCGTGTCGACGGGTCATCTTCCGCTGCTGTCAAAAACTTCGGAATTACCAGCTTGTACAATCCAGCGTTTCATCTGATGCAATGGTCAGGCTAGTAGGTCGAACTGAGTGTGCTTTTCTCCGGCAGATGAAAATATCGAAGAAACTAGATTCCGCGTCGCACTCTCCCGGGCGCTTCTCCATAAATCTCTTTGAATTTCTTGCTGAATGCCGCCTGAGATTGATACCCGACCTGGGCCGCAATATCACTCAATCCCAAGTGTGAGTGACTCAAGAGGCTGAAGGCCAACTCCATTCGGACCTGCGTCAATAACACCCACGGCGATACGCCAGCTACCCGAACGAATGCCCGCATAAAGGTCGCGCGCGACATGCTCGCGGTTTCGGCCAAGCCTTCAATTGTCCACTCGTGAGCCGGGTCAGCCAACATCGCCTGCCAAGCGCGGCCTAAGCGTTTATCGCTGAGCAAGGCCAGCGTACCGCTATCGTGTCCATGGCTGGCCAAGTGTGCGCGAAGGATCAACGTGAACAACGCCTGAGAAAAAGCATCGAGCAAAAATCGTGCACCGACCTGGTCGCCATCTGCTTCACCACGCAACAGTTCGACTAGCGCCGCTAAGGGTCCGTTGGCGGGTAGGGCACCGCTAGGGATCACCAGATATTCAGGGAGGGCTGCAAACAACAGTGAAGCCCGGTTGTAGTGAAAACCACCACAAAGCATATCCAGATCCTTGCTGACGCCACCGATGCGGTATATCGGTAATACCCCGCCAGAGACGAGTTTCGGCGCGACGGGCTCAACCGTTTTTCCAGGGCTATGCATGACATGCGGCGCTCCACGTGGCAGCAGCAATATGTCTCCGGCTCGCATTGGCAGGCGCTGACCCTGCGGAAACTCCACCCGGCATTCACCTTCCAGCACAATGTGATAAGGCGCCTTTCCCAGGACCTCCTGCTCGTGATCACGAGCCCAGTCCCCCTGAAACTGACATCGCAGATCGAGACTCCCTCGAACGTTAGCCAAGCTTATGAGTTTATCGATTGAATTCATTTGAGAGCTTCGCAGAAAAAACTGAGCGGATTGAACAAACTCAAATCGCGCCGTAAGGGAAAACTGAGCGTGTAGAAACAGTACACCAACCTGCTCAGGAGTTAATGCAATGTTCAGTAACTGGTCCGAATTGTTGCCCACCATCCAGAAAGCCTTTGGCGCACTGGGCAAGAGCAACCCTAAAATGGTCAAGGCTTACATGGCCCTCGGTGAAGCCGCTGCCGAAAATGATGTGTTGGATGTCAAAACACGCGAGCTGATCTCGATTGCTGTTGCCGTCACCACTCGATGCGACGGTTGTATCGCCGCTCACACAAATGCAGCGATCAAGGCTGGTGCGAGTCGCGAGGAGGTCGCTGCGACGTTGGCTACGGCAATTTCGATGAACGCTGGCGCTGCATACATCTATTCGCTGCGCACGCTTGAGGCGTATGACTCGTTGAAAAACTGAGCGGCTACATCATTCCTCTGAGGCCTCGGCACTGTGAAGTTCCGGGGCTTTTTTTATGCCTTAAAAACCTCAAGGACACCTTGAGAGGATCAAGCAATAACTTGAGCATGACGCACAAAAGTGCCGGCGGAAAACCCCCCAGACTGGCTCCACATTCAATTATTCGGAGAAGTCTCATGCTCACCTCATTCACTGGCTGGCTACGGTTCATCAGTAAAGTTGACACGTTTGGCTCATCACTCATGCGACTGGCAATCGCTGTGGTTTTCCTTTGGATTGGTTTCCTCAAATTCATCCCTTACGAGGCAGATAGCATCACGCCGTTTGTTGCCAACAGCCCGTTCATGTCGTTCTTCTATGAGCACCCGCAGGAATACAAAGCGCACCTCACCCATGAAGGTGAACTGAATGCTGACAAGCGTGCCTGGCAGACAGCCAACAACACGTATGGCTTTTCTACTGGCCTGGGCGTTGTCGAAATCCTGATTGGATTATTGGTGCTGTCCAACCCGATCTCACGACGTACGGGTTTGCTCGGTGGTGCGATGGCCTTCGGTACGCCACTGGTGACGTTGACCTTTCTGATCACCACACCTGAAGCCTGGGTTGGTGCGCTAGGCGATGGCCAACACGGCTTTCCCTATCTGTCCGGTGCCGGTCGCCTGGTACTCAAGGACGTACTGATGCTGGCCGGCTCTCTTCCTGTGATGGCGGACTCCGCCCGACAATTACTCCGCGAACGTCGCGTTTAATTACGCATACCAGCCAACCTCGTGTTCAGAGCGTCGGCGACCGCGCTGTTGGCGGTCGCTGAAGGTTGTGACTAGCGCCTTACGCCAAGATCGACCTGCGTCATGCGACTGCGAATGGTGAACACACCATCGCCGGAAAGAATCGCACTGCGCGCAAACAATCGACCACTCTTCCAGTCCGAAAGACCCGGCTCCGGCTTATTCAACGCGTACTGCCCATCGACCCAGCGCGTGATGCCGTTGCCGACAAATGGCGCGTTGACCGCGTTGTAGAAGCGCTCATGTGCCGCGTCATCCTCACTGATCAACGACACCGTGAACTGCGGGCTGTAGCAGTTGAACAAGGCAATCGCAGGGTCCAGGTCGTCAACGATCTTCAGGCTGCTTTCCGGGGTTTCTTCCCATTCCCACTCACGACCCAGTTGATCTTCCGGCGGCGATTCGGCCAGCGCTTCGGTGCGTTAGCCTTCGGCGCGATAGACCTCGATGGTCGCAGTTTGCCAATCCTTTGGCAGGAACGCCTCGTTGCCTTCGACGATGTGCAATTTGCAGCCTTGGCCCTGTACCTTGCCAGCCTGTTGCAACGCGCCGAGAAACAGCGACACCAGTTCGGCAGCGCGGTCGCCGTGGATTATGCAAACGTTCAGGGGGTTGCAGACCTTGCGGTCGAGGGAGTTGCGCATCACGGCGGCGAAGTGCGTGGCATCAGCATCGGTGTGGTCGAGCGACCACGCGCCTTGGCTCGCTCGATAGCTACCGCCGCGGCCTGCTGGTCAGCCAACGGGATCAATAACAACTCACTGCTGGTCGCTCCACCAACAGGTGGTTCCCGAGCTGGAAGCGAGCTGCCAGCTCGGGAGTGAGACTAAACGTTCGAGTGCAAGGGACATGAAGCGGTTTCACTGCGGTGTGGTCGACCGAAAAATGTATCCGATCAACCACCCACGTCAGCTGCCGGCGACAGGTGTACGCAAGGTTACAAACTCTTCTGCCGAAGTGGGGTGCACACCGATGGTTTCATCGAACAAGCGCTTGGTCGCACCTGCCTTCAGAGCGATTGCCAGCCCTTGAATGATGTCCCCTGCGTCCGGACCGACCATATGCGCGCCCAATACTCGATCAGTACGTGCATCCACCACCAGCTTCATCAGCGTCTGCTCGGATGACTCCGTGAGGGTCAGTTTCATCGGCTTGAAGCGGCTCTCGTAGACTGTCACTTTGTGGCCATTCTCCAGCGCTTGCTCCTCAGTCAGTCCAACGGTGCCAATGTTTGGCTGACTAAATACCGCGGTAGGAATATGCCTGTAATCTACTGGGCGATATTGCTCGGGCTTGAACAGGCGGCGCGCAACTGCCATACCTTCTGCCGTAGCTACCGGGGTCAATTGCACTCGGCCAATCACATCACCCAACGCAAGAATCGAAGGTTCACGAGTTTCATAGTTGTCGTTGACGTCTATGTAACCCTTCTCATTGAGTTCGACGCGGGTATTCTCCAGGCCCAGATTATCGAGCATTGGCCGCCGCCCGGTAGCGTAGAAAATGCTGTCGGTCTCCAGTTGACTACCGTCGTTGAGCGTAGCCAGTAGACTGCCGTCCGATTGTTTGTCGATCTGGACGATATCCGTATTGAATTTCAGTTGCAGACCGCGTTTGGTCAGTTCTTCCACCAGGTGGGTGCGAACTGATTTATCAAACCCGCGCAGGAACAGATCACCGCGATACAGAAGGCTCGTGTCGGCACCCAGGCCGTTGAAGATTCCGGCAAACTCGACCGCTATGTAACCGCCACCGACCACCAGCACACGCTTAGGCAGTTGCGGCAGAAAGAAGGCCTCATTAGAAGTGATGGCATGCTCACGACCCGGGATATCCGGAATTTGTGGCCAGCCGCCGGTCGCAATCAAAATGCGTTCGGCACTGAAGATCTGCCCATTGACTTCGACGTGGTTCGGATCGGTCAGGCGTGCGTGGCCTTCAAGCAACGTCACGCCACTGTTAATCAGCAGCTTGCGGTAGATGCCGTTGAGTCGCTCGATCTCGCGGTTCTTGTTGGTAATCAACTTTTCCCAGTCGAATTGTGCTTTGCCGGCAGTCCAGCCAAAGCCCTCGGCCTGTTCGAAGTCATCGGCAAAATGCGAACCGTAGACCAGCAATTTTTTCGGCACACAACCGACGTTGACGCAGGTACCACCGAGGTAGCGGCTTTCGGCAACTGCCACTTTCGCGCCAAACCCCGCGGCAAAACGTGCTGCTCGTACACCACCGGAGCCCGCACCAATTACAAACAGATCAAAGTCGTAGGTCATTTCATTTCTCTACAAGGGGTGAACGGCTCTTGGCTGTCCAAAGTCATTAATGGGTAGGGTGTCGAAGCGTCAGCGCGCGCTTCAGTGAAGTGCGCAACTTCAGGAAAAAAACACTGCCGGCAGATGGCTTAGAGCAATCTTTCAGCGCTGCAAAACCGGAATCGCGGGCAAGCGCTCCCATCAGTTGGGGGAGTAGAAAGCCGCTTTCGTGCTCACTTTGCGACATGACCGAATAGTCCGGCCATGAGCTGCTAATGCTGGAGTGATTGAAATCAATCATGTGAAGACTCCCAAGATGAAGAACGCTGCAATGACCCGAAACGGTTAGTTGCTTCTGGTACCAGTCTCGCCATCAAGGGGTGATTAGAGAATGGGCAAGGATGTCATGACTTAATTGTGCTGGATGAAACAATGGGGTCAGAACGTCGACTGAAGCTAAGACCGCGACCCAACCAAGTCATGTCATGCGTGACTTGTCCGTAGACCGGGATCATGCACTTGGCCGTTGCCATTCGTCTGGTCGGCAAGCTTGCGCAGAAGGTCAAACGCCGTCAGCCGAGAGCCCTCGCTGAAGCGCTCGGGAGCGTACTTTTTCACTCGACTTACAGGTTGAACCAGGAAAAGGGCGGGGCGGTTACTCGTGGGAGCCTCTTGTTCACTTGTCAACGGATTGGTCTACATTGAATGGGCTTGCAAAGGTGTACGTCATCACCAACATCGGTTACAGCAACGTCTGATTGACGACGACCTCCTCGCGGTCTACATGCCGCAGTTGATTCCGTATGCCCACAAGCTCGTTTTTGATGTGTTGCAGACACGGCATCTCTGGCATCGCAACTCGACTTCTCAAGCCAGGGTCTCGATAACGTCCATCTATGTTGGAGCAATCGTCATGAGCCTCACCCTCTATGGTTTTGACGGCAGTCCATACGTGCGCACAGTGAAGATGTTACTCAAGGAAAAAGGTGCGGAATTTAATCAGCTACAGGTAAACGTGATGAAGGGTGAACCGCATTCGCCGGAACACCTCGCACGGAATGCATTCGGCAAGGTACCCGTCGTCGATCACGACGGTTTCAGAGTGATCGAAACAGCGGCGATCATGAGCTACCTGGATGAGGTTTTGCCTGGGCCTTCGCTGACCCCGAAAACTCCGCGGGATCGAGCCAGAAGTCATATGGCTCAGTCAATTTACGACTCCTATGGCTATGGCTCGATGGTTCCAGTCTTCGGTTATTACCTGTTCCCTGACTTTATCGGAGGACAGAATGATGCCTCTCGCCTGCAAGGCATCGAAAAGTCGAAACTAGTGCTTACCGAGTTGATGAAGATCAAAGGCAGCGATCCATTTCTTGCCGGCCCGTCGCTGAGTATTGGCGATTTATACCTGGCACCGGCGTGCGCTTACTTGGCGATGACTCCGGATGCAGAACAAGTGTTTGCAATCAACGGCTTTGCTGATTGGTGGTCCCGCATCCAGGCATTGCCCAGCTTCACATCCACCCCACCGCAGTAGTTTCGTTGCAGATCGTGCTCAGTACGCCAAGACGTTTTCTCTTAGGCTCCGACGCGACATTCGGGCATGCGGACAGGCTTGAATCTGACGCTTGAAACCTCTTTTGACGTTTTTACACATCCTCGATTGAGGGTGTGTAAAAACGTTTTTTTGTGGCGCAAAGAAATGGTTGGGGGCTTTGCACTTCATAACACCGTTTTACATCTCTTTACTCGTTGACGCGCCTACGGCCGCTCATAGTTTGTCGGTCTCCCGCTCATGACAAGATCAGGTATCACTGATCTTGCTGCTGGCTATCGGAGTAGAAAAATGACCGACAAATCTCCGCTTTCCCATGATGAAGCGACTCGCCGCAGTCTGATATTGATCGGCGTTGGTGCGGCAGTCACTACCCTGCTACCGAAAGCCGCTCAGGCGCAAACTGCTGCGCCAGCAAAATCACACAACGTCACGGCCAATACGATTTCTACCAGCGAAGGGGTAGTGCTCTACTACAAGGACTGGGGCCCGAAAACCGGACCAGTCGTTACCTTGAGCCATGGTTGGCCACTGGACTCTGACAGCTGGGATGGTCAGGCGTTTTTCCTCGCAAACCAAGGCTTCCGGGTGATTGCTCATGACCGACGTGGGCATGGGCGATCCAGCCAGCCGTGGGACGGGAATGACATGGATCACTATGCCGATGACTTGGCCACGGTGATCAATACCTTGGATCTGAAGAACGCCACGATTATGGGTTTCTCCACGGGTGGGGGGGAGGTCGCTCGTTACGTGGGCCGTCACGGCACATCGCGTGTGGCGAAAATCTGTCTGATATCTGCCGTGCCCCCTCTGATGTTGAAAACTGCTGAAAATCCAGGCGGTTTACCTATCGATGTGTTCGACGGCATCCGTGCCGGGATGATTGCCGACCGCTCGCAATTGTTCAGAGACATTCCGGCGGGCCCGTTTTATGGGTTCAATCGGCCAGGGGCCAAAACCTCCCAAGGAATGATCGACTCCTGGTGGCGTCAAGGCATGGTGGGTGGGTTCAAAAACACCTTTGATTCAATCAAGGCCTTTTCAGAAACGGACTTCACCCAGGACCTCAAAAAATTCGATAAACCGACTCTCATTGTCCATGGAGACGATGACCAGATCGTGCCTATCGACGCCGCTGGCCGGGCCTCGAAAAAACTTGTTCCTGACGCAACCCTATTGGTTTATTCGGGGGCGCCCCACGGTTTGACGGAGACCCATCGAGAGCAACTCAACAAGGACCTTTTGGCATTTCTACGCAGTTGATGGTCGCAACTGACTGGAGAGAAATCATGTCTGAGAAATTCCGTCCCATCGGCAGGCGCTCATTTGTAATGGGCGCTGTTGCAACCATGGCAGCAGGCGCAATGCCTGCCTTTGGCGCTGAAAAAGCGCCCCCCGCAGGACTTGAGAAGTACGCCGCCCCAAAAAATCCAGCATTGCCGAAATCGACGATGAAGCTGGATCTTTCCCGGACAGCACTTGTGGTGATCGATCCGCAGATTGACTTCATGAGTTCCAAGGGGCTTGCATGGGGAATGACTGGCGAATCCGTGACGGAGCAAAATCTTGTTCCTAATCTCTTGAGCCTGTTCAAAGCTGCGAAGGCTTCAGGCATTACCGTCGCCATTTCTCCGCACTATTACTGGGCCACGGATCACAACTGGAAGATCCAGGCTCCCGTCGAAGTGATGCAGCATTCAATAAAACTCTTTGATCGCAAGAGCGCTCTCGATCTGGATGGTTTTGCCAACTCGGGAAGCGATTTCATGCCCGAATTCAGGCCGTACATAGAAGACGGCAAAACCTTCGTCTGCTCACCTCACAAGCTCTACGGCCCGCAGGTCAACGACTTGACTCTTCAGCTGCGCAAGCAACTCGTTGACCAGGTGATTCTGACGGGAATGCTTGCCAATCTCTGTGTCGAATCACACATGCGTGAACTGCTTGAACAAGGGTTCGAAGTCGCGGTGGTGCGCGATGCAGTGGCGGGACCGAAACTACCCGAAGGTGATGGTTACTTGGCCGCAATCATCAACTACCGGTTCATGGCTAACGCCGTATGGACCACCGAGGAAGTGCTCGGAATGTTGGGAGGCAAGGTGTAATTGAACAGCCTGTCACGGGGCCAGACTTGGCCTCGTGAGGGGTAGCTCCCATGTCATGAGTTTCAATTTTTCTGGTCGACTCAACGCGTGCAGCAACTGTTTTGCCGTGCACAGATCTGCTGAATCAAAGCCTTCAGTAAATCGGCAATACACCGATTGAAGCAGGTCGCCTGCTTCGGTAATCCGACCCTGCAGCAGTTGCAAACGAGTCAAGGAAATGGCTGCTCGTAATTCCCAAGCCAATGCTGATTGGCGTGCTGCGCAAGCCAGTGATCGATTCAAGTATTGCTCGGCCAATGCCAGATCTGGATTCGGGCGCAATGCGTACAATTCGGCGATGACGCGCAGGATCTCGGGCGTATCAAATGTCTCTCCGACGTTCTCCATCATCTCTAGCGCGCCGCCAGCGACTTCCAGTGCATTGGCATACCTGCCTTTGGCTGCGAATCCTTCTGCAAGGCTTTTCACAAACATGGTTGTGAGCACCTGGTGGTTTCCGATGCTGAGCACATTCAAGCAATCGTGCAGAAGGTGGATGCCTGCATCAACTTGGCCTTGGCAAATCAGAAGGATGCCTTTCAATCCTAAGCCTGCCGCATGATCGGTCTCGAAGGCGTTTTGTTGTGCTTTTGACAGGAGCTTATCAATCGTATTTTGGGCTGCCTTCCAGTCGCCAATCCACAAGAAAACTGTCGTTAGATAGATCTTTGAAAGACAGATGGTAGCGGGATGTCGCAGGTTGTATGCATCCTCCAGAGCTTGTCTGCCAATATGTACAGCTTGATCCGGGTAGCCACGCAACCATAGAACTCTAGCCAGGGAGGCCAGCGCGCGAATGCGATAGTCATAACCGAAGGAGAAGTCATCACCCGTTACTTTCAATAACCCAGGATTTGACTTCGTTCTGCATGATCGCAACCCCCACTCCTTCTGACCGAAAGGATGATTTTCTTCACCCAGTGTCCATTGCATCATGGCGATCTCTTTAGGGTCAGTGATTCGCGCGCCAAGACTCAAATTTTGCTGGTGACTCTTTCTGTGCCCGCTGAATTCACCAGCGCTTTTCGTAACGAAATTTCGGGGTGGAGGAAAGAGGACATCATCTAGATTCTCGACGTATTTAAAACCCCTTTCGCGAGTAGTGGGCGATGCATGCAGAGTGCCTGACGTGAGCATTGAGGACATCGAGAACGTCCCATCCTGCACCCTTCGCGGAGAGGTTCCGTTAGCGACTTCCATTCGTGCGGCCAAGGCCCGCTCGCTCCAGCGTCGGCATTCATCGAGCATCGATAGACCAACGAAAAGCGGGGCGGATGCCGCCGCGAGACGAATGCCGAGCAGTGCGTTTCCATGCTCGGAAAATGCCCATTCCAGAGTTGTGCAAATATTTCCCAACTGTTCGATGTAGCGTTGAATTCGCTGGTATTCCGGGAGCGTCTCACCTGGTACGTTGAGCCTCTCAAGGAGCGAAATCAGGTAGATGGCATGACGTTCGGTGGTCAAGTCGACTTCACCGCTCGCTCTTAATTTTTCCAGCGCATAGGCCCGCATCGTATGTGGCAGCCGGTAGCGCATGGATCGATCGGCACGTTCAGCAAGGATCAAAGACTTTGTGACTAGCCGCCCAATAGCGTCAATGACCAGGGACTCATCGATTTGCGATTTGACTATCTCCGTGACCATTTCAAGGGAGAAGACACCGGTCAGGACTGACAGTCGCCGTAGCACCATAGCCTCGGTTTCAGACAGCAGGTCACAGCTCCAATCGAACATCGCCCTAAGCGTTTGATGGCGTGGCAGTGCTGTACGCCGACCGTCCCAAAACAGGCTGACACGATTGTTGAGCAGCTCCGCGATGCCCCGGATGCCATAGGCTTCAACCTGGCCAGCAACCAACTCTATGGCCAAGGCAATTCCATCAAGTTTGCGACAGATGTGACCCACCACTGGCGCGTCGCCATCAGTCAGGATGTATGCGTTGTCGTTGTTATGAACTCGCTCGACAAGCAGCTGCACCGCCGCAAACGTTAACGCGCTCGCCGCCGTTAATCCCCGCAGCTCTGGCGGACAGGCTAGAGGGCACAACCGATAGAGGTGCTCACCTTCAGCCCGTAACGGTTCGCGACTGGTGACCAGAATGTGCACTTGCTCAGTTTGCGCATATAGTTTTTCCGCAAGGCGGGTGGTGGCAACTATGACGTGATCACAGCTGTCCAGCACCAGCAGTAATCGCTTGCCTCGCAGACAGGTAATCAACGCCTCAAGGACATCGTTACCGCGACACTGAATGCCCAATGCGGATGCCAGTGTTCCCGCTAATAAACTCGGATCAGTGATTGCACTCAAATCCTGAAAGAGCAGTTGCCCCTGGAAATGTGGCGCCAAATGGTGGGCCGCTGCCAATGCAACAGTGGTCTTGCCCATACCGCCAGGGCCGCAAATCGTTACGAATCGGTGAGACTCGATTAGGTCGGCGACTGCAGGCACGGTTTCGTCACGACCTATCATGCGTATCAGGCGTGGAGGCAGTTCGCCGACTGGGCACTGGTACGATGTTTGTGCGCTGTCAGAGCTTGGAGCGTGGGATATAGAAGCTACGAAGCTGTAGCCACGACCGGGAATGTTGGTGATATAGCTCACGTCGTTTTCGGCACATGACAATACTTTTCGCAACGCAGAAATGTGCACACGCAGACAGCTCTCATCCACGATCACGTCCTGCCAAACCGTTCTAATCAGATCGCGGTTGCTGACCACTTCACCCGCATGTTCAACCAGTGCAATAAGCACGTCGAGGGCGCGGCTACCCAGATCTATCGGGGTTCCGCTTTTCAATAACAGTCTTTGGGAAGGGAGCAGATGAAAGTGGCCGAAGATTATCGACTGGGGGCTTTGCGCATCCAATGAACCAGGCACTGACCTGTTCATGATCCGCAAGCTCGCGCGGTTTGGCGCTGGGTGTTTCGATCAATTGATCGGGGACGTGACTCGATAGCTGAGGCCATATTCATGGGCATCACTGACGGTGGGTGAACTTACCTTGGCAGCCCACTGTGTAGCGTCCGTGACTCCAGTTCCAAGCGTGCCGTACTGATAGCTCCCTGTGTAAAATTTTATTCATTCTGCAGTGTAGGCGTCGTGTGCGGCTTGGGTGATGAAATTTGTAACTCACAGCCTGAATCGGCTGATGTGCCTTGCTGAATGGGTAGGCAGAGCGCGCAGTCGTCGGACATTGAAATACTTTGGAATCAGGTTTTCTGAATTCTCAGGTTTAGCCTGACGTGACGATTGGACATTACTTCAGATTAGACTGCGCGTTGTCTGTGATGGTGGGTGTTAACTCAGCCCGTGCTGCATCCACCACCTTCCACCAGGTACGTCGCCACACGCCGTACACCTTTGGAGTCTTCATACACCATCTCGGCTTGCACGACCCCGCAGGCGTTGCTGGTATCAGAAGTGCTGATGGTTTTCGCTACATCCGAAGGGAAGCCAGTGCGCCCGGTCTGTGCATCATTGGCGGCGAACGCGCTACCTGCAGCAACGGTGAGGAACAACGCAATAATGGTTTTCATGGTTTTCATGGGCTTTTCTCTAGTCAGTATTGAGTGATGGCCCGCACGAAGGGCGCGGGCCGGCACCCGTTTAGAAAGGGCGCAGCGGCAGAAACTTACCGTCGAGGGTAATCACAGCACGGTGACCGCCTTCCGGGTCTTCGACTTTCTTCATGTTCAGCTTGAAGTTGATCGCGCTGATGATGCCGTCGCCGAACTGTTCATGAACCAGGGCTTTGAGGGTGGTGCCGTAGATCTGGATCATTTCGTAGAAGCGATAAATGGTCGGATCGGTGGGGACACCCGACAGGCTGCCGCGCAGCGGGATGATCTGTAGATGCGCTACGGAATAGGCATCCAGGTCCAGTTTGTCGCCAATCACTTTGGCCGCTTTTTCTGGCAGAGGGTGCTGACCGAGCAGGGCTGCGGTGACGTAAGCCAGGCCAAGACCGGTGCCTTCAGCCAAGTCTTCAAAGGACAGGTTTTTGCGGGCTTTGGCTTCCAGAATTTCGGCGGTCAGTTCAAGGCTGGTGTCGTTGTAAGCGTGAGACTGTTGCATGTGTATCTCCTATCGGTTTTGCTGGGTTGGTATTGCTTGGGTGTGAAGCAATCCTCTGCCGATAGACCGATAGCGTCCAAGACCGATATACAATGCAGCACATAAGCAGTGCCTATAGAGGGGAGTTGCCATGCTGCTAAGACATTTGCGGTATCTGTTGGCGGTCGCGGATAACGGCGGCTTCACCCGTGCCGCGCAAGTGCTGCATGTTTCCCAGCCCACGTTGTCGCAACAGATCCGGCAGTTGGAAGAAACGCTCGGAGTTGTTTTGTTCGACCGAACCTCGCGCACGGTCAAGGCGACCGATGCAGGGCAGGCCTATATCGAATGCGCACGTCGCGTGTTGGTAGAGTTAGCGGCTGGTAAGCGAGCACTTCACGATGTGAAGGATTTGTCTCGCGGCACCCTGCGCCTGGCAATGACTCCGACTTTTATGGCGTATCTCGTCGGCCCGCTGGTTCGGGACTACACGGCTCTCTATCCCAACATTCATCTGGAGATTTTTGAGTTGTCGATGGGCGATATCGAAACCGGGTTGGCGGATGATTCCCTGGATATCGCCATTGCATTTGATCAAGTCAGGAATGCCGACATCGAATCGATCCCTGCATTTATCGAGTCCTTGGGGCTGATGGTCGGGCGAGATCACCCGCTATACGAATGCAAGAGCGCGCTGACTTCGGAGCAGGTTGCTCAGCTGGAGTTCGCGCTCCTGACACCCAACTTCGTCACGCGGGTCTGTATTGATGAATACTTCGCAAAAACCAACATCACGCCGAAGGTTGTGATTGAGGTCAACTCGGTTAATACATTGCTCGAGGTCATTCGGCATACGCCTGTTGCCACGATTCTTCCGGAAGCTATCGCCACCCAGGACCGTGCCCTTCGAAAAATAGCGCTGGTAGGAAAGGGGCCGCATCGCGGGGCCGCGTTGCTGCGGCGCAAAAACAATTATCACAGTGCAGCGTCGGTCGCTTTTATGAGCTTGATGCTGGGAAAGGACGTGGACCCGTAAAACCCGACATTCAGGAAGCTGGTATTCATCATTTCAGCCTGCGGAATGCTGGATTGTAAAAGCTGGTCATTCCTGTGTTTGAGAGGGGAGGAGAAGATAGCTTCCTCGACGCGATAACCGGGTCGAACTCAAACAACAATCGGAGTACGTCATGTCCCAGCAAGCGATCAAACTTTATCGTCACCCTTTGTCCGGTCACGCTCATCGTGTCGAATTGATGTTGTCCCTGCTTGGCTTACCAACCGAACTTGTTTTTGTAGACTTGATGAAAGGCGCGCACAAAACCCCTGAGTTTTTGGCTCGCAATAGTTTTGGGCAAGTGCCCGTGATCGATGACAACGGCACCGTCCTGGCGGACTCCAACGCAATTCTGGTTTATCTCGCCGCCAAATACGGTAAAGGGCAATGGTTGCCAAGCGATCCAGTCGATCAAGCCAACGTTCAACGCTGGCTGTCGGTGGCCGCCGGTCAGATCAATTCCGGCCCTGCCACTGCCCGGTTGATCACCGTTTTCGGAGCAGGTTATGACGCGGAAGAGGCCATCAAACGTTCTCATGGCTTGCTTAAAGTCATGGAAGAAGAGCTGGGGCGCAACACCTTTCTGGCTGGCGATAAGCCAACCATCGCTGATGTTGCCGCTTACACCTATGTGTCCCATGCGCCGGAAGGTAACGTCGCACTCACTGACTACCCGAATGTCCGTGCCTGGCTGAGCCGTATCGAAGCTCTGCCGAACTTCGTTGGCATGCAACGCACCGCGAAAGGCTTGCAAGAAGCGTGATTCAAAACAAAGGGGCTTGCCGAAATGACTTCCGGCAAGCCCCTTTTTTATTTTTTCCGCAGTTTTTCCCTGCAAATAGCATTTTTTTGCAAAAACCTCCGGCACATAACGTGCGAAAGACGCTATCGCCAACAATACTGCCAGATTGAGCTGTAAGCGTTCGCAATCACATACCTCGTTGTTCTTTGATCAAGAGAGGGTCGCCCATGGATCGCTTTCATGAGATGCAGATTTTTATGGCGGTGGCCGAGGAGGAAGGTTTTGCCGCCGCGGCGCGTCGGTTGAATATCTCGCCTCCCAGCGTGACCCGTGCAATCGCCGCGATGGAAGAACGAATTGGCACCCAACTCCTTTCCCGAACGACCCGCAGCTTGCACCTGACTGAAGCAGGGCAACGCTATCTGGAAGATTGTCGACGGATACTGAACGAAGTCGATGAAGCTGAGGAGGCCGCCGCCGACAGCTATTCGATACCGCGCGGGCACTTGACAGTAACCGCTCCGGTTATGTTTGGTGAGCTGTACATAGCGCCGCTGTTGGCGGAGTACCTGGACCAGTTTCCCTCTGTGCATCTCAATGCTTTGCTGGTCGACCGCGTAGTGAGCATGGCTGACGAAGGCGTAGACGTGGCAATACGCATCGGGCATTTGCATGAGAACAATCAGCACGCCATCAAAGTTGGTGAAGTGCGACAGGTAATATGTGCCGCACCTGCTTATTTTGAGCAGTACGGCAGGCCGCAGCACCCTGGAGAGTTGAGTACAGCCAACATTGTCATGTCGTCCGCCAGCCACCTCTTGAGCGATTGGCAATTTGTGAATGAAGGCAATGCACTGAGCTTTCGTTTTGAACCACGGTTGGTGGTAACCGCGAATCAGGCAGCAATCAATATTGCTTGTTTGGGCTGGGGGCTCACTCGTGTTTTGTCCTACCAGGTAGCCGGTCATGTTGCTAATGGCGGGCTGGAGGTGGTGCTCCAGGAGTTTGAGCCACCAGCGCTACCGATTCAGGTGGTTTACCAAAAAAACAATCGAGTGCCCGCGAAGGTTCGTACGTTTGTTAATTTTCTCGCGGACCGACTTGGCCAGGATGCCGCCCTGAAGCCCGTTGTGAAGAGCGCAGACTGATGGATCGCTATCATGAGATGCAGATGTTTGAGGCATTGTCCGAACGTCCCAGCCTCGCCTCAGCAGCACGCCGTCTTGATGTATCCGGTCCGACGGTCGTTCGTGCCATTGCTCGGCTGGAGGCGCGGCTGGGAGTAGCGTTGTTGGTGCGTAGTACGCGAGGGGTCGCGTTGACCGAGGCCGGTGCAGCTTTCATGGTGGATTGTTCGCGCATTCTCAAGGAGATTGAGGAGGCTGAAGCTTCTGCCAAGGGGCTGCATGTCGAAGCTCAAGGCAATCTGAAGGTGATGTTGCCATTGCTTTTCAGCCGGTATGTCATGACATCGATGTTGGCAAATTATATGAGCATGTATCCGGCGGTCAGGGTATTCGCCCAATACCATGATCGGTTTCCGAACATGAATGAGGATGGGCTGGACGTCGCGGTGTTGGTGGGCAACTTGCCAAATTCGTCTTTGATTGCGCGGCCTGTCGGTCATGTGCGTTCAATCGTATGTGGCAGCCCTGCTTACCTTGCAAGACAGGGTGAACCACAAGTACCTGAGGACCTCAGGCATCATCGATTGGTTGCCACGCACGCTTATCGAGACAAGGTTCAGTGGGACTTTCAACAGCAAGGAGAGCTAAATGCCATCAAGGCTCGTACGCGGTTGAGTTGTGCCACCGTGCAGGCAGCCATCGATGCGACAGCTCACGGTGCAGGACTGACGCGCTGCCTCAGCTATCCGTTGTACGACTATTTGAATAGCGGGCAATTGCGTCGTGTTTTACAAGCCTATGAGTTACCCGCGTTGCCCGTGCATGTGGTCTACCGCGAGGGGCGCAAAGCATCGATGCGTGTGCGCAGTTTTGTCGATTTCATCGTCGACGGCCTCCGCGAGCATCCGGCCATGCGCGCGGATGCTCCCTGAGTTAATGCCTCTGGTTACTTTGCGGTAGCTGTCGTTTCAATCACGCTGGCAACGGCTTTCGGATTGGACACCATCACAACGTGGGACGCGCCTTTGACCGCAACGGTCTTTTGGGCGTGCGCCCGCTCAGCGATAAACGCCTGTGCCTGTGCAGGAATGTTCTTGTCTTTATGAGCGTTTCAGTGAGCGAAACAGTGGATTGTATTTTTTGGCCGTTCTCCGAATAGCGGTTAAAGCGGAGCATGCACCCACACACTCAGACAGATATTCACACCCGCCGATGGAGGCTATTTCCTGATGAAACGCGTGCTTATGTTGTTGGCCAATGGCGTTGAGCCTCTCGAAATGGCGGCCTTTACCGATGTGCTTGGCTGGGCCGATTTAATCGGTGATGACTCTATTGAATTGGTCAACGCCGGCCTTCGTAGAACAATCGTTACCACGTTTGGGCTCACCCTGACCCCGCGCTTCTTACTGAATGAACTGGATTTGAGCAGCTTTGATGCGTTGGCATTACCCGGTGGTTTTGAACCCGCGGGTTTTTACGAGGAAGCACTAAGCGAACCCTTTCTGGACACCATCCGCCACTTTGTCGAGGCCGGTAAACCAGTGGCCAGTGTCTGTGTGTCTTCGGTATGCCTGGGCGTCGCTGGAGTGCTGCGGGGAAGAAGTGCCACGACCTACCACCAGGAAGGTGGCAAACGAAAAAGTCAGCTGCTTGAGACCGGTGCTCATTTCGTAGACCGGCCGTTGATCGTCGATAACAACATCATCACCTCAAGCGGGCCAGGCACTGCTACCGAAGTCGCGTTTCTGCTGCTGGAGAAACTGACCAGCGCTGAAAACTCTGCGCATGTCCGCAAAAAAATGCGCTTTGCGACCCCGTCTCAAGAATGGTTCGAGACACCCCAAGTCCCCTGATTCAAACACTTCGCTCTGTACCCATAATTTATTTAGGTAACTGTATGACTGGCACTGCACTCATCGTCGTTGACATCCAGAATGACTATTTTTCTGGCGGTAAATGGGAACTCAATGCTACCGACGCGGCCGCTGACAATGCTGCTCGTGTGATCGGTGCGGCACGTGAACGGGGGGATTTAGTCGTCCATATCCGTCACGAAACCTTAGCCCCCAATGCGCCGTTTTTTGTCCCGGGAACCGAAGGTGCGCAGTTGCACGAGAAGGTGCGCAACCTCGCGGACGAGTTGGTTATCGTCAAACACTTCATGAACCCGTACCGCGAAACTGAACTGCTTCATGTGCTTGAACACAACGAGATCGAACGGGTCACGGTGGTCGGAAACATGAGCCACATGTGTATTGATGCTGTCACTCGCGCGTCTGACGACTTCGGTTTCGAGACGACGGTTATTCACGATGCCTGTACGACTCACGACCTGGAGTTCAATCACGTCAAGGTTCCTGCACCTCTGGTGCATGCGGCTTTCATGGCGGCCCTGCAATTTGGTTACGCCAAGGTGCTAAGCGCAGATGAGTATCTGGCCTAGTTTTTTTGCTGTTTTGCCCAGAGGTCAAACAAATGTCCAATCTCTCTAGCGCTGTGGATTACTACTACTGGCCAACGCCCAACGGGCAGAAAGTCGCCATCTTTCTTGAAGAGTCGGGACTGCCTTATACCTCTCACCCAATCAACATCAGCAAGGGTGAACAGTTTTCTGCCGAGTACACCCGCCTTTCGCCGAATCAGCGCATTCCGGCTATCGTCGATAGCGAGGCTGGCGTGTCAGTTTTTGAGTCGGGTGCCATTTTGTTGTACCTGGCACAACGGCACAGGCAATTTATCCCTGCTGATAACCAACAGGCGGCTGAAGTCCTGCAGTGGCTGTTCTGGCAGGCGGCGAGTTTGGGCCCAATCCTGGGGCAGACTGTGTTTTTCCTGAATTTTGCTTCCGAACATGTCCCGCTCGCGGTGGCGAGATTCAGTAAAGAGACGGAGCGCCTTTACGGGGTGTTGGAGAAACAGCTGACTGAGCAACCGTACATCGCCGGCGAGTATTCGATAGCCGACATGGCGATTTACCCTTGGGTGCTTCAGTACGACAAACAAGGAATAACACTCGATGGATACCCGCACATAGCCGCGTGGTTAGCCAAAATCAGTGCGCGTCCAGCCGTGATTCGTGCCTACGCTAAAGGGGAGTTAATTCGCCCCTCGGGACAAACCGAGCAAGACAGGAAAAAGCTCTATGAGCTTCCTTAGCTCATTCGTTGTTGTTAGTGAGTGTGTTAGCTCAAAGGCCCTTTCAAGCCTTCGAGCCCGCGAAGTATTTGCAGGCCGTGGGCCTGCGAAACGCTGAGTTGATGATCACCGGTAAGCGCGAGTTTGACCCGCCGCCGGGAAACATCTTTCCTCGCTGAACGGCGAGTGAAATGCACCTGTTTACGAATGTGAATACGTAGAGGTGATCATGAGTCAGACAGACGGGCTGGGGGAATCACCCTGGCATGAAGGCGAACGGCACTTGCAAGAAAGCGTTGGCGTCGCGCAGGTCATGGAGGCAAATGGGCGCAGGGTCGTACGCGACTTTATGCCAGACCAACATCGACTGTTCTATAGCCAACTCCCGTATTTGATTTTGGGTGCTGTCGATGAGAACGGCACTCCTTGGGCAACACTTGTCGAAGGCTCCCCAGGCTTTGCCCATTCTCCCGATCCGCGTGTGCTTCAAATCGACTGCCTACCTGCGGACGGTGACCCTGTTAAGTCGGGATTGAAAAAGGGTGACGCTGTCGGGTTATTGGGTATCGACCTGAAGACTCGAAGGCGAAATCGTATGAATGGCAACATCAGCACCGCCTCTCCTGGCGGTTTTGCCATTTCTGTCGTTCACAGTTTCGGTAATTGCCCGCAGTACATCCAGCTACGTAGTGTCGAGCCCGTCAGTCTGGGGCATGCTTGCTCCAATACCGTAGCCGAGCATCTCAATGAACTTGATGAGGCCGCAAAGGAGACGATCAACAAAGCTGATACGTTTTTTGTTGCCAGCTACCTGGACCAGGACGGCAAGCGTTCAGTGGATGTTTCTCACCGGGGCGGCAACCCAGGCTTCGTCAGGATTGAAGGTAACGTTCTGACGATTCCCGATTTTGCGGGCAACCTGCACTTCAATACCTTGGGCAATTTTTTACTCAACCCACGCGCTGGGCTAGTGTTCATCGATTTTGAAACCGGCGATGTACTGCAAGTCGCTGGACGCACCGAAATCATTCTCGACAGCCCGGAGATCGGGGCATTCCAAGGAGCAGAGCGGCTATGGACGCTGACCGTTGAACAGGTGGTTCGACGTCACGCGGTTTTGGCGCTACGTTGGCAGTTTGAGGGCTTTTCACCCAACAGTCTGATGACGGGTAGTTGGGAGCAAACCGCGGGACGTTTACAGGCTGATGCCTTACGTGACAAATGGCGGCAGTTACGGGTAACCCGCATTGTTGATGAAAGCAGCTCAATTCGATCCTTCTACTTTGAACCTGACGATGGTGCAGGCTTGCCGCGCTTTGAGGCTGGCCAGCACTTGCCGGTACGTATTTGCGTGACCGAAGGCGAGGCACCTTTGGTCAGAACTTACAGCCTGTCGGGCGCACCCTCCGACAGTTTTTTTCGCATCAGCGTCAAGCGTGACGGGGTGGTTTCGTCGCATTTGCATGACCGCGTTCAGGTGGGCGATCTGATTGAGGCTCGTGCACCGCAGGGGCGTTTCACCGTTCATGCCGATGAGTATCGGCCCTTGGTGCTATTGGCAGCAGGGGTCGGGATAACGCCCATGCTCTCGATGCTACGTGAGGTGATCTATCAAGGGGAGCGTATCCGGCGCACACGTCCCACCTGGTTTATTCAAAGTGCACGCACTTTGTCTGAACTTGGGTTTCGCGACGAATTGTATGAATTGGCAGTTCGCGCCAAAGATAAAATCCGTGCGTTACGAGTACTCAGTCAACCAGAGCCTCATGCACGCGTAGGCGAACACTATGAAATGGCTGGACGCATCGATGTCGAGTTACTCAAGGCGTTGTTGCCCTTGGACGATTATGATTTTTACCTGTGTGGACCTGGGCCATTTACCCAAGCGCTGTACGACGGATTACGCGAATTGCGCATTGGCGATGATCGTATACATGCAGAGACTTTTGGCCCGTCGACGTTGGTCCGTCAGCGGGATCAATTGACTCCAGCAGTCGAGCAAGTGCCAGCGGCAAGCAGCCCGGTCAAAGTGTTGTTTGCAGGATCGTCTAAAGAGGCACGTTGGGAGCCAGGTGGCGCAAGCTTACTGGAGTTAGCTGAAAGCCGTGGTCTGAATCCAGACTTTAGTTGTCGGGGTGGGTCGTGCGGAACTTGCCGTACCAAACTGATTAGTGGGCAAGTGCACTACTTGAATTTGCCAGCAGAGATGCCGGCCGAAGGGGAAGTGCTGATTTGCTGCGCTGTACCTGCACAAGCCAAGGAGGGCGACGCCCCCCTTGTACTGGATTTGTAATGTGGGTGCCATCGACCGCTCATCCCACCAAGCGTGGGCTGAGCGCTTCGTCGATACCGCCTTCGCTTTCAAGTTGAGCCAGGTCGTCGAACCCGCCTACGTGGTGATTACCGAAAAAGATCTGTGGGACAGTGCGGCGCCCACTTCGGCTAACCATTTCATTCCTCACCGGTGCGGACTGTACGTCGATTTCGGTATAGCGAATGCCTTTGGCATTAAGCAGCTTCTTGGCAGCACGGCAGTAAGGGCAGGTACTGGTGGTGTACATAGTGACTTCAAGCATGGTGGTTACTCCGTAAATAGTTTTGGTGATTAAGCAACGTCTTTTGCAGGACGGGCATGCACGGCAACGGTGGTCGGGTGCTTGGCCAGTGATTTGAACGTTTTGTTGTCGGCATCCAGAGCATCGACTGAACCGGTTCCGATGTCGTAAACCCAACCATGAAGATTCAGCAGACCTTTTTCCTGAGCCAGGCGCACGCTCGGGTGGGTTTGAATATTGGCCAGTTGGGCGATGACGTTTTCCCGGACCATCGAACTTACCTTGGCTGCTTCATTTGCATGAGGGCGCGATTCGTTGATGACTTTCGCTGACTCGGAATGCTGCAACCAGCCAGCAACAGCGGGCAGGTGATCCATGCATTTGCACTTGGCGACAGCGGTCATGGCACCGCAATCGGAATGGCCGCAGATCACGATGTCGGTGACGCCGAGCACAGCGACTGCATATTCGACTGTTGCCGACACACCACCGGGATGCGGGCTGTAGGACGGCACGATGTTTCCGGCGTTACGGATCACGAACAGTTCGCCAGGTTCTTGCTGGGTCAGCAGTTCAGGTACAACGCGGCTATCGGAGCAAGTGATGAACAACGTACCTGGATGCTGGGTGGTTGCCAGGTGTTTGAACAGATCAGTCCGTTGTGGAAATGCGTCCTTTTGGAACTTCAAAATACCGTCGATGAGCGCTTTCATAATGTGAACCTCTGATTGATTGCTAAGTGATGGAATGACGATCAGTTGGTGCAGCCGGCACCGATCACGCTGTATTCCAGAATATGGGTACTACCGTGTGAATCTTTGTAAGTCATTTGCACGGGGGTTGGACCGCACACATCCGCCGCAGGGGTGATGTTGACTACCTTGGCGATATCCAGGTGCATGCCGTAGGCGTATGGAACGGCATTCGGCGTGACCACAGCTTCCTGTGCATAAGCTGACAGCGAAGCCGTCAGGGACAAGGCGAGAAACAGAATTTTTTTCATGACGAATCCTCCAGTCAAAGTTGGTGTTCAATAAAGTTGGTTAGTAAATTTTTTGGAGCAGGCCCGCAGTGGCTGCGGGCCGAATTACAGTTTCATTTGCATCCTTAGAAAGGACGCAGTGGCAGGAACTTGCCGTCGAGGGTGATCACTGCGCGGTGGCCGCCTTCTGGGTCTTCGACTTTCTTCATGTCCAGCTTGAAGTTGATCGCGCTGATGATGCCGTCGCCGAACTGCTCATGAACCAGGGACTTCAGGGTGGTGCCGTAGATCTGGATCATTTCGTAGAAGCGGTAAATGGTCGGATCAGTCGGGACGCCAGACAGGCTGCCGCGCAGCGGGATGACTTGCAGGCGGGCTACCGAGTCGGCGTCCAGGTCCAGTTTTTGGCCAATCACTTTGGCTGCGCTTTCTGGCAGTGGGTGTTGACCGAGCAGAGCGGCGGTGACATAAGCCAGGCCCAGGCCAGTGCCTTCAGCCAGGTCGGCAAAGGACAGACCTTTGTTGGCTTTTGCGTCCAGAATTTCGGCGGTCAGTTGCAGGCTGGTGTCGTTGTAAGCGTGAGACTGTTGCATGGTGGATCTCCTGTCGGGTTTTACTGAGTGGGTGTTGCAAGGTTGGTGTCGCTTGGTGTGAAGCAATGTTCTGCCGATTCACCGATAGCGTCCAAGACCGATATCCAATGCGGCGCATAAGCAGTACCTATGCATGGTGGCTACGGAGGATATGAGCGTGAAAACGTCTGAGATGTTGTTGCTGGTACCCAACGGTTATCCCGTGTGGATCGACGTGCCGCAGGCGACCACGGGAGGTGCGGGCACGGCGATGCGCTTTGTGTTGCCGGTCAATGCCCACAATTTGCCGTTAATGCATCGCCATGAGACGAAACTGGTGGTGGCGCTCAGTGGCGCATTGGAGATTCGTTCGGGTCGACAACGAATTGCGTTGCTCAAAGAAGGCGACGCGGTAAAACTTCATGCCGGAACCGCGCACCGAATCCATCAGCAGGGAGCGTGCCCAAGCACGGTAGGAATTGTGTTGTGGCCTGGAGTGGTTGAGTCGGCTTTTCGCGAGCTGGCTGACGCGGCTAAACACAACACTATTCTGCGTAGCGAGATGGTTGAGATACTTTCCCGCTATGGTGTTGTTTGGACTACTGGTGCTGCGAGAGAAGAGCCTCAAACGCCAATCGTGCGTCCGCTCCAGGAGTGGTTCGCCGAATTGCCAGAGACCGTCGCGAAATTACTGGCACTCAAATGGGCGGCGTTGGGAGACAATCTCGCACAGTAGTCTTTGCGTAGACCTGAAAATCGCGTTGGCAAGCGCATGAGCACTTACCAAATGATCAACTGGGGGCGGCCAACAAAAAAAGCACCGCCCAATTTTCTGCCTGATTACCTTGGTCGAGAAGGTGCACGTTAAAGACCCAAATCAGAAAGGCCAGGATGATCATCAGGACGACGGCCGAGTGGCCAACGGAATTTTCGCTCTGTCTCTTTGATTGGCATATCGTTGATGCAGGCAAAACGATGTGCCATCAGACCGTTTTCAGCGAACTCCCAATTTTCGTTCCCGTAGGAGCGGAACCAATTACCTGAGTCGTCATGCCATTCATAGGTATACCGCACAGCGATGCGATTATCGGTGAACGCCCACAGTTCTTTGATCAGTCGATATTCCAGTTCTTTGTTCCATTTTCTGGTCAAGAACGCAGCGGCCTCTGCGCGATTTGTTGCGAAGTCGACGCGATTTCGCCATTTGGTATCAGGCGTGTAGGCGAGAGAAACCTTTTCCGCATCTCGTGTGTTCCAGCCATCTTCGGCAAGACGGACTTTGAGGATCGCCGTCTCACGAGTGAAAGGTGGTAGCGGTGGACGAGTTTCAGAGTCGGCCATGATTTTTACTCCCGATAGGTTTCCCAGGTTTTCGATAGGAGTTGCTGAGGTTATGCCTTTGTTTCAGGGAACTCTGCGAGTGAAACGAACGTATTTGTTTTTCCGTCAAGCGTGTCAATTGACCCGGTTTCTATGTCATAGACCCAGCCATGCAGGTTCAGTTTTTTTTGCTCTAGAGCGAGTCTGACGCTCGGGTGGGTTTTTAAGTTGGAGAGTTGAGCGATCACGTTTTCTCGAACCATGGAGCTGACGCGCTCTTTATCGGAGGCGTGCGTACGGGTCGCATTCATCACCTTTGCAGACTCCGCGTAGCTCATCCAGGCGGCTACAGCCGGCAGATGGTTCAACGATTTTCCACTTGAAACGGCGGTCATTGCCCCGCAATCGGAGTGCCCGCAGATGACGATATCTTCAACGCCAAGTACCGCAACGGCGTATTCGACAGAGGCCGTCACGCCGCCAGGTTGTGGTCCATAGGACGGCACTATATTTCCAGCATTACGAATAACGAATAGCTCTCCTGGCTCCTGCTGTGTCAGCAATTCCGGAATAACTCTACTGTCCGAACACGTGATAAATAAAACTTTTGGATTTTGAGTCGTGGCAAGGTATTTGAAGAGGTCGGTTCGCTGCGGGAACACTTCTTTTTGAAACTTGATGAAACCTTCAATGAGCGCTTTCATAGGCAAGTTCCGGTGTTTAGGGCATGGGTGGAATTTCGAAGGCCGATGTTAGATTGCTCGTTGAATGCCGTCCAAGAACAAGAAGGAGCAATGATTCATTGGTTATGTTGGATCAATCTAATGTGCGTGCAACTTTCTCTTGGCTGAAAATAAAAGATGGAAGTCCCGCAAAATCCACAGCCAAGTAAAGCAACAATAAGACGTGGGTGGGCGCTATTGTTGATCAGGATATTAAGCAGCCACCTTTGTCGGGCTTATTTCGATCAGCGTTGCATTTTTTTCGCTCAGGTAATGACTAACGCGTGAGCGCAACCAACGCTCTGCGGGATCGTTGTCCAGCGTGGCGCTCCATGACATTGAAAGATCGAGGGCAGGGAGGGGCATCGGAACGGGATCCGCGCGTAATCCACTTTGCCGAGTCATGGCTCTGGCTACGTAATCAGGCACTACGGCTAGCAAATCCGTGCCTTCGAGTAGTGTTTTAAGAGCACTGTATTGTGGAACTGCGAGGACAACTTGACGTTGCCGCCCAAGAGATCCCAACGCTCGGTCAATATAATCGGACGTTTCACCATTGACTGAAACAGAAACGTGCGGTCGATTGCTGTACTCGTTGATGTCCAACGCTCCTGCGTAAGCGTTTGCACTCAAAACGGAAGGGCGGATGCTTCGCAGAAATTTTCGTTTGGCATTGGCGGGAAGCTCACGACAGTGACATACACCCAATGACACCTCACCTGTTGAGAGCTGATGTGCCAGTAATGAGTGATCGGTACGACGCACTACGAAGCTGACTTGAGGGGCTTCCATTCGCAGTTGGCGAAGCAGTTCAGGCAGCAATGAATACTCCACGTCATCGGAGAGCCCTATTCTGAAGACTGTTGCGCTGGTGACAGGATCAAATTCGCTGGTGTTGCCCAGCGCAGCAGCCATGGTGTCCAGCGCTGGGGTTAAAGTACGCTGTATTTCAAATGCTCTGCTCGTAGGCTCCATGGTTCTACCCATGCGAATGAACAGCGGATCATCGAAAAATTGACGCAGTCGATTTAAAGAAGCGCTGATGGCTGATTGGCAAAGAAACAACTTCTCACCGGCACGTGTAAGATTCCTTTCGTGCATCAATGTTTCGAAAACAATCAAAAGGCTGAAGTCGATTTTGCGAAGGTCATTTCTATTCATCGTCATCACCACCAGGGCTGCGGCCCGCCATTGTGCTTCAACTCAATGAGCGATGTTCAAGGGGCATCTGACTCATTGTCCATGAGCCGGTAAGCGGATGGTAAAAACCGGATCAATTAACTGGGTTTAGATCCGGCTTTTTTCTAGAACCGCTTCGTTGGCTTGTTTGTATTGTGAGTGATGATGATTTAATTAGCACGTCTACGTAGGTTTCACTTGTCTAAGGTATAAGTGGTAGAGGGTAATACTTGGGTATAGGTGATACTTGCCTCTCTATTCTTCAAAATCTGTTCAATACAGTCAATCATCACTTGTCCATCAAATGGCTTGCTGAGAAAACAGATCGCTCCCGAGGATTTCGCACGTTTGCGAACTGACTCCTCTGGGTACGCGGTGATGAAAATTATGGGGATGTCGTGCCCTTTACTGAGCAGTTCGGCTTGCAGTTCCAGCCCCGTCATACCCGGCATCTGGACGTCTGAAATCAGGCAGTCCGTCTCGTAGCTTCTTGCGCTGGCGAGAAAATCTTCGGCACAGGAAAAAAGACTAGGTTCACAGCCCATGGACCGTACCAGACTACTGAGAGCGATTCGGCCAGGTGCGTCATCGTCGACGATGGAGATCACAGGGATTTTATTCACTGCGCAGATCCTGGGCGCGACATGAATGGATTCGAAACAGCTAAATAGCCATCGCGCCAATTCCACTCTATTTGCGGATGGCCCTGAAAGAAATCATACACATGTATGTACTGCTTAGCGTTTTGGCCCGACTCCCAGGGTTTCCGCCATTCGAACCAGGTCTGCAAATGACTTCGCGCGCATTTTTTTCATCACATGCCCGCGATGGATTTTGACGGTAATTTCACTCAGATTCATTTCTCCCGCGATTTGTTTATTCATCAAACCCTTGGCTGCGTGGGCCATGACCTCCCGTTCACGGGCTGTCAGCGATTGGTAGCAAGCATGCAATCCTGCGTCTTGCTGGTCGATCTCTCGGCGCTTGGCATCCCTCTGGTGCGCGGCGGCGACGGCATCCAGCAAATCCTGATCGCGGAACGGCTTGACCAGAAAATCCACGGCACCGGCTTTCATCGCTTTGACTGACATGGCGATGTCGCCATGACCCGAGATGAAAATGATCGGCAAGGCGACCTTCGATTCAGCCAACTGATGCTGGAACTCCAGGCCACTTGCGCCTTGAAGGCGTACATCGAGGACCAGACAGCTGGGCGAATCGGGATCGGGAGATTGCAGAAACTCCGTCGGGGATGAAAACGTCTCTACTCGAAGACCTACCGATCGGAAAAGACTGCTGAGCGCTTCGCGCATGGGGGCTTCGTCATCTATCACAAACACAACAGGCCCCTTGGCCAAGGAAGAAGAATCGTCGTTCACGCAGACTCCTTATTGTTGGTCGGGAAAGACAAGTGAAATACGGCGCCTTCTCCGGCTTCACTGGTTGCCCAGATGCGGCCTCCATGGGCATCGATGATCGAGCGGCAAATGGATAACCCCATTCCCATCCCGTCTGGTTTGGTGGTGTAGAAGGCGTTGAAGAGCTTGGGCATGCTTTGTGGCGAAATACCGGGGCCATTGTCCTGGACATCAACACACACCTCGCCCGCACCGGAACGTCGAAGGCGCAAATGGAGCGTGCGAGGTTTACCTTTGGTAGCGGACATCGCCTGCACGCCATTTATGATCAGATTGATGATCACCTGCTGGAGTTGCACGCGGTCACCGATGATCTCGGCCGCCGCGGTATCGTATTGATGGTCTAGCACAATTTTGTTCCGCCTGACCTCCCTGTCGACCAACGCCAATGCCTCTTCAATAACCTCCATCAGGTCTACCGGAGCGCTTTGAGGATCGGTTTTGCGTGACATTGCCCGGATACGCCGAATCACCTCGCTCGCTCGATGCGTCTCGCTCATCATCCGCTCCATCGCGCTACGCACTTCGTCGAGGTCTGGCACCTCGCGATTTAACCAACGCAAACCGGCGGTGCCATTGGTGGTCACGGCAGCCAATGGCTGGTTAACCTCATGGGCTATCGATGCTGCCAGTTCACCCAGCGTAGTGATCCGGGTTACGTGAGCCAATTCTGTTTGGGCGCGATGGAGAGCTTCCTCCGACATTTTGGCATCCGTCACATCCATCAGCGCACCAATGTACTCAAAATTGCCAGCGGCATCATGGACAGGATGAGCCAGCATTTGTACATGCTTGACCCGCCCATCGACCATTAACAGCCGATATTCCACTTTGATGTGAGGCTCTTTCTGGTAGGCGTGCTTGATCGATGTTTTCACCAAGTCCAGATCATCCGGATGAGTTTTCTTGAGCACGCTGGACAGCAATGGCAGTTCTTCATCACCGAATTCGAATATTCGCCGGGCTTCGGTTGACCAATACATTTCCCCGCTTGGAATCTTTAGACCAATGCTGCCGGTTTGACTCAGCCACTGAGCACCGGCCAGGAACGCTTCGCTGCGTCGCAGAGCATTGATGGCCCTTTTTTGCTCGGTGATGTCGTTGTGAGTCGCCAGAACCGCTTTTGGCTGATTTTTCTCGTCCCGTGACAGGGAGCAACGACTTACAACCGTCACGGGTGATCCGTCACGCCGGTGTTCCACAACTTCGCCTTCCCATCGGCCGGTTTCAATCAGCGAGTTCATCACCTGCTCCCAGGTGAGCGTCAGTTGTGGCCGCAGAAGCGTTCGAAAGTCCTGACCTATGGCCTGTGCTTTGGACCAACCATACAAGGCTTCGGCGCCCGGACTCCACGTAGTGATGATGCCATTCATGTTTCGAACAATGATGGCGTCATGGGTTTGCGCGAGCAGACGCACTTGTTCCTGCAACTCATCATTGGCGGCTTTGTTTTTGAGTGCCAGTAAAGTGGTGATCCCAATCGCAGACAGACTGACAAGGCAACGGGCGAACGCCGAGCTATTGAAATCGGTGCCATGGGAAAGAAAAAAGGCAGTTAACGTCAATCCAATGCAGCAGAGCGAAACGCCAATCACCCCCTTCCTGGAAAACAGGTTTACCGACATCAGAATGACGGCGACGTAGAGCACCGCTATGGCGATATGTATGGAGGTGAGTGTGTCGATGATGAAAATGATGCTGGCGAGCGAAGCGGCGCCGGATCTCTGGAGGAGTGTACGAGGGGCGAGGGGGTGTGGATTTTCTACAGCTACCGTCGGTTCAATTGAGATTTTCATATCAATCAACAGGCCTGCTGGTTGTGCATTGCATCACGGGTGATTGCAGTGAACACCCCCGAAGACATTGCAGCAAGCAAAACCCATTGTCGGATATCAACGAGCGTTGGCTCGTAGCAAAAAACGACGTCGCAACTGTGTTGCGACGAATGAAGACGGTGGAAGGGTAAGTGAGTGACTATGCAATTAAACCGGTCTTCGATGAAAGGAACATGCGAACCAGGCGCAAGGGACGATGGAGGTACTCGGATACTTGCGCGCTATAACTATTACCGTTAATACACCAATTGCAAAAGTGCTCGCAGTTGTTCGACAGGATTTTGTACTGTGATTCTCCGACTCTGGAGAGGGCTCTTATAATGATCTCGTCGCTGGAAAAGGCACATTGTTCCTGATGAACCCAGACTGAACTGCCATTGCCGAAGTGAGCGAGGTCAGTGACTTCAATCGGGCCGGCTTGCAGCGATGCACTCAATCCAGCGTAATGAGCCACCTTGCCATCGCCAAGATAGATGCCGTGATGGACATAGAACTTGCGTGGACTCACAAGGTGAGAACCTGCGCTCAGACGATCAGTGTCGTGGACTAAGCGCGTTGCGGGATCTGAGGCGGTTTTACTTGGTTTTGAGGCGCTATCACTGTCGCAGGAGCGCGAACCGTTTTCAAAAAACGATTCATTCAGGTTTGATTCACAATCTATATTGACGACTGCTGAGTTCAAATAGATCGAACCCAGGGAGGATACTATGCCAATTGTTTTCATCAGTAACTTGTTCATGATGAAGTCCTCTGGAACCTTTGAAAGTAGAGTACCTTTCCGGAGGAAAATAATCAGTCGTGCATAGGTTTATGCGAAATAGTCACTTTATATGGGGGGCTCATACTTCAGTATTAATCGGTGCGCCGTTGGAGAGCGATCATGCCTGCAGGGTTTGTATCAGAACGTATCCCTTCTATTGCCAGCTACCTGCGCTTACAAAATCCCAGCCTGCCCGACATGAGCGAGATACAACATTGATCTGAAATGGATACACCGCACGAGCGGACCCATACACGGCCTCTACCGCGCACTGACCGGAGAAACTCAATGTCTCGTTTCAATACCCTCAAGACTGTCGGCATCCTTGGTACAGCCCTGGCCGCCGCCTTATCCCTCTCTGCATTCGCAGGGATGGCACAGGCTCAAGAGACGCCAGCGGCAAAAAGCTGGCAGACAGGGCTCCATCGCACCGATCTGGTCAAACGCGATCTCGGTGGTTCCGACCGTGAGGTGATCCAGGTTCGCGTTGATTTTGAGCCGGGTGTCGCAGCGCCCAAGCATTCTCACCCAGGCGTGGAAGTGGCTTACGTCATCAGTGGCATCTTCCAGTATGAACTCGAAGGGCAACCGACCGTGACGCTCAAGGCGGGGGACTCCTTGTACATCCCGGAAGGGACGGCGCACATCGCGACTAACATCGGCACGACCACAGGCTCGGAACTGGCGACCTACATCGTCAAGAAGGGCGAGCCGCTGGTTAACTTGCAGAAATAGGCTGCACTTGCCGACTGCCTGGAGAATTCGACCTTCAGGCAGGCGGCACGGATCATGTTCTCCAGATGGGCGTTTACTCAGCCTTGCTGAATGAACGCCAAACGCACAGCGAACCCGATTAGCAGCGTGCCGAATAGCCATTGCTGAATCCGCTGCGCCTTGGCATTTCGCTCCAACCAGCGACCTACCCACGCACTTGCCGTCGCATACACAGAGTCGAAGGCAAGGCCCGTGATAACCAGCACCGCACCTAGCACTGCCAGTTGCTCCCAAACCGAAGATCGATTGGGATCCAGGAACTGAGGCAGCAAAACCGAGCAGAACAATAGCGCCTTTGGGTTAAGCAAGTTGGTCAGTAGCCCACGCCGAACAGCCGCTCTCAAGGAGGGTGGTGGCAGGTGGTTGTCCTCGGTTGCGCAAGAGCTTTCCCCACTGATTTTGAACATTTGTAGTCCAATCCAGAGTAGATATGCAGCCCCTGCATATTTTACGACGTCGAACGTCCAAGGCAGAATTTTGAATAATGTTGCCAGTCCCATCGCAGTCAGTGCTACGTGGCAGGCTCGGGCAATTGCAAGACCCAAGGCTGTTGCCAGCGCCGCAGTTCGGCCCTGTCTCGCACCGGTTTGCAGGAGCAGGATCATATCGGGGCCAGGCATCAAAAAGATCATTGAGAGGGCTAAGAGATACAGCGCTAAATCTTCCATCTTGGAGCAGCTCGGTGACTGATTAGGGAGATAAAAGTTTAGGGCGAAGGGGTAGGGCAGGTGGTTGCGTATTGAACTAAAAATACGCCATGTTTTGGCAGATCATGCCGTTGATTATTTCTCTAATGCTTATTACTGCCAAATAATCTTAATTCGCACGCCATATGTGCCGGCTCTCCCGCGGCCACCTGCGCGCAATAACTCCCAACGAGATATCCGCCCGAGATAACAGCATCTCTGGCGTTTCTGCGCTTGTGAATCCCGCACTCACAATGCATAGGTCCTGCTTATGTGCTGCATTGGATATCGGTCTTGGACGCTATCGGTGAATCGGCAGAACATTGCTTCACACCCAAGCGACACCCACCCGGCAACATCCACTCAGTGACACCCGACAGGAGATCCACCATGCAACAGTCTCACGCTTACAACGACACCAGCCTGCAACTGACCGCCGAAATTCTGGACGCAAAAGCCAACAAAGGTCTGTCCTTTGCCGACCTGGCTGAAGGCACTGGCCTGGGCCTGGCTTATGTCACCGCCGCTCTGCTCGGTCAACACCCACTGCCAGAAAGCGCAGCCAAAGTGATTGGCCAAAAACTGGACCTGGACGCCGACTCGGTAGCCCGCCTGCAAGTCATCCCGCTGCGCGGCAGCCTGTCTGGCGTCCCAACTGACCCGACCATTTACCGCTTCTACGAAATGATCCAGATCTACGGCACCACCCTGAAGTCCCTGGTTCATGAGCAGTTCGGCGACGGCATCATCAGCGCGATCAACTTCAAACTGGACATGAAAAAAGTCGAAGACCCAGAAGGCGGCCACCGCGCAGTGATCACCCTCGACGGCAAGTTCCTGCCGCTGCGCCCTTTCTAAGCGGATACCGGCCCGTGCTCCCAGTGCGGGCCATCATTCAATACTGACTAGAGAAAAGACCATGAAAACTGTTACCCAATTACTTGCTGTCGCCACCTTTGCACTCAGCGTTAGCGCATTCGCGGTACCGAGCAATCAGGAAGATCACTTCTTCACCCAGGCCACTGAATACCAACAGACTATTGCCACTGATGGTTCGGATCACACGCCACAAGGCCAGGCGCTTGCCTCCGATGGGGCGGATCACACGCCACAAGGCCAGGCGCTTGCCTCCGATGGGGCGGATCACACGCCACAAGGCCAAACCCTTGCCGCCGATGGCTCAGACCATACGCCAGGCATGCAGGTCGCTTCTGATGGTTCGGATCGCACGCTGATCCATCGTCTGGCGTGAACACCCTTGTGTGCCTCCGCCCAAGCCGGGCTTTATAAACAAAAAAGAAATGCTCCGCTGGTATACGCCTGCGGGGCATTTTTCGTTTTAGTAACTGCGCCTCACTGAAGAAAATCTTAAAGCCCTATTTAGAATGCCTTTCCAGCTTTCAGTGCGCAGTGAGATCACCGGTCAGGGCGCGCAACTCGCCGCGGAGGATGCCGAGCAACGTCCGTGCTAACAATCCGAGAATCACGCTGGAGGCCAGGGTTAGTAAAAATAGTGCAATACCGTTGGCGTATTCGTTTTGCTCGTAGGCTGCGTAGCGCATTGCAGCGGAAGCCGAAGACGCTAACGGAAAGCTTACAGACCACCAAGCCACGCGAAATGGACAGCAACCAGCCAGGCTCCATAGACGCCCGATCACGACTGCCAGCAAGAACAGCATTAGCATGAGCAACGCTTCGGCGAACGCATCAATTTGACCGATGGTCGTGACGTAGGACGAGAAACCGACTGCGAATGGGGCGACCACAATCATCAGGGACGGCTGCAAGGTTGTCGGCATGGGCGCCTGGAACATCAAGCGCGAAAAAATCATCGTAAACAGCGGTATTGCGAAGAACAAACCCACGGCTAGCGAAAAAATCATGACGCCATGGATCGATTGGAAATGCAGCATTGGAACGGCGAGCGGCACGTTGATCATGCCTACCACCGGGATGATCCATGCTGGCGCTGTGTGTTCTACCTGCAGCTGAACGCTCATCCAGCGATGGACAATCATCCAGGCAAACAGCGTCATTCCAACGGTACCCAGTACCCAGACAATGCGTGCCAGCGGAAGGCTGATTTCAGCCAGCAAAATGGGCAGCAGTAAAAGACTGATCAACGGTGTTCCGAAGAGGCTGCCTGCGATGGGGTGATTGAACTCCGCTTTTACTAATTCGAAGCTGCTCCACATTTTGACCGCATAGCCAACCACCAGGCCTACGAAACCCAGCATCGCCATGTAGCCTGTAAACTCGCCGATCCACTGGGGCGCACCGAAATATGTGTGCGCCATGCGCCATGCCACGGCCAGGCTACTGAGCGCCATGATGGCGCCGAACAGTGCCACCGGCAGATACCCCATCGCTCCCATCTTGGTACCGATTTCTTGTGGAGTCACAGCGGTGCTCATACCGTTACCTGTTCTCGTGAAGGGATGCATGGGGCCGCATTGGGAGGGTTGTTTACATCTCCTTAACCTTCCCGTTTCATCAACGTAAACCACCCGGTGATGCGACAGGAACTCCGTAATCGCACTCGCTCGCAGGGTGGAGAACAGCGCTCGAATACACTGGAGACGTGACCCTTAAGCCTAGTCGAGAGGATGACAATCGTGATCGAAGCCGAGCGAGGTTCTCGCGGGGTGTGATTTCACCCGCCAAGCTCCGAACCACAGACGCAGCACACTCAGTGAAGTTGCCTGCGCCGTGTACTCAAGAGGTGGATTGGCGAAGCTGCTCAATAATCCGGCGTGCGCGATTAGCACCAACATCGACATGTATATCAATCATCGGCCGCATACCGAACTGGCACATATTCTTGTACTGAGCTTCGATAATCACCTTGTCTTCATCAAACGTCATAACCGTTTGCTCAACGACCTTGGCCTTGATGGCGTCGGCGATGTTCCCGGGATTGCAACTCGATCAGATGCCCGGCAACGAATCCTGGGCGGCCGAGCGGCTGCACATCACCACTCACAGTGGAACGCACATGGATGCGCCCTGGCATTACGCCTCGACCACGAATGGTGGTGAACCGGCGTTTGGCATCGACGAGTTGCCGCTGGAGTGGTGCCTGCAACCGGGCGTGAAACTGGATTTCCGGCACATGGCGGACGGGCACGTGGTGACCGCCGATGAGATTGAAGCCGAACTGGCGCGAATTGGCCATGAGTTGCAGCCGCTGGACATCGTGCTGATCAACACCCGGGCCGGCGCGATATTTGGGCAACCGGGTTACCTCGATGCCGGCGTCGGCATTGGCCGTGAAGCCACCCTGTATCTGCTGGAGCGCGGTGTGCGCGTCGTCGGCACCGATGCCTGGAGTTGGGACGCACCGTTCAGGTACACCCGCGAGCGTTTTGCCGCTGACGGTGATGCCTCGATTATTTGGGAGGGGCACAAAGCCGGGCGCGATATCGGTTATGGGCAAATGGAAAAGCTCGCCAACCTTGAAGCCCTGCCGGCCAGCGGGTTCGTGGTGTCGTGTTTCCCCTACAAGATCAAGCATGCGTCAGCGGGGTTTGTTCGGGCGGTGGCGATATTCGAAGAATAAGCACCGCGCCTGGCTCGTAGCAAAATCCATGGTCTTCGATTGAACAGAATAAGAGAGAAAACATGCCTCTTTTGCGCATGCCCCTGACGTTACTGTTGGGTGCACTGACACTCAGTAGCAGCCTGGCCATGGCGGCCAGTGCTGATGCGAAGCAACCCAATATTTTGCTGATTCTGGCCGACGACCTGGGGTATTCCGACCTGGGCAGTTTTGGTGGAGAAATCAATACACCCACCCTGGATGAACTCGCCCATCAAGGCTTGCAGCTCACCAGCATGTACGCGGCACCGACCTGTTCGATCACGCGCTCTATGCTGATGTCCGGCGCCGACAATCACCTCGCCGGGCTTGGCACCATGGCGGAGGCCTTGCAGCCGTTTCAACGGGGTAAGCCGGGTTATGAGGGTTACCTGAATCAACGTTCCTACTCGATTGCCGAGTTGCTGAAGGAGGGCGGTTACAACACCCTCATGGTCGGTAAATGGCACTTGGGGCTGGAGGCGGATCAGGGACCGGATCAACGCGGGTTCGAGCAGTCTTTTACCCTGCTGGAGGGCGGGGCTGCCCACTTCAAACCCTCGAATATCGACCCGACAAAAATCGAGCAGGTGCACTACCGTGAAAACGGCAAAGCGGTAGAGTTGCCGGAGAGTTTCTATTCCACCGACTTCTACACCGACAAGCTGATCAGCTACCTGCAAAACAGCCAAAAGGACGGCAAGCCGTTTTTTGCCTACGCCGCTTACACCTCTCCGCACTGGCCCTTGCAGGCACCCAAGGAATACCTCGATAAGTACAAAGGGCGGTTTGATCAGGGGTATGACAGCGTACGTCTGGCGCGTATCGAACGGATGAAAAGTCTTGGCCTTATGGCGAACGACGCCCAGCCTGCGAACCCGCTCCCGGTGAATCCAAAACTGCCAGGCTGGCAGCAACTGAGCCCGGAACAGCAACGTGTTGAAGCGCGGAAGATGGAAATCTACGCGGCCATGGTCGATAACCTCGATCACAACATTGGCCGAGTGGTGGATTACCTGCGCCAGAGCGGCCAGTACGACAACACGTTGATTGTATTTATGTCGGACAACGGCGCGGCAGGAGAGAACCACGCCCAGTTCTATCCGCCAGGCCCGCGCACCGATAACCGTTACGCCAACCTCGGTCAGGCAGGGTCGCAAATCGACTACGGCCTGCGTTGGGCAGAGGTCAGCGCCGCACCGTTCCATTTGTTCAAAGGCACCACGGCCGAAGGTGGCATCAGCGTGCCGGCAATCATCCAACTGCCCAAGACACTGCGTCGTCAGGGTGTGGAACGCGGTATGGCGCGGGTTGATGACCTGGCGCCCACCTTCCTCGACCTGGCGGGAATCGAGGCGCCAACCGACGTGAGCAAACACCCGATTACAGGCCAATCAATGCGCTCAATGCTCGCCGGAGAAGGTAGCCCGCACCGTCATGACAGCTTGGCCGGCGAACTGTTTGGCAATGCTTATTACCGGGAGGGAAACCTCAAACTGTTGGGCATGCGCCCGCAAGCAGGGTTTGGCGGCGACGCGCAGCCGCCGCAATGGCAGTTGTTCAATGTGGCGCAGGACCGCGGCGAAACCACAGACCTGGCCGCTGCCCGACCAGAGACGGTGCAGCGGCTCAAGGACGCATGGTTGAAATATGCCAAGGAGGTAGGTGTGGTGTTTGCAACGCATTAGCCTGATAGCGTGCGCCGCTATGCCGGGTTCCCCTCGTGTTCTTCCGTTACTCCCTCAGGCATCGCCACTGCAGTAGCGAAATTCAACGCCGACATGTACATCAACCCTCTGCCAGGCTCGGTCAGCCTGGCGTTTACACAGATGAAGTCGAACACCTCATCTGCCTGAGCTTCATCGACCACCACATTGACCACTCGAGACAGAGTCGCCTCAGGCACTTCGTTCGGGGGCGCTTTGGCGGCCTGCAGGATGGCCACGCCACGGCAATGAACGCTGTCTGCACGCGTAATGCCATGCACCTCTCGCAATAGCTGCAGCAGATTGCGTTCCGTGCCATCGTCGGGCAACACGCAGGTAATGAGTTTTGCAGCCCCACCCGGTACTCCCGCGACCGCCACGCTCACGAGGCATTCTCCTGTTTCAGCATCTCGCGGGGGATGTAGGTCGCCACTTTTTCCACGGGTGTCGCATAGATCATTCCAGCACCGGGAACATGCAGATTGGCCGCGTGATAGATCGCCTCGAGTACTGCGCCCTGGTAGTCGGCAGCGACCAGCAGGCTCACCACTTCCTTTTCCGCATCGATGGCGATGCTGAGCAGGCCGAGTCGCTCACGGGGGCCGATCCCGTTGGCGTGGTAAACAATGGCGCCTGGCGCGCCCATGCCCTGGGCCGCGCGGATTACAAGATCCGCGCGCCCGACGGGGACAATGCAGGTGATCAGTGCAACGTCAGTGAGGTAGGTAATGCCTTCCGCTTTCATCCTGCTTCTCCTGTGCCCATTAATTGCTTCGCTGGCTCTTCGGTGGCGGCCTTTGTCTGTCTCCACAACTGGAAACGCGCCCACTGTCCGAGGAGCATGACGCTGATCACCGGGCCGACGGAGGCCATGCAAAGAATGCCGAAACCCTCGACGGCGTTGGTCGCATTGCCCAGTCCCAGGCCCATGGCCAGAACCAGCGGAACGGTGATTGGCCCGGTAGTGACACCCGCGCTGTCCCAGGCCACGTTGACAAACTCCTCGGTGGAAAAAATCGTCAGTACCACCGCGAACAGGTAGGGCGGCACCACCAGCCAGACCAGTGGCAGGCCGAACACCAACTTGGCCACCCCCACGGCAATGCCGCAGGCGACTCCTATCGATACCGCACGGATAAGGCCGCGCTTGCGGATAAACCCGTTGGTCAGCGTCTCGGCGGTGACGCCGAGCGCATTCAGCGCGGGTTCGGCGACGGTCGCCCCGTACCCGAGCACCCAGGCGAACACCAGGGCCAGAATCAACCCCACCTCATACCGGTAGAGCGGGGAGTCGTCCGCGCCTGGAGTCTGCATGAAGGCCGCGGGAATCAGCGAACCCGCACTGCCTCCCAGCTTCGACAGACCGTAGGTCAACCCGAGATTGAACACGCACATGCCCACCACGGTCAGGGCGATGCCGAGGAAGATCTCTCCGCGCCGTGGCAGGCTTTGGCGCAGCAACAGTCTCAGTACGATCAGCAGGAATATCACCAGCGGCACGATGGCCCGCAGCCCGGAAACAATCTCCAGTCCCGGGCTGACCGTGTGCCAGTCAGCCGCCGTTTGTCCGGCACTGGCTGCGACCTGCGCCGCGGCGATGATGTCTGCCGGCGAGGAGATGGCCGACACGTACAGGCCCAGCAGCATGACGCCAATGACAGGAAACAACGAGGCGAGGGTGACAATACCGAACCCGGACAGCCCGGAACCGCCCTTGCCCGCGGCTGCCGCGATGCCAATGCCCAACGCCAGCACCAGCGGGACAGTGACCGGCCCGGTGGTGACCGCGCCGGCATCCCAGGCCAGGCCGATAATCTTTGCCAGCTCAGGATCACTGCTCATGTACACCGTCAGCAGCAGAACGGGCGCGAGTGATAAATAGATCAACGGCTTCAGGCTCCAGCCGTAGAGGAAGCGCAGCGTGCCGATGACGGCAGCCAGACCGACGCTGGCCCCCACCACCAGAACCAGCGCGCTGGTCCACTGATTGAGGATCGCCCATAGGTAGGGCGCCCGCTCTGCAGAAACGTTCTGCCCGGCGGCGCGCAGTGCGCCAATGGCGGGCTCGGCGAACGTCACCCCGATGCCCAGCAGCAGGGTCACCAGCAACACCACTGGCAGCGATAACTTGCGTGGAAGGTTGCTGCCGATGATTTCGCCGAAGGGCATCAGGCCGAGTTTCAGGCCTTCCATGAACAGCATCAGGCCGACGATGACGGCGAACAGGCCGGCCGTGACCAGCATCGAGTCCTCAACCAACTGGCGCAGGATGATGATCTGGAACAGCACCAGGTACAGGGCCAGCGGCACCACGGCGCGAAGTTGCTCCATGAACCGGACATTGAGATAGGGCTTGAGGATGGCGGCGATCTCGCCGCCACGTAATTTCACCGCTTTGTGTGGGGCGGCCTGCCAGTGGCCATCGGTATTGCGAACCGGGGCGCAGACCAACTCACGCATGGGTATTTCGCGGCGACCCGCTCCGATCTTGTGCAAGTATTCGGCGTAGCGAATGGTGTCTTTCATAGAGTCATCTGCTGAGGTTGATCTACGGGTGTTCGACCATCAGGCGGTCTCGTTTTTGTCGCGGTGTTCCCTGACCTCCGTTGAGTCATCAGCGTAGCAGGGGAGATGAGGAGTGACTCGATGTGAACCCGTTCCCTTTAAACCCAGTTCCAACTGAACCAGGTTGATCAACTCGTAGGCGTCAATCGGCTTCAGCAGAAAGTCCACCACATTCAAATGCATGGCCTCGATGGCATCTCGAACTTCTGCATCTCCGGAAACGATGACAATGGGCAGATCCGCCCACTCGGACTTGCGGATCTCGCGAATCAACGCCAGGCCACCCAGCGGATGCATACGCAAGTCCGTAATCACCAGCCCGATTGAACTGTCGATTTCCAACAAACACAAAGCCTCGGCGACACCGTCAGCCGTGACGCAGGCGACGCCATTGACCTGGAGAATTTCGGCCAGCAACTCGCGTGTGGCGTCGTCATCATCAACGATCAAGGTTGTTTGAAGTGGCAATCCCGGGCCCTGGAGGGCGGCGTTGATTGCCGCTCGTTCGGCGTCACTTAAAAGGTCGTGATCGATCATCAGCTTCTTGGTATGGAAGAGGGAATCGGTGTATGCATTGAGCGACCGATACGACCGCTCAATGCAAGTGCGTATTACCAGAGGATGTATGCAGAGGCCGTTGTTTGATTCAGATCGATTTCGCCGACTTGCAGAACTTCATATTCGGCACGGATACCAATGTTGCGAAATACATCAAATTCAACGCCGGCACCGTAAGTCAGGTCCACGCCCGTGTCGTCATCGCTGGCATTACCGTCTGCATCCCAGGCGTGAGCACCGACACTGCCGAACAATCGTATGCGGTCACCTATCGGAAAGCCGATATGGGCAGCGGCTTGAACGGATTTTCCATCGAAATCAAGATTCTTGTCTTCGAACTGGCCAAGATCAACAAAGGCGCCTTCGAACGCCAGATAACTGTTTAGACGATAGCCTGCAAAAACCTTATAGCTGGTGTCGTCATCGCTTAGATGGGATTTGTCGGTTTCAATGCTGCTGACGCCAGCGCCAAGATACAAACCTTTGTCATCCGCGAGTGCCTGAAAAGACAGTAACGAAAGCAGCGAAACGAAGCCAAGGTTTCGAAATAGCATGGGAGGTGAAGTCCTTCTACAAGGTTGTCGGTGGTGAGGTGAAGGCCAGGAATTTGAGTGATCGCGAAGGTTGATAGAAATCAATGATTGATATTTTTCTGCGTTATAAACCGTCAATCAGCCAAGCTAACGCGACACCACATAAATAAGCGGCCAGGCAAAAGAAGATCTTCTGTTTGAGCGGTAATGAATTCAATCGATAGCGCATGCTGGTCCCTTCGGCTGAGAAATAAGCAATGTGGGCTATGTGGGGGGTGGAGGAAAATTAATGATTGTTATTTTTGCAACTGGCGCTTATCGAAGTTGCAGTTTTGATGAGTGGCGCCGGGCGGTTTCCGAGGGCACTTCCCCATAAGCATCGTGATACGCCTTGGAAAACCTGCTCAGGTGATGGAAGTTCCAATACATCGCCGTTTCAGTGACGGTTGGCCAGGTGTTGCGGATCAAGTCTCGACGAACATTGGCGAGCCTTACATTTCTAATGTAGGCAATCGGCGTCACGCCGAAGGTTTCGACGAAGCCATGATGCAAGGTGCGAGTTGTGGTGCTGAGTTGTTTGACCAGGGCTTTCATGCACAGCGCTTTTTTTGCATTGGCGTGGATGTATTCAATGGCCTCTATCGCAACCCTTCTTCGGGTCGGGGTTTTAAGCGCGGAGCGCCCAACCGGCGTCAGAGCCCGTAGCAGTGAAGTCAGCAGCGCACTTTCAATACCCGAAGTTTTCGAGCTGTCACGCGGCTTTAAAGAAGGGGTTTTAACGTCGACCGCGTAAGCGCTGAGGGCTTGAATAGCCGATTGTATTAATTTGAAGTGGGCCACCTGAAAGCGCTGTTCCTTTCGATTGGCCAGCACGTCGATCGCGGGGTGATTTTCCAGGCACTGCGCATAGTGTTCCAGCGTCGTGGTCAGGGTGAACAGCGTTTCGTTCGGCTCGCAGGTGTAATGCACAGGTTCATCGCTGTGCAGCGCGATGATTTCATTGGGGCGCAATTCATGATCATTGACGATGGGGCGACCAACGGACGTCTGTGAAATGGCAAAGCTCACACAGCCATGAGGGACAGCGCTGATCATGGTGACAGCCGAATCAAACTCCAGTCGACTGCACTGCACTCTGGGGCTATGCATGAGTTTGTGTTGGCGAATGTTCGCCTGATGTTCTGCCGGGATGAGGCTCATCTCCCATCGGCCAATGGTTCTATTGGCGTTGTCCGCAGGCGCAGCGGTTACATGAAAGACTTCATCGGGGATGTTCATGGAATGGAAGGCTCTTCAGCTGAATGGACGGCGCCAGGCAATGCCGGCATAAGCTCCAGCGACGCGGAAAAAACATAGGCGTCGCTCAAGGGGGAATCCACCAGGCTCTGAAGTTTACAGGGCGCTATCTTCGAACCGAAGATTGACGATGTTTCATTTGCCGGGCCGATCGCTGCGGCATCAAAGGCAAAAAAATCTTCAACTCGATAGTCTGTGCAAATCTTGTAACGAGAGTGTTCATCGTCCAGCGTCTTCTTGTTGCTTTCAACACGCGTCATCTCGGCACTATAAACTTCCTTGTCATAGGCCATGGCCTTGAGAGAAAGCAATACACCAAACGAAACGGTTGCGAAGTTTTTTAGCTGCATTGACGTGCTTTCCTTGTTAATGATTTTTCAGTCAGAGCCTGGTGTCAGCCGCATGATGCTCACAGGCTTGGCCTGTGGATGATCACGCGCCGGCGGTGCTGATTAAAGTCAAAAACTCATATTGCCCATGGTCAGGTAGTCAAGCGCAAAACAATGATCAAAGCAGGATCAGAGCGGGGTCGTCATTGATAATGTGTTGTGGCGGAGAAGGTAGGGAGTTGTCGTTTGCCCCTTCGTCTTCATGAGATTCATTCTCGGAGTAAATCTGCAGGTGCGACATCTTTAGTTTTTCATTCGGGCTCAATTCTATCGAGTAGAAATCGATTTCCATGCTGCCGTTGGAGTATTCATCGTGTGCCACTGAATGAAAGGGCAATGCCGCTAGAGACAGGACTGCCAGCATCTTGGTCATCATCGGTATGACGGCTCGCAAAAATGTATGTTTCGGGATAAGCCCGGAGCCGCTCTTGTGCTGAATAACAGCAAATACGGCTCCAAAAACCATAGAGAAGGGACTTTGAAGAGAAGGCGCGCTTGATACAAATCAGTAATTATTATTTTTATTAATGACCCGGTTTCAGCAGGCTCAGTGATTCATGCAGCGCAGGCGGCCAAGATCGTGCACGTAAAAACACACAGTGTTTTTGTCATTGGTCGGGATCAATTCGTAGTTCAGAACGGCGCCTTCCTGCAAAACATACTGGCGTCTGAAAAAAAGATCAGGCGTTTTTTCAATGGCAAACAGTTCGGAATCCTGGCTAAGTTTAACGTTGCTTATTTTTATCTGAACGTGATGTTTACTTTCGCGAATGATGTCCGCCGTAATCGTAGCGTTACGAATTTTTCCGTTCAGGCTTTCCAGAGTGGTTTGCGTCAGTCGACCGTGGCCGATGGTCAAATACTCTTCAGTGTTGAGCTGATTCAGGTCTTCCAGCCATTGACGGGTAATGGTTTGATAACTGGTATTTTCCATGTAATAGGATGGCGAATAAAACAGGGAGAAAATACAAACGGCGTTGATGATTGCGAGCACTGTCCAGTGCGCAATCGGCGGTATTGACTTCATAGGGTTGTCTCCAGGCATTGTCGAATCATCAATGCGAGGTCTTTTTGATCGCTATTTAATTGCAAATTTACAGTGCTTTCATCCGGGCGAACGCATGAAACGGAATAGTTTGATTTAAACAGGTTCAGCCAGACCTGACCTTTCAAGTTCAGCGAAGCCTGTTGCACCTGTTTAGCCGAAAGATCCCTCAGTGATTCAGCTTCAGCGACGCTATTACCTACTGCATGGATCGTCAGGTCGTTCTGTTTGAGGCTGGAAACTTCTACTTTCCGTGTGTCGAAATCAGAGTGGAAACCAGCAAATGCACAGACGCCCAAGGTCAGGACATAAGCGACTGACAGAGCCTTGGTCATGTAAGTCGATTTTGTGGTTTTGCCAGAAGGTAGCGGGGCAGGCTCATCTTCGGCTGGCGCAACAGGCTCTTCAATAACGGGCGCAGAAGGTTGTGCGGCTTCCTCTGTAGGCACCGGCAAGTCTGACTGTGCATCGACGACATACTGACGGTTGAAACAATAGCCTCGTCGAGGAACCGTCATCAGAATCTCATGATCCCGACTGTCATTAAGCAGGTTTCTAAGGGAAAAGACCGCCTGATTCAAACTGCCGGAGGCAACCACGCGGTCATTCCAGGTGTAGTCGATGATCTCATCACGGCTCTTGGTCTGGCCGGGCTCCATCAGCAGCAGGTCCAGCAGACGGGATTCAGCCCGGCCAATCGTGGAATTTTGAACATCGCCATAGGGCGTCGTGATGGAAAGCAAGGCGGTATCGGGGTCGAAAAGGGCCATGGCACCATTTTTCAACTTGAAGGCGTAGCGCATGGGGGTCCTCCGTTCGGCGGTTCTGGCTGAGTATACAGACGGTTTGGATAGGCTGGATTTGACGCGATCCATACGGGTCAGGGAGCTGAACGGCTACAAGCAGACAAGCGCGGAAGGTGCGGAGGGAGCCATTAGAGAAGGCTGGAGTAGCGCATAAAAAGCATCACTGGAATCAAGCAAGGGTAACCCACGGAGTTTCTATCGAGGGCAGTGATGATGCTCGATACGGGTCTTCGGCGCTATCCGAAAACTGCGAGGCGGGTTTTTCAGGCAGGCCAGCGCTCCCTCAAGGAGCGCCTGGATCAAGGCAAAATGTTGTAGCCACGCTGTTGCAGGCAACTGCTGTACACGGAGTTGTTGGCGGTGATGCTTTGGTCGGTGGCGGCAGCGTCCTGACGGCGCTCCTGGCGTTGTCTTGATCCCCCTATCACCACACCGGCCGCGGCGGCGCTGCGTGCATTGTTCTGGCGATAGTCTTGCTTGATATCGTCGTCGACCTGGTCGTAGAGGTTGTCATGTTGCCGGCCTCGAACCTCCGCGGCAGTGGCGCCGACGACCGCCGCTTTGGTCGCGCCTTTTACCCGACCACCGGATGGCGTTGTGTTCTGTATCGGGAATTGGGCATTGGCCTGTGATTGGCAGGCGCTGGTGTCTTGCTGGATCGTCTGGGAAGTTTGGCTTTTAAGTGGCACCACCGTCACTGCCAATGCCTGCGAACTGGCAAGCAATGCCAGGGCCGATAAGGTTAACGTCAGTATTTTCATCAAGCCGGACTCTCGTAAAACGTCGTTTCGTGGCCTGACGGTTTGTTCAGGCCAGAGGCTGAAACCCCACGCACGTCTACTCGCAATGGGGCATCTCGCAGGGTTACTGCTTGGTCAGCAGTGCGTGCATGTCGTTCGTCACGTCTTTAAGTGCGACCTTGAAGTCATTGGCAGCGATAGGCTGGCTGGCGTTGTTCAACGTCGCGCCGAACACCTTGCGTACCACCTTGGCGACTGCCAAACCGGTGTTGGCATCTATCAGGTCGGCTTCAATAAACATCTCCGCGGTCTGATCGCGATGGCCGGTAGCGGCTTGAGTGGCGCCGATAATCCCGCCGATTGGGACGGCCTCATACCAATGCATGCCCTCGTTGTTGGCGCTGACATGGGTAATTGCCGCCTGCAAGATCAAGGTCCGCGAAGCGGCCGGTGCCTGTTTTGCATTCGAGACAATGCTGTAGGAGGGGGCAAGAGCAGTCTTGATGCTGTTGCTGGCCATCGTCTGTACGTCTTGCAGGGTTTTCAGGTTGACGCGTTCGGTCGGTTTCGGCGCAGGGTACAGCTCTACTTCCTTGAACACGACCGTGGAATAGGCGCGAGGATCAAACCCGGGCGCCACCCAGCGCAGCACTTTCTGTTCGCTCGGCGTCGTTTGCTCTTCCAGCCCCTGATAATTGGCCAGGAAGCCCGAATACTGCTCTTGCTGCGCCACTTTCGAGACGCAGCCGACCTGAAACACGCAGCTCAAGGCGATACCCGCAATCCATTTATTCGACATGCTCATGTGTTCTGTTCTCAAGTGATGAAAGTTGTCATTCAGGTTCCGGCAAAGCGGGGCGGATGCTGCCCGCAGAGGCTGGATAATCCGAATCAATAACCCTCAAAAACTATTAAACGTGGCTGTCAGCGCATCTGCGGCCTCAACCCGAATCTTTCCCCCAAGGGGTGTGTCATGAAATGAAAAGCCATTGTCGTCTGATGAGAAGCGGCTACCCAGGCGGCGTCCTACAGTCCAATCAGCGCAATTCGACGCAGCAAGCCAACAATGCAGATTGGAGAATAAGAAATCATGGCCAAAGCCGTCCGCTTCTACGAAACCGGTGGTCCCGAAGTCCTTCGCTATGAAGACGTGGAAGTCGGCGATCCCGGTCCAGGCCAGGTTCGTCTTCGTCATGTGGCGGTCGGCTTGAACTATGCCGACACCTACTTCCGCAATGGCACCTACCCGATCCCTATGCCCAACGGCATGGGGGTTGAGGCTTCCGGTGTGGTTCAGGCCGTCGGGGAAGGCGTGACCAATGTGCAAGTGGGGGATCGCGTCACCTACACCGGCTTTCTCAATACCCTGGGTGCCTACAGCACCGAGCGTCTGATCGCGGCCGCCCCGCTGATCAAGTTGCCGGAAACCATCAGCTTCGAAACCGCCGCCGCCATGACCATGCGCGGCCTGACCTCGTCGTACCTGATGCGCCGCATCTACGACTTCAAGGCGGGCGACACTATTTTGCTGCACGCCGCTGCCGGTGGTGTCGGCCTGATCGTTTCGCAGTGGGCCAAGTTGCTCGGCGTGAACGTCATCGGCACCGTGTCCACCGAGGCCAAGGGTGAAATTGCCCTGGCCCACGGTTGCAGCGAGGTCATCAATTACAGCCATGAAGACGTCGCAAAACGCGTTCGTGAAATCACCGACGGCGTGGGTGTCAACGTGGTGTTCGACAGCGTCGGCAAAAACACCTTCGAGGGCTCGCTGGATTCGCTCAAGCGTCGTGGCCTGATGGTGTGTGTCGGTACTGCATCCGGTCCGATTCCGCCGTTCAATCCAGCGCTGCTGGCGATGAAAGGCTCGCTGTACATGACGCGCCCGGCCCTGGCCGACTACATCGCCGATCCGGCGGAAAAAGCCGAGCTGGCCGGCGAGTTGTTCGACCACGTCGGCAGCGGTCGCATCAAGATCGAAATCAACCAGCACTATGCCTTGCAAGACGCTGTCCAGGCCCACCGCGACCTGGAGTCACGCAAGACTACCGGCTCGTCGATTTTCGTCATTTAAGGAGCTACCAGCCATGAAAGTCGAACAATTGACCTGCAGCATTGGCGCCGAACTGATCGGCGTCAACCTCGCCGACGCGGTGCATGACGACGGTTTGTTTGCCGAGATTCGTGCCCAGTTGCTCAAGCATCGGGTGGTGTTCCTGCGCGATCAGGACATCAGCCGCGCCGACCACGTGGCCTTCGCCCGTCGTTTCGGCGAGCTGGAGGACCATCCGGTGGCCGGCAGCGATCCGGATCATCCGGGGCTGGTGCGCATCTACAAGAACCCGGACCAGCCAATGGACCGCTACGAAAACGCCTGGCACACCGACGCCACCTGGCGCGAAGTCCCGCCGATGGGTGCCGTGCTGCGTTGCGTAGAGTGCCCGCCCGTGGGCGGCGACACCATGTGGACCAACATGGTCCAGGCCTATGCGAACCTGCCGGAAGACGTAAAGGTCAAGATCGCCGACCTGCGTGCCCGTCACAGCATCGAAGCGAGCTTCGGTGCTGCAATGCCAATTGAAAAACGCCTGGCGCTCAAGGCGATGTACCCGGACGCCGAACATCCGGTGGTGCGCACCCATCCGGAAACCGGCGAAAAGGTGCTGTTCGTCAACGCGTTCACCACCCACTTCAGCAACTACCACACCGCTGAGCGGGTGCGTTTCGGCCAGGACGCCAACCCCGGCGCCGGCGAGTTGCTGCGCTACCTGATCAGCCAGGCGTACATCCCTGAGTATCAGGTTCGCTGGCGCTGGAAGCCGAACAGCATCGCCATCTGGGACAACCGCAGCACCCAGCATTACGCGGTCATGGATTACCCGCCGTGCCATCGCAAGATGGAACGCGCCGGGATTATTGGCGACAAGACGTTCTGATCGCCCCTCTGAATTCGAACTCGTAGACGCGCCTGCCAGGCATGACCGGCAGGCGGACAATCATAAAAACTGGAGTGACTCATGCAATTCTTCGACGATTCCCTGCACCCGGAAACCATGGAAAAAGTGGTCATCACCGTGGCCCCGTACGGCCCTGAGTGGATGCCGGAAGATTTCCCGGAAGACATCCCGCTGACCATGGACGAGCAAGTCCAGAAGGCTGTCGAGTGCTATGAAGCCGGCGCGACTGTGCTGCACTTGCACGTACGCGAGCTGGACGGCAAGGGTTCCAAGCGCCTGTCCAAGTTCAACGAATTGATTGCCGGCGTACGTGAAGCGGTGCCGGATATGATTATCCAGGTCGGCGGTTCGATTTCCTTCGCACCGGAAAGCGATGGCGAAGCCGCGCTGTGGTTGTCCGACGATACCCGCCACATGCTGGCCGAGCTGACGCCAAAACCGGATCAGGTCACGGTGGCGATCAACACCACCCAGATGAACATCATGGAATTGCTGTATCCGGAATACCTTGAAGGCACTTCCCTGGCCAACCCTGCCTTTCAGGCGGCCTACAGCGAAATGACCGTCCCGGCCGGCCCGTCCTGGGTGATCGAGCACCTCAAGCGTCTGATGGACAATGACATCCAGCCGCACTTCCAGCTGACCGGCATGCACGCTTTGGAAACGCTGCAGCGCATGGTGCGCAAGGGTCTCTACAAAGGTCCATTGAACCTGACCTGGATCGGCATCGGCGGCGGTTTCGACGGCCCGAACCCGTTCAACTTCTTCAACTTCATCCACCGCGTACCGGACGGCTGCACCCTGACCTCCGAGTCGCTGCTCAAGAACGTGCTGCCGTTCAACACCATGGCGATGGCCATGGGTCTGCACCCGCGCGTGGGCAACGAAGACACTATTATTGATCACAAGGGCGACCGTTTTGGTTCGGTTGCCCAGATCAAGCAAACCGTGCGTATCGCTCATGAACTGGGTCGCGAAATCGCTACCGGTAAAGAAGCCCGCGAGATTTATCGCATCGGTGTGAAGTACGACACCATCGAAGAAACACTGTTGGCCAACGGAATGGCCCCCAACCGCAAGGCTGGGCAAAAAGGTGTGCCGCAACGCGGCTGACCGACAGCGGGAGCGAGGGGGGTAGACCCCTCGCTCGCTGCAGTGAAACACGCTCGATAACAACAATAAAATAATGTTTCGAGGAGGCTGCATGGCCTTTCACCCAATCGCCGCCGACGATGACGACACCAGTGGTGTCGGCGTTGCGCGCAAATATGCCTGGATCGTCTTCGCACTGACGTTCGGCCTGTTGATTTCCGATTACATGTCCCGCCAGGTGCTGAACGCGGTATTCCCGATGCTCAAGGGCGAGTGGGCGCTGACGGACGGCCAGCTGGGTTTGCTCAGCGGCGTGGTGGCCTTGATGGTCGGCCTGCTGACGTTTCCGTTGTCGCTGATGGCTGACCGCTTCGGTCGGGTCAAAAGCCTGGCGCTGATGGCGCTGCTGTGGAGTCTGGCCACGCTGGGTTGTGCGCTGGCGCAGGACTACCAACAAATGTTTATCGCCCGCTTCATGGTGGGTGTCGGTGAGGCTGCGTATGGCAGCGTCGGTATTGCCGTGGTGATTTCGGTGTTCCCGAAACACATGCGGGCCACCCTGGCCAGTGCCTTTATGGCAGGCGGGATGTTCGGTTCGGTGTTGGGCATGGCCCTGGGCGGCGCGATCGCGGCCAAGCTGGGCTGGCGCTGGTCGTTTGCCGGCATGGCCCTGTTTGGTCTGCTGCTGGCGGTGCTGTACCCGATCATCGTCAAGGAAGCGCGCATTGCCCCGCAACGCGCCGCCGAGGCTGGCAAAAAAGTCGCCGCGGTGGTCAAGCGTCCACTGCGCACGTTGTGCTCCAGCCCTTCGGTGATCGCGGCTTACATCGGCAGTGGCTTGCAACTGTTCGTGGGCGGCACCGTGATTGTGTGGATGCCCAGCTACCTCAACCGCTATTACGACATGGCACCGGACAAGGCGGGCGGGGTCGCGGCGATCATCGTCCTGTGCAGCGGCGCCGGGATGATCCTGTGCGGCATGCTCAGTGATCGCATGTGTCGTCAGTCGGCCGAACGCAAGGTCGCTTTGGCCATCGCGTATTGCCTGGGCAGTTGCCTGCTGCTGTCGGCGGCGTTCGCCTTGCCGCCGGGACCTGCGCAATTGCTGTTGATTTGCCTGGGCATGTTGATTGCCGCCGGCACAACCGGCCCGGCCGGGGCGATGGTTGCCAACCTGACCCACTATTCGGTGCACGGTACGGCGTTTGCCACGCTGACGCTGGCCAACAACTTGCTCGGCCTGGCGCCGGGGCCGTTCATCACCGGCAAGGTGTCGGACATGATCGGCTTGCAGGCGGCCTTCCAGCTGGTACCGCTGGTGAGTATCGCGGCAGCGGCGGTGTTCTTTTTTGCCAAGTGCCATTACCACAAGGATATCGCCCGGTTGGCGGGTGAACGTGTCAACGATTCTGTAAGTGAAGCTGCGGTAGAGGTGAAGGTGTGAGTGTTCGTTTACGTATCGATGTGTTTTTCGATTTCATCTGCCCTTGGTGCTTGATCGGTAAACGCCAACTGGAACGCGCACAAGCGTTGCTGCACGCGCAGCAACCGGATGTGCTGGTCACCACGGTATGGCACGGGGTGCAGTTGTTGCCTCACCTGCCGGTACAGGGGGAACCGTTCGCCGAGTTCTATCTCAACCGTCTGGGCAGTGCCGAAGCGGTCGCCATGCGTCAGGCCCAGGTGCAGCAGGCGGCGAAAGCGGTCGGGGTAGACGTCGACTTGAGTCGCATCACCACCATGCCCAACACCGCGGACGCCCATCGTTTGTTGGCGCATGCCAACTCGCGGGGTAGCACGGCTCAGCGCGACCAGTTGCTTGAGCGTCTGTTCGCCGCGTACTTCCAGAACGGCGAGGACATCGGTCGCCGCGAGACGTTGATCACCATCGCTCAATCGTGCGGTTACGACGCTGACGCGGTGAGGGACTACCTGAAAGACGAATCCAGTCCCTTTGTCGGTAACGAGGTCGGGGCCTCCAGCGGTGTGCCGAGCTTTCTGTTCGACCGCCAATTAACGCTGGTCGGCGCGCAGCCTGCCGAGGTGATGCTGGGCGTCATGTACGAAGCCCTGGAACGCCAGCGCATGCAGACTCCGTCATGACCCGTCGTGTCCCGGTGCCTGCCGCAAAACTCCCGCAGGCGGGTGGTCGTGCGCTGTTCGAATTCGAGAACAAAAGCCTGGCGTTGTTCAACGTCGACGGCGACGTGTTTGCCATCGATGACAGTTGCCCGCACCAAGGCGCGTCGCTGTGCGGCGGGCGTCTGGACGGCAAGGTGATTCAATGTTGCGCCCATGGCCTGCGCTTCGATCTGCGCAGTGGTTATCTGCTCAATTCCACCCAGCTCAAAGTCAACAACTACCCGGTCGAGCTCGTCGACGGCCAGGCTTTTATCGTTATCGCTTCTGAGGAGTCCGCGCCATGAGCGCCATTGCTCTCACCCGTATCCATAGCCGAACACGCGAACTGGCCCCGGGGTTTATTGTCAGCCTGATCGTGGCGGCAGCCGCTACGTTTTTGTCCGAGCACTACGGTGCGCCAGTGATGCTGTTTGCCTTGCTGCTGGGCATGGCGCTGAATTTCCTGGCCGGGGAGGGCGTGTGCAAGCCCGGTATCGAATTTACCGCGCGCACCGTGTTGCGCATCGGCGTGGCCTTGCTGGGGATGCGCATTACCCTTGAGCAGATTGCCGGTCTGGGCTGGAAGCCAGTCGCGCTGGTGGTGACGCTGGTGGTGGTGACCATTGGCGTTTCGGTGATTGCGGCCAAGATGCTCGGTTTCCAGCGTTTGTTCGGCATGCTCACCGGTGGCGCGACGGCGATCTGTGGCGCTTCGGCGGCGCTGGCGCTGGCGGCCGCCTTGCCCAATCATCCGCAGAAAGAACGCGCCACACTGTTTACCGTCATTGGCGTGTCAGCCCTTTCGACGATGGCGATGATTGTTTATCCAATGATTGCCAACTGGTTTTCATTGTCACCGCAAATGGCGGGTATTTTCCTCGGCGCCACCATCCACGATGTCGCCCAGGTGGTCGGTGCCGGTTACAGCATGTCGACCGAAACGGGTGACACGGCCACGGTGGTCAAGCTGATGCGAGTCGCCATGCTCCTGCCGGTGATCGTCTGTGCGGCCATGGTCACGCGCATGCAAGGCGCCGAAACGGGCGGCAAACGACCGCCGTTGCTGCCGTGGTTCGCTGTCGGTTTTCTGCTGCTGGCGTGCATCAACAGCACGGGATGGATAGCGCCCGTCGTGCAAGGCACGGTCAATGATTTGTCGCGTTGGTGCCTGGTGGTGTCCATCAGTGCCCTGGGCATGAAGACTCAGCTCAAGGAGCTGGCCTCCGTCGGCATCAAGCCCATCCTCCTGATGGTGGGGGAGACGGTGTTCCTCGTCGTCCTGGTGCTGCTGTTGCTGCGCTGGGGGTTCTGAGCCCGATCAACATCCGTTTTTATGGCAGGGCCGCACTGGGTTTGACTCCTCAGCGCTGTGCGGCTCTCGGTCGGTGTCACAAACATCGGCTTTTCGCGGCGACTGTATAAGCAGTCGCCGCTTTTTTCGTGGGTTCGAAAACACTTCATCACCCACTGCCTGAACACACCGTGGCCAAGACTCGTTGTGGTGAGGAGGTTTTGTTGTGAGTAGGCTTTTGTGGCGAGGGGGCTTGCCCCCGTTCGGTTGCGAAGCAGCCGTCGTTTTTTTGGGGCTACTGCGCAGCCCAACGGGGGCAAGCCCCCTCGCCACAAAAGCCCCTTTGCCACAGGACAGCGGTTACACGTAGTCGTAGGCAATGGCGCGAGGAGATGAAACCTGGATGGGGCCTCAGGATTCGCTGTGACCCGGGGCAGGTTTTGCAGTGCCTTGCTTTTGTGCACGCCACGCGGCCGGCGGCATGCCGAACTGGGTGATGAACCAGCGCGTGAACGAGCTCGCCATCGAATACCCGAGCATGTCGGCGATGCGCCCCAGCGAGTAATTCGGGTTCTCCAGGTAACGCAGCACCAGGTCCCGGCGCACATCGTTGATCAGGTCGTTGAAGGCGCAGCCGTCATCCTTGAGGCGACGTTGCAGCGTCCGTACGTTCATGCCCTGGGTCTGGGCGATCTGCTCGATGGTGGCGCGCCCCATTGGCAGCAGCAGGTAAATGGCCTTGCGCACCTCGAACAACAACGACTCGCCTTCATGGCTCAGCAGCGAGTCGAGGTAACCCTGGGCGTAACGGGCCATGGCCGGGTCGGCGTGGGGGTTGGTCACGTCCAGGCTGGCATTGGGGCAGACAATGCCGTTGAACTCGCTGCCGAACTCCACCGTGCAGCCAAACAGGCGACGATGCAGTTGCAGGTTGTCTGGAGGCTGGTGTGTGAAGTTGACGCTGTAGGGGTGCCAGTGCGCGCCGAGCAACGCCGCGCACAAACGGAACATGACACCGATGGCCAGTTCGTTGGCTTGCCGGGAGGGCATCGGCGTGTCGGTCACGACCTCTTCGCGAATGATCACCATCTTGCCGGCTTCTTCAATGAAGATGGCCAGCGAATCATTCATCAGGTGACGGTAATGCACCACCACCTGCAAGGCTTCGCGCAGGGTGCGCTGGTGCGTGAGCAGCAGGCTGACTACGCCGAAATCCGAGAGCTGGCGTGACTCGGCCATGCTCAGGCCGAAGCTCTGGCAGCCACTGGCGACGGCCGAATCTTCCAGCACGCGCACGGCGGAATCGATGGGGATCCGGTGTTCCGGCGCCAGCAACTGCGCCCTGCTCAAGCCGTTGGCAGCCAATACATCACGCGGGTTGAAACCCAGGTAATTGGTGACCTCCAGGTAGTTGGTCAAGACGGCGGCGCGAACAAGCTTGGTCATGCGTGGGTCTTCCCTGGGCCGGTTAGGGTGAAAATGAGCGTGGCGACTATATCCAGCACGTCGTGAAATGGAAAGTTGTTGCTTGAGTGTAGTCAGGCGCCCGGTTCTCCCTCTAAACGTAGCCGTCTGATCGCGATAAATCCGTCCACGTATTGATTACAGTGGCCTTGGGCAAACGTGCCGTGGTTTTCGACCAGCGGGCACCTCACGTCGACACCCCCGAATTTGTCATGAAAAGAAAAGCGACTGACGTCTAATGTAAAGCATCCGGGGTGGGCGCTCTTTAATGTCAGCACTACAAAAACGTCTGACCAATGAGTCAGTCGAGTCATCGAGAAAGCGTAGGTGCTGACGTGGACAAACTGCAAACTGCTGCAACCGTTTTAATCGTACCGGGCTTGCGTGAGCACGTGGCCGAGCATTGGCAGACTTTGCTTGAAGCCAGGCTCGCCAAGGTACGCAGCGTCCCACCGCTTGAAACCGACAAACTCGACTGCGCGGCACGGGTCCGTGCGATCCAGCACGAGCTGGAGCAAATCGACGGGCCGGTGATTCTGGTCGCCCACAGTGCCGGCGTGTTGATGGTCGCCCACTGGGCCGCGTTGCACAGCCGTCCGATCAAGGGCGCTCTGCTGGCCGCGCCACCGGACCTCGATGCCACCTGGCCCGCAGGCTACCCTTCTTCCGAATCGCTGCGGTCCCATGGCTGGAATCCGCTACCCGAAGGTCCGCTGCCGTTCCCAAGCCTGGTGATTGGCAGCACCAATGATCACCTTGCCAGTCTCGAAGCCGTCAATCGCATGGCTCGAGGCTGGGGTGCAGAACTGCGCAATCTCGGTGCAGTAGGTCATCTGAACCCGGCTGCAGGATTTGGCCACTGGCCAGAAGCCGAAGCTTTCATCCTCGAACTGGATCGCTAATTCAGGCGCCGATTGGCCGCAAGCCAACCGGCATTTGCCCTCACTCCTGAGCAACGCAAATCCCTGGAACAAGGGAATGCGTGAGGGCGGCTGCGCTTAAAACAAATACAAAAGGCGGAGACAACGCAATGCACAACAATAAGAGTCACGGGTTCACGGTTTCACGCTACACATTGCTGGCCTCAGCCATTCTGGCCGCGTCCATGCCGACCGCCCAGGCGGTTGAACTGGATACCGGTAATCCGGACTGGACCGCGCGTCTGGATAACACCATCAAGTACAACTACGGTGTGCGCACCGAAAGCGCCGACAAGCGCATGTTGGGGACGCCGAACAACAACGATGGCGACTACAATTTCCGCAAAGCCGGCACCAACATCACCAACCGTATCGACCTGTTGACCGAGATGGACGTGGTCTACAAAAACGCCATGGGCTTTCGTGTCAGTGCCGCCAGCTGGTACGACAAGGCGTACGAGAACACCGGCTCCAACTCCAACCCTTTCGTCAACGGCAACGATGCACGCTCCGGCCTGGTCGCCAACGACCCACGCCTGGCCGCCGTCACCAACGACAACGTCGGTTTTGGCAGCTCGCACCTGAGCAACTATGCCCAGCGTTATTACACCGGTCCGTCCGGTGAAATCCTCGATGCGTTCGTGTTCTACAGCACCGAGGTGGGCGAGGAATCCTTGCTGAGTATGAAGGCCGGTCAGCACAACGTGTTCTGGGGCGAGACCATTCTCAACCCGGTGCATTCGATCAGCTACGGCCAGTCCGGCCTCGACCTCGCCAAGCTGGCGGCGTCCCCGGGCACTGAAGCCAAGGAACTGTTTGTACCGCGTAACCAGCTGTCGACGACTTTCACCGTTAACCCTGAGTTGACCATCGGTGCCCAGTATTTCCTCGACTGGGACGCGGCTCGCTTGCCTGAAGCCGGCACCTACTACGGTGGTTCCGATCTGGTGGGCTTCGGCGCGCAATCGTTCCTGTTGGGCAACACCAACGCCGTGGTTCCGGGCAGCCCGCTGGGTTGCGGCCTGGCGCCATGCAACGGTTTGACCAACGTGGTGCGTGGACATGACCTGACGCCGCACAGCAGCGGCGACTGGGGTGTCATGGCCAAGTGGTCGCCGGCCTGGCTGGACGGGACGCTCGGCGTCTACTACCGCGAGACGTCGGAAATCCTGCCGCAAGCCTGGCTGGATGCCCGAGGCATTTCGTCGGCCAACGCGAATGGCACCCGCCCAGCAGGGCAAGTGCCTGCCGTGGTCAACACGCTCAACTCGTTGAACACCGCGACCTATCAACTGGCCTATGCCGACGACATCAAGATTTTCGGCCTGAGCCTGTCCAAGGACGTCGGCGGCGTGAGTGTGGGTTCCGACCTGAACATCCGTCACAACATGCCGCTGGCCAGTATCCCGGCAATCGTCAGTTCCACCAGCCCGCTGGGCCTGGGCAAGGGCCTCGGCCTGTTGCCGGCGCGCACCGATGCCACGGGCGTGATCTACGACACCCCGAGCCGCGGCGACAGCATGAGCGCCACCGGCGAGACGTTGCACTGGACGTTGAACGGTCTGATGACCCTGCCTAAAACGCCGGTGTTCGATCAGGCGACTGTGCTTGCCGAGCTTTACTACAGCAACCTGTTGAGCATCGATGACAAAAACAAGGCGCTCTACAAAGGCGAAGACAGCTATCGCGGTATCGACAAACCGACCCGTGACAACTGGGGCATCGCGGTCAACTTCACACCGACCTGGTACCAGGTATTCCCGGGCGTTGACCTTAACGCGCCAATGTCCGTCAACGTCGGCATCGACGGCGTATCGCCAGTGTCCGGTGGCGGTGCCAAGGACACGGGCAACTATGCATTCGGCGTGGGTGCCGTTGTGTACAACAAATACTTTGTCGACCTGAAGTATGTGGACTCTTTCGGCCAGACCGACAAGTGCAATAAAAGCGGCGTGAGTACCGGCCCGACGGGGGGCGACGGCTCTACTCCAAACGCCTTTAGCGGTAACGAAAACTATGCGTGCTACGCCGGTGGCTACTCGTCCTTTTCCGGTGGCGGAGCCACGACTGAGGATCGTGGTGCTGTTTACCTGACAATGAAAACCACCTTTTGATTCATCACTCGCTTACTCGACGTAAGCAGGAGAACCTCAACATGAAATTTGTACAAACCGTGTTGGCTGCCTCGCTGGCGATGGTTGTTGCCGCCCAGGCACACGCTGCTGTATCTGCTCAGGATGCCGCCAAACTGGGCAGCAGCCTGACCCTCGTCGGCGCTGAAAAAGCCGGGAATGCCGATGGCTCCATCCCGGCCTATGACGGTGGCCTGACCACGCCGCCCGCCAGCTTCAAGGCCGGCGACAGCATGCGCCCGGATCCGTTTGCCAATGAAAAACCGCTGCTGGTGATCGACGGCAAAAACGTCGATCAGTACAAGGCTCAACTCACTGCGACCACCGCGGAACTGGCCAAGCGTTTCCCGACGTTCAAAGTCGAGGTGTACCCGACTCACCGCACCGTTTCGCTGCCTAAAGCGATCCTCGACAACGGCGTGAAAAACGCCACCGGCGCCAAGTCCCTTGAAGGTGGCCTGGCCATCGACAACGTGCTGCCGGGCATACCGTTCCCGATTCCGCAATCGGGTAACGAGGCAATGTGGAACTTCCTGTTGCGCTATCAGGGCGTGAGCATCAGCTCCAAGTACGACTCCTGGAACGTTGACTCCGCGGGCGTTCCAAGCCTGGCGACCACCGGGCAGGCGTCCATCTCCTACCCGATCTACGAAAACCTGGCGCAGCCGATCACCAGCTCCGACGTGTATTACCAGATGAAGCTGGCCTACACCGGTCCTGCGCGCCGGGCTGGCGAAGCGATCATGCTCAAGGATGCCGCCAACCCGCTGCAACAACCGCGTCGTGCCTGGCAGTACCTGCCTGGCCAGCGCCGTGTGAAGCTGGCTCCAAACCTGGCCTACGACACGCCTAACCCAGGCACCGCCGGCGCCGGTACTTACGACGACGTGTTCGTGTTCAACGGTGCGCTGGATCGCTACGACTGGAAGTTGGTCGGCAAGCAAGAAATGATCGTGCCGTACAACACCTACAAGCTGACCTACGTGCAGGATCCGAAGTCGATCACCACGCCTAACCACCTGGCACCCGACTTTGTGCGCTGGGAAAAACACCGCGTGTGGGTCGTCGAAGGCACCCTCAAGTCTGGCGCTCGTCACATCTACGCCAAACGTCGCTTCTACCTCGACGAAGACAGCTGGACAGCTTTGGCCTCGGACCAATATGACGCCCGTGGTCAGCTGTACCGTGGTTCCTTTGCCTTCCTCAGCCAGAGCTATGACAAGCAGGTGCCTGACTCCACGCCGTTCATGATTTATGACCTGGTGGGCGGTTCCTACAACATCAACGGTGTAGTCGGCCCTTACGGCGGCATCAAGTACGTCGATCCGCTCTCCAAGGCGCAGTGGTCGTCGGAGTCCCTGGCGGGCGCCGGCATTCGCTAAGCAAACCGCAACAAGGCGTTCATCGGTCCACGGCCCGCAAGCCGTGTGACCGCGCGACGGTCGGTGCACGCCGATCGTCGCAGCGCCGGTTTTCAACGTCGGGCTGCACGCTGCAGTCCCTGACGCGGTTTTCCCAAGAGGACGCGGTATGTGTTCGTACAAAAAGTACCTGCAGTTAACGCTCGGCGCCCTGCTTGTCATGTCGCAGGGCGTCACCCAGGCGGCCGGTTACATCGATGTGCTGGACCTGCCTGCCAAAGTCAGTCCGCTGGCGGTCAGCAGCCCGTTGACCGGCATGACCCGTGCGGGCGACCGATTGGTTGCCGTCGGGCAGCGTGGGCACATTCTCTATTCCGATGACAGCGGTAAACACTGGCAGCAAGCAGCTGTGCCAGTGAGTGCCGATCTCAGTGCGGTGAATTTTCCATCGGCCAGGGAAGGCTGGGCGGTCGGCAATGATGGCGTGGTGTTGCACAGCAGCGATGCGGGCGCGACCTGGGCCAAGCAGTTGGACGGCCGTCAGATCGGTGAATTGCTGGTCAAGCATTACGGTGCATTGGCCAGTGCCGAACCGGACAACGAACAATGGTCACACTGGGCCGCCGAAGGCCAGCGGCTGGCAGAGCAGGGCGCCGATAAACCCTTGCTCGACGTCTGGTTCGCCAACGAGCAGGTCGGCTATGTGGTCGGCGTGTTCAACCTGATTTTGCGCACTGAAGACGGCGGCCAGACCTGGACCCCGTTTCAGGACCGCACCGATAACCCGCAAGGCTTTCACCTGAACGCTATCGCCTCGACCGGCGACGCGTTGTACATCGCCGGCGAGCAGGGCCTGTTGCTCAAATGGGATAACGCCAGCCAGCGTTTCGCTGAAGTGCAAACGCCTTATCAGGGCAGCTTTTTCGGCGTGCTCGGCAAGCCCGGCGAAGTGCTGGTCTACGGTTTGCGCGGCAACGTATTGCGCAGCACCGATGGCGGCCAGAACTGGACCGCGCTGGACACCGGCCTGCACATCAGCGTCACCGCCGGCCTGATCGATAACCGTGGCGACTACCGCTTGTTCACCCAGGGTGGGCAGATGCTGGTCAGCCAGGGTTCTGGCGCGCAACTGCACCTGGTTCAGCAGCCTGTACCGACGCCGATAGCCGGCGCCACCGAGGCCTCCGACGGCTCGTTGGTCGTGGCTGGCAGCCGTGGCGCACTGGCGCTGTCCGTCGTTAAGACCTCGAACCCTTAAAGCGAGAACCCAGACATGGGCAACATAAAACAACAAGAAGCCATGCCGGTGATCCGCGACGTGCGCGATTTCGACCGCCGCTCCGGCAACCTGCTGGAACGCCTGGTCTTCAACTACCGCCCGCTGTTCATGCTGCTGATGGCGCTCGCCACCGTGGTGCTGGGCTTCATGGCGGCGACCCGCCTGGAGCTGCGTCCCAGCTTCGAAAAAATGATTCCGCAGAGCCAGCCGTACATCCAGAATTTCCTGGAGAACCGCGCGTCGCTGCGTGGTCTGGGCAACTCGGTACGGGTGGTGGTGGAAAACACCCAGGGCGACATTTTCGACCCTGAATACCTCGACGTGCTCAAGCAGGTCAACGACCAACTGTTCCTCACCGAAGGCGTTGATCGGGCGTGGATGAAGTCGTTGTGGAGCCCGTCGGTGCGCTGGACCGAAGTCACCGAGGAAGGCTTCCAGGGCGGCTCGGTGATGCCCGACACCTACGAGGGCAAGCCTGAACAAATCGAACAATTGCGCCAGAACATCTCTCGTGCCGGGATCGTCGGCAGCCTGGTCGCCAGCGACTTCAAATCCAGCATGCTGATTGTGCCGTTGATGGACAAAGCCTCGGCTACCGGCCAGAGCATCAACTACCACGCGTTCTCGCAGATGCTCGAAGAGCAGTTGCGCGACAAGATTGAATACGCCGGTGACAGCGCCGCGCGCAAGTCCGGTGTCGAAGGCAAGGGTCACTACAAGGTTCGGGTGATCGGCTTCGCCAAACTGATGGGCGACCTGATCGACGGCCTGATTCAGGTGATGATGTTCTTCGGCCTGGCCGTGATCACTTCGCTGGTGATCATTTACGCCTATACCCGCTGCGTGCGCAGCACCTTGCTGGTGGTCGGCTGCTCGCTGATTGCGGTGGTCTGGCAACTGGGCATCGTCGCGTGGCTGGGTTACGCCATCGACCCGTATTCGGTGCTGGTGCCGTTTTTGATCTTCGCCATCGGCGTGTCCCATGCCGCGCAGAAGATGAACGGGATCATGCAGGACATCGCCCGCGGCACCCACAAACTGATCGCTGCGCGCTACACCTTCCGCCGTCTGTTCATCGCCGGCGTTACCGCGTTGCTGGCCGACGCCGTGGGTTTTGCGGTGTTGATGCTGATCGACATTCCAGTGATCCAGGACCTGGCGATCACCGCCAGCATCGGTGTCGCGGTGCTGATCTTCACCTCGCTGCTGCTGATGCCGGTGGCGCTGTCGTACGTCGGCGTGGGCGCCAAGGCCGCCGAACGTGCCTTGAAAATCGACACCCGTGCGGAAAAGAACAAAGGCTTCGGCCGACTCTGGGATTTGCTCGACCGTTTCACCACCCGCAAGTGGGCCACCGGTGCAGTCGTGGTCGCGGTGTTGATGGGCGTCGGCGGCTTCATGGTCAGCCTGCACCTGAAAATCGGCGACCTGGAAAGCGGTGCCCCGGAGCTGCGGGCCGACTCGCGCTACAACCGCGACAACGCCTACATCACCCAGCATTACGCGCTGTCCAGCGACCTGTTCGCGGTGATGATCAAGACCGCGCCGGAAGGCTGCCTGAACTACAAAACGCTGGTGCTGGCCGACCGTCTGGCCTGGGAACTGCAACAGAGCCCGGGTGTGCGGGCGACGACGTCGCTGGTCAACGCCGTGCGCCAGATCACTGCCGGCACCTACGAGGGCAACCCCAAGCTCAACAGCATCCAGCGCAACCAGGACGTGCTCAACTACGCGGCGCAACAGGCCTCGGTCAACTCGCCGGAGCTGTTCAACAACAACTGCTCGCTGATGCCGGTGATCGCTTTCCTCAAGGATCACAAGGCCGAAACCCTCGACGCCGTGGTCGCCATCGCTGACCAGTTCGCCAAGGAAAACAGCACCGAGGATCGCCAGTTCTTGCTCGCTGCCGGCAGCGCCGGGATCGAAGCCGCGACCAACATCGTCGTGCGTGAAGCCAATCACACCATGCTGCTGTACGTGTACGCGGCGGTGACCTTGTTCTGCCTGATCACCTTCCGCAGCTGGCGCGCGACGCTGGTGGCGCTGCTGCCGCTGGTGCTGACCTCGATCCTCTGCGAAGCCTTGATGGTGGCGATGGGCATCGGTGTGAAAGTCGCGACCTTGCCGGTGATTGCGCTGGGCGTCGGCATCGGCGTCGACTACGCGTTGTACCTGCTCAGTGTCCAGCTGCATTTCCAGCGCCAGGGCCTGTCGTTGTCGCAGTCGTACCGCAACGCCGTGTCGTTCACCGGCCGCGTGGTCGGGCTGGTCGGCATCACCCTGGCCGCCGGCGTGGTGTGCTGGGTCTGGTCGCCGATCAAGTTCCAGGCCGACATGGGCATCCTGCTGACCTTCATGTTCCTGTGGAACATGCTCGGCGCGCTGATCCTGATTCCGGCGTTGTCGTATTTCCTGCTGCGCGAAAAATCCCTGGAAACGCGTCCTGTCGAGGACGCACCGCAGGCGCCGGCCGAAGCAGCCAGCACCTCGCACACTTCACCTGTTCCTCATGCCTTGAGCACACCTGAGTAAGTCACTATGTCCGAATACAAAGCTCCCTTGCGCGACATGCGCTTCGTCCTCAATGAAGTCTTTGAGGTGTCCAGCCTGTGGGCGACATTGCCTGGCCTGGCCGAGGTGATTGATGAAGAGACGGCTGCCGCGATCCTGGAAGAGGCCGGCAAGATCACCGGTGAAGTGATCGCACCGTTGAACCGCAATGGCGATGAACAAGGCTGCACCTGGAACAACGGCGAAGTCATCGCGCCGGACGGTTTTGTCGCCGCGTACCAGGCGTTCGCCGAGGGCGGTTGGGTCGGCGTGGGCGGTGATCCGCAGTTCGGCGGCATGGGCATGCCCAAGGCGATTTCGGCGCAGGTCGAAGAGATGGTCAACTCGGCCGGCCTGTCCTTCGGCCTGTACCCGATGCTGACGGCCGGTGCGTGCCTGTCGATCAACGCCCACGCCAGCGAAGAACTCAAGCAGCGTTACCTGCCGAACATGTACGCCGGCACCTGGACCGGTTCGATGTGCCTGACCGAGGCCCATGCCGGCACCGACCTGGGCATGATCCGCACCCGCGCCGAGCCTCAGGCCGACGGCAGCTACAAGGTTAGCGGCAGCAAGATTTTCATCACCGGCGGTGAACACGACCTGACCGAAAACATCATTCACCTGGTACTGGCCCGACTGCCGGATGCACCGGCCGGTCCGAAAGGCATTTCCCTGTTCCTGGTGCCCAAGGTGCTGGTCAACGACGACGGTTCCCTGGGCGAGCGCAACGCGCTGTCTTGCGGCTCCATCGAACACAAGATGGGCATCAAGGCTTCCGCCACCTGCGTGATGAACTTTGACGGCGCCACCGGCTGGATCGTCGACGCGCCGAACAAGGGCCTGGCGGCGATGTTCACCATGATGAACTACGAGCGTCTGGGCGTCGGCATTCAGGGCCTGTCCCTGGGCGAGCGTTCGTACCAGAACGCCGTCGAGTACGCCCGTGACCGTCTGCAAAGCCGTGCGCCAACCGGTGCGCAGAACAAGGACAAGGCTGCCGACCCGATCATCGTCCACCCGGACGTGCGCCGCATGTTGTTGACCATGAAAGCCTTGAACGAAGGCGGCCGTGCGTTCTCCAGCTACGTGGCCCTGCAACTGGACACCGCCAAGTACAGCGAAGACGCGACCACGCGCAATCGTGCACAGGAATTGGTCTCGCTGCTGACCCCGGTGGCCAAGGCGTTTCTCACCGACATGGGCCTCGAAACCACATTGCACGGTCAGATGATTTTCGGCGGCCACGGCTACATCCGCGAGTGGGGCCAGGAACAATTGGTGCGTGACGTGCGCATCACCCAGATCTACGAAGGCACCAACGGCATCCAGTCGCTGGACCTGGTCGGGCGCAAGATCGTCGGCAGCGGCGGGGCGCTTTACCGTTTGTTCGCCTCCGAGGTCCGCCACTTCGCCGCCAATGCCAGCGCAGAGCTCGGCGAGTTCAGCAAGCCGTTGAGCGCCGCCGTTGACGTCCTCGACGATTTGACCGCGTGGGTGCTCGACCGGGCGCAAAACAACCCGAATGAAATCGGCGCGGCCTCGGTCGAGTACCTGCAAACCTTCGGCTACGTCGCCTACGCCTACATGTGGGCATTGATGGCCAAGACTGCCATCGGCAAGCAGGCCGAAGACGACTTCTACGTCAGCAAACTGGCCACTGCACGCTTCTACTTCGCCCGCCTGCTGCCCCGCATCCATTCATTGAGTGCGTCAGTCAAGGCCGGCAGCGAGTGCCTTTACGAACTGGACGCGACGCAATTCTGATCGCCGAGCCAACGCAATAGAAAGAATCGGGAACCCCAAACATGATGGCGACAAAAATAATTCCGCCCGCCGACGGCGCTTATGCCTATCCGTTGCTGATCAAGCAATTGTTGCTGTCCGGTGCGCGCTACGAGCCGGGTCGCGAAATCGTCTACGCCGACAAACTGCGCTACGACTACCTGACGCTCAACAAGCGCATCCGCAAACTGGCCAACGCCTTGACGGCCGCCGGCGTGAAAGCCGGGGACACTGTGGCGCTGATGGACTGGGACAGTCATCGCTACCTGGAATGCTTCTTCGCCGTGCCAATGATCGGCGCGGTGCTGCATACGGTGAACATTCGCCTGTCGCCGGATCAGGTACTGTTCACCATGAACCACGCCGAAGACGATCTGGTGCTGGTGCATGATGATTTTCTGCCGCTGCTTGAGCAGGTCCAGGATCGGTTGACCACCGTCAAAGGTTATCTCCAGCTCACCGATGACAGCGCCGCCAACACCTCGTTGCCGGTGCTGGGTGAATATGAGCAGCTGCTGTCCCAGGCATCAGACCAGTACGACTTCCCCGATTTCGACGAGAACTCGGTGGCGACCCTGTTCTACACCACCGGCACCACCGGTGACCCGAAAGGCGTGTATTTCACTCATCGCCAACTGGTCCTGCACACCCTGAATGCCGTCGGCACGTTGGGCGTTTATCAAGGCCAGCCGCTGCTGCGCTCCGATGACGTGTACATGCCGATCACGCCGATGTTTCACGTGCATGCGTGGGGCGTGCCGTATGTCGCCACGTTGATGGGCCTGAAGCAGGTTTATCCGGGCCGCTACGAGCCGAACAGCCTGGTCCGGTTGTACCGTGAGGAGAAGGTCACTTTCTCCCATTGCGTGCCGACCATTCTGCAAATGATCCTGAACTGCGAGGCCGGGAAACAGACCCGCTTCGAGGGCTGGAAAATGCTCCTCGGCGGCAGCGCGCTGACCTTGGGTATCGCCAGCGAAGCCAGTGCCAAAGGCATGGTGGTGCACAGCGGTTACGGTATGTCGGAAACCTGCCCGTTGCTGTGCCTGAGCTACCTGCGTGATGACGTGCTCAAACAACCCATGCAAGAACAATTGGCCACCCGCATCAAGACCGGCACACCGGTGCCCATGGTTGACCTGAAAATCGTCGATGCCAGCGGCAACGATGTGGTGCATGACGGTGAGTCTCTTGGCGAAATCGTGGTCCGCGCGCCTTGGCTGACCCAGGGTTATTTGAAAGAACCGGCAAAGGGCGCCGAGCTTTGGCTCGACGGCTGGATGCACACCGGCGACATGGCTTCCATCGACTCGATGGGGGGCGTGGAAATCAAGGATCGCATCAAGGACGTGATCAAGACCGGGGGCGAGTGGATCAGCTCGCTGGAACTGGAAAGCCTGATCAGCGAACACGCGGCGGTGATGTCTGTCGCGGTCGTCGGTATCGTCGATGAACAGTGGGGCGAACGGCCCATGGCGATGGTGGTGTGCGAGCCGGGGCAGTATCTGGACAAGCAGATCCTCGAGACGCACCTGCAGACGTTTGTCGAGTGTGGGCGTATCAACAAATGGGCTATTCCGAAGCAGTTCAAGTTCGTGGCTGAAATTCCCAAGACCAGTGTCGGGAAGATCAACAAGAAGCTGATTCGGGAGAGTGAGGCGGGCTGACGGTTATCAGGCTCGTTGGGTAGATGAAAGAACGTGGCGTGGGGGAGACCTCATGCCACGTTTTCGTTTGGGGTTACTTGTTGGTTTTGGGGCGTTATTTAAGGATTTGGCCTACGCCGTTTTCCTACTTACCTGACTTCTTTACTGATTGATTCCCCGCAAAGTCTCGCGCGCTCAAAACGCTGCGCGAGGGCGAAATTTCTGGGCAAGGTCGTCGGAAGTTTCCTTCAACTCGTAGCGGCTTTCATGAACTGGTGCGTAGTGAGATCCATGGATAGTCTTTGGCTGTCGCTGCGAATGCAGTGGCAGGGTGTAGGAACCCTTGGATTTTCACCGCGCGTCAGCGCTGTCGTGTGATTGCGGCACTTAATTAGTGTCCGTAAGATCGTTCGCGGCGGCTGTGCGCGGGACACGCTTCGGCGTGGCTGAGTTTGGTGGATCCTCAGTTTCCTACTCCCGCGTACGGCTGCCACCCAAGCCCGTAGGAAGGCCGTTGGTAGCTTAAATTTATCCGCCAAAGGTCTGAAAAAATGAAAACCCTTCACCCCGATCCACCCTACGAAAAACCAATCCCCCACCCCAAAAGCCGCTTCATGGCCCTCACCAGCAACTGCACCGACATGCCCACGCTGTTCGTCGACACCCACGCACCGCTCGACGTTTTATACGAAGCCGCCAACTACCGAATTCGTGCCGTCACTCAGGTACTGGAGAACATGTCGATGCGCGGTTCGGTCGAGTGCGAATCCTTCATCCTCAGCGACTTCGCGCTGCTGTGCGCCATCCCATTGCGCGATGGCTGCGATGTGCTGGATGTAGTGGGGCGGCGGTTGCGGGCGCAGGCTTCGGATTAGCGCCGCTGAATGATCGTTCCCACGCTCTGCGTGGGAATGCAGCCCATGACGCTCTGCGTCAAACGGACACCGTGTAGAGTCGGGATTACAGAGTTTCACGCTCGGCTGCGAGGCCCTGACGTTCGCCCCGGTCGTCTGCCACTTTGGTGATCGCCAAATGACGACTAGGCTTAGCAGTAAGGCTTTCAGTGAGGTAGGCACTATGGAGACTTACATCGTTTCCCACGCAAAAAAGGACCCTGACGGCAAATTTGTCGAGTTCACATGGAAAAAGGTCGATGGGCACATGCACGCGGTCGGGCCCAGCGAGGTGGTCAGCTTTGACGAAGTCTGCAAATCCCTCGCTCAAGGCGATGAAGTATTTGTTCACGATACGGTGGGGGGCAAGGGAACGCGGGCATTCCTTGGCAACAATTCTTCGGGTGAGACAACGATTGAGCTTGAAGCCGGTGTATCGGAACTTGAGCAAATCGGCGATATGCCCAGGTTCTGAACCCCGGCGAATGTTTTCTGGCGCACTGGATGAGTGCGCGGGGAGTGGTCACCAACCGGTTAGTGCCACTCCTCGCCGAGCATGCACAGTCAGAGCAAGTAACCTGGTGCCTGTCCCTGGTGGTTGTCCTGCGCCCCAGCGATCAAGTGCAATGGAATGTGCTGTTGTTCTTCCATGACGGGTACTTCGAAGCACCCCACAATTTGAACGTGCCGCTCACTCAATCCGGTCGACTCTTGTGCCTGTAATTTAGCCATTCTCGCGTGGTTCGCTGCGATTTCACTGAGGGTTGACACGTTAAATCTCCGGTGACTCACCAGGCGTTATGCCGGGGTCCTTAAATGTTGAGTTGATTGTTGCTGCGTCAGAATAACGTCGTTTCCGGGCGGCTACGACCGGCCTTTGCAATCCCCACGCCAGACACTTTGAGCCTTGCGTCAAAGATTTGCCTATACGACGAATGGTGCAGGCGTCCTCGTAGCCGGGCAATGATTCGAGGTTTAATATTCAAAAAAGGAATAAATAGATAATTATTTATTCCTTTTGTTGTTTGTGCAGGTGGTGCACTTTGAGGGCCTGCGCATCCGCACGGATGCGTCCGCCACCAGACAGGAAGCCTCATCATGACCATCAAAGCGATCAACGTCCGCAACCAGTTCAAGGGCGTCATCAAGGAAATCGTCCAAGGCGAAGTGGTGTCCGAAATCGACGTGCAAACCGCCTCCGGCATCGTCACCTCCGTGATTACCACACGCTCGGTGCGTGACCTTGAACTGAAAGTGGGCAGCGAAGTGATTGCCTTCGTCAAATCTACTGAGGTCTCGATCGCCAAGCTCTAGCCCCGTCGGTTTGACATCAACCATCAGCGGCTTCGGCCGCTTTTTTTCGGCGTCCCCGTCACCTTGAGGTTTTCATGACAACACCGTTCAAGCGCTCCGCTTTGACCCTGCTCGCCACTTCCGTGGTGGCGCTGAGCGCATTACTCAGCCCGGTGGTCCAGGCCGAAGGCAAAATCAGCATTGCCCAGCAATTTGGCATCGGCTACCTGATTCTGGATGTGGTGCGCGACCAGCAGCTCATCGAAAAACACGGCAAGGAGCAGGGCCTCGACATCAAGGTCGACTGGAACAGCATCTCCGGGGCCACCGCCATGAACGAAGCGCTGCTCGCCGGGGCGCTGGATGTGGTGTCGGCGGGCGTGCCGCCGATGCTGACGATCTGGGACCGGACCAAGGGCAAGCAAAACGTCAAGGCCATCGCCTCGCTGGGGTCGATGCCCAATTACCTGCTGACTAATAATCCGACTGTAAAAAGTCTCAAGGACTTCACCGAAAAGGACCGTATCGCGGTGCCGGCGGCGGGGGTAGGTTTCCAGTCGCGGACCTTGCAGATCGAAACGGCCAAGCAGTTTGGCGCGGAAAACTTCAAGAGGTTTGACGACATCTCCATCAGCCTGGCCCACCCCGATGCGACATCGGCGCTGATTGCCGGCGGTTCAGAGATCAACTCACACTTCTCCAGCCCCCCGTTCCAGTACCAGGAACTGCAAAGCCCCAATGTGCACAAAGTGCTGAGTTCCTACGACGTACTGGGTGGCCAGGCCACGTTCAACGTGCTGTACACCACGGAAAAATTCCACGACGAAAACCCGAAAACCTACAAAGCGTTTTACGCGGCACTGGCCGAGGCCGAGCAGATCATCAAGGCTGACAAGCCCGCAGCGGCACAGACCTATATCCGTGTGGAGCAATCGAAACTATCCTTGCCATTGGTTGAGAAAATCGTCGCCGACCCGGAAATCGACTTCACCGTGGTGCCACAGCGAACCTACATCTATGCCGAGCAATTGCAGACGCTGGGTGTGCTGAAAAACAAGGCCGACAGCTGGAAAGACTATTTCTTTGAGGAAGCACATGGCGGTGCAGGCAGTTGAGACACCTTCGAACATCATGCAAACGCCGACCTACCAACGGCTGGACGTCGCCAACGGCAAGCCGATCAAGCTCTGGACCGAAGGCGTCCCGGTCGAAAGCGAAGCCCGGCAGCAACTGATCAACACCGCGAAGATGCCGTTCATCTTCAAGCATCTGGCGGTGATGCCTGACGTGCACCTGGGAAAGGGCTCGACCATCGGCAGCGTGATCCCGACCGTGGGCGCGATCATCCCGGCGGCCGTCGGCGTCGACATCGGCTGCGGCATGATCGCCGCCTGCACCACACTGACCGCTGCGGACTTGCCCGACAACCTGCACGGCTTGCGCAGCGCCATCGAGAAAGCGGTGCCCCATGGCCGCACGCTGGGGCGTGGCGTCCGGGACAAAGGTGCCTGGCACAGTGTTCCGAAACAGGCCGATCATGCCTGGTCGGCGCTGGCCTCACGGTTCAAGGCAATCACCGACAAGTACCCGAAACTTTCCCACACCAACAATCGCGCGCACCTGGGCACGTTGGGCAGTGGCAACCATTTCATTGAAGTGTGCCTGGATGAGACCGACCGGGTCTGGTTCATGCTGCACAGCGGTTCTCGCGGGGTCGGCAATGCCATCGGAAACCTGTTCATCCAACTGGCCCAGGCCGACATGCGTCAGCATCTTGCCAATTTGCCGGACCGTGACCTGGCCTATTTCAAGGAAGGCAGCCGGCACTTTAACGACTATGTCGAAGCCGTCGACTGGGCGCAGGATTTTGCCAAACAGAACCGTGCGCTGATGATGCAATCGGTGATTCAAGCGACCCGGCAAGTGATCAGGAAACCCTTCGAGGCGGCGCTGGAAGCGGTGAACTGTCACCACAACTACGTGCAAAAAGAGCGGCACTTCGGCGAGGACATCCTGGTCACCCGCAAAGGCGCGGTGTCGGCGAAGAAGGGCGAGTTGGGGATCATTCCAGGGTCGATGGGCGCGAAAAGTTTCATCGTCCGTGGGCTCGGCAATGAGCAGTCATTCTGCTCTTGCAGCCACGGCGCCGGCCGCACCATGAGCCGCACCAAGGCGAAAAGCCTGTTCACCGTCGAAGACCAGGTTCGGGCCACCGCCCACGTGGAATGTCGCAAGGATGCAGCGGTGATTGACGAAATCCCGATGGCCTACAAAAACATCGACGACGTGATGCACGCCCAGCGCGAACTGGTGGAAGTGCTGCACACCTTGCGCCAGGTAGTGTGCGTCAAGGGCTGAGCACTTCCAGTCACCGAACGATTATTTGTACTTGATCACGATGCCTTTGAGTTTTCGGCCCTGAATCGTTTCGATGTCGCGGCTCCACAGCGGCCCGCTGACGTACGCGCCGACGGTGCCGATATGGTCATAAACCACCACCACGGCATCACCACCGAGTTTGGCGGCTTCCTCCCGCAGTTTTTCTTCGACCTGGGTAATCGGCGGCGCCGGGTCGACGCTGGCATCGATCAGCACTTCACCCAATCGAACGTGCGGGCGAGTGGGTTCGGTGCGCAACACCACCACTTCACTGGCCAGCGTGGGCGCAGGATGTTCCACACCCACGTACGCGGTGGTCTGGGCATCGACGGTGGCGCAACCATTGAGCGCGAGCAGGGCGGCGACGAGCCCTCCCGCCAGCAGCGACATTTTGCAGCGGGTGGACCAAGGGGCATGTGCAGGCATAGCGGGTGTCCTCCGAACAAACCGTTGCCACGCAGGTGGCTTGTTGACGGTAGCAGACGGCCCGGGAGTTGCCAGAAAGAAGCCCAGCCCAGGCAGGTTGGGCTTTTTCATGCCTCGAAAAAATCACTGATCTTTCTCGCAGTTGACCATCCACGACACACCAAAGCGGTCCACCAGCATGCCGAAACGCGCCGCCCAAAACGTCTGTTCCAGCGGCATTTGCACGGTGCCGTCTTCCGATAAAGCCGTGAAGACCCGTTCCGCTTCAGCGATGCTGTCGACATTCAGCGACACTGAAAAACCGGCCATGTCATCGACAGGACGGTCCGGTGTGGTGTCGGACCCCATGATCGCCTGATCACCCACCACCAGGCGGGTGTGAATGATCAGGTTATGAAGGTCGGTCGGTACGTGCTCGCCGGCCGGGGTTTCACCGAAGGTCATCATGGCTTCGATCTTGCCGGGCAGGCTTTTCTCATAAAAGGTGAAGGCGGCTTTGCAGTCGCCGTTGAAGATCAGGTAGGGATTGATTTTCATGGTGTGCTCCCGGTAACGAAGGAGGCCGGGCGTGGTTGATCAACCGCCGACCCACAGTAATTGGACGCCATTAGCAAAGCGTTAGAGGGAGGGTTTGGCAAAATTCGTTTAGATGATTTTTCTATTGAATCGGGGTGTTTTATCGCCTGAGCACGCGTGCACCTGACATTGCATCAGGTGCTCACGCCACCGCGCGTGGCGCCGAAGGCCGCAGCAGACGCTCAATGGCCCCGCTCACCATGTTTTCCAGCAGTTCATCGCGCTCATGGTCATTAAGCTCATGTTGCATCAACCAACTGGGGGCGCTGTTGAGCAAGTTGGCGATGGCGTGTGCCGTGGCGCGTTGCGCCTGTTCACCGACCCGGGGTTTGGTGCCGAGTATCAACAGCAGCCGATGTTCGTATTGCTCGCGCAATTGCCGGACGCGCGCCTGTTGCTCGTCATTGAGGCAACCGCTGTCACGCTCCGCCAGACGAAAATGCCAGGGCATTTCCCGGTGCAGATTCAAATGCGCACGGATCAGGTTTTGCAGCCTGTCACGTTTCGCCGGCCCCTTTTGATCGAGGCGCCCCAGGGTCGCCAGCAGCTCTTCGTAGAACTCCTCGATCAGGTCGAGCAGCAAGTGCTGCTTGCTCGGGTAGTGGTGATACAACGAGCCCGAGGACAGCCCCAGGCACGTCGCCAGTTCACGCATGCCAACCTGACCGAAACCCTTGCTGGAGAACAACTCCAGCACCTTGTCCCGGTACTCGTTAAAGCGCGAGCAACGCTCAGGCATAGGCATGGAAGCCACGTCCTGTTTTACGTCCCAGATAACCGGCGGCGACCATTTCCTTGAGCAGCGGAGCGGGGCGGTATTTGCTGTCGTTGAAGCCGTCGTAGAAGGCTTCCATGATGGCCAGCAGGGTATCCAGACCGATCAGGTCGGCCAGGGCCAGCGGGCCGATCGGCTGGTTGCAGCCCAGGCGCATGCCGGCGTCGATGTCTTCGGCACTGGCCAGGCCTTCCTGGAACACCAGAATGGCTTCGTTGATCATCGGCACCAGAATCCGGTTGACCACGAAACCCGGGCGGTTGCCGGCGGTGATCGCGGTTTTGCCCAGGGTGGTCGCCATGTCCAGGGCGAGGGCGTGCGTGGCGTCGCTGGTTTGCAGGCCGCGAATCACTTCAATCAGGCCCATCACCGGCACCGGGTTGAAGAAGTGCAGGCCGATGAAGCGCTCAGGCTGGCTGACGCTGGCGGCGAGTTGGGTAATCGACAGCGACGAGGTGTTGGAGGCAATCACGCACTCGGCACTGACCTGCGCGGCGATTTGTTGCAGCACGCGCAGTTTCAGGTCGAGGTTTTCGGTGGCCGCTTCGATCACCAGTTGCGCGTTTTTCAGGCTGTCGTATTGGGTGCTGGTGCGAATCCTGTCGAGGGCGACGTGCTTCTGCTCCTCGGTCAGCGTTTCCTTGGCGACCTGGCGATCAAGGTTTTTGCTGACGGTGGCCAGGGCTTTTTGCAGGGCACTCTCGGAGATGTCGATCAGGGTCACGGTGAAGCCGGCCAACGCACAGACCTGCGCAATCCCGTTGCCCATGGTGCCCGCGCCGATCACGCCGATGTTTTGCAGATTCATTGTTGCCGTCCTTCCACTCATACCTTGCGATACCTTGGCCGTCACAACGGTCGAAGGCGTACTATTGGCCGCGAGTCTAGAACCGGCCGGTCAGTTGTCCTATGCCGCAACTGTTCAACGGTGCTGGTGTTTTTTGCCATTCAAGTGTCAGGGAGCGAAACGTTCACATGCGGGAAAACGACTCGGTTGCCGTTTATTTCGTGCAGGCCATGATCCACGCCCTGGGAGGAGATTCGCCGCGCCTCACGGCTGTGCTGGAACAGGCCGGTATCGACCCGGCGTTGATGGCTGAGCCCACGGCGCGGGTGCCGGCCAGCGCATTTGCCGAGCTGTGGCTGCTTCAGATCCGCGAGTTGAACGACGAATTTTTCCGGCTCGACTCCCACGGCATGCCGCCGGGCAGTTTCGCCTTGATCTGCCGCGCGTTGATTCAGGAGCCCGACCTGCACAAAGCCATGCGCCAGTGCCTGGCCAATTTCGGCCTGTTCCTGCGCGACTTTCGCGGCACCCTGAGCGTGCGCGGCAAGCGCGCCATCATCAGCCTCGACACCCACGCGCAAAACGACGACGTCAGCCGTTTTGGCGAAGAGACGTTCCTGGTGCTGATGATCAGCCTGATGTGCTGGCTGGGCGGGCGCCGCATTCCGATCGACCGCGCGGACTTTCGCCATGAGCGCGTATCCCTCAGCGACGACCGCTTGCTGTGGGGCCCCAACCTGACCTTCGGCGCCGAGCGCACCGAAATCGAATTCGCCAGCCACTACCTGCGCCTGCCGGTGGTGCAAGACCTGGCCTCACTCAAGGTATTCCTGCGCACGGCTCCGCAATGGCTGGTGATCCGCTTCCGCAACCAGCACGGCCTGGCCTCGCAAGTCCACCAGCGCCTGCGAAACAGCGATTACAGCGAATGGCCGACCCTGCAGGATTTCGCCCTGGAACAACACCTGAGCCCCAGCACCTTCCGCCGCAAACTCGAGCGCGAAGGCTGCTCATATCAGGAGATCAAGGACGAAGTACGGCGCGGCGTGGCGTTTGAACAATTACGCCAGAGCAAGGCGAGCATCAGTGATATTGCTGAACGGCTGGGCTTTCAGGAACCGAGCGCGTTTCATCGGGCGTTCAAGAAATGGACGGGGGAGAGCCCGGGGCGGTATCGGGCGCGGTTTCAGGTGGGTGTGGAGTAAAGTCGACTGTTCTGGTGTATCAGTCATTCCAAGGAAAGCGCTGAAGGATATAGCGAGGTTTGCTGGAGCCGATTCGCTTGGCGCTTAATGTTATGTCGTAGGTTTTATAGAGATTTGCGTTCACCTCATTCGGATTGGGGATCGCTGTTGGGATACTTCCGTAAATAACCAAACCGTCGATGGTCCGAAATTCGAATGCCCGCTTATCCGGGAGCGCCCCAATAAACTCACCTGTAAACGTCTCTGTCGTTTCCTGGATGTTATCCAGGCTTAGCCGAGCTTTGCTTCGGCGGACCTGTTCACTGTCTGTAAACTGAAATTGACCGTTGCGAGTGGTGAGTGAACAAGAGGCGTCGTAGCTGGACAGCTTTCCCAGGAAATCTGCGACGCTCGACAGGGCTCTATCGGCCAGTCTCGACACCGGTTCGGAGAGCTCTTCATCACTTTTGGTCGATGCTTCGAGCAACTCGGTCATCAAGTCGATGGCTTGTGAAACCGAAGAGGTACCTTCCATTCCCACTTGCGCCGTAGAAGGGACTTCCTCCAGTTCGAAGCCAAATGAGCCTAGGGCCGTTCCCGTTATGAGTAACTGATTGTTTGACCGATTTGGAATAGGACCCTTATCGGCAAGGGTGCCGGAGATCGACGCAGCAATGGTGGCAATAGCTTCGCTGAACGCCTGCGTTGCTGCGGTGCCAAATTCGGCCAATACCCCCTGTGTACCTAAAACGGGGGCCCCGCGATAGGTAATGACGACATTCGCAGGTTGGTACGTGTTCTGACTATTTTCTTCAAGCGCTGATTTTGCTTGTTCAATTCGAGAGCGAATGGACATTGCAGATAGCTTACTGAGTCCAGGTTTGGCTAGCTGCTTCTCCAGAAAGTGGAGCTCTGCCGTCGTGTGCAGGTATTCGTTTCTATTCATGCGCAAGTTCCTGTTTGCGAGCTGTCAGCATGGCCAGAGCCGCTCGATCCTCCCGAGGATCAAGGTCAACCCGTAGAAATCCTTTCCACTGTTTTGACCTGCGATGGGCCCACATGCTGTACCAGTACGAGGTCATTTCTACCAAACGTTCAGGGGGATCACGGAGTGTGACTGATCGCGAAGCGTTCTATGAATGCCAAGAGATCAACCTCATAGGGAGATCGGTCCATCCCTGCAGGGTTTTGTTCATTGATAGGAGGGAGAAGTCCCTCAGGGTTCCATTCAGGTATCAATCCCGGCTTCCTTGCTCAGTGATCTGAAAGTCGGACGATCCTCATCCTGACGTCCTCTCGCGTCAAGCGAACAAACGTTACAGTTGATTCGCATCACGCTCGTTGCCGGGCTGAAGTACCCTGTCACCTTGTTTGTCCTCTGCGAGCTTGCCCCCATGCCAGCGGCCCTCAACCGCCTCACCGCCCTGTTCGACCAGGCCCGACGCGCCTTGCTCTTAGTCTGGGGCACCTCCCGTGGATTATTCCTCGGCCTGGTCCTGGCCACCCTGATTGCCGGTGTCCTCCCGGCGCTGGCCGCGTGGATCGGTCAACGCATTGTCGACGCAGTGGTCAGCGCCATGCAGTTGCATGCGCAGCAGGGCAGTGCGCCGTTGTGGCCGGTGGTGCGTTATGTGCTGATGGAGGCGGGGGTGCTGGCGTTGTTGTCCGGTACGCAACGGGCGCTGTCGGTTCAGCAGTCGCTGTTGCGCGTGCAGTTGGGGCAGAAGGTCAACACGATGATTCTGGAGAAAGCCCAGACGTTGTCGTTGGTGCAGTTCGAGAATTCCGAGTTTTACGACAAGCTGGTGCGGGTGCGGCGCGAGGCGTCGACCCGGCCGCTGGCGCTGGTGATGAAGTCGTTGGGGCTGATCCAGAACCTGATTGTGCTGATCAGCTTCGGTGTGTTGCTGGTGCACTTTTCGCCGTGGGCGCTGGTGCTGTTGGTGGTGGGGGCGTTGCCGGTGTTTTTCGCCGAGGCGCATTTTTCCGGGGACGCGTTTCGGCTGTTCACCCGCCGGGCGCCGGAGAGCCGGCAGCAGACTTACATCGAGACGCTGCTCTCCCACGAGGGGTACATCAAGGAGGTCAAGCTGTTCGGTTTCGCGCCGCTGTTGTTGAAGCGTTATCGCGATACCTTCGCGCGTCTCTACGCCGAAGACCGTCGGTTGACGTTGCGTCGCGATGGCTGGGGTTTTGTCCTCGGCTTGCTCGGCACGGCGGCGTTTTACCTGGCGTATGCGTGGGTGGTGGTCGATGCCGTTCATGGCAACATCACTTTAGGGCAAATGACCATGTACCTGGTGTTGTTCAAGCAGGGGCAAACCGCGGTGAGCAGCAGCTTGAGCGCCATCAGCGGGCTGTATGAAGATGGCCTTTACCTGTCGAACCTCTATGAGTACCTGGCCGAACCGGTGGTGGCCGATACCGGGACGCTCACGGAAGGCGCGGTGCCCGGCGATGGCTTGCGTTTTGAGGGCGTCGGCTTCACGTATCCGGGGGCGAGTCGTGCGGCGCTGGAGGGCATCGACTTGCACATGGTTCCGGGCCGCAGCCTGGCGCTGGTGGGGGAGAACGGCTCGGGCAAGACCACACTGATCAAGTTGCTGACCCGTCTGTACCGGCCCGATCAAGGTCGCATTTTGCTCGACGGCAGCGATTTGCAGGTATGGCAGGAAGTCGCGCTGCGGCAGCGCATCGGCGTGATTTTCCAGGACTACATCCGCTACCAATTCTCGGTGGGCGAAAACATCGGCGTTGGCGACACCTTGGCGTTCAACGATGAACAGCGTTGGCAGGACGCGGCGGCCCAAGGCATGGCCGCGCCGTTTATCGAACGTCTGGATCGCGGCTATGCCACGCAACTGGGGCGATGGTTTGCCGGTGGGCAAGAGTTGTCCGGCGGGCAATGGCAGAAGATCGCGTTATCGCGTGCCTATATGCGTCGCGATGCCGATATCCTGATTCTCGATGAGCCGACATCGGCCCTCGATCCGGCGGCGGAAGCGGCGGTGTTCGAGCATTTCAGCGAGCACACCGAAGGGCGCATGACGTTGCTGATTTCCCATCGGTTTTCCAGTGTGCGCAATGCCGATCACATCATCGTGCTGGACCAGGGCACGATCCTCGAGCGTGGCGATCACGACAGCCTTGTAGAGGCGGGCGGGCGTTACGCGCAGCTGTTCAACCTGCAAGCCCGGGGTTACCGCTAGGTTTGGCTTTCATCAAACCATCGATTGCCTGGCGGTACTGACTGCCACCCAGAATCATGCTGTTGTTGTGCGTTCCACCGGGCACCAGCAGCAGCCGCTTGGGTTCATTGGCGGCATTGAACAACTGCTGGCTGAAGCGTGAGGGCATGAACGGGTCGGCCAGGCCGTGGACCACCAGCAGCGGCATGTCGATGTCGACGATCTTGTCGATGGAATCGAATTTCTGCGACACCAGCCAACGCACCGGCAGCCATTTCACCGGCAGGTTGCTGTCGGCCACTTGCGCCACGGCATCGCCCAGCGAGGTGAATGTGGATTCGATCACAAGGCCGCGCACCGGTACGGGGTCATGGTGCTTTTTCGCCTGCGCCGCCAGGTCCGCCGCGAGGTCAATGGCCACCGCGCCGCCCAGGGAATGGCCGTAGATCAGACGCTTGCTGGCGTCCGGTTGCATCTGGATGAAACGCTCCCACGCTGCCCGGGCGTCTTCGTAAACACTGGCTTCCGAGGGCAGGTCACCTTTGCTTTGGCCGAACCCACGGTAGTCGATGGCCAGCACCGAGTAGCCCATGGCGCGCAATTGCTCGATGCGAAACGCCTGGCCCGTGAGATTCCAGCGCACACCGTGCAGGTAAAGGATCGACGGCGCATCCCGGCGCGCCGCCGGCCACCACCAGGCATGCAGGTTTTGCCCGGCCTTGAAACTGGCGGGCTTGATGTCGAACTCCTGCACATCGCTCGGCAAGCCGCGATACCAACCGGCTGTGCCCGGCTCGATGCGAAACAGCAGCTCGCGCTCTTTGTAGTTGAGCACGCCACAACTCACCGGCAGGCCGATGATCAACACGGCCATGCACAGCAGCGGTAGCCAGCGGCGGGTCAAGCGGCTCATCAAACTCGACAACATGCGGCGGTCCGGAAGGTCAGCGGGAAAGGTCGGGTTTTAACAGATGCGGGGTGGGGACGGGAATAATTTCGACAGTCGTATAAGGTTTTGTGGTGAATGATCGGGCCCCATCACGAGCAGGCTCACTCCTACAATTGACCGAGTTCTTCCAGAAGAAAAGCGATCCACTGTGGGAGCGAGCCTGCTCGCGAAGGGGCCAGTGTTACCAAAGCCAAAACAATTGGTGTTCGATCAATCCACCTTCAACACAATCTTCCCAACATGATCCCCACCCTCCATCCGCGCATGGGCCTGCGACGCATCGTTGAGCGCATACACTTTGTCAATCATCGGCAGGCAACGCCCGGCGGCGAGCACGGGCCAGACGTACTCGCGCAACTGTTCAGCAATCGAGGCCTTTTCTTCGCGGGTACGTGAGCGCAACAGGGAACCGGTGATGATTGCGCGCTTGGCCATGATCGCCAGCAAGTCGACATCCTTGGCGTGAGCGCCACCAAGGAAGCCCAGCATCACCAGTCGACCTTCCATGCCCAGCGCCGCGATGTTCGGATTCAGGTACGAACCGCCCATGATGTCGAGGATCACATTTACGCCTTTGCCGGCGGTTTTTTGCGCGATGACCTCGGCGAAATCCTGGTCGCGGTAGTTGATCGGCTCGGCCCCCAACTGGCGGATCACCGCACATTTGTCTTCACTGCCCGCCGTGGCGAAGGCCTTGACCCCGAATTCGCGACAGAGCATCAACGCGGTGGTGCCGATGCCGCTGGTGCCGCCGTGGATCAGTGCGCGCTGGCCTTTGCTGGCGCCGCCCATGTCGAAGAGGTTGGCCCACACCGTGAAGAAGGTCTCCGGGATCGCCGCCGCATGTACCCAATCCATGCCATCAGGGATCGGCAACGTCTGGCCGGCCGGTGCCACGCAATACTGTGCGTAGCCGCCGCCGTTGGTCAGTGCGCAGACCTTGTCGCCCACGATAAATTCGCTGACGCCGGTGCCGATGGCCACCACTTCCCCAGCCACTTCCAGCCCCGGGAACGGACTCATGCCGGGTTTCAGCGGGTACTTGCCGGCCCGTTGAAGCGCATCGGGGCGGTTGATCCCGGCAGCGTGCACACGAATCAGCACTTCACCTGCCGCCGGGGTGGGCACCGGCTCCTGGCGCGGCTTCAACACCTCGGGGCCGCCGGGCTCGGTGATTTCAATCAGGGTCATGGTTTGAGGCAAGGTCATGTCGAAGTCCTGGGATAGAGAAGTCATAACAGTGGGACCGCATCAAGGGCGCGGTGATTCAGTTCAAGACAGGCAGCACATCATCACGACGGTTGAGCAAACGCATGCCCTGTTCCAGCAGCAGTGCAACCACAATCGCACCGGCCGCGATGACAAACAACAAGGCGTGATGACCGCCGCTGGCATTGAACAGAGCTGAATAGGCAAACCCGGCGATGGCCTGAAAGGTGGCGAACGACACCGTCGCGCGGCTCCAGGCCACTTGCTGCTGGTGATGCTGTGGGATCAGTTCGTGAACCCGTGCCAGCGCCAACGGGACGATGCCCGGCGGGAACGAGCCGAGAATCACTGCCAGCAAGGCCAGCGCGGTAAAAGAACTCGATATCGCCAGCAGGCCAACGGCAATCGCCTGCACCACCAGCACCACGCGAATACTGACTTTCGCGCCGAACTGATCCGCCAGAAAGCCATAACTCACTGGCCCGATAATCGCGCCAAGGCCATACATCACCCAGATCAGCGCGCCGACATGCGGCCCGGCACCGAGGCCACGGGCCACGTAATCCACCAGGAACACCATGGCAGGCACCAGCCCGGCGGCCATGAACGCGTATTGAGCGAACAGCAGGTAAACCCGTGGATCAGTGGCAGTCTTGGGGGCGTCGGTAGTTGGTGCGACGGCTGCGTGGTGCGCCTCTGACGGCCAGCCGAACCAACTGGCAGCGGTGAGCACCAGGGACAACAGGCCAAGGCCGAACCAGGTCTGCTGCAAGCCAAGGCTCAGCAGTGGCGGAACAATCGTTCCCGAACCGGCAATGCCCAGGCCAATGCCGAGAAAAATTGCACCGCTGGCCAATCCTCGACGCGATGCCGGTACGTGGGGCAACACGGTCGCGGCCACCAGCACCATGATCGCGCCCCCGGCAACGCCCGACAGCAGGCGCCAGCCAAAGAACCAGCTCACCGACAAGGGAAAACCACAGGCGAAGAACGATAACGTCACCGCCAACATCATCAGCCGCAGCGCGGTTTTGTTGGAGGTGCGTTGCGCGACAGGGCGGCCGATCAGGGCGCCAATCAGATAGCCGACGAGGTTGGCGGCGCCGAGGTAAACCACGTCGCTGGCGGAAAACCAGTGCGCCTGGATCAACGAGGGAATCAACGGCGTGTACGCAAACCGCGCCAGGCCAATGCTGACCAGGCTGGCGCTGAGGCCGGCGAAGATCGGCAGCCAAATGGCGCCGCGCGAGGGGGTCGATGAGCTGTGCATGAGCAGGATCCTGAAAGGTATTCGCTGGCCTTCAGCCTATCGCGATTATCTGATGCAATAACGCAGCGATTTTGCGCTATCGTGATGCGTATCTGCATCAGCAGGAGAGCCGCATGAATTGGGATGACGCACGGGTATTTCTTGCGGTTTGCCGCGAGTCGACACTGCGCGGCGCCGCGCGGGTGCTGGGGGTCGACCAGGCCACGGTGGGACGGCGGATTACGGCGCTGGAAAAGTCATTGAGTGCCACGTTGTTCCTGCGCACCTCGGAAGGCTACGCACTGACCGCGGTCGGTGAGGCGGCGTTGGCGGCGGTGGAAAAAATGGAGCGTTCGGCGCTGGAACTGCAGCGGCAGATCCAGGGGCTGGATGATCGGTTGACCGGGCTTGTTCGGGTCAGCACCACGGATTCCATGGCCATCGATTTCCTGATTCCGGCCATCGCGCGCCTGCATCAACAGCATCCCGACGTACGCGTGCAACTGGACGCCTCGACGCAGATTCTCAGCCTGGCCAAACGCGAAGCCGACATCGCCGTGCGCAATACCCGGCCGGATAATCCGGACCTGATCGCGCGACGAATTGCCCGCTGGCCGGTGGGGCTTTTTGCGTCCCAGGCGTATGTGGACGCCAACGGCGTGCCAGCGCCGGGTTCGGCGTTTGAAGGGCATGATCTGGTGGTGTATCAGCCGTACCTGCAAAGCCAAAAGGACATGACGCTGGTCTCGGAGCCGTTGACCCGCGGGCGGATCGTGTCGAGCCTGAGTTCCAGTCTGCTGGTGCGTCGATCCATTGCGGCGGGTATCGGGCTGGGGGAAATTCCGGTGTACATGGGGGAGAGGGACGGGCTGGTCAGACTTTGGCCGGAGCGCACGCGTCCGCTGCCGTATGACGTCTGGCTGGTGACCCACGCCGACTTGCGGCACACCGCGAGGGTGCGGGTGGTGATCGAAGAAATTGTCGCGGTGTTCTCCGGCACCGGCGAATAACACGCACCCTGTAGCAGCTGGCGAAGCCTGCGTCCGGCTGCGAAGCAGTCGTATATTCATGCGACGCGGTCTAAATGGCAGACCGCGTGCGCCGGGTTTACGACTGCTTCGCAGCCGGACGCAGGCTTCGCCAGCTGCTACAGGGATTTGCGTTTAACAGTTAGGGCATTTCAGGCAGCTCTTGCGGGCGCAGGTCGAACACCAGCACTTCGGCATCCACACCGTTGCTCAACGTCAGCACCTGTTCATCACGTACCCGCACGCCATCGCCTTCCTGCAACTGCACGCCGTTGAGTTCAACGCTGCCACGGGCCACGTGCACGTAAGCATAACGATTCGCCGCCAGTTCCAGCGCTGCGCTTTCCTTGCCGTCGATCAGCGCGGCGTACACCCGTGCATCCTGGCGCACCTTCAGCGATCCCTTGTCGCCGTCGGGGGAGATGATCAGTTGCAGACGCCCGCGTTTCTTTTTCGTGCTGAAGTGTTCTTGCTGATAGCGCGGTTTGGCGCCGCTCACTTCCGGCACGATCCAGATTTGCAGGAAATGCACAGGACGTGTCGCCGAGTGGTTGTACTCGCTGTGGGCCACGCCACTGCCGGCACTCATCAACTGCACGTCACCCGGGCGGATCACCGAACCGGTGCCCAGCGTGTCCTTGTGTTCCAGCGCGCCTTCGAGCACGTAGGAGAAAATCTCCATGTCGCGGTGAGGGTGCTGGCCAAAGCCTTTGCCGGCCGCCACGCGGTCATCGTTGATCACCAACAGGTCGGAAAAACCCTGTTCTTTCGGGTTGCGATAGTTGGCGAAGGAAAAGGTATGGAACGACTTCAACCAACCGTGATTGGCCGCGCCGCGATCAGAAGCTTTGCGAAGGGTCAGCATGATGAAATCTCCTGTTGGGACGTTGATTCGTCCGAGTGAGGAGAAGGTTAATGGTTACTGGCGGGTGCAATAAGTAGATGGAAATTGAAACACTGTCCTGATCTGGTTGACAGTTGTGTGCGGTCGATCACGCATTCTTTCCCGACGCTGACGCCACGATTAGCCATAATGCACAACACCCTTTTGTGGCGAGGGGGCTTGTCGGAACGCCGCATCGCCCCGTTGGGTTGCGCAGCAGCCCCAAAATCTTGTGAGCGCTGCGCACTCAAACGGGGGCAAGCCCCCTCGCCACAGGGTTAGCTCCCACACGGGACCGGTGTTCAGCCGATGGATCTTCCTTTTACTTCAGTGATGTCTAACCCATGAAAACCGTGGCAATGGTGTTATTCCCGGGCTTCCTCCTGCTCGACATGGCCGGTCCCATGGAGGTGTTTTCCATCGCCAACCGCTACCTGGCCCCGGCGGACCACTACCACCTCACGACCATCGGCACCGAGCCCGGCGCATTGCGTGCATCCAACGGCGTCAGCGTCCAGGCCGATCTGCACATGGATCAGGCGATTCAAGATTACGACCTGTTGCTGGTGCCGGGCGGCCCCGGTGCCTATAACGAGAAACACCTGCCGTTGCTCGAATGGCTCAAGGGCGCGGTGAATCGCGCCGGGCGCTACGGTTCGATTTGCACGGGCGCCTTCGTGTTGGGGTTCGCCGGTTTGCTCGACGGCTACCGCGTGACCACTCACTGGCACTACACCGAACGGCTGATCAAAGGCTTCCCCCAGGCCACGGTGGAGACTGATCAGATTTACGTGCTGGACCGTAACCTCATCACCTCCGGTGGTGTGACCGCCGGCATCGACCTCGCGCTGGCGGTGGTCGCCGAAGACCATGGCAAAAAAGTCGCGCAAGACGTGGCCAAAGTGCTGTTGGTGGTGATGAAACGCCAGGGCGGACAGGCGCAGTTCAGCCCGTTGATGGCCACGGTTGCCCCGCACGAAACGCCGATTACCCGGGTGCAAAACTATGTGCTGGAACACCTGGATGAAGCGTTCTGCATCGAGCGCATGGCCAGCCTGGCAACCATGAGTACGCGGCATTTCACCCGGATTTTTGCCCGGGAAGTGAACATGACACCGATGGAGTTTTTGCAAAACGCGCGCATCGACCGCGCCAGGAGCCTGCTGGAAACCAGCGACCTGCCGCTCAAGACCGTGGCGTTCAAAAGCGGCTTCGGCAGCGTGCGCCACATGCGTTTTCTGTTCGGCGAAAAGCTCGGCCTGACACCTGGCCAATACCGCGAACAGTTCAGCTAGCGTATTGTGTCCGTCATGCGCACCTTGATGGCCGGGACGCTCCCTCCGTGGCCGTTGAACCGTCACGCAGGACTGCCAAGATACCCGTGAACTCTTTGCAAGGGAGGTGCGGGAGCCTGGAAGGCGAGTGCGAAGGAAGTTTGTGGCACTTTGAGCCGGGCCAGGTTTTCAGCACGCGAACGTGCATGAACAGCCTCACAGATTTGAACAGCGAAGCGGTGCTGCATTTCGGCCCCTACGCATTCCACCAGCGGCAACGGCTGATCCTGGACGGTGATCGGCCGCTGCGCATGGGCGGGCGGGCCCTGGACATCTTGCAGGTGCTGGTCGAACGCGCGGGGACGGTGGTCAGCAAAGACGAACTGATTGCCCGGGTCTGGCCGACATCGGTGGTCGAAGAAATCAACCTGCGCGTGCACATCGCTGCGCTGCGTCGCGCCCTTGGCGACGGGCAAGACGGTCAGCGCTATATCGTCAACATTCCCCAGCGCGGATACAGTTTTGTCGCCCCGGTGCAGCACCTGCCGGCGGGCGCGCCGGTGTCGATCCAGTCCCTGCAGAAAGCTCAACACAACCTGCCGGCACGGCTCACGCCGGTGACCGGTCGCGACTCGATGGTCGGCAGTCTGGTGCGGCAGTTGCCGGTGCGGCGTCTGATGACGCTGGTTGGCCCCGCCGGCATCGGCAAGACCACGGTGGCGCTGCGTGTGGCGGAACTGTTGTTGCAACACTATCAGGACGGTGTCTGGCTGGTTGATCTGGGGGCGATTGCTGATCCCGCGCACGTCATTGACCATCTGACGCGCACCCTTGAACTCGATGTCGGGACTGCCCTTGAGGGGTTGGCGCAGCGCCATGCGTTACTGGTGCTCGACAACTGCGAGCACCTGCTGGAGCGCTGTCGAACGCTGGTTGAAAGTCTGCTGATTACGGCGCCCCGGCTGTCGATTCTGGCCACCAGCCGCGAACCGTTGCTGGCGACTGGGGAAACGCTGGTGCGTCTGCCGTCGCTGACGGTACCGCCCAAGTCCGAGTGGCAGAGCGTTGCGCAAGTCATGGGTTATTCGGCCGTGCAGCTGTTTGTCAGTCGCGCCCGCACCCGTCAACAAGGCTTTGCCCTGCGCGATCAGGACCTCAACACCGTCGGTGACATCTGCCGCAGACTTGATGGTTTGCCGCTGGCCATCGAGCTGGCGGCCGCGCAAATCGACGCACTGGCGTTGGTGGGGCTGCAATCACAACTCGACAATTGTTTTCAATTGCTGACCCATGGTCGGCGCACGGCCGTTCCCCGGCACCAAACCCTGAAAGCCGCGCTGGACTGGAGCTATGAACAGCTGAGCCTATTGGAGCAAACGGTGTTGCAGCGCCTGGCCGTGTTCAAAATGGCCTTCACCCTGGACGCCGCCATTGCGGTGATCAGTTGCTCGACACTGCCACCCGGAGGCGTGATGGACGCGGTGCAGCACCTTGCACTCAAATCGTTGTTGTCACTGGAGGAGGCCAGCGGTGTGACCCGTTACCGTTTCCTCAACACCACGCGCCTGTATGCCCTGGAAAAACTCGAGCACGGTGGGGCGTTTCGCGATTTCGAAAGGCGCTACGCCCGTTTCATCAGCCGGGGGCGCTCCGCGTCAGCTGGGCAAGTGGCGTTGCAACTCGTCGAGTAACCGGCGGACTTTCAACAGGTCCGGAGTGGCATGGCCTTCGGTGAATCGCTGGTAGACCGGTGCCAGCAATTGATGGGCCTGCTGATAGCGGCCCTGACGCTGCCAAAGCTGGGCCAGTGATGTGGCGCTGCGCAGTTCCCAGGCGAGGGCGCCCTGGGTTCTGGCCACGTTCAGAGCCCGCATCAGTACGGCCTCGGCCGCCTGGTTCTTCAACGGACAATCCTCTTCCAGCAGCGCATTCGCCTTGGCCCGCAGAATTTCTGCCGTGCTCCAGCCGGCGATGCCGGTATCCGCGCGGTGCAGCAAGGCGTCATCGACGAAACCGCTGTCCAGCGTGACCATGATGTCCTTGATCAACCCGCTGCCGGGTGGGGGCGGCGAGTGTGCCTCTGCGTTGTCGATCACCTGCGCGTAATGTCGCGCCCACGTGTAGAACAGCAGCACCGAGTGTTTTTGCGCTTGCTCCAGCAGCAGGCGCAGCAGTTCACGGGCGCTGCGGGTGTCGCCGTTGTAGTGGGCGATCAGGCAACCGGCCAGGGCCAGGGTGTAGCAAATCGAGGTGCCGTGGTTGATCTGGATCGCGATGTTCAGCGCCTGCCGGGCCGTACGCCAGGCCTGCTCCGGTTGGCCCTGCAACCAGAGGATGCGCGCCAGAATTGTCAGGGAAGCAACGCTCTGGTCGTACTGCACGCCAAAACCGTGGGTGAAGCGGTTGAGGTGGCCACTGTGGGCCATGCGCTGGATCACTTCTTCGGCGTTGACCCGTGCCCGCTCCTGATCCCCGGCAAAGTGCAACGCGAGCACGCGCAGTCGGTGGGTGCTCAACGCGAGCACAGCGTCGTCATGCCCGCCGATTCGATCGAACTGCAGGCTTTGCTCCAGCGCCAGTTGATAATGACCGCAGCTGAGATTGACCGCCATGTGCCCGGACACCGCCCGCAACTGACCGGCCATGTCACGGCACTGTCTGGCCAGGAGTCTGGCACTGACGAAGGCGTCGATGGTTTCCGCAGTGCCGCCCTGGGTGTGGTAGCAGGAGCTGCCGAGGGCCAGTTTGAGGCTCATTTTCAGCTGAGGGCAGGGCTCGGGGGTGGCGTCGAGCAGTGTCAGGGCCTTGCGCACATAAACGCCATGCTCCTTGAGCAGCGACAGTTCCTGCCACAGCGGCATGGACGTCGCGGCCAACTGGATGGCCAGTGCTTGCGGCCCGTGCCCGTTCAAGCCCCAATCGAGTGCCGCGCGAATGTCCTCCAGACCCCGGGCATAACGCTCGATCCACAGACTGGTCGGGACGAGTTCCCAGTCATTGCGTGCCTGGTGCATCAAGGCCAGGCAACGTTCAGCATGGCGGATTCGCGTGTCTGACAAGTCGGCGGCCTGGTCGAGTTTTTCCAGGGCATAGCTGCGTGTGGTGTCGAGCAGGCGATAGAACACTTCTTCATCGCCCACTTCCACGTTCAACAGCGACTTGGCCACCAGTTGGGTGATCGCACCAAACACCTTGCCGGGGTCGATGTGTTCGCCGACGGTCACCGCCGCTGCGGACTCCAGAGTGAATCCGCCCCTGAACACGCCCAACCGGCGCAGGCAGGTTTGCTCGCAGGACGTCAGCAGTTCGTAGCTCCAGTCGAGCGTGGCGCGCAGCGTCTGGTGCCGACCCAATGCCGGCTGACACCCTTGGGTCAGCAAACGAAAACTGCCTTGCAACTGCTCCAGCACACCACTCAAGCCCAAGTGGCCGACTTGCGCGGCGGCGAGTTCGATGGCCAACGGAATGCCGTCCAGGCGATGGCAGATGTCGATCAACAGCGGCAACTCGTTATCGCTGAGTTCAAAGCTGTCGTGGCTGGCCATCGCCCGCTCGACGAACAATTGCAGCGCCGAAAACGTCATGGCCTGAGCGCGATCCAGCACGGCGATGGGCGGTGGGCAATCCAGCGACTCGAGGCGCTGGACGAACTCGCCTTCGGCTCGCAGGCTTTCGCGACTGGTGGCCAAAATGTGCACCTCGGGCGCGGCGCGCAGGGTGCTTTCGCAGAGCAGGGCGATGGCGTCGACCAGGTGTTCGCAATTGTCGATGACCAGCAGCATCTGGCGGTCGCGCAGGAAGGCTGCCAGTGCGCTCACCGGTTCGCCATCGTGCAGGGACACATCGAGCAGCGTCGCCAAATGGGCGGTGATCATCAGCGGGTCGTTGATCGGTGCCAGGTCCAGCAGGCGAATGCCGTCCCGGTAGCGTCCGATCAACTGTTCGGCGACGCGCAGGGCCACGGTGGTCTTGCCGATGCCGCCGGGGCCGACGAGGGTGATGAAGCGCTGGCGTGCCAGTTGTGTCACCAGTGCATCGACCAGGGACTGGCGCCCGATCAGGCGAGTGCGCCGTACTGGGAGATTATGGCCGTTGGGTACCGGTCCTTCGGGTTCGGGGTGTTGCTCGATCCGTTCCTGCGAATAGGGCGCGACAAAGCTATAGCCGCGCTGCGCCACGGTGACGATGTAGCGCTGGCCGGCCTGGCCGTCGCCGAGGGCTTTGCGCAGCGCCGCCATGTGCACCCGCAGGTTGATGTCCTCCACCACGCTGTTGGGCCAGACCGCTGCGATCAGTTGCTGTTTGCTGACCACCTGCCCGGCGTGCTCCAGCAGGATCAGCAGAATGTCCATGGCACGCCGGCCCAGGCGCAGGGGCTGGTCGGCCTCCATCACCAGGCGCTGTCCGGGGTAGATCCGGTAGGGGCCGAAATGCACAGCCTGTTCGGGGGAGAGGGTCAACGTGTCGCTCCTGCTTGCATCCGTCTAGTACGCGGTTTTCGAGCATGTTCCGCAGGTTTTCGGATCAGTGCAATCCCGGGTGGCGGGTGACTGTCGGGTGTTCGCTGCGACTGTCTGTACCCGTCACCCTTGGCCGGTGCCGTGTTTACGGTAACAAAGCCGGGGTTACGGCTTTTGGTGCGCCAGGGAAAATTAACAACGTTTAACTCGTGCTGCGTCTGGTCTACGCCCAAAACTCTGGTTCTTCAACGTCCGCCGGTCAGTCGCAGTTCGCAACACCTGTAGGTGTTGGCATTGAAGTCAAGCAGGGATTTATTGTCATGAGGACACCGGAATGAGCAACGTGGTGGTGGTCTATCACAGTGGCTACGGGCACACCCGGGTCATGGCGCAGGCCGTGGCCCAGGGGGTGGAACGGCACTTGGGCAGCACCTGCCTGTTGATTCCAGTGGAGGAAGTGGACGACCACTGGGACCGCTTGCACAGCGCCGACGCCATCATCTTCGGCGCCCCGACCTACATGGGCAGCGCCTCGGCGCCGTTCAAAGGCTTCATGGAAGCCACTTCAGCGTTCTACCTGGCCCAACCCTGGCGCGACAAACTGGCCGCCGGGTTCACCAACTCCGGCAGCCTGTGCGGCGACAAGCTCAACACCTTGCTGCAAATGGCGGTGTTCGCGGCCCAGCACTCAATGATCTGGGTCGGCCTCGACCTGCTGCCGGCGCGTTCCGGTACCGGGGTGTTCGATGGGCAGATGAATCGCCTGGGCAGCTCGCTCGGTGCCATGTCCCAATCCAATGTCGAACAACCTCCCGAACTCGCCCCACCGCCCGAAGATCGCTGCACCGCCGCGCACCTGGGCGAGCGGGTGGCGCGGCTGGCTGAACGCATGAACCACTCACCGGTTTGATAAACCCCCGACACTCGCAAAGGAGATAGCCCATGACGATGTTCACCACCCGCGACGGCACCGAGATTTACTACAAGGACTGGGGCACCGGTCAGCCCATCGTCTTCAGCCACGGCTGGCCGTTGAACGCCGACAGCTGGGAATCGCAGATGATCTTCCTGGCGTCCAAAGGCTACCGGGTCATCGCCCATGACCGCAGGGGTCACGGGCGCTCCAGCCAGCCGTGGTCCGGTAATGACATGGACCACTACGCCGACGACCTGGCGCAGTTGATCGAATTGCTGGACCTCAAGGACGCGGTGCTGTTCGGCTTCTCCACCGGCGGCGGTGAAGTGGCGCGCTACATCGGTCGCCATGGCACAGGGCGGCTGGCCAAGGCCGGGCTGATCTCCTCGGTGCCGCCGCTGATGCTCAAGACCGAAGCCAACCCTGGCGGCCTGCCCCTCGAAGTGTTCGACGGCATTCGCCAGGCGTCCCTCGTCGACCGCTCGCAGCTGTACATCGACCTCGCCAGCGGCCCGTTCTTCGGCTTCAACAAGCCAGGCGCGAAACCGTCCCAAGGCATGATCGACGCGTTCTGGATGCAAGGCATGATGGCCGGCCACAAGAACGCCTATGACTGCATCAAGGCCTTCTCCGAAACCGACTTCACCGAAGACCTGAAGAAATTCGACATCCCGACCCTGGTGGTGCACGGCGATGCGGATCAAGTGGTGCCGTTCGAAGCAGCGGGCGTTGCTTCGGCAAAACTGGTGAAAGGTTCTACGCTAAAGATCTACCCCGATGCACCCCATGGCTTGACTGACACTCACAAGGATCAGCTCAACGCTGAGCTGTTGGCGTTCTTACAGGGATGATGAACCCCGGCGCGGATGTGCATCTGCGCCGGTTTCCGCTGCTGGTGAGAGCAGCTTACCGTCGAGATCATGTCCATGAAAAAGCTGACGAATGCCACCGGTGCACCGGTGGCCAATAACCTCAATATCCAGACTGCCGGTCCTCGTGGGCCGGCACTTTTGCAAGACATCTGGCTGTTGGAAAAGCTGGCCCACTTTGACCGCGAAGTAATTCCCGAACGACGCATGCACGCCAAGGGCGCGGGCGCCTACGGCACGTTCACCGTCACCCGCGACATCAGTCGCTACACCAAGGCCAGCATCTTCAACACCGTGGGCAAGCAAACGGAGCTGTTCGTGCGTTTTTCCTCGGTGGCCGGCGAGCGCGGCGCGGCGGATGCGGAACGTGATATCCGCGGTTTCGCAGTGAAGTTTTACACCGACGAAGGCAACTGGGACATCGTCGGCAATAACACGCCGGTGTTTTTCTTCCGTGACCCGCTGCGCTTTTCCGACCTTAACCACGTGGTCAAGCGTGACCCGCGCACCGGCCTGCGCAATGCCACCAGCAACTGGGATTTCTGGACCCTGCTGCCGGAGGCGCTGCACCAGGTGACCATCGTCATGAGCGATCGCGGGATTCCCACCAGCTTTCGCCACATGCACGGTTTCGGCAGCCACACCTTCAGCCTGATCAACCGCGACAACGAACGGGTGTGGACGAAGTTTCATTTTGTCTGTCAGCAAGGCATCGAAACCCTTACGGATGCCGAAGCGCAAGCGGTGGTCGGCAAGGATCGCGAGAGTAATTTGCGCGACCTGTACGAAGTCATCGAGGCGGGCAATTTCCCGAGCTGGAAACTTTTCATCCAGGTAATGGACGAAGAGCAGGCCAAAACGCACCGACATAACCCGTTCGACCTGACCAAAGTCTGGCCACACGGCGAGTTTCCGCTGATCGAAGTCGGCGTCATGGAGCTCAACCGCAACGCCGAGAACCATTTCGCCGAAATCGAGCAAGCGGCGTTTTCACCGGCCAACGTGGTGCCGGGCGTCAGCTTCTCGCCGGACCGCATGCTTCAGGCGCGGTTGTTTTCCTATGGCGATGCGCAACGTTATCGCCTCGGGGTGAACTTCAATCACATCCCGGTCAATGCGCCACGCGCCCCGGCAATAAACAGCTACCACCGCGACGGCGCCATGCGCACCGACGGCAACCTCGGCGGCACTGCCAGTTACTTCCCCAACAGCGTGGGTGAATGGCCGGATTCGCCGGAACTGGCCGATCCACCGCTGCCGTTGGAAGGCTTTGCGCAGCACTATGATCATCGGTTGGAAAATGATCATTACGAGCAGCCCGGCAATCTGTTTCGGTTGCTCGATCCGGAGAGCAAGCAGCGTCTGTTCGACAACACCGCGCGGTCCATGAATGGCGTACCGCAGGCGATTCGTAATCGGCACATCGAAAACTGCACCAAGGCTGATCCGGCGTATGGGTTCGGGGTGGCAGAGGCGTTGGAGCGATTGTCGCCATTGGGTTAACCAGCCGCTACCTCGCGAGGCAACGTTCGGCTCTGTAGCAGCTGACGAGCAGCGCGAGGCTGCGTCCGGCGACGAAGTCGTCGTGAATTCAGGCAGCGCGGTGTTTCAGAAAAACCGCGTGTACAGTATTTACGACTGCTGCGCAGCCGAACGCAGCCTCGCGCTGCTCGTCAGCTGCTACAGGGGCGGGCGCAGCTGCTTCAGGGTGTTATTGCGGGTGAAGTTGAGCGGTGTAGGCGGGTGGGTGAGGGTGTGAGCGCACTGTGCGGCAGCGCCACGCAAACGGATTGATGCCTTCGCTGCGGGTGAAGATGTGGCAGAAATGCGCCTGATCGCAGAAGCCGCATTCGAGGCTGATTTGCGTGAGGCTCAAGTCGGTGTCGCGGATCAATTGCTTGGCCCGCGCAATGCGTTGCAGACGTATCCAGTCCTGAGGCGAGTAACCGGTGCTGCATTTGAACGCGCGGGAGAAATGACTGCGCGAGAGGGCGCACGCCCGTGCCAGTTCAGTGACCTCGACGGTTTCATCGAGACGGTCGAGGATCAGTTGTTTCGCCAGGCTTTCGCGCCATGGGGTCAGGCCGCCGGTGGTCTTCTTGGGCGATTCAGTGACGGCCGCGCGGGCGACGTATTGCTGAGAATGGGCCATGACAAATGTCCGTGTCGGTGAGCTTCATTCTTCGTCGCGGGGTGTTGGCAGGCGAGTTAAACGTTGTTAATTCCGTCCTCGCGCATATCCGGCAAAGGCGCTAACTCAGCACATTGCTGCAATTTCTTCAGGCGCAGTACTTGCACTATCGACGTCATCCGGTGGCGTTACGCGTGGCCGCTTTTTTTATCGATCAAGGGTGAAGGCATGAAACATTCTCTGGTTTGCGCGCTGGGGCTCGCGATAGCGCTGGCGTCCGGTACTTCCTCGGCGCAGGCACCGGCGCAAGTCGGCACACAGGCGCCAGGCTACTTTCGCCTGGCGGTGGGCGATTACGAAGTGACGGCGTTGTTCGATGGTTACAACGACCTGTCGCCGAAGCTGCTCCAGGGCCTGACGCAAAGTCAGATTCGCGCATTGCTGGCCCGTCGCTCGATTGAAACGCCGGGGGTGCAAACCGCGTTCAACGCGTTTTTGGTCAACACCGGCAAGCAGTTGATTCTGGTAGACACCGGCGCCGGCCAGTGCATCGGCGCAACGGCCGGCATGCTCTCGGACAACATGAAAGCCGCCGGGTACGAGCCTTCCCAGGTCGATAAGATTCTGTTGACCCACCTGCACCTGGACCACGTCTGCGGGCTGGTCGACGCAGAGCAAAAACCGGTATTCGCCAATGCCACGGTCTACGCGGCAAAAGCCGAGGCTGATTACTGGCTCGACCCTCAAGCCATCGCCAAGGCCCCCGAGGGTGCCAAGCCGTACTTCAAAATCGCCCAGGATTCCACCGCGCCTTACGTTGCGCAGGGTCGTTTCAAGACGTTCGAGGCCGGCCAATCGCCCGTGCCGGGTGTGGTCGATGCCACGCTGGAGACCGGGCACACCCCCGGCAGCACCACGTACCGCTTCACCTCTGAGGGCCAGAGCATCCTGTTCATGGGGGATCTGGTGCATAACCTGGCGGTGCAATTCGAGCACCCTGAAGTGTCGATTGCTTTTGACGTCAACAGCCAGCAAGCGATCAAGAGCCGGGCCAAGGTGTTCAGTGACGCGGCTGCCAGCAAGACCTGGGTGTCGGCGGCGCATTTGCCGTTTCCGGGCATCGGCCACATCGCGGCCCAGGGCAAGCACTTCCAATGGGTGCCGGTCGAATACGGGCCTTACAAACGTGCGGCCAAAGTGCCGCTGATCGAGTAAAGTCCCAGCGTTTCGTGCCTGGCTCAACACACAAGGGAACCGTGCTTATGAACCGTAACGATCTGCGCCGAGTCGACATGAACCTGTTGGTGATTTTCGAGGCGCTGATGTTCGAAAAGAACCTGACCCGCGTCGCGGAAAAACTGTTCATGGGCCAACCGGCGGTGAGCGCGGCGCTGGGGCGGTTGCGCGATTTGTTTGACGATCCGTTGTTGCTGCGCAACGGGCGCGGCATGGAGCCGACGGCACGCGCACTGGCGATTCTCAAAGAGTTGCAGCCGGCGATGGACACGATCTCAGGCGCGGTCAGCCGGGCCAAGGAGTTTGATCCGGCGACCAGTTGTGATGTGTTTCGCATCGGGCTGTCGGACGATGCCGAGTTTGGCTTGTTTCCGCCGTTGCTGCGGCAACTGCAAGAAGAGGCGCCGGGGATTGTGGTCGTGGTGCGTCGCGCCAATTACCTGCTGATGCCGGCGTTGCTGGCCTCCGGGGAAATCTCCGTGGGCGTCAGCTACACCACTGACCTGCCGGCAAACGCCAAACGCAAAAAACTGCGGGACATTCCCTGCAAAGTGCTGCGCGGGGACAAACGACCGGGCACGCTGACGCTGGATGAATACTGCGAACGGCCCCACGCCATGGTGTCGTTCTCCGGCGACCTGAGCGGCAACATCGACCTCGACCTGGCCAAGCTCGGGCGCAGCCGTCGCGTGGTGTTGGGTGTGCCGCAGTTCAGCGGTTTGCGCGCATTGCTCGCCGGCACCGAGATGATCGCCACCGTGCCGGACTATGCCGCGTGCGCGCTGGTGGAAGGCTGTGGATTACGCGCCGAAGACCCACCGTTTGCCATCGATGCGGCGCAGTTGTCGATGGCCTGGAGCGGGGTGCATGACAATGACCCGGCGGAGCGCTGGTTACGCTCGCGCATCAGCGAGTTCATGTCCGCGGCTTTACCAATTCCGGATTGAACGCGACGGCCTTCGGGTCGCTCACCGTCTGTCCGAAATGACCGTTGACCTGTTAGTTCTGACAGTAGCCGATGTTCTCGATCCAGTGTGTGATAGGTCAGCGCCCCAGGGGGCATGGTCAATCACACACAGGGAACGAATGATGAATGGGCCGTCTGCTGAACTGGTCACCGACGACTTGCCGTCCCCGTATATTCGGGAAAGCCGGACCTCCGGGACTTCCGGGCTCCTGAATCCATTGGCGCTCAGGAGCAGCTGCACGATCGGCATGCTTTATACGACTGATCCCGCAGACAGGGTTAGCGTGACGTGGGCAGGGACTGCGGGGGCCGGCTCCTATACCTCGCCTTTCTTCTCCGTCGGTACGTTGCGTCCCTTGGAGGTCGGGATAGGCGGTGTGCCGCTGACGATCTTCAACCTGGGGCATACGGTGACGGTGACCTACACCGTCATTCGAGGCAACGCGGAGCCTGTGACTTCGCAGCCGTTGATTTTTTACGTGCTGTCCGTCTCGCAAAGCGACTTGCCCAGGCCATTTATCACCCAGGCGTCGGACTCTGGTGAAGGCTTGGTCCTTGATGTCAACCGCCTGACCGAATTCACCCTGCGGATCAATGCATGGATCCTGCAGATGCGCGGCCAGTTCTTCTGGTTGCGACTGCTAGGGACCAACGCCGATGGAAGCCCTTTCAATGAGGTTTACTGGAGTGCGCCCAGTAACGTCGTCGGTCCGGAATTCAGCAAGGGTTTCCATGCGCAAAACTTCTCCGCCGACCCTCTGAAAGGGCTCGAGAATCACAGCATACTGACCCTGGTGTTAAAGGTGGGCCTGCAAGGGAGCCAGGATGAGACCCTCTCCCAGCCGTTTGCGCATCGAAGCTACATCGTCAGAACCGGCGCGCCGATAACGCCGGTGAGGCCTTTGATCCAGTCGGTGAAAGATCTCGATCAGGACATCATCGATGGCGGGAGTACCGCGCATGCCAGCGTGACGATAGAAGGGACCGCCATGGTGGGTGGCGAAGTGGAGATCTTTGACGGGCTCATTTCCAAAGGCACGGCCAGGGCTGATTCCGGTCGTTGGGAATTTTTGATGGTGGACCTGGGCATTGGGCGTCACGTGTTCAAAGCGGTGGCCTTGTATGGCAGCAATGAGGAGTCCAACACCTGGACAATCAACGTAGCGTTGCCATTACCGTTACCGCTGACCATCAAAGAGGCCCCCGATAACACCAACCTGGACCCGGCTGCGGCCAGGGAACGCCTGACTGCCGTTTTGAACTACGACATGGTATCCACAGACCTGGTCAGAGTGATGTGGGTAGGAACGCCGGGTGCCGGGACGCGAACCACCGCTCCAGTCCAGGCTGGCAACATAAGTCCCAGAGAAATACTGTTACCCACAACGCTTGTAACCGCCAACGTCGGTACAAGGGTTACGGTGACATTCAGCTATACCCGTGGGACATCGGCCCCTGTGGTATCAGAGCCTTTGAGTCTGAATGTGCTGGCCAATCCGGCAGGCGAGCAGGGCTGGGCGCAGTGATCTACGAAGCGTTGCCCGTTGCACAGAACGGCCTTTGAAGAGGCCGTTTTTTATGCCAGACAAAACTTGCACGCAACAAAAAAACTGTGGGAGCTGGCTTGCCTGTGAATACGCTTGAGGGTCCACTTGTTGTTTGTCGGTGAACTGGTTGCATTGAATCCACTGGCTCACATGAGGTGGCTCCACGAAAGTGAGTCTGCATGTCACCAGCCGCATTCAAATCTTTGGTTGATTGCAAAACGTTCTAAAAAACTGTCACTTGTAACAGTGTGATTGTCCGCGAAACTTTAAAACCATCCCCGATGACATGCTGGACTTCACCAGTACACAAGGAAAGGGGCGAGCGACATTTACCACGCCGCAAGGAAATGAATACGTCTCAAGAGCCGGAATGATCAACCTGCGTGCAAACAAAAAAGCCAAGACAATCTCGGGTCGGTTTTTGTTTGTCGCGAGTGGCCCGGGCTCTGCGGACGTAGCGTTTTTCGGAAAGCTAAAAGTTGCAAGTGATACACCTCAAGCTGTTATCCGCCCCAGAGTCACCGAGTATCAAACAGGTGGCGCATTGAGTTGGGATTGATGAAGCAAAAAGATCTGATTCATCACTCAATGTTAAGACCCGATTCCCTTGTGGGAGCGAGCCTGCTCGCGATGGCGTCATGACATTCAACATCGATGTCGCCTGACCCACCGCCATCGCGAGCAGGCTCACTCCTGCAAAGGGTCTGCATCGCTGTGCAGATCTGTGCTCATCGACAAAAAGAGCACACCCATCCAATTTTCCCCGCCCCCACACCGGCACTATCGAGAAATGTCCCGGCGCATCATTGCCGGTGGTTTTTCATTTGTGCAGGTAGCCCATGAACACATCGCAATGGGATGAACGGGTGCAGGACTGGGGCCTGCTGTTTCTGCGGGTCAGCGCCAGTCTGTTCCTGTTGTGGGTGCACGGCTTGCCGAAGCTGCTTGACTACAGCGCTCAACTGCAAGTCATCGAAGACCCTTTCCACCTCGGCGCCCACCTGACGCTGATGCTGGCGATTTTCGCCGAGGTGCTGTGCCCGTTGCTGATCATTGTCGGGCTGTTGGTGCGCCTGGCGTGCCTGCCGATTTTGTGCGTGTTGCTGGTGGCGATGGTGGTGGTGCATCCGCAATGGAGCATTGAAGAAGGGCAGTTCGGCTGGCTGTTGTTGATCCTGTTTACCAGCATTTTCATCGCCGGGCCCGGTCGGCTGGCGCTCAATGTCCGACTCGCCGGAGCGTCGCGTTATGCCTGAATCCAACCCTTTTGAAGAAGTCGTGACCCTGGTCATCAAGCACCGGGTGAAGGCCGGATTTGAAGCGCCTTACGAAGCCTGGCTGCGCAACATTGTCAGCATCGCCGGGCAGCAGGAAGGGCACCTGGGCGTTGACGTGATGCGCGGCAAAAATGCCGGACTCGACATGTACACCTGCGTGCTGCGCTTTTGCACCACCGATGCAATGCAGCAGTGGCTCGACTCGCCGCAACGCCTGGAACTGATCCGCGAAGCCACGCCGATGCTCGCCGACGGCGACCAGACCGAGGTCAACCCGGTCAATGAATTCTGGTTTGCGCCCCAGGCCGACGCTGCGTCACCACCACCGCCACGCTGGAAGCAAGCCGTGGTGACCTTGCTGGTGATCCTGCCGCACACCTTGCTGGTGCCGCTGATCTGGGGACCGCTGCTGCAACTCAACGCCATTCTGTCCAATTACGTCGTTGCGACGTTTCTGATCACGCTCACCATCGTGGTGTCGGTGGTGTACCTGTTCATGCCCATGGCGACCCGATTGTTCGCGCCCTGGTTATCTCCTTCCCCTCAGCCCAAGGAAACGCGATGAACGCCGATCTGATTTTATTCAATGGCCAATTTCATACCGTTGACCGTGAAAACCCGCTCGCCAGCGCCGTGGCGATCAGCGAAGGCCGCTTTGTCGCGGTCGGCACCGATGCCGAGGCCATGGCCCTGCGCGGTTCGGGCACGCAAGTCATCGACCTCAAGGGCCGCTGCGTCATCCCCGGCCTCAACGACTCGCACTTGCACCTGATCCGTGGCGGTCTGAACTACAACCTCGAACTGCGTTGGGAAGGGGTGCCGTCGCTGGCCGATGCCTTGCGCATGCTCAAGGATCAGGCCGACCGCACGCCAACGCCGCAATGGGTGCGCGTGGTCGGTGGCTGGAACGAATTCCAGTTCGCCGAAAAGCGCATGCCGACCCTCGAAGAACTCAACCAGGCGGCACCGGACACTCCGGTGTTCGTGCTGCATTTGTACGACCGCGCCTTGCTCAACCGTGCCGCGTTGCGCGTGGCCGGCTACACCCGCAATACGCCGAACCCGCCGGGTGGCGAGATTGTCCGTGATAGCAATGGCGAGCCGACCGGCATGCTGGTCGCGCGACCGAACGCGATGATTCTGTACTCGACGCTGGCCAAGGGGCCCAAGCTGCCGCTGGAGTATCAGGTCAACTCGACCCGCCAATTCATGCGCGAACTCAATCGACTGGGCCTCACCAGCGCGATCGATGCCGGCGGTGGTTTCCAGAATTATCCGGACGATTATCAAGTGATCGAGCAGTTGGCCAAGGACCAGCAACTGACCATCCGCATCGCCTACAACCTGTTCACCCAGAAGCCGAAAGAAGAACTGACCGACTTCAAGAACTGGACCAGCAGCGTGACCCTGCATCAGGGCGACGATTACCTGCGGCACAACGGCGCCGGGGAAATGCTGGTGTTCTCGGCGGCGGATTTCGAAGACTTCCTCGAACCGCGCCCGGACCTGCCGCAAACCATGGAAGACGAGTTGGAGCCGGTGGTGCGCCACCTCGTCGAGCAGCGCTGGCCGTTCCGTTTGCACGCCACCTATAACGAATCGATCAGCCGCATGCTCGACGTGTTCGAGAAGGTCAACCGCGACATTCCGTTCAACGGTTTGCCATGGTTTTTCGACCACGCTGAAACCATCACCCCGCAGAACATCGAGCGGGTGAGGGCGCTGGGCGGTGGTATCGCGATTCAGGACCGCATGGCATTCCAGGGCGAATATTTTGTCGAGCGTTACGGCGCCAAAGCCGCCGAAGCGACCCCGCCTATCAAGCGCATGCTGGCCGAAGGCGTGCCGGTCGGCGCCGGTACCGATGCCACGCGAGTGTCCAGCTACAATCCTTGGACCTCCCTGTACTGGATGGTCAGCGGCCGGACAGTGGGAGGGCTTGAGCTGCATGCCGAAGGCCTGTCGCGGCAGACCGCGCTGGAACTGTTCACCCATGGCAGCGCCTGGTTCTCTTCCGAACAGGGCAAGAAAGGCATGATCAAGGTCGGCCAATTGGCGGATGTGGCGGCGTTGAGCGCGGACTTTTTCAGCGTCGACGAAGAAGCGATCAAGTGGATCGAGTCGGTGTTGACCGTGGTCGGCGGCAAAGTGGTGTACGCCGCCGGTGACTTCGAAAAACTCGGACCGGCCAGCGTGCCGGTGCTGCCGGACTGGTCGCCGGTGGTCAAGGTCCCGGGCCACTGGCGGCCGACTTCGCCGATGCAGGCGCAAGTTCACCATTGCAGCGGGCCGTGCGGCGTGCATGCCCACAGCCATGAAAAGGCGCGCTTGTCGAATGCGCCGGTCAGCGATTTTGCGGGTTTCTGGGGCGCCTTTGGCTGCTCGTGCTTCGCGTTCTGACGATTACAACAAAGCGCCGATGCACTGCATCGGCGCCCGACGTAATACCCATCCACCGAGGAGTTTCACATGAGCAACGTTCCGTACAAACGCCTGAACAAGGATGATGCCGTTGTCTTGCTGGTCGACCACCAGACCGGTCTGATCTCGCTGGTTCAGGATTTCTCGCCCAACGAATTCAAGAACAACGTCCTGGCCCTCGCGGACCTGGCCAAGTTCTTCAAACTGCCGACCATCCTCACCACCAGTTTCGAAAACGGCCCGAACGGCCCGATGGTGCCGGAGCTCAAAGAGCTGTTCCCGGACGCGCCGTACATCCCGCGTCCAGGCCAGATCAACGCCTGGGACAACGAAGACTTCGTCAAGGCCGTCAAAGCCACCGGCCGCAAGCAGTTGATCATTGCCGGTGTGGTAACGGATGTTTGCGTGACCTTCCCGACGCTGTCGGCGCTGGCAGAAGGGTTTGAAGTGTTCGTCGTCACCGACGCCTCGGGGACCTTCAATGAAACCGTGCAACAAGCGGCATGGGCACGTATGGCGGCGGCGGGTGCGCAACTGGTGAACTGGTTCTCGGTGGCCTGCGAGCTGCAAGGTGACTGGCGCAACGACATGGAAGGCCTGGCGAATCTGCTGTCGCCGCGCATTCCGAACTATCGCAATTTGATGAACAGCTATTCGGTGCTGACGTCGAAGTAAGCCTCGCCGCACAAAAAATGCCCGCAATGAGCGGGCATTTTTTTGCCTATCGTGTTTGCAGCCAGCTCAGGAACCCCCCTTTCTTGATCGGCAGCGGTTTGGCCATCAACGCCAATCGGCTGTTCTGCTGCCTCACGGCTTGCAGTTTGTTCAGTGCCTGGCCGATTTCGCTGCGTTGTTCGATGCAGTGACGGGTCAGGGATTTGTCTATCCGGTAAATAATGCACGAGGTCAACGTGGTGAACGTGGCTTGGGATGGCGTATCGGAGAGGATGCTTTGCTCGCCCATGACTTCGCTCGGGCCCATGCGCCCGGCTTCGGTTTGGCCGGTGCCGTCGGGCACGGTGGCGCTGATCACGCCGGTGGCGATGACCATCAAGCTGTCCGGCACTTCTCCGACCTCCAGCACCACCTGGCCTGCCGCGTATTGTTGCGCGACCATCGATTGCGCCAGTTGATCGCGCTCCGCTTCGCTCAAGGAACGGAAGACTTTGACCTCATCCAACAATGCCCGTGCACGGCCGCTAGGCTCGATCACGCCGTCAAGCTGGCGTGATATACCCGCCGCTTCAAGGTGCCGATGCGCCAGGTCGAACAGTTGATTACGCACTTCGCTTTTCTTGCCCAATTCGGTGATGAAGCCGCTGGCCACGTACTCGGACATGGTTTCGCCGGCCTCCTTGAGCACCGCTTTCGGCGGGGGATTGAGCAGCAAACTGCTGCTGCCCTGAAGGGTTCGATCCAGCGCATCGAGCACACGACGTGGACGAATATGGTTGGGCACCTGAATGCTGATCGATACGCCGTGCATGTTGTTGGGTCGGCTCAGGTTGACGATTTTTGCCTTGGCCGCCACCGAGTTCGGCACCACGGCGGTGCTGCCGGCACTGGTGAGCAAATGCGTGGCGCGCCAGTCGATGTCCAGCACCTTGCCTTCCACACCGTCGATGACGATCCAGTCGTCGACCTGATAGGGCTTGGTGGTGTTGAGCACGATCCCGGAAAACACGTCGCTCAATGTGCTCTGCAACGCCAGGCCGACCACGATGGCCACGACCCCGGAAGTCGCCAGCAAACCTTTGACCGGCAGCTCCAGTACATAACCCGCAGCGGCCACGATGGCGATCAGAAACACCAGTGCCCCGATGACGTCCTGCAACAACCGGCCGCTGTGACCGATGCGCCGCATCAGCACCAGGCCGATGACTTCGGTGAGCACCCGTGCGGCGTACAACCACCAGAGAATCCCCAGCGCCGTACCACCCAATTGCGCCACGCGGTCGTCGGCAAACAACGGCGCCAGCAACGGGCTGACGCCGGCGTTGATGATCAGCGCGCTGAACATCAGGAACAGCGCCAGGCGCACGCCGACCCGCGTGACGCGATGCTTGAACGGCGCGAGGTGCCAGAGCAGCGCGTCGATCACCAACAACACCGCGCTCCACGACAGCAGATGACTCAGGACAAAGGACATGGGGAAACTCCGTTTTCAAAAGGGCAGACAGGAAAAAGCCTGCACGAGGGCAGGCTCCTTCAAGGGGGCTCAGTTCAGATGAGTCTTGAGTTCCAGTGCAGCCTGGCGAACCGCCGCTTTGACTTCCGGAATCTGGCTCAGCGGGTTGAGCAGGCCGAAGTCGTGAATCATGCCGTTGTACCGCACGGAGGTGACCGGTACGCCGGCGGCGTCGAGGTGACGGGCATAGGCTTCACCTTCGTCACGCAACACGTCGAACTCGGCGGTTTGCACCAGGGCGGCGGGCAAGCCTTTGAGCTGTTCGGCGCTGGCTTGCAACGGCGAGGCATGGATCTGCGCACGCTCGGCGCTGTCGGTGGTGTAGTTGTCCCAGAACCAATTCATCATCCCTTTGGTGAGGAAGTGGCCTTCGGCAAATTGCTGGTACGAACCGGTGTCGAACCGGGCGTTGGTCACTGGCCACATCAACAACTGGAAGCGCAGCGCCGGGGTTTTCTGTTCCTTGGCCATCAAGGCCACGACCGCCGCCATGTTGCCGCCGACGCTGTTGCCCGCTACAGCCAGACGCTTGCCATCGACGCCGATCTCCTTGCCATGCTCGGCCACCCAACGGGTAGCGGCGTAGGCCTGATTGATCGCAGTCGGGTAGTGCGCTTCCGGCGACGGTGTGTAGTCGACATACACCGCGACAGCGCCGGAGCCGACCACCAGGTCGTGGATCAAACGCTGGTGAGTCGGGTAATCGCCCAACACCCAACCGCCACCGTGGAAGAACATGAACACCGGCAATTGCCCTTTGACCTTGGCCGGACGCACGATTTTCAGGTTGATGGTCTGGCCATCGACGCTGATTGCGCGGTCACTGACTTCAACACCCGACAGATCAACCTTCACCGAACTCTGCGCACCCGCCAGCACCGCTCGGGCATCTTTTGGGCTCAGTTGCTCAAGCGGCTTGCCACCACCGGCGGCGAGAGCTTCGAGGAAGGCTTGGGTGTTGTGTTCGACGCCAGGGCTGCCGGCTGCAAATGCGTTGCCGACGCAGAGGGCGAGGAGGGAAACGGTCAGGGTTTTTTTGAGGATGTTCATGGGCAAATCCTTTTTAAGTTTTTAGACGTTGAGTACCTGAGTTTTCAGGTTGCTGATGGCTGTGGTTCAGGCCCTCAGCAACACCGTGGACACAGATTAATAGGATGCCTACAGGCGAAAAAGCGGCTATAAAGTGTTTAACTGTCAACCAAGGCGTGACAATGAACCCATTCGAAGACATGCGTATTTTTTGCCAGGTCATGGACTCGGGCAGCTTCACCGCGGCGGCTGATCAATTGGGGCTGTCCAAGCAGTTCGTCAGCCGGCGCTTGATGCAACTGGAAGAGCGCCTGGGCGTGCGCTTGCTCAATCGCTCGACCCGGCGGCTGGACGTCACGCCGCTGGGGCAGAGTTATTACGAGTCGGCCTTGCGCTTGCTTGGTGAAGTCGAGCAGGTGGAGCAGGGCATCGCCGGGCAGACCACCGAGCCACGGGGCACGATTCGCATCAGCGCACCTTTGTCGTTTGCGGTGGCGCATTTGGGCTGCCTGCTGCCGGTGTTCTTGCAGCGATATCGTGATGTCACCGTGGAAGTGGACCTGAGTGATCGCCCGGTGGACTTGCTCAGTGAGGGCTATGACCTGGCGTTGCGCATCGGCATTCTCGAAGACTCGACGTTGATCGCCCGACGCATCGCCTCGATCCAGCGTGTGTACTGCGCCAGCCCGACGTACCTGGCCGAACGTGGCACACCGCTCAAACCCGAAGACCTGCACGGCCATGACTGCCTGCCGTATGGTCACGGTCGTCAGGTGCAATGGCGTTTCGAAGGGCAGGGCAAACCGCTGACGGTCAATGTCACGGGCCGCATGCGGGTCAACAACGGGGAGTTACTCAAGGACGCGGCGATTGCCGGGATGGGGATTACCTACTTGCCGACATTTATCGTCGGTGCAGCCTTGAAGGACGGCAGGCTGGTGCCGGTGCTGGACGCGTTTCGGCCTGAGCCACTGAGGTTGTCGGCCGTTTATCCGCAGCACCGCCAGAGCTCGCGCCCGGTGCAGGCGTTGATCGAGTTTTTGCGCGAACGGCTGGATCAATCTGAAGGGGGCCTCTAAGCCTCACACACAGTTCCCCCTGTAGGAGCGAGCCTGCTCGCGATGGCGCAGTGTCAGACGACATCAATGTTGAATGACAAATGGCTATCGCGAGCAGGCTCGCTCCCACAGTTGTTGTGTGGATGACCTGGGCTTAGGAGTGATCAGGTCCTTTTGTCATCGCCGTTGACATGAACACCACGGTCATCGCCGACTTCGCCGTTGGCATGGACACCGCGGTCATCGCCGACTTCACCGTTGGCGTGTACGCCACGGTCGTCGCCGATTTCACCGGCGCGATGAACGCCATTTTGGTTGTGTGACACTTCGCCGGAGCGATGAGCGCCATTTTGGTTGTGGGAGACTTCGCCGGAGCGCTGAGCGCCATTTTGGTTGTGGGAGACTTCGCCGGAGCGATGAACGCCATTTTGGTTGTGGGAGACTTCACCGGAACGATGAACACCATGGTCATCGCCTACTTCACCGTTGGCATGAACGCCATGATCGTCGCCAGGTTCGGCGTGCGTGCCACTGCGCCCGGAGTTGGAGGAGGCTGTGTTGCCGGCATTGCCCGGACCATGGTCGCTGCCGCTGTGACTGCTGCCGCTATTACCGCCGCTGCCACTGTTGCCGCCACTGCCGCTTCCACCGTGACCGCCGCTGTTGCCGCCGCCACCGTTTCCACCGCCGCCACCGCCACCGCCACCGCCACCGCCACCGCCATTGCCGCCGCCACCGCCGCCATTACCACCGCCGCCGCCACCATTTCCTCCGCCACCCCCACCATTGCCACCGCCGCCATGACCTCCGCCACCGCCGCCACTACCGCCACCGCCGCCACCACCCCCTCCGCCGCCTCCGCCACCACCATCCTTGGCCTGAGCGGTCGACATACTGGACAGACTGTCCGGTATCAATACGGTGGACGCCGACAAGACCGCGCCAATAGCTACTGCCAGTAAAAGCTTGTTGATGTGCATGTCGTTCTCCGTCTTCTTCGGGTTGGAACGTTGATGAACAATGCAACGTGCTGCTCGATTCAGTAGATGAACACCACAGCGTTCAGATTTATTCAGTTGAAGCGTCAACAAAAAACGCAACGTGGCGCTCGCCCCCATTCCAGAGCCTTAGTGAATGCTGGAGGCGAGCTCGAAAATCGGCATGTACATCAGGATCACGATGACCCCGATCAACAACCCGATAAACGTCATGAGCAGTGGTTCGAACAACCTGACAAACCATTCGAGCCAGCGACTGATTTCTTCGTCGTAGAAGTCGGCGCTGCGCTCCATCATTTGCCCGAGGTTGCCGGACTGTTCGCCGGCGCGCAGCAAGCGCAGGGACACCGGTGTCACCAGGTGATTGAGCTCAAGTGCGGCCGACAGCGACTGGCCCTCGCGCACCCGTTCGCAGGCTTCGTCCAGGCGTGTGCGCGAGGCCACGGTGAGCAGGCCACGGACCATGCCCATGGCGGTGACGAGAGGAATGCCGCCCTGCAGCAGAATCCCCAGCGAGCGGTAGAAGCGCGCCAGTTCATACATGAAGATGCGTTTATGGATCGCCGGGAGTTTTTCGATCAGGCGGTCCACGCCACGACGAAAGGCCGGTTGGCGCTGGAGGAAGGCGAGGGCGACGATGATCGCCAGCAACCCGCCGAAGAATTCGCCCTGATGCGCGTGGAGGAACATGCCGCTGGTCATCAGCACTTGCGACAGCCACGGCAGGTTCGACCCCAGGCCTTCAAAAACCAGGCTGAAGCGCGGCACCACGTAGCCCATCAAAAACAACACCACGCCCCCGCCCACCACCAGCAACAGCATGGGGTAGATCGACGCGCTGACGATCTTTTGCCGAACCTCGTCCATGCGCTGGCGATAGCTGACATAGCGGCCCAGGGCCTCGCCCACGGCGCCGGTCTTCTCGCTGGACTGCACCAGTGCCACATACAACGGCGGGAAAACCGCCGACAACTGACCTAGGGCCTGGGAGAACGATTTGCCCTCGTACAGCAAGCGCACCAGCTCACTCAGGGTTTTGCGGGCCTGTGGCGCGCTCTCTTTTTCGGCCAGGCTTTCCAGCGCATCGATCAGCGGCAGGCCCGCATTGAGCAAGGTGGTCAGTTCCTGGCTGAACAACACCAGGTTAAAGGTCTCGCGCTGTTGCAGACGCAAGGCGCGCCAGTGCCGTTCAGCATGCAGGCTGACCACCCGCAACCCCTGGTCTTCGACAATGCGCCGGGCCTCGCTGTGGCCGGGGGCCTCGACCGTCATCGAGACCACACCGGCCTTGCCCACAGCTTTGAGATGAAAGCGCATGGTCTTCCCCCGTCATTGCCAACTGGTGACTTCGGCGTTTTCGCCTTCGCCACCGGGCTGGCCGTCCTTGCCCATGGACAGCAGATCGTACTCACCGTTTTCGCCGGGATAGCGGTAGGTGTAGTTACGGCCCCAAGGGTCCTGCGGCAATTTTTTCTGCAAGTAAGGGCCGGTCCAGTGGGTTTCATCGCTCGGCGCAGTGACCAGCGCCTGCAAGCCCTGTTCGGTCGAGGGATAGTGCCCGACCTCCAGGCGATACAAATCCAGCGCCTTGCCCAGGCCCTCGATTTGCGCCTTGGCGACTTTGACTTCGGAACGGCCCAGTTGGGCGAAATACTTCGGCGCGACGATGCCGGCCAACAGCCCCAGCACCACCAGCACCACCAACAGTTCGAGCAGGGTGAACCCGCGTTGCGTACGCGGAGCACAACACAGACGTTGATTCATGATGACCTCACACAGTCGGCAGAAGGGTCGCAATAAAGGCTTATGCAATTGCCATGCAAAGCCTTGGGCGACCTTCTGGACTCCCCGTGCTACGGGCCTTTGCGCTTACGGCACAGTGCTTGCGTATGGCTGATTAACGATCGGCCAGTGGGGCATTACCCCCAATTTTCGGGGCCGGCCAGGGGAGGTCGAACAATGAAAACACTCACCACTGGATTGCTCGGATGTCTGCTGTTGACCAGCGTCGCACAGGCCGATGTCTTCGTTTCCGTGGACGCCAAGGGCAGCTACGTTTTGTCCAACGTTCACCGTCCCGGCCGCACCTATGAACGGGTGATTCACGAGCCCACCGCCGCGGTCGTCAGCCTTGATCAGCAACCGCAGATGATCGCCGCACAACCCTATGCCGAACTGGTGTCGGCGGCCGCCAAGGCCAACGAAGTTCCGGAGGCGTTGTTGCACGCCGTCATCCGCGCCGAGTCCCGCTACAACGCCGACGCAACGTCCGCCAAAGGCGCTGGCGGGCTGATGCAATTGATGCCCGACACCGCGCGCGAAATGGGGGTCAAGGATGTCTACGATCCGAAGGCCAACATCCAGGGCGGCGCCAAATACCTCAAGCGCCTGCTGACCCTGTTCGACAACGACATTGCCCTCGCGGTGGCGGCCTACAACGCCGGGCCGCAAGCGGTGCTCAGCCGTGGCGGGGTGATCCCGCCGTTCGCCGAAACCCAGCGCTACGTGCCGGATGTCCTGCGCCAATACCGGCGTTTGCAGGGCCTGGCCGTGGACGCGCCGTTGTAGTCGAAACCCCGTGCCGGCTTGCCCCAACAGTGGGGAATGATGGCCCCGGCAGAAAAGTGGGGAATTAGTGGGGAATATCCCCCGGCTTATCAAGTCGTCATCTCAAGCAGCTGAAAAACATCACAATTATTTTTGGCATGAGGATTGCTCCAGCGCATTTGTCGAGAATTGTTCCCTGTGAGCACCCAATGCGAGGCCCGTGATTATGTCCGGCATACCCCACGCTCATCATCTGGTTAACCTGCTGTTGTTTTTAGCGCCGCTGTTTGGCATCGAGCTGGCCGATGCGGCCGCCCGTTGCGAACGCAATCTGGTGGCGAACGTCGTGGCGCTGGATCAGCCGCTGATGTTCAACCGCCTCGGCGCACAGAACGCCAACGGCATGATGTTCGCCCTGCGCCGCGACGTGGTCGACGATCACAACATGTCCCTCGCCCAAGGTGGCGCGGCAGTGCCGGGCAAAGTCTCGTTGCGGCCCGACAAGCGTCCGCGTCCCTTGGTGCTGCGGGTGGCCGCCGGTGATTGCCTGACGATCAACCTGCAAAACCTGCTGGCGTATCAGGCCAACCCCGGTAAGCACGAAGAGACCGACGTCGAGGGCGCAGAAGGGGGGGCAACTGGCAATGCCGACCAGTTCAAGGTCGATGAGCAAGTCACTGACCGCCATGTCGGCTTCCAGGTCAACGGCCTGCAAGCGGTCAACAGCATTGACGACATCGCGTCCTTCACCGGGCGCAATGCCAACACGCTGATTCCGCCCGGTGCCACGCGTTCCTACACCCTGTACGCCGAGCGGGAAGGCGCGTTTGCCGCCAGCAGCCGTGGCGCCACCTTCGGCGGTGAAGGCGATGCGGGCAACGTCGCCAACGGCCTGTTCGGTGAAGTGGTGGTGGTGCCCAAGGGCGGTCGTACCTATCGCAACACAGTCACCGAAGAAGAGATGCGCCTGGCCAGCAGCGGCCGCACCCCGGCCGGCCAGCCGATTGTCGATTACCAGGCGCGCTACCCGCAGCGCGAACCGTGGATCCGTGAAGGCAAGGCCGGCACGCCGATCATCGGCATGGTCGACGGCAGTGAAATCATCTCCAGCGAGAGCGATGCGATCGTGATGGGCAGCAACGCCGATGGCAGCTTCCCGCCCGCGACTTATCCGCTGGAAGCCATCGGCAAACGCAACCCGGCGCTGCCTAACCGGCTGGAACCGTTCCGCGATTTCGCCTCGCAGTTCCAGGACGAAGTGGCTGCGACCCAGGCATTCCCGGCGTACTGGGCGGACCCGGTGATGGCCCACGTGCTGGAGCCGACCCGCGACTCGTTCATGATCAACTACGGTTCTGGCGGCATGGGCGCCGAGGTGGTGGCCAACCGACTGGGCGTCGGGCCGATGCACGATTGCCTGTCCTGCGCCTATGAAGAATTCTTCCTCAGTTCCCACACCGTGGGGGACGTGGCGATGCTGGTGGACGTGCCGGCCAACGTCGGCCTGGAAAACATTCTTCCGGGTGAAACGCCACGCGCCGATCAGGTCGGGGTCAAGGCGACCATGGCGCTGTACCCGTCCGAGCCGGCCAACGTCAACCACAGCTACATCGGTGACTTCGTCAAATTCCGCAACACGCACAACGGTCACGAGCAGCACATCTTCCACTTGCACGGCCATCAATGGCTGTTCAACCCCAACGACGATAACTCCGATTATGTCGATGCCCAGGGCATCGGGCCGGGCGCCGGTTACACCTATGAAATCGCCAATGGCGGTTCGGGCAACCGCAACCGCGTGGCCGGCGATGCGATCTATCACTGCCACTTCTATCCGCACTTTGCCCAAGGCATGTGGAGCATGTGGCGGGTACACGATGTGTTCGAGGAAGGCACCAAACTCGAAGTGTCCCAACAGGGTAACGACGGCTATCACAGCGAACCTTACGCGTTGCGCAGCGGTAAACCGGCGGCGGGCGCACGGGCCTTGCCCGATGGCGAGATCATCGCCGGCACGCCAATTCCAGCGGTCGTGCCGCTGCCGGGCAAAGCCATGGCGCCAATGCCGGGCAAAGTCGCGGTCGTACCGAAGATCAGCGAAACCCTGGTGGCCAGTCAGGGCGATGACGAGGAGGGCGACGACGGCGAACATCACGGTGGTAGCGGTGGTGCTCAAGCCATCGGTTCCCTGGCCCTGGTGGACCGCAGTGAAGCCAACCGCAATGCCGACGGCAGCCTGAAAAACCCCGGCTACCCGTTCTGGATCGGTGGCATGGAAAGTTCGGTCGGCCAACGTCCGCCAACTCCGCCGCTGGACATGCTCGACGCCGCCAAGGCGCAATCGCTGAAAACCAGCGGCAATGCCTTGTGGGCCAACCTCGATCCGGCGCAGTCCGGTGGCTGGGACGGCGGTCTGGGGCGTCATTCACTGGACGGGTTCTCTTCGGGTGGGCAGGCACACACCGTCACCACGTCGCTGGATTTCTCCAAGGAAGTGACCCGCGCCAAACCGATTTACATGCCTGAAGAAGGCACTGAAGTGGAACAGGCGGCCATGGCGTTCCACGCCAAAAAAGAACATCCGAGCTTCGCCGTGCTGCCGGGCAATCAAGTGGTGGCGCGCAATTTCCGCACCAACGGTGCGTTGCCGATGGCGGGGGCGCCGTATTACGAACCGTGCATGGACGATCGGCAAAAACGCCTGACGGCCAGCGCCGGCACCGGCGAGTTCAACAGCGGCGAACGGGTCGACGGGTTGTCGTTTACCGGTTCCTCGACCTTCACCGCCGACCGTCCGCGCATCTACAAAGCAGCGAACATCCAGTTCGACGCGGTGTACAACAAGGTCGGCTACCACTTCCCGCAAGCGCGCATCCTGGCGCTGTGGGAAGACGCCTGGCCGGTGATCACCAAACAGCGTCCGCCAGAACCGCTGGTGATGCGCATGAATACCTTCGACTGCGTGCAGTACCAGCAAACCAACCTGGTGCCCGCCATCTACGAGATGGATGACTATCAGGTGCGTACGCCGACCGACGTGATCGGCCAGCACATCCACCTGCCGAAATGGGACCTGACCGCTGCTGACGGTTCGGCCAACGGCTGGAACTATGAAGACGGCGTGCTTTCCCCCGGCGCGGTGCAAGAACGCATCCACGCGATTCGCCTGTTCAACCAGTGCGAAGGCACCGACCCGCGTGACGGCACACCGACTTGCCCGGTAGCCAAGCAGCATCCGTTCTTTGGTCAATATGGCCGGGCTGACTGGGTGGGCGCGCGCACGGCGATGCAGCGCTGGTTCGTCGATCCGGTGGTCAACAGCAAAGGCGTCGACCGTGGCCTGGGGACCATTTTCACCCACGACCACCTGGGCCCATCGACGCACCAACAGATCGGGCTGTACGCCACCGTATTGGCAGAGCCGGCCGGTTCCACCTGGTTCCACGCCGAAACCGGCGAGCCGTTGTACAGCGGCGCGCGGCAGGACGGCGGGCCGACTTCGTGGCAAGCGGTGATTTCTACCGGTGACCTGGACGGCGACGGCAAGAACGACAGCTTCCGTGAGTTCTTCCTCGAATACAGCGACTTCCAGCACGCCTATGAAGCGGGTGTGTACGTGGGCGCCGGCCCGAATGGCGTGCCGAATGCGCAATCCTTCCCGGCCACTGCCGACAGCTTCCGCTACGCGATCAACCCACCGGTACGCAAGGAAGCCGCGACCCTGCTTGAGCAGGTGGTTGAAGCCCGCGGTGGGCTGTCGCCTGGCTGCCCGAGCCGGCCGTGCCCACAAGCCATCTCGGTGGATGACCCTGGCATGTTCGTGGTCAATTACCGCAACGAACCGCTGGCCCTGCGGGTGTACGACCCGAACAAGGTCGGCCCGGACGGCAAGCGCGGCATGCAGGCCGACGGCCTCGGCGGTGACCTTGCGTACGCCATGCAAAGCCGCACCGACCGGGCGATCCCGGCGATGAACCTGGCACCCAACCTGGTCACCGCCGCCACCGGCCCTACCGGCGGCACCACGCTGTTCCCGCCGCACATCAACAAGGGCGGCGCCGAACCGGGTGATCCGTTCACGCCGATGCTGCGCACCTACACCGGTGACAACGTGCGGCTGCGGGTGCATGCCGGCGGTCATGAAGAAGAGCACAACGTGACCCTGCACGGCGTGAAGTGGCTGCAAAGCGGTTCCGGTTTCGGCAACAGCTCCAACTCCGGCTGGCGCGCGTCGCAAATGATCGGAATCTCCGAGCAGATGGGCTTCATCGCGCCGGTCTCGATGTTGTCCAGTTCAGCGGCGACCACCGGGGATTACCTGTACTCGATGGACGCCTCCCTGGAAGGTTACTGGAGCGGAATCTGGGGTGTGATGCGCAACTACACCGCGCAACGCAACGACCTGTTCGCGCTGCCGAACAACCCGAAACCGGCGGGCATGCGCAACACCGTGGCCTTCGATGGCGCTTGCCCGCGGATTGGCGCCAACCCGAACGGCATCGGCACCCGGCCGACCGTGCAACGCAACTATGAAGTGGTCGCGGCACTGGCCAACGACATCCTCGGCAATCCGCTGAACCTGTCCATGGCAGACCCGGCGGGCATCGGCCAGCATGTCGGCGGGCCGTTGAATCCGGCGGGCGGTACGCTGGTGTACAACTCCCGTGCGGTGAGCATTCCACAGGTCACGGTAAACGACCCCGAGGACGGCACGACCTTCACCATCGGCGGGCAAAGCGGCCCGCTGCATGACCCGACCGCGATTCTGTACGTGCGCAAGTCCGACCTCGACCCGGTCACCGGCAAGCTGAAACCCGGTGTGCCTGTCGAACCGCTGGTGCTGCGCGCGGCGGCCGGTGATTGCATCAACATCACCCTGGAAAACCGTTTGCCGAGCGTGATGCCGGACTTGGTCCAGACCGCTTCGGTGATGGGCATGGTCAAGCGTGACCGCAACGGTGGCGAAGGCTCGACCACCTTCAGCAACAACCTGATGCGGCCGTCCAGCACGGTGGGTTTGCACGCCCAACTGCTGGCGTATGACATCACCAAATCCGACGGCACCAACGTCGGCACCAACCCGATCCAGACCGTACCGCCACGCGTTGGCAACAGCGGTGCGTACCCGACGCGTACCTATCAGTACTACGCCGGGCACCTGGAGCGTGAAGGCAAGCCGATTACGCAACTGGGCCGCAGTGTCGACAACATCAACGCCACGGCGGTGGAGTTCGGCGGGTTGAATTTCACTCCGGCCGACGTGATCAAGCAGCCACAAAAAGGCCTCGGTGGTGCGATGAGCATCCTGCCGATCGGCGCGACCTGGGTTGAGGACGCGCGCAAGGTCAACGCGACGGTCACTGCGCCTGGGCAAACCACCTACCGCGACTTTGCGATGGTCTGGCAGAAGGCACTCAACATGCGTTGGGCCAATGGCCGGCCGGTGGAAGGCATTGCCTCGGAAGCGGGTGTCCCGACCGATCCGCAGGACAACTCGAGCATGGCGATCAACTATAAAACCGAGCCGATGTGGTACCGCTTCGGCCTGCCGCCGGACGCGCCGTTCGGTCACGCCGATGGCAACGGTTACGGCGACGTGCCCAACGCGCACATGGCCTACAGCAACGCGCTGGTGGGGGGCGATCCGCAGACGCCGGTGCTGTATGCCAAACCGGGGCAACCGTTCCGTACCCACATCCTGATGCCCACCGGTGGCAGCCGTGGTTCGACGTTCCAGCTGGACGGACACGTCTGGTCGGTCAACCCGTTCCAGTCGGAGAAGAGCGACACCGGCGGCTACCCGATGGGTACGCCCGGCGTGGGTTCGGTGCGGTTTGGCTACAACCCGATGTCGATGTACATCGGCGCCCACGAAAGCATCCTGCCGGCGGCGCACTTCAGCTTCATGCACCCGAGCGCCGGGGGCAGCAATGCGATACCGGGCGACTACCTGTTCCGTGACTACGCCGGCTACGGCAATACCGCCGGGCTGTGGGGGTTGCTGCGGGTGACCAACGAACCTGAACCGGCACCGGCGCCGTAAGCCGAGGGGATGGGAGCGACACCGTCCCTTTGGGAGCAAGCCCTGTGGCGAGGGGGCTTGCCCCCGTTTGAGTGAGTAGCACTCACAGGATCTTGGTACCTCAGAGATTTTAGGGCTGCTTCGCAACCCAACGGGGGCAAGCCCCCTCGCCACAGGGAACAGAACTGAGAAGGGGAGAGAGGGATGAACAGGACCATCAGAATCGCCAGTGGTGCGCTGGTAATAGGCGTCGCGCTGGTCAGCCTGGGTGTTTGGCGCACCGCGCCGCCGAGCATGCTCAGCAAAGTCGCCCTGCCGGACACCTGGAGCGGCCAGAACCTCTCCCGTGACGGGGTCTCGGTGGCGCTTGAGGTCAAGCCGCTGGCCAAGGACGGTGTACTGCGCGAAGGCGAGTTTGCCGACGTGCAGTTCCGGGTCAAGGACAGCACTTCGGGCCAGCCGCTATCGGGCGTCAACCCCGGCGCCTGGCTCGACCCCGAAACCATTGCCGCCGACCAGGCCCAGGGCCGCGAGCAAAGCTGCAAATCCCGGGTCGGGGTGTTCCTCAAATCGAGCATCGGCGCGCGGCCGCTGCTGGACCTGAACAGCTACTTCCTGCTGGTGATGAACCGCGATGCCAGCGTTTCAGTGGTCGACCCGTCGGTGTCGGTGGGCGGCATCACCAGCACCATGGCGCGGATCGACCTCAAACAACCGCCGATGGACTGGATCACCCCGAAGGACAACAAACGAGTCTTCATCTCGATGCCGACCGCCGGGGAAGTGGCGGTGATCGACAGTGAGCAATTCAAATTGCTGGAGTCGGTGAGCGCCGGCAGCAACCCGGTGCGCGTGGCCCTGCAACCGGATGAACGTCTGTTGTGGGTAGGTAACAACGCGTCGACCGCCGACGAGTCCGGCGTCACGGTGATCGACACCCGTAGCCTCAAGACCCTCAAACACCTGGCCACCGGGGCCGGGCATCATGAAATCGCCTTCAGCAAGGACAGTCGCTTTGCCTTCGTCACCAACCGCGACGACGGCACCTTGAGCATCATCGACATCGCCAGCCTGACCGTCAGCAAACAACTCAAGACCGGCTCGCACCCGCTGTCGGTGGCGTACTCGCCGCTGTCCCAGGCAGTGTACGTCGCCGATGGCGAGGACGGCACCGTGACCGTGGTCGACAGCGCCAGCCTGGCGGTGCGCCGGGTGATCAAGGCGAAACAGGGCCTGGGGCCGATGGGCTTCAGCGCTGACGGTCGCTTCGGCATTGTGCTCAACACCCTGGAGAACCAGGCCTCGGTGATCGATGCCGCCACCGACTCGCTGATCCATGAACTGGACGTGTCGGCCGAACCGTATCAAGTGGTGTTCACCAAGGCCTATGCGTATGTCCGCGGATTGGCCTCGGCGAAAGTCACGATGATCAATCTGTCGTCGCTGGGCCAGGGTCGCACGCCGATCAGCCAGGGATTCGAAGCGGGACCGCAAGCACCACGGCTGGCGGGGGATCTGCCGCTGGCGTCGAGCCTGGCGGTGTCGCGGGACGACAACGCAGTGTTCGTGGTCAACCCGGTGGACAACACCACCTATTTCTATGCCGAAGGCATGAACGCGCCGATGTCCGGGTACCCCAATCGCGGGCAAGTGGCGCGGGCGGCGATGGTCATAGACCGCAGCTTGCGCGAGGTCGAACCGGGGCTGTACAGCGCGCGGATCAAGCTGCCGTCGGCGGGGCGTTTCGACGTGGCGTTCCTGCTCAATCAACCGAACATCATTCATTGCTTCACCGCGTTGGTTGAGCCTGACCCCTCAATCGCCCAACACCCCGGCGTGCCCAAAGTGGAGTTCATGCTCGACAAGTCCACGGCCGCCCTCGGCAGCCCCTACGTGGTGCGCTTTCGCATCGTCCAGGGCCAGCAGAAGACCCGGCGCAGCGGGGTCAAGGATGTTCAGGTGCGCTACTTCCGTGCGCCGACGTCACGGGCACAGGAAGTCGCGGCCCTCGACATGGGCAATGGCATCTATGAAGCCCCGGTGACCCTGGACCAGAACGGCGCGTGGTACTTGCACGTTCGTGCGGCGTCGCTGGGTGCGAATTTCGATGACAAGACCTTTGCCAGCGTCCGGGTTCTGCCCGGCACTGCGAACTGAAGAGGACACCGACATGAACCGTTTCGCACACCGTGGTTTGCTGACGTTCTGCCTGTTGGCGGCCGGTATCGGTCAGGCCCTGGCGCACTCGGCGGACGAACACGCCGGGCACGACATGCCCGCCAAGCCCGCCACTTCCGAAAGTGCCCAGGTCAAGTTCGCCGATGTGGCGCTGGTGGACCAGAACGGCAAATCGGTGCGCCTGGAAAAGGACCTGATCAGCAACAAAATCGTGGTCATGAGCTTCATCTACACCAGTTGCACCACGGTGTGCCCGGTGGTGTCCTCAATCATGGGCAAGGTGCAAAAACAACTGGGTGCGCGGGTCGGTGGGGAGGTGCAACTGGTGTCGATCAGCGTCGACCCGCAGCGCGACGACGCCAAACGCCTGAACGACTACGCCCGCAACTTCCAGAACGGTCCGGGCTGGAGCTGGCTGACCGGCAGTTCGCAGTCGATCAGTGAAACCCTCAAGGGCCTGGGCTCGTTCAGTGGCGACTTCAAGAACCATCAGCCATTGATTCTTGTCGGCGATGGCAACAGCCGTCACTGGACACGCTACTACGGCTTCACCGACCCAGCCGTGCTGACCCGTGAAGTCGAGAAGATCAGTGGCCAGCGCAATGCCCACGCCAAACACACCGCCATTGCCATGGAGCAACAGCCATGAGAGCGCTCGCCCTGATCCTCTTCACGATGTGCTTTTGCATTGTCAGCTTGATGGCGTTTGCCCACGAAGGGCACGTAGAGCCTGCGCCGGCGGTGGCCGGCGCACAACCGGCGACCGGCACGCACGATGCGAAAACCTGGTTCACCGACACGCCGCTGCAGGATCAGAACGGCGAAACCCTGCGCTTCTATAGCGATGCGCTGCAAAACCGCGTGGTGCTGCTGAACGTGATTTTCACCAGCTGCAACGATGCCTGTCCGCTGATCACCCGCAAGCTCAAGGAGGTGCGTGAGTTGCTGGGCGACAAGGCGGATGGCATCACTTTTATCTCCCTTACCAGTGATCCGCTGCGCGATACGCCGGCGGTACTCAAGGCTTACACCTTGAAACAGGGCGTCGATGGGCCCCACTGGTTTTTTCTTACCGGCGACAAGTCACAAATGGACCTTGTCCTGAGTCGTATCGGCCAGATCGTGCCGACCCCTGAACAGCATTCCACGCAGTTGATCGTCGGTGACGTGGCGAACAAGCGCTGGAGCAAAATCCGTCCCGATGCCCCGGCCGCCGCCATTGCTCAGCGCTTGCAGTTGCTGACCATGCCCGTGGCCGGTCGTTGAGCGCGCCATGAAAACGTCCCTGGTCCTCGGCCTGCTACTGCTGGGCGGCATTCATTGCACCGCCCATGCCTTAGCGCTCACCCCCAGCGAGAGTGCGGGCAAACGCCTGTACCGCGAGGGGCTGTCCGAGAGCGGTGAACCGGTCATGGCCCGGGTCGGCGCGGCCGACATGATCTTGCCGGCCAGCAGCTTGCCGTGCGCCAACTGCCATGGCGCCGACGGCCAGGGGCGGCCAGAAGGTGGGGTGCGCCCGCCGGACATCAGTTGGTCGCGACTCTCCAGCCGCTATGGCCAGGAGCAAGTCAACGGCCGCGACTATCCGGCCTACACCGAGGGCGCGTTGGCCCGCGCCATTGCCGAAGGTCGCGATTCGGCCAACAACCGGCTCGACCCGGCGATGCCGCGGTTCGTGCTGTCGATGAAAGATCAACGCAACCTCACGGCCTACCTCAAGCGTGTGGCCGATGACCGCGACCCCGGTTTGACCGCCGACAGTTTGCACCTGGGCACCCTGTTGCCCAGTCAGGGACCGCTGGCCGATGAAGGCGCCACGGTCGCGGCGGTGCTCAAGGGCAGCGTGGAACGAATTAATGTAGCGGGCGGCATTCATGGTCGGCAGGTGAGTTTGACCATCCTCGACCCTGGCCCGGACCGCGCCAGTGCAGAACTGGCGCTGGAACAGTTGATCGAACAAGAGCAAGTGTTCGCCCTGATCTCACCGCTGGCCCCGGCGCTGGATGTGGACCTCGCGGCGCGTCTGGAACAGGCGGGGATTCCGCTGATCGGGCCGCTGTCGTTACAAGGCATGGTGCAGGCCAGTCGGCAAATCTTTGAACCGTTGCCGGGGCTGCGCGAACAGCTGATCGCCCTGGCCGACTACGGCACCGCCAATTTGCGCGTGCTCAAGGGGCCGACGCTGATTACCTACCCGGACGAACCGAGCCAGCGGCAAGCGGCGCAGGACCTCGGCCAGTACTTGCAGGATCACGGCTGGCAAGAGGTGCGGTTGCAAGCCTACGACGAGGCACAAGACGAACTGCCGCTGGGTTCGCGCTCGGTGTTTTACCTGGGCAGTGGCCGAGGTTTCAGTCGTCTGGCCGAGCGTTTGCAAAAAGCGGGGCAGGTGCCTTACTTGTTCGCCGCCTCGAATCAGGTGGCCGGTGACGTGTTGCAAATGCCCAGCGGGTTTTCCCGGCGATTGTTTTTGGCCTACCCGTTCGTGCCCAGCGACTGGACGCTGGCCGGGCGTCTGGCGCTGACGCAATTGCGCGAAAACCAGGGGCTGGGCGGTCAGCACGCGGTGCTGCAAGTCGGCGCCTACAGCTCGATGCTGCTGCTCGGCGAAGGCATGAAGCAGGCCGGACGCGACGCCAGCCGCGAGAAGCTCATCAGTGCCCTGGAAGGCTTGCATGATTTCGAAACCGGGTTGACCCCGTTGATCAACTTCGGCCCGGGCCGTCGCCTGGGCTTGAGCGGTGCCCACGTCGTTACGGTGGACTTGCCCGACCAACGCTTCTTTGTGGTTGCACCCTACAAACCCATTGCTGCCATGCCCTGACCGGAGGCCGATCATGAAACTCAACATTGCGCTGATGCTGCTGACACTGTGGGTCCCGGTCGCGTGGTGCAACAACGGCCCGGCCGCCGCGCGGGTCAATGGCGAGGAGATTTCCGAGTTTCGCCTGGAGCGCTATTTCGCCGAATTCCTCGAGGATCAGGGCAGGGCGGTGGGCAACATTCGCAGCCCCAAGGCTTATAAGCAGTTGCGGCAGAAAGCGCTGGATGCCTTGATCGACAAGGAGCTGCTGTGGCAGGAAGCGCTCAAGCGCGGCGTGGTGATCAGCGATGCCGACGTGCAACGCCAGGTTGACCAGACCCGACAAGCCATCGGCGGCCCCGAGGTGTTTGCCCGCCGGCTCCAGGACGCCGGTTTCGATGAAGCCAGTTTCAGCGAATACACCCGCCGTGAGCTGGCGGCCCAGCAAGTCTTTGCCGAGCTGGTCCAGGCCGGGGGAACACCGGATGAAAAACAGGTCCGGGCGTTTTACGAAGAACATCGCGCCGACATGAGCCGGCCCGAAGAAATCCAGGCCCGGCACATCCTGGTCAAAGTGCCACAAGACGCCGATGCCGCCACAGTTGAAGCGGCGCGGCTACGCTTAGTAGAGATGCAAGCGAAAATCAGTAAGGGCGAGGACTTTGCCAGTGTCGCCAAGGCCGGCTCCGAAGATGCTTCGGCCAGTGAGGGTGGGGACCTGGGCTATTTTCCTCGCGGGCGCATGCTGCCCGAGTTCGAAGCGGCGGCCTTCGCCCTGGCGCCGGGGGCCGTCAGCGAACCGGTGCGTACGCCGTTGGGCTGGCATTTGATTTATCTACAGAACCACTTGGAGGCGGCCGATGTCTCAGAAATGCAGGGGCTTGAAATGGTCAGGGCTTACCTTGCCCGACAGCAACAGGCTCAAGCACGTCTGCAAGTTCTGGCGCAGCTTCGATCAAATAATCGAATCGAACGGATTGACGATGATTGATGCTTCACCCCCAAATGTGGGGAAAGCTTCAATGCAAATCCGGGCGCTTCCCCGTCTTTGGGGGACGGGGTTTGCGAGCGAAAAGGTTTTTTCATGAAAATCAAAGCGATGTGTCGATCAAAAAGCGGCACTCAGTCTGGCATGAAGTGTGCGTTAGCCTAATTAAGGCGCGTACTCCCAGGCACGGAATCGGACCTGCGGTTACAAGGAGTCCACCTTGTTGAACAAAATACTGGTTGTTGAAGACGAACAGCTGCTTGCACAAAACCTCCGGGATTATCTGGCGGCGCAAGGGCTGGATGTCCTGGTAGCGAACGACGGTGCAAAGGCCATCGGCGAAGCCGAAAAATTTGCACCCGATGTGATGGTGTTCGATTACCGCTTGCCCGATATGGAAGGCTTTCAGGTGCTCAACGCGGTCCGCCAGAACAGGAATTGTCATTTTGTGCTGATTACCGGGCACCCCACCGCTGAAGTCTGTGAGCGGGCCCGGCAACTGGGAGTCAGCCATATCCTGTTCAAACCGTTTCCATTGGCGGAACTGGCCCGAGCAGTCTGTGACCTTTTAGGGATGAAGCGCGAACCCAAAACGGGCGTGAGCACCTCCGAAGGATTCGTCGAACGACGCCAGAGCAGGATCGAGAGTTTCCCGCTGCAGTTGTACGACGGGAGTTGGGTGCTTGCAGATCGCCGACGAACATCGGCCTCCATGGCGCCAGACGACGAACAACTGCTCACCGGGGAGTAATTGGCGCGACAAGACGTTCCGGCACCCGCCGCGATGACTCGCCGCGCCGACAGGGCTCAAAGCCCCGGGCGTTGGAGAGCATGCCATGGACCGTCTATCCCTTGCCGTCGAACCGGCGTTGTTGGACTGTGTACCGTCTCGTTTTTCCAGTGAGCAACTGGCCCAGGCCCGGGCCCGAGCCACCAGTACCGGCGAACGGGTACTGGAAGCCCTCGGGGTGTTGTGCGAACTGGCTCCGATGCCCTTCATCCAGTGCCTCGGCACCACCCTGCATTATCCGGTGCTCGACACCGACAGCCTGTTCAAGGCCATCCCGGTATTCGACCGGGTCACCCTGGCCCAATGCCTCAAGCGCGAATTCATCCTGCTGCGTCACGAAGATGCGGTCATTGGCGTGTTTGCCGACCCCTTCGATACCTCACGCCTGGCCTGGATCGACGATTGCCTGCACGGTGCGCCGCTGTACCTGGTGCATGCCGACGACCTGAAGGCCTACCTGGCGCGTCACGAAGAAAGCTTTCACGCGGTGGAATCACTCAATGCGCAATCCGACACCGGCGTTGAAATCGACAACCTGCAAAGCCTGTCCCTGACCAGCATCAGCGAAGACGCCAGCGTCGTCGTCAAACTGGTCAACTCGACCCTCTACGACGCCTTGAAAATGCACGCCAGTGACATCCACCTGGGCACCACCGGCAGCGGCCTGGTGATCAAGTACCGGATCGATGGCGTGCTCAACAACATCAGCAAAATCCAGGGCAGCGAATTCGCCGAGCAGGTAATCTCCCGGGTCAAAGTCATGGCCGAACTGGACATCGGCGAAAAACGCGTGCCACAGGACGGTCGCTTCAAGATCGGCATCAGCGGCCGGCAGATCGACTTTCGGGTGTCGATCATGCCGAGCATTTTCGGCGAAGACGCGGTGCTGCGGGTCCTCGACAAACAGGACCTGGCCGATAAAGTCAGCGGCGTGCAATTGCAGGCCCTGGGCTTTGAAGAGGAAACCCTGCGCCAACTGCGGCGCCTGGCCGCCGAACCCTACGGCATGGTGCTGGTGACCGGCCCGACCGGTAGCGGCAAAACCACCACGCTGTACGCGATGATCACCGAGATCAACCATGGCGTGGACAAGATCATCACCATCGAAGACCCGGTGGAATATCAACTGCCGGGCGTGTTGCAAATCCCGGTCAATGAAAAGAAAGGCCTGACCTTCGCCCGAGGCTTGCGCTCGATCCTGCGCCATGACCCGGACAAGATCATGGTCGGTGAAATCCGCGACCCGGACACCGCGCAAATCGCCGTGCAATCGGCACTCACCGGTCACCTGGTGTTCACCACCATCCACGCCAACAACGTGTTCGACGTGATCGGCCGTTTCACCCAAATGGAAATCGACCCCTACAGCCTGGTGTCGGCGCTCAACGCGGTGCTGGCGCAGCGGCTGATCCGCCTGGTCTGCGCCAGTTGCAGCGCGCCGGTCACCCCCACCGACGACGAATTGCTCGCCTCGGGCCTCGACCCAAAAGACGTCGGTCACTACCAATTTGTGCATGGCAAGGGCTGCGGCCACTGCCGGGGCACCGGGTATCGCGGACGCAGCGCGATTGCCGAGCTGCTGCACCTGGACGACGAGCTGCGGCAAATGATTGTCGAGCGCCAACCCATTTCGAAGATCAAGGCCCACGCCTGCAAACGTGGCTTGCGCCTGCTGCGCGAGTCGGCCCTGGAACTGGTGCAACAGGGGCGTACCACGCTCGAGGAGATCAATCGTGTCACTTTTGTCTCGTGATCGGTATATCGCCGTGCTCGGCGCCAGCGGTGTCGGCCTCGGCCAGCGCAAAGGCTGCGACACCCTGTGGCTGGGCAGCGTCGGCTTCATCGACGAAGGCTTCCATGCCTGGGCCGTCGCCCTCGAAACCCTTGACCGTTTGCTCGGCGAACATGCGCAGGCCGGTGCGGAGTTGTGTGTGGTGATCTCCGGGCACTTCAGCCGTTTCTGCCTGGTGCCCTGGAGCGAAGAAATCAGCAGCCCCGACGAACTGCTCGGCTTCGCCCAACTGTGCTTCGAAGACCTTTATGGTGTTCCGACCCAGCCCTGGAACATGGTGCTGTCGGCCGAGCCGGCAGGTTACGACCGGATCGCCACCGCACTGCCGCAAGACTTGCTGACGCGCCTGCGCAGCCTGGTCAGCGGTCGTGGCATGCGCCTGCGTTCGGTGCAGCCGTACCTGATGGCCGCGTTCAACCACTTCGACAAGAGCTTTGAGGGCGGCGACTTTCTGTTTGTGGTCGCCGAGCCGGTGCGCAGCGTGTTGCTGCTGGCGCGGGAAGGGCGTTGGACGGCAGTGCGTTCGGTGGGTAGCAGTGACAGCGACGCGGCACTGACCGCGTTGATCGGCCGTGAAAGCCAATTGCAGGCCTCCACCAGCGAACGGCCGCTCAGCGTCTACCTGCACGCCCCGGCGCGCATCGACTCGCATCCCGACGTGCCAGGCGTGCACTTGCGCACCCTTGAAGAAGACCAGACAGCCGTACGTGACAGTTTGTACGTCATGTCTCGGGCGGTGGCCTGACATGCGCCCGCTGATGCTCGACTTCCAGCCGCGTCGCCGTTCCGGCCCATTGGGCTGGAGCTTGCTGGCCGGTGGCGTGACGCTGGCGCTGGTGTGTTTCTTCTTTCAGCAACACCTCGACGAGGAAGCCTCGCAACAGCAAGGCCACCTGCAACATGCCCAGCGTGCACTCACCGGCGACAACGGCAGCAAATCCACCCTGACCCCGGCCGAAACCCGTGAGCAGGCACAGAACCTGGCCGAAATGCGCAAAGTTTCCCAGCAGCTGCGCCGGCCTTGGGAACGCCTGTTTGCCATGCTCGAAGCCATGCCGCGCGATAACGTCGCGTTGCTGACCCTGACCCCGGATGCGCGCAAAGGCCAGGTGCGCATCAGCGCCGAGGCGCGGGATCTGGAAGCCATGCTCGAATTCCACCAGCGCCTGGAAGCCAGCGACGAGCTGTCCGACGTGTCGCTGCTCAGCCACGAAATCGTCGCCAACGTGCCGGAACACCCGGTGCAATTCAACCTGTCGGCCAGCTGGGAGATCGGCGATGCGAATCCCTAGATTGATCGTCCACGAATACCTGCAAGGCCTGGGCATTCCCGGCCTGGCTGGCATGGCGCTGCTGCTGGTCGCCCTGGTGTATGGCCTGGGCGGCTTGATGCCGGACTGGCAAGCGCTGCAACAGCTGAGCCAGCAGACCCGTGAAGCCGGCGAGTACCTGGCCAAGGTTGAGGACGGCAGCGTCGCCGCCCCGGTGGTGCCGCAGCGTCAACTCGACGATTTCCGCAGCAAACTGCCGTCGCAGCCGCAGGCCACCGTGGCCATTGACAAGATCTACGCGCTGGCCAGCCAGGAACACATCACCCTGTCGCGCGGTGAATATTCATTGGGCATCGACCCCAAGACGCACCTGGCCCGCTACCAGATTCTGCTGCCGGTGCGCGGCAGCTATCCGCAACTGCGGCGCTTCCTGCACGCCTTGCTTGGCCAGTTGCCGGCAGTGGTGGTAGAGGACGTGGAGTTCCAGCGCAAGAAGATCGCCGACACCGACCTGTCCGGGCGGATCCGCATGACCCTTTACCTGTCGAGGTCATGATGAATACCAAACGCGTACTGGGTTGGATGGCGTTCTTCGGCGTGGCCGCGGGATTGGCCTGGGGACCTCAATATTTGCAGAAAACCGATGAGGGCGATGAGTCCGTCGCCGCCTCGACCACCCCGGTCAAAAGCAAAACCGGCACGCTGCCGGCGGCAGCAGCCAATGGCAAACCGGCGGTGATCAAGGACCTCAGCCCGTCCGGTGATTTGTTCACCGCCCGCAGCTGGAAGGTCGCACCGACCCTGGCCAGCGTCACCGAACAACCTGTCAACCAGACCCCGGTGGTCCAAGCCCCCAGCGTACCGCCGATGCCTTTCCAGTTCATTGGCAAGCTGAATGACCGTTCCGACCTGCAAGTGTTTTTGCAGAACGGCGAAAAAATATACGTCGTACGCAAAGGGGATGTGATCGACGAAACCTGGCGGATCGAGCGGATTTCCGATGTGGAACTCAGTTTTGTCTATTTGCCTCTGCATTTGTCCCAGACCTTGTCTGTGGGGAGCGCGCAATGAACACATCCCGTTTGCTGTTGAGTGTCTGCATCGCTGCAGCGCTGGCCGCGTGCAGTTCGGCGCAGCTCGCGAATCAGGAGGCTTCCCAGCTGATCGAGTCGGGGCAATACGAAGCCGGCCTGGCCCGTATCGAGGAAGGGTTGCGTGAAGACCCTCGCGACACCGAACTGCACCTGGCCCTCAACAGCGGACGCGCGCTGGCGGTCACCAATTTGCTGAGCCAAGGCGACATGGCCCGCGCCCAACGTGATTTCCCCTCGGCGCGCATGGCGTACGGTCGAGTACTGAACATCGAGCCGCACAACCGTCGCGCCCAGGACGCGCTGAGCCAGCTCGACTACTTGCGCAGCATGGACGAAAAACTCGAATTGGCCCGTGGCGACCTGCGTCGCGGCGACATCTACGGCGCCGAACGCCAAGTCAAACAGATCCTCGAACTCGACCCCAAGAATGAAGGTGCCCTGGAACTGCAAGGCAACATTCGCCTGGTGCAGAGCCGCAACGTGGTGCCGTATCCACAGCTGCGTACTCGTCTGGATCGTCCGGTGACCCTGGAATTTCGCGACGCCAACCTGAAGACCATTTTCGAAGTGCTGTCCCAGGTGGCGGGTCTGAATTTCATCTTCGACAAGGACCTGCGCCCGGACATGAAAGCCACGATCTTCGTGCGTGACGTGCGCATCGAAGACGCCGTGGAACTGCTGCTGCAACAGAACCAGTTGCACCAGAAAGTGGTGAACGAAAACACCTTGCTGATCTATCCGGACTCGCCGCAGAAGCTCAAGGACTATCAAGAGCTGGTGATGCGCACCTTTTACCTGACCAGCATTGATTCCAACACCGCGCTGAACATGATCAAGACCATGCTCAAGACGCGTGACGTGTTCGTCGATGAGCGCCTCAACACCCTGACCATGCGCGACACCGAAGACGCCGTGCGCATGGCCGAAAAGCTCCTGCAATCGCAAGACCAGTCCAACCCCGAAGTGGTGCTGGAAGTGGAAGTGATGGAGGTCGCCCGTCAACGGATTCTCGACCTTGGCCTGCAATGGCCGAACACCTTCGGCGTGATCAACACCGACGGTTCGCCGGTGACGATCCTCGATCAACTCAAAGGCATCGACTCCAGCCGGATCTCCATCTCGCCGTCGCCGCAAGCCAAGATCAACGCGCAGGACAACGACATCAACACCCTGGCCAGCCCGGTGATTCGCGTCAGCAACCGTGAGCAGGCGCGCATCCACATCGGTCAGCGCGTGCCGATCATCAGTGCAACCTCGGTGCCATCGACCCAAGGGCCGGTGATCACTGAAAGCGTCACCTACCTCGACGTCGGTCTGAAGCTGGAAGTGCAGCCGATCGTGCATTTGAACAATGAAGTGGCGATAAAAATCGCCTTGGAAGTGAGTAACGCCACGCCGCTGGAACCGACCCGCCAGGGCACGATTCCGGTTCAGGTCGACACCCGCAACGCCCAGACCACCCTGCGCCTGCACGACGGCGAAACGCAGATCCTCGCCGGCCTGGTGCGTAACGACCATGGCGCCACGGGCAACAAGATCCCCGGTCTTGGCGACATTCCAGGCCTTGGCCGCTTGTTCGGCAGCAACAAGGACACCGTCGGCAAATCTGAACTGGTGCTGTCGATCACTCCACGGATCGTGCGCAACCTGCCGTACCAGAGCCCGTCGGACATGGAATTCCCCACCGGCACCGAAACCAGCATGCACATCCAGGCGCCGGATCGCCGCGAACCACAGATTCAGAACGAGCACATCGACCGGTCAGTGCCTGGCGTGACCACCGAAGTGACCGTCGGCCGGCCGGTGGCTTCCGCCACCCCTCAAGTCACTGTTGAGAAGCCTTGATCATGAACGCCTCGCAACGCGGTTTTACCTTGATCGAAGTCGTCGTGACGCTGGCCCTGATAGGCCTGCTGGCCGGTATGGCCGCGCCGCTGACCGAGACCGTGGTGCGCCGGGGCAAAGAGCAGGACCTGCGCACCGCGCTGTACCAGATTCGCGACGCCATCGACGCCTACAAGCGCGCCTTTGACGCCGGTTATATCGAGAAGTCGCTGAACAGCAGCGGCTATCCACCCAATCTTCAAGTGCTGGTGGAAGGCGTGCGCGATGTGCGCAGCGCCAAGGGCGCCAAGTTCTACTTTTTGCGTCGCGTGCCCCATGACCCGCTGACGGCAGTCAAGCGTGACGACGAAGGTGGCTGGGGCTTGCGTTCTTATGACAGCTCGGCTCAAAACCCGCGGGAGGGCGAAGACGTCTTTGACGTTTACTCCAAGGCCCGGGGCAAGGGGCTCAACGGCATCGCCTACCGGGAGTGGTGAGCATATGCGTCGGCAAAAGGGCTTTACCCTGTTGGAACTGATGGTGGTCATGGCAATCATCGCGACGCTGATGACCATCGCCTTGCCACGCTATTTCAACAGCCTCGAAACGTCGAAGGAAACCACGCTGCGCCAGAGCCTGTCGGCCATGCGCGAAGCACTGGATCACTACTACGGCGACACCGGGCGTTACCCCGACTCCCTCGATCAACTGATCGAACAGCGTTACCTGCGCAACGCGCCAATGGACCCGATTGCCGAGCGTAAAGACACCTGGGTGCTGGTCGCGCCGCCGGATGGCGTGGCGGGCGGGGTGGCCGATATCAAAAGTGGAGCCACAGGGAGGGCGCGTGATGGCAGCCTTTATTCCGAGTGGTAAACCGGCCGACGAGGCGGGGTTCACCTACCTGGGCGTGCTGTTCCTGATCATGGTGATGGGCATGGGCCTGGCCAGCGCCGGCGAGTTGTGGGCAACCGCCTCGCGCCGCGATCGCGAGCGTCAGTTGCTGTGGGTCGGCACCCAATACGCCCAGGCCCTGCGCAGCTACTACCGCAGTTCGCCAGGCCTGGCGCAGTACCCGAAAGAACTGGCGGACCTGCTGCAGGACGAGCGTTTTCCATCGCCCAAACATCATCTGCGCCAGCTGTACCCGGACCCGATTGGCGGGGGCGAGTGGACGCTGATGCGCGGTTTCGACGGGCGCATCACCGGCCTCAACAGCCCTTCGACGGACACGCCGCTCAAGCAGACAGACTTTCCCAGCCAGTGGTCGGATTTCGCCGGCATGGCCAGCTACAAAGACTGGCAGTTCGTGGCCGAGAAGGCCTTCCTCGACGGCACCTCTGGCCCGCCGAAAGCCCAGTCCGCACGGCCTGAGGCGCTATCGCCATGAACAGACACTGGCTCGCGGCCCTGATCCTCTCGTGCGTGGCGTCCTTCGCCAGCGCCGGCGAAGAGGAGGAAATGCTCGGCTTCATTGTCGATGACACGATCTCGCACATCGGCCACGACTTTTACTACTCGTTCAGTGAACGTCTGCGCGCCACCAGCCCGATGGATTTCAATCTGGTGGTGCGTGAACGACCTTCGGCGCGCTGGGGCAGCCTGGTGACCGTGGAATATCGGCAGCGACTGGTTTATCGGCGTTTCTTGCCGCCGAACACCGTGGACCTCCAGGACGACGCCTATCAGGCCGCCGACGTGGTTCGCGCACAGATAGCCCAGCAGAAGCTGGAGGCCTTGTTGCAAGACACTACGGACCTGGAGAGGGACGAATTATGAAAACGAAAACGTTCTTGCAGTGCACCGGCATTTTACTGGTCGGGCTTGGCAGCGCCAGCCTGGCCCAGGCCACGGAACTGGTGTACACGCCCGTCAACCCTTCGTTCGGCGGCAACCCGTTAAACGGCACCTGGCTGCTCAACAACGCCCAGGCGCAGAACGACTACGACGATCCGGACTTGAAAAACCGCACCGCCATCGCCGGTACCTCGGCACTGGAGCGATTCACCAGTCAGCTGCAATCGCGGTTGCTGGGGCAAGTGCTGGACAACATTTCCTCCGGTAACTCGGGGAGCCTTTCTACCGACGCTTTTATTGTCAACGTTGTCGACGATTCCGGTGCACTGACCATTGAAGTGACGGACCGATCGACCGGTGAAGTGTCGGAAATCCAGGTGAATGGCCTGGCCCCTTAACGGGCTTTGGGTCGATGGGGAGTTAGGGACATGAAAAAAATAATTGCGCTAGGGCTGATGTTGGCAACCTTACAAGGGTGTGGTTTGCGCGAGCCGATGTCGGCCGAGCAGGACACCAAGACCCCGACCCTGACACCACGGGCGTCGACCTATTACGACTTGCTGGCCATGCCTCGACCCAAGGGCCGGTTGATGGCGGTGGTGTACGGTTTCCGTGACCAGACCGGGCAATACAAACCGACCCCGGCCAGTTCGTTTTCAACCAGCGTGACCCAGGGCGCGGCGAGTATGTTGATGGATGCGTTGCAGGCCAGCGGCTGGTTTGTGGTGCTGGAGCGCGAAGGGCTGCAGAACCTGCTGACCGAGCGCAAGATCATTCGTGCTTCGCAGAAGAAGCCCAATACGCCGGTGAATATCCAGGGTGAACTGCCTCCGTTGCAAGCGGCGAACATGATGCTTGAGGGCGGGATCATTGCTTATGACACTAACGTGCGCAGCGGTGGGGAAGGGGCGCGTTATCTGGGGATCGATATTTCCCGGGAGTACCGGGTGGATCAGGTCACGGTGAATTTGCGGGCGGTGGATGTGCGCAGTGGGCAGGTGTTGGCGAACGTGATGACCAGCAAGACGATTTACTCGGTGAGCCGTAGTGCCGGGGTGTTCAAGTTTATCGAGTTCAAGAAGTTGCTCGAGGCTGAAGTTGGTTACACCACGAACGAGCCGGCGCAGTTGTGTGTGTTGTCGGCGATCGAGGCGGCCGTTGGGCATTTGCTGGCGCAGGGGATTGAGCGGCATTTGTGGCAGGTCGCCGGGGATAACACGCCGGATGCCGATGCGACGCTTGACCGGTACCTGACCCAGTCCAAGGTTGATCCGGAGAGTGAGTAAACCGAGGCGGCCTTCGGGCCGACCTGGTTTTCCCCCGAGGTGTACATATCCATTCCTGCGGTAACGGCCACTGGCGGTTTCGCCCTTACGGCGAGGCACTTTTTTCAAACGCCAAAAAAGTACCCAAAAAGGCTCGCCCCGAGCGTCCGGCCCCTCGCTAAGGCTCGGCGTTCCTTCGTTCCGGTATCCATCCGGGGACACTGCCCTCCGGTCTGCTTCGCTACGACCTACATGCAGCGTGTTCGACTGCGTCGAACGGCGCTACGCGCCACTCCCCGGATGCACACCTCCACTCAGCCTCCCGAGGGGGCGGGTGAATCAAAAGCCAGATCAAAAGCTTTCAGGCGAGCTAACGCTCGGCCTGTTGAGTGGTGAGTGGCAACGGCTGTACGCCGATTCAATGTGGGAGCGGGCTTGCTCGCGAAGACGGCCTGACAGCCGACCAATCTCCATCAGATGTACCAAATCAAACTGTGGGAGCTGGCTCGCGATAGCGATCTGACATTCACATTGATGTTGAATGTAAATCCGTCATCGCGAGCAAGCTCGCTCCCACAGGGGATTCGGGGTTTCTTTGATCACGGTGTCGCTGAATTTGCAGCGACGGGCAAAGCCTATCTTCCAGCCTTCCGACACAACAACCGACACCAAGCTTTCAGGCCAGCCCCAATCGAAATGTGGGAGCGAGCCTGCTCGCGAAGGCGACCTCACTACCACCCCATCCCCACCAGGCACACACAAAAAAAACCGCGACCCTCCACCAAGGGCCGCGGTTTTTACGCCTTGCGATTATTGCTGCAACACGGTTGCCGAGTTGGCACTGCCAAACTGCTGCACGGTGGCGGTCTGGCTGACGCCGCTTTGATCAACACTGGCAATGTTGCCGGTGCCACCCTGGGTCACATAGGCCACGTTCATGGTGTCCGCCTGTTTGACGGTGATCATGTTGTCGCTGCCATACAGCTGTGTGGTGTAGGCCTGGTTGCCGCTGCCGGACTGGTCGAACTCGGTGCTGTTGCCAGTACCGTTGCTGCTGCCCTGGGCCAGGTTGGTGGTGCCGCGCTGGTCGGCGATGAGGATGTTGTCGCTGCCGTTCTGGTCGAAATACAGCTCGTTGTAGGAATCAGCCTGGCTGACCTTGGTGGAGTTGCCGGTGCCGGACTGGTTGGTAGTCATGATGTGGCCGGCGCCGTTCTGGGTGAAGTTGGCGACGTTGTTGGTGCCCACCTGATTGACGGTCGCACGCTGGTTGCTGCCAAACTGACCACCCGATTGCGGACCTTTCCAGTTGCTGGCGTAGACCTTGTTGCCGGTACCCACCGAGTTGGCGTTGAGCACATGGCTGTCGCCGCTTTGATAGGTGAAATGTACGTTGCCGGTCCCCGCTTGATACAGCGCGACAGTCGAACCGAGCGATTCGAACTGGTCGGCATAGATCGCGTTGAGGTCGCCGACTTGCAGCACCGTCGCTACGTTGTTTTGGCCGAAGCTCTGGTCGACCACGGTTTCGTTGGTCTGCCCCATCTGATTGATGGTGGTCTGGCTGGCAGTCTGGCTGTCTTGCCAGACTTCGCTGCCGTTGCCATCACCGAGCTGGTTGATGCTGATGGTGCCGCCCAGGCCGTTGCGTTGATCGCCGTAGGCATAGTTATCATTGCCCGACTGGTTGATGTTGATCTGGCCACCCACGTGGAACACCTGTTCGGCGGTGCCGTAGTTGGTGTTGCCGAGCTGGATGATGGACGCGGTGTTTTCCACGCCCAACTGCATCTGTTCGATGTTGGCCTCGTTGTTGTCGCCTTGCTGGAAGGTAGTGCCGGTGGAGCCGTCCTGACTGTCCTGATAGATCAGCGAGAAGTTGCCGTTGCCCAGTTGTTGTTGCAGCGCCTGGCTGGCACCGACGCCAATCGACTGGCTGGCATGGCTGGTGTTGAACGTGCCGACCTGCTGCTGGGTGATGGTGCTGCCGCTGTCATACAGCTGCTCACCGTAGCCGGCGTTGTAGTCACCGACCTGGGTCTGCTCGATAGTGCCGGTGGCGTTGTCCTGCAACGTCGCCGCATCGTTGCCCGATCCAGCCTGTTGCTGGGTGGAGGTGCTGAAACTGGCCGTGGTCTGTTTCACGTTGGCGATGTTGGCATCGCCGTTCTGGTTCTGGATGGACGTGCTGTCGTCGGCCATCGCCTGGGCACTGACGATGACCAGTATGGCGGCGGTGAGGGGCATTAATTTGAACATGATGGAACCTCCAAGTGGTGCAGTGCTTTAGCGATATTGTTTGACGGAGACGCTCATACCGTTACCGGACTGGGTCACGGCGCTGGAGAGCCCCGTGCCGGCCTGGACGATGCTGGCGTCGTTGTTATTGCCGTTCTGGGAAATCTGCGCACGGTTGTGGCTGCCGGTTTGGGTGATCGAGGCATCGTTGCCGGAGCCTTGCTGGTTGATCATTGCCATCAGGTCGTTGCCTTGTTGCAGGATGTAAGCCTCCTGATTGCTGCCCGACTGGACGATATTGCCGAGCAACGACTGGCCGTTCTGTTGCACCAGCGCAATGTTGGCCTGGCCGTTCTGGTCGATCAGCGCGTGCTGGCCAACCGGTGGGGGTAACTCGCCCAGGTCGCCACCGGGACCGAGGTCGTCGTTGTCCATCAAGTCATCGGCGCGCACGCCCGCGCTGCTGCAAAGCAGAAGCAGGCAGAGCAGGGCGGCGGTCGACGTTTTCATGACTGAGTCCTTGGTTGAGGGCTTGCCCCACCGGCCATTGCGGACGGTGGGGCGAGCGATTACTGCACGGTGACGGAGACGTTGCGCACCGAGCCCGGGGTTGATCGGATGGTGGCCGTCGGGTTCAGCGATGGGGCGACCGTGGTGTTGGTGACCGTCAGGGTCCAGCGTCCGGTAATCGCCACGGTGGCGGTGCCCAGGGTGACCAGCCCGGCCGGGGTGGTGACCTGGACGGTGACCGTGTTGCCGAGGATCACCGACGAGGTACCGGTGAAGTTCCACGTGAAGCGGTTACCGGCACGGGCGGTGACCGTGGCAGCCGTGACGTTGAAGGCCTCCAGAACCAGCGGTGGCGACACCTGCACGGTGACCGTGGCCGGTGCCGACAGGGCGCCGAAGCTGTCCCGGGCGATGTAGGTGAAGGTCGTGGTGAAAGGCAGCACCACAGCAGCCGGAGGCGTGTAGGTGATCGCCGTGCCGTTGATGGCGACACTGCCGCGACCTGCTGCCGGTTGGGTGAGGCTGGCGACGGCCAGCGGCAAGTTGCCTTCAGGGTCGGTGTCGTTGGCCAACACGTTGATCGTGACCGGCGCAGCCTGGGTCGAGACGCTGTCGTTGACAGCCACCGGAGACTGGTTAGGCGCCACGCTGACGGTCACGGTCACCGGATCGGTCGAGGCCAGGCCTTTGGCGTCTTGAACCTTGTAGGTGAAGGTCGTGGTCAACGGAGCATTGACGACGGCGGGCGGGGTATAGACCACGTTGTTGACGGCCAATGCCACGGTGCCCTGGCCAGCGGCCGGTTGTGTCAGTGCCGTGACGCTCAGTGGTGTATTGCCGTCCGGGTCGCTGTCATTGGCCAGCAGGTTGAGGGTGACCGGCACGCCAAAGGTGGTGCTGCCGACATCGGCAACGCCGATCGGCGCCTTGTTCTGGCCAGTGTCCGGTGCGGTACCGACCACAACAACCGGCTCGGTGTCACTGCCGCCCGCCGCCGACTTGATCGTCACGGTGGCCGGTGGCTGCAGCAGATCCGGAACGGTCAGGCGTTGCAGCGTGCCGTTCTTCGACAGCCGTCCATAACCCTGGGCGACCATGTCCGGTATGCCCACTTCGTCGCTGGAGGTGGCTTCGATCAGCAGGCTGTGATTGCTCCAGCTGTAGCGAGCGGTCTGGATTTTCACCACGTCGGTGAGTTTGCTCGACACGGCGGTCGGACGGGTCGAACCGGTCGGGTTGGTGGCGGTGATCACCACGACAGGCGGCACGGCGCCATTGGCCAGGAGGTGCTGGCCGAAGAACAGGCCGTTGTTATCGCCGACCATGGTGGTCTGGCAAGGCGAAACAGGCGGGCCAGGGACCAGGGCGATGCTTTCGCGGAAGCACAGTGTCGAACCGTTGTTGGCTTTGCCAAAGACTTCGACGCGGGTGCTGTTGCCCCCCGTTCCGCCAGTGCGTCGGTAAGTGGCGCGGCTAATGTCCACCGATGTTTGCGCACGGCTGTCGAGCACTTTGCCGGACAGGGTAAAGAGGCTGGTCTCGATGGTCCCGGCCGGCCCCTGGATGCGCACGAAGTTGGTGTTGTTGGGGCTACCGGTCACGGCTTCGGTGAGGTTCGGATCGCCGACGAAGGTTTCGACGGCGCCGGTTTCCGGGTTCACTTCCGTGTATGGGCCGTTGACGCTGCGCAGGAATGGCCCGATATCACCGTTGACCGCGCCGCTGAAGACCCCTGGCGCACCGACGCCGACGTCTCGGGTGATGTTGATCGCACGACGGCCGGGGGTGGTGACGTTGACCGTTTCCACGCCGTAAGGGTGGGTGATGGTGTAGGTGCCGGCGACGGGAATGTTGATCCGCATACGGATCCGCGCAAAGCTGATCTGATCACCGTCGAGCGGGTTGCCGCCGGCGAATGCAGCCTCGATCCCGGCGACGTAGGCGTCCATTCCGTAACCGGCTGCGTTGTTGGGGATGGTGGTCTCGGCGAGGAACCAGAACGATTCGTCTGGCCAGTTATCCGGAAACACCATCGGCTGGCTGTCGTCGAAAATGCCCGGTGCCGGCAGCAGGGTGCACATGTAGGCCGGTGGTACGGATGCGCCTACCCGCGAACTGACGGCTTTGGACTGGCACAGCTCCATCGACAGCAGATTGTTGTCCTGGTACCAGATCGGGAATTTCCCGGAGGCAAAGGTATAGGGGCCGGGGTCGACGGCAGCGAGTTGCGCGAAAGCACTGCCGGACAGCGATAGAGTCAGTCCCAGGGCGTTGAGCGCCAGGCGTGGCCAATTGTTCATGATGCCTCCTGATGAGGATCTGGGCATGTGAGCGTTCATTGCACGATGACCACTTCTTCGGTGTCGCTGCCGCCATTGGATGACGTCACCCGAACCTGGGCTGGCGGAATCGGCGAGATGCCGGTGGCCAGGCTTTTCACGGCGCCATCGCCGCTGAGCGCACCGATGGCGACCCCGCTACCCGAGGTGGCGGTGAGCACCGGTGGCGAAGTTTCATCACTGGTCGAGGCGACGATGGTGATCTGGCCGTTGCTCAGGCTGTACTCGGCACGGGAAATCACCACCAGGTCACTCAGGGGCATGGGCAGGATCGTCGGCGTGCTGCTGGCGATGGCCAGGTGGTTGTCGGCGGTCACTTGCAGGGTGTTCGGCAACGATGGATTGGTCGACGACTGCGCGTACCAGTGGCCGGTACTGTCGGATTCGGTGAAGTTCAACACCGGGTTATTACTGTCCAGGGTCACAGTCGCCGGTGCGGGCGGCGCCATGACGAAGACGTCTTGCTGAGCCACCGGTGCACTCTCCCCGGCATGCCGTGAGTAGGTGCTGCGCTGGGCAATGACCGGGGTTGGCCGGACCACTGTCGACAGCTTGCCGGAGACGGCAAAGAGGTTGGTACGCAAGTCCAGGCCATTGGGGCCTTCGATACGCACGTAGTTGGTGTTGAACGGACTGCCGGTGACGGCTTCCGTGAGGTTCGGGTCGCCGACGAATTGTTCGGCGGCACCGGTAACCGGGTTGGTCTCGGTGTAGGGGCCGTTGACGCTGCGCAGGAACGGACCGACATCGCCCTTGAGCGCGCCGTCATAAGTTTTCGCTGCGCCGATGCCGATGTCCCGGGTCATGTTGATCGCCCGCCGCCCGGGGGTATCGACGGTGAACACATCGACGCCATAGGGGTGGGTTATGACATAGGTCCCGGCCGTGGGCACGTCGATGCGGATGCGGATGCGTGCGAAGCTGATCTGGTCACCTTCGACGGGGTCGCCGCCGCTGAAGGCTGCTTCAACGGCAGAGACATAGGTCAGGTCGATTCCCCGGGCGGCATCGACAATGGTGGTTTCGCCGGTGGCCCAGAACGCTTCGTCGGGAAAGTTGGTCGGGAAGACCATCGGTTGGGTGTCGTCGAAAACACCTGGAGTGGGGATCAACGAGCACATGTAAGTCGGGGCGCCCGGCGCACTGGCAACCCTGGAGCTGACGGCCTTGGACAGGCACAGATCAAGGGTGCGGCCGTGCGTATCTTGATACCAGGCGGCGAAATTGCCGTTGGCGGGCAGGTAAGGTCCGGTGTCGACGGCAAACAGCGCCGCCTGCGCAGCGCCTTGGGCCAGAGCGGACACGATCAGGGCGATCGTGGTTTTGGACAGTAAAGGGTGCATGAGTATTCCCTCTATCAGAGGACCTGCCCGTGGGGGTGGGTCAGTTGAGAGGGCTTCGGCAACTTCCATACCAATCTTTGAAAACGGTCACGACAAGCCCGCAGTGACGGCCTGTGGCACTGCTGCGGAAAAATTGTGCCGGGCGTTGAAGCGGGCGACTGTCCCCAGTTTTGGGGGGCGATCGGGGCAGTGGGGCAAGCGGGGAAAGTGGGGGGGACAAAACCCGAAGCCGGGCAAACATCGGGCAGTGGGCTATAACCCTATAGGGAGCACCCGGGAACCCTATCCATGACTATTCAAGCCACAGCCCTGATCAAAGAAGAGGGCGACATTCGCCTGAGTTCGCGCAAACAGCCGTTCAATCTGCTGCGCTGGTTTTCGCTGATCAGCATGGCGGTGATCGGCACGGTGGCCGTGGCGCTGGGCGCTGTGTCCACGCGTTTTGTGATCACCGAGAGCGTGCAGCGCGATGCGTTGCTGACGTCGCAATTCATTGAAGCGATTGCCTCGGCCGAGGTGCGCCATGTGTCCATTCCCCACGTGCGGACCATGGGCGAGTTGCTCGATCCGCGCAAAGACAAGGATTTCCCCGATGTCGACCCGCAGGCCCGTGCCAGTGCACGGGGTGAATTCCTCGACCACATCCAGCATTTGCCCGATGTGATCCTGGCCAACATCTACGCCCCGGACCGCATGGTGATCTGGTCCACCAACCCGGAGTTGATGGGCACCACGATCCATGCCGACGAGGACCTCGATCAGGCGTTCGGCTCTAAAACGCCGGTGTCTGCCAGCTATCACAACGTCGACAAGGCGCGCATGGAGCAGAAGTTCGTCACGCAGCCGGACTACATCTTCATCGAGAATTACATCCCGCTGTTCGATGCCGACCGTGACACCGTCACTGCGATGGTCGAGATCTACAAGGAGCCCAAGGACCTGATCGAGCGCATGGAACGCGGCCTGGCCCTGATCTGGCTGGCCACGGCCCTGGGGGGCGGGCTGATTTATCTGGGCTTGTACTGGATCGTGCGGCGGGCAGCGATTCTGTTGGCCACGCAACAAAAACAACTGATCACCAACGAGACCTTTGTCGCCCTCGGGGAGATGTCTTCGGCGGTTGCCCATAGTTTGCGCAATCCGTTGGCGACCATTCGCTCCAGTGCCGAGCTGGCCCTTGAGTTCGACAGTGGCCCGGCGCGCAAGAACATCAATGACATCATCGGTCAGGTGGACCGCATGTCGAAATGGGTCCGGGAACTGCTGCAATCTTTGCGACCGCTCAACGACGAAGCGGAACCGGTGAACCTGGTTGCCTGCTTGCATGACAGTCTGTTGGCTTTCGAACTTCAGATCGCCAAGGCTAACGTGCATGTGGTGTTCGAGCCAAAGGTGACACCGATGGTGTTGAGCCAGCAGGTGCAGCTGACGCAGATCCTCAACAGCTTGCTGGCCAATGCGATGGAAGCCATGGACAAGGGCGGCACGCTGACCATCATGCTCGAACCGACGGACTCCAAAGGTATTGTTGTGAGCGTCAGCGACACCGGCAAAGGCATGAACGAGGAGCAGCGCAGCATGGCGTTCCGGCCGTTTTTTACCACCAAGCAAGGTGGCCTGGGCGTTGGCCTGGTGCTGGTGAAGCGCATAATGGACCGTTTCGGTGGCGCGGTGACCCTGGACAGCCGTGAAGGCGAGGGCACGACGGTCCGTTTGTCGTTTAAACGGATTCCCTGAAACTGGGTATGAACTTTCCCCGTTAGCGGGTGTCAAGCCCCAGTCGTTTTTTGGGGTGTGGCACATTGATGTCGATAAGCCATTGTTTTTGCGGGTATTAATACTTTCGTATAAATCAGTTACAAATATGGCGAGCTCCTTGCAAAACCCCCATCACCCCCTTCATGACTTCGAGGCGGCTGGTGATGGACATAAAAGCGCGTTATCCCTTCAAGTGGCTTGGCCTGTTGACGCCTCTGGGCGTCCTTCTGACGATGACGCTGGGCACAGCGAATCTGCGTGCCAGCCCGATTGATGACGAGCGACAGCCAGAACCGTCCGATCCCTCGGCCTACTACGACGAACCGGCTGACGAAGCCACGGCGTTGAACGCCATTTTGACCATGCCGGAGGCCAACCAGGATTCCTTCGATTTGCCCGATGGCGTCAAAGGAACCCGCCTGACCACGCGGCAGGAAAATGCCCTGCCGCCGGCGGTGCAGACCAGTTTCAACTACCCCACCAATGGCAAGCCGAGCCCGTTGTTCGGCGCCCAGCCATTCACTCAGCAACTGGTGCTGTTCGAAGAGTTCGGTCCGGAAAAACTCGACCCCACCACACCGGCAGCACCGTTGGGTTTCCCGCCGGCAGCGGTCGGCCCGTTGCCACAACAAGACCCGACCAATGCTGCCCGCAGTGCACCACCGAGCGCGGCACTCGATGCCTTCATGCGTCAACCGGGGCTGACACCGTTCCCCAGCCAGTACTCCAACGTGGTCGACCGCAACCCGTGGCAGGCGCAGATCGAGGTGTTCCTCAACCGCCATATCGGCTCGTCGGCTGAAGGTCGTCCGCCAGGAAAGGGCTGGTCGCATCAGCGCTGGAACGAGTTCTACCCGCAAATGGCCTACAAAACCGTGCAAACCGGGGCGAGGCTCAACAGCGGTTGGCGTGACAGCCTGCAGATGCACCACTACGCCGTGGGCGAATTCGGCCCCGGTGGCCTGTACCACAACGTCGCCGGTGTAGCGGCGACCGATGGCACCTCCAAGGGCGTCGATCCGCGTTTCCACCCGAACATGCCGGTGCAGAACCACAACTCGGTCTGGACCTTCGACGGCACCCTGCCGCCTAAATTGCTCATGGTGCGTTATGGCCAACCGGTGCTGATGCGTCACTACAACGGCTTGCCGATCGACCCCGCTGCCAACATGGGCTTTGGCTTGCACACCATCAGTACCCACGAACACAACGGTCACGCCCCGGCCGAAAGCGATGGCTATGCCAACGCGTTTTTCTTCCCCGGCCAGTATTACGACTATCGCTGGCCGATCCAGCTGGCCGGTTACGACACGATCAACACCGACGCGCATGATCCCCGTGCGGCATTCCCTTGCTCGCCGGGCGAAACCCTGTGGACCAATGACGTCAGCCCCAGCCGCAAGACCTGCGAGAACGGCACGATCAAGATTCGTGGCGACTGGCGCGAAACCATGAGCACCCACTGGTTCCACGACCACATGCTCGATTTCACCGCGCAAAACGTCTACAAGGGCAACGCGGCGATGATGAACTACTACAGCGCCCTGGACCGTGGCAACGAATCGGTGAACGACGGCGTCAACCTGCGCTTCCCAAGCGGTAGCGCCTTGCCGTGGGGTAACCGCGACTACGACGTCAACCTGGTGTTCGCCGACAAGGCCTGGGATCAGAACGGTCAGCTGTGGTTCAACCCCTTCAACACCGACGGCTTCCTCGGTGACCAGGTGCTGGTCAACTGGCAGTGGAAACCGACCCTGGATGTGCGTGCCCGCAGCTATCGGTTCCGCATGCTCAACGGCTCGGTGTCGCGTTACTACAAACTGGCGCTGGTGCGGGAAATCAAGGGCACCAGTGGCGAGTTCCAGGGGCCTAAAGGGTCCGGCGTGTCCTATGCCCGCGTGCCGTTCCACATGATTGCCAACGACGGCAACATCATGGAACACAGCGTGCCGTTCGACGGCTCGATGGACCTCGACGCCGACGGTGATAAACAGAATCACAACGCAATTCTCCCAACGCAAGGCATTGCCGAGCGCTTCGACATCATCGTCAACTTCGCGAAAAACGGCATCAAGCCGGGGGACAAGATTTTCTTCGTCAACCTGCTGGTCCACGACGATGGCAAAGGCCCGAAAGAGCCTGTCGCCCTGGCCGACGTGCTCTCCGAAAACTACAAAGCGGTGATCAAGCAGACCAGCAAAGGGCCGATGTGGGACAAGGGCGACCCGGCGGTGGGCAAGGTGTTGCAACTCAACGTCAAGGCCTACACCGGTCAGGACCTGGCCATGGACCCTGCAGCGTACGAACCGGCCAAACCGGGCAAAGCTGAAGGCCTGGTGATGATCCCGCTGAAGATCCATCGCGACAATGCTGCCGACAAGGCACTGCTGGCCCAGGCTCGTCACCGCACCTTCACCTTCGGCCGTTCCGACGGCACCGATGAAGCACCGTGGACGGTCAAGACCGATGGCGGCTTCGGCTTCCACATGGACCCACGTCGTTTGAATACGTCGACCCACTTGGCCAACGGCCCGACCGATGCCGGTGCCGCGGGTTTCGGCACCCTGGAGGTCTGGAACATCAAGGCCGGTGGCACAGGCTGGAGTCACCCGGTGCATGTGCATTTCGAGGAGGGGATCATCCTCAGTCGCGGCGGCAAGGCGCCACCGGAATGGGAAAAATGGGCACGTAAGGACGTGTACCGCATCGGCTCGGAAAAAGATGGTCTGGACAACGTCGAGATGGCAATCAACTTCCGCGAGTTTGCCGGGACCTACATGGAGCACTGTCACAACACCCAGCACGAAGACAACTCGATGCTGCTGCGTTGGGACATTGAGAAACCCGGGCAATTCCAGTTGATGCCAACACCGCTGCCAAGCTGGGATGGTGTGCGCTACGTCAACTCTGCCGCGCTGCCAACCTTCCGCACTGGCGACGGCTTCGGCCCTAAAGTGGTGGTCAAACCATGAAACGCCGCGAGGGAGCCGACATGAACGTGCACACGCCGCGCTCCCGCGCCCTGGGCATGCACCTGATTCTGGTACTGGTCACCTGTCTGCTGGCCAGTCAGGTACTGCTGGCCCATGAGGGTGTGTTGTCGCCGACGGAATCGGCTACACCCTGGGGCGGCGACTATTTCCCCAACACCCTGCTGACCGACCAGGACGGTCAGCAGGTGCATTTTTTCGATGACCTGATCAAGGACAAGGTGGTGGTGATCAACTTCATCTTCACCTCGTGCAGCGACTCCTGCCCACTGGAAACCGCGCGCCTGCGCCAGGTGCAAAAGCTGCTCGGCGACCGGGTCGGCCAGGACATCTTTTTCTACTCCATCAGCATCGATCCCTTGAGCGACACACCTGAAGTGCTCAAGGCCTATGCGCAACGGTTCAAGGTCGGGCCGGGCTGGAAATTCCTCACCGGGGAGTTTGCCGACGTCACTGAGCTGCGAAAAAAACTCGGGCTGTTTATCGAGGGCGTCGACAACGGACGCAGCAAGGACCACAACCTGAGCCTGATTGTCGGCAACCAGGGCACCGGTCGCTGGATGAAAGCTTCACCGTTCGAAAACCCATGGATCCTGGCCGATCAATTGGCCAACACCTTGCAGAACTGGAAAAAAGAAAGCGTCGCAGAAAGCTATGCCAACGCCCCGGAGATTCGCCCACCGAGCAACGGCGAAGAATTGTTTCGCACCCGCTGCGCGTCCTGTCACAGCCTGGGCCCGATGGACGGGCAGGGCCTGGGCATGCGCAGCATCGGCCCGGACCTGATCGGCGTGACCCGCCAACGCGACCCGGCCTGGCTCAACCGCTGGATTCGCGAACCGGACAGCATGCTCAAGGAGAAAGATCCGATTGCCGTGGAGCTGTTTGAACGCTTCGACAAAATCCCGATGCCCAACCTGCGCCTGGATGAGAAATCCGCGCAATCGATTGTGGATTTTTTGCAGGAAGAAACCGAGCGCCAGCAGCCTTTGCAAGCGGCGCAGGCGCAATAGAGGCGAAATACTATCATTGGGTCATCCAGGCACGTTCAATGCCGCCTACACTGATCCGTGACACGGCTGAACAGGCTTGATACGCGTATTCAGGACACCCTTATGCCGACAGTAGAACAACAAAAAATACCTGCGCCGGCCACACCGGCAGCAGAGGGCCAGAACCGGTTGGGACAGTTCAATCTGCTGCGCTGGTTTTCGCTGGGCAGCTTTCTGATCATTGCCGCCGTGGCGTCGGGTTTGGGTTATGTGTCCACGCGTTTTGTCGTCGATGAGAGCATCGAACGCGACTCCATGCTGACCGCGCAATTCATCCAGGCCATCGGTGATGCAGAAATTCGCCACGCAGGCATCACCCTGACAAGAACCATGGGCGAAATGCTCGATCCGCGCGATGACAACGCCTATTCCGACGTCGATCCAGGCGCCCGTGCCGCGGCCCGCATAGAATTTCTGGATCATGTCGAACACTTGCCCGACACACTGCTGGCGGTGGTGTACGCCCTGGATCGCACGGTGGTCTGGTCGACTAATCCACAAATGATCGGTATGCGCGTCGAAGGCGATGAAGAACTGGACGAGTCCTTTGAAATGAAGGAAACCGTCTCTACCAGCTATCACCAGATCGATGAGGAACGTCCCGAACAGATGCTGTTGCGCGAGCCCAAGTATCTGTTCGTCGAGAACTACATCCCGATGTTCAATGCCGACAAAAGCAAAGTGATCGCCATGGTCGAGATCTACAAGGAACCGGTGGACCTGGTGGAACGCATCCAGCGTGGTTTCAAGGCAATCTGGATGGCGACAGTGCTTGGCGGCCTGGTCATTTACCTCGGGTTGTTCTGGATTGTGCGCCGGGCGGCGATGTTGCTGCAGAGCCAGCAACAGCAACTGATTACCAATGAGACTTTTGTTGCGCTGGGGGAAATGTCATCGGCGGTGGCGCACAGTTTGCGCAACCCGCTGGCGAACATTCGCTCCAGCGCCGAACTGGCCCAGGAAATCGCCAGCCAGAGTGCGCAGAAGAACATCGGCGACATCATCAACCAGGTTGATCGCATGTCGCGCTGGGTTCGGGAGTTGCTGGTGTCGTTGCGGCCCATGAATGACGACTACGAAACGGTCGACCTGGTGCTGGCCATCGATGACACCTTGAGTGCGTTCGATGCGCTGATCAAACGTTCGAACGTGCAGGTGCATTTCAAGCCTCAAACCTGCCCACCGGTCGTCAGCCAACAGGTGCTGCTCACGCAAATACTCAATAGCCTGTTTGCCAACGCCCTCGAAGCCATGCCCAAGGGCGGCCATTTGACCGTCGACATCGAGCAGCCACAGCCCGGCCATGTGCGCATGACCCTCAGTGACACCGGCAAAGGTATGACCAAGCAGCAGCAACAGATGGTCTTCAAGCCGTTTTTCACCACCAAACAAGGCGGGTTGGGCGTAGGCCTGGCCCTGGTCAAACGAATAATGGAGCGTTTCGAAGGCTCGGTCGAGCTGACCAGCCAGGAGCAGGAAGGAACCCGCGTCTGTCTCAATTTTAAAGTGGCAACGGGAGGGGAATATGGAGCACAGCATATTGCTGGTCGAGGATGACGAAATCCTCGCCGAGAATATTCAGACCTACCTGGAGCGCAAAGACTTCGAGGTGACGGTCTGCCACTCTGCTGAAGATGCACTGGAGCAATTGAGTACATTCGCCCCGGACGTGGTGTTGACCGACAATTCGTTGCCGGGCATGAGTGGTCACGACCTGATCCAGAAGCTGCGCATCAGCGCGCCGGATCTGAAAGTGATCATGATGACCGGCTACGGTAATGTCGAAGATGCCGTGGTGGCGATGAAAGAGGGCGCTTTTCACTACGTCACCAAACCGGTGGCCCTGCCCGAGCTCAAGCTGCTGCTCGACAAGGCGCTGGCCACGGATCGCATGGAGCGCACGTTGTCGTTCTATCAGGAACGTGAGGCGCAGAAGTCCGGCGTGCAGGCACTGATCGGCGAGTCGGCGCCGATGAACTACCTGAAGAGCACCATCGCCCAATTGCTCGATGCCGAACGTCGCATGGCCAATGCCGACCTGCCGCCGGTGCTGGTAGAAGGCGAGACCGGCACCGGTAAAGAACTGGTGGCGCGGGCACTGCACTTCGACGGCCCGCGCAGCAAAGGCCCATTCATTGAATTCAACTGCGCATCGATCCCGTCCAACCTCGTGGAGTCCGAACTGTTCGGCCACGAGAAGGGCGCCTTTACCGACGCCAAGGACCGCCGGACCGGCCTGGTGGAAGCGGCCGATGGCGGCACGCTGTTTCTCGATGAAGTCGGTGAAATGGACCTGTTGCTGCAAGCCAAACTGCTCAAGCTGCTGGAAGACCGGACCATTCGCCGGGTCGGTGCGGTGAAGGAGCGCAAGGTCGATCTGCGGGTAATCAGCGCCACCAACTGCAACCTCGAACAAATGGTCCAGCAGGGCAAGTTCCGCCGTGACCTGTTCTTCCGTCTGCGGATCATTTCCATCAAGGTGCCGCGCCTGTATTCCCGTGGCGAAGACATCCTGCTGCTGGCCCGGCATTTCCTGGCGATCCACGGCAAACGCTATGGCAAGCCGAACCTGCATTTCAGCGATCAGGCTGAAGAACTGCTGCTCAGCTACAGCTGGCCGGGCAACGTGCGCGAGCTGCGCAACATGCTCGAGCAAACCGTGCTGCTGGCCCAGAGCGATACCATCGCCGCGCACCAGTTGAACGTCTGCCTGAGCCTGGTGGACGACCCGCCGATGTATCAGCATGAGCCGCAACACCATGAACCGCGTCCGGTCTACAGCGGCACCGAGTCGATGAACCTGCCGGAAGTCGAACGCGACATGGTGCGCAAGATGCTCGACAAGACCGACTGGAACGTCACCAAGTCCGCCCGGCTGTTGGGCCTGAGCCGCGACATGTTGCGTTACCGGATCGAAAAACTCGGCCTGGCACGTCCGGATAAACGCCAGTGGTGAACCTTATTCCAACCTTGGGCCCTGTTGACTGAGGCATTCGAGTGTGCAACTCGGGTTCAGGACTTCCTCGTTCATGTACACGTTGAGGTCGGCATCGTACGTGCGAATGAACACCTGAACTCGGGCACTGGCGATTGTCGGCAAGAGTGAATCGTGGAACACGTGCTGGCTTGAACTCGGTATGAACTCCCCTGGCGAGGTCGAGGTATATGAACCTGGCGGTATCAGGATCGCGGAGGGTGGAGCGGGGTGGGCGAAGGGCTGGTCGGCCCCGTAATAGTTGAAGTCACTGCTGTATTCGGTGGTCAGCGGCAGGGACTCGCCTGCGTGGCCGGCGCTTGCAACAACCAGACAGACAGTGAATAGCAGCATCAGATCGGTTTTTTTCATGGCAACACCTGTGCATTCGGTTTTCGCGCAATTCCCCAAGGTCATTAACTATAGCTGCCGTACGGGGACGCGTTCGCCATGCCCGGTTTACAAGATTCCAACAGGTTTTTTCAGCGCGCCGATCTAGACTTGGGCCGGTCAATCAAGACCCGAATCTGGAGCGTGCAATGGAACTGCCGACACAAGAACAAGCCATCGCCAGCAACCGCGAGGCGTGGAACGACTCTGCCCGACACCACAAAGACACCCGTGAATGGCACGAGATGGTGAGTGCCGTGGGCCAGAGGGATTTCTCCTGCCTGGATGCGACACTGACCGGCGTGCTGGAGCAGGTGGGCGTCGATGGCAGGGACGTGGTGCAACTGGGCTGCAACAACGGCCGTGAAAGTCTCTCGCTGTATGCGCTGGGTGCCCGTAGCGTGGTGGGGGTCGATCAGTCGGCAGCGTTTCTCGATCAGGCGCGGGAGTTGGCGTCGCGCTCACCCCATCAGCCCGAATTTATCGAAGCCGATATCCATCATTTACCGACCTCGTTGCATCAGCGTTTCGACGTGGCCCTGATCACCATCGGCGTCTTGAACTGGATGCCGGACATCGGCGAGTTCATGCGGCATGTCGCGCAAACCCTCAAGCCGGGCGGGGCGCTGGTGGTGTACGAAACCCATCCGTTCCTGGAGATGTTCGACCCTGAATCGGCTGATCCGTATCGCCCGGACAGTTCGTATTTTCGCCGCGAACCGTTTGTGCAGAATCAGCCGATTGTTTATGAAGGCAAGGTCGAACAGCAGGCCGCAGCGTCCTACTGGTTCGTTCACACCCTGGGGGACATCTTCAACGGCGCCCTCGATGCAGGGTTGCAGATAACCCACTTCAAGGAATACCCGCATTCAAATCGGGAGGAGCTGTATGACCGGTATGAGCGGCAGGTGGCGCAGTTGCCGATGTGTTTTTCGTTGGTGGTGAAACAAGCACTTTAGCCAGAAGCGGCTCTCATTGAGCCGAGTGATTTACCGAATGACCCGGCTGCGCGCAGAGATCAATTCCAAGGGCATGAATTACTTTCAGGACCGTATCAAAACGAGGTTTCGCACCCGGAGAGAAGGCCTTGTACAGGCTTTCGCGCCCCATACCTGAGTCCTTGGCTATTTGTGTCATTCCACGTGCTTTTACCACATAGCCGATAGCACGAAGAAACTCCTCGTTGTCGCCGTCGGCAAGTACTTGGGAAAGGTACTCACTGATAGCTTCATCGCTGTCCAGCAACGTCGCCATATCGAAAGTAGTCAAAGTCTGGCTCATTTTTAAACCTCCTTCGCCAATTTTTTCGCCCGCCGGATGTCAGCGGATTGCGAGGATTTATCACCTCCAGCCAACAACACAATGACGACGTTATTTCGCATAGTGAAGTAGACCCGATAGCCGGCACCAACGTCCACGCGCATTTCGGAAACCCCATCACCCACGGATTTGATATCGCCCAAATTGCCTACAGACGCACGATCAATGCGACGAGCGATAGCTAATTTTGCCCGCAGATCGCGAATTGAGGCATGCCATGCCAGGAAGATCATAGTTTGTTGAATAAGATAATTCATTGTTCAAATGTATCCATATGGATACAAAAGAACAGTCAGGCAGTTCTTTGCCTACAAGTGTTTTTTCCGAGAGGTATGTAGGCAACATGACTCCAATTGCGAGCAAGCTTGCTCCCACATTGTTGATCTTCATGAAACACAGGTTTTGTGTCCGGCGTAGATCTCTGTGGGAGCTAGCCTGCTCGCGATGGCCGCGCCACGGTTTATCTGTCAGCCATCAAAACTGAGAGCGCGGTTTTTCAGCGGTTCAAATCACCAGCCTCATGCCGTTCGGGCACCTGGCTCTCCTCGTCGCCCCACGTCCGGTTGACGCGTTGCCCACGCAGGACCGCAGGGCGCTTGGCGATTTCCTCCGCCCAGCGTTGCACGTGGGTGTATTCGTGTGCAGACAGAAATTCGGCAGCCGAGTACACCTTGTCCCGCACCAATTGGCCGTACCAGGGCCAGACCGCAATATCGGCGATGGTGTAGTGATCGCCCGCCAGGTAGGGGCTTTCGGCCAGGCGGCGATCGAGGACATCCAGCTGACGCTTGGTCTCCATCGTGAAGCGGTTGATCGGGTACTCGAGCTTCTCCGGCGCATAGGCATAGAAATGCCCGAAACCGCCGCCCAGGTAGGGTGCCGCGCCCATTTGCCAGAACAGCCAGTTCAAGGTTTCGGTGCGTCCTGCCACATCGGTGGGCAGGAACGCGCCAAATTTTTCCGCCAGATACAGCAGGATCGATCCGGACTCGAAAACGCGGATCGGCGGCTTCGCGCTGTGGTCCAGCAATGCCGGGATCTTCGAGTTCGGGTTGATCTCGACAAAGCCGCTGGAGAACTGGTCACCGTCGTTGATGCGGATCAGCCAGGCGTCGTATTCCGCGCCGGTATGCCCCAGCGCCAACAGCTCCTCCAGCAGGATGGTCACCTTCACGCCATTGGGTGTGGCCAGGGAGTAAAGCTGCAACGGATGTTTGCCGACCGGTAATGTCTTGTCATGGGTCGGTCCGGCGGTTGGCCGGTTGATGCTGGCGAACTCGCCGCCAGACGGGGCGTTGTTTTTCCAGACCTTGGGCGGAATGTAGGACGCTTTGCTCATGAGACGGACCCCCATCATTGGCTTGCATGGACAATGCTGTGAACCATGGCAGAAGGTCGTACATATGTCACTGATGTCTGGCCTGGAGGTTCCCCTGTGGGAGTAATCTTTCAGTTACTTCGATGCTGAATGTGCCACCGTCTTCGCGAGCAAGCCCGCTCCCACATTAGTTCTTCAATGAACACATGACTTGTGTTCGACGATGTTCAAATGTGGGAGCGGGCTTGCTCGCGAAAGCGGTGTCACTGACACCGCAATGCTCAAGCGAACATCAAGCCTGCGCCGCACTCGTCACCACTGGCCGCCCCGGTTTGCGCAACGGGTCCAGGCGCGAGCCGGTATAGGTCGATTGGCGGAAGAAACGCCAGCGGCCGAACAGGCCATAGACGTGAGTCACGCGCCCCTGTTCTTGATACCCCATGCGAATGTGCAGTTTCAGGGCCGGGATGTTGTGGGTTTCGCAGACGTCCACCACCTTGTCGCAGCCTTGTGCCTGCATCGCTTCCCACAGGGCGACCTGGACATCCACCGACAGGCTGGTGCCAAAGTAGGCACGGGTCATTTCGCCACCGAATTCAAAGAACTCACCGGGTTTGACCGGGAACCAGCAGCCGTAATAGTGACGGTCGTGATAGTCGCGGGTACTGCCCCAGATGAACGCACAGGCATGGCCTTCGTCGTCCAGATACATGTGCCCGGTGTGACCTTCGGCAGCGAGTTCGGCCATGGTGCCGACGCGGTCACCAAAATGCTTGGCAAATGCCGTGGCGTTTTCCGGGGTGATGATCACCTTGCGCAAGCCCGAGTAGGGACGCAGTTTGTGCGGCGGTACCGGACTGACCAGGTCGCGTTCCATCCACAACAGTTCCCAATGGAAAAACACGTAGCGCTTCCACAGCGTATTGAACGTGCGGCTCAGACCTTTTTGTTTGATGCGTTCGCGAAGCTTTTCGAGTGCGTTCATGAAGCCCTCCTTGACGAAGGAATGGTCTTGCGTGGATGAAAGTAGTGTGGGCATAGCGCAGAGTCGCCATTTCCAACTTTTTGTTTCAGTGTGAGTAACAGTTCAGACACAATTTCAGGCGTCAAAAACCCGTATGGTTTTTCATTCCAGCACCGCTTCCGCGCGCTCGCTGAACGACTTGCCCACCACGGTGTAGGCGACTCGCTCCACCCCCGGTAAACGCTGTTCAAGCAGGGCGCTCAACGACTCGCCCTGATCCAGATAAGCATCGCCAAAATCGGCACCGAGCTGATTGGGGTGCGCGACAATCTCCAGCAACCCATCCAGCGGTGGCGCGGCATTGCGCAGATCAACCGGGGTGCACACATAGTCAGCGGTGGCACCGGCCAGATTGCTTAAACGCCGATTGAGCAGCTCCTTGAATACGCGCTTGGGCAGGCTCAGGTTTTGCCCCAGGTTGCGCGCCAGCCGTACCGGCACCCCTTGGCGGGCGGCGAAGCGGGCGACGATTTCACCAATGGGCCAGATGTTATGTACGTGCTGATGGGAGTCCAGATGGCTGGGGCGTACGCCGTTATCCAGGCAGCGCTGCCATTGCGCTTCGAGTTCTTCGAGCACCGCCGCACGATCCCGGCGACTGAGCCAGAGACGGTGGCGGGGCAGGTTGAGGTCGAACACGCCGGCGCTGTCGCAGAACGTCCTGCGATCCAGAATCGACTGGCTCAGGGGCCGACCGTAGGTGAGGTTGAAGTGCAGCCCGATCCGCCCTTCGAGCATCGGGTGCCGTGCCATGACACACGCCGCTTCGAAGGCCGGCATGTTGGCCATGGCCGTGGCGGAACTGATGACCCCGGCCTGAAAGGCCCCGAGGATCACCGCGTTTTCGCAGGCACTGAGGCCGAAATCGTCAGCGTTGACTATGACTTGGCGAGGCATGTTCGCTCTCCATGATGGTTTTTGCCGGCTCGACGGCTTTGGCGACTGGCGCGGCAACCGGAGCGGGTTTTACCGCTGCTGCCGCACGCCGGGCTTTCCACTGTTGCCACAAAGGCTTGAGCCGCTGCCAGAAGCGCAATGCCAGGCCCAATGCCAGACCGCTGGGGCGCCAGGAATAGAAACTCCAGCGCCAGTGTTCAAGCTGTCCGGTCATGCGTTCGTGCAGTTGATGGCTGGAGTTTTCCAGGCTGACCCGCGAGGCATCGATCCAGCGCCAGTTCTCGTCCAGCCCCCAGCGAATCCATTCTTCAAGCAGCACCCGGCCACTGCCCAGATCGGCGTATTGCGGCAGGAACGCGAGGTTGTAATCGTACAGCCGACCCTGCTCCAGCAACCCGAGACGGTAGCTGATGCAACGGCCGTCCAGTTCCAGCACCACCACCCGCACCAACCCTTGTTCGGCGAGGGCGGTGAAGGCGCGGTCCATCCATTGCCGATGACGCTCGTCAGAGAAAATCCCGACGCCTTCGTCACCTTTCCAGCTCACCGCTTCGACTTCGCTGATGGCCTGCAGCAACGGACCCATGGTCGAGGCATCCGGGGTGATCCGTCGAACCTGGGCGCCACACGCGGCGATGCGTTTACGCGCACGCCGCAGTTTGTAGCGTGGGTCGCCGGACACTTCCTGACGGTCGGCCTCGCTGATCAGGTGTACCGGCACCCGGCAGCTGAGTCGACGCTCACCGGTCGAACTGTGGGCCATCCATTGCGTCAGCGCACTTTCTTCGTCGATCGGTTCCGACAGCTCATTGAGTTGCAGCAAGGCATGGGGCAGCCGTCGACGGATCTCGACCAAAGCCTTGCGCGTGTCCTCGGCGTCCATGCTGGTGAGTAAGGCGAGGCGGTCGGCGAGGGGATAGCCCAAGTGATGCAGCACCCGAAACGGCAGCCCGGCGAACCGCTCGACGGACGCCACCAGCGGCAGGCACAACTGCAACTCATTGCCTTCCCAGCCCAGCAGCACGTGCAGGCGCTGCCCTGCGGTCAATGCCTGTTCAGACGCGGCCATCCAGGCCAGCGTGTTGAACGGCGTGTGGTCCGTCACCCGCAGACGCAGCGCTTCGTAAGCCGCTGCCGGGAAGTCAGCGGCGCACAGTGACGTGCGCCATTCCAATCGTGCCGCCATAAGATCAGGTCGCCGAGGCTGGGACAGGTTCACGGGCCGGTTTGCGCAAGGCATCCAGACGCGAGCCTGTGTAACGGGTTTCGCGGAAGAAGCGCCAGCCGAGCAGGCTGTACACGTTCATGATCCGCCCTTGCTCCTGATACCCCATGCGCATGTGCAGCTTGAGGGCCGGAATGTTGTGGAACTCGCAGACATCCACCACCTTGTTGCAGCCCTGGGCCAGCATGGCTTTCCACAGCTGCAGTTGCACGTCCACCGAGAGCGTGGTGCCCCAATACGCGCGGGTCAGTTCGCCGCCGAATTCGAAGAACTCACCTTCCTTCACCGGGAACCAGCAGCCGTAGTAATGCTTGTCGTGATAGTTGCGCGACGCGCCCCAGATAAACGCCACCGCATCGCCTTTATCGTCCAGGTGCATGTGCCCGGTGTAGCCCTCGCGGGCCAGTTCGGCCATGGTCTCTACGCGGTCACCGAAGTGGCGGGTGAAGGCCACGGCGTTTTGCGCGGTGATGGTTTCCACGCGCAGTGGCGGGTACGGCCGCAATTTGTGTGGCGGCACCGGGCTGACAAGGTCGCGCTCCATCCACAACAGTTCTTCGTGGAAGAACACGTAATGCTTCCAGACTTTTTTCAACGTGGCGCTCAGGCCTTTCTGTTTGATCTGTTCACTGAGTTTGTGCAAAACACTCATGTCATGTCTCCTGACGGCGTTGGCCGTGGTGGGAGTGATGCATCGCGCGGCAAGGCCGGCGCGGCAAAGCAATTCAGGGTATTCATGAGGCGTTCCAGCCCAGAGCGAACAGGGTTTCCCCTGGCAAGTCGAAGCTGACGCGCCCGTTCTGGCAGTTGAAAGGTGCGTCGCGGCTGCGGTTGTCCGCGCCGAAGTAACGCAATGAACCCTTGAGCAATGGGCAGGCGGTGCCTGCCAGGCTCACATGCTGCAAACGCTTGCCTTTGTTGACCCCCAACAGGCTGCGTTGCGCATCGTCGGCCATCGCCAGCACGTCGACTTCGAAGGCGTCGTTTTCCACGCGCACCACGTTGGCGAGCCAGTGCTGCTGAATGAACTGCTGGGCAAAACCCACCGGTTTCAATTCGAAGTGATCGTCACCCAGGACTTTCAACATGCCCTTGGGGTAGTTCGGTTCATCGGCGGCCTGGAACCAGTTGAGCATCTCCAGCAAACCGTCCTGGGACGAGTTGATGACCACAGACGCCCACCATAGCGAGGCGAAATGGGTGTCTTGATCGTAAGGGCTCAGGCTGGAACCACTGGACATGTTGGTCTGGTCCAGCAACAGGGCCTTGCGTGGCCGGCCCTTGCCGTCGAGGCCGACCAGGTCGGCGGCTCGGCGCACGCTGTCACGGTAGACCCGGGTCGCCAGCAGGTCGCGAATCATCCATTCGTGCCAGGCCAACGCATCGACGTTGTCGCCCGATTCCGCCAGCAAACGCCGGGCCCAATCGATGCCGCGCTTGTCTGCCGCGTTGTCGGCGAACGGGCCATTGACCAGCCGTGAACTGGCCGGCATGGCAATGCGCACACCGGCCTTGGCATTGGCCGGATTGCTGCGCACTTGCCGGGCCATGCTGTTGAAAATACTTTGGTACTGGGCGTAGCTCGAATAATTGAGATTCGGTTCGTCAGCGAAACCGATGTAGTGCGTGCCCTTGCCACCGAGGGCGCGGGTCGAGGCGAGCCAGGCATCGAGGCCGGAATTGCTCATGGTGTCGGCGCGCAAATCGGCCTGGCGCTCGCTGCCGGCCAATAGCGTGATGTCTTGATAAATACCGAAGCGGTCCTGATACACCTGGCGGAACGCATCTTCGTACTGCGGCTTTTTCGCCGTGACGTCGACAAAGGTGTAATAGGCGCCCGCTTGCGGTTTGAGGGCGTCGAGCACCGCATAACTGGAGGGCGGCGGCATCACGTAGGGCAGGGCGATGCCCAGGTTCGGCGTCGGGCCGAGCACGTCTTTGCCCAGGGTCAGGCGCACATCACCCGCGTCTTCGCGCAACGGCTTGAGCTGCTGCGGATCCTGCGCGAACAGGTTGGCGGCGCCATCGAGCCAGAACGCGACTTTGCCGCTGCCTTGCAGGCGCAGGCGCCACACTTGTTCGCTTGAGGTGACCGGTAACTCGACCTGATCGAACTGCCAATAGGCCCGATACGGTTTCAGCGCCACCGACACCTGTTTGCCGTCGCCGACCCGCTGCGCTTGCAGGGCATTGACGCCGCCATGGAACTTGCCGGCCAGCACTGCGTGTTCACCCGGCGCGACCTTGAAAAACAACTCGTCGCCGTCATGGGTTTCAGCGCTGAAATGCACCTTGGCCGGAGCGAACAACGCCACCGTGCTGTCGTCGTGTTCAACCTTGTAGCGGCGAAAGCTGTAACCCGGAATCTCCAGTTGATAGCTGGCCGCATTCGGCGCCAACGGCCAGCTCTGGGTGCCGCTCAATTCACTGGCGGCAATCTTGCGTTCAGCCTGAAGCTTGCCTTTGCCGTCGAGCAGGTACAGCTGTTCTTCGTTGGCATCCGCCTGCCACGCCGGAGTCCAGCGCACCGTCAGCGTGTCGGGGCGATCCGCTTGCAGGTACAAGCTGCCGTCGCGAATGTCCGCCCAGCGCATCGGCCCGGCGTAGACGTCGAGCGAAAGCCCCAGGCTCACCAGCAGGGCGAAATACCTCATGCCGACTTCCTTTGCAGCATCAGCAGCATTGGTGCCACGTCGCTGGGCAGGATGATCAGGGTTTGCCAGACCGGCACACCGCTCAAGCGGCAGTACATCACCAGCAGTGCAAGGGTCACCGCCAGATAAGCGATGGACGACGCGGCCGCCGCGCCGACGATGCCGTACGCCGGGATCATGACCAGGTTCAGCGCCAGGTTGAGCAAGGCACCGAGGCCCATCAGCAGTGAGATGGTGCCGGGGCGGTTCTTGCCCAGCAGGTCCAGGCGCAGGATGCTCGCGTAGCACAGGCCGAGCAGGCCCGGCAGCAATGCCAGCAGCGCCGGATACGCCGGTTGATACGCCTCGCCGAACAGCGTGACGATCAGCCATTCACCGATCACCGCCATGGTCAGGCAGGCGCCGAGCATCACCGTCGCGGTCAGGCGCAGTGCCAGCGGCGTGACCTTGTCGATGCCTTCTTCCTGTTGCAGAAGGCGTTTCATCAGCGGCGTGGTCACCGCTTCCGGCACGATCAGCAGCAACTCGGCGGCGGCGCTGGCCATGGCGTAATGACCGAGCGCGGTGCTGCCGAGCAGGGCGCCGATGAACAGGTAATCGGAACGCAGAATCACTTGCTGGAACAACAGGTCCGGATGGCTGCGAGCGCTGTAGCGCAGCAGTTCGTTCTGGCTGGCGCGGTCCCATTGCAACTTCAGCGGCTGATCACGTTTGAGCCAGACCCAACCCGCCAGCACCACCAGGCTGATCCCCGCCAGCCAGCTGATCAACGCCGCTTCGAGGGCCGACTCTTTCCACATCCAGAACAGCGCGAGGAACAGCAACAGCGGCGCGAGGGATTCCACCAGGCGCAAGGCATTGAACGCGACCACGCCGCCCGAAGCGTTGTGCAGGGTCAGCAACCCGCTTTTGAGTACAGTCAACGGCACCGCCAGCAACAGCAGCCAGGCGAGCAGACCCAGTTGCGTGGTGATGTCGAGTTCGCTGCCGAATTCGCGCACCAGCGCCACCACCAGCAAGGTCAACATCGCTGCCAGCAGACAGCCGAACACCAACACCTGACTCAGCAACAAACCCATCGGCCGTTGCTTGGCCGCTTGATAACCGACCGCCGAGTTCAGCCCGCCGCTGGTGGCGGCGCTGATCAGGTCGGGCAGGGTGCTGAGCAGGGCAAACAAACCGCGCTCACTCGGGCCGAGAATCCGCGCCAGCAACACATTGCGCAGCAAGCGCAGCGCAATCATCGCCAATTTGGTGCCCATGCTCAGGGCCAGGTGCTTGAGGTAATGGCTACGGCTCATGCGCGGGCTCCGCGATACAAACGCCATGACAGCAGTTGTGGATTGCGTGCCACGCGTTGGCTGACGCCGAAACGCGGCAAGTTCAATGGGTCTTCACTGCCGCGATAAATCCCGGTGCTGGTGCCCAATGCGTACGGGAAGTCATGCAAGGCGACCTGATCGCGCACTCGCGCATCGTTGTCGCCATTGGGGTAGCAATAGACCGGCAACGGCCGGTTGCAACCGTGGTGCAGGGCATCGCGGCTGCGGCTCAGTTCTTCATGCAAGCGTTGATCGTCGAGGCCGGTAAGGATTGCGTGACTGGCGCCGTGCGGGCCGAAACGCACCAGCCCGGAGGATTCCAGCGAGCGCACCTGATGCCAGTCCAGCGCCTGGGGCAACGACTCGTCCGGGCAGGCATCGGTCAGTTGGTTCAGTGCCATCGGGCTCAGGCTTTTCAGGCTTTGCAGAAAATGCAGCAAGGCCAGACTACGGCGCTCCTCATCCAGCTCCGAAAACGGCACCGGCAAGGGGCGACCGGCCTGTTGCAGCGACTCGATCAAGCGGACGCGGGCGGGTTCGCCGTGGCTGCCCCACAAGGTTTCACCGATGCTTTCCCACCAGAACCGCTGACGGCTGCCGATGAAATCGGTGGAGAGAAAAATGCTCGCCGGCACCTGGTATTTTTGCAGCAGCGGGTAGGCATTCACCGCGTTGTCACGCCAGCCGTCGTCGAAGGTCAGGGTGATTTTCGGCCGGTCCGAGCGGATTTTCCCCGGGTGCAGAATCTCCATCAACGGCACGCAGTCGAAGTGTTTTTTCAGCCACACCAGCAAGTGCTCGAACGCCTTGGGTCCGACGCACAATTCATTGCGGTGGGGCAGGGCGGCGGCCTGATCGTCGGCCAGCACCCGGTGCAGCATCAGGATCACTCCGGCGCCTTGCAGCTGACTGCGCCCGACCGGCGAATTGAGGTAGAGCCAACCACTGGTGCGCTTTAAGAGTTGTTTGATCGCCATGGCTCAATCCTTTCAACGATTCTGTTCGGGGTTCCACTGGGCGTAGCGCTGGCCGCGCAGGAACTGCCACAAGCCGATGCTCATGCCGGCCAGCGTCACCAGCAGGAACGCGGCGAGGCGAAAGGGCTTGGGCAAACGGTGTTGCGAATCCAGCAGGCCGGCGATGGCGATGGCATAACCGATCAGCTGCGCGATCAGGCTCAGGCGATAAAAACCATGGTCGTCCCACAACCAGAAATTGCTCAGCAGCAACGGCAACAACAGGATCGGCGCCAGACGCCGGATCAGCTTGTGGCTGATCAAGGCAATCGAATACAGGCCATGCTTGAGCGGATTGAGCAGCTCGCTGCGCTGCGCCAGGCTTTGCAGGCCGCCGACCGTGACGCGCTGGCGGCGACGGAACTGCTTGTCGGCTTCATCGACGCCCTGGTCGATCACCTGTGCTTCGGGCACATAGACGATGCGTTTGAACGCGACCGGCGCGCAGGTACTGATGAAGAAGTCGTCGTTGACCTCCGCCGGCACGTTCTGGAACAGCTCGCGACGCAAGGCCAGCAACGCGCCGTCGGCGGAGACCATGCAACCGGTGCGATTCTCGACCCGGCGCAGCCAGCCTTCGTAATGCCGATACAGGCTGTCGCCGACGCTCAAGCCACCGCCGGTCACCGGGATCACCATGTGCCCGGCACAGGCGCCGACCTGCGGATCACTCAGCGGTGCGAGCAAATGGCCGAGGGTGTCGCGCGACCATTGGTTGTCGGCATCGGTGAACACCAGAATGTCGCCGGTGCTCAGCGCCACGCCGGCATTCAGGGTCGCGGCTTTGCCCTGGCGCGGCAGGTCGAGCACGGTGATGCGCGGGTCAATCACTTTGCGTGCGCAGGCCACGGTGTCATCGGTCGAGCCGTCGCTGGCCAGAATGATCTGCAGCGAGGCAGGCGCGTAATCCTGGGCGAGCAGGGTGCGCAACTTGTGTTCGATGTGCCGCGCTTCGTTATGCGCGGCAATCACTACGCTCACGTTCATTGGCTCCGGCGCGCCATGACGCCGCGCCGCGAACATTGGCGACAGCAGCGTCAGCAACAAGGGATAACCGAGGTAGGCGTAAACCGGGAGCAGCAGGCACAACCAGAAAATGAATTCAGCCACGGGCGGGCCTCCTGGCATTCCAATGACACAGGCTGAGAACGAGCGCGGCCCCGGCCAGGTGCAGACGCACCCAGTGCAGGCCCCAGAGTTGCAGGGTCAGGCCGATGTCGCGGTGTTTGCGGCTCTGGCGCACGCTCAAGATCAGCGCCGGCATCGTGGTGATGGCCAACATGACCGCCGCGTGATGCGGAAAGCCGTCGCACAAGGCAGAGATCGCCAGCAAATCGAGAAACCAGGCCCCCAGCGACAGCAACGGAAAACGCAGCAGCCGCAGGCTCGCGCCATGGGTGCGGAGCAATTGCACGTGGCTGCTCTGGCGCCACATTTCCTTGCCCATCCATTCGCGCCAGTTCATTTCGTAACCCCAATGCAGGGCCACGCATTCATTGACCGCGAGGATCCGCGCGCCGGCCTCGTGCAAGCGCAGGGTGAAATCCTTGTCCTCGCCGGTGCGCAGGCTTTCGCTGAAGCCATCGACCTTGTCGAACCAGCTGCGACGCATCAACAGGTTGGAGCTGGGCAGCCAATCCACCTTGCGCAGGCTCTGCGTCGCAGGGCGCAATGTGCGACGTTGCCAGGCCGTGGCGTACCACGGGGCTTCGGCCGGGGTGTGCAAGTCCAGGCCGAACACATCGGCCTGCCCCTTGCTTTCCAGAGCGACCAGTTTGGTCAGCCAGTCTTCGGGCATTTCGACGTCGGCGTCGATGAACGCCAGCCATTCACCGGTGGCGATGGCGACTCCACGATTGCGCAGGGCGCCGATCAGAATTCCTGGCTGCATCAGCACCTGCGCACCGAACTGCCGGGCAATCTGTGGGCCTTCATCCTGCGAGCCGTTGTCGACCACGATCAGCTCGCAATCGAGGCCGGCCGCGTGGGCGGCTTTTTGCGCTGCGAGCAAGGTGCGGGCGATGTGGCGCGCTTCGTTGTACATCGGAATCACAATGCTGATTCGGCTCATGCCTTGGCCTCCCGTGGCGGGCTTTCTTCGGCTTTCAAACGCAGTACGCTGGTCAGGGCGAGCATGATCCAGACGTACTTCTGATTCGGCGCACTGAGGAACATCAGGAACAGGGTCAACGACAGAAAGCTCATCGCCAGGTGCGTCATCAAGTCCGCTTGCTCGCGGTTGGCTCGCTGCATCCAGATGCGTCGGGCGCGGATCAGGTTGTACAGGCCGAGGCCGAGCATGCCGACGAACAGCAGGCCGGCGGGAATCCCCAGTTCACTGAAAATTTCCAGGTAGGTGTTGTGGGCGCGACGGTACAGGTCGCCGATTTTGCGGTTGGCCGAAAACGCCTTGGCGTAACCGGTGGTGGCGTAGTGCAGCGGGAAGGTGCCGGGGCCGGAGCCGAGCAGCGGGTTCTCGCGGATCATCGCGCTGCCGACCACGATGTACGAGGCGCGGCGACCGAGGGATTCGTCCTGACTCTTGGCCCCCGCGCTCAAGATACTCAGGGACTGGATGCGGGCGACGTAACCGGCGGGCATCGCATAAATCGCCAGTGGAATCACGATCACTGCGCCGAGCATGGCAAACCCCAGGTGCCGCGGGCGGATACGCGTCAACTCGGCGCGGTAGTGCCAGGCGCCGATGATCAGGCTTAGAAACAACACCACCAGACCTGAGCGCGATTCGGTCTTGGTCATGCCGCCGAGCAACAGCAGGCAGCAACCGCCCCAGACCAGACGATGCAACAGGTTCGGGCTACGGATCACCAGCCACAGGCCGAGCGGCACAGCGAAGGCGATCAGCATGGCGAAGGCGTTCGGGTCTTCAAGCAACCCGGCGGCGCGCCCCTGGTCCTGATATTTGCTGGAGAACATCGCCAGCACGCAGGTCATGGTGACGCTGGCGGTGACCAGTTTGGCGAACAGGTCCAGGTTCAATTCGCGGCCAATCAGCAGGGTAATGACAAACAGGATCAGGCCGACACTCAACTCGCGCAGATGCCCCAACGACATGCCCAGGTCATCGGTATTGAGCAGGCTGAGCATGTACAGCACCAGAAACCAGATCAGGTAGCGCCAGGTATTGCTGCGCAGGCGTTCGGACGGAATCTGCCGCAGGGCCAGTTGCAGCATCAGGATCACCGCCAGCGACGCGCCGATGAATTTGGTGCCCGACAGCGAACTGTCCTTGAAGAACCCTTCGAACGGCACCAGCGCCGCGATGCCGAGCAGACCCCAGGTGGGTTTGCGGTACAGCACCGCGACACCGACCAGGCCCAGCACCGCCCCCGGCGCCAGAAAAGGATAAGGGCTGGCCAGCAAACCGAGGCAGACCAGGCCGAGCAGACTGACGATCGAGAGCGGAAAGATCACGCGCGTGCCTCCCGTGCAGTACGGATATAAAGCTGCGACCAGCGTTCGGCCAGGGCCTTGAGGTCGTAGCGATCCAGTTGGGTACGTTTTGCGTTGTCGATCAATTGCGCAGCCAGTGCCGGTTCCGTCAGCAAGGTGTCGATCTGGCGGGCGAGGGCGGCGCTGTCGGCGGGGGTTGCCAGCAATCCGTTGTGCCGGTCTTGCATTACATCGGGAATGCCGCCGACGCCGAACGCCACCACCGGCACCCCGGCCTGCATCGCTTCGAGCAGAATCATCGGCGTGCCTTCGGTGCGCGAGCTGATCACCAGCGCATCGAGTTGGCGCCACCACCGCCCCATGTCGGTCTGATAACCCGGCAAGGTGATGCGGGTTTGCAAACCGGCGGCGTTGATCCGTGCCAGCAGCATTTCCCGTTCCGGGCCGTCGCCGAGCATCACGGCGTCCAGTTGCGGGTGTTGCTGGCACAACGGGATCAGCGCATCGAGAAACAGGTCCGGACCTTTTTCACTGCTCAGGCGCCCGACGTAACCGGCCAGCCAACGCTGACGATCAACGTTGGGTGACAGCAGCGTGGCAGCGGCGGGCAAACCATTGGGAATCACCTGCAGTTTTTCCGCCCGCACACTGGCCTGACGGCACAGCGTGGCGATGCTTTCGGCGACGCAGACCACGCGATTCACCGAAGCCGTGCGGCACAGTTGCAGGCTCAGCCAGGTGTAAAACTTCTGCTTGCGACTGCGCGGGGTGAACCCGTGCTGGGTAATCACCAGCGGCAAGCGCAACAACGTCGCGCCGACCCAGCCAAACAACAGGCCCTTGAAATTATGCGTGTTGATCAGCGGCTGTTCTGCCCGGCGTTGACGCAAATGCGCGAGCAATTCCCCCAGCCCCGCGCAGCCACGGCAATCCACCCCGGCCTCACGAAAGCGTGCGATCAGTTCTGGCGGCGCATCGAGAAACAGCACCTGGTGCTGCCCCGGCGTCGCCAGACAATGGTCGAGCAGCATCCGCTCAGCCCCATAGAACCCACCGCTGCTGAGCAAATGAATGATCGGCAGGGCGGTGGCAGGGTTGAGCGGCGCGTTCAATTGCGCACCCAATGCACGAGGCTTGGCACGGACCAGTTCTTGTGCGGATTGATCGGCTCGACGTTTTGATCGTTGATCACCAACAGCACCGGCAAGCCCAGTTCGTGGGTGATTTGCGCAGGCGCCTTGAAGCGGTGATCGAAGAACTCACGCACGTAGACCAGGGCAATCGCCAGCAGCAGACCGGTGAACAAGCCGAACGGGATGATCAGGAACGGCTTGGGAAACGCCGCTTCGGTCGGTTCGTACGGTGGGCTCAGGACACGGGCGTTGGACAGGTCGTTGTCCAGCGAACGGGCGGTGCTGCTTTCGGCAAAGCGCTGGGCGTAGGTCGAGAACGCTGCGTGCAAGGCATCGATCTCGGTGTCCATCTGCCGCAGTTTGCTCTGGGTTTCCTGCAACTGGTGGATGCGGTTCTTGAACTCGGCAATGCGCGCGGTCTTCTGGTCGATCACCGAGCTGACAATTGCCAGGTCGTTGGTGCGTTCCTGAATCCGGTTGCTCACCACTTTCAAAAACTGCTGACGGGTGCGAGTGATCTGCTCGCGGGTCAGCAACATCGGTTCGCTGCTCGGCTGGAAGATGGCCAGGTCGTTCATGTAGCGGCTGACCTGATTGGTCAGGGCCTCACCCATCTGTTTGATCTCACGATCTTCAAACGCGACGTTGTCCACGGTGGTGGTGAAGGTGTAGGGGAAGGTGTAGTCGTTGAGCTTGTTATTGCTGGCGGCGGCCAGGCTGGTTTTCAGGTAGTCGAGCCAGCGTTGGCTTTGCAGGCGGCGGTCCTGATACAGGTTGAGCGCTTGCTCCTCGGTGTTGATCGCGTTGAGGCGGAAGGTGATTTCTTCCTTCGGATCGGACGAACCGACGCCTTCGAGCAACGCCAGCCGGGTGCCTTCCAGGCCATCAAGGCGCACCTGATACTGGTGCTTCTTGGTTTCGTAGAAGGTTTGTGGCAGGTCGATCGATTGCAGTTCCTGACGGCTGGCCAGGTAGTTTTGCAGCAAGGCCGCGACAAACTGCGTGCCTTGATGCGGATCACCGAAGCTATAGATGATCGAGATCACGTTGGAGCCTGGCAGGGTTTCAATCTTCAGCTTGTCGATGGCTTCCTGGGTCAACGTATCCAGCGTGGTGTCGCGCACCGGATCGGTTTCCATGCCCAACGCGGTTTTCACCGGGTTGATCACGTACTCACGCAGCGGCGAGGTGATGAAGCGTTTGATCGGTTGCAGCACCAGTGTGTTGAACACGCCGGGGGCAGGAGTGTACTCGCCCTTGTCGCGCAACTCGCTGATGGTCTGCCGGATCAGGGCCGGGGAGCGCAGGATATTGCTCTCGGTTTCCATGTCGGCCAGCGATGGCGGAATGAAGGTGGCGTTGTCCACGGTCAGTGACGTGGTGGCGTCACCCTGGGAGAGTTTTTTCGACTGCACGATGACTTGCGCGGTGATGTCGAAGCTCTGTTTGAGCATCAGCGGCAAGACCAGGGCGATCACTGCAAAGACCAGGAATACCCGCTTCACCAACTGCTTGTTGGCGAAGAAGATCCTGAAGAACTCATGCAGGTAGTTTTCCTTTGGATTCATGTCGGGTCACCTGAGAGTCAGTTGTTGTTATTGCTGTCTTTGTCGTCGACGCGGTAGCCGAAGCTGAAGCCCACACCCTGGAACAACACGACATCAGCGAGTTGCCGCGCAAGCTCACCGGCGCTGGCCAGTTTGGTCTTGGGCACGAAGAGCATGTCGTCCGGTTGCAGGTAGGCGATTTGTGAAGCATCGCCGGCCAGGGCTTTTTCCACGTCGTAATGCACGGCCTTAACCTGATTGCCGTTGCGGCGCATGATCACCACCGAATCGAGCCGCGCCTTGGCATTGCTGCCGCGCGCCAGGGTCAGCGCTTCAAGCACCGAAACCGGCCGGCGGATCGGGTAGGAACCCGGTTGGCCGACTTCACCCAGCACATAGATTTCGTTGCCGGCGGTGGACTTGAGCAGCACGTCGACGGTCATCCGTCCCGGCAGATCGGCGTAGCGTTTGTTGAGGAAGGTCTCCAGTTGATTGACGGTCATGCCTTGCAGTGGCACGGCGCCGATTTCCGGGAAGCTCGCATAACCGTCGGTGCCCACGGTGATCTCCCGGCTCATGCCGGTAGCGGGGTGGTTCAGGGCACTTTTAAGGTTGGATTCGTTGCTCAGCGGGCTGATGACTTGCACGGTCAGCTGATTGCGGTTGGGCTGGAACAGCTGTTTGCGTTGATAGACCCGCTGGATTTCCTCACGCGCCTGTTCGCTGGACATCCCGGCGATCTTCACTGAGGTGTTGGCGCCTGGCAGTTCGATGGTGCCGTCAGGCAGCACCAGTTGATTGCCGTTGAGCTGGCTGGCGGCAGTGAAGTTCAGGCCGATCTGGTCACCGGACTGGATGCGGTAGGCGTCCGAGCCGCTGGTGCTGATGTGGAAGATCACGTCCAGCACATCTTGTGGCCGCAAGGTCTGTTCGACCTTGGGCATGTCGGTGGCCTGGGCGTTGGCCGGCGAGGCCGTGAGGATCTGCACCGGCATTTGGGTTTCGGTCGAATTGCTGGAGCAACCTGCAAGCGGCAGCAACAGCAGGACAAGCATTCTGGCGTTCATGGCGTCATCCTTTTCTGGTTGCTTACAGGTTTTTGTACAGCCATTTCGGCATGTAGTACTTGCGACGGTTGAACACGCTGCCGACCATTTTTGCGCCGGCCTGAGTCAGGCGCTGGACCGCGGCTTGCGCCACTTCCCAGCGGGTGTCTTCCGCGCGAACGACCATGATCACGCCGTCCACCTGCGTGCTGATGACCAGGGTGTCGGCGGCGGAATACACCGCGTCGCCGTCGATCACCACAAAGCGATACTGGCTGCCGAGCTGATCGAGCAACGGGCTCATGCTTTCGGCGGTCAGGTGTTCATTGCCGCGGGCATAACGGCCGTTGGGCAAAATGTCGAAGGGCAGGCTGGCGACGTTCACCACACAGTCCTGCAGCATCGGTGGGCTCTGGTTGTTGAACATCAAGTCGCGAAAGCCGCGCTCCTTGGTCAACCCCAATTGTTGCGTGAGGTTGTTCGAGGACTGGCTGGCGTCGACCAGCAACACTTGGCCGCTGCTCATCTGGGCCAGTTGACTGGCCAGTGCCAGCGCGCTGGTGGTGGTGCCCGCGCCGGGGTTGGCGGCGGTCAGCAGTAGGATCCGCAGATCTTGATCCAGCACGGTCGAAGTCAGGTTGGACTCGCTCGGGTTGGCGATGCTCAGGCTTTTGTTTGATGAACCGTCCATTTAACTCGCTCCGTGGCCGCTGAATACTTTGAAGGGGGTTTTCAACAGGATCTTCAGATCAAGCAAAAGGCTCTGCTCGGCGATATAGCTGAGATCCAACTCAACGCGCTGGTCGAAGTCGATATTGCTGCGCCCGGAGATCTGCCACAGGCCGGTCATGCCGGGGTAGATGCTCAGGCGTGCAAGGTGGTTATCCTTGTAGCGGTAGGCGTTGAACGAAGTCGGCCGGGGACCCACCAGGCGCATGTCGCCGGTCACTACATTGATCAGGTTCGGCAGCTCATCGAGGCTGCTGCGCCGCAGGAAGCCACCGATGCCGGTGATGCGCGGGTCCTTGTCGATCTTGAAGTCGATGGCGTCGGCGCCGTGTTTGTTCAGGTGTCGCAGGGACTCCTTGAGCTCCTCGGCGTTGGCCACCATGGTGCGGAATTTGTACATGCCGAATGCGCGACCGCGGTAGCCGGTGCGTTTCTGCACGAACATCACCGGTCCCGGGCTGCTGAACTTGATCGCCAGCGCCAGGCCCAGCAGTACCGGCGAAATCAACATCAGGATCATCAACGCACCGAGGCAGGCGACCACCCGGTTGGTGCGTGACAACGTCCAGGGTCGACCGCCGTCACGGCCGGTGATCCAGCCACGCCCCTGCATGTGAATCGCCGCATCCATGCGAATCCGGTGCTCGGGATCGAGGCGTTTGTCCCGGCGCAATTGATTGAGGGGCACACCTTTTTCATGTCCAGTCATAGAGTCCTCCGCTGAAGTTCAGCCGCGAGCGGCGCGTGGGCGATAGGCAGTTGGTAGTAATCGCGGAACCAGGCGATGAAACGCCCGAGTCCTTCATCCAGCTCGATACAAGGCTGAAATCCGGTAGCCCGCGCCAGGTCACTGGCGTCGGCGCAGGTGTTGAGGACGTCGCCCGGCTGCAGCGGCAGCAACTCGACGATGGCCTGTTGTCCAAGGTGTTTTTCCAGCAGCGCCAGGTAGTCCTTGAGTTCCACCGGGTGCTGGCCGCCAATGTTGTAGATGCGCCACGGCGCCATGCTGCTGGCCGGGTCCGGTTGCTCGCGGTCCCATTCGGCGTTGGCTTGTGGTGGGCGCTCGATCAGGCGGGCGATGCTTTCGATGATGTCGTCGATGTAGGTGAAGTCGCGCTGATGCTGGCCGTAGTTGAACAGCTTCAGCGGATGGCCTTCGGCGATGGCGCGGGCAAACTGGATCGGCGACATGTCGGGCCGGCCCCAAGGCCCGTACACCGTAAAAAACCGCAGGCCGGTGCAGGCAATGCCAAACAGGTGGCTGTAGCTGTGGGCCATCAGTTCATTGGCTTTCTTGGTCGCGGCATACAGCGACAGCGGGTGATTGACGCCGTCCTGCACCGAATACGGCGTGTGCTGGTTGGCGCCGTACACCGAACTGGACGAGGCATAGATCAGGTGTTGAACCGGGTGCCGACGGCAGCTTTCGAGAATGTTGAGGAAACCACTCAAGTTGCTGTCGAGGTAGGCCCGGGGATTCTCCAGTGAGTAACGCACCCCGGCCTGGGCGGCGAGGTGGATCACAACTTCGGGTTTTTCACGGGCAAACAGGGCTTCGATGGCCGACGTATCGGCCAGGTCAACCGTTGAGAGCTGGAAAGGGCCGACCTGCTCCTGCACCCAATCCACGCGATCGCGCTTGAGTTGCGGGTCGTAGTAATCGTTGAAATTATCGAGGCCGAACACCTGGTGCCCGTCGCGCAGCAGCCGCAACACACAATGGGCACCAATAAAACCGGCCGCTCCGGTGACGAGTATCTTCATGGGCGCGGCGCCTCGGGTGCAATGTGTCGCAGACCGATACCGCTGTAGTGCAAGCCGGCCGCAGCGACCTGCTCCGGGTTATAAAGGTTGCGACCGTCGACGATCACCCGTGAACGCAACTTGTCCGCCAGCAGGTCGAAGTCGACCACGCGGAAGTTCTTCCACTCGGTGCAGATCACCAATGCATCGGCATCTTCCAGGGTGTCGTCGCGGGTGGCGCACAAATGCAGGTCTTTGCGATAACCGTAGATGCGCCGGCATTCGGACATGGCTTCCGGGTCATAGGCCTGCACCGTCGCGCCTTCGGCCCACAGGGCTTCCATCAGGTAACGGCTGGGGGCTTCGCGCATGTCATCGGTGTTGGGTTTGAACGCCAGGCCCCAGATCGCGATGGATTTACCGGCCAGTCCATTCGGGAACTGTGCCTTGAGCTTGCCGAAGAGAATGTGGCGTTGGGTGTCGTTGACGTCGGTGACGCTGCGCAACAGACGCAGCGGCATGCCGTTTTGTTCGGCAGTGTGCAGCAGGGCGCGCAGGTCCTTGGGGAAGCACGAGCCACCGAAGCCGCAGCCTGGGTAGATAAAGTGGTAACCGATGCGCGGGTCGGAACCGATGCCCCGGCGCACTGCTTCGATGTCAGCCCCCAGCAGTTCGGTGAGGTTGGCCAGTTCGTTCATGAAACTGATGCGCGTGGCGAGCATGGCGTTGGCGGCGTACTTGGTCAGCTCGGCGCTGCGGTTGTCCATGAACATGAGCTTTTCATGGTTGCGGCAGAACGGCGCGTACAGCTCGCTCATCTGGCTGCGGGCTTCATCGTCAAGCGTGCCGACGATGATCCGGTCCGGGCGCATGCAATCGGCGAGGGCGCTGCCTTCCTTGAGGAACTCCGGGTTGGACACCACCCGTACATTCAGCGCGCTCTTGCCACGGCGCTTGAGTTCTTCGTTGGCGGTGGCGGCCACCTGGTCCGCGGTACCGACCGGCACGGTGGACTTGATGATGAAGGTGCGATCAGCCTCCATATGGTTGGCGATCTGGCGAGCGACGCTCAGCACATGGCTGAGGTCGGCGGAACCGTCTTCATCGGCGGGCGTACCCACGGCGATAAAAATCAGCTCGGCGTGTTCGACCGCATCGCTGGCCTGGGTGGTGAACAGCAGCCGACCGGCCTTGATGTTCTCTTCCAGCGTGCTGGAAAGCCCTGGTTCGCTGATCGGCGGCACCGCTTGTTGCAGTTGTTTTATTTTGTTTGGATCAATGTCGACACATAAGACGCGATGTCCGACATCGGCCAGTGCCGCTGCTTGTATCAGGCCAACATAGCCCGTACCAAATACGCTCACGTCCATATTGGCGTGCCTCGTAAGACGGTTGAGATAACGAAAATAAGACTGTCAAAAGGGGTATAGCCCAGCGGTAGGAAAGCGTGTCAGCAAAATGACATTCTCTTGTGGTAGCCGAAGTCCATTTTTGGGGGCTAAATGCCATCAAGTGCTTGTCGGTGCTGGATTTGTCGCGGTTTTAAAGGGTTTTTAACGCATTGAAGAAAACGATGGACGGTCTAGTGCCTTGAAACACTGGGGAAATTTCCCCACATGTGTGTCAGATTTGAGTCAACGTTTTTTTGACGCTTTGTGTAAAAGTCCGACAATTCTTGCGCTTTGATGGCCCGGTGCTAGTGTCAAAAAATGGCCGACAATCTATTGGCCAATCGCCCTTCATGAGTACCTAAAGAGAATGATTCGATATCTCAAAGAAGTACTGTTAGTTCTCTATTTAGTTAAGAACTACGACTATTACCTCGAACGTTTAAGTGCGATGGGCATCGGTTTTCCGGTGCTTCTTTTCGGTGGCATGTTCATCGCACTGACGGTGGCGCTGTTTATGACGGCGTACATCCGGCAGACGCTGGTCCGTCATCTGTTCGCCTTGGTGATGTTTGTGTCGGCGGTGTTTTTCGACGTCTATACGCGGGTCACGGCTGATTACCTGACCTACAGCAGCTTCGTGTCGCTGGTGTATTCGGGCGGATTCATCCAGGAAGCGATCTACCAGTACCGCGATGCGATCATCAGTGGCCTGGTCGGCGGCTTGTTGCTGTTGTTTGGCATCGGCCTCAAGCCGCGCCGGCACATGCCGCTGCCCGGTGCGTTGCTGGTGGCGGCGCCGGTGCTCGGGGTGCTGCTGCTCAGTGCGGTGTTGTTCGTGCGGGCCGGCGAGGGTGCCCGGGGCTTGCCGATCATGTACACGCCGCTGGCCTACCTGAACCTGTTTACCTATGAAGCCTTGCACAACACCGTCGGCCCGCGTGAGCCGGTGAGCCTGGCGCGCAACGACCAACCCGTGGGCCACGACATCGTGTTGATCATCGACGAGAGCATTTCCGGCAACTACCTGGACATCAACGCGCCGTTCGGTGTGCACAGCAACCTCAAGGAGCCGCGCCAGGGTGTCGATATTTTCAACTACGGCTATGCCGCCTCGATTGCCAACTGCAGCGCCGACACCAACGTCACGTTGCGCTACGGCGGCACGCGCGCCGACTACATGCGCATCAACACGACGATGCCGTCGATCTGGCAGTACGCCAGGAAGGCCGGCCTGCGCACCGTTTACATCGACGCCCAGCGTACCGGCGGCAACTTGCAGAACCTGATGAACGACGCCGAGAAAAAGGACATCGACGAGTTCGTGCAATTCGACCAGACCAGCGTGCGTGACCGCGACATGGCGGCGGCGGCCAAACTGGTTGATCTGCTCAATGACGGCAAGCCCGAATTGGTGGTGATCAACAAGGTCGGCGCGCATTTTCCGGTTCACGATAAATACCCGGACGGGTTCATGGCGTACCGTCCGACCTTGCCGCGCGGGCAGTTTGTCGAAGTGGCCGATACCGGCAAGCGAGACGGGTTTAATGGTCAACCGGATGACTGGGTGTTGTACCGCAATGCCTACAAGAACACCTTGCTGTGGAACGTCGGGGAGTTTTTCTCACGGGTGTTCGCCCAGGCTGATCTGAGCAATGCGCTGTTGATCTACACCTCGGACCACGGGCAGGACCTGCATGAACGGGGCAATCCCGGGCTCAATACCCATTGCGGCGGTGACCCGGTGGAAGAAGAGGGATTGGTGCCGCTGGTGGTGATCCAGGGCAGCGGGTTGAAAACCCAGGACTGGTCGGCGCAGTTGGCCGCGAACAAGGATCGCTCCAGCCACTACAACATCTTCCCGACGCTGTTGCAGTTGATGGGGTATGACCTGGCGGGAATCGAGGCGGTGTATGGCAAGCCGTTGAGTGTGCCGACGGCCGATGAATTCACGTTCAACTACCGCTTCAATGCGCGGCTGGGGGCGAAGCCGGAGTGGAAGCATATAGATTTGAAGAGCATTGTGACGCCTTCGCAGGCGGCGACGAGTGTGGCGGTGGGGCAGTGAGGATTTAGGTTGGTTTCACTGGCCTCTTCGCGAGCAGGCTCGCTCCCACTGGGGGGTTGTGCACACCGCAAATCCAATGTGGGAGCGAGCCTGCTCGCGAAGAGGCCCGCCCATTCACCCGTGATTTGAAGGCTGAGCCCACCGCGTCCGATACACTATCCTTGCCTCACGCTTCTTCACGGTATTGCCCATGCTTCAGGTCCAAGGCGTCTTCAAAAGCTACGCCACCCCGCAAGGCCCGCTGCCGGTGCTGCAAGGCGTCGACCTGACCCTGAAACCCGGCAGCAGCCTGGCACTGATGGGCGAGTCGGGCAGCGGCAAAAGCACCTTGCTGCACCTGATTGCCGGGCTGGACAAGGTCGACCGGGGCAGCATCCGCAGCGGTGAGCATCGGCTGGAGCAGATGAGCGAAGGGCAACTGGCCCACTGGCGCCGCACCGAAATCGGCCTGGTGTTCCAGCAGTTCAACCTGATCGGCAGTTTGCGGGTCGAGGACAACCTGGCGTTTCAGGCGCGGTTGGCGGGGCGGCATGATCCGCGCTGGCAGGCGCATCTGGTGCAACGTCTGGGGCTGATCGATGTGCTGCGACGCTATCCGGAGCAACTGTCCGGCGGCCAACAGCAGCGAGTCGCACTGGGCCGCGCGCTGGCCTCGCGGCCGAAACTGCTGCTGGCCGACGAACCCACCGGCAGCCTCGATGAAGCCACCAGCGATGAAGTGTTGAAGTTGCTTCTGGAGTTGCTCGACGACACGTCCACCACGTTATTGATGGTCACGCACAGCCCCCGGGTAGCCGCGCGGCTGGCGGAAAAAGTGGTGTTGCACGGTGGCCGCCTGGCTGGCGCGGACGAGCGCTGAGGTGCGGGTTGTTCGCGAGACGTTGCGGGCGCTGCTGAGCCATTGGCGGCAACACCCGGTGCAGTTTTTCAGCGTGTTGACCGGGCTGTGGCTCGCCACCAGTTTGCTCACCGGCGTGCAGGCGCTGAACAGTCAGGCGCGGGAAAGTTACGCGCGGGCCAGTCAGTTGATCGGCGGCGAACCGCAAGCCAGCCTCAGTGCGCCCGGCGGCGGGACGTTTTCTCAGGCGTTGTTTGTCGATTTGCGCCGTGCCGGTTGGCCGGTGTCGCCGGTGCTGCAAGGACGGGTGACGCTCAAGGGCCATGAAGAGCAGCGCTTGCAGTTGATGGGCATTGAACCGGTGTCACTGCCGGCCGGCTCATCGGTGGCAGGGCAGGCGTTGCCGATCGAGCAGATTGTCGAGTTTTTCAGTGCGCCGGGCAGCACCTGGATTTCGCCACAAACGATGCAGGCGCTGGGGTTGCAGGAAGGTGAACGTCCGCTGAGTTCGAACGGCGAGCCTCTGCCACCGCTGCACGCTCAAACCGACATGGCCCCCGGGCTGTTGCTGGTGGATATCGGCTTCGCCCAGCAGATTCTCGGTCTGCCGGATCAACTGTCGCGTCTGCTGTTGCCGAAGGATTTCAGCGCTCCGCTACCCGATGCGTTCAAGGATCAACTCCAGTTCAAGACCAGCGGCGAAGAGAACAACCTTGCGCGCCTGACCGAGAGCTTTCACCTGAACCTCGACGCCTTGGGCTTTCTGTCCTTCGTGGTCGGCCTGTTCATCGTCCACGCGGCCATCGGCCTGGCGCTGGAACAACGCCGAGGCTTGCTCAGAACCCTGCGAGCCTGTGGCGTCAGCGCACGAATGCTCATCACCTGCCTGGCGGTTGAACTCGGTGGACTGGCCCTGATCGGCGGCCTCGCTGGCGTGGTCAGCGGCTACCTGTTGGCCAGCGTGCTGTTGCCGGACGTCGCCGCCAGCCTGCGCGGTTTGTACGGTGCCGACGTGGCGGGGCAGTTGAGCCTCAGCCCGTGGTGGTGGCTCAGCGGCGTGGGATTGAGTCTGCTCGGTGCATTGCTGGCCGGTGCCAACAGCCTGTTGCGGGCGGCGCGTTTGCCGTTGCTGGCGCTGGCCGATCCACAAGCCTGGCATCAGGCCCACGCGCGCTGGTTGCGGCGCCAGGGTTGGGTGGCGGCGACGGCCGCGGTGATTGCGCTCAGCGCCTTGATCTGGGGCGACAGCCTGGCCAGCGGATTTGTGCTGATGGCGGCGCTGTTGCTCGGCGCCGCACTGGCGCTGCCGGTGTTGCTCAATGCCGTGCTCAACCTGTTTTTGCAGCGCAGCCATTCGGTGCTCGGCCAATGGTTTATCGCCGATTGCCGTCAGCAACTGCCGGCACTGAGCCTGGCCTTGATGGCGCTGTTGTTGGCATTGGCGGCAAACATCGGTGCCGGCAGCATGACCGCCGGTTTCCGCGAGACATTCAGCAACTGGCTCGAACAACGCCTGACTGCCGAGCTCTACGTCAATCCGCAAACCCCGGCGCAGTCTCGCGAGCTAAACACCTGGCTTAAACAGCAACCGCAACTCTCGGCGGTGCTGCCCAACTGGCAGGTGTCGATCCAGTTGCAGGGCTGGCCGGCGGACATTTTTGGCGTGATCGATCACCCGACCTATCGCCAGCACTGGCCACTGCTGGAGGCCTTGGGCGACAACCCGTGGGACCGACTGGCCAAGGACGACGCGCTAATGCTCAGCGAACAACTGGCCCGACGCCTGAAGGTGCGCCTCGGTGATCATCTGACGATTCCCACGCCGGGCGGCCCGTGGTCGCCGCGTATCGTCGGGATCTACGCCGATTACGGCAACCCCAAGGGCCACTTGCTGGTCAACGTCAACCATCTGCTGCACGGTTGGCCACAGCAGGCGCCCAACCGTTTTAATCTGCGCATTGAGCCGGCCTCGATCCCGGCATTTGTCACCGCGTTGCAGGCGCGTTTTGCGCTGGACGACAACCGCATTGTCGATCAGGCGCGCCTCAAGGGCTGGTCGACGCAAGTGTTCGAACGCACCTTTGCCGCCACCGCCGCGCTCAACAGCCTGACCCTGTGTGTGGCGGGCGTGGCATTGTTCATCAGCCTGCTGACCCAAAGCCAAAGCCGCCTCGGGCAGTTGGCACCGCTGTGGGCGTTGGGCGTGACGCGCCGGCAATTGATGCTGCTCAATCTCGGGCAAACCTGGCTGCTGGCGGTGTTGACGCTGGTACTGGCGCTACCGCTGGGGATCGCGCTGGCGTGGTGCCTGGATGCGGTGATCAACGTCCAGGCGTTCGGCTGGCGCTTGCCGCTGCGGGTGTTTCCGGTGCAACTGTTGCAGTTGATGGGGCTGGCGCTGTTCGCGACGTTACTGGCGTCGGCGTGGCCGTTGTATTCGCTGCATCGCACGCAACCGGCGGACCTGCTGAGGACGTTTGCTCATGAGGATTAAGGTCGGGCTGTTTTTATTGGTTTTATTGAGCGGCTGCGACAACTCAGCGCCTGTCGAAAAAGGCTTTGCCGGTCTGGGCGGCGAGGCGGCCGCGTTTACTCCGGTGGTGCCGGGTCGGGTGTTCAGCTTCCCGGCGGATCACGGGCCCCATGACGGTTTTCGCATCGAGTGGTGGTACGTCACCGCCAACCTCAAGGACGCGCAGGGCCGCGAATTCGGCGTGCAATGGACGCTGTTTCGCAGCGCCCTGAAAGCCGCGCCCGAAGTGGCCGGTTGGGCCAATCAGACGATCTGGCTGGGGCACGCGGCCGTGACCTCGGCGTCGGTGCATCACGCGGCCGAACGCTACGCCCGTGGCGGCGTCGGTCAGGCAGGCGTGAGCGTGGCACCGTTCAATGCCTGGATCGATGACTGGCGCTTCAGCAGTCAGGGGCCTGATCCTTTAGCGGATGTTCAACTCAGTGCGCGGGACAAGGCGTTCGGTTACCAGCTGCGGCTGACGTCCACGCGCCCGCTGGTGCTTCAGGGCGATAAAGGTTTCAGCCAGAAATCCGAACAGGGCCAGGCGTCGTACTACTACAGCCAGCCGTTTTTTCAGGCCAGCGGCTCGCTGGACATCGACGGCAAAACCTATCAAGTCAGCGGCCCGGCCTGGCTCGATCGCGAGTGGAGCAGCCAGCCACTGACCGCCAACCAAACCGGCTGGGACTGGTTTTCCCTGCACCTCGACAGCGGCGAACAAGTGATGCTTTACCGCATGCGCAATAAGGACGGCAAGCCTTATCTCACCGGCACCTGGATCGACGCTGATGGGCAGACTCAACAACTGCACGCCGACGACATCCGCCTTACACCGCAAGACACTGCCCAAGTCGCTGGCCGTCAGATGCCCGTGCGCTGGTCGATCAAAATTCCCGGCAAGCACCTCGATATCACCCTCAACGCCCTCAACCCCAACGCGTGGATGGATTTGCGCATTCCGTATTGGGAAGGGCCGGTGCAACTGAGCGGCAGCCATGCGGGGCAGGGCTATCTGGAAATGACCGGTTATTGAGTCGGAACTCTCGACAGATCGACGTCCTCCTACGTTAACAAGCCCCGTTCACTGGAGCCCGCGATGAGCGACGACCTCAAACCGCCAGACCTTGCGTCGTGGCAACGCCTGTTCGACGACAAGGCCTACTGGCAACAATCCCCCGACGCCCATTACGCCGAATTGCTGCGCGTGGCCGACGACTTGCTGGGGCAGGGCGCCATCGACCTCCAGCAGTGGCAAGAGCTGAAGGCCAGGGCCGAGCAATCGCACAAAGACTCGCCGGCCGTGAACGTCGCCCGGGAAGTTGACGATCCTGAAGCCTGAGGAGAATCCGCATGAAACCGATCCCTGACTCCGATCACCCCGACGAACCCCGACCACCGGGCGAAGTCGAGCGCGACAACGACGCCCTGCGCCCCACCGACCCGACCCGGCGCAAGGAAAGCGGCAAAGGCACTGACAGCGGTGAATCCACCGCGCAAGAAACTGCAAAAACTTCCTGAAGCCTGAAGAGCGTCTATGCTCATTGGCACACATCGCGCTGACGCCTGAGCCAGAGCGGTCTGCTGCCCTTTATTACCAAGGAATGTATCGCCTATGAAACTCCATGCACTGACTAAAGCCATCACCCTTGCTTCCTTGCTGTCCGCTGTCAGCCTCGGCGCCATGGCTGCCGATATCCCGCTGGCTGGCGTCGTGTTAGAGGATCAGATCACCGCCACCGTTGTCTCGGTCGACGCCGCCAGCCATCAAGTCGTGCTCAAAGGGCCGGAAGGTAAAGAGGTTTCTGTACAACTGACCGACAAGGCGAAAAACCTGGGCAACTTGAAAGCCGGCGATCTCGTCGACATCAAAGTCGTTCACGCCGAAGCGATCGTCCTCAACACCGACGTCTCCGAAGGCCTGCCGGGCTCTGTCGAACGTACCGGCGATGTTCGCGCCGCTCCAGGCTCGGAAAAACCGGGAGGTGAAGCTTACCGTCAGATCCAGGTCCAGCTGAAAATCACCCACATCGACTTGAAGAAAAATCAGGTGACCTTCGAAGGTCCGAAGGGCAACAAAAAAACGGTTGATGTCGTAAGACCGGAGGTTCAAGCCAAACTCAAAGACCTGAAAGTCGGGCAAACCGTTGTCGTCACCTACACAGACATTCTGAAAGTGCAGACTCACAAAAAAAGTTGAGTATTGACTCTATAAAATGATTGTTCTTGTATAAGTTTTTTGTACAAGAACAATCAGTTTTAATGTTCTGGTTAGTGAGTTTTGGTAGTGATTTAAATAGTATTGCAATCGACATTTTGTTAAACATTGTGATTAAAATTTCATGTTCGCTTAGCGGACATATTCGCAAACTTCTATTAAAATGCCCCCGTTCGCCCAGTGTCACGGCTCTTTACCAGTGCATGGAATGCCGAGGCCATAGCACTGGGCGGACACCTTCTTTTGAAGTGTTTGGCAATGAATATATAAAAAAACGGACGATCGTATGATCGCCCGTTTTTTTATGCGGTTTGTTTTTGTAAGTGTCGGCCAATAACGTCCAGCAAGTCGCAGCCGTCGCGCAGTGGAATTGCAATGACGCGGGCGAAGTCCTGAAGTAGCGCGTTGTCGCCGTTGAGCGAATCACCCAAGGATAGAGTTTCCACCAGTTGAGTCACGCTGCGGATTCTGTATGCCGCTGTGTCGTGCAACACATCGATCGGCGCTTCAGTATCAATCAGCAGGGAAGGGATAAGGCAGTCGATGCCGGTGATGGGCATGTATCGAGCCATGGTTGGGTCTCCTTCTCTCAAGATTGGGTGCTGTGTGGGGCTTGGGATGCGTCGCCAGGAGGGTCGAGATTGTCCAGCGCACGGTTGACCAACAATTCGCCTACTACCGCCAGTTGCTGAATTGATAGCGCCAGGTTGCGGTGTGAACCTTCGAGTTTGCAGGCGAGGTCGGTGGTGAGGACGTTGAGTGAAGCGAGGGTTTCGCAGGCGTGGCTTAGCAGGGTTTCGGTGTCGATGTCGGGGAGGATGGTGAAAACGTGGCTGATGGGGTCGGGGGTGTTTGGATCGCGGAGGCGGGCGCTGACGGTGCGTTGGGTGGCTTGGCTGAGATCGATTGGGTCGAGGGAATTGGGTGGACATTTTTTCATGGTGAAGCTCCTGTTGGGACGGAGCCGCAAAGCGGCATTTGCATGCCTTGATCGTGTTCGGTCTGTCAAAACCGGTCGCTGAGGTTGCAGCGGCTGGGGGAGGTTATCTGGGGGGAGTGGAGGGTTACAAGTTCATGGGAGTCGATAGGGGCTGAGGGAAATTTCCGAAGCGTAGATCCATCATCAAGAGTGGTGGCGGGTTTCATTTCTCTCGTTGAAAATAAATCCGTCCCCTTAGTTTTTTTGTTTCTTGTCCAGATTTTTTCATGTTGCTTTTATTGGTTTTATATTTTCAGATTTTCCAAGGCAAGGGAGATTGCTTTATGAAGCTCTTCCCAGTTTTTTGCTTTTTCGCTAAAAGCAGGGTGCTCCCAGTCGTTTGCTTTTATTAGGGAAACTCTAAATGTACCGTTTTCACTGAATTCGGGATACCAGCCTATATCAATAATTTGATCTTTAGGGAAGGTGGCTTGAAATAGATCTTCCTTCAAATCGTCAATAATCAATGATGTGTCGATAGACTGGTTGAGCTGAGACAAGTCATCAAGTGTGATTTTTCCACCATATTCAATTATTTTTTTTGTGTCCATTTAGTTTCTACGATTTGAGTGTGAAAAGTGAAAGTGAAAGTGAATAGGGGACGTATTTATTTTCTGTTGAAAATAAATACGTCCCTTTTTCTCGTTTCTTTGTTTTCATTTTTTGATTTTATTCGGGTGATTTTTTGGGTGTGCGGCTTTGCAGTGATTTTTAAATGGCCCATTTGTCTAAAGGCAGTACGTTCATGTTTTTTGAGAATGTCTCTTTCGCTTCTCCGAGTGTCATATGGTTCGGGCCGCTGTATTGTTCAGGGTCGGTTATTCCGTTGTCTTCCCATTTGCATAGATCACAAATGTCGTAGTTTGCTCTCGACGATAATGTGCGGTAACCGCAGCAAGGACAAACTTCCATTAGTTCGATGAGTCCCAGTACTTGATGCTCGCCAAATCCCATTTTTTTCATTTGGCTAGATAAATACAAATTTGTCACGCCCTTGTATTCTGAGCGCAAAGCAATCAATAACAACTCGTCATAAAGGGGATTCTGTACGTCACTTGGCGGTTCGTCGTTTGTGATAAGTAGATGTTGCATTTCTTTTGAAAGCAAGGAGAACATTTCATCGCTGTCATCAATCCCCCACCAATTCAATAGCAGTGATTCGCGCGCATCATTGTCAAGGGCGGCTAAAGCTTTTTGGATAAGTCTGTATACTGCGTCGGATCGAGCGGTTTTTTGCATGTTAAAGTCCTTTGGCTAAATCAATTGCTGACTTAAACGCATCGGCGTTTCTTCCGTCATCTCTGTAAAAAATTCTGATTTCTCGAGATTTAAGGTGGGCGACAAAAACTCTTCCAGACGTTGGGTCGTGTTTGATAATAAAGTTTCCAACTTGGGTTTCATTGAACTGTCCTGGCTCTTTTGCAAATGCTTTTGCTTGCTTCAAATAATCTGTTTGAGTTATATCGACAAACTTTTTTTGGTCAAGTGCGTGCTTTTGGTAATGGATTTGCTTGAAAAGGGGCGGATTTATTTTCTTTCGTGAAAATACACCTGTTCAATTTGCCCTTGTCTTTTTAATAATAAAACCAAAAAAGACAAATTTAATTTAAGTTACAAATTAAATTTATTCTTTTTTGCTAAGTTTCGTGTGAAAAGGGGGCGAGTTAATTTTCTCGTTAGTCATCGGTGTAAGTACGATAGCCACCGTCAAAATTAGGTGCAAGATGTTTGTTTCTAAAGTCTATATTGAATAAGTTGTGTGAGTTGGGTGCGGTATTAATTGAGTTGTTGAAGGTTTCAGTGGCGCTCATAAAGTTTTGATAGTTATCTATGTAAACGCAGTCTTCGGGGGAGAAACTTAAGGTGATTTTGTTCGGTGATATAACAGCCAGATTAAGGCTCAGGTCTGGATATGTGCTAAGTCGGCCGCCTATGTCATACACTTTATCTCCGTTAGTCAGACTCGCTCCCCACGATCGCTCAAAGTCATACTCGTCGTTTTTGATTTTTAAAGAGAGTACAGAGTCGCAGCTTTTGACTTTTTCAAAGGTGACGATCGCACGTTTTACGATAAGGAAACCTTCATCTGTAAATTTTTTTGTAAGTTCTTGAGGTGCTTGTTTATGTATTTCGTCGATTATTGAGTCATCAATTATGTTTAAAACAAAGTTTGTCAGTTGCAGGCTAAAATTTTCAAGAAGAGACTCTGTTAAAGCTATGTCTATATAGGTCGTGAGCCCTCCGGCGTTCACATAGTCAATGGCGCCAAATGCTTCTGTAACGTCAAGTTCAATATTCACTTTAGTTTGCCCTCTGTATTACTATTTTGTCGAGTGCCTTGGATTGTATCTGTTTTCCGCCAACAGTCTTGTATCCTGCTGCGGGTAGTTCTGTTCTTGATACAATTTTGAATCCTAGTAATTCTATTTTCTTAATGGCTTTTTTCAAGTAACCATTGGCGTTAGAGCTCCCTGTCATCGTTATTTTTCCATCTGGGGAAAGAACTCTGAGGATTTCCGAATTCAAAGGGTCGAAGCCGAATGGGTTGTCGATATTTATATTACTCTGGGAGCCAGTTTTAATACCCGACAAGTCAGTAGCATCCCCTGCATGCACACCAGGAACCTTTGGGTCAATGTCCAGATTGTAATACCCATCCAATGGATTTTCCCCGGCACCAATGTTCAAGGAGCCGCTAGAGTTTTCCGGCTTATCTAAAAATCTACCAGATTTCCCTGGTTTGCACCCGTCACCACCCGGGCATACGTTCAACCCTAATGGATCCACCCACCCCGTAGGGTTAGGCACGTACTGGTAGTTATTCAACCCACCCGCAAGCTTGATCGGATCCGGTGTCAGAAACCGTCCAGTCCCCGGATTGTAGTAGCGATGCCGGTTGTAGTGTAAACCCGTCTCGGCGTCGAAGTACTGACCTTGAAAACGCAACGGGTTGTCGATTTCAGCGACATCCAATTCCGCTAGGTTGCCATAGGCGCGGTATTTCGCCGACCACATGATCTCGCCGCTGTAGTCGGTGAGTTCTTGAGGTGTGCCCAGGTGGTCGAGTTGATAGTAGAACGGCGTCGCTTTCAGCGGGCCTTCGCCATCAAGCATGGCCAATGGGCGGAAGCTGCCTGGTTCGTAGATGTAAGTGCGATAGCGGTTGTCGGCGCTTTCTGCAATCAGGCGTTCGCCTTGCCACATAAACTCCGTGGTTTGACCATCGAAGGTCTTGGCGATACGACGGCCGAAGGCGTCGTACTTGTAACTAGCCATGCTGCCGCCGGGCAGGCTGGCGCCGATAAGGCGATGCTGGCAGTCGTAGCGATACTCGGTTACGAGTTTCTGCCCGGTGCCGCGGCGCTCGCGGCTCAGATTGCCGTGAGCGTCGTAGTCATAGTGACGGTCGCCCTGCATCAACAGGCGGTTACCTTTGACGTTGGCCAGGTTTGCGGCTTGCTGATCACCTTGGCCTAGCAGGTTGCCCGCCGGGTCGTGGGCGAAGCTTTCCGGGGTGGTGCCACGGACGCTGATCAGGCGGTCGAGCGGGTCGTAGTGGTAATTGAGGTTACCTTTACGGCTATCGTCGATGCCGGCAAGGTTGCCATTCGCGTTGTAGGCATAGCGGCGGCGGAACAGGTTTCGCTCTTGTTGGCTGACGGTATGCGCCTGCAATCGGCCTTGGTCGTCGTATTGATATTGGCTGAGGAGCAGGCCTTGTTGGCGTTGTTGTTCGCGGCCGGCGCTGAATTGGTGCGTCGTCAGGCGCGAACCGTTGAGGTCGACGCTGCTCAGACGGCCACCAGGTTGGTGGCGGTAGTCGAGTTTGCTGCCGTCGGGAAGGCGGCAGTGGCTCAGGTTTCCTTGTTTGTCGTATTCATAGCGCAGCGTGCCCCAACCTTGGTGTTCGGTGACGAGGCGGTTTTGCAGGTCGTACTCGTAGGCGAGGGGCCAGTTGCCGTCGTCGACGTTCACGAGGTTGCCGTGAGCGTCGTAGCTGTAGTGAATCTCTTCACCGTCAGGCAGGGTTTTTACCAGCAGGCGACCAGCCGAGTCGCGTTGGTACTCAGTGACTAGCTCGCTGCCGTCGTCGCCTAATTCAGTTTTCTTCAGCAGTTGGCCGTTAAGGTCATATTCGTAAGCAGTACGCCGACCGTCGAAGCCGGTTTCCTGCTGGATCAGGCCATTTGCGTAGTAGTCAAGGTGATACAGCTCGCCGCGTTCGTTTTCGATGTCGCTGAGCAACAGACGCGGGTTGTCGTAGCGGTAGCGCAGTTGGCTACCGTCCGGGTTGATACGACGGCTGACCAAGTGCAGGCCATCGGCATACTCATAACGGGTGATGCGACCCAACTCATCGCGTTCAGCGGTAACACGACCGTACGGATTGTAGGTAAACGCGCGAGTGGCACCGCCGGGTAGGGTAATTTGTGCCAGGCGGTTGGCAGCATCCCATTGGTATTGGGTCACGCCTCTTTCGTCCTGACGAGTGATCTGCCGACCCAGTGCGTCGTAGCGATACTTGCGCTGACCGCCGTCCGGCAGTTGTTCTTCGATCAACTCGCCCAGATTGTTCCAGCCCAGATTATGGCGACTGCCGTCGGGGTGACGGATTTGCAACAAACGGCCTTGTCTGTCGTAGCTGTACTGGGTGACGTTACCGTCAGGATCTGTTTGTTGGGTGATGTCACCTTGGATATTTCGTTGGTATCTCCAGATTGATTCGTCACGCCGGACGAGTGTTACAAAACCGTTGCTGTATTCGTATTGGGTCGGCGCGTCTTCTGGCGGAATGACTGCTTCCAGGCATCCTGCTTCGTCGTACTGAAACTCTGTGATCGCTCCCAGTGGGTCTTTCTCGGCAATCAACCGACCTTTGTCGTCGTATGCTTTGAGATGTTCGGCACCGTCCGGCTTGACTTTGCTGATCAGTCGGGCTTGATCGTCGTGGGTGTAGATTTCCTCGCTGCCGTCGGCATTGGTAACGGTGACGCTACCTTTGTCATCCCAGACGTAACGGGCGTCCATCTGCGAAAAGTTCGCCCAGTGATGGATGCAGCGTGACGATTTTCCTTCGTTTTCCCACTCCCAGAAGAAGCTGGCACCACCGGCCAGTTGTCGTTCAAGAATGACGTGCTTTTCATCGTAGGCGTATCGCTCGCTCTCACCGGCGGCATTCTTCGCTTCAACCAAGTGATGTTGTTCGTCATAGCGATAACTAACTAATGTCTGGATGGTGCTCCATGCATCTTCCAGATTGTCTGCCGGGCTGAACTGCTGGTAATCGATACCAACTATATGTTTGCGGTCGTAACGCAACAGCAAGGCACGACCGGAACCGTTATCCACACGCTTGATACGCCCATGAATGTCACGAGCGATGTGCAGGCGGTTGCCGTATTTGCCGCTGATAGCAATTAGCGTGGCGCCCTTGATGTTGTAGCGGAAGTGGTAGAACAGCGTTTGATCGCCAGCCTGGGACAGAATCAGTTCAGATGGATCGTCACCGATGTAAATCGCCGCTTTGGACAAGCTATTGGTGATGGCTGGGCGTTGTTCGCTCGGGAGGGGAAAGGTCGTTACGCGGTTTTCATGATCCGTCCAGACAACCTCGTCGCTGTTTATCACCACTCGCTGCGCGAGTGCATGGCTCCAGCCATAGCCCAAACCGCAATCGATTTCCGCAGCACTGGTGCGATAAAGTCGAGTCCATTCAAATGGAAGGAGGCCATTGAGTTGACCATCGGTGAGTGTGAGTAACTCTTCGCCGGTGACCATCGAAACCGGGCAGCCGTTTACGCAGGTTTCACGGGTGCACGCGACATTTTTGTCATCGTGGTTGGTTGATTGCTTGGAGTTGTCGTCCAAATGTTCCGAGGTATGTACTTTAGCGTGGTCCTGCCTGCCCCAACCAATCTTGACCTTGCCTTTTTCAAAGGCCCCAACCGCTGCACGGGCGGCCACCTTCTTGTATTTATCGATAGCCTCCATAAAGGCTTTCAGGATATTGAAGACGGACTTGATGAAGCCGGTTACAGCTTCAAGAATTCTTGCGCCGTAGTTCGCCAGGCGCACGCCCAAATAGGCAATACCTGAGCCTGCGACCGCATACGTCAGCACCAGGGCCAGCACGAGGTCGATGAGAATGGTTACCAGAATGCTGGAAGCCTGCTTAGAGAACTCACCCGCAACTACGCTAGGCGGTAACTCAATAAGCCAGATAGCTGCAGTTTTCAGCAGTAAAAATAAGGCCGCCTGATCACTCGCCAGCAGCATGAGCCTTTCCATGGCCGCCGGTGTTTCTTTCGCGAGTTTGATCAGGTCAGTGGCACTTTGACCCAGCTCTTCTGCATATTTTTGAGGGTCCTTCAGAATCTCGAATATGCGTTTCAAGCCATCAAACGCGCCTTTGATGGCTTCCCATGTACCAATGGCAGAGCCATTGAGCTGCGCAAGGTAAGTTGTCGATAAGGTCTGGGTGGGCCATAGCGGCCTATAGTTTCTCCACTCAGCTTCCAGCCATGTTTGCAGTTGCTGGGTCAAACCGTCGTAGGAGTCGAAAAGTGCGGTGACCTGTTCTTTTGTAACCTTGCTCTGGACGCGAACGTAATATTTTTTCCCCGGTGTCCCTTTGTAAACGCCTTTACCTTCGTCATTCAGCAAGACAGGAACGGCCTCACCACCGTCTACCGGGGTTACTTCGACAGTGATATTGCCAACCGGAACGTCATGAAGTGATACGAATTTGCTTTCGATCAATAGCAAGCGGTTTGCCGGACACTCCGCGACAGTAGACGAAAACTCGTTATCGCCGGTGCTGACTGTCGCGCTTGCACTACCGAGCTTAACGGTCCTGTTCATTCCAAATAAGGCTGGTCTGTCAAAGAACTGAGGACCTTTATCCACCCACTGGGCGAAATTGCTTTCGGTCAGTTCACGATAAAGCTTCAGACTGTCCTTGAAGGTGGCCAGTTGGTCATCAATAAAGGCAACGCGATCCATCAGCCTTGCTCCAGAATCAGGTGGTTTAACAGTGCTTCATTCAGGTTTTTCGGAGCATCGGGCCGGCGCACGAAACGCGCGATTTTCAGCTTCAGGTTGCTTTCGGGGTAAGCGGCGTAGATGTCTGGTCGTTCCGTCTCCAGCCACTGCATCAGGTTGCCGACCAGCGTTGACGGATTCTTCTTGGCCAGGCCATCCAGCAAGGCCTTGGGCACTTCCCACCAAGGCCAATCCTTCGCCTTCGGCACCACCCTCGGCCCAACCTCCAACCGCTTCCCATTAATCAGATACCGATCAAACACCGGCAGCACTTCCCCCGCCGCATCGCCGAGCCCTTCCAGAATCGGAAAAATATGCCGCCCATCCCAGAACCGAAAAAACACCTCAGTCCCATCAGGCATGCGCACTTGGGTCAGGCTGCGAAGGTGTTCGAACACCACCTCCGGCGCGCTGGTTGAAACTGCCAGCCAACCCCAGTCCTGCGCGTCCGTTTCGGCAATCCACGGTAGAAAACCCGAGTTGGGTTTCAGCTCGACGAGGTAGGGCATGACCTGTTGCCAGCCCGCATAGGGAGTTCCGCCCCAGATCGGGGTGGCCTGGGTCGTCGGTTCATTTTGATAAAGCGACTTGAGCGCATCGGCATCGCTGGCGGCGCTGACGATCAAATAAAGACGTTCATCGGCCTGCAACGGCCGTTCTGCAAGCCACGCCTGCGGAGTCAAAAGATCAGATCGCACACGCACCTGCCTTGCATTTTTCGCACTCTTCACAGAACGGCGCATTACGTTTGAGGGTGTTGACCTGAGCCGGGGTCAGCACCGCACCCGCCTTGTCAGCATCAGCCTGTTTCAACACCCCTGGCATCAACGGCGCCGCCCCGGTTCCGCTGCCCGGACTCCCGCCGGAGTTCATGTTGATCATCGGCCCACTCATGGCAACGCCGCTGGCGTCGATCTTGATGAAGCTGCCGCCACCCTTGAGCGTCAGTTCGCTTCCCGCTTCGAGCACGACTTTCATGCCGCTGCTCAGGTGGATTTCCTGGCCGGCTTCAATGAACTGCCCTGTGCCAATCTTGATGTGCTGGTTCACGCCCACGGTCAGGTGGTCGTTGGCGCGGGCTTCGACTTTGCGGTCGGCGTAGACGGTGTGGTGTTCTTCGGCCTTGAATTCGCTGTAGCTGTTTTGCTCGACGGTGTCGTGGCGTTCGTTGCCGACGCGGATTTTCTGGTCGTGTTCGACGTTTTCGTCCCAGTCGCGCTGGGCGTGCAGGAAGATTTGTTCCTGGCCCTTTTTGTCTTCGATGCGCAGTTCGTTGAAACCGCCGCCACCGGGGGAACTCAGGGTCTTGAAGGTGCTGCGGGTCTTGTTCGCCGGCAGTGGATACGGGACGACGTTTTCCTTGTGGTACAGGCAGCCGCTGATCAGCGGTTGGTCGGGGTCGCCTTCGAGGAAGGTGACGAGCACTTCCATGCCGATGCGCGGGATGGCGATGCCGCCGTAGTGGGCGCCGGCCCAGGCAGAGGAGACGCGCAGCCAGCAGCTGGTCTTGTCATCGGCCTGGCCTTCGCGGTCCCAGTGGAATTGCACTTTGACGCGACCGTATTCGTCGCAGTGGATCTCTTCACCTTTCGGGCCAGTGACCACAGCGCTTTGGCTGCCGAGGATTCGTGGCTTGGGATGATGCAGTGGCGGACGGTTCGGCACGTCCCACGGGGTGGCCTGGAAGCGGTTGCGGTAGCCCTGGTGGAAATCGTCTTTCAGGTTGGTTGTGCTGCTGGTGACCGACTCTTCCAGCACTTGCGGCTGTTTGCCTTCGTGGAGGATTTCGGTGAGCAGCCACAGGTCGTTCCATTTGGCTTTCGGGTGTTGGGTCAGGGCCAGGAAGTGGCCGCTGACCAGTCTCGGCTGATCGCTTTTGCCTTCGGCGAGCTGGAAGTCGCTGCGGTGGCGTTCGAGGGCACGTTTGGCCAGGTGCTTGCCGCGGTCGCGGTCGAGGAAGCGGCCGGGGTAGTCGTAGTCTTCGAGGTCGGGCAGGGCGTCGCCACGGTTTTCGCTTTCGAGGGTGATGCGCGGTTTTTCGAAGTCGTAGTCGCGGCGGGTGGTGCGGCTGGTGCGGGTTTCCAGGCGCAGGTCGAAGCGCTTGATCACCGGGTCGTTGGCGACCATGCCGGAGTCTTGCTGGTAGGCCACGGGGGCGAGTTTCGGGAACACCGTCTGGTCATCGCCGAACACCAGTTTGTGGGCCGTGGCGCTGTGCTGGAAGTGGTAATGGATACCTTCTTCCTCGCACAGGCGCTGGATGAACTGCAGGTCCGATTCATCGTACTGAACGCAGTAGAGGCGCTCGGGATAAATCGCTCCGACTTTGAATTCGTAGGCGTTGCTCTGGATGCCGTGCTCTTCGAGGACCTTGCCGATGATTTTCGGCACGCTGAGATTCTGGAAGATGCGCTGGTTGATGCGGTGCGCCAGGTAAGACAGTTGCGGGCGCAGGGTCACCGCGTAGCGGGTCAGGCGTTTGCCGGAATCACCCTGGGCAGCACGGTAGATCTGGCCGTGAATGCCGCTGCCGTCCGGCGAGAGCTGCAAGAAGGCCGGTTTGTGCAGCAGGGTTTCGAGGTCCAGGGACGGTTGTTCACTGACCAGTTCCACCTCAAACACGAACGGTTGGCTGATCGCCTCCCGACCTTGCAAGGACAGCACCTGCAAATCGCTGGATAGACCTTCGATGGTCAGGGCAAAGTGAGTCTGATTGGCCGGCGCGAACATCCCTTGTTCCTCGTGCAGTGCTGCGGCGTGCGCCAATGGCCGAAAAGGCCTCGGCAGACGCAAAAATTCTGGAAGGGCGAAAACAACATCGACCAGCAGAGCTGGCCGATGCTTGAGACGGTCGGCCTGATTTAGGCGACCGGCTGACGCCAGTCATCGGAACCCGAAGTACCGGATACTTCGTGGGTCCAGGTGATTTTGCGGTAGGTGAACTGCACTTCTTCCAGGTGCGTGAAGTGCGAGTTCGACGGGTCCTGGCAGTTGTGCATTTTGTTGTTGATGGCGACGATGATGGCGTCTTCCAGTTTGGTGGTGTAGTAGTGCTCTTGGGTACCTTGAGCCGAAGTGCGGTACCACTGGATAACGATTTCGCTCATGCGCTCGCCGGAAGTCAGAGCGGCTTGCAGCAGTGGCGAGGATTTGTCGTAGACCTTGGTGATAACCACTGGCTTGTGAACGCGCTGACCGGTTGGCTGACCGGATTGCGGGTCACGCGGGATGATCACGTCGTGGCTGAAAGCCTGAACCATGACCTGGTCTTCGTGGCCTTCCTGGTAGGTGTTGCCAACCGAATCGGCGGTGAATGCGCCGGCGGTGATCAGACCTTGTTTCTCGCCAGTGACGGACATGTACGCTGGTGTAGCCATGGGTGTGCTCCTTGCTAAAAAATTTAGGGTGCCCGGGAGGCGTGTATCGCCCGGTGGGTGCCTGACTGTTATCAAGGTTCGTGCCAGAAACGGTTAACGTTATATAAATCAGTGGGTTGAGCCTGTTTTATAACGAAGGAAAAGATTTTCATCCCGAAAACTTTGAGAATGTGCGCAAGAACTTGCACACCACTGCGCAACTTCTTGCGCACTCGACTGGAGGGCCTGCCAGGCCGGGCGATCAGCAGCAAGGTAGGCCCTTTTCCAAGGAAGAGTGCGCAACTTCTTGCGCATAACGGCCTTGCGCCACCCGTCAACGGCGCCTGACATCCGGTGCAACGAATGGGCCGGCTGCAGGGTCCATAAAAACAGCGCCGTCGAGCGTCCGAACAACCCTGAAACGGAGTGAGAACGACATGAAAATCCTGATGGTTTTAACGTCCCACGATCAATTGGGTGATACCGGCAAGAAAACCGGCTTCTGGCTGGAAGAATTCGCCGCTCCGTATTTCGCCTTCAAGGACGCTGGTGCTCAACTGACCCTGGCCTCGCCCAAGGGTGGCCAACCGCCGCTGGACCCGAAAAGTGACGAGCCGGATGCGCAAACCGAGGCGACAGATCGGTTTAACAAGGACCCAGCCGCTAAATCTGCATTGGCGTCTACCGCGCTGCTGAACAGCGTGCGAGCCGACGATTACGACGCGGTTTTCTATCCGGGTGGCCATGGTCCGCTGTGGGATCTGGCCGAAGACAAGCAATCCATTGCGCTTATCGAAGCGTTTATCAAGGCCGGCAAACCGGTCGCAGCGGTTTGCCATGCCCCCGGTGTGTTGCGTCACGTCAAAGGCACGGACGGCCAGCCGTTGGTCAAAGGCAAGCGCGTGACTGGGTTTACCAACTCGGAGGAAGAAGCGGTGCAACTGACAAAGGTCGTGCCGTTTCTGGTGGAAGACATGCTGAAGGAGAAGGGCGGGATTTATTCCAAGGGTGATGACTGGGCGAGTTATGTGGTTGAGGACGGGCTGCTGATCACCGGTCAGAACCCGGCGTCATCGCAGGCGGGTGCTGAAGCATTGTTGGCGAAGCTCCGATAAACCTGTAGCAGCTGGCGCAGCCTGCGTTCGGCTGCGAAGCAGTCGTAATATCTGGCGCCGCGGTTTTTCAGATAGACCGTGGTTGCCGGTTTTACGACTGCTTCGCAGCCGGACGCAGGCTTCGCCAGCTGCTACCAGTGGTGCGTTTCAGATAGCATGCCCCAACGTGGCATAGCATTCTTCAACCGAACGCCGCTGCGTCTCGGCATACAACCCCAACTCATCAATCGTCAAGCGTCCCAGCGCCTGTTCAAACGCCTGCTGATTCGAATGCACGCCATAGTGGGTTTGCGCCGCATCCCCCAGGTTCGACTGGAAAATCCCCGCCGCACTCACCGGCAGAAAATCCTCATAGACCAACGGTTCGACCCGCAGATACCCACCGTCGAGCAAATCCTCCAGCGACAACGATTCCAGTGCATCCGCCGACAGGCCTTTTTCCGTCACGAAGTAGCGAAAGTACGCCAGTTCCTGTCGGCGCATGCCTTCGTACGTGTCGGGGAATTCGCCAAAGTGCTGGGTCATCAGCGCGTTGTAGCGTGCGGCATTGCCTTCATTGGGGAAGTCTTTCAACTCGTCCCGAGCGGCGTTGAGCAAACGGTCGTACAACGCCCGACCCTTGGGTGTCAGCGCGGCGCCACGTTGCTCGATTTCGCCGAAGCGCGCGCTGTGGCTGCCACGGGTTTGCGCTTGATCGGTGAACGCAACCGGTTCGTCTAGCGCTTTGAAACTGGTCTGGCGCAGCAGGATCGGGCACTGGCGGCGGGGCGGGCCTTCGACCACTGCTTTAGGGGTGATGCCGTGGGCAGGCATCTGCGCCTGGACGATGTCGATGTCCAGCGTGCGCGGGGTCAGGTGGTTAATGTGCGGGCCTTTGAAGGCCACGACGTCGGCGATCAGGCGATGCTGGTTGCTGAGTTTCTGGTATTGCTCGGCGGTGACGGTGGCGCTGTGATGCCAGCGGAAGGTTTCCAACGCCTGTTCGACGAACTGCTGCGCTTCTTGTTCGGTCAGGCCGCCCCCGGTTTCCGCACGTTCGATCAGGCTCAGCGCTGCCGGGGTAAAGATCTGGCGCTTGTCCAGCACCGACTGGGCGAAGGCGCGCAGTTCCAGGTCTTCGATCAGCTCCAGACGTAGCAGCGAGGTGAATACGCGGAACGGGCTGACTTGCAACGCGTCTTCATGCACCGCGCGAAACGCCGTGGAATGCACCGGCACGCCGGCCGGGGTCAGGTCGTAATAACCCACCGGTTGCATGCCCATCACCGCGAACAAACGGGCGAGGGTGGCCAGTTCTGCGGCGGTGCCGACGCGGATTGCACCGTGACGCTCCAGGTCCAGCCGTTCGATTTCGCCGGTGCTGTTCAACTGACGGGCGATCTGCGGGTCGTTGTCCAGCACGTATTGGTTGGTCTGCTCCACCAGCTCCATGAGTGCGCCGTACAGCGGCACTTCTTCGCGGTACATGTCGGACATCGCTTTGGAGAAGCGTTGGCGGATCAGGTCAGGGCTGACGAAGGGTGACTGGCTCATGAAAGAAATTCCCGGCGCGGTGACGTAAAGGATGTGCGAAAAGATCGCAGCCTTCAGCGGCGCCGACAAACGAAGAATCTTACGAACTTCATTCTCCCCAGGACTGCATCCTCGATGGTTACAGGTGCGAGCGGCTTTCGGTGCGCAGTGATCCCAGGAATTCGCGATACAGTCGCGCCGTATTCGCAGGCTGTTCGACCATCGGCATGTGCCCGATGTGGTCCCAGATATGCACCCGCAGATCGACGATGCCTTTGCTCCAGACGGCCACGCTGCTGACGTCGATCAAACGGTCCTTGTGCCCCCACAGCAACAGCGCCGGGCACTTGATGTCGGCCAGTTTGGGTTCCATCGGCGGGCTGGCGCGGAAGTCGTTGAAGATTTCTTCCAGTTCATCGCGGCTTTGCTCATAGCGCTGGGCCACGGCGTCCAGCACCACGCCGGGCACCCACGGCGGTTCGGCCATGGTCATGGCGTAGAAGCGCCGAAACTCTTCCCGCGAGTGAATCAGAAACGGGTTGTGCCCCTTGGCCAGGTGCCGCTCCAGATCACTGGCCTCGGGCGCGGTGACCCCGGCCGGGTCGATCAGCGCCACAGAGGCGATCCGGTCCGGGTACGTGGCCGCCAGCCACGCCGCGATGTAGCCGCCCATGGAGTTGCCGATCACATGCACTTTCTCGACCCCGCAGACGTCGAGCAGCTGGATCATCCGCTTGGCTTGCAACGGAATGTCATAGCCGCCACCGGCCTTGAAGCCGGTTTCGCCATGGCCGGCGATGTCCGGAATGATCACCCGATGAGTGCCGACAAAGTGCCGGGCGAAGCGCAGCCACAGGTTCTTGTCGGCGCTGTAGCCGTGCAGCATCAGCACACTGCTGGACGCCTCATATGGCCCGCCTTGCCAGGTCGAGACGGTCATTTCGTTGATCGGCACGACGATCTTGTGCAGCCGGTACAACTTGGCCTCGATCGCCATGTTCCAGTCGTACAGCCAATAACCGATGGTCGGGTAGCTCAACCAGCTCCAGGCCACGATAACCGCGATAATGACGACCAATAGAAGCATCGGATGACTTCCTTAAACGTGATCAGGACAGAATGTGGTCGGCCGGTTTCAAGGCCCGGGTCAATCGGTGATAGCTGAAACTGAACCCCGGAAACATGGCGATCACATGACCGCTCTTGCTTTGATACCAGCTGTGACAGCCTCCAGACTTCCAAACAGTGCGCTCCATTTCCCTGTGGATCATTTCAGTGTAGGTACGTTCCGCTTCGGGGCGTACTTCAATGCTGCGTAAACCCTGTGCTTTTAACGTACGGATGCAGTCGAGAATGTAATTCATCTGCGATTCGATGATAAACAGCGCTGAAGTGTGGCCAATGCCGGTGTTGGGGCCGGTGATGATAAAAAGGTTCGGGAAGTCCGGCAGACTGGTGCCCAGGTAGGCGCGCGGGTACTGCGCCCAGACGTCCCTGAGGCGGGTGCCGTGTTTGCCGGTGACGGGGTAGGAAATCACCCCGTCAGTGGCGTCGTAACCAGTGGACCAGACGATCAGGTCGAGGTCGATGTGCTGGCCGTCTTGAGTGACGATGCCTGTTTCATCAAAGGAGGCGATGCCCTGTTCCCGACTGTGCAACGTCACGTTGGGGCGGCTCAGCGCCGGGTAATAGGTGCTGGAGACCAGCACACGTTTACAGCCAATGGTGAAGTCCGGTGTCAGTTTTCGGCGTAGTTCGGGGTCAGGCACCTGGCGCTTGAGGAAGCGCAGGGCCTGATGCTGAACCATGCGGATCGCCGGTTTTGAGTATTTGAAGGCGATCACCCGGGTTTCGAACTGCCAGTAGATCATCCAGCGCAGCAGTTTGTAGGCCGGTTTCAGGCCCAGCAGCCAACGCTGGAAAGGGCCAAACGCACGGTCAGCCCTTGGCAATACCCAGTGCGGCGTGCGTTGGAACACATGCAGGTGCCCGACGTCCGGGGCAATCGCCGGGATGACCTGCGCGGCGCTGGCGCCGCTGCCGACGATCGCCACGCGTTTTTGCCGGTAATCGTAGGAATGGTCCCAGTTGTTGGTGTGAAAGGTCTTGCCCTGAAAGCGTTCCACACCTTCGAAGTGCGGGACGACCGGTTGGCTCAATGGCCCCGTCGCGTTGATCAGGAATTGTGCGTAATACGTGCCTTTGCTGCCGGTGTGCACGGCCCAGCGTTTGTTGGCGTCATCCCATTCGATGCGTTCGACATTGGCCTCCAGTTGCACCTTGTCGCGCAGGCCGAAGTGTTCCACCACGTACTGGGTGTAGTGGTGCAGTTCCGCCTGTTCGGCGAACATTTGCGTCCAGCGATAGGGCGCAAAGGACAGCGAATAAAGGGGCGAGGGCACATCCACCGCCGCGCCGGGGTAGGTGTTCTGGCACCAGGTGCCACCAAAAAAATCCCGTCGTTCCAGCAGGCGAAAATCGTCGATGCCGGCCTTGAGCAAATTGATCGCCGCGCACTGACCGCCAAAACCGCTGCCGATGATCAACACTTGAAAGGTCTGCATGGGCCTCCTTTTTAGAGTTATTGATTGAACCCTCCCTTCATGTATAGCCAAACATTGGGGACTCGCCTCGCGACAATACTCCAGTATTCAGACCGCTCACCGGTGATGGCTATTTAACGTCGCCCTGATAGACTTCAAACGCACCTGCAAGCCCGGTGTTATCAGGTTCCGTTCAGTGGCGCAGAGGCCTTATGGCAAAAGCGGGGAAAGGACTTTCATTGGCCAAGAGGCTTTATACATCGCGAACCCTGGGCCTGGCCTTGGGATTGTTGTGCGTGAGCGCGGCGATGTACCCACTCGACCCGGCTCCGTGGGTGTGGGGGCTGATGCTGTTCAACGGCGTGTTGTGGCCGCACGTTGCCTATCAGTGGGCGCGCCGGGCCAAAGTCCCGTTTCATGCCGAGCACCGCAACATTCTGGTCGACGCCTTTCTCGGTGGTTTCTGGGTGGCGGCCATGCAGTTCAATCCACTGCCCAGCGTTGCAACGCTGTCGATGATGGCGATGAACAATGTCGCCATCGGCGGCATGCGATTCCTGTTGGTGGGCACCGTCGCGCAAATACTCGGGATGGGGGTGGGGTGGTTGGCGTTTACCCCGGCTTTCATTCCGTCGACCACGCCGTTGCAGATGTTCGCCTGCATGCCCCTGCTGATCCTGTATCCCATGGCATTGGGCTGGATCTGCTTCCGTCAGGCCACCACGCTGGGTCAGCAAAAGCGCGAGTTGCTGGCCCTCAGTCGTACCGACAGCCTGACCGGCCTGCTGAACCATGGCGCCTGGAAGGATCAACTTGAAGTCGAATTCCAGCGCTGCCAACGTCTGCAGCAGGGCGGGGCGATCGCGCTGATCGACATCGATCATTTCAAAGGGATCAATGACACCTACGGTCATGTCGCCGGAGACATCGTGTTGCGCCAGTTGAGCAAAATGCTCAAGCAGAACCTGCGCGCTGCCGATGTGGCCGGGCGTTATGGCGGTGACGAGTTCTGCGTCATCCTGCCGGACATGCCGTTGAACAGCGCCGCCGCGACGATGGAAGCCCTGCGCGACCGCTTTGCCACGTTGGGTTATGAGCAGAATCCGGCGTTGAAAGTCAGTTTGAGTATTGGTCTGGCGGCTTTCAGTTCGGCGCATACCGATGCGACTTTATGGCTCAACGATGCGGATCAGGCGTTGTATGAAGCCAAGACCACAGGTCGCAACCGGGTGATCTGCCGCACCAATGGCAAGCCGTATCGCGAACTGCTCGATCCCGTTTGACCCTCACCACCAATCCCCTGTGGGAGCGAGTCTGCTCGCGAATGCGGTATATCAGGCGATATACATTTTGAATGTGACGGCCCTTTCGCGAGCAGGCTCGCTCCCACAGGGGAATTGTGAACGCCGCAAATCCAATGTGGGAGCGAGCCTGCTCGCGATGGGGTCATACCAGGCAATACAGCTAAGCCGCCCGAACCATCACTCCTTCACACGCATGAACTCTTCCGCCCAACGAATGTAATCCTCGGGCTGTGTATACGTATGCGTCAGCTCAGTAGCGCTCAAGTCGGACGCCTGGGTAAAGATCTGCCGCTGCTCGCGCAAGCTGTCGTACGTGGCCTTGATCGCCGCAAAGTAAGCGCCATGCCCATCAATGGTCACCCGCACGCCCAGTTCGGCCAGGCGTTTGTCGTCGCGCAGCGCCGGGTTGCCGTAGGTGACCAGCATCAGCGGCACGCTCAAGTGTTCGGCGATTTTTTCCAGTTGATCGAAGTCTTGCACGCCCACCATGCAGATCCCGTCCGCCCCGGCGGCTTGGTACTGCTGGGTGCGGCTGATGATTTCCTGGATGGGCAGGATGCCGGCGTTGGTGCGGGCGATGATCGCCATTTCCGAATCAACCCGGGCTTCCAGGGCGGCGCGGATCTTGCCGACGCCTTCCGCGACCCCGATCAGGTCGGTGGATTTACGGCCGAATTGCGCCGGCAGCAAGGTGTCTTCGATGGTCAGCGCGGCGATGCCGGCGCGTTCGAGTTCGACGATGGTGCGCATCACATTGAGCGCGTTGCCGTAGCCATGGTCGGCGTCGGCGATGACCGGCAATTGCGCCACTCGGCCAATGCGCGTGGCCTGTTCGGCGAACTCGCTGAGGGTGATCAACGCAAAGTCGGGGGCGCCCAGCACCTGCAACGATGCGACGGAGCCGCCCAGAATCCCCACTTCAAAACCCAGGTCAGCGGCAATGCGGGCCGACATCGGGTCGAAGACCGAAGCCGTGTGGTAGCAGGTGTTGGAAGCGAACAGTTCGCGAAAGTTACGGCGCAAATCTTGATGGGAAAGCCTGGACATACGAGTTCCACCACTGCAATGGGAATGGAAGGGCTTGAGCAAAAGTGTCAACGCCGAAGGAACAAAAGGCTATCACGGGGGCGGGGGGCAAATGATGACGAATTTACAGGGATGCCGGTTTTTTCGTCGGTGCGTTCAGAAAAAGGCTGCAGACCTGATCGGTCTGCAGCTTGCGGCATGTTTAACGGTGGCGCTTTCAGCCGTTAGCCGTCACGTTCCAGATTTGCTTGATTTCATGGATGTTACCCACGTTATAGCGAAGCACGAATTCGCCACACGGGGATTGCTTGGTAGTCTCGACGGGAGTGTTGATCACGTTGGTACCTGCACGCAGCAGCGGGGTTTCATTCCAGTTGTTCGTTGGCTTGTTCATGTTTTCTTCCTTTGGTTTTTATCGGGTAGCGAATGACTACCACTATTAAGCAGTGCCAGCGTTTTTTCAAAGAACGCTGTTTCCTGCGTAGCAATACCGGGATAAGTCGGTATGTAGTTTTCGTCGAAGCACCACGCTTCTTCGTTTTTAACCGATCGTTGAGGATGGATCAGTAAACTCAACGAAGCGGACATTGTTTTCGGGGGGAGCTGCTTGTGTATTTCCTGTAGTGGAAGCATGTGCAGGACCTCGCCGGGTGCGAGTTTAAGTACTCGCTCTTCGCCGAGTATCGGTCTTGCATTCACGCGAATCGGTGTGTCATCAAGTATTTTTCGGGTCACAGTTATATAACCGTCGCCGCTGTAACCCATGGCATAGATTTCAAAGTCGTGGGTGTGGTTCAAATCGTAGATGAACGTTTCACTTTCGTCTTGAGAAGAGACCGGTGACCAAAAACCCAAACGAACAGTAAACAGGTCGTTGTAATACAGAACAAAAGCGTAAGCGCTATAGATACTGTTGCGTGTGCTGAAACCTTCTTGCTGAATAATGTTGTAAAGGTGCTCGCTCAGCAAGGTACGGTTGGTACTCAGTTGACGTAAGTCTTCTATTATTTGTGGCTTGTCACGCTCTAGATCGTAAGTCGCCATTCGCTCAACAAATGTATTCAGCTTCATGCCGCTTCACTCTGTTGTTCGAGTAAAACATTCAGGCGACTGTTTTGCAGGTTTCTCAACAGTGGTACGAAATGCAGTGCGGCTTGCGGATCGATTTTATGAATGACCTGAAATGCCTTCCACGCGACGGCGGGGTGGTAGTGATAAATCAATTCTTCGGCCACTTTGCCAGCCCCTGGATCCTGCGCCGCTTCAAGTAATTCAAGGCTCACGAGGTAGCGTGCGGCGCTATCGTCATGGGGAAACCAGGCTATTTTGTGTCGAGAGGCACGATCAAATACCCCGATATCTGCACTTTTATCTGGCAGGTTGATACTGCCAATGAATGTCGCGTGCCCTTCGCCCGTGGGGTTGCTGTCGAACAGGACCTTCGTGCCGTCGATGAATAACGGGTTGTTGGCGTCGACAATGACCTGCTTTCCAAGTATCAGATTGTTGGCTTCTACTCCATAGAGCTGGACAGGAAATGACTGGTCGTTGATGGCAAACAAAACGCGGTTGCCTGGAACGGTGTACAGCTGCGGTGACGGCGGTGCGCGATCAGGTACTTTGAGACTGATGTTTCCACTGTCGTTGCAGTACAGTGTCAATGTTCCGGTGAGGGTGTTTGTTGACTTCATGATCGTCGCGCTTTTAGATGTTTCATGAGGGTGTTCAGGCGTGTTATGCAGCACGCTGGCTAACTTATGAATTTCAGCGGATGTGTCCAGTATTTTTAAAGTGGTTATCAGTTCGTAGGGTGATAAGGTTGCGTTTAAAAGCGTCTTGATCATGAAGTATTCTGCTTCGGTTTTTTTTGGGTTGGGGCGATCAGCTGGTTTGAGGTTGCGCGAAATGCCGGGGCGTAAGATCAATTGTCTATCGGGCGTTGCGGGGGTGCGTTTAATGTGGCCGGTTTGAGTTTTTAGTATGGGGAGGACGACCACTAAAGGCAATTTAGTAGATGTTAGTTGATGTTGTCAGTTGTTAATGGATGTTTATGGTGGGTTGATCCGCTATGGCGGATTTTGGTTTACATTGATTATTAAAACCGTGGCGACACTGTTACGCAGCCACAGCCTGCTGCTGTTGCCTCAACAAAGGCACCGCACGCACCGAATTGCCGGGTTGCAGTTGCAGGCGTTTGGCGGTGAGGCGGTCGACCACCAGACTGTTGCCGACCATTCGCGCCTTGGCCACGGTAATGCGGCAGTTTTCCAGTCGGCGGTTGTGGATCAGCCACACCGGGGCCTGTTCGTCGGGTGTGCCAATCGCCAGTACCAGCGCCTGACTGTCGCGCACGGTGCGGATTTTCGACACCGGCGCTTCAATCACCGGCCCCGCGTCGAAAATGTCGATGTAACCCTGGTGGGCAAAACCTTCGGCATTGAGGATTTTCATCGCCGGTTCTGTGTTCGGGTGCGCTTTGCCGATCACCGCCTGGGCCTGCTCAGTCAACAGGCAGGTGTAGAGCGGTTGGCGCGGCATCAGTTCGGCGATGAACGATTTGTTGCCCAGCCCCGACAGGTGGTCGGCGTGGCTGAATTCCATTTTGAAGAAGTGCCGACCCAGGCTGTCCCAGAACGGTGAGCAGCCGTGTTCGTCGGCGCTGCCACGCAGTTCAGCGATGAGCTTGTCGCCGAACAATTGCGGGAATTCGGCGACGAACAGCAGGCGTCCCAATGACAATAACCGGCCGTTCGTACCCTGGCGTTGATCGTGGCGCAGGAACAGCGAGCATAGCTCCGATTGGCCGGTCATTTCGTTGTTCAGGAACAAGGTCGGTATTTGCCGCGCAATCCCCAGGTCCGGCGAAGCGCTGACAGTCAGCCCAACCCGATAGTTGTACCAGGGTTCACGCAAGCCCACGGCGCCAGCCATTGCACTGACGCCGACCACTTGCTGATCGTCATCTTCCAGCACAAACAGGTAATCGGCATCCGCACGCTCCACCTGTTCGGCGAATGTCCGTTGGGCCCAGCGCACCCGGTGCGCCAGGCGATCCTCGTTGGCCGGCAGGGTGGTGAACCCGGGGCCGGCCTGTTGCACCAGATCCATCAAGGCGGGCAGGTCGCTGACGCGAACCGGGCGGACAATCATGATGCAGCTCCTTCTTTGCGCCAGTTCGGGCGCTGTCGTTGGGCACGCGGCCGGGTGATGCTCACAACGCGATCAGCCGGATCGGGCTGCCATCGGTCACGTTCAGGGCCTGGCACATCTCGGCGCTCAACCCCACCGGTTGCCCGGTTGAAACATCCAGTTCGACGACGATCGCGCGATAGCCTTCGAGTGCATCGTTGCTCACCAGGTAGCGACCGCGTGCATCGATGGATGAGCGCAGTTGCACCGTACATGTCTGGCTTTGGGCGATGGACAGCACGTTCGAGGTGCGCGCATACAGCGTCGGCCCCCCGTCGAACAGGTCGATGTAGCTGTTGGTTTCAAAGCCTTCGCGCTCAAGAATATCGAACGCCTCCTGGCCATCCGGGTGAATCCGGCCAATGCAGTCCTGTGCCGCCTGGGGCAGCATCGGCACGTAAATCGGGTACTGCGGCATCAGTTCGGCAAGGAAGGTCCGGGTTTCCAGGCCGCACAGCCGTTCGGCCTCGGTATAAGGCAAGTCAAAAAAGTGTTTGCCCACCGCATCCCAGAACGGCGATTGCCCCTCACTGCTGCTATAACCGACGATTTCGGTGATCACCGCGCCGGCAAAGCGCTGCGGATGGGCGGCGATGAACAACAGCCGTGCCCGTGACAGCAACTCCGAAAATGCCGTGCGTACCAGCGAGCTATCGATGTGAAAGCCGCGCAGCAAGGTGTGACCGTTGAGGTCCTGGCACAGCGACAGCGCCGGCACGCCATGCTCGATGTTCAGTTCCCTGGAAGCGCTGGTGAAATGGCGATTGCGCAAGCTGTAGAACGGCTCGTTGAACCCGGCGGTGGCCAGGAGCTCCGAACACCCCACCAAGCGCTTGACCGTCAGGTCCTCCAGCACGAAGAAGTAATTTTCCGGGCCATGTGCCTCGACGTTTTTTTCGAATGAGGCGCAGGAATCGAGAATCCTCAGGCGCAGGCGTTCGGTGTCGTCCGGCAACGACGTGACGCCCACCAGGCTGTCGCGCGCCAGTTGTTGCAACTGGGGCAGGTCGGTTAACTCGACTGGGCGTAAGACCAGCATGGATGAACTCCTGTATCAAAGGGTTCGGCGATGTGTTCCGAACCTGACTATCACTGTCGGTTTCCACGCGTTAAAGCAGCGATCACCTGATTTGTTGTCAGACGTCGCCCTTTTTATATTCAACCGTTGCTTGGCTCGGACAGCACCACCGTACGGGGCCGGTTTTGTTGAGCAAAAAGAAATAGACCAGTCCCAAGGCTATGGCGCGGGGAGGGCGCGTAAACAGACGGGGCCAGCGCAGATGGACTTGTTGCAGGTGGGTACGTGGTTGCAAGAGGGCGAGCCCGTTACGCCGGTACGGGGCCAGCAAGGCGCGTGTGACCTTGCGTTCCGACGACGTCAGCTCCAGGCCGGCGTCGGTGATCAGGTCTCTGAAGGTGGGCATCCGGGCTCCTGCTGGATGGCGGTGTCGGTTTCATTTCAAAAATTGCGAAAGCAGTATTTATGTAGCCGAGCCTACAAGTCTAGTGAATTCTTTCACGCCTTTTTTGAGCCCGAAAACGGGGCGTAAACCGCGTGCTAAAGGAGCTACATGGAATTCGACAGCACTTGTAGGCAATCGCCAGAATCCGTGTCGGAGATTGCCGATTACACGGCCTTATCAGGCGGGCAAGCGCTGTGGGCTGGTTGAAACGAAACGCCCTGAATCAGGCTTCTTGCGGCACAATCAGGCGAATATCGTCGGCGCGTTGCCGATATCCGTTTCATCGACAGGGTGTTCATCCGTGCAAACAACCCGTTTGACCTTGATCTGTCACGCTCGAACCGTCGCACAGAAATTGGCGCGTTTTCCTACGAATGAACCGTTGGAAATGGACTGGCAATCGGCGAAGGGTTCGCGTCGTCATTCATTCAAAGGGACGCCGCGTTTGCTCTGCGGTCCGGAATTGCGCACCCGGCAAACGGCCGCATTGTTTGGCGATGAGGTTGAAGTGATCGCCGCATTGAGCGATTGCAACGTCGGACAGTGGCAGGGCGTGCGCGTTGATGACCTGCAAACGTCACAACCCGAGGCGCTCCAGGCCTGGCTCGATGACCCTGGCTCTGCCCCGCATGGCGGGGAGTCTGTGGCACAACTGGGTCAGCGTGTCGCGCAGTGGCTGCACACCCTTGAGGCAACACCGGGGCACGTTGTTGCGATCACCCATCCGTTTGTCATACGCGCCGCGCTAACCCACGTATTACAGGGGGCAGCGTTCAACCAGATCGACGTTGAACCGTTGTCAGCCATTGAGTTGCGGTTCACCGGCTGCTGGCGCCTGCGCTTGCTCGGCACTGATGCCCAAGGGGTGCTGTGATGAGAAAACTGTTGGTCATCGGCATCGGTGCCGGCAACCCCGACTACATCACCATGCAGGCCGTGAAGGCGCTGAACCTCGTCGATGTATTTTTCCTGATGGACAAGGGCCAGGACAAAGATTCACTGATCAACCTGCGCCGCGACATCTGCGAACGCTACATCACCGATCACGACTATCGCTTCGTCGAAGCCCACAGCCCCGAGCGTGAGCGCGGTGAGGTGGACTACACGACCAGTGTCGAAGACCTCAACCTTGCCAAGCAATTGACCTTCGAGCGGCTGATCAACGAGGAAATGACTGACGAGCAGTGCGCCGGTTTCCTGGTGTGGGGCGATCCGGCGTTGTACGACAGCACGATCCGGATTTTGCAGGCGATCCTGGCGACGGGGCGCTGTGAGTTCGAGTTTGAGGTGATCCCCGGTATCACCAGCGTCCAGGCATTGGCGGCGCGCCATAAAGTGCCGCTCAACCGCATCGGTCGCTCGATTGAAATCACCACCGGGCGCCGGTTGGCGGCGGGGCAGGTGAGTGAGGCGGACAGTGTGGTGGTGATGCTGGATGCTCAGGATGCCTACCGTCAGGTGGCCGATCCGCAGACCGAGATTTACTGGGGGGCTTATTTGGGGACGCCGGATGAGATTTTGATCAGCGGCAAGCTTGAAGAGGTGGCGGATGAGATTGAGCGGGTGCGCAAGGCGGCTCGGGTGGCGAACGGGTGGATTATGGATACCTATTTGCTGCGTAAGCCTTGATGTCGGCGGTGGTCAGACCGACGCCTTCGCGGGGGGTGTCAGAAATTTTGTGTTCGGGCATAACATGAGTAAGAGGTGCATGTATGCCAACCAA
>NZ_MOBK01000055.1 GCF_003732265.1 Pseudomonas brassicacearum
CAGAGAATCGAACCATCGGGATCAGGCAGCGCAATCCTTGCTCGATGGCCTGCGCAACGCTCGCACCCAGGCCATCACGCGCAATCAGAGCGTGGTGATTCATGGCATCAACGGCGACTGGAGTCAGGGCTGGCGGATCATTCTGGATATCAGCGGCAAAGGGTCGAAAGACAACAGCAATCCGCTGCTGCAAGAAAGTGTGAGCGACACACAGGTGCCGATTGTCGGCAATTGGTCAGTAAGTCGTTACGTACGCTTCAGCAGTCTGGGGCAACCGCTGATGCCCGGGCGGGCGTTTCAGGCAGGGACATTACATGTCTGCTCGGCTCGCGAGCCGGTCAGCCAGCGCCAGATAGTGCTGGCGGCGACCGGTCGTGTGCGCCTGAACAGCCAAGAGGCTGAGCAGGCGTTGTGTCAAAAGATCAAAAGCGTCAGATCGAACGCACGCGCAGCTCTTTAGGCATCGAGAACGTGATGTTCTCTTCACGCCCGGCCAGTTCATCGGCACCGGTGGCGCCCCAAGCCTGCAATTGCTGAATCACGCCACGCACCAGGACTTCCGGCGCGGAGGCACCGGCGGTAATGCCGATACGCTCAACGCCATCGAACCAGCTCTTTTGCAGGTCTTCGGCACCGTCGATCAGGTAAGCCGGCGTGGCCATG
>NZ_MOBK01000056.1 GCF_003732265.1 Pseudomonas brassicacearum
TACTGGCATGGCAGCACTGCTTATGACGGCTTGATCAATCAAGTAGCCGGCTCCGGCGGTGTTGTCCTGCTATTGCCCAAGGGCAAAAACACATACTCCAACGACGTGATCTGGCCTGTGGCCGAACATTACCGAGCCTGAAAAAAGGCGCCATTCATCTCAATAATGAATGGTGCCTTTTATTAAACAGTCGTGGCTTTACCTGAACAACTTGATCACGAATGTCGCCGGTTTGTTATTGAAGGCATTGTGTCCCGTACCGTTGGGGTCAACGTCCAGAAATGTGCTCATGCCACTGCTCATGTGACGATACAGGGGCCTGTCATTCGG
>NZ_MOBK01000057.1 GCF_003732265.1 Pseudomonas brassicacearum
CAGCGTTCTGTTGCGCAGCTCCTGCAACAGGTTTGCCGCCACCATCAACAACAATGTCACCGCTGGCGCACCGACTACGTCGGACAATAGGGTGTTCACGCCAGCGCCCTCGACAACCGGATTGCATGACCAGCTGCTGCTGATGGGAAAACGCTGGCAAAAACCGGCCTCTCGGTTAGCGACGCCGAGCCCGACCATCTCCTGGTTGGGATCGACGTACGTTCGCGATCGCGCCGCATAGACTCGCGAGAGCACGCTGGTATCGGCGAACGAAACCAGCGCGACGGCGCAGCCACCGATCAGCACCGGGACTATATCGGCGGACGTGATCCAGGGAATGGCGAACGCGGGCATGCCTTGTGGAAGCTCGCCGAGCAACGATATGCCGTATTTCGTCGCAAGGTCCAGCACACCGACGCAGAGGGTGGCGCCAGCCACGGCGATCAAGATACCCGGGATACGTTTGTGCC
>NZ_MOBK01000058.1 GCF_003732265.1 Pseudomonas brassicacearum
GAGAATCGCTATCGACGACTTTGGCGCCGGCTACTCGCAACTGGATCGGGTGCTGGCGTTGCAACCGGACATTCTCAAACTCGATATGCGTCTGTTTCAGGCCGCGGCACTGGGCGGGCCGAGCAGCGACGTGGTCAAGGCACTCGCGCAGATGGCCGAGAAGACCGGTTGCTGGATCATTGCTGAAGGCGTCGAGACCGAAGCGCAATTGAATTTCGCCCTCGAATGCGGATCGCGCTATGTACAGGGATTCCTGTTCGCACGGGCGCAAGAAGAGTTCTTCGCCGCCGATGCGTTTGTGCAACGCTTCGCCGAACTGCGCCAGCGCTATGTCCGGCAGAAGCTCGCCGAGCGCGGGCGGCTGATGCAAATGCGCCAGCAACTCGCGGAACTGATGTCGATCCTGCAAGCCTGGGCTCAGGCCC
>NZ_MOBK01000059.1 GCF_003732265.1 Pseudomonas brassicacearum
GCCCTCGACCCGACGCAACCGGTCGACGTCAACTGGCGTGAAACTGCGGCCGGCCCACGTGAATCGAAAGACCAGAACACCAGCCAGCGCTTCCTGCTCAGCTTCGATGGTCTGGTCGGTGGTTGGGATTACAACGTCGGCGCCTCGTACAACCAGAACAAAATCGTCTCCAGCGTCACCAATGGCTTTGTCAGCGATCAGGCGATGATCAACGGTTTGGCCAGCGGTCTACTCAACCCGTTCGGCCCGCAGTCCGCGGCCGGTCAGCAGTACATCGACGACGCGGCGTACCACGGCGCCTACTCCACCGCTGTTGGCCGTGTGGCCGGTTTTGATGGACGTATCAGCCGTGAAATCGGCGATTGGTTCGGTGCCGGCCCGTCCGGTCTGGCCTTGGGCGGCGAGTACCGCAAAGAGAAATTCCATCAGGACTTCGAGTCGTTTGCCGGCGATATCCAGAGCCTCGGCATCGACCCTAACGGCAGCGTTGAGGGCGACCGCAGCGTCAAGGCCGCCTACGCGGAAATCAACGTACCGGTGCTCGACAGCCTCGAACTGTCCGCCGCCGTGCGTCACGACAAATACAGCGACTTCGGCAGCACCACCAACCCGAAATACTCGTTCCGTTATCAGCCGTTGAAAGAGCTGGTGGTGCGTGGCGCCTACAGTGAAGGCTTCCGTG
>NZ_MOBK01000060.1:0-494 GCF_003732265.1 Pseudomonas brassicacearum
CGAGAAGCAGCCGATTGCTTCGACCATTCCGAAAGAAGGCGCTACGGGCTGGGCCGACACCACCATGTTGCACGCCGAGGCCAAGCACCCGAACTGCGCGTACAAGTGGATGGACTGGTCGCTGAAACCGAAAGTCCAGGGGGATGTGGCGGCGTGGTTCGGTTCGTTGCCGGCGGTGCCGGCGGCGTGCAAGGAGAGCGAATTGCTTGGCGCTGAAGGTTGCAAGACCAACGGTTTCGACCAGTTCGACAAGATCGCCTTCTGGAAAACCCCGCAGGCTGAAGGCGGCAAGTTTGTGCCGTACAGCCGCTGGACTCAGGACTACATCGCGATCATGGGTGGCCGCTAGCGCTCAATAACGACGCGGTCTGCTCCCTTTCCCCCTCGCCCCCCTGGGGGAGAGGGCTGGGGTGAGGGGGTAGCTTTTGACTTTGCCTTTGACTTCAGAGCAACGGCGAATAAAGCACCCTCACCCCCCGCCCTCTCCCGGAGGG
>NZ_MOBK01000060.1:525-981 GCF_003732265.1 Pseudomonas brassicacearum
GCCGAATGTGTGAGCCAAGCAAACCGTAAAACGATTCAGATTTTTCAGAAGTCCAGGCAGGGCCGCTGCGATGGCTTTCGCCTTTTTGGAGCACCGCACCATGACGCTTGCAGTCCAGTTCACCAACGTTTCCCGGCAATTCGGCGAGGTGAAGGCCGTTGACCGGGTTTCCATCGATATCGAGGACGGCGAGTTCTTTTCCATGCTCGGCCCATCCGGCTCGGGCAAAACCACCTGCCTGCGCCTGATCGCCGGGTTCGAACAACCGAGCGCCGGCTCGATCCGCATCCACGGCGTCGAAGCGGCCGGGTTGCCGCCGTATCAGCGTGACGTCAACACGGTGTTTCAGGATTACGCACTGTTCCCGCACATGAATGTCCTCGACAACGTCGCCTACGGCTTAAAGGTCAAAGGCGTCGGCAAAACCGAACGACACAAGCGCGCCGAAGAAGCCTT
>NZ_MOBK01000061.1 GCF_003732265.1 Pseudomonas brassicacearum
GCTGTCCCAACGCAAGCCCTCGACTTTCAAACCGCCCACCGGCGCTGCAGTCGACAAGCCTTGGGTCTGGTGATTGAACATCACCTGGAACAGCGGACTGTGACTGAGGTTGCGCTCGGGTTGCAGCGCTTCGACCAATTGCTCGAATGGCAGATCCTGATGCGCCTGCGCGCCCAGCGCAGTCTGCTTGACCTGTTGCAGCAACGCGCTGAACGGGTCCTGACTGTCGACCTCGCTCTTGAGCACTTGGGTGTTGACGAAAAAGCCGATCAGGCGCTCGGTTTCCACGCGGTTGCGGTTGGCCGTCGGCACGCCGACGCGGATGTCGTTCTGACCGCTGTAGCGATGCAGCAAGGCCTGGAACGAGGCCAGCAGGATCATGAACAGACTGACCCCTTCGCGCTGCGCCATCTGCTTGAGGCCACTGGCCAACGCGGCGTCGATGTCCAGTTCCAGACGGGCACCGCGATAGCTCATGACCGCCGGGCGGGCAAAATCGGTTGGCAATTCGAGTACCGGTTGCTGACCGCCCAGATGCGCCGTCCAGTATTCCAACTGACGCTCACGCTCGCCCGCTTCCATCCAGTGGCGCTGCCAGATCGCATAGTCGGCGTACTGGATCGGCAATTCGGGCAACAGCGGCGCCTGGCCTTGAATG
>NZ_MOBK01000007.1 GCF_003732265.1 Pseudomonas brassicacearum
TGAGCTTTAGTCCCACCCACCCCTTCAAGTCTAAACATACAAGCGGGCTTGCTCGCGAAGGCGTACTGACATTCAACATTAATGTTGACTGATACGACGCCTTCGCGAGCAAGCCCGCTCCCACATTAGTTTTGCGGTGTTGCTTAGAACTCGATACGCACGTCGCCCTTCGGCACGCTGCAGCACGAAAGGATGAACCCTTCCGCCTCGTCTTCCTCGGTGATCCCGCCGTTGTGGTCCATCTCGACCTCACCACCCAGCTTCATCACCTTGCACGTCCCGCAGATCCCCATCCCGCACGCTTTCGGAATCAACAAACCAAGCTTGGCCGCCGCCGCGTGCACCGTTTCACCCGGCGCCACGCGAATGCTTTTGCCGGACGCGGTGAATTCCACCTGGTGCAGGTCCGCCACGTCGACTTCCGGTGCATCCGCCGCTTGTTCGGCTTGCTCCACGGCGTCTGCGCGCGCTTCCGGTGGCGTCGCACCGAACGATTCCTCGTGGTAACGCGACATGTCGAAACCGGCGGTCTCGAGCATGCGTTTCACCGCGTTCATGTACGGCGTCGGGCCGCAGCAGAAGACTTCGCGCTCCAGGAAGTCCGGTGCCATCAACTCGAGCATTTTGTGGTTCAGGTAACCGCGATAACCGGCCCACGGCTCACCCAGACCGTGCTTCTCGCAGATCAGGTGCAGGCTGAAGTTATCGATCCGCGACGCCATGTGTTCCAGCTCGCGGTGGTAAATGATGTCTTTTGGCGAGCGGGCGCTGTGGATAAACACCATGTCGACGTTGCCGTTGGTGTCGTAGAACCAGCGCGTCATGGACATGACCGGCGTGATGCCGACGCCGCCGCTGAGGTAGAGCACCTTCGGCGCCGTGAAGTCCATGGCGTTGAACAGCCCCACCGGGCCGTGCACCGCCAGCTCCTGACCTTCATGCAGGGTGTCGTGCAGCCAGTTCGAGACCTTGCCGCCGGGCACGCGCTTGATGGTCACCGAGAAGCTGTAAGGCACCGATGGCGAGCTGGAAATGGTGTAGGAGCGCATGATCGGCACGCCGTCGATTTCCAGCTCCAGGGTGACGAACTGCCCCGGCTTGAAAAAGAACAGGATCGGCTGGTCGGCCATAAAGCAGAAGGTGCGCACATCCCAGGTTTCCTGGATGACTTTGACGCAACGGACGATGTGTCGACCATTGGCCCAGGTCTGGGTCGTTACCGGATTCAGGAAGCTGTTGGACATGCTGTTCTCCACCGCCGATGCTCGGCCTTATGTTGGCGATTCTGCGTAACGTGCGAACCACCCATTTACCTATCTGCGACATTCACATACTTATCGCGACCAAGCCCCAACTACCGGGGGTTGCGCGTCGGGAACAGAGTGGGCCATGTCGCTCGTAGATAAGGTTCTGGCCAGCGCCGGCCCCACACTCGCCCCATACCAAGACACATCCTTTACACCTTGCGTAGCAAACCTGATCAGCCACTTTCGCGGCCACGCAGATGGCCTTGAGGAAATACACGATGGACGTCACCACTACCCTGAGCCTGGGCGATCCACTGGAACCCGCACGCAAGGCCACCGCGCAGATGCTGCAAGAGCGCGAGCGTACGTTCTCGCTGCCGCAGCCGTTTTACTCTGACGAGCGGCTGTTTGATATCGACATGCAGGAAATCTTCCAGAAAGAATGGTTGATCGCCGGCATGACCTGCGAGATCCCGACCAAGGGCAATTACCTGACCCTGCAAGTCGGCAAGAACCCGATCATCGTGATTCGCGGTGCCGACGGCGTGGTGCATGCGTTCCATAACGTCTGCCGCCACCGCGGTTCGCGCCTGTGCACCAGTGAAAAAGGTAAGGTCGCCAAACTGGTCTGCCACTACCACCAGTGGACGTATGAGCTGGACGGCCGCCTGCTGTTCGCCGGCACCGAAATGGGCGCCGACTTCGACATGAAGCAGTACGGCCTCAAACCGGTGAACGTGAAGACCGCCGGTGGTTACATCTTCATCAGCCTGTCGGAGAACCCGCCAGCCATTGATGACTTCCTGTCGACGTTGAGCCATTACATGGAACCGTACGACATGGAAAACACCAAGGTGGCAATCCAGACCAACCTGTACGAAAAAGCCAACTGGAAACTGGTGCTGGAAAACAACCGCGAGTGCTACCACTGCAACGCGTCGCACCCGGAACTGTTGAAAACCCTGCTGGAATGGGACGACGTCACCGACCCGCGCGCCGACCAGGCCTTCAAGGACCACGTCGCCGCCTCCGCCGCTGCCTGGGAAGCCGAGAAGATCCCTTACGCCCACGCCAGCTTCGGCCTGCGTAATCGCATCGTGCGCATGCCGCTGCTCAAAGGCACCGTGTCGATGACCATGGACGGCAAACAGGGCTGCGCCAAGCTCATGGGCCGTATCAAGAACCCGGACCTGGGCTCGATGCGCATCCTGCACTTGCCGCACTCGTGGAACCACTGCATGGGCGATCACATCATCGTCTTCACCGTGTGGCCGATCAGCGCTCAGGAAACCATGGTCACCACCAAGTGGATCGTGCACAAGGACGCGGTCGAAGGCGTGGACTACGACGTAGAACGCATGCGCAAAGTGTGGGATGAAACCAACAACCAGGACCGTCGACTGGCGGAAGAAAACCAGCGCGGCATCAACTCCACCGCGTACCAGCCTGGGCCTTACTCCAAAACCTATGAGTTTGGTGTGGTGAATTTTGTGGATTGGTACAGCGAGCGCCTGCTGAACAACCTCGGGGCCGAGCCTGCTCCTTACCTCAAAGGTGTTCCTGTACAAGGCTAAGGCAAAAGCTTCGCGAGCAAGCCCGCTCCCACATTAGATCGGTGGTGTTCATAGACATTGTGAACGACACGGTCGAGTGTGGGAGCGGGCTTGCTCGCGAAAGCGCCCTCCCCAACAACACATCCTTCCCCGATATCGCCCCTGCGTCAGAACTGTACGAAATATGACCTATTCCGTTCAGCGCTATGCCACCCGCACCTCCCAGCCTTCCACAAACAAGTTATCCACACCTCCACCCACAGCTATTGGGGACAAGTGTGGTTTTACACAAAACTTTCTCCACATAAACCGAAGAAAATCCGTGACTTATCCAGAAGCCTGGTTTCGAACAGTCGCTGGTTATTTTTTGATCGAAAGCTTGTGGGGCACGTTCTACGTGGCTTGCAGAGGATGGCAAACACCTTATCCACAGAAGCGCCAACAGACTTTGGGGGCAACTTCGGCGGATCTGTGGAAAACCGCTGAAAGCCGCGATAAATCGCGCTTTGTGCGATGTTCACCAAGCTGAAACGACGATTTGATCGTTTTTTAACCAGAAGCCTGAGCTGCCCGGTTTATATAGCCTGTAGCGGTTAGCAAACATCTTATCCACAGAAGCGCCAACAGAGATTGGGGGCAAGTATTGATTATCGGCAAACCTTATCCACCGTAAAAAGCGAGTAAAAACCGCAAGTTAGGCTGATCGTTTTTTGTACGAAGGCTTGCAGGCCTTGATTTGTATAGGCCGTAGCGAGGGGCGAACACGTTATCCACAGAAGCGCTAACAGGCTTTGTGGGTAAATCAGATTTTATTCAGGCACGAGCGCCCTGACAGCGTATCCAGGTTCAATTCATAATCATTGAATACCCGCCATCCGAACAAAATCGACGGCACGTACTGTCCGGACACCAACGACGGAGGGATGGTAAAGCCCGGGTAGTATTTGTAGGTGATTGCACGGATGTCGCCCGACAAATCCAGCTCACCCTTGAACGTCTGGTGGCGCGAGTTTTCCGCGACGTGAACAGGCAAGTCACCGGGCGACGCCGACGTCAGGTAATCCACATTCCCGGTATCCAGAATCGCCAGCGTCGCCCGACGATCCAGCCGCGCGGCAATGGTCAGTCGTTGATTGATGTCCGCACGCGAATAGGTCACCGGCGAATCGCAGCGCGCAGGAGGTTGCGCGTTGAGCTCCAGGGTCTTTTTCGTGAGCTTCAAACGCCCCAGCTTGCCGACCAGGTCCAGGCCCAACAAGTTATCCCGGTCGCTGACAAACACCAGGACGTTCCTGAACTCGCTTCCGCCGACCTTCAACGCTTGGAAGACCCCGAGCTTGGCCGACAGGTCATGTTCGCCATAAAACGTGCTATAGCCGTAATGGGAGTCGGTTAACAGCGTGATGCCCATCCGCTTCGCGGTTTCGGCGTTGACCCGGGTTTGCGGCGCTCCTGTATCGACAATAAAACGCGAAGAGACGCCGTTGGCCGCTTTGACGTCGATGTACGGCAGCACTTCATCGCTGACGTAGCCTTCACTGGGGCTTGAATAAACCGTGAGCACTTCGTGCCGCTTGGCTGTGGACACCGAAAAATCGCCGGTCGCGCGCAGGGTCGCGATCGATTGACGGCCAAACATGGAAAACAGGACGTTGAGTTCGGGGTCACTCGCGATGGCCTGAGCATGGCGGCGCCTGATCGCCAAGTAGTAATCGGGCAATTGATTGGCAGCTTTGGCCTCGAACATTCGGGCGAACACGGACACTGAACAGTTGAGGTTGTTTGTGGCGTCCACAACCTTGTCGCAGCGCGTGCGCAGTTGGGCCAAGGAGGCTGTTTGCCCCTGGTCCGACTCCAGCCACTGATAAAAATCCTGATCGGACTCAGTGTTGGCAGCCGCCATCAACCCGGCAGGCACGCACATCACCCCACAGAGCAACCAGGTCGCACGCCAACGCAACGCCTTCATGTTCAACCACGCCTGAAAACGGGTTTTACGACTCAGCGCTGAACATCTGAAAGCTCCGTGAACCGTGCTGCACCCTTAACCAGCGCACAGCAAAACTGTAGTTCACCGAGTGGTATGGCGGGAGCCAGCCCTACGGCCGGTACATCAGATAGGCTTCACCCGTAACCCGGATCATCGGGTGGGGCGTGATCTGGCAGGTGTCGACGATACGGAAACCATGTCGTTCGTAAAACCGCCGGGCGCCGGTGTTGGCGGCGTAGTCGATCAGGCTCAGGCCATTGAGCCCCAATTGATTAGCGCGGTCGTAGGCGTAGGCGAGGAATTGCTTGCCCAGGCCCTGGTTGCGCCAGCCCTCATGCAGCGCCAGGCTGGAAATGTAGAGGGTGTCAGGGATTTCCAGGGTGGCGTACGGCGCCAGCACCGGGTCGGTGACGGGCGCTGCCATCGGGTCATGACGCATCACGTAGCTGTGCATCATGCCAATGACTTCCCCGTTTGCCTCGGCGATCAGGCAATTTTGCCAGGAGAAATCCACATCGTCGCGGGCATAGCGCAGGGCGCCGACGTCCAGCAGGTCCTGGCCGGGCTCGGCTATCTGGCTCCAGATGTAATCCGAAGCGCCCTCTGATGAAATCTGGAACAAGCGAGCAATCTCCCGCGCATCCGCGCGCAGGGCCGAACGAAATTCAACGGTCATTGTTTCCCCTTGTGGGAGCGGGCTTGCTCGCGAAAGGGGCCTGACATTCAACATTGATGTCAACTGAACCACCGCCTTCGCGAGCAAGCCCGCTCCCACATTAGATCTTCACTGGATGTGCGTTAGCGGACCACGCCTTCTTCGATCAGTAACTTGAGAATGGCCTCGGCACCCGCTTGCGCCGTGACGCCTTTGAGCACCTGCCCGCCGCCGCCACTGGCCTTGGCCGTGGCGGCTTTCATCCGGTCGGCGCCGCTCTTGGCCTTGATCACCTTGAGGCGTTTAGGCCGGGGTTTGGCCGGTTGCAACGTGGCGACCGCCAGCAGTTCATCGTCGATCACTTCGACTTCATCGGCTTGCAGCACGCCTCGTCGAGCCGGACCGTAGGCGCTTTGCCGAGGCTTCGGCGCAGCGTTATCCACCGTCGCGAGAAACGGCAGGCGCACTTTCAAGCGACGACGCTGACCACGCGGCAAGGCTTGCAGCACCAGCGCCGAATGGCCGTCGATGGATTCCACCTGCGCCAACCCGACCACCAGCGGCCAGCCGAGGCTTTCCGCCAGCAGGAACGGCAACATGCCCGACCCTTCGCCGGTTTCTGCCTGACTGCCGGTCAATACGACTTGCGCCCCCGCATCGCGCAAATAAGCGGTCAACGCCGGCAAGGCATCCGCGCCTGATGGTTGTTCCAGCACATGCAACTGCTCCAGGCCCATGCCCAGATAAGCGCGCAGCGCCGGTTCCGCGACGTCGCCGGCATGCAGCACTTGCAGGTTATCCCCAGCCAGTTGCAGGCCCAGTTCCACTGCCCGCGCATCCTGCTCCGCGCGACGTGGCCGGCCGGAGGTCGGGTGGGCGCCGATGGACACCAGGCTGATGATTTTCGTGCTCATAACCCTTTCCTTCCCTTAAGCCGCATCGCGCTTGGCGTCGTTGCGGTAAGCCGCAATCGCATCGATCAAGGCTTGAAGAATCTCGGCGCTCTCGCCGATTACCGACAGATCGGCCCTTTTGATCATGTCGCAGCCAGGGTCGAGGTTGATCGCCACCACCTTGTCGCAGGCACCGATGCCTTGCAGGTGCTGGATCGCCCCGGAAATGCCCACCGCCACATACACCCGCGCGGTGACCCAGGTGCCGGACGCGCCGACCTGACGGTCGCGCGCCATGAAGCCATCGTCCACCGCCACACGGGAGGCGCCTTCGGTGGCGCCCAGCGCTTCGGCGGTCCTGTGGAAAAGGCCCCAGTCCTTGACCCCGTTGCCGCCGGAAAAAATGAATTCGGCTTCGGCCATCGGAATCGCCGCCGGGTCCACCGCCACCGCGCCCAAATCTTCGATGCGCGACAGGCTGCGTACCACGGCTGTGGATAACTCCACAGGCAAGGCTTCGTGACGAGTTTCGCTGACCGGTTCGGCGCATTCGGCGGCGGCCAGAATCAAGCGTGCAACCGGGCGCGCAAGGTCTTGCAAACCCTTACCGGCGCGGCCGATGCATTCCTCGTCCTTGACCTGCCAGACCCGCGTGGCCGGGCGTTCGCCCAGTGCGGCGGCAAAGCGTCGACCCAGTTCACCACCGCCGCTGCGGCTGTCCGGCAGCAACCAGTGACGCGGGCTGAACTGGTTATCCACAGCCCGCAGGCCCTGGACCCGTTGTTCCGGTGCATAACCGCTGAATTCTTCGCCTTCCAGCACCAGCAAACGATCAACACCCGCCGTCGCAAAGGCGTTTTCCTTGTGTTCGCCGAAGACCACGGCCAATACCGCGCCGTCCTGGCCAGCCAACTGATGAGCCAGGCCCAGCAAGTCGCGGTCGTGGCTGCTCAAGCGACCGCCGACCATGTCCGGCACCACGCTGATGTAGAACGCCGGTGCCGGCACTGAATGCAGCGGCAATTGCACTTCAACGGCAGCCGTACGTTTAGTCGCACCGCCCTGTTGAGCGCCGCTGCGGTCAATGCGCTTGATGCCGTTGGGGCCGATAAAACCGATGCCGTGCAGATTCTTGCGGATGACGCCGTTGGGGCCCATCCAGCTGTGTTGCGCCGGTTGCATGGCCGCGTGCAGCGGATGCAAGCGGTTACGGGCAATCCATTCGGCGCGGGGGTCGCGGCGGATAATGTCGCTCATCAGTGGGCCTCCGCAGGTTCACGTTGGGCCGGTGCAGCCGGTTTGCTCGGTGCGGCATCTTCGAGCAATGCGTCGGCCACCAGTTCGGCGATGTCTTTGATCAGCGGACGCGGTTCGACCACGCCTTCGAGCATCGCGGTACATTGTGGGCAACCCACGGCCACCAGTTCGGCGCCGGTTTCGCGGATGTCTTCCATGCGCATGTCGGGGATCCGTTGCTTGCCCGGAATGTCGGTGATCGGTGCGCCGCCACCGCCGCCGCAGCAGCGCGAGCGGAAGCCGGAGCGTTGCATCTCTTTCACTTCGATACCGAGGGCGCGCAGCACTTCACGCGGCGCCTCATATTCGCCGTTGTAGCGACCGAGGTAGCACGGGTCGTGGTAGGTCACGCTGCTGCCTTTGTGCTGGCCGAGATTCAAGGCACCAGCGCCGATGATTTCCGCCATGTAGGTGCTGTGGTGCTGTACGAGGTAGTTGCCGTCGAAGGCGCCGTACTCGTTTTTCAGCACGTGGAAGCTGTGCGGGTCGCAGGTGACGATGCGGTTGAAGCTGTATTTGGCCAGGGTCTGGATGTTGCGTTTGGCCAACAGTTGGAATGTCGCTTCGTCGCCCAGACGTCGGGCGACGTCACCGCTGTCGCGTTCTTCCAGACCGAGCACCGCGAAGTCGACCTTGGCCGCTTTAAGCACTTTGACGAAGGCGCGCAGGGTGCGCTGGTTGCGCATGTCGAACGCGCCGTCGCCGACCCAGAACAGCACGTCGACGGATTTCTTTTCGCTCATCAGCGTCAGGTTAAGGTCCGCAGCCCAGTTCATCCGACCGCCCGGCGCAAAACCGCCCGGGTTGTCGGTGGCGATCAGGTTTTCCAGGACTTCGGCGCCCTTGTTCGGGGTCGCGCCTTTTTCCAGGGTCAGATGGCGGCGCATGTCGACGATGGCGTCGACGTGCTCGATCATCATCGGGCATTCCTCGACGCAGGCACGGCAGGTGGTGCAGGACCACAGGGTTTCTGCGTCCACCAGACCGTTGACGATCGGTTGATGCGGATTGCCCGCGTGTTCGCCGATGGCTTTGCCCGGATAAGGGCTGCCAGCGAATTTGGCATCGGTGCCACCGGCCAGGCCAACGACCATGTCTTGAATCAGTTTTTTCGGGTTCAGCGGCTGGCCGGCGGCGAACGCCGGGCACGCGGCTTCGCACTTACCGCACTGCACGCAGGCGTCGAAGCCGAGCAGTTGGTTCCAGGTGAAATCCTTGGGTTTTTCCACGCCCAGTGGCGCGTTTGGATCGTTCAGGTCCAGCGGTTTCAAACCGGTGGAACGGCCACCATTAAAACGCTCGGCGCGACGGTGCCAGGCCAGGTGCAAAGCGCCGGCGAAGGCGTGCTTCATCGGCCCGCCCCAGGTCATGCCGAAGAACAGTTCGCTAACACCCCACAGCACACCGACGCCGAGGATCGCAGCGACCAGCCAACCGCCGAAGTTTTCCGGAAGGATGCCGGCGACCGGCAGGGTCAGCAGGAAAAACGATGCCGAGAACGCCAACAGGCTTTTCGGCAGGCGCATCCACGGGCCTTTTGACAGGCGCGCCGGCGGGTTGCGCCGACGCAGGTAGACAAAGATCGCACCGACGAACATCACGGCCGTCATCAACAGCAGCGCATAACCGAGGATGCGGTTATGCAAGCCGAAACCGTGCACCAGAATCGCCAGCACGATGGACGCCACCGCACCACCGGCCGTGGCGACGTGGGTGTTGGCGATGTATTTGTCCCGCGCGACGACATGGTGCAAATCGACCATGTAGCGCTTGGGCATGGCAAACAGGCCGCCGATCAGGTCGACCTTCGAGGCTCGGCCCCGGCGCCACATGGCCACCCGCCGCAACGCGCCCAGAACCGCAAGGCCCAGGGCAGCGAACAACAGGATTGGAAGAAGGGTGTTCAACATCAGAGTCACCTCTGGCGAGGTGCAAGCAACAAGCTACAAGCTGCAAGTAAAAGCGGCGGTGAAGCTGAGCTTTTACTTGTGGCTTGCAGCTTACGGCTTGCAGCTAAGCCGTCAAAAATCCTTACAGAGCCGGAGTGCGTCATAAATGGCGGCGTGCGTGTTGCGCTGCGCCACGCAGTCGCCGATGCGGAACAGCAAGTAGCCGTCGCCTGCCTGGCTCAGCGAAGGTTGCGGCTGAATCGCGAACAGGGCTTCGATGTCCATCTGGCCTTTGTTGCGCGAGCCTTCCTTCAGCGCGTAGTAGATTTCTTCGTCCGGACGCACGCCGTTTTCGACGACAACCTGGTCCACCACCCGCTCCTCTTTGGCGCCGGTGTATTCGTTTTCCAATACCGCCACCAGCTTGTCGCCTTCGCGGTAGACCTTCTCCAGCATCATGTCCCCGGTCATGATCACTTCTTTCGGGTACATGCTGCGGTAGTACGTCGGGAACGAGGTGCCGCCAATCGCCACGCCTGGCTTGATGTCGTCAGTGACGATCTCGACCTGGCTGCCCTTGTCGGCGAGGAAGTCGGCGGTCGACATCCCGGTGAACTCGCAAATGGTGTCGTAGACCAGCACGTTCTTGCCCGGCGCTACCTTGCCGTCGAGGATGTCCCAGCTGCTGACCACCAGGCCTTCAGCCGCGCCCCAGTGCTCGTTCTGCTCCAGGAATGGATGACCGCCGACGGCGAGTACCACCACGTCCGGGCGCAGGTCGAGAATGGTTGCCGCATCCGCCGCCACGCCGAGGCGCAGGTCGACTTTCAAGCGTGCCAGTTCCAGTTGGAACCAGCGGGTGATACCGGCGATCTGGTCCCGTTGCGGGGCTTTCGAAGCGGTCGTGATCTGGCCGCCGATGAATTCTTTCTTCTCGAACAGGGTCACGTCGTGGCCACGTTCAGCCGACACACGCGCCGCTTCCATCCCGGCAGGACCGGCACCGACCACCACAACCTTGCGCTTCACACCGGTCGATTTCTCGATGATGTGCGGCACGCCCATGTATTCACGGGAGGTCGCGGCGTTCTGGATGCACAGCACGTCCAGGCCCTGGTACTGACGGTCGATGCAGTAGTTGGCGCCGACGCATTGCTTGATCTGGTCGACCTGGCCCATTTTGATCTTGGCGATCAGGTGCGGGTCCGCAATGTGGGCGCGGGTCATGCCGACCATGTCGACGTAGCCGCCTTCCAGAATACGGGTCGCCTGGTTCGGGTCCTTGATGTTCTGCGCGTGCAGGACCGGGGCCTTCACGACTTCCTTGATTCCGGCCGCCAAGTGCAGGAAAGGCTCCGGTGGATAACTCATGTTGGGGATAACGTTGGCCAGGGTGTTGTGGGTGTCGCAACCCGAGCCGACCACGCCGATGAAGTCGATCATGCCGGTGTCGTCGTAGTACTTGGCGATCTGCTTCATGTCCTCGTGGGACAAACCATCCGGGTGGAACTCGTCACCGCACAGACGGATGCCGACGCAGAAATCCGGGCCGACTTCAGCCCGCACAGCCTTCAACACTTCCAGGCCGAAACGCATGCGATTCTCGAAGCTACCACCCCATTCGTCGGTACGTTTGTTGACGCGCGGGCTCCAGAACTGGTCGATCATGTGCTGGTGCACGGCGGACAGTTCAACGCCATCCAGGCCACCGGCCTTGGCGCGTGCGGCGGCGCTGGCGTAGTTGCCGATCACCCGCCAGATTTCTTCCGGCTCGATGGTTTTGCAGGTCGCGCGGTGCACCGGTTCACGGATGCCCGATGGCGACAGCAGGGTTGGCCAATGCTCGCCGTCCCAGCGCGAACGACGGCCCATGTGGGTAATCTGGATCATGATCTTGGCGCCATGCTTGTGCATGGCATCGGCCAGGTTCTGGAAGTGCGGAATAATCCGGTCGTCGGCCAGGTTGACCGACTTCCACCAGCCTTGCGGGCTGTCGATGGCCACACTGGAGGAGCCGCCGCAAATCGCCAGGCCGATCCCGCCCTTGGCTTTCTCTTCGTAATACTTGACGTACCGGTCGGTGGTCATGCCGCCGTCGGTGGCATAGACCTCGGCGTGCGCGGTGCTCAGCACGCGGTTACGGATGGTCAGTTTGCCGATCTGGATCGGCTGGAACATTGCTTCGAAAGCCATGGCGGGGTCCTCGACTTACAACGGCTTGACGGTGAACAAACCGTCGTCGTGGCCTTCTTCGGAGCCACCGTAGACTTGCTCGGCAACCGTACGGATCTTGCTGCCCCGGGCCTGCAGAATCTGGTCCATGGCACCGGCAAACCAACCGGTGAACATGTAGTCGACCTTGCGCCCGACCTTGCCGTAGACGTAAACGAACGCCGAGTGTTCGAGCTTGACGCTGGCGGTGCCTTTGTCGAGGTCGATGTCCTGGATCTTGAACAGGCCCCAGCCGCGTTGCGACAGGCGCTTCATGTAGTGCTCGAACACCGCGACGCCTTCCAGGCCGTGGCATTCGGCTTCTTTTTCACACCAGTGCCAGGCGGATTTGTAGCCGGCCTTGTAGAGGATTTCGGCGTAGGCGTCGGCGCCCAGCACTTCCTCGATGCCCATGTGGTTATTCACGAAGAAGTGACGTGGCACGTACAGCATCGGCAGGGCGTCGGAGGTCCAGACACCGGTTTCGCTGTCGACTTCGATTGGCAATTGCGGGGCGATCTTGGCCATGGAAACTTAACTCCAGAAAAATTCGTTGTGCTGTTGTCCCGTAGCAGCTGTCGAGCCTGCGAGGCTGCGTTGGGCTGCGAAGCGGCCCCGAGGGCGGTCCTGCGGACCGCAACGCAGCCTCGTACCTCGGCAGCTGCTACAGGAATCGTGTTTGAAAGGGGCTTATTCGCCCCAGACGTCCTTGAGGACGTTCACCCAGTTCTCGCCCATGATCTTGCGCACCACGCGCTCGGAGTGGCCGCGCTTGAGCAAGGTTTCGGTCAGGTTCGGGAACTCGCCGACGGTGCGGATGCCCAGCGGGTTAATGATCTTGCCGAAGCTGGTCAGGCGGCGGGCGTAGCCTTTGTCATGGGTCAGGTATTCGAAGAAGTCCTGGCCATGGCCCTGGGTGAAGTCAGTGCCGATGCCGATGGCGTCTTCACCGACGATGTTCATGGTGTATTCGATGGCCTCGGCGTAGTCGTCGATGGTCGAGTCGATGCCTTTGGCCAGGAACGGCGCGAACATGGTCACGCCGACGAAACCGCCGTGATCGGCGATGAACTTCAGTTCTTCGTCGGACTTGTTGCGCGGGTGGATTTTCAGACCCGACGGCAGGCAGTGCGAGTAGCACACCGGCTTCTTCGATTCGAGAATGACTTCCTCGGAGGTTTTCGAGCCAACGTGGGACAGGTCGCACATGACGCCCACACGGTTCATCTCGGCAACGATTTCGCGACCGAAGCCCGACAGGCCGCCATCGCGCTCGTAGCAGCCGGTGCCCACCAGGTTCTGGGTGTTGTAGCACATCTGCACGATGCCGACGCCGAGCTGCTTGAACACCTCGACATAGCCGATCTGGTCTTCAAACGCGTGAGCATTCTGGAAGCCGAACAGGATGCCGGTCTTGCCCTGCTCCTTGGCTTTACGGATGTCGGCGGTGGTGCGCACCGGAATCACCAGGTCGCTGTTCTCGCGAATCAGCTTCTGACTGGCGGCGATGTTATTGACGGTGGCCTGGAAGCCCTCCCACACCGACACGGTGCAGTTGGCTGCGGTCAGACCGCCCTTGCGCATGTCTTCGAACAGTTCACGGTTCCACTTGGCGATAATCAGCCCGTCGATAACGATACTGTCGGCGTGCAATTCGGCTGGGCTCATCAGGCTGTCCCCTATTGGCAATTCATGCGCCGAATCGTGTGCCGGCGCTTTGGGGCCAGCATATGCCTGAGGGACGGGGCAGCCGGGTGCAAAAACGACAGGGGGTTTGCCGAAAGCGTCAATCCGCGACAAAGGGTCGCCGCGGGGCACCATTGCCCACCTGTTCAAGGGTCTGCGCATGGGCCAGAATTCGCTGCTTTACTGAATGCACTTTTGGATTGGGGCGGCGACGCAATGAAATCGATCTTCCTGGCTTTGGCACTGATAGCGACCGGCGTACACGCCGCTGAAGAATCCGACGACAACCCCTGCGACAAAGTCGAAAACGACGTCCAGACCCTCGAATGCTCGGCCTTCAGCCGAACCACCGCCGAAGACCTGCTCAAAGAAAACTACCAGGGCCTGGCCGAACGCATGCAAACGGCCTACGGCAAGAACCCGTCCCAACTGGCCGACATCACCGCCAAACTCAAAGCCGCCCAACAGCAATGGCTGAAGACCCGGGATGCGGATTGCGCGGTTGAAGCGTTTCCGGCGACGAGTGGTAGCAAGGCGTTCACGATTGCGCAGAATGATTGCGTGGCGCGGATGAGTGATGAGCGGTCGGAGTTTTTGGAGTCGATTGGGCAGGAATGACGCGTTAGAGCGCCCGCCATACGGACTCAAGCGTGGCCAGCAGTTTTTGTTTCGTCGTTTTATCGACGCCCAGATCGGCGCAACAGGCATCCCACCCGGAAAAAGCATCCAGCGTTTGTTCCATGTAGCGTTCCGGCGCAAGGAAACTGAAGGGTTTGCACACCTCAATCAGCGCCTTGCGTGAGGGCTTGCCTCTTCCCGCGAATGCTGTGGTGTGTTCGTTACCGCGCCCGGCGGTGTTGGAAAAGGTCAGGTCGTAGGCCGGCGCCATTTTCCAGCCATCCTTCTCGCCAAAAAACGAGAAGTTCTTTGCGTGATCATCGTGGTTGTGAGCGAGAGCGTTGAACACCATTAATCGGGCCATTTTCTCGACCTCTGCCGCGTCCTTGGTCATTGCCCAGGTCGCTCGCAGTAAATCACTGTAATCGAGGCTTGGCGTCCGGAAGTCCGCGTATAGAATCGCCGCAGCGGTAAGCATGTGGCGCTTGGTGCCTTCTTCCCGATCGAAGCGTTTCGTGGCGAAAAATTGCTCCGTGCCCTTCGTGGTTTCTACTTGAAACAGTTTCGATTCGGAAATTTCGATGCCTGCCCGATGGGCCATCAGCGCATACACCTGCTCAATGGCGCCACTGTCTCGATGTTCCTCTTCACAGCGAAACTTGATTAACCAGTGCTCAAAACCCACGGGCATTTTGCCAAATGACGAAACGGCGCGATGTTTGTCCGGCGAAAGGCCGATCACCGCTTTAGGTCTTGCTCCACCGGGGGAACCGCCAGCCAGTCGCAGAGAATTGATGACCTCGTCAGTGCTGCCTGAAAATATCGTTTGTGAAGCCTCGAAGAGGGCAGCCAAGTCGAGATCCTCGTTTGCTTCAACGGTTTCGAACATCGGCACGTATTCAAGCGCGCCCATACTGCGATTACCCATGTATGCCAGGCGGTCCAGCGGGCCGATTGCGTGGCGCTCGACGCCCAATTGACTGCGAAAGAATCGATCCATGAGCAGCAGTCCCCAACCATCGGGCAACGAATCACTGAACGCGCCGTGCAGACCGTCGAACAGCAGCGGATCAGCCGCGCTCTGTGGCTTGATCGAGAAATCCATGTGAAACGGCGCAAGGTTGAAGCCTTTCGCCAACCACCCCGGATCATAAGAAAAGAACACGCCCCGACGTGGAATCGCGACCAACTCGCCGACTCTTGAACCTTGAAGCATGACGCTGAGTGCGTTGACGATTTTCATTGTCGGCCACGAGCCCTTTCGTAATTTTTCAGTTCCTGGAGTGTCAGCGACGGCGTAGAGGCGAATAAACTCGTCAACGGCTCTTCCGCCCCGAGGCAAATTGCAATGAGCAACAAGCCATCCAGAGAGATCTTGCCGGTCGTTTCAAAGCGCTTGATATTCGACTCGGGAACACCTGATTTTTGCGCGAGCGTGCGTCGCGAAAGGTTCTTGCTGAGTCTCAGGCGCTTGGCATTCCCGGCAATCTGTAAAGCGATCTCTCCGGGGGAGTAGAGAATATGGGTAAGGGCCACAGGTCGACCTCAAGAGGAATATGAGCAAGTGTAGCAGCGCGATAGAAACCCAACACTCAGGGGATAATATATTGTCCATACACATGATAATTTGCCATTAACGGATAATATTTGATCTTTTATTTTAACTTAAAAAACCTTTCCGACTTCTTGCGCCCCCATTACGGTTATTCTTTGAGCTGTAAGCTGCACAACATCTACCGGGAAAGGGATCGAAATGAAAATCTGCGGCATTGAAATCAAAGGCAGCGAAGCGATCATCGCCGTGGCCTCCCTCGACGGTTCGACCCTGAGCCATATCGCCCTCAACACAAAGAAAATCGCCCTCGACGATGACGATGAGGCGGCGAACGTCAAAGTCTTTGCTGCTCAGGTGGCGTCGTTTGTGCGCGAGAACTCAATCGATCGGATTGCGATCAAGAAGCGCAGCAAGAAAGGCGAGTTCGCCGGTGGGCCGACCACGTTCAAGATCGAGGGTGTGTTTCAGCTGCTGGAGAATTGCGAGGTGACGCTGCTGTCGCCGCAGACGATCAATGCGCAGAGCAAGAAGCATGATTTCGAACCGCCGGCGACGCTGAACAAGTATCAGCATGAAGCGTTTAAAGCGGCATGCTCAATGCTGATGAAGAAATAGAAGCGAACGCAGATCAAATGTGGGAGCGGGCTTGCTCGCGAAGGCGTTGTGTCAGCCAACATCAATGTTGAATGACTGACCGATTTCGCGAGCAAGCCCGCTTCCACGCTTCGTTTTGCGTTTGGCTCAAACCAGCTCTCGCCCATCCCCCAAACGCCGGCGGTCTTCCCGCGGGCACCGCGCAAACTTCGCCCGATAGCTACGGGTGAAATACGACGGCGATTCAAACCCGCACGCAATACTCACTTCCAGCACGCTCATGTCCGTTTGACGCAGTAGCTGCCGGGCCTTTTCCAATCGCAACCGCAGATAGAAATTGCTCGGCGTGTCGTTCAGGTGCAAGCGAAACAATCGCTCCAGTTGCCGCCGCGTCACCTTGATCGATTCCGCCAGTTCCAGCGTGGTCAGCGGCGGTTCGCTGTGTTGTTCCATCTCGCCGATCACATGAACCAGCTTCTTGTTGCTGATGCCATAGCGCGTGGCGACTTCCATGCGCTGGTGGTCTTTGCGTGGGCGGATGCGGCCGAGTACGAATTGTTCGCTGACCTGGATCGCCAGTTCCGGGCCGTGGGCCTGGGCGATGAGGTCGAGCATCAGGTCGATGGAGGCGGTGCCGCCGGCCGAAGTGATGCGGCGGCGGTCGATCTCGAACAGCTCCTGGGTGACGCTCAGCTGTGGATACGATTCCTTGAAGGCGTCGATGGCTTCCCAGTGCAGCGTCAGGCGATGGCCGTCGAGCAGGCCGGCCTCGGCGAGGATGAAGCTGCCGGTGTCGATGGCGCCGAGGGTCACGCCTTCATTGTCGAGACGGCGCAACCAGTGCTCCAGTGCCGGGGTGGCGAATTTCAGCGGTTCGAAACCGGCGACCACCAATAGCGTCGCGCCTTTCTTCAGCGGTTCCAGCGCCGCGTCGGCGTTGACCGACATGCCGTTGCTGGCCAGTACCGCCCCGCCGTCGGCGCTCAATACATGCCAGCGATACAGCTCGCCGCGAAAGCGATTGGCGACCCGCAGCGGCTCGATGGCCGAGATAAATCCAATCGCCGAGAAACCCGGCATCAACAAGAAGTAGAAATCCTGGGACATGGAGCGCACTCGATTGGGGTAACGAGAGGGCGGGGAGCGTGTGGACGTTGATACGCCACTTGCGACAGGCATTCAAGAGGACAGGTCGCTGCAGTGCAAGAGCTGGTCGCCGTGGTGCGCTTTCACGGGCCTTTAGCTGCGTAACTTGGCATCACCGGCGCATCAGACTCCGGGACCCACAATAACGAACTGCCGAGGAACCTGAGATGAAACGACTGATCAGCAGCTGTGTTCTTGCACTCAGTGGTACCGCTTTGCTGAGCGCCAGCGTCATGGCCGCCGAACCCGCCTCGTGCCAGAACGTGCGCATGGGCGTAGTGAACTGGACCGACGTGATCGCCACCAGTGCCATGACCCAGGTCCTGCTCGATGGCCTCGGCTACAACACCAAACAAACCAGCGCGTCCCAGCAGATTATCTTCGCCGGGATCCGCGACCAGCGCCTGGACTTGTTCCTCGGTTACTGGAACCCGCTGATGACCCAGACCATCACTCCGTTCGTCGATGGCAACCAGGTCAAAGTGCTGCAAGCCCCAAGCCTCAAAGACGCCCGCGCAACCCTCGCCGTACCGACCTACCTCGCCGACAAGGGCCTGAAAACCTTCGCCGACATCGCCAAGTTCGAGAAGGAACTGGGCGGCAAGATCTACGGCATCGAGCCTGGCTCGGGCGCCAATACCCAGATCAAGGCGATGATCGCCAAGAACCAGTTCGGCCTCGGCAAGTTCCAGCTGGTCGAGTCCAGCGAAGCCGGCATGCTTGCCGCCGTGGATCGCGCCGTGCGCCGCAACGAGGCCGTGGTGTTCTTCGGCTGGGCGCCGCACCCGATGAACGTCAACGTGAAGATGACCTACCTCACCGGCAGTGACAACGCCCTCGGCCCGAACGAAGGCATGGCCACGGTCTGGACCGTCACCGCGCCGAAATACGCCGAACAGTGCCCGAACATCGGTCGCTTGTTGAGCAACCTGACCTACACCGCCGAAGACGAGAGCCGGATGATGCAGCCGCTGCTGGATCACAAGGACGCCTTCGAATCGGCCAGGCAATGGCTGAAAGATCACCCGCAAGACAAGCAGCGCTGGCTCGAAGGCGTAACCACCTTCGATGGCAAACCAGCGGCTGAAAACCTGCAACTGACCAGTAAATAAATCCTGGAACCGAACCACCGATTCGCAGCCCGAGCGGGCTGCGAACGGGACCACCACGCCCGGCTTTTCTCCTGAAAAACACTCGCCTGTAAGGAACCGCCCAATGAACCACGACGTCATCATCACCTGCGCACTCACCGGTGCTGGCGACACGACCAGCAAGAGCCCACACGTGCCGGTCACCCCGAAACAAATCGCCGCTGCCGCCGTGGAAGCCGCCAAGGCTGGCGCCACCGTGGTCCACTGCCATGTGCGCAACCCCGAAACCGGCAAGTTCAGCCGCGACGTGGCGTTGTACCGTGAAGTGATGGAGCGCATACGCGAGGCCGACGTCGACATCATCGTCAACCTCACCGCCGGCATGGGCGGTGACCTGGAAATCGGCGCCGGCGAGAACCCGATGGAGTTCGGCCCGAACACCGACCTGGTCGGCCCGCTGACCCGTCTGGCGCACGTCGAAGAACTGCTGCCGGAAATCTGCACCCTCGATTGCGGCACCCTGAATTTCGGCGATGGCGACACCATTTACGTGTCCACCCCGGCCCAACTACGTGCCGGCGCCAAACGTATTCAAGAGCTGGGCGTGAAAGCCGAGCTGGAAATCTTCGACACCGGTCACCTGTGGTTCGCCAAGCAGCTGATCAAGGAAGGCCTGCTCGACGACCCGTTGTTCCAGCTGTGCCTGGGCATCCCGTGGGGCGCCCCGGCCGACACCACCACCATGAAAGCCATGGTCGACAACCTGCCGGCCAATGCTGTGTGGGCAGGCTTTGGTATTGGCCGCATGCAGATGCCGATGGCGGCGCAAGCGGTGCTGCTCGGCGGCAACGTGCGGGTCGGGCTGGAAGACAACATCTGGCTGGACAAGGGTGTACTGGCGACCAACGGCCAACTGGTCGAACGCGCCGGCGAAATCCTCAGCCGCCTCGGCGCCCGGGTTCTGACCCCGGCGGAAGGCCGGGCAAAAATGGGCCTGACCAAGCGCGGTTAACCCACACCTACACATTACCTGTAGGAGCGGGCTTGCTCGCGAAGAGGCAGTCACATCCGACATCTCTGTCGACTGACACTCCGCTTTCGCGAGCAAGCCCGCTCCCACATTAGGTCACCTAATTCTTACAGGACGTCGCCATGACTTTTATCACCGAAATCAAAACCTTCGCAGCCCTGGGCAGCGGTGTCATCGGCAGCGGTTGGGTGTCCCGCGCCCTCGCCCATGGCCTTGACGTGATCGCCTGGGACCCGGCCCCCGGTGCCGAGGCCGTCCTGCGCAAACGCGTCGCCAACGCCTGGGGCGCACTGGAGAAACAAGGCCTGGCGCCGGGCGCTTCTCAGGATCGCCTGCGCTTTGTCGCGACGATTGAAGAATGCGTTCGCGAGGCCGATTTCATCCAGGAAAGCGCCCCCGAGCGCCTCGATCTGAAACTGGAACTGCACAGCAAAATCAGCGCCGCCGCCAAGCCCAATGCCTTGATCGGTTCAAGTACTTCGGGCCTGTTGCCGAGCGAGTTCTACGAGAGCGCAACCCACCCGGAACGCTGCGTGGTCGGCCACCCGTTCAACCCGGTGTACCTGCTGCCGCTGGTGGAAGTGGTCGGTGGTAAAAACACCGCACCGGAAGCTGTTCAAGCGGCGATGAAAGTGTATGAATCCCTGGGGATGCGTCCGCTCCACGTGCGCAAGGAAGTCCCGGGTTTTATCGCCGACCGCTTGCTCGAAGCGCTCTGGCGTGAGGCGCTGCACCTGGTGAACGACGGCGTGGCGACCACCGGTGAAATCGATGACGCGATTCGTTTTGGCGCGGGTTTGCGCTGGTCGTTCATGGGCACGTTCCTGACCTACACGCTGGCCGGCGGTGATGCCGGGATGCGCCACTTCATGGCGCAATTCGGGCCGGCCCTGCAATTGCCCTGGACCTATTTACCAGCGCCAGAGCTGACCGACAAATTGATCGATGACGTGGTGGATGGCACCACTGATCAGCTGGGGACGCACAGCATTTCGGCGCTGGAGCGCTATCGTGATGATTGCCTGCTGGCGGTGCTGGAGGCGGTGAAGACCACCAAAGAGAAGCATGGGATGGCCTTCAGCGAATAACCCATCAGCAGGTCTGGCCCCTTCGCGAGCAAGCCCGCTCCCACATTGGTTCTGCGTTGTGAAATAGACATTGTTCACACCACAAATCCCCTGTGGGAGCGGGCTTGCTCGCGAAGACGACGGTCCAGTCACCCTTAATTCTGGAACAGACATCATGCCCACCCTCACCACCTACCAAACCCGCATCATCCCCGACTGGGTCGACTACAACGGCCACCTGCGCGACGCCTTCTACCTGCTGATCTTCAGCTACGCCACCGACGCGCTGATGGATCGCTTAGGGCTCGACAGCAACAACCGCGAAGCCAGCGGTCACTCACTGTTCACCCTCGAACTGCACCTCAATTACCTGCACGAAGTGAAGCTCGACGCTGACGTCGAAGTGCACACGCAAATCATTGGCCACGACAGCAAGCGCCTGCACCTCTACCACAGCCTGCATCTGGTCGGTGACGACAAGGAGTTGGCCGGCAACGAGCAAATGTTGCTGCACGTCGACCTCGCCGGGCCGCGATCCGCGCCATTCAGCGAACTGTCGCTCAGTAAGCTGCAAGCCATCGTCGCCGAACAGACTGACTTGCCCACCCCCGAGTACATTGGTCGAGTGATCGCTTTACCTCCAAAAAAATAACAAGGAGATCGCCATTGAACACCGCCGCCGCTTTTGCCGACTTCCGTACCTACCCGTTGATCAGCGCGTTGACCGCCGTGCACACCCTGGCGGACCGAATTCAAGTGAACTGGGCGGACGGTCGTGTCAGCCCCTTTCATCATCAGTGGTTGCGCGACAACTGCCCGTGCCCGCAATGCGTCTATACCGTGACCCGCGAGCAAGTGCTGGAAATCGTCGATGTCGCCGAAACCCTGTCGCCCACCGATTCACGCGTCGATGCTGAAGGTTGTCTCTGCATCGATTGGCAGGACGGTCATCTCAGCCGCTTCGACCCCGGCTGGCTGCGTGCCCATGCGTATGACGATGAGTCCCGTGCCGAACGCGAGGCGCGTAAACCCAAGGCCAGGCTTTGGCAGCAGGATTTGCAGCTGCCGGTGTTCGAATACAAGGCCCTGATGAATGACAACGACGCCCTGCTGCAATGGCTGCTGGCAGTGCGCGATATCGGCCTGACTCAAGTGCGCGGCGTCCCCACTGAGCCGGGCTCGCTGAAATTGATCGCCCAGCGGATCTCCTTTATCCGCGAGAGCAATTTCGGCGTGCTGTTCAACGTGCAATCCAAGGCCGATGCCGACAGCAATGCCTACACCGCTTTCAACCTGCCGTTGCACAGCGATCTGCCGACCCGGGAGCTGCAACCTGGCCTGCAATTCCTGCATTGCCTGGTCAATGACGCCGACGGTGGCGAGAGTATTTTCGTCGACGGTTTTGCCATCGCCGATGCCTTGCGCAGTGAAGATCCGGAGGCGTTTAAAAGCCTCTGTGAAATCCCCGTGGAATTCCGCAACAAGGACCGTCACAGCGACTACCGTTGCCTGGCGCCGATCATCGCGCTGGATGCACGCGGGCAGGTGTCGGAAATCCGCATGGCGAATTTCCTGCGCGGGCCGTTTGATGCGTCAGTGGAGCAAATGCCCAGGCTGTATCACGCTTACCGGCGGTTCATCGCGATGACTCGGGAAGCGCGGTTTCGGCTGATGACGCGGCTGAATCCGGGTGAGCTGTGGTGTTTTGATAACCGCCGTACGCTGCATGCGCGCAATGCGTTTGATCCTGCCAGTGGCGCCCGGCATTTTCAGGGGTGCTATGTAGACCGTGATGAGTTGTTGTCGCGGATCCTGGTGTTGCAACGCTAGACCGCGTCATCGTTCTTCGCGAGCAAGTCGAATCGTCGCACCGCCGCTCCCACATTCGACCGCATTCTCCTGATAAAACCCGGTTGAATGTGGGAGCGGCGGTGCGACGATTCGACTTGCTCGCGAAGGCGTCAGTCAATGCACCTCAAATATCCCTGAATCACAGGCAAAAAAAACCCCGATCAAGCCGTGACAGGATCGGAGCTGAGGAGGGTACTGTTGAGGAGCCGTTGCGCGAGGGTGACCAAACCTTCGTGTTGCCAGCTGAGTCCAGTGTGCCCACTCCCTTGATTCACAAGTTAGCCGAAAACGACCTGTTCATAGGTATTGCGGCCATTGCGACAAATCGCCCTTGCCGCCACTTCGTCCCCCTACCAGAATCGAGCCAAGACACCGTTCCCTGAAGAAGGATTGCGTCATGATGTACGCTGATTTGATCGACCAGGAAGACCTGTTGGGCCAGCTGAAGTCGTTGGGTTTTCAAGTGCCGAGCGGTGCCACAGCCGAACAGGCTTGCGAGTGTGCGGTAAGGGGATTGGACGATGCCCGGGCATATGAACTGCGCAAGATGGTCAAGGATATGTACACCAGCAGCGCGACCATCCTGCCGGCGGTGCGTCAGGCGATCGACAAGCAATTGCTGCCAGCGTTGGCGGAGTATCAGCAGAGCTCCCGAACCTGACCTGTGGCGAGGGGGCTTGCCCCCGTTGGGTCGCGAAGCGGCCCTAAAAGCTTTACGACTGCTGCGCAGCCGAACGGGGCCATGCGGCGTCCCGACAAGCCCCCTCGCCACAATGGTCTAGAGCCGTACGCTAGCGAACGTCGACTCGTTGCGCGCCTGACTCAACGCCGACAACGGCCCGGACAACGGCGACAGCACCAGCGCTTGCGGCAGCGGCATCATCGCCACCTGTTGCGTGGTGTTGGAGCCTACGCGCTCGTCACGCGGCGGAATGCCGAAGTATTCGCGGTAGCACTTGGAGAAGTGCGGCGTGGACACGAAACCGCACACCGACGCCACTTCGATGATCGACATCGGCGTTTGCTTGAGCAACTGCCGGGCGCGGATCAGGCGCAGCTTCAGGTAGTAGCGCGACGGCGAGCAGTGCAGGTATTTCTGGAACAGGCGCTCAAGCTGTCGACGCGAAACGGCGACGTACACCGCCAGTTCGTCGAGGTCGATCGGCTCTTCGAGGTTGGCTTCCATCAGCGCGACGATTTCCTGCAACTTCGGCTGGTTGGTCCCAAGCATGTGCTTGAGTGGCACGCGCTGGTGATCCTGCTCGTTGCGGATACGTTCGTAGACAAACATTTCCGAGATCGCGGCGGACAGTTCACGGCCGTGATCGCGACTGATCAGGTGCAGCATCATGTCCAGTGGCGCGGTGCCGCCGGAGCTGGTGAAACGGTTACGGTCGAGGGTGAACAAGCGGGTGCTCATGGCCACACGCGGGAACGCTTCCTGCATCGAGGCCAGGCATTCCCAGTGCACGCTGCAATCGAAACCGTCCAGCAGGCCGGCGCAGGCCAGGGCCCAGCTGCCGGTGCAGACCGCGCCGAGGCGACGGGACTGACGCGCCTGGCTTTGCAGCCATGACACGTGTTCACGGGTAACGGTGCGCTGGATGCCGATACCGCCGCAGACGATGATGGTGTCCAGTGGCGGGGCTTTGTGCATGGAGCAGTCGGGGGTTATCTGCAGGCCGTCACTGGCCCAGACCTGGCCGCCATCGACGGTGAGTGTGGACCAGCGATACAGCTCGCGGCCGGACAATTGATTGGCCATGCGCAGGGGTTCCACTGCGGAGGCCAGAGAAATAAGCGTGAAATTGTCCAACAGCAGAAAGCCGATGGATTGAGGCGCACGGTTCTGGGGTTGGGCCCCGGAGTTGGACGTCGTCATCGCGGTATCTCCTCACACAAAGCGGGTGATGGCCTCAGGCGGAGGCTCTTGTTATTGCCATCGTTCTCGCGTGGGAGACGGGCTTTGTAATGACAGAGCAATTGCCATGCCTAAAATTGAATGCGCGTTCAATAACTCCTGAAAACGACGTCGCGGCATGTCTACATAAGCCGCGCGGCGACGGGTGGATATAAGTGCCATTATCGGCGATAGACGCCCTGTCCTGCTGGGCGTGAGCAAATCGGTAGCACTTGTGGGAACAGGGCTGCGAGGTGCCGGGAGAGAGTGTCACCGCAAGCACGGGTGACGAGTGGTCAGGGGCGGTTTGGATCCCTGTGTTTGGTAAAGGGGCTTATCTGTAAGCGACGCGCTAAAAGGTGGCGCGTTTGGGATCGGGTGTTCATTTAGCGCGCAGTTTTGACTGGTCTGGCCTCTTCGCGAGCAAGCCCGCTCCCACATTAGATCTCCAGTGAACATGGTTTTGTGTACAGCAGAGATCAAATGTGGGAGCGGGCTTGCTCGCGAAGCAGACAACTCGACCCTACTGATTCAACACTCCACCGCGCTAACCGCCAACCCACCCCGCGATGTCTCTTTATATTTGTCATGCATATCGGCGCCGGTATCGCGCATGGTGCGGATCACCCGGTCCAGCGAGATAAAGTGCTGACCATCCCCACGCAGCGCCATCTGCGCCGCGTTGATCGCTTTCACCGCCGCAATCGCATTGCGCTCGATGCACGGCACTTGCACCAGCCCGCCCACCGGGTCGCAGGTCAGGCCGAGGTTGTGTTCCAGGCCGATTTCCGCCGCATTGCACAACTGCTCCGGCGTTGCACCGAGAATCTCCGCCAGCCCCGCTGCCGCCATCGCGCAGGCCGAACCCACTTCGCCCTGGCAACCGACTTCGGCGCCGGAGATCGAGGCGTTTTTTTTGCACAGAATTCCCACCGCTGCGGCGCTGAGGAAATAGTCGACCACGTTGGCCTCCGTCACCGCCTCGCTGAACTTCATAAAGTAGTGCAACACCGCCGGAATGATCCCCGCCGCGCCGTTGGTCGGCGCCGTGACCATGCGCCCGCCGGCGGCGTTCTCTTCGTTGACCGCCAGGGCGAACAGGTTGACCCACTCCATGGCACTCAAGGTCGAGCCGATCACGTTGGGTTTGCCCAGCTCCTGCAGACTGCGGTGCAACTTCGCCGCACGACGGCGCACATTCAGTCCGCCGGGAAGGATGCCTTCGTGCTTGAGGCCCTGGTCGACGCAATCCTGCATGGCGCGCCACAACTTCATCAGGCCGGCGCGGATTTCTTCTTCGCTGCGCCAGACCTTCTCGTTGGCCATCATCAATTCAGCCACGCGCAGGTTGTGCGTCTGGCACAGGCTCAACAATTCGACGGCGCTGGAGAAATCGTACGGCAACTCGGTGCGGTCCAGATCGACCACGCCGCTGGACGCCTGGGCCTCATCCACGACAAAACCACCGCCGACGGAATAGTAGGTGTCGCGATGTATTTCACCGTGATCGCCTTCGACGATCAGGGTCATGGCATTGGGGTGGAACGGCAGGTTTTCGTCGATCAGGCGCATGTCGCGGGCCCAGACAAAAGGCACCGACAAGCGACCGTCGAGCAACAACGTGTGGGTTTCGCGCAGGGTTTCGATGCGGATGCCGATTTGCGACGGATCGATCGCATCCGGCCACTCGCCCATCAGGCCCATGATCACCGCATTGTCGCTGCCGTGACCGATGCCGGTGGCCGACAACGAACCATAAAGTTGAACTTCGACCCGTCGCACCTGCTCAAGTAGATGCTTGTCCCGTAGCGACTCGACAAACAGCGCGGCGGCCCGCATAGGCCCCACGGTGTGTGAACTGGAAGGGCCGATGCCGATTTTGAACAGGTCGAAAACGCTGATAGCCATTACTGCCGAACTCCTGGATGTGCCGACTCCAGACGCAAAGGCGCCCAGTGGCGGAGCTGCTACGCTCAAGCTGCAATCCGCCGAGATGGCCGCATCATCAGGCTTTTGTCATGTCGTTCGACGTCTCACACCGACGCACTCATGCCCACTAACGCCGCAGGGCGGTGACGCAATGTTTTCGCCGTTTTTTAGCGGATCAGAGGGGGAAAGAGAGCCGAAAAAAGCTGTAAACGACGTCACCGACACTGGATGCGACCATCCCTGTACTGGATACGACGCCCCCTGTAGGCGTCAGATTTTCACTGGTACATGATCGTATCGACTCGATTGCAAGGCGCCGTGGTAGAGCTGTCTCCAAAACGCCATCCAACCGCAACCTATAAGTGCGGTGGTCCAGTCGGAACACTGCCAAAAAAAACACCAAGGAGTCCATCCATGAAAGGTTCCCCGTCGTTGTTGTTGGCCGCCATGCTGAGTCTGCCGTTACTGGCTCAAGCTGCAGAACCCGCTCAGTGCAGTACCGTAAACTTCTCCGATGTCGGCTGGACCGACATTACCGCGACAACCGCTACCACCAGCGTCGTGCTCGACGCCCTCGGCTACAAGACCAAAACCACGATGATTTCCGTGCCGGTGACCTACAAGTCCCTGGCCGACGGCAAGAACATGGACGTCTTCCTGGGTAACTGGATGCCGACCATGGAAAACGACATCAAGGCTTACCGTGATGCCGGCACCGTCGACGTGGTGCGCACCAACCTGACCGGCGCCAAGTACACCCTCGCCGTGCCGCAAGCGCTGTACGACAAAGGGCTGCATGACTTCGCCGACATCGCCAAATTCAAGAAAGAGCTCGACGGCAAGATCTACGGCATTGAACCTGGTAACGACGGTAACCGCCTGATCCAGAGTATGATCGACAAGAACGCCTTCGGCCTTAAAGACGCTGGTTTCAAAGTGGTCGAGTCCAGCGAAGCCGGCATGTTGTCGCAGGTCGATCGCGCGCAGAAGCGCGACACCGCCGTGGTCTTCCTCGGCTGGGCGCCGCACCCGATGAACAAGCGCTTCAAGATCCAGTACCTCACCGGTGGTGACGACTTCTTCGGCCCCGACTTCGGCGCCGCCACCGTGGCAACCAACACCCGCAAGGGTTACACCCAGGAATGCAGCAACGTCGGCCAACTGCTGAAGAACCTGGAATTCAACGTCGACATGGAAAGCTCTCTGATGGGCAACATCCTGGACGACAAGATGAAGCCTGACGCGGCCGCCAAGGCCTGGCTCAAAAAGAATCCACAGGTCCTCGATACCTGGCTCGCTGGCGTGACCACCATTGACGGTAAACCTGGCCTGGAAGCCGTGAAAGCCAAGCTCGCGCAGTAATCGCTTACGCCGGACGGCTTCGGCCGTCCGGGCTGTTTATTTCCTTGCATGCGGACGTTCACTACCATGCTGATTGATCAGAAAATCCCTTTAGGCCAGTACATCGCGGGCTTCGTTGAATGGTTGACGCAACACGGCGCCAACACCTTCGACGCAATCGCCGTGACACTGGAAACGATGATCCACGGCGTGACTTTTGCGCTGACCTGGTTCAACCCGCTGGCATTGATCGGCCTCATCGCGCTACTGGCACACTTCATTCAACGCAAGTGGGGACTGACGGTCTTCGTCATCGCCTCCTTCCTGCTGATCCTCAACTTGGGGTACTGGCAGGAAACCATGGAAACCCTCGCCCAGGTGCTGTTCGCCACCCTGGTCTGCGTGGTCATCGGCGTGCCGTTGGGCATCGTCGCCGCGCACAAACCGATGTTCTACACACTGATGCGTCCGGTGCTCGATCTGATGCAGACCGTACCGACGTTCGTGTACCTCATTCCTACCCTGACCCTCTTCGGTCTGGGTGTGGTCCCGGGCTTGATCTCGACGGTAGTGTTCGCGATTGCCGCGCCTATCCGCCTGACCTACCTGGGCATTCGCGATGTTCCGGAAGAATTGATGGACGCTGGCAAGGCCTTTGGCTGCTCGCGACGTCAACTGCTCTCACGGATTGAATTGCCCCACGCCATGCCAAGCATCGCGGCCGGCATTACCCAGTGCATCATGCTGTCGCTGTCGATGGTGGTGATCGCGGCACTGGTAGGCGCCGACGGCCTGGGCAAACCCGTGGTCAACGCACTGAACACTGCTGATATCGCCCTGGGCTTCGAAGCGGGCCTGGCGATCGTATTGCTGGCGATCATGCTCGACCGTATCTGCAAACAACCCGACGCCAAAGTAGGGGGTGACGCATGAGCATTATTCGCTTCGATAACGTCGACGTAATCTTCTCCAAAGATCCACGCGAGGCACTCAAGCTGCTGGATCAAGGCATGACCCGTAACGAGATCCTGAAAAAGACCGGGCAGATCGTTGGTGTGGAAAAGGCCAGCCTGGACGTCGAAAAAGGTGAAATCTGCGTACTGATGGGCCTGTCCGGCTCCGGCAAGTCCAGCCTGCTGCGCTGCATCAACGGCCTCAACACCGTCAGCCGTGGCAAGCTGTTTGTCGAGCACGAAGGCAAGCAGATCGACATCGCCTCGTGCACCCCGGCAGAACTGAAAATGATGCGCACCAAGCGCATTGCGATGGTGTTTCAGAAGTTCGCCCTGATGCCTTGGTTAACCGTTCGTGAAAACATCAGTTTCGGCCTGGAGATGCAGGGTCGTCCCGAGAAGGAACGCCGCAAACTGGTGGACGACAAGCTTGAGCTGGTGGGCCTGACCCAATGGCGCAACAAGAAACCCAACGAGCTGTCCGGTGGTATGCAGCAACGTGTGGGCCTGGCCCGCGCCCTGGCGATGGACGCCGACATCCTGCTGATGGACGAACCGTTCTCGGCACTCGACCCGCTGATCCGCCAAGGCCTGCAAGACGAATTGCTGGAACTGCAACGCAAGCTGAGCAAGACCATCGTATTCGTGAGCCACGACCTCGATGAAGCCCTGAAGCTCGGCAGCCGCATCGCGATCATGAAAGACGGTAGGATCATCCAGTACAGCAAGCCGGAAGAAATCGTGCTGAACCCGGCGGATGACTACGTGCGGACCTTCGTCGCGCACACTAACCCGCTGAACGTGTTGTGCGGCCGCAGCCTGATGCGCACGCTGGACAACTGCAAGCGCATCAACGGTTCGGTGTGCCTCGATCCGGGCGGCGATTCGTGGCTGGACCTGGCTGAAGGCAACACCATCAAGGGCGCCCGCCAGAACGGCGCGAGCCTGGACCTGCAGAACTGGATTCCAGGGCAAGCGGTGGAAGGTCTGGGGCGTCGGCCGACGCTGGTGGACTCGAACATCGGCATGCGCGATGCGCTGCAGATTCGTTACCAGACAGGCAACAAACTGGTGTTGCACGACAACAACAAAGTGGTCGGGATTCTCGGGGACAGCGAGTTGTATCACGCGCTGCTCGGCAAGAATCTGGGGTAAGGCAACAGACACAAAAACGCCGCGAGAGGATCGCGGCGTTTTTGTTTATCGGAATATCGGGGGCAGCAGTTGTGAAGCTGATGGCCCCTTCGCGAGCAAGCCCGCTCCCACATTTGATCTGCGTCGTTCACAAATCCAATGTGGGAGCGGGCTTGCTCGCGAAGAAGATAACGCGGTGTTTCAGACTGAAACACCGCGTTCAATCAAGACCTAGCTATAGACACGGCCAAGGAGTTGCCGATGGCTTTCAAACTGATCGAGCACGTCACGGGTGATCTGATCCTGGGTGAAGCCCATCAAGTCGTAATCCTGGCTACCGTTGTGCAGGTACACCTCGGCGCGGTAGTAGCGTGCGCGCGGTTCATCAGCGCTTTCCGCAGACGCGGTGTCACTCGCCGCCGCCAGATAGCCGTCCAGGCTCACTTCGTAGACAAAAGGGTTGCCCTCTTCCATCTCGATCCGCACGCCCATGCAGCGCTTCGACTTGCCCAGCAATGTCTGCACATCCAGACCCTGACCACGCAATTGCACCGCCGCATCTTCCAGCGCCGGGCTGACTTGCTTGTCCATGAAACGCTGAACAATCGACTGGTTCGGTTGCAGGTCCAGCTGAGTCAGACGCTCGCTGAAACCACGACGACCACGCGCCGCCAACTCCGCTTGCTCCTGCTCGATCTGCACGTCCTGGCGCATGGCCTTGTGCAAGCCGAACATGAAGAACACCAGCACCACCGAGAACGGCAGACCGGCCAGCACCACCATGGTTTGCATGGCTTCGAAGTTACCGGCGAACAGCAGGCCGATGGTCACCAGCGTGATCACCGCCGACCAGAAGATCCGCAGCCAGTGCGGCGCATCTTCGTCGACATTGCCGCCCTTGCACGAAAGGTTGGCCATCATCACCGCGCCGGAATCCGCCGGGGTCAGGAACAGCACGAAACCGACAAAGATCGACACGCCGATCACAACCTTCGACGCCGGGTAATGCTCAAGCAACTGGTAGATCGCCATCGACGGCTGTTCGAGCGCCGTCTTCCCGAGCTCCACCGCCCCATGGTTCATCACCAGGTCCAGGGCCGAGTTACCGAAGATCGACAGCCACGCCAGAGTGAAGCCCAGCGGAATCAGCAGCACGCCAGCCACCAGTTCACGCACCGTGCGACCACGGGAAATACGCGCGATGAACATGCCCACGAATGGCGCCCAGGAAATCCACCAGGCCCAGTAGAACAGGGTCCACAGCCCCAACCAGCGATCGGACTTCTCACTGTCGCCTTCGTACACATACAGGTCGAAGGTCTTCAGCACCACGCCGTTCAGGTAATCCCCGATGTTCTGCACGAAGCCGTTGAGCAGGTGCAGTGTCGGGCCGAACAGCAGGACGAAAATCAGCAAACCGCTGAACAGCACGATGTTCAGGTTGGACAGACGGCGAATACCGTTTTCCACACCGGACACGGCAGCGATGGTCGCCACGGTGCTCATCACGATGATCACGATCAGCAGGTTGGTGTTGCTGTGTTCCATGCCGAACAGGTTTTCGAGGCCCGAGGACACTTGCAGCGAACCAATCCCCAGGTTCGTCACCAGACCCAGCAGGGTCACGAACATGCCAAAGCCATCCACCGCATGACCAGCCGCGCCTTTGACCCAGCGCTCGCCCACCAGCGGGTACAACGCAGAACGCAACGCGAGCGGCTGGTTGTGACGGTAGGCAAAGTAGGCAACGGCCAGACCGACCAATGCGTAGATCGCCCAGCCATGCAGGCCCCAGTGCAGGAACGTCAGCTGAACGGCCTGACGGGCGGCCATGTTGCTGGCGGCCACGCCTTCGGGCGGATTGAAGTAGTGGTCCAGCGGTTCGGAAGCACCGAAGTACAGCAGCGAGATGCCGATACCCGACGAGAACAGCATCCCCGCCCAGGCGCCGTAGCTGAAGTCCGGGGTGTCGTCCTTGCTGCCCAGTTTCAGTTTGCCGTAGGACGAAAACGCCAGGCCCACCACAAACACCAGGTACGCGGCGATCACCACCATGTAGTACCAGCCGAAGCTGCGGGACAACCAGGCCTGGGCAATACCGAGCAATCTGCCGGCCTCTTGCGGGGCGATGATCAGAATGGCGGTCAACAACAGGATCAGCGCGGTAGAGGTGTAGAACACCCAACCGTTGACCGTCACCTTATCGGGTGGGGTCTTTATAAGAGAGGCAGAACTCATGGCACAGATGCTCCAGGCAGTGCGAGAGAAGAACACAAGGCAACGCGTTACCCGACCAATCGGTTAGTGGGCAGCCGACCGGCGGGTGATATAAAGACACCCCGAAAAAAGCCCGAAACCCCGGGAGCGCCAGAGCGCGTGGGTTTCGAGCAATTTCGGAAGTCGTTTTTTCCGCCACTGCGCGTAGGAAAAACCTGTAGGCAGCGACGATTTGTCGCAGATCTTATTCTTTGTTGATTGAACGTTCAATCAAAACAAAATAGACTGGCCCTCAATCCGGTAGCCGTTTGACGTCCACCGGAAGGCCTAAGGAGATGTGCAAGATGCCCAAGGTCGGTATGCAACCCATCCGCCGCCAGCAACTGATCGAAGCCACATTGCTGGCCGTCGATCAAGTCGGCATGGGGGACGCCAGCATTGCGCTGATCGCCCGTTTGGCCGGTGTCTCGAATGGCATCATCAGTCATTACTTTCAGGACAAGAACGGTCTGATCGCCGCCACGATGCGGTACCTGATGAGTGTCCTCAGCGAGAACGTCACCCTGCGCCGCCAAGCGCTGACAGATGAAAGCCCACGGGCACATCTGCAGGTGATCATCGAAGGCAACTTCGACGCCAGCCAGGTCAATGGACCGGCAATGAAAACCTGGCTGGCCTTCTGGGCCACCAGCATGCACCAGCCGTCTTTGCACAGGTTGCAGCGGATCAACGATCACCGTCTGTATTCCAACCTGTGTTGCCAGTTCCGCCGTGTATTGCCGCTCGATGATGCGCGCAGTGCGGCCCGCGGCCTGGCGGCTCTCATTGACGGTTTGTGGTTGCGCGGCGCGTTGTCGGGAGATGCTTTCGACACCGAGCAGGCGCAACAGATCGCTTACGAATACATGGATTTCCAACTGGCCAAGCGGGTGAGTTAGAGCACACACAGAACGCTCAACCCCCGAACCGCCACTGACCAGCGTGCCAGCGCAACACGGCACGTCCAGTGGTCAACGCCAACCACTTATGCACTTGCGAGGACTTTATGGCCCGTTTCGAACTGCAAAAACTCTACATCGATGGCGGTTACTCCGACGCCAGCAGCGACGCCACTTTCGAAGCCATCAACCCGGCTAACGGTGAAGTCCTCGCAACCGTACAACGCGCGACCAAAGAAGACGTTGAACGCGCGGTGGTCAGCGCCGAAAAGGGCCAGAAGGTCTGGGCCGCGATGACCGCGATGGAGCGTTCGCGCATCCTGCGTCGAGCCGTCGACATCCTGCGCGAGCGCAACGATGAACTGGCCGCCCTGGAAACCCTGGACACCGGCAAGTCGTTTTCCGAAACCAAGTACGTCGACATCGTCACCGGCGCTGACGTGCTGGAGTACTACGCAGGTCTGGTCCCGGCCATCGAAGGCGAGCAGATTCCCCTGCGCACCACCTCGTTCGTCTACACCCGTCGCGAGCCGTTGGGCGTCGTCGCCGGTATCGGCGCGTGGAACTACCCGATCCAGATCGCCCTGTGGAAATCCGCACCGGCCCTGGCGGCCGGTAACGCGATGATCTTCAAGCCAAGCGAAGTCACGTCCCTGACCACGCTGAAACTGGCCGAGATCTACACCGAAGCAGGCTTGCCAGCCGGCGTGTTCAACGTACTGACCGGCAGCGGCCGTGAAGTCGGCACCTGGTTGACCGAGCACCCACGCATCGAAAAAATCTCCTTCACCGGCGGCACCGACACTGGCAAGAAAGTCATGGCCAGCGCCTCTGCCTCGTCACTGAAAGACGTGACCATGGAACTGGGCGGCAAATCCCCGCTGATCATTTTCGACGACGCCGACCTCGATCGCGCCGCCGACACCGCGATGATGGCCAACTTCTACAGCTCCGGCCAGGTCTGCACCAACGGTACTCGCGTGTTCGTACCGAGCCACCTGAAAGCTACGTTCGAAGCCAAGATCGTTGAGCGCGTTGCGCGCATCCGCGTCGGCAACCCGGAAGACGAGAACACCAACTTCGGTCCTCTGGTCAGCTTCGCCCACATGGAAAGCGTGCTGGGCTACATCGCCAAAGGCAAGGAAGAAGGCGCTCGCGTGCTGTGCGGCGGCGGTCGTCTGACCGATGGCGAATTCGCCAAAGGCGCATTCGTGGCCCCGACCGTGTTCACCGACTGCACCGACGAGATGACCATCGTGCGCGAAGAAATCTTCGGCCCGGTGATGGCAATCCTGACTTACGAAACCGAAGAAGAAGTGATCCGTCGTGCCAACGACACCGACTTCGGCCTGGCCGCTGGTGTTGTCACCAAGGACCTGAACCGCGCTCACCGCGTGATTCATCAACTGGAAGCCGGTATCTGCTGGATCAACGCCTGGGGCGAGTCCGACGCGAAGATGCCGGTCGGCGGCTACAAGCAGTCGGGTGTGGGTCGTGAGAACGGGATCAGCTCTCTCAATAACTTCACCCGCATCAAGTCCGTGCAAGTCGAACTGGGTGAGTACGTTTCGGTATTTTGATTAGCTGATCCAGCTACAAGCGGCAAGCTTCAAGCTGCAAGTAAAAGCAGTTTGGTTTGCCGCTCCATCTCAACACCGCTCGCTGCTCTCTTGCAGCTTGAAGCTTGCAGCTTGAAACTCCCGGAGGGCCTATGTCCCAAGAATTCGATTACATCATCATCGGTGCCGGCTCGGCCGGTAACACCCTGGCGACCCGTCTGACTGAAGACGAAGGCGTCACCGTCCTGCTGCTCGAAGCCGGCGGCCCGGACTACCGTTTCGACTTCCGCACGCAGATGCCGGCCGCCCTGGCGTTCCCGCTGCAAGGCCGTCGCTACAACTGGGCGTACGAAACCGATCCAGAGCCACACATGGACGGTCGCCGGATGGAATGCGGTCGCGGCAAGGGCCTCGGTGGTTCCTCGCTGATCAACGGCATGTGCTACATCCGCGGCAACGCAATGGACTACGACAACTGGGCCAAGCTGCCAGGTCTGGAAGACTGGGATTACCTGAACTGCCTGCCGTATTTCCGCAAAGCCGAAACCCGCGACATCGGCCCGAACGATTACCACGGCGGCGAAGGTCCGGTCAGCGTGACCACGCCGAAAGCCGGCAACAACCCACTGTTCCACGCCATGGTTGAAGCCGGCGTGCAAGCCGGTTACCCGCGCACCGAAGACCTCAACGGTTACCAGCAAGAAGGCTTCGGCCCGATGGACCGCACCGTGACGCCGAACGGCCGTCGCGCCAGCACCGCTCGCGGTTACCTGGACGTCGCCAAGAAGCGTTCGACCCTGACCATCGTCACCCACGCCCTCACCGACAAGATCCTGTTCGAAGGCAAGCGTGCGGTCGGCGTGCGTTACCTGATCGGCGCCGCTGAAGAGCGCGTTGAAGCCCGCGCCCGCAAAGAAGTGCTGCTGTGCTCCGGCGCCATCGCCTCGCCGCAGATTCTGCAACGCTCCGGTGTCGGCCCGGCCGAACTGCTGAACAAGCTCGACATCCCGGTGGTCCACGACCTGCCAGGCGTCGGCGAAAACCTGCAGGATCACCTTGAGCTGTACCTGCAATACGCCTGCACCCAACCGGTTTCGCTGTACCCGTCGCTGCTCTGGTACAACCAGCCGGCCATCGGTGCCGAATGGCTGTTCAACGGCACCGGTATCGGCGCCAGCAACCAGTTCGAAGCCGGCGGTTTCATTCGCACCCGTGAAGAATTCGATTGGCCGAACATCCAGTACCACTTCCTGCCGGTCGCGATTAACTACAACGGCAGCAACGGCGTGAAAGAGCACGGCTTCCAGGCGCACATGGGTTCCATGCGTTCGCCGAGCCGGGGTCGCATTCAAGCGAAGTCGAAAGACCCGCGCGAATACCCGAGCATCCTCTTCAACTACATGGCCACCGAGCAGGACTGGCAGGAATTCCGCGACGGCATTCGCCTGACCCGCGAAATCATGCAGCAGCCTGCGCTGGACGCTTTCCGTGGCCGCGAAATCAGCCCGGGCATCGACGTGCAAACCGATGAACAGCTCGACAAGTTCATCCGCGAACACGCCGAAACCGCGTTCCACCCGTCCTGCTCGTGCAAGATGGGCACCGACGAAATGGCCGTGGTTGATGGCGAAGGCCGCGTGCATGGCATGCAAGGTCTGCGTGTGGTCGATGCCTCGATCATGCCGATCATCACCACCGGGAACCTGAACGCGCCGACGATCATGATCGCCGAGAAAATCGCCGACAAGATCCGTGGTCGCCAGCCGCTGCCGCGCAGCAAGGCTGCCTACTTCGTGGCCGGTGATGCACCGGTGCGGGGCAAGCCGTTGCGGGAAGTGAGCCTGACCGCGCAGTAAGACAGTTACACCGCGGTGCTGCCTTCGCGAGCAAGCCCGCTCCCACATTTGACCGAGTCGCCAGATAACGACGCGGTCAAATGTGGGAGCGGGCTTGCTCGCGAAGGGGCCCTACAAAACACCACACATCTCTCAGCATTCCTTTTCCTACACCGATCCAAGCTTGATCCTACCCCCCGCGCAGGCCTAATCTAGCGCCACGCAAACGTTTCACCTCCCCCTTCGCAACACCGCTACACCGCCACTCCATTCCAAGGAGGTTCCCGAATGTTCGATTTCCACCCCCAGCTCAAGCAGCGCTTCGCTGCCTTGCGCACGGGCGCTGAATTCTTTTCGCTGCGTTATGTGCGCGAGTCCGGCCAATACCTGTCGGTGCGCAAGAATGTCGCCGAACCTCCCAGCCTGAGCCGTGATGAAGGCGCGATGCTGACCGTACGGGTCAACGGCGTCGAAGCCTACGCCGCGACCAACGACCTGTCGCAACAAGGCCTGCAATCGGCACTGGACCGCGCCGAACAACAAGCCCGCCGACTCAAGCCCCACGCGTTGCTCGACCTGCGCGACCAGGCCGTTTCCAGCGACCGCGCCGACTATTTTTCGCCGAATCTCGACCAGCCCTTCCCATCCTTGAGCGACTGCTACCAATTGCTCGGCGCCGAATCCGCGTCCGTACCCAAGGACGAGCGGCTGGTGAACTGGCAGGTCAGCATCGGCATCACCAACGTCGAGCAGATCTACCTCAACAGCGCCGGCGCCGTACTGCGCCAGGCCCAACGTTTTGTCTACCCGGGCCTCGACGTCACAGCCTATGACGGCAGCGACAGCCAGACCCGCAGCCTGGGCCGCGAGAACTTCGGCCAGCAGGGTGGCGCCGATGTGATCAGCCGTTGCGGCTTGATCGGTGCCGGCCCGCAAGTCGCCGATCAGGCGCTGCAATTGCTGCTGGCGCCGAACACCCCGCAAGGCCCGCGCGACCTGCTGCTGATGCCCGACCAGATGATGCTGCAAATCCACGAATCCATCGGTCACCCGCTGGAACTGGACCGCATCCTCGGTGATGAGCGCAATTACGCCGGCACCAGTTTCGTCAAGGCAGAAGACTTCGGTCACCTGCAATACGGCTCGGAACTGCTCAACGTAACCTTCGACCCGGACATCCCGGAGCAGCTCGCCAGCTACGGCCATGACGATGACGGCACGGCCGCGAGCAAGCAATTTCTGATCAAGGAAGGCTTGTTGCTGCGCCCATTGGGCGGGGCGCTGTCGCAATTCCGCGCCGGCATGAACGGTGTCGCCAACAGCCGCGCCTGCGGCTGGAACCGTCCGCCGATCGACCGCATGGCCAACCTCAATATCGAGCCTGGCGATCAACCGCTGGCGCAACTGATCGGCAACATCGAGCACGGCATCATGATGTCGACCAACCGATCCTGGTCCATCGACGATGCGCGCAACAAGTTCCAGTTCGGTTGCGAATGGGCGCAGTTGATCGAAAACGGCGAACTCAAGGGCGTGGTGAAAAACCCCAACTACCGGGCGATTTCCGCGCAGTTCTGGAAAAGCCTCAGCGCCGTCGGCGACGCCAATACCGTCAAGGTCCTGGGCACGCCGAACTGCGGTAAGGGCGAACCGAACCAGGTGATCCGCGTCGGCCATGCGTCGCCGGCCTGTGTGTTCAGCAACGTGGATGTGTTTGGGGGAGACGCCTGATGAGCACTTCAAAAAATCAGGTCGATGGCTTCAAGGCCTTGGTCAACTGGCTGCGCGACGCCATTCGCGAGCCGGAACAATTCACCCTCAGCTACGCCGCCGAGTCATCGGCCTTCGTGCGCTTCAACCACGCCAAGGTGCGCCAGGCCGGGCAGGTACAGCAAGCGAGCATCGGCCTCAAGCTGATCAACGATGGCCGGCATGCCGACCTCGACATCACGCTGGCCGGCGACCCGGAAGTGGACCTGCAGCGTCTGGCCGAAGGCCTGCAACAGTTGCGCGACACCCTGCCATTGCTGCCGCAGGATCCGTACCTGCTGCTCAACCACAACGGCTGGCAGAGCCAGAATGTGCAGGACCATCCGTTGCCAGACACCGAGCAGGTGGTGGCCGAAATCACACAGGCTGCCGAGGGGCTGGACCTGGTGGGTTTCTATGCGGCGGGCCCGATCAGTCGTGGTTTCGCCAGTTCCTCGGGTGCGTTTGGCTGGCATCAGGCCAACAGCTTCAACTTCGACTTCAGCCTGTTTCACGACAATGGCCAAGCGGTGAAAGCCAGCTACGCCGGGCATGACTGGAGCAGCGAAGGCTTTGCCAAGCGCTTCGCCCTGGCGCGCGAGCAATTGGCGTTTCTTGGTCGGCCGTTGCGCACGCTGGCACCGGGTCAGTACCGCGCTTACCTCGCACCGGCAGCCCTTGAGGAAATCATGGGCATGCTCGGCTGGGGAGGATTTTCAGCGCAGTCGATTGCCAGCAAAACCAGCCCGCTGCAAAAGCTTTATGCAGGGGACAGTGCGTTCAGCCCGCAGGTGTCCATTGATGAAAAAGTCAGCGGCTCGTTGAGTCCGGCATTCTCCGGCGAAGGTTATCCCCGCAGTGATCTGGGGTTGATCGTCGAAGGCAAGGCCGGCGCGCAAATGGTCAGCTCACGAAGCGCGGCCGAATACGGCTTGACCGCCAACGGGGCTGGCGGCGGTGAAATGCCAAGTGCATTGAACATGGCGGCCGGGACGTTGCCTGAAGCCGAGATCCTCAAGCAACTGGGCACTGGGTTGTACATCAGTAATCTCTGGTACCTGAATTACTCCGACCAACCGGGGGCACGCATGACCGGCATGACGCGGTTTGCGACGTTCTGGGTCGAGAACGGTGAGATTCAGGCACCGGTCAGCACCATGCGCTTTGATGACAGCGCCTACAGCTTGCTGGGTTCGCAGTTGGAAGCGTTGACCGAGGAGCGCGAGTTGTTGCTGTCAGCGAGTACCTACAGCCAACGGGCGACGGCTTCGGCGTTATTGCCGGGTGCGCTCATCAGCAAACTCACCTTGACCCTGTAAACACAAAACTCCAGCAAACAGGGGACCCTGTGGGAGCGGGCTTGCCCGCGAAGGCGGTGTGTCAGTCAACATTGATGCTCAAGCTGATGGCCTCTTCGCGGGCAAGCCCGCTCCCACAGGGATTGCAATCCTCCGCTACATTGCATTAACACTTCTCCCGCAAGAGGTCCCATGCCCAACCGCCCGCCTCTCGACGCTGTCACCGCCCGCTGGGTGCCGTGGGTCGTCGCCATTGCGTTTTTCATGCAGTCCCTCGACGGCACCATCCTCAATACCGCCCTGCCGGCCATGGCCCGGGACCTGGCGGAAGACCCGTTGCGCATGCAGGGCGTGATCATCGCCTACATGCTCACCGTTGCCTTGCTGATCCCCGCCTCCGGCTGGATTGCCGACCGTTTCGGCACCAGGAAAATCTTCTTCGGCGCGATTCTTCTGTTCAGCCTCGGCTCATTGCTCTGCGCCTTGTCGACCAGCCTGAGCCTGCTGATCGGTGCACGGATCATTCAGGGCCTGGGCGGCGCGTTGATGTTGCCGGTCGGGCGCCTCGTGGTGCTGCGCGCCTACCCCCGTTCGGAATTGGTGCGGATCATGGGCTTCATCACCATCCCCGGCCTCCTCGGCCCCTTGATCGGCCCGACCATGGGCGGCTGGATGGTCGAATACCTGACCTGGCACTGGATCTTCCTGATCAACCTGCCTGTCGGGTTGGTCGGCTGCTACGCCGTGTGGAAATTCATCCCCGACCTGCGCGGCACCGAGCGCACCCGTTTCGATAGCCTGGGGTTCGTGCTGTTCGGCGCGGCGATGATTCTGATCACCGTCGCCATGGAAGGCCTGGGCGAACTGCACTTGCCCCACCTGCGTGTGATGCTGCTGCTGTTCGCCGGCATGGCCTGCCTCGCGGCGTACTGGTTGCGCGCCGGGCATACTGAAAACCCGCTGTTCGCGCCGTCGCTGTTCAAGACCCGGACTTTCGCCGTGGGCATCCTCGGCAACCTGTTCGCCCGCCTCGGCAGCGGCGCCCTGCCCTTCCTCGTGCCGTTGCTGCTGCAAGTGGCGCTGGGTTATTCGCCGTCTCAGGCGGGGATGAGCATGCTGCCGCTGGCCGCGGCGGCGATGATTGCCAAGTGGGTGGCGCGGCCGCTGATCGAACGCCTGGGTTACCGCATCGTGCTGACCGGCAACACCCTGGCGCTGGGCATCATGCTCGCGAGCATGGGCCTGGTCAGCGAACAGACGCCGTACTGGCTGCTGCTGTGCCTGCTGGCGATTCTCGGGGCGATCAACTCGCTGCAATTTACCGCGATGAACACCGTCACCCTGATCGACCTCGACGACGCCAGCGCCAGCAGCGGCAACAGCCTGCTGTCGGTGGTCGCGCAATTGTCCCTGAGCCTGGGCGTTGCCTGCGCCGGTGCGTTGCTCGGCGGCTTTACCGCCGAGATCGGCAACGATGGCGTGGAGACGGTGTTGGGCGCGTTCCAGTTGACGTTTGTCACGGTCGGAATCATGGCCATGCTGGCCGCGACGATCTTTTCCCAGCTCTCAAAGGAAGACGGACGGCGCGTCAAACGTCCGGAAGAACACATCGAGCCTTAGGGCGAATGGCCCCGGGACTGATACACTGCGCGACATTTTGTTTTGCAGGCCAGTCCCGTGACCACCATTGCCACCGCTTTTAATACTTTGCCGCTGTCCGCCGCCATGCTGGCTAACCTCGACTCCCTCGGTTATGCCCAGATGACGCCGATCCAGGCGCAAAGCTTGCCGGTGATCCTCAAGGGGATGGACCTGATCGCCCAGGCCAAGACCGGCAGCGGCAAGACCGCCGCCTTCGGTATCGGCCTGCTGAACCCGATCAATCCGCGCTTCTTCGGTTGCCAGGCACTGGTCATCTGCCCGACTCGCGAGCTCGCGGACCAGGTTGCCAAGGAACTCCGTCGTCTGGCCCGCGCCGAAGACAACATCAAGATCCTGACCTTGTGCGGTGGCGTGTCCTTCGGTCCGCAGATCGGCTCGCTGGAACACGGCGCGCACATCATCGTTGGCACCCCGGGTCGCATCCAGCAGCACCTGCGCAAAGGTTCGCTGGTCCTCCACGGCCTGAACACGCTGATCCTCGACGAAGCTGACCGCATGCTCGACATGGGTTTCTACGACTCCATCGAAGAAATCATCGCCCAGACCCCGGAGCGTCGCCAGACCTTGCTGTTCTCGGCCACGTACCCGTCGGGCATCAAGCAGCTCGCCGCTAAGTTCATGCGTAACCCTCAGATTGTGAAGGCCGAGGCGTTCCATGACGACACGCAGATCGAGCAGCGCTTCTACGAAATTTCCCCAGAAGAGCGCATGAGCGTCGTGACCAAGGTTCTGGGCCACTTCCGCCCGGCGTCCTGCGTTGCCTTCTGCTACACCAAGCAACAGGTTCAGGAAACCGTCGATCACCTGACCGCCAAAGGCATCTCCGCCGTCGGCCTGCATGGCGATCTGGAACAGCGTGACCGTGACCAGGTGCTGGCGATGTTCGCCAACCGCAGTACTTCGGTCCTGGTGGCCACCGATGTCGCCGCTCGCGGTCTGGACATCGACTCGCTGGACATGGTGATCAACGTCGAACTGGCCCGTGATTCGGAAATTCACATCCACCGTGTCGGCCGTACCGGCCGCGCTGGCGAGAAAGGTATTGCGATCAGCCTGGTTGCACCGCCCGAAGCGCAGCGCGCCCAAGCCATCGAACACCTCCAGCAGACGCCGTTGACCTGGGATCTGGTGGACAACCTGACGTCCCAGGGCGGTGGCCCGCTGCTGCCGGTCATGAGCACGTTGTGCATCGGCGCAGGCCGTAAAGACAAGGTTCGTCCGGGCGACATCCTCGGCGCACTGACCGGTGATGCGGGCATTCCGGGCGCCCAGGTCGGCAAGATCGCGATTTTCGACTTCCAGGCGTATGTGGCCGTGGAACGCGGGATCGCCAAGCAAGCCTTGCAGCGCCTGAACGACGGCAAGATCAAAGGCCGTTCACTGCGCGTTCGCATCCTGTAAGAACGCCGCGGCCCCCTGTGGGAGCTGGCCTGCCAGCGATGGCATCGACTCGGTCAGACTGGTAACCGCGTCGATGCCATCGCCGGCAGGCCAGCTCCCACATTTGATTGCATTCCAGATCAGCTCTTGTGTGAGGACACCGTTTTGCGCTCTACCGAAGTCGTGATCATTGGCGCTGGCGCCGCAGGGTTGATGTGTGCGCTGACCGCCGCCGGGCGTGGGCGCGAGGTGATGTTGCTCGACCATGCGAACAAGGCTGGCAAGAAAATCCTGATGTCGGGCGGTGGCCGCTGCAATTTCACCAACATGTACACCGAACCTGGCAATTTTCTCTCGCAGAACGAACACTTCTGCAAATCCGCACTGGCGCGCTACACCCAGTGGGATTTCATCGGCATGGTCGCCAAACACGGCGTGCCGTACCACGAGAAGAAGCTCGGGCAATTGTTCTGCGATAACAAATCCAGCGACATCCTCGAAATGCTGCTCAACGAGTGCGATCAGGTCGGCGTGAGCCTGCACCTGGACACCTCGATCCAGACCATCGAAAAACTCGAAAGCGGTTACCTGCTGGACACCACGATGGGCCAGATCACCTGCGAATCGCTGGTCATCGCCACGGGCGGACTGTCAATTCCGACCCTGGGCGCCACCGGTTTCGGTTATCAGGTCGCCAAGCAATTCGGTCATGAACTGCTGCCGACCCGCGCTGGCCTCGTGCCGTTCACCATCACCGATCAGTTGAAAGAGCTTTGCACCGAGCTGTCCGGCACGTCGGTGGATTGCCTGGTGAGCTGCAACGAACAGAGTTTCCGCGAAAACATCCTGTTCACTCATCGTGGCCTCAGCGGCCCGGCGATTTTGCAGATTTCTTCGTTCTGGGAATCTGGCGACACGGTCGAGATCAACCTGATGCCGGACCACAACGCGCATGAGTGGCTGCAACAGCAGCAGGCCGAACGCCCGAACAGCGAACTGAAAACCCTGCTGGGGGAAATCTTCACCAAAAAGATGGCCAACCTGCTGGCGGATAACTGGTTCGTGTCCAAACCGATGAAGCAATACACCCACGCGGAAATCGCCGACATCGCCGAAAAACTGGCGAGCTGGAAAGTGGTGCCGGCCGGTACCGAAGGCTATCGCACGGCGGAAGTGACCCTGGGCGGCGTCGACACCCACGAAGTGTCGTCCAAGACCATGGAATCGCTGAAAAGCCCTGGCCTGTACTTCATCGGCGAAGTGCTCGACGTGACCGGTCACCTCGGTGGTTTCAACTTCCAGTGGGCCTGGGCTTCCGGCTACGCCGCTGCGCAGTACGCCTGATCAATGGGTGTACACAAATAAAATGTGGGAGCGGGCTTGCTCGCGAATGCAATCTGTCAGTCGCCATAGATATTGACTGACACGCCGCTTTCGCGAGCAAGCCCGCTCCCACATGGGTGACGTGGTGACCGGTAAAGGAACAGATTTTGCTGTCAGATGTGATCGACGCCATTGCGTCGGCGTCATTACTGGCTCAATTTAGCGTCATTGCCTCGGAAGGCCCTCGCACTTCATGTCATCGACTCCTCTCAGTCAGTCTCTGCGTCGCCTCTGGGCACTGGATAAATTCAGCTACAGCGTGCGGGTGTTCATCGCCCTGACCGGCAGCATGGCGGTCTGTTGGTATCAGGATGAAATGGGCCTGCTGATCCCGTTGTTCCTGGGGATCATCGCCAGCGCCCTGGCCGAAACCGACGACAGTTGGCAGGGCCGCCTCAATGCGCTCGCCGTGACGCTGGTGTGCTTCAGCGTCGCCGCCTTCTCCGTCGAGTTGCTGTTCCCCTACCCCTACATCTTCATCGTTGCCCTGGCCCTCGCCAGTTTCGGCCTGACCATGCTCGGCGCCCTCGGCGAACGCTATGGCGCCATTGCCTCGGCGACGCTGATTCTGTCGGTCTACACCATGATCGGCGTGGACCAGCGCGGCGGCGCGGTCACCGATTTCTGGCACGAACCGGTGCTGCTGGTGGCCGGTGCGGCCTGGTACGGTTTGCTGTCGGTGTTGTGGCAGGCGATGTTTTCCAATCAGCCGGTGCAACAAAGCCTGGCGCGGTTGTTCCGTGAGTTGGGGTTCTACCTGAAGCTGAAATCGTCGCTGTTCGAGCCGATCCGGCAGATGGACGTCGAAGCGCGGCGCCTGGAACTGGCCCAGCAAAACGGCCGAGTGGTGGCCGCGTTGAACGCGGCCAAGGAAATCATTTTGCACCGGGTCGGCAACGGACGGCCGGGCTCGAAAGTCAGCCGCTACCTGAAACTGTACTTCCTCGCCCAGGACATCCACGAGCGCGCCAGTTCGTCGCATTACCCCTATAACGCACTCGCCGAGGCGTTTTTCCACAGCGACGTGCTGTTCCGCTGTCAGCGCCTGCTGCGTCAGCAAGGCAAGGCGTGCCGCGCCCTGGCCGAGTCGATCCAGATGCGTCAGCCGTTTGTCTACGACGCCAGCTTCGCCGAAGCCCTGGGCGACCTTAATGCCTCCATCGAACACCTGCGCATCCAGAGCAACCCGGCCTGGCGCGGCCTGTTGCGCTCGCTGCGGGCACTCACGGCCAACCTCTCGACACTCGACCGCTTGCTCAGCGACGCGAGCAACCCGGACGCCCTGGCCGATGCCACCGACAGCAGCCTGCTCGACCGTTCGCCGCGCAGTCTCAAAGATGTGTGGATGCGCTTGCGCACGCAACTGACGCCGACATCGCTGCTGTTCCGCCATGCACTGCGTTTGCCCCTGGCGCTGAGCATCGGCTACGGCATGGTGCATTTGATTCACCCGTCGCAAGGCTACTGGATCATCCTGACCACGCTGTTCGTGTGCCAGCCGAACTACGGCGCCACCCGACGCAAACTCGGCCAGCGGATCATCGGCACGGCGATCGGTCTGACCCTGGCCTGGGCACTGTTCGATCTGTTCCCGAATCCATTGATCCAGTCGTGTTTTGCGATTGCCGCCGGCGTGGTGTTCTTTATCAACCGCACCACCCGCTACACCTTGGCCACGGCCGCGATCACCTTGATGGTGCTGTTCTGTTTCAACCAGGTCGGCGACGGTTACGGGCTGTTCCTGCCGCGACTGCTCGATACCTTGCTCGGCAGCCTGATCGCCGGGCTGGCGGTGTTCCTGTTCCTCCCGGACTGGCAGGGTCGACGCCTGAACAAAGTGCTGGCCAACACCCTGACCTGCAACAGCATTTACCTGCGCCAGATCATGCAGCAATACGCCGCCGGCAAAAGCGACGACCTGGCCTATCGCCTGGCTCGACGCAACGCGCACAACGCCGATGCGGCGCTGTCGACGACGCTGGCCAACATGCTCATGGAGCCTGGGCACTTCCGGAAAGAGGCGGATGTCGGGTTTCGTTTTCTGGTGCTGTCGCACACCTTGCTCAGCTATCTGTCCGGGCTGGGCGCGCACCGTGAAACGGCGCTACCCGCGGATGTACGCGAACAACTGATCGAGGGTGCCGGCGTGAGCCTGGCGGCGAGCATCGACGAGATCGCCCAAGGCCTGGCGAGCAAAACGCCGGTGGCGATTCAGAGTGATGAAGAAGAGGCTCTGGCCAATTCGCTTGAGCAGATGCCGGATGAAATCGATGAAGGGCAGCGGCTGGTGCAGACGCAGTTGGCGTTGATCTGTCGGCAACTGGGACCGTTGCGGACGTTGGCGGCGCATTTGATCAAAGACACCAGTGAGGATTGAGATTTGCGGGGGGCTGGGCCGGCCTCTTCGCGAGCAGGCTCGCTCCCACATTGATCTATGGCGTGACACAAATCCCCTGTGGGAGCAAGCCTGCTCGCGAAGAGGCCATCAGCCACACCTCACATCCCATGCTGCTTCATCAACCGCTCATAACTGCCATCCGCCTTCATCTCGGCAATCTCCCGGTCAAACCCGGCGACGATCTGCTCATGCTGCGGGTTCTTCAAACTGACCAATATATGCAGGCTGTTCTCGCTCAACGGCTTGGGCAGAAACTCCACCGCATTGCGCACTTTGGAGGATTCACGCGCCAGGTAATAACGGGCGACGTATTCATCTTCCAGCGTCAACTTGACCCGGTCCGCCGCGACCATGCGCACCGCCATCGAAAAGTTATGCACCGGGACTTTCTGCAGTGATGCGTCGTCATCGAACTCCGGCGAATAGGCGTAGCCGCGCACGATCGCAATCGGATAGGTGTGCAGTTGCTGCAAGTTGTTGTATTCGATGGGCGCATCTTTGCGTTTCAGAAAGCGCACCCGATTCAGCAGGTATTCGCCGGAGAACTGGCCCAGTTTGGTCCGATCATTGGTGAACCAGGCGTTGACCAGCACGTCATAACGCCCCTCGCCTACGCCCAATAACGCTCGGGCCCAGGGCACCTGCTCGAAATCACTGGCATAGCCTGCGCGTGCCAGCGCGGTCGTGACGATGTCCGTCGCCAATCCGCCGTTGATCAGCGTGGCGTCGGTAAAGGGTGGCCAGGCGTCGGCGACCAGACGCAGCTTTTCCGCTGCCGCGCCCTGTGACAGCAACAGCAATACGATCAAAGCGCAAGCTCGATGCAATCGCGGCATGCTAGAAAATCCTTAGCGGGCGGTAAACCCGACGTGTTTTTCAGCCCAAACTCCAAGACCCGTGTACCGGCAGCCAGTACTCAACATTAGCTCATTGAAGCGATTGCACAGCGCGTCATCGAAGATTACACAAAGAAGATGGCACCGCGCGAAATGAATGATGGCATTTTGGCCTTTGTCACAGATTTCCCCGCCATAAAGACAATGATCCTCAGGACGCTTAGTATCGGAGCGACGACGTTCAAGGAAAGTGAAAATGACAATTGACTGGATCTGCAAACACCACAGCGACTTGGGCAAGGAACAGCTTTACGCCATTCTGCAACTGCGCGCCGAGGTGTTCGTCGTCGAGCAGAAATGCGTCTATCAAGACATCGATGGCCAGGACCTGGAAGGTGACACCTGCCATTTGATGGCATGGGACGAGAACCGACTGGTGGGTTACCTGCGATTGCTCGATCCGCAGTTGCAGGGAGGTGACGTGGTGATTGGCCGGGTGATCGTTGCCCCTGCGGCCCGTGGCGCCGGGATTGGGCATGAGCTGATGGCGCAGGCGTTGAAGCAGGCTGAAAAGCACTGGCCAGACATGCCGGTTTATCTGTCGGCCCAGGCGCATTTGCAGGGGTATTACGGGAAGTACGGGTTTGTGGTGGCGGGTGAGGAGTATGTCGAGGATGGTATTCCGCATATCGGGATGCGTCGGCTTTAAGGGCCTCTTCGCGAGCAAGCCCGCTCCCACATTTAACCGAGCTCTTCCAGGAGAATACGGTCGAATGTGGGAGCGGGCTTGCTCGCGAAGGCGTCAGCTGTCACACCGCAGGAGCTAGGGATACTCAAGCACCGCTTTGATCTGCCGCAAATTCCGCTCGATCCACCCTCGATCAATCGCCCCCCACTCTCGAATCCGATAACGCCCCGCATGATTGCGCGCGCCTTCTTCCTGCTCGAACTCGCAAATGATGTCCAGGTCCGCCAACGCCGCAATCGTGTCCTGCGCCGTGCGCCGGGGCATGCCGGTGACTTCGGTCAAGGCCGGGACGCTGCTCGCCAGCCCGCTGTCGATCAGGTACGCCACGTATAACCGGCGATAGAAACTGCTCTTGGTCTTGCTGACTTCCATTCAAACACTCCCGGCCGTTGATCCGTTATTGCATGTCTCGCCAGGTCAGGTACACCCGCAGGTCAAATTCCACCTGGTGATAGCCCGGCAGCATGTGTTCGCAGAGTTTGTAGAACGCCTTGTTGTGATCCGACTCTTTAAAGTGCGCCAGCTCATGCACCACGATCATTTTCAGAAACTCGGAAGGCGCTTCCTTGAACAGCGAGGCCACACGGATTTCTTTCTTGGCCTTGAGCTTGCCGCCCTGCACCCGCGAGATCGTGGTGTGCAAGCCAAGGGCGCGATGCGTGAGGTCCAGACGGTTGTCGAACAGCACTTTGTCGATGGCCGGAGCATTGCGCAGGTATTCCTGCTTGAGGTCCAGCGCGTAGGTGTACAGCGCCTTGTCGCTCTGCACGCCGTGCTTTTCCGGGTAGCGCTGGGTCAGGTACTCGCCCAGCCGATCGTCGGCGATCAGCTGGCGCACTTGATCCTGCAATGCAGCAGGATAGGCCTGGAGGTATTTCAACGCGGTCATTGGGGCGGCAACACGAATCACGAAAAGGTCGCCAGTGTAGCGAATTCAACTGTTCAGTGCGCTCCAGTCGAACGGCCGCACAAAGTCGCCGACGTCCTCGGCCATCATCGGCCGCGCCACCAGAAAACCCTGCACGTACTCACAGCCATTCGCTTGCAGCCATTGGTACTGGGCAACGGTTTCCACCCCTTCGGCAATCACCAGCATTCCATATTGCTTGCACAGGTCGATCACCGTGCGCACCAGCGCCGCATCCCTTGAGGACTCGGGTAGCCGGGCGATCACATGCCGGTCGAGCTTGAGCGTGTCCAGTTCCAGGTCCCGCAGATGCGCCAGCGAGCAGGGCCCGGAACCAAAGTCATCGAGTGCCACCCGCACCCCAAGATTGCGCAGTAGACGCAGAGTCTTATGGGTTTCTTCCGGGTTTTGCATCAACGCTTCTTCCGTCACTTCGACTTCCAGATGCCGCGGTTGCAGGCCATGTCGCTCCAGCACTTGGCGCAATTCGGTGACCAGGTTGGGCATGCCGAACTGGGTGCTGCTCAAACTGACGCCAAGTACCAGGTCCTCGGCAAACAGGGTTTCCCAGGCCTTGCGCTGCCCGGCCCCACGCTGGTAAATCCAGCTGCCCAGCCGACTGATCAGCCGCGCCTCTTCCAGCAACGGCAAAAACAGCCCCGGCGGGACGTCGCCGACACTCGGGTGCTGCCAACGCAACAACGCCTCGAACCCACGGATCTGCCCGTTGGCGATGGACACTTGAGGTTGGTACACCAGATTGAAATCACGGTTTTCGATGGCCGTGCGCACGCTCTCTTCGAGCATCAGCCGCGAGCGCGCCCGGCCGTTCATTTCGTGATCGTAGAAACGATACTGCTGACGGCCCGCGCGCTTGGCTTCGTACATCGCAATGTCTGCGGCGCGCAACAAACCGTCGAGGTTGGCCCCGCAATCCGGAAACGTCGCAATCCCGATGCTGGCGCCCAAGGTGATTTCCAGGCCATCAATCTGCTGACAGATCGATACCCGCTCGATGAGTTTTTCCGCAATCTTCGCCGCCTGCTCGGGAAACTCCAGGTCCAGCAGTGCCGTAAATTCATCGCCACCCATGCGCGCCAGAATGTCGAACGGCCGCAAGCAGGCCTTCAACTGCTCGGACACCCAGCGCAGCACGCGGTCGCCAGCATCGTGACCGAGGGAGTCATTGACCCGCTTGAAACCGTCGAGGTCCAGGTACAGCAGCACCCAGGCGCTGTCGGTGCGTTCACCGCGCAGCAACAGGTTTTCAACGGTCTGGTAGAAACCTCGGCGATTGAGCAGGCCGGTCAATGGATCGGTCACGGCCTGGAATTCCAGTTGCTGGTGCAGGTGGCGGACCACCGACATGTCCAGCACCGTCACCACCATCGCGTGCTGCTCTGCAGGCAATGGCGCGCACGACAGCGCCACCGGCACCTGCTGACCCGGCGCGGTACGCAACAGCGCATCATGCAGGCGCAAGGTTTCGCCGCGCTGGTAACCGGTATAAATCTCGGACTCCAGCCACACCGGGATGTGCGGTTTTTGCAGGAAGTCCAGGAAATCCTTGCCTTGCAGCTCCTGCACCGTGGCATTCAGCAGTCGCGACATCGCCGGGTTGGCAAAACGGATCACCCCGCCCTCACTCACCACCAGAATGCCTTCGGCCGCGTTCTCCAGCACCGAGGCATTAAACGCGCGCGCGACTTCCAGGTCGTGGCTCAGGCGCTGCAGCGCCCGGCGACTGCGTTGATGCTCCAGCAGGGCCTGGACTTTTGGCTTGAGAATTTGCGGGTCGAACGGTTTAAACAGGTAATCCACCGCACCACTGGCGTAGCCCTTGATCACGGCGTCCTGGGACTGTTCGTTGGCGGTGAGGAAAATGATCGGTGTGAGGCGGGTTCGCTGACTGCCGCGCATCAGGCGCGCGACTTCAAAACCGTCCATGCCCGGCATCTGCACATCGAGCAACACCAGGTCGACATCGTGTTCGAGCAAAAGGTTTAGCGCTTCAAAGCCGGAGGCGGCGGTCATCACCTGCCAGTCCTGGCGCTGGAGCAAAGCGCGCATGCTGATCAGGTTTTCAGGGTAGTCATCGACGATTAAAAGGATCGAGTTGCCTTCGGCTGGCGTGGGTTGCGCGCATTCCATGCTGCTTCTCTTGTTCGGGGACGTCAGGCCGATTTCTCGTGAAAACCGGACAAATACTAGGCCTTCACTCTAGACCGGGATACACAAAAGCAGAAGCCATCAGAGCGCCATCATTTAACTAACACGTTCATTTGCCGACTAACGGTCGGTCCTGAGAGCCCCGAAAACCGGGAAAGATGGCATTTCGACAGGACGTTGACGCCAAATCTCCGCCGGATGGGCATTAACAAAGTGGCCTCGTACGCTTATAAAGGCCGCCCCCCGATGCGCGTGCTAGAGCATCTGGCACGTGCGTGCAGCAAAAATTTGTGGAAGCTTTGTCTATGATCGATCTCGCAACCTGGAACCTCAGCGTTCCCGTTGGCAATCCGCCGTATACCGTTGAAACCGCCAAACTGGTGGACGGCTTCAAGGACCAATACTTCCACTCCGACACCGGCACGTTGTTTTTCTGGGCACCGGTCACCGGCTCTAAAACAGCCAATGCAAAGTATCCCCGCACTGAACTTCGCGAAACCTACAGCAACGGCACTTTGCGTAATTGGCTCTATCCGGACGCGGACAACTCCCTTCGCGCGACGCTGGCGGTGAACCAGGTGCCGAGTTCAGGGAAGATCGTTATCGGCCAGATTCACGCTTATGAAAGTCAAAAGCCTTTGGTGAAACTTGAGTATCAGTACAAGACCAGCACCTCTACCGGCAACATTGTCGCCAAAGTGCGCATGCATCCGGATGACGGTGAAGGTCGGGTGATCACCATCGCCACCGGCGTGAAGATGGACCAGGAGTTTTCCTACCTCATTCACCTGAGTCCTGGCGGTGCATTGGGCATCAGCGCGGCAGGCTACCAGTGGGACACCAACATCAGCGCGACGTGGCGCGACAAGCCGCTGTATTTCAAGGCTGGGGTCTATGTGCAAGACCACACCGGGTACACCAGCGAAGGCGGCAAAGTAACGTTCAGCAAGCTGGACATTGATCACGACAAGTAAAAACTCCTGTAGCAGCGTAGGACGGCAAACGAGCCACGCTCAGTAGCCTATTTTCAGGCATTAAAAAACCCGCCTCTCGGCGGGTTTTTATGCAACTCAAACACGAAAGGTCTTAGTTAACCTTAGCGTTCAACTCACCCTTCAAATACCGCTGATACATCCCTTCCAACGAGATCGGCTTGATCTTCGAAGCATTACCCGCGGTACCAAACTGGTTGTAACGGTCGATGCACACATCACGCATCGCGGTCACAGTCGCGCCGAAGAACTTACGCGGATCGAACTCGCTCGGGTTGGTGGCCATCAGGCGACGCATCGCACCGGTGGATGCCAGACGCAGGTCAGTGTCGATGTTGACCTTGCGCACGCCGTGCTTGATGCCTTCAACAATTTCTTCAACCGGTACGCCGTAGGTCTCTTTGATGTCGCCGCCGTACTGGTTGATGATCGCCAGCCACTCTTGCGGAACCGAAGAAGAACCGTGCATCACCAGGTGGGTGTTCGGGATGCGTTTGTGGATTTCTTTGATGCGGTCGATGGCCAGTACGTCGCCGGTAGGCGGCTTGGTGAACTTGTACGCGCCGTGGCTGGTGCCGATGGCGATTGCCAGGGCATCAACCTGAGTGCGTTTGACGAAGTCAGCGGCTTCTTCCGGGTCGGTCAGCATTTGGCTGTGATCCAGAACGCCCTCAGCGCCGATGCCGTCTTCTTCACCAGCCATGCCGGTTTCCAGCGAACCCAGGCAGCCCAGCTCGCCTTCTACCGAAACGCCGCAGGCGTGAGCCATGGCCACGGTTTGTTGGGTAACACGCACGTTGTAGTCGTAGTCAGTCGGGGTCTTGCCGTCTTCGCCCAGGGAACCGTCCATCATCACCGAGCTGAAGCCCAGTTGGATGGAGCGCTGGCAGACGTCAGGGCTGGTGCCGTGGTCCTGGTGCATGCACACCGGGATGTGCGGGAATTCTTCGATCGCGGCCAGGATCAGGTGGCGCAGGAACGGGGCGCCAGCGTATTTGCGAGCACCGGCCGAAGCCTGGACGATCACCGGAGAGTCAGTCTTGTCAGCGGCTTCCATGATGGCGCGCATCTGCTCAAGGTTGTTGACGTTGAAGGCTGGAACGCCGTAGCCGAACTCGGCTGCGTGGTCCAACATCTGGCGCATGCTGATAAGTGCCATTGTGTGTGTCTCTCCCGGTTTGGGTCGTTAATCGTGCCAGCCTGCCGTAGCGGCGGCGGCTATTCAAGTTATTGCAGATCGGGGGTTGGTCCGGGCTGCGAATTCGGTACTGCCAAAAGCCAAGTAACGCTCATACCTTGTGGCGAGGGGGCTTGCCCCCGTTCGGCTGCGAAGCAGTCGTAAACAGGACGATGCGGTTTAACTGAAACACCGCATCTACTGGCTTCGGGAGCGCTTCGCACTCCAACGGGGGCAAGCCCCCTCACCACAAAAGCCCGCTCCCACACCAGGTCCGTGGTGTGTCAATTACTGCGCTTTACAACCGCGGCCAATCAAATCATTGGTGGCGACCCAGTACACCAGGCCTTCCTCACCTTTTACGTGAAACGCCAGCATGTCATTGCTGTACAGCGAACCTTCGGCGCCCGGCTCCTGTTTCAAGCGGTACACCTGATCGGCCCCGCCGAGGCGCACGTCGACTTCCTTGCGGCTGTCGTCGGTGTAGCGCCACAGCACTTTGGCCTGGCTGTCGCAGGTCCAGGTGGTCCAGTTATCCACAGGGGTGGACGACTGGAACAGGTTCAACTGAGCGCAACCGGCCAGCAACGCCAACGCCGTAACGGCGATAAAACCTTTCATCCATGTTCCTCGACTGACGGCGCACGCCGCCAGCCCTGAGTAATGAGTCAGACCCGTCAAGGACAACCATGTTCCTTGGCGGGTGTCTGTGTCTCGTATTTATCCAGGCCATCGGGTCCGGAACGCTTGTTGAGCACAGGATTGGTTTCCGCTTGCCAGTCGGCCTGGTAGCAGCCTTTTTCCTGCGACTGCGGCGCAGGCTCCGGCTTGGCTTTCGGGTTACTCCCGCAAGCCGCCAGCATGCCCGCTGCGATCAACAGCGTTAACGTCTTGACCATGTAAACACTCCTTCGCCTGGTCAAATGGGCGGCCTCAGGCTTTCGCCCGGCTTTCCAGGACTTCAACGGCTGGCAGCACTTTGCCTTCGACGAATTCGAGGAACGCGCCGCCGCCGGTAGAAATGTAGGAGATCTGCTCGGCAACGCCATATTTATCGATGGCCGCCAGGGTGTCGCCGCCGCCCGCGATGGAGAACGCCGAGCTTTCCGCGATGGCCTGGGCCAACACTTTGGTGCCGTTGCCGAACTGGTCGAATTCAAACACGCCGACCGGGCCGTTCCACAGAATGGTCTTGGACGACTTCAACAGCTCGGCGAAATTCGCTGCGGTCTGCGGGCCGATGTCCAGGATCATGTCGTCGGCAGCCACGTCAGCGATCAACTTGACGGTCGCAGTGGCGCTCTCGGCGAATTCCTTGGCAACTACAACGTCGACCGGCAATGGCACGCTGACTTTGGCGGCGATTTCGCGAGCGGTGTCCAGCAGGTCCGGTTCGTACAGGGATTTGCCGACCGGGTGACCGGCAGCGGCCAGGAAGGTGTTGGCAATGCCGCCGCCAACGATCAGCTGGTTGCAGATCTGGCTCAGGCTGTTGAGTACGTCGAGTTTGGTCGAGACCTTGGAGCCGGCAACGATGGCAGCCATTGGCTGGGCCGGGGCGCCGAGGGCTTTGCCCAGTGCGTCCAGCTCGGCAGCCAGCAACGGGCCAGCGGCGGCGACTTTGGCGAACTTGGCCACGCCGTGGGTCGAACCCTCGGCACGGTGAGCGGTGCCGAAGGCGTCCATCACGAACACGTCGCACAGGGCGGCGTATTGCTGGGCCAGTTCGTCCGCGTTCTTTTTCTCGCCCTTGTTGAAGCGCACGTTTTCGAACAGCACGATGTCGCCGGCTTTCACGTCGACGCCGCCCAGGTAATCGGCGACCAGCGGCACTTCGCGGCCCAGGGCCTTGCTCAGGTAGTCAGCCACTGGCTTGAGGCTGTTCTCGGCCGAGAATTCGCCTTCGGTCGGACGGCCAAGGTGCGAGCAGACCATCACGGCCGCGCCTTTCTCCAGGGCCAGCTTGATGGTCGGCAGCGAGGCCAGGATTCGCGCATCGCTGGTGACAACACCGTCCTTGACTGGGACGTTGAGGTCTTCGCGAATCAGTACGCGCTTACCTTGCAGATCGAGGTCGGACATCTTCAACACGGTCATGGGTCGCAATTCCTGAGTTACTGTTTTGGAGAAGCTGTTGGAGTAGCTGTTTGCAGATAGTGTTCTGCAACGTCCAGCATTCGGTTGGCAAACCCCCATTCGTTGTCGAACCAGGCCAGGATGTTCACCAGCCGCGGGCCGGAAACTCGAGTCTGACTGGCATCGACAATCGCCGAATGTGGGTCATGGTTAAAATCACAACTGGCGTGAGGCAACTCGGTGTAAGCCAGAAGGCCTTTGAGCGGGCCAGTGGTGGCGGCCTCGCGCAGAATCCGGTTGACCTCGGTGGCGTCGGTGTCGCTGACGGTCTGCATCGTAATGTCGAGGCAAGACACGTTAACCGTCGGCACCCGTACGGCTTTGGCCTGAATTCGCCCGGCAAGTTCCGGCAGCAGGCGCTCGATGCCACGCGCCAGACCGGTGGACACCGGGATCACCGACTGGAACGCCGAACGGGTGCGTCTAAGGTCTTCGTGGTGATAGGCGTCAATCACCGGCTGATCGTTCATCGCCGAGTGAATGGTGGTAATCGACACGTATTCCAAGCCAATGGCCTGGTCCAGCAGACGCAACAGCGGCACGCCGCAGTTGGTGGTGCAGGACGCGTTGGACACCAGCAGTTCGTCGCCGGTCAGGCAATCCTGGTTCACGCCGTAGACGATGGTGGCGTCGACATCCGCCTCGCTGGCCATCGGCTGGGAAAAAAGCACACGCGGTGCGCCGGCGTCGAGAAAGCGCTGGCCATCGGCACGGGTGTGGTAAGCGCCGGAGCACTCCAGCACCAGATCGACGCCCAACGACGCCCAATCGATGCCTTCGGGGGTGGCACTGCGCAGGACCTTCACGCAGTCGCCATTAATATGCAGACAATCGCCGTCAACCCGCACTTCGCCGGGAAAACGCCCGTGAGTGGAGTCGAAGCGTGTCAGGTATTCGATGCTGGCCATGTCAGCCAGATCGTTGATCGCGACAATTTCAAACCCGGCCTTTTCGCCTCGCTCAAACAACGCACGCAAGACGCAACGACCAATCCGGCCGTAGCCGTTGAGTGCAACTTTGTAAGGACGCGGTTGAGGCATGGGGTTCTCGATTACCGTGGTGAATCTGTCAGTTTTGTATTGCCTGGACCGGCGCTATCGCGAGCAGGCTCACTCCTACATGGGCAATGTAAAACCCTGTAGGAGTGAGCCTGCTCGCGATGGCGTCAGAACAGGCAATACATCACCTGAACTTAGTCTTCCAGCAGCTCTTCAGCCTGACCCAGGATGTTTTCCAGGGTGAAGCCGAACTCTTCGAACAAGGCAGGCGCAGGCGCCGACTCGCCGTAGGTGGTCATGCTGATTACGCGGCCTTCCAGGCCCACGTACTTGTACCAGTAGTCCGCGTGAGCGGCTTCGATGGCGATACGGGCGCTGACCTGCAACGGCAGAACCGCTTGCTTGTAGTCGGCGTCCTGAGCATCGAACACGCTGGTGCAAGGCATCGAGACAACGCGCACTTTGCGACCTTGCTCGGTCAGTTTGTCGTACGCCTGAACCGCCAGGCCTACTTCAGAACCGGTGGAGATCAGGATCAGCTCAGGCTCGCCGTCGCAGTCCTTCAACACATAACCGCCACGGGCGATGTCGGCGATTTGCAGGGCGTTGCGATCCTGGTGCTGCAGGTTCTGACGCGAGAAGATCAGCGCCGAAGGGCCGTCCTTGCGTTCCAGAGCCAGCTTCCAGCACACGGCCGATTCAACGGCGTCGGCTGGGCGCCAGGTGTCGAGGTTCGGCGTGCTGCGCAGGCTGGTCAGTTGCTCGATTGGCTGGTGAGTCGGGCCGTCTTCGCCCAGACCGATGGAGTCGTGGGTGTAGACGAACACCACGCGCTTCTTCATCAGCGAAGCCATGCGTACCGCGTTGCGCGCGTATTCCATGAACATCAGGAAGGTCGCGCCGTAAGGCACCAGACCGCCGTGCAGGGCCACGCCGTTCATGATCGCGCTCATGCCGAATTCGCGAACGCCGTAGTACATGTAGTTGCCGCTGGCGTCTTCAGCCGAAACACCTTTGCAACCTTTCCACAGGGTCAGGTTGGAACCGGCCAGGTCAGCGGAGCCGCCCAGCAGTTCAGGCAACAGCGGGCCGTAGGCATTCAGTGCGTTCTGGCTGGCTTTACGGCTGGCGATGGTTTCGCCCTTGGCCGCGACTTCAGCGATATAAGCCGAGGCTTTTTCCGCGAAGTCGGCCGGCAGTTCGCCGCTCAGGCGACGCACCAGTTCGTTGGCCAGCTCAGGGAATTCAGCGGAGTAAGCAGCGAAGCGCTGATCCCACTCGGCTTCGGCCGCTTTACCGGCTTCCTTGGCGTCCCACTCGGCGTAGATATCAGCCGGGATTTCGAACGGACCGTGGTTCCATTTCAGTGCGGCGCGGGTCAGAGCGATTTCCGCGTCACCCAACGGGGCGCCGTGGCAGTCTTCTTTGCCTTGCTTGTTCGGCGAACCGAAACCGATGGTGGTCTTGCAGCAGATCAGGGTTGGCTGATCGCTTTTGCGCGCGGTTTCGATTGCTGTCTTGATCTCTTCCGGATCATGACCGTCGACGTTGCGGATCACTTGCCAGTTATAGGCTTCGAAGCGCTTCGGCGTGTCGTCGGTAAACCAGCCTTCGACTTCGCCGTCGATGGAGATGCCGTTGTCATCATAGAAAGCGATCAGCTTGCCCAGGCCCAACGTACCGGCCAGAGAGCCGACTTCGTGCGAAATGCCTTCCATCATGCAGCCATCACCCAGGAACACGTAGGTGTGATGGTCGACAACGTTGTGGCCAGGACGGTTGAACTGCGCGGCCATGACTTTTTCTGCCAGGGCAAAACCTACGGCGTTCGCCAGGCCTTGGCCCAGTGGACCGGTGGTGGTTTCAACGCCTGGGGTGTAGCCGAATTCCGGGTGACCCGGGGTGCGGCTGTGCAGTTGGCGGAAGTTTTTCAGGTCATCGATCGACAGGTCGTAGCCGGTCAGGTGCAGCAGCGAGTAGATCAACATCGAACCGTGGCCGTTGGACAGCACGAAGCGGTCACGGTCAGCGAACGATGGATTGCTCGGGTTGTGCTTCAGGTAGTCACGCCAAAGTACTTCGGCGATATCCGCCATACCCATAGGGGCACCGGGATGGCCGCTGTTGGCTTTTTGCACGGCATCCATGCTGAGGGCACGAATGGCGTTGGCACGCTCACGACGGCTGGGCATCGCTGTTCTCCTGCGGATATTGAATCGAGAGTGAATAAAACGAATCGGAAAAAAGGCGAGCATTTTCCCTCACCGGGCCGCCTCGGGGCAATGACAGATAGTCATCTGGAGGCGTTTTTCCATGTGATAACGGCGGTTTCGACGGGTGAAACCTTTCCGCTGTCCATTTGTTGACAGAACCTGACGTCGAGAAGTGCCATCTATCGAGCAATATCAAAACTTTTTGATATTGCTCTTGCAGTGATTTCGACCCATCACTAGACTGCTGGCCTTATGAATTTACGCGTGCCTTCCATTCAACATGACGATTGCGACGAGCTGGCGGCCCTCTGCAAGGCCGGCGGCGACCCTCTGCGTCTGAATGTATTGCGCGCCCTGGCCAACGATTCGTTCGGCGTACTGGAACTGGCGCAGATCTTCGGCATCGGCCAGTCCGGCATGAGTCATCACCTCAAGGTACTGGCCCAGGCCGACCTGGTGGCGACCCGCCGTGAAGGCAACGCGATTTTCTACCGTCGCGCCCTGCCCCACACCGACCTGCTGGGCGGCAAGCTGCACGCCGCCCTGCTGGAAGAAGTGGACAACCTGACCCTGCCGGCTGATGTGCAGTCGCGGATCGGTCAGGTACACGGACAACGAGCGGCGGCCAGCCAGGACTTTTTCTCACGGGTTGCGGAGAAATTTCGCGCCCAGCAAGACTTGATCGCCGGCCTGCCGCAATACCGCGAAAGCGTGGTGGCCTTGCTCGACAAGCTGGGTTTCGGCAACGGCGCCACGGCCATTGAAGTCGGCCCCGGTGACGGCGAGTTTCTGCCGGAACTGGCGCGCCGCTTCACTGAAGTCACCGCGCTGGACAACAGCCCGGCGATGCTCGAACTGGCGCGCCAGGTCTGCGAACGTGAAAAGCTGGCTAACGTCAGCCTGCAATTGGCCGATGCATTAAACGGTGTCAGTCTTCAGGCCGACTGCGTTGTACTGAACATGGTATTGCACCATTTCGCCGCGCCGGCCGAAGCGCTCAAGCACATGGCCGACTTGCTGCAACCGGGCGGTAGCCTGCTCGTGACAGAGTTATGTAGCCACAACCAGAGTTGGGCCAGGGAGGCCTGCGGTGATCTCTGGTTGGGGTTTGAACAGGACGATTTGGCCCGTTGGGCCACCGCTGCGGGACTCGTTCCCGGGGAAAGCCTCTATGTAGGCTTACGTAATGGTTTCCAGATCCAGGTCCGCCATTTTCAGCGACCGGCTGGCGACACTCACCATCGGTAAATTCAGGAAAACATCGAGATGAGCGAATACTCCCTCTTCACCTCCGAGTCCGTGTCTGAAGGACATCCGGACAAAATCGCCGACCAGATTTCCGATGCGGTGCTGGACGCCATCATTGCTGAAGACAAGTTCGCCCGTGTGGCGTGCGAGACTCTGGTAAAGACCGGCGTTGCAATCATCGCCGGTGAAGTGACCACGTCGGCCTGGGTCGACCTGGAAGAAATCGTGCGTAACGTCATTCTGGACATCGGCTACAACAGCTCCGATGTCGGCTTCGACGGCGCCACTTGCGGTGTGATGAACATCATCGGCAAGCAGTCCCCAGACATCAACCAGGGTGTTGACCGTGCCAAGCCTGAAGATCAGGGTGCCGGCGACCAGGGCCTGATGTTCGGCTACGCGAGCAACGAGACCGACGTGCTGATGCCAGCACCGATCACCTTCTCGCACCAGCTTGTGCAACGCCAAGCCGAAGCCCGTAAATCCGGCCTGCTGCCTTGGCTGCGCCCGGACGCCAAGTCGCAAGTGACTTGCCGTTACGAAGGCGGCAAGGTTGTCGGTATCGACGCCGTGGTTCTGTCGACCCAGCACAACCCTGAAGTGTCGTACAAAGACCTGCGCGAAGGCGTGATGGAGCTGATCGTCAAGCACGTACTGCCTGCCGAACTGCTGACCAAAGACACTCAGTTCCACATCAACCCGACTGGCCAGTTCATCATCGGTGGCCCGGTTGGCGACTGCGGCCTGACCGGTCGCAAGATCATCGTCGACAGCTACGGCGGCATGGCCCGTCATGGTGGCGGCGCGTTCTCCGGTAAAGATCCATCGAAGGTTGACCGTTCGGCTGCCTATGCCGGTCGTTACGTGGCCAAGAACATCGTCGCTGCCGGCCTGGCCGAGCGCTGCGAGATTCAGGTTTCCTACGCGATCGGTGTTGCCCAGCCTACGTCGATCTCGTTGAACACCTTCGGCACCGGCAAAATCAGCGACGACAAAATCGTCAAACTGGTTCGTGAAGTGTTCGACCTGCGTCCATACGCAATCACCACCATGCTCGACCTGCTGCACCCGATGTACCAGGAAACCGCTGCGTACGGCCACTTCGGTCGCACCCCGGCGACCAAGACCGTGGGCGAAGACACCTTCACCACGTTCACCTGGGAAAAAACCGACCGCGCCGACGACCTGCGTCTGGCTGCTGGCCTGTAAGACTTCCCCGGCGGTACCCAAAGCCCTGCACGGTTCGCCGTGCGGGGCTTTTTATTGTCGCCCCTGTGGGAGTGAGCCTGCTCGCGATGAGGCCCGCCCGGCCACCCCCGAAACACCAGGCAAAACACCCACCCTGCCCGCCCGAAAATTTTTACTAGCCTTCAAGCACTCCACTTGAGCAAGGACGCTCACGATGCTGCTGCGCCTCTTTTCCGCTGTCTTCCTGACTTTGTTTTGCCTGAACTCAAACGCTGCCGACTGCCCCGACTGGCCACCCGCCCGTGCCCAAGACGAAATCAACGCCCTGCAAAAACAGATCGACCTCTGGGACGACCATTACCACCGGGGCGGACGCTCACTGGTCGCCGACGAAATCTACGATCAGTCCCGCGCACAATTGATCGAATGGCGTGAGTGCTTTGACTTGGGCCTGGCACCCGAACCCTTGCGCACTGCCAGTGGCAAGATCGCCCACCCCATCGCCCACACCGGTCTGGACAAACTCCGTGATGGTCACGCTGTGGAAAACTGGCTGCGCGATCGCAAGGACATCTGGATACAACCCAAGATCGATGGGGTGGCCGTCACACTGGCCTATCGCAATGGCATGCTGCATCAAGCGATCAGTCGTGGCGATGGCATCAATGGTCAGGACTGGACGGCCTCGGCGCGACTGATCCCCGGCATTCCCCGACAACTCGCACAACCTGTGGATATGCTGGTGCAGGGAGAACTCTATTGGCAGTTGACCGACCACATACAAGCCAAGGCCGGCAGCCTCAATGCACGCTCCACCGTAGCCGGTCTGATGGCGCGCAAAACGCTCGCCCCAGAACACGCCGCCAATATCAGGTTGTTTGTCTGGGACTGGCCACAAGGCCCGGCCAGTCTGCCGGAACGAATCGCTGCTCTGGATGAACTGGGTTTCCCGAGCACTGCATCTTATAGCCAACCCATACAGACATTGGCCGACGCCCAACAATGGCGCGATCACTGGTATCGCTCGCCCCTGCCGTTTGCCAGTGACGGTGTCGTCCTGCGCCAAAGTCAGCGACCTTCGGCCGAACGCTGGCAGGCGAAATCACCCCACTGGGCCGTCGCCTGGAAATACCCTTTCGCACAGGTGCTGGCCGAGGTGCGAAAAGTCGACTTCAAGGTCGGGCGCACGGGTCGAATCACACCGGTGCTGAACCTCAAACCGGTGACGCTCGATGACCGGCAGATCAAACGCGTGAGCGTCAGCTCCCTGCAGCGCTGGGAGAAACTGGACATCCGCCCCGGCGATCAGGTGTCCATCAGCCTGGCCGGACTGACCATTCCCAGGCTCGACAGCGTTGTGCATCGCGGCACCGAACGCCCCGAACTGAATATTCCGCTAGCGGCCGATTACCATCAATTGAGTTGCTGGCAACCTACGCCGGGGTGCGAGAGCCAATTCCTCGCACGACTGACCTGGCTCAGCGGCAAGCAGGGACTGGCCTTGCCTCATGTCGGCCCCGGCACTTGGGAGAAACTTTTAGAAACAGGCCGCCTGAATAGCCTTCTGGATTGGTTGACCTTCGACGCTCAAGAGCTTGCTACCATTAACGGCTTCGGCGAACGCAGCAGTGCTCGTCTTTTAAACAGTTTCAACAGTGCTCGACAGCGCCCCTTCAGTCGTTGGCTGAAAGCCTTGGGTTTACCGCCGACGGGTCAGGCACAACTTGCCGATTCGTGGCAGGCGCTGGCGAGCCGAAACACAGAACAATGGCAGGCTGAAACCGGTATCGGCCCGGGACGCGCGGCGCAATTGAGCGCGTTTTTCCGCGACCCGCAGGTCCTGGCCTTGAGTGAAACATTACGGGTTGCCGGGATTGACGGTTTCTAAAGACCGGCAATCCACGGCAGCCGGGAACCCCCAAGGACCGATACGCTCCAACGCCCATTGCCACACAGACCCGCTTGCCTTTGCACATGGAGCTTTTATGAAATTTCTTTCACCGCTCGCCCTGTTGACCCTTTGCAGCGTGCTGGCCGCTCCACTGATGGCGGCTGAAGAAGCGCCGGAACTGACCGGCTGCGCCGCCAAGAAACAGGGCATCATCAACCAGATCGAACTGGCCAAGTCACACGGCAACGCCGATCAGCAAGCAGGCCTGGAAACCGCCTTGAGCGAAGTCACGGCGCATTGCACAGACGCTTTGCTGAAGAAAGAACGGGAAAACAAAGTCCTCGACGCCAAGCATGAAGTCAGCAAACGTCAGGCCGACCTCGACAAAGCCATGAAGAACGGCGACCCCGACAAGATCAACAAGCGCAAAGACAAACTCGCCGAGTCTCGCAAGGAATTGCAGGACGCGCTCGACGAACTGGATAAGTAGCCTTGGTAGTGATCGTTCCCACGCTCCGCGTGGGGAACGATCATCTAGCCAAGCGAGAATCAATGATCCCGAAACTGTTTATGGCAAGCACTGCAGGCATCTTCGACTTTCTGCACCGCCGGCCCCAGGTTGCTGGCCTTGTAAGGCTGAACCTGGCTGGCGATCACCAATTCACCGGTGGCAGCTTCAAGGTTGCGGGACATTTCCTGAAAACGAGCCTGCTGTTGCCAGACAGTGTCCTTGGCGCTGGTGTGATCTTCTTCGCGCACCTGTGGAAAATGTTTCCACGGCTCATGGGACAGCGCATCGAGTTTCACGGCGCCGTCGGCGAATTTCTGACCATCGAACGGAATGCGGCCACGCAGCATGCCGCCCAGGTCTTCGCCGGTCTTGAGCATCTGCTTGAAGATCGCCTTGCGCTGACCCAACGGCGAATTCGGGTCTACGCCGCCGCAAGCGGACAACGTCAGGCAGGCCAGCAATACAACAGAAAGTCTTTTAAGAGTCATGGTGGCTTCAGGTCACGGGAAACGGCGGCCAGTATCCTCGCGTCATCGACAAAGACCAATAGCCCTATTATCAATACGGGTTGTTTGAGCGCATGGAGCACTCAGGCGACCGGCAAAGGAATTACTCCATGAACAGCCGTTTCAAGGCATGGCGTCACCACCTCGCGTGGACTCTTCCAATGGTGGCGGTCCTCGCCGGTTGCACCGGCGGCGATAACAACAAGCCAAAAACCCACGCACTGGCCACCTATTCCAGCGCCACCTGGGAAGCGCTGCCGGCGGTGTCCGACAGCGACCTGGTCGCCGGATTCGGATCGTGGCGCAGCGCGTGCAACCGACTCAAGGCCGACCCGGTCTGGGGCTCGACCTGCACCGCTTCCGCCAACGTGCCGCAAACCGCCACCGATATTCGCGCCTTTCTGAAACAGAATCTGGACGTCTACGGCCTGCGCGCCGCCAATGACAACCCCAACGGGTTGATCACCGGCTACTACGAACCGGTCTACCCCGGCAGCCTGACGCAAACCGCAGTGGCGAACATCCCGGTGTACGGCGTGCCCGACGACATGATCATCGTCTCGCTGGACAGCATTTACCCAGAACTCAAGGGCAAGCGCCTGCGCGGTCGACTGGAAGGGCGAGTGCTCAAGCCTTACGACGATGCGGCAACGATTGAGACCAAAGGGGTCAAGGCACCGGTGGTCGCCTGGCTGACCGATCCGATGAACCTGCAATTCCTGCAGATCCAGGGTTCCGGGCGCATTCAGCTCGATGACGGTCGCCAGCTGCGCATCGCTTACGCCGACCAGAACGGCCATCCGTACCGGCCCATCGGCCGCTGGCTGGTGGAGCAAGGCGAACTGAAGAAGGAAGACGTGACCATGGGTGCGATCAGCAATTGGGCGAAGGCCAACCCGACGCGCATTCCGGAGCTGCTCGGCAGCAACCCCAGCTATGTGTTTTTCACCCGTAACCCTGACAGTAACGAAGGGCCGCGCGGCTCGTTGAACGTGCCGCTCACTGCCGGCTATAGCGCGGCGGTGGACCGCAAAGTGATTCCGCTGGGTAGCCTGTTGTGGTTATCCACTACTAAACCGGACGGCACTGCACTGGTTCGTCCGGTAGCGGCTCAAGATACCGGCGGCGCGATTGCCGGCGAAGTGCGGGCGGATCTGTTCTGGGGCACAGGCGAGGCGGCCGGGCAATTGGCCGGGGACATGAAACAGCAGGGGCAGATCTGGATGCTTTGGCCTAAAGGTGCGGCGTTGCCGCAAGTGCCTCAGGTGGCTGATGCGGTGAAGACTACCCCCTGACTTCTGCAGCGACTGATAGATAGCTTTCGCGAGCAAGCCCGCTCCCACACTAGATCTCGGGTGTACACAAATACTGTGTCCACAGAGGTCACATGTGGGAGCGGGCTTGCTCGCGAAGGGGCCGGTAAACCAACGCAGTTCTATCAGACCGACACAACAAAGAAACTCACAATCAACCCCATCCCCACAAACCACACCAACGACCGCAATATCGCCCAGTCCGCCAGGTAGCAAATGATGTACAGCAACCGGCTGGTGATGAACAACACCGACAGCACATTGATCGTCACCAACTCGGCATTGCCGGCCAGGTGCGCCACGATCACTGCTGCCGCGAACGCCGGGGTCACTTCAAAACTGTTCAGTTGCGCAGCATGCGCGCGTCGACCCAAACCATTGAGCGATTCGAGAAAGTCACGGGGATCATGGTTGTCTTTCAGCCCATACCCACCACTGGCCTTGGCGATCGCCGTGCAGACATAAGGCAGGAAAATCGCGATCAAAATGCACCACAGCGCAACCGTCATAAAGCAGTCCTTTCTTCAGTTTGGAAATTCGGGTGTCGGTTAAAACTTCATCACCAGGATGCCGATCAGCACCAGCCCACAGGCTAAGAGCCGTGGCCGGCCGAAAGGTTCTTTCAGGTAGCGCATTCCGAACAACACCACCAGGATCACGCTGATCTCACGCAACGCCGCCGCTTCGGCAATCGAGCCCAGCTGCATGGCCCACAGCACCAGAGCGTAGCTGAACAACACGCAAAACCCGACCGCCAGCCCCAGCCGCCATTGCTCCCGCCAGAACAGCATGAACGCCGGCCGTTTGCGCACTAGCGCCAGCAACGGAAACGGCCAGGCACTGAGCAACGTGACCCACACCAGGTAATCCAGCGGGTGCGACCAGCGCCGCAACGCCTGACCGTCGATGAACGTGTAGCAGCCGATGCACAGACCGATCAGCGCCACCACCGGCAGCATCGACCACGGCAAACGTGCGCCGCCACCGCCCTGCCACAGCAGGCACAGCATGCCGAACGGGATCAGCAGGATTCCGAAGATCTGCTGATTCGTCAGCACTTCCCCGGCAAAGACCAGTGTCAGGGCCAGCACCACCAACGGCGACAGCCCGCGCATCAACGGATAGACCAGCCCCAGATCACCGACCCGATAGGCCTGAATCAGCAGATAGCGATACAGCAATTCGAACGCCGCCGAGGCCAGGATCCACGGCCAGATTTCAATGGGTGGCATGTTCACAAACGGCAGCATCACGGCGACAAACAACATCGCCACGCTGTCCATGCAGGCCACCACCAACAAACGTTCCGCACTGAATTTGATCAGGGTATTCCACGCCGCATGCAACAGCGCCGCGACTAACACCAGTGCTGTTGCAAGCACGGCCTACTCCTTCATTTGTTTTTATTTCCGGCGGGACGCGCCCGGATAATTGATTCGCGATATGTCAGCAGCTGTTTATACTGCAAGCGACCACGCCGCACTCAGTTGCGCACAGACTAATTCCAATAATTTCTGTCCATGCCCGCTCTCGCCGAGAACGGTCGTCGGCATGCGTATGCCTGATCACAGCGTCAAGACTACCGACAGAGACCTTGCGCATGCCACTCGCCTTGCTTGCCCTCGCTGTTGCCGCGTTCGGCATCGGCACCACTGAATTCGTCATCATGGGCCTGCTGCCTGACGTCGCACGCGACCTCGCCGTCAGCATCCCGCACGCTGGCCTGCTGATCACCGGCTACGCCCTGGGCGTAGTGTTCGGCGCGCCGATCCTTGCGATCGGCACCGCGAACATGCCGCGCAAGGCGACATTGCTGGGGATGACGCTGATGTTCATCCTCGGCAACGTCCTGTGTGCCCTCGCGCCGAACTACGCCACCTTGATGGCGGCTCGCGTGGTCACTGCGTTGTGCCACGGCGCCTTCTTCGGCATCGGTTCGGTGGTCGCGGCCGGGCTGGTCGCACCGAACAAACGGGCACAAGCCATTGCGATGATGTTCACCGGCCTGACGCTGGCCAATGTGCTGGGCGTGCCCTTGGGCACCGCGCTCGGGCAGTACGCCGGCTGGCGCTCGACCTTTTGGGCGGTCTCGGTGATTGGCGTGATTGCCGCCATCGCACAATGGCTTTGGCTGCCGAAACACATCGCCATGGACAAGGCGAATCTGGCCAGCGAGTTCAAGGTGCTGGGCAAGGTCAATGTGTTGCTGGCGCTGGGCATGAGCGTGCTGGCGTCGACCAGTCTGTTCAGCGTGTTCACTTACATCGCGCCAATCCTGCAAGACATCACCGGCGTCAGCCCGCATGGCGTGACCATCATGCTGCTGTTGTTCGGCGTGGGGCTGACTGCGGGCAGCATGCTCGGCGGTCGACTGGCGGACAGTCGTTTACTGCCTTCGCTGGTGGGCATGGCGCTGGCCGTGCTGGTGGTGCTGGCGGCATTCACGCAGACCAGCCATTCGGTGATTCCGGCGGCGATCACGCTGGTGTTGTGGGGGATTTTTGCGTTCGCCCTGTGCCCGATCCTGCAGCTGCTGATCATCGATCAGGCACACGAAGCGCCCAACCTCGGCTCGACGCTGAATCAGAGCGCGTTCAACCTCGGTAACGCCGCCGGCGCCTGGATCGGCGGGCTGGTGGTTGCCAGTGGCGCCGACCTGGCGGACTTGCCGTGGACCGGCGCGTGGGTCAGCGGTTTGACGGTGTTGACCGCGTTGTTCTTTATTTACCTGCAGCGTCGTGGTGCGGCTGCAGTGAATGTATCGGGCTGAATAGCTGCATCGCCCATGACATTGCGTTCGCGAGCAGGCTCGCTCCCACATGGACCGCGTCCTTCCCTGTGGGAGCGAGCCTGCTCGCGAAGAAGTTGACGCGGTTCACTCATCTTTGCGTTTGCTTGAATCCGCCACTTGATCAGGGCTCTTCTTCGGCGGCCCACTTTCGCTGCGAATCTGCGCATGGCTGATCAGCGCAAAGATGCAGCTGCCGCCGATGATGTTCCCCGCCAGCGTCGGCCCGGCGAACACCAGCCAGAAATCCTTCCACGGCAACTCGCCGGCAAACACCAGGTACGACACCTCGGCCGAACCGACCACGATGTGGGTGAAATCACCCAGCGCCATGAGGTAGGTGATGAGGATGATGATCCACATCTTCGCGCTCTCCATGGACGGGATCATCCAGACCATGGTGGCGATCATCCAGCCCGAGACGATGCCCTTGGCGAACATCTGGCTGGCGTGGTTTTCCATGACTTTGCGCCCGATTTCGAGGAAGGCCACGTCGGTCTTCGTATCGAAAATCGGCAGGTTCAGCATCACGTAGGCCACCAGCAACGTGCCGCACAGGTTGCCTCCCAGCACAACTACCCACAGCCGCAGTAATCGGCCGAAGTTGTTCAGAGTGGGTTTGGTCATGACCGGCAACACGGCGGTCAGGGTATTTTCGGTAAACAACTGCTGACGAGCGAGGATCACCGCGAGAAAACCGGCGCAGTAGCCGAAACTGGCGATCACCTTGAAATGCTCGCCGTCCGGCAGCCGTGAGTTGAGTAACCCCATGGCCATCAGCGACAAGCCCATCGTCAGGCCCGCGGCCAGCGCCGACCACCACAACGCAGCGATGCTGCGCTCGAGCTCCTGGTCGCCCTGGGTGCGGATGATTTCGTGCAGTACCGCCGCACGGGGCGGCTGGTTTTTGTCGACGTCGTGCTGTTCTTCAGCCGAGAGGTTCGGGGTCTTGCCGTCTTTTGGGGTGTCCATAGCGTTCCTGAACCGGTGGCGTGTCATTTAGGTACGACACGCGCGGTTCGGAGCTGTTCAGTGGTCAGTCAAATCATCATTGACGGCGGCGCGGCCTTCGCGAGCAAGCCCGCTCCCACATTTGATCTTCAGTGAACACAGCATTTGTGATTGACCGAGATAAAGTGTGGGAGCGGGCTTGCTCGCGAAGGCCGCGCCACCGATGTCACTCGCTAGCCACATCATCCTGAAACTGGTCTTTGACGTACTTGATCTCGGTACGCCCGTGCGGCGCCGGCAAGCCGTCTTCGCCCAGGTTGACGAACACCATCTTCTCTACCGTCAGGATGCTTTTGCGGGTGATCTTGTTGCGCACTTCGCAGGTCAGGCTGATCGACGTGCGCCCGAACTCGGTCGCGGTAATGCCCAGCTCGATGATGTCGCCCTGGCGCGAGGCGCTGACGAAGTTGATTTCGGAAATGTACTTGGTGACGACGCGCTGGTTGCCCAGTTGAACGATGGCATAGATCGCCGCTTCTTCGTCGATCCAGCGCAACAGGCTGCCGCCGAACAGCGTGCCGTTGGGGTTGAGGTCTTCAGGTTTTACCCATTTGCGGGTGTGGAAATTCATATTCACTCCTGAGCGTCTTGCGAAATGATGGGGGGCATCATGGCAGAGCCCGGCCTGGAGCTCTATTACGCATAGACTATGGTCTCGATTACCGTTCAGACATTGCCCCACATAAACGCTTTGGAAGTATCGCTCACACGGCTATAATCGCCACCGTTTCAAAACGGTCATCTTCGGTTGATACCGTTTTCCCGCCACCTGTCCGAGGGGCGCTGCAGCAGGTTCGACCTGTCAGGCTCGGATGGGGCGTTGCTTGGTCGTTATCGACCAGACACTAAACGCACAACGGCGCCCATTCGCATACATTACGAATGGAGGCTCATCATGAGCGCTGTTATCACGCCTGCAGATTTTAACGATTACAAAGTGGCCGACATGTCCCTGGCTGCCTGGGGCCGTCGCGAAACCATCATCGCCGAATCCGAAATGCCTGCCCTGATGGGTCTGCGCCGTAAATACGTCGGTGAGCAGCCGCTCAAAGGCGCGAAAATCCTCGGCTGCATCCACATGACCATTCAGACTGCCGTGCTGATCGAAACCCTGGTTGCCCTGGGTGCCGAAGTACGTTGGTCGTCCTGCAACATTTTCTCGACTCAAGACCAGGCCGCTGCCGCTATCGCTGCTGCCGGTATCCCGGTTTTCGCCTGGAAAGGCGAGACTGAAGAAGAGTACGAGTGGTGCCTGGAGCAAACCATCCTCAAAGATGGCGCGCCTTGGGATGCCAACATGATCCTCGACGACGGCGGCGACCTGACTCAGCTGCTGCACGACAAGTACCCACAGGTTCTGGACCGCGTCCACGGCGTGACCGAAGAAACCACCACCGGCGTTCACCGCCTGCTGGACATGCTTGCCAAGGGCGAGCTGAAAATCCCGGCCATCAACGTCAACGACTCGGTAACAAAGAGCAAGAACGACAACAAGTACGGCTGCCGTCACAGCCTGAACGACGCGATCAAGCGCGGAACCGACCACCTGCTGTCCGGCAAGCAAGCGCTGGTCATCGGTTACGGTGACGTGGGCAAGGGCTCCGCTCAGTCCCTGCGTCAGGAAGGCATGATCGTCAAAGTCTCCGAAGTTGACCCGATCTGCGCCATGCAGGCCTGCATGGACGGCTACGAGCTGGTTTCGCCGTTCATCGACGGCATCAACGACGGCACCGAAGCAAGCATCGACAAAGCGCTGCTGGGCAAGATCGACCTGATCGTGACCACCACCGGTAACGTCAATGTTTGCGACTCGAACATGCTCAAAGCCCTGAAGAAGCGCGCTGTTGTCTGCAACATCGGTCACTTCGACAACGAAATCGACACCGCTTTCATGCGCAAAAACTGGGCGTGGGAAGAAGTGAAGCCACAGGTTCACAAAATCCACCGCACCGGCCCGGGCGCTTTCGACGCTCAGAACGATGACTACCTGATCCTGCTGGCCGAAGGCCGTCTGGTTAACCTGGGTAACGCTACCGGTCACCCAAGCCGCATCATGGACGGTTCGTTCGCCAACCAGGTTCTGGCGCAGATCTTCCTGTTCGGCCAGAAGTACGCCGACCTGTCGCCAGCCCAGAAAGCCGAGCGCCTGACTGTTGAAGTACTGCCGAAGAAACTCGACGAAGAAGTGGCCCTGGAAATGGTCCGCGGTTTCGGCGGCGTTGTGACTCAACTGACCAAGACCCAGGCCGACTACATCGGCGTGACCGTTGAAGGTCCGTTCAAGCCGCACGCTTACCGCTACTGATTGACCTGCTGCCTGCTCTCCCTTGTGGGAGCGGGCTTGCTCGCGAAGGCGGTTTATCCTTCAACATTAATGTTGTCTGACCCACCGCTTTCGCGAGCAAGCCCGCTCCCACATTGGGATGTGCAAGTCTTCCAGGCTCACGTGTTTTCAAGGGTATTCCCATGTCCCAAGACCGTCGCTACAGCTTCGAGTTCTTCCCTACGAAGACCGACGCTGGGCATGAAAAGCTGCTCGCCACTGCCCGTCAGCTGGCCACGTACAACCCCGATTTCTTCTCCTGCACCTATGGCGCTGGCGGTTCGACCCGTGATCGCACCCTCAACACCGTGTTGCAGCTCGAAAGCGAAGTCAAAGTCCCTGCCGCCCCGCATCTGTCGTGCGTCGGCGACAGCAAGGACGACTTGCGCGGCCTGCTGGCCCAATACAAGGCTGCCGGCATCAAGCGTATCGTTGCCCTGCGCGGTGACCTGCCTTCGGGCATGGGCATGGCCAGCGGCGAAATGCGCCACGCCAATGACCTGGTCGAATTCATTCGTGAAGAGACCGGCGATCATTTCCACATCGAAGTCGCCGCTTACCCGGAAATGCACCCGCAAGCGCGCAACTTCGAAGACGATATCGCCAACTTCGTGCGCAAGGCCAACGCTGGCGCGGACAGTGCGATCACCCAGTACTTCTTCAACGCCGACAGCTACTTCTACTTCGTCGAGCGTGTACGGGCAGCGGGCGTGACCATCCCGATCGTGCCGGGGATCATGCCGATCACCAACTACAGCAAACTGGCGCGCTTCTCTGACGCCTGTGGCGCGGAAATTCCGCGCTGGATCCGTAAACAGCTGGAAGCCTACGGCGACGACACCCAAAGCATTCAAGGCTTTGGTGAGCAAGTCATCACCGAAATGTGCGAACGCCTGCTGCAAGGTGGCGCACCGGGCCTGCACTTCTACACACTGAATCAGGCTGAGGCGAGCCTGGCGGTGTGGAACAACCTGAAGTTGCCGCGCTGAAACAGTGCAAAACCCCGAAAAGGCTCTGGCGAAATCCAGGGCCTTTTTTATGGAATAGGCGTTGTGCCAGAGCTTCTGGATCCCGTTTCTGGCTCTTTATGATTTCTCGTCGTAATCTCAAGCCATGCCCCTGATTTCGCAATTTTTGACAGTGCTGCTTTTCACTTGCCTGAGCTTCGCCGCCCGGGGCGAGAAGCTGCGCATTGTCACCGAACCGTGGGCGCCTTACGTCTACGAGGAAGACGGCAAAGCCCTGGGACTGGATTACGAAACCACGGCCATCGTCTTCAAACGCCTGGGGATCGAAGTGGACTGGCAGTTCCTGCCGTGGAAACGCTGCCTGTCGATGCTTGAAACCGGTCAGGCGGACGGCGCGCTGGACATTTTCCACAGCGATGAGCGTGACGCGACGCTGCTCTACCCCGGGGAACCGCTCTCGGAAGTCGAATTCGTGATGTTCTATGCCAATGAGCGGCCCCATCCGTTTCGTACCCTCGACGACCTGAAAGGTCTGACCATCGGCACTTCGCCGGGCTACCTCTATAGCAAGGATTTCAGCGACTCCACCCTGTTCACCCGTGAGCCGGCGCCGACCCATGAAGCCAACTTCGGCAAGCTGGTACGCGGGCGTATCGACCTACTGATCACGGATCGTCGGGTTGGCCAGCACTTGCTCGATGAATTGGGTATCCGCGGCAGCATCACTGAAAACCCGACCGTTATCAGCCATCAGAGCCAGTTTCTGGCGGTCCGTAAAAATGCCGGCATGGATTTGTTGGTGCAGCGTTTCGGTGCCGAACTCAAGCGTTTCAAGCGCGAGCCCGCCTACGCGGAGTTGAGCGCCCGTTACGGTGCCGATCCCAGTGCCGATGTTAGATCCGATGTGAAAGCCGCCACCGCCACTTCGGCCACGGTAAAAACCGTTGAGCAGCAGGAAAGCGGCGCACAGTGATTGCTCTGTTATACTCCGGCCTTCCCGCCAGGCTCACGCCCGGACGCTCGGACTTGTTCAAGGCATCTCGACCCCGCTACAGCGCAGCTCTTCAGCCCGCGCGAGCGCTCCAGACGAGCTTTCAAGGCCCAGCAGGACCGGACGGGATTGCGTTCCTCTTAAACGCCATTCGCGCCAGGCAAGACTCCCATTGGGCCAAGCCCTAACTAAAACAGGATTACTCATGTCCTTTGCTTCCCTCGGTCTCTCCGAGGCTTTAGTCCGCGCCATCGAGGCAGCGGGCTATACCGAGCCTACTCCGGTGCAACAGCGGGCCATTCCCGCCGTGTTGCAAGGTCGCGACCTGATGGTTGCGGCTCAGACAGGTACTGGTAAAACCGGTGGCTTCGCCCTTCCGATCCTGGAGCGGTTGTTCCCTAACGGTCACCCGGACAAATCCCAGCGTCACGGCCCGCGCCAACCGCGCGTCCTGGTCCTGACCCCTACTCGCGAACTCGCGGCTCAAGTGCACGAGAGCTTCAAGGTCTATGCCCGTGACCTGAAGTTCGTCAGCGCCTGCATCTTCGGCGGCGTCGGCATGAACCCGCAGGTTCAGGCCATGTCCCGTGGTGTCGACGTGCTGGTGGCCTGCCCTGGCCGCCTGCTCGACCTCGCTGGCCAAGGCAGCGTCGACTTGTCCCACGTGGAAATCCTCGTGCTGGACGAAGCCGACCGCATGCTCGACATGGGCTTTGTCCATGACGTGAAAAAGGTTTTGGCCCGTCTGCCAGCCAAACGGCAGAATCTGCTGTTCTCGGCGACGTTCTCCAAGGACATCACCGACCTCGCCGGCAAGCTGCTGCACAACCCGGAACGCATCGAAGTCACGCCACCGAACACCACGGTCGAGCGCATCGAACAGCGCGTATTCCGCCTGCCAGCCAACCACAAGCGTTCGCTGCTGGCGCACCTGATCACCGCAGGCGCCTGGGAACAGGTGCTGGTGTTCACCCGCACCAAGCACGGCGCCAACCGCCTGGCCGAGTACCTGGACAAACACGGCCTCAGCGCCGTCGCGATCCACGGTAACAAGAGCCAGAACGCTCGCACCAAAGCCCTTGCCGACTTCAAGGCCGGTGAAGTGCGCATTCTGGTTGCTACCGACATCGCCGCTCGCGGCCTCGACATCGACCAGTTGCCACACGTGGTCAACTTCGAACTGCCAAACGTCGACGAAGACTACGTGCACCGTATCGGCCGTACTGGCCGTGCCGGCCGTTCGGGCGAGGCGATCTCGCTGGTTGCTCCGGACGAAGAGAAGCTGCTGAAAAGCATCGAGCGCATGACCAAGCAGAAGATTGCCGACGGCAACCTGATGGGCTTCGACTCCAGCGCTGTAGAAGCCGAGAAGCCTGAAGTTCGCGAGCGTCCGGATGTGCGTAACCCGCGCAACCCACGTGGCCCGCGCGGCGACGGCCCGAACGGCACCGGTGGTGGTGGCGGTCGCAAGGACAAAGGCAAGGACAAGGGCGGCAAGGAAAAGCCTGCCGCCACTGGCCGTGGCGATCGCCCGGCCCGTGAACACAAGCCACGCGAAGGCACCCCGGCGCGCGAGCAACAGCGTCCGGCGCCACGCGCTGCCGCAGCGGACCGTGCTCCGGACGAGTTCCTGGACGACGATATCGATAACTTCGGTAACCGCGTTGATTACGTCCCGCAAGCCAAACCGGCTCAGGGCCGTGGTCGCCGTCCGGGTGCTCCGGCACAAGGCACGACGGCTGGCGCAGGTGCTCCGCGCACCGGCGGCAAGCCTCAGGGTCGCCAAAGCGGTCCGCGCAGCAGCGACGGCGCCACCACCGGCACCCCGCCGGCAAAGCGCAGCGGTCCACGCAGCGGTGCTCCACGTGACGGTCAAGCCCGTCGCGAAGAAGGCCGCAACCGTCGTCCGGCCCGTGACGATCAGCCACGTTCGGAACCGGCCGTGCAGAACCCGCGCGGTCCAGCGCCGAAGATCATTCACAAGGAGTCGAAAACCGATCGTTTCCCGACTCCCGAGCAACTTGATCAACTGCCAGGCCGTCCACGCGGCGAAAAACCAGCATTGCTGACCCGCAATCGCTGAGTTTTCCCCGCCATGAAAAATGCCCCTGATCTCACGATCCGGGGCATTTTTTCTGGACCACGCACAATTACCGATCTCACCAAAGATCAAATGTGGGAGCGGGCTTGCTCGCGAAAGCGGTGGATCATTCAACATTGATGTCGACTGACCTGGCGCCTTCGCGAGCAAGCCCGCTCCCACATTAGACGTGTAGCGCCTGTGCATTTTTGGTGGGCAATAAAAAACGCCCCCGGCCGTGAGGTCGGGGGCGTTCTTGTGTCTGCGGCGAAAATTACTTCGCTTTCACACCTTCAAAGGTGACGTACAGATCAACCGCGTCGGACTGTGGACCCAGATCCATCATCTTGCCGAAATCAGAACGCTTGATGCTGGTGGTGCCTTCGAAGCCGGCACGGTAGCCGCCCCATGGATCCTTGCCTTCACCCAGGAAAGTGGCCTTGACCACAACTGGCTTGGTGACACCCGCAATGGTCAGGTCGCCGGCCACATCGGCAGTGACTTTACCGTCGGCGTTTTTGCCGGTGGTTTTAACGCTGGTCGACACGAACGTGGCTTTAGGGAAATCAGCCACTTTCAGGAAGTCTTTGCTGGAGATGTGCTTGTCACGCTCGGCGTTGTTGGTGAAAACGCTCGCGGTGTTCACGTTGAACTCGATCTTGCTGTCTTCTGGCTTGGCAGCATCAAAGCTGAACTTGCCGTCGATGTCCTTGAAAGTACCGGTGATGTAGCTGTAACCCAGGTGGCTGATCTTGAAGTCGACGAAGGCGTGCTGGCCAGTTTTGTCGACGACATAGTCAGCTGCCATTACGTTTGCGGACAACAGGGCGGAACCGATTGCCAGAGCGGCGAGAGTCTTTTTCAACATGTCTTGTATTCCTTGAGGGGCTAAGTTGAATGTCAGGCTTTGCGACCCAGCATTCGTTTCAGGGTCACATCACGGTCGATAAAGTGGTGCTTCAATGCTGCCAACGCATGGAGACCGGAAAAAATTACCAATGCCCACGCCAGGTAGAGATGAATCGCACCTGCGTTATCTGCCTGGTCCGGTAGCCCGGAAACCAGTGCAGGCACTTCAAACCAGTCAAACACCGGAATCCCGACACCCTCTGCGGTGGAAATCAGGTAACCGGCAATCATCACAGCGAACAAACAGAGATACAGAAAAGCATGCCCGAACTTGGCGCCAAGGCGCGTCATTCGGCTGTAGCTGGTCAGCGTTGGCGGCGGTGGGCTGATAAAGCGCCACAACACGCGCAACACCATGACAGCCAGCAGGATCAGACCGATGCTCTTGTGCAGGTCAGGTCCCGCCTTGCGCCAAGGGTCGTAGTAGCCGAGACCGACCATCCACAGACCCAGACCGAACAAACCGAACACTGCCAGCGCTACGCCCCAGTGCATGAAGATGCTGACCCAGCCGTAGCGAGAGGTAGAGTTTCGTAGTTGCATTGCCGAGTCCCTGTAAGTGCTGGCCCAAGACTATCGAGTTATCTATCGAATTAAAGCGGAAAATTTCGCTTTGAAATATCGAGAAATACGATCAAGAGCTTGAAATAGGCTTGTTAAGGAAAGATTAAAGACCAATGCATGAGAAAAGTTGAAGCCCAACTAAAGAACACCCTCGCCCCCGGGTTTATTCGATTCTTAGTACCGGTTTTTCTCCAGGCATAAAAAAACGCGGCATCTCTGCCGCGTTTTTTTAGTCCAGACGCTTACTGCGCCTTGGATTCCGTTGCCGGGGTTGCAGCCGGTTTAGCGGCTGGTTTTTTTGCCGGTTCGGTTTTCTTCACCGGTGCCTTGGCTGGCGCCTTTTTGGTATCGGTCTTGGCTGCCGGTTTTTTCGCCGGAGCCTTTTTGGCAGGCTCGGCTTTCACCGGCGTTGCAGGCTTCGGTGCTTCCACCGGGGCGGGTGCAACGACCGGGGCTGGATCCGGCGCCGGTGGCGTGTAAGGCGCTGGTGCCTTGACCGGCTCGGCCTTCTTGTCGTCATCCGAACCACCGAACAGGTTGCTGAAGAAATTACCTTTCTTCGCCGCCACTGCGCCGGCCGCTGCTGCCGGCACCACTTTCGCCGGTTCAAACGATTTGCCCGCAGCCAGGTCTTCTACCTGACTGGCCGCCCGTTGGCCGGTGCGCAATGCGCCTTCCAGGGTGCCTGGGTACAAGGTGTCGGTGTGTTCGCCGGCAAACGCTACGCGCTGGATCGGACGTTCCCACAGGCGCCAGTACTTGCTGATCTGGCCCGGGCCGAAGGCCAGGTAAGCGCCGCCCATCGACGGGTCGGTGCTGTAGCGGCGGATTTCATAACCGGTGAACGAACCGCGCGCCTGTGGATAAAAGGCGTGCAGGCGAATCAGCACCTGATCGACCATCTGCTTGTCGCCGAACGCCTGCATCACACGAGCGTTGTCGCCAGACAGGTTGATCACCACGTTGGCGCCACCCTTCAACGCCGGCTCGACCCACAACATGCCGAGGCCGGTGTTGCTGAAAATCTCGCCGGACATGCGCGCCTTCGGTTCCCATACCGGCGTCTTGAACTTCAACATGATCTGGTCGCGCCAACCGTAGTTGGTGCCTTTGATGGCGCCCATGTGCTGGGCATCCAGCGACGGGATCATCTGGATCTTGTTCAGTGCGCGCAGCGGCACAGCCAATACCACGTAGTCAGCCTGATAACTGACCGTGCCGACCTTTACGGTCACGCCGTCCTTGTCCTGGGTAATCGAGGAGACCGGGGAGCTGGTCTTGATGGTTTTCAGCTGTTTGACGAACGCTTGGGCCAGCACTGTACTGCCGCCCACCAGTCGCGAAGCACGCAGGTCACGATCGGACGTGCCACGGTAAACACGGCTTTGCTGCGCGAAGTACAGCAGCGACAGACGCGAAGGCTCGTCGTAGTGGGTGCGAATCTGCTGGTTGATCAGCTGACGCGCCGTGGCTGGCAGGTTTTGCTTGTCGAGCCAGCTGGAGACGGTGATCTGATCCAGGGTTTGCAAGGTGCTGGTGGCGAGCGGGTTCTGCGGATCGTCAATCGAGCGCGCCAGGTCATCCTGGGTTTTTTCGAAACGCTTGAGCGCGTCGGCGGTGGCCGGTTGCTTGGTCGCCAGATCAGCCGCGGAGAAGTACTCACCGTCGATCAGATAACTTGGGGTGCGCACGAATTCCGGGGCTGGCGTGGTGCTCAGCTTGAAGGTCGATACGTATTTGTTCAGCACCGGCTGAGTCTTGTCGTTGCCGATCCACTCGCTGGTGGCCATGCCGGAGCGACCGCCCAGGCTCGGTTTGGCTTCCAGCAGGGTGACCTGCCAGCCTTTGTTCTGCAGCTCGTAAGCCGCCGTCAGGCCAGACAGCCCGCCGCCGATCACGATCGCGGTTTTATCCTTGGCCAGCGCAGACACGCTGAACAGCCCCAACATCACCAGCGCACAGGCGCGCAGCCAACCGACAGACATTCAGCGAACTCCGGAAATACATGAGGAAATAGCAGTTTTACGAGTCAGGCGACTCCAGGAACCGCGAAGGATACGTCAGGCTTAAGACGCCCGCCAGCAACGTCTATCGCCCCATACAAAGTAGCTCAATCGTCACAATGGGTTGTCCCGGCGCGACGCATTGCATAGGCTTGCGCGATTGTTTACCCGCCTACGTCACGGGTAGCCTCGAGGAGACAGAAAATGGGCCTGAATAAACAGTGGATGGAACGCGATCTCAAGGTGTTGTGGCATCCCTGCACCCAGATGAAAGATCACGAACAACTGCCGCTGATCCCGATCAAGCGCGGTGAAGGCGTTTGGCTGGAAGACTTCGAAGGCAAGCGCTACCTCGACGCTGTCAGCTCCTGGTGGGTCAACGTGTTCGGCCACGCCAACCCGCGCATCAACCAGCGCATCAAGGATCAGGTCGATCAGCTGGAGCACGTGATCCTCGCCGGTTTCAGCCACCAGCCGGTGATCGAGCTGTCCGAGCGCCTGGTGAAGATGACCCCGGAAGGCCTGACCAGGTGCTTCTACGCCGATAACGGTTCGTCCTGCATCGAAGTCGCGTTGAAAATGAGCTTTCACTACTGGCTCAACCGCGGCCAGCCGAACAAGAAGCGCTTCGTCACCCTGACCAACAGCTACCACGGCGAAACCATGGCGGCGATGTCGGTGGGCGACGTGCCGCTGTTCACCGAAACCTACAAGGCCCTGCTGCTGGACACCATCAAGGTGCCGAGCCCGGATTGCTACCTGCGTCCGGACGGCATGAGCTGGGAAGAACATTCGCGCAACATGTTCGCGGCCATGGAACAGACCCTGGCAGAGAACCATGACACTGTCGCGGCAGTGATCGTCGAGCCGCTGATCCAGGGCGCTGGCGGCATGCGCATGTACCACCCGGTTTATCTCAAACTGCTGCGCGAAGCCTGCGACCGCTATGGCGTGCACCTGATCCACGACGAAATTGCCGTCGGCTTTGGCCGCACCGGCACGATGTTCGCCTGCGAACAGGCCGGCATCCGCCCGGACTTCCTCTGCCTGTCCAAGGCCCTGACCGGCGGTTACCTGCCGCTGGCGGCCTGCGTGACGACCGAAGACGTCTACAGCGCTTTCTACGACGACTACCCGACCCTGCGCGCCTTCCTGCATTCGCACAGCTACACCGGCAACCCGCTGGCGTGCGCGGCGGCACTGGCGACGCTGGATATCTTCGAAGAAGACAACGTCATCGAGAACAACAAGGCCCTGGCCCAGCGCATGGCGTCCTCCACTGCGCACCTGGCTGATCATCCGAACGTCTCGGAAGTGCGCCAGACCGGCATGGTGCTGGCCATCGAGATGGTCAAGGACAAGGCCACCAAGGAAGCCTATCCGTGGCAGGAACGTCGCGGTTTGAAGGTGTTCCAGCACGCACTGGAACGCGGTGCTTTACTTCGTCCGTTGGGCAGCGTGGTGTATTTCCTGCCGCCGTACGTGATCACGCCGGAGCAGATCGACTTTCTGGCGGAAGTGGCCAGTGAAGGGATCGACATCGCGACGCGTAACAGCGTGAGCGTGGCGGTGCCGAAGGACTTCCACCCCGGCTTCCGCGATCCGGGCTAGAAGTCACTGAGTACCCCCTCGCCACAAAAGCCAATTTTTCAGAGAACCCGCATGAGACTGTCCCGCTTCTTTATCGACGCCCCCCTGAGCACCGGCGAACACGAGTTGCCCGAAGCCCAGGCCCATTACATCAGCCGCGTGCTGCGCATGGCCGAGGGCGATGGGTTGCAGCTTTTCGACGGTTCGGGCCACGAGTTTCGCGCGACGCTGGTGGAGGTTGGGAAGAAGCGCGTCGTGGTGCAGATCGATGAAAGCTTTGCCGGGCAAGTCGAGTCGCCGCTGGCGATCCATCTCGGCCAGGGCCTGTCCCGTGGCGAGCGCATGGATTGGGCGATTCAGAAAGCCACCGAACTGGGCGTCAGCGAAATCACCCCGATCTTCAGCGACCGCTGCGAAGTCCGCCTCAAGGACGAGCGCGCCGACAAACGCCTGATGCACTGGCGCCAAGTGGCAATCAGCGCCTGCGAGCAATGTGGGCGCTCACGGGTGCCGGTGATTCATCCGCCGCTGCTGCTGGCGGATTGGTTGAAGCAGACCGAAGCCGAGTTGAAACTGGTGCTGCACCCGGTGGCGGAGCCGTTGGTGAGTCATGCGAAGCCGGCGACATTGGCATTCCTGATCGGCCCCGAAGGCGGGCTGTCCGATGCCGAAGTCGAGCAGGCCAAGTCTGCTGGTTTTCATGCTGCCCGGCTTGGGCCTCGGGTGTTGCGCACTGAGACCGCACCGGTCGTTGCGCTTGCGGTGGCCCAGCAGCTGTGGGGTGACTTCTAGGCAGCCTTCGCGAGCAGGCTCGCTCCCACACTAGATCTTCTGTGAACACAAAATTTCATACGACACAGATTAAATGTGGGAGCGAGCCCGCTCGCGAAGGCCGCACCTCGGTCTTAGAGGACGTAAAAGAAAATCGCCACAAAGTGCAGCAAGCTCCCGGCAATCACAAACAAATGCCAGATCCCGTGGGCATGGCGCAGGCGATGATCAAGGGCAAAAAAGATAATCCCAACGGTGTACAAAATCCCGCCCGCCGCCAGCCACGCAAACCCCGCCGCGCCCAACGCCGCGAGCAACGGCTTGACCGCCACCAGCACGATCCAGCCCATCACCGCGTAAATCACGATCGACAGAATCCGCGCTTCCGAGCGCGGCTTGATCTCTTGCAGGATGCCGATCAGCGCCAGCCCCCAGACAATCCCGAACAGCGTCCAGCCCCACGGCCCGCGCAGGGTTACCAGGCAGAACGGCGTATAGCTGCCGGCGATCAGCAAATAGATCGAAAAGTGATCAACCTTCTGCATGATCGCTTTCTTGCGCCCGCGCACGCTGTGGTAAACGGTCGAGGCGCTGTACAAACTCAGCAAGGTGAAACCGTAAATCGCCACGCTGACGATCTTCCATGGGCTGCCGTCCATGCTGGCGATCACCAGCATCCACACCACCCCGACCGTTGCCGCCACTGCCCCGACCAAATGCGTCCAGGCGTTCAATCGTTCCCCGTGATACATGTGTCGCTCACCTCAACATTCGTTGCAACATCGCGCAAGGCTCAGGCCTTGAGGGTAAAAGCGCAATGTTTCTGATTGTCGCGCCCCTAAATCCTTTGAGCCAAGGGCGGCCCAATTGGGCACAATCAGGTCATTCCAAAAAGAGTCTGCCTCATGCTGATCGATGAAGAATTGACCCTGAAAAAACTCGAGGTGTTCCTGGCCTTCATGCGCACCGGCAACCTGGCCCGCGCTGCGGCCGAGTTGCAGACCAGCAACGTCAGCGTGCACCGGGCGATCCACTCCCTGGAAAGTGCCCTGCGTTGCCCGCTGTTCAAACATGAAGGCCGCAACCTCACACCACTGGAAAGCGCTTACGTGCTCGAAGAACGGGCACAGAAGCTGATTCAGGACGTGGTCGAAACCGTGCGCCTGACCCGCGAAGCCGCCGGTTTTTCTGCGGAACGCTTCAAGCTGGGCTCGCTGTATTCACTGACGGTGAAGACCGTGCCGCAACTGATCATGGGCCTGAAGATTCGCCGCAGCGAACTCAACATCGACCTGATCCTCGGCTCCAATTTCGACCTGCTGTACAAGCTCAAGAACATGGAGGTCGACGCGATCCTGGTGTCGCTGGACGACAGCGTCAACGATCCGGACTGCGAGCAGATCCCGCTGTTTTCCGACGACATCTTTCTCGCGACGCCAGCGGATTCGAAGTTTGCCCAGCGCGCCGAAGTCGACCTGGCCGAAGTGCGCGACGAGACATTCATTACCCTGACCCAGGGCTTCGCCACGCACCAGGACGGTAATCGGGTGTTCAAGCAGGCGGGGTTCGAGCCGAAGGTGGCGATGCAGGTCAACGACATCTTCACCCTTCTGAGCATGGTCAGTTCAGGGGTGGGTTATGCGTTGCTGCCGGGGCGGATTGCGGCGGTGTATGAGAACCGGGTGAAGCTGATTCCGTTGCAGGAGCGTTATCGGTTGCAGCAGCACATTGGTGTGGTGTTCTTGAAAGCCAAGGAACGTGATCCGAATTTGCTGGCGCTGTTGGCGGAGTGCCGGATGTACGCCAATCGCCAGATCTGAAACCGCGTCGCTCCCTTCGCGAGCAAGCCCGCTCCCACATTCTATTTGTGTCGTACCTGATATTTGACTACGACCATGAGCCAATGTGGGAGCGGGCTTGCTCGCGAAGGGGGCCGATCATTCAATAGAGGAACCAACCCCTAGCCCACAATCCCGCGAACAATGAAGTACAGCAGCGAAGGCCCCAGCAAGCACCCAAGCCCGGTGTGGAACGTCGCCGTCAACGCGCCATAAGGCACCAGTCGCCGATCGGTCGCCGCCAGCCCCGCCGTCACGCCGCTGACCGTCCCGGCCAACCCGCCAAACACCATCGCCGAACGCGGGTTATCCAGGCCCATCCAGCGCGCCGCCATCGGGGTGCCGACCATCACCAAAATCGCCTTGATCAGCCCGGTCGCAATCGACAGCGCCACCACATCGGAACTGGCACCAATCGCCGCCCCGGTCACCGGCCCGACGATGTACGTCACCGCGCCCGCGCCGATGGTGGTCATGCTGATCGCATCGCGGTAACCAAACGCCCAGGCCATGCTCGCGCCGACAATGAACGGCAGGATCGTGCCCAGCAGCAACGCGATCACACCAATCAGCCCGGCCTTCTTCGCTTCCGTGGCTTGCACTTCGAATGCCGTGGCAACGATGGCAAAGTCCCGCAGCATCGCACCGCCCATCAACCCGATACCCGAGAACAAGGTCAGGTCCGCCAGGCCTTTTTGCCCGCCGGTCATGGTGCCGCCGACCCAAGCCAATACCAGGCCGATGACGATGGCAATCGCCGAGCCGTGAATCCGCCCGAACGTCAGGCGTTTCGACAACACCACTGACACCCACATGATCACGCCAACAAACGCGAACGCGGTGACCAGGCCATTAGCGGTCAAGCCTTTATCAATGAGTTCCCACATATCAGCGACCTCCTACGGGTGTGCCGACCGGGGTGACTTCCACCGGTTCATCGGGCAAGGGTTCGCCTTTGTGGGTCCGGCTGATCAAGGCAATCGTGCAGCCGCAGATCACGACCGATCCGATCGCCGCGAGCACCGCGACCGGGCCGCCGTGCAGCGCGGTGACGACGTTCTGTTGCGCGGCCATTGCGACCACCACCGGAATGTACATCGCGCCCCAGAAGCCGACGCCCATCTCGCAATCCTTGGTCATGCCGCCGCGTTTGTGCATCCACAACCGCGCGCAAATCAGCAGGATCATCGCGATCCCGACCCCGCCGACGTTGGATTTGACGCCCAGCAACACGCCCAGCGCATCACCCATGATCACCCCTGCCAGCGTACAGATCGCCAACAGCGCCACACCGTAAATAATCATTGTTGTAGTCCTCAAAGTGCATCGTCGAATGTTGTTTTTGTTGTTCGAAGGCCTGAGTCCGGGTCTAGAGTTGGCGGCTTCCCTCCTCACGCAACAGCGCCTGCAAGGTGTCGAGCCGCGCACCGTCGAAAGCGATCACGGTGCCCTGCTCGAATACCCGGCGCGCCAGCCCGGTCAACACCGCACCGGGCGGCAGTTCAATCTGAAGTCTTACGCCGCGCTCATAAGCGCTTTGCACCGTGCCGCGCCAATCGACGACACGGCACATGTTGAACGCGAGGTCATCGCGCAAGGCGTCGGCGTTGATGATGGGCCGGGCGCGACTGCCGCTGAGGTAACCCAACGACGGCGTTTTCAGTGACACCTTGGCGAATGCTTCGGCCAGGATTTTTGCCGGCCCCTCCAGCAGCGGACAGTGCGAAGGCACGCTGACCGCCAGCCGTTTCGCCAGGCCTGCACCCTGACCTTTCGCCAACGCCGCCACCGCTTTCATCGCCTCGTCGCTGCCGGCAATCACCACCTGGTTATCGGCGTTGATGTTGGCCAGGTAAACCGGCGTGTCGAGGCTGTGAACCTGCGCCAGCAAGCCTTCCACAGTGGACAACTCAAGACCGATGATCGCGGTCATGCCGTAGCCCTGTGGATAAGCCTGCTGCATCAACTCACCGCGCAGGCTGACCAGATGCAGCGCATCGCCGAAGCTCAAGGCGCCGGCCACCACCGCTGCCGGGTAAGCGCCGATGGACAATCCGGCCACGTAATCCGGCGCCATGGCCAATTGACGAGAGGCCGCGACTCCTGCGATCAACAGGCAAAGCTGAACGGCTCGTGTCGACTTCAACGCCTGCGCAGAATCGAGCAGTAAAACGTCTTCACCCAACACGCCACTCGCCTCGTTCAGCGTTTCGCGAGGCAAACGCTGGAGCATGCCCGGCTGCTGCGCGCCTTGGCCCGGGAACACCAGCAAACTGCTCACGCGGCGTGCTCCTGCGGGTTCCACGGATCGATCACCAGACAGGCCTCGCTGGCATTTTTCAGCAACACCCGACGAGCCGAACCGGCCCATTCGCGCAGGGCCACAGCGCCGAACGGTGTCTGCAACTGCATGTCCACCAAGCACTCGGCAGCCTGCAGAATCTCCACCAGATCCTGTGCTTGAGAACGGCCCAGCGCTTGCGGCGTACGCAGGATCAAGTCGAGATCGCTGCCCTCGTGCAACGCTGCAAACCCGCTGGCCAATTCAAACCCCGCACTGCCGCTGACACCCCACACCCAACCACAGGCATCGAGCATCGGCCGCAGATGATTGAGGGCGCGCACGGCCGGCAAATCGCGATCAGTCGAGCGCTGGCAAAGGTCTTCCGGTTTGACCCGACGTTGAATGGCATCGACCGGCATCAGCGTCGCAAAACGTTGTTCACGCAAACGCCCACGCACACCGACAGCGACCAGACCCGGCGCGCTCAGCGCACGCCGAACCACCACGGGCTGGCCCGCGCTCAGGGATTCGGTCACCCACGTAGGCGCATCCGCAGGTAGCTGCTGCGGGGTCATGCCCCAGAGCAAATCGTGGGCCAGAAACGTATTCACCACTGCGCTCTCAGCAGTTGGCGAACCTTGCTCGACGCGGCACGGTTGTCCGCACCCAAGCGGCTGCTCAGATCGCGACCGTGGGTAGCCACATCGCCAATCGCCTGATTCAGGCATTCAGTCACTCGCGTCAGATCAGCAGCCGTCGGCTGTTCAATCTGTTCCACCGACAGGGTTTCCCACAGCAAACCAAGGCTGGCGTAACTGTCGATGTCATAGGCCATCGGCGGCACGCTGGCGGCCAGTGCTTCAAGTTCTTCAACGCTGCGCAAGGTCACCCGCGCCGCCGACGCCTTGCCCATCGCATGCACCATCACCCCCGGATCGCGCAGGGCGATCAGCCGATTGGCCTGATACCCGTGGGCCAGAAACGCCCCGGACATCGCCTTGCCCACCAGCAAACCAATCACCGCATGACCCGCCAACCGGGCACGGGCATAACTGTCCGCCGCCCCGGCCAATGCCTGATGAATGCCGAGGGCTTCTTCGCGTCGGCCATAGGCCTGGCTCGGCACATCGACGATGGCGATCACGGCGCGCTTGTGCGGTTTATCCACATCAGCGGCGATCACTTCATCCACCCCCTTGGCCAAACCCCAACCTTCCAGCAAACCGACTTCACCGTTGCGCGCACGGACAAAACGGTTGTCCGGATCCGCCACCACCGCGATAAACCGGACAGGCTGATCACCCAGCACGCCATCGGCGACCTTCAATGAAGCCGGCAAACCTTCGACCGGTGTCGCCCCGGCACTCAAGGCGTTGAACCAGTTCAAACCTCTCAGCGAATAGCTGTTCATGAGCGCGCTCCCTGATACAGATCGCGAACCGTCGCCGGTTCGATTTGCGGAGCGGCGTCCAGGCGGGCCAGCCGTTCCAGGTACAGATCGGCCTGACGACTGCGTTGTTGCGCCGGCAAACCCTGCTGCAGCAATTCACTCACCTGCTGCTGAATCTGCGCCACATCATCGGCGGCAAAACGATCCACCAGACCGCTGGCGAAACGCTGCTCGCCCCCGGTCAGGCTCCAGATGAAAGGCCGGTCGCGGGAGTCATATTCCTCAAGCCCGGCTTCCTGTTCGATGACTTGCGGACCGTTCAGGCCAAGGCGCGCTTCCTGGGTCACCAACAAATAGCTGCACAACCCGGCGGCAATCGACATCCCGCCAAAGCAGCCGACGCTGCCGGCCACCACCCCAATCACTGGTTGGTATTGGCGCAGGTCGACAATCGCCGCGTGGATATCGGCAATCGCCGCCAACCCGAGGTTGGCTTCCTGCAAGCGCACGCCACCGGTTTCCAGCAGCAGCACGGCGCGAGTTGGAATGCCGTTGCGGTTGTCTTCGGCAGCCAGTTCCAGCGCGCCCGCCATCTTCGCTCCGCCGACTTCACCAAGGCTGCCGCCCTGGAAGGCGCCTTCGATGGCGGCGATCACCACCGGCAAACCACCCATGCTGCCCTTGGCGATCACCACGCCGTCATCGGCTTGCGGCACCACGCCCTGGCGCTCAAGCCACGGCGACATGACGCGTTGAAACGGGTCGAGCAATTCGCGGAAGGTGCCGGGGTCGAGCAAGGCTTTCGCGCGTTGCCGGGCGCCGAGTTCGATGAAGCTGTGTTTGTGAAGGAGATCAGTCATGACCGATCTCCTCAAAGCCTTGTTCCAGACGCAAGCGCACGACACCCGGTGTCGCGCCGAAATCATGGATGGCGATGTCCATCGCCGGCGGTGTCTGACCGTCGAACATCCGCGAGAACAAATGCTCCCAGCGCTGCTGCGCACCATTGACCGAGGTCTGCACGTTGATGGTCAGCTTGCCGGCCTGACCCGGTTCGATCAGCACTTCCAGATCGCCCGAGCCGACACAGCCCACCAGCGTGCGACCGCGTGGCGGCTGCCCGGCGGGGAATTCAAAGGATAAGGTTTCCATCAGAAAGCTCCGGACTCGAGGCGGTCGATAAACAGGCAGGCGGCGAGCAGGTCGGCAGCACCACCGGGCGAGGCATTCAGCGCGATTAATTGTTCATCCAGCTCATGCAAACGGCGGCGACCGGCAAGGCTGGCGCTGCCGCCCGCATCGAGCACGGCTTGTGCGCCGTGTTGCATGGTGTGAAGTCCTGCTTCGCCGGCGCGGTAGAGCACACAGGTGTCGGCCAGTCGGGTCATGATCGCCAGCAAGGCATCGAGCCGGGCGTTCTGTTCACCGTGACCAGCGGCGCGACTGTGCTTGAGTTGCGGCAATGCGCGTTGAACCACAGAAGGGAAACCCAGCTGCGCTTCTTCACGGGCACCATGGGCGCCGTAACGCTGGGCGACTTGGGCGCCGTGGCTGAGAGGTCGTGGTGCGTAGCGGTCGTCGAGTAACGCCAGGCGTGCGGCGCGCAGGGTAATGGAGCCTGCGGCGCTGGATTCAGGCTCCAGCGCGGCAGCCGTGACCAACAGGCCCAAGGCCCAGATCGCCCCGCGATGGGTGTTCACACCACCCGTGGTGGCGAGCATCGCTTGCTCCCCTTCCCGACCAATTCGCCCCACCGCTTCGCGCAGCGGCAAACCGATTTCGCCACATTCGATAGCAGCTTCGGCCATTTCCTTGAACGCGGACCAGAGTGACAACGCCGAGGCGTGCATCAGCCCCAGGTGCAAATCGGTGTGCGCGCCGTTGCCACGACGGTCGACCAGTGCCGGTTTCGGCGACAGGTCCGCTTCGTCGATCAAAGCGTCCACCGCCAAATCGGCCAGCCGTTCGGCCAAGGTCAGGGTTTTCGGTTGCAGGTTGAGTGCGTGCATTACCAGCTCCTGAACTTGGCGGGCGGGTTGTAGAGGCCACCGGACCACTCGACCAGATCGGCCACGCTTTTCGCGGCGAGCAGTTCGCGGGTGGCGTCGGTGCGGCGGATGCCGAGGTCTTCGGGCAAGGCAATCAAACCTTCACGGCGCAGGCGTGCGGTGTCTTTCGGGTTGTGGCGCAGGCCGATGGCGGTCACCCCGGCGACGGCGGCGATCATCGCCTGGCGTTCTTCCAGCGAACGCGCCTTGTACAAATAGGCGATGCCTTCTTCGGTCAGCAAGTGGGTGACGTCGTCGCCGTAGACCATGATCGGCGCCAGCGGCATGCCGCTTTTCTTCGCCACGTCTATCGCGTCGAGGGTCTCGACGAAGGTCGGTTTACCGCCCTCCTGAAAAGTCTCGACCATTTGCACCACAAGTTTTTTGCCGCGTTCGAGCAAGGCTTCAGGCGCATCCTCGTGGCGCATGTCGAGCCAGGCCGGCGTGCTGTGACGGCGACCGCGCGGGTCGTGGCCCATGTTCGGCGCACCGCCAAAACCGGCGAGGCGGCCGCGGGTCACGGTGGAGGAATGACCGTCGCCATCGACTTGCAGGGTCGCGCCGATGAACAGGTCCACCGCGTATTGCCCCGCCAGTTGGCAGAACATCCGGTTGGAGCGCAGCGAGCCGTCGCGCCCGGTAAAGAACACATCCGGACGCGCGGCGATGTAGTTTTCCATGCCCAGTTCGGTGCCGAAGCAGTGCACGCTTTCGACCCAGCCGCTTTCGATGGCCGGGATCAAGGTCGGGTGCGGATTGAGCGTCCAGTTGCGGCAGATCTTGCCTTTGAGGCCGAGGGATTCGCCGTAGGTCGGCAGGATCAATTCGATGGCCGCGGTGTTGAAACCGATGCCGTGATTAAGGGACTGAACGTTGTGTTTTTCGTAGATGCCGCGGATCGCCATCATCGCCATCAAGATGTGCACAGGTTTGATGTGCCGTGGGTCGCGGGTGAACAGCGGTTCAATGTAGAACGGCTTGTCAGCCACCACCACGAAATCGACCCAGGAGGCGGGGATGTCGACGCGCGGCAGGTCAGTGACGTCGTCCACCAATTGGTTGACCTGAACGATGACGATGCCGTCGCTGAAGGCCGCCGGTTCGATCAAGGCGGGGGTGTCTTCGGTGCTCGGCCCGGTGTAGATGTTGCCGGCGCGGTCGGCCATGAAACCGGCCGAGAGCACGACGTTGGGAATCAGGTCGACTACCAACCGCGCATAGAGCTCGATGTAGGTGTGGATCGCGCCGATTTCCAGCAGGCCGTCTTCCAGCAACTGGCTGATGCGCAGGCTTTGCGTACCGGCGAAGGAAAAGTCGAGCTTGCGGGCGATGCCGCGTTCGAACAGGTCCAGATGCTCGGCACGGCCGACGCTGGGCATGATCATGTGCAAGTCGTGGAGCTTGGCGGGATCAGCCTTGACCAGGGAGCGGGAGAGGAAGTCCGCCTGCTTCTGGTTATTGCCCTCCAGCACTACGCGGTCGCCGGGCAGGATCAAGGCTTCCAGCGCCGCGACGATATTGTCGGTGGGCAGCACCACACCGTCGGCAAGATCCTTGACAAACGCCAGACGCCGCTGCTTTTCGCTGCGCCGCCGCGTCCATCGCGAGTCGGGGGATATTGTTGTTGTCATGACCACTCCACGGGTTCGCTGTCGTGGGAGTCACCTTAGGAGTGTTGGGTGGGGGCATCAATCAAGCTGAGTGGTGGATCGTTACGGTCAGGGTAATGGTTGACTGGAGATATCTGGGGCCTGGACTGGCACCTTCGCGAGCAAGCCCGCTCCCACATTGAATCGCATTCCAATGTGGGAGCGGGCTTGCTCGCGAAGGCGCCGGAACAATCACCGCAGTTTCAACATTTCACCCAGTCATCATCTGCTGAACACGAACCAGCAAATACTCAGCGCTTTCCAACAACTGCACCAACAACGCCGGATCTTCATCCATGTAACCTTCGTACTCCGCCAGGTTCCGTCGCTCATGGCACAGCGCGAATAACCGAACCTGCACTTTGCCAATATCAGCGGTATGAACCAGGCACTGAAACACCAGATATCTCTTGTCTGAACGGTAACCACACAAACGAAGAGCCGTCAGAGCCAAGGCATGGGCAGCGTTGTAAGCCAGGTCAAAACGGCTCGCGAAGGAAAGCGAAGACGTTTGCGCATCTTTCAATCGATCCACCGCGGAACGCATCAGTCCTTCGCATTCCTTGCGATCCGGCGGCTCGGCTTTCAGTCCACCGCTACGTATCAGGTTCTCCAGGTTCTCGTTGCTGCCCATCCTTGGACTCCAAAGGGTTTCCCCCCATCAGGTTGATCTTGTCCTGCTGCGCCACCCGCACGACAAAGCTGTTTTCAGCCGCCAGTTTTGCGGCCCAGTCGTCGGGGGTGTAGAGCGTCGGGTTGAGGACGCGGCCCAGTTGCTCTTCCAGAGGCATGAGCCGTTCCATCACTTCACTGTAGTGGAGGCTTTCGCCGATCAGCATGAGATCAATGTCACTGGATGCGTTTGCCGAATCCTTGGCGATTGAACCGTACACAAATGCCCAGGTGATCTGATCGGCAAAAGGCTGCAGCGCATGGCGCAAAGGCTCGGCAATACCGAACGTCTTGCGGGCGATGCCCAACAGTTCGGCATAGATAGGGCATTGCGGATTGGCTTGATAGTGGGTCTGGTTGCCCTGACGGCTCAGGGTCAGCACGCCGGCTTGCTGCAACCGATCCAGTTCGCGCATGAGGCTGCCTTTACCCACTTGAGCCCAGCGGGCGATCTCGTTGGCGTAAAAACTGCGGTCGGGTTTGCCGAACAACAAGCCCAGCACTTTTTGCTGAGTGGTCGTGAACAGGACTTCGCTGAGGGAAAGGTTTTTCACAGTGGCAACCGATAAGTCCCAAAAAAGGAACGATAGGTCCCTTTTTGGGACTTATCAACTTTTGCCGGTCGATTGAGGTTTTGTGTTTAAAAGTTTGTAAGCAGGAATGGTGTGAGGCTACGCAGTCTGGCGGCGATACCTACAGCAATGCCGGAAGCCGCTGACTGGTGGGGTTTTGCTCGGATCGTTATCGTTTATGGGTCGCCGCGAATTCAGCGCCCGGGCCTGGAACCCCGAAAAGACGGAGAAAAAGCACCATTCATTACGAGTGGACCAACTCCAACCTGTAAGCGGAAACTCATTATGTCCAAGGTTACGTCCAACCCAGCCGATATCACCGACACCGACTCCCAAGCATCCCTCGAAGCCGAAAAACTCAAGGAAGCTGCCGACCGCGCCTTCGCCCATTACTTCCCCCCTGCCAGCGACAAACCATCGAGACGCCGTAACAAGTCCCGGCTCTTCACGGTATGCCCCGACATCGACGCAGAAGCCCTGCTGGCCAACGCCTCCGAAGACATGCTGTCGATCAGCGCGATTGCGGCTGATCTGGCGGACGATGTGGAAGGCTCACGCCGCTCGGTTGCCTTGGCGATCAGCCGAATGGCGGATGGGGTGCAGTTGTTGGTGGAGCGGGCGCTGGACCATGTCGAGGCGTTGCAGATGCAGTTGCGGGCTCAGGCCAAGGTTTAGCCGTCAGGTTTGAGGTGAATTGAAGGCCGCCTTCGCGAGCAAGCCCGCTCCCACATTAGTGTTGCGTCGGTCGCAAGTTAAATGTGGGAGCGGGCTTGCCCGCGAAGGGGCCCGTCAGGCCAACCCGGCACTTACCAGTAACTCCTCCAGCGCCAGCAAGTCCGGCACCTTCGCCACTTGCTCCCCTACCTGCACCGCCGCCTGTTCCAGCGAACACAACGGCACGTCGACATAGCTCAACTGACTGTCGAGCTTGTACGACCGCGGAATCCCCTGCACCAGCAGCGCAATGAACTTCAACCCTGGCCGCCCGCCCAGCGCATTGAGAATCACGATCCGCGCCCGCTCGCCAATAACAATTTTCTGGCCGCACGCTGATTCAAAACTGAGCAACGGAATCTGCCGGTCGCGCCACTTCACCAACCCCAGGTACCACGGCGGTGTATCGAGATCGAACGCCCCCGGTTGATAGTCGATCAGCTCCGCCACCGCGACGTTGGGCACGATCAGGTTGCGGTCGGCCAAGGGCAGCAACAGGCCGGTAAGGTTGTTGGTGCGCTGGTAAAAATGGTCATCAAACATGGGGTTTGCTCCACAGGGCGATGCTTTCCAGTAGCACCGATTCCTGGTACGGCTTGCCGAGGTAGTCGTTGACGCCAATGGCCATCGCGCGGTCGCGGTGTTTCTGGCCGGTGCGTGAGGTGATCATGATGATCGGCAGGTGCTGCAAACGCTCGTCGGCGCGCACCTGGGTCGCGACTTCAAAGCCGTCCATGCGCGGCATCTCGATGTCCAGCAGCATCACGTCCGGCATGTGTTCTTCGAGCAGCAGCATGGCGTCGACCCCGTCCTTGGCGGTCAGCACGTTCATGCCGTGGCGTTCGAGCAAACGACTGGTGACCTTGCGCACAGTCACCGAGTCATCGACCACCAGCACCAGCAAGGGCTTGTGCGGCTCGACCTCGGTGTCCTGGGTCAGTGTCTGTTGCGGCGAAGGCGTCTGCAGGGCGCGGATCGGCGCCAGCAGATCAAGAATCAGCACCACCCGGCCATCGCCCAGAATCGTCGCCCCGGACAAACCCTGCACCGCGGCGAATTGCGGGCCGAGGCTTTTCACCACGATCTCGCGGGTGCCGGCCATGGAGTCGACCTGCACCGCAATGTGCCGATCGTTGCATTGCACCAGCAACACCGGCAACGGCAGGCTTTGGCCCAGCAATTTCGGGCGGCTGCTGGTTTTCAGCAGCTCGCCGAGGTAGCACAGTTCATAGTCCTGCCCGGCGTATTTGTACCGCGGAGGATCGAGTCGGTAATGCCCTTCCAGTTCGTTGGGCAGTACACGGACGATACCGTCGATGGTGTTCAGCGGGATCGCGTATTGATCGTCAAAACACTGCACCATCAGCGCGCGGTTGACCGACACGGTGAATGGCAGTCGAATGCGGAAATGCACGCCCTGCCCCGGCACCGAGTCGATGACCATGGTGCCACCGAGCTGGCGGACTTCTTCATGGACCACGTCCATGCCGACGCCACGCCCGGAAATCTGGGTGATCTTCTCGGCCGTGGAGAACCCCGGTTGCAGGATGAACTGCAACACGTCGCGGTCGCTGATCTCGGCGTCTTCAGCGAGCAAACCGCGCTTGATCGCCTTGCGCCGCACGGCGTCCAGCGGCACGCCGGCACCGTCGTCGCGGATGTCGAAAATCATGTCGCCACCCTCGCGGGACAAGTCGAGGGTGATCCGCCCCTTGGCCGGTTTGCCGGCAGCGATGCGCACCTCGGCCGATTCCAGCCCATGGTCCACGGCGTTGCGCAGCATGTGCTCCAGCGGCGGCGCCATGCGTTCGAGGACGTTGCGGTCCATCTCGCCTTCCGCGTTGCCGACAATGAATTCCACGTCCTTGCCCAACTCGCTGGAGACTTGGCGAACGATGCGCTTCAAACGCGGCAGCATCCGTTCGAACGGCACCATACGCGTACGCATCAGGCCTTCTTGCAACTCGGTATTGATGCGGCCCTGCTGTTGCAGCAGGTTTTCCGCATCCTGATTGCGCCGGTCGAGGGTTTCCTTGAGGTCCAGCAAGTCAGAGGCCGACTCGAACAGCGCCCGCGACAGTTGCTGCAATTGCGAGTGGCGGTCCATTTCCAGCGGGTCGAATTCTTCGTAGCCCAGGCGTTCGGCGTCGACTTGCTGGCGGCTGAGAATCCGCCCCTGGGTTTCGGTATCGAGCCGGCGCAATTGGTCGCGCATCCGCTCGATGGTGGTTTCCATTTCGCTCAGGGTGACCCGCGCATCGTTGACCTGTTGCTCGATACGGCCACGGAAAATCGAAGTTTCACCGGCCAGGTTGACCAGATCGTCGAGCAATTCCGCCGAGACCTTGACCATGTCGGCACCCGCGTCGGCTTGCGGCGCGGGGACCTCGGGCTTGGCGGCGACGGGCGCGACCACGGCCGGTTGCAGAACGGCCGGATGGCTGAAATTCTTGATCGCGTCGATCAACCGGTCGGCGGGCGGCAATGGCTGTTCGGCGCGGACCGCATCGAGCATCTGCGCCAAGCGGTCGTGACTGCTTTGCAACAAGGTAAACAACGCTGCACTCGGTTGCAGGGTGCCCGCCGACAGGCTTTCGTAGAGAAATTCCAACTCATGGGCCAGGTCGCCAATCGGGGCGATTTCGACCATGCGCGCACCACCCTTGAGCGTGTGCAGGTCGCGCAGCAGAGTTTCTACTTCTTGTCGGTTCGACGGCTCGGCTTGCCAGCGCACCAGCGCTGCGCCGGAGTTTTCGATGATGTCGAAACCTTCCTCGAGGAAGATTTCCAGCAACTCCGGATCATGCCCCGGTGAATCCTTGACCGGCACAGGCTCCGCCGCTTCGGCGGTGTTCGTATTGCCCTGACGAAACTCGCGAATCGCCTCGATCAGCTCGCCTGGATTTCCCAGCGACTGCTGATTCTGCAACTGCTCCAGCAGCACCGCGAGCCGGTCATGGCTCTTTTGCAGCAATTGCGCCAGGGCTTCGCTGTGGGTGTAACGGCGGTCCACCAAGCCTTCGTACAGGCTTTCCAATTCATGGGCGAGGTCGCCAACCGGCTCGACCTCAGCCATCCGCGCACCGCCCTTGAGCGTGTGCAAATCGCGCTGCAAGGACGACAGCGGTGCGGCGTTGTCCGGGTCGCTCAGCCAGCGCTGCAGGGCCTGGCCGGCGCTTTCGAGGATATCCACGGCTTCTTCGAGGAAGATCGAAACGATTTCATCGTCCAGATCCACCTGGGTCGCCGATTGCTCAAGTTCGGCGGTGGCGCTGCCCAGTTCCCGAATGCTCAGGGTACGGCTGCCATCACTGCGGATCAGGCCCATGGACGACGGATCAAGACTTTCATCGAGCAAGCCGCGCAAGGCCCGGATGCGTTCCGGCTGCGGGCTGACTTCCTGGCCGGCGGCCAGTTCGTCGAGCATGTTGATCAGCGCTTCGTGGGCACTTTGCGCCTCATCGAAAAACCGTTCGCTGACCGCCAGGCTGCTCTCTTCCACCGCGCCATAGAGGTCGAGCAAGGCTTCGCAGAGCGCGTCCACCGGATGCAGGTCGGCGAGGTGCGCGCCTTCGCCGAGGGTGGTCAGTTCATCGAGCAGCGCGGTCAGTTCCTGACGTTCGCCGGGATGCTTTTGCCAGCGCTGCAACAGGCTTTCGGCGTCCAGCAGGATGTCCATGCCCTGGGCCAGGAAATTGTTGATCAGCTGCGGATCGCGCTTGGTTCGCAGCGCGGTATTGGGCGTGCTCGACAGGGATTGCAGACGCTCGGCGAGCAACGCCTGGGTGCGCTCGATCAGTGAGCGGGCACCGCGAATCTCGGCCAGCGGATCAGTCTTGAGCTGGCGCAAGCCGAGCCGGAACAGCCCTTCGGCTTCCAGCAACAGTTCGACTTCGTCCAGGTCCAGCGCAATCAGGTGCGCCTTGTATTCGCGGGCCAGTTGATCCAGCGGCGTCGCCAGCTCGGCAATCGGCAACACGCCGGCCATCGAGGCGCTGCCCTTGAGCGTGTGCAAGGCGCGCTGCAATTCGTCGCTGGCCTGCAGCGGCACATGCTCAGCGGCCTGATCGAGAAAACGGTTGAGGCTGGCCAGGTGGGTTTCGGCTTCTTTGCGGAAGATCTCCAGCAACAGCGGATCGAGGGCCGCAACGTCCTGCGTGTCTTCATCGCTGGCCGGCGCATCGCCCTTGGCGAGGGCGTGAGCACGCGCCGCCAATTGGTCGACATCGTTGCGTTGCCGCTGGGCATTGCCGGCGTATTCGGCCACGAGCTCCGGCAGTAGATTCAGTGCATCGGTGAGCAGTTGTTGCACGGCGGCGCCAGGCGCGACGCTGTCTTCGAGCACGCGGTTGAGCAGGTTTTCCACCGCCCACGCCAGCTCGCCCAATACCAGCGCCCGGACCATCCGGCCACTGCCTTTCAACGTGTGAAAGGCGCGGCGCAGCTCACTCAGGGCGGGCTTGTCGTCGGGATTGGCGGACCAGCGCGGCAAGTATTCATGGAGGATGTCGAGGACTTCATCGGTCTCTTCGAGAAAGACTTCGCGCAGCTCATCGTCGACCGGTTCTTCACCGGCAGGCGGCGGTAACAGGCTGCCCGGCGTGGTCAGGGCCGGTGGATTGACGGAGGACACGGGACTGGCCAGCACATCGGCCAGCGACTGCACGGTCTCGGGGTCATCGAGTTCCTGCTGCTCCTGCATCACCTGGGCTTCACTTGGGCTGAGCACATCATCGAGCATCGGCACGTGCAGTTCGCTGGGGAAAAATCCGAGCGATGCCAGGCTTTTTTCGGCGACATCGAGCAGCTTTTCGCCCGGTGCTTCGGGGTCGTCGCTCAGGCGTTCCAGGTAATACTCGATGCTGGAAATCACGTCGGCGAGGCTGTCCAGTTCCTGCCAACCGGGCTGATCCGGTTCCAGCAGCAAATGCTCGCGGATGAAGTGATTGCAGGTTTCGATCAGGCTCGCCGCCCGGCTCAACGGGATCATCGCCAACGCGCCGCGCACCTGGGTCAGCAACGCAGGCAATGCCTGAAGATGCTGACGATCCCAGTCGGCGTCGATGTAGTCGACGATCATGTCCTTGGCTTCTTGCAAACAGATGCGCGCTTCGCGGATGACGATCTGGTGGATCTGCGTCAGGTCGGTGGTCGGCAGGCGGCTTTCTTCCTGGCTCTCGGGCTCCACGGTGCCGACCATGCCGGCCAGGGTCGCTTCGACATAGAGCAAGGCGCCCGCAACGTCCATGAGGATCGCGTCGTTGGGTTCGCGCTGACCCTGAACCAGGCTCAGCACCACCGCCAGTTGATCGATGATGACTTTGCGCGGCTGACCAAATCCCAGCACCGCCAGGGTGTCGGCGATCTGCCGCAGCGGCGCCAGCAGGCTGTCGAGGTCCGAGGTGTGCTGACGGTCGCTGCGTACGAACAGGTCGAGGCGTTCCTTGACCCGCACCAGTTCTTCACAGAGCGCAGCCAGCACCGAGCGCATGGCATCGCGGTCGGGGCCGGCCAGCCGTGCCCGTTCTTCATCGACCATCGCGCTGTCGGGCAACGCATCGTCCAGTGAGTAGCGATCTTTCATGGTCAGCATCTGCCCGGTGGGATGGTCGGCCTTGGCAATGTAGAACAGCAAACTCTTGAGCAGCTCCGGCGGTGCCGGTTGATTGATGCCGTGGAAGCCTTGTTCAAGCAAACGCTTGAGCTCATGATCGGCCTCCTTGAACAGGCTGCGCAGCGCGGGGCTGTTGGCGATCACGCCGGCGCGCATGCCTTCGACCAGCGCCGAGGCAACTTGCCACAGCGGGCTCAGAGGCGCACCCGAGCTCAATCCTTCCAGCCGTGAAAAAACCCTCGCCAGATAATCGAGGTGGGTCTGGTCATCCTGTTCGCGCAGCAACCCGACCAGCGCCACCTGCAGCATCTGGCGTAATTTGCGCAGCACATTGGCGAAATCCGCCGGTTCCAGCCGGGTCAGCGAAGCTTCGTCCAACGGCGGCAGATCCGCCAGTTGCGGGCTGAAAAGGCTGGTTTCCGAGAGCAGGGTTTCACCCCGGGCACTGCGCAAATCGTTGAGCAGCGGCAGCACCACCAAAGGCAGGTCGCGGCGTGCATTTTGCACCCGATCGAGGTAAATCGGCAGTTGCCCAAGGGCTTGCAGCAACAGGTGCAGTGCCTCGTCACGATGGCTGACGCGGTCGTGCTGCAAGGCGCTGGTCAACTGTTCCATCTCTTCGGCGAGCAACGCCGCGCCGTAGAATTCGACCATCTGCAAACTGCCGTGAACCTGATGGATGTACGCCAGGCAATCGCTCAGGGCGTACAACGCCTGCGGGTCATCAAGCAGGGTTTCGATGGCTTGATGAGCCAGCTTCAGCGTTTCGGCAATCTCGCCTTTGACCCACTCAAGGGCCACATAGTCGTGCCGATCACCCATAACCACTCCAGTCCCTACGCCAATCAAAAATCATACGCCTGTGGACGGTTCACGCGTTGTCTGCCGCCTGCGCCTTGGCGGCCGGCAAGGTGAAGCCGGACACCGAACGCCGCAGCTGACTGGCCATTTTCGCCAGGTTGCCGATGCTCTCGGCGGTGGCGGTGGAACCGGACGAGGTCTGCGAGGTGATCTGTTGAATCACGTTCATCGTCAGGGAAATCTGCCCGGCCGAAGAGGTTTGTTGCTGCGCGGCGTTGGAAATACTCTGGATCAACGCAGCGAGGGTCTTCGACACCCCTTCGATTTCTTCCAGGGCCACACCGGCATCCTGCGCCAGCCGCGCGCCACGCACCACTTCTGTGGTGGTCTGCTCCATGGAAATCACCGCTTCGTTGGTGTCCGTCTGGATCGCCCGCACCAGGGTTTCAATTTGTCGGGTGGCAGCGGACGAGCGCTCCGCCAGGCGCTGTACCTCGTCGGCGACCACGGCAAAACCACGCCCGGCATCACCGGCCATCGACGCCTGAATAGCGGCGTTGAGCGCGAGGATGTTGGTCTGGTCGGCAATGTCATCGATCAGGCTGACGATGTCGCCGATTTCCTGAGAAGACTCACCCAGACGCTTGATGCGCTTGGCGGTGTCCTGAATCTGTTCGCGAATGTTGTCCATGCCGTGGATGGTGTTGTGCACCACCTCGTTGCCCTTGTTGGCAATTTCCACCGAGCGCTCGGCCACCGCTGACGATTCGGCGGCGTTGGCCGACACCTGGTCGATGGACTGGGCCATGTCGTTGATCGCGGTGGAAGCTTCGGAAATCTGCTGCGCCTGATGCTCCGAGGCCTGCGCCAGGTGCATGGCGGTGGCCTGGGTTTCCTGCACGGCGGCGGCGACCTGGCCGGCGGTGAGGTTGATGGTCGCCACCAGGTCGCGCAATTGGTCGACGGAATAGTTGATCGAGTCGGCGATGGTCCCGGTGAAGTCTTCGGTCACCGAGGCGGTGACGGTCAAGTCGCCGTCGGCCAGGTCTTCGATTTCGTCCAGCAGGCGCATGATCGCGTTCTGGTTGCGTTCGTTCTTCTCGGCGGTTTCCTGAAGCTGGCGGTTGGTTTCACGAACCATCACCAGGCCGATCAGGATGATCGACGTCAGCGCCAGCAAACCCAGCACGTAGCCGCCGATGGTGTCAGTGTTGCGCCCGCCGGCGAGGTTTTCGAAACCGGTGGCCAGGTGCGAGGCTTCGTCGAGCAGGGTTTGCGACAGGGTAAAAATGTTGGTCGCCGACTCGCGGACCTTGAACAGTTCGGGCGAAGTTTCGAGGATTTCATCCACCGAGCCCGAGACGAATTCGAACAGTTCGGAAATCTCGGTCAACCGGGCACGCGCATCGCGGTCCTCGACCTGGCTGATGCGCAGCGCGACGTTGCCCTGAAGCATGCCGTTAAGCACCTGACCGAAACGCGCGGCGTCGCGACCAAAGGCATCGGCGGCCTGCTGCGAGTTCTCGTCGCCGGACAGCACGGTATTCACCGCGCCCAAAATACGCTCGGCCAGCAACGATTGACGCTGGGCCATCGCCACCTGCGCCGCCGGCGCGCCCCGTTGCAGGAGAATCTCGACCACTTTCTCGTACTCGACCTGCAACTGCGGCACGGTTTCGGCCAGGGTCGCGGCGACCTGATGCAGCGACAGCACGGTCTGCTCGCTGGAGAGAATGGCGTCGGTGTTTTTCAGCAGGCGCTCCCAATCGAGCTGCACAGCGCGCATTTCCGGGCGCACAGTGGATGGCGCGGGCGGCAGGCCGGTGGCCGGGTCACCCTTCTTAAGGTAACCCCAGCGCAGGGCGAAATCGTTGCGCGCATCGCTGAGCAGCTTGAACGCGGCCGCTTTGCCGGCGGCGGCTTCGGTGGCGTTTTTGGCGATGCGCTGGGACAGCACGCGCAGCTCACCGGCGTGGCCGATGTACTGTTTGTCGTACGTGGCCTGAGTGTTGAGGTAAGCGAAATTGGCGAACAGCAGCATGATGAACACGATCAGCGCGATAAACAGCACGATGATCTGCGAGCGGCTGCGCGATCCTTCTGGCTTGCCTGTTTTTGTTTTTATCATCGGTCCTCGCCTGTTAACCAACCTTTAGAACCCGCCGAAGAACCCTTGTGTGAGCGGCGGTGCGACGATTCGACTTGCTCGCGAAAGCGGTCTATCAATCGACATCTATGTTGAATGATCCACCGCTTTCGCGAGCAAGCCCGCTCCCACATTTAATAGGTGGCGAGCCAACTAGAGCGCCACGTGCATAAAACCTTGCGACTGCGCCAGCGCAAACGGGCTGAACACTTGCCAGGCCTGTTCGCGCTGGAACTGGCCTTTGACGAACGCCGCCATCGGCCCGTTCGCCTGATCTGCCGGCTCCAGGCTGTCCTGGGCAAAGTGCTGCAAGCCGAAGACTTCGTCGACCAGCAACCCGGCAAACACCTCGTTATGTTCCACCACCAACACCCGCCGCTGCTTGCGCGGCGCCGAGACTTCGTGACCAAAGAAAGCGCACAGATCCATGACCGGCAGCAATCGCCCACGCAGGTTGGCCACCCCTTTGACCCAGGATTTGACGCCCGGCAACTGAGTGAAACGTGGTTCATGCAGGACTTCGCTGACTTCGCCCATCGGCGCGACGTACCAATCCTCGCCCATGCGAAAACCGATGCCGCTCCAGCTGTCCTGGCGGGTCGGCTGCGACGGCAGGTCCGCCGCCAGCAGACGACAGCGCTGGTCGATCTGCAGCAGCAGTTCGAAAGCCGTCAGCGACTCGGTCATGGCCGGACGATCAACCGGCCAGTACGTTGTTGAGGGTTTTGATCAGGGTTTCTTCGTCGACCGGTTTGGTCAGGTAGTCCTTGGCGCCCTGGCGCGTACCCCAGACCTTGTCGGTTTCCTGATCCTTGGTGGTGATGATGATCACCGGGATGTGCCCGGTGTCCGGGTCTTTGGTCAACTGACGGGTTGCCTGGAAACCGTTGAGGCCAGGCATGACGATGTCCATCAGCACGGCGTCAGGTTTTTCCTGACGGGCCAGGGCTACGCCGTCGGCGCCGTTTTCGGCTTTCAACACTTCGTGACCGTGCTTTTCCAGCATGCCGGTCAGTTTGTACATTTCGGTCGGCGAATCATCGACGATCAGAATACGTGCCATGGTCTTCCCCATTCTTGTCGACGCCGGGCCCGCTGGCCGAGCGTCACTGTGCGTGTCCTACTGCGGCAAAACGGCGGCGAAGCCCGGAACATGGGCCTGGATCGCGTTCAGCAATTCTTCCTTGCTGAAAGGCTTGGTCAAAAACTGGTCGGAGCCGACGATGCGCCCCTTGGCCTTGTCGAACAGCCCGTCCTTGGACGACAGCATAATCACTGGCGTGGACTTGAACGCACTGTTGTTCTTGATTAAAGCGCAGGTCTGATAGCCATCCAGACGCGGCATCATGATGTCGACAAAGATGATGCCGGGATGGTTATCGGCAATCTTGGCCAGCGCATCGAAACCGTCGATGGCCGTAATGACTTCACAACCCACATTCTTCAACAGCGTTTCGGCGGTGCGACGAATCGTCTTCGAGTCGTCGATCACCATGACCTTCAAGGCGCTGGAATGCTGATCCATAAATGCTCTACCGTCGCCTTTGCGAAACAAATTGTCCGTTTTTCGGTTACCGGTGGCTGGAAACCCTTGATGCTCAAGGGCCAGCACGGCATGGCAGCCTTTTTAGCACAGTCTCCAAATGCAATCTATCGGCCGGTCTTTGCGGTGGTTTTTCCTTGACCGGGAACACACTCAGCGCCACTCTGACGCCACTTTTTCGTGTCCATTCGGACCACCCATTTTCGAGGAAAAACCCATGAGCGTTCGCGTCGGGATTGTCATGGATCCTATTGCCAGCATCTCCTATAAAAAGGATAGCTCGCTGGCCATGCTGCTGGCTGCGCAGAAGCGCGGCTGGGAACTGTTCTATATGGAACAGCGCGATTTGTACCAAGGTGAAGGTGAAGCACGGGCGCGGATGCGTCCGCTGAAAGTCTTCGCCAACCCGGAAAAATGGTTCGAACTGGAAGCCGAGACCGACGCGCTGCTGAGCGATCTGGACGTGATCCTGATGCGCAAGGATCCGCCGTTCGACATGGAATTCGTGTACTCCACCTACCTGCTGGAGCAGGCCGAGCGCGCTGGCGTGCTGGTGGTCAACAAGCCGCAGAGCCTGCGTGACTGCAACGAAAAGCTGTTCGCCACGCTGTTCCCGCAATGCACGCCGCCGACCGTGGTCAGCCGTCGCGCCGATGTGCTGCGTGAATTCGCCGCCAAACACGGCGACGTGATCCTCAAGCCGCTGGACGGCATGGGCGGCACTTCGATTTTCCGTCACCGCGCCGGCGACCCGAACCTGTCGGTGATTCTGGAAACCCTGACCGCGCTGGGCACCCAGCAGATCATGGGCCAGGCTTACCTGCCGGCGATCAAGGACGGCGACAAGCGCATTCTGATGATCGACGGCGAGCCGGTGGATTACTGCCTGGCGCGAATTCCTGCCGCTGGCGAAACCCGTGGCAACCTCGCGGCCGGCGGTCGTGGCGAAGCTCGCCCGTTGACCGACAAGGATCGCTGGATCGCCGCCCAAGTGGGCCCGACCCTGCGCGAGAAAGGCCTGTTGTTCGTGGGTCTGGACGTGATCGGCGAGCACCTGACCGAAATCAACGTCACCAGCCCGACGTGCATTCGCGAGATTGATAACGCGTTCGGCACCGACATCGGTGGCCTGCTGATGGATGCCATCGATCAGAAGCTCAAGGCTCGTTGATATAGAACACCCAAGATGAAACCAACATTGCGTTATCATGCGCGGCCTGTGAAAAACGCGATGTTGGTTTTTTTGTCATGACACTTCCGTCCGATCTGCCCGCTGAACTCGCCCATCGTGGCGTGCGCCCGGCCGATCGCCTCGGTTTTACCCTGTTTCTGGCGGCGTTGATTCACCTGGCGTTGCTGTTGGGCGTCGGCTTTACGATGGTCGAGCCCAAACAGATCAGCAGAACCCTGGAAATCACCCTCGCCACCTTCAAGAGCGAAAAAAAGCCCGAAAAAGCTGATTTCCTCGCCCAGGAAAATCAGCAAGGCAGCGGCACCCTGGACAAAAAGGCCATTCCCAAGACCACCGAGGTCGCGCCGTTCCAGGACAACAAGGTGCAGAAAGTCACGCCACCGCCCGCCGCCAAGCCTGAAGTACAAGAAGCGCCGCCCAAGGCTGCCGTGACGACCATCGCACCGAAGCCGAAAAAAGCCCCGGCCAAGAACGAAGAGGTCAAACCGCAAACCAAAGCGGAGGTGGCCGCGCCGACGTTTGACAGTTCCCAGCTGTCCAGCGACATCGCCAGCCTCGAAGCGGAACTGGCCAACGAACAACAGTTGTACGCCAAGCGCCCGCGCATCCACCGCCTAAGCGCTGCTTCGACCATGAAAGACAAAGGCGCCTGGTATAAGGACGAATGGCGCAAGAAGGTCGAGCGCATCGGCAACCTCAACTACCCCGATGAAGCCCGCCGCCAACAGATTTACGGCAATTTGCGCTTGATGGTCTCGATCAACCGCGATGGCTCGCTGTATGAAGTGCTGGTGCTGGAGTCGTCCGGGCAGCCGTTGCTGGATCAGGCGGCGCAGCGGATCGTCAGGCTCGCGGCACCGTTTGCGCCGTTTACCGGGGACCTTTCGGACATCGACCGCCTGGAAATCATCCGCACGTGGAAGTTTGCGCGTGGGGACAGACTGTCCAGTAACTGACCCACACAAATCCCCTGTGGGAGCGGGCTTGCTCGCGAAGGTGTGGTGTCAGTCGACATCAGTGTTGAATGATTAACCGCATTCGCGAGCAAGCCCGCTCCCACATTTAAGCTGTGTCGACTGCCAAATTGCGGCATCCCCAGCTTGTCAGTTTGCCCCTCCAACGCCACACTAGCGCTCATGAAGAACGTCAGCCCCAGCTACCTCAAGCATCACTTCCTGATCGCCATGCCTCACATGGCCGACCCGAACTTTGCGCACACCTTGACCTACATCGTCGAGCACACCGCCAATGGTGCCATGGGGCTGGTGATCAACCGCCCGCAAGACCTGAATCTGGCCGAGATCCTCGAGCAACTGCGCCCGGACATCGAGCCACCCGCGCTGTGCCGGCATGTGCCGATTTTCATCGGCGGCCCGGTGCAGACCGATCGCGGTTTTGTCCTGCATCCCAAGGGCCAGAGCTATCAGGCGACCGTTGATCTGGAAGACCAACTGTCCCTGTCCACTTCCCAGGACGTGCTGTTCGCCATCGCCGACGGCGTGGGCCCGGCGAAAAGCCTGATCGCCCTCGGGTACGCGGGCTGGGAACCCGGCCAGCTGGATGCCGAACTGGCGCAGAACGCCTGGCTGACCTGCCCGTACGCCGCCGACATCCTGTTCAACACCAGCAGCGAACTGCGCCTTGAAGCGGCGGCTAAGCACCTCGGCGTTAACCTCAGCCTGCTGACCAGCCAGGCGGGGCACGCCTGATGGCCCTGCGCCTGATTTTGGGTTTTGACTACGGCACCAAACAGATCGGCGTCGCGGTCGGCCAGGTGATTACCGGCCAGGCCCGCGAGCTGTGCACCTTGAAGGCGCAGAACGGCGTTCCCGACTGGAATCAGGTCGAAGCCCTGATCAAGGAGTGGAAGCCTGACGCCGTAGTGGTCGGCCTGCCCCTGAACATGGACGGCACCCCGAGCGACATGTGCCTGCGCGCGGAAAAATTCGCCCGCCGCCTGAATGGCCGCTACAACCTGCCCTTCTATACCCACGACGAACGCTTGACCACGTTTGAAGCCAAAGGCGAGCGACGTGACCGCGGCGGGCAAAAAGGCAGTTACCGCGACAACCCGGTCGACGCCATTGCCGCCGCACTGCTGCTGCAAGGCTGGCTCGATGAGAACAGCGCGCTGTTCGAGTCCTGAAGCAACGAATCCTCAAGAGCCGCCGCAAGCGACTCTCTATAGCGACAACCCGAGCCACCCTTCAAGCAGCATCCGGCTCGGGCCCAAGAAGGAGCAACCATGAGCCTGCCCAATCCCGCCGAACTGATCAGCCAGATGGCGATCCGGCTTGACGCCTATCTGGCCAAACGTGGCATCAGCGAACCGCGTTACATCGGTATCCGTACCGGCGGCGTCTGGGTCGCCCAGGCGTTGCTCGAAGAACTGGGCAGCGACTCGCCGCTCGGCACCCTGGACGTGTCCTTCTACCGTGACGATTTCAGCCAGAATGGCCTGCACCCGCAGGTGCGCCCGTCGGCACTGCCGTTCGAGATCGAAGGCCAGCACCTGGTGCTGATCGACGACGTGCTCATGAGCGGCCGGACCATCCGCGCCGCCATGAACGAACTGTTCGACTACGGCCGCCCGGCCAGCGTAACGCTGGTCTGCCTGCTGGACCTCGACGCCGGCGAGTTGCCGATCAGCCCGAATGTGGTCGGCGCAACGCTGTCGCTGGCCGCCCACGAGCGGGTCAAGCTGTCCGGCCCCGAGCTCAAGCTTGAACTGCAAGACCTCGCCCTTTAATCCGCCCTATTGAGAGTCCCCCTCGCGATGACGCCTCTAGATACCAAGCGCCCGCTGCAGCTCAATGATCAGGGCCAGCTGCGCCACTTCCTCTCGCTCGACGGTTTGCGCCGCGAGCTGCTGACGGAAATCCTCGACACCGCTGACTCGTTCCTCGAAGTCGGCGCCCGGGCGGTGAAGAAAGTCCCGTTGCTGCGCGGCAAGACCGTGTGCAACGTGTTCTTCGAAAACTCCACCCGCACCCGCACCACCTTCGAACTCGCCGCCCAGCGGCTGTCGGCGGACGTGATCACCCTGAACGTGTCGACCTCGTCGGCCAGCAAGGGCGAAACCCTGCTCGACACCCTGCGCAACCTGGAAGCCATGGCCGCCGACATGTTTGTCGTGCGTCACGGTGACTCCGGCGCCGCGCACTTCATCGCCGAACATGTGTGCCCGCAAGTGGCGATCATCAACGGCGGCGACGGCCGGCACGCGCACCCGACGCAGGGCATGCTCGACATGCTGACGATCCGTCGTCACAAGGGCGGCTTCGAAAACCTCTCGGTGGCCATCGTCGGCGACATCCTGCACTCGCGGGTGGCACGTTCGAACATGCTGGCGCTGAAAACCCTCGGTTGCCCGGACATCCGCGTGATCGCACCGAAAACCCTGCTGCCGATCGGCGTCGAGCAATACGGCGTGAAGGTCTACACCGACATGACCGAAGGCCTGAAAGACGTCGACGTGGTGATCATGCTGCGCCTGCAACGCGAGCGCATGGCCGGTGGCCTGTTGCCGAGCGAGGGCGAGTTCTACCGCCTGTTCGGCCTGACCACCGCGCGCCTGGCCGGGGCCAAACCCGATTGCATCGTCATGCACCCTGGGCCGATCAACCGCGGGGTGGAGATTGAGTCGGCGGTGGCCGACGGTCCGCACTCGGTGATCCTCAACCAGGTCACCTACGGTATTGCGATTCGTATGGCCGTGCTGTCCATGGCCATGAGCGGGCAAACAGCCCAGCGCCAATTCGAGCAGGAGAACGCCCAGTGAAGCTCAGCATTCTCGGCGCACGCGTGATTGATCCGGCCTCTGGCCTGGATAAAGTGACTGATATCCACATTGAAGCCTGCAAGATCGTCGCCCTCGGCGCCGCGCCAGCCGGTTTTGTCGCGGTCGACACCCTCGATGCCCAAGGCCTGGTGGCCGCTCCCGGGCTGGTTGACCTGAACGTCGCCCTGCGCGAGCCGGGCTACAGCCGCAAAGGCTCGATCATCAGCGAAACCCGCGCCGCAGCCGCCGGCGGCGTGACCAGCCTGTGCTGCCCGCCGAAAACCAAACCGGTGCTGGACACCTCGGCCGTGGCCGAACTGATCCTCGACCGCGCCCGTGAAGCCGGCAACGCCAAGGTCTTCCCGATCGGCGCTCTGAGCAAAGGCCTCGACGGCGAACAGCTGGCCGAGCTCGTTGCCCTGCGCGATGCCGGTTGCGTAGCCTTCGGCAACGGCCTGGACAGTTTCCGCAACACCCGCACCCTGTGCCGGGCACTGGAATACGCAGCGACGTTCGACCTGACGGTGATTTTCAACTCGCAGGACCACGACCTGGCCGAAGGTGGTCTGGCCCATGAAGGCCCGACCGCCAGTTTCCTCGGTTTGCCGGGCATTCCGGAAACCGCTGAAACCGTGGCCCTGGCCCGTGACCTGTTGCTGGTCGAGCAAAGCGGCGTACGCGCGCACTTCAGCCAGCTCACCAGCGCTCGCGGCGTGGCCCTGATCGCTCAGGCCCAGGCCCGTGGACTGCCGGTGACCGCCGATGTGGCGTTGTATCAGCTAATCCTGACCGATGAAGCTTTGATTGACTTCAGCAGCCTCTACCACGTCCAGCCGCCGCTGCGCACCCGCGCCGACCGCGACGGCCTGCGTGCGGCTGTGAAATCGGGGGTGATCTCGGCCATCTCCAGCCATCACCAACCGCATGAACGGGATGCCAAACTGGCGCCGTTCGGCGCGACGGAGCCGGGCATCAGCAGTGTTGAATTGCTGCTGCCGCTGGCGATGACGCTGGTGGAGGATGGTTTGCTGGACCTGCCGACGTTGTTGGCGCGCTTGAGTGCCGGGCCTGCCGAGGCGCTGCGTTTGCCGGCCGGTAAGCTGGCGGTGGGTGGGCCAGCGGATATCGTGCTGTTCGACCCTGCGGCGTCGACCGTGGCGGGCGAAACCTGGCTGTCCAAGGGTGAGAACTGCCCGTTCATTGGGCATAGCCTGCCGAGCGTGGTGCGCTACACCTTGGTGGATGGGCGGATTAGCCACCAGGCGTAATACCGGGTTGCCTGCCTTCGCGAGCAAGCCCGCTCCCACACTAGATTTGTAAACGACACAGATCAAATGTGGGAGCGGGCTTGCTCGCGAAGGCTTACTGGAAAGCGCCTCTGTTCTGCGCGTTACGCACCGAAACCTGGTCATTCAGCGTCCAGAAGTCATACAGCACCCCGACAAAGAACAACCCGCCCGTCACCAGGTACAGCAATCCGCTGATCCACTTCCCCTGATACATCCGGTGTACGCCGAACACCCCTAGAAACGTCAGCAGAATCCACGCCACGTTGTATTCGATCGGCCCCGCGGTGAACCGAAGGTCCGCTTCACGGTCCATTGCCGGGATCAGAAACAGGTCGATCAGCCAGCCGATTCCCAACAAGCCAAAGGTGAAGAACCAGATCGTCCCGGTCACCGGCTTGCCGTAATAGAAGCGGTGAGCGCCGGTAAAACCGAAAATCCACAGCAGATAACCGATCACTTTGCTGTGCGTATCTTGATGCGCGGCGGACTGTTGATAGCTGTTCATGGAGCACCTCGATTCACACGATAGATAAATATTCTTTAAATCTTTGTGACTTTTTTACAGGTTGCCGACGTATGGCAAATGGTACCGTGATGTCCGTCAAAGCCTTATAGCACCTGACTTCTGTCCGACAATTGCGTCCATTTGCCGCTTGTTTGGTTCCATTGACCACCAGGTTGAATCGACCAACGGCCTCGGAAGGGCAAAAAAAGCTGTTATAAAGTTGCGCGTTCACCTATTCGAGCCCTGCCTAATGCGTCCATTTTTCAAGACATGGCTAACCATTTGCCTTTTGATGCCACTGGCCGCCCACGCCACCAATCGTGAGCAACGTCTTCCAAACGTTAATGGTTACACCCCAAAATCCCACGTTTCTGCTCCTTCGAGCAAAAACAAACAAAATGCAAAACACTCGGCCCAGCTGAGTGACAACAGCAAGCTTGTTCCGCCGATGGCGAGCAAGACCAGCAGCAACGTGCTGAGCCGCGCTGTAAACGTCCTCGGTACGCCTTACCGTTGGGGCGGCAGCAGCCCAAGTAAAGGGTTCGACTGCAGCGGCCTGGTGAAATATGCGTTTAACGACGCCACGTTTGACCTGCCGCGCACTTCTAACGCCATGGCCAGCGGTCACGGCGAGAAAGTCGATCGCAGCGATTTGAAGCCGGGCGACCTGATTTTCTTCAACATCAAGAGCCGTCGGGTCAATCACGTTGCCATCTACCTGGGCAACGACCGCTTCATCCACGCTCCACGTCGTGGCAAGTCGGTGACCATCGACACGCTGAAGAAGCCGTACTGGGAAAGCCACTACGTGGTTGCCAAGCGGGTTCTGCCGAAAGAACCGAATCAGATGCGCGTCGTACAGCGCTGATCCGAAAATCCCGGGCCTGTCCCGGGATTTTTTTTGTGCATGATGACCCTTTCGCGAGCAGGCTCGCTCCCACATGGACTGCATCAATCCTGTGGGAGCGAGCCTGCTCGCGAAGGGGCCCGTGAGAACACCGCACCTCAAAAGTTATCCGGCGACCGCGCCTTCTCCCGCGCATGCTCGCGGCTGATCAAGCCCTTGGTCACCAAGTCCTTCAAGCACATATCCAGCGTCTGCATCCCCAGGTTCCCGCCGGTCTGAATCGACGAGTACATCTGCGCAACCTTGTCTTCGCGGATCAGGTTACGGATCGCCGACGTGCCGAGCATGATCTCGTGCGCCGCAATCCGCCCGCCACCGATCTTCTTCACCAGCGACTGCGACACCACCGCCAGCAACGACTCGGACAGCATCGAACGCACCATCGACTTCTCATCCCCCGGAAACACATCCACCACCCGGTCGATGGTTTTCGCCGCTGAGGTGGTGTGCAGCGTGCCGAACACCAGATGCCCGGTCTCGGCGGCGGTCAGCGCCAGGCGGATGGTCTCCAGATCCCGCATCTCCCCCACCAGGATCACGTCCGGGTCTTCCCGCAGCGCCGAACGCAAGGCCGTGGCGAAACTGCGCGTATCGCGATGCACTTCGCGCTGGTTGATCAGGCATTTGCGCGATTCGTGGACGAACTCGATCGGGTCTTCGATGGTGAGAATGTGGTGATGGCGATGGTTGTTCAGGTAATCGATCATCGCCGCCAACGTGGTGGACTTGCCAGAGCCGGTCGGCCCCGTCACCAGCACCAGCCCACGCGGCGCGTCGGTGATTTTGCGAAACACCTCGCCCATGCCGAGGTCGTCCATGCTCAGGACCTTCGACGGAATGGTCCGGAACACGGCGCCTGCGCCACGGTTCTGGTTAAAGGCGTTTACCCGGAAGCGCGCCACGCCAGGTACTTCAAAAGAAAAATCGGTTTCCAGGTGTTTCTCGAAGTCCACCCGCTGGGTGTCGTTCATGATGTCGTAGATCAGCGCCTGCACCTGTTTATGGTCCAGGGCCGGCAGGTTGATGCGTCGCACATCGCCGTCGACACGGATCATCGGTGGCAGGCCGGCGGACAAGTGCAGGTCGGATGCGCCCTGTTTAGCGCTGAAAGCCAGCAGTTCAGTGATATCCATAGCGCCCCTCAATTCCAGTAGAATGCCGCGAACCTTCAGACCGCTGGCGCACATTGAATGTCCACGATAGCAGACAACATTGCTCAGGTTAGTTCACGCATCCGTGCCGCCGCCCTGGCTGCCCAGCGCGATGAGCACAGCGTTCAGCTACTGGCCGTGAGCAAGACCAAACCCGCCCAAGCCCTGCGCGAAGCGTATGCCGCCGGCCTGCGCGACTTTGGCGAGAACTACCTGCAGGAGGCCTTGGGCAAACAGCTCGAACTGGCCGACCTGCCCTTGATCTGGCACTTCATCGGCCCCATTCAATCGAACAAGACTCGCGCTATCGCCGAGCACTTCGCCTGGGTGCATTCCGTGGATCGATTGAAAATCGCACAACGTCTGTCCGAACAACGCCCTGCCGATCTGCCGCCCTTGAACATCTGCATCCAGGTCAACGTCAGCGGTGAAGCCAGCAAATCCGGCTGCACCCCGGCCGACCTGCCGGCCCTGGTCAAGGCCATCAGCGAATTGCCGCGCCTTCATCTGCGCGGGTTGATGGCGATTCCCGAGCCGACGGATGATCGTGCCGAACAGGATGCCGCTTTTGCTGCCGTACAAAGCCTGCAAGCCAGCCTGAACCTGCCACTCGACACACTTTCCATGGGCATGAGCCATGACCTCGAGTCGGCCATCGCCCAAGGCGCTACCTGGGTCCGTATCGGCACGGCCCTGTTCGGCGCCCGCGACTACAGCCAGCCTTGACCACTTTCTTTTTTAAGGACCTGACATGAGCAAAACCCGTATTGCCTTTATCGGTGCCGGCAACATGGCCGCCAGCCTGATCGGTGGCCTGCGCGCCAAAGGTCTGGACGCCTCGCAAATCCGCGCCAGCGATCCGGGTGCTGAAACCCGCGCCAAGGTGGCTGCCGAACACGGCATCGAAGTCTTCGCCGACAACGCCGACGCCACCCGGGATGCCGACGTCATCGTACTGGCGGTCAAACCCCAAGCGATGAAAACCGTGTGCGAAGCGATTCGCCCGAGCCTCAAGCCGAATCAACTGGTGGTGTCGATTGCCGCTGGCATCACCTGCGCCAGCATGAACAACTGGCTCGGCGCCCAACCAATCGTGCGCTGCATGCCCAACACTCCGGCGCTGCTGCGTCAGGGCGTGAGCGGTTTGTATGCCACCGCCGAAGTGAACGCCGATCAACGCCAGCAAGCGCAACAACTGCTCTCGGCCGTGGGCATCGCCCTGTGGCTGAACGAGGAACAGCAGCTGGACGCGGTCACCGCCGTTTCCGGTTCTGGCCCGGCGTATTTCTTCCTGCTTATCGAAGCGATGACCGCCGCCGGCGTGAAACTTGGCCTGCCGGCAGACATTGCCGCGCAACTGACCCTGCAAACTGCGCTGGGCGCCGCGCACATGGCGGTTGCCAGCGATGTCGATGCCGCCGAACTGCGTCGTCGTGTAACGTCGCCTGCGGGCACCACGGAAGCTGCGATCAAGTCATTCCAGGCCGGGGGCTTCGAAGCTCTGGTCGAAACAGCACTCGGCGCCGCCGCGCATCGCTCGGCCGAGATGGCTGAGCAACTCGGTCGCTAATCAGCTCTTACAAAGGAATCAACGATGCTCGGACTCAATGACGCTGCCATTTTCATCATTAAAACCCTTGGCAGCCTGTACCTGCTGATCGTACTGATGCGTTTCATCCTGCAACTGGTTCGGGCGAACTTCTACAACCCGCTCTGCCAGTTCATCGTCAAAGCCACTCAGCCGTTGCTCAAGCCGCTGCGTCGGGTGATCCCGAGCATGTTCGGGCTCGACATGTCGTCGCTGGTGCTGGCGCTGATCATCCAGATGCTGCTGATCGCCGTCATCCTGGCGCTCAAAGGCTTCATGGTCGACTGGCTGCTGTTGGTGCCATGGGCCCTGATCGCGCTGTTCTCGCTGTTTTTGAACATTCTGTTCTACGCCATGATCATCAGCGTGATCCTGTCCTGGGTCGCCCCGGGCAGCCACAATCCGGGCGCCGAGCTGGTCGCGCAGATTACTGAGCCGGTCCTCGCACCGTTCCGTAAGATCATCCCGAACCTTGGCGGTCTGGATATTTCGCCGATCTTCGCCTTCATCGTGATCCAGCTGCTGCAAAGCTGGCTGATCCCGCGCCTGGCCTACTTTGCCTTCATGCCGCAGGGGCTGCTCGGCCTGATCTGATGAGCTACTTTCGCTGGGAAGGTGACGACCTGATTCTGGAGTGTCACCTGCAACCGGCGGCCCGCAGTGATGATTTCTGCGGGCTGCACGGCGATCGCCTGAAAATTCGCCTGACCGCGCCGCCGGTTGAAGGCAAGGCCAATGCGTATCTGATGGCGTTTCTGGCCAAGGCATTTGGGGTGTCCAAGAGCCAGGTCAGTTTGATCAGCGGCGAGTTGAACCGGCAGAAACGGGTGCGAATTTGTTCGCCAAAGAAGCTGCCGGAGTTGCCTGATCTGGTGCGTCCGGCAGGATGACCGCGTCATCGTTCATCGCGGGCAAGCCCGGCTCCCACAGGGGATCGCATTCCATTGTGGGAGCGTGGCTTGCCCGCGATGGCCGCGCCTCGGTCTGACAGGGAAAATCAGCTCAGCCCTTTGCTTGCCGCTAACCCCCCCGGTCTTTAGACTTACGCCTCATTTCAACGAGAGCAGGGTCGATGCCAACTGCCTTTCCCCCCGATTCTGTTGGTCTGGTGACGCCGCAAGTGGCGCACTTCAGCGAACCCCTGGCCCTGGCCTGCGGGCGTTCGCTTCCAGCCTATGACCTGATCTACGAAACCTACGGCACGCTGAACGCCACGGCGAGCAACGCCGTGCTGATTTGCCATGCGTTGTCCGGTCACCATCATGCTGCCGGTTTTCACAGCGCCGACGACCGTAAACCCGGTTGGTGGGACAGCTGCATCGGTCCCGGCAAGCCGATCGACACCAGCAAATTCTTCGTCGTCAGCCTGAACAACCTCGGCGGTTGCAACGGTTCAACCGGCCCGAGCAGCATCAACCCGGAAACCGGCAAGCCCTTCGGCGCCGATTTCCCGGTGCTGACCGTGGAAGACTGGGTGCACAGCCAGGCGCGTCTGGCCGACCGTATCGGCATCAGCCAATGGGCGGCGGTGATTGGCGGCAGCCTCGGCGGCATGCAGGCGATGCAATGGAGCATCACCTACCCGGAACGCATTCGCCACTGCCTGGCCATCGCCTCGGCGCCCAAGCTCTCGGCACAGAACATCGCCTTCAACGAAGTGGCACGCCAGGCCATCCTCACCGACCCCGAATTCCACGGCGGTTCGTTCCAGGAAGCGGGCGTGATCCCCAAGCGCGGCTTGATGCTGGCGCGGATGGTCGGGCACATCACCTACCTGTCCGACGACTCCATGGGCGAGAAATTCGGCCGCGGCCTCAAGAGTGAGAAGCTCAACTACGACTTCCACAGCGTCGAGTTCCAGGTCGAAAGCTACCTGCGTTATCAGGGCGAGGAGTTCTCCGGGCGGTTCGACGCCAACACCTATTTGCTGATGACCAAGGCGCTGGACTACTTCGACCCGGCAGCGAACTTCGACGACGACCTGGCGAAAACCTTCGCCAACGCCCAGGCCAAGTTCTGCGTGATGTCCTTCACCACTGACTGGCGCTTCTCCCCTGCCCGCTCGCGGGAACTGGTGGACGCGCTGATGGCGGCCAAGAAAGACGTCTGCTACCTCGAGATCGATGCTCCGCAAGGCCACGACGCCTTCCTGATTCCGATCCCGCGTTACTTGCAGGCCTTCAGCAATTACATGAACCGCATTACGTTGTGAGAAAGCCATGAGAGCTGATCTGGAAATCATCCAGGAATGGATCCCCGCCGGCAGCCGCGTGCTCGACCTTGGCTGCGGTGATGGCGAACTGCTGACCTGGCTGCGCGACCATAAGCAAGTCACCGGTTATGGCCTGGAAAACGACCCGGACAACATCGCCGAGTGCGTGGCCAAGGGCATCAACGTCATCGAGCAGGACCTGGACAAGGGCCTGGGCAACTTTGCCAGCAACAGCTTCGACATCGTGGTCATGACCCAGGCGCTGCAAGCCGTGCATTACCCGGACAAAATCCTCGACGAAATGCTGCGGGTCGGTCGCCAGTGCATCATCACCTTCCCCAACTTCGGTCACTGGCGTTGCCGCTGGTACCTGGCAAGCAAGGGGCGGATGCCGGTTTCCGAGTTTCTGCCGTACACCTGGTACAACACGCCGAACATCCACTTCTGCACTTTTGAAGACTTTGAGGCGTTGTGTCGCGAACGTGAAGCCAAGGTCATTGATCGGCTTGCCGTGGATCAACAGCATCGGCACGGGTGGGCCAGTAAGCTATGGCCTAATCTGTTAGGTGAGATCGGTATTTACCGCGTCAGCAGCCCCGGGCTGCAGGATCACAAGGTCGCGGTCTGAACCACGACATTCCAAGGAGAACGAACATGGGTCGTCTAGCGCTGTTTGTACTTACTGCCTGCCTGAGCGTCACCGCCATGGCCGCTGACGTCATCAAGGGCGAACGCCAGGAAACCTTCGGCGACACGACGGTGCACTACAACACCTTCAACTCCACGTACCTGACCCCGGACATCGCCAAAGCGGCGGAACTGGTTCGCAGCAAGAATCAGGGCGTGATCAATGTCTCCGTGATCAAGGACGGCAAGCCGCTGGTGGCTTCGGTGTCCGGCTCGGTCAAAGACCTGACCAGCCAGACCGTGCCGTTGAACTTCAAACAGATCACCGAACAGGGTGCGATTTACTACATCGCCCAATACCCGGTGGACCAGCAGGAAATCCGCACCTTCGAGATCAAGGTGCAGAACGGTGACAAAATCAACACCATCAATTTCAACCAAGAGCTTTTCCCCGGCGAATGATCAACTTCACGCAACTCGTACTGGCCAGCCATAACGCCGGCAAACTCAAGGAACTCCAGGCCATGCTCGGCGACTCGGTGCAACTGCGCTCGATCGGCGAGTTCAGCACTGTCGAGCCTGAAGAAACCGGCCTGTCGTTCGTCGAGAACGCCATTCTCAAGGCGCGCAACGCCGCGCGCATTTCCGGTTTGCCGGCGCTGGCTGACGATTCCGGGCTGGCCGTGGATTTCCTCGGCGGTGCGCCGGGTATCTATTCGGCTCGTTACGCTGACGGCAAGGGCGATGCGGCGAACAACGCCAAACTGCTCGACGCGTTGAAAGACGTGCCGCAAGCCGAGCGCGGCGCGCAGTTCGTCTGCGTCCTCGCACTGGTGCGTCACGCCGATGATCCGTTGCCGATCCTCTGCGAAGGCCTGTGGCACGGGCGTATCCTGATGGCGGCCAGTGGCGAGCATGGTTTCGGCTATGACCCGCTGTTCTGGGTCCCGGAGCGCGATTGCTCCAGCGCCGAACTGAGCCCGAGCGACAAGAACCAGATCAGCCACCGCGCCCGTGCAATGGATCTGCTGCGCCAGCGTCTGGGACTGAAATGACCCACGACTCATCCGCGTCACCGCTGATCTACGGCGGCGACGCCCAATCGCCACGGGCGGCACTGCCAGTGCTGCCGCCACTGGCGCTGTACATCCACATTCCGTGGTGTGTGCGTAAATGCCCTTATTGCGACTTCAACTCCCACACCGCCAGCCCGGTGCTGCCAGAAGAAGAGTACGTCGACGCCTTGCTCGCTGACCTCGATCAGGACCTGCACGCGGTGTACGGCCGTGAGCTGAGCTCGATCTTCTTTGGCGGCGGCACGCCTAGCCTGTTCAGCGCCGAGGCCTTGGGCCGTTTGCTCAAAGGCGTCGAGCAACGCATTCCGTTTGCCAGCGACATCGAAATCACCCTGGAAGCCAATCCGGGGACGTTCGAGCAAGACAAGTTCGTGGCGTACCGGAAACTGGGGATCAATCGCCTGTCGATCGGCATCCAGAGTTTTCAGGAAGAGAAACTCAAGGCGCTGGGGCGGATTCACAACGGTGACGAAGCGGTGCGTGCCGCCGGCATGGCGCGTCAGGCCGGGTTCGATAACTTCAACCTGGACTTGATGCACGGCTTGCCCGATCAGTCGCTGGAAGATGCCCTGAGCGACCTGCGCACAGCCATCGCCCTGAAACCGACGCACCTGTCCTGGTATCAGCTGACGCTGGAGCCGAACACGGTGTTCTGGAACCAGCCGCCGACGCTGCCCGAAGACGACACGTTGTGGGACATTCAGGAGGCGGGTCAGGCGTTGCTCGCCGAACACGGTTACGCGCAATACGAAGTCTCGGCTTACGCGCAACCGGGTCGCCCGGCGCGGCATAACCTCAATTACTGGAGCTTCGGCGACTTCATCGGCATCGGCGCGGGTGCCCACGGCAAGCTGAGTCATCCGGACGGGCGCATCGTGCGCACCTGGAAGACCCGCCTGCCCAAGGACTACCTCAACCCGGCGAAAAGCTTCAAGGCCGGCGACAAAGCGCTGACCAATGACGAGATGCCGTTCGAGTTCCTGATGAACGCGCTGCGCCTGACCGAGGGCGTCGAATCGCGGCTGTACCCGGAACGCACCGGGATGACCCTGGAAAGCCTCGCCGAAGGCCGCCGGGAAGCCGAACAAAGTGGCTTGTTGCAGGTCGAACCGTCACGTCTGGCGGCCACCGAGCGCGGACAGCTGTTTCTCAATGACTTGCTGCAGACATTTCTGAGCTGATTTCAGCCTTAAGGGAAAACGAATGGATTTGATACTCGACCTGCTCGCCACCGTGTCCCGCTGGAGCCGCAGTAACCTGTCGGAAATCGCCCTGGCTTTGGTGGGCTGCTTGCTGGTGCTGTTCGGTTCGGATTTCAAGACCTGGGTCGAGCAACGCCTGGGCAGCATCGCCGGCGCCTTGCGCGTCCCGCTGATGGCCCTGTTGTGCATGGTCGGCAGCGGCGCAGCGCTGATCTACGCCACGCCGTGGATCGTGCGCGGCCTTAGCCAGTTCAACAACTACAGCCTGGCACCGGTGCTGTTGGTGGTGCTGGTGCTGATCGGCGTAGTCGCTGATCGCCGATAACTTTCGAACACACCACACAACAAATGTGGGAGCGGGCTTGCTCGCGAAGGCGGTGTATCAGACACATTTATGTCGACTGACACGACGCCTTCGCGAGCAAGCCCGCTCCCACATAGGGTATTGCGTAGGGCTTTAGGACTGTTTTTCGAACTTCAGGTCCCACACGCCATGCCCAAGACGTTCGCCGCGGCGTTCGAATTTGGTGATCGGGCGTTCGGTCGGGCGCGGTACGCACTTGCCGTCTTCGGCGAGGTTGCGATAACCCGGTGCAACGTTCATCACTTCCAGCATGTACTCGGCGTACGGTTCCCAGTCGGTTGCCATGTGCAGCACACCGCCGACCTTCAACTTGCTGCGCACCAGTTCAGCGAACGACGCCTGAACGATACGGCGCTTGTGATGGCGGCTCTTGTGCCACGGGTCCGGGAAAAACAGCATCAGGCGATCGAGGCTGTTGTCGGCGATGCAGCGGTTGAGCACCTCGATCGCGTCGCAATCGTAGACCCGCAGGTTGGTCAGGCCCTGCGTCAGCACGCCATTGAGCAGCGCCCCGACACCCGGACGGTGAACTTCCACGCCAATGAAATCCTGTTCCGGCGAGGCCGCGGCCATTTCCAGCAGCGAATGGCCCATGCCAAAACCGATTTCCAGCGAGCGCGGCGCCGATCGGCCGAACACCTGATCGAAGTCCACCGGCGCATCGGCCAACGGCAGGACGAACAGCGGCGTGCCCTGCTCCAGACCTTTTTGCTGGCCTTCGGTCATGCGACCGGCGCGCATCACAAAGCTCTTGATGCGGCGGTGTTGGCGCTCTTCGCCTTCTTCCGGCAGGACAGGCGTTTCGTTTGATTCAGTCATCAATGGCTCTTACTTGATCAGACCATCCAGCGGCGAGGAGGCGCTGGCATAGAGTTTTTTCGGCATGCGGCCGGCGAGGTAGGCCAGGCGACCTGCAACGATGGCGTGTTTCATGGCTTGCGCCATCATGACCGGCTGCTGGGCGTGGGCGATGGCCGAGTTCATCAGCACCGCTTCGCAACCCAGTTCCATGGCGATGGTGGCGTCGGAAGCGGTGCCGACACCGGCATCCACCAACACTGGAATCTTGGCTTCTTCGAGGATGATCTGCAGGTTGTACGGGTTGCAGATCCCCAGGCCCGTGCCGATCAGACCGGCCAGCGGCATCACCGCGATAACGCCGATTTCCGCCAGTTGACGGGCGATGATCGGGTCATCGCTGGTGTAGACCATCACGTCAAAACCTTCCTTGACCAGCACTTCGGCGGCCTTGAGGGTTTCGATCACGTTGGGGAACAGGGTTTTCTGGTCGGCCAGCACTTCCAGCTTCACCAGGTTGTGGCCGCCGAGCAACTCACGGGCCAGGCGGCATGTGCGCACGGCCTCGGTAGCGTCGAAGCAACCGGCGGTGTTCGGCAGGAAGGTGTAGCGATCCGGCGACAGGACTTCGAGCAGGTTCGGTTCGCCCGGGGTCTGGCCGAGGTTAGTGCGGCGCACGGCGAAGGTGACAATCTCGGCGCCCGAGGCTTCGATGGCCAGGCGAGTTTCTTCCATGTCGCGGTACTTGCCGGTGCCTACCAGCAAACGCGACTGGTAAGTACGACCGGCCAGGACGAAGGGCTTGTCGTTACGAACGATGCTCATGGGAAATCCTCTGTAGGGGTGAGGTTCTTGCAGAATTCTGTGCCCTTGCGGGCCGGACGACTAGCCGCCGCCGATGGCGTGAACGACTTCGACGCTGTCGCCGTCGTTCAGCGTGGTGTCGGCATGCTGACTGCGCGGGACGATATCCAGATTGAGTTCGACTGCCACCCGGCGTCCGGTCAGATCCAGACGGGTCAGCAGGGCCGCAACGGTTTCACCGTCGGGCAGTTCAAGGGATTCGCCGTTCAACTGAATGCGCATGCCGAATGCCGCCATCATTTTTAGGGGCTGGCATTCTAGCCCGATCATGACCTAAAGGTCAGCAACAAGCGTCAAGCGGTAAGTGGCAAGCGCCAGGCGGCGAGACCCAAGCACATCCAGCCGATCAGGAACGCCAACCCACCGAAAGGTGTGACGATTCCGAGCTTGCTGACGCCGGTCAGGGTCAGCAGGTACAGACTGCCGGAAAACAGCAGGATACCGATAGCAAACGAGGCCCCGGCCCAGGTGATCAAACGCCCGGATATCTGCGTGGCCAGCAGCGCCACGCCCAGCAACGCCAGAGTGTGCACCAGCTGGTAGGTGACGCCTGTGTGGAAAATCGCCAGGTATTCGGGGGTCAGACGGTTTTTCAGGCCATGCGCGGCGAACGCACCGAGGGCAACGCCTGTGAAGCCGAAGAAAGCGGCCAGCATCAAAAAGCCACGCAGCATGAAGAACTCCAGTCAGACTCGATCAACAGGGTCTGTATAATGGCCCGCTCAACGGGTTCGGCCAAGCCATCTCTATGCTGCGTATATTTTTACGACGATTCACAAAGGCCGTGCTCTGGTTCGCGGGCGGCAGCGTCTTGCTGGTGCTGATCTTTCGCGTGGTGCCGCCGCCGGGAACGGCGCTGATGGTCGAGCGCAAGATCGAATCCTGGTTCGACGGCGAGCCGATCGACCTGCAACGGACCTGGAAGCCGTGGGACGAAATCTCCGACGACCTGAAAGTCGCGGTGATTGCCGGTGAGGATCAGAAATTCCCGGAGCACTGGGGTTTTGACTTCGGCGCGATTCAGGCGGCACTGGCTCATAACGAACTGGGTGGCTCGATTCGCGGCGCCAGCACGCTGAGTCAGCAGGTTTCGAAGAACCTGTTTTTATGGTCTGGTCGAAGTTGGCTGCGTAAAGGCCTGGAAGCGTGGTTCACCGGATTGATTGAGGTGTTCTGGCCCAAGCAGCGGATTCTTGAGGTGTACCTCAACAGCGTCGAGTGGGATGACGGGGTGTTTGGCGCCGAGGCTGCCGCACGGCATCACTTTGGCGTGAGCGCTAAAAGCCTGAGCCGTCAGCAATCGAGCTTGCTGGCGGCCGTATTGCCAAATCCACGAGTGTGGAGCGCAAGCCATCCGACCCATTACGTCGCACGACGGGCCGGGTGGATTCGGCAGCAGATGAGTCAGTTGGGAGGTGACAGCTATCTGTTGGGCCTCAATGATTCACGGCGAGCGCCTTGGGCTCAGTAACACCACAAAACCAGGCACAAACAAAAACGCCCCGATCAATGATCGGGGCGTTTTTTATGGCCGATTCGCAGGTTATGCCGCGATCGACAACTTGAGCTTGTTCATCGCGCTCTTCTCAAGCTGACGAATACGCTCGGCCGACACGTTGTACTTCTGCGCCAGGTCGTGCAGCGTGGCTTTCTCTTCAGCCAACCAGCGCTGATAAAGGATGTCACGGCTGCGGTCGTCCAGCACTTCCAGCGCTTCGTGCAGGTTGTGGTTGGAGTTGTCGCTCCAGTCAGCGTCTTCCAGTTGACGGGCCGGGTCGTACCGGTGGTCTTCCAGATAGTTCGCTGGCGACTGGAAAGCACTGTCGTCGTCCGCTTCCGCGGCCGGGTCGAAGGCCATGTCATGGCCGGTCAGGCGACTTTCCATCTCGCGCACTTCCCGAGGCTCTACACCAAGGCTTTCCGCCACACGGTGGACTTCCTCGTTGTTCAGCCACGCCAAGCGTTTCTTCTGGCTGCGCAGATTGAAGAACAGCTTGCGCTGGGCCTTGGTGGTCGCGACTTTCACAATGCGCCAGTTGCGCAGGATGAACTCGTGAATTTCCGCCTTGATCCAGTGCACGGCGAACGACACCAGACGCACACCCATTTCCGGGTTGAAGCGCTTCACGGCCTTCATCAGGCCGACGTTGCCTTCCTGGATCAGGTCAGCCTGAGCCAGACCGTAGCCGGAATAGCTACGGGCGATATGTACGACAAAACGCAGGTGGGCGAGCACCATCTGCCGAGCCGCCCCCAAATCCTGCTCATAATAGAGACTCTCGGCCAGTTCACGCTCCTGCTCCGGCGTCAGCAATGGAATGCTGTTCACGGTGTGCACATAGGCCTCCAGGTTCGCACCCGGGACCAGAGCATATGCAGGTTGCAAAGAATTGGTCATACGAAAAAACCTCCCACTTACAAACTCGTGCAGTTCAGCACTGCGAAAATTGACCGGAAACCGAAAGACAAGTTCCCAAAAACGCTGAAAGGTCAATACGAGCAAAATGATACTACTTAGGCGCAAGCTCCCTCAGGTGGCGTGCGACTGCAATCCATGCACCGATATACCCCAACAGCACCGCGCCAAGCAAGAGAGACAGACCGTCGGCAACTGGCACTCCGGCCAGCGCAAAATCACTACCGTACAGACCGGCCAGCCCAACCACCGCGTCGTTCAGCCAGTTCAGGCCAAACGCCAATACACCCCAAGACAGCATCCCCGCACCGAAGCCATACAGCGCGCCCATATATAGAAAGGGCCTGCGCACATAGCTGTCAGTGCCGCCGACGAGTTTAATCACTTCTATCTCTGTGCGGCGGTTTTCAATATGAAGACGAATGGTATTGCCTATCACCAAAAGTAATGCAGAAACCAGAAGCACAGTCAGACCGAAGACAAAACGGTCGCCCAGCTTGAGGATGGCTGCCAGACGCTCCACCCAGACTAGATCAAGTTGTGCCTGTTGTACCTTCGGCAGCTCGGATAGTTTTTGTCTTAATGCTTCAAGTGCGGGCTTGTCGACTTCATTCGGCGTCACCAGAACCACACCGGGCAGCGGGTTTTCCGGCAACTCCTTGAGCGCTTCGCCCAGACCGGACTGCTGCTGAAACTCCTCCAGCGCCTGGTCGCGACCGACATATTCCGCATCAGCTACGCCCGGCATGCCTTTGATCTGTTCGCGCAACGCCTCGCCCTGCTCAGGACTGGCTTCCAGTTGCAGGTACAGGGAAATTTGTGCCGCACGCTGCCAGGAACCGCCCAGACGCTCGACGTTATTTAGCAAAAGTGACAGGCCCATCGGCAAACTCAGCGCAACGGCCATCACCATACAGGTGAAGAAGCTGCCAATCGGCTGCTTGCCCAAGCGGCGCAAACTGTCCAGTAGACTCGCGCGGTGACTTTCAACCCAGGCGCGGAACAACGTCGCGAAGTCCGGGCCGTCGTCATCGTCGCGTTTTTTCTTCTGCGGTTGCGGATCGGCAGCCTTCGGGGCTACGCGTTCGGAAACTTTGGGGCTGCGGGTCGCACTCATTCGGCAGCCTCCCCATCGCCGATCAATCGGCCACGTTGCAGGGTCAGCATGCGGTGACGCATACGGGCGATCAGCGCCAGGTCGTGACTGGCGATCAGCACACTGGTGCCCAGGCGATTGATGTCTTCGAATACGCCCATGATTTCGGCGGCCAGACGCGGGTCGAGGTTACCGGTCGGTTCGTCCGCCAGCAGCAAGGCCGGGCGATGAACGATGGCGCGGGCGATGCCGACGCGCTGTTGCTGACCGGTGGACAGGTCGCCGGGGTACAAATCGGTCTTGTCCGAGAGCGCCACGCGCTCCAGGGCCGAATCCACGCGTTTGACGATCTCGGCCTTCGACAGACCCAGGATCTGCAAAGGCAGCGCGACGTTGTTGAACACCGTGCGATCGAACAGCAGCTGGTGATTCTGGAACACCACGCCGATCTGCCGGCGCAGGTAAGGAATCTGCGCGTTGCTGATGGTGGCGAGGTCCTGGCCGGCCAGCAGCAATTTGCCGGTGGTCGGACGTTCCATCGCCAGCAACAGGCGCAACAAGGTGCTTTTACCGGCGCCAGAGTGGCCGGTGACAAACAAGAATTCGCCCCGACGGACTCGAAAACTCAGCTCATGCAAGCCGACGTGACCGTTCGGGTAGCGTTTACCGACCTGTTCGAAACGAATCATGAACGCTCCCGCTCGGCAAACAGTGCCTGGACAAAGGGTTCTGCTTCAAAGGTACGCAAATCGTCGATGCCCTCACCGACGCCGATGTAGCGAATCGGCAGGCCAAACTGCTTGGCCAGGGCGAAAATCACCCCACCCTTGGCGGTGCCGTCGAGCTTGGTCAGCGCCAGGCCGGTCAGTTCGACGGTCTGGTTGAATTGCTTGGCCTGGCTGATGGCGTTCTGGCCGGTGCCGGCATCGAGCACCAACAGCACTTCGTGCGGCGCATCGGCGTCGAGCTTGCTGATCACCCGGCGAACCTTCTTCAGCTCTTCCATCAAGTTGTCTTTGGTGTGCAGACGACCGGCGGTGTCGGCGATCAGCACATCAATGCCACGGGCCTTGGCGGCCTGCACGGCATCGAAGATAACCGAAGCCGAGTCGGCGCCGGTGTGCTGGGCGATGACCGGGATCTTGTTGCGCTCGCCCCAGACCTGCAGTTGCTCGACTGCTGCGGCACGGAAAGTATCACCGGCCGCGAGCATGACTTTCTTGCCTTCAAGCTGCAGCTTCTTCGCCAGTTTGCCAATGGTGGTGGTCTTGCCGGCGCCGTTGACGCCCACCACCAGAATCACGAACGGCTTGTTCTGCGAGGTGATTTTCAGCGGTTGCTCGACCGGCTTGAGCATCGCGGCCAGCTCGGCTTGCAGGGATTTGTACAGGGCATCGGAATCGGCCAGCTCCTTGCGCGCGACCTTTTGGGTCAGGCGCTGGATGATCACCGACGTGGCCTCGACGCCAACGTCGGCGGTCAGCAGGCGGGTTTCGAGGTCTTCGAGCAGTTCGTCATCGATGGCCTTCCGGCCCAGAAACAAGCTGGCCATGCCTTCGCCGATGCTGGCGCTGGTCTTGGACAGGCCTTGCTTGAGGCGGGCGAAGAAGCCGGCTTTGGATTCTTCTGTACGCGGCGGTTCGACGGGCGTTTCGACGGGCGCGGCAACCGGGGCTGGGGCTGGAGCGACCGGAGCGACCGGAGCAACCGGAGCAACCGGAGCAACCGGAGCAACGGAAGCAGGAACCACCGGTTCTGCAACCACCGGTTCAGGCTCGGCCACAACCACTGGCGCTACAACCGGCTCGACCACCGGAACCTGAACAGGCACAGGCACAGGCACGGGCTCAGGCACAAACGCGCTCGGGGCTGGAATCGGCGGCGTAACGTGCGGTGCCAACTCGTCTTCAACGAGGGCAACCGGCTCTTCGGCCACCGGCAGTGTCAGCCAGGGTTCGGCAATCGGGGTCAGGGTGGGTTGCGCTACGACTTCGGCAACGTGATCAGGCTCGACCACCGATTGCAGCACCGGCTCGGCGATCGGCAAGACGATCGGCGCGAGCTCTTCTTCTATTACCGGCGCCGGTGCGGGCTCAGAAAGTGGCTGTGGCTGTTCGACGACGGTTTCCTGCGGCTTTTTGCGCAGCCATCCGAACAGGCTTTTCTTCTCGCCAGCCGCAGCTGGGGCTTTCTTGTCGTCGTTGGAACCAAACATGGAGGACGGCTATCTCACGGTAGCGACGCGCCAAAGGGCGCCTCGGCAAATAAATATTCGATGCAGAACAGACTGCGATTGATCCAGCTTGTTCACGCGCAACAATTTGTCGAGGTGCAAATCGCACCCCAAAGGTCGACTAATACGAAGGACTGGAACGGCATCGTCGGCGAAAACGCAGAGTTTAGCTGTCAAACTCGTAGCTTGCGCCGCAAACCCAAACAACCTGCAGACCGATCAAAGGCCTGATAGGCGTGGCCGCCAGTAAAACGGACCGTTATCCTAGCACCCTCTCGCCCGCTGACGCTAAGACCAAGCGGGCAGCCCAACAGGTTTAAAAAACGAATGAATGCTCTAGCCCGCCGCGCTGCAGGCCTGCTGCTCAGCACAGTTTGTCTGCCACTGTCAGCCTTGGCTGCCGATCCACAACCCACCCACGAATTCACCCTCGATAACGGCTTGAAAGTTATCGTGCGCGAAGACCATCGGGCGCCGGTGGTGGTGTCCCAGGTCTGGTACAAGGTCGGCTCCAGCTACGAAACACCGGGCCAGACCGGTCTTTCCCATGCGCTGGAACACATGATGTTCAAGGGCAGCGAGAAAGTCGGCCCCGGCGAAGCCTCGCTGATCCTGCGTGACCTCGGCGCCGAAGAGAACGCGTTCACCAGCGACGATTTCACCGCCTATTACCAAGTGCTGGCCCGCGACCGCCTGGGCGTGGCCTTCGAACTGGAAGCCGACCGCATGGCCAGCCTGCGCCTGCCGGCTGACGAGTTCACCCGCGAGATCGAAGTCATTAAAGAAGAACGTCGCCTGCGCACCGACGACAAGCCGATGTCCAAGGCCTACGAACGCTTCAAGGCGATGGCTTACCCGGCCAGCGGTTACCACACGCCGACCATCGGCTGGATGGCGGACCTGGACCGCATGAAAGTCGAAGAGCTGCGCCACTGGTACCAATCCTGGTACGTGCCGAACAACGCCACGTTGGTGGTGGTCGGTGACGTGACCCCGGACGAGGTCAAGGCCCTGGCCCAACGTTACTTCGGCCCGATCGCCAAGCGTGACGTGCCCCCGGCGAAAATCCCGTTGGAACTGGCCGAGCCCGGCGAGCGCCTGATTACCCTGCACGTGCAAACCCAATTGCCGAGCCTGATGCTGGGCTTCAACGTGCCCAGCATCGCCACCGCCGAAGACAAACGTTCGGTGAACGCCTTGCGCCTGATCTCGGCCCTGCTCGATGGCGGCTACAGCGGCCGCATACCGGCGCAACTGGAACGCGGCGAAGAGCTGGTGTCCGGCGGTTCGTCGAGCTACGACGCCTACACCCGCGGCGACAGCCTGTTCACCTTGTCGGCCACGCCGAACACGCAGAAAAAGAAAACCATGGCCCAGGCCGAAGCCGGTCTGTGGAAGCTGCTTGAACAGCTGAAAACCACCGCGCCGTCCGCTGAAGAACTCGAGCGTGTGCGGGCCCAGGTAATTGCCGGTCTGGTCTATGAGCGCGATTCGATCACCAGCCAGGCCACGTCCATCGGCCAACTGGAAACCGTCGGCCTGTCGTGGAAACTGATGGATACCGAACTCAGCGACCTGGAAAGCGTAACCCCGCAAGACATCCAGAACGCCGCCAAGCTGTATTTCACCCGCGAACGTCTCAGCGTCGCCCATGTCCTGCCACTGGAGACGACTCATGAGTGAGCGCAAAAAACCACGCCTGGCCCTGATCGGCCTGATCGCCGTCGCCCTGATCGGCTCCGCAGCGTTTTATTTGTCGAGAAGTGAAGATTCCAAAGCCAGCGAGGCCCTGGACAAAGCCAAGTCCAGCCAGAAGCTCCAATCGCTGACCGAACTCGACGGCAAGGCGCCAAGCCACCGCACGCTCGACGTACAGACCTGGAATACCGCCGAAGGCGCCAAGGTGATGTTCGTCGAAGCGCGTGAGCTGCCGATGTTCGACATGCGCCTGATCTTCGCCGCCGGCAGCAGCCAGGACGGTACTGCGCCGGGCCTGGCCGTGCTGACCAACGCGATGCTCAACGAAGGTGTGGCCGGCAAAGATGTCGGCGCCATCGCTCAGGGCTTCGAAGGCCTGGGCGCTGACTTCGGCAACGGCGCGTTCAAGGACATGGCGCTGGCTTCCTTGCGCAGCCTCAGTGCCAAGGACAAACGCGAACCGGCCCTGAAGCTGTTCTCTGAAGTGATCGGCAAACCGACCTTCCCTGCCGATTCCTTCGCGCGCATCAAGAACCAGATGCTCGCCGGTTTCGAATACCAGAAACAGAACCCCGGCAAACTGGCGAGCCTGGAGCTGATGAACCGTTTGTACGGCGATCACCCTTACGCGCACTCCAGCGATGGCACGGCGAAAACCGTTCCGGCGATCACTCTGGCGCAGCTCAAAGCTTTCCACGAGAAAGCCTACGCCGCCGGCAACGTAGTGATTGCGCTGGTCGGTGACTTGTCCCGCGCCGAGGCCGAAGCGATTGCCGCGCAAGTCTCCAGCGCACTGCCCAAAGGCCCGGCACTGGCGAAGATCGCGCAGCCGCAAGAACCGAAAGCCAGCGTCGGCCACATCGAGTTTCCGTCCAAGCAAACCAACCTGATGCTCGCGCAACTGGGCATCGACCGTGACGATCCGGACTACGCCGCCCTGTCCTTGGGCAACCAGATCCTCGGCGGCGGTGGTTTCGGCACCCGTCTGATGAGCGAAGTGCGCGAAAAACGCGGACTGGCGTACGGCGTGTACTCGGGCTTCACCCCGATGCAGGCGCGCGGCCCGTTCATGATCAACCTGCAGACCCGCGCCGAGATGAGCGAAGGCACGCTGAAACTGGTGCAGGACGTGCTGGCCGACTACCTTAAAACCGGCCCGACACAGAAAGAACTCGATGACGCCAAGCGTGAACTGGCCGGCAGCTTCCCGCTGTCCACCGCCAGCAACGCCGATATCGTCGGCCAGTTGGGCGCCATGGGTTTCTACAACCTGCCGCTCAATTATCTGGATGACTTCATGCGTGAGTCCCAGAGCCTGACCGTCGACCAGGTCAAGACCGCACTGAACAAACACTTGAGCACGGACAAAATGGTCATCGTCAGCGCTGGCCCGACCGTGCCACAAAAGCCGTTACCGGCCCCATCTGATAAACCTGCCGAGCAGCCGCTCGGGGTTCCGGAGCATTAATGGCCACGCGTCCTAAAAAACCTGTTCACAACGTCCATAACGGCGTGAATCAACTGCGCATCATCGGCGGCGAATGGGGCAGCCGAAAGCTGAGCTTCCCCGACGCCCCGGGCCTGCGCCCGACGCCGGACCGGGTGCGTGAAACCCTGTTCAACTGGCTCGCGCCGTATGTCGCGGGCGCCAAGGTGCTGGACCCGTTCGCCGGCAGCGGCGCACTGTTCCTCGAAGCCCTGTCCCGTGGCGCGGCCATGGGCCAGGCGCTGGACGCGAGCAACATCGCGGTCGCCAGCATCAAGGAACATCTGGGCACACTGCGCTGCACCACCGGCCAGATTCAGACCGCCGACGCCCTGCGCTATCTGGAAACCCAGACCGCCACGGCCTACGACCTGGTGTTCCTCGACCCGCCGTTCAACCAGAACCTGCTGCCGGGCGTCTGCACGCTGCTGGAAGAGCGTCAGTGGCTGGCCGACGAGGCCTGGATCTACACTGAAAGCGAAAACGCGCCGTCGTCCCTCGGTTTGCCAGGCAACTGGCGCCTGCACCGGGAACAGAAATCCGGGCGGGTCTACTACGCGTTGTGGCAACGTATGGCAGAGATCGCCGGTTAATCGACCGGCCTGAAAAGGTGCGCACCCGTTGCGCACCGCTGCATCGAGAGCAATCGTGTCCCATCCGCCAGACCGCTTCACCCCCGCCTTGGGCCTGGGCAATCCGCACTTGCAAACCTTGTGGGGACCGCTTTGGCGCAAAACCACGCACATCGAACGCGAGCGCGAACGCTTGTGGCTCGAAGACGGCGACTTTCTCGACCTCGACTGGCACGGCCCACACAGCGCGACTGCACCGTTGGTGCTGGTGTTGCACGGGCTGACCGGCTCCTCGAATTCACCGTATGTGGCCGGCGTGCAAAAGGCCCTCGCCGCCCAAGACTGGGCCAGTGTCGCGTTGAACTGGCGCGGCTGTTCGGGCGAACCTAATCTGTTGGCGCGCAGCTACCATTCCGGCGCCAGCGAAGACCTCGCCGAAACCATCAGGCACCTGCGGGCCAAACGTCCATTAGCGCCGCTGTACGTGGTGGGTTATTCCTTGGGCGGCAATGTCTTGCTCAAGCACTTGGGTGAATCCGGCAGTGACAGCGGCGTGGCCGGCGCGGTCGCGGTGTCGGTGCCGTTTCGCCTCGACCAGTGCGCGGACCGTATCGGACAGGGCTTTTCCAGGGTTTATCAGGCGCATTTCATGCGCGAGATGCTCGCCTACATCAAGAACAAACAGCGCCAGTTCCAGCACGACGGACGCGAAGAGGGCCTTGCGGCGTTGGCAGCACTGGGTTCGCTGGAAAACATGCGCACCTTCTGGGATTTCGATGGCCGGGTCACAGCGCCATTGAATGGTTTTATCGATGCCGAGGATTATTACCGCCGCGCGTCGAGCCGTTATTTCCTTGGGGAGATTCGCACACCGACCCTGATCATTCAGGCGGCCGACGATCCCTTCGTCTTCCCCCACAGCCTGCCGCAAGCCGACGAATTGTCGGCCTGCACGCAACTGGAATTACAGACCAGGGGCGGGCATGTCGGCTTCGTCGATGGCTCGTTCAGGCAACCGGGTTATTACCTGGAACGACGCATTCCGCAGTGGCTGGCCGCCGTGGGGCGCGAGTAGCCGATGGACGTCGATCAGGGCGAGTCGATCCGCTTCTGGCAAACGGCGCCGAAATTGGGGTTTGCCGATCAGAGTCATCTGGGTCGGCAGTTCAAGCAGGTGTATGGCGTGGGGCCGGGGGCGTATCGCAGCGCCCGAAAACCGCTCTGGGATTGAGCGTGGCGCAAATCCCAGTGTGGGAGCATTGGGATCTGTGTTTATTCGCCGATAGCGACGCCGTGTGAGGGATCGTTGATCCACTCGCTCCACGAACCGGCATACAACGAAGCCAACGGATAACCCGCCAGGCACAGCGCAAACAGGTTATGGCAAGCCGTTACGCCCGACCCGCAGTACGCCACCAGATCGGTCGGCGAGCGATCACCAAGTTTCGCGGCAAATCGCTGCTTGAGCTGATCAGCCGGCAAAAACCGCCCATCGCCGCCAAGGTTGTCGGTAAACGCCGCACATTGCGCCCCCGGAATGTGCCCGGCTATCGGATCAATCGGTTCCACTTCGCCTTTGAAACGCGGCAAGCCGCGGGCATCGAGCAAGGTCAACTCAGGTTGGCCGAGACGCTGCTCAAGCTGTTGCGTACTCAAGACCAGCGCGTTGTCCGGCGTCCCGCTGAAGGTGCCCCGTTTGGTGTCGCACGCATCCAGACTGAGCGGCAAACCCGCCGCATGCCAGGCCTTGAGCCCGCCATCCAGAATAAACACGCCGTCACGCTTGCCCAGCCATGCCAGTAACCACCAGGCCCGCGCCGCAAAGGCACCGGGACCGTCATCGTACAAAACCACTTCGCTGTCGGGGTTGATGCCCCAGGCTTGCAGGCGCTCGATCAAGTCATCCGCTTCAGGCAGCGGATGACGCCCGGTCACGCCCTTGACCACCGTCCCGCTCAAATCACGCTCGAGATCGGCAAACTTCGAACCGGCGATGTGCCCTTCGGCATAGCTGCGCTGGCCGTAATCCGGGTCTTCGAGGGCAAAACGACAATCGAGAATCACCAGCCCCGGCTGGTCCTTTTTCAGGTCCAGTGCTTGCGGGCTGATCAGTTGCGCAATGGGCATAGCGGGCTCCTGTGAATAAGTCGGTGTTCGATCCTACTGCACTTCCTCAAGGGCTTGGGCCAACGGCACGTAAAACTCTTCGTACAGCGCATCCACGGCATCGCGCGCCTGATCCGTGACGAAACCGGCCTCAAGCACCAGCACCTGATACACGCCCCGTTTAATGGCTTGCTCGCTCAAGTGATTGGAGTTTTCCCGCGTGGTGCACAGGAATCGCACCCAGGACGTCAGGATGATCCACGCATTCAGTGTCAGGGACTCGATCTGGACCTTGTCCATCTGCAGGATGCCGGCCTCGACGAAGCCCGCATAGATGTGCGTCCCATGGATCAGGCAGCGCTGGGAAAACCGTCGGTAACGGGCGGCGAGTTCCGGATCGCTGTCGAGCAAGTGCTCGAGATCGCGATGCAAAAACCGGTAGCGCCACATCGCCGCCAGCAACTCCTGAAGGTAGAAGCGCTTGTCGTCCACCGTCGACGCACGCCCCTGCGGCGGGCGCAGAAAGCTGTCCACCAGGCTTTCGTACTCACTGAACAACACGGCGATGATCGCCTGCTTGTTGGGGAAGTGGTAGTACAGGTTGCCCGGTGAAATTTCCATGTGGGCAGCAATGTGGTTGGTGCTGATGCTGCGCTCACCCTGCTGATTGAACAGCTCCAGGCTGTTCTGCACGATGCGCTCGCTGGTTTTGATCCGAGGGGCCATGGCTTGAGCTTTAATTCAGAGTGCGATGACAGGCATCTTACGACCTATCCGCGAGTGGATAAAACAATGCTGTTCCAGGATGTCATTTGACTTTCTAGAGCATAGACTCTAAAAAGTCACTCATTACAATAAATCCGGAGCCGACAATGACTGCTGACATCGCCTACCTTCAGAACCTGAATCAGCCTCTGGAAGAACTGCAGACCCTGTTCGACGCCCAGCGCTCCGCTTACGCCGCCAACCCGATGCCGCCGGCCGCCCAGCGCCAGCAATGGCTCAAAGCCCTGCGCGACCTGTTGAGCAATGAACGCCAGGCACTGATCGAGGCGATCAGCCAGGATTTCAGCCATCGAAGCGCCGACGAAACCCTGCTCGCCGAACTGATGCCCAGCCTGCACGGCATTCATTACGCCAGCCAGCACCTCAAAGGCTGGATGAAAGACTCGCGGCGCAAGGTCGGCATCGCTTTTCAACCGGCGGCGGCCAAAGTCGTTTACCAACCGCTGGGCGTGGTCGGCGTGATCGTGCCGTGGAACTACCCGCTGTACCTGGCCATCGGCCCATTGGTGGGCGCGCTGTCGGCCGGTAATCGGGTGATGCTCAAACTCAGCGAATCGACCCCGGCCACCGGTTTGCTGCTCAAGGAGTTGCTCGCCCGGGTCTTCCCTCAAGACCTGGTGTGCGTGGTGCTGGGTGAAGCCGACGTTGGTGTCGCGTTCTCTCGCCTGCGTTTCGACCACCTGCTGTTCACCGGCGCCACCAGCATCGGCAAACACGTGATGCGTGCGGCGGCCGAGAACCTCACCCCGGTGACCCTCGAACTCGGTGGCAAGTCCCCGGCCATTGTGTCCCATGACGTACCGCTGAAAGACGCCGCCGAACGCATCGCCTTCGGCAAGACCCTGAACGCCGGGCAAACCTGCGTGGCCCCGGACTACGTGCTGGTGCCGGAAGACCGCGTCGGTAGTTTCGTCGAAGCCTATCGTCAGGTGGTTCGCGGGTTTTATCCGACACTGGCTGACAACCCGGACTACACCGCCATCATCAACGAGCGGCAACTGGCGCGTCTCAACGGCTACATCAGCGATGCCACCAGCAAAGGTGCGCTGTTGATTCCGCTGTTCGATCAGGGTCAGGGCCGGCGCATGAGCCATAGTCTGCTGCTCAACGTCACCGACGACATGACCGTGATGCAGGACGAAATCTTCGGCCCGCTGCTGCCAATCGTGCCGTACAAGCACCTGGATGAGGCCTTTGCCTACATCAACCAACGCCCTCGCCCACTGGCGCTGTACTACTTCGGCTACGACAAACGCGAACAGAACCGTGTGCTCCACGAAACCCACTCCGGTGGTGTCTGCCTCAACGACACGCTGCTGCACGTCGCGCAGGACGATATGCCGTTCGGTGGCATCGGTGCATCGGGCATGGGCCATTACCACGGCCACGAAGGCTTCCTGACCTTCAGCAAGGCCAAAGGGGTGTTGATCAAGCAGCGCTTCAATGCCTCAAAGCTGATCTACCCGCCGTACGGAAAATCCATCCAGAAACTGATCCAGAAGCTGTTCATCCGCTAACGATCACCACCATCGGGTAATAACAATAATGAGCCCAAGCCTGACCGATACACCCGCGCTGTCACGGCGCGGCCTGCTGAAATTCAGCCTCGGCGCCAGCGCCTTCCTGGCTACCGCCGGGTTGGGCGCAAGCCTCAGCGGCTGCTCGTCGAGCACCGCGGCGAACGGTTTCGTGATCCTGCGCAGCAGCGACCTGCTGTTTTTGCGTGCACTGATCCCGGTGATGCTCGAGGGTGCGGTCGCTGCCGAAAAAATGCCGGCATCGGTCGACCAGACCCTGCACTGCCTGGATAACAGCCTGAATCACCTGTCGCCGGAAATGCTCAGGCTGACTCAGCAACTGTTCGATGTGTTGGGGATGGCCGTGACGCGCGGGCCGCTGACCGGGATCTGGGGTAGTTGGGAAAATGCCAGTGGTGATGAGATCCGGCATTTTCTTGATCGCTGGGAAAACAGTTCGTTGAGCTTGTTGCGCATGGGGCATAGCTCGTTGCTGCAACTGGTGATGATGGCGTGGTACACCCGGGCCGAATCGTGGGTGCATTGCGGGTATCCCGGGCCGCCTACAGTCTGAAACCGAGTCGACCCTATCGCGAGCAGGCTCGCTCCCACATGAGATTGCGTCCCCCTGTGGGAGCGAGCCTGCTCGCGATGGCGCCCGCAAGAACACCCAAAAAACAACTACAAGAGAACCTGAGAATGCCTGTACCCGACCCGTTCCGAGAAGGCCTGTCCCGTGGCTGGAAAACCTACAACGGCGCGCAACTGACCCAAGACCTGACCCTCGAAGCGGACGTGGCGATCATCGGCAGCGGTGCCGGCGGCGGCACCACGGCGGAAATCCTCAGCGCGGCCGGCTACAAAGTGCTGTTGATCGAAGAGGGCCCGCTCAAGACCAGCAGCGACTTCAAGATGCTCGAAGACCAGGCCTACACCAGCCTCTATCAGGAAGGCATCGGGCGCATGAGCAAGGATGGCGCAATCACCATCCTCCAGGGCCGCGCGGTGGGCGGCACCACGCTGATCAACTGGACTTCGAGCTTTCGCACACCCACCCCAACGCTCGAACACTGGGCCAGCGAACACGATGTAAAAGGCCACTCGCCTGCCGAAATGGCGCCCTGGTTCGAAAAAATGGAACAACGCCTCGGCGTCGCGCCGTGGAGGGTGCCGCCCAACGCCAACAACGACGTGATCCGCAAAGGCTGTGAAAAACTCGGCTACAGCTGGCACGTTATCCCGCGCAACGTGCGTGGCTGCTGGAACCTCGGCTATTGCGGCATGGGCTGCCCGACCAACGCCAAGCAATCGATGCTGGTCACGACCATTCCGGCGACCCTGGAAAAAGGTGGCGAGCTGCTGTACCTGGCCCGCGCCGAAAAGCTGTCGATCAAGGACGGCAAGGTCACTGGCCTGCAATGCGTGGCGATGGACGACCGTTGCGTCGCACCGATCGGACGCACGATCACGGTCAAGGCGCGCCACTACGTACTCGCCGGCGGCGGGATCAACAGCCCGGCGCTGCTCCTGCGTTCTGAGGCACCGGATCCGCACAAGCGTCTGGGCAAACGCACGTTCCTGCATTTGGTGAACATGTCCGCCGGGCTGTTCGACGAGGTGATCAACCCGTTCTACGGCGCGCCACAGTCGATCTATTCCGACCATTTCCAATGGCAGGACGGCACCACCGGCAAGATGGCCTACAAACTTGAAGTCCCGCCCCTGCACCCGGCACTGGCGACGACCCTGCTCGGCGGTTTTGGCAAGGAAAACGCCCAGCACATGGAGCACCTGCCGCATACCCACGCCATGCTTGCGTTGTTGCGCGACGGTTTCCATCCGGACAGCCCCGGCGGCAGCGTCGAACTGCGCGGTGACAACACGCCCGTGCTCGACTATCAAGTCTCGCCTTACGCCTGGGACGGTTTGCGCCGGGCCTTCCACAGCATGGCCGAGATCCAGTTCGCCGGTGGCGCCAAATCAGTGATGCCGATGCACGCCGATGCTCGCTACGTGAAAACCCTGGCTGAAGCGCGCACGTTGATCGATGGCTTGAGCCTTGAGTTGTATCGCACGCGCCTGGGCAGCGCCCACGTAATGGGCGGTTGTGCGATGGGCGAAGACCCGAAAAACGCCGTGACTGACAGCCTCGGCCGTCATCACCAGCTGAGCAATCTGTCGATCCATGACGGCTCGCTGTTCCCCACCAGCATTGGCGCAAACCCGCAGTTGTCGGTGTACGGGCTGACCGCGCAACTGGCCACTTCCCTGGCCGAACGTTTGAAAAACCCATGAAAAGGGAGAATATTCGTATCGTCTATAGTGCTTTCTTACCCAACAGGCGACTTGGCCGACCGGGAAGGCTGCGATACCATCCGACTCCCCAACGGACTCCCGCCAGGACGACGCGATGAACCGAGTGTTGTACCCAGGTACCTTCGACCCTATTACCAAGGGCCATGGCGACTTGGTCGAACGCGCCGCGCGCCTGTTCGATCATGTGATCATTGCCGTCGCCGCCAGCCCCAAGAAAAACCCGTTGTTTCCTCTGGAACAGCGTGTGGAGCTGGCCCGCGAGGTCACTAAACATCTGCCGAACGTTGAAGTCGTCGGTTTCTCGACGCTGCTCGCGCACTTCGCCAAAGAGAAGAACGCCAACGTGTTCCTGCGTGGCTTGCGTGCGGTGTCGGACTTCGAATACGAATTCCAGCTGGCCAACATGAACCGTCAGCTCGCGCCGGATGTGGAAAGCCTGTTTCTTACGCCTTCCGAGCGTTATTCGTTCATTTCCTCGACGCTGGTCCGTGAAATCGCGGCGCTGGGCGGTGATATCACCAAATTCGTCCACCCTGCGGTGGCCGACGCTCTTACTGAGCGCTTCAAGAAGTAAAGACCGCTCAAGCGGCGCCCGCGTGCACTGCGGGCGCCAATGCGGCACAATTGCGCGCATTGGTTTATTGCGCCCGGGCCTGTCGCCCTGGCTGGAGTTAGCATGTCCCTGATCATCACCGACGATTGCATCAACTGCGACGTCTGCGAACCCGAGTGCCCGAACGCCGCCATTTCCCAAGGCGAAGAGATCTATGTGATCGACCCGAACCTGTGCACGCAGTGTGTCGGCCACTACGACGAACCTCAGTGCCAGCAAGTGTGCCCGGTGGATTGCATTCCGCTGGACGAAGCGCATCCGGAGACTGAAGACGAGTTGATGGAGAAGTACCGGAAGATTACCGGCAAGGCTTGAGTCAGATAGTTTTGTAGAGCCTGTTCAGACGCCTTCGCGAGCAAGCCCGCTCCCACATTTGATCGCGGTCTAATGTGGGAGCGGGCTTGCTCGCGAAGGCGCCATCAGCCACACAGAAAATCCAAAGGCTGTCACTCCCGCTGCTCAAACCCCTCCCCGATACACCCCAGACACCGTACAAACGCCGCTTTCGCCGGGTCAACCACCAACGCCTGCCCCGCGTCGCCAACGCCACCACCGAGTGCGGTAAACGGCAACGACACCACAAACACACCAGCACCAATCACCGTCGCCACGACCAGCAACGGTCGGGCAATCAGCAAATCACCGATCATGGCGTACGCCGGGGGATTCTGGATGGTGTAGAGCGGGTCGCCGCTGCCATTGTTTGCTGCCAGCGCGCCGGCATTGGCGCCGAGCAAGCAGACAACGACAAGGGTTCGAAACAGGTTCATGGCACGGTCCTTATGCGAGGCAGTGAGAACACTGACTATAGACCGTGGGAGTTTTCAGCTCTGACAGCGGGGGCAAAAGACGCTGGCGCGCTGCCCGAGCTTCACATCCCGAAGTTCTGTGCCGCAGACCTTGCAGGGCTCATGGCCCCGGCCATACACGAACAGTTCCTGCTGGAAGTAACCCGGTTGGCCGTCACCGCCGATAAAGTCGCGCAACGTGGTGCCGCCGCGCTCGATGGCGGCGGCGAGGATGCGTTTGATTTCTATCGCCAGTTTCAAATAACGCGCCCGGGAAATGCTCTTGGCTTCGCGGCGCGGATCGATGCCGGCGGCGAACAGCGCTTCGGTCGCGTAGATATTGCCGACGCCCACCACCACGGCGTTATCCATGATGAACGGCTTGATTGCCATGGAACGCCCACGTGACTGTTGAAACAGACGCTCGCCGTCGAACAGGTCGGTCAATGGCTCCGGCCCCAGGCGAATCAGCAGTTCGTGGTTGAGCGGGTCAAGGCTCCAGAGCATCGCGCCAAACCGTCGCGGGTCGGTGTAACGCAGCGCCAGGCCGGATTCCAGTTCGATATCCACGTGCTCATGCTTGGCCGCCGGCAGGCCGGCTTCCACCAGCCGCAAATTCCCCGACATGCCCAGATGGCTGATCAACGTGCCGACTTCGGCATTGATCAGCAGGTACTTGGCGCGCCGTTCCACCAGCACGATGCGCTGCCCGGACAACCGCACATCAAGGTCTTCGGGAATCGGCCAGCGCAGGCGCCGGTCACGCACGATCACCCGGCTGACCCGTTGGCCCTCGAGGTGCGGCGCAATTCCGCGGCGGGTGGTTTCGACTTCCGGCAGTTCAGGCATGGTGCACTCGAATCAGGCTATCCAGCACTCAACGGTGAGCGCCGAGGTCGCGAATGGTTTGCTTGAGCGTCTCGAAGTCGTAATCCGAGAGGCCGACATAGTCGAGCACCAGATGCCCGATGCTGTTCCATTCGTGGTCTTCATTCTGGTTGCCCAACACCCGGTAGGACGCACAAATGTGTTCGGCCATCTTGAGGATCGCCAGCAAGTTCTTGAGCTGGGCATTGCGCGACGACTCATCGCTGAAAATCGCCAACGCGTTGTGGTGATTGGCGATCGCGGCGGTCACATGGTCCGGCAGGCGCCAGGATTTGGCGGTGTAGTAACCGACCACGGCGTGGTTGGTGTTGAACACGCGGTTCTCGGTGTCCACTATCCGGCATTCGGCGCTGGCGTTGGCATACGCCTCTTCCAGAACGGTCATGTAGTTGGGGAAACGCTGCAGCATCAGCGGCACGCCGCAGTCGTGGAACAGGCCCAGCGCGTACGCTTCGTCGCCCGCCTGGGCACCAATGCGCTTGGCCAGCGTCAGGCAGGTCATCGCCACATCCTGAGCCGTGTCCCAGAAGCGGTTCAGCGTGACGATGGTGTCGTCATTCATCTCACCCTTGATCGACTGCGCGTTGATCAGGTTGATGATTGAGCGACTGCCCAGCAGATTCACTGCGCGCTGGATCGAGGCGATCTTGTTGCTCAAGCCGTAATACGGCGAGTTGACGATCTTCAGCAAGGCGCCAGAGAGGCCCGGGTCTTGGGAGATCAGTTTGGCGATCACTTCCAGGTCCGGGTCGGGCATGTACTGCTCCATCTGCAAATCCACCATGATTTGCGGCTGGGCGGGCACGCTGATGCCTTGCAGGGACTGTTGAATCTGTTCGGTAGTCAGCTCTTGGGACATAAGTACACACTCTGGGCCAGGCGCAGATTCTAGCTTCTAAAAGTTGGATCCGACACCTTGGAGGGTACATCTGCTGAAGTTTCATCTTTGGCGCGCCTTCACCGCATGTCCATCCATCAAACCGGGGCCTTGCGCAACACGCTATACTCCCGCTCTTTTTTCCGGAGCGACGTCATGTCCCTGCCTAGCCTGCGCCTCAAAGCCAACGCCGACCGTCGCCTGCGAAACGGCCACTTGTGGGTCTACAGCAACGAAATCGATGTCGCCGCCACTCCATTGCACGGCTTCAAGGCCGGTGATCAGGCGATCCTCGAAGCCGCCGGCGGCAAGCCGCTGGGCATCGTTGCCATGAGCCCGAACAACCTGATCTGCGCCCGCCTGCTGTCGCGCGACATCAAGTTGCCGCTGGACAAGTCGTTGCTCGTTCACCGTATCAACGTCGCCCTGTCGCTGCGCGATCGCCTGTTCGACAAGCCGTTCTATCGCCTCGTCTACGGTGACTCCGACCTGCTGCCAGGCCTGGTGGTCGACCGTTTCGGCGACATCCTCGTGGTACAGATCGCCTCGGCGACCATGGAAGCTCATAAAGAAGACGTGATCGCCGCGTTGACCCAAGTGCTCAAGCCAAGCGGCATTCTGTTCAAGAATGACTCCGCCGCCCGTGATGCCGAAGGCCTCAACCGCTACGTCGAAACCGTGTTCGGCCTGGTGCCGGAGTGGGTAGCGCTGGAAGAGAACGGCGTGAAATTCGAAGCACCGGTCATGCAAGGCCAGAAAACCGGCTGGTTCTACGACCACCGCATGAACCGCGCACGCCTGGCCCCGTATGCCAAAGGCAAACGCGTGCTCGACCTGTACAGCTACATCGGTGGCTGGGGCGTGCAAGCAGCCGCCTTCGGCGCCAGTGAAGTGTTCTGCGTCGACGCGTCGGCCTTCGCCCTCGACGGCGTCGAGCGTAACGCCGCGCTGAACGGTTTCGCCGACAAAATGACCTGCATTGAAGGCGACGTGTTCGAAGCCCTCAAAGAGCTGAAAGCCAGCGAAGAACGTTTCGACGTGATCGTGGCCGACCCGCCGGCGTTCATCAAACGCAAGAAAGACATGAAGAACGGCGAAGGCGCCTACCGCCGCCTGAACGAGCAAGCCATGCGCCTGCTCAGCAAGGACGGCATCCTGGTCAGCGCTTCGTGCTCGATGCACCTGCCAGAAGACGACCTGCAAAACATCCTGCTGACCAGCGCCCGTCACCTGGACCGCAACATCCAGTTGCTGGAGCGTGGCGCTCAAGGCCCGGATCACCCGGTTCACCCGGCCATCGCTGAAACCCGCTACATCAAGAGCATCACCTGCCGCCTGCTGCCAAACAGCTGATTGCGCGGTTTGACGGGGAGCCGATCGGCTCCCCGTCCTATTATTCGATGTTCATTCCTACAACTTCTTACACTTGCAATCCTTGCGACTTGCAGGACGTTTCTCTGTGCTTTGCACTTTGGAGAATACGCCTTACAAAATCTAAGGGTCATTTCGATTGATCCGACAAAATAACTAGAACATTCCTACTCAATCTCTCCTTGATAAGAATTCATTACCAACTATGATTGAGTTGTCACATTGAAGTGACGCTCATTATCAATGACAAGGAGTTACAAAGATGAAAGCAATTACTCTGGAAGCAAACACCATCGCCAACCTGGCTTTTCTGGTTGCGCCGAAAGCCCGCTAAGTAAATGAAGCGCTGGGGAGTGCCGGCTACCCAGCGTTCTCTACGAAAAACCCAGAGTGAATCGCCCATCATGCAGATAAACCCTTATCTTTTCATACTTCCGCGCACGCCCGATCAAATAGTGTGGGATTACAAAAATCACAAACAGTACGAACTGGATCTTGACTATTCAACACGACTTGCAGAATTGATCAACAACCCGAACAAGTTCAATCGTAACAACAGTATAGACACCCAACTTCTTGAAGCAGGAATACTCACGACTTCAACCCCCACTCTAATTGAATGGGGCTGGGATGATCTGTCGAAAATATTTCATATCGGCACCAAGAACATCCCTTGCCAACATACCCCACAAGATATTCATGAATGGTCCAGAGAATATCTGAACCATTGCAGCGAAGTGCTGGCCACACCGACCCCGGACACCCGTCTGGCGGAACGTCTGGCAGACGAAAAGATTTCATTGCCCAAACCTGGATGCCTGCCACAAGGCACTCTGGCAAATGCCCTGATCGACCGAAAAACCTGCCGTACCTTCACCAGCGAGCCCCTCTCGCTCGAAGCGGTCAGCACGTTGCTCTACTTGTCCCTCGGTTACTTGCGAGAACGTGAGGACGACGTCGACGAAAACGTCGCCGAAGGACTTGGCGCCCGCCGCACCAGCCCCTCCGGGGGGGGGCTAAACGCCTGTGAAGGCTTCCTGCTCGTGCAAAACGTCAGCGGCCTCAAACCTGGGCTCTATGCCTACCATCCAACCGAACATGCGTTGAGCTTCGTCAACTCGCTGCCAGATCGACCACTGGGGCAACTGCTGTGCGGGCAACACTTCATCAATAACCTGCCGGTTGGCCTGTTCATCACCAGTCGATTCGACAAGCTGTGGTGGAAATATGAACACTCGCGCGCCTATCGAATGGCCTACGTTGAAGCTGGGCATATTTCCCAGACCTTCCAGTTGCTGGCCACCTCGCTCGGCTTTAACACTTGGCTGACCGGCGCCCTGACCGATGATCAGGTCGAGACGCTTCTCGGCCTCAATGACAGCGCAGAACAGCCTTTGTTTTTTGTCGGTTGCGGCAACAGCGACGGGGACCCGCTGTGCAAGGAACTGAAAACGCTGCTGAACCGTCAGGACTCGCAGTCATGACCGACACGCGCCTCGAACAGGCAATGCTTCCCACTGGCTGGGCCGATCGCTTTACCCTCGGCGACTGGGATAACCGCGCCGCAGTGCGAACCAGCAAACATAGCTATTTATTGCCGCCCGATATTGAACAGCAACTGGAAACCCGACATTGGTTCCCGCCGGCCTTCCTGCCTTATTTGAATCACCCGGCCGTGAAAGACGCCGGCCGCGCGATCACTCATCGACTGTCGGCCAATCATCTGGTGTATTTCCTCGACTACACCACCTTGCTCGAACATCGCATCGTCAATCGATCTGTCGAAACCATCGTCCATGACGAACTGGGTGTGAGCATTCCACAGCGGATGAAAAACGCTGCGCTGCAGCTCTACACCGACGAGGGCTATCACGCGCTCTTTTCCAACGGCCTCGCCGAGCAGATTGCCGCGTTCTACGGCCTGTTCGATCGACCCGTCATGCCGCAGCGAATCACCCGGCTGCACGCCCTGCTCGAACGCACACCTGACCGGCACAAGCCACTGGCCTGGTTCCTCACCGGTTTCGTCTCCGAAACGATCATCGCCAAGGATCTACTCGACATCTGCCGCGATGCGTTGGTGGACGGCGTTCAGGAAATGCTCAGGGACCACCTTGCCGACGAGGCGCGACACAGTCGCTATTTCTGCGAAGTGTTCCATTACCTGTGGCTGCACCTGACCAGCGCCCAACGCCTGTTCTGCGCGGGTCTGCTGCCGGAGCTCATTCGGGTTTTCTTTGAAGTCGATGAGCACTGGCTGAGGGCAAGCTTTCGCAGCGTCGGCCTCAGGGAAGCAGTCTGCCTGGAAATCACTGAAGGACTGTCCGATGCGCAAGCCACGCTGCAACGGACCCGTTCGGGCGCCAGCGCGACCCTGAGCGCCCTGAAAAACGCCGGGTTCTTCGACCTGCCTTACAACCGGCAACTCTTCACCAGAGCCGGGCTTCTTGATGAATAAAGTTATCGAAGCACCCCAGGTCAAAGAAGGCCGGGCCATGGTCATTCTGTTGATGACCATGACGCTGCTTGCTGTTTTCCCCCTCGACGTCGTGCTCCCGTCCTTTCCCGCGCTCTCCGACCACTTCCGCACTACGCCTGTCGATATAGCGTTGTCCGTCAGCCTCTTTGCCATTGGCCTGGCGTTTTCACTGCTGCTGATCGGGCCGTTGTCCGACAGGTTCGGCCGCAAAAAACTGCTGCTAGGGGGCATTGCTCTGGCTGCCGTGGGTGCAACGGGTTGTCTGCTCGTCAGCGATTACACCTGGTTTCTGGTCTTTCGCGTTGTTCAGGCGATGGGCTGCGGCTCGTTTGCCTTGTCGCAGGCACTGGTCCAGGACCTGTTCGCTGGCCGCGAACTGGAACGACTGCGAATCTGGATGGCCACCGCCGGCGGGATTTTCATCTCCAGTTCGCCGCTGATCGGCACCTGGCTACAGTTGCATGTGGGCTGGCAGGGCAGTTTTTATGTTTTCATCGGCCTGGCCATTATTGTCTGGTTGAGGTCCTGCTTCCTGCTGAAGGAAAGCCGTAGCAGTGCTCCATCGTCCCGGCGATTCTTCAGCGTTTATTGGTTGCTGCTGAGCGACATCCGCTTTACGGGTTACTGGCTGATATCCGGTCTCGCCTTCGCCTGCCATTTCTCGTTCATCGTCATTTCACCACTCCTGTTCATGGAGCACCTGAACCTGTCCGCCTACCAGTTCGCCTGGGCGCTGTTGCTGTATGGCGCCGCGTATGTGGTCGGCGGGATTATCGCCAGCCTCCTGCATCGCCATCTGGAGGGCGGCCGGCAAATCAATATCGGCCTGGGCCTGATTGCGCTCTCGGGCCTGGTGATGCCATGGCTGGTCTGGCAGTTTGGCCTGTCCGCCGCCACGGTTCTGATTCCCATGCTGATCTGTACCGCTGGCACCACCATTTGCCGCCCCATCGCCAACTCCAGGGCGATGAGCCTCTACCCCCAACACGCCGGTACCGCGACCTCGGCCGGCAGCCTGCTGATTTTCATGTGTGGCGGCCTGATCAGTGCCGTGATCAACCTGGCCAGCGCCTACCTGACCACGGCCCTGGCCGTGTGCTTTTTGATGTTGAGTGCGGTGGGTATCGGCTTGAACGTCGTGATCAATCGCCGATAACCCTGTCCACACGTCTTGTCAGCGCTATCTCCAAAGCGGCAGCCATTCCCTCCTGACGCCAGCCGTGTAGAATCGCGACATTCATCGCCAGTCATCCCCCGGCGGGTTTATGAGCTCAAGCTGAAGCGCGCGGCGATCCCGCAAAGTTATCGGCAACTTCCGGACACACGGCCATTTCTGAGTGTTCCAGACGTCAATAGAAGCTCACTTCCCTTTTGATACCTGATTAGCCGCCCGGAGTGCTTCATGCCTGATTACCGCTCGAAAACATCCACCCACGGCCGCAACATGGCCGGCGCCCGCGCACTGTGGCGCGCTACGGGGATGAAAGATGACGACTTCAAAAAGCCGATCATCGCCATTGCCAACTCCTTCACCCAGTTCGTACCGGGCCACGTCCACCTCAAGGACCTGGGCCAACTGGTCGCCCGCGAGATCGAACGCGCTGGCGGTGTGGCAAAAGAATTCAACACCATCGCCGTGGATGACGGCATCGCCATGGGCCACGACGGCATGCTGTATTCGCTGCCGAGCCGCGAGATCATCGCCGACTCCGTCGAGTACATGGTCAACGCCCACTGCGCCGACGCCATCGTCTGCATCTCCAACTGCGACAAGATCACCCCTGGCATGCTGATGGCGTCCCTGCGCCTGAACATCCCGGTGATCTTCGTTTCCGGCGGCCCGATGGAAGCCGGCAAGACCAAACTGGCCAGCCACGGTCTCGACCTCGTCGACGCCATGGTGATCGCCGCCGACTCCAGCGCTTCTGACGAGAAAGTCGCTGAGTACGAGCGCAGCGCCTGCCCGACCTGCGGTTCGTGCTCCGGCATGTTCACCGCCAACTCGATGAACTGCCTGGTCGAAGCCCTGGGCCTGGCATTGCCGGGCAACGGTTCGACCCTGGCCACCCACAGCGACCGCGAGCAATTGTTCCTGCAGGCCGGGCGCACCATCGTCGAGCTGTGCAAGCGTTATTACACCGAGAACGACGAGTCGGTACTGCCGCGCAACATCGCCAACTTCAAGGCGTTCGAAAACGCCATGACGCTGGACATCGCCATGGGCGGCTCCACCAACACCATCCTGCACTTGCTGGCCGCCGCCCAGGAAGCCGAGATCGATTTCGACCTGCGCGACATCGACCGTCTGTCCCGTCACGTGCCGCAACTGTGCAAAGTCGCGCCGAACATCCAGAAGTACCACATGGAAGACGTGCACCGCGCCGGCGGGATCTTCAGCATCCTCGGCTCGCTGGCCCGTGGCGGCCTGCTGCACACCGACCTGCCGACCGTGCACAGCAAGACTTTGGCCGAAGGCATCGCCAAGTGGGACATCACCCAGACTGACGACGAAGCCGTGCATCACTTCTTCAAGGCCGGCCCGGCAGGCATTCCGACGCAGACCGCGTTCAGCCAGTCGACCCGTTGGGAAACCCTCGACGACGACCGTGAAAACGGCTGCATCCGCAGTGTCGAACACGCTTACTCGAAAGAAGGCGGCCTGGCCGTTCTCTACGGCAACATCGCGCTGGATGGCTGCGTGGTGAAAACCGCAGGCGTCGACGAGTCGATCCACGTCTTCGAAGGCAACGCCAAGATCTTCGAAAGCCAGGACAGCGCCGTACGCGGCATCCTCGCTGACGAAGTGAAGGCCGGCGACATCGTGATCATTCGTTACGAAGGCCCGAAAGGCGGCCCGGGCATGCAGGAAATGCTGTACCCGACGTCTTACCTGAAATCCAAAGGCCTGGGCAAAGCCTGCGCCCTGCTCACCGACGGCCGCTTCTCGGGCGGCACCTCGGGCCTGTCCATCGGCCACGCTTCGCCAGAAGCGGCAGCGGGTGGCGCGATTGGCCTGGTGCAGGACGGCGACAAAGTGCTGATCGACATTCCGAACCGCTCGATCAACCTGTTGATCAGCGACGAAGAAATGGCCGGGCGTCGTGCCGAGCAGGATCAGAAAGGCTGGAAGCCTGTGGAAAAACGTCCACGCAAGGTGACCACTGCACTGAAAGCCTACGCCCTGCTGGCGACCAGCGCCGACAAGGGTGCCGTGCGCAACAAGGCGATGCTCGACGGGTTGTAAGCGTCAATCGCAGAAATAAAAATGCCCCGCCAAGTGCGGGGCATCTTTGTTGTACTCGGTTAAATGTGAGAGCGGACTTGCTCGCGAAAGCGGTCTGACATTCAACATTGATGTTGAAAGTGCTGGCCCCTTCGCGAGCAAGCCCGCTCCCACATTTAGATTTTTGGCGCTTACTGGATCTCTTCAGGCTTCACGATCACCCAATTCTTGTCCGCCGTAACCTCAAGCCCTTCCTTGGCCTGGGCCGCGGCGTTCTTGGCCATCATGCCGTTAATCTGGGTCATGTATTTGTCCTTGCGGTTAACCCACAAGTGAATGCCGCCCTTGGCCACGTCAACGCTGTGGAACAGCATGTAACCATCGCTGCTCGGGGTATCGCCGCCCACCAGCACCGGCTTTTTCCACTCATCGATGTAAGTCAGGATTGCCGCTTGCTTGCCAGCCATCCAGGTCGCCGGGGTCCACAGGTATGGAGTCAGCTCGAGGCCGAGGTTGGCCTTCTCGTCATACTTGCCAGCAGTGATCTGCTTGCGCGCGGTGGTCAGTTCGCCGGACTTCGGGTCCTTCAGCAGCAGGCTCACGCCGATGACGTTCTGCGGTTTGACGTTGTAGCCGTACTTCGGATCGGAAGCGACCATGCGCACCAGCTCTTCGGAGGCGGCGGTCATCACATAGACCTCGATGCCGTTCTCCATCAGCTTGTTGTACAGCTCGGCCTGGCCGGTGAAGACTTTCGGCGGGTTGACGTCGAGTTTTTTGACCACGTCGCCTTCGTAATAAGTGGCCGGCACCGGTTTACCGGAGGCCATCAACTCGTCGACATAACCTTTGAGTTCTTTGAGCGTGAAGCCCGAGAACACTTGCGCGACCCATGGGTAACACACCATGTCGTCAATTTCGCAGAGACGGTAGTAGTAGCTGAACAGGCTTTCCTTGTGGTCGGCGGTGTCCTTGAACGGAATCAGTTTCAGGGAAGGGTCGAGTTTGTCGCGGGTGATCAGGCCCTTGTTCTCCATGAATGGCAGCAACGACTCTTCCAGGTCGTAGCGGTAGCTGGTGTTGTCCATGTCGAACACCGCGTAGTTACCTTTGTTGGCGTTGGCGGCAATCATTGCGTCCAGCGCCTTGGCCTGATCGGCTGGCCAGTGTTTCAAGTCGGTGGCGAATGCCTGGCCGGCAAGGCCCAGGCAAATGGCTGCAGCCAGCATTTTTGGTATGAATTTCATCTACGACTCTCCCTGAATGTGAAAGACATCGACGCTAACAAATAAGTGTGACAGTCCTCGTCTGTCAGCGACCGCTACCGTACCCATCGCGCCAACTGCATCCCCGACAGCGACACCGGCTTATTCCAAAAACGACAGTTCACCTCCGATTTTGGTATTAATTCATTAGATATCAAGCTGTTAGGCTTGCCGGTTCGCGGCTGCCCCGGAAGGCAGCTGGCACATGTCTGATCGGAGTTTTTATGAATCTGCCGCTGATCCTCAATCTGCTGGTATTCCTCGCCCTGCTGTTCGGCCTGGCCCAAACCCGCCACACCACCTGGAGCCTGGCGAAAAAAGTCCTGCTCGCCCTGGTGTTGGGCGTGGTGTTTGGTGTGGCGCTGCACACCGTTTATGGCGCCGGCAATCCGGTCTTGAAAGCCTCGATCGGCTGGTTCGATCTGGTGGGCAACGGTTACGTGCAGTTGCTGCAAATGATCGTGATCCCGCTGGTGTTCGCCTCGATCCTCAGCGCCGTGGCCCGTCTGCACAACGCGTCGTCATTGGGCAAGATCAGCTTCCTGACCATTGGCACGCTGCTGTTCACCACCGCCATCGCGGCGTTGATCGGCATCGGCTTGACCAACTTGTTCGGCCTGACCGCCGAAGGCCTGGTGGCCGGCACCCAGGAAATGGCGCGCCTGCAAACCATCCAGACCGACTACGCCGGCAAGGTCGCAGACCTGAACGTGCCGCAACTGTTGCTCTCGTTCATCCCGCAAAACCCGTTTGCCGATCTGGCGCGCGCCAAACCGACCTCGATCATCAGTGTGGTGATTTTTGCGGCGTTCCTCGGCGTCGCCGCTTTGCAATTGCTGAAGGATGACGTCGAGAAAGGTCAGAAAGTGATCAACGCCATCGACACCCTGCAAGCCTTGGTAATGCGTCTGGTGCGTCTGGTGATGAAGCTGACCCCGTACGGTGTGCTGGCGCTGATGACCAAAGTGGTCGCCGGTTCCAACCTGCAAGACATCATCAAGCTCGGCAGTTTTGTCGTGGTGTCTTACATCGGCCTCGGCCTGATGTTTGTGGTGCATGGCCTGCTGGTGTCAGCGGCCGGGATCAACCCGCTGCGGTTCTTCCGCAAAGTCTGGCCGGTGCTGACGTTTGCGTTCACCAGCCGCTCGAGCGCGGCGACGATTCCGTTGAGCATCGAAGCGCAGACCCGCCGTTTGGGCATTCCGCAATCCATCGCAAGCTTCGCCGCGTCGTTTGGCGCGACCATTGGCCAGAACGGCTGTGCCGGTCTGTACCCGGCGATGTTGGCGGTGATGGTCGCGCCGACCGTGGGTATCAACCCGCTGGACCCGCTGTGGATCGCGACGTTGGTGGCGATTGTGACGCTGAGCTCGGCCGGTGTGGCGGGTGTGGGCGGTGGTGCGACATTTGCTGCGCTGATCGTGTTGCCGGCGATGGGCTTGCCGGTGTCACTGGTGGCGTTGCTGATTTCGGTCGAGCCGCTGATTGATATGGGGCGCACGGCGCTGAACGTCAGCGGGTCGATGACGGCGGGGGCGATTACCAGCCAGATCATGCAGCAGACGGATAAAGAGTTGCTGGATGCGGATGAGCATTCGGAGTTGGCTCACGCCTGAGTCTTTCAGCGACTGGGCGAGCCTCTTCGCGAGCAAGCCCGCTCCCACATTTGAATTCAGGTGTTCACAAATGCTGTGTTCGTCGCAGGACTAATGTGGGAGCGGGCTTGCTCGCGAAGCTTTTAGGCTTTTTCCCAAACCTCAAAGTTGTACGCCGGCTTGTCGCCTTCAGCCGGATTCGGAACATTCGACACCAGCTTCCACTGCCCCGAATCAAACTCCGGAAACCACGCATCCCCTTCCGGGCTCAGCGCCACGCGGGTCAGGTACAACCGGTCCGCCTGGGCCATCCCCTGCGCATACAACTGCGCGCCGCCAATCAGCATCAGCTCATCGACGCCCTGCTCCTTCGCCCATGCTTCGGCGCGAACCACCGCGGCTTCGAGCGACGGGTAAACCTCGGCGCCTTCCAGCACCAGATCCGCCTGACGGCTGACCACGATGTTCAACCGGCCCGGCAGCGGTCGACCGAGGGAATCCCAGGTCTTGCGACCCATGATGATCGGTTTGCCCAGGGTGGTGGCCTTGAAGTATTTGAAGTCCCCCGGCAAGTGCCAGGGCATGCTGTTGTCGACGCCGATCACACGGTTTTCACCGAGGGCTGCGATCAGGCTGAGGGGAAGTAATTTAGTCATGCCCGCGAGGATACCAGAGCCATCCGTACCCCGATAAGCGCCACAGCGGTTATGCTCACAGCTCAATGGAGCGATGGGATCGCGCGTGACTGAACTGACTGGACTGCAAACTCTCTGGCTGACCGAAACCGTGCGCCTGCGTGAAGAACACGCCGGCCCGCTGGAAGACATGGAAGCCAACCGCCTGGCCCGCAGCGCCGGCGGCGACTTGCCGACACGGATTCACCGGCGGGCCATGTGGCTGGCCGAACGCGATGGATTGGCCAACGCCCTGCAACACTGGCTGCAAGGTGCGCGACTGGCGCTGATCGTGATGGCGGTGCTCGCCGTGATCAGCGGCGCCGGCCTGGCCTTCGCCGCGATGGGCGACGGGCAAACCCCGGTGAATGTGTTCTGGGCCTTGGGCAGTTTGCTCGGGCTGAACCTGATTCTGTTGCTGAGTTGGGCGCTGGGGCTGATATTCGCCGGTGAACAGGGCGCCACCCTCGGGCGCTTATGGTTGTGGCTCAGCGAAAAACTCGCCCGCGATGCCAAAGCCGCGCAACTGGCCCCGGCGCTGTTGCTGCTGTTGCAACGACACAAACTCAATCGCTGGGCGGTCGGTACGCTGGTCAACGGTTTGTGGCTGCTGGCGATGCTCAGCGCCCTGGTGATTCTGCTGACGTTGATGGCGACCCGGCGCTACGGTTTCGTCTGGGAAACCACCATTTTGAGCGCCGACACATTCGTCGCCATGACCCAGGCCCTCGGCGCGCTTCCGGCACTGCTCGGTTTCAGCGTGCCCACCGTGGAAATGATCCGCGCCAGCGGCGATGCCGCGCTGAACATCGAAAGCGCCCGACAGGCCTGGGCCGCCTGGCTGGTCGGTGTCCTGTTGATCTACGGGGTGCTACCGCGCTTGCTGCTGATGCTGTTTTGCCGCTGGCGCTGGAAAACCGGCCAAGGGAAATTGCAGCTGGACCTGAACCTGCCCGGCTACGCCCAATTGCGTGAACGCTTGATGCCCACCAGCGAACGCCTGGGCATCAGTGACGCCGCACCAGAGAAACTGCATCGCGTCGAAAGCGGTGTCACCGACCAGCAAAGCGACGGTGCCCTGCTGGTCGCCATCGAACTCGATGACCAACGTCCGTGGCCACCGCAACTGCCGAAAACCGTGGGCAACGCCGGGGTTCTCGACAGCCGTGAATCGCGCCACCGACTCCTCGAACAATTGAGCCGCTTTCCACCCGCACGCCTGCTCATCGCCTGCGATCCACGGCGCTCGCCGGACCGTGGCAGCCTGGCGTTGATCGCCGAACTGGCGCGCAATGCCGCCGCCACTCGCGTCTGGCTGCTGCAAGCGCCGCCCGGCGAGGCGCTCGACGCCGAACGGCTGGGTGACTGGCACATCGCATTGCAGCAGCTGGAATTACCGTTCGCCGATTGCGCGCCGATGAACTGGCTGGAGACCGGTCATGAGTAACGCCTGGAAGGCCCCGTTGAAACTCGCCGTGGTCGGCCACACCAACGTCGGCAAAACCTCATTGCTGCGCACCTTGACCCGCGATGTCGGCTTCGGCGAAGTGTCCCATCGCCCCAGCACCACGCGCCACGTCGAAGGCGCACGCTTGTCGGTGGACGGCGAGCCATTGCTCGACCTCTACGACACCCCCGGCCTGGAAGACGCCATCGCCCTGCTCGATTACCTCGAACGCCTGGAGCGACCCGGCGAACGCCTCGACGGCCCGGCCCGCCTGGCGCGATTCCTTGAGGGCAGTGAAGCCCGGCAGCGCTTTGAGCAGGAAGCCAAAGTGTTGCGGCAACTGCTCACCTGCGATGCCGGCCTCTACGTGATTGACGCCCGCGAACCGGTGCTGGCCAAGTACCGCGATGAACTGGAAGTGCTGGCCAGTTGCGGCAAGCCGCTGCTGCCGGTGCTGAATTTCGTCAGCAGCGCCCAGCATCGCGAGCCGGATTGGCGCGAAGCGTTGGCGCGTCTGGGCTTGCACGCCTTGGTTCGCTTCGACAGCGTCGCACCGCCGGAGGATGGCGAACGTCGCCTCTACGAAAGCCTCGCGCTGCTGCTGGAAAATTCCCGTGAACAGCTTGAACGCTTGATCGCCGATCAACAGGCTCAGCGCGTCGCACGTCAACAAAGCGCGGTGCGGCTGATTGCCGAATTGTTGATTGATTGCGCCGCCTGCCGGCGCAGCGTCGCCAGCGATGCGGATCAAGAACGACAGGCCATCAACGAACTGCACAAAGCCGTGCGTCAGCGCGAACAACGCTGCGTTGAAGCGCTGCTCAAGCTGTACGCCTTCCGCCCACAGGATGCGGCGGCCAGTGACTTGCCGCTGCTCGATGGGCGTTGGGGCGATGATTTGTTTAACCCGGAAACCCTGAAGCAGCTCGGTGTACGGGTCGGCAGCGGGATAGCGGCCGGTGCAGCCGCCGGGGCCGGGGTCGACTTGCTGGTGGGTGGTCTGACCCTGGGTGCGGCAGCACTGGCCGGCGCGATTGCCGGTGGCGCCCTGCAAACCGCGCGCAGCTATGGCAGCCGCTTGATCGGCAAGATCAAAGGTCAGCGAGAGCTGACCATCGATGACAGTGTGCTGCGGTTGTTGGCGTTGCGTCAGCGCCAGTTGTTGCAGGCGCTGAACGCACGCGGGCATGCGGCAATGGACAGCATTCAGGTCGCCACGCCGCAGGACAAGATCTGGCGCGAAGGAAAACTGCCCGAGGTGTTAAACAAGGCCCGGGCGCACCCGCAGTGGTCGTCGCTGAATACGCAGGCGAAGTTGAATCAGGCGGAGAGACAGGAGCAGGTTGAGGTGTTGGCGCAGCAGCTTTAAGGTCGGGTAGATTGCGGTGTTTGGACCGGCCCCTTCGCGAGCAGGCTCGCTCCCACAGGGAATTTGCGTCGTGCACAAATCCAATGTGGGAGCGAGCCTGCTCGCGATGGCCGTGACGCGGTTTCACGCTCTGATTGCTCACAGCCCGTACCAACGCGTCAGAACTCAGCACAACGCTCCAGGGCCTACTTCCATTTGAACTTGAGGTAAGTGTCGCTCAGCAACGACACCAGTTCACGATCCGTAGCATCTGTATCACCATCGTTATCCACATCGAAGTGGACCGACCAGTCGAGTGTGCCGTTGTTATCCGTGTCGTAAGCAGCGGCAGTAGACGCCAGCGTTTTGTCCGTGGGTTTCCCAGTGCCTTCGTGAAAGTGCAACCGCACGGTGTCCGGGGTGCCATCGCCGGCGAAATCCTCGGTAAATATTTTCAGATAGCGTTTTGTCGAAGCGCCTGGATTGAACCATTGCAGCCTGAGGCAGGCATTGGCGAAGGTTTTCAGCAGGCGCTGATCAACCGTGTTTTCCTTGCCGTCGTTGGTGACGTCGCCCATTTTGTAGTCGACTTTGCCGTCGGCATCGAAGTCGAGTGCGAAGGCTTTTTTGATCAGGACATCGTCGCCGGGTGTACAGGCAGTTTCATAGAATTGCAGCAGTACCGAGTCGGCACGACCGTTGCCGACCCGGTCCTGGACGGTGACTTTCAAATAGCGCATGAGCATTCCCTGGCAATAAAAGAAGCTCAAACACTAACGATTCGAAATCGTTGGAACCATGGCGCAACTGCGCCGCGTTATGTAGGAAATCTCGCTAAACACCTGCCGCAAAAGGTGTCTGAGTTGCAGGAGACTTGTTCCTGGCCAACAGCGCCGAGGCTTTCGACTTCAGCACCTGTAAGTCGATCACCGGCACCGACATTTCCTTCGCCAACTCATCCCACTGACGCATGCGCAAGCTGACCTCGCACAGCGGATCCTGCTCGAAGGCATCAGCCTCGACCGCTGTCATCACACCGCCCTGAAATTCCAACGTGCGGCGGCTGGCTTCGCTCAACCGCTCGTAGTACCCCGGCTCTTTGAGCGTCAGATAACGCTTGGCCTGCACGTGGTATTCCACCAGCCGCGCCATGCGCTCGCTGAAACCGGCGCGGCGCAGGTAGTCGGCGCCCAGTCGTTCGTGGCTGACCACTCCGAAGCCGCCCATGTTCTCGGCGCTTTCGGCGCAGATGTGCCCGATGTCGTGAAAAAACGCAGCCAACACCACTTCATCATCGAAGCCCTCGGCCATCGCCAATTGCGCGGCTTGGGACATATGCTCGATCTGCGACACCGGTTCGCCAATGTAGTCGCTGTCGCCAAAGCGTTCGTACAGACCGAACACTTCGGAGATCACCTGTTCGTGGTTACTCATCAACGCTCTCCCAACACAGTCGCCACATTACGTTCAGCCATCGCTGGCCCGACACTCATGCCGACACCGGTGTGCATCAGCGCCACGCTCAATCCCGGTGCCGGACGCAGGAACGAAAACGGCCCCGGCCCCCGTGAACCATAGACACCCTGCCAGCGTTCGACCACTTGCACCTTGCAGCCCAGCGTCTGCTCGGCCAGTTCGATCATCCAGTCGTCCACTTGCTCGGTGTTGAACGGCGACGGATCGCTGCCGTAGTGGTGGGAGTCGCCGATGATCAATTCGCCGTAAGGGGTCGGGCTGATCAGCAGGTGAATGCCGTTGTCATGCAGGTGCGGTTCATCGCGCAGAATTTGCGCCTGCACCGCCGCCGCTTCCGGCAGATCGGCAAAGGCGCCGTAGTGCACGCAACTCAAACCGGTGAGCAAGGCGTGTTGCAGGTTGAGGTTGATCTGCGGGCGGGCGCGAAGCATTTGCAGACGACAGATTTGCGGTTTGAGTTCGGCAATCTGTTCGGCCAGCAACGTCTGATAATCGTGGCCGGAACAGACGATGATCTGCTCGGCACTGAACGTGCCGGCGGTGCTGTGCAAGCGGCCCGGTTCGATGTCGCGGACCAGCGTCGAGAAGTGAAAGGTCACGCCGAGTTCGCGGCGCAGGTAGTCGATCAGCGCCGGAATGGCTTCGCGGGAATACAGTTGCTGATCGTCCATCCCGTGCAACGCGGCGCGGTGATGGGTGAACTGGCCGCGGTACAGATCACGCAAGGCAGCGCCGCGCAGCAGTTCGACGCGGTAACCGTGCTCCACGGCGCGGCCGGCACAGAACGCTTCCAGCAGGTGTTCTTCAGCTTCGTTGCGGGCGAACAGGTATGAGCCGTTGCGCTTGAGTTGCAGGCCGGCGAGTTGCGCCCACTGGCCCCAGATCTCGCGGCTGGCCTTGGCCAGTTCGAGCATCGGGCCCGGCGGCTGGCCAGTGACGAGGGCCTGGCCGAAGTTGCGCACCGAGGCGCCCAGAGGCGTTTCGCTGCGTTCGAAGACGGTGACTTTCAGACCGCGTCGGGCGGCGGCGTAGGCGTGGGACAGGCCGAGGATGCCGGCGCCGACGACCAGCAGGTCGTTGTGGTGTGTCATGGAAAATTGTCCCGAGTTTGAAGCCGCATTCGCGAGCAAGCCCGCTCCCACACTGGATTTGTGAACGACACAGATCAAATGTGGGAGCGGGCTTGCTCGCGAAGGGGCCCTGTCAGCCGATGAAGATCTTACTTGGCAACCACTTTCTCGGACTTGCCGTCATAGCGCTTGCGCCATTCGGTCAAGATTTCATCGCGATTTTTGGAAGCCCAGGCAAAGTCGTTCTTGATCAAACGCTGCTCATAGTCGGCCGGCAATTCGGTCTGCGGCTTGGCGATGCCAGGCTGAGCCAGTACCGCGAAGTTCTCTTTGTAGAGCTCCATCGCCGCCGGGCTCGCCGAGAAGTCAGCCAGTTTCTTCGCCGCGTCTTCATGCGGTGTGCCCTTGATCACGGCGGTCGCTTCGATCTCCCAGCCAAGGCCTTCTTTCGGCAGGATGATGTCCAGCGGTGCGCCTTGGCGCTTCAGCTGAACGGCCGGGTATTCAAAGGAAATACCGATCGGGAATTCGCCGGCCGCCGCCAGTTTGCAAGGCTTGGAGCCGGAGTGAACGTACTGGCCGATGTTCTGGTGCAGGTCGTCCATGTACTGCCAGCCCTGCTTCTCGCCGAAGGTTTGCAGCCAGGCGCTGACGTCGAGGAAACCGGTGCCGGACGAGGCCGGGTTAGGCATGACGATCTTGCCTTTGTACTCAGGTTTGGTCAGGTCTTGCCAGCTCACCGGCTTGGTCAGGCCCTGCTTCTCGGCTTCGACGGTGTTGAAGCAAATGGTCGCGGCCCAGACGTCCATGCCGACCCAGGCTGGCGGGTTGGCGGCGTCGCGGTAGTTGCCGCCGATCTTGCCCAGGTCCTTCGGCGCGTAGCTTTGCAGCATGCCTTGCTGGTCGAGAATCGCCAGGCTCGAAGCGGCCAGGCCCCAGACGGCGTCGGCTTGTGGGCGGGCTTTTTCGGCCAGCAACTTGGCGGTGATGATGCCGGTGGAATCACGTACCCACTTGATCTCGACGTCCGGGTTTGCCTTTTCGAAGGCTTCTTTGTAGGTCTTCAGTTGTTCGGCTTCGAGGGCGGTGTACACCGTCAACTCGGTTGGCGCCGCGAAAGCGTTCAGGCTGAAAGCGGTGAGGACAGCAGCGGCCAGGGCCAAAGGCTTGAACATGATCTTTTCCTGTTTTTGAGTTGAGGGTGTGAATCAGTGGCCAGGCGCGGTCTGCCGCCAGGCTTGGGAACGGCGCAGCAAACCGCGCGAAGCCCAGGCCAGCAGCAGGGACACGCCCGCCGAGGTGAACAGAATCAGTGTCGACATCGCCGCCGCGCCGCCAACGTTGCCGGCGTCGTCCATGTTCAGCACCGCCACCGCCGCGAGGATGGTGTCGGGGCTGTAGAGGAAGATCGCCGCCGAGACGGTGGTCATGGCCGAGACGAACAGGTAGCGCACGATGTCCAGCAGCGCCGGCAGGCAGATCGGCACGGTGACGCGCAGGTAATGCCGATACAGCGGCGCCTTGAGCGACAGCGCGGCGGCTTCGAACTCGGCGTCGAGCTGACGCAGCGCGGTGGTCGCGGTCATTTGTGCGGTGGTCAAATAGTGAGCAATGGTGCAGACCACCAGCAGGGTCATGGTCCCGTAGAGCACATGAAGCGGGTTGCCGGTGAGGTTGAAGAAGAAGACGTAACCCAGGCCCAGCACCAAGCCCGGCACCGCCATCGGTACGAAACTGAGCATGCGCAAAGTCAGGTTCAGTCCGCGCTGGCCCTTGGTTTTTTCCATCAGGTAAGCGCCGGTGAAAATCAGCACGCTGCCGATCAACGCCGTGCACAACGCCATCTTCACGCTGTTGCCGTAAGCCAGCCAGCCGCCGCCCGCCGTGTCGTTGAACTGGTAGTGATTGAGCGAGAGCGACAGGTTGTACGGCCAGAACTTGACCAGCGAAGAGAAGATCGCCATGCCGAACACCAGCAGCAACGCCGCGCTGATCAGCAACACGATGCCCAGGTAGCAGCCGTCGCGCAGTGTCGAGGGCGCAGGTTTGAAGACTTGCGCACGCCCGCTCATGGAGTCGCCGTGACGTCGACGCAACCACGCATCGACGCCGAAGCTGAACAGCGCCGGCAACAGCAGGACCATGCCGATCAACGCGCCGCGACCGAATTGCTGCTGGCCGACCACCGCTTTATAGGCTTCCAGCGCCAGCACCTGGTAGTCGCCACCGACCACCACAGGCACGCCGAAGTCGGTGATGGTCAACGTGAAGACCAGACAGAACGCGGCGAACACGGCCTGACGCGTCGCCGGCCAGGTAATGCTGCGGAAGGCTTTTGCCGGACTCGCGCCCATACTGGAGGCGGCATCGAACAGTCGTGCATCCGCCAGGGACAGCGCCGACAGCAGGATCATCAAGGCGTGTGGAAAGGTGTAGATCACCTCGCCGAGCACAATGCCCCAGAAGCCGTAGATGTTGTCCGAGAGCAGACCGCGCAACATGCCCTGATTGCCGAACAGATACACCAGTGCAATACCGGGCAGCATCGACGGCGCCATCAACGGCAGCAGCGAAATGCCGCGCCAGATGCCTTTGCCGGGAATCAATGTGCGTTGCAGCGCGTAGGCAAACAGATAGGCCAGCGGTACGACAATCGCCGCGACGCTGAGGGAAACCTTGAGGCTGTTACCTAACAGCCAGTGGAAATTCTCGCTGGTGACCAACTCCCGTGCAGCCACCAGACCACCGCCCTGCCCGGCTTCGGAGCTGAAACCGCGCCAGAAGATCGCCAGCAACGGCATCAACACAGCGACGCCGAGCAACACCAGCAACAGGACTTTGCCGCCGACCACGAACACCCGGTCGCCGATTTCGGCACGGGAGGTCTGCCGAACCTGCTTGTGCGGTATCGGCAGCGCGATGTTCGCGCTCATCAGGCAAACACCTGCAGGCTGCGCGGCGGCAAGGCGACCATGATCTGCTGGGCGCCAAGGCGCGGCATGGCTTCCGGCGCCAGTTCGGCGAGCAATGGGTGACCGGGCAATTGATCGAGTTCGAAGCTCATTCGGCAGCGGTTGCCGAGGAAAGTAATCTCGCGAACCTTGGCCGGGAACAGGTTTTCTTCATGCACCAGCGGGTTGACGTTGATCGCTTCCGGGCGGCAGAACAAACGGCCCGACGCGGTTTTCGCGCTGCCATCGGCCAGGCGCATGTTCAGCCCGCCGACCTGGGCGTGGCTGTCACTGCTGCGGCGGAACGGCAGCCAGTTACCCTGGCCGACGAACTCCGCCACAAACGGCGTGGCCGGACGGTCGTAGATTTCCTGCGGCGTGGCGTACTGCTCGACCTTACCGTTGTTCATCACGGCGATGCGGTCGGCCATCAGCATGGCCTCGTCCTGATTGTGCGTGACCATCAGGGTGGTGATGCCGAGGTTGCGCTGCAACTGGCGCAGTTCGGTGCACAGATGCTCGCGAACCCGGGCGTCGAGTGCCGACATCGGTTCATCCAGCAACAGTAATGAAGGCGCCGGCGCCAGGGCCCGAGCCAGGGCGACGCGTTGTTGTTGGCCGCCAGACAATTGGCCGGGGTACTTTTTCTCACTGCCGATCAGGCCGACCAGTTCCAGCATCTGACCGACACGCTTGCGCACTTCATCGCGACCACTGCCGGCGAGGCCGTAGGCAATGTTCGCTTCGACGGTGAGATTGGGGAACAGCGCGTAGGACTGGAACAGAATGCCGTAGTCCCGCGCCTGGGGGGCCAGGTGGGAAACGTCACGATCACCGAGGTACAACTCGCCGCGGTCCTGTTTTTCCAGACCGGCGATGCAGCGCAGCAAGGTGGTTTTGCCACAACCCGACGGGCCCAGCAGACACACCAGTTCACCGGCCGCCACGTCGAGGGAAACGTTATCCAGCGCGGTAAAGGCACCGAAGCGTTTCTGTACGCCGCGCACCTTCATCGGGGCGCCGGGGTTGGTCAGGGCAGTTGCGATCGAGTGGTTCATGGACGGGCCTCATCAAGCAGATGAAGGCCATCCTAGGGATGTAATGCGTCCGTCATGTGGCAGTGAGGCAAAAATGGCTGATAGTGGTATTCAGGGATTTTGGTTGCTGGGGCTGACGCCATCGCGAGCAGGCTCGCTCCCACAGTTGACCGCATTCCCCTGTGGGAGCGAGCCTGCTCGCGAAGAGGCCAGCATAGACACCAGAGATTTCAGGCCGGGGCCATTTCCTGCGCCAACCCCAGAAACGCCGCCGGCAGCCGTGCGCCTTTGCGTTCCTTGAGGCAATACAGGTACTCGGGAATCTGCGGCGCATTTTCGATGGTCAGCACCCGCAGTTGCGGATCATGCGGCACTTCCTGCCGGGCAATGATGCTGATGCCGATGTTGCGCAACACCGCCTCCCGGATCGATTCACGGCTGCCAATCTCCAGCAGCGGCCCGAAACTCACCCCGGCGCTGGCCAGCAACTCTTCAGTCAGACGCCGAGTGGTCGAGCCCGATTCACGCATCAACAACGTATGTCCGGCCAACGCACTCAGCGGCACATGGTCATGCACCGCCAGCGGATGGTTGCGATGCACCGCCAGCACCAGCGGATCGCTGCCCAGCACCCGGCGAATCAACCGCGCATCGTCGAGCAATTGCGATGACGCCGCGACATCCACCCGGTAATCCTCCAGCGCTTCGAGCACTTGCTGGGAGTTGCCGATTTCCACCGACACTTCCACTTGCGGCAAGCGCTCGCGAAAAGTCTTCACCAGATCAAGGATGTAATACGGCGCCGTGGCCGCGATGCGCAAAGTGCCTTGGACCTGGCCGCTGTTGCGCAGGAAAAACTCGATGTCGGCTTCCTGCTGCAACAGCGCCTTGACCATCGGCAACAGCCGCGCGCCTTCTTCGCTGACGCTGAGGCGGCGACCGCCCCGGTAGAACAGTTCAACCGAGTACTGGCTTTCCAGATTGCGGATCTGCGTCGTCACCGTCGGTTGGCTCAGGCCTAGCTTTTTCGCCGCCAGGGTAATGCTGCCCAACCGGGCCACCATGTAAAACGCCTTCAGCTCGGCACTCAGCACACCCGCTCCTCATCGCTTATTTGCGCAACAGGCGCAAACCGTTGAACACCACCAACAGGCTCACGCCCATGTCGGCGAACACCGCCATCCACATGGTAGCGATCCCGGCGAAGGTTACCCCAAGAAAGATCGCCTTGATGACCAACGCGAGGGCGATGTTCTGTTTCAGGATGCTCGAGGTCTGGCGCGACAAGCGGATAAACGCTGGAATCTTGCGTAGATCGTCGTCCATCAGGGCGACATCGGCGGTCTCAATCGCAGTGTCGGTACCGGCCGCGGCCATGGCAAAACCGATCTCGGCCCGAGCCAGTGCCGGCGCGTCGTTGATGCCGTCGCCGACCATGCCGACGTGATGCCCCTGTGCATAAAGGGCTTCGATGGCTTGCAGCTTGTCGGTCGGCAACAGGTCGCCCTTGGCCTCGTCGATGCCGACTTGCGCGGCAATCGCTTGAGCGGTGTGGACGTTGTCGCCGGTGAGCATCAGGGTCTTGATGCCCAGGTCGTGCAGTTGCTGGATCGCTTCGCGGCTGGACTCCTTGACCGTGTCCGCCACGGCGAACAACGCCAACGGGCCAGATTTATCGAGCAGCAGCACCACCGACTTGCCCTGTTTTTCCAGCGCGAACAGCTTCTCTTCCAGCGCGGGCGAGCAGAGGTTCAGCTCCTCCACCAGACGATGGTTGCCCAAGTGGTAAGTCTGACCGTTGATATCGCCGCGAACGCCGCGACCGGCCAGCGCTTCGAAGTTATCCACAATCAGCGGTGCGAACTGTTTATCCACAGCCGCGTTGGCGATGGCCAGCGACACCGGGTGATCCGAGCGACCGGCCAGCGCCGCCGCAATCGCCGGGGCGGATTCGTCAGCACTCGAGTCGAGCGACAGGTAGTCGGTCTGCACCGGTTTGCCGTGGGTGATCGTGCCGGTCTTGTCCAGCGCCAGGTAATCGAGTTTGTAACCGCCCTCCAGATAAACGCCGCCCTTGACCAGAATGCCCTTGCGCGCTGCCGCTGCGAGGCCGCTGACGATGGTCACCGGGGTAGAAATCACCAGTGCACACGGGCACGCGACCACCAGCAACACCAGCGCGCGGTAGATCCAGTCAAACCAGACGGCGCCCATGAACAGCGGTGGAATGACCGCGACCGCCAGAGCAAGAATGAAGACCGCCGGTGTGTAGATTTTGGAAAACTGGTCGACGAAACGCTGGGTCGGCGCGCGTGCGCCCTGAGCCTGTTCGACGGCGTGGATGATCCGCGCCAAGGTCGAGTTGTTGGCCGCTGCGGTCACGGCATATTCCAGAGACCCCGCCTGATTGATGGTGCCGGCGAAGACTTTGTCGCCGATGGCTTTCTCCACCGGCAGGCTTTCGCCCGTGATCGGCGCCTGATCGATGGTCGAACTGCCCGAGACCACTTCACCGTCCAGACCAATGCGCTCACCGGGCCTCACCCGCACCCGCGCACCCAGCTCGATGGTTTTGACGTCCTGCTCGACCCAACTGCCGTCGGCCAACTGCACCGTGGCCTGTTCCGGGGTCATCTGCATCAAGCCGCTGATGGCGTTGCGGGCACGGTCCAGGGATTTGGCCTCGATCAACTCGGCCACGGTGAACAGGAACATCACCATCGCCGCTTCCGGCCATTGCCCGATCAGGATCGCGCCAGTCACGGCGATGCTCATCAGCGCGTTGATGTTCAGGTTGAGGTTCTTCAGGGCGATCCAGCCCTTTTTGTACGTGGTCAGGCCGCCGCTGAGGATCGAGACCAGCGCGATGACCGCCACCACCCAAGTGGGCGCGGCATTGGTGAAGTGGATCACTTCGGCGGCGAGCGCGCCGACACCGGACAGCGCCAATGGCCACCACGGTTTTTTCTCGGGAGCCGGCACGGGCGCTTCGACACCCTGCTCCAGCGGCTCGGCAACCATGCCCAGCGACTTGATCGCCTCGATGATCGGCGCGGTACCCGGCAGGTTATGGGTCACGCCCAACACGCGGTTGATCAGGTTGAATTCCAGCTGTTGCACACCCGCGAGTTTGCCGAGTTTGTTCTGGATCAGCGTTTGCTCGGTCGGGCAGTCCATGGCGTCGATGCGGAAACTGCTCAGCCGCGCACCGGCGGTTGGCGTTTCGCTCAACTTGATCAGTGAAGGTGCCGCCACTTTGGCGGAACAGCAGGAATCGCCGTGCCCGCCATGCTCATGTTTCTGCATAGGCTGCAGCTTGTGGCTGTGATCGTGCCCAGCCTCGTGGGTGTGGGTGTGTCGGGAATCGCTCATCGGGTCGCGTCCATGAAGGTGCCTGTTGCCAAGTAAAGACCCTGTAGCCACTATAGGGTCAAGCACCCATTTGGAGATTGCCGTCATGAAGATCGGAGAACTGGCCAAACTGACCGATTGCGCCGTGGAAACCATCCGCTATTACGAGCGCGAAAACCTGCTGCCGGAACCGGCCCGCAGCGACGGCAACTACCGCGTCTACACCCAGGCCCACGCCGAACGCCTGACCTTCATCCGCAACTGCCGCACCCTCGACATGACCCTCGAAGAGATCCGCAGCCTGCTGGCCTTGCGCGACAGCCCGCAGGACCAGTGTCAAAGCGTGAATGCGTTGATCGATGAGCACATTCATCACGTCAAGGCGCGGATCGATGGGTTATTGGCCTTGCAGACACAGTTGCTCGACCTGCGCCAACGGTGTGGCGAAGGGCCGGATATTGATCAGTGCGGGATTTTGCAGCGGTTGGAAGTGAGTGGCGGGGTTGTGGCGACGGAGGTTGAGCATTCCCATGTCGGGAGAAGCCACGGTCACTAAACAACCGAAAATCAAATGTGAGAGCGGGCTTGCTCGCGAAAGCGGTATCCCAGTCGACATTATCGCTGACTGACACGACGCCTTCGCGAGCAAGCCCGCTCCCACATTTGGTCGGTGTTAAGTTTTAGACCGCCATCGGCGCGGTCATTGGGGCGTGGTGCTGATAACCCTCAAGCGAGAAATCGCCCGGTTCGATCAGTTCCAGCCACTCCGGCTGATACACGCCCGTCTCGGCAAACGCCGGCACACGATCACTGATCACCAGTTTCGGCATCGGGAACGGCTCACGCTTGAGCTGTTCGTTGAGCATGTCCAGGTGGTTTTCGTAGACGTGGGCATCACCGATGAAATAGGTGAACCAGCGCGGCGTGTAACCGGTCAGGCGACCTATCAGGCTCAATAGCGCAGCGCCTTCGGTGAGGTTGAACGGTGTGCCAAGGCCCAGGTCGTTGGAGCGGATGTAGAGCGTCAAAGAAATCTCTTTGGTCTCGACATTCGGGTGGAACTGGTACAGCAAGTGGCATGGCGGCAGGGCCATTTCATCGAGCTGGGCAACGTTCCAGCCGTGGAACAGGATGCGCCGGCTGCCCGGGTCCTTGATGATGGTGTCGACGCACTGGCGGATCTGGTCGATCGCCTTGTACAGCACCACGTAGGCCTGACCGTCTTCTTCACCTTCAGCAATCTGGCGATAGCCTTGGCTCAGAGTCTGCTCGATGGCGGCCTGGTTGCTGACGGGGATCTGCTTGTACGCCGGCCATTTGCGCCATTGCACGCCGTAGATCTCGCCGAGGTCGTCTTCGCCCTGACGGAACGGGTTGGCCAGCCACTGGGCGTTTTCGTTGGCGTTCTGGTCCCAGACCTTGCAGCCCAGTGCACGGAATTCGGCGGCGTTGTTCACGCCACGCAGGAAACCGCACATCTCGCCGATGGCGGATTTGAAAGCCATCTTGCGCGTGGTGATCGCCGGGAACCCTTCTTTCAGGTCGTAACGCAGCATCGCGCCCGGAAAGCTGATGGTGTTCACGCCCGTGCGGTTGGCTTGCTTGGTGCCGTTCTTGATGACATGGGCGACCAGTTCGAGATATTGCTTCATGAGTTACCTGTGTCCTTGAACCCGGAGGCCGTCGCCTCCGGGATTCGAATTTATACAGCTGCCGCTGGGGTCGCCGGGGCGCGGTGATACGCCAGCCAGATCAGGAACAGACCACCGACGATCATCGGCACGCAGAGCACCTGGCCCATGGTCAGCCAGTTCCAGGCCAGATAGCCCAGTTGCGCGTCCGGTACTCGGACGAATTCGACGATGAACCGGAAGATGCCGTAGAACAGCGCGAACATCCCCGATACCGCCATGGTCGGCCGCGGTTTGCGCGAGAACAGCCACAGGATCAGGAACAGCGCGACGCCTTCCAGCGCGAACTGGTACAGCTGCGAGGGGTGGCGCGGCAACTGCGACGGATCGCTGAACGGCGGGAAGATCATCGCCCATGGCACGTCGGTCGGCTTGCCCCACAACTCGGCGTTGATGAAGTTGCCGATACGCCCGGCACCGAGGCCGATCGGCACCATCGGTGCGACGAAGTCCATCAGCTGGAAGAACGACTTGTTGTTCTTCTTGCCAAACCACAGCGCCGCCAGCATCACGCCGATGAAACCGCCGTGGAACGACATGCCGCCCTTCCACACTTCGAAAATCAGCGTCGGGTTGGCCAGATAGGCGTGCAGATCGTAAAACAGCACATAACCCAGACGGCCGCCGACAATGACGCCCATCGACATCCAGAAGACCATGTCGGAGAGTTTCTCCTTGGTCCAGGTCGGGTCGAACCGGTTCAACCGGCGAGACGCCAGCAGCCAGGCGCCGCCAATGCCGATCAGGTACATCAAGCCGTACCAGTGGATTTTCAGCGGACCGATGGCCAGGGCCACCGGGTCGATCTGCGGGTAAGGCAGCATTGCGACTCCTCGTTAGAGTTGAAACCAAAATTCCCGGGCGACGCTGCCACCTCAGGATTAAGCCAGGATTGCGCCGCGTGTCAGAGCAGAAAGCTCAGGCCAACGCAGAACAGCAAAGCGGCAAACAGTCTTTTCAGCAACTTCGGCGACAGCCTGTGGGCCAGTCGCGCGCCGATACGGGCAAACACCATGCTGGTCAGGGCAATCCCCAGCAACGCCGGCAAATAGATAAAACCGAGACTATGGGCCGGCAACAACGGATCGTGCCAGCCCAGAATCATGAAACTTAAAGCACTGGCCAACGCGATGGGCAGACCGCAGGCCGACGATGTGGCCACGGCTTGCTGCATCGGCACACTGCGCCAGGTCAGGAACGGCACGGTCAATGAGCCGCCGCCAATCCCGAAAATCGCCGAGGCCCAGCCAATCACACTGCCGGCCAAGGTCAGACCGAGTTTGCCCGGCACCGTTCGGCTGGCCTTGGGCTTGACGTCCAGCGCCAGTTGCGCGGCGATGACCAGGGCGAACACACCGATGATCTTCTGCAGGTTCGGGCCGGAGATCGCTTCGGCGGTCAGCGCGCCGAAACCGGCGCCCATCAGAATGCCGACGGTCATCCAGACGAAAATCGGCCAACGCACCGCGCCACGGCGATGATGTTCGCGAACGGCGTTGACCGAGGTAAAGATAATCGTCGCCAGGGACGTACCGACGGCCAGGTGGGTCAGGATCGATGCGTCAAAGCCCTGCAAGGTGAAACTGAAAACCAACACGGGGACGATGATGATCCCGCCGCCAACCCCGAACAGCCCGGCCAGCACGCCTGCGCAGGCGCCGAGCGCCAGGTAAAGCAGAAATTCCATGGATGCATCCCCGAAGAAGTGGGGCATGGTAACGGATGGAGGGGTCAACGCTCCACTGCGCGAGGCGATGGAACGACGGGCGAGGACTGCGTAGAGTGAGCAAAAAACACACAAGGACCACCTTATGTGCCTGATTGTCTTCGCCTGGCGACCCGACCACGCCCAGCCGCTGATCGTGGCGGCCAACCGCGACGAATTCTATGCCCGCCCGAGCCTGCCCCTGGCGCAATGGCCCGAAGCGCCCGACGTTTATGCCGGTCGAGACCTGGAAGCCGGCGGCACCTGGCTCGGTATTGGCGCCAATGGGCGCTTTGCGGCACTGACCAATATTCGTGATCCGCATCAGCCCCCTTCGCGTAAATCCCGGGGTGAACTGGTGGCGGGGTTTCTGTTGGGTGATCGCACGATTGATGACTATTTGGGCGATGTTGTCCGACGTTCCATCGAATATGCCGGGTTTAATCTGCTGATGGGCAATGCCAACGAGCTGTGGCACTTCAATGCGCGGGAGTCTGAGGCGGTGATGTTGCCCCCGGGTGTTTACGGACTGTCGAACGCCGGGCTCGATACGCCGTGGCCAAAATTGCTCAAGGCCCGTGCTGCGCTGGAAAAAGAGTTGGCGGACCCGAAGCCGCAGGCGTTGCTGGCGTTATTGGGGGATTCGCAGGCGGCGCCGTTTACCGAACTGCCGGATACCGGGGTTGGTTTGGCGACCGAGACGTTGTTGTCGAGTGTGTTTATCGCCAGCCAGAGTTATGGGACGCGGGCGAGTACGGCGCTGATTGTTCAGGCGGATGGGACGCGGCATATGGTCGAAAGGAGTTTCGGGCCGTATGGGGGGCATCTGGGGGAAGTGGAGATCAGGGTTTAGTTTTGTGTTGTCTTGACTGGCCTCTTCGCGAGCAAGCCCGCTCCCACATTTAACCGAGTTCTCATAGAAGAATGCGATCGAATGTGGGAGCGGGCTTGCTCGTGAAGGGTCCGCAATAGGTTTAGAGGGTCTTGACCGCAGCCGGATTGATCATCTTCGCCAACCCAAGGTTCTTCAGCGCCAGTTGCAAGGAGCTGTGGATAACTTGCGGGTTGTCGATGGTCATCAGTTCCGCGAGCAAATCCTTGGCCTTGCTCAGGTTGATCTGACGCAGCATCCACTTCACTTTCGGCAAGTTGGTGGCGTTCATCGACAGGCTGTCGAAGCCCATCGCCATCAACAGCACCGCCGCAGCCGGGTCGCCGGCCATCTCACCGCAGATGCTCACCGGCTTGCCTTCGGCATGGGCGTCACGCACCACGTTCTGCAACGCCTGAAGCACCGCCGGGTGCAGGTAGTCGTAAAGGTCGGCCACCCGCGGGTTGTTGCGGTCCACGGCCAGCAGGTACTGGGTCAGGTCGTTGGAGCCGACCGACAGGAAGTCCACTTGCCGCGCCAGTTCCTTGGTCTGATACACCGCTGCCGGAATCTCGATCATCACGCCAATCGGCGGCATCGGCACGTCGGTGCCTTCGTCGCGTACTTCGCCCCAGGCCCGGTGGATCAGGTGCAGGGCTTCTTCGAGTTCGTGGGTGCCGGAGATCATCGGCAGCAGGATCCGCAGGTTGTTCAAGCCTTCGCTGGCCTTGAGCATGGCGCGGGTCTGCACCAGGAAGATTTCCGGGTGATCCAGCGTGACGCGAATCCCGCGCCAGCCTAGGAACGGGTTGTCTTCCTTGATCGGGAAGTACGACAACGCCTTGTCGCCACCGATGTCCAGGCTGCGCATGGTGACCGGTTGCGGATGGAACGCGGCGAGCTGCTCGCGGTAGATCGCCAGCTGCTCCTTTTCGCTCGGAAACCTCTGGTTGATCATGAACGGCACTTCGGTGCGGTAAAGACCCACGCCTTCGGCGCCACGCTTCTGCGCCCGCGCCACGTCCGCCAGCAGGCCGGTGTTGACCCAAAGCGGCATGCGGTGACCGTCGAGGGTCACGCACGGCAAGTCGCGCAGGGTGTCTAGACCGAGCGCCAGTTGTTTCTCTTCTTCCACCACCTCGGCGAATTGCTTGCGCAGAACTTCGCTTGGGTTGGTGTAGACCTCGCCCTTGGTGCCATCGACGATCAGGTCGATGCCGTCTACCTTGGCATAGGGCAGGTCGACCAGGCCCATCACCGTCGGGATGCCCATCGCCCGGGCGAGGATCGCGACGTGGGAGTTACCCGAGCCGAGGACCGAGACCAGACCGACCAGCGTGCCTTCCGGCACCTCGCCGAGCATCGCCGGCGTCAGCTCTTCGCTGACCAGAATGGTCTTTTCCGGGTAAACCAGATTCTGTTGACGCTCTTCCTGCAGATACGCCAGCAAGCGCCGGCCAAGGTCCTTGACGTCCGAGGCGCGCTCACGCAGGTAGGCGTCGTCCATCAATTCGAAACGGTTGACGTGCTCAGTGACCACCTGGCGCAACGCACCCTGGGCCCACTGGCCGGTCCTGATCACGGTGGTGACTTCGTTGCCCAGCGCGGCATCGTCGAGCATCATCAAATAGACGTCGAACAAGGCCCGCTCTTCAGGACGCAGCTGCGAAGCCAGTTTGGCCGACAACGCGCGCATGTCGGCGCGCACGCCTTCGATGGCGGTCTTGAACAACGCCAGTTCGGCATCAATGTCGACGATGGTCTTGTCCGGCACCACGTCCAGATCGGCAGGTGGCAGCATGACCACCGCCGTACCGACCGCCGCACCCGGCGAACCCGGCACGCCGACGAACTTGGCTTCCTGAATGCCCTTGCCCTGACGACCCAGGCCGCGGATCGAACCGGTGGCCTCGGCGTGGGCGATTACGCCAGCAAGCTGCGCGCTCATGGTCACGAGGAAGGCTTCTTCACCTTCATCGAACTGGCGGCGTTCTTTTTGCTGGATGACCAACACGCCGACAACGCGACGGTGGTGAATGATCGGCGCCCCGAGGAAGGAGGCGTAGCGCTCTTCACCGGTTTCGGCGAAGTAGCGGTAGCGCGGGTGATCCGCGGCGTTTTCGAGGTTCAGCGGTTCTTCGCGCGTGCCGACCAGGCCAACGAGACCTTCGTTGGGCGCCATGCTGACTTTGCCGATCGAGCGCTTGTTCAAGCCCTCGGTGGCCATCAGCACGAAGCGGTTGGACTCGGGGTCAAGCAGGTAGACCGAGCAGACCTGGCTGCCCATGGCCTCTTTGACGCGCAATACAATAATGCCCAACGCCGCCTTGAGATCCTTGGCGGAGTTAACTTCCTGGACGATCTTGCGCAGCGTATTGAGCATGGCTCGGGGTCGAACTCCGTCGTCAGTCGCGCGTTAAAAGGCGCGGGGCAAGCTCTTTGAGAGCGCGTCGATACACCTCGCGCTTGAATGTCACCACCTGGCCCAACGGATACCAATAGCTGACCCAGCGCCAGCCATCGAATTCCGGTTTACCGGTCAAATCCATCCGCACCCGCTGCTCGTTGGAGATCAGGCGCAGGAGAAACCATTTCTGTTTCTGGCCGATGCACAGCGGTTGGCTGTGGGTACGAACCAGACGTTGCGGCAAACGATAGCGCAACCAGCCCCGGGTGCAGGCGAGAATTTCAACATCTTCGCGCTCAAGACCCACTTCTTCGTTCAACTCGCGGTACAAGGCGTCTTCCGGCGTCTCCTGGGGGTTGATACCGCCCTGAGGAAACTGCCAGGCATCTTGATTGATACGGCGAGCCCATAGCACCTGTCCGGCATCATTCGTGAGAATGATCCCGACATTGGGGCGGAAACCATCGGGGTCGATCACGGCAACAACCTCGCAAACGCATGTCGCCGCATTGTTCCACAAAGGTTGTGAAAGCAGCAACGCGCCGACCGACCTTATGTGCACTCTTGTGAAAAGTCCGTATTCTGGGCGCCTTTCTACAGACTTTTCAGCGAGTAACTGCAATGCGTCTGGCTTTATTCGACTTGGACAACACCCTGCTGGGCGGCGACAGTGACCACGCCTGGGGCGATTACCTGTGCGAGCGCGGCTTTCTCGACGCCGTCGCCTACAAGGCACGCAACGACGAGTTCTATCAGGATTACCTGGCCGGCAAGCTGGATAACGACGCCTACCTGAACTTCTGCCTGGAAGTACTCGGGCGCACCGAGATGGCCACGCTGGATCAATGGCACCTCGATTACATGCGCGATTGCATCGAGCCGATCGTGTTGCCGCAGGCCATCGAACTGCTGGCCAAACACCGCGATGCCGGCGACAAACTGGTGATCATCACCGCGACCAACCGCTTCGTGACCGGGCCGATTGCCCAGCGCCTGGGCGTTGAAACCCTGATCGCCACCGAGTGCGAAATGGTCGATGGCCGATATACCGGGCGCAGCACGGATGTGCCGTGCTTTCGCGAAGGCAAGGTGACGCGGTTGACTCGTTGGCTGGAAGAGACCGGGTATTCGTTGGAGGACAGCTATTTCTATAGCGACTCGATGAATGATTTGCCGTTGCTGGAGCAGGTGGCGAATCCGGTGGCGGTGGATCCGGATCCGAATTTGCGTGCTGAAGCCGAGAAGCGTGGGTGGCCGGTGATTTCGTTGCGCGGCTGATATCGCCTTCGCGAGCAAGCCCGCTCCCACATTTAACCGAGTTCCCTCAGAGAAATACGGTTAAAGGTGGGAGCGGGCTTGCTCGCGAAGGGGTCAACCCGGTCTCAAGCCTTAAACAGGCTTGGCCCCCATCAACCCCGCAATGGCGATAAAGCAGACAAAACTGAACAACGCCAAGGCAAAGGTAAATCTCCCCACCCCACCCGGCGCCTTGCGCAACCGATTAAGCCGCACCAGCAACCAAAACCACGCCAACGCCGCCACGGTGTAAAGCACACTCGACGCCAACAACCACGTCTGCCCCAACGGCCAGCCCACCAGATGCACCATCCACCACCCCGTGAACGGCATGCTCAGCAGCGCCAGGCCCATCAGCAGCCAAACGAACACCCGTGGCCGCTGCAGCGTGCGTGCCCCAGCAGTCGCATCGCCACTACGCCGCGTTTGCCAAACCCATATTCCCAGGCCCAGCGCACAGCCCAACAATATGGCCGTTGCCGCGGTGTGCGCCATTTTCAGGGCAGTTAACGTTTCCATTGTCCGATTTCCTTATGCCTGCCCACCAGCGTAGCCGCTCAGCCCAGAAACAGCTTATAGGCCGGATTGTCGCTTTCGTCCCAGTACGGGTAACCGATTTCTTCCAGCGCCGCCGGCACCAGATGACGTTCGTCATGAGGCACTTGCAGCCCGGCGACTACTCGACCGTCCGCGGCACCGTGGTTGCGGTAGTGGAACATCGAGATGTTCCAGCGCCCACCCAGCTTGCTGAGGAAGTTGAACAACGCGCCCGGACGCTCCGGGAATTCGAAGCGCAGGATCACTTCGTCGACCACGTGGGCCGCACGACCGCCGACCATGTGGCGGATGTGCAGCTTGGCCAGTTCGTTGTCGGTCAGGTCCAGCACCGGGAAACCCTGCTCGGTCAGGCTCGCCAGCAGCGCACTGCGCGGGTCGGTTTCCGGGTGCGTCTGCACGCCCACGAAGATGTGCGCTTCGCTGCCGGTGTTGTAGCGGTAGTTGAATTCGGTGATCTGGCGCTTGCCGATGGCTTCGCAGAACGCCTTGAAGCTGCCCGGTTTCTCGGGGATGGTCACGGCGATGATCGCTTCACGGCCCTCGCCCAGTTCCGCGCGTTCGGCGACGTGACGCAAACGGTCGAAGTTGACGTTGGCGCCAGAGTCGATGGCGACGAAAGTGTGGCCGGTGACGCCATTCTGCTCGACGTATTTCTTGATTCCCGCCACGCCCAGCGCACCGGCCGGCTCGGTGATCGAGCGGGTGTCGTCGTAGATATCCTTGATCGCCGCGCAGATCTCGTCGGTGCTGACCGTGATCACGTCATCGACATAGTCTTTGCAGATATCGAAGGTGTGCTGGCCAATCTGCGCCACCGCCACACCGTCGGCGAAGATGCCCACGGTCGGCAGTACCACGCGCTCGCCAGCCGCCATCGCGGCTTGCAGGCAATTGGAGTCGTCCGGTTCGACGCCGATGATCTTGATTTCCGGGCGCAGGTATTTCACGTACGCCGCGATGCCGGCAATCAGGCCGCCGCCACCGACCGGGACGAAGATCGCGTCGAGACGGCCAGGGTGCTGGCGCAGAATCTCCATCGCCACGGTGCCCTGCCCGGCAATAGTGTGGGGATCGTCGTACGGGTGGATGTAGACGTAGCCTTTTTCGTCGACCAGTTTCAGCGAGTAGGCCAGGGCTTCCGGGAATGAATCCCCGTGCAGCACCACTTTGCCGCCGCGCGAACGCACGCCTTCGACTTTGATTTCCGGGGTGGTCTTGGGCATGACGATGGTGGCTTTGACGCCCAACACTTTCGCCGCCAGGGCCAGGCCTTGCGCGTGGTTGCCTGCCGACGCCGTGACCACGCCGCGAGCACGTTCTTCATCGCTCAACTGGGTCAGCTTGTTGTAAGCGCCACGTATCTTGAACGAGAACACCGGCTGCAAGTCTTCACGCTTGAGCCAGATATTGTTGCCCAGCCGCTCGGAGAGCTGGCGGGCAGTCTGCAATGGGGTTTCTACGGCAACGTCATAAACGCGCGAGGTGAGGATCTTTTTGACGTACTGTTCGAGCATCGGAAAGCATCACTGAGCGGGTTGGGCAGGGCCAAGGAGTCTAACCCGGCTTTCGGCCGGGCGACCACACTAAACAGGTGGTTTTAGCCCTCCGCAGGCGATGAAGATCCATTGTGGCGAGGGGGCTCGCCCCCGTTCGGCTGCGAAGCAGTCGTAAAATTGACTGATGCGGTCTGCTTGAAGGAATGCTGGGGAGCGCTTCGCGCTCCAACGGGGCGATGCGGCGTTCCGACAAGCCCCCTCGCCACAGGCAAGCCCCCTCGCCACAAAGGGTTGTGTACTTCTGCCAATCGGGCAATGACCTTCCCCGCCTCGAAGCCTATAATGCCGGCCTTTAGTTTCCTCCTTCGGCACCTCGGAGCCCGCATGACCCAGGATCAACTCAAACAGGCAGTGGCTCAGGCCGCCGTCGACTTCATCCTCCCGAAACTCGACGACAAGAGCATCGTCGGGGTCGGCACCGGCTCCACCGCCAACTGCTTCATCGACGCCCTGGCCAAGCACAAAGGCGCGTTCGACGGCGCGGTTGCCAGCTCCGAAGCCACTGCCGCCCGACTTAAAGGCCACGGCATTCCGGTGTATGAGCTGAACACCGTCAGCGACCTGGAGTTCTACGTCGACGGCGCCGATGAAAGCGACGAGCACCTGAACCTGATCAAGGGCGGCGGCGCAGCCCTGACCCGCGAGAAGATCGTCGCGGCCGTGGCCAAGACCTTCATCTGCATCGCCGACGCCAGCAAACTGGTGCCGGTGCTCGGTGAGTTCCCGCTGCCGGTCGAAGTGATCCCGATGGCCCGCAGCCACGTGGCCCGCGAGCTGGTGAAACTGGGCGGCGACCCGGTTTACCGCGAAGGCGTGTTGACCGACAACGGCAACATCATCCTCGACGTGTTCAACATGCAGATTACCAACCCGGTTGAACTGGAACGCCAGATCAACGCGATTGTTGGCGTGGTCACCAATGGCCTGTTCGCGGCGCGTCCGGCAGACCTGCTGTTGCTGGGCACCAGCGAAGGCGTGAAAACCCTGCGCGCCGAGTAAGCCATACACAAAACAAAACCTGTGGGAGCGAGCCTGCTCGCGAATTCGGTGTGTCAGTCGACAGTGATGTTGAATGATGCACCGCTTCGCGAGCAGGCTCGCTCCCACAGTTGTTTTGCGGTGTTTGTTAGGGTTGCGTGGGTTTTTTGAAGACGTAGAACAGGTTCGGCTCGCTGACGAGGTACATCGTGCCGTCGTCGTCCATGGCGATGCCTTCCGCTTGCGGCACGGTCTTTTGCAGGCCTTGGCGCCCCTTGTTCAGTGACATCGTACTCAGCGGACGCCCGTCCACATCCAGCTCAATAATCAGTCGCGACTCGTCGGACAACGCCAGCAAATGGCCGCTGCGTTCGTCGTATTGCAGGCTCGACAGGTCTCGCACAAACATCCCGGCATCGCGCTTGGGGTTGTTCACCACGTGCACGGCGTAGGATTTCTCCGGGTTGTAATGCGGGAATCCCTGCACTTCGTAGATCAGCATCGGGTCGCGCTCCTTGGCGACGAACAACCGTTTGCCCACCGAATCGTAGGCCAGCCCTTCAAACCCCTTGTTACTGCCCATGTGCACGCCAAGGACCATCTGCTCGGCGTCCGCCCCGTCGAGAAAAGTCGTGTCGTGCTCCAGGTGAATCTTGATCAGCCGCTGCTGGCTCTCATCGGTGATCACGTAAGTGTCGGCACTGATGAACTCCACCGCCTCCGGATCACCGAAACCAATCAACGCCACACGCCGCAGGATCTTGCCCTCAAGCGACAACTCGATCAGCTCGGAATCTTTATTGGTGACCGTGAACAGGCTTTTGCGCACCGGATCGAACGTCAGCGCCGAGACGTTATCGTTCAGCCCGTCGATCACCCGCGCCTCGATGTCCACCCGGTATTGATCCAGGCCCATAGAGATGCTGCTCTGCGGCTGCCAAAGCTTATGCAGATTGAACCACGCACGCTCGAACAGGCGCATGTATTGGCCGATCGCAACCAGCACGATCAGCGCAATCACTGACAGGATCAAAACGAGGGGTTTGGGACGGGCAAGTCGGCGCATTCAGGCGAGCTCGAAAACAAAACGGGCGGATGAAATATCACGCCCGTATGAATTCAAGCTTAATGGCCATTGGCTTGCGACCACAACCGTGGGTGTGTGGCGACTATTTCTGCTTTTCGAAGCGGTAGAACAGGTTCGGCTCACTGACCATGTACAAATTGCCCGCGTCGTCCATGGTCACGCCTTCGGCGCGTGGAATGGTGCTCTTGAGGCCATTGAAGCCGCGCAACAGGGCGATGAAGCTGACTTGCTCACCCTTTTTGTCCAGCTCCATCAACAAGTGCGAGTCGGCGGACAGCACCAGCATGTGGCCCGTGCGCGGGTCGATGGCCAGGGCCGACAGGTTGCGCATGTCCAGCGCATGGCTGGCCAGCTTCAGCTTGTCACCGGTCAGGACCCGGCCGTCACCTTTCCAGGCAAACAGGGCCGGCGGACGCTCTTCGCCCAGCAGCAACTGCTGGTTTTGCGAATCCCAGGTGACCCCTTCAAAGGCCTTGTTCTGGTCTTTCGAAGGCCCGAGGTCGTACTTCGTAAAGTCGGCGATGTTCAATTCACGGGTGTTGGCATCGACCTTGACGACGGTGATCAAGTGCTCGCGCTCATCGACAATCGCCAGCAGGCCGTTGCCCAGCACGGTGACGCCTTCCGGGTTGCTCCAACCCACCAGCGGCATTTTGCGCAGGACATCGCCTTGAAGATTCAGCTCGACCAGAAACGGGTTCTTGCCCATAACCGAAAACAGCGTTTTGGTCTGAGGATCGTAAGCGAGGTCCGAGGCTTCGTCCTTTTCCATGCCCGGCAATACCTTGGCATCGATCACTGCCCGGTAGCCAGGAAGCCAGATACTGGCCTGACGCTCGGCCGGGCTCTTGAATTGCTCTTTCACCCAGAGCACGCCGCGATTATCCCAATGCATTGCAAAAGCAACGCCGTACGCAATGACCGCCACCAGCATCAGCCAGGCGAACCAAGGCAGCGCGAAGCGCGAGCGGCGGGTTGTTTTGAGCGTGGACAGCGGTGGGGTGGCCATTGAGGGATGCGTTCCAGAAATTCAGGCTAGGGGTAATAGCACAATTGGGGCCGGCTCAGACGCCGCGAGCCCCGGAATTATCCAGACGAAATGTGAAAAAAACGGGAAATGGCGGGATTGCCCTACTGCGACCAACCACGAAACCCACTGTGGGAGCGGGCTTGCTCGCGAACGCGGCGTGTCAGTCAACATTAAAGTTGCCTGATACACCGCATTCGCGAGCAAGCCCGCTCCCACAGTTGTTTTGCGGTGATGCGACTAGCGCACGCTACTGGTGAAGCTACTCGCGCCTGGCAGTTCCAGAACAATCTCATCGCCGACATTCAACGGACCAACGCCCACTGGCGTGCCGGTCAGGATCACGTCACCGGCCTGCAGCGAGAAGCAGCCGGCCATGTGCTGGATCATCGGCACGATCGGGTTGAGCATCGCGCTGCTGTTGCCATCCTGGCGCACTTCGCCGTTGATGGTCAGGCGGATGCCGATGTCGGTCAGGTCAGCAAAGGTGCTGCCGGACACGAACGGCGCGATCACCGCCGCGCCGTCGAACGACTTGGCGATTTCCCACGGCAGGCCCTTGGATTTCAGCTCGGCCTGCTTGTCACGCAGCGTCAGGTCGAGTGCCGGGGCGAAACCGGAGATGGCGTCCAGCACTTCTTCGCGGCTCGGCTTGGTCGACAACGGCTTGCCGATCAACACAGCGATTTCCGCTTCGTAGTGCACCGAACCGCGCTCGGTCGGAATGGCAAAACCGCCTTCCAGCGGCACCACGCAACTGCCCGGCTTAATGAAGAGCAGCGGCTCGGTAGGCACCGGGTTGTCCAGTTCCTTGGCGTGTTCGGCGTAGTTACGGCCGATGCACACCACTTTCCCCAGCGGGAAATGAATACGCGTACCGTCGACATACTGGTGCTGATAGCTCATTACCGACTCCTGATTCGTGCTCTTAACGTTCGAAAATCAAACAGCGAAGATCTTGCCCGGGTTCATGATGCCGTTCGGGTCGAACACCGCTTTGACCGCTTTCATGTACTCGATCTCAACCGGCGAACGGCTGTAGGTCAAGTAATCACGCTTGGTCATGCCCACGCCGTGCTCGGCGGAAATCGAACCGTTGTACTTCTCGACGGTTTCGAACACCCACTTGTTCACCGTGGCGCACTTGGCGAAGAACTCATCCTTGCTCAGGTTTTCCGGCTTGAGGATGTTCAGGTGCAGGTTGCCGTCGCCGATGTGGCCGAACCAGACGATTTCGAAGTCCGGGTAGTGTTCGCCGACGATCGCGTCGATTTCCTTGAGGAACGCCGGTACTTTCGACACGGTGACCGAAATGTCGTTCTTGTACGGCGTCCAGTGGGAAATGGTTTCGGAGATGTATTCGCGCAGCTTCCAGAGGTTCTGCAACTGGGTTTCGCTCTGGCTCATCACGCCGTCCAGCACCCAGCCCTGTTCGACGCAGTGCTCGAAGGTTTCCAGCGCGTGGTTGGCCACTTCTTCGGTGGTCGCTTCAAATTCCAGCAGCGCGTAGAACGGGCAATCGGTTTCGAAAGGCGCCGGAACATCGCCTCGCCCCATGACTTTAGCCAAGGCCTTGTCGGAGAAGAATTCGAAGGCGGTCAGGTCGAGTTTGCTCTGGAACGCGTGCAACACCGGCATGATCGAGTCGAAATCGGTGGTACCGAGGACCATCGCGGTGAGGTTTTTCGGTGCGCGATCCAGACGCATGGTCGCTTCAACCACGAACCCGAGGGTGCCTTCCGCGCCGATGAACAGCTGACGCAGGTCGTAGCCGGTGGCGTTCTTGATCAGGTCGCGGTTCAGTTCCAGCAGGTCGCCCTTACCGGTCACGACTTTCATGCCGGCGACCCAGTTACGGGTCATGCCGTAGCGAATAACCTTGATCCCGCCGGCATTGGTGCCGATATTGCCGCCAATCTGGCTCGAACCTGCCGAGGCGAAGTCCACCGGGTAGTACAGACCTTTTTCTTCAGCAACGTTCTGCAAATGCTCGGTGACCACGCCCGGCTGACAAACGGCCGTGCGATCGGTGAGGTTTACATCGAGGATCTGGTTCATGTAATCGAACGACACGACCACTTCGCCATTGGCAGCCACCGCCGCAGCAGAAAGCCCGGTACGGCCGCCGGACGGCACCAGCGCCACCTTGCGTTCATTGGCCCAACGGACAATGGCCTGCACCTGTTCGGTGGTCTTGGGGAACACGATGGCGGTCGGGGCCGGAGCAAAATGCTTGGTCCAATCCTTACCGTAAGCATTCAGGGAGTCGGCATCGGTCAGCACCTTGCCAGGCTCAACCAGGGTCTTCAGCTCATCAATCAGCGCAGGATTGGTCATCGACAGAACTCTCGAACAATTCATGGTCATCCTGAGAACGCTTCACGTCGCAGGAATGAGTGTTTAGCGGGGTGCGTATGCTAGCATACCGACCCCGCAGCATAGTGCCCAACGGCCAATCTGCGGCGACGGCTTTCCTGCCGTCCGGGTCAGCGTCTGCTGGCTATTTCCTGCCATTTTTCTCCGGGATACAGGTTTACGCAGATGAGCAAGACTTCTCTCGATAAGAGCAAGATCAAGTTCCTTCTTCTCGAAGGCGTCCACCAATCGGCTGTCGACGTTCTCAAGTCGGCGGGCTACACCAGCATCGAGTACCTCACCGGTTCTCTGCCGGAAGCCCAACTGAAGGAAAAGATCGCTGATGCGCACTTCATCGGCATTCGCTCGCGCACTCAACTGACCGAAGAGATCTTCGATCACGCGAAGAAGCTGGTCGCGGTCGGCTGTTTCTGCATCGGCACCAACCAGGTTGACCTGAACGCAGCGCGCGAACGCGGGATTGCGGTGTTCAACGCACCGTACTCCAACACTCGCTCCGTAGCGGAGCTGGTGCTGGCCGAAGCGATCCTGCTGCTGCGCGGCATCCCTGAGAAGAACGCTTCCTGCCACCGTGGCGGCTGGATCAAGAGCGCGGCCAACTCCTTCGAGATCCGCGGCAAGAAGCTGGGCATCGTCGGTTACGGCTCGATCGGTACGCAACTGTCGGTCCTGGCTGAAGGCCTGGGCATGCAGGTGTACTTCTACGACACCGTGACCAAGCTGCCACTGGGTAACGCCACGCAGGTCGGCAACCTGCACGAGCTGCTGGGCATGTCCGACATCGTCACCCTGCACGTTCCGGAAACCGCTGCGACCCAGTGGATGATCGGCGAGAAGGAAATCCGCGCGATCAAGAAGGGCGGCATCCTGATCAACGCCGCTCGCGGCACCGTGGTCGAACTGGACGCCCTGGCGGACGCGATCAAGGACAAGCATCTGATCGGCGCGGCCATCGACGTGTTCCCGGTGGAGCCACGCTCCAACGACGAAGAGTTCGCAAGCCCGCTGCGTGGCCTGGACAACGTGATCCTGACCCCGCACATCGGTGGTTCCACCGCTGAAGCGCAAGCCAACATCGGTCTGGAAGTGGCAGAAAAACTGGTCAAGTACAGCGACAACGGTACCTCCGTATCGTCGGTGAACTTCCCGGAAGTGGCCCTGCCGGCTCACCCTGGCAAGCACCGCCTTCTGCACATCCACGAAAACATTCCGGGTGTGATGAGCGAGATCAACAAGGTGTTCGCCGAAAACGGCATCAACATCTCCGGTCAGTTCCTGCAGACCAACGAGAAAGTCGGCTACGTCGTGATCGACGTCGACGCCGACTACTCGGAAATCGCCCAGGAGAAGTTGCAGCACATCAACGGCACCATTCGTTGCCGCGTGTTGTTCTGATAGCGACTGAGCAACAAAAAAAGGAGCCCTCAGGGGCTCCTTTTTCATGGGCGCGGTTTTTTATTCCGACCAGGTCACTTGACGTTGACGGTGATTTTTTTCGACACGATTGGCGGATCGAAAGCCATGTGGCCTTTGTCACCCAGCTCCAGTTGCAAGGTGTGTTTGCCGGGAGTCAGCGTCAGCTCGGTCTCGGTCTGCGCCTTGCCGAAATGCACATGATTGGCGTCTGCCGGAATCACCGAACCTGCAGGGATTACGTCCTTGGCATCGATCAGCAGGTGGTGGTGACCGGTGTTTTTGGTCTCATCACCCGCCGGGGCCAGGGAAACGTTCTCGACAGCGAATTTAACCTTGAAAGTTTGCGGGACAGTCCCACCGTCTTCAGGAGAGACGATGGACACTTCGGCACCTTTAGGCGCCGGCGTGGCAGCACTGGCCAGCACCGAAACACCCATCAGCAGGCCAGCCATAGCCGCACGAGACATAAACGTTTTCATTCTCTTCTCCAGTTTTTTCGTAAAATCCGCGTGACCATGACAACTTCATGGTCAATCGTTGTCGAAGGCACTCGACAACCATAGCAAAGCGAGCCTGAACCAGAGCATCGCGATAATGAATTCAAAGGAGTGACCATGCGTTTCTTGCCTGGCCTGATCTGCCTGCTACCCCTTTTGAGCCCTTTGGCTCATGCCGAACTGATTGACGACATCAACGACCGTGGCGAACTGCGCATTGCTCTTGAAGCTAATACACCGCCCTTCAATTTCAAGGATGAAGGCAAACTCAGCGGCTTCGAAGTCGAGTTGGGCCAACTGCTGGCCAGCGAACTCGATGTCCGCCCCGACTTCGTCGTCACCGACTCGGGCGATCTGTTGACCGGCGTAGAAAGCGGCAAGTACGACGTCGCCATCAACCACATAGCAATGACCCCGGATCTGAAGGATCGTTTCGATTTCAGCGAGCCTTACCTTCAAACCGCGCAATTGATCGCGCAGAAGGAAGAGCCGCGCTCGATGCTGCTGGTGCAGTCGTTTGCCGAAGAGAAGCCCAAGGCCAATCCGCCGGTGGGTCTGGCGATTCCGTTTCAGAAAGGCAACCCGGCGTTTCATGCCAGCCTGGAGAATGCGTTGCAGCGGATCAAGGACGATGGCCGGATGGCGGCGCTGGAGAAGAAGTGGTTTGGGGCGGATGCGAGCGCGGCGTCAAAACCCTGATTTCAGGTTGAAGGCTGTGGAGATCTAATGTGGGAGCGGGCTTGCTCGCGAAGGCGGAGTGTCAGACACATCGATGTCGACTGACACTGCGCCTTCGCGAGCAAGCCCGCTCCCACATTAGTTTTGTGGCGGTCTTCAGACTAAGGTTGTCAGGGCAGCAGCCGCTTGCGGCAACTCCAACTCGCTGAAAACCTGCACACCATTACGCCTGAGCAACGCCGCCGTCACACCCTCGCCCGCCACCTTCACACCGCTGAAGCTTCCGTCATACGTCAGCAAATTCCCGCAAGACGGACTATTGGCCTTGAGCACGGCAATGCGGATGCCGTGCTTTTGCACCAGTTCCAGCGCTTGATAAGCCCCCGACAGGAACTCGGCACTGACATCCTCACCCTCGGTGGTGATCACGCTGGCGTGGCCATCCAGCACGTGCGCGCCCTGCCCGCCAGGAATTTCCGCTGCGGCCCTGGGTGTCGGCAAACCTCCCGCCACCTCGGGGCACAACGGGATGACCCGGCCTTCGTCCAGCCACTGCTGAAGCTGGTCGAATGGCCCGCTCGCCCCGCCGTCGTAGCGTACGCGGTGGCCCAGCAGGCAGCGGCTTACCAGAATTTTCTGCATGATCAGAACGGCTCGTTACCCCGGCGTCGGAACCAGCCGGTCAATGACAGGCGATCCCGGGTCGCGGGCAGGACTTCGTGGGGGACTTCGCCCGACAGAAACACCACCAGGCATCCGCCGACAGGTTCCACATCGTAGGCCCGGTCTTCCTCCAGATACATGCGCAACTGTCCGCCGTGCTCGGGCAGCCAACCGTCATTGAGGTACACCACGGCCGAGACCATGCGCCGGTCGTCATCGCGAAAACGGTCGACATGCCGGAGGTAAAATGCACCCGGCGGGTACAGCGCGAAATGGCTTTCGAAATCCTCAAGACCCAGAAACAAACCGCGATTCATCGCTTCGCGCAGGCTGTCCATCAATCCCAGATAGCTGTCGCACGCCTCGGCCTGACCGGGGTCGATCCACTGGATATGGTCGCCGCGAATCCCCTCGCGAACCTCCGATGACGGCCCTCGGCCTACCGCCGCAGGGGCCAGTTCACCCTCGGCTGCACGTTTACGGCACTCAGCCGCCAGCGCCCGGGTCAGATCCTCAGGCAGGAAAATGTTCTGTTGCGACCAGCCGTTTGCAGCCAGGTCGTCAACGATACGTAACAGCAGCGGGTGATCAGAGGGTATTTGCATGCCGCGCATAGTATTCCTGTGCCTGAAAATCCGACAGAGCCACGCAGCGGGTTGATACGAATTCTCGACAAGTACGGATGCCACACGGAGAATAGTCGCCTGCTGACAGGAGTCCCTATGCGCCGGTTGCTTTTTTCACTGTTGATGCTCTGTGCTTTGCCCGCTTGGGCAGACGGCCACGACCAGTTGTATAAAGTCGCCGGCTGGCCAGACCAACGCGCGCATTTCAACGACGCCCTCACAGCCGCGCAACAACGCTACGAAAGCAGCCTGCCACCGGCGGTGTTTCAGGCACTGGTCAACAACAGCAATCAGCGATTCGCTCCGCAGTCGGTCGATCAACGCGCCGAAGCACAACTACGCAAAAGTCTCGCCGACCCAAAACCTGCACTGACCTTCTTCCAATCGCCCCTGGGCAAAAAAGTCGTGGCCGCCGAGTTGCTGGCCACCCGTCGCGACCAACTGGCGAAAAACGCCAAGGGCCTGCCGAAGATGCAGGCCAGCGACAGCCGTCAATTGATCATCGGCCACTTGGCCAAGGCCCTGCCGGCTCGCGAGGCGGGTGCTGAGGTCAGCCTGGCGATTGCCGGTGTCGCGGCTGACAGCCTGAGTTCGATGATCCCCGGGTTGCTCAGTAGTGGACAGTCGCAAGGGATGTTGAACGGTCAGCGCCTGCGATTGATGGACCAGATCGGCAGCGACCTGAACAACACGCTGCTGTATGTCTATCGCGATCTCTCGGACAACGAACTGGAAGAGTTCGCCACGTTTGCCGAGTCCACCGAGGGCCAGGCGTATTACCAGGCGGCGCTGGCGGCGATTCGGGCGGGGTTGGCGGTGGGGCAAAGTACTTCGAATCTCGCCCAGTAATTTTCGGCGCCAGGGAAATCGCCTTCGCGAGCAAGCCCGCTCCCACATTTAACCGAGTTCTCTCAGGGGAGTGCGGTCAAGTGTGGGAGCGGGCTTGCTCGCGAAGGGGCCATTACTGTCGCTACAAATTCCGGCCCTTGATCCGCTTGCTCAAAAACCCGAAATACTCCTCCCGCATCACCAACGTCTCATTCGCCAGATGATGCCGCGCCTCTGGCAACATCAACACCTGAGGCCGGTCGAACTTGGCCTTCAACACCCCCAGGTTATGCTCCCAATCCACCGTCATGTCCGCCTGCCCCTGCACGATCAGCGGCCGACGCGGGCTGTTCGGGGCGGCTTCGATTCGCTTGATCCAGCGCGACAACGCCCCGACCCACGCCGTGGGCAAACGCAGCGGCTGCAACGGATCGGCTTGCAGGAATGGCAGGAAATCAGGGTCGTTGGAGTTCTCACTGAAGCGCCGGGCGATGGCTTTGACGAACGGTTTGAGCAGGTAATAGCTGAGTTTCGACCACCCCCAGGCACGCGGCCGAACCAGGGGTGACAACAGGATCACCTGGCCTTGCGCCGGACTGTTCGCGCCGTGATTGAGCACATGGTCAATCACGATTGCCCCGCCCGTGCTCTGCCCGCACAGGTGCCACGGCTGCGGCAGGTCAATGGACAACGCCTCGGCGAACAACCCTTGCAGCGTGTCCTGATACTCGGCGAATTCCTTGATGCTCGCCCGCTCGCCACTGGACAGCCCATGCCCCGGCAAGTCGCAGGCGATCACGGCAAAACCCTGATCCAGCGCCCACTCGATCACATGGCGATAGAGCCCGGTGTGATCGTAGAAACCGTGGAACAGGAACAGCGTCGCCTTCGCCCGCTCCGGCCACCAGAACTGGCTGACCAAGTGATAGCCATCGATCTCGAAACGCCCGAGCCCCCCACGCAATGTACGCCCCGGAAAATCCAGCCCGTAAAAATGCTGATACGCCATGGCCTCGGTCGACAGCGGCTGCCCCTCGGCCAATGGCCGCAGGCTGGCGCGCAAATGATCGGGGGAAAACGTGGCTGACATGAAGGATTCCAGAGCGTTAAACGGACTTTATAGGCCTGCGATATTCATCTGTCGCAGCAAGCATGGCAAGCTAGCCGGCCTTCGAGGATGAAACCCATGCGCCCGGCCTACCGCACCACACTGCTTGCCAGCCTGCTCGCCCTCGTGTGTGCCGGCGTCCTGTGGGCCGCGTATGACTGGTTTCAAGGACGCTACTTGCGGGCGTTCAGCGAACACACTGCGGTATTTTCCGGCGACCCGCTGCGCCTGCCCGATGACCTTGCCGGCCCCGGCGCCATTCGCTTGGTGCACTTCTGGGACCCGGCCTGCCCGTGCAACGTCGGCAATCAGCAACACCTGAGCGAACTGGTTGAACGCTATGTGCCACAGGGCGTCGAGTTTTACGCCGTGCAAAAACCCGGCAGTCATGGCCAGCTCCCCACTACGTTGAACAGCCTGAAAACCATCACCCTGCTGCCCGGCTCCGAACAGATTCCCGCCAGCCCCGCCGTGGCGATCTGGGATCGCAGCGGCAAACTGGCGTATTTCGGCCCGTACAGCGAAGGCCTGACCTGCAATTCGAACAACAGCTTTATCGAGCCCATCCTGCAAGCACTGAGCGAAGGTCGCGCAGTGAACGCAACGCATACGCTGGCCATCGGTTGTTACTGCCCGTGGCCGGTTGAAGTGAACTAAGGCATTCCTGACTTTTGCAGGACCGCAGTGCCCGGCACAGGAGGTCTGTGCTACATGTTGGCAGCCCACACGGGCGGCAATCCAATAAGAACAAGGAGTCTCCATGAAACGCGTCCTGACCGTACTTGCCTTGCTGATTGTCGCGCTCGCTATCGGGGTCGGCGGGTACGTGTACAGCAAGCAGCCGACGCGCCAGGGCCAGGTGGAGTTGCAGCGCCTGCAAGGTTCGGTGAGCGTGCGCTACGACGAGCGCGGCGTGCCGCATATCCGCGCGGAAAACGAGACCGACCTCTACCGCACCCTCGGCTATGTGCAGGCCCAGGATCGTTTGTTCCAGATGGAAGCCATGCGTCGCCTGGCCCGCGGTGAACTGGCCGAGATCCTCGGCCCGAAACTGATCGACACCGACAAACTGTTCCGCAGCCTGCGCATCCGCGAACGGGCCGACAGCTACGTCGCCACGCTGGATCGGCAGTCACCGGCATGGAAGGCCCTGGAAGCCTATCTGGACGGGATCAATCAATATCAGGACACGCACGCCGCGCCTGTCGAGTTCGACGTGCTGGGCATCCACAAGCGCCCGTTCACGGCGCAAGACAGCATCAGCGTCGCCGGTTACATGGCCTACAGCTTTGCCGCGGCGTTTCGCACCGAGCCGTTGCTGACGTTCGTGCGCGATCAGTTGGGCGCCGACTACCTGAACATCTTCGATCTCGACTGGCAGCCCAAAGGCGTCCTGGCCCAAGGGCATTCCAAGCCTGCGCCAATCCTGTCCTCCAGCGACTGGAAAGACCTGAACGCCCTCGCCCGTCTGAGTGAACAGGCACTGGCCGACAATGGCCTGCCGCAATTCGAGGGCAGTAACGCCTGGGTGATTTCCGGCAACCGCACCAAAAGCGGCAAACCGCTGCTGGCCGGTGACCCGCATATTCGCTTTTCCGTGCCGGCGGTCTGGTACGAGGCGCAACTCTCTGCACCGGGCTTCGAGTTGTACGGTCACCATCAGGCGTTGGTGCCGTTTGCGTTTCTGGGCCACAACCTGGACTTCGGCTGGAGCCTGACCATGTTCCAGAACGACGACCTGGACCTGATCGCCGAGAAAACCAACCCGGACAATCCGAACCAGGTCTGGTATCGCGGCAAGTGGGTGGACATGGTCACCACCGAGCAACAGATCGTCGTGAAGGGGCAGGAAGCGGTCAAGCTGACGCTGCGTCAATCGCCCCACGGCCCGATCATCAACGATGCACTCGGCACGGCGGCCGGCAAGACGCCGGTGGCGATGTGGTGGGCGTTCCTTGAAACACCGAACCCGATTCTCGACGGCTTCTATCAGCTCAACCGCGCCGACACCCTGGCCAAGGCGCGCGTTGCAGCCGCCAAGGTTCAAGCGCCGGGGTTGAACATTGTCTACGCCAACGCCAAGGGCGACATCGGCTGGTGGGCTTCGGCGTTGCTGCCCAAGCGCGCGGCCGGGGTGAAACCCGGTTTCATCCTCGACGGCAGCACCAATCAGCCGGACAAGGACGGCTTCTACCCGTTCAGCGCCAACCCGCAGGAAGAAAATCCGGCACGCGGCTACATCGTCTCGGCCAACTTCCAGCCGCTGTCGCCGACCGGGATGGAGATTCCCGGTTACTACAACCTGGCCGATCGCGGTCAGCAGCTTAATCGCCAGCTCAGCGACAAAAACGTGAAGTGGGACATCGATGCCAGCCAGAAGCTGCAACTGGGCACCACCACCGCCTACGGTCCTCGGCTGTTGGCGCCGTTGCTGCCGGTGCTGCGTGAAGTGGTGACTGATCCCAGCGAACTGAAACGGGTGGAACAACTGGCGCAGTGGAAAGGCGACTACCCGCTCGATTCGACCAGCGCCACGCTGTTCAACCAGTTCCTGTTCAACCTCGCTGACGCGACGATGCACGATGAACTGGGCAATGATTTTTTCGAGACCTTGCTCTCGACCCGGGTGATCGATGCCGCGCTGCCGCGCCTCGCTGCCACGCCTGATTCGCCGTGGTGGGACAACCGCAATACCCTCGGCAAGGAAACCCGCGCCGACACGGTCAAGGTGGCCTGGCAAGCGAGCATCGCCCACCTCAAGACCACCCTCGGCGCGGATTCGGCGCAGTGGCAGTGGGGCAAGGCGCATACCCTGACCCATGGTCATCCACTGGGCGTGCAGAAGCCGCTTGATCGGGTCTTCAACGTCGGGCCGTTCGATGCACCCGGTACCCACGAAGTGCCGAACAATCTCTCGGCCAAAATCGGTCCGGCGCCCTGGCCGGTGACTTATGGCCCGTCGACGCGGCGCCTGGTGGATTTCGCCGACCCGGCTCACAGCCTGACCATCAACCCGGTCGGCCAGAGCGGCGTGCCGTTTGACAGTCACTACGACGACCAGGCCGAGGCGTATGTCGAAGGGGTGTACTACGAAGCGCATTTCAACGATGAAGAAGTCACGGCCAATACGCGTAGTACGGTGAAGTTTTTGCCAGCGCGGGCAGTGCCTTAGATTTTTCGTGCCTGGACTGACGCCTTCGCGAGCAAGCCCGCTCCCACAGTTTGAAATGCGTTCCAATGTGGGAGCGGGCTTGCTCGCGAAGAGGCCCTGACAGGCAACAAAAAAGCTCGCTCAAACCATCGCAGAAAAATTCAGCCTGAACTGCTGCGGCGTCACGCCCAGCCTGCGGTTGAACACGCTGCGCATGTGCTGGGCATCGCGAAATCCACATTGGTAAGCCACGGTCTTGAGCGGCGAATGCGTGCTCTCCAGCAGCACCCGCGCCGCATCCACCCTCGCCCGCTCGACGAATTCCGCCGGGGTGATCTTGGCTTCCTTGGCGAACACCCGGGAGAAATTGCGCGTGCTCATGTTGGCCGCATTCGCCAGGTCCGCGATGGTCAGGTCGCCGGTGAGATTGGCCAACACGTAGAGCTGAACCAGCGCCACGGCAGAGGTCGGCTCGGCGTGGGGCGTGAGGAAGGGGCTGAACTGCGATTGCCCGCCTGAGCGTTGGGTGAACACCACCAGACGCTTGGCCACGTTCAGCGCGACTTCCGGTCCGTGGTCCATGGCCAGCAGATACAACGACAAATCGATCCCCGCCGTGACCCCGGCCGAGGTGTAGAGCTCGCCGTCCTGCACGTACAAACGATCCGCCTCGACCTGGGTCGACGGACATAACTGAGCCAGCGCGGCAGCGTCGCCCCAGTGAGTCGTCACGGTTCGCCCCTGCAGCAATCCGGCCCGGGCGAGCATGAAGGCGCCGTTGCAGATCGAGCCAAAGCGCTGCGCCCGCGCGCAGGCACCTCGCAGCCAGGTATCGAACGCCGCGCCGAACTCCATGAACGGCAACTGTGGTCCACCGGCCACCAGCAGCAGGTCATACACCTCAAGCGCTTCGCTGAAATGCCGGTGAGCATTGAGCGACAGACCGTTGGAACACGGCATCACCCCGCGCTCGACACCGATCACCTCCAATCGATAGTGGTCTTGTGGTTCGAGGAAACGATTGGCTTCAGAAAACACATCCATGGGACCGGTGACGTCCAGGGACTGAACGCCGGCGAAGACCACGATGGCGACGGTTTTACTCATGAAAGCGGACGCCCTCTAAATATCGAATTTGGCGCGGACCTGTGGCGAGGGGGCTGTTGTGGCGAGGGGGCTTGCCCCCTCGCCACAACAGCCCCCTCGCCACAAAAGCTCATTCACTGCCGTCCAACTTAGCCAATCCACGCGCAACAAGCGAGGTTGGCGCGATATGCAGGTTCATTGGCAAGGATCGCAGCCATGGATCGATTGTCCGGTTTCAGGGGGCGGCACAGACTTTACCCATCAGCGCCGCCACGGCGTTCCCCACGAGGAAATCACCATGAGCAGCATCATTGCCGGTATCAAAATCCCCGACAGCGCACTGGCCAAGGCCACCACCGAATACATCCGCGACGTCGAATCCGACCTGCTGTATCACCACTCCCGCCGGGTGTTCCTGTTCGGTGCCTTGAGCGGCGAACGCAAGCAACTGGCCTACAACCCGGAGTTGTTGTACGTCGGTGCGATGTTCCATGACCTCGGTCTGATGGAAGGTCATCGCAGCGCGGACGAGCGTTTTGAAGTCGACAGCGCCAATGCCGCCAAGGCGTTCCTCAAGCCTTACGGGCTGAGCGATGACGATATCGAGCAGGTCTGGTTGTCGATTGCGTTGCACACCACACCGGGTGTGCCGCAGCACCTGCGGCCGAACGTGGCGCTGGTGACCGCAGGCGTTGAAATGGATGTGCTGGGCATCGACTACGCGGGGTTTTCCACCGTGCAGCGCGAGGCGGTGGTGCATGCGCATCCACGGGGCGAAGGGTTCAAGGAGTGCATCCTGTGTGCGTTCGCCAACGGCTTCAAGCACAAGCCGGACACGACGTTCGGCACGGTGAATGCGGATGTGCTGGTGGACAGCGAGGCGGGGTTCAAGCCGATGAACTTTGTCGAGATCATCCGCCAATCTCCTTGGGTGTCCTGAAACAAAATGTGGGAGCGGGCTTGCTCGCGAAGGCGGTGTGTCAGTCGATAGATACATCAACTGATACACCGCCTTCGCGAGCAAGCCCGCTCCCACATTGGATCTGGGTCGGCCACACGTTTGTGGCCAACCCTTAAGCCGCTTCCGGCGCCGGGGCGCGGCGTACGTCCGGTTGTTTCCAGGAGTCGGCAGCGCCTTCTTCGATGGCTTGCTGAATCGCACGCTTGCGGCTTTCTTCGGCACGGCGGCTGAAGAACCAGACCAGGAAGGTCACGATCGACACCGCCAGCAGAATCAGGCTGGCCACGGCGTTGATCTCAGGCTTCACGCCCAGGCGCACCGCCGAGAACACTTCCATCGGCAAAGTCGTCGAGCCCGGTCCGGACACGAAACTCGCCAGCACCAGGTCATCCAGCGACAGGGCAAACGACATCATGCCGCCCGCCGCCAGCGATGGCGCGATCATCGGGATGGTGATCAGGAAGAACACCTTCCACGGCCGTGCACCGAGGTCCATGGCCGCTTCTTCGATGGACAGGTCGAGCTCACGCAAGCGCGCCGATACCACCACCGCCACATACGCCGCACAGAACGTCGTGTGCGCGATCCAGATGGTAATGATGCCGCGTTCCTGTGGCCAACCGATCATCTGCGCCATCGCCACGAACAGCAGCAACAGCGACAGACCGGTGATCACTTCCGGCATCACCAGCGGCGCGGTCACCAGGCCGCCGAACAGCGTGCGACCCTTGAAGTGGGTGATACGGGTCAGCACGAACGCAGCCAGCGTGCCCAGCGCAACCGCTGCAATCGCCGTGTAGCAAGCGATTTCCAGCGAGCGCACCACCGAGCCCATCAGTTGGCTGTTGTCGAGCAGTCCGACGTACCACTTGATCGACCAGCCGCCCCACACCGTCACCAGTTTCGAGGCGTTGAACGAGTAGATCACCAGGATCAGCATCGGTGCGTAGATGAACAGCAGGCCGAATACCAGCATGAAACTCGAGAAATTGAAGCGCTTCATTCTTTGCCCTCCATTTCTTTGGCCTGACTGCGGTTGAACAGGATGATCGGCACAATCAGGATCAACAGCATCACCACCGCCAGGGCAGACGCCACCGGCCAGTCACGGTTGTTGAAGAACTCTTGCCACAACACTTTACCGATCATCAGGGTTTCCGGACCGCCGAGCAGTTCCGGGATCACGAACTCACCGACCACCGGGATGAACACCAGCATGCAGCCGGCAACGATGCCGTTTTTCGACAGCGGAATCGTAATCTTCCAGAAGCTGTTGAACGTGCTCGAACCGAGGTCCGAGGCGGCTTCCAACAGGCTGTTATCGTGCTTCACCAGGTTGGCGTAGAGCGGCAGGATCATGAACGGCAGGTACGAATAAACAACACCGATGTACACCGCGAGGTTGGTGTTGAGGATCTGCAGCGGTTCGTTGATCCAGCCCATGCTCATCAGGAAACCGTTGAGCAGGCCGTTGTTGCTGAGGATGCCCATCCACGCATACACGCGGATCAGGATCGCGGTCCACGTCGGCATCATGATCAGCAACACCAGCACCGTTTGCAGCTCTTTACGGGCACTGGCGATGGCATAGGCCATCGGATAACCGATGAACAGGCAAAGCACGGTGCTGATCAGCGCCATCTTCAACGAGCCGAGGTAAGCGGCGATGTACAACTCGTCGTCGCCGAGCATCGCGTAGTTGCCGAGGTTGAGCAGCACCTGCAGCTTCTGGTCTACAAAATTGTAGATCTCGGTGTAAGGCGGAATGGCCACGTCGGCTTCGGCGAAGCTGATCTTCAAGACGATGAAGAACGGCAACATGAAGAACATGAACAGCCAGATGAACGGAACCCCGATGACCAGCTGACGGCCACCGGGAATTATTCGATTGAGGCGGCGTTTGAACTTGCGCATGTTCATGAGCGAAGTACCACGCCGCTGTCGTCTTCCCAGTACACGTAAACCTGGTCACCCCAGGTTGGGCGCTGGCCACGGCGCTCGGCGTTGGCGACGAACGACTGGACGATCTTGCCGCTCGGCAGTTCGACGTAGAACACCGAGTGACCGCCGAGGTAGGCGATGTCATGCACCTTGCCGCTGGACCAGTTGTATTCGCAGGTCGGCATGGTCGGCGTCACCAGCAGTTTTTCAGGACGGATCGCGTAGGTCACGGATTTGTCCTGCACCGAGGTGCTGATGCCGTGGCCCACGTAGATCTGGCGGTCCAGGTCCTTGCAGGTGATGGTGGCGTGACCTTCGGCGTCGTCGATCACTTCACCGTCGAAGATGTTGACGTTGCCGATGAACTCGCAGACCAGGCGGCTGGTCGGGGTTTCGTAGATGTCGATCGGGCTGCCGATCTGGGCGATCCAGCCCAAGTGCATGATCGCGATGCGCTCGGCCATGGTCATGGCTTCTTCCTGGTCGTGGGTCACCATGACGCAGGTTACGCCGACGCGCTCGATGATCTCGACCAGCTCCAGCTGCATTTGCGAACGCAGTTTTTTATCCAGTGCACCCATTGGCTCGTCGAGCAGCAACAGCTTCGGTCGCTTGGCCAAGGAACGCGCCAGGGCCACACGCTGACGCTGACCACCGGACAACTGATGCGGCTTGCGCTTGGCGTATTGCGTCATCTGAACCAGCTTGAGCATGTCCGCGACACGGGCATCGACTTCAGCGGCAGGGATTTTGTCCTGCTTGAGGCCGAAGGCGATGTTCTGCGCCACGGTCATGTGCGGGAACAAGGCGTACGACTGGAACATCATGTTGATCGGTCGCTCGTACGGCGGCATCTCGGTGATGTCGACGCCGTCGAGGTAAATGCGCCCCTCCGTGGGCCGTTCGAAGCCTGCGAGCATGCGCAGCAAGGTGGATTTGCCCGATCCCGAGCCGCCGAGCAGGGCGAAAATCTCGCCTTTCTTGATTTCCAGGGACACATCGTCCACGGCAATCGTCTCGTCGAACTTCTTCGTGACCCGGTCGATTTTGACCAGCACCTGTTTAGGTGACTGGTCGCCCTCGAGGGCTTTCTTATAGGCGCCGGAGGCAACTGCCATTTACGAAACTCCCAGAAAAAAAGAGTGCAGTTCGCTCAAGGTGAGCCAACCTTGGATAGTTTGAGCCTTGAAGCTATTTACCCGTCTTGACCTTGGTCCAGCTGCGGGTCATCAAACGTTGAATGTTCGGTGGTAACTCGACCGACACGTAGGTCTTGTCGAGGACGGCTTGCGGTGGATAAACCGCTTCGTCGGTGCGAATGGACTGTTCCATCAGTTTGTCCGACCCGGGGTTAGGGTTGGCGTAGCCGACGTAATCACTGACCTGGGCAATCACCTCAGGTTTCAGCAAATAGTTGATGAAGGCGTGGGCTTCCTTGACGTTGGCCGAATCCTTTGGAATCGCCAGCATGTCGAACCACAGCGCGCCGCCCTCTTTCGGAATCGTGTAGGCGATCTTCACGCCTTTCTTGGCTTCGTTCGCGCGGTTGCGGGCCTGGAACATGTCGCCGGAGAACCCGATCGCGATGCAGATATCGCCATTGGCCAGGTCGGTGATGTATTTGGAGGAGTGGAAGTACGTCACGTAAGGCCGCACGGCCAGCAACTTGGCTTCGGCCTTTTTGTAATCTTCCGGGTTGGTGCTGTTGGCGTTCAGGCCCATGTAGTTGAGGACCGTGGGCATCATTTCGTCAGCGGAATCGAGGAACGCTACGCCGCAACTGTGCAGTTTCTTGATGTTTTCCGGCTCGAACAGCACGCCCCAGGAATCGATCTTGTCGACGCCCAGCACGGCCTTGATCTTGTCGACGTTGTAACCGATGCCGTTGGTGCCCCACAGGTACGGCACGGCGTACTGGTTACCCGGATCGTTCTGCTCCAGGCGCTTGAGCAGCACCGGGTCGAGGTTGCCGTAGTTTGTCAGCTTGGAGCGGTCGAGCTTCTGGAACGCGCCCGCCTTTATCTGCTTGCCGAGGAAGTGGTTGGACGGCACCACGACGTCGTACCCGGTACGCCCGGCCAGCAACTTGCCTTCCAGGGTTTCGTTGGAATCGAAGACGTCGTAAACCGGCTTGATGCCGGTCTCTTTCTGGAAGTCTGCCAGGGTGGTCGAACCGATGTAGTCCGACCAGTTATAAATATGCACAGTGCCGGCGGCCTGGACATTGACGGCAAGCGTCAACCCGGCTGCGACCAGCATGGCATTGCGAAACAGAGAAAAAATAGGCAAGTGGAGGTCCTCTAAAATTAGTTGGGCCCAAGTTGCCCCGCGTTACATGACAGCCATGGCTGCCTGGCAACAAAACCGGCGCGCAACTTACCCTCGAAAAACCGTTCCAGCAAACTTTATGAAAATCTGTAGCAGCTGCCGCAGGCTGCGTTCAACGGCGAAGCGGTTGTGCTGGCGAACAGCGGAGGTCCTTCGGACCTCAACGCAGCCTTCGGCAGCTGCTACAGGTTTAGTACTTATTTACCCGATTTGATCTTGGTCCAGCTGCGAGTCAGCAGACGCTGGGTCGCGGCCGGCAAGTCGGCAATCGCGTACAGCTTGGCCATCACGTCTGCTGGCGGGTAGATGCCCGGGTCGCTGGTGATGTCTTTATCAACCAACGGTGTGGCAGCCGCGTTACCGTTCGGGAAGCGCACGGCGTTGGTGATGGCAGCCATGACTTCCGGCTTCTGCAGGTAGGTCATGAACTTGTAGGCGCCTTCGACGTTTTCGGCATCTTTAGGGATGGCGACCATGTCGTAGAAGCTGCCGGCACCTTCTTTCGGAATGTTGTAGCTGACTTTCACCTTGTCACCGGCTTCAGCCGCGCGGGACTTGGCCTGGTAGATGTCACCCGAGTAACCCACGGCGACGCAGATGTTGCCGTTGGCCAGGTCGGAGATGTACTTGGACGAGTGGAAGTAGGCGATCGAAGGACGGACTTTGAGCAGCAGGGCTTCAGCCTTATCGATGTCTTCTTTCTTCTGGCTGTCGGTCGGCAGGCCCAGGTAGTGCAATGCCGCCGGAATCATTTCGGTTGGCGAATCCAGCAGACTGATACCGCAGGACTTCAGCTTGGCAGCATTTTCAGGCTTGAAGATCAGGTCCCAGGAATTGGTCGGTGCGTCGGCGCCCAGTGCAGCCTTGACCTTCTCGGCGTTGAAGCCGATACCGATCGAACCCCACATGTAAGGGAAGGCATGTTCGTTACCCGGGTCGCTCACCGATACCGCTTTGAGCAGTTCAGGGTTCAGGTTTTTCCAGTTAGGCAGCTTGGACTTGTCCAGCTTCTGGTAAACGCCGGCCTTGATTTGCTTGGCCAGGAAGTTGTTCGACGGCACGACGATGTCGTAACCGGACTTGCCTGCCAGCAACTTCGCTTCGAGGGTTTCGTTACTGTCGAAAACGTCGTACACCACCTTGATCCCGGACTCTTTTTCAAAGTTCGCGATAGTGTCCGGAGCGATGTAGTCGGACCAGTTATAGACGTGCAACACCTTGTCGTCCGCCTGAACTGCACCTGCCATCGCGCCCAACAGGGACATGGCGAGAAGGGTCTTGCCAGCTATCTTCATACCTAATGCCTTCATCAGTAATGCTCCAATTTTTTCTTTTTAACCACGTGCTCAGCGGCCTTTTACTGGGCATCCGAACAACCGGTAGTCTGGCAAGTTCCGAGGCAGGCTTTCAAGGAAAGACCCATCCTTAATTTGCCCTGAGCGAAGTGCCAGCTTCGCACCCCGCCCAGAGCCTAGCACTTAGCCCTGCAACGCACTCAGGGTCAGGTCCAGACACTTGCGTGCCTTGGCCACCAGTTCGTCGATTTCAGCCGGTGTAATCACCAGTGGCGGAGCAATGATCATGGTGTCGCCCACGGCACGCATGATCAGGCCGTTGTCGAAGCAGAACTGGCGGCAGATCATGCCGACGCCCTTGCCTTCGTAGCGCTTGCGCGTGGCTTTGTCCTGAACCAGTTCAATGGCCCCCAACAGACCGACCCCGCGCACTTCCCCCACCAACGGATGATCGTTCAGTTCCCGCAGACGCTTTTGCAAATAGGGTGCCGTTTCTGCGTGAACGCGCTCGATAATTTTTTCTTCGCGCAGGATGCGGATGTTTTCCAGCGCCACCGCAGCCGCCACCGGGTGACCGGAGTAGGTGAAACCGTGGTTGAAGTCGCCGCCTTCGTTCAGTACGGCCACCACTTCGTCACGCACGATCAGGCCACCCATTGGGATGTAGCCGGAGGTCAGGCCCTTGGCGATGGTCATCATGTCGGGCTTGAGGTCGTAGTAATCGGTACCGAACCACTCACCGGTGCGGCCAAAACCACAAATCACTTCGTCCGCTACGAACAGGATGTCGTACTTGGCGAGGATTTCCTTGATGCGCGGCCAGTAGGTCTCAGGCGGAATGATCACGCCGCCGGCGCCCTGGATCGGCTCGGCAATAAAGGCACCGACGTTGTCCACGCCGATTTCCAGAATCTTCTCTTCCAGCTGATTCGCCGCCCAGACGCCGAACTCTTCTGGCGTCATGTCACCGCCTTCGGTGAACCAGTACGGCTGCGCAATGTGGACGATGCCCGGGATCGGCAAGTCGCCTTGTTCGTGCATGTACGTCATGCCACCCAGGCTCGCGCCGGCCACGGTGGAACCGTGATAACCGTTCTTGCGGCTGATGATGACTTTCTTTTTCGGCTGGCCCTTGATTGCCCAGTAGTGACGAACCATACGCAGCATGGTGTCGTTGCCTTCGGAGCCGGAACCGGTGAAGAACACGTGGTTCATGCCTTCTGGCGCGATGTCGGCAATGGCCTTGGCCAGTTCCAGTACCGGCGGGTGAGCGGTCTGGAAGAACAGGTTGTAGTAAGGCAGTTCGCGCATCTGCTTGCTGGCCGCGTCGGCCAGTTCATCACGCCCGTAGCCGATCGCGACGCACCACAGGCCGGCCATGCCGTCGAGGATCTTGTTGCCTTCGCTGTCCCACAGATAAACGCCCTTGGCGTTGGTGATGATCCGCGGGCCTTTTTCTTTCAGCTGCTTGAAATCGCTGAACGGGGCCAGGTGGTGATCGTTGCTCAGGGTTTGCCATTCACGGGTTTGCGGATTGTTGCTGGTCATACCAATCTCCAAAAAAAATCAGGTGAAAGCGCCGCCCGACAACGACGGCGCCCGGCGTATCAGACGGCGAAGAGCAGGAATTCCCGCTCCCACGAACTGATCACGCGCTTGAAGTTTTCATGCTCGGCCCGCTTGACCGCGACGTAGCCAGTGATGAAGTTTTTGCCCAGGTATTTCTCGATGGTCGTGCTGTGTTCCATGCGTTCCAGCGCGTCCTCGATGGTCAGTGGCAGGCGCAGGTTGCGGCGTTCATAGCCACGACCCACCACCGGTGCGCTCGGGTTGAGGCCCTCGACCATGCCGATGTAGCCGCAGAGCAGGCTCGCGGCAATCGCCAGGTACGGGTTGGCGTCAGCGCCCGGCAGGCGGTTTTCCACCCGACGGTTTTGCGGCCCGGCATCCGGAACCCGCAGGCCCACGGTGCGGTTCTCTTCGCCCCACTCCACGTTCACCGGCGCCGAAGTGTCCGGCAGGAAGCGGCGGAACGAGTTGACGTTCGGGGCGAACAGCGGTAACAACTCAGGGATCAGCTTCTGCAAGCCACCGATGTGGTGCAGGAACAGTTGGCTCATGGTCCCGTCTTCATTGGAGAAGATGTTCTTGCCGGTCTCGATGTCGATGATGCTCTGGTGCAAGTGCATCGCACTGCCCGGCTCGCCGGTCATGGGCTTGGCCATGAACGTCGCCGCCACGTCATGCTTGAGCGCGGCTTCGCGCATGGTGCGCTTGAACACCAGGATCTGGTCGGCCAGGGACAAGGCATTGCCGTGACGGAAGTTGATTTCCATCTGCGCCGTGCCGTCTTCGTGGATCAACGTATCGAGGTCCAGCTTCTGCAATTCGCACCAGTCGTAGACGTCTTCGAACAGCGGGTCGAATTCGTTCGCCGCTTCGATCGAGAACGACTGACGACCGATTTCCGGGCGCCCGGAACGGCCAATCGGCGGTTGCAGCGGGTAGTCGGGGTCGTCGCTGCGCTTGGTCAGGTAGAACTCCATTTCCGGCGCCACGATGGGCTGCCAGCCGCGGTCGGTATAGAGTTTGAGGACTTTCTTGAGCACGTTGCGCGGCGACAGCTCGATCGGGTTGCCTTGCTTGTCGTAGGTGTCGTGGATCACCTGGGCGGTCGGCTCGATGGCCCACGGCACGAGGAATACGGCGTTCTGGTCGGGGCGGCAGATCATGTCGATGTCGGCCGGGTCGAGCAGTTCGTAATAGATGTCGTCTTCGACATAGTCGCCGGTTACGGTCTGCAACAGAACGCTTTCGGGCAGGCGCATGCCTTTTTCAGCAATGAACTTGTTGGTCGGCGAAATCTTGCCCCGGGTGATCCCGGTCAAGTCGGCGATCATGCATTCGACTTCTGTGATCTTGTGGTCTTTCAACCAATCGGTGAGCTGGTCGAGGTTGTTACTCATAAATGCCTCTAGGCTTTGAGTTTCCTGACGCTTGCTTGCGTCAGGCAATGTTTGACGCATCGGCGTCGCGTTGAAACGGGTGTCTAGGTCAGGCTATCGTGTTTTTCCGGACGTTGCGGCAAACGCCGGGCGTGCAGAATCACGAGCAATGCCCTGAGCGATAGCCGGGGCGCTATTGTGAATCGGTTCTATATTGAATGAAGTAACCGTAATGGGGGTGCCATCTCCGGCGTCCAGAATATCGGACGGAGACAGGCGATCCGTCAGGGACGGCAGAATGACCAGCAGTCCCGGAGCGTCTGAGGCCACGGCGCGGACGAAGGTGTCGCCACTGATGTGATAAGCATGCAGACCAATCTGCCTAGAGCAGTTGGTGACGCCGATTAACGGCAGGCGAGACATGAAGCACCCCGGTATTATTGGTGTTATGGGTTTGAATCGAGCTTAGCCTTGTTCATTTTTTTACACAACACCCCCGTAAAAAATACAACACGCCCCGCTCAAGCCCGCGACAACCAAAGCGTTCAAAGGCATAAAAACGCCCCAAAGTGCCCCAAAAAAGCCTTACGAGCGCTTTTTTAGGGCAAAAAAGGCCTCGCTTGACTTCGGCAGGCCGTTCGGGTTGACTGGAATCCGAAGAGATCAATGATTGATATTTTTAACAACAAAGGTGTTGCATCATGTCGGTACCCCCGCGTGCCGTTCAGCTTAACGAAGCGAACGCGTTCCTTAAGGAACATCCTGAGGTTCTGTACGTTGACCTTCTGATTGCGGATATGAATGGTGTGGTGCGCGGCAAGCGCATTGAACGCACCAGTCTCCACAAGGTTTACGAGAAAGGCATCAACCTGCCGGCCTCTCTATTTGCTCTGGATATCAATGGCTCGACGGTGGAAAGCACCGGCCTGGGCCTGGACATCGGTGATGCTGACCGAATCTGCTATCCAATCCCTGACACCCTGTGCAACGAGCCTTGGCAGAAGCGCCCTACCGCGCAACTGTTGATGACCATGCACGAACTCGAAGGCCAGCCGTTCTTCGCCGACCCTCGGGAAGTGCTGGCCAATGTGGTTCGCAAGTTCGACGACATGGGCCTGACCATCTGCGCCGCATTCGAACTGGAGTTCTACCTGATCGACCAGGAGAACGTGAACGGTCGTCCGCAACCGCCACGCTCGCCGGTATCCGGCAAACGCCCGCATTCGACACAGGTCTACCTGATCGACGACCTCGACGAATACGTCGACTGCCTCCAGGACATTCTGGAAGGTGCGAAAGAGCAAGGCATCCCTGCCGATGCGATCGTCAAGGAAAGTGCCCCGGCGCAGTTCGAAGTGAACCTGCACCACGTGGCCGACCCGATCAAGGCCTGCGACTACGCGGTCCTGCTCAAGCGCCTGATCAAGAACATCGCCTATGACCATGAAATGGACACCACGTTCATGGCCAAGCCTTACCCGGGCCAGGCGGGCAACGGTCTGCATGTCCACATCTCGATTCTTGATAAAGACGGCAAAAACATTTTTGCCAGCGAGGATCCCGAGCAGAACGCCGCACTGCGTCACGCGATCGGCGGTGTGCTCGAGACCCTACCCGCGCAGATGGCTTTCCTCTGCCCGAACGTCAACTCCTACCGTCGTTTCGGCGCACAGTTCTACGTGCCGAACTCGCCGTGCTGGGGCCTGGACAACCGTACTGTAGCGATCCGCGTTCCGACCGGTGCTTCCGATGCCGTGCGCATCGAACACCGTGTGGCCGGCGCCGATGCCAACCCATACCTGCTGATGGCTTCGGTCCTGGCAGGCGTGCATCACGGCCTGACCAACAAGATCGAGCCGGGCGCGCCCGTGGAAGGCAACTCCTACGAGCAGAACGAGCAAAGCCTGCCGAACAACCTGCGCGATGCATTGCGTGAGCTGGACGACAGCGAAGTCATGGCCAGGTACATCGATCCTAAATACATCGATATCTTCGTGGCCTGCAAGGAAAGCGAGCTGGAGGAGTTCGAACACTCCATCTCCGACCTTGAGTACAACTGGTACCTGCATACCGTGTAAGCGATTGCAGTAAAAAAGAACGCCGTCGGCTATTGAAGCCTGCGGCGTTTTTTTATGGCCAACATCAAACCTGTGGCGAGGGAGCTTGCTCCCGCTGGAGGCCGAAGGACTCCCTTTCATCCCCAATACGATTCCGTCAGACACACCGGGTTAGACGGTTTTGGGGCCGCTTCGCGACCCAACGGGAGCAAGCTCCCTCGCCACAGGCGTTCGCCGGCAACCTTAGAGGGCCACAGGGATATGGAACATCTGCCTGCTCTGCGTACAATGCCCGCTGCCCCCGCAGGAGACTTCAATGACCCGACTCGCCACCCCACGCAAACCCCGCGCCCGCAGCCAGGCGCGGATTGATTCGATACTCGATGCCGCCCGCACGCTGCTGGCCGCCGAGGGCGTGGCCAGTCTGTCGATCTACAGCGTCGCCGAGCGCGCGGAGATCCCGCCCTCCTCCGTCTACCACTTCTTCGCCAGCGTTCCGGCGCTGCTTGAAGCGCTGACGGCCGACGTTCACGCCGCGTTCCGCGCCTGCCTGCAAGCGCCCATCGATCATGGCGCCCTCAGCGGCTGGCGTGACCTGTCACGCCTGGTGGAACAACGAATGCTCGCGATCTATAGCGAAGATGCCGCCGCCCGCCAATTGATCCTCGCCCAGCATGGCCTGACCGAAGTCACCCAGGCCGACCGCCAGCACGACATCGAACTGGGCGACCTGATGCACAAACTCTTCGATCACCATTTCGAATTGCCGAAGCTGCCGACAGACGTTGATGTGTTTGCACTGGCCATGGAATTGGGTGACCGCGTTTATGCGCGTTCAGTGCAGCAGCATGGGCAGATCACGCCGCGCATGGCTGAGGAAGGGATGCGGGTGTTTGATGCTTATCTTGGGTTGTACTTGCCGCCGTATCTGCCCAAGCGCGCCATTTCAGCCTGATTTCTTTATTGGCTGTGCGGGCCTCTTCGCGAGCAAGCCCGCTCCCACATTGATCGCATCCGTCTGGACAACTCGGTCAAGTGTGGGAGCGGGCTTGCTCGCGAAGGCAGCGCCGCCTATCTCACTGACCGCCTTACAACTTGGCAATCGACACTTCAGTGGATTTCACAAACGCGATCACTTCGCTGCCTACCACCAGTTCCAGCTCTTTCACTGAACGCGTGGTGATCACCGAAGTGACGATGCCGGACGCGGTTTGCACGTCGATTTCCGAGAGTACGTCACCCAGCACGATTTCCTTGATCGAGCCTTTGAACTGGTTACGAACGTTGATGGCTTTGATAGTCATGATGTTGATTCCTGTCGTTGGATACGGCTTGAGTTAGTGAGCCCAACGCAATTGCGTAGGCAAGGGTGAAACGGGTTCCGGTTCCGGCGGTTCGCCGGGCAGTGCGAGGACGCGATTGAGCACTTCGGTTTCCAGCGCCGCCAGCCGATGCGAGCCGCGAACCCGAGGGCGCGGCAGTTCCACCATCAGGTCGAGGCCGACTTCGCCCTCTTCGATCAGGATCACCCGGTCGGCAATCGCCACCGCTTCACTGACGTCGTGGGTCACCAGCAACACGGTGAAGCCGTGTTTCTGCCAGAGCCGCTCGATCAGTTGCTGCATTTCAATTCGGGTCAGGGCATCGAGCGCGCCCAGCGGCTCGTCGAGCAACAGCAAGCGCGGTTGATGAATCAACGCCCGCGCCAGCGCCACACGTTGTTTCTGTCCACCGGACAAGGCCGCCGGCCATTCATTCGCGCGATCCGCCAGGCCGACCGATTCCAGTGCTTCAAGGGCTTGCGCACGCCAGTCGCCTTTAAGGCCGAGGCCGACGTTGTCGATGACCTTTTTCCACGGCAGCAAACGCGCTTCCTGGAACATCAATCGGGTGTCTTCCCGCGCATCACTCAACGGCGCAGCGCCGGCGAGCAATTCACCACCCGTAGGCTTGTCGAGGCCCGCCAGCAACCGCAGCAACGTACTTTTGCCGCAGCCGCTGCGCCCAACCACCGCCACGAATTGTCCCGCCGGAATGTGCAGATCGATCTCGCGCAATACCTGCCGCGAGCCAAAGGTTTTTTGCAGCTTGCGCACCACCAGCGGAATCCCGCGCAGCAGGCGCGGAGGTTGTTGAGCGGTCATGCCGCCCCCCCTTTGACAACCTGATAGGCCGGGTGCCAACGCAGCCACACGCGTTCAAGTCCACGGGCCGCGACGTCGGCCAGTTTGCCGAGCACCGCGTACAAAAGAATCGCCAGCACCACCACGTCGGTCTGCAAAAACTCCCGGGCATTCATTGCCAGGTAACCGATGCCGGAACTGGCGGAAATGGTTTCCGCGACGATCAGCGTCAACCACATGAAGCCCAACGCAAAACGCACGCCGACCAGAATCGAAGGCAGCGCGCCCGGCAGAATCACCTGACGAAACAGGCTGAAACCGGACAAGCCATAACTGCGCGCCATCTCCACCAGTGCCGGGTCGACGTTGCGGATTCCGTGATAGGTGTTGAGGTAGATCGGGAACAACGTACCCAGTGCCACCAGAAAAATCTTCGCCGACTCGTCGATGCCGAACCACAAAATCACCAGTGGAATCAGCGCCAGATGCGGCACGTTGCGGATCATCTGCACTGAACTGTCGAGCAGGCGTTCGCCCCATTTCGACAGGCCGGTGATGAAGCCCAGCACCAGGCCGATGCTGCCGCCGATGGTGAAGCCCAGCGCGGCGCGCCAGCCGCTGATTGCCAGGTGCGTCCAGATTTCACCGCTGCGCACCAGGCTCACACCGGCTTCGATCACGGCGATCGGTGCCGGCAGGATCCGCGTCGACAACCAGCCCGCCGACACCGACAACTGCCACACCGCCAGCAGCAACACCGGCAACGCCCAGGGTGCGAGGTTGTGGATGATTTTTTTCATGGCGCGCCTCAGCTCTGGGACACGGCTTTGGGAAGGATGTCGTTGGCGACCATCTCGCCGAACGGGCTGACGTAGTTGCCGCCCTTTGGCAACTCCGGACGTTGAATGTCCAGATGCGGAAAGAGCAGTTCAGCCACGCGATACGACTCTTCAAGGTGTGGATAACCGGAGAAGATAAAGGTGTCGATGCCCAGGTCCGCGTACTCCTTCACGCGAGCGGCCACGGTCGAGCCGTCGCCAACCAACGCGGTACCGGCACCGCCACGAACCAGGCCGACACCGGCCCACAGGTTCGGGCTGACTTCGAGGTTGTCGCGGCTGCCACCATGCAGTGCGGCCATGCGCTGCTGGCCGACGGAATCGAAACGCGCCAGCGAAGCCTGGGCGCGGGCGATGGTTTCGTCGTCCAGATGCGAGATCAATTTATCGGCGGCTTGCCAGGCTTCGGCGTTGGTCTCGCGAACGATCACATGCAGACGAATACCGAAGCGCACCGTGCGACCGAGTTTCGCCGCTTTGGCCCGCACTTGCGCGATCTTTTCGGCCACGGCGGCTGGCGGTTCGCCCCAGGTCAGGACCATTTCCACTTGCTCTGCCGCGAGGTCTTGCGCCGCTTCCGACGAGCCACCGAAGTACAGGGGCGGACGCGGTTGCTGGATCGGCGGATAGAGCAATTTCGCCCCTTTCACGCTGATGTGCTGACCGTCGTAATCGACGGTTTCGCCTTCGAGCACACGACGCCAGATGCGGGTGAACTCCACCGAGGCTTGATAGCGTTCTTCGTGGCTGAGGAACAATCCGTCGCCGGCCAATTCGTCCGGATCACCGCCCGTGACCAGATTGAACAACGCTCGACCACCGGACAGACGATCGAGGGTCGCCGCCTGCCGCGCGGCCACCGTCGGGGAAATGATCCCGGGGCGCAGGGCGACAAGGAATTTCAAACGTTGGGTCACCGGAATCAGCGACGCGGCCACCAGCCACGAATCTTCGCAGGAGCGCCCGGTAGGAATCAGCACCCCGCCGAAGCCGAGGCGGTCCGCCGCTTGCGCGACTTGTTGCAGGTAACCGTGGTCGACGGCGCGAGCGCCTTCGGCGGTGCCAAGGTAATGGCCGTCGCCGTGGGTAGGCAGGAACCAGAAAATATTGAGGCTCATGGAGTGGTCTCCTTCAGGGAATCGAATTACTGCGCTTTAGCTACGGCTGCCGGTGGCGCCCAGATCACGTCTTTGATGCTCAACGGCTTAGGAATCAGCTTGAGCTGGTAGAAGCTGTCGGCGATTTTCTGTTGCGCCGCGACCACCTCAGGCGTGAGGAACAGCGCGCCATAGCCTTGGCGTTTCACCGAGGTCAGGGTGATGTCTGCCGGCAGACCGAGCAGTGACGACACCTGTTGGGTCACGTCTTCAGGATTGGCCTTGGACCATTCACCGACCGCGCGCACTTCTTCGACGAGGGTCTTGATCACCTCAGGATTTTTCTGCGCGTAGGGTTTGGTCGCGAGATAGAACTGATGGTTGTCGACGATGCCCTGACCATCGCGCAGGGTGTGCGCTTGCAGTTGTTTTTCGGCGGCGGCCTGGTAAGGGTCCCAGATGACCCAGGCGTCGACGCTGCCACGCTCAAAGGCAGCGCGGGCATCGGCTGGAGGCAGGAACACGGTCTGGATGTCGGTGTATTTGAGGCCGGCGTCTTCCAGCGCACGCACCAGCAGGTAGTGGACGTTGGAGCCTTTGTTGAGCACGATTTTCTTGCCCTTGAGGTCCTTCACCGATTTGATCGGCGAGTCCTTCGGCACCAGGATCGCTTCGCTGTGCGGTGCCGGTGGTTCGTAGGCGACGTAGAGCAGATCGGCGCCGGCAGCCTGGGCGAACACCGGCGGGGTTTCGCCGGTCACACCGAAGTCGATGGAGCCGACGTTCAGGCCTTCGAGCAGTTGCGGGCCGCCGGGGAACTCAGTCCATTGCACGTCCACGCCTTGGGCGGCGAGGCGTTTTTCCAGGGTGCCTTTGGCTTTAAGCAGCACCAGCGTGCCGTACTTTTGATAACCGATTCGCAACGTCTCGGCTTGAGCTTGAGTAATGGCGCCGAGGGACACAGCCGCAACAAACAGAGCGACCAGACCACGACGCAAAATGACAGTGCGCATAGCGCTCTCCTTTTTGCAGTTGGGTTTTGGCTGCACCTGCTTGGCCGTTGTCGGCTGAGTAAGGTGAGTGGATCAATTTCGGGTGAGGCTTAAATGCTCCAGCGAGCACTCAACAAACGTTCATTCAACAGGTTCGGATCAAGTGGCTTGGGCCGCCGTGTCATGGCGCTGAAAAACAGTTCCAGCGACTCGTTCAATCGTTGCTCCAGCTCCGGCGCCAATTGCGCCTGGGCGCTGCCTTCGCCGTAAGCGATCTGGCTGTCTACCGCAAAAATTCCGTGAAGCATTTCCTGGGCTTTCAGCGCAGAGAGCACTGGCTTGAGCGCGTAATCCACCGCCAGCATGTGGGCGATGCTGCCGCCGGTGGCCATCGGCAATACGACCTTGTGGGCCAGGGCGCGTTCGGGCAGCAGATCCAGCACGGTTTTCAGTGCGCCCGAGAACGACGCTTTGTAAACCGGCGTGGCGATCAGCAGGCCATCGGCATTTTCAATCTGTTGCAGCAGGTCGATGACCTTGGGGCTGTCGAAGCGTGCGTGCAGCAAGTCTTCCGCCGGGAAATCCCGAATCTGGTAACTCACCACTTCCACCCCTTGCTCCTGCAACCAGCGCTGGGAGCGTTCCAGCAGCACCCCGGATCGGGAGCGTTGGCTGGGACTGCCACCGAGTGAGACGACCAGCATTCAGATGATTCCTTGAACGGTGTTGGCGATTCGCGGTTTGCGATCTCGCTGAGATGGGAGTGACCTTAACAGGTGATTGTTATATCCATAAATCATATTTATTCATTTGGTTATGCCTTATGGAGATATACAAATCAGTGATTTACGGGCATAAAAAAAGGCCGTCGAAACGGCCTGAAATCCCCTGCTATTGGATCTGAATTCGGTAGCGCCTATCACACCGTCTTCGCGAGCAGGCTCGCTCCCACAGGTAAATCGCGATCCAAGGTGGGAGCGAGCCTGCTCGCGAAGAGGATTCAAGCCGCGCAGAAAATGTTTAGCGATTCGGTTGCGGAGTGAGGCGCAGATACGGTTTCACTGCGCGATAGCCCTTGGGAAAACGTTGCTTGATTTCATCTTCATCCTTGAGCGACGGCACGATCACCACTTCGTCACCGTCCTGCCAGTTGGCCGGAGTGGCAACCTTGTAATTGTCGGTGAGTTGCAGCGAATCGATCACGCGCAGGATTTCGTGGAAGTTGCGGCCGGTACTCGCCGGGTAGGTGATGGTCAGCCGAATCTTTTTGTTCGGGTCGATCACGAACAGCGAGCGCACGGTCAGGGTGTCGTTGGCGTTGGGATGAATCAGGTCGTACAGGTCCGACACCTTGCGGTCGGCATCGGCGAGGATCGGGAAGTTGACGAGGGTGTTCTGGGTTTCGTTGATGTCCTCGATCCACCGGTGATGCGAGTCCACCGGGTCAACCGACAGGGCGATGGCCTTGACCCCGCGCTGGGCAAACTCGTCCTTGAGCCGGGCGGTGAAACCCAGTTCGGTGGTGCACACCGGGGTGAAGTCCGCCGGATGGGAAAACAGCACGCCCCAGCTATCGCCCAGCCATTCGTGGAAACGGAGGGTGCCGGCGCTGGAATCCTGTTCAAAGTCGGGGGCGATGTCGCCAAGTCTGAGGCTCATGGTGCTGCTCCTGGTGAGTGCTTGTTGAGTTCGACTTTGCCTGCATCCGCGAATAATTAAAAAGAATAAATATTGATTTATTTAGATCATAAAGAAATATTAAATATCTGTTCATTGGACGCGAACAGGCAACGAGCCCAACATCACCCACAAGGTTCGAGAAGGCCTTGAGTGCTGCAAAAGAGGGGAATTTCAAGGCGGGTTTACGGGGGTGACCCCGCCTTGAAACGCAAAAGCCCCGCCGGGCGAGATGCCGGGCGGGGCTTTTTTTTTGTCTCGGTTACTCGAGCGCTATTACAACAGCGGGATCGAATAGCTGAGGATCAGGCGGTTTTCGTCCTGGGAGCGAGTGCCCGGCAGGTCGGTGCGCCACATCGCATTCTTCCAGGCAAGGCCAAGGTTTTTCAGCGGGCCGTCCTGTACGACGTAGGCAACGCTCAAGTCGCGTTCCCACTCGGAAGCACCGTTAGCCAACTCTCTACCTGCACCGTTGACGGTGTCGATGTTGTCGCCGCGCAGGTAAACCATACCGGCGGTCAGACCTGGTACGCCCACCTTGGCGAAGTCGAACGAGTAGCGTGCTTGCCAGGTTTTCTCGCCGGCACGGCCGAACTTCTGGATTTGCGAATCGGTGATGGTGTAGTTCGACGAACCGTCACCCTGGTTCAGCCAAGGGAAGTCGCTGCTGCCGTTGCTGACCTGGTAACCGCCACCGAAGGTATGACCGGCAACCGAGTACAGGAACAAGCCGCTGTACAGGTTGTTGTCGACCTTGCCTTTACCGTTTGGCGCGTTGTAGTTGCCAGTGGTGTAGTACAGCGGGTCGTGACCGTTGGCACCATCGTCAGAGCTGTTGAAGTAACGGAAATCCGACTTCAACACGCCCGGGCCGATTGCCCAGTTGTGAACCAGACCCAGGAAGTGTTGCTTGTAGAACTCTTCCAGGTTGCCGTAGTAGTACTGGGCCGTCAGGTCCTTGGTGATTTTGTAGTCACCACCGGCGTAGATGAACTTGTTGCTGTCGCGGAATTTGGTCCCACGGGAGTTCGCGCCCGAAATGGACATCTGCTCGTTGTTGCTGGAGTTACGGCCTTTAACGGCTTCGATCTGACCGCCGACCAGCGACAGGTCCTTGATCTCGGCGGAAGTGATCTGGCCACCCTGCCAGGTTTGCGGCAGCAGACGACCATCGTTGGTCACGATCACCGGGTTTTTCGGCTGCAGAGTGCCCAGTTTCAGTTCAGTCTGGGAAACCTTGGCCTTGGCGGTCAGGCCCAGGCTGGAGAAGTCATCAACCGCTTCGCCGTTGGACTTGCTCGGGAACACAGTGCCGCCGTAAGAAGTAGCCGTCGCGCCGTTGGTGCCGCCGCCCGAATCCAGCTTGACGCCCAACAGGCCGATCGCATCGATACCGAAGCCGACGGTGCCTTGGGTGTAGCCGGAGATGAAACGCAGATCGAAGCCTTGACCCCACTCTTCGTTTTTGTTCGGACCGGTACCGTCACGGTTATCGGTGTTGATGTAGAAGTTACGTAGCCCCAGGGTGGCCTTGCTGTCTTCGATGAAACCGGCGGCGCCTGCTTGCTGCGCCAAAACCCCAACGGCCACAGCGATGGCCAAGGTGGACTTGTTCATTGTTTCGCTCCTCATTACTAATGCTTATGGTCCTGGTCCTGGGTCTGATGCCCTGGATCCTAAGACACGCAATTTTTGCCGACCCTTCTAGGCCGGTCGTTTTGGCCGTGCAGGATACAGCTACATAAAGCTAAAAAGAATTTCGTGTTTCTTTTTAATGCCGTTTAGGTATATGCCTGCACAGCACAGATCCGAGGTATCGGCATGAAAGCCAATTCCTTGACCTGTTCTACTGACGGGGGTTGTTTCAACTAACGCCGGTTTCGTGGTGAGGACCGGGCGGGCCTACTTTAGGTGTTTGCGAAAAAAACCAAAAAGAATAAAAAATACGCACGTCTGCTGTTATTGGAATATGAACAGGCAAAAAAAAGCCTCGCCAATTGGCGAGGCGTTTTCTGACGACTTATTACATGAAGCTGTAGGTGTAGTTGAAGATCAGACGAGTCTGGTCTTGATCAAGGGTGCTGGTGTTGCCACGGTAAGTACCGTGACGCAGCGTTGTACCAAACCCTTTAAGTGCACCCGTTTGAATCACATAGTCCACGCGCGCGTCGGTCTCGTGCTCGCTCAGGTCTTTACCCGTGCCGTTGGTAGCCTTGATGTCCTGACCATTGAGGTAAGCGATCGAAGCTTTCAAACCTGGCACGCCCAGCGCGGCGAAGTCATAGGAGTACTGACCGAACGTGGTGTTTTCACCAGCACGGATAAAGCTGCCAACCGTGGCATCGGTAAACGAGTAGAAGCTGGCGCCGCCGGCACCTTCCTGATTACCGTTGCCATCGACAAGGTTGCCTTGGTTCAGGAACACGAAGCCACCGTCATCGCTGACGCGCTGGTGACCCAGCAGGAATGCGTTGCCACCCAGGGTGTAGGTGAACATACCGCTCCAGGTCGTGTTGTCGACCTCGCCCGGGGTCTTGGCGTAACCGTTGTTGTTGTTGAAGCGGTAACCGGCGTCGCCGTTCTTGCCAACCGAGCCGCTGTCAAAGTAGCGGAAATCCGACTTGAACGACTGCTTGGGATCGATCGTCCAGACGTGCACCAACCCCAGGAAGTCCTGTTTGTAGTAGTCCTTCAGTTCCGCGTGGTAGTACTGCAAGGTCAGGTCTTTGGTGACTTTCCAGTCAGCACCGCCGTAACGGAACTGGTTGCTGTCCTGAGTACCGCCTGCCACTGCCATGCCGGTGCTGTTGGAGGAGGCGCGACCCGCCGCGTGTTCCAACTGACCCAGGTTGATGGTGACGTTGTCGATTTCCTTCGAGGAGATGGTGCCCCCTTCAAAGGTTTGTGGCAGCAAACGGCTGTCGTTCGCGATCAGGATCGGCAGGTTAGGAGCCAGGGCGCCACCGTAGTGGGCTTCGGTCTTCGAGAAGCGCGCCTTGACGTTGCCATTTATACGGCTCCACTCATCGGCCGCATGATCGCCATCGCTAGGGAAGAACGAGTTAGCGTTACCCGTCGGGTGATGCCCTTTGCCACCGTCCAGGTGGATGCCAACGAGTGCCTGGGCATCGATACCGAAGCCGACAGTACCTTGGGTAAAACCGGACAGGTAATCGAACTTGAGACCTTCAGCGGTTTCTCGCTGACGGTTACCAGCAGCCTTGTTAGCAGGAGCGTTCAGACTTGAACGTATATCGGCGTCGTAATACATGGTGCGGGAACTGACGGAAGCCTTGCTGTCTTCCAGGAAACCGGCGGCGCCTGCCTGCTGCGCCAAAACCCCTACGGCCACGGCCAAAGCCAAGTTTGACTTGTTCATTGTTAAGCTCCTCTCGATTCTAATTCTTGTGTTCCTGGCCCCAAGTCGATGCTCGGAATCCTAAGATGCGCGATTAGCGCCAGAGCGTGACCCACAAGTCAATCGTAACTATGTGTGTCTACGACCATGGTCTAATCCCCCGTTTTTTGGTCCATGCTGGTCATGAGTTCGTCATAAACCTGAAAAGAACTAGCTCTCTCTTTTCTCATACCCTTTAGGAATTACGCTCTTCGCCGTTTCCTGCCCCCAGAATAGAGCCCCCAGCTCATAAGCTAATTCCTAAATAGTATTTATTAGCTGTTTTTTAGATCGTTTAGCGTTTGAAGCAATTCGGAAACAAAACCTTACCGAAAGGCCATGTCATGACGACCAAACGCGCACTATCCAGTCCAATTGTTACAGTTTGTGTATCGCTGTTATTTTCTCTCTCGGCTCAGGCGGCCAACTTGACCGTGGGTTATCAAACCGGCATTGACCCCAGCAAAGTCCCCCAGGCGGACGGTCTGTACGAAAAAACCATCGGCGAAAAAATTGACTGGCGTCGCTTCAACAGCGGCCCGGAGGTGGTGACCGCCATCGCCTCGGGTGACGTGCAGATTGGCAACCTCGGCTCCAGTCCTTTGGCTGCGGCCGCTTCGCGCAATCTGCCGATTGTTGCGTTCATCGTGTCGGCCCAGATCAATGCGGCGGAAGCCCTGGTGGTGCGCAACGGCAGCGGCATCGATAAACCGGAAGATCTAATCGGCAAGACCATCGCCACCCCGTTCGTTTCAACCTCTCACTACAGCTTGCTCGGCGCACTCAAGCACTGGGGCCTGGACGCCTCGAAAGTCAAAGTGGTGAATCTGCAACCGGCGGAAATTGCTGCGGCATGGAAGCGTGGGGACATTGATGGCGCGTTTGTCTGGTCGCCGGCGTTGGGGGAAATTCGCAAGACCGGCAAGACGTTGACCGATGCGGCGCAGGTGGGTCAGTGGGGAGCGCCGACCTTCGAGGTCTGGGTCGCGCGTAAGGATTACGCGGAGAAACACCCTGAGGTGGTGGCCAAATTTGCCAAGGTCACGCTCGACTCGTTCGCCGACTACGCCGCGCATAAGGACAGCTGGACCGCCGACTCGGTGCCGGTCCAGAAAATCGCCAAACTGACCGGTGCGAATGCTGCCGATGTACCGGAGTTGTTGGCCGGTTCCGCGTTCCCGGATGCCAAGGCCCAGCAGACCACCGCGCTACTGGAAGGCGGCACGGCGAAGGCGATTGGCGAGACGGCGAAGTTCTTGAAGGAACAGGGGAAGGTCGAGACGGTGCTGCCGGATTATTCGGCGTATGTCAGTGCGAAGTTTGTGGCGGAATAACGGCTGAACCCTGTGGCGAGGGGGCTTGCCCCCGTTGGGTGGCGGAGCCGCCCCAGAATTGCAGCGGCAACACAAATTTCACGACTGCTGCGCAGCCGAACGGGGCAATGCGGCGTTCCGACAAGCCCCCTCGCCACAAAAGCCTGTCTTCACAGGGTCTTTTCGAAGATCTTCGAATTACGCTGATAGTTGTACAGCGAAGCCCGTGCCGACGGCAGGCGTTCAACGCTGCTCGGCACAAACCCGCGCTCGCGGAACCAGTGAGCAGTGCGGGTCGTCAGTACGAACAGGGTTTTCAACCCTTGAGCCCGGGCGCGGGTTTCGATGCGCTCCAACAGCTCATCACCGCGACCGCCATGGCGGTATTCCGGGTTCACCGCCAGGCACGCCAGCTCCCCGGCGTCCGAATCGGCAATCTGATACAGCGCCGCACAGGCGATGATCATGCCTTCGCGTTCAACCACGCTGAATTGCTCGATCTCACGTTCCAGCACTTCGCGGGAACGACGCACCAGAATCCCCTGCTCTTCCAGCGGGCTGATCAGGTCCAGCAAACCGCCGACGTCTTCAATCGCGGCTTCACGCACCACTTCGAATTGCTCCTGCGCCACCAGCGTACCGCCACCGTCACGGGTGAACAGTTCAGTGAGCAGTGCACCGTCTTCGGCATAGCTGACGATATGGCTACGCGCCACGCCGCCCCGGCATGCTTCAGCCGCCGCATCCAGCAGCTCAGCCTGATAGTTGCTGCCCAGGCGCTGCAAATGCGCCGGCACTTGCTGTGGACGCAATTCACGCACCAGACGACCGTTTTCATCGATCAAGCCCAGGTCGGCGCCGAACAGCAGCAACTTGTCCGCGCCCAGGTCGATGGCCGCGCGAGTGGCGACGTCTTCGCAGGCGAGGTTGAAAATCTCACCGGTCGGCGAGTAGCCCAACGGCGACAGCAACACGATGGAGCGCTCGTCCAGCAGGCGATTGATGCCTTTGCGGTCGACCCGGCGCACTTCGCCGGTGTGGTGATAGTCCACGCCTTCCAGCACCCCGATCGGCCGTGCCGTGACCAGGTTGCCGCTGGCCACCCGCAGGCGCGAGCCCTGCATCGGCGACGAGGCCATGTCCATGGACAGGCGCGCTTCGATGGCGATGCGCAGTTGACCGACGGCATCGATCACACACTCCAGCGTCGCGGCATCGGTGATGCGCATGCCGTGGTGGTAATGCGGGGTCAGGCCACGCGCGGCGAGGCGGGTTTCAATTTGCGGACGGGAACCGTGCACCAGCACCAGTCGCACGCCCAGGCTGTGCAACAGCACCAGGTCGTGGACGATATTGCCGAAATTCGGATGCTCCACCCCATCGCCGGGAAGCATGACGACAAAGGTGCAATCGCGGTGGGCGTTGATGTAAGGCGAAGCGTGACGAAGCCAATTAACGTATTCGGGCATGAACCTGGGCCTGTAATAAATAGCAGCCAAAAAATGGGCGAAACTGAAAACGCACAGCGGGCTGATGGTTATCGTCGGAACAGGCTTGGCGACACGCGCGCTCTCCTCATGAATACGGGTTGGGACACTGGCAATTTATACGGTTAGTCAGCCAAAACAAAACCCTGTGGGAGCGGGCTTGCTCGCGAAGGGGCCGTGTCATTCAATTCAATGTTGTCTGACATACCGCTTTCGCGAGCAAGCCCGCTCCCACATTTAGATGTCGCTCAACTGGCCGGTGTCAGGCAGTAATGTTGAATCAACTGACGCAATAGATGCACCGTAGGCTGTAAACGTGACATTTCGAGGTATTCCCCCGGTTGGTGGGCGCAGGCGATATCGCCCGGGCCGAGCACCAGTGTCTCGCAGCCAAGTTGCTGAAGATAAGGCGCTTCGGTGCCGAACGCCACTGCTTCGGCGCCATGGCCGGTAAGCTTTTCAGCGATCCGCACCAATTCCGCGTCTTCGGCCTGCTCAAAGGGCGGCACCTCGGGGAACAGCGGTGCGTACTCGATCTTCACCTGATGGCGCTCGGCAACCGGTTTTAGCCGCTGCAGAATCTCCGCACGCAAAGCCTTGGGATCCATGCCCGGCAAGGGCCGCAGGTCGAACTCCAGCGAGCATTGACCGCAGATACGGTTAGGGTTGTCGCCGCCATGGATGCAGCCGAAGTTCATGGTCGGCGTCGGCACGCCAAACTGCGGATTGCGGAATTCGCGCTGCCACAACAGGCGCAGGCCCCGCAGTTCGCCGATCGCGTCGTGCATCGCTTCAAGAGCGCTGTGGCCCAGGCGTGGGTCCGAGGAATGGCCGCTCTGACCGAGAATGTCGATGCGCTCCATCATGATGCCTTTGTGCATGCGGATCGGCTTCAGCCCGGTCGGCTCGCCAATGACCGCTGCGCGGCCCAATGGACGACCGGCCTTGGCCAGGGCGCGAGCACCGGACATCGAGCTTTCTTCATCGCAGGTCGCGAGGATCAGCAGCGGTTGCTTGAACGGCTGATCGAGCAGCGGGATCACCGCTTCGATGGCCAGGGCGAAAAAGCCCTTCATGTCGCAACTGCCCAGGCCCACCCAGCGACCATCGACTTCGGTGAGTTTCAGCGGATCGGTCTGCCACAACGCGCCGTCGAACGGCACCGTGTCGCTGTGGCCGGCCAGCACCAGGCCACCGGGGCCGGAACCAAAACTGGCGAGCAAGTTGAACTTGCCGGGGCTGACTTGCTGGATATCACAGGCAAAACCCAGATCACCCAGCCACGTCGCCAGCAAATCGATCACCGGGCGGTTGGTCTGATCCAGATTCGGTTGAGTGCAACTCACCGACGGCGCAGCGATCAGTGCAGCGAACTGATCTTTCATGGACGGCAAAGGCATCGCTGACTCCAACTCCCGAATTGAAGTCCATCATAGAACCATCTGGCGACAGGAATAAACCGTCGCGGCGCGTAGGAACGCTCACTCCTGTACACTGCACGACCTTGGCAGCCACACATTCCCCCGGCTGCGCTCCCGATCCTGGATTTTCCGGCCATGCAGAAAGAAACCGAAATCAAGCTCCGCGTCAGCCGCGAAACCCTCGCCGCCCTGCGCGAGCACCCGCTCCTGAAAAAACGCAACAAAAGTGGCTGGGAACGCCGTGAGTTGATGAATCAGTACTTCGACACGCCTGAGCGCGACCTGGCCCGCGCCAAGGTTGCCCTGCGCCTGCGCCGCGATGGCGAAGAAGTGATTCAGACGCTCAAGACCCGCGGCCAGAGTGTTGCCGGTTTGTCCGAGCGTAACGAATACGACTGGAACCTGCCCAAAGCCAAGCTCGACGTGAAGAAACTCGACGGCGAATGCTGGCCTGAAGAGCTGGCCGAGCTGGACAAGAAAACCCTCAAGCCGATCTTCACCACCGATTTCGTTCGCGAACGCGCTGAAATCGCCTGGGGCCGCGGCAAGACCAAAGTGGTCATCGAAGCCGCGCTGGACCTGGGCCACGTGATCGTCGGCAAGCAGAAAGAAGAGATCTGCGAGCTGGAACTGGAATTGCGCGAAGGCGAGCCGGCTGCCCTGCTGGAATTGGCCGCCGAACTGGCCGCGACCCTGGCATTGATGCCGTGTGACATCAGCAAGGCTGAGCGCGGCTATCGCCTGTACGACGCCAACAGCTATTCGCTGAGCCTGCCGGCGCCGCAAATCACCGCCGAAACCCCGCTGGACGATGCCTTCGCCGCGTTGAGCTGGCATTTGCTGGGCAGCAGCCAACGCCTGGCCGAGCAATATCGCTTCAATGGCCACTGGCGCCTGTTGCTGGACTGGGTCGAAAACCTCGCTGAATTGCGTGCTTTGCTCAGCAGCCTGGGCCAGGCCGCTCCACGTCAGTCGACACACGACCTGCGCCTGGCGCTGGATGCGTTGCTCGAAGACTGGCGTCCGCTGGTACAGGCCGGTATCGATGACGAAGACGTGCGCAAAGCCGCACCGGAACAATTCCTCGAAGAGCTGGAAGACCCGCGCTGGGGCCTGTTCTCGCTGAACACTTCGCGTTGGTTGTTGGCTCGCACCTGGGCGGCTGATCGTAACGTTCGCGGCAATCGCCAAGGCGCTGCGCAACTGGGTAGCTGGTTGCCACGTTTGCTGGGTGAAGAAGCAACGTCCCTGCAACTGCAGCGTTATCAGCAACAGCCGGAAGATCTGGCCGAGCAACTGCCGCGCATCGAGCGCATTCAGGCGTGGCTGCACCATGCCCGTGGCGTGCTGGATATCCCGGAGATGGATCGCCTGTACGGTGAGCTGAAACAGCTGGCGCAACTGGCCAACGAGCCGATCACCGATGAATCGCTGGATGCGCGTAAGCAGCAGGCGATTGCGGTGTATCAGAATCGTGCCTGGAAAATGCTGCTGCGTATGTAAAACCGCCTTCGCGAGCAAGCCCGCTCCCACATTTAATCGAGTTCTCGCAGAAGAATGCGGTCGAAGGTGGGAGCGGGCTTGCTCGCGAAGGGGCCAGCACATTCACCGCAAAACTCAGACCGGCAAACTCGTCGTCGACTTGATCTCCGACAACGCCACAATCGAGTTCACTTCCTGTATCCCCGGCACCATCGACAGTTTTTCAAAGAAAAACCGCTCATACGCCTCAATGTCCGCCGTGACGATCCGCAGCAAAAAATCCACCGACCCCATCAGCACATAACACTCCAGCACCTCGGGAAAGCCGCGAATCGCCTCGGTGAATTCAGTGAAGTTCGAACGCCCGTGTGCGTTGAGTTTGATCTCGGCAAAGATCTGCGTGTTCAGGCCGATCTTCTTGCGGTCCAGCAGCGTGACCTGCCCACGAATGATCCCCTCCTCCTTCATCCGCTGAATTCGCCGCCAGCACGGCGACTGCGACAGCCCTACCTGTTCGGCAATCTGCGCGCTGGAGAGCGAAGCGTCCTCTTGCAGCAACGCGAGAATCTTGCGGTCGTAGCCATCCAGCTCGCTTTGCATAGGAAAACCTTCAATCGTCCGTTATTCGAATTAAACGATTCGATGAATCGTCAATTAGCCCAATCATAGATAAGAAATGCCCGGCAACGAATGTAAAAATTCCTCCAGTGATTTTGGAGTCCGACCATGCCGCACCTAGAAGCCGTCCACACCCCGTCCACCCGCGCTGATGTCTGGAACGTCGGCAACGCCCACTGCCGCGTTCATTACCAACTGCTGGCCGAGGCCGAGCCGGATCTGCTGTGCCGGGCGCTCAATCTGTTCGCCTTGCAGTTTTTGACGCCGCAACAGGTCAACGTGCAGCGCCAGGAGGATTTGCTGTCGATCGATATCGTCATGGACGGTCTCAGTTGGCACCGCGCCCAAGTCATTGCAGAAAAATTACGTAACCTGATCAGCGTCTGCTCGGTCGAGTTGCAAACCGCTGAGGCAGCGTGGGATCAACTGGCCCAGGCGGCAGGCTGAAAAACCCCGACACGGCTTCGTCGGGTAGTGGCCCAACGGTCGACGGCTGCGCGACTATCCTTTGCGGACTGTTGTTCATGAGGAGCCCGCATGTCCGTTCAACTTGCCATTCAGGACCGCTGGCTGGATCTCAATGATTTGCTGCGCGAACTGGTCGCCCAAGGCTTCATCAGCCAGGACTCGGCCGAGCACGCGCTCAACGCCCGCCGCCGCCACGCCGCCCATGGTCAGATGCATCCGCTGGAATTCATCGCCAGCCAACAGCTCGACGATCTCAGCCGTCCCGGCAAACACCTGGACCTGGAAAGCCTGACCCTGTGGCTGTCGCAGCAGGCCGGCCAGCCTTACTTGCGCATTGATCCACTGAAGATCAACGTCGCGGCCATCACGCCGCTGATGTCCTACGCCTTTGCCCAGCGCCACAAGATTCTCGCGGTGTCGATCGACCGCGATGCGGTGACCGTGGCCAGCGCCCAGCCTTACGTCAGCGGCTGGGAAGCCGACCTGACCCACGTGCTGAAGCTGCCGATCAAACGGGTCGTGGCCAACCCGGTCGACATTCAGCGCTTCAGCGTGGAGTTTTTCCGCCTGGCCAAATCGGTCAGCGGCGCCAGCAACGCCGATCAGCAGGCGTCTAACCTGGGCAACTTCGAACAGCTGCTCAACCTCGGCGCCAGCGACCAGGAGCCGGACGCCAATGACGCGCACATCGTCAACATTGTCGACTGGCTGTTTCAGTACGCCTTCCAGCAGCGCGCCAGCGATATCCACATCGAACCCCGACGTGAGCAAGGCACGGTGCGTTTTCGCATCGACGGCGTGTTGCACAACGTCTATCAATTCCCGCCGCAAGTGACCATGGCCATCGTCAGTCGCCTGAAAAGCCTGGGGCGGATGAACGTCGCGGAAAAGCGCAAACCCCAGGACGGCCGGGTGAAAACCAAGACCCCGGACGGCGGCGAAGTCGAGTTGCGGTTGTCGACATTGCCGACGGCGTTTGGCGAAAAAATGGTCATGCGGATTTTCGATCCGGAAGTGCTCCTCAAGGATTTCGATCAGCTGGGCTTTTCCGCCGAGGACCTGCGCCGCTGGCAGGACATGACCCGTCAGCCCAACGGCATCATTCTGGTCACCGGGCCGACCGGTTCCGGCAAGACCACCACGCTGTACACCACGCTAAAAAAACTGGCGACGCCCGAGGTCAACCTCTGCACCATCGAAGACCCGATTGAAATGGTCGAGCCCGCGTTCAACCAGATGCAGGTCCAGCACAACATCGACCTGACCTTCGCCGCCGGCGTGCGCGCACTGATGCGGCAAGACCCGGACATCATCATGATTGGCGAGATTCGCGACCTCGAAACCGCCGAGATGGCGATTCAGGCGGCGCTCACCGGTCACTTGGTGCTCTCGACGCTGCACACCAACGACGCACCGAGCGCGATCAGTCGCCTGCTGGAACTCGGCGTGCCGCATTACCTGATCAAAGCCACGGTGCTGGGCGTCATGGCCCAGCGTCTGGTGCGAACGTTGTGCCCCCACTGCAAGGCGCCACTGACACTGGGCGAAGAGGATTGGCAAACCTTGACCAAACCCTGGCAAGCCCCGCTGCCGAGCAACGCACAACGCGCCATCGGCTGCCTGGAATGTCGCGACACCGGCTATCACGGCCGCGCCGGGGTCTACGAAATCATGCAACTCACAGACGGCGTCAAAGCGTTGATCAACCCGGACACCGACCTGCTGGCGATCCGGCGTCAGGCCTTCAAGGAGGGTATGCGCAGCTTGCGGCTGTCGGGCGCGCAGAAAGTGGCGGCGGGTTTGACCACGATCGAAGAGGTGCTGCGCGTGACGCCGCAGAGCGAGCAAAAGTAGACGCGGGTGTATGGAACTGGATGGGGGGATGGCTATCCAAGGCCGTGTAGTTAACCCAGTGGAGTCACCCATCATGCGTTTCAAACTTGCTGTCGCCACCGTCGCGCTGCTGTCCCTTCCAGTCGGTTCCGCGATGGCCGATAGCTTTTGGACTAACGTCCTTTCGTCGGGTGCGACCACCGGCTCGACCTACCTGACGTTCAAGGATCACAAACTGATCGTCGCGGCCCAGGACGATGCAGGGAGCTTTGTTGCCAGTGACGGCGGCATTCGCGGCCCTTACCTGGAAGCGGCGATGCAGAAAGTCCGCGCCGACAACCCGGGCCTGCAGGCGACGGACATGGAACTGGCGAATGCGATTCTGGCGAAGAACGCCGTCGCTTCGAAGTAAGTCCATCGATACAAAAATGCCGCTCACTGAGCGGCATTTTTTTGCCCTGAAAATCATCCCCTGTGGGAGCGAGCCTGCTCGCGAAGGCGGTGTAACAGGCAACATCAATGTCGACTGACACGCCCTCTTCGCGAGCAGGCTCGCTCCCACAGGGGAATTTGTGTTTCGGTAGTTCAGCGGTAGTCATCCACCGGGACGCAGGCGCAAAACAGATTCCGGTCGCCATAAACGTTATCCACCCGGTTCACCACCGGCCAGTATTTGTGCTGTCGGGTGTGCGCATCCGGCGTCACCGCTTGCTCGATGCTGTACGACCGCTCCCACACCCCGGTGATGTCCGCCAAGGTGTGCGGTGAACGCTTCAGCGGGTTGTCCTCGGCCGGCCAATTGCCGTTTTCCACCTCGCTGATTTCCGCACGGATGCTCAGCATCGCTCCGATGAACCGGTCCAGCTCGGCCTTCGATTCACTTTCGGTCGGCTCGACCATCAACGTCCCCGGCACGGGAAACGACATGGTCGGCGCATGGAAACCGTAATCCATCAGGCGCTTGGCAACGTCTTCTTCACTGATGCCGGTCAGCGCCTTCAGCGGGCGCAAATCCAGAATGCATTCGTGAGCTACCCTCCCGTTGCGACCGGTGTAGAGCACCGGGAACGCCCCGGATAAATGCTGCGCCAGGTAATTCGCGGCGAGGATCGCCACTTCGCTGGCGTCCGCCAGTTGCGGCCCCATCATCGCGATGTACATCCAGCTGATCGGCAAAATGCTCGCACTGCCCCAAGGCGCCGCGCTCACGGCGCCGTTCTGCGGCAATGGCCCGTCGATGGGCACCACCGGGTGATTGGCCACGAACGGCGCCAGGTGCGCCCGCACACCAATCGGCCCCATGCCCGGCCCGCCGCCGCCATGGGGAATACAGAAGGTCTTGTGCAGGTTCATGTGCGAGACGTCGGCGCCAATGTCCGCCGGGCGGGCGAGGCCAACCTGGGCATTGAGGTTGGCGCCATCCATGTACACCTGGCCGCCGTGGCTGTGGATAACGTCACAGATCTCGCTGATGCCTTCCTCGTAAACGCCGTGGGTCGATGGATACGTCGCCATCAGGCACGCGAGTTTGTCCCCCGCCTCCGAGGCTTTTTGCTTGAGGTCATCCAGATCAACGTTGCCGGCTTCGTCGCACTCGACAATCACCACGCGCATCCCGGCCATTTGCGCCGAGGCCGGGTTGGTACCGTGGGCCGAAGACGGAATCAGGCAGACGTCCCGCGCCCCTTGGTGTCGGCTCTCGTGGTATTTGCGAATTGCCAGCAACCCGGCGTATTCGCCCTGGGCGCCGGAGTTGGGTTGCATGCAAATCGCATCGAAACCGGTGATCGCGCAGAGCCAGCGTTCCAGCTCTTCGATCATCAGCGAATAACCCACGGCCTGTTCCTTCGGCACGAACGGGTGCAGGTTGGCGAACTGCGGCCAGGTGATGGGAATCATCTCGCTGGTCGCGTTAAGTTTCATGGTGCAGGAGCCCAGCGGGATCATCGACTGGTTGAGGGCGAGGTCCTTGTTCTCCAGTTGCTTGAGGTAGCGCAGCATCTCGGTTTCGCTGTGGTGCGCATTGAACACCGGGTGACGCAGATAAGGCGAGGCGCGCAGCAGTCCGTCAGGAATGCCGGACGCCAGCGTTTCAGCGTCCAGATCGTCGACATTCAAACCATGATCGGCGCCAAGGAACACATCGAACAACTTGGCGACGGTGGTTTCGTCGGAGGTTTCATCGAGGCTCAACCCCAACCGTCCTCGCCCCAGAATCCGCACATTGATCTGCGCCGCTTGTGCGCTTTCGATGATCGCGGTCTGGGTGCCGCCGACGTCCAGGGTCAGTGTGTCAAAGAAGTGCTGGTTGAGGCGGCTGACGCCATGCCGCTCAAGGCCGGCAGCGAGGATGCAGGTCAAGCGATGCACACGCTGGGCAATGCGCTTGAGCCCTTCAGGACCGTGGTACACCGCGTAGAAACTGGCGATGTTGGCCAGCAACACCTGCGCGGTGCAAATGTTCGAGTTGGCCTTCTCCCGGCGAATGTGTTGCTCGCGGGTTTGTAGGGCCATGCGCAAGGCAACATTGCCGCGAGCATCCTTGGACACGCCGATGATCCGCCCGGGAATTGCCCGCTTGTACTCATCGCGGCTGGCAAAAAACGCCGCGTGCGGTCCGCCGTAGCCCATGGGCACGCCGAAACGCTGGGATGAGCCAAACACCACATCGGCGCCCAACTCTCCCGGCGGGGTCAGCAGCAGCAAACTCAGCAAATCAGTGGCAACACACGCCAGGGCTTGCTGAGCATGGAGGTGATCGATCAACGGCCGCAGATCGTGGATCTCGCCATGGGTGTCGGGGTATTGCAGCAGGGCACCGAACACCTGGTGCTGTTTCAAGTTATCCACAGTGTCGATGATCAGCTCGAAGCCGAAGCCTTCGGCACGGGTCTGTACCACGGAGATGGTCTGCGGATGGCAGTTCTGGTCGACGAAGAACAGATTGCTTTTGGACTTGGCAACCCGCTTGGCCAGCGCCATGGCTTCAGCGGCGGCTGTGGCTTCATCCAGCAAGGACGCGTTGGCCAGATCCAGGCCGGTGAGGTCGATGGTCAGTTGCTGGAAATTCAGCAGCGCTTCGAGCCGGCCTTGGGCAATCTCTGGCTGATAAGGCGTGTATGCGGTGTACCAACCGGGGTTTTCCAGGACGTTACGCACAATCACGGTCGGCGTCAGGGTCCCGTGGTAGCCCATGCCGATCAGGCTGGTCCAGACCTGGTTTTGCTCGGCGTAGCCACGCAGCTTGGCCAGCGCGGCTTGCTCATCGAGGGCGGGTGGAAGGTCGAGTGGGCGGTTCAGGCGGATACCCGGCGGCACCGTCTGCTCGATCAGTTCGACCCGGCTGCCAAGGCCGAGGCTGTCGAGCATCGCCTGCTGCTCGGCGGCATCGGGCCCGAGGTGGCGGCGCAGAAAGGCATTGGGGTCGCGTAACTGGCTCAGGGACGGCAACTGGGACATGACGGGCTCTCTCTTGACTGGCGCTCAGCGTCGATGCAACACGGTCAAACCAGCATAGCAGTCGATATCCGGGCGGATGGCTTGGCGCCGACGACCATTGCGGACATCATGCTGGGCATCTGCCTAATGTCCGCTGATCAGGTGCCTGAATTTATGAGCCAACAGCCTTTCCTGCCGTTCTCCAAACCCACCATCGATGAAGCGACGATTGCCGCGGTGGGCGACGTATTGCGCTCGGGCTGGATTACCAGCGGCCCCAAGGTCCAGGCCTTTGAGCAACAACTCTCGGATTTTTTTGGCGGGCGCCCGGTGCTCACCTTCAATTCCGGCACCTGCACCATGGAAATCGCCCTGCGCATTGCCGGGGTCGGACCGGGCGATGAAGTGATCACCACGCCGATTTCCTGGGTGGCCACCGCCAACGTCATTCTGGAAGTCGGTGCCACGCCGGTGTTTGCCGACATCGACCCGATCACCCGCAACATCGACCTGGATCAGTTGGAGGCCGCAATCACGCCGCGGACCAAAGCGGTCATTCCGGTGTACCTCGCCGGTTTGCCGGTGGACATGAGCCGGTTGTATGCGATCGCCAAAAAACACGGATTGCGGATTGTCGAAGACGCCGCACAAGCCTTGGGTTCGAGCTGGAACGGCCAGCGCATCGGCTCGACCGGTGATTTCGTGTCGTTCAGTTTCCAGGCGAACAAGAACGTCACCTCGTCAGAGGGCGGCTGCCTGGTGTTGAACAATGATGAGGAAGTGCGACTGGCGCAGAAGTACCGTCTGCAGGGCGTGACCCGCAGCGGTTTCGATGGCCTGGATGTCGATGTGTTGGGCGGCAAGTTCAACATGACCGACGTCGCGGCGGCCATCGGCCTTGGGCAATTTGCTCACATCGAAGCCATCACGACCCATCGCCGCGAACTGGCACGGCACTATTTCGCGTGTTTTGGTGAGGATTTCGAAGCGCAGTACGGGGCTCAACTGCCCCCGGCGGATTTCGAGAACAGCAACTGGCATTTGTTCCAGCTGGTGTTGCCGGAGCGAGGGGATGGCTTGCCAGCACGGGCGACTTTCATGGAGCAGATGCAGGCGTTGGGCGTCGGTATCGGCTATCACTATCCGCCGATTCACTTGCTGAGCCTTTACCGCGAACGCGGGTTCAAGGAGGGGATGTTCCCGGTCGCCGAGCGGGTCGGCCGTTTGATTGTGTCGTTGCCGATGTTCACGGCGATGAGCAAAGCGGATGTCGAGCGTTCGGTGGCAGCGGTCAAGGCAGTTCTGAAGCGATAAAACCTGTGGGAGCGAGCCTGCTCGCGAAGTGGGAGTGTCAGCTGGCATAAATGTTTGCTGACACACCGCTTTCGCGAGCAGGCTCGCTCCCACATTGGATTTCGCAGGGCGAGAATTACTCGCCGATCGCAGCCTTGTAGCCGGCCGCATCGAGCAGTTTTTCCAGGTCAGCGGTGTTGCTTGGCTTGAGCTTGAAGATCCACGCGCCGTACGGGTCGGTGTTGAGCAGTTCCGGGTTGGCGCTCAGTTCTTCGTTGACCGCAATCACTTCACCGGCAATCGGGGAGTAGATGTCGGAGGCGGCTTTCACCGATTCAACGACGCCCGCCTGATCTTCAGCAGCAAACTTGTTGCCGACTTCAGTCAGCTCGACGAACACCACATCACCCAGCGCTTCCTGCGCGTGATCGCTAATGCCCACGGCGACGGTGCCGTCGGCTTCCAGGCGGGCCCATTCGTGACTTTCGGCAAAACGCAGGTCGGCAGGAATATCGCTCATGTTCTGTGTCCTCAAGAAAAATGTCAGCGGTCGTAGTCCGCCAAAAAAGGTTAGATCAAGGTTTTGCCATGGCGTACGAAGGTCGGCTTGACCACTCGGACCGGGTACCACTTGCCACGGATTTCCACTTCTGCGCGGTCGGCAGTTGCCATCGGCACGCGCGCCAGTGCTATCGACTTGCTAAGCGTAGGAGAGAAACTACCACTGGTGATCTCCCCTTCGCCAACATTGGCGATGCGGACCACTTGATGAGCGCGCAAAACACCGCGCTCCTCAAGGACCAGTCCCACCAGTTTGTGCTGTACGCCGCCGGCCCGTTCGGCTTCCAGGGCGGTGCGCCCGATGAACTGGCGAGAGGCCGGTTCCCAGGCAATGCTCCAGGCCATATTGGACGCCAGTGGCGATACATCTTGATGAATGTCCTGACCGTAGAGGTTCATGCCGGCTTCGACCCGCAAGGTATCCCGCGCACCCAGGCCGATGGGGGAAATGCCCGCGCCGACCAGGTCGTTGAAAAATCCTGGAGCTTGATCAGCCGGTAGAACGATTTCCAATCCATCCTCGCCGGTGTAACCGGTACGGGCGATGAACCAGTCACCTTCCGGCTGGCCTTCGAATGGCTTGAGCAGCTGGATCAGATTGCTGCGCGCCTGGGAGACCAGTTCGCAGATTTTTTGACGGGCATGAGGGCCTTGAATCGCCAGCATCGCCAGCTCTGCACGCTCGTTGAGCTGCACATCAAAGCCATCGAGGTGAGCCTGCATCCAGGCGAGGTCTTGATTGCGGGTGGAGGCGTTGACCACCAGGCGATAACCGTCGTCGAGGCGATAGACGATCATGTCGTCGACGATGCCGCCGCGCTCATTGAGCATGGTGCTGTACAAGGCACGGCCGGGGCTGTGCAGGCGTTCGACATCATTGGCCAGCAAATGCTGGAGCCAGGCCTTGGCCTGGGGGCCGCTGACATCGATCACGGTCATGTGGGATACATCGAAAACCCCGCAATCGCGGCGCACCTGGTGGTGTTCCTCGACCTGCGAGCCGTAATGCAGAGGCATATCCCAACCGCCAAAATCGACCATCTTCGCGCCGAGGGCGAGATGAAGGTCATACAGAGGCGTACGCTGTCCCATGGGTTTCTCCTTCCGGGCGTGGCGAAGGTGCGGACAGGCGCTGCACGGGGTGAAAACCTTGAAATAGAAGGCTTTCAGCCGATTTCAGCTACCGGGTCTGTCAGACGGACCGCACCGAATGCCGCGCATTGTAGCCGCAAGGTGTAGGACTGGCACCTAGCTGTTTCGATGCGCCGAACGTCGAATCAATCCGATGACCGGTAACAGGCCGACCAAAACCAGCGTCAGTGCCGGCAAAGACGCCCTCGCCCACTCCCCTTCGCTGGTCATTTCAAAGATCCGCACGGCCAGCGTGTCCCAGCCAAACGGGCGCATCAGCAGGGTGGCGGGCATTTCCTTGAGCACATCGACGAACACCAGCAACGCGGCGCTCAACGTGCCCGGCAACAACAATGGCAGATACACCTTGAAAAACAGTCGTGGCCCACTGACGCCAAGGCTACGTGCTGCTTCGGGCAAAGATGGCCGTATACGCGCCAGGCTGCTTTCCAGTGGCCCGTATGCCACTGCGATGAAACGCACCAGATAGGCCAGCAACAACGCCGACAGGCTGCCCAGCAGCAAAGGCTTGCCAGCGCCGCCGAGCCAGCCGGACAAAGGGACCACCAGCTCGCGATCCAGGTAACTGAACGCCAGCATGATCGACACCGCCAACACCGAACCCGGCAAGGCATAGCCGAGGTTGGCCAGGCCGATGCCGGCGCGGATCGTTCGGGTCGGTTCCAGGCGTCGCGCAAACGCCAGCACCAGGGCAACGCTGACCGTGATCAGCGCCGCCATGCCGCCCAAGTACAAAGTGTGAAGAATCAGGCCGGTATAACGCTCATCCAGATCGAAACGCCCGCGCTGCCAGAACCACACCAGCAGTTGCAGCATCGGAATGACGAACGCACAGGCAAACACCAGACCGCACCAGCTCATCGCCGCCAGCGCCTTGAAACCCCGCAAGTGATACAGCGCCTTGACCCGCGGCCGTTCGTTGCTCGCCCGATTGGCCCCGCGAGCACGACGTTCGCCGTAGAGCACAACCATCACCACCAACAGCAACAGGCTGGCCAGTTGGGCGGCGGTGGAAAGGCTGAAGAATCCGTACCAGGTTTTGTAGATGGCGGTGGTGAACGTGTCGAAGTTGAACACCGATACCGCACCAAAATCCGCCAGGGTTTCCATCAGCGCCAACGCCACCCCCGCGCCAATGGCCGGGCGCGCCATCGGCAAGGCGACTCGCCAGAACGCCTGCCACGGCGATTGACCGAGCACCCGGGCGGCTTCCATCAAGCCTTTGCCCTGGGCGAGGAACGCGGTGCGGGCCAGCAGATAGACGTAGGGATAGAAAACCAGCACCAGCACGACAATGACCCCGCCGGTGGAGCGCACACGCGGCAACCTCAGGCCGGTGCCAAACCACTCGCGCATCAGGGTTTGCACAGGGCCGGCGAAATCCAGCAGGCCGACGAAGACAAACGCCAGCACGTAGGCCGGAATCGCAAACGGCAGCATCAGGGCCCAGTCCAGCCAGCGCCGGCCGGGGAACTCACAGAGGCTGGTCAGCCACGCGAGGCTGACGCCGAGCAAAGTGACGCCGACCCCGACGCCGACTATCAGGGTCAGGGTGTTGCCCAAAAGGCGCGGCATCTGCGTGTCCCAGAGGTGGGACCAGATCTGTTGATCGATGGATTGCCAGGACAGCAGTAAAACACTGAGGGGCAACAAGACCAGCGCAGCGATGGCGAAGACCAGGGGATACCAGCGGCGTTGGGCGGGGTGGGCCAAAGGGGTTCTCTAGAAAATGTTGGGCCACTGGCCGAGAAGAGAGCGAGCTTGCTTTGTGGCGAGGGGGCTTGTCGGAACGCCGCATCGCCACAGGTGAGTCACTCGACACAAAGGCAACAGTCTCAGTTCCAGCCAGCGCGATCCATCATGCGTATCGCTTCGGCCTGACGCTTGCCGGCCACTTCCACCGGCAGGGTATCGGCCACGAACTTGCCCCACGCCGCCACTTCTTCCGAAGGTGCCACCGCCGGATTGGCCGGGAATTCCTGGTTCACGTCAGCGAAAATCTTTTGCGCCTCAGGAGTGGTCATCCACTCCACCAGTGCCTTGGCCGCTTCCGGGTGCGGTGCGTGTTTGGTCAGGCCAATACCCGACAGGTTGACGTGTACCCCGCGGTCAGCCTGGTTCGGCCAGAAGAGCTTCACGCCCAAATCGGGCTTCTGCTTGTGCAGGCGACCATAGTAGTAGGTGTTGACGATACCGACATCACACTGGCCCGCATTGATCGCTTCCAGCACCGCAACGTCATCCGAGAACACGTCGGTGGACAGGTTGCTCACCCAGCCCTTGAGGATCTTCTCGGTTTTTTCGGCGCCGTGGACTTCGATCATCGTGGCGGTCAGGGACTGGTTGTAGACCTTCTTCGCCGTGCGCAGGCACAGGCGACCCTCCCAGTTCTTGTCGGCCAGTGCTTCGTAGGTGGTCAGCTCGCCCGGCTTCACGCGATCAGTGGAGTAAGCGATAGTCCGCGCCCGCAGGCTCAGGCCGGTCCAGGCATGGGAGGCGGCACGGTATTGCAGCGGAATGTTGGTGTCGATCACTTTGGAGGTGAATGGCTGCAGGATGCCCATTTGCTCGGCCTGCCAGAGGTTGCCGGCATCGACCGTCAACAGCAGGTCGGCGGTGGCGTTCTCGCCCTCGGCCTTGATGCGCTGCATCAGCGGCGCTTCCTTGTCGGTGATGAACTTCACCTTCACCCCGGTCTTGGCGGTGTAGGCGTCGAAGACCGGTTTGATCAGCTCGTCGATACGCGAGGAGTAAACCACCACCTCATCAGCGGCCTGGGCGGCGGTGCTGCCAATCAGGGACAGGGCGAGTGCGGTCAGTAGACGCTTCGGCAACATGGGGAGCGATCTCTCGATTGAAAAAGTGAGGGCAAATGATAAGGACTCACATTTAGCATCTCAATCGATCAGTTCGCGGAGGAGTTACCAGATGTTGCATCACCAGAGTTTTGCGGTGAATGTTCCGGCCCCATCGCGAGCAAGCTCGCTCCCACATGGGTTTTGTGAACACCGAAAATCCATGTGGGAGCAAGCTTGCTCGCGATGAGGCCATAAGCCACACCCAATAACTTATGCCTTGGCCAATGCAGGCAAATCCCCGGTGAGTCCAAGCGCCTCACGCACAAACAACGCCTTGGCCTCGGGCATCTGCTCAACCATCTTCAACCCGGCATTGCGCAACCAGCGCACCGGCAGCGGATCAGCCTGGAACAACCGCTCAAACCCCTCCATCGCCGCCATCAGCGCCAGGTTGTGCGGCATGCGCCGGCGCTCGTAGCGGCTCAGCACTTTGACATCCGCCAAGCGTTCACCCCGCTCGAACGCTTGCAGCAGCACTTCGGCCAACACGGCAGCATCCAGGAAACCAAGGTTCACGCCCTGCCCCGCCAGTGGGTGAATGGTGTGCGCCGCGTCGCCGATCAATGCCAGGCCTTCGGCCACATAACGCTTGGCGTGACGCTGACGCAGCGGCACACACAAACGCGAATCGGCGCTGAGCACGCTGCCGAGTCGCCCTTCAAAGGCGCGCTCCAGCTCGCGGCAGAAGCCATCGTCGTCCAGCGCCATCAGGCGTTCGGCTTCACTCGGCGTGGTCGACCAGACGATCGAACACCAATCCTGCTGCCCATCACGCTCCAGCGGCAAAAACGCCAGCGGACCGTTATCGGTGAAACGCTGCCAGGCGGTCATTTGATGCGCTTTGGAGCTGCGCACGCTGGTGACAATCGCGTGGTGCATATAGTCCCACTCGCGCGTCGCCATGCCGGTCAGCCTCCGAACGGCCGAGTTGGCGCCGTCCGCCGCAATCACCAACGGTGCACGCAAGGTGCGGCCGTCGGCCAGAGTGAGCAGCCAGTCATCGCCCGAGCGGCGCATCTGTTCCAGGCGCGCATTGGCCAGCATCCCGAGGTCGCAGTCGTGCAAACGGTCGAGCAAGGCGTCCTGAACCACACGGTTCTCGACGATGTGCCCAAGCACGTCGGCATGTACGCTGGTAGCCGAGAAATGGATCTGCCCGGTGCCGCTGCCGTCCCAGACGTGCATGTCGGTGTAAGGGCTGCTACGTCGCTTGGCAATGCCGTCCCACACGCCCAGGCGCTCGAGAATCCGCTGGCTGGCCGCCGACAAGGCGCTCACCCGCGGCTCGAACGGTGCCTGGCCATCGAAGGGTTTGACGCTCAGGGGGCTGCCGTCCAGCAACAGGACTTCCAGCCCGCTGTCCTGCAACGCCAGCGCCAAGGCGCTACCGACCATTCCGGCCCCGACAATCAGCAGATCTGCGCGCATGTCCATGCTTAAGCCTGTCTCGCTTGCGGCTTGAGCCGCACGTAAAGGGTTTTTTCGACCCGCGCCACCAAGGTGCCGGCGCCGTCGTGAATATCGACCTGCAATTGCGGCAGGTATTTTTCGCCATCGGCCGTTTGCCGACGGATGTCGTCGAGCAAGGTCTCGTCGATGCGGAATCTGGCGAACACCGGGCCTTTGCCCGGGGAAATGAAATCGATGTCGGCGGCTTTGTCCCAGACGATGTAACGGTGCCCGAGGTTCTCCATCAGCATCAACATGTAGAACGGGTCGACCATCGAATACAGACTGCCACCAAACTGGGTGCCCACGTAATTGCGGTTGTACCAGCTCAGGCCCATGGACACCGTGATGTCGCGAAAGTCATCGCTGATGTGCCGCACCCGAACCCCGGCGCCAACGTACGGCGGGTAAAAGGACATGAACCAGCGCATCAACCGCGCTTTGCCGAACGTCTTCGACAGCCAGTTAAGCATCAGGACGCGTACCCAGACCCATGGCCTGTCGGGCGAACCAGCGCTTGGCCGGCGGCAGCAGATCGAGACCGAGCAAGCCGAGATTACGACCCAGCGACACCAGCGGCTGGGTGCTGCCGAACAAGCGGGTGACCTGATCGGAGAAGCCCACGGTCAGGTTTTGATCCAGACGCTGGCGCTCACGGTAAGCCTGCAAAGTGGCAAAGTCGCCCGGCCCGCTCTCGCTGGCCAACAAGGCCTCCGCCAAGGCTTGGGCATCACGCAGCGACAGGTTGAAACCCTGGCCGGCAATCGGGTGCAAGCTGTGAGCCGCGTTGCCGAGGATCGCCAGATGCGGACGCACCTGCTCTTCGGCTTCGATCAGCGTCAGCGGGTACAGATGCCGCGCGCCGACCTGTTTCAACGTGCCGAGGCGATAACCGAACACACCCTGCAATTCGCTGAGGAAGCTCTTTTCATCCAGAGCGGCCAGCCGCTGTGCGTCCATGCCCAGACGGGTCCAGACCAACGCGCAGCGGTTTTCCGGCAGCGGCAACAGCGCCATCGGGCCGTCGTCGGTGAATCGCTCGAACGCCATGCCGTTGTGCGCTTCGCTCGGGGTGATGTTGGCGATCAGCGCGCTCTGGTTGTACGGACGCGTCTTGATGCCGATCCCCAGTTGCTCGCGCAGGCCCGAACGGCCGCCATCAGCGAGCACCGCGAGGTCGCATTCCAGGGTGGTTTCGTCATTGAGGGTCAGGCGGTAGCCATCGGTCAGCGGCTCCATGCGCGTGACTTCCGCCGGGCAACGCCAGGTGACCACGTCCTTGTCCAGACCTTGCCAGAGGCATTGGCCGAGCCAGGCGTTTTCCACCACGTAACCCAGTGCCGGAACGCCTTCTTCCATCGCCGATAAACGTGCGGTGGAAAAACGTCCACGGTCGGAGACATGAATCTGCTTGATCGGCTCGGCGCGGCGGGAGATCTCCTGCCAAACGCCCAACCGTTGGTAAATCTGTTTGGCGCCATAGGACAGTGCCGAAGAGCGGGCGTCGTAGCTCGGCTGATAGGTATCGCCCGGAGCGAAGGGCTCGATCAGGACGATCTTCCAGCCGCGCGCTTTAGCCCCGGCTTGCAACGCCAGCGCGAGACTGGCGCCGACCAGGCCGCCACCGATGATTGCCAGATTGACCCGGCTCATGCTGCTTGTGTCCGCGCTTGCGCCATCAGGGCCTCGATGTCGGCGACCGTTTTCGGCACGCCTTTGGTCAATATTTCACAACCAGTCTTGGTCACCACCACGTCGTCCTCGATGCGCACGCCGATGCCGCGCCATTTCTTCGCCACGTTCTGGTTGTCCGGGGAAATGTAGATCCCCGGCTCCACCGTCAGCGCCATGCCGACCTCTAGCACACGCCATTCGCCGCCGACCTTGTATTCGCCGACGTCATGCACATCCATCCCCAGCCAGTGGCCGGCGCGGTGCATGTAAAACGCTTTGTAGGCTTCGCTGGCGATCAGTTCGTCGACGTCACCCTGCAACAGGCCGAGCTTCACCAGCCCGGTGGTAATCACCCGGACCGTGGCTTCGTGCGCCTGATTCCAGTGTTTGTTCGGGGCGATTTCGGCGAAGGCGGCTTCTTGCGACGCCAGCACCAACTCGTAGATCGCTTTCTGTTCAGGTGAATACTTGCCGTTGACCGGCCAGGTGCGGGTGATGTCGCTGGCGTAGCAGTCGATCTCGCAACCGGCGTCGATCAGCACCAGGTCACCGTCCTTGAGCACCGCGTCATTCTGCTGGTAATGCAGGATGCAGCTGTTGCGCCCGGCGGCGACGATTGAACCGTAGGCCGGCATCTTCGCGCCGCCCTTGCGGAACTCGTAGTCAAGTTCGGCTTCAAGGCTGAACTCGTGCAGCCCCACGCGGCTGGCCTGCATCGCGCGGATGTGCGCCTGGGCGGAAATCCGTGCGGCTTCGCGCATTACCTTCACTTCTGCCGCCGATTTATACAGGCGCATGTCGTGAAGCAGATGATCCAGCGCAACAAATTCGTTCGGCGGCTGGGCACCGAGGTGCGCTTTAGAGCGGATCACGTTGATCCAGTCCATCAGGTGCCGGTCGAATTCGGGGTTGCTGCCCATGGCCGAATACACCCGGTCACGCCCTTCGATCAGGCCCGGCAGGATGTCGTCGATGTCGGTAATGGGGAAAGCGTCGTCGGCGCCAAAGTCGCGGATCGCGCCTTCCTGGCCGGCGCGTAAACCGTCCCACAACTCTCGCTCGGCGTTGCGCTCACGGCAGAACAGGATGTATTCGCCATGGGCACGCCCCGGCATCAACACGAGGACCGCTTGAGGCTCGGGAAAGCCGCTCAGGTACTGGAAATCGCTGTCCTGGCGATAGACGTGCTCGACGTCGCGGTTGCGGATGGCAACGGCGGCGGCGGGCAGGATCGCGATGCTGTTGGGTTCCATCTGCGCCATCAAGGCCTTGCGGCGACGGCTGTATTCCGATTTCGGGATATGAATCATGGGCAGATGGCTTTTCCTGGCACGCGATTAATGCAACGACGGTTTGGCGGCTGGCGGCACGTCCGCTTTTTTGGTTTCGGAGAACAGCAGCAGCGGCGCGACGCGCAGGTATTCCATGACTTCCATGTAATCGGTTTCGCCGTCTTCGGACTCTTCCAGGGCATCTTGCACCTGGGAAATCGCCGCCAGATCCTGCAGTACTTCGGTGGCTTCAGTGCTGAGCGTGCTGCTGTCCCGGCAGTTCAAGCCGAAACCGCTGAGGAAGCCCTGGCACCATTGGCCCAGTGCGGCGGCGCGGTCAACCAGAGGCGCGTCATCGGTCGGCAGCAGCAGAACAACGGTCACGTCGTCGCCGGTCAGCTCGCCCTTGACCATCGCCTGCAAGCCGATCAAGGCGTTGCGGACGTTGTCCTGAATGTCGCCTTCGAGCAACTCGGCGGCGTCGATCAGCCAGCCTTCGTTATCGAAGCCGGCTCCGGCGCAACTGCGGCCGAGCAACAGGCCATGCAGTTCGGCAGGCGAGACGTTATGACCGCTGGAGGTCAGCAGTGTGGCGAAGGCTTGGTACGGGGAATTCTGAATGGTCATGGGCAGCTAGGCGCCAGACGGCGCTATGTCTAGAATGAAGGCCTTGTATCCTACATCGACAGACTCGCCAAGACTATTAAAGGCTGTCCGCCAGCTACCCCCATCAAGCACACATTCAGTGGACACAATGGAAGACACCGACCTGCAAGCGCTGATGGCCAGACTCGAACTGCTAATTAATCGGGTCGAGCAACTTAAGAGTCAAAACGGACTCTTACTAGCTCAGGAAAAAACCTGGCGCGAGGAACGCGCGCACCTCATTGAAAAAAACGAAATCGCTCGGCGTAAGGTTGAATCGATGATTTCGCGCCTCAAGGCCCTGGAGCAAGACTCATGAGTTCAAGCAATAGCGTTACCGTGCAGATCCTCGACAAAGAATATTCGATCATCTGCCCCCAGGAAGAGCGCAGCAACCTGGTGAGCGCCGCCCGCTACCTGGACGGCAAGATGCGCGAAATCCGCAGCAGCGGCAAAGTCATCGGCGCCGACCGCATTGCCGTCATGGCCGCGTTGAACATCACGCACGACCTGCTGCACAAGGAAGAACGCCCGGATGTACAGGCCAGCGGCTCGACTCGCGAACAGGTTCGCGACCTGCTGGACCGCGTCGATCTGGTGCTCGCGACCGATCCGGACGTCACCAAGGGCTGAAACACGAAACCGCTTGGGGTATACTCGCATCACTCCCTGGGGTGCTTGCCAGTTGACCACGTCCCTGAGCCGATTCGCACTACCCTGGAGGCTGCACGTTGGGCTGGTGTGCATGTCCGCTAGACGGAAAGCCTTAAAGCCTACTGCATCTTCCACCTTGAACTTTCGGGTTCAAGGGCTAAGTCAGCAGCGGTTCATCCGGGGAGCCTGATTCCAGTCCGATGCCGGTTTAATTGCCGGCATCGGCTTTTTTACGGGTACGCTTTACGTATTCGTCCTGTCGAAGCCTGAATCCATGACCGAACCTGCGCTGCTGCCCCGCCCGCAACTTCGACGCATGCTGCGCAAGGCCCGCCGCGCACTGACGCCCAGTCAACAGCGCCAGGCTGCTCGCGGGCTGTACAAGCAATTGGCTCAACAGCCGTTGTTTCGACGCGCCAGACACATCTCCCTGTACCTGCCGACCGACGGTGAAATCGACCCGCGCGCTCTGCTGCGTGCCGCCCAACGTCGAGGCAAGGCGACGTATCTGCCAGTGCTCAGTGCCTGGCCGCGCACCAAAATGGTGTTCCAGCGCATTCGCCCCGGCGAAAAACTCAAACCCAACCGCTTTCGAATTCTCGAACCCCGGCACAACCTCGCCCGACAACGCAAAGTCTGGGCGCTGGATCTGATTCTGTTGCCGCTGGTGGGTTTTGACGATGTCGGCGGGCGCCTGGGCATGGGCGGCGGCTTCTACGATCGAAGCCTCGCGTACCTGGCGCGCCGCAAAACCTGGCGCAAGCCGACGCTGCTGGGGCTGGCCCATGAATGTCAGAAAGTCGAACGATTGGCTCAGGCGAGTTGGGATGTGCCGTTGCAAGGAACGGTGACAGACAAGGCGTGGTATTTCGCAGGCTAGACGCCACTGCGATCAGCGGCGTCCAAAAGACCGGTTTAGCGCTTGAACGCCGATGGCTGCTGTTGCTGCTGCGCGATTTCGATCGGCGCGTCGGTCTTGTTATTCCACAGGCTTTGGGCATAACCGGTGGTTACGACGCCGAGGCCGAACAAGATAACCAAAATCCATAGTAAATCCGGTTTGCGTTTCATCGATTGCCCCCCAAAGGCACATCAACACGATGACAGCAGCGGTTCCGTTTCGGGTGTAGGCCGTGCAGCAGCGTCAAGCTTAGAAGGCCGGCATTTTGCGACAACGTGAACTGACACGCAAACGCTGGCGTCAACCGACTGTCGGTTTGTCATAAAATTGCCCGACAACCTGTCCACACACCTCGCAAGGAGCAAAATCCATGGCCTATTGGCTGATGAAATCCGAGCCCGACGAACTCTCGATCAAAGGTCTGGAGAAGCTGGGCCGAGCGCGCTGGGACGGGGTTCGCAACTATCAGGCGCGTAATTTTTTGCGCGCCATGGCGGTCGGTGACGCGTTTTTCTTCTATCACTCCAGCTGCCCGGAGCCGGGAATTGCCGGAATCGGAAAAATTGTCGAAGCGGCGTATCCGGACCCGACAGCGCTGGAGCCGGAGAGTCATTACTACGATCCCAAGGCCACGCCTGAGAAAAACGCCTGGAGTGCGATTGATGTCGAGCATGTCGAGACGTTTGCCAGGGTGTTGAAGCTGGATTATTTGAAGCAGCAGACGGCGTTGGCCGAGATGCCACTGGTGCAAAAGGGGTCGAGATTGTCGGTGATGCCGGTGACGGCTGAGCAATGGGCGGCGGTACTCGATTTACGTTAAACAGGCAGAACCACCCGGTCATCCTCTTTTCTGCGCTCAATAGGGTTAGGCTTGCCCCTCAGTTGACTGGTATCAACTCGCCCCGGCGTTCGATCAACCAGACTAGGACGCAACAGCCGCAGGATGCCCGCATGTCTACGCACAGTCGCTCTTCAATATTGTTTGCCAGTGCTTTAGTGATACTGCTGCTGGGTGCCGGGGGCTTTGGCTACTGGAAGTCGATGCATGACCGCTTGCCCGAAGGCTTGTACGTCGGCAATGGCCGCCTCGAAGCCACCGAAGTACAGATCGCCAGTAAAACCCCCGGGCGACTGGCCGAAGTACTCGTCGATGAAGGTGACAAGGTCAGCAAAGGCCAACTGCTGGCCCGCATGGACACCCGTACCCTTGAAGCCCAACGCAACCAGGCCGAAGCCGAAGTATTGCGCGCCCGGGAGAACCTCACCGCCGCGCAAGCCAACGTGCAATTACGCCTGAGTGAGCAACTGCTCGCGCAACAGGAACTCAGTCGTTCCGAAGCGCTGTTCAAACACGGTTTCGTGAGCGGTCAGATCATCGATCAGCAGCAGGCGCGTATTGGCACTGGCAATGCCGCCGTTGCGGCGGCCCGCGCACAAGTGTCTGCGGTCGGTGCGGCCATTGGCGCTGCGCAGGCGCAAGTCGCGCAGTTGAACAGTGAAATCGACGACAGCAGTTTGCGCGCCCCGATCGACGGGGTGATCCAGTTGCGCATGGCCGAACCCGGCGAAGTGCTGGGTGCCGGCGGACGCGTATTGGTGCTGATCGACCCGAACGATCAATACATGAACCTCTACCTGCCGACCTCCGTGACCGGACGCCTGGCGGTGGGCGATGAGGCGCGGATTTTGCTCGACGCCCTGCCCGACCGCCCACTGCCGGCGAAGGTCAGCTTTGTCGCGGCCAAGTCGCAGTTCACCCCTAAAGAAGTCGAAACCCGCGATGAGCGGCAAAAACTCGTGTTTCGGGTCAAATTACGCCTGACTGATCCCGGGGCCATGCCCCAGGCCAAACCCGGCATGCCCGGCGCCGGTTATGTGCGCACCGCCCCCGTTGGCTGGCCGGCTAATCTGCAATGACCGGCCTGGCGGTTCAAGCTTGCGCAATCGATCATCGCTACGGCACACATCAGGCGCTGAGTGACATCACGTTCAGCCTGCCCGCCGGGACCCGGTGCGGGTTGATTGGTCCCGATGGGGCTGGAAAATCGAGCCTGCTGGGACTGATCGCCGGCGTGAAGAAGCTGCAGCAAGGGCAACTGAATGTACTCGACGGGGCGATCCAGGACCGCCGCCATCGCAACTCCCTCTACGCGCGTATCGCCTTCATGCCCCAGGGCCTGGGCGGCAACCTTTACCCCGAGTTGTCGATCAGCGAGAACATTCACTTTTTCGCCACCTTGTTTGGCCTGTCAAAAGCCGAATGCGATCAGCGTATGCACAATCTGTTACTGGCCACCGACCTGTTGCACTTCGCCGATCGACCGGCAGGCAAACTGTCCGGCGGCATGAAACAAAAGCTGGGCCTGTGTTGTGCGCTCATCCATGAACCGGACCTGTTGATCCTCGATGAACCGACGACCGGCGTCGACCCGCTGTCTCGTCGGCGTTTCTGGGAGCTGGTTGACGATGTGCGGCACCAGCGTCCACAACTGACGTTGTTGGTTGCTACTGCCTATATGGAGGAAGCCGAGCAGTTCGAGCATTGCCTGATGCTTGACGGTGGCAAGCTGATTGCCACTGGATTAACCAAGGAATTACGGGCTGTAACAACGAGCGGCAAACTCGACGAAGCTTTCACCCATTATCAGGGCGACGGCAGCCATGACCAGCAGGCGCTGGTGATTCCACCGGGAACCGGCACCCCCACCGATATCGCCATCGAGGCCCATGACCTGACCCTGCGCTTCGGCGACTTCACCGCCGTAGACAAGGTCAGTTTCGCCATTGGTCGCGGCGAAATCTTTGGCTTCCTCGGGTCCAACGGCTGCGGCAAAACCACCACAATGAAAGTCCTCACCGGGCTGATACCGGCCAGTGAAGGCAGCGCAACACTGCTTGGCAAACCGGTGAATGCCAAGGATCTGGCCACCCGTAAAAGGGTCGGGTTCATGTCCCAGAGTTTTTCGCTGTATGGCGAACTCAGTGTGCGGCAGAACCTGGAGCTGCATGCGCGGCTGTTCGATTTACCGAAAATCGAAAGCACGCAACGTATCGAAGAGCTGATCCAGCGTTTCAATCTGGGCAGCGTGTGCGAACAACAGTCCGCAGCATTGCCTTTGGGTTTGCGCCAACGCCTGTCCCTGGCGGTAGCGGTGCTGCATCGTCCGGAAGTCTTGATTCTCGACGAACCGACATCCGGGGTAGACCCGGCGGCACGGGACGATTTTTGGCGACTACTGATCGAGTTGTCCCGAGAGCAAGGTGTAACCATCTTCCTCTCCACCCATTTCATGAACGAAGCCCAGCGCTGCGATCGCATCTCGCTGATGCATGCCGGCAAGGTACTGGCGTGCGATACGCCGGCGGCACTGCAACAACAATTCAAAGGTGAAACGCTGGAGGCCGCGTTCGTCACCTGCCTCGAACAAGCCCAAGGCGTCTCGGAACCCTCAAAACCTGCAGAGTCTGTAAATGCTCCCGTGATGCAGGCCACGCCCCTGAACGATCGCCGCTTCAGTCTCGGCCGTCTGATGGCAGTGGCGAGCCGTGAGGGCAAGGAACTGCTGCGTGACAAAGTGCGGATGGCGTTTGCCCTGCTCGGGGCCATCTTCATGATGGTGATCTTCGGTTATGGCATTTCCCTGGACGTCGAGAAACTCGCGTTCGCTGTCTACGATCAGGATCAGACACCACAGAGTCGCGCGTATCTGGAAGCCTTTCGCGGCTCGCGGTACTTCGAAGAGCAGGCGCCCATCAGCGATGCCAAAGAACTGCATCGTCGCCTTCAGCGCTCTGAAATCAAGCTGGCACTTGAGGTACCTCCCGGTTTTGGCCGGGATCTGTACGCCGGGCGCCAACCTGCCGTGGCGGCCTGGCTCGATGGCGGTATGCCGTTTCGCGCCGAGACGAGCCGCAACTACGTCGAGGCGGTGCACCAGGCCAATATCGAACAACTGGCCGCACAGAGCAGCCCGGCGCTGAACCGGCAAGCTGCCGCCCGGCTGGAAACCCGTTTCCGCTACAACCAGGACGTGGTCAGCGTCAACGCCATCGGGCCCGGCGTCATGGCGCTGATTCTGGCGTTCATCCCGGCCATGCTCACGGCACTGGGTATCGTGCGGGAGAAAGAACTGGGTTCGATCACCAACTTCTACGCCACACCGTTGACTCGACTCGAGTTCCTGTTAGGCAAACAGGCCCCGTATCTGGCCGTCAGCCTGATCAACCTTGCAGTGCTGGTCGCGATGAACCGATGGCTGTTTGGTGTGCCGTTCAAGGGCAGTTTCCTGACCCTGGCCTTCGGCGGGCTGCTCTATGTATTGGCGACAACCAGCATGGGCTTGTTGATTTCGGCGTTCACCCGAACCCAGATCGCCGCCATCCTCGGCACCATGATCATTACCAGCCTGCCCACCATCCAGTTTTCCGGCCTGATCGTGCCTCGTTCCTCCCTCGAAGGCGCTGCCGCAACGATGGGGATGCTGTTTCCAGCGGGGCACTTCCTTGATATCGCGGTAGGCACCTTCACCAAGGCTCTGGATATACGCCAGCTTTGGCCGCAATGCCTGGCGCTGTGCGGATTCTTCCTCGGGTTCACCGGGCTCAGCCTGGTCATGCTGAAAAAGCAGGAGGCCTGATGCACAAGTTTGCGCACATCCTGCGCCTGGGTCTCAAGGAGCTGACAAGCCTGAGACACGACAGTGTTCTGCTGCTGTTTCTTTTTTACGCCTTTACGGTGGCGATCTACATGCCGGCGGCGGGCTCGGTGATCGGCGTCCATAACGCCAGCGTGGCAATCGTGGATGAAGACCACAGCCTTGTGTCGCGACAACTGGCGCAAGCGCTGCAACCCCCGGAATTCCAACGGCCGGCCTTGTTGCCGTACGGACAACTGGACCAGGTCATGGACAGTGGCAAGTACACATTTGTCATCAATGTACCGGCGAACTTTCAGACAGACCTGCTGGCCGGTCGTCAGCCCGCCGTGCAAGTCAATGTCGACGCCACCGCCATGAGTCAGGCATTCATGGGTGCGGGGTATATAGGGCGAATTTTCCAGCGCGAGTTGTTGACCTACAGTGGCCAAAGCGATGTGGCGAGCAAAGCGCCCGTAATGCTGACCACCCGTGCCCTGTTCAACAGCAATCTGGAAGGCGGCTGGTTTCTGGCGGTGATTCAAATCGTCAACAACATCACGATCCTCGCCATCATCCTGACCGGCACAGCACTGCTGCGTGAACGGGAACACGGCACCCTCGACCATCTGTTGGTGCTACCGCTGACGGCGCTGGAAATCATGCTGGCGAAAATATGGAGCAACATGCTGGTGGTGGTGCTGTGCACCTGGCTGTCGCTGGAGGTGATAGTCAAGGGCGCACTTGGTGTACCGTTGGCCGGCTCCCTGAGTCTGTTTTTGCTGGTGACGGCGGTCTATCTGTTCGCCAGTACCGCGCTGGGGATCTTCCTCGCCACCCTGGCTCGCTCGACGCCGCAATTCGGACTGCTGGCCATTCCGGTGATTATCCCGATGTTGCTGTTATCCGGCGGCAGTACTCCGCTGGACAGCATGCCGCAATGGCTGCAATGGGTGATGCAGGGGTCGCCATCAACGCATTTTGTCAGCCTGAGCGCCGCCATATTGTTTCGCGACGCCGGGTTGAGCGTGGTTTGGCCGGACTTGCTCGCGCTGACCGCCATAGGGCTGCTGTTCTTTGCGATAGCGCTGATGCGGTTTCGCAAGAGCCTGGCGTCCTGAGGGAGCGAGCTTGCTCCGGGCGGCGTTCCGACGAAGAGGCCAGCCCGGACAGCGAATGACTTATTGAATGATCAGGTTGTTGAACAACAAATCCTCAACCACCGGCTTGCCGGTCTCGTCGTTCATTACTTGCTGAGTCTGCTTCAAAGCTTCCTGGCGCAGCTTTTCCTTGGCTTCAACATTGCTCATCGTCTCGGTCGTCTGCTGGGCAAACAACGCCACCAGTTGATTGCGGATCAACGGTTCGTTGGCTTTCACCGCTTTGGTGGCATCATCACCGGTCACGCGCAAGGCCACATCAGCCTTGTAGACCTTGAGCTTCGGCGTACCGTCCAGCCCGTAGTTGCCCACGAACGGTGGGCTCAGGGTGATGTAATTGACCTTCGGAGCTTCACCTTCTTTGGCTTCTTCGGCCATCGCTGCCACAGGCAGAGACAGGGCCAGCAACAACATGATCCACGCTTTCACAATTCGCTCCTTATCCGGTTTGCGGCCTAGCATAACGACCCGCAGCTCAAGCACAAGCTTATGGCTGACTATCAGGGTCGGGCATGCTCGTTGACCCATCGACTCACACACCTACACTTATCGGCCATTACTCCCAAAGGAATAGCCCTGATGAAAGCCGTGCTGTGCAAAGCCTTCGGCCCTGCCGAATCGCTGGTGCTGGAAGACGTCGCCAGTCCTGTCGCGAAGAAGAACGAAATCCTGCTGGACGTGCACGCCGCCGGGGTGAATTTCCCGGACACGCTGATCATCGAGGGCAAATACCAGTTCAAGCCGCCCTTCCCGTTTTCGCCGGGCGGTGAAGCGGCCGGCGTGGTCAGCGCGGTGGGCGAAAAGATCAGCCACCTCAAGGTCGGTGATCGCGTCATGGCCCTGACCGGCTGGGGCAGCTTTGCCGAACAGGTCGCCGTGCCGGGCTACAACGTGCTGCCGATTCCACCCTCGATGGACTTCAACACCGCCGCCGCTTTTAGCATGACCTACGGCACGTCGATGCACGCCCTCAAGCAGCGGGCAAACCTGCAACCCGGCGAAACCCTGCTGGTGCTGGGCGCTTCCGGCGGTGTGGGCCTCGCGGCCGTGGAAATCGGCAAAGCCATGGGCGCCCGTGTCATCGCCGCCGCCAGCAGCGCTGAAAAACTTGCCGTGGCCAAGGCGGCCGGCGCCGATGAGCTGATCAACTACAGCGAAACCAGCCTCAAGGACGAGATCAAGCGCCTGACCGATGGCCAGGGCGCCGACGTGATCTACGACCCGGTCGGCGGCGACCTGTTTGACCAGGCCGTGCGCGCCATCGCCTGGAACGGCCGCCTGCTGGTGGTCGGTTTCGCCAGCGGCCGCATTCCGGAATTCCCGGTCAACCTCGCGCTGCTCAAAGGCGCGGCCGTGGTTGGTGTGTTCTGGGGTTCGTTTGCCCAGCGCCAGCCGCAAGACAACGCGGCGAACTTCCAGCAACTGTTTGGCTGGTTTGCCGAGGGCAAGTTGAAGCCGCTGGTGTCGCAGGTGTATCCGCTGAGCAACGCGGCGCGAGCGATCAACGATCTCGGCCAGCGCAAGGCGGTCGGGAAAGTCGTGGTTCAGGTTCGCTGAGCCGGAAAATGCGGTCTGGAGTGTCCAGACCGCATTTTTATTGGCCGGGACTAAAACGTCCGAACATCCTCCGGCAGCAAGCTCACATACCTGCGCATCGGACTCGCCCGGCATTCCCTGACGATTCTAAATGCCTTTCCTGCAAAACGCCGCGACGTCCCATTCCAACGCAGGACATTTCCCAAAGCCTCGTCCTACCCCGGACTGAAATGCGTCGTTAAAGCGTGCCAAAGACGTTTCCCACACCGCCCTTCACTTATACCTGCGCGACATGTTCATAAAGGAACACACGATTGCCCACATTTCCGCTGTTTTGCTAATGCGAACCGGTGCTATTTTCGGTAACGAAACTGTAACATTCGTATCCGCAGTCAAAACAAGAAATCTGGAGCTCTTGAATGTTTGCTTTCTTTCGCCCTGCCGCACATCAGGCTCCACTGCCTGACGAAAAAATCGATGACACGTACAAACGCCTTCGCTGGCAGATCTTCGCCGGGATATTCATTGGGTATGCGGGTTACTACCTGCTGCGCAAGAACTTCACCCTGGCGTTCCCGGACCTGATTGCCCAAGGCTATACAAAGGGCCAACTGGGCGTGGCCATGTCGGCGATTGCGATTGCCTACGGCCTGTCCAAGTTTTTGATGGGTATCGTGTCCGACCGCTCCAACCCGCGTTACTTCCTGCCCTTTGGACTGGTGGTGTCGGCCGGGGTCATGTTCGTGTTCGGTTTCGCACCTTGGGCAACGTCCAGCGTGACCATGATGTTCATCCTGTTGTTCATCAACGGCTGGGCACAAGGCATGGGCTGGCCGCCAAGTGGCCGGACCATGGTGCACTGGTGGTCGCAGAAAGAACGCGGTCGGGTAGTGTCGGTGTGGAACACCGCGCATAACGTGGGCGGCGGTTTGATCGGCCCGCTGGCGATTCTCGGCATGGGCTGGTTCAACGACTGGCACAGCAAGTTCTATGTACCCGCCGCCGTGGCGCTGCTGGTCGCCGTGTTTGCCTTCATTGTGATGCGCGATACCCCGCAATCGACCGGCCTGCCGCCGATCGAGAAGTACAAAAATGATTACCCGGATGGCTACGACGCCAGCCACGAGGAAGAATTCAGCGCCAAGGACATCTTCGTCAAATACGTGCTGCGCAACAAAATGCTCTGGTTCATCGCGCTGGCCAACGTCTTCGTCTACCTGCTGCGCTACGGCATCCTCGACTGGGCGCCGACCTACCTCAAAGAGGTCAAGCACTTCGATTTCGACAAGACCTCGTGGGCTTACTTCCTGTACGAGTGGGCGGGTATTCCGGGCACGCTGCTGTGCGGCTGGATGTCGGACAAGATCTTCCGTGGCAACCGTGGCCTGACCGGCATGGTGTTCATGGCGTTGGTGACCATCGCGACCATCGTGTACTGGCTGAATCCGCCGGGTAACCCGATGATCGACATGATCTCGCTGTTCGCCATCGGCTTCCTGATCTACGGCCCGGTGATGCTGGTCGGTTTGCAAGCGCTGGAACTGGTGCCGAAGAAAGCGGCCGGGACTGCCGCGGGCTTTACCGGTTTGTTCGGTTATCTGGGTGGTTCAGTCGCGGCCAGTGCCCTGATGGGTTACACCGTGGACTATTTCGGTTGGGATGGCGGTTTCATTCTGCTGGTCGTTGCCTGCCTGCTGGCGATGGCGTTCCTCGCGCCCACGCTGGGCCACAAGAACGTCGCCAGTCAGACCCGCGAAGCGATCGCCTGATCGGATTTTGATTTGCAGCGCTTGAGCCGCGCTTCCAGATTCCGGTCTGGCATGGCGTGGCTACGCAGGGCGTGGGCGGTCTGCTCGACATAATCGCGAGTGGTGCCGTAGCGCCCGCAAGCGTTTTCAAACACCTGGCTCAGCACGTGATCCGGCAAGTTGCCGGCATAGCTGGGCAGGTGCCGCTCCAATACAAATCCCAATGCCTGAACCTGGCTTCCGTCTTCAAGACGGCAGTTGAGCCAGTGTGGGCGATAGGACGGGAACGGCATCTCGCGTTTCCATAGCGCGTACAGCGCACTGTCGAGACTCTCTTCCGGCAGCCTATAGGCGAAGCCGCTGCACGAACCGCCGCGATCCAGACCGAACACCAGCCCGGGCATTTCCGGCGTCCCGCGATGCTCGTGGGACCAAAGGTACAGGCCACGATGGTAGCCGTGAACTCGCCCGCGCACCCGTTCCACTGCCGAACACTCCGGACGCCAGATCAACGAACCGTAGGCGAACAGCCACACCGGCCCGCCTTTGTGGCGCGCCATGGTCGATTGCATCGAGACGAGAAGTTGTTCGTGTGTCAGCTGCGGCCCCAGATCGAGCCGCGGAGGGTAAGCCAGATTCACAAAAGCAGATTCAATGGCTGTCATGACGGAAGTGTTCGGCCCCGCAAATATTACAAGATGTAAGCACAATTCGCTCAATAGAACATATAGCAGTAACTGTAAAACGAAAAGTGCTAAAGGATAAATGACAGGCTCGAGTGCGCTAAATCGGGTGTATCAGCCGCCGCTACCTGATTTTATATAGCCTAATACCATTATCAAAATATCTTAAATACCCGAATGAAATATGCATAAGCCTCGGTTTGTTCAGGATTGGTTCAAAAAAAAGCAGGAGTTTTCCTACAGAATTGTCGGACTTCCTGCCTTTCCCGTCGTTGAACGCCCACGTATAACGGCCTTCCTCTGGCGCAAGCCACCCCGTTTACCGAGGCTGCACGATGAAAAAACCACGGCTTTTGGCCGCATTGTTGTTGATTCAGACCGGCCAGGCACTGGCAGAGAATGACGCCCAAAAGGACAAGGGTTTCTGGTATGCACAGACCAGTGTCTATACCCGGCATTATTCTCCCGACCCCGAACACAACAATCATCAGGACTTGATCGGCATCGAACGCAATCAGGCTTCCGGCTGGTTATTTGGCGGGGCAACTTTCCGAAACTCGTTCCGACAGCGCTCGAACTACGCCTATGTCGGCAAGCGCTATGACAGCAGCGACTATCCGGTTTATTTGAAAGTTACAGGCGGGCTGTTGCAGGGCTATCGCGGTGACTACCAGGACAAGATTCCGCTGAATCACTTCGGCGTTGCACCGGTGATTATTCCGTCCGTCGGTACCCACTATGGCCCGCTGGCCTCCGAGCTGGTTTTTCTCGGCGCCAACGCGGCCATGGTGACTACCGGGGTACGTTTCTAGGGACGCGGATCAAGAGCGCGGCGCATACGCAAACACATCAGCGCGCATTTGATGAGCATCCATCCCGGCGTTCACCAACGCATCCAGCGTGCCGTAGACCATGGCCGGTGAGCCGCTGGCGTAGACATGCAAGGCTTTCAGGTCCGGGAAATCCTCACACACCGCCTCGTGCAGCATCCCGCAACGCCCCTGCCAACCGCACTGATCACTGACGACCTTGTGCAGGAACAGATTGGGCAGCTTCAGCCATTCATCCCAATGCTCGATCTGGTAAAAGTCTTCAGGACGACGCACGCCCCAGTACAGGTGCACCGGGTGCTTGAAGCCCGTGGCGCGGCAGTGTTCGATCAGGCTGTGGATCTGGCCCATGCCTGTGCCAGCAGCGATCAGCACCAACGGGCCGTCCGGCAATTCCGCCAGATGGGTATCGCCGAAGGGCAGCTCGACTCGCACCATCCGATTGCGTTGCAGCTGCTCGATCAGGCTCAGCGCACTGCTTTCGCGCGCCAGCACATGAATTTCCAGATCGCGCCCGCCATGGGGAGCCGAGGCCAGCGAGAACGCGGATTTTTCGCCGTTCTCGCGCTCGATCATCAAATACTGACCCGCGTGATAACGCGGTGGCTTGCCGGCCGGCGCGCGCAAACGCACGCGCCAGGTATCGCCGCCGACGTCCCTGCATTCAATGACCTGACACGACACGCTGCGCACCGGCAGTTCTCCCAGCGCGAGCACGCCATCCCACAGCACGATGCAGTCTTCCAGCGGCTCTGCTATGCAAGTGTAGAACTCGCCGTGGTCGTGCACATTGCCGGCTTGTTCGACCCGCCCTTCCACCAGCAACGCCGCGCACACGTGGCAGTTGCCGTTGCGGCAGCTTTGCGGGCATTCATAGCCCAGGCGCCGCGCACCATCGAGAATCCGCTCGCCGGGCAGAATATCCAGCACCGCTCCGGAGGGCTGCAAGGTTACACGCATCAATCTATTCCTAACTGATTCCAGATGGCATCGATCCGTTGGGTCACGGCGTCGTCCTTGACGATCACCCGGCCCCACTCGCGAGTGGTTTCGCCCGGCCATTTATGCGTGGCATCCAGGCCCATTTTCGAGCCCAGGCCCGAAACCGGCGAGGCGAAGTCGAGGTAGTCGATCGGCGTGTTGTCGATCATCACCGTGTCGCGCTTGGGGTCCATGCGCGTGGTGATGGCCCAGATCACGTCGTTCCAGTCCCGCGCGTTGATGTCGTCATCGGTGACGATAACGAACTTGGTGTACATGAACTGTCGCAAAAACGACCAGACGCCAAGCATTACCCGCTTGGCGTGCCCCGGATACGACTTCTTCATGGTCACGATGGCCATGCGATAAGAGCAGCCTTCGGGCGGCAGGTAGAAATCGGTGATTTCCGGGAACTGCTTCTGCAGGATCGGCACGAACACTTCGTTCAGCGCCACCCCGAGAATCGCCGGTTCATCCGGCGGACGGCCGGTGTAGGTGCTGTGGTAGATCGGCTTGATCCGGTGGGTAATGCGCTCGACGGTGAACACCGGGAAGCTGTCGACTTCGTTGTAATAACCGGTGTGATCGCCGTACGGGCCTTCATCGGCCATTTCGCCCGGGTGGATCACGCCTTCGAGGATGATCTCGGCAGTGGCAGGGACTTGCAGGTCGTTGCCACGGCACTTCACCAGCTCGGTGCGGTTACCGCGCAGCAGACCGGCGAAGGCGTATTCGGAGAGGCTGTCCGGCACCGGCGTCACGGCACCGAGGATGGTCGCCGGGTCAGCGCCCAACGCCACGGACACCGGGAACGGCTGGCCGGGATGCTTCTCGCACCATTCGCGGTAATCCAGCGCGCCGCCACGGTGGCTCAACCAGCGCATGATGACCTTGTTGCGGCCAATCACTTGCTGACGGTAGATGCCGAGGTTCTGGCGGTCCTTGTTCGGACCTTTGGTGACGGTCAGGCCCCAGGTGATCAGCGGGCCGACGTCGCCGGGCCAGCAGGTTTGCACGGGGAGCATCGCCAGATCGACATCGTCGCCTTCGATGACCACTTCCTGGCACACCGCGTCTTTGACGACTTTCGGCGCCATGGCGATGATCTTGCGGAAGATCGGCAGCTTCGACCAGGCGTCTTTCAGCCCTTTCGGTGGCTCGGGTTCCTTGAGGAAGGCCAGCAACTTGCCGATCTCGCGCAGCTCGCTGACCGCCTCGGCACCCATGCCCATGGCGACCCGCTCGGGAGTGCCGAACAGGTTGCCGAGCACCGGAATGTCATAGCCGGTCGGGTTCTCGAACAGCAGCGCCGGGCCTTTGGCCCGCAGTGTGCGATCACAGACTTCAGTCATCTCCAGCACTGGAGAGACGGGGATCTGGATGCGTTTCAACTCTCCGCGCTGCTCAAGCTGCTGCACGAAATCCCGAAGGTCCTTGAATTTCATTGACGATGGCACCCCTAAAATAGGCGTACATCCTACCTGCTCTGCCGTCTGCTGGCAGCTTATCGCTGATTACCTGGCCGCATTCGGGTTGCCATTGCCGAGTGTTGACCGGGCTTGCAGGTGCCTGAATAACGGCTCAAGTGCCGGCGCAATGAACCGCGCACCGACCTCGGACAGGTGATTGTCGTCGGTGTACAGCGAATGACCATCGAGTTCGGCGCGGCAAAGACCTTCGTCATCGCACAGCAGCGGCGCCGGGTCGACCACGGTCACGCCGGGATTGGCGGCCGCTGTTTGCGCGAACAACTGGCTGATGAAGGCCTGACGCTTGAAGTGTTCGGTCACCGGCAACCCGACGTCATCGGTCGGACGATGCAACATGGCCAAGCGGCTGAGACGGTATGGCGGGCTGAACTGTTGCAGCGGCGCCTCTTTGACCAGCCAGACGCGATGCCCTTCATTGCGTAGTTGCCGGATCGTTGCCTGTAACCCTTCAGCCAGGCGCTGCTCGGCGATCGCCCGGTCATAACGGCCATGGGAGTCGCGCAGCACATACCCGAGATCTCCTTTCACATCGCCATAGAGGTACAGGCTCCAGCGTGCGACCAGCACCACATCGCCCACCGATTGCGACTTCATGGCCTGCTCGACCCGGTGGTTGAAGCGGGCACACTGCGAATGGTGTTCCAGCCCTGCAATCGGAATGCAGCCCGGGGAGCTGGCGAGTATCACGCTGACACCGTGTTTTTGCGCGCCGTCGTCAAATACCGGAATCAACGCCGTGGCATGACTGTCGCCCCAGACCAACGCCTTTGATGCGGTAGGTGTGGGCGTCCCGTAATGACAAAAGAGCTTGTCGTCAGGGGTTTTGTCGTTGGCCAGGCAGCGCATCAGTTCCGGGCGCCACTCTTTCCCTTTGGCGTACTGCAAGGCCTGCTCAGGCAGGCGCGCAGGCAAACCATCAGTCCAGCGCAACGTCTGGCCGGCCAGCCCCAGCACCAGCACACCACAAGCCGCCGCGAGCAGAATCTGCCGACGCCCCGCCAACAACCGCCGCTCGCGGAATGGCGTTTCGACGAATCGCCACGACAGATAACCCAACACCAGACTGAGCAGAATCAACCCCGAAATATCAAACGGGCCTGGCTCGTCGACGCTGGCATAGCTGGCAAAGACAAACACCGGCCAGTGCCACAGGTACCAGGAATAGGAAATCAGCCCGAGCCCGACCAGTACACGACTGGCGAGCAAGCCACCGACGAGGGTTTGCCGATGGCCATTGGCCCAGATCAACGCAACTACGCCGAGAGTCGGCAGCAATGCGGCTGCACCAGGGAATGGCGTGCTTTTGTCATAACAGAACACGGCCAGCAGGATCAGAGCGGAGCCGGCCAGGCTCACCACTTGCGCCCCCGTAGAGGTCAGACGCCAACCGGTTCTCGGCGCAACCGCCAGCATGGCGCCGGCCAACAACTCCCAGGCGCGCATCGGCAACAGGAAAAAGGCTTTCTCGGGATGATGCGCCACGGCCCAGACGCTGAGCCCGAATGACACCAGCAACACTCCAAACAACGCCAGCCGCCAATGCTTGAGGCGACTCGACAGCACCGTCAGTAACAGCGGGAAGACAATATAGAACTGCTCTTCAACTGCCAGCGACCACGTGTGCAACAACGGCTTGAGATCGGAAGCGGCATCAAAATAGCCGTCCTGACGCATAAACAGGATGTTGGAAACGAACATCACCTGGTAGCGCACCGAGCGGCCCAGTTCCTCGTAATCCTTGGGCGCCATCAGAAACCAGCCCACCGCCAGCACTGCGAGAATCATCACGAACAGCGCCGGCAAGATCCGCCGTGCACGACGCGCCCAGAAATCCACAAAGCTGAAGCGCCCGGCCTGGCGCTGATTCCAGATGATCGAGGTGATCAGGTAGCCGGAAATCACGAAGAAGATATCAACGCCGACGAAGCCGCCGGTGAAGCCGGGAACACCAAAATGGAACAACACCACCGCAATCACCGCGATTGCGCGTAAGCCGTCGATATCCCTTCGATAAGCAAGCGTGCTCATAAACAAAAAATGCCAGTCAGATTTAAGTTTTGGGCGCGTCGACCCTTTCGATTCTGTACAGACCAATCCCAGCCGCAAACCTTCCCTTTTTCTGCAAAAAAAATGGCGCCCCGAAGGACGCCATTTTCAGCGGCTGAAAAACCGTCTTACTTACGCTTCATCGACAAGAAGAACTCGTCGTTGGTCTTGGTCGTTTTAAGCTTGTCGACCAGGAACTCGATGGCAGCGATTTCGTCCATCGGGTGCAGCAGCTTGCGCAGGATCCACATGCGCTGCAACTCGTCGTCGGCGGTCAGCAACTCTTCGCGGCGGGTGCCGGAACGGTTGATGTTGATGGCCGGGAAGACGCGTTTTTCAGCGATGCGGCGATCCAGAGGCAGTTCCATGTTGCCGGTGCCTTTGAATTCTTCGTAGATCACTTCGTCCATCTTCGAGCCGGTTTCAACCAGCGCGGTGGCGATGATGGTCAGCGAACCGCCTTCTTCGATGTTCCGCGCGGCGCCGAAGAAACGTTTCGGTTTCTCCAGGGCGTGGGCATCGACACCCCCGGTGAGCACTTTGCCGGAGCTCGGGATCACGGTGTTGTAGGCGCGAGCCAGACGAGTGATGGAGTCGAGCAGGATCACCACGTCTTTCTTGTGTTCGACCAGGCGCTTGGCCTTCTCGATCACCATTTCGGCAACCTGCACGTGGCGGGTTGGCGGCTCATCGAACGTCGAGGCAACCACTTCGCCGCGCACGGTGCGCTGCATTTCGGTTACTTCTTCCGGACGTTCGTCGATCAGCAGCACGATCAGATGAACTTCAGGATTGTTACGGGCGATGTTCGCTGCGATGTTCTGCAGCATGATGGTTTTACCGGCTTTCGGCGGTGCAACGATCAGACCGCGCTGGCCTTTGCCGATCGGGGCGCACAGGTCGATGACACGACCGGTCAAGTCTTCGGTGGAACCGTTACCGGCTTCCATCTTCATGCGCACAGTCGGGAACAGCGGGGTCAGGTTCTCGAAGAGAATCTTGTTTTTCGCGTTCTCGGGACGATCGTAGTTGATCGTGTCGACCTTGAGCAGCGCGAAATAACGCTCGCCTTCCTTTGGAGGGCGGATCTTGCCAACGATGGTGTCACCGGTGCGCAAGTTGAAACGGCGGATCTGGCTCGGCGAGACGTAGATATCGTCCGGGCCGGCGAGATAGGAAGCGTCAGCGGAGCGCAGGAAGCCGAAGCCGTCCTGGAGAATCTCCAGCACGCCATCACCGGAGATTTCCTCGCCGCTTTTAGCGTGCTTTTTGAGCAGGGAGAAAATCACGTCCTGCTTGCGCGAACGGGCCATATTTTCTATGCCCATCTGTTCGGCCAATTCGAGCAGTTCGGTAATCGGCTTTTGCTTGAGTTCAGTCAGATTCATATAGGAATGACGTAATCATTTATGGAGGGGGGAAATTAAGCTTTTGGCTTAATGAGGCCGCGCCGCAGAGAAGGCGACAGGATCGCGTACTTATTCGAAAAGGAGTGCGTCGGCGACGGCTAGCAGGGGGCAATGGAGAAACCAGTGCGGGGCCGAATGTACCACCTGAGTTTCGGAGCGTCTAGCCCTGAATAACGAAAAGGCCCCGCAATGTGCGGGGCCTTTTTGATCACGCTTTGATCGACGCTTAGATGTTGGCGTCGAGGAAGGCAGCCAGTTGCGACTTGGACAGTGCGCCGACCTTGGTTGCTTCAACGTTGCCGTTCTTGAACAGCATCAGGGTCGGGATACCACGCACGCCATGCTTGGCCGGGGTTTCCTGGTTTTCGTCGATGTTCAGCTTGGCAACGGTCAGCTTGCCTTTGTAGGTTTCAGCAATCTCGTCCAGAACAGGAGCGATCATTTTGCATGGGCCACACCATTCAGCCCAGTAGTCGACCAGTACAGCGCCTTCGGCCTTGAGTACGTCGGCCTCGAAGCTAGCGTCGCTAACGTGTTTGATAAGATCGCTGCTCATGGAAGTCTCCAGGTTGTAAGCAAAAAAACGTGGCCCATCATAGCCGCCCTTCCCTCGTTCAGGAAGGTGCAGATGATTGAGTCTCGCTATGGTGGTCCATGAGTTTGGGTATAGCTCAAGTCACGAGGTGGTGGGGGCGACGAAGGCAATCCCTGTACGCAGCGCCGCGTTTCGTACATGTTCATGCATCGCCTTCTGCGCCGCGCCAGAGGCCCGTCGAGTCAGCGCGCGGAGGATTTTGCGGTGCTCTTGCCAGGTTTCCATGGCTCGCTCAGCCCGGATGAACGGTAACTTCTGGCTCTCCAGAAAGATCTCGGCGCTGGCGGTCAGGATGCTTAGCATCGCCTGATTGCCGCTGGCCAGCAGGATGCGCCGGTGGAACTCGAAATCCAGCCGCGCCGCCGCCTCGAAGTCGCCGGCCTTCAATTCCTGGCGCATGGCCGCGACATTGTCTTCCAGCGCATCCAGCTCTTGAGTGCTCAAGGTGATTGCCGCCAAACCGGCGGCGAAACCCTCCAGGGCATAACGCAACTGGAAGATATCCAGCGGCGAGGCCTGGGCAGCGAACGGCCAGATCACCGCCGCCTCGTCACGCGACAGGTCCAACGGCGCCTGCACGAACACGCCCTTGCCTGGCTGGATACTGATCACGCCCAGCGCACTCAGCGACGACAACGCCTCACGCAATGATGCTCGACTGACCCCCAACTGCACCGCCAGGTCCCGTTGCGAGGGCAAGGCATCGCCTGGCCCGAAGCCTTGTTCGGTGATCAGTTTGCGGATGGCCTGCAGGGCCACTTCAGGAACGGCGCGGGAGATCGAATTCATGGTTTTTCAAACAAGCCAGGCCAATGAGTGCTCAGTTGTAAAGCTAATCGCAACGCCCGGCAAGTCGTGCCCCATGGGGGTTCGGTCGTTTCCGGCGATGCGCTATCGGGGTGCGAAACACGAACTGACTGTTCAGACCAGTAAGACCGATCGGCGCCAGTAAACCCGTGGCCTGCGCCCCCTGAAACCGACTCTTGGCATGGCCCGTGCTCTGTCGATCCGCAACATTCACTTTTCGCCGATCCGGAGATTTGCCATGACCCAGCGTTACAGCGCCCTCCTTGCCGCCCTGTTTGCCAGCCTGATGCTGAGCCAGGCGCCCGCCCACGCCGACGGTCTGGAGGATGTGGTCAAACGCGGCGTTCTCAAAGTCGCCGTGCCACAGGACTTCCCGCCATTCGGCTCAGTCGGCCCGGACATGAAGCCGCGCGGCCTGGACATCGATACCGCAAAACTGCTGGCCGATCAGCTCAAGGTCAAACTCGAACTGACCCCGGTCAACAGCACTAACCGAATCCCGTTCCTGACCACCGGCAAGGTGGACCTGGTGATCTCCAGCCTCGGCAAGAACCCCGAGCGCGAGAAAGTCATCGACTTCTCCAGCGCCTACGCGCCGTTCTACCTCGCCGTGTTCGGCCCGCCAGACGCCGACATCAAAAGCCTGGACGATCTCAAGGGTAAAACCGTCAGCGTCACCCGTGGCGCCATCGAAGACATCGAACTGACCAAGGTGGCCCCCGAAGGCGTGACCATCAAGCGCTTCGAAGACAACAACTCGACCATCGCCGCCTACCTCGCCGGCCAGGTTGACCTGATCGCCAGCGGCAACGTGGTGATGGTGGCGATCAGCGAGAAAAGCCCGAAACGTGTGCCCGCATTGAAAGTGAAGCTCAAGGATTCGCCGGTCTACGTGGGCGTGAACAAGAACGAGCCGGCGCTGTTGGGCAAGGTCAATCAGATCCTCGCCACCGCCAAGACGGATGGCGCACTGGAGAAAAATTCCCGGACCTGGCTGAAAGAACCGTTGCCGGCCGATCTCTGATTTTTGCCAAGGAGACTGAGCATGGCTTATCAGTTCGACTTTCTGCCGGTGGTGCAAAACACCGACCTGTTATTGCGCGGTGCGCTGTTCACCCTTGAATTGACGGCCATTGGCGCTGTGCTCGGCGTCAGTGTGGGCATCGTCGGGGCGTTGGTACGGGCGTGGAACATCCGCCCGTTCTCGACGATTTTCGGGGTTTACGTCGAACTGATCCGCAACACCCCGTTCCTGGTGCAGTTGTTCTTCATCTTTTTCGGACTGCCCTCCCTGGGTGTGCAGATTTCAGAGTGGCAGGCCGCCGTGCTGGCGATGGTGATCAACCTGGGCGCCTATTCCACCGAGATCATCCGTGCCGGCATCCAGGCGATCCCCCGGGGGCAGCTTGAAGCCGCAGCCGCCTTGGCGATGAACCGCTTCGAAGCGTTCCGCCACGTGGTCTTGCTGCCCGCCCTGGGCAAAGTCTGGCCGGCGCTGAGCAGCCAGATCATCATCGTCATGCTGGGTTCGGCCGTCTGCTCGCAGATCGCGACCGAAGAGTTGAGTTTCGCCGCCAACTTCATTCAATCGCGCAACTTCCGCGCCTTTGAAACCTATGCCCTGACCACCCTGCTCTACCTGTGCATGGCGCTGCTGATCCGCCAGTTGCTGAACTGGATCGGGCGCCGGTACATCGCCAGGAGCAGCCAATGAGCGATTTCACCTTTTGGGACGTCGTGCGCAACTTGCTCACAGGCCTGCAATGGACCCTGGCGCTGTCGCTGGTGGCATTTATCGGCGGCGGCTTGATCGGCTTGCTGATCATGGTCATGCGCATTTCGAAAAAATCCCTGCCGCGTAACGTCGCCCGCACCTACATCGAACTCTTCCAGGGCACGCCGCTGTTGATGCAGCTGTTTCTGGTGTTCTTCGGCGTTGCCTTGGCCGGCGTGGACATTTCGCCATGGATGGCGGCAGCGCTGGCCCTGACGCTGTTCACCAGCGCGTATCTGGCGGAGATCTGGCGCGGTTGCGTCGACTCGATCCCCAACGGCCAGTGGGAAGCTTCATCAAGCCTGGCGCTCAATCCACTGGAGCAACTGCGTTACGTGATCCTGCCGCAAGCGCTGCGGATCGCCGTGGCGCCGACCGTGGGGTTTTCGGTGCAAGTGGTCAAAGGCACCGCCGTGACCTCCATCATCGGTTTCACCGAACTGACCAAGACCGGCGGCATGCTCGCCAACGCCACCTTCGAACCCTTCATGGTGTATGGCCTGGTTGCCCTCGGTTACTTCCTGCTCTGCTACCCCTTGTCCCTCAGCGCGCGCTACCTGGAAAGGAGACTGCATGCCTCTGCTTAGAATTTCCGCCCTGCATAAATATTATGGCGATCACCATGTGCTCAAAGGCATCGACCTGAGCGTCGAGGAAGGCCAGGTGGTGGCGATCATCGGCCGCAGCGGCTCGGGCAAATCCACGTTGTTGCGCACCTTGAACGGCCTGGAGTCGATCAACGACGGCGTGATCGAAGTCGACGGTGAATACCTCGACGCCGCCCGTGCGGACTTGCGCAGCCTGCGGCAGAAAGTCGGCATGGTGTTCCAGCAGTTCAACCTGTTCCCGCACCTGACCGTGGGCGAGAACGTCATGCTCGCGCCACAGGTGGTGCAGAAAGTACCGAAAACCAAAGCGGCCGAGCTGGCGCGGCAGATGCTGGAACGTGTCGGGCTGGGCGAGAAGTTTGACGCCTTCCCTGACCGGCTGTCCGGCGGGCAGCAACAGCGGGTGGCCATTGCCCGCGCGCTGGCAATGTCGCCCAAGGTGTTGCTGTGCGATGAAATTACCTCGGCGCTGGACCCCGAGCTGGTCAATGAAGTGCTGAGTGTGGTTCGGCAACTGGCCAGGGACGGGATGACGCTGATCATGGTCACCCACGAAATGCGCTTTGCCCGGGAAGTTGGGGACAAGTTGGTGTTCATGCATCAGGGCAAGGTGCATGAGGTGGGGGATCCGAAAGTGCTGTTTGCCAATCCGCAGACGGCGGAGCTGGCGAATTTCATTGGCACCGTCGATAACGCCGGCTAATCCCCTGTGGCGAGGGGGCTTGCCCCCGTTGGGCTACGAAGTAGCCCCAAAACCCTTCACATCTATTCCACATAGACCGCGTATGCAGGATTTACGACTGCTGCGCAGCCGAACGGGGGCAAGCCCCCTCACCACAGGGTTGTGCTGGATCAACGCTTTGAACACTGCGCGTTGGCGCCAGCCTTTGATCGTGGCACGATGTCGAGGTTATCGACCGAGACCCCCTGACCATGCCGCAATCCCAAGCCAAGAATCTGTCCCTGATCGCCGCAATCGACCTGGGCTCCAACAGCTTTCACATGGTCGTGGCCAAGGCCCAGAACGGCGAAATCCGTATTCTCGAGCGTCTCGGGGAGAAGGTTCAGCTGGCCGCCGGCATCGACGAAGAGCGCCATCTCAACGAAGAATCCATGCAGCGCGGGCTCGACTGCCTCAAGCGGTTTGCCCAACTGATCAACGGCATGCCCACGGGCGCCGTGCGGATCGTCGGCACCAACGCCCTGCGTGAAGCCCGTAACCGCGTCGAATTCATCCGCCGCGCCGAAGACATCCTCGGCCACCCGGTGGAAGTCATCTCCGGCCGTGAAGAAGCGCGCCTGATCTACCTCGGCGTGTCCCACACCCTCGCTGACACCCCGGGCAAGCGCCTGGTGGCCGACATCGGCGGCGGCAGTACCGAATTCATCATCGGCCAGCGCTTCGAGCCGCTGCTGCGCGAAAGCCTGCAAATGGGCTGCGTCAGCTACACCCAGCGCTATTTCAAGGACGGCAAGATCACCCCGGCCCGTTACGCCCAGGCGTACACCGCGGCGCGGCTGGAGATCATGAGCATCGAGCATGCCCTGCACCGCCTGACCTGGGATGAAGCCATCGGCTCCTCGGGCACCATCCGTGCCATCGGCCTGGCGCTGAAGGCCGGCGGTCACGGCACGGGCGAGGTGAATGCCGAAGGCCTGGCCTGGCTCAAGCGCAAACTGATCAAGCTCGGCGACGTCGAGAAAATCGACTTCGACGGCATCAAGCCCGACCGCCGGGCGATTTTCCCGGCAGGCCTGGCGATTCTCGAGGCGATTTTCGATGCCCTCGAACTCCAGCGCATGGACCACTGCGAAGGCGCCCTGCGTGAAGGCGTGCTCTATGACCTGCTGGGCCGTCATCACCACGAAGACGTCCGTGAGCGCACACTCAGCTCGCTGATGGAGCGTTATCACGTCGATCAGGAACAAGCGGTGCGGGTCGAGCGCAAGGCGTTGCACGCTTTCGATCAAGTGGCCAAGGATTGGGACCTGGATGACGGCGTGTGGCGCGAACTGCTCGGCTGGGCCGCCAAGGTCCACGAAGTGGGCCTGGACATCGCTCACTATCAGTACCACAAGCATGGCGCCTATCTGATCGAGCACTCGGACCTGGCCGGGTTCTCCCGCGAGGACCAGCAAATGCTCGCGCTGCTGGTGCGTGGTCACCGACGCAACATTCCCAAGGACAAATTCGCCGAGTTCGGCGATGACGGCATCAAGCTGATCCGCCTGTGCGTGCTGCTGCGCTTTGCGATCCTGTTCCATCACATCCGCGGCACCCAGCAAATGCCTCAAGTGGAACTGCGCGCCAATGGCAACAGCCTGGAAGTGGTGTTCCCGGACCAATGGCTGGACGACAACCAACTGACCCAGGCCGACTTCGCCATCGAAGCCGAATGGCTCACCCGCGTCGACATTGTCCTGAACGCCCGCTAAGACCCGCTAAACGTAAAAAGGGCGATCCAATGGGTCGCCCTTTTTTGTGCCCGCGATTCAGCAAGCGACCCAGCCCCTGTGGGAGCGAGCCTGTGGCGAGGGGGCTTGTCGGAACGCCGCATCGCCCCGTTGGGTCGCGAAGCGGCCCCGATCTTTACGACTGCTACGCAGCCGAACGGTGCGATGCGGCGTTCCGACAAGCCCCCTCGCCACAAAAGCTCGCTCCCACAGGTTTTGTGCGTTAACGCACCGTCAGGATCGGACTGCCCAAACGCTCCAGCAGCGTTGCCTGCGCACTGCGCGGGTTCTGGTTGCCGGTTGGCGTGTTGCGGATGTAGCGACCGTCCGACTGCAGGCTCCAGCTGTGGGTGTTGTCGGTGAGGTACAGCTCCAGCTCTTTCTTGACCCGCACAATCAGCTTGCGACCTTCCACCGGGAAGCAAGTCTCGACGCGCTTGTCGAGGTTGCGCTCCATCCAGTCGGCACTGGAGAGGAACATCTGCTCGTCGCCGCCATTGAGGAAGTAGAAGACCCGGGTGTGCTCCAGGAAGCGACCGATGATCGAGCGCACGTGGATGTTGTGCGAAACCCCGGCGATGCCCGGACGCAGGCAGCACATGCCGCGTACCACGAGGTCGATGCGCACGCCCGACTGGCTGGCCTTGTACAGCGCGCGGATGATCTTCGGATCGGTCAGCGAGTTGAACTTGGCAATGATATGCGCCGGTTTGCCGTCGAGGGCAAACTGAGTCTCCCGGGCAATCATGTCGAGCATGCCCTTCTTCAGCGTGAACGGCGCATGCAGCAGCTTCTTCATGCGCAGGGTTTTACCCATGCCGATCAATTGGCTGAACAGCTTGCCGACGTCTTCGCACAAGGCGTCGTCAGAGGTCAGCAGGCTGTAGTCGGTGTAGAGGCGCGCGTTGCCGGCGTGATAGTTGCCCGTGCCCAGGTGCGCGTAACGCACGATTTCGCCCGCCTCGCGACGCAGGATCAGCATCATCTTGGCGTGGGTCTTGAAGCCGACCACGCCGTAAATCACCACCGCACCCGCCGCTTGCAGACGGCTGGCCAGTTGCAGGTTGGACTCTTCGTCGAAGCGCGCACGCAATTCGATCACTGCCGTGACCTCTTTGCCGTTACGCGCCGCATCCACAAGCGCATCGACGATTTCCGAGTTGGCGCCCGAACGGTACAGGGTCTGGCGGACGGCCAATACGTGCGGGTCCTTGGCAGCCTGGCGCAGCAGGTCGACCACCGGGGTAAACGACTCGAACGGGTGCAGCAGCAGGATGTCCTGCTTGCTGATCACGCTGAAGATGTTCTCGCTGTTTTGCAGCAGTTTCGGGATCTGCGGCGTGAACGGCAGGTATTGCAGCTCGCGCTGGCTGTCCAGGCCGGTAATGCTGAACAGACGCGTCAGGTTCACCGGGCCGTTGACCTGATACAGCTCGGACTCGCTCAGGTTGAATTGCTTGAGCAGGTAGTCCGACAGGTGTTTGGGGCAGGTGTCCGCCACTTCCAGACGCACCGCGTCACCGTAGCGACGGGAGAACAACTCGCCGCGCAGTGCGCGGGCCAGGTCTTCCACATCCTCAGAATCCAGCGCCAGGTCGGCGTTTCGGGTCAGGCGGAACTGATAGCAGCCCTTGACCTTCATGCCCTGGAACAGGTCATCGGCGTGGGCGTGGATCATCGACGACAGGAACACATAGTTGTCGCCGGCGCCGCCGACCTCTTCCGGCACTTTGATCACGCGCGGCAGCAAACGCGGCGCCGGGATGATCGCCAGGCCGGAATCGCGACCGAAGGCGTCAACGCCTTCGAGCTCGACGATGAAGTTCAGGCTCTTGTTCACCAGCAACGGGAACGGGTGCGTCGGGTCGAGGCCGATCGGGGTGATGATCGGCGCGATCTCGTCGCGGAAATAGCGGCGAACCCAGGTCTTGAGCTTGGTGGTCCAGTGACGACGGCGGATGAAGCGGACCTGATGCTTTTCCAGTTCCGGCAACAGAATGTCGTTGAGGATCGCGTACTGGCGGTCAACGTGACCGTGCACCAGTTCGCTGATGCGGGCCAGGGCCTGATGCGGTTGCAGGCCATCGGCGCCGGCTTGTTCACGGGCGAAGGTGATTTGCTTCTTCAGGCCGGCCACGCGAATTTCGAAGAACTCGTCCAGGTTGCTGGAGAAGATCAGCAGAAATTTCAGCCGTTCCAGCAAGGGATAGGACTCATCCAGCGCCTGTTCCAGCACGCGGATGTTGAATTGCAGTTGCGAGAGCTCGCGGTGGATGTACAGGCTGCTGTCATCCAGACCGGGAATGGCAATCGCCGGCGCCGCGGCTGCGGTAGCGGTTTCGGCCACCACCGCGGGCGGAGCAGGCTCCAGCTCCGGCGGGGTTTCGGCGATTTGCTCGACCAGGGGTTGAGCCTCTTTTACGGCAACTTCAGTCAGTCCTTCGGTATTCATGAAATGTTCCTGGGAGGGCTATTTCTGCTCTCGTAACAGTTGAGCGGCACGGACGGCAAAGTAAGTCAGGATGCCATCGGCGCCTGCACGTTTAAAAGCGGTCAGTGATTCGAGAATCACCCCTTCGCTCAACCAGCCATTCTGGATCGCCGCCATGTGCATGGCGTATTCGCCGCTGACTTGATAAACAAACGTCGGCACTTTGAATTCTTCTTTGACCCGGTAAAGGATGTCCAGGTACGGCATGCCTGGCTTGACCATGACCATGTCCGCGCCTTCTGACAAGTCCGCCGCCACTTCGTGCAGGGCTTCGTTGCTGTTGGCGGGGTCCATCTGATAGCTGGCCTTGTTGGCCTTGCCCAGGTTCAGCGCCGAGCCCACCGCATCGCGGAACGGGCCGTAATAGGCGCTGGCGTACTTCGCCGAGTAAGCCATGATCCGCACATTGACGTGATCCGCCAGCTCGAGGGCTTCGCGGATCGCCTGGATGCGACCGTCCATCATGTCCGAGGGGGCCACCACTTGGGCGCCGGCTTCGGCGTGGGACAGGGCCTGCCGGACCAGTGCATCGACGGTAATGTCGTTCTGCACGTAGCCTTCTTCGTCGATGATGCCGTCCTGACCGTGGGTGGTAAACGGGTCAAGGGCGACGTCGGTGATCACGCCCAGTTCCGGGAACTGTGCGCGCAAGGCGCGAGTGGCGCGTTGGGCGATACCGTTCGGGTTCCAGGCTTCGGCGGCATCCAGTGTCTTGAGCTCCGGCGGCGTGACCGGAAACAGCGCCAGCGCCGGAATCCCCAGCTCGACCCATTTGGCCGCTTCTTCCAGCAACAGGTCGATGGTCAGGCGTTCGACGCCCGGCATCGAGGCCACCGCTTCGCGACGGTTTTCACCGTCCAGGACGAACACCGGCAGGATCAGGTCATCGACGGTCAGAACGTTTTCACGGACCAGTCGACGCGAGAATTCATCACGACGGTTGCGGCGCAGGCGGGTAGCGGGAAACAGTCGGTTGGCGGGGGTAAAGCTCACGGCAGACTCCTGAGCCCGCGCTTACGGGCGAGCGTGACAGTTATAAGCGGCCATTATGACGAACGTATTACAGTTATGTGCACCCCTGTGACAGGTAGCCGCATTCCATTGTCGTTGTAGGAAATGTTCACGTCGAGACACATTTGGACACTTTCATGAATGTGCACGAAGGGTTAGGCTGCGCGTTCATTTCGCCAGCACCCAGACAATGCTCCAACAATTTCTGCATGACTTCGGCTACTTTGCCCTGTTTCTCGGCACGTTCTTCGAAGGCGAAACCATTCTTGTGCTCGCCGGCTTCCTCGCGTTCCGCGGATACATGGACATCAACCTGGTGGTGGTCGTGGCGTTTTTCGGCAGTTATGCCGGTGATCAGCTGTGGTACTTCCTGGGGCGCAAGCACGGGCGCAAATTGCTCGCGCGCAAGCCGCGCTGGCAGATGATGGGCGATCGGGCGCTGGAACATATTCGCAAACACCCGGACATCTGGGTGCTGAGCTTCCGCTTTGTCTACGGCTTGCGCACGGTGATGCCGGTGGCCATCGGCCTGTCGGGCTATCCGCCGGGACGTTATCTACTGCTCAACGGCATTGGTGCGGCGATCTGGGCGACAGCCCTGGCGGCGGCGGCTTACCACTTTGGCGCCGTGCTGGAAGGCATGCTCGGCAGCGTCAAGAAGTACGAACTGTGGGTGCTCGGTGCCTTGCTGGTACTGGGCCTGGGCCTGTGGCTGCGTCGGCGCTTCAAGAATGCGCGTCTGGCGAAGAAGATCTACGCCGACGAGCAAGCGCTGAAAGCCGCACGGGTAAACGCCGAAGCGCCTAAGACGCCAAACGAGTGAAACGGTTTCTGCACCAGTAGAGACCGATAGCGCTCAGCAGGCTGTAACTGAGCAGGCCGATCCAGCCCACTGCGCTGGCCGGCCACAGCCCTGCCAAGGGCGCCAGACACACCAGCGGCACGTTCGATGCCAATCGCAGCAGCTCCAGCTTCAACGCCCACGGGCGATTCTCCAGGGCCACGCCCAACGTAAACAACCCCAGCGCCACCGCACTCCAGCCGAGCATCAACGCGGCGGATGGCAGGCTGCGTTCCAGATTCATCAAGTAGCTGCCCAGCGCGATGTAGGCGCAAAACTGTAACGCCACATACAGTTGCTGACGGCCGTCCAGCGGCACCTCGAATTTGCGGAACAGCTTCAAGTCAGGCTTGGTCACGGGGTACCTGGCCGCCACATCCGCCGGACGCCAACCGGTGCGCATGAACCAGATCCGCAGCTTGTCCCACGTGCGCTCGGCCCGCCGCGCGTCATTCCACAGTTGCACATAGAACTGCACATTGGCCCACAGCGGATTCCAGCTTGCCAACGGCGTGGTCACGCCGAAAATCACCGGCTCGTTGTCGTCCTCTTCCTGGAACGAGCCAAACAGGCGGTCCCAAATAATGAACACTCCGCCGTAGTTACGATCCATGTAGAGAGCGTTCTGCGCATGGTGAGCCCGATGATTGGACGGCGACACGAAGAACCACTCGAACCAGCCAAGCTTGGGAATGTGCCTGGTGTGGACCCAGAACTGATACAGCAGATTCAGCGCCGCCACACTGACGAACACCAGCAGCGGCACGCCGAGCACGGCCATCGGCAGGTAGAAAATCCAGCCCAGCAGGAAGCCGGTGCTGGTCTGGCGCAACGCCGTGGAGAGGTTGTACTCCTCGCTCTGGTGATGCACCGAATGCGCGGCCCAGAGGATATTGCGTTCGTGGCCCATGCGGTGCAGCCAGTAGTAGCAGAAGTCGTAGAGGACAAAGGCCAACACCCAGACCCAGACGCTATCGGCCGACAGCTCGAACAACGCCACATGCTCAAGGGCAAACCCGTAGGTGAGCAGCCCGACACCCTTGGTCAACAGGCCCGTGGTGGTCGACAGCACACCGGTGCTCATGCTGTTGATCGCATCGGCGACGCGATAATGACTGACCCCGCGCCAACGATCGGCCAGCAGTTCGACAGCGATCAGCACAATGAAAAACGGCACCGCATACAGAATGAAGTCCATGACGCGCCCTGGTCGGAATCTTGAAGACAGATGCTAGGTGTAGCCGCCCATTTACCCTATGGCAACGAGCGACAAATTAGTGGACATTTAACGCCATGAATCTGGAGAACAACCCATGAGCAAAAAAATTGCAGTGATCCTTTCCGGCTGTGGCGTGTACGACGGCGCCGAGATCCACGAAAGCGTGATTACCCTGCTGAGACTGGACCAGCGTGGCGCTCAGGTGCAGTGCTTTGCCCCGAACATTGCGCAATTGCATGTGATCAATCACCTGACCGGTGAGGAAATGCCCGAGTCGCGCAACGTACTGGTGGAATCGGCGCGGATCGCCCGGGGCAACATCAAGGACATTCGCGACGCCGACGTCGACGACTTTGATGCGTTGATCGTTCCTGGCGGATTTGGCTCGGCCAAGAACCTGTCGAACTTTGCGGTCGAAGGCGCGGGTTGCACGGTGCAGCCGGATGTCCTGGCGCTGACCGAAGCCTTCGCTGAAGCGGGCAAACCGGTCGGCTTGATGTGCATCTCGCCGGCGCTGGCGGCGAAGATCTATGGCCCGGGGGTGAACTGCACCATCGGCAACGACGCCGAGACCGCGGCAGCCATGAATAAAATGGGCGCGACCCATACTGATTGCGCCGTGACCGAAATCGTCGAGGACCGGGCGCGCAAACTGGTAAGCACACCGGCGTACATGCTGGCGCAGACCATCAGCGAAGCAGCGTCCGGTATCAACAAGATGGTCGACCGCGTCCTCGAACTGACCCACGAAAACGACGCCTGACCCGATTCATGTGAAAGGCTTTCTGTGGCGAGGGAGCTTGCTCCCGCTGGACTGCATAGCAGTCCCCTGCTTTTTGGGTGAAAAAGGGGGCCGCTTCGCGACCCAGCGGGAGCAAGCTCCCTCGCCACAGGTTTGTGATTCGCTCAAGGTTTACGGGTCAGCCGGGTAAGTATCCGGTCCAGCGCATTGGCAAACGCCTGCTTCTCGCGATCACCAAACGGTGCCGGCCCGCCGCCCATCTGCCCTTGTTCACGCAGGTCGGTGAACAGGTTACGCACCGCCAGTCGGTCGCCCATGTTCTGCGCATCGAACTCCTTGCCTCGCGGGTCCAGCGCGGCCACACCCTTCTTCACCAGGCGATCCGCCAGCGGCACGTCGCTGCAAATCACCAGCTCACCCGGCACCGCGTGTTCCACCAGATAATCATCGGCGGCGTCCGGGCCACTGGGCACCACGATCAACTTCACCAACGCCAACCCCGGCTTGATCTGCGGCTGCCCCGCCACCAGCACCACTTCGTACTGGCGCTTGAGGGCGAATTTCACCACCAGATCCTTGGCCGCCCGAGGGCAGGCGTCAGCGTCGATCCAGACTCGCATCATGTTTTCCTCTTCCAAAAAAATCGCGGGCAAGCCACGCTCCCACAGGTTATACGCAATCCTGTGGGAGCGTGGCTTGGTCCGGGCGGCGATCCGACGATGATGAGCGCAGCGAATGCCGTTAAGAGACTGGCACGCGCTGTTTCTCCGCCATCCGACTACGGCTATACAGCACAACGATCGCAATGATCGCCACCGCCTGAGCGCTCAGCGAATACGCATCCGCATGAATGCCCAGCCAGTCAAAATCAAAGAACGGCACCGGCCGGGTGCCGAAGATCCCGGCTTCCTGCAACGCCTTCACGCCATGCCCGGCGAACACCACCGACAACGCGCACAGCAGGCCGGCGTTGATGCTGAAGAACAACGCCAGCGGTAATTTCGCCGAACCGCGCAGGATCACCCACGCCAGACCCACCAACAGCACCAGCGCCGTCGCGCCGCCGGCCAACACCGCGTTGTGCCCCGCAGGCCCGGCCTGTAGCCACAGGGTTTCGTAGAACAGAATCACTTCGAACAACTCGCGATACACCGAGAAGAACGCCAGGATCGCGAAGCCAAAACGCCCGCCGCCGCCCACCAGGCTGCTCTTGATGTAATCCTGCCACGCCGCCGCATGGCGACGGTCGTGCATCCACACGCCGAGCCAGAGCACCATGACCGCGGCAAACAGCGCCGTCGCGCCTTCCAGCAACTCGCGCTGCGAGCCGCTGACATCGATCACGTAAGCCGCCAGCGCCCAGGTCCCCAGGCCGGCCAGCAACGCCAGGCCCCAGCCGACGTTGACGCTGCGCACGGCCGATTGCTGGCCGGTGTTGCGCAGAAAGGCCAGGATCGCCGCCAGTACCAGAATCGCTTCCAGGCCTTCACGCAGCAAAATCAGCAAACCGGAGATGTAGCTCAAGGTCCAGCTCAGACCATCGCCGCCCAGCAGGTCGGCGGATTCCTTGAGCTTGGCCTTGGCCGTGTCCAGACGCTGCTGGGCCTGAGCCACCGGCAAACCATCCTGCAACGACTGACGGTAAGCCATCAGCGATTTTTCAGTGTCTTTGCGCACGTTGGCGTCGACGTTGTCGAGGGAGCTTTCGACCAGTTCGAAACCTTCCAGATACGCCGCCACAGACAGGTCATAAGCCTGATCGTGATCGCCGGCACGGTAGGCGGCGATGCTTTTGTCCAAGGTGGCCGCCGTGTAATCCAGCAACTGCCCCGGGCCACGCTTGACCTGCGGCGGTTGCGCCCGTTGCGCACGGAAGGTCGCGGCCGCTTGCGAACCTTCGGCCGCCTGCACTTCGGCTGGCGTCTGACGTGCCAGGTCGGCGATGTTGTAGGTTTTCTCGGATTTTGCCGCGGCCGGATCGGCGCTGAAGCTGGCGATATAGGTCGCCAGGTCCCAACGTTGACGGTCATCCAGTTGGTCGGCGAAGGCAGGCATGTCGGTGCCTTCAACGCCCATGCCCAACGTGTTGTAGATCGCATAGAGGCTCAAACGGTCCAGTCGCACGGCATCGCGCAGATTGGCCGGCGGTGGCGTCATACCGACACCTGCCGGGCCGTCACCAGCACCCGCATCGCCATGGCACACCGAGCATTGCTGGGCATACAGCGGCGCGCCGCGGGTCGGATCCGGCGTGATGACCGGGGCCTGGCTGACCTCATAAGTCACCGCCAGTTTTGCCCCCAGCTGCCGCGCCTGACGGGCGACGTCCGCGCCATCTTTGCGAGCGGAGATCGCAGCGCCAAGACTGCTGACGCCCTGTTCCAGTTCTGCGCGTTCGGGTTTGGCCGGCAATTCAGCGATCAAACCTTGCAACACCTTTAGGAATTCCTGCTGTTCGCGGTATTCAGACTGATCGATGACTTTGCCCGCCTCGACCGTCGCCGGGTAATCGGCGCCAATGTAATCGAGTAAATGCAGGGCCTTGGGCGCACCTTCCGTGGTTTCGGCCAGCGCGTTGAAGCTGCAAAACGCGATCACCGGCAGCATGAGCCACGCCGGAAAACGAGAGAAGGCAATCATGAATAAATCTCAAATGGAAATACGAAGTAACACATTGTTCACTCCCAATGAGTTTCACTCAAGCTTTGTCTGCAAGAAGAGATCAGAGGGCGCGGAACAAAGTGCCATCATTCGCCTCTATAGTTTGCCGCCTCTTGGCGGCTTATCTTCAAGGAAGACACACAGCAAATGGCCACCCGCCTGCGCTTCTTGTTTTTGCTCGGTGCATGCTTGCTACTGAGTGGTTGCCCTACCATGCGGGACTACAACGCGGAGTTGAGCGAGACGCTCGGCTATTTCAAAGCGGGCCAGGTCGATGCCGCCGTTGCCGTCCTCGATCGAAACAATCCATATGCTCAGGGCGACCTGCTCTATAACTTCGAGAAGGGCGAACTGCTGCGGCTCACTGGCGATATGACGGGGAGTTACGCCAGCTGGGATTACGCCGACCGGCTGATTGAGGGGTGGGAAAACTCGCCGCTGTTCGGCCCCTTCAAAGCCTTCACCGAGTTCAACAGTTACGGCGCCAATGACAAAGTACGCTTGTACGATGGCTACGACTTCGAGAAGGTCGCCCTGACCACGCAAATGGCCCTGACGAGCCTGTCCAGTGCCAACGTCGACCTCGCACGGGTGATGATCAAGAAAACCCACGAGCGCGAGGCAACCATCGCCGAAAAGCGCGACTTGCAATACCTGGCACTGGAGAACCAGGCCCAGGAGCAAGGCGCGGCCTTGAAATACCAGAATCTCCAGGGCTACCCGGTGGCGACCCTAGATGCGCCTGAAGTGATTGCCCTGAAAAACAGCTACCAAAGTGCATTCAGTCATTACCTGGCAGGTTTCGTTTATGAAACGCTGAACGAAAAAGACCTCGCCGCGCCGGGGTATCGCAAAGCCATTGAGTTGCGCCCCAACACACCGCTGCTTGAGCAGGCACTGCGCAATCTCGACAAGTCACCGCTCAAGGCCGGCGAAAGCGATGTCTTGCTGATCGTGCAAACCGGCCTGGCCCCTGCACGCAACTCGGTGCGCGTGCCGATTTCGGTGGATGTCGAGGGTGAAACCTACATCACCAACATGTCGTTCCCGATCCTTGTACCCGATATATCTACGCCACCGGTGGACTTCGTCATGGTGGACGGCAAAAAACACAAGCTGACCTTGCTCAACAGTTATGGCGACATGTCGCGGCGCACCTTGCGCGACGACATGCCGGGCATTATCCAGCGCACGCTTCACCGCGCCCGGTCCAATGTCGAGTACCTGGCCTATTTGAAAAAACACAAACCCGAGAAATTCGAGGAAACGCTCCTGCAGCAAACTCAACGCGAAGACGCCGACACACGAGGCTGGCGCACGCTACCGGACAAGACGCTGGTCGCTCGCCTGCGACTCAAGAAAGGCGAGCATCAATTGACCCTGCCCAATGCCCCGGAACAAGCACCGGTCAGGTTCAGGATCGACCAGACACATCAGGCCTTCAGCCTGCGCGCGGTGAGTAACCGGATTTTCGCCGCCGATGTTGCTCTGGAGCTCACCCCCCCTTCCGCACCGCCGGCTGTCACCAGCCGCGCTCAACCCTGAACGGAGATCTTCATGGGATTGAAATGCATCGCCGTTGTCGCGCTGGCCCTGTTGGCCGGTTGCGCCACCCCACCGCCGGAGCCGGGCAGTGCCGCCAGCAAAGTCCTGGCCACGGGACCGATCGAGGACCTGGCTATCGGCCCCATGCGCATGGCCCGGGAAAACGGTTTCCTGACCGTCAGCACGCAGCTGAGCAACGCCGACACCCGCAACAAAACGCTCTACTACCGCTATCTGTGGCTCGGACCGGAAGGTTTTCCAGTGGCCGAAGCCGAGTCCTGGAAAAGCCTGACCCTGTACGCCGAGCAGACCAGCTTCCTGCCGGCAATCGCTCCCGTGCCACAAGCCGTGGATTTCCGTCTGGAGATCAATACGCCGTGAACCGTCCACACGAGAACCTGCCCATGTTTGCACGCCTTTCGTTCCTCGCCCTGAGCGCCCTGCTGATCGGCGGCTGCGCGGCCAACAATTCGCCGGTGCTGGGCAGCGGCAACATCAGTTACGGCGACCCGAAAGCCGTGGAACTGGTGACCAACGAATTCGGTTCCACCGACCTGCAGATGATCGCTGAAAGCATGACCCGCTCGCTCGCCCAGTCCGGGGTCCTGAAAGGTCGGCCGGTGGTTCAGGTGTACGACGTGCGGAACAAGACCAGCGAGTACATCGATACGCGCGATATCACCACGTCGATCAAGACCCAACTGATGCGCTCCGGCACCGCACGCTTTGCCAGCGATAACACCGACATGCAGAGCCAGGTCGATCAACTCAAGCTGCAAAACCAGAGCGGCCTGTACAAGAAAAGTACGGTGGCCAAAACCGGCAACATGATCGCCGCACGTTATCGACTGGAAGGCTCGATCAGCTCGATCATCAAGCGCAGCAACGATTACAAGGACGTCTTCTACAAATTCAGCCTGCAGTTGATCGATGTCGAAAGCGGGCTGGCCGAGTGGATGGACGAGAAAGAAATCCGCAAGACCACGGAGCGCTGAACAATGCGTGCATGGATTGGCATCATGGCCCTGACCTGCGCCCTGGGCGCTCAGGCGGCCCCGAAAATCGCGGTCACCGACATCGCCTACGAGGCCAGCGTGGATCAATACGTCCACGTGATTTCGTCTCGAGACGATCATCAGCAGGACTATTACGGCGCCAGCGGCTCGTCCAGTTATGACGAGTACACGACGCAGAACAGCTATCTGGAACAGACTGAAATCCGCCGGTTCAGCGGTGACATCAAGGGGCAGATGCTCAAGACCGGGATGTTCCAGCTGATTCAGGGGACGCCGTACACCGCCAACGCCAAACGCGATGTGTATGACGTGATCAAGCGCATCAAGGCCGGTGATTTCGAGGGTGCCGACTACGTGCTGTTCGGCACGCTGTCAGACATCGACTTCACCCAGGACATGAACGAGCTGGCCAACACCGACAGCTATTCGGCGGTGCTGGCGCTGACCCTGGTGGCAGACTTCAGCCTGATCAACACCAAGACCTATGAAATCACCTCGGCCTTCACCGCGATGGGCGAGGCTCAGGACACCAAACTGGTGAATGATCGGGATATCCACGTATCGCTGAACCGCCCCCGGGTGGTGCGCGAAGTGTCCAGGTCACTGGGCGAGGATGTGGCGCGGCAATTGAGCGAGCAGCTCGGGGATGGCAGTTATCAACCGTCGGGGCAACCCGAGCCGGGCAATAACCTGCCACCGGATACCGCGCCGGTCATTTTGCGCTGACGCCAGAAATGAAAAAGGCGACCTTTAAAGGTCGCCTTTTTTGTGCCTGACCGCTTTTACACCGCGGCTTTACGCAGAGTCGCCATAAAGGCCGCTGCACCAATAAACAGCCCGGCAAACGTGCGGTTCATGCGTTTTTGCTGCTGGGGGGTGCGCAACAGCCGCAGCACCTTGGACGCCAACCCGGTGTAACCGGCCATGACGATCAGGTCGACGCAGATCATGGTCACGCCAATGATCAGGTACTGGGCCAGCAACGGAGCGTGCGGGTCAATGAACTGCGGCAACACCGCGAGCATGAACACCAGCGCCTTCGGGTTGCTGATGTTGACCAGGAAACCACGGAACACCAATGCCATCGGTTTGCCGATCTGACGCACCGCCGCGTCATCACTCATGTCGCTGGGCAACGCGCGCCATTGCTTGATGGCGAGATAAACCAGATACGCCACGCCGAACCACTTGATCGCATAGAAGGCGGACGCTGACGCCGTGAGGATCGCGCCCACACCGGCGCCGACAATCGCGATCTGCACCGCCAGGCCCAATTGCAGGCCCAGGGCATTCCAGTAACCGCGCCAGAAACCGTATTGCAGACCGCTGGACATCGACGCAATGGCGCCGGCACCGGGAGACAGGCTGATCACCCAGCAGGCGGCAAAAAACGCCAGCCATGTTTGAAGCTCCATTGCACACCTCGACTCAGACTCGTGACAGACGTCTAAGCTAATGCGGCTTTGGGCTGATGACTACCGATTTTTTGCAGGATGTTGCGGCTGCCGACCAGCGTTTACAGCTTAAGGGCCCCTTCGCGAGCAGGCTCGTTCCCACAATGAATCTTCAGTGGACAGCTATTTTGTGAACGACCAAAAAATAGTGTGGGAGCGAGCCTGCTCGCGAAGGCGGCATGTCAGACAACAGAAGCCTTACTTTTCAAACCCGCTCGAAGGGAACACATCACTCCCGCGCCAGCGCCGAACCGAGCGCTGGAAGAACAGGCTGTTAGGCACCTGAACCATCGCACTGCCGGTCCCGAGTTCTTCCGCTTCGATCAACGTGGTGTACAGCAGATTGATCGCCACCACCCGGCCTTTGACGCCAGGCTTGTCGGTGGTGTCCACCAACTCGACCACGTCGCCGAGGCGAAACGGGCCGACGGTGAAGATCAGGATCGCGCACAGAAGATTGGAGAGCACACTCCACATGGCGAAGAACGCCACCGCCGCCACCGCGACGAAACCGGACAATGCGGTCCAGAGTACGGTGGCCGACACGCCGAGGCGCTCCAGCACGAAAATCAGCGCGCTGCCCATGATCAGCCAGCGCAGGCCGCCTCGCAGCGGCATCAGCAACTGCGGCGGAAACGGATAGCGCTCGCCCAGCCGGGTCAGGCCCTTGGCCACAAAGCGCTGGGCGAAATAGCCGGCCAGCAGAATCAGCAGGATCTGCACGACAAGCCAGAGGGGTTCGATCCACACCGCCGGCAACGGCAGCTTGAACACCTCCATCAAGACAGTGCCTCCAGCTCCGCCTGCATGCTTTCCAGCAATTCCAGCGCTTCCATCCAGGATTCTTCCAGCTCCGCTTCACGCACCTTCAGCTTGGCCTGTTCGGCCAGCAAATCGCGCAGATCATTCTTGCGCGCTGGTTCGTAAATATCGCTGTCGCCAAGGCTGGCATCGATCTTCGCCAACTTCTCGTGCAGCTTGCCGAGCTCGGCTTCCAGCTTGTCAGCCTCACGCTTGTGCGGCGCCAGTTGCTGACGCAACGCAGCCGCGGCCTGGCGCTGGGCTTTCTTGTCGGTCTTGTCCGGATTGACCGGCGTGTTGTTGACCGGCGCATTGCGCTGGCGATAGTCGACCAGCCAACGGGCGTAGTCTTCCAGGTCGCCGTCGAATTCCTCGACCTTGCCGTCGGCCACCAGATAGAAATTGTCCGTGGTGCTTTTGAGCAAATGACGATCGTGGGAGACCACCAGAACCGCACCACTGAATTCCTGCAGAGCCATGGTCAGCGCCAGACGCATCTCCAGGTCCAGGTGGTTGGTCGGTTCGTCGAGCAGCAGCAGGTTCGGCCGATCCCAGGCGATCAACGCCAGGGCCAGACGGGCCTTTTCGCCGCCGGAGAAATTCAGCACCGGCTCATCGATGCGCGCACCACGGAAGTCAAAACCACCGAGGAAGTCGCGCAGGGTTTGCTCACGCTCGGTCGGGGCCAGACGCTGCAAGTGCAGCAACGGGCTGGCCTTGGCGTCCAGAGAGTCCAGTTGATGCTGGGCGAAGTAACCCACGACGGTGTTTTCGCCACGGGTCAGGCGACCGGACAACGGCTCGAGCTCACCGGCAAGGTTCTTGATCAGGGTCGATTTACCGGCGCCGTTCGGGCCGAGCAAACCGATGCGCGCGCCAGGGGTCAGTTGCAGCTTGACCTTCTCCAGCACAGCTTTGTCGCCGTAACCCAGACGGGCATCGGACAGATCAATCAGCGGGCTGGAGATTTTCTGCGATTCACGGAAAACGAAATCGAACGGCGAATCAACGTGGGCGGCGGACAGTTCTTCCATCCGCTCCAGCGCCTTGATCCGGCTCTGGGCCTGGCGGGCCTTGGTGGCCTGGGCCTTGAAGCGGGCGATGTAGCTTTCCATGTGCGCACGTTGCGCCTGCTGCTTCTCGTACGCCTGCTGCTGCTGGGCCAGACGTTCGGCGCGGGCGCGTTCGAAGGCGCTATAGCCACCGCGATACAGCGTGATCTTGCGTTGATCGACGTGAGCCACGTGATCGACCACGGCATCGAGGAAATCCCGGTCGTGGGAAATCAGCAACAATGTGCCGGGGTAACTTTTCAGCCACTCTTCGAGCCAGATGATGGCGTCGAGGTCCAAGTGGTTGGTCGGTTCGTCGAGTAGCAACAAGTCCGAAGGGCACATCAAAGCCTGCGCCAGATTCAGACGCATCCGCCAGCCACCAGAGAAATCTCCTACCGGGCGATCCATCTGCTCGTTGGTGAACCCAAGGCCGGCCAGCAGTTTTCGAGCCCGGGCGTCGGCGGTGTAACCGTCGGCGCTGTCGAGTTCCGAGTGCAGGCGGGCCTGAGCGGCACCGTCATGGGCTGCTTCGGCTGCGGCGAGGTCGCGTTGCACCTCACGCAGTCGCAGGTCGCCATCGAGCACGTAGTCGACCGCCAGGCGTTCGAGCGTCTCGATTTCCTGACGCATGTGGGCGATGCGCCAGTCGGCCGGCAGGAAGCAGTCACCCGAGTCCGGGTGCAGTTCGCCCCGGATCAAGGCGAACAGGCTCGATTTGCCGGCGCCGTTGGCACCGATGAGGCCGGCTTTGTGGCCGGCGTGCAAGGTCAGCTCAGCGTCTTCTAGCAGACGTTGAGGGCCACGCTGTAAAGTCAGGTTCTGAAGTCGAATCATAATGGCGGCGGAGTCTACCAGCTTCGCTCGCAACTGGCGCGAGTAGCACTATGTCCTCTGACCTGTGGAGCTTTTCCCTGACCACTTACGCCCGTCCCGGCGTTGAACGCGCGTGCCTGCGGTTGCAGTCGGCAAGCGTCAATGTCTGTTTGCTGCTCTGCGCAGCGTGGCTGGGACAGCGTGGCGTCGCCTGCAATGAGCAGAGAATCAAGCTGCTGCGCACCGTAGCGGAGCCTTGGGATGGAGACGTCGTGCAACCGTTGCGCGCCTTGCGCATGCGATGGAAAGTCGTCGCGACTGACGATGCCGAGCTGAAAAAGCTGCGCGAGCAAGTGAAGGCGCTGGAGCTGGAAGCCGAGCGGCATCTGTTGTTGCGGCTGGAGCGAACGGCGCAGAGCTGGCCGCAGGGTGAGGCGACCGATCTAACGGCCTGGCTGGAAGGAGTGGCGGCAGGCGCCGCCAACCTGGACCGCGACGCGCTGCATCAGCTGCGCGTCGCGGTAACCGGCACTTAGGAAGCGCTGGTTGGGGTGGTTGCTGCGATCGATGCGGCGGCCGGCGTTGGCGCTGGCGTGGCTGTCGAAGTGGCTGCTGCTAAAGCAGACGTCGCTACCGGAGCCGGGTTGGCTGGCTTGGCGACTGGCGCGGCGGTCGGCTTGGCGGCAACAGGTTTTTTTACTGCTGGTTTGGCAGCAGGCTTGGCCGCCGGTTTTGCAGCAGGCTTGGCCGCGACAGGCTTGGCTGCAGGTTTGGCTGCGGCAGGTTTTGCTGCGCTGGCCGTGGCCGGTTTGGCAGCGGCGGCAGGTTTTGCAGCAGCAGGTTTTGCTGCCGGTTTAGCGGCTGGTTTAGCGGCTGGTTTAGCGGCTGGTTTGGCAGCAGCTTTTACCGCTGGTTTTGTAGCAGGTTTAGCCGCGACGGGTTTGGCAGCCGGCTTGGCAGCAGGTTTCGCCGCAGCGGTTTTGGCAGCTGGTTTAGGTGCAGGTTTAGCGGCCGTTTTTGCAGCAGTTTTTGCTGCAGTTTTTGCAGCAGTTTTTGCAGCAGCAGTTTTCGCTACGGCTGGTTTTGCAGCAGCTGGTCTTGTAGCAGCTGGCTTAGCCGCAGCAGGCTTGGCAGCCGTCGTTTTAGCAGCCGGTTTCGCAGCACTGGCAGCGACTGGTTTTTTCGCGGCTGGTTTTGCTGCCGGCTTGGAGGCAGCTCTCACCGGAGCTTTGACAGCAGGTTTAGCAGCAGCTTTGGCCGGTGCTTTTGCAGCAGCCGGTTTGGCAGCGGCTTTCTTGGCCGGTGCTGCAGCAGGTTTGGCCGCACGCAGGGACAACGCCTTGCCGACAGCCTCTTGGACACGACCAACGCCCTGGGCCAATTTCAGGCTTTCTTGAGCATCGCGCTTGAGTTGCAGAATGTAGGCACGGGTGTCGGACTGACGATCCTTGAGGGCATCGAGCACGTCTTCGAGTTGCTGCACGCCGTCCTTCGCCTTGGCTTGTGCCTTGGCTTTACCGGCCGACGCAGCGTCCTGCAATTTGGTACGGGACTTATGCAATTTTTCCTGCGCTTTTCCGCGCTGCTTTTCCAGTTTGGCGAGCAGTTTTTCAGCATCAGCCAAGGCTTGGGAACAAGCGTTTTCCAGATGCTCGAGCAGGCTGCCCGAGAGTTGTTGGAGTAAGTGCAACGGGGTATTTACAGGCTTCTTGGTGGCCGACATGGTTTACCTCCTGGCTGACGTGGGTGCGGCTCATACTAGACCTCTGCTGCTACCGCCGCTAGGGCATGTTGACAGTATCGAAAGCGTTGCGTTGCAACGGATAGAAAAACTTCTGCGCTTGCGCAAAACCAGTTCACCTTTGTGCGCATTCTCACTGGCATAATCCACCGCATTCCAGGTCGGAGAGTGCCCATGTCGCGCTACCTTTTTTTATCGCTGTGCGTGTTTTTTTCAGTGGCTCAAGCCGACGAAAAAACCTCCGCAAACAACCCTCACGATCTTGCTTACAGCCTGGGCGCGAGCCTCGGTGAGCGCCTGCGCCAGGAGGTTCCCGATCTACAACTTCAGGCACTGCTGGAAGGTTTGCAGCAAGCGTATCAAGGCAAGCCACTGGCATTGAAGGACGAGCAGATCGAGCGAATCCTGGCCGAGCATGAAGCCCAGCTCGCCGAGCAACCGGCGCTCCCGCAAAGCGAAGCTGCACTGGAAAAAGAGCAGCGATTTCTCACCGAGGAAAAAGCCAAACCGGGTGTTCGCGAATTGGCTGATGGGGTGTTGCTGACGGAGCTGACTCCCGGCACCGGTGCCAAGGCCGGCCCAAATGGCAAGGTCCAGGTTTTGTATGTCGGGCGCCTGCCTGATGGCACGGTGTTCGATCAGAACAGTCAGCCGCAGTGGTTCAGTCTCGACAGCGTGATCAACGGCTGGCGCAGCGCACTGCAAAATATGCCGGTGGGTGCGAAATGGCGCCTGGTGATTCCATCGTCACAAGCCTATGGCGCAGACGGTGCCGGCGACCTGATCGCACCCTTCACCCCACTGGTATTTGAAGTTGAATTGCGCGGCGCTACCAGCTGAAAAACAGGCATAAAAAAACGGCGCGCAGTGCGCACCGTTTTTAGCTTGCCGGGAGGGATTCAGGCCTGAACCGAATCCTCTTCCTTGTGAGCGGTATGCAACACTTCGATCAGGCAATCTTCCAGTTCGAAGCGTTCATGCAACAGGCCGCCCAACTCCTTGAATTTCTCCGCGACGCACTTGCCTGCATCACACAGGTCGTTGAACGCAAGCAGCTTCTCGGTGATGACATCGATGCGCGGGTAGATTGTCTCGGCCAGCTCCAGACCACGCTTGTCGTTGAAGGCCTTGGCCTCCCCCGTCAACTGCTCGTAGATCTCGAAGTGCCCGGCAGACACGTAATCGACCAGCACGCCGCAGAACTCCTGCAAGGGCTTCCGGTCTTCGCTCAGCGCTTCAGGCTTTGCACCGAGCTTGTCGTAGGCATCAATCAGATCTTTACGCTCCTGCAACCAGCGATCGATCAGCAGGTGCACTCCGCCCCAGCGTTCCTGAGCATTCTGACAACTTTCGAGCATGGTGATCTCTCTTCCCTTGTGGGTCAGCTGCTCTATGCCTGCTCGCCTCTTGTTACGTCAGTGGGCGGTCAGGCAGAGCGTCATCGAGCAACATAATTCCAATGACACGTGCGGGCCAGATTATGCCCGCGCGACTGTGGCTTCAAGGTACGCAGGAGATAAAGTTCATACAAGTGTTTAATCGCCCATCTGCACCCGGTGCGACGACACGCCGCTGAGCGGTCGCTCACACGCGAGCCAAACGACGCGAAGCAACTGATAAACCCCCAGAATCGTCACCCCGATAAAGAACAGCAGGCTCCATTCCGGAATGCTCAGGTCGAACAGGGTCCAGGAAATCTCGGCACAATCGGCCTCCCCCTTGAACATCTCCGTGACCCGGCACAACCAGGGCATGTTCTCGTAGGTCACCTCCAGACTGGACGAGCACGTCAAGAGCTGATGCATGGGATCACTTTGCAGCAATATCTGTCGCCACGCCGTAATCATGCCCGCGAGACTGCAGAAAAATCCGAGCAACCAATACAGGAACGATCCAAAGCGCCCTGGGCCCTGCACGGAGGCTGCCAGGCAGATACCCGTGAGCAGCGCCAGACAAACCCGCTGCAAAACGCACAAGCCGCAAGGTTTGAGTCCGACCGCGTATTCCAGGTAATAGGAAACGCCCAAGGCCAGGGAACCTGTAATGAAAACCATGAAAAACAAGGAGCGTGAGCAGGCCAAAGACATGGCTTTTCCGTACCAATAGAGACAGGTGGTTACGGTAGAGGAAAGCGCGCCAGCCTTTCAAGGCAGGCCGGCACGGACACTTCACCAGAAGTGTAGGGAATTCCCGACAGTGTCGAGAGGAATCGGTGTAGTCCTCTGTAGGACGATGCCGACCAGGGACTACAAAGCCAAACACGCGACGCGTTTCGACCCTAGAGAACACCGCCCCTGTAGCAGCTGCCGAAGGCTGCTACAGGACCGGTTTCAGGCGTAAACGGGAGCGGGCAACGGTGCCGCCAGCAGGCGCTCATCGAGCATGCCCAAGCCTTCCTGGAACAGCTGATTGCTGCGCTCCGTGTCGCCCAGTTGCGCCAGCAAACGCGCCAGTTCCGCACAAGCTTCCGGGTTGCGCTGAACCCGCAGACTGCTTTCCAGATAGTCTCGCGCCTTGCCCCACAAGCTGTTTTGCAGGCACAAGCGGCCCAGTGTCAGCAACAGGCTCGGGTCGGCCGGATGATCCTTGAGCCAGCCCTCGGCAGTCTGCAGTTGCCGAGCGGGATCGCTGCCGCGAACCAGTCCGTACAAACGCGCCAGATGGCTGTCGTAATTACGTTTGAGGGCCGTGCGTAGAACCTCCTCCGCTTCGACCTGCGCTCCCAGTTGTCGTAGCTGCTCGGCATAGGCCAGCACCAATTGCGGCTCCTGACGTTGAGCCGACGAGAGCTGTTGCCAGGCGCGAGTGAGCGATTGCAAACCGACCTTGCCATCTTCTTCCTGATGCGCCGCCAGTGACAGGTTTTCACCCCACGCGCGTCGCTCCAGTTCGGCCAGTTCGGCGGGCGGCAGGACTTTATCCTTGCGCAGCTCGGGCAACAGGCGAATCACCGCCGACCAGTCGCCGCGCTGCTGAAGCAGGCGCTGTAACTGGCGCAATGTCTGGGCGTTATGGGGATGACGTTCATGCATGGCCTGGAGGGTGGCCAAGGCACCGTCAGTATCGCCACGGTCGGTCTGCAATTGGGCGTGACTCAAGGCAATCGCCAATTCGGCCTGCGGCTGGCGCTCTAGGGCGCGCTCCAGCAAGTTGTCGCTTTCTTCGTAATGACCCTGTTCGTTGGCGGCACGTGCCGCACCGAGGTAGTACAGCAGTGGCTGGCGCTCAGCTTCGGCAGCGCGATGCAAATGACGCTGCGCACTTGCCCAGCGACCTTCCGCCAGATCCAGTTGACCGTGCTCGATCGCCACTTGCACCCGGCGGCTGCGATTGCGCCGTGACCAGGGATTGACCACACCACTGGAGGTCATCACCAGCTCAACCAGCACCTTGATACCCCAGAACAGCAGCCACAACACCGCGACCAATGCGAGGGTCGCCCACAGGCTCGATTCGTAACGAAAGCTCTTGTAGGCAATCAGCACGTAACCGGCATGCTCGGCAATCGCCAACCCCAGCGCGGCAGCAGCGGCGATCACCAGGAACACGATCACATAGAGGCGTTTCATGGCGTTGCCTCCTGGGCGGTACCTGCAGCAGGTTTTGCCATGGGCTTGATCGAGTCTTCAGCGTTGACATTACGCCGCTCCAGATAACCCTGGACTGCGCTCAGCGTACCGGTCAGATCCGGCGTGACGACGGTGACCCGTTGCTTGCTCAACTCGCCAACCTGCTCCAGCATCACTTTGCTCTGGGGGTTGTCCTGGTTGAAGTTGCCGGTCAACACATCCCGCGCCTCCGCCAGCGCCTGGGTGTACACCGCGGCCTGGCCATTGAGCGCGGCCCATTGCGCCTGCTCCAGCGCCAGGCTCAGGGCAAGACGCACCTGGCTCAGGCTCTGCCCGGCCAACAGTGGACGGACATTTTTGTCAGCACTGAAGTCGATGCGGATATAACGGGAGATCTGATCCCACCACTGCGCCCAGCGACTGGCACCGTCGCCATCAGCGGTCAGACCCAACAGAGATTCGCCGCGATCCTTGTACTCGGGCGCCAGCTCGGTGAGGTCTATCACTTGATCACGCAACGCGCCCAGCCGCAGGAACAACCCGGTGCGATCCGGCTGCTCAGTGCTGCGCAACGCCACGAGGGTTTTGGCCACTTGTTCGCGCGCGGCGAAGGAGCCCGGATCGTTCTGTTCACGGAGAATGTCGTCGGCACCCTGCACCAGCGCCTGCGCGCTGCTGATGTCCTGCAAGGCAGAGAGTCGCAGGCTGGCCAGACGCAACAAATGCTCGGCCTCGGCCAGGCGCCAGTCCTTGCGGCTGGCACCGAGGACGGTTTCCAGGCGCTGGTTCAGGCGTTGTTGATCGCCCTGCAACTGCGTGACCAAACGGGCGCGTGCATCCAGTTCATCAACGGCGGGTAACTGTTCCAGACGGGCGCTGATGCGCTGTTCATTGAGCTTGAGGCTTTGCGCCTGGTCGTTCAGCGCTTGCACCTGAGCCAGTTGCTGCTGGTTATTGGCTTGCAGGTGACGCACCTGCCAGACACCCCAACCGCCCACGGCAACACCGGCAGCGCCGAGCAACAGCGCGACGATTGCCAGCCCATTGCCTCGACGCTGCACTTCAGCGGGTGGCGTCGTTTCAACCGGAGTTTCAACCGGTGCATCAAGCACTGGCTGGACGTCATCTTTAGGCAAGGCAGTTTCGCTCACGTATCCATCCTTTGCATTAGAGAACGGGTTCGGGATGCTCCCGTAACGCCGTCAGCAAAGCCGCGGCACTGGCGCCGCGACAATCCACAACTGTTTGGGCCCCGGCGGCACGTGCCAGTTCGGCGACCCTGGGGCTTGGAACAAACAACGGCAACCGCGCCAATTGTGGCCAGGCAACGCCGGCCAGTTGATGCAGGTGCTCAAAACCTTGTCCACTGCTGACCACCAGCCCGTTCAAGCGTTCCGCTTCGATCCGGTCATGCAGTGCCGCCGGCGGGTAGTGAGGCAGGCCGCGACGATACAACTCCAGATACTCGACACTAGCACCAAGCTCGCGCAAACGCTCTGCCAGGAGTTCGCGCCCGCCTTCCCCACGCATGATCAACACGCGCGGATCGGGCCGGTTGATAGCCTCACGCAACCCGGGAAGTTCAAGCAAGGCTTCGCTGTCATCACCTTCGACCGGAAAGCTCACGTCCAGCCCGCGCTCCTCAAGGATTTTCGCGGTGGCGGCGCCCACACTGAACCACTTCAGCGCCGGGGGCTGCGACCAAGACTGGTCGACCAGATCAACTGCGATTCTGGCCGCGGGTTTGCTGACCACGATCACCGCACAAAAGCGATCCAGTACCTGAATCAGCGCGCGCATTGTGTCAGAGGCCGGGATCGGCTCGATTTCCAAAAGCGGCAAGCTGCTGCTGAAAATCCCCGCTTGCGCCAGAACCTCGCTCAGCGCCGCGGATTCATCCGCAGGGCGCGTCAGCAGCAAGCGCCAGCCAGTCACTCGTGACCTGCCTCGCCATACACCGCTTTCAGGATATCGTCGGCGCCCTGGCTCAAAAGGTCCTCGGCGACTTGCACGCCCAAGGTTTCAGCGTCAGCGCGTGGCGCACGGGCCTCGGCGCTGAGCAACAGGCCGCCACTTGGATCACCGACCAGGCCACGCAACCAGATCTGCTCGCCTTCCAGCACGGCGTAGCAGGCGATCGGCACTTGGCAGCCACCGTTCAAATGTTTGTTGAGGGCACGTTCGGCGGTCACGCGAGTGGCGGTGTCCAGATGGTGTAGCGGCGCCAACAGGGCGTGGATTTCGCTGTCCGCCGTGCGGCATTCGATACCGACTGCGCCCTGGCCACCGGCCGGCAGGCTGTCGTCGACACTGATGGCCGAGGTGATGCGATCTTCGAAGCCGAGGCGAATCAGGCCAGCGGCGGCGAGGATGATGGCGTCGTACTCACCTGCATCGAGCTTGGCCAGGCGCGTATTGACGTTGCCACGCAGGAAGCGGATCTGCAGGTCCGGGCGACGGGTCAGCAACTGGGCCTGACGGCGCAGGCTGGAGGTGCCGACAACGCTGCCTTGTGGCAATTCATCGAGGCTGGCGTAGGTGTTGGAGACGAACGCATCGCGCGGGTCTTCACGCTCGCAGATGCAAAACAGGCCGAGCCCTTCGGGGAAGTCCATCGGCACGTCTTTCATCGAATGCACGGCGATGTCGGCTTCGTTTTCCAGCAGCGCGGTTTCCAGCTCTTTGACGAACAGACCCTTGCCGCCGATTTTCGACAGCGGCGAGTCCAGCAGCTTGTCGCCGCGACTGACCATGGGCACCAGTGTCACGAGCAGACCGGGATGGGCCTCTTCCAGACGGGCTTTGACGTATTCGGCCTGCCATAGGGCCAGAGCACTTTTGCGGGTGGCGATGCGGATTTCGCGAGAGGACATGGATCAATCCGTACTGAATAGATACGGCGGATAATAACAGCTCAGCCAAATCCACTTTGACTTGTATCAGGTACTGCATGGCCTCCCTGGCCTGGATGTCCGGCAAGCGGGTGAGAAATTCGCCCGGTGAACGGCGAATTAAAGCTGCTGCATCATCTTGCGCACGCCGGCCACATGGCGCCGGCTGACGATCAATGCGTCGCCATTCAAACCTTTGAGGAACAACTGGAAATGCCCCAGGGGTGTGCGCTGAAGGCGTTCGATACGCTCGCGGGCAACCAGGGCGTTGCGGTGGATTCGCACGAACCGGTCGCCAAACTCATCCTCAAGGGCCTTGAGTGGCTCATCCAGCAACACTTCGCCGCTTTCATGACGCAAGGTCACGTATTTGTGGTCGGCAATGAAGTAGACCACCTGATCCAGCGGGATCAGCTCGATGCCCTTTCGGGTTCGCGCGCTGATGTGGCTACGGGGGCCGCTGCCACTTTCGGCGGCGGGACGCGTCAGGGCGGCGAGTTGGAGACGATTGGGTCGCTCGGCTTTCTTTAATGCATCGTGAAGATGTTCAGTACGCACAGGTTTCACCACATAGCCTACGGCGCTGGCCTGTAAGGCTTCCACGGCAAATTCATCGGGTCCTGCGCAAAACACCACAGCGGGCGGTGTTTCGCGTTCGCACAACCGCGCAGCCACTTGCAGGCCGTCAAGGCCTGGCATGCGGATATCGAGCAGCACGATATCCGGTTTGTGGCTGTCGATCAGTGCCAACGCCTCTTCGCCGTTCGTGGCGCTGGGCTCCAGGACACTGTATCCCTCGAGTTCGCCGACCATTCGGCTCAGGCGCTCGCGGGCCAGGGGTTCGTCATCAACGATCAGGACATTCATATTGCGCTGGATTCCTGCGTGAGTCTCGCACAAGGATAGCGTAGACAAGTGAAGTGACGTCCGTCACCGCGATCCACGCTAAGACTAGCGCGAGGGCCAAAAAGTGCCGCGAGATCGGCGGCTAAATTTTCAACTGCCGCGTGATTGGAGGCTCTGGCCCGCGTTGGCGAGGGATCGCCGTAGGGTTTGCCGATACACAATATGAACACCCCCTCTTCTTATAGTCAGTAATCGCACCGATAAGTGCGCTGTTCCTACTGTCCAACTGTAGACGGTTGCCGGGACGTCATTGCTCAATTGAAAAATATCGTTGCGCAATTTTCCGAAGGCTCACCTTGAGTATGGACCGCGCCATCAGAAAAAAACGTATCGACCAGTGTCAGCGACAGGATTGGCAACCCTGTTATTATCCGCGACAGCTTTCAACGTCACTTTTCTCCAGCCGATACGAGCGAATTCATGAGCACTGACAAGACCAATCAGTCCTGGGGCGGCCGCTTCAGTGAACCCGTCGACGCCTTCGTCGCCCGCTTCACCGCCTCCGTCACTTTCGACCAGCGCCTGTATCGCCACGACATCATGGGCTCGATCGCCCACGCCACCATGCTGGCCAAGGTCGGCGTGCTGACCGATGCCGAGCGCGACAGCATCATCGATGGCCTGAACACCATCCAGGGTGAAATCGAGGCCGGCCAGTTCGACTGGCGCATCGACCTCGAAGACGTGCACATGAACATCGAGGCGCGCCTGACCGATCGCATCGGCGTCACCGGCAAGAAGCTGCACACCGGCCGCAGCCGTAACGACCAGGTCGCCACCGATATCCGTCTGTGGCTGCGGGACGAGATCGACCTGATCCTGGGCGAAATCACCCGCCTGCAACAAGGCTTGCTGGAGCAGGCCGAGCGCGAAGCCGGCAGCATCATGCCCGGCTTCACTCACCTGCAAACCGCACAGCCTGTGACCTTCGGGCACCACATGCTGGCCTGGTTCGAAATGCTCAGCCGCGACTACGAGCGCCTGGTCGACTGCCGTAAGCGTACCAATCGCATGCCATTGGGCAGCGCCGCGCTGGCGGGCACCACCTACCCGATCGACCGCGAATTCACCGCGCAACTGCTGGGCTTCGACGCCGTCGGCGGCAACTCGCTGGACAACGTGTCGGATCGTGACTTCGCCATCGAGTTCTGCTCGGCGGCGAGCATCGCGATGATGCACCTGTCGCGGTTCTCCGAAGAGCTGGTGCTGTGGACCAGCGCGCAATTCCAGTTCATCGATCTGCCGGACCGCTTCTGCACAGGCAGCTCGATCATGCCGCAAAAGAAAAACCCGGACGTGCCGGAACTGGTTCGCGGCAAATCCGGCCGCGTCTTCGGCGCACTGATGGGCCTGCTGACCTTGATGAAGGGCCAGCCGTTGGCCTACAACAAGGACAATCAGGAAGACAAGGAGCCGCTGTTCGACGCCGCCGATACCCTGCGCGACTCGCTGCGGGCCTTTGCCGACATGATCCCGGCAATCAAACCCAAGCACGCAATGATGCGCGAAGCGGCCCTGCGCGGCTTCTCCACCGCCACCGACCTGGCCGACTACCTGGTGCGCCGTGGCCTGCCGTTCCGTGACTGTCACGAAATTGTTGGCCATGCGGTGAAGTACGGTGTGGAAAGCGGCAAGGATCTGGCGGAAATGAGCCTGGAAGAGCTGCGCAAGTTCAGCGACCAGATCGATCAGGACGTGTTTGCCGTGCTGACCCTGGAAGGTTCGGTGAATGCCCGTGACCATATCGGCGGCACTGCGCCGGCACAGGTCAAGCAGGCAGTGGTTCGCGGCCAGGCGCTACTCGCCAGCCGCTAAATCGCTAAATCGCTAAATCGCTAAAAGCTTCGCGAGCAAGCCCGCTCCCACACTTGATCTCCAGTGCTCACAAATTATGTGTTCACCAAGTCAAATGTGGGAGCGGGCTTGCTCGCGAAAGCGATATCAAAAACGCTACAAAACCTACTTCTTGGACGCGATCATCGCCATAAACGCTGGCATCGCCGCTTCCTTGTCCGCTGCAATTCGCTGCACATTCGAATTCTCTCCCAGACGCTCAAGCAACGCCTTGGCCGCCGGCATCTCGGCCAACAAATCCAGGCCAAACAACTTCTGCCCCACCGCAGCGGCCAACGGCACGCTATACAGGAAATACAGATCGGCAATGCTCAGGCTGTCGCCTGCCACATAAGGGGCGAACTTGCCGTGCCGCGCCAGCGAGGCGAACCCCAGCAGCAACTCCGACTTGGTCCTTTCCTTGATTGCTTCCGGAACCGGCGAGCCAAAAAACGCTTCGCCGTAGCACATGCGTCCCGGCAACTCGATGTACAGCTCGATTTCCTTGGCCAGCGCCAGCACCTGGGCGCGCTCGAAAGGATCGCTTGGCAACAGCGGCGTGCCTTTCTGGCTCTGCTCGATGTACTCAAGAATGATGGCGGTTTCATTAACGAAACCCTGTTCGACGCCCAGCACGGGCACCTTGCCGCGCGGGCTGATGGCCAGCGCTTCCGGGCTCGGGCCAGGGTAAAACAGCACTTCTTCGAACGGCACTCCCTTCTCCAGCAGCGCCAGTTTCACCATGTTGTAGTAGTTGCTGACGGAAAATCCATAAAGCTTGAGCATCACAAAGCCTCCAGGCCGTGCGGGGTTGGCAGTCCTGTTTTATAGATCGCCCGGGCGATTCTTGCCAGCAGCATCACAGCGCTGAATGCAGGTAAACTGGCCGCCTTAACTTGAGGAGCCTGCCATGAGCGAGCCAACCCCCGGCATCAACAACGACGAAATCGACGAAGAAGAGTTCGCCGAAAACACCCTGATCGAAGCCATCGAAAACCAGATTGAAAGCGACAACCCGCCGGCTGCCAAGGCAACTTTCAACAAGTTGACGCTGGTCGGTTACGAGCGTGAAGAAATTCTCAACTTGATGGCACACGTGTTGGCGGTAGAAATCGACGCGATCCTCGAAGAAGACCGCGGGTTCAACACCGAATGGTACGAAACAGCCCTTCGCGCGCTGCCGGAATTGCCGCCGGAAAAGAAATAAACCCGATTTGATGGGCAGCAAGCTTCTGTGGCGAGGGAGCTTGCTCCCGCTCGGTTGCGGAGCAGTCGCAAAACTTTTGGGGCCGCTCCGCGCCCCAGCGGGAGCAAGCTCCCTCGCCACACAATCCGCTCCTACACAAATTGTCACCCATCAATACTGCCTTCCCCCAGACCCTGACTACACTGGAACGCACCCCGCTGCCGCACCACCCGCCGGGGAATGCTTCCCGAGGTGAAAAAACCCTGATGCAGGCACTGGACATGCCGCACGAGTGGGCTCACCTTAGGGGCGCTGTCGTCCAATTCCTAGAAAGTCTGGAGTCCTTATGTCGCTTACCCCTGAGTTGGTTGCCGAACTGGAAGTCCTCGCGCTCTTCAACCTGGACAGTTCCCAGGAAGGTTTGAAAATTCATCAGACCGCTGCCCCGAAACACATTGCCGCCGCCCAACGCCTTTTTGAAAAAGAACTGACCGACCAGCCCGATGGCGGTTACCTGACCAGCCTGGGTCGTGACGCCGCGCAAAATGTACAAACCGTGCTGACCATTCTGCGCGCCGAAGAAACAGCCTGAAGAACACCGCTTCGCCCACGGAAACCCCTGTCACGGGATTTCCGCGGGCAAACCCGGCGACCTGCTGTCGCCCCGCGATAAAAATCTGACGTCAAAAATACAAATTCAGCTTAAAAGTGGCAGGCCCGAGGCGCTAAACTGCCCCTCATTCGCCGCCCCCACGTCCGAGCTTCGCGAGCCGGTTTGAGCTGACATGACCCGCACCCATGAAATCCGCCCCGATCTGGACGAGGGAATCGACCGCAAGGTTCTCAGCCAACTGCGCGCACGCTTTCTAAAACTCAATGAAGGCCGCATGGCCCGGGCCATGGAAGGGTTGTCGACCCGCCAGCAAACGGTGCTGACGCTGCTACCGCTGTTTTTCCACGTCAATCATCCGTTATTGCCGGGGTATGTTTCCGGCGCTACGCCGGCCGGGCTGTCGAACTTCGAGCCGGACGCCACTGCCCTCGCTGAAGCCCAACGCCTGACCCGCTCGTTCTCTTACAAACCGCGCCACGGCAGCAATCCGCCGCGACCGATCCACGGCCTGTTCCTGATGGGCAGCCTGGGCACGCTGGCTCAAGCCGATCAAAGCGACATGGACGTCTGGGTCTGTCACGCGCCGGACCTCAGCGAAAGCGAACTCGCCGAGCTGCGTAAAAAGTGCCAACTGCTGGAGATCTGGGCCGCGAGCCTGGGCGCCGAAGCGCACTTCTTCCTGATCGACCCGATGCGCTTCGTGCTCGGCGAGCGCGATACCCAGTTGAGCTCCGAAGACTGCGGCACTACCCAACACTACCTGCTGCTGGACGAGTTCTATCGCACTGCCATCTGGCTGGCCGGCCGCACGCCGATCTGGTGGCTGGTGCCGGTCTACGAAGAAACAGCCTACGACCGCTACACCCACACGCTGCTGTCCAAACGCTTCATCCGTGCCGACGAAAGCCTGGATCTGGGGCATCTGGCATTCATACCGCCGGGGGAGTTCATCGGCGCCGGACTCTGGCAGTTGTTCAAGGGCATCGAGTCGCCCTACAAGTCCTTGCTCAAGCTGCTGCTGACCGAGGTCTACGCCAGCGAGCACCCCAAGGTTCATTGCCTGAGCCTGCGTTTCAAGCAAGCCGTGTTCGCCAATCAACTGGACCTCGATGAGCTGGACCCGTACATCGTGGTCTACCGGCGCATCGAGGAATACCTCAAGGCCCGGGGCGAACCGGAACGGTTGGAATTGGTACGGCGCGCGCTGTACCTGAAGGTCAATCGCAAACTCACCGGCAACACCCGCACCCAGAGCTGGCAGCGTTCATTGCTGGAGCGGCTGGCCCAGGAATGGGGCTGGGATCAGCGGCAACTGGCACTGCTCGACAGCCGCAGCCAGTGGAAAGTCCGCCAAGTCAGCGCTGAACGTCGCGCCTTGGTCAACGAGCTGAACTACAGCTACCGCTTCCTGACCCAGTTCGCCCGCACTGAACAGACTGTCAGCCTGATCAACAAACGCGACCTCAACGTATTGGGTCGCCGACTGTACGCCGCCTTCGAGCGCAAAGCCGACAAGGTCGAATTCATCAACCCGGGCATTGCCCCGGACCTGGCTGAAGACACGTTGACGCTGGTGCAGGCGCCCAACAAGAAGGAACCGGGGCAAACCCAGTGGGGTTTGTACAACGGCAGTCTGACTGCTCAGGAGTGGGAGCATTTCGCGCCGATCAAGCGCAGCCGCCAATTGCTGGAACTCCTGACCTGGTGCCACCGCAATGGCGTGATCGACAGCAGCACCCGGCTCGCCTTGCACCCCGGCACCAGCGACCTGAGCGAGTTTGAACTGTTCAACCTGCTCGGCAGCCTGCAACAGAGCATCGCCCTGCCCCTGACCACCGTGGCGGAAGAGCCCTTGCTGCGTGCCAGCGTACCGAGCGAGGTGCTGATCCTGGTGAACGTGGGTGTCGATCCGCTCAAGCACCATCGCGACTTGAACATCCTGATGACCACCGAGCGCACCGACTCGCTGAGCTATGCCGGGGTTCGCGAGAACCTGGTGCTGACGCTGGACCAGGTCACGCTCAACAGCTGGAACGAAGTGCTGGTCAGCCGCTACGACGGCCCTCACGCCCTGCTCGACTGCCTGCGGGCTTACCTCAACAACTTGCCGAGCGGGCCACAGCAGCCCAAGCTGCGGGTTCGCTGCTTCTGCCATAACCGCGCGCAGTTCATTGCCCGCCGGGTAGAAGAGGTGATCGACACCGCGCAGAACCTGCTGCTGAGCAACCTCAATCACCGTTACCTGATCCAGGTCCAGCAGCACTATCACGTGCTGGAATTGGTGCCGGGCCAGGTCAATCACGTCGCCATCGCCACCTTGCCGGCGCTGATCGATTACCTGGGTGAGGAACTGGCAGGCTACAGCCCGCTGCACCTGGACCCGATGGCGCTGGAAGACCACGACCTCGCGCTGATCCTGCCGATGGGCCAGCCCGAGTGCATTCAGGTGTTCTACCGAATCAATGAGGATCAGGCTGATCTGTACGTGCTGGATGAGCTCAATGCGCTGTGGCAACAACGCCTGCCCTATCACGACGAGCAGAGCCTGTTGGTGCCGCTGCAACGCTTCCTGCAATCGATCCAGTACCGGCGCGATGCCTTGTTGCCGATGGATGCCGCTCAACCCGTGAGCATGGACACGTTGTACTACCAACTGCTGCCGTCCGGCCCCGGGCGGGCGCGTCGGGTCGAAGCGCGGCCTGCGCCACAAACGCCGGTCAATAAACCGTTCTACGACGTGCAGGCCATCATCGGCAAAGCCGCGCCGGGCGAGGTGCAGGTGACGTTGTATTGCAATCAGCGAGAGTTTTCAGAGCTGGAACATGGCGACCAACTGTTCAGCGTGGTCGCGCAGGAGATTGTCGATCAGCGGCGCGAAACCGAACGCTATCGCTGCTACATCACCGACCTGGACCTCTCGGGCCTGCTCGGTGACGGTCAGAGTTCCAGCAATCTGTATCTGCGTTACAAGGCTGACCTGGAGCGCTCGTTGAACGAGGCGCTCGAACAGGTCTGAGGGGTTTACTCCGGAAAGTGTCCGCCCTCGGCCGGCTGCGATTCGACTTCCAGCAGGGTCAGTTTGAGTGTCTTGCCGCCGGGTGCCGGCCAGTCGATGTGCTGACCAACCTTGAGACCGAGCAGCGCGCTGCCGACCGGCGCCAGAATAGAAATTTTGCCTTCGTCGGCATTGGCGTCTTTGGGGTAAACCAACGTCAGGTGATAGTCCTTGCCGCTGCCTTCTTCGCGGCAGTGCACACGGGAATTCATGGTCACAACATCGTTGGGCACTTCATCGTGACCGACCAGAGTATCGGCGCGGTCCAGTTCGGTTTGCAGCGCGATAACGCCCGGCAGCGTGTCATCCAGGCTGTCGATCAGGCGCTCCAGACGTTGCACGTCCAGACGAGTAAGGGTGATGGAAGGTGCGGTCATGATTGAGGCAGACTCCTTTCTTCTGCACAGAAAAAGCAAAACCCCGCCAGAAAAAGGCGGGGTTTTCACGAGCCTCGATGAGTTGAGGCGTTTCTGGACACTATCACAGCTCAATAAATATACAAGTCAGGTGCGACCATGGCCCTGTGCAGAGCACAAAAGCTCTTATGCCAAGGATTTGCGCTGGACCGCTTGGGCACAGATAACCCGCCTGCGGTCATCATCCGCCGAACGCCATTCGCGGATGTCTTCGACATGGCGAAAACACCCCAGGCACACCTTCTGTTCGTCCAGCCGGCACACACCGCTGCACGGCGAAGGCACCGCCGGGCTGACATTACTGTAGAGCGGCTTGGGCGGGCGAACGACGGCGGGCTCGGTCACAATCTCACAGACCTTCGAAATCGAGTTCGACGTCAGCCTGCTGCTTGACGATGCGCTCGAGCATTTCGCCCAACTGCTCTTCGCTCTTGTCGCACATCCAGCGCTCGCTCTCTTCGTCGTAGTCGAAGTGGAAACCACCCGAAACCGCCGCCAGCCACAGCTGACGCAGCGGTTCCTGACGACTGAAGATCAACTGGCTGCCGTTTTCGAACTTGACGGTGAGCACACCGGCCGAGCTCTCCAGATCGATATCCAGGTCACACTCGTCAAAAATATCCTCCAGCGTCTGCTGGGTGGCATCGACCAGATCGTGGAAACGGGCTTCGGTCAAACTCATTGCGGCAACCTCAAAAAGTGTCTGTTCACGCTCAAGCGCCGCAAGATACGGGCGAGCCCCGGTGATTGCAAAGGATAACGATCAAGCACCGATATAGGTACAGCAAACACTGTACCTGTGGGAGCGGGCTTGCCCGCGAAGAGGCCAGCACATTCAATATCTTTGTTGACTGAACCACCGCTTTCGCGGGCAAGCCCGCTCCCACAGGGATTGCGCCTGGCTGACCGGCATCGTGCCAAGCCCCGCCGGACGGGAGCCCCGTCGCATAGGCAAGCTGACGGGTGGCCGGTATACTCCGGCGCAATTAACGCATTTTCAAGGATTTCGCCATGAAGCGCCTGATCTCTTCCCTTGCTGCGCTCCTCGCGGTTGCCTGCCTTGTGTCGGCCTGTGGTCAAAAAGGCCCGCTGTATCTGCCTGATCCAGACCAGGACCCTGCCGAGCAGGCCCAGTCCTCGCAAAAGCAGCCTGCCTCCAAAGCACACAAGCACGACGTCTACCAATAAGGGAACGCCATGGACGCTTTTAATTACCGTGGCGGGGAGCTGTTTGCCGAAGGTGTGGCCCTGTCGGCCATCGCCGAACGTTTCGGCACACCGACCTACGTCTACTCCCGCGCGCACATCGAAGCCCAATACCTGGCTTACGCCGATGCGCTGGCCGGCATGCCGCACCTGGTCTGCTTTGCGGTCAAGGCCAACTCCAACCTGGGTGTACTGAATGTCCTGGCGCGTCTGGGCGCCGGTTTTGACATCGTCTCCCGTGGCGAGCTGGAACGTGTGCTGGCCGCTGGCGGCAGCGCCGACAAGATCGTGTTCTCCGGTGTCGGCAAGACCCGTGACGACATGCGTCGCGCCCTCGAAGTCGGCGTACATTGCTTCAACGTCGAATCCACCGATGAGCTGGAACGCCTGCAAGTGGTCGCCGCCGAGCTGGGCGTTCGCGCACCGATCTCGCTGCGTGTGAACCCGGACGTTGATGCGGGCACGCACCCGTACATTTCCACCGGTCTCAAAGAGAACAAGTTCGGCATCGCCATTGCCGACGCCGAAGACGTGTACATCCGCGCCGCGCAACTGCAAAACCTGGAAATCGTCGGCGTTGATTGCCACATCGGTTCGCAATTGACCACCCTGCCGCCCTTCATCGACGCCCTCGACCGCCTGCTGGGCCTGGTCGACCGCCTCGGCGATTGCGGCATCTACCTGCGCCACATCGATCTCGGTGGTGGTTTGGGCGTGCGTTACCGCGATGAAGAGCCGCCATTGGCTGGCGACTACATCAAGGCTGTGCGCGAGCGTCTCGACGGTCGTGACCTGGCGCTGGTGTTCGAACCGGGCCGCTTCATCGTGGCCAACGCCGGCGTGCTGCTGACCCAGGTGGAGTACCTCAAGCACACCGAACACAAAGACTTCGCCATCGTCGACGCGGCCATGAACGACTTGATCCGCCCGGCGCTGTACCAGGCCTGGATGGACGTCACTGCCGTGCGCCCGCGCGAGACCGCGGCGCGTGCCTACGACATCGTCGGCCCGATCTGCGAAACCGGCGACTTCCTGGCCAAGGATCGTCAACTGGCCCTGGAAGAAGGCGACCTGCTGGCCGTGCATTCGGCTGGCGCCTATGGGTTTGTCATGAGTTCCAACTACAACACCCGCGGCCGCGCCGCTGAAGTGTTGGTGGACGGTGATCAGGCAGTTGAAGTGCGTCGCCGTGAGACGGTAGCCGAGTTGTTTGCTGGCGAAAGCCTGCTGCCGGAGTAACCCCATGCTGCTGCGTTTTACCAAAATGCACGGCCTGGGCAATGACTTCATGGTCCTCGACCTGGTCAGCCAGCACGCGCACATCCTGCCCAAGCACGCCAAACAATGGGGCGACCGGCATACCGGCATCGGTTTCGACCAGTTGTTGATCGTCGAAGCGCCGAGCAACCCGGACGTGGATTTTCGTTATCGGATCTTCAACTCCGACGGCTCCGAAGTGGAACAGTGCGGCAACGGTGCGCGCTGTTTTGCCCGCTTCGTGCTCGACAAGCGCCTGACCGCAAAACGGCAGATTCGCGTCGAAACCAAAAGCGGCATCATTGAACTGGATGTGCGTAGCGACGGCCAGATCAGCGTCAACATGGGGGCACCGCGCCTGGTGCCGACGGACATTCCGTTTGTGGCCCCGGAACAGGCGCTAAGCTATCCGGTCGACGTCGATGGCACGCCGGTCGAACTGGCCGCCGTGTCCATGGGCAACCCCCATGCCGTGCTGCGGGTCAGCGACATCAATAACGCACCGGTGCATGAACTGGGGCCGAAAATCGAACACCACCCGCGCTTCCCGGCGCGGGTCAATGTCGGTTTTCTCCAGGTCATCGACCGCAGCCGCGCACAGTTGCGCGTCTGGGAACGTGGCGCCGGGGAAACCCAGGCGTGCGGCACCGGTGCCTGCGCAGCCGCAGTGGCCGCGATCAGCCAGGGGTGGATGGATTCGCCGCTATTGATCGACCTGCCTGGCGGGCGCTTGTCCATTGAGTGGGCAGGCCCTGGCCATCCGGTCATGATGACCGGCCCGGCAGTCCGCGTATACGAAGGACAAGTGCGTCTTTGAGTGAGCGAAATCCATGACCGACAAGCCCCAGGTTCCCGCCCTGCAGCCCGACGAATCTCCTTCCGAAAGCCTTGAGGCGGCGGCGATTGCCGCGTACCTGGAGGCTCATCCGGATTTCTTCATCGAGCACGAAGAACTGCTCCCGGCCATGCGTATTCCGCACCGTCGCGGCGACACCATTTCGCTGGTCGAGCGCCAGATGACCATCCTGCGCGAGCGCAACATCGAGCTGCGTCATCGCCTGTCGCACTTGATGGACGTGGCCCGCGACAACGACCGCCTCTTCGACAAGACCCGCCGCCTGATTCTCGCGCTGATGGACGCCACCAGCCTGGAAGACGTGGTGATCAGCGTCGAAGACAGCTTGCGCCAGGATTTCCAGGTGCCTTTTGTCAGCCTGATCCTGTTGGGTGACAACCCGATGCCGGTGGGTCGCTGGGTGACTCACGCCGAGGCGCAAACGGCCATCGGTGGTTTGCTCTCGGAAGATAAAAGCGTCAGCGGCAGCCTGCGCGAACACGAACTGGATTTCCTGTTCGGCGAAGAACAGCGCAAGCAGATCGGCTCCACCGCCGTTGTCGCGATCAGCCACCAAGGCATTCACGGCATCCTGGCCATCGCCAGCCGTGATCCGCAGCACTACAAAAGCTCGGTCGGCACCCTGTTCCTGAGCTACATCGCCGAAGTCATGGGCCGCGTGCTGCCACGGGTCAACAGCTCCCTGCGCTCGGTCCGCTGAGCATGGAACGGCAACTGGACGCTTACTGCGAACACCTGCGCAGTGAGCGACAGGTGTCGCCGCACACGCTGTACGCCTACCGCCGCGACCTCGATAAAGTGCTGGGCTTCTGTGTCAAACAGAACATCGGCAGCTGGGCCGCGCTGGATATCCAGCGCCTGCGCAGCCTGATCGCCCGCCTGCATTCACAGGGTCAATCGTCCCGCAGCCTCGCGAGACTGCTGTCAGCGGTTCGCGGGCTCTATCACTATCTGAATCGCGAAGGCCTGTGCGACCACGACCCGGCCAACGGCCTGGCGCCACCCAAAGGTGAGCGCCGCCTGCCGAAAACCCTCGACACCGACCGCGCGCTGCAACTGTTGGAAGGCGCGGTGGAGGATGATTTCCTCGCGCGACGGGATCAGGCGATTCTGGAGTTGTTCTATTCCTCGGGATTACGCCTTTCAGAGCTGACCGGGCTCAATCTCGATCAGCTGGACCTGGCCGACGGCATGGTTCAAGTGCTGGGCAAGGGCAGCAAAACCCGTCTGTTGCCGGTCGGCAAGAAAGCGCGCGAAGCGCTGGAGCTGTGGCTGCCGTTGCGGGCCATGACCAACCCGGCGGACGACGCCGTGTTCGTCAGCCAGCAAGGCCGGCGCCTCGGGCCTCGGGCGATTCAGGTGCGGGTCAAGGCTGCCGGCGCGCGTGAGCTGGGGCAAAACCTGCACCCGCACATGCTGCGACACTCCTTTGCCAGCCACCTGCTCGAGTCATCGCAGGACCTGCGCGCGGTGCAGGAGCTGCTCGGCCACGCAGACATCAAAACCACCCAGATCTACACCCACCTGGATTTCCAGCACCTGGCCACGGTTTACGACAGCGCCCATCCACGGGCCAAACGCATTAAAGGCGATGACTCATGACCATCCAATTGATCACCTTCGACCTCGACGACACCCTGTGGGACACCGCCCCGGTGATCCTCAGCGCCGAAGCCGTATTGCGTGAATGGCTGACCGAGCATGCGCCGAACCTCGGGGCGGTGCCGGTGGAGCATTTGTGGGCGATTCGTGAGCGGATCCTAGGCAGCGAGCCGGGGCTCAAGCACCGCATCAGCGCGTTGCGTCGCCGCGTGTTGTTCCATGCGCTGGAGGAAGCCGGTTACGCCCATGACCAGGCCAAAGATCTCGCCGACAAAAGCTTTGAAGTGTTTTTGCATGCGCGGCATCAGATCGAGGTGTTCCCCGAAGTCGAGCCGACCCTGGAAACCCTGGCCAAGCACTACGCCCTCGGCGTGGTCACCAATGGCAACGCCGATGTCCGTCGGTTAGGCCTGGCGGATTACTTCAAGTTTGCGTTGTGCGCTGAAGATATTGGTATTGCCAAACCGGATGCGCGCTTGTTTCATGAGGCATTGCAACGTGGTGGCGCAACGCCTGAAACGGCCGTGCACATTGGCGATCATCCGGGGGATGACATTGCCGGAGCGCAGCAGGCGGGGCTGCGGGCGATCTGGTTTAACCCGCAGGGTAAAGCGTGGGAAGCGCAGAAGGCTCCAGATGCCGAGATTCGCAGTTTGACCGAATTGCCAGCGTTGCTGGCCCTGTGGAATTCCGTGTCGGGTTGACGCAAACCCTGTGGGAGCGAGCCTGCTCGCGAAAGCGGTGGATCAGCCGACATGGATTTTGAATATGAGGGCCTCTTCGCGAGCAGGCTCGCTCCCACATTGGATCGCGCTGCATTTGATGCTTTTGTACCACCCATGAAAAAGCCCGCAGCGACGGCGGGCTTTTTCAGCAAGCAAGGGCAGACGCTTAGATAGGCCGGCTGCCGTACTTGTTGTCAGGCTTCTTGGGAGGATCGGCGACCACGTTGGCCTCCACTTCCTGCACCTTGCCGCCCTTGGCCAAAAACTCTTCCATGGCCCGCGCGAGAGCATCGCGTTCCTTGTTCTTGGCTTCGACACTCGGCAGCTCATCGACCGACACCGCTGCCTTGGCTTTGCCTTTGGCGGTCGGAACGGGCGCTTCACCACCGTCGTCTTCAGCGACGTCTTCGGCCGCTGCTTCCAGACCTTCTTCGGTTTCGTCGTCGTCGCCTACTTCGAGGTCGTCGTTTTCCAGATCATCGTCGCTCATGTTCTACCTCATGACTCTTGCGAAAAGCAGATTAGTTATAGCCCAGCTTTACCGTCTGTCGACAGCTGCCGGAAAAATTCAATAACCGTTGGTGACCAGCGGTTCATGCCTCTTCACCGTGCACGGTGGCAAGGACTTTACGGGCACCGCCAAAATCACGGTGCTCGCCCAGATAAACACCTTGCCAGGTCCCCAGCGCCAGTCGGCCTGCCGAGATCGGCAAACTGAGCTGACAGCCAAGCACGCTGGCCTTGAAGTGCGCCGGGAGGTCGTCCAGGCCTTCGTCGTTATGCTCATAGCCGTCTGTTCCTTGTGGGATCAGACGATTGAAAAATCGTTCGAAGTCGCGACGTACCGCCGGATCGGCGTTCTCGTTGATGGTCAACGACGCCGAGGTATGCTGTAGCCACAAATGCAACAGACCGACCCGACACGCCTTGAGTTCAGGCAAGCCAGCGAGTAACTCGTCCGTTACCAGATGAAAGCCCCGGGGCCGTGCCCGCAGGGTAATCAGAGTCTGTTGCCACATACAGTTCTCCGCACGTTCGGGGCGCATTCTAGCGCGCTCTGGGAAAAAACAAAGGCCCTAATATTCCTTCAATCATGTAAGCCATTGGCCGCAGAAAAACGCCCGTCGTAAACGTCCCTGAACGCGTACGAAAAAACCTTTCAGCAGGTCCTTCACTGACAAACGCCAGACAAAAAAATGCCCGGCAAGCCGGGCAAGTTTTTTATGCGCGTCTTACAAGTTGTAGCCGCGTTCGTTATGGAGTGCCAGGTCGATACCGACAGCCTCTTCTTCTTCCGTGATCCGCAGGCCCATGACAGCGTCGAGGACCTTGAGAATGATGAAAGTGACGATCGCGGTGTAGATCACCGTGAAGCCCACGCCTTTGCACTGGATCCAGACTTGTGCGGCGATGTCGGTGACGGTGCCGAAGCCACCCAGGGACGGTGCAGCGAACACACCCGTCAGGATCGCGCCGAGGATACCGCCGATACCGTGCACACCAAAGGCGTCCAGGGAATCGTCATAACCGAGTTTGCGTTTCAGGGTGGTGGCGCAGAAGAAGCACACCACGCCCGCTGCCAGACCGATCACCAGAGCGCCCATCGGGCCCACGGTGCCAGCGGCTGGCGTAATAGCGACCAGACCGGCGACTACACCCGAAGCAATACCCAGTGCACTTGGTTTGCCGTGAGTCATCCACTCGGCGAACATCCAGCCCAGTGCAGCCGCGGCGGTTGCGATCTGGGTCACCAGCATCGCCATGCCGGCGGTGCCGTTGGCCGCCGCAGCAGAACCGGCGTTGAAGCCGAACCAGCCGACCCACAACATCGCGGCGCCCATCAGGGTGTAACCGAGGTTGTGCGGGGCCATCGGGGTGGTCGGGAAGCCTTTGCGCTTGCCCAGTACCAGGCAGGCAATCAGACCGGCCACACCGGCGTTGATGTGCACCACGGTGCCGCCGGCGAAGTCGAGCACGCCCCAGTCCCACAACAGGCCGCCGTTACCGGACCAGACCATGTGCGCAATCGGTGCGTAGACCAGGGTGAACCACACGCCCATGAAAATCAGCATGGCGGAGAACTTCATCCGCTCGGCGAAAGCACCGACGATCAATGCAGGAGTAATGATGGCGAAAGTCATCTGGAAGGTGACGAACACCGCCTCAGGGAACAGCGCCGCAGGACCCGTCAGGCTGGCTGGCGTGATGCCGGCGAGGAACGCCTTGTTCAGGCTCCCGAAGAACGAGTTGAAATTGATGACGCCCTGTTCCATGCCGGTGGTGTCGAACGCGATGCTGTAGCCATAAATGACCCACAGGACGCTGATCAAACCGGTAATGGCGAAGCACTGCATCATCACGGAAAGAATGTTTTTGGACCGAACCATGCCGCCGTAGAACAGCGCGAGGCCGGGAATGGTCATGAACAGCACGAGGGCTGTCGAGGTCATCATCCAGGCGGTGTCGCCGGAATTGAGGACTGGGGCCGCCACTTCGTCTGCCGCCATGGCCAGGCCGGGCATTACGAGGGACAACAGGGCTCCTAGCCCTGCGAATTTACGCAGAGTCATATTGTTTTCTCCTGGGGCGTTGGGTTTGTGGCGGCTTTTAAATCGCGTCGGTATCGGTTTCGCCGGTACGGATGCGAATCGCCTGTTCCAGATTGACCACGAAGATCTTGCCGTCACCGATCTTGCCGGTGTTGGCCGCCTTGGTTATCGCCTCGATAACCCGGTCCAGATCCTTGTCGTCAATGGCGACATCGATCTTCACCTTGGGCAGAAAATCGACCACGTATTCCGCGCCGCGATACAGCTCGGTGTGACCCTTCTGCCGACCGAAGCCTTTGACTTCAGTAACGGTAATGCCCTGCACGCCGATCTCGGACAGCGACTCGCGCACGTCGTCCAGTTTGAACGGCTTGATGATGGCAGTGACTAGCTTCATGAAAACTCTCTCCCGAATTGGTGGACTTGCCCCAGGAAAACAAACCCGTCTCAAGTCTAAGCGCAGTGCCTGGCTTTGTAACGCATCGTCGGCCTTGAATGCCCGTCCGACCCCAGCTAACCACCCCGTACGAAACACTTCCCCGTTTCGCCTGGCGCACTGCATTCGTCACAGCGACTGCATCAGTGCATGGGTTGATAGTCACTAAGCAGAAAGCTTGCCATCTCGCCAAAAACCCCTGAATTCAATCCCTTGGCCGATACCACGAGCCGGCGCCCTCCATTACCCGCGAACTAACGCACAACAACAGTGCGCTGCCGTCCGTCCGCATGCGCGAAAAGCGTGCGCCGGCCACCCGCCGGAATTGACTATAGACACTGCGTGATACACTGCCCGCCATTGTTTCCAGGACCTTTCCCATGCTCGCGCCCAAAGACTTCCTCGACGCCCTGACGGGCACCGCCTCCCGCCTCTTCAGCGGCGAAACCCCGCTGCCGAAAAGCGAAATCGAAAGCCAGTTCAAGGCATTGCTGCAGAGCGGCTTCAGCAAGCTCGATCTGGTCAGCCGGGAAGAGTTCGATAGCCAGATGGTCGTGCTCGCACGCACCCGGGCACGACTGGAGAGTCTTGAAGCCAAGGTGGCGGAGCTGGAAGCGAAGCTGAATCCGCCAAGCGAGTAACACAGTCGATCCTACGATAAAGCCCAATCCATTGTGGGAGCGAGCCTGCTCGCGATAAGGTCGGAACGACCTTCCAGCCATTCCGGATTCAGCGCTGATTCAAGGCAGAGTCCTACAACAATCTCATCCGCCGTCCGATAGCGCCGCAAAGCTCCAGTTCCTAAGCTCACCCAATGCTGAATGTTCGGCACTGGGTTTGGCGACCCGGAAGCTTAAGGCGCATTACGACCATCCGATGGCGGGTTTACTTCCGCCACATCGAGTCATGGCGGTTGTGCGTGGGAGACCTTCGGGTCTGCCGGGTTCCTTTTGCTCCGGTTCGCCAACCCGCGTACAGCTGCCACCCAATCGTTTGGCGACGATTGACGGCAGCCCCTTTAGCAAAAGGAGTTGTATCAATGAATAGCAACGTCGTTTATCCGATCCCCCACGTCTTCACCCGCCACAAACTCAATCTCCACGCCCTCCTCCTCGAAAACCAGGCCTGGTTCAGCGCCCGCGACCTCGGCCGATTGCTCCGCCTTTTCCTCGACGAACGCGCCGTCCGAAAACTCGACCCCGACCAACACCAGTCCGCGAAAATCCTCATTCACGGCGTCATCGAAGACACCCTGCTGATCAGCGAATCCGGCGTCTACGCCCTGCTGGTCTACCACTACTGCCCCGAATACCGAGCCCTGCGCGAATGGCTGACCCACGACGTCGTCCCCGCCCTCAGGGACGCACAGCAATCGCCCACAAACGAACGCCCGATTTTGAGCCTGCTGAACTGGCCCGAGATGTCATTGAGTTTGCTGCACTGGGATAATCAGCCGTGGATTCGGTTGCAGGATGTTCCGCATATGCTGGCAGAGGGTGAACGGCCACAGCGTGCGGTCATTGCACCGTGGTGGAAGCGAGCGTCCAGAATACTCATGGCAATCTGAACGACAAAAAAACCCCACGTTATAGCGTGGGGTTCGTCCAGGAATTGAGGATCAGGCGCAGTGCGGAAGCCGCTCAACCTGATCCCGGATCACTGCCCCTCGCTCAATCTCGGCTTTGCGCAAATCGTAAGTCGATTGCAGGTTCAGCCAAAATTCTGGGGTCGTGTCCAGACAGATAGATAGCCTTAAAGCCATATCAGCGCTGACACCCCGGCGCTGGAGCACGATATCGTTCACCGTTGGTGTCGAAACGCTCAATGCTCTAGCCAAGGCTGCCGCCGTAAGGCTCAGAGGCTCCAGGTATTCCTCTTTGAGGATCTCGCCGGGGTGAACCGGACGCATACCATTCTTAGTCATTACTCACCTCAGTGATAATCGACGATTTCGACATTCTCTGGCCCGTTAAGACCCCAAACAAAGCAAATTCGCCATTGAGCGTTGATACGGATGCTGTGCTGACCTTTTCGATTTCCCCCCAGTGCCTCCAAGCGAATACCCGGCGGCGATCGAAGGTCAATCAGTACGGCAGCAGCATCAAGCATCGTCAGCTTTCGTTCCACGACACTCATAATGGCTGACCACATACGGGTCTTACCGTTGCGAAACAGGTACTCGGTCTCAGAACACTTAAAGCTAACGATCATAATTTAAAGCTTAACGTTATGCATTAATCTTGAGTGTATAACCTGAATTCACTTATGCAAATGCGCCAATGCGACTCTTGGCCATCCCTTCAAAGCTTTAGGAAAAGGACTACCAAAGGCCTTCAGAATCCTTTTAAACACAGACGTTTCCTACGAAAAGGAGCACCAATTCTCATTGCATCAGCACCGCGCTTACCTCTTAAGCTGACCGACCTGTAAAGCCATCTTCAAATCCAAAAAAAGCGATCGCTATGAAACCCGGAAAACGAAAAGCCAAACTTCCACTCATCGCTGGATATCATGCGGAGGCACTCCGGCTGGCCGGGAACGTATCGGCTACTCAACGTCGCTTTTGTGAGGTCGCTGTGGCTTGCGGTAAAGAATTGGAACCAAGCGGTTGGCTTGCCGGCTACAGGGCACCCGCTACGCTTGATTCGACAAAAAAAGGTGAATAATCTCAGCACCGTCAATGTGTCCGTTGAGGATGCGCAGGTCTTGGCCTCACCGAAGCCTGCACATAAAAACCGCTTTTTCAGGCGGTTTTTTTTCGCCCTCAATTCAGCTTCGCCGCCGTCCTTCATCAATCCAGGCAACGTCCTACAACAACCTCATCCCGCGACTGATTACGTCGCAAATCCCCACTCCCTTACGCTTCACCCTTCAGAAAGACACTCGCAACATCCTGCGAAGATTTGGCACCTGCGCCATCACGCGCCCCCGACTACCCTTCAAAAAACCGCAGGAAGCGGTTCCCGTGAAGCTCAAGGAACGACCATGTCCCTCTCCATCGTCCACAGCCGCGCCCAGATTGGCGTGGATGCGCCCGCCGTTACCGTCGAAGTCCATCTGGCCAACGGCTTGCCATCGCTGACGATGGTCGGTTTGCCCGAAGCGGCGGTGAAGGAAAGTAAGGATCGGGTCCGCAGCGCGATTATCAACTCAGGCCTGCAATTCCCGGCTCGTCGTATCACCCTGAATCTGGCCCCGGCGGACTTACCGAAGGACGGCGGCCGATTCGATCTGGCGATTGCCTTGGGGATTCTGTCCGCCAGCGTGCAAGTTCCGACATTGACGCTGGATGACATTGAATGCCTGGGAGAGTTGGCGTTGTCCGGCGCAGTACGTGCCGTGAGAGGCGTGTTGCCGGCTGCGCTGGCTGCACGCAAGGCCGGGCGCTCGCTGATGGTGCCGCGGGCGAACGCCGAGGAAGCGTGCCTGGCCTCGGGGTTGAAGGTGTTTGCCGTGGATCACCTGCTGGAAGCCGTTGCGCACTTCAATGGACATACGCCGGTCGAGCCCTACGTTTCCAATGGCTTGCTCTACGCCAGCAAACCCTATCCGGACTTGAATGAAGTGCAGGGGCAAATCTCGGCCAAGCGCGCATTGCTGATTGCGGCGGCTGGGGCTCATAACCTGCTATTTAGCGGACCGCCGGGGACCGGGAAAACGTTGTTGGCGAGTCGGTTGCCAGGTTTGCTGCCACCGCTCGCCGAAAACGAGGCGCTGGAAGTCGCAGCCATTCAATCCGTCACCAGTTGCGTGCCCTTGAGCCACTGGCCGCAAAGACCCTTCCGCCAACCCCATCACTCCGCCTCGGGCCCGGCGTTGGTGGGCGGTGGTTCGAAGCCGCAACCCGGCGAAATCACCCTCGCCCATCATGGCGTGCTGTTCCTCGACGAACTTCCGGAATTCGATCGCAAGGTGTTGGAGGTTTTAAGGGAGCCGCTGGAATCCGGCCACATCGTGATTTCCCGCGCCAAGGATCGCGTGAGGTTTCCGGCACGCTTTCAACTGGTCGCCGCGATGAACCCGTGTCCCTGTGGATATCTTGGCGAACCCAGCGGCAAATGCAGTTGTACACCGGACATGGTCCAGCGTTATCGCAACAAATTGTCGGGGCCGCTGCTGGATCGGATCGACCTGCACCTGACTGTCGCCCGAGAAGCCACGGCTCTGAATCCTGCGCTCAAACCCGGTGATGACACCGCCACTGCTGCGGTACTGGTCGCCGACGCCCGGGAGCGTCAAAACAAACGCCAAGGCTGTGCCAACGCATTCCTTGATTTGCCAGGGCTGCGCCAACACTGCAAGTTATCCACAACCGACGAAGCATGGCTGGAAACCGCCTGCGAGCGTTTGACCTTGTCACTCAGGTCAGCCCATCGACTGCTCAAGGTCGCACGAACGCTGGCGGACCTTGAACAGGTCAATGCAATTACACGCGAGCATTTGGCGGAAGCCCTGCAATACCGACCTGCCTCAGCGTAACCAATGACTGTCACAGCAAATCATTCATTCAGATCACTATTCAGAGAGAGCGTCAGTAATACATGGAGTTACTAAAGAGTCATTGGATCAGATTCGTCTATTGCCTGATGAGCATTGCCATCGTGTGGACTGCGCTCCTGCAGCAGGAAATCGTTGTCGCCTCTCCGACGTCTCTAAACAACTTTTCCTACGTTGGCACGGTGATAACTATCGTTGCGCTCATCATTTCAATAGCTGAAGTTCTGCACAGTGTTCGTTACTCACGAAGCATCAGTGCAGAAGCCAAGAAAGTGCTCAAGGAAGCAAAAGCTGTAGAAGGCGCCTCAGCCGTAAGCGAATGCCTTGCGACGCTCAATGAAGCAGCAGGTTATGTGGACACTGAAAACTATCCATTGGCGCTGAAGTGCTATCAGCATTTCAGGATTCTGTTTGCCAAAATACCCGGCACAGGTCAGGCGTTCGAAAGGATTGACAAAATCCTTGGGGAAACAGAGACAGCCATCAGAAAAGGGGTTTTCGCATCCGCAAGCGCTCCGCTCGAAAAGCCGACCAGATTTCTTATTCACCACAATCTTGAAAACATAAAAGAAAACCTTGAAAAGGTTAACCCAGCCAGAGGGCGACAATATGTTACCGCCTAGATTTCTCGATTTCGTCAAAGCACTCACCGCGAGAACAGAACAAGGCGAATTCTCTTGGAGTTATGACGACAACAACTCGCTTGTGAAATTAAAAGAACAAGCCTTTTCTCTTTCACTACGCTACAGCTTCAACGCCGATGAAAAATATGCGGAGTACGTCATCTATTACTTCGACGATATCGAAGACAAGGAATACCGGTTTTACACCAATCAATCCTGGAATGACTTCGATTTCATCCGGCGGTTGTTTGATGCCGCACAAGCCTCAAAAATGAAGCTCCCCTTTTGACCCTTCAAAAAGCAGTGACCACCACATGACGGCATCACTGCTCATCTCGAACCGCCGCTTACTCCTTGGTCAAATCCACCAACGGCGCCTGCCTCACCTCAGTCTCCCGCCCACCCTGAATATCACTCACCGTCTTCAACGCCTTATCCACAGCCCCTTTATCCGCCAGCAAGCTGTACCTGATCTGAAACTGCTTCTGCTCTTTAACCCCAATCATCGGCACCAACCCCAGTGGCCGCTGATACCGACGGTTGTAGGAAAAACTCGTCCCCGGCTCCAGCCCGGTCACATACCCCTGCCCTTGCGTATCGGTGTTCTTCCACAACGAAAAAACCGGCAACTGCCGGGTATTAAACCCGACCGACACCCCAAGGCTTCCCGCCTTGTTATGCAACACGGTCAACGTGTCCCCCTGGGCATCGCCATAAGGCACAACGTTGTAAACGGTCTCGTCATAATCCTTGGTCGGCGCGCGATAAGTCTGCCAATCCGGCAAATCGCCTTTGGCCTTGTCATTGAACGGCGAAACCTGTTTCACCGGCGCAGCAAAATGGGCGCCCTGCTCCAGGAATGGGGTGCTGAAATTACTGTGGTACAGCGCCTGGTATTCCTTCGGATAATCTCCGTTGTTGGTCAGGGTGTCGTTGAGGGCAAACGTGACGCTACCGGGCTCGGTAACCAGTTCGGTCATCACCGAGAAGTCGACTTTCTTGAACGCCTGCTCTTTCAGTTCGCCACGCAGGCTGATGGCGTAAGGCGGTTTTTCATCGATGTGCAGGGTGACTTTGCTGGCCGGGATGTTGGCGGCGCGGCCATGGAGGGTCAGCAGTTCGCCGTTGTCCATGCCGGGATGGCCGACCCATTCGTAACCGCAGCGGGCGACCAGTTCGTTGAAGCCTTCGAGCCAGCCGAGGCCGCCGCGACCATTGAGTTCGATGAAGGACGGGTTGACCACATCCTTGACCGGCGAATCCCAACCCATGCGCACAGTACCGACCGACGCCTGCAACACGTTCATCCCGCGAGTCGGTACCACCGAAAGTTTCATCGTGCCGTTATCGATGTCGACGATGCTGACGCCTTCCTGCCGACCGCCGTGCAAGGTGCGAAGGGTCACGGAAAAAGGTCGGTCGGTTTTCACCCCGAGTTGTTGGCTGGTGATTTGCCAATTCTGGGGAGCCTTGTCGCTGTCGAGCAGCACGTAATCCCAAGCCAGGGCGTGAGAGGCCGCGGTGAGCGCGCCGAGGGCGACAGCGAAGTTGAGCGAGGTCATGGGGAAAGCCTTTCTTGGAGTTGTGCATTTTTTATAGCGCTGATGAAACGTTTCAGCAAGCTTAAAAAAGCACACGTCCGAACCTTCCCGAGTCAATTCAAATTGACCTCATGCAACCTCCGCACACTTACGCTAGTCTCATACGGTTTTGGACCTCCGCTAATTGACGGCGACATCACTATGCCATTAAGGTCGCCAGCCAATTGCAGGAGCAAGCGCAGACGTTTTTGTCTGTCAATTTTGCGCAACGGAACATATGGAGTTTGAATGCGCGGGGCACTATTACGCAGCGGTAAGAGCGGGTCATTTATTGCCCTGGGCGAAACAGGTCAACCGGTCTACCGGGCTGCCTTGCAATTGCGCGAAGCCATTCGCCGCAAAAATCCTGAGTTGGTCGATCATCTGGCCATCCCTCAAAGCGATGAGCTCGGCAACCAGATCGACTGGTACAGCGGCCTCGACGGCGATGTAATTCCGTGGAGCAGTGCGACCGAAGAAGAACGCGCCCCTGCCCGCCTCCAACTTGAAGCGCTGAAAACTGCGCTCGAGGAATTGAGCCAACGTTTCCTGGTGACTGATTCCGGCGAACCGCAGCAAGGCGACAAAGCCGTGTTCGGCAAGCTGCTCAAGCGCGTCATTCATTTCCCCGACGAGAATTTCGTCTACCTGGTGCAAGGCAAACCGGTGCTGACCTTTTGGGGTTTCGAGCATGCCGGTAACGGCACTCCCGACCCCCTGCACTGCCTCTATCAGGTCCCGCCAGCATTCACGCTTCCACCTGAAGTCGAACCCGCGCCTGTCGTTGCGCCCGTCGTGCCGGTGGTTGCTCGTCCATGGTGGCGTCGCTGGTGGTGGCTGTTGCTGCTGCCGCTCCTGCTGCTGCTTTTGTGGCTGCTGCTCGGCCTGCGCGGTTGCGTGCCGATTCCGTCGGTGGCGGTAGACCTGCTGCCCGAGGGCATCGTGCCGGTGGAAAAACAACTGGAAGAGCCGACACTGCCTGGCAATGTCACGACGTTGAATGGCGTTCCGGTGAATGGCACGGTTGTGGGCTCCACCACGGGAACTGGCACCGCCGTGACCGGAACCCATGGCGTGGAAGCGCCCGCGGTCGAAGGTAGCGAGGCTGACTCAGCGCCCGCCGGCGTGACCCAAGACCCCGGCAAAGACCCGGCCAAAGACCCGGCAGCAGATCCGGCAGCCGAATCACCAACCACACCACCCGAAAATAAAACCGCGCCACCGGATATCACATCGCCCGAGGCAGAAAAACCCGCCACAAAACCCGGCCCTCCCCTGAGCATTCCGCCAGACGCCGCCGACGGTGCCGCCAAGTTCCTCGACGGTCAGTACCGCGCCGGGGCGGGTATTCAGGATCGCCGGACCGGCAAACCGCTGCGCCTGGAGTACCAGCTCAAGGACGGCAAGGGCGAAGTCACCGTACATCAGGCCGACGGCACCAAGTGCAGCGGGCCAGTGAGCGCTACCATGAAGGGAGGCAGCCTGGCCATCGACAGTCAGGGTCAGGCCGTGTGCGCCGACGGCAGCACTTACGACATGCCCAAGGTCAACTGCCGCAAAGGGGCGACCACGGTCGCGGACTGCACCGGCGGTTACGGCAAAGAACAATTCCCCATGTCCATGCGGCACGCGGCCGAATAAAACGGAATAACCCGACATGTTGCCTGAAGTCACCCAATTCGAAGACACCGTCACGCTGGTCAGCGACACCGGCATCCAGTTCATGGATTTCGCCCTGCGCCTGGATCCCCGCAAGGAACCCGCAGGCGAATTCGCGCCGATGATCAGCGGACTGATCTGCCGCCTGGCGTACAACGAAGAGAAAGACTTCTTTTTCTACGAGCCCGAACCGGAAAAAATCGAGAAGGCCAAGCCTGCATTCAGCGTCGACATGAAAAGCAGCCTCGAATTGCTCGACGGTGTCTGGCTGCCAACTCCGTTTTTCCGTTTCATGCCGCCCCATCGCTTCGATGAAGGCCCGACCAACTGGTCGCGCATGCGCCTGGTGAAACTGGCGACACCCGACATTGACGGCAACACCCACCGCCTGACGATGGCGTTCGACAGCCGTGTGATGCCCAAGCGTGACGGCACCGCTTACCTGGCGCCAAACGAAGAAGACATCAGCTCCGGCGTGTCCTTCAAACTGGCGACCAAGGCCAGCGAAACCCGTTGGTTCCTGGCGCAGCCGTGGGTCAACGAGTGGCTGCTGGAAGTCTTCAACGAAGGCAACGCCCACCGTTCGCGCGCAGAGCTGGACACCGATATCCGCGCCAACTATCACCTGGCGCACTACCTCAATTTGCTCAGTCTGCTGAGCACGCCGTCCGCTGCCCAGCAATCGACGGTCCGTGCAAAAGTTGAAATCCCCGAACTGAAAGTGGTCGCCAACGACAGCAATGGCCTGGTCAAACCGATTCCGGTGGACCTGGTGCTGGACGTCGGCAACTCGCGCACCTGCGGCATCCTGATCGAAAACCACGGTCAGGCCGGCTCCGGGCTGAAGCAGAACTACGTGCTGGAACTACGTGACCTGATCACCCCCGAACACACCTACAACCTGCCCTTCGAAAGCCGGGTGGAATTCGCCCAGGCGTATTTCGGCAAGGATCACTGCTCGGTCAAGAGCGGCCGGCACGATGCGTTCCAGTGGGCGACGATTGCCCGCGTCGGCAATGAGGCCAGCCGCCTGGCCAGCCGTCGTCGCGGCACCGAAGGCTCCACCGGCCTGTCCAGCCCGAAACGCTACTTGTGGGACGAAAACGCCTACGGCCACGGCTGGCGGTTCAACTGCTCGTACATCAAGACCGACAGTGAGCCGTACGCTACTGCCGCACCGTTCTCGCACCTGATCAACGAAACCGGCGAAGCGCTTTACAGCCTCGAAGAAGACGATCGCCTGCCGGTGTTCATGCCGCGTTATTCGCGCAGCTCGCTGATGACCTTCATGCTCGCCGAAGTGCTGGCCCAGGCGCTGTCGCAAATCAACAGCCCGGCCCAACGCTCGCGCCAGGGTCATACCCGCGTGCCGCGCCAGCTCAACAGCATCACCCTGACCGTGCCGCCGGGCATGCCCCAGGCCGAGCGCAGCATTCTCAATGAACGCATGCTGCAAGCCATCGGCCTGGTGTGGAAAAGCCTCGGCTGGCATGCCGGCGAGGAAGACCCGCATCTGGATCAGGCCGTCAGCCCGCGCACGCCGATCCCGAGCATTCGCGTGGAATGGGACGAAGCCTCCTGCGGCCAGTTGGTGTACCTGTACACCGAGGTCAACGAAAACTTCGCCGGTCACCCGGAAGAGTTTTTCGACACCATTGCCCGGCCGGACAAGACCGACCGAGAACGCATCACCCTGGCGACCATCGACATCGGCGGCGGCACCACCGACCTCGTCATCACCGACTACCGCCTCGACCGCGCCGGCAACACCGGCAGCGGCAGCAACGTGCACATCGTGCCCGAGCAGCGTTTCCGCGATGGTTTCAAAGTGGCCGGTGACGACATCCTGCTGGACGTGATTCAGGACTTCATCCTGCCGAGCTTCGAAAAAGCCTTGCAGAACGCCGGCGTGAAAGCCCCGGATTCACTGATGTCGCGTCTGTGTGGCGATGAATCGGTCAGTGCTCAGGACATGATCCTGCGCCAGCAATTGAACCTGCAGGTGTTCGTCCCGCTGGGCCTGGCCCTGCTCAAGGCGTACGAGCACTACGACCCGCAGGTCCCGCAAGAAGTCACCCCGCAAAGCTACCGCCAATTGCTCGGTGACAACGCGATCAGCCAGACCGTGCTCGACTACGTCAACGCCGCCGTGCGCCGCGATGTCGGTGCTCAGAGCGGTTTCGACCTGTATGCCGCGCCGGTCAGCTTCGACCTGCAAAAGCTCCACGCTGCGTTCCTCAACGACCAGATCAATATCACCAAGATTCTCGGGGCGCTGTGTGAAGTGGTCGCGCATTACCCGTGCGACGTCCTGCTGCTGACCGGCCGCCCTTCGCGCCTGCCCGGCATCCAGGCGTTCATCCGCAAGGTGCTGCCGCTGCCACCGGGGCGCATTCTGGCGCTGCAAAACTACCGCACTGGCGGCTGGTATCCGTTCCACAAGAACGGCCGGATCGACGACCCGAAAAGCACCGCGTCGGTCGGCGCGATGCTCTGCCTGCTGTGCGCCAACCATAGCGTGCCGAACTTCTACTTCCGTGCATCGGCGCTCAAGCCGTATTCGACGGTCAAGCATATCGGCGTGATCGACCTGAACAACGTGATCAAGGATGCCGACGTGCTGTACCGCGACATCCAGTCCGAAGACTACAAAATCAAGCTGCCGGAAATCGGCACGGGCGAGGCCGCCGACACCCCACAACTGGAAATGCGCGGCGATCTGCGCCTCGGTTTCCGCCAACTGGCCACTGACCGCTGGGCCGCCTCGCCGCTGTACACCCTGCGGTTCACCAAGGCCGGTCGGGAGAAGTTTTCCCGGGCGATCGGTGAAAACGGCAGTGCGCCGTTGCTCAAGGTACGGTTCGAGGTCAAACCGGCGGACAAGTACACCCGCAAGCAGGATCTGGTCAGCGACCGCCTCTCGGTTCGCAACATCGAATCCAACTGTAACAACGTCAACTTCAACCCGCGCAGCGACCTCGAGCTGGAACTCAACACCATGCTCGACGCCGGCCTGAGCGAGACCAAGTACTGGCTCGACAGTGGAAGTGTGAAACGCAAATGAATGACCTGACCCCCGATCAAACTCAGCTCTCTGCCAGTTGGGCCGCTGTTTATGAAGGCGCCGGTCAGGCGCTGGACTGGATTGCCCAGACACGCGGCAACGCGCCGCGCCTGGACAGCGAAGCCGATAACCTGAACATCCGCCTGCACCGTGCCCGCAACCTGGCTCACAGCCTCGGCCGCGTGGCCTGCACGCCGATGACAATCGGCTTTTTCGGCTTGTCCCAGGCCGGCAAGTCCTACCTGATTTCGGCCCTCGCGGCGGGTCAGAACGGCAAACTGGAAACCGATTTCGGCGGCCAGCGCCTGGACTTCATCAAGCACATCAACCCGGTGGGTGGCGGCAAGGAAGCCACCGGCCTGGTGACGCGCTTCAGCCGTCGGGCGACGGAAAGCCAGGACAAAGACTTTCCGGTACAGCTCACGCTGTTCAAGGAAATCGAGCTGGCGAAGATTCTCGCCAACTCCTGGTTCAAGGATTTCGACCTTGAGCGCATTTCCTACGAGATCGACGAAGAGCGCATCCAGCGTGTGCTCAAACCGTTCGAAGGCCGCGAAACCGGGCCGCTGCAAACCGGTGTCAACGCTGACGACCTCGTGTCGCTGTGGGATTACCTGCGCGACAACTTCCGCAACTCGGTGAAAAAACTTGAGCACCTGTATTGGCCCAAGGCGTTGCAACTGGCGCCACGCCTGAATTTCCAGGAACGGGCCGAGCTGTTTTCGATCCTCTGGGGTGAACAAGGCGAGCTGACGCGGGTGTACCAGCAACTGGCCGGTGCGCTGCACGCGCTGGGCCTGCCCGAAACCGTGTTCGCACCGCTGAAGGCCTTGGTCAGTTTCGAAAACGACACTTACAGCCAGCGCGACAGCATCATGAACGTCGACATCCTCGAACGCTTCGGCAGCCCACGAGACTTGCCGATCGAGGTTCGCCCCCTGATTGGCGGTCGCCTGCAAAACAGCCAGGGCATCCCGGTCGCGCAACTGGCGGCACTGACGGCCGAAATGACCTTCCGCCTGATCGAAGCGCCGCTGGATGACATCGTCAACCAGGTCGACCTGCTGGACTTCCCCGGTTATCGCGGACGCAAGAAACTGCACGAGATCGCCGACTCCAACGACCCGCAGTCCGCCACCAAGGACAACTCCGTCTCGCAATTGATCCTGCGGGGCAAGGTCGCCTACCTGTTCGAGCGCTACACCGACAACCAGGAAATGAACGCCCTGGTGGTCTGCACCGGTTCGACCAAGCAGAGCGACGTCAACGACGTGGGCCCGGTGCTGACCCGCTGGATCGAAAAGACCCAAGGCGCCGACTCGGCCGCTCGCAGCAAACGCGACACCGGTCTGATCTGGGCGCTGACCATGCTCGACCTGCGCATCACCAACTCCCTGAGCCTGACGCCGGATCAGTACGACGAGAGCTGGAACGGCATGGTCAAGCTGACCATGCTGGAGCGCTTCGGCAGCCTGAGCTGGATGAGCGACTGGGCCGGCACACCGTTCCAGAACACCTTCCTGGTGCGCAAACCGCGCATGGACGCGGCGTTCATCGAGCAAGACGCGAGCGGTGCGGAAACCGGCCTCAATGCCATTTATCAGGAACGTGTCGACGCGCTGGGCAGCAGTTTCGCCAGCAACGCCCTCGTGTGCAAACACATCAAGAACCCGGTCAACGCCTGGGCAGAAATGCTGCGCAACGATGACGGCGGTATCAGCCACTTCAGCAGCAGCTTCACCGGCGTGGCCAACATCGAATTCAAATTGCAGCGCATCCGCGAGCAATTGAGCGAATGCCTCGAAGGCCTGACCACTCACGGCCTGAGCACCTGGTACCACGCCGACGCCGACGGTGCCGCCGCCGCCAAGAAAGCCCAGGCGCAGATGATTCTGACCGGCCTCGGCCGTCGCCCGGCAGTGCTCGGCGAGCTGATCGATCAACTCGACATGCCGAGCGAAGAGGTGCGCGACCTGTACCTCAGCGGCGTCTACGAAACTGATGACGAGCCGGCCGCGGATGATGAACCGGTCGCCCCGACACCGAGCCAGAGCCTGTACGGCAACGACACCGGTTTCGATTTCGATTTCGGTGACGACACAAGTCCTGAAGCACCGGTCAGCAACAACACCGGCACCCCGGCGCCCGAGCTGCAAAGCAACGAGCACCGATTCGCCAAAGCGGCGTTCAAGGCCTGGATCGCCCATTTGCGTGAGCTGACCACCCGCCAAAGCCTGCTCAATCTGCTCGGTCTGGAAAAGGCCTTGCTCGAAGCGGTGGTCGATGAGCTGATCACCGCCGGCTATCGCCAGGATTTGCCGGGGCAACTGAGCCGCGCGGTCCTCAAGCGTGCACAAAGCGGCGCGCGGCGCGATCAACTGGTCGAGCGTCAGGTATTCGAAGTGCAACGTGTGCTGCGCGATTTCGTGTCCTGGTTCGGCTACCTGCAGAAGCCGGTGAGCGAGCGCCCGAACAGCCGCGCCGGTGCCAAGGCGCCGCTGTTCTCGTTCTACACCGACGTGGGTCCGGGACAAGTGCCCGTGCTGCCGGCACAACCGGCGAACCAGGCGCAGCGGTATCTCGGCGACTGGCTCTCGGGCCTGGCCTATATCACGCAGGACAATGCCGGCCATGGTGCCGGACGTGAAATCACCCCTGAACAGAACGAACGGCTGGGCAAAGTGCTCACAGCCTTCGCAGCGAGATAAGCAATGCCAATTCGTGTCGACCTGCTCGCGTTAGAGCCCAATGTGCCTGGCAAGGCCCGCCTTACTGTGAAGAAATGGCAGGGTGGCGAGGAACTGTTGGAGTTTTCCATTCAGCGTAACCAGGACGGTTTTTACCTCCAGGACCACAAGGCCTGGAGCAACAATCCATTCTGGTTCAAGGTCTCGCGCTTCAACGTCACCGCCAGCGGCGATAGCCTGGAAGCGCAGGTCGGCCCGGACGTGGTCGACCCGCTGCTGGAAGGCGGCGCCAACTCGCAATTCCAGATCGAACTGCGCGAACAGAGCCACGGCCATGCCGACAAAGGCGTGGTTCGCCCAGGCGTTGGCGTATTGCCGTCCACGGCCGGCGGCCAGACGCGCTCGACCTATGGCGGCGCCGACCTGACCGCGCCGAGTGCACCGGAACCAGCACCGGAAATCCTGGAAATCCCGGAGCTGCCTGAACTGGTCCTGTCCACTGCCGAGCCCGAGGTTGAGCTGGAGTCCGTACCCCACGAGCCCGACTACGCACCACCTCCCCCACCGGTGAAGAAAAGCAACAAAGGCCTGATCGGCCTGCTGATTGTCGTGCTGTTGCTGCTCGCCGCGGGTGGCGGATTCTGGTTCTACAAACGCACCCCGGCGCCTGCCCCGGTGGCCGCCAACCCTGCCGCCGCACCGGCCGGCGCCGACGCTCAAGCCTGTACCCTCGAAAGCATGAACAGCCTGCCCGAGTTGACCTTTGTCCAGACCTGCATCAAGGCTGCACCCGACAGTGCGAAGTTGCTGGAGATCATCAACCAGGCCAAGGCCGGCAAACACTGCGGCGTCGCCCAGCGCCTCTACGCCAACCGTGCCCAGGCCGGTGACGCGCTGATCGCCAACGCTTACGCCCGTGAATACGACCCTAAATACCTGCAGGCCAGCGAGTGCTTCCCGACCGCGGACAACGCCACTGCCGCCTATTGGTACGAAACCATCCTCACCCAGGACCCGAACAACGCCGAAGCCAAGCAGCGTTTCGAGGAGTTGCAGAAGTGATGCGTTCTCCCCTGAGTCGATTCCTGTTGAGCGGCGCCGCCCTGTTGGCGCTGTGCATCAGCCCGCTGTCCCAGGCCGATGACAAACCGCTGATCCAGGCCGGTAAAAAGACCCTGTTCCAGCGCGTACTGACCACCCCCGGCTGCAAGATCAGTCCGACGGCGGGCGGTGCCGCCGGTGACGAACAGCCGGTGTTCAGCCGCTTTTACGTGTACGAGCGCGCCCAAGCGAACAACGCCGAATGGCTGAAAGTCGGGCCCGACAGCTACGGCAAAACCATTGGCTGGTTGCCGGCCGGCTGCACCACCGACTGGAAGATGCAGCTGACACTCGCCTTCACCAACCCGGCCAACCGCGACCGGTTGTTGTTCTTCAAGGACCGCGCCACCGTCGAAGCCATCCTCGATGCGCCGGACCCGGTGAGCAAAGTTGCACCGCTGCGGGCCAAGTTGAAAAAGGGCCAGCAGGCGCCAGGCGTACTGGCTGAAGAACCTGAATTTTTCGTCGACCTGCAAAAGCAGTTCTACCTGCTGCCGGTGCTCAGCGGCGAAGAAGTCATGACCGAAAGCGGTTTCCGCACGCGCCTGCTCAACGTCGCATCGGTCAGCAAACCGGATGACAAGACTGCCAAGGCCGGTGCTGCCAACAGCGCTGCCGGCGGCAAGGAAGCCGAGGACAAAAACGCCAACCAACTGAAGGAATTCAGTGCGGCGGTAGTGTTTGTCATCGACTCGACGATTTCCATGGACCCGTACATCGACCGCACCCGCGAGGCGATCCGCAAGGTCTATCAGCAGATCGAAGCGCAGAACCTCGGCAAGCAGGTCAAGTTCGGTATGGTCGCTTTCCGCTCCAATACCCAGGCGGTGCCGGGGCTGGAATACACCACCAAGATGTACGCCGACCCGACCAAGGTAAAAGACAGCGCCGACTTTTTTGCCAAGATCGCCGACCTCAAACAGGCCTCCGTGTCGAGCAGCAGCTTCGATGAAGACTCGTTTGCCGGCGTCATGGAAAGCATCGACAAGGTTGACTGGAGCCAGTTCGGCGCGCGCTACGTGGTGTTGATCACCGACGCGGGCGCCATCGAAGGCGACGACAAACTGTCGAAGACCGGTTTGAGCGCCGCACAGGTGCGTATCGAAGCCGCCAACCCGGGCGTGGCGATTTACACCCTGCACTTGAAAACCCCGGCCGGGGCCAAGGACCACGCCAAGGCTGAGGCGCAGTACCGGAACCTGTCGACTTACCCGGGCACCAACACCTCGTTGTACTACCCGGTGAACGCCGGCGATGTGCAGGAATTTGGACGCAAGGTCGACGCACTGGCCGCCGCGATCACCACCCAGGTGAAAGCCGCCTACATGGGCGAAGACGCTATCGGCAGTGCGGCGAACGCCAAGCAGGACCCGGCCGAGAAGAAAATGCTCGAGGACGCGGCGCTGATCGGCCATGCCATGCAACTGGCCTACCTCGGCGAGAAGACCAACAGCAAGGCCCCGCCGGTGTTCAAGGCGTGGATCACCGACCGCGACCTGATCAAGCAAAACATCCCGACCACCGATGTGCGGGTGCTGTTGACCAAGTCGCAGCTCAGCGACTTGAGCGACGTGATGAAAAAGATCCTCGATGCCGCCAACGAAGGCCTGATTTCACCGACGGAAATGTTCGATCGCCTGCGCACAGTGGCGGCGACCATGGGCGCCGATCCCAATCAGCTCAAGCAGAACAGCAACGCCAAACTGGCGAACATGGGCGTGCTCGGCGAGTACCTCGAAGACCTGCCCTACCAGAGCGAAGTGCTGAACCTGGATGAAGAGACCTGGAAGAGCTGGGACGGTCTGGCGCAAGAGAAATTCATCCGCACGCTGAACACCAAACTGCGGCATTACCAGCGTTATAACGCTGACGTCGACCGTTGGGTGGCTTTGGCCAAGGACAGCGATGCGCGGGACAACGTGTACCCCGTGCCACTGGAAATGATGCCTTAACGAGACGCTGATGCTCGATATCAAGAACCTGCTGGTGCGCCGTGGTGAAGGCGCACAGGCTCATCATGTGCGTCTGCCGAACTTGCAGGTCGGTGCCGGGGAAATCCTCGCCATCACCGGCGAGAGCGGCAGCGGCAAAAGCACGTTGCTCGAAGCCATCGGCCTGTTGCTCGCGCCGGTGGAACTCGAGCGCTTTAGGCTGGGCCCGACGCACGCTCAGGATATCGCCCAACTGCTGGCGACCGACGACCAACCCGCGCTCGCCGCGGTGCGTTCACGGCACTTGGGCTTCATTTTGCAGAGCGGCGGCTTGCTGCCGTTCCTGAGTGTGCGCGACAACATCAGCCTGCCGCGCCGATTGCTCGGGATGTCGGCGAAGAGCGAGCACATCGACCACGCCGTTGACGTGTTGCGCCTGCAAGGGTTGCTGGATAAACAACCGCAGGCCTTGTCCATCGGCGAACGCCAGCGCGTGGCCTGCGTTCGCGCGATTGCCCATGAACCGCTGTTGCTGTTGGCCGACGAGCCGACCGCCGCGCTCGACCCGCTCAGCGCCCGGCGTTTGTTCGAGTTGCTGCTGAGCCTGGTGTCGAGCATGGGTTTAAGTGCGCTCGTGGTGTCCCATGACTGGGCCTTGCTGAAGGATTTCGGCTTGCCGCGACTCGGCGCTATCAGCCGTCAGGGAGAAACACTGTTTGAACCGATGGACTGACCGCTTGCGCCTGCTGACCTCACTGGCGCTGCAAGACCTCTGGCACGACCGCAAGGTCTCGCTGTGCATCGCCGCGTCCCTGGTGGCGGTGATTGCGCCGCTGTTGCTGCTGTTCGGGCTCAAGCACGGGGTGGTCAGCCAGTTGCAGGACGAGCTGCTGCGCGACCCGCGCAACCTTGAAGTGAAGATGCTCAGCAACGGCAACTACGACACGGCCTGGATCGAGCGTTTGCGCCTGCGCCCCGAAACCGGTTTTGCCCTCGGCCAGACCCGCTCGCTCAATACCCAGGCAGACCTGCTGATCGGCATGCAGCGGTTTGTCGAAGGTGCGGAAATCATCGCCACCGAGCCGGGTGATCCACAGCTCAACCTGTCGTCGCTTAGTCCGGTCGGCAATCAAGTGATCCTCAGCGCCAGCGCCGCGCAACGCTTGCAGGCCAAGGTCGGTGACAGCGTGCAACTGCGGGCGTTGCGACGCCTGGAAGGGGTCAATGAACGCGGCGAGATGTCGCTGACGGTACTGGCGGTGCTCGACGGCGCCCGGTTCGGGCGTGCAGCCGGGTTTGTCGCCCCGCCGCTGCTGCTGGATCTGGAGCACTTTCGCGACGGTTTTCAGGTCAGCACGTTCGGCCTCTCCACCGGCAAGCCGCTGGGCAATCTGCAACCGCTGTACGCCCGCGCCCGCGTGTATGCACGCGACATCGATCAGGTCGCACCGCTGGAGCACTGGCTCAACGAACAACACATCGAAACCTCGAGCCGGCTGGCCGACATCGACAACGTCAAAGCCATCAACCACGTGCTGGGACTGATCTTCGGCGTGATCGCCGTGGCGGCGCTGATCGGCTGCGTGGCGTCGATGGTTGGCGCGTTCCTGGCCAACATCGACCGCAAGCGTAAAAGCCTGGCGGTTCTACGTCTGCTGGGGTTCAAGCGTCGGGCCGTCGGCGGTTTTGTGGTCCTGCAAGCACTGATACTGAGCCTGGCCGGTTACATCGGCGGGCTGGGGTTTTATGCTGTCGGCAGCCATTTGTTCGATTACTTGCTGGGCAGCAGCCAGGCCACCGGCACCTTCGTTTGCCACATTACCGTCTGGCATGGCGTGGCCGCCCTGCTCCTGACCTTTCTGGTCGCCGCATTGGTGGCCGTGATCGGCGCCCTGCGAGCCATCAACATCCAACCTGCGGAGAGTCTGCGTGAGCTATAAACGTTTTGGCTTGCTGTTCCCCCTGAGCCTCGGCTATTTGCTCGACGCCTCGGCGGCGGGCTGGGAAGAGAAGTTTTACAACCCGATGCCGGACGCCGCCGACGTGGTGCTGCCGATGCCCTGCGAAGGCTCGATGGTGTTTCGCAAGGTGTTCATCCCGGTCGCCGGGCCGCTCGACGACTACCCGATCAACATCGGTCAGGACGGCGCGGAATATGGCTACGTCGAGCAGACTCGACCGACGTTCATCGCCGGTAGCTTCACGGGCGGCAAGAACGACAAATCCCGCTATTACCTGATGGCCAAGTACGAGATGAGTCAGCTGCAATACGCCGCGCTGACCGAAGCCACCTGCCCCACCGCCGCCACCAAACTGCGCGTGCCGCAAACGGCCGTGAGCTGGGTGCAAGCCATCGAAGCCGCCGACAAGTACAACCTGTGGCTGCGTAAAAACGCGGCCGACAAGTTGCCCAAGGAAGACGGCGCGCAGGGCTTCTTGCGCCTGCCGACTGAAGTCGAGTGGGAGTTCGCCGCACGCGGCGGGCTGGAAGTCAGCGCCGCTGAATTTCGCGATACGCACTACCCGATGCCGGACGGCATCAATGCCTACGAATGGTTCGCCGGGGCGCAATCGTCCAATGGCAAAGTCCAGTTGTCCGGTCTGCAAAAGCCCAATCCGCTGGGTCTGCACGATATGCTCGGCAACGTCGACGAAATGATGTTCGAGCCGTTTCGCCTGAACAAACTCGACCGCCAGCACGGTCAGGCCGGCGGCTACGTGGTACGTGGCGGCAATTACCTGACCGCTCAGGCCGACCTGCGCACCGCGTTGCGCAAGGAAGAGCCGTATTACAACGCCGAAGGCCAGGTGAAGAACAAAACCACGGGCATGCGCCTGGTCATGGTCTCACCGACCCTGACGTCTCGCGAACGGGTCGCCAGCATCGAAAACAGCTGGAAGAAACTCGGCACCGGCAGCAAGGAAACCGAGTCCGCCGACAAAGGCACGGTGCAATCCTTGAACAATCTGGCTTCGGGCGTCGAAGACAAAGCGCTCAAGGAAAAACTCAAGGGCCTGGAGAACCAGTTGCGCGCCAGCAACCAGCAGCAGGAAGAAACCCGCGACCAGGCGATTCGCGCCAGCCTCAATCTGGGCGCATTCTTGTGCACCAAGATGCTCGACGACGGCCAGTACGTGGACTTCCTGCAAAAGAACTACAAGCTCAATTGCGAAAGCGCGGACAAAGACGCGAGCTGCGACATGCGTAAGACCAAGCTCGACGAGCAGAAGGATCGCTTGCACAAACTCAGCCGTTACTACGCCAGCAGCCTGGTGGAATCGGCGACCTTGTACGGCCAGCCACTGCTTGAAACACAGGTCCCGGTGATGGAAGAAATCATCACCCGCAACAAACAGCTGCAAGACCTGAAACCTTACTTGCGCACCCACTGGGCCAATCAGAAAGCGTTCCTGCAAAAGCAGAAAATTGACACTGAAGCCTGGCTGAGCAGCTGCAAAGCCGTTACCCAATAACAACACGTCAACACCGTCACCTAGGAGTTTCACCATGTCGCGCAGCCTTTGGACTCGCTTCAAGCTACAGATCGCTTTCGTACTGGCCGGCAGCCTGCTGCTGAGCGGTTGCGCCAACACCGGTAGCTCCATGCTCGGCGAAAGCGGTGGGGCCGACCCGCGCCTGACTCAGGGCCAGGACGCAGAGTTCTTCAGCAAGTCCGGCTACCAGGCCTGCGCCATGGGCGCCGGTGTCGGCATCCTCGCCTGCGCGCTGTCCAACAGCAGCAACAAAGCCGTGTGCGCCGTCGCCGCCGGTATTACTGCATGTGGCGTGGCCATGGGCGCGAACTACTATCTGGATCAGCGTCGCAGCGAATACGCCGACACCACCACCCGCCTGGCTAAAATGAACAGCGACGTCGAACAAGACACGCAGAACGTGATCGCCCGTACCGCGACCGCTCAGCAAGTGATCAATGACGACCAGGCGCAAATCGCCCAGATCAAAAAGGACATCGCCAACAAGAAAGTCGACAAGGCCAAGGCCCAGGTGCAAATCGCCGAGATTGATTCGAACATCGCGCGCCTGCGCAAAGACCTCGGCAACATGCGCACCAAAGTCACCGAGTACACCAAAGTGGCAGACGCCGAGCGTGCACAAGGCGCTTCCGGTGCAGAGATCAAGCAGGTGGACATGAACATCATGAAACTGAACCAGAAAGTCGCCGCCCTGCAGAAGGAAGTCGACGGTCTGTACAGCCAACGCTCCGCCATCACCCTGGGCTAAGCACATGACGCTACGACAATTGGCGGTCCTCACCGCCGCCCTGGCCTTGAGCGGTTGCGCGACCAAGCCGGGCGAATGCGATGCGACCAATCGCGACAGCAGCATGCTGACCAAGATGAACTGCGACTACTCCGGTGGTTACAGCGATCAGGTCAAGCAGAAGGAACTGGCCCTGAGCGAGTCCCGTCAACAAAACGCGATGTTCCGTCAGGTGTACGAGAACATTCAGGCCCAGCAGCTGAGCACCAAGACCGACCTGGCCAGCCAGCAGAAAGCCCAGGCGGCGCTGAATCAATCGCTGGGGCAACTGCTGAGCTCGCTCAAGACCCGGCATGCCAATGAAAGCTCGGTACAGAAGCAGATTGCCGGCCTAGAGCAGCAGCTCAAGGCTTCGCAAGCGGCGCCAGTGACCAAATCAACGCCTGCGACCCTGGCGGCCAAGCAGCAAGAGCTGAAGGCGTTGCAGAAGAAGGTCAATCAGCTGCAATTCAGCCTCGGCTACGAAGAGTAACTTTTCACCCCGCTGGCCTCCCTATGGAGGCCTGCACTTTTTCAGGAATCGTCGTCATGCAGCGGGTCATCAGGGATGCGCAAGCCACACCGGAGGGGATGAGTGCGCTGCAAGCCAAAGTCGCCCTCATCCAGAAACACTTTCCGCCGACCGTCGCCAGCCTGTTTGCCATCCCGCGGATGGGCAGCGGCGACGTGCTGGAATGGTGGACCGAACTGGGTGGCCAACCCACGCCCTACGCCGACCTCAACGAGGACGCGCAACGACGTTTGCTGCAAACCTATGAAGTGCGTCAGACGTCCCTCGGACAGCTGGCGGACGAACTGCAACGACGCGGTCAACCGACGGAAGCCGAAGGCCTGCGCAGCCTGCTCGGCACGCCGGAGCTGGACAAACTCTACAGCCTCAACGGTGAGCCGTTGGTGGTGCGCTGGCATCAGCGTCCGCCCAAGCCGATCGTGCCGCCGGTGGTTCCAGTGGTGCCGGTGGTTCCACCATCGCGTCGTGGCTGGTGGATCGCGGCGGCCTTGCTTGCGTTGCTGTTGCTGCTGCTGGCGCTGTGGCTCTGGTGGTTCCTGCACCGTGAGCCGGTGGTCGTGGTGCCACCGGTTGCGCCGGTCGCGCCCGTGGTGACGCCGGTCGAGAAACCGGTTGAGAAACCGGTAGAGCCCGTTCCCGAGCCTGTTGTGGAACCGGAACCTGTTCCGGAACCAGAGCCGGTGCCCGAACCCAAACCAGTGCCGCCGCCCAAGCCGGTCCCACCACCAAAACCGGCCGCGCCGCCACCGCCACCCCCACCACCGCCGCCACCTCCAGCCCCGACGCTGGACAACTACGCGTGCCGTAAAAAAGCGCCGGATGCCGTGCCCCCGCAATTTGTGGTGGTACTCGACACCTCGGGCTCGATGGACTTGAACATCAGGTCGGTGAAATCCGATGAGGACTGGTTCTTCGGCAATGAGATGAACAAGTACCTGGACGTGAACCGCACCCGGGCGATCTTCGCTAAACCCAGCCGCATGGACGTCGCCAAGGACTCGCTAGCCGGCATGATCAACGGGCTCGATCCGAAGATCGACACACGCCTGATCACCTTCGCCGGTTGCGAAAGAACACCGGACCAGGGTGTGTTCCGGTTTGGCGACCGCCAACGCTTGATCAACGGGATTCGCGGCCTGGTGCCCAACGACGGCACACCGCTGGCCGACAGCCTGGCCTACGCGGCGAGCACGGTCGACGGGCGCAATAACGATGCGGTGATCGTGATGTTTGTCGACGGTGAGGACGGTTGCCAGAAAGACGCTTGCGCGGTGTCCCGCCGAATCGCCAGGGAACAACCACGCCTGCGGGTCAACGTGGTGAAAATCGGTGCCGGTGGTCCGTCACGCTGCATCGCTGAAAACACCGGTGGCCGGGTTTACAGCAGCACCAATGCGGCTGAGCTGGGTAGCCAGCTGAAACAGGCGACCAAGGAAGTGTCGAGCAATGCCAAGTGCGACTAGTCACTCGGCTTGAATATTGAGGTGAGCCCATCGCGGGCAAGCCACGCTCCCACAGGTTTTGTGTCGTTCACAAAAGATCGGAACGACACATAACCCTGTGGGAGCGGGCTTGCTCGCGAAAGCTATTTCAAATGCACCTCAACGAAACCGGTCAACCTCCTGACGCAAGTCCGCCGCCAGGCTCTCCAGTTCTTTAGCAGTAACGGCCAGGTTCGACACCACCTCACGCTGCTCACTGTTGGCCAACGCAATACTCTGCAGGTTGCTGCTGAGCAACGTCGCGGTGCTGCTTTGCTCTTGGGTCGCTGTGGTAATCGCCGCAAACTGCTGACCGGCCGAACGGCTCTGCTCATCGATCCGCGCCAGCGCCGAGGCCACATTGGCGTTACGCGACAGGCCTTCCTGCATCAACACATTGCCCTGTTCCATGGTGCTGATGGCGTTGCCGGTTTCCTGCTGGATGCTGCTGATCATCCCGGAAATTTCGTCGGTAGCCTGACGAGTGCGCGACGCCAGGTTACGCACCTCATCGGCCACCACTGCAAAGCCTCGACCCTGCTCACCGGCGCGGGCCGCTTCGATGGCGGCGTTCAGCGCCAGCAGGTTGGTCTGCTCGGCAATCGCGGTAATCACGCCGACGATGCCGCCGATTTCCTGGGAACGCTGACCCAAGGTATTGATCACCGTCGCGGTGCTGTTCAGCGCGCCGGCGATTTGTTCCAGCGATGCCGACGCTTCGTCCATCGAGGTACGACCGATCTGGGTTTGCTGGGCGTTTTCCTGGGCCAGACGCTGGGTGTTGCCCATGTTGTCGGCGATGTTCAGGGACGTGGCGCTGAACTCTTCCACGGCGCCGGCCATGCTGGTGATCTCGCCGGACTGCTGCTCCATCCCTTCATAGGCGCCACCGGACAGACCGGACAAGGCCTGGGCACGGCTGTTGACCTCGGCCGAGGCCTTGCGGATGTGCTCGACCATGGTCGACAGGGCCTGGCTCATCTGGTTGAACGCGCGGGCCAGTTGACCGATCTCGTCATTGCTCGCCACGTTCAGGCGCACGCTCAAATCACCGGCGCCCAAGGCTTCGGCCTGACGCACCAGATCACCCAGCGGCGCGAGTTTGCTACGCAGCAACCAGACAGCCGAACCGACCGCGATCAACATCGCCAGCAGACTGCCGATGGCCAATTGAATGCCGACGCTCCAGGTCACCGCGTTGATTTCAGCTTTTGGCATGCTCGCCACGACCGACCATGGGCCGCCATCGAACGGCACGGACACGCTGTAGAAATCCTCGGATTTGTCGCTCCAGAACTGGCCTTTGCCCGGTGTCTTCGCCAGCCCGACGATGGCCGGGACGGCTTGATCCAGTGCTTGCACACCGGCAATCGGCACTAGCCATTTGCTTTGCTCATCGAGCAACGCCAAGGAGCCGGTCTGGCCGATACGGAAGCGCTTGAGGTTCTCGAACTGCGCGTTCTGCGCGTCGGTGTAATCGAACCCTACGAACAGCACGGCAATCACCTTGCCGCTGCTGTCGCGCACGGGGGTGTATTGCGTCATGTAGGAGCGATCAAACAGCAAGGCGCGACCGACATAGCTCTGCCCCGCCATCAAGCGTGCGTACGCCGGGTGAGCGTGATCGAGCAGCGTGCCGATGGCGCGGTTGCCGTCCTGTTTGGTCAGGGAGGTGCTGACCCGGATGAAGTCTTCGCCGCTGCGCACAAACAACGTCGCCACGCCGGCGGTCATTTGCTTGAACTCGTCGACTTCCTTGAAGTTGTTGTTCAACACTTCGCTGCCCAGGTGCAATCCCGGGGTCTGCGTGCCTGCCACGGCCACCGGCTCATCCGGGTGCACGCTCAGACCGGCGCTGAAGCGCTTCTCGAACAGACCGGCCAGACGCTGGGTGCTTTCACGCAGGGTGCCGTGAAAGGTGCTCAACTGATCGGCCAGCAACCGGGCTTCACTGGCCAGGTGCTCTTCGCGGGTGGCGAGGTTGGCAGTGTCCAGCGAACGCAGGGCGAACACGGTACTGCCAGTGATGACAATCGCCAGAATCACGGCAAGCGCAAGACCAAGCTGTGAGGCGATCCGGGCACGGGGTTGAGACATGACAGCTCCTGGCCGAGCGACCTGATCCTGCTTGATCGGGCTGAACACTCAGCAAAATTTTCCAGATAATGGGGAAAAGCGTCGAACCTGCACGAAGGTTCCACCTGCAGATATTCGGCGGCAAAACTGAATACTTGAGTAATTAACGGGGATATGGCTCAAGGCCTCTACTGCGAGGGCTCTATCGATTCAGCTCAGACGCGCGACGACCGGCAAATCCATGGCCCGGACTTCACCCAGCAGGAAATCGCTGAGGCGGCGCAAACGTTCACCTCCGGGCCGGGTTTTCGGCCAGACCAGGTAGTAATTCTCACCGCTGGCGACCGCCGTCGGCCACGGCAGACTCAGGCGCCCTTGCGCGACATCCTCCGCCACCATCAGCAAATCCCCCATGGACACGCCGTAGCCTCGCGCGGCGGCGATCATGCCCAGCTCCAGAGTGTCGAACACCTGGCCACCCTTGAGCGAGACCTGATCGGTCAGGCCCATGCGGTCGAGCCAACTGCGCCAATCACGCCGATCAGGTGTCGGGTGCAGCAGCTCGGTGCTGGCCAGGCGCGCGACGTCCCATGGCTGGTCGTTCAGCAGATTCGGCGCGCCGACGGGGATCAGCTCCTCGGGGAACAGCAGCGTGGCCTCCCAATCCGGCGGAAAATGCCCGCTGCTGAGGATCACGGCGCAGTCGAACGGCTCCTGATTGAAGTCCACCGAGTCGATGTCCATCCACGCGCTGGTCAGTTGCACTTCATTGCCCGGTTGCAGGTGCCGGAAACGGCTAAGCCGCGCCAGCAACCAGCGCATGGTCAAGGTCGACGGGGCTTTCATGCGCAGGATGTCGTCTTCGGCGCGCAAGGTATTGCAGGCGCGCTCAAGGGCGGTGAAGCCGTCACGAATGCCCGGCAGGATCAACCGCGCCGACTCGGTCAGTTGCAAGTTGCGCCCGCTGCGGTGAAACAGCCGACAGGCGAAATGCTCTTCCAGGGTCCGGATATGCCGGCTCACCGCGCTTTGAGTGATCGACAGTTCTTCCGCCGCGCGGGTGAACGAGCTGTGCCGCGCCGCCGCTTCAAATGCGCGCAAGGCATACAAGGGAGGAAGACGACGGGACATGAGGAAAGCTCCTATAGCGCAATCCGGCTACCGTAGCAGAATCTGTCCAGCATGAGTCTGACTCATGCTACCCATCCTTTTTATCCCTTTGTGTTAACCCCGTGAAGCGCCGAGAATCGACGCTTTCCCGTCCTCTTTGATAATCGAGCGTGATGACCATGAAGCATCCAGCGCGTATTGAACTCTGGGCCATCCTGCGGCTGGCGGGGCCGCTGATTGCCTCGCAGTTGGCGCACATGCTGATGGTCCTCACCGACACCTTGATGATGGCGCGCCTGAGCCCCGAAGCGTTGGCCGGCGGCGGTCTGGGTGCGGCGACGTACTCGTTCGTGTCGATTTTCTGCATCGGCGTGATTGCGGCGGTCGGCACCTTGGTGGCGATTCGTCAGGGCGCGGGTGACATTGTCGGCGCGGCACGACTGACCCAGGCCGGATTGTGGCTGGCGTGGTTGATGGCGCTGGTGGCCGGGTTGCTGCTGTGGAACCTCAAACCGGTGTTGCTGCTGTTCGGCCAGACCGAAACCAACGTCCACGCCGCCGGGCAGTTTCTGCTGATCCTGCCGTTCGCCCTGCCCGGTTACTTGAGCTTCATGGCGTTGCGCGGTTTCACCAGCGCCATCGGCCGGGCGACGCCGGTGATGGTCATCAGCCTCGGCGGCACCGTGGCCAACTTCCTGCTCAACTATGCGTTGATCACGGGCATGTTCGGCCTGCCAAAAATGGGCCTGGTCGGCATCGGTCTGGTGACGGCGATTGTCGCCAACCTGATGGCGGTGGCACTGGCGCTGCACATCCGTCGGCATCCCGCGTATGACGCCTATCCGTTGCGCCAGGGCCTGTCGCGGCCGAACCGTCAATACCTGAAAGAGCTGTGGCGCCTTGGCCTGCCAATTGGTGGCACGTACGCGGTGGAAGTCGGGCTGTTTGCGTTCGCCGCGTTGTGCATGGGCACCATGGGCAGCACGCAACTGGCGGCGCATCAGATCGCCCTGCAGATCGTTTCGGTGGCGTTCATGATTCCGGCGGGGATGTCTTATGCGATCACCATGCGCATCGGCCAACATTACGGCGCCGGGCAGTTACTGGATGCGCGGTTGGCCGGTCGGGTCGGTATTGCCTTCGGCGCGGCGGCAATGCTGGGGTTTGCGATGGTCTTCTGGTTCCTGCCGAATCAGTTGATCGGCCTGTTCCTGGACCACAACGATCCGGCGTTCCGCCCGGTGATTGAACTGGCTGTGAGCCTGCTGGCGGTGGCGGCGTGGTTCGAGCTGTTCGACGGCACGCAAACCATCGCCATGGGCTGCATACGCGGGCTCAAGGACGCCAAGACCACGTTCCTGGTCGGGTTGGGTTGCTATTGGCTGATTGGCGCACCGGCCGCGTGGTGGATGGCGTTCCATCTGCACTGGGGGCCGACGGGCGTCTGGTGGGGGTTGGCGCTGGGGCTGGCGTGCGCGGCGGTGAGTTTGACGTTGGCGTTTGAATGGAAGATGAAACGGATGATTCGGCAGGAGCCTCAATCCCAAGGCTTCAAGATCGCTCAGGCTGAGTGAAATCCATGTGGGAGCGGGCTTGCTCGCGAAGGCGGCGTGTCAGTCAACAAAAATATCGACTGACACGCCGCCTTCGCGAGCAAGCCCGCTCCCACATTTAGATTGTGGTTAGTTCACGACTTCCATCATCGACTGTTGGCTGCTGCCGTAGGTCAGGTACTCAACCAATTCCGCCAACGGCAACGGCTTGCTGATCAGATACCCCTGCACCTGATCGCAACCAAACCCGCGCAACAAATCGAGCTGTTCCACTGTTTCCAACCCTTCGGCAACCACCTCAAGATTTAGGTTGTGCGCCAGGTTGATCATCGCGTGAACCAGTTTGCGGTTCTCTTCACGTTCTTCCATACCGCCGACAAAGCTCTTGTCGACCTTGAGCAAGGCGATCGGCAGGCTGTTGAGGTGCACGAAGGACGAGAACCCGGTGCCGAAGTCATCCAGCGAGAAGCGCACGCCCAAACGTCCGAGGGCGTCCATGGTTTGCTTGACCAGATCGCTGCGGCGCATCACGGCGGTTTCGGTCAGTTCGAACTCCAGCCACTGCGCTTCGACGCCGCGTTCGGCAATCAACCGGCTCAGCGTCGAGAGCAATTGGCTGTCCTGGAACTGCCGGAATGACAGGTTGATCGCCATGTGCAGCGCCGGCAAACCCTGTTCGCGCAAGGCTTGCATGTCCCGCAACGCCCGGGAAATCACCCAGTAACCGAGCGGCACGATCAGACCGCTTTGCTCGGCCAGCGGCACGAATTCGCTCGGCGGCAGCAGGCCGCGCTCGGCATGACGCCAGCGCACCAGGGCTTCCAGGCCGACGATCTGGCCGTCAGCCATGTTCAGGCGCGGCTGGTAATGCAGTTCCAGCTCGTCACGGCGCAAAGCCCGGCGCAGCTCGCTTTCAAGGTCGGCCATGCTTCGGGCGTTGCGGTTGATGCGTTCGTTGAAGATGTGAAAGGTGCAGCCTTGGGTGCTTTTGGCTTGCTGCATGGCGATGTGTGCGTGCCACATCAGCGGGTCGGCACCGGCCTGGGCCCGGGCGTGGGCGATGCCCAGGCTGGAACCGATCAGCAGGCTTTCGCCGTCGACCCAGTAAGGTTCGGCCAATGCTTCAGTGATGCGCTCGGCCATCCATTCGGCGCGCTGCGGCGCGCGGCGGGTATCGATCAGCAAGGCGAATTCATCGCTGCCCAGGCGCGCCAGTTGATCGCCGGCCTCAAGCTGGCTTTTCAGCCGCGCGACCACTTGCAGGATCAAGCGGTCGCCAGCCTGGTGGCCAAGGGCATCGTTGGCGTGACGGAAGTTGTCGAGGTCAAGGTGACCGAGGGCCAGGCCGCGGCCGTCGTTTTCCGCCAGACGCGCAGCCAGCAGGGTCTGGAAACCCTGGCGGTTGGCGATGCCGGTCAGCGGATCTTGCTCAGCCAGCCGTTGCAGGGTGTTTTCCAGCAGGCCGCGCTCGCGCACATGTCGAAGGCAACGACGCAGCATCCCGGCATCGAGCAGGTCGCGCACCAGCCAGTCACTCACACCATCGGGCGGCATCAGTGGCTCGTGTTCAAGCAAAAGCACCGTCGGCAAGCTGCAACGGCCTGGTAGCGGCTGAAGTGCAGGAACAGTCAACAACACCGCGTTGCGGTTGTCATCGAACAGACTGCTGACCGACTCCCAGCTCGGCGCGCTGATGAGCACGGCCGAGCTCCCCATCGGAGCCAGACACTCGCGCAACAACGCTGCCCACGCTGGCTCTTCGGCCAGTAGCAGCAAACGCAAGGGTTCGACAGGCGTAGACAAGCTAGCTCCCTAGACTCTGCAAAGATGGAGGCGGCAGGCATTATGCCGCGCCAGTCACCAATGACCAAATGACATCAGTTGTCAAACGTGACTTTGTGTCAGGAATACGAACATTAGCCGCACATTCACCGCGCATCCTGCTTGAAAGTAACAAAACCGGCAATTGGAGAAAGCGTGTTACGTCACAAGTCGGACAGAGCAGCACAATTCGCTGAGCCTGTTAAAATGCCGGCCCATTTCATAAATGACTCCCTGAATTCCGTATGTCCCGACTCAATCCCCGGCAGCAAGAAGCCGTGAGCTACGTCGGCGGCCCTCTTCTGGTGCTCGCCGGCGCAGGCTCCGGCAAGACCAGTGTGATCACGCGAAAGATCGCGCACCTGATCCAGAATTGCGGCATCCGCGCCCAGTACATCGTCGCCATGACCTTTACCAACAAGGCCGCGCGCGAGATGAAGGAACGGGTCGGCACCCTGCTCAAGGGCGGTGAAGGCCGTGGCCTGACGGTGTGCACCTTCCACAACCTGGGGCTGAACATCATCCGCAAGGAACACGTGCGGCTGGGCTACAAACCGGGCTTCTCGATTTTTGACGAGACCGACGTCAAAGCCTTGATGACCGACATCATGCAGAAGGAATACGCGGGCGACGACGGCGTCGACGAGATCAAGAACATGATCGGCTCGTGGAAAAACGACCTGATCCTGCCCGCCGAAGCCCTGGAAAACGCGCGCAACCCCAAGGAACAGACCGCCGCCATCGTCTACACCCACTACCAGCGCACGCTCAAGGCGTTCAACGCGGTGGACTTTGACGACCTGATCCTGCTGCCGGTGAAGCTGTTCCAGGAACACGCCGACATCCTTGAAAAGTGGCAGAACAAAGTCCGCTACCTGCTGGTGGACGAATACCAGGACACCAACGCCAGCCAGTATTTGCTGGTGAAACTGCTGATCGGCACGCGCAACCAGTTCACCGTGGTTGGCGACGATGACCAGTCGATCTACGCCTGGCGCGGTGCGCGCCCGGAAAACCTGATGTTGCTCAAGGATGATTACCCGTCCTTGAAAGTGGTGATGCTGGAGCAGAACTACCGCTCCACCAGCCGCATCCTGCGTTGCGCCAACGTGCTGATCTCGAACAACCCGCACGAATTCGAAAAGCAGCTGTGGAGCGAGATGGGCCACGGCGACGAGATCCGCGTGATCCGCTGCCGCAACGAAGACGCCGAAGCCGAGCGCGTGGCCGTCGAATTGCTGACCCTGCACCTGCGCACTGACCGGCCGTACAGCGATTTCGCGATCCTGTATCGCGGTAACTATCAGGCCAAGCTGATCGAGCTGAAGCTGCAACACCACCAGATTCCGTATCGCCTGTCCGGCGGCAACAGCTTTTTCGGGCGTCAGGAAGTGAAAGACCTGATGGCCTACTTCCGCCTGATCGTGAACCCGGACGACGACAACGCCTTCCTGCGGGTGATCAACGTTCCGCGCCGGGAAATCGGCTCGACCACCCTGGAAAAGCTTGGCAACTACGCCACCGAACGCAAAATCTCGATGTACGCCGCGACCGACGAAATCGGTTTGGGCGAGCATCTGGACACGCGCTTCACCGATCGCCTGTCGCGCTTCAAGCGCTTCATGGACAAGGTGCGCGAGCAGTGCTCTGGCGAAGACCCGATCTCGGCGCTGCGCAGCATGGTCATGGACATCGACTACGAGAACTGGCTGCGCACCAACAGCTCCAGTGACAAGGCCGCCGATTACCGCATGGGCAACGTCTGGTTCTTGATCGAGGCGTTGAAAAATACGCTGGAGAAAGACGAAGAAGGCGAGATGACCGTCGAGGATGCCATCGGCAAACTCGTGCTGCGCGACATGCTGGAACGTCAGCAGGAAGAGGAAGACGGCGCTGAAGGTGTGCAGATGATGACGCTGCACGCCTCCAAAGGCCTGGAATTCCCTTACGTGTTCATCATGGGCATGGAAGAGGAAATCCTCCCGCACCGTTCCAGCATCGAAGCCGACACCATCGAAGAAGAACGCCGCCTGGCCTACGTCGGCATTACCCGCGCGCGCCAGACCCTGGCCTTCACCTTCGCCGCCAAGCGCAAGCAGTACGGCGAGATCATCGATTGCGCGCCGAGCCGCTTCCTCGATGAGCTGCCGCCGGACGATCTGGCGTGGGAAGGCAACGACGACACGCCGGTTGAAGTAAAAGCCGTTCGCGGAAATACCGCATTGGCGGATATACGCGCGATGTTAAAGCGCTAGAATTGCCTACTTTTTAACCAAACACTTTTTACAAACTAGGCGCATTTGGCGCCAGTAGAGGAAAGCTTCATGGAAGCACTGCACCAGAAAATCCGCGAACAAGGCATCGTGCTTTCCGATCAGGTCCTGAAGGTCGACGCCTTCTTGAACCACCAGATCGACCCGGCCCTGATGAAGCTGATCGGCGACGAATTCGCCGCACTGTTCAAGGATTCGGGCATCACCAAGATCGTCACCATCGAAGCCTCGGGCATCGCCCCGGCGATCATGACCGGTCTGAACCTCGGCGTGCCGGTGATCTTCGCCCGCAAGCAACAGTCCCTGACCCTGACCGAAAACCTGCTGTCGGCGACCGTTTACTCGTTCACCAAGAAGACCGAAAGCACCGTGGCGATCTCCCCGCGCCACCTGACCAGCAGCGACCGCGTGCTGATCATCGATGACTTCCTGGCCAACGGTAAGGCCTCGCAAGCGCTGATCTCGATCATCAAACAGGCCGGCGCCACCGTGGCGGGCCTGGGGATCGTGATCGAGAAGTCGTTCCAGGGTGGTCGTGCCGAACTGGATGCACAGGGTTATCGCGTGGAATCCCTCGCTCGCGTGCAATCGCTGAAGGATGGCGTTGTCACCTTCATCGAATAGCCAGCAGCATCGCATTTCCCCTGTGGGAGCCAGCCTGCTGGCGATGGCGTCGTGTCAGTCAAAATCTTCATGACTGACAGACAGCCATCGCCAGCAGGCTGGCTCCCACAGTTGTTTTGGGGCGGGCTGTTATTGTGTGGTGGCTTTCAGGCCGGTGAGTAGCAGGCGCTGGAACAAGTCTTCCTTCAACCCGTCCGTGCTGATCAGTTGCATCCGCTCCAGATGCTCGGGAAACATCGATGCCTCGGGCGCATCCAGCGCTGCTTTGCCCAATTCCAGAATCTCCGTCAGCTTGAACTTGCTCTTCAGCCAGTTCAGCGCCCGCAACACGTCGCGCTCCACCTCGGTGAAATCGCAGCCCAGCGGATATTCCGGAAACAGGTTCGGATGCCGCGCCTGAATCGCCTGTAATCGTTCCGGGCTGTTGTCGGCGAAGCGTGGGTCGATGCGGAAGTCTTTCGGCAGCTTGCCCACGCTCTGTGCCTGCTGGATCAACCCGGACTGGAACCGCGAATCGCTGATGTTCAGCAACGCCTCGATGACGGCCGCATCGGTCTTGCCGCGCAAGTCGGCGATGCCGTATTCGGTGACCACGATGTCGCGCAAATGCCGTGGGATCGTGCAGTGACCGTACTGCCAGACGATGTTCGAGTTGACCTCCCCGCCCGCCTCGCGCCAGCTGCGCAGCAGCAGCACCGAACGCGCGCCCTCCAGCGCATGGCCCTGGGCAACGAAGTTGTATTGCCCGCCCACGCCGCTCAGCACGCGTCCGTCTTCGAGCTGATCGGCCACACCGGCACCGAGCAGGGTCATGGTGAACACGGTGTTGATGAACCGCGCATCCAGACGCTGCAAACGCTTGAGCTCTTCCTGCCCGTACAGCTCGTTGATGTAGCTGATGCGGGTCATGTTGAATTCAAGACGCTTGCTTTGCGGCAACTCGCGCAGACGCTCGTAGAAACTGCGCGGCCCGAGGAAGAAACCGCCGTGCACCGAGATGCCGTCGGTTTGCGCGGCTTCGTCGAGGGTGCCGGCATTCGCCTGTTGTTGAGTCGGTACATCGGGATAAACCTTGCGCCGCACGATCCCGGCATCGGCCAGCACCAGCAAGCCGTTGACGAACATTTCGCTGCAACCGTACAGGCCTTTGGCGAACGGCTCGACACCGCCTTCGCGGTCAATCAACTGTGCCCACTGGCTCAAATTCACGTCCGCCAGCAAAGCCTTGTAACCGCCATTGTCGGCTTGCCGCGCCAGCAACGCCGCCGTCAGCGCATCGCCCATGGAGCCGATGCCGATCTGCAACGTACCGCCGTCGCGGACCAGCGTGCTGGCGTGCAGGCCGATGAAGTGATCCTGGAAACCGACCGGCATGTTCGGCGTCGAGAACAATGTGCTGTCGTCCTTTTCATCGATCAGCAAATCGAAGGTGTCGATGCCGATTTCCGCATCGCCCGGCATGTAGGGCAAGTCGTTGTGTACCTGACCCACCAACAGGATCGTCTCCCCCGCCGCCCGGCGTTTGGCGATCATCGGGAACAGGTCGAGGGTGATGTCCGGGTTGCAACTCAGGCTCAGGCGATCGGGATGTTCGGAGTGGCTCGCTACCAATTGCGCGACCAGGTTCAAACCGGCGGCATTGATATCCCGCGCGGCATGGCTGTAGTTGCTGCTGACGTAATCCTGCTGGGCCGATGCGCTATGCAGCAAGCTGCCCGGCTGCATGAAGAACTGCTGGATGTGGATGTTCGGCGGCAGGTTGTCACGTTGCAGTTCGGCGAGGAAAGCCAGTTCCGGGTAGTCGCCAAACACGCGTTCGATGAAGGGTTCGAGAAAGCGCTTCTGCAAACCGTCGCCCAATGACGGACGGCCCAGGCACAGGGCGGTGTAGATCGTCAGCTGCCGCTGCGGCAGTTGCGCGATGCGCCGGTACAGCGCGTTGACGAAATGGTTGGGTTTGCCCAGGCCAAGGGGCAAGCCCATGTGAATGTGCGCCGGCAACCGCGCCAACACGTCATCGACCGCTTGCTCGATAGAACACAGCTGCACCATCTGATCCTCCCTTACATTCCGTGAATCGGGGTTGGACCGAGCTTGCCGGGTCTTTGCTGCAATGAATAGCCTCCCGCACAAATCGCAGGCACAAAAAAACCGCTCGAAAGCGGTTTTTTCGCTGAAGGTGCGGGCTTATTTCAGGCCGGACATCTTCTGGATCGCGCCTTTGAGCTCGGCGTCCGCACAATCGGCGCAGGTGCCTTTTGGCGGCATAGAGTTGATACCAGAGATCGCCTTCGCGAGCAGCCCGTCCACACCACCTTCTTTCTTGGCACGCTCGCCCCAAGCGGCTGCATCACCGATTTTCGGCGCGCCCAACAGGCCAGTGCCATGACAAGCGTTGCAATGTTTGGCAATCACTTCGTCCGGGGTCTTGGCACCGCCGCCACCGCCAGCAGAGGCAGCAACTTCCATCCCCTTGCACTCTTTGCCCTGTACACAGACCTGACCGACCGGTTCAAGGCGTTTGGCAATATCGTCGTTCGTCGCAGCTTGAGCGCTGACAGCCCATAGGGCCAATACGGTTGCTGGTACAGCCAGCATTTTCATAATTAGATTCACGCGTTCACCCTCAATGGTGGCTAGTCACGCCTACGGCCACGGTTCGCAGGCGGGCGCAAGTATAGCGGTAAGCCCGCCACACTGAAACAACCCCAAAGTCGAAGGGGTCTTACACGGTGACGGAAAAACAGCCTGGGTGCCTCGACCTGATAGGCAGGGCGCCTTCTTTACTTAGAAATTCGCCGGTGTCGCTGCGCTGATTAGTCGCGCCGGCGCATCGAACGGATTTCGGAAACGGTGCGGCTTGGTACTTTCAAAGTAGTAGCTATCGCCGGCTTCGAGCACAAAAGTTTCCAGCCCGACCACCAGCTCCAGTCGACCTTCCACCAAAATGCCGGTTTCCTCGCCCTCATGGGTGAGCATCTCGTCACCGGTGTCGGCGCCTGGCGGGTAGATTTCATTGAGAAAGGCGATAGCCCGGCTCGGGTGTGCCCGACCGACCAGTTTCATGGTCACGGCGCCATCGGAAATATCGATCAGCTCGTTGGCTTTGTAGACGATCTGCGTCGGCTTTTCCTGCAGGATTTCTTCAGAAAAGAACTCGACCATGGACATGGGAATCCCGCCCAGTACTTTGCGCAGCGAACTGATCGAGGGGCTGACGCTGTTCTTCTCGATCATCGAAATCGTGCTGTTGGTGACACCCGCGCGCTTGGCGAGCTCACGCTGCGAAAGGCCTTTGAGCTTACGGATGGATTGCAGTCGTTCACCGACGTCCAATGCTTGCGCCTCCAAGGATTCAGGTTGTTGGAATATTGAGCGTTATCATGGCGACAGCGTTCAGTATTTACAACACTTGGACCTGAATCCCGTGGGGCGAGGCGACTTTCGGTGTGGCCCGCTGACTGTCAGCCCTCGGAATAGAGCAGTGGCACCCGGCGCAGGTTGCAGAAGATCTGATAAGGAATTGTGTCCGCCGCCGCCGCAACATCGCTGGCAAGGATGTTTTTACCCCACAACTCGACGGTCGAACCTAGGCCGGCTTGCGGTACATCGGTCAGGTCGATGCAGAGCATGTCCATCGACACCCGGCCGATCAACTGGCTGCGCTGCCCGGCGACCAAGACCGGCGTGCCGGTTGGTGCATGACGCGGGTAACCGTCGGCATAGCCCATGGCGACCACGCCAACGCGCATCGGCTTGGGCGTAATGAATTTGGCGCCGTAACCAATCGGCTCGCCGGCCGGCAGTTCACGCACGCAAATCACTTTGGATTCGAGGGTCATCACCGGTTGCAGGCGTGCGGCCACGGTGTTGGCTTCTTCGAACGGTGTCGCGCCGTACATCATGATGCCGGGGCGAACCCAGTCACTCGGGATCTGCGGCCAGCCCAACACGGCCGGCGAATTGCGCAAGCTGACTTCCGCCGACAAGCCTTTACGCGCGGCTTCAAATACGGCGACTTGCTCGACACTGGCCTGTTCGTGCAGCTCATCGGCCCGGGCGAAGTGGCTCATCAGCACCACTTTCGCGACCTTGCCGCTGGCCAGCAGCCGTTGATAGGCGTCCTGATAATCCTTTGGGTGCAGGCCGACGCGGTGCATGCCCGAATCAAGCTTGAGCCACACAGTAATCGGCTTGCTCAGGGCGGCTTTCTCGATGGCTTCGAGCTGCCACAGCGAATGCACCACGCACCAGAAATCATGCTCGACGATCAGCGCCAACTCATCGGCTTCGAAGAACCCTTCCAGCAGCAACACCGGCGCCCGAATACCCGCCGCGCGCAGTTCCAACGCCTCTTCGATGCAGGCCACGGCAAAACCGTCGGCCTCGGCTTCCAGCGCCTGGGCGCAACGCACCGCGCCATGGCCGTAGGCATCAGCCTTGATCACCGCGAGGGCTTTGGCCCCGGTGAGTTCACGGGCGATACGGAAGTTGTGACGCAGGGCTTGAAGGTCGATCAGGGCACGGGCTGGGCGCATGGCGGCAGACTTCTAGGCGGTCATGGGAATAAAAAAACCGGCGCTGGCTGGCGGCGTGAACCGCCAACAGCACCGGCAGAGGGATCTTTGAAACGGTTACGGCAACGCGGCTACGATGGAGATCTCAACCAGGATGCTCGGCTTGGCCATCTTCGCTTCGACGGTGGCTCGGGCCGGTGCGGCGCCTTTGGGCAGCCACTGGTCCCACACCGAGTTCATCCCGGCAAAGTGCGCCTCGATGTCGTTCAGGTAGATTGTCGCCGACAGCAGATGCTGCTTGTCAGTCCCGGCCAAATCCAGCAAACGCTCGATATTGCCGAGGACATCGCGGGTCTGCTGTTCAATCCCGGCGTCAAAGTCATCGCCGACCTGCCCCGCCAGATACACGGTGCCGTTGTGGCTGACGATCTGACTCATGCGCTCATTGGTGAGCTGGCGCTGGATTGCCATGTTTTGCGGACTCCTGGGTCTTGCTGCCATAACGGGAAATATCGAGGCCTTCGGCGCTGATCTGCGGCGTTTTCTTGGCCATCAGGTCGGCCAGCAAGCGACCGGAGCCACAGGCCATGGTCCAGCCGAGCGTGCCGTGACCGGTGTTCAGGAACAGGTTCTTGAACGGGGTCGCGCCAACGATCGGCGTGCCGTCCGGCGTAGTCGGACGCAGACCGGTCCAGAAACTCGCCTCGGCCAAATTGCCGCCCTGAGGATAAAGGTCGTTGACGATCATCTCCAGGGTTTCGCGCCGGCGCGGGTTCAGCGACAGGTCAAAACCGGCGATCTCCGCCATGCCGCCGACGCGGATGCGGTTGTCGAAACGGGTGATCGCGACCTTGTAGGTCTCGTCGAGAATGGTCGAGGTCGGGGCCATCGCCGGGTTGGTGATCGGCACGGTCAGCGAGTAACCCTTGAGCGGGTACACCGGCGCCTTGATCCCCAGCGGCTTGAGCAATTGCGGCGAGTAGCTGCCGAGCGCCAGCACGTAGCGGTCCGCGGTTTCCAGCTTGCCGTCGATCCACACACCGTTGATGCGATCACCGGCGTAGTCGAGTTTCTGAATGTCCTGGCCGAAGCGGAATTCCACACCCAGTTTCACAGCCATTTCGGCCAGGCGGGTGGTGAAGATCTGGCAGTCGCCCGTCTGGTCGTTCGGCAGGCGCAGGGCGCCGGCGAGGATGTCGGTGACGCTGGCCAGCGCTGGCTCAACGCGGGCAATGCCGGCGCGGTCGAGCAGTTCGAACGGTACGCCGGACTCTTTGAGCACGGCGATGTCTTTCGCAGCGCCGTCCAGCTGAGCCTGGGTGCGGAACAATTGGGTCGTGCCGAGGCTGCGGCCTTCGTAGGCGATGCCGGTTTCGGCGCGCAATTCGTCGAGGCAGTCACGGCTGTACTCGGACAGGCGGACCATGCGCTCCTTGTTCACCGCGTAACGGCTGGCGGTGCAGTTGCGCAGCATCTGCGCCATCCACAGGTATTGGTCGATGTCGGCCGTGGCCTTGATCGCCAGCGGTGCGTGGCGCTGCAACAGCCACTTCATGGCTTTGAGCGGCACGCCCGGCGCGGCCCACGGCGAGGCATAGCCTGGCGAGACCTGGCCTGCGTTGGCGAAACTGGTCTCCATGGCAGCGGCCGGCTGACGGTCCACCACCACCACTTCAAACCCGGCACGAGCCAGATAGTAAGCACTGGCGGTACCGATGACGCCGCTACCCAAGACCATAACGCGCATTTTCATATCCCTCATCGCGGCTGACCGCTGACGTGTGTTGTATTCAAGCAGTGATGTGCGCAGTGTAAAAAAGATTTGCCAGTGTTTTTCACTATATAAGCAGCTATATTTGGCGACAATTCTCGGCAAAAACCCTTTTCACGGAGGCGCATCCCCTATGCGTACCAACACTCAGACCAAACGAGAGCTGGACAAGATCGACCGCAACATCCTGCGGATCCTGCAAGCGGACGGACGCATCTCGTTCACGGAGCTGGGGGAAAAGGTCGGGCTCTCCACCACGCCTTGCACTGAGCGGGTGCGGCGCCTGGAGCGGGAAGGGATCATCATGGGCTACAACGCCCGGCTCAATCCGCAGCATTTGAAGGGTAGTCTGCTGGTGTTCGTCGAGATCAGCCTGGACTACAAATCCGGGGATACCTTCGAAGAGTTCCGACGCGCGGTGCTGAAACTGCCCCATGTGCTGGAGTGCCACTTGGTGTCAGGGGATTTCGACTACCTGGTGAAGGCGCGGATTTCCGAGATGGCCTCGTACCGCAAGCTGCTGGGGGACATCCTGCTCAAGCTGCCGCATGTGCGCGAGTCAAAGAGCTATATCGTGATGGAAGAGGTGAAAGAGAGCTTGAGTTTGCCGATTCCGGATTGAGGGTTTGTGGTGCCTGATCTGGCCCCTTCGACTTGCTCGCGAATGCAGGCGACTCGGACCATCTAGACCAACACTTGCCGAGTAGACGCCATGTACTCATGAATCTGCTTCTCCACCCGCGGATGAATCAACTCCACCGGCCCCCGCCCATTCGGGCATGGCAAGGTCTTGGTGGTGCCGAACAATCGGCAAATCAACGGGCGCTCGTCATACACCGTGCAACCGTTCGGCCCCAGGTGCACGCAATTGAGTTCATCCATCGCCGCGTCCTGCTCGGCGCGGGTCTTGCGCGGCAGGCGAGACATTTCTTCCGGCGAGGTGGTCACAGGCCCACAGCAGTCATGGCAGCCGGGCACGCACTCGAACGAGGGGATCTGCTGTCGAAGCGTACGGATTTTCTGACTGTTGCAGCTCATTTGAAGCAGTGACCAAAAGCGGAATAGAGCGCGATTCTGCAGCAAAGGCGCCGATCCATACAGCAGCAGCCGACCAATGTTGCCCGCGCCAGAAGGTCCGGCTTATGCTCCGTCAACTTTTCAAGACGCCAGAATCGGGAACACGCCCATGAACGCCGGTGCTCAGCCATCCGCTCAAAGTCACCAGCACATTGCCTCTTATTACGCCGCCAGCAGCCTTCCGCAGCCCGATTATCCGGCGCTCAGGGGTGATCTGGTGGCGGATGTGTGCGTGGTTGGTGGCGGGTTTTCCGGGCTGAACACTGCGCTGGAACTGGCTGAACATGGCTTGAATGTCATCCTGCTCGAAGCCCACAAGATCGGCTGGGGCGCCAGCGGGCGCAACGGCGGACAGTTGATTCGCGGCGTCGGTCATGGCCTTGATCAATTCGCCAACGTGATCGGCACCGACGGCGTGCGCCAGATGAAACTCATGGGCCTGGAGGCGGTGGAAATCGTCCGCCAGCGCGTCGCGCGTTTTCAGATTCCTTGCGACCTGACCTGGGGTTACTGCGACCTGGCCAACAAACCCCGCGATCTCGAAGGTTTCGCCGAAGATGCCGAAGAACTGCGCAGCCTCGGTTACCGTTATGAAACGCGACTGCTGCAGGCCAATGAAATGCACTCGGTGGTGGGTTCCGAGCGTTACGTCGGCGGCCTGATCGACATGGGCTCCGGGCATCTGCATCCGCTGAACCTGGCGCTGGGCGAAGCAGCGGCGGCCGAGGAAATGGGGGCGGTACTGTTTGAACACTCGACGGTCACCCGCATCGATTACGGCCCCGAGATCAAGGTCCACACCGCCCAAGGCTCGGTCCGCGCGAAGACGCTGGTGCTGGGCTGCAACGCCTACCTTAACCAGCTCAACCCCGAACTCAGCGGGAAAGTGCTGCCGGCCGGCAGCTACATCATCGCCACCGAACCGTTGAGCGAAGAACTGGCCCATTCACTGCTGCCGCAGAACATGGCGGTCTGCGATCAGCGCGTAGCTCTGGATTACTACCGGCTCTCGGCGGACCGGCGCTTGTTGTTTGGGGGCGCCTGCCACTATTCAGGTCGCGATCCGAAAGACATCGCCGCGTACATGCGACCGAAGATGCTGGAAGTGTTCCCGCAACTGGGCTCGGTGAAGATCGACTATCAATGGGGCGGGATGATCGGCATCGGCGCCAACCGCCTGCCGCAGATTGGCCAGCTTAAAGACCAGCCGAATGTGTATTACGCCCAAGCCTATTCCGGTCATGGGGTGAATGCCACGCATCTGGCGGGCAGGTTGTTGGCTGAGGCGATCAGCGGGCAGCACAGTGGTGGGTTTGATCTGTTTGCGAAGGTGCCGCATATCACCTTTCCGGGCGGGAAGCATTTGCGCTCGCCGTTGTTGGCGTTGGGGATGTTGTGGCATCGGCTTAAGGAGTTGGTCTGAGGGGTTGATGTCGCTCTTTCGGGCGCCTTCGCGAGCAAGCCCGCTCCCACATTTGACCGAGTCGCCCATGAGAATGCAATTAAATGTGGGAGCGGGCTTGCTCGCGAATCGGTTTAAAGAACACCACAAAAATCAGATCCTCCAGAAAGGCTTGAGCCCCTCCTCCCGCGCCTGTTCCCGCGTCAGCCCCACATCCCTGAGCTGCTCCGGCGTCAGCGCCAGCAACGCCTTGCGCGTGTGCAGACGATGCCAGAACAGACCCCAGCGACCCAGGCCGGACGGTGCGTTGCGCATCAGCGCCTCACGCGTACCGTTTTCCTGCCCTCTCACCAGTTCCTGACTGTGTAACGTCAGCCGCACATCGCTCAAGCCGTTCATTTTGATTGCTCCTGTTTACTTGGGTAGCCAGAGCTTTCATGATGCGTGGACGACGAAAAGCATTACAGATTCAACGAGCAAGTATTAATTCCATACAGATTTTGCGTTTCTGTGTCTGAATCCTGATTTTTACCTCGATCTGTATTGGTTTACCGAATCACCCACAGCGAGACTGCACCATGACCCTTTACGTCAACCTCGCCGAATTGCTCGGCACGCGTATCGAACAGGGCTTCTATCGCCCCGGTGACCGGCTGCCCTCGGTGCGGGCGTTGAGCGTTGAACACGGGGTCAGCCTGAGCACCGTGCAGCAGGCCTATCGCGTGCTGGAAGACAGTGGCCTGGCGACGCCAAAACCCAAATCGGGCTATTTCGTGCCGGTGGGTCGCGAACTGCCGGAGCTGCCGGCCATTGGGCGTCCGGCCCAGCGGCCGGTGGATATTTCGCAGTGGGATCAGGTGCTGGAACTGATTCGCGCGGTGCCGCGCAAGGATGTCGTGCAACTGGGTCGCGGCATGCCGGACATCACCACACCGACCATGAAACCGCTACTGCGAAACCTCGCGCGTATCAGCCGTCGACAAGATATGCCCGGTCTGTATTACGACAACATCCACGGCACCCTCGAACTGCGCGAGCAGATTGCGCGCCTGATGCTCGATTCCGGGTGCCAGTTGAGCGCCAGCGATCTGGTGGTCACGACCGGGTGCCACGAAGCGCTGTCCACCAGCATCCGTGCGATCTGCGAGCCGGGGGACATTGTGGCCGTGGACTCGCCGAGCTTTCACGGCGCCATGCAAACTCTCAAGGGGCTGGGCATGAAAGCCCTGGAAATTCCCACCGACCCGATCACCGGCATTAGCCTCGATGCGCTCGAACTGGCCCTGGAACAGTGGCCGATCAAAGTCATACAGTTGACCCCCAACTGCAACAACCCGCTGGGCTACATCATGCCCGAGTCACGCAAACGCGCGTTGTTGACGCTCGCACAGCGTTTTGACGTGGCGATCATCGAGGACGATGTGTATGGCGAACTGGCCTACACCTATCCACGCCCGCGGACGATCAAGTCCTTCGACGAGGACGGTCGCGTGCTGCTGTGCAGTTCGTTTTCCAAGACCCTGGCCCCCGGATTGCGCATTGGCTGGGTCGCGCCCGGCCGGTATCTGGAACGGGTGCTGCACATGAAATACATCAGCACCGGCTCCACCGCGCCACAACCGCAGATTGCGATTGCCGAGTTTCTCAAGGCCGGGCACTTCGAGCCTCATTTGCGGCGGATGCGCACGCAATACCAACGCAATCGCGACGTGATGATCGACTGGGTCACCCGCTACTTTCCGGCCGGCACCCGCGCCAGTCGCCCGCAAGGCAGCTTCATGCTGTGGGTGGAGCTGCCGGAAAGCTTCGACACCCTGAAACTGAATCGTGCGCTGCACGATCAAGGCGTACAGATTGCCGTGGGCAGCATCTTTTCTGCCTCGGGCAAGTACCGCAACTGCCTGCGCATGAACTACGCTGCCAAGCCAACACCGCAGATCGAAGAAGCGGTGCGCAAGGTCGGAGCCCTGGCTATCAAACTGTTAGCCGAAACTGACCGCATCACTGACTGACTTTTCTCGGGAAACCAGCGTCCATATGCCGACACCTGCCGCCAATCGGAACGATCCCACGTGAGAGTCAGACAAAACCTGCTCGCTGCTCTGCTCTTCGCCTCGTTCCTCAGCGGCTGCGCCAGCGTTGACGTTCAGCGTCAGGCCAGTCAGGCGCTGCCCGCCAGTGACTCGGCGTTCGGCCGCTCGGTCCAGGCGCAGGCTGCGCCGCATCAGGGCCAGTCGGGCTTTCGCCTGCTGTCCGACAGCACCGAGGCCTTCACCGCCCGCGCCGAGCTGATCCGCAACGCACAAAGCAGCCTCGATTTGCAGTACTACATCGTGCATGACGGCATCAGCACGCGGATGCTCGTGGAAGAACTGCTCAAAGCGGCTGATCGCGGCGTACGCGTCAGGGTGCTGCTCGACGACACCACCAGTGACGGCCTGGACCAGATCATCGCCACCCTCGCAGCACACCCGAACATTCAGATCCGCGTGTTCAACCCGTTGCACCTGGGTCGCAGCACCGGCGTGACGCGAGCCATGGGGCGACTGTTCAACCTGTCGCAGCAACACCGGCGCATGCACAACAAGTTGTGGCTGGCCGACAACAGCATGGCGATCGTGGGTGGACGCAATCTGGGTGACGAGTATTTCGATGCCGAGCCCAACCTGAACTTCACCGACATCGACATGCTTGGCGTCGGCCCGGTGGCCGAACAACTGGGGCACAGTTTTGATCAGTACTGGAACAGCGCGCTGAGCAAACCGATTGAACAATTCCTCTCCAGCAAACCGACCGCCAAGGACCTGGAAAACACCCGGACCCGCCTGGAAGAATCGCTGGACGACACGCGCAAACAGAACCACGCGCTGTATCAACAACTGATGACGTTCAAGACGCACCCGCGCCTGGACATCTGGCGCCGGGAGCTGATCTGGGCCTGGAGCCAAGCGTTGTGGGATGCCCCGAGCAAGGTGCTGGCCGACGGCGAGCCGGACCCACACTTGTTGCTGACGACGCAACTGGCGCCCGAGCTGAGGGGCGTCAGCAAAGAGCTGATCATGATCTCGGCCTACTTCGTGCCCGGCCAACCGGGCCTCGTGTACCTGACGGGTCGCGCCGATGCCGGGGTCTCCGTGAGTTTGCTGACCAATTCGCTGGAGGCCACCGACGTACCGGCCGTGCACGGCGGCTATGCGCCCTATCGCAAAGCGCTGCTGGAGCACGGCGTGAAGTTGTTCGAACTACGGCGTCAACCGGGTGAAGGGGGCGGCAGCGGCAGTGGACCGCACTTCTTCGGCCGCCCCGCTTACCAAGGCTCCGACTCCAGCCTGCACAGCAAGGCGATGATCTTCGATCAGCAGAAATCCTTCGTCGGCTCGTTCAATTTCGATCCGCGCTCGGTGCTGTGGAACACCGAAGTCGGGGTGCTGGTGGACAGCCCCGAACTGGCCGCGCATGTGCGCGATTTGGCCATGCAAGGCATGGCGCCACCGCTGAGCTATGAGGCGAAACTGGAGGATGGCAAGGTGGTTTGGGTCACTGAAGACGACGGCAAACTGCACACCCTGACCAAGGAACCGGGGAGCTGGTGGCGACGGTTCAATGCGTGGATGAGCACCACGGTTGGCCTGGAGCGGATGCTCTAACAAGCGATAAAAATCTCTGTAGGAACGAGCCTTTGTGGTGAGGGGGCTTGCCCCCGTTCGGCTGCGCAGCCGTCGCAAAATCAACCGGCATAGAGGCCCATGCAGAATGCAATGGCAGTGTTTGGCACTGCTGCGCAGCGCAACGGGGGCAAGCCCCCTCGCCACAAAAGCTCCCTCGCCACAGGTTGGTGTTCGCCTTTAGGCCGGCTGCACTGCGCCAAACGCACCTTGGCGCATCAGCAGAATCACCAGCCCAAACGCACCGGCCGCCATCAGCAACGGCAGCGCATGCCCACTGATCCACTGACTCCCCGCCCCCGCCGCCAACGGCCCGACCAGACATCCAATCCCCCACAGCTGCGCGATATGCGCATTGGCGCGCACCAGCGCATCGTCGCGATAACGCTCGCCGATCAGGATCAGTGACAAGGTAAACAAACCGCCAGCACTGGCACCAAACAGCACCCACAACGGCCAGATCAGCAACGTATCGATCAGCAACGGAATCGCCAGGCTCGACACCAGCAACACCACCGCGCACCCCGTGAACAGCGTGCGCCGTGACAGGCGATCCGCCAGTGCACCAATCGGCAATTGCAGCAACGCATCACCGACCACCACGGTACTGACCATCGCCAAGGCGATTTCCGTGGTGAAACCCTGACGCAGGCAATACACCGGCAACAAGGTCAGGATCATCGCTTCGAAGGCGGCGAACAGCGACACCGCCCAGGCAATCGCCGGAAGGCCACGGCAGAAGGTCAGCAAATCACCGAAGGTCACGCTGCTCGCCTCACTGCTCGGCGCACCGCTGCGACCCAACAACAGGAGCGGTGCCGTCGTTAGCAAGCCGACACCGACCCAAAAACCGTAATCGTGCTCCGTGCCGAGAACGCCCAGCAGCACCGGGCCGGCGAGCTGGCTCAGGGCATAACTGCAGCCATAAAGAGCCACCAGCCGCCCACGCCACTGTTCGACTACGAGCTGGTTGATCCAGCTTTCGCCAAGGATAAACACCAGCGTCAGGATCACCCCGATCATCAGGCGCAACAGCAGCCAGATCGGGTAGCTCGGCATCAACGCCAGCAAGCCGATGGATAACGCCCCGGCCCACAGGCACAGACGCATCAGATTCGCCGTGCCCAAGCGTGCGGCCAGGTGGCTGGAGATCTTCGCCCCCAGCAACACGCCAATGGCCGGCATCGCCGCCATTACGCCGATGGCAAATGAGCCGTAGCCCCAGCTTTCCAGGCGAAACGACACCAGCGGCATGCTGACGCCCAGGGCCAGGCCGACACTCAAGACAGACGCCAACACGGCGAAATAAGTCGCCCAACGCATGTTCCACGCTCCTGTGGATATTATTTTTCGGCACACCACAAAACAAATGTGGGAGCGGGCTTGCTCGCGAAGAGGCCATCACCTCCAACATCATCGTTGGCTGTTACGGCGCCTTCGCGAGCAAGCCCGCTCCCACAAGGGATCTACGTCGTCAAGAAAACCGACTTACAACTTGATCCAGGTCGCCTTCAGCTCGGTGTACTTGTCGAACGCGTGCAGCGACTTGTCGCGGCCGTTACCCGACTGCTTGAAGCCACCAAACGGCGCGGTCATGTCGCCGCCGTCGTATTGGTTGACCCAAACACTACCGGCACGCAGTGCACGGGCGGTCAGGTGAGCCTTGGAGATGTCCTTGGTCCACACCGCTGCGGCGAGGCCGTACGGCGTGTCGTTGGCAATCGCAACGGCTTCTTCGGCGGTGTCGAAAGCGATGACCGACAACACCGGGCCAAAGATCTCTTCCTGGGCGATTTTCATCGCGTTGCTCACGCCGTCGAAAATCGTTGGCTCAACGTAAGTACCACCGGTTTCCTGAAGCGTGCGCTTGCCACCGGCCACCAGTTTGGCGCCGTCGGCATGACCGGACTCAATGTAGGACAGCACGGTGTTCATCTGCTGGGTATCGACCAGCGCGCCGACGTTGGTCGCCGGGTCCAGCGGGTTGCCCGGCTTCCAGGTTTTCAGGGCCTCGATCACCAGTGGCAGGAATGTATCCTTGATCGAACGCTCGACCAGCAGGCGCGAACCGGCGGTGCACACTTCGCCCTGGTTGAAGGCGATAGCACCGGCAGCGGCTTCGGCGGCTTCTTGCAGGTTCGGTGCATCGGCGAACACGATGTTCGGGCTCTTGCCGCCGGCTTCGAGCCAGACGCGTTTCATGTTCGACTCGCCCGAGTAAATCAGCAGTTGCTTGGCGATCTTGGTCGAACCGGTGAACACCAGCGTGTCGACATCGTTGTGCAGGGCCAAGGCCTTGCCGACGGTGTGACCGTAACCCGGCAGCACGTTCAGCACGCCTTTCGGAATGCCGGCTTCAACGGCCAGTGCCGCGATGCGGATGGCAGTCAGCGGGGATTTTTCCGACGGCTTGAGGATCACCGAGTTACCGGTGGACAGTGCCGGACCGAGTTTCCAGCAGGCCATCATCAGCGGGAAGTTCCACGGCACGATGGCGCCCACGACACCGACCGGCTCGCGCGTGACCAGACCCAGTTGATCGTGCGGAGTGGCCGCGACTTCGTCGTAGATCTTGTCGATGGCTTCGCCGCTCCAGCTCAGGGCTTGCGCCGCGCCGGGAACGTCGATGTACAGGGAATCGCTGATCGGCTTGCCCATGTCCAGGGTTTCAAGCAGCGCCAGCTCTTCAGCATTCTGCTTCAACAGGCCGGCGAAGCGGATCATGGTGGCTTTGCGTTTGGCCGGCGCCAGGCGCGACCAGACGCCGGAATTGAAGGTGGCGCGAGCGTTTTCAACAGCGCGCTGGGCGTCGGCGGCATCACAGCTGGCAATCTTGCCCAGCAGACGGCCATCGACCGGACTGATGCACTCGAAGGTCTCGGCGGAGACAGCGTCGGTGTATTCGCCATTGATGTAGGCGCGGCCTTCGATCTTCAGATCGCGAGCCCGTTGTTCCCAGTCGGCACGAGTCAGGGTGGTCATTCGAGTGTCCTCCTCTTATTGAATACGAACGCTGCGCGGTCTTCGCGGGCGCTGTCAGGAATTCTGCCCGGCCAGCCTGCTTTTCGGCCCAAGGCAACCGTCACCCTAAACCAGCCACCCCTCATGTTTCAATATATTTGACATAAGGCCGTCAAACGGCCTTGCGATGTTCATTTTAATAAACATAGACTTTATTCTTTTCAGGCAATCACGGGAAATTACAACAATGAATATCCAGGATGTCGTCGACTTCAGCCAGGCCACGACAGCGCCCGAGCGCTATCGGCCAGACCCGGCGAAAGTCCTCAAGGGCGATCCCGAGCAAGCGGTGTACAACCACTACAACAGCCCTTGCGGGCAGTTGAATGCTGGCGTTTGGGAAGGCGAAGTCGGGCAATGGACGGTGAACTTCACCGAACACGAGTACTGCGAAATCGTTCAAGGGGTTTCGGTGCTGCGCGACAACGACGGCAACAGCAAAACCCTGCGCGCGGGTGACCGCTTCGTGATTCCTGCCGGGTTCCGGGGCACTTGGGAAGTGCTGGAGCCGTGCCGCAAAATTTATGTGGCGTTTGAGCAGAAGGCTTGAAGATTTAGGCTGCCTGGGCCGACGCTTTCGAGCAGGCTCGCTTGTATGTTTAGACTTGAAGGGGTGGGTGGGACTAAAGCTCAGCTTCTGACTCTGACCAG
>NZ_MOBK01000062.1 GCF_003732265.1 Pseudomonas brassicacearum
CAGTTGATCGTCGATTTCATGCCAGGCGCGCAGCACGGTTTGCTGATAGGCGACGGCGGCTTCCTGTTGTTGCGCTTCGCGCAGTTGCAGCATGCCGCGCAGGCGTCCGCCGTCGAACAACGGCAGGCTGAATTGTGGGCCGATGCCGAAGGCGCGCGAGCTCCACGAGCCGAAATCGCTGAGTTGCATGGCTTGCGAGCCGAGGTTGCCCGACAGGGTAATACGCGGATAGAAATCGCCCTTGGCCACACCGATGTTGGCGGTGGCCGCATGCAGGCGCGCTTCGGCCTGGCGGATGTCCGGTCGGCGTTCGGCCAGTTGTGACGGTAGGCCGATGGCGACTTGCAGCGGCGACTGCGGCACGTCGGCGTCTGTGGATAACTCTTTGGCCAATGCCTGTGGTGGTTCGCCCATCAACAGGCTAATCGCATTGATCAGTTGCGATTGGCGTTGTTCCAGCGCCGGCAAGCGTGATTCGATGGCAGCCACTTGCGCAGCGGCTTCGGCGACGTCGAGATCAGTCGCCACGCCGTCGGCCAGGCGCAGTTGCGAGAGTTTCAGGCTGTGCCGCGCGACGTCGAGGTTCTGCTCGGTGACGGCGCGGGTGTTCTGCACGCCGCGCAGTTGAATGTAGTTTTGTGCGGTGTCGGCGAGCACCGCCAGCAGCACCCCGCGACGGTCGTTTTCGGCGACTTCAAGGTTGGCGTCGGCAGCTTCGGTTTCGCGGCGCACGCGGCCCCAGAAATCCAGTTCCCATGAAGCGGAGAAACCGGCGTCCCACAGGTTG
>NZ_MOBK01000063.1 GCF_003732265.1 Pseudomonas brassicacearum
TGGTCAAGACCGACCACATCCTGTTCATTGCTTCCGGTGCATTCCACCTGAGCAAGCCGAGCGACCGGGTGCCTGAGCTGCAAGGTCGCCTGCCGATTCGCGTCCAACTCAAGGCGCTGACGCCGGAAGACTTCGAACGCATTCTCAGCGAGCCGCATGCGTCGCTCACCGAGCAATATTGCGCCCTGCTGAAAACCGAAGGCCTGGGCATCGAATTCCAGCCGGATGGCATCAAGCGCATTGCCGGGATCGCCTGGCAGGTCAACGAGAAGACCGAGAACATCGGTGCCCGTCGCCTG
>NZ_MOBK01000064.1 GCF_003732265.1 Pseudomonas brassicacearum
TCATCGCCACCCATGCGCGCCAGAATGTCGAACGGCCGCACGCAGGCCTTCAACTGCTCGGACACCCAGCGCAGCACGCGGTCGCCAGCATCGTGACCGAGGGAGTCATTGACCCGCTTGAAACCGTCGAGGTCCAGGTACAGCAGCACCCAGGCGCTGTCGGTGCGTTCACCGCGCAGCAACAGGTTTTCAACGGTCTGGTAGAAACCTCGGCGATTTAGCAGGCCGGTCAATGGATCGGTCACGGCCTGGAATTCCAGTTGCTGGTGCAGGTTGCGGACCACCGACATGTACAGCACC
>NZ_MOBK01000065.1 GCF_003732265.1 Pseudomonas brassicacearum
GTAAACGCAGCCTCGGTTATGGCGAACTGGTCGGCGTTGCCCCGAATCTGCCGGCGCCGACCAACGTCACGCTGAAGCATCCGGCGCAGTTCAAATACATCGGCAAACTGCGCCACAAGCGCGATGCGGCAGCCAAGGTGTGTGGGCGCTTCAAGTACAGCATCGACGTGCAATTGCCGGACATGCTGGTGGCGGTGATTCAGCGTGCGCCGGTGGTCGGAGCGAAAGTGCTCAGCGTCAATTCTGCAGCGGCGCTAAAGGTGCCGGGTGTGCGCAAAGTGCTGGCGATTCCGGGGCGTCCGGATGTGCTGGGCGGCAACATGGAAGGTGTCGCCGTATTGGCGGATACCTTCTGGGCCGCGCAGCAGGGCCGCCAAGTGCTGGAGATCAAATGGAGTGATTCGCCGCTGGCCGGGTTCGACAGCGAGCAACTGGCCAGCGCGCAGGCTAAAGCCATCGGCGATCCAAAAGCTCAAACCGTCAACGCCATGACCCAAGGTTATGTCGCCGGGCAATGGACCGGTTCGGCGCAGCTGAACGAAGCCGATTACACCATGCCCTACAAAGTGCAAAACCCGCTGGAACCGAACTGCATCACC
>NZ_MOBK01000066.1 GCF_003732265.1 Pseudomonas brassicacearum
TTGAACAATTTGCGCAAGGAAACGGTTTTCACCAACTCCTGCCGACGCTCGTAGCGCTGCAGATATTCGCGCTCCATCCGCAGCAAATGCACGCGCAAATGCTCGCCGGCTGTCAAACCATGACGTTGTTCCAGAAACACATTGGGCAAGGGAATTTGCGCATCGTAATCGCCGGTTTCAGCATTCAGCGACGCCTGGGCACTGAGGCACAGGCTGATCACGGCGTCATAGGTCTGATAGTACAAAGCCTGGAACTGGCCAAGCATCCAGCCAAACAACTCGGCATTGCTCGCGCGCTTTTTCAGGAAGTTGTAAACCGCCAGCGCCTGAGCATTGGCCCGCAGGGTTTGTGCAAGGTTCGTGCGAGCCGCGGTGACCGCATGGCGTTGTGCCTCGACCTGCACACTGAGGCCGGCGGCCTCGGACTCGGCCTGATCACGTTGCAGCGCCCATTCGTTGCGGCGGCGACGGTAACTTTCGGTAGTGGCCTGACCGTCGGCGTCGATTTGCAACATCGATGCGGCGATTTCCAGGCCGAAGCACACGGCATCGATCGCATTTTCGGGTTTCATCCCGCCATTGGCCACGCCAAAGATTTTTGGCAACGCCGCGATGACCGCTCCGGTAGGTTTGAGGATTTTGGCGGTCAAGGCATGGGTTTTCGACTGTTTCAAGCTCGCCATGACCT
>NZ_MOBK01000067.1 GCF_003732265.1 Pseudomonas brassicacearum
CTGGGCCTGGCGCCCGACGCCATTGTGGTCAACGTCCAGGGTGACGAACCGCTGATCGCCGAGCGTGATCGATCAGGTCGCGGCTAACCTCGCGGCCCACACCGAGGCGCGCATGGCCACCCTGGCCGAGCCGATCGAAGACGTGGAAACCCGGTTCAACCCCAACGTGGTCAAGGTCGTCAGCGACCTTAATGGTCTGGCGCTGACTTTCAGTCGCTCGACCTTGCCGTGGGCCCGCGACGCGTTCGCCAAAAGCCGCGAGCACTTGCCGGAAGGCGTGCCGTACCGTCGCCACATCG
>NZ_MOBK01000068.1 GCF_003732265.1 Pseudomonas brassicacearum
CGGCGCATCTTGTTGCTCGCAGCCGTTGAGCAGCACTGCACCAAGCAGGACCGAGAGTCGCACGAAAGACACCATGACATCCCTGATCCCTACCAACACAGGGCTACAGGGTGCACAAAACCTGCGGGAGCAAGCTCACTCCCACAGGTCCACAGGTAAGTGCTTAGGGTTTACGGGTGATGATCACCTGACTTTTCGCCACGACCGCGTCCAGCGCCCGTTTGATCTGCGCGCCGCGAGGGGACGCCAGAACC
>NZ_MOBK01000069.1 GCF_003732265.1 Pseudomonas brassicacearum
GTACCACGCTGATTGTGGTGTCGATGGTCGATGATGAGTCGCTGATCAGCGAAGTCATGGCCGCCGGTATCGACGGTTTTATCGACAAAAACATCGCTCCGGACGAAATCGGTCAGGCAATTCTGGCAATTCGCGAAGGTGAAGTACTGGTGAAGTTCGCGCCGTCAGGCCTGCTGCCGCTGGAAACCGGCGCCGCCCTCACGCCTCGTCAGCAAGACGTGCTGCGCTTGATTGCCCAAGGCAAAACCAACAAGGAAATCGCCCGCGAACTGGAGATCTCGCCGTTCACGGTGCGTATTCATGTGTCTTCTTTATTACGCACGCTGAACGTGCCCTCGCGAGCGGCCGCCGCCGCCGTGAAATACACGGGGACTCTGTAGGCGCTAGGCAGCACCTACGGATGATCTGTGTGTTGCTGCAGCAATTCCATGGCCGCAGAGGAAAATCGGTAGGTCTTGTCACTCC
>NZ_MOBK01000070.1 GCF_003732265.1 Pseudomonas brassicacearum
CGGCGACTCTGACCGAATCTGCTTCCCCAGCCCCGGTACCCTGAGCATTGAGCCGTGGCAGAAGCGCCCGACCGCTCAGTTGCTGGTGACCATGCACGAACTCGAAGGCCAGCCGTTCTTTGCCGACCCGCGAGAAGTGTTGGCCAATATCGGGCGCAAGTTCGATGACCTGGGCCTGACCATCTGCGCAGCCTTCGAACTCGAGTTTTATCTGATCGACCAGGACAACGTGAACGGTCGTCCGCAATCGCCACGTTCGCCGGTAGCGGGCAAACGTCCGGTGTCGACTCAGGTGTATC
>NZ_MOBK01000071.1 GCF_003732265.1 Pseudomonas brassicacearum
AATATGCTTTTTATCCACAAGGAACAGAATCACATGGTCGCCCGCCTCGATCACCGTGTCATCGTGGGCAATGATCACTTGTTCATTGCGGATCACCGCACCAATCGTGGTGCCGGGCGGCAGGCCGATCTTCTCGATCGGTTTGCCGATGACCTTGCTCGACTTCGCATCACCGTGAGCAATCGCCTCGATCGCTTCTGCGGCACCGCGACGCAATGAATGCACGCTGACGATATCGCCACGGCGCACGTGGGCCAGCAGCGTGCCGATGGTCGCCAACTGCGGGCTGATGGCGATGTCGATGTCGCCGCCCTGAATCAGGTCGACATACGCCGGGTTGTTGATGATCGTCATGACCTTCTTCGCCCCCAGCCGTTTCGCCAGCAGCGACGACATGATGTTGGCTTCATCATCGTTGGTCAGCGCGAGGAAAATATCGGCGTCGGCGATGTTCTCTTCCAGCAACAGATCACGGTCGGAGGCGCTGCCCTGCAACACCACAGTGCTGTCGAGGGTGTCGGACAGATAACGGCAACGCGCCGGGTTCATCTCGATGATCTTCACCTGATAACGGCTTTCGATGGCCTCGGCCAGACGTTCACCGATCTGCCCGCCGCCCGCAATGACGATGCGTTTGTAGGTTTCGTCGAGGCGGCGCATTTCGCTCATGACCGCGCGAATATTCTCACGGGCGGCGATGAAAAAGACTTCGTCATCCGCCTCGATCACCGTATCG
>NZ_MOBK01000008.1 GCF_003732265.1 Pseudomonas brassicacearum
AGCGGGCTTGCTCGCGAAGGCGGTGTGTCATTCAGCGATGATGTTGACTGTCACACCGCCTTCGCGAGCAAGCCCGCTCCCACATTTGATCAGTTTCATGGACTGAAAATGGGAGACAAAAAAAGGCCTCGCACATGCGAGGCCTTTTATTTTGGCTTCAATCTGGTCAACTTTGCGGCCTCATTCCCTGGGCAAGCCCGAACATGAGCAACAACAAATCATGGTCGGGTTGCGCAGCTACGGAGGCTTTGATTGCCCGTGGTAATGGACAGTGAGCATCGCTGCTCACTGAACTGAGGACCTGCGTGCGTGGCTGCTCCCAGGCAGCCACCGCCAATGAAGCAACTGCCAAGGCTCCTGCTAAAAACAAACCTCGAGCAATTTCTAGTTTCATCGCTATAAACCTTTGATAGCGCTGCCAAACGCCGTCTCATAAAAGTAGACGAGTTTTTTCCAGTCCGCATCGCTGAATGACGAATGGCGACGCAGTTGCTTCATGTCATGAGCGGCCGCTTGGGATGCAGTCATACGCTGTCGGCACTTCTCCAGGTCGATCAAGGCGATTTCGACCTTGGCCGATTCGCCTTCGCCCGTCACCCGCAGGAACACGTGCTTGATGTAGATGCAGCTGTGCTGCCAGCGGCCCTTGTGCATGCGGGCGAGGTTCTCGGCCAGATCCTTCAACACGCGATCATTCACCGCCTCGCCATGGCGCTCACGACCACCACCGGCGTACCAGTGTTCGATTTCCTCGAAGCCATCCAGCGACTTGGTCACCAGCAATGCGCGCCATTTGTGCACAGGGTCGCGCTGTGCGCCGCAGAAAACGATTTCAGGTACACGCACGCCAAGCTTGCGCAGGCCGATCAGCGCATCTTGCTCGCGCAATACGGTCGGGCGGCCAAACGGGTGCAACCAGCTGCGATAGATATGGCCGGTCTGACGCTTGGCATAGAGCAGTTGTCCATCGCTGCCCATGACACGCTGCACGCCACTTTCCCCGCCACGGCGAACGTTGGGTTCTTCTACCCATTCACCGCGCTGATTCCAGAAATAGTCGAAGCGGTCCGTTGGAGCGACGTCCGTTTCTGCTGCACTTTGCACTGCCATCCTGTTACCTCTTGCGTAATACGTAAACGCGCCACATGGCGTAGAGCGGTATGAAGTCCAGTTTTTCCTGGATGCGGAAACCCGCTTGCTCGAATTCTTTTTCTACCGTTGCAGCCGGTAACACAAAGCGGTTTTGGTAACCTTCCTGCCCACGCCGTGCTTCTGAACGCTTGCGTTTCCAGGCCTTGAAGTTGCCGTCCACCCACAACGAAAGGATCACGCTGTCACGGGTGACACGCTCGAATTCGCGCAGAATTGCCAGTCGATGCTCGGCTTCACCGATGTGGTGCAGCAAACGCATGCAGAAAATGCTGTCGACGGCGTTATCCGGCAAGGCGATGTCGAAGGCAGAAGTGTGCAAGGGTTGTACCCGTTTTACCACGTCAGCGGGTTGCGCCTGGCAAGCAATCTTGACCATCGATTCAGAGTTGTCGGCGCCGATGATTGCACGATTGGCTTTTTCCGCCAGCATTGGCCAGAAACGCCCTGCACCGCATGGCAGATCGAGTACCAATCCAGGGTCACCGGCCAGCGTCAGCGCCTTGCGCCCCAGCTGCACGTCGCGCCAGTGGGACAGTTTGCGGCCTAGGCCATCCTGATGCTTTTGCAGGTAGCGTTTAGCATGTTGATCGTCGTATTTTTCGGAAAAATCGAGTTTGATCGGGCCGTCCATCGTCAGGTCTCCTGAAATGCTGATGTCACCAACCTTAGGTAGTTTAGTGTCAGAGTCAGGTCATGCATTTGTGAAAATTTCGTTGAGGGAAACCTCGAACTATTTCAAGGTTTTACAGGATAACAACGATAGCTCAGGGCCATCGAACTGCAACCGTTCCCTCATCCAGCATCCGATGCATTTAACTCGACCTGAAAACGACAGCCATTGGGCTCCATGGTCGTCAGGCTGACGGTCCAGCCCTGGTTCTCACAAATCCGCTGCACCAGCGACAGCCCCAGGCCAAGGCCCTCGCCGCGTTTTTCAGAACCCCGCACGAAAGGTTCGAACATCGCCTCGCGTTTTTCTTCGGGAATGCCCACACCACTGTCCTCGACCATAAACCCCGTGGCGGTGAGGGTCAGGCGGATGAAACCGCGTTCGGTGTAGTGCAACGCATTACGTAGCAGGTTGCCCATCACCGCATGCAGAAGTGTTGCGTTGTAACTGGCGGTTGGAGGAGGACCCGGTTCGAATGTCAGCTTCAGTCCCTTGGTTTCGATGGGCTCTCGCCATAGCGTGAGCAACCCGTCGGCAACCTGTTTCAGGTTCTGCTGCGGCGACATGCTGGCGTCTTCACGTTGTGCGCGGGCCAGCATCAGGAAGGTTTGTACCAACTCACGCATTTCTTCGCAGGCCCGGGCAATGCGTTCGACCTGGGCGCGGCCGCGCTGATCGATTCCGGGGTTTTCCAGCAGCAACTCACAAGAACTCGCCAATACCATCAAGGGTGTACGCAGTTCGTGGCTGACATCGCTGGTAAACAAGCGCTCACGGGTCAATGCCTGGCGCAAGCGGCCAAGGGTGGCGTCGAAGGCAACAGCCAGCTCGCCCACTTCGTCAGCGGCATAATCCGGCGCCAGGGGCGGCGCCAGCCCCAACAGTTGATCGCGATGACGCACCTGGCGAGCCAGCCGCACCACCGGCGCCATGACTTTACGCGCCAGGACCCAGCCGAGAAAAACCGCCAGCGCCAGGCTCAGGACGAAGCCGACCAGCACCACGGCGAACAGCACCCGCTCACGCTCTTCGAAATCGCTCTGATCCTGAAGCAGCACGTAGCGCCGGCCGTCGACGATTTCGACCATGGCGTGATACGACAGCTGATCGCGGAAAACCTCATGAAAACCCGAGTCGAGGTTGCGCAGGTCCTTGGGCAATTCAAAATCCCCTGCCCCGCCGCTGAAGTAGAACAGTTGGTCCGGCTCGGGGCGGTGGCTCCAGTCGGACATGCTGTCCATCAGCAACAAACGCTGCAGATCGCCGCCCAGCCCGGACGAAATCAGCTTTTCTTCCACCACGTGCACGGTCGCCACAATGCCCATGGCAAAGGCACCGGCCACCAATGCGCTCATCAGCGCAAAGGCGATGATGATCCGTTGAGCAAGGCTCTGCTTAAACTCCATCACGGCCCTCGGCCAGGCGATAACCCACACCGTGAACGGTTTGCAGCAATGGCTTGGCGAACGGCTTGTCGATCACTTGACGCAGTTGATGGACGTGGCTGCGCAGGCTGTCACTGTCCGGGCAGTCATCGCCCCACAGCGCTTCTTCGAGAATTTCCCGGCGCAGCACGTGCGGGCTTTTCTGCATCAGCACGGCCAGCAACTTCAGGCCCACCGGGTTGAGTTTCAGCAGTCGCCCTTCGCGGGTCACTTCAAGGGTGTCGAGGTCATAGGCCAGATCGCCGACCTGCAACGTGCGACGACCGCCACCTTGGCTGCGACGCATCACCGCCTCGATCCGTGCGGCCAGTTCAGACAGGGCAAACGGTTTGATCAGGTAGTCGTCGGCACCGGACTTGAAGCCCTGCAGCCGGTCGTCGAGTTGATCGCGGGCGGTGAGCATGATCACCGGTGTGTCGCGGCGGGCGTCTTCGCGCAGGCGTTTGCACAGGGTATAGCCGTCGATGCCGGGAAGCATGATGTCGAGCACGATCAAGTCGTAATGCTCGGTGGCCGCCAGGTGCAGGCCGGACAGACCGTCTTGTGCGCAATCCACGGTGTAGCCTTTGAGGCCCAGGTAATCAGCCAGATTGGCGAGGATATCGCGGTTGTCTTCAACCAATAGAATTCGCATGGGCACTCCTCCGTACACAGTAACGGCCGTCTTGGCCCGCGCAGCTTAAGGCCAAGCGTGGCTGAGGACTAGGGTTTCGCTGCGCAGAATCAATTTGCGCCACCAAATGGTAGGGTTGACACCTTTTTCACTGTCGGTTCACACCCTGACGACAGCATTCAAGTGAAAATGCCGCGCAATTGATAATAAGGAATGTACACACAATGGACTTCTTCAAGACGGCGCCAATGCGCTTTCTCCTGCTGGTCACCGGCGCCTGGCTGGCGATTTTCTTCCTGACCCGAACGGTTCTGCTCCTCACTCACCTGGACGAGGCCGGCAGCGGTTTCCTGTCCGTGTTCGGCATCGGCTTGCTGTATGACCTGGGCTTTATTGCCTATGCGGCATTGCCCATGGGCCTCTACTTGTTGCTTTGCCCGCCGGCTGTGTGGCGTCGCCGCGGTCATCGCTGGTTGCTTCAGGGCCTGCTGACGGTCAGCCTGTTCGCCATGTTGTTCACCGCCGTGGCGGAATGGCTGTTCTGGGATGAATTTGGCGTGCGCTTCAATTTCATCGCCGTCGACTACCTGGTGTATTCCGATGAAGTACTGAACAACCTGCTCGAGTCCTATCCGATCGGCAAACTGCTGAGCCTGCTCGCGGTCCTGGCGCTGGTCTTGAGCGTCGTATTACGCAACCCCTTCAATGCCGCGATGAACGCCCCTTTGCCGCCATTGCGCGGGCGTCTGCTGAATGCGTTGGGCTTGTTGATCGTCGCCGGCTTGAGCCTGCAACTGCTCAGCCAGGATTCACCTCGCGCCCAGGGCGGTAACGCCTACCAGAACGAGCTGGCGAGCAATGGCCCGTACCAGTTTTTCGCCGCGTTTCGTAACAACGAACTGGATTACCCGCAGTTCTACAGCACCCTGCCGGCCGACGTTGTCGCGCAGCAGATTCGGGCCGAGCTTAGCGAACCGAATGCACGTTTTGTCGGCAACGACCCGCAAGACATCCGCCGGGACATCGATAACCCCGGCACCCTGCGCAAACCCAACATCGTGCTGGTGACCATCGAAAGCTTCAGTGCCAAGTACATGGGCAGCAATGGCGACCAGCGCAACCTGACGCCCAACCTTGATGCCCTGCGCCAACAGAGCCTGTATTTCAACAACTTCTACGCCACCGGCACCCGTACCGATCGCGGTTTGGAAGCCATCACGCTGGCCATTCCGCCAACGCCGGGGCGTTCAATCGTCAAGCGCGTGGGCCGTGAGAGTGGTTTTGCCAGCCTCGGCCAGCAGCTCAAGGCCGTGGGTTACGACAGCGTGTTCGTTTACGGTGGCCGCGGTTACTTCGACAACATGAACGCGTTCTTCAGCGGCAACGGTTACCGCGTGGTCGACCAGAGCAGCGTCGATGAAGCCGAGATTCACTTCAAGAATGCCTGGGGCATGGCTGACGAAGACCTGTACACGCAGACGCTGAAACTGGCGGACGCCGATTATGCGAAGCAACAGCCGTTCCTGCTGCAACTGATGACCACGTCCAACCATCGCCCTTATACCTACCCGGACAACCGGATCGACATCAAATCCGGCAATGGCCGTGACGGCGCAGTGAAATATACCGACTATGCCATTGGTCAGTTCCTCGATCAGGCGCGCAAAAAGCCGTGGTTTGACAATACAATCTTCGTCTTCGTCGCCGACCACACCGCGGGCAGCGCCGGTAAGGAAGATTTGCCGATCAGCAACTATCAGATTCCGCTGTTCATTTATGCACCGACGTTGATCCCGGCCCGTGAGACCGCACAACTGGCCAGCCAGATCGACCTCGCGCCCACCTTGCTGGGCTTGCTGAATCTGGATTACGAATCGACATTCTTTGGTCGCAACCTGTTGCAGGACAATCCGCTGCCGCCGCGAGTGGTGGTTGGCAATTATCAACACCTGGGCTTGTTTGACGGCAAGGATCTGGCGATCCTTAGCCCGCGCCAAGGGTTGCGCCGGCATGATGAAGCGCTGACAGAAAGTCGCGAGTCCCGTGCCACCGCCAATGATCCATTGATCACCCGGGCGATTACTTATTACCAAACGGCCAGTTATGGCTTCAAGCAACAGCTGCTTGGCTGGAAGGCGCCCAAGGAGGGTGCCGGCCAAGTCAGCGAACGTTAACCGAATAGCCCCGGGCTGATGCCCCGGGGGTTTTTCCTTTGTTCAGGATCCACCATGTCATCAACCGTTGTCCGTCCCGTCTCGCGCCCGCTCAATCTCTGGGTGTGCGTGGGCGTCCCCGCCGTCGCGGCAATCATTTTGGTGCTGCTCGAACTGACGTCCCTTGACATGGACCTTGCCAAGCTGTTCTACGATCCAGTGGCAGGGGATTTCATCGGACGCCACAGCTATTTCCTTGAAGACATCCTGCATGACCGCGCCAAGCAGGTAGTCATCGCCTTTTCCGTGTTTGCGATCATCGGCTTTATCGCCTCTTTCTTCGTGGACAAGCTCAAGCCGTTCAAGCGGGAACTGGGTTGCCTGGTGCTGTCGCTGGGTCTGGCAACTTCCTTTGTCACCCCCATGAAAGCAGTGACGGCGGTGCAATGCCCATGGAGCCTTGAGCAATTTGGCGGCCACGAGACCTACAGCGAACTGCTGAGCCCTCGCCCGCACACGAATAAACCTGGCCGCTGCTGGCCTGGTGGTCATGCCGCCACCGGTTTCACCCTGTTTGCCCTGTTCTTTGTGTTGCGTGACCGTCGTCCACGCATGGCGCGCGCGGCGTTTATCTTCGCCTTCGCCTTGGGCTCGGTGTTCTCGATTGGGCGGATGATGCAGGGGGCGCACTTCTTTTCGCACAACGTGTGGACCGCGATTTTCTGCTGGCTGATTTGCCTGGGGTCGTATTACTACGTGCTTTATCGACCGGCTTCCAAGGTTGAATCGATGGCCAAAGCGAAAACAGTCAACGCCTGAAACACAGATCAAAAACTGTAGGAGTGAGCCTGCTCGCGATGGCGGTGACGCGGTCTCCCGACTGGCCCGATATGAGGGCAATAAAAAACCCCGCCTGCTTTCGCAGGCGGGGTTTTTCAATACAGGGGTAAGGCTGGCTTACATCATGCCGCCCATGCCGCCCATACCGCCCATGTCTGGCATGCCGCCAGCTGGAGCGTCTTCCTTGATCTCGGCGATCATGGCTTCGGTGGTGATCATCAGGCTGGCAATCGACGAAGCCGCTTGCAGAGCCGAACGAGTCACTTTGGCCGGGTCCAGGATACCCATTTCGATCATGTCGCCGTATTCGCCGGTGGCAGCGTTGTAACCGTAGTTACCCGAACCCTGCTTGACCTTGTCGACGACTACGCTTGGCTCGTCGCCGGAGTTGGCAACGATCTGGCGCAGTGGCGCTTCAACAGCGCGACGCAGCAACTGGATGCCAACGTTCTGGTCATCGTTGTCGCCTTTCAGCTCGGAGATAGCCTGCAGAGCGCGAACCAGTGCCACGCCGCCGCCAGGTACCACGCCTTCTTCAACGGCTGCACGGGTAGCGTGCAGGGCGTCTTCAACGCGGGCTTTCTTCTCTTTCATTTCAACTTCGGAACCAGCGCCAACCTTGATCACTGCAACGCCGCCGGACAGCTTGGCCAGACGCTCTTGCAGTTTTTCACGGTCGTAGTCGGACGAAGTGTCAGCCACTTGCTGACGGATCTGCAGAACGCGAGCCTGGATGTCAGCCTCAACGCCGGCGCCGTCGATCACGGTGGTGTTTTCTTTGGACAGGATCACGCGCTTGGCATTACCCAGGTGTTCCAGGGTAGTGCTTTCCAGGCTCAGACCGATCTCTTCGGAGATAACGGTACCGCCAGTCAGGACAGCGATGTCCTGCAGCATGGCCTTGCGACGGTCGCCGAAGCCTGGAGCCTTGACGGCTGCGACTTTAACGATGCCACGCATGTTGTTCACAACCAGAGTCGCCAGGGCTTCGCCTTCAACGTCTTCGGCCACGATCAGCAGTGGACGGCCGGCTTTGGCAACGGCTTCCAGTACTGGCAGCATTTCGCGGATGTTCGAGATCTTTTTGTCGACCAGCAGGATCAGCGGACCGTCGAGCTCGGCAGTCATGGTCTCTGGCTTGTTGACGAAGTACGGGGACAGGTAGCCACGGTCGAACTGCATGCCTTCAACAACCGACAGTTCGTTTTCCAGGCCCGAGCCTTCTTCAACGGTGATCACGCCTTCTTTACCGACTTTTTCCATGGCTTCGGCAATGATGTCGCCGATGGAGCTGTCGGAGTTGGCCGAGATGGTGCCGACCTGAGCGATTGCCTTGGTGTCAGCGCAAGGCTTGGACAGGGCTTTGAGCTCTTTGACAATAGCGATGGTCGCTTTGTCGATGCCGCGCTTCAGGTCCATCGGGTTCATGCCGGCAGCGACGGCTTTCAGGCCTTCGTTGACGATCGATTGAGCCAGAACGGTAGCGGTGGTGGTGCCGTCGCCTGCGTCATCGTTGGCACGGGAGGCAACGTCTTTGACCAGCTGCGCGCCCATGTTTTCGAAGCGATCTTTCAGCTCGATTTCTTTGGCAACGGAAACGCCGTCCTTGGTGATGGTCGGAGCGCCGAAGCTCTTCTCGATGATCACGTTACGGCCTTTAGGGCCCAGGGTCGCTTTTACTGCGTCAGCCAGGACGTTCACACCGGCGAGCATTTTCTTGCGGGCGGAATCGCCGAATTTAACTTCTTTAGCAGCCATGATCGATATTCCTTAAATACTTTGTAGTAGCGGGAAAATGAGCGGGGTATCAGCCTTCGATAACAGCGAGAATCTCGTTCTCAGCCATTACCAGCAGGTCTTCGCCGTCAACTTTCACGGTGTTGCTGCCGGAGTACGGGCCGAACACAACCTTGTCACCCACTTTAACGGCCAGTGCACGCACTTCACCGTTGTCCAGCACGCGGCCGGTACCGACAGCGAGGATCTCGCCGCTGTTGGCTTTCTCGGCAGCCGAACCTGGCAGGACGATACCGCCAGCGGTTTTCTTTTCTTCTTCGCTGCGACGGATGACGACGCGGTCATGCAGAGGACGAAGCTTCATTGTCGATCTCTCCTAATTGTGGTTTTCATCGGCCGGTGTATTCCCGGCGGGTTTAACAAATCCGGCGGTGCCGGGTGCGGCTCGACAAGCGAGACGCGGAAGTCTGTCTGGCGTGATCGCCAGAAACCTTGCGGTGACCGTTACATAAGGGCGCATAAGCTTATTACAAGGGCGGGGATCGAAATTTTTTACATCGATGACCCGAAACAGACACGGCACCCGAAGGTGCCGCGCAGGTGAAACGTTTTACTTGGTGTCGCGGTGTTCGAACTCGCCTTCGATCACGTTGGGCTCACGGCCCAGCGGTTCGCGTGGAGCAGGACCGCCACGTGGCTGCAGGTCATCGGCGAATGCGCGCTGACGGATAGCGGCCTCTTCGGCGCGCTGGCGCATTTTGTTGGCCAGCAGTCGACGGGAGATCGGCAGCAGCATGATCAGGCCCAGCACGTCAGAGACGAAGCCCGGCAGGATCAACAGACCGCCCGCCAGGGCCAGCATCAAGCCTTCGAGCATGGTCTGGGCCGGCAGCTCGCCGCGATTCAGGCTTTCACGGGCACGCAACGCAGTGGCCAGACCGGCGATGCGCAACACGAACACGCCGAGCATCGAGCCGAGAATGATCAGCAGCAGGGCCGGGAAAAACCCGATTGCCCCACTGACTTTGACGAATACGAAGAGCTCCAACACCGGGAACAGTACAAAGAGCAATAAAAAAGGGCGCATCAAATGGTTCCTCAACGCAAGAATGCCTTGCCAGTAAGCCTTAGATGACGTCGCCCTTTCGTGAATTCAAGCGTCGGCGACTTCTTTTTTGGGCCAATGCTCGGCGTGAGCCAGGAAAACCAAGGCTTCCCGGACTTGTGTCGGCGTATTACAAGGTGCTTGAAACGGCAACCAGTACAGCGCCTGACCGATGCGCAAATGCATGCCTTCGGTGTCGATGCCGGCCAGTTGCGCCGGTTCGGTTTTCGGCAGGCCCGCCAGTTCGACGTAGTGCGCGATGGCTTTGGCGTGATCGGCATTCATGTGCTCGACCATGCTCACTTCGGCTTTGCCGGCAAACGGGTTGGCCAGGGTCAGGTGATCGACCCAGTGAATCGCGCCAAAGCCGCCGATGTAGCGGTGACGCACGGGTTTGAGCACCCAGAAATCGAAATCGTGGGCCTTGTGGTAGCTCTGCGAATCCGGGAAATAGCGGTAGTAACGCTCGGCGGCCGCTTCAATGGCCGCCTCGTCCTCGAGCTTTTCTGCTTCGGCAAGGTACGTCAGCCGACCAACGGCTTGCACGTCATCGGCCTCACGCTCGCCTACGAACAGTGAGCATTTCGGGTCTTTCTGCAGGTTGTGCGTGTGCTGGGCGATGCGGCTGATAAGGATCAGCGGCCGGCCCTGCTCGTCCAGGCAGTAAGGAACCACCGAGCCGAACGGGTACCCCGGCATCGACTTGGAGTGCGTCGAAAGCACTCCCCGGTATTCCTTGAGAAGCAATTCTCGGGCATTCTTGGCCGCTTCAACGCTCAATTTATGACTCCTTATATAGAATCCGTCGAAAAAACGGACAGGCGCCTGGGGATAAGTATCCAGAACGCCATCGGGGCAGTTCTCATGTGCAGCCAGGCCATATCAGGCGCAGATCGAGAGGCCCTCTACTAGGAAACCACTCTGACCTGCTATTGGGGCATGCGAATGCAACTCACTGACAAAGTAATCATTATCACTGGCGGTTGCCAGGGTTTAGGCCGTTCGATGGCCGAGTATTTCGCGGGTAAAGGCGCGAAGCTGGCGCTGGTGGACCTGAACCAGGAAAAACTCGACGACACCGTCGCCGCGTGCAAGGCCAAGGGCGTCGAGGCGCGCAGCTACCTGTGCAACGTCGCCAGTGAAGAGCAGGTGACCCACATGGTCGCCCAGGTCGCCGAAGATTTCGGCGCGATCCACGGCCTGATCAACAACGCCGGCATCCTGCGAGATGGCCTGCTGCTGAAGGTCAAGGACGGCGAGATGACCAAGATGAGCCTGGCCCAATGGCAGGCGGTCATCGACGTCAACCTGACCGGCGTGTTCCTGTGCACCCGTGAAGTCGCGGCAAAAATGGTCGAGCTGAACAACAGCGGCGCGATCATCAATATCTCCTCGATTTCCCGTGCCGGCAACGTTGGCCAGACCAACTACTCCGCAGCCAAGGCTGGCGTAGCGGCAGCGACCGTGACCTGGGCCAAGGAACTGGCGCGCTACGGCATTCGCGTGGCGGGCATTGCCCCGGGCTTCATCGAAACCGAGATGACGCTGGGCATGAAGCCGGAAGCGCTGGAGAAGATGACGGCCGGTATTCCGCTCAAACGCATGGGCAAACCGGAAGAGATCGCCCATTCGGCGGCGTACATTTTCGAGAACGACTACTACACCGGCCGGATCCTCGAAATGGATGGCGGGTTGCGCATCTAAGCAACACCGCAAAACAATGTGGGAGCGGGCTTGCTCGCGAATGCGGTATCTCATTCAACAGATTAGTTGGCTGATCTACCGCATTCGCGAGCAAGCCCGCTCCCACAGGGGACCGCATTTATTCAGCGAATCAATCGTCGCTGATGGTGATGTTCGGCATCGCCGGCGATGCCGCTTCCTGCAACACGATCCGCGCGCCGACGTGGCGAGCGAGTTCCTGATACACCAGCGCAATCGGGCTGTCCGGCTCGGCGATCACAGTCGGCTTGCCGCCATCGGCCTGTTCGCGAATGGCCATTGCCAGCGGCAACGAGGCCAGCAGTTCGACGCCATATTGGTTGGCCAGCTTCACACCCCCGCCTTCACCGAACAGATGCTCGGCATGCCCGCAGTTGGAGCAGATGTGCACGGCCATGTTTTCCACCACGCCCAGCACCGGGATGTTGACCTTGCGGAACATCTCCACGCCCTTGCGCGCGTCCAGCAAGGCCAGGTCTTGCGGGGTCGTGACGATCACGGCACCGGCCACCGGGACTTTCTGTGCCAGGGTCAGTTGAATGTCACCGGTGCCAGGTGGCATGTCGATGACCAGGTAATCGAGGTCGCCCCACGCGGTTTGGGTCACCAGTTGCAGCAGCGCACCGGAGACCATCGGCCCGCGCCAGACCATCGGCGTGTTGTCGTCGGTCAGGAACGCCATCGACATCACTTCAACGCCATGGGACTCGATCGGCACGAACCACTTCTGATCCTTGACCTTTGGTCGGGTGCCTTCGGGTATACCAAACATGATGCCCTGGCTCGGACCGTAGATGTCCGCGTCGAGAATCCCGACCTTGGCGCCTTCACGGGCCAGCGCCAGTGCCAGGTTCGCGGCGGTGGTGGACTTGCCCACGCCACCCTTGCCGGACGCCACGGCCACCACGTTTTTCACGTTGGCCAGCCCCGGGATCTGCGCCTGGGCCTTGTGCGCGGCAATCACGCTGGTGATGTCGACACGGGCCGTCGTCACGCCGTCCAGGCCTTCGATAGCCATTTGCAGCATCTGCGACCAGCCGCTCTTGAACAGGCCGGCGGCGTAGCCCAACTCCAGCTGGACGCTGACGCGATCGCCCTGGATGTCGATGTTGCGCACGCATCCGGCGCTGACCGGGTCCTGGTTCAGGTAAGGGTCGGTGTATTGGCGAAGGACGGCTTCCACCGCTGCGCGATTGACGGCGCTCATGGGCAACTCCGATAGCAAGACTGGAAAATCAGGCGGGTATCCTAACCGTTCTAGATCATGGACGGCATGCCCGCTGGTGATTTGTGGCAAACACATCCCTGTGGCCACAGGGGTGAAAAATATGCGCCGGCGCTTTATAGTGGCCGACCTCCGTTTCATCAAGTAGCCGAGCCCCATGTCCGAGCCACGCAAGATCCTCGTCACCAGCGCCCTGCCCTATGCCAATGGTTCGATCCATCTTGGCCACATGCTGGAATACATCCAGACCGATATGTGGGTGCGCTTCCAGAAGCACCGCGGCAATCAATGCATTTATGTCTGCGCCGACGACGCCCACGGTTCGGCGATCATGCTGCGCGCGGAAAAGGAAGGCATCACCCCGGAACAACTGATCGCCAACGTCCAGGCTGAACACAGCGCCGACTTTGCCGAGTTCCTGGTGGACTTCGACAACTTCCACTCCACTCACGCCGAAGAAAACCGTGAGCTGTCGAGCCAGATCTACCTGAAGCTGCGCGACGCCGGGCACATTGCCCAGCGCTCGATCACGCAATACTTCGACCCGGAAAAGAAAATGTTCCTGGCCGACCGCTTCATCAAGGGCACCTGCCCGAAATGCGGCACCGAAGACCAGTACGGCGACAACTGCGAAAAGTGCGGTGCGACCTACGCGCCGACTGACCTGAAGGATCCGAAGTCGGCAATCTCTGGCGCCACCCCGGTGCTCAAGGATTCCCAGCACTTCTTCTTCAAGCTGCCGGATTTCCAGGAGATGCTGCAAACCTGGACCCGCAGCGGCACCCTGCAAGACGCCGTGGCCAACAAGATCGCCGAATGGCTGGATGCCGGCCTGCAACAGTGGGACATCTCCCGCGATGCGCCGTACTTCGGTTTCGAGATTCCTGATGAGCCGGGCAAGTACTTCTACGTCTGGCTGGACGCGCCAATCGGCTACATGGCCAGCTTCAAGAACCTGTGCAGCCGCACGCCAGGGCTGGACTTCGACGCGTTCTGGGGCAAGGACTCCACCGCCGAGCTGTACCATTTCATCGGCAAGGACATCGTCAACTTCCACGCCCTGTTCTGGCCAGCCATGCTCGAAGGCGCCGGTTTCCGTAAACCGACCGGCATCAACGTGCACGGCTACCTGACCGTCAACGGTCAGAAAATGTCCAAGTCCCGGGGCACCTTCATCAAGGCCCGGACGTACCTGGATCACCTGTCGCCGGAATACCTGCGCTACTACTACGCGGCCAAGCTGAGCCGTGGCGTCGACGACCTCGACCTGAACCTCGAAGACTTCGTGCAGAAGGTCAACTCGGACCTGGTCGGCAAAGTCGTCAACATCGCCAGCCGTTGCGCCGGTTTCATCCATAAAGGCAACGCCGGTGTGCTGGTGGCCGGTAATGCCGCGCCTGAGCTGACCGACGCGTTCCTGGCCGCGGCGCCAAGCATCGCCGAGGCTTACGAGGCTCGCGACTTCGCCCGTGCCATGCGCGAAATCATGGGCCTGGCCGACCGCGCCAACGCCTGGATCGCCGACAAGGCCCCGTGGTCGCTGAACAAACAGGAAGGCAAGCAGGACGAAGTCCAGGCCATCTGCGCCTTGGGCGTCAACCTGTTCCGCCAGTTGGTGATCTTCCTCAAGCCGGTCCTGCCGTTGCTCGCCGCCGACGCAGAGGCGTTCCTGAACGTCGCGCCGCTGACCTGGAACGACCACGCGACCCTGCTCAGCAACCATCAGCTGAACGAGTTCAAGCCGTTGATGACCCGCATCGACCCGGTGAAAGTGCAAGCCATGAGCGATGCTTCGAAAGAAGACCTGACCGCCAGCGCAACCGATACCGGCGAAGCCGCACCGGCCGGCAACGGTGAACTGGCCAAGGATCCGCTGTCACCAGAGATCGAGTTCGACGCGTTCGCTGCGATCGACCTGCGCGTCGCGCTGATCGTCAAGGCTGAACACGTGGAAGGCGCCGACAAGCTGCTGCGCCTGACCCTGGATATCGGTGACGAGCAACGCAACGTGTTCTCCGGGATCAAGAGCGCTTACCCGGACCCGTCCAAGCTCGATGGTCGCCTGACCATGATGATCGCCAACCTCAAGCCGCGGAAAATGAAGTTCGGCATCTCCGAAGGCATGGTGATGGCGGCCGGTCCTGGCGGCGAAGAAATCTACCTGCTCAGCCCTGACAGCGGCGCCAAGCCGGGTCAGCGCATCAAGTAAGGTCTTGCTGTAAACCGATCCCACAGTCGTGCCTGACGCGACTGTGGGATTTTCATATCTGGCCCACCCTCCGTCCTTGCCGGATAATGCCTAAGCTTTTTAGACCGCTCCTTAAAAAGCCCCCGTTCTTGCCGGCACGATCATGACCGAGATACTTCTTACGCTTATCAGCGCTGCCCTGATCAACAATGTCGTGTTGCACTGGCCGCTGGGCGCCGATCCGCTGCTGGGTAACGAGCATCGGCAAGTCCATGCGCTGGGCATTGCGACCACCTGTTTAATGTTGCTGGTTGGCACATTGGGCTATAGCGCTGACCGTTGGCTGCTGGTGCCGCTGGAGCTGACGTCGCTGCGCCTGTTTGTGTTCTTGCCCTTAAGCGTGTTGTTGATCGCACCGTTGTTGAAAGCGCTGTCGCGGCTGTTGCCAAAATTGGCGTTCGACGGGCTCTGGCCGCTTCTTTTGGGCAACGCTGGCGTGCTCGGGTTGACGTTGCTCAACGCTCAGGACGACAAGGGTTTTTTTCACGCCGCCTTCCTGTGCCTCGGCGCCGGGTTGGGGTTTTGGCTGGTGCTGAGCCTGTTCAGCGATTTGCGCCAGCGCACACTCGATAACGATGTTCCCCTGCCCTTTCGTGGCCTGCCGATCGAGTTGATCGGCGCCGGACTGATCGCAGTGGCATTTCTCGGATTTAGCGGACTGATCAAAACATGAGTCTGATTCAACGCATCGACGCCCTCCTGCCGCAGACTCAATGCGGCAAGTGTGGCCACCCCGGATGCAAGCCCTACGCCGAAGGCATCGCCAGCGGCGAGCCGATCAACAAGTGCCCGCCCGGCGGCAGCGAAACTATCGCGGCGCTGGCCGAACTGCTGAAAGTACCGGTACTGGAACTGGACACCAGTCGCGGTTCTGCCCCGGCGCAGATTGCCTATATTCGCGAAGCCGAATGCATCGGTTGCACCAAATGCATCCAGGCCTGCCCGGTGGATGCCATTGTCGGCGCGGCGAAGTTGATGCACACGGTGATCGTGGACGAATGCACCGGTTGCGACCTCTGCGTGGCGCCCTGCCCGGTGGACTGCATCGAGATGCGCCCGTTGCCCCTGGCCACCGTGCTGCCGATTGTCGGGGGCCTGGCCTTCAGCCTTGAAGAGCAACGGGCTCGCGCCGCCAAGCGCAACCATGCACGGCGCCGCTTTGAACAACGCAATGCCCGCTTGCAACGCGAGGAACAGCAGAAAATCGCAGAACGTCAGGCCCGCGCCCAACGCGCCGTTGCGCACAGTGAAGTGACGACGACTGACCCGGTGCAAGCGGCGCTTGAACGCGTGCGCGCACAAAAAGCGGCGAACGCTGATGCGGCGCTGAAAAAGGCCAAGATCGATGTGGCGATGAGTCGGGCGCAACTGAACAAGTCGCTCAAGGCCTTCGGGCATCCACCGACCTTCGAACAGCAATCGCAATTGATCGTGCTGCAACAACAGTTCGAGGTCGCCGAACAGGCTTTGGCGCAACTGGAAAGCACTTCAGCACCGCCCTCGACACCGGCTGCCCCGGCGAAAGACACCGAGTTGAAACGGGCGAAGATCCAATTGGCCATGCGCCGCGCCGAACTCAAGAAAGCCCAGACCAACGAAGCACCGGCCGAACAGATCGAAGCCCTGCAACGTGCGCTCAACGAGGCGGAACAAGCCTTGCACGCCGCTGAAGCGGCGAGTGAGCAACCGTTGCCAGACCTGACACGCGTCGAAAAGCGCCCCATCGACAGCCAGCTTCGACAGTTGAAAACCGAATTGGCCTACGCCCGTGCCGACGTCAGCAAACTCGAACGAGGTGCGGACACCCCGAGCGAGTTGATCGACAAGGCCCGCGCGCGGCTGCTGGAAGCCCAGCGCCAGGTGGATGCCTATGTCGCCCCTTGAATCGGTGGACGAACGCCTCCAGCAGGCCATGAAGCTGGTGTTGCTGGCCACCGTGCCGGGGATGCTGATGCTGTTTTGGCTGTATGGCTGGGGGGTCTTGATCAATCTGATGCTGGCGGCCGCCACCGCGCTGGCGGTTGAAGGCGCGGTGTTGCAACTGCGCCAGCGTCCGCTGAAAGCAACGTTGAGCGACGGCAGCGCGCTGGTCAGTGCGACGCTGCTGGCGCTGGCATTGCCTGCGTATTGCCCGTGGTGGTTGACGGTCTGTGCGGCGGCGTTCGCGATACTGGGCAAACAGTTGTATGGCGGCGTGGGCAAGAATCCGTTCAACCCGGCGATGCTCGGTTTCGCCCTGGTGCTGGTGGCCTTTCCTCAGCAAATGACGCACTGGCCGTTCTCCCACGGCATGGACTTGCTCGGCGGCCTGCAACAGATATTCGGCTTCAACCTCAGCGCCACACCAGACGCCTGGGCTCAGGCCACCGCGCTGGACAGCCTGCGCATCAACAAAAGCCTGACCATGGACGAGCTCTTCGCCGGCAACCCGGCGTTCGGCCATTTCGGCGGACGCGGCGTGGAATGGGTCAACCTGGCCTTTCTGGCCGGTGGTGCGTTTCTTCTGCAACGGCGGGTGTTCAGTTGGCATGCGCCGGTCGGCATGCTCACCAGCCTGTTTGTCATCAGCCTGCTGTGTTGGAACGGTTCGGGCTCCGACTCCCATGGCTCAGCGCTGTTTCATCTGCTCACCGGCGCGACCATGCTGGGGGCTTTTTTCATTGTCACAGAACCGGTGTCCGGGGCAAAAAGCGCGGGTGCCCGGTTGCTCTTTGGTATCGGTGTGGGCTTGCTGACTTACCTGATAAGGACCTGGGGCGGTTATCCGGACGGTGTGGCATTTGCCGTGCTGCTGATGAATCTGTGTGTACCGGCGCTGGAGCGTTTTATCGCGTCCAGGCAGGAGCCAGTGAGCCCATGAGCCGAGCGTCCAGTGCAGTGATTGTGGTGCTGCTGGCCGGGCTGGGAATCGGCGCGACCTACCTCGCGCATTACACCAGCGCCCCGCGCATTGCCGCAGAACAACGGCTGATCGACAGTCGCAACCTGCTGGACCTGCTACCGACGCAAAGCTACGACAATCAGCCGCTGGAACAACCGCTCGATCTCGCCAACATCCAATTGGCCAATAGCACACTGCTGAGTGGCTACCTGGCGACCAAGGCCGGTCAGCCCAGCGCGGTGTTGCTGCGCAGCCAGACACTGGGCTATGAAGGAAAAATCGAGTTGATGATTGCCATCGACGCCAACGGCAAGTTGTTGGGGGTCAAAACCCTCAAGCAATCGGAAACCCCGGGGTTGGGTGGCAAGATCGCCGATTGGCCGAACGCATGGCTTCAGGCGTTTACCGGCAAGTCCCGCAACGAACCTGGCGACACAGGCTGGGCCTTGAAAAAGGACCAGGGACAATTCGATCAGGTGGCGGGGGCGACCATCACGTCAAGAGCGGTGATCAGCGCCATTCATGACGCCTTGCGTTACTTCGATGAACACCGGCAACCCTTGATCGGGAGTAGCGCCCATGACTAAGTCGTCGACCCTGCAAAACTCACTGATGCTGGCGCTCCTGATCGGCGCCACGACTTCATGGGCGGCGGCACTGGGACTGTGGCTGATGTTCATGGTGGTCATCTGTGCTTATGGCGTTGGCATGTGGGCCTTGCGATCGCGGCTGGTTCCGTCCGCCCGCTTGCTTGCCAGTGTCCTGCTGGCCGCCACGCTCACCAGTTGCGCGCAAATGGCCGCACAAGTCTTGTCACTTCAATGGCATCAACCGATAGCGCTTTACGCTGGATTGATCGCCCTGCAATGCGTTGTGCTGGAATACAACGGTTTCTTCCAGAACCCACGCCTTGATCGCATGCGTCTGTGCGCCGTGTTTGGCGCATTGATGCTGGGCCTGGGCCTGCTGCGCGAACTCCTTGGCAACGGGGGCCTGCACCTCGCCACGCTCGTCCCCGGCGGGTTCATCCTGCTGGGAGTGTTGATCGCCGCACGTCAGGCCTGGGCTCGCTCGACGCCCTCACATTGATTGACTGTTTTTAGGGAAACGCATCGTCCATGAATGCCGCAAAACGTTTGGAAATTTTCCGCCGGTTTCACGAAGACAACCCGGAACCCAAGACTGAACTGGCCTATTCGTCGCCCTTCGAATTGCTGATTGCCGTCATTCTTTCCGCTCAGTCGACCGATGTCGGCGTCAACAAGGCCACCGCCAAACTCTATCCCGTGGCCAACACCCCGGCGGCGATCCACGCACTGGGCGTCGAAGGGCTGTCGGAATACATCAAGACGATCGGCCTGTTTAACAGCAAAGCGAAAAACGTGATCGAAACCTGTCGCTTGCTGGTGGAGCGCCACGGCGGCGAAGTCCCGCAAACCCGCGAGGAACTGGAAGCGCTCCCTGGCGTCGGCCGCAAGACGGCGAACGTAGTGCTCAACACCGCTTTTCGCCAACTGACCATGGCCGTGGACACCCATATCTTCCGGGTCAGCAACCGCACCGGCATTGCTCCCGGCAAGAATGTCGTCGAGGTTGAACAGAAACTGATGAAGTTTGTACCCAAGCAATACCTGCTCGACTCCCATCACTGGCTGATCCTTCACGGGCGCTACGTTTGCCTGGCCCGCAAGCCCCGCTGCGGCAGCTGCCGGATCGAGGACTTATGCGAATACAAGCAAAAGACCTCGGACGATTGAGGCGCTATTAAAATTATTGATGCATCGATTGAAAAAATCTTTTTTACCCGCCGGACGATTGTCGATATAAGGGGCGCCAAAGGCAGTCTTAGCCTGGAGTTGACCTATGAGCACTGGCAAAGAGCAATTGGACGTAGAAGACGACTTCACACCCGTTGAGGCCGATGACGCGGAACCGGTGGTAGAAGTGGCAAAGACCAACCTGAGCAAACGTCGCACCATCGACAATCTGCTGGAGGAGCGCCGACTGCAAAAGCAATTGGCCGATTACGATTTTGACCTGTAACACCTAAAAGCCTCCCGAAACGGAGGCTTTTTACTAAGCGCCAATCGCTGATGAGGATGGCTTCATCAGACGTGGGTGGTACTTATACCAGGCCATTGCGTTGAGCCAGTTCGATCAGATCGACCAGGGAGCGCGCATTGAGCTTCAACAACAGGCGGGTTTTGTAGGTACTGACGGTTTTATTGCTGAGAAACATTCCATCGGCAATCTCCTTATTGGTCTTTCCTCTGGCCAACTGTTGTAAAACCATCATTTCGCGTCCGGACAATCGATCCACCATGTCGACTTCACTGGCATTACCAAGACTTGAGCGCACTGTATGCAACGCTTGATTGGGAAAGTAACTGTAGCCTGACAGCACGGCTTTTATTGCACTGAGCAACTCAGTCAGGTCCTGTTGTTTACACACATAGCCTGCAGCCCCCGACTGCATGCAACGCATGGAAAAATGCCCCGGCGCCTGTGAAGTCAATATCAGCACTTTAAGTGGCATCGCCGTCGATGTCAGTCGCGCAATGACCTCCAGCCCATCCAGCTTGGGTATTCCAATATCCAGAATGACAATGTCCGGCATAAGTTCGCGGGCAAGTTGCAATGCGTCCACGCCGTTATCTGTTTCTGCAATGACTTCGTAGCCATGGCGCTCCATTAGCATACGTACCGCAAGACGAATGACGGGGTGATCATCCACGATCAGCACTTTATTCATGGGCAAGTCCAATTTCGCTGTTCGAATTTTTAGAGCCCGCACAATAGCCTAGTCACTTCATCCATGGCATGCCGCCTCCCTCGGCCACCTACAGCCAGAGACATTTCTTACAAATTTAAAAGATTAGTCCTACAAATTTCTTAAAACAAATTGCATCCTGCGTGGTATCAAACTTCGCAAACGCCGCTTCCACGCAATTTTTCTGTATCGAATTACGGCAATAAAAAATAGCATTCCACCACGCGGGCGCCTCTGACAAGAGGCCAGTACTCAGCTACGCTTAAAAGCAGGATATCCCCTAAGATAAAAAACCTTACACAAAGAAATATCGCCCATAAAACTACTAACCGCTTATTTAAGGACACATTTAAAAATCAGAAAACCCCACAATATCCTCCAGCAAAACACCCCTACTCAACCCACACCCAAACAATAACGCTACTCTATCAAGCTTAAAAACATAAAACCCACAAACGGAGACTTTCCCAATTACATCATTGGCGACTTTCACACAACACAAACTAAAAACCCTACAAACAACCTTTCAACCCATCGAGCAAAAGTTAATATCACAATGAGCAAAGAACATGAAAAAACTCAAAGGAAAAATTACGAACCCCATGACTATCATTGCAATATTCGCAACACTGTCTGAAGCATCGGCGGCCGTCTCACTGCCCTTTCTGGGCGATGAAGAACGAGCGCTTTACATTTGGTTTCTGATCAGCTTTCCGTTTTATTTGCTTTTACTATTCTTCGCGACCCTTAACTTCAACTATCGGTCGCTTTACGCGCCTTCTGATTTTGAAAAGGGAGAGCACTTTTTAACCGTCATGAAAAGCGCTGATCGCAACGACAATACTCCTTCCACGCCTGACTTTCCGGCCCAGCATTACGTCTGCCTGCCTGAAAGGCTGAAGGACCTGCATATCGTCGATGCGCGCGTAACGGGTCAGCCATTAGAGTTCAGCTCGCTGCTGGAGAGCATTCGGCTACCACAGAAAAACCTCGCGCAAGTGATCGTATTTCTCACATGCGGCGACTCGGAGACATCACTGAGAGCAAGCGTGCTCAAGCATTCGAAACTGACAAAGAAGCGCAGTGGCTCCATCTTCTGCGTTGCTTATAATTCGAGCTCTCAAGCGCTGACAATCATTGGGCAAACGTTTTATCCGGCAGGGACCGGTAGGTAGCTCTTGAAGAACAAAAGGAGAGAAAACGGCAGGAAGGTGTAACGCGTATCAAGAAAAAGCTGAATGCTCAATGAATGCCTGGCAGAACATCCCCCTTGCGAGGTGTGGCCTTGTCACTGACAAGGCCACACTTCTATTACCAGCTCAAAGGTCTCAGAACAGCTTGCGACCTTTGTTCGCGGCAATGCGCATACGCAGGGCGTTGAGCTTGATGAAGCCCGCCGCATCGGCCTGGTTGTAAGCGCCGCCGTCTTCTTCGAAGGTCGCGATATTGGCATCGAACAACGATTCGTCAGACTTGCGACCGGTCACGATCACGTTGCCCTTGTACAGTTTCAGGCGAACAACGCCGTTCACGTGGGCCTGGGACGCATCGATCATCTGTTGCAGCATCAGACGCTCAGGGCTCCACCAGTAACCGGTGTAGATCAGGCTGGCGTACTTGGGCATCAACTCGTCTTTGAGGTGAGCCACTTCGCGGTCCAGGGTGATCGATTCGATCGCACGGTGAGCGCGCAGCATGATGGTGCCGCCTGGGGTTTCGTAGCAGCCACGGGACTTCATGCCCACGTAACGGTTCTCGACGATGTCGAGACGGCCGATTCCGTGTTCACCACCGATACGGTTCAGGGTCGCCAGCACGGTGGCCGGGGTCATTTCGACGCCGTCCAGTGCAACGATGTCGCCGTTACGGTAGGTCAGTTCCAGGTACTGCGGTTTGTCTGGAGCGTTCTCCGGGGAGACGGTCCATTTCCACATGTCTTCTTCGTGCTCGGTCCAGGTGTCTTCCAGCACGCCGCCTTCATAGGAGATGTGCAGCAGGTTGGCATCCATCGAGTACGGAGATTTTTTCTTGCCGTGACGCTCGATCGGGATGTTGTGCTTTTCAGCGTAATCCATCAGCTTTTCACGGGACAGCAGGTCCCATTCGCGCCACGGAGCGATCACTTTCACACCTGGCTTCAAGGCGTATGCGCCCAGTTCGAAACGAACCTGGTCGTTGCCCTTGCCGGTGGCGCCGTGGGAAATGGCGTCAGCGCCGGTTTCATTGGCGATTTCGATCAGGCGTTTGGCGATCAACGGACGAGCGATGGAAGTACCCAGCAGGTACTCGCCTTCGTAAACGGTGTTGGCGCGGAACATCGGGAAAACGAAATCACGCACGAATTCTTCGCGCAAATCGTCGATGTAAATCTCTTTGACGCCCATGGCCTGTGCCTTGGCGCGCGCAGGTTCAACCTCTTCGCCCTGACCCAGGTCAGCGGTGAAGGTCACCACTTCACAGTTATAAGTATCCTGCAGCCACTTGAGGATCACCGAAGTGTCCAGGCCGCCGGAATACGCCAGAACGACCTTGTTTACGTCCGCCATGCCATCACTCCACGGGGTTCTACGGAAAGCCGTGAAGTCTACCGGTCATACGAAATAATTTACAGTGGCGCGACAGCTTATGACGACGAAGCGACAGATTCTGTCGATCGAGCGACGAGTTCAGCAGGTTCAGGAAGTGGTCGCAGCGCTTCCCGGCGTCGCCCCTTGAGGCGCGACTTTCTCGGTCGGCGCGACGCGCTCCAGACGCACGGCAACCCGGCGATTCTTCGCACGGTTGGCAGCATTGGTGTTTGGCGCCACAGGGTAACGCTCGCCGTGGAAACGCATGGTGATCTGCGATTCTTGTATGCCGTTGGCCTTGAAGAAATCCATCACTGCCAATGCGCGGCGGCGCGACAGTTCACGGTTGGCCAGACGATTGCCACTGTTGTCGGAGTGCCCGTCGAGTTCAATGTGATTGACTGACGGATCAGCCTTCATGAACTCCAGCATCACTTGCAGCTGCACCTTGGCGTGCGCATCAAGATCGATGCCTTCAGCACCCGTGAAGGTGATTTCGGACTGTTTGACCTGTTCGAAATTCTTCGGCAACAGTTTCGCCACGCAGCTTTGGTAATCGTTGAATGCCTTGCTGAACTTGACCGGCAACAGCCGCACTTCCGACACCCGGCCATCGCCGGAGGCATGCCGGATCACCGGGCTGCGACCATCGATCAAGCCACTGATCAGACGCCCGGCCTGAGCTTGCGAGCTGTTGAACAGCACATTACCGCTGCCCAGGCGTACCGAGCCCAGATTGATATCGCCACGCCCCGGCTGCCACGGCGCGGCGGCTGCCAGCAAGGTTGCCGAACCGCCACCGATCATCGCGTTGTAGGTATTCAGACGAAATATCGCCTGCTCACCGGCACGGCGTACGAATTCACCCGACCCGAAATCGGTGATCGGCTGAGTCAGGCGGCATTCGAACTTGTCACCTTCGACCGTCCACTCGATGCTCTCCAGACGCGTCTGGAAAGTGAGCGCCATCGCAGGAAGGCTGGCAAACACACTGAGCAAGGCTAAATAACGCTGGCGCACGGGAGGCTCCACTGGCTTCTACAACAAAAAGACCGACACACGCATGTTTCCGGCATACCTGATTCATATCGGTAGGTTCCTGCAAAACTTGATAGCGAGTGCCTGCAAGAGTCTTTTCCGGTAGCATTCCCCTGAGTTTGACCCGCCTGGAATCCCCTCATGTCCGACCGCCTGACCCTGCTGCGTCCCGACGACTGGCACATTCATCTTCGCGATGGTGCCGTGTTGACCAATACCGTTGCGGATGTTGCGCGCACCTTTGGTCGCGCCATCATCATGCCCAACCTGGTACCTCCGGTGCGTAACGCCGCTGAAGCCGACGGCTATCGCCAGCGAATCCTCGCTGCACGCCCGGCCGGCAGTCGCTTCGAACCGTTGATGGTGCTTTACCTGACCGACCGCACCCAGCCCGAAGAAATTCGCGAGGCCAAGGCCAGCGGTTTCGTTTACGCCGCCAAGCTGTACCCGGCTGGCGCGACCACCAACTCGGATTCTGGCGTTACCAGCATCGACAAGATCTTCCCCGCGCTTGAGGCCATGGCCGACGTCGGGATGCCCTTGTTGATTCATGGTGAAGTCACCCGTGGTGATGTCGACGTGTTCGACCGCGAAAAACTCTTCATCGATGAGCACATGCGCCGTGTGGTCGAGCGTTTCCCGACGCTCAAAGTGGTGTTCGAACACATCACCACCGCTGATGCCGTGCAGTTCGTCAACGAGGCTTCGGCCAACGTCGGCGCCACCATCACCGCGCATCACCTGCTGTACAACCGCAACCACATGCTGGTGGGCGGAATTCGGCCGCATTTCTATTGCCTGCCGATTCTCAAGCGCAATACGCACCAGGAAGCCCTGCTCGACGCCGCCACCAGCGGCAGCGAAAAGTTCTTCCTGGGCACTGACTCGGCCCCCCACGCCCAGCACGCCAAAGAAGCCGCGTGTGGCTGTGCCGGTTGCTACACCGCGTATGCGGCCATCGAGATGTACGCCGAAGCGTTCGAACAGCGCAACGCGCTGGACAAACTCGAAGCCTTCGCCAGCCTCAACGGCCCGCGTTTCTATGGCCTGCCAGCGAACACCGACCGCATTACCCTGGTTCGCGATGAGTGGACCGCCCCGACCAGCCTGCCATTTGGTGAGTTGACCGTTATCCCGCTGCGCGCCGGTGAAAAACTGCGCTGGCGCCTGCTGGAGGAACACGCGTGAGTGAAGACCATTTCGACGACGAACAGGACGGTCAAGGCGGTGGAGGCGGCCCTCGTCATCCAATGGCAGCCAGATTCCGTGGCTACCTGCCGGTCGTCGTCGACGTAGAAACCGGTGGTTTCAACTCAGCCACCGACGCCCTGCTGGAAATTGCTGCAACCACCATCGCCATGGACGAGAAAGGGTTTGTGTACCCCGATCACACCTATTTCTTCCGTGTAGAGCCTTTTGAAGGCGCAAACATCGAAGCAGCGGCGCTGGAGTTCACCGGGATCAAACTCGATCACCCGTTGCGCATGGCCGTGAGTGAAGAAGCAGCGCTGACCGATATTTTCCGCGGCATCCGCAAGGCCCTGAAAGCCAACGGCTGCAAACGGGCGATTCTGGTCGGCCACAACAGCAGCTTCGACCTGGGCTTCCTCAACGCAGCGGTCGCACGCCTGGACATGAAACGTAACCCGTTTCATCCATTCTCCAGCTTCGACACCGCGACCCTTGCCGGCCTGGCTTACGGTCAGACCGTACTGGCCAAAGCCTGCCAAGCGGCGGATATCGACTTCGACGGTCGCGAGGCTCACTCGGCTCGTTATGACACAGAGAAGACGGCAGAGCTGTTCTGCGGCATCGTCAATCGCTGGAAACAAATGGGCGGCTGGGAAGATTTCAACGACTGATCTGTCGTTGATGAATCCTGCGCATAAAAAAACCGGCCACTGAGGCCGGTTTTTTTATGCCTGACGCTTGGGCTTACAGTGCCGCAGCGTGCTCGGTCAGGTAAGCAGCAACGCCTTCTGGCGAAGCGTTCATGCCCTTGTCGCCTTTTTTCCAGTTGGCAGGGCAAACTTCGCCGTGCTCTTCGTGGAATTGCAGAGCGTCGACCAGACGGATCAGCTCTTCCATGTTACGGCCCAGCGGCAGGTCGTTGATGATCTGCGAGCGGACAACGCCTTTGTCGTCGATCAGGAACGCGCCACGGAAAGCCACGCCGTCAGCGGACTGAACGTCGTAGGCCTTCATGATTTCCTGCTTGATGTCGGCAGCCATGGTGTAGCGAACCTGGCCGATACCGCCATTGTTCACAGGGGTGTTGCGCCAGGCGTTGTGGGTGAAGTGCGAGTCGATCGACACGGCAACCACTTCAACGTTGCGGGACTTGAAGTCAGCCATGCGGTTGTCCAGAGCAATCAGCTCGGACGGGCAAACGAAGGTGAAGTCCAGTGGGTAGAAGAACACCAGGCCGTATTTGCCTTTGATGGCCGACGACAGGGTGAAGCTGTCTACGATTTCGCCATTGCCGAGGACGGCTGGAACGGTGAAGTCCGGGGCTTGTTTACCTACGAGTACGCTCATTGGATATCTCCTGGTCTATTAACGTGAAGAACTGGATTCGCATCAGCCTGCCACCCTCAGGCGACAGCCCTGTGACACGATCCCCTTCAAAGGACCGACCATTCTACACGGCGTTTTTAGGCTGTCCTCAACGGTTTTTGCTGGAAGGTTAAAATTGCCGTCGTGACCGTTACTGGCAGATTGCCTGAATGAAAACCGTTCGTCGGTGACGCCCGCTTATAACGCAAAGCTTTCAGAAACCACTTTGACAATCATTCTCGTTAACATTAAGATCCATCGCAATTGAGTCACAACCAGCGACGGTTTTTTCTTATGTATGTCTGCCTCTGCACTGGCGTCACCGACGGTCAAATCCGCGATGCAATCTATGAAGGTTGCTGCAGCTACAAGGAAGTCCGTCAGGCCACCGGCGTTGCCAGCCAATGCGGCAAATGCGCCTGCCTTGCAAAGGAAGTGGTTCGCGAAACCCTGACCAAATTGCAATCGGCCCAGGCAGCCATTCCTTTCCCGGTAGAATTTACTGCCGCGTAAAGACCTTGTTTCAAAGAACCGGACTCGATGTCCGGTTTTTTTATGCCTGAAAATCAACTGCTTACGTTCGAGACGCGGAACACAAACATTCTTATTCCGATTAATTTTCATATAAGTTTCAATAACTTAGGTTTGACACGCTTACATACGCGGCTCAAACTCAGCCTTATTGACAGCTACTCAGGGCAGGACCCCATCATGAAAGGCGACGTAACAGTCATCCAGCATCTCAACAAGATCCTTGCCAATGAGCTGGTCGCGATCAATCAATACTTTTTGCATGCGCGCATGTATGAAGATTGGGGCCTGAACAAGCTGGGCAAGCACGAGTACCACGAATCCATCGATGAGATGAAGCACGCGGACAAGCTGATCAAGCGCATCCTGTTCCTGGAAGGCCTGCCAAACGTCCAGGACCTGGGCAAGCTGCACATCGGCGAGCACACCAAGGAAATGCTTGAGTGCGACCTGCGTATCGAACGCATCGGCCATGCCGATCTGAAAGTCGCCATCGCTCATTGCGAAACGGTCGGCGACTTCGGTAGCCGTGAACTGCTCGAAGACATTCTCGAATCCGAAGAAGAACATATCGACTGGCTGGAAACGCAACTGGGCCTGATCGATAAAGTCGGTCTTGAGAACTACCTGCAATCGCAGATGGGCGAAGACGAGTAAGTTAGCGCCCGCTAAACTCGAGACATTAAAAAGCCCCGCACTCTTTTAAAGAGGCGGGGCTTTTTTATTGCCTACAAGGATCGAATCAAGCTTCGGTCTTGTTGGCAGCGGCCGCTTCAACAGCGGCTTTGATCGTGGTCTGCAACGAACCGTCAGCAGCCATTTCAGTCATGATGTCGCTACCGCCGACCAGCTCACCACCGACCCACAGTTGCGGGAAGGTTGGCCAGTTGGCGTATTTTGGCAGGTTGGCGCGGATTTCCGGGTTCTGCAGGATGTCCACGTACGCAAACTTTTCGCCACATGCCATCACGGCCTGCGCGGCTTTCGCGGAGAAGCCACACTGCGGGGCATTCGGCGAACCTTTCATGTAAAGCAGAATGGTGTTGTTAGCAATCTGCTCTTTAATCGTTTCGATGATATCCATGGAGCACCTCGGCTGAACTTTCCGACTCAGAGGTCGGCACGGTGGCGCATTGTAACGGAAACCCGAGCGCCATGCTCGGTCTCCCCGACAGACACGATCACGCCGCCGCCACGGTGACCGGCACGCCGTTCAATGCCGCATTCCCCGACAACTCGTCGAGCTGACATTCGTCAGTCAGGTCATTGGCACTGGATCCCGGCTGGCCACTGGCAATCGTCATCTGCACACCCGGCCGCGCATGCCCCCAGCCGTGCGGCAGGCTGACGACGCCTTTCATCATGTCCAGGCTGGCGACTACTTCCACTTCAATCATGCCTACGCGTGAACTCACCCGCACACGCTGCCCGTCGCTGAGCCCGCGACTGGACAGGTCTTCCGGGTGCATCAGCAGTTGATGGCGTGGTTTGCCCTTCACCAGACGGTGATAGTTGTGCATCCACGAATTGTTGCTGCGCACATGGCGGCGGCCAATCATCAGCAATTGATCGGCGGCCGGTGCTTGTAGCGCAGCGAAACGCGCAAGATCGGCAAGGATCGCCGGCGGCGCTGCCTGCACGCGCTGATTGGCGGATTTCAGGCGTGGCGCCAGGTTGGATTTCAACGCGCCCAGATCAACGCCATGCGGATGATCAAACAGCGTGGCGAGCGACAGCTTGTGTTCCGACGCATCGCCATACAACCCCATCCGCAAACCAAGGTCGATCATTTGCGCGGGCGCAATCGTCGGCTTCAGTTCCTTGCCGGTCTTCGCCGCAAACGCCTTGGCCAGGCCGACAAAGATCTCCCAGTCATGCAGCGCCCCTTCCGGCTTGGCCAGAATTGCCCGGTTGAAACGCGTCACGTTGCGCACCGCAAACATGTTGAACGTCGTGTCGTAGTGATCGTTTTCCAGCGCCGAGGTCGACGGCAGAATCAGGTCGGCATAGCGCGTGGTTTCATTGATGTACAGGTCGACGCTGACCATGAATTCCAGGCCATCCAGCGCCTGTTCCAGTTGCCGGCCATTGGGTGTCGACAGCACAGGATTGCCGGCGACGGTGATCAGCGCGCGGACCTGCCCTTCCCCTTCGGTGAGCATTTCTTCAGCCAGCGCCGATACCGGCAACTCGCCGGCGTATTCCGGACGCCCGGACACACGGCTTTGCCACCGATTGAAATGCCCGCCCGAGGTCGACGCTACCAGGTCCACCGCCGGCTCGGTGCACAGCGCGCCACCCACACGATCGAGGTTGCCGGTGACCAGATTGATCAGTTGCACCAGCCAATGGCACAGCGTACCGAACGCTTGGGTGGAGACGCCCATGCGGCCGTAACACACCGCTGTCGGCGCGGCCGCAAAATCCCGGGCCAGTTGGCGGATCTGTTCGGCCGGCACCGCGCACAACGGGCTCATGGCTTCGGCGGTGAACGTGGCGATGGCCTGGCGCACGTCGTCCAGACCGTCGACCGGCAAATGACTCTCACGCGTCAGATTTTCAGCGAACAAGGTATTGAGCAGCCCGAACAACAACGCCGCATCGCCACCGGGACGCACGAACAGATGCTGATCGGCGATTGCGGCGGTTTCACTGCGACGCGGATCGACCACCACCACTTTGCCGCCCCGGGCCTGAATCGCCTTCAAGCGTTTTTCCACATCCGGCACGGTCATGATGCTGCCGTTGGACGCCAGCGGGTTACCGCCCAGGATCAGCATGAAATCAGTGTGATCGATGTCCGGAATCGGCAACAGCAAGCCGTGGCCGTACATCAGATGACTGGTCAGGTGATGCGGCAACTGGTCGACCGACGTCGCGGAAAAACGGTTACGGGTTTTCAGCAGGCCGAGGAAATAATTGCTGTGGGTCATCAAGCCGTAGTTGTGCACGCTGGGGTTGCCTTGGTACACCGCCACCGCGTTCTGCCCATGGCGTTCCTGAATCGCCGCGAGGCGTTCGGCTACCAGACTGAAGGCGTCTTCCCAAGCGATCGGCTGCCATTCGCTGCCCACCCGCAACATCGGCTGACGCAGACGATCCGGATCGTTCTGAATATCTTGCAGGGCCACCGCCTTGGGGCAGATGTGGCCACGGCTGAACGTATCCAGCGAATCGCCCTTGATCGAGGTGATCTGCACCGCGCCGTCGGCTTCGGTGGTTTCGATGGTCAGGCCGCAAATGGCTTCACACAAGTGGCAGGCACGGTGATGGAGAGTCTTGGTCATGGCCAGTCTCTGTCTTGTTCTGGGCGGGCAATATCGGCCGCGGGATCAAAACTATGGCGCCAGACACGCTCCTGCGCCAGCGACGTTCGTCTTGTGAATCGGCGCCCATCAGGCCAGCCGATGGACGTGTGCACTCAGTTGGGCGGCAACCGGGGTGGCGCCTGCAACTGGATTTCCTGAAGGGTTTCGACCTGCTCCTGGGGAACATGCACCCCGGTGAGCTCGCCAATCAGTCGCCAATGCTCGTCGAGCCCGGTGCTAATGGTTGCCATGCGATCAATCATCCGCCGACCGGCGGCTTTGGTCACTTCGTCTTCACTGCGCATCAGCTCGAAGCACATCGAGGTCATGGAGGCGGTGAGGTGGGTCAGGGAGCGGGCCGTAAGGCCGAGTAAATCCATTAACAGCTGTTCTTTCGATTCCATTTCGAAGGCTTCCTGCGTCACTCGTCAGGTAGTTATAACCCAGCACTTTGCATTAGCAAATGTTTCAGTAAAGGCACATTGCCAGCGAAGTCCTCGAATCTCGTGCCAGAAACCGACCGCCATTGAACCATCGCCGCCCCGCCGGATTGCAAAGCCCCGCAACCCCAGTGTACAAATGCGCGGCTGCCCTCAGGAAAAAGGCTTCAAAAGTGCTATGGCGATCAGACCGTAGCCCCTCTGAAACTCCCTAAAAAACGTAGCCCTATTGGTAAGACGCGACATTTAATTATAAGATCGCGCCTTCCCCTAATTCGTCGCCCCGTGCGGCTTACGCCGCAGGTCTCGCCCGTTGTTCCGTTAAACAAGGCTTTGAGCATCTGCGGTTTGTAGCAAAAAGGTAGTCAATGATGAGCGCAAGGCACTTTCTCTCCCTGATGGATTGCACGCCCGAAGAGCTGGTCAGCGTGATCCGTCGAGGCGTTGAGCTCAAGGACCTGCGTAACCGCGGCGTACTGTTCGAGCCTCTGAAAAACCGCGTCCTGGGGATGATTTTCGAGAAGTCCTCCACCCGTACCCGGATCTCGTTCGAAGCCGGCATGATCCAGCTCGGCGGCCAGGCGATTTTCCTGTCGCCGCGCGACACGCAACTGGGCCGTGGCGAGCCGATCGGCGACTGCGCGATCGTCATGTCGAGCATGCTCGACGCCGTGATGATCCGAACCTTTGCCCACAGCACCCTGACCGAATTCGCCGCCAACTCGCGCGTGCCGGTGATCAACGGCCTGTCCGACGACCTGCACCCGTGCCAGTTGCTGGCCGACATGCAGACCTTCCTCGAACATCGTGGTTCGATCCAGGGCAAGACCGTGGCCTGGATCGGCGATGGCAACAACATGTGCAACAGCTATATAGAAGCGGCGATCCAGTTCGACTTCCAGCTGCGCATTGCCTGCCCTGAAGGTTATGAACCCAACCCTGATTTCGTGGCCAAGGCCGGCGATCGCGTGACCATCGTCCGCGATCCAAAGGAAGCCGTGCGCGGCGCCCACCTGGTGAGCACCGACGTCTGGACCTCCATGGGCCAGGAAGAAGAAACCGCCAAGCGCCTGAAGCTGTTCGCGCCCTACCAGGTCAATCGCGCGCTGCTCGACCTGGCCGCAGAAGACGTGCTGTTCATGCACTGCCTGCCGGCTCACCGCGGCGAAGAGATCAGTGTCGACCTGCTCGACGACAATCGCTCGGTCGCCTGGGATCAAGCCGAAAACCGTCTTCACGCACAGAAGGCCCTGCTCGAATTTCTCGTCCCGCCTTCGTATCACCACGCATGAGCCAGCCATTACTGCTTAACCTGCGCAACCTCGCCTGCGGCTATCAAGACCAGCGTGTCGTGCAGAACCTCAACCTGCATTTGAATGCCGGCGACATCGGTTGCCTGCTCGGCTCTTCGGGCTGCGGCAAAACCACCACGTTGCGGGCAATTGCCGGTTTCGAACCGGTGCACGAAGGTGAAATCACCTTGGCCGGAGAGACCATCTCCCGCGCCGGTTTCACCCTCGCCCCGGAGAAACGCCGGATCGGCATGGTGTTCCAGGATTACGCGCTGTTTCCGCATTTGAGCGTGGCCGAGAACATTGCCTTCGGGATTCGCAAGCATCCGCAAAAGGATCGCGTGATCGAGGAGCTGCTGGAACTGGTCAACCTGAAGAACCTCGGCAAGCGCTTCCCGCATGAACTGTCCGGCGGCCAGCAACAGCGTGTTGCCTTGGCCCGCGCCTTGGCACCGGAACCGCAACTGCTGTTGCTCGACGAACCCTTCTCAAACCTTGATGGCGAACTGCGACGCAAGCTCAGCCATGAAGTGCGCGACATTCTCAAGGCCCGAGGCACCAGCGCGATTCTGGTGACCCACGACCAGGAAGAAGCATTCGCGGTCAGCGATCATGTCGGCGTGTTCAAGGAAGGTCGACTGGAGCAGTGGGACACGCCTTACAACCTGTATCACGAACCGCAGACACCGTTTGTGGCCAGCTTCATTGGCCAGGGTTACTTCATTCGCGGCCAGTTAAGCAGCCCGGAATCGGTGCTGACCGAGCTGGGTGAATTGCGCGGCAACCGGGCCTACACCTGGCCGATGGGCGGCGCGGTGGACGTGTTGCTGCGTCCGGACGATATCGTCTACGCACCGGACAGCTCGTTGAAAGCACGAATTGTCGGCAAGTCGTTCCAGGGCGCATCGACGTTATATCGGTTGCAGATGCCGACCGGGGCGCAGCTGGAATCGATTTTCCCGAGCCATGCTGATCATCAGGTCGGCGCTGACGTCGGCATTCGTGTGGCGGCTGATCACCTGGTGCTGTTTCAGGCGTCCGGCAGCATTGCTGCGCAGATTCCCGCCGTCGAATCGGGCGTGCGCCGCTACAGCAACACCAACTGAGATTCACGCGGAGCAAATGTGGGAGCGGGCTTGCTCGCGAAAGCGGTGTGTCAGTCAACGAAAATGTCGACTGATAGTCCGCCTTCGCGAGCAAGCCCGCTCCCACATTCGATTTGCGTCAGGCCAGCATCAACGTACCGCTCGCAACGAGCGTCGCATTCCCGCCGATCTTCACCCGATCACCTTCCAATCGACAGAACAACTCCCCACCGCGCTTCGAACACTGATACGCGGTCAGGCTCGTTTTACCCAGCCGTTTCGACCAATACGGAATCAGGCTGCAATGGGTCGAGCCGGTCACCGGGTCTTCGTTGATACCAATCGCTGGCGCGAAATAGCGGGAGACAAAATCATGCTTGCTGCCTTTGGCGGTCACGATCGCCCCGGGCCACGGCAGCTTGGCCAATGCGGCCATGTCTGGCTGGCAATCCAGCACTGCCTGTTCGGACTCCAACACCACAAACAACTCGTTTGAACCCAGCACATCGACCACTTCGACACCCAGGGCGCGCTCAACGTCCAGGGTGACACCCACTTCCGAAGGCGTGATCGCTGGGAAGTCCAACCACAAACGCTCACCTTCGCGACTCACACTCAACGGGCCGGACTTGCAAATGAAGTCCAGGCGCTCAGCGGGCTCTTTATAGATTTCAAATAACACATAAGCGCTGGCCAGCGTCGCATGACCACACAATGGCACCTCGGTGCTCGGGGTAAACCAGCGGATGTGCCACCCCTGCCCTTCGCGCACCACAAAGGCAGTTTCGGCGAGATTGTGTTCAGCGGCGATTTTCTGCATCAGCTCATCGGCGAGCCAGGCATCGAGCCGATAGACCATCGCCGGGTTGCCACTGAACGGCCGATCACTGAACGCGTCGACCTGGTGAAATTCAAGCTGCATGACTATCTCCCTGATTCAAGCGCGGCCGATATCGGCGAATTTCGCTTGGGTATGCTCAGCCAGCACCGCCGGCGCCAACTCCACTTCCAGACCACGTCGACCGGCACTGACAAAAATGCTGGCGAAAGGCTGAGCCGAGTTATCGATGAATGTACGCAAACGCTTCTTCTGCCCCAAAGGACTGATTCCGCCCAACAGATAACCCGTCGCTCGCTGTGCAGCCGCCGGATCGGCCATTTCGACTTTTTTCACACCCGCCGCATGCGCCAGATGCTTCAAGTCCAGACTCCCGACGACCGGTACCACCGCCACCAGCAATTCACCTTTTTCACTGGCCGCCAACAAGGTCTTGAACACCTGCGCCGGGTCGAGCCCGAGCTTTTCTGCTGCCTCCAACCCATAGGAAGCGGCCTTTGGATCATGTTCGTAACTGTGCACGCGATGTTCGGCTCGAACTTTTTTCAACAAATCCAATGCGGGGGTCATGACAGCTCCAGACTGGGCGGCAGTAGAAAAATCCTGCGCTGAATTCTAGGACATTACCTCGCAAAAGGCTCTATTTCGGCCCTGTTTTAAAGGGCTGGCGGTGGATTTTACCGTTCGTCCGCGCATGAACCGCTGCGTGAACAATACGATCATTCACCTGACTAATAGTTGGATTGTGACCGACAGTTCACTTTCGACCTTTGACAGCAGTGTTTCTTGTCTATATTTTTTCGAATCTGAATACAGCACGAAAAGTGCTACAGCAGCACCCGGCAGTAAACCAAGACCAGGATGGGGATCCTGCCTTGGTGAAAATCGCGCTTGGACCATGAAGAAAAAAGCGCCAGACAACAAAAACAATTGAGGTTTTCAATGACAACTGCTTTACAACAACCGTCGCTCTCGAGCCAATGCATGGCCGAGTTCCTGGGCACTGCCCTGCTTATCTTTTTCGGGACCGGTTGTGTTGCCGCGCTCAAGGTCGCGGGTGCCAGCTTTGGCTTATGGGAAATCAGCATCATCTGGGGCGTCGGCGTCAGCATGGCGATCTACCTCACCGCCGGGGTTTCCGGGGCGCACCTCAATCCTGCAGTGAGCATTGCACTGAGTATTTTCGCTGACTTCGAAAAGCGTAAATTGCCGTTCTATATCCTCGCCCAAGTGGCGGGCGCCTTTTGCGGCGCGCTGCTGGTCTACACGCTGTACAGCAATCTCTTCTTCGATTTCGAACAAACCCACCACATGGTCCGCGGCACTCAAGCCAGCCTGGAATTGGCGTCGGTGTTCTCGACCTTCCCCAATCCAGCCCTGACCACGGCCCAGGCGTTCCTGGTGGAAGTGATCATTACCGCGATCCTGATGGGCGTGATCATGTCCCTGACCGATGACAACAACGGCCTGCCCAACGGGCCGATGGCGCCGCTGCTGATCGGCCTGCTGATTGCGGTGATTGGCAGCTCGATGGGCCCGCTGACCGGTTTCGCGATGAACCCGGCGCGCGATTTCGGACCAAAGCTGATGACTTTCTTCGCGGGCTGGGGTGAAATTTCCTTCACCGGCGGACGTGATATCCCGTACTTCCTGATTCCTGTTTTTGCACCGATTGTCGGTGCCTGCCTCGGTGCTGCCGCCTATCGCGGGTTGATTGCCCGTCATCTGCCCAGCGCCACACCTGCTACAAAGGAAGCAACACCGGCCATTGACGGCAAACCAAGAACTTCTTGATACCGTAGGCGCGTGACCCTGCCCCCTGTGGCGCGCGCCTGACCTCACTCCCTTTTTTCGTCCAAGGCAATCGACATGACCGACACTCAGAATAAGAACTACATCATTGCCCTCGATCAGGGTACGACCAGCTCGCGCGCGATCATTTTCGACCGCGATGCGAACGTGGTCTGCACCGCCCAGCGCGAATTCGCCCAGCATTACCCGCAAGCCGGTTGGGTCGAACATGATCCGATGGAAATCTTCGCCACCCAAAGCGCCGTGATGGTCGAGGCCCTGGCACAAGCCGGCCTGCATCACGACCAGGTCGCGGCCATCGGCATCACCAACCAGCGCGAAACCACCGTGGTCTGGGACAAGACCACCGGCCGCCCGATCTACAACGCGATCGTCTGGCAGTGCCGCCGCAGCACCGAGATCTGCCAGCAACTCAAGCGCGACGGTCACGAGCAATACATCAGCGACACCACGGGCCTGGTCACTGACCCGTACTTCTCCGGCACCAAGCTCAAGTGGATCCTCGACAACGTCGAAGGCAGCCGCGAGCGTGCGCGCAACGGCGAACTGCTGTTCGGCACCGTCGACAGCTGGCTGATCTGGAAATTTACCGGCGGTAAAGTCCACGTCACCGACTACACCAACGCCTCGCGCACCATGCTCTTCAACATCCACACACTGGAGTGGGACGCGAAGATGCTGGAGGTGCTGGACATTCCGCGCGAGATGCTACCGGAAGTTAAATCCTCGTCCGAAATCTACGGCCACACCAAAAGCGGCATTGCCATCGGCGGTATTGCCGGTGACCAGCAAGCCGCGCTGTTCGGCCAGATGTGCGTCGAGCCTGGCCAGGCGAAAAACACCTACGGCACCGGCTGCTTCCTGCTGATGAACACTGGCGACAAAGCGGTGAAGTCCAAGCACGGCATGCTCACCACCATCGCTTGCGGCCCAAAAGGCGAAGTGGCCTACGCACTGGAAGGCGCGGTATTCAACGGCGGCTCCACGGTTCAGTGGCTGCGTGATGAACTGAAAATCATCAATGACGCCCATGACACCGAATACTTCGCCAACAAGGTCAAGGACAGCAACGGCGTGTACCTGGTGCCGGCATTCACCGGCCTGGGTGCGCCGTACTGGGACCCGTATGCCCGCGGCGCACTGTTCGGCCTGACCCGCGGCGTGCGCGTGGATCACATCATTCGTGCCGCGCTGGAGTCGATTGCCTACCAGACCCGCGACGTGCTCGACGCCATGCAACAGGATTCCGGCGAACGCCTCAAAGCCCTGCGCGTGGACGGCGGTGCGGTAGCGAACAACTTCCTGATGCAATTCCAGGCCGACATCCTCGGCACTCAGGTCGAACGCCCGCAAATGCGTGAAACCACTGCACTCGGCGCTGCTTACCTGGCCGGCCTGGCGTGTGGCTTCTGGGGCAGCCTGGAGGAACTGCGCGGCAAGGCCGTGATCGAGCGCGAATTCGAACCGACCCTGGACGAAGCCGCGAAGGAAAAACTCTACGCCGGCTGGAAAAAAGCCGTCAGCCGCACCCGCGATTGGGAACCGCATGAAGGCGCTGAATAAGCCAACAACGGGTTCGGATTAGGTTGTAACTGGTCGGGAGCGGATTCCTGCGGCATCATGGGCAAATTTTGCACGGCAGCCCAAAGGAAGCCCCATGAATCTGCCTCCCCGTCAGCAGCAAATCCTCGAACTGGTTCGCGAACGCGGCTACGTCAGCATCGAGGAAATGGCCACGCTGTTCGTCGTCACACCGCAAACCATCCGCCGCGATATCAATCAGCTCGCGGAAGCCAATCTGTTACGTCGCTACCATGGCGGCGCGGCCTACGACTCCAGTGTGGAAAACACCGCGTATGCCATGCGCGCCGATCAGATGCGCGATGAAAAACAGCGCATCGGCGAAGCCATTGCAGCCCAGATCCCCGATCACGCCTCGTTGTTCATCAATATCGGTACCACCACCGAATCGATTGCCCGGGCGCTGCTCAACCACAATCACCTGAAAATCATCACCAACAACCTGCACGTGGCCTCGATGCTCAGCGCCAAGGACGACTTCGACGTTCTGCTGACCGGTGGCAACGTGCGGCGCGATGGCGGTGTGGTCGGTCAGGCGAGCGTCGACTTTATCAACCAGTTCAAAGTCGACTTCGCGTTGGTGGGCATCAGCGGTATCGACGAAGACGGCAGCCTGCTGGACTTCGATTATCAGGAAGTGCGGGTGTCGCAGGCGATCATCGCTAATGCGCGTCAGGTGATTCTGGCGGCGGACTCCAGCAAATTCGGGCGCAACGCCATGATTCGCCTGGGACCAATCAGCCTGATCGATTGCCTGGTCACCGATCAGCCGCCGGTGCCGGCGCTGGCGCAGTTGTTGAGTCAGCACAAAATTCGACTCGAAGTCGTTTAATCCCCCAAAAGCAGCTCCCCTGTGGCGAGGGAGCTTGCTCCCGCTGGGTGGCGAAGCCGCCCCAATCCAGACAATGCGGTCCATCAGTAAATCGCATCCCACCTTTTGGGAGTGCTACGCACTCAACGGGAGCAAGCTCCCTCGTCACAAAAGCTCTTTCCCTCTCGTGCAATGTTCGAAAATTTTCCTTTAACCGCCCTTCGATCAGTTTTTTCAATCGAAGTTAGCTGGCTGTGGGCGTCTTTATGGGCTACCATTTTCGCAAATGAACATTGATGTTCGAATTCAAATACATAAAACAAGCACCGAGGCCTGCCGATGCCCACTTCCACCTTGCCTACGCCCCCTCTCGCTGAGGTCTACGACATCGCCGTCATCGGTGGCGGGATCAATGGCGTTGGGATTGCAGCGGATGCCGCCGGCCGCGGTCTTTCGGTGTTCCTTTGTGAAAAGGATGACCTGGCCAGCCACACGTCCTCGGCCAGCAGCAAGCTGATCCACGGCGGCCTGCGCTACCTCGAACATTACGAATTCCGCCTGGTGCGCGAAGCCCTCGCCGAGCGCGAAGTGCTGTTGGCCAAGGCGCCGCACATCGTCAAGCAGATGCGCTTCGTGTTGCCGCATCGCCCGCACCTGCGTCCGGCGTGGATGATTCGTGCCGGCCTGTTCCTGTATGACCACCTCGGCAAACGGGAAAAACTGGCCGGTTCGAAAAGCCTCAAGTTCGGTGCGGACAGCGCGCTGAAAAGCGAAATCACCAAAGGCTTCGAATACTCCGATTGCTGGGTCGATGACGCGCGCCTCGTTGTGCTGAACGCCATGGCCGCCCGCGAAAAAGGTGCCCACGTTCACACCCAGACCCGTTGCGTCAGTGCTCGCCGCACCAAAGGCTTGTGGCACCTGCACCTGGAGCGCGCCGATGGCAGCCTGTTTTCGATCCGCGCCAAGGCCCTGGTGAACGCGGCCGGCCCGTGGGTCGCCAAGTTCATTCGTGACGACCTGAAGATGGAATCGCCGTACGGCATTCGCCTGATCCAGGGCAGCCACCTGATCGTGCCGAAGCTGTACGAAGGCGAACATGCGCACATTCTGCAAAACGAAGATCAGCGCATCGTCTTCACCATTCCGTACCTGAACCACTTCACCCTGATCGGCACCACCGACCGTGAATACACCGGCGATCCCGCCAAAGTGGCAATCACCGAAGGCGAAACCGACTACCTGCTGAAAGTGGTCAACGCCCACTTCAAGAAGCAGATCAGCCGGGACGACATCCTGCACAGCTATTCAGGCGTTCGCCCGCTGTGCAACGACGAGTCCGACAACCCGTCGGCTGTCACCCGCGACTACACCCTGGCGCTGTCGGGCACCGGTGAAGAAGCGCCATTGCTGTCGGTGTTCGGTGGCAAGCTGACCACCTACCGCAAACTGGCCGAGTCGGCGCTGGCACAACTGGCCCCGTATTTCACGCACATCAAGCCAAGCTGGACCGCCAGCGCCACGCTGCCGGGCGGTGAAGACATGACCACCCCGCAAGCCTTGTGCGCCTTGATTCGCGACAAGTACGACTGGGTGCCGACCGAAATCGCCCGCCGCTGGGCCACCACTTACGGCAGCCGCACCTGGCGCATGCTCGAAGGCGTACAGAACCTCGGCGACATGGGTGAACACATCGGCGGCGGGCTCTATACCCGTGAAGTCGATTACCTGTGCAGCGATGAGTGGGCGACCACCGCGCATGACATTCTGTGGCGTCGCAGCAAGCTCGGGCTGTTCACCACCCCGGCAGAACAGCAGAAGCTCGCGGATTACCTGAGCAAGGTTGAACAGAACCGCAGCAAGATCGAAGCGGCCTGATCGGCAATCGCTCAAAACCAAGCCCCTGAATCTCACGATTCAGGGGCTTTTTGCTTTCTGAAGAACAACATCGATCAAATGTGGGAGCGGGCTTGCTCGCGAAGGCGTCGTGTCACTCGACAACTGCTTTGACTGATACACCGCTTTCGCAAGCAAGCCCGCTCCCACAATGGATATGTGCTCGGCAGGATATTCGGTTTTCCGAACGCGACCCGTCAGTCGATTCGGTTAACCGGATTATTCCTCGCGAAAAATAACGCCATAAATATTTAATCTCCTTATAAATCAATAAGTTGATCTGTCACACCTGGCCTGGCACGAGTCATGCTCTACACTTCTTCGACGAATGCCTGTTGCGCCTCTCCAGGAACCCACCGGCATTCGAAGCACAAAAGGGCCGACGAACTGGCTCCATAAAAAAAACAATGTCGAGGAAAATTTGATGCGCATCGTTCCCCATATCCTGGGCGCAGCCATTGCTGCCGCTCTGATCAGCACTCCGGTTTTCGCCGCCGAACTCACCGGCACCCTGAAAAAGATCAAAGAGTCCGGTGTCATCACCCTCGGGCATCGTGACGCCTCCATCCCGTTTTCCTACATCGCGGATGCTTCCGGCAAACCGGTGGGCTACTCCCACGATCTGCAACTGAAAATCGTTGAAGCCATCAAGAAAGACCTGGACATGCCGAACCTCCAGGTCAAATACAACCTGGTGACCTCGCAAACCCGTATCCCGCTGGTGCAGAACGGCACCGTGGACGTCGAGTGCGGCTCCACCACCAACAACGTCGAGCGTCAGCAGCAAGTTGACTTCTCCGTCGGCATCTTCGAGATCGGCACCCGTCTGCTGTCCAAGAAAGATTCGCCGTACAAAGACTTCACCGACCTGAAAGGCAAGAACGTCGTGACCACCGCGGGCACCACGTCCGAGCGCCTGCTCAAGTCGATGAACGCCGACAAGCAAATGGGCATGAACGTCATCTCCGCCAAAGACCACGGCGAGTCCTTCCAGATGCTGGAATCGGGCCGCGCTGTTGCCTTCATGATGGACGACGCCCTGCTGGCCGGCGAAGCCGCCAAAGCCAAGAAAGCCGATGACTGGGCCGTAACCGGCACTCCACAGTCCTACGAAATCTACGGCTGCATGGTCCGCAAGGGCGACGAGCCGTTCAAAAAGGCTGTGGATGACGCCATCGTCGCCACCTACAAGTCGGGCGAGATCAACAAGATCTACGAAAAATGGTTCATGCAGCCAATCCCGCCAAAAGGCCTGAACCTGAACTTCCCGATGAGCGACGAGCTCAAGAAATTGATCGCCAGCCCGACCGATAAAGCGGCTGACGACAAGAAGTCCTGATTTTCTGACTACCCTTATCTCCTGAGAGGGCCGCTGCCCTCCCAGGAGTTTGTCACTCCCTGCTGGCATTTTTGGAAACACTCGAACCGGTGGCTGTCGAGCCGCTCGTGTGTGCCTGATCTTTACGATCAGGGCGGGAACGGAGCTTCCCCAGGCGGGCACTTGTACATCGATCGATCTGAGGGGAGACCCTAATGAATTACAACTGGGACTGGGGCGTGTTCTTCAAGTCCACCGGCGTTGGCAGCGAGACCTATCTCGACTGGTACATCACCGGCCTGGGCTGGACCATTGCCATCGCCATCGTGGCCTGGATCATTGCCCTGACACTGGGCTCGATTCTGGGCGTCATGCGCACCGTGCCGAATCGCATCGTATCGGGCATCGCGACCTGCTACGTCGAACTTTTCCGTAACGTGCCGCTGCTGGTTCAGCTGTTCATCTGGTACTTCCTGGTGCCCGATCTGCTGCCGCAAAACCTGCAGGACTGGTACAAACAGGACCTCAACCCGACCACTTCGGCTTTCCTCAGCGTCGTCGTCTGCCTGGGCCTGTTCACCACCGCTCGCGTTTGCGAACAAGTGCGCACCGGTATCCAGGCCCTGCCCAAAGGTCAGGAAGCTGCGGCCCGCGCCATGGGCTTCAAGCTGCCGCAGATCTACTGGAACGTGCTGCTGCCCCAGGCCTACCGGATCATCATTCCGCCGCTCACCTCGGAATTCCTCAACGTGTTCAAGAACACGTCCGTGGCCTCGCTGATCGGCTTGATGGAGTTGCTCGCGCAAACCAAACAGACCGCCGAGTTCTCTGCCAACCTGTTCGAGGCGTTCACCCTGGCGACCCTGATCTACTTCACCCTGAACATGAGCCTGATGCTGCTGATGCGTCTGGTCGAGAAGAAAGTCGCCGTACCGGGCCTGATCTCCGTAGGGGGTAAATGATGGAATTCGACTTCTCGGGCATCATCCCGTCCTTGCCGGGCTTGTGGAACGGCATGGTCATGACCCTGCAACTGATGGCGCTGGGCGTGATCGGCGGGATCATCCTCGGCACCATCCTGGCGCTGTGCCGTCTGTCCCACAGCAAACTGCTGTCGAACCTGGCCGGCGCGTACGTTAACTACTTCCGCTCGATCCCGCTGCTGCTGGTGATCACCTGGTTCTACCTGGCGGTGCCGTTCGTGCTGCGCTGGATCACCGGCGAAGACACCCCGATCGGCGCGTTCGCTTCGTGCATCGTGGCCTTCATGATGTTTGAAGCGGCGTACTTCTGCGAAATCGTCCGGGCCGGTGTGCAGTCGATTCCCAAAGGCCAGATGGGCGCAGCCCAGGCACTGGGCATGACGTACGGCCAGATGATGCGTCTGATCATCCTGCCGCAAGCGTTCCGCAAGATGACCCCGCTGTTGCTGCAACAGAGCATCATCCTGTTCCAGGACACCTCGCTGGTCTACGCGGTCGGCCTGGTGGATTTCCTCAACGCCTCGCGTGCCAGCGGCGACATCATTGGTCGCTCCAATGAGTTCCTGGTCTTCGCAGGTCTCGTGTACTTCACAATCAGCTTTGCCGCCTCGCTGCTGGTCAAGCGTCTGCAAAAAAGGTTTGCCGTATGATCTCTATCAAGAACATCAACAAGTGGTATGGCGACTTCCAGGTACTGACTGATTGCAGCACCGAGGTCAAAAAAGGCGAAGTGATCGTGGTGTGCGGGCCGTCCGGTTCCGGCAAATCCACGCTGATCAAATGCGTCAACGCCCTGGAACCGTTCCAGAAAGGCGACATCGTGGTCGATGGCACGTCCATCGCCGACCCGAAGACCAACCTGCCGAAACTGCGTTCGCGCGTGGGCATGGTGTTCCAGCATTTCGAACTGTTCCCGCACCTGACCATCACCGAAAACCTGACCATCGCGCAGATCAAGGTGTTGGGCCGCAGCAAGGAAGAAGCCACCAAGAAAGGCCTGCAACTGCTTGAGCGCGTCGGGCTGTCGGCCCATGCGCACAAGCATCCGGGCCAGCTGTCCGGTGGTCAGCAACAGCGTGTGGCGATTGCCCGTGCGCTGGCGATGGACCCGATCGTCATGCTGTTCGACGAACCGACCTCGGCGCTCGACCCGGAAATGGTCAACGAAGTGCTCGACGTCATGGTGCAACTGGCCCACGAAGGCATGACCATGATGTGCGTGACCCACGAAATGGGCTTCGCCCGTAAAGTGGCGGACCGGGTGATCTTCATGGACGCGGGCAAAATCATCGAGGACTGCCAGAAAGAAGAGTTCTTCGGCGACATCAGCCACCGTGCCGAGCGGACACAGCACTTCCTCAACAAGATTTTGCAGCACTAAGCAACACCGCTCCCACACTGGTCCAGTGGTGGCTTATAGATTTGTGTTGTGGTTGACCCAAGGCATCTGTGATGAAATGCGACCCCTCTCTCCATCGCGCAGCGCTGCCATCACTTGCCGTGAAACCCCGTCTGATTCGCCATTTGTTCCTGCCACCGCTGATCGTCGCCCTGATGATCGGACTGGGTTATGCCGGCTTCTGGATCAGTGAACACTACGGTATTCGCAGCCTCAGCGAGAATGGCCAGCGTCAGCTCGAACTGCACGCCCGCGCCGTCGAGAGCGAGATCAGCAAGTACACCTACCTCCCCAGCCTGCTGGAACTCGAATCCAGTGTGTCGAAACTGCTGGACGACCCATCGCCGGAACACCGGCAAACGGTCAATGATTACCTTGAAGGCCTGAACCGGCGCAGCCGCAGTCGGGCTATCTATGTGATGGACACCACCGGTCGCGTCATGGCCACCAGCAACTGGCGCGATGTCGACAGTTACCTCGGTGAAGACCTGTCCTTCCGCGCCTATTTCCAGAACGCCATTCGTGGCCAGCCGGGTCGTTTCTACGGCATCGGCAGCACCAACGGCGAACCCGGTTATTACCTGGCCCACGGCCTGGAAGAGCACGGCAAGATCATCGGCGTCGCGGTGGTCAAAGTGCGCCTCGAAGCCATGGAAGAACGCTGGCAACGGGCGCGCCTCGAAGCGTTCGTCAGCGATGAAAACGGCATCATCATCCTCTCCAGCGATCCGGCGCGACGCCTGAAGTCAGTCGTGCCGTTGAGCGATGAAACCAAAGAAAAACTCGCCCGCAGCCTCCAGTACTACTGGTTCCCGCTGAACGAACTGCAACCGCTGGCCCGTGAAACCCTGGCCGAGGGTGTGGAGAAACTGACCTTCCCCGCCAACAGCGAAGTGGAATCCGACGAAGAGGACATCAGCTACCTGGCCCAGACCCGGCCCCTGAGCGACACGCCGTGGAATTTCACCCTGCTCACGCCGCTTCAGGATTTGCGTCGAGAGGCGATCAACCAAGGGATTCTGGTGGCGGTGGCCTTCGCTCTGGTGGCGTTCCTGCTGATTGCCTGGAACGAGCGGCGCAAGGTCATCGCCACCCGCCTCGCCGCCCGGGAAGCCTTGCAAGAAGCCAACAATCAACTGGAGCGTCGGATTACCGAACGCACCACCGACCTGCGCGCCAGCAACGAACGGCTCAAGGGTCAGATCCGCGAACGCCGGCTGGCTGAAGAGACGCTGCGCCGTGCCCAGGATGAACTGGTGCAGGCCGGCAAACTCGCGGCCATCGGCCAGATGTCGACCAGCATTGCCCATGAATTGAACCAGCCACTGGCGGCGCTGCGCACCTTGTCCGGCAACACCGTGCGCTTTCTGGAACGCGGTCAGCTGGATGTCGCCAGCACCAACCTCAAGACCATTAATGAACTGATCGACCGCATGGGCCGGATCACTGCCAGCCTGCGCTCCTTCGCCCGTCGTGGCGACGACAAAGGCCAGGCCTGCCTCGGCAAAGCCGTGGACGCGGCCCTGCAACTGCTCGGCGGTCGGGTGGAAAGTGTTCATCTGCAATTGCATCGCGAGTTCGCCGATGTGCAGGTGCAGATCGACCAGACCCGCCTCGAACAGATTCTGGTCAACCTGATCGGCAATGCCCTCGACGCCATGCAGGCCCAGCCGTTGCCGGAACTGTGGCTGGAAGGCGACGAATTTGACGGCAAATATCGCCTGCGCGTGCGCGACAACGGCCACGGCATTGACGCCGAAGCGCGCAAGCATCTGTTCGAACCGTTCTTCACCACCAAACCCGGCGAACAGGGGCTGGGCCTCGGCCTGACCCTGTCCGCCAGCCTGGCCGCCGCCACGGGCGGACATTTGGGTGTCGAACACCCGGCCAGCGGTGGTACCACCTTCGTCCTCAGTTTACCGTTGGTAAGCCCCACTCTCGCCGAGCCAATATGAACAACGACCTTAGTGTGCTGATCGTCGAAGACGACCCTCATGTGCTGCTCGGCTGCCAACAGGCGCTGACCCTGGAAGACATTCCCTGCGTCGGCGTCGGCAGTGCCGAAGAAGCGCTGGAACGGGTCGGCGACAACTTCGCCGGCATCGTCATCAGCGACATTCGCCTGCCCGGCATCGATGGCCTGGAACTGCTGAACCGGCTCAAGGCCCGTGATCGCAGCCTGCCGGTGGTACTGATTACCGGTCACGGCGACATCTCCATGGCGGTCGGCGCGATGCAAAAAGGCGCCTATGACTTCATGGAGAAACCCTTCTCCCCGGAACGCCTGGTGGACGTTGCACGCCGTGCGCTGGAACAACGCAGCCTCGCCCGCGAAGTCTCTTCGTTGCGCCGGCAACTGGCGGAACGCGACTCGCTGGAAGGCCGGATCATCGGCCGTTCGCCGGCCATGCAGAACTTGCGCGAGTTGATTGCCAACGTTGCCGATACCTCGGCCAACGTATTGATCGAAGGCGAGACCGGCACCGGTAAAGAACTGGTCGCGCGTTGCCTGCATGACTTCAGTCGCCGTCACACCAAACAATTCGTCGCGCTGAACTGCGGCGGCTTGCCGGAGAACCTGTTCGAAAGCGAAATCTTCGGTCACGAGGCCAACGCGTTCACCGGCGCCGGCAAGCGGCGAATCGGCAAGATCGAACACGCCGACGGCGGCACGCTGTTCCTCGACGAAGTCGAAAGCATGCCCCTGCCGCTGCAAATCAAATTGTTGCGGGTGTTGCAGGAACGCACCCTCGAACGCCTCGGCTCGAACCAGAGCGTGGCGGTGGATTGCCGAGTGATCGCGGCCACCAAATCCGACCTCGCCGAAACCAGCAAGGCCGGCGAATTCCGCAGCGACCTGTATTACCGCTTGAACGTGGTGACCCTGGAACTGCCACCGTTGCGCGAACGTCGCGAGGACATCCTGCAATTGTTCGAGCACTTTTTGCAGCAATCGTCACTGCGCTTTGACCGCGCCGTGCCGGAGCTGGACAACCAGACCCTGTCGAACCTGATGAGCCACGACTGGCCGGGTAACGTGCGGGAATTGCGCAACGTCGCCGAACGCTTTGCCCTCGGTTTGCCGGCCTTCAAGAAAACCGGCGCCAGTGGCAGCAATCAGGGCCTGGCGTTCGCCGAAGCGGTGGAAGCCTTCGAACGCACCTTGCTCGGCGACGCCTTGCAACGCAGCGGCGGCAACTTGACCCAGGCCAGCCTGGAACTGGGCATGGCCAAGACCACGCTGTTCGACAAAGTCAAAAAGTACGGGCTGAGCCACTGATGGATCTGATGCTGAAAGCGGCGCTGGGCGCGGCGGTGGTGCTGATTCTGGCGGCACTGGCCAAGACCAAGAATTACTACATCGCCGGGCTGGTACCGTTGTTTCCGACCTTTGCGCTGATTGCGCATTTCATCGTCGGCAAAGGACGCTCGGTGGAGGATTTGAAGACCACCATCGTGTTTGGCATGTGGTCGATCATTCCGTACTTCGTTTACCTGGCGACGTTGTACGTGATGGTGGACCGGATGCGGTTGGAGGCTTCGTTGGCCGTGGCGGCCGTGGGTTGGCTGATCGCGGCGACAGTCCTCGTCTCGGTCTGGGTTCGCCTCCACTCCTGACACCCCACAATTCCCTTGTAGGAGTGAGCCTGCTCGCGATAGCGGACTGTCATTCACCATTGATGTTGACTAACAGTCCGCTATCGCGGGCAGGCTCGCTCCCACAGGGATCTCCATCAGCCTCACTGGCCCGTCCCTTGCATTTACCCCGCAAAGCCCTCCCGGCCGGCCTTCATGTTCGATGACGCCGGTGTCCGGGAGGATCCGCCAAGGGTGAATCCTGACTGTGCCTATCCTAGATCCCGACCTGACCTTCACCGTCATCCTGCTGGTCGCCTTTTCCATCGTGCTGGACGTCATCGGCCAGCTCTGTTTCAAGCTCGGCCTGGACCGTTTGCCGGAACTCGAAGGCGGTTTCCGGCTGAATGCCTTCTGGGGCCAGGTGTTCAACGCGCCGCTGCTGTGGGCCGGGATCGGCGCCTACGCGCTGGAGTTTTTCGTCTGGCTTGAAGCCTTGTCCCGCGCCCCGCTGAGCCTGTTGTTTCCGGCCGGAGCGCTGGCTTATTGCGGCGTGGTGCTGGCGGGCAACGTGGTGCTGGGCGAAACCGTCAGCCGCCGACGCTGGTTGGCAACGCTGGTGATTACGGTGGGCGTGATGCTCGTGTGTGCCGGCCATGCTTGAGCCAAAACCGATGGATTGGCTGCACGGGCGGCTCGGTACCGTGGTGCTGTGGGTGCTGCTGATTGTTCTGGAAAGTGCCGGGCAGATCGCGACCAAGGTCGGCGGCGATCAGTTGGGGCAGATGACGTTCACCCTGCAATGGCTGCAAGCCGTAGTGGTCGACCCCGGCGTACTGAGTGCCGTGGGCTGCGGTATCGGTGCGTTTTTTGTGTGGATGTTGATCTTGCGGCGCAGCAGTTTGTCGCTGGCGTTTCCGTTGAGTTCATTGGTGTTTGTCGGGGTTTTGCTCGGGTCGTGGCTAGGGCTGGGGGAGCAGATCAGCGGACTGCACTGGGTGGGGGTGGCGGTGATTATTGGCGGGATTGCGTTGTTGGCTGAGGGCGAAGAAACCTAGATCTCCATCGAATTCGAAGACGCCTTCGCGAGCAAGCCCGCTCCCACATTTTGATCGCATTTATTCAGGAAAAACTCGGTCGAATGTGGGAGCGGGCTTGCTCGCGAAGGCGTCAGTCAACTCAATACAAATCCTTCAGTTGAACTTGTAGGCAATGGCCGCCTGCACTTCGCCCTGATTGCTCTCCCCAACCTGTTTGACAAGGCTGCTATCCGCCGCCGAACCCGTCAGGTGAATCCAGCTCGCACTGGTCAGCAGCGACCAATGCGGTGCCAGTGGAAACTCAAAACTCTGGGTCAGCGCCACATTCTGCAAACCGCCCCCAGCGTTATAAGGCCGAATCCCGGAGGCCAACGACTCATCCCCATTCACACCAAAAAACGCCTGATTCTGCCGGGCATTGGCAAAGTGCGCCGTCACATTGGAACTGCCAATCACCCCGCCACCCACGGGATAACCCACCTCCCCGCCGACCCGGCCCAACACCCCGCCACGCGCGCCTACCGCTTGTCCGACCGAGGCAAACACCCGCCAGAAATCGGCCGGCGCGTACTGCACAAACCCGCCCACTTCGCCCATGTCCGGCACGTCGTGCAAGCCTTGCAGCTCACCATTGGCAGTCCGTCCCGGCAGGTAATTCACGAACGGTCCGGCGCTGAAACCGTTGGCCTTCAGCGCGTTCCAGGTCAGGCCATCATCCGTGCCGAGGCTGACATCGCCCCAGTCCAGATCGAGGTACGGCACCGGTCGGACTTCGTAGCGACTGCCGCTCGGGTCGTGTGGCTGATAGCTCAGACCCGCCCCGGCCTCCCCGGCAATGCCAGCCGCTGACACACTGGCCGACAGGCACATCAGCGCGGCGAATAGAACAACAGTGATCCTCGACATGAGGCCATTCCTTGTACGGGACAGGCGCGCATCAATCCCCTTTTCACCTCCCCCGCGCAAGCACTCATGTTGTTTGTAGCAACCTACAAAAATTGTAGCTTCGCAGCACTCCAATCCCGCCAAAACCCCAGCCCTGCTGGGCCAAACCCGGTTGGCACAGTCCCTGCTCTATCCCCTTGGCAAGCGCAGACAGCGCGCAACGCCCAATAGGTACTGCAGATGATTGACTGGCATATCGTGTGTGATTTCGACGGGACCATCACCCGCACCGACGTGATCGACAGCATCCTCCAACGCTTCGCCGCCCCGAGTTGGGAAGCGATCGAAAACGAGTGGCTGGCCGGCAATATCGGTTCCCGTGAATGCCTCAGCCGCCAGCTCGCGCTGGTCAAGGCCACACCCAGTGAACTGCTCGGGTTCTTCGACTCCATCGAGATCGACCCGGACTTCCCCGACTTCGTCGACCACGCCATCGGCCTCGGCGCTTCGTTTGAAGTGGTCAGCGACGGCATCGAGCAAGGCATCGCCCGGATCCTGGCGCGCCACTATGTGAGCCTGTTGCCGATCCTCGCCAACCGCTTGCGACAGCTTGACCACGACAGCTGGCGCATCGACTTCCCGCATGCCAGCGACGCCTGCCGCGCCGCTTCCGGTAACTGCAAATGCAAATCCACCCCCAGCACTAAACGCGTGCTGGTGATCGGCGATGGCCAGTCCGATATGTGCGTGGCCGCCACCGCCGATTTCGTATTCGCCAAGGATCGCCTGGCCGAACACTGCGAGCGCAACGGCATCGCCCATGCGCGCTTCGACAGCTTCGCCGAACTCCCGGCCCTGCTGGCTCTGCTGCCAAACGCCAGCGCTGCCAACGCCACCACTTTCAACGTTGAAACACAGGAAATCTTCCACCATGTCTGATAGTCGAATCGCCACCCCTGAAGACCAGATCCTCCTGGATAAAGAAGCCAAATACTGCTCCTACGGCGACACCGTTCACTACATCGACCCACCGCGTATTTTCAGCCGTTGCAAAGGCTCCTACGTCTGGGACACCGAAGACCAGGCCTACCTCGACCTGCAAATGTGGTACTCGGCCGTCAACTTCGGTTACGCCAACCCACGCCTGAACAACGCGCTGAAACAACAGATCGACACCCTGCCGCAGATCGCCAGCCAATACCTGCACAAAGGCAAGATCGAGCTCTCGGAAATGATCGCGGTCGACGCCAAGAAGAAGTTCGGCCTCGACGGTCGCGTGCACTTCAACGTCGGTGGTTCGCAGTCCATCGAGGACTCGCTGAAAGTCGTGCGCAACGCCACCAACGGCAAAAGCCTGATGTTCGCCTTCGAGGGCGGTTATCACGGCCGGACGCTGGGCGCCTCGTCGATCACCTCCAGCTACCGCTATCGCCGCCGCTACGGCCACTTTGGCGAGCGCGCCAATTTCATCCCGTTCCCGTACCACTTCCGTGGCCCGAAAGGCATGACCAAGGAAGAGTACGGCAGCCAGTGCGTGCAGCAATTCGCCCGTCTGTTCGAGACCGAATACAACGGCGTCTGGGACCCGAAAGTCGGCCAGAGTGAATACGCCGCGTTCTACGTCGAGCCGATCCAGGGCACCGGCGGCTACGTGATTCCGCCGATGAACTTCTACAGCGAACTCAAGCATGTGCTGGATCAGCACGGCATCCTGATGGTGGTCGACGAAATCCAGATGGGTTTCTACCGCACCGGCAAGCTGTGGTCGATCGAACATTTCGACGTCAAACCGGACGTCATCGTCTTCGGCAAAGCCTTGACCAACGGCCTCAATCCGCTGGGCGGCATCTGGGCCAAGGAAGAGTTGATCAACCCGAAAATCTTCCCGCCAGGTTCGACCCACTCGACCTTCGCCTCCAACCCGTTGGGCACGGCGGTGGGCCTGGAAATGTTCAAGATGACCAGCGAGTTCGACTACGGCGCCATGGTGATGAACAAGGGCAAATACTTCCTCGAAGGCCTGAAAGACTTGCAGAAACGCTACCCGATCATCGGCGACGTCGACGGTCTGGGCCTGGCCCTGCGCTGCGAAATCTGCGGCCCGGACGGCTTCACGCCGGACAAGGCGACCCTGGATTTCATGGTCGATGAAGGCATGAAGGGCGACATCGAAATCAACGGCAAACGCCTCGGCCTGATCCTCGATGTGGGCGGTTACTACAAAAACGTGATCACCCTCGCGCCTTCGCTGGAAATCAGCTACCAGGAAATCGACCTCGGCATCGCCCTGCTCGACCGCTTGCTGCATCGAGCCATGAAACGATGAACGCGGTTTTTGAAGACGAAGTGCAGATCGACATGGGCGAAGGCAGCGCCGGTTTCGTTCTCGGCTCAGGGGAGGTCGCGGTGTTGTTGATCCACGGCCTCACCGGCACCCCGACCGAGTTGCGTCGGGTGGCCATGGGCCTGGCCAAGGCCGGGTGCACGGTGTATGTGCCAACCCTGGCCGGCCATTGCGGGAACAACGCCGACCTGCAAGCCACCGGTTGGCGCGACTGGTACGAAAGCGCGCGCAACACCTTCGTCGGTGTGCGACGCAAACATGAGCATGTGTTCGTCGGCGGTTTGTCCATGGGCGCGGTGTTGTCGATGTACCTGGCGGCCGAACATCCGGGGCAGATCGAAGGGTTGTTGCTGTATTCGACAACCCTGCGCTACGACGGCTGGAACATGCCCTGGGTGGCGAAATTGAGCAGCCTGGTGATGTCGCTTCCGTATGGTGTGCACCTGTGCCGCTTCAACGAAAAATCACCGTTCGGTATCAAGGACGAACGCCTGCGAGCCATCGTTGAACGGCAGATGAAGGCCGGTGAAAGCAGCAATGCCGGGCTGCTGACCATGTCCGGGGTCAGCGTGCGTGAACTGCATCGGTTGGTGGCGGCGGTGAAAAAACGCATGCCGCAAATCACCACCCAGGCGCTGGTGCTGCACTCGAAGGAAGACGACATCACCAGCGCGTGGAATGCCGATTACGTGGAGCGAAAACTCGGTGGTCCGGTGGTGAAGGTGCTGCTCGACGATTGCTATCACATGATTACCGTGGACCTGCAATACCGCCGCGTGGTGGAGCTGAGCGCGGATTTCATCCAGCACCGTTTCATGCAACAGGGCTACACCCCGCAACCCGTGCGCCAGGATTACCGCCAACTGGCCTGAACACGCCCGGCCCCTGTAGCAGCTGGCGAAGCCTGCGTTCGGCTGCGAAGCGGTCGTGAAATCAGGCGCCTCGGTGTTTCAGGCAGACCGCGTTGCCTGGGTTTACGACTGCTGCGCAGCCGAACGCAGGCTTCGCCAGCTGCTACAGGGGCCAGTAAACCCTGACGACTCGGTCTGCCTGATACACCGAGGCGTCTTTTCCGGGGCGAAGTCGGCTACTGTATTGAAACGGTTTATCCAATCGGACCTGCTGCGATAAGCGAAACCCAATGACCCAAGAATCACCCGTCACCGCCCGACCGTTCGCCCTCTCCGGCTGGAGCCTGCAACGCAAACTGGTGCTCGCCTTCTGGTTGGTCAGCGTGATCCCGACCATGATCGCCGCTGAACTGGCGGCCACCACGCTGTCGCAGATTTTCGACAGCAACGTGCGCATCTGGCTGCAGGAATCGACCAAGATTGTCGAAGACGAAATCAGCGAGATCCTGCGGGACAATGCCCGGGCTGCGCAGTTGTTCCTGCGCTACACCCGCCCGCCTACGGATCGACTGTCGACCAGGCACGACAAACTCACCACCGACATTGCCGACTCCATGGGCATCGACGTGGTGGCGCTGGTGCGCAACAGCGATCACAAAGTGGTGTTCAGCACCGTTGCCGATGACATCGTCCGACAAATCAGCATCGAGCCCAAAGCCGTGTTGCAGACCCTGCAAGTGGGCGGCGTGGCGACTGGCACGGTGGTCTCGACCTTCGAGACCGATCAGGACAATGTTGACTACAAACTGGTGGTCGCGACGTACCTCGACAGCAGTTTCCTCACCAGCGTGGCCGATGTGCATTCCCTTGATCTGCGCCTGTACCTGGCCAAGGCCGACGACTTCTCGGAGATCTTCTCCACCCAGCGCTTCGAAGATCACCCGGCGACCGTGCCGGAGAAGATCGAACAGATCCTGCGCACCACCAAGCAACCGATCGAACAATTCACCAACCGCTACAGCGGCATCTATCAGCCGATTCTCAATGAAAACGGCGAGCTGCAAGGCGTGATTTTCAGTGGCCTGCTGCGCCACACCAGCCTGGTCGGGCTGGTGAACCAGAGCAACCTGTTCATCCTGATTTTCCTGCTCAGCTCGGCGGCGTCCCTGGCCGTCGGCTGGCTGGTGTCGCAGCGACTGACCAAGCCGTTGCGCGGCCTGGCCAAAGGCGTACAAGCGGTGATTGCCGGCGATTACCGCCAACGCCTGGAAGTCACCGGCGGTGACGAACTGGCGGAACTGAGCAGCACGTTCAACCACATGAGCGAACGCCTCGGCGAGTTGCAACACCTGGAATCGCAACTGCGCCGGCGCGACCGTCTGCATGCACTGGGCGAAGTGGCGATGGGCCTGGCCCATGAAATCCGCAACCCGCTGGGCATCATCAAGACCGCCACGCAATTGTTGCACCGGCGCGCCGATTTGCCCGAGACCGACAAGCGTCACCTCGAATACGTGGTCAGCGAAGTCAGCCGCATCAACGACCTGATCACCGACTTCCTCGACTTCGCCAAACCCAGCGCACCGATGCGCTCGACACAACTGGCGCGTCCGCTGATAGATGAACTGATCGGCTTCTGCGCGCCAGAACTGGCCAGCCACAACATCGAAGTGGTCATCGAGGACCGGGCGCCGGCCGCGACCCTGTATGCCGACGCGCGGCAACTCAAGCAGGCCGGGCTGAACCTGATCGTCAACGCCATCGACGCCATGCCCGAGGGCGGTCGCCTGACGGTCGGGATCAGCAGCGAACAGCACTACACCGTTATCCGCATCACAGACACCGGCCAAGGCATCGCCGCGGACATGCTCGAACGGATCTTCACGCCGTTCGTCACCACCAAGGCGTCCGGCACCGGGCTGGGTCTGGCCAAGGTCTTCTCGATCATGGAAAGTCACGACGGACGCATTGAATGCGTCAGTGAAAAAGAGGCCGGGGCGACCTTTACCTTGTACATTCCGGCCAACGGCGAACCGTTCGACAGGGGCAGTGATGACACATAACGTACTGGTGGTCGACGACGAACCCAAGCTGTGCGACCTGCTGGCATCGGCGTTGAGTCAGAGCGGCATTCAGGTGTTCACCGCCGGCAATGGCCTGCACGCGCTCAAGGTGCTGGAGGCCGAGGACATCGACCTGGTGATCAGCGACTGGCGCATGCCCGGCATGGACGGGCCGCAGTTGCTCGCGGAAATCAAAAGCCGTTATCCGCACTTGCCGGTGATCGTCATGACTGCCTACAGCACGGTGAAAAACGCCGTGCAGTCGATGCGCAACGGCGCCTTCGACTACATCGCCAAGCCATTCGATATCGACGAGCTGGACATCACCGTCCACAAAGCCCTGCAGTTTCGCGACATCCTCAAAGACAACCAGCGCATGCGCGCCGAACTCGACGAACACCAGCAGATCGACAGCCTGATCGGCGACAGCCCGAGCTTCCGCCGGGTGCTGCACGCCATCGACTCGGTGCGTGATAGCAACGCGACCATCCTGCTGACCGGCGAAAGCGGCACCGGCAAGGAAATGGTCGCCCGCGCCATCCACAAACACGGCAATCGCGCGGACAAACCGTTCGTTGCGGTGAACTGCGCGGCGATCCCGGAAGGTCTGCTGGAAAGCGAAATGTTCGGCCACCGCAAAGGCGCGTTTACCGGCGCCGTGGCGGATCGGGTCGGGCGCTTCATGCAAGCGGACAAGGGCACGTTGTTTCTCGATGAGATCGGTGAAATGCCCTTGCCCTTGCAGGCGAAAATCCTGCGGGCGTTGCAGGAGCGAGTGATCGAACCGGTGGGCGATCCGCGCGAGCGCAAGGTGGATGTGCGGGTGATCGCGGCGACCAACAAAAACTTGCTGGACGCGGTGGCGAACAAGGAGTTTCGCGAAGACCTTTACTACCGCCTCAATGTGTTCCCGATCCCGTTGCCGGCGCTGCGCGAGCGGGTCGAAGACATCGCGCCACTGGCCCGGCATTTCGCCCATACGCTGGGGGCCACGGCGGGCAAACGCATCACCGGTTTCAGCGCCGAGGCGTTGCAGGCGATGACCCGTTATTCGTGGCCGGGGAATATTCGAGAACTGCAAAACTGCGTGGAGCGCGCAACCATCGTCGCGTCGACGGCGTTGATTGAAGAGGATGATTTGCCGGCGTATCTGTTTGCGTCACGAACCGCTGACAGCGGTGTGGTGGTCGCGGAAGGCAGCGTGCCGGCGGACCTGGAAGCGGCGCTGGCCCAAGTGGAGAAATCCTACATTCTGGCGGCGTTGGCGCAGAGCAATGGCGTGCAGGCTGCGGCGGCGCAGTTGATCGGAATCTCCGAGCGCAGCTTTTGGTATCGGTTGAAAAAGCTTGGCATCCATGTCGACAAGATTGTGCGGTGATCCCGGCAACGCCCGCCCCCCCTGTGGGAGCGAGCCTGCTCGCGAAGAGGCAGTCAGCTTCAACGTCATGGTTGAATGACCCACCGCCTTCGCGAGCAGGCTCGCTCCCACAGTGACCCGCGCTCGCCGCACGATCAGATAACCGTACCGCCCTTCGCCTCACTCATGATCTGCCGGATCGCCCCGACAAACGTCTCCACCGGTTGCCCGCCAGTGACGGCGTACTGCCCGTTGAACACCACCGTCGGCACTGAACTCACGCCACGGGTCAGCCACAATTGCTCTTCCTCAACCACCTCTTTGGCGTATTCATCCGACGCCAGAATCGCCTCGGCCCGCTGCCGATTGAGCCCTACGCTTTCAGCAATCTGTGCCAACTGCCCGTGATCGGACGGGTTGCCGCCGTCGGTGAAATACGCCTTGAACAGTGCTTCTTTCAGGTTGAACTGCAAGCCTTCCAGCCCCGCCCAGTACAGCAACCGATGAGCATCAAAGGTGTTGTAGATGCGGCTGTTGCCGTCGGTGCGAAACGCAAACCCGACCTCGGCGCCACGGGCGCGGATCATTTCGCGGTTCTTCTGGGATTGCTCGGGGGTCGAGCCGTATTTTTCGCTGATGTGTTCGGTGATGTTCTGCCCTTCGGGGCCCATCTTCGGGTTCAGCTCGAATGGCTGGAAGCGGATCTCGGCCTGGACCTCATCGCGCAAAATTTCCAGCGCCCGGGTCAGGCCGTACAGGCCGACAACGCACCAGGGGCAGGACACGTCGCTGACGAAATCAATTTTCAAAGGGGTACTCATCACACACCTCGCTGGCTGGATCGCGCGGGAAAGCTGGAACGATACACCCGACAGGCCCACGGTGGCAGCCATACCACAATCCCCTGTGGGAGCGGGCTTGCTCGCGAAGGCGTCGTGTCAGTCAACATCTGCTTTGACTGATACACCGCCTTCGCGAGCAAGCCCGCTCCCACACTAGATCTGCGGTGTTTTTGGGGGCGTGTTTAGTTCTGTTTAAGGTTACTTCCTGAAAGCTACAGTGCCTTGCGCCATCGCCTACAACCACGTCAGAATCCGCCGGCTTGTGCGCCTGGAGGCCCGTCGGTAACTTGGTCCTGTCACTGATTTCCAGTGATCGGGTTTAGTAGCCCGGGTAGGTTTTATCGGATGCACAAGTGTCATTCAGTCAGGTATCCGCCTGCACTTGATGGTGGCTGTGCGCTTGGCGCCCTCGGGCGCGCCGGTTTGATTCCTCCCGGTCTACTAACCTGCGCACAGCCGCCACCCATTCCGTTTAGTAGCGAGAGGGTTGCGGCTCTACTAGAGGAATGCACTTATGTTCAAAGTTACGCCGAACCCACCGGAAACCGACGACGTTTCCCCCTACGAAACCCCAGAGTCCAAAAAGCTCAACAAAGCCGCCGACCGCGCCCTCGATTACTACCTCAAACCGGTCATCCCCAAAGACACTCCGCGCAAACCCAGCACCATCTACTTCGTCGCCCCCGACACTGATCACGAAACCCTGTTGGTCAACGCCAGTGAGACGTTGGCGTCAGCGAGTGTGATGTTGAGTGATTTCGCGGGGCAGTTGAACGGCACACAGCGTCACACGCTGCTGGGGATTCAGCACTCCGTCATGCTCGGCGAACTGGCGGTGAACCGGATGCTGGATAACGTCGTCCCGACGTAATCCCCAAGCTGTAGGAACACCTAAAACCTGTGGGAGCGAGCCTGCTCGCGAAGAGGCCATCACATTCAACAGTGATGTTGACTGACAGGCCTCTTTCGCGAGCAGGCTCGCTCCCACATTGGGTTTTGAGGGTTACAGAAGATTCGGGGACGGCACCGGATCGATCTGCGCCCAATGCGAAGTGTCTTCGCGATGGGCCTGCAAGTACGGCAGCACTGCCGACAGCAACGGTGCCTTGAACGCTTCCTGGAAGCGATGCGCCAAGCCCGGGATCAGCACCAACTGACTGCCACGAATGTGCGCCGCCAGATGCACACCATGCATCACCGGCAACAACGGATCGGCCGTGCCGTGCACCACCAGCGTCGGCACGCGTAACTGGTTGAGCAAATCCACACGACTGCGCTCGGCGAGGATCGCCATGATCTGGCGCTTCACGCCTTCGGGGTTGAACGCCCGGTCGTAGGACTGCGCCGCTTGATGCAGCAACGCCTGCCGATCATCCGTCACCGATGGGCTGCCCAAGGCTGCCAACAAATCCGCCTGTTGTTCCAGCGCCACTTCGCGATTCGGCGCGCCACGACGCGACAGCAATTGCACCAGCGCCGCACTTGGCGCCGGCAAGCCTTCGGCCCCGGAACTGGTCATGATCAGCGTCAGGCTTTCCACCCGCTGCGGCGCCATCGCCGCCATGTGCTGGGCAATCATCCCGCCCATGCTCGCGCCCAATACGTGGAATTGCTCGACGTGCAAGGCGTCCATCAGGCCCAACGCATCGTCGGCCATGTCGGTCAGGGTGTACGGCGCCGACACCGGCAAGCCGAGTTTGTAGCGCAAGGCTTCGAACGTCAGGTTGGCCTCGGCCGGGGTTTGCCGCCAGGTGGACAGGCCGACATCACGATTGTCGTAACGAATCACCCGGAAACCCTGCTGACACAGCGCCACCACCACCTCGTCCGGCCAGTGAATCAACTGCCCGCCCAGGCCCATCACCAGCAACAAGGCAGGGTCCGACGCACGGCCGATGCTCTGGTACGCCAGGCTCACCTGCGCCAGATCGACGTGTTCGGTTGGAACGTTGATATCACAACGAGACGCCGCAAAGGACGGTAGGCCAAACAACAACGCGGCCAGAAAGGCCGCTGTTGATAAAAATCGTGCACGCATGAAAAACACCGAAACGCAGAACCCCAGTAGAGCGCGAGTCTGATGAAGTTTGTTCAAGCGCGCTGCCACAGTTGCGTGACAGTTTCGTGAATCTCGCCCAATGGTCGATGCGATAACTATGTAGTGCCATGGACCGTGGCAGATTTCTTTTAATGCAGCGCTTCAAGAGCGGATACGCCGCTCCCTGCACAGAGCCACGTTGCCATGAAAGAAAGCGCGTTCAGTCCCCTGCCTGTCTCCCCGCCAATCACGATGGCGACCCATCCGCCCCTGAAGAACAACCCCGATGAAAGCCTGTTACTCAGCGCTACGGCACGCTGGCGCGACAGCAGCCAGGGCCTGCAAGCGATGTTCACCGCCGCGCCGTTGCGAACCCGACTCACTGACCCCTCGCTCAACCAACGCTGGACGGCCTATTGGGACGCCCGGGCACCCGGTACGCCGGTGTCGCGACGCGAGCGGGCGGCTCAGTTGTACCGCAGCCATTTCGAGGCCTGCGCTCAAGTGGCCTTCGCGCGCAGAACCCTGACGGCAGAGCAGTTGCAGACGCTATTGTTGATCCCTTCCCCTCCCGATTCCGGTCTGCGCCTGAACGATCAACCCCTCCACATCGAGCAGTTGACCCTGATACTGAGCGACAGCGGCACGCTGAAACTCCCGGCGGCCTGGGTCATCAGCGTGGGCGAACGCCAACCCGTCACGCAGTGGCTGTATTTGCCGAGCCGGGCTGTTCCCGTTCAGGTCTTCAACCAGCGCAGTGACATGGAAGACTGGTTGTCTGAACAATCTCTCGTCCCGCAGGGCCTGCCCGATGATGACGTGCGGTTTGAATACGCCGCGAAAGATCAGCCTCTGACGGTCGGCATCACTGAGCAGCTGTTACGCCCGCAGTACGCGAACGCCATCGTTTTCGCTTTACCTCCAGACCTTGAAACCCTGCTGCCAGACAACCCTGTTGGGGAGGATGAACAGTCGCTGTTCGACAGTCTGTTTGCCGATATCCCCTGGCCCCAGCGCCAGGCCTCGCTGAACCGGCAGCGCGATGCACTCGAGACGCTGCTGGGCGATGAACTCGAAAGCGATCGTCAACAAACATTCAAAGAGGCATTGAAGACGCTGGAGACGGCAGAGCAAGTCGCCGATACGGCCGCGTCCGCCCTGCTTTACAGGGCGCGCACCCTCGACTTCGTGACCATCAATCGCGAGTTCAGTGCGCTCTATCAGGCGCACAAGGATGGCCTGCGTGCCGAGGCCCAGCTTCAACTGGCGCTCAAACAGCTCGACAGCGATGAATTCAGCCTGGTTGAAGCGGTGTTGGACTCGCCGCTCGCGGCCGATCGTGACGCGGCCATTACCGTCGCCAGCGTGACGCTGTCGATGACTGAGGCAAACACCGGCGTCAAAACCGAAGCACTCATCGGCCCTTTCGTCATCTCCCGAGCGCCGCTCGATGCCCCATCGACGCACAGTCTGTTGCTGTACTGGCCCGGCGCCGGCGGCGGTTTGCAACGGTTCGCCAATTGCGCAGAACTGGAACGGCAGGTGTTCAGGATTCAGGACGGGGACACGGTTCTGGCCTTGAGAATGAGCAAAATCGAGACCGATCCGCTGCAGTACAGCCTCAATAAACAAACGAGCCATTTCGAAGAACAAGCAGCGCACATACGCCAACAGTTTCCTGATGCAGCCCAGGCCCGGCAGCGTGCAGATGAACTGGAAAAGCTGCGCAAAAAAACGCTGGCCGCCTTGCAAGTCCCGGTGCCGGCCGCCAGGAGCCTGGCCTTCTCGCACCTGCTGGAACAAAGCCGTAGCGCGACCCTTTTTTCTTTGCTGCCCAGCTGGCTGGCCAGGTTATCGGGCGCCGAACGCGTTGAGCTCAAGGGTTTGTTCCAGGGCTACATTCTGGCAATGCGCCGTAGTCATGAACAGCTGGAGATCGCCCTTCCCTCCCGTGACGATTTCACCCGCCAGCAGGTGCAAGCCCGTCTGCGCAAAGACTTCTCGCTCAATGGGCATTTTGTCGTGCAATTGGATCTGCCCGACTCGGTGACGCTGCAAAAACAATTATCCGATGGCGCGGCCCCTGGAACCCCGCAGAAACTCGTCGCAGTGCCCAGTGCAAGCCGCAGCAAAATGTCACTCGAAGAACTTGTCCAGCTCAACGTCGACCCTACGCCCTCGATGCAGCTGGAACCCCTGTCACTGCGATTGGGATTTATGCGACTTGAAGTCACGGCGACGGATGAAACCGAACGCCAGGCGTTGGCAAGGGGTATCACCCAGCCTTGGTTGCGCAAGACGCTGCCCGAGCTGGACTTGTCCCAAGCCTACGAAAACCTGATTCGCGACGCCTTCATGGGCTCGGCCAGCGAGACCGCTTTCGTGAAAGAGTACCGGCGTGAATGCCTGATCGAGCCCTGGCGCCTGATGCTGCAATTGCAGGGGACCTGCGCACGCCTGCAAAAGCTGATCAATCAACACGAATGGCAGATTTTGAACATCGCCATTGATGCCGACACCCCGCAGGCCTGGAACGTTGAAAGCAAGCGCATTGTGCTCCTGCCGGCGTACCTGAGCGCCGGTGGCAAGGACACGCCGAACGAGGGCCCCACCACGTTGTCGGGGGTGACGTTCATTCAAGAGCAAGTCAGCGGGACAACCCTGCTGTATCTGCCGGACAGCCCCGACGGCCAGTGCCTGCGTCGCTACGACAATCTTGAGACGGCTCGCCGGGCCTTGTTCAATGCGTGCCTGCGCAGCGAGATGGTCAGTTACCTGGCAGGACGCGCCTTGCATGGCACAGTGAGAGCTCATGAAAGCCGCATCAACCAGGCCGTGCTCAAGCATTTCAACGCGATGATCGGGATTGGCCTGCCCTGGCCGAAAACCACCTCACTGTCGGCCCATTTGCTCAATGCGCACATGGGGCGACTGATCGAAGCGCATCGCGCAACCTCCCGCTCCAACAATGCCTTGTACCTGGAACGCTACGCGCTCAGCGGTCCGAGGGCGTTCAACTACATGAAAATGGCCTTGGGCATGGTGCCCTTTGTCGGCGCGGGCATTGCTCTCTACGATGCCTGGCACAGCGCCAACCAAGCCGTCGCGGCCCTGTTGCGTGGTGAGGCAGGCGACGGCCTGACGGAGATTGAATCGGCGGTGCTGTCACTGATCGATGCCGCCATGGACCTACTTCCTGGCGCGTCCGCAGGATCCCGGTCAGCCAAGGGCGCACGTTCACTGACCCGGCTTCGTCAACTCAACGCATTGGGCAAAAGCGCGGGGGCGCTGCAAGGGAAGTCAAGGCGCCAGGCGCGGCATGGCTTCAATCGCTTCGCCGGTTACGATTACCAAAAGCCGATCTCTCTTGCCGGCTTGCAACCGGCCACCCACGGGATCTACCGCAACATTTACCGGCACGCAGACGGCGACTTTATCGTGCGCCAGGGGCGCATCTTCCAGGTTGAACGCAGTACGGATTCACGTAACTGGCGACTGACCGGCACTCATCAAAAAACCTATAAACAACCCATCGGCCTTGATGAGGCGGGCCGTTGGGACACTTACTTCGGTGTCTACGGAGTGACCTTTGAGGGTGGCGGACTGGGCGGCGGTGGGGTGCTCGGGCACCTGGCGGACGGGCTGGACCCGCTCTGGCCGGCGGCCATTCGCGCACGCCTGCCACGCTGGTGGGCCGATCATGCCTTTCGCCGCCATCACCAATTGACCGAAGCCGCCGATGACTTCGCCCCGAAACTCGACACCCAAGTCCCGCGGACCAATGCCCTGATCGAAGAGTACAACGCCAGTACCGAAGCTCATCGCCCGACGCTGATGCCCGCGATAGAAGCCGCGTGTATCGGCGACATCGAACTGGCCGGCAGGCGCTACCAGACGCTGGTTGAACTTTCGCCCCTCACTCACGGCAACAAAAAACGCGTGCTGCGGGACATGCAGAGCCATGACGCCTTGTTGATCGCTGACCGGTACAAACAACGGGTGTACTTTGCCAACCGTCGGACAAACCCGCTGATCGACAGCATCGACGCGCTTGTCGAGCACCTTGATGAACTGCCGGACGACGCGCTCAGTGAGCGTTTCCAGATGCTGCGAGACATCCGCAAGTTACGTGTGGATTTTGTACGCGAGCTGGATCAAGTCGATGCAGGTATGCGCAATCTCAACCTGTGGTACGAACGCATAACGGTCAGCAGCCACAAGGCACAACTGACCGGCGAAGTCATGATGTTGAACAAGCGGCTCAGCGAGACCAACCTGCTCTACTTGAGAACCGGCCACCTGCTGGAAATCGTCAAACGCTTTGACACCACCCCGGATATCTCCTGGTTCTATCTGCAAGGACAGGCGGAGAATCTGCGGGCCAAAGTCGATCGCGCGTTGTTCACCCAATACAGCCTGCCGGAAGTCACCGCCACCAGAGCCCAGCGCAACCAGATATTGCAGGAGTGCCTGGATCTGTATGGGCAGTTTCGCCGCGACATGAATGCCTGGACCGCGAGCTATCCGCAGCACTTCCATCTGGACGCCGTCGCCCCACTGCTGGAGGGTATCGAGAAAATGGCCGAACGAGCGCGCAGGGCCATCGATCAGCCGGCCCCTCCTTCCCCCGGCGGGCAACGCAGTAAAAAAGTTTTCACCACCGAAGATGATCATTTGCTGATCGGGGTGGAGCATTGGGAGTCGACTACCCAGACGCACCGATACACGGTGACAGGTCGGGGCGGATACGAGGAAATCTGGGAACTGGGCGCCAACGGCAAGTCTCGCCTGCTGAACCCGCAGACACAGACGTCTGGAGCGCCACAAAGAAACCTTCAGGCCTTGGTCGAAGATGCCAATAACCGTCTGCGATCCCAGGAAACCTACAAGGCCAGGGTTCAAGCCTATGCGGCTCAGGACATGCTTGGGGTCGATCTGGAGCACGTGATGGTCAGCGAGGCCAGCGAGCTGAACCGTCGCGCCCTCACTATCGAAGAACTTGCCCCGCACAATCCCCTCATTGAGCAACTGCGCGACAAGGCCACTGAACTCACGGCTACCGGGCGTCAAATGCGTACCCTCCAGTCGATACGAACGCAAAAACCTACCGATGGCATGCTCGACGACCTGGTCAGCCAAAACGCGGTGCAGATCCGTAAAACGGCGCCGATGAAAAATCTCGGCAAACGCCCTGGCGGACGGATCGATTACCTGCAGGAGTACCAAGTGTGGGACCTGACGGCCACGCCGCCCAAGGTGCTGTGGTACGCCCACTTCCACTACGGCAAGCCCGCACCGGCATTCGCCGAATTCGAGAAAGCCCACTTGAAACTGCCCGAGCACCGGTATCTGACCCACGCCGACAACGCGGCCCTTCCCTACGCCGATATCGGCAAAAGATCAGTCGCGCTAAAGCACTTCGAGCCGCTGTAGAGCGCAAAACGGGAGCGGTTTGGCCGCTCCCGTTTTGGGCTTTTTTTAGGCCAACTGGCTGCGCAGTTGTCGCGCCGCCGCCACCATATTGACCAACGCCGCCTCTGTCTCCGGCCACGCCCGGGTTTTCAATCCACAATCGGGGTTCACCCACAGGCGCTCGGCCGGAATCCGCTTTACGGCTTTGCTCATCAACTTGACCATTTCCGCGGTGTCCGGTACCCGTGGCGAGTGGATGTCGTAGACGCCCGGGCCGATGTCGTTCGGGTAGTCAAAGGCTTCGAACGCTTCCAGCAACTCCATGTCCGAACGCGAGGTTTCGAGGGTGATCACGTCGGCATCCATGTCTGCGATGGCCTTGATCACGTCGTTGAATTCGCTGTAGCACATGTGGGTGTGGATCTGGGTTTCATCCCGTACACCGCTGGCACTCAAGCGGAAGGCGTGTACCGCCCAATCTAGGTATTCCTGCCACTGCGCCTGGCGCAACGGCAAGCCTTCGCGGAACGCTGCTTCATCGATCTGGACGATTTTGATGCCGGCGTTTTCCAGGTCCACCACTTCGTCACGCAGGGCCAGCGCCAACTGCTGCGCCTGGATTTTGCGCGACACGTCTTCACGGGGAAACGACCACATCAGCATGGTCACGGGACCGGTGAGCATGCCTTTCATGACCTTGTCGGTCAGGCCCTGTGCATAAGTGATCCAGACGACGGTCATGGCCTTCGGGCGGCTGAGGTCGCCGTAGATGATCGCCGGTTTCACACAGCGCGAGCCGTAGCTCTGCACCCAGCCGAAACGGGTGAACAGGTAGCCGTCGAGTTGCTCGGCGAAGTATTCGACCATGTCGTTGCGTTCGGCTTCACCGTGCACCAGCACGTCCAGCCCAAGGCGTTCCTGTATTTCAACGGCATGGCGGATTTCGCTGTGCATGGCGTCGGTGTAATCGTTGGCCGACAGCTTGCCTTGCTTGAACGCCTGACGCGCCAGACGGATCGAACCGGTCTGTGGGAACGAACCGATGGTGGTGGTCGGGAATGCCGGTAATTTCAGGCGAGCGCGCTGCTGTTCGATGCGTTGGGCAAACGGCGAATGGCGTTGGCTGTCCGCTGCGCCGATGGCGTTGATGCGCGCCTGCACGGCGGCTTTATGGATACGCGGCGACTCGGCGCGACTGACCTGAATCGCTCGGCTTTCGGCCAGCGCGGCGCGTACGTTGGGCGATTGCGGATCGTTGAGGGCGTCGCGCAGCACGGCGATTTCGCCACACTTCTGCACGGCAAACGCCAGCCAGCTTTTCAGCTCCGGGTCGAGTTTGTCTTCGCGCTCCAGGTCCACCGGGCTGTGCAGCAGCGAGCAAGAACTGCTGACCCACAGGTTGTCGCCAAAACGTTCCTGGGCCGGTTGCAGTTGCGCCAACACTTGCTCCAGTTCACAGCGCCAGACGTTGCGACCGTTGACCAGCCCGACCGAGAGAATCTTGTAGGTCGGCAGACGATCGAGCACCTGGCCCAGTTGATCCGGCGCACGCACGGCGTCGATGTGCAGGCCTTGCACCGGCAGGCCGACGGCCAGGCCAAGGTTGTCTTCCAGGCCGCTGAAGTAGGTCGCCACCAGTTTTTTCAGCGGCGAATACTGAAGGATGTGATAAGCGCGTTCGAACGCATTTTTCCACGCTTGCGGCAGGTCGAGGGTCAGGATCGGTTCGTCGATCTGCACCCATTCCACGCCTTGCGCGGCGAGGCGCCCGAGGATTTCGTTGTACACCGGCAGCAGACGTTCCAGCAGGTCGAGTTTGTCGAAGTCGTTGCCACCGCCCTTGGATTTGCCCTTGCCCAGCCACAGGTAAGTCAAAGGGCCGATGATCACCGGTTTGACGTTGTGACCGAGGGCCTTGGCTTCGTCGACTTCATCGAACAGTTGCTCCCAACTCAGCTTGAATTGCTGGTCAGCGCTGAATTCCGGGACCAGGTAGTGGTAGTTGGTGTCGAACCACTTGGTCAGTTCCTGGGCGTATTGCGCGGTGCCGTGGTCGCCGTCGCAGCAGCTCGCGGTGGCGCCTCGGGCCATGGCGAACAGGGTGTCGAGGGTCGACTGGCCGCTGGCATCCCTGGCGCTGTCGAAACGCTCGGGGATCACGCCGAAGGTCAGGGAATGGGTCAGCACCTGGTCGTACCAGGCGAAGTCGCCGACCGGCAACAGGTCGATGCCGGCGTCTTTCTGCAATTGCCAGTGGGTGGCGCGCAGTTGCCGACCGACACGGTTCAGCGCGTCCTGATCGAGGTCGCCCTTCCAGTAGGATTCGAGGGCTTTTTTCAGTTCGCGGTCAGCGCCGATGCGTGGGAAACCGAGGGTGTGGGCCAGCGCCATGGTGAATTGCTCCTGTAAAAGATGGCGCTATTGTCGACAGCCAAGCCAACATGAGACAAACTCAACCTTTTCGTGTTGATCACAAGTTTTCCTCATGGAGCCATCCGGTGCTTGAAATCCGCCACCTCAAGACCCTGCACGCCTTGCGCGAAGCCGACAGCCTGGTCGATGCCGCTGACCGTTTGCACCTGACGCAATCGGCCCTGTCCCACCAGTTCAAGGAACTGGAGGAGCGCATGGGCATGCCGCTGTTCGTGCGCAAGACCAAACCGGTGCGCTTCACCAGTGCCGGCCTGCGCCTGCTGCAACTGGCCGACGCCACCCTACCGCTGCTGCGTGGCGCCGAGCGTGACATCGCGCGATTGGCGGGCGGCACGGCCGGACGGCTGCACATGGCGATCGAGTGCCACAGCTGCTTCCAGTGGCTGATGCCGACCATCGACCAGTTCCGCGATGCGTGGCCGGAAGTCGAACTGGACCTGGCGTCGGGCTTCTCCTTTGCCCCGCTGCCGGCGCTGGCCCGTGGCGATCTGGACCTGGTGGTGACTTCCGATCCGCTGGACATCGCCGGGATCACCTACGTGCCGTTGTTCACCTATGAAGCCATGTTGGCGGTGGCCAACCAGCACCGTCTGGCGAACAAGGCGTATATCGTCCCCGAAGACTTGCTCACGGAAACCTTGATCACTTATCCGGTGGAACGTGATCGACTGGACATCTTCACCCGTTTCCTCGAACCGGCCGACATCGAACCGGCACAGGTCCGCACTTCGGAACTGACGGTGATGATGATGCAACTGGTGGCCAGCGGTCGCGGCGTGTGCGGCATGCCGCATTGGGCGCTGCATGAATACAGCTCACGGGGTTATGTGAAGGCCAAGCGGCTGGGCGAGAAGGGATTGTTTGCGACGTTGTACGCGGGGATCCGCGCGGACATGCTGGATGCGCCGTACATGCGTGATTTCTTGCTGACGGCGAAGGATACGTCGTTCTCGACACTGGATGGTGTTAGCGCTGTTCGCTGATCAATTTTTCTGACAGCCCCCATTTACTGTGGCGAGGGGGCTTGCCCCCGTTCGGCTGCGCAGCAGTCGTAAATCTGGGGAATGCGGTTTACTTGAGGAAATCGGTGGATGGTTTTAGGGCTGCTTCGCAGCCCAACGGGGGCAAGCCCCCTCGCCACAGTAGCGTTTACACTTCAGGTTCCGCAGAGATCTCACGCCACATGTGGATCTTGTCGAAGTAGTCCTCGCCCACCCGCACCGCCAGCGGTTCCAGGCCGAACTGGATGAAGCCGCAGCGCTGGTACAGGTTGAACGCCGCGTCATTACCGGCGGTGACGGTCAGCTGAATCACCTTCAGCGCCGGATGCTGCTGCGCCTCGGCCAACGCTGCCTGCACCAACTGATACCCCAACCCGCGCTGACGAACCGTGCCGGACACGTACATGCCAAACAGGGTCGCCTTGTGCCGGGCCTTTTCCCGAGGTTCGAAGGCGAGACCGACGATGCCAACCAACCTGCCCTCCTCGAATGCGCCGAACACCACATCCAGCTTGCTGGTCAACCGCCCCTCCCACCAGCTCAACGGCATGGCGGCACGTTCGCGCACACTCGACGTAAACGCCTGCGGATGCCGGTCATAGGCTTCGAGCATCAGTTCCCGGTAAGGCAGCGCATGACTGGCGTCCAGCCGCTCAATCCACATGATCAAGCCGTCCTGCGTTGCTCAAGCATCAGCCGCACCGCCAGCGCCGCCAACACAAAACCCATGACATAACGCTGCACCGCCAGCCAGGTCGGGTTCCTGACGAACCACGAGGCGATGCCCGCCGCGAACAATGCGATCAGCAGGTTGACGCAGAAGCTGACGCTGATCTGGGTCAGGCCCAGAATGATGCTTTGGCTGAACACCGAGCCGTGTTCGGGGTTGATGAACTGCGGAAACACCGACAGGTAAAACACCGCAATCTTCGGGTTCAGCGCGCTGGTGAGAAAACCCATGGTGATCAGTTTGCGCGACGAGTCCGGCGGCAACTGCTGCGCTTCGAATGGCGACCGGGCACCGGGTTTGACCGCCTGCCAGGCCAGCCACAGCAAGTACAACGCCCCCGCCCATTTCAACACCTCATAGGCCATTGGCACCGCCAGGAACACCGCGGTCAAACCGGCCGCCGCAGCGAACAAATGCACGAAGAAGCCCGCGACCACGCCCAGCAAAGATGTCACGCCGGCCTTGCGCCCCTGACAGATCGAACGGGAGATCAGGTAGATCATGTTCGGCCCCGGCGTCAGCACCATCAGCAACGCGGCGGCGGCGAAAATCAGCAGGTCTTGAAGCGGGATCATGGGCAATCCTTCGTCCGGAAATGATCAGGCAGGCTCAGTCAGCGATGCTCGATAAAACGGCAGGATCAGGTCCCGTGTCAAGGGTGCCAGCGTGACACCGCCGTCGGTGGCCGGGTCGATCCAGATCACTTCTTCGATCTCGGCAGCCGGGGTGACGTCGACATCGATGGTCAGCAAAAACAGCTCGGCCTGTACGACAAAACCCGGCTCATTGGCCGCCGGTGCCGAGAATTGCCCAAGGTAGCTGACGTGCGCGGGGTCGATGATCAATCCCAGCTCTTCTTCCAGCTCGCGGGCCAGGGCGTGAACCGGTTGCTCATGGGCTTCGATCTTGCCGCCCGGTTGCATGAAGGCTTGGGTGCCGCGCTTGCGCACCAGCAATGTACGGCCGTCGGGGCCGATCAACAGGGCGGCGGCGATGCGGATGATGCGTGGCGAATCAGTAGATGGAAGGGTCATGGATCAGCAATGGCCTTGAATGCAAAGGGGCCAAGGATCACATGAGTATCGGTGCGTCGTCACGCCGAAAAACCCGTTCAAAGCACCGCCCGCCCCTTGCAGGAGCGAGCTTGCTGGCGATGAACCTGAGAACCTAACCTGCTTCGAGAATCGCGCCAGCGTCTTCTTCCGGGACTTTTACGAAAATGCTGTATTTCGCGCCTTCCATGGCTTCGAAGGCGATCAGCTTTTCCACCAGGGGGCCGTTCAGCACCTTACCGGCGTTGAGCAGCAGCATGCCATTGTCGGCGTTGAGGTTACGCGCCAGGATCATCCCCGCCGCCAATTCTCGTGTGGTCAGCACCTTGACCGTCGGGTCGGCCAGGGAGACATCGCTCAAGTACGCGGCGCAGACCTGAATGAAATCCTCCACCAGCCCGGGGTCGTAAAGTCGACCGGCGTAGCTGCGGATATAGACCAGCGCTTCACCGCTGTTCATCTGGCGCTCCAGGATCAGCCCGCGCTGCAATTCGATGAAATCCACCGCCAGTTTCAACAGCCGCGACCCGAGCGGGATCGCCTCGCCTTTGAGCTTGTCGGGAAAACCGCTGCCGTCCCAGCGCTCCTGATGGTGAAGTATCAGACGGGCGGCATCCTTCATTGGATCGAGCGTCATCAACAGCGATTCGCTCTGCTTTGGATAACTGCGATAGCGCTCGCGATCGTTGTGGTGCAGCAGGTCCGAAGGCGCAGTCATCATGCTGTCGGTCCAGCTCAACTTGCCGATGTTGTAGAGCGCCGCGGCCATGCTCAAGTCGCGGCTGGTGCCTTCATCCAGGCCATGCAGTTTGCAGTACACCCGCACCAGTTCGATGATCTGGCGGTTGGTCTGCTTGGCCGGCGGCAGACGCAAGTTGGCCAGCAACGAGAACACCTCGGTGCCGGTGACGTAGCTGCGCTTGAGTTCTTCGTAGGCCAGGTCGAGCATGTCGGCGGTCTGCTGGAGCTCAGCGGTGCGGGCCGCGACGTGTTTTTCCAGGGTGGTATTGAGCGATTTCAGCTGGTCGTTCTGCTGCCGCGTCAACTGCAACAGGCGTTGGCGTTCGCGCTCGGAATGCTGATGAGCCAAGGCCTGGCGCAAAGTCAGGAGCATTTCCTCGTCGTTCCAGGGTTTGCTGATATAGCGGTGGATCTGCCCTTCATTGATCGCTTTGACAATCGTCGGCAGATCGGCGTAACCGGTGAGCAGGATGCGGGTGGTTTGAGGGTGGTGCTGGTGGATATGCGCCAGCAGCGTGGCGCCGTCCATGTTGGGCATGCGTGCGTCGCTCATCACCAGGTCGATGGGTTGTTGCGCCATGATTTCCAGCGCCTGGGCACCACTGGTGGCCAGCAGCACGTCGTAGGACTGGCCACGTAACAGGCGGCGCAGGCTGTTGAGGATCGACTCCTCATCATCGACCAGCAGCACCTTGGGTTTTTCGATCAACGGTGTGTGGGTTTGCTCTTCCATGGCATGACCTCAAGTGAAACGGTACAGCAACGTGAAAAGCGCCGGGCAAACATCCCCTATTGCCCGAACCTGACCTACAGGCTAGATGATTTCTCGTCCCTCAACGAAATGATTCGTCTCAGCCAGCCCCACGAAGTCGTGGTCAGACGACTATGCTCAGTTCACTCGGATCCATTATCTGTACCCGTTCGGCCAGGTGATCAGGGAAAGGATGCCCAATGAAAACACCGCACAAAACCATTCTCGACTCCCACGCATGTCGATGAATACGCTGCTGGCGCGGGCCAACCGCCGGATTCTTATCGTCGACGACACGACTTCGATCCATGAGGACTTCATCAAGATCCTCAGCCCGCCATCGTTCTGTGACGACAGCCTGACCAGCGCTGAACACGCCCTGTTCGGCACGGCTGCGGCGATATCGTTGCAAAGCTTTGTGCTCGACTCGGCGTTTCAGGGCCTCGAAGCCCTGGACAAGGTCGAGACGGCGCTGGCCAACGACCTGCCCTACGCGATGGCCTTCATCGACATGCGCATGCCACCGGGCTGGGACGGCCTGGAGACCATCGAACGGCTGTGGCAGGTCGATCCCAAACTGCAAGTGGCTCTCTGCACGGCCTATTCCGACTATTCCTGGGAAGACATCGACGAGCGCCTGGAACTGGGCGATCGCCTGCTGATTCTAAAGAAGCCCTTCGATGCCATCGAAATCCGTCAGATGGCCAGCACGCTGACCGCCAAGTGGCAAATGACCGAAGACGCGGCGCTGAAAATGTCACTGCTGGAACAAGCGGTCGAGGAACGCACCCGGGAGCTGTCCGATGCCAACATTATTGTGCAGAACAGCCCGACCATACTGTATCGGCTGCGGGGCGAGCCATCGTTTCCGCTGATGTATATCTCGCACAACATCACCAAATACGGTCACATCGCGGCAAACCTCGTGGCGTCGGCCAACTGGGCCCAGGAGCTCATTCATCCCGACGATCAATCCAAGGTCGACACTGCCATGGCCCGGGTGCTGGACCGCCATGCGGCAGGTGCTTCCATCGAATTTCGGATGCGCACCGCAGACGGAGCCTGGCGCTGGGTCGAAAACCGCTATATCCCGGTGCGCGACGATGAAGGCCGCCTGCTGGAAGTCGAAGGCATCATCATCGACGTCACCGAGCGCAAGCTGGCCGAGGAGAAAATCGCCCTGCTGGCGCGCACCGACGGGCTGACCGGGCTGGCCAACCGCGCGACACTGATCGAGCGACTTCACCAGGCTTTCGCTGCTGCGCGTCGGGGCGCGTCACCGTTCGCCATGTTTTACCTGGACCTGGACCACTTCAAACGCATCAACGACACCCTCGGTCACCCGGTAGGGGACTCGTTGCTGCAGGAAGTCTCCCGGCGGATCAAGGCCTGTGTGCGCGAAAACGATGTGGTCGCCCGCCTCGGTGGCGACGAGTTTGCGATATTGCAACTGGACGTCAGCGACCCGACCCACTCCGCAGCCCTGGCCACCAAGGTCCGCGATGCACTGGTGCTGCCCTACTCCCTGGCCGGCAACGATGTGCGGGTCTCCGTCAGCATCGGCATCAGCAGTTACAGCCCGGCCAGCACTAGCGCCGACGGCCTGTTGACCCAGGCGGACATGGCGCTTTATCGCTCCAAGGAAAAGGGCCGCAACCAGTACCACTTCCACTCCGAGGAGATCAATCAGGAGGTGGTCGAACGTATGGCCATCGCCAGCGACTTGAGAGCGGCCATCGAACACGAAGAACTTGAACTGCATTACTGGCCGGAAGTGGACCTGGCGACCGGTAAAATCCTCGGCATGGAGGTGGTGGTGAGCTGGAACCACCCCGAACGTGGTTTGCTGGAAGCCCCGGCGTTCCTCCCGGCCGCCGAAAAGACCGGCACGATCATCGCCCTCGGTCATTGGGTCCTGGATCGAGCCTGCCGGCAAATGCGCCAGTGGCGTGATGAAGGCGTCGCGCCACCGGTGATTGCGATCAAGCTGTCGTTGGCTCAGCTCAAGAGTGGTCCGGAACTGATCTATGACGTGCTGCGCACCACCGCACGCTGGGAGCTCTGCGCCTGGGACCTGCGTTTCGACGTCACCGAAGCGACGCTGGCCCAGACCAAATGGACCCACAACGATGTGCTGCCGCGCTTGCGTGAACTGGGGGTGAAGATCGCCATCGACGACTTCGGCACCGAATATTCATCGTTCGACTACCTCAAGACCTACCAGGTCAATCACCTGAAACTCGCTCAGGCCTTCATCGACACCGCCGCCCGCGACCCGGCCAGCGCCAACACCCTGCGCGCCATCATCAACTTCGCCCGGGATGTCGGCATCGGCATCATCGCCGAAGGCATCGAAACCCAGGAACAACGCAGTTCGCTGATGGCCACCGGCTCACCCATGAACGCGCAGGGTTACTACTTCAGCAAAGCCGTCAGCAGCCAGCAGGCCGTCGAGTTGCTGAAGGCCGGCAGCATCGTACCGCCGAGCCACGACATCGGGCCGATCCGGGACAACCCGCAACGGTCCACGGAGGACAAAGGATGAAAGCGCCTTTCGTGCGGACCAACCGGCGCGTTCTGATCGTCGACGACACGCCTTCGATTCATGATGATTTTCGCAAGATCCTCGGCCCCGAGACCGAAGATGAACAGACCCTGGCCGGCACTGAAGAAGCCCTGTTCGGCACGCAACAACCGGACAGGCTGACGTTCCAGCTCGACTCGGCCTATCAGGGTCAGGAAGCCCTCGAACTGGTCAAGCTCGCACTGGCCGAAGGACGCCCCTACGCCCTGGTGTTCACCGACATGCGCATGCCGCCGGGCTGGGATGGGCTGGAAACCATCGAACAACTGTGGAAGGCCGACCCGCACCTGCAAATTGCGCTGTGCACGGCGTATTCGGATTACTCGTGGGAGGCCATGGCCGAGCGGCTGGAGTTCGGCGATCAGTTGCTGGTGCTGAAAAAGCCCTTCGACAGTCTGGAAATCCGCCAGATGGCCAGCGCCTTGACCTGGAAGTGGCAGATGACGCAGGACGAGGCGATGAAGGTGCTGAGCCTGGAGCAAACCATCGAGGCCCGGGTTCACGAATTGCTCAAGGTGTCGCACCTGTTGCAGTACGACGTATTGACCGAACTGCCCAACAGCACCTTGCTCGGTGACCGGTTGAACCAGTCACTGGCCCTGTCCCGACGCCATGACAAACAGCTGGCGGTGATGTTTCTGGGGCTCGATCGCTTCAAGCGCATCAACAATGCCCTGGGCCATCCGGCCGGTGACGAAATCCTCAAACGGGTCGGGAGAAACCTGGTGGCCACGGTGCGCGAGTCCGATTCGGTGTTTCGCTACGGTTCCGACGAATTCGTGGTGATCCTCGCCGACATCCGCCATCCGCAGCAGACCAAGGGCATCGCTGAAAAGCTCTTGAATGCCATCCGTACGCCCCAGCACATCGCCGGCCACGATCTGAGCGTGACCGCCAGCCTGGGCATCAGCATTTACCCCGAAGACGGTTTCGATGCCATCGCACTGATCAAGAAAGCCGAAACCGCGATGCGCAACATCAAGGAAATCGGCCCGAACGATTTCAGTTTTTTCATCGACGAAATGAACCAGCGCGCACGGGATCAGCAAAGCATTGAAACGGGCATTCGCCTGGGGCTGGAAAGGAAGGAATTTGTCCTGCATTACCAACCCAAACTGGACCTGGTCAGCGGCCAGGTGGTGGGTGCCGAGGCCTTGATCCGTTGGCAAAAACCGGGCGTCGGCCTGGTCTACCCGTCGGAGTTCATCGGTGTGGCCGAAGACAGCGGGTTGATCGTGCCGTTGAGCAAATGGGTGCTCGCCGAGGCCTGCCGACAAGCCTGTGCCTGGCAGGCAGACGGGCTGCCGAAAATCTGCATGTCGGTGAATATGTCGGCCATCGATTTCCGTCAACGGGACTTTGTCGACGGTATCGAACAGACCCTCGAACAAACCGGTCTGGAGCCCGCCTTGCTGGAGCTGGAAATCACCGAAGGCGTGTTAATGCAAAACATCGATGCCACCGTCACCTCCCTGAATCGGCTCAAGGCATTGGGGGTGCGGCTGGCCATCGATGACTTCGGCACGGGTTACTCCAGCCTGAGTTACCTGCGCCGGTTTCCCATCGATGTGCTGAAGATCGATCAGTCGTTCATTCGTGGTTTGAGCAACGACAGCAATGACGCCGCCCTCGTCAGCACCATCATCAGTATGGGCCGCAGCCTCAACCTGACCATCATCGCCGAAGGGGTGGAGACCCTTGAGCAATTGGACTTCCTAAAGGCGCATCAATGCGAGGAAGGCCAGGGTTACTACTTCAGCAAAGCCGTGGAGCCGAGTGCCTTCGTCCAGTATCTGAGGTCGTTAAACCCGCCACCACCCACCGTCTCGTGAACGATACGCAACGATACTCAGGCCGTCAGCCAAGGAATCACCCGATGTCGCTCTCCTTCCACCGCCTGCTCCTGGTGCCGCTGATCGGGCTTTGTCTGAACGCCGTCGGCGCGCCGCTGGATGAACCGCTCAAACCGCTGCCGGCGGTGCCACCGCTAGATCCGCAGCGGGTCGAACTCGGTCGCCAGTTGTTCAACGAACCCCGCTTGTCGGTCAACGGCAGCCTGTCCTGCGCCAGTTGTCATCGACTGGAAAACGGTGGCGCCGACAACAAGGCGTTTTCCATCGGCTTCGCCGGCCTCCCGGTGACGGTCAACACCCCCAGCGTGTTCAACGCCAGTCTGAACTTCCGGCAATTCTGGAACGGTCGCTCCGACACCCTGGAAAACCAGGTCCACGAAGTGGTACAGAGCCCCGGCGAGATGGGCAGCAACTGGGAACATGTGGTGCAGACGCTGTCTGCCGATCCGGCTTATCAGACCTCATTCGGCCACGCCTACCCGGACGGCGTGACCATGAGCAACGTGCAAAACGCCCTCGCGAGCTATGAACGCACGCTGATCAGCGCCAACTCGCGTTTCGACCAATACCTGCAAGGCAACACCGAGATTCTCACGACCGACGAAAAGTACGGTTATCAACGCTTCAAGGAGTACGGCTGCATCGCCTGCCATCAGGGGGTGAACATCGGCGGCAACATGTACCAGAAGTTCGGTGTGATAGGCGACTACTTCCAGGCCAGGGGCCACCCGACCGAATCGGACCTTGGACGTTACCTGGTGACCAAGGATGAAGAGGATCGCTATGTGTTCAAGGTTCCGAGCTTGCGCAACGTCGCCGTGACCGCGCCGTACTTTCACGACGGCTCGGCCAACACCCTGGAAGACGCGGTGGACGTGATGTTCAAGTTCCAGCTCGGGCGTGTCCCGACGGACGAGGACAAGACCCTGATCGTCAAATTCCTCAAGACCCTGACCGGTGAATGGGAAGGCAAACCGTTATGAAAATGTCCCGCCGCCGCAGCCTTGCGCTGCTGAGTGTCGTGGCCCTGATGCTGGCCTCGACGCTGCTGTTCCTGTACCTCAAGTCCAACTCGAACCAGACAACCAGCTATACCGAATCCCGAGACCTGATCGGGCGCATCAAACAGTTGAACGCGCAATGGGAAACCGAGATCCTCAAGGCCCGGATCGCCGCCCAATACAACTACGATTCGCTGGTCACGCCCCAGACGGAGATAACGCAGCTGTGGGAGCGGTTCACCCGCCTCGAATCGCACCACGGCCGCAACGAGTCACCCGTCTGGCAAGACAGCCATGAAGCGTACCTGACAGCCATCCAGGAAAAGACCCGGTTGGTGGAACAGTTCAAGTCGCACAACGCGGTGCTGCGCAACTCCCTGGCCTACCTGCCAAATGTCGAAGACGACATCCAGCAGCAATTGGCCCAGTTGGTGGATGGCGACAAACTGCAGTTGCAAAATATCGCCACCGACACCTACGATTTGTTGCTCAGCAGTCTGGAATTTTCACAGCTCACTTCTGACGACAGGGCGGCCGATATCCTGTTGGGCCTGAACAAACTCGGGGTGAACAAGCAGCGATTGCCGGAGCCGTTCCACGCGCCGATCGATGTGCTGAGCAACCACATCGCGTTGATCCTGCGTGAACAACCGGTGGTGAATCGCTTGCTGGAAAACATCGAGGCCATCCCCGTGGCCGAACGCCTGGACGACATAACCCGACTGCTGAACACCGACCAGCAGCAAGTCGTCGCGGTCGACCAGCGCTATCACTTTTATATGCTGGTGTTTTCAACGTTGTTGGTGCTGTTGCTGGTGTATCTGGCCATTCACCTGATGCGCAGTTTCACGGTGATCAATCGCGTCAATAAAGCCCTGCACACCGCCAATGACGACCTTGAGCTACGCGTTGAAGAGCGCACCCGTGAACTCAGGGATACACAGAGCGAACTGCTCGACTCCGCGCGCCAGGCGGGCATGGCCGAGATCGCCACCAATGTGCTGCACAACGTCGGCAACGTGCTCAACAGCGTCAACATCTCGGCCGACCTGGTGAGCCGCAAACTGCGCGCGAGCAAGGCGCAGGGCCTGCGCAAGGCCATGCAGTTGATCAACGAGCATCCCGATGACCTCGGTGCCTTTCTGACTCAGGACCAGAAAGGCAAGTTGCTGCCCGGCTACCTCAATCAACTGGTGGAGGCCATTGCCCTGGAACAACAGGGCATGACCGACGAACTCGCCCAACTGAGCAAAAGCGTCGACCACATCAAGGACATTGTGGCCACTCAGCAATCCTACGCGGGCGCCAACAGCCTGCTGGAACCGCTGCACATCAGCGAACTGCTGGAGGACGCCCTGCGCATGAACTCCGGGGCACTCACCCGTCATCACGTCAGGGTGATCAAGGAGTACGGCGAGGTGCCGCTGTTCATGGGCGACAAGCACCGCTTGCTGCTGATTTTGATCAACCTGATCAGCAACGCCAAATACGCCATGTCCGGCCTCAGCAACCGTCCGCGACAAATGACCCTCGGGGTCAAGATCGTCGACGACACGACCCTGCAAATCAGCGTCAAGGACGACGGCGAAGGTATCGCCGAGGAAAACATGACGCGCATCTTTGCCCACGGTTTTACCACCCGCAAGGAAGGCCACGGCTTTGGCCTGCACAGCTGCGCCCTGGCCGCCATCGAGATGAATGGCCACCTCACCGCCCACAGCGACGGGCCGGGCAAGGGGGCGCAGTTCACGTTGCAGATCCCGTTGAAAACCGTCATGGAGCAAGCATGAGCGAGCTTTCCAACCGACGCATTTTGCTGATCGACGATTCCCCATCCATTCACGAGGATTTTCGCAAGATCCTCACGCCCACGCCGGCCCGGCACGTCGAACTGGATGTGATGGAGGCCGCGCTGTTCGGCGCAGAAGCAAAATCTGCCAGTGTCCTGTTCGAGCTGGATTCGGCGTATGGCGGCCGGGAGGGGCTGGGCAAACTTAACCAGGCCTTACAGGACAAGCAGCCCTATGCCATGGCCTTCGTCGACATGCGCATGCCTGACGGCTGGGACGGCGCGCAGACCATCGAACACTTGTGGCAGGAGGACCCGCGCCTGCAAGTGGTGGTGTGTACCGCCTACTCTGACTATTCCTGGGATGAACTGCTGGACCGTTTGCAGGCGCATGACCGGCTGCTGATTCTGAAAAAACCGTTCGACAACATTGAAGTCCAGCAAATGGCCAACACCTTGCTGACCAAATGGGACATGACCGAACGGGCCTGTGTGCAGATGAGCCATCTGGAGCAGATGGTGGACCAGCGAACGACTCAATTCAAACAGGCCAGCGAGGCGCTGCAACGGGAAATCGACGAGCGCAAACAGCTTGAATCCCAATTGGTGCAATCGGAAAAACTCGCTTCACTGGGGCAATTGGCGGCCGGCGTCGCCCATGAAATCAACAACCCCATCGGCTTCATTTCCTCCAACCTCGGCACCCTCGAGGGCTATTTCAAACAGCTGCAGGAAATGCTCGATGCCTATCGGGAAGCAGAAGAGGCGATTGGCTCCAGCGAGCTCCTGGTGCGTCTGCGTGACTTGCGTGACCGGGTCGAACTGGAATTCCTGCGCGAAGACATTCCGCTGCTGATCAAGGAATCCAAGGAAGGCATCAGCCGGGTCGGGCAAATCGTCAAAGACCTGAAGGACTTCTCGCGGGTGGACTCGAACCAGGAATGGCAGTGGGCCAATCTGCAGCAAGGCATCGAATCGACGCTGAACATCGTTGCCAATGAACTGAAGTACAAGGCCGATGTGGTGAAGGATTATCAGGACCTGCCCGACATCGAATGCCTGCCTTCGCAAATCAACCAGGTGATCATGAACCTCATCGTCAACGCGTCACAGGCCATCGGCCCGGATCGCGGCACCCTCACCCTGCGCACAGGGCTTGAAAATGAAACCGTGTGGATCGAGGTCGCCGACACCGGCGCCGGCATCCCGCCGGGTAGCCTGCAGAAAATTTTCGACCCGTTCTTCACCACCAAACCGGTGGGCCAGGGGACAGGGCTGGGGTTGTCCCTGTCCTATGGCATCGTGAAGAAACACCGGGGAAATATTTCGGTGGTGAGTGAAGTCGGGGTGGGCAGCACGTTTCGCGTCGAACTGCCGATTCACCAGACAAAACCAGCCGCCTGAACACCAGCGCATCCCTGTGGGAGCTGGCTTGCCAGCGAAAGCAATCTCAAGAGCAATGCAACTCTCCAGGCTCCTACAAGGGGTTCGGCCTGCCTTAGATGGCTTCCTGAAAATCCATTTCCGGTGGCTGGCGACGGAAACCGCCGGTCAGCACCGCCAGGTACACCACGCCAATCGCCAGCCAGCTCAGGCCCAGGTAAATCGCCAGGTGATCGAGGCTGACCATCAGCCACAAATCCGCCACCAGGCCGATGAACGGGAACACCAGGAACAACAGCAGCTCACGCGGGCCTTTTTTCTCGCCGCCGATCCAGTAGTGAAAGATCACCGACAGGTTGACCAGGCTGAAGGCGAGGAACGCGCCGAAGTTGATGAACGAGGTCGAGGTGGTGACGTCCAGTTTCAGCGCCAGCAACGCGACGACGGCGCACAACAGGATGCTGTTGACCGGCGTGCCAAAGCGTTCGTGCAAGGTGCCGAAGAACGATTTCGGCAGCACACCGTCGCGGCCCATGGCGAACAGCAGACGCGAACCACTGGCCTGCGCCGACAGACCCGAGGCGAACTGGCCGACGATCAGGCCGATCAGGAAGATCGACACGAACAGGTCGCCACCGATGTTGCGGGCGATTTCATAGGCCGCCGAGTCGACGTTGTCGAACTGGAACGACGGGTGCGCGATCTGCACGAAGTAGGAGACGCTGACGAAGATCAGCCCGCCGATCAGGGTGATCAGCATGATTGCCCGCGGGATGGTGCGGCGCGGGTCGCGGGTTTCTTCGGTCAGGGTGCTGACCGCGTCGAAGCCGAGGAACGAGTAACAGGCGATGGCCGCGCCGCTCATGATCAGCGGCATCTGCATGTCGCCGTTGAAGAACGGTTTGATCGACCACAATGGCGTGCTCGCATCGCCGCCGACGTAGTGGATGCACAGCACCACGAAAGCGATCAGCACCAGGGCTTGCACCAGCATCAGCAAGGCGTTGATGCCGTTGGCCAGTTTCAGGCCGACGATGTTGATTGCGCTGGTGATGCCGATGAACGCCAGCACCCACAGCCATTGCGGCACGGCCGGGAACGCGGAGTTGAGGTAAGCGGCGCCGATCAGCCAGATCGCCATCGGCAGGAACAGGTAATCGAGCAACACCGCCCAACCGGCGATGAAGCCGAGTCTCGGGCTGATGGCTTTGCGCACGTAGCTGTAGGCAGAGCCCGCGACGGGGAACGCCGAGGCCATTCGGCCGTAGCTCATGGCGGTGAAAAACATTGCCACCAGCGCCGCGAGGTACGCGGCCGGCACCATGCCGGCGGTGGATTGAGCGAGGATGCCAAAGGTGCCGAGCACAATGATCGGCGTCATGTAGGCAATGCCAAACAGCACCACCGAACCCAATGACAGGGTGCGTTGCAAACGAGCCATGAGCGACTACTCCGAATTTATTAGATTTATGGCAGAGCCGAGTTCGGCGCTAAATTTCGGGGGTTACTTTGTTGTTTTTGGTTCAAGGGACAAACAGGTGTGTCGTCTGTCAGGGCCTCATCGCGGGCAAGCCCGCTCCCACAGGGATCCTTGTGGATACAGATTTTGTGAACGACATAAATCCTGTGGGAGCGGGCTTGCCCGCGAAGGCGTCAGTCCCGACAACACAGAATCCGGATCAACGCGAAGGAATCAGCAGCTCCCGAACCCCGCAAGCCCGCTCAATAATTTCCCCCGGCAACTTCAGCCGTTGATCATCCAGGTACCGGTAGTCCTTGCGTGCCGCCTCCAACCGGTTGAAATCCAGCTCAACCGTAAATTGCCCTTCATCGCGCCCCGCTTCGAACACCAGCGTGCCCAGCGGATCCACCAGCGCGCTGCCGCCGGCGAACATCAAGCCGTCATCGCCCGGTTCCACTCGATTGACCATCAGCGCAAACGCCTGGTTTTCCTGGGCACGGGCCATGATCGCGGTGCGATGCGTCGGGCCGTAGGGGTCCATGTTGCCGTTGGTGACGATCAGCAATTCGGCACCCAGTTGCGCCAGGGCGCGGGCGGTTTCCGGGAATTCGATGTCGTAGCAGATCAGCAGGCCGACCCGCACACCGTTCCACTCGCAAGTGGCGTATCGGTCGCCGGGCTCGAACACGCCGCGATCCGAGGCCCACAAATGCGTCTTGCGATACTTCAGCGCGATGCCTTCGGGGGTGATCAGCAGCGTGGTGTTGTAGAAGCGGCCGTTGTCGTTCTCGGCCATGCCGATCACTACGGCGATGTTGCGCTCGCGGGCGGCGGCGAGCACTGCGCTGACGGTCGGGCCGTCCAGTGGCTCGGCGGTTTGCGCCACGGTGTCTGCGGTCGGGAAGCCCATCAAGTGGGTTTCCGGGAAGACGATCAGTTGCGTGTCGGCGGCGCAGGCCGCAATCGCCGCCAGGGCGCGTTCGAGGTTGTACGCGGTGCCGTTGTCACGGCCCGCCAACTGGGCGAGTTCGACTTTCATCGGTATTCCTTGTTCTTGGGGACGCCGGGCGGCAGAAAGATTGCCCGGCCGGTTTCTGTGCGCCAGTATGCGCAGCAAGCCAGCGGCCGGGGAATCACGCCGCTGGGGTAACCCGATAGGGGTAGAGGCATGACACTTTCGCTGGACGACATCGCTTGGCACCGCTCGGTCGGGCAACTGATCGACGCACTGGACAAGCCCAATTTCTGGACGCAGCTGGTGCGTCTGCTGGATCAGTACGTGACCTTCGACAGTTGGGTGGCCCTGCTTTTCAGTGCCGACCAGCACCCGCACGTGTTCGCCGAATGCCCGGGCGAGGACGGCAGCCCGGATCAGTTGTTTCAGGATTACCTGCGCGGTTTGTACCTGCTGGACCCGTTCTACATCGCCTGCCGCGAGCAATCGCGCACCGGCCTCTATCGCCTGTCGGAAGTGGCGCCCGAGCACTTCGAGCTGACCGAGTATTACCAGCGCTACTTTCGTCTGAATGTGGTCGCCGATGAAATCCAGTTCAATTGCCAGCTCGAAGGCGACCGCACGTTGTGCCTGTCATTGGGCAGCAAGCAGCGTTTCAGTGGCCAGCAGATTGCCTTGCTGTCGCTGATCCAGCCGTGGGTGCTGGGCCTGTTGCGCCAGCGCCTGCCCTACGAAATCAACGAAGTCGTGGCCCTCGCGCCGTCGCCGCCGCAACCTGACTGGCGCGTGCAGCTGGAAGCGTCGGTGCAGCAACTCAAAGGCGCGCAACTGACCGCTCGGGAACTGGATGTCGGGCGGTTGATGCTCAGCGGTTGCTCCAGTAAAGAAATCGCCCGTAAGCTGGAAATCTCCGTGGAAACCGTGAAAGTCCATAAGAAACACATGTACAGCAAGCTGGGGATCAAATCCCAGTCCGAACTGTTTTCGATTTTTCTCCAGGCGCAGAATGCCTGACTGAAACGTGGAGTGCTTTTTACTGTGGGAGCGAGCCTGCTCGCGAAAGCGGTCCGTCATTCAGCATTGATGTCGACTGGACCACCGTCTTCGCGAGCAGGCTCGCTCCCACAGGGATCTGTGTGCATCCAAACACCTGCTGCGTTGAAATTATTGAGTTCGAACCCAAGGAAACCGTATGAGCCTGTCACTCCTGAGCCGCTACGCCTTCTTTGCCGCTTGCGTGATTTTCACCCTCGCCAGCCTGCCTTTCCTCGAATACGACTGGCTCTGGCCTATCACCGCCGTTACCGGCGTACTCAGCCTGATCGGCCTGTTCGATCTGCTGCAAAGCCCGCACGCGGTGCGCCGCAATTACCCGATCCTGGGCAACATTCGTTATCTGGTGGAAGGCATTCGCCCGGAAATCCGCCAGTACCTGCTCGAATCCGACAGCGATGCCCTGCCCTTCTCCCGGGCCCAGCGTTCGCTGGTCTATTCGCGGGCCAAGAACGAAAGTGCCGACAAGCCCTTCGGCACACTGATCGATGTGTATCAGTCGGGTTTCGAGTTCATCGGCCACTCGATGCGTCCGGCGCCGTTGAGCGATCCGAGCGCCTTTCGCGTGATCGTCGGCGGTCCGCAGTGCACCCAGCCGTACTCAGCCTCGGTGTTCAACATCTCGGCCATGAGTTTTGGCTCGCTCAGCGCCAACGCGATTCGGGCGTTGAACCAGGGCGCCAAGCTCGGCAACTTCGCCCATGACACCGGCGAAGGCAGCATCAGCGCTTACCACCGGGAAAACGGCGGCGACCTGACCTGGGAACTCGGCAGCGGCTACTTCGGCTGCCGAACCGCCGACGGCCGCTTCGACCCGGAGCGCTTTGCCGCCCAAGCGCAAACCCCGCAAGTGCGCATGATTGAAATCAAGATGAGCCAAGGCGCCAAACCCGGCCACGGCGGGATTTTGCCCAAGCACAAAGTCACCAAGGAAATCGCCGAAACCCGCGGCATCATGATGGGCGAAGACTGCATCTCGCCATCACGCCACAGCGCGTTTTCCACACCGATCGAGCTGATGCACTTCATCAAGCAACTGCGAGAACTGTCCGGCGGCAAACCGGTGGGTTTCAAGTTCTGCCTCGGTCACCCATGGGAATTCATGGGCATCGCCAAGGCCATGCTGGAAACCGGCATTCTCCCGGACTTCATCGTCGTCGACGGCAAGGAGGGCGGCACCGGCGCCGCGCCGGTGGAGTTCACCGACCACATCGGCGTGCCGATGCGCGAAGGGTTGTTGTTCGTGCACAACACGCTGGTCGGCCTGAACCTGCGAGACAAAATCAAACTCGGTGCCAGCGGCAAGATCGTCAGCGCCTTCGACATCGCCAGCGTCCTGGCCATCGGCGCCGACTGGGCCAACTCGGCTCGCGGCTTCATGTTCGCCATCGGTTGCATCCAGTCGCAAAGCTGCCACACCAACAAATGCCCGACCGGCGTCGCCACCCAAGACACCTTGCGCCAGCGCGCACTGGTGGTCCCGGACAAGGCCCAGCGGGTGTTCAACTTCCACCGCAACACACTCAAGGCCCTGGCCGAAATGCTCGCGGCAGCCGGTCTCGATCACCCGTCACAACTGTCGGCCAAGCATCTGGTACGGCGCATGTCGGCGACCGAGATCAAGCTGTTCTCGCAGTTGCATGTGTTCCTGAAACCGGGGGAGTTGCTCACTGGTGAAGTGAATGGCGAGTTTTACTCGCGGATGTGGCAGATGGCGCGGGCGGACAGTTTTGAGCCTAATGAAGTGGCGGCTGCGTAAGAGCGGCTCCGTATGCCGGCCTCACGGGGAGGCTGGCATTCTTCACGCCTCGCGCTCGTGGAACAGGATAAATCTCGAAAAGATAATGCCGCAGATCAGACTCAAGGCCGAAAACGAAGCGACGGTCACTAGTCCGTGGAGTTTCCAGATATCGGCGAAATGCCCGACGACGAAACTCATTACGCCCATGAAGAAGATGTACAACAGATAACGAAGCACCGACGCCCCGGCTTCAAATGTGTACAGCGAATGCACGTAGAAAGAGAACATCGCCGCCACACTGAACCCCATCACATTACTGGCCGCCTGACTAAATCCGGCAGCAGTGTTCAGTACATAAAAAAGCTGCCAATGAATGACCGTATTGGCCACGCCTACCACCGCAAAGGTGGAAAACTCTTTCCATAAGACTTTCATGTCCGTTCCCTGGTTGACTGCTGTGTCAGGCGTCAACCTAAAGTCAGCGCCAGGGATGCGTCTACTGTCAGAACTATCAGGTTACGCCGCCTTCCAGACCAACGGTCAATTACCACTGCAGCGTAGTGAACCGGGACGGTTCTTTCATGACGATAAAGCCGTAATCCCCCAGCAGATAAATGCGATAGAACAGGCTGTCCACCAGCGGTGGATAACCCTGGTATCCCACCCGCGTGGCGTTGCGCCGTTCCTTTTCCCTGACCACGTTGGTGATGCCGGTTTTCGGCAGGTTTTCCGCGAGCATGTAGAAGTCGATGTTCAACAGGTAGTGCAACACTGGCATTTGCCTGAATGACCCGGCGGCCGCCACCAGCCAGTGATCCGAATAACTGATCGACAGGTAAATGCGCTTGGCGTTGCGCAATGCCGGGCGGGAGGCGATGTCGGCACTCAAGGCATACAGCGCGTTGGTCGTGAAGGTCTTTTGCAAGGTCAGTACGCGACCATAGGCGAAGGACAACGAGAGGGTTGCCAACAGCGGGATCAACAACAGCAATGGCAGCTTTCCATGCAATGACGCCAGCACCCGATGACTCAGGTAAAACAGCAAAACCAGGACGACGCCAAAGCCCATCAAGGTTCGGGCGCCTTCATTGAAGTCGCGGAAAAACAACGAGGCGCCGGGCACCAGCAACAGCAAAACCGGCAGGATTAAAAGACACGCGATACCGATCACCGCTTTGTGCAGGCCTGAGTCCCACCGCGCCAGCACACCCCGCCCCACGCACACCCCACCGGCGATGGCGCACAACAACAGCGCCCCGAACACCCAGGCAAACCCACCATGAAACAGCAGCATGATGTTTTCCAGGACCCGGCCGGCATTGATTTCAACTTGCAGCAGCGGTGCCGCCGCGCCGTTCAACATCGAGGTACGGGTTTGACTCATGAAAGCAAAAGCCGTGGCGAAATAGATCAAGCCTGCCAGCAGCAACTGCGCGACTTTCCAGCCAAGCAATCGGCACCACGCGGGCCACGCTAATCGGTCGTTGGCACCCCGCAGCAGCTCCAGGCAACAGAGCCCGAGAAACACATTGATGCTGACCTGATAAAGGCCGATGGCCAATGCGATCAGCAGCGCCGGAACGATGAGTTGCTGGACGCGAGAAAGGCTGCGAAAGGTGATTGCGTAGATCACCGCCACCACGCTCAGCGCCATGGTCGGCCCGTCGTATTGGTACGACAGGTTTTGCAGGAAAAACGGGTTGTACCAAAGTGGCAGCAACACCAGGCAATGGCCGAATGTCGGTTCGGGAAAATAGTGGAACGTCAGGCGTGTCAGGGCAGCGCTCATGGCCAGCGTGGCGATCAGCAGTGGCAACGGGAAAATATTGGGCGCGGCACCGCTGAAGGTCAGCAGGTAATAGAACCACTGCGCGAACAGGCGGCCCTCCTCCGTCCACGCCGTACCGGCGGCGAGGGAACGCCAGTTGTCGTCGATGTAGGGGTAATCCGCAAGGATCATCGGCAGGACGTACAGCAGCGTCGCGAGAAGAAACAGCAACCAGACCTGGCGGCCTGCGAGTTCTTTGTCGAGCCAATCGCTGATCTTCATGCCGGCGCCTCATGGGAATTCCGCCTTCAATCGATAAAGCTTTGATCCCGACGGTGGTCAGAGATCGTGTGGCTGCCGGGCTTTTAGACCAGCGGTTGTCCTTTGGCAACGTTTGAGACATTCCGTAATACCCACGTTTTGCAATTGCCAGCGAATCCCTGCACCCTGCGCGCCGCCGATGAGCGGCGTACAACCCTTGGTGATGCCGCTCGCTCCTGTTTCAAAACCGTTCAAGAGCCCGCTGCCATGACGACTGAACGCGATCACCGAATCGACTTTTTCCGTGGCTTGGCACTGATCTTCATTTTCTGGGATCACGTGCCCCACAACCCCTTGGGTCAAATCACCCTGCGTAATTTCGGCTTCAGCGATGCGGCGGAAATCTTCGTGTTTCTGGCCGGTTATGCGGCGGTCCTGGCCTACGGCAAGATCCTCGCGCGCGACGGTTATCTGATCGCCTGCGTGAAGATCCTGCGTCGCGCGTGGGTGCTGTACGTGGTGCATATTTTCCTGTTGGCGATGCTGATGGGCATCGTGTTTTTCGCCAACAGCCACGTGGAAACGCGGGATCTGGTCGAGGAAATGGGCTTGCGCCACTTCATCACCAACCCGCAGCAGGCGTTGACGGATGAGTTGCTGCTGCGCTTCAAACCGAACCTGATGGACCCGTTGCCGCTGTACATCGTGCTGCTGGCCGGGTTGCCGCTGGTGCTGCCGATGCTGGTGCGCAAGGCGTGGGCGGTGGTGGCGGTGTCGTTGACCGTTTACCTGCTGGCGCCTTCCTTTGGCTGGAACCTGGCCGCGATAAAGGACGGCGTCTGGTACTTCAACCCGGTCACCTGGCAACTGCTGTTTGTGCTCGGTGGCGCGGCGGCGATTCACGGGCAGAAGCCCCGGTCGGCCGAGACGCGTCCGCTACTGCGCCAGCCGTTGTTTGTCAGTGCCGCGATTTATGCGGTGCTGGCCGGAGTGATTACCGTGTCCTGGCGCTGGCCGCAAATACATGACGCGCTGATGCCCTCCCAACTGAGCAACCTGCTGTACCCGATCAGCAAGACCGACCTGTCGCCGGTACGCCTGCTGCACTTTCTGGCGCTGGCGTATGTCACGGCGAAACTGTTGCCGGACACGGGCTGGACGCAACACTGGCTGGCCCGGCAATGCTCGCGCATGGGGCGTTACTCGCTGGAGGTGTTCTGTCTCGGCGTGTTGCTGGCGCCGTTGGCGGACATGGTCAATGCCCTGACCGACGATGCGTTTGCCATGCAGGTTTTCACTGCGCTGGTGGGCGCCGGGTTGATGGGGTTGTTGGCGGTCTGGCTGGAGTTCAATAAACGCCTCAACTCACCGAACTTTTGTGGCGAGCGAGCTCGCTCGCCACAGTAGATTTCGCCAGCCAATAAAAAGCCCCGGTCAATGGACCGGGGCTTTTTGCATTTCAAGCGTTACGTCTTAAGAAGCCGAACGCACCGCACCGTGCGACACATTGGTCGGTTGCAACTTGAACACATAGAACAACACCGTCAGCAGCACCAGGAACGCCGGGCCGACATACAGCGCCACGCGGGTGTCCGGGAAGTACGCCATCAGGCCGACCACCAGCACCAGGAACGCCAGCGCCAGGTACGAGCTGACCGGGTACAGCCACATCTTGTATTTGAGCCCGGCACGTTCGCTGGCGCTCAGGCCTTGGCGGAATTTGAGCTGGGCCAGCAGGATCATCACCCAGGTCCAGATCGCGCCGAAGGTGGCAATCGCGGTGACCCAGACGAAGACTTTTTCAGGCACCAGGTAGTTGAGCAACACGCCGAGCAGCAACGCCCCCATCGACAGCAGCAAGGCACGACGCGGTACGCCGTTGCTCGAGGTCTTGGCGAAACCGGCCGGGGCCTGGCCGTTCTGCGCCAGGCTGTAGAGCATGCGCCCGGTGCTGAAGATGCCGCCGTTGCAGGACGACAGCGCGGCGGTGATCACCACGAAGTTGATGATGCCGGCGGCGGTCTTGATGCCCAGACGCTCGAACGTCATCACGAACGGACTGCCCTGGGTGCCGATTTCGTTCCACGGGTAGATCGACAGAATCACGAACAGTGCACCGACGTAGAACAGCAGGATCCGCCAGAACACCGAGCCGATGGCATCCGGGATGGTCTTCTGCGGGTTCTTGGCTTCACCGGCGGTCAGGCCAATCATCTCGACGCCAAGGTAGGCGAACATGACCATTTGCAGCGACATCAACACGCCTTGCACGCCATTAGGCATGAAACCGCCGTGGGCCCAGAGATTGGAAACCCCCAGCGCCACACCGTCGTTACCAAAGCCGAACGCGATCACACCGATGCCGCCGACCACCATCGCAATGATGGTGACGATCTTGATCAGGGCGAACCAGAACTCGAATTCACCGAAGGCTTTGACCGCGATCAGGTTGATGGTGCCCATGCTGATCAACGCCGACAGCGCCCAGATCCAGCGCGGCACATCGGGGAACCAGACGCCCATGTACACCGCCACGGCAGTGATTTCCGCGACGCAGGTCACCAGCCACAGGAACCAGTAGTTCCAGCCAGTCAGGAAGCCCGCCAAGGGGCCGAGGTAGTCTTGGGCGTAACGGCTGAACGAGCCGGCGACCGGGTTGTGCACGGCCATCTCGCCGAGGGCGCGCATGATTACCAGAATCGCCAGACCACCGATGATGTACGAGAGCATGATCGCCGGGCCGGCCATTTCGATGGCCTTGGCCGAACCCAGGAACAGGCCGACGCCGATACAGGCACCGAGTGCCATCAAGCGAATATGCCGTTCGCCGAGTTCGCGTTTAAGCGGGCCGCCCTGAGCGGTCTCGCCGTGGGGCAGGTGATTGCCAGCAGGCATAGGGACATCCTCGTCTTGTTATTGGATATAGCCACCGAGTGTCGAAGCGCTGACGGATAAGCCATTGCTTGCCTGAAACCGGCCTTACTTCGTGAGCAGGACCGTCCTGTAGGACAAAACCTCGAGGATCAGCGGGACGTGCAGTATAAAAAGCATTGCTCAGGTGTTTTCACTCTATAAACCACAAATTACAGCCACAACTCTCGGTAAAAGACGGATTTATGGAGAGGCTTTAACTGGCTAAAAGTGATTTCACCCGTTGCAGAAAACGGCGCCGAGTATTGCACAGCATTGGTGCATCGTCATGCCCAGACCTTCTCCGAATTTACCCGACCAGGTGTCTAGTACAGCTATTTCAGACCACAGAAACTGTTCCTTCAGTTGTTTCAGACATTTCACTCATAAGTTGAAGCCACGCAGAAACGAAGGCATGGCTAAGGTGAATTGGACTATCAGCTCAAGGACGCAAAGGAATGCATCCACGCCCAAATTCGCACCTGCTGCGCCATGGACGCTGTTCGGAGCCCGACAGGGCCTATCTCATCACTGCAGTTACTCATCAGCGCCGTTGCATCTTCACCGACTGGCAAATGGGCCGTTTGTTGGTCGCCGAGCTCAGGCGAGCCCACGAAGAGAAATGGGTCAATTCGATAGCCTGGGTTGTCATGCCGGATCATTTCCATTGGCTGGTGCAACTCAAACAACGCACCCTGGCGCAACTCATGCAAGCCATCAAATCACGCAGCACACTCACCATTAACCAGGCATCAAATTGTCGAGGAGCCTTCTGGCAAACCGGCTATCACGACCGTGCAATCCGCGATGGCGAGGAACTCCTGCCGTTCGCCCGATACATAGTTGCCAACCCGTTGCGTGCAGGACTAGTGGAAAAAATGGGTGATTACCCGCTATGGGATACCTGCTGGTTGTAACACCTACCAAAGGTCACCTAACCCCCTGTGGCGAGGGAGCTTGCTCCCGCTCGGCTGCGCAGCAGTCGTAAAACCTGCGACCCCATTTGCCTGAAAAACCACGATTGCCTGGGTTAGGGCCGCTTCGCAGCCCAGCGGGAGCAAGCTCCCTCGCCACAAAAAACAAAAAAGATTGAAAAATTATGCACTCACAATTTTTTCACCATCGCCAACCACCGTCTAAGCTTCAGACAAGTCAGATCAATCTGCGTGAATGGATCAATCGACTATGGGCGCTTTGTGGCAAACCGATACGAGTAAAACTGTGGTCCCGACTGAACGTGTGGATGAAGCGCCATCACCTGAAAAACCTCGCACCAGTCGTGTCAAACACGGCTGGAAGGCGTTCTGGTTGTTGCTGCTGATTATCGCGATTGTCGTGGGATTGGCGGCCGCCAAGGAAATGCGCACCTCGAAATTTCAATCCCGCGAAGTCAGCAAATTTGCCGCATCCCTGAGCTACAAATTGGAGCCAGGCCCCAGCGACGCCATTCGTTACCCTGGCGCCGGGCCTTTTGATTTGCGTCTGGGCTACAGCTCACTGGATGAGTTCCTGCCCCGGTTGCTCAAGCGCGATTATGTGATTTCAGCCCAAACCCGTTTTTCCCAAAAGTTGATGGATTACAGCGGCAAGGGCCTTTTCGTGCCCTACTCCGAGAAAATCCAGGCCGGCCTGTCGATCACCGACTGCCGTGCCTTGCCGCTGTACCAGTTCAAATACCCACAACAGCTTTATTCAAGCTTTGATGCGATCCCGCCAGTGGTGGTCAGCAGCCTGTTGTTCATCGAGAACCGCTTCCTGCTCGACCCCAAGCAACCCCTGGCCAACCCCGCCGTGGACTGGCCGCGCTTCGGCATGGCCGCATGGTCGCAGGTGGCCAAGTTGATTCACCTGCCGGGCCAGTCGGCGGGCGGCAGTACTCTGGCGACACAGCTTGAAAAGTATCGGCATTCGCCCGATGGCCTGACCGTGTCGGGCGCGGAAAAGATCCGGCAGATGATTTCCGCCACCGTGCGCGCCTATCAGGCCGGTCCGGAAACCCTCGACGCCCGGAAAAATGTGGTGCGCGACTACCTCAACAGCGTGCCGCTGTCCGCCGTGCCCGGCCACGGTGAAGTGCATGGCATGGCCGAAGGGTTGCGCGTCTGGTATGGCGCCGACTTCGACAAGGCCAACGAGACGCTGAACAGCCCTGACACCGACCCAAAGACCATGGCCGCCAAAGGCCTGGCCCTGCGTGAAATGCTCTCATTGATGATTGCCCAGCGCCGCCCTTCCCACTACCTGACCAAGGGCCGTGATGAACTGGCCGATCTCACCGACAGCCACATTCGCCTGCTGGCCCAGAACAACGTGATCGATGCGCCTTTCGCGGCGGCGGCGTTGGCCAGCAAGGTCACGTATCGCGACTGGCAAACCCAGCCGACCATTCAACCGATCGAAACCAACAAAGGCATCAGCGTGGCGCGCAGTCGCCTGGGCGGGTTGCTCAATCGTCCGCTGTACGACCTTGATCGCCTCGACCTGTCCGCCACCAGCACCCTGCAAGGCGACCTGCAAACCAAGGCCACCGAGTACCTCAAGCATCTGGCCGACCCGGCGTTTGCCACGCAGATCGGCTTGATGGGCGAACGCCTTCTCACCCCCACCAGCACCACTCAGGTGCGCTACAGCTTCACCCTGTTTGAACTGACGCCGGACGGCGCGCGCGTACGCATCCAGACCGACAGCACCGACCAGCCGTTCGATATCAACGAAGGCAGCAAGCTGGAACTGGGCTCCACGGCGAAAATGCGCGTACTCACCACCTACCTGCAAATCATCGCCGAGCTGCACGATAAATATGCCGGGATGACCGTCCCTGAACTGAAAAAACTCGACGTCCCCGACCAGGACCGCCTGAGCCGCTGGGCCGTCGACTACCTGATCGAGAACAAAGACCGCAACCTGCCGGCGATGCTCGGCGCGGCGCTGGATCGCAAATACTCGGCCAGCCCTGGCGAAGCGTTTTTCACCGGGGGCGGCTTGCACGTGTTCCATAACTTCCGCAAGGAAGATAACGGCCGCATACCGACCTTGCGCGATGCCCTGCGCGAATCCATCAACCTGCCGTTCATCCGGCTGATGCGCGACCTGGTGCGCTACACCACCTATTCCGGCCCCAACAGCAGCGCCGAACTGCTCAAGGACGACCGAGACCCACGGCGTCAGGAGTACCTGGCCAACTTCGCCGACCGCGAAGGCACCTCGTTCCTGCTGAAATTCTGGAAAAAGTACAAAAACAAGGACACCCAGGCACGGCTCGACACCTTCCTCGACGGAATGCGCCCGACGCCGATCCGCATGGCAGCGGTGCACCGGTATCTGCGGCCACAGGCCAGCCAGGAAAGCTTCAACACCTTTGTGCGCTCGCACCTCAAAGGCGCCAAGCTCACCGAAAAACTCACTGACGAACGCCTGCAACGGCTGTACGAAAGTTACAGCCCTGGCGCCTACGACTTGCCGGACCAGGGCTTCATCGCCAAGGTTCACCCACTGGACCTGTGGCTGATGGGCTATCTGCTGAACAACCCTGACGCCAAGTGGAGCCAGATCGTAAAAGCCAGTCAATTCGAACGTCAGGAAGTCTATAGCTGGCTGTTCAAAAGCCGGCACAAGGGCGCCCGCGACAGCCGTATCCGCACCATGCTCGAGATCGAAGCCTTCCTCGACATCCACCAGCGCTGGCAGAAAGTCGGCTATCCGTTCGATCACCTGGTGCCGTCGCTGGCCACGGCCATCGGCAGCTCCGGCGACCGTCCGGCAGCGTTGGGCGAGTTGATCGGCACCATTCTCAACGATGGCGTGCGCATGCCGACACTGCGCATCGACACGCTGCATTTCGCGGCTGATACGCCGTATGAAACCAAACTGATCAATGACCCGGTCGCGGGCAAACGGGTGATGCCGTCCGAAGTCGCCGCCGCCATGCGCGAAGCCCTGTCGCAAGTGGTAGACGCCGGTACAGCGAAACGTGTGTCCGGCAGTTTCACCCTGCCCGATGGCAAACCGTTGGCAATGGGCGGCAAGACCGGCACCGGCGACAACCGCATTTCAGCCATCGGTTCCGGCGGGCAGGTCATCAGTTCGAAATCCCTGAACCGCACGGCGACCTTCGTGTTCTACATCGGCGATCACCATTTCGGCACCCTCACCGCTTTCGTACCGGGTCGTTCGGCCGAAACGTTCACCTTCACCTCGGCGTTGCCGGTGCAGGTACTCAAGGGCATGGCGCCGATTCTGACGCCTTACCTGCAACCCGCCAGCAACACCGGTTGCCTGCCCGTTGAAGTCGTACGGCGTTAACAGAACCGGCTGTGTTTGAAGGGGTGGTAATTAATTATTTTCGGCATTGATAATTCCAATGTCTTGAAGGGACAAACACTGACTTAACAGCAGTAATTCAAACTTTTACTTTGAGCCTCGGGCGTTAGGCTGGTCACTCCACTTAACGCTCAAGGTTCATTAAAAGCATGACTGACTTACACGGACGTATATCAGCGCTACCGATACCGGGGGCCGATGACGATAAAGGTCGCCACTACGCGTTTATCAAGAGCCGTATCCATCCCGCGTTCAAGGACGCTTCAGTGCGACGGATTCGGGAACTGAGCCTCACACAAACGGCTTCAGGGTATTGGGTACAGGCCACCAGGGATTTCGATCACACGCCGTTACAAGAAGCCAACCTCAAACTCTGGGCCGCTCAAAACACCGTCGACCGGGTGTTGGACAAGGTGCAAGGCGTTTACGAATTCGCAGAACCGTTGCTGACCGAGGCGTTGCTGAAACAGTACGGTGTCGACGTCGATGTAAAGACCACTTACCTGCACCTTTATCTACCCAAAGCGCTTCCCTGGTATGCCAGCAACATCAACGGTGTAGTGACCCGAACCGTTTCACTGCTGGACGCGGCCCTGCATAATTTCTCGAGCAAGGAAACCTGCGAGGTCGACTCGAACTTCATCAGCCAGCCCGATGCCCGCGGGCATTTCGACATCCTGCCGATCAAACGTAAAATGTCCATCGCCCGGTTTCAGGCTCTGTGCCGCGAGCTGGACATTGGTGCGCGGTACACGAAATACCTCGAAGAGCAGTTGCGGCCCAGGGATGGCCTCGCCCAGTTTGTTTTGAAACACAAGATTGTCGAGAGCGAGAAATCCGCGTTTAAAGCGGCCGCCAGACTGGCTGTCCTGAAGGGCGACATCGACGCCGATGCCGGTGACCTGATCCTGATGATGCTCGACGGCCAGCGCAACCTCACCCGCAAAGGCCGAATCATGCAATTCGCCAACCTGTCGATTCTCGACAGCGTGCTGACCGGGATCGTATTGATTACCCCGGATCTGGACCGGGCCCGTGAGGTTGTGCCGATATTCGCTTACGTCCCGCAAGACCCTGAGCACCCACTGAAAGAGTACCCCTCGACCGTCGCTTTCATGGATGAAATGACACGTCAGCTGCGCGACAACAACGTCATATCGTCCACCGGCATGACCTACCAGCAATATTTCAGCCGGTTCGTCGATCAATCCGATCGAGGGCACTTTTTCGGCGGGCTGCAACAACGTCTGTTCGAAGTGAAATGGCATCAGAAAGAACCGCTGGACCAGAGACCGAGCTGGCGGGAAGTGGCCGTCACTGACCCTCATCTGCATTTCAGTATCGCACCGTTCACCGGTGAGCTCTGGGAGTACTTGTTTGAGCAAAAGCTCAACAAGGTCCTCAATGACGCCCGGCACATCGCCGTGTCCACCGCCGATGCCGATACCAAAGCCCGATGGGCCTGGTGGGAGAATTTCAAGAAAATCGTCTCGGACATCTTCAACATCGCTCTGATGGTCGTAACGCCGTTCGTTCCCGGACTCGGTGAGCTGATGATGGGCTACATGGCTTATCAGATGGCCAGCGACACCATCGAAGGTATCGTCGACATGACCCTGGGGCTGTGGACCGAAGCCACCGAACACATCGTCGGCGTGGCCACGGATTTTCTTCAGCTCGCAGCATTTGCCGCCGGCGCGCAGATCGGCGCGCTGGTACGCCTGAAACTGTCGCCGCTGATCGAAGGCATGAAACCGGTCACGCTGCCCAACGGCGAACCCCGGCTATGGAACCCCGACCTCAAACCTTATGAGTGGCCCGATGTGCAGTTATCGCAGGACTCCAGACCCGACGCGCAGGGGCTGCATGCCCACGAAGGCGAGGATGTTCTGCCACTAAATGGCAAACACTACGCCGTGCAAAAGGATCCGCAAACCGGCAACTACCGCGTCAAACACCCGCATCGCGACAATGCTTATCTGCCCGAGCTGAAACACAACGGCCTCGGCGCGTGGACTCATGAAGCCGAGAACCCGCGAACCTGGGATCGCCCGACGTTGATGCGCCGTCTCGGCCACGCCGTGAAGGGCTTCAGTGACGCGCAGCTCGAAGACGTTCGCATCGCCAGCGGCACCGACGACGGTGCGCTGCGCCGGATGTACGTCGACAACACGGCCCCGCCACCGTTACTGGACGACAGCCTCACCCGTTTGAACATCCAGCGCCAGGCCCGCCAGGCCATCGAAAGGATTCGATCGGGTCAGCCCCTGGATCCTTCCTCCTACTGGTTTGAACCGCTGGTGACTTACCTGGACGGCTGGCCTGCGGATAAAGCCCTGAAGGTCTACGAAAACGCTGACAGGAGCGGCCGGTTCCGTCAGTACGGCAATGCCGATGCGACCGACGAGCAAACGCTGTCCACCAGTTTGTCCAACCTCATGAGCGACCGATTTGCGCCAGGTCTTGTCGAGTTTCTCAGCGAAGAAGAGCTGCAAGCCATGCTCGGCCGGTCCACCGCCAAACGTGAACGGGTGCAAGCATTGCGTAATCGACTGGCGGATGAAGCCAGTCGAATGGACGCTGACATCGTCAATCAGCTTTACCAAGGGGCTCAGGCGTCCAACGATCCGCAGCTAAGACTCATACGCCAGACCTTTCCCGAGCTGCCGTCCCGCGCGGCAGAATCGCTGCTGAACAGTGCCGACGCTGCCGACCTCAAGCGCATGGCCCAAGAGCAGCAACTGCCGTTGAGCCTCAAGAGCCGCGCCCGTGAGGCGGCATTCGAAGCCCGGACCAATCACGCCTACGAAGGATTCCACGACGGCGCGCAGTGGGTGGCGGAAACCGAAAGCCTGGTGCTGAACGCCTTGAGGATTCATACCGACACGTTCGCGCAATTGCGCATCGAGGTTCGCGAAGGCAACGATGCCGGCCCCTTGCGCAGCCGTGTGGGTGTCGAGAACGCATCGATGGTCCGGGTGCTGGTCAAGGATGATGTCAACCGGTTCGAAGTCTGGGACGGCGACAACCACAAACTGCACGACGCCACTGATTTTTACGAAGCCGTCCTCAACGCCATGCCGAAAAACAAACAGGCGCAGCTGGGCTATCGGCCCGGCCAGGGCGCCTTTTTCAAGCAATGGGTGATGGCCAAGACCGAGACACCGGCGCAGCGCCGCACCGCGCTCGCCGCACCACCGATCCGTCCGATGGCTGACCGTGAAGACATGATGCTGTTGCGCGGCCCCGGTTTCTCCACCGTCGCCCGCACGCTCACCGAACGGGTGCAGGATATCTACCCCCACTTCAACGAACGCGAGGTCAATACCTTCGTTCGATCCCTCGGTTCGCAGGAGCAAGGGCACCAGACCCTGACCCGCCTGGACCGCGAACTGGAGGATTTGCGTGTGCTGTTCAATCGCTGGCGCTACCAGCAGCCGGATACCTGGGGCCCGGATCAACGCGGGTTCGTCAACAGCGGCGGTTTGCACATTGCCGAACGCCTCATCGATTGTTTCAAACGCAAGCCCACGGTCTTTGGCGAGCGCAGCATCACGGCGGACGGCGGTTATGCGCTGGATCTGTCCACAGAATTTGAGGTGCTCGACCTCGAACGCTGGTGGAAGGAGCTGCCGGATATCAAACGCTACCTCGATCAGATCAGCACTTTGAACCTGGACCGCACGAGCTTTTCCGAATCCGCCTCTGGCCTGTTGGGTGACTTCCCTCATCTGCGGCAACTGAGCGCCCGCAGCTGCGGCTTGACGCGACTCCCCGACCCCATCGGCAAGATGCACCACCTGCGCACGTTGCGACTGATGAACAACGACATCACATTGACGCCGTCGGCCGTCGAGCAACTGCGAAACCTGACGCGCATGGAAACCCTCAGGCTCGATGACAACACGCACCTGGGCCGACTCCCGGACGTCGGGCGCATGCCCAGACTTAGAATCCTGAGCTTAAGCAACACGGGAGCCACCACCTGGCCCGATGGCCTGTTCGGTCCCTTCAACAAACGTCGACCGCGCGGCTTCTTTCTGGATTTGCAGGAAAACCCGATCAGCGTCATTCCGAAAGTCGTACCCGGCTCGGAAGATGCCTTTCTCCTGGCGCGGACCCGTTTGTACGAAAAGCAACTCTCGGACGCCAACCTGGTGACTTTCAAAGAGTATCGACGATCCGTCGGCATCTCACCCAAGCAGGTCTACGCCGACGCGGCACGAGACGCGTCGAACCAGTGGCCAATGAACGACGACTCGGTATGGTGGAGTGCCGAAGTCTCAGGGTTGGGTACTTTCCGGGAGGAAGCCTGGCACGATTTGATGACCGAGCCCGGCTCTGAAGATTTTTTTGCCCTGATCCAGAAACAGACCCGCTCGGCCGATTACAAGGCCGGTGGTGATTTGCGTCGACAGCTCAGCAGCCGGGTATGGCGCATGGTCGAAGCCATCGACATGGACACAGGGTTGCGCAAGGATCTGTTCGAAATGGCCAAGGCCCCTACCACCTGCGCCGATGCCGGGGCCCAGGTGTTCAACCACATGGGCATCAAGGTGCTCGCCTCCGAAGCCTATGCCTTGTCGACGTCCAACGCCGTCCTTGAAAGCAAACTGGTGAACCTGGCCAGGGGTGCCGCTCGCCTCGCCCGCGTGGATGACATTGCCCGCGCCGATTTCGGCAGCCGGCCGGGCAATCCCGATGAGGTCGAGGTGTACCTCGCCTACGAAACCGGCCTGGCTCAACGCCTGGGTTTACCGTGGCAATCGGAGTCGATGCTGTTTCGCACCATGGCCGGCGTGAACGCCAAAACCCTCGACACCGCCTTCGATACAGTGATGTCCATGGAGGCCGGCGATGGCTTGATCAACGACATGATCGAACAGCCGTTCTGGCAGAAATACCTGCAGGAAACGTACCCGAACGAGTTCAGGCGCAATGCCAGGTTTTACGAAACCAAGAGCGAATTGCTGGATGAGTTACGCGAAGTTCAACACGCCTGGGCCAGTTCCAAAGGCCAGCAAATTGCACAACGACGAGCACTCAAACAACGTCTGCAAGACCTCGCCCGGCGGCTGAATGTCGATGAAAAGGTGGTGTTGACCGATCAAGACATGACCGATGAGGTCTACGGCGGATTGCTTCACGACATGGGTTACGAAGAAAAAGAGCTGAGCAGGAAGCTGACCCGCGCAGCGCTGCAAAAAGACGCACAGCCGTAATCGGCAAACCCTGATGCATCGGATGATGCATCAGGGTTCAACCCTTAGCCCACTTCCGAATCCCAAATCACCGATACAGTGCCCGAGTACGATCTGGCGGCACCCGGATTGATCATTTCTTCGACCTCGTCCTGCGCAATCTCGAAATGCAACGTTCCCGGTTTGCGATCGACATAAAAGCGTGGCTGGAATAGCTCGGTACCACTGCCGTCGCGCCGCAACGGCCGGCGACTGACGGGTTGACCGGCGGCATCCACCAGACCAGTGGGCAGGGTCAGGCTGACGTCGAGCGGCACGACGTGACCCGAAGCCTGATCGCGCACCGAGCAGCGATTGCCATCGGTGCTGTACTGGCAGTCCAGGCTCATCTTGAAGCGACTCGACGAAGAGAGATTGAACGTTTGATCACGAAACAACCGCGTCGGCTTGCGCCCCTGTGTCAGCCAGGCTTGCCAGCCGCCCTGCGGGACCAGTTCAACGCGATTGCCGCCGGGAGGAATGTCGACCTTGAGGGTGTGCCGAACATCCAGGGAGAAGTTGAGGGTCAGTTGGTTGTCGTCGGGAATCATGACATCGCCCATGTCGAAGTCCTGATGAGGGCCGACCGAGTAGGTAATGGAGCCTTTGTATTTTCCCGCGACCATGTTCAACGGATCGGGTGTGCGCAGTTCATAGGCGAAAACGAAATACAGATACCGGAAGGACATCGGAATGTCGAAAAGCGCCTTTTTGCTGCACACGCCCGCACCGATCGGAACTCTCCAGAAACTGTTGTAGCCTTGGGCGCCATGGGAATACCAACCAACACCCTGGCAAGGACTCGGGGCATAAACCCAGCCCCCTCCTTCCCAAAGCTGATCCCAATATCCACCCCCGGTCAACTCGGTAACGGGGCGTGGAACTCTTGCTTCGTGACCAATGCCTCCGATCCGAATGGAAAGCACTTTTGAATCACCCGATTCATGCGTAACACGGACCTCTCTCCACTCTGAGGGAACCCTGGTCATACCGCCCTGGCGAGGATCCGCATGATTGGCAAGGATCGGTGCGTTGGCCTCAAAGGCGATGCGCGGGCCGAGGCTGAAAAGTCCGTAGGGTTCACAGGCTTGAGGTACCTGGCGGCAAAACCCCTCGGACGGTGTCATGTTGACGAACACGTTCTTATTCGGCTTCGAAGAGTCCGGCTCGAACACTGCTTCGATCTCCAGGACAGCTGCCTGTACGGGCAGGGCAAACACAGCACACATCAGGCTGGCCAATGCAAATCCATTCAATGTCCGGACTGATTGCTTATTCAATAAACTCGTCATTTCGGCAACACCGCGTTGAAGACCATGTTGACGCTGCCAAAATAGCTGCCGGGCTTATAAACCCCATCAGCAGGTGGGAAAGGCAGCACTTCCAGTAAAACCCGCTTGCCGTGCGCCGCGTCGATCAGAGAAACCACCTCGCGGCTTTCCCCCTCGCTCAACAACTTATCGTTGAACAGCACACGCAAACCAATGTCATGGGCATCCGTCCCGTTGGACAAATACGGCCTGCCCTCGAGGCGCGCTTCGATGGAGCCGGCTTCATTCTTCACATCGAAATACTTGCGCAAGCCGCCCAGGGTCGAGGTCGCCAGATTCCACGGCAGTTGCTGTTCGCGGTGAATCCAGCCGGGGTCTGCGGGAATGACATAAAACGCCTGGCTCGGGATCGTTACGAACACTTCGAAGTGCTGCACTTCGCGGGCGGCATACGCTGAATGGCAGGCCATTGCGAACATCATCAGGACCGTCAGTTTTCTGAACATAGTCATCAGCCTTTCACATCGAGTTTCTTGCGGCTCTCGCCTTCAATCAACGTGAAGCGGTACTCGCGGCCAGCCTGTTTCTCGAACTCGAAGTTGCGGCCGGCCAGAATGTGATGCTTGGTGGTCGGCTGGCAGTCCTGGTCGTTCTTGACCGAGCAATCCTTGAACTCGTCGATCACCACCACGGTGTTGCCGGTATTGCGGACCCGGTACCTGGCCGCCTCGTTTTCGATCACGCTGGCGTAACGCGGGTCCTTGGGGCGGACGAAAAACACAGCGCCATAACCGGCCAGCACCGTGACCCCGGCGGACAGCGTTTTCTTGTACGCCTCACGCTCTTCAACGGAGACCGCGAACTCGTCTTCTTTCTCAGGCACCACCGGCACGAAGCGCACGCGGAAATAGCGCTCTTTATCGCGCTCGCCCATGTACAGCAATCGCGTGCCTTGCATGCCACTGGCGGGCACGATCAGCCTGGCCGGGCTGGCCATCAAGCCATCCCTTGAATGGCCGTCGGCATTCGATTTGAGTGGCACTTCCTGCGATTTTCCGTCGGCGTCGTAAAGGATTTCCAGGATGTTGACCTTGACGAAAGCGGTGCTGTCGCCGCCGTTGTAGACGCGTTTCAAAAAGGTACTTTTGTCGCCGTCCAGGTAGTCGTAGACCGTGCCGATATTGATGCTCGGTCCGGCATGCGCCGTCTGGGTGAACAAACAAAAACCAATCAGTGCCAACCGACGTTTCATCGTCATTTACCTCATAAAAAAGTGCGGGGTGCCGGGCATCAGCCTGCCGTCGGCGTCTCAAGCGTCAGGTCCGCCAATGTGTCTGGCGTGCAGCGCAGATCGCCGATCATCAGCACGTTGTTTTCCGTGCGCCCGCTGCTCGGGTCCAGGCGGAACTGGCACAGCAGCTGGTTGCCGTGGCGCACTTCCAGGGTCGGTGAACCGGCGTTCATTTCCATGGAGAAGAAGCCGTCCACCTCACTCACCCCGCGACTGGCGTGGTTGATGATGTGATGGCCCTTGAGCGGGTTGCCCTGGGGGTCGATCAGGCGGCCGAGGACGGTGAGGGTTCGCATCACGCGAATCTGCCGATAATCCACGCCGCCCTTGTTCAGGTGATAACTGGAACGGGCCGGCTGGATGGTCGCGGCCGGCACGTGGTTGCCTTCGAAATCGAAACTGACGGAGCTGCTTTTGTAGGCCGTGATCGGCACAAAATTGCGCCCGGGCTTGAGAACTGCGCTGCCGCCACTGAGATCGTCGGCACGCAGGGCGATGTCCTCGATGTCCGACTCCACATCGATGATCATGCCCGCGCCGTTGCGATGGTATTGGCTGGTCACGACCATTTTCCGTGCGCCGACGGCCACGGTGCTGTCCAGGTTCAGGCCACCGGTAAAGTTGTTGTTGAAGGACGAGCGTTGAATGAAACCATCGGCATTGACCAGGTCCGATTGCATCGTTGCCATGGTGTTCAGACCGATGCCGTAGGTGTCCGTGATGGCCGTGGCGGACACGTTTTGCAGAATGTGATCCTGCAGGTCTTTGCGGTAAGTGATCGAGGCGTTGTTATCCCGGCCACCGTCGCGGGCCGTGCGGGTGCCGAGGCTGCCGGAGATCTGTTCACCGGGGCCGCCCAGGGCAATGCTGACGCTCAAATCGACACCCCGGTTGCGGTCGTTATCGGAACTGATGCTGCCCGGCCGATCGAACAGTGACAGGCGCCAATTGGCGTCGCTGCCAAACAACGTTGTGCGCTGGGCCCACCCCAGGTCCACACCCGTGCCATTGGTGTTGCCCTCGCTGTGGGACACCCGCGCATTGATCGAGCTTTTGCTGGTCAGTCGATGGTTGATCGACAACGAAGAGTTGCTGGTTTGCCCGATAAAGACGTTGGGCTGGCGCACCCGCGTGCCATCGGGCAGGGTGTCATACAGTTTTGTGGTGTCGAGCCAGCTGCGGTTATAGCTGGCGACGAGGCTGCCGCTGGCGTAGGAATACAGGCCCTGCACGTCGAGACCGGTGCCGTAGTCTTCGGTCTGGTAGACGTTGGCATACAGGCTGGCGTTATTGACGATGGCCCAGTCGACCGACGTACCGAGTTGCAGGCTATCGCTCACTTGTCGACCGCTCAGGCCGAGAATCACTCGCGGGTGCAGCAAGTAGTTGAGCGACGCGCCGGCGGTCATATCGCCATCGTCGGGTTGATCCCAGTTGCTGAGCAAGCCCGATTCACGGCCGGCGAACAGGTTGTAGCGCCAGAGCTCGTCATGATTGCGCCAGTTGTTCGGCTTGTAGACCAGCTCCTGAGTGCTGGAGGTGATCTGGCCGTCCTCGATCAGGCGCACTTCCACTTCATAAATGCCCCCCGGCAGTGGGCGGGTATCGAGGGTCTGCAAACCGGCAGGCATCGCCTGGGTATTGATCAGCAGACCGTCGCGATAAACCTCCACCGCCCCCTGGCGATTGGCGGTGACATAAATCGGATAAACCGCCGGCTTCGGGTTGTTGATGGCCAAACTGTCGGAGCTGCCATACATCACACCCAGCGCCGTATCGGGACTGGTACCAAAGGTGCGCGGTTGGCGAGTCAGGCCTTCGGATGAGGGGGTGAAATAGCCCAGGCGCAGAAAATTGCCCTCCAGTTCACGCTGGGTATAAAGCTCATTCACCGCGTGGTAGAGCTGGTCATCCATGCCGCCCAGTCGCGACAGCTGAATGTTGACCGCTTGGGTCCAGTTGCCGAGGCTGCTGCTGGCTTCCAGACCGTAGCGCCCACCGAGGTCCTGGTCCTGGCCGCCGTTGAGGTTCAACTGGTTGCGCACGATCAATCCGGTGCTGCCCCCCTCAGGCAGGTTGTAATAGCGTTGCACCTGATCGTCACGCTCAGCATTTTGCGTGAGAATCGAGACCAAGGAGTTTTCGAGGCTGTAGTGCACGGCCAGCAATTGCTCGGGGCAGTTGGCTTTGCAGGCGCCGAGGTTCACGCCCTGCTTCAGATAGCTCGACCAAATGTCGCGCTCACTGGGCTTGATCTGGCTGTCGCTAATATCAGTGAAGTCAACGAGGGTAATGCGATCATCGCGCGTTAACACGACCATCGCCTCACCGAGAAACTGTTTATCAAGTTCCACGCGCACCGCCAACGGCACATCAAAGAAGTGCTCTTCGAACTCGGTCGGCAAACCCTTGGCCTGGGCCAACAGACTTCGAGGGGTGTACGCATTATCTGCAGGCGCGGCCAAAGCGGTTGCGCAACAAAGCAGGGCAAGCGCCGTCGCGATGGGGGACATCGGGAACATGAACGAAATACTCTGAATACAAGTACGTTAAAACCCGATCGACAGGCAGAAGTTTCCTGTCGACCGGCAAGTGTTATCTAAATAAGAACGAGCCTTACTTCATAACCGTATTACTGGACGCGCGGAACGGCATCGAAGACCACGACCGGATTGGCCGTGTAAAAACCCGTCTGAGCAGCGGTCGGTTTGGCGGCGGCAATCACCAGATCAGCCCGCATCCCCCCATTGGATTCGGTATCGCCGACCACTTCCTGGGACGCGCCAGTCAAGGTTACGCCGTTGAAAGAGTAGGTCAGCGCGATGTTGTTGGTACCGTTGAACAGGGGTTGCGGACCACCTTCTACGTAAGCGTTGACCGAACCGTTGGTGTGGCGAATATCGTAAGTCGCACGCAGCGGGCTCAAGGTGCCAGCCACCAGGTTGTAGGCCATTTTTTCATCTTTACCGAAGTCAGGATCCACCGGTTGGGCATGGAATACCTGGGTGGGGATCGTGGCGCTGATATTGATGGAGGTGCGTGCTTCTTCTGCAGCGAACGCCACCGAAGAGCTGAGCGCCAAGAGGGTCATCGGGACGGCGATTGCAAACTTATTGAGCATTGTTGAGTACCTGTCTTTTCAAAGGATTGGGCCGAAAAATCTGAACAAGCCAGTGCGAATCATCGTGTGCCGGCTTAACTTTCGACGCCGGAGCATGATCGACCAATCACCAAAGAAAGTAAGTACGTAAGTTCCGAAGAACATGTAGTAACAACGGCCTTCGAACAACAGGAAAAAAGACAGAAATAAACTAATTGCGCTGTATGACCCTCAGAGAAGTACTACACACAGCCTTGACTAAAAAACCACACAGACGACAACTAATTAAACTTCCGTAAGATCAATACTACTAACACACTAATAAGCCCTTGATAAGCTTCAAACTCGCCGGATTAGTTTTATTACTCTAAAAGAGCAGGATTTCTGCCAGCCCGGTCCTTGCACGCGCCTCCCTCACCATGACCGTTCGTCCTGCGACCTTGCTCTCGCCATAAGATATATCTTACGTTATATCTAAACACGACGAGAGAAGACGCAAAATGAGAGACCATCATTCCCATCGAGAACACGGCGATAGCCGCGACGGCTTCGAAAAACGCCCCGGCCCCGGCCGTGAACGCGGCGGACGCGGGCCACGGGTGTTCGCCCCCGGAGATCTGAAATTACTGCTGTTGGCGCTGATCGCCGAGCAGCCCTGCCACGGCTATGACCTGATCCGCCAGATCGAAAGCATGTTCGACGGCGCGTACAGCCCCAGCCCCGGCGTGATCTATCCGACCCTGACGTTCCTGGAAGAAAGCGAAATGATCCTGGGCGACGCCGAGGGCGGTAAAAAACGCTACAGCATCACCGACGCCGGACGTCTATCACTGACGGACCAAGCAGTTGCGCTGGACGGCGTGCGGATGCGCATCGACGTCAGCAAGCGTTCGCTGCGCGGCCACGACCGCCCGGCCGAGATCCACGAGGCCGTGCACAACTTGCGTCACGCCTTGCAGATGCACCACGGCCGCTGGAGCCCCGAAGAAATCCTGCGGGTGCGTGACCTGCTCAACAATACCGCCAAGGCCATCGTCGACGGCCCTGCCGTTTCACCCGTTCAGGAGAACGCCGAATGACTGAAGTGATCGTGCAATCCATCCACCGCGTCATGCATGAAATCAAACGCCGTCGTCTGCAAGTGTTGCGCGTGGTCGACCTGACGCCGCGCATGCGCCGGATTACCTTGGGCGGGCCGGAGCTGGCCGGCTTCGTCAGCCTCGGCACCGACGACCACGTCAAACTGCTGTTCCCGCAGAACGCAGCAGAACAAGCGGCACTGGAAACGTTGGTGCTCGGCGCAGGCAAGGACAACGGGCCGATGCCGGCGATGCGCGACTACACGCCTCGTCGCTACGACCTCGACACGCTGGAGCTGGACATCGATTTCGTGCTGCACGGCGACGGCCCTGCCTCGACCTGGGCCGAGCAAGCCAAACCCGGCCAGTTCCTGCACATCGGCGGGCCACGCGGTTCGATGATCGTGCCGGACATGTTCGACAGTTACTTGCTGATCGGCGACGAAACCGCCCTGCCCGCCATCGCCCGTCGCCTCGAAGGCCTGGCGGCCAATCGCCGTGCGCTGGTGGTTGTGGAAGTGGAGAACGGCGCTGAACAACAACGTCTGGAAAGCGCAGCGCAGGTCGATGTGATTTGGGTGCTGCGTGAAGGGGGTAAAGACAATCTGCTGACCACCGTGAAGCAACTGCAAGTGCCGAGCGGCGATCTGTATGCGTGGGTGGCGACCGAGACCAAAGTGTCGCGGCAGATACGGCGGGTGTTGCTGGATGAGCATGGGCTGAATGAGCAAATGGTCAAAGCGGTCGGCTACTGGCGATTGGATGCAAACGACGATGAATAACTAAAAGTTGCCAACCTTCCTGTGGCGAGGGGGCTTGCCCCCGTTGGAGTGCGCAGCGCTCCCGGACTTTGGGGCCGCTTCGCAGCCCAACGGGGGCAAGCCCCCTCGCCACAAAAGCCCCCTCGCCACAGTTCAGGTTCGCTTTCGGGCCTGCCATCTGTCCAGCCCGATCACCATCAGCGCAACCGCCACAAACCCCACCAACAATCCCCCCGCATTCACAAACACCTGTGGATAACCCAACTTATCCACATCAATGAACGGATACGGATAAACCGCCAGCAGATGCCCGCGCCACAACGCATAGGCGAAATACCCCAGCGGATAAATCACCCACAGGCCAATGTGCCGCAGCCGTAACGTGCCTTTGGGCACGCACCACCACCAATAGGCCAGAAACAGCATCGGCATGATGTCGTGGAGCAATTCATCCGCCAGGAACTGCCAGCCTTCGGGGTGCCACAAATGCCGCAGTAGCACGCTGTACACCAATCCCACCACGGCGATGCTCACGGCAATCGCGCTGCTCACCCACGGTTGTAAAAACCAGCGTCGAGCCGCGGACTCACGGGACGTCCATTCGCAAGTCAGTACCGTCGCCACCAGCGTGTTGGTCAGCACCGTGAAATAGCTGAAAAAACTCACCAGACCGCCGATCAACCGGGCGTCCAGCGTCCAGCGTGAATACAGGATCAGGTACAGCTGAATGGCCAGTCCGGCCCAGCCCAGTACCGCCGCAGTGGCTACAAAACGACGCCTCGCGACCGAGCCTGGCATGTTCAGACCGGTCGCTTGGTGCGCATCAACTTCACGTACAGACGCTCGACCTTCTCCCGGGCCCACGGGGTTTTGCGCAGGAACGTCAGGCTCGACTTGATGCTCGGGTCGCTCTTGAAGCAGCGGATATCAATGCGCTCGGCCAGCCCTGACCATTCGTAATGTTCAACCAGGGCGTTGAGGATCTGTTCCAGCGTCACGCCATGCAGCGGGTTGTTGTTCTGTTCGGTCATGCCGGGCCTTCGAGCGATGTAAGGAGTGGGAAGCCGCGCACCTTAGCCGAGGGTGTGATCGGGTGGAAGCGCTCTGTGCGCTATCAATCAATGTAGGTGACGTTGAAGGTCGCCGCCCGGCACTGTTACCAAATCTGAAACGATCCATGTCCATAAAAGCCCTTTCTCTATTTGTAACAGAACATTATCCTTGCGCCGCCAAGCTGAAACGCTTCTGCAAACGGCTTCTTGCCCTGCTGCACTCCGTATCTTCCCTAGAAAAAGACCCAGAATTTCTTCTCTATGCCTTACTTTCAAACTTCGCGAGACAGCGCTGTCTGCACAGCTATCGCCAGCCGAAAAGCCCTGAACCTGATCGGTGGATTCACCGCACTGGGCTTCGCCACCTGCACCCAGGCGGCGCCCGCCTTCGATAGCGACTCACCGTGGATGCTCGGCGACTGGAACGGCACGCGCACCGAACTTGCGGGAAAAGGCTACGACTTCAAAGTCGATTACACCGGCGAAATGGGCAGCAACCTGCACGGCGGCTACGACCATGACCGCACCGCGCGCTACAGCGACCAGTTCGGTCTCGGCACGCACCTGGACCTGCAGAAAATCCTCGGTTGGGACGACGCCGAATTTCAGCTGACCATCACCGAGCGCAACGGCAACAACATCAGCAACGACCGCATCAATGATCCGCGGGTGGGCGGCTTTACCTCGGCCCAGGAAGTCTGGGGCCGTGGGCAAACCTGGCGCCTGACGCAGATGTGGTATCAGCAGAAATTCTTCGACCAGAAACTCGACATCAAGGCCGGTCGTTTCGGCGAAGGCGAAGACTTCAACAGCTTCCCCTGCGACTTCCAGAACCTGGCGTTCTGCGGCTCGCAGGTCGGCAACTGGGTTGGCGACATCTGGTACAACTGGCCAGTCAGCCAATGGGCGTTGCGCGTTAAATACCACCTCACGCCGCAGCTGTACGCGCAGGTCGGTGCCTACGAGCAAAACCCGTCGAACCTGGATCGCGACAACGGCTTCAAGCTCAGTGGCAGCGGCACCCAGGGCGCGATTTTGCCGGTGGAGCTGGTGTGGACGCCGAAGCTCAACGGTCTGCCGGGCGAATACCGCGCCGGTTATTACTACAGCAGCGCCAACGCCACCGACGTCTATAAGGACAGTAATGGTCATCCAGCGGCCCTGAGTGGCGAAGCGTATCGCAGTGCATCGAGCAAACACGGTGTGTGGCTCGGCATTCAGCAGCAGATCACCAGCGTCGCCAGCGATAACAGTCGTGGCTTGAACGTGTTCGCCAACGGCACGATGCACGACAAGAAGACCAACGCCATCGACAACTACGTCCAGGCTGGCGTGGTCTACAAAGGCTTGTTCGATGCGCGCGCCAAAGACGACATCGGCTTCGCCCTGGCCCGGGTTCACGTCAACCCGGCCTACCGCAAAAACGCCGAGGCGACCAATCAGGCCCGCGCCGTCTTCAACTACGACGACCCGACGTTCCTGCCGCCGCAAGACACCGAATACAGCGCCGAGCTCTATTACGGCGTGCATGTGACGAACTGGCTGACCGTGCGCCCGAACCTGCAATACATCCGCCATCCCGGTGGCGTGGACCAGGTCGATGACGCCCTGATTGGCGGGATCAAGATCACTTCATCCTTCTAAAACACACACAGAACCTGTGGGAGCGGGCTTGCTCGCGAAGGGGCCGTCAGCCTCAACATCACTGTTGACTGACACATCGCATTCGCGAGCAAGCCCGCTCCCACAAGGGAATGCATCAACCGAACAGATTTCAACTGAACCATGCCCACGCCTGATCGTCATCTACAGTGAACTTGCGCGGGACTACTTAAAACGTCACGGAGAACCACACTATGAGCACTGATGGTGCTTTGAGTCGAAGCCGTCTGTTGCCGAGCCTGCTCGGCATCCTGCTTCTGCTAATGGGCCTGGCCATGCTGGCCGGCGGGATCAAGCTGAGCATGCTCGGCGGCTCGCTGTATTACCTGCTGGCCGGTATCGGCCTGACGCTGACCGGCGTGCTGCTGCTCCTGGCCCGCCGCGCTGCGCTGGGCCTGTACGCACTGGTGCTGTTCGCCAGTACCATTTGGGCATTGTGGGAAGTTGGCCTCGACTGGTGGCAACTGGTGCCGCGCCTGGCGCTGTGGTTTGCGCTGGGTATCGTCATGCTGCTGCCCTGGTTCCGTCGCCCGCTGCTGCGCGAAGGCGCTGCACCGATGGGCACCGGCGCCCTGAGCGTCGCCGTGGTCGTGGCAGGCGTGGCCGCATTGGCCAGCCAATTCACCAACCCGGGTGAAATCAAGGGTCAACTGGACCGCGACAGCGTGCCCGGCATGACCAACACCGCGCCGGCCATGCCCGACGGTGACTGGAATTCCTACGGCCGCAGCGCCCACGGTGATCGTTACTCGCCGCTGGCGCAGATCACCCCGCAAAACGCGCACAAACTGGTCCCGGCGTGGACTTACCGCACCGGCGACCTGCCGGGCCCGAACGATCCGGGCGAGACCACCGCTGAAAACACCCCGCTGAAAGTCAACGGCATGCTCTATGTGTGCACGCCGCACAGCAAGGTGATCGCGCTGGACCCGGACACCGGCAAGGAAATCTGGCGTTTCGACCCTAAGCTCTCCACGCAAAACGCGGCGAATTTCAAGGGTTGGGCGCACATGACCTGCCGTGGCGTGTCGTATCACGATGACGCCGTCTACGCCTCCGAGCAGAGCCCGACCGGCAGCGCCAGCGCCGCCGTGACCAATGCCTGCCCACGCCGGATCTTCCTGCCGACCGCCGACACCCGTCTGATCGCCCTCAACGCCGACACCGGCAAGATGTGCGAAGACTTCGGCGACAAGGGCCAGGTTGACCTGCGCGCCAACATCGGCGGCTTCACTGCCGGCGGTTACTACTCCACCTCGCCTCCAGCGGTCACCAAAGACCTGGTAGTGATTGGCGGCCACGTGACTGACAACGTCTCCACCGACGAGCCAAGCGGCGTGATCCGCGCGTTCGACGTGCACACCGGCAAACTGGTGTGGAACTGGGACAGCGGCAAACCGGACGACACCACGCCGATTGCCGAAGGCCAGACCTACACCCGCAACTCGCCGAACATGTGGTCCATGTTCGCGGTCGACGAAAAACTCGGCATGCTTTACCTGCCGATGGGCAACCAGACCCCGGACCAGTTCGGTGGCGCTCGCACTCCAGAATCGGAACTGCACGCCGCCGGCCTGACCGCACTGGACATCGCCACCGGCAAAGTGCGCTGGCACTTCCAGTTCACCCACCATGACCTGTGGGACATGGACGTCGGCGGCCAGCCAACCCTGATGGACCTGAAAACCGCTGACGGCGTGAAGCCGGCGGTGCTCGCGTCCACCAAGCAAGGCAGCATCTACGTGCTGGATCGCAGCACCGGCAAGGCCATCGTGCCGATCAACGAAGTGCCGGTGCCGCAAGGCGCTGTCGCCGGTGATCACACCTCGCCGACCCAACCCAAGTCCGACCTCAACTTCATGCCGCCGCCGTTGAAAGAACGCGACATGTGGGGTGTGACGCCGTTCGACCAACTGGTCTGCCGGATCACCTTCAAGTCCCTGCGCTACGACGGCCCGTTCACCCCGCCATCGCTACAAGGTTCGATCGTTTATCCGGGTAACTTCGGCGTGTTCGACTGGGGCGGTGTCTCGGTGGATCCGGTGCGTCAGATCCTGTTCGTGAACCCGGACTGGATGGCCTTCAAATCGAAAATGATCCCGGCGGCGGAAATCGCCGCCCAAGGCCCGCGCAAAAGCGAAACCGAAGGCGTGCAGCCAAACAAAGGCGCGCCGTACGGCGTGGTCCTCGAACCCCTGCTGTCGCCAATGGGCCTGCCGTGCCAGGCACCGGCGTGGGGCTACGTGGCCGCAGTCGATTTGACCACCCATGAAAAAATCTGGATGCACAAGAACGGCACCGTGCGCGACAGCTCACCGGTTCCAATCCCATTGAGCATGGGCGTTCCAAGCCTGGGCGGCACCTTCGTCACTGCTGGCGGCGTTGGTTTCCTGAGCGGCACCCTCGACCAGTACCTGCGCGCCTATGACGTGAAAAACGGCAAGCAACTGTGGGAAGGCCGCCTGCCAGCAGGCGCGCAAACCACACCGATGACCTACACCGGCAAGGACGGGAAGCAATACGTGCTGGTCGTTGCGGGCGGTCACGGGTCGCTGGGCACCAAGCAAGGTGACTATGTGATGGCGTACAAACTGTCCGAGTAAGGTTTAGCGGCGGTTAAAGCGAAGGCGACTCCTGTGAGGGGGTCGCCTTTTTTGTGGCCGCGATTTTCACTACAACACCAATCAAATGTGGGAGCGGGCTTGCTCGCGAAAGCGGTGTTTCAGTCGATAAAAATGTTGAATGTTAAACAGCCTTCGCGAGCAAGCCCGCTCCCACATTTCGATTGTGATCAGTCTGAAAACTTTGCGCTGGTCCTACAGCCGAGGCGGTTTTTGAGGGGGATTCCGACAGGCTGTGTCGGTTGTCGTGTCGGAAGTCATGGGGATAGGATCTGCCCGTCGCTGCAAATTCAGCGACCGGGTTTGGTCGCCCAGGTTTAGAATGACGCACTTTTCGTGCTTGCTTCATGGCGAGCTGTGCGTGGGAGGGCTTCGGCCCTGCCGGGTCCATTCCCTGGTCGACCAACCTGCGTACGGTTTGCCACCCAACTGCTTGGTCGCAGTCGTGGCGAACTCCCTATTTTCGAATGGAGCTTCACCATGATCAAAGAAACACCAAATCCCCCGGAAACCGACGACGTTTCCCCCTACGAATCCGTCGATTCCAAAAAATTCCACGACGCTGCTGAACGCGCGCTGAATCACTACCTCAACCCCGCAGCCCTGAAATCACCACCCACCCGCAAACCCAGCACCATGTTCATGCTTGCACCGGACCTCAAAGACGAAGACCTGCTGGCCCACACCTGTGAAACCCTGGCCCAGGCCAGCGTCATGGCCGGCGATTTTGCCGCCTACCTGGAAGGCCCGCACCGCAACACCGCCATGGCCATCCAGCAAATCGTCATGCTCGCCGAACTGGCCGCGAACCGGATGATGGACAACCTCGAACTGCCCAAACCGGCGCCACACCGCTAATCCCCCAGTAAGCTCGCTCCCACAGTTTGATCTGGGTACATCTGATGGAGATTGGTCGGCTGTGAGGCCGTCTTCGCGAGCAAGCCCGCTCCCACATTGAATCGGCCTACAGCCGTTGCTTCTCACCACTCAACAGGCCGAGCGTTAGCTCGCCTGCAGCTCTTGATCTGCCCGCCCCTTCGGGAGGCTGAGTGGAGGTGTTCATCCGGGGAGTGGCGCGTAGCGCCGTTCGACGCAGTCGAACACGCTGCATGTAGGTCGTAGCGAAGCAGACCGGAGGGCAGTGTCCCCGGATGGATACCGGAGCGAAGGAACGCCGAGCCCTGGCGAGGGGCCGGACGCTCGGGGCGAGCCTTTTTTTGCTTACTTTTTTTTGGCGTTTGAAAAAAATAGTGAGTCGCCGTAAGGGCGAAACCCTAAGCAGCCGTTACCGCAGCAACGGATATGTACACCAAAAACAACAACATGGTCGGCCCAGAGGCCGCCACGTCACCAGCACCTGTCCAAACCCTGAACACACAACTTGAAATATCCCGTGCCATTGAAACCACCCCCCACCTGCCCCATCTAACACCCATACCCCATTGCGCAGGTGCCCCATGAGCGACCAGCAAGAATTCCCCGAAGACCCGAGCGAGTACGACGAAGCAGAGCAAATCGAACACCACGCCACCGGCAAAGGCCTCGCCCTGCCCGGCCAGAACCTACCGGACAAGGTCTACATCATCCCCATCCACAACCGCCCGTTCTTCCCGGCCCAAGTCCTGCCGGTCATCGTCAACGAAGAACCGTGGGCCGAAACCCTCGACCTGGTCAGCAAAGCCGATCACCACTCCCTGGCCCTGTTCTACATGGACACGCCCCAGGAAGACCCGCGCCATTTCAACACCGGCGCACTCCCCGAGTACGGCACGCTGGTCAAGGTTCACCACGCCAGCCGTGAAAACGGCAAACTGCAATTCGTCGCCCAGGGCCTGACCCGGGTGCGCATCAAGACCTGGCTCAAGCACCATCGCCCACCGTACCTGGTGGAAGTCGAATACCCGCACCAGCCCACCGAGCCGACCGACGAGGTCAAGGCCTACGGCATGGCGCTGATCAATGCGATCAAGGAACTGCTGCCGCTCAACCCGCTGTACAGCGAAGAGCTGAAAAACTACCTCAACCGCTTCAGCCCCAACGACCCGTCGCCGCTGACCGACTTCGCCGCCGCCCTGACCTCCGCCACCGGTGGCGAGTTGCAAGAAGTGCTCGACTGCGTGCCCATGCTCAAGCGCATGGAAAAAGTCCTGCCGATGCTGCGCAAGGAAGTCGAGGTTGCGCGCCTGCAAAAAGAGATTTCTGCCGAAGTTAACCGCAAGATCGGCGAGCATCAGCGCGAGTTCTTCCTCAAGGAACAACTCAAGGTCATTCAGCAAGAGCTGGGCCTGACCAAGGATGATCGCAGCGCCGACATCGAGCAGTTCGAGCAACGCCTGACCGGCAAAGTGCTCTCGCCGCAAGCGCAGAAACGCATCGAAGAGGAAATGAACAAGCTGTCGATCCTCGAGACCGGCTCCCCGGAGTACGCGGTCACCCGCAACTATCTCGACTGGGCGACCTCGGTGCCGTGGGGCGTGTACGGCGAAGACAAACTCGACCTCAAGCACGCGCGCAAGGTGCTCGACAAGCACCACGCCGGCCTTGACGACATCAAGGACCGCATCCTCGAATTCCTCGCGGTCGGTGCCTACAAAGGCGAGATCAGCGGCTCCATCGTGTTGCTGGTCGGCCCGCCGGGCGTAGGTAAAACCAGCGTCGGCAAGTCCATCGCCGAATCCCTCGGCCGGCCGTTCTACCGCTTCAGCCTCGGCGGCATGCGCGATGAAGCCGAGATCAAGGGCCACCGCCGCACTTACATCGGCGCGCAACCGGGCAAACTCGTGCAGGCGTTGAAAGACGTCGAAGTGATGAACCCGGTGATCATGCTCGACGAGATCGACAAGATGGGCCAAAGCTACCAGGGCGACCCGGCCTCGGCGCTGCTGGAAACCCTCGATCCGGAACAGAACGTCGAATTCCTCGACCATTACCTGGACCTGCGCCTGGACCTGTCGAAAGTGCTGTTCGTATGCACCGCCAACACCCTGGACTCGATCCCCGGCCCGTTGCTTGACCGGATGGAAGTGATTCGCCTGTCGGGTTACATCACCGAAGAAAAAATCGCCATCGCCAAGCGTCACCTGTGGCCCAAGCAGCTGGAAAAGGCCGGCGTGTCCAAAGGCAGCCTGAGCATCAGCGACAGCGCCCTCAAAGCGTTGATCGACGGGTACGCCCGCGAAGCCGGCGTGCGTCAGTTGGAAAAACAACTGGGCAAACTGGTGCGCAAAGCCGTGGTGAAATTGATCGACGAACCGAAAGCGGTGATCAAAATTGCTCCGAAAGACCTTGAAGCCTCACTCGGTCATCCGGTCTTCCGCAACGAGCAAGTGCTGTCCGGCACCGGCGTTATCACCGGTCTGGCCTGGACCAGCATGGGCGGCGCGACCTTGCCGATTGAAGCGACGCGGATCCACACGCTGAACCGTGGTTTCAAACTCACCGGGCAACTGGGTGATGTGATGAAAGAGTCGGCGGAAATCGCCTACAGCTACGTCAGCTCAAATCTGAAGTCGTTTGGCGGTGATCCGAAGTTCTTCGACGAAGCCTTCGTCCACCTCCACGTCCCGGAAGGCGCCACCCCGAAAGACGGCCCGAGCGCCGGCGTGACCATGGCCAGCGCCCTGCTCTCGCTCGCACGCAACCAGCCGCCGAAAAAAGGTGTGGCCATGACGGGTGAACTGACGTTGACCGGGCATGTACTGCCGATTGGCGGGGTCCGCGAGAAGGTGATTGCGGCGCGGCGGCAGAAGATCTTTGAATTGATCTTGCCGGAACCTAACCGTGGCAGCTTTGAGGAACTGCCGGATTACCTGAAGGAAGGGATTACCGTGCATTTCGCCAAGCGTTTTGCGGATGTGGCGAAGATTTTGTTCTGACAGCCCTGTAACGCCGGTACTACCGCCATCGCGAGCAGGCTCGCTCCCACAGGGATCGAGTGTGGTCACACATTTGTGATCACCTCAAAACCTGTGGGAGCGAGCCTGCTCGCGATAGCGTCGGCACTGACAACGACGGCCCCGCCGCTGTCACACTTTGTCTCATCTTCAGTTATGCTCGCCGTTCGTCGTGAACGCCGGAGCCGCTGACCTTATGTCCCCCACTCGCTTGTTTGTCCCCCTCGCCCTTTCCTTGCTGGCCGCCTGCGCCACGCAGCCGAAACAGAACGTGACCGTGGAAAAACAAAGCCAATGTCCGGTGAAACTCAACAGCGGGCAAAACCTGATCCTGACCCTGCCAAGCAACCCAAGCACGGGTTACCGCTGGGCGATCCAGGATTCGGCAGGTGGTGTCCTGCATGCGCTCAGCCCTGAGGTGTACAGCAATCCGGAAGATGCCGGCATCGTCGGCAGCGCCGGTATTTCGACCTGGCGCTTTCAGGCCTTTACCGCCGGTACCGGGCGCTTGCGCTTGACCTCGCAACAACCCTGGGCCCCGGAAGTGTTGCCGGTGGAAACTTTCGACTGCGCAATCTCGGTTAACTGATCGTGGGCTGGCTGATTCTGGCGCTGATGGGTGCCGTGACCTTCCTGTATGGCGTGAGCGTGCACGCGACGTTGCTTTGTCTGTTGGTCAAACCATTGCCCGTACTGGCCCTGCTCGGCTGGTTGCACGACGCGCCGCCCAGCGACTATCGGCGCTGGATCAGCCTTGGCCTGATTTTCTCGCTGCTCGGCGACGTGCTGCTGGCGTGGCCGGGGGATCTGTTTGTGTTTGGTCTCGGGGCGTTTCTGGTCGCGCATCTGGCTTATCTCAAAGCCTATTTGAGCGATTGCCGGCGGTTGGCGGCGTTGCCCTTGGTGATTGCCCTGGGCGTCGGCGCGGTGTTGTTGGGGATTCTGATTTCCCACGGCCTCGGCCCGTTGCTGATCCCGGTGATCGTTTATGGCATGGCCATCAGCGCAATGCTCTGGCGGGCACTGGCTCGCTTGGGCACGGATGTGCCGAAACGCTCGGCGGTGCTGGCGGCGGCAGGTGCGCTGGCGTTTGTGTTCTCCGACAGCGTGATTGGCATCAGCCGCTTTGTCGCGCCGTTTGATGCAGCGCCTTATGTGATCATCCTTAGTTACTGGCTGGGGCAATGGGGAATTACGGCGTCGGCGTTCACCCAGAAACCGCGCTGAATCTGTGGTGAGGGGGCTTGCTCCCGCTCGGCTGCGCAGCAGTCGTGAAGTCGGTGAGTGCGGTGAGTGCGGTGAGCCTGAAGGAATACACGGGAGCGCTTCGCACTCCAGCGGGAGCAAGCTCCCTCGCCACAACAGCCCTTTCATCTTTCAAACTGCATGAACCCAGCGGTTTATCAGACAACCCGCGCATCCCCCCGTCAATTTGGCTAAAATGCCGGCCTTTTCCACCCATGCCGCTGGAACCGCCGTGAGCAAAGAATCCGATCGCCTTTTCGCCCAGCCTTTGGCCCAGGTGCCTGACTTCGCCTTTAACGAGGACGTGGTGCGGGTGTTCCCGGACATGATCAAGCGCTCGGTGCCGGGTTATCCGACCATCGTGGAAAACCTCGGCGTGCTCGCCGCGCAATTCGCCCAGCCCAACAGTGTGCTCTACGACCTTGGTTCGTCCCTGGGCGCTGTGACGCAGGCGCTGCGCCGGCACGTGCGCACCGACGGTTGCCGCGTCATCGCGGTGGATAACTCTGCGGCGATGGTCGAGCGCTGCCGCGAATACCTCAACGGTCAGGACTCGATGTTCCAGGAGTTGCTGCCGGTGGAAGTGATCGAGGGCGATATCCTCGCCCTTGAGTTTCAGCCGGCCTCGGTGGTGGCGCTGAACTTCACCCTGCAATTCATCGCCCCGGAGCAGCGCACTGCATTGCTGTCGCGCATCCGCCAGTCGTTGTTGCCGGGCGGCGCGCTGATCCTGTCGGAGAAGCTGCGTTTCAATGACCCTGGAGAACACGCGTTGCTCACCGACCTGCACGTCGCCTTCAAACGCGCCAACGGCTACAGCGAACTGGAAATCGCCCAGAAGCGCAGCGCCATCGAAAACGTCATGAAGCCCGACAGCCTCGAAGAACACCGCGACCGCCTGCTGGCCGCCGGGTTCTCGAAAGTCGTGCCGTGGTTCCAGTGTCTAAACTTTGCCTCGTTGATTGCCTTGCCATGATTGATCTGTCCCCCCTCGCCCGCCGTCTGGCCGGTACACCACTGGCCGCTTGGGCCAACACCCTGCAAGCGCAACTCGACAAAAAAATGGAGAAGGGTCACGGCGACCTTGAGCGCTGGCAAAGTGCGCTGGATGCATTGCCGAAGATCCAGCCGAGCGACGTCGACTTGCTCAATGGCCTGATACTGGACACCGAGTGCGACGACGAAACCCGTGCGCAGATGCGTACCGCGCTGATGGGGTTGTCGCCATGGCGCAAAGGTCCGTTTGATTTGTTTGGCGTACACGTCGACACCGAATGGCGTTCGGACTGGAAGTGGTCGCGCGTTGCACCGCACCTGGATCTGAAGGGCAAACGCATCCTCGATGTCGGCTGCGGCAACGGCTACTACATGTGGCGCATGCTCGGCGCCGGTGCCGATAGCGTGATCGGCGTTGACCCGAACTGGCTGTTCTTCTGCCAGTTTCAGGCGGTGCAGCGTTACCTGTCCGAACCGAATGCCTGGCACCTGCCATTCCCGTTCGAAGACCTGCCGCCGGAGCTGGAAGGCTTCGACACGGTTTTTTCCATGGGCGTGTTCTACCATCGTCGTTCGCCGATCGAGCATTTGCTGGCGCTGAAGGATTGCCTGGTCAAGGGCGGTGAACTGGTGCTGGAGACGCTGGTGATTGAAGGCGATCAGCAGCAAGTGCTGGTGCCGGAAGACCGCTACGCACAGATGCGCAACGTATGGTTCCTGCCGTCGGTGCCGGCGTTGGAGCTGTGGTTACGGCGTGCCGGGTTCACCGATGTGCGGTGCGTGGACGTGAGCGTAACCACGGTCGAGGAACAGCGCGGTACGGAGTGGATGAAGTATCAATCGCTGAGCGACTTCCTCGATCCGGACGATCACAGCAAGACGATTGAAGGGCTGCCGGCGCCGATGCGTGCGGTGATCGTCGCCCGAAAGTAAGTCGAAGCTTTCAGCAACAACGAAGATCAAATGTGGGAGCGGGCTTGCTCGCGAAAGCGGTGGTTCAGTCAACATTTTAGTTGAATGATATTCCGCATTCGCGAGCAAGCCCGCTCCCACATTGGTTCGGTGTTCAGTCTGTAGGTTTTGCGCGTCTAGCCTTGAAGAACTCGCTAAGCACCGCCCCGCACTCCTGCGCCAACACCCCGCCTTCAAACAACACCCGGTGATTCAAAAACCCTTGGGTGAAGAACTGCCCCTGACTCTGCACAATCCCCGCCTTGGGCTCCAGCGCGCCATACACCACACGCGCAATCCGCGAATGCACGATCAGGCCGGCGCACATGCTGCACGGCTCCAGCGTCACGTACAGCGTGCTGCCCGGCAGGCGATAGTTGCTCACGGCCAGGGATGCGGCGCGGATCGCGACCATCTCGGCATGGGCGCTCGGGTCGTTGCCGCTGATCGGGCAATTGAAGCCGCGACCGATGATTTCGCCGTCCTGCACCAGCACCGCGCCCACGGGCACTTCGCCCAGCGCGGCACCTTGAGCCGCCAGGGCCAGGGCTTCGCGCATGAAGTCGCGATCACGGCTGCGGTCGATGATGGCAGCGGGACGAATCTGACGCATCACGCCACCTCGATGGCGGCCATCAGGCCGGTTTCCATGTGATCGATCACATGGCAGTGGAACATCCAGATGCCCGGGTTATCCGCCACCAACGCCACTTGCGCACGCTCGTTCTTGCCCAACAGATACGTGTCGGTGAAATACGGAATGACCTTGTGCCGGTTCGAGGCGATGACCTTGAAACTCATGCCGTGCAAGTGAATCGGGTGCTGATACTGAGTCATGTTCTTCAATTCGAAAATGTAGCTCTTGCCCTTCTCAAGCTTGGCAATCGGGCGATCGGCGCAGGTCTTGTCCGTGATGTCCCAGGCCTTGCCGTTGATTTGCCACAGGCTCGGTGGTTTGCCGTTGTCGACGTTCACCGACACCGAACCCACCCATTCGAAATTGAAGTTGAGTTTCTCGGCATTGGCCAGGTCCGGCTCGGCGATCGGGTTGGCCGGCAGCGCCGGCGGCCATGGTGTCGGTGCGTCGGTATTCGCCACTGAACGCAAGGTTCCCAGGCGAACCGGGCCGTTGCGCAGGGACAATTCCTCACCGGCCGGCGGCGCCTTGATCGCCAGGCAAATACGCATGCCGGGGCCCAGCCAGTATTCCTTGCCCAGCGGGCGCGGCTCGATGGGATTGCCGTCCAGTGCGTAGATCTGCGCTTCGACACCGGGGATGTTGAGTCGATAGGTCAGCGTGTTATCGAGGTTGAGCACGCGCACTCGGGTGATCTGCCCGGCGGGCAACTCGATCACCGCTTGCGAGACGCCATTGATGGTCGACAAGCGTCCCGCCGTACCGCCGCGCGCGGCTTCACGAGGAATGCTGAACGCGACGAAAGCGCCTTCTTCATCGACGTGCCAGCTCTTGAGGCTCAGGGTTTTCTCGTACTTGAAACCGGTCGGCTCACGCTCTTCGATGATCAGCGGGCCGACCAGCCCGCGACCGAGCTCTTCGCTGCTGTTCACATGCGGGTGATACCAGTAGCTGCCCGCATCGGGCACGCGGAATTTGTAATCGAAGTATTCACCCGGCAGCACCGGCAGTTGCGAAACGTAAGGCACGCCATCCATCTCCAGCGGCAGGCGGATGCCGTGCCAGTGAATGGTGGTCGCGACCGGCAGGTGGTTGATGAAACGCACTCGCAGCCAGTCGCCCTGGCGAACCCGCAACTCGGTGCCCGGCGCCGACGGGCCGAACGCCCAGGCTTCGGTCTTGTGCCCGGCCACCAGTTCGACGTCCAGCGGTGCTGCGATCAGCTCGTAGTCGTGACCTGCGTCAGCGTCGGCCATCTTGCCCAACCAGTAACGCGACGCGCCCCCCGCTCCGACACCAACGACAACAAGACCGGCCAGGCCACCGAGGATTTGGCGACGGGTAAACGACATGAACTTGACTACCTCACGTATCAGCGACAGGCACGAGGGCCTGCAAAAGGCGAATACGATACACCTGCGGTTGAGAAACAGTAAGGGTGGGCCGGTGGATGGTCGCAGCAGATGCGATCGTCGCGTGACCCTACACGGTCACGAAAGGCATGTGGGCATAACTATGTAGTGCACTTGCCTTGAGCAAACGGGTCATCCTCACGGCCCATTTCTCAAGGAGCGAGAGCATGCCTGTTGATAAGAATACCGAAGCGTTACCCAATGCTGCCGACAAGGAGAAGCTGAAAACGATTGCCCCCGTCGTTGTGACAGCCTGCCCGGGTTTGAAGGAAGAAGCCCACGCGGTCGCCAGCGAAATCCTGAACAAACACGGCATCACTGGCATGGACCCGGATGAGGTCTGGTGGCATCGGTTCGACAACGTCTCGGCCAGCAGCACCACAGCCTTTCTGAGTTGGGAGCACGCCCCCAAACCCTGTGAATCATTGACCCTGACGCAACTGGTGATCCAGGGATACCGCGTGACCGATCAAGACGACGCCCTCGAACTGAACAGTAACGGCGGGTTTTACACTGAGGATGCAAGCGCCAGCATTTTCAATGAAACCAATGAAGTGCGGATGTACCCCAGCAAGGTTCTCGCGGACCTGTGGGAGATGAACCTCAGTGAACGCTATCTGAATAAACTGAACGCGTTCTGGGCGACTCATTTCGATGACTTCCGGACCCTGGCCAAATCCAACTACCTCAGCAAAGCCGTTGAAGCGCGGCAAAACGGTCAACTGGAAGAGGAGGATTTTCAGACCGTCGTCAGGGCCGTCGTCGGTGATGCGACCTGGCCGATCACCCTGGCAACCCTGCAGTCCCAAACCAATCCGCCTGCAGATCTTCGTGTTTGCGCATTGGATGTCGCAGGGCATGTCGCCACCGACATCCTGCGCATCGTTGACCGCAACGGTCGGCAGATCACTTACGTTCCCGGCGCCGCACCGGCTTTCCACGTGCACCCGACACTGACGGACATGCACTGGTGGACCTTGCTGCACATGAATGAAGAGCAGCCGCGCACCGAGTTCATGACCCATTTCCCGCTGTCGGTACGCAAGGAAGTCCACGACAACATCACCCCGCTGATGAACCAGTTGGTCGGCACCTGGGGAAAATACGACCACCATTTGATCAATCAGAAAAACATCACCATCAGCGGCGATCCCTTCACCTGGCAGAGCCGGGCGGTCCAGAGCACGATGCTGGAAGAGGCGGATCTGACGCTGGTGACCCACGGACAAATGCGCGAACAGCTTTGGCTGGGTTACCTGACTGCCGGGCTGCATGTGTTTGGCCCCTTGGCGGTGATGGGCTGGCCAATCGCGTTGCCGGTGATCGGGGCCAGCATCGCCGCGATGGGCTTGAACATCGACAAGGCGGTTAATGGCAAAACGGCGGCGCAACGCAAGGCTGGCGTCATCGGCGCGGTGCTCGATGGCATCAATGCCCTGTTCAATATCCCGATGCTCAAGGAAGCCAGTGTTCTGGAAGAAGTCGGGGCTTCTGTGGATGCCGCCGAAGCCGCCGAAATGGCTTCGCTGAGAGAGTCGGACAGTGCCGCTGAATCTACCGTAACGGAAGATCCGCGTGAGCCCGACAGCGCAGAGTCGAGTCACCCTCAACCCGACGGGTCACCTGTATCGCCGATAGAACCGGTTGTAGTGCCTGAACAATGGCAATGCCATGAGCCGCTGGAAAGCGAAATGCTGTCTGCCCAGAGCGGAAAATTTCAGGGGATCTATTCGCTCAATTCCAACCCTGCGAACGCGATCAGGATGAACGACGCAGCCTATTACGTGCGCTTCGAAGCCGACGCCAACGGTGGCGGCAAATGGGCAATTATTGATCCAGAAAACCCCGACGCTTTCTCGGGCTCGCTTCCCGTTCGCCTGAACGCTGACGGTCAGTGGGAACTGATGCCCCGGACGGGACTGAAGGGCGGAATGCAATCGCCGCCCACCAGCCAGTCGGGTGAGTCCTCTCTACCCCAAGACGGGGCATGGGCGCAGGAACCCGGCACTTATGTAAAAAAACTGCGAACTCCCCGCATGAGGGAATGGGCCCTGGGCGGTCCGGATGAGTTTATTACGGTTATTGAGGAAGAAGGACAGGAAGTACGGACCAGTCGATTTGCCTGGCATCAGCGCATTGCACGTAACCGGCTGATACACGACGCCGAAGTCCACTACGAAGCTCATCCACCGCTGACGCCCGTGCAAACTTCTTCCCCCCCTCCGTTCAAAACGGCGACAGAGCTGTTTCAAACAGTATCCGAACAAAAGTCCGGGTTGGTCCTGGGTCAGACGCCGGGCAGCATCGCCGGTAGAAAATTTTTGATCGAATATATGCCAACAATGGCGAAACTTGGGTTCAAGAGGCTCTATCTGCAAGAGCTGCTGACCAACGCCAATCAAATGGATCTGGACACTTTCGCTCGCACCGGGGAAATGCCCGCAGAGCTCGAAGACTACCTGCAGAAACTCGATCTCAAGACGGGTCAGGACCCGGAGGGCAAGTTCACTTCCCTGGAACTCGTGAAGGCCGCCAATGCGCAGCATATCCGCGTTCAAGCCGTCGACTGCGCGATTACTTACAACATCAATGGTCATGTCAGCCTTGAGCCGCAACAACAAATGGCACGAAGTTTTTTTGCCAGCGAAGTCATTCAACTGAATGAGCAAGCGCACGGATCAGCCAGTTGGGTGGCGTTGGTCAATCGGGAAAACATGAGCACCTTCAGGAGTTATCAAGGCATCAGTGAACAGGTGGGCGCTGTGAGTGTGCGCATCGATGAGGTGAGCCCCGGACTCGCGGAGCCCATTGCAGCCGATCCCGGAGCAGCGGTGGTGTATGAGGACTCTCCGGACACGCCTGTCTATGATCTTCAGGAAGCCCCCTTTGAGGGCTCGAACACCGTAACGTCATCCATCAAAGGCGATTGGCGGTTGCAAGTGGAAAACCCGTGGACCTATAGATCCTCTACAAACCTCAAAGCCCTGTTGCCGGAGTCAGGCATGTACACCTTTCAGCGTTCGGACAGTGCCGTGCTTCTGGTCTATCGCAATGGCAACAAGCAGATAGAAGAAACCATTATCAAAACGATGCCCGGCGGATACATCGAACTCGATTCCCCTATATGGCCGGACTTCGTCTTCAAGCCTTTCAATAATCTTGAAGCGTTGAAGAATGCACTGGCCGCAAAGGGTTTGAGACTCATGGGTTGGCCTGCTCAACCGTCCGAAGCGATGGATACCGTTGAACAAGCCGTAACCCAGAACATAACCTCCGAGGCATCAGGGACAAGCGAGGTGCTCGAAAAGCTCATTCCGACTCTGCCTGATATCGAGCCACAGACCTCGGTGCCGGAGCACTGGCAGAGTAATGAAATTCTGGAAAGCCAGGCCCTTCTGGCCACCGACGGAAAATTCAAGGGCATTTATTCGCTGAACTCAAACCCGTCCACCGCGATCCTCATGAACGATCAGGCTTACTACGTTCGCTACGAAGCCGATATCAATGGCGGCGGCACGTGGGCCATCATCGACCCGGCTAACCCGCATGCCTCCACGGGGTCAATGCCCGTGCGATTGAATGGCGAGGGCGAATGGGAGCTGGCGCCAACTGCCAAATTAACGGGTGGCGGCAAGGGCCTTGTCGACCCCGTTCCCGGATCCTCCACAGGGACCACCCACGCCCGCCCACCGGCCAAGTTTTTCAGACACTTGACTAAATACGACGCCCCCAATGGTCGTTCCTTGAACTTCCTGGCACTGGGAAAAAAAGAAACGCACATCAAAATTGTCAACCTGCCCGATGGAACCCTGAAAGGGGTGACGTCTTACGAGGAGTTCATCGCCGAACGGCGTACTTCACTGGTGAGAGATGCGCGCGCATTCCATTCCCCAAAAAACTTCTTCGCCTCATTGCCCGCGCGTCCGGTACAGCCTGTTATCACGCCGTCCATGACGCCCTCGGAACTCATTGAGAAAATATTCGATGCTGCACCCGGGTTAGTCGTCGGTGAAAGTCAGGATCGCATTGCCAGCATGCGGTTCCTCATCGAGTACATGCAGACACTGGCAAAGCATGGCGTCAAGACGATCTACATGCACCGTCTGCTAAACGACTTCATTCAGGTCGACCTGAATATTTTTGCTGAAACAGGGCAAATGGATGGCATGCTGGAACTCTATTTGAAACAGCTCCAGACCGATCCTGCCGGTCAGTTCACCCCCCTTGAGGTTGTCCGAACTGCGCGTCAGTACGGTATTCGAATCCAGGCCACTGATTGCTTCGCAAGCTATCGGTATGAAGGCGCTTCCTTTGGCGCCACATCACAACAATCCATCAAAAATTACCTCACTCATACGATCATCCAGGCCAACGAAGCCTACAGTCCTGGGAAGTGGGTAGTGCTGACCGGCCAGGAAAACACCAACACGTTCAGGGGCATTGCCGGCATCAGCGAAACAGAGGGAGGGATCGGTTTGCGGATTGAAGAGGTACGTCCTGATCAGAGTCTGCGCATCGAGATAGACCATGGAATCGAGGTGGGCCGTGACGTTCCGCAGGCACAACCGCAAATGAGCGGAGACTTTGATACTTTATATGCCGACGTCAGCCTGGAGATGCCCACTCCTGCAATTCAACGAACCCAGGAAGCAATCCTTCGACTCCTTTACCGTGCAGGCATGTTCACCATCGAGCGATCAGAAGATACCTGGACGTTGATCCATCGCAGCAGGACCGGTGAGATTGTACGCACGATGATTGAGCGAACGGAGGGTGGCGGCTTTCTGATCAACCGTCCTGCCTGGACCGATATGCATCAAGTCAGCTACCAAAATATTGGCCTACTTGTGCGAGCGCTCAACCGCATGGGTATGACGCTTGAAGGGCGTCTGCCCGTGTAACCAAGCAAAACCTGATACGCAAAAGGCCCCGTGAACTTAAGCTCACGGGGCCTTTCAAGTGTTACGGGCGATCAATCAGACCGGGATCATTCCCACTCAATCGTCGCTGGCGGCTTGCTCGACACGTCGTAAGTGACGCGGGAGATGCCTTCGATTTCATTGATGATGCGGCCGCTGACGGTTTCCAGCAGTTCGTAAGGCAGGTGAGCCCAACGCGCGGTCATGAAGTCGATGGTTTCCACGGCACGCAGGGCAACAACCCAGGCGTAACGACGGCCATCGCCTACAACGCCAACCGATTTCACTGGCTGGAACACCACGAAGGCCTGGCTGACCTTGTGGTACCAGTCGGCTTTGCGCAGTTCTTCGATGAAGATGTGGTCGGCACGACGCAGCAGGTCGGCGTATTCCTTCTTCACTTCACCAAGGATGCGCACGCCCAGGCCCGGGCCCGGGAACGGGTGACGGTAGACCATGTCGTACGGCAGGCCGAGTTCCAGGCCCAGACGACGGACTTCGTCCTTGAACAGTTCGCGCAGTGGCTCGACCAGTTTCAGGTTCATTTCTTCCGGCAGGCCGCCCACGTTGTGGTGCGACTTGATCACGTGAGCCTTGCCGCTTTTGGCGCCAGCCGACTCGATCACGTCCGGGTAGATGGTGCCTTGGGCGAGGTACTTGATGTTGTCCAGTTTGTTGGACTGGGCATCGAAGACGTCGATGAAGGTACGGCCGATGATCTTGCGTTTCTTCTCTGGGTCGGACTCGCCGGCCAGGTTGTCCAGGAACTGGTCTTCAGCGTTGGCGCGGATCACCTTGACGCCCATGTTTTCGGCGAACATGGCCATCACTTGCTCGCCTTCGTGCAGACGCAGCAGGCCGTTGTCGACGAAGACGCAGGTCAGTTGGTCGCCAATGGCTTTGTGCAGCAGCGCGGCAACCACCGAGGAGTCAACGCCGCCGGACAGGCCGAGCAGTACGTTGTCGGTGCCGACCTGGGCGCGGATGTTGGCAATGGCGTCTTCGGCAATCTTCGAAGGTGTCCACAGGGCTTCGCAGCCGCAGATGTCGAGGATGAAGCGCGACAGGATGCGACCGCCCTGCTTGGTGTGGGTCACTTCCGGGTGGAACTGCACGCCGTAGTAGCCGCGAGCGTCGTTGAACATGCCGGCGATCGGGCAGCTTGGGGTGCTGGCGAGGATGTGGAAGTCCTGCGGCATTTTGGTGACTTTGTCACCGTGGCTCATCCACACGTCAAGGCCGAACAGGCCGTCGGCGTCAATGTGGTCTTCGATGCCGTCAAGCAGGCGGCTCTTGCCGACTACGTCAACGCGGGCGTAACCGAACTCACGCAGCTCGGAACCTTCGACCTTGCCACCCAGCTGTTCAGCCATGGTCTGCATGCCGTAGCAGATACCGAAGACCGGTACGCCCAGGTCAAACACCGCTTGCGGGCAGCGCGGGCTGTCAGCGACGTGCACGGACTCGGGGCCGCCGGCGAGAATGACGCCTTTTGGAGCGAATTCGCGGATCGCTTCGTCGTCCATGTCGAACGGATGCAGTTCGCAGTACACACCGATTTCACGCACGCGGCGGGCAATCAGTTGGGTGTACTGCGAACCGAAGTCGAGGATCAGGATGCGGTGGGCGTGAATGTCGAGGGCCATGATTCAGTCTCGTCTAAGTAATTCAGAAACAGTCGTGATTCAGAAACAACTCGGGGCTGAATAAAACAGCCCCGGTTACTTAACTTTTTGCTTGAAGCCTCAACCTACGCGGTAGTTTGGCGCTTCTTTGGTGATTTGTACGTCGTGCACGTGGGACTCGGCCATGCCAGCGCCGGTGATCCGCACGAACTCAGGCTTGGTGCGCATTTCTTCGATGTCGGCACTGCCGGTGTAGCCCATCGAGGAACGCAGGCCGCCCATCAGTTGATGGATGATGGCGCTCAGGGTGCCCTTGTAAGGAACACGCCCTTCGATACCTTCCGGAACCAGTTTCTCGGCGCCTGCCGAGGAGTCCTGGAAGTAACGGTCGGAGGAACCTTGAGCCTGGGACATGGCGCCCAGCGAACCCATGCCGCGGTAAGCCTTGTACGAACGACCCTGGAACAGTTCGATCTCGCCCGGTGCTTCTTCAGTACCGGCGAACATCGAGCCCATCATCACGCAGGAAGCACCGGCAACGATGGCCTTGGACAGGTCACCGGAGAAACGGATGCCGCCGTCGGCGATCAACGGAACGCCTGTGCCTTCAAGGGCAGCGGCGACGTTGGCGATGGCACTGATTTGCGGGACGCCGACACCGGCGACGATACGGGTGGTGCAGATCGAGCCAGGGCCGATACCGACCTTGACCGCATCGGCGCCAGCTTCGGCCAGGGCCTTGGCGGCAGCGCCGGTGGCGATGTTGCCGCCGATGACCTGCACTTCAGGGAAATTCTGTTTGACCCAGCGAACGCGGTCGATCACGCCTTTGGAGTGACCGTGAGCGGTGTCGACCACCACCACGTCAACGCCGGCATTGACCAGGGCAGCGACGCGGTCACCGGTGTCTTTACCGGTGCCGACCGCAGCGCCCACACGCAGACGACCTTGATCGTCCTTGCTGGCCAGCGGGTAAGCCTTGGCTTTTTCGATGTCGTTGACGGTCATCATGCCTTTGAGGGCGAATTTGTCGTCGACGATCAGTACGCGTTCGATGCGGTGTTTGTGCAACAGCTCGCGGACGTCGTTCTTGTCGGCGCCTTCCTTGACCGTGACCAGACGCTCTTTAGGCGTCATCACTTCACGGACGGAGACGTCCAAGCGGTTCTCGAAGCGCACGTCACGGGAAGTGACGATGCCGACCAGGTCGCCATTGTGCAGTACCGGAACGCCGGAGATGTTGTGCATGCGGGTCAGTTCGAACAGTTCACGAACCGTGGCGTCAGCCTCGATAGTGATCGGGTCCTTGACCACGCCGGCTTCGTAACGCTTGACCTTGCGAACTTCGGCAGCTTGCTGCTCGATGGTCATGTTCTTGTGGATGATGCCGATGCCACCTTCCTGAGCCATGGCGATTGCCAGACGGGCTTCAGTTACGGTGTCCATGGCGGCAGAAACCAGAGGAATGTTCAGCTCGATGCCACGGGTTAGGCGGGTCTTGAGACTGACTTCGTTAGGAAGTACCTCGGAATAACCGGGCACTAGGAGAATGTCGTCGAATGTCAGAGCTTCTTGGCTGATACGCAGCATCGCGGGGGCTCCCGAGCGGGAAAATGGAAGCGCGCCATTATAGTCAGACACCCCCTCGGGTTCAATGTAAAACTCTGTCTATTATTAGCATTACTGATATACGGGAATTCTCGCCCCCTACAACTCGACTTTGACCCAACTCACCGGCTGATCCAGCCAATCGGCAAATTCGTCGATAAAGCTCTGCTTGAACCCGGCCTCGGCCCAGTTATTGAAGATGAACCCAAGGTTGGAAAAGCCGCATTCCTGCAGGAACAGGAAGCCGTTGATGTCATCTTCATGCCCGCATTCGGGACAAGTGAAGTTGTCGGTGCGGCCGGGCATCCAGTCTTCCAGGCTTTCAAACAACGCTTCGCCGACTTCCTTGCGGCACTCGGCGCAGCCCGCCTCGCTCAGGAAACCTTTGGCCGGCGTGTAGATGCAGCGTTTGGTGATGATCTCCAGGCCATTGACCGGCTCGCCAAAGGGCAGCGCTTCGGGGTGCAAGACCACCGCACGAGCACCGTCGGCGATGGCGTGGCCCATACGATTGCCGGTGCGACCGCAGGTGGTCAGTTCTTCCTTGATGATGTTCTTGCGCACCAGCCACCGCACGACCGCCCGGGCTCGAGGTTCGTGCACTGGCAACGTGGAGATTTTCGGGACGATGATGCTTTGAGAGTTCATGGTGCGGCCCTGCAAATTCTGAATGATCACCCTTGTGGCGAGGGAGCTTGCTCCCGCTCGGCTGCGCAGCAGTCGTATCCAACGCATGCGGTGTGCCTGACACACAACACTGCAGGTATTGGGGCCGCTTCGCAGCCCAGCGGGAGCAAGCTCCCTCGCCACAGGGACTGCGCCGGGCAGCTTAATCCCTGAGATGTTCCGGTCAAGTGCTCAGGTAACGCCCGATCAATGCAATCCCGCTGGCCAGTACCAACCAGGTCACCAACCGCACAAACGCCTCGCGCGACAACCTCATGGTCAATCGCCGCCCGATCCACAGCCCCAAGGCCATGGCCGGCAACAAACACAGGGCCAATACCAACAAGGGTAGCTCGGCATACACACCTGCGACGGCAAACAGGCTCAAGCGCACCACCGTGCTGCAACTGATCAGCGCGCTCTGGGTCGCGCGGGCCGCCTCTTTGGGCAGGCGACTGTTCAAATAGATCGCATACAAGAAACCGCCACTGCCGAACAACGCCCCGAACATCCCGCCCACCGTGCCCATCGGCACCGCCCACGCGGCGGATAACTGCGTCGGACGGGTTTTGACCCACAGGCTGTAAATCGCATAGGCGCTGATAAACAGCCCCATCAGCAGCAGCAACACGTCGGATTTCAGGTTCAGCAGAAAGATCACCCCCAACGTGCACCCCACCGCCATGCACGGCAGCAACCGCAGCAGTTCAGGTTTCGCCACATCACGTCGCGAGGGCAGCAGATTGCCGAACGCCGCGACGAAATCCAGCAGCACCAGTAACGGCACGATCTTCGACAGCGGCATGAACAGAATCAGAATCGGCCCCGCCACCAGCGCGGTGCCGAAGCCGGCGATGCCAAACACGATATACGCTAGAGCGATGCCCAGCCCGATGATCAGCCAATCCGTTGTTCCGAAGGGCCATTGGTGCAACATCTCGAATGCGTTCATTCCATGTCTTCCTTGAGTCCGGGCCCCGACTTTACCCTGCAGGCTCATTCCTACAGGGGATTTTTGTTGATGCATGGAGATTGATCGCCGAATGCCTTTAAACTGCGCCCCATGATTAAAGATCCCTTTGCAAGACTCGGCCTGGACCGTGAAGTCCTGACTGTCAGCCAGCTCAACGGCCGCGCGCGGGTGTTGCTCGAAGACGTGTTCAGCAATATCTGGGTCGAAGGCGAAATATCCAACCTCGCCCGCCCGGCGTCCGGCCACGTGTACTTCACCCTCAAGGACAGTGGCGCCCAAGTGCGTTGCGCGTTGTTCCGGCAGAACGCCGCACGGGTTCGCCAAGCCTTGAAGGATGGCCTGGCGGTCAAAGTCCGCGGCAAGGTTTCGCTGTTCGAGGGACGTGGCGACTATCAGCTGATCCTCGACACCGTGGAGCCGGCAGGAGACGGCGCGCTGCGCTTGGCCTTCGATGCCTTGAAGGAAAAGCTCAGCGCCGAAGGCCTGTTCAGTGCCGAGCGCAAAGTGCCGCTGCCGGCGCATCCGCAACGCATCGGCATCATCAGCTCGCCAACCGGCGCGGTGATTCGCGACATCATCAGCGTGTTCCGCCGCCGTGCTCCGCAGATCCAGCTGACGCTGATCCCCACCGCCGTACAAGGCCGCGAGGCCACTGCGCAGATTGTCCGCGCGCTGAAACTGGCGGACGCCCGGGGTTTCGACGCATTGATCCTGGCCCGTGGCGGCGGCTCGCTGGAAGACCTCTGGTGCTTCAACGAAGAAGCGGTAGCCCGCGCCGTTGATGCCTGTGTCACGCCGATTGTCAGCGCCGTCGGCCACGAAACCGATGTGTCGATCAGTGACTTTGTCGCTGACGTTCGCGCCCCGACACCGTCCGCTGCCGCCGAACTGCTCGCCCCGGATTCCAGCGATCTGGTGCGCCGGGTCGAAAGCCTGCATCGCCGGCTGGTGATGCGCATGCGCGACCGTTTAATGCGCGACCGCCTGCGTCTGGAGGGCATTTCCCGCCGCCTGCGCCATCCCGGCGAACGTCTGCGCCAGCAAGCGCAACGTCTGGATGACCTGGACATGCGTATGCGCCGCGCCTTCGAGCGCAGCCTCAACACCCGTCGCGAACGCTTGATTCGCCTGGAAACCCGCCTCGCCGGGCAACATCCCGGTCGGCAACTGGCGATGCTCCGCCAGCGCCTCGACAGCCTCGCCGAACGCCTGCCCCGTGCCATCCGTGAAGGCCTCAAGTCGCGGCGATTGCAACTGCAAAGCCAGGTGCAGACGTTGCAGGTGGTCAGCCCCCTGGCGACACTGGCCCGTGGCTACAGCATTCTGCTGGACGAACGCGGCAACGCGATCCGCAGCGCCGAACAAACCCACAACGGTCAGCGCCTCAAGGCCAAACTCGGCGACGGCGAACTGCAAGTGCGGGTCGAAGACAATCACCTGACGCCTGTCACCCTTTCTTTACTGGATTGATCCATGCCGCGTTTTTTAGCTCCGCTGCTGTTGCTGTGCCTGACCTTCAACGCCCACGCTGACAGCTACATCACTCGCCTGTTGAACAAACCGGTGCCGGGCGGCGTGGCCGTAGTGGACCTGGGCGCCGCGGCCCAGGCGCCGAAAGCCAGCTATCAAGGCAAACCGGTGCTGGTGGTCAAGGAACAGAACAACTGGCTGGCGATTGTCGGTGTGCCGCTGACCGTGAAACCGGGCACGCAGCAGATCAGCAGCGGCGGTCGCAGCCTGAACTTCACCGTCGGCAACAAGAAATACCCGGAACAACACATCACTCTGAAAAATACGCAGCAGGTCAATCCGAACCCGGACAACCTCAAGCGCATCGAAGGCGAACTGGCCGAGCAGATCCAGGCCTACCGCAGCTTCAGCCCCAACACTCCGAGCAACCTGCTGCTGGACAAACCGGTCAACGGACCGCTGTCGAGCAAGTTTGGGGTGCGCCGTTTCTTTAATGGAGAAGAGCGCAATCCGCACGCCGGATTGGACTTCGCTGTGCCGGCGGGTACGCCGATCAAGACGCCGGCGGCGGGCAAGGTGATTCTGATCGGTAACTACTTCTTCAACGGCAACACGGTGTTTGTCGATCATGGGCAGGGCTTTATCAGCATGTTCTGCCACATGTCGAAAATCGATGTGAAGGTTGGGCAGCAATTGGCGCGTGGTGGGGTGGTGGGCAAGGTCGGTGCTACTGGCCGGGCGACCGGGCCGCATATGCACTGGAATGTCAGCCTGAATGATGCGCGGGTGGATCCGGCGATTTTTATTGGGGCGTTTCAGCCTTAGATAGTTGTAGTGGCTACCGGCCCCTTCGCGAGCAAGCCCGCTCCCACATTGGATCTGTGTACGCCGCAGATCCAATGTGGGAGCGGGCTTGCTCGCGAAGGCGGCATCAAAGGCACCGCTATTCAGCCTCAAGATCCTCGATCCCATGGGCCTCCCGATCCGCCAGGCAATGCCTGACCCACTCCTGCGTCTCCGCCGAAAACCCCGCCAACTCCTCCGCTGTGATCAACTCCCGCGCGCACAACCCAAGCAAGTGCGACCGCGCCTCATGCCGTGAAAACCTGAACACGCCAAACGCCCAATACAGCTCCTTTTGCCTGGACTGCAACAGCTCTTCCGTGGCTTCAATCCGCTCGTAAGGCGCCAGGCTTTTATCCAGCACGGTGCGCTCGACCTCCTCCATGATCCGGATACACATCCGCTCATGGGCCAACGGCCGCAACGCGCTGTAACGCTTCCAGTCCGACTCGTTCATGTCTGACTCCTGCTTTGTTCAAGGCTTTAAGCATAGCTGCGCTCCGAGAGCCATCACCCCAATCCTCAAATTGCGCAGTGCTCAAACCTCGCGCAATCATCAAAACAATCACCGCCATTAACAGCAATAAAATCTCGATAAATTCGACTTTCCGGGTATTCCTCTCAATTTTTTTCGACTGCTTGCCATCCTTCACCCCCGCGGTTAGGGTTGAAGGCATGAAAACCTTTCACACCCTCATTCAGCTTCGCCAGCACCGCAGCCTGTGCCTCGTCAGCGCACGACTGCCAGGCTGAATCGCGGTGCCTCGCCCCACGCTTTTCCCCAAGAACATTTGATCCACCGGCAGGCCGCCTTTTTTCGGCCAACACAATAAGGATTCCCCCGATGAGCATGCTCAAAGACCCGTCTTCGAAATACCGCGCGTTCCCGACCATCGACATCCCGGACCGCACCTGGCCGTCGAAGACCATCACCGCCGCGCCGATCTGGTGCAGTTCTGACCTTCGTGATGGCAACCAGTCGCTGATCGAGCCAATGGACGCGGTCAAGAAACTGCGCTTCTGGAAAACCCTGGTGTCGGTCGGTGTGAAAGAAATCGAGGCGTCGTTCCCGGCCGCTTCGCAAACCGACTTCGACTTCGTGCGTACCCTGATCGAAGGCAAGCACATCCCGGATGACACCACTATTCAGGTGCTGACCCAGGGCCGTGAAGACTTGATCGAACGCACCTTCGAATCCCTGCGCGGCGCGAAGAAAGCCATCGTTCACCTGTACAACGCGACCTCCCCTTCTTTCCGCCGGATTGTCTTCAACCAGGACAAGGACGGGATCAAGGAAATCGCTGTCAGTGCGGCCAAGCTGTTCGTCAAATACGCTGCCATGCAACCGGACACCGAGTGGACCTTTGAGTACTCGCCAGAGACCTTCAGCGCCACCGAACTGGAATTCGCCAAAGAAGTCTGCGATGCCGTGATCGAGGTCTGGAACCCGACGCCTGAGCACAAGATGATCCTCAACTTGCCTGCCACCGTCGAATGCGCCACCCCGAACATCTATGCCGACCAGATCGAATGGTTCGGCCGTCACATCAACCGTCGTGACAGCGTGATCATCAGCCTGCACACCCACAACGACCGTGGCACCGGTGTTGCCGCTACCGAATTGGGCCTGATGGCCGGTGCCGACCGTGTCGAAGGCTGCCTGTTCGGCAACGGCGAGCGTACCGGTAACGTCGACCTCGTGACCGTGGCGTTGAACCTCTACACCCAGGGCGTGCACCCTGAGCTGGACTTCTCCGACATCGACGGCGTGCGCAAAGTCGTCGAAGAGTGCAACCAGATCCAGGTGCACCCACGTCATCCGTACGTTGGCGACCTGGTGCATACTGCGTTCTCCGGCTCCCACCAGGATGCGATCCGCAAGGGCTTCGCTCAGCAGAAACCGGACGCCTTGTGGGAAGTGCCGTACTTGCCGATCGACCCGGCCGACATCGGTCGCAGCTACGAGGCGGTGATCCGCGTCAACAGCCAGTCGGGCAAGGGCGGTATCGCTTACCTGCTGGAACAGGAATACGGCATCAACTTGCCACGCCGCATGCAGATCGAGTTCAGCCAGGTGGTGCAGCGCGAAACCGATCGCCTGGGCCTGGAAATGACCGCTCAGCAAATCCACGCGTTGCTGCACAGCGAATACTTGCAGGCCAACACCCCGTACGCGCTGGTCAGCCATCGCTTGCAGGAAGAAAACGGTCACAGCGCCGTGGAAGTGGAAGTCTCCAGCAAAGGTCAGGGCGAAACCAACCTGCACTGGCGCGGCAAGGGCAACGGCGCACTGGAAGCTCTGGTGGCCGGCCTGCCGATTCCGGTGGAGATCATGGACTACAACGAACACGCGATCGGCGCGGGCACCAATGCCAAGGCTGCGGCCTACATCGAGCTGCGTGTGAACGGTGAACGTGCGGTGCACGGTGTGGGTATTGATGAAAACATCACCACTGCCAGCTTCAAGGCCCTGTTCAGCGCGCTGAACCGCTCGCTGAGCCAGCCGGAAGCGAAAGCGGCGTAAGCGTTCGCTGAAATGCAAAAGGCCCCAAGGTGCGAACCTTGGGGCCTTTTTGTTTGCCTGCCTGTTTTTGTGTTACCCGTCCCGGCCTCTTCGCGAGCAAGCCCGCTCCCACAGTAGATTTGGGTGCACATAAGATTTGCGTTCACACAGATCCAATGTGGGAGCGGGCTTGCCCGCGAAGAGGCCCGGTCAGGCAGCGAGAATCTCAGGTAAATTCAAACGTATCGGCATCCAGATTCGCCGGGAAACGCGTGCGATAGGCCTGAAGGTCCGCAGCGTTCAGCACCACTTGAAACACGCCGTCGGCTTCACCGGCACTGAGCAGGGTTTCACCCTGGAAATCCAGCACCTGACTGTCGCCGGTGTAAGCGAAACCTTTGCCGTCCGTGCCGATGCGATTCACCGCGGCCACGTAGCACAGGTTTTCGATAGCCCGCGCCGGCAGCAATCGGTTCCAGTGCTGACGGCGCGCACCCGGCCAGTTGGCGGTGTACAACAGCAAGTCGGTGTCGTGCGCATCGCGGCTCCAGACCGGGAAGCGCAAGTCGTAACAAATCAGCGGCCGTACACGCCAACCCTTGAGTTCGAACTGCACCTGACGCTCGCCCGGCGTGTAGTGGTTATGCTCGCCGGCCATGCGGAACAGATGGCGCTTGTCGTAGTGCCACACCTCCCCGTCCGGTCGCGCCCACAGCAGGCGATTGCGATGACTGCCATCTGCGGTTTGAACGATAATGCTGCCAGTGATCACCGCGTCGAGTTTGGTCGCCTGAATACGCAGCCACTTGCTGGTCGGACCGTTTTCCGACTCCGCCAGCGTTTCCGACTCCATGGAAAACCCGGTGGTGAACATCTCCGGCAGGATGATCAGGTCCGCACCGCGCGCCTGCTCCAGCAACTGCTCGAAATGCTCGAGGTTGGCTTGCCGGTCGTGCCAGGCCAGCGTGGTCTGGATCAGCGCGACATTCAGGTTGGGCAGTGCACTCAGATCACGCATAGTTTTGCCGCTGCTTCACGCAGGGTCTCCTCGCGTTTGGCGAAGCACAGGCGCACCAGGCGCTGGCCTTCAGGTGGGGTCTGGTAGAACACCGAGATCGGGATGCTCGCCACGCCATGTTCGCGGGTCATCCACAACGCCATCTCGACGTCATTGAGGTCCGGGCGGATCTGCGAGTAGTCGACCAACTGGAAATAGGTGCCGGTCACGCGAGTGAAACTGAAGCGCGACGGTGCCAGCAAGTCGCAAAACAGATCCCGCTTGGCCTGATAGAAACCTGGCAACTCTTCTACGTGTTCCGGGTGCTCGGCCATGAAGTCGGCCAAGGCAAATTGCAGCGGAGTGACGCCGCAGAAACTGACGTATTGATGCACCTTGCGCAGCTCGGCGGTGAGTGCCGGCGGTGCGACCACGTAGCCGGTTTTCCAGCCGGTAACGTGGTAAGTCTTGCCGAAGGAACTGACCACGAAGGCGCGTTGATACAGCTCTTCGTGATTGAGCACACTGACGTGAGGCACACCGTCAAACACCAGGTGTTCGTAGACTTCATCGCTGACCAGATAGATGTCGCGACCGCGTATCAAATCCGCCAACTGATCCAGCTCGGCCCGGCTGATCAGCGCCCCGCTCGGGTTGTGCGGCGAGTTGAGCACGATCATCCGCGTGCGCGGCGTGATGGCATCAGCCAGTTTCTGGAAGTCGATGGAGAAATCGTCAAGCCCGAGCTGCACATGCACGCAGCGTCCACCGGCCAGTTCCACCGATGGCTCGTAACTGTCATAGCAAGGATCGAACACGATCACTTCGTCGCCGTTGTGGATAACCGCCTGAATCGCACAGAAGATCGCCTGGGTGGCGCCGGGAGTGATGGTCACTTCGTGATCGGCATCGACATTGACGCCATAGCTGCGAGCAATCTTCGCCGACACTTGCTGACGCAATGCCGGCAGGCCGGTCATAGGCGAATACTGGTTATGGCCATTGGCGATGTGCCGGCCGACTGCATCGCACAGGGCTTGCGGGGCATCGAAATCGGGAAAACCCTGAGACAGGTTGATCGCCCCGGTTTGCGCCGCGAGTTGAGACATCTGAGTGAAGATAGTGATGCCGACATTCGGCAGCTTACTGGTGATCATCGGTAGCCCCTTGCAGGTGAGCTGCAAGTTTCAAGCTGCAAGCTGCAAGTGGTCAAGCAACAAACCATCAGACACAAAAAAGGGCTCTGACTTGAGCCCTTTTCTGCAGTGACTTGAAGCTTGCAGCTCGAAACTTAAAGCTGCTTCTATTTCTTGTCGCGGCGCTTTTTGTCGGCCTTTTTGTGGTGCGACATCATGCGACGCTTCTTGTTGACCTGCCGGTCGGTCAGCGTGGTCTTTTTACCTTCGAACGGGTTCTCGCCGCCCTTGAACTCGATGCGGATCGGCGTACCGACCAGCTTCAAGACACGACGGTAAGTGTTTTCCAGGTAACGAACGTAAGACTTCGGCACCTTCTCGATCTGGTTACCGTGGATCACGATGATCGGCGGGTTCGCACCACCCAAGTGGGCGTAACGCAGCTTGATCCGGCGGTTGTTGACCATCGGTGGCGCGTGCTCACCGACCGCATCTTCCAGAATCTGGGTGAGGCGGTTGGTCGGCCAGCGGGTCACGGCGGACTTGAACGAGTTCTGTACCGAGGCGTAGAGGTTGCCCACGCCCGTGCCGTGCAGGGCCGAGATGAAGTGGATGTCGGCGTAATCAACGAAGAACAGACGACGCTGCAGCTCGACCTTCACGAAATCGCGCTCGCTCGGCGTCATGCCGTCCCACTTGTTGATCGCGATAACCAGCGCGCGACCCGACTCAATGGCAAAGCCCAGCAGGTTGAGGTCGTGGTCCACCACGCCTTCGCGCGCGTCCATGACGAAGATCACCACGTTGGCGTCTTTGATCGCTTGCAGGGTTTTGACCACGGAGAATTTTTCAACTTCTTCGTGGATCTTGCCGCGCTTGCGCACACCGGCGGTGTCGATCAGCGTGTACTTCTCTTCGTTACGCTCGAACGGGATGTAGATACTGTCGCGGGTGGTGCCGGGTTGGTCATACACGATCACCCGGTCTTCACCGAGCATGCGGTTGACCAGTGTCGACTTGCCGACGTTCGGGCGGCCAATGATGGCGATCTTGATACCGTCTTTTTCGCTTGGGCCAGGAATGCGCTTGGCTTCCTCACCTTCGGCAACGATCTCTTCTTCGCCTTCTTCCAGCTCTTCGTCGTCTTTCGGGAAGTCGCTCAGGGCGATTTCCAGCATCTGGGTGATGCCACGACCATGAGCACCGGCGATAGGGATCGCGTGGCCCATGCCCAACGGGGCGAACTCGGCGCGGGCCATTTCAGGGTCGATGTTGTCGACCTTGTTGGCAACCACGTAGGAGCGCTTGTTACGTTTGCGCAAATGCTCGGCGATCATCTGGTCGGCGGCGGTGAAACCGGCCTTGGCATCTACCAGGAACAGAACGACATCCGCTTCTTCAATGGCCAGCAGCGACTGCTCGGCCATTTTTTCGTCCATACCGTGCTCGTCACCGGAGATACCGCCGGTGTCGACCAGAATGTAGGAACGCCCTTGCCACTTGGCCTCACCGTATTGGCGATCACGGGTCAGACCGGACAAGTCGCCGACGATGGCGTCACGAGTCCTGGTCAGGCGGTTGAACAAGGTGGACTTGCCGACGTTCGGTCGGCCCACCAGGGCGATTACGGGAACCATGCGGCTCTCCACTTCGTTATTTCAGAAAATACAAAAGCCGCTGCGAGGCAGCGGCTGGTGCTCGGGGCAGCGCTTGTGGGCGCTGCGAACCCCGTGTTACGGGGCTGCCTGGGGATTAACCCCAAGCATAGTCAAACCTTTACTTAATGGTCAGGGCTTCCAGTTTGCCGCTGTTGCCATACACATAAATCGTGTCACCCACCACCAGCGGACGGGCACGCAGGCCGTCGCTGTCGATCTTTTCGCGGCCGACGAAACGACCGTCCACCTGGCTCAGCAGGTGCAGGTAGCCTTCCATGTCGCCGACTGCAACGTAGCTGGAGAACACTTCCGGAGCCGACAGTTGACGACGGGCCAGCGAGTCGTTGCTCCACAATGCCGTGGTGGAACGCTCATCGACGCCTTCAACCGTGCCCGCGGACAGGCTCACGTAGACGTTGCCAAAACCCTGGGCGACACCGGCATAGCTGGAAGCATCACGCTGCCAGAGCTGACGACCGCTTTCCAGATCCAGTGCCGCAACGCGCCCCTGATAGCTGGCAACGTACAAAGTACCGCCGGACAGCAGCAAGCCGCCGTCGATATCAACCACACGTTCCAGCTCCGAACGACCTTGTGGAATCGCTACTCGCTGTTCCCACACCGGCACGCCGTTGGTGATGTCCAGAGCGACCACTTTACCGGTCGACAGGCCAGCCAGCGCAAGGCGGTTGGTCACGATCGGTGCGCTGGTGCCGCGCAGGGTCAGGACCGCAGGGGTGCTGTCATACAACCAGCGCTGGTTGCCGGTCGCAGCATCCAGACCGATCAGACGGTCGTCCTGAGTCTGAACGACAACCACGTCACCATTGTTGGCCGGCGGTGCGAGGACTTCACTGGTCACGCGAGCGCGCCATTTCTCTTCACCGTTGATCGCGTCCAGGGCAACGATTTCGCCTTTGAGCGTGCCGATCATGACCAGCCCGTAACCCACGCCAACGGCGCCGGAAACTGGCAGTTCGAGATCTTTCTTCCATTTGACGTCGCCATTGCTGCGATCCATCGCGACCACCACGCCAGTGACGTCGGCCGCATAGATGGTGTCGCCATCGATCGCCGGTACCAGCATGTTGTAGGTTTCGCCCTGACCGTCACCGATCGAACGACTCCACTGCTTGTGCAAGACCACTTCTTCTTTGAAGTCGACGAGCTCGGCAGGCGGCAATTCTTTTTTGCTGTTGCTGCTGCAACCCGCGGCCAAAATGGCCAGGGCCAGCAATGCTGCATGTTTCCAACGAATCACGTCACGCATCCCCTTTGGCCAGATCGTCCAGCTTGATTTGTAGGCCGCCGACCGCCGCTTCATCCGACAGGGCTGCCTTGGCTTTTTGATACGCCTTGTTCGCTTCGTCGGTACGACCCAACTGCACCAGCAGGTCGCCTTTGAGTTCTTCACGAGTGGCCAGGAATGCTTTGTCGGCATCGCCTTCAAGCAGTTTCAGGGCTTCATCGGCCTTGTTCTGCGCGGCCAGTACCTGCGCCAGGCGCTGACGGGCGATTTCACCCAGCGCCGGGTTGGCCGGTTTGGCGATAATGGCTTTCAGCTCGGTGGCGGCGTCGTCCAGCTTGGCGCTGTCGACCGCGACTTTCGCCACGAACAGGCTGCCGTATTGTGCGTAGGCACTGCCGGCGAACTCGCTGTTGAGCTTGCCAGCCAGGTCGGCAACACGGGCTGCGTCAGGCTTGCCGTCAGGCGTCAGCGTGGTTTCAAGCAGTTGCTGATAGAGCATCGAGGCGCCTTGCGACTGATTGCTCTGATACTTGTGAAAGGCTTGCCAGCCGAACACGATGACCAGCGCCAGCAGGCCGCCAGTAACCAGGGGCTTGCCGTTGCGTGACCACCAGTCCTTCAAATCCGCCAGTTGTTCGTCTTCGGTACTCGACACCCCAATACTCCTTAATCGCTAAATCGGCTGTTTGACAGCTTCAACCCTGCACGACGCAGGTGGCCAGGTGTGCAGCAAGCGCATCCCAGGCAATGCTTTGTTGTTCGCCCTGGCCACGCAGGGGTTTGAAACCTACCACTTGCTGGGCCATCTCATCGTCACCGAGGATCAGCGCATACAGCGCACCGCTCTTGTCGGCCTTCTTGAACTGGCTTTTGAAGCTGCCGGCGCCGGCATTGACTTGCAGGCGCAGGTTGGGCAATTGATCACGGACACGTTCGCTCAGGGTCAGGCCGGCGAGTTCCGCCGCTTCGCCGAAGGCGCAGAGGTAGACGTCGACCTGACGGGAGATTTCTTCCGGGATCTGCTCCAGGGTCTCAAGCAACAGCACCAGGCGCTCGATACCCATGGCGAAACCAACGCCCGTGGTCGGCTTGCCGCCCATCTGCTCGACCAGACCGTCGTAACGACCACCGGCACACACGGTGCCCTGAGCGCCCAACTTGTCGGTGACCCATTCGAAAACGGTCTTGCTGTAGTAATCCAGCCCGCGAACCAGCTTCGGGTTGATCACATAAGGAATGCCGGCGGCGTCCAGACGAGCCTTGAGGCCCTCGAAGTGCACGCGGGACTCGTCGTCCAGGTAGTCGGCCATTTTTGGCGCGTCGACCAGGATCGCTTGGGTGTCGGCGTTCTTGGTATCCAGAACCCGCAGCGGGTTGGTCTTCAGACGGCGCTGGCTGTCTTCGTCCAGCTTATCCAGGTGCGCGGACAGGAACTCGACCAGTGCTTCACGGTAGCGACCGCGCGATTCGGCAGTGCCCAGGCTGTTGAGCTCGAGCTTGACCGCATCACGGATGCCCAGCTCGCCCCACAGGCGCCAGGTCAGCACGATCAGCTCGGCATCGATGTCCGGACCATCGAGGTTGAACACTTCGACACCGATCTGGTGGAACTGGCGATAACGGCCTTTCTGTGGACGCTCGTGACGGAACATCGGGCCGATGTACCAGAGTTTCTGCACCTGGCCACCGCCGGTGATGCCGTGCTCAAGCACTGCACGCACGCACGCAGCCGTGCCTTCCGGACGCAGGGTCAGGGAGTCGCCGTTGCGATCTTCGAAGGTGTACATCTCTTTTTCGACGATGTCGGTCACTTCACCGATGGAGCGCTTGAACAGCTCGGTGAACTCGACGATCGGCATGCGGATCTGCTTGTAACCGTAGTTATCCAGCAGACGCGAAACGGTGCCCTCGAAATGACGCCACAGGGGCGTCTGTTCGGGCAGGATGTCGTTCATGCCACGAATGGCTTGCAGAGACTTGCTCACTTTAAATCCTTAAATTCGTTCGGCTCTTCAGTCGGGCTCAGCCGCGGGCGATAACTGCCGCGTCGGCTTCGACCTTCTCGGCCGCTTTCTGGCGGATCAAGCGTTCAAGCTCATCCACCAGATTGTCATTCGTCAGTTTCTGCGACGGCTTGCCATCGATGTAAATCAGGTTGGGCGTACCGCCGGTCAAGCCGATATGGGCTTCCTTGGCTTCACCCGGCCCGTTGACCACGCATCCGATGACCGCGACATCCAGCGGGACCAGCAGGTCTTCGAGGCGCCCTTCCAGCTCGTTCATGGTCTTGACCACATCGAAGTTCTGCCGCGAGCAGCTCGGGCAGGCGATGAAGTTGATGCCACGGGAACGCAGGTGCAGGGATTTGAGAATGTCGTAGCCGACTTTCACTTCCTCGACCGGGTCAGCCGCCAACGAGATGCGAATAGTATCGCCAATCCCTTCGGCGAGCAGCATACCGAGGCCCACGGCGGATTTCACTGTGCCTGAACGCAAACCACCCGCTTCGGTGATGCCCAGGTGCAGCGGCTGGACGATTTCCTTGGCCAGCAGGCGGTAGGCTTCGACGGCCATGAACACGTCGGAGGCCTTCACGCTGACCTTGAAGTCCTGGAAATTCAGGCGTTCGAGGTGCTCGACGTGGCGCAGGGCAGACTCGACCAGCGCTGCCGGAGTCGGCTCGCCGTATTTCTTTTGCAGGTCTTTTTCCAGGGAACCGGCGTTGACGCCGATGCGGATCGGGATCCCGCGATCACGGGCAGCATCGACTACCGCACGCACGCGGTCTTCGCGACCGATATTGCCCGGGTTGATCCGCAGGCAGTCCACACCCAATTCGGCTACGCGCAAGGCGATCCGGTAGTCGAAGTGGATGTCGGCCACCAACGGCACTTTGACCAGTTGCTTGATCTTGCCGAAGGCTTCGGCGGCATCCATGTCTGGCACGGAAATGCGCACGATATCGACGCCAGCAGCTTCCAGACGATTGATCTGGGCCACGGTGGCGGCGACGTCATTGGTGTCGCTGTTGGTCATGCTCTGCACAGCGATAGGCGCATCGCCGCCAACAGGCACGTTACCGACCCAGATCTTGCGGGATTCGCGACGTTTGATTGGAGATTCGCCGTGCATGACTTATTGACCCAACTTCAGGCGAGCAGTCTCGCCACTGGTGAACGGAGCGACATCAACCGCCTGACCGTTGTAGCTGACCTGCGCGCCACGGGCGAAGCCCAGACGCACGGCAAACGGCGGCTTGCCGCTGACGGAAACGCTATCGCCTTTACGCTTGAGACCACTCAACAGCACCTTGCCGGAGCCATCGGTCACTTGCGTCCAGCAATCGGCGGTGAACTGCAGCTGAACCTGGCCTTGGCCGGCCACTGGAGCCGTTGTGGTCGGAGCGGAAGCAGTCGGAGCAACCGGAGCGGTCGCTACCGGTGCCGGAACCGCTGGAACAGCCGGCGCCGGAGCAGTCGGTGTTGCAACCACAGGGGCAGTGCTGTGCGCTGGAGCAGCAACAACAGGCGCGGTGTTGTGCGTCGGGGCCACCGGTGCCGGTGCTACCGGAGCAGCAGGCGCGGTTGTTTCAGCTTCAGCCGGCGCTTCAGTGGAGGTCTCGGCTTGCGGCAACGCCAGCGAAGTAGAGCCTTCAGCCTGACCTTCCGCGACGGCCTGGTCTTCCGGCTCGTCCAGCGGATGGATCTGGGTGGTGCCGTCGGCGCCCTCCACTTCTACGTGTTCCGGGGCCAGGCCGATCGTTTCCTTGGTGCGCTGCGAGGTTTGATCCTGCCACCATACAAAACCGCCACCAATCACCGCGATCAGCAACAACAGACTGACGATGCGCAAAATAGTATGGGAAACCCGCACAGGCTCTTCGATACGACCCAGGCTGTGGACGCTGCTGCCCTGGGAGTCGGTACCGGTGGACTGGTCGAACTGCTGGACGAGAACGGCCTGGTCCATGCCCAGCAACTTGGCGTACGCACGGATATAACCGCGAGCAAAGGTATGCCCTGGCAGCTTGTCGAATGCGCCGGCTTCAAGATTGCTCAAGGAGGTAACGGTGAGGTTGAGCTTGAGGGCCACTTCGGCCAGCGACCAGCCATTGCTTTCGCGGGCCTGGCGCAAAGTCTCACCGGGGTTAACGCGATTCGCTGCTACAACTTCGGGATGCGCCGCTTTCATCATTGCTCCGACAGGTATTGCTGATATTCCGGCGTACCGGGATAGAGTCGTTTAAGTTGCAGGCCTGCACTTGCGGCCTTGTCGCGATCTTCGAACACGTTTGCCAGCCGAACGCCGAGCAATAGACTACGTGCATTTTGCTCGGCCAGCAGGCTAAAACGATCGTAATAGTCACGCGCGGGCACATAATGCCTGTCTTCGAAGGACAACTCAGCCATTTCGAGCAATGCACGAGGCTGTTGGCGATTCAAACGCAGGGCTTTTTCGAGTTGCTGCTGTGCAAGATCACGCTCGCCCAGCTTTGAAGCGGTCATGCCCAGGTTCTCGAATACTCGCGAACGCTCAGGATACAGCGTATCGGCGGCGGCCTGTTCAAAGCGCTCGTACGCCTCTTTGTAGCGTTTTTCCTCGAACAGGAAACTGCCGTAATTATTCAGGATTCGTGCGTCGTTGGGGCGGGAAGACAGTGCCTTGCGAAAATGCTGGTCGGCCAGTTCCGGCTCCATTTCAGCCTGGAACACCAGACCCAGCGCGGCGTTGGCATCAGGGTCCGAGTCATCCAGCTCCAAGGCCTTTTTCAGCGGGACCTTGGCGCGTTCGGTCATGCCCTGCTGCAAGTACCCCAGACCCAGCTGTACATAAGCCACACGCGCTTCATCGCGCCCCTTGCTGGTCTTCATCGGGTTGAAATCGCCCGACAGGACACAACCAGCACATAGGCTGGCCCACAGCAAAAGCAGCGCGAAGCGCAGGGACATAGAGATCCTCTCTTTAATTATTTCGCAGCGTTTGTAGCCATATCGTTTTCGGCGCTCAACTCGCGCACGGCGATATAACGTTCGCTGCGACGGGTGCGATCCAGCACCTGCCCTACCAATTGGCCACACGCGGCATCGATGTCTTCACCGCGGGTGGTGCGTACGGTGACGTTGAAGCCTGCATGGTGAAGCTGATCCTGAAACCGGCGAATCGCGTTGTTGCTCGGGCGCTCGTAACCGGAATGCGGGAACGGGTTAAACGGAATCAGGTTGATCTTGCACGGGATGTTCTTGAGCAGCTCGATCATCTCAACGGCGTGTTCAACCTTGTCGTTGATGTCCTTGAGCAAGGTGTACTCGATGGTCAGCACGCGTTTTTCGCCCAAGGACGACATGTAACGCTGGCACGACTCGAGCAGCATCTTAAGCGGATATTTCTTGTTGATCGGCACCAATTGGTTACGCAATGCGTCATTCGGTGCGTGCAGCGACAACGCCAGGGAGACGTCGATGTGCTTGGACAGCTCATCGATCATCGGTACCACACCGGAGGTCGACAGGGTCACACGGCGTTTGGAAATGCCGTAGCCCAGGTCGTCCATCATCAGGTGCATGGCCGCGACGACGTTGTCGAAGTTCAGCAGCGGCTCACCCATGCCCATCATCACCACGTTGGTGATGGCACGGTCGGCGGTTGCCGGGATGCTGCCAAACGATTTATTGGCAATCCACACCTGACCGATGACTTCGGCGGCGGTGAGGTTGCTGTTGAAACCTTGCTTGCCGGTGGAGCAGAAACTGCAATCCAGGGCACAGCCTGCCTGGGACGAAACGCACAGAGTGCCGCGTTTGCCCTGGGGAATGTACACGGTCTCGACGCAGCTGCCGGACGCCACGCGCACCACCCACTTACGGGTGCCGTCGGTGGAAATGTCCTCGCTGACCACTTCAGGACCGCGAACTTCAGCAATGACCTTGAGCTTGTCGCGCAAGGCTTTGCTGACGTTCGTCATGGCGTCGAAATCATCGACGCCAAGGTGGTGAATCCATTTCATTACCTGACCGGCACGGAAACGCTTCTCCCCGATCGAGTCGAAGAATTTTTCCATTTCCTGTTGGGTCAGACCCAGCAGGTTGGTTTTTACAGTCGATGTAGTCATGGATTCACCTTCACTCTTAAGCCAATGCTTAGCGAGTGGTTACTTCAGTAGCTGCGAAGAAGTACGAGATTTCGCGAGCAGCAGCGGCTTCGGAGTCCGAACCGTGTACAGCGTTGGCGTCGATGGAGTCAGCGAAGTCAGCGCGGATGGTACCGGCAGCAGCTTCTTTAGGGTTGGTAGCGCCCATCAGCTCACGGTTCAGAGCGATAGCGTTTTCGCCTTCCAGAACCTGGACAACAACCGGGCCGGAGATCATGAAAGCAACCAGGTCGCCGAAGAAACCACGAGCGCTGTGCTCAGCGTAAAAGCCTTCAGCTTCAGCTTTGGACAGTTGCTTCAGTTTCGAAGCTACAACGCGCAGGCCTGCTTTTTCGAAACGAGTGGTGATCTCGCCGATGACGTTTTTAGCAACAGCGTCAGGCTTGATGATGGAGAAAGTACGTTGAACAGCCATGGTGTAACTCCAGAAACGGTAATTTGTGAAAAATTAAACCCGCGAATTATACGCGGGTTCTTGGGTATTGCCTAACTGCGTACGGTGCAGACTCAGTCTGCTTCTTCGATCCAGGCGGCCTGAATGGCTTCAAGCACCTTCTCGCCACCGCGGGTCGGATCGTCACTGAACTCCGGTAATGCCAGCACCCATTTGTGCAGATCGACGAAGTTCACGTAGCGCGGGTCCACTTCCGGCTTGGATTCAGCCAGCTGGATCGCGATTTCCAGCACATCAACCCATTTCAGACTCATGTCACTTCCTTGAATCAGTGCGGCGCTTCAGCCGCATGGTTGAGCGAATATTTCGGAATTTCGACGGTCAGGTCTTCCGTACCGACAATCGCCTGACAGGCTAGACGAGATTGCGCTTCCAGACCCCATGCGCGATCAAGAAAATCTTCCTCCAGCTCATCGGCCTCTTCCAGCGAGTCGAAACCTTCGCGAATGAGGCAGTGGCACGTGGTGCAAGCGCAGACACCGCCGCAGGCGCTTTCCATCTCGATATGGTGCTCATGCGCCAAATCGAGAATGGACGTCCCGGGCTCAGCCTCCACAACCATGCCTTCCGGGCAAAACTTCTCGTGTGGCAGAAAAATGACCTGCGGCATCGTTATTCCTCAATCTCGTTCAGGTTGCGCCCCGCCAGCGCGGCTTTCACCGTCGAGTCCAGGCGGCGGGCAGCAAAGGCATCGGTCACTTGCGACAGACGCTTGGTCTGCTGCTCGATGGCGTAACCATCGGAACCTTTCATCAGTTCGGTCAATTCCTGCACCTGCATGTCGATGACCAGGCGCTCTTCGGCGTCGAGCAAGCGCTCGCCATCCGCTTCCAGAGCCGCCTGCACCGCTTCGATCAGACGCTGGGCGTCGACTTGCTGCTCACGCAGTACACGGGCGACTTTGTCGTCATTGGCGTGCTGGAACGAATCCTTGAGCATTTTGGCGATTTCGCCGTCGGTCAGACCGTAGGACGGCTTGACCTGAATGCTCGCTTCAACGCCCGAACCCAATTCACGGGCCGAAACGCTGAGCAGACCGTCGGCATCGACCTGGAAGGTCACGCGAATCTTCGCCGCACCCGCCACCATCGCCGGAATGCCGCGCAATTCAAAACGCGCCAGGGAGCGGCAGTCGCTGATCAGCTCGCGCTCGCCCTGCAACACGTGGATCGCCATGGCCGACTGGCCGTCTTTGTAAGTGGTGAAATCCTGAGCGCGAGCGACAGGGATGGTGGTGTTACGCGGAATCACCTTCTCCATCAGGCCGCCCATGGTTTCCAGCCCCAGGGACAACGGAATCACGTCGAGCAACAGCAGTTCATCGCCATCGCGCTTGTTGCCAGCCAACGTATCGGCCTGGATCGCGGCACCGATGGCCACCACTTGATCCGGATCGATTTCGGTCAGCGGCTGACGACCAAAGGCCTCAGCGACCGCTTCGCGAACGCGAGGCACACGCGTCGAACCACCGACCATGACCACCGCATGCACTTCTTCCAGCTCGACACCGGAATCACGCACGGCGCGGCGGCAGGCTTTCAGGCTGCGAGCGACCATCGGCTCGATCAGCGCATCAAAGGCTTCGCGGGTCAGTTCGGCTTTCCAGCCGCCATGAGCCACTTCCACCGACGAGGCGGTGGTCAGCGCCTCTTTGGCAGCGCAAGCCGTTTGCAACAGTTGACGCTGCGCGCCCGGATCGAGGTCGGCGGACAAACCGGCGTTCTCGATGATCCAGCCAGCAATCGCGTGATCGAAGTCATCGCCGCCCAGCGCACTGTCGCCGCCGGTAGCCAGGACCTCAAACACACCGCCGGTCAGGCGCAGAATCGAAATATCAAAGGTGCCGCCGCCCAGGTCATAAATGGCGACCAGGCCTTCAGCGTGCTGATCCAGACCGTAAGCCACAGCGGCAGCGGTCGGCTCATTGAGCAAACGCAACACGTTCAGACCGGCCAGTTTGGCCGCGTCCTTGGTGGCTTGACGCTGCGCGTCATCGAAATAGGCGGGAACGGTGATCACCGCGCCGACCAGTTCGCCACCCAAGGTCGCTTCAGCGCGCTGACGCAACACCTTGAGGATATCGGCGGAGACTTCGACCGGGCTTTTCGGCCCTTGCACGGTGTCGATGAACGGCATGTGCGACTCGCCGCCGACAAAGCGGTACGGCAGTTGATCGCCCAATTGCTTGACGTCGGACAGACCACGACCCATCAAGCGCTTGACCGACAGCACGGTGTTCAAGGGATCGGTGGCGGCAGCCAGTTTGGCGGATTCGCCGACTTCGACGCGATCAGCGTGATAGCGCACGGCAGACGGCAGGATGACCTGCCCGTCAGCGTCGGCCAGAGGCTCGGAAAGACCACTGCGCAACGCAGCGACCAGCGAATTGGTAGTGCCCAAGTCGATCCCCACAGCCAGACGACGCTGGTGCGGTTGAGGACTTTGGCCGGGTTCGGCGATCTGCAGTAGGGCCATTGGTATCAGGACTTATCTGTATATCAGGCGTGCGACCGGAGCGGCACTGGGTTAATCGTCGAGGCGCTCTTCTAACTGGCGCACTTCGTAGGTGAGCTTGTCGAGGAACTGCATGCGCCGCATCAGGCGTTCGGCCTGCTCACGGTGCGCCGCATCATTCCAACAAGCCGCGAAGCTTTGGTTCAGTACATCCTGGGCGGTTTTCAAGCGACGCTTGAACGCTGCAACACCGGCCAGATCGGCACTGTCTTGCAGGTCTTCGAGCTCTTCACGCAGCTCCATCTGCTGCAGCAAAAACTCCGGATCATGCACCGTGACCTCCAGCGGCAGCTCACCACCGTTCAAGGCGAGCAAGTAACGCGCGCGCTTGGGCGGACTTTTGAGCGTCTGGTAGGCCTCGTTGAGGCTCGCGGATTGCTCTAGCGCCAACCGCTGCTCACGCTCGGAAGCGTCAGCAAAGCGGTCCGGATGAACACTGCGCGCCAACTCACGATAGCGCGTAGCCAGCTGGTCGAGGTCCAGATTGAAACTCGGTTGCAGCTCAAATAAAGCGAAATGACAAGGAGTACCCACGACAAGCCTCAGATGTTGAAGCTTTCGCCGCAGCCACATTCACCGCGTACGTTGGGGTTGTTGAACTTGAAGCCTTCGTTCAACCCTTCCTTGACGAAATCGAGCTCGGTGCCGTCCAGGTAGGACAGGCTTTTCGGGTCGATAATCACTTTTTCACCGTGACTTTCGAACACCTGATCCTCTTCAACCACCTCGTCGACAAACTCCAGCACGTAGGCAAGGCCGGAACAGCCTGTGGTGCGAACACCCAGACGAATCCCTTCACCTTTGCCGCGCCCGTCGAGGGAGCGCCGCACGTGTCGAGCAGCCGCTTCTGTCATGCTGATAGCCATCGTTGACTCCTTACTCGTCGCCAAAACCTGAAAGTCAGATCAAGCCTTTCTTCTGCTTGTAGTCACGAACGGCCGCTTTGATAGCGTCTTCTGCGAGTACGGAGCAGTGAATTTTCACTGGCGGCAGGGCCAGTTCTTCAGCCAGCTGAGTGTTCTTGATGGTCTCGGCTTCGTCCAGGGTCTTGCCCTTCATCCACTCGGTAGCGAGGGAGCTGGAGGCGATAGCCGAACCGCAACCGTAGGTCTTGAACTTGGCGTCTTCGATGATGCCTTGCTCGTTGACCTTGATTTGCAGGCGCATAACGTCGCCGCACGCCGGAGCGCCGACCATGCCGGTGCCGACATCAGGATCTTCCGCGTCCATCTTGCCGACGTTGCGCGGGTTTTCGTAGTGGTCGATGACCTTTTCGCTGTAAGCCATGATTCTAATCCTCACTCATCAGAGAGTCGCTCTTGAGCCCTGAAAACCTGGGTTTACAGGGCCGGTTCGCGGCGACTTGAAATCAGTGTGCCGCCCACTCGATTTTCGAAATGTCGACACCGTCTTTGTACATGTCCCACAGCGGCGACAGAGTGCGCAGCTTGGTAACGGCCTCGCAGACTTTCTGCGCGGCGTAATCGATTTCTTCTTCGGTGGTGAAACGGCCGAAGGTGAAGCGAATCGAGCTGTGTGCCAGTTCGTCGTTGCGGCCCAGGGCGCGCAGTACGTACGAAGGCTCAAGGGAAGCCGAGGTGCAGGCCGAACCGGACGAAACAGCCAGGTCCTTGAGCGCCATGATCAGCGACTCGCCTTCAACGTAGTTGAAGCTCAGGTTCAGGTTGTGCGGTACGCGGGCGGTCATGCTGCCGTTGATGTACAGCTCTTCCAGGCCTTCGACCTGTTTGAAGAAGCGGTCGCTCAGGGCTTTGATGCGCACGTTTTCGGCAGCCATGTCTTCTTTGGCTACACGGAAAGCTTCACCCATGCCGACGATCTGGTGGGTCGCCAGGGTGCCGGAACGCATGCCGCGCTCGTGACCGCCGCCGTGCATGGTCGCTTCGATGCGAACACGCGGCTTGCGGCTGACGTACAGCGCGCCGATGCCTTTAGGGCCGTAGGTTTTGTGGGCAGAGAACGACATCAAGTCGACTTTCAGCTTCGACAGGTCGATGTCGACCTTGCCGGTGGACTGAGCCGCGTCGACGTGGAACAGAATGCCCTTGGAGCGGAGCAGTTCGCCGATGGCTTCGATGTCGTTGATGGTGCCGATTTCGTTGTTCACGTGCATAACCGAAACCAGGATGGTGTCGTCACGCAGTGCTGCTTCGATCATCGCCGGCGTTACCAGACCATCGGTCTGAGGCTCGAGGTAGGTGACTTCGAAGCCTTCACGCTCCAGTTGGCGCATGGTGTCGAGGACAGCCTTGTGCTCAATCTTGGTGGTGATCAGGTGTTTGCCTTTGGTCGCATAGAAATGCGCCGCACCCTTGATTGCCAGGTTGTCGGATTCGGTGGCACCGGAGGTCCAGACGATTTCACGCGGGTCGGCGTTGACCAGGTCGGCGACCTGACGACGGGCGTTTTCGACGGACTCTTCAGCTTTCCAGCCGAACACGTGGGAACGGGACGCCGGGTTACCGAAGTTTCCGTCGACCAGCAGGCATTCACTCATTTTTTGCGCAACACGCGGATCAACCGGGGTGGTCGCAGAGTAATCAAGGTAAATCGGCAATTTCATGGACTATCTCCTAAATCAGGCTGGCTGGCGTGCCGTTAGCTCTTTGGCTGTCATTCGACGGCGGACGCTTCAATCTTGTCCAGGCGTGGCGCCTTGCTGTTGCAACGGCGCTGGTCCTGACGCTGGGCTATGTCTTGTACCTCACGGCGAGTCACAAGGTCAGCCAAGCTGATACCGCTCAGAAATTCGTGAATCTGCAGGCTCAGGTCACACCACAAGTGGTGAGTCAGGCAGGTGTCGCCTGAATGGCAATCGCCTTGGCCTTGGCATTTGGTGGCATCTACTGATTCGTTCACCGCATCGATCACCTGGGCGACCTGGATGCCCTGCATCTCGCGGGACAGTTGGTAGCCGCCGCCCGGACCGCGGACGCTGGACACCAGATTGCTGCGGCGCAATTTGGCGAAAAGCTGTTCGAGGTAGGACAGGGAGATGCCTTGGCGCTCGGAGATATCGGCCAGGGACACCGGCCCGTGCTGCGCGTGCAACGCCAGATCGAGCATGGCGGTCACGGCGTATCGGCCTTTTGTAGTCAGTCGCATGGACAATTACCACGGAGTTCGGAATGGGGCGAGTATGCAATTCCCGAGTATTTAAGTCAACTATAAGACCTAGTACTTTAGTCAGGTTTACCCGCAAAAGAGCGGCCGCATCATAGCAAAGGCTGGACGGTTACAGCCAGCAATTGCACGTTATCGTTCATCGCCAGCAGGCTGGCTCCCACATTTGAAATGCATTTCCCTGTGGGAGCCAGCCTGCTGGCGATAAAGTCGACCCGGTTTAGATGGCCTGACTCTGATCCTTGTCCTTCACACAGGCGAAGTCTTCTTCGCGCAGTTCAGGCAGATCCTTGGCACAGTAGTTACTGCCCAGGTCCTTCAGTGCGCCGCACATCCCCTCCAGACGACCATCGACCGCCTGCAAGTGATCCAGCAACTGACCAATGGCACGCGCTACCGGGTCCGGCATGTCTTCGCCGACACCGTAGGCATCGAAACCGATCTTCTCGGCCATGGCCTTGCGCTTGGCATCCTGCTCATCATCGGATTTGGCGATGATCCGCCCCGGAATACCGACAACGGTTGCCCCGGCAGGCACAGCCTTGGTCACCACGGCATTGGAACCGACCTTGGCACCCGCACCGACGGTAAACGGACCGAGCACCTTGGCGCCCGCCCCCACCACCACGCCATCTTCAAGGGTCGGGTGACGCTTGCCCTTGTTCCAGCTGGTCCCGCCCAGCGTCACACCCTGATAAAGGGTGACGTCATTACCGATCTCGGCGGTTTCACCAATAACGATGCCCATGCCATGGTCAATAAAGAAGCGGCGGCCGACCTTGGCACCCGGATGGATCTCGATTCCGGTCAGCCAGCGACCGAAGTTCGATACCAGTCGCGCCAGCCACTTCAGCTCTGCGCGCCACAAGGCCGACGACAGACGATGAATCCAGATGGCATGCATGCCCGGGTAGCACGTCAGAACTTCAAAAGCGTTACGCGCCGCCGGGTCTCGATGGAATACGCTTTGGATATCTTCACGCAAACGCTCAAACATCATTAATCCTTCCGCTTTAGAAGCTCGCCACGGGCCGCTTTTTGGGTTTCCGTGAGGATGCCACGCAATATGTTCATTTCCGCCCGGCTGACCGAGCTACGTCCGTACAACCGGCGCAGGCGCGCCATCAAGTGCCGTGGCTTTTCCGGATCAAGGAATTCGATGGCCACCAGGGTTTGTTCCAGATGTTCATAGAATCGCTCCAGCTCATCCATGGTCGCCAGCTCGCCACTTTTAGTGGACGCCACTTCATCCTTCTCGACCTTGCTCGGCTGCCCTTGGGCCGCGAGCCAGGACATGCGCACTTCATAGCCCAGCACCTGCACCGCCGCCCCAAGGTTCAGCGAACTGAACTCCGGGTCTGATGGAATGTGCACGTGATAATGACATCGCTGCAGCTCTTCATTGGTCAGGCCGGAATCTTCACGACCAAATACCAAGGCAATCTCGGCGCCCTGCCCGGCTTCTTCCACCACTTTCGCGCCGCATTCGCGGGGATCGAGCAGCGGCCAGGGAATACGCCGGTCGCGAGCGCTGGTGCCGAGCACCAGGTTGCAGCCGACCAAGGCATCTTCCAAGGTGGCGACGACTTGCGCGTTTTCAAGGATGTCACCGGCACCGGAAGCACGGGCATCGGCTTCGTGATGCGGAAATAGCCGCGGTTCGACCAGCACCAGCCGCGACAGGCCCATGTTCTTCATGGCACGCGCAGCCCCGCCGATGTTGCCGGGATGGCTGGTATTGACCAGGACGACACGAATGTTATGCAGCACGGGAGGCAGTCTCGAACACAGAAATAAGGAGCCGAATCTTACAGTTCCTACTACCGTTAAGCTATGAAAGCGAACACCGACCTTCACCTGTAGAAAAGTTCTGATAGAATGCCCGGCTTTCTTTAACAACCTTAGGTGACACATCCATGCAGCCCATGCTGAATATCGCGCTGCGCGCCGCCCGCAGCGCCAGTGAATTGATTTTCCGCTCCATCGAGCGCCTGGATACCATCAAGGTCGACGAAAAAGACGCCAAGGATTACGTATCCGAGGTGGATCGCGCCGCCGAACAGAAAATCATCGATGCGCTGCGCAAGGCCTACCCGAACCACTCGATCCTGGGTGAAGAAACCGGCATGCACGCCGGCAACGGTATCGAAGGCGAAGAATACCTGTGGATCATCGATCCGCTGGACGGCACCACCAACTTCCTGCGCGGCATTCCTCACTTCGCTGTCAGCATCGCCTGCAAATACCGCGGTCGCCTGGAACACGCTGTTGTTCTGGACCCGGTTCGCCAGGAAGAATTCACCGCCAGCCGTGGTCGCGGCGCTCAACTGAACGGTCGTCGCCTGCGCGTCAGCGGTCGCACCAGCCTGGACGGCGCCCTGCTGGGTACCGGCTTCCCGTTCCGTGACGACCAGATGGACAACCTCGACAACTACCTGGGCATGTTCCGCGCCCTGGTTGGCCAGACTGCCGGCATCCGTCGCGCTGGCTCGGCGAGCCTGGACCTGGCCTACGTGGCTGCCGGTCGTTTCGACGCGTTCTGGGAGTCGGGCCTGTCCGAGTGGGACATGGCTGCAGGCGCCCTGCTGATTCAGGAAGCTGGCGGTTTGATCAGCGACTTCACCGGTGGTCACGAATTCCTTGAGAAAGGTCACGTCGTTGCCGGTAACACCAAATGCTTCAAGGCAGTTCTGACGGCGATCCAGCCGCACCTGCCGGCCTCGCTGAAGCGCTAAGCTTCAAGCGAAAGAGAAAGCACCCTTCGGGGTGCTTTTTTTATGCTTGGAATACTAACCCGCAAACACCACAAACCTAATGTGGGAGCGGGCTTGCTCGCGAAAGCGGCGTGTCAGCCACCATCAATGCTGCATGTGAAGCCGCCTTCGCGAGCAAGCCCGCTCCCACATTGGAATTGTGGTGATGCATAAATTACGGGCACAAAAAAAAGCACCCCGAAGGGTGCTTCTTTTTGAATTTCAAACCTGAAAATTTAGCGGTTCTCTTCGTTCTGCGACAGGACCAGCTTGCCTTCCTTGTCGACCGGAATCTGGTTGCCCGGATCACGATCCATCCGCACCTTGCCTTCCTTGCCATCCAGCGAATAACGAACGTCGTAACCTACGACCTTGTCACTGATGTCATTCACCGTGTTGCAGCGAGTTTGAGTCGTGGTGTAGGTGTCACGCTCTTGCATGCCTTCCTGAACCTTGTTGCCTGCGTAACCACCGCCGACAGCGCCTGCGACCGTAGCAATCTTCTTGCCGGTGCCGCCGCCGATCTGGTTACCCAGCAAACCACCTGCTAATGCACCGACCACCGTACCGGCAATCTGGTGTTGATCCTTGACCGGCGCTTGCCGAGTCACTGCGACATCCTTGCAGACTTCACGTGGCGTCTTGATCTGTGTCTTGACCGGTTCAACGGCCAGTACTTGCGCATACTCAGGGCCGCTTTTTACCAGGCTGTAGGTGGCAACAGCACCCCCGGCAGTCACACCGACAGCACCCAATACCGCACCAACCAGCAACGACTTGTTCACATGAACCTCCTGACCATCACATGCGGGAAGAACCCGCGCTTCTCCCAGCCTTGGAGCATAAAAAAAGGCGCGAGTTCAACTCGCGCCTTTTTTGGCAGACAGCTGGAAAGCGATGGCCGTTATGGACGGTCGTCGACTTCCTTCTCGGTTGCCGCAGGAGGAATCAAGTCCTCGCTGTTCAGGTTCAGCCAGATCAGCACCACGTTCGCGATGTAGATCGACGAGTAAGTACCCGCCAGAACACCGACGAACAGCGCAATGGAGAAGCCGAACAGGTTGTCACCACCGAAGAACAGCAGGGCCGCAATCGCCAGCAATGTGGAGATCGAAGTGGCCATGGTCCGCAGCAGGGTTTGCGTGGTCGAGATGTTGATGTTCTCGATCAGGCTAGCCTTGCGCAGTACCCGGAAGTTCTCACGAACCCGGTCGAATACCACGATGGTGTCGTTGAGCGAGTAACCAATGATCGCCAGTACCGCCGCCAGCACCGTCAGGTCGAAGGTGATCTGGAAGAACGACAGGATACCGATGGTCACGATCACGTCGTGGATCAACGAAACGATCGCACCGACCGCAAACTTCCACTGAAAGCGGAACGCCAGGTAGATCAGGATGCCGCCCAGCGCCATCAGCATGCCGAGGCCGCCCTGGTCGCGCAGCTCTTCACCCACCTGCGGGCCGACGAACTCGACGCGCTTGACCGTCGCCGGGTTGTCGCCGCCGACTTTCAGCAGCGCTTCTGCCACTTGATGACCCAGCTGCGGATCTTCACCCGGCATACGCACCAGCAAATCGGTAGTTGCACCGAAGCTCTGCACGATGGCTTCGTGATAACCCGATGTCACCAGCTGCTCACGCACCTTGGTGACGTCGGCCGGACGTTCGTAGGTCAGCTCAATGAGCGTACCGCCGGTGAAGTCCAGGCCCCAGTTCATGCCCTTGTGAAAGACGCTGAAAATGGCCAGCGCCGTAAGGAACAATGTGACGCCGAACGCAAAGTTGCGAACGCCCATGAAGTTGATTGTACGTAACATGGCAGCCCCTTAAATCCACAACTTCTTGAAGTCACGACCGCCGAAGATCAGGTTGACCATCGCGCGGGTCACCATGATGGCCGTGAACATCGAGGTAAAGATCCCGAGGGACATGGTCACTGCGAAGCCTTTGACTGGACCTGTGCCCATCGCAAAGAGAATCCCGCCGACCAACAAGGTTGTCAGGTTGGCGTCGAGAATCGCGGTGAATGCCCGGCCGAAGCCTTCGTTGATTGCCCGTTGTACGGTCATGCCCGCCGCGATCTCTTCACGTATCCGCGAGAAGATCAGAACGTTGGCGTCGACCGCCATACCCATGGTCAATACGATACCGGCGATACCCGGCAGGGTCAGCGTTGCACCCAGCAAAGACATCAAGGCCAGCAGCAGCACCATGTTCACCGCCAGCGCGACGGTGGCGATGATGCCGAAGAAGCGGTAGATGGCGATGATGAACAGCGAGACAAACAGCATGCCCCACAGCGATGCATCGATACCCTTGACGATGTTGTCGGCACCCAGGCTTGGACCAATGGTGCGCTCTTCAGCGAAGTACATTGGTGCAGCCAGACCACCGGCGCGCAGCAGCAGCGCCAGTTCGGACGACTCGCCCTGGCCGTTCAGGCCAGTGATGCGGAACTGAGCACCCAGCGGCGACTGGATGGTCGCCAGGCTGATGATCTTCTTCTCTTCTTTAAACGTCTGGACCGGCACGTCTTTCTCGACGCCGTTGACCATTTGTTTGGTGTAGGTGGTAACAGGGCGCTGTTCGATGAAGATCACCGCCATGCTGCGACCGACGTTGCTGCGAGTCGCACGACTCATCAGCTCGCCACCGTGGCCATCCAGACGGATGTTCACTTCTGGCGTGCCGTGCTCGCCGAAGCCAGCCTTGGCGTCAGTCACCTGGTCACCGGTGATGATCAGGCCACGCTCGATCTGAGCCGGCGGACGCTTGCCTTCACGGAACTCGAAAGTTTCGGAAGTGGCTTTCGAAGCGCCAGGCTCAGCCGCCAGACGGAACTCGAGGTTGGCCGTCTTGCCGAGGATACGCTTGGCTTCTGCGGTGTCCTGAACGCCCGGCAATTCAACCACAATGCGGTTGGCGCCCTGACGCTGAACGATCGGTTCGGCAACACCCAGCTCGTTGACGCGGTTACGTACCGTGGTCAAGTTCTGCTTGATGGAGTATTCGCGGATTTCCGCCAGCTTGGCTGGGGTCATCGCCAGACGCAGCACCGGTTGACCATTGAGGTCGGCCGGAACAATGTCGAAATCGTTGAAGTTCTTGCGGACCAGCGCGCGGGCCTGTTCGCGGGTTGCTTCATCACTGAAGCCCAGCTGAATGGCACCGTTGAGTTGCGGCAGGCTGCGATAGCGCAGTTTCTCTTTACGCAACAGACTCTTTACATCGCCTTCGTACACTTTCAAGCGTGCGTCGAGGGCTTTGTCCATGTCCACTTCCAGCAGGAAGTGCACACCACCGGACAAGTCCAGACCCAGCTTCATCGGGTGCGCGCCAAGGCTGCGCAGCCACTGCGGAGTGGTTTGTGCCAGGTTCAGTGCAACGACGTAGTCATCACCCAGCGCCTTGCGCACGACGTCTTTGGCCGGCAGCTGGTCTTCAGCCTTGGTCAGACGAATCAGACCGCCCTTGCCATTGGCCGCCAGCGTGGCTGCCTTGACGTTGATCCCGGATTCCTTGAGCGCAGTGCTCACACGATCCAGATCAGCCTGATTGACCAACAGCGCAGTACTTGCACCGCTGACCTGAATGGCCGGGTCATCAGGATATAGATTGGGAGCGGAATAAATCAGACCGACCGCCAGCACCGCCAGGATCAGAATGTATTTCCACAGAGGGTATTTGTTCAGCATCACGCCGCCCGTTTATGACGCGGGGCGCCTTGCGCGCCCCGTCGATTGAATATGAAGTTGAAACTTAGATCGCTTTCAGCGTGCCTTTTGGCAGCGTCGCGGCAATAGCGCCCTTCTGGAACTTCATTTCGACAGTGTCGGAAACTTCCAGAACAACGAAATCGTCTGCCACTTTAGTGATCTTGCCGGCGATACCACCGGTGGTCACAACTTCGTCGCCTTTCTGCAGGCTGCTCAGCAGGTTCTTCTGTTCTTTGGCGCGCTTGGCCTGTGGACGCCAGATCATCAGGTAGAAGATGACCAGGAAACCGACCAGGAAAATCCACTCAAAGCCGCCGCCCATTGGGCCTGCCGCAGGTGCAGCAGCGTCAGCCATGGCATTAGAGATAAAAAAGCTCATTTAGCACTCCAGTTGCAAATGTTGAATCTTGGGGTCAGAAAACTCAGTCCAAAGGCGGAACAGGTAACCCGCGTTTGGCGTAGAAGGCATCGACAAAGGCGGCCAATGTACCCTGTTGAATAGACTCGCGCAAACCAGCCATAAGCACCTGGTAATGGCGCAAATTGTGGATGGTATTCAACATGCTACCCAGCATTTCGCCGCACTTGTCCAGATGGTGCAGATAAGCACGGGAGAAGTTCTGGCAGGTGTAGCAATCACAGGTCGGATCCAGCGGCGAATCATCATGGCGATGGAACGCGTTACGGATCTTCAGCACGCCGGTGTCAATGAACAGATGCCCATTGCGGGCATTACGGGTTGGCATCACGCAATCGAACATGTCCACACCGCGGCGCACACCCTCAACCAGATCTTCCGGTTTGCCAACGCCCATAAGGTAACGAGGTTTGTCAGCCGGCATCTGACCCGGCAGGTAATCCAGCACCTTGATCATTTCGTGCTTGGGCTCGCCCACCGACAGACCACCAATGGCCAGGCCATCAAAGCCGATCTGGTCGAGGCCTTCCAGGGAGCGCATGCGCAGGTCCTGGTGCATGCCGCCCTGAACGATACCGAACAGTGCCGCCGTGTTGTCGCCATGGGCTTCTTTCGAGCGTTTGGCCCAACGCAACGACAGCTCCATCGACACGCGAGCGACGTCTTCGTCAGCCGGGTACGGCGTGCATTCGTCGAAAATCATCACGATGTCCGAGCCCAAGTCACGCTGGACTTGCATCGATTCTTCCGGGCCCATGAACACTTTGGCGCCATCCACGGGGGAGGCGAAGGTCACGCCCTCCTCCTTGATCTTGCGCATCGCGCCGAGGCTGAACACCTGAAAACCACCGGAGTCGGTCAGAATCGGGCCTTTCCACTGCATGAAATCGTGCAGGTCGCCGTGCTTCTTGATCACTTCGGTGCCAGGACGCAGCCACAAGTGGAAGGTGTTGCCCAGAATGATTTCCGCGCCGGTGGCGACGATATCCCGCGGCAACATGCCCTTGACGGTGCCGTAGGTGCCCACCGGCATGAAGGCCGGGGTTTCTACGGTGCCGCGTGGAAAGGTCAAACGACCGCGACGAGCCTTGCCGTCAGTAGCAAGTAACTCAAACGACATACGACTTTGGCGACTCATTCTGTTTCCTCGGGGCCACGTGGTGCGGGGTTACGGGTGATAAACATCGCATCACCGTAGCTGAAAAAGCGGTATCCATGCTCGACGGCTGCTTTATAGGCAGCCATGGCTTCGGGATAACCGGCGAACGCCGAAACCAGCATCAACAGCGTGGATTCAGGCAAATGGAAGTTGGTGACCAGGGCATCGACCACGTGAAACGGTCGGCCCGGGTAGATAAAGATATCGGTGTCGCCACTGAACGGCTTGAGCACGCCATCGCGCGCAGCACTTTCCAGCGAACGCACGCTGGTGGTCCCCACGGCCACCACGCGACCACCGCGAGCACGGCAAGCGGCGACCGCATCCACCACGTCCTGGCCGACTTCCAGCCATTCGCTGTGCATGTGGTGATCTTCGATCTTCTCGACGCGCACCGGCTGGAACGTACCGGCGCCGACGTGCAAGGTCACGAACGCCGTCTCGACGCCCTTGGCGGCAATCGCCTCCATCAGCGGCTGATCGAAATGCAGCCCCGCCGTCGGCGCCGCCACCGCGCCCAGGCGCTCGGCGTAGACCGTCTGATAACGCTCGCGATCCGAGCCTTCATCCGGGCGGTCTATATAAGGCGGCAGCGGCATGTGACCGACGCGGTCCAGCAACGGCAACACCTCTTCGGCGAACCCCAGCTCGAACAACGCATCGTGCCGCGCCAGCATTTCAGCCTCGCCACCGCCATCAATCAGGATCTTCGACCCCGGCTTCGGCGACTTGCTGGAACGCACATGCGCCAGCACGCGATGACTGTCGAGCACGCGCTCGACCAGGATTTCCAGCTTGCCGCCGGAAGCCTTCTGGCCAAACAGCCGCGCCGGAATCACCCGGGTATTGTTGAACACCATCAAATCGCCCGGGCGCAAATGCTCGAGCAAATCAGTGAATTGACGGTGTGCCAGGGCGCCGCTGACCCCATCAAGGGTCAACAGGCGACTGTTGCGACGCTCGGCCAAAGGGTGGCGGGCGATCAGCGAATCTGGGAGTTCGAAAGTAAAGTCAGCAACGCGCATGATGGGGTTCGTCTAGCAGGGCCGGGAAGTCTAGCGGAAATATCAAAAATTCTCCATGTACCTGATTGACCAACGGTTATCTCATCTCTATACTCCGCGGCCATTGAGCCCTGATGGCGGAATTGGTAGACGCGGCGGATTCAAAATCCGTTTTCGAAAGGAGTGGGAGTTCGAGTCTCCCTCGGGGCACCAAAATTAAGAAAGGTCTTGCTTAGCAAGACCTTTTTTTTCGTCTGTAGGAAAGTGAGCTTGCCCGCCGCTGTCGTGTAGCAGCTGCAGCAGGCTGCGAGCTTTTGATTTTGCTTTTCAACGCCACAACTCAAAACCGCTCGGCTAACGAATCAAGGATTCACACAATGGAATTGCCACTGGAAACCGTTGCCCTTTTCGCCCTCAAGCTGGCTTATGAGTCGGAAGGTGAAAGTCCGATTCTGCGGGATGATCCAATCATGAGTGATTATGAGCGGGAGGTTTTTGGCTTGCTCGTGCGCAGGGGCGATGTTGACTCGATCCAGTTTAGAGTGTCGCACTGCGTGGGTTTGGCGTTGGAAGCTTTAGACGGTGTTGAGACGCCAATGGGGCGGGAGCTGCACAGGTTGTCAGCTGATTTCAGCGATGCGCAGACGATGGATCAGCTTGAAGCCCCGCTCATTGCACTCAAGGATTATCTGAAAGATATTCAGTGAATGCTCGGGCTAGGAGCAAGTTCGAAACCCCTTTACCGAAGGATACTGAGCAGGGGGTTGGTTGAAATGTGAATGGACCTGTCCACTTTTCCATTGCGCCAGCAGATAACAATGTAAGACTTTTTCAGCATCACAAGGACGTATCAATGCGGCAAGTCGCACTCAGCAACAAGCCACTCAGAGGCATTCCCCGCCGCCTTCGCGCTCTGGAACGCTGGGCCTCCAGTTTTCGCGACGAGTTTTACCCGCGATCTGCGCAAATGGAGCGCTACACGCACTGGAAGATCCCGGTGCATGAGGCCCTGGTCGAAGGTCCTCACGCCAGGATCGAAGTTCAGGCCTTCTGCATTCAGCAACTGCTCGAAGCCGCTAGCCTCCTGTCCAACGCTGCTGACCGCTCTCAGGGATACTATCGGATCGCTTGCCTGCTGACGTGGCCATGGGTTCATCAGAGCGAGGTCACCGTCTTCTATGACCGGGACTATTATTTGGGTTTTCTTGGTGAAACCAACGCGCTCATGCCAGAGCTGATCAGTCATGCTCTTACGTTGCACACGCCAGCGCATTTCATCGAGCACGGACATGACGTAACTCAGTCGGACGATGAGGTCGCAGTGCAGTGGTGGTGCATTGGGGAGCCGGCCTAAGGCCTAACGGCTTTCGCAAGCAGAATCTCCCATAGAGACTGTGATGAGCTAATAGACATCTCTTGGCCCGAGTGCGTTAGTAGTAAATCTGCCCCCTTTTCTCTGTCGTAGTCCGCATTTACAGAAAGCACTTTGGCGAGAAACAAAAATCAGCGGCCGAATCGCGATCGGGTTCGGCAGCAATCGCGTGGAGAGGTGCCCGATCTGAAAAACGTCAGGCATGAGGCCCATAGCTAGCACTTGTAAGAGCTCAAGCCCTACGGCTGTCGGCTGTGATTTGCTTACCGGGCATCTCCACTATTTGACAAGCTATCAGCTTGTTACTAGACAAATGAGCGGCTACACCACAAAAGACACAGTACAAGTCTGCCTCCTCCGATATTCATGCTCACACTGGCAATCGTTTGCAAGGCTGAATACGGAATGACAGTAGGTGGTCACCCTCGCAAAACTGACTGAACACCTAGGTTCCCTAATCACTCCTTAAACAGTAGACAGCATGCTGGCAAAACAGTAGCTTAAGCTGAAAACCGGAAATCAAAAACCCTAATAAAAACGAATTAGCTCTCCAACCCAAGCAATAAACTCAAGCCTGATATGGATATTAATATGACTGACGACACCATAGATACAGAACTCGACATAGAAGAAGAACTTGAAGAAGAATCAGAAGAACCTGTTTCAATGTCATACGACATAACGTCCTACCCATCAGATTACACATTATCGGGACTAGCCCAAATGTGGGCAGATGGGGACATAAAAATCCCAAGCTATCAGCGAGAATTTGTGTGGTCAATCAAACAATCATCTTTGCTCATAGACTCTTTTCTTTGCGGACTCCCCGTACCCCCGGTATTTTTTTACATCGATGAAAAAAACAGAAATTTAGTTATCGATGGTCAGCAGCGAATACTCAGCATCGTATTTTTTATGGAAGGGTACTTTGGAAAAGAAAGCACCCATGGAAAACGTCAGGTATTTAGGCTTTCAGGACTAAACAAAAGCAGCCCATATTACAATTTAAAATTCAGCGACCTAGAAGAGTCAGATCAACGAAAACTAAAACAATCCGTACTACGGGCTATTAATATTCGTCAGATGGCACCAATTGGCGAAAGCACAAGCGCATATCACATTTTCGAACGCCTCAATACTGGTGGCACGCCCCTAAAACCGCAGGAGATTCGCAACTGTGTATTTATGGGTGAGTTTTCGGAGCAATTGAAGCAAGCTAACAACGATCCAAATTGGCGCAAAATAATAGGCCGACCACTTCTTGACAAGCATCAAAAAGATACTGAATTACTATTAAGGGTTTTTGCACTTACAGGAACTAGCGACAAATATGAAAAGCCTATGCGCGAATTCCTTAATTCAGCAATGAAAAAAAATGAAAGCGCTAATACTGCCAAGGTGAAGAATTTCTTTGAGGCATTCCCCAAAGCCACCAGCCTTATAATTGAGACCCTAGGAGAAAAACCCTTTCATTTAAGAGGCCCTCTCAATATGTCAGCATTAGATTCCGTCATGTGCGTAACCATCGAAAAAATAAAGACAATAAAACCTACAAGCATAAGCAAATCGTTTTCATCACTTTTAAAAGATGAAAGATTCCAAAACTCAACTAGCTACAACACTACCGACGCAAAAACATTACAAGAACGCTTTAATGTCGTACGCGAATACTTATAACAGGTGCGCAAATGAGTTATTCAAACCACTTCCAGCATGCGGATGACATTGTTGCACACCTAAACACGATTATGCCCACCGTCAATGATCCACTTCTGAAAGCAAAGTATGTTGGCTTTGTTGCGATTGCTGCGGTGACGGTATATGAACTTGCAGTAAAAGAAATATTCATTAAATTTGCACAAGACAAACACAAAGTACTTGGTACATTTACTGAAAGCTATTTCAATCGCATCAATGGAAAAATAGGCCTCTCAGTAATAAAAGCTGACTACATAAAGAGATTTGGTCCAAAATATCTTTCTCGCTTTGACAAAAAACTGAACCAAGCCGCACATATATACTTGCAAGCAAACAGAAGAGATATAAAAAACTCCTACTCAAACCTGATAACTTGGAGAAACGATTTTGCACACGAGGGAAAAATAAACTCCACCTCTACATACACTGAAGTAACCCAGGCTTATCAGGATGGAAAAGAAATTATAAAGTGCATCGCTGAAACAATGAAGAGATAGCACTATAGGTGCGCCGGCTACGGGACAGTCAAAATTTTTCGTCTCTAAAGGTTAGGGATAACTTTAGAGGGTTGCAGCAAAGAGGCCGGCACGATAACCTCCCACCGTCGCTGCCAATTCAGCGACCGGGTGTGGTAACCCGAGTTATTCAAGGCGCAACAGCGCCCCAGACACGTCATCAGGCGCTTTTTTTATGCCTGCGGCGTGAGTCATGGCGGCTGTGCGTGGGACGCCTTCGGGCGTGCCGGTTTCCTTGATTCCCGGTTTACCACCCTGCGCACAGCTGTCACCCATTCGTGTGGTAACGAATCTGGCAGCTCCATATATCAAGGAGTCTGATAATGCGCAGCATCAATCCGTACGAAATTTGGCATTTCCTTCAACGCGACGCCCAGTTGCGTAACGCCCCACTGTCTACCCTCTCCCACCGCATCTCCATCATCGGAGGTGGCCAATGACCGATCAATCCGAGCTGAAAACCATCGGCCTAACACCTGCCATTTACTGCGCAGACCAACCGCTTTTCCACGTCACTCGCGGCGTCCCCCTCGGCGATGCATTAGCCATGGCTTCTGACTTTCTGTTTCTCGCCAAGAAGCTGAATGAAGATGCCGCCTACGCCACGGACACCGACCGCCACGCTTGGGCTGCGCATTATTTGACGGCGATGAGTAAGGCGGTGGTTGATGATGCGGTGAAGGTGCTTGGGCGGGGTCGGGGTTCTGCGGCGGCGCCTGAGCGGACGGCGGCGACGTCTGAAGGGTAGTGGCTGAAAAATGGTTGGAGCTGGCGGCTTGTGATGATGGCGGTAGGTTCAGCATTGATGTTGGCTGGTCTGGCGCTTTCGCGAGCAGGCTCGCTCCCACATTGGATAGTATTTAGGCAGTTGGAGCCCCGAGTTTTTCGGGGCTTTTTAGTGTTTGGGTCAGAGCACGTGCTGGGAAATCAGTTTTGAGATTTCCACCATCGACGTCTTGCCGGTGAATTCGAACTTCACTTTCCCCAACGACGAAAAGTAAATCTCCAGCTCCGAATCCAGGTCAAACGTCCCGGACGTTTCCACCGAGTACGCCACGATGTTTTTGTAGGGCAGCGAGGTGAAGTCTTTTTTGCTGCCGGTGATGCCCTGTACGTTGACGGCGATGATGCGTTTGTTGGTGAACACTACGCCGTCGCGCATGGATTTGTAGGAGTCGATGACTTGCTCCCCTTCCAGCAGCAGCGCGCTGACGCGTTCGGCGTATTCTTCGTTTTGCTTGAGTTTGAAGAAGCCTTTGTTGTTGAAATCAATCATCTGTCATTCCCTTTTTTTGAATGTAAATTCCGAGTACGAACTGCGTACGACGCCTTGGGCCGGGCCTCGTCTAGACTTAATGGGTAGTCGTGGAAAGAACCGAACACGTCGCTTTGGTGCAGTCGAATCAATACCAGCGTGGCAAGCTCCCTCAATGCCCTATAAACGGTGCGGCAAAGACCGCGCCGGGCACAACAAGATGCCCGCTCAGGGTGCCCTGGCCAACGGCCTGACAATGCCACGATACCGTGACGTGGTGTGAATGCCGCAGCCGACACTTTCGGACGACCGACAACCGCCTGGTTTGTCCGTGACCGTGAGGAATGCTGTATGCCTGATGAGATGTTGCAATTGCCTATGGTTAACAGCGTGCTGGAGCGCCACAAGGGCTCTGCGGGTGCACTGTTGCCCATCCTTCATGAGATTCAGGCCGGTATCGGTTACATCCCCGATGCCGCCATCCCCGAGATTGCCCATGCCCTCAATCAGAGTCAGGCCGAGATTCGTGGGGTAATCAGCTTCTACCATGACTTCCGCACCGCACCACCGGCCCGGCATATCCTGCGTCTGTGTCGGGCGGAGTCGTGCAAGAGTCGTGGTGCCGAGCAGTTGGCCGCGCAGTTGCGTGATCGCCTGCAACTGGACGATCACGGCAGCAGCGCCGATGGCAGCATCAGTTTGCGTCCGGTGTATTGCCTTGGCGCCTGCGCCTGTTCGCCGGCCCTGGAGCTTGATGGTCAGGTGCATGCGCGGCTGAGTGCCGAGCGTCTCGATGCCCTGCTCGACGCTTGCCGGGAGGACGTATGAGCCTCTATCTATCCTGTGATTCGCTGGCCCGTGCCGTGGGTGCCGAAGCTGTGGCGTCTGCCCTTGCCAGCCAGGACCTGCAACGCACCAGCTCGCGCGGCCTGTACTGGCTGGAACCCTTGCTTGAAGTGGACACCCCGCAAGGCCGCATCGGTTTCGGCCCGCTGACCGCTGCCGATGTGCCGTCGGTGCTCGATGCACTGCAAGGCGAGCCGTCCTCGCACCCACTGGCCTTGGGCCTGGTGGAAGAATTGCCGTATCTGAAGTCTCAACAACGTTTGCTGTTCGCCCGCGCCGGCATCACCCGGCCGTTGTCGCTGGACGACTACCGCGCCCATGGCGGTTTCGAGGGTTTAACAAGGGCCGTCACTATTGGCGGCGATGAAACCGCGACTGCGGTGTTCGATTCAGGCCTGCGTGGCCGTGGCGGCGCAGCCTTCCCCGCCGGGATCAAATGGCGCACGGTGCGCGCTACCGAGGCGGCGCAAAAGTACATTGTGTGCAACGCCGACGAAGGCGACTCCGGCACGTTCGCCGACCGCATGTTGATGGAAGGCGACCCCTTCCTGCTGATCGAAGGCATGGCCATTGCCGGCATCACCGTCGGCGCCAGCTACGGCTACATCTACGTGCGCTCGGAATATCCACAAGCCATCGCCACGCTGAACGAGGCGCTGGCGATTGCCCGGACTAACGGTTACCTCGGCGCCAACGTCGGCGGCAGCGGCTTAGCCTTCGATATGGAAGTGCGCGTCGGGGCCGGTGCTTACATTTGCGGTGAAGAAACCGCGCTGCTGGACTCGCTCGAAGGCAAGCGCGGGATCGTCCGCGCCAAGCCACCGATTCCTGCGCTGAAGGGGCTGTTCGGCCTGCCGACGCTGGTGCACAACGTGCTGACACTGGCCTCGGTGCCGCTGATTCTGGCCAAGGGTGCGCAGTTCTATCGCGATTACGGCATGGGCCGTTCCCTCGGCACGATGCCTTTCCAACTGGCGGGCAATATTCGGCGTGGCGGTCTGGTGGAACGGGCCTTTGGCCTGACGCTGCGGGAATTGGTGGAAGACTACGGCGGAGGCACCGCCAGTGGCCAACCGCTGAAAGCCGCGCAGGTTGGCGGCCCGCTCGGCGCCTGGGTACCGCCGTCGCAATTCGACACGCCGCTGGATTACGAAGCGTTTGCCGGTATCGGCGCCATGCTCGGTCACGGTGGCGTGGTGGTGGCTGATGACACGCTGGACATGGCCCACATGGCGCGCTTCGCCATGCAGTTCTGCGCCGAGGAATCCTGTGGCAAATGCACGCCCTGCCGCATCGGCTCGACCCGGGGCGTCGAGGTGATCGACCGCTTGCTGGCCGCGCCGGATCAGAACGTTCGCGATGAGCAGGTGATCATCCTCAAGGACCTGTGCGACACCCTGCAATACGGTTCGCTGTGCGCCTTGGGCGGCATGGTTTCCTTTCCGGTCGCCAGCGCCCTCAAGTACTTCCCCGCCGACTTCGGTCTGCAATCTTCGGAGGCCGACCAATGATCACCCTCTTCGACCCGAACACCGACATCGATCTGGGCACTCCGGCCCGCGAAAGTCAGGTGCAAGTCACTTTGAACATCGACGGTCGCAGCATCAGCGTGCCCGAAGGCACTTCGGTGATGCGCGCCGCTGCGTTGATGGGCACCACGATTCCGAAACTGTGCGCCACCGACAGCCTCGAAGCCTTCGGCTCGTGCCGCATGTGTCTGGTAGAGATCGACGGCATGCGCGGTTATCCCGCGTCCTGCACCACGCCGGTCAGCGAAGGCATGAGCGTGCACACCCAGACGCCGAAACTCGCGACGCTGCGGCGCAACGTCATGGAGTTGTACATCTCCGATCACCCGCTGGACTGCCTGACCTGCTCGGCCAACGGCAACTGCGAACTGCAAACCGTCGCTGGTCAGGTCGGCCTGCGGGAAGTGCGTTATGGCTATGAAGGCGACAACCATCTGGCCGACGTGAAGGACACCTCCAACCCGTACTTCGAGTACGACCCGAGCAAGTGCATCGTCTGCAATCGCTGCGTGCGCGCCTGCGAAGAAACCCAGGGCACGTTTGCCCTGACCATCACCGGGCGTGGCTTTGAATCCCGCGTTGCCGCCGCCGGTGGCGATAACTTCCTCGAGTCGGAATGCGTGTCCTGCGGCGCCTGTGTGCAAGCCTGCCCTACCGCGACGCTGATGGAAAAAAGCGTGGTCGAACTGGGTCAGCCTGAACGCAGTGTGATCACCACGTGTGCCTATTGCGGCGTGGGCTGCTCGTTCCGCGCCGAGATGAAAGGCGATCAACTGGTGCGCATGGTTCCGGACAAGAACGGCCAGGCCAACCACGGCCACTCTTGCGTCAAAGGGCGCTTTGCCTGGGGCTACGCCACCCACCCGGATCGCATCACCACACCGATGATCCGCAAACACATCAACGACCCGTGGCAGGAAGTCAGCTGGGATGAAGCGGTGACCTACGCCGCCAGCGAATTCCGTCGACTGCAGCAAAAGTACGGCCGCGACTCCATCGGTGGCATCACCTCCAGCCGCTGCACCAACGAAGAAACCTATCTGGTGCAAAAACTGGTGCGCGCCGCGTTCGGCAACAACAACGTCGACACCTGTGCGCGAGTCTGCCACTCGCCGACCGGTTATGGCTTGAAACAAACCTTGGGCGAGTCCGCCGGCACCCAGAGTTTCGACTCGGTGATGCAGGCGGACGTGATTCTGGTGATGGGCGCCAACCCCAGCGACGCCCACCCGGTGTTCGCCTCCCAGCTCAAGCGCCGTCTGCGTGAAGGCGCGCGATTGATCGTCATCGACCCACGCCGCATTGATCTGGTGGACTCGGTGCATGCCCGCGCCGAACTGCACCTGGCCCTGCGTCCGGGCACCAACGTCGCGATGCTCAACGCCTTGGCCCACGTCATCGTCACCGAAGGGTTGCTCGATCAGTCGTTTATCGACGCCCGTTGCGAGGGCAGCGATTTCGCTCGCTGGAGTGAGTTCGTCAGCCGTGCGGAAAACTCGCCGGAAGTCCTGGCCGCCGTCTGCGGTGTAGACGCGGCCGACATCCGCGCCGCTGCCCGTCTGTATGCCACCGGTGGTAATGCGGCGATCTACTACGGCCTCGGCGTCACCGAACACAGCCAGGGCAGCACTGCGGTCATGGGCATCGCCAACCTGGCCATGGCCACCGGCAACATCGGCCGCGAAGGCGTGGGCGTGAACCCGCTGCGGGGGCAGAACAACGTTCAGGGTTCCTGCGACATGGGCTCCTTCCCCCACGAGTTGCCCGGCTACCGACACATCTCCAACGAGGTGGTGCGGACGCAGTTCGAACAGGCGTGGAACGTCACCCTGCAACCCGATCCGGGCCTGCGCATTCCGAACATGTTCGAGGCCGCTTTGGGTGGCAGTTTCAAGGGCCTGTATTGCCAGGGTGAGGACATCGCCCAGAGCGATCCGAATACCCAGCACGTCACCGCAGCCCTGTCGGCCATGGAATGCATCGTGGTGCAGGATATTTTCCTCAACGAAACCGCCAGGTTCGCCCACGTATTCCTGCCGGGCGCTTCGTTCCTGGAGAAGGACGGCACCTTCACCAACGCCGAGCGGCGTATCTCTCGGGTGCGCAAGGTCATGGATCCCCTGGGCGGCAAGGCTGACTGGGAAGGCACCGTGGCCCTGGCCAACGCCTTGGGCTACCCGATGAACTACAAACATCCGTCAGACATCATGGATGAGATCGCCAGCCTGACGCCGACCTTCACCAACGTCAGCTACGCCGAACTGGATCGCCACGGCAGCCTGCAATGGCCATGCAACGCCGCCGCACCGGACGGCACGCCGACCATGCACATCGAGGAGTTCGTGCGCGGCAAAGGGCGATTCATGCTCACCGGTTACGTGCCCACCGAAGAGAAGGTCAACAATCGCTATCCGCTGCTGCTGACCACCGGGCGCATCCTCAGCCAGTACAACGTCGGCGCCCAGACCCGGCGTACCGAAAACGTTGCCTGGCACGATGAGGATCGCTTGGAAATCCACCCGACCGATGCCGAGAGCCGTGGCATCAACGAGGGTGACTGGGTCGGCATCGGCAGCCGCGCCGGGCAGACCGTATTGCGCGCGCGGGTCACCGAACGGGTCGCGCCGGGCGTGGTGTACACCACCTTCCACTTTCCGGAATCGGGGGCCAACGTGATCACCACCGACAACTCCGACTGGGCCACCAACTGTCCGGAGTACAAGGTCACCGCCGTGGAGGTCAGCCGCGTTTACCACCCTTCCGAGTGGCAAAAACGCTATCAGGCCTTCAGTGATGAACAGGACCGTTTGCTCAAGGAACGCCGGCATGCCCGTGGCGCTAAAGCGGAGGCGCGCCGATGAGCACTGAAAACCTGATCAAAATGGCCAACCAGATCGCCCAGTACTTCGCCACGGAACCGGACCAGCAAGCGGCCGTGCTCGGTGTGCGCAATCATCTGCAGATGTACTGGACGCCGGGCATGCGCAAGGAATTGTTGGCCTGGCAGACGGAGCATCAGGGGGCCGACATGCATCCATTGGCGCAGGCAGCGGTCAGTGGGGCGGGCTGGGCGGCTTAGGTCCACACAATCCTTGGGGAGGATTGCCCCTTGGCCTGTTGACTGAAAACTGTGGCGAGGGAGCTTGCTCCCGCTGGGCTGCGCAGCAGTCCCCTTCTTCTTCGGAAATTAGGGGGCCGCTTCGCGACCCAGCGGGAGCAAGCTCCCTCGCCACATTGGTTTCGTGCTGCTGCTCAAACAGATCGATATAAATCCAAAACGTCCTTCAGCTCAAAGCCACTGATTTGATATCGTGCCTGCCATCGCCTCACCTCAACAAAGACCCACGACGTTGTTAACAGGGAAGATTGAATGCAGTTAATCAGTATGTTGATGTTTTTCGCTGCATCAGCAGGGATGTGGATCTGGGTCGTGAAGAGCCGTGGCCCGTTGAATATCTGGCTGGCGAACCTCGGGGGTGCCATGGCCAGTTTTATCGTCGGGACTGCGGTGCTGATTCTTTGCTCGAGCTGGTTAACCCCGGACGCCCCAGTCTCCCGAGCCCCGGCCTTTGCGCTTTATACGCTGATGGCATTTATGGGCGCTCTGATCGGGACCTGGCTCTTGGTATTCACCACGTGCAATCAGGAACAACCCCCCGCTTATCGTCATTTGGCTGCGGCGGCCTGCAGTCTGGTGGCTGCACTGGTTGCGCTGGTGGTGTCGGTCACGATCTTTCCCCTCAAGTGACCCCATCGGGCAATTGATGAAGTTCAGCCACGGCTCTGCGCTATCATCGCCGGCCTGTGCGCCAAGAGCCTTGAACCCGGATGTCCGTATCTCTGCCTTTGTCTGACGATTGCAACTCACTGCCACCGGTGCTGGTCGGCCCGCTGTTGCGGCGGCTGGAACCTGCGCGGCTGGTCATGTGGCTCGTGGGTTCCCGGGCGCTGTCGCTGACGTTGCGCCTGCAAGACTGCGCCGACATCCGACTGAATGCCGGACAGTGCACCGTCATCCCGATCGGCACTCACGCGTTTATCCACTTGATCGATGTGCCGCTGGCGACCGCCCTGCCCTGCGACACCGTGATCGAATATGACCTGTTGATCGACGGGACGGGTATCGCCGACTGGGCGCCGCATTTGCTCTACGGCGAAGCGCGCTGCCCGAACTTCGTCCTGCGCTCGCGCATTGATCAATTGCTGCATGGCTCCTGCCGAAAACCCCATCACCCGGCCACCGATGGCTTGCTCTGTGTCGACGGTCTGTTGGCAGCGGAACATGACGCATTGCAGCGCCCGGCGCTGTTGATGATGAGCGGCGATCAGATTTACGCCGACGATGTGGCGGGACCGATGCTGCGGGCAATCCATGCCTTGATCGAGCGGCTGGGCCTGTTCGAAGAACACCTCGAAGGCGCCGTGGTCAGCGACAGCGCCAGACTCTACGAACATCCGGCCAGTTACTACCACCGTGCGGATTTGTTACCGGCGCTTGAAAGCAACGAAACCCTGCGCGAGCGATTTTTCGGTGGCGCACGCAAGCCGATTTTCACCAGCAGCAGTGCCGACAATCACTTGGTGACGTTCGCTGAAGTGATGGCCATGTATCTGCTGGTGTGGTCGCCGACGCCGTGGACATTGATCGCCCCGCAACCGCCCGCGCTGACGCCTGAAAGACTCAAGCGTTATAGCGTTGAACAAACCCATATCGATGGTTTCAAGTCCGGCCTGGACGGTGTCGCCCGGGCCATGGCGCATCTGCCGTGCCTGATGATTTTCGATGACCACGACATCACCGACGACTGGAACCTTTCCGCACAATGGGAGGAAACGGCCTACGGCCATCCGTTCTCCAAGCGCATCATCGGCAATGCCTTGATCGCCTACATGCTGTGCCAGGGCTGGGGCAACAACCCCGACGCGTTCAGCGATGTGCTGGAAAAAACCCGTTTGCTCAGCGTCACCGGGGTCGACCGTTACCTCGACAGCCCGGTGCAGGATGACTTGATCGATGCACTGTTGAGCTTTCAACAGTGGCATTACGTGCTGCCGACCACGCCCGCATTGGTGGTGATCGACACCCGCACCCGGCGCTGGCGCAGCGAGATGAACCTCAAGCAACCCTCGGGCTTGCTGGACTGGGAAGCCCTCAGCGAACTGCAACAGGAACTGCTCGATCACCCGTCGGCGATCATCGTGTCACCCGCGCCGATCTTCGGCGTCAAACTGATCGAAACCGTGCAGAAAGTCTTTAGCTGGTTCGGTTATCCCCTGCTGGTAGACGCCGAAAACTGGATGGCCCATCGCGGCGCGGCGCAAGTGATCCTGAACATCTTCCGACACTCACGCACACCGGGTAACTACGTGGTGCTGTCCGGTGATGTGCACTATTCCTTCGTCTACGAAGTGCTGATCCGACACCGCAAGGCCGGCCCGAAAATCTGGCAGATCACCAGCAGCGGCATCAAGAACGAATTCCCGCCCAGACTGCTCGAATGGTTCGACCGCCTCAATCGCTGGCTCTACTCCCCGCGCTCGCCCCTCAACTGGCTGACCAAACGCCGACGCATGCGCATCGTCCCGCACATCCCCGAACACGCCGAGGCCGGCGAACGGCTATGGAACTCGGCGGGCATCGGCCAGGTGTACTTCAATGAGAAAGGGCAACCCCAGGACATTTATCAGCACAACTCAAACGGCTCGCCCAAGACCCGGATGGTTGCGCCTGAACATGACGACTGAAACGGCGAGTCACCATGAACCTCACCCGCACGCTGATCATCGGCAACTCCGGCGCCGGCAAAAGCTGGCTGGCGGAACGATTGGCCGCACAACTCAAGGCGCCATGGATCGATCTCGACCTGATTTACTGGGTCTCGGACGAACACAGCATCGCCCGCCCGCACGCCGCGGCACTGGGCATAGCGCGGGTGGCGGCCGATGAAGAGCAATGGGTGATCGAAGGTGTTTACGGCTGGATCGTCAGAGAACTTATCCACAGGGCAACGGCGCTGATCTGGTTGTGTGTGGATGACGACAGCTGTGTGGCCAATATTCGTCAGCGAGAACAAAGACCGGACAATGACGAGTTGCTTAAAGCGCTGGTGGAATGGGCCGCCAGTTACCGGATGCGCGAGGACGCCAGTGGATTTACCGTACACCGGCAATTGTTCGCAACGTTCACTGGCTCAAAAATCAAACTTATGGATCGAGGTGAGATCAGCAATTTTTTGAACACGGATAGACCATCCTATAACCCCTAACGCCGCAATACTTTTGGGGGCGAGGCTGAAGCCTGACCGTGCATTCACTATCTCCATGGGCGGCTGGGATCAAAAAGTACAAGATCTGTGGGGGTAAATCGGATTGGGACTACACCGGTCTCGGAAACGTCCTTTGGTTCGTCGATAGATACTCAGCCTCTATCGCTATCAATGGGGAGAAACCCATGCAAAACGTCAAACACCGGATAAATTGCAAAAACACTGAAGAAATCGCTGGGGCTGAATCCGAAGCAACCGATGAAACAATTTATCTTCTGAACTCCGCAGCCAACGCTGAACGTCTACTCACGTCTGTTGATAATTTTCGTGCTGGACGAACCAAAGTAAGAAGGTTAGTTACGTTGACGGAGACGCCGATTTTGTTTTGATCGTTCCCACGCTCCGCGTCCCAAGAGGCATTCCCACGCAGAGCGCGGGAACGATCGGGAACGAGTGTCAGGCAATGGTCACGGCCCGGCCAACCCCTCTAACAATCATCTCCACCTCCCGCTCATCAATCGTCAACGGCGGCAGCAGGCGAATGGTTTTCCCGCGTGTCACGTTGATCAGCAAACCATGATCCCGCGCGGCGATCAGGGTCAGGTCGCGGATCGGTTGCTTGAGTTCGATGCCGATCATCAAGCCTTGGCCACGGATTGCCAGGACGTTCGGATTGTCCGCCAACTCGCTGCGCAATCTGGCGAGCAGACGTTCGCCCTGTAGCCTGGCGTTCTCCAGCAGACCTTGTTCTTCGATGATGTCCAGCACCGTGCAACCCACACGGCAGGCCAGTGGATTACCGCCGAAAGTGCTGCCATGACTGCCCGGTGTGAACAGATCGGCGGCTTTGCCCCGGGCCAGGCAGGCACCGATGGGGATGCCGTTGCCCAGCCCTTTGGCCAGGGTCATGACGTCCGGGACAATGCCCTCGTGCTGGAACGCAAACCATTGGCCGGTGCGACCGATGCCGGTCTGGATTTCGTCGAGCATCATCAGCCACGAGCGCTTGTTGCAGAGTTCGCGCACCGCTTTGAGATAGCCCGGAGGCGCCAGCTGCACACCGCTTTCGCCCTGGATCGGCTCCATCAGGATCGCCACGATTCGTTGGCCGTGGGCTTGCTGCACGGTATCCAGTGCACTGAGATCACCGAACGGAACCTTGACGAAATCCCCCGGCAACTCATTGAACCCCAGGCGCACGGCCGGGCCATCGCTGGCGGATAACGTGCCCAGCGTCCGGCCATGAAAAGCGTTTTCCATGACCACCACCAGCGGTTGCTCGACACCTTTGTGCCAGCCATAAAGCCGTGCGAGTTTCAACGCGGTTTCGTTGGCTTCGGCACCGGAGTTGTTGAAGAACGCTCGCTCCATGCCGGACAACGTCGTCAGCCGCTGCGCCAACCGTTGTTGCCAATCGATGCTGTAGAGGTTGGACGTGTGCAACAGCAAACCGGCTTGCTCAGTGATCGCCGAGACGATCCGAGGATGGGAGTGGCCAACGTTGGTCACCGCGACACCCGCCACCGCGTCCAGGTATTCACGACCCGCCTCATCCCAAAGGCGCGTGCCCATCCCTTTGCTGAAACTCAGGGCCAACGGTTGGTAAGTACTCATCAGGCAAGCGGCGGTCATGGCATCAAGCTCCATCAATGGTCGGTGTTTTTGCAGTATGGTTAGCCACCTGAGCTGGATAAACGCTGCAATACTTCAATCATCTTAAAGCCGAGCTTGATAATGGATTTGTTCCAGGCAATGACCGTTTACGTACGCGTGGTAGAAGCCGGCAGCATGACGGCCGCCGCCCAGCAGTGCGAAATGTCCACGACCATGGTCGGCAATCACCTGCGCGCACTGGAGCAACGCCTGGGTGTGCGCTTGCTCAACCGTACGACACGGCGCCAGCGCCTGACGGAATTCGGCTCGGCTTATTACCAGCGCTGCCTTGAAGTATTGGGGTTGGTGGCCGATTCCGAACGTCTGGCCGAACAGAGTCAGGACGCGCCCAGTGGCACCTTGCGCATCACGGCACCGCTGACCTTCGGCACGGAAAGGCTCGCGCCGGCCCTCAGCGAATTTTCGCGGCAATGCCCACAGGTCAAACTGGACGTGGTGCTCACCAACGGGCGCCCTGACCTGCTCGAAAACGGCCTTGATGTGGCGTTTCGCCTGGGCGCCATTGAGCCATCCAACTTGATCGCCCGCCCGCTGATCGACTACACCCTGACCATGTGCGCCTCACCGGAATACCTGGCACGCCGATCAACGCCGGAAAAACCCGAAGACCTGCAACATCACGATTGCTTGTCTTTTGCCTACCCGGTCGGGGACGACTGGCAATCGGTGGAAAAACAATGGCGCCTGAGTGGGCCGGAAGGCGAAGTGATGGTGGCCGTCACTGGTCCGATGCTGATCAACAGTTCGGCGGGGTTGCATCAGGCGGCCCGAACCGGGATGGGCATCGTGATGCTGCCCGATGCACTAGTGGAACAGGACCTGCTCAACGGAAAACTGGTGGCATTGATGCAGAACTATCAACTGCCGAGCCGGCCCATGCACCTGGTTTATGCCCAGGACCGCTACCGGCTGCCGAAATTACGCCACTTCGTCGACTTTGCCATGGAGTTGTGGGGCAAACACTAGCCGTGGCAATGCGCCATGAACTAATCTCGACGCCAGGCGAATCAATTGATATCTGCGCGTCAGGGAGAAGCGGTGATGGGGGAAGCATCAAATATCACGCCGTTCAAATTCAATGTGTCAGATTTTAGCGAAGACCTGCTCCATACCATTCTGGAACTGGTCAGCGATGGCATTTGGGACTGGAACGCCAACACAGGTTTGGTCTATCGCAACCCCGGTTGGTACAAGATGCTCGGCTACGAGCCTCATTCCCTGGACAACACCGTATTGACCTGGGAAAACATCATCCACCCTGACGATTACCCCGGCGTCATGGCCGTGTTTGATGACTATCTGAAACAGCGCACCCCCACCTATCAAGCCGAATATCGCTGCCGCATGCGGGACGGCAGTTACACCTGGATCGAAGACCGCGGCTATGTGCTGTCGCGGAACGCCGACGGCACGGTAGCGCGGATGGTCGGCGCGCACCGCAGCATCGACGACAAACGACGTCTGCTCGAGGAACTGGAACGACGCGCTCATTCCCTTGAAGCCATCGTTGAAGAGCGCACCCGAGAGTTGTCCCGGGTCAATCAGCAGCTTCAGATTCAACTCGAAGCTAACCGCAAACTGGCGGAAACCGACACGCTCACCTCCATCGCCAATCGCTACCTGATGGAAAAAAGCCTGCCTCAGGAATGCGAACGAGCCCAACGCTTTCGACGCCCCCTGTCATTGATCGCGATGGACATCGACGACTTCAAAATCATCAACGATCACTATGGCCATGCCTTGGGTGATGCCGCCATCGTGCAGGTGGTCGAGGGCGTGAAGCACTTCGTGCGCGAAGGTGACCTGCTGGCGCGATGGGGCGGTGACGAGTTCATCATGATCCTTCCCGATACCCCGTTGGCTGACGCCAGGCTCCTGGCCGAAAAAATACGCGATGGCCTGTCGAGCCTGCCCCCGGTGGGCGAGTTTCACGTGACCATGAGTTTCGGCGTGGTCCAGCGCTTTGAGGAAGAACAGCAGACCGGGTTGCTGGCTCGGGCTGATCAGGCGCTTTATCGCTCGAAGATGGCGGGCAAGAATGTGATAACGGGGTAAACACACCCCGTTATCGCATTTCACTCACATGCCCGCCTTCACCAACACCGGTTTCTCCTGATAACGATCGGGATACAACTGCTTCAACTGCGCCACTTTCGGTAGATCGTTGATCACGATGTACGGATAGGTCGGATGCTCGGTCAGAAAATCCTGGTGCTCCTCCTCCGCCGGGTAGAAACCGTTGTAGGTTTCCAGCTGAGTCACGATGGGTTTATTGAATGAATGAGCAGCATCGAGCTGGGCAATGTAAGCCTGGGCGACGCGTTGCTGATCGGTGTTCTCAGTGAAAATCGCCGACCGGTATTGAGTGCCGCTGTCGGGGCCCTGACGGTTCAGTTCGGTGGGGTTGTGGGCCACCGAGAAATAGATCTGCAGCAATGTCCCGTAACTGACCTGAGCCGGATCGAAAGTGACTTCGACGGACTCCGCGTGGCCGGTATCGCCCTCGCTGACCCGTTCATATTGGGCGGTATTGGCCGCACCGCCGGCGTAACCGGAGATCGCTTTCTTCACGCCTTTAACGTGCTGGAAAACGCCTTGGACGCCCCAAAAACATCCGCCGGCAAACACCACTTTTTCGCTGTGGGCCTGGGTCGTTTCATCCAGCGCTGGCGGAGGGATGACGACAGCTTCTTCGGCTCCGAACGAGAACGCCGAGCACTGGCTGATAACGCCAGCAGCGGCCATTCCCAACAGGGTGCGGCGCCAGGTGAACAGGGTTTTCATGGAGCAGACTCCTCAACAAATGAAATGACTTCAACCGAACGTAAACGCGTAGGCCGAGACACCCGGATCGAGAAACTCGATGCTGAACGTCCGGTCAGTCACGCCGCCGCTCTGGCGTACCAATTGATACAAACGCTGTTCGGTCACACTGCCGCTGCCATCGGGTGCCACATCAGTGCCGTGGGCATCGCCAGGGACTTTGCCGTCAATGAGCACTTTGAATCTCACCGGTTTACCGTCGGCACCGGGGCCCAGCACCAAGTGAAGATCACGGGCATGGAAGCGATAAACGATGCGGCTGGCGGGCGCGCTGGAGGTCGCACGCTCTGAGCCGACATTCCACTTCCCGTCCAGGCTCCAGTCGTTGAGTGCCAGTTCGGCGGGAGGGCTGTAAGCGGCCACTTTGTCCGGCACCAGGCCGGTTTCGGGGACGAAGTGCTCCGCCCGCTGGAAACCGACATAGGTCTCCGGTGATTGCACTTCGCTCATGTCCGGCGCGAGTTGAACCCCTGTCGCATCCGCGTTGATCAAACCGTCCGCGACTTTCACCGCACCCGCTTCACGCAGCAGTTGCTGGATGACCTTTTCCGATTCGGCGTAATCGCCTTCACCAAAGTGGTGATAACGAATGCGCCCCTGAGCATCGGCAAAGTAGTGGGCCGGCCAGTATTCGTTGTTGAAGGCGCGCCAGATTTTGTAGTCGTTATCGATGGCCACCGGGTAGTTGATGCCCAGGTCCTTCATGGCCTTGGTGACATTGCCGACGTCGCGCTCGAAGGCAAATTCAGGGGCATGGACGCCGATCACCACCAATCCCTGATCGCGATACTTCTCAGCCCAGGCTTTTACATACGGCAAGGTGCGCAGGCAGTTGATGCAGGAGTAAGTCCAGAAATCCACCAACACGACTTTGCCCTTCAAGGCCTGCGCGGTCAGGGGTGGGGAATTGAGCCATTGCACCGCGCCATCCAGCGGTGGGAGATTGCCTTCAATCGGCAACGCGCCCGATGCCTTGTTACTCGCTTTCATCGCGCCACCCGCGGCCATCATCGCCCCGCTGTTGTTCGGCGACTTGCCGGCCAACCGGCCCACCAGGGCTTGCTCGATTCCACCGGTGGACGCGGTCGAAACCCGTGCCAGAATCCCCGTGTCCAGCCCCAGGGCAATCGCGGCAACCCCCGCCAGCATGGCCGCCCCCAGACCGCGCCGAACCCATTCGCCGGCGCCAATAGAGCGCTTCATCGCCGCGAAGACTTTACCGCCGAGCAACAGCGCCACGGCCAGCGATGTGGCGGCACCGGCCGCGTAAGCCAGCAGCAACAGCGTGGTTTCGATGCTTGCCCCTTGCAGCGCTGCCCCGGTCAGCAACAGGCCCAGAATTGGCCCGGCGCAAGGCGCCCAGAGCAGGCCCGTGGCGACGCCGATCAGGAACGAAGCGCCGGGACGCGGCCGGGCATCGGCGCCTGCGGCTTCCGACAGTCGGCTGCCGGCCGCCACCAGTGGTCGTGTCAGACGCTCGGCCAGTTGCGGCAGCAGCAGCGTCAGCCCGAACAGTGCTACGAACAGCAACGCGAGCCAGCGACCGTACTGATTGACTTGCACCACCCAACCGCCGCCCACCGCCGCCAACGTGGCGACCAGGGCGAAGGTCAACGCCATCCCCGCCAACAGCGGCAAGCCACTCTTCATAAACGGCTGCCCGGTTCGAGCGAAGACAAAGGGCAGCACCGGCAGAATGCAGGGGCTGACAATCGTCAGAACACCACCGAGATAAGCGAGAACCAAAAGCCACATAGCGTCGACCTGCATCAAGTGAGTGAAAGGAAATGCCCATGAATCAAGCCGCCTGTGGCTCGAACGTCAGCGCCAGACCGTTCATGCAATAACGCAGGCCGGTAGGCTTGGGCCCATCATCGAAGACATGCCCCAGATGACCGCCACAGCGCCGGCAGTGGACTTCTTCACGCAGCACGCCAAAGGACTGGTCCTGACGAGTGGCCACCGCTTTGTCCAATGGCGCCCAGAAGCTGGGCCAACCGGTGCGACTGTCGAACTTGGTATCGGATGAGAACAGCGGCAGATCACACCCGGCGCAGGCGAAAACGCCTTCGCGATGTTCATTGTTCAAGGGGCTGCTGTAGGCACGCTCAGTGCCCTCTTCACGGAGGATTTCGTACTGCTCGTCGCTGAGCATGGCGTGCCATTCGCTGTCGCTGTGTGTCACCTCGAATACCTGCGCAGCACTGGCATCACTGACCAGTGCGGTACTGGCGGCAAATTTTGGCAACACACCAATCACCAAGGCTGCAGCGCCCAGCCCGCCGCCCGCTACAAGAAACTGTCGCCGTGAAAACATGGCCTTCTCCAAAATTCCCGATGCCTGATAAGGAACACAGCCTAGGCTTGGGTTGATCGCCAAATCCTCACGAGCAGTTAAACAATTCGTGATAACTCGGACTGAGGAAAACCCGCACAATGTGCCCATTGCGCTACAAAGGATTGAGCTTTATGGAACAGACCAAACGCGTCCTGGTGGTCGAGGACGACCTGCACATCGCCGACCTTATCTGCCTGCATCTTCGCGATGAGCAGTTCGAGGTGGTGCACTGCGCCGACGGTGACGAAGGCATGCGCCTGTTGCAGCAAGGAAGCTGGGACGCGCTGATCCTCGACCTGATGCTGCCCGGTGTCGACGGCCTGGAAATCTGCCGTCGGGCACGGGCGATGGCCCGCTACACCCCGATCATCATCACCAGCGCACGCTCCAGCGAAATGCACCGCATCCTGGGGCTGGAACTGGGTGCCGACGATTACCTCGCCAAACCCTTTTCGATGCTGGAGCTGGTCGCCCGGGTCAAAGCCCTGCTGCGCCGCGTCGACGCCATGGCCCGCAACCTGAAGATGGATTCGGGCAGCCTGATGACGGATGGGCTGTCCATCGACCCGATCACCCGCGATGTCTCGCTCGACGGGCGTCGCCTGGACCTCACGCCACGGGAATTCGACCTGCTGTATTTCTTCGTCCGCCAACCCGGCAAAGTTTTCTCGCGCATGGATTTGCTCAACGCGGTCTGGGGTTACAGCCATGAAGGTTACGAACACACGGTTAATACCCACATCAATCGACTGAGGGCCAAGATCGAAGCCGATCCGGCGCTACCCGCACGCATCCTCACGGTGTGGGGCCGAGGCTACAAATTCGCCGTCAAGGAGGAGCAGCCATGAGGCTGACCCTGACACAACGCCTGTCCCTGGTGTTCGCCGTTCTGTTGCTGGTGTGCTGCGGCACATCGGCATGGATGCAAGTGCGGTCCAACAAGATGCATGAGCTGGAAGTGGTGCAGGGGCTGTCGCGCGATCTGGCGCAACACATCGCCCATGACACGGTGCTGATGGACAGCAGCGGCCTGATGCCCAATGCCATTCGAGAACTGTTCAGCAAACTCATGCAGGTCAATCCCAGTGTTGAGGTTTATCTGCTGGACACCGAGGGCAAGATTGTCGGAAGCGCCGCACCGGAGGGCCGTATACATCGGGAGCAAATCGATCTGGCCCCCGTCCAGCGCTTGCTCAAAGGCGATGCCCTGCCGATTCTCGGTGATGACCCGCGCAGCGTCGATGGTCGCAAGGTGTTCAGCGCCGCACCGTTACGCGTCAACGGCCAGCCCGCCGGTTATCTGTATGTGGTACTGCTCAGTGAAGAACACGACCGCTTCGCCGAACGCGGTGCCACCAGCGCCGCGCTCAATACCGCCCTGTTGTCCATCGGTCTGGTGGCGTTGCTGTGCCTGATTGCCGGCCTCACGGCATTTGCCCTGATTACCCGACCGCTGCGACGCTTGACCGAAAGAGTCAGTCAGTTCGACATCGACGGCGTGCCCTCTTCACCCCCTCCATCGGAACCGGTGGAAAAAGCCGCCAGTCACGATGAAATTGCCGTGCTGGACGCCGCCTTCCGGCAGATGCAAAGCCGCCTCAATGAACAGTGGCGCTCCCTGACTCGTCAGGACCAGGAGCGCCGCGAACTGGTGGCGAACATTTCCCATGATCTGCGAACGCCACTGGCTTCACTGCATGGATACCTGGAAACCCTGTCGCTCAAGGACGCCACGTTATCCCCCGCCGACCGGCGTCGCTATCTGGGCATCGCCCTCGATCAAAGCCGCAAGGTGGGAGGCCTGGCGCAATCGCTGCTGGAACTGGTCAGGCTGGAACACGGTTTTGTGCAACCGGTGCTGGAGCGCTTCTCACTGACCGATCTGGTGCAGGACATTTTCCAGAAATTCGAACTGACCGCCGAAGCGCGCCAGATCGAACTGAAGGCCACTTTCGCCCCCAACGTTTCCGCAGCCTGCGCCGACCTGGGATTAATCGAACGGGTGCTGACCAACCTGTTCGACAACGCCCTGCGCGATACCCCTCAAGGTGGAGAAATCGAGCTGAGTCTGCGCCCTCAAGGGCCGTTTATCGAAGTCACCGTCAGCGACACCGGCCCCGGCATCGCTGCGCCACTGCGCGAAGGCCTGTTCCTGCGCCCTTTCAACATCGGTGGCGCACGGCGTGATGGCGGCTTGGGCCTGAGGATCGTGCATCGGATCCTGCAATTGCACGGTCGCGAGATTCAGCTGATCGATCTGCCCGGGCGAGGCGCGACTTTCCGCTTTTCCTTGCCGGTGGATCAGCAAACGGCGGAACAATGGGCGGTTCACTCAATGAACCTGAATTCGATGGGGAAATAGCCGACGGCATACCTTCCGACAACGGCTATTATCCCGGCACTTGTTTTTCGGCATGGACGCTGCGTGATGCTCAACACCTTGCAACACACCCCGCTGTGGGTTTATGCGGTATTCCTGGTGCTCTGCTACTACGGAATCAAAGCGCTATCGCCGACTGAGGAAAGCAAAACCTCGCTACGGGTGACTCCGCCGATCTTGCTCGGCTGGTCGCTCTACTCACTGAACCTGTCGTTGAACCCCACCGCCTCCCTCGGTTGCTGGTTGATCGCCGTTGTTCTGGGAGGACTGGCCGCGTTGGTGATTTTCCAAAGCAAGTCTCTCGAACTCAATAAGCCGAAAACCGGACTGGTCGTACCGGGAACAGCGAAAACCCTGGTGCTCTATCTGCTGTTTTTCGCCGCGAACTACTACTTCGGCTACCAGGATGATGTTCATCCGGAACAGGCCGCCACGCTTGAGATGTTACTGCTCAAGGCCTCCGCTTCCGGGTTTGTCTGCGGATTGATCAGTGGTCGATCATTGACGTTTTATCGGGTGCTGTCAGCGCTTCAGTCACAACGACCGCAAATGGCCATCGACTGATGCCTTCTCGCAAAAATCATGACCAACCGCCTGTTCATCCGTGACAACTCAGCGTGGGTCCAATAGATTAGGCGACCTGAAAAGGCCCTGTGCTTTCTCGCCTCAATTCAAGTTAAAAGAAGTAGTGAAATTTCAATGTCCGATTCCAACACCGCTGAATCCGTAGTCACCCTGTCGTCCAAAGCGGAATACGAAAACTCCATCAATCTTTCACAGCATGTGCCTCAGGCCAAGACCATCAGCGAGATGGTCCTGGACGCTTTTCAATCCACCCGGGAAAGCGACCAGATCCGCGAACTGCGCACCGCGATTCGCCAGGCACATGACAGCTTCGACGACGATAAAGCCTATGAACTGATGGGCGAACTCAAGCAACTCAAGGACGCGGAAGCGGCCGACATTGCCGCTCTCGAAGACCTAGGCAGCAAATTCCCGATCAGCCGGATTCTCTCCAACTTCAAGGATGACCCGGCGTTTCAGGAAATCGTCTACGGCTTGGCGCTAAAAGTGTTGAACCAGACTCACCAGGCCATCAGCAACCCGAGCAGTGGCAAGAGCAAAGTGGCTCGCGCCAAGAAAGACCTCGAGGTGTTCACCATCAGCAAGGACGGCATAAACGTCACCCTGCCACTGCGCACCCCGCGTTCAAGCCTGAACGTTGACCGCAAAGCGCTGGAGTTCCTCGGCTTTACCTTCGTCGGCGAAGGCGAAGACGCAGTGATTGAAAGCGAGACGTTCCTCGATAACGCCGGCGTGGAACAAGCGGTCAACCGCAAGAACATCATCACCGCATTGCAACAACAAACCGCGTTCGACGGCTACAGCATCGCCGCGCAGTAACACGCTTTACCCGGAGCCCCGCCCTTGCAGCGGGGCTTTTTATTGCCTGAAAAAATCAGGAAATCGAAGGATGCAGCGCCGCGATCATGTCCACTTCCACCGGCGCGTTTTTCGGCAACTGGTAAACACCCACCGTCGTCCGTGTATGTTTGCCGGCCTCGCCCAACACATGGGTGAAGACATCCGATGCACCGTTGGCCACCTCACTGAGGTCGACGAAATCGAACGTGGATTTCACATAAACGGTGACACGAAGCAGGGCCTTGACGTTATCCAGTGAACCGACGGCCTCGCGGATCAATGCCAGACCGCGTATCGCGCTGATGCTCGCGGCCTCTTGGGCATCGGCCAGATTGAGCTCCAGGCCCACCCGGCCCGGGTACTGAATTTTGCCGTTCATGCGCGGCACCAGGCCACTGACATACAGCTCATCGTCATGCCGAAGCAGTGGCGCGTAATGCCCCCCGGCCGCGTTCTCGTCGTAGATATCGAAGCCGTGCTCTTTCGCCATCTCGAGGAAACGTTCGTCGCGGGTTGTTTGCCTAATCATCTACTGAGTCCTCTTGATCCACCATGCATACGCGATTTTGATGGTAGTGACAGACGCTTCTCTTGATCAGGGCAAGTTCGTATAGAATCCAGCGAACTTTACTGCCAGGGAGACCAGTAAAATGCAGGCTCAGCGCGCTGTGATCGCCGCCATCGAGTTCCAGCCGGGAGTGCCGCTTGTGCAGCAGATTGTCGATCAGCTGTCCGAGGCCATCAGCCAGGGAGGCCTGCCGCACGGGGCCAAGTTGCCGCCGATTCGCGAACTCTCCGAGTTGATGAACGTCGGAAAATCCACCGTAGTCGACGCCCTCGACCGATTGCGGGCCAAGGGGCTGGTGGTCTCACGCCAGGGCTCGGGGCATTACGTCCACCGGGCAGGTACTCAGCCCCCAACCGCTGCTGCCCCGGACCTGCAACCGCAAGACACCCTCAGCCGTGTCCGCCGTGCGATTCTTGTGGATAACGGCGCGCTGCGTCCCGGTTGTGGATTTCTGCCCGGCTCATGGTTGCCCGCCGAAGATCTGCTCAAAGCCGTGCGCGGCACCCTTCGTGCGACATCACTGCGCATGGGCGAATACGGTGAGGTCGGTGGTTATCGGCCGCTGCGCGAGGCATTGCGCGTAAAACTGTCGACCGTCGGCATCGAAGTGCCTGTGGAACAAATCATCACCACGGCCAACACCATGCAGGCCATCGACCAACTGATGCGCCTGCTGATAAAACCCGGCGATACGGTGCTGCTCGACGATCCGTGCTACTTCAACCTGCACACCAATCTGGCGTTGCACGGCGCCAAGGTCATCACCGTTCCCCGCGATTGCACCGGGCTGGATCTGGAGACGTTCGAGCGCATGCTGATCGCCCATCGCCCCGTGCTCTACATGACCAACAGCACCCTGCATAACCCGACCGGGCACTCGTTTTCGGCGGCGCAGGTGTATCGCCTGCTGGAGTTGAGTCACCGCTACGGTTTCCACATTGTTGAAGATGACCTGTACGGCGATCTCCAGCAACGACGCACCCCGCGCCTGGCCGCCAGCGGGCTGGACAATGTCAGTTACGTGTCCGGGTTCTCCAAGACCCTGACGGCCAACAGCCGGGTCAGCTACGCCGTGTTGTCACCACAACTGGCGGCCAGAATGATCAACCTGAAGATGAGCATCGGTGGCGTGACCTCGGAATTGGCGGAACAGATCACCTGCACCATGCTCAGCAACGGCAGCTACGCCAAGCACATCCGGCGCACGGTGGATCGCTTGTATGAATCGAGCAGTCGTGTGGCGCGCTGGCTGGCGGAGGCTGGGTGCTCGGTGTCGTCGGTGCCGGGCGAGGGGTTGTTTATCTGGGCTCGTTTACCGAACGGATTGCATGCCGAAACCCTTGCTGACAAAGGCCTCAAGAATGACCTGGTGCTGGCACCGGGGGCCATGTTGAGTAAAGCGGCCGACGCCAATAGTTTTCTGCGCTTCAATGTTGCGCATAGCGATGATCCGCAGGTGCGCGAGCGGTTTTTCCGGTTGCTGGATACCTGAGTTTTTTTGATAAACCGAGGTGCGGCTTTCGCGAGCAAGCCCGCTCCCACATTTGACCGCATTCAAACTGGAGAAACCCGGTCAAATGTGGGAGCGGGCTTGCTCGCGAAGGGGCAACTCGGTCCAAAAGAAAGCCCCAACAAAAAGCCCCGCACTTCTCTCGAAGGCGGGGCTTTTGTTCTCAACATCCGACGCTTAAGGCGCGTACGTCAGCAGCAGCTCGCTCGGCACTTTGAAGTCCAGGGACATCATCACGCTCAACGCGGTAATGGTGAAGATCGAAAACACGAACAGCTTGCGTGCCCAGACCGTGTCATCCACTGCCTTGTAACCGGTCCAGGCCATGTACAACCAGTACATGCCCATGGCCGCGGCGACGGCGAGGTAGCTCATGCCGGCGTAGCCACTGAAGGTCAGCATCAAGGTCGCCACGAGGAAGGCCAGGATGTAGATCAGGATGTGCTTCTTGGCCACCTGGATTCCGCGCTTCACTGGCAGCACCGGGATCGATGCGGCCAGGTAATCGTTGAAGCGGAAAATCGCGATGGCGTAGGAATGCGGCATCTGCCACAGGCTGAACATCACCAGCAACGTCAGTGCGGCCATGTCGAAGCTGTTGGTCACAGCGACGTAGCCAATCACCGGCGGCATGGCGCCCGACAGACTGCCCACCAGCGTGCCGTGAACCGACTTGCGCTTGAGATACAGGCTGTAGAAGCCGACGTAGATGACAAAACCGATCACCGCGAACAAAGCGGCCAACGGGTTAGCCACCTTGTACAACAACGCAACGCCGGCAACACCCAGGACGGTCGCAAAGGCCAGGGCCAGTTTCAGGGAGATCAAGCCCTGCACCAGCACCCGGTTCTTGGTGCGTTCCATCTTCAGGTCGATGTCGCGGTCGATGCAGTTGTTGAACACGCAACCGGAAGCCACCACCAGGGACGTGCCGATCATGGCGGCCAGGAAGATGGCCAGATCGACATGCCCTTTCGAGGCCAGGAAAAATCCGCCCGCCACAGAAAGCACGTTACCGAAAATGATCCCCGGTTTGGTGATTTGGATAAAGTGCTTAAAGGACATCCGGACTTTCCTCAGTGCGCCATCATGACGGTGTGGATGCTGAACATGATCCACAGCGACAGACCTACCAACAGGACGATTACCAAGGCAGCGAAGACAAACGCGATCACGTTGTTACGCTGGGCAGCGGAGCGGTCCAGGTGGAGGAAGTACACCAGGTGCACGAGCACCTGGATGACTGCGAAGGCCAGTACGATCCACAGGGTCATGGCTTTCGGCAGCGACGGGTACATCACCAGGCCGAAAGGAATGATCGTCAGGATCACCGACAGGATGAAGCCAATGGCGTACGACTTGACGCTGCCGTGGCTGTCGTCGTGGCCGTGGCCATCGTGGGAGTGTGCGTTAGCCATTACAGGGTCCCCATCAGGTAAACAACGGTGAATACGCAGATCCACACCACGTCCAGGAAGTGCCAGAACAGGCTCAGGCAGCTCAGACGGGTCTTGTTGGTCGCCGTCAGGCCGTTTTTCTGGACCTGATACATCATGATCGCCATCCAGATCAGACCGCTGGTCACGTGCAGACCGTGGGTGCCGACCAGGGTGAAGAACCCGGAGAGGAAGCCGCTGCGGTTAGGACCGTAGCCTTCGGAGATCAGCATGTGGAACTCGTTGATCTCCATGCCGATGAAGCCCAGGCCGAACAGGAAGGTGATGGCCAGCCAGCCCAGTACCGCCTTCTTGTTGCCCTTGAACAACGCCAGCATGGCGAAGCCGTAGGTGATCGAACTGAGCAACAGGCAGGCGGTTTCGCCCAGCACGTATGGCAGCTCGAAGATGTCGTGGCCCGACGGGCCACCCGCTACGTTGTTAACCAGTACCGCGTACACCGCGAAGATCGACGCAAACAGAATGCAGTCGGTCATCAGGTAGAGCCAGAAACCGAATACGGTCATCTCGCCCGAGTCGTGGTGATGGTCATCGTGCCCATGTCCATCGACATGGGTGTGTCCAGCATTGGTCACTAAGTTCGACATGGTTTAAGCCTGTTCCAACGAGGTTTCAACACGGGTGGCAGTGGCCGGGATTTTCCCTGCGGCTACCAGACGTTTGCGCTGCTCGGCTTCGGTGCGCTCGATCACGTCGACCGGCACCATGTAGCCCTGGTCATCACGGGCAGCGTGGATCACGAAGTAGATCACGGCGCCGGCGAGGCCGAAGATGGCCATCCACCAGATGTGCCAGATCATCGCGAAACCGAACACGGTCAACAGAGCACCCATGACCAGGCCGGTCGCGGTGTTGTTTGGCATGTGGATCGGCTCGTACTTGACCGGAGTCTGGTACGCAGTACCGTCTTCCTTGGCTTCAGTGAACGGGTCGATGCAGTCGGCTTTCGGCAGTACGGCAAAGTTGTAGAACGGTGGTGGCGACGAGGTCGACCATTCCAGCGTGTGGGCATTCCACGGGTCACCGTGTTCGCACATGTTTTCCGGCTTGTTACGGTCACGAACACTGACGTACAGCTGGATCAACTGGCAGGCAATACCGCAGGCGATCATGACCGCACCGAACATGGCAACGTACAGGTACGGCACCCACTCAGGGTTGGTGGTGGCGTTCAGACGACGGGTCATGCCCATGAAGCCCAGTGCATAGAGCGGCATGAACGCGACGAAGAAGCCCGAGATCCAGAACCAGAACGCTGCCTTGCCCCAACCTTCGTGCAGCTTGAAGCCGAACGCTTTAGGGAAGTAGAAGCCGAAACCAGCGATGTAGCCGAACACGGCGCCGCCGATGATCACGTTGTGGAAGTGAGCAATTACAAACAGGCTGTTGTGCAGGACGAAGTCAGCACCCGGGATGGCCAGCAGTACGCCGGTCATGCCGCCGATCGCGAAGGTCACCATGAAGCCCAGGGTCCACAGAACCTGGCTGGTCATGCGCAGACGGCCCTGGTAGATGGTGAACAGCCAGTTGAATAGCTTCACCCCCGTCGGGATCGAGATTAGCATCGTCGCCAGACCGAAGAAGGCGTTGACGTTGGCACCCGAACCCATGGTGAAGAAGTGGTGCAGCCAAACCATGAAGCCCAGGATCGAGATCGCGCCCGAGGCGTAGATCATCGAGTGGTGGCCGAACAGTTTCTTGCCGGAGAACGCCGAGATGACTTCGGAGAAGATCCCGAACGCCGGCAGAATCAGGATGTAAACCTCGGGGTGACCCCACGCCCAGAACAGGTTGACGTACATCATCGGATTGCCACCAAGTTCATTGGTGAAAATGTGGAAATCCATGTAACGGTCAAGCGTCAGCAGTGCCAGGGTAGCGGTCAGGATCGGGAAGGAAGCGACGATCAGTACGTTGGCCCAGGTGCAGGTCCAGGTGAAGATCGGCATGTCCATCAGTTTCATGCCCGGGGTACGCATTTTCAGCACGGTGGCCAGAAAGTTGACCCCGGTCAGCGTCGTACCTAGCCCGGATAGCTGTAGCGCCCAGATGTAGTAGTCCACACCCACGCCAGGGCTGTAGCCCAGTTCCGACAGCGGTGGATACGCAACCCAACCGGTACGGGCGAATTCGCCGACACCCAGGGACACGTTCACCAGCACGACGCCAGACATCAGCAGCCAGAAGCTCAGGGAGTTCAGGAACGGGTAGGCAACGTCACGCGCGCCGATCTGCAGCGGCACTGCAAGGTTCATCAGGCCGGTGAAGAATGGCATCGCCATGAAGATGATCATGATCACACCGTGAGCGGTGAAGATCTGGTCATAGTGTTCAGGCGGCAGGTAGCCGGGCGAACCTTCGGTGGACAGGGCCAACTGGGTACGCATCATGATGGCGTCGGCAAAACCGCGCAGCAGCATGACCATGGCGACGATGATGTACATCACGCCGATTTTCTTGTGGTCGACCGAAGTCAGCCACTCGGACCACAGGTAGGTCCACTTCTTGAAATAGGTGATTGCAGCGAACACGCCCAGACCGCCGAGCGCGATCATGGCGATGGTCACCATCACGATCGGTTCGTGGAACGGGACCGCTTCCCAACTTAATTTACCAAACATCGTTTACTCCTCTGCCCCGGCAGCTGAATGCGAACTCATGTCCATCCCTTCCATCTGGGCCACTTCTTTCTCTTTCTTCTCGTGGTCCACTTTCGGACCTGCTTTCATGCCTTCGTACTTGTCGACGATGGTCTGGAACAGGTTCGGCGTGAACGAGGAGTAGAGCGCTACTGGATTGTTCTGGCTTGGTTTGGAAAGGGCTTCGTATTCAGCTTTTTCAAGCTGTTTAGGTGCCTTCTTGACATCACTGACCCAGGCATCGAAGTCCGCCTGAGAGGTGGCGATTGCTTTGAACTTCATGCCGGTGAAACCCGCGCCGCTGTAGTTGGCGGAGATCCCGTCGAATTCAGCATTCTGGTTGGCGATCAGGTGCAGCTTGGTCTGCATGCCCGCCATCGCGTAGATCTGACCGCCCAGGCCCGGAATGAAGAACGAGTTCATCACGGTGTCGGAAGTGATCTGGAAGTTGATCGGCGTGTTGGCCGGGAAGACGATCTTGTTGACCGTGGCAATCCCTTGTTCCGGATAGATGAACAGCCATTTCCAGTCCATCGATACCACTTGAATGGTGATCGGCTTGACGTCGGATTCCAGTGGCTTGTACGGGTCCAGAGCGTGGGTCGACTTGTAGGTGACATAACCCAGGGCAATGATGATCAGCACTGGAATGGCCCACACCGCGATTTCAATCTTGGTGGAGTGCGACCACTTCGGCGTGTACACGGCGTCGGTGTTGGAGGCGCGATATTTCCAGGCGAACAGGAAGGTCATGACGATGACCGGTACCACGACAAGAAGCATCAGCAGCGTTGCGGTGATGATCAGGTTTCGCTCGTCCAGGCCAACCTGGCCCTTGGGATCGAGCAAGGTCATGTTGCAGCCTGACAGCAACAATGTGCCAATCAGCGGCAATAAGCCTAGTAGTCTGGGGTACCTGTTTTTACTCATCTCACGACCTCTAAAGCAGCTTGCGCAATGCAGTTGGGTTTTGATCGCCAACACTTCACCCTGCCAAGGGTTGGCATTTTTCTTGGATTGAATAAGGGCCGCCCGTCGCGCGTCAGACGCTGCTCGACAAATCCTGGGACAGCGGTAAGTTCTTATTCGAATTCGTGGTCAAAGGCCTTGTTACAGACCAATTCCATTTGGTGCGGATAGTTGGAAGGCTCCGACACCTGGGAGTCGCATGAGGCGTTCAAGCCTCTCGACGCCCTACTTTCTGCTCATGCTGAGCAGTGCCGGGAATTCAGTGCGGGCGATTGTAGATATGTAACGATTCATAAACCATGTCTCATCCCGAAATAATTTTTATCCATTCCAGCAACAATCATTAACGGATTTCGCAAAAGTCCGGCATGGTATCGAAATCGATTCTCAACAAAAACACCAAAATTAGTAGGTCTACCTTGCGCAGTTCAGACAGCTTCGAGGCGACTGCGCCCTCCCCCGACACTGCTCAACCCCCTATGAGACAAGGGCTAGGGCAATTCGCCAGGCCCTGTTAAAACTGCCTGTTCCAGCATTTCCTGGTTCAGATGATGAGACGCCGCAACAGACCAATTTTGTTGCCCGGCCCCATGCCAATTCAGCCCCTTGAAATGCCTTGCGACACTCGCGCTGTGACAACATGTCGCACACGTGTCGCACCCTTGCTTGCCGCACATCACGGTCTCGTCACCCGGCCTCTGAAAATGCAAAACGCCCCGGCCCCCTCAACGAGGGCCGGGGCGTTTTCATGGATGACGCAGCGGTGCGGCGAACCGCCTCAGCGCAGCGCTTTACGGTTACGCGAAGTGAGCAGCGGCACCAGAATCACGATCAGCACGAACGCTACCAGCGCCCACTGCGCCAGCGACAGACCGAGGATCGGCGGGTACGGCGTGGAGCAGAAGCCATCCACCTGGAAACCCAGCGGGAAGATCTTCGCCAGCGGCAGACCATCGACAATCGGCTGCAGCACATCGATGCCGCAACTGACTGCAGGGTAGAACTGGGTGTAGACGTGATGCCCGGCCACCGCTGTGCCTGCCAAGGCACTGATGACCACCAGCGTCTCGAACACGGTAATGCTGCGACGGGTGCGCGTGGCCGCGCCGATGAAGGCAAACACCGCGATAAACAACAACGCGTAGCGCTGGAGAATGCACAGCGGGCATGGCGCCTCGCCCAACACAATTTGCATGTACAGCGCGCCGCCGATCAGCGCCAGGCAGATGATGCCCAGTAACACCAGATAGCGCCGTTCGCGCCCCAATCGCATTGTTTCCTCGCTCATCGCGTTTCCCTTTTAGATAGCAGTTGCCGCCAGTCTACACGCAGGCTCGCAGGTTTAAGAGCCTGGCGCGTGCCGGTGGATTTGGGGGAATAAACGATAAGCCGGTTAAGAAGGGATTAACTTTTCTAACAGTCTTCAAGAATTGAGACCGAGGTGCGGCCATTCGCGAGCAAGCCCGCTCCCACATTAGATTGTGTCGTACACAAGTTTTGTGTCCGACCCGGTCAAGTGTGGGAGCGGGCTTGCTCGCGAAGCAGGCGACTCGGTCTCCCGAGTCGCACCACTGAATTACTCCAACGCCGAAGCCGGCCCGAAGAACTCATAACGGCTCTGCTTCTCCGGAACCCCCAACGCCTTCAGGTGACGCTTGATCGCCGCCATGAACCCTTTCGGCCCCAGGAAGTAAGCATCCAGGTCGCGCTGCTCAGGCAGCCACTCGCCCAGTTGCTCCCGACTCAACAACCCGACCTTGTCCGCTGCCGGACTCACACCGTCATCTTCGGCGTAGCAATAGAAGCGCTTGAGTTGCGGATGACGCTCAGCCATCCCATCGATCCAGTCACGGAAGGCATGCACGCTGCCGTTGCGCGCGCAGTGGATGAAATGCACCGGGCGCTCGGTGGCCAGCGCGGCTTCGAGCATCGCCAGTGTCGGCGTGATGCCGACACCGCCGCTGATCAGCACCAGCGGCTTATCACTGGCCGTCAGGGTGAATTCGCCCGATGGCGGGAACAGCTGGATGCTCGCCCCGACATGCAGTTGATCGTGCAAGTGGTTGGACGCCCGCCCACCGGTTTCACGCTTGACGCTGATGCGGTACTCGCCTTTGTTTGCCAGCGCCGACAGCGAGTAGTTACGACGGATCTCTTCGCCGTCGAGGATCAGTTTCATGCCGATGTACTGGCCAGGCTCTGCCTCCAGAATCGGGCCTTTGTCGGCAGGTTCGAAGTAGAACGAGGTGATTTCCGCGCTTTCCTCAACCTTGGCCGTGACGATGAATTCCCGTGCACCGCGCCAGCCGCCGGGCGCCTGTTCTTTCTGATCGTAGATGCTGGTTTCGGCACCGATCAGAATCTCGGCGAGTTGCCCGTAAGCAGCGCCCCAGGCCGCAATGACTTCCGGGGTGGCGATTTCTTCGCCCAGCACTTCGGCGATGGCACGCAGCAGGCAGGTGCCGACAATCGGGTAGTGTTCCGGCAGGATCTGCAGGGCCACGTGCTTGTTGATGATCTTGGCCACCAGGTCGCCCAACTGGTCGAGCTGGTCGATGTGTCGCGCGTACATCAACACACCGTTGGCCAGCGCGCGCGGCTGATCACCGCTGGCCTGGTGGGCCTGGTTGAACAGCGGGCGGACTTCCGGGTATTCGGAGAGCATCATGCGGTAGAAGTGAGTAATCAGCGCTTCGCCGCCGCTTTCCAGCAACGGTACGGTGGATTTGACGATGGCACGGTCTTGAACGCTCAGCATAAGGACGACTCCGGAGCTTGATGTGTATTTCCTTAGCCTTATCAGTTTCTGTGCCAAGTAGTAAAACTATACAAATCAACAACTTAAAAACAACGTAGTCATATCGACACAGGCTGATTTATAGTCATGTCGACTACACGGAGTCACTATGACTGCAAAATCCCTGCTCACCGCCCTGCTGCCACTGGTTTCTGATCTGTCCCGCGAACTGCCCGAAGGCGAGCGCTATCGACGCTTGCTCGAAGCCATGCGCGCCCTGCTCCCCTGCGATGCCGCGGCCCTGCTGCGCCTTGATGGCGAATGGTTGGTGCCATTGGCCGTCGACGGCTTGAGCACCGACACCCTGGGCCGGCGCTTCAAAATCAGCGAGCACCCGCGCTTCGAGGCCTTGCTCAGCAGCCACGGCCCGACCCGCTTCGCCGCTGACAGCGACTTGCCCGACCCTTACGACGGACTGGTCGAGGGTCTCGACGATCATCTGGAAGTCCACGACTGCATGGGTTGCCCGCTGTTTATCGACGAGCGCCCATGGGGCTTATTGACCCTCGATGCCCTCGATCCGGAACAATTCGAACCGATCGAACTGGACGCCCTGCAAGCCTTTGCCAGCCTCGCGGCGGCCACGGTCAACGCCGCCGAGCGCATCGAGCGCCTGGCCAATCGCGCCGAAGACGAACACCAGCGCGCCGAGGTTTACCGCCAGGCCAGCGGCCAACAGAACCGCGAGATGATCGGCCAGAGCAAGTCCCACAAACGCTTGGTGGAAGAGATCAACCTGGTGGGCGGCAGCGACCTGACCGTGCTGATCACCGGCGAAACCGGGGTCGGCAAAGAGCTGGTCGCGCAGGCGATTCACGCAGCCTCTGCCCGAGCTGACAAACCGATCATCAGCCTCAACTGCGCGGCGCTGCCGGACACTTTGGTCGAGAGCGAGTTGTTTGGTCACGTGCGCGGCGCGTTCACCGGCGCGATGAATGATCGTCGCGGCAAGTTTGAACTGGCCAATGGCGGCACGCTGTTTCTCGATGAAGTCGGTGAGCTGTCACTGACGGTGCAAGCCAAGTTGCTGCGCGTCCTGCAAAGCGGTCAGTTGCAGCGCCTCGGCTCGGACAAGGAACACACGGTGGACGTGCGCCTGATCGCGGCGACCAACCGTGATCTGGCCGAAGAAGTGCGCAACGGTCGCTACCGTGCCGACTTCTACCATCGCTTGAGCGTTTACCCGTTGCTGGTCCCGGCACTGCGCGATCGCGGGCGGGATGTATTGCTGCTCAGCGGCTTCTTCCTGGAGCAAAATCGCTCACGCATGGGCCTCAACAGCCTGCGTTTGAACAGCGACGCCCAGGCCGCCTTGCTAGCCTACAACTGGCCGGGGAATGTGCGGGAGCTGGAGCATTTGATCGGTCGCAGCGCGCTTAAAGCACTGGGCAATTGCAAGGAGCGACCGAAGATTCTGAGCTTGAGTGCGGCGGATCTGGATTTGCCTACTGGCAGTATTGAGGTGCTTACCGAACAACCAGCCGTCAGCCCTGTGACTTTGGTAGCCGGTGATCTGCGTGAAGCCACCGAGAGTTATCAGCGGCAATTGATCAGCGCTTGCCTGGAGCGGCACCACAACAACTGGGCCAGCGCGGCGCGTGAGCTGGGTCTGGACCGGGCGAATCTTGGGCGCATGGCCAAGCGATTGGGGATGAAATAATCTAATTATTAAGGTCAATGAAACCTTGTGGCGAGGGGGCTTGCCCCCGTTCGGCCGCGAAGCGGTCGTGAGACAAGCGACCAGGTCTTTCCGGGAAAAGCTGGGAGTGCTTCGCACTCCAACGGGGGCAAGCCCCCTCGCCACAGGCAAGCTCCCTCGCCACAGGGTTCACCGCTTGGCTGACGGCAGGGAATGTTTCTAAAGCCTGCCCGCTACAAGTCGATAACCCGACATCGATAGTATTTGGCAATCCCGCGATCGCCCATCACCTTTTTCCAGAAGGTACATATGTCTTCCAACAAAGCCCGCGCAGATTCACTTTCGCTTTTGCTGTTTACCTTGCGCAGCGGCAAGCTGATGGCGATCAACCTGCTCAAAGTCAGCGAAATCATTCCCTGCCCGCCGCTGACCCGGCTGCCGGAGTCGCATCCCCACGTCAAAGGCATCGCCACCCTGCGCGGTGCTTCGTTGTCGGTGATCGACCTGAGCCGTGCCATTGGCGAGCGCCCGCTGGAAGACCCGAACGGTGGCTGCCTGATCGTCACTGACGTCAGTCGCTCCAAGCAGGGCCTGCATGTTCAGGCCGTGAGCAAGATCGTCCACTGCCTGACCACCGACATCCGTCCGCCACCCTTTGGTTCCGGTGGCGTGCGTTCGTACATCACTGGCGTGACCTCGGTCGACGGCACGCTGGTGCAAGTGCTGGACATCGAAAAAGTCATCCACGGCATCGCCCCGGCACAGATCGAAACGGCCCCGACCGAACTGAGCATGGAAGACGCCGAAGTCCTGGGCAGCGCGCGCATTCTGGTGGTCGATGACAGCCAGGTCGCCCTGCAACAATCCGTGCACACCCTGCGCAACCTCGGCCTGCAATGCCATACCGCCCGCAGCGCCAAGGAAGCCATCGACTGCCTGCTCGACCTGCAAGGCACGGCCCAGCAGATCAACCTGATCGTCTCGGACATCGAAATGTCGGAGATGGACGGCTACGCCTTCACCCGCACCCTGCGCGAAACCCCGGACTTCTCGCACCTGTACGTGCTGCTGCACACCTCCCTGGACAGTGCGATGAACAGCGAAAAAGCGCGTCTGGCCGGGGCTAACGCGGTGCTGACCAAGTTCTCTTCGCCAGAACTGACCCGGTGCCTGATCGAAGCGGCCAAAGCCGTCGCCGAACAAGGTCACTGAGTCATGGCCGAAGGCTTTTGCTTGCTGATGCGGCGCAACCTTGCCGAGGCTGTGCCCGCAATCACGTGGCCGGTCGGCATTGAATTGATCCAGTACCGTCCCGAAGTCGCCCAGGCGGTCCATCACGTGATGGAGCTGGGTCATCTTGAAGGCGGTGGCCGCGTACCGGAATTGGCGATCTGGCAGCGGCGTTTTGAAACCGATCCTGAATATGACCCAACGCTTTGCTTCATCGCTCAAGATGCCGAAGGGATCGTCGGCGTCGCGCAGTGCTGGACCAGCGCCTATATCAAAAAGCTGATGGTGCACCCACGGGCGCAGCGACGCGGGATTGGCCGCGCTTTACTGCTTCACGCATTCAAGGTGTTTCAGGATCGCCGGGAAGGCTTTGTGGATTTGAAGGTATTGGAAGACAACCTCCGGGCGCAGCGGCTGTACGAAAGCGCCGGAATGTATGTTGTCCGCCGGGAACCGGTTCCCGCCTGACCCACCGCCTTCGCGAGCAGGCTCGCTCCCACACTTGATCTGCGAAAAACATAGACCCCCTGTGGGAGCGAGCCTGCTCGCGAAGGGGCCAGCATTAACAATATCAACCCTTCAGGCATACTCGGCTTATCAAGCCAACGGATGCCCGAACAATGAAAGCCGCCACCCTGACCTTCCTCTGCCTCACCGCCCTCGCCTCCCAGGCCCACGCCTCCAGCCCCGACGCCTGGGCCGCCTACGACAAAGCAGTCCTCACCAGCTGCACCAAAGCCAGCGGCCTGAAAAACGCCAAGCCCGTCGGCAACCCTGCGCAATTCGATGACCGGGTCGACTACACCGCCCTCCTGCTGCAAGGCCAATACCCGCAAAAACACATGAAAGGCCAGCAAGGCACCGAGCTGTGCCTCTACAACAAGAAGACCAAAACCGCCTACGTGACCGAATGGGACTCCGTTCGCCCGACCGCCAAGGCCCAGTGAATGGCGCATAACTTGCTTCATCGCTGAGCAATGCGGTGACATTCTGTCGCCGTTTCTTGCCCTCACATGCGACCCGGCGATCAATGAATACAAGGTTTTCCTGCGTAGGTTGCGGCAAGTGCTGCAATGACCACCACGTCCCTCTGACCTTGGCGGAAGCCCGCATGTGGGCGGCCGATGGCGGTCAAGTGATCGTGCTGGTCGAGGGCTTTCTGGGTAACGGCCTGGGCCTGCCGGTGCAGCAACGCGAACACGCCGAACGCCGTTCGGTGGTGGTTCGAAGCGGCACGTCCGAGGCGTACGTGGCGATCACCTTTGCCGCCTATAACGTCGGTCCCTGCCGGAATCTTGACGAAGACGATCGCTGCAGCATCTACGAGCGCCGACCGCTGGTGTGCCGCATCTACCCTGCGGAAATCAACCCGCACATCCCGCTGAACACAGCGACCAAGGATTGCCCGCCCGAATCATGGGAACAGGGCCCGGACCTGATCATCGGCGGTCAATGGGTCGATCAGGAGCTGGCGGAGTTGATCCAGCGTTCTCGCCAGGCGGATCGCGATGACGTTCAGGCCAAGGACGCGATTTGCAGGATGTTGGGGATTCGCACGACTGCGCTGAAGGGTGACGGGTTTACCGCTTATCTGCCGGACATGAACGCGTTTGCCGCGGTTATTGATCAGGTGTCAGCGCAACCACTGGCGGCGCCGGAGGGTGAGTGGCTGTTTCATGTGTCGGGGGATGACGTTGCCGGGCAAGTGCAGGCGGCGGGTGCGCAACTGGTGACTGAAGCGCCGGTGAACTATGCGTTTATTTCGTTGCGGGCGGCTTGATTCAAAATTGATGTCGCCGGGTATGGCCCCTTCGCGAGCAAGCCCGCTCCCACATATGATCTCCATCTGACACAGATTTTGTGTATGTCGACGATCCACTGTGGGAGCGAGCCTGCTCGCGAAAGCGGCAGATCAGGCACCGCAGAAATTAAATCCTAGCGCTTACCCATCGAACGACGCGTACCCGGAGGCGCCGCCCCAGGCGTCTTGGTATGGCCATTCTTCGCGCCATTCTTGTACCAAGGCTGACTGGCGTTCTTCGCGGCCGCCAGATCACCCGGTTTGAACGGGAACTTGAACGCCGGGATGGCGGCTTTGGTTTCGCTGTCTGCGCTGGAGTCGACGCTGTCTGGCAGGTCTGCCTGGTCGTCGCTCAAGGCGTCGGCAACCGGCGGTTGTGTCGGGGAAGTCATGAAAGCTCCGGGTGATGCACATAGAGTCGGGCCCGGTCAGCGAGCCGCGAAAGGCGGCAGTATACCTGTGTCGAGAGCCGCAAGCTTCACACCGCGCGTGAGTCCGTCGGGTTTGTGTTGGCGAACCCTCCGTCACTGAATCTCAAACTGACAGCCCCGTCAGTTAGCAGTCACCTTCCTGACGGGCTGACAGGGTTATAAAGAAGGGTATAAACCTGAAATACCCCAACCTCTCAGCCCGGCGCCCCACTCGCATGCGAATTCAGAAAAAACCCGCCTTGATCGCAGGTCTGCTAATTGCCTTGGCAGCGCTGGGCACCTGGTACCTCGTCAAACCGGCCACGGCCAAGCTCGCTGCCCCGACCGCCATTCCGGTGCGCGTGGTCAACGTCGTGGAGAAAGACGTGCCGCGTTATGTCAGCGGTATCGGGTCGGTGTTGTCCTTGCACAGCGTGGTGGTGCGTCCGCAGATCGACGGCATTCTCACCAAAATCCTGGTCAAGGAAGGCCAACTGGTGAACAAAGGTGACCTGCTGGCCACCATCGACGATCGCTCGATCCGCGCCAACCTCGATCAGGCCCGCGCCCAACTGGGCGAAAGCCAGGCGCAGCTGCAAGTGGCGCAGGTCAACCTCAAGCGCTACAAGTTGCTGACGGTCGACGACGGCGTCTCCAAGCAGACTTACGACCAGCAACAAGCGCTGGTCAATCAACTCAAGGCCACCGCCCAGGGCAACCAGGCTTCGATCGACGCCGCTCAGGTGCAACTCTCCTACACGCAGATTCACTCGCCGGTCACCGGGCGCGTCGGTATTCGTACAGTCGATGAAGGCAACTTCCTGCGCATGACCGACGCCCAGGGCCTGTTCACCGTGACGCAGATCGACCCGATCGCCGTCGAGTTCTCCCTGCCGCAACACATGCTGCCGACCCTGCAAGGGCTGATCGGTGACCCGCAACGCGCCCAAGTGAAAGCCTACATTGGCGCCGACACCGACGGTGAAACCGGCAATCTGCTGGGCGAAGGTCACTTGACCCTGATCGACAACCAGATCAACGCCAACACCGGGACCATCCGCGCCAAGGCCGAATTCAACAACCCCGGGCAGAAACTCTGGCCGGGCCTGCTGGTGACAGTAAAAATTCAGACAGCCTTGGAGAAAGATGCGCTGGTGGTACCGCCCACCGTCGTACAACGGGGCCTCGATCAACACTTCGTGTATCGGGTCAACGGTGACAAAGTGGAAACCGTGACCGTGCAGGTGGTTGCCCAAGGCAGCGGCCAGGACATCATCAAAGGCGTGAAACCGGGGGATGTGCTGGTCAGTGATGGCCAGTCGCGGCTCAAGCCGGGGTCGACCGTGCAGGTCATGACCGATCCGCCACAAGTGGTGCAATCGGAGTCGAAGCCATGAAGGGCCACGGCTCGGTCTCTGCCTGGTGCATCGATCACCCGGTCGCCACCATCCTGCTGACCTTTGCCCTGGTATTGCTCGGCGCCATCGCTTTCCCGCGCCTGCCGATTGCACCGCTGCCGGAAGCCGAATTCCCGACCATTCAGGTGGCCGCGCAATTGCCCGGCGCCAGCCCGGAAACCATGGCGTCGTCAGTGGCCACGCCACTTGAAGTGCAATTCAGCGCCATCCCCGGCGTGACCCAGATGACGTCGAGCAGCGCCTTGGGTTCGACCAACCTGACCCTGCAATTCACCCTCGACAAAAGCATCGACACCGCCGCCCAGGAAGTCCAGGCCGCGATCAACACCGCCGCCGGCAAGCTGCCCAAGGACATGCCGACGCTGCCGACCTGGCGCAAGGTCAACCCGGCCGACAGCCCGGTGCTGATCCTCAGCGTCAACTCCACGCAAATGCCCGGCACTGAACTCAGCGACCTGGTCGAAACCCTGCTCTCGCGTCAGATCAGTCAGATCGATGGCGTAGGCCAAATCAACATCACCGGTCAGCAACGTCCCGCGATTCGCGTGCAAGCCTCGGCGGACAAACTGGCAGCCATCGGCCTGACGCTGGCGGACATTCGTCTGGCGATCCAGAACACCAGCCTCAACCTGGCCAAAGGTGCGCTGTATGGCGAGTCGAGCATTTCTACGCTGTCGACCAACGACCAGTTGTTTCACCCCGAGGAATACAGCCAACTCATCGTTTCCTACAAGGACGGCGCCCCGGTTCACCTGCGTGATGTCGCCAAAGTCGTCAACGGTTCGGAAGATGCCTACGTTCAGGCCTGGGCCGGCGACAGGCCCGGGGTGAACCTGGTGATCTCCCGGCAACCGGGCGCAAACATCGTCGAGACGGTGGATCGTATTCAAGCCGCGCTGCCGGCACTTGAAGCGATGCTCCCCGCCTCAGTGCAAGTCAAGGTACTGGTCGACCGCACCCAGACCATCCGCGCGTCCTTGCATGAAGTGGAAATCACCCTGCTGATCGCGATCATGTTGGTGGTGGCGGTGATGGCGCTGTTCCTGCGCCAATGGTCGGCGACGCTGATCGTGTCCGCAGTATTGGGCGTTTCGCTGATCGCCAGCTTCGCCCTGATGTACATCATGGGTTTCAGCCTGAACAACCTGACCCTGGTGGCGATTGTGGTGGCCGTGGGGTTTGTGGTCGACGATGCGATTGTGGTGGTGGAGAACATTCACCGACACCTTGAGGCCGGCGACGGCATGCGCGAAGCGGCGATCAAGGGCGCGGGCGAGATCGGTTTTACCGTGGTCTCGATCAGTTTCTCGCTGGTGGCGGCGTTCATTCCGCTGCTGTTCATGGGCGGCGTGGTCGGGCGGCTGTTCAAGGAATTCGCCCTGACCGCGACGTCGACGATCATGATTTCGGTGGTGGTGTCGCTGACCCTGGCGCCGACGCTGGCCGCGCTGTTCATGCGTGCGCCGGTGCATCACGCCCACAGCAAACCGACCTTCGGCGAACGCTTGGTGGCGGGTTACGAAAAACTCCTGCGCCGCGCCCTCGCCCATCAGAAATTGATGATCGGGGTATTTGGTCTATCCCTGTGCCTGGCCATCGTCGGTTACATCTTCATTCCGAAAGGTTTCTTCCCGGTGCAGGACACCGGTTTTGTCCTCGGCACCACCGAAGCCGCCGCCGACATTTCCTACGGCGACATGGTGAAAAAACACTTGGCGATGGCCGAAATCGTCGCGGCGGATCCTGCGGTTGCGGCATTTTCCCACTCGGTCGGGGTGTCGGGCAGTAACCAGACCATCGCCAACGGCCGCTTCTGGATTTCCCTGAAAAAACGCGGCGACCGCGACGTCTCGGCCAGTCAGTTCATCGACCGGATTCGCCCGCAATTGATGAAAGTCCCGGGCATTGTGTTGTACCTGCGCGCCGGTCAGGACATCAACCTCAGCTCCGGCCCGAGCCGCGCCCAGTACCAATACGTGCTCAAGAGCAACGACGGCGCGACCCTCAGCACCTGGACCCAGCGCCTCACGGAAAAACTGCGCAGCAACCCGGCGTTCCGCGACATTTCCAACGACCTGCAACTGGGCGGCAGCATCACCCACATCAGCATCGACCGCAGCGCCGCTGCGCGTTTCGGCCTGACCGCCAGTGACGTCGACGAAGCACTGTACGATGCGTTCGGTCAGCGTCAGGTCAACGAATTCCAGACCCAGATCAACCAGTACAACGTGATTCTGGAGCTGGACACCCAGCAACGCGGCAAGGCCGAAAGCCTCAACTACTTCTACTTGCGCTCGCCGCTGAGCGGGGAAATGGTGCCGCTGTCGGCACTGGCCAAATTTGACGCGCCCACGGTCGGTCCGTTGTCCATTGCCCACGACGGCATGTTCCCGGCCGCCAACTTGTCGTTCAACCTCGCGCCCGGCGTGGCGCTGGGCGATGCGGTGATCATGCTCAACCAGGCCAAGGCCGACATCGGCATGCCGGCGGCCATGAGCGGCAACTTCCAGGGCGCAGCCCAGGCGTTCCAGAGTTCGCTAGCCAGCCAGCCGTGGCTGATTCTGGCGGCGCTGGTGGCGGTGTACATCATTCTCGGCGTGCTCTACGAGAGCTTCGTCCATCCGCTGACCATCATCTCGACACTGCCGTCGGCAGGGCTCGGGGCGGTGATCATGCTGTGGATCTGCGGCCAGGACTTTTCGATCATGGCGTTGATCGGGCTGGTGCTGCTGATCGGTATCGTGAAGAAGAACGGCATCCTGATGATCGACTTCGCGCTGGACGCCCAGCGCAACCGTGGCTTGCCGCAGGAAGAGGCGATCTTCCAGGCGTGTATCACGCGGTTCCGGCCAATCATCATGACCACCCTCGCCGCCCTGCTCGGTGCGCTGCCGCTGATGCTCGGCTACGGCACCGGCGCTGAACTGCGCCAGCCACTGGGTATCGCGGTGGTCGGCGGCTTGCTGGTGAGCCAGGCGCTGACGCTGTTCACCACTCCGGTCATATACTTGTGGCTTGAGCGGCTATTCCATCGGCCCAAACCAGCTCCGACACCGGTGCTGGCGACCACAGACTGAGGCGGGGTCATGCGCGTTCTGATTATCGAAGACGAAGAAAAAACCGCGGACTATTTGCACCGCGGCCTGACGGAACAGGGTTACACCGTGGACGTGGCGCGCGAAGGCGTTGAAGGCCTGCACCTGGCGCTGGAAAGTGACTACGCGGTGATCGTCCTCGACGTCATGCTGCCAGGCCTCGACGGCTTCGGCGTGCTGCGCGCCTTGCGTGCGCGCAAGCAAACCCCGGTGATCATGCTCACCGCCCGCGAGCGCGTCGAAGATCGCATCAGAGGCTTGCGCGATGGCGCAGACGATTACCTCGGCAAACCGTTTTCCTTCCTTGAACTGGTGGCGCGCCTGCAAGCGTTGACCCGGCGCAGCGGCGGTCATGAACCGGTGCAAGTGAGCATCGCCGACCTGTGGATAGATTTGATCAGCCGCAAAGCGACCCGCGCCGGCACACGCCTGGACCTGACCGCCAAAGAGTTTTCTCTGCTGAGCGTGTTGGCCCGTCGGCAAGGCGAAATCCTCTCGAAAACCGCGATTGCCGAGATGGTCTGGGACATCAATTTCGACAGCGACGCCAACGTCGTCGAAGTCGCGATCAAGCGTCTGCGGGCCAAGCTCGACGGGCCGTTCGACGAGAAACTGCTGCACACGATTCGTGGCATGGGTTATGTGCTGGAGAGCCGTGGTGTCCAGTAACTCCATCGCACTGCGCCTGAGCGGGATGTTCACGCTGGTGGCGCTGTTGGTGTTTTTGTTGATCGGCTGGGCGTTGTATCAGCAGGTCGACAAGGGCCTGGGTCTGCTGCCCGAAGCCGAGCTGGATGCGCGCTACAGCGTGCTCGAATCCACCGTCGGCCGTTACGGCACGCCCGAGCATTGGGTGAAGATCAACAACAAGCTCAAGCTGCTTGGCGAGGAAGACAAGCGCATCAGTTTCTGGATTATCAGCGGCGATCCACAGTACGAATATGGCAACCCGACGCCGCAGATCCGCGCCTTCGCCGAAGGGCCGCTGGGCATGCGCGACTTGCAGTTGCCGGATCATCCTTATCCACTGAAAGTGCTGGTGAGCCAGTTCCCGGCCAAGGATCAACGCCCCCCGCTGCGCTTCATGATCGGCATCGACACCGAGACGTTTTTCGAGACTCAGCATCACCTGCTGATCGCGCTGATCAGCCTGGCGATTATTGGCGTGTTGCTGGCGTCTGCGTTGGGGTATTGGGTGGCGCGCATTGGCCTCAAACCCTTGATCAAGTTGTCCCAGGAAGCCCAGCGCCTGGCGCCGCCGCTGCGTTCCGGGCGCTTGCGCTTATCGTCGCTGCCGCCGGAGTTGAATCAGTTCGTCAATTCGTTCAACTCCACGCTGGAGCGGGTCGAGCAGGCGTATTCACGGCTGGAGTCGTTCAACGCCGATGTCGCCCATGAACTGCGCTCGCCGCTGACCAATCTGATCGGCCAGACCCAGGTCGCACTGACACGCGGGCGCTCCGCCGAACATTATTTCGAAGTGCTGCAATCGAACCTCGAAGAACTGGAACGGCTGCGCTCGATCATCAACGACATGCTGTTCCTCGCCAGCGCGGATCAGGGCAGCAAGGCCACCAAACTGACGTCCACGTCGCTCGCCGATGAAGTGGCGACGACGCTGGAGTACCTGGATTTCATTCTTGAGGATGCGCAGGTTCAAGTGCAGGTCAGCGGTGATGCGCAAGTGCGGATCGAGATCGCGCATCTGCGCCGGGCGTTGATCAATTTGCTGAGCAACGCGGTGCAGCACACGGAGCCTGGGCAAGTGATTCAGGTGCGGATCGAGGTCGAGGAGCATCAGGTGAGCATTGGTGTGGCCAACCCTGGATCGCCGATTGCCAGCGAGCATTTGCCGCGGTTGTTTGAGCGGTTTTATCGGGTGGATGCGTCGCGCAGCAACAGTGGCAACAATCACGGATTGGGGCTGGCGATCGTCAAGGCGATTGCGCTGATGCATGGCGGCGATGTGTTTGTGCGCAGCGACCACGGCATGAATACCTTCGGCATTCACCTTCCCGTTTAGCCCACCCACTTCCCTGTGGCGAGGGGGCTTGCCCCCGTTCCAGTGCGCAGCACTGGCGCTTTTTCACAAACGCTACAAGAAGGGGCCGCTTCGCAGCCCAACGGGGCGGTGCGGCGTTCCGACAAGCCCCCTCGCCACAAAAAGCCGTCCACTTACCGAGAGTACTGTTGCTTCTGGCGCAACAGTCCTTTCTTCGATTGGCTCTGTTTCCCATCGGCCAAGATCCTTATCTTTGCCCGCACCAAACAGCACTTGCCAAGCAAGAAGGTTTAAAAGATGTCCAACATTACGGGTATTGCCAGCGCTTTCGTTTTGTCCTCATTGTTTCTGTCTCCGTTCGCAATCGCGGAAGAGTCGCAGACGTTCGTCGCGCAAAATGCTGCACGCGCCGCCGCCTACGATCAGAGCGAAATGACGGCCAAGGCTCAAGACGCCACGCAAACCCCTCAAGCGTCCACTTCTGCCACCCAGCAACGGGTTGAGAAAGACAGCTGACTCACCGAACACCTGTTTCCCTCGACACTTTTCATTGGCTCTTCCCTTTGAAAAGTTGTCTTCAAAGCCGCTGCCATCAGCGGCTTTTTTTCATTGGGGGCTGGCGCAAGTGCGTTCCCGCTCAATGTCTTCTACGCTTGAATAAGTAAAGGCCAGCGCGTTTTGCTGGCCTTTTTTATGCGCCTCAAGCAGACAGCCACCCCATGCCAGTGAGCCACCCCCAACACCTTTCAGGCAAGACCGGTCGACCTGAGCTCATGGTGATGCTTGGCAGCTTGCTGACGGTGATCGCGATTCTCAGCATCGTCGCGTTCCTGCTGATCCGCGAACACGCCAACGCCCAGCAGGCCGCCACCCGCAGCGCGACGACCATTGCGCAATTGATCGATGCTGATGTGCTGCGCACTGTCGAGCTTTACGATTTGACCTTGCAAGGCCTGATTGCCGCTTCGCAGCGCGAGGACCTGAAACAGGTTTCGCCGCAGATCCGCCATCTGGTCCTGTTCGATCGCTCCACCACGGCGCGCTTCAAGGGCGACATCCTGTTATTGGACAAGCACGGGGAAGTGCTCGCCGATTCATCGCTGATCGAACCCAAGCCCGGCAACTTCGCGGACCGCGACTATTTCCTCGCCCATGCGTTTAACAGTGACACCGGCATGTTCATCAGCCGGCCATTCAAGCCGCGCTGCGACTGCGACGACAGCGAGGAATGGCGGATCAGCTTCAGCCGACGCATCTCCTCGTCGACTGGCGAGTTTCTCGGCGTCGCCGTGGCATCGATGCGCCTCACCTACTTCGAACAATTGTTCAACAGCCTGGACATCGGCAACGACAGCACCCTGAGCATCATCAATGACGACGGCATTCTGCTGGCGCAAAAGCCTCATCTGATCAACGACCCCATCGGCAAGAACTTCGCCAGCCGACCCAATGTCGTGCGCATCCTGCGTGAGGGCGCGGGCAGTTTCGACAGCGTGTCGAGCGTCGATCATCTACAACGCCTGTACACCTTTTCCAGGGTCGGCAACCTGCCGTTGACGGTCATCGTCGCCCTCTCCGGCAACGAAGTGTTCGCCACCTGGAAGCGCACCGCGATTGTCATCAGCGGTGCCACCGGCGTGCTGTGCATCGGCCTGCTCTGGCTGACCTGGTTGCTGTGCCGCGAGCTACGCCTGCGCCATCACGCCGAACAGGAACTGGCGCTGTTGGCCGCCACCGATGCCCTGACCGGTGTCGCCAACCGCCGGACCCTGGACCAGACCCTGCGCCATGAGTGGTTTCGCGCTCAACGTTCGGGTAAGCCGCTGTCGGTGCTGATGGTCGATGCCGACCATTTCAAGGCGTTCAACGATCGTCATGGCCATCAGGGTGGCGACGATGCATTACGGGCGGTGGCCACGGTGATCTGCGCCAATGTCCGACGGCCCGGGGACCTGGTGGCGCGGTATGGCGGTGAGGAGTTTTCGGTGATCCTGGCGGAAACCGACAACGCGGGGGCTCGGCAGATTGCTGAAAAGATCCGGCTGTCGGTGGAGCAAATGCCGCTGGTGGCGGGGGCTGAAACACCGATCACTGTCAGTATCGGGATCAGTACCTGGACGACGGAGAAAGAAATCAGTCTGGAGCAGTTGCTGTTTATGGCGGACAAGGCGTTGTATCAGGCCAAGGAAGGTGGGCGCAATCGCGTGGTGGCTGCGCAGTGAGTCCTTCATTGCGGCGGCTGCCCCCTTCGCGAGCAGGCTCGCTCCTACAGTTGATCGCATTCCAATGTGGGAGCGAGCCTGCTCGCGAAGGGGCCAGTATGGACACCACAAAGTTTGAGGCATAAAAAAAGGCCACCCGAAGGCAGCCTTTAAAAACTAGAGAGGTTTTTTGCTTACACGGCCGCGACGGGACGCATGTAAGAGATCGGTGCAGTGCTGGCGTCTTCGAAAGTCACGACTTCCCAAGCATCTGTCTGCTCAATCAACTTGCGCAGCAGCTGGTTGTTCAATGCATGTCCGGACTTGAAGCCCTTGAACTCACCAATCAGGCTATTGCCCAGCAGGTAGAGGTCACCAATTGCATCGAGGATCTTGTGCTTCACGAATTCGTCTTCATAGCGAAGGCCGTCTTCGTTCAGTACACCATCCGCGTCGACCACAATAGCGTTTTCAACACTGCCGCCGAGTGCGAGGTTGTGCTTGCGCAGGTACTCGATATCACTCATGAAACCAAAGGTACGGGCGCGGCTGACTTCTTTTACGAACGAAGTGCTGGAAAAATCCACGCTTGCACTTTGTGTGCGGTTACGGAAAACCGGGTGATCGAAATCGATCTCGAAACTCACCTTGAAGCCTTCGAAAGGGACGAAAGTGGCGCGCTTGTCGCCGTCTTCCACTGTCACTTCCCGCAGGATCCGGATGAACTTCTTCGGTGCGTCCTGTTCTTCCAGGCCGGCCGACTGAATCAGGAATACGAAAGGTCCAGCGCTACCATCCATGATCGGTACTTCGGACGCGGAGAGCTCGACGTAGGCGTTATCGATGCCCAGGCCAGCCATGGCCGAGAGCAAGTGCTCCACCGTGTCCACTTTGACGTCACCGTTAACCAGTGTGGTCGACATAGTGGTTTCGCCAACATTTTCTGCGCGAGCAGGAATCTGCACCACAGGATCGAGGTCAGCACGACAAAACACGATGCCGGTGTCGATAGGCGCGGGCTTGAGGGTCAGGTATACCTTCTCCCCGGAGTGCAGGCCTACACCTGTGGCACGGATAATATTTTTCAGTGTGCGTTGTTTAATCATGGCTTGGGCCGCTTCAGCGCAAATTGCGAACTGGTATCAACAAAGGCTGGCGATGATAGCAGACCAGACCTTTGCTGAACACCAATCAACTTCATAGCCCTGATACATTCCATCAATCAGCCTGACGACGCAGGAAAGCCGGGATGTCCAGGTAGTCCAGATCATCTTGCGGATTCATCTTCGCGGCAGTCGCAGCACCGGCCTGAGCCTGGTTGCGCATGACGGTCGGACGGTCCAGGTCACGGTAGTTCACCGCTGGCTGTTCCTGACGAGCGGGTGCCGATTGTTGTGGCTGGGAGGCCATCGAAGTGTGAACGGTGTTGTCGATGACCTTCACAGGCTTCTCGATTTTCGCGCCCAGACCGGTAGCAACCACAGTCACGTGCAGCTCGTCGCGCATGTCCGGATCGATAACGGTACCGACCTTGACCATGGCGTGCTCGGAAGCGAAGGCTTCGATGATGCTACCCACGTCGGAGTACTCACCCAGGGACAGGTCAGGACCGGCGGTGATGTTCACCAGGATGCCGCGTGCACCTTGCAGGTTCACGTCTTCGAGCAACGGGTTGCGAATGGCCGCTTCGGTGGCCTCGCGTGCACGGTTCGGACCGCTGGCGCAGCCAGTGCCCATCATCGCCATGCCCATTTCGCTCATCACGGTACGCACGTCGGCAAAGTCGACGTTGATCATGCCAGGACGCTTGATGATGTCGGAGATACCGCGAACGGCACCGGCCAGTACATCGTCAGCCTTGGCGAATGCGGACAGCAGGCTTGCGTCCTTGCCAAGGATGGTCAGCAGCTTCTCGTTGGGAATGGTGATCAACGAGTCGACGCTTTCAGACAGCAGACGGATGCCTTCGTCGGCGATCTGCATGCGCTTGCGACCTTCAAACGGGAACGGACGAGTCACCACCGCAACGGTGAGGATCCCCATTTCCTTGGCCACTTCGGCAATGATTGGCGCCGCACCGGTACCGGTACCGCCGCCCATGCCAGTGGTGATGAACACCATGTTGGTGCCCTGCAGGACTTCGGCAATGCGCTCACGGTCTTCGAGAGCGGCCTGACGACCTACTTCAGGGTTGGCGCCGGCGCCCAGACCTTTGGTCACACCGGTACCCAGTTGCAGGATGGTCCGCGCGCCGATGGATTTCAGCGCCTGGGCATCAGTGTTGGCGCAGATGAATTCAACGCCTTCAATGTTGCTCTTGACCATGTGGTTGACAGCGTTGCCGCCGCCTCCGCCAACACCGATAACTTTAATAACCGGGCTTGCGGGGATGTTGTCTACGAGTTCGAACATTTTCCCTCTCCTTTACGTTCTCTAGTTTTTTCGCCTACTGCCTGTATCTACAACGGTGCTGCGATAAATCTTCAGAAGTTGCCTTGTACCCAGCTCTTGATGCGATCGAGCAAGGCGGCTTTCGGTTCTTCATTGCTGTAGCTGTCGCGGCTGCTGATGCCCGAGAACGAAATCCCGTCGGACTGCTTCTGCAGGCCGTACATCAACAGGCCAACGCCAGTGGAATAAATCGGGTTGCGGACCACGTCGTCCAGGCCCTTGACGCCATGCGGAACGCCCAGGCGGACCGGCATGTGGAAGATTTCCTCGGCCAGTTCGGTAGCGCCTTCCATCTTCGACGTGCCGCCGGTCAGCACGATGCCGGCCGGGATCAGGTCTTCGTAGCCGCTGCGACGCAGTTCGGCCTGAATCAGCGTGAACAGTTCGTCGTAACGCGGCTCTACCACTTCGGCCAGGGCCTGGCGGGACAGCTCGCGCGGTGGACGGTCGCCAACGCTTGGCACCTTGATGGTTTCACCGGCACCGGCCAGCTTGGCCAGGGCGCAGGCGTAGCGAATCTTGATTTCTTCGGCGTACTGGGTCGGGGTGCGCAACGCCATGGCGATGTCGTTGGTCACCTGGTCGCCCGCAATCGGGATCACCGCGGTGTGGCGGATTGCGCCTTCGGTGAAGATGGCGATGTCGGTAGTACCGCCGCCGATGTCCACCAGGCACACGCCCAGCTCTTTCTCGTCGTCGGTCAGCACCGAGTAGGCCGAGGCCAGTTGCTCGAGAATGATGTCGTCGATTTCCAGACCGCAACGGCGCACACATTTTTCAATGTTCTGTGCAGCATTGACGGCGCAGGTGACCACGTGGACCTTGGCTTCCAGACGCACGCCGGACATGCCCAGTGGCTCACGAACGCCTTCCTGGTTATCGATCACGTAATCCTGCGGCAGGGTGTGCAGCACGCGCTGGTCAGCCGGGATCGCCACAGCCTGGGCAGCGTCGAGGACGCGCTCAAGGTCGGCCGAGCTGACTTCGCGATCACGAATCGCCACGATGCCGTGGGAGTTCAGGCTGCGGATGTGATTGCCGGCCACGCCGACAAACGCCGAGTGAATGCGGCAACCGGCCATCAGCTGCGCTTCTTCGATAGCGCGCTGGATCGACTGAACGGTGGACTCGATGTTCACCACCACGCCTTTCTTCAGGCCACGGGACGGATGGGTACCGATCCCGACGATTTCCAGCGTGCCGTCGTCCGCAACCTCGCCGACCAGCGCCACCACCTTGGAGGTGCCGATATCGAGACCGACGATCATTTTGCCGCTTTGCACGTTTGCCATGGGTCCTGCCTCTTCTTAATTCTTCGCGACAGCGGGTTGGGCTGTCGTGGGCGCTACAGGTTCCCGCCAGCCAACAGCGAGGCCGTTGGCGTAGCGCAGATCGATGCGCGCAATGTTCGTAATCTGTTCTTTGAGCGTCTTGTCATAGATGGCAATGAAACGGCGCATCTTCTCCACCAGGTTGCCGCGCCCCAGCAGCAGTTCGATCCCGGGACCGGCACTGCCGGCGCCGGTGGTCAGGAACCAGCTGCCGCGTTCACGCAATTCCAGGCGTGCAATCGAGAAGCCCAACGGCCTGAGCATCTGGCTCAGCACCTGGTATTGCTGCATGACCTGCTGTTGAGCCCGTTGTGGGCCGAACAGCTGTGGCAAGTGTTCGTAATTCGCCAGTTCACGCGGGGTGAACGCCTGGCCCTGGTTGTTCAACAGCGATTCATCGCCCCAACGGGCCACCGGCAGTTGTTCTTCCAGGCGGATCACCACTTGATCCGGCCACACCCGACGCACTTCGGCGTGGGCAATCCATGGCATCGTCTCAAGCTCGGTGCGCATGCTCTCCAGGTCGATGGTGAAGAAGCTCGACGCCACGTACGGGGCGATCCGCTGCTGCACGGCTTGCTGGCTGATGTAACTCAAATCACCCTGCACGTTGATCTTGGTGATCGGCCGGTCAGCGTACGGCAGCAAACGCTGCGCGCCTTCGTAAGTGCCGAACCCCAGTGCAACCAACAGCACCGGCCAGAACAACGCTTTGAGAAAACCAAAATTGGCTTTCGGCAGGCGCATCGACATCGGCTCTTTGGCCACCATTCGGCTGGCACCCCGTGGCACCGGCTTGCGGCCGGGTGCGGGTGGAGGCTGATGTCTTAGCTGCGCGCCTTGCATGGTCTTACCCTCGCGGCTCGTTGTTGCCGGTAATGCTGGCGGCCAGAATCGCCAGAACCAGTTGCTGGAAATCCAGACCGGCGGCACGGGCCGCCATCGGCACCAGGCTGTGATCGGTCATGCCCGGCGCGGTGTTCACTTCCAGGAACCAGAACTGCCCGTCGGCGTCCTGCATCACGTCTGCCCTGCCCCAACCGGCGATACCCAGCGCCTCGCAGGCTTTCGCCGTGAGGTCCATGAGTTCCTTTTCCTTGGTGCTGTCGAGCCCGCACGGAATGCGGTACTGGGTATCGTTGGCGATGTACTTGGCGTCGTAGTCGTAGAAGCTGTGCGTCGTGCCCAGGGCAATCGGAGGCAACACCTGGTCACGCAGGGTGGCGATGGTGAACTCCGGACCGTGAATCCATTGCTCGACCAACACTTGCGAATCGTAGGTACTGGCCGCTTTCCAGGCGTCGATCAACTCGGACGCAGAACTCACTTTGGCCATACCGATACTTGAACCTTCATGCGCCGGTTTGACGATCAAAGGGAAGCCCAGTTCCGTCGCTGCCGAAATACAATCAGCCTCGCTGCTCAGGACGGCGTGACGCGGCGTCGGAATACCCAGGCTGTGCCAGACCTGCTTGGTGCGCAGTTTGTCCATGGCCAGCGCCGACGCCAGAATGCCGCTGCCGGTGTAGGGAATGCCCAGGCATTCGAGCAAGCCCTGCATGCTGCCGTCTTCACCGCCACGACCGTGGAGGATGACGAAGGCGCGGTCGATCTTTTCGTTGAGCAAACGCTGCAACAGGTCATCGCCGACGTCGAGGCCGAACGCATCCACACCAGCACTTTGCAGTGCAGCGAGGACCGCGTTACCGGACTTCAGCGAAACCTCACGCTCGGCACTCTTGCCGCCGAACAGCACGGCGACGCGGCCGAAGTCTTTCGGCGCGACGGTGGAGACGAGGTTGGCGTAAGCAGCAGTCATTTCAACTTCCCCACGGCAGGCGCAGCAACGGCACCGGCGAACAACGGACTGTTCAACAGTTTTGGCGCGAGACCGCCGATATCACCGGCGCCCTGGCACAGCAGGATGTCGCCGGCACGCAGCAGCGGCTTGACCAGCGGCGCAAGGTCGACACCGCGCTCGATGTAGATCGGGTCCAGCTGACCGCGTTGACGAATGCTGTTGCACAACTTGCGGCTGTCGGCGCCCGGGATCGGCTCTTCGCCGGCCGGATACACTTCCATCAGCAGCAGGACGTTGGCGTCGGCCAGGACATTGACGAAATCGTCGTACAGGTCGCGGGTGCGGCTGTAACGGTGCGGCTGGTAAACCATCACCAAACGGCGCTCCGGCCAGCCACCGCGTACGGCCTTGATCACCGCAGCGACTTCGGTCGGGTGGTGACCGTAGTCGTCGACCAGCATCACGCTGCCGTCGTCGACCGGCAGTTCGCCGTAGACCTGGAAGCGTCGACCGACACCCTGGAACCCGGACAGGCCCTGGACGATGGCTTCATCGCTGACGCCCTCGTCAGAGGCGATGCAGATGGTCGCCAGCGCATTCAATACGTTGTGGTTCCCCGGCATGTTCACAGAAACATCCAGCGGCTCGCGCTCAGGGCGCAGCACGGTGAAGAAGGTCTGCATGCCCTGCTGACGCACATTGATCGCGCGCACGTCGCAGTCATCGCCGAAGCCGTAGGTAACGGTCGGGCGCTTGACCAGCGGAAGGATTTCACGCACCACCGGATCGTCCAGGCACACCACCGCCAGACCGTAGAACGGCAGGTTGTGGAGGAACTCGACGAAGGTTTTCTTCAGTTTGTTGAAGTCACCGTCGTAGGTCGCCATGTGGTCGGCGTCGATGTTGGTGACCACGGCCACCAGCGGCTGCAAGTGCAGGAAACTGGCGTCGCTTTCGTCGGCTTCGGCGATCAGGTAACGGCTGGTGCCGAGCTGGGCATTGGTGCCCGCGGCATTCAGACGGCCACCAATGACGAACGTCGGGTCCAGGCCACCGGCAGCGAACACCGAGGCGATCAGGCTGGTGGTGGTGGTCTTGCCGTGGGTACCGGCGACGGCGATGCCGTGGCGGTAGCGCATCAGCTCGGCCAGCATCTCGGCGCGTGGTACCACCGGGATACGGCGTTCCAGCGCGGTCGCGACTTCCGGGTTGGAGGTGTTGACGGCGCTCGATACCACCAGCACATCGGCAGAGGAAGCGTTCTCGGCACGGTGACCGATGAAGATATGCGCGCCGAAAGACTCCAGGCGCTCGGTGACCGGCGACGCTTTCAGGTCGGAACCGGAGACGTCATAGCCCAGGTTCAACAACACTTCGGCAATCCCGCACATGCCCACGCCGCCGATACCGACGAAGTGGATTTTACGGATGCGGCGCATTTCCGGTTGCGGCATGGCTTTCTGATTCTCAACCATGGGCCACCTCCAGGCAGGTATCGACCACGTTACGGGTGGCATCGGGTTTGGCCAGGCGGCGTGCCGCAGTAGCCATATCGTTGAGTCGTTGTGGTTGCATCAGGACCTCTGTCAGGCGAGCGGCAAGATCCGCTGCGCCAGTCGTTCTTTGCGGCATCAGGAAGGCAGCGCCTTCACGGGCCAAATAATCGGCGTTGCGGGTCTGGTGATCGTCGATCGCGTGGGGCAAAGGCACCAGCATCGAGGGCAGACCGGCGGCGGCCAGTTCACTGATGGTCAGCGCGCCTGCGCGGCACACCACCAGGTCGGCCCAGCCATAGGCTTGGGCCATGTCTTTGATGAAAGGCTGCACTTGCGCCTCGACGCCAGCCGCGCGATAGCGCTCTGCAGTCACTTCATCGTGGTTTTTACCGGCCTGATGGAACACTTCCGGACGCAGGTCGGGGGCGACTTGCGACAGGGCTTCAGGCAGCAATTTGTTCAACGGTTCTGCGCCCAGGCTTCCACCCAGGATCAGCAAACGCGCCTTGCGACCGGCCAGGGCTGGTCGTGCCGTTTCGAGGAACAGCTCGGTGCGCACCGGGTTACCGGTGGTCCGACGGCTGTCCGACAGGGTAAAGGTGTCGGGGAACGCTTCACAGACTCGGGCGGCCAACGGCACCAGCAACCGATTGGCGGTACCGGCCACGGCGTTCTGTTCGTGAACGATCACCGGCACACCGGCCAGTTTGGCGGCAACACCGCCAGGGCCGGTCACGTAACCACCGAAGCCGACCACGCACACCGGCCGCAGCTGACGAATGATCGCCCGCGCCTGCCAGACGGATTTGAGCAACATGAACGGCGCCTTGAGCAGGGACAATTTGCCCTTGCCGCGCAAGCCGCTGGCGTTGATTCGATGCAACTCGATACCGGCCATCGGCACCAGGTCGTTCTCGATGCCGCGCGGCGTCCCGAGCCAATGCACGGTGTAACCGCGGGCCTGGAATTCGCGAGCGCAAGCCAGTGCCGGGAACACGTGGCCCCCGGTGCCGCCCGCCATGATCAATACGTTAGCGCCCATGGGGTGGCTCCTCGGCGAAGTCACTCTCATGGAACTCCATCTCTTCGCTGCCCAGGTGGGTTCGACTCTCCCACTCGATGCGCAGCAACAAGCCGAGACAGGCACCGCAAATCACCAACGAACTGCCGCCGTAGCTGAGGAATGGCAGGGTCAGGCCTTTGGTCGGCAGCAGGCCGACGTTCACGCCGATGTTGATCAAGAACTGACCAATCCACAGGAACGACAGGCCGTACGCAATGTAGGCGGCGAAGAACTGCTTGGCCTTCTCGGCCCAATAACCGATGTACATGCCACGAATACAGACAAACACGAACAGCGCCACGGTGCACAACGAACCCACGGCCCCCAGTTCTTCAGCCAGCACCGAGAACACGAAGTCAGTGTGGGCTTCCGGCAGGTAAAACTGTTTCTGCACGCTGTTGCCCAGGCCAACGCCCAGCCATTCGCCGCGACCAAACGCGATCAATGCCTGAGACAACTGATAACCGGCACCAAACTGGTCGGCCCATGGGTCGGCAAAGTTGGTCAGACGCGCCATTCGATACGGCTGCACTTGAATCAACAACACCACCGCCGCGACGGCCAGGACCACCATCAAGGAAAACCGGAACAGCCCGACCCCGCCCAGGAACAACATCGCCGCCGCCGCCCCCATCATCACGACGGTGGCACCGAAGTCCGGTTCCATCAGCAACAGGCCGGCCATTGGCAGCAGCACGATGAATGGCTTGAAGAAGCCCATCCAGCTTTCGCGCACTTCTTTCTGGCGACGCACCAGATAGCCGGCGAGGTAGATCACCACGAACACCTTGGCGATCTCGGAAGGCTGAACGTTGAAGAAGCTGAAACCGATCCAGCGCATCGAACCGTTCACTTCACGGCCGATCCCCGGAATGATCACCATCACCAGCAAACCGAACGCACCCAGCAGCATCAGCCAGCCAAGGCGTTGCCAGGTGGCGATCGGGATCATCATGGTGATGACGCAGGCACCCAGGCCCAGAACGATGTAGATAAGGTGGCGGATCATGTAATACAGGGCACTGCCCGATTGCACTGCGGCAACTTCGGTCGAGGCCGATGCAATCATGACCAGGCCCAGGCCGATCAAGGCCAGGCAACCGGCGAGCATCGGGAAGTCGAGGTCGACCCCGCGCCCGGTGATGATCGGCGACGGATAAGGCTTGATGATATTTCTCAGGCTCATGCCAGTTCCTCCACAGCTTGGACGAACTGGTGACCACGGTCTTCGTAGTTCTTGAACATGTCGAAACTGGCGCAGGCCGGTGACAGCAACACCACGTCTCCGGGGTGGGCGGCCGCGCGGCATTGCTCCACGGCTTCGACCAGCGAACCGACGCGGATCAGCGGCACGGCATCGCCGATGGCCTGGCCGATCTTGTCGGAGTCACGCCCCATCAGGATCACGGCGCGGCAGTTGGCCGCCACCGGATCACGCAGGTCATTGAACTCGGCACCCTTGCCGTCGCCACCGGCGATCAGCACGATCTTGCCGTCGATGTCTGCACCCAAACCTTCGATGGCCGCCAGTGCGGCACCGACGTTGGTGGCTTTGGAATCGTTGTAGTAGCCGACGCCGTCCAGATCACGCACCCACTGACAGCGATGCTCGAGGCCGGCAAAGCTGCGCAGGGCCGTGAGCATGGCGTCGAATGGCAGACCGACGGCGTGGCCCAGCGCCAATGCCGCGAGGGCGTTGGACTGGTTGTGGGCGCCACGAATTTTCAACTCGCGCACCGGCATCAGGTTCTGGAATTCGAAGGCCAGGAACTTCTCGCCGTCTTCTTCGCGGATACCGAACGCCTTGAAATCAGGTTTGCTCAAACCGAAGGTCCAGCACGGCTGGCCCTCGCCCATCAACGGACGGCTCAGGGCGTCCTGACGGTTGACCACAAACTGCCTGGCGCCACGGAAGATCCGGTGCTTGGCCAGGTGATAGGCCGGCAGACCGCTGTAACGGTCCATGTGGTCTTCGCTGACGTTGAGCACAGTCGCCACTTCGGCGTTCAGTTGATCGGTGGTTTCCAGCTGGAAACTCGACAGCTCCATCACGTACAGCTCGATGTCATCGCCCAGCAGGTCCAGCGCCGGCGTACCGAGGTTGCCGCCGACCGCCACACGCTTGCCCGCCGCGACGGCCATCTCGCCGACCAGGGTAGTGACGGTGCTTTTCGCATTGGAACCGCTGATGGCGACAATCGGCGCCTTCGCGTTACGCGCGAACAGCTCGATGTCACCGGACAATTTCACGCCACGGGCGGCGGCAGCCTGCAGGGCCGGGGTCGCCAGCGCCAGGCCGGGGCTCACGTAGAGCTCGTCGGCACGGCACAGGAACTCGACGTCCAGCTCGCCACAACGCACTTCCACGTGCGGATAGTCACGCTTGAGCGTGGCCAGTTCCGGTGGATTTTCCCGCGTATCGGCCACGGCAAACGACGTGCCCCGGTTCGCCAGGAAGCGAACCAGGGACATGCCGCTCTTGCCGAGGCCGACAACGATGCGGAAGTGGTCAGAAGCGATCAGAGACACGAGTTTCTACCTCAGCTTCAGGGTGGCAAGGCCGACCAGTACGAGAATCACGGTGATGATCCAGAAACGGACGATCACGCGTGGCTCAGGCCAGCCCTTGAGTTCAAAGTGGTGGTGAATCGGTGCCATGCGGAACACGCGGCGACCGGTCATCTTGAAAGAAGCCACCTGGATGACCACCGACAGGGTCTCCATCACGAACACACCGCCCATGATGAACAGGACGATTTCCTGACGGACGATCACCGCGATAGTGCCCAGCGCGGCGCCCAGCGCCAGTGCGCCGACGTCGCCCATGAACACCTGGGCCGGGTAAGTGTTGAACCAGAGGAACCCGAGGCCCGCACCGATCAGCGCGCCGCAGAACACGATCAGCTCACCCGCGCCCGGTACATAAGGAATCAGCAGGTATTCAGCGAATTTCACGTTACCCGACAGGTAGCAGAAGATCCCCAGGCCGCCGCCGACCATCACGGTCGGCATGATTGCCAGGCCATCGAGGCCGTCAGTCAGGTTGACCGCGTTGCTCGAACCGACGATCACGAAGTAGGTCAGGACGATGAAGCCTGCGCCCAGCGGAATGCTGTAATCCTTGAGCATCGGCAGGATCAGGGTGGTTTCCACCGGAGTGGCGGCAGTCATATAAAGGAAGATCGCTGCGCCCAGGCCGAACACCGACTGCCAGAAGTACTTCCAGCGGCTCGGCAAGCCACGGGAGTTCTTCTCGATCACTTTGCGGTAATCGTCGACCCAACCGATGGCACCGAACAGCAAAGTCACCAGCAGCACAGTCCAGACATAACGGTTGCTCAGGTCAGCCCAGAGCAAGGTGCTGACGCCGATGGACGACAGAATCAGCGCGCCGCCCATGGTCGGCGTACCCGACTTGGACAAGTGCGACTGTGGACCGTCGTTGCGAACGGATTGACCGATCTGACGGTTCTGCAGGGTGCGGATCATCCACGGGCCATAGCACAGCGACAAGACCAGCGCGGTCAGCACACCGAGAATCCCGCGCAGGGTCAGGTACTGGAAGACCGCGAAGCCTTTGTAGAACTGTTGCAGATACTCCGCTAGCAGCAGCAGCATTAATGTTTCTCCAGACTGGACCCGCACAAAGCGGCGACGATGTTTTCCATCGCAGCGCTGCGCGAACCCTTGATCAAAATGGTGGTGTTGGTGTCCTGCTCGGCGCCCAGGGCCTTGATCAGTTCAGCCTGAGTGCTGAAGTGAAAGGCCTGTGGACCGAAAGCGTTTACGGCGTGAACCATCATCGGTCCGACGGCATACAGCGCGGATACTTTGCCGCGAGCGTATTCGCCCACATCGCGGTGCCCCTGCTCCGCCCAATCGCCCAACTCGCCGATATCCCCGAGCACCAGAACGGTGCGACCGGAAAAGCCGGCGAGTATATCAACAGCGGCGCACATGGAGGTCGGGTTTGCGTTGTACGTGTCATCGATCACGCGCATGCCGTTGGTGGCCAATTGCGCGACAGTGCGACCCTTGACCGGTTGCACGGCGGCCAGGCCCGTGGCGATGCCGAACAGCGACACGCCCAAGGCATGCGCGCCAGCGGCAGCGGCCATGGCGTTGGCAACGTTATGCGTGCCGAGCAGGTTCAGTTGAACGCGCTCTACACCTTCAGGCGTGTGCAGGTTGAACGCCGGGCAACCGCGAGCGTCGCGGTCCAGGTCGCTGGCGTAGAAATCGGCGCTGAGGTTGCTCAGGGCGAACGTCAATACTTTGCGACCTGCCGCGCGGGTCTTCCAGATTTCAAACGCCTTGTCGTCGAGATTAAGAACGGCGATGCCATCGGCCTCGAGCCCTTCGATAATTTCGCCTTTGGCTTCAACGATTTTTTCCGGCCCGCCAAACTCGCCAACGTGGGCAGTCCCGGCGTTGTTGAGGATGGCCACGTGGGGTTTGGTCATGGCCACGGTGTAGGCAATTTCGCCAAGGCGCGAGGCACCGAGTTCGATCACGGCGGCGGTGTGTTCCGGCGCGAGTTCGAGCAAGGTCAGCGGCACGCCGAGGTCGTTGTTCAGGTTGCCACGGGTCGCCAGCACCGGACCGCGCGTGCGCAGGATGCTCGCGAGCATTTCCTTGACCGTGGTCTTGCCGCTGGAACCGGTGATGGCTGCGACCGGGTGAGTGAACGCCGCACGGTTCAGCGCGCCCAGTTGGCCGAGGGCCTGACGAGTGTCCTTGACCAGCAGTTGTGGCAACGCGCTGGCGGCGACTTCACGCTCGACCAGTGCGGCCACCGCGCCTTTGTTGGCCACGTCGTTCAGGTAGTCATGACCGTCGAAACGCGGGCCGGTCAGGGCAATAAACAGTTGGCCAGGCTTGATCGCACGACTGTCGATGCTGACGCCATCGAACGTCGCATCGGCAGCGAGCAGTTGGCCGTTCAACGCGCCGGTCAGTTCGCTCAGTTTCAAGGCTTTAAGCATGAGCCACCTCCCATGCGGTCAGGGCGTGATCGGCCTCGACCAGATCGGAGAAGTCGTGACGCTCGCCGTTGATCTCCTGATAGTCCTCGTGACCTTTACCGGCCAGGACGATCACGTCATCCGCCGAAGCGCTGGCGATCAATTGGGCAATCGCCTGGCCACGGCCAGCGACGAACGTCACTTTATCCACAGCCGTGAAGCCGGCGCGGATGTCATCGAAGATCACAGACGGGTCTTCGGTGCGAGGGTTGTCATCGGTGACCAGTACGCCATCGGCCAGACGCTCGACCACTTCGGCCATCAGCGGACGCTTGCCGCGATCACGATCGCCGCCGCAGCCGAACAGGCACAGCAAGCGACCCTTGGCGTGTGGACGCAGGGCCATCAAGACTTTTTCGAGCGCGTCCGGGGTGTGGGCGTAATCGACCACCACCAGCGGCTGAGTACCGCCACCGAGGCGCTGCATGCGACCGGCCGGGCCTTCGAGTTTCGGCAGGACGTTGAGAATTTCGTCCAGCGCATAATCCAGACCGAGCAACGCGCCGACGGCGGCCAGGACGTTGCTCAGGTTGAAGCGACCGAGCAAGGTGCTGCGCAAATGGTGTTCGCCCTGCGGCGTCACCAACGTGGCGCGCACACCTTCGTCGTCGAATTGCGCTTCACGGCAATACAGGTAGGCGCTGCTGTCTTCGAGGCTGTAGGTGATCAAACGCGACTCACGCTTTTCGGCAGCCAGTTGCCGGCCGAAGTCGTCGTCGAGGTTCACCACCCGGCACTTCAAATCGTTCCAGGCAAACAGCTTGGCCTTGGCCTCGCCGTAGGCCTGCATGGTGCCGTGGTAATCGAGGTGATCGCGGGACAGATTGGTCATCACCGCCACATCAAACGCCAACGCGGTGACGCGACCCTGATCCAGACCGTGGGACGAGACTTCCATGGCGACCGCTTTGGCGCCGGCCTTTTTCAGGTCGGCCAGGGTCGCTTGCACGGCGATTGGATTCGGTGTGGTGTGCAGGCCGCTTTGCAGCGCGCCATGGAAACCGGAGCCCAACGTGCCGACGATGCCGCAATGTTGGCCAAGCAGATCGAGCGCCTGGGCAACCAATTGGGTCACGCTGGTTTTGCCGTTGGTGCCGGTCACGCCGACCAGATTCAGGTGACGGCTCGGGTCGCCATAAAAGCGCCCGGCGATGTCCGACAGCTGTGCGGCCAGGCCTTTGACCGGAATCATCGGCACGTCAGTGATCGGCAATACGGTCGAGCCTTCGACTTCATACGCCACGGCGGCCGCGCCGCGTTGCAGCGCGTCGGCGATGTGCGCGCGACCGTCAAAACGCCCGCCAGGAACAGCGAGAAACAAGTCGCCAGCGCGCACGTTGCGGCTGTCGAGCGCCAATTCGCGGATCAACAGATCGCGGCCAGCGTGGGCGAAAATTTTATTCAGACTTAGAGACATCAGCCGCGCCCTCCATTGGCTTTCAGCGGAACAACAGGGGTCGCGTTCGCGGTTTGCGTCGGCGGCAGGTTGTCCGGCGTGATGTTCATCAGGCGCAGCGTCCCGGACATCACTTTGCTGAACACTGGCGCCGAGACCAGACCACCGAAGTAACCGGCCTTGGTCGGTTCATCGATCACCACGACGATGGCATAACGCGGATCGCTCATCGGGCCGAAGCCGGCGAACAGCGAGCGGTACGAGTTCTCGGCGTAGCCCTTGGTGCCCACCGACGTTTTACGTGCAGTACCCGACTTGCCGGCCACGTGATACGCCGGCACCTGCGCACGGAACACACCGCGCGGTGCTTCGATCACTTGGGTCAGCATGCCTTGCATGGTTTTGGCGACGGCTTCCGGCAGCACTTGCGTGGTCTGCGGTGCCTTGTCGGTTTTGATCAGGGTCAGCGGCGCGAGACGACCGTTGTTGGCCAGCGCCGAGAAGGCGTGAACCAGCTGGATCGCGGTCACGGAAATACCGTAGCCGTAGGACAGCGTCGCGGTTTCAGCCTTGCGCCATTCACGGTAGTTCGGCAGGTTGCCGACGCGCTCGCCCGGGAAGCCGAGGCCGGTGTCCTGGCCGAGGCCGACTTTTTGCGCCAGACGGAAAATCGTTTCGCCACCGATATCGAACGCGACCTTACTCATGCCGACGTTACTGGAATTGATCAGAATCCCGGTCAGGTCGAGCACCGGGCCTTCGGTCTTCGATACGTCCTTGATGGTGTACTTGCCGATCTGCAAGGAGCCCGGGTACACCTCGACGGTATCGCTCGGTTTCCAGCGACCGGTTTCGATGGCGGCGCTCATCGAGATCGCCTTCATGGTCGAACCCGGTTCGAACACGTCGATCATCGCGCGGTTACGCATCATCGCCGGTTGCAGGTTGCGACGGTTGTTCGGGTTGTAGGTCGGCTGGTTGACCATGGCGAGGATCTCGCCGGTCTTCACGTCCATGATCACCAGGCTGCCAGCCTTGGCGCCGTTCTCGATGATCGCGTTACGCAGTTCGCGGTTGGCCAGGTATTGCAGGCGCAGGTCAATGGACAACGCCAAGGGCTTGCCGGCCTTGGCGTTTTTGGTGACCTGGACATCCTTGATCAGCCTTCCGCGCCGGTCCTTGATGACCTGACGCTTGCCGGCGACCCCGGCGAGCCATTCGTCATAAGCCAGTTCGACGCCTTCACGACCGTGGTCATCGATGTCGGTAAATCCGACCATGTGCGCGGTGACTTCACCGGCCGGGTAGAAGCGCCGGAACTCTTCAATGCCGTAGACGCCCGGTACTTTCAGGTCGAGCACCGACTGGCCCTGCTCGGGGGTCAGCCCGCGCACCAGATAGATGAATTCTTTGTTGGCCTGGGCTTCGAGACGTTCAGTCAAGGCTTTCGGGTCCTGACCCAGCGCCGCCGCCAGTGCCGGCCATTTTTCCTTGGCCGTTTGCATTTCCTTGGCGTTGGCCCACAGCGTGGTGACCGGCGTACTCACGGCCAAAGGCTCGCCGTTACGGTCGGTGATCAGACCACGGTGAGCCGGAATAGGAATATGACGAACACTGCGCGCATCACCCTGACCTTTAAGGAAGGCACGGTCGATGACTTGCAGGTCGATGATGCGCCAGGAGATCGCCGCGACCATGATGCCGAGCAACCCCAGTACCAGGCGGAAACGCCATGGGAACATTGCCCCTTCGAGTTTCATCATGGCGTCACCATCTGCACTTCAGCGGCACCAGGAATGCGCATCTTCAGCTGTTCGGTGGCCAGCACTTCGATACGGCTGTGGGCGGTCCAGGTGCTCTGCTCGAGAATCAGGCGTCCCCACTCGGCCTGCGCCTTGTCGCGCACGCTCAACTCGTTGTAAAGCGAGTTCAACAGCTGACGGTTCCAGTGGGCGCTGTAAGACACACCGATCGCCGAAACGAGCACGGCCAGAAACAGCAGCAGCATGAAAAAGCTTCCGCCGGGCAGTGGCTTGGCGAAAAGCTTGCTCACCGCAGCTTCTCCGCGACGCGCATGACGGCGCTACGGGAACGTGGGTTGGCTTTGAGTTCGGCCTCGGAGGCGGACTGCGCTTTGCCATGGATCTTGATGATCGGTTCGAATGCGACGTGACGCACCGGCAGATTGCGCGGCAGATTGTCGGCCTCACCTTTTACCAGTTTGCGCATGAACAGTTTGACGATGCGGTCTTCCAGCGAGTGGAAGCTGATAACGACCAGGCGGCCGCCGACTTCCAGGCATTCCAGAGCGGCTTCGAGGCCGGCTTCCAGATCGCCCAATTCGTTATTGACGTGAATACGCAAGCCCTGGAACGCGCGGGTCGCCGGGTTCTTGCCCTTTTCCCACGCCGGGTTGGCGACTTTCAGGACTTCGGCCAGATCAGCGGTGCGTTCGAACGGCTTGATGTCGCGGCGCTCGGCCACGGCACGGGCCATACGACCGGAGAAACGTTCTTCGCCGTACTCTTTGAACACACGAGCGATTTCTTCCACCGGCGCAGTGTTGACGAATTCGGCAGCGCTGATCCCGCGGGACGGGTCCATGCGCATGTCCAGCGGGCCGTCATTGAGGAAACTGAAGCCGCGCTCAGGGTCGTCGAGCTGCGGCGAAGACACGCCGAGGTCGAGCAGAACGCCGCTGACCTTGCCGGCCAGGCCGCGGTCGGCAACTTCCGAACCGAGCTCGGCAAAGCTGCGCTGCACAACGACAAAGCGGCCGTCTTCGGCCGCTAGCGTCTGCCCGGTGGCAATGGCTTGAGGATCCTTGTCAAATCCGAGCAACTGGCCATCAGGCCCCAGCTGACTCAAGATCAGCCGGCTGTGACCGCCGCGCCCGAACGTACCGTCCAGATAGCAGCCATCAGGACGTACGGCGAGAGCCTCGACGGCTTCGTCAAGCAGTACGGTGATGTGGTTAAAGCCGCTATCAATAGTCACAGGATCAAATCACGCAGTTCATCAGGCATGGCGCCCGGTTGTTGAATAGCAGCCAGGTCAGCGGCAGAAACCGCATCCCAGGCATCCTCGTCCCACAATTGGAACTTGTTCAGTTGGCCTACCAACATCGCGCGCTTATCCAACTTGGCATATTCACGAAGACGCGGTGGAACCAGAAAACGACCACTGCCATCGAGCTCGAGGTCGACGGCATTACCAATCAGTAAACGTTGCAGGCGGCGGTTCTCTTCGCGAAGCGAAGGCAGTGCGCGCAGTTTGGTTTCAATAATTTCCCACTCATCGAGGGGGTAAACACACAAACATGGATCAACGGCATCGATTGTGACGATTAACTGACCGGAACTACGCGAAACGAGCTCGTCACGGTACCGGCTCGGCATGGCGAGACGGCCCTTTGCATCGAGACTGATAGCGTTAGCTCCGCGAAACACGTCAGCGTTTCTCCAAATTTTAGCGTTTTACGTTCAAAAAACCCACTTCATGCCACTTTCCGCCACTTGCGCACACTATAGGAATGCGGCCACCGCACCGTCAAGGCGCGGATTAAAGGAAAACCCTTACAGAACTGAGATTTAGGAGCACAGGAGGAGGTGTTACGGGAATCTGACGTGTCATTCGACTCAATAACTTGAATCAGCACGGAAGGCTGCGCTCGAAAGTTAAAGTAGTTTGTTAAGAGTAAGATTTTTTTGGTATTACGAAAGTGCTTCTGCTGATGATTCTGAACGGAGGGAAACTGCCATCACTGGCGCCCTGTTCAACGATTCAAACAGGGAGGGGGAAAAAGGTGGAGAGTCGATCTGTAAGCCGGGTTCTGTCTTGAACAGTCATTCGTCTACGATGGCCATCACTGGACATCTTTAGCAACCTACCCGGTCCCAGCGCGGGCCACGCCTTGGGACCCTATTTGGTCTTGCTCCAAGTGGGGTTTACCTAGCCACGAACTGTTGCCAGACGTGCGGTGCGCTCTTACCGCACCTTTTCACCCTTACCGGCGCCGAAGCGCTTAGGCGGTTATTTTCTGTGGCACTTTCCGTAGGCTCACGCCTCCCAGGCATTACCTGGCACTTCGCCCTATGGAGCCCGGACTTTCCTCCCCCCCCTAATTTTCATAGAGGGCAGCGACTGTCCGATCGACTCTCCGCCGCGAAGGTTAACGGCAGAGCGGCCGAAGAACAAGCGCTAAACGCCTTCGACCCCTCCAGCACGTCGGGTTTTACTCGCCCTTCTGCTTATCCAGTGCGACCTGATACAGCACATTCTTGCGCTCGCCGGTGATTTGCGCCGCCAATGCCGCTGCACGCTTGAGCGGCATCTCCTCCAGCAACAGGTTAAGGATGCGCATCGCTTCGCTGCTGACGGCGTCTTCGGTCTCGGGCGCAGCCCAGCCAGCCACCAGCACCACACACTCGCCGCGCTGCTGATTGCTGTCCGACTCGACGAACTCGCGCAACTCGGCCAGCGGCAGGCCTTTAAGGGTTTCAAAGGTTTTAGTGATTTCCCGAGCCAGCAGCGCCTGACGCTCGCCACCGAACACCAGCTCCATGTCTTGCAGGCATTCAAGGATGCGGTGCGGCGCTTCGTAGAAAATCAGCGTGCGCGGCTCTTCCTTTACCAACTCGAGACGAGCGCGGCGCCCGACAGCCTTGGCCGGCAGGAAGCCCTCAAAAATGAACCGGTCAGATGGCAAACCCGCCGCCGACAACGCTGCGATCAATGCACAGGCTCCCGGCACCGGCACCACATTGATCCCCGCAGCACGAGCCTGACGCACCAGGTGATAACCGGGATCGGAAATCAGCGGCGTACCGGCATCGGAGATCAGCGCCACATCGTCACCGGCCAGCAGACGGGTGATAAAGCGGCTACCTTCATCCCGTTCGTTGTGTTCGTGACAAGCTGCCAACGGTGTCGGGATGCCGAAATGCTGCATCAAACGCTGGGAGTGACGCGTGTCTTCGGCGGCAATCAACGCGACGTCGCGCAGGATCTTCAGTGCACGCGCACTGATGTCGTCCAGGTTGCCGATGGGCGTCGCCACCACATAAAGCGAGCCAGCAGCGGAATTCAAAGCACCTGGAGCAGTCAAAGCGCACACCTCATGATCGGTAAAAGGCGACATTGTAGCGCGTAGCGGCGCTTGCGATACGCTTGGCCCTTGCCGGGTTTTTCCGCCATTTGTGCAGTACTGCAACATTTACACGAGCTAAATTGATCGATTCACGCCAGTAACATCGCGCCCCGGCCAGTGCTTGGGTACAATTCCACGCTAATTTGATCGAGTATCAGGAACACTACATGATCGCTTGCCTGCGGCTGTTCACTGCCCTCTGCCTCGCTGCCTTGCTGGCGGCTTGCGCCAGCTCGCCCTCTTCCAGCCTTGGCGAACTTCCACGGACCCCGGATGCCAGCATCGAGCAACTGCTCGAGCAGGCGAATCAAAGCAAGGATCCGGAAAAAGCCGCCCTGTTGCGCTTGAGCGCTGCGGACGTGGCCTACCGCCAGGGGAATGCCGGTCAGTCCGCGCAAATCCTGCAGCTGGTTCCGGTCGAGCAACTCAAGCCAGGCCCACAAGTCTTCGCCAGCACGCTGACGGCGGAACTGGCGATGGTGCGCAACCAGCCCAAAGCGGCGCTGACCGCCTTGAGCCACCCGAGCCTGCAACACCTGAGTGAATTGCCCGTCGAGCAACAGGTTCGCACCGGCACTGTTCACGCTCGCGCCCTTGAAGCCGATGGCCAGACGCTGGCTGCCGCACGGGAGCGTATTTTCATCGCGCCTATGCTGAGCGGTGAAGCGGCCAGCAAAAACCACGAAGCGATCTGGACCCTGATCGCCTCGCTGCCTACCGAGCAACTGCAACCCACCACCTCCGACGACCTCGGCGGCTGGATGGGTCTGGCGCTGGCGGTGAAATCGGCCGGTACGCTGGAACAACAGCAGGCCGCGATTGATAACTGGCGCGCGCAAAACCCTAAACACCCAGCCGCCGTTCATCTGCCGCAGGCACTGACCAACCTCAAGGAACTGGCCAGCCAGCCCCTGAGCAAGATCGCCCTGCTGCTGCCACAGGACGGCCCGCTGGCCTCGGTCGGCAAAGCATTGCGCGAAGGTTTCATGGCGGCTCACTACCAGGCTCAACAGGCCGGGCAGAAGCCACCCGCCATCGAGTTTTATGACAGCTCGAAGCTGACGTCGATGGACGAGTTCTATCGCAAGGCCCAGGCCGATGGCGTGCAACTGGTAGTAGGCCCGCTGGAAAAACCGCTGGTCAAACAACTCAGCTCGCGTCCGCAATTGCCCATCACGACGTTGGCGCTGAACTACAGCGAAGGCGAACAAGGCCCGGCCCAACTGTTCCAGTTTGGCCTGGCGGCTGAAGACGAAGCCCGCGAAGTGTCTCGCCGCGCACGTGCCGATGGCCTGCATCGCGCCGCCATCATGGTGCCGAAAGGCGAATGGGGCGATCGTGTACTCCGCGCATTCAGCCAGGACTGGCAAGCCAACGGTGGCACCATCGTCGCCACTGAACGCGTAGACCAACCGGTTCAACTGGCCCAGCAGATTGCTGACATGTTCCAGCTGCGCCAGAGCGAAGGCCGCGCGAAAAGCCTGCAAAGCACTGTCGGTTCGCAGGTAGCAGCCCAGCCTTCGCGTCGTCAGGACATCGAGTTCATCTTCCTGGCCGCCACACCGCAACAGGCCCAGCAGATCAAACCGACCCTGAACTTCCAGTACGCAGGTGATGTGCCGGTTTACGCCACCTCCCACGTGTTCAGCGCCAGTGGCGACGTCAATCAGTACAACGACATGAACGGCATTCGCTTCTGCGAAACCCCATGGTTGCTGGACGCCAATGATCCATTGCGCAAACAAGTGACGGCGCAATGGCCACAAGCCGGCGGCAGCCTCGGTCGCCTGTACGCCATGGGCGTCGATGCTTACCGCCTGGCGCCGCGCCTGGGCCAACTCAAGGCCTTGCCAGACAGCCGCATCTCGGGCCAGTCGGGCAGCCTGGGCATGACTCAGAACCAACGCGTCGTGCGTCAGTTGCCTTGGGCCCAGTTCGTCAACGGTCAGGTTCAACGCCTGCCGGACACCCCGAACTGATGCCTGACAGGTCACGCCAGCAAAGCGGTCAAGATGCCGAGCGCCATGCGCTCGAGCATCTTCAACAACACGGTCTGCGCCTGCTGGCGCAGAACTGGTTGTGTAAACGCGGCGAGCTTGATCTGGTCATGCTTGATGGCGATACAGTAGTATTCGTTGAAGTCCGCTACAGAAAAAACACCCAATGGGGTGGCGCGCTCGATAGCATCGATGAGCGCAAACGGCAAAAACTGATTTTCGCCGCGCAGTATTTTCTTCAGCGCGAGTCGCGTTGGGCCAATTCCCCTTGCCGTTTCGACGTGGTTGCCATCGACAGCAACCTTGATCAGTTGAACTGGATTCAGAATGCCTTCGACAGCTGATCGCTTGCGCCCCGAAACGGACACCTACACCCAACACTTTTGCTCTTTGCTTTGCGGGCTGCACATTCATGTGCCGAGTAGCCGCGCTAATTAAGGTCACACAGATGGACATGCAATCCCGAATTCGCCAGCTTTTTCAGGCCAGTATCGACACCAAGCAAATGGCGATGGACGTACTTGCACCGCACATCGAGCAAGCCAGCCAAGTGATGGTCAACGCCCTGCTCAATGAGGGCAAAATGCTTTCCTGCGGCAACGGCGGTTCCGCCGGTGACGCCCAGCACTTTTCGTCGGAACTGCTCAACCGCTTCGAGCGTGAACGCCCGAGCCTGCCAGCCATCGCGCTGACCACCGACAGCTCGACCATCACCTCGATTGCCAACGACTACAGCTACAACGAAATCTTCTCCAAACAGATCCGCGCCCTTGGCCAGCCAGGCGATGTATTGCTGGCGATTTCCACCAGTGGCAACTCGGCAAACATAATTCAAGCGATCCAGGCCGCACATGACCGCGAAATGATTGTCGTAGCATTGACCGGTCGCGATGGCGGCGGCATGGCCTCGCTGCTATTGCCGGAGGACGTCGAGATTCGCGTACCAGCCAATGTCACCGCACGTATTCAGGAAGTCCACCTGCTGGCGATCCATTGCCTTTGCGATCTGATCGACAGCCAACTGTTCGGGAGTGAAGAATGACCCCTAATCGCCTTGGCCTGATGGCCTTGACCCTGTGCCTGATCGGCATCAGCGGCTGCACCTCGGTGGTTAACGCCAGCCGTGAAGCGCCGATTGAAGATGACCGTGGCACGCGCACCTTCGGCAGCAAGATCGACGACTCCCTGATTGATACCAAAGTCGGCGTCAACGTGGCCAAGGCCGACCCGGCCCTGGACAAGGATTCGCACATTGTCGTCACCAGCTTCAACGGCGTGGTACTGCTCGCCGGACAGACGCCTCGTGAAGACCTCAAGGCCAAGGCCGAACAGGCCGCTGCCGCTGTGCAACGGGTAAAAACCGTGCACAACGAATTGCAGATCCTGCCGCCCTCCTCGCTGCTGGCTCGCCAGAACGACGCCTGGCTGACCACCAAGATCAAGACCCAGATGCTCGCAGACGCCAACATCCCCGGTTCGCGCATCAAGGTGGTGACCGAGAACGGCATCGTCTATTTGCTGGGCCTGCTGACCAAACAGGAAGCCACTCAGGCGACCAATCTGGTACAGGGCGTTTCCGGTGTGCAGAAGATTGTGAAGCTGTTTGAGTACATCGACTGACACCCAAACCGCAGGCACAAAAAAGGCGATCCATCCGGATCGCCTTTTTTATTACTTCACCACTTTCAAACTGGGTCGACCGCTGGGACGCGGCGGCTCGCTGTCGGGTGGCGGAATATCATCATCCAGCTCGATCTCTTCCTCGTCTTCCATAGGCGATTCCAGATCGAACACCATGCCCTGACCGTTCTCCCGGGCGTAAATCCCCAAGATCGATGCGATAGGCACGTACAGGGTGTGCGGCACGCCACCAAAGCGCCCTTCGAAGCTGACCGCCTCATTGTCCATGTGCAAATGGCGCACGGCTTGTGGCGACACGTTCAAGACGATTTGTCCGTCACTGGCAAAACCCTGAGGCACCTGCACCGACGGATATTCCGAATTGACCAGCATGTGCGGGGTGCAATCGTTGTCCACAATCCACTCGTAGAGCGCGCGGACCAGATAAGGTCGACTGGAGTTCATAGCGGCTCCTTAAGCCTTAGCGCATATCGCGTTCGACGCCAGACAGACTTGCCTGGAAAGCCTCACGCGCAAACGAGCGCTCCATATAATCAAGCAGCGGCTTGGCAGGCCGCGGCAGTTCAATACCCAAAATCGGCAAGCGCCAGAGTATGGGTAGTAGGCAGCAATCCACCAGACTTTGTTCCTCGCTGAGGAAAAACGGCTTGTCGGCGAACAACGGCGACACGCCTGTCAGGCTCTCGCGCAGCTCTTTACGAGCGACAACGCGGGCTGCTTCCTTGGTCTTCGAATCCAGGATCAGATCCACCAGGCCACACCAGTCGCGCTGAATACGATGAATCAGCAGACGGCTGTTTGCACGCGCCACAGGATAAACCGGCAGTAAGGGCGGGTGCGGGTAACGCTCATCCAGATATTCCATCACCACGGTCGACTCCCACAACGCCAGGTCACGATCGACCAGGGTGGGCAGGCTTCCGTAAGGGTTCACCTCAATCAGTTTAGGCGGCTGACGACCAGCTTCCACGTAAATGATCTCGGCGCTGACACCCTTCTCTGCAAGTACGATACGCACTCGGTGGGAATAGTGGTCGGCGGGGTCGGAGTAACAGGCCAACCGATTGGTCACGCCCATGGCGGTCCTCCTCGCTTGTTGAAATTATCGAAAGCGGAAAAACGAGCGCGCCCAGAGGGCGCCTCCCGTAACGCCTGGATCACCCAGACTCGTTACACCTTCAGAGGCGCCCTTGGGCGCGCGCGATTAACAGCAACTGCTTGAATCTTTATCAGTGCACATCTTTCCAGTATTCGCGCTTGAGCAGATAAGCGAACACGAAGAAGAACGCCAGGTACAGCAAGACGTAAGTACCAATGCGCTGATGTTGCAACTTAACCGGGTTAGCCGAGTAAGCCAGGAAGGTTACCAGATTCTTGACCTTCTCATCGAACTGCTCTTCGGTCAGGGCACCCGTTTTCGGCACGATGGTCATTTGATCACATGCTTCATGTGTCAAAGGTGTACCGGTCAGCGGGTCAAACTGCTTCTTGCCGTCTTCGACGATCTGAACCTGCTTGCAACCGATGATCTGACGACCTTGCAGGCCCGCCAGGACGTTAGGCATACCGACGTTCGGGAAAACCTTGTTGTTCACGCCCCATGGACGCGACGGGTCTTCGTAGAACGACTTCAGGTAGCCATAGAGCCAGTCAGTACCGCGAACACGAGCCACCAGCGTCAGGTCGGGCGGCGCCGCGCCGAACCAGGCCTTGGCGTCTGCCGGCTGCATGCCGATGCTCATGTGATCACCAATCTTGGCGCCAGTGAACACCAGGTTCGACAGCATCAGATCATGGGGAATGCCCAGGTCATCGGCGACGCGCTCATAGCGCTGGAACTTGGCGCTGTGGCAACCCATGCAGTAGTTGGCAAAGGTACGTGCGCCATCTTGCATGGCAGCCTTGTCGGAAACGTCGATGTCGACCTTTTCCAGCTCAGGACCACCGTGTTCAGCCGCAAAGGACAAGACAGGCAGAGCAGCAAAAATCAGTGCAAAAAATAACTTTTTCATCAGCCAGTCACCCTTTCCGGAACCGGTTTGGTCTTCTCGAGCCTGGTGTAGAACGGCATCAGAATGAAGTAGGCGAAGTACAGGAAGGTGCATACCTGCGACAGCAACGTCCGCTCAGGAGTCGGGGCCAACACGCCCAGCACGCCCAGGATCACGAACGAAATGCAGAACACCCACAACCAGATCCTGCTCATCCAGCCTTTGTAGCGCATCGACTTGACGGGGCTACGGTCCAGCCACGGCAGGACGAACAGCATGGCAATCGACGCCCCCATGGCGATAACACCCATGAGCTTGTCCGGGATGGCCCGCAGAATCGCGTAGAACGGAGTGAAGTACCAGACCGGAGCGATGTGCTCTGGGGTCTTGAAGGCGTTCGCCACTTCGAAGTTCGGCTTCTCGAGGAAGTAACCGCCCATTTCCGGGAAGAAGAACACGATCGAGCAGAAGATGAACAGGAACACCACCACACCGACGATATCTTTCACGGTGTAGTACGGGTGGAAGGCAATGCCGTCCAGCGGTACGCCGTTTTCGTCCTTGTGTTTCTTGATGTCCACACCGTCCGGGTTGTTCGAACCGACTTCGTGCAACGCCAGAACGTGCAGCACCACCAGACCGAGGATCACGATCGGCAACGCAACAACGTGCAGGGCGAAGAAGCGGTTCAGGGTAATACCGGAAATCAGGTAGTCACCACGGATCCACTGGGTCAGGTCGTTACCGATGACCGGGATCGCACCGAACAGCGAGATGATCACCTGGGCACCCCAGTAGGACATCTGGCCCCACGGCAGCAGGTAACCCATGAAGGCTTCAGCCATCAGCGCCAGGTAGATCAGCATGCCAAAGACCCACACCAGCTCACGCGGCTTCTGGTACGAACCGTAGAGCAGGCCACGGAACATGTGCAGATAAACCACGATGAAGAACGCCGAAGCGCCGGTGGAGTGCAGCAGACGCAGGATCGAGCCGTACTCGACGTCGCGCATGATGTATTCGACGGAAGCAAACGCCTCTTCTGCCGACGGGGTGTAGCTCATGGTCAGCCAGACACCGGTAACGATCTGGTTGACCAGAACGAGCAGCGCCAGGGAACCAAAGAAATAGAAGAAGTTGAAGTTCTTCGGGGCGTAGTACTTGCTGAGATGGTCTTCCCACATTTTGGTCGCGGGAAAGCGCGCATCAACCCAATCCATGAACTTGCTCATCACGCTTTCTCCGTATCGACGCCGATGACAATGATGTCGTCGGTCTCATAGGAATGCGGGGGAACTGGCAGGTTCAAAGGCGCAGGTTGCGACTTGTAGACGCGGCCAGCCAGATCGTAGTGGGAACCGTGGCACGGGCAGAAATAGCCGCCTACCCAGTCCTTGCCCAGATCAGCAGGTGCCACTTCGGGACGGAAGGTTGGCGAGCAACCCAGGTGTGTGCAGATACCGATCAGCAGCAGTACTTCTGGCTTGATCGAACGCGTTTCCGGGTCGACATAAGTCGGTTGTGTCGAGTTCTTGGAGTCCGGGTCAGACAGCTGGCCCTCGATCTTTTTCAGATTCCCCAGGATTTCCGGAGTACGGCGGACAATGAATACCGGCTGGCCGCGCCACTCAGCAATCATCTGCTGGCCTGGCTCGATTTTGCTGACATTCACTTTCACCGGTGCACCCGCGGCTTTCGCCTTGGCACTGGGAAACCATGACCCCACGAACGGGACCGCAGCCCCCACCGCTCCTGCAGCACCCACCACGGATGTGGCTGCTACCAAGAAGCGACGCCGGCCTGCATTCACGCCGTCATTGCTCATTCAGTCCTCTCCCATCAGCTTTTGTGGCCTGTTAAATCAGGCATCTACTAAGTAAATCTATGTACTTATAAAAATTTTGCCGAATGGTAATGAAAAGCCCCAATTCTGACAAGGTAATTACCCAAGGGCTCCACTGCCAAGCCTTGCAGTATAGGGGCTCTACGGCTGTGGCAAGTTGTCACAGCGCAATTCTTTGATAAATCGCACGCATAAAAAAACGCCCAGCTCCGTGAGGAGGCTGGGCGTTCTTTTTTGAACGTGAAAGCGAATTAACGCTTCGAGTACTGCGGACGCTTACGCGCTTTACGCAGACCGACTTTCTTACGTTCAACTTCACGAGCATCGCGAGTAACGAAGCCAGCTTTGCGCAGAGCGCCACGCAGGGTTTCGTCGTACTGCATCAGTGCGCGAGTGATACCGTGGCGGATTGCGCCAGCTTGACCACTTACACCACCACCGATCACGGTGACGTAGATGTCGAACTTCTCGACAGTCTCAGTCAATTCCAGCGGCTGACGAACTACCATGCGGGCAGTTTCGCGGCCGAAGAAATTATCCAGCGAACGGTTGTTGATGGAGATGTTACCAGTACCCGGACGCAGGAAAACGCGTGCGGTTGCGGTCTTGCGACGGCCAGTGCCGTAATTTTGAGTCGCCGACATAATGAACTATTCCGTTAAAACTTCAGTTCTTGGGGCTGCTGAGCAGTATGAGGGTGTACAGCGCCCGCATAGACTTTCAGCTTACGATACATGTCGCGACCCAGCGGGTTCTTAGGCAGCATGCCTTTGACCGCGGTCTCGATCACGCGCTCAGGGGCTTTAGCGATCAGCTTTTCGAAGTTGATCGACTTGATGCCGCCCGGGAAACCGGAGTGGGAGTAGTAGATTTTGTCGGTGGTTTTAGCACCGGTTACACGAATCTGCTCGGCATTGATAACGACGATGTAATCGCCGGTGTCAACGTGAGGAGTGTACTCAGCTTTATGCTTGCCACGCAGACGGCTCGCGATTTCGGTGGCCAGACGACCCAGGGTCTGACCTGCAGCGTCGACGACAAACCAGTCGCGCTGTACTGTTTCCGGTTTAGCAGTAAAAGTTTTCATTCTTTATAGCCTCAGGGGCCGCCCTGTAAATTAGACGGCGGATCTTACTGAATAGTGCGTACTTTGACAAGTCAAAGGCAGCCGGATACAGACGCTTTCGGGGGCTCGGGTCGGCGCGTCCGTTCAACGGCAAGATTCTTCGGCGGCGGCGCATCACTTCCACTGCAGAAAGAGGTGCGCAATTATGCAGATTGCGAAAAATAATTCAACCTGCTTTTATGATTGTTTTGCCCAAGGAGTACCTGATGGACTATCGCCAGCTAGGCAGAACCAATCTGAACGTGAGCGCCATCTGCCTCGGAACCATGACCTGGGGCGAGCAAAACAGCGAGGCTGAAGCCTTCGCGCAGATTGAACGGGCCAAAAGTGCCGGGATCAATTTCATCGACACGGCCGAGATGTACCCGGTGCCGCCCAAGGCCGAAACCTACGCCACCACCGAGCGCTACATCGGCAATTACTTCAAAAGCCGCGGCGATCGCGCCGACTGGATTCTCGCCAGCAAGATCGCCGGCCCGGGCAACACCATCGACTACATCCGCGACAAAAACCTGCGTCACAACCGCCAACACATCACCGAAGCCGTGGATGCGAGCCTGAAACGCCTGCAAACCGACTACATCGACCTTTACCAACTGCACTGGCCGGAACGCAGCACCAACTTCTTCGGCCAGCTGGGTTACAAGCACAAGAGCGAAGCCAACCTCACGCCGCTGGAAGACACCCTCGAAGCGCTGGACGAACAGGTCAAGGCCGGCAAGATCCGCCACATCGGCCTGTCCAATGAAACGCCGTGGGGCACCATGCGCTTCCTCGCCCTGGCCGAAGCCCGTGGCTGGCCACGCGCCGTGTCGATCCAGAACCCGTACAACCTGCTCAACCGCAGCTTCGAAGTCGGCCTGGCAGAAATTGCCATTCGTGAACAATGCGGCTTGCTCGCGTATTCGCCGCTGGCGTTCGGTTTCCTGTCGGGCAAGTACGAAGGTGGCGCGCGCCCACCAAAAGGCCGCCTGAGCCTCTACAGCCGCTTCAGCCGCTATTTCAACCCACAGTCGGAAGCAGCATGCAGCCGTTACGTGGCACTGGCCCGTGAACACGATCTGGACCCGGCGCAGATGGCGCTGGCATTCGTGACTCAGCAACCGTTCGTCACCAGCAACATCATTGGCGCGACGACGATGGAGCAACTAGAGAGCAATATCGCCAGCTTCGAGCTGAAGCTGTCGGATGAAGTGCTGGAGGGGATTGAGGCGATTCACAAGGATCACCCGAACCCTGCGCCTTGATCGCCTGATAAAAAGCCTTCGCGAGCAAGCCCGCTCCCACATTCGACCGCATTCTTATGAGAGAACTCGGTTAAATGTGGGAGCGGCGGTGCGACGACTCGACTTGCTCGCGAAGGCGTCAGTCCAGTCACCGCAAATTACAGCGACCGCGCAATAATCTCCTTCATGATTTCATTGGTCCCCGCATAAATCCGCTGCACTCGCGCATCTGCCCACGCCCGGGCAATCGGGTATTCCCACATAAATCCATAGCCGCCATGCAGCTGCACGCACTCGTCGAGCACCTTGCATTGCAGGTCCGTGCCCCAATACTTGGCCATCGCCGCCGTCGGCACGTCCAGCTTGCCTTGCAGGTGCAGTTCCAGGCAGCGGTCGACGAAGACCCGGCCAATCTGAATCTCGGTCGCCATCTCCGCCAGTTTGAAGCGAGTGTTCTGGAAATCGGCAATCGCCTTGCCGAACGCCTTGCGCTCACGGGTGTAGTCCAGCGTCCATTGCAGTGCAGCTTCTGCCGAAGCAAGCCCGCCGATGGCCACGGTGAGGCGCTCTTGCGGCAACTCCTGCATCAGGTAAGCGAAGCCCATCCCGGCTTGCCCCAACAGGTTCTCCTTGGGTACCCGAACGTCCTGGAAGAATAGTTCCGACGTGTCCTGGGCCTTCATCCCGACCTTTTCCAGACGCTTGCCCTTGTCGAAACCGGGGGTGTCGGCCTCGACCAGAAACAGGCTGGTACCCTTGGCGCCAGCCTTCGGATCGGTCTTGGCCACCACGATCACCAGGTCCGCCAGAAAGCCGTTGGTGATGAAGGTTTTCGAACCGTTGATGACGTACTCGTCGCCATCCAGCACCGCCGTGGTCTTCACCCCTTGCAGGTCGGAACCGGCCCCCGGCTCGGTCATGGCAATCGCCGTAACCATCTCGCCGGACACCAGTTTCGGCAGGTACTTGTGCTTCAGCGCCTCACTGCCGTAATGCAGGATGTACGGCGCCACAATGTCCGAATGCAGGGAAAAACCGATCCCGGTCAACCCCAGGCGCCCGACCTCTTCGATCACCACCGCGCTGTACAAAAAGTCTGCGCCCAACCCGCCGTATTCCTCCGGCAGATGCGAACACAACATCCCCGCCTCCCCTGCCTTGTTCCAGAGTTTGCGGTCGATATAGCCTTGTTTTTCCCATTGCGCATGGAACGGAACAGCCTCTTTTTCCAGGAACGTTCGCACGCTGTCGCGGAAAAGTTCGTGCTCGGAACTGAACAAGGTTCTGGGGATCATGCGGCACCTGTGGTTATTGTTAGAGGAATGGCCCCTCAGAGACTAAGCCTCACATCCGACACAGGACACTGGACACATCAGACAAAAAATAAGACGATCCAGCCGTTTGATGACCACTTTCCCTTATAAAAATAAAGTTGAATTATGTCTAAGCAAGTCTCCACGCCCCTGCGGCGCGTCAGCATCCTGGCGATCGACCGGGTTTTCGCTTCCACCCTCCTGCAAGCCAAAGATTTCTTCCATCTGGCCAGCCTGCGCTATGGGAAACAGTTGGGCCAGGGCCTGACGCCAGCGTTTGAAACCCGGTTGGTCAGCCCCGACGGCAAGCCGGTGAACAGCTTCAGCGATGTGATCATCCCGGTAGACGGCGGCCTGGAAAACGCCGACATCATCATCCTCCCCGCCTTCTGGGACGACTTCGAGACGCTCTGCAAACGTTATCCACAGGTCCTGCCATGGCTGCGCGAGCAACATGCCCGCGGTGCGGTGTTGTGCGGTGAAGCAACCGGGGTGTTCTGGCTCGCCGAAGCCGGCCTGCTCAATGGCAAGGAAGCGACCACGTACTGGCGCTTCTTCAACGCGTTCGCCGAGCGCTACCCACAGGTTCAGCTGAATCAGGACAAGCACCTGACCGACGCCGACAACCTGTATTGCGCCGGTGGCACCACGTCGGCCTGCGACCTCTATATCTACCTGATCGAGCGCTTCTGCGGCGCCAACGTATCGCAGGCCGTGGCGCGGGATATCCTCTACGAAGTCCAGCGCAGCTATTCCCCGGGTCGGATCGGTTTTGGCGGCCAGAAGCTGCACCAGGACGTGATCATCCTGCAGATCCAGCACTGGCTCGAAGAGCACTTCGCCGACAAATTCCGCTTCGAAGACGTCGCCCGCGAACACGGCATGAGCATCCGCAATTTCATGCGCCGCTTCCAGACCGCGACCGGCGACAAGCCGCTGCATTACCTGCAACGCCTGCGCATCGAAACCGCCAAGGGCCTGCTGTCCGGCAGCCGCAAGAGCATCAAGACCATCAGCTATGAGGTGGGTTACGACGATGCGAGCTTCTTTGCGCGGCTGTTCCGCCAGCACACCGAGTTGTCACCGAACCAGTATCGGCAGCAGTTTCAGCAGGCCGCGTAAACCTTAGAGCCCATCACAATCCAAATGTGGGAGCGGGCTTGCTCGCGAAAGCGATATGTCAGTCGACATCAATGTTGAATGTCAGACCGCATTCGCGAGCAAGCCCGCTCCCACATTGGATCTGCGCTGGATTCGAGGTCTGTTCAAGGCATAAAAAAAGGGCCTGCAAATGCAGGCCCTTTTTTTGTTTCCGAATCGTCCTACGGCTTATGCGCCCGGGACAGGAATTCGTGCGACTGCATTTCCAGCAGACGGCTGAGCGTGCGCTGGAATTCGAAGTTCAGGCGACCGCCGGTGTAGAGGTCTTTGAGCTCGACTTCGGCGGAAATGATCAACTTTACGTTACGGTCGTAGAACTCGTCGACCATGTTGATAAAGCGACGGGCGATGTCGTCGGTGGTGACGCTCATCTGCTCGACACCGCTGAGCAACACGGCGTGGAAGATCTTGCCCAGTTCGATGTAATCGTTCTGGCTGCGCGGGCCGTCGCACAGTTCGCGGAAGTCGAACCAGGCCACGTCATCACACGTACGTACCGCGCGGATGGCGCGATTCTCGATCATCAGCACGTCGTTCTCGACCGCGGCCGTGCACTCCGGCGTCAGCGCACGGAAGCTCTTGCGCAGGCTTTCCTCAGCGGCTTCGTCCAGCGGGAAGTGGAACAGCTCTGCTTGCTCAAGATGACGCAGACGGTAATCGACGCCGCTGTCGACATTGACGATGTCGGTGTTCTGCTTGATCAGCGCGATGGCCGGCAGGAAGCGCGCGCGTTGCAGGCCGTCCTTGTACAGACCGTCCGGCACGATGTTCGAGGTCGCGACCAGGGTCACGCCATTCTTGAACAGCTCTTCCATCAGCGTGCCGAGAATCATCGCGTCGGTGATGTCGGAGACGAAGAATTCATCGAAGCAGATCACTCGCGACTCGTCGGAGAAACGCTTGGCGATGATGGTCAGCGGGTTCTTTTCGCCGCCAAGGGTCTTCATCTCTTCGTGCACACGCTTCATGAAGCGGTGGAAGTGAGTCCGGGTCTTTTCCTTGAACGGCAGCGCTTCGAAGAAGGTGTCGACCAGGTAAGTCTTGCCGCGACCCACGCCGCCCCAGAAGTACAGGCCCTTGACCGGCGCCTGCTCTTTCTTGCCAAACAGTTTGCCGAACAGGCCCGGCTTGCTCTGCGAGGCCGCGACCAGATCGTCGTACAGACGCTGCAAATGGCGCACGGCAGTTTCCTGCGCGGCATCATGGAAGAATTCCGGGCGCTTCAGATCAGCTTGATATCGTTCTAGGGGCGTCATAATTCGTTAGCAAGGCAACAAAAACGGGCCGTCACTGTAGCGACGGCCCGGGGGAATGGCAATCGGCCCTTGGTCGGGTCGAGCCGCTGATTTATTCCTGAACCGGCGTCAACGCGACGCGCAGGGCGTCGATGGCGACGTCACGCGCGGTGCTGTCGACGAATGCCGGGCTGTCTGCCACGCACTCACCTTCCAGCCAGACGCTGAAGTTCAGGTCTTCGCTGCGCACGTCCAGAGGCTGGCCCGCTTGCAGTTGCTTGGTCACTTGCCCGGCGGTTTTGCCGTCGGCGAAGTTGCGCGACAACAGCAGTTGCTCGCCATCGGCTGCCAGCAGACGGAAGCGGAAACTGCCGTCGTCTTCACGGAAGCTGACAAAACGTGCGGCTTTCGCGGCTTTTTTCTTGGTGGTGGCGGCGACTTGAGTCTGCGCCACGAAAGAACGCAGGCCGACCGCTTCACGCAGTTCGTTGAGGAACGGCGTCGCGACTGCACGGGCTTTTTTGGCGCCCACTTGCAGCATGTCTTCCAAGTCCGCCGGGCGTTCGATCAACTGGTGATAACGCTCGCGGGACTCGCCCAGCTCGCTGTCCAGCAACTGGAACAGGCGATTCTTCGCCTCACCCCAACCCAGGCCCTGCAACAGTTCGCTGCGGAATTCATCGGACTGAGCCGGCGTAGCAAACGCCTGGAACAAGGTGAACAGGTGCGAGTTGTCCGGGTCCTTGGCTTCGCCCGGCGCGCGCGAGTCGGTGACGATCCGCGAAATGGCGTCCTTCATCTCTTTGGCGCTGCTGAACAACGGGATGGTGTTGTCGTAGCTCTTCGACATCTTGCGACCGTCGAGGCCTGGCAGTGTGGCAACGCTTTCTTCAATCAGCGCTTCAGGCATGGTGAAGAATTCTTTGCCCTGACCGAACAGATGGTTGAAACGCTGGCCGATGTCGCGGGCCATTTCGACGTGCTGGATCTGGTCACGACCGACCGGCACCTTGTGCGCGTTAAACATCAGAATGTCCGCCGCCATCAGCACCGGGTAGCTGTACAAGCCCATGGTGATGCCGGCGTCCGGGTCTTCGCCGGTCTCGACGTTCTTGTCCACCGAAGCCTTGTAGGCATGGGCGCGGTTGAGCAGGCCCTTGGCGGCTACGCAGGTCAGCAGCCAGGTCAGCTCGGGGATTTCCGGGATGTCGGACTGGCGGTAGAACGTCACGCGGTCCACATCCAGGCCACCGGCCAGCCAGGTCGCGGCGATTTCCAGACGCGAGCGCTGGATGCGCAGCGGGTCATCGCATTTGATCAGGGCGTGGTAGTCGGCCAGGAAGTAGAACGAATCGGCATTGCTGTCACGGCTGGCAAGGATCGCCGGGCGGATGGCGCCGGCGTAGTTGCCCAGGTGCGGCGTGCCGGTGGTGGTGATGCCGGTGAGGATACGGGTACGAGTCGTCATGGGTAATCGCTTGTCAGACTGCAATCAATTCGAAAGACGCGGCAGGATCAGATCCTTGAGATCGGTCAGCTTGCCATGAAAAAAGTGTCCGCATTCTGCCACTTTCAGCAGCTCATGGGGACGCTCGAGTTTTTCGGACCAGTCATAGACGGCTTGCGGGTCGATCACTTCGTCGGTTTCCGGCTGGATCAGGGTCAACTCGCCGTGTTGCGGCAGTTGATCCTGATCGCCCAGACGCATGACAGCGGGCGCGACCATGAACACATGTTTCAGCTGTTCGCCCTTGGCTTCCAGGCGTCCGCCGAGACTGGCAGCAACAAAACCGCCGAAGGAGAAACCAAACAGGGTCAGTGGCAAATCCGGATGTTTTTCCCGCAGCCATTCGGCAACCGCCTGGGCGTCGTCGACTTCACCAGTGCCCATGTCATGGGTACCTTCGCTGGCACCGACGCCACGGTAATTGAACCGCAAGGTAATCAAACCGGCGTCGCGCGCGGTACGCTGCAGGGTCGAGACCACTTTGTTGAGCATGGTGCCGCCTTGCACCGGGTTCGGATGGCAGATCAGCGCGATGCCGCGTGGCTGCTCATTATCCAGGTACAAAGCTTCCAGTTGACCCACCGGGCCATCAATCACTACAGGGGTTTCGCGCATAAGCAAGGAAGGAACTCCGTGACCTCGAATCGGGTCGACTCGTCTAGCAAATTGTCTGTGCCAATCTATTGCGAGTGAATCGCGGTATACAGCGCAGGTTCGAGCCGTTAACGTAAAGCAAAGCCGTTTATAGAGGAAGGACTCGTGGAACACTCGCTCTTAGTTTGGTTGTTACCGACTCTTGCCCTGGTTGTGGGTGTCGCCATTGGATTCCTGATCGCTCGCTTGGTGCCGAATGCCGCGCCGAGCAGCACGCAACGTCAGCTGGACGACATTCAGGAACGTTTCGACAGTTATCAGAACGAGGTGGTGACCCACTTCAACAGCACTGCCACCCTGGTCAAGAAGCTGACTCAGAGCTATCAGGAAGTGCAGGATCACCTCGCCGAGGGCGCCAACCGCCTGGCCCTGGACGAGCAGACTCGCCAACGCCTGCTGGCCTCGCTGCACGCCGACGCGGCCGTAGCCCCACGTGAACGCCTGACGCCACCGCGCAACCAGGAGCCGCCTCGCGACTACGCACCCAAATCCCCGAACGCACCGGGCATGCTCGATGAGCATTACGGCCTGAAGAAGTAATCAGGTTTCGCGCAGTATAAAAGCCCTCGGACGAGTGATTGTCCGGGGGCTTTTTTGTTCTGGAGGTGCGGTGTCTGTTCTGGCCCCTTCGCGAGCAGGCTCGCTCCCACAAGGGGAACGCGATCAATTGTGGGGGCGAGCCTGCTCGCGAAGGGGTTAGAACGGATGACACAAAAAAGCCCGCCCGATCTGTTGAGGATCGGGCGGGCTTTTTTTACGCCTGGGGTTCAGTCAGGTTGGTAAAGGTAAAACGGTTATTGCTGAGGATATTGCTGACCCGGAATCGCTTTCAAGTTGACTTCAACGCGGCGGTTCTGTGCCCGACCATTGGCATCACCGTTGCTGGCAATCGGGTTATCGGGGCCGGCACCGCGAGCCGACAGGTTGGCACCGCTCACGCCTTGCGACGTCAGGTAGGTCGCCACGCTCTGCGCACGACGTTGGGACAGGTCCATGTTGTGCTGACGCGCACCGGTGCTGTCGGTATAGCCGACGATCTCGATCTGGTTCTGGTTGAACTCCTTGAGCGAGCCCGCCAGGTTGTTCAACGGCTGATAGAAACTTGGAGCGATGTTCGCCGAATCGGTGGCAAACGTGATGTTGCCCGGCATGATCAGCTTGATCTGATCGCCCTGGCGCTGCACTTCAACCCCGGTGTTGGCCATGCTGGCGCGCAGCTTTTTCTCTTGCTGGTCGGCGTAGTAACCGTAACCGGCGGCGGAAGCACCCACCACCGCTGCGCCGATCAGCGCGCCCTTGCCACGGTTATCGTGGTTGATCGCGGCACCGGCCAAAGCACCCGCCAAGGCACCGAGACCACCGTATTTAGCGGTTTTGCTCATGCCTTCGGAGCCGGTATCAGCCTGCCCCTGAGGCTGGCCATTGTAAGGGTTGGGCGAAGCACAGCCAGACAGCAAGGCCACTGCGGTAGCGACAATAATCAAAGGACGCATGGTGAACATTAAGAGCTCCTACTTTTTGCATTCTGTGGTGCAACGGACTTAAGCATTGGACCTTTGCGGGCGTTGGATCGTCGCGCCGGTCAAAAATTCCCTGTGTTACAAATCAGGCCCGCACGAACGGGTTCTCGCGCATTTCATCGCCCAGACGCGTGTCCGGACCGTGCCCGGTGACCACGGTCGCTTCTTCGTCGAGGGTATACAGCCGCTGCTTGATCGACCGCACGATGGTCGCCTGGTCGCCGCCCCACAAATCCGTGCGCCCTACCCCGCGCCGAAACAGCGTGTCACCGGCTATCAGCAGCTTGGCCTCTGAAAACCAGAAGCTCATGGAACCTGGCGTATGCCCTGGCGTGTGGATCGCCACTCCGCAACCGCAGGCGAGTTCTTCGTCATCGGCCAGCCAACGATCCGGCGATGGCACCGGCGTGTAAGGCACACCGAACATCTGGCATTGCATCTCCAGGTTGTCCCAGAGGAACTGATCTTCTTTGTGCAGGTGCAAGGTCGCGCCGGTTTTCTCCTTCAACTGACCGGAGGCCAGGAAGTGATCCAGGTGCGCGTGGGTGTGAATGATGCTGACCACCTTCAAGCCCAAGGCATCGAGGCGCGCCAGGATCAATTCATGATTGCCGCCCGGGTCAACCACGATCGCTTTTTTGCTGATCGGGTCGCCGATGATGGTGCAGTTGCACTGCAACGGGCCGACGGGGAAGGTTTCGCGGATCAGGGCGGGGCTTGTCACGGTCATGGGAAATCGATGGCCTGTATTAGACAGAAGGCAATGAACGGTGCTCAGGATTCTACGCCACTCGCCGATACAGATCGCCAGGCCAATTACTTGACGTCAGCAAAAGAAAAGTAGTGGCAAAATGATGTCAACTGTGCCGATTCTGGTGCAGAATTGTACTTTTGTAGCGGCCGCATCCAGGAAGGGCCGCAGCGCACTCAGGAATTTCGCATGCCTACTCCTTCTGGTTTCTCGTTTAGCTTAACTTCTTCACTGACCGGCGTTAAAGCAGTCGACAGCCTGCTGGCCGGATCCTATTGGCTGGGGTCCAACTGGCCCATCGGCGGAACGACAAACCTGAGCTACAGCTTTGTTGCGCCGAACACGTCTTACTTCGTGACCAACTACAGCCCGGATAACGAGTACAAGGCGATCTACACCCTGAGTTCCGATCAACGCGGTGCGATTATCAATGCACTGGCGACCTGGAGTTCCGTTGCAAATATCAGCTTCACACAGACCACCGATGACATTACCAATGTCGGTGATTTGCGATTTGGTGGTTACTCGCTGATGAAGGACCAGGCGGCTGCCTGGGCCTACATTCCGTCCAATTCGCCAAAGGGTGGTGACGTGTGGATCGGCGATCCAAGCGATCCATACCCGATTAAAGGTTCTTACGACTACCTGACCTTCATCCACGAAATCGGTCATGCCATCGGGCTCAAACATCCGTTTTCGCCTAACGCCCTGAACTCCACGATTCTCGACCCGTCGCTGGACGATGTGCGTTACACCGTCATGAGTTACAACAGCAACTACTCCTATCTGCCGACGACACCGATGGTCCTGGACATCCTGGCCATCCAGTCGCTGTATGGGGCCAACACCCATTACCAGGCGGGCGACACGGTCTATCGCTGGGACTCCTACAAAAGCGTTTTCGAGACCATTTGGGATTCGGGTGGCACCGACACGATCGATGCGAGCAACCAACTGAGCGGTGTCAGCCTGGACTTGAATGAGGGCGCCTTCAGTTCGATCGGTATCGCCTTCGACTATTACGCAGACGGGACCACTTACGCCTTCAACAGTGGACTTGCGATTGCTTTCGGCAGCCAGATCGAAAACGCCACAGGTTCAACCTTCAACGACATTTTGAAAGGCAACGCCCTGAACAATGTCCTGGATGGCGGAACAGGTGCAGACATCATGTCTGGCGGCGCCGGTAACGATACTTACTACGTAGACAATGTCGGTGATGTCGTCAGCGAGACAGGGACTTCCCCCACGGAAATCGACTCGGTCATTTCCACTGTCAGCTACAACCTCACCTTCAGCCCCAATGTCGAAAACCTGACGTTGCTGACCAATGGCAACCTCAATGCGTACGGCAACGCTTCGAACAACACGCTCACGGGTAATGCCGGCAACAACATCCTTGATGGTGGCACAGGCGTCGACACGCTCATCGGTGGCGCCGGGAATGACACTTACATTGTCGACAACACCAACGATGTCATCATCGAAACCAGCACCCAGGTGAGCGAGATCGACACCGTGCAGGCCTCGGCGAGCTTTACCCTGAGCGCCAACCTGGAAAATCTGACGCTCACCGGCACCGATACCATCTACGGCATCGGCAACACCCAAAACAACGTACTGATCGGCAACACCGGCAATAACATCCTCAACGGTGGCGCCGGTCTCGACACGATGATCGGCGGCAGGGGCAATGACGAGTACATCCTTGACCAGAGCGGTGAACTGTCCCTGATTCAGGAAAATGCCAACGAAGGGAACGACACGCTTTATCTCACTTACAACGCGACCGCCCAAGACAGCACCGTCAATCTGGGTGTCGGCAACCTGCAAAATTTCGAAAACGTCCAGGTGCTGGGGACCGGTGCATTTAATGTGATCGGCAACGACCTGGACAACGTTCTGACCGGCAACGCGTCGGTCAACACACTGCAAGGCGGTTTGGGCAACGACACCCTCAATGGTGGTGCCGGCGCCGACCTGCTGGTCGGTGGAGTCGGCAACGATACCTACGTCGTTGACGACGCTGCAGACTCGGTGGTCGAAGCGGCAAACGAAGGCACCGACCTGGTCCAGACCAGCATCAGCTACACCTTGGCTGCCAACGTCGAGAACGGCCAACTGTTGGGCAACGCGCAAATCAACCTGACCGGTAACGAACTGAACAACAGCCTTGCCGGCAACAGCGCAAACAACATCCTCGATGGCGGTGCCGGCGCGGACATCATGGAAGGTGGTGCCGGTAACGACACCTATTACGTGGATAACGTCGGCGACGTGGTCACCGAATACATTGTCTTCCCCGATCAGGTCGATACGGTTATCGCCTCTATCGATTACACCCTGGGCAATAACGTCGAGTACCTGACCCTCACCGGCAGCACCAACCTCAATGGCACCGGCAACAGCCTCAACAACGTCATCACCGGCAACTCCGGCAATAACATCCTGGATGGCGGCGCGGGCACCGACTGGTTGATCGGCGGCACTGGCAATGACACCTACGTTGTCGATAGCACCTCCGACACAATCATCGAGACCAGCACCCTGGTCGGCGAGATCGACAGCGTGCTGGCCTCCGCGACCTTTACACTGGGCGCCAACCTGGAAAACCTGACCCTCACCGGCAACGCCAACATTGATGCGGTCGGCAACACCCAGAACAACGTGCTGACCGGCAACGCCGCCAACAACACCCTCAACGGCATGGAGGGTGCAGACACCATGAACGGCGGCGCCGGCAACGACGCCTATGTGGTCGACAACATCGGCGACGTGGTCATCGAGCAAGGCACCTCGCCCTCGGAAGTCGACACGGTCTACTCCTACATCGATTACACCCTGGGCACCAACGTCGAGAACCTGACCCTGATCGGCGCCAACGTCAACGGCACCGGCAACAGCCTCAACAACACACTCAAGGGCAGCGCCGGCAATAACGCCCTGGATGGCGGCGCAGGCGCCGACTTCATGGCCGGCGACACCGGCAATGACACTTACATTGTCGACAACATCGGCGATGTGGTCAGCGAAACCAGCACCCTGGCCAGCGAAATCGACACCGTGCAGTCCTCGGTGACCTTCTATCTGGGCGCCAACCTGGAAAACCTGACGCTCACCGGCAACGGCAACATCAATGGCACCGGCAACAACCTCAACAACACGTTGATCGGCAACGCCGGCAACAACGTTCTATTCGGCGGAGCAGGCGCCGACTTCATGGCCGGTGGCGCCGGCGAAGACCTTTACTACGTCGACAACGTCGGTGACGTGGTCAGCGAAACCAGCACCGTGGTCGGTGAAATCGACACCGTGTCTTCCATAGTGACCTTCACCCTGGGCGCCAACGTCGAGAACCTGGTCCTCGGCGGCAATGCCAACCTCAACGGCTATGGCAACAACCAGAACAACGCAATCTACGGTAATGCCGGCGACAACATTCTCGACGGCATGGGTGGCGCGGACACTCTGGATGGCGGCGCCGGCAACGATAGCTATGTGGTGGATAACGTCGGCGACGTGATTATCGAGCAAGGCACTTCGACTTCGCAAATCGATACCGTCTACGCCTATGTCGATTACACCCTGAGTGCCAACGTCGAGAACCTGACCCTGATCGGCGCCAACGTCAACGGCACCGGCAACAACCTGAACAACACACTCAAGGGCAGCGCGGGCAACAACATCCTGGATGGCGACGCGGGTGCCGACTTCATGGCCGGCGACACTGGCAATGACACCTACATCGTCGACAACGTCGGCGATGTGGTCAGCGAAACCAGCACCCTGGCCAGCGAGATCGACACCGTGCGCGCTTCGGTGAACTGGACCCTGGGCGCCAATCTGGAAAACCTGACGCTCACCGGCAGTGCCAACCTCAACGGCAGCGGCAACACCCTGAACAACGTGCTGACCGGTAACGATGGCAACAACATTCTGGACGGTGGCCTCGGCATCGACACGATGATAGGCGGCAAGGGCAACGACGCCTACGCCCTGGATCAGAGCGCTGAGCTGACGCTGCTACAGGAAAACGCCAACGAAGGGACCGACACGCTTTACCTCGCGTACAACGCCACCGCCCAGGACAGCGTGGTCAATCTGAGCGCGGGCAATTTGCAGAACGTCGAAAACGTCGTGCTGGTGGGGACCGGGGCCTTTACCGTCATTGGCAACTCGCTCGACAACACCCTGACCGGCAATGCCTCCAGCAACACACTTCAGGGTGGTGCAGGTAACGACATACTGGATGGTGGCGCAGGCGCAGACAGCTTGCAGGGTGGCACGGGCAACGATATCTACCTTGTCGATAACATTGCCGATACCGTGGTCGAAGGCGCCAATGAAGGGACCGACCTGGTAAAAACCACGGTCAGCTATACCCTTTCCGACAACGTCGAGAACCTGACCCTCACCGGCAATGCCAGCCTCAACGGCTATGGCAACAGCCAGAACAACGTGCTGACCGGCAACGCCGGCGACAACATCCTCGACGGTATGGCCGGCGCGGACACCCTGGACGGCGGTGCCGGCAACGACGCCTACGTGGTGGACAACATCGGCGACGTGGTCATCGAGCAAGGCACTTCGGCCTCGGAAATCGACACGGTCTACTCCTACATCGATTACACCCTGGGCACCAACGTCGAGAACCTGACCCTGATCGGCGCCAACGTCAACGGCACCGGCAACAGCCTCAACAACACACTCAAGGGCAGCGCCGGCAACAACCTCCTCGATGGCGGCGCGGGCGCCGACTTCATGGCTGGCGACACTGGCAATGACACCTACATCGTCGACAACGCCGGTGATGTGGTCAGCGAAACCAGCACCCTGGCCAGCGAGATCGACACCGTGCGCTCGTCGGTTAACTACGCCCTGGGCGCCAACCTGGAAAACCTGACCCTCACCGGCAGTGCCGACCTTAACGGCAGCGGCAATACCCTGAACAACGTGCTGACCGGCAACGACGGCAACAACATCCTCGACGGTGGCCTCGGCATCGACACCATGATCGGCGGCAAGGGCAATGATGCCTACGCCCTGGACCAGAGTGCCGAACTGACCCTGCTTCAGGAAAACGCCAACGAAGGGACCGACACCCTTTACCTCACCTTCAATGCGACCCAGGGCAGCGTGGTCAACCTGGACCTGAGCAACCTGCAAAACGTCGAAAATCTCCTGTTGCTCGGCACCGGCGCTTTCACGGCCTACGGCAACAGCCTGGACAACACCATCACCGGCAACGCCAGCGACAACATCCTCGACGGCAAGGCCGGCGCGGACACGCTGATCGGTGGTGCCGGCAACGACGCCTACGTGGTGGATAACGCCGGCGACGTGATCGTCGAGCAAGGCACCTCGGCCTCGGAAATCGACACGGTCTACTCCTACATCGATTACACCCTGGGCACCAACGTCGAGAACCTGACCCTGATCGGCGCCAACCTCAACGGCACCGGCAACAGCCTCAACAACGTCCTCAAGGGCAGCGTCGGCAACAACCTCCTGGACGGCGGCGCGGGTGCCGACTTCATGGCTGGCGACACCGGCAATGACACCTACATCGTCGACAACGTCGGCGACGTGGTCAGCGAAACCAGCACCCTGGTTGGCGAGATCGACACCGTGCGGTCCTCGGTAAGTTTCACATTGGGCGCCAACGTCGAGAACCTGACCCTCACCGGCAATGCCAGCCTCAACGGCTATGGCAACAGCCAGAACAACGTGCTGACCGGTAACGCCGGCGACAACATCCTCGACGGCATGGGCGGCGCGGATACCCTGGACGGCGGTGCCGGCAACGACGCCTATGTGGTCGACAACATCGGCGACGTGGTCATCGAGCAAGGCTCTTCGGCCTCGGAAATCGACACGGTCTACTCCTACATCGATTACACCCTGGGCACCAACGTCGAGAACCTGACCCTGATCGGCGGCAACCTCAACGGCACGGGCAACAGCCTCAACAACACACTCAAGGGCAGCGCCGGCAACAACATCCTCGATGGTGGTGCGGGTGCCGACTTCATGGCCGGCGACACTGGCAATGACACCTACATCGTCGACAACGCCGGCGATGTCGTCAGCGAAACCAGCACCCTGGCCAGCGAGATCGACACCGTGCGCTCTTCGCTGAACTGGACCCTGGGTGCCAACCTGGAAAACCTGACCCTCACCGGCAGCGCCAACCTCAACGGCACCGGCAACAACCTCAACAACGTGCTGATCGGTAACTCGGGCAACAACATTCTTGATGGCGGTGCAGGCGCCGACTTCATGGCCGGCGATACCGGCAATGACACTTACTTCGTCGACAACGTCGGCGATGTGGTCAGCGAAACCAGCACCCTGGTCGGCGAGATCGACAGCATAGTGTCGTCGGTGACCTTCGCCCTTGGTGCCAACGTCGAGAACCTGACCCTCACCGGCAGTGCCGGCATCAATGCGATCGGCAATACCCAAAACAACGTGCTGACCGGTAACGCCGGCGACAACATCCTCAACGGCATGGAGGGTGCTGACACCATGGACGGTGGTGCCGGCAACGATGCCTATGTGGTGGACAACGTCGGCGACGTGGTCATCGAGCAAGGCACTTCGGCCTCGGAAATCGACACGGTCTACTCCTACATCGATTACACCCTGGGCACCAACGTCGAGAACCTGACCCTGATCGGCGGCAACCTCAACGGCACGGGCAACAGCCTCAACAACACACTCAAGGGCAGCGCCGGCAACAACCTCCTCGATGGCGGCGCGGGCGCCGACTTCATGGCTGGCGACACTGGCAATGACACCTACATCGTCGACAACGTCGGCGATGTGGTCAGCGAAACCAGCACCCTGGCCAGCGAGATCGACACCGTGCGCTCGTCGGTTAACTACGCCCTGGGCGCCAACCTGGAGAACCTGACCCTCACCGGCAGTGCCGACCTTAACGGCAGCGGCAATACCCTGAACAACGTGCTGACCGGCAACGACGGCAACAACATCCTCGACGGTGGCCTCGGCATCGACACCATGATCGGCGGCAAGGGCAATGATGCCTACGCCCTGGACCAGAGTGCCGAACTGACCCTGCTTCAGGAAAACGCCAACGAAGGGACCGACACCCTTTACCTCACCTTCAATGCGACCCAGGGCAGCGTGGTCAACCTGGACCTGAGCAACCTGCAAAACGTCGAAAATCTCCTGCTGCTCGGCACCGGCGCTTTCACGGCCTACGGCAACAGCCTGGACAACACCATCACCGGCAACGCCAGCGACAACATCCTCGACGGCAAGGCCGGCGCGGACACGCTGATCGGTGGTGCCGGCAACGACGCCTACGTGGTGGATAACGCCGGCGACGTGATCGTCGAGCAAGGCACCTCGGCCTCGGAAATCGACACGGTCTACTCCTACATCGATTACACCCTGGGCACCAACGTCGAGAACCTGACCCTGATCGGCGCCAACCTCAACGGCACCGGCAACAGCCTCAACAACGTCCTCAAGGGCAGCGTCGGCAACAACCTCCTGGACGGCGGCGCGGGTGCCGACTTCATGGCTGGCGACACCGGCAATGACACCTACATCGTCGACAACGTCGGCGACGTGGTCAGCGAAACCAGCACCCTGGTTGGCGAGATCGACACCGTGCGCTCGTCGGTAAGCTGGACCCTGGGTGCCAACCTGGAAAACCTGACCCTCACCGGCAGCGCCGACCTCAATGGCAGCGGCAACACCCTGAACAACGTGCTGACCGGCAACGACGGCAACAACATACTGGACGGTGGCCTCGGCATCGACACGATGATCGGCGGCAAGGGCAACGATGCTTACGCCCTGGACCAGAGTGCCGAACTGACGCTGCTACAGGAAAACGCCAACGAAGGTATCGATACGCTTTACCTCACCTTCAATGCCACCGCTCAGGACAATGTGGTCAATCTGGCGACCAGCAACCTGGTCAACGTTGAAAATATCCTGCTGCTGGGAACCGGGGCTTTTACTGCGTTGGGCAATAGCCTGAACAACTCGATCACCGGCAACGGTCAAAACAACATCCTCGATGGTGGCGCGGGCGTCGACACCCTGACCGGCGGCGCGGGCTCCGACACGTTCGTGTTCGGTGCTGTCAATCAGATGGGCACCGGCGCCAACCGCGATGTCATCACCGACTTCAGCAGCCTGCAGGGCGATAAAATCGATCTGACCAAATTCGATGCCGACCTGTTGCAAAGTGGTTTCAACGGTTTCACCTTCATCGGTGCCAATGAATTCACAGGCGCAGGACAAGTGCGTTTTGTCGACCACGTTCTGTCGGGCAACGTCAGCGGCAACGCAGGTGCCGACTTTGAAATCCAGCTGGTGGGCGTCAACACCTTCAGCGCCAATGATTTGGTGGCATAACGGTGTAATCGCGCTGGAACCTCCCGGCCTGTCAAACAGGTCGGGGGATACAAACAAAAACGCCCCGACTGGTTCGGGGCGTTTTTTGTTTTCAGATATCCGTACAGATATCCCCTAGGCCAGCACGCCCAACGCCTTCGCCCGAGCCACGGCTTGCGTGCGCCGCTCAACCCCGAGCTTGCTGTTGATGTGGCTGGCGTGGGTCTTGACCGTGTGCAACGAGATGAACAGTTGATCGCTGATTTGCTGGTTCGAACAACCTTGGGCAATCAGTCGCAGCACCGCCAGTTCACGGGCGCTGAGCTGTTCTGCCCCCGCACATGACTCCACGGCCGGGCGAACGGCCACGATCGGTAATTGTTCCGCAAGGTTCTGCGAAAAAGCAGTTGGGGGACAGGTTTGAAGTTGCCCACGCAGCCATTCCGGATGTTCAGCGAGCAACCCGTCGAACGGTTGCAACACGCCGCCCGCCGCCGCTTCCAGCGCCTGAACCAGCGCCTTGCGGGCCTCGGGCTCGCGTCCGCTGGTCAGCAACAAGGTTACTTTTTGAGTCAGCGCCATTGCGCAGAGCAATTGCCGTCCGGTTTGCTGTCCATGTTCAAGCAACGCATTCAACCGGCCCTCGGCGAGCATCGGTTGCCCTTGAATGACTTCCAGCAAGGCCTGCTGCAACTCGATATGCAGCGGCAGCTGTGGATGAAACTCCGGCGGCGCGGCGGCGTGCTCGCCATTGTAGGTCTGGCCGAGACGCGCCAGCCAGGCCTCGGCCAGATCGGTGCGCCCCTGGGCCAGCCAGAGTTCGCATTTGACCAGGGTGATCATCGCCAGATAGTAAATCGGTGGCACGTCCCAGATGTGCATCAGCCGCTCGGCTTCGGCCAGTTCGGCGAAGGCTTTGGCAAACTCGCCACTGTTGCCCTCAAGCCGGGCGATCACGCAATGGCCGAGCAATACGCTGATATCGCGACAGGCCCGTGCTTCACTCAAACCGGCTTGCAAGCGTGCCCGCGCGACCTGCGGTTGCAGGTGCATGGCCAGCAGGAAACCCTCATACATGGTCAGCCGGGCGCGTACGGCATAAAGCCGTTGCGGGGACAGCCCTTGCAAGCGTTGCAGGCCCTGACGGACCTCTTGCAGCGAACGCAGGATTTCCCCGCGCGCTTGCAGCACACGGGCGCGGTCGTAATGGGCCAATGCTTCAAACAACGGATTACCGACCCGCTGCGCCAATTCCAGCGACTCGCGGTTCAAGTTGCGCGCACGCCACAAATCACCGTCGGCGATGGCCAGGTTGGACAAGGTCGACAGGCACATCAGCCGTTGCCCGTAGCGTTTGGCCGGCAGGCTCTGCAGCGCTTCAGAGCAATAAAGAAGCGTCAGGTCACGGTTGCCGCGCCCGCGAGCGATGATGCCGCTCAGGGCCAGCCACTGCGCCAGCATCGACTTCTGCGCGGTGGCCGAAGGGGCCGGCAGGAAGCGGCTTAAATAGGCAGCCAGTTCCTCGGCGGCGTCCAGTTGACAGGCCAGCCCCAACGCCCAGCTGTAGAGCACGATCAATCGGGGGGTGCTGATCAGCAAACTGTCGGGCAGGTCCATTTTCCAGCGCAACAACATGCCGACATTTTGCTCGGCGAGCAGTTGTTCTTCGGAGAGGTTTTGCACCAGGTTGGCCGCAACGTCCAGATGCCCGGCACGCAACGCCTGCTCCACCGCTTCGTCGAGCAGCCCCTGTGCATTGAACCAGCGACATGCACGCAAATGCAGGCTGGCCGCAGGCACTATCGTCTGTGCGGTGGGCCGGGTGCGCAGCAGGTCGGAAAACAGATGGTGATAGCGATACCAGTGGCCGTGCTCGTCCAGCGGTACCAGGAACACTTGATGTGCCTGGAGGAAACGCAGGATTTCGGCACTGTCATGAGCTTCGCGGACCGCGTCGCAGAGCTCGCTGCAAAAACGCTCCTGGGGTGCCGTGTCGTAAAGGAACTGCTGCACTTCGGCCGGCAGGCAATCGATGACCTCTTCGAGCAGGTAATCGCGAATCAGCCCTTCCCCACCGTGCAGCGCCTGCGGCAACGCACCGTCGGTGCCCGCCTCGGAGGCTGCCAGCAACCAGAATCGCAGCCCAGCGACCCAGCCTTCACTGCGTTGAATCAGGCTTTCCAGCGCCTCGCCACGCAATGAACTGCTGTGGCGATCAAGCAACGTGAGGGCTTCATCGTGGGTCAGTCGAAGGTCCTGCTCATGCAGTTCGAGCAGTTGGCGCGACAGGCGCAAACGGGCCAGGTGCCAGTCCGGGCGCTGTCGACTGGTGACCATGACCAACAAGCCATCGGGCAAATGATTGAGGAAAAACTGCAGGCAACGATCGAGCACCGGGCCTTGCGCAAGGTGGTAATCGTCGAGCACCAGCAGCAAAGGCGTACTCGTCGACAGGTGAACGGCCAATTCGTCCAGCAACCCGTCCAGCCATTCTTCAAAGGCGAACGGCTGATGGCGCTGGCGCATTTTCAGCAGTCCCAGCGCCTGGCTGCCCAGTGTCGGAAAGTAATCCTGGAGCCCTTCGAGCAACCGCTCAAGAAAACGCCCCGGGTCGCTGTCTCGAGGACTCAACCCCAGCCACAGGCTTTGCCAATGAGGTGGCAAGCCCTGACAGAACTCCACTGCCAATGAACTCTTGCCGAACCCGGCGGGTGCGCTGACCAGCAACAGCCTGCCACCGAGACCGGCACTCAGGCGCTCGCACAAACGAGGCCGCAGCACATGGCCGTCGGGCAACGGGGGCCGAAAAAAGCGCCCGTCCAATGCGGCGATGGAAACGCTTGCGGGGCCCGGGGGTGGGGACAGATCAGTCATGGCCGGCTCTTGTTTGAATTGCGGATGGCGGCGTTGCAGATGTCCGCAGACTAGCGGTAAACGGATAGGGAATGAAGGTTATTGCTACAAATGGCTACAAAAAGTCTACAACCAGACGTTGCGGGGCCAGGGATGGCGTTTTCCTTTTAGACCGAGTTGCCCCCTTCGCGAGCAGGCTCGCTCCCACACTGGATCTGCGCAGCCCACACATTTCTATGCCTGCTGAAAACCAACTGTGGGAGCGAGCCTGCTCGCGAAGGGGCCATAGAAGGCGCCGAAAATTCATTGTCCAAATGCCAGACAAAAAAACGCCCCGAACCAGTCGGGGCGTTTTCGAGGATGCGGCCTCTGTTCAGTATGGGTTAACGAACCCCGTCCTGACGCAGTGCGGCCGGTGTGAAGTCACTGGTGGTGGCGGTGAAGCCGAAGTCATACGCCTGTTTCTCTTCGTTCTTCATGCCCAGCGCCAGGTAACGGCCCGATTGCAGGTCGTACAAGGTTTCCAGGGTGTACCACGGCACTTGCACGTTGTAGTACTGCTGGGAGTGAGCTTCCGCCACACGCCACAGCTGGTTACGACCGTCGTAGTGATCGATCACGGCGGCTTGCCAGGTGTCTTCGTCGATGTAGAAGTCACGTTTGGCGTAGATGTGACGCTGACCTTCCTTCAGGGTAGCCACGATGTGCCAGACACGGCGCAGCTCGTAACGGCTCAGGTCCTGGTTGATGTGACCGGCCTTGATGATGTCGGTGTACTTGAGGTTCGGCGAGTCGAGTTTGTAGCTGTCGGAGGCGATGTACATCTCTTTCTTGCCTTCGAGCTTCCAGTCGTAGCGATCCGGTGCACCGTTGAACATGTCCAGGTTGTCGGAGGTACGCAGGCCATCCGCCGCGGTACCTGGCCCGTCATAGGACACTTGTGGCGCACGACGCACACGACGCTGACCGGCGTTGTAGACCCACGCCGAACGCGGCTCCTTCACTTGGTCGAGGGTTTCGTGCACCAGCAGCACACCACCGGCCAGACGTGCCGGCGCGGTCACTTTCTGCTTGAAGTAGAACAGGATGTTGCCCGGGTTTTTCGGGTCGTAGTCCTTCATCTTGTCGCGGAACACGAACTGGTCCTGGAAGTACACCAGGCTGAACGAGCCGTTCGGCTGTGGCGTAGCCTGGGTTACCAGACGGGTCACGCTGCCACCGCGATAGCGGGTGATGTGGTTCCAGATGACTTCGACGCCGCTTTTCGGAATCGGGAACGGTACGGCGGTTTCGAAGTTTTCCAGGCCGTTGCCGCCGGACACGAGGGTTGTCGTGGTGGCGTTCTTCTTGATGGCGGCGAACACGTCATCCGGCACAGTGGAACCGCGATGGGACGGGTAAACCGGCATCTTGAAGGTTTCCGGGTAGCGCTTGAACATCGCGTACTGGCCCGGGGCAAGTTTCTCTTTGTACTGGTCGACGTTCTGCGCGGTGATGGTGAACAGTGGTTTTTCACTGGCGAACGGGTCGGACAGGAACCCTTTGCTGTCGACCGTGCCGGCGTTTTTCGGCATGGGTTTCCAGGCCGGAATCGAACCGTCGGCGTTGCCCGCCATCTCGGCACCCATCGGCGTCAGGCTCTTGCCCAGTTTGTCGGCTTCGGCCGCAGGGACCGCCGCCATCACGCTGGTCGCCAGCAGCGAAAGCCCCAAGACACCGGCGTGGAACAGACTCTTTGTTATTTTCATATGTGTGTTCGTCCTGAATAAACAGTGCTTAGAAGTTCACGCCGACGCTGAGCGCAACAAAGTCGCGATCATCTACGGTGGTGTACTTGCCGTCGAAGAAGTTGGTGTAGGCCAGGCTCGCGGTGTAGGTGTTCTGGTATTCGGCATCGACGCCCAGGCTCACCGCTTTACGACCTTCTTCGAAGTTGCCGCCAGGGCCAGGCGAGTAACCGTCCACGTCGTGGGACCAGGCCACGTTCGGCTTGAGGTTCACGCCGGCGAACACGTCGTTGTATTCCCAGATCGCACGACCGCGGTAGCCCCACGAAGTCGCCGTGGTGAAGCCGTCGTTGTCGCAGTTGCGGCTGCGGTTATTGGTGGCAGCGCCGGGGCCGGCCCCGTTGATGGTGCTGGTGTTGAGTGCAACACAGGTGTCCAGAGCGCCCGAGGCGGGCAGACTGCCAGGACCGTAGACCGGATCGCGGCCATAACGAACGTCAGAGGTGCTTTCCAGGCCGCCAACATGGGTCACGCCCACTTCGCCGACCAGCGTAAGACGGCTGGCACCCATGACCTGATCAAAGAAGTGCGTCAGGGTGGTCTGGAACTGGGTGACTTCCTTACGACGATAACCGTTCAGGTCAGTGCCCGGCGCGGCGGACAGCAACGAAGCGTTGGTCAACGGATTATTCGCGTTGCCGTTGCCCAAAGGACGAATGCCGGCGAACAGAATGTCGGTGGAGTTCAACTGCACCGGTGCGTTCGGACGGTAGCTGATCTCACCGCTCCACGCCGTACCGGTAGGCAGGGTGGTGGAGAAGCTCAAGCCGTACAGGCGAATGTCTTCAGGGTATTCGATGAAGTATTTCGAGTTACCCGCGACCAGCAGCGGCCCCAGTGCCTGGAACGGGCCTGGCAATGCCGCCACGCCGTTGTAGACCGATTGCGGTGCACCCGTGGCGCTGAAGATCGGCGCACGGCTGTGGTAGTTCATGAAGTAGGCACCGAACTCGGTGTCCAGCGGGTCGAACATGTACTTGAAGGACGCGCCCCACTGGCCGCTGTCACGTGCATCACGATCGCCGCCACGCTGGACCAGAACACCTTCTTCGTTGACGTTGACACCGTTGGCTGCCAACGGGCCCAGCGCGATGGCCGGAATCTGCGAGCGCTTGTTCAGCACGCGCAGGTTGTTGTCGCAACCGTCGGCGACGATGTCTGGCTGAGAGAAGAACGTGCCGCAGTTATCGACAACGGTCTGGTCCCATTCCAGCTGGTAGAACGCTTCGGCCGAGAGGTTTTCGGTCAGGCTCTGGGACACGTAGAACATGTTGACCGGGATCAGGCCTTCCTTGATCTCGGCTCCCGGACGACGGAACGCGGACACGTCGATCGGGTTGATCGAGTTGATGCCGCCGCCGATGAATGTACTTTCACCCCAGCTCACGACCTGCTTGCCCAGACGCACGGAGCCCGGCTCATCGGCAACGGTGTAGTTGTGGTAGATGAAGGCGTCGAGGATTTGCCCGCCAGAGGACTTGGCGCCCTCTTTGCGACCGTCGTTTTCGACGTTCTTGAATTCCAGGTTGGTATCTTGCAGTGCGAAGTCGTACCAGTATTTGCCCCGGACAAACACGCCGGTATCGCCGTATTTCAACTCAAGGTCATGGATGCCCTTGAAGATCTTCGAGAACGCTTGCCCGCTCTTGAAGTTCAAGTGTCCGTCATCGGAGGTCTGGGACAGGCCATGCCCGCCGTTGTTGACGCCGATCAGGTTCTTGTTCGGCTGCTGGGTCGAGACGCTCATACCCAGGGACAGCGACGAGTCGAACTGACCTTCGATTTCACCAACGTTGAAACTGACGCCGAATGCAGGCCCGGCGAGCGAAGAGGCGAGACTGACCGCCAGGGGCAATTTCGCCCGGCGCCAGAACTTGTTTACTGATGTCATCGACGCTACTCCATGTGCATTATTGTTATGGCAGTGAGCACTTCTAAAAACGTTGTGGGTGACGGGGAGCCAAGGCGTCCCGAAGTCACTCCAAAATTGCATCGCCCCGTTTTGTGCGTTTGCTCCGTTCTTAAAAATCCTTGAGCGGACTATAGCCAGCAGGTAGTAGAGCTTGATCCCTCTAAAGTGTGATTTGCAGCTGCCGGCCACTCTGGAACAGTCCTTTCGCCAGTCCGACACATGTCGGCACGGCAAGGATGGCTGAAAATTCGGATTACACAAGCCAAGCGCTTGCTTGGTGGGGCTGGCGTGCCCTTTCGGGCACACCAGAGGACGCTTAAAGCGTCGAGAGGAACGCGCTGTTGTTGGCCTGCCATTCAGTGATGTCGAGGCGGATACGCTTCTTGTCGAGCTTGCCGACACTGGTCTTGGGAATTTCAGTAACAAGCGCAATCTGGCTAGGAATTGCCCACTTGCTCAGGTGCCCCAATTCCACGAATGGCTTGAGGTGTTCCTTGAGTTCCCGGGCCCCGATCTCATGCCCTTCGCGAAGAACCAGCAGGGCGAATGGGCGCTCGCCCCATTGCGGATCGGCGATGCCCACCACTGCTACTTCGCGTACCGAAACGTGGCGACTGATCAAGTCTTCGAGGTCCAGGGACGAGATCCACTCGCCACCGGTCTTGATCACGTCCTTGATGCGGTCACGAATGTCGATCACGCCCATGGCGTCCAGCGTCGCCACGTCGCCGGTATGCAGCCAGCCTCCGGCCCAGAGCTCGGCGCCCTTCTGCGGTTCGTTGAAGTAGCCCTCGGTGAGCCAAGGCGCACGCAGCACTAGCTCGCCCTGGGTCTCGCCATCGGCGGGCAGGAAATTGCCGTCGGTGTCGACGATCGCGGCCTCCACCAGGGGCCCCGGCACGCCGGCCTTGATGCGATACGTGGTGCGTTCGTCTTCGCTGCCGGCCATCAATTCATCGTTGAGGTGAGCACACGACACCAGCGGCCCGGTTTCCGACATGCCATACGCCGCCGTCAACTGGATGCCCTTGGCCTTGGCCGCTTCGTACAGCGTGCGGTTCAGCGCACTGCCGCCGATGACGATTTTCCAGCCGCCGAAATCCGTGCCTTGCGCCGCTTTGGCGTTGAGGATCATTTGCAAAATGGTCGGTACGCAGTGAGAAAAGGTGACCTTCTCCTTGTGCCACAGCTCCACCAGGTATTCCGGGTCGTAACGGCCAGGATAAACCTGCTTGAGCCCGAGCATGGTCGCCACATACGGCAAGCCCCAGGCATGCACATGGAACATCGGGGTGATCGGCATGTACACGTCACTGGTGCCCAACAGCCGCACGCTGTCGATGGAGCCCATGATGGTCGACACGCCCATGGTGTGCAGCACCAGTTGCCGGTGGGTGAAATACACACCTTTGGGATTACCGGTGGTACCGGTGGTGTAGAACGTGGTCGCGACGGAGTTTTCGTCGAAGTCCTGGAAGTCGTATTGCGGGCTGGCGGCCGCCAGCAACTGCTCGTACTCGCCGATCAGGTTCGGCAGGTCGGCGGTTTTTTCCGGCAGGTCGGTCAGCAGCAGGGTTTTCTCGACCGTGGTCAGGTGCCCGGCAATCGCCTGGTAAAGCCCCACGAACTCGCTGTTGACCAGCACAAAGCGGTCCTCGGCGTGGTTCATGGTGTAGAGGATCTGTTCCGGCGACAGGCGCACGTTGATGGTGTGAATCACCGCGCCGATCATCGGGATGGCGAACATGCATTCCAGGTAGCGATGGCTGTCCCAGTCCATCACCGCCACGGTATCCCCGGCCTTGACGCCGGCGGCCGTCAGCACGTTGGCCAGCCGGGCGACCCGTTCGATCAGGGTCGGATAGCTGTAGCGCAGCTGGTCGCGGTAAATGATCTCGCGGGTTTTCTCATAACGAGCGCCGGACATCAGCAGCCGCTTGATCAGCAGCGGATACTGGTAAGCGCCTTCGGCTGGGGGGATAACGCGAGTCTGCAACATATGAATCCCTTTTCTGGCTGCACGGTGTTGGCTGAATGAAAGCACTTTAGTGCCCTTCAATGTCAGCCAAATCAGCCAAAGGAATGATTTGCAGAGCCGTACAAATGCTAGCTTTGCGCCAGCATTTGCAGGATATCGAGGATCAACCCGCTATCAATGCATCTCGGTGAACGCGAGTTTCACGCCGATGGCGATCAGCACCACGCCCATGGTGCGGTCGAACCAGTGGCCCATGCGGGCGAAACCGGCGCGCACACGCTGTTGGCTGAACAGCCGCGCCACCAGGCAAAACCACAGCGCCGTCGCTGCCGCGAGGTAAACCCCGTAACCGGCTTGCACCGCCAGTGGCGTGTGCGGATTGATGACCACGGTGAACAACGACAGGAAGAACAGCGTGGCTTTCGGGTTCAGGCCGTTGGTCACGAAACCGGAGGTGAACGCGCCACGGGCGGTGCGCTCGCCGGTTTCCTTATGCAGGTTGTCATCGACAGCCTTGGCCGGTTGCGCGCGCAGGGCCTTGTAGCCGATGTACAGCAGGTACGCGGCGGCGGCCCATTTCAGCGCGTTGAACAACACGATCGACTGGGACACGATCAGGCCGATGCCGAGCAGCGAATAACCGACGTGCAGGAAAATGGCGGTGCCGACGCCCAGCGCCGTCCAGGTGCCGGCCCGCCGACCGTGGGTCACGCTTTCACGCACCACCACGGCAAAGTCCGGGCCTGGGCTGGCCACGGCGAGCAAGTGAATCAGGGCAACGGTCAAGAACTCTGTCCAGTACATAGGGGCTCCTTAGGGCGGATCGAAAGAAAAAATCTGTAGCGAACTTCTCATTGTGGCGAGGGGGCTTGCCCCCGTGCGGCTGCGCAGCAGTCGTAAAAACGGATGACGCGGTATGTCTGACAATTCATAGCCACTTGGGCTGGGGCCGCTATGCGACCCAACGGGGGCAAGCCCCCTCGCCACAGGTTTTGTCGTGGCCCGGCCAATGGGTAACCATTTGTTTCATCTGGTAGGCTCGGCAGATTACGCCTTCAGTTCAATGCACAAAAGGTACAGTTGATGACGAACTCTCGCCGCGCCGTTTTCCTCGACCACCCGTCCCTGGATCTCGGCGACCTCGACCTCCACCCGCTGCGTGATTGCTTCGACGAGTTGCAGCTGTTTGCGCAGACCCTGCCGGATCAAGTGATCGAGCGCCTCAAGGGCGCCACGGTGGCCATCAGCAACAAGATCCTGATCAACGCCGACGCCATCGCCGCCAGCCCCGACCTCAAGCTGATCCTGATCACCGCCACCGGCACCAACAACGTCGATCTCGCCGCCGCCCGCGCCCATGGCGTTACCGTTTGCAACTGCCAGGGTTACGGCACGCCGTCGGTGGCGCAGCACACGATCATGTTGCTGCTCAACCTGGCGACGCGCCTGGCCGACTATCAAAAAGCCGTGGGTGAAGGTCGCTGGCAGCAGGCGAAACAGTTCTGCCTGCTCGATTACCCGATCGTCGAGCTGGAAGGCAAAACCCTCGGCTTACTTGGCCATGGCGAACTCGGCGGCGCCGTCGCACGACTGGCCGAAGCATTCGGCATGCGCGTGCTGTTGGGGCAGATCCCGGGGCGCCCTGCCCGGCCGGATCGTTTGCCGCTGGATCAACTGTTGCCGCAGATCGACGCCCTCACCCTGCACTGCCCGCTCAACGAACACACCCGCCACTTCATCGGCGCCCGTGAACTGGCTTCGATGAAACCCGGCGCCTTCGTGGTCAATACCGCGCGCGGGGGCTTGATCGATGAGCAAGCGCTGGCCGATGCCCTGCGCAACGGCCATCTGGGCGGCGCGGCCACGGATGTGCTGAGCGTCGAGCCACCGACGGCGGGCAATCCTTTGCTGGCCGCTGACATCCCGCGTTTGATCGTCACCCCGCACAACGCCTGGGGCAGTCGCGAAGCACGGCAGCGAATCGTGGGGCAGCTGACCGAAAACGCGCAGGCTTTCTTCAGCGGTACAGCGCTGCGGGTCGTCAGTTGATAAACTGCCGCACTTTTTTTCAAGGAGCAGAGTATGGATCCGCGCAGTGAAGTACTGCTTCGTCAGCCCGAGTTGTTCCAGGGTTCGGTGTTGTTGGCCGGTTTGCCCGCCGACGATCTGCTGGGCCGACTGCCCGCTGCCCACGGTTGGTGCTGGCACGCCGGCGACCAGGCCGCGCTGGACGCCCGTTTCGCCGAGCGCAGCCATTTTGGCGTGAACGCACCCGAGCGTGAGTTCGAGACGGCGGTGGTGTTTTTGCCCAAGTCCAAGGACCTGACCGATTACATCCTCAACGCCCTCGCCTCGCGCCTGGCCGGGCGTGAGCTGTACCTGGTCGGTGAAAAACGCAGCGGCATCGAAGGTGCAGCCAAACAACTGAACCCGTTCGGCAAGCCGCGCAAGCTCGACAGCGCCCGTCACTGCCAGCTCTGGCTGGTCACCGTGGCCAACGCGCCAGAAGCCAAGTCGCTGGAAAGCCTGGCACAGACCTACGAATTGCCACTGGCCGAAGGGCCATTGAAAGTCATCAGCCTGCCGGGCGTGTTCAGCCACGGTCGGCTGGATCGCGGCAGTGCGCTGTTGCTGGAGCATCTGGACAAGCTGCCGAGCGGCCACTTGCTGGACTTCGGTTGCGGCGCAGGCGTGTTGGGCGCGGCGGTGAAGCGTCGTTATCCGCACAATCAGGTGACCTTGCTCGACGTCGATGCGTTTGCCGCGGCCAGCAGTCGCCTGACCCTGGCTGCCAATGGTCTGGAAGCCGAGGTGATTACCGGCGACGGGATCGACGCCGCGCCGATGGGTTTGAGTGCGATCTTGAGCAACCCGCCGTTCCATGTCGGCGTCCATACCGATTACTTCGCCACGGAGAACTTACTGCGAAAAGCGGCCAAACATCTGAAAAACGGCGGCGAACTGCGCTTGGTTGCCAATAGTTTCCTGAAGTACCAACCGCTGATCGAAGAGCACCTCGGCGTGTGCGCCATCAAGGCCGAGGGGCAGGGTTTCAGAATCTACCGGGCCAAACGCGGCTGACAAATAAGTGCTTGCCTAACGGATTTTGCCTAGGCAGAATCCGCTCCGTCCTAGGGGAGTAGTCTCCCACGAGCGCCATGCTCGTCCGGCATACGTCAACATACTTGGTCCTCAGACCATGGCGTATGCGACCCAAGCGTCCGCATCAGACGGATCGCAGGGTTTGACAAGACCTATGACACGAACACCTTACCCGGGGCGGGAAGGCTGTACGTGTCATAGCCGTGTCGACCCGCCCCTTAGGAAAAACCCTGATGATGCTGGATTCACTTCTCGTTCCTACCGCAATCGTTGCCTTGGCCGAAATCGGCGACAAGACGCAACTGCTCGCGCTCATTCTCGCTGCCCGCTTCCGCAAGCCATGGCCGATCATCGCCGGCATCGTCGCCGCGACCCTGGCCAACCACGCGGCCGCCGGTGCGGTCGGTGCCTGGGTCGGCAGCTTCTTCTCGAATGCGACATTGCACTGGATCCTGGCCGCCAGCTTCACCGCGACGGCCTTGTGGACCCTGGTCCCGGACAAGATGGACGACGACGTCAGCACCGCGCGCAAGTTCGGGCCATTCCTGACCACGCTGATTGCGTTCTTCCTGGCAGAAATGGGTGACAAGACCCAGGTCGCCACCGTGATGCTGGCGGCGCAATACCCGGATCTGTGGCTGGTCATCATCGGCACCACCGCCGGCATGCTGATTGCCAACGTACCGGTGGTACTGGCCGGTAACTTTGCGGCGGACAAACTGCCATTGACCCTGATCCGTCGACTGGCGGCGTCGGCGTTCTTCATCCTGGCGATTGTTGCGGTGTACAAGGCTATGCAGAGTAGCGGCTGGGTTTAACCCGGTAGACCGCGTTATCGTTCTTCGTCGGAACGCCGCCCGGAGCCGGCTCGCTCCCACAGTTGACCGCGGTCTAATGGGAGCGGGCTTGCTCGCGAAGGCGTCAGCAGCCTCACAACAGCTTCAAGATTTACGCGCATTCTCATACAACGGCATCACCTTCGGAATCGCCCCTTGCAACGCCGCAGTCCGGCTGCTGGAAGATGGGTGAGTGCTGAGAAACTCCGGTGGTGCCCCCTCGTCAGCCTTGCTCATTTTTTCCCACAGGGTGATCGCCGCATTCGGGTTGTAACCCGCACGCGCCGCCAGCTCCAGGCCGATCAGGTCGGCTTCGTTTTCATTGGTGCGACTGTTGGGCAAGGTCATCAACAGGTTCACGCCGTTATTCCCCACCTCGACAATCGACGCCGGCGCACCCGCCGCTATCGCCACTTGCTGCGCGATATTCAAGCCATAGGATTTGGAGAGTGCTTCACGGCCATGCTCGCGCAAGGCGTGGGCGATTTCATGCCCCATCACCGCGGCCAGTTCATCGTCCGTCAGTTGCAGCTTGTCGATGAGCCCGGTGTACACAATGATCTTGCCGCCAGGACCGCAGTTGGCGTTGAGGTCATCACTCTTGATCAGATTGACCTCCCACTGCCATTGCGCCGCATCCGGGCGAAATGTGGGTGCCTGGGCAATCAGTCGATCGGCAATCGCCTGCACGCGCACGGCTTCGGTACTGGTCTTGTCGAGGATGTTTTTGTTGCTCGCATCCCCCACGGTCTGCTTGTAGTCCTGCGCGTAGGCCTGATTGACCTGTGCGCTCGACAACAATGTGGTCATGTGTTGCTTGCGCACCACACCCACTTCACCCGCACTGGTTGTGTTGACGGTCTCGCAGCCGTTCAGCAGCAAGGCCGAACCCAACACGCACGCCACCAGAGACTTGTTCATCACGGCACTCCTATAAAGCCGCAACCCGACTCGGGACGACGGCAGTAGCAAAAAATTCATACAGCACTGACTGCCTTGCCGCACAAAGGTTCGGCACCTTTCTGATTGCGACACGGGCACGTCCAAAACAGTCATTTCACCCGCCCCCGCTCATGGCTATCCACCCCGCTGCCGATACACCAGCGCAGACGTCCTCTTGCGTGCGGAGCACCCATGAAATTCAAGTCGATCCAGTTTTCCGTGGCCGCCCTCGCCGGCGCCATCGTTCTCAGCGTAGTCGCCGCACTGGTGCTGTACGCGCTATTTTCCGGCGCACGAACGCAAGACATGGTCCAGCAACGGACCCAGGCACAATTCGAGCAAGTCATCGAACAGCGCCTGACCTCCCTGGCGCAAACCCAGGTCAGCCAGATCCAGCGTGAACTTGAAGCGCCGCTGCTGATTGCCGGCGGACTGGTGCGGGTCAACGCCCTGATCGGCACGCCGGGGCCGGACGGCCAGCCGCAGCTGAATGTGAGCCGTGAGCAGTTGATCAGCCTGATCAAGGAAAACGTGGCCAAGAACCCGAAGATCCTCGGCACTTACATCGGCTGGGAAAAGAACGCCCTCGACCAAAACGATGCCGCCTACGTCGACACCAAAGTGACCGGCATCGACGCCAGCAACGGACGCTTTCTGCCGTGGTGGTTCCGCAACGATGACGGCACCCTCGGCCTGGACAAACTGGTGGACGTCGACGACCAGAAAACCCTGTCCACCGGTGTGCGCGCCAGCGAGTACTACCTGTGCTCCAAGGAAACCAAAAAATCCTGCGTGATCGATCCGGCGCCCTACAAGGTCGGCGACAAAATCGTCATGCTCGCCTCCTTTATTGAACCGATCATGCTCAACGGCGCCTTCCAGGGCATCGTCGGCGCCGACCTGTCGGTGAACTTCATTCAGGAAATGCTCCTGGGCGCGAACCAGAAACTGTACAGCGGCGCAGGGGAAATGGCCTTGATCGGCGGTAACGGACGGATCGTTGCCTACACCAAAGACCCAAGCAAATTCGGCGAGAAGGTCAGCGACATCCTCGACAGTCAGCAAATCGCCAACATGAGCAATCTCAAGCGCGGCGAAGTGACCTACACCGTCGACAAGGCCCACGACCGGATCGAGTTGTACCTGCCGTTCGGCATCGGCCAGACCGACGCGCGCTGGACCCTGATGCTGCAATTGCCGCTGAACGCGGTGATGGCCGACCTGCAAAAACTCCAGGGCGACCTCGACGCCCAACGCAAATCCGACACCTTCGGCATGGCCATGGTTGGCTTGTTGATCGCCGGTATCGGCTTACTGGTGATCTGGCTGGTGGGCCACGGCATTGCCCGGCCGCTCAAGCAAATGGTCGCCATGCTCGATGACATCGCCAAAGGCGAAGGCGACCTGACGCGCCGCCTGACCAGTGATCGCGCAGACGAACTGGGCTCGATTGCCAAAGGCTTCAACACGTTCCTCGCCAAGTTGCAGGCGATGATTACCCAAGTCGTGACGTCGGTGCAGAGTGTCAGCGATTCGTCGGAACACACCGCCGACATCGCCATCCGCACCAACATCGGCGTGCAGAAACAAATGGCCGAGATCGATCAGGTGGCCACGGCGGTACATGAAATGACCGCCACCGCCCAGGACGTGGCGCGCAACGCAACCCAGGCCGCGCAAGCCGCCAGCCATGCCGACCAGGCGGCGGCGCAGGGCATGCAGATCGTGCGGGATACCTCGAACTCGATTGGCGTGCTGGCCGTGGAAATCGGCAAAGCTGTGGGTGTGGTGCAAACCCTGGCCAAGGACAGCGAAAACATCAACGCGATCCTTACGGCCATTCGCGGGATCGCCGAGCAGACCAACCTGCTGGCCTTGAACGCGGCCATCGAAGCGGCCCGTGCCGGTGAACAGGGCCGTGGTTTTGCGGTGGTGGCCGATGAGGTGCGCAACCTGGCGCAGAAAACCCAGAAGGCCACCGAAGAAATCCAGACCATGATCCAGCAACTGCAACAAGGCACCCGCGACGTGGTGCGGGTCATGGAAGACAGCCAGAACCGCACGGACGAAAGCGTGCAGCACGCGGCGAAAGCCGCCGAAGCGCTGGAGACGATTACTCAGGCGGTGTCGGTGATCAACGACATGAACACGCAGATTGCCAGTGCGGCCGAGGAACAGAGCGCGGTGGCGGATGACATCAACCGTAACGTGATCAACATCGGGCAAGTGGCCAATGAAGTGGCTGGCGGGGCAGATGAATCGAGCGCGGCGAGTGCCGACCTGACCAAGCTGGCTGAACAGCAGCGGCGGTTGATCAATCAGTTCAAGGTCTGATCCGAAGGCCCCTTCGCGAGCAAGCCCGCTCCCACAAGGGATTTGTGAACGACACAGATCCAATGTGGGAGCGGGCTTGCTCGCGAAGGGGCCGGCACAATCACCACATCACTCAGCCCGGGGTAAGACACTCCGGCGCATTCAGCTTCGGATCATTCACCAGGTTCGCCAGCACCCGCTCGCGCAACGCCGCCGGTTCACTGGCAAGCAAGGCCTGCAAGGTATGCAACGGCGTCTGCGGATCGAGCCACGCCGCCTGCCCCGCCTCATCCAGAATCAATGGCCGACGCTGACTCGCCGCCGGCTGCGTGATCACCGCCGTGCTCAACCACACCTGCTCCTGCACCGGGTACGCTTCCCAAATTGCGGCAAAAAACAGCGAAGAACCTTCGCCCGGCGTCAGCCAGTACGGGCGCTTGCGCGTAGTGCCGCGCCATTCATAGAAACCGTTGGCCGGCAGCAGGCAGCGACGCTCACGAAAGGCCTGGCGAAACATCGGTTGCTCGGCAACGGTTTCGGCCCGGGCATGGGCCGGGGTGCGGGACAGGTCGGTCAGCCACGGTGGCGTCAGGCCCCAGCGGGCGCGGGCCAGTTCACGCTGGCCGTCGGCACCGGCACGCAGCATCAACACCGAATCGTTGGGGGAAATATTCCACTGGGCATGCTGATCGGCAGGGAAACCGGGCAGGGCCGCGAAGGCGGGGTTCCAGCGAAACAGGGCATAACGTCCACACATGGGGCAACACGACTCTGAATAAAACGAACGTCAGCCTAACAGACCAGCGTGCCGGGAAAGCTTTCTGGTTCATCACCGGGCAGCGGCAGCGCGGCATTGTACGCGGTGATCAGCTCGCGGGCGTATTCGGCCTGGTCGTTATCCACCGACAACCCCAACAGGCCGAAGATCGGCAGTTCACCGGTGCCACCGAGCAAATCGCGCCCCACCAGATGCGCCTCGACGCCCTCGCTCGCCAGCATGCTTTGCAGTAACTCGCCTTCCATCAGATTTTCCGGCTCGTAGATTCGCTGCATCGGGTGCCCCTTTCATTCGTTTTCACTGAAAACTTCGAGGTGCCATTCCTCACCATGAACCTGCAACACGAAGGTGATCGGCCGGCAACACACCTGGCAGTCTTCTATGTAGGTCTGATCGCCCCCGGACAGGTCCACCGTCGTCTCGACCCCTTCACCACAATACGGACATTCATACAGTGCGCTTTCCAGCATCGCGGTCTCCCAGGTGACTTGTGCGTATAATCGCCGGTCTATTTGCAGGGCTATTTTTGTCTGGCTATTTTTTCAGACCGTGCCCCGCCGGTTTTTGATCAAAACCTTTACTTACCCTAGCCGTTTCTAACAAGAGAGCATGATGGGCGAATTCGATGCCATCCGACCTTACGACGACAGCGAAGTCCCAGCGGTACTGGACAGGTTGCTTGGCGACAAGGCGTTTCTAGATATCCTCACCCACTTCCGCTTCCCGCGTTTTGCCGGTGCTTTCGGCTGGATGCTCAAACCTCTTATAGCTCATCGGCTGCGCCGCGAGTTCGCTGGCGTGCATTCGGTGGCCACGTTGCAGGACAAGGTCGAGATGTACGTCGACCACACGATTGAGCGCGCCACAGACGGTGTCACCTACACCGGCGTCGAGCAGTTCAAGTCCGGCAGTGCCTATCTGTTCATCGCCAACCACCGCGACATCGTGATGGACCCGGCCTTCGTCAACTACGCCGTGTACCACGCCGGCCTGCCGACACCGCGTATCGCGATTGGCGACAACCTGCTGCAAAAGCCTTTCGTCAGCGACCTGATGCGCCTGAACAAGAGCTTTATCGTGCACCGTTCGATCACCGGTCGGCGCGAGAAGATGGCGGCGTATCAACTGTTGTCGGCCTACATCAACCACTCGATCCGCAACGATTGCGCGTCGATCTGGATCGCCCAGGCTGAAGGCCGGGCGAAAGACGGCGACGACCGCACCGAGTCGGCCATCCTCAAGATGTTCCACATGAGCCGCAAGGACGAGCCGTTCGGCGAAGTCATTCAGTCGCTGAACCTCACCCCGGTGTCGATCAGCTATGAATACGACCCGTGCGATCAGGCCAAGGCCCGCGAATTGTTCATCCGCGCCACCACCGGCAGCTACACCAAAGTGCCGGGCGAGGACGATGTGAGCATTGCCAAGGGCATCACCGGCTACAAGGGCCGGGTGCACGTGAACTTCGCTGCGCCGATCACCGAGCTGTTCGAAGACACCAAGCTATTGGCGATCGAGATGGACAAGCAAATCCTCGGTGGCTATCGCCTGTTCCCGGTGCATTACCTGGCCTACGCCCAATGGCAAGACGCCGACCCGCAATTGCAGGTGCCAAAAGCGTCTGAAGTGTTTGCGGCCGACGAACTGGCCAAGGCGCAGGAAGAATGGAACAAGCGTCTGGAGGGTTGCCCCGAGGAACATCGCCCGTTTCTGGTCCTGCAATATGCGACGCCGGTGCGCAATCAGTACCGGGTGAAGGCCGGGTTGCCGCTGTAAGGCTTACGACTGGATACGACAACGGCGCCCTTGTGTGGCGAGGGGGCTTGCCCCCGTTGGACTGCGCAGCGGTCCCTACTTAGGGTCGCTTCGCAACCCAACGGGGGCAAGCCCCCTCACCACAGATCCCATGCCAGACATTCAGACCCGCGTGCTGATCCACGACACCAGCAACGCCAACCCCAGGCAGGCGAAACCGAAGCGATAGAAAAAACGGTTCATGCGCAAGGTCGCCCAATCCAGGGTCGGCTCGACGTTGGGCTGGCTCTGGCGCTGGGACACGATACTGGCCATGGCGCGCTGTTCGCGGCGACGAGTGGCGTGCAGCAGCCAACTGCCGGGGAAGGCCAGTAGCAAGGCCAGCAGATTGACCAGTTTGGCGGGATGGGCGGTAAACAGCGTCATCAAATGCAGCGACATCACGGACCTCAAACAAAACAGGTGTGGCAGACGCCGAACCGACGACTGCGGCGCGGATTCTACCGAAAGCCTCCCCTGCTGCACCCGCTTTACGACAAATAACTGACCTTTTGGCAGATTCCTGACCTGAGTCACAGCTTCGTCATCTGAATCCGTCAGTCTCCCGCCCCACGAAAACAGACACGGATATCGTCATGCTTCACGCTGAAAACCAGGATCGTCTCTACCTCATCGCCCCGAGCGACGAACAACAAAACCTAGTGGGAAGCCTCGCCTTCAATGTTCAGGACCGTCACTGGCTGGTGTATTGCGCACTGGGCGGGCATCAACATGCGGATTTGCCGGAAGCGGATTTGCTGACCGGAGTGAGTGTGCTGGACTTCTACTCCGAAGCCGCCTGAATAGGTCTGTGCAACACCGCCGAACCCATGTGGGAGCGGGCTTGCTCGCGAAGGCGATATGTCAGTCAACCTCAATGTTGAATGTCAGGCCGCCTTCGCGAGCAAGCCCGCTCCCACATTTGATCGGTGTGAATCCGATATAGATTGATGAACATTAAAAAGCCCGGGGCCATTGCTGGCTCCGGGCTTTTTTGATTTCGGCGGAAATTTATTCGCCGAGAACCTGACCCACGGTCGGATCCTTGAACAGACGCGTCAACGCATCGCTCAACACGTCACTGACCAGCTTGGTGTTGGTTTCCTGGTTCGGCGCCATGCCGAAACGCTGGTCCAGCGATGCACCGTAACGGCCGCTGTAACGACGATTGGCGTTCTGCACATCGGAACGGAAGGTCGCGCCGATAGTCGCTTCGGTCACGTACATGCCTTCTTTAGGCGACTGATATTTCAGCTCGGCCAAGGTCACGGTGATTTGCGGGGCGTTCGGTGCATTGTTGGTCGGGGTAAAACCCAGCAACCGCACGGCCGCTTCAGCCTGCGCTTGCAGCTTCGGCAGAATCTGCGCGCCCTGCACGGTGATCGCGCTGGTTTCCGGGTACAGGCCGCCGCGCGTGCCCAGGGTTGGCGACGGACGACCGTCGACCACACGCACCACCACTGGCTGGCCATGGCCGACCGGCGCCAGCTGAGTCGTCAGCTTGGGCTCAGGGTTCAGTTGTTGCGGGCTGTGGGCGCAGCCGACGAGGGTCAAACTGGTCACAGTGATCAAACCGAACAACAGGCGTTGCAACATGCGCTTCTCTCCAGAATCAGGCACAAACAGGCCCGCAGTATAGCGGTGGGCCACTGCGGCTAACCAGTGGCCTTCAATCAATACTGAAATGTCTGACAAACCCTTGGGAAAGCGGTTCCTGTCACACATCTGTCATCGCCCATACACTGGCACGTAACGGCTAGTGGGCAATCTTCACGGCAGCCCCCCCATCAGGTACTTCGCCATGCGCTACCTCATCTCCTTGTTCGCACCACGCCCGTTGCACCGTTGCTTTGCCCTGCTCGACAGCAATGGTCATTGCCAGGCGTTCAAGCAGTGCAGCCTCCAGCCGATGGGCGATAGCTGGGTCGAAATCGAAGAAATCCGCCTTAACTGGTTGCATCAACCCCTGCCCCCTAGCGCCCGCGTGAGCACCCGCCAGCCACGCGCACGGGTGCAACATCTGTTGACCACCTGACCGAACGCCTAATAAAAGTCATTAAACACGTCCATTTCCCTGCGTTTCTTAGATACAATCTCCCCCCGATTATAAGGACGTCTCCTGATCGGGCCTCGCAGCATCGTCAATGCCCTGGTATTGACACCCCGCACCGCCCACAGAGAGCCGCCCACACAGATCGAGTGAAGCTGGCGCGCTTGCTGTTCCCTGAGCAAAAACCCCGCTTTTCGCGAATCTGCAGAGCTGTCATAACGCTCGGTCACTGAGCTGTCTGCCCGTTTTGCCGGTCATGTATCCCATGACGGCAATGCTCGCGGGCACAGTGCCAGGCAGGGACAGCCCTTTTTTGAGGTTCACGTCTTCAAAAGAGCGTGAAAAAAACGGGTTTTCACAACTTCACAAGAGTGTGGCGAGCAAATGAATAGTTTTGCGTCTGAACATGCACCATTAGCGTCTGAAACAGCCCAACGACACAGGACCGAGCGTTCCTCGAATACCGGAGCCTGAAGCCTGTCCGCTACGGATTTGGTTGCACAAACGGATGTATCGACCATAAGTCGAATTGCCAGTCGCGCGTTGAAATGAGTTCATAACCCTCATTGACCCGGCCGGTAGCGTCCGTCGAAGTTGCAAAAAATTGCGAAGATTCGGACATGGCAATACTGCCATGGGTACCTGGGGCATCACTGACACGCCCCTGAACGCCTGGCAGCCATGCCGACAATTTGGTGCTGCAGATTTTGGAGACGCGTTAAATGGCGCATAACGAAGCAGTCGACGTAGTACTGGTTGGGGCCGGCATCATGAGTGCCACCCTCGCTGTACTGCTCAAAGAGCTCGACCCCGCGATCAAGCTGGAAGTCGTCGAGCTGATGGATTCCGGTGCCGCGGAGAGTTCCAACCCGTGGAACAACGCCGGTACCGGTCACGCCGGGCTGTGTGAGCTCAACTACACGCCACAGGCTGCCGATGGCACCGTCGACATCAAGAAAGCCGTGCACATCAACACTCAGTTCGAAGTGTCGAAGCAGTTCTGGTCCTACCTGACCAAGAAAGGCACGTTCGGCTCCTGCAAGTCGTTCATCAGCCCGGTGCCGCACCTGAGCTTCGTGCAAGGTGACAGTGGCGTTTCCTTCCTCAAGGAACGCTTCAAGGTGCTGAGCAAGCACCACGCCTTCGCGGACATGGAATACACCGAAGACAAAGCCAAGATGGCCGACTGGATGCCGCTGATGATGCCAGGCCGTCCGGCCGACGAAGTCGTCGCGGCAACCCGCGTGATGAATGGCACAGACGTCAACTTCGGCGCCCTGACCAATCAACTGCTCAAGCACCTGACCAGCGCGCCCGACGCACAGGTCAAGTACTGCAAGCGCGTGACCGGCCTGAAGCGCAACAACGGCGGCTGGACCGTCAGCATCAAGGACGTCAACAGCGGCAACACCCGTGACGTCGACGCAAAGTTCGTCTTCCTCGGCGCAGGCGGCGCGGCATTGCCGCTGTTGCAGGCTTCGGGTATTGAAGAAAGCAAAGGCTTCGGCGGCTTCCCGATCAGTGGCCAATGGCTGCGTTGCGACAACCCGGAAGTGGTCAAGCACCACCAGGCCAAGGTGTACAGCCAGGCCGCCGTGGGTTCGCCACCGATGTCCGTGCCGCACCTGGACACCCGTGTCGTCGATGGCAGCAAGTCCCTGTTGTTCGGACCTTACGCTGGCTTCACCACCAAGTTCCTCAAGCACGGTTCCTTCATGGACCTGCCGATGTCGGTTCGTGCCGGCAACATCGGCCCGATGCTGGCCGTGGCGAAAAACAACATGGACCTGACCAAGTACCTGGTCAGCGAAGTGATGCAATCGATGGAACAGCGCCTGGAATCCCTGCGTCGTTTCTACCCTGAAGCGAAAGCCGAAGACTGGCGCCTGGAAGTGGCCGGCCAACGGGTGCAGATCATCAAGAAAGACCCGAAAAAGGGCGGCGTCCTGCAGTTCGGTACCGAACTGGTCGCGGCCAAGGACGGTTCCCTTGCAGCCCTGCTTGGTGCTTCCCCAGGAGCGTCGGTGACGGTTTCGATCATGCTTGAGCTGATCGAAAAATGCTTCCCGGGCAAGGCTTCCGGTGAGTGGGCGGCCAAACTGGCCGAAATCTTCCCGGCTCGTGAAAAGGTCCTGGAAACCGATGCGGCGCTGTATCGCAAGATCAATGCGCACAACAACGTCGCGCTGGAACTCGTTGAAGCCAGTAACGAGACCGAAAGCTACGCTTGATTCGGTCCCATAAAAAAACGCCCCGCTCTCAGTGAGAGCGGGGCTTTTTTTTTATGGCCGGTGATACGGATGATCCAAGATCTTCATCACTTGTGCCGGCCTCTTCGCGAGCAAGCCCGTTCCCACATTAGATAGGCGTACACAAATCAAATGTGGGAGTGGGCTTGCTCGCGAAGGGGTCAGCACAAACACCACAGATTCAGGGCAATAGGTTAACCGCGGGCCTTGGCAATCAGCTCGATGTACTCGGCTGCATTGCGCTGATCCTTGATCAGGGCGACGAAGTCGTTGCCGTGCTCATCCTTGCCGTCCAGGTCCAGGCCGGCTTCAACGAAGAACGTCAGAAAACGCTCGAAGTCATCGATACGCAGGCCGCGGTAAGCCTTGATCAACTTGTGCAGCGACGGCGAAGTGGCGTCGACTGGCTCGAAATCGAGGAACAACTTGATCTGCTCGTCGCCGATCTCGTCACCAATCACTTGTTTCTTATCTTTACGCATTGCCGACTCCAGCTCGCAGACATTACACGGGGCGGGCAGTTTACCCCTCCCTTGACGCCGGGCTCAACGCGCGCGAGCGGCCCCGGTGTGCAAATCAGCCCAGACATGGCCGTTGGCATAGCTGAGGAACTGGCAATACACCGTGTCATTGCGCAACAAGTCGATCACCACCCGGTACTGCGCCATCGGGTAAAACAGCGTCAGGGTTTTGCTCTTGTCGTCGTAGACCGGTTTTTTCAGGCTTTTGCTTTCGCCATCGAAGTTGACCAGTACCTGGCTGATGGTCGCGCCCTTGTTCAAGGATTTGCCTTTAAGGCGGATCAGCACCGGTGACGTGACGGGAATCGGCTGTTGGTTGGACTGGCGCTGACTGCCGACGACCACGGAATACTCGGTGACCTGCAGGAGCTGTTGCTGCTCGGGCTCGGCGTCGCGCAGGGTCAGGTCATCGAGTGGCAGAAACTGTGCGTGCATCGGCGCCGGGGCTGCCGCCAGTGGCAGGCTGAGGGTCAGCAACAGGGCGGCGCAGCTGCGGATCAAAAGGCTCATGACAGGCTCCGAAGGCGAGGCCGGGCACTTTATCACGAGCCTAAGAAAATACTGCCGTGGACGCAATCCATTGTAGGAGTGAGCCTGCTCGCGATTGCGTCGGCACATCCAGCACAGATGTGTCAGTCTGACTGCTATCGCGAGCAGGCTCACTCCTACAGGGGGTGAACATCAGTCGAACTGCGCGCGCATCCACGCCTGATACTCAGCCACACCCGGCTCACCTTCGCGGGGCGCCCAGTCAGCCAGCTCACCCTCACCCACAGGGCGATACGGGCCAGCCTTGCACTCGAACATCACGCTGTCGGCGTCCAGCACCGCGATGGAGTGGAACATACCGCCTGGCAGGTCCACGCCAACACAATCACCGCCGGCCTGCAGGATGTGCTTTGTCAGCAGCGTGCCGGACTCGTCGAAGATCAATACCCCAAGCCGCCCCTTGAGGACCAGCAAGGTTTCATCCTTGTTTTCGCCCAGGTGCCGGTGCGGCGGGATGTAGGTGTTCGGCTGCAACCCCACGGCCATCCGATGACAGGCATCTTCCATCTGATGGAAGTTGTGATGCTGACGCCCACGAGGATTAGCCGCAGCTTTCTCGGCCAGCTCCGTGAACAGGGTTTGATCCAGAAAGCGCGGCGTAGTCATGCATTACATGCCTTTAACAGCAAAGATCCCGTTAGCGTTACGCCAGTAGCCTTTGTAGTCCATGCCGTAACCGAAGATGTAACGGTCGATGCACGGCAGGCCGACGAAATCGGCTTTCAGGTCCGGGCGGGCCTTGCGGTCGTGGTCCTTGTCGATCAGCACGGCGGTGTGCACCTTGCGCGCGCCGGCGTGTTTGCAGAAGTCGATGATCGCGCCCAAGGTGTGACCTTCATCGAGGATGTCGTCGATGATCAGCACGTCACGGTCGATGAACGACACTTCCGGCTTGGCTTTCCAGAACAGGTCGCCGCCGCTGGTTTCGTTGCGATAGCGAGTGGCGTGCAGGTAGGACGCTTCCAGCGGGAAGTTCAGATAGGTCAACAGTTTGCCGGAGAAAATCAGGCCGCCGTTCATCACACAGAACACCACCGGATTGCTTTCAGCCATCTGGTCGTTGATTTGTGCACCGACGCGGGCGATGGCCGCCTCGACTTCAGCTTCGGTGTACAGGCAGTCAGCCTCTCGCATGATTTGACGGATATGCTCGAGATCAGCGGACATGGCGCTCTCCAAGGGGGTGGCGGACAGGAAAAGCGGGCAAAGGTACGCATCCCGCACGGCCAGATCAAGCGTTTGTGGACTAACGTACTGTATGTCTATAGGACAACACCCTCGGATAGATTAATCTAGGCCGGTTTTTTTGCCCGCCGCCGGAGCCTTTCCCATGCCCATCCTCGAGATCCGCCATCCGCTGATCCGTCATAAACTTGGCCTGATGCGCCGTGCAGACATCAGCACCAAGAATTTCCGTGAGCTCGCTCAGGAAGTCGGCGCCCTGCTGACCTATGAAGCCACCAAAGACTTGCCGCTTGAAGCCTACGACATCGAAGGCTGGTGCGGCACCGTGTCGGTCGAGAAAATCGCCGGCAAGAAGATTACTGTAGTCCCGATTCTGCGTGCCGGTATCGGCATGCTCGAAGGCGTACTCAGCCTGATCCCGGGCGCCAAGGTCAGCGCCGTGGGCGTGGCGCGCAACGAACAGACGCTGCAAGCCCACACCTACCTGGAAAAACTGGTCCCGGAAATCAACGAGCGCCTGGCGATGATCATCGACCCGATGCTCGCCACCGGCAGCTCCATGGTCGCCACCATCGACCTGCTGAAAAAGGCCGGTTGCCGCGACATCCGCGCCATGGTCCTGGTCGCCGCGCCGGAAGGCATCGCCGCTGTCGAGAAGGCTCACCCGGACGTGACCATCTACACCGCCTCCATTGATGAAAAACTGAACGAACACGGTTACATCATCCCGGGCCTGGGCGATGCCGGTGACAAGATCTTCGGTACCAAGCAGAAGGACGCTTGAGCATGCAGCAAGAGTTCAACGATCCGCTCTGGCGCACGGTGCTGTCGGGTGCACAGATGCTGTTCGTAGCCTTCGGCGCCCTGGTATTGATGCCTCTGATTACCGGCCTCGACCCGAACGTCGCGCTGTTCACCGCGGGCCTGGGGACGATTCTGTTTCAGATCGTCACCGGGCGTCAGGTGCCGGTGTTCCTGGCATCGAGCTTTGCCTTCATCACCCCGATCATTCTCGCCAAGGGCCAGTTCGGCCTCGCCGCGACCATGGGCGGCGTGATGGCGGCCGGTTTCGTCTACACCTTCCTCGGCCTGGCCGTGAAGATCAAAGGCACCGGGTTCATCGACCGTCTGCTGCCACCGGTGGTGATTGGTCCGGTGATCATCTCCATCGGCCTGGCCATGGCGCCGATTGCCGCCAACATGGCGATGGGCAAGGCCGGCGACGGCACTGAGCTGATTCCTTACCAGACGGCGATGCTGATCTCGATGCCGGCGCTGCTGACTACCCTGATCGTCGCGGTGTTCGGCAAAGGCATTTTCCGCCTGGTGCCGATCATTTCCGGCGTGCTGGTCGGTTTTGCCATGGCCTTCTATTTCGGCGTCGTGGATACCGCAAAGATTGCCGCTGCTCCGTGGTTCGCCATTCCGCACTTCACCGCGCCGGAGTTCAACTGGCAGGCGATTCTGTTCATCGTTCCGGTAGCCCTGGCCCCGGCCATCGAGCACATCGGTGGCGTGATTGCCGTCGGCAGCGTGACCGGTCGCGATTACCTGAAGAAGCCCGGCCTGCACCGCACCCTGCTCGGCGATGGCATTGCCACCACCGCAGCCGGCCTGTTCGGCGGTCCACCCAACACCACGTACGCCGAAGTGACGGGCGCGGTGATGCTGACCAAGAACTACAACCCGAAAATCATGACCTGGGCGGCGATCTTCGCCATCAGCCTGGCGTTCATCGGCAAGTTCGGCGCGCTGCTGCAAAGCATTCCGGTGCCGGTGATGGGCGGGATTCTCTGCCTGTTGTTCGGTTCGATTGCGGCCGTGGGCATGAACACGTTGATTCGCCACAAGATCGATCTGGGCGAAGCGCGCAATCTGGTGATTGTGTCGGTGACCCTGGTGTTCGGGATTGGTGGCGTGCTGGTCGGCACCGGGACTGGCCCGGACGACTTCGGCCTCAAAGGCATCGCGCTGTGCGCGGTGGTTGCGATTGCGCTGAACCTGTTGCTGCCGGGGAATGACAGCTGGAAGCACAAGAAGGCGGATGAGCCTCTGATCTAAAGCCTCACGCAATACTCTTGTGGCGAGGGGGCTTGCCCCCGTTCGGCTGCGAAGCAGTCGTAAATCCAGCGAACGCGGTCTGCCAGGAGACTCGCGGTTGAAGGATTCAGGGTCGCTTCGCGCCCCAACGGGGGCAAGCCCCCTCGCCACAACAGCCCGTCAACCCACAGGTTGTATCCCTACAGAGCCAACGGCGCTCTTTCGCACAGTGCACTCAACGCCCGCGCCCATTGCGGGTCATCGTTCAGACACGGCACCAGCACCAATTCCTCCCCTCCCGCTTCGCGGAATTGTTCCCGCCCGCGATCACCGATCTCTTCCAGCGTCTCGATGCAATCAGCCACGAACGCCGGGCACATCACCAGAATCTTCTTCACACCGCTCTTGGCCAGTTCATCCAGGCGCGCTTCGGTGTAGGGTTCGATCCACTTGGCCCGACCCAGACGCGACTGAAACGACACCGACCATTTGCCGTCCGGCAAGCCCATGCGCTTGGCAAACTCCGACGCCGTGCGCAGGCATTGCGCGCGATAGCAGGTGGCTAATACCGCGGGCGTTGCGTTCTTGCAGCAATCCTCGTTCTTGAAGCAATGCTTCCCCGTCGGATCGAGCTTGGTCAGGTGTCGCTCCGGCAAACCGTGGAAGCTCAGCAGCAAGTGATCGTGATCCTGCTCCAGATACGGCTTGGCCGAGGCAACCAAGGCGTCGAGGTATTCCGGCTGATCGTAAAACGGCTGGAGAATCGACAGTTGTATGTCGAGTCCTTTCTCGCGCAGCACGCGCTTGGCTTCTTCGATCACTGTCGTGGTGGTGCTGTCGGCGAACTGTGGATAAAGCGGCGCCAGGGTGATTCTTTTGTGGCCCTGAGCCGCCAGTTGCACCAGTTTCGTTTCAATCGACGGCTCGCCATAACGCATCGCCAGCTCGACCGGACCGTGGGTCCACTGCATCGTCATGGCCTGTTGCAGGCGACGGCTGAGCACCACCAGGGGCGAGCCCTCCTCCCACCAGATCGACGCGTAGGCGTGGGCTGACTGCTCTGGGCGCTTGATCAGGATCAGCGACACCAGCAACCGGCGCACCGGCCATGGCAGGTCGATCACATACGGGTCCATCAGAAATTGATTGAGATAGCTGCGCACATCCGCCACCGAGGTGGAGGCCGGTGAACCCAGGTTAACCAAAAGCAATGCGTGATCGGTCATGCAACGTCCTATTTCAAAGGCGGCTGGACAGATCGTCCAGGGCCGCGCGCAAATCGGTGAACTGGAAAGTGAAACCCGCGTCCAGCGCGCGAACCGGCAGGGCCTTCTGCCCACCCAGTAACAACAATGACAACTCGCCAAGCCCCACTTTCAACGCCAGGGCCGGCATCGGCATAAACGCCGGGCGGTGCAGCACGCTGCCCAGCGTCTTGGCAAATTCGCGATTGCGCACCGGTTTTGGCGCGCAGGCATTATAAGGACCGCTGGCGTCATTCTGATGCAGAAGAAAATCAATCAGGGCGATTTGATCGTTGATATGAATCCATGGCATCCACTGCCGACCATTGCCGATCGGCCCGCCCAGCCCCAGTTTGAACGGCAGCAACAGCCGCGACAAAAAGCCGCCCTCGGCCGACAATACCAACCCGGTCCGAATGAGCACGACGCGAACTCCCAAGGCCTCGGCACGCTGGGCAGTTTCTTCCCAGGCGATGCACAACTGACTGGCGAAATCATCGATGACCGGGGGCGAAGCCTCGGTCAGCTCACGCTCTCCTCCGTCGCCATACCAACCCACCGCAGAACCGGAGATCAACAGCGAAGGCTTTTGCTCGCGCTTTTCCAGCCACGCCAGCAGCGTTTCCGTCAGGGTGATGCGGCTGCTCCAGAGCAACGCCTTGCGCTTGTGCGTCCAGGGCCGATCGGCAATCGGTGCGCCCGCCAGATTGATAATGGCGTCCAGCGGCATCTGGTCGAGGTCCTCGAGCCGGGCAATCCCCCTGACTTGGGGGCCGCAGATTTTTGCGACTTTTTCAGGCTTGCGACTCCAGACCGTCAGGCTGTGTCCCTGACTCAACCAGTGTCTGCAGAGCTGACGTCCTATCAAACCAGTACCGCCGGTCAGCAATATGTGCATGACTTCTTCCTCGCGTGGCGTTTAACCCTGATCACTAGTCTATTTTTATAAGCAGGGATCTTTGGTATCGGGCAGGCTCTGTGTTTAACAATAGGCCAAGCTGTCAGATCGAGAACGCTAAAAGTTATACCAAAAAACAATATTGTACAGGTTTGAACCACGGCGTAGTCTGTACAGAAAGGTAAACGAGGCCCCTATGACTGTACCTATCGCAATCATCGGCACCGGCATCGCCGGGCTCTCAGCCGCGCAAGCCCTGACAGATACAGGGCATGTCGTGCAACTTTTTGATAAAAGCCGCGGCAGTGGCGGACGCATGTCGAGCAAGCGCAGTGATGCGGGTGCCCTGGACATGGGCGCGCAATATTTCACTGCCCGCGACCGGCGCTTCGTCACTGAGGTCCAGCGTTGGCAAGCCAACGGCTGGGTCGCCGAATGGACACCGCAGCTCTACACCTACCACGGCGGCCAGCTCAACCTGTCGCCGGACGAACAGACACGCTGGGTCGGCACGCCGCGCATGAGCGCCATCACCCGCGGCCTGCTCGGAGACCTGGAAGTACAGTTCGCCTGCCGGATCACCGAGGTCTATCGCGGTGAAGAACACTGGCACTTGCAGGACGCCGAAGGTTTCACTCACGGTCCGTTCAGTCATGTGGTGATCGCCACGCCAGCGCCTCAAGCCACCGCATTGCTGGCCGCGGCATCGAAACTGGCCGGGGCTGCCGCCGGGGTGAAAATGGACCCGACCTGGGCCGTCGCCCTGGCGTTCGAAACACCGCTGGAAACGCCCATGGAAGGCTGTTTCGTACAGGACAGCCCGCTCGACTGGCTGGCCCGCAACCGCAGCAAACCGGGACGCGACAACACCATGGACACCTGGGTACTGCACGCGACCAGCGCCTGGAGCCGGCAACACATCGACCTGTCCAAGGAAGCGGTGATCGAGCAACTGCACGGTGCATTCGCTGAACTGCTGCACGATTCCATGCCCGCCCCGAGCTTCAGCCTCGCCCATCGCTGGCTCTATGCCCGTCCCGCCAGCAGCCACGAATGGGGCGCGCTCGCCGATGCTGACCTGGGCCTGTATGTGTGCGGCGACTGGTGCCTGTCCGGGCGAGTCGAAGGCGCCTGGCTGAGCGGTCAGGAAGCTGCTCGCCGATTGCATGAACATTTGCAGTGAACCGCATCAATCCCGGTAAATTGCTGCTGTCGAAATGGACAGCAGCCCATCCGCAACACCGCGAAAAACACTTTCTGGTGACCGCGTTATTCCGCGACGAGGAAGGCACGGTGCTGGAAGTCGAGTTACAGGCGGTGCTGACCCAGCGCAGTGAACGCCTCGATTGGCGAACCCTCAAGAACAGCGACACCTGGCAATTGGGCTGGAAGTAGAACCACAAAACTTATACAAATAATTTGACTTGTACACCTTTGAATCTATGATGAGGATTATGTTGTACAGAGAACAATCTCTGTACAAGTTTAGATTCGAGGTGCTTCGATGCGCGATCAGCCAGCGACCCGACCAAAAATCGCCATCAGCGCCTGCCTGATGGGCGCCGAGGTTCGTTACAACGGCGGGCACAAGGAATCACGTCTGTGCAGTCGCACCCTCGCTGATCATTTCGATTTTGTCCCGGTATGCCCGGAAGTTGCCATCGGCCTCGGCATTCCCCGTGAACCGATCCGTTTGGTGGGCGACCCGCAACATCCGCAAGCGGTCGGCAGTGTTCACGCCGAGCTTGACGTCACCCGACAGCTCACCGAATACGGCCAGACAATGGCGGGTCAGTTGAGCGACATTTGCGGCTACATCTTTATGCAAAAGTCCCCGTCGTGCGGCCTGGAAAGGGTCAAGGTCTATCAGGCCAACGGTGTACCGGTGGAGGGCGGCGGACGCGGTCTCTATGCCGAGGCCTTCTGTGCACGGCACCCTGACCTGCCGGTAGAAGAAGACGGCCGGCTCAACGATCCGGTGCTGCGGGAAAACTTCCTGACGCGCGTGTTTGCCTACAGCGCCTGGCAGCAATTGCTGCAAAAAGGCCTGACCCGCCGCGACCTCACCGAATTCCACTCGCGCTACAAATACCTGCTGATGGCGCATAACCCGGTGCAGTACAAAACCCTGGGCAATCTACTGGGCAACATGGGCCAGTCCGATCCTGAAGAACTCGGCCCGCGCTATTTCAGCGAACTGATGGCGGCCTTGAAAAAATGCGCCACGCGGCGCACCCATACCAACGTCCTGCAACACATCAGCGGCTACCTCAAGCAGGTCATCAGCCCTGAAGACAAACAGGAAATGCAGCACGTCATCGGCCAATACCGCCGAGGCATCGTGCCGCTGGTGGTGCCATTGACCCTGCTCAAGCACTACTTCCGCCAGTATCCGGATCCTTACATTGCGCAACAGGTTTACCTGCAACCGCATCCGGAAAACCTCAGCCTGCGAAACGCGATCTAAATGAAATCCAAACTCGACACCAGCGCCAGCGAAGACCTCGGCGACGACTTTAAAAAGGCGCTGGACGACGGCTGGCTGCCGATCCGTGAGGTGGCGCGTCAGACCGGTGTCAACGCCGTGACACTGCGCGCCTGGGAACGGCGCTATGGCCTGATCGTTCCGCATCGCACACCCAAGGGCCATCGGCTGTTCTCTGCCGAACACGTTCAACGCATCCTGACGATCCTCACGTGGCTCAACCGCGGCGTGGCCGTCAGCCAGGTCAAGCAACTGCTGGACACGCCGCAAGCGTTTAGCGAACCCGTTGAAAACGACTGGCAGGTGCTGCGCCAGTCGCTGCTGCACGCGGTGTCGCACCTGAACGAACGCACCCTCGATGACACCGTCAATCAAGCCATGGCGCTGTACCCACCGCGCACCTTGTGCGAGCTCCTGCTGATGCCATTGCTGGCAGAACTGGACCAGCGCTGGCAGGGCCAATTCGGCGCGCAGATGGAGCGGGCATTCTTTTATTCCTGGTTGCGCAGCAAATTCGGCGCGCGCATCTACCATAACAACCGTCAGTTGCGCGCCGCGCCACTGCTGTTGATCAATCACTCCGATGTGCCACTGGAACCTCAACTGTGGCTCACCGCCTGGCTGGTCAGCAGCGCCGATTGCCCGGTGGAGGTGTTCGACTGGCCGCTACCCGCCGGCGAACTCGCGTTGGCGGTCGATCACCTGCAAGCCCGCGGCGTACTGCTGTATTCCAGCAAAGCCATGAACCTTTCGCAGCTGCCGAAACTATTGAATGGTGTCAGTTGCCCAAAAATGATTGCCGGACCAACGGTATGCATCCACCACGCCGAGTTGTCCGTAAAAACTACCGACATCGTTGATTTGTCCTTCGCCGAAGACCCGTTATCGGCGCATCAGGACCTGGTTCAGCGTGGGCTAATTTAATGAAACGTGCGGACGCCACCATGCAATTGATCTGGCTGCGCAGCGACCTGCGCCTACACGACAACACCGCCCTCTCGGCCGCCGCAGCGCGCGGCCCGACGGTGGCGGTGTATCTGTTGAGTGCGCAGCAGTGGCTGGAACACGATGATGCACCGTGCAAAGTCGATTTCTGGCTACGCAATCTGGCCGAACTGAGCCGTGCCTTGGGCGAGTTGAACATTCCCTTGCTCATCCGCAAGGCATCGCGCTGGGATGAAGCGCCGCAAGCGTTGCTCGACCTGTGCCAGCAGCTGAAGATTGATGCCGTGCACGTCAACGAGGAATACGGTATTCACGAAAGCCGTCGTGACGCGGCGGTGGCCGAAACGCTGAAAGCCCAAGGCATCGATTTCTACAGCTACCTCGATCAACTGCTGTTCAAACCGAGCACCGTGCTGACCAAGACCGGCACCTATTTCCAGGTTTTCAGCCAGTTTCGCAAGGTCTGCTACGACCGATTGCGCGGGTCATTGCCGAGCCTGATCGCTGCACCGGCCATGCAGGCGCCATTGGCGGTCAGCAGCGACAGCATCCCATCAAGCGTTGATGGTTTCGAAACGCCGAGCGACAACTTGCGCAACCTCTGGCCCGCCGGTGAAACCGAAGCCCGACGGCGCCTCGACACCTTCGCCGACGCCCAGATCGACTACTACAAAGACGAACGCGACTTCCCGGCCAAGCCCGGCACCAGCCAGCTCTCGGCTTATCTCGCCGCCGGGGTGATTTCCCCGCGCCAATGCCTGCATGCCGCCCTGCAAACCAATCAGGGCGAATTCGAAAGCGGCAAGGTCGGCGCTGTCACCTGGATCAACGAATTGCTCTGGCGCGAGTTCTACAAACACATTCTGGTGGGTTATCCACGGGTCTCCCGCCATCGTGCCTTTCGCCCCGAAACCGAAGCCCTGGCCTGGCGCGCCGCCCCGGAAGAACTGTTGGCCTGGCAACAAGCGCGCACCGGCCTGCCAATCATCGACGCGGCCATGCGCCAACTGCTCGAAACCGGCTGGATGCACAACCGGCTGCGCATGGTGGTGGCGATGTTCCTGACCAAGAACCTGCTGATCGACTGGCGTGAAGGCGAGCGCTTTTTCATGCGGCATTTGATCGACGGCGATCTGGCGGCGAACAACGGTGGCTGGCAGTGGAGCTCGTCCACCGGCACCGATTCGGCGCCCTACTTCCGGATTTTCAACCCGTTGAGCCAGTCGGAGAAATTCGACGCCGAAGGCGTGTTCATCAAGCACTGGCTGCCAGAACTGGCCGGGCTCGATAAAAAGGAAGTTCACAACCCGGCCAACCTCAGCGGGCTGTTCGGCGTGGCGGATTATCCCTCGCCGATCGTCAATCTGAGTACGTCGCGGCAACGGGCGCTGGCCGCATTCAAGGACCTGCCATCGCGACAGCAAGCAGGTGGTTTCCATGAGTGATTTCCTGCGGCGTTTTGCCCAGCAGTTTGCGACCTTGGACAAGGACAATCTGCAGCACCTCAATCAGCTCTACAGCCATGACGTGCACTTCACCGATCCGCTGCATGAAGTACAGGGTCTGGTGCAACTGCGCAGCTACTTCACCGAGCTCTATAGCAATGTCTCTGAACTGCGCTTCGATTTTCACGGTTTCGACCAGATCCGTGAAGGCGAAGGGTATCTGCGCTGGGTCATGAGTTACCGCCACCCGCGCCTGGCCAACGGCCAGTTGATACGCGTGGACGGCTGTTCGCACCTGCTTTGGCGCGACAAGGTTTATCGCCATCGGGATTACTTCGATGCCGGGGCGCTGATTTACGAACATCTACCGGTTTTGGGTCGGGCAATTGCCTGGCTGAAAAGGAGAATGGGATGAGCCTTACGCCTCCGCGTCGCTATTGGTTAACCGGCGCCAGCAGCGGAATTGGCGCCTCGCTGGCCGAAGAAATACTGAAAACCGGCGCTCACTTGGCCGTCAGTTCTCGCTCGGCAGCGGTGCTGAAAGTCTTGTCCCTGCGCTATCCCGGACAAGTGCTGGTGGTGCCAGGGGACCTGACCAACAGCCAGCGCGTTCGCGAGATCGGCGAACAGATCGCTGCAGATTGGGGCTCGCTGGATACGGTGATTCTCAACGCGGGCACCTGCGAATACGTCGACGTCCAGCAATTTGATTCTTCGATTGTCGAGCACGTGGTGCGCACCAATTTGCTCGCCAGCGCCTACTGCATCGAGGCGGCGTTACCGCTGCTGCGCAAAGGCACCGCGCCACACCTTGTGGGCGTTGCCAGTACCGTGACGTACTTGCCGCTGCCGCGCGCCGAAGCCTATGGCGCGTCGAAGGCCGGGCTGCGTTACCTGTTTGAATCGCTGCGCATTGATCTCGCGCCGGAAGGCATCGAAGTCACTGTCGTCAGCCCGGGCTTCGTCGAAACACCGCTGACCGCCAAGAATGACTTCCCGATGCCGCTCAGTTGGCCGGTGGGTAAAGCGGCTCGGCACATCTTCGCCAAACTCAAGAACCGGCCATTGGAGATCGCTTTTCCGGGACTGTTCATGGCGGTGCTATGGCCGCTGTCGAAAATGCCCAACGCGGTCAAACTGGCCATCGGCAAACGCATGGTACGCAGCCCTGCGCCGATCCAGGATCGCCCATGAACATCGCCATCATCGGCAGTGGCATCTCGGGGCTGACCTGCGCCTACCTGCTCAATCGCAGGCATGAGATCACCCTGTTCGAGGCCAGCGACCGGGCGGGCGGTCACACCCACACGGTCGACGTGGCGGTCGATGGCCAGCGCTATTCGGTAGACACCGGTTTCATCGTATTCAACGACAGGACCTACCCGAATTTCATCCGCCTGCTGGGCCAGCTCGGGGTGGGTTTCAAACCGACTGAAATGAGTTTCTCGGTGACGGACCCGGACACCGGTCTTGAGTACAACGGCAATAACCTCAACAGCCTGTTCGCCCAACGCCGTAACCTGTTGTCGCCAGGATTCTGGGGCATGGTGCGCGACATTCTGCGCTTCAATAAAGAAGCCCAGAGCGACCTGGCCCAAGGGCGCATCACCGCCGACACCACGCTGGACGATTACTTGAAGGCCGGACACTACGGCGAGCGTTTTATCCTGCATTACATCGTGCCAATGGGTGCGGCGATCTGGTCGATGTCCATGGCGGACATGCTCGCTTTCCCGTTGCAGTTTTTTCTGCGGTTTTTCAAGAATCACGGGCTGCTGTCCATCAGCAATCGCCCGCAATGGTGCGTGATTGAAGGCGGATCCCATGCCTACGTCGGACCGCTGACCGCCTCGTTTCGCGAGAAAATTCGTCTCAACTGCCCCGTGACGCGCGTCGAGCGTGATGACGCCGGTGTGGTTATCCACAGCGCCGTGGGCAGCGAGCGCTTCGATAAAGTCGTGTTTGCCTGCCACAGCGATCAGGCGCTGAAACTGTTGGCCCGGCCGAGCGATGCCGAACAGTCGATCCTCGGCGCCCTGCCCTACGCCGATAACGAAGTCGTGCTGCACACTGATACGCGCTTGCTGCCCGTGCGCAAACGGGCCTGGGCCAGCTGGAATTATCGCCTCGGGGGCGCCGGTCACACACTGGCGGCAGTCACCTACGACATGAACATCCTGCAAGGTTTGCAGAGCGATACCACATTTTGCGTCAGCCTCAACCAGAGCGCCGGCATCCGCCCTGACAAAGTGCTCGGCACTTTTACCTACGCCCATCCGCAATACAGCCTGGCCGCCGTCGCTGCACAAGCGCGCTGGGGTGAACTGGATGGCATGCAGCACAGCCATTTTTGCGGCGCTTACTGGGCCAACGGTTTCCATGAGGACGGCGTGGTCAGCGCCTTGCGAGTTGCCCGCTCCTTTGGAGAAGTGTTGTGAACAGCGCCCTTTACAGTGGCTGGATTGCCCACCGGCGGTTTGCCCCAAGGCACCACCAATTCCGTTATCGGATCGGCCTGCTGTACCTCGACCTCGACGAGCAAGACACCGTGCTCGGCTTGTCGCCCCTGTCCGGCAACAGCCGCTTTGCGCCCTTCTCGTTTCGCGAAACGGACTACCTGAAAACCTTTACTGGCAAGGGCATGCGCTTGATCGATGCGGTTCGCCAGCAAGTCAGCGAAGCCATCGGTCACGCGCCACAAGGGCCGATCTGCCTGCTGACACAAGCCCGCAGTTGGGGCCTGTCGTTCAACCCGGTGAGTTTCTTCTATTGCCATGAAGCTGATGGGCAATTGGCGGCAATTGTCTGCGAAGTCACGAACACGCCATGGCGAGAACGTTTTCTCTATGTATTGCCGGCGAGGTCGCCGGAGAACCGGTTCGATTGCCATCAGCATTTCGTCGTGACCAAGGCTTTTGATGTGTCGCCATTTTTGCCGCGGGATATCGAATACCGCATGAGTTTCAGCCCTGTCGCCAAAACGCTCGGGGTGCACATGGCGGATTGGCAGGGCGAACTGAAACTGTTCGACGCCACGCTGAACCTGCATCGCGAAGCGTTAAACCGCAGCAGCCTGCACCGTTACCTGCGGCAGTTTCCGTGGATGACCGCGAAAACCTGCCTGGCGATTTACTGGCAGGCGCTGCGCCTTTTTCTCAAACGTGCCCCGGTCTTTGCACATCGGGTTGCCGTTGGCAGCTTTCAAACCGCCACAGCTTCCTCCAAGGATCGCCGTCATGAAATCCCCTAGCATTTTCGCCAAAGCCACTCTACCCGGCACCCACGGCTTGACCGGCGCGTTACTGCGCCGCGGCGTGCTACGGCAACTGGCTGCGCTCAAACACGGGCAATTGGTGGTTATAGAAGACAGCGAACGTCATGTCTTCGGCATGGCCGGCAGTCATTTGATCGGGGAGATTCATATCCTCGACACTGCGGCATGGGGACTGGTGGCGAGTGGCGGTTCAATTGGGGCCGGGGAGGCGTTTATCCACGGGTACTGGAGTTCGCCGGACCTGACGGCCGTGGTGCGCGTCTTCGTCAGCAACCTCGAGGTGCTGGATGCGCTGGAAGGCGGCCTGGCAAAACTCGGGCGGCCGTTCGTTCAAGGGTTGCACTGGCTCAATCGCAACACCCGCAAGGGCTCGCAAAAAAACATCGCCGCCCATTACGACCTGGGCAATGACCTGTTCGAGCAGTTTCTCGATCCGACCATGATGTATTCCGCCGCGCAGTTTCTCAGCCCCGAAGACAGCCTCGAACAGGCGCAATTGAACAAACTCGAACGGATCTGCCAGAAACTCGCGTTGCAACCCAGTGATCACCTGCTGGAAATCGGCACTGGCTGGGGCAGCATGGCGCTGTACGCCGCGCAGCATTACGGCTGCAAGGTCACCACCACCACGCTCTCGAAAGAGCAATTCGCGTTTACCGCTCAACGAATCGAAAACCTTGGCCTGCAAGACCAGGTCACGCTGCTGCTCAAGGATTACCGCGACCTCACCGGCCAGTACGACAAACTGGTGTCGATCGAAATGATCGAAGCGGTCGGTCACCGCTTTCTGCCGACTTACTTCAAGCAATGCGCGCACCTACTCAAGAGCAACGGATTGATGCTGCTGCAGGCCATCACCATTCGTGAACAACGCTACGAACAGGCCAAGGGCAATGTCGACTTCATCCAGCGTTACATCTTCCCCGGCGGTGCCCTGCCCTGCGTGCAGAAAATGCTCGAGATCGTCAGTCGCGACACCGACATGAACCTGCTGCACATGGAAGATTTCGGTTTGCACTACGCCCGGACCCTGCGCCTGTGGCATGAAAACTTTCGACGCGCCCAAGGCCGCTTGAGCGAGTTGGGCTACGACGACTATTTCCTGCGACTGTGGGAGTTTTACCTGTGCTACTGCGAAGGCGGCTTTCTGGAGCGCACCATCGGCACGGCGCAATTGCTGTTGGCCAAACCGTCGGCGATCACCGCGCCGCTGCTGGGTCGTTTCGATGCTTGAACGCGTGGCGAATGCCGTATTGTTTCAGTTCGGCTGGTTTGCCTGCGTGCTCGGCGGCAACAGCGCGTGGTTGCTGGTGGCACTCGCGGTACTGGTAATTCATCTGCTGTGGATAAGTCGCTGGACCGATGAAGGTCGATTGATCCTCAGCGTGATGCTGCTGGGCACCACCGTCGACAGTACCTTGCGCTGGCTGGGCGTATTCGATTTCAACGACGCCGCGCCATTGATTCCGTTGTGGCTAATGCTGTTGTGGGCACTGCTGGCAACCACGTTGCGCCATTGCCTGGCGTGGACCGCCAACCCCTGGTGGCTCGGCAGCGTGCTCGGTGCCGTCGGCGGGCCACTGTCGTATTACGCAGGCGGACAACTGGCGGGGGTGCAGTTTCCTTATGGACAATGGCTGACCCTGACCGGCATCGGACTACTCTGGGCGGCACTGTTTCCTGCACTTCACTTCATGGCCCAGCGGCTAGCCTCAGACACCCGCGACTGAGCGTCCGTCCGGCCTTTCACACAGCATCGACCCACTGCCTTACACTGCGCGCCATGAAAACCATTCCCCACACGCAAATCGCCGAACCGGCCGTGACGTGCTCAACCTGCGCGGCTTGCTGCTGTCAGCTTGAAGTGATGCTGATCACCGACACGGGCGTGCCCGAACGTTTTATCGATACCGATGATTGGGGCGGGGAAGTCATGCTGCGTCTGGACGACGGCTGGTGCGCGGCGCTGGATCGCAACAGCATGATGTGCACCATCTACGAAAAGCGCCCGCTGATCTGCCGGGAGTTCGAGATGGGCGCACCGGAGTGCATCGAAGAGCGCCAAGGGATCAGCACGGCGTATCGCTGAGTCCGAAGTCACCGAAGATCTAATGTGGGAGCGGGCTTGCTCGCGAATGCGGTGTGTCATTCAGCTAAATTGTTGACTGACACACCGCATTCGCGAGCAAGCCCGCTCCTACATTGACCGTGTTTACAACGGCATTGTGTAGTGCAGCGAGTAGCTTTCTACGCCGTCGTTGTGACTGCTCATACCGGCATTGGAATAGTGCGTCGCACGAATCCCGACTTCATGCCCACCGGTAAAGCGCAGGCCAAAGCCGAATCGGTCTTCAAACTGGAAGGCCTGGCCAAGGTTGTTGTCTTCAACTTCAGTGTGGGAGAACACCGCCACACCAATACCCGCCTCAAGGTAAGGTTTGACGGACTGGCCGGCAAACTCGTAAACGAACACCGGCGAGAATGACAGGCTGTTGTTGCCGGAGCTCTTGTCGCCATCCCAATAGGTATAGGCGCCACTCCAGTAACCGGTCAGGCGACCCACGTCGCTTTGCCACCAACTCTGATCCCAATCGAAGACCATGCCCAGTCGATAGGTCATGGTTGATTCGGTGGTCTGACCGACCCCGAACTCCACGCCTGCCGCCTGTGCGGTGAAACTTTGCCCCATCAAAGCGGCCGCAATCGCGGCCAAGCAGAATAGTCGCTTCACTAGAAACATCCTTTTCCGAACGATTTCGTATGGTTTTTTTGTTACGCAACGCTATAGAAGTCGACGCTTAATCAGAAGTTCACCCCAATTACCCGCACTGCCCCAACTTTTTGGTCAACGCTCGAAGCTTCTCACAACGCCGGACGTATTCCACAGTATCGGCAAGATATTTCTGAAATGAACCGGATCGGCACTCGTCCAGAACTCGGCAGCACGCGCCGGCCCGTCAGCGAAGAGTTCACGCTCGGCCAACAGACGCTGAAGTTGTCGCGCTACCGCCGCCCCGGTGTCGATCAGGCTGATGTCATCCGGGATCATCTGCTTAAGCATAGGCTTCAGGAAGGGATAATGGGTACAGCCGAGAATCAAGGTATCGCAGCCGGCGCCGAGCAGCGGCTCGACATAGCTGGCCAGCAACTGGCGCAAGGCCTCGCTGTGCAAATCGCCGTTTTCAATCAGCTCGACCAGGCCGGGACACGGCTGAGTGATGACGCGCACATCGGTGGCGAAACGGTCGAGCAAGGCGGCGAACTTGGCACTCTGCAAGGTGCCGGTGGTGGCGAGCACGCCGACCACGCCGCTGCGGGTCGCGGCGGCGGCCGGTTTGACCGCCGGCTCCATGCCGACGATGGGCCACTGCGGATAATCGCGACGCAAGTCGGCAACGCCGGCGACGGTCGCGGTGTTACACGCCAGCACCAGGGCTTTGGCGCCCTGCTGCTGGAAAAAGTCGGCCATGACGCTGCAGCGCTGGCGGATGAATTCCGGGGTTTTCTCGCCGTAGGGAATGTTCCCGCAGTCGGCGACGTACAGCAGTGACTCGTTGGGCAGCAACCGCTGGATCTCGGCCAGCACCGAGAGCCCACCGACGCCGGAGTCGAACATGCCAATCGGCGCTTCACGCATGTGTCGAACCACAGACGCTGCAACCCGGATCACGCTTGACCCGCAATTCACGGAAGCGCGAGCCCAACGCATCGATCAGCAACAGACGCCCCACCAGCGGCTCGCCGAAACCGACCAACAGTTTCAGGGCTTCCAGTGCCTGAAGGCTTCCGACCAGCCCCACCAACGGCCCGACCACGCCGGCCTCGCTGCACGTCAGTTCGGCTTCGCTGCCATGCCCGTATAAACAGTGGTAGCACGGGCTTTCCGGGCGGCGCGGGTCGAACACCGACAATTGCCCTTCGAGACGAATCGCCGCGCCACTGACCAGCGGTTTGCGGGCGACCACACAGGCCGCATTGACCGCTTCGCGGGTGGAGAAATTGTCGGAGCAGTCCAGCACCAGATCCACCGCGGCAACCGCTGCCGCGAGGGAGTCTTCGTCCAGCGCAGTGCGGTGGGCGATCAATTGAATCTCGGGATTGATGGCGGTCAAACGGCGAATCGCCGAATCAACCTTGCTCAGGCCGACGCTATCGGTGTCGTGAACGATCTGGCGTTGCAGGTTGGTCAGGTCGACCGTGTCGAAGTCGGCGAGGTGCAGCTCACCGACACCTGCCGCGGCCAGGTACAGCGCAACCGGCGAGCCGAGCCCGCCGAGGCCGACGATCAATACGCGGCTTTCCTTCAGTCGCAACTGGCCGTCGATGTCGACATGCTGCAACAGAATCTGCCGACTGTAACGCAACAATTCCTGATCATTCAGCACGGCAGGCGCCCCAGGCTGATACGTTCGTGCCCACCCAGATCAATTCGGCTGTGGACGTTTTCAAAGCCGCGGGTCAGCAACAAATCGCGCACGGCACTGGCTTGATCGTAGCCGTGTTCGAGCATCAGCCAGCCGCCCGCTTCCAGATAATCCGGCGCCTGGGCGACGATCAAGCGCAGATCGTCGAGCCCGTCGACCCCGGCCACCAAGGCACTGGCCGGCTCGAAGCGCACGTCACCCTCCACCAGATGCGGATCGGAAGAAGGGATGTAAGGCGGGTTGCTGATGATCAGTTGGAAACGCTGACCGGCCAGGGCGCTGAACCAATGACTACTCAGCACCGTGGCGTTATTGAGGTGCAGGCGCTGGCGATTGCGTTCGGCCAGGGCCACCGCTTCCAGCACGCGATCCACTGCCGTGACCTGCCAGGCCGGATGCTCGCTGGCCAGGGCCAGGGCGATGGCGCCACTGCCGGTGCCGAGGTCGAGGACCTTGGCGGGTGTGGCCGGCAACAGCTCAAGCGCGGCCTCCACCAGCAATTCAGTGTCCGGGCGCGGGATCAGCGTGTGCGGCGCCACTTCCAGGTCGAGCTTCCAGAACCCTTGCTGCCCCAGAATGTAGGCCACAGGCTCACCGCCGCGACGACGCTGCAAGTAGCTGGCAAACGTCAGCGCCGCTTCGCTGGGAACGATGCGCTCCGGCCAGGTATGGAGAAAACTGCGCGGCTTGCCCAATGCGGCAGCCAGCAACAACTCGGCATCCAGACGCGCAGTGGGCGAGTCGGGCAAGTCGGCGGCGCGCAGTAAACTGGCAATGATCGTCATTTACTCACCTATCGCTGCCAATTGATCGGCCTGGTATTCGGCCAGCAACGGCTCGATCACCGCATCGACGCCACCGGCAAGGATTTCGTCGAGCGAGTACAGCGTCAGGTTGACCCGATGGTCGGTAACCCGGCCCTGGGCAAAGTTATAGGTACGAATCCGCTCCGAGCGATCACCGGAACCGACCAGCAACTTACGCTCGCTGGCGATGGCATTGGCCGCGGCGCTGGTTTGCTGATCATTGAGTTTGGCCGACAGCCAGGACATCGCCCGGGCACGGTTCTTGTGCTGGGAGCGTTCTTCCTGGCACTCCACGACAATGCCGGACGGCAAGTGCGTGATGCGGATCGCCGAGTCGGTCTTGTTGACGTGCTGACCACCAGCGCCGGAAGAACGATAGGTATCGACCCGCAGGTCCGCCGGGTTGATCTCGATCGCTTCCTGCTCGTCCGGCTCGGGTAACACCGCCACGGTGCAGGCCGAGGTGTGGATGCGGCCCTGGGATTCAGTGGCCGGCACCCGTTGCACGCGGTGCGCGCCGGATTCGAATTTCAGCTTGCCGTAAACGTTGTCGCCTTCGACCCGGGCAATGACTTCTTTATAGCCACCGTGTTCGCCCTCGTTCTCGGAAAGGATTTCCACCCGCCAGCCACGACGCTCGGCGTAACGCGAATACATGCGGAACAGGTCGCCGGAGAAAATCGCCGCCTCGTCGCCGCCGGTGCCGGCACGGATTTCGAGGAACACGTTGCGCCCGTCGTTCGGGTCTTTCGGCAGCAGCATGCGTTGCAGGCTGGCTTCGAGTTCGATCAGTTGCTCCTTGGCTTCGCGGACTTCTTCCACGGCCATTTCGCGCATGTCCGGGTCGCTGTCCTTGAGCAGTGCCTGGGCGCCTTCGAGGTCGCCTTGCACTTTGAGCAACTGTTTATAGGTGCCGACAATCGGCTCGACTTCCGCGTATTCCTTGGAATAGGTGCGGAACTTGGCCTGATCGGAAATGACTTCGCCATCGCCAAGCAAGGCGGTCAATTCCTCGAAACGGTCCTGGAGGATGTCCAGCTTATTGAGCAGTGACGCTTTCATTGCGGTTTTTTATCCGAAAAGCTATCCGATGAGCCCTCATTCAGGGCAAAGAGCTCTTGAGCCATGGCCAGCGCATCGAGGCGGCCTTCGGCAGAGAGCTTTTTCAGTTGCACGCTGGGCGCGTGCAACAGTTTGTTGGTCAGGCCGCGCGCCAGTTGCACCAGCACGTCTTCGGCGCTGGTGCCGTTGGCCAGCAGGCGCTGGGCCTTTTGTAATTCTTCGTCGCGCATGCGCTCGCTTTGCTGACGATAAGCCTTGAGCACATCCACCGCCGCCAGTTCCCGCAGGCGCACCATGAAATCTTCGGCGCCGACCGAGACCATCTCTTCCGCCGCCTGGGCGGCGCCCTGGCGACTCTTGAGGTTCTCGGCGACCACTTCGTGGAGATCGTCGACGCTGTACAGGTAAACGTCGTCGAGTTCACCGACTTCCGGCTCGATATCGCGCGGAACGGCGATGTCCACCATGAAGATCGGCTTGTGCTTGCGCAGTTTCAGCGCGCTTTCCACCGCGCCTTTGCCCAGGATCGGCAACTGGCTCGCGGTGGAGCTGATGACGATGTCGCTGCGCACCAGTTCGGCCGGGATGTCCGAAAGCAACACGGCGTGAGCACCGAACTGCTCGGCCAGAATGCTCGCGCGCTCCAGCGTGCGGTTGGCGACGACGATGCGCTTCACACCCAATTCATGCAGATGACGGGCGACCAGGGTGATGGTTTCACCGGCGCCGATCAACAGGGCCTGGCTGCGTTGCAGGTCGCTGAAAATCTGTTTGGCCAGGCTGACCGCGGCAAACGCCACGGACACCGGGTTTTCGCCGATGGCGGTGTCGGTGCGCACTTGTTTGGCCGCGTTGAACGTCGCCTGAAACAAACGCCCGAGCAAAGGACCGATGGTGCCGGCCTCACGCGCCACGGCGTAAGCGGATTTCATCTGGCCGAGAATCTGCGGTTCGCCCAACACCAGCGAATCGAGCCCGGAGGCGACCCGCATCATGTGACGAACTGCCGCATCATCTTCGTGCACATAACTGCTCGCACGCAGCTCTTCGAGGCTCAAATGGTGATAATCGGCCAGCCAGCGCAACACGATGTCAGCCGAAAGGTGATCCTGTTCTATATAGAGCTCACTGCGATTGCAGGTGGAGAGGATCGCAGCTTCGCGGCTGTCGGTGAGGCGGCAGAGCTGCTGCAAGGCCTCCACCAGCTGCTCAGGGGTAAAGGCCACGCGCTCGCGGACGTCTACTGACGCAGTCTTGTGGTTGATACCGAGTGCAAGGAAGGCCATTCAAGGTCGCTGATGGTGACGTGAAGCCGGCAATTGTCCTACTTCGCCACAGACAGAACAACTACCGCTGACTATTGTCCCAATGTCCTGCCTCTATAAAGGCCTCGATTGAGACTCGGTTATGTTTGGCCGAAGGCTTGTGTCATGATGATCCGACCGCAGGTTAGTCGTCCTCTTCCTATATGAATAGATCTTCCGCGTTGCTCCTCGCTTTTGTCTTCCTCAGCGGCTGCCAGGCCTTGGCACCCTCGTCGCCGGACGGTACGTCGCCGGTTGAAGACAGCACTCCGGCCCCTGAAAAGCCCAAGGTTTACAGCTCATTCAGTGAAGAAACCGTCTTCAGTCTGTTGAGTGCCGAACTGGCTGGCCAACGCAATCGTTTCGACATTGCGCTGGACAACTACGTGACCCAGGCCATCAACACCCAGGATCCGGGCATCTCCGAGCGGGCATTTCGCATTGCCGAGTACCTGGGCGCCGATCAGGCCGCCCTGGACACCGCGCTGATCTGGGCAAAAAACGCCCCGAACGACCTCGAAGCGCAACGCGCAGCTGCCGTACAACTGGCGCGCGCCGGTCGTTATGACGACTCCATGGTCTACATGGAGAAAGTCCTGCAAGGCAAAGGCGACACACATTTCGACTTCCTTGCCCTGTCCGCCGCCGATACCGACCAGGACACGCGCAACGGCTTGATGAAAAGTTTCGACCGTTTGTTGCAGCGCCATCCGAAAAACAGCCAGCTGATTTTTGGCAAGGCCCTGTTGATGCAACAGGACGGCGACGCCAAAGGTGCGCTGACCCTGCTGGAAGACAACCCACCAGACGACGGCGAAATCGCCCCGATCCTTTTGCGCGCGCGCCTGTTACAGGTGCTCAACCGTGGCGACGAAGCCTTGCCGCTGCTGCAAAAAAGCATCAAGAAATACCCGGACGACAAGCGCCTGCGCCTGACTTACGCGCGGATGCTGGTTGAGCAGGACCGCATAGCAGACGCCAAAGCCGAGTTTTCCAGCCTGGTGCAGCAATACCCGGAAGACGACGAGTTGCGTTATTCCCTGGCACTGGTCTGCCTGGAAGCCAAGGACTGGGACGAGGCCAAGAATCTGCTTGAAGACCTGATCGCCCGCGAAAGCCACGTCGACTCTGCTCACCTGAACCTTGGCCGTATCGCCGAAGAACGCAACGACCCTCAAGGTGCGCTGATCGAGTACGCCAAAGTCGGGCCGGGTAACGACTACCTGCCGGCCCAATTGCGTCAGACCGACATTCTGATCAACAACGGCAAGACCGCCGAAGCTCAACGCCGCCTGGCCGCAGAGCGCGACGAGCAGCCGGATTACGCGATTCAGTTGTACCTGATCGAAGCCGAAACCCTGTCCGCCAATAATCAGGGCGACAAGGCCTGGGCTGTCCTGGACAAAGCCTTGCAGCAGTACCCGGACGATCTGAACCTGCTGTACACCCGCGCCATGCAGGCGGAAAAACGCAATGACCTGGCGCAGATGGAAAAAGACCTGCGCCTGATCATCAAGCGCGACCCGGACAACGCCATGGCACTCAATGCGCTCGGCTACACCCTGTCCGACCGCACCACGCGCTATGCCGAAGCCAAGGCCTTGATCGAACAGGCCCACCAGATCAATCCGGAAGACCCGGCGGTGCTCGACAGCCTCGGCTGGGTGAACTTCCGCCTGGGTAATCTCGATGAAGCCGAGCGCTATCTGCGCCAGGCACTGGAGCGTTTCCCCGATCAGGAAGTCGCCGCCCATCTGGGTGAAGTGCTGTGGGCCAATGGCAAACAGCGCGAAGCCAAACAAGTCTGGGGAAAATTCCTCAAGGAACAACCCGACAGCCCTACCCTGCGCGCTACCATCAAGCGCCTGACCGGATCAGAGACTCTTTAAGATTATGTTTTTGCGCCACGTTATCGTTTTCAGTTTCATCGCCCTGCTCGCCGGTTGCGCGGGTTTCGGCGCTCGCGAATCCGTCGAAGGCCACGGTAACCCGGCCCAATGGCGTGAACACAAACAGCAATTGACCGCCCTCGACGGCTGGCAGATCAACGGCAAGATCGGCATCCGCGCGCCCAAGGATTCGGGCAGCGGCACGTTGTTCTGGCTGCAACGTCAGGATTACTACGACATCCGCCTGTCCGGCCCGCTGGGTCGCGGCGCCGCACGCCTGACCGGCCGACCTGGCAAGGTTTCGCTGGAAGTGGCCAATCAGGGACGCTTTGACGCACCGAACCCGGAAATCCTGCTGGAAGAGCAACTGGGCTGGAAATTGCCAGTATCGAATCTGGCCTGGTGGGTCCGCGGGCTCCCGGCGCCAGACAGCAAAAGCAAGCTGAACCTGGATGCCGACAGCCGCCTGGCCAGCCTCGAACAGGACGGCTGGCAGGTCGAATACACCAGTTACACGCAACAAAACGGTTTTTGGCTGCCTGAGAAAATCAAGCTGCACGGCACCGACCTTGATGTCACGCTGGTGATCAAGGAATGGCAACCACGCAAGCTGGGGCAGTGAACATGACCACCCCTCGCTTGACGCTGCCCTCCCCGGCCAAACTCAATCTGATGCTGCACATCCTCGGTCGCCGTGAAGACGGTTACCACGAGTTGCAGACGATTTTTCAGTTCCTCGACTACGGCGATGAAATCTCCTTCGCCGTACGCGACGACGGCGTGATCCGGTTGCACACCGAATTCGACGGCGTTCCCCACGACAGCAATCTGATCGTCAAGGCTGCGAAGCAACTTCAGGAGCAATCCGGTTGTGCGCTCGGCATCGATATCTGGATTGATAAAATCCTGCCCATGGGCGGCGGTATCGGCGGCGGCAGTTCCAATGCCGCGACCACATTGCTCGGCCTGAATCATCTCTGGCAACTGGGCTGGGACGAGGATCGACTGGCTGCGCTGGGCCTCAAGCTGGGCGCTGACGTTCCGGTTTTCGTGCGTGGCCACGCCGCTTTTGCCGAAGGCGTAGGGGAGAAACTGACCCCTGTAGACCCCGAAGAACCGTGGTATGTCGTGCTGGTACCGCAAGTATCTGTAAGTACAGCAGAAATTTTTTCCGATCCGCTGTTGACACGTAACTCTCCTCCCATTAAAGTGCGCCCCGTTCCCAAGGGAAACAGTCGTAATGACTGCTTGCCAGTAGTAGCAAGGCGTTATCCAGAGGTACGTAACGCATTGAATTTGTTAGGTAAATTTACCGAAGCAAAACTCACTGGCACTGGAAGTTGTGTGTTTGGGGGCTTCCCAAGCAAAGCTGAAGCTGATAAAGTCTCGGCCCTTCTTACAGAGACCCTTACAGGGTTTGTAGCAAAAGGAAGCAACGTTTCGATGTTGCATCGCAAGCTGCAAAATCTGCTCTAAAGGAATCGATTACTGGGTAATCGTTGCAACAGATACAGGGGCGTCGCCAAGCGGTAAGGCAGCAGGTTTTGATCCTGCCATGCGTTGGTTCGAATCCAGCCGCCCCTGCCATTTTCCTATACTCATCCAGGTTACCCTCAGCCTTCAGGTACTGCGCGTGTCCAAGATGATGGTCTTTACGGGGAACGCCAACCCCGATCTGGCTCGACGTGTCGTACGTCAGCTGCATATCCCTCTCGGTGACATCTCTGTCGGCAAGTTTTCCGACGGCGAAATTACAGCCGAGATCAATGAAAACGTCCGCGGTAAAGATGTCTTCATTATTCAGCCGACTTGCGCTCCGACCAACGATAACCTGATGGAACTGGTAGTGATGGCTGATGCCTTCCGCCGCTCCTCGGCTACTCGTATCACTGCTGTTATTCCTTACTTTGGTTATGCCCGTCAGGATCGCCGTCCGCGTTCCGCACGTGTGGCTATCAGCGCGAAAGTCGTTGCTGACATGCTTACCGTAGTCGGCATCGACCGTGTTCTCACGGTTGATCTGCATGCTGACCAAATCCAGGGTTTCTTCGATATTCCGGTAGATAACATCTACGGCTCCCCTGTATTGGTGGATGACATTGAAGATCAGCGCTTCGAAAACCTGATGATCGTGTCCCCGGACATTGGTGGCGTCGTGCGTGCACGTGCTGTTGCCAAATCCCTGGGCGTGGATCTCGGGATCATCGACAAACGCCGTGAGAAAGCCAATCACTCTGAAGTGATGCATATCATCGGTGATGTCGAAGGGCGTACCTGTATTCTGGTCGATGACATGGTCGATACCGCCGGCACTCTGTGCCACGCGGCAAAGGCTTTGAAAGAGCATGGCGCTGCCAAGGTTTTCGCCTACTGCACACACCCTGTGCTGTCCGGTCGGGCGATCGAAAACATCGAAAATTCCATGCTGGACGAACTGGTGGTGACTAACACCATCCCGTTGTCCGCTGCTGCACAAGCCTGCTCGCGTATCCGTCAACTGGATATCGCGCCGGTAGTTGCCGAGGCGGTCCGCCGCATCAGCAATGAAGAATCGATCAGCGCGATGTTCCGCTAAGGGCCCTGCCCTTCTCGAATGTCTCGTTGACGAAAAGCGCCCCGCCCCGGCATTCCTGTCGGGGCGGGGCTTTTTTGCCCATATCGCCTTTAGCGCTGGTCGCAAACGCTGGGGCGAATGTGGTTATTTTGGAGATACAACATGAACGATTTTACTCTGAATGCTGAAGTGCGTTCCGACCTGGGGAAAGGTGCGAGCCGCCGCCTGCGTCGTCTCGCAAGCCTGGTACCAGCTGTAGTTTACGGTGGCGAAAAAGCCCCTGAATCCATCAGCATGCTGGCTAAAGAAGTTGCCAAACTGCTCGAAAACGAAGCGGCTTACAGCCACATCATCGAGCTGAACGTTGGCGGCACCAAGCAAAACGTAATCATCAAGGCTCTGCAACGTCACCCGGCCAAAGGCCACGTGCTGCACGCTGACTTCGTACGCGTAGTTGCCGGCCAAAAGCTGACCGCTATCGTTCCTGTGCACTTCATCAACGAAGCTGCTCCAGTGAAGAAAGGCGGCGAGATCTCGCACGTTGTTGCTGAAATCGAAGTGACCTGCCTGCCAAAAGACCTGCCTGAATTCATCGAAGTTGACCTGGCTAACGCCGAAGTCGGCTCGATCATTCACTTGTCCGACCTCAAAGCCCCTAAAGGCGTTGAGTTTGTTGCTCTGGCACACGGTGATGACAAGGCTGTTGCCAACGTCCACGCTCCACGTGTTGCTCCAGAAGCTACCGAAGAAGGCGCAGCAGAGTAATTTCACTCTGTTCGTCGGAGTGATTGGAACATCGCGGACTGGAACGTAGCGAGAAAGCGGGCGAGAACGCGGAGTTTACATAATGGTAAATGAGCAATTTTCGTCCACTTTCGCCGCACACACTGATTGCGGCGATGTTATCCACCACTCCAAGGAAGGGCCCCTATCGTGACTGCCATTAAACTGATCGTTGGCCTGGGAAATCCAGGCGCTGAATACGAACAGACCCGGCATAACGCAGGGGCCCTTTTTGTTGAGCGCATCGCGAACGCACAAGGGGTCAACCTTGTCGCCGATCGCAAATATTTTGGCCTGACCGGGCGCTATTCGCATCAGGGTCAGGATGTTCGTCTGCTGATTCCCACCACCTACATGAACCGTAGCGGCCAGGCCGTAGCAGCTCTGGCGGGTTTCTTCCGCATCAAGCCTGAAGAAATCCTCGTGGCGCACGACGAACTCGATCTGCCTCCGGGCGTTGCCAAGCTCAAGCAGGGCGGCGGCCATGGCGGTCACAACGGGTTGCGCGACATCATTGCGCAACTGGGCAATCAGAACACCTTTCACCGCTTGCGGCTTGGCATTGGCCACCCGGGCGTTGCCAGTATGGTTTCAAATTTCGTCCTGGGTCGTGCGCCACGCGCCGAACAGGAAAAACTCGATGCCAGCATCGACTTTGCCCTCGGCGTGCTGCCGGATATCCTCGCCGGTGAATGGAACCGCGCGATGAAAAACCTGCACAGCCAGAAGGCCTGACTCACTCCTCGGGGAAAACACCATGGGATTCAATTGCGGCATCGTCGGCCTGCCTAACGTCGGCAAGTCCACCCTATTCAACGCCCTGACCAAATCCGGGATCGCGGCCGAGAACTTCCCCTTCTGCACCATCGAGCCGAACACCGGTATCGTGCCGATGCCGGATCCGCGTCTGGACGCCCTGGCAGCCATCGTCAATCCAAAGCGCATCCTGCCGACCACCATGGAATTCGTCGACATCGCAGGCCTGGTTGCCGGCGCCTCGAAAGGTGAAGGCCTGGGCAACAAGTTCCTCGCTAACATCCGTGAAACCGATGCCATCGCCCACGTGGTCCGCTGCTTCGAAGACGAGAACGTGATTCACGTCTCCAACAGCGTCGACCCGAAACGCGACATCGAGATCATCGACCTGGAACTGATCTTCGCCGACCTCGACAGCTGCGAAAAGCAACTGCAGAAAGTCGCTCGCAACGCCAAGGGTGGCGACAAGGACGCCGTGGTCCAGAAAGGCCTGCTCGAGCAATTGATCGCTCACTTCACCCTCGGCAAGCCTGCGCGCACGCTGATGAAGAACATGGGCGCCGACGACAAGGCAGTGATTCGTGGCTTCCACCTGCTGACCACCAAGCCGGTCATGTACATCGCCAACGTCGCTGAAGACGGTTTCGAGAACAACCCGCTGCTGGACATCGTCAAGGCCATCGCCGACGAAGAAGGCGCCATGGTGGTTCCGGTCTGCAACAAGATCGAAGCCGAAATCGCCGAGCTGGAAGACGGCGAAGAGAAAGACATGTTCCTCGAAGCCCTGGGCCTCGAAGAACCTGGCCTGAACCGCGTGATCCGCGCTGGCTACGAAATGCTGCACCTGCAGACCTACTTCACCGCCGGAGTCGAAGAAGTCCGCGCCTGGACCGTCCGCGTCGGTGCCACCGCACCTCAAGCCGCTGGCGTGATCCACACCGACTTCGAAAAAGGCTTCATCCGTGCCGAAGTGATCGCGTACGACGACTTCATCCAGTACAAGGGCGAAGCCGGCACCAAAGAAGCCGGCAAATGGCGTCTGGAAGGCAAGGATTACATCGTTAAAGACGGCGACGTGATGCACTTCCGTTTCAACGTGTAAGACACACGCCCAAGAAAAAGCCGCGTTTGATACGCGGCTTTTTTGTGCCTGAAATAAATCCCACTAACAACGCAGAACCAATGTGGGAGCGGGCTTGCTCGCGAAGGCGGATTTTCAGTCGATATCGTTGTTGAATGTTAATCCGCTTTCGCGAGCAAGCCCGCTCCCACATTTGATTTGTGTGGGATCAGGCCTTTTTGGTTCTTGGCAGGAAGATCGCCAGCACACCCAACAACGGCAGGAACGAGCACAGGAAGTACACGTATTCAATGCCGTGTACATCCGCCAGATGCCCCAGCAACGCCGCACCAATCCCGCCAAAACCAAACATCAAGCCGAAGAACACCCCGGCAATCATCCCGACATTACCCGGCACCAATTCCTGCGCGTACACCACAATCGCAGAAAACGCCGAAGCGAGGATGAAGCCGATGATCACACTCAGGACGCTGGTCCAGAACAGGTCGACATGCGGCAGCAGCAACGTGAACGGCGCGACACCGAGGATCGAGAACCAGATCACCGCCTTACGCCCGATCTTGTCGCCGATCGGCCCACCGAAGAACGTCCCCGCCGCGACCGCGCCCAGAAACAGGAACAGGTGCAGCTGCGAACTGGCCACCGACAGGTCGAACTTTTCGATCAGGTAGAACGTGAAGTAGCTGGTGAGGCTGGACATGTAGAAGTACTTGGAGAACACCAGCAAGCCAAGTACCACCAGCGCACTGATCACCCTGCCCTTCGACAAACCGTGAGTCGCCGCCTGGCCTTGCTTGAGCTTGAACAGGTTCAAGTGATTGGCGTACCAGCGGCTGATCCGGTAGAGCACGAACAGCGCGAACACAGCGAATAGCCCGAACCAGGCCACATTGCCCTGACCATACGGGATGATGATCGCTGCGGCCAGCAACGGACCGAACGCCGACCCGGCATTACCGCCGACCTGAAAGGTCGATTGCGCCAGGCCAAATCGTCCGCCCGAGGCCAGTCGCGCCACGCGAGAGGCTTCCGGGTGAAAGGTCGACGAACCGATACCGATCAGCCCCGCCGCCAGCAGAATCAACGGAAAAGTGCCGACCATCGACATCATCACAATGCCAATCAGCGTGCACACCGTCCCGGCGGGAAGCAGCCAGGGTTTTGGATGTCTGTCGGTGTAGTAACCGACCCACGGCTGCAACAGCGAAGCGGTCAGTTGAAAGGTCAGCGTGATCAACCCGACCTGGGTAAAGGTCAGGCCATAGTTGGCCTTGAGCATCGGATAAATCGACGGCAGCACCGACTGGATCAAGTCGTTGATAAGGTGCGCCAGCGCCACTGCGCCGATGATGCGCATGACCAAAGGGCTGCTTTGTGAAGTCGCGGGTGCCGACGTCGCGCCGGTCTGAGCGTTGCTGATAGCCATGAGTATTTCCGTACAGCAGATGGGTGCACGCGGGCAGGTGCGTCAATGTGCCATTTTTCGGTGCGAGAGCGCCATCCCCTTAGCCAGCTAACGAACTAATCTTTCATCGCCCGACAGGTGATAGCGCAACGCCATGGTCTGAATCTTGCCTTGTTTAACTCTTTCAACGCGGGCCTCTTACAAAGGGGACCGAGAATGGGAAGTTTCGCTACAGAGTCGGCCTACAGAGCTGGCGAGGGTGAACTTTCGAGGCCTTTTAAAAGGGCACGAGTCGCGGTCGCAACGGCCTCGACGCACGCCGATGGTGCGTGGTGTCCAGAGGAGTCATGGGGCATGTCGTTTTTATCACCGGGGATCGGGTTGCTGGGGCGTTTTGGCTTCGCACGCAAATTTCAGCTGTTGTTCCTGCTGTTTATCCTGCCGCTCGCCGGCAGCCTGTTGATGATTGGTCAGGATTATCGCGCCAAACTCAGCCTCATCTCCGGCGAACGTGCCGGGGTCAGGCAGCTGCTTGCCCTGGATGCTCTGGATAACCTGCTCGCCGCCCAGCGTGATCGCGCTGCTCGCTGGCGCGCCACGGAAACCAATCGCCAACCGACGCCTGCGACCCTCGCCGCGATGGGCGCGTTTGATGCGGTGCAGCCGGCCGTCGCTCAAGCCACTTCAGACCTCGGCAACGCGCTGAAAGTCGAAGGCGCCGAGGGCGAAACGCTGACCCGCTATCAAGCCCTGCAAACCGCCCTCAATGGCCTGGATTCGAAAAGCCTGAGCGGCGTCGGCTGGTGGCCGGACGGTTACGACCGTTTCACCAATGCCTTGAGCGCCCTGCAAGCCCTGCGCGAACAGATCGCCATGGACAACCGCCTGACGCTCGCACCGTGGCTGGAAACTTACTTGCTGACGCAGATTTCCACCCAGCACGCGCCAGACCTGATTGAACGCGTCGGTCGCCTCGCCGCCGTCGGCCAAGCGTCCGTGGTGTCGGGCCAGTTCACCCTGCAAAGCCGCCTGCAACTGCGCGACCTGCGCAGCCGTATCGGCGATGCCCGGGAGCAACTGGTGAAAACCGCCACACTCCTGGAAGCGCGCCTACCCAGTGCATTGCAAAGCTGGGCCGGGCAATACCATGACAACCTGAAACACCTCGACGCGAGCCTGAAGGTGCTGGATGACGGCGTGTTCGGCGGCAGCATCAGCCTCAAGCCGGAAGAATTCGAACGCAACCTCGACGCCCTGCTCACGGACCTTGCGGCCCTGCGCCAGCAATCGTTGACGTCGCTGGATCAGCGTCTGGATTACTACCACGACTCGGCGATTCGCCAATTCATGCTGGTGGCGACAATCTTTGGTTGCCTCCTGCTGGCCGCGCTGTACCTGTTCATCTGCCTGCAAGCCTCGATCCGCCGCAGCGCCAGCGGCATTACGCTGCTGGCCGAAGCCCTGCGTGACGGCAATCTGAGCCTGCAAGCCCCCGTGCAGGGCCGTGACGAACTGGCGGCCATCAGCACCGCCCTGAACGTCGCCGTGGTGCAGTTGCGCAACAGCTTGCAGGGGGTCGATCACGAAACCTTGCAGGTGAGCAACGCGGTGCGCACGCTCAACCATCACTCCAGCGGCGCCCTCGGCGAAGTCGAAGCGCAACAGTTGCAAATCAGCCAGATCGCCGCGGCGGCCACGCAACTGGCGGCGACCTCTCAAGGGGTCGCCCAGAGTTGCGAGCAGGCCTCAGGCAGCGCTCAGCACACCCAACGCATTGCCGCCGACAGCAGCCGAGACAGTCAGCGCACCACGGCGAGCATTCAGCAACTGAATCAGCGCTTGAACGACACGGCTGCGGCGCTGGGCCGGGTCAGTGAGCAAGGGCAACAGATTCAGTTGGTGGTCGACACCATTCGCGGAGTCGCCGAGCAAACCAACCTGTTGGCGCTCAACGCGGCTATCGAGGCCGCTCGTGCCGGTGAACAAGGTCGCGGGTTTGCCGTGGTGGCTGACGAGGTGCGCAGTCTGTCGCAACGCACCCAGTCGTCTACCGCGCAAATTGCCGGCACGGTCGACAGCCTGCGCAACACCGTGAACGAAGCGGTCAGCCTGATGGAAGCGGCCTGTAGCCAGGCACAAAGTGATGCCCAATCCGTCACCGGCCTGGGCGAACGCCTGGGGGAAATTGCCCTCGCGGTGCAAGGCGTGACCGACACCCTGGCGCACATCGCGACCGCCGTGGAAGAACAGGCCAGTACCGCCGATGAAGTCAGCGGCAACATTCAGCAAGTCGATCAGGCGGCGGTCAGGTTGCTGGAAGGCGCGCGGGCAGTGAACCTGGCGGCGGACACCTTGAGCCAGGGCAGCAAGGCCCTGAGCGCGAATACCGGGAGATTTCAACTCAGTTGACGCCCTCCTCCGGCCCGTTTTTTCGGGTCAGGAGGATAAGCAGTTGAAAGCGTAGAGAAATATTTTATATTTACGCTTGACACATCATCGTTCCAAGCCAATAATGCGCGCCACTTGGCTACATAGCTCAGTTGGTTAGAGCATAGCATTCATAATGCTGGGGTCCGGGGTTCAAGTCCCTGTGTAGCCACCAAGTACTAAAAACGGCTTACCGAAAGGTAGGCCGTTTTTTTATGCCTCGAGAAAAGTACCCTGAACCCCATGGGTCCAGGGTGATCCGCCTCAGGTGCGAATCGTCGGTAATGCCGAGAGCGCCCGCTCCCAAATCTGCCACGTCCGCAACCACACCATGGCCTGCCAGTCGCTGTCGGCCGGATAGAACTGCTCCAGCAAATTCAGCTTGATCCCGCGCGCCAGCACCCCCGTCAGATCGCCATGCAGATGCAGCCAGTGGTCGTCGCGCAAATGACGATGCACGTCCGCCCCCGGGTACGTCCCGCACTCAATCACAAAGGGCATCAACCGAACCTGCGGCAACGCATCGATCAACGCCTGCGAGGTGTAACCAGTCGCCGTTGCTGCCACACCGGTTTCGCTTAATGTGTCGGCGCCGGTCAGCAGCGTGTACAGCCACGGGCCGTAAATGGCCTGGGCATCGTGCAGCGCCGGATAAGCCGCCTCAGTGATGGTCAGCAGCATCGGATGACCGTATTCGCCGGCCCCCGTGTGCAAATCAAAACACATGGCCACGTCGGCATGGGCGATGTGCTTTTGCAGGATGGTGTGCAATGTACGGTTCGACCAACTTGGCGCCCGCCCACCGTAAAACAGACCGTCGGGGTGACTGTGCTGGCCGCCCTCGACAATCGACATCACCGCCGGCCAGCCATGTTGGCGGATCTGCGCGTCGAGCAAGGCATCGGCGCGATCACGCTCAGGACCTTGCAGCTCGGTGCAGGCGTAGATGTCATGCAGCGTTGCGTAAGCCTGATTGTCCGGCAACGGCCGTTCGAAATTCAGGTGATTGCGGTTCAGGTCGATGTTGTCTTCGTTGACCCGCCGTAGCCACGCGGTGCCCCAGGGATTGATCAGGTGAATGAACACCACGGCCACATCCGCCGGCAGTGAGCGCTTGCCCAACTCCTGCATCCATTTGATCTGGCAACCCGAACCATAGAAGCCTTCGACGCCATGGGTGCCGCTCAGCGCGATCAGCAACCGCTTGGCGCCGGGATCGCCCAGCACTGCCACATCGGTACTCAAGGGCTCGCCGAAAGGCCCTTTCAGCGGATGCGGGTATTGGGTCAGCGTCGCACCGGCCTCGGTGGCGGCCGCGAGGAACAGCTCTCGCTGATGACGGTAACTGGGCTGGGTGGGAAACTCGGTCTGCATGTCTGCCTCTTGTTGATCTTCTGGCTCGTCTGATGCCCTCGACCCTACAGAAAATCCGTCGGCTCATGAAGGACAAAAGCAGCTTTACTGTTGGCCCTGGTTTGCGCCATGCCGAGTCGGCCGATAAAGTCCCGGTAACTTTTCCCACGGACGGAGTGCCCCAACGTGTTCCCAGCCTTCCACTTAAGCCGCTCAGCCCTGTCGCTGATCGTCGCGACGCTGACCCTCACCGCCTGCAACGCGCCACCGACCTCGACGTTGCCTGTGGCACCCGAAAGCGCTTCGGGCTATCGCACCGACCTGCAAACCCGGCACGCCTCCAGACACATGGCGGCAGCGGCCAACCCGCTGGCGGCCGAAGCCGGCCGGGAGATGCTGCGTCAGGGCGGCTCGGCGATTGATGCCGCCATCGCGATGCAAGCGGTGCTGACGCTGGTCGAGCCGCAATCCTCCGGCATTGGCGGCGGTGCTTTGATCGTGCTCTGGGATGGCAAGGCGGTGCGCACCTTTGACGGTCGCGAAACCGCGCCAGCCGGTGCCACGGAGAAGCTTTTCCTACAGGCCGACGGTAAACCGATGGCGTTCACCCCGGCGCAGATTGGCGGGCGTTCGGTGGGGACGCCGGGCGTGTTGCGAGCGCTTGAACTGGCCCATCGCAAACACGGCCGCCTGCCGTGGGCGAAGCTGTTCGAACCGGCCATCAAACTCGCGGAGCAAGGCTTCGCCATCTCTCCGCGCCTTCATCTGTTGATCGCCTCGGATTCGTCCATGCGCAGCTCGCCGGACATGGTCGCCTACTTCCTGAATGCGGACGGCAGCCCGAAAGCCGCTGGCACGTTGTTGAAGAATCCGGCACTGGCCGCTGTGTTGATACGCATCGCCAAAGAAGGGCCTGATGCGTTGTACAAAGGCGCCATCGCGCAAGAGATCGTCACCAAGGTTCAGGGCCATGCCAACCCCGGCAGCTTGTCCCTGAACGATCTGCAAGGCTATCAGGCCAAGGAACGCGCGCCGCTGTGCACCGATTACAAACGCTGGCAGGTGTGCGGCATGCCGCCGCCATCATCGGGCGGAATCGCCGTGGCGCAGATCCTCGGCACCTTGCAGGCCCTGGAAACCCGCGACCCGCGCTTCGCCCTCGCGCCGCTGAAACCGCTCAAGACCCAAAAACCCGCAGGCACCGAGCCCGCCCCGCAAGCCGTGCACCTGATCGCCGAAGCCGAACGCCTGGCTTATGCCGACCGCGCGCAGTACGTGGCCGACGCCGACTTCGTGCCCGTGCCGGTCAAAGGGCTGGTAGACCCGGCCTATCTGGCCAGCCGCGCTGCTTTGATCGGTGATCGCAGCATGGGCGTAGCCAAACCCGGCACCCCGCCGGGCATTCAGGTTGCCTACGCGCCGGACCGTTCGCCACTGCGTATCTCTACCTCTCAAGTGGTGGCGGTGGATGACCAAGGCGGGGCCGTGTCGATGACCACCACCATTGAGTCCGCCTTCGGCTCGCACGTGATGGTCCAGGGCTTCCTGCTCAATAACGAGATGACCGACTTTTCGTTCATCCCCGAAGAAAACGGGCAAAAAGTCGCCAACCGCGTCGAGCCCGGCAAGCGCCCACGCTCGTCCATGGCGCCGACCCTGATCTTCGACCGCCAGAGCGGCGAATTCCTCGCCACCCTCGGCTCCCCCGGCGGCTCGCAAATTATCGAGTACGTAGCCAAATCCACCATCGGCCTGCTCGACTGGAACCTCGACCCACAAACCGCCATCAACCTGCCCAACTTCGGCAGCCGCAACGGCCCGACTGAGCTGGAACAGGGCCAGTTCAGCGCGGAACTGATCCAGGCGTTGAAGGACAAGGGACACAGCGTCAGCGAAATCGACATGACCAGCGGCACCCAGGCGATTGTTCGGGTAAAGGATGCGCAAGGGAATGCGTCATTGGCCGGAGGGGCCGATCCTCGGCGTGAGGGGAAAGCGTTGGGGGATTGATTCGTACCCGGGAATGAAAAAGGGCTTACCGGGAGGTAGGCCCTTTTCGGTCCCGGATGTCACCACACGCAAACATGCCGCTTAGCGCGAGATCTTCAACCCCTGTCGCGTCTTGTGCTTGTCCAGGGCCAGATCGATCAAGCGGCTGACCAGTTCGCTGTAGGTCATGCCGGTGGCCTGCCAGAGTTTGGGGTACATGCTGATCCGGGTGAAACCGGGCAGCGAGTTGATCTCATTGATCAGCACTTCGCCGCTGTCGGTGAGAAACACATCGACCCGCGCCAGCCCGGAGCAGCCGAGCACCTGGAACGCCTCGACGGCCAGTGCCCGGATGCGTTCGCTGGCCTCGACACTGATGTTAGCCGGGACCACCACCTGCGCCGCTTGGGCGTCGATGTATTTGCTGTCGTAGGAATAGAAACCGCCACTCACGACGATTTCGCCACAACCACTGGCGATGGCGTCTTCGTTGCCGAGCACCGCGCATTCGATCTCACGGCCACTGACGGCGGATTCGATCAGCACTTTTTCGTCGAAACCCAGGGCCAGTTCCACGGCCGCCAGATACTCGACTTCGTCATTGACCTTGCTCACGCCCACGGATGAGCCCTGGTTCGCCGGTTTGACGAACAGCGGCAGGCCGAGTTTGCCCTGCACCTCTGCGAACCCGGTACGCGCTGCCGTGGCGCGGTTCAAGGTCACGAACGGCGTGACCGCCAACCCGGCGTCGCGCAGCAGGCGTTTGCTGATGTCCTTGTCCATGCACACCGCCGAACCGAGCACGTCGGAGCCGACAAAGGGCAGGTCGGCCATGCGCAACAGGCCTTGCAGGCAACCGTCTTCACCCAGGGTGCCGTGGACAATCGGGAAGATCACATCGACGTGCCCGAGCAAGTCCTGACCGGAGGTTTCCACCAATTGCTGACTGACTTTGCCCGGCACCACGGCCAGTTCACGGTTGGACTGGTTGAGGGCGATCAGGGCTGGATTTTCCTGATTGAGCAGGAAGTTCGAAGGGTCGTTGAGGTGCCAGTGACCCTGTTTGTCAATGCCGATCAGCACCGGCTCGAAGCGCGAGCGATCCAGCGCATCGACAATGTTCTTCGCCGATTGCAGCGACACTTCGTGCTCCGCCGAACGACCACCAAAAACAATCCCTACCCGCAGTTTGCTCATTCAAAACACCTCAACGATTGGCCACGCGCCGAACAGCAGAGAGAACCTTGCAACATTCGCCCACGGTTTTCCACCCGTCCAAAGGGTTTAATCGGCGAGCAGACAGCCAGTCGATCACTGGGGTAACGTGTTCTTCATCGCGTTCAAGACACCTACACCATGGCCAAGCAAACGCCTCCCATCGACTGGTTCCACCGCGCGCCCGACGTGGGCGGCCTGCAGCGTTTCGAAGCGTTTTTTGCGGGTCACGGCTACGACCTTCATCGTCACGACACCTACGCCATCGGTCGAACCCTGGCCGGCGTGCAGAGTTTTCAGTACCGCGGCGGATGGCGCCACAGCCTGCCGGGCGGGACCCTGGTGTTGCACCCGGACGAAGTCCACGATGGCGAGGCCGGCACCGAGGTCGGGTTCAAATACCGGATGATGTACATCGAACCGGCGCTGATCCAGCAGATGCTCGGCGGGCAGCCACTGCCGTTCATCAAGACCGGACTGTCGACCGACCCTCGCCTGTTCGCCGCCACCGACGTGCTGTTGCGCAGCCTGGATTGCCCCCTCGATCCTTTGGAGGAGCAGGACGCGCTGTACGATCTGGCGCAGGCCTTGAGCAGCGTTTCGGGAACAACTTCCGCCCGCCACCAGAGCTTCGACTACGTGGCTGCGGAGCGCGCGCGGGAGTTCATTCACTGTGCGCTGGATCGCACCGTGACGCTGGATGAGCTGGCGCACCACAGCGGTCGTGATCGCTGGAGCCTGTCACGGGACTTTCGCCTGTTGTTCGGCACCAGCCCTTATCGATACCTGACCATGCGGCGCCTGGACCTGGTGCGCTCGCTGCTGATCCAGGGCCAGTCGCTGGTCAGCGCCGCGTTGATTGCCGGCTTCACCGATCAGAGCCACATGACCCGGCAGTTCAGCAAAACCTACGGTCTGTCGCCGGCCCGCTGGATGAAAATGCACCGTCGCTGAGCCACGCACAATCGTACAAGAAGCAGACCTGAGTGCTGGTTATCGTGGGTTCACGATCAACCACGGGAGACGCTTCATGTCCGCTTACAAAAGCCTGAACTTCGCTGAAAAAATCGCCCGTATCGATGTGCACTGGGCGCCCCGAGTCATCGCCGAAATGAACGACTACCAGTTCAAGGTGGTGAAGTTGCTCGGGGATTTCATCTGGCATGACCATATTGAAACCGACGAAACCTTCATCGTGCTCGAAGGCCAGCTACGCCTCGATTTTCGTGACGGTTTCGTGTTGGTCAACGCCGGTGAAATGTATGTGGTGCCCAAAGGGGTCGAGCACAAACCGTCCGCCGAGCAGGAGGTGAAACTGCTGCTGATCGAACCCAAGGGCGTATTGAACACCGGCAGTGAAGGCGGTGAACGCACGGCGGTCAATGACGTGTGGGTGTGAGGTGTTACGCCAGTGTCTTGCCGTCCACCGGGTCGCCAATCATCAGGAAATGCCCGCCCGCCACATGGTGCAAGGTGCGCAAGGCGTCATGCCCTTCGAAGTGCCAACGGCCGTCGCTGAAGACCCGTTCATCCGCCTGGGCGGCAATCACCTCGGCCAGGAACAGATCGTATTGCTGATGATTGCTGGGCTCTGGCAGCAGTCGGCATTCGAGCCACGCCACGCAGCCCTCGAGCATAGGAGCCTCGATCAGCTCACCGCTGAAGGTCTGCAAACCGTAGGCCTGGAACTTGTCCTGACCTTGGCCCTGGGTCAATTCCAGGCCTGATGTCGAGCCAACGGTCTGGGTGATATCGGCCTGAGCCGCGCAGGGCACGTTCAGGACGAAGGTGCCCGAGGCTTCCAGCAGTTGCCGGGTCCAGGTGGACTTGTCCAGCACCACGGCAATTTTCGGCGGTTCGAAATCCAGCGGCATGGCCCAGGCCGCGGCCATGATATTGCGCTGGCCATTATGGGCGGCGCTCACCAGTACGGTCGGCCCGTGATTGAGCAAGCGATAAGCCTTGGACAAAGGAACCGGGCGGCGGTGGGAAACGCTCATGGTGTCTGCTCCTGGGAAAAGAGCCGATTGTAGCGATTTCCACCGCGAGGGCGGGTATCAAGTCGCCAGTTGATTGGCGAATTGGCCGACCGCGTTCACCACTTTCTGCGCACCGTCCTGAATCTCGACGATCACCGTACCGGCTTCCGCCGCCAGCGCCAGGCCTTGTTCTGCCTGAAGCTTGCCGTCGGTCATCAGGGCCACGGCATTGCGCGCCATTTCCTGGTTCTGCCGCACGACACCGACAATCTCATCGGTGGCCTGGCTGGTACGAGACGCCAACTGCCGGACCTCGTCCGCCACCACGGCAAAGCCCCTGCCCTGTTCGCCTGCACGAGCCGCTTCGATGGCCGCGTTGAGCGCCAGCAAGTTGGTCTGTTCAGCGATACCGCTGATGGTTTTGACGATGGTGCCAATCACCAGCGATTGCTCGTTCAAGGCCTCGATGCCATCGCCGGCGGTCTGCATGTGCTTGGCCAGGTCGCGCATCACGTCGACCGCCTGAGTCACCACGGCCGTACCGCGCTGGGCGCTTTGGTCGGTTTGCTGAGAGGTGCTGTAGGCAATGTTGGCCGCTTCGGCCACGGCGTTTTCCTGGTTGACCTGATCGGTGATCACGGTGGCGAACTTGACCACTTTGTAGAGCTTGTTGTTCGCGTCGACCACCGGGTTGTAGGACGCTTCCAGCCAGACCATACGTCCGTGGCTGTCGACGCGCTTGAAACGGCCGGCGACAAACTCACCGGCGTTCAGGCGTCGCCAGAAGTTCTGGTATTCGGCGCTGCCGGCCTCCTGCGGCTCACAGAACGTACGGTGATGTTTGCCCTTGATCTGCGCGAGGCTGTAACCCATGCCGCTGAGGAAGCGGTCGTTGGCCGCCAGTACATTGCCATCGAGGTCGAACTCGATCACCGCCGTCGAACGCACCAGCGCGCCGATCAGGTTCTCGTGTTCACGGGACGCTTCAATGGTGCGGGTCAGGTCGCTGGAGTAAATCGAGAAATGCTTGATCCGGCCGTCCGCCGAGCGCACCGGCTGCAAAATTGAACGCAACCAGGCTTCCTTGCCATTGCCACGCAGCAAACGCACAGCACCGGCGAAATGCTCGCCGCGGGTCAGCGCGTTCTGGAAGCGGCGGTGGAATTCATCGGATTTGACATGGGCCGGGACGATCTCGTCGATGTTGCGGCCGGTCAGGTCGCCGCTCTTGTAGAACATTTCACCCAGGAAGTTCTGGTTGGCCGATTGAATCCGGCCATCGGGATCAAGCGTCAGGACCAGCATCTCGCTTTCCAGACTGTCCTTCACTTGATGAAGGCTGGAGAGTTCTTCGCGAAGAGCCGACAGCTCCTGCTTCAAGCGTTTGTTGAACATGGGAAAGCACCGATGGACTGGGAGAGAAAGCGGCATGCAGCCTAGCCATCGGCGTTGCGGATGTTTTCTGAAGAGTGTTTCAGGGTTGTCCTACAAAAATAGTTGCCGTATCAACCTGCGCTTACATCGCGCCAGCGGCGGCGCAATGGCCGGCTCTGGGCAGGCGGGCGCCAAAGTACGCCGCGCTGCCTACACCCACCGCCCCCATGACCGCACAGAAGATCACGCAGATCCATGGGCTCCATGGCATCAAACCAATCAACAACAGCGGCGTGATGCTCGCCCACGCGGCGTAGGCAATGTTGTAGGTGAAGGAAATGCCCGAGACACGAACCCGCGCCGGGAACAGGCTCACCATCACTGACGGCACCGCGCCGACCACGCCGCAACTCAGACCGGCAATCGCATAGGCCAGACCGATCCAGTGGCCGCCGGTAATCAGGCAGGTATAGAGCACACCGATACCCAGCGGCAGCAGCAGGCTATAAAGCATGACCGTGCGCCAGCCGCCGATGCGGTCGACCAGCAACCCGGCGAGTACGCAGCCGATGTTCAGGAACACGATGCCCAGCGCACTCAGGGCGAAGGTATGGCTGGCGGTCATGCCGAAGGTTTTCTGCATCATGGTCGGAGTGATGACGACAAACACCACCACCGCCGAGGTCAGCACACAGGTGAGGATCATCGCCGGCAACATCGCCAGACGATGCTCACGCAGGACCGTGCGCAGCGGCAGTTCGACGGCGGCATCGCGCTGCGCCTGCATCGCCATGAACACCGGGGTTTCACTAAGCCAGCGACGCAGCCAGACGCCGATCACCCCGAACACACCGCCCAGGAGGAACGGGTAGCGCCAGGCGAAATCCAGAATCTCCGCCGGGGTGAACGCCTGTGCGAGGAAGGTCGCCGTCAGTGCGCCAATCAGGTAGCCAAAGGTCAGCCCGGCTTGCAGGAAACCGAGGGCATACCCGCGATGCCCGGCCGGCGCGTGTTCGGCGACGAACACCCAGGCGCTCGGCACTTCACCGCCCACCGCCGCGCCTTGCAGCACGCGTAACACCAACAGCAGCAGCGGCGCCCAATAGCCGATCTGCGCGTAGGTCGGCATGATCCCGATCAGCAGGCACGGGAGCGCCATCATCAGAATGCTCAGGCTGAAGACTTTCTTGCGCCCCAGCCGGTCGGCGAAATGCGCCATCAGAATCCCGCCCAATGGGCGCGCCAGATAACCGGTGACGAAAATCCCGAAGCTTTGCAGCAGGCGCAACCATTCGGGCATTTCCGGCGGGAAGAACAGTTGGCTGAGGGTCAGGGCGAAGAACACGAAAATGATGAAATCGTAGATTTCCAGCGCGCCGCCAAGGGCCGCAAGGCCGAGGGTCTTGTAATCCGAGCGGGTAAAAGGCGTCGGGCGCGAAGGGGTGTTGGCAGTCATGAAAAAGAACTCTGCAGCCGGTAAAAAACCAAGGCGCCCATGGTCTACGCAAATGCGCCCATGGACAAGCCGTTAGACCATAGTCCTGTTTTGGTAAAGTTTCGTCACAAATCAGGAGCAGTTGATTTACTGTTGGCGTCTGTCCAGACGGGCCTTTGCCGCCCGAAAGACCACAACAAACATAAAAATTCGAGGTACACCCGTGGCCGCTGATATCGAAGATACCCGCTCCGCCCGCTTTGCCCTGCGCTGCTCAAGTTTTGCCGAACGCTGGTTCCCCGATTCCTGGGTATTTGCCGCGCTGGCGGTGATCATCGTCGCCGTCGCCACGCTGATCATGGGCGCCAAACCGACTGACGCCGCCATGGCATTCGGTGACGGATTCTGGAGCCTGATCCCCTTCACCATGCAGATGGCGTTCGTGGTCATCGGTGGCTACGTCGTCGCCGCCTCGCCACCCGCCGTGAAACTCATCGATCGCCTGGCGCGCATCCCGAAAAACGGTCGCTCGGCCGTGGCGTGGGTCGCCTTGATTTCCATGACGGCCTCGCTGCTGAACTGGGGCCTGTCGCTGGTGTTCGGCGGTTTGCTGGTGCGCGCCCTCGCCCGCCGTGTCGATTTGAAAATGGACTACCGTGCCGCCGGTGCAGCCGTCTATCTGGGCCTCGGCGCTGTGTGGGCCCTTGGCCTGTCGTCGTCGGCTGCACAACTACAGGCCAACCCGGCCAGTCTGCCGCCGTCGATCCTGGCGATCACCGGGGTCATTCCCTTCACCCAAACCATCTTTCTGTGGCAGTCCGGCGTGATGCTGCTGACGCTGATCGTGGTCTCGTTGATCATCGCCTACGCCACCGCACCAGGTCCTAACACCGCCCGTGATGCCAAGGCCTGCGGCGTCGACCCGAGTTTCAATCTGCCGCCACTGCAACCACGCACTCGCCCCGGCGAATGGCTGGAGTACAGCCCGCTGCTGACCCTTTTGCTGGTGGCACTCGCGGCTGGCTGGCTGTTCCACGAGTTTTCGACCAAACCGGCGCTCACTGCCATCTCTGGACTGAACACCTACAACTTCCTGTTCCTGATGCTCGGCGCACTGCTGCACTGGCGCCCGCGCAGTTTCCTCGACGCCGTGGCCCGCGCAGTCCCGACCACCACCGGCGTGCTGATCCAGTTCCCGCTATATGGCTCGATCGCTGCGCTGATGACCACCGTCAAAGGCACTGACGCCCAGACCCTCGCGCACCACATCTCGACCTTCTTCGTCAGCATCGCCACCCACGATACCTACGCGCTGCTGATGGGCGTGTACTCGGCGATTCTCGGTTTCTTCATCCCGTCCGGCGGCGGCAAGTGGATCATCGAAGCGCCGTACGTCATGCAAGTCGCCACCGACCTGAACTACCACCTGGGCTGGGCCGTACAGATCTACAACGCTGCCGAAGCGCTGCCGAACCTGATCAACCCGTTCTACATGCTGCCGCTGCTGGGCGTGCTCGGGTTGAAGGCGCGGGACTTGATCGGGTTCTCGTTCGTGCAATTGCTGGTGCACACGCCGCTGGTGCTGTTTCTGCTGTGGGCGCTGGGGACGACGCTGACGTATACGGCGCCGGTAATGCCTTAACCCCCGATCCAACAATCACCACAAAACAACTGTAGGAGCGAGCCTGCTCGCGATAGCGGTAGTCCATCCAGGATTGATGCGACTGACAAACCGCATTCGCGAGCAGGCTCACTCCTACATTAAGAACTTCGCTGCACTCAAGATCGTAACCCTTCTGTCACATCCCGCTGCTAGCGTCCGCCGAAACATATTGCAACAAACTCGGCTAAACGGGACTTGGCATGACTGACGATAAAGACAACATCGACGCACCTTCTCCCGACGCAAACGCGCCCATCGACACCAGTCGCCGCCGCTTTCTGGGTGGTGTCGCAGTGCTGGGTGTCGGCGCAACGCTGAGTGCTTGTGGCAATCAGGGCGATGTGCCAGGCAAACCGGTCGAACATCCGTTATCCCCGACGGAATTGGACAAGGCCCTGCACGACCAGGTGAAAACCGTGGTGGTGATCTACGCCGAGAACCGCAGTTTCAACAATCTGTTCGGCGATTTCCCCGGCGTCGAAAAACCACTGTCGTCCCTCCAGCCTGCCGAGTATCAACAGCGTGATCGCGATGGCAGTCTGTTGCAGACATTGCCACCGGTGTGGGGTGGCGTTTTGCAGATCGGCCCGCAAACCCTGGATGGCGTGACGTACCCCAGTGAAACCCAGTTTCAGGAGCAACTGCCCAACGCGCCGTTTGCCCTCAAAGGCCCGAACGCTGAAGACCTGCCGTTTGGCCTGGTGACCCGTGATTTGTGGCACGTGTTCTATCAAAACCAGATGCAGATCAATGGCGGCAAGAATGACGGTTTTGTCGCCTGGGCCGACTCCGGCGGCCTGACCATGGGCCATTACGCGCAGAGTCGTTATTCCCTGCGCTTGTGGGACGTTGCCCAGGAGTTTGTGCTCTGCGATAACTTTTTCCAGGGCGCTTTCGGCGGTTCGTTTCTCAACCACCAATACCTGATCAGCGCCACCGCGCCGTTTTATCCCGACGTCGCCAACTCGGTGGCCAAGGCGCAGATCGCAGTGCTGCAAAGCGACGATCCGGCGGACCCACGGCTCAAGCCTTTGGACAAATCCCCGGCCAGCGCCATGACCGGTCCACCGCAGTTCGGCCCCAGCGCATTGACCCCGGATGGCTACGGCGTCAACACGCTCGCGCCGCCGTACTGGCCGACGTGGATTCGTGACCCGGACCGTCCGGCCTATGCCAAACCGGACCTGCCGAACGTGATGGTCCCGCAGACCCACGAGCATATCGGTGACAAGCTTTCGAAGAAGAACATCGACTGGGCCTGGTACGCCGGGGCCTGGCAGGCGACGCTGGATCAGTTCAAGGACTCCGGTGGCATCCCGAAAATCCCCAACTTCCAGTATCACCACCAGCCGTTCAACTACTTCAAACAGCTGGGTCCGGAAAACCCGGCCGAACGCAACAAACGTCTGCGCGATGCCGGCCTGGGCGACGAGTCGAGCACCAACAAATTCTTCGCTGATGCCGAGGCTGGCAAGCTGCCCGCCGTGAGCTTCTACAAACCCCAAGGCAACTTGAACATGCACGCCGGTTACGCTGATGTCGCGTCCGGCGACCGGCACATCGTGCGCGCCCTGAAAGTGCTGCGTGAAAGCCCGCAATGGAAAAACATGGTGGTCGTGGTCACGGTTGACGAGAACGGTGGCTGGTGGGATCACGTCGCACCGCCCAAAGGTGATCGCTGGGGACCGGGATCGCGGGTCCCGGCACTGGTGGCGTCGCCCTTCGCGCGCAAAGGCACGGTGGATCACACGGTCTATGACACCGCGTCGATTCTGCGTTTGATCACTCGGGTGTTCGGGCTGGAGAAGCTCGATGGGCTCAAGCAGCGAGACGATGCGATGGTCGCTCGGGGTCAGAAACCCATGGGCGATTTGACCAATGCGCTGAAATTCAACGCCTGAGGGCTTAAACACTTCGTGTGGCCCTCTATGAGTACCGTGACTTTTCCTACGTATTGGCTCGATTGCGCCTTACATGAAACCCGGTCAGTTCCTATCTCCAATCTGTATGTCGCTGAGTAAACTTCGTCAGCTCAAAACGTGTTGAATCAAGAACTGCACTGACCAAGGATGAACAAGCACATGTCGTTAATATCGAAAACGCTGGAAGAGATGATCAATGAAATTTACCAGGACGGTAGGGTTTCAGTCGTTGAATACACAAAACTGCGCGATGACGCAGACCGCCGGATGGACGCTGTCGTCCGTGAGTTCGGTCAGCACAACAATCTGACCGCTCTTCAAAAAGCGATGGATGTCGTGATGCAGCTAATGCAAACCTCCATCATAGATGCCAAAAAAGCCAAACTGACCGATACCGGAGAGGCCATCGTCAAAGATGCCGTATTTGCACAAGTCGAATACTTGCGCGCAGGCACTCATCTGGCATTGAAGTTGTTGTAACGCCTCTGCTTTTTTGCAGCTCGAATGACCTGTCCCGGGCCGGATCCTCTGTCCGGGAGTTCCTGTAAAAACATAACTCAGGTGCCGCGCAAAAAAGCCCGGCGTGCCCATTGTTCTGTGTAACGACGCTGATCCAGTATGTGTGCACCCAATCAATGGGCCCACGCTGAAAAGGATCTGAGCATGCTCAAACTCACAGGACTCACCTTCGCCGCCCTCGCCCTGAGTGCCACCGCCCACGCCGATGTCGATCTGAAACTGGGCAGCATCGAACGCGTCACCCGGCTCTTTGCCTATCCCAACAACTGCAATGTGATCTGCTTTCGCAACTGGACGCTTGAACAAACCGTCGAGCACTACCTGACCCAAAGCGTGCAGCGCGATGGCTACAGCGCTGCGAAAGTGCGCGTCAAAACGGATAACCATCAGCTCTACGCCGACATCAGCGGCGTGCCAAAGGGTTACGAAAAACCGCTGGCCACGCTGCTCGATGCCGGAGATCTGGCCTACACCGGCGCCAAAAAACTCAACGCGGACAGTAAATGGGCCTACAACTGGTACTTGTTCCTGCCGTTGGGCATGGCCCTGGAAAACCGCAAGAGTGTCGAGTTGCTGCACTTCCCACCGGATTACTCCCTGACCCAGGCTCAGGATTACCTGCGCTCCGCGACCACGGATCGCTGGGCCACGTTGCTGACGGATAACGGCATCCCCGCCGACCAGACGCCGGGCTATCAGACCATCATCGACATCGCTCCCATTGCCGCACCGGCCAGCGCGGGCAAGGATCTGGAGGGTGTCTACGGCTACTTCAAGGATTACCAGACCACCATGGTCAAGGACGTCAGCCAGAACGCCAAAGGTGCTGCGCTGCCGATGGTTGCCTTCGGTGCGCCGGTGCGTAACTGGCTCAAGCAGCAATATGGTGTGACCGTCGACGTGTTGGGCCTGGCTACCATCAGCCCGAAGAAAGGCCTGAACGTGCCGGTGTTGGGCTCGAACCATCCGAGCTACATCTGGTACGCCGCCAACCCGGACAGCTACACCGGCGACGATGCCCAGGCCAAAGCCGATGCGGCGGGCCTGACCGTCATGGGCCAGGATTTGAGCGCCGCGTGCTGGCAGGCCGGCATGGGCAGCAAACCGGGCAGCGACCCTGCTGCCCAGCTGAAAAGCTGCACACAAACCTGGCAAGTGACGCAGAAAGAAAAAACCTGCGAGTTGTTCTACACCTCGATCCGCAACCTGACCCCGGAACAAGCCGCGGCCAAGTGCGCGACAACGCCGATCAAGGCGCAGCTCCAGCAGCTGAAAGCCCCGGCGCCCGCAACAGCGATTCCGGCACCTGCGCTGTAATCACCTTGCGCGTCAGTCAAGGCTGACGCGCAAAAGCGCACATCGCCCCTGTCAGTTTTGACAGTAGACCCATCGTTTCATATGCGAGATCTTGAGGTATACCCGTGTTGCAGGGCTGACAGGCTCGTCAGTTTGGGAAGTCGCAACGCACTGCCGACAAGGATCGTTATGAAATCTCATCCCGTGCACCAAACTTCAGAGCACCCGCCGGATGGCGTTTATCCGTTTAAAGAGCTACCGGTCAGCCTTGGATTTCCATCGCTGGCCGATTTCAAAATCATCTACAACGCCGATGGCTCAGCGGTAGCCGTCGCAGCGCTGCGCGAATTTCCACGGATTAGCCGAATCTGCCGGGTGTCGGGGCATTTACTGCCTTATCGCACTCGACACACGCGGCAACTGGCGTCCGGGATTCACGTCTTTGACCCGCGCTTTAGCGGCCTGTTGCGGCATTCCTGCGACCCCAACGTGTTTTTCGACATGAGCGAACTGTGGTTGTGGGCGCTGAAGGACATCAAGAAAGGCGACAGCCTGACGATGGATTTCGCCGCAACTGAAGACAAACTGCTGCGCCAGTTCGCCTGCCAGTGCGCGTCGCCGGAGTGCCGAGGCTGGATCACCGGTTACGATGAACCGCCAAACGCCGACGGCCAGTTGTTTTATCACCACTTGCGTCGGCGGGGTCTTTGCTAAACGGTCTAAAGCTTCTCGACCGGGCGCAGACGGTATTGCGGCGGCAGTTGCTCAAATCCGCTGATGGTCGTGTTCAGGCTTTTCCAGCGACCGTCCTTGATCCCGTAGATGCAACCATGGATCGACAGCGGCTGCCCACGGTGCCAGGCGTTCTGCACGATGCTGGTGTGCCCGACGTTCGCCACTTGCTGGATCACGTTGAGCTCGCAGAGACGATCGACCTGTTCTTCTTCGGTCGCCAGTTCGGCCAGTTCTTCGCGCTTTTCGTAATAGAGGTCACGGATCGAGCGCAGCCAGCCGTCGATCAGGCCCAACTGACGATCCTGCATGGAGGCGCGCACGCCGCCACAGCCATAGTGGCCGGTGACCAGGATGTGTTTGACCTTGAGCACGTCCACCGCGTACTGAATCACCGACAGGCAGTTAAGGTCGGTGTGCAGCACCACGTTGGCCACGTTACGGTGTACGAACAGGTCGCCCGGCAACATGCCGACGATCTCGTTGGCCGGCACGCGGGCGTCGGAACAGCCAATCCACAAGTATTCCGGCGTCTGTTGGCGCGCCAGCTTGGAGAAGAAGTCCGGATCTTCCTGTTTGATCGCTTCAGCCCAGCGTTCGTTGTTATCAATCAGATCTTGTAATTCGTTCATGCTGTAAAGCCTCAAGAATGGTGCGCTGGTTTGACAGACAACCGCCCGTCGAGGTCACGCGCTTGATGCAAGTATGATCGGTGGAATTCTCAGGAGCCCAGTGGGTCCACCCTAGTAAGGCCCACAGTATGAGGAATTGCCATGACTGAATCACGACGTCCGTACGATGCGGCGCAACCTGAGCCGATCGACGACAACGAAGACCGCATGGGCTCGATGCAGGAGCTGGATTTCGACGAGGAGGAACCGAGCGCCAAAATCGGTGACGAACTGCCCGAGAACGAGCGCGAACGACTGATGCCCAATGAACGCGTACGTGAAGCCGGGATGACCGGTGCCTCGACCGATGATCACGAGTCTACCGATGATGACATGAGCCCGGAAACGTTGATCCATGAAGATGGTGCACGCGATGCTCATGAAGCGGGTGAAGGTGATCAGGCGGATTGGGATTTGAGCATTGTCGATGAAGATGACATTGGCGGGGGTAATGGGCTGGATGAGGCGGAGATGGCGCAGCGGGATCCGATGGATAAGGATCGGTGATTTGTAGCGCCTGTTAAGCCGCCTTCGCGAGCAAGCCCGCTCCCACAGGTTTTATGTTCGACACAAATCCATTGTGGGAGCGAGCCTGTTCGCGAAGCTTTTGAGGGAGCTTAGTCGACCAGGGTGCAGGCCATGACCACCGCATCTTCCCGACCACCCACCGCCGGATAATAATCCCGACGCCGGCCAATCTCGTTAAATCCGTACCGCTCATACAACCGAAACGCCGACTGATTACTGTCGCGAACTTCCAGAAAACACTCCCGCGCCTCAGCCTTGTAGGCGATCGACATCAAATGCTCCAGCAGCGTCAAACCCAGGCCACGGCCCTGATTTTCCGGTTTGACGGTGATATTGAGCAGATGCGCCTCATCCAGAATGATCTGCACCACCCCATGCCCGACCTGCTGCTGTCCTTCGAACATCAGCCAGATCTGGTACTTGCCCAGCCCGTCGAGAAAAATCCCGCGGGTCCAGGGATGGCTGTAGGCCGCGTATTCGATTTTCAGTACAGCGTCCAGGTCCGCCTCGGTCATCGGGCGGAACGATACAGCGTCACTCATTTGATTCTTTCCAGCGCGCCATCAGCCGACGCATGGCTTGCCAGACATCAGCCTTACGCTGTGGCTCTTCCATTAATAATTCCAGACCCGGCAGGGCCCAGACCGAGCCCAGGCCTTCGACCTGGAGTTCACGGTTGAACGATTCGGCATTGGCCTCACCGGCAAAACGCACCGCCGGCAGGCCGATCAGCCACACGCAGACGCATGGGGCGTCTTCGATGCGCGCCGAGAGAAAGCCTTGCACGAAGTCACGCGCCGCTTCCGGGCCTTGGTCCATGGTGCCGCGAGCCAGCAGCGGCCAGCGTACCGGCTCGCCGACAATCTGCGGGCTGTCCGGCAGACCGGCGGCGCGCAGCATGTCTTTGAGCAGTAAATAGGCGGGATCGCGGGTCTGGAACGTTTCGCCTGTGGGTAACTCCACCAGCAGCAGGCAGCGACCGGCGCGTAGCAATTGCAGGGCGAAACGCGGTGGCGGCACCTGTACAACCTTGGCGACGACCGGTGCAGCCTCTTCTTCGACCTTGGCGTTGGTGCGTGTGCTGGCCAACGACGGGCGCGGCACTTCGATCTTCACCCGTTCGGCCGGTTTGACCAACGGTTCCACGGGCGAATCAGCCACAGGCGCGGGCGCAACCGGTGCCATTGGCGCGACGACCAACGGCTCAGGCATCTCCAGCAGCTCGGGGCGCGACGGCGCGGCAAAGGGCAATTCGGTGCGCGGCAGCCAGTTGACCACCTGCATGGCGGTCAAATAAGCGCGGCGACGAGACTCGATAAGCAAAGGTCGGCCACTTGTGGATAACTAAAGTGCGGTGATTCTACCGCCCTTCGCTCAAGATCGCCTGCTGTTGATCGATAGAAAACCAACAGTCCGTCCCGAGAGTGAATTGCATCGCCCGCGATGCAGTACAATCGCCGCTTTTAATCGCCAACCAGCCGGCCATTCCGATGATCGAACCCAAGCGCGTCTTGCGCGCCCTCGCTGAACACTGGGCACTTCTGGAGCCACTGTGCGAGCACTTCGACCAAGGCACACTGAGCCTCAACGAACTGCGTTCACAGTTGGCCGCCCAGCAACTCGACAGTACGCCGCAGGACATCACCAGCCTGCTGGACGTGTGGATCCGCCTCGACATTCTGGTTCCGGTAGCGAAAAGCCCGAACCGGTTCGAGCTCAATGCGCAGATCCACGACTTCCTCGCTTACCTGCGCCGTGAGCACCGTCTGGGCCTGTGCCTGGAGATCGAAGCCTACTTGCGGCACCTCGAACGCCTGGCCGGTTACATTCAGGACGCGTTCGACATTCGCGATGGCCACGACCTGGCGCGGCAATTGCGTTTGCTCGATATGCGCGTACGCGACGTACTGAAAAAACTCGATAACGATGAACAAGCGCTGGTGGCCGTCGCCGAACGGGCGAAAACCAGCGATCGGCAGATTCCTTTGCGTCAGCGTTACGCTGAAGTACTGGCGACCTGGGACGAATACGTCGAGCCGATGATTGACCTGGTGAACGCCGACGGCGCCTTCGAACAAGGCGTACGCAAGGTCGAAACCGTGCTGCTGAAGATGCTCAGTGAGCAGCAGCGCCTCGGCCATCTGGTTGACGACGACATGCTGCTGCGCACCCACGCGCGCATCCTCGAAATGCAGACCAGCGCCCAATTGACCCTGCGTCATGCCCGCGAACTGCTGCTGCCGCTGCGGGAAGAAGCCCGCCGCCACAATGCCGTGACCCGTGGCGCGGCGCTGGCCCTGTCGGCCATTCGTCGCAAAGGCATCGATGCCGTCCCGCAAGCCGCGATGCCGATGTTCACCCGTCCGCAAAGCACGTTCCTCGGCAGCGCCAGCCAGGTCGAAGCCTACGTGTATGCGCTGGCCCGCTTCGAACCGAAACCGGCGCGCTTCCCCAAGGCCCACAAGACCCAGAAAGGCGAAGCCCCGCGCGCGCCACGTACCGTTCGCGAAATGCTCGAACGCTGCGAAGACGCCCTGCCGATGCCGGACCTGATGACCTGGCTGCTGGAGCAGGAACCGGACGGGGCGACCGACGAGTTGCTGTACTGGTTCTCGCGCCTGTCGCGGGAGAAACGCTTCAAGCGCGAGCGTCTGGAACGCCGCGATTACCACACTCATGAGCACCAGGTCAGCCTGCGCTCCTTCGCCCTGCTCTCGGCCGGCGACACCGCCGCCGAGGATTCTGCGAGCATTCCAAATGCATCTTGATCTAAACGAACTGTCCCAACTGGCGCCGATCTTTCGCGAGCTGTTCAAGGGCTACCACGTCAGCCGCCGCGACCCGGAGCTGTACGCGCAACTGTCGAACTTTCAGGACCAGTACCGCACGCTGTTCAAGGCGTTGGGCTTTGAATTGGTATGCGACACCCGTGGTTTCTACTACTTCGTGCCGGACCTCGCCGCTGCCGCAGTGAACAAGACCGCGCAACGACTGGCGCTGTTCACCTTTATCCTCGTCGAGCATCTGGCGGATCAGGGCCGTGACCCGGTTGCCGTGCTCGACGGTGGCAGCCTCGGCCGCGATGAATTGCCTTCCTTGCTGGAAAAGTACCGCGACCTGTTCATCCAGGCTGAAGTGCAGACCGTCGAAGAGCTCGAAGAAAAAATCATGCGCCGCATGACCCAGCTCGGTTTCGCCGGCGAAGAAAACGGCATCTACCGTTTCCTGCCGCCGATGCACCGTTTCCTCGATGTCTGCCTGTCGGTTCAGCAGGACCGTGATCTGGCGGCCAGCCTGCACAGCGTGTTGCCATTGCCGGTTCCCGTGCTGATCGATGACGACAGCGATGAAAAGCTGTTGGAAACCGACGATCCACTGGACTTAAGTGACTTCGAAGAAGAAAGCGAAGAAGACGCCATGGCCCGCGCCATCGCCGAAGAACAGGAGACCGACGCATGAGCAAGGAACGCTACGGCATTCGCCGCTTTGCCCTTTTGAACACCGCCGGTTACAGCCTCGGCCTGTTTCCGCTGGAAGAACCGCTGTCGGTTTACGGCGCAAACAACCTCGGTAAATCCGCCTCGATCAACGCCCTGCAGTTCCCGATCCTGGCGCGCATGTCGGACATGAGTTTCGGCAAGTACAGCCTGGAACAATCCCGGCGTTTCTACTTCGCCTCCGACACCAGCTACATCCTGGTTGAAGTGTCGCTGCCCCACGGCCCGCATGTGATCGGCGTGGTCGGTCGCGGCCCGGGCGGTGGTTTCGGTCACCAGTTCTTTGCCTATGCCGGCAAACTCGATCTGGCGCATTACCAGAAGAACGACACCTGCCTGCGCCAGAAAGAACTGTTCACCAACCTTGAACGCGAAGGCCTGAAAGCCTACGAGTTGAAGCCTGATGAACTGCGTCGCTTGCTGGTCGGCGGTCACACCTCGATTCCACTCGACCTGACGCTGATCCCGCTGCGCTCCACCAGCGAGCAGAGCCTGAAGACCTTCCGCGCACTGTTCATCAACCTGCTGCACATGCGCGAAATCACCGCAGCCAAACTCAAGCAGCTGTTCCTCGATGCGTTCGAGCACAGCCTGCGTTCCGGCAGCGTCGACTACATCGCCGCGTGCGAAGAAGCGTTCCGCGATGTACGGCGCATGGAGCAGGATTACAACTCGCTGGTCACTGCCGGCCCGCTGGTTGAAGCACTGGCTGCGGGCGTGGCCCAGCGCAATATCCTGCGCGGAAAATTGCACCGGATCTCGCCGCTGCTCGACTCCTTGCTCGGCACCTGGTCGGACTACGCCAGTGCGCGCAAGGAAGAGCTGACGATTCAGGCCGAGCATTACCGCAACGAGCAGGACGCGCTGCAAAACGATCAGCGTGGCGGTACGCAAGAACTGATGCGCCTGGAACGGGAAATCACCGGCATCCAGCGCTGGCTCGGCGAGTTGTCGGTGCTCAAGCATCGCTTCGCGTTGGTCGATGACGTCAAAGTGCTGGAGCAGCAACTGCTCGCGGCCAAGGACGCGCACGACGAACTGGCCGGTGCGCTGGCGCAGTCCCGGCAGTTCTCTGCCGAAGACCTCGAAGAGCGTCTGCGCGATCTGGAAAAACGCCTGAAGTCGGTCAAGCAGCAACTCGATCACGCTGACAACAACAGCTACGCCCGTCTGCGTGAAGAGTTCTCGCAGCAAGATGTCGAGCGCCTGATGCGTTTGTTCAACAGCGCGTTGTTCAGTCTGCCGTTGGGCGAACATGGCATCACGCTGGACGAGGACGGTCAGTGGGTCAAATCCATGGAATTGATCCTCGACGGTTTCAAAGGCGAGCGCTTCGAAGTGCCGGGCCTGTCCATCGACATCTCGAACATCGAGCCGCCAGCGCTGCAAGCCTTGGCGGACCGCGCCGCGTTGCGCGATCAGAAAGAGCGCCTGGACAAAGAACTCAAGCAACTCAAGACCCAACAAGCCGTGGCCGCCGACCGCGCCGCGAGCAAGACCCAGACCGAAGCGCTTTACCAGCAAGTGTTGGATGCGCAGAAAGCCCTGGAAGATTTCCGTCGCGCGCAAACCCTGAGCGCCGAGGAAGGCGACAAGCTTGAGCAACTGGCGCAGATGGAAGCGGCGCAGGACGAATTGAAGCGTTCCAGCGACGCCTTCACCGAACGCGTCCAGCAACTGTCGGCCAAGCTGCAACTGGTCGGCCGTCAGATCGGCGACATGGAAGCCAAGCAACGCACCCTCGACGACGCCCTGCGCCGCCGTCAGTTGTTGCCGGCAGACTTGCCGTTCGGCACACCGTTCATGGACCCGATCGACGACTCCATGGACAACCTGCTGCCGCTGCTCAATGACTATCAGGACAGCTGGCAAGGTTTGCTGCGCAGTGACGGTCAGATCGAGGCGCTGTACGCGCAGGTCCGCCTCAAGGGTGTGGCCAAGTTCGACAGCGAAGACGATATGGAACGTCGCCTGCAACTGCTGATCAACGCCTACGCGCACCGCACCGATGAAGCCCTGACGTTGGGCAAGGCACGCCGGGCAGCGGTCACCGATATCGCTCGGACCTTGCGCAACATCCGCAGCGACTACGACAGCCTCGAGCATCAACTGGCGCTGTTCAACCGCGAGATCAACAAGCGTCAGGTGTCCAACCTGCAAAGCTTCCGTATCGTGCTCGCGCCGAACAAGGAAGCGCTCAAGCACATCGACCAGATCATCCACAGCGCCGGCCAATACGAAGAAGGCGAAACCCTCTCCGTGTTCGACCTGAGCCAAAGTGCCGAGCAGGACAACAAGAACGAAGAAGCCAAGGAATACCTGGCGCGGTTGGTAGCGGCCAACCACAACCAGCTGGGCCTCAAGGACTTGTTCGAACTGGCTTTCGAGATCACCAAGGTGAATGGTCAGCCGGTCATCCATACCGACATCGACGGCGCCGCGTCAAACGGCACCACGATGACCATCAAGGCGCTGACCAACATGTACTTGTTACTGCACTTGATGGATCGCGACCAGGCCGGTCGCGTACGCCTGCCGTACTACCTCGACGAGGCGGCAGATATCGATGAGAAGAACCAGGCCGCATTGCTGGAAACCAGCCTGCAACTGGGCTTCGTGCCGATCCTGGCAAGTGTGAAACCGCAGGTTTGCGCCAGTGTCGCGATTGACCTGGAAGGTGGCAGCGGGCCGAACGGGATCTACATCGACGAGGCGGACTGGAAGTACATTCGCCGTCATGACGAGGTGAAGGCGAACGTTGTTGCACAGGCGGATGAGCCAGAGCTGGATGCGGTTTGAGTTGAACCGCTAGATACGAAAAAGGCCGCGATCCAATGGATCGCGGCCTTTTTTATGGGCGTTAGACTACTTGCCGATTGAGATCTTCGGCGCCCAGGTCAGCCATTCATCTTCAAACTTGTCGAACAACGGGAAGGTCTGTTCAGCTCGCGCCGGGCTGCCCATGCGATCGCCGTCCGGCGTGGCGAAGGCAATGCCGCCCTGAATCAGCGTCTCCAGCGATTCAGTGCGTACGGTTGCGCCCTTGAACAAGCCGTAGTCAAAACCAAAACCGCTGGTGTTCCAGAAACGTGTACCGCTGCGCACCAGCGGCGCGTATTTCGGTTCGATCAGAATGTGCACCAGCACACGATCTGCCGTCTGCCCAAGCTCGTAGCCCGTGACCTTGCCGACAGTGATTTCGCGATACGTCACCGGCACACCGGTTTTCAGCGAACCACGGCGCGCGGCGCTCAGGACCAGACTCAGACCGGCTTCCTGCCTGGCCGTCTCGGGCGGGTTGGCCAACGCTACAAAGTTCTTCTGCGGGCCGAGGTTCTTCGGGGCAGGTTGTACTTCGATGTATTGACCCGTCACCAGCGTTTCCAGATTGCGGGTCTTGATCAAACCCAATTCAGGTTTGACCACCCAGAACTGGCTACCCACACGGGCAATGCGCTCCGGCACTTCAGTGATCCGCGCGGTGAGCATCACCGATTGCAGATCATCGGTGAGGTCAACGTCTTCGATCTTGCCGACGTCCAGGCCTTTGAATCTCACCGGCGTGCCGTTACGCAAGCCATCGGCGCGTTCAACCTTGATGGTGACCACGGTGCCTTTCTGATTGGCTTCGTCGTGGTTGGCGAACAGACGGAAACGCGGGATCTTCTTTTGCAGCGGGGCTTTGGCTTCCGGTGTCTCAAAGGCGATGCCACCGGCCATCAGGCTTTGCAGCGATTCACTTTTGACTTGTATCCCGCCCGTCAGTCCGCCCGTGAGCGTGATGCCGCTGGCATTCCAGAATCGGGTAGAGGCGTTGACCAAGCCTTCGTATTCCTTCTCGATGTGAACGCCAATCACCAGTTGTTTCTTTTTCTTGGAGAATTGATAGCTCTGCACCGAACCGACTTTGACCTGTTTGTAGAGAATCGGGCTGCCGACTTCCAGCGAACCGAGGTTCTCGGTGAACAACACCAGGTGCAAGCCCGGTGAACGCAGGTCCAGCGGTGGCGCCTTGGGCCGCGCGACGAATTCGCGCTGTGGCGCGGAGCCTTTATCGCCAGGGCGCACGGCGATGTAGTTACCTTTGACCAACGCTTCCAGACCCGTGCTCCCCGCGAGGGAAATCGACGGTTTGACCACCCAGAACTGAGTACCGGTGACCAGGTAGTCTTCAGCCAAAGGATCGAGGGTCAGTTCGGCGGTGGCACCGGACAGGTCCGGATCGATCTTCAGCGCTTTCAGGTTGCCGACCTGGATGCCTTTGTACATGACCGGCGTACGGCCTGCCTGCAAGCCTTCGAAATCGGTGAGTTTGACCTTGACCCGAATACCGGCGGCAGCAGCGTCGAAGTCTTCGTAGAGACGGAACGGCAGGCTCGGGTCGGTGGGCGGACTGTCCTTGCGGTTCTCCGGAGTGGCGAACGCGATACCCCCGGCGACGATGCTGGCAAGCGACTCACTGCGAATTTTCACACCGGAGAGGTTGGCGTCGATGCTGATGCCGCTGGCGTTCCAGAAACGCGTGTGTTTGCGCACCAGATTGGCGTAGGTGGGCTCGATGAACACTTTGAGCTCGACCGTACTCTGGTCTTCCGAGAGCACATAGCTTTTGATCTGGCCGACTTTGATCTGCTTGTAGAACACAGGGCTGCCACGGTTCAGCGAGCCGAGGCGATCAGCCTTGATGGTCAGGTGCAAACCCGGCTTGGCGTCGGACAGGGGCGGCTCTTCTGCCAGCGCCTTGAATTTGCGAGTGGGCTCGCCTTCACCGGGGCTGATCGCCACATAATTACCCGAAACCAGGGTTTCCAGACCGGTGATACCGGCTAGCGTCACGCTCGGTTTTACCAGCCAGAAGCGAGTGCTGGTCCTGAGGTATTGCTCGACATCCTTGTTCATCTCTATGGTCGCGATCACGCCTTTGGAAGCGCCTTCGTCATCGAGCTTCAGAACTTTCACCTTACCGACGGACATACCTTTGTAGACGACTTCCGTCTTGTTGGCCTGAATGCCTTCGCCGCTTTCGAACCGCACCTGAACCTCGATGCCGGTCTCGTTATAGGCCCGCCAGCCGAGCCAGCCGCCAATGATCAAAGCGATCAGGGGCAGGATCCATATGGCTGACCAGTTCGAGGCCGGTCGGGTTTTCGCTGTAGGCAAATCAGTCATGGTCGTCGTCCGACTCCGTGTTATCCCAAATCAGTCGGGGATCGAAAGAAACGGCGGCAAGCATCGTCAAAATCACCACACTGGCGAAGGCGATGGCGCCAAGATTGGCTTCGATGCTGGCAAGCCGTCCGAAATTCACGACCGCCACCAGGATGGCGATCACAAAGATATCCAGCATCGACCAGCGGCCGATGAACTCGATAAAGCGGTACATCCAGATTCGTTGGCGAGCCGAGAGTGGCTGGCGGCGCTGTATCGAAAACAGCAGCAGGCCGATGCCCACCAGTTTGAACGTCGGCACTAGGATACTGGCAATGAACACCACCGCCGCGATGGGAAACATGCCGTAATGAACCAGGTCAATCACGCCGGACATGATGGTGCTGGGGGCGCCCTTGCCGAGTGAGTTGATGGTCATGATCGGCAGCACATTGGCCGGAATGTAGAGAATCGCCGCGGTAATCAACAGCGCCCAGGTGCGTACCAGGCTGTTCGGGCGACGGGCATGAACCAGCGCGCCACAACGGGTGCAGACTTGCTCGTCGGTGTCAGCTTCCTGCTTGTTCAACTCATGGCATTCCGCACAAATCAGAATGCCTGCATCAATCGCCCGCATGGGCATCCTCTCCTGATAAGGCCTGCCAGATCTGATGAGGCGACATCACAACCTCCAACCCGACCTGAACCAACAGCAAACTGATAAAGCACACCAGACCAAGACCTACGCTAATGGCTGCCATATCTGCCAGTTTTACAAACGCGACCAGTACGCCCATGAGGTAAACCTCGAGCATTCCCCAATCCCGTAGATGGTGATAAATGCGATAGAGCAACAAGCCGTAGCTGCGTCCGATATCAAAGCGAATACTCAACAAGACTGCCAATTGGCAGAGCAGTTTGAGCAACGGGATTCCCATGCTGCACAGGAACACAATCACCGAGACGCTTTGCATGCCGGTGTCGAACAAGGCCACAACGCCGCTCCAGACTGTGTCGTTTGACGATTGTCCGAGTAGATTGAGCTGCATGATGGGTAAAAAGTTCGCCGGCACGTACAACAATAAAGCGGCGATCACCAAAGCGAGACTGCGTTGTACGACGTTGTGCCGATGGGCATAGAGCTCATAGCCGCAGCGCGGACACAGCGCTTTCTCGCCATGGGCGAGTTCGGGTTTGCGCATCAGCAAATCGCACTCATGACACGCAACCAAATCGTCCAGCGGTAATTCTGACAGCCTTGCGGCGTCAACCGGATCTGACATAAAGGCTCTGTTCCGAAAAAGTTGGCCCTATTCTAGAGGCATGAGTCGAAAATAACTGCGCCAATTTGTGCGTTAAGGGGGAGTACTTTTTCGCTGCCAAAACAAAACCCCTACCTGCATACGCAGATAGGGGTTTCGGAATTTAATCTTGACGATGACC
>NZ_MOBK01000072.1 GCF_003732265.1 Pseudomonas brassicacearum
AAACTGCGCAATCGCTGGATGGCGAGTTCGTCGCCCGGTATGTGTGCCATTCGCTGCAGAACTGCGCCCATTATTCGGGTTTCAGGCATCGCATCATTGCTTAACGCGGTATTGAAAAACTCCAGCGCCGACTGACTTCCGGGATTGCTGACCGGCCATGTCTGCTTCGACTTCTGATGGCGTAACCAGAAATCATCAAGGACACTCACGTACGTGCCGTACCAATCCGGGGACAGGGATTTTTCACGTTTCTTATTGGCAACCAGTTGCGCCAGCAAAACCGAGTTGACCAGATCGCGATAAACTTCCAGCCGCTCACCATCGGGAATAATCACCACGCAAGCCCCGACAACCAGAACTAAACATTCTTCATCCATGTTAGGCCTCCGTAATAAAAAGGGCAGTCGCCATGACTGCCCTTCTTCTTAATCAGATTTCATACTCTTCGATTGTCGATACCACGTTCAGACCTAGCTTGGTCCTGATGGCCAGGCGCGCCTTATCAGCAACCTCGGTATTCTTGGCAAAGATCGTTTCACCGGTGTACAACTTCACATTGCGAATATCCACATCGACAAACATAACTTTAGTGGAAGTA
>NZ_MOBK01000073.1 GCF_003732265.1 Pseudomonas brassicacearum
ATGAGTGGTGCCATTCAACCAGCATTGGCGTCGTTGCCGTCCACCTCTACCGGGACAGATCCAGTAGATCCGCGAGATGAGTCGGATGACAAGGTTCTGACAACTCTGGAGGAGCTTGAGGGCTATCACATCGTTCGTGCGCTGGTCCGGTCGGTGGTCGATGCCAAGCGAATCGTTCAGCGTGATACGCAGAGTTACTTCGGGATACTGCTGGATGACAACAATCGCAAACCAATCTGCCGGCTGCATTTCAATCGGTCACAGAAGTACATCGGTATATTTGATGAGGAAAAAAATGAGACCCGTCATCCGATC
>NZ_MOBK01000074.1 GCF_003732265.1 Pseudomonas brassicacearum
GTTCGATCTCTTCAATGACTCCGATATGGGCATAACCCCGGGCGCCACCGGAGCCCAGCACCAGTGCGACACGCTTTTTCATCAAACTTCCTCCCGACAAGGTTGCACAATGCACCCATCGCCGGGTCGGCTCAATCGCCGAAGTCGTTCAGTGCGTCAGTGACGTCGTTTTTTCGATACTGCATGACCCTTCGGCTATATCCTTCTCAGTTGCGCGGTTTCACCCGCCGGCGAGGCACTTTTTCGCAGCCAAGCCGTCTTACCTGCACGACTGTTGACCTATTTTGAGGTGTGAGTGATGAAAGCCTGGATCTGTGTGCCGTTGATGGCTCTGGTATTGGCCGGTTGCGCCGGTAAAACCGCTTACCGCGACAGCTGCGGCAGCCAGCTCGACGCGGCCTGGCATGAACTGGATCTGGCCAAGGCTGAAGGCTT
>NZ_MOBK01000075.1 GCF_003732265.1 Pseudomonas brassicacearum
CCGGGCAGGCATTGCCGAAAACCGATCAGGTGTTGACCTTCAAGCGCGGCGAAGCACCGCGCCTGAATGATCAACCCTTGCTGGAAATCACTGAAAGCAACGGCTGGAACGAGATCAATCACCTGCCGCTGTTCGGCGACAATCCGTTGATGGGCGCTGAGGTGTTTGGCCGCGCCGATGGTCAGCAGGTCGCGGTGATTGCCTACGGCCCGAGCCTGAGCCAGGTGTTCAGCGAGCGTTTCGCCAATTACGCGGTGGCGGTGTTCATCCTGATGTTCGCCATGCTCTGTGCCTCGCAACTGTTGATCCGCTTCCTGCTCAGCCAGCTCAACACGCTGAAAGACGTGATGTTGCACGTTGAAAAAAGCGGCGAGCTATCGGCCCGAGTACCGCTGGCCGGCAAAGATGAAGTCGGGCAAATGGCCAATGCGTTTAACGCGATGCAGGCCGGTTACCAGCGCGTTGTAACGACCGTCGCCAACACCGCACGGCAACTGGATGTCGGCGCGGCGCGACTGGC
>NZ_MOBK01000076.1 GCF_003732265.1 Pseudomonas brassicacearum
ACAATGGCCGACTGAACATAGAGTTGATTGGCAACGGACTCATCCTTTTCATCTGAAATCCATCCTGGAAAAACAACAGAAAACATCCTCAGGCAGCGGTGCGTAAGTTGTCGACCTGAAAAGTCTGTAGGAGAAATGCAGAACAACCGCTAGGTCGGGGGCGAGGTACTACAGGCGCGAAATGCCTTTTCATTCGACTGAATCGGTACCGACAGATCAGGTTGAAAAAACGCTGTAGGAAACGGATTCGATCCAGGTATGAATTAGATCGCGCAGCACAAATACAAAAAACGGCTTACCGCAAAGTGAGCCGTTTTTTGTGCCTGGAGGATAGTGCCAGCAGCAAAGGCACTGATGATTTACTGCGACCAGCTTTCCAACGCCGCCAACCCTTTCACCCAGATCTGCCGCGTGCGCAAACCGACCATCGCCCGCCAATCCGGATCAGCCGGATAAAACTGCTCCAACAGATTCAACTTGATCCCCCGCCCCGTCGCATCCAGCGGATCACCATGCAAATGCAACCAATGGTCATCACGCAAATGCCGATGAACCTCCGGCCCCGGATACGTCCCGCACTCGATCACGAACGGCATCAATTGCACGTCCGGCAAGGCATTAAGCAACGCCTGCGAGGTGTACCCGGTAGCAGTCGCTGCCACTCCGGTTTCGCTCAAGGTGTCGGCGCCGGTGTGCAGCGTGTAAAGCCATGGGCCATAAATTGCCTGGGCCTGC
>NZ_MOBK01000077.1 GCF_003732265.1 Pseudomonas brassicacearum
CAAGCGTCATCTGTCCAATCACCACGCGATTGTCAGTTACCGCGAGGGCACGTTCTTCCTCACCGACACCAGCAGCAACGGTGTCCAGGACGGCGAGAGCGGCGCACGCCTGCACAAGGGCGAACCGGTGCGCATCGAACACGGCAGCACCTACGTGCTGGGTGACTTCGAGATTCGCGCGCGCCTGGTGCGTGACCCGGCGACCTTCGACGGTGAAGTCGGCCGTCCACGCGCTGCCGGCAGCATCATCCCGGACGACGCGTTCCTCGATCTCGACCCGCTCAAT
>NZ_MOBK01000078.1 GCF_003732265.1 Pseudomonas brassicacearum
GCGATCCCGGTGGATGTGCTGGTCAGCCCGGAACAAGTGGTGACCAACTACATCAAGCGCCTGATTCAGCATCCGGGCGCCTTGCAGGTGATCGACTTCGCCGAAGGCAAAGCGCAATTGGTCGCGGTGAAGGCATATTACGGCGGGCCGCTGGTGGGTCAGCAACTGCGGCAATTGCGCGAGCACATGCCGAATGTCGAAACCCGGGTCGCCGCGATTTTCCGCCGCGACCGGCCGATTCTGCCCCAGGGTGACACCGTCATCGAGGCCGACGACGAAGTGTTTTTCATCGCCGCCA
>NZ_MOBK01000079.1 GCF_003732265.1 Pseudomonas brassicacearum
CACCGACGGTCAGATCTTCCTGGAATCGGCCATGTTCAACTCCGGGATCCGTCCTGCTGTTAACGCCGGTGTTTCGGTATCCCGTGTGGGTGGTGCCGCTCAGACCAAGATCATCAAGAAGCTCTCCGGTGGTATCCGTACCGCTCTGGCTCAGTACCGTGCACTCGCGGCATTCGCCCAGTTCGCTTCTGACCTGGACGAACCGACCCGTAAGCCACTTGAGCATGGTCAGAGCGTTCCCGAGCTGATGAAGCAGAAGCAATACGCACCAATGTCGATCGCTGACATGGCGCTGTCGCT
>NZ_MOBK01000009.1 GCF_003732265.1 Pseudomonas brassicacearum
TGGTTGGCATACATGCACCTCTTACTCATGTTATGCCCGAACACAAAATTTCTGACACCCCCATCCAGTACGTGTTTTCTCAACCATTCAGTACTCAATTCCCTCACCCCCCTTCAAAACCCACCCCGCCTCCCCAGTCACCAACCTGTACTCAACCTGCCGCATCTTCCCCGTCCTCCCCGCGCCAGCCACCGCACTGTCATAAACCGGAAACCGCCGCACCAACACATTCTCCACCACCGCAAACTCATCTTCCCCCTGATACCCCTCAGCCACCTTCGCGTTCTCACTAACCGGCGGAAGGTAAATCTCGCTCAGCGACTTCTTATGGTTAGCCGCATACGCCACCAACTCCCCCGGCATGCCGCGGCCCGGTGCTCTGGCGAACACGTAAATCTCCGGCGAGCCATCGCGATCAAGGTCGGCGACCTCCGCACGGACAATGTTGCCCGTCAGCGGTCGAGTGATAGCCGAGTTGTCGATTTCCAACCCTTGCGGCGAGATACGCACCACGGGATTCCCGTCGACCCATTCGCCTTTCACCTGAAAACGTATGCCTTGCAGTTCGAGCGTCTGATCAAACGGCTGGGCGCTGTCCGTCGCCGGGCTGAGGTTTAGAGACAGGTTGTAGTTGGCCACTTGATTGCGCCGCGCGGCGTTGCGCATCTGGTACACCTGGACCGTGTACACGCCATCAGTTGGCAACGGGCCCATGAAGTGATTGCCCATGATCGAGCCGTTGAACAGCGCCGTGTCCTGGCCTTTGGCGGCGATGTTGAAGTAGGCCGATGCATCGGAGGGTTTGAGGTCGACGGTCAGTATCTGGCCTGCTTTTGCACTGACGCGGTATTGCGCGGTGAGTGGGCCTTTGATGGATTGGTCGAACCTGGCGCTGTCGTTGCCTTTATCAAAAGGAACCTGCTCGACACGCGGTTCGACCTGAGACGCGGCCTGCGCAAAAGTGGCGATTGCTGAAAACAGACCGACGGTAATCCAGCGATTCATGAATATTTTCCTGAAAAGACTGAAGCGAAGAATAGATCAGCGACTCGATCAGGCACTGCAAACGGTGGATCATCGATTTGATCGGTCGCGAAAATCCGTACTGGAAGTCGTCGCGATCCGCCTCGATTCCGCCGTCATCTTCCGGTGGCTTGTGTCGATAAGTATTAAAGTACTGACGCCAGTCCAGCGTCGTCCGAAGAAGGGTTTGTAACCGGACGTAGAAGCCCGGTTTAGACGAGTCTGTTGGGAAAACGTGGCAATAACATGACACTTTGAATCTAATAAATGCCGTCAAATAAATGACTGTATTTTCGCTCGGCGTTAGTTTAGACAAACTATTGACAGTACCCTCCTGAACTCCCATTATCGGCCGCGTTTTGGTGGCCTTGCGCCATGAAAGCGGCGGAATTCAACCACTCGTATCCGCTCAACTGTTCAGGGAGAAAGTCATGTTTGTCGAGCGAATACTGGTCACCGGCGGGGCGGGTTTTATTGGGTCGCACCTTGTTGAAGCGTTGCTTGGCAAGGGCTACAAGGTTCGCGTGCTGGATAATTTGTCGACCGGCAAAGTGGCTAATCTGCCGATGGACAATGCCAATCTGAACCTGGTCATCGGTGATGCGGCGGATGGTGCTGTCGTTGAACAGGCCATGCGCGATTGCAGCGCTGTCGTTCACCTGGCGGCGGTCGCCTCGGTGCAAGCCTCGGTGGATGATCCGGTCAGCACTCATCAAAGCAACTTCGTCAGCACCCTGAACGTCTGCGAAAGCATGTCGAAAGCCGGGATCAAGCGTGTGGTGTATGCGTCCAGCGCGGCCATTTACGGCAACAACGGTGAAGGCACGGCGATTCACGAAGACACGCCGAAATCCCCGCTCACGCCGTACGCCGCCGACAAACTGGCCGGTGAGTACTACCTGGATTTCTATCGCCGCGAGCACGGCCTGGAACCGATGATCTTCCGCTTCTTCAACATCTTCGGCCCGCGCCAGGATCCGTCTTCGCCGTACTCCGGCGTGATCAGCATTTTTACCAAGCTGGCCATGGCCGAGCAATCGGTAGCGATCTTCGGTGACGGTGGGCAGACCCGCGACTTCGTTTACGTTCAGGATCTGGTGAGCATTCTTGTGCAGGCACTGGAAGTGAACGAACCGAAACCCGGTGCGGTCAACGTAGGGCTCAGCCGTTCCACCAGTCTCAACGACCTGATCGCTGAACTGGGGACTGTTGTCGGCACTCCGTTGAAGGTGATTCATCACGCACCACGGCAAGGCGACATTCGCCACTCGCGTGCCAACAACGCTCGCCTGCTCGAGCGTTTCAAACTCCCTGAGCCGACCACTATCGGCAAGGGTTTAGCACAGCTTATCCGCAGTCTGTAACTCGGCCGGTCACTCGGTACGACGTTCAATCAGCATCGACTCAGTCACACTCAAGAGTGCGTTATGGAAATCGTTTTTCGCAGGACGCGTGTCCGCTCGGCCGCCAAACGGCTGTTGGCTGCCATCGCGCTTATCGTGAGTGGCCCGGCAGCCCAGGCCGCCGCGTTGCCACAGCCCTCCAGTGTGACGTTCTGGTACGCCGATCAGCCGCCGATCCCGGAACTCGCACAGTTCGACTGGTCGGTGGTCGAGCCCGGGCATATGACCCAGGGCGACGTCAAAACCCTGCGCAAGTTGGGCAGCCAGCCATTCGCTTACCTGTCGATTGGCGAGTTCGCCGGCAACAAGGACGACATCGAAAAAGCCCACCTCGCCGGTGCGGTCAGCCCGGTGCGCAACGGCGCTTGGGACAGTCAGGTGATGAACCTGGCAGCGCCGGCGTGGCGTGAACATTTGTTCGGCCGCGCCAAGACGTTGCAGGCCGAAGGCTATGCAGGGTTGTTCCTCGACACCCTCGACAGTTTCCAGTTGCAACCTGAGGCAGACCGAGAAACTCAACGTCTGGCGCTCGCCAGTTTCCTGCGCGAATTGCACCAGCGTCAGCCGACATTGAAGCTGTTTTTCAACCGTGGCTTTGAAGTCCTGCCCGAACTGGATGGCGTGGCTGCTGCGGTGGCTGTCGAGTCGATCCACGCTGGTTGGGACGCGACCGCCAAGCGTTATCGCCCGGTGCCTGAAGCCGACCGCGCGTGGCTGGAAACCCAGATCCAACCCTTGCGCGCCAAAGGCATTCCGCTGGTGGCCATCGACTACTTGCCGCCAGAGCGCCGCGACGAAGCGCGCAAACTGGCCAAGCGTCTGCGCGAAGAGGGTTTCATTCCGTACATCGGCACCCCTGAACTGGACTCGATGGGCGTCAGCAACATCGAAGTCCAGCCGCGCCGGGTCGCGCTGCTGTTCGACCCGCGCGAAGGCGACCTGATCCGCAACGCCGGGCATACCTTGCTCGGCGGCTTGCTCGAATACCTCGGCTACCGCGTGGATTACCTGCCGGTGGACAACACCCTCCCGCAGTACCGCTTCAGCGGTTTGTACGCCGGCGTCATCACCTGGATGACCAGCGGCCCGCCGCAGGACGCCCCGGCGTTCAACAGCTGGATCGGCAAGCGCCTGGACGAGCAAGTCCCGGTGGTGTTCTTTTCCGGGCTGCCGATTCTGGACCCGTTGCTGCTCAAGCGTCTGGGCTTGACCCGCGAAGCGCCTATCGGTACGCAAGCATTGAGCGTCACTTATCAGGACAAGGCGCTGATCGGAGCGTTCGAAGCACCGGTGCAGCCCCGATCCCGTGACCTGACCGCGATTTCCCTGCTGCCCAAAGGCCCGAAAGCCGCGTTGCTGCTGACCGCCGCCGACGGCCAGACCTTTGCTCCAGTCGCTGTCGCCGACTGGGGCGGCCTCGCCCTTGCGCCGTATATTCTGGAAGCGAACAACGAGCGCAGCCGCTGGATTCTCGACCCGTTCGCGTTCCTTCAAGCCAGCCTGCGCCTGCCGGTGCAACCGCGTCCGGACACCACCACCGAAAACGGTCGGCGTATCGCCACGGTGCACATCGACGGCGATGGTTTCCCGTCGCGCGCCGAAGTGCGCGGCACGCCGTATGCCGGCAAGCAGGTGCTCGACGACTTCATCCGGCCCAATCCGTTTCTGACCTCGGTGTCGGTGATCGAAGGTGAAATTTCGCCGCGCGGGATGTTCCCGTTTCTCGCCCGTGAACTGGAGCCGATTGCCCGTGAGCTGTTCGCCGACCCGAAAGTCGAAGTCGCCACGCACACCTTCAGCCATCCGTTTTTCCTGCAGCCTGAACTGGCCAAGCAACGCGAAAACTTCCACCCGGAATACGGCTTGAAAATGGCCATTCCGGGCTACGACAAAATCGACTTCCGCCGCGAGATTTTTGGTTCGCGCGACTACATCAACCAACACCTCACCACCCCGGAAAAACCGGTGAAGATGGTGTTCTGGCCGGGCGATGCATTGCCCTCGGCCGCCACCATCAAACTGGCTTACGACGCCGGCCTGAAAAACGTCAACGGCGCCGAGACCATGATGACCAAGGCCAACCCGTCACTGACCGGTTTGAACCCGTTGCTGCGCCCCACCGAAGGCGGCTTGCAGTACTACGCGCCGATCATCAACGAGAACCTCTACACCAACCTGTGGAAAGGCCCGTATTACGGCTTCCGCGATGTGATCGACACCTTTGAACTCACCGACAGCCCGCGGCGCATGCGCGGCCTGCACCTGTATTACCACTTCTATTCGAGCACCAAGCAGGCCTCGATCAAGGCCATGGGCGAGATCTACGGCTACATGAAAACGCAGCAGCCGATGTCGCTGTGGATGAGCGACTACCTCGATCGTTTGCACGGTTTGTATCAAGTGAGCATGGCGCGCACCGCCGAGGGCGCCTGGCAGATTCGTGGGCTCGACGCACTGCGCACCGTGCGGCTCGACCCGCAAATGGGTTGGCCGGACTTGATGCGCTCGCAAGGCGTGGCCGGTGTTCGCGACTTGCCGCAGGGCCGTTACGTGGCCTTGAGCAGCGACCATGCATTGCTGGTATTGCGTCCCGATCGGGATGAACGGCCGGCACTCGAAGACGCCAATCTGCCGCTGGTGGACTGGCGCTACGTGGATGAACGTCAGGTGGACTTTTCGTTTGCCGGGCAGGTCGACCTGACCTTCTCCGTGCGCGCCTCGGGCACATGCCGGGTTGAAGTGGACGGACAACGTTTTGCAGGCAAGGCATCCGCCGGCCTGTGGACTTTTCAATTACCAATGAAGCAGGTGAGTCATGGTCAGCTCTTCTGCAACTAAAAGCAGCCGCCTGCTCAATCCGTGGACGTTGGCGGTGGTGGCAGTGGCGGTCGGTGGCATCCTTTGGCTGACGTTCCAGCGCGAAGAAGTGTTCCAGCCCGATGGTCGAGAGCCGGATGCGGTGTCGGCCAATTACGCCGAACTGCTGTTGTCGGCGCACCCGGACGACGACCATTTGCGCCTGCAATTGGTCGACCTGTTGATTCGTCTCGGCGACTACACCAAGGCGCGTCAGCACCTTGAGAATTGGCCGACACCGCAGCTCGGGTTGCAGGCCTATTACCGGTTGGAACTCGATGCGCTGGAAGCGGCGAAAGCTGACGATCCGATCGCTCAAAAAGCCTTGATCGAACGCCTGCAAAGCTTCGATCACAGCCTGCTGCCGCTGCCGCAATTGCAGAACCTGGCCAAGCTGGCGCTGACCCTTCAAGCGCCGGCGTTCGCTGCCAGCGTCTACGAAGAAATCGCCGGGCGCGATCCGGCGCAGCGCAACGAGTCGCTCAAGTCCGCCGCGCAGTGGTATCTGGCCGGTGAGAAACCGGATCGCGCCGCCGAGATTTATCTGCAACTGAAAAAGGACAGTAAAGGGCCCGAGCGTCGTGAATACGCGCAACTGGCCTTCAACAGCCTGTTGGCCGCCGGTCACGGTGATCAGGCCGCGCAGGTGCTCGCCGATGAATTGGATCAGCTCAAGGATCCGGCGGATGCGGCGTGGCTGGAGCAGGGCGTCGATGTCGCCGTCGGCAACCAGCGTTTCGATCTGGCGCAGCGATTCCTTGATCAGTGGCGAGTCTTGCAGCCGGACAACCCGCAAATCCTCAGGAAAGAATTCGGCATGCGCCTGGCGCTTGGCGATCTGGCGGGTGCCTGGGAAAGCGGTGAGCAACTCGTGGCCGAACACCCGGATGATTTGGCCTTGCTCGAGCAAATGGCGCATCTGGGCGAATGGCGCGGCGATGGTCAGGCTGCCCTGGCCTATTGGATTCGCTTGCTCCAACTGCACGAAGACCCGCAAACACGCGAACGCGCGTGGCGTCTGGCAAGCCAGCAGTACGACTTCGATCAGGCGATCCCTTTGCTCGCCGACATCATGCAGCAACGTGCGCTGACCGACGTCGAGCTTGATGCGCTGATCTACGGCCACGAATCACGCGGCACGCCGACCCAGGCCGAAGCCTGGTTGCGCGCTTACCTGAACAAGTACCCGACCCATCGCCTGGCGTGGACGCGTTTGGTGCAGAACCTGGAAAACACCGGGCAGTACGCGCACAAGGCCGAGACTTACAAGAGCTACTCGAAACGTTTTGCCCTGACCACCACCGAGCGCATCGACTGGGCTAACACCTATCTGAAGCTGTTTGATAATCAGGCGGCGTGGAGCGTGTTGCAGATCGACAACCGCAAGATCACTGATGAGGAATATTGGAGTCTGCGTTCGTCGCTGGCCTGGGATCTGGAGCTCGACGACGAGCTGCAAGCGTCGCTGGAAAAACTCCTCGCCCTTCGGGGTTCGCTCAATAGCGGTGACGAAAATCAGCTGATCACGATGTACCGCACCAGCGATCCGAAACGCGCCCTGACCATGATGGTCGGCAGTTGGCAGCGCGTGCATGATCCGCTGCGTCTGGTCGAAGCCTTGCAACAAGCTCAGGACTTGCAGGACTGGCCGCAAGTTGCCGCCCTGCTCAAGAGTGCCGAGCAATACCCGGACGCCAACGAGCAAGCGCAGGTGCTGGCGATTCGCGGTGCCCTGGCGGTGCAGCAGGGACAAACCGAAGAAGCGCAGCGTTTGTACCAGTTGGGCTTGTCGCGCTTCCCGGATGACAATCTGTTTCGCGAACGCCTGATGTGGCTCTACATCGATCAGGGCAACACCACCGCGCTGAAACCGTTGCTGACGGAATGGCGCCCGCAGGCGCGGCAAGACCGGATTTTGTGGCTGCCGTTCGCCAGTGCCAGCCAGTTGCTCGGTCGTGAAAGTGAAGCGCTGGCCTGGTATCGCCTGTACCTCAAGACCAGCCCGCAGGATTGGCTGGTGCGCGCGGCGTATGCCGATGCCCTCGAAAGCGCCGGTTATCGCGATGCGGCCCAACGCCTGCGTCTGAAGTTACTGCGCAGCCCTGAGGGCGAAGAGATCAAGCCGTCGTCCCAGCGTTACGCGATCTGGTTGCGCCTCATGGCCAGCAGCTATTCGCCGGGCAAAGCGGCGAACGAAGTCGCGCAGTGGAAGGACGGATCGCCGGCGATGCTGCAATTGTGGTTCGAGCGATTGCTGGCGCGTCTCGACGCGACGAACCAGGAATCGCAGAAAGACCAGTGGCTGGATTGGGCCCGTAGCCAGGGCTTGAAGGTCGAGCGTTATGAAGAGATTCAGCAAGCCTTGCGCAGCCGCAACAAACAGCAGGTCGAAACCCTGTTGGCCAGCAACGACCTGAACCCGGCGCAACGTGCGCAGGCCCTGAGTCGTCTTGGCCGATACGCCGAAGCCCTCGACCTTAGCGAGTCCGCACTCGGTGACGATCAACCGGCCGCGGTGCGTGAACAACTGCGTCGTCAGGCCGTGGAGCTTCAGGAATTGACGCCGCAAGGCGCGCAGGTGTCCTGGCATCAACAGGATTTCGGTGGCCTGGACTACAGCGGCCCGCGCCTTGAAGTGGCGCACAACCTGGGCGATCAGTGGTACGCCAACCTTGAGCTGGAGCAGGGCACTTACAACAGCGATCAACTGATTGAAACGCGCATGGGCGACGAGAACAACGCCGGCCTGACCTTGCAGCGTTTCGTCGACGACGGCAGCTACAAGCTGTTCGCCGACACCAGCCAACGCAAGGACGACGACCGCAATGGCCTGGGCCTTTCGCGGATCTGGCAGCTGGACGTCAGTGATCAGCTCGAGGCGGGCCTGGACTGGAATCGCAAAAGCGAAGACAGCGGCTTGATGCGCGCTTTCGGCCAGCACGACAGCCTGTGGCTCGGCGGTCGTCACGGCTTGTCGGCGCGGGATCAGATCAGTTGGGAAGTGGCGCAGAAATCCTTCTCCACCCGCGCCGGCGATGCCCTGGGCAACGGCCAGGCGCTGAAGATGGAATACAACCACACGCTGGAATTTGCCGGGCCTAACTGGACCGTGCGCAGCGGTGTCGATTATCAGCACAACAACGTCAAGGACCGCACCCTGGACTACCTGTCCAGCGCCAATGGCGGCCCGGTGAAAAGCGTTGATAACTCGGATGATCCAGCGGTCGTCACGGCCGAAGATCTGCTGCAAAGCCGTTACGGCCAACTCTATGTCGGCAGCTCCTGGCGTCGCGGTTTGCCGGGCGCGCTGGTGCGCACTCGTGCGCAATACACCTGGCTGGTGGACGTCACGGCGGGCTGGCAATGGCTGGATCAAACCTTCAACTACGGCATCAACACCGGGATCGGCGTCGAAGTGCTGGGCGATGACGAATTGGCCCTGACCTTCGGCTACCAATCCGCGCCACAAGGCGGGGATGGTCAGGCGGGCGGAACACTGGGTGTGAGCTACGGCGTGCGATTCGGACGCTGATCATGAAATGTTTACGGGAGAAAAACTGATGCAAGCAATTCGTAATCTGAGCCTGGCTCTGGCAGTCCTGTTCGTCGCCGGATGCGCCAGCTTCACCGGCGACACCAGCCCTAATCTGCCGCGTAATGCGAAGTGGGGCGTGGTGCCGATGGTCAACTATTCGCAAACGCCGCAGGCCGGCGAGCGCAGTGAGCAAATCCTGCTCAGCGTCCTCAGCAGCCATGGTCTGCAACCACGGGTTTACCCGGCCAGCACTCAGGGTGAACAAGCGCTGATGGACGACAACGAACGCCTGGCCGGCGCCCTCGATTGGGCCCGCGATCAGAAGCTCGATTACGTGGTATCCGGCAGCGTTGAAGAGTGGCAGTACAAGAACGGTCTGGACGGCGAACCGGCGGTGGGCATCAGCCTGCGCGTGCTCGAAGCCAGCAGCGGTCGTGTGCTCTGGAGCAAAAGCGGCGCGCGCGCCGGTTGGTCCCGTGAAAGCCTCGCCGGCACCGCGCAAACGGTGCTCGACACACTTGTTGGCGCCCTTCGGTTCGAGTGAATGCAATGAATTCTCCTCACATGGATTACAGCCTCGCGCCGCGTGCCAGCGGCCCGGTGTCCTGGCTGGAAACGCTGTTGGTGACTGGCGGGGCTATCGGCCTCGGCCTGTGGCTGACCCCGCAAGACCCGCTGCAAATGCACGCCGGTTTTCCCTGGCCGGTGTTGGCGCCGTTGCTGCTCGGTGTGCGTTACGGTTTTGTGCGCGGCCTGGTCAGCGCCAGTCTGCTGGTGATGGCGATGTTCGCCCTGCGTTACGTCGGGCATGAAGGCTACGAGCAGCTCGATCCGTCGTTCATCGTCGGCGTGCTGGTCAGCGGCATGCTGGTGGGTGAGGTTCGCGATCTGTGGGAGCGGCGCTTGCAGCGTCTGCAGATGGCCAACGATTACCGCCAGTACCGTCTCGACGAATTCACCCGTGCGCACCAGATTCTGCGCGTCTCCCACGACCTGCTGGAGCAGCGCGTGGCGGGCAGCGATCAGAGTTTGCGCAGCTCCTTGCTCGGCTTGCGCGACAAGTTGCGAGTGATGCCGGACGAAGGCGATGCACTGGCCGCGCTGGCCGACCCGATCGTGACCATGCTCGGTCAGTACGGCGCGTTGCGCGTGGCCGGTTTGTACCGCGTCGACGAGCGTGAAGAAAACGTCTTGCCGGAAGCCTTGGCGACCATCGGCATCATGGGGCCGTTGGGCACCGAGGACGGTCTGGTCAAGCTGTGCCTTGAGCGTGGTGAACTGGTCAGCGTGCGTCAGGAACTGATCGATGCCGGCAGTTCGGCGCAGTTCTCCTCGTTGCAGGCGTGCATTCCGCTGATCGACGCCGAAGGTCGCTTGCTGGCGATTCTGGCGGTGCGGCAGATGCCGTTCTTCGCGTTTCAGGATCGCACGTTGAGCCTGTTGGCCTTGCTCGCCGGACACATCGCCGACCTGCTGCGTCGCGACCCGCACGTGCTGCAACTGGCCGACGCCGATGCGCAGCACTTCACGCTGCAACTCAAGCGCTCGCTGGTGGATGTCGAACAGCACAAGTTGGCGGCCGGTCTTTTTGCATTCGAAATGACCCGTCCCAACGATGAACTGGCGCGACTGTTTGAGCGCAGTCAGCGCGGCCTCGATCTGCAATTGTCGCTGCGTAACGACCGCGATCATTCGTTGTTGCTGGTGCTGTTGCCGTTGACCAGTCCGCAAGGCAGCGAAGGGTATCTGGCGCGGATCAACCTGTTGCTGCACGAGCACTTTGGTATCGAAAGCAGCCTGGAAAGCCTTGGCGTGCGTGTGCTGCCGTTCAACCTGGAGCCTGGCTGTGAACGCAACGGGCTGCGTAATTTCCTGTTCAACGAGTGTGGCCTGAATGATCAGCAAGTGGCTGTTTAGCGGAGCCTTGTTGTTAGAGGCGGGCAGTTGGGCCAGCTTGTGGCTCACGGCGCCTGAATTACAACAACTGCTGGTGTTCACCTTGAGCCATGGCCTGGCCTGCGTGATGTTGTGCGCGGCGGTGTGGTTGCTGTTGCCGGCGCGTTACCGTTCGCCGCTGCCGTGGAGCCCGCTGTTCATCTTCAGCCTGGCGTTCTTTGTGCCGGTGCTCGGGGCGGTCGGCGTGGTGGCGGCGATTTTCCCGGCGCTGTACCTGCCGCGCAAACGCGACAAGCAGGCATGGCAAGCGGTGGGCATTCCGAAACTGCCATATCGGGCGCAACTGCAATTGCACAAACCGGTATTTGCCGATGGCGGTTTGCAGGACGTGTTGCGTCATGCGCCCGATCCGGACCAGCGTCTGGCCGCGTTGCTGGCCACCCGCCGTATGCCCGGCAAAGAAGCCGTGCCGATCCTCAAACTGGCACTGGCCGACCCGAGCGACGATGTGCGGCTGCTGGCGTACTCGATGCTCGACAAGCAGGAAAGCGACATCAACCTGCACATCCAGATCGCCCTCGGTGAACTGCCCGACGCCAACGCCAAGGCGGCGGGCGCGCTGCACGGCCGGTTGGCGCGTTGGTATTGGGAGCTGGCGTATCTGGGGCTGGCGCAAGGCAGTGTGCTTGACCACGTGCTCAATCAGGCCAGCGAACATGCCGAGCTCGGCCTGGAAGCAGGCGAGGGCGGTGAACTGTTTCTGCTGGCCGGGCGCATCGCGCTGGAGCGTGGTGACATCGAGCGCGCTGAAGTGCTGCTCCGTCAGGCCCAGGAGAATGGCATGGGCGCCGCGCAGGTGCTGCCGTTCCACGCAGAACTGGCCTTTGAGGCCGGTCGTTATCACGAAATTCCCGGACTGCTCGCACGCCTTCCCGAGGAAACCCGTCAGCGGCCACCCTTCGCTGCATTGGTCAGGAGCTGGACATGAGTCACAAGGAACAGGCACCCGTTGCCGACATCTGCCTGCTGCTCGAAGGCACCTGGCCTTACGTGCGCGGCGGCGTTTCCAGCTGGATTCACCAGATGATCCTCGGCCTGCCGGAACTGACCTTCTCGGTGATGTTCATTGGCGGCCAGCGTCAGGCGTATTCGGCGCGCCGCTATGAAGTGCCGGCCAACGTGCTGCACATCGAAGAAGTGTTCCTCGAAGACGCCACGCATCCGACCAAGACGCTGGGCGATCCGCGCGAGGCTGACGAACAGCAGTTGCAGGATTTGTATCGCTTCCTGCATCACCCGGATGCACCTGACCTCGACATGGGCGAACGCCTGCTCGACTGCATCGCCCAAGGCCGCATGACCCTCGACGATGTGCTGCGCAGCCGCGCCAGTTGGGAAACCCTGAGCGAAGGCTACCGTCAGCATTGCGCCGACCCGTCCTTCGTCAATTATTTCTGGACCCTGCGCTCGATGCAGTCGCCGTTGCTGATGCTCGCTGAAGCCGCACGACGGATGCCGAAAGCGCGGGTGCTGCATTCGATTTCCACCGGCTACGCGGGCTTTCTCGGGTGCATCCTCAAGCAGCGCTGGAACTGCACCTATTTGCTCAGCGAGCACGGCATCTACACCAAGGAGCGCAAGATCGACCTGGCCCAGGCCAGCTGGATTGCCGAGAGTTCGGGCCAGGCGCTGAACCGCAGCCTCGATGCCGGTTCGGGTTACATCCGCACCTTGTGGGTACGCTTCTTCGAGCGCATCGGCCAGCTGACGTACAACAGCGCTGACAACATCATCGCGCTCTACGACGGCAACCGTCAGCGGCAGATCAAGGACGGCGCCATGGCGTCCCGCACCCAGGTGATTCCGAATGGTATCGACCTGCCGGTATGGACCGCCGCGCTGGAATCCCGTGCCCACGGTATTGCGCCGGTCGTCGGCCTGATCGGCCGTGTGGTGCCGATCAAGGACGTCAAAACCTTTCTGCGGGCCATGCGCGGGGTGATCAGCGCCATGCCCCACGCTGAAGGCTGGATCGTCGGCCCGGAAGAGGAAGACCCGGAATACGTCGGCGAATGCCGCAGTCTGATGGCCAGCCTGGGCCTGGAGGGCAAGGTGCATTTCCTCGGCTTCCAGCGCATCCAGGACATCCTGCCGAAACTTGGCCTGATGGTGCTGACCTCGATCAGCGAGGCGCAACCGCTGGTGATCCTCGAAGCCTGGGCCGCCGGTACGCCGGTGGTCAGCAGCGACGTCGGTTCGTGCCGCGAATTGATCGAGGGCGGCAGCGCCGAAGACCGCGACCTCGGGCACGCCGGCAAAGTGGTGGCGATTGCCGACCCGCAAGCCACCAGCGCGGCGATCCTCGAACTGTTGCGCAGCCCGCAACGCTGGCAGGCCGCGCAGGCCAGCGGCTTGTTGCGGGTCACTCGTTACTACACCGAAGCCTTGATGCTGCAGCGTTATCGCGACTTGTATCAAGCTGCCATGGAGAACAGTTAAATGGCCGGGATTGGCTTCGAACTGCGAAAAATCCTTTCGCGGGATTCCTACACCGCGACCTTGCACGCCTATGTTTACGCGGGGCTGATCAGCTCCGGGCCGTGGGTGTTGTCGATCATCAGCGTGATGTTGGTGGGGATCATCAGTATCGGCCTGTTGCTGCCGAACGCCTTGGTCGGGCAGTTTCTGGTGACGGTGACGTACCTGATGGCCACCTCGCTGATCCTCACGGGCGGCCTGCAGTTGTTCTTCACCCGGTTCGTGTCCGACCGTTTGTTTGAACACAAGTACGATCAGATTCTGCCCAACCTGTTGGGCGTGTTGTTGCTGGTCACCCTGGGCGCCGGGCTGCTCGGCATCGTCGTGCTGGGCCTGTTGTTCGACCAGCCGCTGATCTACCGCGTACTGGTGTTGGCCAACTTTGTGGTGCTGTGCAACTTGTGGCTGGTGATCATCTTCCTCTCGGGGATGAAGGCTTATAACCGCATCTTGCTGGTGATGCTGGTGGGTTACGCGCTGATGGTCGCGAGTGCTTACTTGCTGAGCTTTCTGCAGATGCCGGGCTTGCTGCTGGCGCTGTTGATCGGGCACAGCACGCTGCTGTTCCTGTTCCTCTACGACATCCTGCGCGAGTACCGGGCCGAGAAACTCATCGCCTTCGATTTCCTCGCCCGGCGCAACGTTTTCCTCAGCCTGCTGGCCACCGGTTTCTTCTACAACCTGGGCATCTGGATCGACAAATTCCTGTTCTGGTTCAACCCCGGTACTTCTAACGCAATCGTCGGCCCGCTGCGTGCGTCGATCCTCTACGACTTGCCGATCTTCCTCGCATACCTGGCGATCATCCCTGGCATGGCGGTGTTTCTGGTGCGCATCGAAACCGATTTTGCCGAGTGGTACGACCGTCTGTTCCGGGCGATCCGCGAAGGCGAAACCTTGCAGCACATCGGTCAGCTGAAAACCGAAATGACCTTGTCGATCCGCCAGGGCTTGCTGGAAATCTGCAAGGTCCAGGGGCTGACGGCGGTGCTGTTGTTCCTGTTCGCGCCGCGCTTGCTCGACTGGCTGGGCATCTCCAGTTACTACCTGCCACTGTTCTACATCGACCTGATCGGCGTGAGCATTCAAGTGGTGTTCATGGCCTTGCTCAACGTGTTCTTCTATCTGGACAAACGCACCGTGGTGCTGGAACTGTGCGTGCTGTTCGCGGTGTTGAACGCGATGCTGACGCTGTTCAGCATGTACCTGGGCCCGAGCTTCTTTGGTTATGGGTTTACGTTGTCGTTGCTGATCTGTGTATTGCTGGGTTTGCACCGGCTGACCACGGCGCTGGAAGATCTGGAGTACGACACGTTCATGCTGTCGCGCTGACGGTTGTTTCAGGCGTGAGAAAAGGCACTGGCGGTTATCGCTCAGTGCCTTTTTTTCATCCGACGAACGTTGCCGGTGAACCGGTGCGGCGCTGCTAGGCTTGCCTACTCTGTCGCTTCCCTTCAGGAGTCACGGCCATGAGTACTGCACTGGAAACCGTTCTGTACACCGCAAAAACCCACACCGTCGGCGGCCGCACCGGCACCGGCAAGTCCAGCGATGGCGAACTCGACGTCACCTTCAGCTCCCCCGGCTCGGGCAAGCCCGGCACCAACCCGGAGCAACTGTTTGCGCTGGGTTATTCGGCGTGTTTTATCGGCGCGATCCAGGTGGCGGCGGGCAAGATGAAAATCAAATTGCCGGAAGACACGTCGGTGGATGCCGAGGTGGATCTGGGTAAAACCAGTGGTGGCGATTTTCAGTTGGCGGTCAGGTTGAACGTCAACATTCCGGGGCTGGAGGATGGGGTGAAGCGTGAGCTGGCTGAGGCGGCGCATCAGATGTGCCCGTACTCGCGGATGACCCGCGGGCATGTTTCGGTTGATCTGAAAGTGGTGTAGATCTCCGCCTTACACTGGACTGCCTTTGTAGGAGTGAGCCTGCTCGCGATGGCCATCGTTCATTCAACATGGATGTTGACTGACACGCCGCCATCGCGAGCAGGCTCACTCCTACAAGGGATCAGCGGTGTGGCGCAGATCTCGGGGGCCAGAGCCTAGTTCGAAGCCCCAACTCCAAACTTCAAACCACCCCAACTCCAATCCTTCGACTGCTTCGTGTAACACCCCGGCTGATTGGCCGGCTCGGCATCACAGGCAATCCGCCCGTTCTTGCTGGTGTCGGTGGTGCGGTCGTTGTAGTACGCACAGCCAGACGTCAGGGAAAGGGTTAACACGACAATCAGTGTTTTGAGTTTCATGGCGCCATCCTTGGGAGTAGGACGACAGCATAGGCCTGATTGTGTTGAACCGCCCAAACCAAACCCCAGATGCAACAAAACCCGCACTTGGCGGGTTTTGCTTTGCTTCGTATTTGGTGGAGCCGGGGGGATTTGAACCCCCGTTCTCTGTGTGTATTTGCTGGTCTAAACGGCAAATGCTGCTGAAATGCTGCTGAAACTACTGATTTGCAACCTTCAGGCCTGCGGCTTTGATGGCTTGAATATCAGCGGTTCTGATCTGGGCGCATGCTTGTCCCAAGGCGGTATTAGGGCTTTCCTCCCAAATTGGAGGCAGCTCAATCACCAGCGACTCGCGGGAGGCTTGCCATGCCTCCCATGCTTTTTGCGTTTCTTGGCTGGTGTAACCGGGCGCGACAGCAACCGATGTGGTGAGTCCGCATACAATCTGAGCAGAGCAACTTACCCAAAGCTCATATCCTTGGTTTTTTGCCCATGCTTCGAACCCTTCGCGCATTTTCTCGCTCATGTCGACTTTCTCCAGGGTCTGTGTCGCCAAAGTACAAGCAGAATAAACGCCTGATAGGTGCTTGCCGCCAGAAATACGGGGGTATCCAGCCAGATATTCCCGCTCAAGATTAGGGAGGGTAAAATTCCAACTGCCAGTCCAGACGCGCTGACTATAGGTAGCCAAACGTTCTTGCTCATGCTGACTCCTCCTTAGGGAGTTGAACCGGCGTCCCGAACATCTCGACGGCACGATTGCCGGAAGTGTCGTTTTCGCTCGGGATCCATCGGCCGTAGACTCGAGCGATCATCGTCCAGTCTTTGTGGCCCATCTGTTTTGCTACCCACATCGGATGTTCCCCGGCCGACAGCATCATTGACGCATACGTGTGCCGGGTCTGGTACGGGTTCCGATACCGAACCTTCGCCTTCCTGAGCGTCGGTATCCAGAAGCTTTTGCGAATGGCCTGATCGCCGTCGAACGGCTTGCCGTATCTCGGGTCATGGAAAATCACGCCACCTTCTATATAGGTGTGCACCTTCTGAGCCGTCAGCGCCTCCAGCGCCATTGGCAAAAGCTTCACGCTACGTATGCCCGCCGCCGTCTTCGGCAACTCCGCTTCCTTGGCCGCTCTGGTCAGCCCTCGCGATATCCGAATCTCCCCCCGTAACCAATCCACATCTCCCCATTCTACCGCGATGAGTTCGCTCGTTCGTAGGCCAGTCCATATGGCGAACTGCAACAGGTTCCGGTACTGCCCATCTGTTCCAGCCAGAATCAGCCGTTGTTCCTCCGGCGAGAACGGGTCGATCTCATCCTCGGTCTTCGGCTTCTCCCTTACCGCGTACGTCCAGCCCGCCATAGGGTTGATCTCGATCAGCTCGTCATGCACCGCGTCATTCAGCGCCGACCTTAGGCAGCTCTGCACGTTCGACAGGCGCTTGTTCGAAGCATCCATGCTCGCCATCGCCTCCTTGATCATCTTGCGACTGAGCAGCACCAGGGGATGAGCGCCCAGCTTCGGCACCAGAACACCGTCGATGATTTTCCGATAGCCGTCGATGGTGCTGGCCTTCAACCCCTTCTCTTTCTTCTCTAGCCAGCTTGCGAGGTATTTCGACAGCGGGACTTGCCCGGTCTGGTATCCAAGCCGATTGGCTCGCTTGGACTTGGGAAAGGTGGCCAGATAGTCGAACGTGCCGTTGTAGATCGCCAGTTCGATAGCCGCCTTGTGCTGCTCGGCGCGCTTTAGATTAGCGGGGCTGGGCTCAATTGGGAGGCGCTCGCGGCACTGGACGCCCTCGAGCATGAAGGTGATCTCAATGCTGCTCTTGGACGCCGCTCGAACGCCGCTGCGCTTTCCACCCATTCCGCATACCCATCCACACTTATTAGAGGTTTATTGTCCGGCGCATGCCTCCACACCAGCCCCTTAGGCCATGTGCCGTCAGCGATCTTTGCTCGAATCGCGGCCTCAGTGTAGCCACTTTCGGTGGCGAACTGGCTGATCGTCTTGTATTTGACCATCTCAACCCTCCTTGCTCATCTGCTTTGCATTAAAGCCGGCGGTGGCCCAGTCGCTCAGCGTACTGGGCAACTCATGCGGAGCCGCGCTCATGTCAGCATCGATAGCCGCACTCCAGTCTTCCGGCAGCGTGTTTTCCTTCAGCCGCTCCAGCAGTCCGCCGTCGTGCCATGTTGACTTGATGTGCTGATACCGTGCGGCGTCGGCAAGCAGCATCAAAACCACCTCGGGACTGCACAGCCGCAGATATCGGCCGATGCCGACAGCGCTCAGGTTCTGAGGCCCGCCCTGGAACTGGGCGATCTTGCAGAGTTCGATCATTTCGGCTCGGTCATTCATCCTTCACCGTCCCGCCGGCTGATTCAATGGCTGCAATAACATCGCTCAAGAACATCCGCTCAGTTCCAGGCAGATGCTGGCCGCCATGATGTTTGGACAGGTCCACCACAACACTCGCCGCCCCATCCCTGAACCCGTCAGCCGCAGCATTGGCCATGTCTACGGCGGTGTAGAGCGGAGTAGGCCCGCCGCGCAGGTGCTCGATCATCTGCGCCTGCTGGGCGATGGTGGCTTGGGCTGCGATCAGGTCGCCGTTGTCGCGCAAGGTTTGCTGGAGTGGGTGCAGATCTGGCTGGCGTAGAACAAGATCCTTTATCACTGCCGAGCGTCCACGGCCATGAAAATGCTCTTGCTCGGATAGTGCTCGCTGGTAGTTGTCGATCAGCACGCCTTTGTAGCCCTCGACCTCAAGAAGCCATGCAATAGTCTCACTCATAACCGCCTCCAGTTAGCAGCCGACACCCGCGCCCAGCGCTCTTGGGTGACGATGATGAAATTACGAATCCCTGTCAGCACTGGATGCATCTCTCCATCGAATTCGACGAAGCTTTCACGTTTGCCGATTTCCGGGACGCGATCGATAGTGTCAAGCAGCTTTCCGGGGCCGCCATCTTCGTTCTGGGCGTGCACGTCAAAGGCTGCCATGGCGCACTACCTCCAAAACCTGCTTGATCCCTTTTGCATAGTCCGCTGGCCTTACCTGAGCCGTCAGCTCCAGATTGCAGGCCATCGTTTCCACCGGCCCGCGCTCGTCGAACATGCAGCGCGGCATATAGACGGCAGACGCAAGCAGTTCGGCCGCGTACAGCCGGCCTTCTCTTTCTTCGATATGAGACATGACGATGCTCCGGCCGCTGGGCGGCAAGCAGTGAGTTGTCAATTAGGGGCTTACAACTGGAGGGTGAGGCTCAGCGGCAGTACACGCAGTAGAACCAGGCGAGGGCGATCATGGCTTCTGCCTCAAAATAAGCCTGCACCGCTCGGGCTTGAAATAATCATCAATGGCGATGGCGGCCCACAGATAAGACGCGCACAGGAGAAAGGTTGTCATGCCATCACCCACTTGAACGCAAAGGACATCGGCAGCCAGCAGAAGATCAGGCTGAATAAAATGGCTTTAGGGATCATCGATCTATCTCCTCCAGCCTATGAACATCGCCGCCAATCTTTCTTGCTAGCACTCCTGCCAAGCGCTTCGCCTCTTCTCGGCCGCCGTCCGTGTAAATGCACAGAGTGATGTAGGATTGGCAATGCCAGATGCAGACCAGATAGTTCATGAATTCATCTCCTTGACCTTGTCGAGGCAGGCCGGGGCGCTCAAATGCATAGCGGTCCAGATCGTCTGCATCTCAATCGATTCGGGGTCGACGCCTTGTCGCTCACATTCCTGCCAGCCTGCGTTTTTCATCTCCAGAGTTGCCACTATGGGTACGAGCTTCCAGCCATCAGTGACCGCTACCGGCGCGGGCGACGAGTCAAACAGAGGGGTCAGCGTGTAGCACTGGCGGTCGTAGACTTCGGCGTATTCCTTGTCCGTGATTAGTGTTCGGTCATCATCGGAGAACTCAGGTTGCATCGTTCCCCACGCCACCGGTTGGCGCTCGACGACTGGGGCGGCGAGGATTGAATTTAGTTCTTTTGCGATCTGTCCAACGTAAACATAATCTGGATCGATTTTCCCAGTTTCAGAAAACGCAGATATGATCCGTTCGGCCAGCTCCCGCGACATGGTTACGGTTTTATCGTTGGTCATGGCTTGCGGCCTCGCTATTTTACGCTCGGGGTGATCGACCCGCAGACTGCAATCGATCAGGCCTTTGCATGAATTGTTGCGGCTCGCATCTTTACAAGTGCACATCGCTTGCTCCCGATTCGGTGGGTTTGAGAGTGGCGCCTACTTTGCCGGCCCATTCAGCGAAGCCGGGAACGCCGCGAGGATAGCCATTCAGCAAAGTGACCAGCTCCGCATTCAGCTGCTCGGCGGCTCTTAATTCAGCCTTCAAATCAGTGACCATCATATGGGCGCCTTGATACGCCTCAAGTTTCAAGGCCAGCTCTTCCCGCAAGGCAGCCAGCTCGGATTGGCCTGACTCGCACGACTTGCGCCAGTCAACGCCTGAGCCGCTGCAAGTTACGCACGGCACGCACCGCTGCCCTCGCTCAAACTCAATCCTTTTCGTGCCTTTGCACGTCGAACATTTCACTTCACTCACATCATTCTCCAATCTGCTGTGCCCGGTGGGGCGGTTATTGTTGGGCGCGCTGGGCTCTGAGCTGGCTATGGAATGTCGAGCGGTGAAAGCCGACATGCTGCTCGACGTCGTACCAAGTCGACCCGTGAGCCCGCATGTCCAGCGCCAAGGCCATGTAGTCAGCCGTGCACTGCTTGGGCTTGCCCTTATTGCCCAGCACAACCCCGGCCTCGTTCAGATATCGCACGACAGTGGAGTACGAGCAGCCCGCCGCATCAGCAATCTCCTCGGCGCAATGCCCGGCTGCATTCATGGTGAAGATCAGCCCGATCGAGTCAGGCGATAACTTGGCGGTCATGGCTCATTCCTCTGTGCGTGTTCCCGCTGACGGGCTTTGGAGCATTTGTCGTTGCGGCACTGACTCCGAGGATTCCCGCAGTACTCGCATCGGAATCCGAGTTCTAAGTAGCCAGCCTTGAGCTTTCCTTTGGATGACATAGGGCCTCCCGGAATGGGTGAGGTTGAATTGGAAGGGGGTTAGGCGAACATATCGATTTGCGGATCTGGCGTATTCACCCGGATCAGTTCCGCATCCAGTCGGGCTTTCGCGGTACCAAAGATCACTTCGTCTCGTTCGATGCCAAGAAACCTGCGATTGAGCTGCAGGCACGCAACGCCAGTAGTACCGCTGCCCATGGTGTTATCCATAACCACCTGTCCCGGGTTGGTGTATGTGCTGATCAAGAAGGACATCCACGCCACCGGCTTTTGCGTTGGGTGATAGCTTGCGGTCTGCTTGTCGCTCGAGAAGAACTGCACCGAGCGCGGGTACCGCTCTGTCGAGTCGTATTCGGTAAGGTTCAGGGCCTTCCCGTAGCACTCCGACTCCACGGACTTGCGCTTCGAAGTCTTGCGCTCATGCCCGGTCGTCATGCGCGGGTTGTAAACAGGCTGCTTGCGGTAGAAGACCTGGGCACTTTCGTGCGCGCGGAGTGGTTGTTTCTTGGCGTTAAGAAACCCGGTGGCTGCGCCCTTTTCCCAGATCCACTCGTACTTATAGTCTCGGGTATTGCTGGAAACCATCAGGGATGCGAACGGCTGGGCGGCGCACAACACGATTGCCGCCTCTGGCTTTGCAATGCGCAGGTACTGCTCCCACAGAGCATCGAACGGGATTACAACGTCCCAAGCGCACTGGGTTGTTCCATAGGGCAGATCTGCGCAGATCATGTCGACGCTGTTGTCTGGGACAGACTTCATAACCTCAAGGCAATCGCCCAAGTACAGCCATGGCTCAACCGCCATAGAAGATCTCCAGTCAGGCGCCGCCCTCCAATGACTGGATGCGACAGATGGGTTGGTTTACTGCTGCTTGGCGAAGAAGGCCGGATGAGGCCCTGCCTTACGTTTCGGATAGTCGATGGCGAACTTGTCGAGCAGCAAATTGAAGGTTCGGAACGTTACGCCCAGCTGAAGGGCTGCCTGGTTGCGGGATAACCCGATTTCCTTGAATGCCTTGATGCGCTCGGCGTCCTTGGCGTGCCTGTCCTCGCTGTCGGGGCCGCGCAGGTAAGCTTGGCGGCGACTCGGCACTTCACGCTTGAACTTGAATCCATTCTCGACGGCGAGCTTTTGCAGGTTTCGGCGCGACATGCCGAGTCGCAAGACGGCCTGCGCGTAAGTCATGGTCACAGCAGCGCCGCGAAGGCGCTCAATCAGTTCGGCGCGCTCGATGGCCCGTTGCTCCGCACGATCTTCTCGGCCTATTTCTCGCTGAGTGATTTTGTCCATGTAGGGTGCATCGGCTATGACTGGTGCCGCCGGTTTCGGCTGTTTCACTTTGGCCGCCGCAAGTGGCTCATGCCTCACCGGTTGCGGTTTGAAACTGGGTCCCTGCAAAACCTCAATAGTCCCTCCTTTTTCTAGGAACTCCGCCATCTGCAAAGCCAGCTCATGGCGTTGCGGGTCGAGTTCTTTGATCATGTTTAAGTCGGTGCTGATGTAGGCGCTCATGGATGCCTCACACGGGAAAGGTTGCCAGCAGTGGTGAGCTGCTGGCTGTCGATCAATCAAATGGGATGTCGTCCCAGTCGGCTGGCATATCGTTACCGGCGCCGTGAGTGTCAGCGCCATATGTTTGGGCCTGGCTGCCTTTCGGTCGACGGTCAACGACCGGCTTTTTCATGACCTGCTGAACCATCTTTTCCAGCTTGGCCGGCGACGTGCAGCGCTGATCCAGGATCTCGGATGCAGTCTTTTCAGACTCGGCGCTGAACGGGGCAAAGATCACCGGGCGCTCCATGCCGGTCGTGCTGTTCTTCTCGATTTCCATTTGCATCAACAGACCGATTGGCTTGCCTACGAACTCGGCGAAACTCGGAACGGTCACTTTCACGCGTGCGCCTGCGTCCTTGTCCCACTTTTCGATTTCCATCGGCCTTGGATCGCCGACGGTGCGCAACTGCATGCATGCCATAAGCGCGTTCAGCAGAGCGTGGCCGCCTTCGTTACGCTTGCCGTGCTGGTAGGACAGGTTCAGGTAGAACTGCGCTTCAGCGCCGTCACGCGACTTGAAGGTGAAGCCGATACCGGTTGAGCCGGTGTCTGCCTTCTCCATGTACTCGGCGCGGTTGAAGGCGCCGATGTACTTGCCAGCTTCGTCGACGAACGCCGATTTGTTGTCGGCGGATCGTGCTGCGTTTGCATCAAGATTGAACATTTTGGTTTCCTTATGCGGCCTGATTAGCTTGAGCGGGTTTGATTTCGTAGTAGTCGACAATCGCGGCATCGACTGCCGCCAGATCGTTGTCAACGTGGTTGTCGTCGAACATCCCCATGGGGGCCTTGGTCGTGTCCGAGCCGTTGTTGCGGGTACTGAAAAGGTGCTGGCCATCCTGAACGACGGCGCGCAGAACGATCGTCACCATGCCTTCTAGGGTAATTTTCTCGTCGAGCATCTTGCCGATCGTCTTCATCTTGATCTGGCCGGCGTCCGTCTCTTCGGTGTGGCTCAGGATGTAGACGCGAACGTCGTCAGGCAGGCGCAACAGTGATTCGAAGATGTTCCAGGTGTGCCGGCCGATCTCGGTGAACTTGTCGAAGCCCTTTTCCTCGCTGCGGCGCATGAACTCGTTCGCCAGGATGTATTGGAAGTCGTCGATGACGATGATCTTGCGGTCGTGCTTGGTGGCTTGAACTGACCGGTTGATCACCTTCTGCCAGTCATCTGTCACGTAGGGCTTCCAGGCCTTGGCGCCCTTGAATGGCAGAGGCTTGGGGATGACCTGAATCAGCGCTACTTCTGCGGGGGTCATGTTCCGCAGTGAAGCACTCTTGCCGCTCCCTGACTTTCCAAGGATGAGCGTTACAGTTGCCATGATGGCGTCCTCAGATTGGTTCGTTATCCCACTGCCGCTGTATGCGGCGGGCTTCGTCTTCGTACTCTTTGCGGGCTTCGCCAGTGAATCGCTCGGGCGAGAAGGCACCGACCTGCATCCAGTCGAGCTGGGCGGCCATGCGTGGCGACATGGGGAGATCCTTCCGCCATGCAGGCGGCGTATGAGTTCTATTTAAGAGGTGAGCTGACCGACGTAGGCGCTGGCCAGCATTACGAATGTCGTGCCGAGGAGGACGATGGCTGAGCCTCGCCAGAACCAATATCGTTTGGCTCGTTGGTAAGAGGTCATCCGATCACCTCGCAATAGAAGGGCTTATCCGGCGGGAGCTCGTCGTTATCCATGACGGCGCATTCATGATCCCGCAGCCCGTCAAACTCAGGCTTGCGCCAAGCGCGGATATCGATCCATTCGCCGAAATCGCCCGGGTAGTGGTTTATGCCGACTTGCTTCGCCCTGTTAATAGTTTCGGCGAAGACCATTTGGCAGCCGTATGCAGGCTCGCCGTCGTGAACCATCCAGCACTTCATCTCGCCACCGCCACAGGAAGGCTGATCTGCTCGCGCTGAATCTCGCGCATCTCGGCGTAGGTGCCCCAATAGAAGACGGTGAGGACGGCTAGGAGCCAGAAGAGTGGTTTCATCAATCACCTCCCCAGTATTTCAGCGGGATGAACGTGTAGTTCATTTCGTTATGCTCAACTACGCGCCAGTATTCGAGGTCGATCCGGTTGAGCAGTTCTTGGAATGTGTAGCGACGGGTAGCGAGCTGTTTCATGGCATCACCTTGCAGGTCCACCGGCCCGCGCACTTGCATGGCTGGTCGATCCATTTCACGTCAACCAGAAACAAGAAACCCCGATTTCTCAGGGCTTCGACGATTCCTTCAAATGATCCGGCGATGATGGTCATGCTGCTTCTCCCTTTAGGAGTTCAACGTACCTGGTCATTTCCAGCGCCCGAATCCGCTTGAGGTATTCGTCGCGCTCCGTGGAGACAATCGCATCGAGGCGGTGGGCCAAGAAGACAGCCATCCGGCAAACTGAGCCAGCCATCACCGGGAACTGAGTGGTGGGGATGGTCGCGATCTCGGTTTCGATCATGTGAACGGCTTTATCGTGGTTGTTCACGTTGTCTTCTCCTTCAGGCCCCAGAACTCGCCGATGGCGTCGACTGCGGCGGCAATGCGCATCGCGCTCGCCTTGCGCTCGACGATCAAGCGGGCATCACGATCAGCCAGCGCCTGGGAGCGCTGGAGTGCGGCGGCCTCGTAGTCGTGGAACTCATCAAGAGTCGCTTTCTTCTCGCGCCCCCAAGCGTCGTAGCGCCTGTCCCACTCTCGGGCCTGCGCACTGTCTGCATAGCCGGTTGACATGGTCGCCTCCAGAGTGGCTGGTTATTCAGCTGCGTCTTTGCTTACGCGTGTCATCGAATATTCGTGATATGCAGGTTCTTGGTCGCGCCAAGTCCTCGCTTCGACATCGATGATTCCATTCGTCCAGACAGTGATAATTGGGCCGTACTGCGGGTCGCTGTTTGTCCGCGCCAAGGTGAAGTGTTTCTTTGGCTCGTTCGCTAACATTCCCGCCATGACGTGGATCAGATTCAGCATGCGGTAGGCATCGCCGCCATCTCGGCTGTTTGCGTGGATCGGTTTGATATCGCTCATCTCAATCTCCAATCAGGCGATATACCCGCCCGGCATAGTGGTAACGACCTTCCTCGGTGCGTCATGCATCCGACCTTTGGCGCAGTCGTGGACGTCGGGGCGGGGCTTGCGGGGTGAGGGGGTTGTGCGTTTCATGGCGTCTCCTTGATCGCAACTTGTGCGCCGGAAGCTTCGACAGCCTCTTTGAACTGCGCGTAAAGAGAGGGGCCGGCAAGCGTTTGGCGTGGGGCTGGCAGATCAATAACCAGCGATTCGCGGGAGGCTTTCCAGCCAATCCAATAACGCTGCACATGCTGGTTCCTGTAATCGCCTGAGTTGTATTTGTCATGAGGCGGGTCACCGACTACGACACTTTTGTGCCATGCCTCAAAATCCTCCTGCATCTTGTCCATCACACTCACCTCCAATCGCCCAATAAAAAGCCCCGGCGTGAATCAAGAGCCGGGGCTTTACCTTCCCTACGTCACGACCGGGCGCATGAGGCGTCGGATCGTTATTGTCTGTTACATGGCTGCAAATCCTCCGCGTAGAATTGAACTACCGAGCATTCCTCGGTAGTTGGTTGGGACTGAGTTATCGACGCATCCCGCGCCGTCGGTTAATGGCACCGAACGCCCGGCCGGGAACCCGACCCTTTCAGGTGATGTGCGAGCATCGGGGTTGACGCTGAAGCACTCCGCTTTGCAATCACGGCGCTGGCATTGTCACAACGTCAACCCCGATGCCATCTCTATACGAGTTTCCCCAGAGAGATATCGGGCCATTTGCGTCTGGCTAGACGTGCACGGAGAGGGGTGTTTTATCCGGCGTCCTGAATGTCCGTCCATTCCTGACTCGATACGTTTTGGCTGTAAACGCCGCCGTAGAATGCTTCGCCGGGCCAGCAGATGGAGCCGCCGTAGTAACCGTTCGACTCATTACGGTAATCAATGATCATGTCGCCTTTGTCGGTGACGATTTTTGCCCCGTAGAACTGAAGGCATTCGTATTCTTCGTTGCTTATTGATGGCTTATCCAAGTCGAGCTCTTCGACTGCGCTGATCGTGAATGGGAAGCCAAGAGCTGGAAGCTCTACTGACTCAATCCATGTCTCAGAACAGCAATCTGCATCGACCTTAGCGATGAGGTTGTCGCCACTTTCAACGACAAAGAGAAGCGCCTTCTTGTCCTGCGCAATCTTCATCCCGATGATTTTCTTGTCGATCAATTCATTGGTCATTGCTTTGTCTCGCTCAGTGGCTTTCGAATGCCTCCCGGGGTGTGAGAGGCATTTGTAAAGCCAGATGGCGATCCGGAAACAGCCAGAAGCCATCTGATATCCGGTCGCTCTCTACTGGAGGCAGCGACTGGGTGGTGCGTTAGCGGTGAGGTGATGTAGGTGGCCTCTTTGCGAGGAGTGTTGCTTCGTCCACATCCTTCTGCCCACTCAGCGAATGGGCAGAGGTGATGCCGGCTTAGAATTAGAGGTCGATTGGTTCGCCGATCCGAACCTTGCGCTTTTCGCCGTTCGCAAAGTGCAGAACCGCTGTTTGTCTGTATCCGGACGCCGTGGATTCGGACAAAGGCTTGTCGTATTGAGTTGGAACATCAGCGCCATCCTCGTCACGCTCTGCGATATACCAACGCGAACCGCAACATTCACAGAATTCACCGTATTCCTCGGTAATCTGATACGCACGGGTGTTTGCCTCGTCGGCGTTCTCTGCCTGCACACAGATCAGGTGTGACACGTCATCATTGTCGATGAAGTAACCGCCTGAGTTGTTCTGATCGTAAGTGAACCACTTCATCTTATTCCGCTCCGTTATTCGGTTGTCATCCCGAAACGCCCTGTTGGCCAAGGCGCTTCAGTGATGTTCTCCGCAGTAATCCGCAACTGGCGTCGATTACTGACCATCACCAAATTGTTCTTCTAGCCGCGACCCTGTCCGCCAGAAAACTGCTTTCGGTGCTTTACGCTGCACACCCGGGTCAGTTGCCAACCCTCTGAACCGTTGAGGCCGGTTCATCGCTGCCTTGGAGCTGCGAACCTTTTCAGGCCCTGGCGCCTCGTTGTTCTGTGGCGTTGAACAGAATATAAGCGTGCTTATCCATCCCGTCAATAAGATTGCTTATATATTTTTCGATAGACGAAAAAAATCCCGCTCAGTGGCGGGATCGTTGATGCTAAAGGACTATTGCATAATGGATTTCATCTTCTTCCTGCGCCTGAAATCAATGATCAGGGCAATGATTACGAGAATCCCCAGCAGGCCAGGAAGCGGGATTTCATCTTGGCTGACTGCCATCGCCACGCTTATAGCCATAACCGCAAGGATGGCCAGATAGGCAGCCCGATAACCTTTAGCTAGCGGGAAATCCTCGGCTTTTTTGCAGTAAGGGCAGCTCACGCGCTGAAAGCCAAGGAATGTCCGCTTAGTGGCAGCCGTGGCTGGCTGTCCGCAAGACCTGCACGTGTAGTTGATTAGGGTCGATGCCATTTTGATTCCTCCAGCCAGAAAGACCGGGCTGATTATTTCCGACGCGGGGAGCGCCTTACAGTAGACCACCAGAAGACGCGCCCAAGCATGCGGATGTCTTCAGCGAACTGCTCGGCGGTCATAACCTCGTCAGGGAACTCTTCTGAATTCTCACTGCGGATCCTCACACTACCGCCGGGAAGGCGGTGCAAGTATTTCACCCTGAGCATGCCCAGCTGATTGAAGGCGTAGATCTCGCCATCGATGATTGAAGTGTCATCGAGGTCAAACCCTATCGCGGCGCCGTCCAAAATTAGGCGCTCCATGCTACGACCCTTGATCCTGGCGCAAGCAGCGCTTTTTGCCTCGACGCCTGCCGCCTTCAGTGTGGCGCCGCTGAATCGAAGCTTTCTATCGGCAATTTCAACGACCTCAGACATACCTTGTCCACCCGCGAATTCAACCTCAGCAAAGTACGGGATTTCATACTCGTCGTCATCCAGTGATTCGCCTTCTTCCCAAGCTTCCATGTCCCCGAGCAGCTCAGCGTTTGCCTCGATGTGCGTCAGTCTTCCTTTCATCTCACCAATTCCATCAGATAGCCATATAGCACTAACTGAGCAAGCGTGCGCGATCTTCGCGATGTGCGCGCTTTGGAGGTTCTTCCCGGTTTCGAGCTGGGAGATGACTGGCTGTTCGACGCCAACAAGCTCAGCGAGCTTCTTTTGCGTAAGCCGGGCGCCTTGGCGGGCCACTTTGATGCGGTTTGCGAGTGTATTCATCTTCACAACGTTATAAGCCCTCTTATCTTCTTGCAAATAAGCCTCCGCATCACTAGGATATAAGCAGGCTTATCAGGAGGGCTCTCGAATGACCCCCATTGAACGACTTGTCGAGCACTTCGGCAGCCAGACCAAAACAGCAGCAGCGCTCGGCGTTTCCCAGGCTTCGGTCTCTTTCTGGGCAAACGGCATCACCCGTATGAGCGCAGACAAAGCATTCCTTGCTGAAGAGCTGACTGGTGGGTCGATCACTGCAAGAGAACTTTGCGCCAACCCAAACCAATCCGCTGTCGCTTAACCCCATTTCAATCGCGAAAGGAAACGACCGATGTACGAAGACCCCAAGCACCTAAACCACAACGAAACAAAGGTTCGCCTGAGTGACGAGTACGACGAGTACCTGCGCGCCCTGGCGAAGATTCACGGGACGCAGAAAGCCGTACTGGCCCGGGAAATCCTCAAAGCCGCAATCCAGCAGATGACGGACGAGCTTACCCGGATTCAAGAGAAGGCCTGAAGGCCCTAAACGGAGGCTACATGCCTGAGAACCGAGACGATCTGTCCTTGAGACAGCTCGCTGATGACGGGGATATCGAGCTACTGCGGCAGGCAGCCGAAGCACTCGGGATTACACCGGAGCAACTGGCAAAGGAATTGATTGAGAAACACATCGTAGCAAGGACCAGACCCAAAACGATGTCAGGGACGATTCAACCATTCCGGCGACCGTACTCGCCAGCGAGAGCCAAGCCTGATGAGGGCCTGAAAAGTGAAGACACCTAAATCGCAGACACAAAAAACCCGCCTGGCCGGGCGGGTTCTTCAACAAACGTACTGCACTAAGTTCTGGAGCAAATAATGCAGAACCTCAATGAATACGTCAACCCCCCCGTCTTTTTCTCGCATGCGCTCAGCTATCACCAGTCAGCAGCAATGTATGCGGCCAACATGGTTCGCTTCCAATACACCAAAGAATCCAAGACCAAGTTCCGCCGTGAATGCCTCGAGCATTTGAAAGCGTCCCTGAAAGGGGAATCGGTATGAGCAATGTCATCCAACTGAAATCGGCCGGGGGATTCACCCGGATGGACAACGATCTGTATGAGGCCCTCATTGGGGCTGACCTGTCAGGGCGAGAGTTACGTGTTGCCTTGGCTATTCACCGGCAGACAGCCGGGTACAACCTGGAGAGTGCGCGCATTGCCGCCTCCTACATTGCTCAGATGTCCGGCATTCATCGCGAAGACGTATCGCGGGCCATCTGTGAGCTTATCCGTCAGCGCGTCATATACCGCACTGGAGGAAGCCGTAGCCCAATCGGTTTTGCACCGATCAATGAGTGGGCAATCGACAAGAAAAACACCCATCAGAACAAGCCGAAAGAAGTGCCACAGTGTGGCGTTTCCACCACGTCCAATGTGGCGTTCTTACCACACAATAAAGACATAAATACAAATCTAACTGCTAACGCAGTTGTCGCCGCTGTCGCTGCGACCGCCGGAGTTTTGAAATCTGAACCGGAACAGCAGGTCACCCAGGAACCTGATCAACCAGCTCCACCGAAAGCCGACCGCATCCCGTACGGCAAGATCGCCGAGATCTACAACACCGTGTGTGGCGAGCTGCTGCCCAAGTGCCTGAAGCTCTCGACCAAACGCAAGAACCTGATCAAGGGCTGCTGGAACCTGGAGCTCAACGGCGTTCACCCGTTCCGCAAGGGTGAGTTCTGGACCCTGTACTTCACCGACTGCCTGAAGAACAAACACTGGACCGGTGATAACGACCGTGGCTGGACCGCTGACATCGAGTTTCTGACCAAGCAGGACAAGGTCCTGAAAGTGCTGGAGGCCCTATGATTACCGATCGCCCACTGGTAGCGATGGAGGCCGAGTTCGGTGTGGTCGGCGCGCTGTTCATCAAGCCGGAACTCATCGAAACGATTGGCGCAACGCTCAGCCCGTCAGACTTCTACGACCAAGACGCCGCCGAGATCTACACGCTGATCCTCGCCGCTCGCTCTGCTGGCCGCCCAGCCGACCCGGTATCGATCGCCGACATCCGCCACGAACTCACCAGCGGCGAGCTGACACTGGTCCGCGCATCGGAGATTCATCTGGCGGTTCCCAGCGCAGCCAACGGCATCGAGTACGCTCGCATCGTGGTTGAGCGCGCCAAGGCTCGCAAAATCGCCGAGATCGGTCAGTCCATCATCGACATGGCCAGTCATGCCCGCCCACTCGCCGGGATCATTGCGGACGCTCAGGAAGCCGTCCTGTCACTGAACAGTGAAGACGACGAGCCGGACGTGATCACCCTGCGTGAGGCGCTTGGCCCGGTAGTCGACGAAATGGATGCCCGTTTCAACGGCGAAGGCATCAACGGCCATGCAACAGGGCTTGTTGAGTTGGACAAGATCCTGCAAGGCCTGCGCGGCTCGCACGTCATCATCGTTGCCGGCCGCCCCGGTACCGGGAAAACAACGTTGGCCCTCGGCATCGCCGAAGAACTCACCATCCGCAACCACAAGTCCGCGTTGGTCTTCTCGCTTGAGATGTCCGCGAAAGAGCTTTCCAAGCGCAGCCTTGCGTCGTCCTCGGCCGTGACGCTGGGGAACATCGACACCGGGCAGGCGATGGCGCACGACGAACAGATCACCAAGATCAAGAGCGCCGTGAGCCGCATGCACACAGCCGACCTGCGCATCTGCCAGAAAGGCGGCCTGCCGCTCAGCCGCATCCGCAACATCGCCCGCTTCCAGCACAAGGCCAAGCCGCTTGACCTGATCGTCATCGACTACATCGGTCTGATCGCGCCTGAAGCTGGATCGCGACACCAGAACCGGAACCTTGAGCTTGGTGCCATCAGCCGCGGGCTCAAGGGAATGGCCAAGGAATTGAACGTGCCAGTCATGGTGCTGGCCCAGCTCAACCGCAGCATCGAAACCCGCGCCAGCAAAAAGCCGCAGATGTCCGATCTGCGCGACTCGGGCGAGATCGAGCAGGACGCCGACATCATCATCATTGCTCACCGCGATGCTGACTCTGAGCAAGGGCAAAACGGCGTCACTGAGCTGGACATCGTCAAGCACCGTCACGCCTCGGTTGGCCATTGCCTTGTCCAGCACCAGGGTGAGTTTGCGCGCTTCGTCAACCATGCCGGGCAGCGCGAGCAACAGCAAGAACAACAACATCGCCCGCCAGCACCACGCAACAGCAAGTCCTTCCTCAACAACTTCAACCCGCAAGGAGGCTTCTGATGGCCGACGAAATCGACATCGCGCAAGAGCGCATTGAGAATACCCTCGAAAACGCGCTTGCCCAGATCCCCCGTTACACCGGCATCAGCGCCACTGAGTGCGAGGAGTGTGGCGAGGAGATCCCGGAAGGCCGTCGCAATGCGGTCAAGGGCGTGAAGCTGTGCGTGGGTTGTGCTGAGCGGGTGGCGCTGGTGAAGCAGGGAGTGCGCAGAGCATGAGCAATCAATTTTATTTGGCTGTTACAGCCGCCATCTTGTTCGGGTTCTGGGGTGGCTACATGTTCGGCTTCGGTAGAAGCAAGCTCATGGCGGCCGAAAATATCCTTCTAAACGAGGAGATTGACCGGCTGATCGAGGAGTTCGATAAGGCTTGGCGCCACGACCTGAACGACAAGAACAACGTCCAGGTGCTGGCGGCCGAGGTCGCTCGCTTGGCTGCTCAACATAATGATTTGGTTCTTCGCAACAAGGTGTTGCGTGAACGTCCAGATCTACCAGTTGAACGGATTCAGTGCCACGACCAGGTCATGGCCGTGCAGGCGGCGAGCGAGACACTGCGAAAGGATGCTGAGCGGTATCGCTTCCTGCGTGAATGGTATGTGTTTGGCGATCTGCGTGTGAGTGCGGTCTTGGTCAATCTTCGCACTGGGATGAGCACACTCATGGATGGCGCTCTGGCTGATGCGACCATTGATGGGTACATGAGTCAGGAGCCCACCCATGACTGAGTTCTCGCTCCGCAGCCAGCAAGACGTAACCCGGATCATGGGCTACCTGCATGCGACCGACTTCACCAAGCCGAAGATGGTGGTGATCAAGGACGCCGATCGGTCGGGCGAACAGAACGCCAAGCTGCACGCCATGTTGACCGATATCGCCAAACAGGTTCGCCACGCCGACAAGGAATGGTCCGTGCTGATCTGGAAACGCCTCCTGACGGCCGCATGGCTGCGTGAGGCGGGCGATCAGCCGCAACTGATACCAGCACTCGACGGACATGGCTTCGACGTCATCTACGAGCGCACAAGCAAGATGAGCGTGAAGCAGTGCGCGGACCTGATTACCTGGATCGAGGCGTTCGGCTCGGAGCATGGTGTGCGCTGGACGCAGAAGGATCATTGGGGTGGCCGCTATGACCAGTAACTTCAAGTCGGGCGACATGGCCTTAATCGTCAATTCAGTGTGCGCAGAAAACATTGGGAAAACTGTTCGGCTTGTGCAGTTTGTGCCGGTCGGAGGAGAGCCAAAAGTTGATGGAAAGATCTATACACCGCGCGAGCACCCAACATGGATTGTTGAGTCTATCGACGGGGCAGCTTCGCTTTTGTCTCCAAGGGTAACCACTGGTGAACTGATGCGCATCTCTGCAGGGCCTTGCCGGGAAGTATGGCTTATGCCACTGCGCGGCGACTTCGCCCCAGAGCAGCAGAAAGCCAAGGAGGCCGAGCCATGTCTCTGACTTCCAAACAACCGCGCCCAAAGACCTGCATCAACGAAGAGTGCAGGGCCTCATTCGTACCGCAGCGCCTCGGCCAAAAGGTATGCAGCCCAGCCTGTGGACTGGCAACCAAGGACGTGAACGCTGACAAGGCTCGCAAGGCTCTTGCCGATGTAGGCCGCAAGGAGCTGAGAGCGGCCAAGGAGCGCGTTAAGCCGAAGGGGCAGTACATGCGCGCGGCTCAGATCTGGTTTAACGCCTACATACGAGCAAGGGATGCTGGCCAGCCTTGCATTTCCTGTGGCACCACCGCGGGCGTCCAGTATTGCGGCGGGCACTACCGCACAGTCGCTTCATGCCCAGAGCTGCGTTTCGAACCGCTTAACGTGCATCGCCAGTGCAACCGCAACTGCAACATGGGCAAGTCCGGGAACATCCTCGGTTACCGCCTAGGCCTGTTGCAGAAGATCGGCGCCGAAAAGCTTGCGTGGCTAGAAGGGCCGCATGAGCCCAAGCGCTACACCATCGAAGACCTCAAGGCCATCGCCGCCGAATACCGCGCCAAGACCCGTGAACTCAGGAGAGCAGCATGAATATCCCCAACGAAATACTGATCAATTTGTGGATTGCCTTCATGTTGATTCTCGGCGGTGGGCTGATGGCCGCGATCCGCCACCTCCTGCGCCGGGAACGGATTGCGCGGGGTGTGCGGCCATGAAGTGGAGAAAAGACACCGAGTGGCGGCTCATCTCCGATAGCGGCTACATGATCTGCAAGTGCGTGATGAACGCCAAAAAGGACATGGCCTATGTCGCGCGCCTGCCGTCAGGAAAGATTCTGCATTCAGGCATGGATTACGAGAAAGCCAAGGCGGCATGCAACGACCATTTTGAATCGACCCAGGAGAAAGCAGCATGAGTTGGGGAGGAGGGTCACGCGTATCGCCAGTTCCAGTCAATCCAGAGCAGGAGACAGCCAGCATGAAGGCTCACGAATTTCTCGGTAAGGCCCAGGCTCTCATGCTGGAGCGCGGCAAGCAGTACGACAAGCCAGAAGGCGAGCGCAGCATGGGGACTGCTGTGGCTGCGTTCAACGCCATCACCGGCCAGGCGCTGAGCGAGGCTGAAGGCTGGCTGCTGCTCCAGATTCTCAAGGACGTTCGCCAGTGGCAGAACCCGGCCTACCACGCTGATTCCGCCGAGGACTGCGTTGCATACGCCGCCCTGAAAGCCGAAGCACTCGCAGGAGCTCAGTAATGGCCGAACGCAAAGTCACGGACGAGCAGATCGTCGAAGCGCTGAAGACCATGAGCGTGTCTCAGGCCGCCAAGCACTTCGACATGAATGCCCGCAGCATTGAGCGGCGCAAAGCCAAGTTGGCGCTGCACGGCCACATTCCAGAAATGCACATCGAGACCAAGCTGCCGGACTTCCTGAAGATCAAGGGTACGTCCCAGCTCATGCGCCGCGGTGAAGTCGAGCCGTTGCTCACCTGGGTGAAGACCAACACTAACGCGGAAGCATTACAGGCCCTCATTGAGGCCTCATGCGAGGCGGCGGTGAAGGATCTGCCGCACGTACCTGCACGGCCATTCGCTGGCGAGTACCTGCCGGACCTGATGACGGCCTATCCGATCGGCGATCCGCACTTCGGCGAATACATCTGGGCCGCCGAGTGTGGTGAAGACTGGGATCTGAGCATTGCCGAGCGCGTGCACTGTGCGGCCATGGCTTCGCTGGTTGAGTCCGCACCGCCGACTGAGACGGCGATCATCATCAACCTCGGTGACGCTTGCCACTACGACTCCATGGCAGCCATCACGCCGCGCAGTGGTCACCACCTGGACGCAGACAGCCGCTACGCCAAGATGGTCGACATCCTGATCCTCGCCATGCGCCAGTGCGTCGAGTCGGCGCTGACCAAGCACAAGTTCGTGCACGTGGTCCACGTCATCGGTAACCACGACGAAACCGGCGCCGTTTGGTTGAGCCGCCTGTTCGCCCACCTCTACGCCAATGAGCCACGCGTCACCGTCGAAACCTCGCCCAGCGTCTTCAGCTACTACCGCTGGGGCAAGAACCTGATCGGTATGCACCACGGGCACACCAGCAAAGCCGACAAGCTGCCGGGCGTCATGGCGACCGATCGCGCCAAGGATTGGGGCGAAACCCTGCATCGCTACTGGTGGACCGGCCACATCCACCACGAGACGAAGAAGGAATACCCGGGCTGCACCGTTGAGTCGTTCAACACCCTGGCTCCGAACGACAGCTACGCCACTGCCGGTGGCTGGAGATCGCGCCAGAACATGAAGGCCATCGTCCTGCACCGCGAGCACGGAGAAGTAGCCCGCCACACCGTACATCCATCCATGTTGAAAGGGGTAGCCGCATGAATATCAAATGTCTTCTCAAAGGCCACGATGTCGTGAAAGTCATGGTTATCAACGACATGGGCGCAAAAATTATGGCTGGAGAACTAAAGGGCTGGGCTCTCCGTTACATCCCGGCCGACTGGTGCGCGCGTTGCGGAAAGGTTTCTGGGAGTGGCTTCTTTGAAAAGAAGGACTCGGAATGAGAGACGCCGAAGATCTTTTGACCCAGTGGGGCCGCTGGAGCCGTCAGCAGGTAGGAATCCCGCGCTGCACCTCGCCTTCCTACGTCCTGATGCGGGATAACGTCGAGCAGATGGATTCATTGCCTGCGGCAAGCATCACCGATGACGACGCGCTGATGATCGATCGGTTCGTGGCGTTGATGGGCCGCCGCAAGCCTGACATGGCCGATTGCATTCGCGTGTATTATCGTGGGCTGGACAAGACGATGGCCGAAGTCGGCAAGGAGCTGGGCTTGGCTCGGCTTAAAGTGCGCGAGCTGATAATCGCCGGGCACGCGTTCATCGAAGGATGTCTTGAAGTGAGGGTGGCGGCATGAATGATCGCGAATTGCTCGAACTGGCAGCAAAGGCAGCAGGCCTTGAACTTGATTGGGATGTACCTGATGGGGCTTCGCCGTGGGTAATTACCGGGGCTGGTGATGAGCGCGGCCCCGGCGCCTGCTGGAACCCGCTCGACGATGATGGCGATGCGTTCAGGCTGGCTGTGGATCTAAGAATCTACACCGCTCCAGGCCCAGGCTCTACATGCGAAGCTGTGACCAACTTTGGATGGGTGTGCGCTGTGGGAGCTATGAACCGCGCCGAGGCAATGCGCCGCGCTATAGTCGAAGCCGCAGTCAGCGTAGCGAGGCTCGAACAAAGCAAAGAAAAAGATCAATTGATTCCGGGTATGGATCAACCATCTTGACGTGTTAACTTTTTTCTGGCACATTGCCCAAAGATGCGGTTTTACCGCTTAGAAACATGACGCCGCTTAGCATACTGTTGAATGCGCCGCCCCAAAGGTGGAGATTAGGGTTAGATTCCCTGTGGTTACGAGGTTCGATTCCTCGGGGCGTCAGCCCAATTCCAAGCCTCGCCACAGTGCGGGGCTTTTTTATGCCCAGAATTCATCGCTGCCCCTCCAGCGCTTGGCCGCTCACCACGGCCCTTTTTATTCCCCAACGCCGAGACTCACGAGGCGCCTATGAGATCGCAAGCCATGTCAGAGCCCGGACCGTTGACCGCATTTGGTGGTATCGCGCTCTACAAGCTCGGAGCCTTCGGTTTCGTGGCTGTACTCGCAGCAATCGTCGTGATGGCCATGACGCTCCCGAAGACAGTTCGGGAGTTCGTTGTCGCCATGATCAGCACCACCGTCTCCAGCATCTGCGGCGGCGCCTTCGTGGTGCGCTGGTTCGATCTTGGCGTCTGGGCGCATGACGACATCGGCCTGATTGCGATTGGCGGCATCATCTTCGTCTGCGGCCTTCCTGCATGGGTATTGGTCCGTGCCTGGTTCAAGTGGGCCGAGAATCGCAAGGACAAGGATCTGGCTCAGCTTGCCACTGACCTGACTGACCTGAAGAAGACCATCACCAACAGCATTACGCCGCAGTAACTCGGAGCGCACATGAACCTGATTCCCCAATGGCAACAGCTCTGGAAGATGTACAGCGTGCAGATTGCCGCGATCCTCGTCGCGTTGAACGCTGCAGCTACCTACTGGCCTGCGCTGCAAGGTGTCGTGTCCCCGGGCGTGTTCGCCACTGTTAACGCATTCCTTGGTGCTGCCGTGATCCTCGGTCGCATCATCAAGCAAGATCCTCCGGCTGCGTGACATGACTCGCCAGATCAAGGTTCGCGCCTATCTGCCGTGGTGGCTCAGAACCTACGTCCGGACCGTCTACGCATTCGCCTACATGGCTGGGCTTGAGGTTGACGAAGAGGTCCTTCGCGCTCAGGTCAAGCAGCTTACGCGTTACCGCGAGATCGAATCGAACGAAGACTGACAATAATTAATCAGCTCTGGGGGAATACCCATGAAGTTTCGCAAAAAGCCCGTTGTGATTGAAGCAATGCAATTCGACGGCTCATGGGCTTGCGCAAAGTCGATTATTGACTGGGCTGATAGCACTAAGGAATTTGAGCGTACAGGCTGGCGCAGCAAAGAAATCGGGGGTGAGCTTTACATCAAGACCCTTGAAGGAGTTATGACAGCCGATGCCGGTGATTGGATCATCAGAGGCATCAAGGGTGAGATTTATCCCTGCAAGCCAGACATCTTCGCTGCTACCTATGAGGCAGCAGAATAACTGAAGGATTCCAACATGACAGCCAAGCCCGATTGGGAGGCCATTGAACGTGCCTACCGGGCTGGCCTGCTTTCCGTAAGAGAGATCGCCGCATCTAGTGGCATCTCGCACACAGCAATACAGAAGCGAGCCAGCAAAGAAGGCTGGCAGCGTGACTTAACTGACAAGGTTCGATGCGCTGTAAAGGCAAAGGTTGCCAAAGCAGTTGCCACCGATGGTTGCCAGTTAGAAGTGGCAACTGATGCGCAGATCATCGAGGAAGCCTCTGATCAGGCTGCGGCAATTGTCCTTGCTCATAGATCAGGCTTGGCTTTGTGGCGCGGCATCGCGAATAAGCTCAGTGCGTACCTTGCTGAGGCTGATGTCAACGATGACAACCACGGCGACTTCGCTCGATCCTTGAACGCTGGCGTCGATGCTCAGCTCAAGGTCATCAAGGGCGAGCGCCAGGCTTACAACCTCGGCGACGACAATGGCGAGGGTAGCGGTCCTGCTGATCAGAACCTGACCATCAGCTTCGTCAAGCCCAATGGCAATTGAGTTCCCGGACAAGCTCGCGTTCCTGTTCGAGCCGCACCGTTACAAGGTGGCGTATGGCGGACGGGGGAGTGGCAAGTCGTGGAGCTTTGCCCGGGCTTTGTTGCTGCACGGCGCTCAGACGCCGCTGCGCATTCTCTGTACTCGCGAGATCCAGAAGAGCATCGCTGATTCGGTCCACAAGCTGCTTGCGGATCAGATTGCTGGCTTAGGGCTGGGTGCGTTCTACGACGTCCAGCAGGCCTATATCAAGGGCAGGAATGGCACAGAGTTCAGCTTCGCTGGGCTTCAGCAGCACACCATCGACTCGATCAAGTCGTATGAAGGCGTCGACATCGTCTGGGTTGAAGAAGCCCACGCGGTAGTCAAGAAGAGTTGGGACGTGTTGCTGCCAACCATTCGTAAGCCTGGGTCTGAGATCTGGGCTGGCTACAACCCACAGCTTGAATCTGACGAGACGCACCAGCGCTTTGTCATTACGCCGCCGCCTGACTGCGTGTCAGTATTGATGAACTACAGCGACAACCCTTGGTTCCCTGAAGTCCTGGAGCAGGAGCGGTTGCACGCCAAAGCGACCATGAAGCCCGAGCAATACGCTCACATCTGGGAAGGTAAGTGCATGCCGGCAGTTGAAGGCGCCATCTACTTCGAGCAGATGAGTCAGGCCGAGTCGCGCATTGGCAACGTTCCGCACGACGGGCTGCTGAAGACACACGTCATCTTCGACCTGGGCTGGAATGACGCGATGACGATCATCCTGGCGCAGAAGGTGGCCGGCGAGATCCGCATCATCCACTACATCGAAGGCCATCAGCGCACGCTGGCCGAGTACAGCGCCGAGCTCAAGGGCTTGCAGCTGGATGGCCAGCCGATCAACTGGGGTCATGTCTATCTGCCCCATGACGGCTACGCCAAGCGCCACCAGAGCGGTAAGTCTGACGCCGAGGTGATGGGTCAGCTGGGTTGGTCAGTGCTGCCAGTACCGAACATGCACGTCGAGCAGGGTATCAACCGTGTTCGCGAAGTGTTCCCTCGCACCTATTTCAACCGTGACCGCACGGCAAGACTGGTGGAGTGCCTCAAGCGCTACCGCCGGCAGATCAATCAGCAGACCAACGAGCCCGGCGCGCCACTGCATGACGAGTACAGCCACGGCGCTGACGTCATGCGCTACCTCGCCATTGTGACCGACCAACTCAGCAACGACGAGTGGGGCGGCCAGCTCAACTATCGCAAGCTCAACAACGCATAAGGGCACGAAATGACTAAGGGTCTGACCGAGGACGAACTCAAAGCCCTGGTCGGGGCCGAGATGCGCCAGTCGCTTGGGTATTCATCGTCCAAGCTGAGCCAGCAGCGCCAGAAGTCGATGTACTACTACCTCGGCATGGCGGTGGGTGACTTATCGCCGCCTGAGGTCGATGGGCGCTCGTCTGTGGTCTCTACCGACGTGCGCGATACCATCGAGTCGATGCTGCCTCAGCTGATGGTCACGTTCGTGGGCTCTGACACTGTGGCCGAGTTCGAAGCGACCAAGCCCGGCGATGAGCAGAAGGCCGAGCAGGCTACTGAATACGTCAACTACCTGTTCTACAAGAAGAACAACGGCCATCGCATCGCTTACACCTGGATGAAGGATGCGCTGCTTCAGAAGAACGGCATCGTCAAGGTCTGGTGGGACACTCGGCACGAGGAGAGTCGCGAAGAATATCGCGGCATGTCTGACGTCGAACTGGCTCAGCTGATGGAGGATGACGAGGTTGAGGTCACTGAGCACTCCACGTCTGTAGACGAGGATGATGCCGAACAGCGTCAGCAGGCCATTGCCCAACTGACACAGCAAGCTCAGGCGCAACCGCAGTCTGCGCCTCAGGTCATGCAGCAGATCCAGATGATCGAATCCCAGCCGCCAAAGCTGGTCTATGACGTCGTCTGCAAGCGCACCAAGACCGATGGCAAGGTGTGCATCGAGAACGTGCCGCCTGAAGAATTCCTGATCGCGCGTAACGCCAAGGACATCGAAACAGCATCGTTTGTAGCCCACAGGGTGCAGCGCTCGCGTTCCGAGCTGAAGTCCATGGGTTACAAGAACGTCGACGACCTCGGCTCGGAAGACTCCGGCCAGGCAATGAACTCCGAGCGCATCCAGCGCCTGAGCTACAACGACGAGAACGCCTACATCGATGACTCGTCGACCAATGACGAGAGCCAAAACCTGATCTGGGTGCTGGAAGCGTACATGCGCTGCGACTACGACGGCGACGGCATTGCCGAGCTGCGCAAGGTCACGATGGCGGGCAACACGCTGCTGGACAACGAGCCGGTCGATTGCATCCCGTTTGTGTCCATCACGCCTGTGCCGCTGCCTCACCAGTTCTTCGGCCTGTCCATGGCTGATCTGGCGATGGAGAGCCAGAAGACCAAGACCAGCATCTTGCGGGCTCAGCTCGACAACATGTATCTGGCCGTGAATGGCCGGTACTTCGCGGTAGAAGGGCAGGTCAACCTTGACGATCTGCTGACCTCGCGCCCGGGTGGCGTCGTGCGGGTTAAACAGCCTGGAGCGGCTGGCCGTCTCGATCAGGGCGCACCAGACATTGGCAACTCCATGCAGATGATGGAGTACATGCAGCAGGACTTGGAGAACAAGACCGGCTGGACGCGCTACAGCCAAGGCAATGACAGCGGCTCGCTGAACGATACCGCGACTGGCGTGAACGTCATCACCAACCGCGCCGACATGCGCCTCGACCTGATCGCTCGCAACTTCTCCGAAGGCTACGTCGACCTGTTCAAGCTGATCCTGAAGCTCGTCTGCCAGTACCAGCAGAAGGAGCAGATCGTCAAGCTCACTGGTGGCTGGGTGCCAATCGACCCGCGCGAGTGGAGCAACCAGTTTGACGTGAGCATCAACGTCGGCATTGGCATGGGCAACAAGGACCAGAAGATCCAGCACCTGACCATGCTGGGCCAAGTCCAGGCGCAAGGTCTGGAGATTGGCATCGCTACCCCGGACAACATCTATCACGCGGCTACCGAGCTCTCCAAGCAGCTCGGGTTCAAGAATGCCGACAAGTTCTTCACGGATCCATCGAAGCAGCCACCGCAGAACAAGCCAGACCCTGAACAGGCCAAGGCTCAGGCGCAGATGCAGATCGAGCAGGCCAAGCTCCAGTCGAGCACTCAGCTCAAGCAGATGGAGTTGCAGCACAACGCCCAGCTGGATCAGGCCAAGCGCGACCACGAGTTGCAGCTTGAGCAGGCACGCATGCAGATGCAGGCCCAGGTCGATGCCAACCGTCAGCAGGTCGAAGCCGACCAGAAGACGCTGGAGAGCCAGCAGCAGGCTCAACTGGATGCCCTCAAAGAGCAGCAGAAGACCGATCAGCTCCGCATGCAGCTTGAGTTCGACCAGTGGAAGACCGTGGCGGACAACGAAACCAAGGTGCTGGTGGCGCAGATTCAGGCCCATACCAGCATGAGCAACGCGCAGACCAGTGCGGACACCAAAGGGGCGCCGAATGGCAGCGCTTGAAGAGCGGATCTACGAGGGCAACCGGGCCAAGGAGTGTCTCGAAAACGAGGCGTTCATCTGGGCATTTGAAGGTATTGAGCAGGAGTTGACCGAAGCATGGCGAACCTCTCCAGCAAGAGACGCGGAGGGCAGGGAGAAGATCTATCTGTCGCTCCAGTTGCTGACCAAGTTGAAAGCCACGATCACGCACAGCCTGGAGACGGGCAAGTTGGCGGATCTGGAGTTGCAGCACAAGAAAACACTCGCGGACCGCGCCAAAGAGATCTTGCGGTTCTGAAGGCCTACATGACAGGCCAGTCCGTAATCATTCGCAAATGAATCCCTCGAGGGACAATCAATGAGCATGTTTATTCACCGCGCACTCGGCCATTTCCTCATGAACGAAGCCGGCGGCGACAGTGGCGGCGGCGCGCTTGACGTCAATGGCGGCGCGATGGCGTTTGCTGCATTGCTTGACCCGCCAACCAAGGCAGATGGCGATGCTGACGCGAATGCAGACGCTGACGCCGATCAAGACCTGAACACTGATGTCGATGTCGATGCTGACGTCGATACGGATGTAGATGTAGACAGCGACACCGATGCGGAGCCCCAAACCTTCACCGTCAAGATTGATGGCAAGGAGGTTCAGGTTCCCCTGAGCGAGCTGTTGAATGGCTACCAGCGTCAGTCTGACTACACCAAGAAGACGATGGAAGCCGCCGAGCAACGCAAGACCGCAGATGCCGTCGTCCAGCAGGCCCAGCAAGAGCGTCAGGAGTATCACTCCAAGCTCGAACGCATGGCTGCTCAGCTCGAAGGCGCCCTTGAACAACAAAGTCAAATCGACTGGCCCGCACTGCTTGAGTCAGATCCGATGGAGTACCTGAAACAGCAGCATCTCTATCAACAGAGACAAGCGCTGTATCAGCAAAACATGCAGGAACGCCAACAACTCATCCAACAGCACCAGAACGAACAGGCACAAGCCAAACAAATCTCCCTGGCCAAGCAGCGTGAAAACCTCATCGCCAAGCTCCCGGACTGGAAAGACGAAGCCAAGGCCGCAGCCGAACAAACCGCTATCTCGAAGTTCCTGCAAGAGCAGGGGTTCGAGGCTGAGGACATTTCGTCCATTGCCGACCACCGCCACGTGCTCATAGCACGAGACGCGATGCGATATCGAGATCTCATGGCCAAAGCCAGTGTGCAAGCCAAGAAGGTCCAGGAAGCCCCGCAGCGGGTGGTCAAGCCAGGCGTGACAGTAAACGGTAACGCTGACGGTCGCACTACCGCTGCAAAGCGGCACGCGAAGTCAGGGACTGTTGAGTCTGCCGCCGAGGTCTTTCTCCAATTCCTTTAATTCCGGAGCTACATCATGACTGCCCCTACTGGCACTTTCCTCACCACGGCTGCCATCGGTAACCGTGAAGACCTGACCGACACCATCTACCGCATCTCCCCGACTGCCACGCCGTTCATCTCGCTGGCAGCCAAGGGCACTGCGTCCAACACCCTGCATGAGTGGCAGACCCAGGATCTGGCGGCCGCTATCACCACCAACGCCCAGGCTGAAGGTGATGATGCGTCCGCTAAAACCGTAACGCCGACTGTTCGCCTGAACAACCGCACCCAGATCTCGACCAAGACCGTGATCGTGTCCGGCACCCAGCAAAGCATGGACACTGCCGGTCGCAAGAACGAAATGGCCTACCAAATGAGTTTGGCTGCGCTGGAACTGCGCCGCGACATGGAGAGCTCGGCCACTCAGCTGGACGTCACCGCTACTGCGCCGCGCCAATCCCGTGGTCTGGTCGGCTGGGTCGTGGACAACGTGCACCGCAACGCAGGCACCCTGGCTTCGTACACCGGCAACACCGGTCGCACCAAGGGCACCGCGATCGCCTTCACCGAGGCGCGCCTGAAAGACGTGCTGCAGAAGTGCTTCACGGCTGGCGGTGATCCGGATTCGATCCTGCTGCCCCCTGGCGCCAAGCAGACCTTCTCCACCTTCACCGGTAACGCCACCCGTTTCGACAAGAGCGAAGACGCCAAGCTGTTCGCCTCGGTCGACGTGTACGTGTCGGACTTCGGCGAGCTGAAGGCGATCCCGTCGCGCTTCCAGGATGCGAACGACGTGTTCGTGCTCCAGGCTGACAAGTGGGCCATCTGCTACAAGCGCCCATTCGGTAGCGAAGACCTGGCGAAAACCGGCGATGCCGACAAGAAAATGCTCGTTGTTGAGTGGACTGTGGAAGCCCGCGCGCCTAAGGCGAACGGTGCGATCTACGACGTTCTGTGATCCTGACGGCAATGACCCAAGGGGAGCTTCGGCTCCCCTTTTCTTTGAGGAGAATTTGACATGCCCATGATCAAACAGAATGCCGACAGTTCGCTCGGCGTCGAGGGTAAAGACGGCGGCGACGGCGGGTTCATCCCGCTGACGCTGAACTACACCGCATCGATCGTCGACTGCACCATGTTCACTGCTGACCGTCCGTACACCGTCAAGGCCATCCGTGGTCGTGTCGATGTGGCGGGGACTGGCGGTGCCTGCACTGCCGTCATTCGCAAGGTGGCCAGCGCTACGGCGATCACAGCCGGCACCGCGTTGCATTCGGCCAGCTTCAACCTGGTCGGCACTGCCAACGCCCAACAAGCGTTGACGCTCTCTACCACGGCAAGCGACCTGTTGCTGGCTGCTGGTGACTCCATCTGCTTAGACCTTACCGGCACCGCAACGTCTGCCGTCGGCGCGATCAGCGTGTTTCTGAACCCGGCCTGATCTAACGCCCTTCACGGGGCGTTTTTCTTTGGAGTTCACCCATGAGCAATACCTTCGAAAACGCCATTACGGTCACCGTAACGGGCGCCACCCTGACGACTTCTGTTGCATCAGCCAACGCAACGCTGCCGCTGGATTCAGCCGGCAACGTGGCGAAATACGTGCGGGTGTCGGCCAGTGCGTCGGCTTACGTGCGCCTCGGCAACGGCACGCCCGTAGCGATTGGGACTGACCTGATGGTCGGCCCGGGCGACCCGGTCATTCTGGCCACCTGTGGCTACACCAAGATCGCGGCAATTTGGGTTGCTGCGGCCGGTAACGGTGTGTTCTCGGGCGCTGGCGTCGTGCAAGTCTCGGCATTGGAGAATATGTAATGCGCGACCTCGATACGAAGTTTCATTTCCACGATGGGAACATGACAGTCGAGCGCACGCAGGACTGCACGCCTATCGCCGAACACACCAAGGCCCTGCACAACGCCGGGATGCATGGCGGGTCGGAAATGAAGCACGCGGCCAAAATCCCGTTCGTGATCATCGAGGACTACTGCAACAAGCACGAAATCACCTTCCACGAGTGCATGGCCAACAAAGAGCACATGCGCCGGATGCTCAATGACCCTGACCTATCCGTGTTTCGTATCTGGAAGGGCAAGGTATGAGCATCACCAACTACTCGGAATTACAGGCGTCCGTGGCGTCATGGCTCAACCGTGGCGACCTGACGACCAGCGTGCCGGACTTCATCACCTTGGCCGAATGTCAGCTCAACATCGACCTGAAAGCGCGGGCGATGGATAGCAAGGTCACGCTGCCCACGGTGATTGGCACCAGTACCGTGGCGCTGCCTACCGACATGCTCGGGATGCGCCGTATTCAGGTGCTGGGCAGCTACAACCAGCCGCTGTCCTACCGATCCCCGGACGAGTTGAGCGCTGATTTCTCAGCCAACACCTCAGGCATGCCGGCCGTGTTCACTGTTGTCGGCTCGAACGTGGAACTGGCCCCGATCCCGGACGCCGTGTACTCGCTGGAGCTGACCTATCAGCAGAAGATTCCGGCTCTGACTGCGTCCAACACCACCAACTGGCTGCTGACCAGCTGGCCCAATGCTTACCTGTACGGCGCACTGCTGGCTGCCACCCCATTCATCATGAATGACGCCCGCCTGACGGTCTGGCAGGCGCTGTACAAGATCGCTGTGGACGGCATCAACGATGCTGACTGGTACAGCGGCTCCACCATGAAGGTGCGCGCCAGATGATCCCGCTGATCGGCTTTGCGCCTGATGCCGACGTGACCACGCCGGGGCTCATCACCAGTTGCTCGAACCTGATCCCATACAAGAACGGCATGGAGGGTGCGCCTGAGCCTGCTACACCCGACTCGACGCCTGTGCTCGCAGCAGCCTGCATCGGCGCGGCCGTGGTGTCCAAGCTGGACGACACGCGCCGGATCATCGCCGGCACCACCACCAAACTCTATGAGTTGCTGGCCGGCGCATGGACTGATATCGGCCGAGCGGCAGCCTACACAGGCGGCGTCGACACCCGATGGTCCATCACGCAGTTCGGCGATGCCACGTTGTGTGCGAACCGTGCTGACGTGATCCAGCGCTCTACCGGGGCTGCGTTTGCTGATGTGGCCACCGCGCCCAAGGCTGAAATCCTGTTCACGGTCGGCGCGTTCGTCATGGCGCTGAACGTCAATGATGGGGCAGAAAAACCGGATGGTTGGCAGTGCAGTGCGGCCTTCGACGATACATCGTGGACGCCAAGCATCGCGACCCAAGCCACGGCAGGGCGCTTGGTCGCTACGGCGGGCCGTCTCACTGCCGGAATGCGCCTGGGTGAGTACGCCATCGCTTACAAGGCCAAATCGATCTACCTCGGCCAGTACGTTGGCGCCCCAACCGTGTGGAACTGGATTCAGGTGCCCGGCGGTGAAGCGGGCTGCGTCGGCAAAGAGGCGATCTGCGACCTTGGCGGCGCTCACTTCTTCGTTGGCGACGACAACATGTGGGTCTTCGACGGCACCCGGCCTGTGTCGGTGGCTGACGGGTACGTGCGCCAATACTTCTACGACAACTCGAACCCGGCCTACCGCTACCGGACAGTCTGCGTGTTCGATCGGCAGAAGAATCTGGTGTGGGTGTTCTACCCGTCGCTCGGCTCGACCACGCCTGATTCGGCGCTGGTTTACCACATCGTCGCCAAGAAGTGGGGCGTGGCCAATCGCAGTATCGAAGCGGCGCTCAACTACGTCACGAGCGGCGTGACCATTGATGGTCTATCCGCCATCTCCGCCACCATTGACGGCCTGTCGTCCTACTCGTTCGACTCGCAGTTCTGGCTGGCTGGCGGCAAGTCGATGTCGATCTTCAACACCTCGCACCAGTTGCAGTCAATGACCGGCACATCGGTGGCTAGTTCGATGACGACTGGGGAAGTAGGGGATGACTACGCCGTGACCTGCCTCGGTCCGATCAAGCTGCGTTACGCCCTGGCACCTACCTCGGCATCGGCGCAGACCTTCATTCAGATGAACTCCGGTACCGGCTTTACCGCTGGCGCTACCGGCGCCGTGCTCGATGGCAAGTTTGACCTGCGCCAGTCCGCACGCTGGCACAAGGCGACCTTCACCTTTGCTGGCCCGGTGCGCGTCACTCACATGGATGCCGATTCGGCGCCGGCAGGGGGCCGCTGATCATGAAAGCGAACACCACGCCACGCGTCGGCACGGACGACCCACTCTTGCAGCGCGAACTGCGCGAGCACGCCACGCAGATCAACCTGATCTCCGAGGGGCGGATCTCCGGCTTCTACACAGCGCTCGCAGCCGTTCCATCCAGCGGCACATGGCTGCAGGGCGACACCGTGAAGAACACCGCACCTGCTGAGCTCGGCACAGCGGGCTCCAAGTACTTCATCGAGGGCTGGACCTGTGTTGTCTCCGGCACGCCCGGCACATGGGTGCAGAAACGCTGCCTGACAGGTAACTGATGAACACACTCATCGTTGTGCCGACATCGCATATCGACGTGGCCTGGAAGCAGGGCGCGCAGAACCTGGGGCTGGCCTGTGCCACCTCAGGCGGGGAGATCACTGGTGATCAGCTGAAAATGATGCTGAGTCGCGGTGAACGCACGCTGGTCCGCCTTGACCGAGACGAGGCCATCGCGGGCTGGGGCGTCGTCGGTGTCGAGCAGTTGCCGAACTTACGCGTCCTCTACATCTACGAGATGTACGCCCCGCACGGGCACTTTGAAGAATTCTTTGACGAACTGGAAAGCATGGCCAAGTCGCTCGGGTGTTCACGCCTGAGATGTGCAGCTGCGCCGGCTCAGGCCCGTCTTTACCGGATGCGTTGCGGCTTTACGCCGGTCTACCAAGTCTTGGAGGTTGAACTGTGAAAATAGATGCCTTGCACGAACAGCTCAGCGCTGAGTTCGGCGGCCCTGCGATCGGCGCGCTGCCGGTGTTCCCTGGCGACAAGATTCGCCCGCACAAGGGCGGGGGTGGACAGACCAGTTCGACCACGCAGTCCATCCCGACCGAATTGAAACCGTTGGCCTCGGCCTACAGCGACAAGGCCATGGGCCTCGCCAGCACGCCGTATCAAGGCTATGGCGGTCAGCAAGTCGCCGGCATGAACGACTTCCAGAACTCGACCACTGCGCGCCTCGGGCAGATCTTCAACTACGGCGATCCGTCGATGAACGCCGCCCGCAGCACCGTCACCAACTCGCTGAACTCCGGCAAGGCTGCCACTGACAACCCTTACGGATACGCGAGCAACGGCGGCACGAACCAATACGCCGGCTCCAACCCTTACCTGCAGCAGAACATCGATGCGGCGCTGGGTGACATCACCCGCAACTACAACGATGCCGTCGCGCCCGGTCTGAGCACACAAATGGTCAGCTCCGGCTCGTTCGGCAATACCGGCAATCAGGCCGCAACCCAGAATTCGCTCAACGACCTGACCAAGAACCTCGGCAACACCGCATCCGGGATGCGCATGCAGGACTACACCGCGCAGCAGGGCCTGGCCGAAAATCAGATCAATCGCAACATGCAGAACAGCCAGTTTAACGCCGGGCTGGGTCAGGACTATGCGAGCCGCAACGACCAACTGCGCAGCCAGATGCTGGGCTTGGCTCCGGGTTACGAGAGCGAGGCCATGAACGTGGCCAACAATTTCGGCCAGCAGGCCAACATGTATCAGGACAACTACCAGCAGCAGCTGGACGCCCTGTATCAGAACTGGACCGACCAACAGAACGACCCGTACAAGAAACTGGCCGCCATGTCGGGCGTGTTCGGCTCTGGTCTGGGCAATACCGCAACGACCAAGTCCTCGGGCGGGGGTGGTAAATGAGCTTTCTCGGCGATGTGGGCAGCTTTGAGCTGTTCAACCTGGGCGCGATGGGCAATCAGGTCAAGGATAACCCTGCTCGGCTGCTCTACGGCTCGGCTGACCCGTTCTCTACCGGCATGTGGAACAAGGTACTCGGCACCAACGACAAGCCTCTGGTAGACCAGTGGGGCGGCGCAGCACCGCAGCGCTATGGCGAGGCTCAGGACGCGGGGATCAATACCGGCCCGGGCCAGACCATGCACACCATCGCCAAGACTATCGCCTCGATTTACGCGGGCGGTGCGGCTGGTGGTTTGCTGGGTGGAGGTTCTGGCGCAGCGAGTGGTGCGGCAGGCAGTGCCGGGACAGCAGGCACTGCGGGCGCATCAACAGGCGGCGCAGGGTTCGGCCTCGGTCAACCGGCAGTGTCCGGAACCATGGGCAGCGCGGCCTACGCAGGTGGCAGTTCGTCCCCCGGCCTGCTCAGCTCGATGGGCAGCAGCCTGTCCAATTTCAACACAGCGGCCAAGCCCTACATGGACGCGGCCAGCTACGGGCAAAAGGCCTACGGTCTGCTCTCTCAAGGCCAGCAGCAACAACCCATGGGCGGCGCTCAAGCCATGCAGCAGGCCAACACCGGTCCGCAGACCCTTGCGCAGATCGCCCAAGGTCAGCCCAATCCATTGATCGCTCAGCGTCAGCAGTACGCTGCGCAACGTCGCGGGAGAGTCTGAAATGGCTGAAGGTCTTGGTGGGCTGTTAGATTTTGCTCAAACCCCGATGGGGATGGGGCTGTTGTCGGCGGCGTTCGGTGGGCTGGCCACGGCAGGGCGCGGAGGTCCGATCAACACGCTGGGCGCGGCCGGGCTGTCCGGTATCGCCGGCTATTCGGCTGCCGGTGCTAATGCGCTGAAACAGCAGAAGGCGGATATGCTCCGGCGCCAAGCTCAGACGATCCCGACTTTGTACGGTCAGGATGCTGACGGGAACGCTACTTTCGACTGGAAGTCCGCTGCTGCGCTCGGCGTTGACCCTGAAAACATCGCCAAATATGCGCAATTGCCGAACGCAGGGAAAAGCAAGGTGGCGCGCACAGTTGACGTGCCTGGCGAAGGCGGCAACAAGCAGACCATGCAGTACGACGAATACGGCCAACCCGTGGGTCAGGCCATCAATTCCTACGTCGCGCCGCAACTGGTCGACACAGGTGCCACCAAACAGTTTGCAGTGCCAACGGCTGGACAGAGCTTCAACGTGACCATGTCGCCGGCCGAACAGGCAGCCAATGCGCGTGGCTGGGCGAATGTCGGCGTGAAGCAGCAACAGAACGGCATCATGCAAGAGACCAATGCCATCAACAAACAAGGCCAGCGGACTCAGGTTGTGCAGGATGGCGCTGGCAACTTCATGTTGATCGACAAGGGGACGGGGGCAATCACGCCAGCTACGACGCAAGCGGGCGGGAAAATCCAAGGTGGCTCACTCGCGGAGTCCTTGGTGAAAAACCAGCAAAATGCGCAAAAGCTCAATCCCTTGATTGATCAGGCTTTGGCGATCCTGCCAAGCGCCACCGCTAGCGGCATTGGAGACTGGCGAGATACCGCGAATAGATTCATTGGGAAGACTACGCCTAGTGCGCAAGCTGCAGCCAAGCTCGCAGCAATCGGCGGCAACATGCTGATGATGATGCCGCGCATGGAAGGGCCACAATCTGACCGGGACGTTGAAAACTACAAGCAGATGGTGGGCAAAGTTGGCGACCCGACTGTTCCGGCCGAGGAACGTGCAGCGGCGCTCAGCGCGCTCAAAGAGATCATTGGCAGATACAGCGGCCAGCCACAGCAACAGCCTGTTCAGCCTCCAGCGTCCGCGCCAATTGTAGCTGCGCCAGCAGCAGGGCCGTTCACCGACCCGAACAAAGAAGCCCGTTATCAAGAGTTCAAACGACGTCAGGGGCAATAGACCATGACCGAACAGGAAGAATTTGAGTTCCGTGCTCGTATGGAACAGGAAAACGCTGCGCAATCGGCGCAGCCACAGCCTGCAATGGCCGGTCCTATGCTGCAGGCAACTGCGAGCGCGCAGCCAACCGCAGCGCCGGCAGTTGCCGCGCCGCCAGATCGACTGAAGGGGCGCGGCTGGCTTGAAAAAGGCACGCTAGGCGCTGGCAAGGCGGTTGCTGACTTGATGGATGGCATCGGCGTGGGCGGCGCTCTCTGGCCTCGTGGTTGGCAGCGTGCTCCAGGCGCTGATAGTGATTTGATGGCAGATCCTGCGGGCATAGTGGGTAATATCGGCGGTCAAGCTGGCCTGGCCTATCTTGGCGGCCGTGGCCTTCAGGCTGGCGGCGCTGCCTTGCAATCTCTCGGCGCGGCGCGAGCGGCTATTCCTGGCCTAGAGGCAGGCGGTAAGCTGCTTCAAACAGCTGGGAATGCCGTGATTAACCCTGCGTCCTACCGTCAAGCCGCTGGTGCTGGGGCGGCCTTCGGGGCGATTTCTCAGCCTGGATCGCTGATTGAAAGAACGCAGAACGCTTTAATGGGCGGCGTTGGCGGGGCTACTGGGCTGGCAGTCGGTCGCGGGGCTGGGAATGTTGCGGGCGGAGTGAAATCGTTGCTAACCCCAACTGCACCGATCGAGATGGAAGTCTCGGCCAAATTGGCTCAAAAGGGGATCGACTTCGGATCGCTGCCGCAGGCGGTAAAGGATCAGGTAGTTAACCTCGGCAAAAAAGCCATGGGGGATGTAGACAACCTCGATGCCACCCAACTTGGGCGTATGGCCGACTTCAACGCGCTGGGCATCAAGCCTACGCGCGGCTGGCTGAACCGAGATCCAAAACAGTGGTGGATGGAGAATACCCTCAACACTGTTGACGATCAGATGCAGAAACGCTTCGTGGATGCCAACCGCTCGCTTCTTTACGGAGTAAGGAAAGGCGCGGGTGATGCCACCGATTATGAGCGTGGCCAAGTGTTGCAGAAGTCCGTCAATGATTATGACGCCGGGCTCAAATCCAAGGCCGATAACCTGTATTCAGCGGCGCGTAATACTGCTGGCCGGGATATTCCTCTCGACCCGCATAAATTCGTCAATGATGCCTCTATAGAGCTTGACCAGCAGATGCTTGGGTCAAAACTGCCGGCCGACACACTTTCTTGGTTTCAGAAAGCGACGACGGGCAAGGAGCCGTTCGATATGGGTACAGCCATGCAGCGCTTGCAAGCCCTGAATGGACGCATCTATAGCACGAACGACAGGGCCGAAGCCGTGGCGCTCGGTATCGTGAAAAAGCATCTGATTAACGCGATCGACGGCGGCGAGTCAGCGGCATTCAATCCGGCGCCAGGCATGAGTCGCCCAGGTTCTGCCCCGGGTGCTGGCCGCCAGCCGTTCACCTCGGAGCAGATTGGCGGCCAGCCACGACTTCCGGGGGCCGCGCAGATATCCAGTGAAGGGGGGATGGTGCCGTTCCAAGGCGGTGTTGGCCCATCTACTGGCGCCAATCAAGCTGGCGAACAATCGCCCCCTGGCATTGCCGAGGCATTCCGTGCCGCACGATCGGCAGCCGCTGATCGATTCAGGTTTCAAGAGGCGAGCCCGCTTGTCGAGAGAATTCTCAAGGGCAACTATGCGCCAGAGGATTTGCCGGACATCGTCGGAAAGATGAAGGTGGATCAGCTAAAGGGTCTGTCTCAGCTGGAGCAGCAGCGTGGCGTGCCTATCATGAGCTCGCTTCGCGGCGCGGCGCAGGCTTACGTCCGTGACGCTGCAACGTTGCAAGGCGAAACCGGTGGTTCTTTCTCCATCAATGGCCTGCGTAAGGCGCTTGATAATATCGGCCCGGAAAAGGGCAAGGCCCTGTTTGGCAATGATGGCTGGGCTGACTATCAGCGCATTCTGCGCGCTGGCGGTAGCATCATGAACCCGCCGATGAAACCCGCCGGCTCAACCACTGCGTCGAATGCTCTGCGCTTCATCCAAGCCATGCCAAAAATCCCAGGGATCAATGGTCTGCTGAACTTGACGGTAACTGCTGCGAGCAAAGGCAAGCAAATGGCCGACGTGGGCTCAGCGCTCAACCCGCCACTGAGTATGGTCATCCCCAAGAAGCCTAAACCAAGCATGCTGCCGATGTTGATGGCCCCCGGGTTACTTGGGCTTTCTGAGCAATAGCGCTTAGTCCTCGTCCGGCTTTATCAGGACTATTTTCCTGATACGGCTTCCTTTGGGGAGGTATTTTTTTGCCAGGTAGGTCAAGCCGTCTTCGGTCTTGACTAGCAGCCATACCCCGAAGAACACGCCGGAAAACTGCAACGCCTTTAATACGTGCTCCTCCACCAATACCTCCGGGGCGTAACGCCCTCACTCAACTAAAGCCCGCCACTGAGCGGGCTTTTTTATTGGGATGAAAAAATATGCCGGTTCCTGCCCTGATTACCGATCTGTCGATTGTGCCTGGGAGCAACAGCCCCGCAGGCTCCGAATCACCTTCGCTGATCGATGACTATCTTCGCACACAAGCGGCGTTTATCGCGCAGTTGCGCGACGGAGCGCTGATCAAATCCTCGCCCCTTGTCGGCGCCACGACCAACCTGTACATGACGGTTTCAGCTGCATCGGCAACTGCAACGGTGGCGGCAGATGAGATTGTAGTCGGCACCGCCTTGGGCGCCACGACCTACCGCCTGGCCAACTTCAGCAAGACGATCAACCTTGCCACGACTGGCATCAACGCGATGGATACCGGCACGGCTCCTGTGAGCGGCTGGGTGGCGATTTATGCCATCTACAACCCGACCACCAGCACCTCGGCGCTCTTGGGCGTGAACTCGCCGAATACCTTCATGCCGACCGTTTACGGCGGCGCCAACATGCCGGCCGGGTATACCGCTTCGGCGTTGCTGGCTGTGGTGCCGACCAATGCGAGCAGGCAGATCAAGGCAGGCGTTGGGGTGCGCGGTCGGAAAACAACTGTGGCCGCCATTACTGCCTATTCAACAAACAGTACCGGGACATTCGTACCTAGCTTGGCCAGTTATATCCCAGCGAATGCCGTTTCATTATTTGGCGAGTTGCAAATCTCGAACACTGGCAACTTCTCCATGTCGATGAACATCAACGCTGATGCCACATCGCTTATCGGTCAGCAAAACAGAACGTGTTTTGTGAACTCGACGGCCGATGTAACGAACTTTCAAAACGTGTTTTTGACTACCTTGCAGACGGTCACCTTGGTGCTGAGCACGGCAGGCGGAACACCTTTCTATGGCTTGATCATTACCGGGTGGGAAATATGAGCACTTTTGTTCAACTTGAAGATGATCAAGTTATTGCCACGTTCGGCTGCGAGCAAGATCCCGAACAATTCCCCTGCGTGGTCGAAGTTGAAAACGATGATCCACGACTGGTGGCATATTGGGACAAGTGGGCGCAATTCGGCGTCAAGAGGCCTGCTGAATGAGTTACCTGGGGTTGGCAGATCGCTGCTTGATCCTTGGGGACTCAATTGATATCGGGGTTTATTCGGATATCGGGCCGGGTGATCCGTCAAAGTTGTGGGTGAACCGCCTGCCTGACCTTGTCGGCATCTCGGTCAGCAACCTGTCGGTGCCGGGCATGAGTATCACCAGTCCGGGCGGGTCTGTTTTCGGGCTGGTGGCGAACCTCAACGCCATCACCATGGCGGTCGGGTATGCCGGCGCCAAGTGGGCGATCATCACCGCAGGGACCAATGACACCAGTAATTGGGGGACTGGTATCGTCGATTACATCGAGAGCTATCGGAAGGTGATCGCGCATTGCCGATCACTGGGCTTGATCGTGGTGGTGGTCAGCCCCAAATGGCGGGGCGACGTGGCGGCAGTGAAGGCGCACATCGACGGTAATTACAGCCTGGAGGTGTTCAGGGTGTACGGCGAGATGATGGCCTATGAAGAGAAAACCAAGCCGGGGCCGGCCGTGCATGTCATCACTGGGATGGATGCGCCATTGCTTCCAGAGCACTACGTGGTGGACAAGCTGCACCTAAATGAGGCCGGGCAGACCATCCTCACCTACTGGCTTGTAGGAAGACTGGTCAGCCTTGGCCTGTGGTCATTGAGGGTTGGCGTCACCCTTTCATAGGGCTGCGACTGGTGGCGCGAGCAGCTTGGCCTTCTTGGCGCCACGTTCCCGTAATGGCGTTTCGACCAATCTGTAGTTCAGCTCACTGCACACCCATATAACGCTGAAAGCTGTGGCCAGGAAGGCGACGGTATAGGCGCTGTCGAAGGTCGTACCGGTGGGAGAAATTCTGAACCAGATTTCTCTGGTGAGCTGGAACGCTGGGTTGTGGATGAGGTAGATCGCGAACGACCGGGCGCCGATGTAGGCCAGCAGATTTCGCAGCTTGCCTTCTGGGAACAGATAGCCCTTCTGGTACGCGGCCAGCAGCACCAGGCAGCCGCCGAACAGGCAGACGGTGAGCGGGTAGAGGTGATAGTCCTTTGCGTTGTAGGGCGACATGAGCAGCAGGAAAAGCAGCACTGGAGCCGACAGCCGCGCGAATTTTTTGAGCTTGGCTGGCTCAAGCCGTTTGAATGTTTCGGATTGGGCGAATACCGCGAGAGCTACGCCGAGAAAGATGGAGTCGACGCGAGTCAGCCAAGTGTAAGTTGAAGTGTTGCCGTAAACCTGTTGTGCGATTGCGTAGCCGGCAATGACAAGTGCCGTAACAATGTAAATGGCGCGCTTAGGCAGAAGGACGATCAGCGGGAAAATCAAGTAAAACTGCTCTTCCAATGAAATGCTCCAATACTGCCCATTGCCGCCGCACAGAAAACTTCCATCCGTATGCGTCAGGCAAAGTGCAAAGTGGAAGTTGGCCACGTTCAATATGATCGCGATGAAGTCCACGATATTGCCTTTAAGGCTGCCGAACACCCCTGAGCTGTTGAATATCACCGACAGTATGCAAGTGATGGTTATCCACAACCATGCAGAAGGGATGATCCGGTAGATCCGCCGCACAAAGAAGGCGCGTACTTCCGCCCAGTATCTTCCGCATCCGGACTGGCGAGCAGTCAGCATCTTCTCTCTGAAGGCGGACATGATTACGAATCCAGAGATGCAAAAGAACACATCAACCCCGCCCCAGAAAGCCAGCGTGGTTTTCCCGAAGAAGTCGTTCCAGAAAAGCAAGTTGCCCAGATGAGAGATCACGGCAATAGCCACCGCCATTCCGCGCAGGGCTTCGATTTCTTCGTTTTTCGAGTGTTTCAGTGCTGACATCTTGCGAGCCCTTCCGGTGAGGCGGCGAGTTTATACCAGTTCGTCAATCAATATTTCGGAGAAAGCCATGCCCATCACCGCGCAGCAACTGCTGCAGATCCTCCCGAAGGCTGGCAGACAGGCTGGCGTCTTTGCGTCTGCGCTGAACTTGGCCATGGATCGCTTCCAGATCAACACCCGCCTGCGCATGGCGGCATTCATCGCTCAGGTGGGTCATGAGTCGGGCCAGTTCCAGTACGTGAAGGAGTTGGGCGGCGACCAGTACCTGAGCAAGTACGACACCGGAACGCTGGCCAAGCGGTTGGGCAATACGCCAGAGGCTGACGGCGACGGTCAGAAGTACCGCGGGCGCGGCCTGATTCAGATCACTGGGCACGACAACTACCTCGCGTGTAGCAAGGCGCTATTCGGCGATGATCGTCTTCTGCGCACGCCTGAGCTGCTGGAGCAGGCCGAGTGGGCGTGCAAGTCGGCGGCGTGGTTCTGGAATTCGCGCAACCTGAATGCGCTGGCTGATGCTGGCGACTTTGAACTGATCACCCGTCGCATCAATGGCGGGCTGAACGGACTGGCTGAGCGGCTGGACTTCTACAACACCGCGCTGAAGGTGCTGGCATGACTTCCATCTGGCTGCGAATCCTTCCTTATATAGCTGCACTGCTGATCGGAGCCGGCGGTGCCTGGATGTGGCAGGCCAACAGCTACACGTCGATCCTCGCGGTCAGCGAAGCCAATCATCAATCAGATCTGGCCATGATTGCGTCTGCGGGCGCAAAACAGGCAAGAATGGCTCTGGAAAATCAACAGCTCGCCGAACAGGCACTTGCCGCCCTCGACCAGAAAGCCCAGAAGGAAAAGACCGATGCCCTCGCTGAAAATGAAAAGTTGCGCGCTGATGTCGTTTCTGGTGCTCGCAGGCTGCGCATCGCGGGACGTTGTAGTTCCAGTGGCGGCAACGTGTCCGACGCCACCAGCCGCTCCAGCCTGGGCGATGCAGGAACCGTCGAGCTCTCTGCAGCTACTGGATCAACTGTTCTCGACGTTCGATCTGGGATCATCGCCGACCAAGCAGCCTTGAGGGCGCTTCAGGAATATGTGACGCATGTGTGTCTTCGGGTGGGGAATGTGCAGTAGGCAGAACGCCTGAGGGGGATGTTGCTGAAAAGCTGCTGAAGGCGGCGCGAATCGACATCAATCCACAACAACCTTCAGCAACATTCCAAGGTCCAGATGCAGCGAAACCCGCACTGGGCGGGCTTCGAAGGTGTTTCAAATGGTGGAGCCGGGGGGATTTGAACCCCCGTCCGCCAGTACTCCGCTGTCGGTACTACATGCGTAGCCGTTTCTATTAAGTTAACCCTCAGCGACCCGAAGGGCAGGGTGCTTTGGGCGAGTTGTGTAAGTTTTAGCCGATTCGTCCACAACGTACTGCACGGCGATTCTGTTCTATATGACAATCACTTTGGGTTTACAGACATCCCCTGGTGATTGCTGGACCCGAAGGTACCAGAAGCTCAGGGCTAAGGCTGCTTACGCAGCGAGAGCGAATTCCTGGCCGTAGTTTTCGTCATTGGCAACTATAAGTAGTTGCAACAGTGGATTTACGAGTTCTGTTACCAACTCGGCATGCACCTAAAGTTTCGCAACCGGCGTCGAATCCTAAACGGCCCCGAGCCTGTTGCTCGGTGAATCAAAATGAGCAACAGGCCTGCGCAGTGTACGCCAACACGCCTCAGAAGGCCACCCGCAAGGTTGACCTCGATTGATCATCGGGTCGTTCGTTGTTCAGTTGGCCATCGCCAATGCCTGGCTGGCCTCGGTGGCGCATTTTTTGTCATCTTTGGCGGCCTGTGAAGCTTTGGCGCTGGCCAACAGTCTTTTGATCTCCGGCGCATTGGTGGCGGTCGCTGGCAGCGAATTCACTTTGGCTTCGAGCTCTTGCAGCTTGCTCGTACACAGGTTGTTGTCCGCCGCAAAGACGGGAGAGGCCAACATTGCAGCGCAAATGAACAGACCAGCGAGTGCGGCACGTTTCATGGGTATCTCCTCGAACTGATAGTCAGCCACGATTGATGGGCTTATCTAAAAGACTACGGCGCGGCACAGGAATTCGGTTTGCGCAAAAACAGTTATGAAAAAACTAACTGATGGAAGCAATGGCAATAAAAAGGGATTGCCAACCCCAAAATGCACCAAAACCCGCAATTGGCGGGTTTTGGTTTGCTTCGTATTGAATGGAACCGGCGAGGTTACTTCCCGCCTTTGTTCGCGTCCTTGATCATCTTGATGGTCTCGTTGGTCTCGCCAATGCAATCGTCAGTACCTTTTTTGGTCCCTAGTGCATGGTCCGCTTTGGCTTGCTTGACGGAATCCGCTACCTGGTCAGACAACTCCGCAGGAATCTGTGCCTGGGCGTCTTCGATGGTTTGCAGATTGACCGCGCATTGATCTTTTTCGGCGGCAAACGAGGGGGAAGCCAGCAGTGAGGCAGTAACGAACAGACCAAACAGTACAGAACGTTTCATGTGTATCTCCTTGAACTGAGGCCAGTCATTCTGACCATCAGGACGGGCTGCCGAGTTTTGGGAAGGTCCCACGTTTGCAGGACTTGATCAGTGGACTGCGGCGGCACGTCAGGGTTCTAAATTTTTGCTGTACTGCTGTCGATACTGGCAAGAAACATTAAAAAAGGCGCCTGAATGCGCCCTCCTTGAAGTCCTGCTCAGGTCGCCCTAGCCTGGGTAACGCGGTCCACCAGATAGACTAGCCCGTGGTAATCAATGCCGCCATGTTGCGTCAGCCCGATCTCACAGGTGCGGCTGGTGGAAATCCCCTCGCTGCACTGTTGCACCGCGTCCTTGAGCGTTCTTAACGAATGGGCGTTCAGTTCCGGCGTAGTGAAACCTTTGTCGCCAGCGAACCCGCAACAGTGGATCCCTTCGGGAATGACCACGGTTTTGCTGCACTTGCGCGCCAGATCAATCAACGCCTGACTCTCGCCAAGGTGTTGGGTGCTGCACGTGACGTGTACTGCAATCGGCGCTTCCTGCGGTGTGAAATCCAGGCGATCCATCAAATGCGTACGGATGAAACGCACCGGGTCGTACAGGTCCAGTCGAACGTCGCCCAGGTCCTGAACCAACCTTAGCGTGCAGGGGCTGGTGTCGCAGTAAATCGGGTCGAGCCCGCCGCGACTGGCGTGCAGCAACGCGCCGATCAGTTCCTGGCGTTTGTGTTCGGCCTGTTCGGCGTAACCTTTTGAGGCGAATGGCTGGCCACAGCAGAGGTTGTCCTGATTGTCCGGGAAGACCACTTGGTAACCGGCCTTTTCCAGCAGCCCGCGGGTCTTGTCGTACAGCGACATCTGCTCTTTATCACCTGCCGCCGGGCCCATGACCCGCGACACGCAAGCCGCGAGGTACACCACCCGAGGGCGTTCGTCCGACACAGTCGGGCTGAAGCGAATGGCTTTCTCAGGCTGCGGCATGGCGTTGGTCCATTGCGGGACCTGACCTTTGGACAACTTGGTCAGCGTCGCCGACAGCTTCGCCAGGCGTGGCGCACCCAACAGCATCCGCGCGCCATTGGCGACGTGCAGGGTGAAACGCGCACCTTGCAGTGCCGTGGCGAAATTGCCTTCCAGCCAGTTGGCAGTTTTCGTACGCGTTGCGTGACGACTGCGGAGTTTTTTCACCAGATCGCCGGTATTGATGCCGACAGGGCAGCGTTGCGCGCAAAGACCGGTGGCGGCGCAGGTGTCGATGCCTTGATATTCGTAAGCGGCTTCGAGTTCGGTGGTATCAACGCCCGCGCGTTTTTTCGCCTGGATATCCCGCCAGATCACGATGCGCTGGCGCGGGCTCAGGGTCAGGCCTTTCGACGGGCACACCGGCTCGCAGAAGCCGCACTCGATGCACTTGTCCACAATCTCATCGGCGGCCGGCAACGGTTTCAGGTGCTTGAGGTGGATCTGCGGATCTTCGCTGAGTACCACGTCCGGGTTGAGAATGCCGTTGGGGTCGAGCAGGCGTTTGAGCTGCCACATCAACTGGTAGGCATCGCTGCCCCATTCCAGCTCGACGAAGGGCGCCATGTTGCGCCCGGTGCCGTGCTCGGCCTTCAGCGAGCCCCCGAACTCCACAGCCACCAACTGCGCCACGTCATCCATGAACGCCTGATAGCGTGCGACTTCCTCCGGGTTGTTGAAGCCTTGGGTGAAGACGAAGTGCAAATTGCCTTCCAATGCGTGTCCGAAAAGTATCGCCTCATCGTAGTGATGTTTGTCGAACAACTCGATCAGGCGATTGACGCCGCTGGCCAGTTGTTCCACCGGGAAGGTCACGTCCTCGATGATCACCGTGGTGCCGGTTTTGCGCACGGCACCGACGGCGGGGAAGGTGTCTTTGCGGATCGCCCAGAGGCGGGCGTTTTCCACCGGGTCTTCGGTGAAGTCGACCTGTTTTTCCACCGGAAATGCGGTCAACGACGCCATGATCTGCGCCAGTTGTTCTTGTAGCAAAGTGGACGATGCTGCGCGGGATTCGATCAGCAGCGCGCAGGCATTGTTCGACAGCTGTTGTACGAAAGCGGGCATGCCGGGTTTGTTCTGCACCGAACGCAGACTGCGCCGGTCCAGCAGTTCCACGGCCGACACCGGTTGGCTTTTCAGCACGGTCACGGCGTTGCAGCAGGTTTCCACGTCCGGGAACACGATCAGCGCCGAGGCTTTGTTCGGGTGATCGATCACCGTGTCGTAGGTCACTGCGCTGATGAAGCCGAGGGTGCCTTCGGAGCCGACCAGCAAGTGGCTCAAGATATCCACAGGCTCGTCGAAATCCACCAGCGCATTGAGTGACAGGCCAGTGGTGTTTTTCAGACGATATTTGTGGCGGATTCTTGCAGCCAGTTCGGCGTTGACGCGCGTCTCGCGGCCCAAGGTTGCCAGACGTTCAAGCAGCGGGGCGTGGCTTTGCCGAAACGCCGCCACGCTGGCCGCGTCTTCGGTATCGAGGCGGCTGCCGTCGGCCAATACCAGCCGAATGCCGGCTAGCGTGTGATAAGTATTCTGCGCCGTGCCGCAGCACATGCCGCTGGCGTTGTTGGCGACGATGCCGCCGATTTTGCAGGCGTTGATCGAGGCCGGGTCCGGGCCGATCTTGCGTCCGAACGGCGCCAGCCAGGCGTTGGCCTGTGCACCGATCACACCCGGTTGCAGGCGGATTTGTGTGCCTTGGCCACGGATCTCGCGACCGTTCCAGTTATCCCCCAACACGATCAGCACCGAGTCGCTGATGGCCTGGCCAGACAGACTGGTGCCGGCGGCGCGGAAGGTCACCGGGACTTGGTCACGCTGCGCCAGTTTGAGCAGCGCCACCACTTCATCTTCCGACTCGACGCGAATCACCAGTTGCGGAATCAGTCGATAGAAACTGGCGTCAGTGCCGAAGGCCAATGTCGACAGCGGATCGTCGAAACGTCGCTCGGCGGGGATCAGTTGCTGTGCATCTTTCAGGAAAGCCGCCGGTAGACTCATTGGTCCTCCAGGATCAATACCACCAGGTCTTTCGGACCGTGCGCGCCGTAGGCGAGGATCTGTTCAATGTCGGCGGTTTTCGACGGGCCGGACACCAGCAAAGCGTTGGTCGGCATGCCTTGGGCCCAGTTGAACTCCTGCTGCACCTGATAGAAGTTGTCGCGGATTTCACTGGCCTTGAGCAGGGCGAAATGCACCGGTGGCACCAGGCTCATCAGGCGCGGTTCTTCCCGCGTCGGCCAGAGAATCAGGCTGCCTGTCGCAGCGATTGCACCGAGGGTGCCGGTGAGACTGGCCGGGGTGTCGTTGAACAACTCGGCTTTCCATTCTTCAATCGGGCGGTCGTAGGCCTTGAGCGTCGGCAGCCCCGGATTTTTCGCCCAGTGTTGAGTGATGTGTTGACCGTGAGGCGTAGTCGGCGCGATCAACAGGCTGGGCAACTGACGATCCTGTAGCAGCTGAGCCAGCAACGAAGGCCAACCTTCGCCCGACGTCAGGTGGATTTCGGTGTGCACCGCTTCCATCAATTTGCGCAGCTGCGGGATGCGTTGTTCAGCGGTGTAGGTGTAAGGAGCTGTCACCAGTTCGACGTCGAACTCGTCAGGCACCGGCGTGGTGCCGGTCAGACTTTTCCGTAACTTGGTGAGGATGTTTTGCTTGGCGCTCATCAACGGTCTCCCTGTTTGGCCAAATGCTCGCGGGCCATATCGTGCAGTGAGCGGGTGGCGGGCTTTGGTGCGCTGTGGTTCTGCGTCCACGGGCCGACATTGTTCGGCGTGAGCGCGCGCAGGCGAGTGGCGAAGAACCCGAATAGCCGATACAGCGTTGGCGAACTGTTGAGCTTCGCCCAGGCGTTCCAGATGAACCGTTCCTTGCGCGAATACTTGCTGCCTTGGCCGCGCATGACTTGATGCGGGCTGTCCGGGGCTTTGACGTTCTCTTCCCGTAGGCGACGCAGCAATGCAGGGATAGGAATTTTTACCGGGCAGACTTCGCCGCACGCACCGCAAAGCGATGAGGCGCTGGGGTGGTCCGGGACTTTCGCCAGGCCGACCATGTGCGGCGTGATGATTTTTCCGATAGGCCCAGGGTAAACCTCCCCATAGGCATGGCCGCCGATTCGGGTGTAGACCGGGCAATGATTCATACAGGCGCCGCAGCGGATGCAGTTCAGGGTCTGGCGCAATTCGCTGTCGGCAAACGCCTGGCTGCGACCGTTGTCGAGCAAGACCAGGTGCACTTCCTGCGGACCGTCGAGTTCATGCGCCTTGCGTGGGCCGGAGATCATGTTGACGTAGGTGGTGATCGGAATGCCCAGCGCCGAGCGGGTCAGCAGCGACAGCAGTGGCACCACATCGCGCAGGTTTTCCACGACTTTTTCGATGCCGGTCACGGCGATGTGCACCGGTGGCACCGACGTGGTCATGCGCCCGTTGCCTTCGTTTTCCACCAGTAACAGGGTGCCGGTTTCGGCCACGGCGAAGTTGACACCGGAGACGCCGATGTCCGCTTCGAAGAATTTCTGCCGCAAGACTCTGCGACCGATCTGAATGAGTTGGTCAACGTCCTTGGTGTATTCCACGCCAAGTTTGTCGTGGAACAAGGACGCGACCTGACCGGCATTCTTGTGGATCGCCGGCATAATAATGTGTGAAGGCTTCTCATGGTCGAGCTGGACGATGTACTCGCCCATGTCCGATTCCAGGCATTCAATGCCCTGTTCAGCGAGGAAATGATTCATCTCCATCTCTTCGCTGACCATCGATTTGCCCTTGATCACTTGCCGCCCCTCGTGAGCGCGGATGATCGAGAGGACGATGCCATTGGCCTCGTCCACCGTTTCCGCCCAGTGCACTGTCACACCGTTGCGGGTCAGGTTCTGTTCAAGTTGCTCGAGCAGGTCGGGCAACTTGGATAACGCGCGGGCGCGGACAGCATTGCCCAGCGATCGCAGATGTTCTCTTTCGTGGGCATCGCTGAAGGACGCTGCCCGTTTTGCCATCAGTGAATCCATCGCAGTGCGAAAGTTATTTCGCAATTGCTTGTCGTCCAAAGCCTTGTGAGCCCGGGCGCGAAAATCTTCGTCGACGCTGACCGTCGGAATAATCGTGGAAGTGCTCATCGGGCACCTCCGGTTCGTTGCCAGAGGAAACTGGCCAGGTGTTGGCCGCGCAACGCTTCCTGCTGTTTCTCCAGCGAGCCATTGATGTTCATCAGGCAACCGCAGTCGGCACTCAGTACCTTGTGCGCGCCGGATTCCTTCAACGACCGGGTCTTGTCCGCCACCATCGCGCCGGAGATGTCTGGCATACGGACGCTGAACGTCCCGCCAAAGCCACAACATTCGCTTTCGTGATCGTGATTGACCCGCTCCACGTTGCTCAATTGCGCCAACAACTCACGACCGTGCAGGTGGGTGTTCATTTCACGGCGTGCCGAGCACGACGTGTGCAACGCCACTTTGACCGGCTCGCCGCTGTCCTGGAGCTGCACCTTGCAGACAAACAGCAGGAACTCGGCCAGTTCATACGTCCGGGCGGCGAGCGCCTGGACTTGCTTCAACGTGTCCGGCTCGTCCTTGAACAGGTCGGCATAGTGTTCGCGCAACATCCCGGCACACGATCCCGACGGCACCACCACCGGATAATCCCCGGCGAACAACGCCAGTTGCGCGCGGGCCACGGTCCTTGCCTGCTCGGTGTAACCCGAGGTGTAGGCCGGTTGTCCGCAGCAGCTTTGCCCTTGCGGGAACTCGACACGAATGCCTTCGCGTTCCAGCAAGTGGATCGCGTCCATCCCGGCTTCCGGGTAGAACAAATCCACCACGCACGTCCCGAACAGGTAGACCCGTGACGGTTTCTCGCTGGGGTATTGCCGAGGCTCGGGCAGTGGCGGGGCGACGCGGGTCGCGTTCGGCACAGCGTTGTAAAAAAGCTCGCTCATCAGGCGTGTCTCCGGGTGGTCCCGGTTATCCGTCCGCTGAGGCTGCTGAATATAGAACGGGAAGCTTTCAGCAGCCTTGCAGACCGGGTTGTGAATTGCTGACGCCGGAATCGTGGTCCGGCGTCGGTTTTTGCTTTTTAACCTGTAGTACTTAGTGCACCAGCATGCCGGTGAACCAATAAGCCTGAGCCAGGGTGATCAAACCGACTATCGTTGCAAAGAATAGGCTGTGCTTGAGGGTGAAGCGGAACAGATCCGATTCCTTGCCCACCAGACCGGTCGCGGCGCAGGCCACGGCGATCGATTGTGGCGAGATCATCTTGCCGGTCACGCCGCCGCTGGTGTTTGCCGCCACCAGCAACACATCGCTGACACCGATCTGGTGCGCGGTGGTCGCTTGCAACGAGCTGAACAGGGCGTTGGACGAGGTGTCGGAACCGGTCAGGAACACGCCAAGCCAGCCGAGGAACGGCGAAAAGAACGGGAACGCTGCGCCCGTCGCTGCCAACACCAGCGCCATGGTCGACGACATGCCGGAGTAGTTGGTGACGAAGGCAAACGCCAGGACCATGCCGATCGACAGAATCGGCCAGCGCAGTTCGTAGAAGGTCTCTTTCAAAGTGGTCAGACCAGTTTTGAAATTGATCTTCAGCACCAGCATCGAGATCAGTGCGGAGAAGAAAATCGCCGTGCCGGTCGCGGAAATAGGGTCGAGCTTGAACACTGCCGGGATGGCCGTCGGGGCCGCCACGATCGGTGCCACCTTGATCACCATTTGATCCAGGTGCGGGATGGCAAAGTTGAACACCCAGCTGTACATCGAACCACCGGCCGCGAACATCGCTTTGAACGGCTTCAGGGTCCAGATGGTGACGAGTACGGTGAGGATCAGGAACGGCGACCAGGCTTTGAAGATTTCACCGAGGCTGTACGGCGAGGCCACGGTGGTGCGCGGCTGGCCGAAACCACCGGCGCTGGCGGTCACCACGGACGCCGAGACAGCGCCGGCAATGTGCTGGCCAGCGGCGCGTTTCGGCTGCCAGACCTTCAGGAACAGGGTCAGGGAAATCAGGCTGACCAGGGCCGAGGTGATGTCCGGCAGTTCCGGGCCAATGAAGTTGGACGTGAAGTATTGGGTGATGGCGAAGCTCAAACCGGCCACCAGCGCAGCAGGCCAGGTTTCCTTCACGCCGCGCATGCCGTCCATCATGTACACCAGCCAGAACGGCACGAACAGCGACAGCAGCGGCAACTGGCGACCGGTCATGGCGCCGATCTTGAATGCGTCGATACCGGTCACTTGCCCGGCCACGATGATCGGAATCCCCAAGGCACCGAAGGCGACGGGCGCGGTGTTGGCGATCAGGCACAGGCCGGCCGCGTACAACGGATTGAAGCCCAGGCCGACGAGCAGGGCGGCGGTAATCGCCACTGGCGCACCGAATCCGGCGGCGCCTTCGAGGAACGCACCGAAGCAGAACCCGATCAGCAGCACCTGCAAGCGTTGGTCGTCGGTGATCGACAGTACCGAGCTGCGGATCACTTCGAACTGGCCACTCTTGACCGTCAATTTGTAGAGGAACACAGCTGCCACGATGATCCAGGCGATGGGCCACAGACCATAGGCAAAGCCATAACCGGCGGCGGCAAACGCCATGTCGACCGGCATCTGGAAGGCAAAGATCGCCACGGCAATCGACAACGCCAAGGTGATGCTGCCGGCCACATGGCCTTTGAGGCGGAACACCGCCAACGCCAGGAAGAAAAATACGATGGGAATTACGGCCGCGAGGGCGGAGATGCCGAGACTGCCGAGCGGTGTGTAGAGCTGTTGCCAGGTTTGCATATGGGGTGGCCCCTAATTGTTGTTGGTCAGGCACTGGGCAGCGTTCTTGGTTAATTGGTAATACCAATTTACAATCGCTGTTGGCTAGGGTAAAAGCCTTCTGTGCGGTGTGTCAATTTGCCGCCCTAAAACTTTTGTCGAATACGCCGTGCGCAATGCCGCTGACCGGTGTGATCGGGCGTCTTCCTGGCAGGTGCCGGCGCCGCGCCAATAGGCCAGAATAGAGAGCCCGGCGAGCGGTCGGGATCGTGGAGAAGTGAGTTATGGGGTTTGATCAGATACGTCAGCGCCGTTTGTCTGACGATATTGTCGAGCGGCTCGAGGGGATGATCCTTGAAGGCACGCTGAAGTCCGGTGAGCGCTTGCCGGCCGAACGTGCGCTGGCCGAGCAGTTCGGCGTGTCACGCCCTTCGTTGCGCGAGGCGATTCAGAAACTGGCCGCCAAGGGCTTGCTGGTCAGTCGTCAGGGCGGCGGCAACTATGTCGTCGATTCGCTGGGGTCGACCTTCAGCGATCCATTGCTGCATCTGCTGGAAAACAACCCCGAGGCGCAGCGCGATCTGCTGGAGTTTCGTCACACCCTGGAAGCGTCCTGCGCTTATTACGCGGCATTACGCGCCACCGATGTCGATCGTGAGCGACTGACGGCGGCGTTTGAGGTGTTGCAGGACTGCTATTCGCGTCATGACGATGTGAGCCGGGCCGAAGAGGGCGCGGCGGACGCCAGTTTCCACCTGGCCATTGCGGAAGCCAGCCACAACGCGGTGCTGCTGCACACGATTCGCGGGCTGTTCGACCTGCTCAAGCGCAACGTGGTGACCAACATTGGCGGCATGTACAAGCAGCGCACGGAAACCCGCGACATGCTGATCACGCAGCATCGGGAGTTGTACATGGCGATTATCGAAGGGCGGGCGGAGCAGGCGCGGGAAGTCTCCAGCCGACATATCCTGTACGTACAGGAAGTGCTGGAAGAGGTGCGTCAGGAAGTGCAGCGCATGGCTCGGGCGGAGCGGCGCAAGGGGATGTAGTCAGTGGATTTTGCGGTGTTTGTTCGATCGTCTTCGCGAGCAGGCTCGCTCCCACATTAGTTTTGTGTCGTTCACAAATCCACTGTGGGAGCGACGGTGCGACGATTCGACCTGCTCGCGAAGGCGGTATCAAGCAGCAGGAGAATTAATCTTCCTTGCCCTTGTTGCGCACCGCACGCGCCAGTTCGCGACCGGCGTCGCGTTCGCGTTCGGTATCACGCTTGTCGTATTCCTTCTTGCCCTTGCCCAGTGCGATCTCGCACTTGACCATGTGCTTGCTCCAGTACCAGGACAGGCACACGCAGGCATAGCCTTTTTGCTGCACGGAGGTCGCCAGCTTTTCCAGCTCGCGGCGGTTGAGCAGCAATTTGCGGGTACGGGTCGGATCAGCGATGACGTGCGTGCTGGCAGTCATCAGCGGCGTGATGTGGCTACCAAGCAGCCAGGCTTCGCCATCCTTTAGCAGCACGTAACTGTCGACCAGTTGCAGCTTGCTTGCCCGCAGACTTTTTACTTCCCAGCCGGCCAGGACCAGACCAGCCTCGAACTTATGCTCGATGAAGTAATCGTGTCGCGCCTTTTTGTTTTGCGCGATGGTCCCTGTTGGGTGTTTCTTCTGTTTAGCCATAGGGGCGGCATTATAGGGAGTTGCAAGCGAGTCGGCTACGGTATCGCTACGTGCTTGAGCAGGTTGATTGAATCCCGGACAATGCGGCCTCTTTTTTGAACGCTTGGGCGTGATAACGATGTCGACAGACAAGGTTTCTGTCCACGGCAGTTGGGCTAGCCGCTGGGTCTTCATACTCGCCGCGACTGGTTCGGCCGTGGGCCTGGGTAGTATCTGGAAATTCCCGTACATGGTTGGCGTCTACGGCGGCGGCGCTTTCGTGCTGATGTTCCTGGCCTGTATCGCGCTGATCGGCGTACCGGTCATGCTGGCCGAAACCCTGATCGGCCGTCGTGCCCGGCAAAGTCCGGCCAACGCCTTGAAGGTGCTGGCGCTGGAGGCGGGGCATTCGGGCAAGTGGTCCTGGGGCGCCTTCGCCGGGATGATCACGGCGTTGTTGATCCTGTCTTTCTATAGTGTGGTCGGCGGCTGGTCGCTGGATTACATCATCGACATGGGCCGTGGTGACTTCCAGGGTGTGACGGCTGATCAGGTCGGCGCGTACTTTGGCAATGTGATCGCCGATCCGTGGCGCCTGACGCTTTGGCACACGATTTTCATGCTGTTGTCCGCCGTGGTGATCGCCAAAGGCGTGGTCGCCGGGCTTGAGCGCAGCTTGCGGATCATGATGCCGCTGCTGTTTGTGATGATCATCGTGCTGCTGGGTTACAGCATGACCACCGGGCATTTCATGGAGGGCGTGCATTTCATGTTCGACTTCCATCCGGAAAAAGTCCTCGACGGTTTGCTGCCCGCCATGGGCCATGCGTTCTTCTCGCTGAGCGTGGGTGTTGGCTCGATCATGATCTACGGTGCTTATATGCCGAAGAACTCGTCGATTTCCGGTACCGTCGTTGGTGTGGCGCTGCTCGATACGTTTGTTTCGCTGGTGGCCGGTCTGGCATTGTTTCCGATTGTGTTCGCCGCGGGCCTGAACCCGAGCGAAGGCCCCGGCCTGATGTTCGTCAGCCTGCCATTTGCCTTTGGTAACGTAGTGTTTGGCCAGTTGATGGGCGTGGTGTTCTTCGTACTGGTTGCGGTTGCTGCCTGGAGTTCGGCGATTTCGCTGCTCGAACCGATGGTCGCGTACCTGGTTGAGCGCACCAAAGTCAGCCGCGCCTGGGTGACGTTCTGGTTGGCGTTCACCTGCTGGTTCGTCGGGTTGGGCACCGTGTTTTCCTTCAACATCTGGAAGGAAGCCAAGTTTTTCGTGAACGAAGGCGGGATGTTCCACCTCTACCAATGGGGCGCGGCCGGCGGTCTGGACTTCTTTGGTGTGATCGACTTCTTCACTTCGCGGATCATGTTGCCACTCGGTGGTTTGTGTTTCGTGGTGTTTGCAGGCTGGATCATGGGGCGTGAAGCGGTGCGCGACGAGTTGTCGATCCGCAGCCCGATACTGTTTGGCCTGTCCCTGTTCTTGATGCGCTATGTGGCGCCCATCGGCATTCTTGTAGTGTTTGCCGCCCAGCTGTGGAAGTGACGCTGACATGACGACGCATATTCAACGCTCGGCCCTGCTGCCGTACCCGGCGCAGGCGCTGTATGACCTGGTCAACGACGTAGCGCGTTATCCCGAGTTTCTGCCGTGGTGTTCGGCAGCCGAGGTCCTGGAAAGCTCGCCGGAGCATATGCGCGCCAGCGTCGGTGTGGCCAAGGGTGGCTTGAGCCAGCATTTCGTCACCAGGAACACGTTGGTGCCCGGGCAGTCGATCGAGATGAACCTTGAAGAAGGGCCTTTCACTCAGTTGCACGGTATCTGGGTGTTCAAGCCGCTGACGGACAAGGCCTGCAAGATCAGTTTGGATCTATCGTTCGACTATGCCGGACCTATCGTTCGCGCGACGTTGGGGCCGTTGTTCAATCAGGCGGCCAACACGCTGGTGGACGCGTTCTGCCAGCGCGCCAAGCAGATTCATGGTTGAGTCGGTGATTGAGGTCGAAGTGGTGTATGCCGCGGTTGATCGTCAGGTATTGCTGACGGTCGCTGTGCCTGAGGGTACTTCAGTGCGCGAGGCGTTGCGCAAATCAGCGGTGGATGCGCAGTTTCCGGAGCTGGATCTGGGTAATTGCCCGGTGGGTATATTCGGCAAGGTCATTGCCGATCCCGAGGTGCGTCCGGTTCACGCGGGTGATCGCATCGAGGTTTACCGGCCGCTGCTGGCGGATCCCAAGGAGGTTCGTCGCTTGCGTGCCGCCAAGGCGGCCGAGGCCAAGGCGCGGAATCAGTGATTCACTAAACGCCAGACAATAAAAAACCCGGAAATTCCGGGTTTTTTATTGCGTCGCAAATTATTGCGGCGAAGTGTCCAGCGGTGTTGGCGTCGGGACTGGAACGGTTTCTACACCGTCGACGTCCTTCTGGATCTGGTCCAGCAACGAACCTGGCTTGACCGGTTTTTCCGGTTTTGGCTTCTCGGCGTTTTCTGCTGGTGCAGCGACTTGCGTGCCGCTGTCCTTGCCGAGAATGGCTTCGTCGCGGCTCACGCCTGGCATGAAATCACCAGAGAGGCTGACAAGCTGGTCATTTGGGTTGAAGATAACGCTAATGCGTTCCTGTTGGCGTTCACCGCCACCCGGTTGCAGGCTGTACAGATAATCCCAGCGATCGGCATGGAACGTGTCGGTCAGCAGAGGGTTACCCATGATAAACCGTACTTGCTTGCGGGTCATTCCCGGGCGTAACTGGTCTATCATGTCCTGCGTGACGACATTGCCCTGCTGGATGTCGATTTTGTAAACCCCGGGGAATGAACAACCGGCGAGTGCGAGCAGTCCCACAAAGGTGAAACTGGTTAGCAAGAGCTTGGTGTTTTGCATCGGTGGGCGACTTCCACTATCTTGGCTGGGACAACGTAAACGCCGATCATACCCGCATTAAGAGAAGCTGCGAAGCAGCATCGCGAGAAAGCTGACCATGGTTGAAAATAGCGAACTACGCAAAGCCGGCCTCAAAGTGACCCTTCCACGGGTCAAAATTCTGCAAATGCTCGATTCCGCCGAGCAGCGCCACATGAGTGCCGAAGATGTTTACAAGGCACTCATGGAGGCTGGTGAGGACGTCGGTCTGGCCACGGTTTACCGTGTACTGACTCAGTTCGAGGCGGCTGGCCTTGTGGTGCGGCACAACTTCGACGGAGGCCATGCGGTCTTCGAACTGGATGACGGCAAGCATCACGACCATATGGTCAACGTCGAAACCAGCGAAGTGATCGAATTCTTCGACGAAGAAATCGAGCGCCTGCAGAAAGCCATCGTCGACAAGTATGGTTTCGAGATGGTTGATCACAATCTGGTGCTGTACGTACGCAAGAAAAAGTAAGCATGTCGCGCGAATTTCATATTCGCGAAACGAACGAAGGCGACCCCAGGGTCGCCTTCGTGCTGTCTGCCGCTCTTAAATTTTTGCGGTGATGACCATCTTTTTCGCGTGTGCCAAGGATTCCTTGGTCAGGTCGATGCCTCCCAGCATCCGCGCCACTTCTTCGACACGATCATTTTTGCTCAGCTTGGAAACAGCGGTGTGGGTCGCATCGTCACCGCGCACCTTGTGCACGAATAAATGTTGATGACCCTGTGCAGCCACTTGCGGCAAGTGAGTGACGGTCAGCACTTGCCCGCGCTCTCCGAGACGTCTTAACAGTTGGCCAACGATCTCGGCGGTCGGGCCGCCAATGCCCACGTCCACTTCGTCGAACACCAGCGTCGGGACGCGAGAGGTCTGTGCGGTGATCACCTGAATCGCCAGGCTGATCCGCGACAGCTCGCCACCCGAGGCCACTTTGGCCAAGGCTTTTAATGGCTGACCAGGGTTGGCACTCACCAGTAATTCGACTTGTTCGAGGCCGTTGGGCAGCAGTTCATCGCTGCTGTTAGGGCGCAATTCGATGGTGAAACGACCGCCGGGCATGCCCAGTCGCTGGATTTCCTGCTCAACGGCACTGGCCAGGCTGTTCGACGCTTGATGGCGCAAGTCACTCAGTTCGCGCGCCTTCTCCTGATAATGACGGGCATAAGAGGCCAGTTCATCGCTCAGCCGTTCGATGGACTCATCGTTGGCATTCAGGGTTTCGATTTCATCCAACAGCCGTTGCTGCATCTCCGCGACCTCGGTCGGCTGGATGCGGTGTTTGCGCGCCATGGTGTAGATCGCATCGAGGCGTTCTTCCAGGTATTGCAGACGCGCTGGGTCGGCATCGAAGTTGTCGAGAAAGCGGTTCAGTTCGCCCACCGCTTCTTCTACCTGAATCTGTGCGCTGGTCAGCAGGCTGCTGGCTTCGCCCAAGGCACCGATCGAATTGTTTACGCTCGAGAGGCGATTGAGGCTGGCGGTCAGGGCATTCAGGACATTGCCGGAATCACTTTCGCTGCACTGCTCGACCACTTGCCGGCAGATACCCAGCAGGGTTTCGGCGTTGGTGAGGTTCTTGTGTTCCTGTTCCAGCTGCTCCAGCTCGTTTTCGCCGAGGCCGAGGTTTTCGAGCTCCTCTAGTTGATAGCTGAGCAATTGATGGCGGGCGCGTTGCTCATCGCCGGAGTTGGACAGGCGCTCCAGTTCCTGGCGCGTCTGGCGCCAGCGTTGGGCGGCCAGTTGCACTTGGCGTGCAAGGTCCGTAGCGCCGGCATATTCGTCGAGCAGGCGGCGGTGGGTGTCGGGCTTGAGCAGCGATTGGTGTTCGTGCTGGCTGTGGATATCGATCAGCAGCTCGCCCAGGGCCTTGAGGTCGCCGAGCGGGCAGGGCGTGCCGTTGATGTAGCCACGGGAACGGCCTTCGGCAGTAATAACCCGGCGCAGGATGCACGGGCCATCGCTTTCAAGGTCGCGCTCGGCGAGCCAGGCGCTGGCTTCCGGGATATCGATCAGGTCGAAGGTCGCCAGAATGTCGGCCTTGTCTGCGCCGGGACGGACCACGCCGCTGTCGGCGCGATCACCCAGGGTCAGGCCCAGGGCGTCGAGCATGATCGACTTGCCGGCACCGGTTTCCCCGGTGATCACGCTCATCCCGCGATCGAGTTCGAGATCGAGGTGTTCAACGATGGCGTAGTTATGTACGGACAGGTGCACCAGCATAAAGGCCGCTCCCAGGCTTTAGGTCTGGTTATTTATACAGTGTTTTATTTGCACCTGACAATGCCCTCGCTTAGCTCGATTTGCTCGGTCTGACGAAATGCCTGGCGCATCGGGTAATCGCAATGCAGCGCTTTTTGTAGGGTTAATCGCAACCAACCCCTTGAAGCTGATTTTTGCGGCCCCATATACCGGGACAGAAGCGTGAGTTGAGCTCACGGACGATATTGAAAGGAGAAATCTATGGCTGACGAACAGACAGTGGATACGCAAAATCAAGACGCCAACCAGGGCTCCGCGGCTTCGGGTGATGACCTGGCGGCTCGTGTACAAGTGCTCGAAGAGCAACTGGCAGGCGCGCAGGATCAGGCTTTGCGTGTTGCCGCCGATCTGCAGAACGTCCGCCGTCGCGCTGAGCAGGATGTAGAAAAAGCGCACAAATTCGCCCTCGAAAAATTCGCAGGCGATTTGCTGCCGATCATCGACAGTCTGGAGCGTGGTCTGGAGTTGTCCAACCCGGACGACGAAAGCATCCGCCCAATGCGCGAAGGCATCGAGCTGACCCTGAAAATGTTCCAGGACACCCTGAAGCGTTATCAGCTGGAAGCGATCGATCCGCATGGCGAACCGTTCAACGCTGTTCAGCATCAGGCCATGGCCATGCAGGAAAGCGCTGATCTGGAGCCGAACAGCGTGCTCAAGGTGTTCCAGAAGGGCTATCAGCTCAATGGTCGCCTGCTGCGCCCGGCCATGGTCGTGGTCAGCAAGGCCCCGGCGCCAGTTTCGCCTTCGATTGACGAGCAGGCTTGAAATTGGCCGCAAGGCCCCCATTTATAAGTCAAGCGTTTAAGTGCTACCGCAGTTAGCCACCACTGCTGCGGCAACCAAATCCAAAGTTTCGGGAGAGTGAACATGGGCAAAATTATCGGTATCGACCTGGGGACTACCAACTCCTGCGTCTCCGTGCTGGAAAACGGCGTAGCCAAAGTTATTGAAAACGCTGAAGGCGCGCGTACCACGCCGTCGATCATCGCTTACGCCAACGATGGCGAGATTCTGGTTGGCCAATCGGCCAAGCGTCAGGCTGTGACCAATCCGCATAACACCCTGTACGCGGTGAAGCGTCTGATCGGTCGTAAGTTCGACGAAGAAGTCGTACAGAAAGACATCAAGATGGTCCCTTACAAAATCGCCAAGGCTGACAACGGCGACGCGTGGGTAGAAGTGAACGGCCAGAAAATGTCTCCGCCACAAATCTCGGCTGAAATTCTGAAGAAAATGAAGAAGACCGCCGAAGACTACCTCGGCGAGCCAGTGACTGAAGCGGTGATCACCGTTCCGGCCTACTTCAACGACAGCCAGCGTCAAGCCACCAAAGACGCCGGCCGCATCGCGGGCCTGGACGTTAAACGTATCATCAACGAACCAACCGCAGCTGCTCTGGCTTACGGTATGGACAAGGCGAAAGGCGATCACACCGTGATCGTTTACGACTTGGGCGGCGGTACTTTCGACGTTTCCGTGATCGAAATCGCTGAAGTCGATGGCGAGCACCAGTTCGAAGTATTGGCCACCAACGGTGACACGTTCCTGGGCGGTGAAGACTTTGACATTCGTCTGATCGACTACCTCGTCGACGAATTCAAGAAAGAAAGCGGCATGAACCTCAAAGGTGACCCGCTGGCGATGCAGCGCCTGAAAGAAGCCGCTGAAAAAGCCAAGATCGAGCTGTCCTCCGCGCTGTCGACCGACGTGAACCTGCCGTACATCACTGCAGACGCCACCGGTCCTAAGCACCTGAACGTGAAGATTTCTCGCGCCAAGTTGGAAGCACTGGTTGAAGACCTGGTTCAGCGCACCATCGAACCTTGCCGCATCGCTCTGAAAGACTCCGGTATCGACGTTGCCGCGATCAACGACGTGATCCTGGTCGGCGGTCAGACCCGTATGCCACTGGTTCAGAAGCTGGTAACCGAGTTCTTCGGCAAAGAAGCTCGTAAAGACGTGAACCCGGACGAAGCGGTTGCCATGGGTGCTGCTATCCAGGGCGCGGTATTGGCTGGCGACGTTAAAGACGTTCTGCTGCTGGACGTTAGCCCGCTGACCCTGGGTATCGAAACCATGGGCGGCGTGATGACGGCGCTGATCGAGAAAAACACCACGATTCCTACCAAGAAATCGCAAGTGTTCTCGACTGCCGACGACAACCAGGGCGCTGTGACCATTCACGTGCTGCAAGGTGAGCGTAAGCAAGCGGCCCAGAACAAGTCCTTGGGCAAGTTCGACCTGGCCGAGATTCCACCAGCACCACGTGGCGTGCCACAAATTGAAGTGACCTTCGACATCGACGCCAACGGCATCCTGCACGTAGGCGCCAAAGACAAGGCCACCGGCAAGACTCAGTCGATCGTGATCAAGGCCAACTCCGGTCTGTCCGAGGAAGAAATTCAGCAGATGATTCGCGATGCTGAAGCCAACGTCGACGCAGACCGCCAGTTTGAAGAGTTGGCATCTGCTCGCAACCAGGGCGATGCGCTGGTTCACTCGACGCGCAAAATGATCGCTGACGCTGGCGATAAAGTGACTGCCGAAGAGAAGACTGCAATCGAAGCCGCTGTTGTTGCTCTGGAAGCCGCTGTCAAAGGCGACGACAAAGCTGCAATCGAAGCCAAGGTTGAAGAGCTGTCGAAAGTCTCTGCTCCAGTGGCGCAGAAGATGTACGCCGAACAGGCCCAGCCTGCTGAAGGCGCGGCACCGCACGACGAAAAAGCTGAAAAGGCTGACGACGTTGTCGATGCCGAGTTCGAAGAAGTCAAAGACCACAAGTAAGTTGTTGGTCGCCCGGTTGACTGCCTTCAGGCGGTGACTGGTAGGATGTCGCCGCGCGGGAGCTTGCTCCCGCGTTGGCGTGTCTGGAACACGTGAATTTTTACAGCATGCGACAGCGGCGGAGTGAGTGGCTTGCTCTAACGAACAAGCCATTCATTCCGCCCCAGTGCTGTTGGTATGGCCGGGAATGCTCCTGCTTTTCGAGCCGAAAGTACCGCAATGAATCAAAGACCAGGATCGTTGAATTGACGTGAGTTGGGTCCGGGCCTGTATTGGGGCTCAACGAGTTTGGCAAGGCTCAGGAGAGGTTTGCCGGACGTCCTCAAGAGTGCAAAGACATATGGCAAAGCGTGACTATTACGAAGTATTGGGTGTTGAGCGTGGCTCAAGCGAAGCAGACCTGAAGAAGGCCTACCGCCGCCTGGCGATGAAGCATCACCCGGACCGTAATCCCGATGACAAAGCGTCGGAAGAGATGTTCAAGGAGGCCAACGAGGCCTACGAAGTACTCTCCGACTCCAGCAAGCGCGCGGCGTACGACCAATACGGTCATGCTGGTGTCGACCCAAGCATGGGCGGCGGCGGTGCCGGTTTTGGTGGTCAGAACTTCTCCGACATCTTTGGCGATGTCTTCAGTGACTTCTTCGGTGGCGGTCGCGGCGGTTCCCGTGGCGGCGCCCAGCGCGGCAGCGACCTGCGTTACACCCTGGAGCTGAACCTGGAAGAAGCGGTGCGCGGTACCACCGTGAATATCCGCGTTCCGACGCTGGTTAACTGCAAGCCGTGCGATGGCTCGGGTGCCAAGAAAGGCTCCTCGCCAGTCACTTGCCCGACCTGCGGCGGTATCGGCCAGGTCCGTATGCAGCAAGGCTTCTTCTCGGTGCAGCAAACCTGCCCGCGTTGCCATGGCCAAGGCAAGATCATTTCCGACCCGTGCAACTCCTGCAACGGCGAAGGTCGTGTCGAAGAGTACAAAACCCTTTCCGTCAAAGTGCCAGCCGGTGTCGATACCGGTGACCGCATTCGCCTGTCAGGCGAAGGCGAGGCGGGCGCCCAGGGTGGCCCGACGGGCGACCTGTACGTGGTGATCAATGTGCGCGAGCACGCGATCTTCCAGCGCGACGGCAAGCACCTGTTCTGCGAAGTGCCGATCAGCTTTGTCGATGCGGCATTGGGCGGCGAGCTGGAGATTCCGACCCTTGATGGTCGAGTCAAACTGAAAATCCCTGAAGGGACCCAGACCGGCAAGCAGTTCCGCGTTCGCGGCAAAGGCGTTGCGCCAGTGCGTGGCGGCGGTGCCGGTGACCTGATGTGCCGCGTGGCGGTCGAAACCCCGGTCAACCTGGGGCGTCGTCAGCGTGAACTGCTGGAAGAATTCCGCAGCTCTTTGGCGGACGACAACAGCCATTCGCCGAAAACCACTGGTTGGTTCGAAGGCGTGAAGCGCTTCTTCGGCGATTTGTAAGGAGTCGGCATGCGACGTATAGCTGTGATGGGCGCTGCCGGGCGCATGGGCAAGATTCTGGTCGAGGCCGTGCAACAGCGCGCGCCGCTGACCGGTCTGACGGCGGCCATCGTGCGCCCCGGCAGCACGCTGATAGGCGTGGATGCCGGCGAGCTGGCCTCGCTGGGCCGCATCGGCGTGCCGTTGTCCGGCAATCTGGAATCGGTCGCTGATGAGTTCGATGTGTTGATCGACTTTACGCTGCCAGAAGTCATGCTGAAAAACCTCGCGTTCTGCCGCAAGACCGGCAAGGCCATGGTCATCGGCACGACGGGTCTGGACGCTGCGCAGAAGCAGTTGCTGGCTGAGGCGGGCAAAGACATTCCGATCGTGTTCGCGGCCAATTTCAGCGTCGGTGTCAACCTGTCGCTGAAGTTGCTCGACATGGCGGCGCGCGTGCTGGGTGATGAGGCGGACATCGAAATCATCGAAGCGCATCACCGGCACAAGATCGATGCGCCTTCAGGTACCGCGCTGCGCATGGGTGAAGTGATTGCCAGTGCCCTGGATCGTGATCTGCAGAAGGTCGCGGTCTATGGTCGTGAAGGCCATACCGGTGCGCGTGAGCGTGAAACGATCGGCTTTGCCACGGTTCGCGGTGGTGATGTGGTCGGCGATCACACGGTGCTGTTCGCTTGCGAAGGTGAGCGTCTGGAAATCACGCATAAAGCGTCCAGCCGCATGACCTTCGCCAAGGGTGCGGTGCGTGCTGCGTTGTGGCTCGATGGTCGTGAGCCGGGTCTTTACGACATGCAAGACGTGCTCGATTTGCGTTAAGATGCGCCCGAAATCGGGCTCAGACCCAGCGTTTGAGCCCGGTTTTACACTGCCAAGCGACGTCCTGTCGCATTCTCCAGCCTTTCGGGCTCATTGGCGGTAGACCAAAAAGGCCTTTTTCTGTAAGCTACAGCTTTAGTGTGTCCACTAAAAGCGCGCAGAATTATTCGGTGAAGAAGCGGGGTGACGTGTCCATACGTCACTCCGCTTTTTTACAACCTGCGATCGCCCTTTCAGGCTTTATTTACGGGAGGTCTTCTTGACTAAGCCAGCCATACTCGCCCTTGCTGATGGCAGCATTTTTCGCGGCGAAGCCATTGGAGCCGACGGTCAAACCGTTGGTGAGGTGGTGTTTAACACCGCAATGACCGGCTATCAGGAAATCCTTACCGATCCTTCCTACGCCCAACAGATCGTTACCCTGACCTACCCGCACATCGGCAATACCGGCACCACGCCGGAAGACGCCGAGTCTGACCGCGTCTGGTCCGCTGGCCTGGTCATCCGTGACCTGCCACTGGTTGCGAGCAACTGGCGTAACACGATGTCCCTGTCCGATTACCTGAAAGCCAACAACGTTGTGGCTATCGCCGGTATCGACACCCGCCGCCTGACACGCATCCTGCGTGAGAAAGGCGCACAAAACGGCTGCATCATGGCCGGTGACAACATTTCCGAAGCCGCCGCCATCGCCGCCGCACAGGGTTTCCCTGGCCTGAAAGGCATGGACCTGGCAAAAGTCGTCAGCACCAAAGAGCAGTACGAATGGCGCTCGACTGTCTGGGATCTGAAAACCGACAGCCACGCAACCATCGACGCTTCCGAGCTGCCGTACCACGTGGTCGCCTACGACTACGGCGTCAAGCTGAACATTCTGCGCATGCTGGTCGCACGCGGTTGCCGCGTGACCGTGGTACCTGCACAAACGCCTGCTGCCGATGTGCTGGCAATGAAGCCGGACGGCGTGTTCCTGTCCAACGGCCCTGGTGATCCGGAGCCTTGCGACTATGCGATCCAGGCGATCAAGGACGTGCTGGAAACCGAGATCCCGGTGTTCGGCATCTGCCTGGGTCACCAACTGCTGGCTCTGGCCTCCGGCGCCAAGACCCTGAAAATGGGCCATGGTCACCACGGTGCCAACCACCCGGTCCAGGATCTGGACAGCGGTGTGGTGATGATCACCAGCCAGAACCACGGTTTTGCGGTAGACGAAGCGACCCTGCCGGCCAACGTTCGCGCGATCCACAAATCGCTGTTCGATGGCACCCTGCAAGGCATCGAACGTACCGACAAGAGCGCCTTCAGCTTCCAGGGTCACCCGGAAGCCAGCCCTGGCCCGAACGACGTAGCGCCATTGTTCGATCGCTTCATCAACGAGATGGCCAAGCGACGCTGATCGCTCGCCTTGATGGTGCAAGGCTTGAGGGCGGTCCCGACACCGGTGGCCCCCTCAAGGCTTCAAAGATTGAACAAGACGGCTTGCCGACTGACCTGCGGATTTGAGTGACAAACCCATGCCAAAACGTACAGACATTAAAAGCATCCTGATTCTCGGCGCTGGCCCGATCGTTATCGGCCAGGCCTGCGAATTCGACTACTCCGGCGCCCAGGCCTGCAAAGCCCTGCGCGAAGAGGGTTACCGCGTCATCCTGGTGAACTCCAACCCGGCGACCATCATGACCGACCCGGACATGGCCGACGCCACGTACATCGAGCCGATCAAGTGGCAGACCGTTGCCAAGATCATCGAAAAAGAGCGTCCGGACGCGCTGTTGCCAACCATGGGCGGCCAGACCGCTCTGAACTGCGCACTGGATCTGGAGCGTGAAGGCGTTCTGGAGAAGTTCGGCGTAGAGATGATCGGCGCCAACGCCGACACCATCGACAAGGCTGAAGACCGTTCGCGCTTCGACAAGGCGATGAAATCCATCGGCCTGGACTGCCCGCGTTCGGGTATCGCCCACAGCATGGAAGAGGCCAACGCCGTTCTCGAGCGCCTGGGCTTCCCGTGCATCATCCGTCCATCCTTCACCATGGGCGGCACCGGTGGCGGTATTGCTTACAACCGTGAAGAATTCGAAGAAATCTGCGCCCGTGGTCTGGACCTGTCGCCGACCAAAGAGCTGCTGATCGACGAATCCCTGATCGGCTGGAAAGAGTACGAGATGGAGGTTGTCCGCGATAAGAAGGACAACTGCATCATCGTTTGCTCCATCGAAAACTTTGACCCGATGGGCGTGCACACCGGTGACTCGATCACTGTTGCGCCAGCACAGACCCTGACGGACAAGGAATACCAGATCATGCGTAACGCCTCGTTGGCGGTACTGCGTGAGATCGGCGTGGAAACCGGCGGTTCCAACGTTCAGTTCGGCATCTGCCCGGACACTGGCCGTATGGTCGTGATCGAGATGAACCCGCGTGTATCCCGCTCTTCGGCACTGGCCTCGAAAGCCACTGGTTTCCCGATTGCGCGTATCGCTGCCAAGCTGGCGATCGGCTACACCCTCGACGAACTGTCGAACGAAATCACCGGCGGCGCTACGCCTGCGTCCTTCGAGCCGTCCATCGACTACGTCGTGACCAAGCTGCCACGTTTCGCCTTCGAGAAATTCCCGAAAGCCGACGCACGCCTGACCACTCAAATGAAGTCGGTCGGTGAAGTCATGGCCATCGGCCGGACCTTCCAGGAATCCCTGCAGAAAGCCCTTCGCGGTCTGGAAGTGGGCGTTTGCGGCCTGGACGAGAAGCTCGACCTGAGCAACCCGGAAAGCATGAGCGTGCTCAAGCGCGAACTGACCGTGCCGGGCGCCGAGCGTATCTGGTACGTGGCTGACGCCTTCCGCGCCGGTCTGTCGGTCGAAGACATCTTCGGCATGAACATGATCGACCCGTGGTTCCTGGTGCAGATCGAAGATCTGATCAAGGAAGAAGAGAAGGTCAAGACCCTGGGTCTGGCCAGCATCGACCGCGACGTGATGTTCCGCCTCAAGCGCAAAGGCTTCTCCGACATGCGTCTGGCCAAGCTGCTGGGCGTGACCGAGAAAGCGCTGCGTCGCCACCGCCACAAGCTTGAGGTTTACCCGGTCTACAAGCGCGTTGACACCTGTGCGGCCGAGTTCGCCACCGACACCGCCTACATGTACTCGACTTACGAGGAAGAGTGCGAAGCCGCGCCATCGGGTCGCGACAAGATCATGATCCTCGGCGGCGGTCCTAACCGTATCGGCCAAGGCATCGAGTTCGACTACTGCTGCGTACACGCGGCACTGGCCCTGCGCGAAGACGGGTACGAGACCATCATGGTCAACTGCAACCCGGAAACCGTATCTACCGACTACGACACCTCTGATCGCCTGTACTTCGAACCAGTGACCCTGGAAGACGTACTGGAAATCGTCCGCGTCGAGAAGCCGAAAGGCGTGATCGTCCAGTACGGCGGCCAAACCCCGCTGAAACTGGCTCGCGCCCTGGAAGAAGCCGGCGTGCCGATCATCGGCACCAGCCCTGACGCCATCGACCGTGCCGAAGACCGTGAGCGCTTCCAGCAAATGGTTGAGCGCCTGAACCTGCGTCAGCCGCCAAACGCCACCGTGCGCAGCGAAGACGAAGCGATTCGTGCAGCAGCCAAGATTGGTTACCCGCTGGTGGTTCGTCCGTCCTACGTACTGGGCGGCCGTGCGATGGAAATCGTTTACGAAGAAGACGAGCTGAAGCGCTACCTGCGTGACGCGGTGAAAGTGTCCAACGACAGCCCTGTGCTGCTCGACCACTTCCTCAACTGCGCCATCGAAATGGACGTGGATGCGGTTTGCGACGGTACCGATGTGGTGATCGGCGCGATCATGCAGCACATCGAGCAGGCAGGCGTTCACTCCGGTGACTCCGCGTGCTCCCTGCCTCCGTACTCGCTGCCTGGCCACATCCAGGACGAGATGCGCGAACAGGTCAAGAAAATGGCCCTGGAACTGGGCGTTGTCGGTCTGATGAACGTTCAGTTGGCGCTGCAAGGCGAAGACATCTACGTCATCGAAGTCAACCCGCGTGCTTCCCGTACCGTACCATTCGTATCGAAATGCATCGGTGTTTCCCTGGCAATGATCGCGGCTCGCGTCATGGCCGGTAAAACCCTGAAGGAAATCGGTTTCACCAAAGAAATCATCCCGAACTTCTACAGCGTGAAAGAGGCGGTGTTCCCATTCGCCAAATTCCCTGGTGTGGACCCGATCCTGGGCCCAGAGATGAAGTCCACCGGTGAAGTGATGGGCGTGGGCGACACCTTCGGTGAAGCATTCGCCAAGGCCCAGATGGGCGCCAGCGAAGTACTGCCCACCGGCGGTACCGCGTTCATCAGCGTGCGTGACGACGACAAGCCGCTGGTTGCGGGCGTAGCCCGTGATCTGATCAACTTGGGCTTCGAAGTGGTCGCCACTGCCGGTACTGCCAAGCTGATCGAAGCCGCAGGCCTGAAAGTGCGCCGTGTGAACAAGGTGACCGAAGGTCGTCCGCACGTGGTCGACATGATCAAGAATGACGAAGTCACCCTGATCATCAACACCACCGAAGGTCGTCAGTCGATCGCCGACTCGTACTCCATTCGTCGTAATGCCCTGCAGCACAAGATCTACTGCACCACGACTATTGCTGCTGGCGAAGCTATCTGCGAAGCGCTGAAGTTCGGTCCCGAGAAGACTGTGCGCCGCTTGCAGGATCTACACGCAGGATTGAAGGCATGATCAAATACCCAATGACCGTCCAGGGCGCGAAAGCCCTGGAAGAGGAACACGCTCACCTGACCAAGGTCGTTCGTCCGAAGCTCAGCCAGGACATCGGAACGGCCCGCGAGTTGGGTGACTTGAAGGAAAACGCCGAATACCACGCTGCTCGTGAGCAGCAAGGGATGGTTGAGGCGCGGATTCGTGACATCGAAGGCCGGATTCAGAATCAGGTCATCATCGACGTCACCACCATTCCTCACACCGGCAAAGTGATTTTCGGCACCACCGTTGAAATCGCCAACGTCGAGACTGATGAAAGTGTCACTTACCACATCGTGGGTGAGGATGAGGCTGATTTCAAACTCGGCAAGATTTCCGTCGGTTCACCGCTGGCCCGCGCCTTGATTGCCAAGGAAGAGGGTGATGTGGTTGCCGTGAAAACGCCGAGTGGCGTGATCGAGTACGAGATTGTCGAAGTCCGCCACATCTAAAGGCCTGCGCCCGCTGCGTGCGGGCGCCATGGTTTGGCAGCTGACTCAGATGTTGTGGGTTGGCGGCCTGTGGCTGTTACACATCGGTCTGGTGCCGGCGCTGGGCCAAATAGGTCTGGCGCCGCTGCTGATCGACGAAATTGCAGGCATGCTGAATGCGCTGATGGTGGGATTTGCCGCAGCGTGTGTGATTTTTCAGGCTTTGGTGCTGGTACAGGCCGATGGCCTTGCCAGTCTATGGCGCGATATTCGTGGGCAGCTGCTGCTGATGGCGCTGTATGCGTGTGCGATGTTCTTCGCGGTGCGCATCGGTTGGCCGGAGGCGGTGCGTTGGCAGGTGTTCAGCTACCTGGTCCTGGGGTTTTCCGGGCTGGTGCTGGTGTTGCAACCGGTGCCGGGATGGAGCGGCAGGGTGCGCGAAGCACACCCTTGACCCTTGCCATCACTTGAAGCGATGGACGTTCGACAGCTGCTTGTTGACGCTGAAGTTCTTGCGGTAAATCAGTGCCATCTTGCCGATGACCTGAACCAGATCCGCTTTGCCGACCTTGCAGAGTTCTGCAATGGACGCCAGGCGCGATTCGCGATCGAGGATGTTGAGCTTGATTTTAATCAGCTCGTGATCCGCCAACGCGCGTTCAAGTTCGGCTAACACACCTTCAGTCAAACCGTTGTCAGCCACAATCAAAACTGGTTTCAGATGGTGGCCAATGGATTTGTACTGTTTCTTCTGCTCTTGAGTGAGCGGCATAATCTGACCCCTGCGTCTGATCTTGTAAAAAGCGGCGGCCAGTTTACCCGAGCGAGTCCGGGACCGCCCAGTTAATCACGACCCGTTTTATTTTCGAGGTGGCCCGTGGCCCGTTCCAAGACAAGCCTTAAGTGGTTGCAAAGACATGTCAATGATCCCTATGTGAAGCAGGCGCAGAAGGATGGTTACCGCTCGCGTGCGAGTTACAAGCTTCTGGAGGTCCAGGAGAAATACAAGTTGATCCGTCCCGGCATGAGCGTTGTCGACCTGGGTGCGGCGCCTGGGGGGTGGTCGCAGGTGACTAGCCGTCTGATCGGTGGTGAGGGGCGTCTGATCGCCTCGGACATTCTGGAAATGGACAGCATTCCAGACGTGACTTTCATCCAGGGTGACTTCACCGAGGACAAAGTGCTCGCGCAGATCCTTGAAGCCGTGGGTAATTCGCAGGTGGACCTTGTGATTTCCGATATGGCCCCCAATATGAGTGGTACGCCTGAAGTAGATATGCCAAAAGCGATGTTTCTTTGCGAGCTGGCGCTTGATTTGGCGGAACGGATACTCAAGCCGGGTGGTAATTTCGTGATCAAGATTTTTCAGGGCGAAGGGTTTGATGTTTACCTGAAGGATACTCGTCGGAAATTCGACAAGATCCAGATGATCAAGCCAGACTCGTCTCGAGGCAGTTCCCGCGAGCAATACATGCTGGCTTGGGGTTACCGCGGGCGTAGTGAGTAAAACGAGGTTTTTTGACGGGGCGATAGGTTTTTCGTATTTCGCCCCGTGAGCATTAGCGAATATTGTGTAGAAAGTGTTTCACAAAGGGTTACAGACGGCGCCTGCCAGAGCCGTAGGTAATGTAGTAAGTTAGGCCGGTGAATATCATGCGAAGCGCGCGCCATTAGCGGAGCTTGCTTCAGAGGGTAGTTAATTGAACGATATGGCAAAGAATCTGATCCTGTGGTTGATCATCGCGGCTGTCCTGGTGACAGTGATGAACAACTTCTCCAGCCCTAACGAGCCGCAGACCCTCAACTATTCCGACTTCATCCAGCAGGTCAAGGATGGCAAGGTCGAGCGCGTAGCGGTTGACGGCTACGTGATTACCGGTAAACGCAACGATGGCGACAGCTTCAAGACCATTCGTCCGGCTATCCAGGACAACGGTCTGATCGGCGACCTCGTGGACAACCACGTCGTGGTCGAAGGCAAGCAGCCTGAACAGCAAAGCATCTGGACTCAGCTCCTGGTCGCAAGCTTCCCGATCCTCGTGATCATCGCCGTATTCATGTTCTTCATGCGGCAGATGCAGGGCGGTGCGGGCGGGAAGGGCGGGCCGATGAGCTTCGGCAAGAGCAAGGCACGCCTGCTCTCCGAAGATCAGGTGAAAACCACATTGGCTGACGTTGCCGGTTGCGACGAAGCCAAGGAAGAAGTCGGCGAACTGGTCGAGTTCCTCCGTGATCCGGGCAAGTTCCAGCGCCTGGGTGGTCGTATTCCTCGCGGCGTACTGATGGTCGGCCCTCCGGGTACCGGTAAAACCTTGCTGGCCAAGGCGATTGCCGGCGAAGCGAAAGTGCCGTTCTTCACCATCTCCGGTTCCGACTTCGTTGAAATGTTCGTTGGTGTCGGTGCCAGCCGTGTTCGCGATATGTTCGAACAGGCCAAGAAGCACGCGCCGTGCATCATCTTCATCGATGAAATTGACGCCGTTGGTCGCCACCGTGGCGCCGGCATGGGCGGTGGTCATGATGAGCGCGAGCAGACTCTCAACCAGTTGCTGGTAGAGATGGACGGCTTCGAAATGAATGACGGCATCATCGTTATCGCTGCAACCAACCGTCCGGACGTATTGGACCCTGCGTTGCTGCGTCCAGGCCGTTTCGACCGTCAGGTTGTGGTCGGTCTGCCAGACATTCGTGGTCGCGAACAGATTCTTAAAGTACACATGCGCAAAGTGCCAATGGGCGACGACGTTGCTCCAGCGGTGATCGCTCGCGGTACGCCTGGTTTCTCCGGTGCTGACCTGGCCAACCTGGTGAACGAAGCGTCTTTGTTCGCCGCACGTGCCGGCAAGCGCATCGTCGAAATGAAAGAGTTCGAACTGGCGAAGGACAAGATCATGATGGGCGCCGAGCGCAAATCGATGGTCATGTCCGAGAAGGAAAAGCAGAACACCGCTTATCACGAAGCCGGCCACGCTATCGTGGGTCGCGTCGTGCCAGAGCATGATCCGGTCTACAAGGTCTCGATCATTCCGCGCGGTCGTGCGCTGGGTGTGACCATGTTCCTGCCGGAAGAAGATCGATATAGCCTGTCCAAGCGTGCACTGATCAGCCAGATTTGTTCGCTGTACGGTGGCCGTATCGCTGAAGAGATGACCTTGGGCTTCGATGGCGTCACCACCGGTGCGTCCAACGACATCATGCGAGCCAGCCAGATTGCGCGAAACATGGTGACCAAGTGGGGGCTGTCGGAAAAACTCGGTCCGCTGATGTATGCCGAAGAAGAGGGCGAAGTGTTCCTTGGTCGCGGCGGCGGTGGTCAGAGTGCGAGCTTCTCCGGTGAGACAGCCAAGCTGATCGACTCCGAAGTGCGCAGCATCATTGACCAGTGCTACGGCACGGCCAAGCAGATCCTGACGGACAACCGCGACAAGCTTGATGCCATGGCGGATGCCCTGATGAAGTACGAGACGATCGATGCTGATCAGATCGATGACATCATGGCTGGTCGAGCACCTCGCGAGCCTCGTGACTGGTCAGGTGGCACCGGTACTTCCGGGACACCTCCGGTGGCGCAGGATGAGCGTCCGGAAACCCCGATCGGCGGTCCGGCTGCTGACGTATAAGGTTTGAAATGACTTCTGTTCAGTCCTCGACCCGGTTGCCTTGCGGCAACCGGGTTCTTGATTTGGCCCAGACGCATGTCATGGGCATACTCAATGTCACTCCTGATTCCTTTTCTGACGGTGGCCGATACAGCCAGCTCGATACGGCTCTGCGCCACGCCGAGTCGATGGTATTGGCGGGTGCGACACTGATTGATGTCGGTGGCGAATCGACCCGCCCTGGCGCCCGGGCGGTTTCGCCGCTTGAGGAGCTGGAGCGCGTAGCGCCTGTCGTTGAGCGCATCCATCGCGAACTTGATGTGATCATTTCTGTCGATACCTCCACGCCAGCGGTCATGCGCGAAACGGCGCGGTTGGGTGCGGGGTTGATCAATGATGTGCGCTCGCTGCGTCGAGACGGTGCCCTGGATGCGGCCGCAGCCACCGGGTTGCCCGTGTGCCTGATGCATATGCTCGGTGAGCCGGGCGACATGCAGGACAATCCGCACTACGAGGACGTTACCAAGGAAGTCGGCGAGTTTCTCGCCGAGCGAATGGCTCAATGCGCGTTGGTGGGAATCTCGTCGGAGCGGATTATTCTTGATCCGGGTTTTGGCTTCGCGAAAACCTTGCAGCACAATCTAAGCTTGTTTAAGCATATGGAAGCCTTGCATGCCTTGGGGCGGCCCCTGTTGGTCGGGGTTTCGCGAAAGAGCATGATTGGTCAGGCCTTGAATCGGCCGGTTGGTGAGCGACTTTATGGTGGTCTTGCGCTCGCAGCGCTGGCTTCAGCCAAGGGGGCGCGTATATTGCGCGTCCATGATGTAGCTGAAACAGTGGACGTAGTGCGGATGATCGCCGCAGTGGAATCAGCCGAATAAGAATGATGGAGCACTTATGAGCAAAAAATACTTTGGTACCGACGGTATACGCGGTCGTGTCGGTGAATACCCGATTACTCCTGACTTCATGCTCAAGCTCGGCTGGGCAGCGGGTATGGCGTTCCGCAAAATGGGCGCTTGCAAGGTATTGGTCGGCAAGGACACCCGGATCTCCGGCTACATGTTTGAATCTGCACTCGAAGCCGGGCTGACGTCGGCAGGTGCTGATGTCATGCTCTTGGGGCCAATGCCTACCCCGGCGATCGCCTATCTGACGCGTACCTTTCACGCCGAAGCCGGTATCGTGATCAGTGCCTCGCACAATCCTCACGATGACAACGGCATCAAGTTCTTCTCCGGAAAAGGCACCAAGCTGCCGGATGAAGTCGAACTGATGATTGAAGAGCTGCTCGACACCCCGATGACCGTGGTTGAGTCGAGCAAGATCGGCAAAGTGTCGCGCATCAACGACGCTTCTGGCCGTTACATCGAATTCTGCAAAAGCAGCGTCCCGACCGGCACCAGTTTCGCGGGCCTGAAAATCGTGATCGACTGCGCCCACGGTGCGACTTACAAGGTTGCCCCAAGCGTATTCCGTGAGTTGGGTGCTGAAGTCGTTGTGCTGTCCGCGCAGCCGAACGGTCTGAACATCAACGACAATTGTGGTTCGACCCATATGGGTCAATTGCAGGCTGCCGTATTGGCCGAGCACGCCGACCTCGGTATCGCGTTCGATGGAGACGGTGATCGTGTCCTGATGGTCGATCACACCGGCGCCATTGTTGATGGTGACGAACTGCTCTACATCATCGCCCGCGATCTGCATGAGCGTGACAAGCTGCAAGGCGGTGTAGTCGGTACGTTGATGAGCAACCTGGGGCTGGAATTGGCCTTGGCTGATCTGTCGATTCCATTTGTGCGTGCCAACGTTGGCGACCGCTATGTCATCGCTGACTTGCTTGAGCGCAACTGGCTGGTGGGTGGTGAAAACTCGGGACATATCGTTTGCTTCAATCACACCACGACCGGTGATGCGATCATTGCTGCGCTGCAGGTGCTGATGGCGTTGAAGACTCGCTCCGAAGGGCTGGCTCAGGCCCGCCAAGCGCTGCGCAAGTGCCCTCAGGTGCTGATCAATGTCCGTTTCGGCGGTGGTGCGAGTCCGCTCGATCATCCTGCGGTCAAGGAAGCCAGCGATCGTGTTACCAAGGCAATGGCGGGTCGTGGCCGGGTGCTGTTGCGCAAGTCCGGGACAGAGCCGTTGGTGCGTGTCATGGTCGAAGGCGAGGACGAAACACAGGTTCGCGGTTACGCCGAAGAGCTGGCAAAACTCGTTACTGAAGTTTCTGCCTGAATTCGGCTTGCCAGCCTTGATTGTGTTGGGTAACATCTGCGCCCACTTTGACCGACGAGGTACAGCATGCGTCGCCCTATGGTAGCTGGTAACTGGAAGATGCACGGTACCCGCGCCAGCGTCGCTGAGCTGATCAACAGCCTTGGTCATCTGGCCTTGCCGAGCGGTGTTGATGTAGCGGTATTCCCGCCTAGCTTGTTCATCAATCAAGTGATTGATGGCGTGAAAGGCAAGTCGATTTCGGTCGGCGCGCAGAATTCTGCGGTGGAATCCGAGCAAGGTGCGTTGACTGGTGAAATTGCGCCGAGTCAATTGGTGGATGCAGGTTGTTCCCTGGTACTTGTCGGGCACTCCGAACGCCGCCAGATAATGGGCGAGCAGGACGCAGTGCTGATCCGCAAGTTCGCAGCGGCACAGGCATGTGGCTTGATTCCGGTGTTGTGCATAGGGGAGACCCTTGAGCAGCGCGAAGCCGGTAAAACGATTGAGGTTGTCTCGGCTCAGCTGGGCAGCATCATCGATGAGCTGGGTGTCGATGTATTTGCAAAAGCAGTGATCGCTTACGAGCCGGTTTGGGCCATTGGCACCGGGCTGACTGCTTCGCCGCAACAAGCGCAGGATGTGCATGCAGCCATTCGCGCGCAGTTGGCGGCAAAGAATTCTGAAGTCGCACAAGGTGTGCGTCTTCTATACGGCGGCAGCGTGAAGGCGGCCAATGCGGTCGAACTGTTCGGCATGCCGGATATCGATGGGGGTCTCATTGGTGGGGCTTCCCTGAATGCAGATGAGTTCGGTGCGATCTGTCGCGCCGCGGGAAACTGAAAAAATGCTGGAAACAGTCGTAGTCGTTTTTCATCTGCTGGGTGCATTGGGCGTAGTTGCTCTCGTATTGCTGCAGCAGGGTAAAGGTGCGGATGCTGGCGCGTCTTTCGGAGCAGGTGCTTCAAATACTGTGTTCGGAAGCCAAGGTTCCTCTACCTTTCTTAGTAAGTTTACTGCTATACTTGCCGCAGGTTTCTTCATAACCAGCTTAGGGTTAGGTTACTTTGCTAAAGAGAAAGCTCACCAGCTGACTCAAGTAGGTTTGCCAAACCCAGCAGTGTTGGAAGTTCCAAAGCAACAACCGGCTTCTGATGATGTACCGGTGCTTCAAGAGCAAAAGTCGGCTACTCCAGCGACTGACGTACCTCCAGCTCAAGAGCAAAAGTAAGAAGGGTTTCAAACGTAGTATTGCCGAGGTGGTGGAATTGGTAGACACGCAACCTTGAGGTGGTTGTGCCCATAGGGTGTAGGGGTTCGAGTCCCCTTCTCGGTACCAATTATCAGGAGAGCCCGCTGTTGCGGGCTTTCTTGTAGGTGGAAGGTTACATTGACCCTGTTAGGGATCGGTCGTATACTTCCGCCCCAGCTTTGTCGCGGGGTGGAGCAGTCTGGTAGCTCGTCGGGCTCATAACCCGAAGGTCGTCGGTTCAAATCCGGCCCCCGCAACCAGTTTAAGGAGCCCCTTTTAAGGGGCTTTTTGTTAGCTGGACACTTTCTACGCCGCTGTTCGACGGCGTTTCAAGGATGGGCGTTTCGCCCATTTTTTTATTTTGCATAGCATGCACATACATGCACGAGGGGGTTCAGGTGTCGAGCAAGCTAGAAGAGTTGCAGGCCTTGTTGGCCCCGGTGGTCGTGGCCCTGGGCTATGAATGCTGGGGTATTGAGTTTTCGGCTCAAGGTCGTCACTCGATGTTGCGCGTTTATATTGATAAAGAGGGCGGTGTGCTGGTGGACGATTGCGCCATTGTCAGCCGTCAGATCAGCGGTGTCCTGGATGTTGAAGATCCGATCGCCGTTGAATACACCCTTGAAGTTTCCTCGCCTGGCATGGAACGCCCACTGTTCACTATTGAGCAGTTTGCAAAATTTGCCGGTGAACAAGTGAAGATCAAGCTGCGCTCGCCTTTTGAAGGACGACGCAACTTTCAGGGCCTTCTGCGCGGTGTAGAAGAGCAGGACGTCGTGGTGCAGGTAGAAGACCATGAGTTCCTGTTGCCGATCGATATGATCGACAAGGCCAACATTATTCCCAGTTTTGACTGAGACGCGGATCCCGCGGATCCAATGGCTTGCGAAAGGCGAGGCGTACGATGAGCAAAGAAGTACTGCTGGTTGTTGAGTCGGTATCCAATGAAAAGGGCGTACCGGCAAACGTAATTTTTGAAGCGCTGGAGCTGGCTCTGGCCACTGCTACCAAAAAGCGTTTTGAGGACGAAGTCGATCTGCGTGTGGAAATCAACCGCCACACCGGTGCTTACGAGACATTCCGTCGCTGGACGGTCGTCGAAGAAGCAGACCTGGACGATCCGGCCATTGAAACCTGGCCGAGCAAGGTTGCCGAGACGCATCCTGGTGCCAAGGTTGGCGATGTAGTCGAAGAAAAAATCGAATCCATTGAGTTCGGCCGTATCGCTGCACAGACTGCCAAGCAAGTCATCGTGCAAAAAGTTCGTGAAGCCGAGCGCGCTCAAGTTGTTGACGCCTATCGCGAGCGCCTGGGGGAAATTATCTCCGGCACCGTGAAGAAAGTGACTCGCGACAACGTGATCGTCGATCTGGGCAACAACGCTGAAGCGTTGCTGGCTCGTGAAGACATCATCTCTCGCGAAACCTTCCGTGTCGGCGTGCGTCTGCGTGCGCTGCTCAAGGAAATCCGCACCGAGAACCGCGGCCCGCAGCTGATCCTGTCGCGTACTGCGCCGGAAATGTTGATCGAGTTGTTCCGCATCGAAGTGCCGGAAATCGCTGAAGGCCTGATCGAAGTAATGGCTGCATCCCGTGACCCGGGTTCGCGCGCCAAGATCGCGGTCCGTTCCAAGGACAAACGCATCGACCCGCAGGGCGCTTGCATCGGTATGCGCGGTTCGCGCGTCCAGGCAGTGTCGGGTGAGTTGGGCGGTGAGCGTGTGGACATCGTCCTGTGGGACGACAACCCGGCTCAGTTCGTGATCAATGCCATGTCCCCGGCAGAGGTTGCAGCAATTATCGTTGACGAAGATGCCCACGCAATGGACATCGCCGTTGGCGCAGACAATCTGGCTCAGGCCATCGGTCGTGGTGGTCAGAACGTGCGTCTGGCTAGCCAATTGACTGGCTGGACCCTGAACGTGATGACCGAATCGGACATCCAGGCTAAGCAGCAAGCAGAAACCGGCGACATCCTGCGCAACTTCATCGACGAGCTGGAAGTCGACGAAGACCTGGCACAGGTGCTGGTAGATGAAGGCTTCACCAGCCTGGAAGAGATTGCCTACGTACCGTTGGAAGAAATGCTCAACATCGACGGCTTTGACGAAGAAACCGTCAACGAGCTTCGCGCTCGTGCCAAGGATCGTTTGTTGACCAAAGCCATCGCTACTGAGGAAAAGCTGGCAGACGCCCATCCGGCCGAAGACCTGCTCTCGCTTGAGGGTATGGACAAGGATTTGGCGATGGAACTGGCGGTGCGCGGCGTAATTACCCGCGAAGACCTGGCCGAGCAGTCTATTGACGACCTGCTCGACATCGACGGCATTGACGATGATCGTGCCGGCAAGTTGATCATGGCCGCCCGAGCCCACTGGTTCGAGTAATTAGGCGCGGCCTGAGGAGAGAAGTGCATGACGCAAGTCACGGTGAAACAACTGGCCGATGAGGTCAAAACACCGGTAGAGCGCCTGTTGCAGCAGATGCGTGAGGCAGGTCTGCCGCACACCGCCGCCGAAGAACATGTGACTGACAGTGAGAAGCAATCTTTGCTGACTCACTTGAAAAGCAGCCACAAGGCGAAAGTGGAAGAACCACGCAAGATCACACTGCAGCGTAAAACCACCAGCACCCTGCGTGTTGCTGGCAGCAAAAGCATCAGTGTTGAAGTCCGTAAAAAGAAAGTTTTCGTACAGCGCAGCCCGGAAGAAATCGAAGCCGAGCGCAAACGCGAACTGGACGAACGTCGCGCAGTAGAAAATGCTGCTCGTCAGAAGGCTGAAGAAGAAGCCAAGCGTCGCGCGGAAGAAGAAGCGCGTCGCCAGCCTGCTGCTGCGCAATCCGCTACTAACGACGCCGGTGCAGCGCCTGCTGCAGTTGCCGAACCAGTACGCGAAAGCGCACCGGTTGTGGCCGCTGCTCCAGCTCCGTCTGCTGACGTTCGCAACAAGCAGAACGAACAGCGCCGTCCGGACAAACCACGTGCAGACGATAACAATCGTCGCAGCGGTGGTGGCGATGGCGAGCGCAAAAACGCTCCGCATCGTGCTTCGGTCAAAGAGAAAGCGCCTGCGCCACGTGTTGCGCCACGTACTACCGACGAAGAAAGCGATGGCTTCCGTCGTGGTGGTCGCGGCAAGGCCAAGCTGAAGAAACGCAACGCCCACGGTTTCCAGAGCCCAACCGGCCCTGTCGTGCGTGATGTGCAGATTGGCGAGACCATCACTGTTGGCGATCTCGCCAATCAGATGTCGGTCAAGGCTGCTGAAATCATCAAGTTCATGTTCAAACTGGGTACTCCAGCGACCATCAACCAGGTGCTTGATCAGGAAACTGCTCAGCTGGTAGCCGAAGAACTGGGCCACAAAGTGACCCTGGTCAGCGACACCGCCCTGGAAGATTCCCTGGCCGAGTCCCTGAAGTTTGAAGGTGAGACGTTCTCCCGTGCTCCAGTCGTGACCGTCATGGGCCACGTTGACCACGGTAAAACCTCGCTGCTCGACTACATCCGTCGTGCCAAGGTAGCTGCTGGCGAAGCCGGCGGTATCACCCAGCACATCGGTGCGTACCACGTTGAAACTGATCGCGGCATGGTCACTTTCCTCGACACCCCGGGTCACGCCGCGTTTACCGCAATGCGTGCCCGTGGTGCCAAGGCGACCGACATCGTGATCCTGGTGGTTGCAGCGGACGACGGCGTGATGCCGCAGACCATTGAAGCCGTCCAGCACGCTAAGGCTGCCGGTGTTCCACTGGTGGTTGCAGTGAACAAAATCGACAAGCCGGGCGCCGATCTCGATCGCATCCGTAGCGAACTGTCGGTTCACGGCGTGACCTCGGAAGAGTGGGGCGGCGACACCCCGTTCGTATCGGTTTCGGCGAAAGTCGGTACTGGCGTGGACGAGTTGCTCGAAGCTGTTCTGCTGCAAGCCGAAGTTCTGGAACTGAAAGCAACTCCGTCGGCTCCTGGTCGTGGCGTTGTGGTTGAATCGCGTCTCGACAAAGGTCGTGGCCCGGTTGCAACCGTTCTGGTTCAAGACGGTACCCTGCGCCAAGGTGACATGGTGCTGGTCGGTTCGAACTACGGCCGTGTACGTGCCATGCTCGACGAGAACGGCAAGCCGATCAAGGAAGCCGGTCCTTCCATCCCTGTCGAGATCCTCGGCCTGGACGGTACCCCGGACGCTGGCGATGAGATGAGCGTGCTGTCGGACGAGAAGAAAGCCCGTGAAGTGGCTCTGTTCCGTCAAGGCAAGTTCCGCGAAGTCAAGCTGGCCCGTGCTCACGCCGGCAAGCTGGAAAACATCTTCGAAAACATGGGCCAGGCAGAGAAGAAGACGCTCAACATCGTCCTCAAATCCGACGTCCGTGGTTCGCTGGAAGCGTTGAACGGTGCCTTGAACGGCCTGGGTAACGACGAAGTGCAAGTGCGTGTTGTCGGCGGCGGCGTAGGTGGTATCACCGAGTCCGACGCTAACCTGGCACTGGCCTCCAACGCTGTACTGTTCGGCTTCAACGTGCGTGCCGATGCCGGCGCTCGCAAGATTGTCGAGCAGGAAGGTCTGGATATGCGTTACTACAACGTGATCTACGACATCATCGAAGACGTCAAGAAAGCCCTGACCGGTATGCTGGGCAGCGATGTTCGCGAGAACATCCTGGGTACCGCTGAAGTGCGTGACGTGTTCCGTTCGCCGAAGTTTGGCGCGATCGCCGGCTGCATGGTTATCGAAGGTGTTGTTCACCGTAACCGTCCAATCCGTGTACTGCGTGATGACATCGTTATCTTCGAAGGCGAGCTGGAATCCCTGCGCCGCTTCAAGGATGACGCTTCCGAAGTACGTGCCGGCATGGAATGCGGTATCGGCGTGAAGAGCTACAACGATGTCAAAGTCGGTGACAAGATCGAAGTCTTCGAGAAGGTTCAGGTTGCTCGCAGCCTCTAACTCGCGCACTTCAAGGGCCACGCCTAGCCGCCGCATGCAGATGCGCGGCACCGCGTCAGGACTCTAAACGCAACGCCCGGTCTGGCTTTTGTCAGGCCGGGCGTTTGCCGCTTTCAGACCCCTCGGGTTTCACCGTGGGGCAGTAACAGGTAACAAGACATGGCAAAAGAATACAGCCGTACCCAACGTATCGGCGATCAGATGCAGCGTGAGCTGGCACAGCTGATCCGTCGTGAAGTCAAAGACCCGCGCGTCGGCCTGGTCACCATTACTGCTGTTGAAGTCAGCCGTGACGTCGGTCACGCCAAGATCTTCATCACCGTGATGGGGCAGGACAATGCCGAAGACATCGCACAAAGCATCAAGGTGCTCAACTCCGCCGCCGGTTTCCTGCGTATGCAGTTGGCTCGCGAAATGAAGTTGCGCAGCGTTCCTCAGTTGCACTTCCACTACGACGAAAGCGTCGTGCGTGGCGCGCACCTGTCGGCCCTGATCGAGCGTGCGGTGGCTGAAGACAATCAGCACCCGGTAGCGGCTGAACCCGAAGACGCCAAGGAGTAATCGGTGGCTCAGGTCAAACGTATCCGTCGTAACGTCAGCGGCATTATCCTGCTCGACAAGCCGCTGGGGTTCACCTCCAACGCCGCGTTGCAGAAGGTTCGCTGGTTGTTGAACGCCGAGAAGGCCGGGCACACCGGCAGTCTTGATCCGCTGGCCACCGGCGTGTTGCCGTTGTGCTTCGGTGAGGCGACCAAGTTCTCGCAGTACCTGCTCGACTCCGACAAGGGTTACGAAACCCTGGCGCAATTGGGCAAGACCACCACCACGGCCGATGCCGAGGGTGAAGTTTTGCAGGAGCGCCCGGTGACCGTTGGTCGCGCCGATGTCGAAGCTGTTTTGCCCGGTTTTCGCGGGCAAATCAGTCAGATACCGCCGATGTACTCGGCGCTCAAGCGTGACGGGCAGCCGCTGTACAAGCTGGCCCGTGCTGGCGAAGTAGTGGAGCGCGAACCGCGTTCTGTTACTATTGCGCGCTTGGAATTGCTGGCCTTCGAGGGTGATACTGCGCGGCTTGCGGTGGATTGCAGCAAAGGCACCTATATCCGCACCCTGGTGGAGGATATCGGTGAGAAACTCGGTTGTGGCGCTTACGTTGCGCAATTGCGACGTACCCAGGCCGGGCCTTTCACGCTGGCACAGACGGTCACGCTGGAAGAGTTGGAAGCAGTACATGCCGAAGGCGGCAATGAAGCGGTTGATCGCTTCCTGATGCCATCGGACAGCGGCCTGCTGGATTGGCCGCTGTTGCAGTTCTCGGAGCACAGCTCGTTCTACTGGCTTAACGGCCAGCCGGTTCGAGCCCCGGATGCACCGAAGTTCGGCATGGTACGAGTACAGGATCACAACGGTCGCTTCATCGGTATCGGTGAAGTGAGCGAAGACGGGCGCATCGCGCCACGTCGACTGATTCGGTCAGAATGACCGGACGAGGGTGGCTGTCAACAGGCACGGTCACTACTCATTTTTAGATACAGGGATTTGTCCCTGGCCTGTTGAAACTGTTTTTCTGAAACAGTTTCCTGATAAAAGGATTGCCTCATGGCTCTCGACGTTCAAGAAAAAGCTCAAATCGTAGCTGACTACCAGCAAGCTGTTGGTGACACTGGTTCGCCAGAAGTGCAAGTTGCACTGCTGACCCACAACATCAACAAGCTGCAAGGTCACTTCAAGGCCAACGGTAAAGATCACCACTCCCGTCGTGGTCTGATCCGCATGGTAAACCAGCGTCGTAAGCTGCTGGACTACCTGAAAGGCAAGGATCTGGGTCGTTATCAGACTCTGATCGGTCGCCTGGGTCTGCGTCGCTAATAAGCGATTGCGCTAGAGGTTGGTTGTCTGTCGTGCGTCAGCGGGTTTCCCGCTGGCGCATGGCAGGCTCCCAGCCTCAAGTTTTATCTGGACACACGTTTTACCCTGGACAGGCGTTGGGCCGATTCCCGACATTGCCCAAGAATTTCGCAAGAAGACAAGTTCCCCAAGAGCCACAAAAGAAGGTAGGACACCGTGAACCCGGTAATCAAAAAATTCCAGTTCGGTCAGTCGACCGTTACCCTCGAGACTGGCCGTATCGCCCGTCAGGCCTCCGGCGCAGTATTGGTCACCGTTGACGACGACGTCAGCGTATTGGTGACCGTAGTCGGTGCCAAACAAGCCGATCCAGGCAAGGGCTTCTTCCCTCTGTCCGTTCACTACCAGGAAAAGACTTACGCTGCCGGTAAGATCCCTGGCGGTTTCTTCAAGCGCGAAGGCCGTCCTTCCGAGAAAGAAACCCTGACTTCCCGACTGATCGACCGTCCGATCCGTCCGCTGTTCCCAGAAGGCTTCATGAACGAAGTGCAGGTTGTCTGCACCGTCGTTTCCACCAGCAAGAAGACCGATCCGGACATCGCTGCGATGATCGGTACCTCGGCGGCCCTGGCCATCTCTGGCATTCCTTTCGATGGCCCGATCGGCGCTGCCCGCGTTGCGTTCCACGAAAGCACCGGCTACCTGCTGAACCCGACTTACGAACAACAGAAAGCTTCGAGCCTGGACATGGTCGTTGCCGGTACTTCGGAAGCCGTGTTGATGGTTGAATCGGAAGCCAAAGAGCTGACCGAAGACCAGATGCTGGGCGCGGTACTGTTTGCTCACGACGAGTTCCAGGTGGTGATCCAAGCCGTTAAAGAACTGGCCGCTGAAGCTGCCAAGCCGACCTGGACCTGGGCTCCTGCGCCTGAAGCCACTGCTCTGCTGGGCGCTATCCGTGCCGAGTTCGGCGATGCGATCTCCCAGGCTTACACCATCACCATCAAGGCCGACCGTTACGCTCGTCTGGGCGAACTGAAAGACCAGGTGGTTGCCAAGCTGTCCGGTGAAGAAGGCCAGCCTTCTTCCAGCGAAGTCAAAGCAGCGTTTGGCGAAATCGAATACCGCACCGTTCGCGAAAACATCGTAAACGGCAAGCCACGTATCGACGGCCGCGACACCAAGACCGTACGTCCTTTGAACATCGAAGTCGGTGTTCTGCCCAAGACCCACGGTTCGGCTTTGTTCACCCGTGGTGAGACCCAGGCTCTGGTTGTTGCAACACTGGGCACCGCCCGTGACGCACAACTGCTGGACACCCTGGAAGGCGAGAAAAAAGACCCGTTCATGCTGCACTACAACTTCCCTCCGTTCTCGGTAGGTGAGTGTGGTCGCATGGGTGGCGCTGGTCGTCGCGAAATCGGTCACGGCCGTCTGGCCCGTCGTTCGATTGCAGCCATGCTGCCTGCTGCCGACGTGTTCCCGTACACCATCCGTGTTGTGTCGGAAATCACCGAATCCAACGGTTCGAGCTCCATGGCTTCGGTCTGCGGCGCTTCCCTGGCCCTGATGGATGCCGGCGTTCCGATGAAGGCACCAGTTGCCGGTATCGCCATGGGTCTGGTTAAAGAAGGCGAAAAATTCGCCATCCTGACCGACATCCTGGGTGACGAAGACCACCTCGGCGACATGGACTTCAAAGTAGCCGGTACCGCCAAAGGTGTTACCGCGCTGCAGATGGACATCAAGATCAAAGGCATCACCGAAGAAATCATGGAAATCGCTCTGGGCCAAGCCCTGGAAGCGCGCCTGAACATCCTCGGTCAGATGAACCAGATCATTGGCCAGTCGCGTACCGAACTGTCGGAAAACGCTCCGACCATGATCGCGATGAAAATCGACACCGACAAAATCCGTGATGTCATCGGTAAAGGCGGCGCGACCATTCGTGCGATCTGTGAAGAGACCAAGGCTTCGATCGACATCGAAGACGACGGCTCGATCAAGATCTTCGGCGAAACCAAGGAAGCGGCTGAAGCAGCACGTCAGCGCGTTCTGGGCATCACCGCAGAAGCTGAAATCGGCAAGATCTACGTCGGTAAGGTTGAGCGCATCGTCGACTTCGGCGCATTCGTCAACATCCTGCCTGGCAAGGACGGTCTGGTTCACATCTCGATGCTGAGCGACGCTCGCGTTGAGAAAGTGACCGACATCCTGAAAGAAGGCCAGGAAGTGGAAGTACTGGTACTGGACGTGGACAACCGCGGCCGTATCAAGCTGTCCATCAAAGACGTAGCAGCAGCCAAGGCTTCGGGCGTTTAATCACTCCCCACGCCTGACCGCTTCAACGTTATAAAAAATGCCCCGCAGTGAACGCTGCGGGGCATTTTTTTGTCTGCGAAACAGGGTGTGAAGTTGCTGGCCCTCGAGCCCGGTGCTAGGTTTAGCCCACTGCCCGTGTAGCTCAGTTGGTAGAGCAGCGCACTCGTAACGCGAAGGTCGCAGGTTCGACTCCTGTCTCGGGCACCATTTCCTGTTATTTCACCTTTCTGCTCAGGTCATCCACGGTACGTTTGAGCTGATCCAGTTGATTGTCCTGATCGCTGACTTCGCGCTTCAGGCTGGACAGGTCACTGGAGCTTGAGCTGGAACTCGATCCGGCACCGCGCTTGAGGTCTTCCACCTGGCTGGCGAGCTTTTTCAGCTCGCTGTTCTGTGCACTGACAGTTCGCTTGAGGTCGCTCACTTCGCTGGCACTCGAGCTTGAACTGGACCCCGCATTCTTTTTGAGTTCTTCGATAAGTCTGGCTTGTTCCTTGACGGTTTTCTCAAGGTTCTCGATGTCAGCCGTGTTGGTTTTGGCGGTGCTCTGCAATTGCGTAACCATGTCGATACTGATATCGCTCCTCGTCATCACATCTTTGCCGTACAGATTGTGAAAGGTGAGGAATTTGTCGCTGGAACTGGAACTGTTGGAGCTGAACTCCAAACCGGCCTGGGCGGTACTGGACAGTGCCAGGCTGCCGAGAAGAAGGGCTGCCGTGCTGGTTGCGAGAAGGGCAGACGAACGCTTTGCAAGACTGGACATCACTAGGGTTCCTTGTGAAGTGCCCGTATGGCACATCGCTATGACTTTGCCATTATTCCGTTGTTCCTGCGACGCGAGACAATATTTTCAAAAAGGCCCCTCCAGGGTTTTTTTGTAGATTTGATGTAAAAGTCCATATAAATCGCCCACCAAACGTCCTATATTCGGAGCCTGCACACGCATCACCTTGCAGTTTTCAGATGATCCCCGAATGGTTCTGAAGGCCAGACAAACCGGGCTTCACACGGTTTTTTGCGTCAGAGAGATCCTTGATGATCCAGATCCATCTTCCATTCCCCAGATCAGCGAGAACGACATGACCGTTAAAGAATTGACCCAAGAAGCCAGACACGAAGAAGCGCTCAAGAAGTACTTGCTGGATTCGCCCCAGCTCGCCGAAGAGATCAAGGACCTGCCGGCCGACGATCAGAAAGACCAGATTCAGTGGGCGTTCGAGGATGAGGCGGAGTCCCAGGGTTTGCAGCCGTGGGAATTAACGCTCAAGTACACCTCGACCCCGGAAGAGTTCGAGGCGGCGCGCCTGGTGCTGCACAAAGAGGCAGCCGAGGTGCTGGGCGTCGAGTGGGAAGAGTACTGCGAGATGAATAATCTGGTGGTCTGACCTGTAGGAGCGAGCCTGCTCGCGAAAGCGATGAGTCAGGCGACATATATGTCGACTGGTACGCCCCCATCGCGAGCAAGCTCACTCCCACATTTGTTGATCAGAGGCTGAGGCGCATCGACAGGTCGACAGCCTTCACGTCCTTGGTCATCGCGCCAATCGAAATGTAATCCACCCCGGTTTCGGCGATCGGTAGCAGCGTGCTTTCGTTGATCCCGCCGCTGGCTTCCAGTTTTGCCTTGCCCGCGTTCAGGCGCACGGCTTCACGCATGTCATCCAGGCTCAACTCATCGAGCATGATGATGTCGGCGCCCGCCGCCAGCGCTTCCTTGAGTTCCTCGAGGCTTTCCACTTCGATCTCCACCGGTTTGCCCGGGGCAATCTTGTGCGCGGCATTAATGGCTTCAGGGATGCCACCGCTGGCGGCGATGTGGTTTTCCTTGATCAGGAAGGCGTCGTACAGGCCGATGCGGTGGTTGTGGCAGCCGCCGCACGTCACGGCGTACTTTTGCGCCAGACGCAGGCCCGGCAGGGTTTTGCGGGTGTCGAGCAACTTGACTTGGGTACTGGAGACAAAGTCCGCCAGATGCTGCGCACGCGTGGCCACGCCCGACAGCAATTGCAGGAAGTTCAACGCACTGCGTTCGCCCGTGAGCAGCGAGCGTGCCGGACCTTCGAGGTGAAACAACGCCTGATTGGGTTGTACCCGTTCGCCGTCACGCACCTGCCAATGCACTGCGACCCGCGGGTCCAGTTGCCGGAACACTGCATCGACCCACGCCGTGCCGGCAATGACGGCGGCATCACGGGTGATGATGGTGGCTTTTGCCAGGCGTTCGGCCGGGATCAACTGTGCGGTGATGTCGCCGCTGCCGACGTCTTCGAGCAGCGCACGGCGTACGTTGGCTTCGATTTCGGCGGTCAAGTCGGCGAGACGTAGATTCGGCATAACGGACTCCACAAACAAAGTGGTCCGATTATAGGGGTATGGCACGAGCCAACCCAAGGCGTCAGAGGCTTTCCGTTTGCACTGAATCCTGCATTTGGTCGATTTATCGTTTAAGTCGGCGCCCGTCCTACGCGTCTATTTGAAGGGGCAATGCAGAGTCTGCTGGCACAGCAGGTACTTTTTGCAAGATAATTCGCCTTGCTTTTGACGTCATGGCTTTGACGTGTTTTCGGAGGGTGTTCTATCCGGAAATCACCCTTTCAGGAGGCTTGGATGCACAACGACGGGAACGTAGTGCCTTTGCACAAAGGCGCTACCGATCAGGCGACGCACTCGCCGCTCGCCCGCCTGCCTGTGATTCTGCTTCAGGTTCGCGACAAGGCTGCACTGCAGCTTCGGCAGGGATTGCAGGATCTGTTCGATAACGCCGACGACACCTTGTTCGAAATGGCCGATCGGGCCCGCAATGATGTCGAGCAGAACCTCTATTTTGAAGCCATGCGCGACTTGCGCCTCAAGCGTAAAAGCATCGAGCGCGGGTTCCTCGAGCACTTCTTCGAGGCGTTTGTCTGCCTCACTCAATACGACACCCCTCAGGTTGTCTTGCCCCAGGCATTGACCCTTGACGCTTCGACACAACGCCCCAACGACGACATGGAGCGCAGCGTCGCGGTGGAGGCGATGGTCAATAAAGTGCTGAACCGTGAAGGTGTTGCCCTCGGTCAGCTCACCGCGCGGCTCGGTGTGTTGCTCGGTAAGCCGTTGGGCGATCAGCGCAACCCCATGGGCCCGGCGATGCTGTGCGAGTATTTCTTGCAGGCCGGGCGCAACCTGGGGGTGGAGATCAAGGTCAAGCTGATCATCCTCAAGTTGTTCGAGCGCTATGTGCTCAGTAGCGCCGATCAGCTCTACGCTCAATCCAATCAATTACTCGTCGCCACCGGCGTATTGCCCGAACTCAAGCCGGCGCCCACGCGGCGTGCCGCAGATCGCGCGATGCCCGGCGCGGATGATCAGCCTTCGCCCGCGACCAATCGCTCGGACACGGCGCAGATCGACGAGGTGTTCGCGGCCTTGCAGGAGCTGCTGCTGCCTGTGCGCGGCAGTGTCGCACCGACCCTTGAGGCCAGCGCCGAGACACGGCCCATTTCCACGCAGGACTTGTTGCGCATGCTCTCCCACTTGCAGCAACACGTGCCGGCACAGGCGGCTCAGGACGATTTCGATCTGCGGAACCAGCTCGAACAGCTGCTGACGCGGGTCAGCGTCAAAAGCGGCACGTCGCGAGTGGTAGGGGTGGCGGATGAAGACGTGGTCAACCTGATCGCCATGCTGTTTGAATGCATGCTCGATGACCGCTACCTGCCGGATTCGCTCAAGGCACTGATCAGTCGCCTGCAGATCCCGATGCTGAAAGTGGCGGTGCTCGACAAGAGTTTCTTCAGCCGAACCAGTCATCCCGCCCGGCGCTTGCTCAACGAAATCGCTGGTGCGGCCATGGGCTGGAGCGAGTGCGATGACCATGAGCGCGACAGCCTGTACCTGCGCATCGAACAGGTGGTGCAGCGTCTGTTGAATGACTTTGCTGACGACCCGGCGATTTTTTCCGAGCTGCTGGCGGATTTTCTCGCTTTCACCAGTGATGAGCGCCGTCGCAGTGATTTACTGGAGCAGCGCACCCGTGACGCCGAAGAGGGCCGTGCCAGGACCGAACTGGCCCGCCAGCGTGTCGAGCAGGCGCTGAATCAGGCGTTGGTGGGCAGATTGTTGCCGCAGGCGGTGGTGGTGTTTGTCCAGGAAGCCTGGAGCACAGTGCTGCTGCTGACCTGCCTCAAACACGGTGATCAGTCGGCTGAGTGGCGTGCGGACGTCCACACCATGGAGCAACTTATCTGGAGTGTGCAACGTCACGACGAGCCCGATGCGAGCCAGCGTCTGCTGGCGCTGGTGCCTGGGCTACTGAAGTCATTGCGTGACGGGCTGAGCCGTTCGGCATTCGACCCTTTCGCCACCAGCGAGTTTTTCAGCGAGCTGGAAACCTTGCACGTTCAACTGTTCACGTATCCGGGGCAGGTAAACGACGCGTCTTTCGAGGCGCCGGTGATGGTCCGGATGACGCAGGAAATCGTCCTGCAAACCGCAGACGAAGGACCGGTCGAGACGGCATTCGCCCGTTTGCCGGCGGACGATGCCAGCCTGCTGCAAGTGGATCAACTGCATCCCGGCTGCTGGGTCGAGTTTCAGGAAGACGACGAAAATACCCTGCGTTGCAAGCTGGCCGCGATCATTGAAGCCACCGGCAACTACCTCTTCGTCAATCGCACTGGCATGAAAGTCCTGGAGCACAGCCGCACGGGCCTGGCTCTGGAATTTCGTCGCGGCGCGGTGCGCGCGCTGGACACTACCTTGCTGTTTGACCGGGCGCTGGCCTCCGTGCTCGGTAACCTGCGCCGCCTCAATCGCGGCAAGTGATCGCGTCCCGGTGGGCTATCGCGGCATACTGGGCGCCAACACAGTCGTCGCTGAAGGAGCCTGTATGCAGTTGGACCCCGCGAGCGGTTGGTGCCAGGATGTGCGTTTATGCCCCTCACCCAACTTCAATGCGCGCCCCTCGGGCGAAATTTCCCTGCTGGTGATCCACAACATCAGCTTGCCGCCAGCGCAGTTCGCGACCGGAAAAGTGCAGGAATTCTTCCAGAATCGTCTGGATGTCACGGAGCATCCTTATTTTGAAGGTATTGCTGACTTGCGGGTGTCAGCGCACTTTCTGATTGAGCGTGACGGCACGGTCACTCAGTTTGTCTCTTGTCTTGAGCGCGCCTGGCACGCCGGCATCTCGAATTTTGAGGGCCGGGAAACCTGTAACGATTTTTCCGTGGGCATCGAACTTGAAGGCACGGATGATCTGCCGTTCACCGATGCTCAGTATCACGCGCTGACGGCCTTGACCCGACAGCTGCAAAACGCCTACACCGGCATCACTGCGCAGCGCATTTGCGGGCACAGCGACATTGCCCCAGGGCGCAAGACCGATCCAGGACCGGCGTTCGACTGGGCACGCTATCGCGCGGCGCTGGCAAAAGAGGAAGGACAATGAGTTTTCTGGTGTTGCTGTTGGCGGTATGGATCGAGAAGTTCTCGGCACTGCGCCATCGGGTTCAACGTGATGGCGGTTGGGTACGCGAGCTGAACAAGCTTGAGGTCATGCCACGCCTGATCGACCGGCCCTGGTTGATTTTGGTGATTATGGTGTTGTTGCCGGTCGCGCTGCTGGGGTTGCTGCTGGTGGTGCTGGATCCGGTGGCCTATGGTCTGCTGGCATTGCCGGTGCATTTGCTGGTGGTGATTTACAGCCTCGGACGCGGCGATCTGCTGGCCGGGCTGGGGCCGTTTCGCGATGCCTGGCGCCGCGAGGACCTGCAAGCCGCCGCGCATGTGGCCAAGCGAGACCTGGATATTTGCGCCGACAGCGGCGAGCAATTGCTGGAGCGGGTCGAAGCGCACCTGCTCTGGGAGGCTTACCAGAGTTTCTTCGCCGTCATTTTCTGGTACTTCCTGCTGGGGCCAGTGGCCGCCCTGAGCTATCGCTTGCTGGCGCTGGCCGAAGAGCATGGACAGAACCCCGCCGTGGTCGAACGCGCGGCACAATTGCGTCACGCCTTTGATTGGGTGCCCGTGCGCTTGCTGGCGGCGAGTTTTGCACTGGTCGGCAACTTTGTGGCGGTCGGCCGGGTGATGTTGCATGAGTTGTTGAACTGGAACATCAGCGCCGCTCAGCTGATCGAGAAGGTCGGCATGGTCGCCGGTGAAATTCCGGCACCGGTCGTCGGACCGGATGGCATCAACAGCCTGGACCGGATCTGGGAGCTACTGCTGCGCGCGGCGGTGCTCTGGTACGCGGGTTTTGCGCTGTGGACTGTCCTTCCCTAGTACCCATCGCTACAGCAGCTGGCGCACCCTGCGCCAGGCTGCGATCCAAATGATGCAATAAATCTGACAATCTTCAGGGGATTCACGACGCCTGCTACGCCGCCGAACGGGGGCGAGCCCCCTCGCCACAGCTCGTTAACCTTAAGTTACAAAACCCCCTGCCGATTTAAGATATACAGGGATAGCGCTGAGTAGTGGCTATCTGCCGCTGAGCCGCGCCTGCCAAATAAAAATAAGAATGCCATGGGAGACTTCCAGTGAAGAGCTTGCTCTATCCCGCCGTCGCGCTGATGAACCGCCTGAGTTTCGGCATGAAGTTCAGCCTGATCAGCGTACTGTTCCTTGTGCCCATGCTGGTCACCAACTTTTATCTGGTGCGCGACTCCTATCGCGAATTTCAGGGTACGCAAGTCGAGCTGCAAAGCCTCGACCTGCTGGGCAGTGGCATGACGCTGCGGCGTGACTTGGAGACCCTGAACAATCTGGTGCAGATCAACGTCACACTCGGTCAGTCCGGCAAGGCCGGCAACGTCGAGTCGAAGATCGGCGCGTTGGAGCAAAGCATTCTGGCGCGCCTGCAAGGGCTGACCGCGATGACCACTGATCCGGAGCAGGTCACGGTTTTCGACGGCAAACGCGATGAAATGATCGCCGCGTTCAAGGCCCAGCAAACGGAAACCTCTCTGCAAAGCAAAAGCGGAATGATCAGCAAACTGCTGGGCAACGCGCAGATTTTCAGCCAGATCATCGCCACCCAGGCCGGCCTCAGTCGCGACAGCCAAAGCGACATGCGCCAACTGAGCGAGCTGATTACCAACGTCACCCCACCAGTGACTCAACTGCTGGGCGAAGGGCGGGCGATGGGTTCTTTTTCCCTCGGACAAGGCTTTCTCAACTCGGCATCGAGCACTAGATTCGATGAACTGTTGGCGCAGATCGAAAAGCTCCAGGGCGAATACGGCTTGAAATTGCAGGACGCACTGGGTTCCAGCAAAGCGGCGCGTGAAACCCTGGCCGTTCAAGCCGACAGCAGCAAGGCCTCGCTGAAAAAAGCCAGCGAGCTGTTCGAAGAAAAAGTGGTGATGGCAGACACCCTGGATGCACCCTGGCAGGATTTTTACGATCAGGTCACCGGCCTGATGGACCAGACCTACCAACTCAACGAAGCCACCCTGAAGTTTCTCGGCACCCAGCTGCAGCAGCGACTGGGACAGAACCGCAACCACATGGTTTTGCAGGCCGTGGCGTTGTCGGTGGTGTTTGTGTTGATTTTCTACCTTTACGGCGGCTTCTACGCGTCGACCCGCACCACCCTCAAGCGTCTTGGCGCCATGATGGACACGGTTGCTGCGGGCGACATGACGGTGACCTTCCGCGCTGAAAGCCGCGATGAGCTCGGAGAGTTGGGTGAGGTATTCAACGGCACCGTGAAGAAAATCCATGACCTGATCGAACGCGTCGGGCAGACCGTCAATGAGGTCGAGCGTCAGGCCGGGCAGGTGCAAAGCGTCTCCACCCAGAGCAACCAAGCGGTGGCAGGGCAACGTTCGCAGATCGAGCAGGTCGCCACGGCCATGAACCAGATGTCGGCCACTTCCCTTGAAGTGGCGCGCAGTGCCGCTGCCGCAGTCAGCAGCGCCCACAGCGTCAACGACGAGACCATCAGCGGTCGCGGTCTGGTGGCGTCCCAGCAGGGCAGCATCGCGCAATTGGCCAGTGAGATCGATCAGTCAGTGATCGTGATCAATCAACTGGCCAGCGACAGCCAGTCCATCAGCCGAGTGCTGGAAGTGATCAAGAGCATCGCCGAGCAGACCAATCTGCTGGCCCTTAACGCGGCCATCGAAGCCGCTCGGGCCGGTGAGCAGGGGCGCGGGTTTGCGGTGGTGGCCGATGAGGTCCGCACGCTGGCCAAGCGCACTCAGCAATCGACCGAAGAAATCGAGCAGATGATCAGCAAGCTTCACAGCGGCGTCGGCGCGGCGGTCAAGGCCATGGGCATCAGCCATCAGGTGGCCGATGGCACGGTCGGGCAGTCGGAAAAAGTCCAGCAGGCGCTGGAAAACATCCTCGGCGCTGTCGGCATGATCGTGGACCAGAACCAGCAGATCGCTGCGGCAGTCGAGCAGCAGACCGCTGTCGCCCACGACATTGATCAGAACATCGTCGAGATCAACCGCGCTGGCGAACGTACCGCCGAAGGGGCGCACCAGACCGAGGATGCCAGCCGCGCGTTGTCGGCCCAAGTGGTAGAACTCAAGCACCTGATCAGCGCCTTCCGGGTCTGAGAAAATCCCTGTGGGAGCGAGCAGGCTCGCTCCCACAGGTTTTGCGAATAATCTGTAGTGCGTTTTCCCTTTGCGGGTAGGTAATGTCTTGTTTTCCGCCGTGCTCTGATTTTTCGTCTTCAATGAAGGAAGATCATTCACTCTGGCCAGCCCTGAGGAGGCGCGGTAATGTCTGTTGCAACAATGGGAATACAGGGGCACTGCGCTCACTGCGGGAGCACCCTGCAACTGGAAGCCTGGCAACTCAACGCGATTGCAATCAACGAATCGTTCGCCTGTACTCACTGCCACAAAGCCTTGCAATTGAGCGACCCGAAACAGATCAGGCGCTTCAAATCGCTCGATTCACTGGGCTTGCTGCGGGCGAGCACGCTGGTGATGGTGTGCACCGCGATCTTGGTGGCGTTGGTCATGGAATGGATCGGCATGCTCAGCGTCGTCGAACAGCTGAATTTTTCGCTGGGCGCCATTCTGGTCTACTTCGTCGTCATACAGTTTGCCCATCACCGGCAACACATCACGCTGATTCTGGAAGCCGCCAAGGCCCACGCCGACTGATTACCAGTTGAACAGCTCGCAGGCGTTGGCCGTGCTGGCGCCGGCCAGTTGCTCAGGGCTGATCGCCATGATCTGCGCCAGCGCCGAGCAGATCGCCGGCAGGTGCGCCGGGCTGTTGCGTTGACCGGGAAACATGGCCGGCGCCATGTCCGGCGAGTCGGTTTCCAGCACCACCGATTCCAGTGGCAATTCGGCGAGCACACGGTGCATGCGCAGCGCCTGCGGCCAGGTCGCGGCGCCACCCAGCCCGAGTTTGAATCCGAGCTTGATGTACTCGCGCGCTTCTTCTTTGCTGCCCGCGAAGGCATGGATGATCCCGGCACGTTTCAATCGAAAGTGTTTCAGCGTGGCAATCACCGCCGCATGGCTGCGCCGCACGTGGATCAGCGCTGGCAGGTTGAAGTCCGCCGCCAGTTGCAGTTGCGCTTCGAACAGCGCCTGCTGGCGTTCGCGGTCCAGGGTTTCGATGAAGTAATCCAGGCCGATCTCGCCCACGGCGCACAATTGCCGATTGCCGGTCAGGCGCGTCAGCCAGTCACCGAGTTCCTGTAGATCTTCGGGTCGATGGTCTTCCAGGTACACCGGGTGCAAACCGAATGCGGCATGCAAGTCGGGATCGCTTTGCACCAGGTCCCAGACACGCTGCCAATTCGCCTGATAGACCCCCAGCACCACCATTCGACGCACGCCCAAGGCGCGGCTTTCGGCCAGCAGCGCCTGACGATCCGCGTCGAAATCCGGAAAATCCAGATGAGTGTGGCTGTCGATCAGCTCCACGGTTCAGTCCCGGTGAATACGCTGCTTGAAGGTCCGCGCGATGGCCTGCACGCCGGGTTGGTAATCGGACTGCTCGATGGCGGCCAAGGCCAGGGCCAAGGCTTTATCGGCGATCAACTGATGCTGTTGGGCCATGGCGTTGACCGGCAGCGGCAGGAAGTCCAGCAGCTGCGTGTCACCGAACGTCCCGAGGCGCAACGGACGGGTTTTCAGCGGGAAGTCATGCAAGGCATCGAACACCCCCTGAAGCAACACGTAGGAAGTGGTCACCAAGGCGTCCGGCAAATGCCCCAGACGCTGGAGCATTTCTTCCATCAACTGCTTGCCACACTCGCGGCTGAACGACTCGCCGTGCTCGATCAGTACCTCGCCTTTGAAGCCGTCCAGCGCCTCTTTGAAACCGGCAGCGCGTTCCTGGCTGATGCTCAACTCGGGGCGTGCGCCGATCAAGGCGATCTGCTTGGGCAACGGGTCCAGCAGACTGCGGGTCAATTGCAGGCTGGCCTCGCGGTCGTCACTGATGACCGAGCAAAAGTGCTCGGGCTCCATGACCCGGTCGATGGCGATGATCGGCATGCCTTTGGCCTGTAGCTGGCGGTAGCTGTCGTCATCAGTCGGCAGGCAACTGGCGACGATCAGCGCATCGCAGCGCCGGGCGCGGAACAGTTTGAGCAATTGCCGCTCACTGTCCGGCGCATCGTCGGAGCTGGCGATCAGCAACTGATAGCCGCGTGCCCGGGCGCCTTGTTCCAGCAGTTTGGCGATTCGCGCGTAACTGGGGTTTTCCAGGTCCGGCAGAATAAAACCCAAGGTGCGCGTGTGCCGACTGCGCAACCCGGCCGCTTGAGGGTTGGGCGTAAAGCCATGCTGTTCGACGACCGCGCGCACGCGCTCGACGGTGGCACTGCTGATGCGTTGCTGTTCGGCTTTGCCATTAATGACATAACTGGCGGTGGTTACGGACACACCGGCCAACTGTGCGATATCACTGAGTTTCAACTCGGGATTTCCTTGTTTTTTCGAGCTTGCCCCGACATTTTCGCCAATCCTACCCGAATCCGGCAGGCGACTATTGTCCACGCACATCCGACAAGTTGGGCTTCAAGGATGCGACATTATCGAGTAACGTGCCAAGTGTTCTAGATTAAACGTTTCAGCAAGCGTATTTTCAGGGTTATACGCACCCTTGGCCGGTTCTGCCGTGAAACCGCCAAAAGTGACGGTTAAACGCTTAAGCTGATTCATTCAAAACAATACCTGGCGCCCTCAGACGCCAAAAAGGAGAAAGCATGCTCGAGCTCACTCTAGAGCAGATATCCATGGGCCAATCGGCTGTGGATAAGTCCGCTGCGTTGCAGCTACTGGCCGAGCATCTGGTCGCCGATGGCCTGGTCGCCGACGGGTACCTGGCAGGTTTGCAGGCGCGCGAGGCTCAGGGCTCGACCTTTCTCGGTCAAGGTATTGCCATCCCCCACGGTACACCGCAAACCCGCGACCTGGTGTTTTCCACCGGCGTGCGGCTGATGCAGTTCCCCGATGGCGTGGATTGGGGCGACGGTCAGATTGTGTATCTCGCGATCGGCATCGCGGCCAAGTCCGACGAACATTTGCGTTTGCTGCAACTGTTGACCCGCGCCCTCGGCGAAACCGACCTGGGCCAGGCCTTGCGTCGTGCAAGCTCCGCCGAAGCCTTGTTGAAACTGCTGCAAGGCGCGCCGCAGGAATTGGCGCTGGATGCGCAGATGATCGGCTTGGGTGTGTCGGCCGATGACTTCGAGGAACTGGTCTGGCGCGGCGCGCGATTGCTGCGCCAGGCTGATTGCGTGAGCAACGGTTTCTCCGCGGTGTTGCAACAAGTAGAAGCGCTGCCGCTGGGCGATGGCTTGTGGTGGTTACACAGCGAACAAACGGTCAAGCGCCCGGGCCTGGCCTTCGTCACCCCGGACAAACCGATTCGCTACCTCGGCCAGCCGCTCAGCGGCCTGTTCTGCCTGGCCAGCCTCGGTGAAGCCCATCAGGCCTTGCTCGAACGTCTGTGTGCGTTGCTGATTGAAGGCCGTGGCCATGAACTGGGCCGCGCCACCAGCAGCCGCAAAGTGCTCGAAGTCCTTGGCGGCGAACTGCCGGCGGACTGGCCGAGCGCGCGCATCGCATTGGCCAACGCCCACGGCTTGCACGCGCGCCCGGCGAAGATCCTCGCCCAGTTAGCGAAAAGTTTTGAAGGCGAAATTCGCGTACGCATCATCGACGGCCAGGACAGCGCGGTGTCGGTGAAAAGCTTGAGCAAACTGCTCAGCCTCGGCGCCCGTCGGGGTCAGCTGCTGGAATTCATCGCCGAACCGAGCATTGCCGCCGACGCCTTGCCGGCCTTGCTGGCTGCCATCGAAGAAGGCCTCGGCGAAGAAATCGAGCCTTTGCCAGCCGTGAGTCAACAACGCGAAGAGCTCGCAGATATCGCCGAAGTGCTGCTCGCCCCGGCGTCCGGCAGCCTGATTCAAGCCATCGCGGCGGCACCGGGCATTGCTATCGGCCCGGCGCATATTCAAGTGCTGCAAACCATCGAATACCCGCTGCGTGGTGAGTCCGCCGCCATCGAGCGCGAGCGTCTCAAACAGGCGCTGGCGCAGGTACGTCGCGACATCGAAGGCCTTATCGAGCGCAGCACGTCCAAGGCGATCCGCGAGATCTTCATCACCCATCAGGAAATGCTCGACGACCCGGAACTGACCGATGAAGTCGACACTCGCCTCAAGCAAGGCGAAAGCGCCGAAGCGGCGTGGATGGCGGTGATCGAAGCGGCGGCCAAACAACAGGAATCGTTGCAGGACGCGTTGCTCGCCGAGCGTGCGGCAGACTTGCGCGACATCGGCCGGCGCGTGCTGGCGCAACTGAGCGGCGTCGAAACGCCGAGCGAGCCGGACCAGCCTTACATTCTGGTGATGGACGAAGTCGGTCCGTCCGACGTCGCGCGTCTCGATCCGGCCCGCGTCGCCGGCATTCTCACGGCTCGCGGCGGCGCCACGGCGCACAGCGCGATCGTCGCCCGGGCGCTGGGTATTCCGGCGCTGGTCGGTGCTGGCGCGGCGGTGTTGCTGTTGGCGCCGGGCACGCCGTTGCTGATTGATGGCCAGCGCGGGCGCCTGCATGTGGACGCCGATGCGCTGACGTTGCAGCGCGCCACCGAAGAACGCGACACCCGCGAACAGCGCCTGAAAGTGGCCGCTGAACAACGTCATCAACCGGCGCTGACCACCGACGGTCACGCGGTTGAAGTGTTCGCCAACATTGGCGAGAGCGCTGGTGTAGTCAGTGCGGTAGAGCAGGGCGCCGAAGGCATCGGCTTGATGCGCACCGAACTGATTTTCATGGCCCATACGCAAGCGCCGGACGAGGCCACTCAGGAAGTTGAATACCGCCGCGTCCTCGACGGCCTGGCCGGTCGGCCGCTGGTGGTGCGCACCCTCGACGTCGGTGGCGACAAACCGCTGCCGTATTGGCCGATCGCCAAAGAAGAAAACCCGTTCCTCGGCGTGCGCGGTATTCGCCTGACCCTGCAACGTCCGAAAATCATGGAAGCGCAATTGCGCGCCTTGCTGCGGGCCGCCGATAACCGTCCGCTGCGGATCATGTTTCCAATGGTCGGCAGCGTCGATGAATGGCGCCAAGCGCGGGACATGACCGAGCGCTTGCGCCTGGAAATCCCGGTTGCCGACCTGCAACTGGGGATCATGATCGAAGTGCCGTCGGCTGCCTTGCTGGCGCCGGTGCTGGCCAAAGAGGTCGACTTCTTTAGCGTCGGCACCAATGACCTGACCCAATACACCCTGGCCATCGATCGTGGTCATCCGACCTTGTCCGCCCAGGCCGACGGCTTGCACCCGGCGGTGCTGCAACTGATCGACATCACCGTGCGTGCGGCGCATGCCCATGGCAAATGGGTCGGCGTCTGCGGTGAACTGGCGGCGGACCCGCTGGCGGTGCCGGTGCTGGTCGGGCTGGGCGTGGACGAACTCAGCGTGTCGGGGCGCAGCATCGCCGAGGTCAAGGCGCGCATTCGCGAACTCAGCCTCGCCCAGACGCAAATTCTCGCCCAAGAGGCCTTGGCCGTGGGCAGCGCCAATGAAGTGCGCGCATTAGTGGAGGCTCTGTAATGGCCCGGATTTTAACCCTGACCCTCAACCCGGCATTGGACCTGACCGTCCAGTTGCCGCGCCTTGAACCCGGTCAGGTCAACCGCAGCGACGCCATGCACACCCACGCTGCCGGTAAAGGCATCAACGTGGCGCAAGTGTTGGCGGACCTTGGTCATCAACTGACCGTCAGCGGCTTCCTCGGGGAAGATAATTTGCAGGCGTTCGAAACCCTGTTCGCCAAGCGCGGTTTTGTCGACGCGTTCATCCGCGTTCCCGGCGAGATTCGCAGCAATATCAAACTCGCGGAAAGCGATGGGCGCATCACCGACGTCAACGGTCCGGGGCCGCGAGTGAGTGAAGCGGCGCAGCAGGAATTGCTCGAACGCCTGGAGCAGATTGCACCGGGTCATGACGCCGTGGTCGTCGCCGGAAGCTTGCCGCTGGGCGTCAGTGCGCGTTGGTTGCAGGCGTTGATTGTGCGCTTGAAAAAACTCGGTCTGAACGTCGCCCTCGACACCAGCGGCGAAGCGCTGCGTGCCGCGCTCAAGGCCGGGCCGTGGCTGATCAAACCGAACACCGAAGAGCTGGCCGATGCACTCGGTTGCGAGGTTGTTTCGGTCACGGCACAAGCCGAGGCGGCGAGCCGTTTGCACGCTCAAGGTATCGAGCATGTGGTGATCTCTCACGGTGCCGATGGCGTGAACTGGTTCAGTGTCGGCTCGGCGCTGCATGCCACGCCGCCCAAGGTCAGCGTCGCCAGCACGGTCGGTGCGGGCGACTCGTTACTGGCCGGCATGCTCCATGGTCTGCTCAGCGCCGACACCCCGGAACAGACCCTGCGCACCGCCACGGCGATTGCCGCGATGGCGGTCACCCAGATCGGTTTCGGCATCGGCGATGCCGCGCAATTGGCGCAGCTCGAACAGGGCGTGCGCGTGCGCCCCCTGACAGAACAATAAGAGGGATTGTGATGAAGTTAGCCATTGTTACGGCCTGCCCGAACGGCATGGTCACCAGTGTGCTGTGCGCCCGTTTGCTCGATGCGGCGGCTCAGCGTCAGGGTTGGATGACGTGCGTTGAAGTGGTGGATGCGACGCATCCGGAGCGTCAGTTGTCGGCGACCACGATCGAAGGCGCCGAGTGGGTGTTGCTGGTGACCAGCGTGCCGGTGGACATGACGCGATTCGTCGGCAAACGCGTGTTCCAGAGCACCCCGGCGCAAGCCCTGCAAGATGTTGAAGCGGTGCTGCGGCGCGGTGCTGAAGAAGCTCAGGTGTACGTAGCCCCTGAAGCGGTCGCCGAGCCTGCGACCTCCACAAAAAACGCGCCACGACTGGTCGCGATCACCGCGTGCCCGACCGGCGTCGCGCACACGTTCATGGCCGCCGAAGCCTTGCAGCAAGCCGCCAAGCGTCTGGGTTACGACCTGCAAGTGGAAACCCAGGGCTCGGTCGGCGCGCGCAATCCGTTGAGCGCGGCGGCGATTGCCGATGCCGATGTGGTGCTGCTGGCCTGTGATATCGAAGTCGCCACCGAGCGTTTCGCCGGCAAGAAGATTTACCGCTGCGGCACCGGCATTGCGCTGAAACAGGCCGAAGCGACACTGAACAAAGCGCTGGCCGAAGGCCGGCAGGAAACCGCTACGAGCGGCTCCAGCGGCCCGGCCAAGCAAGAAAAAACCGGCGTCTACAAGCACCTGCTGACCGGTGTGTCGTTCATGTTGCCGATGGTGGTGGCGGGCGGCTTGATGATCGCGTTGTCCTTTGTGTTCGGCATCACCGCCTTCAAGGAGCAGGGCACATTGGCGGCCGCGCTGATGCAGATCGGCGGCGAGACGGCGTTCAAGTTGATGGTGCCGCTGCTGGCGGGTTACATCGCCTACTCGATTGCCGACCGGCCGGGGCTGGCGCCCGGGATGATCGGCGGAATGTTGGCGAGCACCCTGGGAGCCGGTTTTATCGGCGGGATCATTGCCGGTTTCATCGCCGGATATGCGGCGCAGGCGATCAACCGTTATGCGCGTTTGCCGCAGAGTCTCGAGGCGCTGAAACCGATCCTGATCATTCCGTTGCTGGCGAGTCTGTTCACCGGCCTGGTGATGATTTATGTGGTCGGCAAACCGGTGGCCGGAATGCTCGAAGGGCTCACCCACTTCCTCGACAGCATGGGCACCACCAACGCGATTCTGCTCGGCGTGTTGCTGGGCGGCATGATGTGCGTCGACCTTGGCGGGCCGATCAACAAAGCGGCTTACGCGTTCTCGGTGGGGCTGCTGGCGTCGCAGAGTTATGCACCGATGGCCGCGACCATGGCCGCCGGCATGGTGCCGCCGATTGGCCTGGGCATCGCCACGTTCATTGCACGGCGCAAGTTTGCCCAGACCGAGCGCGAGGCCGGTAAAGCGGCGCTGGTGTTGGGGTTGTGCTTCATCTCTGAAGGCGCGATTCCGTTTGCCGCGAAAGACCCGTTGCGGGTGATCCCGGCGAGTATTGCCGGTGGTGCGCTGACCGGGGCGTTGTCGATGTATTTCGGCTGCAAGCTGATGGCGCCGCACGGTGGTTTGTTTGTGCTGGCGATCCCGAATGCGATCAACCATGCGTTGTTGTACTTGCTGGCGATTGTCGCCGGGAGCTTGCTGACGGCTGTGGCGTATGCGCTGCTCAAACGGCCTGAAGCGGCCGAGCTGGCGCTGGAACCCGCCAACGCCTGACACCACCAACCCCCTGGAGTGAGCCTGCTCGCGATGGCTGCATAACATTCAATAGATAAGTTGACTGTTACACCGCCATCGCGAGCAGGCTCACTCCTACAGGGGGCGGTGTCACACCGGTTTCATGGGCATGTGCTTTAGTTTTCCTTTTCAGGGAGAACACCATGAGCGAATTCGACCTCGGTCGCCGTCGGGTCCTGCAAGCGGTGGGCGCCGGGCTGTTGTTGCCGGGGTTGGCGCCGGCCGTGATCGCTTCGGTCAAGGATCGTCCGCTACTCACCGACGGCGTGCAGTCCGGCGACCTGCTGGGCGACCGGGCGATGGTCTGGAGCCGCAGCGACCGCCCCGCGCGAATGGTCGTGGAATGGGACACTCGCAGCCTGTTCAGCAACCCGCGCCGATTTGTCTCGCCGCTGGCCGATGCGCGCACCGATTTCACTGCGCGGGTCGAACTCACCGGCCTGCCCGCCGATCAGGCGATTTTCTATCGCGTGACCTTCGAAGATGCCCAAACCGGCGTCGCCAGCGAACCCTGGTTTGGCCATTTGCGCAGCGTGCCGCAAACCCGTCGCGATATTCGTTTTGTCTGGAGTGGCGACACCGTCGGCCAAGGCTTCGGTATCAACCCGGACATCGGTGGCATGCGTATCTACGAAGCCATGCGTTTGCGCCTGCCGGACTTCTTTATCCACAGCGGCGACACCATCTACGCCGACGGCCCGGTGCCCGCGCAACTGCCCACCGAAAGCGGTCGGGTGTGGCGCAACATCACCACTGAAGCCAAGAGCAAGGTCGCGCAAAACCTCGACGATTTTCGCGGTAACTACCGCTACAACCTGATGGACGAAAACATCCGCCGTTTCAACGCCGAGGTCCCGCAGATCTGGCAATGGGACGACCACGAAGTGGTGAACAACTGGTCGCCGGGCAAGCAACTCGATGTGCGCTATCAGGAGAAAGATATCCACAACCTGGTCGGCCCCGCACGACAGGCCTGGCTCGAATATGCGCCGATGCGTTTGCAGAGCGCCGACAACGGCGGGCGGATTTATCGCAAGCTCAGCTATGGGCCGATGCTCGATGTGTTTGTGCTCGACATGCGCAGTTACCGCGGCGCCAACGACGACAACCTCGGCGCGGCCAAGCCCTTTCTCGGGCGCGAGCAACTGGACTGGCTCAAGCAGGAACTGAAAGGCTCGCACGCCCAGTGGAAAGTCATTGCCGCTGACATGCCGATTGGTTTGGGCGTGCCCGACGGTGAGGTCAGCCCGGGAGTGGCGCGCTGGGAAGCGGTCGCCAACGGTGATCCGGGACCGGCTCAGGGGCGGGAACTGGAAATCGCCGAGTTGCTGGGTTTCCTGCGGGCACAGCAGGTGCGTAACTTCGTGTTTTTGACGGCGGATGTGCATTACTGCGCAGCGCATCGCTACCACCCGGATCGTGCCGCGTTTCAGGACTTTGAACCGTTCTGGGAGTTTGTCGCCGGACCGCTGAACGCAGGGAGCTTTGGGCCGAATCCGCTGGATAAGACCTTCGGACCTGAGGTGGTATTCGAGAAGGCACCGGCGGCACAAAACACTTCACCGTTTGCCGGGTTTCAGTTTTTTGGCGAAGTGAATATTGATGGGCAAACGGGGGAGATGAGCGTGGTGTTGCGGGATCTGGATGGGGTGGCGGTGTTTGAGCAGAAAGTGCAGCCGGTCTGAGAGGGCTGCGCACATTTTTGATCCGCCACAGAACCAATGTGGGAGCGGGCTTGCTCGCGAAGGGGGCATGACATTCAACAGAAATGTTGACTGTCAGATCGCATTCGCGAGCAAGCCCGCTCCCACATTTTTGGTGGGGTGTCAGTAGACGTCGCGGCGGTAGCGGCCTTGTTCGATCAGGCGATCGACCTCTGCAATCCCGAGCACTTCATTGAGCACGTGATCCACCCCTGACGCCATCCCTTGCAAGCTGCCGCAGATGTAGATGACGGCGCCATCAGCCAACCATTTCTTCAACTCGTCCGCCGACTCACGCAGGCGATCCTGCACATAAATCTTCTCGGCCTGATCGCGCGAGAACGCCAGGTCCAGGCGCTCCAGGTCACCTGAAATCAACCACTCCTCCAGCTCATCGCGGCACAGGTAATCGTGTTCCCGATGGCGCTCGCCAAACAGCAGCCAGTGGCGTTGTTGCCCGTCGGCAATGCGTGCCTTGAGCAAACTGCGCAGCCCGGCCAGACCGGTGCCGTTGCCCAGCAGGATCATCGGTACCGGCTCGACCGGCAGATGGAACCCGCTGTTGCGCCGCACTCGCAGACTGATGGTGCCCCCCACGGGAGCGTGTTCGGTCAGCCAGCCGGAGCCGATGCCCAGGCTGCCATCGGCGTGCATTTCCTGACGCACGATCAGTTCCAGAATGCCGTCGGCCGCAATCGAAGCAATGGAGTATTCGCGCATGGCCAACGGCACCAGCGCATCAATCAGTGCCTGAGCGTGCAGGCCGACCAGATGGGCTCTGTTTTCCGGCAACTGGCGCGTGGCGAGGGCTTGCTCCAGCGGTTGTGACCAGCCATCGACTGCAACCGCAGCGCGCCCGTCGATGCCCAAACCGTCGAGAAAATGCTCGATGGCCCACGGGCAGTTACGAGGCAGCACTTCCACCAGATCACCCGCCAGCCAACTGCTGGTGGACGGGGCGGCGAGGCCCAACAAGTACACCGGCGCGCCAATGCTGTCCGGGTTCATCAGTTCGCGGCGGGTCAGCGTCCAATTGTCGTAGCTTGGCGCTTGCCAGGTGTCGACCGGTGTTTGCCCGGTCAACAGGCCCAGTTGTTGCTGCCAGTGACGCAAGGCGTACGGGTCGCCGCTGTCGACTTCCACCGGGGCGAACAAGGTCTTGCCGCCGTGCTCGCCCAGCCAGGTGTGCAAACGTCGGGCGAAGCCGCAGAAGTGTTGATACTGGCGATCACCGAGGCCGAGCACCGCGTAGTTCAAGCGCTCAAGGCTCGACGACCGACCCAACACCTTGCGTTCGAACCCGCGCGCACTATCGGGCGCTTCACCGTCGCCGAACGTACTGACTACGAACAGCGCGTTGGTGGAATCCAGCAGATCCTGTTCACTGACGCTCGCCAGCGGCTGCACGTTCACCGGCACGCCGGCGGCCTGCAATTGGCTGGCGGTCTGCCACGCCAATTGTTCGGCAAATCCACTCTGGCTGGCGAAGCCGATCAACCATGCCGGTGCATCGCTGTCCGATTGTTCGAGACTTTTGCGTGCGTCCTTGATCTGCTTTTTCTTGCGCCGACGATCGAGGTACAGCATCCAGCCGGTGACGAAAAACAACGGCATGGTCAGCGCGGTAATGGTCAGGATGATGCGCCCGACAATGCCGAAGTAGCTGCCGACGTGCAGTGCATAAATGCTGGTCAGCCATTGCGCCTTGAGGCTCTTGTCGCTGTAGCGATCATGTTGCTTGACGATGCCGGTCGCCGGATCGAGGGTGATCTGGTTCAGGGCGCGGTCGTGGGGTGAGGTGTTCAGCAGGTAGTACACGGTCGCCGGCTGACCGGCCACGGGCGGCATACGGATGTTGTAGGCGCTGAGTGCCGGGCCTGCGGCGCTGTAGACGCTGCTCCATATGGCCGCGTAGTCGGCGGTTGGCGCCGGACCACTGGGGGCCGGGCCACGACCACCGCGCACGCGCTCGTTTTGTGGCGCGTCGGAGAGCAAGCGGGTCAGGCCTTTGTTGTACCACTCATACGACCAGGACAACCCGGTCAGTGCCGCCAGGAGGTAAAACACCAGGCACCAGGTGCCGGCGACCGAGTGCAAATCCCAGTTGAAGCTGCGACCCTTTTTCTTCCAGTCCAGGGTCAGCCAGGCACGCCATTTGTTCCACTGGCGCGGCCAGCGCAGGTACAGGCCGGAGAGGCAGAAGAACACCAGGATCAGCGTGCACGCGCCGGTGATGTTGCGACCGGTGTCGCCCATGGCGAGGAAACGATGCAGTTGCAGCACGAAGCCGAAGAAGTCCTGGCCGGTGGCATCGCCCATGAGCTCGGCGGTATACGGGTCGAAATAGCGCATCTCGCCACGGCGTTGGCCCGGCGGCGGGGTGAAAAATACTTTGGCCGCATGGCCGCTGTCGGTCTCGACGGAAAGCATCGAGACTTTTTTGCCGGACGCGGCTTCGATGCGCTCGACCAGTTCGACGGGCGGCAGGACGCCGGCGACCTGCTTCTCGACCTGCAACACGGAGGGGTTGAGCACGTTCAGGATTTCATCCTGAAACGACACCGTCGCCCCGGTGATGCCCATCAGGGCCAGGACCAGCCCGGCGCTGATGCCGAAAAACCAGTGCAACTGGAACAGGGTTTTCTTCAACACGTCACTCGCCTTGTTCGTTCAAAAATTATCATCACGGCGCGCATTATGCCGTGGGTTGTCGAGAAACATTCTTTTTTACGCACAAAAGCCCCACTCACGAATGAGCAGGGCTTCTTCGTCCCGCTTCTATCAGAAGTGGAAGTTGGTGCTCAGCAATGCCGTACGGCCCGCCGCCTGGTTGGCGAAGTGGGTCGAGAAGGCCTTGTCGTAGTACGTTTCGTCGGTCAGGTTCTGCACGTTCAGTTGCAGGTCGACGTTTTTGCTCAGCTTGTAGGCTGCCATCGCGTCGTAACGAACGTAGGACTCCACCATGGTGGTGTTGGCCACGCTGCCGAAGACATCGTCGACATAGAACGCACCGCCACCGATGGTCAGCTTTGGCGTGACCTGGTAGGTCGTCCACAGGCTGGCGCTGTTTTTCGGTGTGTTAGGCAGTTCGTTGCCATCGTTGGCTGCGCCCAGCGGACCGCCGTCGACTTGCTCGCTGTCCATGTAGGCGTAACCGGCGAAGACTTGCCATTTGTCGGTGAGCTTGCCGGTGGCCGACAGTTCGACACCCTGAACGCGGGTTTTGCCGGCGTTTTCATAAGTCGTGGTGTCGACCTGGACGCGGGCGTTGTCTTTCTCGGTGCGGAAGATGTCGGCGGTCAGGGACAGGCGATCATTCATCAAGTCCCACTTGGTACCGACTTCGTAGTTCTTGGTGGTTTCCGGCTCCAGGTCGCTTTTCAGCAGGTTGCCGTTGCGGTCCGGCGTGCCACCCAGCGGGTTGCCTTCCGAACCTTCGCCCAGGGTGTTGCCCGGTGGCGTGGCCGACGTCGCGAAGGACGCATAGATGCTGCCGTTTTCCGCCGGTTTGTACACCACACCGAACTGACCGGTAACGAACTCGCTGGTGTCATCGCCCTTGGACGTGGTCACGCTGGAACCGTTGAAGGTTTTGTAGTCGGTGTCGAAATGGTCGTAGCGCAGGCCCATGTTCACCAGCCACTGCTGGGACAATTCCAGGGTGTCGAACACATACAACGCGTAGGTGTTGGCCTTGGTGTCGGTGCCGGCGTAGTTGCGCGAGATCGCACCGTTCCAAGGATCTTTCGGGTTCGGGTTGGACAGCGAGGTGCAGTTGTAACCGCTTGGTGCGCCGATCAAAGCCGGGGAGCAGTTGGTGGTGGCTGCGGCTGTTCGCGGGGTGGTGTCGGTGTTGACGTTGTACGAGGATTTCTGGTTTTCCTCGTGGGTGAACTCGATACCGGTGGCGAAGCTGTTCTTGAACCCGGCGATGTACATGTCACCAAACAGATCGGTCTGGTTGGTTGTGGTCTCGGTGTTGCTGACACGGGTATTCGCGCGGCGCCAGACGCTGCCGTTGTTGACGTTGCCCTTGCTGTCGTCCGGCTGGGTCAGGATGTAATCCTGCATGCTGGTGCCGTGACGCAGGGTGTTCTTGACGGTCAGCGCGTCGTTCAGGTCGTGCTCGATGGCGAAGGTCGCGGTGTCGGTGCGGCCCTTGCGGAAGTCACGGTCGTTCAGGCCGTAGAAGTTTGAGCTGTCGCCGCCATCGTTTGGCTTGTCCGGATTGGACTTGGTGCGCGCAGCCGAACCGGCCACCGGGATGGTGTACGGAATGCCCGAGTCCGGGGTGTCGTTACTTTCCAGATGGTAGTAATCGAGGTTGACGCGGGTGTCGGTGCCCAGGCCGAAGGCCAGCGAAGGCGCGATGCCCCAGCGGTCGTAGTCGACGCTGTCACGGCCGGCGACGTTGCTCTCGTGGCTCATCAGGTTCAGACGGCCGGCAGCGGTGTCGGTGAACTGATAGTTGCTGTCCAGGGTGAAACGCTGGGTCTGGTCCGAACCCCAGGTAAAACCTGCATCGTTCGAGTCGCCCAGGTGGGCTTTTTTGCTCACCAGGTTGATGCTGCCGCCAGCCGCGCCACGGCCGCCAATGGCCGAGTTCGGGCCTTTGCTGACTTCAATCGATTCGACGCCAAAGATCTCGCGGCTCTGCGAACCGGTGTCGCGCACGCCGTCCAGGTAAGTGTCGCCCTGGGCGTCGAAACCACGAATGAACGGACGGTCGCCTTGCGGGTTGCCACCTTCACCGGCACCAAAGGTGATGCCCGGAACGGTGCGCAGCGCATCCTGCATGTTGAGGGCGCCGGTGTCCTTGAGGACTTGTTGCGGAATGACGGTGATCGAGCGCGGTGTGTCCACCAACGGCGCGGTGTACTTGGGCGAGGAGGCTTTTTCGACGTTGTAGGAAGTCTCGTCCTGGGCCTCGCCAGTGATGGCGGTAGCGCCCAGCGAAATCACATTACTCGGTGCTTTTTCGTCGGCTTTTTCTGCCGCGAAAACCATGTGGCCCGCGGAGCCGGCAGTAATCGCCATGCCAATGGCCGATGCGAGCAAACGTGGTGAACTGACCGGTACGTGTGGTTGTTGACGTGACATTTGAATTCCCCTCCCCAAGGATTTGAGGCCGCGGAATATAGGGTAGACGCGTATTTGTATCAATTGCGAAACGTTATTATTCGCGAAGAATTTACATTCTTTACAATTTAACCTTACGGTTTTTGCTGTTTCGTCCGTCGCAAGGGTTTTACACGGGCAATAAGAATCAATACCATTAGCGCCCCTTTGGTTCCAGGTGCCTTTGTCATGTTGCTGCACATTCCCGGCTTGTTCGCGAAAGAAGAAGTGCAGCGCATCCGCGAGGCTCTGGAACAGGCTGATTGGGCGGACGGCAAAATCACCGCCGGTTTTCAGTCGGCCAAGGCCAAGCACAATTTGCAGCTGCCCGAAGGCCATCCACTGGCCAAGGAAGTCGGCGCGGCGATGCTGGAACGGCTGTGGAAAAATCCGCTGTTCATGTCCGCCGCGTTACCGCACAAGGTTTTTCCACCGTTGCTTAACTGTTACACGGCCGGCGGCAGTTTCGATTTTCATATCGATAACGCGGTGCGCCAGCCCAAAAACAGCATCGAGCGAGTGCGCACTGATCTGTCGGCCACGCTGTTTTTCAGCGAGCCTGAGGACTACGACGGCGGTGAGCTGGAAATCCAGGACACCTTCGGCACGCAACGGGTGAAGTTGCCCGCCGGCGACATGGTTCTGTATCCCGGCACCAGCCTGCATAAGGTCAACGCGGTCACCCGTGGCACGCGTTACGCCTCGTTCTTCTGGACGCAAAGCCTGGTGCGCGAAGACAGTCAGCGCGCCTTGCTGTTCGAGATGGACGGCGCGATCCAGCAGTTGACCCAGGACATGCCTGATCACCCCTCGCTGATCCGCCTCACCGGCACCTATCACAACCTGCTGCGCCGCTGGGTCGAGGTATGAGTTATCAACTGCGCCGCGAGGAAGTTCTCGACGGTGATTCGCTCAAGGCCATGCTGGCGCAAAGTCCGGCGCGCGCAGCCCAGGCCGTTTTGATCGCGGCTCGTGAAGGCGTACTCGATGCTCAGGCATTGCTTGGGCAAATCCTGCTGGACGGCAACGGCATCGCGCTGGATCAGCCGTTGGCATTGCGCTGGTTCGAGATTGCCGCTCGTGGCGGGCACCTGATGGCGTGCAACATGCTCGGCCGTTGTCACGAACACGGCTGGGGTTGTGCGGCGGATGCCTCGGTTGCCGCGCGGCATTACCGAATCGCAGCAGAGGCCGGGCTGGATTGGGCGATGTACAACTACGCCAACCTGCTGGCGACCGGTCGCGGCGTCGTCGAAGATCAGGCGCAAGCATTGGCGTTGTATCGCCGAGCCGCCGAGTTGGGCCACGCAAAATCCATGAACCTGTTGGGGCGCTATCTCGAAGAAGGACGTCATTGCCCGCAGGATCTCTCTTCGGCTCGAGCATGGTATCGACGCTCGGCCAAGGGCGGGGACTTTCGCGGGCAATTCAGCTATGCCGCGGTGCTGGCCGATGAAGGGAATATCGATGATGCACTGGGCTGGTTGCGCAAGGCACTGGCTGGGGGAAATGTGAATTTCCTGCGGGTGGGCATTGAATCATTGTCGGGCGCGCATCATCCGCACATCCGTGACATGGCGGATGCGTACCGGTTGCGACTTTCTCAATTGACTGAACAGTAACGTTCTATCGTTACTGTTATCTTCTTAAAAATAAAGAACACCGCACAACAAGGCTTATTGCCTTGGTCCGTCTGTGTGTGGTGCTATCTTGTTATGGAGTTGTCTTAATTTTATATATATGAATACTGGTGGCTAAGTGTTGAGTTGCATTAGAGTCTTTTTACGCGATATCTGACATTGAGTGGGGTAAGTAACTCATCAATATCGACGGTAACTTATTCTTATAAATAGCCTAAGAAGACAAGGAGTCTCTGATGGAATTCAATATAGACGACAAGATCGTTCAAGCCGCAGCCAAGGCGCCGAAAGTATTTGTGGATGCATCGATTGGCGATGGAGAGGATTTTAACCGGGAGACCGGGATTCAATTGACGGCAAAGCAGATTGTCAGCCTGAGGAAGTATGAAACCCTGGGGTTGTCGCTTCCTGTCCGGCTCCAGGATGTTAATGCGTACCTGAATTATGGCGCAGGAGATAACGGCGGTGTGGGACTTGCCGCGAGAGATTTTCTGCGCACATTCACAATGACGTATGACCATGCCAAGCGCTGGGCGCCCTTGCGCGAGAAAATAATGCTGACAGGCACGGACCTTAAAATATTCGGTGGCAGCATTATCAGGACTGGCAACGGCATTGTAGAGGTCTATGAGGATCTCAAGTCATCAAAGTACCTGGAAGAGCACAATATCAACACGCCAGAGGAGTATCAGAAACTTAAACTAAAGATTCCAAATCTTCCTGATCTTGGCTTGCCTGAAGGAGATGTTCCGGACATCAAGGCTTACCTCAATGACCTGCTGACAAAAATCAGGTTATGCCATGATAAGGCCGAGAGTGTAAGAACAGAGCTGGACAGCTTTGGCACTGATATGCGTACGCAAGTGCTGCCAGAAATAAAATTGCGCCTGGAGTTTGTTTCCAAAAATACGTATCAGGCTGATATTAAAATTTTACAAGGTGAAATTGATCAGCGCTCGAAAGAGATCGATGTACTCAATAAGCAATACGATCAATTGGTTCAAGAGGCGATCGCGGCGGCTGCCACTCTCAATATTGCAGGTTTGATTCTTGGAATTTATCAGGGCGTCAAGGCTGAAAACATACGCGTTGAACGCAATAGACTCAAGGAGGCGCAACTCGTCTCTAATCAACTCATGGCCAGTAAAAACCAGACATTGAGCTCGTTGAATAAGGTGCGTGATGATCTTCAGAACCTGAGCTACGTTGCGATCGAGGCTGAAGTAGCGACTCAAAATCTGATGCTGGTGTGGAATGCGTTGAGTACCTACATCGCCGCCTCAGTGCAAGAGATCGATCAGCTGGAGGAAGCGACTTCCTTGAGGCGCTTTAAAAATCAGATACTGAGTGTCATTGATCCATGGGAACAGATAAAAGCAAGTTCGGATCAGTTGTTGGGAGTGTTCGCGCAGGCGGATAAGGAATATGAAAGTGATCGTTTGATTGTTAAGGGTAGGGCACGCATGTATTCGCTATTTAATGTTTCGGAAACTCCAGGTTTCAATATGGCGGATCTGCGTGGGCATAATGCTGCGGTGCAAGAATCTTGCACCACTGCACTGATGCTCGTCGAACAATACGATTATTTGCCTGGCACTGTCCGGGCGATGAACAATTTGGCGATCACTATCAACAGAACAACGTCCGACCTGCGGAGCCAGGCCCAGACAACCACCATCAAGCTGGAGCGTTCGGGGAAAAAGCTGAAGGACTATCAGGCAGAGCTTGAGTATCCGGACGACGTGGAAGAGGTTCATGAAGATATGGAGGCGGAACTCAAAATTGTATTCAACACAATGTCCGCACACTCCGAAGATCTAAAAGTTGTCCACAAGAGCATCAGCTCTCCTTACGACAGAGCGGCCTCTGAAAAGTGGGTTACTACGCTGCAGCAGGATCGGACATTTGCTGAGGAACGCAAAACGTACGCCGAAGAAAAACTTGCTGAACTGACAGGGCAGATGAAGTCTGTTTCCGAAGCGATCGACTTGATCGGGAAAGCCGGAATTGAAAAAATCGGCCAAGAGGTGCAGCTGTCGCTGGATAATCTGCAAGCGCTGGGTCTGGCACCGCCACAGGTTCAAGTCGCATTATTGGCCATTGATACATTAAAAAAACTGATTTCCGGTATCGGTAAGGCTATTTCCTATCTCAACATGTTGGAGGCGTACAACCGGCTCAAGGAGAGAGCAGCCGATCTACGAGTGCAGTCGCAAAAATACGCCAAAGATCTAATCCAGATTGATGGCAAGATTCAATTGGTAAGAACGCTGGACAAGCTGGACGATAGCCGGGTGGCATATGTGAATGAACTGGCGGATCTGGTTGCCGATTTTGAACGGTTCTCCCGAGACTTTAATCAAGATAAATCCCTGCCCGTTGAATCTCGAACTGATACCGCGATTGCCCGGATTGCAGATGTTGTTAACTATATGAAAACTATTCATCAGGCGTAAGGAGTGGAGAAGGTGGGTTGTATACCCACCTCCTCCAACATGGAAGATGAGCACACTTGTCTATGAGTTTATCGCGGCGCAGCGGCGCGTGTTAGATCGTTACACCCAGTTCTTGAGTACGCTTCATCCTACTTTCAACACAATACCGGTTGTGTTTGAACGCCGAAGAAACAGTGGTCACCAACTGGCGGTTCTCGCCAGGGATTCTCGCTTGAGCAATGCCCCGTTTAATGAGCGATATCTGCAGGCGTTTTGGGGACGAACCGAAGAAACCCGGCTTTTATGCAGTGCTTATTTAGGCGATCTCAACACGTTTTCCCGCGAGTCCTTGGAAATAACCAGGCAGACGTCCAGGAACGAACCTATTGGTCAGGTGGACTTCAGGTTGTACAGTTTATCCCGCTCTCCGACTTGGAAGTTATTTCCACCACGTAATGTAAAGGATCTGCTTCATGAGTTGTTTCTTCGATTTGATGAACTGAGAGCTGCGGTACGACAACTGAAATACACGATCACAGAACTGTATAACGAGTCATTTGGACTGAAGTCGGTGTTCATCCGGGCGATGAACTATCAATCCTGTCTTTGCCATTCCCTGCCGACTGTGGCAGAGGAGTTGTTTCGCGAGGCTGGAACTACACCAGTCTGGGATATCACTTACCCTTCCAGAGACGCTTCAGTCAGGGCCGCCGCGTATAAGGCTGATATTGCACTGTTATTTGATGGGTTCGTTTCTGTGAACTCGAAAATGGGCCTGTTTATTGAAGAAATTTATCAGCGCGTGAATGAAACGATGAACGAACTCTTGAGAGCAAAGAATACGTCGAAACTCAGCGAGTTGAATTTCAAACTGGGTGCGACTGTCGAGGGCGTCCATGAATGTATGGCGATGATGAACCATTTTGAAGAATGGCTACGGAAATAAAAAAAGGCCCATTTTTACATGGGCCTTTTACGTCATGAGATCACTTACACGTAAAACGACTTCAGCGGCGGGAAGCCATTGAATTCAACCGCGCTGTAGCTGGTGGTGTACGCACCGGTCGACAGCCAGTACAAACGATCACCGATCGCCAGGTTCAGCGGCAAACCGTACTTGTAGTTTTCGTACATGATGTCGGCACTGTCGCAGGTAGGGCCGGCGATGACCACTTCTTCCATCTCGCCTTTCTTCTCGGTCCAGATCGGGAACTTGATGGCTTCGTCCATGGTTTCGATCAGGCCGGAGAACTTGCCCACATCCGTGTACACCCAGCGCTCTACCGCCGTGCGGGATTTACGCGCAACCAGTACCACTTCGCTGACCAGGATGCCGGCGTTGGCGATCAGCGAACGGCCAGGCTCGAGGATGATTTCCGGCAGGTCGTCACCGAAGTCTTCCTTGAGGAAGCGGATGATTTCTTCAGCGTAGGTTTCCAGGCTGTTGGTGCGGGTGATGTAGTTGGCCGGGAAGCCGCCGCCCATGTTGATCAGCTTGAGGTGGATGCCGTCTTCTTCTTTCAGGCGTTCGAAGATCACTTTGACCTTGGCGATCGCGGCGTCCCAGACGCTGATGTCGCGCTGTTGCGAGCCGACGTGGAACGAGATGCCGTAAGGCACCAGGCCCAGGTCGCGGGCGAGGATCAGCAGGTCCATGGCCATGTCGGTCTGGCAGCCGAATTTGCGCGACAAAGGCCAGTCAGCCGTGGTCGAGCCTTCGGTGAGGATGCGCACGTAGACTTTCGAACCCGGTGCAGCCTTGGCGATGTTGCGCAGGTCGGCTTCGGAATCGGTGGCGTACAGACGCACACCCTTCTCGTAGAAGTAGCGAATGTCCTTGGATTTCTTGATGGTGTTGCCGTAGCTGATGCGATCCGGGCCGACGCCCTGGTTCATCACTTTGTCGAGCTCGTAGATCGACGCGATGTCGAAGTTCGAACCTTTCTCTTTGAGCAGGTCGATGATTTCGACGGCCGGGTTGGCCTTGACCGCGTAGTAGACCTTGGCGAATTCGAAACCGGCGCGCAGGTCGTCATAGGCCTGGCTGATCATCGCGGTGTCGATCACCACGAACGGGGTTTCTTGTTTGTCGGCGAAGGCCTTCATTTTGTTGAAGGTATCGCGCGCGAAATAGTCTTCGACGTTGATCGACATGCTGGGAACTCCTACTGGCAAACAATAATTATCAATGGGTGCAAATGAACGTCCTCCGTATCCCCACTTTGGTTCGCCTACTTCCCAAGGCATGTCGCCGAAAGCAAAAAGGCCATGGGAAGCGGTGCTTTCCCTTGGCCTTGCTGTCTCGTCGTCAGTACTTGAGCCGGATGGATCGTTTCCAGCATGGACGTTCGGCGCGAACTTTAGGGCGTGAGGGGCTTGAGATCAACAAAAAATGTCGCGTTTTTGCACGCTTCCGTCGTGCGGTCCCGGACAGCTACTGATGTAACCGACCTGCATGACAGTGTGATGTTCCCCGAATGGGGACTTTTGGAGGGATAGGCATAGCTTTTGTGGCGAGGGGGCTTGCCCCCGTTCGGCTGCGCAGCAGTCGTAAAATCAGAACATGCGGTTTATCAGAACAACCGCGTGCTCTGGTTTCAGGACCGCTTCGCGCCCCAACGGGAGCAAGCTCCCTCGCCACAGGATCAGATCAGGCGACAGCAGTCTCGGCTGGCGAAACAATGCTGGTCTTGCCCCCACGTGACTTGCCGGAGCTCAAATACTCGGCAATCGACTCTTGAGTCACTTCCCCAAGGAACACCCGCTCGGCATCCATCACCGGCAGCCAAGAACGGTTGAACTCGTACATGCGCGACAGCAGGATGCGCAAATGCTCGTCAAACGCCGCCGTAGCGTTGAACTCACGCAGATACTGCGCGCAAGTCCCGGTTTGACGGTGCAGGTCGCGCCGACGCACGTAGCCCAGAGCCTTGTTGTCCGCACAGGTGACCACGACATAACGACGGTCGAGTTCATCCATCAACTCCAGCGCTTCAGCCACCGGCGTTTCCGGGCTCACCGATGGTGCGTTGTCCGCCGCGTCCTCGGCTTTCACCAGCAACAGGCGCTTGAGCGTGCTGTCCTGGCCGACGAAGTTGCTGACGAACTCATCCGCCGGGTGCGCCAGCAGCGTGTCCGGGTGATCGATCTGCAGCAGCTTGCCGGCGCGGAAAATCGCAATCTTGTCGCCCAGCTTGATCGCTTCGTCGATGTCATGGCTGACCATGATCACGGTCTTGTTCAGCGCACGCTGCATCTCGAAGAACTCGTTCTGGATCATCTCGCGGTTGATCGGGTCGACCGCGCCGAACGGTTCATCCATCAACAACAACGGCGCATCCGCCGCCAGCGCACGAATCACGCCGATCCGCTGCTGCTGACCGCCCGACAACTCGCGCGGATAACGATTGAGGTACTGCTTGGGTTCGAGCTTGATCATGCTCATCAACTCGCGGGCGCGGTCGTGGCATTTCTGTTTGTCCCAGCCCAGCAGGCGCGGAACGATGGTGATGTTTTCCTCGATGGTCATGTTCGGGAACAGACCGATCTGCTGGATCACATAACCGATGTTGCGACGCAGGGTTACTGCATCGAGGTCGGTGGTGTCTTCGCCGTTGATCAGGATCTTGCCGGAGGTCGGCTTGATCAGGCGGTTGATCATCTTCAGCGTGGTGCTTTTGCCGCAGCCCGATGGCCCGAGGAACACACAGATTTCGCCTTCATTGACGGTCAGGCTTACCGAGTCCACGGCTTTCACATCTTTGCCGTTGCTTTGGAAGGTCTTGCTGAGGTTTTGAAGTTCGATCATTTCAGGAGTCCTTTTGGAGTCAGCGTGCGTTGCAGCCATTGCAGAAGCAGGTCGGCGAAGATGGCCAGGAGACTGACCAGCACGGCGCCGACGATCAGCATCGACATGTCGCTGCGGCTGATGGAAGCGAGAATGAGTACCCCGAGGCCACCGGCGCCGATGGTCGCGGCGATGGTCATGACACCAATGTTCATGACCACGGCCGTGCGCACGCCGGCGAGGATCACCGGCACTGCAATCGGCAGTTCAACCATGCGCAGGCGCTGGCCGAAGGTCATGCCGATGCCGCGCGCGGCTTCGCGAATACCGGGTTCGACGCCGGTGAGGGCGAGGTAGGTGTTACGCATGATCGGCAGCAGCGAGTACAGAAACACTGCCGTGATCGCCGGCATCGGACCGAGGCCCTGGCCGAATTTGGAGTAGAACGGCAGCAGCAGGCCGAACAACGCAATCGACGGCACGGTCAGCAGCACGGTGGCGCTGGCCTGCAAGGGACCGGCGAGCGTCGGGAAACGCGTCATCAGGATGCCCAACGGCACGCCGACCACGATTGCCAACGTCACGGCGATGCCGACGAGGGTGATGTGTTGCCAGGTCAGGTGCAGCACCAATGGCCAGTCGAGATGGGAAAAGGCGTTCAGAAATTCCATGTCTTTTCCTCCTTATTTGATGGGATGTTGGCGCAGGAAATCGGCGGCAACGGATGACGGACTTTCGTGATCGACATCGACCCGCGCGTTGAGCTGGCGCATGGTTTCGTCGTCGAACAGTTCGGCCAGCGGCTTGAGTTCTTCGGCGAGTTTCGGATGGGCGTCGAGGTAAACCTGACGCACTACCGGCGCGGCGGTGTAGTCGGGGAAGTAGTGCTTGTCGTCTTCGAGCAGTTTGAGCTTGAAGGCGTTCAATCGACCGTCAGTGGTGTAGACCAGACCGGCAAACACCTGGCCATTGCGCAGGGCGGTGTAGACCAAACCAGCATCCATCTGCCGGATGTTTTTGCGCGTCAGGTTCATGCCGTACAGGTCGACCATGCCGTCCAGACCGTCGGAACGGTTGGCGAATTCGGTGTCCAGTGCCACCAGATGATTGTCCTTTTGCTCAGCCTGCAACACCGTGTTCAGCTCGCTGATGCTGTTGATTTGCGGATAGGCTTTCGCGGTTTTTTCCGGCAGGGCCAGGGCGTAGGTGTTGCTGAATTTCGACGGGGTCAGCCAGACGAGGCCTTTTTTCGCGTCGAGTTCTTTCACCTTGGCGTAGGACTGGGCGCTGTCGAGTTTTTCCGTGATGTGGTTGTAAGCCACCAGCGACACGCCGGTGTATTCCCACATCAAATCCAGCTGGCCACTTTCGTGGGCGCTGCGAGCGAGGTTGCTGCCCAGGCCGCCGGTCACCTGGGTGTCATAACCCTTGGTGCGCAGGTATTGGGAGGTGATTTCCGCGAGCAGGGTTTGTTCGGTGAACACCCGGGCGCCGATGCGGATTACCGGTTTTTCAGCGGCTTGGGCAAATCCTGCGAACAGCAGGGCGCAGCCTAGAAATAAGCATACTTTTTTCATTTTGATTCCTTTGCCGAGGCTTAAGACGGGCGCAAGCCGCGTTCGAGCCAGAGGCGGCTGGCGAGTGTCACCAGACCGTCGAGCAGCAAGGCCAGCAGGGCGGTGCAGGCCGCGCCGAGCAGCAGTTGCGGCTGATTGTTCAGGGCGATGCCGGGGAAAATCAGGCTGCCCAGGCTGTTGGCGCCGATGAGGAATGCCAGCGGAGCCGTCCCGACGTTGATCGCCAGCGCCACGCGCACGCCACCGACGATGATCGGTACCGCGTTCGGCAGTTCAACCCGCCACAGCACCTGAGTCGGGGTCATGCCGATGCCGACGGCGGCTTCTTTCAGTGAACCCTGAACGTTTTTCAGGCCTTCATAGGTGTTGCGCACAATCGGCAACAGCGAGGCGAGGAACAGGGCGAAGATCGCAGGGCCGCTGCCGATGCCCAGAATCCCCAGGGCGATGGCCAGTACGGCGAGAGGCGGCACGGTGTTGCCGATGTTGAAGATCTGCATGAAGCGCTCAGCTCGGTCCACCATGGACGGACGGCTGAGGAAGATACCGGCGGGGATGCCCACAACAAGGGCGGCCAGCATGGAAACAAGGACGAGAATCAGATGAGCTTGCAGGTAAAACAACAAATCGTCGCGGTAATGTTCGATCGTGTTGATGCCAATCCAATGGACCAGCAGGGCCAGGAGGGCGACGACAACCGCACCTCCTATCAGCCCCTTGCCATAGCGAATAGCCACAGGCGGACTCCTTTTTTCTTTGTCGGCGAACGCAGTCCCGAGTGGCAATGCCATTGCTGGCTGCCGGGATTATCAACGTTCGCGAGAAGCAGCTCTTCATGCTGATGAAACCGCATGAGATCGAGCCATAAGCGCAGCCTCGTCAGGCCAACTTGCTGATTTTTCAGCCCCTGGTACGAGTGCCGTAACAGGGGAGTGGACGTCTGCACCTTTTAAAAGGTTCCATAATTAACAGCATTTAGCCACCCTTGATGTCCCTGCGAGTTGGTCAATCGTCGTTGGCGACAGGGCGAGCGGTGGTCCGTAAGGCTCGGTTTGCGCTATACTCGCCGCCCTTTTTTGAATCACCTGCCAGGCGATTTCCCATGACCAAACAGGCCGCCGAAGTCGCGAAACGCCGCACTTTCGCCATTATTTCCCACCCCGATGCCGGTAAAACCACCATCACCGAGAAGCTCTTGCTGATGGGCAAGGCGATTGCGATTGCGGGCACGGTGAAGTCTCGCAAGTCCGACCGCCATGCCACCTCCGACTGGATGGAAATGGAAAAGCAGCGTGGTATCTCGATTACCACGTCGGTCATGCAGTTCCCGTATCGCGACCACATGATCAACCTGCTCGACACCCCGGGCCACGAAGACTTCTCCGAAGACACCTACCGCACCCTGACGGCGGTGGACTCGGCCTTGATGGTTCTCGACGGCGGTAAGGGTGTAGAGCCGCGGACCATCGCGCTGATGGACGTTTGCCGTCTGCGTGACACGCCGATTGTCAGCTTCATCAACAAACTCGACCGTGACATCCGCGACCCGATCGAACTGCTCGACGAGATCGAAGCGGTCCTGAAGATCAAGGCAGCGCCGATCACCTGGCCGATCGGTTGCTATCGCGACTTCAAGGGCGTGTACCACCTCGCCGACGACTACATCATCGTGTACACCGCCGGTCACGGCCACGAACGTACCGATGTGAAGATCATCGAGAAGCTCGATTCCGATGAAGCGCGCGCGCATTTGGGCGATGAATACGATCGCTTCGTCGATCAGCTGGAGCTGGTGCAGGGGGCCTGCCACGAGTTCAACCAGCAGGAATTCCTCGACGGCCAACTGACGCCGGTGTTCTTCGGTACTGCATTGGGTAACTTCGGTGTCGATCACGTGCTCGACGCCGTGGTCAACTGGGCGCCGAAACCGCTGGCCCGTGTGGCCAACGAGCGCACCGTGGAACCGGTTGAAGAGAAATTTGCCGGTTTCGTGTTCAAGATCCAGGCGAACATGGACCCGAAACACCGCGACCGTATCGCCTTCATGCGTATCTGCTCCGGCAAGTACGAAAAAGGCATGAAGATGCGCCACGTGCGCACCGGCAAGGACGTACGGATCGGCGACGCGCTGACCTTCTTCTCCTCCGAGCGTGAGCAGCTGGAAGAAGCGTTTGCCGGCGACATCATCGGTTTGCACAACCACGGCACCATCCAGATCGGCGACACCTTCACCGAAGGCGAAACCTTGGGCTTCACCGGCATCCCGCACTTCGCCCCGGAACTGTTCCGTCGCGTACGCCTGCGTGATCCGCTGAAATCCAAGCAACTGCGTCAAGGGTTGCAGCAGTTGGCGGAAGAGGGCGCGACCCAGGTGTTCTTTCCCGAGCGCAGCAACGACATCATCCTCGGCGCCGTCGGGGTGCTGCAGTTCGATGTGGTCGCCAGCCGCTTGAAAGAGGAATACAAGGTTGAGTGCTCGTACGAGCCGATCACCGTTTATTCCGCGCGCTGGATCGATTGCAGCGACAAGAAGAAGCTTGAGGAATTCTCCAACAAGGCCGTGGAAAACCTCGCGATCGACGGCGGTGGTCACCTGACCTACCTGGCCCCGACCCGGGTCAACCTGGCACTGATGGAAGAGCGCTGGCCGGACGTGAAATTCCGTGCGACACGTGAGCATCACTAAGCGCTGAGTAGAAACACCCAAAACCCCGTTGCGAAAGCTGCGGGGTTTTTTATTGCTGACTCGGTCTAGTGTGGGAGCGGGCTTGCTCGCGAAGGCGGAAGTTCATTCATTATGGATTTTGACTGACCTGACGCCTTCGCGAGCAAGCCCGCTCCCACACTGGACCGAGTCAAGATTCTAAATAACTGTTCGCCATAACTGTTATTCAAAACCAATCTGCCGAACACGGGCATTTCCGGCCCACCGTTAGCGTCCTATCTGGTGAACCACGCTGATCGGAACTAGATTTCATTCAGCGCCAGTCAGGCACCCAAGCGTCACCCAAAAAGGATGGATTCGGCTATGAGCATTTTTCAACGCATTGTGCTGTTGCTTAAGGTTTTAGTGATGTTGTCCGTGGGCATGTCAGCGGCGTGGGCGGAGTGCCCCGAGCATGGCGAGCAGGTGTCGAGCGGGCAGGTTGTACATGCCGCAATGATGATCGCCAAATCCGAATCAGAGCCTGGGGACGAAGATCAGGGCGGTAGCAAGGACGATGACGATTCGACCACTGAAGAGCCTGACACCGATGAGGATGAAGGGGACAGCCAGACTTGATCGGCAGGCAAAAGAAAACCCCTTCTACTCCAACAGATGCGCAGTCGTCGTAGAAGAGGTCCGGTATTAATGTGGGAGCAAATCTGCTCCCACATTTCTTTACGCCGCGCCGTCGAGGAATTGCTCGGCGTAGTGGCAAGCCACCTGGCGGATATCGAGAGGGCGCAGGGCTGGCTCTTCGGTGCTGCAGCGCTCGGTGGCGTATGGGCAGCGCTTGTGGAAAGCGCAACCCGACGGCGGGTTCAACGGGTTAGGCAACTCGCCGACGATCTTGATTTTCGGCTTGTTCGGGTCCGGGTGAATGGTCGGTGTGGCCGACAGCAGTGCCTGGGTGTACGGGTGCAGCGGACGCTCGTAGATGTCGTTCTTCGGACCCATTTCCACCGGGCGACCGAGGTACATCACCATCACGTCATCGGCAACGTGTTGAACCACTGCCAGGTTGTGCGAGATGAACACGTAGGCGGTGTTGAACTCTTGCTGCAAATCCATGAACAGGTTCAGCACCTGCGCCTGAATCGACACGTCCAGCGCCGAGGTCGGTTCGTCCGCTACCAACACTTTAGGCTGCAGCATCATCGCGCGAGCCAAAGCGATCCGCTGGCGCTGACCGCCGGAGAACATGTGCGGATAACGCTGGTAGTGCTCGGGACGCAAGCCCACCTGCTTCATCATCGCCTGGACTTTCTCGCGACGTTCGGCCGCCGACAGATTGGTGTTGATCAGCAGCGGTTCGCCGAGCTGATCACCGACTTTCTGCCGAGGGTTGAGCGAAGCGTACGGGCTCTGGAACACCATCTGCACGTCTTTGCGCAGTTGCTTGCGCTGGGCCTTGTCGGCACCGGCGACTTCCTGGCCGGCGATTTTCAAGGAGCCCGAGGACGGCTCTTCGATCAGGGTCAACGCACGGGCCAGGGTGGATTTGCCGCAGCCCGATTCACCGACGACGGCGAGGGTCTTGCCGGCGTGCAGTTCAAACGACACACCGTTGAGGGCACGCACGGTCGCGTGACCCTTGAACAGGCCGCGGGACACTTCGTAGTGACGAGTCAGGTCGCGGGCGGTAAGTACGACGGCCATTACGCCACCTCCTGATTAAGCGGGTAGAAGCAGCGGGCGAGGCTGTGGCTTTTCGGGTCCAGGGCCGGGCGCGTGGCGCGGCAGCTGTCTTGCACATACGGGCAACGCGGCGACAGCAGGCAACCCTGCGGACGGTCGTAGCGACCGGGAACGATGCCCGGCAGGGTCGACAGGCGTGTGGCGCCCAGGCTGTGTTCCGGGATCGCCTTGAGCAATGCTTCGCTGTACGGGTGCGCCGGAATGTCGAACAGCTGCGGCACCTGACCGACTTCAACCGCTTGACCGGCGTACATCACGCACACGCGCTGGGCGGTTTCAGCCACGACCGCGAGGTCGTGAGTGATCAGCACCAGGCCCATGTTCTGCTCTTTCTGCAACGCCAGCAGCAGGTCCATGATCTGCGCCTGAATCGTTACGTCCAGTGCCGTGGTCGGTTCGTCAGCGATCAGCAGTTTCGGTTCGCCGGCAATCGCCATGGCGATCGCAACACGCTGGCTCATACCGCCGGACAGTTGGTGCGGGTAGGCGTCCATACGGCTCGCGGCGCCCGGGATTTCGACTTTTTCCAGCAGCTCGATGGCACGCTTGCGCGCTTGCTTGCCGGACATTTTCAGGTGCAGGCGCAGCACTTCTTCGATCTGGAAACCGACGGTGTAGCTCGGGTTCAGCGCGGTCATCGGGTCCTGGAAGACCATGGCCAGGTCTTTGCCGACGATTTGTCGACGCTGACGGTTGCTGAGCTTGAGCATGTTCTTGCCGTCGAAATTCAGGGCGTCGGCAGTGACGATCCCCGGATGTTCGATCAGGCCCATCAGCGCCATCATGGTCACGGATTTACCCGAGCCCGACTCGCCAACGATGGCCAGGACTTCGCCTTTTTCCACGGTAATGTCGAGCCCGTCGACCACCGGAACGGCGTTCTTGTCGCCGAAGCGAACGTTGAGATTCTTGATTTCTAACAGTGACATTTGAATCTCCTCAGGCGGCGTTCTTGAGTTTCGGGTCCAGCGCATCGCGCAGGCCGTCGCCCATCAAGTTGATTGCCAGCACGCTGAGCAAAATGGTCAAACCAGGCAGGCTTACCACCCACCAGGCGCGTTCGATGTAGTCGCGAGCCGAAGCCAGCATGGTGCCCCACTCAGGGGTTGGCGGTTGAACGCCAAGGCCGAGGAAGCCCAGTGCGGCGGCATCGAGAATCGCCGAGGAGAAGCTCAAGGTGGCCTGAACGATCAGCGGCGCCATGCAGTTTGGCAGCACGGTGATGAACATCAGGCGCGGCAGCGTGGCACCGGCCAGGCGCGCAGCGGTCACGTAGTCGCGGTTCAGCTCGCCCATCACCGCGGCGCGGGTCAGACGAACATAGGACGGAAGGGACACCACGGCGATCGCGATCACGGTGTTGATCAGGCCAGGGCCGAGGATGGCGACAATCGCCACGGCCAGCAGCAGGGACGGCAGGGCCAGCATGATGTCCATCAGACGCATGATGGTCGGGCCGAGCAGGCGCGGGAAGAAACCGGCGAACAGGCCCAGGAGGATCCCCGGAATCAGCGACATCACCACCGACGACAAGCCGATCATCAAGGACAGGCGCGAACCGGTGATCAGGCGCGACAGCAGGTCGCGACCCAGTTCATCGGTGCCGAGCAGGAACTGGATCTGCCCACCTTCCAGCCAGGCTGGCGGGGTCAGCAGGAAGTCACGGTATTGCTCGCTCGGGTTATGCGGGGCAACCCACGGCGCGAAGATCGCGCAGAAAATCACCAGCAACATGAACATCAGGCCGGCGACGGCGCCCTTGTTGCGGGAAAACGCGTGCCAGAATTCTTTGTACGGGGACGGATACAGCAGACTTTGATCGACTGCGGCCGCTGGAATTGGAGTGGTCATGGTCATGATCTCAGCGCTGGTGACGGATGCGTGGGTTGGCAAAGCCGTAGAGGATGTCCACTACGAAGTTGACCACAATCACCAGGCAGGCGATTAACAGGATGCCGTTTTGCACGACTGGATAGTCTCGGGCGCCAATGGCTTCGATCAGCCATTTGCCGATGCCGGGCCACGAGAAGATGGTTTCGGTCAGGACCGCACCGGCCAGCAATGTACCGACTTGCAGGCCGACCACGGTCAGGACCGGAATCAGCGCGTTGCGCAGGCCGTGCACGAACACCACGCGAGAAGGCGACAGGCCTTTGGCGCGGGCGGTACGGATGTAGTCTTCACGCAGCACTTCCAGCATCGAAGAACGGGTCATCCGCGCAATAACGGCCAGCGGGATGGTACCCAGCACGATGGCCGGCAGGATCAGGTGATGCAGGGCATCGAGGAACGCACCGACGTCATCGGCCAGCAGCGTGTCGATGAGCATGAAGCCGGTGCGCGGCTCGATGTCATAGAGCAGGTCGATCCGCCCGGACACCGGGGTCCAGCCCAGGCTCACCGAGAAGAACATGATCAGGATCAGGCCCCACCAGAAGATCGGCATCGAATATCCCGCCAGGGAGATGCCCATCACCCCATGGTCGAACAGGGATCCTCGCTTGAGTGCCGCAATCACCCCGGCCAAGAGGCCCAGGATGCCGGCGAACAGCAGGGCGGCCATGGACAGTTCCAGGGTCGCGGGGAATAGAGAGGTGAATTCGCTCCACACGCTTTCACGGGTACGCAGCGATTCGCCGAGGTCGCCGTGAGCCAGTTTGCCGATGTAGTCAATGTATTGGGCATACAACGGCTTGTTCAGACCAAGGCGTTCCATTGCCTGAGCATGCATTTCGGGGTCGACTCGACGTTCGCCCATCATTACTTCCACGGGGTCGCCTGGAATCATGCGAATCAACGCGAAAGTCAGCAAGGTGATGCCGAAGAACGTGGGGATCAATAACCCCAATCGGCGGGCAATAAAACTAAACATCTTGTGGTGTACCTCATCAGCCGGTTAGGCGTGCCTGGTGTCCCTGGAGTCAGGGACACCGGGAGTTTTCTTATTTACTTCACCTGGGTGGTGGCGAAGTTATTCGTGGTAAGCGGGCTAATGTGATAGCCCTCTACGTTGTTGCGCATTGCAGTAAACATACGGGTGTGCGCCATGCTGATCCATGGCTGGTCCTGATTGAAAACCTCCTGGGCTTGCTCGTAGAGCGCTGCACGTTCCGTCGGGTTCACTTTAGCTCGGGCTTCATCGATCAGCGTCTGGAATTTCTCGTTGCACCAGCGCGCGTAGTTTTCGCCGTTCTTGGCTGCTTCGCAACTCAGCATAGGCGTCAGGAAGTTATCCGGATCGCCGTTATCACCCGCCCATCCGGCGGAAACCATGTCGTGCTCGCCGTTTTTCGCACGTTTGAGCATTTCGCCCCATTCCATGACGCGAATGTCGATCTTGATGCCGACCTTGGCCAGGTCAGCCTGCATCATCTGCGCACCGAGCATCGGGTTCGGGTTGGTCGGCCCGCCGCCGTTACGGGTGAACAGTGTAAACGTTGTGCCTTCCGGTACGCCTGCTTCCTTGAGCAAGGCGCGGGCCTTGTCGAGGTCACGCGGCGGGTTGGTCAGTTTGTGGTTGTAGCCCAGCAGGGTGTCCGGGTACGGGTTGACCGCCACCGTCGCATTGCCTTTGCCGAACAGCGCGTTGACATAAGCGGCCTTGTCGAACGCGATGTCGATGGCTTTGCGCACGCGCACATCGCTCATGTATTTGTGCGAGGTGTTCATCGCGATGTAGGAAACGGTCATCGCGTTCAGCTCATCAACCTTGAGGTTGGTGTCTTTCTTGATGCTCGGGATGTCATCCGGTTTCGGGTACAGCGCGATCTGGCACTCGTTGGCCTTGAGCTTTTGCAGGCGCACATTGTTGTCAGTGGCAATCGCCAGGATCAACGCGTCAGCCGGTGGCTTGCCACGGAAGTACTCCGGGTTGGCCTTGAAGCGAACCTGAGCGTCCTTGTTGTAGCGCTGGAACACGAACGGGCCGGTGCCGATCGGCTTGTTGTTCAGGTCGCCGGCCTTGTTCGCCTTGAGCAACTGGTCGGCGTATTCGGCCGAGTAGATCGAGGAGAAGGCCATGGCGATGTCGGCCAGGAACGGCGCTTCACGACGGGTCAGGGTGAACTTGACCGTGTTGTCGTCGACTTTCTCGACGCTTTTGAGCAGTTCCTTGAAGCCCATGCTTTCAAAGTACGGGAAACCCACGCTCGACAGTTTGTGCCATGGGTGGTTCGGGTCCAGCTGACGCTGGAAGCTCCAGACCACGTCGTCGGCGTTCATGTCGCGCGTCGGCTTGAAGTAATCGGTGGTGTGAAACTTGACGCCTTTGCGCAGGTGGAACGTGTAGCTCAGACCGTCTTCGCTGATGTCCCAGGAATCGGCCAGTGCCGGAATCACTTCCGTGGTGCCCGGCTTGAAGTCCGCCAGACGGTTGAAGATCGTTTCAGCCACGGCGTCGGCTGTGACTGCAGTCGTGTACTGGACCATATCGAAGCCTTCCGGACTGGCTTCGGTGCAGACCACCAGGGGTTTGGCGGCGACGCCAACAGCGACACTCAGCAACGCGGCAGCGATGGCCGCACGTAGGGGAAGCATTTTCATCAAGAACCCTCTGCAATCAGTTAAAGGACTAATGCCCAACGGTTGATTCGTCACTGAATCAGCCGTTGGGCAGGTGCATTACAGGATGTTGAAAGGAATGGTGGTCACGAGGCGGAACTCGTTGATGCTGCCATCACCCTGGTTTTCACTGGCGCGGTGAGCGGTGTAGGTCGCGCGAACAGTGGTGGCCTTGAGCGGGCCGCTCTGAATGGCGTACGTAGAACCGATGCCGTATTCGTAATGATGCTCGCCGTCCATGTTCTTAACGTCGTAGGCAGTGCCGGTGTAGTGAGTACCGTCGATGCCCCAGCCGCGAGCCTGATAGATGTTGAACTTCAGGCCTGGCACGCCGTATTCAGCCATGTTCAGACCGTAGGCAACCTGGAAGGATTTCTCGTTCGGGCCGTTGAAGTCCGACAGCAGGGAGTTGGCCAGGTAGATGCCGTTGGTTTCGTGCAGGTAGTCGAAGTACTCGTTACCGTTAATTTCCTGGTACGAGAAGGTCAGGGTGTGAGCCTGGTGAGTCAGGCCGAACGACAGGGAGCCAGCCTGGTTGTCGATTCCGCCCAGCAGTCTTTTACCTTCGTCGACGGTCTTGTAGTAGTTCAGACCGGTGGTCAGGCTCAGTACCGAACTGTCACCCAACACGTGGCTGGCGCCAAAGTAGTACTGGTTCCAGAAGTCTTCGGCCTGGGTCGCCCACAGGCTGGTGGTCAGGCTGGCGAAAGGGGTATAGGTGAGACCTGCCGTATTGACGTGATCGGTTTCAGCCGTAATGTTTTGGTATTCGGAGCGGAACTTGCTCAGGCTTTCTTCGGTACGCGGCGAAACGCGGTCAAAGGTCCCCAGGTCGAAAGCCAGGTTGTTCAGCTCTTCGCTGTGGACCGCGACGCCCTGGAAGCTCGAAGGCAGTGGACGGTTACCGATCACATCGACCTGCGGGCTGCTGAAGTTCATGCGGCCGGCGGTCAGGGTGGTGTTGGAGATGCGCGCCTTGACGTTGGCCAGGCCTAGCTTGCTCCACTGACCTTGAGCGTCGCCGCCTTCTTTGGTCAGGGTACGGTTGTTGCCCGCGCCTGGACGGGAGCCCGGTGCGCCACCGTTGTTGGAAGCCAGGTTCTCGCGATCGCGTTCCAGAGCAACAGCGTTGTAGGCGGCCACTTCGGTGCTGAAACCTACAGTGCCTTCGGTGAAGCCGGAGTTGTACTTGACGATGGTGCCTTGAACCCAGTTGATACGACGATCAGTCGGGGTGGCTACACCGTCTTTGCGGTAAGTGAACTTGCTGCCACGTTTCAGTTGTTCGTTGGCGTACCAGTTGCGTGTGGTGCCGGAGATGGATTGACCTTCGACGAAGCCCGTTGCATCAGCTTGTGCACTTTTGGTGTTGACCGTCACCGGGGTGAATTCCTGGCTCTGGGTTTCTGCGTACGCCGAGGCGGTTACGCTGCTGATGGCCAAGGCCAATAACGCGGTGCTGCTCAGTTTCATGGGTGAAGCTCCTTACTTTCTTTTTTTTGATGCCGGTCTTATTGGGTGATCCGGCTATTTGGTTTAGAACTCATACATGGCATCGCAAACGTTTGCTGTAAGCCGAATTGACGAATTACGGCAATACGCTTGCGTGAGGGCGTGCTACGCCCCCAGCGTTCTGGCTAATCGGTTATTGGTCGATACTGACGCCCGAGAACACGTTGCGGCCGAAGGGGCTGACTTTGAACCCTTCGACTTTGGCGCTTAACGGCTGGTTAACCGTCGAGTGGGCGACTGGCGTGATTGGCACCTGCTGTTTGAGGTACTGCTGCGCCTGTTTGTACAGCACGGTGCGTTGGTCGCGGTCGGTGACGACCTTGGCCTGCTTGACCAGCTTGTCGTAAGCCGGATCACACCACATGGAGTAGTTGTTGCCGCCAATGGCGTCGCAGCTGTAAAGCGTGCCGAGCCAGTTGTCCGGGTCTCCATTGTCCCCGGTCCAGCCGATCAGGCTGATGTCGTGTTCGCCATTCTTGGTGCGCTTGATGTACTCGCCCCATTCATAGCTGACGATCTTCACTTTGAGACCGATTTTTGCCCAGTCAGCCTGGAGCATTTCGGCCATCAACTTGGCGTTCGGGTTGTAAGGGCGCTGAACGGGCATCGCCCACAGGGTGATTTCGGTGCCTTCCTTCACGCCGGCAGCCTTGAGCAATTCCTTGGCTTTTTCCGGGTTGTAGGCGGCGTCCTTGATCGTTTCGTCGTACGACCATTGGGTCGGCGGCATGGCGTTGACGGCCAACTGCCCGGCGCCTTGGTAGACGGCGTTGAGAATGCTTTGCTTGTTCACCGCCATGTCCAGCGCCTGACGCACTTCGAGCTGGTCGAAAGGCTTGTGCCGAACGTTGTAGGCGATGTAACCGAGGTTGAAACCAGGCTTCTCGATGAGCTTGAGTTTTTCGTCGTTCTTCAGCGCAGTTACATCGGCAGGGCGAGGGTGCAGGGTGATCTGGCACTCGTTGGCCTTGAGTTTCTGTACTCGCACCGAAGCGTCGGTGTTGATGGCGAAAATCAGGTTGTCGAGCTTGACCCGGCTCGGGTCCCAGTACTGCTTGTTGCCGGTGTAACGGATGTTGGAGTCTTTCTGATAACTCTTGAACACAAACGGCCCAGTGCCGATCGGCTTCTGGTTGATGTCGCTCGGTTTGCCGCCCGCCAGCAGCTTGTCGGCGTATTCGGCGGACAGGATGGCGGCAAAGCTCATGGCGATGTTCTGGATGAACGCGGCGTCGACGCTGTTGAGCGTCATGACCACGGTCAGCGGCCCGGTCTTTTCGACCTTGGCGATGTTCTTGTTCAGGCTCATCCCGTTGAAATACGGGAACTCGGTCGGATAAGCCTTACGGAAAGGAAGTTGCGGATCGAGCATGCGATTAAACGTGAACAGCACGTCATCGGCGTTGAAGTCACGGGTCGGCGTGAAGTAGGGAGTGGTATGAAACTTCACCCCTTCGCGCAGGTGAAAGGTGTACTTGAGGCCGTCTTCGGAAATATCCCAACTGGTGGCCAGGCCCGGTACGACATTGGTCGCGCCTTTTTCAAACTCTGCCAAACGGTTGTACAGCGGCTCGGCGGCGTCGTTATCGGTCGCAGTGGTGTACTGCGCCGTATCGAAACCGGCGGGGCTGCCTTCAGAGCAGAACACCAGGCTGTTATTGGCGGCCTGGCTGATGGAAGTGGCGGCCAACAGGCCGGTGCCCAGTAATGCGGATAAAACCAAGGAATGGCGCATGACGCTCCCTCTTGTAATCACGAGTGTTTTGACAATGAGCCGCCGTCCCGTCCTGGAACGTGGAGGATCATTGACTTCAAACCATGCTTTTCAGCAATAACCGAGTGCCCACACATGAGCTGGTCAGAACCCGACGGTATGACCCGTGGATCTGGCAGTAAATGCGTAGAGTCCTAAAGACTCGTAGGAAATGGCAACACGTCCGACCCCGCGGCCGTAGTACGTGGCGGAATTGGATGTAAGAGTTTTCCTACTTTCTCGGCAGATAAAGCAACGGCGACGTCAAAAACGTCGCCGTTGCAAAACCTTATTTGCTGACGCTGACGCCGTAGAAGGAGTTCAAGCCAAACGGGCTGATCTTGAAATCCTGCACTTCGTTGCGCATTGGTTGGAACACCGTCGAGTGAGCGATAGGTGTCATTGGAACTGCATCTTTGAGGACGTGTTGCGCCTGTTTGTACAGTTCGGTGCGCTTGGCCTGGTCGGTCGTGCGCTTGGCTTCTTTTACGATGCCGTCGAACTTCTTGTCGCACCACTTGGAGAAGTTGTTGCCTTCCAGCGAATCACAGCCGAACAGCACGTTCAGCCAGTTGTCCGGATCACCATTGTCGCCGCTCCAGCCAATCAGCATGGCCTGGTTCTCGCCACCTTTGGAGCGCTTGATGTACTCGCCCCACTCGTAGCTCTGGATCTTGACCTTGAGGCCGATCTTGGACCAGTCAGACTGCAGCATTTCTGCCATCAGCTTGGCGTTCGGGTTGTATGGACGCTGTACCGGCATCGCCCAGAGAACGATTTCGGTGCCCTCTTTCACGCCGGCTTCCTTGAGCAGCTCTTTGGCTTTCTCAGGGTTGTACGGCGCATCCTTGATGGTGGTGTCGTAGGACCACTGGGTCGGAGGCATGGCGTTGACGGCCAGTTGGCCGGCGCCTTGGTACACGGAGTCAATGATCTGTTGCTTGTTGACGGCCATGTCCAGTGCCTGGCGAACCTTCAGTTCGGCCAACGGGTTTGCATCCGTTTGCCCTTTGACTTTAGGCATCACGTTGTAGGCGATGTAACCCAGGTTGAAACCTGCCTGATCAGGCACTTTCAGGGTCTTGTCTTCTTTGAGCGCCTTCAAGTCGGCTGGACGCGGGAACAGAGTGATCTGGCACTCGCCCTTCTTCAGCTTCTGGATACGCACCGACGGGTCGGTGGTGATGGCGAAGATCAGGTTGTCGATCTTGACGTCGTCAGGCTTCCAGTAGTCTTTGTTCCCGGTGTAGCGGATGTTGGAGTCTTTCTGATAGCTCTTGAACACGAACGGACCAGTGCCGACCGGCTTCTGGTTGATGTCCGCCGCTTTGCCTTCTTTCAGCAGCTGGGCTGCGTACTCGGCGGACTGCACCGAGGCGAAGCTCATGGCCATGTTCTGGATGAACGCGGCATCCACTTCTTTCAAAGTGAACTTGACGGTTTTGTCGTCGACTTTATCGATCTTGGTGATGTTGGTGTCCATCCCCATGTCGGTGAAGTACGGGAATTCAGTCGGGTACGCCTTACGGAACGGGTCATCCTTGTTAATCATGCGATTAAAGGTGAACAGCACGTCATCGGCATTGAAGTCACGAGTCGGCTTGAAGTACGGGGTGGTGTGGAACTTGACGCCATCACGCAGGTGGAAGGTGTACGTCAGGCCGTCCGGGGTAATGTCCCAGCTGGTCGCCAGGCCAGGAATCACGGCGGTGCCGCCGCGCTCGAACTGGGTCAGGCGGTTGAACATGGTTTCTGCAGAGGCGTCGAAGTCGGTTCCGGTGGTGTATTGACCCGGATCGAAACCGGCCGGGCTCCCTTCGGAGCAGAACACCAGGTTAGTCGCGGCTTGGGCGAAGGGTGCGCTAGCTAACAAGCTGGCGCCGAGTAAAAACGGAATGACCGCGTTTTTAAGCATGGTGGCCTCATGTTTGTTGTCATTTTTGGAATTAGAGGACGACCTCGTGAGTCGACCTGCGGATACTTATGCAGGGGCCGTACCCAATGCAAGATGCAGAGCGACCACAGGCGTTAAACAGTGGCACGTACGTACCTTAATGTCGCATTTGTATAAATTCACGCGCATTTGACCGTTTGCGCGGGTTTTTTTCGGTGCAACCGGCGCACCGCAGCGGGGCAGTTGGCGGGGCTTGCGCACCCGGTTGGAGCGTGGTGTTACTTATTTATACCCACGCTTTGGGGGCTGAATGTGTTGGGTGGGGGGACTGTTTGGGATTGAGAATGTTTTGCGCCGCGGTGGGTTGCTGTTGAGTTTGGGGGCGTGTGGTAGGTATTTGTTGTTTAAAGGATTTGTTGTGGCGGTGGGTGCAGTTTGACTGGCAGGTGTTTGTCAGTGGACATCTTGGTTGTTGATCTAATCAGTACATTTGTGGCGACGGTTGGCGCACGGTCGTGGGCTATGCATTTATAGGTGGTACTGGGTGCAACCTTGGCTTTTTGTTGGTGGCGCCTTTGTCGATGGCGGTGTACATATCCATTCCTGCGGTTACGGCCACTTAGGGTTTCGCCCTTACGGCGACTCACTTTTTTTTCAAACGCCAAAAAAAAGTAAGCAAAAAAAGGCTCGCCCCGAGCGTCCGGCCCCTCGCCTAGGCTCGGCGTTCCTTCGCTCCGGTATCCATCCGGGGACACTGCCCTCCGGTCTGCTTCGCTACGACCTACATGCAGCGTGTTCGACTGCGTCGAACGGCGCTGCGCGCCACTCCCCGGATGAACACCTCCACTCAGCCTCCCGAAGGGGCGGGCAGATCAAAAGCTGCAGGCGAGCTAACGCTCGGCCTGATGAGTGGTGAGGAGCAACGGCTGTACGACGATTTACTGAAGGAGTGAGCCTGCTCGCGATGGCGGCCTGAAAGCCGACCAATCTCTATCTGATGTACGTAGATCAAAATGTGGGAGCGAGCCTGCTCGCGAAGACGGCCTCACAACAGCTAAATTTCTTTCTGCCACCCCCCCACTGCTCATTCCCACGCTCCCGTGTGGGAATGCCGCCAGGGACGCTCCGCGTTCCGTTTTGTGTTGAACGATGTGTAAAAAACACAGAGCTTTCCCACGCATTTTTCAGGTTGCCGGGTAGGAAGCAGTGCCCCTAACCTCTGGCTGTCGCTGCGATTTCAGCGACCGGGTGTGGAAACCTGGATCTTTTAGTAGCCGCATAGCTGGACCATCGTAATCGTTGCCGACGTCTTCTTTCGTCTGCAAACTGCGTCATGGCGGCTGTGCGTGGGCAGACTTCGGTCTGGCCGGGTCCTACTAACCGGTATTTCCACCCTGCGTGCAGCCGCCACCTAATTGTCGTGTGGAAACGACATTGGATGGCTCCCATTTATAAGTAGGAGCATTCCATGGATAAGTTAATTCCCGATCCACCCATCACCCCCGAAGCTGAAACCGAAGCCGAAGACTTACGCGCCGAGACGCTACTAAAAGACCGCGAAGCCATAAAACGCGCCCTCGATTACTACCTCGATCCCCCCGACCAATACACCGAAAAACCCCGCCGCCCCAGCACGATGTATATGATCGCCCCGAACATGGACACCGAAAGCCTGCTGGCCCAGGCCTGCGAGTCATTGGCCTCTGCCAGCGTCATGACCAGTGATTTCGCCGCCAACCTGATCGGCCCGCAGCGTAATACGGTGTTGGCGATTCAGCAGATCATCATGCTGGCGGAGTTGGCGGTGAATCGCGCCTTGGATAACGTCGATCCGGCGTAGTAGTTCAAAGACCGCGTTATCGTCCTTCGCGAGCAAGTCGAATCGTCGCACCGCCGCTCCCACATTTAACCGAGATCCTGCATAAGAAGGCGGTCGAATGTGGGAGCGAGCCTGCTCGCGAAGGCGGTGGGCCAGTCACTACATAACCTGAAGGGTCCACCCCGACTTTTGGCAGGCAACAAAAAACGGCGATCACTCCAGTGATCGCCGTTTTTATGTACGGACTATCGAATCAAGGCATCAACACTTCAATCGCCCCATCCGCCGTCATGCTGACCTGACTGGTGCCCGCTTCAACATCCGGTGTCACCGGCGCGGCATCCATTGCGGCAGCTTTCATCATCATCGGGCCGCGCATGTACGGTTGTGGATAACCATTGCTGTTCAGGTTCAGGTTAACAATCTTGTAGCTCTTGCCACCCAGCGCATCGGTCGCCAGTTGTGCGCGCGCCTTGAAGGCGGTCACCGCTTCTTTAAGCAGTGCATCTTCGCTGGCCTTGCGGGTTGGTGTGGCGATGGCGAAGTCCATGCCGCCCATTTTCAGGTCGGTGAGCAGTTCGCCGGTCAGTTTCGACAGGGCGGCGAAGTCCGGGCTTTCCAGGCGCAGTTCGGCGCGTTCACGCCAGCCGGTGATTTTCTGGCCCTTGGTGTCGTAGATCGGGTAGCTGTTGCGGCTGCCCTGGCGCAGGGTGATGTCTTTGACCTGTTTGGCCTGGGCCAGTGCTTTGTTCATGGTGGTGCTGACGTCGGCGGCGAGTTTGGCCGGGTCGGTGTTTTGGTCTTCGGTGTAAAGGGTCACGATCATCAGGTCGCGAGCCACTTCCTGGCTGACTTCGGCGCGCAGGGAAATCTGGTTGTAATGCAGCTCGTCGGCGGCCAGGGCCGGGAGGCTGGCGAGGGTGCCGGCACTCAGGGCGAGGAGGGCGGTGCAGCGGCGCAATGTGTGCATGAAAGCTCCTTGGGCGATGCGCAGGTGTCAGGTCCGAGCCTGCGTGAAACCATCAGACTCTAGCTTTAATGATCCGGTTCGCACAGTTACAACTTCTATACAGATAGAAGGAAGGTGACCCTGTGGCGAGGGGGCAAGCCCCCTCGCCACAGGGAAATACAGGGTGCCCAGGCTGTGGCGCTTTGCCGCACTTTTGCCTGTCAGCCCCCGTGCTTGGTTATACTCCGTGCGATCCGCCTGGAGCGCTCATCAGGAGAGCTCATGCTCGCCCCCGTTCAAATCACTTCTGCCACTCGCCAGAACCTCTGGCGGCTGACGTTCATCCGCACGTTAGTGCTCGCCGCTCAGGCCGGTTCCGTCGGGTTGGCCTATTGGCTCGACCTGCTGCCGCTGCCGTGGGTGCAACTGGCAATGACCCTCGGTTGCTCGACGCTGCTGTGCGCATTCACCGCGGTACGACTGCGCACGACGTGGCCGGTCACCGAGCTGGAATATGCGTTGCAATTGGCCTGTGACCTGTTTATCCACAGTGCCCTGTTGTATTTCTCCGGCGGCTCGACCAACCCGTTCGTCTCTTATTACCTGGTGCCGCTGACTATCGCCGCGGTGACGTTGCCATGGCGTTATTCGGTGATCCTCTCGGGTATCGCGTTGACGATGTACACCTTGCTGCTCGCGCGGTTCTACCCGCTGCAAACTTTCCCGATCGCCCGGGAAAACCTGCAGGTCTATGGCATGTGGCTGAGCTTCGCGCTGGCGGCGGCGGTGATTACCTTTTTTGCCGCGCGCATGGCCGAAGAGCTGCGCCGTCAGGAAGAGCTGCGGGCGATTCGGCGTGAAGAAGGCCTGCGTGACCAGCAATTGCTGGCGGTAGCGACGCAAGCGGCCGGCGCGGCGCATGAATTGGGCACGCCGCTGGCGACCATGAGCGTGTTGCTCAAGGAAATGCGCCAGGACCATCACGACCCGTTGTTGCAGGACGATTTGAGCGTGCTGCAGGATCAGGTCAAGCTGTGCAAGGAAACCTTGCAGCAACTGGTGCGCGCCGCCGAGGCCAATCGCCGTTTGGCGGTGGAGATGCAGGACGTCACCGACTGGCTCGACGAAGCGCTGAACCGCTGGCACCTGATGCGCCCGGAAGCCAGTTACCGCTTTCAACGCCTGGGCCAAGGTACCGTGCCGCGCATGGCGCCGCCTCCGGACCTGACCCAGGCGCTGCTGAATTTGCTGAACAACGCCGCCGATGCGTGCCCCGAAGGGCTGCAAGTGACGCTGGACTGGAACGCCGAAGACCTGACCATCAGCATCCGCGACCACGGTGCCGGTGTGCCGCTGGCCATCGCCGAACAGATCGGCAAACCGTTTTTTACCACCAAGGGCAAAGGTTTCGGCCTGGGCCTGTTTTTGAGCAAGGCCAGCGTGACACGCGCCGGCGGCTCAGTGAAACTCTACAGTCATGAGGAAGGCGGCACGCTCACCGAGCTGCGCCTGCCCCGTGTCGCCCGAGGAGACGAACATGAGTGACGATATCCAGGTTGAAGGCGAAGAACTGCCGCATTTGCTGTTGGTCGACGACGATGCAACCTTTACCCGCGTAATGGCCCGTGCCATGGCCCGCCGTGGTTTTCGCGTCAGCACCGCCGGCTCTGCCGAAGAAGGCCTGACCATCGCCCAGGCCGACCTGCCGGATTACGCCGCGCTGGACCTGAAAATGGACGGCGACTCAGGCCTGGTCTTGCTGCCCAAGCTGCTGGAGCTGGACCCGGAAATGCGCGTGGTGATCCTCACCGGTTACTCGAGCATCGCCACCGCCGTCGAGGCGATCAAGCGCGGCGCCTGCAATTACCTGTGCAAACCGGCCGACGCCGACGACGTGCTGGCAGCGCTGCTGTCCGAACACGCCGACCTCGACACCCTGGTGCCGGAAAACCCGATGTCGGTGGACCGTTTGCAGTGGGAGCACATCCAGCGTGTGCTGACCGAGCACGAAGGCAACATCTCGGCCACGGCCCGCGCCCTGGGCATGCACCGCCGAACCCTGCAGCGCAAACTGCAGAAACGTCCTGTGCGCCGCTGAACGGGCGCTGAACGATCATCGCCAACCCTCGCGATAACGCGAGCCGATCTACTATGATCGGTTCGTGTGTGTTCTTTTCTCTATCGAGCCTTATCCATGAATCAGAACGCTGAATATTCCGCGGTCAACGATGCCGTGCGCGAGCAGTTTTTCCGCAAGGTCTGGGCGATGATCACGCCTTACTGGCGCAGTGAAGAGAAGGTCAAGGCCTGGACGTTGCTGATAGCCGTGATTGCCTTGTCGCTGATCAGCGTCTGGATCGCGGTGTGGTTCAACAACTGGAACAAGGATTTCTACAACGCCCTGCAAAAAAAGGACGAGGCGTCGTTCTGGAGTTTGATCCTGTACTTCTGCGCGATTGCCGCCGTGGCGATTGTCTGCGGGGTGTATCGACAGTATTTGACTCAGATGCTGACCATCCGCTGGCGGGCCTGGCTCACTGAGAAGCATTTTGCCCGATGGCTCGCAGACAAAAATTACTACCAGTTGGAGCAGGGCGGTTATACCGATAACCCGGACCAGCGGATTTCCGAAGACCTTAACAGTTTTACTTTAAATACCCTGGCGCTCGGGATCGGGCTGCTGCGCAACGTTGTCAATGTGGTCACGTTTTCGATCATTTTGTGGGGGGTGTCAGGCAGCATTGAGGTGTTCGGCTTCACTGTTCCAGGGTACATGTTCTGGTGTGCGCTCTTTTACGCGGTGGTGGGCAGTTGGCTGACGCATTTGATCGGTCGGCGCTTGATTGGCCTGAACAACCAACAACAACGCTTTGAAGCTGATTTGCGTTTTTCGATGGTGCGGGTACGCGAGAACGCTGAAAGCATCGCGCTGTACAACGGTGAGCCCAACGAGAACCGTCGTCTGAGCAGTCGCTTCGGCATGGTTTGGCATAACTTCTGGGACATCATGAAGGTGTCCAAGCGCCTGACCTTCTTTACTTCCGGTTACAGCCAGATCGCCATTATTTTCCCGTTTATGGTCGCCGCACCGCGTTACTTCGCCGGCAAAATCGAACTCGGTGAACTGATGCAAATCAGCTCGGCGTTCGGCAACGTTCAAGAGAGTTTCAGCTGGTTTATCAGCGCGTATCAGGACCTCGCTGCATGGCGTGCTACCTGTGATCGTCTGCTGAGCTTCCGCCAGGCCATGACCGACAACGAAGAGCGCCAACCGGCCATCGACGTACAGAATCAGGGTGATGAACTGAACATCCACAACTTGGGCCTCGATCTGGCGGACGGTCGTCATCTGCTGACCAACGCCAACATGGCGGTGGAAGAGGGTGATCGCGTGATGCTCAGCGGTCGTTCCGGCAGCGGCAAATCCACCTTGTTGCGCGCGATGGGGCACCTTTGGCCCGCCGGCCACGGCAGTATCCGTCTGCCGTCGGCGCGCTACCTGTTCCTGCCGCAAAAGCCGTACTTGCCGATTGGCACCTTGCGTGAGGCGCTGAGTTATCCACAGGCTGGCGATACCTACCCGCAGGAACGCTACGTCCACGTACTGGAAACCTGCCGTTTGCCGCATCTTGTTGCACGTCTGGATGAGGCGAACCACTGGCAGCGCATGCTCTCGCCGGGTGAGCAGCAACGGTTGGCGTTTGCCCGAGCGCTGCTGTATGCACCGCAATGGCTGTACATGGACGAAGCGACCTCGGCGATGGATGAAGAGGACGAAGCGTCACTGTATCAAGCGTTGATCGATGAGTTGCCGGGGCTGAGCATTATCAGCGTCGGGCACCGTAGTAGCTTGAAACGTTTCCATCCACGGCATGTTCGAATCGAGAACGGCCACTTGGTGGACCAGACAGTAACCGCGTAAACACCGCCGCCCCTGTGGGAGCGGTGTTCAACCCGACGGTGATCGTACAACCGCGTTGAGCTATGATGCGGTTTCAGCCGAATTTTCGAGACAGATGTTCACCATGGAAAACCCGATCGACACACCACGCCTCCCTCGCAAGCGCCGCAGCCTCGCACAGGAATTGGTGACGGTGCTGTCCGAGCAGATCCGCGACGGTCACCTCAAGCGCGGCGACAAATTGCCCACCGAGTCGGCGATCATGGATGCCCATGGCGTCAGCCGCACGGTGGTGCGCGAAGCGATTTCCCGTTTGCAGGCGGCAGGGCAGGTTGAAACCCGTCACGGCATCGGCACCTTCGTGCTCGATACCCCGAGCCCGAGCGGTTTCCGCATCGACCCGGCGACGGTGGTCACTCTGCGTGACGTGTTGGCGATTCTCGAATTGCGCATCAGCCTCGAAGTGGAGTCCGCGGGCCTCGCCGCGCAACGTCGCAGCGACGAGCAACTTGGTTTGATGAGAGCTGCGCTGGACGCTCTCAACGAAAGCGCTTCCCATGCCAGCGATGCGGTGGCCTCGGACTTCCAGTTCCACCTGCAAATTGCACTGGCGACCGGTAACCGCTACTTCACCGACATCATGACTCACCTCGGTACCAGCATCATTCCGCGTACGCGGCTGAACTCGGCGCGCCTGGCCCATGACGACCAGCAGCACTACATGAATCGCCTGAGTCGTGAACACGAAGAGATTTACGACGCCATCGCCCGCCAGGATTCCGATGCGGCACGGGCCGCGATGCGCTTGCACCTGACCAACAGCCGCGAGCGGTTGCGTCATGCGCATGAAGAGGCTGAGGCGCAGCGGGTTTAGTTTTCCGGTTCGGAATTTTCTGCCGCCTGCTGGAATGCCTTCGCGAGCAAGCCCGCTCCCACAAGGGATCTTCGGCGAACACACTATTGGTGTTCACCTCAATCAAATGTGGGAGCGGGCTTGCTCGCGAAGGGGCCAGTAGCCTTGTTACTAAATGGTCAGACTAAGCGCAGTATCGACCGATCCACCCTCACCGCCAATCCAGCCACCCCAGGCTTGGCCTCAAACACAACATCCCCACGCCCATCCACTACTGCCCGAGCAATCACCACACCCTTGGACAACAACTCCAACGGCGCCCCCTTCATTGATTGCCCCGAAGCCAGTTCCAGTTTCAATTTAATAGTCATCATCGATCTCCTTATCAGGCAACGTTGCCGGTGGGTGTGTAGTCCTTGAGCAGCAAGTAAGTACTCCAGCCCCACCAGTCGTCGACGGTGGCAGTGTCGTTCAGGTTATTGACGTCCTTGCGTCGCAGCACCTTGCTGCCCTCGACCCTGAACAATGGCGAAAAATTGCCCGCCGGGTTCAGCACGGCTTGCAGGTCCGGCAACTTTTTCAAGGCGCTGAAATTGCTCGGCGATGGAGCGACTCCGCTGAGGTATGCCGCGAAGATTTCATCCGCAGACAGTTGAACCGCTTGATTGACCTGCACCCGATTGGCGCTGTCGATCGCGTCGAAGTAGCGTTTGTCGCCATACGCGCGCCATTGATCGCCGATGCCATTACGTACATTTAGGCCGAACTTGCTGTCTTCGTCATGCATGAAGCGGGTGATCAACGAGCCCAGGTCGGTGGGTGTGACCACGGCTGCCAACTGCTTGCGCGGTACACGCAGGTGACCCGCGGAAAACAGGTCAGTCAGGTAGTGATCAGCAAAAGCATTCATCGCGTAGGCGATTTCCAGCTGTTTTTCATCACCACTGTTTTTCGCCAGCACGGCTTGCTGCACCGCCGCCGTGTGGCCTGCGATATAGGCCGCCACGGCCCCTTCGGCAAAGTGGTCGGTATTGTTGGCGGCCAGCTTCAGATAACGTCCCAACGGGAACAGCGCCGAGACGAAACTGCCGCCGCCGGTGATCTTGTTCCACTCTTCCGACAACGTATCTCCGAGGGCGTCGTAGGCTTCATGGGGCTGTTTGCCGTCCAGGATCGCCTGCTTCACGGCGGCGATTTCCTTTTGCATGACCCCGAGGATCAGCTTGGCCTCGGCATTCGCGGCCGGCAGCACCGCCAGCGAGTTGAACGCGTTGGAGAAGCGCTGGATTCGGTCCGGCGCGGTGGCGCCTTCGCTGATTGGTTGCTCGGGAATCCCGTAGAAATCACCGCCCAGTGCAACGACCTCGCCATAGGTCAGCGCGAGCCCGTTGGGCAAATGCAGTTCGACCTGTGAGGCCGGGATCGCGGGGGCATCCTTGATGAAACGCAGCAGCGTGCTATCGCCGATAGCGGTGTGTTCACCACCCTCGAACCTCAGTTGCGGCATGCCATTCAAGGCTTTGCCGGAAGGGGAGGCGGACGGTTGCGGTGCGTGGTTGTGAAGTGTGCCCAGGTGCAGCACCAGCGATTCATGGCCGCTGATCGCAATGCCGTGCTCACTGAAAAGATCATCAAAAACGGCAATGACCTGCTTGGGTTTTTCCTGGGATTGAGTGTGTAGACCTGACATTTCTAGCTCCTTGATATGTCGTAGGCGGATTTCAAATTAACTGTATGTATATACAGTTAAATCGATCTTAGCCGAGAAATTTCCTACGTCAAGGAAAGAACCTCTCCTACATAAAAATGCAGACGGCGATGAAATGCAGTTGACGGTTATTATTTAAGTTGTACGATGACCTACAACTCGGCGAAAGCTGAACGGTTTCCTCACACACATACGTTGCTACCCAGGGTGTTCGAATAATGAATCCACAAGAACTGAAGTCCATCCTCTCTTCCGGCCTGCTGTCTTTCCCGGTTACCGATTTCAATGCTCAGGGCGATTTCCATCGCGCGGGCTACATCAAGCGTCTCGAATGGCTGGCCCCATACGGCGCCACGGCGTTGTTCGCCGCGGGCGGCACCGGTGAGTTCTTCTCTCTGGCGGCCAGCGAATATTCGGAAATCATCAAGACTGCCGTCGACACCTGCGAAACCAGCGTGCCGATTCTGGCCGGCGTGGGCGGTTCGACCCGTCAAGCCATCGAGTACGCACAGGAAGCCGAGCGTCTGGGCGCCAAAGGCCTGTTGCTGCTGCCGCACTACCTGACCGAAGCCAGCCAGGACGGCGTTGCCGCCCACGTTGAAGCCGTGTGCAAATCGGTGAAAATCGGCGTAGTGGTCTACAACCGTAACGTCTGCCGCCTGACCGCTCCGTTGCTGGAACGTCTGGCCGAGCGCTGCCCGAACCTGATCGGCTACAAGGATGGCCTGGGCGATATCGAACTGATGGTGTCGATCCGTCGTCGCCTCGGCGATCGCTTCAGCTACCTGGGTGGTTTGCCGACCGCCGAAGTCTACGCCGCTGCTTATAAAGCGCTGGGCGTGCCGGTTTACTCCTCGGCGGTGTTCAACTTCATCCCGAAAACCGCGATGGATTTCTACCACGCCATCGCCCGCGAAGATCACGCCACCGTTGGCAAGATCATCGACGACTTCTTCCTGCCGTACCTGGACATCCGTAACCGTAAAGCCGGCTACGCGGTGAGCATCGTCAAGGCCGGGGCAAAAATTGCCGGTTATGACGCAGGCCCTGTGCGTGCACCGCTGACCGATCTGACGGCCGAAGAGTACGAAATGCTCGCCGCGCTGATCGACAAGCAAGGTGCGCAGTAACACACCCGATTAAACAAGGCCGCTGAGTGATCAGCGGCCTTTTGCGTGAGGAGATATTCCGTGGCAGATGCAAAGCGTTTCGATAACTACATCAACGGTGAATGGGTGGCGGGCAGTGATTACTGCGCCAACATCAACCCGTCCGAACTGACCGACACCATCGGTCACTACGCCAAAGCCGATCTGGCTCAAGTCCACGCCGCCATTGACGCCGCTCGCGCCGCGTTCCCGGCCTGGTCGACTTCGGGCATTCAGGCGCGTCACGATTCGCTGGATAAAGTCGGTACTGAAATCCTCGCCCGTCGCGAAGAACTTGGCACCTTGCTGGCCCGTGAAGAAGGCAAGACCCTGCCTGAAGCCATCGGCGAAGTGACTCGCGCCGGTAACATTTTCAAGTTCTTCGCCGGTGAAACCCTGCGTCTGTCCGGCGACTATTTGCCGTCGGTACGCCCGGGTGTAAACGTTGAAGTGACTCGCGAAGCGTTGGGCGTGGTTGGCCTGATCACCCCGTGGAACTTTCCGATCGCCATCCCGGCGTGGAAAATCGCCCCGGCACTGGCCTACGGTAACTGCGTCGTGCTGAAGCCAGCCGATCTGGTACCGGGTTGCGCCTGGGCCTTGGCGGAAATCATCTCCCGTGCAGGCTTCCCGGCTGGCGTGTTCAACCTGGTGATGGGCAGCGGTCGTGTGGTTGGCGATGCGCTGGTGCAGAGCCCGAAAGTCGACGGCATCAGCTTCACCGGTTCCGTCGGTGTCGGTCGTCAGATCGCCGTCAGCTGCGTGTCGCGTCAGGCCAAGGTTCAGCTGGAAATGGGTGGCAAGAACCCGCAGATCATTCTCGACGACGCTGATCTCAAGCAAGCGGTCGAGCTGTCGGTACAAAGCGCGTTCTACTCCACCGGTCAGCGTTGCACCGCCTCCAGCCGTTTCATCGTGACCGCCGGCATCCACGACAAATTCGTCGAAGCCGTGGCCGAACGTATGAAGTCGATCAAGGTAGGTCACGCGTTGAAAACCGGCACCGACATTGGTCCGGTGGTTTCCCAGGCTCAGCTTGAACAAGACATGAAGTACATCGACATCGGCCAGTCCGAAGGTGCGCGTCTGGTCAGCGGCGGTGGTCTGGTGACTTGCGACACTGAAGGCTACTACCTCGCGCCAACCCTGTTTGCCGACAGCGAAGCCGCGATGCGCATCAGCCGCGAAGAGATCTTCGGCCCGGTGGCCAACGTGGTTCGCGTCGCGGATTACGAAGCGGCACTGGCCATGGCCAACGACACCGAGTTCGGTCTGTCGGCGGGCATCGCTACTACCTCGCTGAAGTACGCCAACCACTTCAAGCGCCACTCCCAGGCCGGGATGGTGATGGTCAACCTGCCGACCGCTGGTGTGGATTACCACGTTCCATTCGGCGGGCGTAAAGGCTCATCCTATGGCTCCCGCGAGCAAGGTCGCTACGCGCAAGAGTTCTACACGGTCGTGAAGACCAGCTACATCGGTTCCTGATACACGCAATACCTGTGGGAGCTGGCCTGCCAGCGATGGCATCACCGCGGTGTGACTGACATACCGAGGTGCCCGCATCGCTGGCAGGCCAGCTCCCACAAAAACGACACCGTTATTACCCGCATAAAAATAATCAGTGGGAGTACATCTACATGCAAGCGACCAAGCCGACCCATGTCCGCTATTTGATCCTGCTCATGCTTTTCCTGGTGACCACGATCAACTACGCCGACCGTGCGACCATCGCCATCGCGGGCTCCAGCCTGCAAAAAGACCTCGGCATCGACGCGGTCACCCTCGGCTACATCTTCTCTGCATTCGGTTGGGCCTACGTGGCCGGGCAAATTCCCGGTGGCTGGTTGCTGGACCGTTTCGGTTCGAAAAAAGTCTACGCACTGAGCATCTTCACCTGGTCGCTGTTCACCGTGCTCCAGGGCTACGTCGGTGAGTTCGGCATGTCCACGGCGATCGTTGCGCTGTTCATGCTGCGCTTCCTCGTCGGCCTTGCCGAAGCGCCATCCTTCCCCGGTAACGCACGCATCGTGGCGGCCTGGTTCCCGACCGCTGAACGCGGTACCGCGTCTGCGATCTTCAACTCGGCGCAATACTTCGCCACCGTGCTGTTCGCACCGCTGATGGGCTGGATCGTCTACACGTTCGGCTGGCAGCATGTGTTTGTAGTGATGGGCAGCATCGGCATCGTGTTCTCGCTGATCTGGCTGAAAGTTATCCACAGTCCGCGTCAACACCCGATGATCAACGAGGCCGAGTTCAAGCACATCGCCGAGAACGGCGGCATGGTCGACATGGACCAGGACAAAGGCAAAGGGCAAGCCGCCGGCAAACCGGCTGAAGGTCCGAAATGGGACTACGTGCGTCAGCTGTTGACCAATCGCATGATGCTCGGTGTCTACCTGAGCCAGTACTGCATCAACGCCATTACCTACTTCTTCCTGACCTGGTTCCCGGTGTACCTGGTGCAAGAACGCGGCATGACCATCCTCAAGGCCGGTTTCATTGCCTCGTTGCCGGCGATCTGCGGCTTCATCGGTGGCGTGTTGGGCGGTGTGATTTCCGATTACCTGTTGCGCAAAGGCCACTCCCTGACCTTCGCCCGCAAGGCGCCGATCATCGCGGGCTTGCTGGTGTCCAGCAGCATCGTGGCGTGCAACTACGTTGACATCGAATGGATGGTCGTGGGCTTCATGGCTTTGGCATTCTTCGGCAAAGGCGTGGGCGCGTTGGGCTGGGCGGTGGTGTCCGACACCTCGCCAAAACAGATCGCCGGTTTGAGTGGCGGCCTGTTCAACATGTTCGGCAACATTGCGTCGATCACCACCCCGATCGTGATCGGCTACATCATCAGCTCCACCGGCTCGTTCAAATGGGCGCTGGTGTTTGTCGGTTGCAACGCACTGGTCGCGGTGTTCAGCTACCTGGTGATCGTCGGTCCGATCAAACGCGTGGTACTCAAGGAGCCGCCAGTCAGCGGTCCTGAAATAAACAACAAATTGTCACAAGCGCATTCCTGAGGAGCGGCGTCATGCAGTTGATTGAACATTCCGACTCGCCGCGCTACATCCGCCTGCACGAGCGGGACAACGTAGTGATCGTGGTCAATGACCAGGGCGTGCCGGCCGGCACCGAGTTTCCCGATGGCCTGGTGACCGTGGACTTCGTGCCACAGAGCCACAAAGTCACGCTGGAAGACATTCCCGAAGGCGGCCAGGTGATTCGTTACGGCCAGACCATTGGCTACGCCTTGCAGCCGATTCCGCGCGGCAGCTGGGTCAAGGAAGATCAACTGCGCATGCCCACCGCGCCACCGCTGGACAGCCTGCCGCTGTCCACCGAAGTGCCGGCGGCGCAGGCCCCGCTCGATGGCTATACCTTCGAGGGTTATCGCAACGCCGACGGCACCGTCGGCACGCGCAATATTCTGGGGATTACCACGACTGTTCAGTGCGTCACCGGTGTGCTGGATCATGCGGTCAAGCGCATCAAGGACGAGTTGCTGGCCAAGTACCCGAACGTCGACGACGTGGTCGCGCTGACTCACAGCTACGGCTGTGGTGTGGCGATTACGGCGGCTGACGCGTACATCCCGATCCGCACCGTGCGCAACCTGGCGCGCAACCCGAACCTGGGTGGCGAAGCGTTGGTGATCAGCCTGGGCTGCGAGAAATTGCAGGCCGGGCAGGTGATGCACGAGAACGACAGTTCGGTGGATTTGAGCGAGCCGTGGTTGTACCGCTTGCAGGATTCGAGTCACGGTTTCACCGAGATGATCGAGCAGATCATGGCGTTGGCCGAAACCCGTTTGAAGAAGCTCGATCAGCGTCGCCGGGAAACCGTGCCGGCGTCCGAGCTGATCCTCGGCATGCAGTGTGGCGGCAGCGATGCGTTCTCCGGCATCACCGCCAACCCGGCGCTGGGGTTCGCCTCGGACCTGTTGCTGCGTGCCGGTGCGACGGTGATGTTTTCCGAAGTGACTGAAGTGCGCGACGCCATCTACTTGCTGACGTCGCGTGCGCAAACCCAGGAAGTCGCTCAGGAACTGGTGCGGGAAATGGACTGGTACGACCGCTACCTGGCCAAGGGCGAAGCGGATCGCAGCGCCAATACCACGCCGGGCAACAAGAAGGGCGGGTTGTCGAACATTGTCGAGAAATCCCTGGGGTCGATCGTCAAGTCCGGCAGCAGCGCGATCAACGGGGTGCTTGGCCCTGGCGAGCGTTTCAAGCGCAAGGGCCTGATCTTCTGCGCGACCCCGGCCAGTGACTTTGTCTGCGGGACGTTGCAATTGGCGGCGGGGATGAACCTGCATGTGTTCACCACAGGGCGTGGTACGCCGTATGGCCTGGCGATGGCGCCGGTGGTCAAGGTGTCGACCCGTACGGAACTGGCGCAGCGCTGGCCGGATCTGATCGACATCGATGCCGGGCGGATTGCCACCGGACGGGCGTCGATCGAGGACCTTGGCTGGGAGTTGTTCCACTACTACCTGGACGTGGCCAGCGGCAAGAAACAGACGTGGGCCGAGCAGCACAAGCTGCATAACGACATCACCCTGTTTAACCCCGCGCCGATCACTTAAGACCGAGTCGCCTGCTTCGCGAGCAAGCCCGCTCCCACACTGGATTGGCGTCGGCCAAATATTTTGTGATCGACGCCGGATAAATGTGGGAGCGGCGGTGCGACGATTCGACTTGCTCGCGAAGGCGGTCTACCAGACGCCAGAGTCTCCAGTGGCTTATCATTAGCCCCTAACGACGCTCACCCAAGGTTCCCCCCGGCATGCTGGCAATCTTCCTCGAAACCCTGAACATCACCGCGCCGGTGTTTGCCATGCTGTTTCTGGGGGTGTTGCTCAAGCGCATTGGCTGGATCAACGACAACTTCATCCACACGGCGTCGGCCCTGGTGTTCAACGTCACCATGCCGGCGTTGCTGTTTCTGGGCATCCTGCATGCCGACCTGCACGCCGCGCTACAACCGTCGCTGCTGATCTACTTCTCGATTGCCACGCTGGTGAGCTTCGCCATCGCCTGGGTCTGGGCGATCTGGAAGTGTCCGCGTGAAGACCGGGGGATTTATACCCAAGGCGCGTTTCGCGGCAACAACGGGGTCATCGGCCTGGCGCTGGCGGCGAGCATGTACGGCGCCTACGGGATTTCCCTCGGGGCGATTCTCGCGGCGTTGGTGATCCTGTTCTACAACACGCTGTCGACCATTGTGCTGGCGGTGTACAGCCCGGTGATCAAGTCCGATCCGTGGAGCATCTGCAAAAGCGTGATGGGCAATCCGCTGATCATCAGCGTGTTCGCGGCGGCGCCGTTTGCCTATTTCAAGATCGGCTTGCCGGGATGGCTGGAGACGTCCGGGCAGTACTTGGCGCAGACCACGTTGCCGCTGGCGCTGATCTGTATTGGCGGCACACTGTCGCTGGCGGCGTTGCGCAAGAGCGGCGATATGGCGCTCAGTTCCAGCCTGGTGAAGATGATCGGCCTGCCGGTGTTGACGACCCTTGGGGCGTGGCTGTGGGGCTTTCGTGGGGCGGAGTTGGGGATTCTGTTTTTGTACTTCGGCAGCCCGACGGCGGCGGCGAGTTTTGTGATGGCCCGTCAGGCTGAGGGGAATCATGAGCTGGCGGCGGCAATTATCGTCATCACCACGCTGATGGCGGCGGTGACCACCAACATCGGGATCTTTTTGTTGCAGTGGGGCGGGTGGATCTGACTTTAAGATCTGCAGTGGTTTATAGGGCCTCTTCGCGAGCAAGCCCGCTCCCACATTAGATTGGCACCCGTCCCCTATTTTGTGTTCTACGCCGAGTCAGTGTGGGAGCGGGCTTGCTCGCGAAGACGGCTAAACAGTCACCACAAATGCCGGATTTACTCCGGCTTCTGATAACTCTCAATCACTTCCTGCGCCGCCCGAAACGCATCAATCGCCGCCGGCGCACCGGCATATACCGCGCAATGCAGCAGCGTTTCACGAATCTCTTCCACCGTGCAGCCGTTGTTCAATGCACCGCGCACATGGCCTTTCAATTCCTGCGGGCACTTCAGCGCCGTCAGTGCGGCGAGGGTGATCAGGCTGCGGGTTCTCAACGCCAGACCCTCGCGGTTCCACACAGCGCCCCATGCGTGTTCATTGACGAAATCCTGCAACGGCTGGGTGAACTCGGTGGCATTGCCCAGTGCGCGGTCGACGAAAGCGTCGCCCATCACTTGGCGGCGGACTTCAACGCCAGGTTTTTTATTGTCAGTCATGGCACATCCCTCTTGTGGTGTTGGCGACGCCAGGCGAGCAGCGACGTGAACAGCAGAAACGCCACCAGCGTCGGCAGAACGAAAAACAGCATCAGGTGTTCGAGCTTGCCGGCCAACGGCATGCCGGTGGTGAACGACACCACGTGCAGCCCGTACGCCAGGTACAAACCCAGGCACAACAAACCTTCGGCCCGGGTCACCCGGTAGCCGGTGTAGAACAGCGGCAGACACAACACCGCGACGCCGAGCATCACCGGCAAGTCGAAATCCAGGGCGTTGGGTGAGACCGACAGCGGCGACGGCGCGATCAACGCCGTCACGCCGAGCACGCCCAACAGGTTGAACAGGTTGCTGCCGATCACGTTGCCCACGGCGATGTCACGCTGACCACGCAGGGCGGCGATCAAGGAGGTGGCCAGTTCCGGCAGGGAGGTGCTGATGGCAACGATGGTCAGGCCGATGATTCGCTCCGACAATCCAAGGTCGGTTGCCACCACCACGGCCGCCCCCAGTAGCAGATGTCCCGCGTAGACCAGCATTCCCAGCCCCGCCACGATCATCAGCAGGCTGCTGAACCAGGGCGCGGCCTGACTGTGCGGATCGCTCGACGGCGGACGGGCGGAGTGCCGCGACTGGCGCAGCAGCAAGCCCAGGTACAGCGCCAGCGCCGCCAGCAGGATCATGCCATCGCTGCGGGTCAGTTGTTCATTCCAGGCCAGGACGAACACCAGCAGGCTGGCGCCGATCATCAGCGGAATATCCAGGCGCACCAGTTGCCGTGAAACCCGCAGCGGAATGATCAGCGCCGAGAGCCCGAGGGTGACGAGAATGTTGAAGATGCTGCTGCCGATCACGCTGCCGACGGCGATGTCGGCGTTTTCCGCGAGGGTGGCTTGCAGGCTGACGGCCATCTGCGGCGCACTGCTGCCGAGGGCGACGATGGTCAGGCCGATGATCAGTGGCCGCACATGCAGCCGCGCCGCCAGGCGCACGGCGGCACGCACCATCAGCTCCGCGCCGATGATCAGTAGAACCAGGCCGCTGAGCAGTTCAATCACGCTGATCAGGGGTAAATCGGCAAGTCCGAAAATGGTCGGTGCTCCGTCTGTCAGTCGTCGAGGGCTTGCACGCGAACCTTGGCGGTGCCGCTGCTGATCATGCCCAGGCGTTCGGCGGCTGCATGGGACAGATCAATCAGGCGCCCACGGGTATGCGGCCCACGGTCGTTGATGCGGACCACGCAGGACTTGTCGTTGTTCAGGTTGGTGACCTTCACCCGCGTGCCGAAGGGCAACTGGCGGTGGGCGGCGGTCATGGAATTCTTGTCGAAACGTTCGCCACTGGCGGTGCGTTTACCTTGGTGTTTGGCGCCGTAATAGGACGCCGTACCGGTCTTGTCGTAGCCGTGTGGATCGATGACATCGTTACTGGCGCAACCGGCCAGCAGGGCGAGCAGGGCGCAGGCACCGAGTAGACGCTTCATTTAAGGGTTTCCACAAACAAATGTGGGAGCGGGCTTGCTGTAGATAGCGGGGCTTTTTGTGGCGAGGGGGCTTGCCCCCGTCGGGGCGCGAAGCGACCCCAATATCTGAATTCCGGATGCAACTGACACATCGAGTTATCAGGATTTGGGACCGCTGCGCAGTCCAACGGGGGCAAGCCCCCTCGCCACAGAAGCCCTGCAGTCATAACAAGCCCGCTCCCACAGGGGGGGGAGCCAGGCTTTGAAACTGGCTCCATTCTCATCAGCCTTCGAGCTTGCTTTTCAGCAGTTCGTTGACCTGTTGCGGGTTGGCCTTGCCTTTGGAGGCTTTCATGGCCTGGCCGACGAAGAAGCCGAACATCTTGCCGCGTTTGGCTTCGTCTGCTGCGCGGTACTGTTCAACCTGTTCGGCATTGGCCGCGAGCATTTCGTCCAGCACCGCCGAGATCGCGCCGGTGTCGGTCACTTGCTTGAGGCCGCGCTTGTCGATGATCTCGTCCGCGCTGCCTTCGCCGTTGGCCATCGCTTCAAACACGACCTTGGCGATCTTGCCGGAGATGGTGTTGTCCTTGATGCGCAGCAGCATGCCGCCCAGTTGCTCGGCCGACACCGGCGAGGCTTCGATGTCCAGCCCTTGCTTGTTGAGCAGGCTGCCCAACTCGACCATCACCCAGTTTGCCGCCAGTTTGGCGTCGCCGCCGATGCTCGCGACTTTCTCGAAGTAATCGGCTTGCTCGCGGCTGGTCGCCAGCACGCTGGCGTCGTAGACCGACAGACCGAATTGTTCCTGGAAGCGCTCGCGTTTTTGCGGTGGCAATTCCGGCAGGGTCGCGCGCACGTCGTCGAGGAACGAGTCTTCGATGACCACGGGCAGCAGGTCCGGATCGGGGAAGTAACGGTAGTCGTTGGCTTCCTCTTTGCTGCGCATCGGACGGGTTTCGTCCTTGTTCGGATCGTACAGACGGGTTTGCTGGATCACTTTGCCGCCGTCTTCGATCAGCTCGATCTGGCGCTGCACTTCGCTGTTGATCGCCTTCTCGATGAAGCGGAACGAGTTGACGTTCTTGATTTCGCAGCGAGTACCGAACTCAACCTGGCCTTTCGGACGGATCGACACGTTGCAGTCGCAACGCAGCGAGCCTTCGGCCATGTTGCCGTCGCAGATGCCCAGGTAACGCACCAGCGCGTGGATGGTCTTGACGTAAGCCACGGCTTCCTTGGCGCTGCGCATGTCCGGCTCGGAAACGATTTCCAGCAGCGGCGTGCCGGCACGGTTCAGGTCGATGCCGGTGGCACCGTTGAACTCTTCGTGCAGGCTTTTGCCAGCGTCTTCTTCCAGGTGTGCACGGGTCACGCCGACACGTTTGATCGTGCCGTCTTCCATGGCGATGTCCAGGTGGCCCTTGCCGACGATCGGCAATTCCATCTGGCTGATCTGGTAGCCCTTCGGCAAGTCCGGGTAGAAATAGTTTTTACGGGCGAACACGTTGTGCTGGCCGATCTCGGCGTCAATCGCCAGGCCGAACATCACCGCCATGCGCACCGCTTCCTGGTTCAGCACCGGCAGCACGCCGGGCATGCCCAGGTCTACCAGGCTGGCCTGGGTGTTCGGCTCGGAACCGAAGGTGGTGGAACTACCGGAAAAGATTTTCGACCGGGTGGTGAGCTGGGTATGAATCTCCAGCCCGATCACGACTTCCCATTGCATGTGTTTCTCCTCAGAAGCCGGTTGGGGTGCGGGTGTGCCAGTCAGTGTTCAACTGATACTGGTGGGCAACGTTCAACAGGCGACCTTCCTGGAAATACGGCGCGAGCAGCTGCACGCCCACCGGCAGGCCATCGACGAAACCGGCGGGCATGGACAAGCCCGGCAGGCCAGCGAGGTTGGCGGTGATGGTGTAGACGTCTTCCAGATAGGCAGCGACCGGGTCGCTGTTCTTGGCGCCGAGCTTCCAGGCCGGGTTCGGCGTGGTTGGGCCGAGGATGATGTCGACCTCATTGAAGGCAGCCATGAAGTCGTTCTTGATCAAGCGACGAATCTTCTGGGCCTTCAGGTAGTAGGCGTCGTAGTAACCGGCCGAAAGTGCGTAGGCACCGACCATGATCCGGCGCTGCACTTCCGGGCCGAAACCTTCGCCACGGGAACGCTTGTACAGGTCGATCAGGTCTTTCGGGTTCTCGCAGCGATGGCCGAAACGCACGCCGTCGAAACGCGACAGGTTGGACGAGGCTTCTGCCGGAGCGATCACGTAGTACGCAGGAATCGCGTGCTGCATGTTCGGCAGGCTGATTTCCTTGATCACCGCGCCGAGCTTTTCCAGCTCCTTGACGCTGTTGTGGATCAGCTCGGCAATGCGTGGGTCGAGACCGGCGCTGAAATACTCTTTCGGCACGCCGATGCGCAGGCCTTGCAGCGAACCGTTGAGGCCGGCGCTGTAATCCGGCACAGGCTCGTCGATGCTGGTGGAGTCTTGCGGGTCGAAACCGGCCATGCCTTGCAGCAGGATCGCGCAGTCTTCGGCAGTGCGCGCCATCGGGCCGCCCTGATCGAGGCTGGAGGCGTAGGCAATCATGCCCCAGCGCGAAACGCGACCGTACGTCGGTTTCAGGCCGGTGAGGTTGGTCAGAGCCGCAGGCTGACGAATCGAGCCGCCCGTGTCAGTGCCGGTGGCCGCAGGCAGCAGGCGCGCGGCAACCGCGGCCGCCGAACCGCCCGACGAACCGCCAGGCACGTGTTCCAGGTTCCACGGGTTTTTCACCGGGCCGTAGTAGCTCGACTCGTTGGCCGAACCCATGGCGAATTCGTCCATGTTGGTCTTGCCCAGGGTCACGGTGCCGGCAGCGGCCAGCTTGGCGACGACGGTGGCGTCGTACGGCGCTTTAAAGTTGTCGAGCATCTTCGAGCCGCAGCTGGTGCGAATGCCTTGGGTGCAGAACAGGTCTTTGTGCGCAATCGGCGCGCCGAGCAGGGCGCCGCTCTCACCATTGGCCCGGCGTGCGTCAGCGGCTTTCGCCTGCTGGAGCGCCAGGTCTTCGGTGAGGCTGATGAAACTGTTGAGCTGAGGATCAAGCAGGGCAATACGCGCCAGCAGGGTCTTGGTCAGCTCTTCGGAAGAAAACTTTTTATCGGCGAGTCCGCGGGCGATCTCGGCCAGAGTCATTTGATGCATTGCAGGCTCTTTCCCTTTAGTCGATGACTTTCGGAACCAGGTACAGGCCGTTTTCGACCGCTGGTGCGATGGACTGATAGGCCTCGCGATGATTGGTCTCGGTCACGACGTCTGCACGCAGGCGCTGGCTGGCTTCCAATGGGTGGGCCAGCGGCTCGATACCGTCGGTATTGACCGCCTGCATTTCGTCGACCAGGCCCAGAATGCTGTTCAGGGCCGAAGTGATGTGTGGAAGATCGGCATCATTCAGGCCAAGGCAGGCCAAATGAGCGATTTTTTCCACGTCGGAGCGTTCAAGCGCCATTGCGATTCTCCAGTGGAATACAGAACGGACGGCGTCCGTGTGTTAGATTGTCGGAACACTACCGCATTTCTACGGTCATAAGGCCGCGATTGTGGGGGTTGGTGCACAGAAAAGCGGCCAATTTAACATATTGGCGCCTTGCCCAAAATCCCTGTCGTTGTTAGAGTTTGCCGCACTTTTTTACCCACGCGTTGCCTAGGGTCCCTTTCCCATGTTCAAGAAACTGCGTGGCATGTTTTCCAGCGATCTTTCCATTGACCTGGGCACTGCCAACACCCTTATTTACGTGCGCGAGCGCGGTATCGTCCTGAATGAGCCATCGGTTGTGGCTATTCGGACACACGGTAACCAGAAAAGTGTCGTCGCTGTCGGCACCGAGGCGAAGCGCATGCTCGGCCGAACGCCGGGCAACATTGCTGCCATTCGTCCGATGAAGGACGGCGTGATTGCCGACTTCAGCGTCTGCGAAAAGATGCTGCAATACTTTATCAACAAGGTTCACGAAAACAGCTTCCTGCAGCCTAGCCCTCGTGTGCTGATCTGCGTTCCGTGCAAATCCACCCAGGTTGAGCGTCGTGCCATCCGTGAATCGGCCCTTGGTGCCGGTGCTCGTGAAGTGTTCCTGATCGAAGAGCCAATGGCTGCTGCGATCGGTGCCGGCCTGCCGGTTGAAGAAGCACGCGGTTCGATGGTGGTCGATATCGGTGGTGGCACCACTGAAATCGCCCTGATCTCCCTGAACGGTGTGGTTTACGCCGAATCCGTACGGGTTGGCGGCGACCGCTTCGACGAAGCGATCATCACCTACGTGCGTCGCAACTACGGCAGCCTGATCGGCGAATCCACCGCCGAGCGCATCAAGCAGGAAATCGGTACGGCCTACCCGGGCGGCGAAGTTCGCGAAGTAGACGTTCGTGGCCGTAACCTGGCCGAAGGCGTTCCACGTGCTTTCACCCTGAACTCCAATGAAGTGCTGGAAGCTCTGCAAGAGTCCCTGGCTACTATCGTTCAGGCTGTGAAAAGTGCACTGGAGCAATCGCCTCCGGAACTGGCGTCCGATATCGCCGAGCGTGGTCTGGTACTGACCGGTGGTGGCGCCTTGCTGCGTGACCTCGACAAGTTGCTGGCCCAGGAAACAGGTCTGCCGGTGATCGTTGCCGAAGACCCGCTGACCTGCGTTGCTCGCGGCGGTGGCCGTGCATTGGAAATGATGGATAAACACACCATGGACCTGCTTTCCAGCGAGTGATCTCGCCGGTTGCATCTATGCTGTTGGCGCGCAGGCAGCACTTTGCAGTGCTGCCTGTTGGCGTTTATCTTCTGTCAGTCTGCATCCAGGCCGGTTTGATGCCGTATGAATAAAGAGAACATTTGCCTGGGAGGAGCGGCTTATTAAACCGCTTTTCACCAAAGGGCCTTCACTGGGCGTGCGCTTGTTGGTGCTGGTCGTGCTATCGGTCGCGCTGATGGTGGTCGATGCCCGCTTCACACTGCTCAAGCCAGTGCGTAGCCAGATGTCGCTGGTGCTGATGCAGTCTTACTGGATCACCGACCTTCCGCAGCGGCTATGGCAGGGTGTGGCCAGCCAATTTGGCAGCCGTACCGAGCTCGTCGCCGAAAACGAAAAACTCAAGACCGAAAACCTGCTGTTGCAGGGTCGCATGCAGAAGCTTGCCGCCCTCACCGAGCAGAACGTTCGGCTGCGCGAGTTGCTCAACTCTTCCGCGCTGGTCAACGAGAAGGTCGAAGTGGCCGAGTTGATCGGCATGGACCCGAACCCCTTCACCCATCGCATCATCATCAACAAGGGTGAGCGCGATGGTGTGATCCTTGGTCAGCCGGTGCTCGATGCCCGCGGCCTGATGGGGCAGGTGGTCGAGTTGATGCCTTATACCTCCCGTGTTTTGCTGCTGACCGATACGACTCACAGTATTCCGGTGCAGGTGAACCGCAACGGTCTTCGGGCGATTGCCAGCGGCACCGGCAACCCGGAACGCCTTGAGCTGCGTCACGTCGCGGATACCGCCGACATCAAGGAAGGTGATCTGCTGGTCAGCTCCGGCCTGGGTCAGCGGTTCCCGGCGGGTTACCCGGTGGCGACGGTCAAGGAAGTGATTCACGATTCCGGCCAGCCATTTGCCATTGTTCGCGCCGTGCCAACTGCCGCGCTGAACCGCAGCCGTTATTTGCTGCTGGTGTTCAGTGACGGCCGCACGGCCGAAGAGCGCGCCAACGAAGCGGCCCAGGCACAAGAGGCACTGGATCAGCACGGCGGCGGCCCGATCATTCCGGCCACCGTCCCTAAACCGGTTCCTGCCACTACCGTGGTGCCCGCGGCCACTGCTGCGCCTGCCGCCACTCCGGCAGCCGCAGTACCGGCTCCAGCAACGCCTGCTCCTGCAACCCCGGCCAAACCGGCCAAACCCGCCGCTGCCAAGCCGCCTGCCGCCAGTAAACCACCGGCCGTGAAGCCTGCTGCCAAACCGCCTGTCCCCGAACCGGCTGCCACTGGGAGACAAGAATAATGGTCGGCGTCAAAGCCTCCCGAAACAGCTGGATTGTCTGGTTGACGTTCGCGATCGGCCTGTTGCTCAGCGTTTCACCGCTGCCGCAGTTCATGGAAATCCTCCGCCCGTTGTGGCTGGCGTTGCTGCTCGCATTCTGGGCGCTGACCCTGCCGCAAAAAGTCGGCATGGTCACCGCCTGGTGCCTGGGCTTGGCCGAAGACGTGCTGTACGGCACGTTGCTTGGCCAGAACGCCTTGATCCTGACGTTGATTACCTTCCTGGTGCTGTCACTGCAACAGCGTTTGCGCATGTTCCCGATGTGGCAACAGAGCCTGGTGATCCTGGTGATCTTCGGCCTCGCGCAGCTTGTTCAGTTGTGGCTGAGCGCATTGACCGGCAACCGTCAGCCAACCCTGGCGCTGGTGCTGCCGGCACTGGTCAGCGCGTTGTTGTGGCCTTGGGTCAGCTACGGTTTGCGTGGACTGCGTCGGCGCTACAAAATCAATTAATTCGGTCAGGCATTGGCCCGCACCTCGTGCCCTGTCTCGCAAATACGTTCCTTTTTTGGCGAGTGGCTGTTGTTGCCAGACAAGGCGCCGCGACAAGTCATAGCTAGCTATGGCGAGGAGCGGCAACGCAGTATGGCGACAACAGACGCCGTCAAAAAGGAACAGTATTTGTGAGACAGGGCACTAGACAGGGAGATGTCTTGATGAAAAAACTTTACCTCGCCTCAGGCTCGCCGCGTCGGCGTGAACTGCTCACGCAGATCGGCGTGCCGTTCTGCGCCATCAGCGCGGACATCGATGAAACCCCACTACCTCAAGAATCCCCGTCGGCCTATGTCGAGCGTCTCGCACGCGGCAAAGCCGAGGCCGGGCGCGGGGCAGTCGTGTCCGACGCTGATTTTTGCGTGTTGGGCGCCGACACCGCCGTGGTGCTGGAAGGCAAAATTCTTGGCAAACCGGTGGACGAAGCCGATGCGTGCGCCATGCTTATGCTGTTGGCCGGTCGTGAACATGAAGTGCTGACCGCCATCGCCGTACTCGACGCCGAACGCTGCGAGTCTCGGGTGGTGCGCAGCCTGGTGAGGTTTCGCAACATCAGTCGCGAAGAAGCGGCAGCCTATTGGGCCAGTCGCGAGCCATGCGACAAGGCGGGTGGCTACGGCATTCAGGGACTGGGTGCAGTATTTGTTGCCGGGCTCAATGGCAGTTATTCGGCGGTGGTCGGATTGCCGCTGTGCGAAACCTTCGAGCTGCTCGGCCATTTCGGCATACCCTGTTGGCAAACACTTAACGCGCGTTGAGCGTCGTACTGACAAGATGCAGCCATTATCGTGAACATGCCTGAACGAGACCCTGCCATGAGTGAAGAGATTCTGATCAACATCACGCCGATGGAATCGCGCGTGGCGGTGGTCGAAAACGGTGTTCTGCAAGAGGTCCACGTCGAGCGTACGCAAAAGCGCGGGATCGTCGGCAACATCTATAAAGGCAAGGTCGTACGGGTTCTACCGGGCATGCAGGCGGCGTTCGTCGACATCGGCCTGGACCGAGCAGCATTCATTCACGCCTCGGAAATTTCCCTGCGCGAAGGCCCTGCGGTCGAGAGCATCAGCGCCCTGGTCCATGAAGGCCAGAGCCTGGTGGTCCAGGTCACCAAGGACCCGATCGGCTCCAAAGGCGCACGCCTGACGACGCAGCTATCGATTCCTTCGCGCTATCTGGTGTACATGCCGCGCACCGCTCACGTCGGCATTTCGCTGAAGATCGAAGACGAGGCCGAGCGCGAGCGCCTCAAGCAGGTGGTCACCGATTGCGTGGCCAAAGAAGGCATCAAGGAAGCCGGCGGTTTCATTTTGCGCACCGCTGCCGAAGGGGCGGGCGCCGATGAGATCCTCATGGACATCCGCTACCTGCGCCGTCTCTGGGACCAGATCAACGAACAGATCAAAACCATCACCGCGCCGAGTGTGATCTACGAAGACCTCGGCCTGGCGTTGCGCACTTTGCGTGACCTGGTGAGCCCGAAGATCGAGAAGATCCGCATCGATTCCCGGGAAACCTTCCAGAAAACCACGCAGTTCGTCGCCGAACTGATGCCGGAAATCGCCGATCGTCTGGAGCATTACCCGGGCGAGCGGCCTATTTTCGATTTGTATGGCGTCGAAGACGAAATCCAGAAAGCCCTGGAGCGCAAAGTCCCGCTCAAGTCCGGCGGTTACCTGGTGGTCGACCCGGCGGAAGCCATGAGCACCATCGACGTCAACACCGGGGCCTTCGTCGGCCATCGCAACCTTGAAGAAACCATCTTCAAGACCAACCTCGAAGCCGCCACCGCCATTGCCCGTCAGCTGCGCCTGCGCAATTTGGGCGGGATCATCATCATCGACTTCATCGACATGGAAGACGAAGAACACCAGCGCCAGGTATTGCGCACGCTCGAGAAGCAACTGGAACGCGACCACGCCAAGACCAATATCATTGGCATCACTGAGTTGGGCCTGGTGCAGATGACCCGCAAGCGCACCCGCGAAAGTCTTGAGCAAGTGCTGTGCGAACCCTGCAGCAGTTGTCAGGGCCGCGGCAAGTTGAAAACGCCGGAAACGGTCTGCTACGAAATTTTCCGCGAAATCCTCCGCGAGGCGCGCGCCTATCAAGCGGAAGGCTATCGTGTATTGGCGAACCAGAAAGTCGTCGACCGTTTGCTCGACGAAGAGTCAGGCAACGTTGCCGAGCTGGAAGGGTTTATCGGACGCACCATCCGATTCCAGGTGGAAACCATGTATTCCCAGGAACAATACGACGTGGTGCTGCTCTGAATCGCGGTGTTTCAACCTTATTAGAACGGCTGGCCTCAGCTTTTTGCAGCATTTTTGCCATGGGAGCCACCTGACATGGAACGTCTGACACGCATTTTGGTTGCACTGACCCGCTGGGGTCTGGGCCTGTGCGCGTTGGTACTGGTGTTGATGGCGTTGTACGTCAGCCTCGGCCGAGAACTGACGCCTCTGGTGGCCGAATACCGTGTCGACGTCGAAACCAAAGCCACCGAGGCCTTGGGCATGCCGCTGCAAATCGGCAAGCTGGAAGGCAACTGGAGTGGTTTTGCGCCGATCCTGCTGGCGCATGACGTGACCGTCGGCGAAGGCGCCAATGCCCTGCACCTGGACCAGGTGCGTGCGGTGCCGGACATTTGGCAAAGCCTGTTGGCGCGCCAGGTGCGCATCGCTCACCTTGAACTCAATGGTTTGAAGATCAGCCTCAAGGAAGGCGACGACGGCCAGTGGGCGCTGGAAGGTTTGCCGGTGCAGAAGGATCAGCCGCTTGATCCGGAACAACTGCTCAACCGCATGCAAATGGTCCAACAGCTGTCGGTGATCGACAGTCAGGTGACTTTGCAGCCCTGGGGCCAGCCGCCGCTGACCTTGACCTACGTCGGCTTCAATCTGAAAACCGGTGCTTCCCGCCAACGCCTCGATGCGCGAATGACCTTGCCCGATGGCCAGCCAGTGGCCATGAGTCTGCGCACCCGTATCCAGGCCAGTCAGTGGCGGGACGGTGAAGCAGAGGCTTACCTGAGCCTGCCGCAAAGCGACTGGTCGAAATGGCTGCCCGAGCGACTCACCCAGCAATGGGGTTTTTCCGAGATCAAGGCCGGTGGCGAGCTCTGGATCAATTGGGGCAAGGGCGCGCTGCAATCCGCGGCCATTCGCTTGAACGCACCGCAAGTCAAAGGCGCCTGCGCCGAACGCAAGCCGATCCAGATCAACAATCTGGCGCTCAATGGCTATTTCCAGCGCAGCACTGAAGGCGTGGTGGTGACGCTGGATTCCCTGGCCATGAATTTCGGCGAGACGCGCTGGGAATCCCATGTGCAGGTCACACAAACCTCGGCCACCGACAAAGTCGAAGAACTCTGGCACCTGCAAGCCGACCGCGTCGACCTCACCCCGCTGACGCCGTTGTTGAACGCCTTGGGCCCACTGCCCGAAGGTGTCGCCACGGCGATCGAAAAACTCAAGGTGACCGGTGGGCTGCGCAATGTGCTGATCGACTTGCGCCCCAATGCCACCGACGACAGCAAGTTCAGCTTCGCGGCGAACCTCGACCGCGTTGGTTTTGATGCCTATCACGGCGCACCGGCGGCACGAAATGTCAGCGGCAGCATCAGCGGTGATCTCGGCAAGGGCGAGTTACGCATGGACAGCAAAGACTTTGTCCTGCACCTGGACCCGATTTTCGCCAAGCCATGGCAATACCTCCAGGCCAACGCGACGCTGACCTGGAAGCTCGACAAAGAAGGTTTCACCCTGATTGCGCCATACCTGAAGGTACTCGGCGAAGAGGGCAAGATTGCCGGTGACTTCCTGATCCGCCTGCATTTCGATCACACCCAGGAAGACTACATGGACCTGCGGGTCGGCATGGTCGAGGGGGACGGTCGCTACACCGCCAAGTACCTGCCGAGCATGCTCAGCCCGGCGCTCGACGAATGGTTGCGTACGGCAATTCTCAAGGGCGCGGTGGATGAAGGTTTCTTCCAGTATCAGGGCTCGCTGAACCATGGTGCGACAGATACCGCCCGCAGCATCAGCCTGTTCTTCAAGGTGCATGATGCCGAACTGGCGTTCCAGCCGGGCTGGCCGCATGTGAGCAAGGTCACCGGTGATGTGTTTGTGGAAGACAGTGGCGTGCGGGTTCTGGCCAGCACGGGCCAGTTGCTCGACACTCAGGTGCGCGATATTTACGTCAATATCCCCCATGTTCCCGATGGCAAAACCGTCCATCTGTTCCTCGACGGCGGATTCGCCGGCGGCTTGGGTGATGGCCTGAGAATTCTTCAGGAAGCACCGATCGGCACCGCTGAAACGTTCGCCAAGTGGGAAGGTGAAGGCGAGCTGCAAGGCACGTTGAACCTGGATATCCCGCTGGCCAAAGGCGAGCAACCGAAGATTCTCGTCGATTTCAAGACTGCCAAGGCACGCCTGAAACTGGCCGATCCCGCGCTGGAGTTGACTCAACTCAAGGGCGATTTCCGCTTTGACAGCACCAAGGGCTTGAGCGGGCAGAACATCAGCGCGCGGGCTTTTGACAAGCCTGTCACTGCACGGATTTTTGCCGATGGCAACGCGGGGAACATCAAGACACGCGTTATGGCTTCCGGTCAGGTCGAGGTCAAGAAACTCACGGACTGGTTGAGCGTGACTCAACCTTTGCCGGTTTCCGGGGTCATCCCGTATCAGATGCAGCTAAACCTGGACGGTGCTGACAGTCAGTTGATGGTCAATTCCAACCTGAAAGGCGTGAAGGTCGATCTGCCGGCTCCCTTCGGCATGACGGCCGATGACAGCCGTGACACGACGTTCCGCATGACCCTGCAAGGACCGGAGCGGCGCTACTGGGTCAACTATGGTCAGCTGGCAAACTTCACGTTTGCAGCCCCCAGCGGTAGTTTTGCCGACGGTCGTGGTGAGCTGTTCCTCGGTGGTGGCGATGCCGTACTGCCCGGCGCCAAAGGCCTGCGGGTGCGCGGTGCGCTGTCGGAACTGGATGTCGGTCCCTGGCAGGATCTCGTGGGCAAATACGCCGGTCAGGATCCGGGTGGCAGTGCCAAGCAGTTTTTCAGCAGTGCAGACTTACAGATTGGCAAGCTCAGTGCGCTGGGCACGACCCTCGATCAGGCTTCCGTGCAGGTGAACCGAAAGCCTGCCAGTTGGGCGTTGCAACTCGATAGCCAGCAGGTCAAGGGCGCCGTCGGTGTTCCCGATGCGAAAGGCGCACCGATCACGGTCAATCTGCAGTACGTGCGGCTGCCCGCGGCGGATCCGAAGGTAGTGGCCGACGAGAACTCGCCCGATCCACTGGCCACGGTCGACCCGACAAAGATTCCGGCCCTGGACATCACCATCAATCAGCTCTTCCAGGGGCAGGATCTGGTGGGTGGCTGGTCGCTGAAAATTCGCCCGACCCCTAAAGGTATTGCACTCAACAACCTCGACATGGGCCTCAAAGGCATTCTGTTGCAGGGCAGTGGCGGCTGGGAAGGTGTGCCTGGTAGTTCCAGCAGTTGGTACAAGGGTCGAATCAGCGGCAAGAATCTCGCCGATGTGCTCAAAGGCTGGGGCTTTGCGCCGAGCGTCACCAGTGAAGAGTTTCATATGGACGTTGACGGTCGCTGGCCCGGTTCGCCGGCCTGGCTGGCCAGCAAGCGTTTCTCCGGCACCCTGGATGCGTCGCTGAACAAGGGCCAGTTTGTTGAAGTCGAGGGCAGTGCCCAGGCCCTGAAGGTCTTTGGCCTGCTTAACTTCAACTCCATCGGCCGCCGTCTGCGCCTGGACTTTTCCGACCTGTTCGGCAAAGGCCTGAGCTATGACCGGGTCAAGGGATTGCTGGTCGGGACCAATGGCGTCTACGTCACCCGCGAACCGATCCGGATGACCGGTCCGTCCAGCAACGTAGAACTTGATGGCACCCTGAACCTGGTGGGTGATCAGATCGATGCCAAGTTGCTGGTGACCTTGCCTGTGACCAACAACTTGCCGATTGCGGCGTTGATTGTCGGCGCGCCGGCCGTTGGCGGTGCGCTGTTCCTGATCGACAAACTGATCGGTGACCGTGTATCCCGTTTTGCCAGTGTGAAGTACACCGTCAAGGGCCCGTGGAAAGAGCCGCAGATTACCTACGACAAGCCTTTTTAAGTCGCTTTTGAAAAAGCACTCGTCAAGGATGGAGTAGCATGGGCGCCTGTTCTCATGAAATGCGATGCAGGAGCACTCCATGTCAGTAGCGGTGATTCAAATGGTCAGCCAGAGCGATGTGCTGGCCAACCTGGCCCAGGCCCGCCGGCTGCTTGAGCAGGCAGCGGCCGGCGGTGCGCAACTCGCCGTGCTGCCGGAAAACTTCGCCGCCATGGGCCGTCGCGACATCGCCGACATCGGCCGCGCCGAGGCGTTGGGTGATGGCCCGATCCTGCCATGGTTGAAACAGACCGCCCTCGACCTCAAGTTATGGATAGTGGCCGGCACATTGCCGCTGCCGCCGGTGGATCAACCGACGGCGAAGGTGCATGCCTGCTCGTTGTTGGTGAACGATCATGGCGAAACGGTAGCGCGCTACGACAAGCTGCACTTGTTTGATGTGGACGTGGCGGACAATCGCGGGCGTTATCGCGAGTCCGATGACTATGCTTATGGCAGTGGCGTGGTGGTTGCGGATACGCCGGTCGGTCGAGTCGGCCTGACGGTGTGTTACGACCTGCGCTTCCCGGAGCTGTACAGCGAATTACGGGCTGCCGGGGCGCAATTGATTACCGCGCCGTCGGCGTTTACGGCGGTGACCGGCGCGGCGCATTGGGATGTGCTGATTCGCGCCCGGGCTATCGAGACTCAATGTTATGTGCTGGCGGCCGCTCAGGGTGGAACGCATCCGGGGCCGCGAGAAACCTGGGGGCATGCCGCAATCGTCGACCCCTGGGGCCGGGTGCTGGCACAACAGGATCAAGGCGAGGCCGTGCTGCTGGCCGAACGCGATAGCAGCGAACAAGCGTCCATCAGGGCGCGGATGCCGGTGTCCAGTCACCGGCGCTTTTTCTCGCAGGGCGCTCAGCGACCTGCCTCAGAACTATGAATTTAAGGCGTAAAGCATATGAGCGAGTTGTTGTCCTCAGTCAGTGAACACCTCCTGGCGCCCGGCGGCGTAACGATCGAGAGCCTGCAAGGTGTGCTCGGTGATCTGGCCGGCCCGGGCATTGATGCCGCCGACCTGTATTTCCAGGGGCAGATTTCCGAGTCCTGGGCGCTGGAAGACGGGATCGTCAAGGAAGGCAGCTTCAACCTCGACCAAGGCGTCGGCGTGCGTGCGCAATCGGGTGAAAAAACCGGTTTTGCCTACAGCAATGCCATCACCCTGGAAGCCCTGGGTGCCGCGGCCCGTGCCGCGCGTTCGATCTCCCGCGCCGGGCAGAACGGCACGGTGCAGGCTTTCACCACCCAGGACGTCGCCCAGTTGTATGGGCCGGACAACCCGCTGGAAGTGATCTCCCGCGCCGAGAAAGTCGAACTGCTCAAGCGCATCGATGCGGCCACCCGCGCCCTCGATCCACGCATTCAGCAAGTGACTGTGAGCATGGCCGGTGTCTGGGAGCGCATCCTCGTTGCTTCCACCGACGGCAGCCTGGCCGCCGATGTACGGCCGCTGGTGCGCTTCAACGTGAGCGTGATCGTCGAACAAAACGGTCGCCGCGAGCGCGGTGGTCATGGCGGTGGCGGGCGTACCGATTACCGCTATTTCCTCAGTGATGACCGCGCCATGGGCTACGCCCGTGAAGCGTTGCGTCAGGCACTGGTCAACCTTGAGGCCATTCCGGCGCCGGCTGGCACGTTGCCGGTGGTGTTGGGTTCCGGCTGGTCCGGCGTGCTGCTGCACGAAGCGGTCGGCCACGGTCTGGAAGGCGACTTCAACCGCAAGGGCAGTTCGGCCTACAGCGGGCGCATGGGCGAAATGGTTGCCTCCAAGCTGTGCACCATCGTCGATGACGGCACGCTGGCCGGCCGTCGCGGCTCCCTGAGCGTCGACGACGAAGGCACCCCGACCGAGTGCACCACGTTGATCGAAAACGGCGTACTTAAAGGCTACATGCAGGACAAGCTCAACGCGCGCCTGATGGGCGTGGCCCGTACCGGTAACGGTCGTCGCGAATCCTACGCGCACCTGCCGATGCCGCGCATGACCAACACCTACATGCTGGCGGGCGAAAGCGATCCGGCGGAAATCATCGCCTCGGTGAAACGCGGCATCTACTGCGCCAACCTCGGCGGTGGCCAGGTGGACATCACCAGCGGTAAATTCGTGTTCTCCACCAGCGAGGCGTACCTGATCGAAGACGGCAAGATTACCGCCCCGGTCAAAGGCGCGACGTTGATCGGCAACGGCCCGGAAGCCATGAGCAAGGTGTCGATGGTCGGTAACGATCTGGCGCTGGACAGCGGCGTGGGGACGTGTGGCAAGGATGGGCAGTCGGTGCCGGTGGGTGTCGGCCAGCCAACGCTGAAAATTGATGCGATCACTGTGGGTGGCACAGGATCGTAAGCAGGGATGGAGCTTCGGGTGAACCGCGTGCGGCTCACCCGAGAAGGGACTTAACGCAGACCGCGTTGAGTCTCGTCCAGCTCACGGATGTACTTGAAGATTTTACGGCTCGATGCCGGTGGCTTGTTGGTCGCCAGTTCGTGCTGGGCCTGACGGATCAGGGAGCGCAATTGCTGGCGATCAGCCTCCGGGTAGTCGACCACGAACTTCTCCAGGACCGCATCGTCGCCCGCGATCAAGCGATCGCGCCAGCGTTCCAGGCCATGGAAACGTTCGTTGTACTGCCGGGTGGAGGCATCGAGTTGATCGAGCAAGGTCAGAATGGCGTCAGTGTCCTGATCGCGCATCAGTTTGCCGATGAACATAAGGTGCCGTTTACGCGCGATATTCGCGGTGTGCTTGGGCGCATCAGCCAGGGCCCGGCGCATGGCGTCGGTCAACGGCAGTTTTGCCAGCAAGTCAGGCTTGAGTGTTGTAAGGCGCTCGCCAAGGTCAACCAGAGCATGAAGCTCGCGTTTAACCTGGGATTTGCTTTTTTCTCCCGTATCGAGGGAGTCGTCGTAAGAATCAACCATGGTGGCCGTCCGCAAAGAAACGCCGCCATGATAACCAGTCGGGGGCCGCTTGTCCGGCCCGGTCGCTCGAAGGCCTTACCGAAAGCAGAATTTGAGTGGAGAACAGCATGAGTGCAGTTGAAAGCGTCGGCCCACAAGCGTTGCCGGCACTGCAAGAACAAGTCGAGCAGATCATCGCTGAAGCCAAGCGTCAGGGCGCCAGCGCCTGCGAAGTCGCTGTGTCCCTGGAGCAGGGCCTGTCCACGTCGGTGCGTCAGCGCGAGGTCGAAACCGTCGAATTCAACCGTGATCAGGGCTTTGGCATCACCTTGTACGTCGGCCAGCGCAAAGGCTCGGCCAGTACCTCGGCGAGCGGTCCTGAGGCCATTCGCGAAACCGTCGCGGCGGCGCTGGCCATCGCCAAGCACACCTCGGAAGACGAAGCCTCGGGCCTGGCGGATGCCGCGCTGATGGCTCGCGATCTGCAGGATTTCGACCTGTTCCACGAATGGGATATCACCCCGGAACAAGCCATCGAACAAGCGCTGGCCTGCGAAGCCGCTGCGTTTGCCACCGACAGCCGGATCAAGAATGCCGATGGCACCACCCTCAGCACCCATCAGGGTTGCCGGGTGTACGGCAACAGCCACGGGTTTATCGGTGGTTACGCGTCGACCCGCCACAGCCTGAGCTGCGTGATGATCGCCGAGGCTGATGGCCAGATGCAGCGTGATTACTGGTACGACGTGAACCGTCAGGGCAATTTGCTGGCCGACCCGGTGAGCATCGGCCAGCGTGCCGCGCAACGGGCGGCGAGCCGTCTGGGCGCGCGTCCGGTGCCGACCTGCGAGGTGCCGGTGCTGTTTTCCGCCGAGCTGGCGGGTGGTTTGTTCGGCAGCTTCCTGTCGGCGATTTCCGGCGGCAGTTTGTACCGCAAATCGTCGTTCCTCGAAGGCACGCTGGGTCAGAAGCTGTTCCCGGAGTGGTTGACCATCGACGAGCGTCCGCACTTGATGCGCGCCATGGGCAGTTCGGCGTTCGATGGCGATGGCTTGGCGACTTACGCCAAACCGTTCGTCGAAAAGGGTGAGCTGGTTTCGTACATTCTCGGCACGTACTCGGGGCGCAAACTCGGCATGCCGAGCACCGCCAACGCTGGCGGCGTGCATAACCTGTTCGTTACCCACGGCGATGAAGACCAGGCTGCCTTGCTGCGTCGCATGGGCCGTGGCCTGCTGGTCACGGAGCTGATGGGTCAGGGCCTGAACATGGTCACTGGCGATTACTCCCGGGGTGCGGCGGGTTACTGGGTCGAGAACGGCGAAATCCAGTTCGCCGTGCAGGAAGTGACCATCGCCGGCAACATGCGTGACATGTTCAAGCAGATTGTTGCGGTCGGTAATGACCTTGAGTTGCGCAGCAACATTCGCACCGGTTCGGTGCTGATCGAGCGCATGACGGTGGCGGGCAGCTAAACTCGCTTGTCACAAAAAAGGCGCGCCACCTGATTGGGTGGTGCGCCTTTTTTTATCGGGATGTGCGGCTTTGGTCTGGACTGGCGTTTACTCGCCTTCGTCGAAATAACGGTCGATCAAGTCCTTCAACGCATCCAGGGCCCTTTGCGCGTCTTCGCCTTCGGTGCTGATATAGATTTTGGTGCCTTTGCCCGCAGCGAGCATCATCATGGCCATGATGCTTTTGCCATCGACTGTGGATTCCGGCGTGCGCCCGACCCGGATCGTGCAATCCTTGAACTCGCCGGCAACCCCAACGAATTTTGCAGAAGCACGGGCATGCAGGCCCAGCTTGTTGATGATTTCGATTTCCAGAGCAGGCATCGCGGTGTGAATCCTTTAGCTGAGGTCGCGGTGGCGGACCTGGACGTTCTTCAGGGATTGTTGCAGAACCTGGCCCAGACGTTCGGTCAGGTAGACGGAGCGGTGATGCCCGCCGGTGCAGCCAATGGCAATGGTGACATAAGCACGGTTGCTGGCGGCAAAGCGCGGCAGCCACTTGAGCAGATACGACGATATGTCCTGGAACATTTCTTCGACGTCCGGTTGAGCGGCGAGGTAGTCGGCCACCGGTTGATCGAGCCCGGACTGCGCACGCAGCTCCGGCTTCCAGTAAGGGTTGGGCAGGCAACGCACGTCGAACACCAGGTCCGCGTCCACCGGCATGCCACGCTTGAATCCGAACGACTCGACCAGAAAGGCAGTACCGGCTTCCGGCTGGTTCAGCAGGCGCAGCTTGATGGTGTCGCGTAACTGGTACAGGTTCAGATTCGTGGTGTTGATCTTGAGGTCGGCCAGATCGACGATCGGACCCAGCAGATTGCTTTCGTCCTCGATCGCCTCGGCTAATGAACGGTTGGCGGTGCTCAACGGGTGACGACGACGGGTTTCGGAAAAACGCTTGAGCAAGGTTTCTTCGTCGGCGTCCAGGTACAGCACATCGCACTTGATATGCCGGCTACGGACTTCTTCGAGCAGTTCGGGGAAGCGTGACAGGTGGCTCGGCAGGTTACGCGCATCGATGGACACGGCGACCAGCGGCTGTGCCAGTTCAGTATGAATCAGTGCGCGTTCGGCGAGTTCCGGCAGCAGGCCGGCGGGCAGGTTGTCGATGCAGTAGTAGCCGTTGTCCTCGAGAACATCGAGTACGGTGCTTTTACCTGAGCCGGAACGGCCACTGACAATGATCAAGCGCATGGTTACGGACCGTTTTGCTCGTCCAGGACAACCTGATACAAGGCTTCGTTGCTCGGGGCGCTGCGAAGACGATCACGGACTTCCTTGCGATCGAGCATGCTGGCGATCTGACGGAGCAGTTCAAGGTGCGCATCGGTAGCGGCTTGCGGGACCAGCAGTACGAACAGCAAGTCAACCGGAGCGCCGTCGATAGCGTCGAAATCAATAGGGGCGTCGAGGTGCATCAAGGCGCTGATGGGCGACTCGCAACCCTTCAGACGGCAGTGGGGGATGGCGATGCCGTTACCAAAACCGGTCGAGCCGAGTTTTTCACGGGCAATCAAAGCCTCGAAGACATCTTGCATCTCCAGATCCGGCACTTCCCGGGCGATCAGGTTGGCAATTTGTTCGAGGGCTTTCTTTTTACTGCCGCCCGGCACGTTCACGAGGGAACGGCCGGGGGTCAGGATGTTTTCAAGTCGGATCATGGGTTGGGAGTGTTAACGACCGGTCGCACCCTGGAGGAGGCTCTGGGTCTTTTCCTTATGCTTTTTGAGTTGTTTATCCAGCTTGTCGGTCAGTGCGTCGATCGCCGCGTACATATCGGTATGTTCCGCGTTGGCGACCACTTCATTGCCGGGAATATGCAGGGTGGCTTCGATTTTCTGCTTCAGCTTCTCGACCGTCATCGTGACCTGCACGTTGGTGATCTTGTCGAAATGCCGCTCTAATCGTTCGAGTTTTTCGCCGATGTAGGTGCGCAGGGGTTCGGTCACTTCCAGTTGGTGTCCACTGATGTTGACTTGCATACAGCTTCTCCTTCGTTGCCAGTGCATAAAGCGGTAGATCAGATGATCTACCACTGGAACGCTGTGGCGTGGCTCTACATCAACCGCTTGCGTTCGCTCGAAGGCGCGATTCCCAGGGATTCGCGGTACTTGGCGACGGTGCGGCGAGCCACCTGAATGCCTTGTGCCTCCAGTAAACCAGCGATCTTGCTGTCACTCAACGGCTTTTTCTGATTTTCCGCGGCAACCAGTTTTTTGATGATCGCGCGGATCGCCGTGGACGAGCATTCGCCGCCTTCGGAGGTGCTGACGTGACTGGAAAAAAAGTATTTCAGCTCATAAATACCCCGAGGGGTATGCATGAATTTTTGCGTAGTCACCCGTGAAATCGTCGATTCGTGCATGCCTACCGCTTCGGCGATGTCATGCAGGACCAGCGGCTTCATGGCTTCGTCGCCGTATTCCAGGAAGCCGCGCTGATGCTCGACGATCTGGGTGGCAACTTTCATTAGCGTTTCATTGCGGCTTTGCAGGCTCTTGATGAACCAGCGAGCCTCTTGCAGCTGATTGCGCATGAAGGTGTTATCCGCGCTGGTATCGGCGCGACGGACAAACCCGGCGTATTGGGCGTTGACCCGCAGCCTTGGTACCGATTCCTGGTTCAGTTCCACCAACCAGCGTTCGTTATCCTTGCGCACGATCACGTCGGGAACGACGTACTCGGCTTCGCTGGATTCGATCTGCGAACCGGGGCGCGGGTTGAGGCTCTGGACCAGTTCGATGACCTGGCGCAGTTCATCTTCCTTGAGCTTCATGCGGCGCATCAGCTGGCTGTAGTCGCGACTGCCGAGCAAATCGATGTAGTCGGTGACCAGTCGCTTGGCTTCGGCCAGCCAAGGCGTCTTGGCGGGCAATTGGCGCAATTGCAGCAGCAGGCATTCGCCCAGGTTACGCGCGCCGATGCCGGCCGGTTCAAATTGCTGGATGCGGTGCAGGACGGCTTCGATTTCGTCCAGTTCGATGTCCAGTTCCGGATCGAACGCTTCGAGGATCTCCTCGAGGGTTTCATCCAGGTAACCCTGATTGTTGATGCAGTCGATCAGGGTCACAGCGATCAGGCGATCAGTGTCGGACATCGGTGCCAGGTTCAGTTGCCAGAGCAGGTGGCTTTGCAGGCTCTCGCCAGCCGAAGTGCGAGTGGTGAAGTCCCATTCGTCGTCATCGTTGCTCGGCAGGCTGCTGGCGCTGGTCTGGTAGACGTCTTCCCAGGCCGTGTCGACGGGCAGTTCGTTGGGAATGCGCTCGTTCCAGTCGCCTTCCTCGAGGTTGTCCACCGTCGGGGCGGTTTCCTGGTAAGAGGGTTCCGAAACATCGGCATTGGGTTGCTGTTCGGCTTTGTCGGCCAAGGGGTCGGCGTTATCGAAGTCGTCGCCTTCTTCCTGGCGTTCGAGCATCGGATTGGACTCCAGCGCCTCCTGGATTTCCTGTTGCAGGTCCAGGGTCGACAATTGGAGCAGGCGGATAGCCTGTTGCAGCTGCGGTGTCATCGTCAGCTGCTGGCCCATTCTCAAGACTAGCGATGGTTTCATGGCAGGGGCTTAACACCTTATTCGCCGGCGCACATGCGCCATCCACTACAGGGCGCCGGAGCGCCAAACATAAGCAAATTATATGCCTGAAACTGAAGTGTTTGCCTAGAGCGCTGTAACAATAAAAACCTGTTGATTTTTATCGCCCAAAGCGCTCAGTCGACTAGCCAGACACCTCAACGCTTACAGGCGGAACTCATGGCCCAGGTAGACTTCTTTCACCAGGTCGTTGGCCAGGATAGTGGCGGAGTCGCCTTCGGCGATCAGCTGGCCATCGTTGACGATGTAGGCGGTTTCGCAGATATCCAGGGTTTCACGGACGTTGTGGTCAGTGATCAGCACGCCAATGCCCTTGGCTTTGAGGTGGTAGATGATCTGCTTGATGTCGCCGACCGAAATCGGGTCCACGCCGGCGAAAGGTTCGTCGAGCAGGATGAATTTCGGGTTGGTGGCCAGTGCGCGAGCGATTTCCACGCGGCGGCGTTCACCACCGGACAGGCTCATGCCGAGGTTGTCGCGGATGTGGCTGATGTGGAATTCCTGCAGCAGGCTTTCCAGCTCTTTGCGACGTCCGGCCTTGTCGAGTTCCTTGCGGGTCTCGAGGATCGCCATGATGTTGTCGGCCACCGAGAGTTTGCGGAAGATCGATGCTTCTTGCGGCAGATAGCCGATACCGGACTTTGCACGCCCGTGCATGGGCTGGTGGCTGACGTCCAGATCGTCGATCAGTACACGGCCCTGATCCGCCTGTACCAGGCCGACGATCATGTAGAAGCAGGTGGTCTTGCCGGCGCCATTGGGACCCAGCAGGCCGACGATTTGACCGCTGTCGATCGACAGGCTGACGTCGCGCACGACCTGGCGGCTCTTGTAGCTCTTGGCCAGATGCTGAGCTTTCAGAGTTGCCATTACTGGGCCTTCTGCTCGTCGGTTTTCTTCTTCGGCTGGATCACCATGTCGATGCGTGGACGCGCCTCGGTGACCTTGTTGCCTGTCGCACGGCCAGCGCTTGCAAGCTTCTTGACGGTGTCGTAGACGATTTTCTCGCCCTGGGTGGTGTTGTTGTCCTTGTCGACAACCTTTGCCTTGTCGATCAGCACGACGCGGTTTTGCGCAGCGTGGTACTGGATCGTCACGCCCCAGCCCTGCACGGGCTTGGTGTCGCCGGCGGTCTGCAGTTGCTCGAAGTAGGCGAGGTTGCCCACCGAGGTCACCACGTCGATGTCGCCAGCCGGCGTACGAGTGATGGTCACGGTGTTGCCCTTAACGATCATCGAGCCCTGGGTAATGATCACGTCACCTTTATAGGTGGCAACGCCATTCTTGTCGTCCAGTTGGGCATCGTCGGCCTGAATGCGGATTGGCTGCTCTTGATCGTTCGGCAGAGCCCAGGCGCTCACGCTTCCCAGTGCTGCGCCCAGACTGAGCAAAATAGGGAGGGTTTTAACGAGCCTCATACTGTCCTCTTACGTTAGATAGCAGGTGTATCCTGCTTTCTTTCAAGTACGCTTTCATTCCGTTGCCTGTCGATACACCGCCAGCGCCGTCGATTCTAACGGGTTGGTCGGTCTGCGCATATTGGTCCTTGGGGAACACAGTCATACGGGTGGTGGTAATCAGGGTCTTGCGGTTTTTTTCGTCGAAACGGGTAATGCGTACCGAATCGATCAGCTCGACCTGAGTGCCGTCCGGATTGACTTCCCCGCGTTCGCTCTGGACGTGCCAGGGAAACTGGGTGCCGCGGAACATGTTCAGGTCGGGGTTGGTCAGCAACGTGACCTCGGACACTTTCAGGTGTTCGACCTTGTCGGACGTCATTTCGTACTGCAACTTGCCATCCGGCAGGTACTGCACGCTGTGGGCGTTGAGTGCGTAATAGTCGATCGCGCTTTCGTCGACAGGTGCAACTGTCTTGTCGAGGAAGCGTTCCGGGCTGATGTTCCAGTAGCCGACCGCGGCGAACAGCGCCGCGATGCAACCGAACAACAGGATGTTACGAAACTTTTTGCTCAGCATAATGGGCTCACAGGTACGCGGCGTTAGCCGCATCAAGGCGGCCCTGGGCGCGCAGGATCAATTCGCAGAACTCGCGAGCGGCACCCTCGCCACCACGGGCGACGGTAATGCCATGGGCGTTTTCACGCACGAAACTGGCAGCGTTGGCTACCGCCATGCCCAGGCCGACGCGGCGAATCACCGGCAGGTCCGGCAGGTCGTCACCGAGGTAGGCCACTTGTTCATAGCTTAGGTTGAGTTGGGCCAGAAGTTCGTCCAGTACCACCAGTTTGTCCTCGCGACCTTGATAAAGGTGCGGGATACCGAGGTTTTTCGCTCGTCGTTCGACCACCGGGGTCTTGCGCCCGCTGATGATAGCCGTCTGTACGCCCGCCGCCATCAACATCTTGATGCCTTGACCGTCGAGGGTATTGAACGTCTTGAACTCACTGCCGTCTTCGAGGAAGTACAGGCGTCCGTCAGTCAGTACGCCGTCGACGTCGAACACCGCGAGTTTGATCTGTTTGCCGCGTTGCAGCAGGTCCGCACTCATTACATTACTCCTGCACGCAGCAAGTCGTGCATGTTCAAGGCGCCGACCGGACGGTCTTCGCTGTCGACCACGACCAGCGCATTGATTTTGTGGTCTTCCATGATTTTCAGGGCTTCGGCGGCGAGCATTTCGGCGCGGGCGGTCTTGCCGTGAGCGGTCATGACCTGGTCAATGGTGGCGCTGTGGATGTCGATGCTGCGATCCAGTGTGCGGCGCAGGTCACCGTCAGTGAAGATCCCTGCCAGTTTGCCGTCGGCTTCCAGAATGACCGTCATGCCCAGACCCTTTCGGGTCATTTCCATCAAGGCGTCCTTGAGTAACGTGCCGCGTTGAACCTGCGGCAACTCTTGCCCTGCGTGCATGACGTTTTCCACTTTCAGCAGCAGACGTCGGCCCAGTGCACCACCGGGGTGGGAAAAGGCGAAGTCTTCAGCGGTAAAGCCGCGCGCTTCCAGCAACGCAACGGCGAGGGCGTCGCCCATCACCAAGGCGGCGGTGGTGGAGGAAGTCGGTGCCAGGTTCAGCGGGCAGGCCTCGTGTTCGACGTGAACGTTGAGGTTGACCTCGGCAGCCTTGGCCAGCGGAGAATCCGGGTTGCCGGTCACGCTGATCAACTGAATGCCCAGGCGCTTGATCAGGGGCAGCAGGGTCACGATTTCGTTGGTGGAACCGGAGTTCGACAGGGCCAGGATGATGTCGTCCCGCGTGATCATGCCCATGTCGCCATGGCTGGCTTCGGCCGGGTGCACGAAAAAAGCCGTGGTGCCGGTGCTGGCCAGGGTGGCGGCGATCTTGTTGCCGATGTGCCCGGATTTACCCATGCCGACTACCACCACGCGGCCTTTACTGGCCAGAATCATCTCGCAAGCGCGTACGAAATCAGCGTCGATGTGGGGCAGCAAGCCTTCTACGGCTTCCAGTTCGAGGCGGATGGTGCGTTGTGCTGATTGAATCAGGTCGCTGGATTGGCTCATGTCAGAAATCGTATAGCCTGATGAAAAGGCGGCGATTATAGCGGTAATGATCAAAACCCTCACGCTAGTTCGTCACGCTTTGTCATTCCCTGTAACCGAATCCCCTCTAAACGAGGCTTTTTGCCTGTCATGTTACTGAACATGGTCGGGCTTGGGCCTTGGGCGCCAGGCCTTTGCAGTGATATAGTTCGCCGCCAGTTCGGCCTGCCCGGGGAGGTATGTGCTTTCGTCAGAGAGCCAGGCGTCCGAGTGAGAGGCTGCATCGCAAGGAGTTTAGATGAGTGCCGATAACGCCTACGCGGTCGAGCTGAAGGGACTGTCCTTCAAGCGCGGTACGCGCAGCATTTTCAATAACGTCGATATCCGTATCCCGCGCGGCAAGGTCACCGGCATCATGGGGCCTTCCGGGTGTGGCAAAACCACGCTGTTGCGATTGATGGGCGCACAATTGCGTCCAACAAAGGGCGAAGTCTGGGTCAACGGCCAGAACCTGCCCAAGTTGTCGCGCAGTGATCTGTTCGATGCGCGCAAGCACATGGGGGTGCTGTTCCAGAGCGGCGCCCTGTTCACCGACCTCGATGTGTTCGAGAACGTCGCGTTCCCGCTGCGCGTTCATACCGAGCTGCCCGAAGAAATGATCCGCGACATCGTCCTGCTTAAATTGCAGGCCGTGGGCTTGCGTGGCGCCATCGACCTGATGCCTGACGAGTTGTCCGGCGGCATGAAGCGTCGTGTTGCGTTGGCCCGGGCAATTGCCCTCGATCCGCAGATCCTCATGTACGACGAGCCCTTTGTCGGCCAGGACCCCATTGCCATGGGCGTACTGGTGCGCCTGATCCGCCTGCTCAACGACGCACTGGGTATCACCAGTATCGTGGTCTCCCACGATCTGGCCGAAACCGCGAGCATCGCCGACTACATCTATGTCGTCGGCGAAGGCCAGGTGCTGGGGCAGGGGACTCCCGAGGAACTGATGAACTCGCAGGAGCCACGGATCCGTCAATTCATGACCGGCGAGCCCGACGGTCCGGTCGCGTACCACTTTCCAGCGACGGATTACCGCGCAGATCTTCTGGGGAAGCGTTGATGCGCAAGATTTCATTAATAGAACGTGTGCGCCGGTTTGGTCATGCCGCCATCGACGTGCTGGCGGTGTTCGGTCGTTCGACGATCTTCCTGTTTCATGCCTTGCTCGGTCGCGGTGGCATCGGTGGCGGCTTTGGCTTGCTGGTCAAGCAGCTCCATTCAGTGGGCGTGATGTCCCTGGTGATCATTGTCGTCTCCGGCGTGTTCATCGGGATGGTGCTGGCGCTGCAAGGCTTCAACATCCTGTCCAGCTACGGCTCGGAACAGGCTGTCGGGCAGATGGTTGCGCTGACGCTGCTGCGTGAACTGGGGCCTGTAGTGACGGCGTTGCTGTTTGCCGGGCGTGCGGGTTCTGCGCTGACGGCGGAAATCGGCAACATGAAATCCACCGAACAGTTGTCCAGTCTGGAAATGATTGGTGTCGACCCGCTCAAATATATCGTTGCCCCGCGCCTGTGGGCCGGCTTCATTTCCCTGCCGGTGCTGGCGATGATTTTCAGCGTGGTGGGCATCTGGGGCGGTTCGTGGGTGGCCGTCGACTGGCTCGGTGTGTATGAAGGTTCGTACTGGTCAAACATGCAAAACAGCGTGACGTTCACTGATGATGTGCTCAATGGCATCATCAAAAGCATCGTCTTCGCCTTCGTCGTGACCTGGATCGCCGTATTCCAAGGCTATGACTGTGAGCCCACTTCCGAGGGAATCAGTCGTGCCACTACCAAGACCGTGGTGTATGCCTCTCTGGCTGTACTCGGCCTGGACTTTATTCTGACCGCCTTGATGTTTGGAGATTTCTGATGCAAAACCGCACCCTGGAAATCGGTGTCGGCCTTTTCTTGCTGGCTGGCATCCTGGCTTTATTGCTGCTGGCGTTGCGGGTGAGTGGTCTGTCCCCGAGCCCGAGCACTGACACGTATAAACTTTATGCGTACTTCGACAATATCGCCGGTTTGACGGTCAGAGCTAAAGTGACCATGGCCGGTGTGACCATCGGCAAGGTCACGGCGATCGATCTGGACCGCGACAGCTTCACCGGCCGGGTGACCATGCAACTGGAAAAGCGCGTAGATAACCTGCCGACTGACTCCACTGCATCTATCCTCACCGCTGGCCTGTTGGGCGAGAAGTACATCGGTATCAGCGTGGGCGGCGAAGAAGCCTTGCTCAAGGATGGCGGGACCATCCACGACACCCAGTCGTCGCTGGTGCTCGAGGACCTGATCGGTAAATTCCTGCTCAATACCGTTAGCAAAGACGCCAAATGAGGAGCTTTTGAATGATCTCTACCTTGCGACGTGGCCTGTTGGTAGTACTCGCGGCACTGCCGTTGATGGCTAACGCCGTGGCGGCGCCTTCCGCGCACGATCTGGTTCAGGACACCACCAACCGGATGCTGGCCGATCTGTCGGCCAACAAAGAGAAGTACAAGCAGGACCCGCAGGATTTCTACACGGCGCTGAACACCATCGTCGGACCTGTGGTGGATGCCGAAGGCATCTCCAAGAGCATCATGACGGTCAAGTACTCACGCAAAGCCACGCCGGCACAGATGAAAACCTTCGAAGAAAACTTCAAGAAGGGCCTGTTCCAGTTTTATGGCAATGCGTTGCTCGAGTACAACAACCAGGGCATCACCGTTGACCCGGCCAAAGACGAGTCAGGCGATCGCACCAGCGTTGGCATGACCGTCAAAGGCAGTAACGGCGCGATCTATCCAGTGTCTTACACGCTGGAAAAAATCAATGGCGAGTGGAAACTGCGCAACGTCATCATCAATGGCATCAACATCGGCAAGCTGTTCCGTGATCAGTTCGCCGATGCGATGCAGCGCAATGGCAACGACCTGGACAAGACCATCAACGGTTGGGCCGGGGAAGTCGCCAAAGCCAAGGCATCGACCGAGAAGTCAACCCAATGAGTGTGTCGGCCATTCGCATGAGCGAATCCGGCGAACTGCGGTTGAGTGGCATGCTGGACTATCGCACCGGCCCGGGTCTGCGCAAGCAGGGGCAGGCGTTGATCAAGTCCAGCACCGCGACTGAACTGGTGGTCGACTGCTCGGCAGTGTTGAAATCCAGCAGCGTCGGCTTGTCGCTGCTGCTGTGCTTCATGCGTGATGCAGAGGCGGCCGGCAAGGCGCTGAGCATCCGCGGGATGCCCGAAGACATGCGTGAAATCGCTCAGGTCAGCGAATTGACCGAGCTGTTGGCGCACCCCTGACCGCATCTATAAGGAAGCCCCCCGTCAGAGTCCTGCTTAGCGGGGTTCGCAGGCGCGGGGCTTTTTTGTATGATGTCCGACCCGTGCGCACAGGGCGCCGATTGAGGTTGAGCATGCAGGCCGTAGAAGTGAAGAGCTTCCTTGAAGGAAAGCTGCCCGGAACGTTGGTAGAAGTTGAGGGCGAAGGCTGCAATTTCCAGCTGAACGTGATTAGCGATGAACTGGCGGCGTTGAGCCCGGTGAAGCGTCAGCAGCAGATCTATGCCCATTTGAACCCATGGATCACCGATGGCAGCATCCATGCGGTCACTATGAAATTTTTCAGCAGCGCGGCCTGGGCCGAGCGCACCTGAGCCCAAGGGCGTCGAGATTCTTATGGATAAATTGATTATTACCGGTGGCGTTCGTCTTGATGGCGAAATCCGCATTTCCGGGGCAAAGAACTCTGCCCTGCCGATCCTGGCTGCCACCCTGCTGTGTGATGGCCCGGTGACCGTGGCCAACCTGCCGCACCTGCACGACATCACCACGATGATCGAGCTGTTCGGCCGCATGGGCATCGAGCCGGTGATCGACGAGAAACTTAGCGTCGAAATCGACCCGCGCACCATCAAGACCCTGATCGCACCGTACGAACTGGTTAAAACCATGCGTGCATCGATCCTGGTGCTGGGCCCGATGGTTGCCCGTTTCGGTGAAGCCGAAGTCGCACTGCCTGGCGGTTGCGCCATCGGTTCGCGTCCGGTTGACCTGCACATCCGTGGCCTCGAAGCCATGGGCGCGGTCATCGACGTCGAAGGCGGCTACATCAAGGCCAAGGCGCCTGAAGGTGGCCTGCGCGGCGCGCACTTCTTCTTCGACACCGTCAGCGTGACCGGTACCGAAAACATCATGATGGCGGCCGCTCTGGCCAAGGGCCGCAGCGTGTTGCAGAACGCTGCTCGTGAGCCTGAAGTCATCGACCTGGCGAACTTCCTGATCGCCATGGGCGCCAAGATCACTGGCGCCGGCACCGACACCATCACCATTGATGGCGTTGAGCGTCTGCACCCGACCACGTACAAAGTGATGCCTGACCGCATCGAAACCGGCACCTACCTGGTGGCGGCTGCCGTGACCGGCGGTCGTGTGAAGGTCAAGGACACTGATCCGACCATCCTCGAAGCCGTTCTGGAAAAACTCCGCGAGTCGGGTGCCGAAATAACCTGCGGCGAAGACTGGATCGAGCTGAACATGCACGGCAAGCGGCCAAAAGCCGTCAACGTGCGGACCGCTCCATACCCGGCGTTCCCGACCGACATGCAAGCGCAGTTCATCTCCCTCAACGCCATTGCCGAAGGCACGGGCGCTGTGATCGAGACGATCTTCGAAAACCGCTTCATGCACGTTTACGAACTGCACCGCATGGGCGCCAAGATCCAGGTCGAAGGCAACACTGCCATCGTTACCGGCACCGAGACGCTCAAAGGCGCGCCAGTCATGGCCACCGACCTGCGTGCTTCGGCCAGCCTGGTGATCTCGGCGTTGATCGCTGAAGGCGACACCCTGATCGACCGCATCTACCACATCGACCGTGGTTACGAGTGCATCGAAGAGAAACTGCAGATGCTCGGCGCCAAGATCCGTCGCGTTCCGGGCTAGTTGTTGCTGCATGGGCATAAGGACATGCCCGTTGAATTGTTGAAGTCGAGCCGGTTTCCGGCTCGATGTGTGTCCGGCGCCGTTTGCGACCGGGCATGAGTACCTTGATAAGGACTGACGTTTCCCATGTTGACCATCGCACTGTCCAAGGGCCGCATCCTTGACGACACCCTGCCGCTTCTGGCTGAAGCGGGCATCGTGCCGACCGAGAATCCGGACAAGAGCCGCAAGCTGATCATTCCCACGACCCAGCCTGACGTACGTCTGCTGATCGTGCGCGCCACCGACGTTCCGACCTATGTCGAGCATGGTGCCGCGGACCTCGGCGTCGCCGGTAAAGATGTGCTGATGGAATATGGCGGCCAGGGCCTGTACGAGCCTCTGGACCTGCGCATTGCCCTGTGCAAGCTGATGACCGCCGGCCGTGTCGGCGATGTCGAGCCAAAAGGCCGCCTGCGGGTCGCCACCAAGTTCGTCAACGTTGCCAAGCGTTACTACGCCGAGCAGGGTCGTCAGGTCGATATCATCAAGCTGTACGGCTCGATGGAACTGGCGCCGCTGATCGGTCTGGCCGACAAGATCATCGACGTGGTCGACACCGGCAACACCCTGCGCGCCAATGGCCTGGAACCCCAGGATTTCATTGCCGACATCAGCTCCCGGCTGATCGTCAACAAAGCTTCGATGAAAATGCAGCACGCCCGTATCCAGGCGTTGATCGACACCCTGCGCAAGGCAGTGGAGTCTCGACACCGCGGCTGATTCACCTGCGCGACGTTAAGTCGCGCCCGTCTATCCGCCTCATAGCCAGAATCTCAGGTGCCCAAGCGGAAACGACTGCTAAGTTAGGGCACCTGAGTTTTTGCCATTCCTATGAGGCTCTCGCTATGACCGCACCGACTGCAATTCGCCGACTCAACGCTGCTGACCCGGATTTCGCACATCATCTGGATCATCTGCTGAGCTGGGAAAGTGTGTCTGACGACTCGGTCAATCAGCGGGTGCTGGACATCATCAAAGCCGTGCGTGAGCGTGGCGATGCGGCGCTGGTGGAATTCACCCAGAAGTTCGATGGCCTCGAAGTCGCCTCGATGGCCGACCTGATCCTGCCGCGCGAGCGTCTGGAACTGGCCCTGACCCGGATCACCGTGCCGCAACGCGAAGCCCTGGAAAAAGCCGCGGCCCGCGTGCGCAGCTACCACGAAAAGCAGAAACAGGATTCCTGGAGCTACACCGAAGCCGACGGCACGGTGCTGGGCCAGAAGGTCACGCCGCTGGATCGCGCCGGTCTGTATGTGCCGGGCGGCAAAGCGTCGTACCCGTCCTCGGTGCTGATGAACGCGATCCCGGCCAAAGTGGCGGGCGTGACCGAAGTGGTCATGGTGGTGCCGACCCCGCGCGGTGAAATCAACGAGCTGGTGCTGGCCGCGGCCTGCATTGCCGGCGTGGACCGGGTGTTCACCATCGGCGGTGCCCAAGCGGTTGCCGCGCTGGCTTACGGCACTGAAAGCGTGCCGAAGGTCGATAAAGTGGTGGGCCCGGGCAACATCTATGTCGCCACCGCCAAGCGTCATGTGTTTGGTCAGGTCGGTATCGACATGATCGCCGGTCCGTCCGAGATTCTCGTGGTGTGCGACGGCCAGACCGATCCGGACTGGATCGCCATGGACCTGTTCTCCCAGGCCGAGCACGATGAAGACGCCCAGGCGATTCTGGTCAGCCCGGACGCTGAGTTCCTCGACAAAGTCGCCGCGAGCATCGCCAAGCTGCTGCCAACCATGGAGCGCGCCGAGATCATCGAAACCTCGATCAATGGCCGTGGTGCGCTGATCAAGGTCCGCGACATGGAGCAAGCCATCGAAGTGGCCAACCGCATCGCGCCGGAACACCTTGAGTTGTCGGTCGCTGATCCGCAGGCCTGGTTGCCGCAAATCCGTCACGCGGGCGCGATCTTCATGGGCCGTCACACCTCCGAAGCCTTGGGCGACTACTGCGCCGGTCCGAACCACGTGTTGCCGACGTCTGGCACCGCGCGATTCTCCTCGCCGCTGGGTGTGTACGACTTCCAGAAACGCTCGTCGATCATCTTCTGCTCCGAGCAAGGTGCGTCCGAGTTGGGCAAGACCGCTTCCGTATTGGCCCGAGGCGAGTCGCTGACCGCCCATGCCCGCAGCGCCGAATACCGCATCATTGCTGACAAGCAGGGGAACTGAAGATGAGTAAATTCTGGAGCCCCTTCGTCAAGAGCCTGGTGCCTTACGTGCCGGGCGAGCAGCCGAAACTGACGAAACTGGTGAAGCTCAACACCAACGAAAACCCGTACGGCCCATCGCCTAAAGCCTTGGCGGCGATGCAGACCGAACTGAACGACAACCTGCGTTTGTACCCGGACCCGAACAGCGACCTGCTCAAACAGGCTGTTGCCAGGTACTACGGCGTGCAAGGCAACCAGGTGTTCCTCGGCAACGGTTCCGATGAAGTCCTGGCGCATATCTTCCACGGTTTGCTGCAACACGATCAGCCGCTGCTGTTCCCGGACATCAGCTACAGCTTCTATCCGGTTTACTGCGGGTTATATGGCATCAAGTTCGATGCCGTGCCGCTGGACGAGCAGTTCCAGATCAACCCGGCCGACTACGCCAAACCGAACGGCGGGATCATCTTCCCGAATCCGAACGCACCGACCGGTTGCCTGCTGGCGCTGGACGCCGTTGAGCAGATTCTCAAGGCCAGCCCGGATTCAGTGGTCGTGGTGGATGAGGCCTACATCGACTTCGGCGGTGAGACGGCGATCACGTTGGTGGACCGTTATCCAAACCTGCTGGTGACTCAGACTCTGTCCAAATCCCGTTCACTGGCCGGTCTGCGGGTTGGCCTGGCAGTGGGGCATCCGGACTTGATCGAGGCGCTGGAGCGGATCAAGAACAGCTTCAACTCTTATCCGCTGGACCGTCTGGCGATTGTCGGGGCTGCGGCGGCGTTCGAGGATCGCGAGTACTTCGACAAGACCTGTCAGCTGGTGATCGAGAGTCGCGACAAGGTAGTCGGGCAACTGCAGGCGAAAGGATTTGAGGTGTTGCCGTCGGCAGCGAACTTCATTTTTGCCCGTCATCCCCAGCACGATGCGGCAGGGCTGGCGGCGAAGTTGCGTGAGCAAGGCGTGATCGTTCGGCACTTCAAGCAGGAACGGATTGCCCAGTTCCTGCGGATCTCCATCGGCACACCTGAGCAGAATCAGGCGCTGATCGACGGCCTCGGCGACCTCTAAACCACCACTAACCCTGTGGGAGCGAGCCTGCTCGCGATGGGGTCATGACATTCAGTATCAATGTTGAATGTTAGACCGCTATCGCGAGCAGGCTCACTCCTACAAGGGATTTGGGGTGTCTATTTACTCTTCTTCTTTCTCTTTGACCGGTGCCGGTGGCGGGCGCAGGCCGATCTCGGCCGTGAGCTTGAGCTCCTTGCCATTGCGCATCACCTGAACCGTGACCTTGTCCGTCGGCTTGATCCGCGCGACCTGGTTCATCGAGCGGCGACCATCGCCGGCCGGTTCGCCGTCAATGCTGAGGATCACATCGCCCAATTGCAGGCCGGCCTTCTGCGCCGGACCGTCTCGGAAAATCCCCGCGACCACAATCCCCGGACGTCCCGACAGACCGAACGACTCCGCCAGTTCCTGGCTCAACGGCTGCACTTCAATGCCCAGCCAGCCGCGAATCACCTGGCCGTGTTCGATGATCGACTTCATCACTTCCATCGCCAGCTTGACCGGAATCGCAAAACCGATACCTTGCGAGCCGCCGGACTTGGAGAAAATCGCGGTGTTGATGCCGGTCAGGTTGCCATTGGCGTCCACCAGCGCACCGCCGGAGTTGCCGGGGTTGATGGCGGCGTCGGTCTGGATGAAATCTTCGTAGTTGTTCAGGCCCAGCTGATTGCGCCCGGTGGCGCTGATGATGCCCATGGTCACGGTCTGGCCGACACCGAAGGGGTTGCCGATGGCCAGCGCCACGTCGCCGATGCGGATGTTGTCGGAACGGCCGATGGTGATGGCCGGCAGGGTTTTCAGGTCGATCTTCAATACTGCGAGGTCGGTTTCCGGGTCGCTGCCGATCACGCGGGCCAGGGTCTCACGGCCATCCTTGAGCGCCACGACAATCTGGTCGGCACCGGTGGTCACGTGGTTGTTGGTCAGGATGTAACCTTCCGGGCTCATGATCACGCCGGAACCCAGGCTCGATTCCATGCGCTTCTGCTTGGGCGAATTGTCACCGAAGAAACGCCGGAACTGCGGGTCTTCGAACAGCGGATGATTCGGTTTGTTGATGACCTTGGTGGTGTACAGGTTGACCACCGCAGGTGCGGCAATGACCACGGCGTCGGCATAGGACACCGGGCCCTGTTGCACGCTGGTGGTTTGCGGTGCTTGCTGCAAGTTCACATCGAGGCTCGGAAGCCCGACCCACTGCGGGTAACGCTGAATTATCAAAAGAGCGATAAGCACGCCGGCCAACAGCGGCCAGCCGGAAAAACGCAGCGCCTTGAGCATTAAGCACTTCCTGAAAGGTTGCAGGCGGTATGAGACCGCCCATAATGTCGCGCATTATACGAGGCCACGCGCGCCTCTGAACGGGATATTTAGGAGTCTTTTATGGCCGTCGCCCTGAGCACCCTGGTCGAAGAAGCCGACCGTTACCTCTCCAGTGCCAAAATTGCCGATTATTGCCCCAACGGCTTGCAGGTCGAGGGCCGGCCGCAAGTGATGCGCATCGTCAGTGGCGTCACTGCGAGCCAGGCACTGCTGGACGCTGCGGTCGAAGCCGAGGCCGATCTGGTGCTGGTGCATCACGGTTATTTCTGGAAAGGCGAGAACCCGTGCATCACCGGCATGAAGCAGCGTCGATTGAAGACCTTGCTCAAACACGATATCAGCCTGCTGTCTTATCACTTGCCACTGGACCTGCACCCGGACGTCGGCAACAACGTGCAACTGGCACGTCAGCTCGACATCACCGTCGAAGGTCCGCTGGATCCGGACAATTCTAAAGTTGTCGGCCTGGTCGGTTCGTTGAGCGAACCGATGACGCCGCGTGATTTCGCCCGTCGCGTCCAGGAAGTCATGGGTCGCGAGCCGCTGCTGGTCGAAGGCAGCGAGATGATTCGCCGGGTCGGTTGGTGCACGGGCGGCGGTCAGGGCTACATCGATCAGGCGGTGTTGGCCGGTGTCGACCTGTACCTCAGCGGTGAAGCCTCCGAGCAAACCTTCCACAGCGCTCGGGAAAACGACATCAGCTTCATCGCTGCCGGTCATCATGCCACTGAGCGTTATGGTGTTCAGGCACTGGGTGATTATCTGGCGCGCCGGTTTGCCCTCGAACATATCTTCATTGATTGCCCCAATCCTATTTGAGGGGATGTGCAAATTCTGTGAATGGCATGGGTCTCTGGCGCCCAAACGAGGGGGTATATTCATATACCCTTTCGATCTAGTTGGCGTCCTGATTAGAAGAGGTCGCTGTGCTAGGATTCCTCGCTCGAACACGGCCCGCTGGCCGTCCATAAGATCGTTTTCGTGAGTAGCCATGGTCGACAAACTGACGCATCTGAAACAGCTGGAGGCCGAAAGCATCCACATCATCCGCGAGGTCGCCGCCGAGTTCGATAACCCGGTGATGCTGTACTCCGTCGGTAAAGATTCCGCCGTGATGCTGCACCTTGCGCGCAAGGCATTCTTCCCGGGCAAGCTGCCGTTCCCGGTGATGCACGTCGACACCCGGTGGAAGTTCAAGGAAATGTACGCGTTCCGCGACCGCATGGTTGAAGAACTCGGCCTTGACCTGCTGGTGCACGTGAACCCCGATGGCGTCGCACAGGGCATCAACCCGCTGACCCACGGCAGTGCCAAGCACACCGACATCATGAAAACCGAAGGCCTCAAGCAGGCCCTCGACAAGTACGGATTCGATGCCGCTTTCGGTGGTGCCCGTCGCGACGAAGAGAAATCCCGCGCCAAAGAACGCGTGTATTCCTTCCGCGACACCAAGCACCGCTGGGACCCGAAAAACCAGCGCCCAGAGCTGTGGAACGTCTACAACGGCAACGTCAACAAGGGCGAATCCATTCGTGTGTTCCCTTTGTCGAACTGGACCGAACTGGACATCTGGCAGTACATCTACCTCGAAGGCATCCCGATCGTGCCGTTGTATTTCGCCGCCGAGCGCGACGTCATCGAGATGAATGGCACCTGGATCATGATCGACGACGAACGCCTGCTCAATCACCTGAGCGATGAAGACAAGGCGCGCATCGTCAAGAAGAAGGTCCGTTTCCGTACGCTCGGCGACTACCCGCTGACCGGTGCGGTCGAGTCCGAGGCTGTCACGCTGACCGACATCATTCAGGAAATGCTCCTGACGCGAACTTCCGAACGCCAGGGCCGGGTCATCGACCACGATGGCGCAGGCTCGATGGAAGAAAAGAAACGTCAGGGTTATTTCTAAGGGGTTGTCATGTCGCACGTATCTGATTTGATCAGCGAGGACATCCTCGCCTACCTGGGCCAGCACGAACGCAAGGAAATGCTGCGCTTTCTGACCTGTGGCAACGTCGATGACGGCAAGAGCACCCTGATCGGGCGCCTGCTGCACGACTCCAAGATGATCTACGAAGATCACCTGGAAGCCATTACCCGCGACTCGAAAAAAGTCGGCACCACTGGCGATGACATCGACCTGGCGTTGCTGGTCGACGGCCTGCAGGCCGAGCGTGAGCAGGGCATCACCATCGATGTCGCTTACCGCTATTTCTCCACCGCCAAGCGCAAATTCATCATCGCCGACACCCCCGGCCATGAGCAGTACACCCGCAACATGGCCACCGGTGCATCCACCTGTGACCTGGCGATCATCCTGGTCGACGCCCGTTACGGCGTGCAGACCCAGACCCGTCGCCACAGCTTCATTGCCTCGTTGCTGGGCATCAAACACATCGTTGTTGCCATCAACAAGATGGACCTCAATGGCTTCGACGAAAACGTATTCGAGTCGATCAAGGCCGATTACCTGAAGTTCGCCGAAGGCATCGCCTTCAAGCCAACCACCATGGCCTTCGTGCCGATGTCGGCGCTCAAGGGCGACAACGTGGTGAACAAGTCCGAGCGCTCGCCGTGGTACACCGGCCAGTCGTTGATGGAAATTCTGGAAACCGTCGAAATCGCCAGCGACCGCAACTACACCGACCTGCGTTTCCCGGTGCAGTACGTCAACCGTCCGAACCTGAACTTCCGTGGTTTCGCCGGCACCCTGGCCAGCGGCGTCGTGCACAAGGGCGACGAAGTCGTTGTGCTGCCGTCGGGCAAGAGCAGCCGCGTGAAATCCATCGTCACCTTCGAAGGTGAGCTGGAGCATGCCGGTCCAGGCCAGGCCGTGACGCTGACCATGGAAGACGAAATCGACATCTCCCGCGGCGACTTGCTGGTGCACGCCGACAACCTGCCGCAAGTGACTGACGCTTTCGACGCCATGCTGGTGTGGATGGCCGAAGAGCCGATGCTGCCGGGCAAGAAATACGACATCAAGCGCGCGACCTCGTACGTGCCGGGGTCGATCACCAGCATCGTCAACCGCGTTGACGTGAACACCCTGGAAGAAGGTCCGGCCAGCGCCTTGCAACTGAACGAGATCGGTCGGGTCAAGATCAGCCTCGACGCCGCCATCGCGCTGGACGGTTACGCGAGCAACCGCACCACCGGTTCGTTCATCGTCATTGATCGTTTGACCAATGGCACCGTCGCCGCCGGCATGATCATCGCTCAGCCAGTGGCGCATGGCAGCAGCACGCACCACGGCAAGCTCGCTCACGTCGCCACCGAAGAACGCGCCCAGCGCTTCGGCCAGCAACCGGCCACCGTGCTGTTCAGCGGCCTGTCGGGCGCTGGCAAAAGCACCCTGGCCTACGCGGTTGAACGCAAGCTGTTCGACATGGGCCGTGCGGTGTTTGTGCTCGATGGCCAGAACCTGCGCCATGACCTGAACAAAGGTCTGCCACAGGATCGCGCCGGGCGTACCGAGAACTGGCGTCGTGCGGCACACGTTGCGCGTCAGTTCAACGAAGCCGGTTTGCTGACCCTCGCAGCGTTTGTTGCACCGAGTGCTGAAGGTCGTGAGCAGGCTCGGGAACTGATCGGCAAAGAGCGTTTGCTGACCGTTTACGTGCAGGCCTCGCCGGCTGTTTGCGCCGAACGTGACCCGCAAGGCCTGTACGCGGCGGCCGGGGATAACATCCCGGGCGATTCCTTCCCGTTCGATGTGCCGCTGGATGCCGACCTTGTGGTCGATACCCAGTCGCTGTCGCTGGAAGAAAGCGTCAAGCAAGTGCTGGATCTGTTGCGGAGCCGCGGCGCGATCTAAGCGCTAGCCGGTCATAAAAAACCCGCCGATGAGTGATCATCGGCGGGTTTTTTTGTGTCGGGGAGGGCGCCTTCGCGAGCAAGCCCGCTCCCACATTCAATCTCTGGCGTTCGCGAAACCTGTGTTCACCGAAGATCTAATGTGGGAGCGGGCTTGCTCGCGAATAGGTCAGTACAGACGCCTCAAGACTTGGCTGGATACTCCCGATGCATCTGCCCCAGCAACGCATCCTTATCCAGCCACAGCTGATTGATCCAGCCCTGAAACTGCAATCGATACTCCCCATCCTGGTCGTAGTTCTTGCCGATAAACTGCGGCGGAATCTGCAGCTCCTGGAAATGCACGACAACGTCCTTCACATTCCCGCAGAGCAAATCCCAATACCCCGGGCGCCCGCCCGGATAGTGAATCGTCACGTTGACGATGGACTCCAGTTGTTCACCCATCGCATCCAGCACAAACGCAATGCCGCCGGCCTTGGGTTTGAGCAAATACTTGAACGGTGATTTCTGCTGGGCATGTTTGCCCTCGGTGAAGCGCGTGCCCTCGACGAAGTTGAAAATCCCCACCGGGCTGTTGCGAAATTTCGCGCAGGTTTTGCGGGTGGTTTCCAGGTCTTTGCCTTTCTTCTCCGGGTGCTTTTCCAGGTACGCCTTGGAATAGCGCTTCATGAACGGAAAGCCCAGCGTCCACCACGCCAGACCAATCACCGGCACCCAGATCAGCTCTTGCTTGAGGAAGAACTTCAGCGGCTGGATGCGCCGATTGAGCACGTATTGCAGGACCATGATGTCGACCCAGCTCTGGTGGTTGCTGGTGATCAGGTACGAGTGCTGATAGTCCAGGCCTTCCAGGCCGCTGAGGTGCCAGCGGGTGCGGCAGACCAGGTTCATCCAGGCTTTGTTGTTGCTGATCCACGCTTCATGGGTGTGGCTCATCAGCCAGCGGGTGAAACGCTGGGTGAGGGCGAACGGCAGGACCTTGAAAATCGCCACGCAGAACAGAAACGAGCACAGCAAAATGGTATTGAGGGCCAACAACAATGAGGCAATCACGCCGCGCACGGCGGCAGGCAAGAAATCCAGCATTTAAACATCCATAGGTCGGTTGGCAGCCTGGATCGCGGTCAACGCGATGGTGTAGACGATGTCATCGACTTGCGCGCCGCGCGGCAGGTCGTTCACCGGTTTGCGCAGGCCTTGCAGCATTGGCCCGAGACTCACGCAGTCGGCGCTGCGCTGCACGGCTTTGTGGGTGGTGTTGCCGGTGTTCAGGTCGGGGAACACGAACACCGTGGCGCGACCGGCGACCTGACTGTTCGGCGCCAATTGCTTGGCCACGGTTTCGTTGGCAGCGGCGTCGTATTGCAGCGGGCCGTCGATCAGCAGCGAGTTTTGCTGTTCGTGGGCGAGCAACGTCGCCTCACGGACCTTCTCGACTTCTTCGCCACTGGCGGACTCACCGCTGGAATAGCTGATCATCGCCACCCGCGGGGTGATGCCGAACGCGGCTGCCGAGTCGGCGCTTTGCAGGGCGATCTCGGCCAGTTCGCTGGCGCTCGGGTGCGGGTTCATCACGCAGTCGCCGTAGACCAGCACTTCTTCCGGGAACAGCATGAAGAACACTGAGGACACCAGCGTGCAGCCCGGCGCGGTTTTAATCAGCTGCAGGGCAGGGCGGATGGTATTGGCGGTGGAGTGAATGACCCCGGACACGAGGCCGTCGACTTCATCCAGCGCCAGCATCATGGTGCCGATCACCACGGTGTCTTCCAGTTGTTGTTCGGCCATCGGCGCGTTAAGGCTTTTGCTTTTGCGCAGGGCAACCATCGGCTCGACATAACGTTCGCGGATCAGGTCCGGGTCGAGAATTTCCAGCCCCGGTGGCAGCTCGATGCCTTGTGCGCGAGCCACCGCTTCGACGTCTGCCGGTTTCGCCAACAGCACGCAACGGGCAATGCCTCGGGCCTGACAGATCGCCGCCGCTTGTACGGTCAGCGGTTCGCTGCCTTCTGGCAACACGATGCGTTTGTTCGCCGCCTGGGCACGCTGGATCAATTGATAGCGGAACACGGCGGGCGACAGGCGCATCTCACGCGGGGTGCCGCAGCGCTGGTGCAGCCAGTTGGCATCGAGGTGACTGGCGACGAAGTCGGTGATGATCTCCGCACGCTCGCGGTCGTCGATCGGGATTTCCTTGTTCAAACCGTTCAACTGGTTCGCGGTGTCGTAGGAACCGGTGCTCACTGACAACACCGGCAAACCCGCCTGCAAGGCACCACGGCACAGGTCCATGATGCGCGGGTCGGGCAGGGTGTCGCTGGTCAGCAACAGGCCGGCCAGCGGCACGCCGTTCATGGCCGCGAGGCTGACGGCGAGAATGATGTCGTCGCGATCACCGGGCGTCACCACCAGCACACCGGGCTTGAGCAGCTCCACGGTGTTGCGCATGGTGCGGGCGCAGATGATGATTTTGGTCATGCGCCGGGTTTCGTAATCGCCGGCATTGAGGATTTGTGCGCCCATCAGGTCGGCGACGTCGCGGGTGCGCGGCGCATTCAATTCCGGCTGGAACGGGATGCAGCCCAGCAAGCGGAAATCGCCGCTGCGCAGCAACGGCGAGTGTTCCTTCAAGCGCGTGGCGAAGACGTCCATGCTTTCGTCGGTCTTGACCTTGTTGAGGATCACACCGAGGACTTTCGGGTCTTTCGGCCCGCCGAACAATTGTGCCTGCAATTCCACACGGCCGGAGAGTTCGGTCAGGGCTTCGCTTTCTGGTGCGGAGACCAGAATCACGTCGGCATCCAGGCTCTTGGCCAAATGCAGATTGACCCGCGCGGCGTAACTGGCGCTGCGGGTCGGGACCATGCCTTCGACGACCAGGACGTCCTTGCCGACGGCGGCTTGCTGATACAGGGTGATGATTTCTTCGAGCAACTCATCCAGTTGGCCGTCGCCGAGCATGCGCTCGACGTGCGCCAGGCCTAGCGGCTGCGGCGGCCGCAAACCGTGGGTGCGCGCCACCAGTTCGGTGGAGCGTTCCGGGCCGGTGTCACCCGGATGGGGCTGGGCAATCGGTTTGAAAAAACCGACTTTGAGGCCGGCGCGCTCAAGCGTGCGCACCAGCCCGAGGCTGATGGAGGTCAGACCCACACCAAAATCGGTGGGTGCGATAAAAAAAGTTTGCATGCGAATTCTCTAAGGGAGCATGGCAAAGGCGATCGTTTATACCTGACGATCTACCGAAATTCAGTCGCCAAGGTTATCGCTAACCGGGGCTTGTGCGCACCAACCGCAGTCAAAGGGCTGGCCTATTTTTTCAATACGTTGCGCGGGGTCCAGGACCCAGGCACGCGATTGCCACGGTGGCTGGTGGCGCAGGTGCTGGGTGTGGCCGCAGGAAAGCTCGGCCACCCAATGCCCGTCCTCATCCTGATGGAAGCCGGTGACCGTTGCGCCCGGCGTCGCCAACCTTCCGTCCGGGTTGTGTTCGCTTTCGGGCGATGGCTTCGCTAAACTTGGACTTTCTTCATTCTTATGCAAAAGGTCTCGCCCCATGCTGATCGCCGCCAATAAGGCTGTCTCCATCGACTATACCCTGACCAACGACGCTGGTGAGGTCATCGACAGCTCCGCCGGTGGCGCGCCGCTGGTCTACCTGCAAGGCGCAGGTAACATCATCCCGGGCCTGGAAAAGGCTCTGGAAGGCAAAGCTGTCGGCGACGAGCTGACCGTAGCCGTTGAACCTGAAGATGCCTACGGCGAGTACGCTGCCGAACTGGTCAGCACCCTGAGCCGCAGCATGTTCGAAGGCGTCGACGAACTGGAAGTGGGCATGCAGTTCCACGCTTCCGCTCCGGACGGCCAGATGCAGATCGTCACCATTCGCGATCTGGACGGCGACGATGTCACCGTCGACGGCAACCACCCGTTGGCCGGTCAGCGCCTGAATTTCCAGGTCAAGATCATCGACATCCGTGACGCCAGCCAGGAAGAAATCGCTCATGGTCACGTCCATGGCGAAGGTGGCCATCATCACTGATTTTCTGCGCTAAGCTTTCGAGTACTGGAGAGGCGCCCGAGGGCGCCTTTTTAGTCGGCGGCTGTCCCTGGCGGCATTGCCAAGTGGCTGTTTCGAGAAGAACACGGGAATTTGGAGTTCGTCATGAGTGCTTTTCACGAGCTTAAGTTGACAGCCCTGGATGGACAGGAGCTACCGCTGGCGCCTTTCAAAGGGCAAGTCGTGCTGGTGGTCAACGTCGCCTCCAAATGTGGCTTGACCCCACAATACGCGGCGCTGGAAAACCTCTACCAGCAATACAAAGGTAAGGGTTTCAGCGTACTCGGCTTGCCTTGCAACCAGTTTGCCGGGCAGGAGCCGGGTTCCGAGCAGGAAATCCAGGAGTTTTGCAGCCTCAACTATGGCGTGACCTTTCCGTTGTCCAGCAAGCTGGAAGTCAACGGTCATGAGCGTCATCAGCTGTACCGCCTGCTGGCGGGCGAGGGCGCGGAATTCCCGGGTGACATCACCTGGAACTTCGAAAAGTTCCTGCTCGGCAAGGACGGTCGTGTGCTGGCGCGGTTTTCCCCGCGTACGGCACCGGATGATCCGACGATCGTGCATGCGATTGAAAAAGCGCTGAGCTGAACCCTCAAAAAATCGCAGCCCTCGGGCTGCGATTTTTTATGCCTGCCTTTTGACCCTTAATCACTCAGATCAATAGTGCTGGGATTCGCTTTGAGCTGCGCATATTATCGTCGTCATAAAATTCCATCCTGTCGATATCGTTTTCGTGGAGTGCCCCATGCCCGTTAAAGCCCTGTTCAAACCGTTCCACCTCGGCACCCTCGAACTGCCGACCCGCGTCGTCATGGCGCCGATGACCCGCTCGTTTTCGCCGGGTGGCGTGCCTAATTCCAAAGTGATCGAGTACTACCGTCGCCGCGCCGCCGCAGGGGTTGGCTTGATCATCACCGAAGGCACCACCGTCGGTCACAAGGCGTCGAACGGCTACCCGAACGTGCCGCATTTCTACGGTGAAGCTGCGCTGGCCGGCTGGAAGAAAGTCGTCGACGCGGTGCATGCCGAAGGCGGCAAGATCGTTCCACAGCTGTGGCATGTTGGTAGCGTGCGCCGTATCGGCACCGAACCGGATGCGAGCGTCCCGGGTTACGGCCCGTCGGAAAAACTGAAGGACGGTCAAGTCGTGGTTCACGGCATGACCAAACAGGACATCCAGGACGTGATTGCCGCGTTCGCCCAGGCCGCCAAGGATGCCCAGAGCATCGGTATGGACGGCGTGGAGATCCACGGTGCCCACGGCTATCTGGTCGACCAGTTCTTCTGGGACGGCAGCAACCAGCGCACCGACGAATACGGTGGCGACCTGGCTGGCCGTTCGCGTTTTGCCATTGAACTGATCCAGGCTGTGCGTGCCGCGGTCGGTGAAGGCTTCCCGATCATCTTTCGCTTCTCGCAGTGGAAGCAGCAGGATTACACCGCACGACTGGTGCAAACTCCGGATGCGCTGGGCGAGTTCCTCAAGCCGTTGTCCGACGCTGGCGTGGACATTTTCCACTGCTCGACACGCCGTTTCTGGGAGCCGGAGTTCGACGGTTCCGAGCTGAACCTGGCCGGCTGGACTCGCAAATTGACGGGCAAGCCGACCATTACCGTAGGCAGCGTGGGCCTGGATGGCGAGTTCCTGCAGTTCATGGTCAACACCGACAAGATCGCCCAACCGGCGAGCCTGGAGAAACTGCTGGAGCGTTTGAACAACGACGAGTTCGATCTGGTGGCGGTGGGTCGTGCGTTGCTGGTTGATCCGGATTGGGCGCAGAAGGTGCGTGACGGCCGTGAAGAAGACATCCTGCCGTTCAGCCGTGAGGCGTTGATGACCTTGGTTTAAGCGGCGACTGGAAGGGCCTCTTCGCGAGCAAGCCCGCTCCCACAGGTTTTGTGCACGACGCAGAACCTTTGTGGGAGCGAGCCTGCTCGCGAAGACGGATTTAATGTCACTCAACAGTCAGGATAAGGTCTGTGCCTCAGGCACCACGACTTCCCCCACACAAGCCCCCCGCAACTGCCCCTCGAACTGCTCGATAATCGCCGCCCAACCCTGCCGGCTCGCATGCTGGCGCGCATTCAGGCGCACACACCGCAAGGTCTCGCGCTCTTCCAGCAGCCACACTGCCGCCTCACAGAACGCCTCTTCATCCCCCGGCATTGCCAGCACGCCGTTATAGCCATGACGGATATGTTGAGCGGCCGCCGCCTGATCGTAAGCGACCACCCCCAACCCCGAGGCCAATGCCTCAAGCACCACGTTGCCGAAGGTTTCGGTCATGCTCGGAAACAGGAACACATCACCGGATGCGTAGTGACTGGCCAACGCTTCGCCACGTTGTGAACCGCAGAACACTGCCTCGGGCAGCTCCTGCTCCAGCGCCGCTCGTTGCGGGCCATCACCGATCACGATCAAACGCAGGTTGCGCTGCGGATAAGTCGCCTTCAATACCTCGTAACTGCGCTTGAGCAAGCCGAGGTTTTTCTCGGGGGCCAAGCGTCCGACATGGATGATCGCGATGTCATTCTCGGCCAGTCCCCACTGTTCGCGCAGCGATGCCAGCCTTTTGCTCGGATGAAACAATTGGCTGTCGACACCCCGGGAGAGCAATGCCAGGCGTTCGAAGCTGCGACGCTCAAGCTCCATTCGCTGGCTGGGGCTTGGCACCAATGTCAGGGTCGAACGGTTGTGGAACCAGCGCAGGTAGTGAGTCAGCATTCGCGTCAGCAACCCCAATCCGTATTGGCTGGAGTACTGCTGAAAGTTGGTGTGAAAGCCGCTGACCACCGAAATCCCCAGCCGCCGAGCCGCGCGTAACGCGGACAAACCCAGCGGCCCTTCAGTGGCGATGTACAGCACGTCCGGGCGATGCCGGGTCCAACGCCTCAGCAGCTTGTGCATCGACGACTGGCCCCATTGCAAGCCGGGATAGCCCGGTAGCGGCCAGCCGCGACACAACAGCAAATCATCGTCACTGCTCATCTGCTGATCACACAGTTGGCGTGGCCGGACCAATTCCACCTGATGCCCGCGCGCGCGCAAACCGTCGCACAAACGGCCAAGGGTATTGGCCACGCCGTTGATTTCCGGAGGGAATGTTTCAGTGATCAGGGTGATATGCAGAGCTGTCGTCATGACCTCAGTGTCGGCTGAGGCCATGTCGTCATTGTGGCGCTTTGATGATGGATTTATGACCTGATCAGCGCTGGGCCACCAGATTTTCCGCGCCGCGCTCACGCACCCAGAACAGCGTCGCCCCGGCCACGGCGGCCGGCATCATCAGAATGTTCACCACCGGGATCAGCAGCACCAGATACACGCTGCCGCCGAAGCTCATGCTCTGCCAGCGTTTCTGGCGCAGCCAGGCGAGCATTTCGTTCCAGCCCAGCTTGTGGTTGTCCGCCGGGTAGTCGATGTACTGGATCGCCATCATCCACACCCCGAACAGTAGCCACAGCGGCGCGGCGATGATGTTGACCACCGGGATGAAGGACAGGATGAACAGGCCGATCGCCCGGGGCAGGAAGTAGCCGAGTTTGCGCATCTCCCGGGACAGGGTGCGCGGGACCATGGCGATCAGTTCGCCCCAGCTGAAGGACGGGAAATCGTCGGTGCCGCGTACCACCACTTCGACTTTCTCAGCGAGGAAGCCGTTGAAGGGGGCGGCGATGACATTGGCGAGCATGGTGAAGGTGAAAAACACCATCAACACCACCAGCACCACGAAAATCGGCCAGAGAATGTAGCTGAGAAAACTCAGCCAGTCGGGCAGGGTGGGCATCAGCGTATCGACCCACAGGCTGAATTGATGGCCGGCCAGGTAAATCAATCCGACGAACAGCACCAGGTTGATGGCCAGCGGCAACAACACGAATAAACGCAGGCTGGGGCTGAGGACCAACTTGAGGCCTTCGCGCAGGTATTGCGGTCCGGACAGGACGGGTGCGGGCATAACGTGCTCCGGGCAGAGGGAAACGCGCCGACCTTACCGGCTTTGCCGGAAGGGGGAAAGCGCGGCGGCGGTATCGACATTCACTGTAACAAAGACGCCTTTATAGTCGCCGCAGTGGGATAGAGACCACCTATGAGCTGGATTGTTAAACCGTATTTCCTTAATCTTCGCCCCCTCGATACGCTGCACCCAATCTTTTTGCAGGACTGTCGTACCCAAGCCTTCCCCAAGGTCAACCACGGTCCTTTTTTATTCCCGCCGGCAATCCGGCGTTCCGCGCCCGGTGTTCAGGGCCGGTCAACAGGAGCAGGTCATGTCTGAAGTCCGTCATTCGCGAGTGATTATTCTCGGTTCCGGCCCTGCCGGTTACAGCGCTGCGGTCTATGCCGCCCGTGCCAACCTCAAGCCGCTGCTGATCACCGGCATGCAAGCCGGCGGTCAACTGACCACCACCACCGAAGTCGACAACTGGCCGGGCGACGTCCACGGTCTGACCGGCCCGGTGTTGATGGAGCGCATGAAAGAACACGCCGAGCGTTTTGAGACCGAGATCGTTTTTGATCACATCAATGCCGTGGACTTCGCTTCCAAGCCGTACACCCTGATCGGCGACAGCGCGAAGTACACCTGCGACGCACTGATCATCGCGACCGGTGCCAGCGCTCGTTACCTGGGCCTGCCGTCCGAAGAAGCGTTCATGGGCAAAGGCGTGTCGGCCTGCGCGACCTGCGACGGTTTCTTCTATCGCAACAAGCCAGTGGCTGTGGTTGGCGGCGGCAACACCGCGGTTGAAGAAGCCCTGTACCTGGCCAACATCGCCAGCAAGGTGACCCTGATCCACCGTCGCGAAACCTTCCGCGCCGAGAAGATCCTGATCGACAAGCTCAATGCCCGGGTTGCCGAAGGCAAGATCGAGCTGAAACTGAACTCGAACCTGGACGAAGTCCTGGGCGACAACATGGGCGTGACCGGTGCTCGCCTGAAGAACAACGACGGCAGCTTCGACGAGCTGAAAGTCGACGGCGTGTTCATCGCCATCGGCCACACCCCGAACACCTCGTTGTTCGAAGGTCAGCTGACGTTGAAAGACGGCTACCTGGTGGTGCAAGGCGGCCGTGAAGGCAACGCCACGGCGACCAGCGTCGAAGGTATCTTTGCCGCCGGTGACGTGGCTGACCACGTTTACCGTCAGGCCATCACCTCGGCCGGCGCTGGCTGCATGGCGGCACTGGACACCGAGCGTTACCTGGACGACCTGCAGAACGCCAAGTTCTGAGATCGTTGAAATGAAAAAACCGGCTTCGGCCGGTTTTTTTGTGCCCACGATTATCGTCAGTCAAGTTTTTTCAGGCAGGCCTCAAGGATGTCCAGCCCTTCCTCCAGCACGGAGGCTTCGGTGGTCAACGGTGCCAGCAGGCGGATGATGTGGCGCGACTTGCCGCTGGGCATCAGCAGCAAGCCTGCCTCCCGGGCTAACGCCAGCAATTGCGTCAACTGGGCCGGCGCCGGAGTGCCGTCAGCATGGGCCAACTCGATGCCGCGCATCGCGCCAATACCGGTCAAGCGCCCCAGATACGGTGAAAGTTTGCTGTCGCGCCAGGCTTGGTAACGGCTGACGATCGCTTCTTCCTGCTGCGCGCCCCAGGCTTGCAGGTTGGCATCCGTCATTTCATCCAGCGTCGCCAATCCGGCGGCGCAGGCGATGGGATTGCCCGAGTAAGTGCCGCCCAGCCCGCCCTTGGGCAACGTGTCGAGCAATGCCTTGCGCCCGACCACTGCGCCCAGCGGCACACCGCCGGCAATGCTTTTGCCGAGCAGGATCAAATCCGGCTCGATGCCCAGTCGCGAAAACGCAAAGCGCTCGCCGGTGCGGCCGAAGCCGGACTGGATCTCATCGGCGATCAGCAGGATGTTCTTTTCATCGCAGAACGTGCGCAGCGCTTGAGCGAACTCCACGTCCATCGCGAGGAAGCCTGCTTCACCTTGCACCGGTTCAACGATAAAACACGCCACGTCTTCAACGTCGATTTCCACGCTGAACAGTCGGTCCATGGCTTTCAGCGCTTCAGCGCAGGTCACGCCGTTGTCCTTGCTCGGGTAGGGCAGGTGAAACACCGGCCCTGGCAACACGCCGACTTTCTGTTTGTAGGGGGCGACCTTGCCGTTGAGGTTGAGGGTGGCGAGGGTGCGGCCGTGGAAGGCGCCGTCGAAGGCGATCACGGCGGTGCGCCCGGTGGCGCCACGGACGATCTTCAGGGCGTTTTCCGCCGCTTCCGCGCCGCTGTTGGTGAGCATGCCGCTGACCGGGTAATCGACCGGCATGAACGCGCTCAGGCGTTCCATCAGTTCGAGGTAGGGCACATGCGGGGCGGCGTTGAACGCGTAGTGGGTCAGGCGGGTGGCTTGTTCGCGAATGGCGTCGACGATGCGCGGGTGGCAATGGCCGAGGTTCAGCACGCCGATGCCACCGACGAAGTCGATGTAGCGTTTGCCATCGGTGTCCCAGACCTCGGCATTTTTGCCGTGGCTGAGCGTGACAGGATGAACGATGTTGATCGACCGGCTGATGGATTCGCTGCTCATGGATGACCGACTCTGAAGAAGGGATGCTTCTTTTTATCTAAGCCGTGAGCAGTGGTTTGGGGCAAACGAAATAAAGTGGCCGGGTCAATCTTAAAAGTCGGGATGTTGCCTGACGGGGGGGGCTAGCGAAACGCAATTGTGGCGAGGGAGCTTGCTCCCGCTGGACTGCGCAGCGGTCCCCTGCTTTTTAAAAGTCAGCAGGGTCGCTTCGCGGCCCAACGGGAGCAAGCTCCCTCGCCATAGGTTCAGTGTCGCTTTTGAGGTGATGTGTAGGCTTTGATCAGCGGCGAGTCAGTGGTTGCTGAGTGAACTTCACGCCAGCCAACCCATGGGCCATCAATGCACGGATATTGCCGTGGTCGCTGCCTTCAGGCGTTGCCACCACCGAGCGGTAATGCTCGCCAAACGCCAACAGCGCTTCTTCATCGCTCAGGCCTTCCAGCAGCGCCAGACCCAGGGTCTTGCACGAACCTTCGTTCTGACCGGCCGCGTTCTCTACGCCACCGTTGTTGAAGGCCTGTGGCTGATAGTCGTAACCGGCTGCGATGAAGACCAGGGTGTCGGCAAAGACGTGTTCGCCGCTCTTGAGGCTGGCACGCAGGGTGTTCAAATCACTCATTGGGTTTTCCTTTGGCAAACGCCGCTTGTTGTTCGGCGCTGGCTTCTTGCTGGTATTGGGCTTTCCATTCGGCGTACGGCATGCCGTAAACCACTTCGCGGGCGTCATCGAGGCTGACGTCGATCTGGCGTTCGTCGGCAGCGGCCTTGTACCACTTGGACAGGCAGTTACGGCAGAATCCGGAAAGGTTCATCAGGTCGATGTTCTGCACATCCTTGCGGCTGTCCAGGTGGGCCACCAGCCGGCGAAAGGCGGCAGCTTCAAGTTCGAGGCGTTGTTGATCGGTCATGGCGGGCTCTGTGCAATCAAATCGTGCGCGGATGATAAAAGTCTGGCGAACAATGCGCCAGACGCGGTCAGCGGCTCGCCGCCAGGGTAATCGACACCGATTCGGCGAATCGCAGGGCGTGCGGTTTGTCGACTTCGACTTCGGCGTACAACACCGATGTGTTGGCCATGACCAGATCGAGGATTTCCTGGGTCAGGCGTTCCAGCAGCGCAAAGCGATTGCCTTCGACATGGGCGATGATTGCCTTGGTGATGGTCCGGTAGTTCAGCGCGTGATCGATGTCGTTATCGCGCACAGCTTCCTGGGCCGCATACAGGATGGTCAGGTTGATCAGCACATCCTGCTTGTTGAGGATTTCATCCTCGTTGATGCCGATGTAGGTCCGCAGGCACAGGTCCTTGACCCGGATACGTGCCATGCCTGGTTGAAGTTGTGACATTACGACGTGCTCCGTCCAATCAATTGCAGGAACTCCTGACGGGTGTTGCTCGACTCGCGGAAGGCGCCGAGCATCACCGAAGTGTTCATGGTTGAATTCTGTTTCTCGACACCGCGCATCATCATGCACATGTGTTTGGCTTCGATGACCACCGCGACGCCTGCCGCACCGGTCACCTGTTGCACCGCATCGGCGATTTGCCGGGTGAGGTTTTCCTGGATTTGCAGGCGACGGGCGAACATGTCCACCAGCCGCGCAATTTTCGACAGGCCCAGCACCTTGCCCGTTGGAATATAAGCCACATGGGCCTTGCCGATGAAGGGCAGCAGGTGATGTTCGCAGAGCGAGTACAGTTCGATGTTGTCGACGATGACCATTTCATCATTGTCAGAGGCGAACAGCGCGCCATTGACGATCTCTTCGACACTTTGTTCGTAGCCATGGCAGAGGTACTGCATGGCTTTGGCCGCGCGCGCCGGGGTGTCGATCAGGCCTTCGCGATCCGGGTTTTCACCGAGACCGATGAGAATCTCGCGGTAGCTTTGGGGCAGCGTGTTCTGCGGCAGGATCAGCGTCATGGAACATCCTCGCGGGGCATCTTATTTGATGTGCCTTCCGCCATTGACGGTCAGGGTGGTGCCGGTGACATACGGGTTGTCGAGCAAGTAGCGCAGGCTCTGGTAGATCACTTCGCTGCCAGGTTCGATGCCCAGCGCGGACTTGGCCAACGCCTTGGCGCGGTACGCCGCGTCGTCCTCGGGATTGAACATTAGCAGGGCCGGCGCGATACCGTTGACCTTGATTGTCGGCGCGTATTTCGCGGCGAAGGACAGGGTCAGGCTGTCGAGTCCGGCTTTGCTGGCGCAGTAGCCGATGTGCCGGCTGCTGCCCTTGCGGGTCACGTCATCGCTGATGTGCACAATGTCCGCCGGGTGTGAGCGTTGCAGCAAGTCGCCACAGTGCAGGTTGATCAGGTAGGGCGCAAGCATGTGCACGCTGAACATGCGGGTGAAGGCGGCGGCGTCGTTGTCCGGTGTTTCGCTCAGCCATTCGGAGGCGTTGTGGATAATCGCCCGCAGGCTGTCGGTGTGGGTTTTCAGGTCGGTGATGAACGCGTGGATCCCGGCTTCAGTGGAAAAGTCGGCAAACACAGCGACGGCGCCCAGATCGCGCAATGCCTGGACGCCCGGGCGTTCGCTGCGGTAGCTGAAGATCACCCGATGGCCGTCTTCAATCAAACGCTGCGCACAATGCAGGCCGACACGCTGGCCGGCACCGGTGATGAGGATGGGGGCTGCGGAAGAGGTCATGAACGGCTCGCGTCGCGGTAAGAGCAAAACTATACCAGCGACGGGAGGCGTGTACCTAGGTTGGTGACGGCTTAGCGGTTCTGCGTGGAAGGCTGGACGGTCAATGGCCGTGCCGGTGTGCTGTTCAGCCAGTTGGCCAGCAGACGGGTCGACAAGGGAATGAAGAAGTAGACCATCAACGGCGTCAGGCACAGCGTGCTGACAAGCACCCGTGGCAACAGGCTCACTTCGTTCAGCAAAGGCCCGAGGATAACGTTGAACAGCAGGGACACCGGAAAGAACGCCAACCAGATCGCCACCGCCTGTTTCCAGCGTGGCGGGCGCTGACCGACCGCGCCGAACCAGCCTTCAATGCCGCTGACGCGATGTTCGGTCTTGTGGGCGAACAGGTCACTGCCGCGCGCCAGCCAGGCCGTGCGCGACGCAGAGTGTTCCCAGGCGTGCATGGTCTGCTCGTCGGCAAAGCGGAAAATAATCTGGAATTCGTCATCGTCGGGCGGCGGAGCGAGCACGCCAGAGCCCAGATAACCGGGGAAATCGGTAGCCAGTTGTTCGCCTTCGCGCAACCAGGCCATCAGGTCCTGATAGCGCCCTTCGGCAACGCGGCGCGCAACCATCAGCGTGACGGGTGAGGTAGACATCATGTATCTCCGTAGACGTTTGCGTTACACCGGGTAGGCGTTTCGCCAGGCACAGCACCGGGGTGGTGGGCTGCGACTTGAGACAAGCAAGGATTATTCCTGATTATGAATATTTCACCAGAGGCGTCTGTCTATTATTAAACCCTTGAACAGTCGGGGGGAATGAGGGTTAAAATGGGATCCAATTTGCTTGTGGACGTCGACTCTCCGATGCCTGTCCAGACTGACGCTACTTCTGTCTCGCATTCGAATATTTCCCTGGATCGGGAAGAACTCTTTCCCATTCGCGAGGTGGCGCGGCTGACGGGTATCAACCCGGTTACGCTGCGTGCCTGGGAGCGGCGTTATGGTCTGATCCAGCCCACGCGCACTGAAAGTGGGCATCGTTTGTACTCGATGGCCGATATCGAGCGCGTTCGCAGCATTCTTGGCTGGATCGAGCGCGGCGTCGCGGTCAGCAAGGTTGGCAAGATCCTGGCCAAGATCGAACCGCTCAAGGCGCTGGCGCAGATCATTCCCAACGAACTCGTTCACGCTGATTATGAGCAATGGCGGGAGCAAGTCCTGTCGGCGGTGAAGGCCTTTGACGAGGTTCTGTTGGAGCAGGTTTATGGGCAGATCTTCTCCAGTTACCCGCTCTCAGTGGTGTTCGAGGACATTTTGCTGCCGCTCTGGAAGCAATTGCTGCACCAGCATGAAGCCTTCGGCCTGACCAGCAAATGGCTTTTTCTGGACGGCTTTCTACGTTCTCGCGTGTTGCAACGGCTGCTGCTGGTGCGTGTCATGCAACCGCGTCGAATCATTGTCTGTGCCTTGGCCGACCAGGCCCGTGAGTTGGAAGTCCTGGTCACTGCGCTGTATTTGAGCAGCGTCGATTCGGCGATTCAGTTGCTGGCGATTGGTCAGCCCTTCGACGAGTTGACCCTGATCTGTGAGCGGGTCAAACCCCAGGCCTTGGTGTTGGTGTCCAATCACGCGCCGACCGCAGAATTGCCTCGGCGGCTAAATCGCCTGGCCATGAGCCTGGATTGTCGGTTGTTGCTCGCCGGCGACGCGTCGGAACTGGCTCAGGAAAGCCTGGCCGGGTCGTCGATCGGATGTCTTGGGAATGAGGGGGCGGTGATGCGCCAGCGTCTGAAACAGTTCCTGGCGGGAAATCTGGATACCTGAAATTCAGATATGTAGGGCAGGGTGTGTCAGGCGGTGTTGCTGAAGGATGTACTGGCGCAGACGTTCGGTTTCGTCCTTGTCAGACTGACTCAACTCGTAAGCGTAAAAACCCTGTTCGGTTTCACGCTCAAAGCTGCCGCGCAATGCAATCCGCTCATAGCCTGACGGGCTGAACCACAAGGCAAAATGCTTGGGCGGCTTGGTCTTGTTGCGCATTTCCAGCAAAACCCCTTTGCACGACACTTCATGCACATACATCGTGCCAGGCTGGCCTTTGGCGTTTTCCAGCGCCACCGGTTCTTCCAGAACCAGGCGCCAAGGGCGAACCATTGGCCCGTCTTCGTAAATGCTTGGCACACCCAGACGCAAATGCAGCGCATGAAACTCGTCTTCCACCAGGTGCAGGGGGAAGGTCATTTGCTGGTTTTCGAAATTGGCCTGGATGGTGACTTGCTCATGAGCAGCGAGGCGCGTGAGCAAATCACGGATCTGCGAACCACCGTTGACGAGCAGACTCGACGTCGCATCCCGCACATTGAGCTGCGGGTTGTGTTGCATGGTCTGGATGAAATCCAGCTCATCCTGAGTGAGGAGTGCGTCGCGCTGCATGGCTTGCTCGAAAGATATAGTTACAAAGGCATTGGTGATTGTAGTTAATGACACTTAATTCGCAGTTTTGTTTGCGCCGTTCGTCGCTTTCAACGCAGATAGTTCAGCGAGCGCCTCGGCCAACTGTGCTTCCAGTTGCACAACACGCTGCTGCGCTTTGACTTGCGTCGTGACGTCCTTTTGCACGCCGACGAAGTAAGTCTGCCCGTCGCTCGAGTTTTTCACCGTCGACAGCGAGAGTTCGTTCCAGAAAGGCGTGCCGTCCTTGCGGTAGTTCCTGAGGATTTCCCGGCAGGATCCTTCCTTGTCCAACGCGTCGCGTATGGTTGGAAGCGCTTCCTGATCCCGGTCGCCGGACTGCAAGAAACGACAATCTTGATAGAGGATTTCTTCGCTGGTGTAACCCGTCAGTCGTTCGAACGCCGGGTTGACGTAAATCAGGATGTTGTCCTGATCGCCTTCCTTTTCGGCAATCACGATGCCGTCGTTGGAAGCGTTGATCACCATTTGCAGCAGTTGAGCATTGATCATCGGAGAGTCCTTTCCGGTTTGAGGGTGTGTTGCATTCTAAAAGAACAATGCAGGTCCTGCTGTTAATATCCGGTCTTTCACTCAGTTCCAGGATCAGATTGATGAAAGTCGCCATTATTTCCGGCTCGGTGTACGGCACGGCTGAAGAAGTCGCCCGTCATGCCGTGAATATTTTGAAAGCCGCCGGTTTTGAAACCCTGCACAACCCGCGCGCTTCACTGGCCGATGTCCTGGCGTTCGAACCGCAAGCGTTTCTGGCGGTGACGTCGACCACCGGTATGGGTGAATTGCCGGACAACCTGCAACCGCTGTATTCGATGATTCGCGATCAATTGCCCGCCGCCTGGCGTGGTCTGCCGGGAGCGGTCATCGCCTTGGGCGATGCGAGCTATGGCGATACCTTCTGCGGTGGCGGCGAGCAAATGCGCGAACTGTTCAGTGAACTGGGGCTGCGTGAAGTGCAGCCGATGCTGCGTCTGGATGCCAGCGAAACAGTGACCCCGGAAGCCGATGCCGAGCCGTGGCTGGCGGAATTGGTCAGCGTTTTGCGCTGAAGATGAGGCTCGTCATACTTCTGACGAGGTCGCTGAGTCTGTTCACTACAGGGTTACTGGCGTCGGTCCTTTGACATGGATCCAGGCTCATTGCGTCACTGACTCGCTAGGCCATCAAGCTGGCTGCCAATGCAACTACACGAAGACCGGGGGCGACTAGACTGCTGTTACGACAGCACAACAATAAGAACAGGAGGTCTTGCCGTGAATGTTGCTCCCGTCCAGTCGCCCCACAGTGTCAAAGGTCAGGTCAGTGCCGCCGAGTGGCAAACTCGCGTCGATCTGGCGGCCTGTTATCGTTTGGTCGCCGCGCATGGCTGGGACGATCTGATCTTTACGCACATCTCGGCCAAGGTGCCGGGCACCGAAGATTTTCTGATCAACCCGTTCGGGCTGATGTTTCACGAAATCACTGCGTCTAGCCTGGTCAAGGTCGATCAGGCCGGCAACAAGCTGATGGACAGTCCTTACGAGATCAACCCTGCGGGTTACACCATTCACAGCGCCGTGCATGAAGTTCGCCACGATGTCGTTTGTGTGTTGCATACCCACACCGCGGCGGGCGTTGCGGTCTCGGCGCAAAAGCAGGGCATTCTGCCGATCAGTCAGCAATCCTTGTTTGTCCTGTCTAGCCTGGCGTATCACGCGTATGAAGGCGTGGCGCTGAACCATGAAGAGAAGGCACGCCTGCAAGCCGACCTCGGTGAAAATAATTTCCTGATGCTGCATAACCACGGTCTGTTGACCTGTGGCAGCACCATCGCCGATACATTTCTGATGATGTTTACCTTCCAGCGCGCCTGCGATATCCAGGTGCTGGCACAGAATGGCGGTGCCGAATTGATCGCCATCGAACCGCAGATTCTGGCGGGCGCCAAGGCGATGATCGCCGGCGTGACCAAAAGTGCTCAAGGGATGGGTGGCGCGCTGGCCTGGCCGGCGCTGCTACGCAAACTCGATCAACAAGACCCGGGTTATAAACTCTAATGCCACTCGCCGAGATCCCCCTGTGTGTCTGGCGCAAACGCGGCCAGACGTTTGTATTCCGCGGCCAGACCATTCGCTATTGGACGGCCGGGCAGGGTGAGCCGCTGTTGCTCATCCATGGCTTTCCGACCGCCAGTTGGGATTGGCATTACTTGTGGCAACCACTGGCGCAGCGCTATCGGGTGATTGCCTGCGACATGCTCGGCTTCGGCGACTCTGCCAAACCGGTCGACCACGAATACAGCCTGCTCGAACAGGCCGATTTGCAACAGGCGTTGCTGGCGCATTTGAGTGTCACGCAACCGGTGCACGTACTGGCCCACGACTATGGCGACAGCGTGGCGCAGGAACTGTTGGCCCGGCATTACGAAACCCGCATTCACCTCGCCAGTTGCGTGTTTCTCAACGGTGGCCTGTTTCCCGAAACCCATCGTCCGCTGCTGGCGCAAAAACTGCTGCTCAGCCCCTTGGGCTGGATGATTGGCCGCGCTTTCACGCGTGACGCGCTGGTGAAGAGCTTTCGGCAGATTTTCGGGCGGATGACCCGGCCGACTGAAAGTGAGATGGATGATTTCTGGGGGCTGGTCGACAGCAATCATGGCCCTCGAATCATGCACAAGCTCATCACCTATATCCCGGAGCGTCGGGTCCATCGCGATCGATGGGTCGACGCCATGCAGCGCGGTGAAGTGCCGTTGCGCGTCATTGATGGCGAGGTTGATCCGATTTCCGGTGCACACATGGTTGCGCGCTATCGGGAGCTGATCCCCAACCCGGACACGGTCCTGCTGGCCGAGATTGGCCATTACCCACAGACCGAGGCGCCAACCCAGGTGCTCAAGCACTACCTGGAGTTTCGTGATCGGCTGATTTTGCCGCCGCGCCGGTTCGCGTACTCCTGATTATCCCCCTGCCTTATCGGGCACCATTCAGCCCCACCCCTGTTCATTGTGACCCGCAGCGCCGTGCCTGACACTCGGGCTTATTGTCCCTGGTCTGCTGGAGTTCCCCCCATGAATGAGTCTGTGCGCTTCGAAGAAAAAGTCGTGATCGTCACCGGTGCAGGCGGCGGCCTGGGCCGGGCACATGCGCTGCTGTTCGCCAAACAGGGCGCCAAAGTGCTGGTCAACGATCTCGGCGGTTCGGCGCAAGGCGAGGGCGCCAACGCGTCCGCAGCAGACCGCGTGGTGGCCGAGATTCGCGAGGCCGGCGGCATTGCCGAAGCCAACCATGATTCCGTCACCGACGGCGACAAAATCGTCCAGCACGCGCTCGATGTGTTCGGCCGTGTCGATGTGGTGGTCAACAACGCCGGAATCCTGCGCGACAAGACTTTCCACAAAATGGACGACGCCGACTGGGACCTGGTTTACCGCGTCCACGTCGAAGGCGCCTACAAAGTCACCCGCGCCGCCTGGCCGCATATGCGTGAGCAAAACTATGGCCGCGTGATCTTCACCGCGTCGACCTCCGGCATCTACGGCAACTTCGGCCAGTCCAACTACGGCATGGCCAAACTCGGCCTCTATGGCCTGACTCGTACATTGGCCATCGAAGGGCGCAAGAACAACATTTTGGTCAACGCCATCGCACCGACTGGCGGCACGCGCATGACCGAAGGCCTGATCCCGCCGCAAGTGTTCGAACAACTCAAACCGGAACTGGTCAGCCCGCTGGTGGTGTACCTGGCCAGTGAAAACTGCAAGGAGACTTCCGGGTTGTTTGAAGTCGGTGGCGGCTGGATGGGCAAGGTGCGCTGGGAACGCAGCCTCGGCGCCGGGTTTGATCCGCGGGTGGGGTTCTCGCCGGAGGATGTGGCGGCGCAGTGGGAGCAGATTTGTGATTTTGAGGGGGCGGCGCATCCTAAGGACAATATTGAAGCGCTGAAGGAAATGATGGGGAATTTGCAGAAGTATTCCCTTTGATGGAGACCAGCAAGGTCACCGTTGACGACCTTGCTGGTGCTTAGTGTTCGGGGTTGCATCGGTTATCAAGCAAAGTACTTGCGAACCAACGCGGCCAGATTCGCCGCCGTTTGCACGTCCATGATTCCGTCATATGTTTCAGGGCGAAAGTGCAACTGAAAGGCTCGAACCAATTGCGTGAAGCCTTGATCGGTAGACGCATTTGAAACGTCATAGCCATAGGTTTTGAACTGCTTGAGCAATTCGGTTCGGGCTGGAATCCCGGCTTCGTTGTATTGCTGCAAATAGGTGTCGCGGGTCGCGTCGTCGAACCAGGCGCCAATGCCTTTCAAATACAGGGCATGCCAGGGAAATTTCGGCCCCGGATCACTCTTGCGACCGACCGCAACGTCAGAGTGACCCAGGACATGGGTCGGGCTGATATCCGGATAGCGCTCAAGGATGTTCAGCGCCAGTTGTTCAAACGCGACAATTTGTTCTGGCTGATACGGCGGGAAATTGAACACCCCCTGGCTGAACGTCGCCAGGTTAACGATTTCGACACCGATAGAGGTGTCATTCAGACTGCTGCGGTTGCCCCACTGACTGACACCCGCGTGCCAGGCACGTTTGGTTTCGTCGACGAGGCTGAAGACTTCCTGTCCGGTATAACCTGCGTTCAAGTAGCTCGGATCGGTGATGTCAGGAACCAGATAGTGTGCGCTGACATTCGGGCCGGTCAATGCATTGACCGAACTGGAGAAGTTGCCCGCCGTGTAGTGAAAGATTAGAAACCGTACTCGGCTGTTGGAACTCTGGGTGGCGTGGTGTTTGTTGTAGATGATGGGTTTCATGAAAAGCGACTCGTGGTTAATTAAATTTAAGTCAGCCGTATTTAGTATTAATGGCTGAGCTGTAATTAACCTTAATGGCTGTTGCGCTTCGCGTGTTTACCGAGTCCTGTAGTCGCTTTCCGAAGTATCTGTAGGGGGGATAAATAAAGTTGGACTGCCACCGATAGCAGTGCATTCGATTAGCGTAAAGGTATAAAGAGAACCCGCTACAACTCTGCTCCTTTGTCAGCCTTCTAATTTTGGAATGTCGCCCATAAAAAAGGCCGCTGCAAACGCAGCGGCCAAGTAAGACGTTGGATCAGGAGCTACAAATCAACGTCTGTATACACGGGGCGATCAATCGAAAAACGTCGATTCATCTGGATTCTCTCGCCAATGGCGTGGGGTGATCACACGTCATGGCTTCGTGCTGTCCGGCGGGTCACCGTGAAAGCCCGGCAAGAATAAGCCGTTGAGCCCTAAGGAAAAATAGCAATTCGCGACATGCAGTGTTGCAGCCTGGGTAACAGTCCCTGCCCACCACCCCCATGTAGCAGCTGTCGAGCAGCGCGAGGCTGCCGGACGCAGCCTCGCGTTGCTATAGGACGGCATTCACCTTGCCCATGCATTTGGCTGATAACCCTCCATCCAGCCCATCCATGCCCGGCGCAAAGCCGCCCCCCGTCTGGTCATTCATCCTTTAGAGGTACACCGCGAATACCTCCTTGGTGCGCTTATCGCTCCCCGTTTGCGGCAGTAGGGTGGGGCCTTCTGTCACTCACCGGGGAAGACGCATGACAAAAACAACAATGCGCGCCATCTTCAAACCGCATGCGCTGGCCGCTGCGGTGGCCTTGGGTTGCTGTGCCCAGGCGCAGGCTGTTTCATTCAATATCGGCGAGATCGAGGGCACGTTTGACTCCTCACTGTCCGTCGGCGCGAGTTGGGGCATGCGCGATGCCGAGAAATCGTTGGTGGGCACTGTCAACGGCGGGACCGGGCAGTCATCGACCGGTGATGACGGCCGGCAGAACTTCGGGAAGGGCGAAACCTTTTCCAAAATCGTCAAGGGCATCCACGACCTCGAATTGAAGTATGGCGACAGCGGTGTGTTCGTGCGGGGCAAGTACTGGTACGACTTCGAATTGCAGGACGAAGATCGTCCTTTCAAACAAATCAGCGACCACGGCCGCAAGGAAGGCGCCAAGTCTTCCGGCGCGCAAATCCTCGACGCCTTCGTTTATCACAACTACTCCATCGCTGAACTTCCGGGCAGCGTGCGCGCCGGCAAGCAAGTAGTGAGCTGGGGTGAAAGTACCTTCATCGGCAACTCGATCAACAGCATCAACCCGATCGACGTTTCTGCGTTTCGCCGCCCCGGTGCAGAGATCAAGGAAGGCCTGATCCCCGTGAACATGCTGTACGTTTCCCAGGGCCTGACGGATCAGCTCTCGGTCGACGGGTTCTACCAACTGGAGTGGGACCAGACCGTTCTCGACAACTGCGGCACGTTCTTCGCTGTCGACGTGGCAGCGGACGGTTGCAACAACAACTACACCGTCGGCAGCCCGGCGATTGCTCCTTTGGCGCCGCTGGCAGCCGCGTTTGGCCAACCGATTCAAGTGACCCGCGAAGGCGTGGTCGTTCCCCGTGGTGGCGACCGCGATGCGCGGGACTCCGGACAGTGGGGCACCGCGTTGCGCTGGCTCGGTGATGACACCGAGTACGGCCTGTACTTCATGAACTACCACAGCCGCACACCGACGGTGGGCACCGTCACGGCCGGCGCGTCGACACTGGCCAGTCTGCCGGGCATGGTTGGCATCGCCAACCGCCTGGCACCGGGTAGCGGTGCGGGGCTGGCGCAGAGCGTGATGCTCGGTCGCGGCCAGTATTACCTCGATTACCCGGAAGACATTCGTCTGTATGGCGCGAGCTTCTCCACCACCTTGCCGACCGGCACGGCGTGGAGCGGTGAGATCAGCTATCGCCCCAACGCCCCGGTACAGGTCAACACCAACGACCTGACCCTGGCCTTGATCAACCCGATTGCCGGCGGTGCGGCATCACCGATTGCCACCACGCCTGGCGCCGACAACAAAGGCTACCGCCGTAAGGAAGTCACGCAGATCCAGAGCACCCTGACGCAGTTCTTCGATCAGGTACTGGGCGCGCAACGACTGACCGTGGTGGGCGAAGCAGCGGTGGTTCACGTCGGTGGCCTGGAGGGGCGTAGCCAACTGCGTTATGGCCGCGACTCGGTCTACGGCCAGTACGGTTTTGGTGGCGACACCGAAGGCTTTGTCACTTCGACCTCGTGGGGCTATCGCGCCCGGGCGATCCTCGATTACGCCGACGTGTTCGCCGGGGTCAACCTCAAGCCCAACCTGTCCTGGTCCCATGACGTTGCCGGTTACGGCCCCAACGGGCTGTTCAACGAAGGCGTCAAGGCGGTCAGCGTCGGCGTCGATGCCGACTATCGCAACACCTACACCGCGAGCCTCAGTTACACCGACTTCTTTGGCGGTGACTACAACGTCCTCGAAGACCGCGACTTCGTGGCACTGAGCTTCGGCGTGAACTTCTGATCTGGCTGAGAAGGATGATTTCAATGCGCAAGATGATTCTGCAATGCGGCGCCCTGGCCCTGAGCTTGCTGGCTGCCAACGTGATGGCGGCGGTATCGCCGGAAGAAGCCAACAAACTCGGCACCAGCCTCACGCCGCTGGGCGCCGAGAAGGCCGGCAACGCTGACGGCTCGATCCCGGCCTGGACCGGTGGCCTGCCGAAAAACGCCGCTGCGGTGGACAGCAAAGGTTTCCTGGCTGACCCGTTCGCCAGTGAAAAACCGCTGTTCGTGATCACCCCGGCGAACGTCGACAAGTACAAGGACAAACTATCGGAAGGCCAGGTGGCGATGTTCAAACGCTACCCGCAAACCTACAAGATCCCGGTCTACCCGACCCACCGCACCGTAGCCGTGCCGCCGGAAATCTACGAGTCAGCCAAGCGCAGTGCGCTGAACGTGACCACCATCAACGACGGTAACGGCCTGGCCGGGTTCACCGGCAACCGCTACTACGCGTTCCCGATTCCGAAGACCGGCGTTGAAGTGCTGTGGAACCACATCACCCGTTACCACGGCGGTAACGTCAAACGCATCATCACCCAAGTGACCCCGCAAACGAACGGCAGCTACACGCCGATCCGCTTCGAAGAAGAAATTGCCGTCCCGCAATTGATGAAGGACCTGGACGCGGACAAATCCGCCAACGTGCTGACCTTCTTCAAACAGTCGGTCACCGCCCCAGCGCGTCTGGCCGGTAACGTGCTGCTGGTGCACGAAACCCTCGATCAGGTGAAGGAACCGCGTCTGGCGTGGATCTACAACGCCGGCCAGCGTCGTGTACGTCGCGCCCCACAAGTGGCCTATGACGGCCCGGGCACCGCCGCTGACGGTCTGCGCACGTCAGACAACTTCGACCTGTTCTCCGGTGCGCCGGATCGTTACGACTGGAAACTGGTCGGCAAGAAGGAAATGTACATTCCCTACAACAGCTACAAACTCGACTCGCCGAGCCTCAAGTACGACGACATCGTCAAGGCCGGCCACATCAATCAGGACCTGACCCGTTATGAACTGCACCGCGTCTGGGAAGTGATCGGCACGGTCAAGCCGAGTGAGCGCCATATCTACGCCAAGCGCCACATGTACATCGACGAAGACAGCTGGCAAGCAGCGCTGGTGGATCACTACGACGGTCGCGGGCAACTGTGGCGAGTGGCTGAGGGGCACGCACAGTATTACTACGATCACCAGGCCCAGGCGTACACGCTGGAAGCGCTCTACGACATCATTGCCGGCCGGTACATTGCGCTGGGGATGAAGAACGAAGAGAAGCACAGTTTCGAGTTTGGCTTCGAAGCCAAGATTGCCGACTACACGCCATCGGCGTTGCGTGCAGAGGGCGTTCGGTAAGGGCTTTATACATTCACCGTGCAAAAGGCGACCGACGGGTCGCCTTTTTTATGGTTGTCGATCAACGCCCTGAATACTTCTCAACAAGCGGGTTAGACAGGTCTAGGGTGGCCTCACAACTATAAAAAGGCACGCTGCAATGACCGCCATGACTCCGTGTCTGGACCGTTCCGGATTCCTGCCCCGTCTGTCTTCTCATCACCTGTCGCGTGAGCGCTTGAGCGAGCCGTTGCTGGCGTCTACCGCGCGGGTGAAATTGATCTGCGCACCCGCTGGCAGTGGCAAGTCGGCGCTGCTTGCCGACTGCCTGTTGCAGGCGCCGCCGCAGTGCCGGGTGTGCTGGTTGCCGTTGTCGGGCAGGGTGATGAGCGCGGCGGATTTTCGTCAGAATGTGGCAGAAGCGCTGGGGCTGGCTTCGTCAGAAGAGCCGGCGATGCTCGGCGCGCTGGCTCGATTGCAGGCGCCGACCTGGCTGTTTCTCGATGACTATTGCCGCGTTCCGAACCCGGAACTCGATCAGCTGCTGGATCGCATGCTGGCCGTCAGCAGCCCGGCGCTGACCTGGTGGCTGGGCGCCCGCCGTCGCCCGCAATGCAACTGGCCGCGGTTGCTGCTCGATGATGATTTGTACGAATGCGAGCGTGCCACGCTAGCTTTCAATCAAACCGAGATTGCCTCGCTGTTGCGCCACCTGACACCGGCCGATGCCAGCACCGCCGCCAGCAAGATTATCCAGCTCAGCGGAGGTTGGTGTGCTGGGGTACGCGTCGCGCTACTGCAAAAATGTGACTGGTCGCGCAACGACCCGCATCACAGCCGAACTGACACATTGCTCGATTACCTCGAACACGAACTGTTCACCAGCCTGACCCCTGAGTTGACGGAGGCCTGGCGGGTACTCGCGCATTTACCTCGCTTCAATGCACGTCTGTGCGATCACCTGTTTGGCGCAGGGGAGGGCGCGCAATGCCTGAAGACGTTGCAGGATCTGGGGTGCTTTATCGAGCCCTGGCAAGAGTCGGCCGACTGGCTGCAGATCTTCCCTCCACTCACGCAATTGATGCGTGATGAACAATGGCCGGCCGGACGTTCCTGGCATCGCCGCGCCTGTCAATGGTTTGCCGCCGAGCTGGACTGGAAAGCGGCGTTCGAACAGGCCTTGTTGGCCGAAGAGTTCGAGGTCGCGGTCAGCCTGTTGCAGCATTTCAGTTTCGAGCATTTGTTCGAGGAGCAAACGGTCGTGCTGTTGTTGCGGTTATACGAGCAACAAGGCGATGCGCTGATGTTCGGTTCGCCGCAACTGGTCGGGCTGATTACGGCCGCGTCGTTATTTGCCGGCCGGTTTGAGCAAGCCGCCGATTGCATCGAGCAGTTGGCACGATTCACCCCGCAGCCATCGGCGATCTTGCAGCGGCAATTGATTGCACGGTGGCAGGCGCAGCAGGGTTGGTTGCTGCATTTGCAGGGGCGGATGGATGCTGCGAGTGAGCATTTCCGACAAGCCTTGGCGGAGCTGGGGACGGACGCCTGGCAGGCACGTTTGTTGTGCCTGTCCGGGCAGACTCAGCAAGCACTGTTATGCGGCGAGATGGAGCTGGCACAAGCAATCAATCGTGAAGCCCTGTGCCTGGCTCGTGCCCAAGGGGCCTTGCTGTTTGAAGGCTTGCTTGAGCTCGATCACGCGCAACTGCTGGAGCAGCGCGGATCCCCGGCCCGTGCGCAAAGCCTGTTGGCAAATATGCATGAATTGCTCTGCCAGCAGGCGCAGCGGCCGACGCCGTTGCTCGGGCGTATCGCTCTGCGCCAGGGGCGATTGGCATTGAGCATGGGGCAGGAAGAACAGGCTGCCGTGTTTTTTCAGCGCGGCCTGGATGACTGTCTGCGCAGTCACGACAAGCGTGTGTTGTATGGGTATCTCGGTCAGGCTCAATTGGCGGCCAACCGGGGCGATTACACTCGGGCTTTTGTACGTTTGCGCGATGCCGAACGGCTGATGCAGCAGCGACATATACCGGACACGGTTTACCGGGGCGTGTTGTTACAGATCAGCAGTCATTTCTGGTTGCAACAGGGACGTGCCGAACTGGCGCGCGAAGCCCTGAGTCGAGTACTCAATCACTATCGCGGGCCGCAGGCGCGACAAGCTCCGCCGGCCACGCTGGAGCTGATTCCGCGCATTGAGTATTTGTTGATCATCGCCAGGGATCGGTCGCAGCCAGATGCAGTGGAGGCAGCACCACAACTTGAGTCATTGATGAAGCAGGCGCACGCGCGTGGAATGTTTGCGCTTGCCACCGAATTACAACTGGCCCTGGCCGAAGTGCTGTGGTGCGACGGTCATACCACAAAGGCCATTGATGTGTGTCAGGAAGGCCTGCGCAACGTTGCTCGGTATCAGACATTTCAGGCGTTAAATGAGTTACGCCGGCGTCAGCCGTTATTGTTGCAAGACGAGCAGACGTCGCTATTGTCCTGCCAGCAACTGTGTAGTCGTGCGGAGGCGACGGAAACATTAAGTCAGCGTGAGTTACAAGTGCTGAAGTTGATTGCGCTCGGTCATTCCAATCAAGAAATTGCCGACGCTCTGTTTATCTCATTACATACTGTTAAAACCCACACTCGTCGCATACACGGAAAACTGCGGGTTGAACGCAGGACGCAAGCGGTAGCAAAGGCTAAGCTTTTAGGTTTGTGTGAATGACTCTGGCGATAAGGCAATAATCGGATTTGATTTAAAAGTTTGAAAGTCACATGCGGTTTAAGTTGTAAGCAGTTGGTATTGTTTGCCTGCTTTGGTGTGTTGTTGTCCTCGGTTAATTTGTTGGAGTGAATTTTCACTCCGCTATTTAATATTTAAGGGCAGCAATATGAATATGATGAACAAGTATCTATCCATTGATATCGGCAATCGTCCGCAATGGCTTGAACGTGCCAGTGTTAATGAACAACTGCACTTCGGCGAACTGGAACAACAGTTGATCACCAGTCAGGCCGATCTGGACAAACAACTGGGAAGCCACGTCAGTGTGCAGGCTTACGCAAAAAGCGTGGCCAGCCAGCTGTTGCAGTTGGAATTCGGCAGCACGCTGGATCCCGACGAGCTGATGATTACCAGCCGTTACAGCTTTGATGTGGCCTGGAACCGAGTCACGCAAGAAGACAGGCGTTCTCTGACGGAGTTGATGGTGTGCGGCCTGCACGAGCAGGGGTGGCGTGGATGGATTACGTTTGAGGGTGAAGGCCTTCCTTCCGGATTAAACCAGCAATGGTTGGAGGAAGTGATGGCCGAAGACATGCGCGCCGCCTACGGCGCCGCCTACCGATCCATGTTCCAGCGCAGTGAGGTGCTCGCCACCATGGTCCGCATCACCCGGGATCAATTGCTGCTGAGTGCCTTTGGCGCGAAGCTTCAAGGCCATCTCGAAGACGCCAGTCTCCGACGGGTCCAACGTGCTTTGGACGGGGAAGCGAGCCTGATGATCGCGCCATTGCAACTACGTGACGATACGCGGCCACTCCTGGAACTGGTTGCCATTGGCAGCCGTAGCCCCAGCGAGGACGACTGGCTGTTGTATGCGCCCGATTCGCCGGGTGGTCAGGACTGGTACCAATTGCCCTCCCTCAGGCAACTAAGCTTTGAGATCGGTGGCTGGACGGCAACGTCCGAAGGCTCCGACTATCTGTTATGGCGCTCCCACGCGCTGGATCGTGAAACCGTCAGCGGCTATATGAACCAGGTCTTCAAACTGCCGAATCTGTGGCGTGGCGTGGCGCTCGCACCTACCCCTTACACCGGGGCCGAAGTTCTGGACACCATTGTTTACAACCATCGGGCCTGGCTCGTGGCTCAGGAAGAACACCACACTCCCTATGGGTATCGGACCGCTACACAGCAGCAGCGCCAGAATTTCACCCGGATGAATTGTGAACTCCGGGCAATGAAAACCATTGAAGTACGTGAAGGCGGATTTATCAGTTATGAGCGTTTTTGCCATCAATTGGTCAAACAGATAATCGAAGAAAATCTCCTGTCCCAAGGCGAAAAAGTCGCGATCGATCCTGACCGGATTTGCGTGGAATACGAACGGGGTCAACAGACAACACTGACTCGGTTAATTGCCGACGAAGTGCATTTTTATTCTACTAACGCAGTCCGGGACGGTGTCCCAAGTTTCATAGTGGCCGCTGACCATCCTCCCATCACCAAGCTCTCTATTCACGACATTGCCGATTTGTCGCGAAGGCTGCGCCCGGGTGAAAAGTACATTGACATGTTGCGTGCAACGCACATTGACCGTGAAAAAGGTTTTTTCAAGCAACAGCTGTATATGGGGATCATGCAACGCCAGATGCGCGTGGCAATCTTGCGGGCGTTGTTCACAGGTCGTCTGGTTCGGGAACACTTCGAAGAGTTGATGAAAGTTGTCGCGGCGTTTGATTCTCCGCAACCGGACTGGCCTGTGGGCGAATCGCCTGACGATGTGCAACACAGTGCCTTGTTCAAACTCCATCTCAAGGGGCGCCCGATAGTCGACGCGTTCGTCTTCAGGCTGCACGTCGGCGGGAAGATCGCTGAATACCTATACACCCCGGATGCGCCCGACGGATGTGAGCTGCGGCCATTCAAGGACTTCGTGAGTGCGGTGAAAACGCGCGGCCTTGGTGATTACTTCTATGGTCGGGCATTTGGGAAATACCAGCCGGAGGTCGGTACTTACCTGACGGATCTCGAGCAAGTCGCCAACTTTACCAAGGCGCCAATACTGGAACGTAACAGTCGGGTCACGGATTTGTATGCGTGCTACTACGACGTGGTAACCAAGGTCATCTCCGACGTCGACGAGAAAACGCAGAGTCTTGAAGAGATCATCATCGGCCTGGTGAGCAAGTCTGTGGTTTCAGCAGTGAGTGCCATCGCCATTGTCTATGCCCCCGTCGGTATCGCATTGAGCGTCGCCTTGTTTGCTCAAAATATGGTGCAAGGTGTTCGTGCCTATACCGAGGGCAATCGGACCAAGGCCCTGAAGCATTACATCAAGGCGGTGATTGAGCTGGGGGTCCTCGCCAAGGGAATTCATGGACTGTCGCAGGTCACCAAGTTGCAGAAAGACGTGATCGGTTTGCTGGGTGATGTGTATACCGTGGAAAAACTGTTTGCCGAAATATCCGGGCAACCTCGATTGCATGAACGGGCGTGGGAGGTCATTCAGGAGGTTCTCGACGACCCAGAAAGCATCACTAGCAAAACCACTATCAGCTAAGGGCAATGGCTGAACGCCGATGTCGCGTCTGGTTCAGCGACTGACATTGGCGGGCTGATACCCCATCCGCCAACTCACGGCCCGCGTCGCCGCCAGCAATCGCTGCGCCGCCGGGCCGTTTTCGTCGGCGTGAAACAACGAGGTCGGGCCGACAATGGTCAAGACCGCCGCGACATTCCCCACGGCGTTGAATACCGGTGCCGACAAGGCGTCCACCCCTGGCATCAACAACCCATGCACATGATGCAGGCCGCGTTCGCGGATCTGTTCGCACAAGGCCGCATACGTTTGATCGTCCGCCAAGATGTGGTCCGTGGCGTTGTGCAGTTCCTGATCGCGCAAGTCCACGGTTTCCCGTTTCGGTAGATAAGCGCCAAACACCAGGCCAGTGGACGAACTGAGTAATGGCAGCACCGAACCCAATTGCGTCACCACCGTCACCGCGCGCACGGCCGGTTCGATGTGCACCACGGTCGCGCCCTGATTGCCCCATACCGCCAGAAAGCAGGTCTCGTTCAGTTCATCGCGCAATTCGGCCAAGGGCAGGGCGGCGACTTTCAGCACGTCCATACTGTTGAGTGCAGCGAGCCCCACACGCAAGGCTTCACGACCGAGGCCGTAATGGTTGGTGGCAGGGTTCTGCTCGGCAAAACCGCTGGCGATCAGCGCCTGCAAATAGCGGTGAACCTTGCTCGCCGGCATCTGCACGTGTTCGGCCAGGCGCGAAAGCGAAGTCGAGGGCGACAACTCGGCCAACGCCTTGAGGATGTCGGTGCCGACCTCGGCCGAGCGGACTTTCTGTTTATCGTTGCTGCGCGGCGTTTCCATGGAGGCGGTCTGATCCCGGGACGAATGGGCGTCTTTATAGCTTGACGGTCAATACCAATCAAATTACGTTATGCGTAATCAGATTACGATAAAAATAACCCTGGCGTGCCGAACCTCTGCAACAGAGTGACAGGCCATCGCCTAGTCCCCGTTCAGGAGGCTCCATGAACCCTGATTCAACCGCGCCAGCACTGGCTTATCAGTCCGGCTTCGGCAACGAATTCAGCAGTGAAGCGTTGCCCGGCGCACTGCCCATCGGTCAGAACTCCCCGCAAAAAGCCCCGTATGGCCTCTACACCGAATTGTTCTCCGGCACTGCGTTCACCATGGCCCGCAGCGAAGCACGGCGTACCTGGATGTACCGCATTCAGCCATCGGCCAATCACCCGGCGTTCGTCAAACTGGAGCGGCAACTGGCCGGCGGTCCGTTGGGTGAAGTGACGCCCAACCGTCTGCGCTGGAACCCGTTGGACATCCCGACCGAGCCGACCGATTTCATCGACGGATTGGTGAGCATGGCGGCCAACTCGGGTGCGGAAAAACCGGCCGGAATCAGCATCCATAGCTATCGCGCCAACCGTTCCATGGAGCGCGTGTTCTTCAACGCTGACGGCGAAATGTTGTTGGTGCCTGAACTGGGGCGCTTGCGCATTGCCACTGAACTCGGCGTGCTGGAGCTGGAGCCGCTGGAGATCGCCGTGCTGCCGCGCGGGCTGAAATTCCGCGTCGAACTGCTCGACCCGCATGCACGCGGTTACATCGCCGAGAACCACGGCGCACCGTTGCGTCTGCCGGATCTGGGGCCGATCGGCAGCAATGGCCTCGCCAACCCGCGGGACTTCCTGACGCCGGTTGCGCACTACGAACACCTCAAGCAACCGACCACCCTGGTGCAGAAATTCCTCGGCCAGTTGTGGGGCTGTGAGCTCGATCATTCGCCGCTGAACGTGGTCGCCTGGCACGGCACTAACGTGCCGTACAAATATGACCTGCGCCGTTTCAACACCATCGGCACGGTCAGTTTTGATCATCCGGATCCGTCGATTTTCACTGTCCTGACCTCGCCGACCAGCGTGCACGGTTTGGCTAACCTGGACTTCGTGATCTTCCCGCCACGCTGGATGGTCGCCGAGAAAACCTTCCGTCCGCCGTGGTTCCACCGCAACCTGATGAACGAATTCATGGGCCTGATCCAGGGCGCCTACGATGCCAAGGCCGAAGGCTTTGTGCCCGGCGGTGCGTCCTTGCACAGCTGCATGAGCGCTCATGGCCCGGACGGCGAAACCTGCACCAAGGCCATCAACGCTGAGCTGGCGCCGGCGAAAATCGACAACACCATGGCGTTCATGTTCGAGACGAGCCAGGTCTTGCGCCCGAGCCGTTTTGCCCTCGACTGTCCGCAACTGCAAACCAACTACGATGCCTGCTGGGCCACGCTGCCCGCCACTTTCGACCCGACCCGGAGATAACCCATGACTCAGACTTCCATCACTCGTAGCTGGGTTGCCTCCGCCAACGGCCATACCGATTTCCCGCTGCAAAACCTGCCATTGGGCGTGTTCAGCGTGAACGGTTCGGCCCCGCGTAGCGGCGTGGCGATTGGCGACCATATCTTTGATCTCGAGGCGGCGCTGGACGCCGGCCTGTTCGACGGCGCCGCCAAAGCCGCTGTTGAAGCGACCCGTGGCGGTCAGTTGAATGCGTTTTTCGAACTCGGTCGCGGAGCTCGTGTTGCCCTGCGTGAACGCTTGATCGAACTGTTCAAGGAAGGCAGCACCCTGCACGGCAAGATCGAAGCCCAAGGCGCAAAACTGCTGCCATTGGCGGCTCAGTGCACGATGCACCTGCCAGCGAAAATCAACGATTACACCGACTTTTATGTGGGCATCGAGCACGCACAAAATGTCGGCAAACTGTTCCGCCCCGATAACCCGCTGCTGCCGAACTACAAGTACGTGCCGATCGGCTACCACGGTCGCGCCTCGACCATTCGCCCGTCCGGGACTGACGTTCGTCGTCCGAAAGGGCAGACCTTGCCGGCCGGTCAGACCGAACCGACGTTTGGTCCGTGCGCACGCCTGGATTACGAGTTGGAACTGGGCATCTGGATTGGCCAGGGTAATGAGATGGGCGACTCGATCGTCATCGGTGACGCCGCCGATCACATCGCCGGTTTCTGCCTGCTCAACGACTGGTCGGCGCGTGATATCCAGGCCTGGGAATACCAGCCGTTGGGCCCGTTCCTGTCGAAAAGCTTTATCACCAGCATCTCGCCGTGGGTCGTCACCGCCGAAGCGCTGGAGCCGTTCCGTCGTGCTCAACCGGCACGTCCTGAAGGCGATCCACAGCCGCTGCCGTACCTGTTCGACAAGCGCGACCAGGCCGCTGGTGGTTTCGATATCGAGCTGGAAGTGCTGCTGCTCACCGAAGGCCTGCGCGAGCAAAACCTGCCGGCCCATCGCCTGACGCTCAGCAACACCCAACACATGTACTGGACCGTGGCGCAAATGGTTGCGCACCACAGCGTCAACGGCTGCCAGTTGCAGGCCGGCGACCTGTTCGGTTCGGGCACCTTGTCCGGTCCGCAAAACGGGCAGTTCGGCAGCCTGCTGGAAATCACCGAAGGCGGTAAAAAGCCGATCGAACTGGCATCGGGCGAAGTGCGTAAATTCCTTGAAGACGGCGACGAGATCATCCTGCGTGCCCGTTGCAGCCGTGAGGGGTTCGCGTCCATCGGCTTCGGCGAATGCCGCGGCAAAGTACTGCCGGCGCGTTAAGAGGATCGGGTCATGGAACTCTATACCTACTACCGTTCGACCTCGTCGTATCGGGTGCGTATCGCACTGGCGCTCAAGGGACTGGATTACCAGGCCTTGCCGGTCAACCTGATTGCACCGCCAGGTGGCGAACATCGCCAGCCGGCCTACTTGGGCATCAACCCGCAAGGCCGGGTGCCGGCCTTGCGCACGGATGAAGGCGACCTGTTGATTCAGTCGCCGGCGATCATCGAATACCTCGAAGAACGTTATCCACAGGTGCCGCTGCTGTCCCAAGACCTTGCCGTCCGCGCGCATGAGCGCGGTATGGCGGCGGTGATTGGTTGCGACGTGCATCCGCTGCACAACGTCAGCGTGCTCAACAAGCTGCGCCAGTTGGGCCACGACGAACCGCAAGTGGTGGAGTGGATCGGGCACTGGATCAGCCAGGGGTTGGCGACGGTGGAGCAGTTGATCGGGGATGAGGGTTATTGCTTTGGCGATGAACCGGGATTGGCGGATGTCTACCTGATCCCTCAGCTGTACGCGGCCGAACGATTCAACATCTCCCTCGAAGCGTATCCGCGGATTCGCCGGGTAGCGGCGCTGGCAGCCACGCATCCCGCGTTCATCAAGGCCCACCCGGCCAACCAGCCAGACACCCCATAAAGCCTCACCCGATCAAAATGTGGGAGCGGGCTTGCTCGCGAAGGCGTCGTGTCAGTCGACATCTACTTGACTGACACACCGCTTTCGCGAGCAAGCCCGCTCCTACAGGGGTTCTCAGTGGACGATTGAGTTGGGAGGCAGGTGCCCCAGGCGTTCGGTCAGGCGAATCCGCTGGATCGGGTCGTCGCTGAGCAACAGCGCATGCTCCAGATCGAAGCGCTCGGCATTCGGGCAGTCCAGGCGCTGATAGAGGCTGGCCCGGGCCAGGTAATCGGCGGCACTGGCGTTGCCCAGTTCCAGTACGCGTTCGGCATCGATCAGGGCGCCAATGTAGTCATCGTGGGAGAGGTGCAGTTGACGCAGGTTTCGCGACAGGCGTTGCAGCATCTGCACCGGGTCCGCCGTCAGTAAATGATCGGCGTTGAGTTTCATGTTCGGGCCGTACTGGCGTTGCAGCAGTTCCCGGCAGTCATTGGGGTACAACCGGCGTCCGCCACAGGGGTCCAGCAGATGGTCGGCGCCTGGTACCCGCAGCAGGAAGTGCCCCGGGAAGTTTACCCCCACCAACGGAATTTCCAGGCGCTTGGCCAACTCCAGCGCAATCAGCCCAAGGGACAGCGGCTGGCCGCGCCGCAGTTCCAGCACTTTATTGAGCAAAGCCACTTGCGGGCGCAATGGCGTGAAGTCGTCCTGCGCGAAGCCCAGGTCATTCATCCGCCGCAACAACGGCTGGGCCAGCTCGCTGACCGGCAACATCGGCAAGCCATAGCTGACTTGTTGCGTCAGGTCGCTGAAGTCGGCCAGTACCGCTTCGGGACTCAACCTGGAATCGTGCTCGACCGCCATCCATAGCGCCGCTTCGAACAGCGCAGGCGGTGAACGTTGCAGGCAATCGAAGAAGCGTTGGCGGGGCGTCATCAAAATCTCCGGCGGATGCCTCGTTTTAGCCCCGTCTCCGACATTCGTCCAGTGCTGCACACATCCGGTTTCAGGTTATGTCCGAAAGCCTGCAAAGCAGCGCCGCTTATTCCGGTGCGCTTCTGCAATTTTTGGGCGCAAGCCTATACTGGCGACTACAAGAAGTGATTCGGGAGCCCCACGATGTTCGCTCTCATGCAAAGCACTCGCCTTGAATCGCTGCATCTGAGCGTCGACCCGGTCACCGGGTTGAAGGCGGTCATTGCCATTCATAACAGCCGGCTCGGGCCCGCCCTGGGCGGTTGTCGTTACCTTGCCTATCCCAGCGACGAATCCGCGGTCGAGGATGCCATACGCCTGGCGCAAGGCATGAGTTACAAGGCTGCGCTGGCCGGCCTCGCCCAGGGCGGTGGCGTGGCGGTGATTGTTCGCCCGATCCATGTGGAAAATCGCGGCGCGCTGTTCGAAGCGTTCGGACGCTGTATCGATCAGCTCGACGGCCGCTACATCACCGCCATCGACAGCGGCACCTCGGTGGCGGACATGGATTGCATCGCCCAGCAAACCCAACACGTCACCAGCACCACGTCGGCCGGCGATCCTGCGCCGCATGCCGCCATGGGCGTGTTCACCGGTATTCGAGCGACCGCGATGGCGCGTCTGGGCAGCGATAACCTGGAAGGCCTGCGGGTGGCGATTCAAGGCTTGGGTAATGTCGGTTATGCGCTCGCCGAACAACTGCACGCTGCCGGCGCGGAACTGCTGGTCAGCGATATCGATCACGGCAAGGTGCAACTGGCGATGGAGCAACTCGGCGCCCACCCGATTGCCAACGACGCACTGCTCAGCACCCCGTGTGACATCCTCGCGCCGTGCGGTCTGGGTGGCGTGCTCAACAGCCACACCGTGACACAACTGCGCTGCTCGGCGGTGGCCGGCTCTGCGAACAATCAACTGACGCACCTGGAAGTCGCCGATCAACTGGAGCGGCGAGGCATCCTGTATGCGCCGGACTACGTGATCAATTCCGGTGGGCTGATCTACGTTTCGCTCAAACACCGCGGCGAAGAGCTGACGACCATCACCGCGCACCTGTCGAAAATCGCCTCACGGCTGACCGAAGTCTTCGCCCATGCCCAAGCGGAAAAACGTTCGCCTGCGCGAGTAGCGGACGAATTGGCAGAGAAAGTCTTGTACCGCTGAGCCATCCTTTTATCCGGGATATGAAAAAGGCCCTGAGTCCTTCGACTCAGGGCCTATTCAATTCGGGCATTACTTACTTCGGCGTCTTGGCCGCTTTGGCGGGCTTGGCCGGCGCTGATTCAGCGGCTTCAACCGACTCGGCAGGTTCAGCCTGTGCCACCACTTCAACCGGTGCATTCAGCAATTCGGACAACGCATCCGGCTGGCTCTTGAATGCCTTGGCGAACACATCGCGATTCTTCGCCATGTAGATCCCGGCTTCTTCCACTTGCTGCTCGGTCAGGGACGGAACGGCTTTTTGCAACACTTCAGCCAGCAATTCAGCCAGTTCGAGCATTTTGTCATGACGGTCAGCTTCGGCTTTATCCATGAACAAGCGCTCCAGATCTCGGCTGCTGCGGTATACCACTTCGACGGCCATTCACCACCTCACATGCCTTCACATTAGTTGTCTGTTTCGACCACTGTATTTATATACAGCGAAAAGGATAAGCGAATCCCTGCGCTTTGGGTAGTGGCTTTTTAATGTAGACCGAAATTGGCGTTTGTCAGGTGAGCCGTGTGGCACCCTTCGCGAGCAGGCTCGCTCCCACATTGGTTTTGTGCACGCCACAGATCCCCTGTGGGAGCGAGCCTGCTCGCGAAGGGGCCCGCCCAGACACCAAAAAAGTGTCCAGCAACAACTCATCACCATCTCACCGAGAGCGACTGGCCTTTTTTCTGCATGCAGAACAACCGTCACGTCAATCCAGCATCATCCGCTCCAACCGAGCTAAGGAAGCAACACTGTGAAAATCAACTGGGCCGAGAACCTGCGGCAGAACGTGCACCAACTGGCCGAGTCCCTGGGCAACCTGTTCGTCGAGACCTTCCACTACCTGGCGCTGTTCGCCATCGGTGCGGTGACCGCGTACGCCGCGGTGATGGAATTCTTGCAGATGATCGAAGCAGGGCACATCAAGATCGACGACATCTTGCTGCTGTTCATCTACCTCGAATTGGGGGCGATGGTCGGGATTTACTTCAAGACCAATCACATGCCGGTGCGATTCCTGATATACGTGGCGATCACCGCGCTGACGCGGCTGCTGATCTCCAACGTCTCGCACCACAATCCGCCGGACGTGGGGATCATCTACCTGTGCGGCGGGATTCTGCTGCTGGCGTTTTCGATTCTGGTGGTGCGCTACGCCTCGTCGCAATTCCCTTCGGTGAAGATCGAACACCCGCAACGCAAGGTCGGTGCGGGTTCCAGTGAACATCCCGAAGTGGAGAAGGGCGAGCTTTAAAGCCGGATCGCAGGTCGCGGCTGGCCTTTGACTGGCGGCGGTGGCAGGGAGCGACTGTCGCCGTCGGTCATGGCCTCGAGGATGGTCATGGCACTGTGGCCCTGCTCGATGGCGATGCCGAACTGAATGCTTTGCACCAGGCGCTTCAGGCGCTTGGGGTCATTGCGTTGTTCTGCACTGATCATCCGTTTGGCCACCACGCGGCCGCTGTTGGAGAGGGTCAGCATGATGCTGCCGTCCAGACCCTGAATGCTCAGGTTGATCTGGTAATCCGGTGCAAAGGCATCGGTAATGACCTGAAAGGGGTTGTCCATGATGCGTCACCGCCTGATTGAACGTGCAGTTGTTGACCGGCCATATTCGGGTTGGTTCGCACCACCAGACCATCGGCCGATCGCTCGCTGAGGTTTCAACAGTCCTTTTGCCTCAGAGGTGACGTAGCAAGGGGCATGCCGGAAAAATTGTCGGACAATGATCACGGCAAAAAACAGGCGGGCGCCCCGACAATCAGGCAGCCCGCCTTCTTATTGCCTGCCCGTTTCAGGGCATGAATGCGCAGATGACCGCAGACAGTGCAATCAGCACTCCACCCAGCTCACCGCCAAACCGCCGCGTGACGTCTCTTTGTATTTGTCATGCATGTCGGCGCCGGTATCACGCATGGTGCGGATCACCCGGTCCAGAGAAATGAAGTGTTTGCCGTCACCACGCAGGGCCATTTGCGTGGCGTTGATCGCCTTCACGGCGGCAATTGCGTTGCGCTCGATGCACGGCACCTGGACCAGGCCGCCGACCGGGTCGCAGGTCAGGCCGAGGTTGTGTTCCAGGCCGATTTCGGCAGCGTTTTCCAGTTGCTCCGGGGTGGCGCCAAGCACGTCGGCCAGACCGGCGGCGGCCATCGCGCAGGCTGAACCGACTTCGCCCTGACAGCCGACTTCGGCGCCGGAGATCGAGGCGTTTTTCTTGCACAGGATGCCGACTGCCGCCGCGCCCAGAAAGAACGCGACCACGTCATCGTCCGACGCGTCCGGGTTGAACTTCATGTAGTAATGCAGCACCGCCGGAATGATCCCCGCCGCACCGTTGGTCGGTGCCGTGACCATGCGCCCGCCTGCGGCGTTTTCTTCGTTGACGGCGAGGGCAAACAGGTTGACCCATTCCATGGCCGACAGGGTGGAGGTGATGACATTCGGCTTGCCGATTTCCAGCAGGCTGCGGTGCAGTTTCGCCGCACGACGCGGCACGTTCAGGCCGCCGGGCAGAATGCCCTCGTGACGCAAACCCTGTTCGACACACTCGCGCATCACTGACCAGATGTGCAGCAAGCCCTGGCGGATCTCGGCTTCGCTGCGCCAGGCCAATTCATTGGCCATCATCAATTCGCAAACCCGCAGGCCATGCTGGTTGCAGAGCCGGAGCAATTCGGCGGCGCTGGAGAAATCGTACGGCAGCACCACATCGCTGGCCGGCGCGATGCCGGACTCGGCTTGGGCCGCTTCGATGATGAAACCGCCGCCGACCGAGTAGTACGTTTGCTCGTAGAGTTCGCCGGAATCGCCGAACGCTGTCAGCGACATCGCGTTGGGATGGTAGGGCAGGCTCTCGTCCAGCAGCAGGAGATCGCGCTGCCAGTCGAAGGCAATTGTGGATTTGCCGGCGAGGGACAATTCACCGGTTTCGCGCAAGGTCTTGATACGGCTGTCGATGGAGGTGGGATCGATGCTGTCCGGCCATTCGCCCATCAGGCCCATGACGCAGGCGCGGTCGGTCGCGTGGCCGACGCCGGTGGCTGAGAGGGAGCCATACAAGCGGATTTCTACCCGACGTACGGTGTCCAGCAAATGTTGGTCAATCAGCGCCTGGGCGAAGGTCGCGGCGGCGCGCATCGGGCCGACGGTGTGGGAACTGGACGGACCGATGCCGACTTTGAAAAGATCGAAAACACTGATAGCCATGCTAAACCCTATACAAGCAATGGAAGAGAAATCGCTGCCATTTTTGTAGGACAAGCGCAATGTCGGCGATACTGCCTGCCTCGGTCCAGCGTGACCAACGAAACTTCCTAAGATAGCCTTTAGCAGGACTAAACGATGAGTCGTCAATTGCATGCTCAGACGTACGTCTGGCTGCACGTGTTTTCCTGTGCCGCGCGGCACTTGTCGTTCACCCGTTGCGCTGAAGAACTGCACATCACGCCCGGTGCGGTCAGTCAGCAAATCCGGCAACTGGAAGAGCGTTTGGGTTTCCGCCTGTTTCACCGTCGTGCGCGAGGTGTGGAACTGAGTGCCGAAGGCCAGCGCTTGGCCATTACCGTTAACGAGGCGTATGGCAGCATCGATGCGGAACTGCGCCGACTGGACGCCGGAATGATCAGCGGAACGTTGCGGCTGCGTTCAATTCCATCGTTCCTGAGCAAATGGCTGACCCCGCGCCTGCCACGTTTGCAGCAGCGCTTTCCAGACATCCAGTTGCGCCTGGTGGCCGAGGACAGCAGCGTGCCGCTGCACGAGGGGGATTTCGATCTGGCCATCGACCTCAACGATGGCAGCTACCCGGGCCTGTTATCCACAGCCCTGCTCGACGAGCAGATTTTCCCTGTCTGTGCACCGAGCCTGCTGCGAGGCCGACCGCCGCTGCATGGCCCGGCAGACCTGGTGCATTTCCCGTTGTTGCACGACATCACCGCCTGGCGCGGCAGCTATGAATACGCGGAATGGGAGTTCTACCTCAATGCCATCGGCTTCGAGGGCGCCGACGTGCGGCGCGGGCACACATTCAATCGCAATCACCTGACCATCGAAGCGGCCATTGCCGGGATGGGCGTGGCGATTGCGCGGCGCACATTGCTCAACGATGAGCTGGAGCGGGGGACATTGATTGTGCCGTTCGGGCTGGCGGTGCCCAATTACAAACGCTACATGCTGCTGTATGCGCCGGGGGCCCTGAGCCATCCTGGCGTGCGCGCGGTGCATGACTGGCTGGTGGAGGAGGCGGGGATCTTTCGAAGTCTGCACCCGCTGGCAGAGCAGCAGATGTGAGCAATTATGACAAAGAAGCGTGTCGACCCAACTCCCGACATTAACAGCGCTTTTGCTCGTTGTCCGGGTTTTTTTGCGAATCCATATTTATCTTTTTTTAGGGGTTGAATTGTTCTGCGCGCAGACCGATTGTGTAAGTAAGAGGTCACGGTGATGACGCCCAAGGGCTAGCCGAAGGGCCTCTCGCGAGCTAGCTGAAATAAGGGATGAACTATGCAAATCCAAGTCAACAGCGATAACCATATTCAAAGCAGCATCCGACTGGAGGAGTGGGTACGTACTACCATTGAGAGCACGCTCGAACGTTATGCAGAGGACCTGACCCGCGTCGAGGTCCACCTGTCAGACGAAAACGGCGACAAGCCCGGACCGCACGACATGCGCTGCCAGCTGGAAGCGCGGCCAAAAGGCCACCAACCGATTTCTGTCACCCATAAAGCCGATAACCTGGAACTGGCGATCGACGGCGCGGCCGAAAAACTCGAACATGCGCTGGAACACCTGTTTGGCAAACTGCGGGGCAAACCACGTGCCGCTGTGGTGCCGTTCGAACGAGTTGCAGCCGATGAGCTGCTTGAGGAAGAATTTCTCGAGAACGAGCAGGCCGCACAAAACGGCTGACAGCTGATTCGCTTTTTACCTTTCCACCACTGAAAACGGGCCTGCTGATGCAGGCCCGTTCTTGTTTCTGGGTTCACAAATTCCTGTGGCTTCATGGGATCCCTGTGGCGAGGGGGCTGCCCCCGTTCAGCTGCGAAGCAGTCGCAAAACCTGCTATGAGGTTTTCTCTGACACAACTCATTGGATGGTTCTGGGACCGCTTCGCAGTCCAACGGGGGCAAGCCCCCTCGCCACAGGGGTGTAACCCCTCAGAAATGTCACCCGCCGGCAATCGGATCTCTTTGCGTATGAGAATATTTATCATTAATATTGCGCCCTCGCTGGCCCCATGACTTTCACGCGGCCTTACCGGTTTCAAGGTCGCACCATGAAAGACACCACCACGCTCCCCGGTTTTCTCTCGATTGGCCATTGCCGCTTGTGTGCAGGGATGACCGGATGATCACCCTCCCACCCGAATCACACGACGAGGAACATCGCGGGGCGCGTGCGCATTTCCTGCAGGTGTTTCTTTCCCAGCGTTCGCAAATGGAAGCTTTGGTGAACCGGCGCGTGGGGTGTCGGGCGACGGCGGCGGACCTGGTGCAGGATTTGTTCCTGCGTTTCTGGCGGCGGCCGCTGGTGCAGGTCGAGGAGCTCAGCACCTACCTGCTGCGTTGCGCCGGCAACATCGCCATCGACCATTTGCGCAGCGAAGGCACGCGGGTGCGGGTCAATGAAGGCTGGATGCCGGACGCGCCAGACAGCCACGGCAGTGAGCCGCAAGCCGCCCTGGAAGCCGGCAACGATTTACGTCACGTCGAAGCCGCGTTGCGTGCCCTGCCGGAACGCACGCGGCAGATCTTCCTGCTCAACCGCATCCACGGTCGCAAATACGCCGAAATCGCCAAGGCCATGGGCTTGTCCCAAAGCGCCGTGGAAAAACATATGATGCGCGCCCTCGATGCCTGCAAGGCCAGCCTGCGGGAACCACCCACGCGCACGCCAGGGAAAGCACCGTGAATCAGCTCGAACGCGTCACCCCGACGCCCGCTCAGGAACAGGCCGCCTTCGCGTGGCTGTGCTTGCTGCATGACCAGCCCAGCAGTGGCGATCAACTCACGTTCAGTCACTGGTTGCAGGCAGATCCCGCCCACGCCGAGGCATATGCTCAGGCGCAGGTGCTGTGGGAATTGAGCGAATCGCCGGCGCGAACCCTGGCCGATGAAGACGCTTTCGCCTTGCAGGGCTATCTCAATGCCATGAATCAATCACGCCGCCACAGCATGCGGCGCTGGTCGGGTGCGCTGGCGATGGCGGCGTGCCTGTTGTTGATGATTGGCCTCGGCGCGGGTTGGCAGCCTGCGCGATGGATTGACGACCTGGGAGCGGACTATGTCTCGGCACCGGGGGAAATTCGCACCGTGACCTTGGCGGATCAGTCGCAAGTCACGCTGGATGCAGACAGTGCCATTGCGGTGGATTTCAGTCGCGGTGAGCGGCACGTCCAGTTGCGGCGTGGCGCCGGGTTTTTCAGCGTGACGCATACGGGTGATCCGTTTGTGGTCGACGCTGAACAGGGCCAGGCGAAAGTGCTGGGCACGCAGTTTGAAGTGCGCCTGCAACCCCAGGGTGCTCAGGTGACGGTGTTGTCCGGACGGGTCGGCGTGACAGCAAAGAAGTACGCCGAGCCACAAATACTGACCGCCGGCCAACAAGTGGCCTACGGCGAGGGCGCGGCGGAAAAACTGCATGCTGTGGACAGCGAGGCGCAATTGGCCTGGCGTCAGGGCTGGCTCAATTATTACAAGGCGACGTTGGCGGAGGTGGTGCAGGACCTCGGGCGCTATTACCCGGGGCGGATCGTGTTGCTCAACGATGAACTGGCTGCGCGGCGGATCAGTGGCAGCTTTCCGAGCAAGGACCCGCAAGCGGTGTTGAGTTCGTTGCAGGGGGTGTTGGGGTTTGAGCAGCACAACGTTTTGGGGCATCTGATTATTTTGCGTTGAGGCTGCTGGTCCCTTCGCGAGCAAGCCCGCTCCCACATTCGACCGAGTTCTCACATAGGAATGCGGTCGAATGTGGGAGCGGGCTTGCTCGCGAAGGCGTCCGATCAGCCAACACACAATCTCAAGTAAAAATATTTTCAAATTTCTAGTGAGGTAAACCCAACCCCCATCCGTGTAGTGACTGAAACTGCGAGTCATTCGCATCCGTAGCGGTTCTACACAGGTCATGAGCAATGAAGTCCAGGGCAAAATCGGGTTCGGTCAAACAGTGGTTGGGTGCTTCGGCGCTGAGTATGTCGGCGCTGGCGTTGTTACCATCGAGCATCGCCTCGGCGGCTGAAGCCAACAACACGCAACAGCGTGACCAGTTCAGTTTCGCCATCGCCGCCAAACCGCTGCCCCAGGCCCTGAGCGACTTCAGCCGGGTCACCGGCATCAGCGTGGTCTACACCGATGAAGCGCCGTACGGCCTCACCGCCCCGGCGATCAACGGCCAGTTGAGCGCCGAGCAAGCGATGCAGCGTTTGCTCAGCGGCTCAGGCTTCACCTATCGCCGCACCGATGCGCAAACCCTGATCCTTGAACCCGTGCCCACGGCCGGCACCTTGAACCTGGGCGCGACCACCATCACCTCGGTCGCCGATCAGTCCATGAGCTATCAACCGCCGCCCACCAGTTCGGTGATGCGCTCATCGGCCTTGCTCCAGGAAATCCCGCAGACCGTCAACGTCGTCCCGGCCCAGGTCATCCGCGATCAGCTGCCACGCAATCTGGATGACGCGCTGGCCAACGTCAGTGGCATCACCCAGGGCAACACGCTGGCGAGCACCCAGGACTCGGTGATGACCCGCGGTTTCGGTGACAACCGTAACGGCTCGATCATGCGCGACGGCATGCCGATCGTGCAGGGCCGCGGCATGAATGAAAGTATCGATCGCGTCGAAGTGCTCAAGGGCCCGGCCTCGCTGCTGTACGGCATTCAGGACCCGGGCGGGGTGGTCAACCTGGTCAGCAAGAAGCCGGAACTTGAGCAATACAACGCCCTGATGCTGCGCGGTTCGACCTATGGCGAGGGTAAAAACGGCAGCGGTGGCAGCTTCGACAGCACGGGCGCACTCGGCACCTCCGGCCTCGCTTACCGCATGGTCCTGGACCACGAAGATGAAGATTACTGGCGCAATTTCGGCACCCACCGCGAGTCGCTGGTGGCGCCGTCGCTGGCCTGGTTCGGCGAAAGCACCAAGCTGCTGTTTTCCTACGAACACCGCGAGTTCCTGACCCCGTTCGACCGTGGCACGATCATCGATCCGCGCACCAACCATCCGCTGGACATCTCGCGCAACGAGCGCCTCGACGAGCCGTTCAACAATATGGAAGGCCGTTCGGACCTGTACCACTTCGAGGCCGATCACGAACTCAACGACAACTGGACCGCCCACTTCGGTTACAGCTGGAACCGCGAAACCTACGACGCCAGCCAAGTGCGCGTTACCGCCATCGACACCAAAAAAGGCACGCTGACCCGCAGCATGGACGGCACGCAGAATGCGATCAGCACCGACCGCTTCACCACCGCCAGCCTCGAAGGCAATGTCGAGTTCGCCGGGATGAAACACGACCTGGTGTTCGGCGTCGACGACGAGTACCGCAAGATCTACCGCGAAGATCTGATCCGCCAGAAAAGCCTGAGCACCTTCAGCTACGTCAATCCGGTCTACGGCCGCGAAGTCGCTGGCACCACCGTCAGCCCGGCGGACAGCGCGCAAACCGATGAATTGCGCAGCGATTCGATCTTCCTGCAGGACTCGATTCACCTCACCGATCAATGGATTTTTGTCGCGGGCGGGCGCTTCCAGGAATACGACCAATACGCCGGCAAAGGCGTGCCGTTCCGGGCCAACACCGACAGCAACGGCCAGAAGTGGGTGCCGCGCGCGGGGCTGGTGTATCGCTACACCGATGAACTGTCGTTCTACGGCAGCTACACCGAATCGTTCAAACCCAACTCCACCATCGCGCCCTTGAGCGGCAGCAGCACCGTGCTCGACGGCAGCATCGCGCCGGAAGAAGCCAAGGCCTGGGAAATCGGTGCCAAGTTCGACCTGCCGGGGCGCATCACCGGTGACATCGCGCTGTTCGACATCAAGAAGCGCAACGTGCTGGTGGCCAACTCCGAAGGCCCGGTGACGATCTACAGCGCTGCCGGCGAAGTGCGTTCCAGTGGCCTGGAAGTGGACGTGACCGGCCAACTGACGGATCGCTGGAGCATGATTGGCAGCTACGCCTACACCGATGCCGAAGTCACCGAAGACCCGGACTACAAAGGCAAGCAGCTGCAAAACGTCGCCAAGAACAGCGGCTCGCTGTCGGCGGTCTATGACTTCGGCACCATTGTCGGTGGCGATCAGTTGCGGGTTGGCGCCGGGGCGCGTTACGTCGGTGAGCGGGCGGGGAATGCCGTCAACGATTTCGACCTGCCGAGCTACACCGTGGCCGATGCGTTCGCCACGTACGACACCAAGGTTGAAGGGCAGCGGGTCAAGTTTCAGCTCAACGTGAAGAACCTGTTTGACCGCACGTACTACACCTCGGCGGCGAGCCGGTTCTTTGTGTCGATGGGGGATTCGCGGCAGATTCTGTTGTCGAGCACGTTGGAGTTCTGATCCCAAACCGCGTCATCGTTCTTCGCGAGCAAGCCCGCTCCCACATTTGATCGCATGCCCATAGGATAACTCGGTCGAATGTGGGAGCGGGCTTGCTCGCGAAGGCTGCCTGACAGGCACCGACTATCTTGGGGCCTACCGCAAAAACGCCTGCCGATACTCCCTAGGCGTCCCACCTAAAGCCTGCCGAAACCGATTGGTAAAATGACTCGCACTGGCAAACCCGCACGCCAGCGCAATCTCCCCCAACGGCTGCGACGTCGAACGCAATAACGCCTGCGCCCGGCTCAATCGGCGAGCCAGCACATACTGATGCGGCGGCAAACCAAAGCTCTCGCGAAACATCCGCGCAAAGTGGTATTCCGACAGCGCACACAACGCGGCAAGTTGCCCAAGGCTGATGGCCTCGGCCAATTGATGATCGATGAACTCCACCAACTGCCGCCGCTGATGCGCCGCCAGTCCACCCTTGAGCCGCAATCCCTCGCGCATCCCGACCTGGCCCAGCAACACGTGGCTGAGCATTTCGTGGGCCAGGCTGCTGGTCAGCAAGCGTTCGCCGGGTTCGTCCCAGTTGAGGGTGAGTATCTGTCGAAAGCGCAAGGCTTGCGCCGGGTCGTCGAGGAAAGTCGCTTCGCGTAATTGCAGTTCACGCGGTTCGCGGTCCAGCAGCGTGACACAGCCGAGGGCGAATTGTTCGGGGCTGAAATACAGGTGGGCCAGGCGAATGTCGCCATTGATCACCCAGCCTGACTGATGATCCGCCGGCAGGATGCACAGCTTGTCCGGTCCGCCCTTGGTGCCGGGCTGGTCGCGGCGGAAGGTGCCGGTGCCGCCGGCGATGTAGCACGACAGCGTGTGATGGCTCGGCGCTTCGTAGTCCTGGGCGTCGTGATGGTTGCTCCACAAGGCTGCAGCCATGCCGTCACCGAGCTCGGCGCTGTGCTCGAGGCGAGCATTGGGCGAGCGGTTGAGGGCTTGAAAGACTTGCAGCGTTTCCAGTGCGGGCATGATCGGTTCTCTCCAACGCCTTGCATCCTACTCCGTAGACGTTGGCCTGCCAGCCTGCGGGCTGACAAAAGCGCAAGTTTATGCAAGTGCGAACCGAGCGCACGCAGGACACTGAGCCTCTATTGAGGAGTGTTTGCCATGAACCTGTCGTTGTACTTGCTGACCGTGCTGATCTGGGGCACCACCTGGATTGCCTTGAAATGGCAATTGGGCGTGGTGGCGATTCCGGTGTCGATCGTCTATCGCTTCGGCCTCGCGGCGCTGGTGCTGTTCGCGATGTTGCTGCTGAGTCGACGTCTGCAAGTGATGAACCGCCGTGGGCACTTGATCTGCCTGGCGCAGGGGCTGTGCCTGTTCTGCGTCAACTTCATGTGTTTCCTCACCGCCAGCCAGTGGATTCCCAGCGGCCTGGTCGCCGTGGTGTTTTCCACCGCGACGTTGTGGAACGCCCTGAATGCGCGGGTGTTCTTCGGCCAGAAAATCGCCCGCAATGTGCTGATGGGCGGGGCGTTGGGCCTGTTCGGACTTGGCCTGCTGTTCTGGCCTGAACTGGCGGGCCACACCGCGAGCCCGGAAACCTTGCTCGGCCTGGGCCTGGCGCTGCTCGGAACCCTGTGTTTCTCGGCCGGCAACATGCTGTCGAGCCTGCAACAGAAGGCCGGTCTGAAACCGTTGACCACCAACGCCTGGGGCATGGCGTACGGCGCGGCGATGTTGTCGGTATGGTGCCTGGTCAAAGGCATTCCGTTCGACATCGAATGGAGCACGCGTTACATCGGCTCGTTGTTGTACCTGGTCATTCCCGGTTCCGTGATCGGCTTCACCGCTTACTTGACACTGGTGGGCCGCATGGGGCCAGAACGCGCGGCCTATTGCACCGTGTTGTTCCCGGTGGTGGCGTTGAACGTGTCGGCGTTTGCCGAGGGCTATCAATGGACTGCACCGGCATTGGTGGGCCTGGTGTTGGTGATGCTGGGCAATGTATTGGTGTTTCGTAAACCCAAGCCACCCGTAATCCAGGGAACCGGCAAACTGGCGTGACGTTTATAAAGATCGAGCGTTCAGCGCTCGATCTTTAACGTTATATAAATTAACAACGGCAACATGAAATCGACGATGTGCCGGGCCCAGTCCTTGGCATTCCATGTTTGTGACTTGTCCATGTTGAACCACTCAACGCCGACAACTTGCAGGCAAACGTAATAGATAAACAGACCGATCATCAACCCGATGATCGAGCATTTCTTGGCTTCGTGGAAGGCTTTGGCAGTTGCGTTGATGTTGCGAAGCAGGTGGTAAGTGCCCATCAGGCAGAACACGGTGTACGTCACTTCGAGGGTGATAATAAGCCAGTAGATACGGTGGTGGAGCAGGGGGGAGGTGATGGCCCGGTAGCTGGTATTTTCGCTTTTCTGCGTGGTGTCCATGCTCAGGACGTGGCCGACATATTCGTAGTTGGTGGCATAGTCCGTAAAGTTGCCATACATCACCAACAGTCCAAACAAACTTATGTAGGTCATCAGTATTACTTTGCTGTATCTGATGAGTTGTGCAGTTTTAAGCGTGTGCAAGGCAAGGGTTCTCCATAACCGTTAGTCCGTGGGGTCGGGCAGTAGTGGAGAGTCTATAGCGGGGGTTTATCTTTCGTCGGTTGACTGAATTGCAAGTTGTGTAGCGAGCGGGCAGACGCTTAAAAAACGTCTGCCCGTTGTCATTAGCCTTTCCAGACTTGCGGGTTGACCAGATCTTGCGGGCGCTCGCCCAGCAAGGCGCTGCGCAAGTTGGCCAATGCACGGTTGGCCATGGCTTCACGGGTTTCGTGGGTGGCGGAACCGATGTGCGGCAATGTCACCGCGTTTTTCAGTTGGAACAGCGGCGACTCGGCCAGCGGTTCTTTTTCGTAGACGTCCAGGCCGGCGCCGCGAATGCGGTTGTTTTGCAGCGCCTCGATCAGGGCCGGTTCGTCGACGACCGGGCCACGCGCAATGTTGATCAGGATCGCACTTGGCTTCATCAGCGCCAGTTCACGGTGGCTGATCAGGTGTCTGGTTTTTTCGCTGAGCGGCACCACTAGGCAGACGAAATCGGCTTCGGCCAGCAGTTGATCCAGCGTACGGAACTGCGCGCCGAGCTCTTGTTCCAGCTCGGTCTTGCGGCTGTTGCCGCTGTAAATGATCGGCATGTTGAAGCCCAGGCGACCGCGACGGGCAATGGCCGCGCCGATGTTGCCCATGCCGACGATGCCCAGGGTTTTACCGTGCACATCGGTGCCGAACAACGGTGCGCCGACGGTGGCTTGCCATTGGCCGGCCTTGGTCCAGGCGTCCAGCTCGGCAACGCGGCGGGCGCTGCTCATCAGCAGGGAAAACGCCAGGTCGGCGGTGCTTTCGGTGAGCACGTCCGGGGTGTTGGTGAGCATGATCCCGCGTTCGTTGAAGTAGGCAACGTCGTAGTTGTCGTAGCCGACCGAGACGCTGGACACCACTTCCAGTTTGGCGGCGTTCTCCAGTTGTGCGCGACCGAGCTTGCGACCGACACCGATCAGGCCGTGGGCGTTTGGCAGGGCTTCGTTGAATTGCGCGTTGATGTCGCCGTTTTTCGGGTTTGGCACGATCACGTCGAAGTCTTGCTGGAGGCGCTCGACCATTTCCGGGGTGACGCGGCTGAAGGCGAGGACAGTCTTTTTCATGGGAGGAGGGCTCGTCGGGCGTGGAGAATGCCAAGCACGCTAACATTCTTCCGAGCGGTTGTGCGAGTACCTGATCTGACCAGATTGTTGGGCAGTCACAATTCAAATGTAGGAGCGGGCTTGCTCGCGAATGCGGTGTATCAGTCAACCTATTTGTTAAATGACACACCGCATTCGCGAGCAAGCCCGCTCCCACATTAAATCAACGGTGTGGCGCTGATTTTGGTATGTCCAGGTTGTCCATCATCCGGTTCGCGGCGAGTTCGGCGAGCCTGACGATTTGCTAGTTGGCCATGGCGGTGTTGCGGTGCGGGCCTTCGAGGTAGGGCGCTGACTTGATCCTGCCTTCTTGCAGCTTCACGCATTCCATTGTGGGAGCGAGCTTACTCGCGATTGCGGAGTATCAATCGATATCCACGTCTAATGTCCAATCTTTATCGCGAGCAAACCCGGCTCCTGCAGTCAGAGTATTTCTTGAATAACCCCCCGGTTTAAATCGCAATGTCACTCCGGCCTTCTATAATAAATTCACCGTCTTCAATGGACTTTGTTGTCTTGTCGTCTCCAAGGGAGGTGAAGTTAAAGTAGCCCTTGTACTGTTCAGTATCATGATCGAATGTCATTAAATGGAAGACACCCTTGTCGGCTCTGAACGTTTCGACCCGGAAGGTGCCGTTCTCTTTCCACATTTTCCAAAAGGCGGCACAAACCTTACGGTCTGCGATTTTATGAATACCCCAGGTGATATCGGCGTCGAACACGATTTCAATTCCCCGATAGATCTTTTTACCGTCCGGATAGACAGAGGTTTGAAGGGTATTCAAGGTCAGGTAGAGTTTTCCATCCGTTGCAAGATAGTCATGGTTGAAGTTGAAGGTGTCTGCTTCGAAATGCTGGTCGTTTACTACATTAGCGTTCACCGAACCTTGGGGAGGGTTTTTTTTGATTAGCGCAAGGGTATATTCCGTAAACATGTTCAGCTCCTTTTACATTAATTCCCGATGATCAAAAACATCGGGTCGTGAGCTGAGCATAGAGGTGAAGCTGTATTGCGAAAACTGTCATTGTTGACAGTTGACGACCCCGTAAAACCGGGATTTATGGCCGTCTGAAGTGGGTGGTCTGGCGGTGTATCAGTCGACGTTGATGTCGACTGATACACCGCTATCGTCGGAACGCCGCCCGGAGCAAGCTCGCTCCCACAGGGGAATGGTGTCTGCTGGGGGGATTAGCGCACTGGTTTGGGCAGTTCGAGGTTGTCCATCATCCGGTTTGCCGCCAGTTCGGCGAGCATGACGATTTGCTGGATGGCCATGGCGGTGTTGCGATGCGGGCCTTCGAGGTAGGCGGCAAAATCGCCGGCCATCACATTGGCCTGGGCCAGGGATTCACAGGTGTGGGCCAGCAGGTCCTCGTGTTTGAGGTCCGGTGCGAGGAGGAACATGGTGCTGGGTTTGCGGGTGGGCGGGGATTTCAGGGCGGCAGGATTGAGGTAGTGATCCAGCGCGCGCTCGGCGGCGTCGTGGAATTTTTTGGAATCGACGGATTCGTAGGGGGAAACGTCGTCGGTTTCCGGGGGATTCGGTTTTTCTTTAATCATGAAAAAGTTACTCGATATGGGATTGATCGAGCTGCCATTTTCGTTTCCAAGCGAAAGGGTGGCAGCCATGCGCGGTTTGGAAAACCGGAAATCCCATCAAACCCGGCAGACCCGAAGGTCTCCCGCGCACAGCCGCCATAACAAGGAATTGCGTGCAGAAAATAGCGCCGCAGTATGCCATGTGCTGTGATGGGAATCAGGTTTCCAAGCCTGGCCGCTGATTTGGCAGCGACCCACAAAGCCTACCCACTTCCCGTCTGACCCAACAACCGACAGAACGCGTCGGAATCCTTCCCCAAAATCAGCGCGTCTGTAGGACCGTGAGATCAGTTCGCCAGCCGAACCCCGCTCACACTCCCGCTCAGGTCATACGCTGCCAACTCCGCCTGATGCGCCGCCAGAATCTCCGGCAACGACCCGCGCAAATACTCGACCCAGGTCTTGATTTTCGCGTCGAGATATTGCCGCGAAGGGTAGATCGCATACAGGTTCAGTTCCTGCGAGCGGTAGTTGGGCATCACACGCACCAGCGAACCGTTGCGCAAGCCTTCGATCGCCGCGTACACCGGCAGCACGCCAACGCCCATGCCGCTGGTGATCGCGGTCTTCATGGCGTCCGCCGAGTTCACCAGAAACGGTGAGCTGTTAATGGTGACCATCTCCTGGCCTTCAGGCCCGTCGAAAGTCCACTTCTCCAGCGGAATCACTGGGCTCACCAGGCGCAGGCACATATGGTTCAGCAAATCGCTGGGCTTTTGCGCGCAACCGTTGGCTTTCACGTACGCCGGCGAGGCGCAGACGATGCTGTAGGTGATGCCCAACCGCTGAGACACGAAGCCCGAGTCCGGCAGTTCGCTGGCGAGCACGATGGACACGTCGTAGCCCTCGTCGAGCAAGTCCGGCACGCGGTTGGCCATGGTCAGGTCGAAGGTTACGTCCGGGTGGGTCTTGCGATAACGGGCGATGGCGTCGATCACGAAGTGCTGACCGATGCCGGTCATGGTGTGCACCTTGAGCTGCCCGGCCGGCCGCGCATGGGCGTCGCTGGCTTCGGCTTCGGCTTCTTCGACGTAGGCAAGGATCTGCTCGCAGCGCAACAGGTAGCGCTTGCCGGCTTCGGTCAACGCGATGCGGCGGGTGGTGCGGTTGAGCAGGCGGGTTTGCAGATGGGCTTCCAGGTTGGAGACCGCGCGCGAAACGTTGGCGGTGGTGGTGTCCAGTTGCACGGCGGCGGCGGTGAAGCTGCCGGCCTCGGCCACGTAACTGAAGGCGCGCATGTTTTGCAAAGTGTCCATGGGGTGCTCTCAAGGGAGATGGCAAATTGTGACACAAGGTTTCAAGGTCTGAGACCCCGACCAAGGGATTATCGCGTGAACGGTAACAAAGATTCACAAGAATCCCGGCTTATCGCCGTTCCGGCCGCCCCCTAGAATTGCGCATCTCCGAAACACCCCCCACCTCAGGAAATCGCAGCAGTGCCGCGTCGCATCAGCAGAGCGCTTCAGACGCTCAGTGTTTTGGCTTTAACCCTGGCAATCAGCGGCTGCATCGGTACCGCAGGTATTGCCCCGCAGGGCAAGGCACTGGAGGCCGATTCACTGGCCACCGACGAAGCCATTCAACACGCTGCGCAGGACGCGCACTGGCCCACCGCTCAATGGTGGCAGGCCTATGGCGACCCGCAATTGAACCGCTGGATCGACCTCGCCGTGCAAGGCAGCCCGAGCATGGCCATGGCGGCGGCGCGGGTGCGCCAGGCTAAATCCATGGCCGGCATCGCCGAATCCGCCGAGTCATTGCAGATCAATGGCGAATCCACGCTCAAGCGCCACAACTGGCCCACCGATCAGTTCTACGGGCCGGGCGAGTTGGCGAACACGACCACCTGGGACAACAACGCCGCACTGGGCTTCAGCTATGCGCTCGACCTCTGGGGCCGCGAAAGCAACGCCACCGAGCGCGCCGTGGACATGGCGCACATGAGCGCCGCCGAAGCGCGTCTGGCGCAGCTCGAATTGCAGAACAACATCGTGCGCGCCTACATCGAGCTGTCGTTGCATTACGCTCAGCGCGACATCGTCGAAGCGACGTTGCAGCAGCAACAGCAGATTCTCGACCTCGCACAGAAGCGTCTGAGCGGCGGCATCGGCACGCACTTTGAAGTCAGTCAGGCACAAACGCCGCTGCCGGAAACCCATCGCCAGATCGATGCACTGGACGAAGAAATCGCCCTCAGCCGCAACCAGCTCGCGGCCCTCGCCGGTTTTGGTCCGGGGGAGGGCGCGAAGTTGCAGCGGCCGACGCTGTCGTTGGGCGCCGCGCTGAAACTGCCGTCGTCGTTGCCCGCGCAATTGCTCGGTCAACGCCCGGACGTGGTTGCCAGTCGCTGGCAAGTGGCGGCGCAAGCGCGCGGCATCGATGTCGCCCACGCCGGGTTTTATCCCAACGTCGATCTGGTCGGCAGCCTCGGCTACATGGCCACCGGCGGTGGGGCGCTGGAGTTCTTGACCGGCAAGAAACTCAACTACAGCGTCGGCCCGGCGATCTCGTTGCCGATCTTCGATGGCGGGCGTTTGCGCTCGGAGTTGGGTGAAGCCTCGGCGGGCTATGACATCGCCGTGGCCAAGTACAACCAGACGCTGGTCAACGCACTGAAAAGCATCTCCGATCAATTGATCCGCCGCGAGTCGATGGACAAGCAGCAGGCCTTCGCTGCCGAGTCCGTGGCCACGGCGCAGAAGACCTATGACATCGCGATGATCGCCTATCAACGCGGGTTGACCGACTACCTCAATGTGCTGAACGCGCAGACGTTGTTGTTCAAGCAGCAGCAGGTGCAGCAGCAGGTGCAGGCGGCGCGGTTGAGTGCTCATGCCGAACTGGTGACGGCGTTGGGTGGTGGGTTGGGGGCGGGGAATGATGTGCCGACCGCCGTACAAACCCAGGCCCCGAAAACCCCGAGCCTTCTGAAGTGACCACGATGTATCAGACACGCCCCTATTTGTGGCGAGGGGGCTTGCCCCCGTTCGGCTGCGCAGCAGTCGCCAAACCGGTAAATGCGGAGTGCCTGAAAACCGCGATGGCAGGTTTTGGGGCCGCTCTGCGACCCAACGGGGGCAAGCCCCCTCGCCACAGGGTTTCGGTTGATCCAGGTCTTTCCTCAATGAGCAGGATTTCATGACTCCCTTGCCCGCACCCTTGCGCTGGCTGTATTCCCTTGAATGGCGCCGGGGCTTTTTCGACTGGGCACGCAGCGACGGCGTGACCTGGGTCTACATCTTCAAGGTGCTGTTCGCTGCCTTCCTGACCTTGTGGCTGGCGATGCGCCTGGAGTTGCCGCAACCGCGCACGGCGATGATCACCGTGTTCATCGTCATGCAGCCGCAAAGCGGTCAGGTGTTCGCCAAGAGTTTTTACCGCTTTCTCGGCACCTTGACCGGCTCGGCGGTGATGGTTGCGCTGATTGCCTTGTTCGCACAAAACACCGAACTGTTCCTCGGCTCGCTGGCGATCTGGGTCGGCATCTGCTCGGCCGGTGCGGCGCGGTATCGCAACTTTCGCGCCTACGGTTTCGTGCTGGCCGGGTACACCGCCGCGATGGTCGGTTTGCCAGCGCTGGCGCACCCCGACGGCGCGTTCATGGCCGCCGTCTGGCGGGTGCTGGAAATCTCCCTGGGCATTCTCTGCTCGACGCTGGTCAGCGCCGCGATCCTGCCGCAAACCGCCAGCGCCGCAATGCGCAACGCCTTGTATCAGCGCTTCGGCGTGTTCGCCTTGTTCGTCACCGATGGCTTGCGCGGCCGCAGCAAGCGGGACGCGTTTGAAGCCAGTAACGTGCGCTTCATCGCTGAAGCGGTGGGCCTGGAAGGCTTGCGCAGCGTGACCGTGTTCGAAGACCCGCACATGCGTCGGCGCAACGGTCGGCTCAATCGTTTGAACAGCGAGTTCATGGGCATCACCACCCGCTTCAACGCCTTGCATCAGTTGCTCGAACGCTTGCGCAGCAGCGGTGCCGAGCCTGCGGTCGCTGCGATCAAACCGGGTTTGCAAGACCTCGCAGAAGTGCTCGACGGTTTCAGCGGTCGTGCCCTGACCGACGCGGACGCGGCACGCCTGGTCGTCGAGTTGAGCGCTTATAAAGAAGGTTTGCCGGCGCGGGTTCGTCGCTTGCGGGCGACCTTCCAGGAGAGCAACCCGAGCGACGCGGAGCTGCTGGACTTCCACACCGCGTACGAGTTGCTTTATCGCTTCGTCGACGACCTGCACAGTTATGCACAGACCCACGCGTCCTTGGCCGATCACAGCCATGCGCGCGAGCAATGGGACGAGCCGTTCACCCCGCAAACCAACTGGATGGCCTCGGCCGCGTCGGGGATTCGGGCGGCGTTCATTCTGGTGGTACTCGGCAGTTATTGGGTGGCCACCGCATGGCCCAGCGGCGCGACGATGACCTTGATTGCGGCGGCAACTGTCGGCCTTTCCGCCGCCACGCCGAATCCGAAACGCATGGCGTTTCAGATGGCCTGCGGGACGTTCCTTGGCGCACTGATCGGTTTCTTCGAGATGTTTTTCATCTTCCCGTGGATCGACGGTTTCCCGTTGCTGTGCGTGATGCTCGCGCCGGTGATCGTGCTCGGTTCGTTCCTCACCTCGCGGCCGCAATACGCCGGGGTCGGCCTCGGTTTACTGATCTTCTTCAGCACCGGTTCGGTGCCGGACAACCTCACGGTCTACAACCCTTACGCCTTCATCAACGACTACATTGCCATGGTGCTGGGCATGCTGGTCTGCGCCGCGGCCGGGGCGATTATTTTGCCGCCGAACAGTCGCTGGTTGTGGCGACGGCTGGAGCAGGACCTGCGTGGGCAAGTGGTGTACGCGATCAGCGGCAAACTCAAGGGTTTGGCCTCGAGTTTTGAGAGCCGCACGCGGGATTTGCTGCATCAGGCGTATGGCCTCGCGGCGGGGCAACCGCACGTTCAACGCAACTTGCTGCGCTGGATGTTCGTGGTGCTGGAAGTCGGCCACGCGATCATCGAGTTGCGCAAGGAACAGGCGATTGTGCCGGTGCATCCGGCCTACGCCGAATCGCAGCCGTGGCGCCAGGCGATCCGCGTGATGGGACGTTCGCTGGTGCGGCTGTTCCTGCAACCGAGCCAGAACAATCTGGAGCGCAGTTTGATCGCGGTCGACCATGCGATCAGCCGTGTGCAAGCCACCGACGAACCTTTCGCACCGCACTTCGATACCTCGGCCCTGCGGCGGGTGAAGAGTTACCTGCACTTCATTCGCACCTCATTGCTGGACCCGCAATCACCGCTCGCGGCCTACACGAAAACCGCGCCGCAAGGACTTGAACATGCCTCGTGAAATCGCCTTCCACGGCGTGTACATGCCCACCATGACGCTGATGTTTTTCATCGCCGCCGCACTGGCCTGGGCGCTGGACCGGTTCTTGTCCGGATTCGACCTGTACCGCTTCTTCTGGCACCCGGCGCTGCTGCGCCTGAGCCTGTTTACCTGTCTGTTCGGCGCCCTGGCGCTGACTGTTTATCACTGACTCTCTATTTCTGAAGAAGGCCCTGATGAAAAAGCTTTTCAGCCTGCTCGCCACCCTGCTGGTGCTGGCCCTCGCGCTATGGATCGGCCGGACCTTGTGGGTGCATTACATGGACACCCCGTGGACCCGCGACGGCCGGGTGCGCGCGGACATCATCAACGTCGCCGCCGACGTCACCGGGGAAGTGGTGGACGTGCCGGTGCGCGACAACCAGCAAGTGAAGAAGGGCGATTTGCTGATGCAGATCGACCCCGAGCACTACCGCATCGCGGTCAAACAGGCGCAGTCGCTGGTCGCCTCACGCAAGGCCACGTGGGAGATGCGCAAGGTTAACGCCCGCCGCCGTGCCGACATGGACAACCTGGTGATCTCCCGGGAAAACCGCGACGACGCCAGCAACATCGCCGACTCGGCACTGGCCGATTATCAGCACGCGCAAGCGCAACTCGAAGCCGCCGAACTCAACCTCAAACGCACCGAAGTGCGGGCGGCGGTGGACGGTTACGTGACCAACCTCAACGTCCATCGCGGCGACTACGCGCGCATCGGCGAAGCGAAGATGGCCGTGGTCGATATGAACTCGTTCTGGGTCTATGGCTTCTTCGAAGAAACCAAATTGCCGCACGTGCGCGTGGGCGATAAGGCCGACATGCAATTGATGAGCGGCGAGGTGCTGAAGGGGCATGTGGAGAGCATTTCTCGCGGCATCTACGACCGGGATAATCCGCAGAGTCGCGAGTTGATTGCCGATGTGAACCCGACGTTCAACTGGGTGCGGCTGGCGCAGCGAGTGCCGGTGCGGATTCACATTGATGAAGTGCCGGAGGGGGTGCTGTTGGCGGCGGGGATTACGTGCACCGTGGTGGTTAACTAGGCGTTGGACCGAGTCGCGGCCTTCGCGAGCAAGCCCGCTCCCACACTTGAGCTGCGTCGATCACTTCTATTGCGTTCACTGCAGATCTAATGTGGGAGCGGGCTTGCTCGCGAATGGAGCGACGCGGTCTCAGCCTTTGCAGAAGGTCTCATGCAAATGCCGCCAGATCAGCCGGCCATCCGCGTCTTTCTCAAACACCACGGTCGAACGCCGATCCGAATGCAGCCCGGTGGCATCAGTCTGTTGCTCGCGATAACTCACCACCGCACCCCCTTCATACAGCGCCACACCGCGCAAGTCGCTGAGCTCGATCCTGAACCCGAGCTTCTTGCCGCCCGCCAACTGAAACAGCTCGCTCAACGCCTCGAAATCCAGCACTCGGCCCAATGGCGAGATCATGGAAAACTGTGGCGAAAACCGGCTCAGCAGTTGTTCAAGTTCGGCGTCGTCTCGCTCTTCGGCCAGCCATTGTTCGATGGCGACGTGGGCCTGGATGACTTCGTCGAAGTAGTCGGTGTAGTCGGTCATTGAAGTGTTTTCCTGAAATTTTCTGTGTTTGTTCGGACGCCTTCGCGAGCAGGCTCGCTCCCATAGTGATCGCGGGTGTGAATGCTATCTATGGCACCCCATAGAACCCTGTGGGAGCGAGCCTGCTCGCGAAGCGGTCAACTCGGTCTCAGAGCTGCCCACGCAACCCGAACCGCTTCATCAATCCGGCCTCAAGCAGCCCTTTGGGCAACAACCCCGCCAACAACGGCAACGCCCGGCTGCCATTGCCCAATCGAATCAAACGCGGTGGCTTGCTTTGCTGCACCGCCTTGAGCAACCCCTGCGCAAACTCCCGGGCCGGTGTCGGCTTGTCCTGCGACGCCTTGGCCCGCGCACGAATGCCTTCGCGCAGGGGAAACCACGGCGATTGTTCGGTGATCAGTTGCTCCGCTTCATGCCCGGCATTCTTGGCGAAGCTGGATTCGATGGCGCCCGGCTGGACCTCCATCACGCGGATACCGAACGGCGCGAGTTCCATCCGCAAGGCATCGCTCAACGCATGGACGGCGGCTTTCGAGGCGCAATACGCGCCAGCAAACGGCGTGACCAAAACCCCTGAAACGCTGCCGATGTTCACCACCAATCCCTTGGTGCGACGCAGCACCGGGAACAGCGCGCGGGTGACGCCGACAATCGCAAACACGTTGGTTTCGAACTGCCGCTGCATGGCCGGTACGCCGCCATCGAGCAGCGGCCCCATCGCGCCATAACCGGCGTTGTTGATCAGCACGTCGAGGCCGCCGCGTTGCTGATTGATCTGCTCGCTCAGTTGCTCGAGCGCGGCGCCATCATTGACGTCCAGTTGCACGGCGGTGAAACCGGCGGCGGTTAGCGCGGCCACGTCTTCAGCCTTGCGGGCGCTGGCCCAGACTTCGTAGCCGGCATGTTTGAACACGTCGGCAAGGGCGCGGCCAATGCCGCTGGAGCAACCGGTAATCAACGCAACGGGCATGGCGCGGTCCTTGTGCAAAGTAAGAAGTGGATTAATCGGAGAAACTACCCTGCAAACGCTCGGCGCGAAACTCCAGGGTTTGCGGGCGATAGCCAGGGCGCAATGGTGGCAAGGGCAAACAGTCTTCCCAATTGGCGCCGGCCTGCAGCTCGCCGGGTCCACGATAGCGTGGGGCGTCGTATTGATTGTCGGCCAGATTGACCGTATCACCCGGCGCATACGCTGCGATGCGCCAGCGCAATTCGGTCAGCGGCACGTCGTTGCCGTTGTTCATTTTCAGCTGCAACGGGCGATCCGCCGGGCACTGCTCGGGCGCGTAGGCGATGCGCAGCTCCAGCCGCGCGAGTTGCTTGACCTCGCGATTGTCCAGCCAGATCACCCACGTGGCCACCAGCCCCAAACCGACGGCGGCCGCCACCGACACGGGAAACGCCTTGGACGGGTAGCGCAACAGCAAAATCAGCCAGGTGATGACCAGCAGGACGCCGATGAACATGTGTGTACGCTCCTTGAACTCATGACCTCCATCCTACCGAAGGGCCGGGTGAATGGACATTCGTGGATCAACGTTGTTGCCATTGGTCAGTACTGTAATTTCTGACAGTAGCCGTGCCGTGGCGCGAGGGGTTAGATAACCATTGGCTCACAGGGACACGCCGGCATGCACTCTAAAACCCCCAAAGTGTCGGTCGTCGATCCGCAAGCGCTGACGATCCGTTCCATTGATTATTGGCGCGAGGTTGAAGGCGAGCCGACTCAAGCACGCATCAATCGCACGCTCCACAATGCCGCCGGGCACGCTGTCAAACAGTGGGACCCACGGCTTTGGGGGTTACAGGAGCAAGATCCGCTGGCGCCCGCCAATCTCGTGACGGTGTATTCGCTGTCCGGTGTTGCGGTATCGACGCTGAGCGTGGATGCCGGGTCGCAGATCAGTCTTTTGGGGCTGGCCAATGAAATGCTGCAAGGCTGGGACAGTCGCGGCACACGACGCGAAGTTGAATACGACGAACTGCTGCGTCCCGTGGCGGTGTTTGAACACGTCGCCACAGCACCACGTCGTTGTGCCGAGCGCATGGAATATGGTCGTCCCGGTCAGGGTCACCAGGACCACAACCTGGCC
>NZ_MOBK01000080.1 GCF_003732265.1 Pseudomonas brassicacearum
GGGCGGCCGGGCATGGTCTCCGGCGCGGCGGGTTCGATGGCCGTGGTCATCGTCGCGCTGGTGGTGCAACACGGCGTGCAGTATTTGCTGGCGACGATGTTGCTTGGCGGTTTGATCATGATGGCGTTCGGGCTGCTGCGCCTGGGCAAACTGGTGCGCATGGTGCCGCATCCGGTGATGCTCGGCTTCGTCAACGGGCTGGCGATCATCATTGCTTTGGCGCAACTGGAGCACTTCAAGAGCGGTGAAGACTGGCTCAGCGGCACGCCGTTGTACCTGATGACCGGGCTGGTGCTGCTGACCATGGCCATCGTCTACATTCTGCCGCGTCTGACAAAAACGGTGCCGCCGGCACTGGTGGCGATCCTCGGCGTCGGCCTGTTGGTCTACCTGTTCGGCCTGCCGACCCGCACCCTTGGCGACATGGCGCACATTGCCGGAGGCTTGCCGACT
>NZ_MOBK01000081.1 GCF_003732265.1 Pseudomonas brassicacearum
TGTTGCGCTTGCCGGGCCGGCGTTCGGTGCTGGTGATCGAACCGCGTCCCGAGCTCGGTCGAGGCGAAGCCTACAGCGCCGTCGAAACGGGTCATACGCTGAGCGGCAACGCGGCGCGTATGAGCGTCGACCCGGACAACGCCGATGACCTGACGCAATGGCTGACCGCGCATATTGCCGCCGCTTGCTGGCCTGAATCGGCCGAGCAACCGGTACCGATCAGCGAGTTGTTCCCGCCACGAGGGCTGCTCGGCGTGTACG
>NZ_MOBK01000082.1 GCF_003732265.1 Pseudomonas brassicacearum
GAGGTTTCAGCCCGGAGGAGGGCGCGCAAGCGGCGATCACTGCGATCCGTTGCCTGGCCAAAGATGTCGAGATCCCCGGTGGCCTGCGTGAGCTCGGCGCCAAGCTCAGCGACATCCCGGTGCTGGCCACCAACGCACTGAAAGACGCCTGCGGTTTGACCAATCCTCGGGCGGCAGATCAGCGCCAGATCGAGGAGATTTTCCGCAACGCGTTTTGAGAGGCACGGCAGGGGTAATTTCTTGACGGTCAGGTTTTGCCCTT
>NZ_MOBK01000083.1 GCF_003732265.1 Pseudomonas brassicacearum
GCCTGGTTGCTGGTGATGGGCCTGGGCGTGCAGTGGATTCACTGGCCGGACGAGGTGGTGGTGGCGCTGTGTCAGCAGGGTTTCCGGGTGATTCGTTACGACAAGCGTGATGTCGGCCTGTCCTCCTGGCGGCAAACCCCGGCCGAGGCCAACCTGACGTTCGAAGCCTTGCGCTACAAACTCGGCTTGCCGGTGTCGGCGCCGTACACCCTGACCGACATGGCCGACGATGCGTTGGGCCTGATGGACGCCTTGAACGTCGAGCAATT
>NZ_MOBK01000084.1 GCF_003732265.1 Pseudomonas brassicacearum
CGGCGTTGAGGGTTTCGCGAACGGCTTTGCCGTTGTCCCCGGATTCGGTGATTGCCAGCAGTTCGAGGTTTTGCTCGATGCGGTCGGCGATTTTCAGCAGCCCCAGCGAGCGCGCCTGGGCGGACGTGGCGCCCCAGGCATCGGCGGCGGCGTGGGCAGCGTCCAGGGCCTTGTCGATGTCTTCTGCAGGGTAGCGTGGGAATTCGGCAATCGGTTGGCCATTCACTGGCGAGGTATTGGTTAAGTACTGACCTTTGACAG
>NZ_MOBK01000085.1 GCF_003732265.1 Pseudomonas brassicacearum
ACCAAATATGCCTACGCACTGCTCGAGGACGAAGGCAGAATCCACGCCAAACCCAGGTTCGGCTATTTCACCCGGTCGATGCCGGCGGCGCCTGTGACGACCAGCTCCGGCAATCTTCTCGACCACGTCTTCGCCAGCGCCCGTCAGCCCGGCATGCTGGCGCTGAGCAGCGATGCGCCGGCGATGTTGCTGTCGCTGCAGGGGCCGTTGTTGAGGATGGAGCGTGAGCTGACTCGCCAATATCCGCCCTCGAATGCACCGCTCTATCAGCCACTCGGCGAGCCGGAATTGCGCGTCGCCCTGGCGGAACGCTACACCCGTTCCGCTCACAACCACTGGCAGGCCGAGCAGGTGTATATCGGCGCCGACCTGCGCAGCGTATTGGAGTTGTCGCTCAGTGCATTGAATCTCGGCGGCAGCGTGGCGCTGGTGGAATCGCCTTGCTCATGGGCGATCCTGCGCCAGTTGCAGGCGGCCAATATCCGCGTCCTCGAAATGCCCCTCGGCGATGACGGCCGC
>NZ_MOBK01000086.1 GCF_003732265.1 Pseudomonas brassicacearum
CGCAAGGCGTCTACTCGATCATCGAAGATGCGGCCATCGTGACGTCCGGTGCGCACATCGAGTGGATCGGCCCGCGCAATCAATTACCGTCCGGCGAATACCCGGCGGTCAACGACCTGCAAGGTGCATGGGTCACGCCCGGCCTGATCGATTGCCACACCCACACGGTGTTCGGCGGTAACCGCAGCGGCGAATTCGAAAAACGTCTGCAAGGCGTTAGCTATGCGGAAATCGCAGCGTCCGGTGGCGGCATCGCCAGCACCGTGCGCGCGACTCGCGAAGCCACTGAAGGCGAGCTGTTCGCCAGCGCCGCGAAACGCCTGAAAAGCCTGATGCGCGACGGCGTGACCACGGTCGAAATGAAATCCGGCTACGGCCTCGATCTGGCCAATGAACGCAAGATCCTCCGGGTCATCCGGCGCTTGGCCAAAGAGCTGCCGATCAGCGTGCGCAGCACCTGCCTGGCGGCCCACGCGTTGCCGCCCGAATAC
>NZ_MOBK01000087.1 GCF_003732265.1 Pseudomonas brassicacearum
TGCCGGGCATCCAGCCGTTTGGTGGCGACCTGATCGTGCCGACGGCGGGCGTGACCCTGGCCGAAGGCACGCTGTTCCCGGCCGGTGTCACGTTGAACTACGACGTGCCGCTGCAAGCGGCGACGCTGCCCACCGGGACACTGTTGCCCACCGAGGCGACCCTGGCCGGACCGTATACCTTGGGCGCAGGCACAGTGCTGGCCGCTGCGGTACACGATGCGACGGGCCAGTTGCTGTACGCCGCCGGTACGTTACTTGCCGACAGCGTGACCTTGCCGGCGGGCAGTCGCCTTGGCGCGGGCATCCGCTTGAACAACGTAACGGCGATCGGCGCCGTGCGCTGGCCCAAAGGCGTGCCGTTGCCAGGCAACGTCGAGGCCGGCACCAACGCGATCAAGGGCTTGCGCCTGAGCGGTTCGCTTGCTCTGTTGCGTGGCTCGCTGATCCCGTCGATGACGGATGTCGTGTTGGCCGACGGCACCGCGTTCATTGAGTTGCGACCGTTGAGCGGCACGCAACAGGGGCGCAACTGGGCAGTCGCAAGCATGTTGCCGGCCGGCAGTGCGTCGTGGTCGATGCGCGTGGTGGCGGGTGCGGATCTGAGTGCGGCGGACAGCCGCGCGATCAAGCCGCTTTCCAGCGATGGGCACTTGCGTCTGGCCGACACCCACTACGGCTTGAAGGTGACGGAAAAACCGCCGACGCTGGTCTGGGGCGACGGCAATCTGGGTGGTTTTACTC
>NZ_MOBK01000088.1 GCF_003732265.1 Pseudomonas brassicacearum
CACTACACCATCCAGCCATCGATCCGCTTTACCAGCGTCGATGTCGATTTTGCCGTCGACAATCTTGGCGAGCAGGGGCGTGCCGTGAGCGAGGATTTCGAATACCGCTCCGACACCAACCCGCACTTCCTCTCGGTCGGACAGATCACTGACCTGCACGCGAAGCTCTCGGTATGATTCCCTACGGTCGGCAAAGCCTCGATCAGGCAGACATCGATGCGGTTGTCGAGGTGCTGCAATCAGACTGGCTGACCCAAGGGCCGACCATCGAGCGCTTCGAGCAAGCGATGGCCGAACGGTGCCAGGCGGACTTCGCCGTCGCGGTGTGCAACGCCACGGCGGCGCTGCACATTGCCTGCCTGGCCGCGGGCCTGGGGCCGGGCGATCGTTTGTGGACAACGCCGAACACCTTTCTCGCCTCGGCCAATTGCGGGCGTTATTGCGGCGCCGAGGTCGATTTCGTCGATATCGATCCGCTGACCTGGAACCTCGATGCCTT
>NZ_MOBK01000089.1 GCF_003732265.1 Pseudomonas brassicacearum
TGGCGCGTTTCGATTCCGTCGGCCAGCAGCCCATGGCCGCACTGCATGGTGGCAGCCGCGACAACCTCGAAGTCAGCCCGAACCTGTGGGCCGGTGTCGGCCTGGTTCGTGGCGGTGCCGGTACCGCGTTGGTTGGCGACGGCTCGACCGGGGCCGCTCGCGTGAAGGAGTACGCGGACCTGGGCATCGACAGCTTTATCTTCCCCGGTTATCCACACCTTGAAGAGTCGTATCGCGTGGCTGACCTGCTCTTTCCGCATCTGGACCTTCAACG